>NZ_OZ224516.1:0-5725747 GCF_964020785.1 Rhizobacter fulvus
CTCGACGCGCTGAGCGCGGCGTGCGGCGGCGACGCCATCCGCTTCATCCTGCCCGCGCACGGCCACGTGATGGGCTCGGCCGCTGACACCATCGCCCGGCTCAAGGCACACCGCCTGGGTCGCGAAGCCAAGGTGATCGCCGCGATGCGCGCGAAGCCCGAGGGCGAGTCCGAGGACTGGGTGGCGCTGGCCTATGCCGACACGCCGAGGAATCTGTGGCCGATGGCGAAGCGTTCGCTGCTGGCGCACGTGGAGCGCATCCGTGCGCTCGATCTGGCCTCTTGAATCGGAGTTCGAGCCGTGACCGACACCCCCCTGCCCCAGCATGTCGTCGATGCGTTCTGGAAACGCTGGGGCAACAGCACCTTTATGCGCGCACAGGGCCTGGAGGTCGACGTGGTGGGCGTCGGCGAGGCCGCCGTGCGGCTGCCGCAGGTGATGGCCACGCAGCGCGGCGGCGGCGGCTCCGACAGCGTGCTCAACGGCGGCGTGATCGCCTACATGTTCGACGGCGCGCTCGGTTGCGCGATCGCCTCGTCGCTGCTCGCGCGCCCCGAGATGCGCGGCATCGACCCGCAGCGACTGCGCCAGTCGACGATCAACCTCGACATCAGCTACGTCGAAGCCGCCAGCGGTGATCACTTCGAGGCCCGCGGCAAGGTCGTGCGCGCCAGCCGCAGCGTGGCCTTCGCCGAGGGCCAGTTGTTCGACGCACAGGGCCGCGTCTGCGCCACGGCCAAGGGCATCTGGCGCATCTTCTGGCCGCGCGGCGATGCCTAGGCCGGGCCGCGAGACCGCTTCCCTTTCCAGGAGACAAGACCCATGAGCAAAGACACCCTCCGCATCGGCTGCGCTTCCGGCTTCTGGGGCGACACCGAGTTCGCCGCGGCCCAACTCGTCGAACGCGGCGACATCGACGTGCTGGTCTTCGACTACCTGGCCGAGATCACGATGTCGCTGCTGATCCGCGCCAAGGCCAAGGACCCGACCCAGGGCTACGCGCCCGACTTCGTCGCGACGATGAAGCCGCTGATGAAGCAGATCAAGGCGCGCGGCATCCAGGTCATCGCCAACGCCGGCGGCGTCAACCCTTCCGCGTGCCGCGACGCGCTGGTGGCCGCCGCGCAGG
Organism: Rhizobacter fulvus; assembly: GCF_964020785.1. Lineage (NCBI taxonomy): Bacteria > Pseudomonadati > Pseudomonadota > Betaproteobacteria > Burkholderiales > Sphaerotilaceae > Rhizobacter > Rhizobacter fulvus. Next base: position 1,130 of record NZ_OZ224516.1, read on the forward strand.
CCGAAGGCGTGGAGCTGAAGATCGCCGCCGTGCTCGGCGACGACCTGATGCCGCAGGTCGAGGCCATGCGCGCCGCCGGCGTGCAGGAGATGTTCTCCGGCGCAGCCTTCCCGGCCAAGGTGATGAGCGCCAATGCCTACCTGGGCGCGTTCCCGATTGCCGCGGCGCTGGCCGCCGGCGCCGACATCGTCGTCACCGGCCGCTGCGTCGACAGCGCCGTCACGCTGGCGCCACTGATCGCGCGCTTCGGCTGGAAAGCCGACGATCTGGACCAGTTGGCGCAGGGCAGCCTGGCCGGCCACCTGATCGAATGCGGCACCCAGGCCACCGGCGGCAATTACACCGACTGGGCGAGCGTTCCGGGCTGGGACGACATGGGCTTCCCGATCGCCGAGTGCCGCGCCGACGGCAGCTTCGTCATCACCAAACCGGCCGGCACGGGCGGGCTGATTTGCCCCTCGACGGTGGGCGAGCAGATGCTCTACGAGATCGGCGACCCGCGCGCCTACATCCTGCCCGACGTAGTCTGCGACTTCACCGCCGTGACGCTGACGCAGGCCGGACCCGACCGGGTCGAGGTCAAGGGTGCACGCGGCCGAGCGCCCACCGACCAGGCCAAGGCCAGCCTTACCTACGCCGACGGCTTTCGCGCGATGAGCCTGTTCATGATCGGCGGCATCGACGCCGGCGCGAAGGCGCGGCGCACCGGCGCCGCGATGCTGGCGCGCATGCGGCGCCATTACCGCGAACGCGGCTGGCCCGACTTCACCGAGGTCAGCGTCGAGGCGATCGGCGCCGAGGACACCTATGGCGCGCGGGCGCGCAGCGCGGCGCGCGAGGTGATGCTCAAGGTCGGCGTGCGCCATCCGCTGAAAGACGCGCTGGAGCTGTTCTCGCGCGAGGTCGCGCCGATGGCGCTGATGTCGTCGCCGGCGATCACCGGCTTCACCGGCGGCCGGCCCAAGGTGCAGCCGGTGGTGCGGCTGTTCTCGTGCCTGGTACCGAAGTCGCAGCTCGGTGTCAGCATCGACATGGGAGCGCAAAAGGTCACCGCGCCGCAACTCGCCGGCAAGCCGTTCGACCTCGAGGCGCTGCCGGCCGTGGGCGGCCCGCTGCCGCCGCCCGACGCCTTCGCACGCGGCACGCGCAGCGTGCCGCTGGTGCAACTGGCCTGGGGCCGCAGCGGCGACAAGGGTGATGCGGCCAACATCGGCATCATCGCGCGCCGTCCCGAATTCCTGCCCTACATCCGCGCCGCGATCACCGAAGAGGCGGTGGCCCACTGGTTCGCGCACCTTGTGCTCGGCAAGGTCCAACGCTACGACCTGCCGGGCACGCAGTCGCTGAACTTCATGCTGCATGAGGCCCTGGGCGGCGGTGGCATTGCCTCGGTGCGCATGGACTCGCAAGGCAAGGCCTATGCGCAGATGCTGCTCGACCACCCGGTGCCGGTGCCCGCCGACCTGGCCTTCTGACCCTGCACACTTCACACGACCTGCCGAACGACCTCGAAAGGATTCCGAATGAACACCGTTAGCACGCCAGCCGGCCGCAAGACCGCGTCGTCCATGATCCAGGCCCGGGTGCGCGACATCCAGGAAGCCACGCGCGGTGTCACTGCGCAGTACCCGCGCAGCTACATCCTGCAGTGCATCAAGGAAGACCGCTTCCCCGAGGAGCTCTGGCAGGCCCTGGGCAAGTTCGGCCTGCTGGGCTTGTCGATCCCCGAGGAATACGGCGGCTCGGGTGGCGGTGTGCTCGAGATCACCGCGCTCAACGAGGCGCTGGCGCTGGCCGGCGTGCCGACGCTGTTCCTCGTCGTCACCGGCCTCGGCCGGGTGCCGATCGTGCGCCACGGCACGCGCGAGCAGATCGCCAAGTACGTGACGCCGACCTGCACCGGCGAGCTGAAGATGTGCTTCGCGATCACCGAGCCGAACGCCGGCACCAACAGCTTCGCGATGACGACCCTGGCCACGCCAAACGGCGACGGCGGCTGGACGCTGAACGGCCAGAAAGTCTTCATCTCCGGCGCGCGCGACGCCGACATCATGCTGGTGGTGGCGCGCACCACCAAGGCCGGTGAAGTGAAGCACCGCACCGAGGGAATCTCGCTGTTCGTCGTCGACATGAAAGCGCCGGGCATCACGCTGAAGCAGCTCAACATTCAGGTCGAGACCGCGGAGCGCCAGTACATGGTGTTCTTCGACAACGTCAAGGTCGCTGCCGACGGCCTGATCGGCGAGCCCGGCAAGGGCGCCAAGCTGATGTTCGAGGGCCTGAACTCCGAGCGCCTGCTGGCGGCCGGCGCTGCGCTGGGCCTGGGCGACTACGCGCTGGCCAAGGGCGTGGCGTATTCGAAGGACCGCAAGCCCTTCGGCAAACCGATCGGCAGTTATCAGGCGCTGCAGCACCGCATGGCGCTGGCCAAGGCCGAACTCGAAGCCGCGCGGCTGATGACCTACGACGCCGCCGACCGCTTCGACAGCGGCGAGGACGCCGGCGCCCACGCCAACATGGCCAAGCTGCTGGCCTCGCGCGCCGCGGTCGCGGCGGTCGAGGCGGCGCTGCAGACCCACGGCGGCTACGGCTTCGACCGCGACTACGACGTCGTCACGCTGTGGCCGATGATCCGGCTGCTCGAGATCGCGCCGATCAACAACGAGATGCTGCTGAACTACATCGGCGAGCACGTGCTCGGGCTGCCGAAGTCGTACTGATGCGGCCTCCACCCGTGCAGGAGCATCAGTTCACCGCCGGTGGTCACCGCCTCAGCGCCAGGACCTGGGGCCGGATCGACAGCGCGCGACCCGTGGTCGTGATGCTGCACGGCGGGCTCGATTGCACCAGCACCTGGAAGGACCTGCCCGAGGCGATCGCGGCCGCCACGGGCATGCCGGTGCTGTCGTACGACCGCTGGGGCTACGGGGGTTCGGACGCGCTCACCGCGGGCCGCGTGCGGGCCTATCGGCATGAAGAGGCCGGCCCGGTGTTCGGCGACCTGTTACGCCACTTCGGCATCGGCAGCGCGGTGCTGTTCGGGCACAGCGACGGTGGCGCGATGGCGGTGCTGGCCGCGGCGGCACACCCCGAGATCGTGCGCGCGGTTTGCGCCTGCTCGCCGACGATCGCGCTCGACCTGCACATGGTGCGGGCGATGGCCGGCGCGCGCCAGGCCTTCGAGCACGGCGGCCTGCGCGAACGGCTGATGCGCCACCACGGCGACAAGACCGATTCGATGTTCTGGGCCTGGTACGAACCGTGGTCCACCGACGATGCGGTCGGCTGGTCGATGGCGGAACAGATCGGCGCGGTGCGCTGCCCGGTGAGCGCGGTGTTCGGGCAAGGCGACGACTACGGCTGGCAGCCCAGCGCTCGCGCCCTGATCGAGAACGGCGTGATGGCGCTGGAGGTCAGCGCCCTGCCCGGCGTCGGCCACGACCCGCAGCACAAGGCGCGCGCCGTGGTGCTGGATGCGCTGCAACGGGTGTTGCGAACCGCAGGCCAGTCGGTGTGACCGTGGGGTCTCGGCGGCCTGCTGGTCGGCAGGCCCCGGGCGTTCAAGAACGGACGCTGCGCGCGCGGCGGCGGTTCAGATCGCCGCGCCCGCCGACGGGCCTTGCGGTACGTCGCCTGCCAGCGTGATGCGGTTCATCACGCGGCGATGACCGTGGTAGTCGTTGATCGGGTAATGCTGCGCACAGCGGTTGTCCCACAGCGCCATCGAGCCCGCCTGCCAATGGAAGCGGCAGGTGAACTCTTCCTTCTTCTGGTGCTTGTGAAGAAAGCGCAGCAGGGGGGCGCTTTCATCTTCCGTCATGCCGGCGAAGCGCACCGTGTGCGCCGAGTTCATGTACAGCGCGCGCCGCCCGGTTTCGGGATGCACACGCACGGCCGGATGCTCGACGCTGTATTCGCGCCGGTCGCCGCGGCCGCCTTCGGCGATGCGGTCCTCGCGCGTGCGCGAGGTGTCGGCCTTGGCCGAGCTGTTGACGCAGCGCAGGCCGTCGAGCAGCCGCTTCATGCCGTCTGACAGTGCGTCGTAGGCCGCCACCTGGTTGGCGAACAGGGTGTCGCCGCCCTGCGGCGGAACCTCGCGCGCGAGCAGCAGCGTCGCCATCGGCGGCAGGTCAAGGTAGGCCGTGTCGCTGTGCCACACACCGCCGAAGTTGACCCGTTCGTGTTCGAGTTTCTTGACTTCGATGATGTACGGGTAGCCCGGAATGCCGTTGACGAACGGGTACTCCACCGGCGTGCCGATGGCTTGCGCAAAGGCCAGAAACTGCTCCGGCGTGATGTGCTGGTCGCGCAGGAACACCACGCCGTGCTCGAGCCAGATGCGCCGCAGCGCGGCGCTCTGCTCCGCGGTCAGCGGCTCACGCAGATCGAGCCCCGAAATCTCGGCACCGACCGCGCCGGCCAGGCGCTTGACGCCCATCGTTGATTGACTCATGGCTTGGCCTCCGGTGCGCTCGCCCATGCGGCGCCGCTTTTCAACAGCGCAGCGATCCGCTGCGCACCATAGCCGCATTCCTGCAGCACCGACTCGGTATGTTCACCCAGGCGCGGCGCCGGCTCGATGGCGCCGGGCCGGTGGTCGCTCCAGTCGACCGGCACGCGCGGCATGCGCAGCGTGCCTTCGCTCGGATGCTCGACGCTGGGCACCAGGCCCACCGCCCGGATGTGCGGGTCATCGAGCAGGCTGTCCACGCTGTTCAGCGGCGTGGCCGGCACGTCGATGGCGTCGAACAGGGCGAGCCACTCGGCGCTGCCGCGCCCGGCCAGCGTGTCGCCCAGAAAGGCGTAGACGTGGTCGATGTGGTGCGTGCGATTGGCGAGGTCGGCGAAGCGCGCGTCCTGCAGCAGGTCGTCGCGCCCGATCGCTGCCAGGAAGCGCCTCCATTGGCCGTCGTTGTAGACGAGCGCACAAATGTAGCCGTCGCGCGTCGCGTAGGGGCGGCGCCCGGGCGAGAGCAGGCGCACATAACCGGTCTCGCCTTCGGGAGGCTCGAAGGTCTGCCCGTACAGGTGATCGCCGAGCACGACGCTCGCCAGGGTCTCGAACATCGGCACGTCGATGCGGCAGCCGCGACCAGTCTTCTCACGCGCGAACAGCGCCATCGAAATGCTGTGCACGGCGTGCAACCCGGCCATGCGGTCGGCGAGGACAAGCGGCACGTAGCGCGGCTCTCCTTGCCCGGCGCGCGCCTGCAGGTCGGCGATTCCCACCGCGCCCTGGATCAGATCGTCGTAGGCGGGCCGCCCCGCATAGGGGCCACTCTCGCCATAGCCGTACATGCCGCACCAGATGATGCCGGGCCGGATGGCTTCGACGGCCTCGTAACCCAGACCCAGCGCGTCGATCGATGCAGGCCGCAAGTTGTGCATGAACACATCGGCGCCCGACAGCAGCCGCTGCATCGCCTCCAAGCCCTCGGGTTGCTTGAGGTCGAGCACCACGCTGCGCTTGCTGCGGTTCAGGTTCAGGAACAGCGGGCCCATGCCGCGGTGGCGTGCCGGACCGATCTGGCGTGTCGAGTCGCCACCGCCCGGTGACTCGACCTTGATCACGTCGGCGCCGTGATCGGCCAGTATCTGCGTCGCATACGGGCCCATCAGCACGGCCGACAGATCGATGACCCGCACACCCGCGAGCGGGCCCGATCGCTGACTGGCGGGCTGGGTGGCAGACGAGTCGTGAGGGGTCATGCGATTGTGTTTTTCGGTTTCAAGATGGGACCTTTGTCAAGCTCTCGCTCGCCTGCCGGCGGGAGTCAGGCACGTCGGCTCCCGGCGACACGCAGGATGGCGCGCTCCAGCTTCAGGGGCTCGATGGGCTTGACCACGAAGTCGTTCATGCCGGCGTCCAGTGCCTCGGCGCGCTCCGTGGTGAAGGCAGCGGCGGACAGACCGATGATCGGCATGGCGACGGCGTCGAACTCGGCGCGCAGGCGGCGTGTGGCCTCGAGGCCTCCCATGACCGGCATCTGCAGATCCATCAGGACGACGTCGATCGGCGGGCCTTGCGCCGCACGGGCGCGCACGACCTGCAGGGCCTGCTCGCCGTCGCCCGCCTGAGAGACACACGCACCCCGCTGTTCCAGCAGAGCGACGCAGATCAACATGTTCACCAGGTTGTCTTCGACCACGAGCACGTTCAGGCCGCGCAGTGCGCCGACATCGAGCCCGACGAAGTCGGAGTTCACGGGTGCCGACTGCGACGCAGGCAGCGGCAGCTCAGCCCAGAACACGCTGCCCCGACCGACCCGGCTTTCAGCACCCACGGTGCCCCCCATCAGTGTCGCCAGTTCGCGGCAGATCGACAGGCCGAGCCCGGTGCCCCCGAAGCGTCGGGTGGTGGAGTCGTCGGCCTGAGTGAAGGGTTGAAACAGTCGCCCGCGCGTGTCGTCGTCGAAGCCTGGCCCGGTGTCATGCACCGCCAGACGAATCGCCCCGGCATCCGGACGGGAAACACGAATCTCGACCGAGCCCTCCGACGTGAATTTGAGCGCGTTGTTGACGAAGTTGGCGAGGATCTGGCGCAGGCGCAGCCGATCACCCTGCACGACCGGCGGCACGTCGGGCTCGATGTCGACGTTGAAGGCCAGATCGCGCGCACGCGCCAGCACGCCGAAGGAGGCATGCACCGAATGCACGAGTGCGTGAAGGTCCAGCGGCCCGTCCTCGAGCACCATGTGCCCGGCCTCGATCTTCGACAGGTCGAGAATGTCCGACACGATCGCGGAGAGGCTGCGCGCGCTTTCGGCGATGAGATCGACGTATTCGCGGCGGCGCCGCTCGTCGCCGGTTTCCTGCTGCAGCAGGCGCGCCAGTCCAAGCAAGGCATTCAGCGGCGTGCGCAGTTCGTGGCTCATGTTGGCCAGGAACTGGCTCTTGGCGTGGCTGGCGGACTCGGCTCTGGCGCGCGCTTCACTGATGCCTTCGGCCAGCTTGACGCGCTCGCTGATGTCCTCGCAGATCCACAGTGTTCCGCCTGCCGTGCCACGCGCCGGCTCCAGCGCCTGCGCAACCAGGCGCAGGGCACGCCGGCCGCGGTCGGGCCACACCATGTGGAGCAGCTCGTACTCGGCAGGCTCGCCGCGCGCCAGACGGGGCCCGAGCGCGCGGCCGATCTCCTCGTAGGCGGCGTCGCTGGGCCACACCACCCGCCCCGGCCGGCCCACCAGTTCGCCGGGAGCCCAACCGAAAATGCGCTCGAAGGCCGGGTTGACGTGCACGAAGCGCCGGTCCCGCGTCAGCGCGATGCCGACTGGGACCCCCAGCAGAATGGCCTCGCGTTCCGCCCGCGAACTGGCCTCGATGGCCTCGCTGGCCTGCGCGCGCGCGACCAGCTGGGCCAGGCGGTGGCACGGGTCACCGATCCCCGCCGCACGCACGGCCAAGTCCAGCCGCACACCGTCGTGGCGGCGCAGTCGCAACATGACCTCGTGGGCTGCCGGCCCCGCGGCGACCGACTCGAGCAGCGAGTCCAGTCCGGAATCGGCTGCCAGCCATCCGGCATCGCCGGGGGTGCGGCCGACGACAAGCGCGGCGGCGAAGCCGAGACACTCGACGAATGCCTGGTTGACGTGCAGGACACGTCGCGACGCGAGCTCGATCAGGATCGCCGGGTCTGACAAGAGCGCGGCGGTTCCCGCGAACCAATCGACCCACGATGCCTCTTCGGTGGCCATCAGCGTTGCACGGCGATCCGGTCGGCTACAGCTCGCCGCGCCCCGCCAGCAGTTGGCGCGCAATGGTTCGGCGCTGGATCTCGGCGGTGCCGTCGGGGATGCGCATCACGCGCGCGAATCGGTAACCCTCTTCGATGCGCAACTCGTTCGTCAACCCCATCGCACCGTGCACCTGGATGCTGCGGTCCATCACGCGGCCCAGCATCTCGGTCGAGAAGGCCTTGACCATGCTGACCTGCGCGGTCGCGGACTGTCCTTGGTCGATGCGCCAGGCACAGTTCTGGATCATCGACTTGGCGGCGTAGATGTCCATCGCGCTGTCGGCGAGCATGAACTGCACAGCCTGGTGCTCCGCGATCGGCACGCCCGAGGTCTTGCGGACCTTGGCGTACTCGACCGCTTGGTCGAGCGCCCAGCGCGCCAGCCCGAGGCAGGTGGCGGCCATGCCCATGCGGCCGGCATTCACGCCGTCCATCGCCACCGCCAGGCCACGGCCGACGGCGCCCAAGCGGTGGTCATCGGGCACGCGCACGCCGTCGAGCACCACCACCCCGGTGTCGCCGCCGAGATGCCCGACGGTGTTGATGAGGCGCGGCACCGAAAAACCGGCCGTGCCGGTGTCGACGAAGAAGCCTGTGACGCCGCCCTTGCGCTGCAGCGCCGCTTCGGGATCGGTCAGCGCGAACACCATCGCATGGTCGGCGTAGGGCGAGTTGGTGATCCACTGCTTGGTGCCGTTGAGCACCCAGTGATCGCCGTCGCGCAGCGCACGCGTTTTCATCGCAAGCACGTCCGAGCCCGCGTCCGGCTCGCTGAGCGCGAAGCACAAGGTCTTGTCGCCGCTGACGATGCCTTCGCGGTAACGCTCGAAGACCTGCGCGTCCAGATGCCGCAGCACCGGCGACAGGCCGTTCGTGAACGGCGACGGCAGCACCACCGTCTGGATCAGCGGGCGCCCGGGGCCGAAGCGGTGGTTGATCGCCTCCTGCACATGGGCCATCACCTGCGCGCCCAGGCCGGCGCCGCCGAGTTTCTCGTCGCCGAACAGGCTGTAGTAACCGAGTTCGGCAGAGCGCATGCGCACCCGGCGGCGCAGCGCCAGCGCCTCGGGCACGTAACGGCCGTCCCCCTGGAACAGGGTGCGTTCGCTGCCGAGCACGTCGCGGTGACGCGCTTCCAGCGGTACCACTTCGCGCTCGATGAAGCGCAGAACCGCCTCGGCGATCGCGGTCGTGTCGGGGTCGATCTCGAAGTCCATGGGCATGCAGCTGCAGGGTCAGGCGAGCCTGAACTTGGGCAGTGTGACCTCGTCGGTCACCGCATCGAACTGCACCGCCACGCGCTGGCCGATGCGCACCGCGTCGACGTTGTCGGTGACGATGTTGGTCATCATGCGCGCGCCTTCGTCGAGGTCGATGACCGCCACCACGTAGGGTGCGTCGGCCTTGAACGCCGGGCCGGCCGGCCGGCGCGCGACCGTGAAGCTGTAGATGCTGCCCGTGCCGCGCGCGTCGGACCATTCCAGCGCGTCGGAGTGGCAATGCGGGCACAGCGCGCGCGGGTAGAAATGGTGGCGGCCGCAGTCGCGGCAATGCTTCAGGATCAGCCGGTTTTCCTTCAGCGCCGACCAGTAGGGCGCGCTTTCCGGGTCGACGGTGGGCAGGGGCTTTTCGTACATGGTGGTCGTCGCTTGAAAAGATCAGCGGGTCGAAAGAATGCAGGTGGCGCCGCTGGACAGCATCCCGCCGGTGCCGTGCACCAGCGCGGTGACGGCGCCCTTGATCTGGCGCTCGCCGCATTCGCCGCGCAGCTGGCGCACCGCCTCGATCAGCAGGAAGATGCCGTACATGCCCGGGTGCGCATACGACAGCCCGCCGCCGTTGGTGTTGAGCGGAAACGCGCCGCCGGGCGCGGTGCGCTGGCCCGAGACGAACGCGCCGCCCTCGCCACGCTTGCAGAAGCCGAGCGCTTCGAGCGTCATCAGCACGGTGATGGTGAAAGAGTCGTAGACCTCGACCACGTCGATCGCGTCGTGGCCGATGCCGGCCCTCGCGAAGGCCTCGCGCCCGGCCACCTCGGCGGCGGTCAGGCGCGCCAGGTCGGGCATCGCAGCCGTGGTCCAGTGGCTGTGCGATTCGCCGTAGCCGCGCACATGCACCGCCTTGCGGCCCAGCGCCTTGGCGTGCGCGGCGGTGGTCATCACGATCGCGCCGCCGCCGTCGGTGACCAGGCAGGCGTCGAGCAGGTGCAGCGGGTCCGCGATCATCGGGCTCTTCAGCACATCCTCGATCGACAGCGGCCCGCGCATCGTGGCGGCCGGGTTCAGCGCGGCCCACTTGCGCGTCGCCACCGCGATCTCGGCCAGGTGTTCCGAGGTCGTGCCGAACTCGTGCATGTGGCGCATCGCCGCCATCGCATAACCGCCGATCGGCGTCGGCGCGCCCCAGGGCGTTTCGTACTGCATCGTCAGCACCGACGGCCGCCCGGCCAGGTTGCGGCTGACCTCGCTGCGCTGCAGGCTGCCGTAGGTGATCAGCGCGACTTCGCAACGCCCGGCCTCGATCGCGGTGGCGGCATGCGCGACGTGGGCCTCGAAGGCCGAGCCGCCGATGTTGGTGCTGTCGGTGTAGCGCGGCACCAAGCCCAGGTATTCGGACAAGGTCACGCTTGGCAGCAGGCCCGGTCCGGGGTTGCCCCAGAGGCCGGCGGTCAGCAGGCCATCGACCTCGCGCATCGGAATGCCGGCATCGGCAAGCGCGTCGCGCGCCGCCAGCGCCTGCATCTGCAGCACCGACAGCGGGGTCAGCACCTTGCCGTCTTTCAACGGCACGTCGGCGACGCCGACGATCACCGCCTCAGGTTTACTCACTGCAGTCGAACTCCATCACAATACGAGATTCCCGAACAAGCGTTAGGCCGAACGATATGCCTCAAACCGATTCGCTTCAAGACAGGATTGCCCTTGTGACCGGCGCCACCGCCTTCATCGGGCGTGCCGTGGCGCACGAACTGGCGCGGCGTGGTGCTCGCGTGGTCGTCAACGGCCGGAATGCCGACAGCGGCGGCACCGTGGTCGAAGAGATCGCCGCCGCCGGCGGCCAGGCTGAATTCGAGGCCGCCGACCTGACCGATCGCAGCGCCGTGCAGGCGATGGTCGCGCGCATCGTCGAGCACCATGGCAGGCTCGACGTGCTGGTGGCCAGCGGCGCCGGTGCCAGCAGCGATTCGCTTGCCTTCAAGCTGTTTGCCGAGATGGAGGGCGCCGATTTCGACGCCTACATCCGCTCGCACTGGTTGACGCGCGCTTTTGCGATCCAGGCCGCTGCGGCGGCGATGCGCACGCAGCGCCACGGCAAGATCGTCGCGATCGGCACCGATGCCGGGCGCGTCGCGACAGTGGGCGAATCGTTCATCGGCGGCGCCACCGGCGGCATGATGCAGATGTGCCGCGTGCTGGCGCGCGAACTGGGCCGCGACGGCATCCGCATCAATGCGGTGGCGATGAGCTACATCTGGGACGCCGAACCGCGCTGGGGCGGCGGCTCGCCGGCGCTGGCCGGCGCGCACGGTCAGGGCATGATCGAGAACCTGCGCAAGCGCATGCTGTTCCCGGTGCACTGCAAGGACATCGCACAGGCCGCGGCATTCTTCGCCGGCCCGGAGTCGGACGCGATCACCGGCCAGACGCTCAGCGTCAACGGCGGCCTGAGCACACCGGGCTGACATCGTCAGGTGCCGGCATGCGCGGCCTTCACGGCCGCGCGATCGAGACCGCCGGCCGGATTGCGCGGCAAGGCGGCCACGAAGACCACATGCTTGGGCTTCTTGTAGCGGGCGATGCGCTGGCCGACGAATTCGATCAGGGCCTCGGCCGCCAAGCTCTGGCCCGGCTTCAGCACGCACACCGCCTTGACCGCCTCGCCCCACTGCGCGTCGGGCACGCCGAACACGATCGCCTCGGCCAACGCGGAGTGTTCGAGCAGCGCGCGCTCGACCTCGGCGGGATAGACGTTCTCGCCGCCCGGCTTGATCAGTTCCTTGGCCGGCGAGCGGCCGGCGTACCAGAGGTAGCCATCGGCGTCGAAGCGGCCCATGTCGCCGGTGTGGTGCCAGCCGCCGCGGAAGGTGAAGGCGTCGTCTTCGTCGCAGCCCCAGTAACCGTTGAACACCATGGGCCCGCGCACGACGATCTCGCCCGTGACACCCCCGGCCACCGGGCGGTCCAGGTCGTCGACGATTGCCACCGTGTGCCCGGCCACCGGACAGCCGGCGCTGCCCGGCCGCTCGGCGTAGCGCGCGGTGGACACCGAACCCGAGGTCTCGGTCTGGCCGTAGGCCACCCAAAAGTCGGCATGCGGGCAGGCCGCCGCGAAGCGGGCCAGGGTTTCCGGCGCATCGATGCCGGTGACCACGCGCAGGCGCGCGAGCTTCGAGCCGGCCTCGGCCGCCGCATCGAGCAACGCGCCGAGCATGGGCGGGAACGAACCCATCACGCTGCCGCCCTGTTCGTCGATCAGCGCGACCATCGCCTTCGGGTCGAAACGCGGCAACACGATCGTCGAGCCGCCGGCCGCCTGCAGCGCCAGCGTGTAGCCGATGCCGGCCAGGTGAAACAGCGGCAGCGCCCCGAGCAGCACGTCGTCGGGCGTCAGGTTCCAGGCCTGCAGCGACTTGGCCGCAGCGGCGAGCAGGCCGCGATGCGACAGCAGCGCGCCGCGCGGTCGCCCGCCGACGGCGGCGGTGTGGACGATGACCAGGCCGGCGCTGTCGTCGATGGCGGCCGCGGCCATCGGCTCGTCGACGTACAGGTCACCGACGGCGCGCCAGGCCGCGTCCGAAGCCGGTCCGAGGCTATACGCCAGCGCGTTCGCGCGCACCGACTCGGGCGCGAGGGCGTGCAACTCCGGCGCGGCGATCAGCACGCGCGGCGTGGTGTCCTGCAGCACATAGGCAACCTCTTCGGCCGAGAGCCGCCAATTGACCGGCACGACGATTGCACCCAGCCGCGCCGCCGCGCCGAACAGATCGACGTACTCTTGGCCGTTGTGGGCCAGGATCGCGACCCGATCGCCGATGCCGACGCCCAGCCCGGCCAGGCCGGCGGCCAGCCGGGCGACGCGAACCGCGTATTGCGCGTGCGTGACCCGCTGCGCGCCGCTGACGAAGGCCGTGCGGCTGCCGTGCAGCCAGGCGTTGCGCTCGATCTGGTCGTGCAGGGTGAAGGATCTGAGACTCACGGTGCGGGTGCTCCGGTGACCGGCCCGGCGGCCGGGGTGGAAAAAGGCATCACGTCGCCGAGGAAGTCGATCACGCTGGCGGTGAAGGCGTCGTTGGCGTCGCCGGCCACCATGTGCCCGGCCCCGGGCAGGTTGACGAAGCGCGCGTGCGAGAAGGTCTGGCGGAACGCGGCGGCGCCAGCCTCGCTGATCACGTCGCTGCGCCCCCCGCGCACCAGCAGCAGCGGCCCGCCGTATTGCTCCAGGGCGCGCTCGAAGAATGCCGGATCGTTGCGGTGGTTGTGGTTCTCGTCGTTCATCAGGCGCTGGTCCCAGTGCCAGGCCCAGCGTCCAGCGGCGTTCAAGCGCAGGTTCTTCTGCAGCCCGCGGTGATGCCCGACGACGGCCCGGCCGCGGTAGGCCGCGATGTGACGGGCAGCGTCGTCGAGTGTGGCGAAACCTTCAGGGTGCGCGCGCATGAAGTCCACGATGCGGTCCACGCCCTTGGCCTCGATGCGTGGCGCGATGTCGACCAGCGCCAGCGCCGCGATCGGCGGTGCGTCGCTGCGCGCAACCATCGCCATGCCGATCATGCCGCCCAGCGATGCACCGACCAGGGCCAGCCGTGGGCTGCCGAGGTCGCGGCAGAAGCGGGCCATGTCGCGTGACAGGGTTTCGATGCGGTAGTCGCCGTCGACCGACCACGCCGTGTCGCCGTGTCCGGGCAGGTCGAGCGCGATCGAGCGCCAGCCGGCCCGCGCCAGCGCCTTCGCGGTGCCGCCCCAAGCATGGCGGGTCTGGCCGCCGCCGTGCAGCAGCAGGACCGTGGGCGCGTCCGCGGGGCCGGCGATATCCGCGACCCACGCACCACCGTCGAAACCCGCGAATTCACGCCGTTCGGAAGCGACCGCCATTGCCGTCACGTCGCGACGCCCGGCTTGACGTCGCGCTCGAAGTCGGCCGTTGCGGCGTTCTGCATCCAGCTCTGGTAGTTGGGATAGATGCGCTGGAAGGCTTCCAGCATCTCCTCGCGTGGCACGTCGGGATAGGAACCCCGGTCCTGGATGTACTCCATGTGGCGCCGGCCGCGGGTGTCGAACTCGTGGAAGATCGAATCGGCACGGCCGTCGAATTCCAGCGGCTTGACCCCGGCCTTCTCGCACAGGCTCAGGTTGAAGGCCGGCGTGGCCTTCAACCAGCGGCCATCGATGAGCAATTCGGTGTAGCCGTGGTAGGCGAACACGTCGCAATTCATCATCTCGCGAAGACGCGGGCTGGTCAGGTGATTGCGCACATCGGCGAATCCCAGGCGCGACGGCAGGCCCAGCACGCGCGCGGCCGCCGCCAGCAAGGTGGCCTTCGGGACGCAGAAGCCGCGCCCGCTTTCAACCACCTGGCTTGCCTTGAGCCCGACTTCGGACATGTCGAAGTGGTACGGGTCGTAGCGGAAGCCGTCGCGTACTGCGTAGTACAGCTTGACGCCGATGTCGCGCGGCGACATCGACGCGTCGGCATGCGAACGGGCAAACGCCTGCACCGCGGGATGGTCGCTGTCGGCGAAGCGTCCCGGCACCAAATAGGGCGTCAGGTCATCGGCTCGGGTCGCCTCAGCGGTTTGCTCGTTCATCGTGTGCTCCAGCAGGCGGCAAGATTGGGACAGCGTTCGGAGCGGCAAGCCGGCCCGCGCCCACGTGGGCGGGGAAACCCTTGTCCCGTCGAACACCACGAAACCATCAAACGACTATACCATCGAACATACGTTAGTTAGATACAGGCTCCCTGTCCATCATGAGTATCGCCCCCCCTTTTCCGACCCTGCTCTCGCCCCTCGAACTCGGCGCCCACACGGTGCGCAACCGCACCCTGATGGGATCCATGCACACCGGCCTCGATGGGCTCGAACGCGGTGTCGAGCGCTTGGCCGCGTTCTACGCGGAGCGCGCGCGCGGCGGCGCCGGTCTGATCGTCACCGGCGGCTACGCCATGAACCTGGAGGCCTTGCTGGACGATCACGGCCCGCAGCTGATCACGCCCGCGCAGGCCGATGAGTTGCGACCGATTCCACAGGCGGTGCACGCCGCGGGCGGCAAGATCATTCTGCAGGTCTTGCACACCGGCCGCTACGGCAAGACGG
Organism: Rhizobacter fulvus; assembly: GCF_964020785.1. NCBI lineage: Bacteria > Pseudomonadati > Pseudomonadota > Betaproteobacteria > Burkholderiales > Sphaerotilaceae > Rhizobacter > Rhizobacter fulvus. Next base: position 16,174 of record NZ_OZ224516.1, read on the forward strand.
CGCAGCTGGTGGGTGCGTCCAACATCCCCTCGCCGATCAATCGCCGCGTCCCTCGCGCGCTGAGCACCGTCGAGGTCTGGCAAGCCATCGAGGACTACGTTCACTGCGCCGAGCTGGCGATGCGCGCCGGCTTCGACGGCGTCGAGGTGATGGCCTCCGAGGGTTACTTCATCAACCAGTTCGCCGTGACGCGCACCAACAATCGCCGCGACGAGTTCGGCGGCAGCGCAGAGAACCGGCATCGCCTCGCGGTCGAGATCGTGCGCCGCACGCGCGAGCGCCTTGGGCCGCAGGCGCTGCTGATGTACCGCATCTCGGCGCTCGACCTGGTCGAAGGCGGCGCCCCGGCGCACGAGATCATCGCGCTGGCGCAGGCCGTCGAGGCGGCCGGGGCCGACGTCATCAACACCGGCTTCGGCTGGCACGAGGCCCGCGTTCCGACGATCGCCTACGTCGTGCCGCGCGCGGCCTTCCGTTTCGCCGCGGCACGCATCAAGCGCGCGGTGTCGATCCCGGTGATCGTCTCCAACCGCATCAACACGCCCGAGGTGGCCGAGGAGATCCTCGCCGGCGGCGACGCCGACATGGTGTCGATGGCCCGGCCCTTCCTGGCCGACTCCGACTTCGTGCTCAAGGCTGCCGCGGGCCGGCCCGACACCATCAACACCTGCATCGCCTGCAACCAGGCTTGCCTGGACTTCATCTTCACCAATCGCCCGACCTCGTGCCTGGTTAACCCGCGCGCCGGCCGCGAGCTGGAGTTCGCCGAGATGCCCGCAAGCACGCGCAAGCGCCGCGTCGCGGTGATCGGCGCCGGCGCGGCCGGGCTGGCCTGCGCCGTGACCGCTTCTGAACGCGGCCACAGCGTGTCGCTGTACGAAGCCGCTCCCGCGATCGGCGGCCAGCTCAACCTGGCCCGTGCCGTGCCGGGCAAGGAGGAATTCCACGAACTGGTGCGCTACTTCGGTGCTCGCGTCGAGCAGCAAGGCATCCAGCTGCACCTGGGTGCGCGCCCTGGCGCGGCCGATCTGGCGGCGGCCGGGTTCGACCGCATCGTCGTGGCCACCGGCGTGCGCCCGCGCCACCCGCAGATCCAGGGCATCGACCACCCCAAGGTCGTCGGCTACGCCGAACTGCTCTCTGGCCGCAAGCAGGCCGGCCGGCGCGTTGCCGTCATCGGTGCAGGAGGCATCGGCTTCGATGTCGCGGAGTATCTGCTGCACGAGGTTGTCCCGAACGGTGCGGCGAACGGCGCCGAAGCGGGCGCGGACGTGGTCGGCGAATTCTTCGCCGAGTGGGGCGTGGACACCGCGCTCGACGTTCCCGGCAGCCTGAAACCGCAACAGGCACCTGCGACCGTTCGCACGGTCACACTGTTGCAGCGCAAGCCCGAGAAGCCGGGCCGCACGCTCGGCCTGTCCACCGGCTGGGCGCTGCGCGCCCGGCTCGAGCAGCGCGGCTTGCAGACCCTGTCGGGCTGCAGCTACGAGCGCATCGACGATGCCGGGCTGCACCTGCGCGTCAACGGCGAGGCCCGCCTGCTCGAGGTCGACACGGTCGTGATCTGCGCCGGCCAGGACTCCGAGAACACGCTCGCCGCGGAACTGCGCGGCCACGGCATCGAACCCGAGATCATCGGCGGCGCCGAACTGGCGGCCGAGCTCGACGCGCTGCGCGCCATCGATCAGGGCACGCGTCTGGCGATGACCTTTTGAGGACTGAGACGATGGACTTCAGCGAGAACCGAGAACACGAAAGCATCCGCGAGGCGATCGGCCGCGTTTGCGCCAACTTCGGTGACGACTACTGGCTGCAGCGCGACCGCGACGGCGGCTTTCCGCACGAGCTCTACAACGCGCTGGCCGAAGGCGGCTGGCTCGGCATCTGCATGCCGCAGGAATACGGCGGCAGCGGCATGGGCATCACCGAAGCCACTGTGATGATGACCGCGATCGCGCGCTCCGGCGCCGGGCTGTCGGGCGCGTCGGCGGTGCACATGAACATCTTCGGACTGCAGCCGGTCGTCGTGTTCGGCAGCGACGCGCAGAAGCGCCGCATGCTGCCGCCGCTGATCGCCGGCAAGGAGAAAGCCTGCTTCGCGGTCACCGAGCCGAACACCGGCCTGAACACGACCAAGCTCAAGACCCGGGCCGAGCGCAAGGGCGACCACTACATCCTGTCCGGCCAGAAGGTTTGGATCTCGACCGCGCAAGTGGCCAAGAAGATGCTGGTCCTGGCCCGCACCACGCCGACCGAGGAGTGCACCAAGCCGACCCTGGGCCTGAGCCTGTTCTACACCGACCTCGACCGCCAGTTCGTCGAGGTGCGCGAGATCGAGAAGATGGGCCGCAAGGCGGTCGACTCGAACCAGCTCTTCATCGACGGCCTGCGGGTGCCGGTCGAAGACCGCATCGGCGAGGAAGGCCGCGGCTTCGAGTACATCCTGCACGGCATGAACCCCGAGCGCATCCTGATCGCCGGCGAGGCAGTGGGCCTGGGCCAGGCGGCGCTCGACCGCGCCGTCAAGTACGCCAACGAGCGCATCGTCTTCGACCGCCCGATCGGCCAGAACCAGGCGATCCAGCACCCGCTGGCGCAGTCGTGGATGGAGCTCGAGGCGGCGTGGCTGATGGCGATGCGCGGTGCCTGGAAGTACGACCAGAAGCTCAACTGCGGCGCCGACGCGAACGCCGCCAAGTACATGGCCGCCGAGGCCGGTTTCAACGCCTGCCAGCGTGCGATGGCCACGCTCGGCGGCTTCGGCTACGCCAAGGAATACCAGGTCGAACGCTACCTGCGCGAGATGCTGATCCCGCGCGTCGCGCCGATCAGCCCGCAACTGATCCTGTGCTTCATCGCCGAGAAGGTGCTGGGCCTGCCCAAGTCCTATTGACCCGCAACCGAACCTGCCCGCCCCGCCATGTCCGCCGTCATCTCCGATCCTGACCGTTTGCAGCAGCTCGACATGCTGCGCTCGAGTGCCCTCGCCTTCACCTCCAAAGAGTCGCCGCTGTCGCGCGCCCGTGCGCTGCGGGCAAAACCGCCGGGCTTCGATCTGCGTTTCTGGGACGCCCTCGCGGCCCAAGGCTGGACCGGGCTGCTGGTGCCCGAATCGGCGGGCGGCTATGGCCAGGGCTTCGCCGAGATGGCCGAGGTGACGACCGCGCTCGCCGGGCACGTGGCACCGGAGCCGGTGACGCCAGTGCTCGTGTTCGCCGGCCGCCTGCTGCAGGCCTGCACCGGCAACGAGACCGCGCAGCGGCTGCTGGCCGAGCTCGCGCAGGGCCGCGCGCTGCCTGCGGTGGCGTGGCAGGAAGACACTTCGGGCGCCGCCGGCTTCGACGCGGCGGGCGGTCTGGCCGAACCGGCGACGGTGTGCGCTCGCTTGGGACAGAGCCTGACACTGCGTGGCGGCAAGCGGCATGTGCGGCCTGGCGCCGCCGCAACCGGCTACATCGTCAGCGCGTCGTCCGCCCAAGGACTCGTGCTGGTCTGGGTGCCGGCGCAGAGCACCGGTCTGACCAAGACCAGCGAGCGCCTGGCCGACGGCACCTATGCAGCGCGTCTGGTCTTCGAGAACATCGAACTGCCCGCGGACCACGTACTCGCGTCCGGCGCGGCGGCCGAGACCGCGCTGGCCGCCGCGTACGACGAGGCGCTGGTGTTCACCGGCGTCGAGCTGCTCGCGGTGTCGCGCCGCATGCTCGCGATGACGCTGGAGTATCTGCGCACCCGCAAGCAGTTCGGCAAGCTGATCGGCAGCTTCCAGAGCTTGCAGCACCGCGCCGTGGACATGCTGATCCAGCAGGAGTTGAGCGACGCCGTCGTCGCGCAGGCCATCGCCGAGCTCGACCGTGGCTGCGGCGGCGACGAGCGCGCACTGCTGGCCGCACGTGTCAAGTCGCGCTGCTCGGAAGCCGCATTGATGATCGGGCGCGAATCGGTGCAGCTGCACGGTGCCATCGGCGTGACCGACGACTACGACCTCGGCCTGTACCTGCAGCGCGCCCTGGTGCTGTCGGCCTGGCTCGGCAATGCGAGGATGCAGCGGAGCCGGTTCGCCTCGATGGGCCGGCAGGCCGCCGCGATGGTGGAAACAGCATGAGCACCGACTGGAATGCGCTCGACACCGAGACCTTCCGCACTCAGGTGCGCGACTTCTTCGAGCGCGAGTATCCGCAGGAATTGCGCTACCCGAAGCGACGCCTGCGCTGGGCCGAGATCCGCGACTGGACGTTGAAGCTCGCGGACCACGGTTGGCTCGCCCCGAGTTGGCCGACGCGCTACGGCGGCATGGGCCTGGCACCGGAGAAGCTGATCGCCTTCATCGAGGAGCAAGAGCGCCACGGCGTCGCACGCGCGCCCGACATGGGCATCTCGATGGTCGGCCCGCTGCTGATCCAGCACGGCAGCGACGCGCAACGCGTGCAGTACCTGCCGCGCATCCTGTCCTGCGAGAACATCTGGTGCCAGGGCTACTCGGAACCCAATTCCGGTTCCGACCTGGCCAGCCTGCGCACCGAAGCGGTCGAGGACGGCGACGACTTCATCGTCAACGGCCAGAAGACCTGGACCACGCTGGCGCAGGACGCCACCCACATCTTTCTGCTCGTGCGCACCGACAAGAATGCGAAGAAGCAGGAAGGCATCAGCTTCCTGCTCGCCGACATGAAGACGCCGGGCATCACGGTGCGGCCAATCCGCAACATCGCCGGCCACGAAGACTTCTGCGAAGTGTTCCTCGAGAACGTGCGCGTGCCGCGCAGCCAGCGCGTGGGCGAGCTCAATCAGGGTTGGACCATCGCCAAGGCGCTGCTCAGCTTCGAGCGCATCTTTCTCGGCAGCCCGAAGCAGAGCCAGTACGCGCTGGCCCGGGTGCGCGAGGCGGCCGAACTGTTGGGGTTGTTCGACGACCAGGTATTCACGGATCGCTACACGCAACTGGCACTCGACGTGGCCGACCTGGGCACGCTGTACACCCGTTTCGTCGAGCAGGTCAAGCGCGGTGAAACGCTCGGGCCCGACGTGTCGATGCTCAAGATATTCGCCACCGAGACCTACTCGCGCCTGGCGAATCTGCTGGTCGACGTGGCCGGTTCGAGCGGTGGCACACCTGGCGACATCGACCTCGATGGCAACCACATCGATGTGCTGACCACGTTCTACAACGCCCGCCCCGCGACGATCTACGGCGGCAGCAACGAGATCCAGCGCAACATCCTGGCCACCAACGTGCTGCGGCTGACGAGCTGACCCGTCGCACGCCTCTCCCATTCCATACCGAAGGAGTTTTCACGCATGCACAAAGGAACAATGCTGCAAGGCAAGGTCGCGGTCGTCACCGGGTCGGGCCGCGGCATCGGCCGCGACATCGCGCTGCAGATGGGCGCCCAGGGGGCGAAGATCGTCGTCAACGACATCGGCGCCTCGGTCAGCGGCGAAGGCAACGACGCCAGCCCGGGCCAGCAGGTGGTCGACGAGATCAAGGCGGCAGGCGGCGAGGCCGCGCTGAGCACCGACAGCGTGTCGGAGTGGACGTCCGCGAACCGCATCATCCAGTGCGCCGCCGACACCTTCGGCCGCATCGACATCGTCGTCAACAACGCCGGCATCCTGCGCGATCGCATGTTCTTCATGATGTCGGTCGAGGAGTGGAAGGCGGTGATCGACGTGCACCTGAACGGCTGCTTCTACGTATCGCGCGCCGCAGCGCCGCATTTCAAGACACAGCAGTCGGGCGCCTATGTGCACATGACCTCGACTTCGGGCCTGATCGGCAACCTGGGCCAGGCCAACTACGGCGCGGCGAAGCTCGGCATCGTCGCGCTTTCGCGCTCGATCGCCGGCGACATGAAGCGCTACAACGTGCGCTCCAACTGCATCTCGCCGTTCGCCTGGAGCCGCATGATCGGCGCGATCCCCACCGACACGCCCGACCAGCAGGCGCGTGTGGCCAAGCTGAAAAAGCTCGACACCGCGCAGATCGCGCCGATGGCCGCCTTCCTCGCCAGCGACGCGGCGGCCGAGGTCACCGCACAGATCTTCGCGGTGCGCGGCAACGAGATCTTCCTGATGAGCCAGCCGCGGCCGGTGCGCGGCATGCACACCTCGGAAGGCTGGACGCCCGAGACCATCGCCGAGCGCGTGTTGCCGGCGATGAAGCAAAACTTCTTCCCGCTCGAGAGCTCGAACATCGTGTTCTCCTGGGACCCGGTCTGAGGCCGAGCGCCATGGCGATCGACTACGACAAACTGATGGCCTGGCCGTTCGAGGACGTGCGCCATCGCTACACCCCGCGCGACACGATGCTCTATGCGCTCGGCTTGGGACTGGGCGCCGACCCGACCGACGAGGGCGAACTGCGCTACGTCTACGAGAAGGATCTGGTCGCGTTGCCGACGCTGCCGGTCGTGCTCGGCTACCCCGGCATGTGGCTCAGGGACCCGGCCACCGGCGTTGATGCGGTGCGGCTGGTGCATGGCGAGCAGAGCCTGACGATTCACCGCCACCCGGCGCCCGAGGGCGAGGTGATCGGCCGCACCCGGGTCACCGGCATCGTCGACAAGGGCACCGGCAAGGGCGCGCTCATCTACACCGAGCGCCGCATCACCGACGCCGCGAGTGGCGAGCCGATCGCGACGCTCGGCTCCACCACCTTCTGCCGCGCCGACGGTGGCTTCGGCGGGCCGACCGGACCGGCCAAGCCGGTGCACGAGTTGCCGACGCGCGCGCCTGACCACGTCGTCGATCGCAAGACCCCGGCCGGCATGGCCCTGATCTATCGCCTGTCGGGCGACTACAACCCGCTGCATGCCGAGCCCGCCCTGGCCCGCGCCGCAGGTTTCGAACGCCCCATCCTGCACGGCCTGGCCACCTACGGCATCGCCGGCTGGGCGCTCACCCAAGCGGCCAGCGCGGGTGACCCCGCGCGCATCGCCTCGATCGAAACGCGCTTCTCGTCACCGGTCTATCCTGGCGAGACGATCCGCACCGAAGTCTGGCTCGACGGCAGCGTCGTGTCGTTCCGGGCGCGTGTCGTCGAGCGTGATGTCGTCGTGCTCAACAACGGCCGGGCCACACTGCGCTGAGCCGCAGACCTATCTTCCATATTTTCAACAGGACTCCAGCATGAACTACTCCGACTTCCAGTTCCTCCAATTCGACCACAAGCCCAACGGCATCCTGCTGATCACGATCAACCGGCCGGAAGTGATGAACGCCACCAACGCGCGGCTGCACTGGGAGCTGACGAAGGTGTGGGGCGTGGCCAACGACGACGCGAAGACCAAGGTGGTGGTCATCACCGGCGCCGGCGACAAGGCGTTCTCGGCCGGCGGCGATCTGAGCTGGGTGACCGACATGGTCGGCAACCCCGCAGCCATCGGCAACGTGATGAACGAGGCCTCCGACATCGTCTACAACGTGATGGCCTGCGAGAAGCCGGTGATCTCTGCAATCAATGGCGTGGCCGTCGGCGCGGGTCTTGCGGTGGCGATGATGGCAGACATCAGCATCATTGCCGAGGAAGCGAAGATCACCGACGGCCACGTCAAGCTCGGCGTGGCCGCCGGCGACCATGCCGCGATCTGCTGGCCGCTGCTGTGCGGCATGGCCAAGGCCAAGTACTACCTGATGACGGCCGAGTTCGTCTCCGGCAAGGAGGCCGAGCGCATCGGCTTGGTCAGCCTGTGCGTGCCCCGCGCGCAGCTAATGGACAAGGCGATGGAAGTCGCCAACAAGCTCGCCTCGGGCAGCCAGCAGGCGATCCGCTTCACGAAGCGCTCTCTCAACGGGTGGATGCACATGGCGCGGCCGATCTTCGAGAGCTCGCTGGCCATGGAGATGCTGTGCTTCTTTGGCGACGACGTGAAGGAGGGCGTGGCCGCGGTGCGCGAGAAGCGCCCAGCGAATTTCCCGTCAGCCAAGGTCTGAGCCCACCACGGCATCGCATCACTTCACAGGAGTAGCGCATGGATTTCGAGCTCACCCAAGAACAGCGGATGATCTACGAGTACGGCGACCGCGTGTCGCAACGCTTCGACCACAAGTACTGGAAAGCCTACGCCGAAAAGAGCGAACCGCCGGCCGAGCTGTACAAGCAGATCACCGACGACGGTTTCCTCGGCATCATGGTGCCCGAGGCCTACGGCGGTGCCGGCCAAGGCATGACCGAGATGCTGCTGTTCATGGAGGGGCTCGCCAACAACGGCATCCCGCTGCTGAACCTGGTGGTCGGCCCCACCATGACCATGGGCCTGCTGGCCAAGCACGCCAGCGAGACCATGAAGCGCCGCCTGCTGCCGGGCGGATGCGCCGGCGACATCAAGTTCTGTTTCGCCATCACCGAGCCCAACGCCGGTTCGAACTCAATGGAGATCACCACCACCGCAAAACCGGACGGCAAGGGCGGCTTCCGCCTGACCGGACAGAAGGTCTTCATCACGGACGCGAACCGCGCCGACTACGCGATGGTCATCACACGCACCACGCCGCGCTCGGACGTGAAGAAGAAGACCGACGGCTTCACGATCTTCATGGTCGACATGAAGAAAAAGGGCATCAGCATGACGCTGATCCCGGTGGCCTTCCCGGTGCCCGAGACGCAGTGGCAGGTGTTCTTCGACGACGTGCCGCTGACGGAGGACGATGTGCTCGGTGAGGTGAACAACGGCTTCGGCATCCTGTTCGACACGCTCAACCCGGAGCGCATCATCCTGTCGGGAATGTGCACCGGGATCGGCCGCTTCGCGCTGAAGAAGGCGGTGGCCTACGCCAACGAGCGCAAGCTGTTCAACAACACACCGATCGGTGCCTACCAGGGCGTGCAGCACCCGCTGGCAATCGCTCGCAGCGAGATCGAGATGGCCTCGTTGATGGCACTGAAGGCGGCGTGGGCGTTCGATCGGGGCCAGCCCGCGGGCGAGTTCGCCAACATCGCCAAGTACGCCGGTGCCGAGGCCGGCATTCACGCCGTCGATGCCGCCATTCAGACGCACGGAGGCAACGGCTTCACCAAGGAATACGGGATCTACGACCTGTATGGCCTGGTACGGCTGTTGCGCACGGCACCGTTGAACCGCGAGATGGTTCTGAACTACATCGCCGAGCATGTGATGGGCCTGCCGCGCTCGTACTGAACCGGCACTCCGTCCACCGCGTCTGCCTCCACCGGCATCGGCGCGTCGCGTGGCCGGGAAACGCGCCCGGTCAATCACCGATGAGAGGGAGATAAAAGATGTCTGTTTCGCGCCGCCAATTCGCGTTGGCGCTCGCCACCGTCGGCCCTGCCCTGCTGGCCGCGCGCGAGACCGCCGCTCAGGATCCCTACCCGGGCAAGCCGGTGCGCTTCATCGTGCCGTTCGCTGCCGGTGGCCCGGCCGACATCGTCAGCCGCATGATGGGTTCGCGCCTGCAGGAGCAGCTTGGCCAGCCCGTGGTGATCGACAACATCCCCGGCGCCGGCAGCACGCTCGGCGTCGCGCGCCTGAGCAAGCTGCCCGCCGACGGCTACGCGATCGGCTTCGCCCACACTGGCTCGCTCGGCATCAGCCCGCACCTGTACAAGAACGTCGGCTACGACCCGGTGCGCGACCTGACGCCGATCGCGCGCCTGTGCGACTACGTCAACCTGCTCGTGGTCAATGCCAGCAGCCCGTTCCGCACGCTGGACGAGTTGCTGGCCGCGGCTCGAGCCAAGCCCGGATCGTTGAGCTACGGCTCGGCCGGCATCGGGTCATCGAACCACCTGTCGGGCGAACTGCTGGCGATCAAGGCCAGCGTGACGATGACCCACGTGCCTTACCGCGGCAGCGCGCTGGCAATGAACGACCTTCTCGGCGGTGGGCTGCAGTTCATGTTCGACGCGCCCAACACCTCCACACCGCACCTGCGCGCCGGCAAGCTGCGCGCCCTCGGAACCACCGGCCGCAAGCGGCATCGCCTGTTTCCCGACCTGCCGGCCATCGCCGAAAGCGTGCCGGGCTACGAGTTCAGCGGCTGGATGGGCCTGATGGCACCGGCCGGCCTGCCGAAGCCGATCCAGCAGCGCCTCGTGGCCGAGACCGAGAAAGCCTTGGCGACGCCGGGCACCGGCGATCGCCTCAGCGCACTCGGCCTGGACGTCAACTTCGGCGGGCCCGACGAGGTCGCGCGCGCCATCGTCGCCGACCTGGCCCTGTGGGGCCCGCTGATCAAATCGCTCGGCGTGCAGGTCGAGTGAGTCCGACCGACGACCGCCGCCCACGACCCGCAACGCCGATGCCCGACACCGCCGTTCCGCTGATCCTCGAAGCCCGCAAGCTCAGCAAGGAGTTCAAGGGCTTCCTGGCGGTCGACGCCGTCGACCTCGGCGTTCGCCGCGGAAGCATCCATGCGCTGATCGGCCCCAACGGCGCTGGCAAGACGACGATGTTCAACCTGCTGACGCGCTTTCTCAGCCCGACACGCGGCAGCATTCGCTTCAATGACCAGGACATCACCACGCTGCGCCCGGACGTCGTCGCGCGGCGCGGCTTGGTGCGCTCTTTCCAGATCTCCGCAGTGTTCCCGCACCTGACGGTGCTCGACAACGTGCGAGTCGCGCTGCAGAACAGGCTCGGCAACTCCTACCGCTTCTGGCGTTCCGAGAGTTCGCTGCGCAGCCTGAACGCGAGGGCCGTCGATCTGCTGGAACAGGTCGACCTCGCCGGCCATGCCGGTGCGGTGGCCGCCGATCTGTCGTACGGGCGCAAGCGCGCGCTCGAACTGGCGACGACGCTGGCGATGGACCCCGAACTGCTGCTGCTGGACGAGCCAACCTCCGGCATGGGCCATGAAGACGTCGGGCGCGTCATCGCGCTGATCCGCAAGGTTGCCGTCAACCGCACCGTGCTGATGGTGGAGCACAACCTGCGCATGGTCGCCGACCTGTCGGACACGATCACCGTGCTGCAGCGTGGCAGCGTGCTGGCGGAAGGCTCGTACGACGAGCTGTCGCGCGACGCGCGGGTTCGCAGCGCCTACATGGGCACCAAGGCATGACGGCCCTCACCAGCACATCGGGGCCGGCGATGCAGGTGACCAACCTGCATGCGCATTACGGCGAGACCCACATCCTGCACGGCATGGACTTCACGGTCGAGCGCGGCCAGGTCGTCTGCCTGCTGGGCCGCAACGGCGCCGGCCGCACGACCACGCTGAAAGCGGTGCTCGGGCTGGTCGGCAGCCGCAGCGGCTCGATCAGGATCAACGGGCACGAGACGATCCGCCTGCCGACCGAACGCATCGCGCGGCTGGGCATCGGCTACTGCCCCGAAGAGCGCGGCATCTTCAGCAGCCTGACGGCCGAAGAGAACCTGCTGCTGCCGCCGACGATCGGCCCCGGCGGCATGTCGCTCGACGAAATCTACGAGATGTTTCCGAACCTGCGCGAGCGGCGCAAGAGCCAAGGCACGCGGCTGTCCGGCGGCGAGCAGCAGATGCTGGCGCTGGCGCGCATCCTGCGCACCGGCGCGCAACTGCTGCTGCTCGACGAGATCACCGAGGGCCTGGCGCCGGTCATCGTCGAAGCACTGGGGCACGCGATCGAGCGCCTCAAGGCGCGCGGCCTGACCCTCGTGCTGGTGGAGCAGAACTTCCGCTTCGTCGAGGAGCTCGCGGACCGCTACTACATCGTCGAGCACGGGCGCATCGTCGAGACCGTCGAGCGCGCCGAACTGGATTCGAAGGCCGCGCTCATCGAGCGGCACCTGGGTGTTTGAAGCAATGGAGACAGGCATGAACGCAAAGCTCAAGAAACTCGTCGGCGCACTCGTGGTCGCCACCTGCCTGGCAGCGCCAGGCGTCGCGCAGACCGCGAAGATCTCGGACGGCGTCATCAAGATCGGCGTCATGACCGACCTCAGCGGCATCTACTCCGACCTCGCCGGGCCCGGTGCGGTGCTCGCCGCCAGGATGGCGGTCGATGACTTCGGCGGCAAGGTGAACGGCGTGCCGATCGAGGTCGTCGTCGCCGACATGGTCAACAAGCCGGATGTGGCCTCCAGCATCGCGCGCAAGTGGCTGGAGCAGGACAAGGTCGACGTCATCGTCGACCTGCCGATGTCGGCGGCGGCGCTGGCGGTCGCCAAGATCGTCAAGGAGAAGGACAGGATCCTGCTGGTGTCGAGCGGTGGTACGAACCGGCTGACGAACGAGGACTGCACCGACCGCACCGTCCACTGGACCTACGACACCTACGCGTTGGCCAACGGCACCGCGCGCACGCTGACGCAGGAAGGCGCCAACAGCTGGTTCTTCATCACGCCCGACTACGCCTTCGGCACGTCGATGGAAAAGGACGCCAGCGAGGCGATTCGCGCCGCCGGCGGCAAGGTCGTGGGTTCCGTGCGCCACCCCTTCCCCGGCAGCGACTTCTCGGCCTTCCTGCTTCAGGCGCAAGCCTCCGGCGCGAAGGTGGTGGGTCTGAACAATGCTTCGAATGACCTGGTGACCTCGATCAAGCAGGCGAACGAATTCGGCATCAGCCCGAAGCAGCGCGTCGCCGCGATGATCATGATGATGACCGACATCCACGCGATGGGCCTGAAGACAACCCAGGGCATGGTCTACACGGACGGCTTCTACTGGGACCTGAACCCCGAGACCCGGGCCTGGAGCAAGCGTTTCTTCGAACGCCACAAGCGCATGCCGACGATGATCCAGGCCGGCGTGTATTCAGCTGTCAACCACTACCTGCTCGCGATCAAGGCGACCGGCACCGACGATGCCGGCAACGTGATGAAGCAGATGAAGGCGACGCCGGTGAACGACTTCTTCGCCAAGAACGGCCGCATCCGCGAGGACGGCCGGATGGTCCACGACATGTACCTCGTGCAGGTCAAGACCCCGGCCGAATCGAAGGTGCCCTGGGACTACCTCAAGGTGCTGAAGGTCATCCCGGGCGATCAGGCCTTCCTGCCCCCGGCCAAGAGTGCCTGCCCGCTGCTGAAGAAGTAGCGTCATCCGGCGAAGACACCCTGTCCCGCACGCCCTTCCCGAACCAGGACATACCCCCATGCACCACCTCCGAAGCATTTCAGTCATGCTGACCGTTGCGCTGGCATCGACGACCGCGCTGTCCCAGGACAAGATCTCGGGCGGCGTCGTGAAGATCGGCGTGATGAACGATCTCACCGGCCCGTATTCCGATCTGGCCGGCACCAAGTCGGTCGACGCCGCGAAGATGGCGGTCGAGGACTTCGGCGGCAAGGTGCTCGGCAAGCCGATCCAGGTCGTCGCGGCCGATCACCAGAACAAGGCCGATGTCGCGTCGGCCCGCGCGCGCGAGTGGTTCGAGCGCGACAACGTCGACGTCATCGTCGACCTCGTCAACTCGTCGACGGCACTGGCTGTCTCGAAGATCGCGCGCGACGCCAACAAGCTGGTGCTGGTGTCCGGCGGCGGGACCACGCGGCTGACCAACGAGGACTGCAATCCGAACACCATCCACTGGACCTACGACACCTACTCGCTGGCCAACGGCACCGCCCGCGCGATGGTCAAGCAGGGGCTGGACAGCTGGTACTTCATCACCGCCGACTACGCCTTCGGGCAATCGCTCGAGAAGGACGCGACGGCGGTCATCAAGGAAGGCGGCGGCAAGGTGCTGGGCAGCGTGCGTCATCCGCTGGGCAGCACCGACCTGTCCTCGTACCTGCTGCAGGCCCAGGCCTCGGGCGCGAAGGTGATCGGCATGGCCAACGCCGGACCGGACATGAACAACACCGTCAAGCAGGCCACCGAGTTCGGCGTGGTTCCGAAGCAGTCGCTCGCGGCGCTGCTGATCTTCGTCGACGAGGTCCACGCGATGGGCCTGAAGGTCACGCAGGGCATGTACCTGACGACCGGCTTCTACTGGGACACGAACGCCGAGACAAGGGCGTGGAGCAAACGCTTCTTCGAGCGAAACAAGCGCATGCCGAACATGGTGCATGCGGGCGTCTATTCGAGCGTGATGCACCTATCTGAAGGCGATTCAGGCCGCGGGCACGGACGAAACCGCCGCGGTGACGGCGAAGATGCGGGAACAGCGGGTCAACGATTTCTTCGCCACGAACGGCCGGGTTCGCGCCGACGGCCGCATGCTGCACGACATGTACCTGATGCAGGTGAAGAAGCCGGCCGAGTCCAGGTACCCCTGGGACTACTACACCGTGCGCCAGGTGATCCCGGCCGACCAGGCCTTCCTGCCCGCCGACAAGAGCGTGTGCCCGTTGTTGAAGAAGTAGAGGCAGACCACCGTGTTTGAATGGTTGGGCGTCACGCCGCAGGGGCTCTTCGGGCAGATCCTGATCGGCCTCATCAACGGCTCTTTCTACGCCATCCTGAGCCTCGGGCTGGCGATCATCTTCGGCCTGCTCAACATCGTGAACTTCACGCACGGCGCGCAGTACATGATGGGGGCGTTCGTCGCGTGGAGCGCGGCCAACTACCTCGGCGTCGGCTACTGGTGGTCGCTGCTTCTAGCGCCGCTGGTCGTCGGCGTCGTCGGCATCGCGCTCGAAATGTTGCTGCTGCGGCGCCTGTACAAATCGGACCACGTCTACGGCCTGCTGCTCACCTTCGGGCTGGCGCTGATCATCGAAGGCGGCTTCCGGCAGGGCTTCGGCATCTCGGGCGAGCGCTACGAGATTCCCGAGCAACTGCTGGGTGCCACCAACCTCGGCTTCATGGTGCTGCCGAACTACCGCGCCTGGGTCGTGCTCGCTTCGGCCACGCTGTGCCTGGCCACCTGGGCGCTGATCGAGCGCACACGGCTCGGCGCCTACCTGCGTGCCGGCACAGAGAACCCGAACCTGCTGCGGGCCTTCGGCGTCAACGTCCCCCTGCTCGTGACGCTGACCTACGGATTCGGCGCCGCGCTGGCGGGGCTGGCCGGGGTGCTGGCGGCGCCGATCTTCCAGGTCAACCCGACGATGGGGTCGAACCTGCTGATCGTCGTGTTCGCGGTTGTCGTGGTCGGCGGGCTGGGCTCGATCATCGGCTCGATCGTCACCGGCATCGGCCTCGGCCTGGTCGAAGGCCTGACCAAGGTGTTCTACCCCGAAGGGTCGGCGGTGGTGATCTTCGTCGCGATGGCGGTGGTGCTGCTGCTGCGCCCGCACGGTCTGTTCGGCAAGGAGAAATGAACATGGCCTGGAGCAGAGACAAGACAGGCCTGGTCGTGCTGCTGGCGATCGGGCTGGTCGCGCCTTTGGTCGTCTACCCGATCTTCCTGATGAAGGCGCTGTGTTTCGCGCTGTTCGCGTGCGCGCTGAACCTGCTGCTCGGCTATGCCGGCCTGCTGTCGTTCGGCCACGCCGCCTTTTTCGGGGGAGCCGGGTACGTGACCGGCTATGTGATGACGGTGCTGCACTGGCCGGTCGAGGCGGGCATCGCAGCCGGCACGCTGTTCGGCCTGGTGCTGGGCGTCGCCTTCGGCGGCCTCGCGATCCGGCGCCAAGGCCTGTACTTCACGATGGTGACGCTCGCGCTGGCGCAGATGGTGTTCTTCCTGTGCCTGCAGATCAAGGCGACCGGCGGCGAGGACGGCCTGCAGGGCATCCCTCGTGGCATGCTGTTCGGTGCCATCGACCTGAACAAGTCGCTGAACCTGTACTACCTGGTGCTCGCGGTCTTCCTGGCCGGCTTCGTCTTCATCTACCGCGTCGTGCACTCGCCGTTCGGCAATGTGCTGAAGGCGATCCGCGAAAACGAAACGCGCGCCATCTCGCTCGGCTACAACGCCGAGCGCCACAAGCTGGTGGCGTTCATCCTGTCGGCCGGGCTGGCCGGACTGGCCGGCGCCACCAAGTCGGTGGTGTTCCAGCTCGCGTCGCTGACCGACGTGCACTGGTCGATGTCGGGCGAGGTCGTGCTGATGACCCTGGTCGGCGGCATGGGCACGCTGTTCGGCCCGGTGGTCGGCGCCCTCTTCGTGGTCTCGCTCGACCACCTGCTCGCGCCGTTCGGCTCCTGGTTCACGGTCGTGATGGGCGTGATCTTCGTGGCCTGCGTGCTGCTCTTCAAGAAGGGCATCGTCGGCTCGCTGCGCTGGCCATCGCGCCCCGCGCGGCCCACCGCGGGCGGCGTGCTGCCGGCGGTCACTTCAGGAAAAACCACATGAGTTCCACCGTCGTTTCATCGGCGCGCCGCGGCGCGTCCTTCGGTCTCACCGACGACGACCGCGCCGTGCTCGAAGCCGCCGACCGTTTCGCGCGCAAGGAACTCGCGCCGCTGTCGCGCCGCATGGACGACGAGGAGTGGTGGCCGCCCGAGGCCTTCGCCAAGATCGGCGCGGCCGGCTTCATGGGTGCGACCGTGCCACCCGAGTACGGCGGCGCCGGCATGGACCTGTTCGCGTCGGGGCTGGTGCTGCAGGCCTTCTCGCGCTGGAACCCGGCGATCGCGTTCTCGTACGTCGCGCACGACAACCTGTGCGTCAACAACATCTTCCGCAACGCCAGCGAAGCGCAGCGCCGCCAGTACCTGCCGGGCCTGTGCAACGGCACGCAGATCGGCGCGCTCGGCCTGACCGAGCCCGGCGCCGGCTCCGACGCGCTGGGCAGCATGCGCACCACCGCGCGCCGCGACGGCGACCACTTCGTGCTCAACGGCGGCAAGCTCTACATCACCAACGGCCCGGTCGCCGATGTGCTGCTGGTCTATGCCAAGACCGCGCCCGAGCGCGGCGCCAAGGGCATCTCGGCGTTCATCGTCGAGAAGAACTTCCCGGGTTTCAAGGTCGCGCAAAAGCTCGTCAAGATGGGCTTTCGCGGCAGCCAGACCGGCGAGCTGGTGTTCGAAGACTGCCGCGTCCCGGCTGCCAACCTCGTGGGCGCCGAGAACGAAGGCGTGAAGATCGTGATGAGCGGGCTCGATCTCGAGCGCGCGATCGCGGGGCAGATCTGTGTCGGCATCTGCGAGCGTGCGTTGCAACTGAGCGTCGAGTTCGCCAAGACCCGCGTGCAGTTCGGCAAGCCGATCGGCAGCTTCCAGATGGTGCAGGCGCTGCTGGCCGAGATGTACACCGAAACCGAGGCGATGAGAACGTTCGTCTGGCGCACCCTGGCCGAGGTCAACGAACTCGAGATCGGCGGCGGCGGCCGCGGCGAGGCCCACAAGCTCACCGCCGCGTCGATCCTGTTCGCCGGCGAGGCCTGCAACCGCGTGCTGAACAAGGCCCTGCAGGTTCACGGCGGCGGCGGCTACATCTGGGAGTCCGAGATAAACCGCCTGTTCCGCTGCATCAAGATCCTCGAGATCGGCGCCGGCACCTCCGAGGTGCGCAAGATGATCATCGCCCAAGAGCTACTCAGAGGCTGATGCTGCAACCAAACCGGGAGACGACATGACCAAGACCCTCCATATGGCGCTGGCCGCACTGGCGATGGCGTTGCTGCCGTTGGCGGCGACGGCCCAGTCTGCGAACGACTACCCGAACAAGCCGATCCGCTTCATCGCACCGATCCCGGCGGGCGGCAGCACCGATGTGCTGACCCGTGACATCGCCCGCCGTCTGCAGGAACGCTGGGGACAGCCGACCGTGGTCGAGAACAAGCCGGGCAGCACCGGCAGCATCGGCGCGGCGCTGGTGGCGCGGGCGCCGGCCGACGGCTACACATTGCTGCTGGTGAACTCGGGGCATGTCATCAACGAGTTCGTGTACGCCAAGCTGCCGTACGACCCGATCAAGGACTTCGTTCCGGTCGTGCACGCCGCCTCGATCGCGATGGGCCTGTTCGTGCATCCCTCGGTGCCGGCCAAGAATCTTCCGGAGTTCCTTGCGCTGGCGCGCAGCAAGCCGGGCGCGCTGAGCTTTGCTACTTCGGGCAACGGCGGTGCCGGGCACCTGGGCGGCGAGTCGATCAAGGCCGCCACCGGCATCGACATGGTCCATGTACCCTACCGCGGCAGCGCGCCGGCGCTCGCCGATGTCGTGGCCGGCCAGGTGCCGGTGTCGATCGCCGACGTGCCGCTGGCGCGACCGCACGTGCGCTCGGGCGCCCTGCGGCCGATCGCGCTGGCCGCGGCGCAGCGCTCGGCGGCGCTGCCTGACATGCCGACCTTTGCCGAACTAGGCGTCCCGAACCTCGACTTCTCGGTCTGGGTCGGTTTTCTGGCTCCGGCCGGCACCCCCAAGGCGATCGTCGACAAGCTCAACCGCGAGATCGTCTCCATCGTGCGCGAGCCCGCGATGGCCGCCCGCCTGCTCGAAATCGGTTTCGAGGTGGTTGGCAGCACGCCGGCCGAGTTCGAGCAGACGATGAAGACTGACCATGAACGCTACGGCGTGGTGGTGCGCAAGGCGGGCGTCAAGCTCGATTGATCGGCCCGGCGTCGGCACCTCCCAGAGCGCGCACCATGCCCATCACCCTGGCCGTCGACTTCGGCAGCACCTACACCAAGGTGGTCGCGATCGATTGCGAGGCCGAGACGCTGGTGGGCGTGGCGCAGTCGCCGACCACGGTGAGCGAGGGCGTGATGCTCCGCCTGGACCGCGCGCTGACGCGGCTCGAAGCGGCGTGCGGCGTGCGGCGCGCCGACATCTCGCGGCGCTTGGCGTCGTCCAGCGCTGCCGGCGGCCTGCGCATGGTGGCGATCGGCCTGGTGCCCGACCTGACGGCCGAAGCAGCACGCCGCGCCGCGCTCGGCGCCGGCGCCAAGGTGCTGCGAGCATTCGCCTACGAGCTGTCGCGGCGCGACACCGACGAGTTGCTGCGTATCGCGCCCGACATGATCCTGCTGTGGCGGGACCGACGGCGGCGAGCGCAAGACCATCGTGCGCAGCGCCGGCGCACTGGCGGCAGCCCAGCTGCGGGCGCTCGTCGTCGTGGCCGGCAACCGCACGGCGCAGGACGAGGTCGAAAGCCATTCTTCGCGAAGCCGGGTGGCGAACCTAATCCTGCTGGTGCTCGGCATGTTCATCGACGGCATCGCGATGATCGTTCTGACGGCGCCCTCGATTTCTCTCATAGTGCTCCGCTGACTTCGAAAGGCCGCCCATGACACCCTCCTCCAACGCCACCGCACCGACCATCGCCGAAACGCTGGCAGCGTTCGTCGCCGACCTGACGCCGCAGCAGATTCCGCCAGCCGTGCTCGAGCGTGCCCGCCACCTGATCCTCGACGCGGTCGGCATCGCGCACGCCTCGACCCACTACGATTTCGCGCATCGCTCGCTGTCGGCGATGACCGAACTCTCGGCCGGCGCCGGCAACACGCCGGTGATCGGTTTGGCGACGAAACTCTCGATGCGCGACGCGATGCTGATGAACGGCATCCTGATCCATGGCCTGGACTACGACGACACGCATGCCGCCGGCGTGATCCACGCCACCGCGAGCACCTTCCCGTGCGCGCTGGGCAGCGCCGCGCAGGCCGGGCTCGACGGCGAGGCCTTGCTCACCGCCTACGTCGCCGGCATGGAGGTCGGCACGCGCTTGGCATCGGTCGCGAAAGGCGGCTTCCACCAGGTCGGTTTTCACCCCACCGGCCTGATCGGCGCCTTCGCCTGCACGCTGGTCGCCGGCCGCCTGTTCGGCCTGAATGCCGCGCAAATGGCCATGGCGCAGGGCATCGCGCTGTCGGTCGGCTCGGGCAGCATGGAATTCCTGCAGGACGGCGCCTGGACCAAGCGCATGCACCCGGGCTGGGCCGGCGTGGCCGGGGTGACGGCGGCGACGCTGGCGCGCCACGGCTTCAAGGGCCCGCGCGCGACCTACGAAGGCCGCTTCGGCGTCTTCAACAGCTACCTCGGCCCGCTCGCCAAGGAATGCGATCTGGGCCTGGCGACCGGCGGCCTGGGCGAGGTCTGGGAGCTCGCCAAGGTCACGGTCAAGCCGCTGCCAGCCTGCCACTTCACGCATGCCTGCGCCGACGCGGCGGCGATCCTGCGCAAGCGCCACGGCCTGCGCGTGGCCGACATCGCATCGGTGCGCGCGCTGGTGCCCGCGGAAGTTGTGAAGACCGTGTGCGAGCCGGTGGCGACCAAGAAGCGACCGCAGAACAGCTACGACGCGCAGTTCAGCATCCCCTACACCGTGGCCACCGCGCTGGCCAAGGGCCGCTTTGGCCTGGCCGAGCTCGACGACGCGGCGCTGCGTGACGAGCAGGTGCTGGCACTGGCGGCCAAGGTCGAGTACGAGGTCGACCCCGATTCGCCCTTCCCGACCTACTACTCGGGCGAAGTGGTCGTGACGCTGAACGACGGGCGCGAACTGCGCCACCGCGAGCACATCAACCGCGGCGCCGCGGACCGCCCGATCGTCAACGCCGATGTCGAACGCAAGTTCATCGACAACATGCAGCTCGTCACGTCACCCGGACGTGCGGCACAGGTGCGCGACCTGGTGCTGGCGATCGACCGCGACTGCGCGGCGCTCGACCTCCAGCGCGGTCTGGCCGCGCTCGGCTGACACCCTCCCATTGGATCCCTCATGACCACCGACCCCGACCACGATACCCAGATCCTCGACGCCATCGACCGATTCCTGAAGACCGAGGTGCGGCCGCACGTCAAACGCCTCGAGCAGGCCGACGAGTACCCGGCCGAGATCGTCGAGCAGATGAAGAAGATGGGCCTGTTCGGCTGCATCATCCCGGCCGAATACGGCGGCCTGGGCTTGTCGACCGCGACCTACGCCGCGGTGGTGGCGCGCATCGCCTCGGTGTGGATGTCGATCTCGGGCATCATCAACTCGCACCTCATCATGGCGGCGACGGTGCTGCGCAACGGCACCGAAGCACAGAAGCGCGATCTGCTGCCACGCTTCGCCAGCGGCGAACTGCGCGGTGGCATCGGCCTGACCGAGGCCGATGCCGGCACCGACCTGCAGGCGATCCGCACGCGCGCCGTGCGCGACGGCGACCACTACGTCATCAACGGCAACAAGACCTGGATCACCAACAGCCTGCACGGCGGCTGCCTGGCCCTGCTGGTCAAGACCGACCCGGCGGCGAACCCGCGCCACAAGGGCATGAGCCTGTTCATCGCCGAAAAGGGCCCGGGCTTCATCGTCTCGCGCAAGCTGAAGAAGCTCGGCTACCGCGGCATCGACACCTGCGAACTGGTGTTCGACAACTACCGCGTGCCGGCCGATCGCTTGATCGGCGGCGTCGAGGGCAGCGGCCTGCAGCAGGTGCTGTCGGGGCTGGAACTCGGGCGCATCAACGTTGCGGCGCGCGGCCTGGGCCTGGCGAGCGCCGCGATGCACGACGCGGTGGCCTACGCGCAGCAGCGCAAGACCTTCGGCAAACCGATCTGCGAACACCAGGCGATCCAGCTGAAGCTCGGCGAGATGGCAACCCGCGTCGAGGCCGCGCGGCTGCTGATCGAGGCGGCGGCACGTGCGTACGATCGCGGCGAGCGCTGCGACATGGAAGCCGGCATGGCCAAGTACTTCGCGACCGAGGCGGCGATGGACAACGCGCTCGAATGCATGCGCATCCATGGCGCCTACGGTTATTCGCCCGAGTTCGACGTCGAGCGCTACTACCGCGACGCGCCGCTGCTGCTGATCGGCGAGGGCACCAACGAGATGCAGCGCATCATCATCGCGCGCCAGCTCGTTCAGCGGCACCCGGCGTGATGCCCGAAGAACCGGGAACGGCCGAATGGCGCGGGGTGCTGATGCCGGTCGCCGCGATGCTCGCGGCCCAGGCCTTGCTGTCGATGGCCACCGTCACGCTGCCGGTGCTGGCGCCGGCAGCCGCTACCGAGATCGGCGCGCCCGTGGCCTGGGTCGGGCTGTTCGTCGCCGTCATCTACGCCAGCAGCATGGCCTGCGGCCTGGCCAGCGGCGCGCTGGTACGGCGCTGGGGTGCGCTGCGCCTGGCCCAGCTGTGCCTGCTCAGCGCCGGCGCCGGAGTGGCCCTGCTCGCCACCGGGAAGGTGGCTGGCATGGCCGTCGGTGCGGTACTGATGGGCATGGGCTACGGGCCGCTGAATCCGGCCAGTTCGCACCTGCTGAACCGCGTCTCGCCGCCGCGCCACCTGTCGACGATCTTCTCGGTCAAGCAGAGCGGCGTGCCACTCGGCGGTGTGCTTGCCGGCGCGCTGTTGCCAGCACTCGTGCTGTGGAGCGGGTGGCGCACGGCCGCGCTGTGTGTCGCCGCCGCCTGCGCGCTGCTCGCGCTGGCCCTGCAACCGCTGCGTGCCGGCTTCGACGTCGATCGCACGCCGGGAACGCGGGTCGGCCTGGGCAGCCTGGCGGAACCTGCGCGCATGGCGCTGGCCGACCGCGCCGGCCGACCCCTGGCGTTGAGCTCGTTCTTCTTCGCCGCGCTGCAGCTGTGCCTGGGCACCTACCTCGTCGCCTACCTCACCGCGCAGCAGGGCTACGACCTGGTGCAGGCCGGGCTGACCCTGGCCGTCACCCAGGGCGCCGGCATCGCCGGGCGCCTGCTGTCGGGTGCGCTCGCCGACCGCAGCGGCCGCCCGCGCGCGGTGATGGGCGCGATGGGCTGCACGATGGGCGCCTGCGCGATCGCCTCCGCCTTTGCCGGTCACTGGCCCACGCCGCTGTTGCTGCTGCTGTATGCCGTGTTCGGCGCCAGCGCCATCGGCTGGAACGGCGTGTACCTGGCGGAGGTGGCACGGCGCGCGCCGATCGGCGCCGTCAGTGCGGCCACCGCGGCGGCGCTGTTCGTGACCTTCGGCGGCGTGTTGGCCGGGCCGCCAGTATTCGCGTTCATGCTCCAGTCGGGCATGAGCTATGGCGCGGCTTTCGTGGCGGTGGCCGCGCCGGCCCTGTTGTGCGGCCTGGTCCTGCTGCGCTCGCCGCGACCTGCGACAGGATGACCCGGCCACCTGCCGGGCCGCACCATTTTTTCGCGCCCATTCGAACGAACGGAGACAGCACATGGCATCGATGATTTCCTACCCCCGCCCCGATGGGCAAACCGTGAACGCCTACCTGGCCGAACCCGAGGGCGGCAGCGGCCCGGGCCTGGTCGTGATCCAGGAATGGTGGGGTCTGAACGATCAGATCCGCGGTGTCGCCGACCGCCTGGCTGCGGCCGGGTATGTCGCGCTGGTGCCCGACCTGTACCGCGGCAAGTCGACGGTCGAGGCCGAAGAGGCGCACCACCTGATGAGCAGCTTGAAGTTCGGCGAAGCCGCCACCCAGGATGTGCGTGGCGCGGTGCAGTTCCTGAAGGCGCGCTGCCCGAAGGTGGGTGTCACGGGCTTCTGCATGGGCGGCGTGCTGACCCTGATGGCGCTCGCCAACGTCCCCGAGGTCGATGCCGGCGTCGCGTGGTACGGTTTCCCTTCGCCAGAGCACCTCGATGCCGGCAAGATCCGCGCGCCGCTGATGGGGCACTGGGCAACGCAGGACGCCGCGTTCGCGATCGCCACGGTCGATGTGCTGGAGGAGAAGTTCCGCGCCGCGAAGCTCGACTACACCGGCCACCGCTACCTCGCCTACCACGCCTTCGCCAACGAGACGGCGGTCGGGCGCGGCCGCATCCCGATCAGCCAGTACGACGCCGCTTGGGCGCAGATGGCCTGGGACCGCACGCTGCGTTTTTTCGGCCGGCACCTCGGCTGACCCACTGGAGTCCTTCATGCAGCGCAAGCATTTGTTGAGCGGCGTCGTCGTCGTCGACTTCACCCAGTTCCTGGCCGGACCTTCGGTCAGCCAGGCGATGGCCGAACTCGGCGCCGAGGTCATCAAGGTCGAATCGGCACCCACTGGCGACCCGGGCCGCTACCTGCCGCTGCAGCGCGACGGGCGCAGCGGTTACTTCGTGCAGCAGAACACCGCGAAGGAAAGCCTGTGCGTGGACCTGCGCCACGCCGAAGGCAAGGCGCTGGTGAACCGGCTGCTGCAGCGCGCCGATGTGCTGGTCGAGAACTTCTCGCCCGGCGTGATCGAGAAACTCGGCTTCGGCTGGGACGCGGTGCATGCGCTGAACCCTCGCCTGGTGATGGCCTCGGTGTCGGCGTTGGGGCAGGACGGGCCGCTCGCGAAGATGCCGGGCTTCGACTTCACGGGCCAGGCCTATTCGGGCGTGGCCAGCATGGCCGGCGACCCCGACCGCGCGCCCGCGCTGATCGGCGTCGCGGTCGGCGACCTCGGCACCGGCATGAGCGCGCTGGCCGCCGTCTGCGCCGCGCTGTACCACCGTGAACGCGGCGGCGAGGGCACGCGGGTCGAGGTGTCGCTGCTCGACTTCCTGTTTCGCAGCCACGAGGCCAACGTCGAGATGCACACGCTCAGCGCCGGCAGCATCAAGCCGAGCCGCAGCGGCTCGCAATCGACCGCCTACGCGCCCGTGGGCTACTACAAGGCGCGCGATGGCTACGTGAACCTTGTCATCCCGGGCCCGATGTGGCCCAAGCTGTGCGAGGCCATGGGCCAGCCCGGCTTGGCGACCGACCCTCGCTTCAAGACCAACGAGGACCGCGTCGCGCACCTTGCCGAGCTGGTGGCGATCATCGAAACCTGGATGGCCGGGTTCGAAGGCGTCGACGCGGTGGTGACGCACTGCGCTGGCTTTCGCCTGCCGGCCGCGCCGGTGCTGTCGGTCGAGCAGGCCGTCAAGCACCCGCAACTGGCGGGGCGGGGCACGGTGCGCACCGTGGCCGACCCGATCCTCGGCGAGGTCACCATCGCCGGCCAGCCGATCCGCGCGCAGGGCTTTGCGCACCACACCGGCAAGCCGGCCCCGCTGCTGGGCGAGCACAACGCCGAGGTGCTGAAGCGCCACCTCGGGCTGGGTGATGCCGACGTGGCACGGCTGACGCAGGCCGGGGTGCTGGCGTCGGCGCAGGTCTGAAGCGCCGCGGCTAATTGTGATCACTTGCCACTTGCAACCACGCGCGCAACATGCCCAGACCCCCGATTCGACAGATGAAGCGCCAGGTCGCAGCCGGTGGCCGTCCGAACGCCTGCGTCGATGCGGTGGCACGCGCCCGGGATTCCGCCCTGTCCCTGCTGACGCGCAGCGTCGAGTGCGGCCATACACGCCTCGCGATCATGCGGCTGTCGACGGCGGTGCGGGCGAGTGCGGCCATCACGCCGCAGCACTGGGACTACTGTCGCGAGACTGTCTCGCGCAGCGCCGACGCCGACCTGATCGCGATGTTCCTGCAGGCCGAACAAGCCGCCGGCCATCGCACATAGTCCGCCCATCGCATGGGCGCATGCCAACATTCATTCACCGGAGAACAACATGACTGCTCGAGAAATCTACATCGTGGGTGCCGCGCGCACCGCCATCGGCAGCTTCGGCGGCACGCTCAAGGACGTGCCGCTGTCGCAACTCGCAACCATCGCGGTGCGTGAGGCGCTCGAACGCAGCGGTGCGGGAGCGGCCGACGTCGGCCATGTCGTGATGGGCAACGTCATCCCGACTGAACCGCGCGACGCGTACCTCGCGCGCGTCGCCGCCATCGAGGCCGGCATACCGCAGGAGACGCCCGCCTTCAACGTCAACCGGCTGTGCGGGTCCGGCCTGCAGGCCATCGTCTCGGCGGCACAGACGCTGCTGCTGGGCGACGCCGAGATCGCGATAGGCGGCGGTGCCGAGTCGATGAGTCGTGGCCCCTACCTGCTGCCGGCGGCGCGCTGGGGCGCGCGCATGGGCGACACACACGCCACCGACTACATGCTCGGCGTCCTGCACGACCCGTTCCACGCGATCCACATGGGCATCACTGCCGAGAACGTTGCGGCGAGTGCCGGCATCACGCGCGAAATGCAGGACGCGCTGGCCCTCGAAAGCCAGCAACGCGCTGCACGTGCGATCGCCGAAGGCCGCTTCAAGGCCCAGATCGTGCCGGTCGAGATCGCCACGCGCAAAGGCACGGTTGCATTCGACACCGACGAGCACGTCCGCGCCGACGTGACGCTGGAGCAACTGGCGAAGATGAAGCCCGCGTTCAAGAAGGACGGCTCGGTCACCGCCGGCAACGCCTCCGGGTTGAACGATGCGGCGGCGGCGGTGGTGCTGGCCACGGCCGAGGCAGTCAAGTCCCGCGGGCTCAAGCCGATCGCGCGCTTGGTGGCTTACGCCCACGCCGGCGTCGACCCGAAGCTGATGGGGCTGGGTCCGGTGCCGGCCTCGCGCCTGGCGTTGCAGCGCGCCGGTCTCACCACCCGGGATCTCGACGTCGTGGAGTCGAACGAAGCGTTCGCGGCACAGGCGTGTGCCGTGACGCGCGCGCTCGAACTCGACCCGGCCAAGGTCAACCCGAATGGCTCCGGCATCTCGCTGGGCCATCCGGTCGGTGCGACCGGCGCCATCATCACCACCAAGGCCCTGTACGAGTTGCAGCGCATCCAGGGGCGCTACGCGCTGGTGACGATGTGCATCGGCGGCGGCCAGGGCATCGCGGCGATCTTCGAGCGCGTCTGACGCAGACTTCGCTGTCGGAACACCGTGGCCATCGTGACCTTCGCGACGCGCCAGTCAGTGAAGCAACTCGGCAAAAGGCCGAATTGACACGCCGCGCGCACCTGCCTACCATTTGACAGGTTACAAGCCATTTGGTGCCAATCACCTTCCAACGCGGTGGTTTCGGGGCGAGGCGAAGACCGATCGGCCCACCCTCCAGAGGCACACCATGCACGTCGGAATGAGCGTCTTCTTCCAGAACCTGGTCGGTGGCATGCCCTGCGAGATGGCCGCGCGCAACCTGCAGCCCTTTGCCGACGAGGTGCTGCCGCAGCGTGAGAAGCCCGGCAGCGACCGCGCTGCGACGGCGACCGACGGAGCGCGCGTGGCAGCATGAACCGCCCGCGCGATCACGACCCGGCGCTGGCGTGTGACGTCAGCGCCGAGGCCTACCGGCAGGCGATGCGCCAGGTCGCCGCCGCGGTGCTGGTGATCACGACGCGCAGCGCGGGTTCGCGCAACGGCCTGACCGCCACTGCCGTGATGTCACTGACGGCCGAGCCGCCGCGCATCGCCGTGGCCGTCAACCGGGGCGCGAGTGCCTACCCGATGCTGCGCGAGAGCGGTGTGTTCGCGGCCAATGTGCTGCGCTACGACCAGGCGGCGATTGCCGGGCGCTTCGCCGGTGCCGAGGCCCTCAAAGGCGAAGCGCGCTTCGAAGGCGCGGACTGGACCGAACTCGTCACCGGCGCGCCGGTGCTGGCGCAATGTCTGACGTGTTTCGACTGCCGGGTCGAGAACGTGGTCGAGACCGGCACGCACGACCTGTTGATCGGGGCCGTGCAATCGATCCGGCTGAACCCGACCGAAAGGCCGCTGCTGTACCTCGAAGGCAACTGGGCCAGCCTGATCCAGGCGAACGGGGCCGAGATCGAGGCCTATCGCGATACCGTTTTGAGGTGCATCGACACGCTCGACAACGCCACCCGCGCCGGCGGCGATTGCGGCGCGCAGCTGCGCCGCTTCGTCGAGGATTTCACGGCGGTCAATATCTCGCAGACCAGCTCGACGCGCGAATTTCTGCAACGCGAGCCCTACGTCGCGCCCGACAAGCTGGCCGAAATCAACGCCGTGCGCAGCCGCTTCGACGGCGCATTGCGACAGCTGATCGCGCGCGGCGTGGCCGACGGCAGCTTCGCAATCGAGGACGAGGGCTTGGCTGCGCTGGCGATCACCGGCATGCTCAGCTGGGTGCACCGCTGGTACAGCGAGGGCGGTCGTCTCGCGCCGGAGGAGATCGGCGCGCGCCTGGCAGGCCTGGCCAGCGGCATGGTCGCAGCCAAGCTCCAAGGCGGCACAGTGCCGAGTCGGCGTCTGCGGTCAACCCGCTGAGTGCACCGTGGCCATCAAGGACGAGACGAGCTGTTCAGGAACGATCGCGTCCGACATCTGCTGCGCGTCATGCGGCGCACGCCGGACGCGATCGACACCGCGCGCGACGGCGCGGGCACGCCTGTCGACAAGTTGAGCCACCCTAGTCTCGACACACCAACCCCCAATTCGAGCGAATCGCCATCCATGGACCACGAGCAACAAGTCGCACTGATACGCCAGGCCTTTGCCCACGTCGACGCCGGCACCACCGATCTCGCCGAGTCGGTGTTCTTCAATCCGGTCGCCGCTTATTGCAGCCCGCAACGGCTGGCGCGCGAGTCCGCGCTGCTGTTCCGCGAGTACCCGTTGCTGATGGGCCTGTCCAACCAGATCCCCGAGCCCGGCGACCACTTCACCGATGACCACACCGGCATTCCGATCCTGGTCGTGCGCGGCAACGACGGCCGAGCAAGGGCGTTCCAGAACGTCTGCCGCCATCGAGGCGCGCGGGTCGCCGAAGGCTGCGGGCGGCAGAAGAACTTCGTCTGCCCCTACCACGGCTGGACGTACGGCCTCGAAGGCCAGCTGCGCGGCATCCCCGACCAGCGCAACTTCCCCGGTGTCGAGCGCGAGGCGCATGGCCTGGTGCCGCTGCCGATGGCCGAGCGCCACGGCATGCTGTGGGTCCAGCCGAGCGTCGGGCCGGACGGCATCGAGCTCGATGCGCAGCGCCATCTCGGCGCGCTCGATGCCGAGTTCGCGTCCTTCGGCCTGGACAAGTACCACCACTACGAAACGCGCGAGATCCGTCGCCAGATGAACTGGAAGCTGGTCATCGACACGTTCCTCGAGAGCTACCACTTCAGCGTGCTGCACCGCAATTCGGTGGCGCCGCTGTTCTACCCGAACCTGTGTCTGTTCAAGCCCTTTGGCCTGCACCTGCGCGAAGTGCTGCCGCGGCGCAGCCTCGAGAGCCAGCGCGGCCTGCCCGAGAGCGAGTGGGACCTGATCCCGCACCACACCATCGTCTACGTGCTGTTCCCGAACACCGTGTTCGTGATGCAGGTCGATCACGTCGAAACCTGGCGCGTCTACCCGGTCCCGGGCAAGGTCGACGAGTGCGTGATGTACCTCGACTTCCACGTGCCCAACCCGATCGACTCGGACAGCGCGCGACGCCACTGGCAGCGCAACATGGACCTGACGATACGCACCGTCTGCGAAGAAGACTTCCCCGCCAGCGAGGGCATGCAGCGGGGCTTCTCGTCAGGCGCGCAGACGCATTCGACCTACGGGCGCAACGAACCGGCGCTGGCCCACTTCCAACGCACGGTCGCACAAGCGATCGGCGAATTCAACCCAGCAGGAGACGCAGCATGAGAATGAAAGACAAGGTCGTCATCGTCACCGGTGCCGCGCGCGGCCTCGGTCGGGCCTTCGCCGAACGGCTTGCAGCCGAGGGCGCCGGCGTCGTCTGCGGCGATGTCCGGCCGTGCGACGACACCGTGGCGACAATTCGCGGCGCCGGCGGCCGCGCGATCGCGGTCGCGCTCGACGTGACCGATATGGCCGCCTGCAACGCCGCCGCCGAAGCGGCCGTCAAGGAGTTCGGCCGCCTCGACGCGCTGGTCAACAACGCCGCGCTGTACGCCGACCTCAAGGGCGCGCGCTTCGACCAGATCGACGAGAAGCAGTGGGACGCCGTGATGAACGTCAATGTCAAGGGCATCTGGCAGATGTGCAAGGCAGCGGTGCCGCACATGCGCAAGTCCGGCGGCGGCAGCATCGTCAACATCTCGTCGCTGGCGGCCGTGCACGGGATGGCCTATGCCATCGACTACGGCGTGTCCAAGGCCGCGGTGATCGGCATCACGCGCTGCCTGGCGCGCGAACTCGGCCGCGACTGGATCCGTGTCAACTCGGTGGCGCCGTCGCTGGTACTGACCGAAGGCACGACGACCTACTTCGGTGCCAAGCACGAGCAGGTGACCAAGGCGATCGCCGGCAGCCAGGCGCTCCAGCGCAACCTGGACCCGAGCGACCTGGTGGGCTCGATCGCCTTCCTGTGTTCGGCCGACAGCCACTTCATCACCGGCCAGACGCTGATGGTCGACGGCGGTACCGAGTTCTTGTAGGCCGGCCTGGTCGTCGGTCGGCTTTGCGCACCGTCTTCATCGTCGCCGCAGGGCGACCCCGAGGAATCTCTTCCCACTTCGATTGGAAACAGACATGGTCACGCGATATCAAGCAGTCAGCCCTCGAGCAGCATCCACGCTGCTCCAGCGCGTGTTTCTCTGCATGTTGGTGGCGCTGTACGGCATTCCGAACAGCCAGGCCCAGACGGCCGCGGGTTATCCGAACAGACCGATCCGTTTCATCGTCCCCTACGCTGCCGGCGGCAGCACCAGTCACGTGGCCCGGCTCGTTGCCAGCAAGCTGACCGAGGCCTGGGGCCAGCAGGTCAACGTGGACAACCGGCCGGGCGCCAACACGGTGATCGGCTCCGAGGCGCTGGTCAGGTCGCCGCCCGATGGCTACACGATCTCGCTGGCCGCCTCGACCCACGCGACGGTGCCGCACCTGATCGCGAACCTGCCTTACGACCCGATCAAGGACTTCACGCCGGTGGCGTCCATGGTCACGACACAACTGGTTCTGGTGCTGCACCCTTCAGTGCCGGCCAGGGACCTGAAGGAGTTCATCGCGCTGGCCAAGGCCAAGCCGAACGAGCTGAACTTCGCCGCCGTCGGCACCGGCAGCTCGACGCACCTCGCCGCCGAGGTCTTCAAGAGTGTCGCCGGCGTGAAGATGCAGCATGTTCCGTACAAGGGAACCGCGCTCGCGCTGACCGACCTGATCGGCGGCCAGATCCAGCTCAACTTCGACACGCCGGTCACGTCGATTCCGCACATTCAGTCCGGCCGGCTCAAGGCGATCGCGATCACCGGCAAGAGCCGCCTGCCGGCACTGCCCGATGTGCCCACCTTCGCCGAAGCGGGTCTGCCCGAGTACGACTTCCAACTCTGGTTCGGCGTGCTTGCGCCGGCGGGCACGCCCCTGGACATCGTCGAGAAACTCTCCGCGCAGATCGGCAAGATCCTGGCGATGCCCGACGTGAAGCAGCAACTGACGGCCCAGGGGCTGGACGTTTCCTATCGCTCGCCCGAGCAGTTCGGGGCGCTGATCCGAGCCGACCTCGACCGCTTCGGCAAGGTGATCAGGGCCGCCGGGATCAAGATCGAGTAGCCGATCCAGGCTTCGCAAAAACCGGCGACGACCGCCTGTACCTAACAATCGTTCGACAGATATACTCGCGGGCAACGCGCCTGGAGCGCACTCATCGGAAAGAGGAAGACCCATGGATCTCGAACTCAAGGAAAAATCCGTCATCGTCACCGGCGGCGGCTCGAACATCGGTCGTGCCATCGTGCTGGCGTTCGCCGGCGAAGGCGCGCACATCACGATCGGCGATGTCGACACCGCGCAGGCCGACAAGACCGCCGAATTCGCCACCAAGCTCGGCGCCGCATCGGTTCAGGTGCTCAAGACCGACGTCACCAACCTCGAGCAGGTCCAGGCCATGTTCAAGGCCGCCACCGACAAGCACGGGCGTGTCGACGTGCTGGTCAACAACGTCGGCTGGGACAACCTGATGTTCTTCACCCAGACCACGCCCGACTTCTGGCGCAAGGTGATCGACATCAACTACGTCGGCGTGCTGAACTGCACCAAGACCGCCCTCGACCTGATGGTCAAGCAGAACGGCGGCGCCATTGTCTCGATCAGTTCGGATGCCAGCCGCCAGGGCGAGCCGCGCGAAGCCGTCTACGGCGGCGTGAAGGCGGCGGTCAACAGCTTCATGAAGACCATCGCCAAGGAAAACGGCCGCTACGGCATCCGCTGCAACGTGGTCTGCCCCGGCGTGACCATTCCCGCCACGACCGACGAGGTCGGCGGCAACAGCATGTGGAGCAATGCCGACAGCATGTTCACGCCCGAGCAGTTCGACAAGATCGCCAAGTCGCTGCCGCTGCGCAAGGTCGGCCGGCCGCAGGACATCGCCAATGCCGTCGCCTTCCTGGCGTCGAGCAAGGCCGGCCACGTGACCGGGCAGGTGCTGTCGGTCTCGGGCGGCTACAGCATGATCGGCTGACGGGGGTAAGGCCATGAGCTACCAGGACATCCTGTACGAGGAGCGCGACCAGATCGCCTACATCTCGATCAACCGCCCCGAGGTCATGAACGCATTCCGCGGCCAGACGGTCGAGGAGATGCTGCACGCCATGCTGAAGGCCGGCTGGGACAAGAACATCGCGGCCATCGTGATCGGCGGTACCGGCGATCGTGCCTTCTGCACCGGCGGCGACCAGTCGGCCCACTCCGGCCAGTACGACGGCCGCGGCACCGCGGGCCTGCCGATCGAGGAACTGCACAGCGTGATCCGCGACGTGCCCAAGCCGGTGATCGCGCGCGTGCAGGGCTACGCCATCGGCGGCGGCAACGTGATCGCGGTGTTGTGCGACATGACGATCGCCTCCGACAAGGCGGTGTTCGGCCAGGTCGGCCCCAAGGTCGGCTCGGTCGACCCCGGCTGGGGCACGGCCTATCTGGCGCAGGTCGTCGGCGAGAAGAAAGCGCGCGAGATCTGGTACATGTGCCGGCGCTACACCGCCCAGGAAGCGCTGGCGATGGGGCTGTGCAACGTGGTCGTGCCGCACGACCAGCTCGACGCCGAGGTCGCCAAGTGGGGCCGCGAGATCGTCGAGAAGAGCCCGACCGCGATCGCCATCGCAAAGCGCTCGTTCAACGCCGCGACAGAGAACATCCGGGGCATCGGCAGTCTCGGCATGCAGGCGCTCAGCCTGTACTACAACACCGACGAATCCAGGGAAGGCGTGCGCGCGTTCCTGGAGAAGCGCAAGCCCGATTTCCGCAAGTTCGGCAAGTCTCAGGGCTGAAGCCGCTGCGAGCTTGCCGGGAGGCAGCGTCGCGGCCGGTCACAAAGCGGGTTTACCCCGCTTTGTCATTTACCTAACTATCGTTAGATTAGCGAACCGTGAGGCGCGCCACCGTCCTGCGGGCCGCCGCTTGAGGAGCCGTGCTCCGGCCAACGCGTCGGCCCGACGCCCGATTCACCTGAGCATCATTCGTGGGAACCGACTGCACGATGCTGACCCTGACCAACATCCAGATCGTCTACGACAACACGATCGAAGCCGTGCGCGAAGCCTCACTGACGCTCGGCAAGGGAAGGATCGTGGCCCTACTCGGCGCCAACGGCGCGGGCAAGTCGACCACGCTGAAGGCCATCTGCGGCGTGCTCTACCCTGAAGACGGTGAAGTCAAGGGCGGGCAGCTCACGTTCGAAGGGCAGTCCCTGCTTGGCATGACACCGGATCGCATCGTGCGCGCCGGCATCGTGATGGTGCCGGAGGGCCGGCGCCTGTTCGACCAACTGACGGTCGAAGAAAACCTGCTGATGGGCGGCTACACGCGCACGGTGGCCGAGTCGAAGACCGGCCTGGAGCGGGTCTACGCGATGTTCCCGCGCCTGACGGCCAAGCGCAACACGGTGTCGGGCTACCTGTCGGGCGGCGAGCAGCAGATGGTCGCGATCGGCCGCGCATTGATGTCGGCGCCAAAGCTGCTGATGCTGGACGAACCCACGCTTGGTCTGGCGCCGCAGATCTGCGACGAGATCTTCGCCATCATTACGCGGCTGTGCAAGCAAGACGGCGTCAGCGTCCTGCTGGTCGAGCAGAACGCGCAGATGGCGCTGTCGATCGCCGACGACGGCTACATCATGGAAAACGGCCGCATCGTGCTCGACGGCCCGGCCGAGAAGATGCTGCGCAACGAAGACGTGCGCGAGTTCTACCTCGGTTTCGGCGAAGGCGGCTCGCGCAAGAACATGCGCGACGTCAAACATTACAAGCGCCGCAAGCGCTGGTTGTCCTGAGGCGGCGGCATGGAAAACACCTTGCTGCGGGTCGAGAACCTGTCCAAGCGCTTCGGCGGCGTCGAGGCGGTGGCCGGCGTGAGCTTTCATGTCGAGCGCGGCGAAATCTATTCGCTGATCGGCCCCAATGGCGCCGGCAAGACCAGCACCTTCAACATGATCAGCAGCGTCGTGCGCCCGAGCGGCGGCACGGTGCACTTCGATGGCCGCGACATCACCGGCATCGCGCCGCACCGGCTGTCGGCGGCGGGCATCGGGCGCACATTCCAGAACCTGGCGGTCTTCAAGCACGCCACGGTGGTGCAGAACCTGCTCGTCGGCCGCCACTGCCACATGCGAACCAACGTCTTCGACGCCGCCTGGTTCTTCGGCCGCGCGCGCCGCGAGGAGCTCGCGCACCGGCGCAAGGTCGAGGAAATCATCGACTTCCTCGAGATCGAGGACATCCGCGACAAGCCCGTCGGCGCCCTCTCCTATGGCATGCAAAAGCGCGTCGAGCTCGGCCGCGCGCTGGCCACCGAACCCAAGCTGCTGCTGCTCGACGAGATGGTCTCGGGCATGAACACCGAAGAGACCGAGGACATTGCGCGCTTCATTCTCGACATCCGCGACGAACTCGGCATCACCGTGCTGATGGTCGAGCACGACATGGGCATCGTGATGGACATCTCCGACCGCATCTGCGTGCTGAACTTCGGGCGCAAGATCGCCGAAGGCAGCCCTGCAGACATCTCGACCAATCCGACCGTGATCGACGCTTATCTCGGCGGCGCGAAGGCGGCGGCATGAGCACCGTGTCCGACGCCACAAAACACGGGCCCGCCGCGCCGCCGGCCAGCGGCTTCGGTCGCTGGGCATCCGCGATACCGGGCGGACTGGCCTCCGAAGCCGCAGCACACGGCGGCGCTGCCGACGCCAAGAACGGCTACGACGCGCTGCTGCACAGCGGCGAGCACACCTTCCCCAAGCTGCTGCGGCACTGGGCGCACGCGACGCCCGATGCGCTGGCGTTCCGCGAGAAGGACTACGGCATCTGGAACCGGATGACCTGGCGCCACTACCACGCCACGGCGCGCCGCTTCGCGCTGGGCCTGCTGCAACTGGGCTTCGCGCGCGGCGAGCGCCTGGCGATCGCCAGCGAGGATTCGCCGGAGTGGATGTTCGCCGATCTCGGCACCCAGGCCATCGGCGGCGTCGTCGTCGGCATCTACCCGACCAATCCCTGGCCCGAGCTGCAGTACATCGTGCACCACTCGAACAGCCGCTTCGTCGTGTGTGGCGACCAGGAGCAGGTCGACAAGGTGCTGGACGCGCAAGCCAAGCATGCCGTCGGGGTGCCTGACGTGGTGAAGATCATCGCCGTCGACATGAAAGGCCTGCGCTCGTACCCGCGCGGCATGCTGATGTCGTTCGAAGAAGTGCTCGAGCTCGGCGACCAGTACGCCGCCGCCTCGCCGGAACAGGCCCGCGCCTTCGACGACGGCATCGATGCAACGCAACCCGACGACACCTGCATGCTGGTCTATACCTCGGGAACGACCGGCCCGCCCAAGGGCGCGATGCTGTCGCACCGCAACCTGCTGGTCACCACCGACAAGCTGCGCCGCCATTTCGGTCTCGACCGGCACACGATGGAGGTGCTGTGCTACCTGCCGCTGTGCCACGTTGCCGAGCGCGCGTTCTCGACCGTGATGCACATGATGACCGGCGGCGTCGTCAACTACGCCGAGTCGATCGACACGGTGTCGGTGAACCTGCGCGAGATCGCGCCGACGGTGTTCCTCGGCGTGCCGCGCATCTGGGAGAAACTGCAGCAAGGCATCCTGATGCGCATGCAGGACTCCACGCGCCTGCAGCGCTGGGCCTTCGCGCGTTGCATGGCGGCCGGGCAGCGTCTGTTCGAGCGGGTCGAGCGGCGCGGCGGCGAGCGCACCCTGGCCGACCGGCTGCAGTTCTTCGTGCTGTGGCTGCTGATGTTCCGCAACCTGCAGAAGTTCACCGGCCTGGACCGCATGCGCTGCGGCTTTTGCGGCGGTGCCAGCGTCTCGCCGGAAGTGCTGAAGTTCTTTCGCGTCCTGGGCCTGCCGGTGTACCAGGTCTACGGCATGACCGAGTCGGGCGGCGTGATCTTCCACCAGCACGCCAAGGCCGAGCGATTGGGCGCCACCGGCACGCCCATCGAGGGTCTGAACTGGAAGATCGCCGAAGACGGCGAGCTGATCGTCAAGCACCCGGCGGTGTTCAAGGGCTACATCCACGACAACAACGCCACCGCGCTGACCGTGCTCGACGGCTGGCTGCACACCGGAGACGTGGTCGCGCTGGCGCCGAACGGCGAGCTGATGATCGTCGACCGCAAGAAGGCCATCATCATCACCAGCGGCGGCAAGAACATCTCGCCCTCGGAGATCGAGAATGCGCTGAAAGACAGCCTCTACGTCCGCGAGGCCATCGTGCTCGGTGACGGCCGGCACTACCTGTCGGCGCTGGTGCAAGTCGACTACGAGACCGTCGGCAAATGGGCCCAGGAGCGGCGCCTGGCCTTCACCACCTACAAGAGCCTGTCGCAGTTGCCCGAGGTGCGCGAACTCGTCGACGTGGAGGTGCAGCGCGTCAACAAGCTGTTCGCACGGGTCGAGAACGTTCGCAAGTTCGTGATCCTCGACAAGGAACTCGACCATGACGACGGCGAACTGACGGCCACGCAGAAGGTCCGGCGCAACATCATCGGCAAGAAGTTCGCGCGCGAGATCGAGATGATCTACGGCGGCGGGACAGCGTGATGGACTACTTCATCCAGCTTCTGGTCTCTGGCATCGCGGTCGGCCTGGTGTACGGTTTCATCGGCATGGGCTTCGCGATGATCTACCGCGCCACCGGCGTCGTGAACTTCGCGCAGGGCGAGCTGATGATGCTGGTGGCGTACATCGCCTTCACGCTCGCCGGCACGTTCAAGTTCGGCTTCTGGCCGCTGCTGCTGGTCACGGTCGTGATCTCGGTCCTGGTCGGCCTGCTCATCGAAGTGCTGCTGATCCGGCCCATGCTCGGGCAACCGGTGTTCTCGACCGTGATGGTGACGATCGGCCTGGCCGTGATCATCCGCTCCGTCGTGGTGATGATCTGGGGTGCCGATCCGATGCCGCTGAACGTCGGCCTGCCGACCGAGGCGATTCGCATCGGCCCGGCAGGGGTCTACCCGGCGCAGCTCTACGCGCTGGGCATCATGGCCGTGGTCGTGCTCGGCCTGTGGGCGTTCTTCCGCTACTCGCGGGTGGGCATCGCGATGCGCGCCACCGCGAACCTGCAGACCGTGGCGCTGCTGATGGGCATCAACGTCAAGCGCATCTTCGCGCTCTCTTGGGCGCTGTCGGCCGGGCTGGCCGCCATCGCCGGCGTGCTGGTCGGGGTGATCTACGACCTCAACCCCGGCATGTGGCTGACGGGGCTGCGCAGCTTTCCTGCGGTGATCCTGGGCGGGCTCGATTCGGTGTTCGGCGCCGCGCTCGGCGGCATCCTGATCGGCGTGGCCGAGAACATGTCCGAGGGCTACATCGGCCGCGGCATGAAAGAGATCGCCGGCTTCGTGCTGATCCTGATCGTCCTGATGGTTCGGCCCTACGGCCTGTTCGGCAAAGCCGAGATCGAGCGAGTCTGATGCGCAGCCGAAACTTCAAGGAAGACTACCGCAAGCTGTTGGCGCTGACCGACTCGGTGCCGGTCATCGTCTGGTCGTGTCTCCTGGTCGCGGCGCTGGCGCTGGTGCCGCTGTTGCTCGGCAAGTACCACGTGTCGACGGTGCTGCTGCTGATGGTCACCGCGGTCGGCGTGCTCGGGCTGAACCTGCTGACCGGCACCACCGGTCTCATCTCGCTCGGACACTCCGGATTTCTGGCCGTCGGCGCCTATGCCGCCGGCATCTTCGCGACCCGCTACGGCTGGCCAATGCCGGCCTGCATCGCCGCCGGCGGCACCTGCGCGGCGCTTGCCGGGCTCGTGGTCGGCGTGCCGTCGCTGCGACTCAAGGGCCTGTACCTGGCGATCACGACAATGGCGTTCGCGGTCATCATCAACCACATCATCCTCAACGGCGGCGCCCTGACCGGCGGCTCCGAAGGGCTGTCGGTGCCGCAGCCGACGCTGTTCGGCGTGGCGCTGACCGCCGAACGCGGCTATTACTACGTCGTGCTGGCGACCTTGGTGGGCGCCACCTTCGTCACGCTGAACCTGCTGCGCAGCCGGGTCGGGCGCGCCTTCATGGCGATCCGCGAGCACGACATCGCCGCCAAGGCGATGGGCGTCGACTTGGTGCGCTACAAGCTGCTGGCCTTCATGGTCAGCGCGTTCTACACCGGCGTGGCTGGCGGCCTCATGGCGTTCTACACCCGCTACCTCAACGTCGACGGTTTCAGCCTGCTGATCTCGATCGAGGCGCTGTCGATGCTGATCGTCGGTGGCCTCGGTTCGGTCGCAGGCGCTCTGCTCGGCACGGTCTTCATCTTCGGCCTCAACGAAGGTCTTGGCCTCCTGTTCGGCGCCCTGGGCTCAGGCATGCTGTCGACGGCGGCATTCGAAATCAAAGGGATCGTCTACGGCCTGGCCATCGTGCTGTTCCTGCGTTTCGAGCCCGACGGCCTGATCCGCCGCTGGCGCGACATCAAGCACTACTGGACCAACTGGCCGTTCCGGTTCTGAGCGACCCGCCGCGCCTCCATCCACCACCACCACCCCAGGAGCTCCCCATGCGTCAGACACTTCGTTGCTTCCGCACGCTGCTCAGCGTTGGCCTGCTCGCCTGCCTCGGTACACGGGCGCTGGCGGCCGACCCCGGCATCACCGACGACCGCATCGTGCTGGGCGTCGTGTTCCCGCTCAGCGGGCCACCCAGCCTGATCGGCAAGGCGGTGGTGACCGCGCTGCGCGTCTGGGAGAAGGACGTGAATGCGCGCGGTGGCATCCACGGGCGCAAGATCGACCTGCGGGTCGAGGACGACGGCTACGTGCCGCAGCGCTCGGTGCAGTCGCTGAAGAAGCTGATCGACGTTGACAAGATCTTCGCCCTCGTCGGCACATCGGGGTCGTCGCACCTGGTCGCGATGATGCCGACGATCGACGAGCAGCAGATCCCGGCGCTGAACTTCGGCGCCGTCGCCAGCCCCCATTTCACACCGCCCCACAAGACGGTCTTCAACATCGGCGCCACCTATTGCCAGGAGATCACCGGTGTCATGAAACACCTGATCACCCAGCAGAAGCTGCAAGGTGGCAAGTTCGCGATCGTGTACCAGGAAGACGACTACGGTGCCGACGTCAAGTGCGGCTACGACGCCGCGCTGAAGTCGTTCGGCCTGACCAGCACGATCGATATCCCGTACAAGCGCGGCGCGAAGGACTTCTCGGCCGAGATCCTCGCGGTGCAGCGGGCCGGTGCGACCTTCGTGCTGACCGGGGGCATCATCACCGAGACCGCGGCGATGCTCAAGGAGATCCAGAAGAACCAGATGAACGTCGTTCGTCTGGCGCCGCACCCGTCGCACTTGGGTCCGGTCCTGGCTCTGGCCGGCACGGCGGCCGATGGGCTTTATGTCGCCGACTACGTGCCGCCGATCACCGACACCGAGACGCAAGGCATCGGCAAGCTGAATGCGCTGACCTACAAGTACCTCAGCGCCGACGACGTGAAGACCATGAACCGCTATTCGCTGACTGCGTTCGTCGGTGCCCAGTTGGTCGAATCCGCGCTGACGGCGTGCGGACGCAACCTCACCCGCGCCTGTCTCGTGCAGAAACTGGAGCAGACAAAGAACTTCGCCAGCGACGGCGTGATGGCGCCACTGACCTTCGGCCCGAACATCCGCCAGTCCGGTACCCGACCCATCCTGCTCAAGGCCAACGCGGCCACCGGCAAGTTCGAGCGCGCATCGGACTTTCTCAGCGACAAGTGAGTCGGCCGCTTCAGCACCCAACCAGCCTTCGAGGCCCGCCCATGAAGTCGAACTTCCTTCATTCATTCCTGTCGCTGGCCGCCTGCGTCGGCATCGCGAGCCACAGCGCGGCGGCGCGTGCCGAACCGGGCGTGACCGACACCAGGATCGTGCTCGGTTCGGTCACGCCGGTGAGCGGGCCGCCCAGTCTGCTCGGAAAGGCCCACATGGCCGCGCTCAAGGTCTGGGAGCAGGACGTGAACGCGCGCGGCGGCATCAACGGCCGCAAGATCGAGATCCGGCCCGATGACGACGGCTACGTGCCGCAGCGCGCGCTGCAGGGCGTCAAGCGCCTCAACGAAACGGAGAACATCTTCGGCCTGATCGGCACCTCGGGCTCGGCCGCGCTGCAGGCCATGCTGCCGTACATCAACGAGCAGAAGATTCCGACCGTCAACGCGATGGCCGTGGCGGCGGCCCATTTCACGCCACCCAACAAGACCGTGTTCGTGATCGGCCCGACCTACTGCCAGGAAGTCAGCGCCGCGATGACGCAGATGGTGAAGACCAGGAACCTGCAGAAGGAGAAGTTCGCACTGGTCTACCAGGACGACGAATTCGGCAGCGACGTGCGCTGCGGCTACCAGAAGGCGGTCAAGGCGCTGAGTCTGAACAGCGTGTCTGAGATTGTCTTCAAGCGCGGCACCAAGGACTTCTCGGCCGAGGTGCTGAGCCTCAAGCAAGTCGGCACGACCTTCCTGCTGTCGGGCGGCGTCGTCGCCGAACATTCGATGCTCATGAAGGAGGCGGCGAAGAACCAGATGCCGTTGACCATTCTCGCCGTGCATTCGGCCC
This sequence comes from Rhizobacter fulvus, assembly GCF_964020785.1. Lineage (NCBI taxonomy): Bacteria > Pseudomonadati > Pseudomonadota > Betaproteobacteria > Burkholderiales > Sphaerotilaceae > Rhizobacter > Rhizobacter fulvus. The sequence goes on from NZ_OZ224516.1 coordinate 56,623, forward strand.
ATTTGACGCCGGTGCAGGCGCTCGCCGGTGCTGCTGGCGACGGCTACTTCGTCGCCGACTACGTGCCGCCGCTGACCGACCTGAGCGTTCCCGGCATGGCCAAGTTCATGGGGCTGGCGCAAAAATACCTGAGCCCCGACGAACTCAAGACAATGAACCGCTACTCCATCACCGCCTACGTCGGCGCACTGGTGATGGAAGACGCGATCCGCCGCTGCGGCAAGGACCTGACCCGGACCTGCGTGGTCGACAAGCTCGAGGCGATGAAGAACTTCGGCACCGACGGCCTGGCCTCGCCGATCAGTTTTTCACCCTCGGTGCGCCACTCGCCGAGCAGCGTGCTGATCTTGCAATCGGACGCGAAGGCCTCCAAGTTCAACCGCGTCTCCGATCCGATTCCGATCGTCGACTGACCGTGGTTCCAGGCCCCGACGCCCCTGCGGGCTCGCACTCGCCGCTGCGGCACTTCGACACGGTCCTGATCGCCAATCGCGGCGAGATCGCGCTGCGCATCCTGCGCACGCTCAAGACCCTCGGCCTGCGCGTGGCGGTCGCGCACCACGCGGTCGACGCCGACAGCCCCGCGGTGTTGGGGGCCGATGCCGCGGTCGAACTGCATGGGCCCACCCCGGTCGCCGCCTACCTCGACATCGAACAGATCGTCGCGGCCTGCCGCCAGACCGGTGCGCAGGCGCTGCACCCGGGCTACGGTTTCCTGTCGGAGAACGCTGCGTTCGCGCGCGCGCTCGATGCCGCCGGCGTCGCCTTCATCGGCCCGCGCGCCGACACCATCGAGCTGATGGGCGACAAGGTGCGCGCGCGCCGCTTTGTCGCCGAGCGCGGCTTCCCGGTGGCGCCGAGCGCGATCGAGGACGACGACCCGGCGAGCTTCGTCGAGCGCGCCCGCGCGCTGGGCGCGCCGCTGCTGATCAAGCCCTCGGCCGGCGGCGGCGGCAAGGGCATGCGCATCGTGCGCGACCTGGCGCTGCTCGAGGCCGAGATCGCGACCGCGCGGCGCGAGGGCGAGCGCTACTTCGGCGATGGCCGCCTGTTCGTCGAACGCTACGTCGAGCGCCCGCGCCACATCGAGGTCCAGGTGCTCGGCGACGCCCACGGTCAGGTGGTCCACATTTGGGAACGCGAATGCTCGGTGCAGCGGCGCTTCCAGAAGATCATCGAGGAAACGCCGTCGCCCGGCCTCACGCCCGAGCAGCGTCGCGATGTCTGCGAATCCGCAGCTGGCATTGCGCGGGCCTGCGCCTACCTCGGCGCCGGCACGGTCGAGTTCATCTACGGCGCCGGCGGCGAGTTCTATTTTCTGGAAATGAACACGCGGCTGCAGGTCGAGCACCCGGTCACCGAAATGGTCTGCGGCCTCGACCTGGTGCGCGAGCAGGTGCGGCTGGCGCGCGGCGAGCCGCTCGGCCTCGTGCAGGCCGACATCGTGCAGCTGGGCCATGCGATCGAATGCAGGCTCTATGCCGAAGACCCGGCGCATGACTTCCGCCCCGCCACCGGCGCCATCCTGGCCTGGAAGCCCCCTTCCGGCCCGGGCGTGCGCGTCGACGCTGGTGTGCGCGAAGGCGGCGCCGTCACGGCCGCGTTCGACCCGATGATCGCCAAGATCGTCTGTCACGGCGCAACGCGGGCGCAGGCCATCGCACGCTCGGTGCGCGCGCTGCAGGACACCGTGCTGCTCGGCGTCACCACCAACGCGAGCTACCTGGCGCGCGTGCTGCAGCACCCCGAATTCATCGCCGGCCAAGCCGACACCGGCATGCTGGTGCGTTGTGCCGACGATCTTCGATCGGCACTGTCCGAGCCCGAGATCGACCTGCTGCTGGCCGCCGCGGTGCTGTCCGATCGCGAGCTGATGCATCGGGTTCATGCGGTGCCGCCGATGCACGCTGCGATGGGCGGCTGGAGGAACTGACCCAAATGCACGCGCGTTATCTGATCGCCGGCGTGGCGTACGACGTCATCGCAACCCGCGGCCCGGACGGCGGCGTGCAGCTGCGCCGTGGCGACCGCACACTGGTCGTCAGCCGCGAGGCCCTGGCCGACGGGCGCTGGCGCATCAGCGTCGACGGTCGGTCGCGCGTCGTTCAACTCGCCGTGGGGGCGGATTCGGTGTTCGTGCATGCCGAGGGCATGGGTGCGATCGAGATCGAACGCCAGCAATTGACGCACGCCACCGGCGGCGCGGCCGGCGGCGGCTCCGACCTGCTCAGCGCGCCGATGCCCGGTGTCGTGATCGCGGTGCACACCGCCGCGGGCGACGTCGTTCGTGCCGGCCAGGCGTTGATGGTGATCGAGAGCATGAAACTCGAAACCACCCTGCTCGCGCCGCGCGACGCGCGCGTCAAGACCGTGCACTTCCTGACCGGTGCGACCTTCGCGCTGAAGGCCGCGCTGATTACCCTCGAAGACGTCTGAACCATGAAGCGCATCGAATCCCGCATCGACACCGCGTCCGCGGCCTACAAGCGCAACCACGCCGCGATCAGCGCCATCGTCGACGACTTCCGCGCCCGCCAGGAGCAGGCGCGCCACTTGTGCCCGCCGCGCGACCTGAAGCGCCTGCGTTCGCAGAACAAGCTGCTGCCGCGCGAGCGGCTCGACCTGCTGCTCGATCCCGGCACGCCGTTCCTCGAGTTCTCGTCGCTGGCCGCCTGTGGCCAGTACGACGATGAGGTTCCGGGCGCCAACGTCATCACCGGCCTGGGCGTGGTCAGTGGCCGCGAGGTGCTGATCCACTGCGACAACTCCGGCATCAAGGGCGGCGCCTGGTACACGCTGACGCCGCGCAAGATCACCAGGCTGCTCGACATCGCGCTCGAGAACCGCCTGCCGGTGCTGCACCTGTGCGACAGCGCCGGTGCCTTCCTCGAAGAGCTGTCGGGCGTCTACATCGAAGGCGGGCGCGTGTTCCGCAACCAGTGCCTGCTGTCCAAGGCCCATGTGCCGCAGATCGCGATGGTGTTCGGCCACTGCACCGCCGGCGGCGCCTACATCCCGGCGCTGTGCGACTACAGCATCATCGTGCGCGGCGCCGGCGGCGTGTTCCTCGGCGGCCCGCCGCTGGTGAAGGCCGCCACCGGCGAGGAGCACACCGCCGACGAGATCGGTGGCGCCGATCTGCACACGCAAATCTCGGGCACGGTCGACTACCCCGCCGACAGCGAAGCCCACGCGATCGAGATCTGCCGCGAGCTCGTGGCCCAGCTCACGCCCGCCACGCGCAGCTTCCTGCCCGAGCGCGAGCCCGAGGCGCCCTACTACGACCCGGGCGAGATGCACGGCATCGTCAGCCCCGACCACAAGGTGCAGTTCGATCACCGCGAGCTGATCGCACGCATGGTCGACGGCAGCCGCTTCCACGAGTACCAGCCGGCCTACGGCACCACGCTCATCTGCGGCTACGCTTACCTGTGGGGCTACCGCATCGGCATCCTGGCCAACAACGGCGTGCTGTTCTCCGACAGTTCCAAGAAGGCGGCGCACTTCATCGCGCTGTGCAACCAGAACCGCACGCCGCTGCTGTTCCTGCAGAACACCACCGGCTACATGATCGGCCGCAACTACGAGATGGAAGGCATCACCAAGGACGGCGCCAAGATGCTGATGGCGCAGGCCGGCAGCGAGGTGCCCAAGTTCACCGTGATCACCAGCGCCGCGTTCGGCGCGGGCTACTACGGCATGTGCGGCCGGGCTTGGGACCCGCGCTTCATCTGGGCCTGGCCCAACATCCACATGGGTGTGATGGGCCCCGAGCAGGCCGCCAACACGCTCGCCGACGTGAAGATCGCGCAGCTGCGGCGCCACGGCCATCCCCCCGACGAGGCCGCGATGAAGATCCTGCGCGACCGCGTCTTTGAAAAGGCCGAGCGCGAATCGAACGCCTATTTCGCAACCTCGCGGCTGTGGGACGACGGCCTGCTGGCGCCAGTGGACACGCGCAATGCGCTGGGCATGGCGCTGTCGGCCGCCTCGCACGCACCGATCGCCGCGCCGAGCTACGGCATCTTTCGTTTCTGAACGGGCCGCTGGCGCCAAGTGTCAAAGTGAACGGCGGCGCTTTGCGGATCGACGCGACGCTCAGTAAACTCCCAAGGCCAGCCCCGCCGCGAAGGCGGCCCCCAGTTCCTCGCATCGCGCGAGTGCCGGAGCGTCGATCTGCTTCGCGCGCAGGATGTCCGCCGGTGCCTGGGCATGGGTGCAAACAATCACCGCCTCGACGATGCGCCGCAGCCGCCATCCGGTGGCGATGCGCTCGATCTGGCGGACGGCGTTGCTGCCGTCGCTGCCGGCGCAAATCAGGAGGGCGTAGGGTCGGCCGTTGATGCGGTCGAGCACGGCATAGTAGCTGCGGTCGAAGAAGTCCTTCAACATACCGGACATGGCGGCCAGATTCTCGGGCGTGGCGAAGATCAGGCCGTCGGCCGCCAGGACATCGTCGGGCCCGGCATCGCGCGCGTGCAGCAAACGGACGTCAACCGTGCCCTCGCTTCGCGCCCCGGACGCAGCCGCCTGCGCCATCTGCAACGTGCCGCCGGTCATCGTGTGGTACACGATGAGCAGCGACTTTCGCAGCGTGGTCACACAGTCATCGATTCGGGCAGCATGAAGGGCACGGTGATCACGCGGTCACCTCGAAACCATGGAAGCTGACAAACTCGTCCAAGCCGGCACGCTCGGTGATGAAGGCGTTCTCCGGTGCGTCCACGTCTTCGTGCCCGAGCGCGATGCCGCACAGCAGGATCTCGTTGTCGCCCATCGGCAGCTGCTCGCGGGCGATCTTGTGAAACCAAGCGAACGCGGCCTGGGCGCAGGTGTGCAGCCCCTGCGCGCGCGCCGCCACCAGGATGTTCTGGATGAACATGCCGACGTCCATGAAGCTGCCGGTGTTCAGGCGCCGGTCGAGCGTGACGATCAGCCCCACTGGCGCGTCGAAGAACGTGTAGTTGCGCAGCATCTGGCGTTCGCGCGCGACCTTGTCGTCGCGCGCAATGTCGAGCGTCGCGTACAGCCCGAAGCCGCAACGGCGCCGACGTTCCAAGTAGGGCTCGAACCAGCTCGTCGGGTAGTAGGCGTACTCCGGCTGATGGCGGTCCGGGTCGCCGCTGGCGGCTTCGACGATGGCGTCGCAGAGCTTGTCGCGCCGCTCGCCGGCAACCACGTACACGCGCCAAGGCTGCACGTTGTTGCCGCTCGGCGCCCGCGCCGCCACGTTCAGGATGTGGCTCACCACCGCGGCGGGCACCGGGGTGGGCAGGAACCGCCGGACGGATTTACGGCTGCGGATCGCTTCGTCGACATGCATGGGCTTCTCCGGGGTCATGGTGCGCAGATCACGGGCCCGGCCCGGGGGCGTCACCTCTGGACTGCGCTGGTGGCTTCAGCTACTCTAGCGACATGGATTCTACCAAACGACCGTTCGACTGGCTTCCGACACCCGAGATCCTCGCGCAATCGAATCTCGGTGCCTTCATCCGCCGCACCGGCGAGCCCGATCTGCAGGCCCTGTCACGCCGCGCCGACGCCGACCCGGCGTGGCTGATGCAGCAGGTGTTCGAGTTCTGCGACTTCCGCTTCTACAAACCGTACGAGCAGATGCTCGACACCTCGCGCGGCATCGAGTGGGCGCGCTGGTGCGTCGGCGGCACGACCAACATCGTGCTCAACTGCATCGACCGGCACCGCGACACGCCGGCTTGGGAGCGCCCGTTTCTGGTCTGGGAGGGCGAAGACCAGCGCGCCCAGCGCAGCCTGAGCTACCGCGAGTTCGACGCCGAGGTCTGCCGGCTGGCCGGCGCGCTGCGGGCACTCGACGTGCGGCCGGGCGACCGCGTCGGGCTGTACATGCCGAACCTGCCGGAGACCTTCATCGCTTTCTTCGCGGTGATGAAGATCGGCGCCGTCGTCATGCCCTTGTTCTCCGGCTTCGGCCCGCAGCCGCTGATCTCGCGCCTGAACGACGGCGAAGCCAAGGTCGTGCTGACGGTCGACGGCACGTGGCGCCGCGGCACGCCGGGCGCGATGAAGTCGGTGCTCGACGAGGCGCTGAGCGAGGTGCCCAGCGTGCGCTCCGTGCTGGTGCTGCGCCACCTCGGCAACGCGCTGGATTGCCCGATGACGCCCAACCGCGACCATGACTGGGCTGCGGCCGTCGCGATCCAGCCCGCCGCGTTGCCGACGATGGAGATGGCCGCCGACGACCCCGCCGTGCTGCTCTACACCTCGGGCACCACGGGCAAGCCCAAGGGCTGCGTCTGGACGCATGTGAGCTTCCTCGGCTCGATGGTCACGCGCGATATGCACATCTGCGCCGACTTCAAGCCCAGTGACCGCTTCTTCTTCATGAGCGACATGGGCTGGATGGTGGGCGCGATGTGCGCCTGCATCCCGAGCTTCTTCGGCGGCAGCCTGCTGGTCGCGGAAGGCACGCCCGACTTTCCGGACACCGGCCGCTTCTGGCGCCTGCTGCAGGACCACCGCGTCACCTACGTCGGCGTCGCGCCGACCCTGATCCGCGGCCTGATGCGCTACGGCGACGCCGAGGTCGAGCGCTTCGACCTGTCCGCGTTGCGGATCGCCGTGTCGGGCGGCGAGGCCTGGACCGAGGCGCCCTGGCGCTGGTTCTTCGAGCATGTGTGCAAGAAGGAGCTGCCGTTCCTGAACATCGTCGGCGGCACCGAAGTGGGCGGCTGCAACTTCACCGGCACCGTGCACCACCCGCTGCGGCCCGGCTCGTTCGGGATGGGCGGGCTCGGCGTAGGCGCCGACATCGTCGACGAGGCCGGGCAGCCGGTGGCCGATGGGCAGGTCGGCGAGCTCGTGCTGCGCAACCCCAACATCGGCATCACAAAGAGCCTGTGGCGCGACGACGATCGCTATCTCGACAGCTACTGGCGCACCCTGCCCGGCATCTGGGTCCACGGCGACTTCGCGATGCGCGACGCCGACGGGCTCTACTACATCCTCGGCCGCAGCGACGACACGATCAAGATCTCGGGCAAGCGCACCGGACCGTCCGAGATCGAGACGCTGCTGACCGGCACCGGCAAGGTGTCCGAAGCGGCGGTGATCGGCGTGCCCGACGAGATCAAGGGTTCGGCCATCGTCTGCGTCTGCGTGCCGATGCCGGGCGTGCCGGCCGACGCGGCGCTGGAGCAGGAACTGTCCGCCGCGGTCGTGCGCGGCATGGGCACGTCGTACCGGCCGCGGCAGGTGCTGCTCGTCACCGATCTGCCGAAGACGCGCAACATGAAGATCATGCGGCGCGTGGTGCGCTCGGTGTATCGCGGTGACAGCCCGGGAGACCTGTCGTCGCTGGTCAATCCGGAAACGGTCGTCGAACTGCGCGCGAAGCTGGCCGCGGACAACAAGGCCTGAGAGAAGCAACATGTGCAGCCTGGACCCCCTGTTCGAAAACAACCGCGCCTGGTCGGCAAGCTGCGCGGCGCGGGACCCCGAATACTTTGCGCGGCTTGCCCGGCAGCAAGCGCCCCGGTACCTGTGGATCGGCTGCTCCGACAGCCGCGTGCCGGCCAACGAGATCGTCGGGCTGCGCCCGGGCGAAGTGTTCGTGCACCGCAATGTCGGCAATCTGGTGGTGCACTCCGACCTCAATTGCCTGACCGTGCTGCACTACGCCGTCGAGGTGCTGAAGGTCGAGCACGTGCTCGTGGTCGGGCACTACGGGTGCGGTGGCGTGCAGGCGGTGATCGACGGCCGCCGCACCGGCTTGGCGGAGAACTGGCTGCGCCACTTGGAGGATGTGGCGCGAAAGCACGCGCCGCGGCTCGACGGCGTCGACGATGCCAATGAACGGGCGGCGCTGCTGTGCGAGCTCAACGTGATCGAGCAGGTCAGCAACGTCTGCCGCACCACCGTGCTGCGCCGCGCTTGGGAGCGCGGTCAAGCTGTCGAGGTCCACGGACTGGTGTATGGCCTGAACGACGGCCTGTTGCGGCGGGTCGGCCCGAGCGTCGGCGGCATCGACACCCGCGATTCTGGTTACGTCGATGCGCTGTCCACGCTCGGGGTGCCTTGACAGGGTGATCGAAGAACACTGTGGCGCGAAAGGCGCGACAAGATGATCCGACTCGAAGTGACCGACGGCATTGCCGAGATCCTGCTCGACAACCCGCCGGTGAACGCCCTCACCGACGCCTTGCTGGATGCGCTGATGGCCGCCCTGCGCGAGGCCGGCGCCAACCCGCACGTGCGCGCCATCGTGCTGGGCAGCGCGATCCCCGGCCGCTTCTGTGCCGGGCTCGACCTGCCACGCTTCAAGGACAGTTCGCCCGCCGCGGTGCACGCGACCGTGGGCCGGCTGTATTCGCAATTGTTCGAGCTGCAGTCCGGCCTGCCCAAGCCGACGATCGCCGCGATCAGCGGCGCGGTGCGCGGCGGCGGCATGTCGGTGGCTATTACCTGCGACATGCTGGTCGCCGCCGACGATGCCAGCTTCGGCTACCCCGAGCTCGAAGTCGGATTGCTGCCCGCGATCCACTACACCCATCTGCCGCGGATCGTCGGGCGCTACCGCGCCTTCGACCTGCTGTTCACCGGCCGCGTCTTCGATGCCCGCGAAGCGATGGCGCTCGGCCTCGTCGGGCGCATCGCGCCGCCCGATCTCGTGCTGAGTGAAGCACACAAGCTGGCCCGCGTCTTCGCGGCCAAGTCGCCGACACTGATGAGGCTCGGCAAGGCCGCCTTCGGGCGCGCCACCGACAACGGCTACCGGCAAGGCGCGGCCAATGCGGTCGACCTCATATCGACGGTTTTCGGCACCGACGACTGCCGCGAAGGGCTCACCGCATTCACCGAAAAGCGTGCTCCGACATGGGGTCGCGACTGACGCAACGCAGACCGAGTCGAACTGTCAAACAAACGTTTGGTCCACGGCGCTAAAATTCCACTTCGGCCCGGCGCTGACCCTGTCGGCCGGTCGCCCTGCACGAGCCCAAACACGGAGAAAAGTTTTGCCCAAAGACCTGCCAGCTGCCCGCCGCACGCCAGAGCGTGAGTTCGTGATCATCGGCGCCGGCATGTGCGGCCTGTACCAGTTGCACAAGCTGTTGCAGCTTGGTGCCGACGTCACGGTGCTCGAACGCGGCGACGACGTCGGCGGCACCTGGTACTGGAACCGCTACCCCGGCTGTCGTTTCGATTCGGAGAGCTACACCTACGGCTACGCGTTCTCGAAGGAGCTGCTGGCCGAGTGGGACTGGACAGAACACTTCTCGCCGCAGCCGGAAAACCTTCGCTACGTGAACTACGTGGTCGAGAAGTTCGATCTGCGCCGGCACGTCCAGTTCGGCTGCTCGCTCGAGCGCGCGACCTTCGACGAGCACAACGAGCTGTGGACGCTCGAGCTGGCCGGCGGGCGCACCCTGACGTGCCGCTTCCTGCTCACCGCGATCGGACTGCTTTCCGCACCCACGATGCCACGCCTGAAGGGCATGGACAGCTTCCGCGGGCCGTCGTTCCACACCTATCACTGGCCCAAGGAGCCGGTGGACCTGGCGGGCAAGCGGGTGGCGGTCATCGGCACGGGCGCCACCGGCGTGCAGCTGATCGGCGCGATCGCCGACAAGGTGGGCGAGCTCACGGTGTTCCAGCGCCGGCCGAACTGGTGCGCGCCGCTGCACAACGCGCCCATCCCGCCGGCCGAAATGGCTGACATCCGATCCCGCTACGACGAGATCTTCAAGAAGTGCGACCTGACGCCGGGCGGCTTCATCCACGGACCGGACCGGCGCCGGGTGGCCGAAGTGCCGCGTGAAGAGCGCCTGGCATTCTGGGAGCGGCTGTATGCCACGCCGGGCTTCGCGATCTGGCTCGGCAACTTCCGCGACGTGCTGATGGACGAGGCCGCCAATGCCGAGTTCTCGGCCTTCGTGGCCGAGAAGATCCGCCAGCGTGTGAAAGACCCGGTGCTGGCCGATAAGCTGATCCCCAAGGATCACGGCTTCGGCGTGCAGCGCGTGCCGATGGAGACGCGCTACTACGAAGCCTACAACCGCCCCAACGTGCACCTGGTGAGCATCGGTGATACCCCGATCGAATGCATCACGCCCACCGGCATCCGCACCAGCGAACGCGAGTACGAGTTCGACCTGATCGTCTACGCCACAGGCTTCGATGCGGTGACCGGCGCCTTCGACAACATCGACTTCGTCGGCGTGAACGGTGAGCGTCTGCGCGACAAGTGGCGCGACGGGCCGGTCAACTACCTGGGCCTGCAGGCCGCCGGGTTCCCCAACCTCTTCATGCTGGCAGGGCCACAGAGCGCATCGCTTTCAACGAACTTTCCGCGTGGCATCGAGACGGTGGTCGACTGGGCGAGCTCGCTGTTCGAGCACGTCGTGCAGCAGGCGATCACGCGCGTCGAGCCGACCGTGGAAGCCGAGACACTGTGGACCGAGCATGTGAAGGAGCTGTACCAGGGCCTGCTGCTGCGCAAGGCGAAGTCATGGTTCACCGGTTACAACTCCAACCTCGAAGGGCACGACAAGATCCGTTACCTCATCTACAACGGCGGCGCCCCGCGCTATCGCCAGCGGCTTTCCGAAGTCGCCGCGCAAGGCTATGAAGGGTTTCGCCTTTCGTGATCGGCGGCGGCTGTCAACCGACCCGCCGGATCGACACCACGGGTTCGGCGCCGTGTTCGAGGTCGACGGTGACGAACGTGCCGGAGTGCTCTGAAAGCCGCTCCGGCGCCCCGCAGTAGTAGGCCACGGTGGCGCCCCTCGACACATTGCGCAGGCCGTGGTGGTGGCCGAGCGCCACGTAATCACGCCCACTCGCTTCGATCTGATCGGCCCGGATCGGCGATGAACGCCTGCTGTGATAGCCGTCCTCGACGAAGATGCCGTGCCCCATCGCGAGGTTCCACCAACCGTCATGAATGTCGGGCATATCGGCCAGAGGGCGGAAGTCCGGCGAATGAACGGCCATGCCCTTGCCCCAGGCGCTGATCTTCAATTCCGGCAGTTCGAGCGTCTCGCCCTGCGGGCTCATGACCATCTGCACGTTGGCGATGCGGTTGAAATCGTGGCGTCGGTAAATTCCGTCGTCTTCCAGGCAGTCATGGTTGCCCGGAATCATCAGCACGGGGAGCGGCAGACGGCCCAGCGCCTCCATGGCCCAGACGATGGTGTCATCGGAGGCGCGGTTGGAGTCGAACAGGTCGCCGACGATCAGCAAGGCATCGGGGCGCTGTTCAATGACGTTGTCGAGCAGCGTTCGAAACCGGTCGCGGCAGCGGTCACGCCGGTCGATGCGGTCTTCTCCGCCGTGGTAGTCGGTATCCAGATGGATGTCAGAGACATGGGCAAGACGGACTTTGGTGCGCATGGCGGCAATCGAGCGCGTCAGGAAAGCGATGGTCCGAACAGGAAGCGCCGAACGCTGTCGGCGAACGCGTCGGGCTGGTCGGTGAACAGGGCGTGCCCGGCGCGCTCGATGCGTTCGACGCTGCAGCGCGGCATCGTCGCGGCCATGCGCTCGGCCAACGCCGGCGTCACGACGCGACTGTGGCTGCCGTATTGCAGCAAGGTCGGGGTCGGGATGGCGCCCACCATGCCCCACAGATCCATCGACGCGGGAACAGGCCGCCGGTGCTGCGACAAGGCCGGGTCGTACTTCCAGGTGTAGGCGCCGGTGTCGGTCCTGCGCACGCCTTGGGCCACGCTTTCCGCGACCACGTCGGGCGGTGCCATGGCCATGATCCGGCGCAGATAGGCCGTCGCGGATTCGACGGATTCGAAATCCTGCGGCGGCGGCGCTTCAGAGATGCGGGACAGGTCGGTGCCCGGCGCCACCTCGGGCAGGCCGGCCGTGATGTCCACGAGCACAAGGCGCTCCAGATCCTCGGGGTGGCGGTGCGCATACACCATCGACACCAGCCCACCCAGCGAGTGGCCGATCAGCGTGAAGCGGGTCAAGCCCCGCTGCGTGACCACCGCACGCAGGTCGCGGTAGAAATCCTCGAGCTGATAGCTGTCCGCGCCACCCCAGCCGCTGTCGCCGTGACCCCGCTGGTCCAGCGCCAGGATGTGGAGCTGGTCGCTGAAGCGGCGCGCGAAATTGTTCCAGACATGGGCGTGCAGACGGATGCCGTGCACCAGGATCACCGGATGCCCGCCGTGGTTGCCCCAATCCAGGTGATGCAAGTTCAGATCGTCGTGGACGACGAAACGGCTTTGCGCCGGGACGGGTGGGGTCATGGCGCCCTTCACGTCGACTGCCCTGGCACAGGGCCATTCATCGCTTCATCGATCAGCCGCGCGACGAGCGCCGGATCTTCCATCGGCAACATGTGGGTCTTGTCGGTCAGGTTGAGGTCGCGGCCGTGGCGAAACTCCTGGGCCAGCCCGGGCCACGTCGGCGACCCCAGCGGATCCCAAGGCAGGATGCTCGGATCGCCCGAGCCGGCGCGCACCACGAGCACCGGGATCTGCAGCGCACGGATGCTGGCGTAGATGCCCAGGTTCTGCTGCGCCAGCGGATAGACCTTGCCTTCGAAGGCCGGATCGCAGGCGAGCTGGAAGCCGCTGCCGCCGTCGGCCGGGCGCAGGCCATGATCGCAGTAGTCGCGCAGGGCCTGACGATCGAACACGTGGTACGGCGGCCGCTCGACGAACCGGTCGAACATCGCCTGGGCAGAGTCGAAGCGGTTCTTGCGCGCGGCCGCCGGATGCAGCGCGCCGGACGGCGGCAAGGGCCGGTGGTACTCGGCCGGCGCGAAGATCGTCGGATCGATCAGCACCAGCCGCGCGAACCGGCCCGGCTGGTAGGCGGCCGCCTGCACCAGCGCATGGGCGCCCAAGCTGTGGCCGACGCCCACCGCGTCTTGCGCGTCGAGCGCGACGGCGAGCGCGGCCAGGTCGTGGCCGAAGTCCGCCCAGCCGTCGAAGTCCGCCGCCTCGCTGCGGCCATGGCCGCGCTGCTCGGCCGCGATCACATGGCGGCCCGGCAGCCGGTGGACGACTTGGTCCCACACGCGGCCATGAAAGCCGGTGGCATGCACCAGCCACACGCTGGGCCCTTGACGGCGCCGCTCGGGGCGCCACTCGAACCAGGCCTGGCCAATGCCGTTCGCGACGGTGCGATGCAGGCGCGGCGCGTCGGTCGTCGTCGTGGGCGCGGTGTTCATGGCCTCAGATCACGGCCGCCAGGCGACTGGCCTGGTCGATGGCGCGCTTCGCGTCGAGCTCGACCGCCTCGAAAGCGCCGCCCACCAGATGCGTGCGCACCCCGCTGGCCTGCAGCGCGTCGTACACGCTGCGCAGCGGCGTCTGACCGGCGCAGACGATGACGCTGTCGGCCTCGAACAGCCGAGGCTCGCCGCCCACCCGCGTGTGCAGGCCGGCGTCGTCGATCTTCAGGTACTCGACCCCGCCCACCATTTGCACGCCGCGCCGGCCCAGGCTCATGCGGTGCGTCCAGCCGGTGGTGCGGCCCAGCGTCTTGCCGAGCGCGTCGGGCTTGCGCTGCAGCAGAGCGACCGTGCGCTCCGACTTTTCAACCTGCGGCAACACGCCGGTGACGCCGCCGCGGGGGTGGTTGTCGAAGTCGATGCCCCATTCGCGCGCGAACACGGCCACGTCGAGCGACGCGGAAATGCCAGCGTGCGAGACCAGCGTCGCAACGTCGAAGCCGATGCCGCCCGCGCCGATGATCGCGACGTGCCGGCCCACCGGCTTGCGGCCCAGGATCACGTCGACGTACGGCAGCACCATCGGATGATCAATGCCCGGAATGTCGGGCCGGCGCGGCGTGATGCCGGTGGCGACGATCACGTCGTCGAACCCTTCGGCGCGCAGCAACGCGGCGTCGGCCGCGGTGTTCAGGCGCAGTGCGATGCCGAGCTTGTCGATCATGCGGCGGTAGTAGCGCAGCGTCTCGGCGAACTCTTCCTTGCCGGGGATGCGGCGCGCCAGGTTGAACTGGCCGCCGATCTCGGCACCGGCCTCGAACAGCGTGACATGGTGGCCGCGCTCGGCCGCCACCGTGGCGGCGGCCAGGCCGGCCGGCCCGGCGCCGATGACTGCGATGCGCTTGGGCGCCGCTGCGGGCCGATAGTTCAGCTGGGTCTCGTTGCACGCCCGCGGGTTGACCAGGCAGGTCACCTGCTGGCGCCCGCCGAAGTAGTGGTCCAGGCAGGCCTGGTTGCAGGCGATGCAGGTGTTGATCTCGTCCTCGCGGCCCTCGGCGGTCTTCAGCACGAACTGCGAGTCGGCCAGCATCGGCCGCGCCATCGACACCAGGTCGGCGTCGCCGCGCGCGAGCACCTGCTCGGCCACCGCCGGCATGTTGATCCGGTTGCTGGTGATGACCGGCACGCTGACGGCCTGGCGCAGCCGGCCGGTGACCTGCGAGAACGCCGCGCGCGGCACCATCGTCGCGATGGTCGGCACCGGCGCCTCGTGCCAGCAGAAATGGGTGCTGATGATGCTGACGCCCGCCGCTTGCAAGCCCTGCGCGAGCGAGGTGATCTCGTCCCAGGCCAGGCCACCGTCGAGCATGTCCATCGCCGGGACGCGGAAGATCACGATGAAGCGCTCGCCGACCGCGGCGCGCACCCGGCGCACGACCTCGAGCGCGAAGCGCATGCGGTTCTCCCACGGCCCGCCCCATTGATCCGTGCGCAGGTTGGTCTTGCGCACCATGAAGGCGCTGATCAGGTAGCCGGCCGAGCCGATGATCTCGACGCCGTCGTAGCCGGCCGATTGCGCCAGCGCCGCGCAGTTGGCGAAATCGCTGAGCTGCTTCTCGATGCCCGCTTCGTCGAGCTCGCTGGGCGTGTAGCGGCCGATGCGCGACTTGACCGCCGACGGCGCGACGCAGGTCGGCGTGTCGGCCAGCGCGCCGGTGTGCAGGATCTGCAAACAGATCTTCACGTCGGGGTCGGCCGCGTGCACCGCGCGCGTGATCAGGCGGTGCTGCTCGGCTTGCTCGGGGCTGGCCAGCTTGCTGTCCAGCCCGCCCTCGTCGTTGGGCGGGAAGCCGCCGGTGATGATCATGCCGACACCGCCGCGCGCGCGCTCCGCGAAATACTCGGCCATGCGCGGGAATCCGCCGAGCGTTTCCTCCAGCCCGGTGTGCATCGAGCCCATCAGGATGCGATTCTTCAGCCGCGTGTGCCCCAGATCGAGCGGGGCGAAGACATGGGGGTAGCGCGTGGTACCGTTCATCGCGAAGCCTGTCGGTGGTGTGAGGGGACTATGCACCGCCATGGCCCGCGCGTTGCCCGCGCAGCCAGGACGAGAGATAGCCGCAGATGTACTGCGGCGGGTGAGCCACCTCGCCGCCGAGTTCCGCAGCGGCACGCCAAGGCCAGTGCGGGTCGTGCAGCATGCCGCGCGCGATGGCCGCCAGGTCGCACTGGCCCTCGGCGATGGCGCGGTTCGCATGGACCGGGTCGAACAGCATGCCCACGCCCATCACCGGCAGGCCGGCGGCCACGCGCACCGCGGCCGCCAGCGGCAGTTGATAGCCTTCGCCGAGCGGGATCTTCTGTTGCAGGGACATGCCGCCGCTCGACACGGTGATGAAGTCGCAGCCGCGCGCCTTCAGTTCGCGCGCGAACGCGCACGAGTCGTCGAGCGTCCAGCCACCGTCGACCCAGTCGGTCGCCGAGATGCGCACATCCAGCGGGCGCTCGCGCGGCCACTCGGCGCGCACCGCGTCGAACACCTCGAGCGGGAAGCGCATGCGATTGTCCAGGCTGCCGCCATGCGCGTCGCCGCGCTGGTTGCTCAGCGGCGACAGGAAGCTGTGCAGCAGGTAGCCGTGGGCGGCGTGCAGTTCGACCAGCTCGAAGCCCAGGCGCGCCGCGCGCCGGGTGGCTTGCACGAAGGCATCGCACACCGTCTTCATGCCCTGCGAGTCGAGTGCCTCGGGTCGCGGCCAGCCGGTATCGAACGCCAGCGCCGACGCGGCGACGGTGGGCCAAGGATCATGGCCCGCCTTGAGCGCGTCGCCACGCTCTTCCCAGGGCCGGTGCGCCGAGCCCTTGCGGCCCGAGTGTGCGAGCTGGACGCCGAGACGGGCGTTGCCGTGGCGGCGAAAGAAATCGACCACGCGCACCAGCGCCGCCTCGTTCTCGTCGGAGTACAGCCCCAGGCAACCGTGCGTGATGCGGCCGCGGCGCTCGACATGCGTGGCCTCGACGATCACCAGCCCGGCGCCCGAGACGGCGTACTGGCCCAGATGCACCAGGTGCCAGTCGGTGGCGCAGCCGTCGACCGCGCTGTACTGGCACATGGGCGAGACGACGATGCGGTTCGGCAGTTCGAGCTCGCGCAGCCGCAGCGGGCTCAGTAAAGCGGGAACATTCATGGGATCGTGCACCTCAGGCATCGTGGATCGTGTCGCCGACGCGTCGCAGCACCTGCGATCGCACCAGCTCCTGCGTGAGCTGCTCGATCCAGTCGACCACCGGCGCCGACGCGGCGAAGCGTTGGTGAATCGTCTGGAAGTGGCGCGTGCCGGCGGCCCATGCGACCAACTCGACCACGGGCATCTGTCTGCTGTCCAGCAGCTTGAATTTCAGCATCACCTTGGCGGCGTGGCGGGCGTGCCGCTCCGGGTTCTCGATGAACGCATCGAGGCGCGCGCGCGCCCGGCCCAGAACCTCAGGCGCGAAGGCGAACACCCGACCATGGCCGGGGATGACCCAATGAGGATCGAGCCGCTCGATCAGGTCGAGGGTCGAACCCTCCTGGTCGAAGGCGGCTTGGCCTTCGAGCTCCTCGAAGACCACGCCGAAACCGTTTTCCCACAAGGCATCGGCCGAGATCAGCGTGCGCGACCGCGGCTCGAACAGAATGACCGAATCGGGATCGTGGCCGGGCGCGGCGTGGACCTGCCACATCGTGTCGGCCAGTTCGATCTCGGTGCCGGGCAGCACGTGACCGTCGAACCCGAAGCGCGGGCAGAGTTGCCCGGTCGGGGCGTAGCCAAGGGCGACCGGATCCCAGTGCGCGACCGCGCCGGACAGGCCGGGCGGAATCAGCGTCCGCACTGCCGGATACAGCTGCTGGAGCGCGGCGTTGCCGCCGCAGTGGTCGCTGTGAAGATGGGTGTTGACGAGCCGGTCCAGCGTGCGCCCGCGCAACGCCGCGGCGACCAGCGCCGTGGTCTGTCGCGCATGCGTACAGTAGCCGCTGTCGACAAGCGCGCTGGACCGCGCACCGAGGAACAGCATGCTGTTGCTCGACAGCCAGCCGCGCTCGATGACTTGCAACCCGTTCGGAAGCCGAATGTCGGTCACGCCGCCCTCGTCCGCAACCGTGCGTCAGTGCCCCTTCCACACCGGCTTGCGCTTCTCCGCGAATGCACGCGGGCCCTCCTGCGCGTCCTCGCTGGCATACGCGGCGCGGTAAATGTTCTGCGCCAGTGCCATGCCAGCATCGCAGCCAGCGCTCATCGCCGTCATGATCGATTCCTTGCCGGCCATCACCGACAGCGGTGCGTTGTCGCGGATGCGTTCTGCCAGCGACTGGGCGCGCGCGCGCACCGCGTCGGGCGTGTCTTCGAGGTAGTTGATGAAGCCGAGCTGGTGGAAGGTGTCGATCGGGTACAGCTCGCCGGTCAGCACCATCTCCATCAGCAGCGGCTGCGGCAGCATCCACAGCAGCGGAATGGCCCACGGGCTGCCGCGCCCGGCGATGCGCGTTTCGGTGATGCCGACCTGCGTGCCCTTCAGGCCCACGCGCAGGTCGGAATTCAGGCTCAGCATCATGCCGCCGGCGATCAGGTGCCCGGTCATGGCCGCGATGATGGGCTTGGCCACGCGGCGCTGGCGGCCGTGGAACGGGTCCTTCATCTTGGTCAGGATGTCGACGCCCTCCTCCTTCTTCACGCGCGCCGCTTCGCGCAGGTCCAGGCCCGCGCAAAAGGTGCCGCAATCGGCCGAGGTCAGGATGGCCACGCGCACGTTCTTGTCGGCGTCGACCTCGCCCCAGCAGTCGTGCAATCGGTTCGCTGCCGCGGGCGACAGCGCGTTGCGGATTTCGGGGCGGTTGATCTTGACGGTGGCGATGCCGTCGCGCACCTGGTAAATCACGGTGTCTGCGTCGTTCATGGGTTGTCTTTCTGTCGCGAGAGGGTTGATTCAGGCTGCGGGTTCGTGCTGGCGGCGCCATGCCGGCGCGCGCTTCTCGAAGAAGCTCGTGAGGCCCTCGCGCGCTTCCTCCGTCTCCCAGAAGTCGGCCAGGCGGTCCACCGTGTAGATCAGGTTGTCCGCGGTGTCGTGGGCCAGTACGAACTGCACCAGCTTCTTGGTCATCTGCACCGCGCCCGGGGCACAGGCCAGCGCCCGGTCGATCTCGGCATTGACCGCGTTGTCGAGTTCCGCCACGGCGACGACCTCGTGCACCAGGCCGTAGCGTTGCGCCTCGGCGGCCGACATGATCTTGCCGTTCAGGAACACCCGACGGGCGTAACTCGGGCCGAGCTTGGCCGCGACATACGGCGAAATGGTGGCGGGCACCAGGCCCAAGCGAACCTCGCTGAGCGAGATCCGCGCGCTGTCCACGGCCACCACGACATCGCAGATGGCGATCAGGCCGACCCCGCCGCCGTAGGCCGAGCCGTTGATGCGGCCGATGATCGGGCGTCCGAAGGTGTCGAGCCGCGCCAGCAGCGCGGCGAGTGGCGCACCGCTGCGGATGCGGCTGGCGCGGTCTTGGCTGCCCTGGCTCTGCTGCCAGCGGAAGTCGCCGCCGGAGCAGAAATTCTCGCCGTCGCCGCTCAGCACTACGACGCGCGCCGCGGGGTTGGCTTCGATGAGGTCGAGCGCCTCGCCGATCTCCTGGAACATCGTCGGGTTCAGCGCGTTGTGAACATCGGGCCGCGCCAGCGTGAGGCGCGCGACGCCGGCCGCATCGAACACGAGCCGGATGGTCTCGAAGACTTTCATGGATTCATGGCCTTTCGTTGGTGAAAACTGGGCGCCTCACCCGCGCGTGACCTTCCAGGCCGCCGGGCGCTTGGCGAGGAACGCGGCGATGCCTTCGCCAGCGTTCTCGGTCTCCCAGGCGTCGGCCAGCGCGGCGGCGGTGTAGTCCATGCAGTCGCGCGGCGGGCGGCCGATCACGTCGTTGAACAGCTTCTTGGTCGAGGCGATCGAGCCGGCCGGGATCGCCATGATCAGCGCCAGCTCTTCCTCGACCGCGCGGTCCAGTTCCTCCGGCGCGGCGACGCGATCGACCAGGCCGATGCGCTCGGCCTGCGCCGCGTCGATGAACTGCGCCGTCAGCGCGTAGCGGCGCGAGCGCGCCAGGCCGATGCGGCGCGCGACATACGGGCTGATGTTCGCCGGCAGGAGGCCCAGGCGCGCCTCGGTCAGCGAGAAGCGCGCGGCGGTCGAGGCCACCCCGACGTCGCAGATGCAGGTCATGCCGAAGCCGCCGCCGGTTGCCGCGCCGTTGATGCGGCCGACGACGACCTTGGGCAGGTTGTCGAATTCGTAGAACAGCTCGGCCAGGACCTTCGATTCCGCGATGCGCTCCGAACGGCTCTGCTTGAGCACGCTTTGCATCCAGTTCAGGTCGCCGCCGGCGCAAAAGGACTTGCCCTCGCCGGTCAGCACCACCGCGCGCAGCTTGTCGTTGGCGGCGATGACCCGCAACGCATGGCGCAGCTCCTGCACCAGCCCCATGCTCATCGCGTTCTGGATGTCAGGGCGCGCCAGCGTCAGCCGCGCAACGTAGTCGCCATCCATTTCCAGCCTGATCGATTCGTACTTCAACGTCGTCTCCTTGTTGTCATTGAATGGGTGGGGCGCTATGCCGCTTCCGCGGCGTTGACCACCGCCACCACCAAGCCGCGCTCCACCGTCTGCCCCGCCGCGACCGTCAGGCTGCGCAGCGTGCCGTCGTGTTCGGCGCAGATCTTCAGTTCCATCTTCATCGACTCCATCGACACCACCACGTCGCCGGCGCGCACCGCGTCGCCGACCGCGGCGTGGGTCTGAAGAATCGTGCCCATCATCGGCGTGCGCAGCTCGCCCGAGGTCACCGGCGCTGCGGCGGCCTGGGCCAGGTAGGCGATCGCCTCGAAGACGAACGCGCTGCCCTGGGCCTGCACGAACAGGTTGCCGTCGCGGCGCGCGATGGCCAGGGTTTCGACCGCATCGCCGACGCCGAGCTGCCACAGCCCGCCCTGCGCGCGCAGCGACAGGCGGATGCGCTCGTCATCCACCTGCACCAGCAGTTCACCATCGGCCAGCCGCGCGCCGAAGCGGATCTGGCGCAGCTGTTTTCCGTCGCGCAGCAGCAGCGTCGGCACCGCCGTCACCGGGTCGTCGCCGGCGTGCATCTGCCAGCCGGTGACGTCGGCCGCGGTCCAGGCGCCGTACGAGGCGGCGGTCTGCCGCGCATCGAGCAACCACCACGCGGCGGCCGCGGCCAGCAGCGTCGTCGGCGCGGGTTCGGCGCGGCCTTGCGCCGTCAGCACTTCGTCGACGCTGCGGGTGTGGAAGCTGGCGTCGCGCGTTTGCGGCAACGCGATCAGCTGCTGCAGGAAGCGGCAGTTGGTCGTCACGCCGAGCACGCGCGTGGCGCCGAGTGCCAGCCCGAGGCGGTCGAGTGCGGCATCGCGATCCGGCGCGTGCACGATCAGCTTGGCCAGCATCGAGTCGTAGTACGGCGTCACCACCGAGCCCGCGCGCACGCCGCTCTCGACACGCACGCCGATACCCGGGAACTGCACGTCGATGATCTCGCCGGTCGACGGCATGAAGTCGTGCGCGGCATCCTCGGCACAGACGCGCGCCTCGACCGCGTGGCCACGCAGCGTCACGTCGGCCTGGCGCAGCGGCAGGCCCTCGCCGGCCGCCACGCGCAGCATCAGCTCGACGATGTCGACACCGGTGACCTCTTCCGTCACCGGGTGCTCGACCTGCAGCCGCGGGTTCACTTCGAGGAACCAGTGCCGGTCGCCGGCGACGAGGAACTCGACCGTGCCGACGCCGCGGTAGTTCAGCCGCTGCGCGAGCCGCACCGCGTCGGCCAGCATCAGTTCGCGCAACCCGGCGGGCAGCGGCGCGGCGGGCGCTTCCTCGATCAGCTTCTGGTGCCGGCGCTGCAGCGTGCATTCGCGCTCGAACAGGTGGATGACCTCGCCGCGCCCGTCGCCGGCGATCTGCACCTCGACATGCCGGCCGCGTTCGATGTACGGCTCGACGATCAGCGCCGGGTCGCCGAACGCGCTCTTGGCTTCGCGCATCGCGGTGCCGATGGCATCCGGCAACGCGTCGTGCTGCCGCACCACATGCATGCCCTTGCCGCCGCCGCCCGCGGCCGGCTTCAGCAGCACCGGCAGCGGCAGTGCGCGCGCCCAGGCGGCCACCACCTCGGCGTCGGCGCTGGCTTGCTCGCCGCCGCCGAGCACGGCCACATCGGCCGCACGGGCCTCGGCCTTCGCCGACGCCTTGTTGCCGAGACGTTCGATGACCTCCGGCGTCGGGCCGATGAAGACCAGCCCGGCGGCCTCGACCGCACGCGCGAACGCGGGGTTCTCGGCCAGGAAGCCGTAGCCCGGGTGGATGGCCTGCGCCCCGCTGCGCCTGGCGGCGGCGATCACCGCGTCGATGCGCAGATAGCTTTCGGCTGCCGTGGCGCCACCCAGGCCGATCGATTCACCGATCACGGCCGTGTGCAGCGCATCGCGATCGGCGCTCGAATGAACACCGGCCACGGCGATGCCGAGGCGCTGGCAGGTACGGGCAATGCGGCAGGCAATCTCGCCACGATTCGCGATCAGGATCTTGGTGAACATTCAGCGTCCGCTCCAGCGCGGCACGCGCTTTTCGTTGAAGGCCTTGACGCCTTCGAGCCGGTCGTCCGACGACACCAGCACGTTGTAGGCGGCGATGTCGAGGGCGTAGCCGGTGTGGAAGTCGACCTCACCGCCGCGCGATGCGGCGAGCTTGGCATAGTGCACCGCCATCGGCGCGGCCAGCACGATCTCGCGCGCCTCGGCCACCGCCACGGTCAGCGCCTGGCCGGGCTCGGCCAGCGTGGTCACCATGTCCCATTGCGCGGCCTGCTCGGCCGAGAAGCGCCGCGCTGTCAGCAGCAGCTGCTTGGCGCGCCGCGCGCCGACGGCGCGCACCAGGTTCTGGATGCCGCCGCCGCCGGGCATGATGCCGCGCCGCACTTCGGGCAGAGAGAACACCGCCGTTCGCGCCGCCACGATCCAGTCGCACATCAGTGCCAGCTCGCAGCCGCCGCCGTGGGCGTGGCCCTCGACCGCGGCGATCGCGGGGCGCGGAAAGTCCTTCACCGCGAGCAGCACTTCCTCGGCAAGCTGGTGCTGCTTGCGCCAGGCGGCGTCGGTCATGCCGTTGCGCTGCTTCAGGTCGCCGCCGGTGCAGAAGGCGCGGTCACCGGCGCCGCTGAAAATCAGCACGCGCAGGCTGTCGTCGAACGCCAGTTCGTGCAGCGCGTTGCGCAGGTCGACGAACATCTGGGTGTTCATCGCGTTCATCACGTCGGGCCGGTTCAGCACCAGGCAGCGGATGCCGTCCTCGGGCGCGGTGCCCGGCGCGGGCTGAATCAGCAGGGTTTCGTAGTCCATCGGGCTCTCAATATGAACGCGGCATGCCCAGCAGGTGCTCGGCCACCTGCGCCAGCACCAAGTTGTTCGAGATCGGCGCGGTGCGGAACAGCCGGCTCTCCTTCCATTTGCGCTCGATGTCGTATTCGCAGGCCACGCCGTAGCCGCCGAAGGTGGTCATCGCCGCCTCGGCCGCCTCCCAGGCCGCTTCGCTGGCCAGGTACTTGACCATCGTCGCCTCGCGCCCGCACGGCAGGCCGGCGTCGAACAGCGTGGCGGCCTTGTTGCGCATCAGTTCGGCGGCCTCGATGTTCATGTGGGCGCGCGCGATCGGGAACTGCACGCCCTGGTTGGCGCCGATCGGGCGGTCGAAGACAACGCGCTCGCTGCCGTAGCGCGCAGCCTTCCCGACGAACCAGTGGCCGTCGCCGATCGCCTCGCTGGCCACCAGCAGACGCTCGGAATGCAGCGAATCCAGCAGGTAGTGGAAGCCCTTGCCTTCCTCGCCGATGCGGTCGTCGTCGGTGAGTTCGAGGTTGTCGATGAAGACCTGGAAGGTGTGGTGGTTGATCATCGTGCGGATCGGCGTGGCCTTCAGCGACGCGCCCGCCTTCTTGATGTCGATCAGGAACAGGCTCAGGCCGTCGGTCTTCTTCTTCACCGCGTCGATCGGCGTGGTGCGCGCGATCAGCAGGTACATGTGCGAGTGGCTGTAGCGCGAGGTCCAGATCTTCTGGCCGTTGACGACGTAGCCGCCCGGCACCTTGCGCGCGAAGGTCTTGATCGCCAGCGTGTTGGAACCGGCGTCGGGCTCGGTCACGCCGAAGGCCTGCAGCCGCAGGCTGCCGTCGGCGATGCGCGGCAGCGTGCGGCGTTTCTGTGCCTCGGAGCCGTGGCGCATGATCGACGCCATCGTGTACATCTGCGCATGGCAGTGCACCGCGCTGCCGCCGTTCTGGTTGATCTCCTGCAGGATCAGGCAGGCGTCGAGCAGCGGCAGCCCGGCGCCGCCGTATTCCTCGGGGATCAGCGCGGCCAGCCAGCCGGCCTTGGCCATCGCGTCGACGAAGGCTTCAGGATAGGCGCCGTCCTGCGCGCACTGGCGCCAGTATTCGGGGCCGAAGCCCTTGCACAGCTCCTTGACGGCGGCGCGGATCTGGCCCTGGGTCTCGGTGTAGTCGAAGTTCATGGGGATGTCGGCCTTGTCAGTCAATCGACGACGCGTTGCTGTCGCAGCGCCGCCAGTTCATCGGCATGCAGGCCGAGCGCCGTCAACACCTCGTCGGTGCTCGCGCCCAGCACAGGCGGCGGCTGCCCGCTGCGCCCGCGCCGGCCCTGCGAACTGAAGGGCAGGCCCATGGCCTGGTGTTGCGGTGCGCCCGGCAGCGGCAGCGCGCCCAGCATGCCCACCGCCTGCACCTGTTCGTGCGCCAGCATCTGGGCCACGTCGTGCATCTCGCTGCAGGGCGCACCGGCCGCGCGCAGCGCCGCCACGCAGTCGGCGGTGTTGCGCAGCCGGGTGCGCGCTTCGAGCTCGGCGTGCAGCGCCTCGCGGTGGCCGATGCGCGCCGACATGTCGATGAAGCGCGGGTCCTGCGCCAGGTCGGGGCAACCCAGCGCGCTGCAGATGCGGCCGAACAGCCGGTCGTTGGCCGCGGCGATGAAGACCTTGCCGTCGGCGCTGTCGAAGAGTTCGTAGGGCGCCATCATCGCCATCGCCGAACCCATCTTGCGGGGCAGGCGCTGGGTCGCCAGATAGTTCGCGACCGGCACCGTCATCCACGACAGACCGGTCTCGAGCAGGCTGGCATGCACGCGCATGCCTTCGCCCGTGGTCGCGCGGCGCAGCAGCGCGGCCAGGATCGCCATCGTGGCCCACATGCCGGTGCCCATGTCGATCAGCGACACGCCGACGCGCGCCGGCTCGTCGCCTTCGTGGCCGCTGACGCTCATGATGCCGGTGAAGGCCTGCATCAGCGGGTCGTAGCCGGGCAGCGCGCGCATCGGGCCGACTTCGCCGAAGGCGCTGATCGCGCAGTACACCAGGCGCGGATTGGCCGGCCGCAGGTGTTCGTCGCCGAGGCCGCGCGCCTCGGCGCTGCCGGGTTTGAGCGAATGCACCAGCACGTCGGCACCGGCCGCCAGGCGCGCGACCAATTGCTGGCCGGCCGCGCTGTCGAGGTCGATGCAGACGCTCTGCTTGTTGCGGTTCAGCGCCGCGAAGCCGGTCGAGACGCCGGCCACTTCGGGCGGCTTCCACTGGCGCGCATCGTCGCCGCTGCCCGGGCGTTCGATCTTGATGACTTCGGCGCCGAGGTCGCCGAGGGTCTGGGTGCAGAACGGGCCGGCCACGTTCTGCGTCAGATCGATGACGCGGCAGCCCTGGAGAATGTTCTCGAGCATGGGTGGTGTGTTGCCTGCGGCCCTACATCCGGAACACGCCGAAATGCGTGTCGCGCTGCGGCTGGCGGCCCGCCATCTCGAACAGCAGCGCCATCGTGTCGCGCGTTTCGAGCGGGTCGATGACCATGTCGCACCACATGTTGGCGGCGTAGTTGTACGGGCTGGCGAAGGTCTCGAACTGCTTGCGGATCGGCTCCTTGAAACGCTCCTTCTCGTCCTCGGTCCAGCTCGTGCCCTCGCGCTCGTGGATGTTGTCGCGCACCATCGTCATCGTCGTCGCCGCCTGCTCCGGCCCCATCAGCGCGGCGCGGCCGGTGGGCCACATCATCATCACGTGCGGCTTGAACGGCCGGCCGCACATCGCCAGGTAGGCGGCGGCATACGAGCCGCCGGTGATCAGCGTGTAGCGCGGCACGTTGGCCGAGGCCATCGCGGTCATGAACTTGGCACCGTGCTTGGCGATGCCTTCGCGCTCGACCGCCTGGCCGACCATGAAGCCCGACACGTCGGCGATGAAGAGCAGCGGGATGTCGCGCTGGCAGGCCAGCTCGATGAAGTGCGCGCCCTTCAACGCGCACTCGGAAAAGATCACGCCGTTGTTGGCCAGGATGCCGACCTGAAAGCCCTTGATGCGCGCGAAGCCGCAGATCAGCGACTGGCCGAACAGCGGCTTGAACTCCTGCAGCTCGCTGTCGTCGATCAGGCGCGCCAGCACCTCGCGGTTGTCGGTCGGGTGGCGTGTGTCGGCGCTGACGATGCCGTAGATCTCGCGCGGGTCGTAACGCGGCGGGCGGGCGGGCGCCACGTCCCAGCGCTGCTTCGGGCCGGTGCCGAGGTTGGCGACGATGTCGCGCACGATCGCGATCGCGTGGCCGTCGCTCTCGGCAAGGTGGTCGGTGACGCCGCTGATGCGGCTGTGCATGTCGCCACCGCCGAGCGTCTCGACGTCGACCACCTCTTTGGTCGCGGCGAACACCAGCTGCGGCCCGCCGAGGAACATCGCGCCCTGGTTGCGCACGATCACCGCCTCGTCGCACAGCGCCGGCAGGTAGGCGCCGCCCGCGGTGGACGGGCCGTGCACCGTCGCGATCTGCGTGATGCCCTCGCCCGACATGCGGATCTGGTTGTAGAAGATCGAGCCGAACTGTCCGTCGTCGGGGAAGATGAAGGCCTGCTCGGGCAGGTTGGCGCCGCCCGACTGGACCATCGTGATGCACGGCAGCCTGTGCTGCCACGCGAACATCTGCGCCCGCACGTGCTTCTTTGACGTGATGCCGTAATAGGTGCCGCCCTTCACGGTGGCGTCGTGGATCATCAGCATGCACGGCCGGCCGCTGACCAGGCCGACGCCGGTGATGATGCTGCCGCCCGGCGGCACGCCCTCGTACAGGCCGTCGCCGGCGAGCTGGCCGAATTCGAGGAAGGGTGAGCCGGGGTCGAGCACCGCCGCCAGGCGCTCGCGCGGCAGCAGCTGGCCGCGTTCCTTGTGCAGGCGGCGCGCTTTCTCGGGCCCACCCACGAGGGCCCGGGCGCGGCGCGCGTGCAGGTCGGCAATGCGCGCGAGGTAGGCGTCGCGGTTGCGGGCGAAGGTGTCGCTGCCGGGCGAAACCATGGTCGACATCGGCGTCATGCGCAGGCTTTCATCAAAGGGGCGTGGCGTCGGTGTGACGCGCGGGACAGACGCGTGCCCACTACGCGGGCACGCTCAGGGCAGCGAAGCGTTGCAGGTGATGGTCGACTCCGCCGAACCAGTTCTGGAACAGCGTGAGCCGGCGAAAGTAGTGGCCGATATCGAGCTCCTCGGTCATGCCGACGCCGCCGTGCAACTGCACGCCCTGCTGCCCGACATGGCGGGCGCGCTCGCCGATCGCCACCTTGGCCGCGGACACCGCGCGCGCGCGTTCGGCGGGCACCGGGTTGTCGGCCTGCAGCGCTGCCAGCAGCAGCATCGAGCGGCTGGCTTCGACCGCGGCGAACATGTCGACCAGTCGGTGCTGCAGCACCTGGAAGCTCGCCAGCGGCGCGCCGAACTGCTGGCGGGTGGCGAGGTACTCGCCGGTCTTGAACAGCACCGCCGTCATCGCGCCCAGCGCGTCGGCGCAGGCCGCGACGGTGGCCAGGTCGACGGCGCGCTCCAGCGTAGCCAGGCCGGCCGCGGGGTCGCCCAACAGGGCAGCGCCGTCGAGCGCCACGTTGTTCAGGTGCAGCTCGCCGGCACGGGCGCCGTCGTAGCGCGCATAGGCCGTCAGGCTCAGCCCCTCGGCTCGGGCCGGGACGACGAACAGGCCGATCCCGTCACGCTCGCCCGCCGCGCCAGCCGTGCGCGCAGCGACCACGAAGGCATCGGCCCACGGCGCTGCGGGGACGCCGGTCTTGTGGCCGGACAGCACCCAGCCCTGGCCCTGCCGGCGCGCGCTGGCGCTCACCCAGGCCAGTTCGTGGCGCGAATCGGCCTCGGTGTGGGCCAGCGTGTAGATGGCCTCACCGGCGATCAGCGGGGGCAGCAGGGCCGCGCATTGCGCCGCGTTGCCGGCACTGGCGATGGCCTGGCCGGCGAGCACGGTGCTGGCCAGGTAGGGCTCGACCACCAGCGACGCGCCGAGCGCCTCGGCGACCTGGATGAGCTCGGGCATCGCACCGAAGCCGCCATGCGCTTCGGGCAGGCCCAGCCCGAGCCAGCCGAACTCGGCAAAGCGGCGCCAGTGCGCGCGGCTCATGCCAGGGTCGGAGGCGATCAGCTGGTTGCGCAGGTCGAAGCGGTATTCGGCACGCAGGTATTTCTGCGCGGCATCGCGCAGCATCTTCTGTTCGGGGGTGGGCGTCAGGTCCATCGCTTGTCTCGGTGCGCCGGCGTCAGGCCCGGTCCTTGCCCAGCATCGACCGGGCGAGCACGGTCTTCTGCACTTCGTCACTGCCGCCGTAGATGGTGGCAGCGCGCAGGAAGGCGTAGCGCTCCATCGCATGCGCGTGGTCGGAGTCCGCGAGCGCGCCGTTCGCATGCCAGGGCCAGGCCTGCTCGGCGCCGATTTCCACGCTCAGCTCCGACAGCGTCTGCTGCACCGCGGTACCCATGATCTTCAGCAACGACGACTCCGGCCCGGGCGCCTTGCCGGCCGCGGTGTCGGAAAGCACGCGCAGGTTCGTGTATTCGAGCGCCATCAGGTCGATCTCGGCCCGCGCAAGCTTGGCGCGCATCGCGGCATCGTCGATCAGGGGCCGGCCGCCCGAGCGCCGCTCGGCTGCCGCGCGGTAGAGATTGGCGAGCGCCGCCTTGCTGTCGGCCACGCCGGCGATGCTGGTGCGCTCGTGCGTCAACAGGTACTTGGCGATCTCCCAGCCCTGCCCCTCCTTGCCCACGAGGTTGGCCATGGGCACGCGCAGGTCGGTGAAGAAGACCTGGTTCAGGTGGTGCTCGCCGTCGATCGAGACGATCGGCCGCACCTCGATGCCGGGGCGGTCCATCTCGATCAGCAGGAAGGAGATGCCTTCCTGCTTCTTGCCGGTGTTCGCGGTGCGCACCAGGCAGAACATCAGGTTGGCCCAGTGGGCGTAGGTGGTCCAGATCTTCGAGCCGTTGATGACGTAGTCGTCGCCATCGGCCACCGCGCTCGTCTTCAGGCTCGCCAGGTCGGAGCCGGCGCCGGGCTCTGAATAGCCCTGGCACCACCAGTCCTCGCAGCGCCGGATGCGCGGCAGGTACTTCGCCTTTTGGGCCTCGGTGCCGAAGGCCATCAACACCGGCCCCAGCATGATCACGCCCATCGACAGGCCGACGGGTGCGTTGGCCGCAGCGCGCTCCAGGTCGAACAGGTAGCGCTGCGTCGGCGTCCAGCCGGGGCCGCCATGCGCCTGCGGCCAGCCGACGACCAGGTAGCCCTGCTCGTCGAGCCGGCGCTGCCACTGCACGATGTCTTCCTTGTTCAGCATCTCGCCGGTCACCACCTTGCGGCGCAGGTGCTCGGGCGTGTTGGCGGCGAACCAGTCGCGCACCTCACGCTGGAACGCGCGGTCGCTGTCGCTGAACGAAAGATCCATGGTGGCCGGCCCTGCAGACAACGATCAGATCGAGATGCCGCCGCCGCAGATCAGCGTCTGGCCGCTGATGTAGTTCGACTCGGGCGTGCACAGCAGATAGACCGAGCCGGCCGCCTCTTCGGGTGTGCCGCTGCGGCCGAGCGGGATGCTGCGCTCCATCATCGCCAGCAGGTCCGGGTTGACGCCGACCTTGATCTTGCGGCCCTCGACGTCGATCGAGGCGTTGCCGCCGGCGGTGGCTTCGGTCAGGCGCGTCTTGATCATGCCGAACGCGACCGCGTTGACATTGACCTTGTAGCGTCCCCACTCCTTGGACAGCGCCTTCGTCAACCCGATGATGCCGGCCTTGCCGGCCGAGTAGTTGGCCTGGCCGGCGTTGCCGCCGGTGCCGGCGATCGACGAGATGTTGACGACCTTGCGGAAGATTTCCTTGCCGGCGTCGGCCTCGACCTTCGACTGGTGGCGGATGTAGTCGGCCGCCGCGCGCAGGATCTTGAACGGCGCCGTCAGGTGCACGTCGAGGATCGCGTGCCACTGCTCATCGGTCATCTTCTGGACCACGTTGTCCCAAGTGTAGCCGGCGTTGTTGATGATGATGTCCAGGCCGCCGAAGCCGTCGATTGCGCTCTTCACGAACGCCTCGGGGAAACCGTCGGCGGTGATGCTGCCGGCGCAGGCCAGCGCCTGCCCGCCGGCGGCCTTGATGTCGGCCACGGTCTGCTCGGCCGGTGCCGGGTCGAGGTCATTGACGACGACCTTGGCGCCCTCGCTGGCGAGCTTCATCGCGATGGCGCGGCCGATGCCGCGGCCGGAACCGGAAACGATGGCCACCTTGCCTTCGAGCTTCTTCATGAGTTTTGTCCTTGATTGAGATGTTGGAAACGTGCCGGCTGGCGTTTCAGTCCAGCGCGACGAGCGCCTCGCCGGCCAGCGTCACTTCGCCGCTGCGTTTGGCCGCGGTGAGCTCGACGCGGGCGCAGCGTCGACCGTCATGCACGAGCTTCTCGACGACCTTGCCGCTGCACTGGATGCGATCTCCAAGCTGGGTGATGGCCGCGAAGCGCACGCCGTAGCGCAGGATGCGCCGCTGCGGCACCCATTCGGCGAGCGCGCGCGCCAGGTAGGCCATCGACAACATGCCGTGCGCGAAGACGTCCTTCATGCCGGATTTCTGCGCGAAGTCGATGTCGATGTGGATTGGGTTGTGATCACCCGAGGCGCCGGCGAACAGCGCCAGCGTGGTGCGGCTGATGGGTGCCAGCTGCAGCACCGGCATGGCATCGCCAACGGCGACCTTTTGAACGTTGAATGTCATGGTCGGTCCCTTCAGCCGTGGCGAACGACGATGACCGAATGCAGGTCGGCGACATGCTCGCCGAGCTGGTTGGTCACCTTCGTGCCGTTGACGACGAACTCGAGCGCGCCGCCCTTCTTGTCGTAGATGTCGCTGACGCGGGACTCGAAGCGCAGCGTGTCGCCGGCGCACACCGGCGCGTGGTAGTCGAAGCGCTGTTCGCCGTGCAGCACCTTGCCGAGGTCGATCTCGAGCGTTTCGATCAGCTTCATGGTCTCGCCAGAGTCACCCGGCGCGCCGAAGATGAAGGTCGGCGGCGCGACGATGCCGCGGTAGCCGGCCGACTTGGCCGCCGCGTCGTCGGTGTGGATCGGGTCGGTCAGGCCGATCACCTTCGCAAAGAAGGCGATGCGGCCCTTCTCCACGTCCCACAGCACGGGCGGCGGCGCGTAGCCGATGTGTTTCTTGTCGATCATGACGGCATGGTCCTCGGTGTCGCGCCTCAGGCGGCCTTGTAGAGTGTGACGACGCAGGCGCCGCCGAGTCCCAGGTTGTGTTGCAGCGCGACGCGCGCGCCCTTCACCTGGCGCTTGTCGGCGGTGCCGCGCAGCTGGTGCGTCAGCTCGTAGCATTGCGCCAGCCCGGTGGCGCCGAGCGGGTGGCCCTTGGACAGCAGCCCGCCGGACGGGTTGGTGACGACCTTGCCGCCGTAGGTGTTGTCGCCGTCGAGCACGAACTTCTCGGCACCGCCTTCCGGGCACAAGCCGAGGCCCTCGTAGGTGATCAGTTCGTTCTGCGCAAAGCAGTCGTGCAGTTCGACCACGTCGACATCGCCGGGCCCGATGCCGGCCTGCTCGTAGACTTGGCGACAGGCATCGCGCGCCATGTCGTAGCCGACCACGCGCATCATGTCCTTCGAGTCGAAGGTGCTGGCAAAGTCGGTCGCCATCGCCTGCGCGGCGATGCTGACCTGGGTGTTCAGCCCATGCTTCTTGGCATATGCCTCCGAGCAGACGACTGCCGCGGCCGCGCCGCAGGTCGGCGGGCAGGCCATCAGGCGCGTCATCACGCCTTCCCAGAGCATCGGCGAGGCCATCACGTCCTCGGTGCTGACTTCCTTGCGGAACAGCGCCAGCGGGTTGTTGACGGCATGGCGGCTGGCCTTGGCGCGAATGCTCGCGAAGGTTTCCAGCTTGGTGCCGTACTTGTCCATGTGGGCCTTGCCGGCGCCGCCGAAATAGCGCAGCGCGAGCGGGATCTCGGGGTGGCCGACGAGTTCGTCGGTGATCTGGTCGAAGTCGTCGAACGGCGTCGGCCGGTCGGCAAAGGCGGCCTTGATCGCGCCCGGCTGCATCTGCTCGAAGCCGAGCGCCAGCACGCACTCGGCCGCGCCCGATTGCACTGCCTGGCGTGCCAGGAACAGCGCCGACGAGCCGGTCGAGCAGTTGTTGTTGACGTTGAGCACCGGAATGCCGGTCATGCCCACCGGATACAGCGCACGCTGGCCGCAGGTGGAGTCGCCGTAGACGTAGCCGACGAAGGCCTGCTGGATCTCCTTGTAGTCGACGCCCGCATCCGCGAGCGCGAGCCGCGTGGCCTTCTCGCCCATCACGTGATAGGGCTCGCTCGCGCCCGGCTTGGCGAACGGGATCATGCCGACGCCGGCGACGATGACTTTCTGATTCATGGCAAACCTTCCATTGGTTGGGGGAAACTCATACACACGATCGGCAAGAGGCGCGTGTCCTGCGGCAGCAGGATCATCGAAAGTTCATGGCTCATGCGGGTCTCTTGGGCCTTGTCAAACGGCTTGCTTCCGGACCGGCGTCAGCCACAGGCGCTCGATCTCATGGCGCTGGATCTTCCCCGTGCTGCTGCGCGGGAACGAGGCCAGCTCGACGACGCGGAAATCCTTCGGCTGCTTGTAGCCGGCGAGTTGCTCGCGGCAGCGCGCGGCGAGTGCTTCGGTATCGGCCGCGGCACCCGGCTTGAACGCGACGAACACGATCGGCACCTCGCCCCAGCGCTCGTCGCACTGGCGCACCACCGCGGCGTCGGCAACGCCCGGCTGCGCCAGCAGCACGCGTTCGATCTCGGCCGGGTAGATGTTCTCGCCGCCCGACTTGATCAGGTACTTGGCGCGGTCGACGAAGTCGAGCGTGCCGTCGTCGCGGCGCACGAACAGGTCGCCCATGTGGAACCAGCCGCCGCGGAAATCGTGCGCGTTGACCTCGGGCGCGTTCCAGTAGCCCGAGAACAGCGTCGGCCCGCGCACCGCCGCCTCGCCCGGCGTGCCCACCGGCACGTCCCTGTCGTCGGCATCGACCAGGCGCACACGGCAGAAACCCGATTCGCGCTTGGCCAGGCTGGTCGGCACGACCCCGGGCGTGAGCCGGGAGCCCGAGGCCGGCGCCAAGCCCGTTTCGGTGGCGCCGAAACTGTTGATGTAGGGTGCGTTCAGCAAGCCCGTCAAGTCGGCGATCTGCTGCAGCGGCACCAGATCGGCCATCGCACCGACCACGCTCACGCCGCGCGGCCGGGTCGCGTTGCGTCGCAGGCCGTCGATCAGCAGGTCGATCATGCCGGGCATCGCCACCAGCCAGCCGATGAGTTCGCGCTCGACCGTCGCGCACAGCCAATCGATGTCGAGCCCGTCCTGCACCACCACCTTGCCGCCGATCATCAGCGTGGCCAGGCTGAAGTCGGTGGCCGCCATGTGGAACAGCGGTGACCAAGCCACGTAGCAGTGCTCGGCGCCGATGCCGTATTCGCCGGCGAAGCACATCGCCCGCGCCACCATCGCGCGCTGGCTGATCACCGCGCCCTTGGGCATGCCGGTGGTGCCACTGGTGTAGAGGATCACCAGCCCCTGCTCGGGGTCGACGTCGTGCTGCGGGTCCTGGGCCGGCATGCCGGCCAGCAGCGTGTCGAACTCGCGGTCGATGTCGATCACGTCGGCGACGCCGTGGTCGATGCGCGCCAGCGCCGGCGCGTAGCGCGCCGAGACGAAGACCGTGCGCGGCGAGACCAAGCGCAGGCAGTGGATCAGCTCGATGTCGGAGAGGCGCCAGTTCAGGCAGGCCACGATCACGCCGAGCTTGGCCGCGGCGAGCTGCAGCAGCAGGTATTCGCGGCGGTTCTCGGCGAGGATGGCGATTCGGTCGCCGGCCGCCGCGCCGCGTCGCAGCAAGGCCTGCGCGAACTGGTTGACACGCTGATCGAGCGCGCGATAGCTCACCGCGCCGAGCGCGTCTTCGATCGCGGTCGCGTCTGCACGCGTGGCGGCCTGCTTGCGCAGCAGGTCCGCCACCGTCAAGGCGTGCGCGCCGATTTCCGTTGCCATCCCAGACCGCCGTGCTCCGGTTGCGGCGCCATCCACTCAGCACCGAGGGATCGAAGTCTACCTAACGCTTGACAGTCTTACAACACGCGCATACCCTGCGTGGCTGTTGATCGCTTGGTCGGGCCGCCGTTCCAGTTGATCCTGTTCGCAGATCCCATCGCTCCCGACCACCATGCCCGAAACACGCTCCAGCCGATTCACACTGTCGTCCGACGATCAGGCGGTGCTCGAAGCCGCCGACCGTTTCGCGCGCAAGGAACTCGCGCCGCTGTCGCGCCGCATGGACGACGAGGAGTGGTGGCCGCCCGAGGCCTTCGCCAAGATCGGCGCGGCCGGCTTCATGGGTGCGACCGTGCCGCCCGAGTACGGCGGCGCCGGCATGGACTTGTTCAGCTCAGGGCTGGTCTGCCAGGCCTTTGCGCGCTGGAACCCAGCCATGGCCCTGTCCTGGGCCGCGCACGACAACCTGTGCGTCAACAACATCTTCCGCAATGCCAGCGAAGCGCAGCGCCGCCAGTACCTGCCCGGCCTGTGCAACGGCACGCAGATCGGCGCGCTCGGCCTGACCGAGCCCGGCGCCGGCTCCGACGCGCTGGGCAGCATGCGCACCACCGCGCGCCGCGACGGCGACCACTTCGTGCTCAACGGCGGCAAGCTCTACATCACCAACGGCCCGGTGGCCGACGTGCTGCTGGTCTATGCCAAGACCGCGCCCGAGCGCGGCGCCAAGGGCATCTCGGCATTCATCGTCGAGAAGGATTTCCCGGGCTTCAAGGTCGCACAGAAGCTCGTCAAGATGGGCTTTCGCGGCAGCCAGACCGGCGAGCTCGTGTTCGAGGACTGCCGTGTGCCGGCCGCCAACCTCGTGGGCGCCGAGAACGAGGGCGTGAAGATCGTGATGAGCGGCCTCGATCTCGAGCGCGCCCTCGTCGCTGAACTGAGCGTGGGTATTGCCGAGCGTGCGCTGCAACTGAGCGTCGAGTTCGCCAAGACCCGCGTGCAGTTCGGCAAGCCGATCGGCAGCTTCCAGATGGTGCAGGCATTGCTGGCCGAGATGTACACCGAAACCGAGGCGATGAAAACCTTCGTCTGGCGCACGCTGGCCGAAGTCAACGAGCTCAAGATCGGCGGCGGCGGCCGCGGCGAGGCCCACAAGCTCACCGCCGCGTCGATCCTGTTCGCCGGCGAGGCCTGCAACCGCGTGCTCAACAAGGCCGTGCAGGTTCACGGCGGCGGCGGCTACATCTGGGAGTCCGAGATCAACCGCCTGTTCCGCTGCATCAAGATCCTCGAGATCGGCGCCGGTACCTCCGAGGTGCGCAAGATGATCATCGCCGAGGAATTGCTCAAGGGCTGACGTCCGCAGGGACCGCAGCACCCTGCAGGCTGCGGACCTGAACCCACAAGACTGGAGAAAGATGCAAGCGACGACTGCCTCCCGGTTCGAGCGGCGAGGTGCCACGGCGTGGATCACGCTGGACCGACCCGACGCGATGAATGCCCTGTCGGACACGATGTGCCGCGAATTGCTCGCCGCCATCGCACGGGTCGAGCATGACCCGGACATTCGCGTACTGGTACTCACCGGCGCCGGGCGCGCTTTCTGCGCCGGTGCCGATCTCAAGGGCGTGTTCGAGAACGCCAGCGCCGGGCCCGCGGTGGACGACCCGATGAGCGCCTTCCTCGACCTGATCTCCGGCATGATCGAGCGCCTGCGCGCGCTGCCGAAGCCGACCATCGCGGCACTCAACGGCCTGACCATGGCCGGTGGGCTCGAGCTGGCGATGGCCTGCGACCTGATCGTCGCCGCAGACAGCGCGCGCATCGGCGACGCGCACGCCAACTTCGGCGTCTTCCCCGGCGCGGGCGGCACGGCGGTGCTGCCACGGCGCATCGGCCCCACGGCCGCGAAATACCTGCTGTTCACCGGCGACACCCAGAGCGCGGCCGAGCTGCTGCCACTGGGCCTGATCAACCGAGTCGTGCCCGACGCCGACCTTCTGGCCGAAGTCGACAGGCTTGCCACCCGCATCGCCGCCAAGAGCCCGCTGGTGCTGCGCCGGATGAAGCAGGCCGTGGCCGACGGCCTGGAGCAACCGCAGGCCGCAGCGCTGCGGCTGGAGCGCGTGGTGCTGGACGCACACCGCCACTCGCACGACATGCGCGAGGGCCTGGCGGCCTTTGTCGGCAAACGCAAGCCCGAGTTCAAGGGCTGTTGAACCGCAGCGATCCACAGGAGCCTCCCATGAA
This sequence comes from Rhizobacter fulvus, assembly GCF_964020785.1. NCBI lineage: Bacteria > Pseudomonadati > Pseudomonadota > Betaproteobacteria > Burkholderiales > Sphaerotilaceae > Rhizobacter > Rhizobacter fulvus. The sequence goes on from NZ_OZ224516.1 coordinate 92,529, forward strand.
CAGCCCCCAACCCGCAGTCTACGTGGCCGGCATCGGCATGACGCCGAGCGGCAAATTCCTCGACCGCAGCATCAAGCAGCTGACGGCCGACGCGGTGAACGCTGCACTCGCCGACGCCGGCCTGCAGGCTGCCGACATCCAGAGTGCGTTCTTCTCCAACGCGACGCAAGGCGCCTTGGAAGGCCAGACCATGGTGCGCGGCCAGATCGCGCTGCGCTCGATGGGCATTGAATCGATTCCGGTCTACAACCTCGAGAACGCCTGCGCCAGCGCCAGTTCGGCCTTCAATCTGGCGGTGCAGTACGTGCGCTCGGGCGAAGGCGACATCGCGCTGGCAGTCGGCGCCGAGAAGATGTTCAGCACCGACAAGGCCAAGATGTTCGCCGTGTTCGACGGCGCCTGGGATCTTCAGACCGTCGAGGCCAACAGGCGCGTCATGCTGGCGATAGGCGAAGGGGTCATTCCTCCCGAAGGCAGCACCTCCAAGTCACCGTACAGCTTGTTCATGGACATCTACGCCGCGTTCGGCCGTTTCCACATGCGCGAGTTCGGCAGCACGCAACGCCAGTTCGCGGCCGTCTCGGCCAAGAACCACGGCCACTCGGTGCACAACCCGCTGGCCCAGTATCGCAATGCGTACACCATCGACGAAGTGCTGGCCGCGCCGCCCATCACCTACCCGTTGACGTTGCCGATGTGCGCGCCGATCAGCGATGGCGCAGCGGCAGCGCTGGTCTGTTCCGAACGCGCGCTGGCGCGCCTGGCCGAGCGTCGGCGCGCCATCCGCGTCCTCGCCTCCGTCGTTGGCACCGGCAGCACGCGCCGTCCGCAGGACGTGGGCCAGCACATCACCGCCAAGGCATCCAGGATCGCCTACGAACGGGCCGGCGTCGGTCCACAGGACATCTCGCTGGCCGAGGTCCATGACGCCACCGCCATCGGCGAGATCGTGCAGAGCGAAAACCTGGGCTTCTGCGAGTTCGGCGCCGGGGGCGCCCTCGCCGAGAGTGGCGCCACCACCATCGGCGGCCGCATTCCCATCAACACCTCGGGCGGTCTGGAATCCAAGGGCCACCCGATCGGCGCCACCGGCCTGGGCCAGCTGCACGAACTGGTGACGCAACTGCGCGGCGAGGCCGGCGCGCGTCAGGTCGCGGGCGCGCGGCTGGCCATCGCCGAAAACGGCGGCGGCATCTTCGGCATCGAAGAGGCGGTGTGCGCCATCACCATCCTTGGCCGCTGACCCGCGCGCGCCGCCTCGCTGCAACCGAACCTGCACCCAACGAATGAACTTCCTGCCCACCGAAGAACAACGCCTCGCCGTCGAAGGCTTCAACCGCTTTCTCGAAACCAAGCTGCGCCCCATCGTGCAGCGCTACCAGCCCGACAAGCTGATCGAGAAGGAGCGCATGCTAGAGATCTTCCAGCTCATGCTCCCCTACGGCATGGGCGGCAACGGCATCATCGCCGAGAAGCACGGCGGCTTGAGCATGCCCTGGCTGACCTACGCGCTGATGTACGAACAGCTCGCGCGCGTCTCGGGCGACGTTGCCATCTCGCTGCTGATCCAGCAGCTCGGCGCCTACTCGCTGGAGGTGTGCAGCAACGACGCGATGCGAGACAAGTATCTGCCGCGCATGCTGCGCGCCGAGATCATCGCCTGCAGCGGCATCAGCGAACCCGGCGTCGGCTCCAACGTGGCCGAGGTAACCTGCCGCGCCAAGCCGGACGGCGACCACTACGTCGTCACCGGCGAGAAGACCTGGATCTCCAACGGCCACTATTCCGACTTCTGCATGGTCGTCGTGCGCACCTCGGACGAAGGCGCCAAGGGCCTGTCGATGATCCTGGTCGACCGCGCCGAGCACGGCTACGAGAGCCGCAACATCGACAAGCTGGGGCTCAACAGCACCTCGACCGCGCAGCTGTTCTTCGACGGTGTGCGCGTGCCCGCCGGCAACATGCTGATCGCGCCCGGCGCCGGGCTGAAGAGCACGCTGGTGCTGTTCGAGAAGGCGCGGCCGATGGTCGGCCTGACCTCCGTGGGCATCGCCCAGGCGGCGCTCGACAAGGCGGTGGCCTACGCCAAGGAGCGCCGCCAGCACGGCAAGCCGATCGGCGCCCACCAGCTCATCCAGGGCATGCTGGCCGAGGCCGCGATCGAACTCGACGCGGCCAAGCTGCTGGTCTACCGCGCCTTCAACCTCATCGACCACGGCGTGCGCTGCGAGGTCGAAAGCGCGATGGCCAAGTGCTACGCCACCGAGATCGCGGTCGACGTGGCCTCCAAGGCGGTGCAGATCCACGGCGGCAACGGCATCACCAAGGACTTCGGCGTCGAGTTGCTGTTCCGCAATGCCCGCATGATGACCATCCCCGACGGCACGACCGAGATTCAGAAACTCATCATCGGGCGCGCCCTCACCGGGCTCAACGCCTTTTCATGACCTTGACTCCGACCATGGCCACGTCCACGACGAGCAGCGCGGCCAGCGCCGCGCCCGTTCTGCGCGCCGAGGGCATCACGCTGCGCTTCGGCGGTGTCACCGCACTGTCCGATGTCAGCATCGAGGTCCGGCCCGACGAGATGCTGGCCATCATCGGCCCCAACGGCGCCGGCAAGAGCTCGCTGCTCAACGTGCTGAGCGGCTTCTACCGCCCGCAGCAGGGCCGCGTGCAGTACGAAGGCCGCGATCTGCTGGGCCGGGCCGTCCACGCCATCGCCCGCGACGGCGTGGTGCGCACCTTCCAGGGCACGCACCTCTTCTCCAACATGAGCGTGCTCGACAACATCCTGATCGGCCGCTTCGGCCACATGCGTTCCAGCCTTGTCCAAGCCTTCTTTTACTTCCCCTGGACCCAACGCGAGGAAGCGCGGCACCGCGAGGTGGTCGAGAACATCGTCGAGTTCCTGGAGATCGAGAACATCCGCCACCGGCCGGTGGGCTCGCTCGGCTACGGGCTGCGCAAGCGCGTCGACCTCGGCCGGGCGCTGGCCATGGAACCCAAGGTGCTGCTGATGGACGAACCCATGGCAGGCATGAACACCGAGGAGAAGGAAGACCTCGCCCGCTTCATCATCGATGTGCGCGAGGCCAGGCGCATCCCCGTGGTGCTGGTCGAGCACGACATGGGCGTGGTGATGGACCTGGCCGACCGTGTGGCCGTGCTCGACTTCGGGTGCAAGATCGCTGACGCCACGCCGGCCCAGGTGCAGGCCGACTCCGCCGTGATCCAGGCTTACTTGGGGGCGGCGGCATGAGCGGCGCCACGACGACCCTGCCCAAGCAGGCTTTGCCACCCGCGCCGGCAGCCACGACGCGCGCGAGCGCCGCCTCCTCCGGCGTCGCGCTGCGCACCCTGCCGCAGACGCTTCTCGCACACGCCCGCACGCAGCCGGGGCGGCTGGCGCAGCGCGTCAAGCGCAAGGGCATCTGGCGCGAGTACGACTTCGCCCATGTGCTGGAGCAGGTGCGCAGCATCGCCCTGGGCGTCGCCGCGCTGGGCCTTTCTCGCGGCGACACCGCGGTCGTGATCGGCGAGAACGAGCCCGAGCACTATTGGGCCGTGTTCGCGGCCCAGTCGCTGGGCGCCAAGACGGTGTCGGTCTATCCCGACGCCACCGCCGAGGAACTGCACTACCTGTGCGCGGACTCGGGCGCCAAGTTCATCTTCGCCCAGGACCAGGAGCAGGTCGACAAGGCGCTGGCGGTGGCGCCCCGGCTGACGGACATCTTCGGCATCGGCTACTGGGACAACTCGGGCATGTGGTCGTATCGGCATGACCTGCTGCACGCCTTCGACGCCCTGCTGGCGGCGGGCCGCGAGGCACACCGCCGCCACCCGCAGCGCTTCGAACGCGAGGCCGAGGCCGGCGGCCTGGACGACTTGGCGCTGCTGACCTACACCTCGGGCACGACCAGCAAGCCCAAGGGCGTGATGATCAGCCACCGCTGGTTGATCGACAACGCCGCCCGCATGCGCAGCGCGCTGCCGATCGAGCCGGGGATGGAGTACCTGTCGTACACGCCGCTGGCTTGGATCACCGAGCAGCTGCTTGGCGTGACGCTGGGGCTGACGCTGCCGCTGGTGGTCAACTTCCCCGAGGGGCCCGACCAAGTCCTGCCCAACCTGCGCGAGCTGGCGCCGCACATGGTGCTGTTCGGCCCACGCCAGTGGGAAAGCATCGCCGCCACCATCGAGGCCCGCATGCTGCACGCAGGCAGACTGGCGCGCGGCCTCTACCGCTGGGGCGTGCGCATCGGCCACCACGTGCACGTGGCCAGGCTCGAAGGCCGACCGGCGCCTGCGCTGTCGCGGCTGCTGCTGCCGCTGGCCGAGCTGCTGACCCTGCATGCCGTGCGCGACCAGTTCGGCTTCCTGCGCTCGAAGATCGCCGTCTCCGGTGGCACGGCGATGGCACCCGACGTGTTCCGCCTCTTCCACGCTCTCGGTGTGCCGCTGCGCAACCTCTACGGCTGCTCGGAGTTCGGGCTCATCGCCGGCCACCGTGGCGAGCGCTACGACCTCGAAACCGTGGGCCCGCTGCTCGACGTGGACGCCGCCTTCGGCGCGCCGCTGGAAGCCCGCATCGAGGCCGGCGGCGAACTGCTGCTGCGCGGCGGCACCGGCTTCCTGGGCTACTGGAACAAGCCCGACAAGACGGCCGCACTCGACCGCGACGGCTGGTTCGCCAGCGGCGACGCGGTGCGCCGCACCGAGCGCGGCGAGATCGTGTTTCTCGACCGCGTCGAGCACCTGGTCAAGCTGGCCAGCGGCCACCCCTACCCACCGCAGTTCATCGAGACGCGGCTGCGCTTCTCGCCCTTCATCAAGGACGTGATGGTGCTCGGCGACGCCACGCGACCCTGGGTCGGCGCACTGATCAACATCGACATGGACGTCGCCGCACGCTGGGCCGAGGAGCGCCGCATCGCGTTCTCCACCTTCACCGACCTGTCGCAACGGCCGGAGATCCGCGCCGTGGTGCGCGACGAGATCGCGCGCATCAACACCCTGCTGCCCGAGGGCTCGCGCGTCGTGCGCTTCGCCAACTTCCCGAAGGAGCTGGACGCCGACGAGGGTGAACTCACGCGCACCCGCAAGCTGCGCCGCGAGTTCCTGGAGCAGCGCTACAAGGCGCTGATCGCGGGGTTGTATGCGGGTGCGAACGACATCGATTGCGTGATCGCGATCACCTACCAGGACGGTCGCCAGGGCGAGCTGCGCGCCACCGTGACCGCCACCGACGTGCCCGCCACCGACCTCACCAAGGCCAGCCCGCGATGATCATCGAGTTCTTCAATTACGCGCTCAACGGCGCCTTGCTCGGCCTGCTGTACTCGCTGGTGGCGATGGGCTTCGTCGTCATCTACCGCGCCAGCAAGGTCTTCAACATGGCGGTCGGCGAGATGCTGGTCGTCGGCGCCTTCCTGGTCTGGTGGGCCGTGCAGTCGCGCGGCATGCACCCGGCCCTGGGCATCGGCGTGGCGCTGGCGATCTCGGTGCTCATCGGTCTGGCCATCGAGCGCCTGCTGTTCCGCCGCCTGATCGGCGAGTCGGTGTTCTCGATGATCATGGTCACCATCGGCCTGCTGATCCTGATGCGCGGCCTGGTGCTGCTGATCTGGGGCCCGCAGGAACGCCAGTTCCCGGCCATCATTCCACTCGCGCCGCTGATCTTCGGCGACCTGATCGTGCCGCGCTCTCTGGCTGCCGGCGGCATCATCGCCGTGGTCTGCGCCGCCGGTCTGCACTGGTTTTTCAACCGCAGCCGTGCCGGCCTGGCCATGTCGGCGGTGGCCGAGGACCACCAGATCGCGCTGGCCATGGGCATCAGCGTGCGGCGTTCGATCGCCTTCGCCTGGGCGCTGGGCGGCGTGCTCTCGGTCATCACCTCGATGGTCTACCTGAGCGGCAAGTCGCTGACCTTCCTGTCATCCGAGATCGGCTTCGCGGCCTTGCCCGTGGCGCTGCTGGCCGGGCTGGAATCGATCGGCGGGCTGCTGCTGGCCGGCATCATCGTCGGCGTCGTGCAAGGCCTGACCGCCGCCTACATCGACCCGCTGATCGGTGGCAACGCCGCCGCGGTGGTGCCCTACATCTTCATGCTGGTCGTGCTCATCGTCCGGCCCACCGGCATGTTCGGCTGGAAACGCATCGAAAGAGTCTGAAACCCATGGACCCCTCCGGCATCTTCTCCATCAGCTACGCGAGCGACAGCGCGCTCGTGCGCACCCGTGCCCAGTGGCTGGCCCTGGCGCTGTTCGGCGCCGCGCTGCTGCTCTACCCCTGGCTGGCCTCGCCGCGGCTGGTGGCGGTGGCCAACCTGATGCTGGTCACGTCCATCGTCGTGGTCGGGCTGCAGATCACCACCGGCTACGCCGGGCAGATCAACCTCGGCCAGGCCGCCTTCATGGGCGTGGGCGCCTATGGCGCCAGCGTCGTGGAAGTCAAGTTCGGCCTGCCGTTCTGGGTCGCGGTGCCGGTGGGCGGTGTGCTGGCGGCGCTGGCCGGCTGGGCCTTTGGCCTGACGGCCGCGCGCATCAAGGGCTTCTACCTCGCGCTGACCACCATCGCAGCGCAGTTCCTGTTCGTCTTCGTGGTGCTGAACCTGCCCTCATCGTGGCTCGGCGGTGTCAACGGTTTCAGCCTGCAACCGGCGCGGCTGGGCCCGCTGGTGTTCGACACCGACCGCGCGCTCTACTACCTGTTCCTGGTCAGCACTGCGGTGATGGTGTTCGGCGCCTTCGGCATCCTGCGCAGCCGCCACGGCCGCGCCTTCGTGGCGGTGCGCGACGACGACGTGGCCGCCGGCATGATGGGCATCGACGTTCCCGGCACCAAGGCCCGCGCCTTCGTGCTCGGCGCCTTCTACGCCGGCATCGGTGGCGCACTGTGGGCCTACCAGATCCGCTTCGTCTCGGTCGACCAGTTCACGCTCTTCAACTCGATCTGGTTCATCGCCATGATGATCGTCGGCGGGCTGGGCTCCATCGTCGGTGCGCTGATCGGCACGGTATTGATCCGCATCGTGCAGGAGAGCATCACCACCCTGGGGCCCGATCTCATCGAGTTCATCCCCACCCTGAGCAGCGACATCGTGTTCGCCAGCATGAACGTGTTCCTGGGCCTGGTCATCACCGGTTTCCTGCTGCTCGAGCCCAAGGGCCTGATGCACCGCTGGAACATCTTCAAGGCGACCTATCGACTTTGGCCCTTCCCGCACTGAAGCCACCCCTTCCCGACCCCCACCTCCGAGGAGACAACCCCATGCAACGACGCCCCTTCCTGAATTGCGCCACCGCTGCCGCCTGCGGCCTGCTGCTGAGCACCGCCGCGCACGCCCAGACCACGATCAACGTGGCCGCGCTGGCCGATTTCGCCGGCCCCTATGCCAACGTGATGAACGACATGCAGGGCGGCCGGCTGGCGGTGCTCGACTGGTGGAACAAGGAGGTCGGAGAAAAGCTCAAGGTGCGCATCGCCGTCAAGACCTACGACACGCGCTACGACGTGGCGCAGACGGCCAGCCTGTGGCCCGGCATCAAGGCCGAGCTCAAGCCAGCCCTGGTGCTGGGCCTGGGTGGCCCGGACGCGGCCGCCTTGCAGCAGCGGCTGCCGGAAGACAAGGTGCCGATGCTGTTCGGCACCGCGGCCTACGGCTTCGGCTGGAAGCCCGGCCAGTGGGCGCTCAACATCCGCCCGACCTACGCGCACGAGGCGGCCGGCTTCGTGGAGTGGTTCCGCGCCACCAAGCTGGAAGGCAAGCGCCCGGTGAAGGTGGCGATCATCACCTCCGAAGCCACACCGGCCTACGCCGACATGGCCAAGGGCTTGCAGAGCTACGCCAAGGCACACCCGGACAAGGCCACCTTCGTCGAGGCCATCTGGACCGAGGTGCAGCCGGCCGACCTGACGCTGCAGGTGCGCCGCCTGGCCAACGCCGGCACCGACGTGATCGTCATCCAGACCAACACCGCGCAGGCCGTGGCCACCAAGCGTGCGCTGCAGGCGCTGGGCAAGAACATCCCGATCATGCTGTCGCTGCACAACGGCGTGGCCGGGTCGTCGCGCGCGCTGGGCGACGCCAACGGCTTCGCCGGTGACTTCGAGGTCGGCGCCATCGCCGACGCCAGCGAGGACGACACCACGGCCCGCAAGTTCTACCGCGTGCTGCAGGACAAGCACGGCCTGAAGTCGGGCTGGAACGCCATGACCATGATCGGCCTCGGCCAGACCATCGTGGCGGTACGCGCGATCGAGGCTGCGGTCAAGGCCAAGGGCGCCGACAAGGTGACCGGCGAAGCCGTGCACGCCGCGCTGCTGGCCGTGCCGTTCACGTCTGCCGAGCTGATGGGGCTGCTGCCGGGCGTGGACTTCAGCGCCGACTCGCCCTTCCCCACCGGCAGCGCCAAGGTCAACGTGGCGACGATGAAGGACGGCAAGGTGGTTCGGGCCGCCGGCGACGTGGCCGTGCCCACGGTGCCGAAGTGGTGACGGACAGCAGCGAATCGGCCGCAGTGGAGGCGCGGCGCCAGGCCGCCAAGCAGGCGCCCGTGCTGCCTGCCCCCACCGCGGCGGACGCGCTGCTGGCGTTGAGCAACGTCGAGGTGCTCTACGCCGAGGTCATTCTGGCGCTCAAGGGCGTGTCGATGCAGGTTCCGCAGCGCGGCTGCGTCGCCCTGCTGGGCGCCAACGGTGCCGGCAAGAGCACCACGCTGAAGGCCATCTCGGGCGTGATCGACTCCGAGGACGGGCGCGTCTCGGGCGGCAGCATCGCGTTCGAAGGCCAGCCGATCCGCGGCCGGGACTCGGCCGCCGTGGTGCGGGCCGGCCTGGTGCACGTGATGGAAGGCCGGCGTGTGTTGCCGCACATGACGGTGGAGCAGAACCTCATCATCGGCGGCCACATGTTCAAGTCCGCCGCCGCGATGCGCCAGGCGCTGGCCGCGGTGTATCAGGCCATCCCGCGGCTGGCCGAGCTGCGCAAGCGCGTCGCCGGCTACCTCTCGGGCGGCGAGCAGCAGATGCTGGTGATCGGCCGCGCCATCATGGCCGAGCCCAGGCTGATGCTGATCGACGAGCCTTCGCTGGGGCTGGCGCCGCGCATGGTCGAGGAGGTGTTCGCCGTGCTGCACCGGCTGCGCGAGCAAGGCCTGGCGCTGCTGATCGTCGAGCAGAACACGCGCGTGGCGCTGGAGATCGCCGACTACGGCTACGTGATGGAAAGCGGACGCATCGTCCTCGAGGGCGGTGCCGAGGAGTTGCGAGCCAACGAGGACGTGCGCGAGTTCTATCTCGGCCTGGACCGCGAAGGCGGGCGCAAGAGCTTCCGCGACGTCAAGCATTACCGCCGGCGCAAGCGCTGGCTGGGCTGAATCAACCACAGTGAATCAAAGGAACAGCGCCATGGGCGGTCCCCTTCAAGGCCTGAAAGTCATCGAGTTCGGCGGCATCGGCCCCGGACCCTTCTGCGCCATGATGCTCGCGGACATGGGGGCCGACGTGATCCGCCTCGACCGCAAGGTCGACAAGGGCAAGGACCGCGGCGAGCCGGCGTTCCTGGCCAGTGGCCGGCGCAGCGTGATGCACCGCGGCCGGCGTTCGGTGGCGGTCGATCTCAAGTCGCCGCAGGACCGCGACAAGGTGCTGGCCATGCTGGACGGCGCCGACGCGCTGATCGAAGGTTACCGCCCCGGCGTGATGGAGCGCCTGGGCTTGGGCCCGGACGTGCTGCTGGCGCGCAACCCGCGCTTGGTATACGGCCGCATGACCGGCTGGGGCCAGGAAGGCCCGCTGGCGCAGGCCGCGGGCCACGACATCAACTACATCGCGCTGTCGGGCGCGCTGGCCACCATCGGCCGCAAGGTCGGCGGACCCATCGCGCCGGCGGCCATGATCGGCGACCTGGGCGGCGGCGGCATGATGCTCGCGTTCGGCATCATGTGTGCCGTGTTCGAGGCCAGAAACTCGGGCCACGGACAGGTCGTCGACGCAGCGGTGCTCGACGGCGCGGCGCTGCTCACTTCCATCGTCTGCGAGCTGCGTGCCGTCGGCCACTGGAAGGACGAGCGCGAGTCCAACCTGCTCGACGGCGGCTCGCATTTCTACGACACCTACGAATGCGCCGACCGGCAGTGGATTTCCCTGGGCGCGCTGGAGCCGCAGTTCTATGCGCTGCTGCTCCAGAAGCTCGCCATCACCGACCCGGAGTTCCAGCGCCAGCGTGACCCGTCGGCGTGGCCGTCATTGAAGGCCAAGCTGGCCACCATCTTCCGCAGCCAGCCCAGCGCTCACTGGTGCGCGCTGCTGGAAAACACCGACGTCTGCTTCGGCCCCGTGCTGAACACCGGCGAGGCCGCGCGCCACCCCCACAACGTCGCGCGCGACACCTTCTTCGAAAGCCAGGGCGTGGTGCAGCCGTCGCCGGCGCCGCGCTTCAGCCGCACGCCGGCCACCCGGCCCGGGCCTGCGCCGTACATCGGCGAGCACGACGACCAACTGCTTTGACCTGATCTGGAACAACCATGCAACTCGGACTGACCGACAAAGTCGCCATCGTCACCGGCTCGGGCCGCGGCATCGGCGCCGAAACTGCACGCGCGCTGGCCGAGGAAGGCGCGCGCGTCGTCGTCACCGACATCGACGCGCAGGTCGCGTCCGAGCACTGTGCCGCGTTGCAGCGCGACGGCTTCCAGGCGATTGCCGTCGCTGCCGACGTGACCAAAGCCGCCGACGTCGAGCGCCTGGTGCAGTCGGCCCGCGACGCCTTCGGCGGCGTGCACGTGCTGGTCAACAACGCCGGCTTCGCGCGCGACGCCCGCATCACCAAACTCAGCGAAGCCGACTGGGACGCCGTGATCGACACCGTGCTCAAGGGCGCCTTCCTGTGCACCAAGGCGGTGGCGCCGGTGATGGCCGCGCAGCACTGGGGCCACGTCGTCAACATCTCGTCGCGCGCCCACCTGGGCAATCCGGGCCAGGCCAACTACTCGGCCGCGAAAGCCGGCATCCTCGGCTTCAGCGCCGCGCTCGCGCTCGAACTCGGCCGCGACGGCATCACCGTCAACACCATTGCCCCCGGCTTCATCGAGACCGACGGCGTGCGCAACCTGCCGCACTACCAGAAGATCAAGGACAACGCGATCGCCCGCACGCCGATCGGGCGCCTGGGCGTGCCGCGCGACATCGCCGGCGCGGTGGCCTTCCTGGCGAGCGAGGCGGCCGGCTACATCACGGGCGCCACGCTCCACGTGACCGGCGGCCGCTTCGCGACCTGAACGAGGACATCTCATGGACTTCGGCTTCAGCCCCGAACAGGACGCGATGCGCGAATCGGTGCGCCGCTTCATGCGCGAGCGCGTCGCGCCGCGTGTGGCCGAATCCGAGCAGCAGCGTGAATTCGCCTGGGACCTGCTGCCGCAGTTGCAGCCTTTCGGCTACCTCGGCGGCCTGCTGCCCGAAGAGGCCGGCGGCTTCGGCATGCGCTATGCCGACTGGGCCATCCTGATGGAAGAGGCCGGCTACTGCTGGCTGTCGCTGCGCGTGATGATGAACTCGCTCAACATCCTGGCGCAGCTGCTGCACCGGCAGGGCACGCCCGAGCAGCAGCAGCGCTGGCTGAAGCCGCTGCTGGCCGGGCAGTTGAAGCACTGGATGGCGATCACCGAGCCCAATCACGGCTCCAACGTCGCCGGCATCGAGACGCGCGCCGAGGACCGCGGCGACCACTACCTCGTCAACGGCAACAAGCTGTGGATCACCAACGGCGTCCACGGCAATTTCGGCGTGCTGGTGGCGCGCACCTTCAGCGCGACCTGCGACGGCGGCATCAGCCTGTTCATCGTCGACCGTGCGCAGACGCAGTACGAGGCGCGGCGCGCCGACGTGATGTTCATCCGCGCCACCGGCACCTCGCAACTGAGCTTCAACGACGCCGTGGTCCCCAAGGCCAACCTGCTCGGCAAGGAAGGCGAAGGCCTGAAGGCGATCCTGACCGGGCTGAACTTCGGCCGCCTGAACGTGGCCATGGGCGCGGTCGGCGCGGCACGCTCCGCGCTCGACCTGTCGATCGAATATTCGAAGCAGCGCCAGCAGTTCGGCAAGCCGATCGCCGGCTTCCAGCTGGTGCAGAAGCTGATCGTCGACATGATGGTGCGCTGCGAAGCCGCGCGCGCGCTGGGTTACCGCGCCGCCTGGGCGCTCGACCAGGGCGGCAGCGCGCGCACCGAGTGCTCGATCGCCAAGCTCTACGCGGCCGAAGCCGCGCACGAGGTGGCCGGCATGGCGTTGCAGGTGCACGGCGGCTCGGGCTACAGCGAAGAGCTGCCGATCGAGCGCATCTTCCGCGACACGCGCGGCGGCATGATCCCCGAGGGCACGACCGAGATCCAGACCCTCATCATCGGCCGCGAGGTGCTGGGCATCTCGGCGTTCCAATGAGCTGAAGCTGTGAAGACATGACGCATCGCCGCACATGGGCATGACCCTGCTCCACGCGCTGCGCCTGAACGCGCGGCGCCACCCGCAGCGCGTCGCGATCCGCTTCCGCGACAGCGCGCTCAGCTACGCCGAACTGCTGGCCTGCACCGAACGCGCAATGTGCGCGCTGGCCGCCCTGGGCCTGGCGCCGGGCGAGAAGGTGCCGATGCTGTCGACCAACCACGCCGACATGCTGGTGGCCTACTTCGCGCTCACCGGCATCGGCGCAATCCCGGCACCGCTGAACTACCGCCTGGCCGACGACGACCTGCGCCACGGCATCGCTGCAGCGCACGCGCGCTTCGTGCTGCTGGGTTCGGGCTTCGCCGAGCGGGCCCAGGCGTTGGGCGATCCGGCACGGCGCTGGATCTGGTTTGCCGATGCCGAACGCCACGCGCCGGCCGACGCACTGTGCTGGCAGGCGCTGCAGGCCGGCGCCACCGGTGCGGTGCCCGAGGGCCGCGCCGGCAGCACCGTGATGCTGCACACCTCGGGCACGACCGGCCGGCCGAAGGGCGCGCTGCGTTCACGCTTCGGCTTCGAGGAACGCGCCATCGAACAGGGCTTCGCCATGGACGACCGCACGCTGTGCGTGCTGCCGATCTGCCTGGGCGCCGGCTGCGTCTACACCCTGCTGCCGCTGTACCTGGGTGCCAGCATCCGGCTGCACGAACACTTCGACGCCGGTGCGGTGATCGACGCGATCGAACAAGAACGCATCGACTCGACGATGCTGCTGCCGGCGATGCTGCAGGCCATGGTCGAACACCCGCGCTTCCACAGCGCCGACCTGTCCAGCCTGCGCGTCATCCAGTCCGGCGCCGGGGCGCTGTCGGGCACGCTCAAGCGTGCGCTGCTCGCGCGTTTCGGCGACGGCGTCCTCAACATCTACGCTGCCTCCAGCGAGGTCGGCCCCTACGCCAACCTGAAGGGCGCCGAGGTCCGCGACCACCTCGATGGCAACTGCGTCGGCCGGCCCTTCTTCGGCGTCGAGCTGAAGCTGCTCGGCGACGACGGCGACGAGGTGGCGCCCGGCGAGGTGGGCGAGATCTGCTGCCGCAGCGAGTCGCAGTACGACGAATACTTCGAGGACCCCGAACTGACCGCCAGCACACGGCGCGGCGACTTCCTCACCGTCGGCGACCTCGGGCGGCTGGATGCCAACGGCCTGCTGCACTTCGTCGGCCGCAAGCGCGACATCATCAAGAGCGGCGGCATCAACATCTACGCCTCCGAGATCGAAGAAGCGCTGCAGCAGCACCCGGGCGTTGCCGAGGCGCATTGCGTGGGCCTGCCCGACGACCGCTGGACCGAGCTGATCTGCGCCGTCATCGTGCCGCGTGCCGGCCAGCAGCCGACGGCCGACGACATCACCGCGTTCGCCGCCGCGCACCTGGCCGCCTACAAGAAGCCCCGGCGCGTGGTCTTCATGGCCGAGGTGCCCAAGAACCTGACCGGCCGCGTGCTCAAGACCCAGCTCGTCGAGCAGGTGCTGGCCTTGCCGACCCCCGACACGAAGGAGATCTCATGAACCTGTCCGCCCTGCGCGCCGAGCCCTGCTACTTCGAAGACCTCGGCATCGGCGACAGCTTCGACAGCCCAACACGCACCGTCACCGAAGCCGACGTCGTCAACTTCGCCGGCCTGTCGGCCGACTACAACCGCCTGCACGTCGACGCCGAGTACGCCAAGGACACGCCCTACGGCCAGCGCATCGCGCACGGCCTGCTGGTGCTGGCGGTGATGTCGGGGCTGGTGACGCGCATGCAGCTCAACCAGCACCTCGAGCCCAGCCTGATGGGCCTGCTCGACATCCAGTGTCGCTTCCCCAAGCCCACCTTCATCGGCGACACCTTGCGCGTGCGCGTCGAAGTGGCCGAGAAGAACGAGACCTCCAAACCCGACCGCGGTGTCGTGGCCTTCAGGCGCCAGGTCATCAACCAGCGCGGCGAGGTCGTCGTCGAAGGCGTCTGGAAGCTGCTGGTGAAGCGCCGCCCGGCCTGAGAACCTGAAACGAGAAGCAGCATGACCATCAAGACCCCCATCGGCTACACCACGCGCGACGAGATCTTCGTGCGCGACCGCAACATCGCCACCGAGATCCTCGGCCAGCTCGACTTCATCGACATGATCTTCCTGGCCGCCACCGGCCAGACGCCCAGCGCGCCGATGAAGCGCATGGCCAACGCGCTGATGGTGGCCGTCACCGACCACGGCCTGACGCCCAGCGCCATCGCGGCACGGCTGACGATCCTCGGCGCACCCGAGTCGATCCAGGGCGCGGTGGCGGCCGGCCTGCTGGGCGCGGGCAACCACTTCCTGGGCACCATGCAGCTCAGCGCCCAGATGCTGAAGGACGCGGTGGCCGGCCTGGCGCCCGACGCCGACGGGGCCGCGTTCGACGCCTGCGCAGCGGCCCTGGTGCGCGCGTACCGCGCCGGCAAGCGCATCGTTCCCGGCATCGGCCATCCCATCCACATCAAGGGCGACCCGCGCGTGCCGGCGCTGCGCCGCGTGGCCGGCGAATGCGGCTTCGAAGGCCGCCACTGGCAACTGGCCTCGGCCAT
Source organism: Rhizobacter fulvus (assembly GCF_964020785.1). Taxonomy (NCBI): domain Bacteria; kingdom Pseudomonadati; phylum Pseudomonadota; class Betaproteobacteria; order Burkholderiales; family Sphaerotilaceae; genus Rhizobacter; species Rhizobacter fulvus. The sequence goes on from NZ_OZ224516.1 coordinate 107,579, forward strand.
CGAGCGTGCCGCGCAGGCCGAGTACGGCAAGCTCTTGCCGCTGAACGCCGCCGGCGCCGTGGGCGCCTGCGTCGCCGACATGGGGCTGGACCCGCTCTGGGCGCGCGGCTTCGCGCTGATCGGCCGCTCGGCCGGGCTGGTGGCGCACTTGCTCGACGAGAAGCGCGCACCGCTGGGCCAGAAGCTGTGGGACCTGGTGCTGGCGCAGGACGACAGCGCCGAGCTCGCCGGCCACGACAACCCGATCCCGCAGCGCGCGCAGGCGCTGAAGCCGGGCAAGGCATGAACGCAGGCACAACGGGTGGCAGCCCGCCGCTGGGCGGCCTGCGCGTGCTCGACCTGTCCGAGCTGCTGCCCGGCCCCTATGCCACGTCGCTGCTGGCCGACCTGGGGGCCGAGGTGGTCAAGGTCGAACGACCCGGCGGCGACAACGCACGCGCCATCGTGCCCGACATGGTGGAGGCGCTGAACCGCGGCAAGCGCAGCATCTGCATCGACCTCAAGACCGAAGCCGGCCGTGCCGTGCTGCGCAGCCTGGCCGAGCGCAGCGACGTGCTCGTCGAAGGCTTTCGCCCCGGCGTGACGCGCCGGCTCGGCGTCGACTACGACAGCCTGAGCGCCCTCAACCCGCGCCTGATCTACGCCTCGGTCTCGGGCTACGGCGCCAGCGGGCCGCAGGCGCTGCGGCCCGGACACGACCTGAACTACCTCAGCGCCGCCGGCGTCGTGGGCCTCACGCAGCGCGGCGGCGCCCCCACCCACGACGTCAACATCCCGGTGGCCGACATCGCCGGCAGCATGTTCGCGGTGGTGTCCATCCTGGCCGCGCTGGCGCAGCGCGAGCGCGACGGCCGCGGCCAGTTCCTGGACGTCGCCATCGCCGACGCCGCACTGCACTGGACCACGCCGCGGCTCGGCTCGTGGTTGGCGGCAAAGGCGCGCGGCACGGCGGCCAGCGCGGGTCTGCCACGCCAGCCGGCCTATGGCGTGTACCCCACTGCCGACGGCCGCTACATAAGCATCGCGGCCATCGAAGACCCGTTCTTCGCCCGCCTGGTCGCTGCGCTCGGGCTGACCGACCTGCAGGGGCCGGCGCTCGCGCGCCACCACGACCGCGTGGCGCACCGCGCGCGCATCGACGCGGCCATCGCCGAGTGCCTGCGCGCGCAGCCGCTCGCGCATTGGGCCGCGCTGTTCGATGCCCAGGACATCCCCTGTGCGCCCGTCAACAGCCTCGACGACGTGCTGGCCGACCCGCACTTCCAGGCCCGCGGCATGGTGAGCGAGGGCGACGGCCAGCCGCGCCTGCGCTTCCCGGTGCCGCTGCGCGACCTGCCCGCGTCCAGCGCCCAGGCGCCGGTGATCGGCGAGCACACGCAAGCCATCCTGGCCGAGCTGGGCCTGCCGGCGGACGCCCTGGCGGACGCCACCCGAACCGTGAACTGACGCCCATGGACTTCGAACTCGCCGACTGGCAGCGTGCCGCGAGCGACGCCTTCGCCGACTACCTGGCGCGCGAAGTCGCGCCCATCGTCGGCGCCCATGAACGCGAACGCCGCCTGCCGCCGCGTGAGATGGTGCGCGCGATGAGCGGCTACGGCCTGCTCGGCGGCCTGCTGCCAGAGGCACTCGGCGGCCAGGGGCTGGACCACGTCACCTACGGCACGCTGCTGGCCCAGCTGGCCGGCACCTGGGCCTCGCTGCGCAGCATGATCAGCACCTCGAACCTGGTGCTGTCGATCATCGCCGAGCGCGGCAGCGCCGAGCAGCGCGAGCGCTTCCTGCCGGCGCTGATGCACGGCGAGACGCTGGCCTTCTTCGGCCTGACCGAACCCAACGTCGGCTCCGACGCCAGCGGCGTCGAGACCCGCGCCGAACGCGACCCCGCCAGCGGCGGCTGGCGCCTGCGCGGGCGCAAGCTGTACATCTCCAACGGCGTGCACGCCGATCTGGGCGTGGTGTTCGCGCGCACCGGCACCGGCACCGGCAACGACCGCGCCGTGTCGGCCTTCATCGTCGAACGCGGCATGGCCGGCTTCTCGGCGCGCGAGGTGCACGCCATGGGCATGCACTGCTGCCCGCTGGGCGAGCTGCTGTTCGACGACGTGCTGCTGCCGGCCGCCAACCTGATCGGCGCCGAAGGCCAGGCCTTCGCGATCGCCAAGCACTACCTCAACCTCGGCCGCTGCTTCGTCGCCTATGTCTGCGCCGGCGTGGCCGAGGCCGCGTACCGCGAAGCCTGCCGCTACGCCGGCCAGCGCCAGCAGTTCGGCCGGCCGATCGGCCAGTTCCAGCTGGTGCAGCAGATGGTGGCCGACATGATGACGCGGGTGGAAAGCTCGCGCCTGCTGGCCGGGCGCGCTGCCGATGCGCTCGACAGAAAGAGTGACGACGCGCAGCGCTGGTGCTCGATGGCCAAGCGCCACAACAGCGACACCGTGCTGCGCGTGTGCGAGGATGCGATGCAGGTGCTGGGCGGCGCCGGCTACACCAGCGACTTTCCGCTCGAGCGCCACTACCGCGACGTGCGCCACCTCGCCATCGCCGAGGGCAGCAACCAGATCCAGGCGCTGCTGCTGGCGCAGGGCGAACTGGGCCTGTCGGCGCTGCGCGGCTAGCTGCCGACAGCGTGCCGGCCAACGACAACCAAGGAGATCCGAGTTCATGACCTCCCAAGCCGCCCTCACTCGACTGCCGGGCACGCCGGAGCCCATGCACCGCTGGCCCGGCCATGGCGGCGTGCACATCGCCGGCGATGCCTGGGGCCCCGTCGACGGACCGCTGGTGCTGCTGCAGCATGGCGGTGGCCAGACCCGCCACGCCTGGAAGGGCACCGGCGAAACGCTCGGCGCAGCCGGCTACCGCGCCGTGGCCTTCGATGCCCGCGGCCATGGCGACAGCGACTGGGCGCCCGACGGCCTTTACGGGCAGGACGCGATGGTGCGCGACCTGCAGTGCGTGCTCGGCGCGCTGGGTCAGCGCCGGCCGGTGCTGGTGGGTGCGTCGATGGGCGGCGGCACCAGCCTGGTGGCGGTGGGCGAGTCGCATGTCGACGCCACCGCGCTGGTGCTGGTGGACATCGCGCCGCGCGTCGAACCCGCAGGCGTCGACCACATCCAGGCCTTCATGCGCCTCAAGCCCGAGGGCTTCGCCTCGCTGGAAGAAGTGGCGCAAGCGATCGGTACCTACCAGCCGCACCGCAGGCGCCCGCCCAAGCTCGACGGCCTGGGCAAGAACGTGCGCCTGGGCGCCGACGGCCGCTACCACTGGCACTGGGACCCGCGCTACCGCGCCGCCCCGTTCGATCTCGAGCAGCGCTCCCGGCGATTGGCAGCCTGCTCGGTGAACCTGCATCTGCCCACGCTGCTGGTGCGCGGCGGCCTGTCTGATGTGCTGAGCGAGGCCGGCGCACAGGAGTTCCTGGCGTTGTGCCCGACGGCGGAATACGTCAACGTCACCGGCGCCGGCCACATGGTGGCCGGCGACCGCAACGACATCTTCGCCAACGCCGTGATCGATTTTCTGGCCCGCGTCGTGCCGGTCGGTGGCGCGCCGCTGCACCCGCCCCATCCGGTGCGGCCGCTCGAAGGCGACACGGGTGTCGACACGGTCGATGTGCCATGACGAACGCAGCGCACAGCGTGCGCTCGCCCTAGCCGCCGCATGCACGCCGTCACTGCGTTTGTCGAGCGCATTCCGCGCCGCGTCCGGGGCCTGCTGCTGGGCCTGATCGCAGCGCTGTCGTTCACGCTGCTGCACACCTCGGTGCGCTATGCCTCGCGCGAGCTGCACGTCTTCGAGATCACGTTCTTCCGCTACTTCATCGCCCTGTTCTTCATGCTCCCCGGCCTGCTGGGCAGCCGCTTCGCCGTGCTGCGCACGCAGCGGCTGCACCTGCACCTGATCCGCTGCGTGATGCTGATGATCTCGATGCTCGGGCTGTTCTCGGCGCTGACGATGTCGCCGATCTCGATGGTCACCGCGCTGAGCTTCGTCTCGCCGGTGTTCGCGTCGGTGGTCGCCATCCTGGTGCTGCGCGAGCGCTCCAGCGCCCGACGCTGGTTCGCCGTCGCGGGCGGCATCGTCGGCATGCTGCTGATCGTGCGCCCGGGTGTTGTGCCGCTCTCGCTGGGGCCTGTGTTGGCGATCTGCGGCGCGGTCGCCTGGGCGGTGTCGATCATCGTCATCAAGATGATGTCGACCACCGAGTCGAGCACGACGCAGGTGACCTACATGTCGCTGATCGTGACGCCGCTCACCTTCCTGCTCGCCGTGTGGGTATGGAAGTGGCCCAGCTGGCAACTGCTGCCGGTGCTGGTGTTCATGGCCTCCATCGCCACCGTGGGGCAGTTCGCCTACACCAAGTCGTTCAAGTACGCCGAAGCCACGGCGCTGATGCCGCTGGACTTCACGCGGCTGGTGTGGGCTTCGTTGATCGGCTTTCTGGTGTTCGACGAGGTTCCCGACATCTGGAGCTGGATCGGCGGCACGGTCATCTTCGTGAACGCCGTGTACATCACCTTCCACGAGGCCGGCGCGCGCACCGACAAGCCTCCCGTCGCGCCGGCGTAGCCGGAGTCTTCGCCGCCGCTGGACAGGCTCGACAAGAAAGCGATCCGGACGGCGCACCGTCCGGTCGCGCTCGACTCAGCGGAAACGGCTGAAATCCGGCTTGCGCTTCTCGAGGAATGCGTTGGCGCCTTCCTGCTGTTCCTCGGTCTTGAAGTAATTCGGCGCCACCTCCTTGATCAGGTCGCTCATGTCGCGGCCCATGATGGGCTGCATGTGGTGATAGAACGAGCGCTTGACGATGCGCAGGCAGGTCGGGCTCAGCGACAACAGTTCGTCGGCGTACTTGCGCACTTCCTCGTCGAGCTTTTCCTTCGGCACGACCGAATTCGCCAGACCCCAGTCCAGTGCCTGCTGCGCGTTGTAGCGCCGGCACAGCATCCACAGCTCGCGCGCGCGCTTGTGGCCCAGCACATTGGCCGAGTGCGAAACGATGTAGCCGCCAGCCGGCGAGCCGACCCGCGGACCGTTCTGGCCGAAGATGGAATGGTCGGCCGCGATCGTGAAGTCGCAGAAATAGGCGATGTGATGGCCGGCCCCGATGGCGTAGCCGCTGACGCGCGCGATCACCGGCTTGGGGCACTCGACGATCTGACGGTTGAACGTGAAGTTCAGGTCTTCCAGGCCGCTCTTGCCGCCGCTGCCCTTCTCCCAGTTGACGTCGCCGCCGACGCAGAAGGCACGGTCGCCGGTTCCGGTCAGCACGATGACGCCGACCTTCGTGTCGGCGGCGGCCAAGTCGAGCAAGCGCTGCATCTCGACGATGTTGTCGCCGGTGAACGCATTCAGCGTCTTCGGCCGGTTGATGGTGATGGTGCCGACGTAGTCCTTGACGTCGTAGTAGATCTCTTTATCGGACATGGTGTTGCTCCAGTGCTTGGGTTGAGGAAAGGGCGGGGCGGGCGCTGGTCTGCACCCGAACCGGGTTCAGTTCAGCTTGATGCTGGCATCGCGCACCACCTTGCCGAGATTGGCGATCTCGGAGCGGATGTGCGCCGCGAACTGCTCGGGTGTGGACGTCGTGATCTCGGCGCCGAACGCAGCCATGCGCTCGCGCGTCTCGGGCAGCGCCATGACCTTCAGGACCTGCGCGTTGAGTTGATCGATGATGGCCTTGGGCGTGCCGGCCGGCGCGAGCAGGCCAAGCCAGGCGGTGGACTGGTAGCCCGGGTAGCCCGACTCCGCCACCGTGGGCAGATCGGGCAGCACGGACAAGCGCCTGGGGCCCGTGGTCGCCAGCGCCTTGAGCTTGCCGGCCTTGATCTGCGCCGTCGACGAAGCCACGCTGTCGACGATCACCGGCACCTGGCCGGCGATCACGTCGGCCACCGCCGGGGCGCTGCCCTTGTACGGAATGTGCGCGATGTCGACCCCGGCCACCCCTTTGAACATCTCGGCCGCGAGGTGCGTGGACGTGCCGTTGCCCGACGAGGCATAGCTCAGCTGGCCCGGCTTGGCCTTGGCCATGGCGACCAGTTCGGTCAGCGTGTTGACCGGCACCGAGGGATGGACCGAGATGATGTTCGGCACCGCCGCGAGCAGGCTGATCGGCGCGAAGTCCTTGATCGGGTCGTAGCTCAGCTTGCCGAACAGCGCGGGGTTCGCGCCGTGCGTGGCGTTGAAGCCGATGAACAGCGTGTAGCCGTCAGGCGCCGACCGCGCCGCGGCTTCGGCGCCGATGTTGCCGCCAGCGCCGCCCTTGTTGTCGATCACGATCGGCTGCCCGAGCTGCTCGGCCAGCCGCAGTGCCAGCGTGCGCGCCACGTTGTCGAGCACGCCCGCCGGTGTGGAGGGCACGATGATGTGAACCGGCTTGGTCGGATACTCCGTCTGCGCCTGTGCCGCCGGCCCGGCGCTGGCGGCCCACACGAGCATGGCGCAGGCCACGACCCTCGAAACGACGGTGTTCGTCACGCGATCTCCTTCAGGTGTGGGCGGTGTTCGCGCCGCGCTGGCGCGCCAGTTCGACGAACCAGTCGAGACTGGCCGGGTTGGCCATCGCGCCGCGGTTCGCGACCTTCTCGATCGGCTGGCCGAGCAGCAGCTTCTTCACCGGAACTTCAAGCTTCTTGCCGGTCAGCGTGCGCGGCACCTCGGCCACCGCGATCACGTCGTTCGGCACGTGGCGCGCCGACAGCGCGCTGCGGATCGCGGCCTTGATGCGCTCGGTCAACTCGGCATCGAGCGCATGCCCGGGGCGCAGCACGACGAACAGCGGCATCCAGCTTTCGCGGCCGAGAAACTCGAGGTCGACCACCAGGCTGTCCATCACCTCCGGCAACGCCTCGACCACGCTGTAGAGCTCGCTCGTGCCCATGCGTACGCCGTGGCGGTTGATCGTGGCGTCGCTGCGGCCGTAGATGATCGCGCCGCCGCGCGGCGTGACGCGCAGCCAGTCGCCGTGGCGCCAGACGCCGGGGTAGGTGTCGAAGTAGCTCTCGCGCAGGCGCGTGCCGCCGGGGTCGTTCCACAGGTACAGCGGCATCGACGGGATCGGCGCAGTGCAGACGAGCTCGCCGACCTCGTCGACCAAGGAGTGGCCGGCGTCGTCCCAGGCCTGCACGTTCGCGCCCAGGCAGCGCACCTGCATTTCGCCGACCACCACCGGCACGGTCGGCACGCCGCCGACGAAGGCGCCGGCAAAGTCGGTGCCGCCCGACATCGGCGTGAGCCAGATGTCGCTGCGTACCTTGTCGTATATCCAGCGGTAGCTCTCGGGCGACAGCGGCGAACCGGTCGAGCCGACCGTGCGCAGCCGGCCGAGCGCTGCGACCTTGCGCGGCTCGACGCCGTGCTTCTCGCACATCGTGAAGAACGCGGCGCCGGCGCCGAAGAAGTCAAGGTTCATCTCGCCGCAGAAGCGCCACAGCGTCGAGTAGTCGGGCCAAGCCGGGTTGCCGTCGTAGACGCACATGGTCGCCCCCACCAGCAGCGCCGCGACGTTCAAATTCCACATCACCCAGCCGGTGGTCGTGTACCAATGAAAGCGGTCGGTGGCGGCGACATCGTTGTGCAGCGCCATCGTCTTCACGTGCTCGATCAGGATGCCGCCATGGCCATGCACGATCGGCTTCGGCAGCCCGGTGGTGCCGGACGAGTAGACGACCCACAGCGGGTGGTCGAAGGCTTGCAGATCGATCTGCAGCGCGGCGTCGCGCAGCAGCGCATCGCGCCAAGCCACGCCCTGCGGCCAAGCCGTTGCCACCGCGTCGGGATCGAGATACGGCACCAGCACCAGACGCTCGACGCTCGGCAGTTCCTGCAGCATCTGCCCGAGCAACTCGCGGCGGTCGTAGGCCTTGCCGCTCCAGCGGTAGCCGTCGGTGGCGATCATCACCTTGGGTTCGATCTGACGGAAACGGTCGAGCACCGCGGCCACGCCCATCTCGGGCGAACACAGCGACCAGATCGCGCCGACACTGGCCACCGCGAGGAACGCCACCACCGTCTGCGGAATGTTCGGCAGGTAGGCGACGACGCGGTCGCCGCTCGTCACGCCCTGCTCGCGCAGCCACTGGGCGAGCGCGGCCACATCGCGCTCGAGCCGGGCCCATGAGACTTCGTCGCGCTGCCCGGCCTCGTTGCGGAAGATGATCGCCGGCCGCTGCACGGTGGCATGCCTGAAGATCTGGCTGACGTAGTTGGTGCGGGTGTTCGGGAACCAGCGCGCCCCCGGCATCGAACCCTCGGCCAGCACCGGCGTGCGTTGGCCTTCCAGTGGCAATTCGAAATACTCGACCAGTGCCGACCAGAACGCCTCGACCTCATCGACCGACCATTGCCACAGCGCGGCGTAATCGGCGAAGTGCAGGCCCTTGTGGGCGCGCAGCCATTCGGTGAAATGCGTGACGCGCGCGCGTGAGACGCGCTGCGGCGACGGACGCCAGATCACCTCGGCAACTTCGGCGTGGCTCATGAACAGGTCCTGGTTGGATGGGGGTCGGCCAGGCGCACGACGCGCTCGCTCACCAGCCGCGCCACCTCGGCGGCGTCGCAGCCGAGTTCGCGCAGCAGTGCCTCGCTGTGCTCGCCGGCGCGCGGCGGCGGCGCCATCGCATCGGGGCTCAGCATGCCCTCACTCAGACGCGACGGAAACGGGATCAGCGGCAGGCCTGGCAGCGCCGCGTGCGTCACGAAGCGCCCCGCGAGGATCGGATCGGCCATGGCCTCGGACACGGTGTTCACCGGGCCGCTGGGAATGTCGGCGGCCGCGAAGACATCGACCCAGTGAGCAGCCGGACGGGTGGCGAAGATCGTTTGCAGTTCCACCGCCATCTCGGGCCGGCGCGCGACGCGGTCGGCGTTGGTCGCATAGCGCGGATCGTCGACCCAGGCCGGCCGGTCGATCGCCTCGCAGAAACGCCGAAAGGCACCGTCGCTGATCACCGAAACGCTGAACCAGCGGCCGTCACCGGCACGGAAGTGCCGGCTCGGCGCGGCGATCGGCAGGTTGATGGCGCGCGCCGGCTCGCGGTGCTCGACCGCATGCTCGCCTACCTTGGCGGCCATCAGGTTGAACATCGTGTCGATCAGCGCGGTCTCGACCGCCTGGCCGCGGCCGGTCTGGCGCCAGTGCATCACCGCCGCGAGGATGCCGAAGGCGCCGCACATGCCGCAGGCAACATCGACGAGCGGCAGGCCCATGCGGATCGGATCGTCGCCCTCGTCGCCGCTGGCGTAGAAGCCGCCCGCCATGCCCTGCACCACGCTGTCGACCGCAGGGCGCAGGCGGTATGCGCCGCGCTCGCCGAAGGCCGTGACGGCGGCGTAGACGATCTCGGGATGGGTCGCCCGGACCGCGTCGTAGGTCAACGCGTACTTCTCGGCGAAGTCGGGGCGGAAGTTGTGCACGACCACCTGCGAACGTGCGATCAGGCGGTCGAGAATGGCACGGCCGGCGGGCTTGCGCACATCGAGCGCGAGCGATTCCTTGCCGCGATTGCAGGACATGTAGGTGACGCTCGAATCGCCGTAGAACGGCGGCCCCAGGTGGCGCCCGTCTTCACCCGCCAGCGCCTCGACCTTGATGACGCGCGCGCCCAGATCGGCCAGCGCCATCGCCGCATACGGCCCGGCGATCAGGCGCGACAGGTCGACGACCGTGATCCCGTCGAGTACGCCTGCCATCTCGAGGCCCGACGGGCTACTTGGCGCCGCGCGCCCGGGTGCGGAACGCGGCGATGCCGGCGCGGTGCTCGGGCGTGTCTTCGAGCACGGCCATGTGCGACGACACCATGTCAAGGTGGGTGGCGAGCGCCATCGTCTGGCTCTGGTAGACCGCGCGCCGGAAGAAACGAATCGCCTGCTGCGGCTTGGACGCGATCGTGCGCGCCAGCTCGTAGGTGGCGCTCATGAGTTCGGCATCGGGCACGCTGCGGTTGACCATGCCGATGCGCTCGGCCTCTTCGGCGCCGACGACGCGGCCGGTCCAGAACAGCTCGAGTGCGCGGGCGCTCCCGATCAGGCGCGGCAGAAACCACGAGCCGGCGTCGCCGGCCATCAGGCCGATGTTGATGTAGGTTTCGGCCAGCGTGGCCGACTGCGCCATCAGGCGGATGTCGCACATGAGCGCCATGTCGAGGCCGGCGCCGCGCGCCGCGCCGTTGATCGCGGCGATGACCGGCTTGTCCATGCGCTCGAGCGCCAGCGGAATGCGGTGCACGTTGCGGAACAGGAAGTTCTTGCGCTCCAGGCTGTCCATCTCGCTGAACTTGGCCATCTCCTCGAAGTCGCCGCCGGCGCAGAACGCGCGGCCGGCACCGGTGACGACGATGACCTTGACCCGTTCGTCAGCCTCGGCAGACTCGAGCGCCGCGCGCCAGGCTTCGATCATCTTCAGGTCGAAGGCATTGAGCTGGTCGGGGCGGTTGAGGGTCAGCGTGGCGATGCCATCGGCGTCGACGTCCAGGCGAACCGGCGGCTGATCGGACATGTTCGAGGGCTCCTTCGGTTTCGGTGAGAACGTGTTCAGGATAACATAACAAGTGTTAGTTTGGCAGCTTCGAAAGCTCGTGCCACCCCTCCACCACCGGACCGCCCATGGACCAAGCCGACAACCGCAACGTCATCGCCACCATCAAGCGTGGCTGGAACGAGGACGCGTTCATGCGCGCGCAAGGCCTGCTCGTCGAAGAGCGCGGCGCGGGCGAGGTCACGATCCGCCTGCCTCAGGCCGGCCCGACTCAGCGCGGCGGCGGCGCGGGCGGCGACGCGGCCAAGGTGCTCAACGGTGGCGTCATCGCCTACATGTGCGACGGTGCGCTGGGCTACTCGATCATCTCGGGGCTGTTCGAGCTGCCGGACGCCCGATCGGTCGACGTGCGCGAGCTGCGAACCTTCACGATCACGCTGACGATGACTTATCTCGACGTGGCCCGCGGCGACAGCTTCGAGGCACGCGGGCGGGTTGTGCGCCTCGGGCGCGGCACCGCGTTCGCGGAGGGCCAGTTCATCAGCGAAGACGGCAAGGTCTGCGCGACGGCGCAGGGCATCTGGCGGGTGCTCTGGCCCCGATCGTGAGTTCCCCGAATCCAGGGGTTTCGCCGGGTGCATCGGGCACGCCCGACACACCGCCTTCGCCCGCTGGGAGCGACGAGCCGATCGCACCGGAGGCCGCCCCCGGCAAGCCGCCCGCCCGCACGAGGCGGCCGCGGCGGCGGGTGATCCTGATGGTGTTGATCCCGCTGTTCGGCGTCGCGCTGCTGCTGGCCTTCTACCTGCGTGGCGGGCGCGATGTCGAGACCGACAACGCCTATGTCAAGGCCGACAAGGTCGCCGTCAGCGCCGAGGTCGCGGGCATCGTCGCCGAGGTGCTGGTGCGCGAGAACGAAGCGGTCGTGCCGGGCCAGGTCCTGTTCAGGCTGGCCCCGACGCCGTTCCGCGTGGCGGTGGCCGAGGCCGAAGCGCGGCTGGCTCAGGCGCGCGTCGACCTGGCGGCGCTGGGCGCGGGCCACCGCCAGAAGCAGGCGGAGATCGTCGTCGCCCGGACCCGCTTGTCGTTCGCGCAGCAGGAGCAGCAACGCCAGGCCGAGCTGGTGGCGCGTGGCTTTGTCTCTGCGTCTCGCTTCGACGACGCGCGTCAGGCCAGCGCGCTGGCCGGGCAGCAGATCAGCGTCCTCGAACAGGAACTGCAGCGCATCGCCGTGACCTTGGGCGGCAGCGCCAACGCGCCTGCCGATCGGCATCCGAGCATCCGCGCCGCGCACGCCGAACTCGAGCGTGCGCGGCTCGATCTCGCGCGCACCGAGATCCGTGCCGCGTTGCCGGGCATTGCCAGCAAACCGCCCCGGCTCGGTCAGTTCGTCAGCGTCGGCAGTGTCGCGATGGCCCTGGTGGTCAGCACCACGCCCTGGGTCGAAGCCAACTTCACCGAGACCGATCTGACGCACATTCGTTCCGGGCAGGCGGCGCGCGTGCGCGTCGACAGCTACCCGGGCGTGACCTGGCTCGGCACGGTCGACAGCCTGAGCCCGGCCACCGGGGCCGAGTTCGCGCTGATCCCGGCCCAGAACGCCACCGGCAACTGGGTCAAGGTCGTGCAGCGGGTGCCGGTTCGCATCCGGCTCGATGCTGCGGCCGGCCAGCCGCCGCTGCGCGCGGGCCTCAGTGCGACCGCCACGATCGCCACCGGCCAGCGGCGCGAGCTCTTCGGCCTGTCGATGCCAGCCGGCTGGTGACGTGGTCGTGAGCGCGGCTGCCGCCAGCCCCCGGGTCACCCACCCGGTGCTGGTCACCGTCTCGGTGATGCTGGCCACCATCATGCAGGCCGTCGACACCACCATCGCCAACGTGGCACTGCCGCAAATGCAAAGCGCGATGGGGGCGACCCAGGACCAGATCGCCTGGGTGCTCACCTCCTACATCGTGGCGGCGGCGATCTGCATGCCGCTGACCGGCTTCCTGTCGGGACGCCTCGGGCGCAAGCGCGTCTTCATGTGGTCGGTGGTCGGCTTCACGATCGCGTCGATGCTGTGCGGCGCGGCCCAGAACCTGAACCAGCTCGTGGGCTTTCGGCTGCTGCAGGGCGTGTTCGGCGCCTGCCTGGTGCCGCTGTCGCAGGCCGTGCTGCTCGACAGCCATCCGCGCGAGCGCCACGCGTCGGCCATGGCCTTGTGGGGCGTCGGCGTGATGGTCGGCCCGATCCTGGGCCCGTCGCTCGGCGGCTGGCTGACCGAGCACCTGAGCTGGCGCTGGGTGTTCTACATCAACTTGCCGGTCGGCATCCTGACCTGGCTCGGCCTGGCAAGCTTTGTGCCGGAGACGCCACTGGACCGTTCGCGCCGCTTCGACGGGCTGGGCTTCGGGCTGCTCGCGCTGGCCATCGGCGCGTTCCAGATGATGCTGGACCGCGGCGAATCGCTGGGCTGGTTCGCGAGCCCGGAGATCGTCGCCGAAGCCGTGCTCGCCGGCTTGGCCTTTTACCTCTTCCTGGCCCACATGTTCACCCACGCGCACCCGTTCATCGAGCCGGGCTTGTTCGCGGACCGCAATTTCAGCGTCGGCCTGCTGCTGATCTTCTTCATGGGCGCCATCCTGTTCGGCACCATGGCGCTGTTGCCGCCGTTCCTGCACAACCTGCTGGGCTACCCGGTGATCGACGTCGGCAATCTGCTGGTGCCGCGCGGCGTCGGCACGATGGTTGCGATGCTTATCGTCGGGCGCCTGTCGGGCGTGCTCGACCTGCGCTGGCAGTTGCTGACCGGCATGGCGCTGACGAGCCTGGCGATGCACCAGATGACGCAGTTCAACGCCGACATCGGTGCTTGGGACGTTGCGCGCACCGGCATCGTCCAGGGCCTGGGTCTGGGCTTCGTGTTCGTGCCGCTGTCGACGGTCGCCTTCTCGACCCTGGCGCCGCGCTTTCGCAACGAGGGCGCGGCGCTGTTCAGCCTGATACGCAACATCGGCGCCAGCATCGGCATCTCGGCCATGGTGGCGCTGCTGGCCCAGAACACCCAGGCCGGGCACGCGGTGCTGGCCGAGCACATCAACCCCTTCAGCTTGCCGCTCCGGCAGGCGGTGGAAGCCGGCGCGCACGACCTGTCGAGCGAGGCGGGTCTGCTGGCGCTGAACGCCGAAGTCGGCCGGCAGGCGGCGATGCTCGCCTACCTCGAGGACTTCAGGCTGATGATGTGGGTGGGCCTGATCGGCATCCCGCTGATCGCGCTGCTGCGCAAGCCTCCAGTGGCCGTGCCGATCGCCGAAGCCCCGGGCACCGCCGAGTGATCGTCCGGGGCGGTCAGCCGAGGTCGCCGCCAGCCACCGGCAAGGTCACACCCGTGACATAGGAGGCTTCGTCGGAAGCCAGGAACAGGATCGCCGCCGCCTGCTCGTCGGGCGTGCCGTAGCGTTTGACGAAGGTGGAATCGATGGTCTGGTCGACGATCGCCTGGTACCAGCCGCGCTGCCGCTCGTCCATGGTTTCGGTGTTGCGCGGGATGCGCCGCGGCCCGACATCGGTGCCGCCCGGGGCCACCGCGTTGACGCGAATGCCCTGCTCCGCATACTCCCAAGCCAAGCATACCGTCAGGGCATTGACCCCGCCCTTGGCCGCCGAATACGGCACTCGGTGGATGCCGCGGGTGGCGGTGGACGAGACGTTGACGATGCTGCCCGCGCCTTGCTTGATCATGTATGGCAGCACCGCGTGGCAGCACCACAGCGTCGGAAACAGCGAGCGGTTGATCTCGGCCGTGATCTGCTCTTCGCGATACTGCGCGAAGGGCTGGACCCAGATCGTGCCGCCGACGTTGTTGACCAGCACGTCGATGCGCCCGTCGAGTCCCGCCGCCTTGGCCATCAGCTTCCTGCAGGCCGCGTACTGCTCGACGTCGGCGCGCAGCGCGCTGGCCCTGCCCCCCAAGGCCAGCACCTCGTCGCGGACTTCCTCGACGATCTTCGAGCGGTCGACCAGAACGACATGCGCGCCCTCGGCGGCCATCGCCAGCGCCACCGCTCGGCCGATGCCCTGGGCCGCGCCGGTGACCACGGCGGTCTTGCCCTCGAATCGCTGGCGCACTGCGGAGCGCGTGCGCCTCTTGCTGCCGGCTGCGGCTGTGACCATGACTGCCTCGGCCTCAGACGCTGTAGATGTCGAGCACGGTCTCGATCAGGTCGTTGAGTACCAGGATCTTCTTCTTGCGGATGCACCAGTCCTCGCCCTGACGGCCCAGCAGGTACTCGTAGTGCCCGTAGAAGCTTTGCGAGACGTTGCGCTTGAACAGGTGAGTGACGAAGTTGGCCTTGACCGCGCAGGTGCCGTCGGCACCCGGTGTCACGCGCACGTTCGACACCATGTGGCAGGTGCGCGGCAGCGGTGTCGATGCCGCCGAGCGCCCGGTGCGCAGCCGGAAAACACGGTCTTCGAGGCCGGTGCGGTCGCCGTAATACATCAGCGAGACCTCGTTCTGCGGGTCGCTGGTGTATTCGTCTTCCGAGTCCCACGACGGAATCCAGTACTCGGCCTTGGGATCGAACAGCGCGAGCCAGTCGTCCCAGCGGCGCGCGTCGATGTACTCCGCCTCGCGGTACAGGAAGTCCGTGACGCTGTGCAGCGTTGCCGCGTCGCTCATCGTTCGCTCCCGTTCGAGCCGGCCTTCATCAGCTCCGCCCAGCGCCCGTGCTGGGCGATGAAGATGCCTTCGTCGGACGCCTTCGCGCCGCTGCTGCCGGGCGTGATGCCGAGCCCGACCGCGAGGTCGTCGGCGCCGGGAACCTCGTGCACCTGGCCGCGCGACATGTCGCTCCAGCGCACCACGCTGTAGTGGTTGCAGCCCTTCTGTGTCTCGTTGAACTCGGTCAGGTCATCGGGCGTGGCCATGCCCGAGGCGTTGAAGAAGTCCTCGTACTGGCGGATGCGCTTGCTGCGTTCGACCGCCGGTTCGCCGACCGGCGCGAAGCAGTAGATCGTGACCTCGGTCTTGTCGACCGACAGCGGGCGGAACATGCGAATCTGCGTGCCCATCTGGTCCATCAGGAACATGTTCGGGTAGATGCCCAGGTTGCGCGAGCGGTTGACGGCCCAGTCGGCCTTCTCCTTGCCCATGCTGGCCGCGAGTTCCTCGCGGCGGCCATAGATCGGCCGGTCCTGCGGGTTGGAGACGCTCGACCACAACATCGTGTGACCGTTGCCCAGGTCGTAGTAGCCGCCGCGGAAGCGGTTGAAGTCGCCCACCGCCATGACCTTCAGCGCCTTGCCCTCGGCGTTGATCTTGGCGCGGTTCTTGATCATCTGCACGTAGTTGGCGTGGACCGAATCGACGTGGTAGCCGTCGACGCCGTTCTCCGCCTGCAGCTTCCAGTTGCCCTCGTAGGTGTAGACCGACCGGCCCTTGAGCACCTCGATGCCCTGGGGCGACTGCTCGACCACGATGTCGATGAAGGTCTTGGCCTCGGCCAGATAGTCCGTCAGCGGTTCGGCGTCCTTGTTCAGCGTTGCGAACAGGAAGCCACGGTAGTTCTCAAGCCGCACCCGGGTCAGGCCGCGCTTGCTCTTGTCGAAGCTTTCGGGGTAGCCGGCGCCCTCTTCGTTCATGGCCGCCAGCAGCTTGCCCTGGCCGTCGTAAGCCCAGCCGTGGAACGAGCACACGAAGGTGCTGGCGTTGCCCTTCGAGGTGCGGCACAGCGTCGCGCCGCGGTGCGAGCAGATGTTGACGAACGCATTCAGCTTGCCGGTCTTGTCACGGTTGATGACGATCGGCGCGCGCCCGATCCAGCCGGTGATGTAGTCCTTGGGCTTGGGCAGCTGGCTCTCGTGCGCGACGTAGACCCAGACCTTTTCCCAGATCTGGCGTTGCTCGAGCTCGAACATCTCGGGGTCGACGAAGATGCGCCGATCGACGGCGCGCAGCCCGTCTTCGTGGTGAACGACGTCGTCGAGCAGGGTTCGGGGTGCAGCGTCCATGGGGGGCTCCTTGATTAAGTGGATTCGTCGGCACGCGTACCCGCGTCCAGTGCCGCGTAGACCTCGTCGCCTTCGATCTTGACCGGGTAGATCATCAGTGCCTTGACGCACGGGAACGCGGTGGCCGCGCCGGTGCGGATGTCGAAGCGGCCGCTGTGGAACGGGCACTCGATCTCGCAGCCGATGATGTCGCCCTCGGACATCGACGCCGCACCATGGGTGCAGGTGTCGTCGATGACGAAATAGCCTTCGTCCAGGCGCACCAGTGCCACCGGTTCGCGGCCTTCGACGGGCACCTGAAGGGCGTAGCCCGCCTCGACGTCGTCGATGCGGGCGATGAAGGTCATGGTCTTGGAGTCGCTCACGCAGCGGTCCTCTCGGTCGGCAAGGGCAGCTGACATGTCAGTGCAGGGTCGGGAAGGCGCGCCCGGCGGCCAGCGAGCCGGCGGTCACGATGGCGTTCAGGATCATCGAGTGGTCGGCAATGCCGCGGCCAACGATGTCGTAGGCGGTGCCGTGCGCAACCGTCACATGCGGGTACGGCGGGCCGAGGATGACCGCGACGTTGCCGGCGAAGGCAGCGGTCTTGATCGCGATGTGGCCCTGGTCGTGGTACATCGCCAGCACGATGTCGAAACGACCCTCGATGCAGTGGCGAAACACCGTGTCGGGACTCACGGGGCCGGTGACATCGACCCCGGCGGCACGCGCCCGGTCGATGCCCGGCGTCATGTGCTGCTCTTCTTCGGCGCCCTTGGCATGCGGATTGAAGCCCGCGACCGCAATGCGCGGGCTGGCCATTCCCCACTGCCGGAGCACGCCGTCGAGCGTGCGCAGCGCCGACTCGATCAGGTCGGCGGTGATCAGCCCGGAGACCTCGCGTAGCGCGACGTGGTCGGTCAGGTGCGCCACCCGCAGCGCACCCGACACCAGCAGCAGATAGCTGTGCCCGGGCCTGACCTGCACGACCCGGTCGAGCACGCCCGCCATCTGCATCGCGCCGGAGCTGATCGGTCCCATCACGGTGGCCTGCAACCGGCCCGCACGCGCCAGATTGTCGGCCTCGTCGAGCCAGACCCCGGTGGCGCGGCCGCAGGCCAGGTTGTCTTCGCCAAGCGTGATGTCGGCCGGATCCAGCGCGCCCGAGTCGATGATGTCGATCGTGCCCGCCCGCCCCGACATGCGCTCGGGTGCATCGATGACACGCAGCTTCGCATTGACGCCTCCCTGGTCGATCGCCTGCCGCACTGCGGCGGCACTGCCGATCAGCACCGGACGGCAAAGCGCATGCAGCTGCCCGCTCGCCCAAGCCTTGACCACCACCTCGGGACCGATGCCGCAGGGATCGCCGATCACGATACCGACCTTCGCGCGGTCGCGCGGCCTGATCGCCAAGCTAGCCGAGGTCACGAGACAATCTCCATAGATTAACCATAATCTCGATATTTACAGAAAAGTCATCATTCTGCACCGGGGTTTTCCAGTACCGCAGAAGCGGCGCCCAGCCATCGTTCGGCATTGCCGTGCCGGAGCTGACGCTTGACCGAATCGTCCAGCTGCAGCGCCTGCACGCGCCCGACCGGCGCCTTGTCCATGATCGCGAACGGGTAGTCGCTGCCGAGCATCAGCTGGGTGGCGCCGAAGGTCTGCAGCAGGTAGTCGATCGTGGCCGCGTCGTAGACGAGGTCGTCGTAGTACATGGCGCGCGCGCCGACGCGCGGTGCCGTCGGCATGGCTTCACGCAGCGCCGGAAAACTCTCCCAGGCGTGCTGCAGGCGCGGCAGCAACTGCGCCAGCGTGCCGCCGCCATGGCTGAACGCGATGCGCAGCCGCGGGCAGCGCGCCAGCGTGCCGCCGGTCAGCAGCGAGGCCGCGGCCAGCCCCACCTCGCCCGGGAACGCCAGCGCCTGCTCGAGGATCGGCGGACCGACCAAGCGGTCCATGCCGGCGGGCCGCAGCGCATGCACGAAGATCGCCGCGCCCCAGCGCTCGGCCGCTTTGAAGAAGGGCAGGAAGCGCGCATCGCCGATGCTGACGCCGTCGATGTTGCTGCCGATCTCGACGCCGGCCAGGCCGCATTGGTGAATGGCGTGGTCGAGTTCGCCAATCGCGCGCTCGACGTCCTGCAGCGGCACGGCGCCGAGGCCGATGAAGCGTGCCGGTGCCTGCTGCACCATGCCGGCGATGGCCTCGTTCAGGAAGCGCGTCAGCACCGCGGCATCGTCGCCCGCGAGCCAGTACGACAGCAGCTCGGGCATCGGCGACAACACCTGCCGGCCGATCTGCATCGTGTCCATGTCGGCCAGGCGCACCTGGCAGTCCCAGCACTGGTGCGACACCGTGCGGTAGACCTTGGCGTCGAGCATCACATGGCGGTGGCACGCCTGCGCCGGCGCCATCGACGGCCAACGCACGCCAAGCCGCTGCCCGAGGTAGGGCGGGAATTCGGCCGGGACCACATGGGTGTGAATGTCGATGCTGTCGTGGGTGGTCATGTCAGGCTCGGGTTTGCTTTCCGGGGGGCGTGGCAGCCTGAGCCGCAGAGGCCTTCGCAGGCACCTTCGCCGCGACATAGGTGTCGATCATGTCCTGCCACAGCGTGAGCAGACCCGCCACGCGCTCGGGCTCCGCCGACCACAGCTGGCGGATGCCGAAGCCGCGCACCAGGCTGACAGTGAGCAGCAGCAAGTCCTCGCTGATCCGGGCCGGCAGTCCGAGTTCCTGCATCACGGCGAGCCACTGCTGCTCGACCGGGCGGCGGTAGTTGCGCACGACGCGAATGCCGGCCTCTTTCAGCGCCGGATCCTTGCCGCCGGCGAGCAGCATGTCCAGGCCGACGAAGAAGTAGTCGCTGAAGTAGAAGGCCTGGGCGTCGCTGATCAGCGCCTCGACCGGCCGCCCCGAGCGCTTCGCGGCCTCGGCGAGCCGCAGGCCATCGGCCAGCGCGATGCCGAACACGTGCTCCATCGCGGCCGTCACCAGGTCATGCTTGCTCGGGAAGTGGTGCACCTGCGCGCCACGCGACACGCCCGCGCGCCGCGCGACCTCGGGTGTCGTGAAGCCGGCGAAGCCGCGCTCCTTCAGCACCTCGAAGGCCGCATCGAGGATGCGGCGTTTCATCTCGCCGCTGCGCACGGCCTGCGTGCGCCTGGACCTCGGCACCGCCGACAGCGGTGGGCCCCGACGCGCGCTGCGGGCCACCGGGGCATCAGCCATGGACGGCCTTCGTTTCGCCGAGTGCGCGCAACTCCGGCGCTTTCGCCGCCCGCAGGATGAGCAGTGCCGAGACCGCCGCGGTCGCGAGATAGGCCCAGCCCACGCCGTGCCAACCGCCCACGCCGACCAGCGCTGCCGCCAGCGGTGGCCCGAGCAAGGCGCCGAGGTTCGAGGCCTGCACCGCCAGGCCGTTGACCGAGCCGAAGTTCTGGCGTGGCGCCGCGACCGCCGGCAGGCAGGCGTAGATCGCGGCCGGCAGCACGCCACCGACGAACGAGAACGCAATGCACAGCAGCAGGCGCAGCAGCGGGTCGGCGGCGACGACGAATGCGCCGCAGCCGGCGAGCCCCATCACGAGGCCCGACACCAGCACCAGCAGCGCCGGTGCGACACCGCGGCCGGAGAGCCACCCGCCCAGCAACGCGCCCGGTGCGTTGACGATGATGACGACCGCGACGAAGGTGGTAGCGCGCGCGAGCCCGAAGCCGAGTTCGTCCTGCAGGAAGGTCGGCAGCCACACCATCATCGTCATCCACTGCAAGGTGTAGACGGTGAAGCAGCCGGCCAGCAGCCAGGGTGTGCCCGACTGGAGGCCGCGCAACAGTCCGGCCGGGGTCTGCTCGGCAGCGGCAACGCGATCGTCCGCGGGAAAGGCCCACAGCGTCAGCGCCAGCAGCACGGCAGCACCGAGCACGCCGACCCACCAGCCGCCGCGCCAGCCGAGCACGCCCATCAGCTGCGGCGCCAGCAGCAGCATCGTCGTCATGCCCAGCGCCATGTAGCTGCTCCACAGCCCGAGCGCCAGCTTCAGCCGGGACGGCGCCGCGGCTTCGCGCATCAGCGCTGGCGCCGAAACCACGATGCAGACGAAGCCCAGGCCCTCGACGATGCGCGACGCGAACAGCATGCCGATGCCCCGACTGAGCGCGCCCAGCAAGGCGCCGACGCCGAGCGCCAGCAGGCCGAGCTTGAGAATGTTGCGGCGCCCGATGCGGTCGGCCAGCAGCCCGGCGGCCAGACCGATCACAGCCGCGGTCAGGTTGACGATCGAAGTGATCCAGCCGAGCTGGACCAGGCTGGCACCGTACTGCTCGCGCAGTGCAATCATCGCCGGTGGCAGTTTGCCGACCTGGGTGGCGGCGAACACGCCGCACATCAGCAACAGGCCGACCCGCGGCCAGTCGCTCGACCCGGCAGTGTCGGTGGACGCCATCACGGCATCGTGCTGCCGCCGTTGACGCTGATCACCTGGCCGGTGACGAACGAGGCCTCGGTCGAGGCCACGTAGCTCACCATCGATGCGACCTCGGCCATCTCGGCGGCCCGGCCCATCGGGATGATGCTGACGAAGCGGTCCACCAATGCCGGGTCCTTGGTGTTCAGCTCGACCAGCTGCGGCGTGCTGACCGCGCACGGCGCCACCGTGTTCACCGTGATGCCGTCGCGTGCGAACTCGCGCGCCAGCCCGGTGGTCAGACCGTGCGCGCCGCCCTTGGCGGCGTTGTAGGCAGCGTGGTCCCAGAGCCCGCTCATCACCGAATCGGCACCGAGGATGACGATGCGCCCGTAGCGCTGTTGCTTCATCGTCGGCAGCGCCGCGCGGCAGCACCAGATCACGGTCCAGAGGTTGCGGTCGATGGTCTGCTTCAGCGTTTGCGGCGTGTGTTCGAGGAACGGCAGGATCACGCCGCCGCCGGCGTTGTTGACGAGGATGTCGATGCGGCCGAACGCGGCCAGCGTGCTGGCGATCAGCGTGTTGGCGACGGACTCCTGCGCCAGGTCGCCGGCTTCGGTGATGACCTCGACGCCGAGCGCGCGCACGGCCTGCGCACTGGCCGCCAGACCGGCAGTATCGGCGTCGGCCAGCGCCAGCCGGGCGCCGTCGCGCGCCAGGCGCAACGCGATTTCCAGGCCGATGCCGCGCGCCGCGCCGGTCACGATCGCGACGCGGCCTTCGTGCGGCTTCGCGCGCGTTGCCCAAGGCGCGGCCTGCGCGGCGCCGCTCATGCCGGCACCCGGCGTTCGATCGCGCCCACCTTGCCGAACGCCGGCTTGGGCACGCTGCCCCAAGTGTCGAGCGCCGACGGATGCGCTTCGAGCATGCGCGCCTCGCGCGCGCCCTTCTCGGGGAACTCCTCCATGCCGAAGCTGTACTCGACGGTCATGCCGTCGGGATCGAGGAAGTACAGGAAGATGCTGCCCGAGGGCTTGTGCCGGCCCGGCCCGAAGACGATCGGCACCTCGGCCTTGTTGAGCCGGTTCATCGCGACGCCGATGTCGTCGATGTCGCTGACCATGAAATTGATGTGGTTCAGGTGGTTGCCCTCGATCGAGCGCCCGATCGCGAACGAGTGGTGCAGCGGGTTGGGCTGGCAGCGCATGAACGCGAAGCGGCCTTCGACGAAGTCCGAAATCGCGAAGCCGAGATTCGCCGTCAGGTACGCCGCCATCTCGTCGAAGCGTTCGACCGACAGCACCACGTGGCCGAGCCGCACGATCTTGGTCAGGCTCTGGCGGAACGGCAGCGCCATCTGCAGCACGCGGGTGTAGAACTCCATCGTCAGCCCGGAGTTCGGCTCGACGAAACGCAGGCCGTCGCCCTGGCGCAGCGCCGCGCGTTCCTCGGCATCGATGTCCTCCACGGCGAGGCCGAGGCTGGCGAGGTGCTTGCGCGCATGCTCCATCTCGGCGCGGCTCTCGAGCTCGAACGCGACCCGCTTGAGGCCCGGCGCCTGGGCCGGGTACAGCACGACGTGGTGGTGGTCGCTGCCGCAGCGCAGAAACGCCGGCCCGCCCGCCACCGGCTCGGAGGCGTCGAGACCGACGGTGTCGGTGTAGAACGCGGCCGACCGGTCGAGGTCGGTCACGTTCAGCGCAACGTAGCCCAGCTTGCGGTATCGGAAGGGCATGCTCATGGTCGTCTCCGTCAGAGAAGGATGCTCACGCGCCCCTGCGGGCGCAGCGAATCGAGGTCGAGCACGCAGCGTTTCTTGCGGATGCGCAGGCCGGATGCCTGGCGCACCAGCGCGTACTCGCTGCTGCCGATGTAGGTGTCGGTGTGACCGCCCTTGGTGCGGTAGGTCACGAAGGCGGTGGCGACGCGGCAGCCGTCGGCGCCCGAGTCGAGGATGCGCACGTTGCTGACGAGGTGCCGCGTCTTCGAGCGCGGGTACTCGGAGAAGGCGGTCTTCTTCTGCAGCCGTTTGACGCGCTCGCCGAGGCGGAACGCATCGTCGGCAATGTAGAACAGGTTGCGGTCGGGCGTGGCGTCCTTGGCCAGGTCGGTCGACGGCACTTCGTAGCGCGCGTCGTCGGTGAACAGCGCCAGCCATTCGTCGAGGCGCCAGTCGTCGAGCAGCGCCGCTTCGTGGAAAAGAAAGTCTTCGATCTCGGGGCGGGTGAAGGTCTGCATGTCGGTGGCTCCTCAGGCGGCGGCGTTGGCGCGTGTCAGGCGCGAATTCCACTCGGTCCAGAAGGCGCGCATCTGGATCTCGTCGTCCATTGCCGGCTGCGCCTTGCCCATGCCCTTGGAGATGTCGTTCCAGCCCGCCTCGCGCACGTTCTCGTAGCCGGTCTGGCACTGCTGCAGCGCTTCGACATCGTCGGGCGTCGCGAAGCCGCCCGGGCCGAGAAATTCGAGGAAGTTCTCGAGACGCGACTTGCGCGACCAGTCGCTTTCTTCGGTGGGTGCGAGCGCCCAAGCGTTGACGTGGAGGAAGTTCGGCGCCAGCGGGTAGAAGGTGCGCACCGTGACCGCCATGATGTCGTTGATGACCAGGTTCGGGAAGATGAGCAGGTTGCGGTTCTTCAGCGCGATGCGCTGGGCGCGTTCGGTGCCGAAGCGCTGCGTCAGCCCGGCGATGATCTGCTCGATGTCGGCCTTGCCCTGATCGCCCCAGGCCGGGATCCACTGCCCGACCGGGCGGCCCCAGGGCGCGGTGTACTCGATCACGGCGTGGCCGTTGCCCAGGTCGCGCCCGTGGCCCACCAGCGGCACCGGCGAGAGTGAGCCGACCGTGCCTTTCAGGTAGTCGAGGTAACTGGCATGCGTGGTCGAGGCGTGGTAGCCGTCGATGCTGTTCTCGACCAGCAGTTTCCAGTTGGCGCGCAGGCTGTATTCCTGCGTGCCGCCGACGATCGCCATGCCGACTTCGGACT
This sequence comes from Rhizobacter fulvus, assembly GCF_964020785.1. Classification (NCBI taxonomy): domain Bacteria; kingdom Pseudomonadati; phylum Pseudomonadota; class Betaproteobacteria; order Burkholderiales; family Sphaerotilaceae; genus Rhizobacter; species Rhizobacter fulvus. The sequence continues at coordinate 131,424 of NZ_OZ224516.1, forward strand.
GGTCGGCCACCAGGTCGATGTACTCGCGCGCGTTGCCCAGGTAGGTGGGCAGATCGACGATGTCCTTGTCGAAGGCGATGAAATGGAAGCCGCGGTATTCCTCGTGGCGAGGTGCCGTCACGAGGTTCGCGCCGCCTTCATCGTTGAAGCCCTCGCAGTACGACTCCTTGCCCGGCTGGTCCTTGAGCTTGCCGTCGTTGCCGAACACCCAGCCGTGATAGAAGCACTGGAAGTTCTTGGCCGTGCCCGAGCGGTCGCGGCACACCGTGGCGCCGCGGTGCGGGCAGGTGTTCATGAAGGCGTTGATCGTGCCGCCGGCATCGCGGTTGAAGATGACGTTGCGCCCGGCCACCGTGCGCGTGACGAACTGGCCCGGTTTGGCGAGTTCGGACGCGTGGCCGAGGTAGAGCCAGCAGCGGTTGAAAATTGCATCGCGTTCGGCCTCGAAGACGTTGGTGTCAACGAACGAGGTGCGCGGCACCTTGAACAGCTGGCGCTCGTTGTCGACGTGCAGCTTGATGACCTTGGAGATATCTTTCATCGGGCTTCTCCTGTTGCCTTGCGGGAGTAGGTGCCTCGCCCGGCGTGCGGCGCGAGAGGCGGAATGATCAGGACCGAGGCGTGCGAGGTCACACCCCGAGGTAGTGGTTCAGCAGCTCATGATCGGCACGCACTTTCGCGCTCGGCCCCCGCGCCACGACCGCCCCGCGCGACATCACCGCGACTTCGTCGGCGACGTTGAACACCGTGTCGAGGTTCTGGTCGACGACGATCAGCGCCATGCCGCTGCCGCGCAGCGAGCGCAGCACCGACTGAATCTCCTCGACGATCAGCGGCGCCAGGCCTTCGGTCGGTTCGTCGAGGATCAGCAGCCGGGGGTTGGTCAGCAAGGCCCGGCCGATCGCCAGCATCTGCTGCTCACCACCCGACAGCGCATCGCCGCGGTTGCGCCGGCGTTCGCCGAGGCGCGGAAAGATCTCGAGCACGCGTTCCAGGGTCCAGCCGACCGGGCCGTCGCGGCGCGGGCGCGCGCCCAGCGTCAGGCTCTCCATCACCGTCAGCGACGGAAACACGCCGCGGTTCTCGGGCACGTAGGCCACACCCAGGCGCGCGATGTCGTGCGTGGCGCGACCGACGAGCGACACACCGTCGAACAGGACGTCACCGGCGGTCAGCGGCATCAGCCCGACGATGCTGCGCAGCGTCGTCGTCTTGCCCACGCCGTTGCGGCCGACGAGGCCGAGGAAGTTCGATGCGTCGGCGCGCAGGCTGATGCCGTGCAGCACCGGCGTGGCACCGTAGGCGGCGCGGATGTCTTTCAGCTCAAGCAAGCGTGCGCCCCTTGAAGTAGATCTTCTGCACCCGCTCGCTGGCGCGGATCTCGGCCGGTGAGCCTTGCTCGAACAAGGCGCCCTGCTCGAACACGAACACGTGATCGGTCAGCCCCTCGATCACCTTCAGGTCGTGCTCGATGATCACCAGGGTGAGCGACGCTGGCAGGCTCGCGCGCAGCATGTCGACCACATCGTGCGTCTCTTCCTCGCTCATGCCGGCGGTGGGCTCGTCGAGCAGCAACAGGCGTGGCTCGGTCGCCAGCGCCAGCGCGATCTCGAGCTGGCGCAGCTCGCCATAGGACAGGTCGGTCGCCGGCACCTGTGCCTTGGCCGCAAGGCCGACCTTGTCGACGCAGGCCGCGGCGCGTTCGTCGAAGTGGTGGTCGCGCCCACGCGGTGACCAGAAGTTGTAGGCCCGGGTCGGCTCGCGCGACTGCACTGCCATGCGCACGTTCTCGGCCACCGTGAACTCCGGAAAGATGCTGGTCTTCTGGAAGCTGCGGCCGATGCCGAGGTGACTGCGCCGCTCGGCGGGCAGCGCCGTGATGTCGACGCCGTCGAAGTGGATCGAACCCGAGGTCGCGCGCAAGGTTCCGGTCAGCAGGTTCAGCAGCGTCGTCTTGCCGGCGCCGTTCGGCCCGAGCACACCGTAGCGCTTGCCCGGCATGAGTTTCAGGTCGACGCCATTGAGGGCCAGGAAGCGCCCATAGGCCAGCGTGAGCCCGCGGGTCTCGAGCAGCGCGGCGGCCGTCACGCCGCCTCCTCGGGCAGCGCCGCGGCAGCACCGCGGGTGCTCGGCTTCGTGCCGCGCCAACGCCCGAGCGCATTCATCACCAGCGGCACCAGACCGTTCGGGGCGTACAGCACGACCACGACGAAGACAATGCCGAGCACGAGCCGCCAGTGGTCGGTCAGCGTGCCCAGGTAGTGGAACAGCGCAAGGAACAGGGCCGCGCCGACCAGTGGTCCATACAGGGCGCCCACGCCGCCCAGGATCACCATCAGGATGACCTCACCCGAGGTGGTCCAGAACAGCAGCGACGGATCGACCAGGTTGAACAGGCTGGCTTGCAAGGCACCCGCCACCGCCGCGATCGAGCCGGCCATCACGAAGCCGATCAGCTGGAAGCGGCGCACCGGATAGCCGAGTGCGCGCATTCGCGCAGCGTTCTGGCGGATGCCGGAAAAAACCGAACCCAGCGGCGAAGCGTCCAGCCGCTTCAGACCGAACACCAACAGCACCAACCCGATCAGCGCGACGTAGTAGAACGTGAACTCGCTGTCCAGCGACAGCCAGGCCGGCAGGTCGGTGCCCGGCCACAGCTTCGGTCGCGGGATCGACGGGATGCCGTTGATCCCGCCCGACCAGGTCTGCGTCGACAGGATCAGCACGTAGAACAGCTGGCAGAACGCGATCGTGATCATCACGAAGCCCACGCCACCGAGCCGCAGCACCATCGCGCCGACCAGCGCCGAGACCAGGATGCCGACGACCAGCGCCGCCGCCAGCAGCAGGAACAGGTTCTCGGACAGGTGGCGCAGCATGAACCCGGCCAGGTAGGCGCCGACGCCGAGAAACAGCCCATGGCCGAAGCTGATCAGCCCGAGCCGTCCGATCAGGATGTTCAGGCTGAGCGCGAACATGCCGGTGATCATGATCTCGGTCGCGAACTCGGTCTGCGTGCCGCGGGTGAAGTGCGGCAGGGCCAAGGCCGCTGCCAGCACGGCCAGCGTCGGCCAGTGACGGATGTTGGTCATCGCGCGATTCCCATCAGGCCCTGCGGCCGCACCAGCAGCACCACGACGAGCACGAAATAGATCACCGCGGTCGAGAACTCGGCCGCGTAGATCTGGCCGACGACGGTGGCCGCACCGATCAGCAGGCTCGCGATCAGCGCGCCGGCCAGCGAGCCCATGCCGCCGACCACGACCACCACCAGCGCGGAGATCAGGATCTCGCTGCCCATGCCGGGAAAGGCATTGAAGATCGGCACCGAGAGCACGCCCGCCAGGCCGGCCAGCGCCGAGCCCACCGCGAACACGCCGCTAAAGAGACGAGTGACGTCGATGCCCAGGGCCGCGGCCATCTCGCGGTCGTCGACACCGGCGCGCACCATCGCCCCCAGGCGTGTGCGACCGAAGCCCAGCAGCAAGGTGGTGATGACCACGGCGCCGATGACCACGACCAGCACCCGATACACCGGCACCGAGGCACCCGCCAGGGCGACGGTGCCTTCGAGTCCGGGCGGCAACGCCAGGGTCTGGATCGGCGCGCCCCAGATGATGCGCACCAGTTCGTCGAAAGCGAACACCAGCCCGAGCGTCAGCAGCACCTGCGGGTACATGCCGCGCCCGTAGGTGCGCGCCAGCAGCGTGCGCTCGAGCAGCACGCCCAGCATCGCGGTGAGCAGCGGCGCGAACAGCAGGGCGAGGTAGAAATTGCCCAGCCCGCGCGCGATCGTGATGCCGAAGTAGGCGCCGACCATGTACAGCGCGCCGTGCGCCAGGTTGACGACGTGCATCAGCCCGAAGACGAGCGACAGCCCCGAGGCGATCAGGAACAGCAGGACCCCCATCTGCAGGGCGTTCAGAACCTGTTCAACGATGATCTGCATGATGTGCGGGGCAGTGATTCGGAGTGCGGCGCGAGCCCCTCTTGTGTCAGAGCGCGCAGCCCTCGCCCTTGTCGGTGACCTGTTCGTAGGTCTTCAGGATCTTGTGGCCGAGCGTGCCGTCGGCGCGCTTGATGACTTCGCCGATGTAGATGTTCTGCACCACGTTGCCAGTGCGCGGGTCGATCCGGAAGTAGCCGCGTGGGCTGTCGACCTGCAGGGTCGTCAGCGTCTTGCGGACCTTGGCCTTGTCGCTCAGGTCGCCCTTCAGCGCCTCGATGGTCGCGAGCATCAGCTTGGCGGTGTCGTAGCCCTGCACGTGCATGACGTGAGCGACCTTGCCGTACTTCTCCTGGAAGCGCGCCTGGAACGCGCGGTTGCGCGGGGTCTCGAGGCTGGCCATGTAGTGGCCGCTGACCATCACGCCGACGGCGGCGTCCCCCATCGCCGGAAAGAACAGTTCGTCGGCGCCGTAGATCGGCACGACCACCTTCAACTTCGGGCCGCGCACGCCGGCCTGGGTGACCTGCGTGATGAAGCGGGGCGCCGCGCTGCCCGCCAGGAACCCCCAGACCATGTCGATCTCGGCCTGCTTGGCGCGGATGTTGGTGATGATCGGCGTGAAATCCGCCGTGCCCAACGCCGGCCACTCTTCCAGCGGCGCCTTGCCGCCCTTCTGCATGAAGCCTTCGCGGAACGCCCCGGCCTGCTCCCGCCCGGAGTCATAGTTGGAGGCCACGGTGAGCGCCGATTTGCCCAGGTTCTCCGCCGCGTACTGGCCCATCGAATGGTTCACCTGCCAGTTCGAGAACGAGGTGCGCACGATGTACGGACTGCAGTTCTTGCCGGTCACCTCGTTGTTGCCGGCGTTGGCCACGAGCAGAAAGGTCTTGGAGCGGTCGACCTCGTCGCGGATCGCGGCGACCACATGGGACGCGATCGGGCCGACCATGAAGTCGACGTTGTCGTCCTTGGTGTAGCGCCGCACCAGTTGCAGCGTGACCTTCGGGTCTTCCTTGTTGTCTTCCTTCAGGACGACGATCTTGCGTCCGGCTGCCTGGCCACCTGCCTCCTCGATCGCCAGGTCGAAGCCTTCCTTGACGGCCTCGCCGTACACCGCGAAGACCTGGGAGAACGGCAGCAGCAAGCCCACCTTGATGTCCTTGCCCTGAGCGGCAGCGGGCAACGGAAGTGCACAGGCGACGGCCAGCGCGGCAGCAATGGCGGTGCGGTCGTAAACGGTCATCTTGTCTCCTTGTGGCGTCAGCGCCAGTGTGTGGATGGCAGGTTGGCGCGATAAAACAAACAGAGCAGCCTGTTTTTGACGGTGTACGCCTCGTTCGGACGAGCCTTGCTGCGGACGGCAGTGTCTCGAATCTACGAAGTAACGACTATTATCGCTAACCCGAATGAATATCGAGATTTCTCAACAACGCCCCGGACTCAGAACGGGAACACGACGTAGCGAGGCAACGCGTCGGCGTCGTAGACGGCGCGTCGCTGCCTGAGCAGCGCCCCGGCCGGCGATACCTCGATCAGGTCGCGGTAGACGCCGGTGGTCAGCAAGGTCGAGACGCCACCTTCCGGCGTCATCGCGATCGAGAAGTTCGACATCACCTCGAACCGGCCGGGGGCCGCCTCGCGGGTTTCCAGGCGCTGAAAGAAGTGACGCGTCCGGTAGGCCTGATAAGTCCCGGCCCAGACCTTGGTGACGATGGACACGCGGTCTTCGAGCCGCGCACGGCTGTCGTCGAGCATCAGCGCGATCGACAGGCCGCGCTGCTCGTTCTCGGCCGAGATGCAGATGTACGACGCCGCCGGGTCGGTCGAGAAGGTCGCGAGCCAGCCGGCCATGTCTTGCGCGTCGAGCGCGGCGATGTGCCGGGTCTGCACGGCGTCGATCGCGTTCAGGGTGTCGGCGTTCATGCTTCGGCCTCCCGCTTGAAACCCAACAGCTTGCGGTAGTACTCCCACTTCGGCAGCTGGCCGGTCTCGTCGTTCTGCTTGACGTCGAACGACGGCTCCTTGCCGCCGGTGACACCTTTCTGGAACTCCGCGTACCCGGGCGTGAAACTGCCGATGTGGATGCGCTGGAAGATCGCCGCGTCTTCCATGCTGACCATGCCGCAGGGTCCGAGCAGATTGGACGACTGGCGCAATCGGTGGCGCACCATCGCCTCGTCGTCGTCGGCATGCGAGAAGTAGGCGTAATGCACTTCGGTCACGTCGTGGCTGCGCGCGATCGCGAAGCGCAGGTTGATGACGTCGAGGTGCTTGACGAGCACGCTCACCGGGAACAGCTCGACCACGCACGATCCCTTTTCCGGGTTCTGGCCCTTGAACTCGATCAACGAGGGGTCCTTCAGGAAGCCGCTGCTCTGGATCGGCTTGAGCTGCGCCTCGATCGCGATGTGGCCATTCGGCGTCATGAACTGCGCGCCCTGCCCGCCCTGCCAGTTCAGCAGCCGAAAGCCGGTGTGCAGCAGCGGCGCGTGGAAGCCGTCGTTATCGTTATAGGCTTTCCAGTTGACCGCGTAACGAACCTTCTGGTAGCCGAGCAGCTTCAGGCGTCCATCGCCCGCGAGCACCACACGCAGCGTCGAGCGCATGCTCTCGCCCAGCCATTCGTCCAGCGGCGGCGTGGCCTCGCCCAGGGTGACGAACAGCAGGCCCAGGTACTCGGCGGTGCGCAGCTGCTTGAGGCCGAAATTCTTCTTGTCGAAATCGGGCGCGAATTCCCTCGAGCCCGGGCAGCCGACCAAGTCGCCCTCGAGTGCGAACAGCCAGCGGTGGTACGGGCACTCGAACTCCGGCCGGTTGCCGCAGGTCGCGGTCTCCACCTGCGTGCCGCGGTGGGTGCAGCTGTTCAGGAACACACGCAGCTCGCGGTCCTTGCCGCGCGCAATCAGCAAGGGCATGCGGCCGAGGTCGAAGGTCTTGAAGTCCCCGACTTCGGGCAGTTCGCCCGCGTGGGCCACCGGGTGCCAGCAGTCACCGTAGTAGATGGTCTTGAGCTCCTGTTCGAACAACGGCTCGCTGACGAACACCTCCTTCGGGACTTGGCTGATCCGGTCGGACCAGATCAGCGGCTGGATGCGAACGTTGTCATGGTCAGGGGTGTGCATGTCGATACCTCCAGGGTGGGACAGCAGGTGACGATCAGACCTTGCCGGTCTGCAGAAACTGATGAACTACCGTGTTGAACTCGGCCGGCGCCTCATACTGCGGCCAGTGCGCCGCATCGGCACGGATCACATGGAGTTGCCCGCCGGGCACCTGCGCGCAGGCTGCGGTCGCGGCCTCGAGGTCGTGAATCGGGTTGAACCGCGTCCAGAGGAACAGCGTGTCGCAGGCCAGCCTGCCGAGTTCGATCATCACCGGCGCACCCTCGCCGGAATCGGCCGACTTCAGCAGCGCGAGCACCTTCGGCGCGGCCTGCTGGAAGTCGGGCCGCAGGTAGATCGCCAGCCGCGAGCCGACGAGTTCGTCGTCGAGCAAGGGCCAGTTGGATTCGTGCATCAGCCACTGCATGCGCCTGCGCACCGTCTCGATCGTCGGCACCTGGCCGACATTCCTGCGGCTGAGTTCTTCAAGGTTCTGCAGGTCGCGCCGGCCTTTCTCGCTGACGATCGGGATGCCGCCGGTCGTGTTGAGAATCAGGCGCTTGACGCGAAACGGGCTCATGACCGCAAACGTGCCGGCGACCCAGCCACCCAGCGACTCGCCCGAGATGTGCGCGCGCGCGATGCTCAAGGCGTCCATGAGTTCGCCGAGCTGGCGCGCATAGGTGGCGGGCAGGTAGTCGATGTCGAGCGGCTTGTCTGACAAGCCGTGGCCGACGAAGTCGAAGGCGACGACGTGGTAGTGGGCCGACAGGGCCAGCACGTTCTTCGCATAGGCCTCGAGGTGGCCGCCGATGCCGTGCATCAGAAACAGCGCCTCGGGCTTGCCGGCGCCGGCCTCGACGATGCGGATGTTGCCGAAGCTCAGCGTCTCGACGTAGCGCACAGTGGCGCCGAGCAGGTCCAGCCACAGACTCATGGCGCTGTCTCCAGGGGTTCGACGCCGAGCCCCAGGTAGGCCTCGCGCACCATCGGATCGTTCATCAAGTCGGCCCCCGCGCCGCTGTGCACGACACGCCCGCTTTCCAGCACGTAGGCACGGTCGGCCAGCGGCAGCGCCTCGTGTGCGTTCTGTTCGACCAGCAGGATTGTCATGCCCTCGCGGCGCAGCCCGGCGATGATCGAGAACACCTCCTCGACGATCAGCGGCGCCAGCCCCATCGACGGTTCGTCGAGCAGCAGCAGGCGCGGCTGGCTCATCAGCGCGCGGCCGATCGCCAGCATCTGCTGCTGCCCACCGGACAACAGGCCCGACATCTGCGCGCGCTTGTCGGCGAGCACCGGGAACATCGTGTACATGCGCTGCAGACCACGTTCCACGTCCGCCGCCGATCGGGTCTGCCCGCCCAGGCGCAGGTTCTCGTCGACCGACAGGTCGCCGAACACGCAGCGCCCTTCCGGGCAGTGCGCGATCCCGAGGCCGACGCGGCGGTACGCCGGCAAGTCACCCAGCGCGCGGCCGTCGAACTCGACGCTGCCATGGCGCGCGGGTTGCAGCCCGGAGATCGTCTTCAGCAGCGTGGTCTTGCCGGCGCCGTTGCTGCCGACCAGCGCCACCAGCTGGCCGGGCAGCACCTCCAGGCTCACGCCGTGCAGGCACTGGATGTGGCCGTACCAGCTGTCGACCGCGCTCACGCGCAACAGCGGCTGTCCGGCGGACGGTGAAGGGGCAGCAGTGGCAGGCATCGATTCGCTTTCAGTGGCGGGTGCCGAGGTAGGCGGCGATCACGTCCGGGTCGCGCGCCACCTCGCGTGGTGTGCCTTCGGCGATGCGGCGGCCGTAGTTCAGCACCACGACGTGGTCGGACACGCCCATCACCAGCTTCATGTCGTGCTCGATCAGCACGACCGTGATGCGCTGCGAAGCGAGCCGCTCGATGAGCCGCCCCATCTCGAGCTTCTCGCGCGGGTTCAAGCCGGCCGCCGGTTCGTCGAGCAGCAGCAGCGTCGGCTCGTTCATCAGCGCGCGGGCCAGTTCGAGGCGCTTGAGCGCACCGTACGACAAGGCATCCGGCATCGCCTCGGGCAGGACATCCAGCCCGACCATCGCGATCAGCCGGCGCGCGCGCTCACCGAGCTCGTCGTCACGCCGCACCAGCGACGCTGGGCGGAAGATGCCCGCCCACAATCCGCCCTGCAAGCCGACGTGGGCGCCGAGCAGCACGTTTTCGAGCACGGTCATGTTGCGGCAGATCTTCAGGTTCTGGAACGTGCGCGCCACGCCCAGAGACGCCAGTTCGTGCGGCGCCAGAGCCGCCAGGTCGCGCCCTTCGATGAGCACCCTTCCCGCGCTCGGCCGGTACAGGCAGCTGACGATGTTGAGCAGCGTGGTCTTGCCGGCACCATTGGGCCCGATCAAGGAATGCACCTGGCCGCGCGTCAGCGAGAACGTCACGTCCTCGAGCACCTTCGGCCCGCCGAAGTCCTTGTGCAAGGCTTCGACGCGCACGATCTCGGCGGCCCCGGTGGGCGCCGCCGGCGACTGCGATCCGAGGCTGCTCATGCGTGCGCTCCGGCGCGGCGTGCGCGCCAACGATCCCGCAGTGTCGGCACGATGCCGCGCGGCATGAACAGCACGGCGGCGAACAGCCCGCCACCCACCACGAGGGTCTCGTACTCGGCCGCGCCCGCCAGCAGGTTGGGCAGCAGCGTCACGATCGCCGCACCCAGCACCGCACCGCCGATCGAGCCGATGCCGCCGATCACGGCCATCATCAAAAACTGCACCGAATGCACGAACGACGCCGAAGCCGGCGTGATGAAGCCCGCGTAGTGGGCGTAGAGCGCGCCCATCAGGCCGGCGATCGCGCCCGACAGCACGAAGATGCGCACCTTGTAGCTGCGCACGTCCACCCCCATCGTCGTGGCCGCGATCTCGGCGTCGTGCAGCGCACGCAGCGCGCGCCCGGCCGGCGAGCGCATCAGGTTCAGCGCCGCGCCGACCACGAGCGCCAACACCAGGAGCAGCAACCAGTACCAGGCGGCGTCGCCATGCAGCACGTGGCGGCCGATCTCGAGCGGGCCGACCGACATGCCGTCCGGACCACCGCTGAATTGCTGCTCGTTGCGCAGCACGATACCCAGCAGCAGGCCGATGCCCAGGGTGGCGACGGCGAGGTAGTAACCCGAGAGCTTCAGGAACAAGCGGCCCACCGCCCAGGCCAGCAGCGTGCTGCCCAACACGGCACACGGCAGCGCCAGCAGCACCGGCCAGCCGCGTGCGACCGACAGATGCGCCGACAGGTAGGCCCCGCTGGCGAAGAACGCCGCGTGTCCAAGGCTCAGCTGGCCGGTGGTGCCAATCAGCAAGGTGAGCGACACCGCGACCGCGGCGTTGATCAGCACCAGATTGGCCACGGCCAGGTAGAACGGGTTCGGCACCAGCACCGGCATCAACGCGGCGAGCACGAGCACGGCCGCCAGCACCAAGGCGCGGCGCCATCGGCGGCGCGCCACCGGCGGCACCACGGGCAGGGCCGCCACAGTGGTCGACGAAGAGTTGCTGGTCATTCAGACACGCTCCACACGAGGCTTGCCGAACAGACCGTTGGGCCTGACCATGAACAGCAGCACGATCATCACGAACGGCACCGCGTCCTTGTAGGCCGACGAGATGTAGCCCGCGGTCATCGCTTCGGCCAGGCCGATCGCGAAACCGCCGAGCACCGCACCCAGCGGGCTGCCCATGCCACCGATGATGGCGGCGATGATCGCCTTCAGACCGACCATCACGCCGACGTCGTAGTAGGTGTAGGTGATCGGCGTGGTGACGATGCCAGCGACCGCGCCGAGCATGCCGGACAGCGCAAAAGCGAGCAGCAGCACGCGCTTGACGTCGATGCCGACCAGCTGCGCGGTGACCGGGTCGAGCGATGCGGCGACGAAGCCGCGACCGATCCGGCTGCTGCGGAAGAACCAGGCCAGCGCCGCGAGCACGACCACCGTGACGCCGATCACCCAGATGGCCTGCGGCAGGATGCTGGCGCCGCCGATGCGGATCGGATCGCCGCCGCTGAAAGACGGGATCGAGCGCGTCTGCGTGCCCCACAGCACGTGCGCCACCCCGCGCAGCATGATGCCGAAAGCAACCGTCAGGATGATCACCTGCAGCACGCCGGAACGCCGCAGCGTGTGGGTGAACAGGAACTGCAGCAGCAGCGACACGCAAAGCACCACCGCCACCGCCAACAGCATCGCAATGCCCAGCGGCACCTGGGACTGCAGCAACACTGCGGTTGTCATGCCGCCGAGCATGACGGATTCGCCCTGCGAAAAGTTGAGCGCCCCGCTGGCGTTGAAGATCAGCGTGAACCCCAGCGCTACCAGCGCATAGCGGGCACCCTCGGTCAGGCCCGAGGACAGGAACTGGATGAAGGCCGCGTCCATCGAGTGGGTCACTCCAGCAATTTCCAGCGGCCGTTCTTGACCTGGATGATGCGCAGCGACTCGGCGTTCAGGCCGACGTGGTCGCTCTCGCTCATGCGGAAGCGCCCGGTCACGCCGACGAAGTCGTTGCCGGTCTCGATCGCGTCGCGGATCCTGGCCGGATCGATGCTGCCGCTGCGCCGCACCGCCTCACGCACCGCGACGAAGGCGTCGTACGCCGTGCCGGCGAAGAACGACGGGTCTTCGTTGAACTTGGCGCGATACGTCTTGACGTAAGCCTGCACCACAGGCTGCTGCGGATCGGTCGTCGGCAACTGCTCCCACACCAGGATGGCCACGTTGGCCATCACCATGTCTTCTGCCGCGCCGCCGGCGAGCCGGACGAAGTCGTTCGACGCGAGCCCGTGGGTGCCGTAGTGGGGCAGCGTGATGCCGAGCTGCTTGTAGTTCTTGGTGGCAATGATCGCCGGCTCGCCGAAACCGCAGTTCAGGATCGCCTGCAGGCCCGGCTCCTGGCGCAGCTTGGTCAGCTGCACCGTCATGTCGGTGTCTTTCGGGTTGTACGACTCGTCGCGCAGGATCTTGATGCCGCTGGCCGGCGCGAGCTTCTGCGCGGCGGCCAGGCACGAGCGGCCGAACGCGTCGGTGCCCGCGATGATGCCGATGCTCTTGAGGCCGCGCCCGGTCATGTGGTTGAAGAGCCGGCTGACCACCATCGAATCAGTCTGGATGGTCTTGAACACGAACTTCTTCACGGGCTCGACGATCGCGGCACCCGCACCCATCGACACCATCGGGATGCCGGCCCGCTCGACCAGCGGGATCGCCGAGAGCGTCGGCCCCGTCAGCGAGCAGCCGATGATGACCTGGACCTTGTCGTTGTCGATGAGGCGCTTGACCAGGGTGTTGGCACGCGCCGCATCGGACTCGTCGTCGTAGCCGACGAACTCGATCCTGCGGCCGTCGACGCCGCCCGCGGCGTTGGTGCTCTCCACCAGCATCTCGACCGTCTTCATCGCGCCGGCACCGGCATAGGCGGCCGGGCCGGTGACCGAGAAGCACCCGCCGATGCGCAGGGGCGGCTTGGTCTGTGCCAATACCGGCGCGGCGAGGAACACGCCGATCGCGGCAAGGGTCAGCAGCCAGCCGGTGTGTGGTTGACGTTTTCGCATGGAAGATGTCCTTGGGAAATGAACGGCCAGCCTTGGGGCCGGCATCGCCGCGATGCGTCGCAGGTTTGACAGCGCCGTCACTCGACCAGCTTCCAGCGCCCGCCCTTGACCTGCACGATGCGCAGCGATGCGGCGGTGAGACCGACGTGGTCGGTCGCGCTCATCTGGAACGGCCCGGTCACGCCCTTGAACGAACTCGCCTCGAGCGCGTCGCGCAGCTTGCCGGGCTCGATGCTGCCGGCGCGCTGCACGGCCTCGCGGATCGCCAGCATCGCGTCGTGCGCATTGCCGGCGAAGTACGACGGCGCTTCGCCGTGCTTGGTCTGGTAGGCCTTCACGTAGGCTTGCACCACACCCTGCAGCGGGTCGCTGGCGGGCAGCTGGTCCCACACCAGGATCGGCCCGTTGGTCATCACCATGTCGTCGGCCGCGGCACCGGCCAGCTTGACGAAGGTGTCGGACGCGAGTGCGTGCGTGCCGTAGTGCGGCAAGGTGATGCCCAGCTGCCTGTAGTTCTTGGTCAGGATCACCGCCGGCTCGCCGAAGCCGCAGTTCAGGATCGCCTGCACACCCGGCGCCTGGCGCAGGTTGGTGAGCTGCGCGGTCATGTCGGTGTCCTTCACGTTGAAGGATTCTTCGCGCGCGATCTTGACGCCCTTCTCGGGCGAGAGTTTCTGCGCCGCGCCCAGGCAAGCCCTGCCGAAGGCATCGGTGCCGGCAATCACGCCGATGGTCGTGATCTTGTTCTTGAGCATGTGCTCGTAAAGCCGCGTGATCGCCATCGCGTCGGTCTGGTTCATCTTGAAGACGAACTTCTTGACCGGGTCGATGATCACCGTGCCGCCGGCCAGCGACAGCATGGGCACACCGGCACGCTCGACCAGCGGCGCGGCCGACATCGTCGTGCCGGTGGTCGAGCCGCCGATCAGCACCTGCACGCCATCGTTGTCGAGCATGCGCTTGACCAGCGTGTTGGCGCGCGCCGGGTCGGATTCGTCGTCGTAGCGCACCAGCTCGAGCTTGCGGCCGTCGATGCCGCCGGCCGCATTGATCGACTCGACGTACATCTCCACCGTCTTCATCGCACCCGAGCCGAGGTAGGCAGCCGGCCCGGTGACCGACAGATAGGCGCCGATCTTCAGCGGCGGCTTGCCCTGGGCCAGGGCCGGCGGGGTGGTCAGGCTGGCGGCAACCGCCAGCGCGGCGGCGGCCAGATGGCTGAACTTTTTCAGGAGCTTGGTCATGGATGTCTCGTGGTTCTGGGGGAGATTTCGGGCGTCATTCGACGGTCGTGGTCCAGGGCACCAGCCCCGGCGCGCTGCTGAGCCATTTCTTCAGCTCGTTCTTCTTCACTTTCGAGTTCGTGGTCTTCGGGAGTTCGGTCACGAACACGATGTGCTTGGGGGTCTCCGGACGGCTGAGGCGACCGTCGCAGAAGCCGGTGATGTCCGCTGCCGTCGCTGCGGCGTGGGCGGCCCGGCGCACGACGACGGCCACGACCGCCTCGCCCCATTCAGGGTGCGGCACACCGACGACCGCGACCTCCTCGACCGCCGGGTGCTCGACCAGCACCGCTTCGACCGAGGTCGGGAAGACGTTGACGGCGCCGGTGATGATCATGAACTTCTGGCGGTCCATCAGGTACAGGTAGCCGCGCTCGTCAAGTCGCCCGATGTCGTTGGTGCGCAGCCAGCCGTCGGTGAGGGCCTCGGCGGTGGCCTGCGGCAGGTTGCGGTAGCCCTTCATCAGGGTGTTGCCGCGCAGCCAGATCTCGCCGGCCTCGCCGAGCGGCAGCGGCTGGCCCTGGTCGTCGCGGATCGAGCAGTCATAGTGCACGCCGATCTTGCCGACCGACTTGAGCAGCCCGGGTTCGTCGAGCAGAGCCTTGTCGTGGTCGGCGTTGGTGAGGTAGCTGATCCAGCCGCCGGTGGCCTCGGTCATGGCGTAGGTCTGGATCAGCGCTACGTTGAAGGTCGCCTTCGCGTCGCGGATCAGCTTCGGCGTGGCCGGCGACGAGCCGTACATCATCAGGCGCAGCGACGCCAGGTTGTAGACCGGGTTGGCCTGAACCTCGGCGATCGCACGCTGCAGCATCGTCGGCACGAGCAGGCCGACCGTGACCTTGAAGCGCCCGACTTCCTGCAGGAAGCTCTGGATCTGGAATGCGCCGTCGGGGATCGCCACCGTCATCGCATTGCCGATGCCGAACACGCCCATCATCACGACGACCCAGGCCGACGACGCCGGCACGTACCAGACATCGTCTCGTGCGAAACCGAACGAGATCAACGAGTGCAGGATGCAGTTGGCACCGCCCTCCTGCGTCAGCATCACGCCCTTGGGCACGCCGGTGGTGCCCGAGGTGTAGCTGATCAGCAGCAGGTCGTCGCCGCGCAGTGCCGGCCAAGCCGGCTCGCCGTGCGCATCGGCCAGCAGTTGCTCGTAGTCGAGCGGCATGCCGTGCCCGGTGCCGTAGCCGATCAGCGTGATGCCGAGCGCGGCGATCTCGGCCAAGTGCTCTGCCACCAGTTGCCTGCAGCGCGCATGCACCAGCAGGTATCGCGTCTCGCTGTCCTTGAGCACGTGGACCATCTCCGGCCACGGATACTGCGTGTTCAGGCCGACCCGCGGCGCGCCTATCTTCATGCACGCGAAGAAGTGCTCGTAGACCTCGATCGTCTCGAAGGTCAGGATCGCGACGGTCTCGCCGCTGCGGTGCCCGAGCTTCTGCAGGGCCACGCCGAAGCGGTCCGAGCGCCGGTCCATCTGTTGCCATGTGGCACTGCGCTCACCGCACAGGTAGGCGGTGTTGTCAGGGTAGTTGCGCCCGCAGCGCCTGACCATGTCTCTGGGCAGCATCGTCTTCGTCTCCTTCGTTCAAGCGTGTTTGGCGCGGGCCACGTTGCGCGCGCGCCGGAACACCAGGCCCTTGTCGTCGTAGTCGGCCTTCAGCGCCATGCCGCCGGTCACCGCCTCGGGCGCGGTCCCGACGATGCGGCAGATCAGCTGCGGCCCCTCTTCGAGCTCAACCAGCCCATGCACCAGCGGCACCGGGAAGTCGGGGGAATACGGCCGGCGCGTGACCGTGTACGACAACAGCACGGCGCGGCCGCTGGCGCGCTTCCAGGCCACGCCGGCGTCATCGCGCGCACACCAGGCGCGCTCGTGATAGCCGAGCGCGGCGCCGCTGCGGCGGTCGACCGCGATGCGCAGCTCCTTGACCGCGATGCCGGCGAGGAACTCGTCGTCGTAGCGATGCATGAAAACCTGATCCATCGGGATTTCCTTCGACCTTGACGATCAGTTCAGGCGCTTCTTCGGGCTGACCAGCAGGCAGGCGTGGTAGTCCAGGCAGCCGCCGTTGCCGCTGACCAGGATCAGCCCGTTGTTCACCTGGCGTTCACCGCCGGCACCGCGCGCCTGGATCACCGCCTCGGACAGCGGCGTCACGCCCTGCAGATAGAAGCCCGACAGGTGCCCGCCGCCGGTGTTGACCGGCAGCTTGCCGCCGGGCGCGGTGTGGCCGCGCGCGATGAAGGCGCCGCCGGCGCCGCGCCGGCACAGGCCGTAGCCTTCGAGACTGAGCAGGCCGACGTAGGAAAACGCGTCGTAGAACTGCGCCTGCGTCACGTCGCTCGCCTTCACGCCGGCGCTGCGGTAGGCGGTCTTGCCGGCCTGCGTGGCGCCGGTGTCGACCTCGGCCTCATCGCCGCGCAGGCCCGATCGGCCGCGGTGGCCCTGGCCCATGCCGTGGATGTAGGTCGCGGGCTGGGGCGCATCGGCCGCGCGCTCGACCGAGGTCACCACGAGCGCGATTGCACCGTTGACCGGGAAGCAGCAGTCGAGCACCCGGAACGGCTCGACGACGAACGGCGAAGCGAGGTAGTCGGCCATCGTCAGTGGCTTGCGCAGGAAGGCCTGCGGGTTCAGCGCCGCCCACTGGCGACAGGCCAGCGCGTAGGCGCCGAGCTGCTCGTGCGTGGTGCCGAACAGCGCCATGTGGCGGCGCGCCGCCAGCGCATAGCCGGCGCTGGCGCCGAAGAAGCCCTGGCGCGCCTCCCAGCTCTCGATGCCCGACAGCGGCATCGCCATCGCGAAGGTGTCGCCGCCGCCCTTGCCTTTCAACGGCGTGTCGGCAAACACGCAGACCACCGACTTGGCCAGCCCGGCCTCGACCGCCAGCGCCGCGTATTGCACCATCTGAACGGCGGTGGAGCCTTCGGAGTCCATCGCCGCCAGCAGCGCCAGATCGCGCATCCCGAGGTCGTTGTGCAGGCGCAGCGGCAGTTCGTCGGTGGCCGCGGTCGGGCTCTTGTTGAGCAGCAGGCCGTCGATGTCTTTCAGGCGCAAGCCGGCATCGGCGGCAGCCGCCGCGATCGCGGTCGCCGCCAGTTCGCGGATCGTGCCGATCGGCTGGCGCGACATCGCGCTGAAGCCCAGGCCGGTGATCGCGGCACGGGCCCGGGGTTTCTTCGTCGCTGCGCTGACCATGGCACGCATCAGATGATGAACGCCAGGCTCGGCACGGCCTCGTCGCCGTGGATCAGCATCACCTTCTTGAAAAACATGAGGAGCGAGCCGTCCGGCTTGCGACGCAGATGGTGCTCGACCCGGCCGGGCCAGACCTCGATCTTGCCGGTCGAGGAGCGCCGCAGTTCGTAGAGCACGAAGTTCGACAGCACGCGCCAGCCGCCTGCCTCGTGGCGCGAGATTTCGATGTTGCTCACCACGCGGCGCAGGCGCGACACCGGCAGCTGCGAGTGGCGCTTGCCGGTGGCGAGTTGAGCAATGCGCGTGCGCAGCCGCGAGCGGTTGTCGGCGGTGATCGAGACATGCTTGTTCATGTCGTAGTCGCCCTCGCCGCGCGGCACCCAGTACATCATGTCCTCATCGACGAGGGCTTCCCATTCGAGGTAGCGCGACTCGTCGGCGAGGCGCGCCTCCATGTACAGGAAGTCGCAGATCTCGCGGTGTTCGTCCGCACCAATGGCGGCCGGCTTGACGGTGCCAGCAGCATCCGTGGTGGATGTCATCAAATCTCCTTGTGCCCGAACCATGCGGGCGAATTGTCTGAACGGTGGCCTTGTTCCAGCGAGGTCGGGCAAGACCGACCCGCGATCAGGTGGCCGATGTCGGCGCCGTCATGATCTTCTTGTAGTGCTGCCACAAGCCGCGGTTGGTGCACTCGTCGGTCACGTGCCCCACGGTCACACCCATCGCGTCGACGTGCTCGCGGTTCAGGCCGCGTGACAGGTCCATCCAGCCGGCACGGTCGCGCAGCGCCATCTGCTGCCGCTCGGAGATCACGCTGTCGTCGGCCAGGAGGAAGGCCGACGGGCCCATCGCCGCTTCGGAGTTGCGGATGATCCGCTGGTTGACTTCGTCCGGTGCGCCATCGAGCAGCATCGGGGTGTGCCAGTGCACGCACTCGTGGGCGCTGATCGGCTCGAAGAACACGATGTTCATCTCGCCGAGAAACAGGTTCGGGAAGATCGCCGCGTGCGGCGGGCCATCGCGCAGAATGCGCCCGCCCTTCTCGTCCCCATGGGCCTGCTTCATCATGGCCTGGTACTCGGGAAAGCGGTCGGCCGAGGTGTTGAGCCAGGTCAGATTCTGCGTGTAGGTCGGCGAGAAGTAGAGCTCGGTGTGGCCATTGCCCCAGGCCTTGGTCTCGGACAGAAGCGTGTCTTCGCCGGCGATGACCGCCGAGTCGTACTGCGAGTTGATCACCTGCGCGAACGAACTGTGAACGTCATTGACGTGGTAGCCGTCGGTGTCGTTCTCCGGCAGCATCTTCCAGTTCGATTCGAAGCGCTGCTTGGTCCAGCCCGCGGTGAGCTTGATGCGGCCGGTTGGCGACATGTCGCAGGCCCGATCGATCAGGATCTTGGCGCGCCCGAGGTGATCGAGCAGCGGCGGCGTCGCCGCATTGAAGGTCGCGAACACGAAGCCCCGGTACTGTTCGGTGCGCAGCGCCTTCATGCCAAGCTCCGACTTCTCCTTTGCGAAGCCGCCCGGGTAGGGTACGTCCTTCAGGTTGCCCGCCAGATCGTAGACCCAACCGTGGTAAGCGCAGGTGAAGTACTTCTCCTTGCCGTGCTTGGCCACGCAGAGCATGTTGCCGCGATGCGCGCAGCGATTCACCAGCACCGCCACCGAGGCGTCGCGCTGGCGCACCATCAGCACCTCTTCGCGGCCGATCGTGCGCCGAACGTATTCGCCGACTTGCGGCACTTCAGAGTCGTGCCCGACGAAGACCCAGCCTCCGTAGAAGATCTTCGTCATCTCGAGTTCAAAGACGGATTCGTCGGTGTACAGGCTGCCGTGGACTCGCTCGTCCTCGATCAACGCAGCGATGTCGACCGGCTTGCGGACGAAATTGATGGTTTGAGATGTCATGATCCTTGAAACCCTCAATGAGTGAACGTTAGTTAGGTTGGACGGTGAGCGACCCACGACGGGCCGGCTTCCTACCGCCCGAGGTCCCTGGCGGTCTGCCCGGCGATGCCCCAGTTTTCCTTGGGCACGTCGTGGATCCAGACGCGCACGTTGGCCACCGGCGTGCCGATGGCCTCGACGAGCGCCTGCGTCACCTTCTCGATCACCGCGCGCTTCTGCTCCTCGGTGCGGCCTTCGAGCATGTAGATCTGGGCGAACGGCATGTGGGGTTCCTGACGTCAGACGAACCGGATGCCGACGCTGCCCAAGTGCTGCATCTTCAGCGTGACGCTGTCGCCCGCCTGCACCGCCACCGCCTCGGTGATGCCGCCCGACAGCACCAGGCTGCCGGCCGGCAATTCCTGGTCGCGCAGGGCCAGGTGGTTGACCAGCATCGCCACCGCCGCGGCCGGGTGGCCGACCACCGCCGCGCCGGCACCGAAGGCCACCGGCACGCCGTTCTTCTCGAGCACGATGCCCAGCGTCCGCAGGTCCAGCTCCTGCGCGCTGGCGATTCGCCCACCGACGACGAAGCGCACGGCCGAGGTGTTGTCGGCGATCACGCTCTTGGCGTCGAACTTGAAGTCGCGGTAGCGGCTGTCGATGACCTCGATGCCGGGCAGCACGAAGTCGCAGGCCGCCAGCACCATGCCGATGTGGCAGCCCGGACCTTTCAGCGCCGTCTTGGTGACGAAGCAGATCTCGGGCTCGACCTTGGGGTGGATCAGCTCGCTGACCTTGACCGCGCCGCCCTCGGGCACGGTGAATTCGTCGACAAGGAAGCCGAACACCGGCTCGCTGACGCCCATCTGCTTCATCTTGGCGTAGGACGTGAGCCCGGCCTTGTAGCCGACGACACGCGCGCCGCGCCCGATCTTGCGCTGCAGGATCGCGTCCTGGATCGCGTAGGCGTCTTCCCAGTCCATATCGGGGTGTTCGTCGGTGATCTTGGGCGTGTCGCGCGCCTCGAGCTGGCAGCGCTCGAGGTGCTCGGCCAAGCCGGCGATGGTGTCGCGGTCGAGTTGCATCGCCGTCCCCTCAGGCCGCCTGGCGTGCGGCGCCGGCGCGGTCGCGCGCCATGGTCATCGCGGTGTCTTCGATCATGTCTTCCTGGCCACCGACCATGCCGCGCCGCCCGAGTTCGACCAGCAGGTCGCGGGCCGGGATGCCGTACTTCTGGCCGGCGCGCTTGGCGAACAGCAGGAAGCTGGAGTACACGCCGGCATAACCGAGCGTCAACGAGTCGCGGTCGATGCGGATGACGTGGTCCATGATCGGCACCACCAAGTCTTCGGCCACGTCCTGGATCTTGAAGACGTCCACGCCGGTGGCGATGCCCATGCGGTCGCACACCGCGACGAACACTTCCATCGGCGTGTTGCCGGCGCCGGCGCCGAGCCCGGCGGCAGCCGCATCGATGCGGTTGGCCCCGACCTCGACCGCCGCCAGCGAGTTGGCGATCCCCATCGCCATGTTGTGGTGGCCGTGGAAGCCGAGTTCGGTTTCAGGCCTGAGCGCATCGCGCACCGCACCCAGACGCGCCTTCACGTCGTCGGGTAGCATGTAGCCGGCCGAGTCGGTGATGTAGATGCAGTTGGCACCGTAGCCTTCCATCAGCAGGGCCTGCCTGACTAGGCCTTCTGGGCTGTTCATGTGCGCCATCATCAGGAAACCGACGGTGTCCATCTCGAGCTTGCGTGCGCGCTTGATGTGCTGCTCGGAGACATCGGCCTCGGTGCAGTGGGTGGCTACACGGATCGTGTGCACGCCGATCTCCTTGGCCATCTGCAGGTGATCGACGGTGCCGATGCCGGGGATCAGCAGCGCGCTGACCTTGGCCTGCTTCATCAGCGGGATCACGGTGCCCAAGTATTCCTCGTCGGTGTGCGCGGGGAAGCCGTAGTTGACCGAGCTGCCGCCCAGGCCGTCGCCGTGCGTCACCTCGATCAGCGGCACGCCGGCGGCGTCCAGGCCGCAGGCGATGCTCTTCATCTGCGCCAGCGTCATCTGGTGGCGCTTGGGGTGCATGCCGTCGCGCAGCGTCATGTCGTGCACCGTGATCTTCTTGCCCTTGAGCGTCATGTCGTGTTCTCCTTGGATGTGGCGGCTCAGGCGGGCACGGCTTCGAGCGTGAGCTTGCCGGCCAGCATCGCCTGGGCAAACATCTCGGCGGTGCGCGCGGCCGCGGCGGTCATGATGTCGAGATTGCCGGCGTACTTCGGCAGATAGTCGCCGAGGCCTTGGACCTCGAGGAAGATCGAGACGCGCTTGCCGTCGAACACCGGGCCGTTGACGAGCTTGTAGCCCGGCACGTATTTCTGCACTTCCTTGATCATCGCGTGGATCGACGCGGTGATCTTCGGCTGATCGGGCTCGGCCTCGGTCAGGCAGTGCACCGTGTCGCGCATGATCAGCGGCGGCTCGGCCGGGTTGATGATGATGACGGCCTTGCCCTTCGTCGCGCCGCCGACCTTCTCGATCGCGCCCGCGGTGGTGCGGGTGAATTCGTCGATGTTCTTGCGGGTGCCCGGGCCGGCCGAGCGGCTCGACACGGTGGCGACGATCTCGCCGTAGGCGACCGCCTGAACGCGGCTCACCGCGGCGACCATCGGGATCGTCGCCTGCCCGCCGCAGGTGACCATGTTGACGTTCATCTCGCGCTTGCCGACGTGCTCCTCGAGGTTCACCGGGGGCACGCAGAACGGGCCGATCGCGGCCGGCGTCAAGTCGATCATCATCACGCCGAGCGCGTTGAGCTTGCGCGAGTTCTCGGCATGCACGTAGGCACTGGTGGCGTCGAAGGCGATCTGCACGCCGTCGGCCTTGACGTGCGGCAGCAGGCCGTCCACGCCGTCGGCGGTGGTCTTGATGCCCATCTCGCGGGCCCGCTTCAGGCCGTCCGACTCGGGGTCGATGCCCACCATCCACACCGGCTCGAGCACCGCGCTGCGCTGCAGCTTGGCCAGCAGGTCGGTGCCGATGTTGCCGGGCCCGATCAGGGCACACTTGATCTTCTTCATGGCAGGGGTTCTCGCGGTTTCAGTGGAAGCGAACAGAGCAGCCGCCGAGGCCGCCGATGGTGACGCGGAAGTTGTCGCCGGCCTTGGCCGGGAACATCGCGGCCAGCGCGCCCGACAGGATGACTTCGCCGGCTTTCAGCGGAATGCCCAGGCGGCCCAGCGTGTTGGCCAGCCACGCCACCGCGTTGACCGGTGAGCCCAGTGCCGCGGCGCCGGCGCCGGTGGCGATGATCTCGCCGTTCTTCTCGAGCACCATGCCGCAGGTCGACAGGTCGACGCGCCTCGGATCGACGGCGTTGTCGCCGAGCACGAACACGCCGCAGGACGCGTTGTCGGCCACCGTGTCCTGGATTTTGATCTTCCAGTCGCGGATGCGCGAGTCGACGATCTCGAAGCAGGGCATCACGCAGTCGGTGGCCGCCAGCACGTCGGCGTTGCTCAGCCCCGGGCCCATCAGGTCGCGCTTGAGGATGAACGCGATCTCGCCTTCGGCCTTGGGCTGGATCAGCGTGGACATCGAGATCGATTCGCCCTGCGCCACGATCATGCCGTCGAGCATGTAGCCGAAGTCGGGCTGGAACACGCCCAGCATGTTCATCACAGCGGCGCTGGTTACGCCGATCTTCTTGCCGACCACGCGCTCGCCCGCCTCCAGGCGCCGCGCCAGCATGCGCTGCTGGATGCGGTACGCGTCGTCGATGGTGATGCCGGCGTGCCGGTTCGTCAGCGGCTCGACGACACTGCAGCCGCGCAATGCGGCGTAGAGCTCGTCGCCGAGGGCTTCGATGATTGGCTTGTCCATGGTCTGCTGCTCAGGTGTAGACCTCGGTGAACGAGCTTGGCAGCACACCTGTGTGATAGAAGATTCCGCGCCCCACTTCGTCTTCGGTCCATGTGGTCACGGGCCGGTCGGGCTGGGCCTGGTAGCCCAGGCCGGCGAAGGTCTCGTTGCGGTTGCCGCTCGGGTCGAAGAAGTAGATCGTCTCGCCGCGCGTGATGCCGTGGCGTGTGGGCGCGATGTCGATGCGGACCTTGTTCTTGGCCATCACGTCGCCGGCCTTGAGGATGTCGTGCCACGAGTCGAGGAAGAACGAGATATGGTGCAAGCCCGGGGTCGGACCGCCGACGAACGCAATGTCATGCGGCTTGCTCGAGCACGAGACGAACGAGGCCAGTTGGAACGCGCCCCCCGGGCCCACGGTGATCTGCTCGGTCTGGAAGAAGCCGAGCACGTCCATGAAGAACTTGGTGTTCTCGGCCACCTTGTTGATGCCTTGGCCCGGATCGAACGGGCACATCAGCAGAATGTGATCGAGCCAGTGCGCGCCGGCCCCCTTGAGGCCATCGGGCCAGGGGTCCGGGTTGATGGAGCCGACCTCGGTGCCGACGCATTCCTTCATGGCATACAGCCGCATGTCGTGCCCGCTGGGCAGCGTGAACTGCAGCATCCGGCCGGTCGAGGGCAACGTGCCTTCGCGCAGCATCTTGGTCTTGATGCCGCCGGCTTCGATCTTGAGCTTCAGCACATCGAGATCGGCGTCGCTCTTGACCTTGTAGGCCACGTGATTGAAGCCCGCCTGGTCGGACGGGGTCAGTATCACGGAGTACTTGTCCCACTCGTCCCAGCACTTCAGGTACACGTTGCCGTGCTTGTCTTCCATCGTCGTCTTCATGCCCAGCACGTTCTCGTAGTGCTTCACGGCGGCAGCCACGTCCATCACCTTGATGCTGACATGCCCGATTCTCATCACAGTCATTTCATGTCTCCTTCGATTGATTCGCTTCACCGGCCGCTTCGCTTCGGGACGAAGCGCCAGCACCCCACTGAAAGCCGAGCGCCTTCTTCATCTTGCCCACCACCTCGACCTCGACGCCTTGGAGCGGTGACACTCGACAGGCCAGACAGACTCCGCGCGCCTCTTCCTCGGCCGACACGTGCGCCCGGCTCATCGCGCCCACCTGGCGCACGCTGCCCACGCGCACGCTGATCTTGCAGACTCCGCAGCCGCCATTCACGCAGCCAACGGGAATGCCCTTGCGGCCAAGCCTCACCATGCCCTGCAACAGCGTTTCCGATTCGGTGCAGTGATACGACTCCCCGGTCCGCGTGAGACGAACGAGGTGCCGGCATGCAGCAGCGACCGGCAATGCAGCTATAGACACTGACTTTGTCAGGCCCATCGCACGCTCAGGCCGCGTCGGCCTCGGCCAGGAAATTGCCAACGAGTTGGGCGAAGCGCTGCGCGTGCTCGATCTGGGTCCAGTGCCCGCAGCGGCCATACACGTGGAGCTGCGAGCGCAGGATCAGCTGCGACAGCCGGATCGAATTCGACAGCGGCAGGACTTGGTCCTCGCGGCCATGGATGATCAGGGTTTCGTGTGGCAGCTTGCGGATGTCTTCGTCGCTGCTGGCCAGCGACTCGACCCAGCGCTGCCGCGGTGCCGGAAACATCGCGGCATACGACTCTTGGAAGCCCGGGCGGTTGCTCGCCTCGTAGCGCAACTGCGCCAGTTCGTCACTGACAAGGTTGCGGTCGTAGGCAAACCAGTCCATGACCTTGCGCATGTTCTCGAACGACGGCGTGTAGCCCCAGACCGCGTCAAGCGCGGGGGTCAGCTCGAAGTTCACACCGGCGGCACCCATCAGCACGAGGCGGCGGACCCGCTCGGGGTGGCGGATCGCGAGCGCAAGCGACAACGCTCCGCCGAATGAATTTCCCACCAGATCGACCTGCGCCAGATCGAGCGTGTCGATCAGACCGATCGCCTGCGCGACCCAGCCGTCCATCGTGTAAGCGGCGCCGGCTGGACGGTCGGTAAAGCCGAACCCGGCCATGTCCGGCGCGATGACACGCCGATCCTTGGCCAGCTCGGGCATCACCAGACGCCAGTTTGCGTAAGCGCTGACACCGGGACCGGATCCGTGGATCATCAGCACCGGAAAGCCTTGGCCAACATCGTGATAGTTGGTGCGCAAGCCGGCCGCGACAATGCTCTTGCCGATCTCCGGAGACTGAGGTGTGGTCATCGCGATCCGATCAAAAAAGCCAACTCCGGCGGCAGTTGCCGTTACCGAAATGAACAAAATTAGCTCCCAAACGACTCCACCGCCGCGGGGTGCCGGGGCCGCCGTGACCTAATATCGAGATTCTTGCAAATAGTGAATATGTTGGTACATAGTGTAAACCCGTTGATTCATCGAGATTTTCATTGTTACGATCATGGACACTTCGGTCCCAAGCAACCAATCCTGAGCAGGCTCGCCCGCCATGTCCCTCACTGACGCTGATGTTCTGGAAGCCCACGAAGCAGCTGATGAGCCGCGCACGCTCATCGAAACGGCGTATCGGCAACTGCGCCGGGACATCATCGACGGGAGCCATCAGGCCGGGCAAAAGCTGCGCGTCGAGCACCTGAAGGCGAGCTACCAAGTCAGTGCCGGAACGCTCCGCGAGGCGCTGGCACTGCTGGTGTCCGATTCCTTGGTCGTGGCGCAAGGCCAGCGCGGATTTCGCGTGGCGCCGATGTCGCTCGCCGACCTCGAAGACCTGACGCGCATGCGCGTTCTGCTCGAATGCGAGGCGGTGCGCGAGAGCATCGCACTCGGCAAGGACGACTGGGAAGCGAGTGTGGTCAGCGCGTTTCACAAGCTGACGCTGGCCGAGCAACGTTTGCGTGTGGACCCCAAGGGCGCGTTCGACGATTGGGAGAGCTGCAACCGTCAGTTCCACGAAGCGCTAGTGGCGGCCTGCCGGTCGCGCTGGATGCTCAGGTTTCGCAGGTTGCTGTACCAGCAGTCGGAACGTTATCGCCGTGTCTCGGCCATCAAGGGGCCGCCGCCGGTCGAGGTACACGACGAGCATCGGGCGATCTTCGATGCCGTGATGGCCCGCAACGCCGACCTCGCCGGCGCCGTGTTGACGGCGCATGTGCACCGGGCGCTCACAGTGATCCGCAAGGCCGGCCTGCTCAAATGAACGACGCTGTGCCGCACGGCCCCGTGGTCGTGCTGGGTGGCGGCCTGGCCGCCGTGTCGTTCGCCGGCGGCTTGCGCTCAGGTGGGTTCGAAGGCGGCATTGTCGTGGTCAGCGACGAAGTCGAGCCTCCTTACGATCGCCCCCCCCTGTCCAAGGAGTTCCAGCGCGAAGGCCTCGCCGACAATATCCGTCTCGATCTGAGCCGCGCGCCCGAGGTCGAATGGCTGCGTGGTACGCCGGCGTGCAAGGTCGATACGCAGCGACGCGAAGTGCTGTTGGCCGACGACCGCAGGCTCGACTACGAGGCCTTGGTGTTCGCCACCGGCGCCACGCCGCGCCGTCTGCCGGCGCTGCAAGATGCGCCGATGCCGGTCATCACGCTGCGCACCCTGGACGACGCGCAGCGCATTCGCGCCGGGCTCGCGCCGGGCGCCCGGCTGGTGGTGGTCGGCGGCGGCGTAATCGGACTCGAACTCGCAGCCACCGCGCGCGGCCTCGGCGCCTCGGTCACCGTGATCGAAGCCCTCGATCGGCTGATGAATCGCTGCGCCTCGACAACCCTCGCAAAGGTGGTCGCACGGTCGCACCTCGACCATGGCGTGGACATCCGCCTGGGTCGTCAGGTGATGGGCTTCGACGGCCCCGCGATCGTGCTTGACGACGGCGCTCGGGTGGAAGCCGACTTGGTGGTCGTCGGCATCGGCGTCGTCGCCAACGATGAACTGGCGCGCGCCGCCGACATTGCCTGCGACGACGGCATCTTCGTCGATCGCCTCGGTCGCACGACCTGCCCAGGCGTCTACGCCATCGGTGACGTGACCCGCCAGCGCAACCCGATCAGCGGGCGCTTCGAACGCATCGAGACTTGGTCGAACGCCCAGAATCAAGGGCTGGCGGCCGCGCGCACATTGCTGGACCCGAGGGCCGCGCCCTATGCCGACATCCCCTGGTATTGGTCGGACCAATACGAGCTGCGTATTCAGGTGGCCGGCGTTTCGCACGGCGATGAGGAGATCGTGCGCGGCGAGGCAGCGCCGGGCTCGAAGTTTTCGTTGATCCAGCTGCACCGGGGTCGCGCGGTTGGCGTGACCTGCATGAACAACGTGCGCGAATTCTCGTCGCTCAAGCGACTGCTGGGCAACGTGGCGCTGCCGGATCGCGTCGCGCTCGCCGACCCCGGCACGGACCTGCGCAAACTGCTCGCGCCGCCGAAGACCGAAGCTCTCGGAGCTCAGCCCGCGTGATGTGAATCGGCGCCGGGTGGATCGTGTGCTTCGACGCGCCAGGAGCGCCGAATTGCCCAGACCTGCAGGCACCTCACCGATTCGATCGTCCACCCGGGTTCTTTCGCTTGACGCACCCGGGAACGCCCGCTAGGCTGATACAAAGTACGGAACAAGTGTTCCGATATCAGAACGCCTAGGAGACATGTCACCGTGCAGCCCTCGCTGGCATCCTTGCAGCCGGAAGCCGCTGTATCGCGCAGCGACCCTGCACCCATGGCGCTGGGCCGCGTGCTGCGTGCGTTGCGCTTGCTCGCCGATGAGCCGGACGGCCTGACGCTGGCGGAGTTCATGGTCCAGCTCGGCGCGCCCAAGACCAGCGTGCACTCCCTGCTGCGCGGTCTCGCGGCCGAAGGCTACCTGCAGCGCCACGACACCGTGTACCGGCTCGGGCCGGAATCATTCGTCCTCGGCGCGGCACTCGTGGCGGCGCGGTCGCTGGCCATCGTGGCCACGCCCTACCTGCTCGATGCGCGCGCCCAGTCCGGTGAGACGATCCTGCTCGCCGTCATCGACCGGGCCGCCGGCCGCCTGACCTACACGCAGATCATCGAGAGCCACAAGCCGGTCCGCTACACCGTGCCTGTCGGAACCACGCGCCCCCTCTACGCCGCAGCGGCCGGCCGGGTGCTGCTGGCGTTCCAGGACGACGCCTGGCGCCGCGACTACCTCAAGAGCGCCGACCTGCGCGCGCTGACGGACAAGACGGTCACCGATCGCCGGCAGCTGGAGCGGGCCCTCGACCGTACCCGCGTCGCGGGTTACGCATCGACCTTCGGCGAAGTGACGCCCGACGTCGCGGGCTTTGCGGCACCGATCTTTGATCCGAACGGTCAGGTCAATGCCGCGGTGATCGTGGCCGCGCCCATCGAGCGCGGCCGCGCCGCGGCCGAACGAATGACGGGCATCGCGATCGATGCTGCTTCTCAACTGTCACGGGCGCTCGGCCACCGCATCGGGCGGGCACCCTCCTCTCAACGAACCGCTGGAAAGAAATGAGCAACGAACTGCTTTATGAAGTGAGCGACGGCGTAGCCGTCATCACCATCAACCGGCCGGAGCGCAAGAATGCTCTGAACCGTGCCGTGCGCCAGGCCTTCTTCGAGGTCTGGCCGCGCTTCGAGGCCGATGAGTCCGCCCAGGTGGCGATCCTCACCGGTGCCGGCGACACCTTCTGCGCCGGCATGGACCTGGTCGAGGCTGCCGACACGGTGCTGCGCATTCCGCCGAAGAACTTCATGCCGGTGCTCGGCGACAACGTCGAGGTCACCAAGCCGGTGATCGCCGCCGTGCAGGGCTATGCCTACGCCGGTGGCTGGCTGCTGGCCCAGATGTGCGACCTGTGCGTCGCCGACGAGACGGCCAAGTTCGCGATCACCGAGGGTCGGGTCGGGCGTGGCATGCCTTGGGCCTCGCCGGTGATCCACATGCTGCCGCAGCGCATCCTGATGGAAGTGGCGATGACCTGCGACCCGCTGACGGCACAGCGCGCCTACGAGCTCGGCTACGTGAACCGCGTCATGCCCAAGGGGCAGGCGTTGCAGGGCGCACGCGAACTCGCCGCCCGCATCACGGTGAACGCCCCGCTGACCGTGCGCGGCGCCAAGGAAATGGTTCGCATGGCCACCGAAATGGGTCGCACGGCTGCGCTGCGCGCGTCGCACCGTGCGTTCGATGCCGTTTACCTCAGTGAAGACGCGCTCGAAGGACCGCGCTCGTTTCGCGAGAAGCGCAAGCCGCAATGGAAAGGACGATGACATGATGATTCGCACCACACCGATCCGCAGCGCGAGGATGGCCGCTTGCAAGCCCGAGCCGCACGTGCAACTGACGAGCGCGCTGGCCGCCCAGAACGCCGCTTGGACTTTCGACGATCTGCCCGCCGACGCCCGCACGCTGGTGCGCCAGTGCCTGCTCGACTGGATCGCGGTCACCTTGGCCGGTGCCCAGGAGCCGCTGACCCACATGCTGGCCGAGGAGGCGCGCGAACAAGGCGGCTTCGCGCACGCCACCGTGGTCGGGCACGGTTTCGCCACCAGCTGTCGCCAGGCCGCGCTGGTCAACGGCGCGGCTTCGCACGCGCTCGACTACGACGACGTCAACATGTCGTTCACCGGGCACCCCACGGTCGTGCTGGTACCGGCCTTGCTCGCGCTCGCCGAGGCCCGCGGGGCGAGTGGCGCGGACTTCATGACCGCGTTCGTCGCCGGCTACGAGACGCTGTGCCGCATCGGCGCGGCGGTCTCGCCCGGCCACTACGCGCGCGGGTTCCATGCCACCGGCACGATCGGCACCTTTGGCGCGGCAGCGGCCTGCGCACGTCTGCTGCAGCTCGATGCCGACGATACGGCCACGGCGCTGGGCATCGCGGCCACCGAGGCGGCGGGCCTGAAGGCCATGTTCGGCACGATGTGCAAACCGCTGCACGCCGGCCGCGCCAGCGCCGACGGCATCATGGCGGCTCAGCTCGCGGCGCGGGGCTTCACCAGCCGCAACGACGCGATCGAGGCCCTGCAAGGTTTTGCGGCCACCCACGGGCCTGACTTCGACCCCGGGGCCGCGCTGCAGCGGCCGGCGAACGGCCTGCACCTGCGAAACAACCTGTTCAAGTACCACGCCGCGTGCTACGGCACGCACGCCGCGATCGAGGCGACGCGCCAGCTCTGCGAGCAGCATCGGCTGACCTCGTCCGACGTGCGGCGCATCATCGTGCGTGCGCCGGCCAGCAGCGACGGCGTGTGCAACATCGCCGCGCCGCGCACCGGCCTGGAGGCCAAGTTCAGCCTTCGGCACACGGTAGCGATGGTGCTCGCCGGCGTCGACACCGCCGACATGTCCAGCTACAGCGACAGTGCAACCAACGATGCGGCGCTGGGCGGACTGCGCGAGCGCGTGCACGTCGAACTGGCGCGCGAGTGCAGCGCCCTGACCCAGGCCGAAGTCGAGATCGAGACAGTCGCCGGGCCTCGCGTGCGGCAGCGCCACGACAGCGGCATTCCCGTCACCGACCTGGCAGCACAGCAGCAACGGCTCGAGGCGAAATTCCGCAGCCTCACCCGCCCCTTGCTCGACGAGCAATCCTGCGACGAGGTGCTGGAACTGATCGAGCGGCTCGACGAGTTGCCCGACCTCTCGCCGCTCGCCGGCCTGCTGGCGTGCCAGCCGCCGCGCACGCAGCGGCATTGAGCCGCCGCAGCCGTTTTCAATCACCCTGAAGAACCTCCGAATGAACTTTCTTACCGACGAACAACTGGCCTGGAAAGACTCCGTGCGCCGCTGGGTCGACCGCGATATCGGCCGCGAGTACATCCGCAAGTGCGACATGGACCGCGCGTTCCCGTTCGATGCCTACGAGAAGGCCGCCAAGCTCGGCTTTCACAGCCTGCTCGTGCCCGAGGCCGACGGCGGCGACGGCGGCGACGTGTTCTCTTACGCGCTGCTGTGCGAGTCGCTCTCGTCCTACGGCGTGGATTTCTCGGTGGCGATCGCCGGTGGCATCTTCACCGCGATGAACCTGGCGCTGCACGGCAGCGACGACCAGAAGCAGCGTTTTCTCAAGCCGTTCATGCGCGGCGAGGTCCGGTTCCCGATTTCGATGTCGGAGCCGAACGCCGGCTCCGACGTGGCCAACGTGCAGACCTTCGCCGCGCGGGATGGCGACGACTACGTGCTCAACGGGCAGAAGCTCTGGTGCAGCGGCGCCGGCAACCGTGGCGCGGTGATCCTGATGCTGGTGCGCACCGAACGCACCGAGGACAAGCGCAAGGGCCTGTCCGTCCTGATCGTGCCGAACGACCTGGCCGGCATGACGATCCGCCCGCTGCAGACGCTGGCGCGGCGCTCGGTCACGACGACCGAAATCTTCCTCGACAACGTGCGCGTGCCGGCCGCCAACATGCTGGGCGCGCCGGGCGAAGGCTGGAAGATCATCGCCGGCGAACACCTGTCGCTCGAGCGCGTGGCGGTGGCCGCGAGCTACGTCGGCAATGCCCAGGGCGCGGTCGACGATGCACTGGCCTATGCGCAGCAGCGCGTGCAGTTCGGCAAGCCGATCTACGAGTTCCAGGTGATCCGTCACATGCTCGCCGACATGCAGACCCAGACCGACGCGGCCAGGCTGATCACCTACCGCGCCGCCGACCTGGCCGCGCGCGGCCTGCCTTGCCGCAAGGAAGTGGCGATGGCCAAGCTGTTCGCTTCCGAGACGCTGCAGAACGTATCGCGCCAAGGCATGCAGATCCTCGGCGGCCACGGCATGGTTCCCGAAGGCGACATGGAGCGTTATTTCCGCGAAGGCATGCAGGCCACGGTCGGCGGCGGCACCTCGCAGATCCAGCGCACGATCATCGCGCAAGAGATGCGCATCTAATGGGCGCCGCCGTTCCCGGCGCGGCCACCCTGCCCGCGATCGCCGCGGTGGCCGCGACCGTGGTGCTCGTGCGCGACGGCGCGCGCGGGCTCGAGACCTTGATGGTGGTGCGCCACCACGAGATCGACTTCGCCAGTGGCGCGGCGGTGTTCCCGGGGGGCAAGATCTCGGCGTCGGACCGCGACCCGCGGCTCGCGGCACGCTGTGGCGCGCCGCAGGGTCTCGACGATCAGCAGCGGGCGCTGCGGGTCGCGGCCGTGCGCGAGACCTTCGAGGAAAGCGGCTTGATTCTGGCCCGCAGGAACGGCGAGCTGCTCGACGGTGCGCAGCGCACAGCGCTGCATCGGCACTGGGCCGAAAGAGTCGCGGCCGGTGGCGAGGCATTCGTCGACATGGTCTGCGAGGAAGCGCTCGAACTGGCGCTGGAGGCGCTGCTGCCCTTTGCCCACTGGGTCACGCCCGAGATCGCGCCGAAGCGCTTCGACACCCACTTCTTCATCGCCGCGGCGCCGCCTGGCCAGATCGCGCAGCACGACGGATCGGAAGCCGTGGACTCCTTCTGGGTGCGCCCCGGCGACGCGCTCGACGACTGCGAGCTGGGTCGGCGCACGATCATCTTCCCGACGCTGGCGAACCTGGCCTTGCTGGCGCAATCGCCCGACGTGGCCGGTGCGCTGGCCGCGGCGCGGGCCCGGCCGGTGACCCGAATCCAGCCCGTGCTGGGCAAGCGCGCCGACGGCAAGACCGTGCCGATCCTGCCCGCGGATTGCGGCTACCCCACCCTGACAGCGGGCCTGATGAACCTGGTCGCGCGCTGACCCGAACGAAAGCATAGTCATGGAAATTCTCGGCATCGGACTGCACTTCGAAGACCTGCCGCTGGGCCGGGAATTTCGCACCATCGGCCGCACGGTGACGGAGGCCGACATCGTCAACTTCTGCACCTGCACCGGCATGACCGAGGTGCTGTTCACCGACCTCGAATTCCTGCGCACCGAATCCGACATCAAGGGCCGCGTCGCTCCCGGCGCGCTGGCCTACACCTTCGCTGAAGGTCTGCTCGTGCACGCGACGATGCAGCACACCGGCTTCGCCTTCCTCGAAATGGACCTGAAGGTGCACAACCCGGTGTTCGCCGGCGACACCCTGCATGTCGAATGCGAGGTGATCGAGGCCCGGCTGAGCAAGAACCGGCCCGGCCGCGGCCTGGTGCGCACCCGCAACCGGATCGTCAAGCAGGACGGCACGCTCGCGATCACCTACACGCCGATGCGCATGATCAAGTGCCGCGACCAGGCGGCAGGCTGAAGGGCCCGCAGCTCATGCAAGCCTATGCGCTGAACGACGAGCAGCGCGAGATCCAGGCGCTGGTGCGCCGGCTGGCGCGCGACAAGGTAGCAACGCGCGCCGCCGCCATCGACCGCAGCGCCGAATATCCGCAGGACATGTTCGATCTGCTGCGCGAGGTCGGCCTGTTCACGATCCCGTTTCCCAAGGAATACGGCGGCACGGGCAGCATGCTGTCGGCCGCGCTGGCGATCGAGGAACTCGGGCGCGTCTGCTACAACACCGCCTACCTGCTGATCGTGCAATGGGTGCCTTTCGGCGCCATTCTCGCCGCGGGCAACGCCGAACAGAAGCAGCGCCTGCTCGGCCCGCTGGCCGCCGGCGAGCTGCGCGGCGCGTTCTCCACCACCGAGCCGCAGAGTGGCTCCGACGTGGCCGGCATCCGCACCCGCGCCCGGCGCTGCGAGGGCGGCTACCGCATCACCGGCTCGAAGATCTGGTGCACCAACTCGCACATCGCCGACTTCATCCTGGTCGCCGCCAAGACCGGCGACGCCGAAGGCGCGCGCGCCATCAACCTGTTCATCGTCGAGCGCGGCAGCCCGGGCTTAAGCGTCGGCCGCCAGGAGGACAAGATGGGGGCGCGCGGCGTGCCTTCGTGCCCGCTGTTTCTCGACGACGTGTTTGTGCCCGAGTCCAACCGCATCGCCGAGGACGGGCGCGGCTTCAAGGACGTGATGGAGGCCTTCAACAAAAGCCGCCCGCTGATCGGCGCGCGCGGTGTCGGCTTGGCGCAGGGCGCGATCGACCACAGCATCGAGTTCGTCACCAACCGCGTGACCTGGGGTCGCAAGGTCAGCGAGAACCAGGGCATCCGCTGGATGCTGGCCGATATGGCGATGCAGACCGAGGCCGCGCGCCAGCTCGTCTACCGTGCCGCCGCGGTGGTCGATGGCGGCGCATCGGGGATCGAGCTCGCACCGATCGCCGCGATGGCCAAGTGCTTTGCCAGCGACACCGCGATGCGCGTGGCGACCGACGCGGTGCAGCTGTTCGGAGCGGCCGGTATTTCGGCCGATACGCCGATCAACCGTTACTTCCGCGACGCGAAGGTGCTGCAGATCATCGAAGGCACCAACCAGATCCAGCGCAACATCATCGGCGACAGCCTGCTCGGGCGCGCGGCGCGCTGAGCGCCGCCGCCATCACCGACCCCTGCGAGGCTCGCATGACCACCCACACCCCACCCGCCAGCGACGCCGCGCCGGCCGACATCCTCGTCGAGCGGCGCGAAGGCGTCGCCATCGTCACCCTGAACCGCCCGCAGGAACGCAACCCGCTGGGGCTGGCGTTCCCCAACCAGATGCTGGGCGTGCTGCAGGCGCTCGACGACGACCTCGGCCTGCACGCCGTGGTGCTGACCGGCGCCGGCAACGTGTTCTGCGCCGGCGCCGAGCTGGGCCAGGTCGTGCATCCCGACGGCGTCGACCCCGAGGTGCAGTTCCGCCTCATCCGCGGCCTGCACAAGGTGGTGCAGCGCATCCGCGACCTCGAACTGCCCGTGATCGCCGCGGTCAACGGCGCCGCGGTGGGCGGTGGCGCGGCGCTGGCCATGGCCTGCGACATCGCCGTGGCCTCGGACCGGGCGCGCTACTTCTTCGCCTTCGGCCGCCTGGGTGCCGCGGCCTGCGACATGGGCTGCTCGTACCTGCTGCCGCGCATCGTCGGCAGCGTGCGCGCCCGGCACTGGCTGCTCACCGGCGCCAACATCGAGGCCGAGGCCGGGCGCGCTGCAGGGCTTTTCGTCGACGTCGTTCCCGGCGAGCGCCTGCTGGACGCAGCGCTGGCCATCGCCGCGTCGATCAAGATGGCGACACCGCGACGCGCTGGCGCGGCCAGCAAGCTGTCGATCGCCCGCGGCGAGGACACCGATCTGCAGACCTGCCTGAGCTACGAGGCCTATGTGCAGAACTACCTTTTCTCCACCGACGACCACAAGACGCGGCTGCGCGCGCTGATGGAACAGCAAAAACGCAAGTAGGGCCTGCGCAGGCGGGCCGGCCGAGCTTCAGTCGGCGCCCGGCGGCAGCGGCGCTGCGCCGTCGACCGTGATGCCGCGCGCCAGCAGGTCGTCGATCTGCGCCGGGGTCAAGCCGGCCTCGCAAAGCATCGCCACACTGTGCTCGCCCAGCCGCGGGGCTTGGCGCTGCGGCAGCGGCGGCGAGGCCGACCAGCGCGTGGGCACGGCCATGGTCCGGATCGCGCCCTCGCTCGGATGTTCGACGTCCTGGAAGAAGCCCACGGCGTCGAGGTGCGGGTCGTGCAGCAGCGAATCGGGCGTGTGCATCGCCATCGCCGGGATGCCGGCCGCGTCGAACAGGCGCAGCCATTCGGCGCTGCTGCGCCCGGCCAGTTCAGCGGCAAAGAGATCGTTCAGCTCGCCCACGTGCCGAGCCACACCGGCTTGGTCGGCGAAGCGCGCTTCGGCCTTCAGCTCGGGCCTGCCGATGATGTCGAAGAAAGCGTGCCAGTGCGCCGGCGCATAGGCCGTGGCGCCGAGGTGGCCGTCCAGCGTCTTGAACGGCCGCCGCGCGAAAATGCGCGGGTAGCCGGTGCCGCCGATCGGCGGCCTGAAGCTCTGGCCGTACAGGTGCGGCGTCATCGTGAACTGCACCATGCTCTCGAACATCGGCACCTCGACCATCTGGCCCTGGCCGCTGCGCTCGCGGTGCAGCAGCGCGGCCAGCAGGGCATAGGTGGTCACCAGGCCGACACCCTGGTCGGCGATCCAGCCCGGCGCGTACTGCGGCCCGCCTTGCGGCGCGGCCAGCTCCGCCAGCGCGGCCATGCCGCAGCCGGCCTGGATCAGGTCGTCGAGCGCGGCGCGCTCGGCATAGGGCCCGTCCTGGCCGAAGCCGACCAGGGCGCAATAGACGAGCTTGGGGTTGACGCCGGCCAGCACCTCGTAGCCCAGGCCCAGGCGTTCCATGGCCTTCGGGCGCACGTTGCACACCATCGCGTCGGCGCTGCGCACCATCTGCAGCAGCGCGTCGCGGCCTGCGGTGTCCTTCAAGTCGAGCACGACGCTGCGCTTGCTGCGGTTGAGCTGCAGGAACAGCGACGACATGCCGTCGTGGCGGCCCGGCGCGTTGTGGCGTGTCAGGTCGCCCTGCGGCGGCTCGATCTTGATCACGTCGGCGCCCAGATCGCCCAGGGTCTGGGTGGCGTACGGGCCCATCGCGACGCTGGTCAGGTCGAGGATGCGCAGGCCCGCGAGCGGGCCTCTCGATTCGACCTGCGCCGGCATCTCAATCCGGCGTGATCAACGCCACCACCGCGTTGCGCTCGACCGTCTGCCCGGCCTGGCAACTGACCGACGCCACCGTGCCGGCGCACTCGGCGACGATGCGCATTTCCATCTTCATCGATTCGAGGATCGCGACCACCGCGCCGCTCTCGACCCGATCGCCCGGCGCCACGTTGACCTTCAGGATCAGGCCCATCATCGGCGCCTTCAGTTCGCCGCTGGCCTGCGCCGCGGTGCTGATGTACGACAGGTAGGGCACGACCTTCAGGCTGTGAACGCCACGCCGGTCGTGCACGTAGAGCATGTCGCCGTCCTGGTGCAGCCGCACGGTCTCGCGGCACGCATCGGTGATGGCGAGGAACATGCCGCTCTCGCCCGCCGGCGACAGCTGCACGTTGACGCGCTCGTCGTTCACGCCGACCCGCATGCTGCCGTCGGTGCGCAGCGGCGCAAAGCGGATCTCGGCGCTCACGCCGTCGGTCGTCTCGACATGCAGGGTCGGGATCGGCCCCATGCCGTCGCCGCCGGCGTTCATCTGCCAGCCGCTGCCCGGCCAGCTGGCCCAGGGGCTGCGCGCGGTGCCGGCGCCCTGCCGCTGCCGCTGCAGCCAGTGGCAGGCCGCCACCGCGAGGGTCTGCGTGTCGTGGCGCGCGGCGCCCAGCGCCCAGCCGGCGATCTGCTCGTCGATCAGGCGCGTGTGGAAGGTGGCGGCGCGCGTTTCGGGCAGGTCGATCAGGTGCTTGAGGAAACCCTGGTTCGTGGTCACGCCGAACACGGCGGTCTCGTCGAGCGCCAGCTTCAGGCGGTCGAGCGCCTCGTTGCGCGTGGGCGCGTACGTGATGAGCTTGGCCAGCATCGGGTCGTAGTACGGCGTGACCTCCATGCCGCTCTCGATGCCGGTCTCGACCCGCACGCCGTCGCTGGGGAAGCGCACCTGCGACAGCTTGCCGGTGGACGGCAGGAAGCCCGCCGCCGGGTCTTCGGCGCAGATGCGCGCCTCGACCGCGTGGCCGCGGATGCGCACGTCGCCCTGCTGCACCGGCAGGCCTTCGCCGCTGGCGATGCGCAGCATGATCTCGACGATGTCCAGCCCCGTCACCATCTCGGTCACCGGGTGCTCGACCTGCAGACGCGGGTTGACCTCGAGGAAGTGGTACTCGTCGGCGCCGACGATGAACTCGACCGTGCCCACGCCCCGGTACTTGAGCCGCTCGCCCAAGCGCACCGCGTCGGCCGCCATGCCGTCGCGCATCTTCGCGCTGAGGTTGGCCGCGGGTGCCTCCTCGATCACCTTCTGGTGGCGCCGCTGCAGCGTGCACTCGCGCTCGAACAGGTGGATCACTCGGCCCTGGCCATCGCCGGCGATCTGGATCTCGATGTGGCGGCCGTGGCGGATCAGCTTCTCGACGATCAGCCCGGCGTCGCCGAAAGAATTCTTGGCCTCGCGCATCGCCGACTCGATCTCCAGCTCCAGACCCTCGAAGCTGGTGATGCCGCGCATGCCCTTGCCGCCGCCGCCGGCCGCGGCCTTGAGCATCACCGGCAGGCCGACAGCGCGCACCGACGCAGCGATCGCGGCCGGATCGACGCTCGGCGCCTCGCTGCCCGGCACGATCGGCACCTTGGCGGCCTTGGCCTCGCGCTTGGCCGCGGCCTTGTCGCCCAAGCGCTCGATCACATCGGCCGTCGGGCCGATGAACACCAGACCCGCCGCTTCGACGGCACGCGCGAAGCTGGCGTTTTCGGCGAGGAAGCCGAATCCCGGATGGATGGCCTCGGCCCCGACCGACTTCGCGGCGGCGATCACCGCGTCGATGCGCAGGTAGCTTTCGGAGGCTGGCGCGCCGCCGATCTCGACCGATTCGCCGATCTGCCGCACATGCAGCGCGTCGCGGTCGGCGCTGGAATGCACGCCGGCCACCGCCACGCCCAGCCGTCGGCAGGTGCGGGCAATGCGGCAGGCGATCTCGCCACGATTCGCTATCAGAATTTTCTTGAACACGGCGTCGATTCCCAGGTCACATCCGGAACACGCCGAAGCGCGAAGGCACGGCCGGCACGCGGCCGGCCAGGTCGAGCAGCAGCGCCATCACATCGCGCGTCTCGGCCGGCTCGATGACCATGTCGCACCAAGTGTTGCGGGCGAAGTTGTAGGCGTTGGCGAAGTCCTCGAAGGTCTTGCGCACCGGCGCCTTGTAGGCTTCGCGCTGCTCGTCGGTCCAGCTCGTGCCGTCGCGCTTGTGCTGATCGTCCTTGACCATCGCCAGCGTCGTCGCGGCCTGGTCCGGGCCCATGATGGCGGCGCGGCCGTTGGGCCACATGATCAGCGCATTCGGCTTGAACGGGCGACCGCACATCGCCAAGTAGCCCGCGCCGTACGAGCCGCCGATGATCAGCGTGTACTTGGGCACGTTGGCGCAGGTCATCGCCGTGATCATCTTCGCGCCGTGCTTGGCGATGCCGGCCTCCTCGGCCTCGCGGCCGACCATGAAGCCGTTGATGTCGGCCATGAACAGCAGCGGGATGTCGCGCTTGCAGCACAGGTCGATGAACTGAGTCGCCTTCATCGCGCTCTCGGAGAACAGCACGCCGTTGTTGCACAGGATGCCGACGTCGAAGCCCTTGATGCGGGCGAAGCCGGTGATCAGTGTGTCGCCGTAGTCGGGCTTGAATTCGTGCAGATCGCTGGCGTCGATCAGGCGCAGCACGATCTCGCGGTTGTTCGTCGGGATGCGCGAGTCGGCGCTGATGATGGCGTTGATCTCGCTCGGCGGGTGCAGCGGTTCGATGGTTTCGGCCACGTCGCGGCGCTGGGCGGGGATGTCGCCGAGGTGGGCGACGATGTCGCGCAGGATCGCCATCGCATGCGCGTCGCTCTCGGCCAGCCGGTCGGTGTTGCCGTCCTGGCGGTTCGCGCGCTCGGCATCGGCACCGGAGGGCATCGCCGCATCGCCGATCGCCAGTGCCCCCTGATCCCGCACGATCACCACCTCGTCGCACACGGCCGCCACGAACGCGCCCGCGTCGGCGGCCGGGCCGTGCACGCTGGCGATCTGCGCGATGCCCTCGCGCGACATGCGCATCTGGTTGTACAGGATCGAACCGAACTGGCCGTCGTCGGCGAACACGCCGGGCTTGGCGCCGCGCTCCGCCACACCCGGGCGCCCGCCCGACTGCACCAAGGTCAGGCAGGGCAGCCGGTGCATCCACGCAAAGCGCTGGGCGCGCACGTGCTTCTTGCAGGTCGTGGCGGTGTAGGTGCCGTCGTGCACGGCGGCGTCGTTGGCGATCACCATGCAGGGCCGGCCCGCGACCATGCCCACACCGGCAACGATGCCGGCGCCCGGCGCATCGTCGCCGTACAGGCCCTCGCCAGCCAGTTGGCAGAGCTCGAGGAAGGGCGAGCCGGGGTCAAGCAGCGCGCTCACGCGTTCGCGCACCAGCAGTTGCCCGGCGTCGCGCAGGGTCGCTCGCACCGCGTCGGAGCCGGCCGCGACGGCCGACGCGCGGCGTGCGCGCAGATCGTTGACGCGGCCTTCGTAGAACTCGCGGTTGGCGCGCAACTCGTCGGGGCTGGCCGCGAGGGCCGATTTGATGACGCTCATCGCGTGCTCCCGCCGGCACGGGCCGGGTTTGCTACGGGCCGGGCCGCGGGGGTCGTTGATTTCATCGGAGTGCTGTGAATAAGTTGCAGGAGTCGGCGCGGGACGACTAAGATAACAAACATTCGTTAGGTTGCCAATCCTCTTACGCCATGAATTCGATCCGATCCGACCTCGCCGTCGACACCACGGCC
The DNA here is from genome assembly GCF_964020785.1 of Rhizobacter fulvus. Taxonomy (NCBI): domain Bacteria; kingdom Pseudomonadati; phylum Pseudomonadota; class Betaproteobacteria; order Burkholderiales; family Sphaerotilaceae; genus Rhizobacter; species Rhizobacter fulvus. The sequence goes on from NZ_OZ224516.1 coordinate 171,527, forward strand.
TTCGAGCGTCAGCGCGACGCCTACCTGCCGATCGCGGCCGCGTTGCAAGAGCGCCGCGACGAGGCCACACTGGGCGGCAGCGAGAAATCGCGCAAGCTGCACAAGAGCCGCGGCCAGATGCTGCCGCGCGAGCGCATCACCGCGTTGCTTGACCCGGGCTCGCCCTTCCTCGAGATCGGCCATCTCGCCGGTGCCGACCTGTACGAGGGCGTGCCGCCGGGGGCGACCATCATCACCGGCGTCGGCCAAGTCTGCGGCCGCCCGTGCATGCTGATCGTCAACGACGCCACCGTGAAGGGCGGCACGATGTTCGGCATGACGACCAAGCGCCACACGCGAGCGCAGTTGTTCGCCTGGCAGCACCGCCTGCCCTGCATCACGATGGTACAGTCCGGTGGCGGATTTCTGCCCGACCTCGAGAACATCTTTCCCGACGACGGGCAGGCCGGTTCGATCATGTACAACCAGGTCAAGATGTCGTCCGAGGGCATCGCGCAGATCGCGCTGGTGCACGGGCCGTCGACCGCCGGCGGCGCCTACATCCCGTCGCTGTGCGACGAGGTGGTGATCATTCGCAACCAGGGCGCGATGTTCCTCGGCAGCCCGCAACTCGTCTTCGCCGCGACCGGCGAAGTGGTCGACATCGAGCCGTTGGGCGGGGCCGAGATGCACAGCCGGCTCAGTGGCGTCACCGACCACATGGCGGAAGACGACGCACACGCCTTGAAGATCACGCGCGAGATCGTCGCTCACCTGGGCGAACCACCGCGCCTGCGCTGGACGCCGGCGCCGGCCGAGCCGCCGACGTACGACCCGGGGCAACTCACCGGTCTGGCGCGCATCGGCGACAAGGACAGCGTCGACTGCCGCGAGATCATCGCGCGCCTGGTCGACGCCAGCCGCTTCCAGGAGTTCAAGCAGCTGCATGGCGAGACGCTGGTGTGCGGCTTCGCGCGCATCGAGGGTTTCGAGATCGGCATCCTGGCCAACAACGGCGCGCTGACCTCGCAGGCCAGCGCCAAGGGCGCGCACTTCATCGAGCTGTGCTGCCAGCGCGACATCCCTCTGCTGTTCCTGGTCGATTCGCCGGGCTTCGCCGACAGCAACCAGGCCGACCAGCGCGGCATCGGCAAGCACGGCGCCAAGCTGCTCAATGCGGTGGCGAACGCCGACGTGCCCAAGTTCACGCTGATCATCGGCCAGGCCCATGGCGCGGCCTACTACGCGATGTGCGGTCGCGCCTTCAAGCCGAACGCGCTGATGATGTGGCCCAACGCGCGCGCCGCCGCCTCGCATGACGCAAGCGACGATGTGGCCGGGGCGCTGAACTGGGCTCGCCATCTGTGGTGCGACATGATCATCGACCCGACCGAGACGCGCTCCGCCCTCGCCCAGCTGCTCGACGTGGTCGGCCGAACGCCCGCAAAACCCACCGAGTTCGCCGTGTTCCGGATGTAAGCAGTTGCTAGCTAGACGAATGCACCGGTAGCGTCACGCCGCCCACGCGCGCCGAGGAACTCGATCATCAGGCGGTTCACTTCATCCGGCGCCTCGAAGGCCACCCAGTGGCTGGCGCCGGGCACGATGCGACAAGCGATGTGCGGCGCCGTGGCCTCGAGGTAGGCGGCGCGCGACGCGGCATCGGGCTGCGGCAGCGGGTCCTTCTCGGGCAGGATCGCCAGCACCGGGCAGTGCGTCTGGCGCAGGCTCGGCCCCAGCGTGTCGCGGTAGCCGAGAAAGCGGGACCTGAACCGCGTCAGCGCGTGGTTGCGGCGCTGCATCGCGACGATGAGGTCGTCGATCCGGGTCGGTTCGCCGACCATCATCATTTCGAGGTTGCGGCGGTGCACGGCGTTGGCTTCGGCGTCGCTCGCGCCGGCCGGCACGGGCCGCAAGGGTGGCCGCGACCAGCTGCCTGGCGGGAAGCCGCCCGGCGCCAGCAGGCAGATGCCGGCCACGCGCTCGGGCAGGCGCGCGGCGAGCCACGCCGTCATCACGCCGCCGTACGAGAAACCGGCCACGCGGAACGGTTCACCGACCGGCACCAGGCCGCCGACGACGCCCGCGAGCAGATACTCGCCGTAGGCATCGAGATCGGCGTCGTCCGGCACATCGAGCGACTCGCCCATGCCCGGCAGGTCGGGCAGCACCAGGCGGAAGTGCTGCGACAAGGTTTCGATGTTGCGCACCCAGTGGGTCCACGAGCCGGTGCCGCCATGCAACAGCAGCAGCGTCGGGCCTCTGCCGACGCAGCGCGCGACCACACCGGCGACGCTGACGGTCTCGAACTGCAGCGCGGGGAACAGTCCCTGCGGTGTGATGTCGGGCAGGGCGCCGCTCACAGCGTGGCCTCGGTGCCGAGGATGTTGCTGACCTGGCTGGACAGCACGCCGCCGTTGCCGTGGCACAGCGCCAGCTCGGCCCCCGCCACCTGGCGCACGCCGGCCTCGCCGCGCAGTTGGCGCACGGCTTCCACCAGCGTGAACATGCCGTACATGCCGGGGTGCACGCACGACAGGCCGCCGCCGTTGGTGTTGACCGGCAGCGCCCCGCCCGGCGCGATGGCGCCACTGGCGACGAAGGCGCCGCCCTCGCCCTTCTTGCAGAACCCCAGGTCCTCGAGGAACAGAATGGTGTTTATCGTGAAGGCGTCGTAGAGCTCGACCACGTCGATGTCGCGCGGGCTCAGGCGCGCCATCTCGAAGGCGCGCCGGCCGGAGTCGATCGCCGCGGTCTGCGTCAGATCGGGCATCGCGACGATGTTCATGTGCGTCGTGGCTGCAGCCGCACCCAGCAGGTAGACCGGCTTCATCGGCAGGTGGCGTGCGCGCGCCGCGGTCGTCATCACCAGCGCCGCACCGCCGTCGGTGACGAGGCAGCAGTCGCGCACCGTCAGCGGGCTCGACACCATGCGCGACGCCAGCACGTCGGCCACGCTCAGCGGCCCGCGCATGAAGGCCTCGGGGTTCAGGTTGGCCCAGGCGCGCGCCGCCACCGCGACCGCCGCGAGCTGCTCGCGCGTGGTGCCGTATTCGTGCATGTGGCGCGAGGCCGCGAGCGCATACGAGGTGGCCGGGAAGATCGGCGCATACGGTGCTTCGTACGCGAACGGCTTGACCGACGAGATCAGCTTGCCCGATGCGGTGCGCTGGTTGCTGCCGTAGAAGATCAGCGCGGTCTCACACAGCCCTTCCTTCAGCGCCATCGCCGCCATCAGCGTGTACGACAGGAAGGTCGAACCGCCGGTGCGGTTGTTGTCGGTGAACTTCGGCTGGATGCCCAGCATCTCGGCGATCAGCAGCGCCGACAGCGGGTTGGCGTTGCCCGGCAGCGAGCCGAACACCGCGTCGACGTGGCGCGTGGTCAACCCGGCTTCGGCCAGCGCCTTGACGCTGGCTTCGACCGCGATCTCCTCTGAACTGCGGCCCGGCGCTTCGCCGAGGCCGGCCAGTGCCGCGCCGACGATCGCGGCGCTCCCGCGGATGCCGCCGCTCATGCCGCCACCTCGCCCGCAACGGCATCGAACACCACGCAGGGCTCGCTGCCCGCTCCGGTGGCGACGCGCGCCTGAACCGCCAGGCCGACGCGCACGGCGTCGTTCGGCACGCCGTCGACGCGGCTCATCACGCGCGGGCCTTCGGCCAAGTTGACCAGCACCACGTTGTACGGCCCGCCCTTCTCGGCGCTGCGGTTGACGATGCTCACCGCGTAGACCACGCCGCGACCACCGGCCGGCACCCACTCGAGCGCGACGCTGCCGCAGTGATTGCAGGCCAAGCGCGGATAGAACACATGCTGACCGCAACCGCGGCAGTGCTGGATCCGGAACTCGCCCGCGGCGAGGTACTGCGCATAGACCGCGTCCGGACCCGGACCCTGGGTCCAGCTCGGTGCCGCCGTTGTGTCGCTCATCGGGTAGTCCTTCGATATCGCTCTGGATGGATGGCCACGCGGGGTGCGTTGCGGGCTGGGTGCGCCGGGTTCAGCCCGGCAGCTCCAGCACGCCCTTGGCCAGGATGTTGCGCTGGATCTCGTTGCTGCCGCCGTAGATGCTGGCCGGCCGCGCCGAGAAGAACACGTTGGCCGGGTGCAGCGCACCGCCGGCCAAGGCCAGCGACTCGTCGCTGACGCCCGTCTCGCCCGCGGTCTCCAGCATCAGGTCGGCGACGCGCTGCTGTGTCTCGGTGACCCAGATCTTCAGCATCGACACCTCAGGCCCCAACTCGCGCCCGCGCCGCAGCACGTCGACGCAGCGCACGAAGAGGGCATCCAGATCGTCAACGTCGAGCCGCAACTCGTCGTGGCGGGCACGCCAGGCGTCATCGTTGTCCAGCCCCTTGGCCTGCGCCAGTTCGCGCAGCCGCAGCAGCGGCGCGCGCGCCCCACGCGGGTTGCCGATCATGATGCGCTCGGAGCCGAGCAGCGACTTGGCCATCGTCCAGCCCTGGTTCAGCTCACCCACCAGATTGGCGCGCGGTACGCGGACGTTGTCGAAGAACACCTCGCAGAACTCGGCACCACCGCTCAGGTTGCGGATGCGCTTGACGGTGATGCCCGGTGCGCGCATGTCGGCGAGCAGGAAGCTGATGCCTTGCTGTTTCTTGGCCTGCGGGTCGGTGCGCACCAGCAGGAAGATCATGTCGGCCTCGTGTGCGAACGACGTCCAGATCTTCTGCCCGTTGACGACGAACTCGTCGCCGTCGAGCACCGCGGTGGTCCGCAGGTTCGCCAGGTCGGAGCCGGCCGAGGGTTCGGAGTAGCCCTGGCACCAGCGCACCTCGCCGGCCAGGATGCGCGGCAGGATCTCGCGCTTCTGCGCCTCGGTGCCGTAGCGGATGATCAGCGGGCCCAGCATCACCACCGCCATGTTGGGCGCGATCTGGATGCCGTGGCGGTCGAACTCTGACTGCAACGCCACCTGCTCGTAGGCGCCCAGCCCCATGCCGCCGTGCTCCGGGGGCCAGTTCGGCGCGGCCCAGCCCTGCGCGTGCAGCCTGGCATGCCAAGCCTGCGTGTCGCGCAGGCTCATGCGGCTGGACGGAAAGCGCCATTCGGGCGGGAAGTTCCGCGCGATCCAGCAACGCAGCGCATCTCGCCGAATCGGCCGTTCGCCCTCGACGATGAACTCGGGCGCCGCATCGTCGTCGCGGTCGGCCGGGGCCAGGTCGCCGTAGCGCCCCCGGTGCCAGGCGGCCATGCCCAGCCAAGCCGCGCCGACCATCGCCTTCTTCAGGTACAGGCCGATGTCGCATTCGTCGGTGTAGCCGATGCCACCGTGCAGCTGGATGCAGCCCTTGGTGACCTCGAGTCCGGCGGCCGAAGCACGCGCCTTGGCCTGACTGGCGGCGGCGGCCAGACGCCGTGCATCGGTGGCACCGAAGTCGCCGTCGGTCACGCGGTCGGCCAGCGCGGCCGATTGCATCACCACTGCGCGCGTCAACTCCACCTGGATCAGCAGGTTCGCTGTGCGGTGCTGCAGCGCCTGGAAGCTGCCGACCGGGCGGCCGAACTGTTCACGCAGCCCGATGTACGCGACGCTGAGTTCCAGCGCGCGCCCCATCACGCCCAGCAGTTCGGCGGCGGCGGCGATGCGCGCCTGGTCGAGCGCACGCTGCAGGACCACGTCAGCGCGGCCCGTCCCCGCCACCAGCTGCACCGCGGGCACCCGCACGCCCTGCAACTGCAGCTCGCCCCAGAAACCGCCATCGACACGTGGCTGGAATTGCATGCTCAGCCCGGGCTGGCCGGACTCGACCAGCAGCAGCAAGGGCCCTTGCGGGCCGGCGGCGCTGACGATGAATGCATCGGCACCGTGCGCCGCGGCGACGAAACGCTTGCTGCCGTCGAGCATGAAGCCGTCGCCGCTCGGCGTGGCCGTCAGGGCCAGCGGCATCGCGGTCTGGTCGTGCTCGCGCTCCTGCCAGGCCAGCGCGAGCTGGCACTCGCCGCGGGCCAGCAACGGCAGCCAGCGCGTGCGCAGCGCGTCGTTGTCGCCATGCAGCAAGGCCCATGCGGGCAGCAGCGCGCCGGCGATCAGCGGCTCGGGTGCGAGCGCGCGCCCGCATTGCTCGAGCAACAGCGACGCCTGCGCCAGGCCGCAGGCGCTGCCGCCGTGCTGTTCGGGCAGGCACAGGCCGGTCCAGCCGAGCGCCGCCATCTCGCGCCAGCGCGCGCGGTCGAAACCGGGTGCGCGACCGCGCCAGTCGCGCAGGCGCCGCCCTGGCTCGTCGGCAGAGAAGAAGGCCGCCGCCGCGTCGCGCAGCATGCGCTGCTCGTCGCCCAGGTCATCGAGTTTGGCAGCGAGGTCGATCATGGGTGCAGCGCCTTCACATCGTCAGCACGAGGCGCCCGCAGGCCTCGCGCGATTCCATCATCCGGTGGGCCTTGGCGGCGTCGGCCAATGGCAGGCTGCCGCCCACCACCGGCCGCAGCCGGCCCAGCCGCACCAGCTCGAGCAGGGTCTCGACCTCGGCCAGCGTCACGCCGTCGGTGCCCAGGAACGACATTTCCTTCAGGATCGCGTGCGCCGGACGCAAGGTCACGGGCGCGGCATTCAGGTTGCCGACGAAGACATGGCGCGCGCCCAGCGCCATGCCCTTCAGCGCCGCGGCCCAGGCCATCTGGCCGACGATGTTGAAGACCACGTCGACGCCGGCGCCGCCGGTCAGCTGGCGCGCCTGGGCGGCGAAGTCGAGATCGGGGCTGACGACGACGTCGTCGGCACCGTGCTCGACCAGGAACGCGCGCTTCGATTCCGAGGTGGTGACGGCGATGGTGCGCGCGCCCAGCATGCGCGCCACCTGGACCGCATGAATGCCGACACCGCCGCTGGCGCCGGTGATCAGCACCGCTTCGCCCGGCTGCACTGCGGCCACCTTCTGCAGGCCGTGGTAGGCCGTGCCCAGCGCGCACGGCACGACGGCGGCCTGCTCGTAGCTCACACCCGCCGGGATGCGCACCAGTGCGCTCACCGGCACCGCGACGTACTCGGCGTAACCCCCCGGCACCGCTTCGCCGAACAGGCCGGTACCGTTCTCGCACAGGTGGTCGCGGGCGCGCACGCATTGGCGGCAGTGGCCGCAGTGGTCCTTCATCAGGATCGCCACGCGATCACCGGCGGCGAAGCCCGCGGCGCGCGGACCGAGCGCGGCGACCTCCCCGGCCATCTCGTGACCGATGATGCCCGGCAGCGCGGTGCGCGGGAAATGCCCCTGGCGTGCCATCACGTCGTGGTAGCACACGCCGCTGGCGCGCAGGCGCACCAACACCTCGCCGTCTTTCGGCACCGGCACCGGCAGCTCGACCGCGGCGAACTGCTCCGGGCCGCCATAACCTTGAAGGACGATTGCTTGCATGCTTCACCTCGGGTGGCTTGCCGCTGGCGCGTGGCACGCGTCTGTGGCATCGTTTGAGTCTAACAAACGGCCGTTTGATTTACCATCAACGCCAAATTCCCCCAGACCCTCGACAGGAGCCCGCACCATGTTCAACGGCAAAGCACTCGACAACAAGGTCGCCATCGTCACCGGTGCCGGCCAGGGCATCGGCGCGGCGGTGGCGCACGCCTATGGCGCCCAGGGCGCCAAGGTGGCCGTGGTCGACTGGAACCTGGAAACCGCCGAGCCGGTGGCGCAGGCGATCCGAAGCGCGGGCGGCCAGGCCGTCGCGCTGAAATGCGATGTGTCGGACCGCGCCGGCGTGGACGCGATGGTCGCTGCGACGGTGGCCAGGTTCGGCCCGATCGACGTGCTTGCCAACAACGCCGGCATCACACGCACCGCGATGCTGCACAAGATGACGCCGCACCAGTGGGACCAGGTGCTGGCGGTGCACCTGACCGGCAGCTTCAACTGCCTGCAGGCGGTGGTCGGCGGCATGATGGAGCGCAAGCGCGGCTGGATCATCAACACGATCTCCACCGCCGGCATCCTGGGCACCATCGGGCAGATCAACTACGGCTCGGCCAAGGCCGGCCTGATCGGCTTCACCAAGTCGGCGGCGCGCGAACTGGCCCGCTACAACATCGTCGTCAACTGCGTCGCGCCGGGCGCGGCGACGCCGATGACCGAGACCATCCGCACCGACGAGCGTTTCGCCGCGCGCACGCTCGAGCGCATTCCGCTCGGGCGCTGGGCCGAGCCGGAAGAGATCGCGCCGGTGTGGGTGTTCCTGGCTTCCGAAGGCGCGAGCTACGTCACCGGCCAGCTCATCGGTGCCGACGGCGGCATGTCGATCCACTGATGCCGGCCATGAGCAGCCCCGCCGAGACCCCCCGCGCATCGCTGCACCCGCTGTTCCACCCGCGCGCGATCGCGGTCTACGGCGCCTCGTCGGACCCGACCAAGATCGGCGGGCGCCCGCTCGACTTCCTGAAGAACAGCGGCTTCGACGGGGCGCTCTACCCGATCAACCCGAAGGCGCCGCAGATCCAGGGGCTGGCGTCTTTCGCCAGCGTGTCGGCGGTGCCGGGGCCAGTCGACCTGGCGATCGTCGCGGTGCCGGCACCCGCCGTGCTGGCCGCGCTCGAAGACTGCGCCGCCAAGGGCGTCGGCGCCGCGGTGGTGCTCAGTTCGGGCTTTGCCGAGGTCGGCGGTCAGGGCGCCGAATGGCAGCTCGGCATCAGCGCGCTCGCGCGTCGCACCGGCATGCGCGTGGTCGGGCCGAATTGCATGGGCGTGATCAACGTGAAGCGCCGCCTCCTCGGCACCTTCACGCCCAGCGCCGCAGGCTTCGGCCTGGTGCCGGGGCGCATCAGCCTGGTCAGCCAGAGCGGTGCGTTCGGTGGCTACTGCCTGTCGCTGATCCGCCAGCGCGCGCTCGGCCTGAACCTGTGGATCACCACCGGCAACCAGAGCGACGTCGACTTCGCCGACTGCGTCAGCCACTTCGCGCAGGACGAGGACACGCAGGTCATCGTCGGCTACATCGAGGCCGCCACCGACAAGGCCCGGCTGATCGCCGCGCTCGATCTGGCGCGGCGCAACGGCAAGCGCATCGTCGTGATGAAGGTCGGCAGCTCGGAAGCAGGCGCGCAGGCGGCGGCTTCGCATACCGCGTCGCTGGCCGGGTCGGACCAAGTCTACGATGGCCTGTTCAAGCAGTACGGCGTGTACCGCGCGCGCAGCATCGACGAACTCTTCGATGTCGCCTACGCCTGTTCGTTGTCGACGCCGACGCCGCAGGGTCGCCGGCTCGGGCTGTTGACGGTGTCGGGCGGCGTCGGCGCGCTGATGGCCGACGTGGCCGCCGAATGCCGGCTCGACGTGGCACCGATGCCCGAGGACGCGCAGCGCCGGCTGAAGGAAATCCTGCCGTTCTGCGGCCCGCGCAACCCGGTCGACATGACGGCCCAGCTCGTCAACGACCTGACGCTGTTCGAGAAGAACTTCGTGCTCATGCTCGAGGAAGGCGGCTACGACCTGATCGTCGCCTTCCTGTCCAGCGTCGGCCAGGTGCTCGATCTGAGCAGCGCGCTGCTGGTGCAGTTGCAGAAGGTGCTGGCGCGCTTCCCCGACCGCACCGTGATCATGTCGATGCTCGCGTCGCCCGAAGTGCGCAAGGTCTACGAAGCGGCCGGCGTGATGCTGTTCGACGAGCCGACGCGTGCGGTGCGCGCCGCGAGTGCCCTGGTGTACTTCGCGCAGGAGGCCAAGCGCGCCCGGTCGTGCACCGCCCTGCCGCTGCTGCCGGCCGCGGCGCTGGCGCCGCCGGCCGGCGCCGTCAACGAAGTCCAGGCCAAGGCAGTGCTGGCCAGCGCCGGCATCCCGGTGGTGCGCGAACTCGTTGCCGCGTCGGAAGACGGCGCAGCGCGTGCCGCCGAGACGCTGGGCTACCCGGTGGTGCTGAAGATCGCCTCGGCCGACATCGCGCACAAGAGCGAAATCGGCGGCGTGCTGATCGGTCTGCAGGACGAGGTCCAGCTGCGCGAAGGCTTCCGCACCCTGATGCAGCGCGCCGCGACACACGCGCCGCAGGCCCGGCTCGAAGGCGTGGTCGTCGCGCGCCTGGCCGGCAAGGGCGTGGAGACGATTCTGGGCGTGGTGCACGATCCGGTGTTCGGCGCGGTCGTGATGTTCGGCCTGGGCGGCGTGTTCGTCGAGGCCTTCAAGGACGTGGCCTTCCGCGTCGCGCCCTTCGGCGCGGACGAAGCGCGCGCGATGATCGACGAGGTCAAGGGCCGCATCCTGCTGACCGGACTGCGCGGGCAGCCGCCGTCGGACGAAGCGGCGCTGGCTGAAGCCATCGCGGCGCTGTCGGTCTACGCAGCGCGCCACGAGGCCGCGATCGAGAGCATCGACATCAACCCCTTCGTCGTGCTGCCGCGGGGCCAGGGCGGGCTCGCCCTGGATGCGCTGATCGTGCCGCGCGCGAACGGCTGACCCGTCAGACCAGGTCGTCGACCCGGCCGCGGCGCATCATCAGCTTCTCGCTGAACTCGAACACTTGCTCGGCGCGCTGGTTGAACACGCGCACCCGGCCGCTCATCACGCCGCGCTTGCCGTCCGACAGGTTCTTCTTGCCCTCGATCGTGATCTCGGCGCGCAGCGTGTCGCCGGGCCGCACCGGCACCGTGAACTTGAAATCGGTCAGCTCGAGCGCGGCGATCGTCGCCGGGCCGAGGATCTCCTCCATCATCCCGGCGGCGATGCTGGCCGTCAGCAGGCCGGGGCAGATGCGACCGCCGAAGTCGGTGTGCTTCCTGGCGAACTCCTCGTTGATGAAGATCGGCAGCTTCAGGCCGGCCAAGCAGGTGAAGTTGACGATGTCGGTCTCGGTCACGGTGCGACCGTAACTCTTGAAGACATCGCCGGGGTTCAGATCGTCGAGCGAGCGGTTGGACATGGCATGCGCCTCGGTTGGGGTTGCGCCGGAGTGGGCCAAACTAACAGTTGGCAGGATACTCCACTCGGTGCATGATGCGGGCGGCCCTCGGTGCCGCGCTTCCCCGGTATTCCCATGTTGTTCCTCAACCCCGATTTCGAACTCCCAAACATCGGCGCCGCGACCACGAGCCTGCGCGGCGCCGTACGCGAATTCATCGCCGGCGAACTGGCCTCCGGCGGTTTCACGCCCCGGTGTGATTCCTGGACCGAAGGGCTGGCGCCCGATTTCAGCCGCCGCCTCGGCGAGCGTGGCTGGATCGGCTACCACTGGCCAACCCAGTACGGCGGTCGCGGCGGCAGCGCCTTCGACACCTTGACGATCAACGAGGAACTGCTCGCCGTCGGTGCCCCGGTCGGCGCGCACTGGATCGCGGCACGCCAGAGCGCCCCGCTGCTGATGCGCTTCGGCAGCGAGGCGCAGCGCCAAGAATTCCTGCCACGCATCGCCGCCGGCACGACCTATTTCGCCATCGGCATGAGCGAGCCCGATGTCGGCTCCGACCTGGCGTCGGTGCGCAGCCGCGCCGAGCTGGCCGGCGGCACGTGGGTGCTGAACGGCCGCAAGGTGTGGACCAGCGGCGCCCACCTGTGCCACTACGCCATCGTGCTGTGCCGCACCGCGCCGGCCGACCCCAAGGCACGCCATGCCGGACTGAGCCAGCTCATCGTCGACCTGAAGGCCCCGGGCGTGACCATCCGCCCTATTCGCATGCTCGACGGCAGCCACCACTTCAACGAGGTGATCTTCGACAACGTGCAGGTGCCGGCCGAGCGACTGGTGGGCAACGCCGGCGACGGCTGGAAGCAGGTGAGCAGCGAGCTGGCCTATGAACGCAGCGGCCCCGAGCGCTTCCTCAGCACGATGCCGCTGGTCGAACGCTGCCTGCAGCTCGTGCTGGCCGGCCCGGCTGCCGTGGGCGACATCGCCGCCGGCCGTCTGCTGGCGCGGCTGATGACACTGCGCAACATGAGCCTGGGGGTCTGGGGTGCGCTCGGCGCCGGCCAGTCGCCGGCGATCGAGGCCGCGATGGTCAAGGACCTGGGCACGAACTTCGAGCGCGACGCGATCGAGATCGTGCGCGAGGCGATGGTGGCGGACGAGCGCGTGGCAGGCGACGAAGCACTCGCGCAGCTGATGGCCGACGCGCTGCCGCTGTCTCCGACCTACAACCTGCGCGGCGGGACCAACGAAGTGCTGCGCAACATGATCGCGAAGAACCTGCAAGGAAAATGAGCGACCTCGCCCGCCCCTTGGCCGAAGCGGCCGAACGATTGTTCGCCCAGCGTTGCGGGACCGATGTGGTCGCCAGCGCCGAATCCGGCAGCTGGCCGCAGGCCCTGTGGTCGGCGCTCGAGGCGTTGACGCCCGCACAGCTGCTGGTGCCCGAAGAGCGCGGCGGTGCAGGCGGCGACTGGACCGACGCCTGCACGTTGCTCGAACGCGCCGGCGAATTCAACGTGCCGCTGCCGGTGGCCGAGACCGTGCTCGCCGGCTGGTTGCTCGACCGCGCCGGCCTGCCCGCCGTGGCCGGGCCGCTGAGCTTTGCCTGCGGCACGGTCGATCTGGCCGCAGCGCATCGACAAGGCCGCGTCGCGATCGAGGCGCGCAACGTGCCATGGGCGGCACGCAGCGCGGGGCTCGTGCTGGTCGGGCTGGGCAACGACGCCGAGGCTTGGCTGCTGTACCTGCCGAACGATTCATACACGACCGCGCTCGACCGCGCACCGGCCGGCGACGCGCGCGACCAGGTCTCGCGGCCCGACTCGCAACTCGACGTGGCCGGCGTGACGTGCCGGCCCCTGCCGGGGCTGCGCCATGCCGACGTGCTCGGCCGTGCCGCGCTGCTGCGCGCCGCGCAGATCGCCGGCGCCTGCCGCCGCGTGCTCGCGCTGACGCTGGCCTACACCGGCGAGCGCGTGCAGTTCGGCCGGGCCATCGGCCAGTTCCAGGCGGTGCAACACCAGCTAGCGCAACTCGCCGAAGAGACCGCGGCCGTGCGCGTCGCGGTCCAAGCGGCGGCGCGCACCGGCCACGGCCCCTGGTCGGTGGCGGCGATGGCGGCGGCCAAGCTGCGTGCCGGCGAGGCCGCGGGCCTGTGCGCCCGGATCGCGCACCAGCTTCATGGCGCGATGGGCGTCACCGCCGAACACCCTTTGCATCAAAGCACTCGCCGGATGCTGGCCTGGCGCGACGAGCACGGCGCCGAGGCCTACTGGGCGCGCGAACTGGTGCAGGCCTTGCGCGATGCCGATGCGCCCGGCGCCTGGCAAGCCATCGTTGCCGCGACCAGCCGATGATGATCCGGCCCCACCCTGCGGACACGAGCCCGCCATGACACCTCTGCACGGCATCCGGGTGCTCGACCTGACCGGCTATCTGATGGGCCCGTTCGCCACGCAGATCCTCGGCGACATGGGTGCCGACGTGATCAAGGTCGAACCCGTCGAAGGCGACCTCGTGCGCGCGATCGGCCCGACGCGCAGCCCCGGCATGGGCGGCATCTTCCAGCAGAACAACCGCAACAAGCGCAGCATCGTGCTCGACCTGAAACAGCCCGCCGGGCGCGATGCGGTGCTCAGGCTGACCGCGAACGCCGACATTTTCGTCTACAACGTGAGGCCGGCGGCGATGGCGCGGCTCGGTCTGTCGTACGAAGCCGTGTCCGCCGCGAACCCGGCCATCGTCTACGTTGGAGCGGTCGGTTTCGGCCAGGACGGCCCCTACGCCGCGAAGCCCGCGCTCGACGACCTGATGCAGGGCATGGCGGCGATCCCGAGCCTGTTCGAGCGCGCTGGCGCCGAAGGGCCTCGCTACATCCCAATGGCGATGGCCGACCGCTATTCCGGCATCTCGCTGGTCAACGCGGTGCTCGGCGCGCTGGTGCACAAGCTGCGCAGCGGCGAGGGCCAATCGATCGAGGTGCCGATGTTCGAATCGCTGGTGCAGGGCGTTTTGGGCGACCACCTGATGGGCGCCAGCTTCGAGCCGCCGCTCGGGCCGCCGGGCTACCCGCGCCACCTGAGCCACGACCGGCGCCCGTTCCGTACCTCGGACGGCTACCTCTGCACGTTCATCATCAACGACCGCCAATGGCGCACCGTGCTCGAAAGCATCGGCGAACCCGAGCGCATGAACGATCCGCGCTTCGCGACGCTGCAGGCACGCACCGATCACTCGGCCGAGGTCTATGGCTTCCTCGAGGCGACCTTTCGCACCCGCAGCACGGCGCAGTGGCTGGAACTGCTGGAGAAGGCCGATGTTCCCGCCGGCCCGCTGCACACGCTCGAGTCGCTGCTCGACGACGAGCACCTGAAGGCGGTCGGCTTCTTTGAGCACCACGAGCACCCGACCGAGGGCACCGTGGTCAGCCTGCGGCCGCCGTCGCGCTGGTCGCGCACGCCGCTCGCCATCGACAGGCTGGCGCCGCGGCTCGGGCAGCACAGCGGCGAGATTCTGCGAGAGGCCGGATTCACTCCCGCCGAGATCGCGGCGATGGCTGCAGCGGGCGCCACTTCGCCCGACGCCGCCAGGAACTGAGAACAGCATGCAGGGCAAGGTCGCATTGATCACCGGCGGCACGCGCGGCATCGGCTATGCGGTGGCGCAGGCCCTGGCACGAGAAGGCGCTCAGGTGATCGTGACCGGACGGGACCCGGCGCACGGCGAAGAGGCCTTGGACGGCCTGCGCGGCATCGGCGCCGAGGCTGCCTACGAGGTCGCCGAAGCCGGCGATCATGCCGCGATGGTGGGCGTCGTCGAGCGCACGGTTCGGCGCCTCGGCGGACTCGACATCCTCGTGAGCGCCGGTGCGGCCGGTGCGCTCGGCCCGACGCCGTTTGCCGAGATGACGGCCGCGCAGATCGAGGCTTCCTTCAATGCACGGCTCTATCCGCGCATCTTTCCCGTCCATGCGGCGCTGCCCGCGCTGCGTGCCCGCGGGGCCGGCTCGGTGATCATGGTGACGACCGACGCGGCGCGCCATCCGACCCCGGGCGAGGCCATCATCGGCGCAACCGGCGCGGCCATCCTGTTGATGACGAAGGCGCTCGCACGCGAGTTCTCGCGCTGGCACATCCGCGTCAATGCGGTCGCGCTGACGCTGACCAGCGACACACCGGCTTGGGACCGCATCTTCTCCAAGCCCGGCTTCGAGAACCGCCTGTTCTCGAAGGCGCTCGAACGCTTCCCGCAGGGCCGCGCGCCGAACGCCGCCGAGGTTGCCGGCGTGGTTGCGTTCCTCGCGTCGGACGCCGCATCGCAGGTCACCGGTCAGACCGTCAGCGTCAACGGCGGCCTGTCGTTCGGCGGATGGTGAGCCTGTGCGCGAGATACCTTGCTCGACCAGGCTCGGCGCGATGACCGCGGCCGTGTTGCGATCAGACGCCGCGAAATTTCGGCTCGCGCTTTTCGAGCAAGGCCGCCACGCCTTCCTTCGCGTCGGCCATCTCGAGCGTGCGCGATTGCGCGAACGCCTCGATTTCGCCGGCGCTGCGCGGGTCCCAGTTGAGGCCACGGTACAGCGAGCGCTTCATCATCCGCACCGCCACCGGCGCGCACGCCGCGATCTCGGCGGCCAGTTCACGCGCCTTCGGCAGCACCTGATCGGGCTCGACGGCGTGGTTGGCGATGCCCATCTCGGCCGCCTGAGCGCCCGAGAACACGCGCCCCGTGAACAGCAGCTCGGCGGCGCGCGGCACGCTCGTGATGCGCGGCAGCAGGTAGCTGATCGCCATGCCGGAGTGGATGCCCAAGCGCGCGAAGTTCGCGCCGTAGCGTGCGTCGCGATTGGCGATTCGGATGTCGCACACCAAGCCCAGGCCAAAGCCGCCGCCGATCGCATGGCCGTTCATCGCCGCGATGACCGGCACCTGGACCTCGAGGATCGTCAGGAACGGCCGGTAGATGCCGAACGAGGCGTCATGCGGCTGCTCGTTGCCGCGGTCGAGGATGCCGCTGCGAAAGTCCGCCCCGGAACAAAAGCTCGTGCCGTTGCCGGTGATGATGACGCAGCGGATGTCGCGGTCGCCCTTGACGCGATCGATGACCTGCTGAAACGGCGCCAGCATCTCGGGCGACATCGCATTGCGATGATCGGGTCGGTTCAGCGTGATCTCGCAGACGAGATCGCGGGTGGTCACAAGGACGGCAGCTTCGGCCATGAACTCTCCTGTATCGAGGCCGGAACGGCCTCATTCGTTGCGGGCACTGCCGTGACGGCGGTGTTTTCGAGGCCCGCGCCGCGCACACAGCGCCGAACCTCTCTCACATTGATGCTAGTGCAAAGGAGCCATCCATGAAATCTCGCAAGTGCAGTCTCGCTCTCGCGGCCTTGTTCACGTTCGCGCCGCTGGCGTCGGTGCAAGCGCAGGCCTGGCCGTCCAAGCCAATCCAGATGATCATTCCTCAAGGGGCTGGCGGCAGCACCGATGCGATCGCCAGGCTGGTGGCGCAATCGCTCGGCGAGCGACTGGCCCAGACGGTGATCGCCGACAACCGTGCTGGCGCCGGCGGCACGTTGGGCGTCGTGGCCGCCGCGAGGGCGCCGGCCGACGGCCACTCGTTGCTCATCGGTTCGAACACGACGATGGCAGCAAATGCCTTTCTCTACGCAAACTTCCCGGTCGATCCGCTGAAGGATTTCGTGCCGCTGGCGCTCGCCGCCGACGCATCTTTCGTCTTCGTGGTACCGGCCAACTCTCCGTACAAAACGCTGAAGGAGTTCGTCTCCGCAGCCAAGGCGCGTCCAGGCAAGCTCAGCTACGGCTCCGGCACCAGTTCTGCCCAGTTGTGCACAGAGCTCCTCAAGGCCTCAGCGGGCATCGATGTGCTCAGAGTGCCCTACAAGTCATCGGCGCAATCGCTGACCGACCTGATGGGAGGCCAACTTGACCTGGTGTGCGAGCCCCTGTCCAGCAGTCAGCCGAATATCCGCGCCGGGCGCTTGCGTGCGCTGGCGCAGACCGGCATCCGTCGCTCGCCGCTGGAGCCCGAACTGGAGACCGCCGTCGAGGCAGGCGTCAAGGGCATGGAATACACCGCCTGGGTGGCCTTCTACGCGCCCGCAGGCGTGCCGAAGGACATCGCCGGCCAGCTCGGTCGCGAACTGCTCGCGATCCTGAAGGACCCGGCCATCGGCGCGAAGATCAGGGCCATCGGATTCGAGCCACGGCCGGCGGATGGGGAAGCGCTCCATGTGCTGCATCGGGCCGAGATGTCGTCGGTGGCCGCCACAGTCAAGGCGGCGGGCATCAAGCCCGAGTGAATGCCGCGTCGCCACCCACCGGCATTGCCAGGGAGAACCCATTGCTCGTCGAAACCTACCTGGGCCGCGTGTCGCCGCTGGAATGCGACCACCTCGGCCACATGAACGTGCAGTTCTACGTGGCCAAGGTCTCCGACGCCGCGTGGCACGTGATGACGTCGATCGGCATCACACCGGCCTTCATCCGCGAGCGGCGCCAGGCGCCGGCCGCCGTCAAACAAGAGATCGCCTACCTGAAGGAAGCGCTGGCCGGCGACCTGCTGCGCATGGAAAGCGGCGTGCTCGAAGCCAGCGAACGCAAGATCACCTTCTTTCACCGGCTTACCAAGATCGAGACCGGCCAGGTGGTTATGACGTCCAAGGTGTTCACCGTCAACATGGACCTCGACGCGCGCCGCTCGGCGCCGCTGGATGCGGCCGTGCTGGCCTGCGCGCGCGCGCGCCTGCTGGCGGAGGAGACGCTGTGAGCGCGCCGAGCTTCATCACCGGCCGCGGCGCGATCAACCCCTGGGAGTGCGACCAGTGGGGCCACCTGAACGTGCAGTACTACCTGGCCAAGGCCAGCGATGCGCAAGCCCATCTGGCGGCTCGTCTGGGCCTGCCGCCGTCACGCCTGCGCAGCGTCGAAGCCAGCCTGATGCCGGCCACCGACCGCGCGCTGTTCAAGCGCGAACTGCGCGCCGGCGACATCTATTTCATTCGTTCGGGCATTCGCGCGGTGGCGGCCGACGGCACACTGGACATCGCCAGCCGCATGGTCAACCAGGAGACCGGCATCGAATCGGCCGCGTTCGAGACGCGCCTGCGCTGGGTCGCGCGGGACCGCACGACGCCCCTGCCCTGGCCCGACGACGTGGCGGCCGTCGCCGCCACGCTCGCGGGTGAACTGCCGGAACTCCAGCCACCAGCGCCGATGGCGAACCTGCCGCCAGCACAACGGCAGCTCGATCGCTTGCTGCTCACCTACCGCGGCTCGGTCGAGGCCTGGGAGTGTGATTCCGGGGGCATGGCGCCGCCGCGCGCACACATCGCGCGCTTCAACGACGCCATCACCCACCTGTTCCGGGCGATGAAGATCGACCGCGCCGAACTGTTCGCGAGCGGGCTCGGATCGGCGGCACTCGACTACGACATCTCGTACCACCGGCCGATGCGCGCCGGCGCAGCCGTCGAGATCCGCAGCGGCATGCTCGCGCTGAGCGACAAGGTCTATCACCTGGTTCACTACGTTCTGGATTCGGCCAGCGGCGAACTCATCACGACAATCGTCGTGGCCGCGTTGTTCTTCGACCTGGCCGCGCGCAAGTCGGTGGCGATACCGCTGGCGGTGCGCGCCGAGGCAAACCGGCTGATCGCCGAGAGCAGCTGAACCCATGGCTCCAGCGCATTCGCGCCAGCACGAGACGTGCCTGAACGCCGCCGGGGGCGCCGTGGCCATGACGGTACGCAATGGTGCCGACGCGATCATCGAGACCTTGCTCGAACTCGGGGTGGACACGGTCTTCGGATACCCCGGCGGCGCGGTGCTTCCGCTCTACGATGCGCTGCATTCCAGGCCTCGGTTGAGACATGTGCTAGTGCGCCACGAGCAGGCGGCCGTGCATGCAGCGCAAGGCTATGCACGCACGACCGGCCGGGTCGGCGTCGTGTTCGTGACATCGGGCCCGGGCATGAGCAACACCACCACCGGGCTGCTGGACGCGTTCTGCGACTCGGTGCCGGTGGTCTGCATCAGCGGCCAAGTGGCCACCACGGCGATCGGCACCGATGCGTTCCAGGAGTGCGACGCGCTGGGCATCTCGCGCACCGTCACAAAATGGAACGTGCAGGTGCGCAAGGTCGAGGCGCTGGTGCCGAGTCTGCGCAAGGCGTTCGCGATCGCCGCCGGCGCACGGCCGGGCCCGGTGCTGGTCGACGTGCCCAAGGACGTGCAGCTGCATCCGCTGCCCGCGGGGCCGGCGCACGCCGGCAGCGCGATTCGCGGGCGCGCCGTTTCGGCCCCCGTCGCGGGCGGGTTGCCTCTGGGGCGATTGCGCAACGCGGTCGATCTGATCACCAAGGCGGCGCGCCCGGTCGTCTACGGCGGAGGCGGGCTGATCAATTCCGGCACCGGTGCCTGCGCCGCATTCGCGGAACTGGTTCGGCGCACGTCGATGCCCTGCACGCTCACGTTGATGGGCCTGGGCGCCTTTCCCGCGTCGGACCCGCAATGGCTGGGCATGTTGGGCATGCACGGAACCCTGGAGGCCAACCTCGCGATGCACCACGCCGACCTCGTCGTCTGTGTCGGGGCGCGCTTCGACGACCGCGTGACCGGAACGCTGGACACCTTCTGCCCAAGCGCGAGCATCGTCCACATCGATGTCGATCCGACCTCGATCAACAAGGTCGTCAGGGCCACCGTGCCCTTGGTGGGCGACTGCGAGCGAATGCTGCGGGCGCTGCTCGACACGCTGGGCCCGCGTGATCTGGCGCCCGCGCGACTCGACGCCTGGTGGTCGCGCGTCGGCCGATGGCGTGCCGAACAATCGCTTGCGTACGTCGACACACCCGAAGCCATCGCCGCACCGGCCCTGATGGTACGGCTGCAGGCCGCCCTTCAAGGGCGCGACGCGATCGTCTCCACCGATGTCGGACAACATCAGATGTGGGCCGCGCAGCACCTTCGATTCGAGCGCCCCCACCGCTGGCTCACCTCCGGCGGCGCAGGCACCATGGGCTACGGACTGCCCGCGGCCATCGGCGCCCAGATTGCCCATCCGGATCGGCTGGTGGTGTGCGTCAGCGGCGACGCCTCGATTCTGATGAACATCCAGGAACTGTCGACCGCGATTCAGCACCGAACGCCGGTCAAAATTGTGTTGTCGAACAACGGCTACATGGGCATGGTTCGGCAGTGGCAGGAGTTGATTCACGGCGCACGCTACAGCCACAGCTACACCGCGGCATTGCCGGACTTCGTCGCCTTGGCCAAGGCCTTCGGCTGGAGCGCTCGCCGCGTCGATCGCCGCGCGGAACTCGACGCCGCGATCGCCGAGTGTCTGGCGTGCGAAGGTCCGTTCCTTCTGGACGTGCACGTCACGGCCGACGAGAACTGCTTTCCGATGATTCCGGCCGGGAGAGGGCACCACGAGCTGCTGCTCGGCAAGGATCGGCCTTACGTCGCGCGGTAGGCACGCTGCGCTCGGGGCCTGTTGATGACTGCGCGACGAGCCGGCCCGCAAACGGGTGTCAATGCGCCAGCGCGCGCGCCGACGCCTGCATGTCCTTGGCCAGTTCGACCGCGGTCGCGTTGTCGATCTGATCGGCCAGGCCCACCGCGGCGATGCTGTGCGTCAGCGCGCGCATGCCGAGCATCGGCACCGCAACGATGACCACACCGCCGATGTAGTCGCCGCGGTCGATGCTGTAACCTTGCTGTCGCACCTGATCGATCTCGCGCCGCCACTGCGGCAGCGAGGGGGCGTTCTGCCAGCGCAATGAGCGAAATCGTCGTTCGATTTCCGTTCGCGGATGACCGCCGAACGCCGCGACGCAGCGCCCGGTGGCGCTGATCAGCGCCGGGAAGCGGCTGCCGATGTCGACCTGCAGGCTCACCAGCGACTGGGCCCGTGACAACGCCACGACGATCATGTGCTCGAGGCCGACCAGCTCGATGCCGATCGCGGTCACGCCGTAGCCACTCGACAGGCGCCGCAGCTCGGGTTGCACGGTGGCCGAGAACCCGCTGTGGCCGACCGCCGCGCGCGCCAGCGGCAGCAGGCCGATCCCCAGCCCGTACTGCTTGGTCGCCGGGTCGACCTTGAGCAACTGCTCGGCGACGAGTGCACGCACGATGTGCAGGCAGGTGCTGGGCACCAGGCCGAGCGCGCGGGCAATCGCGTTGACGCCCATCGGTTCGGGCGTCTGCGCGAGCAGTCTCAGCACCGCTGCCGCGCGCCTGACGGCCGGCACGGCGCGCTCGCGCGGCGTCTCGACAGGTGCGGTGGGTGCCGGTGTTTTCGCCATGAAGCCATTGTATTAGGACAATCATCAGTCTCATTTGACAATAACTAACGATTGTTAGATAGTGGCATTCTTCTCCCGCGATTCCCACCCGAACGATGCCCAGGCTCACTGACACGCTGCGTTTCTCGGACGCTCAGGGACAGTTCTCCTCGGCGCGGCTGTGGGAGCTGTTCGACGGTGACCGTGAGCGGATGAACATCGCGCACGAATGCATCGACCGGCACGCCCGCACCGACGGCGGGCGCACCGCCGTCATCGTCGCCCACGCCGACGGGCGCGACGAATCGTTGAGCTTCACCGAGCTGGCACAAGCATCGTCGCGCTTCGCCCACCACTTCGAGGCGCTCGACGTGCAGCCCGGCGACCGTGTCGCGATCATGCTCGAGCCCTCGCTCGCGTTCTACGCCGCGCTGTTCGGCGCGATCAAGTGCGGCGCGATCGCGGTGCCGCTGTTCACGCTGTTCGGGCCTGACGGCATCCGCCTGCGGGTCGGTGATTGCGCACCACGCCTGCTCGTGACCAACGCCGAGAAGGCGCCGCAATGCGAAGGCCTGACCGGCGTGCAGGTGATCGTGGCGGACGCGGCGTTGTCGACGGCGTTGGCGGCCCTCCCGACACACTACGAGCCCCGTACTCGCGCCGACGACCTCGCGATCTTCCAGTACACCTCGGGCACCACGCGCGAACTGCCCGAAGCCGTCAAGCACAGCCACCGCGCCATCGTCACGCTGATGGTGGCGGCGCTCTATGGCATCGGGCTGCGCCCCGGCGACCGCTATTTCTGCCCGTCGTCGCCGGCTTGGGGACACGGCCTGTGGCACGGCACGCTGGCGCCGCTGGCGCTGGGCATCACGATTGGCGCCTACGCCGGCCGCTTCGATGCCGAGCGGCTGCTGCGCGCGCTGGCCGAACACCGCTTCACCAACCTCGCGGCCGCGGCCACGCACTACCGCATGATCCGGCGCTCGAACGCCGCGCCACGCTATCACTACGCGCTCGAGAAGCTGTCGTTCACCGGCGAACCGATGGACAGCGAGACCGCCACGTTCGTGCAGCAGACCTTCGGCCATCCCGCGTGCAGCATGTACGGCACGACCGAGATCGGCGTGGTGCTGGTCGGCTACCCCGGCGCGCCGGACTTCGTTTTCAAGCCGGGTTCGCTCGGCAAGGCCGTGCCGGGCGGCCGCGTCGAGGTGCAGGATGCGCAGGGCCGGCCCTGCCCGCCCGGCGTGACCGGCGAACTCAAGGTCTGGCGGCGCGACCACTGGATCGCCACCAAGGACTTGGGCCGCGTCGACGACGACGGCTACTTCTTCCACGGCGGCCGCGCCGACGACACCATCATCTCGGCCGGCTGGACCATGAGCGCGGTCGAAATCGAGGACGCGATCCTGAAGCACCCCGATGTCAACGAGGCCGCCGCAATCGGCGTCGCCGACGAACTGCGCGGCCAGGTGGTCAAGGCCTTCGTCGTCTCTGCACGGGCCGGTGATGCGGCCTTCACGCAGGAGATCCAGGAGCTGGTGCGCAGCCGTCTCAGCCAGCACGAATACCCACGCCAGATGGCCTTCGTCGGCGAACTGCCCAAGACCGCCGCCGGCAAGGTCAACCGCAAGATCCTGCGCGAGCGCGAGCTGCTCGCGAGCCGCCCCGCCACCGCCTGACCACTTTCGCCCAGACAGAGGACACCATGTCGAACACCACCGAACGCGAGTTCCCGAAGATCACCGAACAAGGGCTGGACGACCTGCGCCGCCGCATCGGTGTCAAGATCGGCAGCACCGTCGAGCCTTGGTGCCACGAGGCCACGCGCGACAACATCCGCCACTACGCGCACGGCATCGGCGACGACAACCCGCTGTGGTGCGACCCCGACTACGCCGCGAAGACGCAGTACGGCGGCATCGTCGCGCTGCCGAGCTTCCTGTACGCCACCGACCGCATCGTGTCGGGCTATGTGGGTGGCCTGCCCGGCGTGCACGCGATGTGGTCGGGGGCCGACTGGAACTGGCACAAGCCGGTGCGCCGCAACGACGAGATCAGCACCGAGGTGCGGCTGAAAGACCTGACGGTGCACGAGACCCGCTTTGCCGGCCGCGCGGTGCAGCAGACCTACCACGTCGACTTCTTTAACCAGCAGGGTGATCCGATCGCCAGTGCCGACACCTGGTGCTTCCGCACCGAGCGCAATCACGCGCGTGAGAAGGGCACCAAGTACACCGAGGTCAAGGCCCGCCCGCCACGCCGCTACACCGAGGATGAACTCGCGCAGGCCTACCAGCTGTACCGCGACGAGCCGGTGCGCGGCGCCAGCAAGCGCTACTGGGAAGACGTGATTGAAGGCGAAGAGTTGCCGGTGATGTTCAAGGGCCCGATGACGGTGACCGGCTTCATCGCCTACGCGCAGGGCTGGGGCGGCCTGTACATCCGCGCCAACAAGCTGGCATGGAAGCTGATCGACGCGCACCCGGGCCTGGGCATCGCAAACCGCTTCGGCATTCCCGACTGCCCCGAGCGCGTGCACTGGGAAGAAGAGTTCGCACTCGAGGTCGGCGCGCCCGGCGCCTACGACTACGGCCCTGAGCGCAGCTCGTGGCTGACCCACCACCTGACCAACTGGATGGGCGACGACGGCTTCCTGCGCCGCGCCCACTGCAAGATCCGCCGCCACAACCCGGCCGGCGACATGCTGTTCATCAAGGGCAAGGTCAAGCGCAAGTTCGTCGAGGATGGCCGCGCGTTGGTCGAGATCGAACAGGAAGCGCGGAATCAGGACGACGAGTTGTCGGTGCTGGGCGGTGGAATCGTCGAACTGCCGCGCCGCGCCTGATATGAAACCCCCACGCTCGCTTCGCTCGCTGCCCCCCGAAGGGGCGCTGAGTCCCTTCGGAACGGCCTGGCGGTACTGAGATGACCACACCCTTGCCGAGCGCGCTGGACGGCCTGCGGGTTCTTGACCTGTCGCGCGTACTGGCCGGGCCGCTGTGCGCGCAGATGCTCGCCGACCACGGCGCCAGCGTCATCAAGGTCGAGCCGCCGGACGGCGACGAGGCACGCCGCTTCGGCCCGCCGCTGGACGAACGCGGCGAGGTCGCGTACTTCGGCGCGCTGAATCGCGGCAAGCGTTCGATCGCCGTCGATCTGTCGCGCCCGGCGGGCCGCGCCGTGCTCGAGAAGCTGCTGGCCGACGCCGATGTGCTGATCGAGAACTTTCTGCCCGGCACGATGGAAAAGTGGGGCTTGGGCTACGACGACGTGCTGGCGTCGCGCTACCCGCACCTCATCCATTGCAGCGTCAGCGGCTTCGGCGCCGATGGGCCACTCGGCGGCCTGCCCGGCTATGACGCCGTACTGCAGGCGATCTGCGGCCTGATGAGCGTCAACGGCACGCCCGACTCCGGTCCGCTGCGCCTGGGTGTGCCGGTGGTCGACTACCTGACCGGCTACAACGCGTTCAGCGGCGTGCTGCTGGCGCTGGCCGCGCGCGAGCGCGGCGGTCGCGGCCAGCGCGTCGAGGCGACGCTGTTCGACACCGGACTGGCGCTGCTGATCCCGCACGCGTCGAACTGGTTCTACTCGGGGCGCATCCCGCAGCGCATGGGCAGCTCGCACCCGAACATCGCACCTTACGACCGCTATGCCGCCGCCGACGGCGAGGTGTTTCTCGGTGTCGTCAACAACGGCCAGTTCAAACGCTTTTGCGAGTGCGTGGCACGGCCGGATCTCGCCACCGACCCGCGCTTTGCCGACAGCTCGGTGCGGCTGGCGAATCGCGACGCGCTGCGCACCGAGATCGAGCGCACGCTGCTCGGCTTCGAGGCCGCTCCGCTGTGCGCGGACCTGATGCGCCGTGGCGTGCCGGCAGGTCCGGTCAACGACGTGGCGCAGGCGCTCTCGCAGCCGCACGCGGCGCACCGCGCGATGGTGGTGGACGAGCATGGCCGGCGCTCGCTCGGCCTGCCGGTGAAGCTGTCGTCCACGCCCGGGCGCCCGGGCGACCTGCCGCCGCGCCTGAGCGAACACGCGGCCGCGATCCTGGCCGAACTCGGTTGCGACATTGCGGCTGCCGAGGCCCTGCACGCCAATGGCACGGTCATGCGCCCGCCGGCGTGACGCGCTCGCGCGGCGACCAGAAAGAAAAGGAGACAGTCCGATGAACCCCACCCGATGCGCGCGCCGCGCGCTCCTGATCGCCGCTGCGGTGCTGCCGCTGCTCGCCGCGGCCCAGTCGTACCCGAACCGCAGTGTGCGCATCATCGTCCCCTACCCCGCCGGCCAGGGCACCGACGTGGCCACACGCCATTTCGCCGAGAAGCTCTCCAAGGCGCTGGGGCAGTCCTTCTACGTCGAAGAACAAGGCCGGCGCGGGCGGCAACATCGGTGCCGACGCCGGCGCGAAGGCCGCGCCCGACGGCTACACGCTGACGATGGGCACGAACGCCACGCACGCTCAAAACCGGTTCCTCTACGGCGCGATGCCCTTCGATGCCGCGGCCGATTTCGAACCGGTCATCCTGACCGGCATGTTGCCGATGGTGATCGCTGCGAGCCAGTCGCTTCCGGCCTCGTCGGTCAGCGAACTGATCGCGGCGGCCAGGAAGCGCCCCGGCAAGGTCGACGTCGCGCTGCCCAGCACCAGCGCCCGCATCGTGCTCGAGCTGCTGCGCGAGCGGGCGGGGACACCGTTTTTCGGCGTGCCTTACAAGGGCTCGGCGGCGGCCATGACCGACGTGATCGGGGGCCAGTTGCCGCTGACGATCGAAACCGTGACCGCCATGCGTCCGCAGGTCGAGGCGGGCCGGCTCAAAGCCATCGCGATCACCTCGCTGCAGGGCAGCGAGCTGATGCCGGGCGTCAAATCGGTCGCCGAGCAGGGTGTGGCAGGCTTCGAGATGACAGCGTGGAACGCGCTGTACGCGCCGCTCGGCACGCCGCGCGCGGTGATCGAGACCCTGAACGCCGAGATGGTGAAGATCCCGGCGCAGCCAGAGACGCGCCAGCGCCTGCTGCAGCTCGGCATCGAACCCGCTGGTGGCAGCCCGGAACGGCTGCGCAGCTTTGCCGACAACGAGCGCGCCAAATGGGGCCCGTTGATCAAGGCAGCGGGCATCATGGTCGATTGAGTCAGCTGCGGCCGCGGCGCGCCGCCAGCGTCACTTCAAGCCGGCCTTGAAGGCATCGAGCACCTCAGTGCCAGCGCGACCACGCCGGTCGAGGTTGTCGGCCCAGTCCTTGGCAACCTCGTGCATCGCGTTCGACACCACGGCCTTGTCGGCCGCCGACAGCGTGACCAGCTGAACCCCGGCCTGCTTGACCTTGTCCATCTCGCCGGCCTCGTCACGCTCGACCTGCGCGCAGGTGCTTCGGGCGGTTTCTTCGCCCATCGCCGTGAGTTCCTTCTGAAGGGGCACGGGCAGGCTCTGCCAGCGCTTTTCGCTGATCACGTAGTTGGCCACGAAGGAACCGAAGTTCTCACCGACCGTCGCAGTCTTGGACAGCTTGTGGATGTCGTACGGCACCAGGCTGTTGAACGGGAACAGCACGCCTTCGATCGTGCCGCGCGAGAGCGCCTCGTAGACCTCGGGCGTGGGGATCAACACCGGGGTCGCCTTGATCTTCTTCAGCACCAGTTCCTTGGCCGACCCCGATGCGCGGATCTTCATGCCTTCCAGGTCCTTCAGCGACGCGAAGGGCTTGCGCGTGACCACCTGGTAAGGCGGCAGCACGATCGTGAACAGCAGGCGCACCCCGTTCGGCTCGAATTCCTTCTTCGACAGCAGGCCACCGAACTTGGCGAGGTTCCAGTAGGCGAGCGTGCCCTTGCACGAGCCGGTGAAGCTCAGCGGCAACTCCGCGACCACCGACAGCGGCATCTTGTCGGAGACGAATCCGGGCGCGACATAGGTGATGTCGAGCACGCCCGACTGGGTCAGCGACAGAAAGTCCTTGGCCTTGCCCATCTGTTCGGCCGGGTAATACTCGAACTCGACGCCCTTGCCGGCAGGGCTGGCCTTAAGCCGATCGATCATCGGCTGGATCATGTACCTCGGCAGGTAGTGGCCGACCGGGAAAGAGTCGGCAATCTTGAGCTTGATCGCTGTCTGCGCGCCCGCGCCAGCGGCGCCGCCGATGCACAGTACCGTGGCCAGGGTCGGGAGCAGGCGGCGGAGGGTCGTTGACATGTCTCGTTCCTTTGGTTGTCGAGGCAGCGTGGCCTCAGCTATGGCGCCATCTGCGCCGGAAGCCACAGAATGATCGCCGGAAACGCCACCAGCACGACGAGCAGCAGCAAGTGGCTGAAGACATGCGGCCAGACCCCGGCGAACACCTCTTGCAGCGGCCGATTCGCATAGCGAGAGACGACGAAGACGTTCAGCCCCACCGGGGGTGTCACCAGGCCGACCTCGGCAACGACGATGACGATCACGCCGAACCACACCGGATCGAAACCGAGCGACTTGACCAGCGGCAGCACCACCGGGATCGTCAGGATCAGGATCGCCACCTGGTCCATCACGCAGCCCAGCAGCAGGAAGCCGAACAGGATGAACGCCATCACGAGCCAGCGCGACACCTGCAACGCACCGACCCACTGCACGATGACCTGGGTGACCTGCGTCAGCGTGAAGAAGTAGCCGAAGATCTTCGCGCACACGACGATCATGATGATCATGCAGCTGGCTTGGCCGGCGTGGGTCAGCGCCTTCATCAGCGACGCACGGTTGACCTTGCCTTCCAGCGCCGCCAGCAAGAAGCCACCGAAGGCGCCGATGCCGGCGGCTTCGGTCGGTGTCGCAATGCCGGTGTAGATCACACCGGTGACGGCCATGAACAGCAGCAGCATCGGCCCGACGACCTTCAGCGACGCGAGCTTCTCGCGCAGCGTGTAGGCCTTGCCGCGCGGCGCGCAGGCCGGGTCGAGCGTGACCAGGACCCAGACCGTGGCGATGATTGTCAGCGTCACCAGGATGCCCGGGATCACGCCGCCGACCAGCAACTGGCCGATGCTGACGTCGGCGATGATGCCGTACAGCACCAGCGCAATGCTCGGCGGGATCAGCATCGCGAGGGTTCCGGAGATCGCCACGACCCCCGCAGCGAGCTTGGGGTCGTAACCCTGCTTGAGCATTGCCGGCAAAGTGGTCGAGGACAGTGTCGCGGCCGAGGCCGTGCTCGAGCCCGAGATCGCGCCGAAGCCGGCGCCGGCGATGGCGGTGGCCATCGCCAGCCCGCCCGGCACGCGGCCGACCCAGGCCGCGGCCGCCTTGAAGAGATTGTCGGCCACGCCGCTGAGGATCACGAACTCTGCCATCAGGATGAACATCGGCACCGAGATCAGTTCGTAGGTTGCTGCGGTCGACAGCGGCGTCGTCGCGAGCACGCCGGTCAGCGTCTGCACCCCGCCCACCAGATACAGGCCCAGGCTGCCGGCGACGGCGAGCGCAAACGCCACCGGCATGCCCGCGGCCAGCAGCACGAACAACAACAGCACGACGCCGCTGGCGATCATGTGCCGAGGTCCTCGGTGCCCGAGATCGGCGGCAACGCAATCACCTCGCGCCCCGAGGCCAGCGTCGCGATGTAGCCGGCGGCGTCGAGGGCCAGCCGCAGCGCCAGCAGCCCGAAGCCCAGCGGCAGCAGGATGCTGACGGTCCAGCTCGGCGCCCCGATGCCGCTGGTGGAGACGGAGCCGACCTGGAACTCGCCCCAGGTGTGCTGCGCCGCGACGACCGCGCACAGGCCGAAGACCGGCGCAGCCAGCGCGCTGGTCGCGGCCTGCAGAACATAGCGGGTGGTCCGGCCCATGCGGTTGTGCAGGATGTCGACCGCGACATGGCCGTGCGCCTTCAGCGTGTGCGACACCGCGAGGAAGAACACCCCCGGCATCAGGTAGCTCGACACCATCTCGTACGACCAGGACAGCGGGGCGTTGAACAGGTAGCGCAGCGCCACATCGGCCACGACGAGCAGCATCAACAGCATCAGCATCACGCCGCCGATCGCCATCAACGCGGCATCGAGGCCGTCGGCAGCGGCGCGCAGCCGGACGAAGCCCGAGGCGTTGGAGCCCTGACCGGGTGGCACGTGCTTGGGCTGGGTCATCGCCGTCGCTGCCGCGTCATGAGCGGCGCTGATCGAACGCGCGCCCGTAAACCATCGACGCAATCGTGTTGCGCAGGATCTCGGTCGTGCCGCCGCCAAGCGCGAAGCCGCGCGAGTCGCGCACCATGCGCTCCAGCGGCAGCGCGCGCGTGAAGCCGGCGTGGCCGTGGATCTGCAGTGCCTCGTTGGTGACGCGCTGCACCATCTCGTTGGCGTAGAGCTTGGCCATCGCCGCTTCGAGCGGGTCGGGAAAGCCCTCGACCAGGTTCGTCGCCGCGCGGTAGATCATCAGGCGCGCAGCATGCAGCTGCACCGCCATGTCGGCGATCTTCCACTGCAGACCCTGGAACTCGCAGATCGGCCGCCCGAATTGCTCGCGCTCCTGCGAATACTTTTTGGCGGCCTCGTAGGCCGCCTGCGCCACGCCCAGGCACATCGCGGCATTGCCGACGCGCTCGGGGCCGAACGAGCTCATCAGGCGCTTGAAACTGCGCGTCGAGTCGGGGTCGCCGGCGAGGATGACGTTTTGCATCGGCACGCGGCAATGGTCGAAGTAGAGCTCGACCTCGGGCATGCCGCGCCCGCCCATCTTGCGGTCCGGGTGACCGACCTCGAAGCCCTTCATGCCGCGCTCAACCACCAGCGCCCCGATACCGCGCGGGCCCTGCGTCTTGCCCCAGCGCGCGAACACGAAGATGTGGCTGGCCAGGTGGCCGCCGGTGCAATAGGCCTTCTGCCCGTTGAGCACGATGTGGTCGCCGTCAGGCGTGGCCGAGGTGATCATGTCGGTCATGCCCGAGCCGGCGCCGGGCTCGCTGATGCCGATCGCGAAGTTGTAGTCGCCGTTCGCGCAGCCCGGCAGCCAGCGCTGCTTCTGCTCCTCGGACGCCAGCACCGCCAGCGCGCGCGACGGCCCGTTGAGCGCGAGCTGCGCCACCAGCGCGGTGTTGAAGCACACCCGCGCTACTTCTTCGAGCAGGATGGTGCCCTGGATCACCGGCGCGCCCGAGCCGCCGTGGGCCTCCGGGATCACCATGCCGAGGTAGCCGAGTTTCGCGAGCAGGTCGCGGTTCTCGGTCGGGAACTCCTCCTTTTCGTCCCAGTACGCGGCCTTGGCGCTGAAGGCGCGCTCGGCGGTCTTGCGGATGTCCTGGCGGAAGGATTCGAGTTCGGGGTCGAGCTGGAACATGGGGGTACTCCGGTGTCAATGGCCGACGAACTTGGGCTTGCGCTTTTCCATGAAGGCCGCGACGCCTTCCTTGCGGTCGTCGCTGTGCAGCACCAGGTTCTGGGCTTGGGCTTCATAGTCGAGAAATGCCTCGAGGCTGGGGTGCATCGCGTTGCGGAACATGCGCTTGCCCACCGCGAGCGCGAAGGTGGCAGATTCGGCCAGTTCCTCGGCCAGCGCAACGGCACGCGCGTCGAGCAGGTCGTCGGGCACGACCTCGTTGACCATGCCGAGCTGTCGCCCCTCTTCGGCCGGCACCATGCGCGCCGACATCATCAGCTCGCGCGCCCGCAGCACGCCGATGTACTGCGTCAGGAAGTAGGCCGCGGCGCCGTCGGGCGCCAGACCGATCTTCTTGAACACCAGACTGAACTTGGCGTTGTCCGACGCGAGGATCAGGTCACAGGCCAGTGCCAGACTCCAGCCGACGCCCACGGTGGCGCCACGCACCACAGCGATCACCGGCTTGTCGAGATTGGCCAGACCGGTGATCACACGGTGCGCGCGCTGGACGCGCTGCCGGCCGGTGAGCACGTCCAGGCTCTGCATCGTGCCGACGTCGGCACCGGCGCAGAACGCGCGACCCTCGCCGCGCAGCAGCACGGCGCGCACCGCGCCGTCCTTCTGCAAGCTCAGGGTCGCGTCGGAGAGCTGCTCCATCATCTCCGGCGTCAGCGCGTTGAGGCGCTCGGGCCGATCCAGCACGAGATGCGCGACCGCGCCGTGGCGCTCGATTCGAACCGTCATGAAATTCTCCAGTTGGCGTGGCAGGCCCCGAAGCCCGCGATCAGATCACTTGTTGTTGCCCTGCGCGTACTGCACCGCGATGCGGCCGACGCGCTCGCGCGCGATCACGAGCTTCATGATCTGCGCCGTGCCGTCGCCGATCTGCAGACCCAGCGTGTCGCGCATGCGCTGCTGGTGCGGCAGGTCGGTGGTGTAGCCGTAGTGGCCGTGGGTCAGCAGGCACTGCGTGATGACCTCGTAGCTGATCTTGGGCACCCACCACTTGCACATCGCGGCCTCGGCGGTGTGCGGCAGGTTCGCGTCGCGCAGCCACAGCGTGCGGTAGCACAGCGCGCGCGCCGCGGTCAGCAGCGTGTCGGCCTCGGCCAGCGGGAACGTGACACCTTGGTACTGGGCCAGCGGCGCGCCGAAGGCCTTGCGCTCCTTGATGTACTCCCAGGATTCGTTCAACGATGCCTGCGCCGCGCCCAGGCACTGCAGGCCGATCAGCGCGCGGCTGTAGTCGAAGCCGTTCATGATCTGGAAGAACGCGCGGTTCTCTTCGCCCATGCGGTGGTTGGCCGGAATCTTCACGTTGTCGAAGAACACTGAACCGCGGCCGACGATCTTCGTGCCCACGTCGTTGAAACGCGCGCGGCTGACGCCCGGCGCGTTCATCGGGACGACGAACGCGCTGATGCCCTTGGCCACGTCCTCGACCTTGCCGGTGCGGGCGAAGGACACGATCACGTCGGCCTGCTCACAGAAGCTGATCGAGGTCTTCTCGCCGTTGATGAGGTAGTGGTCGCCTTTGCGCTCGGCACGCAGGGTCAGGTTGGCGGCATCGGAGCCGCCGCGCGGTTCGGTCAGGCCGAGGGCCACGAGCGCCTCGCCTGCCGCGAGCTTGGGAACCCATTCGTTCGCCACGTCGGGCTCGGCGTACTTGCACAGGATCTGGCCCATCAGCCAGCTCACCAGCTGCACGTAGCTCATGTTGAAGTCGCCGGCGGCGATCTCCTCGATGATCACGCCCGAGGTGACGCAGTCCACCCCCATGCCGCCGAATTCCTCCGGCAACGCCGCGCTGATCAAGCCCAGGCTGCCCATCTCCTTCAGGATGGTCCGGTCGATGGTGTTCGTCTTCTCGCGCTTCATGTAGTCGGGCGCCAGCCGTTCCTTCGCGAAACGCGCCGCCATGTCGCGCATCGCCACTTGTTCGGTGTTCAGTGAAAAGTCCATTCAGAGTCTCCTCAATTCATCGGGTGAAGGGGTTCAAGCTGCCGGTCACGAATTCGGAAAGATGTGACCGGCGATCACATTCTTCTGCGTCTGCGTCGTGCCGCCGGTCAGCGTGAGCATGCGCACGTCGCGCACCATGCGCTCCAGCGGCAGCGAGCCGAAGTAGCCGTAGCCGCCGAACATCTGCTGGCATTGCACGGTCACGCGCTGCGCCATTTCGGTGGCGAAGACCTTGGCGATCGAGCACAGCTGCGGGTCGGGCTTGCCGGCGTCGATCAGTGCCAGCGCCTTGTAGCAAAGGCAGCGCGCGGCCTCGATCTCGATCAGCGAATCGGCCATCATCCAGCGCAGGCCCTGCATCTCGCTGAGCTTCTGGCCGAACTGCTCGCGAACCGTCATGTACTCGCGCGCCAGGTCGAACGCGCCCTCGGCCACGCCGAGCGCCATCACGCCCATGCCGACGCGGGTGCCGTTGTAGATCGTCAGCGGCCTGACGAAACCGCGCGAGTTCTGCGGGTCGCCCAGGGTCACGACGTTGCTCGCCGGCACGCGCACGTTGTCGAAGAACAGCTCGTTCTCGGCCGCGCCGCGCACGCCCATCTTGCCCTCGAGCTTGCGCACCGTCAGCCCCGGCCGATCGCGCTCGACGACGATCGTGCCGATGCCCTTGGCACCGCTCGACGGCCCAAAGCGCGCGTACACCAGGTGCATGTCGGCGCGGTCGCCGAACGTCGTGAAGATCTTGCTGCCGTTGATCAGGTATTCGTCGCCGTCGCGCACGGCCGCCGTGCGGATCGCGGTGCCGTCGGAGCCGGCCTGCGGCTCGGTCCAGGCGATGCTGCATTCGAGCTCGCCGGTGACGAAGCGCGGCACCAGCCGGCGCTTGAGTTCCTCGGGGCCGTGGTTGGCGATGATGCGCGGCGAGACGTTCTGGTCGTGCACGATCATCGCGGTCAGCAGGTCGACCTTGGCGAGTTCCTCGATCACCAGGTAGGTGCTGACCAGCCCGGCGCCGGCGCCGCCGAACTCCTTGTCGACGCTCAGGCCGAGGTAGCCGAGCTCGGCCAGGCGGTGCTTGTTTTCTTCCGGGAAACATTCTTCGCGGTCCCAGCGCGCGGCCTTCTCGCGAAATTCCTGTTGCGCGAGCTTGCGCGCGGCGTCGCGCAGCAACACCTGTTCTTCGGTCAGATCGAAATCCATGCGGGCCTCAGCGGTTCATTTGGTTTTCAGGCCCATCAGCCCGGCGATCAGGTTGCGCTGCATCTGCGAAGTGCCGGCCGTGATGGTGGTGGCACGTGCGTCGCGGTAGTGGCGCTGCATGTCGAACTCCATGATGTAGCCGTAGCCGCCCATGATCTGCATGCCCTGGTTGGCGATGTTGGCGTAGGCCTCGGAGCCGAACAGCTTGGCCTGCGAGATGGCCATCAGCGCATCCTCGCCGCGCGCCAGTTGCCAGGCGGCCCGCCACATCATCAGCCGGCTCGCCTCGACCGCGGTCTGCATGTCGGCCAGCATGTGGGCGATGGCCTGGAAGGTGCCGATGGGCTTGCCGAACTGCTTGCGCTCCTTGGCGTAGGCCAGGGCCAGGTCGACCGCCGCTTGCGCGCCGCCGACATAGCCCGCCGCCGTCATCAAGCGTTCGAGCTGCAGACCGGACAGCATGTAGCCCCAGCCCTTGTCCGGCTCGCCCACCAAGCGGTCGGCGGGCACGCGGACGTCGTCGAAGAACACCTCGTAGGTGCCCAGCGAACGCCGGCCCAGCGTGTCGAGCTTGCGCAGCGTGATGCCCGGCGTGTCCTTGTCGACCAGGAACAGCGACAGCGCCTGCTGGTGCGGCCCTTCGGGTTGCGTGCGGGCATACAGGTTGATGACGTTCCTGTCGGCGCCCGCGCCGGTCGAGAACACCTTCTGGCCGTTGATGACCCACATGTCGCCGTCGCGGCGCGCGCTGGTGCGCATCGCGCCGGCATCCGAGCCGGCGCCGGGTTCGGTCATCGAGATCGACATGCGGATCTCGCCGTCGAGCAGCTTGGGCAGCCAGTGCGCGCGCTGCGCCTCGGTGCCGTTGTGCAGGATGTTCAGGCCGTTGAAGACGCAGGTGCCGTAGGCGCCGAGGAAGTCGTAGCTCTTGCGGCCGAGCTCCTCGGCGATCACGGCGAAGTCGATCACGCTGCCGCCCAGGCCGCCCACCGACTCCGGGAACGGCATGCGCAGCAGGCCCATCTCGACGAACGCGTCGTACAGCTCGTAGGGGTAGCGCGGCTCGGCGTCGCAGCGCCGGATGTATTCCGGCGTGGCAACGCGGTTCAACATCGCGCGCACGCTGTCGCGCAACAGGTTCTGCTCTTCGGTGAAGCTGAAGTCCATGGTGTGAAGTCCTTGCCGCGTCAGCGCACCACGAACGGCGGCAGACCGGTCTGCGCCGTCAGGCCGCCGTCGGCCACCAGCGCGGCGCCGGTGATGAATGAAGCCTCTTCCGAGGCGAGGAACAGGACGGTGCTGGCGATCTCGTCGGCCTCGCCCATGCGGCCCAGCGGATGCACGGCGGCCATCGCACGGCGCACCTCGTCGGCGCGCGCACCGGCCAGCACCTGCGTCACGCGGGTGTCGATACCGCCCGGGCAGACGCAGTTGATGCGGATGCCGTCTTGCGCGCACTCGAGCGCCGCCGACCGCGTGAGGTTGATGACACCGGCCTTGGCGGCGTTGTAGGCCGACATGCCGTAGTCGCCCGCCGTGCCGGAAATCGACGCGGTGTTGACGACCGCCCCCTTGCCCTGGCGCCGCATCACCGGCAAGCAGTACTTGAGCCCCAGGAACACGCTCGTCAGGGTCACGGCCAGGATGCGGCTCCAGGTGTCGAGCGAATAGTCGGCCAGCAGCGCCGGCTCGCCGTAGCCGGCATTGTTAACGAGCACGTCGATGCGACCGTAGCGGTCGAGCGCGAGTTGCACGGTCGCCTGCACCGCGTCCGGGTCGGCGGCGTCCATCTTGATCCACACCGCGTCACCACCCTGCGCGACGATGCCGGCCGCCGTTTCTTCGGCCCGCTTGCCGCTGAGGTCGGCGACGACGACGCGCGCGCCTTCGCGCGCGAAGCGCAGCGCGGTCGCGGCGCCGATGCCGGCGCCTGCCGCGGTGACGATCGCCGTGCGTGCCTCGAATCTGCCGGTCATGTCGTCAGCGCACCCTCAGCCGAGCTGGATCCAGGTCGTCTTCAGCTCGGTGTACTTGTCGATCGCGTGCAGCGACTTGTCGCGGCCGAAGCCCGACTGACGGTAGCCGCCGAACGGCGTCGTGATGTCGCCGCCGTTGTAGCAATTGACCCAGACCGAGCCGGCGCGGATCGACTTCGCCATCTTGTGGGCCGTGTTGATGTTCGAGGTCCAGATCGCCGAACCCAGGCCATAGATCGTGTCGTTGGCGATGCGCACAGCGTCGTCCTGGTCGCGGAAGGTCAGCGTGGCCAGCACCGGGCCGAAGATCTCCTCGCGTGCGATCGTCATGTCGCCTGCAACGCCGTCGAAGATGGTCGGCTCGATGTAGAAGCCACCGGTCTGCGTCAGCACCTGCTTGCCGCCGAGGGCGAGCCGGGCACCCTGCTGGCTGCCCTGGGCGATGTACCCGCAGATCCGCTCGGTCTGCTCGTGGCTGACGATCGCGCCGGCGCGCGACTTCGGATCGAGCGGATCGCCGGGCTGCATCTTGCGGGCCCAGCCGATCACCTTCTCGAGCACCTCGTCCTTGATCGACTCCTGCACCACCAGGCGCGAGCCGGCGGCGCACACCTCGCCCTGGTTGTAGAAGATGCCGAACGCCGCGTTGCGCGCGGCGGCGTCGATGTCAGGGGCATCGGCGAAGATGATGTTGGGCGACTTGCCGCCGCATTCGAGGCTGACGCGCTTCATGTTCGACTGCGCCGCATAGGCCATGAACATCTTGCCGATCTCGCCCGAACCGGTGAAGGTCAGCGCGTCGACATCAGGGTGCAGCCCGAGTGCCTTGCCGGCCGTCGGCCCGAAGCCGGGCACGACGTTGATCACACCGGGTGGAATACCCGCTTCGAGCGCGAGTTCGGCGAGGCGGATCGCGGTCAGCGGCGATTGTTCGGCCGGCTTGATCACGACGGTATTGCCGGCCACGAGCGCGGGGCCGATCTTCCAGCACGCCAGCATCAGCGGAAAGTTCCACGGCAGCACCACGCCCACCACGCCCATCGGCTCGCGTGTCACCATCGCGACCACGTCGTGACCGGTCGGCGCCACCTGGTCGTAGAGCTTGTCGGCCGCCTCGGCGTACCAGGCGATGGCCTCGATCGCCATCGGGATGTCGATCATGTGCGCGTCGCGGATCGGCTTGCCGACGTCAAGCGTTTCGAGCAGCGCCAGTTCCTCGGCGTGTTGGCGCATCACCTCGGCGAGCGCGAGCATGAGCCGCTTGCGTTCGCGTGGTGCCAGCCGCGACCAGCGCCCGTCCTCGAACGCGGTGCGCGCCGCCTTGACGGCGCGGTCCACGTCGGGCGCATCGCACGACGCGACGCTGACAATCGTGCGGCCGTCGATCGGGCTGATGCAGTCGAAGCTCGCACCCGACGCGGCCGCAACGAACTTGCCGTCGATGAAGGCCTGGTGGCGAATCGACAGCGTCGCTGCCTTCTGGGTCCAGAAGTCCCTGGTCTGTGTCATGGCCGCGTCCTCATGGGGTGAATGGCCGGCCGGTCAATGCTCGACCGCGCCCTTGGGCAGGAAGGTGATGGTCTCGGTGAACTCGACCAGCACCTCGCCGTGCTGGTTGATGACGCGGTGGCGCAGGTCCATCAGCGTGTAGCCGCGCGAGCTCGGCGGACGAAGCCAGGCCTCGCCCTCGACGTGCACGGTGTCGCCCGGGAACAGTGCGGCCTTGACGCGCGCATCGACGCCGGTCATGCCGCCGAACGGGCCATGCTCGCGCCCTTCGAGCACCTTGTCGATGATGCCGGCCACGGTCGGCGCCAGCAGGCCCATGCCGACCGAGATGATCATCGGCCCGGGCGCGAAGCGGTTGCGGTGCTTACCCGACATGTGGGTCTTGATGTACTCCATGTCGATGAAGAAGGGCTCGTGCAGGCCGACGACGTTGACGAAGGTGACGATGTCGGTCTCGGTGATCGTGCGGTTGTGGGTCTTGAAGGGCACCGGCTTTGCGCCGGCGGGGGGGTCCATGGCCATCGTGGTCTCCTGTTGAAAGTAGGGTTCTTTACTCTGCGCCCGGCTTCAGGCAGTCGGGCATCTTGGCGAGCGGGAAACCCTCGTAGGGCACGGAACGGCTGTGCTCGTCGAGCTTCCAGGTCTGGCGCGCGTTGGGCACGCCGCCGTCGACGCGAATGAAGGAACCGGTGATGTAAGCCGCGCCTTCGGACAGCAGGTAGACGATGGCCGAAGAAACCTCGGCCTCGGTGCCGTAACGTTGCAGCGGCGCGGTCTTCATCAGACTGCGGAACTTGGCCTTCATCTCCGGGCCGTAGGTGTCGAAACCGCTGCTGGCCACGAAGCCCGGTGCCACCGCGTTGACGCGCACGCCCGACTGCCCCCATTCGCAGGCTGCGGTCTCGGTGAACGACAACATGCCGGCACGCGCCGCGCCACTGTGCGCCATCGTCGGCATGCCCATCCACATGTCGGCGATGATGTTGACGATGGCGCCGCCATGGGCTTCCATCCACTGCGTGTAGGCCTCGCGCGAGACCAGGAAGCCGCCATGCAGGTTGTTACGCACGACCGCGTCCCAACCCTTGAGCGTGATGTCGCGCACCGGCTGCGGGTACTGGCCGCCGGCGTTGTTGACCAGCCCGTCGATGCGGCCATGCGCAGCGAGCACATCGCTGATCGTCTGCTTGACCCCGGCCTCGTCGCGGATGTCGCACGAGTGGATGCTGACCTTCGCGCCCGGGGCGGCGGCTTCGATCTCGGCCTGCACCGCCTGCAGCTTCTCGAGCTTGCGGCCCACCAGCGCCACCGCGGCGCCGAGGCTGGCGAGTTCGTGCGCGGTGCAGCGGCCGATGCCACTGCCCCCGCCGGTGACGATCGCGGTCTGGCCGGCAAACAGGCCGGCGCGGTAGACGGAACGGTAGCGGCTGTCGCTCATTGGGATCCTTTCGATGCGGGTGCTGGCTTCAGCATGAAATTGCCGTGGCCGATGGCAATGGGTTTGTCGGGGCTGGACTGCCAGGCTTCGATGCGCAGGTGCGCGACGCGCTGGCCCTGCTTGACCATGAAGACGTTGGCGTAGACGTCTTCGGGCCGGCCCGAACGCAGGAAGTCGAAGCTGAAGTCGATGGTCTTGGGCAGCTCGCTGCTGTCCATGTGCCACAGCAGGTAGAACAGGCCGGTGCTTTCCATGAACCCGCCGGTGGCGCCGCCATGCAGCGCCGGCAGGATCGGATTGCCGATCAGTTTCTGGTTGAACGGCATCGTGCAGCTGAACACGTCGCCTTTCACGTCGATCGACATGTTCAGAAAGCGTGCATAGGGAATCATGTCCACCAACGCTGTCCAGTTCCCGCTGGCCCGCGCGGCGGCCACCACATCGGAGAGCTTCATGGCTGGCCCGCCTGGTCGAGCGAGATCGTCGGCCCGCCGGTGAACATGAAGATCGCGATCGAGGTCGCGATCGGGTTGTCGGGCGTGTCGTGGTACGCGCAGCCGCGCACGAAGGCCAGTTCCGAGCTGAGCTTGTAGCAGACCGCCCCGCCAAGCACGTCGCGATCGGGCGTGGCGGGCTTGAGGTAATCGATGCGCAGGTCGAGCGTGGCCATCGGTCGCAGTTCGCCCAGCCGCACGAAGATCGACAGGCCGAATGCCACATCCATCAGCGCCGTTATCACGCCGCCGTGCAGCACGCGCGTCTCGGGATAGCCGATCAGCTTCTCGGCATACGGCACCCTGAGCACGCACCAGTCGACACCGGCATGAGC
Organism: Rhizobacter fulvus; assembly: GCF_964020785.1. NCBI lineage: Bacteria > Pseudomonadati > Pseudomonadota > Betaproteobacteria > Burkholderiales > Sphaerotilaceae > Rhizobacter > Rhizobacter fulvus. The sequence goes on from NZ_OZ224516.1 coordinate 210,929, forward strand.
CAGCTCCAAGCCGAGTTCGCGGCTGTACGGCGAGATCCGGGTCAGCTGCCGCCAGCGTGAGTCGGGCGCGCTGGATGGTGCGGCACGGGCCGCCTTGGCGAGCTTGGTGCTCACAGCCGCTTCGCCACTTCTTCGAGCATGACCTCGGTGGCGCCGCCGCCGATCGCCTCGACGCGCGCGTCGCGAACCATGCGGGCGATCGTCGTCTCGTGCATGTAGCCGAAGCCACCGTGGAACTGCTGGCAGTCGTACAGCACCTTGTTGACGAGTTCGCCGCACAAGGCCTTGACCATCGAGACCTCCTTGACGCAGTCCTTGCCCTGCGCATCGAGCCAGGCGGCGTGGTAGACGAGCGCGCGCCCGGCCTCGACCTGCGCCGCGCGCATCGCCAAGCGCTGGCGGATCGCCTGCTTGTCCCACAGCGTCGCGCCGAAGGCCCTGCGGTCGCGCACGTAGTCCACCGTCATCTCGATCGCGCGCGCCGCTTCGCCCATGGCCTGGGCGCCGATCACCATGCGCTCGTTCTGGAAGTTGCGCATGATCTGGTAGAAGCCCTTGTTCTCGCCCCCCAGCAGGTTCGCCGCCGGGATGCGGCAGTTCTCGAACACCAGCTCGGCGGTGTCGCTGCACAGCCAGCCGCTCTTCTTCAACGAGCGCCCGACCCGGAACCCCGGCGTGCCCTTTTCGACAATGAAGATCGAGATGCCGCGCGAGCCCTTGGCGGTGGGATCGGTCTTGGCGCCGACGAAGTACAGGTCGCCGTGCACGCCGTTGGTGATGAACATCTTGCTGCCGTTGATGACCCAGTGGTCGCCGTCGCGTACCGCGCGGGTGCGGATGCCGGCCACGTCGGAGCCGGCGTCGGGTTCGGTCACCGCCACCGCGCAGACCGTCTCGCCGCGGATCAGCGACGGCAGGTAACGCTGCAGCTGCTCTGGCGAGCCGAAGTTGGCCAGGTGCGGCGAGGCCATGTCGGTGTGCACCGTCACCGTGACCGCGTAGCCGCCGAAGGTGGAGCGACCGAGCTCTTCGGCCAGGATCGCGCTGTACACGGTGTCCAGGCCCGAGCCGCCGTAGGTCTCGGGGTAGCGGATGCCGAGGTAACCGAGCTCGCCCATCTGGCGCATCACCTCGCGCGGCACCATGCCGGCCTCTTCCCAGGGGGCGGCGCGCGGCACGATTTCCTGGTCGATGAAGCGGCGCAGGTTGTCGCGGAACTGGCGGTGCTCTTCAGTGAAATAGATGGGCTCGTTCATGTTTTCTCCTCGGGTTCGATCACCGCCAGCACATCGCCGCCGCGCACCGAATCACCCTCGCGACAGCGCAGTTCGGTCACGCGGCCGTCGGCCGGCGCCGCCAGCGTGTGCAGCATCTTCATCGCCTCCAACATCACCAGCGTGTCGCCGGCACGCACACTCGCGCCGACGCTGACAGGCACGGAGGTCACCAGCCCCGGCATCGGCGCACGCAGGCTGTTGCCGGCATCGGCCCCAGCCGCGTCGCCGCCGGCGAGCGCGTGGCGAACGCGGTCCACCCGGGTCCAAGTGTGGGTGCCTTGCGGGCCGCACAGCCACACGCGTTCGGCGCCGGCGTCGTGAAGGCTCAGGAAGCGGTGAGTCGCGCTGCGGCCTGAGTGTTCGACATCCAGCCGTTCGCCGTCTAGCTGGGCGAGGAAGCTGAAGCTGCGCTCGGCCACCTGCACCTGCCACGTGTTGCCGCGGGCCTGCACCAGCGCCTCGTGCAGCGTGCGCGACGGGTCCTCGAGCAGCACGCGCACGCCAGCCGGCGCGGCGTCGCCGGTCACGCGCCAGGCGCCCAGCGCCTGCCACGCCGAGGCCGTGTACAGCGCGTGGGCGGCCAGCGCGCACCCCAGCGCGGCCGTCGCCAGCGCCTCGACCGCATCGCCGCGCGGGCGCCACCCTTCGGGAAAGCTGCGCTCGATGTAGTGAGTGCTGAGCATCTGCCCGAAGGCCGGCGCGCGCAGCAGGTCGGCCAGGAAGCCGAGGTTGCTGCGCACCCCCAGCAGCTGATACTGGTCGAGCGCGGTGGCCAGGCGCCGTGCGGCCTGCTCGCGGGTGTCGGCAAAGGCAATGACCTTGGCCAGCATCGAGTCGTAATACGGTGTGACGCGGCCGCCGGCGCGCACGCCGCTGTCGACGCGCACACCCTCGCCGCCGGGCTCGGCGTAGCCGACGATCGCGCCGATCTCGGGCGCGAAGCCGGCACCCGGGTCTTCGGCGCAGACCCGCGCCTCGATCGCCCAGCCGCGCCGGCTCAGGTCCTTCTGCGCGAAGGTGAGCGGCTCGCCCGCGGCGACGCGCAACTGCCATTCGACCAGGTCGATGCCGACCGTGGCCTCGGTCACCGGGTGCTCGACCTGCAGCCGGGTATTCATCTCCAGGAAATAGGTGTCGCCGCTGCCCGCGTCGTGGATGAACTCGATCGTGCCGGTGCTGTCGTAGCCGATCGCGCGCCCGACCGCCAGCGCATGCCGGTACAGCGTTTCGCGTTGCGCGTCCTGCAGATGGGCCGCGGGCGCCTCCTCGATCACCTTCTGGTGGTTGCGCTGGATCGAGCACTCGCGCTCGAACAGATGCACCAGGTGGCCGTGTTTGTCGCCGAGCAACTGCACTTCGAGGTGGCGCGGCTCTGCCAGGTAGCGTTCAAGGAGCACGCGGTCGTCGCCGAACGAGGCCTTGGCTTCGCGCCGCACGGTGTCGAACGCGGCCGCGAATTCCTCCGCGGCGCGCACCACCCGCATGCCCTTGCCGCCGCCGCCGGCCGAGGCCTTGATCAGCACCGGGAAGCCGATGCGCGCGGCGGCTTCGGCCAGCACCGCGCTCGCCTGGTCGTCGCCGTGGTAGCCGGGAACGACCGGCACCCCATGTTCGACCGCGATGCGCTTGGATTCGATCTTCGAGCCCATACGCCGGATCGCTTCGCGCGACGGCCCGACGAAGGCGATGCCGGCGGCCTCGCAGGCCTCGATCAACGCCAGGCTCTCGGACAGGAAGCCGTAGCCCGGGTGCACCGCCTGCGCGCCGGTGGCACGTGCCGCGGCGACGATGGCGGCCGCGTCGAGGTAGCTGCGCGCGGCCTCGGGCGGGCCGATGCGCACGGCCGTGTCGCAGCTCGCGACGTGCAGCGCCTCGCGGTCGGCGTCGGAGTAGACGGCCACGGTGCGCAACCCCATGCGCCGCGCGCTGCGGGCGATGCGGCAGGCGATCTCGCCGCGGTTGGCGATCAGCAGGGTGTCGAACATGGCGCCCGTTCGCTCAGGTCGCGCGCCAGGCGGGCGGCCGCTTGGCGAAGAAGGCCGTGATGCCTTCACGCCCCTCCTCGGTTTCCCACGCATCGGCCAGCTTGTCGGCGGTGTAGATCATGCTGGTGGACAGGTCGTGCTGGTCGACGTAGGCGATCAGCTTCTTGGTCGCGGCCACCGCGCCGGGGGCGCATTGCAGCAGGTCGGCGAGTTCGCGCTCGACTGCCGCGTCGAGCTGGGCGTCGGGCACGACCTCGGAGACCAGGCCGAGCCGCTGCGCCTCTGCGGCCTTCATGCGCTTGGCGGTCAGGAACGTGCGGCGCGCGTTGGCCTCGCCCATGCGCGCCACGACATACGGTGCGATGTTGGCCGGCAGCAGGCCCAGGCGCACTTCGGTCAGGCAGTACACGCCGCTGTCGACCGCGATCGAGACATCGCACACCGAGATCATGCCGACGCCGCCGCCGTAGGCCGGGCCGTTGATGCGCCCGATCAGCGGCATCGGCAGCTCGTTGAGTGCGCGGAACATGGTCGCCAGTTCGGCGCTGTCGGCGACGCGCTCGGTGCGCGTCTTCTTCATGTTCTGCTGCATCCAGCCGAGGTCGCCGCCGGCGCAGAAGGTCTGGCCGCTGCCGGTGAGCACCACGGCGCGCACCCCGCTCGCCTTGGCCAGCCAACCGGCAGCATCGCGCAGCTCGGCGATCAGCGTCGCGTTGAGCGCGTTGTGGGTGTCGGGCCGATTCAGCGTGAGCCGGGCCACGCCGCGCTCATCGATGTCGAGCAGCAGGGTCTGGAAGGTCGGTGGGGTCATGGTGCGGCTCTCACATGCGGTACACGGGGGTGGCGGTCTTGGGCAGCACGCGACGCGTGGCCAGCGCCAGCGCGAGCCCGAGCACGCTGCGCGACTGCGAGGGCGCGATCAGGCCGTCGTCCCACAGCCGCGAGGTGGCGTAGTACGGGTCGGACTGGCGGCCGTATTGCTCGCGTACCGCGCGTTCGGTCTCGGCCATGCGCGCCTCGTCGGCCGGGCCGCGCAGGTTGGAGCGGGCCAGCTCGAGCATCACGTTGCTGGCGATGTCGGCGCTCATGGTCGCCACCGAGGCACTCGGCCACGCGAACAGGAACTCGGGCTCGAAGCCGCGCCCGCACATCCCGTAGTTGCCGGCGCCGTACGAGCCGCCGACGATCAGGGTGATCTTGGGCACGCGCGCGTTCGAGACCGCGTAGACCATGTTCGCGCTGTGCTTGGCGATGCCGCCGCGCTCGGCCTCGGTGCCGACCATGAAGCCGGCGATGTTCTGCAGGAACAGCAGCGGCACGCCGCGCTGGTTGGCCAGTTCGATGAAGTGCGTGCCCTTCAGCGCCGCTTCGGCCAGCAGCGCGCCGTTGTTGGCCAGGATGCCCACCGGCTGGCCGTGGATCGCGCCGAAGCCGGTGACCAGCGTCGTGCCCCACTCGGGCTTGAACTCGTGCAGCTCGCTGCCGTCGACGAGGCGGGCGATGATCTCGCGCGCGTCGTAGGGCTGCTTGGGGTCGGCGGGCACGATGGCGTCGAGCTCGGCCGGGTCGTACAGCGGCGGGCGCGGCGTCAGCGGCGGCGCCGGCAGCGGCGCCGGCGGCAGGCTGGCGACGATCTCGCGCAGCCGCGCCAGTGCCTGCGGCTCGTTCTCGGCCAGGTGGTCGTTGACGCCGGACACGCGGGTGTGCATCTCCGCGCCTCCCAGGGTCTCGCCGTCCACGGTTTCGTTGATCGCGATCTTCACGATCGACGGCCCGCCGAGGTGGATGCGGGCGTTGCCGCGCACCATCACCACTTCGTCCGACAGCGCCGGGATGTAGGCCCCGCCCGCGGTGCAGCCGCCGAACACGGCCGAGATCTGCGGCACGCCGTCCTGCGACATGCGGCATTGCTGGAAGAAGTTGTTGCCGAAGTGGTCGCGGTCGGGGAACACGCGGTCCTGCTCGGGCAGGAAGGCGCCGCCGCAGTCCACCAGATAGAGGCATGGCAGGCGCAGCCGCCAAGCGATCTCTTGTGCGCGGCGGTGCTTCTTGACGGTCTCGTGGAAGAACGAGCCGCCCTTCACCGTGGCGTCGTTGGCGATGAACATGCACGGCTGTCCGGCGACGATGCCGATGCCGGTGACGATGCCGGCCGCCGGCACCTCGTTGCCGTACTGGCCCCACGCGGCCAGGGGCGAGAGCTCGAGGAAGGCGGTCGCGTCGTCGAGCACGAAGTCGATGCGCTCGCGCACCAGCAGCTTGCCGCGGTCGCGGTGGCGCTGGATGTGCGCGTCGCGTCCGCCCGTGGCCGCCCGCGCGAGGCGTTCGCGCAGCAGCTCGAGCTGCTGTCGGCCGTGCGCCGCGGCCGCGGCGCCGGCACCCGAGCGCGAATCGACGCGGCTGGTCATCACTGCCATGGGCGGTGCCCTTTCGAGCCGGCCGTTGAAGCCGGTTGCAGACGCCTGGTACGTTTCATTTGACCTCCGACCCACGGGAGCGCCGATGCGCGGGCGCACGGCGCGACGCCATGGCTCCCCTATTCTGCCACCAAACATACGTTAGTTAGCTCGATTGATTTTCCCGAGAGACGATCGCAGAATCGGCGCATGCTCAACCACGCGCTCGACTTCCGTCCCGACACGCGCGAGTTCTTCGCCGACCCGTACCCGATCTACCGGCGCCTGCGCGAGGAAGACCCGGTGCATTGGAGCCCGCGGCTGCGCGCCTGGGTGCTGACTCGCTACGACGACGTGAAGAAAGTGCTGCTCGACCGCGACGTGTCGGTGGTGCGGATGCGCCCTCACTTCGCGCGGCCCTGCCCGGCCCCGAGGCGGCGCGCGTGGCCGAGATCCTGAAGTACCTCGCAACCTGGATGGTGTTCCGCGATCCGCCGCAGCACACCCACCTGCGGCGCTTGACGAGCAAGGTGCTGACCGCGCAGTCGATGCAGGCCATGCGCCCGACCGTGGCGGCGCTGACCGCCCTGCTGCTTGACGAGGTCGGCGAGCGCGAACAGATCGATTTCATCGCCGACTTTGCCGGCCCGCTGCCAGCGCTGGTGATCATGGCGATGCTGGGCATTCCGCGCGACCGGCTGCTGACGGTCAAGCGCCTGTCGGACGAGATCGCGCTGCTGGTCGGTGCCTCGCACATGTCGGCGCAGAAGTACGCGATCGCCGAGCGCGCGACCCAGGAGATGGCAGCCTACCTGCGCGAGCTCATCCAGGCGCGCCGCACGGAGCCGGGCACCGACCTGCTGTCGCAACTGGTGCATGTCGAAGACGCCGGCGAACGCCTTTCGGACGACGAACTGGTCGCGACCTGCATGCTGCTGGTCTTCGCGGGTCACGAGACCACCACCAACCACCTGGCCAACGGACTGCTCGCGCTGCTCGCCTTCCCGGGGGAGCAGGCGGCGCTGCGCGCCGACCCCGGCCTCGCCCCGGGCGCGGTCGAGGAGTTGCTGCGCTACGACGGCCCGAGCGGCGTGCAGTCGCGCACCGTGCTGGTCGAGCAGCAGCTGCGCGGCAGGACGCTCGCGGTCGGCGACCGGGTCTACGTGATGCTGAGCGCGGCCAACCGCGACCCCGAGGCCTACCCCGACCCGGACCGGCTCGAACTGCAGCGCGACGGCGTGCCGCAGCTTTCATTCGGCTTCGGCATGCACATCTGCCTGGGTTTTCCGCTCGCGCGGCTCGAGGGCCAGATCGCGCTGCCGGCGGCGCTCGCGCGCTGGCGGCGCATCGAACTGGCGCTGCCCGAGGCCGAGCTCGAGTGGCAGGAGTCGATGGTGTTCCGCGGCATGCGGCGCATGCCGCTCAAGGTCGCGCGCTGAGCCGTGCAGTCGCGAACGCGCGTCAGGTGCGCGTCAGGTGCGCGTCAGGTGCGCGTCAGGGTGTCGTCCTTCACGCGAGACAAGGGCCACAGGGCCGAGAAGGTGACCAGCGCAGTGAAGCCAAAGGCAGCGCCGAAACTCGCACCGGCGGCGACCACCAAGCTGAAGATCGCCGGCCCCACGACATAGGCCAGCAGCAGCAGCAAGGTGGCGCCGGTCATGGTCTCGTTCAGCGTTTCGGGCGGTGCCAGGCGCGCGACCTCGGCGAACTGCACGCCGTTCCAGCTGGCCACCGTCAAACCGGCCAGCACCGCCAGCGCGACCACGCTCCAGGTCGGCCACGCCGGCGTGCAGAACGCCAGCGCGAGCGTGGTCAGACCCGACCCGATCACCGCCCAGCGCAGCACGCGCGGCCCGTCGCCCAGCCGATCCGAGATGAAGCCGGCCAGCGGCCGGCCGAGCGCGCTGACCAGCTGCATCAGCGCGAACAGCGCACCGGCGGCCGTCAGCGTCCAGTGCAGCTCGACCACGAGGTAGGTGACGAGGAACGCGAACCACACGCTCTGCCCCGCGCCCAGGCAGCCGCCCGCCAGGCCCATGCGGCGCAAGGCCGGCATCGCCACCAGCACCGCGATCGGCTGACGCAGGTTGTTCGGCGAGAGGAACATGCGCCAGTTCAGCTGCAGCGTGGTCTCGCGCGCGGCGTCGACACGGGCCCGCAACGGCTGCACCGCGAAGAGCGTCAGCGCGCCCAACGCGGCGGCGATGGTCACGGCCACGCCGATGCCGAACGTCTGCGACGCCCAGGGCATCAGCAGCCCGGCGATCACGCCGCCCAGCGGCACGCCGGCCTGCTTGACCGAGAACAGAAGGTTGCGATGCCGCAGCGGCGCGAAGCGCTGCAGCACGTCCATGCCGGCCGACGACGGCGGCCCGATCGACAAGCCGATCAGCAAGCTGCCAACCACCAGCGCAATGGACTCCGGCACCGCGCTCAGCAACGCGCCGAGCACGCCCAACGCCAGGCCGACCTGGAGGTTGCGCATCGAACCCAGGCGCCGCAGCAGCGGCATGCCCAGCAGCAGCGCGACGACCGAGCCGCCGGTGATCATCGACGAGAGGTAACCCACGCTCTCGACCGGCCAGCCGATGCGCGATGCGAGCGTCGGCGCCAGCGTCGGCGCAATGCGCGACAGGAAAGAAACGGCCGTCTGCACGGCCAGCATCGCCAGCAGCGGGCCGACCCAGTCTTCGTCGCGGCCGGTCTGCAAGCCGGGCGGGTCTTTGGGGCCGGCCGCCGTCATCCAGTGGCCGGCGGCACGTGCGCGGGCAAGGTCACCCGCGCATCGCGGCGAGCGTGCCGCTGTGCATCAGGTGGCCGTTCAGCGGCCGGCCGATGATGCGTTCCGCCAGACGCGAGGCCTCGACCAGCTTCTCCAGGTCGATGCCGGTCGGGATGCCGAGCTCCTCGCACATGAACGCCATGTCCTCGGTGCAGACGTTGCCGGCCGCCGAGCCGGTCTTGTGCTCGGCGAAAGGGCAGCCGCCCAGGCCGGCGACCGAGCTGTCGAACAGCTCCACGCCCATCTGCAACGCGGCGTAGACGTTGGCGCCGCCGAGCCCGCGCGTGTCATGCAGGTGCAGCCCGATGCGCGCATGCGGCACGATCTCGCGCACCGCGCCGATGCGGCGCTTGATCTCTTCGGGGTTGGCCCAGCCCATCGTGTCGGCCAGGTAGAAGGCCGGGAACGGGATGCGCCGGTCGGCGCACACCTCGGCCAGCCAGCGCACGATGTCGGTGATCGCCGACACGGGCACCGGGCCGCCGAGGTTGCAGCCGAAGGACGTGACCACATAGGCCTGCTCGAGCGGGATGTCGAGCGCGATGTAGCGGTCGATCCAGCCGAGCTGGCGCTCGCGGTTCTCGGCCACGCTGCAGTTGTTGTTGCGCTGCGAGAACGGCTCGGTCACGTAGAACACGATCTTGCCATCAAGATCGACCTGCTCGCAGGCGCGGGCCCGCTCGAAGCCGTTGTCGTTCAGCCAGAGTGCGGTGTAGCGCGTGCCCGGCCGCTTCTTCAGCCGGGCGAACAGTTCGGGCGAATCGGCCATTTGCGGCACCGCGCGCGGGCTCACGAACGATGCGCACTGCACCTGCTTCAGGCCGGCTGCGGCGAGCGCGTCGATGAGTTCCAGGCGGTCGGCCAGCGGGTAGGTCGCCTTCTCCATCTGGAAGCCCTCGCGCGGGCCTTCTTCGTGGAACTCGACCTGCTTCGGGAATGACGTCATCGGGTTGCTCCTTGGTTGTGCGGACTATTCGACCGGCGCCACCTCGGCCAGCACCTGATGGCGCTCGACCATGTCGCCGACCTTGCAGCGCAGAGCGGCCACGCTGCCGTCGAACGGGGCGGTGACGTGCAGCTCCATTTTCATCGACTCGAGCACGATCACCGTCTGGCCGATCTTCACCGCATCGCCGACCGCAGCCTTGACGGCCACGACCTTGCCCATCATCGGCGCGCCGAGCTGCCCGCCCGCGGCCTCATCGGCGAGCGCACCGCCGAGGAATGGCGTGCAGTCGAAAACGCTGCGCCCGAGCGGACTCGACAGCTCGATGCCTTGGGCATTGCCGACGAGCGCGAGTTCGAGGGTGCGGCCGCCGAAGTGCAGCAGCCGGTGGCCGCTGGGCAACACGGCCAGCGACGCGCGCTCGGGTGCATCGCCGAGCACGAGCTCGATGCTGCCGTCGGCCTGTGGCGCGCCGAAACGCACCGGCCATTCGGCCGTGCCGCTCTTCAGCACCAGGTTCGGCAACGGCGCCGCGGCGGACGCACCCTTGGCCAGGCGCCAGCCGGTGAACCCTTGGGCCTGGCTCCAGCAGCCGAGTTCCGGGGTCGCGGCGCGCTGGGTGGCGAGCCAGTGCAGCGCGGCCGCGGCCACGTGCTCGGCCGGCACGACAGGCGCCGCTCGCGCAGCCAGACCATCGGCCGCGAACGACTCGTCGATCAGGCGGGTGTGGAAGCTCGCGGCGATCGTTTGCGGCCAGTGCAGCAGCTCATGCAGGAACTGCAGGTTGGTCGTCAAGCCGATCACCGTGCTGTCGCGCAGACCCGCAGCCAGCGCGCGGCGCGCGGCCTCGCGGTTCGGGCCGCGCGACACCAGCTTGGCGATCATCGAGTCGTAGTACGGCGAGATCTCGTCGCCGCTTTCGACGCCCGACTCGATGCGCACCGCGGCGCGCGAGAAGTCGACGCGGTCCAGCCGCCCGGTCGTCGGCAGGAACCCGGCTTCGGCATCCTCGGCACAGAGCCGCGCCTCGAAGGCGTGGCCGTCGCAGCGCACGTCGGCCTGCGCAAGCGGCAGCCGGCCGGTGTCGGCAATGCGCAGCTGCAATTCGACCAGGTCGAGCCCCGTCACTTCCTCGGTGACCGGATGTTCGACCTGCAGGCGCGGGTTGACCTCGAGGAAAAAGTAGTCGTCTCCGGTGACGACGAACTCGACCGTGCCGAGCCCGCGGTAGCTCACCCCGGCGGCGAGCTTGACCGCATCGGCCAGCAGTCGCTCGCGCAACGCCGCCGGCAGGCCGGCGCTCGGCGCCTCCTCGATCACCTTCTGGTGCCGCCGCTGCAGCGTGCATTCGCGCTCGAACAGGTGGATCGCGTGGCCCTGGCCATCGCCCGCGACCTGCACCTCGATGTGGCGCACGCGCGGCAGGTAGCGCTCGACGATCAGCTCGCCGTTGCCGAAGGCTTTCTCGGCCTCGCGCATCGCGCTTTCGACACGAGCTTCAAGGCCGTCCAGCGTCTCGACCACCGCCATCCCGCGGCCACCGCCTCCGGCGACCGCCTTCAGCAGCACCGGCAGCGGCATGCCGCGCACCGCGCTCACGACCGCGGCGGCGTCGTTCATGCCACCTTCGCTGCCCGCAATCACCGGCACGCCCAGCCGAGCGGCCTCGCGCTTGGCCTGCGCCTTGCCGCCCAGCCGCTCCATCGTCTCGGCCGTGGGGCCGATGAAGATCAGCCCGGCGGCGTCAAGCGCGCGCACGAAGTCCGGGTTCTCGGAGACGAAGCCGAAGCCGGGATGCACCGCGTTGGCGCCGACGCGCTGCGCCGCCGCGACGATGGCATCGATGCGCAGGTAGCTCTCGGACGGTGCCGCGCCGCCGAGTTCGACCGACTCGCCGATCTCGCGCACATGGCGCGCATGGCGGTCGACGCTCGAATGCACGGTCGCGACCTTCAGACCGAGGCGCCGGCAGGTGCGGGCGATGCGGCAGGCGATCTCGCCGCGGTTGGCAATCAGGACTTTGTGGATGCGTTGCATGTCAGAAGCGGAAGACGCCGAACGGGGTCGGCTTGGGCGCGGTGCGCGACGCGAGGTCGAGCATCAGGCCCATCACGTCGCGCGTCTCGACCGGGTCGATGATGCCGTCGGCCCACAGGTTGGACGAGAAGTTGTCGGCCGGCTGAAAGTCTTCGTAGACCTTGCGCACCGGCGCCTTGAAGGCTTCTTCTTCCTCGGGCGTCCACTCACGGCCTTCGGTCTTGTTGATCTGTCGCCGCACCAGCGCCATCACGGTGGCCGCCTGGTCGGGGCCCATGATCGCGGCGCGTGCGTTGGGCCACGCGAACATCGCCGTCGGGTTGAACGGCCGGCCGCACATCGCGAGGTAGCCCGCGCCGTACGACGCGCCGATGATGATGGTGTACTTGGGCACGTTGGCCGACGCCATCGCGGTGATCATCTTCGCGCCGGCCTTGGCGATGCCCGACTGCTCGGCGGCGCGCCCGACCATGAAGCCGGTGACGTCGGCCATGAACAGCAGCGGGATGTCGCGCTGGCAGCACAGGTCGATGAAGTGCGCCGCCTTCATCGCGCTTTCGGGGAACAGCACGCCCTGGTTGGCGAGAATGCCGATCTCGTGGCCGTGGATGCGCGCGAATCCGGTCAGCAGGGTGTCGCCGTACAGCGGCTTGAATTCCTGGAAGCGGCTGTCGTCGACGAAGCGGGCGAGGATCTCGCGCGTGTCGGTCGGGATCTTCGGGTCGCGGCTGATCAGCCCGTGGATCTCGCGCGGGTCGAAACGCGGCGGCAGGCTGGGTTGCTTGGTCCAGCGCGGCTTGGGCGGCTCGCCGAGTTCACGCACGATCTCGCGCGTCAGCGCCAGCGCGTGGCGGTCGTCGTGGGCGATGTGGTCGGTGACGCCGCTCAGGCTGCAGTGCATCTGCGCGCCGCCCAGCGACTCGGCGTCGACCGTCTCGCCGGTCGCGGCGAAGGTCAGCTCGGGGCCGCCGAGGTACATGAAGCCCTGTTCCTTGACGATCACGATCTCGTCGCACAGCGCCGGGATGTAGGCACCACCCGCGGTGCAGGGCCCCAGCACCACGGCGATCTGGTGGATGCCCTCGGCCGACATGCGCACCTGGTTGTTGAAGATGCTGCCGAACTGGCCGACGTCGGGAAAGATGTTGGCCATGTCGGGCAGGAAGGCGCCACCGCTGTCGACCAGCGTGATGCACGGCAGCCGGTGCGCCCAGGCGATCTGCTGGGCGCGGACATGCTTCTTGCACGTCATGCCGTAGTAGGTGCCGCCCTTCACGGTCGCGTCGTTGGCGATGATCATGCACGGGCGGCCCTGCACCAGACCGATGCCGGTGATGATGCTCGCACCCGGCGGCACGCCGTCGTACTGGCCCTCGCCGGCGAGCATGCCGAACTCGAGGAACGGCGAGCCCGGATCGAGCAGCACCTCGACGCGGTCGCGCGGCAGGATCTTGTTGCGCGCCAGGTGCTTCTCGCGTGCCTTCGGCGGCCCGCCTGCGAGCGCCTTGCGGCGGCGCTCGTGCAGCCGGGCGATCAATGCTTCGTAGGCGGCGCGATTGAGCTGGAACTCTGGGTCGGCGCTCGATGCGCGCGAGGAAAGTATCGTCATCCTTGGGCCCGGACTATGGTCACTTGAACACCGGCGGACGCCGCGCCGCGAACGCCGCCAGGCCTTCGCTCACGTCGTCGCTCATCAGCTCGGTGGCCATCACATCCTGCTCGAATGTGAGTCCATCGGCGAGCGTCTTGTCCATGCCTTGCCGCGCCAGGCGCTTCATGACCGCCAGGCCGGCGCGGCTCCGCGTGGTGAGCTGTGTGCAATAGGCCAGCGCGGCTTCGCCGAGCTTGTCGGGCTCGACAACGTAGTTGACCAGGCCCCATTGCAGCGCCGTGGGGGCGTCGATCCAGCGTGCGCTGAAGAACATGTCCAATCCACGGCGCAACCCGACGACGCGCGGGAAGCGCTGCGAGCCGCCCCAGCCGGGCACCAAGCCGTACTGCGCATGCTGGTCGCCGATGCGGAAGTCGGACGACGCGAAGATCACGTCGCAGGCCAGCATCAACTCGCTGCCGCCCGCCAGCGCCAGGCCTTGGCAGGCCGCCACCACGGGCAGCGGGCTGGCTTCCAGGCGCTGCAGCACCTTGTGGCCGTAGCGGATGAAGTGGTCGATCTTGGCCGGGTCGCTGCGCAGGCCCTTGACCTCGTCGAGGTCGGCGCCGGTACAGAAGTGCTTGCCCTGGGCGCGCACGAGCACGGCGCGCACGCCCGAGCCGGGCTTCTCGAAGTCGTTCATCGCGGCCTCGATGCCCGCATGCACGGCCAGCGACAGGCAGTTGAACTTGTCCGGCCGCGCCAGTTCGATGATGCCGACGGCGCCTTCGCGGCCGACGACGAGTGGCGAAGCGGCGCTCATTTCTTGTTCTCTGCCGCGTACTGCACTGCCACGCGACCGGCGCGCTCGCGCGCGACGATGAGTTTCATCACCTGCGCGGTGCCGTCGCCGATCTCGAGGCCCATCACGTCGCGCAGGCGCTGCTGGTGCGGCAGATCCTTGGACCAGCCGTAGTGGCCGAAGGTCAGGATGCACTGGTGGATGGCGTCGAACGAGGTCTTCGGGCCCATCCACTTGACCATCGCCGACTCGGCCGTGTGCGGCTGGCCGTTGTCGCGCAGCGCCAAGCCGTGGTAGCAGAGCTGGCGGCAAGCGGCGAGCAGGGTCTCGAACTCGACGATCGGGAACGACACGCCCTGGTACTGCACGATCGGCGCACCCATCGCCTGGCGTTCCTTCATGTACTCCCAAGTCTCGTCGATAGATGCCTGGGCCGCGCCGATGCACTGCAGCGCGATCAGGATGCGGCTGAAGTCGAACCCCTGCATGACCTGCGTGAAGCCCTTGCCCTCGGCGCCCATCATGTTCTCGGCCGGCACCCGCACGTCGTCGAAGAACACCGAGCCGCGGCCGATGATCTTGCTGCCGACGTCGTTGAAGCGGGTGCGCTGGATGCCGGGCAGGTCCATCGGCACCAGGAAGGCGGTGATGCCGCGCGCCCCGGAATCGGGCTTGCCGGTGCGGGTGAACAGCACGATCGCGTCGCACTGGTCGGAAAAACTGATCGAGGTCTTCTCGCCCGAGATGATGAAGTCGTTGCCATCGCGGCGCGCCTTGACTTGGAGGTTGGCGGCGTCGGAGCCGCCACGCGGTTCGGTCAGGCCCAGGCCGATGATCGCTTCGCCGGCCACCAGCCGGCTGTTCCAGTGGCGCGCCAGTTCGGGGTTGGCGTTGGCATGCACGATCGCGCCCATCAGTGAGCCGAGCAGCTGGATGTAGCTGACGTTGAAATCACCGTAAGCCATCTCTTCGGTGATTATCCCGGAGGTGACACCGCTGAGGCCGAGGCCGCCGTATTCTTCCGGCAGGTCGACCCCGATCAGCCCCAGCGAGCCGATTTCCTTCATCAGCGCGCGATCGAAGCCCTGCTCGGCCTCGCGCTTCTGGTAACCCGGCTTGAGCTTCTCGCGCGCGAAGCGGCGCGCCACGTCGCGCAATGCGATCTGGTCGTCGTTGAACAGCATGTCCGGTCTCCTAGTCGATCCTGGGATTGGGCGCCAGGGACACTTCGGCGATCCGCCGCCGCGCCCCACTCCCACGTAACGCTTGCCTGCGTTGGCAAGGCAGCGCTATGATAGCATCAAACATACGTTAGTTAGATACCGTCAGGCGAATCCAAACAGTGGCTCTGCTGTACCATTTTTGACCGCTCAACCTAACTGACAACCACACCATGTCCACCAAGACCCGCGAGAAACCGGCTGCCGTCGAAGCAGACACTGCCACGCGCGAACGCATCCTGCTCGAGGCCGCCCGGCTGTTTCGCCATCATGGCTACGCCGCCACCACCTTGCGCGAAGTCGCCGACGCGTCGGGCATCAAGGCCGGCAGCATCTACTACCACTTCGAGTCCAAGGAACAGATCCTCGGAGAGGTGCTGGACAAAGGCATCCAGGTCGTTGCCGATGCGGTGCGCCAGCGGGTTGATGCGCTGCCCGAGAGCGCGACGGCACGCCAACGGGTCGCGGCGGCGATCGAGGGGCACTTGTGGGGCCTGCTTCACCACGGCGATTTCACCTCGGCGAACATCCGCATCTACGGACAGATTCCGACCGCCGCGAAGAACAGCCACCGCAAGATTCGCCGCAGTTATGCGGATTACTGGGATCGCCTCCTGGAAGACGCGCTGAAACGCGGCGAGCTGCGCCGGGACACGAGCACCGCGGTGATCCGGCTGTTCGTGATCGGCGCCCTGAACTGGACGGTCGAGTGGTACAACCCGCAGAAAGGTTCGTTCGCGGACTTCGTCAAGCAGGTCACCGCGATCATCTTCGACGGCACCTTCGAGGCTAGCGCAGCATGAGCGTCAAACCGGGTTGGGAAGGGCGTTTCTTCGAAGATTTCGAGGTCGGCGACGAGTACCGCCACCCGCTCGGGCGCACGCTCACGCAGCAAGACAACATCTGGTTCACGCTGCTGACACAAAACGTGGCCGCGGTGCACTTCGACGTGCACTACGCGGCGCAGACCGAATTCGCGCGCCCGCTGGTCAACTCATGCCTGACCCTGGCGCTCGTCACAGGCCAGTCGGTGATCGATGTCTCGTACAACGTGTTCGCCAACCTCGGCTGGGACGAGGTCCGCCTGCCCAAGCCGGTGTTCGAGGGCGACACGATCTACTCACGCTCGGCGGTACGCGACAAGCGCGAATCCAAGTCGCGCCCCACCATGGGTGTGGTCACCGTGGCCACCGAAGGCTTCAACCAGGACGGCGTGGTGGTGTGCACCTTCAAGCGCACCTTGATGGTCTACAAGCGCGGCATGGGGCCGAGTCGCGCGCTGCCCGTCCCGAAGACGCCGATTTAAGACCCACCGCGCCTGCGCGCGCCATGCCCACGTGAACTCCCAGGAACTGATCGAACGCTTCGGCCCGCGCGAAGCCATGGAGTACGACGTCGTGATCGTCGGCGCCGGGCCAGCCGGCCTGGCGACAGCGATCCGGCTCAAGCAGCTCGATGCCGAACTGTCGGTGGTCGTGATCGAGAAGGGTTCCGAACCGGGCGCGCACATCCTGTCGGGCGCGGTGATGGACCCGCGCGCGATCGGCGAACTCATTCCCGACTGGAAGGCACAGGGGGCGCCGCTCGCGCAGCCGGTGACCGGCGACGACGTGTTGTTCCTGTCCGAGACCGGCAGCACGCGCACGCCCGACTGGCTGGTGCCGCGCAACCTGCACAACGACGGCTGCTACGTCGTCTCGCTCGGCAACGTGGTGCGCTGGCTGGCGCAGCAGGCCGAGGCGGTGGGCGTGGAGATCTTCCCCGGCTTCGCCGCCGCCGAAGTGCTGTACAACGAACAGGGCAGCGTTCGCGGCGTCGCGTCCGGCAACATGGGCGTCGGCAAGGACGGCGAGCCCACCGGGTCGTTCCAGCTCGGCATGGAGCTGGCCGGCAAGTACACGGTGTTCGCCGAAGGCGCACGCGGCCACCTGGGCAAGCAGCTGATCGCGCGCTACCGGCTCGACCAAGGCAGGGACCCGCAGAGTTTTGCCATCGGCATCAAGGAGTTGTGGGAGGTCGACCCGGCCCGCGCCAAACCGGGGCTGGTGGTGCACACCGCCGGGTGGCCCATGGTCGACCAGACCTTCGGCGGCGGCTTCCTCTACCACCTGGCCGGCAACCAGGTGACGCTGGGCTTCGTCGTCGGGCTCGACTACCAGAACCCGTTTATGAGCCCGTTCGACGAGATGCAGCGCTGGAAGACACACCCCGCGATCCGTGCGCACATCGAAGGCGGCAAGCGCCTCGGCTATGGCGCGCGTGCGATCAACAACGGCACGCCGCAGGCGCTGCCCAAGACCGTGTTCCCGGGCGGCGCGCTGGTCGGCTGCGACGCCGGCTACCTGAACGCGGCGCGCATCAAGGGCAGCCACGCGGCGATCAAGAGCGGCGTGCTGTGCGCCGAGGCGATCGCGCCGGCCCTGGCCGCCGGACGGCAGCGCGACGAACTGCTGGCCTACCCCGCGGCTTTCGAGAAGAGCTGGCTGAACGAGGAACTGCAGCAGACCCGCAACTTCAAGCTCTGGTTCAAGAAGGGCAAGCTGATCGGCAACCTGATGACCGGCATCGAGCAGTGGCTGCTGCCCAAGCTCGGCATCGCCAGCCCGCCGTGGACCCTGCACGGCACCAAGCGCGACCACGAGAGCCTGCTGCCGGCCGACCAGGCCACGCCCATCGTCTACCCCAAGCCCGACGGCAAGCTCAGCTTCGACCGCCTGTCTTCGGTCTTCGTCAGCAACACCAACCACGAAGAGAACCAGCCTGCGCACCTGACGCTGAAGGATGCGGCGGTGCCGGTGGCGCTGAACCTGTCGAAGTACGCGGGCCCGGAAAGTCGCTACTGCCCCGCCGGCGTCTACGAGTTCGTGAAGGACGACGACCAGACCGAGCGGCTGCAGATCAACGCGCAGAACTGCGTGCATTGCAAGACCTGCGACATCAAGGACCCGTCGCAGAACATCGTCTGGGTCACGCCCGAAGGCGGCGGCGGCCCCAACTACGCTGGAATGTGAACCCCATGAATGAACCGCAATTCGGCTGGAATGATGCCGCGCTCTCGGAAGCGCCGCGCGTCTTCGAGGCCGGCCTGTTCGACGGCCAGGTCGTGATGGTCTCCGGCGCCGGCAGCGGCATCGGCAAGGCCATCGCCTTCCTCTACGCGCGGCTGGGCGCCAAGCTCGTCATCTGTGGCCGCGACCGAGCCAAGCTCGACGCCTGCGAACCCTGGCTGCGCAAGCTGGGCAGCCCCGACGTGCTGGTGCAGCAGGCCAACATTCGCCAGCCCGAAGACGTCGAGAAGCTGCTGGACGCCACCTATGCTCACTTCGGGCGCCTGGACGTGCAGGTCAACAACGCCGGGGGCCAGTTCCCGAAGGCCGCGCTCGACATCAGCCCCAACGGCTGGAAGGCGGTGGTCGACAACAACCTGAACGGCACCTGGTACATGATGCACGCCGCCGCGAAGCGCTGGCGCGACACCGGCACGCCGGGCAACATCGTCAACATCGTGCTGACCTTCCAGCGCGGCTTCCCCGGCGTGGCCCACTCCTGCGCCGCGCGGGCCGCCGTGACCTACCTGTCGAAGACGGTCGCGGTCGAATGGGCAGCGCACGACATCCGCGTCAACTGCATCGCTCCGGGCGTGATCGAGAGCACCGGCTTCAAGCAGTACTCGGCCGAGGCGCGCGAGCAGTTCCCGCGCGGCAACCCGATGCTGCGCCAGGGCGACGTGCAGGACATCGCGCACGCGGTGATCTACCTCACCGGACCCAGCGGCAAGTTCATCACCGGCGAGCTGCTCAACGTCGATGGCGGTGGCGTCCTGTGGGGCGAACTCTGGACGATCCCCAAGCCCGCCTACTTCACGCAGGAGCAGGCGGCATGACCGCGCCCGTCCAACAGCCGAAGTTCGGCCCTGGCGACGAGGCCCTGTCGCAGCTGCCCACGGTGTACCGTGACGACTTGTACGCTGGCAAGGTCGTGCTGGTGTCCGGCGCCGGCAGCGGCATCGGCAAGGCGATCGCCTTCCTGTTCGCACGCCTGGGTGCCACGCTGGCGATCTGCGGCCGCAAGCTCGATGCGCTGGAAGACTGCGCCGAGAAGCTGCGCGCGCTGTCGGGCCGCGAGGTCTTCGTGCACCCGATGACGATCCGCGATCCGGGCCAGGTCGAGGGCCTGCTCGACGCGGTGTTCGAGCGTTTCGGCAGCATCGATGTGCTGGTCAACAATGCCGGCGGGCAGTTCGCCGCGCACGCGATGGACTTCACCGACAAAGGCTGGAACGCCGTCATCGACACCAACCTCAACGGCACCTGGTACATGATGCAGGGCACGGCGAAGCGCTGGGTCAAGCAAGGCAAGCGCGACGGCAGCATCGTCACCATCACCGCCGCCGTGGACCGCGGCCTGCCAGGCATGGCGCACACCGCAGCCTCGCGTGCCGGCGTGATCGCGTTGTCGCAGACACTCGCCGTCGAATGGGCCGAGCACGGCATCCGCGTCAACTGCATCGGTGCCGGCGCGATCGAGAGCAACGGCTTCAACAACTACAAGGAAGAAAACGTCGGCGGCCTCTTCCGCACCAACCCCATGCTCAGGGCCGGCGACGTGCAGGACATCGCCGAGGCGGTGGTCTACCTCACGGCATCCTCGGGCAAGTACATCACCGGCGAGACCGTCAACATCGACGGCGGCATGGTGCTGTGGGGCGACTTCTGGCCCGCCGGCATGCCCGACTACTTCAAACCACCCGCTTCGAACCCATGACCTCCGCACAGGACAAGACTACCGCCAACACCGGGCCGCTGGCCGGCATCAAGATCGTCGACCTCACCACCGTGGTGATGGGCCCGTTTGCGTCGCAGATCCTCGCCGACCTGGGCGCCGACGTCATCAAGGTCGAGTCGCCCGACGGCGACACCGTGCGCAACATCGGGCCCAGCCGCAGCAAGGGGATGGGGCCGATGTACCTGGCGCTGAACCGCAACAAGCGCAGCATCGCGCTCGACCTGCGCAAGCCCGAGGCGCTGGCAGCGCTGAAGCGCCTGATCGCCGGCGCCGACGTGCTGCTGTTCAACATCCGGCCCAGTTCGATGGGGCGCCTGGGGCTGGGCTATGACGACGTCGCCGCGATCAACCCGCGCATCATCTACTGCGGCGCCTACGGCTTCGGCGAAGGCGGACGCTACGCCGGCAAGCCCGCGCTAGACGACCTGATCCAGGGCGCCGTGGCGCTGCCCTCGCTGGTCGGGCGCGTCACCGGCGAGCCGCGCTACCTGCCCACCAACATCTGTGATCGCACCACCGGCCTCACCGCCGTGTACTCCGTCACCTCCGCACTCTACGCACGCGAACGCACGGGCCGTGGCCAGGCGATCGAAGTGCCGATGTTCGAGACCATGACCCAGTTCGTGCTGTCCGACCACATGTACGGCCAGACCTTCGATCCTTCCCTGGCCGACGCCGGCTACGTGCGTCTGCTCGCCAAGGACCGTCGCCCCTGCAAGACCCGTGATGGCTACATCTGCGTGCTGATCTACATCGACAAGCACTGGAAGAATTTCTGCGAGATGCTGGGCCGCGAGGAGATGCTGAGCGACCCGCGCTTCCTGCGCATGGCCGACCGCACGCGCAACGTCGACGCGCTCTACGCCTTCGTGACCGAAACCATGCTCACCCGCACCACCGCCGAGTGGATGGACGCGCTCGCGAAGGCAGATATCCCCGTGACGCCGATGCACACGCCGGCCACGCTGATGGACGACCCGCACCTGGCCGACGTCGGCTTCTTCGACTGGATCGATCACCCCAGCGAAGGACGCATCCGCACGATGAACGTCCCAGGCACCTGGTCCGACACGCCGCCGGCCATCCGCCGTCATGCCCCGCTGCTCGGCGAAAACACGCGCGAGTTGCTGGCCGAGGCCGGCTACGCGCCGGCCGACATCGATCGCATGCTGGCCAGCGGTGCGGCAAGCGCCCCGGCCGTGCCGGCCAAGGCAGAGCCCTGACGCTCAGCCCGCGCGCGCGCCACCCGCGCGAACGACGCCGCTGCGCACCAGCGCGTCCAGTTCCGACGCCGGCACGCCCCAGCGCCGCACCTGTTCGAGCGCCCCATCGTCGGCGGTGTGCGGCGCGCGCGGCAGCGCCGCAGGCGTGGCGCTGAAACGCGGCGCCGGCGCCGGCTGCACCACACCGCCGATGTCGACGAAGGTCGCGCGGGCCTGATTGTGCGCATGCGTCGGCGCCTCCAGCGGCGCCAGCACCGGCGCGAAGCAGGCGTCGCTGCCTTCGAGCAGTTCGCACCACTGCGCCCGCGTGCGCGTCTCGAAGATCGCGGCCAGGCGGGCCTTGCTCTCGCCCCAGCGCGCCATGTCGTCGAAGTCGAAGGCGTCGACGCCCAAGCCCAGGCGCTTCAACAGGACCTCGCGGAACTTCAGTTCGATCGGCGCCACCGACACGTACTCGCCGTCGGCGCAGCGAAACACCTCGTAGTGCGGCGCCCCCGAATCCAGCAGGTTGGTGCCGCGCGGCCCGGTGTGCATGCCGCTGCCGAGCATGCCGTACAGCGAAGTCATCAGCATCGCCGCGCCGTCGACCATCGCCGCATCGACGATCTGCCCGGCTCCGCCGCGCTGCGTGTTCCACAGCGCCGCGAGCATGCCGAAGGCGAGCAGCAGGCCGCCGCCGCCGAAGTCGCCGACCAAGTTCAACGGCGGTGTCGGTGGCGCACCGGCGCGGCCGATCGCATGCAGCGCCCCCGACAGGGCGATGTAGTTCAGGTCATGCCCCGCGGTCAGCGCCAGCGGCCCGGTCTGGCCGAAGCCGGTGACGCGCCCGTAGACCAGCTTGGGTTGTTGCGCCAGACAAGGCTCGGGGCCGAGGCCGAGCCGCTCCATCGTCTGCGGCCGAAAACCCTCGATCAGCGCATCGCTGCAGGCGACGAGCCGGCGCGCGAACGCGACCCCCTCGGCGGCTTTCAGATCGACCGCGATCGAGCGCTTGCCGCGGTTCAGCAGGTCGAATTTCGGCGCCCGCTCGATGCCCAGGCCGCTGGGCGCAAGCCGGTCCACACGCAGCACCTCGGCGCCCAGGTCGGCCAGCAACATGCCGCACATCGGGCCAGGCCCGATGCCGGCGAACTCCACCACCTTCATGCCGCTCAGCGGTCCTTGGCTCATTGTCTGTTCTCCTTGAACGATGGAATATCAACCGAGCAGTCGATCAAGGCGTTCCTTGGCCTCGGCCAGTTCGCCTAGCATGTCCTGCACCACCTGACGCACCGAGGTCTCTTCGCGCATGTCGGCAACGATCTGCCCGACGGGGTAGGTCAGGAACTCCTTGGCACGCACCCGCTCGACCCGCGTGCGGCCCTGACCCCACCACAGGATCGCCTGCAGCGGCGCGGGCAGCGGCTCGGGCGCGCCGGGCGCGTCCCAAGCATCGGTGAAGGCACTGCGCAGTGTGCGGCAGGGTTTGCCGGTGACGCTGCGCGTCAGCACCGCGTCGTCGGGGCCGGCTTCAAACATGCGCGCCTTGATCTCGGGCGTGACTTCGCTCTGCACCGTCTTCAGCCAGATCGAGCCGCACCAAGCGCCTTCGCAGCCCAGCGCCAGCGCCGCCGCGAGCTGGCGTCCGCGGCCGATGCCGCCGGCGCCGAGCACGGGCAAGGGCGCGACCGCGTCGACGATGCGCGGCCACAGCACCATCGAGGTGGTGCTGCCGGTATGGCCGCCGGCCTCGGTGCCGACCGCGATGACGAAATCACAACCGGCATCGCGGTGCTTGATCGCGTGCTTGGGCGCCCCCGCCATCGCTGCGACCTTGATGCCGCGCGCATGCGCGCGCTGCACGAGTTCTGCCGGCGGCGAGCCGAGCGCATTGACGATCAGCTTGATCGGGTGGCGCAGCGCGATCTCGATCATCGCGGCGCTTTCGCCCGGCGTGAAGTTGAAGGTGGAGACCAGGTCGCGCTCGATCTGCGCCGCTTCGGCCGCGGGCAGCGCGGGGACACCCGCGCGGTCGAGCATGCCGCGCACGAAGGCCAGGTGCTCGGCCGGCAGCAGCCGGTCGGCGTCGTGCTTGGCCTCGCCTTCGCCCGCGTCCTGGTAGGTCGTGGGCATCAGGATGTCGACGCCGTAGGGCCGGCCACCGATGTGGTCGTCGATCCATTGCAGTTCGGCATCGACGCGCTGCGGGCTCATACGGGCCAGGCCGAGCACGCCCAGTCCCCCGGCCTTCGAGACCTCGACAACCACGTCTCGGCAGTGCGAGAACGCGAAGATCGGCGCCTCGATTCCCGAACATCTCACACAAGCGGTTTTCCATGCTGGCTCCGTGACGATCGGTCCGATATTGGACTATCATACCAATAATGGACCATCCATCGGAGACGATCGACCCCGGCAACGACGACTACAGCGGCCCGAAATCGCCGCTGCGCGTGATGCAGATCGTCGAGTTGCTGGCGGCTTCGAACAGCGGCCTGTCGCTGGCCGCGATGACCGAGGCATTGCAGATCCCGAAGACCAGCCTGTTGAATCATCTTCGGGTCATGGTGGTGGCCGGCTACGTCAGCTCGCGCGACGCGCGCTACACGCTCGGCCCGGCGTCGATGCGGCTGGGCGCGATCATTGCCGCCGACGCTGGCGTGCTGGCCGCCTGGCGCCCGGTGGCGCTGGACCTCGTCGCGCAGAGCGGCGAGACCGCGATGCTCGCCACGCTCGACGACCGCAGCGCCGAGGCGCTGTACATCGACGTCGTCAACAGCGATCAGGACATCCGCTACTCGCCGCGCGTCGGCTCGCGCTGGCCGCTGTACTGCACCGGCATGGGCCGCGCGCTGCTGGCGTTCCAAGAGCCGGTCTTCCTCGACCGCTACCTGGCCAGCGCGCGCACGGTCGAGCGCACCGAACTCACCGTGACCGGCGTGGCGCGCCTGCGGCGCATCATCGCCGGCGTCCGCAGCGCCGGTGTCGTCGTCACCGAGGGCGAGCACACCGTCGGCGCCGGTGCGGTGGCGGCGCCGATCATCGAACGCGACGGCCGCGTGCGCTGCGCCATCGGCATTGGCGTGCCGATCGCCCGCCTCGGGCCGCGGCGCGAGGCCTTGGCCGGGCTCGTGGCCGACGCTGCGCGGCGCGTCTCGTGGACGCTCGGCGGACACGGCGCGAGCCCGAACCCGAACCCGTCGACGATCACCGCCCTCACCCCGCTTCCCGGCGAGGCGCGGCACCCTGCCGCACGCTCGTCGCCAATGCCAAGGGCCGCCGCGCCCATACGGAGACACCGATGACCATGACCCTTGCCATGACCGCACGCCGCCTGTCGCGCGGCATCGCCGTCGCATTGATGCTCGGCTTGGCTTCGTTCGCCAGCCAGGCGCAGTATCCGAACCGGCCGATCCGGCTGGTCGTGCCCTACGGCCCGGGCTCGGCCACCGACACTTTCCTGCGCCTGGTGGCCGAGCCCCTCGGCGCGGCGCTCGGCCAGACCGTGATCGTCGACAACCGGCCCGGCGCGCAGAGTGCGCTCGCCACCGACCTCGTCGCGAAGGCCCCCGCCGACGGCTACACGCTGCTGGCCGCCACCAATTCACTCGTCGCCAATCCGGCCGGCATGCTGCACAGCGTCAGCTACGACCCGATCCGCGACTTCGTGCCGATCACCCGGCTCGGCGGCACCTCGTACGTGCTCGTCGTTGCGGCCGACCAGCCCTGGAAGACGCTCAACGAACTGCTCGCCCATGCCCGTGCCAATCCGGGCAAGCTCAACTACGCCAGCGGCAACCTGGGCGGCCAGCTTTACGGCGGCATGCTGATGAAGGCGGCCGGCGTGGACATGGTTCACGTACCGTTCAAGTCGACGCCACCGGGTCTGCTCGAACTGCTGGGCGGGCGGGTGCAGCTGATGTTCACCGACCTGGCGACGGCCGCGGGCCAGTCCAAGGCCGGCAAGGTGCGGCCGCTGCTCGCCACCGCGACGCAACGCAGCGCGCTGTTCCCCGATGTGCCGACGATCGCCGAGTCGGGCGTCAAGGGCTTCGCCGACATGCCGGCTTGGTGGGCGCTGTACGGCCCCGCCGGGATGCCCAAGGACGTTGTCGAGCGCCTGAACCGCGAAGTCAGCGCGATCCTGCAGCGGCCCGAGCTGCGCGCCAAGCTGGCCGCGCAGGGCATCGACACCATTCCGTCGACGCCGCCGGGCCTGGCCGATTTCACGCGCGAGCAGTCGCAGGCCTACGTGCGGCTGATCAAGGAATTCAACATCCAGCCGGAATGACCCGGTTGCAACGCATCGCGAAGAGACTCGATCCATGCACCCTGCCCAACCCCTCTGGCTCGGCGACATCCGCCCGGGCATGCGCCTGCCTCTGCCAGGCTTCGACTGCAGCGCCGAACTGGTGGCCGGCTACGCCGACCTGCTGGACGCGCGCCATCCGATCCATGTCGACCCCGAGTACGCCAAGACCACGCGCTACGGGCGGCTGATCGCGCACGGGCCGCTCGTCATCGCCAAGGTGCTGGCCGAGTTGAACGGCATCTTCGGCACCGCCCTGCAGGTCATGCTCGACGTCGGCGAGTGGCGTTTCCACGGGCCGGTGTTCGTCGGCGACGCGGTCCAAGTCGAGTGTTTCGTGATCGACGTGAACGCGGCCAAGGGCAGCAGCGCCGGCGCGGTCAGGCTCGAGATCCGCGTGCTCGGCAACGACGGCGCGCTGGTGCAGCGCGGCACCGTCGGCGTGCTGATTTCGCGCGCTGCGGCCAAGACCTGATCGCCCATCTTCAACTTCCATCAAGGTACCGCATCCCATGAGCCAACCCGAACGCCGAGTCCCCCCCAACAGCATCGACCGCGAAGCGTTCCGCGACATGTGCCGCAAGTTCGCCGAGCGCGAAATCAAGCCGCGCTGGGAACAGGCCGACCGCGAGGCGCGCTTCCCGCGCGAGTTCTTCGTGGCCGCCGCCAAGGCCGGGCTGATCGGCCTGCACGCGCCTGAATCGATGGGCGGCGCCGACCTCGGCGTCACTGAAGAAGCGATCTCGATCGAAGAGCAGGCCAAGGCCAACCCGAACCTGGCGATCATGGCGCTGATCCAGGGCGTCGCCGGCTCGTTGCTGGCCGAGCATGGCCATGCGGTGCACCACGACCTGGTGCGCGCCAACATCGCCGGCGAGTGCCTGCTGGCGCTGGCCGTCACCGAGCCCGAAGCCGGCAGCGACGTGCAGAACCTCAAGACCACCGCCACGCGCCAGGGCGACGAGTGGGTGCTCGACGGCATCAAGTCCTTCATCACGCTGGGCGGCGACTGCGACACGATGCTGGTGCTGGCGCGCACCGACCCCACCCAGGGCCGCCGCGGCATGCACTTCTTCGCCGTCGACCGCAACACACCGGGCGTCGAAACCTCGCAGATCAAGACCTACGCCAACCGGCCGCTGCCGACCTACCGCGTGATGTTCAACAACGCGCGCGTGCCCGAGTCGCGCCGCCTGACCGCCGGCTTCGGCGCCATCATGGCCGGCTTCAACCGCGAGCGCGTGATGGTGGCGGCGCGCTGGCTCGGCCACATGCAGACGGCGCTGGCCTGGGCGCTCGACTATGCCAAGGTGCGCCAGCAGTTCGGCAAGCCGATCGGCGCGAACCAGAGCATCGCGTTCTTGCTCGCGCAGGGCCATGTCGACGTCGAAGCCTCGCGCCTGTTCACCTACCATGCGGCGCAGCGCTGGGACAGCGGCGCGGCCATCAAGGACATCATCCTCGATGTCTCGTCCGCGAAGCTGTTCGTCACGCAGGCGGTGTACCGTGTGACGCAGAACGCGCTGCACATCGGCGGCGGCTGGGGCATCACCGAGGAACTGCCGGTGATGCGCATGGCGCTCGACGCGCTGGTGGCGCCGGTCACCGTGGGGTCGTACGAGATCCAGCTGCGCGTGATCGCCAAGCAGCTCGGCCTGCCCTGCGACTGAGCGGGCTTGCGACGATGACCCAAGTGTCCGCCGGCGCGTCGCCCTACCGCTCGGCCTTCCGCCCCGACCTGCTCGCCGGCCAGGTGATCGTGGTCACCGGCGGCGGCTCGGGCATCGGCCGCTGCACCGCGCACGAGCTGGCCGCGCTCGGCGCCACACCGGTGCTGGTGGGCCGCACGCTGAGCAAGCTGGAAAGCGTGCACGCCGAACTCGCCGAACGTGGCTGCCGCGCCGGTGTGCAGGTGATCGACATCCGCGACGGCGCCGCGGTGCGCGAAGGCGTGGCCGCCATCCTGGCCGAACACGGCCGCATCGACGGCCTGGTCAACAACGCCGGGGGCCAGTTCCCGAGCCCGCTGGAGAGCATTTCCGACAAGGGCTGGGACGCCGTCGTGCGCAACAACCTCAACGGCAGCTTCAGCATGATGCGCGAAGTGTTCACGCAGTGGATGCGCGCGCATGGCGGTGCCATCGTCGGCGTGGTCGCGCCGGTCGACTTCGGCTTCCCGAACATGGGCCACACCGGCGCCGCGCGCGCCGGCGTGATCAACCTGACGCAGACCGCGGCGCTCGAATGGGTGGAGCACGGCGTGCGCGTCAACGCGGTCGCACCGGGCTCGATCATCGGCAGCGGCCTGGGCACCTACAGCGCTGAATTCCAGGAGCGGCTGAAGACGCGGCGCACCCACATCCCCTATTACCGCCTGGGCACCGAGGCCGAGGTCTCGGCCTGCATCTGCTTCCTGCTGTCGCCGGCTTCAACCTACGTCACCGGCCTGGTGTTGCAGGTCGACGGCGGGCTGCGCCTGGCCAAGCACAACTGGACCGTGCCCGAGCATCAGGCCATACCGCCCTACGACCCGTTCGGACAGTCCGCGCGGCCGGAGTTCCTGAAGGGGCAATGATGTCGCTGCCCTTCTCCGCACTGCGCGTGCTCGATGCTAGCCAAGGCTACGCCGGGCCGTACTGCGGCATGCTGATGGCCCAGCACGGCGCGCAGGTCACCAAGATCGAGCCGCCCGAGGGCGACTGGATCCGCGGCATGGGCACGCGCCACGGCGAACACACCGCGCTCGACCTTGCCGTCAACCGAGGCAAAAGCAGCATCGTGATCGACATGCGCGCCGAGGCCGGGCGTGCGCTCGCGCGGCGCCTGGCGGGCGGCTGCGACGTGTTCATCGAGAGCTTCCGCCCCGGCGTGGCCGACAAGCTCGGCCTCGGCTACACGGCATTGGCTGCCGCGATTCCGAACCTCGTCTACCTGTCGATCAACGGCTTCGGCCCGACCGGCCCCGACGCCGCGCGGCCCGGCACCGACACCGTTCTGCAGGCCTTCTCCGGCATGATGGCGCTGAACCGCGACGCGGCCGGCAACCCGAGCCGCGTCGGCTTCCTGATCGTCGATGCGCTGTCGGCGCTGTATGCGTTCCAGGCGCTGTCGGTCGCGCTCTACGCGCGCCTGGCCGGCGGCGGCGGGCGCCATCTCGAAATCAGCCTGATGCAGTCGTGCGCGGCCTTCCTGGCGCCGAAGATCATCGAGTCGCGGCTGGAGCCCGGCGGCGCACGCTCGCTCAACGCGCCGGCCGGCATCTACCGCAGCAGCGACGGCTGGATCGCACTGGCCCTGAGCAAGGAAACGCAGTTCCGCTCGCTGGCCGCAGCCATCGGCCGCGCAGACCTGCTGGCCGACGCGCGCTTCGACAGCTTCGAGACCCGCGCGCGCCATCTGCCGGCCTTGCTGCCGGCCATCGAGCAGGCGCTGCTCGGCGCCACCACGGCCGAATGGCTGCAGCGCTTTGCCGCCGCCGACGTGCTGTGCAGCCGCGTCAACGGCATCGCCGAGTGGCTGGCCGAACCGCAGGTGCAGGCGATGGGCGCGTTGGCCGAAGCGCTGGCGCCGATGGGCGCGATCCCGCTGCCGCTGATCCCCGGCGCCGGCGCGCCGCACGGCAACTGGCCGGCGATCGGCGGCGACGGCGCGCAGGTGCTGCGCGCCGCGGGCTTGTCTGAGCCCGAAATCGATGCGCTCGTCGCCGCCGGCACGGTCGTGCTTCCTCCCTCGCCGGCCCGCGACACAGCAAGGCATTGAAGACGATGGACCTCACCCTGTCCGACAAGCACCAGGCGCTGGCCGACGAGGTGGCGCAGTTCGTGGCCCGCCACGGCGCGCGCGCCCCGAAGCCGCACGCCGGCTACCAGCCGCCGGACGAACGCATGCTCGACTGGCAGGCCCTGCTGGTCGAACACGGCTACTCGGCGCGCACCGTGCCGCGCGAATACGGCGGCTTCGGCGCCGCGCCCGACGTGCTGGAAGGCGCGATCATCGCCGAGGGCTTCGCGCGTGCCGGCGTCTGGCAGGGCTTCATGAACCAGGGCGTGCGCATGGTCGCGCCGACGCTGCTCGAGGTCGGCACCGAAGCGCAGAAACGCGACTACGTGCGCCCGACCATCCTGGGCCGCATGCTGTGGTGCCAGGGCTATTCCGAACCCGGCGCCGGCAGCGACCTGGCATCGGTGCAGACGCGCGCGGTGCGCGACGGCGACGACTACGTCATCAACGGCCAGAAGATCTGGACCAGCTTCGCGCACTACGCGCACATGATCTACGCGCTGTGCCGCACCGAGCCCGAACGCCCCAAGCACGCCGGCCTGTCGTACCTGCTGCTGTCGATGAAGACGCCGGGCATCGAGGTGCGCCCGCTGCCCAACATGACCGGGCGGCGCGAGTTCAACGAGGTCTTCTTCACCGACGTGCGCGTGCCGGCCAGCCAGATGGTGATGGGCCCGGGCGACGGCTGGAAGGTGGCGCAGGTCAACCTGAGGCACGAACGCCTGAAGCTCGGCGACCCCGACAAGATCACGCAGCGCCTGCACCGCCTGGTGACGCTGATGCGCGCGCCTCAGGCCGACGGCCGCGTCGCGATGCAAGAACCCGAACTGCGCGCCCGGCTGCTGCAGCTGCAGGCCGAGGCCGCGGCGCTGCGCGCGCACCACCTGCGTTTGCTGACCGAGCAGGCGCAGAACATCGACTCGGGCGTCAAGCGCCTGATCGTCAAGCTCGCCGGCACCGGGCTGCTGTGGCGCCTGTCGGCGCTGGCGCTCGACGCCTGCGGCGAGGCCGGGCTGCGCTACGCGCCGCATGCCGATGCGAGCGACGACGACGAGGTCACGGTCTGGAACTTCGACCACATGTACGACCTCGGCATGCTGATCGGCGGCGGCACCTCGCACATCCAGAAGAACATCATCGCCGAGCGCGGCCTCGGGCTGCCGCCCGAACCGCGCGCAGCATCCGCCGCACCGGCGGCGAACCCGGGAGACCAGCATCGAATTCGGTCTTGACGCGGCGCAGCGGCAGTTCGATGCCGCGCTGCGCGCCTTCATCCGCAGCGCGGTTCCGCTCGACCGCGTGCGCGCGCTCGCCCACGGCGGCTTCGACAGCGCGCTGTGGCGCGAACTGCAGGCGCTGGGCGTGCCGGCACTGCGCGTGCCCGAGGCCCACGGCGGCTTGGGCTTGGGCTTGCTCGACGCGGCGGTGGCCGCCGAGGCGCTGGGCAGTGGCAGCGTTCCGGCACCGTTTGCCGCTGTCGCGGTGATGGCGCCGGCCTGGCTGCAGGGCGCGGCCAGCGCCGCGCAGCAGGCCGAGTGGCTGCCGCGCATCGCCAGCGGCGAGATGCGCGTCGCCATCGCGCTCGACGCACTGGAGCGTGCCGCAGGGCAATCGCCGTCGATGTCGGCCAACGCCCTCAGCGGGCAGGCCGGCGGCGTGCTCGACGCCGCAGGCGCCAGCCACTGCCTGGTGCTGCTCGGCGATGGCCGCACGGCGCTGGTCGCCCTCGATGGCCGCGATGTCGGCGTGCAGGCGCGGGCCAACATCGACGGCACGCGCAGCGTCGCCGACCTTCGTTTCGACGCCGTACCGGCCGTGCTGCTGGCCGCAGCCGCCGACCCCTGGGCGCTGGCGCGTCGGGTGCGCGACTCCGGCCGCATCGTGCTGGCAGCCGACGCCATCGGCGCCGCGCAGCACATGCTCGACTCGGCCGTGGCCTGGGCCGGCGAGCGGGTGCAGTTCGGCCGCCTGATCGGCAGTTTCCAGGGCCTCAAGCACACGCTGGCCGAAGCGGTGACGCTGCTCGAACCGTGCCGCGCGCTGTTGTGGCAGGCCGCGCATGCGCACGACCAGCAGGCCGACGACGCGGCGCTGCTGGCCTGCCACCTGAAGGCCCACGTCGGCGACGTGAGCCGCGAGGTCGCGCGCATGACGACCGAGGCGCACGGCGGCATGGGCTTCACCGATCTGCTCGGCCTGCACCACTGGTTCAAGCGCTGCGCCTTCGACCGCCAGTTCCTCGGCACGCCGGCGCAGTGCCGCGACGAGGCCGCTTCGCTGCAGGGCTGGGACCAGGCCCTGCCCACCACCACTCTACCGACAGGAGTCACCGCTTGAAGACACCCGACCGCTCCCTCGGCCGCGTCGCCGCCATCATCGGCATGGGCGATTCGTACGCCGACAAGCAGGACGTCAAGGACCCGCTGCAGCTCGCCACCGAGGCGAGCTGGGCCGCGTTCAAGGACGCCGGCATCCGCAAGGACGACATCGACATCCTGCTCACCGGCCGCTCGCCCTGGGCCGACCGGCGGCCGCAGTGGAACAACATCTTCGCCTCGCACATGCAGATGCCGGTGCGCATGACGACCGAGATCACCTTCCACGGTGCCGGCGTCAACGCGATGATCGGCCAGGCCGCGCTGGCCATCGCCGCGGGCGTGGCCGACTACGTGCTGTGCGTGCAGTCGGATGCGGTCGAGCTGTTCATCGACGCCACCGCGGTGGGCGCGGCCACCGACGCCTGCCCGCAGTTCGAGTTCCCCTACGGCCCGACGATTCCGACCATCTACGCGCAGCTCGCCTGCCGCTACATGCACGAGTTCGGCGTCACCGAGGAAGACTTTGCCGAGGTCGCGGTGCAGCGCCAGGAATGGGCGATCCATCACCCGAAAGCGGCCAAGCGCAGGCACGGCCTGATCACGGTCGACGACGTGATGCGCTCGCCCTACATCTCGTCGCCGCTGCGGCGCTGGATGTGCGCCACCTGGGGCCCTGGCGGCACCGCAGGCGCCTTCGTCGTCACCAGCGTCGAACGTGCGAAGCAGGCCAAGCGCCCGATCTACATCCACGGCTTCGGCACCTGCACAACTCACGAGTACCTGTGCGAGCGCATCAACCTGCGCAAGAGTCGCATTCCGCTGGGGCCGCTGCCGGCCATCACCACCACCGGCGCCGCCCACGCCGCGCGCGAGGCCTACGCGATGGCCGACATGACGCCGGCCGACATGCAGCTCGGCGCGCTGGCCGGCAACTTCTCGCACACCGTGCTCGTGCAGCTCGAAGACCTGGGCTTCGCGCCCAAGGGCCGCGCCATGGACCTGGTGCGCAGCGGGCGCATGCGCCCGGGCGGCGACTTCCCGGTCGACACCAACGGCGGCTGGATGGGCTTCGGCCAGCCCGGTATCTCGGTGGCCGCCGACTCGCTGGTCGAGACCGTGCGCCAGTTGCGCGGCGACCCGCTCGGCCTGCTCGCCGGCAACTCGCCCAAGCGCGCGATGGCGTATTCGGCCGGCGGCATGCTGGCCTGCCACAGCGCCGTCATCCTCGGCACCGAAGCCCAGTAGGAGCACACACCATGTTGGAACAAGGCGAGTTCGCCGACTACACCGAATCATTCCCGACCCCTCGCGTCACGCAGGACGCGCTGCCCTACTGGGCCGCCGTCAAGGAAGGCCGGCTGCTGTTCCAGCGCTGCCCGGCCTGCCGCGGCGCGATCTTCCCGCCGCGCTCGATCTGCCCGATGTGCGAGGCCGGTGCCACGCCGGCGTGGGAAGAGTCCAAGGGCGCGGGCAGCATCTACAGCTTCTCGGTCGTGCACCGGCCGCCGTCGGCGGTGTGGCGCGCGCGTTCGCCCTACACCATCGGCCTGGTGCGGCTCGACGAAGACTGGTTCCTGTTCACCGAGATCGAAGGCCGGCCCGAGGACATGGCGGTCGACAAGCGGGTGCAGGTGGCATTTCCGGAACGCGAGGTGCCGCTGCCGGTGTTCCGCCTCGTCAGCGGCGACGCAGCGCGATGAGCGACGCGCGTGCCCTGTGGGACGCCGCGGCCGAAGGCATGGCGCCGGAAGTCCGGCAGGCGCTGCAGCTCAAAGGCGTGCAGGCACTGCTGGCCTGGGTCAAGGAACGCTCGCCGATGCAGCGCGAGCGATTGGCGCAGGTCGACCCGGCCGCGGTGCGCAGCCTGGCCGACTTTGCCGCACTCGTGCCGCTGAGCACCAAGGACGAGCTGCGCGCCGCGATGGACCGCGTCGGCAGCGCCCTGCCCCACCTGTGCGTGCCGCGCGAAGACATCGTGCTGTCCGGCCCGTCGGCCGGGACCAGCGGACGCCAGACCTACCAGGCCTTCGACGCCCACGACCTGGACCGCAACGTCGAGCTGGCGGCGCGCCTGTTCTGGTGCAGCGGGCTGCGGCCGGGCGATGTGCTGCAGATGCTGGTCACGCCGTTCACGCCGGCGGCCGACATCTTCCGCCTCGGCGCGCAGCGCGCCGGCGCGCAGTGGATCATCCGCGACAACCACGAGCCAGCGCAGGTGCCGCGTTATGTCGAGGTCGCGCGCTCGCTCAAGCCCACCTTCCTGCAGGCCGGCGTGGCCACGCTGCGCGCGATGGCCCAGCACGCCGCGGCCACGCCCGAAGGCGGGGCGCTGCCGTACCGGCGCGCGATCCTGATGGGCGCGGCGCTTGGCGCGGAGGCGCGCGAGCAGTTCCGCCAGACGCTGGGCATCGAGGTCACGACGCTGTCGGGCCAGGGCTCGGATTTCAAC
Organism: Rhizobacter fulvus; assembly: GCF_964020785.1. Lineage (NCBI taxonomy): Bacteria > Pseudomonadati > Pseudomonadota > Betaproteobacteria > Burkholderiales > Sphaerotilaceae > Rhizobacter > Rhizobacter fulvus. The sequence goes on from NZ_OZ224516.1 coordinate 244,808, forward strand.
CTCTTCAGCACCGAGTGCCCGGCCCACGACGGCGAGCACTGGCACGGCGAGGACATGACGCTGGTCGAGGTCGTCGACCCGGCCACCGGCGCGCCGGCGCGCGAGGGCGACGTGGGCGAGATGGTCATCACCGACTTCTACCGCCGCGCCACGCCGCACGTTCGCTGGCGCACCGAGGACATGGTGCGTGTGCACCCGGGCGTGTGCAGCTGCGGCCGCACGTCGCGCCGCTTCACGCTGCTCGACCGGCTGGCCAACCGCGTGCCGGTGCGCGGCAGCGCCGTCTATCCGTTCCAGGTCGAGACCGCGCTGTCGCGCAGCGATGACGGCCGCAATCTCGAATTCGCGCTGGTGCGCCGGGCGGTCGAGCCGCAGACGCTGGAAGTGCGCCTGCTGCGCCCCGCCACGCTGGCCGACGACGCCGCGGCCCGCGTGGCGCAGCGCCTGCAAGCCCACCTCGACGCCGAGTTGAAGCTGCCCACGCAGGTGTCGTTCCACGACGACCTGCCGCGCGTCGGCTACAAGACGCTGCGCGTGCTCGACGACAAGACGGCGTGATGCCATGAGCCTTGCCGAACCAGCCGCCGGACGCGGCTCCGCCGCGATTCCCGCCGACTGCCACGGCCAGAACTTCTGGCGCATCGACCCCGCGGTGCAGGACCTGCTCGCGCTGAGCCTGGGCCGCGCCGAGCTCGCGCACTTTCGCCCGCACTTCGACCGCCTGGGCGAACTCGCCGGCGGGCGCCTGGACGAACTCGCGGCCAGCGCCGAACGCCACCCGCCGGTGCTGCGCCCGCGCGACCGCTTCGGCCGCGACGAGGACTCGATCGACTACCACCCGGCCTACCGCGAGATGGAGCGCATCGCCTGGAGCGATTTCGGCCTGGTCGCGATGAGCCACCGCGGTGGCGTGTTCGGCTGGCCGGAGCCGGTATCGCCGCTGGTCAAGTACACCTTCAAGTACTTGTTCGTGCAGGCCGAGTTCGGCCTGATGTGCCCCGTCAACGGCTGCGACACCGCCGCGCACGTGGTCTTCAAGCACGGCGACGACGCGCTCAAGGCGCGCCTGGCACGCGTGCTCAGCCAGGACATGAACGAGGTGCTGAAGATCACCCAGTTCATGACCGAGAAGAACGGCGGCTCGGATCTCGGCAGCAACGAACTGCGCGCCGAACGCGATGGCGAGCACTGGCGCCTGCACGGCGAGAAATGGTTCTGCAGCCACACCGACGCCGACTATGCCCTCGTGCTGGCGCGACCCGCCGGCGCACCCGCGGGCACGCGCGGGCTGGGCATGTTCGCGGTGCCGCGCCGGCTCGACGACGGCAGCTTCAACCGCAGCCGCATCGTGCGTCTGAAGGAGAAGATGGGCACGCGCTCGATGGCGACCGGCGAGGTGATCTTCGACGGATCGCTCGCCTATGCGGTGGGCGACGTGGCCGACGGCATCAGGAACGCGATGGCGCCCGTCAACCTGTCGCGGCTGTCGCACGGTGTGCGCGCCGCTGCGATGATGCGGCGCTGTCTGAACGAGGCACTGCAGGTGGCGCGCCAGCGCGTCGCGTTCAAGAAGACGCTGATCGACCACCCCTTGATGCGCCGCTCGCTGCTCAAGCTGATGCTGCCGACCGAGCAGGCGCTGTCGGTGTTCGTCTTCACCGCGGCGGCGATGCGTGAGGCCAACGCCGGCCAGCCGCGCGCGCGCGCATTGCTGCGCATCGCCACCGCGCTGCTGAAGTTCCGCGCCTGCCGCGACAACGTGCGCGTGGCCACCGCGGCGATGGAAGTGCGCGGCGGCCTGGGCTACATCGAGGAGTGGGTGCATTCGCGGCTGGTGCGCGACGCCCACATCGGCCTGCTGTGGGAAGGCACGAGCAACATCAACGGGCTGGACATCATCACGCGCGCGGTGCGCAAGGACCGCGCCGAGCAAGCCTTGCACGCGGCCCTGCTCGAGCGGCTGCAGCAGCCGGCGATCCCGACGGCGCTGCGCAGCGAATTGACCGCGGCGCTCGACCGCAGCACGGCCTTCGCGCGCCGCATCGCCGACGATGCGACGCTGGAGGCGCATGCGCGCACGGCCTCGTCAGCGCTGTACCACGCGCTCAGCGCCTGCCTGCTGGCTTGGGAAGGCGCCGAGATCGGCAGCCGTGGCGGCGATGCGCGCCGGCTGCTGCTGGCTTGGTTGGTGCTGCGCCACCGGGCCGGCCGCCTCGACCCATTCGATCTTTCCAGCGACGCACGCGAGCAAGACGCGATCAGCCTGCTGCTCGACACCGCGCCCGTGCCGCTGGCGCGCGCGCAGGCGCTGCTGAACGACTGAACCACAAACCAACCGGAGCACGACCCATGGATTTCGAACTGAGTGAAGAACAACGCGCGATCGCCGAGACGACGCGCCGTTTCGTCGAGAAGGAAATGCCACGCCAGCAGGTGCTGCAGTGGTCGCGCGACAAGGTCGAGCCGCCGCAGGAGCTGTTCAAGAAGTTGGGCAAGATGGGCTACTACGGCTTCCTGCTGCCCGAGGCCTACAGCGGGCTCGAGAAGCCCGACCCGATGGGCATGCTGGCTTTCGTCGAGCAGTTCGCGCGCGCCTCGTCGGCCATCACCACCGCCTGGGGCCGCGTCGCGGTGATCCTGGCGCCGCTGGTGGCCAAGTTCGGCACCCAGGCGCAAAAGGACATGGTGCTGCCCAAGGTCATGGCCGGCGACATCTTCATGGCGCTGGGCCTCACCGAGCCCGGCTCCGGCAGCGACGCGGCGTCGCTGCGCACCACCGCCGTGAAGCGCAGCGACGGCCACTGGGTCATCAGCGGCGAGAAGCTGTATTGCTCGCAGGCCAAGTCGGCGGGCTTCCTGATCCTGGCCGCGCGCACCGACCCGCACGCCGTCAAGCAGGAGGGCATCTCGACCTTCCTGATCCCCAACCCGGGCAGCAACCCGGCGATCGAACTGACGCGCATCGAGACCATGGGCCTGGGGCCGGTGCCGACCTTCTCGGCCCACTTCCGTGACCTGGTGCTGCCGCCCGACGCGCTGATCGGGGCCGAGAACAAGGGCTGGCAATGTGTGCTCGGCGGCCTCGACAACGAGCGCCTGTACCACGGCGCCATCGGCGTCGGCGCCTCGCAGGCCATCATCGACGAGGTGGTGGCCTACCTGAAGCAGCGCGTGCAGTTCGGCAAGCCGCTGTCGAAGCTGCAGTCGGTGCGCCACAAGATCGTCGACATGCAGTTGCGCACCGACGCCGCGCGGCTGCTGGTCTACCGCGGCGCCAGCGTGCTCGAGAAGACCGGCGCCTGCCACAACGAGGCCTCGTTCGCCAAGGTGGCCGGCGCCGAGTGCTACATGCACTGCGCCTACACCGGGCTGCACCTGCTGGGCGGCTACGGCTACACCGTCGACTCGGGCCTGCCGATGCACTTTCAGGATGCCAAGCTGTTCGAGATCGGCGGCGGCGCGATGGAAGTGCAGCGCGACATCATCGCGCGCGGCATGGGGCTGTAGATGGCGCAGTCGAACGGAAAGCTGGCAAGCCTGGCCGACGCCGCCGAACTCGCGCGCGGCGCGGCGCGCGTCGCCCTCGGTGGCTGGAGCTTCAGCCGCCGGCCGCTGGCCATCGCGATGCACTGGGCCGCGCACGGTCTGCGCTTCGACGAACTGCTGGTGCTCACCGGCGGCGTCGAGACCGACTTGCTGGTCGCCGCCGGCGCGGCGCAGCGCGTGCGCGGCTTCTACCTCGGCATGGAGGCGCTGGGCATGGGGCCGGGGCTGAAGGCCGGCTGCGACGTGATCGAGGAAACCGAGACCTCGCTGATGCTGGGCCTGAACGCGGCGGTCGAGGGCGCGTCCTTCCTGCCAATGGCGGCGCGCCATGGCGTCGCGCTGGCGCAGGTGCGACCCGATCTGCGCCGCGTGCGCTGCCCGTACACCGATGAAGAGCAACTCGCGATCCCGCCCCTGCCCATCACCGTGGCCTACGTGCACGCATGGCGCGCCGACCGCCAAGGCAACGCGGTGTTCGGTGGCCACCGGGCAGCCGACCGGCTGCTGGCGCTGGCGGCGGACCGGACCGTCGTGACCTGCGAGGAACTGGTCGACGACATCACGGCCGGTGGGGTCGAAGCCGATCTGACCGAGCCCCTGGTCAGCATGGTCGTCCACGCGCCCGGTGGCGCGAAACCCGGCGGCTGCCTGCCCGGCTACGAAGCCGACTGGCCGGCACTGCTGGACTACACGGCGCTCGATCGCGACGCCGTGTCCGGCTGGGCCCGCGCCCGGCTCGAAGGAGGGGCACGATGAGCGACAACGTGAACGTCAACGACACCCGCGGCGACACAACCGCCACGCCACCCGACGTGGCCGAGATGATGGTCTGCACGATGAGCGACTGGCTGCTGCGCGCCGAGGTCATCCAGCTCGGTCTGGCTTCGGCGCTGAACCAGGTCGCCGCGCTGCTTGCGCAGGCGCGCACGAATGGCCAAGGCCCCGCGCTCGAAGACCCGGCGGCGCTGACGCTCACGCGCGCCCAGCGCCCCGCTTTCCTGAGCCGCAGCGAACGCGCCGCCCAGATCGGCGCACTGCGGCGCTACGAGGCACCCGAATGGATCGGCCAGATGATGCCGCGCCTGTCGGGCCGCGTGCGCCAATTCGTGCGCCCGCTGCAGATCGACGCCCAAGGGCGCATCAACAGCCTGCGCGTCGCCGACAAGCAGGGGCGCCTGCGCCGCTTCGCCGGCCTGGCGGGACTGGCCGAACTGGCCGAAATCGCGCAGCCCTTTCTGGTCTATCTGCCGCAGCAGGACCAGCGCTGCTTCGTCGATGCGGTCGACTTCGTCGTTGCCGACCCGCTGGCCGCGCACGCGCCGGGTGTCGGCCATGTGGTGATGGTCACCGACCTCGCGGTGTTCGAGTTCACGTCGGCCCGTGCGCGCGCCCTCAGCCGCCACCCCGGCGTGACGCACGAGCAACTGCGCGAGCGCACGCCGGCTGGGGTGGCGGTGGGCAGCGTGCCGTACACGGCCAAACCGGACGCCGCACTGCTGCAGCGGCTGCGCACGCAGATCGACCCGCACCGCGTGCGCGACATCGAGTTCGCCAGCGGCCCGGCGCGACGCGACGCGCTGCTGCGGCTGTACGAGCGGGAGGCGGCACATGCCCTGCCGTAGAGTGAGGTACCTCGTGGTCACACCCGAATCCCACCACCCACAGGCCGGCGATCGCCAGACGCCGCGGCCACTGCGCCGGGCACGGCTGCCCCGCGTCGTCGGCGGCGTCATCGGCCTGCTGGCGGCACTGCTGGTCGCCGGACCGCTGGCGTCGGCCCAGGCGCAGACTTTTCCGTCGCGGCCGATCAAGGTCATCGTGCCGTTCTCGGCTGCCAGCGCCACCGATGCCGTGGCGCGCGAGGTCGCTTCGCGCATGAGCGCAAACTGGGGCCAGCCGGTGCTGGTGGACAACAAGCCCGGCGCCAGTGGCATTCTGGCCGCGGTGGCCGCCGCCAAGTCGCCGGCCGACGGCTACACCCTCTTCTTCACCAGCAACACCACGCAGGCCGCCAACCCGAGCCTGTTTCTGAACCTGCCTTACGACCCTGTGAAGGACTTTGCGCCGGTCGCGACCGCAGCAACCGCCGCCAACCTGCTGGTGGTAAACCCGGCGCTCGGCGTGTCCAGCGTCAAGGAACTGATCCAGCTGGCCAAGTCGCAGCCCGGCAAGCTGAGCTTCGCGCACGGCAGCAGCCTGTCGCGCGTCAATGGCGAGATGCTCAAGTCGATGGCAGGCATCGAGATCGTGGGCGTCGCCTACAAGAGCAATCCGCAGGGCGTGACCGATCTGCTGGGCGGCCATGTGCAGATGATGTTCACCGACACCGTCACGGCCTTGCCCCACATCAAGGCGGGCAAGCTGAAGGCATTGGCGATCGGCAGCGGCCAGCGCTCGTCCCTGTTCCCTGACACGCCGACGGTCGCCGAGGCCGGCGTGCCCGGCTACGAATTGTCGGGCTGGCTCGCGGTGTTCGCGCGGGCGGGTACGCCGGAAGACGTCCTTGACAAGCTGCATGTCGAGATCAATCGGATCCTCGCGCTGCCCGAGATGCGCGAACGGCTGTTGCTGCTCGGCCTGGACCCCTTGATCCGTACCAGGGCGCAACTCGGCGAACTGCTGCGCAGCGAGATCCCGAAATGGGCCCGCGTCACCAGGGAAGCCGGGATCAAGCCCGAGTGAGGCCCGCTTCGCCATGACCGACATCCTCAAGGACATCACCGTCCTCGACCTGACGCAGAACATCGCCGGCCCGTTCTGCACCCAGTTGCTTGGTGACTTCGGTGCCGACGTGATCAAGGTCGAGCGCCCGCTCGTGGGCGACGACGCCCGCAAGTGGGCGCCGCCGGCCAGCCACGGCATCGGCACGGCGTTCCTGGCGGTCAACCGGAACAAGCGCAGCGTCGGCATCGACATCTCGCTGCCGCAGGGCCGCGACGTGGTGCGACGCCTGGCGCTCCAGTGCGACGTGCTGGTGCATGCCGTGCGCCCAGGCAGCCTGGAAGCCCGCGGCTTGGGCTACGAGGAACTGAGTGGAGCGAATCCGCGCCTGGTATATTGCGCCGTCAGCGCCTTCGGCGAGACGGGGCCGCTCGCCCGCGACCCGGGCTACGACCCGCTGATCCAGGCCTTCACCGGCATCATGAGCGTCACCGGCCACCCCGACCGGCCGCCGGCGCGCGCCGGCATCTCCGTCATCGACATGGGCACCGGCATGTGGGCCTTCATCGGCACGCTGGCCGCGCTGTACCAGCGCAAGGAAACCGGCCGCGGCGCGCGCGTGTCGACCAGCCTGATGGAGACCGGCGTCAACTGGATGTCGCTCTTTCTGGCGCACTACATGGGCGCCGGATTCGTCGGCGAACGCATGGGTGATGTGACGCCGATGACCTCGCCCTACGAGTCGTTCAAGACGCGCGACGGCGCGGTGCTGATCACCGCCGGCAACGACAAGCTGTTTGCCGCCGTGTGCCGGGCGCTGGGTCTGCCCGGCCTGGCCTGCGATCCGCGCTTTGAAAGCAACCTGCTGCGCGTGGCCAACCGCCCTGCCCTGCATGCCCTGCTCGAGGCGCCGATAGGGCAGATGACGTCGGCCGAGTGCGTGAACCTGCTGCGCCAGGCCGGCGCGCCGTGTTCGACGATCAACGCGGTGGACGCGGTCGAGGCCAACGAGCAGGTTGCCGCGATGCGCATGATCCGCTCGCTGCCGGCAACGCATCTGCCGGACTTTCGCACCGTCGACCTGCCGGTGGCCATCGATGGCGAGAAGGCCAGCCTTCGCAGCGCCCCGCCGCTGTTGGGCGCGCACACCGACGAGGTATTGGCGTGGGCGGGCTACGACAACGAGGCCATCGCGGCGCTGAGGGCCTGCAAGGCGGTCGGTTGAACTGCAGCGGCTGCGCACGCAGACCGACCCGCACCGCGTGCGCGACATCGAGTTCGCCAACGGCCCGGCGCGACGCGCTGCTGCGGCTGTATGCGCAGGCGCGGGCCGCGTCGCTGGGCTGACAGCAGGCGTCAGCCGGTCAGGGCGTGCCCGGATTGGCGTACGGCGCCGCGTAGGCCGGCAGGGGCGGTTCGCGGGTGACGAACTGGCTGACATCGGTCAAGCCCAGGCCGAGTGCGGCGATCGTGTTCAGGAACCCGGCGGCCCCGGTGGGGTCGGTACCCGGCAGCGACACCTGCAGGCACGTCAGCGGCGACACCCGCGATGCCACCGCGCCGCCTGCGTTGCGCAGGGCATCGAGCACCAGCGCGTAGACCACCGCGTCGGACACCATGAGTCCGTGCTCGGTGGCCCGCAGCGGGCAGACCGTTTGCAGCGTGATGTTCGAGGTCCCGGGGAAGGTGCTGGCGAGCGGCTGGGGGAAGACCAGTTCGTCCAGCAGCGTGCCGATCGAGGTGATCGCGGCGCCCTTCTGCATCGGTGAACCGGACAGCGCCGCCATGTGCTGGGCGCCGATGCGCAATTGCCAGAGCAGCGGCGTGCAGGCACCCGGCGCGCACGCGGTGCTGGCGAACCCGCTGCCTTGCATCACGCCGGCCAGGCTGATCACATCGGTGGCGTTGCGCGCCACGTCGGGCCAGAACTTGGCGATCCACGCGGCGATGGTTCCGCCCTGGCTGTGGCCGATGATGGCGATCTTGCTGCCCGACCGCTGGTAGGCATAGCGCGCCGCATAGACCGCGAATTCGGCCGAGCGGGTGAAGCTGCCGACGGAGCGCTCCGGCAAGGTCACCGTGCAGACGCCGTAGCCCGCCGCCGGCAGCGCGTTCATGTAGTTCCAGCTCCAGGACTCGTGCGGGGTCGAGCCGGTGCCGTGGATCAGCAGCACCGCCTGCCGGCCGGTGCCGGGCGCCACGGACGGGTCGCACCACGCTGCAGCGGCGAGCTCGGCCTGCGACACCGTCAGCGGCGGGCCCGATTGGGCCATGGCGGCCTGCACGGCGCCAGCGCACAGCAACGCCGTGACTGTTCGGAACCAGACGGATCGACTCATCACACTCTCCTTGGTTGAGGGCCAGAATGGCTTCGGCGCCGCCGCCAGCAAACGGCGCGCCTGACGTGGCGCTGCGCGTCAAGCCGCGGACGGCCTGGGCAGCATCGCAAAAGCCTCGAGCACGGCTGCGATGCCGGCGCCGCCGGGGTCCCGCGCGAACGCCTCGATGCGGTCGTAGGCCGCCAGTGGCACACCGGTCTCGGCGCCGATGCGGCGCACCAGCTTTGAATCGGTGTCCCAGTCGTAGGAGAAGTCGGCCACCGTCATGCGCTGGTCCTGCACCACCCGCGTGCCGTCGACGGTCTCGGCCTCGATCACGCAGGACAGCACCGGCACCGTGTCGTCGGTCACCAGCTCGATGCGGTCGGTAAGCGCGTTCACGCCGGCATCGTCGTAGGTCGTCATCGCCACCATGCTGGGCGTGCCGCGCAGCAGCGTCAGCGCGATGCAGAACGGAATGCTCATCAGCGTGCCCGAGATCGAATCGAACGGGCCCTTGGCGTCCATGCCGGCGTAGCCGGTCTCGAACGGATTCATGCGCACGCGCACCTGCTTCAAGGGCCGCCCTTCGAGCCGGTCGCGCAGGATCAGCGCGCCGGTCACCGGCGTCTGGTTGAACGCGCACACCGGGAACGGCTTGAACGTGACGCGCTGCACCGACCACTCCTTCCCCAGCCGTGCCAACAGCGCAGGCACGTCGCAGTCGCTGCGCGCGAATGCCTTGACGAAGCCCGAGCGACCCTCGAAGGCGCCCGGCGCCGAGCGCGAATCGGCGCGCGCGAGTTCGGTCGCGACCAGCCCGTTGCGTGCGGCGACGCCGACCTGGTAGCGCCATTCGTCGGTACCGTCGGCGAACGACTGCAGCATGCCGCCGGTGAACGACGCCGCGTTCGCCAGCGCCGCCGCACTGTGCGCGGCGTCCAGCCCGAGCAGATGCGCGCTGGCCGCAGCCGCCGCCAGCGTGCCGTAAAGAGGCGACGCGCGCAGCCCGGCGGGCGTCGTCTTCGGCCCGTACGCCGATTCGAGCAGGCCGCCGACCTCGTAGCCGGCGATCAGCGCCGGCAGCATGCGCGCCACCGGCAGGCCGCGTGCCTCGATCAGCGCCGTCAGCAGCGGAATCATGATCGTGCCGAAGTGCCCGGCGCCGCAGGTGTCTTCCTGGGCACGGCCGTGGAACAGCGCCGAGTTGGCCAGCGCGGCGCCGTCGACCGAGGTCTTGCGCCCGTCACCGAGCAAGGTGGCGCCGCCGCTGCGCTCGCCATCGAGCGCCAGCGCCGCTCGCCGCGCCACCGGGGCGAACGGCGTGGCGTGCCCGCCGAGCGCGATGCCGTAGCCGTTGAGCAGGCAGGTGCGGGCCTTCTCGACGACAGGTGGCGGAACCTGCGTCAGATCGAGCTCGGCGACGAAACGGCCAAGGCCTTGTGCGAGCGTCATGGAAGTCTCCTTGATCTGTTGCGGGCCCCGCAGGCCGGTCGTTGCTCAGTCGAGCTTGATGCCGGCTCGGGCGATCACCGCGCCCCAGCGCGCGGTTTCCGCCCTCGAGAATGCCGCCAGTTGCTCGGGCGTGCTGCCGCCGACGATCGCCCCCTGCGCGACCAGCTTGTCGCGCGTGGCAGGGTCGTTGACGAACTTCTGAACCTCGGCATTCAGCCGCGCGATGATCGGCGCCGGCGTGCCTGCAGGTGCCAGCAACTGGTACCAGGTGGAGGCGGCAAAATCCGGGAATGTTTCGCTGATTGCCGGCACGTCGGGAAGCCCCGGCATGCGCTTGACCGACGCCACCGCGAGCAGTTTGAGCTTGCCGGTGTCGATGAACGGGCGGGGCTGCTGAAGCGCATCGAACAACACGTTGATCTGGCCGCCGAGCAGGTCGTTCAGGGCCGGGCCATTGCCCTTGTAGTGCACGGCCAGCATCGAGATGCCCGCCGCTTCTTCGAGCAGCTTCATCGCCAGGTGGGGCGAGGTTCCGTTGCCGGGCGTGCCGACGTTCACCTTGCCGGGGTTGGCCTTCGCGTACGCGAGCAAGTCCTTGAAGGTGGTGGCCGGCAGCGCCGGGTGGGCGACCAGCACGTAGGGCAGTTCGGCAACGCGGCTGATCGGCGCGAAATCGCGTTCGGCGCTGTACGGCAACTTGCTGAACAGATGCGGGTTGATGCTCAGCGCGCCGGTGGCAAGCAGCAGCGTGTAGCCGTCGGGTGCGGATTTGGCGACCGTGTCGGTGCCCAGGATCGTCGCCGCGCCGGCCTTGTTCTCCACGACGACCGGCTGGCCCAGGCTCTGGGTCAGCCACTGCGCGAGCGAGCGCCCGAGCACGTCGGAGAAGCCGCCCGCCGCGTAGGGAACGATCAGCTTCACCGGCTTGTCGGGATAGGACTGTGCCGATGCCGCGGCGACACCGACCGCGAGCGCCAGCAGGCCCGTCAGGCGCGCGAGCGCACGAAAACCGAATGTGCGCATGGTCATCCTTTCGAGGCGGTCATGCCGACCCCTGGTAGAGCGCGCCGGACGGCTCGCCGACCACGGTGGTGCGATGCATGTGGCGATACGTCCCCGGCATGCGGTCGCGCAGCGCCTTGTGCATCGCGCAGCGGTTGTCCCACAGGATCATGTCGTGCAGCTGCCAGTGGTGCCGGTAGGTGAACTCGGGCCGCACCGAAGCCTCGAACAGCGTCTTCAGGATCGGCCGGCTCTCGTCCGGCGTCATGCCGGCGATGTGGGTCGTGATGCCTTCGCTCACATACAACACCTTGCGGCCGGTCTCGGGGTGCACGCGCACGACCGGCTGCACGACCGGCGGGTTGACCTTCTTGTGGGCGTCGGCCGTCGCGCTGTTGCGGCCCTTCTCGGTGTCGTGGATCGCCCAGGCGTAGTCGTGCACCGCCTGCAGCGGCTCGATCAGCGTCTTGAAGCCGTCGGACAGCGAGTCGTACGCGCGGTACATGTTGGTGAACATCGTGTCGCCGCCGATCTCCGGGATCTCCAGGCAGTGCAGCAGCGAGCCCATCGCCGGTCGCGTGGTGTACGAGAGGTCGGAGTGCCAGTTGACGCCGGTCTCGCGCGTGTCCGAGGGGCTGCCGTCGGCGTTGGGCCGGGTTGTGACGATGAAGATCTCGGCATGCCGCGGGTGCCGGTACTTGTAGAGCGCCGCGTGGTCGTCGAGCTGCCCGAAGCGCGCGCTGAACGCGATGTGCTGCTCGGGCGTGATGTCTTGGCCGCGGATCAGCAGGATGCAGTTCTCGATCCATGCTTGGCGGATCTGTGCGATGTCCGCGTCGTTCATCGCACGGCTGAGATCCGCACCGACGATCTCGGCGCCGATGCCGTACGAGAGCTTCTTGACCGTGATGCCCATGGGGATGGTTCCTTGCAAATCGCAGTGGCAGTCCTACTCGGCCTTCGCGCCCGAATCGCGCACGACCTTGGCCCATTTCACCGCCTCAGAGCGCATGAAGCTGCCGAGCTGCTCGGCAGAGCCGGTCATCGGCTCCATGCCCATCGTCGCGAAGATCTGCTTCAGCTCGGGCTGCGCGGTGACCTTCGCTGTCTCGGCGCTGAGGCGCGCGATCACGTCGGGCGGCGTGCCGGCGGGCGCCAGCAGGGCATACCAGACACCGAGGTCGAAACCGGGATAGCCCGACTCGGCCACCGTCGGCACCTTCGGCTCGAACGAGGAGCGCGCCGCCGAGCTGACGGCGAGGAAGCGCAGCTTGCCCGAGTGCACGTGCGTGCCGGTCGTGGCCCAAGCGTCGAACATCACCTGCAGGCTGCCGCCGAGCATGTCGTTGACGGCTGCGGCCGTGCCCTTGTAGGGCACGTGCGTGATGCTCATGCCGGTGTGCGCCTTGAGCATCTCCATCGCCAGGTGGGTCGTGCCGCCGATGCCCGACGAACCGTAGTTGAACTTGTCCGGCTTGGCCCGCACTGCGGCGACCAGTTCGGCCACCGAGTTCACCGGGCTCGTTGCCGGCACCGTCAGGAAGAGCGGCAACTGGCCGACCAGCCCGATCGGCGCGAAGTCCTTCATCGGATCGAAGTTCAGCTTCGCGTACAACGCCGGGTTGATGACGAGCTGGCCGGTGGCGCCGAAGAACAGCGTGTAGCCGTCCGGCGGCGCCTTGGCCGCCATCTCGGCAGCGATGTTGCCGCCGGCGCCGCCGCGGTTGTCGACGATCACCTGCACCCCCAGGCCGGTGCCGAGCTTCTGCGCGATCGAGCGCGCCATCAGGTCGGTCGCGCCGCCCGCGGCGTACGGCACGATCAGACGAATCGGCTTGTTGGGATAGGCTTGTGCGGCGGCATCCGTCGCCACCGCGGCCAGCACCATCAGCGCCGTGATCATTGTCTTGAACGGGGTCATTGTCTGTTCCTGGTCGGGTTCGTGCGGCGCGGGTTCAGTCGCGGTAGCCGGGGTCTTCGCGGTCGAGCTTGCGCAGCAGCGCCGCCCATTCCTTCTGACCGAGCGGCACGAAGCCGCCCTTGCCGAAAATCTCCGTGCCCTGCGCTGCGCTCTTGGCGATCACCGCCGGCGCGATCGGGTACAGTTTCGCGCCGCCGCCGAGCGCGGCCACCTGCATGCGGCAGGCCCGTTCGAGCTGGTACATCAGCATGAAGGTTTCGCCCATCGTCGCGCCGCAGCTGATGGTCCCGTGGTTGCGCAGCAGCATCAGCTTCTTGTCGGCGCCGAGGTCGCGCACCAGGCTGTGCTTCTCGTCGTCGTCGAGCGCGATGCCTTCAAACTCGTGATAGCACAGCTTGTCCCAGACCACCAGTGCGTGCTGCGACGCCGCCAGCAGGCCGTGCTCCTGCATGGACACCGCCGTGCCGTCGCGGGTGTGCAGGTGCATCACGCAGCTCAGGTCGGGGCGCGCCTCGAGGATGGCCGCGTGAATGACCAGCACGGCCGGGTTCAGCGGATACTCGGACGCGCTCAGGATCGTGCCTTGGGCGTCGGTCTTGATCAGCGACGAGGCGGTGATCTCGTCGAACAGCATCCCGTACGGATTGATCAGGTAGTGCCCGGGCTCGCCCGGCACGCGGTGCGAGATGTGGGCCGAGATGATGTCGGACCAGCCCATCCGGTCGGCCAGGCGGTAGCAGGCGGCGAGTTCGCGGCGGGCGTGTCGCTCCGCTTCGGAGATTGGGGCGGCCGGTGGCCGGGCAGCGCGCGCTGTGTCGATGGGCATACGGTGTCTCCTACAGTCCCAGATCCTTGGCGATCGAATTGCGCATCACTTCGCTGGCGCCGCCACCGATGCGCATCAGGCGCGAGTCGCGGTAGTGGCGCTCCATCGGAAAGTCCGGCGTCAGCGAATAGCCGCCGAGGATCTGCATGCCCTCGTCGGCGACCCGGAAGTACGCCTCGGTGGTGTGCACCTTCGCGATCGATGCCTCCTTGCGGCACTCGACGCCGGCGTCGAGCCGGCGCGCCAGGTCGTAGGTCAGCAGGCGCGAGGTGTGGACCGCGATCTGCATGTCGGCCAGCTTGTGCTGGATGACCTGGAACTTGGCGATCGGCTGGCCGAACTGGACCCGGTCCTTCGCATACTGAAGCGCGCAGTCGAGCGCGGCTTGCGCCGCGCCGGTGACCTGCGCCGCGAGCGAGAAGCGCTCCTTGTTGAGGTTGGTCATCAGCTGCTTCCAGCCGCCGTTGAGCTCGCCCAGCAAGTCGTCCTGGTGCACGCGCACGTTCTCGTAGGTGACGCGGTTGGTGCCGACCGCGCGAAACGACAGCGTTTCCAGGCGCTCGATCGTCACGCCCGGGCTCTTCGGGTCGACGAAGAACAGGCTGATGCCCTTGTGCTGCGGCGCGTCGGGGTCGGTGCGGGTGACCAGCACCGTGCGGTCGGCGAGATCGACCTGCGAGTTGAAGACTTTGGCGCCGTTGATGACGAAGTGGTCGCCGTCGCGGACCGCACGCGTGCGGACGGCTGCGGCGTCGGAACCCGCGTTCGGCTCGGTCAGGCTCATCGACGACTTGAACTTGCCGGCCGCGATCAGCGGCAGGTATTTCTTGCGCTGCGCCTCGCTGCCGTAGGTCAGCAGCGAATGCGCACCGTGCACGGTGGCGCGATAGAACAGCACCGCGAGTTCCAGCAGGCCGTACGAGAGCTCTTCCTGGATGATGCCGAGTTCGACGAAACCCAGGCCCGAGCCGCCGTACTCCTCGGGGATCGCCACGCCCAGCCAGCCCAGTGTGGCCATCTTGTCGAACACCGCCAGCGGCGCGATCTTCTCGCGGTCGCACTGGCGCGCGTAGGAATCGGGCATTTCCTTGCGCACGAACTGGCGCACTGCGTCGCGCAGCATCAGCTGCTCGTCGGTGAAGCCGAAATCACGGTCTGCACGCATCTCTGTACTCCTTGGATTCGTCTCAGCGCCGCGAAAACCGGCGGCCGATCAGCTCGCCGGTGATGTTGACGCCCCATCACCTGCGCGCCGTTCGCGACCACACGGCGCACCGCCTCGTTGGCGAAGCACATGGCGACGCTGGTGTCGAGCAGCGA
Organism: Rhizobacter fulvus; assembly: GCF_964020785.1. NCBI lineage: Bacteria > Pseudomonadati > Pseudomonadota > Betaproteobacteria > Burkholderiales > Sphaerotilaceae > Rhizobacter > Rhizobacter fulvus. The sequence goes on from NZ_OZ224516.1 coordinate 259,857, forward strand.
CGGCAGCCCCTCGTCGGCACCCTGCGCGGCGCGGTGGGTCAGCAGGCGGGCCGCCTCGACGTCGATCTTCATCTCGGCCAGCCGCAACTGCACCGCCTGGAAGTCGACCGGCGGCTTGCCGAACTGCTGGCGCTCCTGGGTTTAGGCCAGCGCAACGTCGAGCGCGCTCGCCGCGATGCTCAGCGTGCAGGTCGCGCTGCCTAGGCGCTCCATGGGCATCAGCGCTCAGGGATTGCGCTGACTGCGATTCAGTCTAGTGAGCCTACGATCGCGAACCAGTGGGGCATGCGCTCATTGACACTCTGTCGAACGCTTGTTAGAAACGCGTATTGTCTTCGGAGTGTAAAAGCATTCCGCTCAGACCCCGTCGTCCTGTAGAAAATTATCAAATCTGCTCCTTGATCAGGAGCATGGAGACTACCCGAATGCCCACTCGCCCAAGGAATTCGCCTAACATTAGGCAGGTAATGCCCAATGAAGGGGTGTCTCCATGATGGCCGCCGACGGCGTCGCCGCGGCCGTACCGGTGCTCGAATGTCAAGGGCTCGAACGCCGTTTTGGCGGCTTGGTGGCCGTGACCGGCGTCGACCTGCGCATCGATCGCGGCGAGATTTTCGGTCTGGTGGGTCCGAATGGCAGCGGCAAGACCACGCTGGTCAACGCCATCACGGGCTTTTACCCACCGCAGAAGGGCCGCATCCTGCTCGACGGCACCGACATCACCGGAATGAAGCCGCACAACGTGGCCCGCCGGCGCGTCGCCCGCACCTTCCAGAACCTGGCGCTCTTCAACGGCATGAGCGTGCTCGACAACATCCTGCTTGGCCGCCACGTTCACCTCAATCCCGGCGTGCTGAAGACAGTTTTTTACCCGTGGCTGGCCCAGCCCGAGGAAATCGCCCACCGCCGCATGGTCGAAGAGATCATCGAGTTCCTGCAGCTGCAGAGCGTCCGCGAAGACATGGTGGAAACGCTGCCGATCGGCCTGAAGAAGCGCGTCGAGCTGGCACGCGCTCTGGTGGCCGAGCCGAGCTTCCTGATTCTTGACGAGCCGATGGCCGGCATGAACCAGGAAGAAAAGGAGTACATGGCCCGCTTCGTTCTCGACGCGCGCGACGAACGCGGCATCACGGTGCTGCTGATCGAGCACCACATGGACGTCGTGCTCGGCATCTGCGACCGCATCATGGCCCTGAACTACGGCGAGATCATCGGCACCGGGCTGCCACGGGACGTGGTCGCCAATCCGCGCGTCATCGAAGCCTACCTGGGGAAGGCGAACAAGCATGCAGCGTGACCAAACGACGCTCGTGGCGGGTTCTGCCTCGCAGTGGGACCTCAGCGAACACACGACGCTGCCGCGGCTGCTGGCCCTCAACGCGCGGGCGCACCCGGACCGTGTGGCCATGCGTGAGAAGGCACTCGGCATCTGGCAGGAATTCACTTGGTCGCAGATGCTCGAGGAGGTCCTCGAGATCGCTGCGGGCCTGGAGGAGCGGGGCTTTGTCGAGCGCGACGCGATGCTTGTCCTGGGCGACAACCGCGTCCGCTTGTATCTGGGCATGCTCGCCGCCTCCGCGCTGAAGGGCTACGCGATGCCGGTGTATCCGGACGCGAACCCAGACGAAGTGGAGCACTTTGCCAGCGAGGCACAGGCACGGTTCGCGTTGGCCGAAGACCAGGAACAGGTCGACAAGCTGCTCGAGCTGCGCAGCAACGCACCGTCGCTGAAACACATCATCTACGACGACTCGCGTGGCATGGGTGGCTACAAGGCCGAAGGCCTGGTGTCCTGGGACGAGCTGCGCGCGGCCGGCGCACGCCGCCTCCAGGCCGAACCGGCGCTGCGCGAATCGCTGGTCGCGCGGGCCGTGCCCGAGGGCCCGGCCGTCTTCGTGCACTCCTCCGGCACCACGGGCAAGCCCAAGGGTGTGGTGCTGCAGCACCGCAACCTGCTGTCCGGCGTGGGCAACGCCTACCGCGGCAAGGTGTTCCGTTTCGACGAAGTGATCCTCGCCTACCTGCCGATGGCCTGGATCGGCGACTTCGCCGTGACCATGGCGGCAGGCATCGGGCTGCGCTTCACGATCAACATCCCCGAGCGCCAGGAAACGGTGCTGCACAACCTGCGCGAGATCGCGCCGACGGTGTATCTGGCGGCGCCGCGCAGCTGGGACAACCTGCTGACGACGATCCGGGTGCGCATGGCCGACTCCACGCCGCTCAAGAAACGCGTGTTTGACTATTTCATCGACCTCGGCGTGACGGTCCAGCGCCTGCGGCTCGACCGCAAGACGCCGAGCGCGATGCAGCGGTTGATGACACGCATCGGCGAGATCGTTCTGTACGGCCCGCTCAAGGACCAGTTCGGACTGAACCGCATGAGCACGGCGCTCACCGGCGGCGAAGCGATGGGCGAGGACACCTTCCTTTTCTACCGGGCCCTCGGCATCAACCTGCGCCAGTTGTACGGCCAGACCGAAAGCAGCGCGTTCAATGCCGTCCAAGCGTTCGACGAGGTGCAGCTGCACACCGTGGGTCGGCCGCTGCCCGGCGTCGAGACCAAGATCGCCGACGACGGCGAGATCCTGGTGCGCTCCGGCAGCATCTTCAGCGGCTATTTCAACAACCCCGAATCGAGCGCCAAGACGCTGATCGACGGCTGGCTGCACACCGGCGATGCGGGCTACATCGAACCCAATGGTCACTTGGTGGTGCTCGGCCGGCTGGCCGAGGTCGTGTACACATCGAAGGGCGAGCGCTACATCCCGAACTACATCGAGAACCGGATCAAGTTCAGCCCGTACGTGCGTGATGTCGCGGTAATCGGCGCGGGGCGCGACGCGCTCACCGCGATCGTCTGCATCGACAGCGAAGCGGTCGGCCACTGGGCCGAGGTGCGCGGCATTGCCTACATCTCGTACGCCGATCTCTCGCAAAAGCCCGAGGTGCGCAAGCTCGTTGTCGAGGAGATCCGGCGCGTCAACCGCGTGCTGCCCGAGCCGCTTCAGATCAGGCGCTTCGCCAACCTGCACAAGGAGTTCGATCCCGATGACGGCGAGATCACCCGCACCCGCAAATTGCGTCGCAACGTGATCGAGGAACGCTACCTCGTCGTGATGGACGCGCTGTACTCGAACGCCGACTCGGTGGTGATGAAGGCACAGATCACCTATGACACTGGCGAAACCGGCGTGATCGAACGTCAGCTTTCGGTGGAGAACGTCTGACATGGATTTCGCACTATTCGCCGAACTGGCGATCAACGGAGCCCTGTCGGGCCTGATGTATTCGCTCGTCGCGCTCGGGATCGTCCTGATCTACAAGTCGTCGTCGGTGCCCAACCTCGCGCAAGGCGCACTCGCGATGCTCGGTGCCTACGTGACCATGGCGGTGCTCGACGTCCTGCACATGCCGTTCTGGGTCGTGCTGCCGGTCGCGATGGTCATCATGTTCATCATCGGCATGGGAATCGAGCGGGTCGCGCTGCGCCGCCTCGCCGGCCGCCCGCTGATGATGATCCTGATGATGACGCTGGCGATCGACATCTTCGTCCGGGCGGCGGCGCTGGTCGCCTGGGGTGGCACCAATCGCGTCATTCCGCTGGGCATCACGTCCGATCCGCTGTTCCTTGGCGATGTGCTGGTGAATCGCTCCTACCTCGCGGGCGGCATCGTCGCGCTGCTGCTGTTCGGCTTCTTCGTCTTGTTCTTCCGCACCCGCATGGGCATCGTTCTGCGGGCGATTTCTGACGACTACACGGCCTCGTGGTCGGTTGGCATCTCGGTCGAACGGGGGGTGGCCCTGTCATGGGCGATGTCGTCCGTCGTGACCACGTTCGCCGGCGTGCTGTGGGGCTCGATCCAGGGCGTCGACCAGTCGCTGTCGCAGTTGCTGCTGATGGGCATTGCGGTGGCCGTTCTCGGCGGGCTGGACAGCATCGGCGGTGCCGTCGTGGCCGGTGTGCTGATGGGCACATTCCAAGGCATTGCGTCGGGCTACCTCGACCGGTTGGTGGGCGGCGGAAGCCGTGAACTGGTCGTCGCAGCAACGCTGATTCTCACCATCCTGATCCGGCCCCACGGCCTGTTCGGCCGCGAAGACATCCAAAGGATCTGAATTCCATGTTTTACCGTCAGGCTGGTACCCACCACACCACGTATCGGGCTGCCCAAAGGCTGTTCCCGATTCCCTTCGACCGCTGGCAGATCGGCGTGCTGCTCGTTGTCGGCCTCGTTGCGCCGTTCGTGATCAGCTCGCTGTACCTGAAGAGCTACGTGCTGCCCTGGCTGATCTGGACCGGGGCCGCGCTCGGGCTCAACCTCATCCTGGGCTGGGCCGGCCAGTTCCACTTCGGCTACGCGGCCGTGATGGGAATCGGCGCCTACACCGCGGTGCATGCCACACGCGGCGGCATCCCGTTCGAGATCGCCCTGGTACTGGCCGGCGTCGTGGCCACCGTCATCGGTTGCGCGTTCGCCATCACCGCGCTGCGCGTGCGCGGCCTGTACCTCGCGCTGAGCACGCTGGCCTTGCAGTTCGTGCTGGACTGGGTGATCAACAAGGTGCCGGCGGTCAGCGGCGGCACCCAGGCCACGATTCAGGCGCCGCCCATGCGGCTGCTGGGCATGCAGGTGGTGTCCGACGCGGGCCAATACTACGTCGCGCTGTTCTGGTGTGCGCTCGTGACGCTGTTCATGCTGAACCTGCGCCGCACCGGCCTCGGCCGCGCGCTGGTCGCGGTGCGCGAGAAAGATTTCGCCGCGGCGGTGATCGGCGTCAACAGCTTCTACTACAAGCTGACGGCATTCGCGATGTCGTCCTTCATCGGCGGCGTGAGCGGCGCGATTCTGATCTTTACCTTCTATCACGCGGTGACGCCGGAGCAATTCACGGTCAACGTCTCGATCCAGGTGCTGGCCATGGTGATCGTCGGCGGCCTCGGCAGCGTGATCGGCTGCTACTTCGGGGTGGCCTTCATCCTGTTGCTGCCAGGCATTGTCGCCAACCTCATCTTCGCCGCGGCCAATGCGATGCAATTGAAGATCGGCATCGAACTGCTGGCGCACATTCCCAGCCTGCTGTACGGCGTGCTGATCATCGGCTTCCTGTTGTTTGAACCCCTTGGCTTGGCCAAGATCTACTCGAACGTTCGCAACTACTTGATCTACTGGCCCTTCGGCTATGAGAGAAAGTAGTGTCGACGCGTCCTCACCGGACGCGATTTCAGCCCCGCCCCCCTTTTTCCATGTCCATCAATGCAAGGAGAACGTTCCATGTTCAAACCGCTGAAACTGCTGCTGAGTGCGGCGTCGTTGCTGCTCGCATCGCAGCAACCCGCCATCTCGGCGGAACCGATCAAGTTCGCACTGTGCTACGACCTCACCAAGGCCTACACCTTCATCACGCCGCAGATCGCGCAGTCGGTGCGTGATTACGCGGAAGTGCTCAACGCCAAGGGTGGCATCGAGGGCCATCCGATCGAGATCATCGTCCAGGATCACGGCAACGAGCCGCAGCGTGGCATCGAGTGCTACGAGAAGGTCAAGCAGATGGGGGCGATCACGGTCGACTTCCTGTCCACCCCTGTTTCGCGCGCCGTGCTGCCGCGCGCGATGAAGGACGGCACCGTCATGGTCCAGGCATTGGCCGGTCGCGGCGACGCCGTCGACGGCGACGTGTTCAAGTGGATATTCACCCTCGGCCCGACCTATTGGGGCCAGGCCGCCAACATCGTGGGCGCCTACAAGAAGCAATCGGGCGACAGTCTGAAGGGCAAGAAGATCGCCTTCCTTTACATCGACTATCCGTTCGGCCAGGAACCGATTCCCGTGCTGCAGGAACTGCAGAAGCGGGAAGGCTTCGACCTCCAGCTGTTCCCGTACCCGCTGCCCGGCAGTGACCAGTCGGCCGCCTGGTCGCAGCTGCGCCGCTTCCAGCCCGACCTGGTAATTCACTGGGCGTTCTCGGCCATGCACGTGGTGGCCGCCAAGGAAGCCAAGCGCAACGGCATCTCGCTCGACAAGATGGTCACCGTCAACTGGTTCAACGAAGTCGATCTCGCCAACATCGGCGCCGACGCCGCCAAGGGCCTGCGAAAGTCCTCGGTCGTCGTCAGCGGCACGGCACATCCGCTGATGCAGCAGATCACCAAGGAGCTGTACGACAAGGGCAAGGGCAATGGCGACCGCAAGTTCCTGGGTGACACCTACTACAACGTCGGCCTGTCGATTTACGCCCCGGTGTTCGAGGCCGCGCGCCTCGCCATCAAGGCCGACAAGTGGCCGCTGACACCGGAGAAGATGCGCAAGGGCATGGAAAGCATCAAGAACTTCGACGCCGATGGCCTGGTTCCGCCCCTGACCATCACCGCCAAGGACCATGGCGGTGGCGGCAAGACCCGCATCGACCTGTGGGACGGCACGAAGTGGGTGGCGCAGACCCAGTGGTCGTCCGACTACTCGGACCTCGTGTGGTCGACCGTGAAGAAGTCTTCGGCCGAGTTCTCCAAAGCCGGCCAGTAAGTGCCAAGGGGTTCGAGCGCTTCGGCGCCCGGACCCCGACCTTCACCCACCCCTTTCTCGCAAACCTGCCCTGCAACTGTCAACGAAAGCCAATGCCATGCGTCTCAAGCAACTCAAGTGCGTGATCGGTGCGATTGCCGTAACGGCCTTCGGCCAAACGGCGCTGGCGGCAGACCCGATCAAGTTCGGCCTGTGCTACGACCTGACGAAGATCTACGTCGCGGCCGTTCCACAGCTCGCGCAGGCGGTCAAGGACTACGCCGATGTCCTGAACGCGAAGGGGGGCATTGAAGGACACCCGATCGAGATCATCGTGCAGGACCACGGCAATGAGCCGCAGCGCGGGATCGACTGCTACGAACGGCTCAAGACCCAGGGCGTGATGGTATTTGACTTCTTCTCCACACCAGTTTCGCGGGCAGTGCTGCCGCGGATTACGCAAGACAACAACATCCTCCTGCAGCCGCTGGTCGGTCGCGGCGACGCAGTGGACGGCGAGGTCTTCAAGAACGTGTTCCCGCTGGCACCGACCTATTGGGGCCAAGCCGCCAACATCATCAGCTACATCAAGAAGCAGTCGAACGGCGACCTGAAAGGCAAGAAGGTCGCGTTCCTGTACCTCGACACGCCTTTCGGCCGTGAGCCGACGCCGGTGTTCGAAGCGCTCAAGCGGCTCGAACGCTTCGAGTACCAGACCTTCCCGATCCCGGTGCCGGGCACCGACCAGAGCGCCGCTTTCACTCAGATGCGGCGGTTTCAGCCCGACTGGGTGATCACCTGGTCGTTCTCCCCGCTGAACCCAATCAGCTTCCGCGAGATGCAGCGCAACGGGATACCGATCGAGAAGATGGTCACCGTCAACTGGATCAACGAGGTGGACATCAACAATTTCGGCGCCGCGGCGGCGAAAGGGCTGAAGCGCTCGACGGTCGTCGTTGGCGGCGCCGAGCATCCGTTGGTGAAGTCGATCCTCAGCGAACTCTACGACAAGGGCAAGGGCAATGGCGATCGCAAGATGGTGGCCGACTCCTACTACAACACCGGCCTTGCGGTCTACTCGTCGGCGTTCGAAGGTGTGCGGCTCGCCATCAAGAATCAGGGCTGGCCGTTGACGGCCGACAAGATCCGCCTGGGCATGCAGAGCATCAAGAACTTCGACGCCAAGGGCTTCATGGCACCGATCACCGTCACAGCCAAGGACCACGGCGGTGGCGGCAAGACCCGCATCGACATGTGGGACGGTACGAAGTGGGTGCCGCAGACCGATTGGTTTGCCGACTACACGGGCTTGGTCGACACCCTCGTCAAGGCCAATTCGGCCGACTTCCTGAAGTCCGGCAAATAACCACACCGATCACAGCGACCTTCGGAGGAACAGACATGCGAAACATACTGCGGACCGCCATTTCAGGGCTTCTCGTGCTAGCCGCCTCGCACGCGGCGGGTGCGGCGGAGCCAATCAAGTTCGGCCAGTGCTACGACCTGACCAAGGTCTACTCCTTCATCTCGCCGCAGATCGCGCAGGCCTCGCGCGACCTGGCCGCGCTGATCAACGCGAAGGGCGGCATCAGCGGCCGACCGATCGAAATGCTGCTCAACGATCACGGCAACGAGCCGCAGCGCGGAGTGGAATGCTACGAGCGCCTGAAGCGAGACGGCGTGGTCGTGTTCGACTTCTTCTCGACCCCGGTTGCGCGCGCGCTGCTGCCCCGCGTCATGCAGGACGGCAATATCCAGCTCCAGGCCTTGCATGGTCGCGCCGACGCGGTCGATGGCGAGGTCTTCAAGTCGGTCTTCCCGCTTGGCCCGACCTATTGGGGTCAGGCCGCAAACATGATCAGCTACATCAAGCGGCAGGCCGGCACGAACATCAAGAGCACGAAGATCGCCTTCCTCTACGCCGACTACCCGTTCGGACAAGAGCCGATTCCGATCCTGCAGGAGCTGCAGAAGCGCGAGGGCTTCGAACTCCAGATGTTCCCCTACCCGTTGCCGGGCAACGACGTAAGCTCGGCCATGAGCCAGATTCGGCGCTACCAGCCGGACTGGATCGTGCACTGGGGCGTGGGGCCGATGAATGTCGTCGTCCTCAAGGAGATGAAACGCAGCGGCATCCCGAACGAGAAGTTCATCACCGTCAACTGGCTCAACGAAACCGACATCGCCAACCTCGGCGCAGAAGCGGCCAAGGGCGCGAAGCGATCCTCCGTCGTGGTCGGCGGCGGCACCGACACCCCGCTGCTGCGCGAAATCACCAAGGAACTGTACGACAAGGGCAAGGGCGGCGGCGACCGCAAGTTCCTGTCCGACACCTACTACAACGTGTCGCTGGCCATCTGGTCCACCGTCTTCCAGGGCGTGGAGATCGCGTTGAAGAACGACCCCGGCCCCTTGACCGCGGACAAGGTCCGCAAGGGCATGGAAAGCCTGCGCAACTACGACGCCAACGGCCTGATGCCCCCGCTGACGATCACCGCAAAGGACCACGGCGGCGGCGGCAAGACCCGCATCGACATGTGGGATGGCACGAAATGGGTGCCGCAGACCGACTGGTTCGCCGACTACATCGATCTGGTCTGGAGCACCGTGAAGCAGCATTCGGCCGATTACGCGAAAGCAGGCAAGTAGATCGTGAACGCACTGACCCTGAACAACATCGAAGTCATCTACGACCACGTCTTCCTGGCGGTCAAGGGTGTTTCCATCGAAGTGCCCGAGGGCGGCATGGTCGCCCTTCTCGGTGCCAACGGTGCCGGCAAGAGCACCACATTGAAGGCCGTCAGTGGCCTGCTCAAAGCCGAGCGTGGCGAAGTGACGCGCGGCAGCGTCAAGTTCCGTGACCAGGATCTGGCAAAGTTCGCGCCGCAGGAGCGTGTCAAGCTCGGGATCGCGCAGGTGCTCGAAGGCCGCCGCGTCTTCGAGCACCTCACCGCGGACGAGAATCTGATCGCCGCCTCGGCAGTGCACGGAAGCCGCGCCGACATGGCCCGCAACATGGACAAGGTCTACGGATACTTTCCGCGCCTGCACCAGCGACGCACGGCCAAGTCGGGATACCTGTCGGGAGGCGAACAGCAGATGCTGGCGATCGCGCGCGCGCTGATGACACAGCCCAAGCTATTGATGCTCGACGAACCCAGCCTCGGCCTGGCCCCGGTGATCGTCGTCGAGATCTTCGACATCATCCGCCGCATCAACCGCGACGAGGGCATGTCCATCCTGCTGGTGGAACAGAACGCGATTGCCGCGCTCGACGTGGTGTCGCATGGCTACCTGATCGAGAACGGCCGCGTCGTGATGCACGACAAGGCCGAGGTGATGAAAAACAACCCGGACATCCGAGACGCCTATCTCGGCGGCGCCGAAGGGCGCGACTTTCACGACATCAAGCACTACCGGCGCCGCAAGCGCTGGCTGGCCTGACCGCTTCTGCGCCCATGCCGACCGAAGCTGCGCCTCACCCGGCGGAGAGCGGACGAACGATTGAGCGGCTGCTCGAGCGCTTGACCAGGCTGCCACCGCAGACCTCGCTCACGCTGGCGCAGTTGCGTGCACAGTACGAACGCGCACAGCACGCCTTTCCGCTCGGTCCCGAGGTCGCACTCGAGATCGTCGACCGACCGTCGGTTCGCGGCGAATGGCTGCGCCCGGTCGGCGCCGAAGATGAAGTCATCCTGTACCTGCACGGCGGCGGATACGTCATCGGGTCGCCACGCTCGCACCGTCACCTGGCCGCCGCGATCGCCACTGCAGGGCGCATGCGGGCATTCGTGCTCGACTACCGGCTCGCACCAGAGCACCCCTTCCCTGCGGCACTGGACGATGCGGTCGCGGCCTACCGCTGGCTGATCGACGCACAAGGGGTTGAGCCGCGGCGCATCGTGATCGCTGGCGATTCGGCCGGCGGCGGCCTGGTGGCGACGACGCTGGTCGCGCTGCGCGATGCCGGCCTGCCCTTGCCGGCCGCGGGCGTGTGCCTGTCGCCGTGGACCGATTTGAGCTGCAGCCTGCCGTCGTGCGATCCGCAACGGCCTTCGTATGACCCGCTGATCGACCACGCCGTGCTGCGCGCGATGGCGCGCGCCTACCTGGGTCGGCGCAGCCTGCGCACGCCAGCTGCCTCGCCACTGTTCGCGGATCTGCGCGGCCTGCCGCCGCTGTTGATCCAGGTGGCCACGGACGAGGCGCTGGTCGACGACGCACGCCAGCTCGCGATCGCCGCCAGTCAGGCCGGCGTGCACACCACGCTTGAGGTCTGGCCGCGCATGGTTCACGTCTGGCACTGGTACGCCCCCATCCTGGACGAAGGGCAGCGCGCGATCGAGCGCATCGCGCAGTTCGCGCGCGACGCGCTGGTCCGGCGCGCCGCCTGAACCGGCGGCGCCTCAGGCCGGCGCGAACACCGGCAGCGGCGGCCCACCGTCGCTCGGGTTGAATTTCACGGTCACCTTCTGCCCGATGCGGATCGCGTCGGCATCGGCCTCGACAATGTTGCTCATCATCGTCGGGCCCTCTTCCAGTGTCACGTAAGCGATGACGTAGGGCACTTCGGCGCGCCGCATCACGCTGAAGCTGTAGATCGTGCCTCGGCCGCTGGCCTCGCGCCACTGGGTGCGTTCGCTGCCGCAGAAAGGGCAAGCGGCGCGCGGGTAGTGGTGGTGCTCGCCGCAGTCATCGCACTGCTTGACCAGCAGCCGCCCCTCGGTGGCGGCGTCCCAGAACGGCTTGGTTTCCGGATAGACCGTGGGTGCGACCAGTGTTCTTTGTTTGACGATCATGCTGCTCACTCCCGTTCCATGATGAGGGTGCCACTGCCGTGGCGCGTGCCCAGCGAACCGCCGGTGCCGTGCGCCAGCGCGAGCCCACAGTTCGAAACCTGCACCTTCGGATGCGCCTCGCCGCGCAGCTGCCGCACGGCCTCGATCACCTTGGTCATGCCGCCGCGGTTGCCCGGGTGGTTGTTGCACAGGCCGCCGCCGTCGGTGTTGAAAGGCAGCTTGCCGGTGCCGGAGATCAGGTTGCCGTCGGCCACGAACCGGCCGCCCTCGCCCTTCTTGCAGAAGCCGAGATCCTCCAGTGTCAGCAGCACGGTGATCGTGAAGCTGTCGTAGATGGACGCGTACTGAATGTCCGCGGGTTTGACGCCAGCCTCGGCGAAGGCCGCCGCGCCGGTCCAGGCCGCGCCGGTCGTCAGCAGGTCGACCTTGCCGCCGATCTGCGCGCGCATGAATTCGCCGGTGCCGATCACCTTGACCAGCGGACGCTTCAATTGGCGTGCGATCTCCGGCCGCACCACCACGAGCGCGCCGCCGCCGTCGCTGATGACGCAGCAGTCGAGCCGGTGCAGCGGGTCAGAGATCATCGGCGAGCCGACCACGTCCTGGACCGTCACCACGTCGCGCACCATCGCGTGCGGGTTGTGCTGGGCGTGGTGCGACGCGGCCACGCGGATCCATGCGAGCTGCTCGCTGGTCGTGCCGTGCTCATGCATGTGGCGCATCGCGGCCATCGCGTACATGTTGACCGTGGTCGGCGCATAGGGCAGCTCGAACGGCACGTCGGGCGCAGGGCCGTAGTTGCGCGGGGCGGTGCCGGTCGCCATGCCCTCGGCCTTGGGCCGCCCGGCCAGCGTGATCAGCGCCACGTTGCAGCGGCCGGCCGCGATCGCCGCCGCGGCGTGCGCCACATGGACCACGTACGACGATCCGCCGGTCTCGGTGGTGTCCACGTGCTTGAGCGTCATGCCCATGTAGTCGACCATGCTCAGCGCGCCCAGACCCGGCGCGTCGCCGGCGCAGAAGTAGCCGTCGACATCGCGCATGGTCAGGCCGGCGTCGGCGAGCGCGCCGCGCGCGACCTCGGCATGGAGTTGCGCCACCGACTTGTCGTCGGCGCGCCGGATCGGGTGCTCGAACGCACCCGCGATGTAGGCCTTGCCCTTCAGGCTCATGGATTTCCCTTTTCAGGTTTGACGGTCGCGGTGCCCTTGATCACCTCTTGCCCCTTGGCGTTGCGAACCCAGACGTCGTACACAGGGGGCTGCGTGCCGTCGCGCAATTCGCCGCCGCCGGTCACGTCGTCGTCGATTCGCACCGGCTGCACGAAGCGGATCTCCAGGTGCACCCGGTTCAGCGCCTCGATGCCCAGCGTGTTCTTCAGCGCCTGCCAGATCAGCGCCACCGACATCGTGCCGTGGGCGATGATCCCGCCCATCGGGCTTGTGGCGGCGAAGGCCTTGTCGACGTGGATCGGGTTGTAGTCGTTCGTCACCGCGGCGTAGGCCATGATGGTGTCGAAGTCGACGTGCTTGGTGGATGTTTTCAGCTGCTTGTTCACTGGCGGCTCCTCACTGCGCGACCAGCGTGGTCATGATGCCGGTGAACAGCAGTTCACCCGAGCCGACCGAGCGTGTTTCGCTGCGGATGCGGACCCACTTGCGTTCCTTCTTGATCTCCTTGTCGAGACACCAGACCTGCGTGCGCAGCGTGTCACCGACCCGGGGCATGCGCGCGACGTCGAAGGTCTGCCCGCCGTGCACGCCACCCGGCGGGCGCGGTGCATTCAAGGTCAGCACCGCGTCGATGACGATCATCGCAAGCATGCCACCGGGCATGACGCCGGGGTCGTCGTCGCCGGGATAGACGCTGCGCCATTTCGCCACCGTCGATTCGTCGACGCTGAAGTCGCGCGAGCCGTAGTCCTTGCCGGGCTCGTAGTGGTCATAGTTGAACATCGCTTGCTCGCTCATGGGGTTGCCGGCTCCACTTGGGGGATCTTCTGTTCGCTGCCGGGCCGCGTCTCGAAGCACACGCGCACCCGCATTCCCACGCGCACCGTCGCCGGGTCGCAGTTCAGGACGTTGCACATGAAGCGGAACCCTTCGTCCATGTCGACCAGCGCCAGCACGTACGGCGTGTCGGCCGCAAAGGCGGCCAGCGGCGCGCGGTGGATCACCGAGAAGCTCGCCACCCGGCCCGTGCCGGCCGCCACCTGCCATTCGAGGTCGGTGCCGTGGCAATGCACACAGGCCGAGCGCGAATAGAACTGCGCCTTGCTGCAGGCGCGGCAGCGCTGGAAACGGAATTCGCCTTCGTTGGCGCCCTCCCAGTACCGACGGCTGTAGGCGTCCGGCACGGGCATGGGCTTGGATTGCACTTCTGCCATGTTCAGGTTCTCCCCATGATGATCGAGCAGTGACCGGAGAAGATGCCGCCCAGCGTGTGCGCCAGCGCCACCTCTGCGTCCTTGACCTGGCGCGCACCGCATTCGCCGCGCAGCTGGCGCACGGCCTCGACGACATGGAACATGCCGCCGGCCGCCCCCGACGAGCCGTAAGACAGCAGCCCGCCGTTGGTGTTGACCGGAAAGCGCCCGCCGATCGCGAACTCGCCCGCCAGCGCGGCCGGGCCGGCCTCGCCACGGCCGTAAAAGCCCATCGATTCCAGCGTGATCAGCAGCGTGCTGGTGAAGCAGTCGTAGATGTGCGCGCAGTCGACGTCCTGGTGCTTCAGCCCGGCCTGTGCGAGCGCGTCGGCGGCCGACTCCTTGCAACCAAAATCAACCAGCGACGGCGCCGCGAAGATGTGCTCGTGGGTGTGGCCTTCGCCGATGCCGAGCAGTTCGACGGCGCGCTTGGGCCGGTCTCGCCCGGTCTCTGCCGCACTGACCACGACCGCCGCGCCGCCGTCCGACACCAGGCAGCAATCGAGCATGCGCAACGGCGATGCGATCACCTTGGACTTGCGCACGTCGTCCATCGTGATCGGCTTCTTCATGTGCGACTGCGGATGCAGCGCTGCATTCGTGCGCTGGTTCACCGCGACCGCCGCGAGGTGGTCGCCGTTCAGCCAGCCCTCGTGGAAGTAGACCTGCGCCGCCATCGCGAACGCCGCCGGCACGCTCATGCCGTAGGGTTGCTCGTACTGCGGGTGGCCCACATCGGCGAGCGCCGCCTGCACCCTGTCGCCCAAGCCGGTCAGGCGGTTGTCGCCGGTGACACACAGAACGTGGCGGCAGATGCCGGCCTGCACCAGCGAGGCGGCGTGGCGCACCAGCAGGCCGCCGGTCATGCCGCCCATGGCGATCGACGCGTTGACCTTCGGGCGCAAACCGATGTATTCACCAAGGACGCCGCCGAGCATCAGCTGCGGCGACGCGAACGAGTAGGCGGTGAGCAGCCCATCGATGTCGGACACCTTCAACCCGGCGTCGGCCAGCGCACCCAGGCTGGCCTCGGTGTGCAATGACATGCAGGTGCTGTCGGGCAGCGCGCCGACCTGCGTATCGTGCACCCCGCTGATGATGGCTTTGTTTCCCATGGGTTCCTTTCAACTACGAAGCAAGACTGATGCGCACATCGCGCTGCAGACGGCGAATTTCATCGACCGCACCGCCGACCAGATCGGTCATGATGTCGCTCGCCGGGCGCCGCGCCTTGAGCATGCCGCCCACCTGGCCGGCGATGTTGTAGAACAGGTCGTGCCGGCCGGCGGCCAGCGCGGCGGACAGAAAGTCCTCCATCAGGATGCGCTGGTAGGGCGTCTCCAGCGTCGGCAATCCGGACTCGGCCCAGGCCTGCGAGATTTCGCTGTGGAAGGCACGTACGGTCTTGCCGGTCCAGACCTTGCTGATGCGGAAGGCCTCGGAGTCCGAAGCCACGATCTGGTCCTTGCAGGCATCGAACAGCTCGCACTCGTCGGCCACCAGGAACGCCGTGCCGAGCCATGCGGCCTGCGCGCCGAGCACCAGCGCGGCGACGATGCCGCGGCCGTCGCCAATGCCGCCGGCGGCGATCACCGGCGTCGGGTTCACGGCATCGACGACCTGCGGGATCAAGGGCAGCGAAGCCACGGTGCCGGTGTGGCCGCCGGCCTCGGTGCCCTGCGCGACGATCGCGTCGACGCCCGACTTGCGTTGCCTCACCGCATTGCGCACCGAGCCCGACAGGCCGATCAGCTTCATGCCCTGGGCGCGCGCGCGCGGCAGCAGGAAGTCGGGGTCGCCCAGGCCCGCGGCAAAGATCGGCACGCGCTCCTCGAACACCACGTCGAGCACCGACTTGGCGTATTCGATGTTGACCACCGTTTCATCGGCCGGTTGCACCGGCGGCAGCCCGTAACGCTGGATCAGCGTCTGCACGAAGGCCGCGTGCTCGGGGTAGCGGCGGCGGATTTCGTCGCGCACGCCGCTGCGCGTGTCGGGCGCGTCGGCGATGCGCGCCGGCAGCAGCAGGTCGACGCCGAACGGCCGGTCGGTCAGCGAACGCACCTCGCGGATACGCCGCCGCGTTTCTTCGGGCGACAAGCCCGAGCAGCCCAGCACGCCGCAGCCCCCTGCCTGCGACACCGCCGCCACCAGCTTCGGCGGCGTGGCCCGCCCGCCCACGCCCATGCCGGCGAGGAAGATCGGGTACTCGATGCCGAGCGAGTCGCAGAACGCGTTGTGAAGGACCGGGCGGGCCATCACTTGAACTCGGGCTTGCGCTTGGCGCGGAAGGCGGCCACACCTTCCTTCACGTCGTCGGTCAGGAACAGGAACGGGAAAGCGTCGACGGCGTAGCGCATCTCGTCGCCGCCCAGGCCGCGGTTGTAGAACGACTTGGCCATCTCGACCGCCATGCGCGGCTTGGCGGCGATCTTCTCGGCAAAGGCCATCGCCTCGTCGAGCAGTTTGTCGTGCGGCACGACACGCAGCGCGATGCCCAGCCGCGCCGCTTCGGCGGCGTCGATGGGCTCGCCGAGCATGCTCAGCTCCTTGGCCTTCGGGCGGCCGACGATGTCGTGCAAGCGCACCACCGCAAAGCCGGGCAACAGGCCGAGCTGGATCTCGGGCACGCCGAACTTGGCCTTGTCGGACGCGATGATGAAGTCACAGGCGATGGCCAGCTCGAAGCCACCACCGAAGGCCATGCCGTTGACTGCCGCGATCAAGGGCTTGCGGCAGCGCTCGGGCGACTCGAGGAACGGCAGCACGGTCGCGATGAAGGAACGCACCTGCTCCGGCGTCACCGGGAAGCCGCTGATGTCGGCACCAGCGCAGAACGCCCGGTCGCCGCGGCCGGTGACGATGCCGACGCGGATCTCGTCGTCGGCGTCGATCATCGCCAGGCTTTCGAGCACGCCCTTGCGGATGTCGGCCGACAAGGCGTTGAGCTTGGTCGGCTCGTCCAGCGTGATGACCGCGATGCGGCCCTTCTTCTCGAATTCGACACTGCCGATGCGCATGAATTTCTCCTGTGATAGAACGATGAAATGGCGTGGTTCAGTCGAGCCTGGCACCCGACGCCTTGACCACCTTGCCGAGCTTGACGATCTCGCTCTGGATGAAGCCACCGAAAACTTCCGGCGTCGAACTCGCGACCTCGAAACCGGCCTCGGACAACTTGTGGCGGATGTCCGGGGAGGCGAGGATCTTGACCATCTCGGCGTTGAGCCGATCGACCACCGGCTTCGGGGTCCCGGCGGGCGCCAGCAGG
Organism: Rhizobacter fulvus; assembly: GCF_964020785.1. Lineage (NCBI taxonomy): Bacteria > Pseudomonadati > Pseudomonadota > Betaproteobacteria > Burkholderiales > Sphaerotilaceae > Rhizobacter > Rhizobacter fulvus. Next base: position 276,855 of record NZ_OZ224516.1, read on the forward strand.
CCGATCCAGGCCGTGTACTCGAAGCCGGGAAAGCCGCCTTCGGCGATCGGCGCCAGATCGGGTGTCGCGCCGACGCGCTTGGCACTCGTGACCCCGAGACCGACGACCCTGGCGGAGCGCAGCATCGGCAGCGCCGCTGTGACACCGTCGAACTGCAACGAAACATGCCCGCCCATCAGATCCTGGTTCGCTGGCGCCGTGCCTTTGTAGGGCACATGCAGGATGTTGATACCGGCCATCGTCTTGAGCATCTCCATCGCCAGATGCGAGGACGTGCCGTTGCCGGAGGACGCGTAGGACAGTTGCCCCGGCTTCTCGCGTGCCAGTCGCACTAGCTCCGGGACCGAGCGCACACCCAGGCTCGGGTGCGCCATCAGAACGAACGGAACGTGGCCGATCAATGTGATCGGAGCGAAGTCCCGCACCGCGTCGTAGGGCATCTTGCCGTATAGCGTCGGGTTGACGCCGTGGCTCGTGCTCGTGCCGACCAACAGCGTGTAGCCGTCGGGGGTGGATTTGGCGACCACGTCGGCGCCCAGATTGCCGCCGGCGCCCGGCCGGTTCTCAATCACGACGGCCTGGCCGAGCGCCTCGGCGAGCTTGGGAACGAGCATGCGCAGCACCGCGTCGGTGCTGCCGCCCGGCGACAGCGGCACGACCACGCGCACCGGCTTGTTCGGGTAGTCCTGCGCCTGTGCAAGCCCCGCGGCGAGGGCCAGCGACCATGTCAACGCAGCGAGCCAAGAAGGCTTCATGATGTCTTTCGCGGATTCGAGTTGTTGTTCATTCGGCTCGGGCGCCCGATGCCTTGACGACGCGGCCCCATTTGGAAAGCTCCGCGGCAATCGTGTCCGCGTAGCCTTCGGGTGAGCTCGGCTGCGCCTGTGCGGACTGCGCCGCAAAGCGCTCCTTGATCGCGGGTTCGTTGACGATGGCGACGATTTCCTTGTTCAGGCGCAGCACGATGTCGCGCGGCGTACCGGCCGGCGCGAGAAAACCGAACACGATGCCGGCCTCGTATCCCGGCAGGCCGAGCTCGCGCACCGTTGGCACGTCGGGCATCAGCGCGATGCGCTCCCGGCTCGTGACGGCATGCGCGCGGATCTTTGCCCGCCTTGACCTGCGGCAGCGCGCTCGGCACGTCGCCGAACATGAGTTGCACATGCCCCGCGAGAAGGTCTGCGAACGCGGGCGCGTTGCCCTTGTAGGGCACATGCGTGAAGTTGGCGCCTGTCGTGGTCTTGAACAGCTCCATCGACATGTGCCCGCTCGACCCGCCGCCGGCACTGCCGTAGGCGTACTTTCCGGGCTGCGCCTTGCCCAGGGCGACCAGTTCGGCAAAGTTGGAGGCCGGCACCGACGGGTGCGTCACCAGCACCAGCGGCATCGCGAAGGTCGACGCGATCGGTGCGAAATCCTTGACCGGGTCGTAGGGCAGCTTGGGGTACAGGCCCGGGTTGATCGCCATCGTCGCGGTGTAGCCGAGCACGAGGGTGTAGCCGTCCGGCGCGGCACGTGCCGCCGCTTCCATGCCGATGATGCCATTCGCGCCGACCCGGTTGTCGACCACAACCGGCTGGCCCAGCGCCTCGGTCAAGCGCTGACCGACGGTGCGCGTGATGACGTCCGACATGCCGCCCGGCGCGGCCGGCACGATGATGTGAACCGGCCTCGTGGGGTAGCTCTGCGCGAACGCGGTCGGCGACACCAGCGTCACGGTCGCGAGCAGCAGCATCGCATGCAGACAACCGGGAACACGCATCGCGCGAAAGTCCATTCTTCACCGTTGTCGAAAAGCCCCGACCGCTCGCACGGCCGGGGCGCGCCTGCTCAAGTGCAGGTGTAGCTCGCCGCTGCGTTCACGTCGCCGCTGCCGTTGTAGCGCGGGTATTTCGGATGCATGCACAGCGGCCGTGAGAACACGGTGGCACCGTTGGTCGGGTTCACTTTCTTCGCGGTCAGGTTTCCAGGCGCCGTGGCGCTGCTGACCCAAGCATCCAGCGGCGTCAGCAGGTCCGCCGTGTCCGCCCCGGGCCCGCCCAGGCAATGCGCAACGCCCGGAGCCTGGTAGTAACGGATGAACTCGTCGGCCGAAGCCTGCCCGCCCACCGCAGTCACGGCGTTCGTGTAGTACTTCGTGCTGCCCTTGACGCTGATCGCCGGGTCGGTCCCGCCGTGCCAGAGGATCAGCTTGCCGCCGCGCGCCTTGAAGCGTGTCAGGTTCGGCTCGTCGGCATTGGTCAGCGACGTCAGAGCCGCCACCGAGCCGAGGTTGGCGGCCGGGTCGAAGGTCAGCGGGTCCTGCATCGGATTCTTCGTGAACATGTAGTTCACGCCACCGATCATGAACAGGTACTGGTAGCTTGGAATCCCGCCGCCGCCGAGGAACCAGGGGCCCCAAGTGGCCGCATCGGTCTCGTTGCCCGTCAGCGGATAACCGGTGGCAGCAACCGTGGTGCCCGCGACCGTGAAGTCGCTGGTCCACGCATTCACCACGGCCAGCTGCGACGCGGTCAGGCAGGCATCGCTGTCGGCTCCGCTGCATGCCAGCACCGCGGGGCTGAAGGTGCAGGCGGCCGGATTGGACACCACACCGTCGGTCGAGCCGTCGAGCACGTCGCAGGCGGTCAGCACGCCGTTGGCGAGCGTTGCGACCTTGCCGGGCGTGAACCCGCCGCCCGGCGCCGCCAGCAACTTGGCGCTGCGCTGGAAGCTCAGCAGCAAGCCAGTGAAGTTGTAGGCAGGCGCGCGGGCAATGATGCCGTCGAACACTTCGGGGCTGCGCTGTGCCGCCATCAGGGCCTCGCGTCCGCCGTTCGAGCAGCCCTCATAGTAGGCGCGCTGCACCGTGCTGCCGTAGCGCTGGCGCACCAACTCGCGTGCCGCGGTCGCCACGCGCGGAACCGACTCGCTGGCGAAGTTGATCAGCGCCTCGGTGTCGTTCAGCGCCCAAGCGGCATCGACGTCACTGCTGCCGGTATGCCCGGAATCGCTCGCCACACTGGCGTACCCGGCGCTGAGCGCGGCGACATTGACCTTCGGAATCGAGCCATTGAACCCGCCGCTCGAACCCGTCACCGAATCGGCCCCGCCGTACATCAGCTTGCCGTTCCAGCCGCTGCTCGGCATGCGCAGCTCGAACTTCAGCTTGGTGGGCAAAGTGGCCTGCACACGGCAATATTCAGGCGCCGTTGCGATGGCCGCGACCACGGTCGCGCTGTTGACTGCCGCCCCGGCAATGGTCTTGCCGGAGAAGTCGGCGCAAGCCATGGTGACCGGTGCGGGATCGTCGCTGCCTCCGCACGCGGCCAACAGCGCCGCGAAGGCCAAGGCGAACGGGGTTTTCATGTCTTTCATGTGTTGTCTCCTCTCGCGGAATGCGCCCCAAGCAGACTAACAAACGTTCGGCAGACGGTCAATTACTTTCACTGCAACCGCAAGGCACGGCGCGGCTCACCGGCGCAGACCCCCGTAGCTTGCCCACGGCGTCGCCACCAGGTAGCCGGCATCGACGGGCAGGTTGACGCCGGTGATCGCCGAGGCCCGCTCCGATGCGAGAAAGGCGACGGCGTTCGCAATCTCGCGCGGCTCGATCAACCGCCCGAGCGCCGCGTGCGTCGTCATCGCGCCGGTCTCCAGCGTGCGAGTCGTGATGCCCTTTTCGAGCGCCGGAGTGTGCGTGAAGCCTGGCGACACGGCGTTGACGCGCACGCCCTTGGGGCCCCACTCCGCCGCGAGGCATTCGGTCAGGTTGATGACGCCGGCCTTGGCGGGGCCGTAGGAATGCAGTGGCCCCGAGCCCATGCCGGCGACCGAGGCAATGTTGACGATCGCCCCGCTGCCGCGCTGCGCCATCGCGGCACCGAAGCGCGCGCAGCAGAGATACGTGCCGCGCAGGTCGACGCGGGCGACGAAATCCCATTCGCGCAGGCTCAGTTCCTCAGGCGGGAGCGTGCGTTGCAGTACGCCGGCGCTGTTGACCAGAACATTCGGAACGCCGTATTGCGCCTGCACCGCGGCGACCAGTGCATCGACTGATTGTTCTTCGCCGACGTCGAGCGCCAGCGCGATGCCGCCCACCGCTTTGGCCACCGCGCGCGCCGCCGCTTCGTTGCGGTCAGCCACGACGACACGGGCACCGGCTTCGGCCAGCGCGCGCGCGCAGGCTTCGCCGATGCCACTGGCGCCGCCGGTGATGACCGCGAGTTGTCCTGAAAAGTCGAGCTTCATGTTGTATATCTCTTGGGTTTGCAGGTCAGTTCGGCACGCAGCACGCGCTTGAGCACCTTGCCCGACGGCAGGCGCGGCAAGGTCTCGCGCAGCACCAGTTCCTTCGGTAGCTTGAAGCCGCCGAGCTTGCCGCGGCAGAACGACTGCAGCTCTTCGAGCGAGAGCGTCGTGCCGGGCCGCAGCACGACGACTGCCGCGACTCGCTCGCCCCAACGCTCGTCGGGCAGGCCGACCGCCGCCGCCTCGAGCACCTGCGGCAGTTGGTACAGCACGCGCTCGACCTCGCTCGAGGCGATGTTCTCGCCGCCGCTGATGATCATGTCCTTCTTGCGGTCGGTGAGGAAAAGGAAGCCTTCGCCATCGAGGTAGCCGATGTCGCCGGTGCGAAACCATTGGCCAGGATGAAAGCTCGCCGCGGTCTTCTCGGGGTCGCGCCAGTAGCCGCCGGTGACCTTGGGGCCGCGCAGGCAGATTTCGCCGGCCTCGCCCGACGGCAGTTGGCGGCCGTCGTCGTCACAGATGCGGATCTCGACGTGCGGCAGCGCGCGCCCGGTCGAGCCGATCTTCTCGATCTCGCGCCCGGCCTCCATCAGCGTGTCGCCGGAGCAGCTCTCGGTCAGACCGTAGCCGTCGATGTAGCGGCCGCTCTTGAAGAGCGAGCTGAACTCGCGGATGCGTTCTTCGGGCGTGCGCTCGCCGCCGCCGATCTGCCAACGGAAGCTGCTCACATCGAAGCGCTCGCGATCCGGCAGCGCCAGCAGGCGGTTCAGCATCACCGGCGCCATCCAGCCGGCGGTCAGACGTTCGCGCGCGATCAGCGCCAAAGTCTCTTCGGGCTCGAACTCGCGCTGCACCGCGAGCATGCCGCCCATCTGCAGCACCGCCAGGCCCGGCAGGTCGAACGCGCCGACGTGGTACAGCGGCCCCACCACGAGCAGCCTTTCGCCGCCATGCAGGCCCAGTACCGCGATGTGGTCCAGGCACTTCCAGTGGTAGTTGGCGTAAGAATGGATCACACCCTTGGGCCGGTCGGTGGTGCCCGAGGTGTACATCAGCCGGAACAGGTCCTCGGCCCGCCGCACCTGCGGTGCCCACACCGGCTCCGCCACGGGCCCGAGGCGGCGACTGTCGGATTGCGCCGCTTCGTCGACGAATACCACGTTGCCGAAGCCGCCGGCGAGTTCACGCAGTTCTTCATCGGCAAGCAGCAGCTTCACGCCCGCGTGGCCGACGATGTACTCGACCTCGTCGGCGCCGAGGCGGTAGTTGATCGGCAGCAGCACCGCGCCCAGGTGGCTCACAGCCAGCGCCAGCTCGATGAACCCGGCGCTGTTCTTCATCAGCAGCGCGACGATGTCGCCGTCGCCGATGCCGCGTGCGCGCAGGCTGCCGGCGGTGGCGGCCACGCGTGCCGCAAGTTCGCCATAGCCCAAACGCTGGTCGCGGTACAACAGGGATGGTCGTGTGGGCTCGGCGCGCGCCCAACGCAGGATGGCGGCACTCAGGTTGACCATGCAGATCTCCTCGGAGACGGGCGCGCTCAGTACGAGCGCGGCATGCCCAGGTCGTGGTTGGCCACGTAGTTCAGGATCATCTCCTCGGACACCGGTGCGAAGCGGAACAGCCGCGCATCGCGCCACAGCCGCTCAACGTGGAACTCGGTCGCGTAGCCCATGCCGCCCATGGTCTGCATCGCGCGCTCGGTAGCGCGGCCGACGGCCTGCGCCGCCAGCAGCTTGGCGGCGTTGGCCTCGCTCCCGTAGGGCAGACCCATGTCGCAGTTGACTGCCGCCTTGTGGTTGAGCAGCCGTGCCGCCTCGACCTCGACATGGCATTGCGCGAGCGGAAACTGCAACCCTTGGTAGCTCGTGACCGGCTTGTCGCCGAAGACCTTGCGCTCGTTGCCGTACTTCACCGCCAGCTTGATCGCCAGTTCGCCGGTGCCAGCCAGCGCCGCGGTGGTGACGATGCGCTCGGTGTTGAGCACGTCGAGGAGTTCGTGCCAGCCGCGGTGCAAGGTGCCGACGAGTTCGCCCGGCGCGATGCGCACGTCGTCGAAGAAGACGCTGCTCGACGCCAGCGTGCGCGTGCCGACCTTGTCGATCGCGGTGTGCGTGAGTCCCTTGCGCTCGACGTCGATCATGAACATCGACAGGCCGTCGCTGCGCGACTTGCAGTCGGCGAGCTTCTTGGTGCGCGCCACCACCAGCATCTTGGCCGCGTCGGGCACGCCGGTGATCCAGATCTTGCGGCCGTTCAGGCGCCAGCCGTCGGCGTCGGCCTCGGCATAGGTGCGCAGCTCGAGCGTGTTGGTGCCGGCGTCGGGCTCGGTCAGCGCCATGCAGCAGTTGATCTCGCCCGAGACGATCTTGGGCAGCAGCTCGGCCTTCATCGCCGCCGTGCCGAAGCGCGACAGCGCGACGCCGCCGAAGATCGGGTTGATCATGAAGAGCTGCCCGACGGTCGCGCCGCCGCCGCAGGAGGCCAGCGTCTCCACCACCAGCGCCAGCTCGAACATGCCCAGGCCGGCACCGCCGACCTCGGTGGGCAGCGCGGCGCCACACAAGCCGGCGTCGCAGACTGCGAGCCAGAACTCCTTCGGGAACGCCTTGGCGGCGTCCTGCTTGCGCCAGTACTCCAGGCCGAAGCGGTCGCCGACCTTGCGCGCCGCCTCGATCATCAGCTTCTGTTCATCGGAGAGTCGAAAGTCCATCGTGAGCTCCTGCGTCAGCTAGTCAAACAACAACCGAGTCGGATGGGCCAGCCCGTCGACGATCTCGTTGAGAAGCGCGGCGCCGCCGACGCCGTCGAGCACCCGGTGGTCGATCGACAGCACCAGCGCGATTTCGCGCCGCAGCGCCGGCTGGCCGAGCTTGTCGGGGCGGAACAGCTCGCGCACGCTGCCGACGCCGAGGATCATCGACTGCCCGGGCACGATGATCGAGGTCATCGCGGTCAGGCCGTGCATGCCGGCATTCGACACCGTGATGGCACCACCGGCCATGTCGTCAGCCCCGAGTCGACCCGCACGCGCACGCTCGGCCAGGGTGTTGGCTTGGCGCGCCAGGTTGACCAGGCTCAAGCGCCCGGCATCGCGCACCAACGGCACGCGCAGACCGTGTTCGGTATGCACGGCCACGCCGACGTCGCTGCCATCGAGCACCAGCGCGCCCTGCGGCGTCCAGACGCGATTCAGCTCGGGCAGCGCACGCAGCGCCCGGCCCACGGCTGCAACGAGGAAGTGGTTGAGCGTCAGCCGCGGCTCGGTCTCGGGGTCTTTCAGCTTGGCGTAGAGGTCGAGCAGGCTCGAGACCTCGGCCTCGCGCGCCAGGTAGAAGTGCGGGATGTCCTGCTTGGCGGCGGTCAGCCGCGCGGCCGTGGCCTGCTGCACCGCAGTGAATGGTTCCACGCGGCCGGGAGCCCTGCCGGTGGCCGGTGGCGCGGGCAAGCGTGATTGGACTGTCGGTGGCGCAGCCTCCGCCGTGGTTGCGGATGCCGGCGGAGCTATCGGCGCAGCCGCGGGCGCAGTCTTAGAGGCGGAGGCGGATGCGCGCGTCTTCAACACTGCCTCGACATCGCGCGCCCGCACCCGACCGCGCGGCCCCGATCCCGTCACGTCGGCGATCGCGATCCGGTGTTCACGCGCGAGGCGGCGAGCGAACGCCGTGACCGGCCGGCGGGCGGTGGTGGCGGCCGCGTCGGCCACGGCGGGTGCTGCGACCGGCGGCGCGTCGTCGTCCCAATGCCCCACCACCGCGCCGACCGGCACGGTCTCGCCCACCGCGACCAGCGGCGTGCCCATCACGCCGTCGCTTTCAGCCTCGACCTCGGTGGCCGCCTTGTCGTTCTCGACCACGAACACGCAGTCGCCGGCCTTGAAACGCGCGCCGGGCGCGAGTGTCCATTCGGCCAGCGCGCCCTCGGTCATCGTCAAGCCCAGCTTGGGCATGAGCCAGTCTCTGCGCACGCCGTCAGGTCCCTTTGAATTCGGCCTTGCGCTTCTCGAGAAACGCGCGACAACCCTCGTGCGCATCGTCGCTGTCGAGCACCAGGCCAATCATCGCCTGCTCGTGCGCCAGCGCCGCGGGCAGCGGCATCTCCAGCCCCTGGCGCAAGGTGCGCTTGAGCAGCTTGAGCACCAGCGGCGAATTCTCGGCGATGCGCGTCGCCAGCGCCAGCGTCTCGTCGAGCAGCTTCGCACGCGGCACGGTGCGGTTGCACAGCCCGAGTGCCACCGCCTCGGCGGCGCTGATCTGGTCGCCGGTGAACATCAGCTCCTTGGCGCGGCACAGCGGGATCTGGCGAATCAATCGCTGCGTGCCGCCGGCGCCGGGAAACAGCCCGAGCGTGATCTCCGGCAGGCCGAGCTTGGCTTCCTCGGCCACCAGTCGGATGTCGAGCGCCAGCAGCAGCTCGGTGCCACCGCCGAGCGCCCAGCCGTTGATGGCGCCGAGGGTCGGCTTGTCGCAGTTGTCGAAGCGCGTGAACAGGCGGTGGATCACTTCGGCGAACTGTTCGTAGTGCGGCAGCCCGCGCCGGCTGTCGAGATCGGCGATGTCGCCGCCGGCCACGAAAGCCCGTTCGCCAGCCCCGGTGACGACGATGGCGCGCACCGAATCGTCGGCCTCGAAGGCCGCGAGGGCGGCGTCGAGTGCGTGCATGGTGGGCACGTCGATCGCGTTCAGGGTCTTCGGCCGGTTGATCGTCAACAGGCCCACCGGGCCGCGCTTTTCACTCAGGATGCTGTCGTTAGCCATGCGTGGCGTGTCTCCGTGTTCATTCGAGGGTGCGGCGCACCGCCTTGACGATGGCCGCGGTGCCGATGTTGTAGCCCTGCTCCAGCGACTTGGCGAACGGCACTGGCATGAAGGGCGCGCCGACGCGCACCACCGGCGCGTCGAGTTCGTCGAAGCCTTCGTCGGCGATCGTCGCTGCGATCTCGGCGCCGACGCCGAAGGCCTGCACCGCCTCGTGCACGATCACCGCGCGGTGGGTGCGCGCCAGCGACGCGAGCACGGTGGCGCGGTCCCAGGGCTGCAGGCTGCGCAGGTCGATCACCTCGACCTCCACGCCCTCGCCGGCCAGTTCCTGCGCCGCTGCCAGCGAGGTGTGCACGGTCGCGCCGTAGGTCACGAGCGTCACGTCGCGGCCGGCGCGAACGGTCTTGGCCTTGCCGATCACGTCGCGCACCGTCACGTCGACCGGGCCCTTGCTGCCGTACAGGCCCTTGTGTTCGATGAAGATCACCGGGTCCGGGTCTTCGATGGCGGCGCGCAGCAGGCCGTAAGCATCGGCCGGCGTGGCCGCGCACACGACCTTGAGGCCGGGCACATGCGCCAGCCAGGCTTCCAGACATTGCGAATGCTGCGGCCCGGCGCTCAAGCCCCCGCCGTGCGGCGTGCGCAGCACCATCGGCACGCTGCACTGGCCACCGAACATGAAGCGCGCCTTGGCGGCCTGGTTCACCAGGGCGTCCATCGCTAGCGTGATGAAGTCCATGAACATGATCTCGACCACCGGGCGCAGGCCCGACAGCGCCGCGCCGACCGCGGCGGAAACGATGCTCGCCTCGGAGATCGGGGTGTCGAGCACGCGCTTCGGCCCGAACTCGTCGAGCAGGCCGCGCGTGGCCTTGAACGAGCCGCCGGGCGCGCCGATGTCCTCGCCCATCACGATGACGCGCGGGTCGGCGGCCATGCTGTCGCGCAGCGCCTGCGCGACGCTGGCCATGTATTTCATCTCGGTCGGACCGGCGCTCACGAGGTCGTCTCCGAGTAGACGCCGGCGAAGGCGGGCTCGAAGGCCGGCAAGCCATCGGCGCGCGCACCGGCGATCGCCGCCTCGATGCGCTGTGCAACCTCGGCGGCCGCTGCATCGAGCGCATCTGAGGCAACGCCCGCGGCGAGCAAGGCCGCGTGCGTGCGCGCCAGCGGATCGGTCCTGGCGCCCGCCTGCATCTCGTCGGCGCTGCGGTACTTCTGCGGATCGCCTTCGAAGTGACCGCGCACGCGGTGCGTCTTGCACTCGAGCACACGCGGGCCGTGACCCTCGCGGATCGCGGCCACCGCGCGCGCGGCCGCATCGGCGACCGCGAGCACATCGTTGCCATCCACGCCTTCATGAACGATGCCGAACGCCGCGGCCAGCGCGTCCAGCCGGGCCGCGAACTGGCGCGAGGTGGGCGAGAACTCGGACCAGCCGTTGTTCTCGCACACCAGCAGCAGCGGCGACTTCCACAGCGCCGCCATGTTCAGCGTCTCGTGCAGCACGCCCTCGGCCATCGCACCGTCGCCGAAGAATACGACCGCGAGGCCACCGGTATCGAGCGTGGCTTGCGCGATCGCACTGCCGAGCGCAATCGGGATGCCGGCACCTACGATGCCGTTGGCGCCGAGCACGCCCAGGCTCGTGTCTGCCACGTGCATCGAGCCGCCGCGTCCCTGGCAGATGCCACCGGCGCGGCCCATGATCTCCTTGAAGAAACCGTCCAACCCGATGCCGCGCGCGAGCACGTGCCCGTGGCCGCGATGGGTGGTGGCCAGCGTGTCCTGCGGCGCCAGCGCCGAAGTCACGCCGGCGGCGATCGCCTCCTGGCCGATGCTCAGGTGGATGAAGCCCGGCACCTCGCCGTCGGCAAAGAGCCGGGTGAGTGCCGTCTCGGCCTGCCGCACCAGCAGCATCGTGCGGTACAGAGCGAGTTGGCGCTGCCCATCGCTCTTCTTCGCCCGGCTCACGCCTTGCCCTCGCCGGCCTTCGGCTTGGCGGGCCAGTCGAACGCGCGCGGCTGCTTGTTGATGAAGCGCGCGACCGCGTCGTGGTGGTAATCGGTCTTCATCACCATCGCCTGGGCCGCCGCTTCGAGCTCGGCGAGCGTGTCTTGGTCGAGGTTGAACGAGCGGTTGAGGATGTTCTTCGAGATGCCGATGGCCTGCGTGGCCGCGCCGTGGAAGCGCGAGGCCATCGCCAGCGCGTCGTCGAGCAGGCGCGCTTCGGGCACCACGTCGTAGACGATGCCGAGCGAGCGCGCTTCCTCGACATCGACCTCGCGCGCCGAGAACACCAGTTCCTTGGCGCGCATCAGGCCGACCACGCGCGGCAGGAGGTAGAACGCGCCCAGGTCGGGCACCAAGCCGACGCGGGTGAACACCGCGCAGAAGCGCGCGCTCGGCGTGGCGAGCACGAAGTCGCAGGCCAGCGTCAGGATGAAGCCGGCGCCGAAGGCCGGGCCGTGGACCGCCGCAATCACGGGCTTCTCGAGGTTGACCAGTTCGCGGAACCAGACATGCAGGCGCCGGATGCGGTCGCGGTCGGCGAAGACCGTGCGCTTCTCGGCCGACAGCGACTTCAGGTCGCCGCCGGCGCAGAACGCGCTGCCGGTGCCGGTGATGACGACGGCGCGCACCTCGGCGGTGTCACGCGCCTCGTACACCGCCTCGGCGATGCCTTGGCGCATTTCCAGGTCGAAGGCGTTGCGCGCCTCGGGCTTGTTGAGTCGGATGACGAGTGTGGCGCCGTGGCGCTCGCGCAGAACGGATGCTGTCATGGCTTGAATCCCAGATCTCGGGCGATGATGTTGCGTTGGATGTCGCTGGTGCCCTCGCCGATCACGTAGACCAGGGCATCGCGGTGGATGCGGCCGACCGGGTACTCGCGCATGATCCCGGCGCCGCCATGGATGCGGATCGCCGCTTCGCTGACCGCCACTGCGGCCTCGCTGGCGACGAGCTTGACCTTGGCCGCGGTGGCTGCGTCCAGCGTGCCCTGGTCGACTCGCCAGGCGCCGTAGTACACGAGCCAGCGCGCGGCTTCGATCTGTGCTGCCATGTCGGCCAGGCGATGGCCCACGGCCTGGTAGTCGCCGATGCGCTTTCCGGCGACGATGCGGTCGCGGGCGTAGGCCAGCGCCGCCTCGTAGGCCGCGCGCGCCATGCCCAAGGCATTGGCGGCAACGCCGACGCGGTTCTCGCTCAGGCAATCGAGGATCACCGGGTAGGTGCCCTCGCGGCCGCCCAGCAGCGCGCTGTCGGGCAAGCACACGTTGTCGATGAGAATCAGTGCCGTCTCGGAACCCCGGATCCCTTCCTTGCGCAGCTTGGAGATCGTGATGCCCGGGTTCGGCAGCTCGACGATGAACAGGCTGATCGCATCGGGCGTGAGTTCGGGCCGGGTGCGCGCCGCGACCAGCATGAAGTCGGCGATCGGCGCGTTGGTGATGTAGAGCTTGCTGCCGTCGAGCCGCCAGCCCCCGGCCGTGCGCGTGGCCTTGGTGCGCAACGCCCGCACGTTGGAGCCGCCATCGGGCTCGCTCAGCGCAAATGCCGCGATCTTCTCGCCCGCGAGTGCGGGCACGAAGCAGCGCGCGCGCTGCTCCGGCGTGCCGGCGCGCCAGATCGGCCAGATGCCCAGATGCGAATGCGCCGACCAGCTCGACGCGAAGGCCTGGCTGCAGAAGCTCAGCTCCTCGCGCACGATGCAGTCGCTAACCTTGTCCATGCCGCTGCCGCCATCGGCTTCCGGGTAGCGCACGCCGAGCAGCCCGAGTTCGCCCCAACGCCGAAAAATGTGGCGCGGGAAGGCCTCGTTCTCTTCGGCTTCGTCAACCAGCGGCGCAAGCTCCTCGCGGCACATCCGCCGCACGGTCTCGCGTACCGCATCGTGTTCGGTGGAGAAGCTGAAATCCAGGCTCATCCGCGTGCACCTTCGTTCTGCGCAACGCCGGACAGCGCACGCGACACGAGCGCGGCCCTGTCGCGCAAGTCCTCGCCCAATGCCTTGATCGTCGGCCGCCCCAGTTGCGCGCTGAAGCCGGTGCCGCTGATCGCCATGACGGGCGTGCCGGCCGAGTCGAGCACGGCCGACGACACGCTCGTGACGCCCTTGACATAGCAGCCCGCGTCGACGGCATAGCCCTTGTTCGCCGCCTCATTCACGCTTCGCATGTAGGTATCGAAACTGGGTGGATCGTCCCAGCGCAACGCATCAACTCGCCGGCGCATTTCGGCTTTTGTCAGCCGCGAGTGGGCGGCGATGCTGCGCCCGAGCGCGGAGATGTACATCGGCAGCCGCTGCCCGACGTTCATGTGGACCCGCATGGTCGCGTCGTTGTCGGCACGATCGACCAGAATCACGCGCTCATCGGGAGCGCGGTGCCACAGCGTCGCCGTCACGCGGTGTGTCGCCGCGATCGCTTCGAGGTGCGGATGCACCATGCGCGCATACGAGGCCGTCTCCAGCGCACCCTTGGCGAGTTCCACCAGGCCCAGGCCGATCCGATAGGTCTTGGTGGCCTCGTCGAAACTCACCAGTCTCTCGTGGACCAGTGTCTTGAGCAGGTTGAAGCAGGTGCTGGAGTTCAGCCCAAGGTCGCGTGCGATGCGGCTCACGCCGACCGGCGCCGCGGCCGCGGACAGGTAGCGAATTACGGCCAGCCCGCTGGCGAGTGCCCCCACGAGCTTGTCCGGCGATGCCATGTTCTCCATACGCGATGTCGATTCGTTCGAGTCCCAATATGTTGACACGATGCAGTCGAGCGGTCTACACTTTTTCGCCATAGCGATTCATTTTCTGTATGGCGAATGCTCGAGGAATCAAGATGACACTCACCCGCCGGCAACTGCTCGCGCTGCCGATGTTCACCGCGACGTCTCTGGCGGCCCAGATCAGTTACCCGGAAAAACCGATCACGTTGGTCATCCCGTCGGTCGCGGGCGGCATCCTCGACACCATCGGACGCATCGTCGGCAAGCACCTGGAATCGATGGGGCAGCCGGTCATCTATCAGAATGTGCCGGGGGCCGGCAGCGTGCTCGGCACCGATGTCGTGGCCCGGTCCGCACCCGATGGCTACACGCTGGGCGTGGTCGCGACCAGCCACGCGATCAACCCGAGCGTTCACGCCAAACTGCCGTACAACACGGCGCGTGATCTGGCGTCGATCACGCACACGGTCAATCTGACGAACGTGCTCGTGGTCCATCCTTCAGTGCCCGCGAACAATCTGCGGGAGTTGATCGCGCTGGCCAAGCGAAAGCCCGGCAGCTTGAACTTCGGATCGGCCGGAATCGGGCAATCGAACCACCTGTCAGGCGAGATGCTCAGGGCCGCCTCGGGCATCGACATTGTCCACGTCCCCTACAAAGGCAGCGCAGCCGCGATGACGGACGTGATGGCCGGGCACATCTCGATGATGTTCGTCGATCTTCTCTCCGCGGCGCCTCAGGTCAAGGCCGGCAAGCTGAAAGTCATTGCCGCGACTGGGCTGACCCGCTCGGCTGCGGCTCCCGAGTACCCGACGATCAACGAGTCAGGCGTTGCCGACTTCAACGGAAACTCGTGGCTTGGCCTCGTCGGACGTGCCGGCACGCCGAACGATATCCTCGCCAGAATCAGCGCTGAAGTCACGCGCGGAATCAACACGCCCGAAGTGAGGCAGCGGCTGCTGTCGCAGGGGGTCGAACCGGTCGGCGGGACACCTGCACAATTCGCCAGCTTCCTCGAGACAGAGACGAAGCGCTATGCGGCAGCCGTCAAGGCGGCCGGCATCAAGAGCGAGTGAGCCCCCGGTACACGCGCCGCCACGGTTTCCGTGGCGCTCGGCGTAGCCGTTGTCGGAGCGACTAGAACGGCGCTCGACAAATTGCCGGTCACCGACCAGCCTTGGCGCTGACCTGAGATTCGGCCGACAAGTGGTTCGCCGTGTCGCAGTTGCCACGCACCACGGCCAGAGTTGGACGTCGGCGATGAGGCAATCACGAACAAATCAGCTTGGGGCGCGACACGACACGTCTTGCGAAATGTTGAGGCTGCTGCCACCGAATGCCTTGCCTCCCACAAGGCGCGATCTGCGCCGGGTGGACTGTGAAGTCCGGCGTCGCGGCACCGCACGGAAGGTCCGCTGAGTCACTCCTCTTTGAGGAGGTCGCGACCAGTCGCGCTGCGGTCAGCCCGTACCGCAATTGCAATACATGGGGTTTGTCCCATCGGCCGACGCAACGACTTAATCTACCGTACGTTTGTTAGACAAATCGCTCTGCAAGAGCGGTTTGGCGCAAAGACGAACCCTGTCGGTCGGGTTCGAGCGGGGCTCAGAGCACGGTCCCTGGCAAAGGGCTGGTTCATCAACAAGTTGGAGGCAAGCGAATGAAGACTCGGATTTTTTGGGCAGGCATTCTCGGAGCAGTGGCGGCATCCACGGCACAAGCTCAGTCCAGCGTCACGCTCTATGGGCGATTGGACGCGAGCACCGCGTACTACGATCGCACCAGAGCAAGCACGAACAGACTCCTGAGGCTCAACACGGACTCCGGCAGTTCGTCGAGGTGGGGCTTGACGGGCACGGAAGATCTCGGAGGAGGCCTTTCGGCGCTGTTCAACCTTGAAGCGGCGTTGGACCTGGCAAAGGGCAACGGCATCACTGGCGGCGCGAACTCTGGGACGCTCATAGCCCAACCGGCGACTACGTCGTTCTGGCGCCGCAATTCATATGTTGGTTTGAAGAGCGCCCGCTTCGGCCAGGTCACGCTGGGTCGAAACTACACCGCCGCCCTCATCGGCCACGCAAACATCATGAACGCCTTGCCATCCGGCATCAACACGGGCTTCGCCACCGCGACGGCGGCTCAGGGCATCGGCAACGACTACTGGAACAGCAACCAGATCCGCTATGACAGCCCGAACCTCGGCGGATTCGACTTTGCGGCCAGCATGTCCGCTGGCGAGCAAGGCGCGAGCGGGAACAAGGCGGGCTCCACCATCGGCGGGCTCGTGCGCTACATGGGCGGACCGGTCGCCGTCGCAGCCAGCTACCAGAGGGATTACGACGTGGCGGGGACCGGCAAGAGCCTGAGCTGGTACATGCTCTCGGGCTCCTACAAGATTGGAGAGTTCAAGGTAGCCGCCGGCTACGATGCGGTCAACAACCGCGAAGGGCGCACCGCCACGGCACCGGGCGGCATCGCGACCTTCGCTGGCACCACATGCCCAAGCACGCCGGGGCCGGCAACCGGGGCCGTGCCCTGCCCGTACGTGGGATGGACGGATTCGAAGATGTGGACCGTCGGCGGCAGCTACAACGTCACGCCGCTGTTTGTAGTAGCCGCGCAGTACTACGCCGTCAAGGAAACCTTCGGCGGCACCACCAGCAAGCAGACCGTTGTGAATGCGCAGTACTACCTTTCCAAGCGCACCTCGTTGTATGCCCTCGCCAGCCACGTGAATAACGAGACTTTGGCTCTCGGTCCAATCTGGGCCAACGGCGTCTTCTCCGGCTCCAACAACACGTTGGTTCCGAACGGCAAGAACTACGCCTTCGCGACCGGCATCCAGCACATTTTCTGAATTTTCCTAGGCGGGGCGCCCCAGCGGAGCGACCCCCTTTACAGGGCGGGAGATTCAATCTCCCGCCCTTTTTTCGTTTGAAACTGCTTGAGCCGGCGAGGCCAGCAGTCGAGTCCGCGCGGTCTGCCTATACGGGTCGAAAACGGGGCAGAACGACGTGATCACTCGCCGGCTCGCACGCGAGCTCGACCACCATGTCGAACTCAATGGCCGCTAGGTCACCATCGACCAAGGAGCTGATCATTCGCGGGCCCTCGTCGAGTTGCACCAGCAGCACGGCGTAAGGCGTATCCTGCTTGAACGCAGGCCCCGGGGCGCGATGCACGACGCTGAACGAATGGACGGTGCCGCGGCCGCTGGCGGCCCGATGCCCGAGGTTCTCGCCGCCACAGGTCCGGCACATGGCCTGCTGGTAGAACTGCACATTGCCACAATCGCTGCAGTGCTGGAGCAGCAGCTTGCCGTCCTTGAGCCCCTGCCAATAGGCCTGCGAATCCGCGTCGGGCGTGGGCAGCGGCTTGACGTGTGCTTCCTTGGGATCGATGCGCCTCATAGCGTGGCCTCCGTACCGAGAATCGTTGTCGCTTGGGTCGCGAAGCCCGCGCCGAGGCTGTGCACCAGCCCCAGCTCGGCGCCGGCCACCTGACGCTCTCCACAAATACCGCGCAGTTGCTCGACGACCTCGAGGAAATGAAGCAAGGATCCCGGCATACCAGGATGGGCGAAGGACAACAGGCCGCCGTGCGTGTTGCAGGGAATCGCCCCGCCGTACGTGATCTGGCGGTCGTCGACGAACCGGCCGCCCTCGCCTTTGGGGCAGAAACCGAGATCCTCCAACATCATGATGACCGTTCCGGTGAAACAATCGTAGACACCCGCGACATCGATGTCCTTCGCGGCGCAACCGGCCATCGCATAGGCCTTGGCAGACGATTGAACGGCACCCGTCGTCGTCAGCGAGGGCATCAGGAAGATGTGCTCGTGCGTATAGCACTCGCCGGCTCCGAGGATGTAGATCGGTTTGGCCTTGAACGCCGTTTTGGCCCGATCTGCCGACGAAACGACGAACGCGACGGCCCCGTCCGAGATCAGCGAACAATCGAGCTTGTGGTACGGGGTTGTGACCCACCCCGAGTTGAGCACGTCGTCCACCGTGATCGGCTCGGTCATCTGCGCACCCGGCGTGCGTCGCGCGTGCTCGCGATGGATCACCGCCACCTTCGCGAACTGCTCGGCGGTGGTGCCGAAATCCTTCATGTGGCGGTGTGCCGTCATCGCGAACGTGTTGGCCACGGGAATGCCGAACGGCATCTCGTACTGCTGGTCGCGACTTTCGGTCATCGAGCGCAGGGCGAGGTCTGGCGACAGCCCGGTGAGCAGACTGTCGGCGCCGATGATCAGGATGTTTTCGGCCAGGCCACCCGCGATCGCCGCGGCGGCGATGTTGAACATGGTCGCCGCGGTGGCGCCGGAAACCTGCAGCGTGTTCGAGAACGTGGGCACGATGCCGAAGTACTCGCTGAAGGCCACGCTGAAACGGTGAAATGGGGCCGCGAAGGCGACGCTGGACAGCACGCCGTCGATCTGCGAGCGCTCGATGCCGGCATCCGCCAGCGCGGCCTTGGCCGCCTGGGAGGCCAGCGCCATCACACTCTTGCCGGGGACCCGACCGACATCCGATCGGCCGGCGCCGACGATGGCGGTTTCACCGCGGATGCTGCGGCGGCGCCCGCTGGCGGCGGGGGCGAAAGTTGTCATACGCGGTTCCTTCGAGAGCATGCACGAATTCTAAGCCTAACAAACGGCCGTTTGTCAAACGGGTAGCCCTGTACTCTTCGCTATCGACGCTGCGGTCGAGCGCCAACGCATTGCCATCGCACGGTGGCCGATATCACAACTGCCGCAACACGAAGCGCACGGCCGTATGGTCTGGTCGCATCCAGGCATGAGCACTTGGTACCGCAACCGGAACGGGCGCGGGTTCGCGAACTCGCCGTGGCGCCTGGTCGACTACTGGCGCATGACCAGGGGGCCCGATCTGAACGACCTTATCGTCCACTAGATTCCAAGGCGGACGCCCCGCGTGCCTCTCGATCGATACCGCCGAGAGGAGACACGCGACGAAACTGGGGCGTTGCGTTCGGGGTACCGATCGCATACGGGAACTGGCACGCGTTTCCGCTGCGGCCGACGCCGCAAGGCACAACCGCCCTGTCGGCGTCGGATTTGGGCTATCTGGATTCTCCGTGCAACGCCGCTGCACCACAATTCAACATGATGGGATTTGCGTCGACGAGAAGGGCTGCGGTGACATGGCGTGATCACCATTGTCATCTGGTTTGCCCGGCACTACTTCAAGGCCGCCGTGCCTCTCACGCGGTGCAGCCAACGTGATTCCGCACCGGCGATCGAACAGACGCATTGACACGACTCGACCACCGGCGGCCCGTACGCCGTCAACGCGCCTCGGCCTGCGGCAGTGACGGCATTGGGCGGTTGGTCGCCCAT
Organism: Rhizobacter fulvus; assembly: GCF_964020785.1. NCBI lineage: Bacteria > Pseudomonadati > Pseudomonadota > Betaproteobacteria > Burkholderiales > Sphaerotilaceae > Rhizobacter > Rhizobacter fulvus. Next base: position 295,929 of record NZ_OZ224516.1, read on the forward strand.
ACCCATACCCCGCTCTCGACTTGGGCAATTGCGCCTTCCTTCATCGCCCATTCTCGTGGCGCCATGAAGGCGCTGATCACATGCAGAGGTTTAGGGGTCGCCCCCGCATCCAGCAGCAGGGCATTCGGGAACCCCGCCGCGCTCTTCGCGTCGTAGCGCAGCGGCTTCGCGAAGCGTCGCCGTTGCTCGACGAGTGCGTGCACCAGCGGCAACTCGTGGATGCCCTCGACCGGAATCCAATGCTCGCTGGTCAACATCAGGCTGGCTGCGTCGATCTCGTAGGTGTGTTCGCGACGCCCCCGGATCAACGCGGCTATCATCAGCCTTACCTTGTACCCAGTGTCGGCATCCCGTGCCTCGAACAGCGGTGCGAATAGCCGCTCAATTCGTTCCCAGGTCTTGCTGGCGACTAGCAACGGTGCATCGGGCATGTGCCTGATCCAGATCCTGCGCCCTAGCGCGGTCGCTTCGCTGGTCTTGAATTCACCGAGCACGACAGCCAGCGGACTCCGACCATCGCGCGGCTGCAACACTGCCAACTTCTCGCGGCGGCGCCGCGCCGAATCGACCTTGGTTGCCTCGCTGAAGGGCTCGGGCACGTACAGGCGATCGGCCAGCACCACGCCCTTGACTGACACATCTTCGGCCGCTTCGAGCAAGTACTTGTGCAACACCCCCTGATTGCGCTTGCCCTCCATCGCCGGGCTCCAGCGATTGAAGCCGGCGCGCTCAAAGAGAAAGTGCATCAGCGCCCGCAAGCTCATCCGGCGCCGGGGCACACCAACCTCGGCCGGGGCCTTCGGTTCACCACGCGGCATTCCGCCCCCGATCGTCCGCGTCCACGGGAAATCCACGCGCAGCTCGACGCTGCCTGATTCCGTTTCCTGCACTGCTTCACCAACCAGTTCGCCCAGCCCAGACTGCCTGGGCTCAGGTTCGTACGACGGGCACCCCGGGTGGTGCCGGCTGCCGGTATCGGGCATACGCTTGACCACGAACTGCCGGTGACGCGCGACATACATCTCGACACCACCAGGCACGCACTGGCAGCGCGGCCGCTCGGGAGTGCCATGAACCTGGGCGAGCGAGTCTTGCACCTGCGGATCGTCCATGCGCAGCACGCGGCCCTTGACGGAAAGGCGTTGCGTGTCCACGATCGTTGCCTCCTGATCGACCAGGCCGGTCAAATCAGCTCGCTCGTCAGTTCCTGAATCGTCGGCCTGCGGCGGGGGAACAGATCTCGCACCGCACTGCGCTCGCCGATGCCCAGCAGCAGACCGACTTGTCCCTCGTCGGCACCGCGATCGTAGAGCCGAGAGGCCACCGTGTGCCGCGCCGACAGCGGCGTCACGTCGCGCAGTTCGGCATACCGGAACAGCTTGCGATAGGTCTCCAGGATCGGGCGACACAAGTAGCGCCGCTGTCCTCGGTCGCCATAGGGCCTGATCATGAAGCCCATACCCGTGGGCGAAAGGAACAGGCGGCTGCGAGGATCCAGGCCGCGGTAGGCACCCTCGACGCCGATGCCGAGCCCTTGCTCGACACGCTCCTTCATGTAGGGCGATAGCACGTCGTCGAGCTTGGTGCTCGTGAAGTACAGGGGTCGCGGCTTACAGGTGATCGCGACATCGGCACGTATCTCCGACACCCGAAGGACGCTGCCATCCGAACTCAGGTAGTCCCGCACCTCAAGCCGGGCGATCTCCAAGGGCCGGGCGCCAGTTGCAAATAGCATGCAGAAGAGGGACTGGTCATGCAAGGGACGGCTGCTGCGGCCCTTGATCCGCTGCACGGCCTGAACAATCTCCTCATTCGAGACGACGCGGGCTTGCCGCGGTCCGAAGGGCGCGGGAGGTTCGAAGTGGGCCAGGGCCATCATGATGGCGCCCCGGTGCTGGCGCAGGCGATACACAAACGCGGTGCCCTCCTCCCTCAGGCCGTCGATGCCTACCACCTTGCTCAAACGTACCGCAATGGCTTTGATGCGCCGCTCTACGGCCGTGCGTGTCACGCCGAATCTGGCCCCGGCCATTTCATAAGTATCGCCGTCGATGACCGCCTTCAGCATTTCGATGGACTGCGCAGTTGCCCCATTGCGTGGTTCTTGGTCGCTTGGCATGGCGTGCTCTCCCAACTTCGATCCGGTGACCCTGCGATGACTCGATGCTCGATCGCCGAGCATCGGACCGCCAGGGACAATCGCCGGTAATGGCACGGGGTTTCGGCATCAGCCTCGTTGGGTATCGCAGACAACGATGGTCTTGGTGGGCGCGTTGCCGGCAAGACCCAGACCCTGCCGCCTCAGTCCGTACTGCGCGATGGCCTCTTTGACGCGCGCGACAACCTCTTGGACTTTCTGGCGCTTCGGTACCTCGGCTCGGCGCCGAAGGGTCGCTTTGCTTGAACAAATCGGCGGATGTGAGGTGGGTACCTTTGGCCTTGGGCATATAGACCTTCCGGCGTCGTTGTGGCGGTTGAGTGACGTGGGATGAATCTCGCCATCGATATTGCGATGAACCTGCAGACAACGCGACGCCGCTGATTCAGTCCCGAAGCAAGTTGAGGTCTGCTTTTTTGCCTTCGTTACGGGCTTGGCATCTCGCTCAGTGGCCGCGGCCTTGGCAGCTTTACGCGCCGCAGCCTTCGGATCCACGGCCGCCTTGAATCCGACACTTGGCGAAAACTTCGGCAACTTCGCCGCGGCGATCTTGATTTTGCGCCCGTGGCTGGATTCACGCCGTTGCGTGCGGCACCCGCTGCTGCTGGAACGAGCCGAAGCCAGGAATGACGACCGAGCCACCCTTCTTCACAGTCGAGACGATGGCATGAGCAAGGTCTCGACGATGCTGCCCGATGCAGCCTTGGGCAGGGATTGCTTTGCGGCAAGGTGTTCGATCAGTTCGGCTTTGTTCATGAGGAAATCTTGTTTGTTGGTTGCGCCAGCACGTGCGGGGGCAGCGATTGCCCCGCACATGCGTGGCGCCGACATCTTGAACCGATGCATGCCTGAGCCAAACGCTGCTTGATGCATCCCGATCAATCGCTATTCGCGTGGACTTGCCTTCAGGATCCGATCGCTTGCTGCGCGATCCAGCGCCGGATGTCCTCGGCCTTCCAAACGGTGATCCGCGCCGACAGCTTCAACGGCTCAGGAAAAGTTCGCGCCTGGATGCGCCGCCACAGCGTGGACTTGGAGATCGGCACGAAAGCCAGTACCTGCGGCTGACGCAGAAAGCCCGTTTCTGGCAACGCCGGGGCGGGGCGGGATGGGAGGGGTGCCACCATCGTGGTGGCGGGGATGGAAATTGTCTTGGGCATGATCTGGCCTCGTCGCGGCTTGTGCCGAAGGAAGACATGACCTGCTCTTTCGCGGCCGCATAGGTCAGAAGTGCGCGGACCGCCAGGAACGCGAAGCACCGAAGCACACCGCCGGCGTTCCGGGCACGCGGTGTTGGGATGAGCGGATGGAGGCAGCGGTCCGCGCGATGACGGGGCCAATCCAAAATCACGAGGCGACGAAGCAACGCGATCCGCACGTGCATCGCAAGACGCGATGGCACCGGGACCGTTCAGCGCAAGGCAGGTAACGACTGCGACGCCGCTGCGGAAGCAACGGTAGCGCGCTCGGAGCGCACGGCTCGCCACTCACGGCGACTCGTTGACACCTTATACAGACCCATCGGCCGACTCAAGACCATCGGCATTCGAACACCACGCAAGCACCCTGATCCTGCGGCCCTTGTGGATGGCAAGTGCAGCCGTGCCGACCCACACCGCGGCCACGCGCGTCTATTCACCGACGTTGGCCGTGTCGCTCTGCACGACTGTGACGCGCGCCACCTCTTTTGCGACGTCACCCGTGGACTCATCGATCACTGCGTCGCTCGGCGCCGCCCGTTCCGGCACGGCGTCGCCCGTCGCAGCCTCTGCATCGTCGCGAGCACCCATCGCATTCATCCGTCGCCGCAGCCCCAGCGCGAAGTTGCGCGTGCCGTTGGCCACGTCGCGCACCTGGCGCTTGAGCCCCGCACGCTGTGCGTCCACCTGCTGCGCGGAGATGATCTCGTGGATCTCCAGGGTTTGCAGCAGCGGCATCAACTGATCCAGTTTGCCCAGCACTTCCAGGAAGCGCCGACCGCTCGACGACAACACGCCGACCTCCACGTCCAGCGGCACGGTGTCGTAGGTCGCCGCGCTGGTGATGCCGTGCGCCTTGAACAGCGCTTCGGCACCGTCGATAGCCTTGTTGAGGTTCTCGGTCACGGTTTCCATCTGTCTGCGAATCGCGACCTCGACCTGCGCGATGTCATCGGCATCCAGCCGCGTGCGCGCGATCACCGAGATGAAGTGCGCATTGAGTTGTTGGGTGTTGAACATCCGCACGAAGAAGCGTTTGCCCTCGGCGCTTGTGAAGCGCGTTGGCATCTTCAGGCTCGCCGCCTCAACACGGCGGAAGTCCGCCTTGGTCTCCTTGGCAAGAATGCGAGCGTTGACGCCACCCTGGTCCATCTTGACGATCTCGATGTCCGACATGTCCGAGCTCCGCGCGTTGAAGGCCGGGCTCGATCTTCTTAACCCCGCTTCGCAATCGCCACGCGGAATGGCCGCCAGTTCGGCGGCGTTTCGGCATCGGGGCGTGACTGGTGCCGTTTGCGCATTGACCACTCGCCGGCATCTCGCTACCTTTGCGCCATGCAGCAGCTGGCCCTGCATTCAAACAAGGCAAGTCTTGGAGATTCATTGCTGTTGCGCGCACCATCGGCCGGCCTCGTCTCGATGCTGACGCGCCTGTGGCGGCACCTGTAACGGTGCCTGTCTTGTGACGCCGTCGAAGCGAGTTTTCAAGGTGGGGGCGATGCGTTGCCTCCCTGCCCTCCCGTCGAAAGCTTTCTCCGATCGGTAGCTGGCACACCGATCCCGGCGGTTCGTCCCGCCGCCCCAAGCCAGCCTTGGAGTCACATCCCATCGCGCCGGTATTCACCGGCATTTCGTCATCCCCGGGGGGCATACGCCCTCAGCCGAGATGCGTGTCGCCTCCGTTCCCTTATGGAGGCCACGATGCTCAACCCCAATGCATCGCTCAGAGCAACTGATCCTGTGTCCGCAGGATTTGCAGAACCCACATTCACGCCGCTCGCGGTGCTATCGCGCCGGCCATCGACCACAGCACCTGACGACGCGGCAGTTGACCCTCAGCTCGACGACGACGCATCGCCTGTCGAATGGAGCGAAGAAGACGTCGTCTTCCTGCACTGGCGCTTGCTGCAGGAAGTCAGTCATCTGGCGGACCCTGACACGCCGCTGGAAGAGAAATTCGACACGTTGCGCTGGGTCTTCACCGAGCGCGAGAAAGATGGACGTCCCTTCTCGTTCGTGAGCTGCCTGCGTGTGGTCGGTTGCAGCCCGATGTCGCCGATCGCTTACTGCGGGCTGGTCGATGCGGAAGAACTGCGTGACCACATCCGCAACAGCGTGAAGGCATGGCTTGGCCAGACGCTTCAACGCTATCCCGACTGGGTGCGCGAGGCGATTGCGATCAACCCCGCGTGGATCGAGGCGCGTCTTGCCAAGAACCCGCAGTGGATCAACGAGCAGCTCAAACGGATGTCCACGGAAGGCGACCTGTTTGTCTGACCCCATCAACCCCTTCGGGCTTGCGTCTTGATGCGCTGGCCCGCCCATTTCAAGGAGTACCTCATGTCCACTCTGAAGAACGTTCTGTGCCTGCTGGCGATCTTGATCGCGTATGGCATCGCGGGACGCATGGACTACGACGACGCGGCGATGTTGGAGGAAGCCCAGCAGGCAGCGGCACTTGCCGATTGCCCGACGGCCAAGCCGCACGCAGTCAATGACCCGGAAGAGCAGACGAACAACCTGGTTTTCGATCCACGGACCGACAGCGCCGACGCAGCCGCGCCGGAAGGCGACGTGCCCTGTGCGTCACACGTGTTCTGAGGTGGCCTTCATGCAAACCCATGCACACCCTGGCCGCGCGCGCCCTCGCCTGCTGACCGTCCAGGCGCCGGAAGACATCGAGTTCCTCGTAAAGGAAAGCGAAATCCTCACCGGCCGGGCCGGCCGCACCTTCGTGATCTCGGGCGCCGACTGGCTGGTCTACCGGGTGCACTGGCATCCGATGGGCCTGAAGGTCGAGCGACTCGATGCGATGAGCCGAGTCCTGAGTACCCAGCACCTGCTGCTCTGGGAGTTCCTCGAGCACAGCCTGATGGTGGCCCAAGCCGCTGGCCAGTTGTTCACCCCACCGGTCCACCGCCTCGATTGACCGAACTCTTCCCCTGGCGGGGCGGTCCCGCAGGGGCTGCGTTCCGCCTGCACTCATGGAGCACATCATGCAGATACAGGTTCGAGTCAGTGAGGAAGGCGCCTTGCGCACCCAACGCTACGCCTTCACCGACCGTTTCACGCTCGTCTCCGAGCTGTTGCAGAACGCCCGCCGTGCCGGCGCGATGCGCATTGAGATCCACCACGACGCCGCAGCGCAGGTGCTGCAGGTGCACGACGATGGCTGCGGCCTCGACGACTTCCAGAAGCTGCTGAGCTTCCACGAGTCGGGCTGGGACGCAGCCACCAGCGCCGAGGAGCGCCCCTTCGGGGTGGGCTTCTCGAAGTGCCTGTACGCCGCCACGCGCTGCATCATCGCATCCGGCCGCCAAAGGGTCGACATCGACACCGCGGCCGCGCTGGGAAAAGCCACGATCGAAGTGGAGCAGACCACCTCGGCCGCCGCAGTGGCCGGCACACGGATCGAACTGCACGGCGTGGACCTGCCCGACCTCGGCTCCCGGATCGAAGCCTTGTGCCAGGGCTTCCCCGTCGAGGTACTGTTCAGTGACCAGCCGCTGGCGCAGCGTTTTGCGCAGTCGCATTTGGTCATGGCGCCCAGCCCCATCGGACTGGTGCATCTGACCGGCACACGCGACGGCCAACACACGCACGACACGATGGTGTTCCTGCAGGGCTTCTGCGTTCTGAAGCCGACCTGGTGCTCCAGTGATCGGGTCAACGTCGTGCATCTGGACTCGCGCCAATTCATGGCGCGCCTGCCGGATCGCGACAAGCTGATCGACGAGGACGTGCAGCGCAAGCGCATCGATGCCGAACTCAAAGCCTGTTGGCGCGAGACGCTGGAAGTCGCAAAGACAAAGCTCTCGCCCGAACGCTTTGTCGAAACCTACTACGCGGCGATGCGTGCCTGGGGACAGCTGGAGCTGTTGAACGACCTCGACGTCCTGCCTGCGGCGATGTTCGACGCCATCGTGGGCTACCCCATCCAGGGCGACAGCGGTCAACGCGAGTACGTCCAGCCGGTGACCACTGCGCCGTCGCGCGGGGCCATCGAAGGCGGCGCGGTCACGCTAGTGACCCTGGACTGGGTGAACGATGACAACGCCGCACGCTGGATGCTGGCACATGCCAAGGGCTATCTGGTCTTCGACTGGAGCGGCCTGCTCGCCGACCACTGGGCGCAGCGTCACGTCCACTTCCTGGAAGAGGAGTCGGTTCAGGTCGAGGCCGTGTCAGAGCAAGTACGCACCGTGCTGGAAGGACGCTGGGTCTGGCCCAACGTGATCCTGTGTGAAGCCGTTCGGATCCGTGTGGGCGACGACGTTGCGGAGGTCACCGACGCGGGCGTTTGCCACGACGGCGATCTGTACATCCCCGCAGGCGAGTGCTCCGGAGCGCCGGTGCGGCAGTTGTCATCGTTCACGGACGAACACGATCAGTTCCTGGATTCCGATTTGGACGCTGACCGTGACGCGCTGGCCGACGTCATCCGCCGCCTGCGATCGGTCGATCCGGTGCAGACGCTGGACTCGCTGGTGCAAGACCTGCGGCTGGGCAACTATCCCTTGCTGCACGGCAAAACCTTCCAGCTGACCGTCGGTGTGGGCTCGGCGCCCGGCCACTCCATCGAACTGGTGGATGAGGATGGGCGCGCGACGCTGGCCTACGTGGGAGGCAGCCATGCAGGATCGTGAGTACGCCGCCCGCATTGAGGCGGTCAAGCAGCGGGCTCATGGCCGCTGGAGCGAGATCCTCGCCGGCTTGGGCGTGGACGAGTGCATCCTGAATCGGCGCAATCTGCCCTGCCCACTGTGTGGTGGCACCGATCGTTTCCAGTACACCGACAAGTTCGGCGAAGGCAACTACCACTGCCGCCACTGCGGCCCAGGCGGCGGCTTCAAACTGCTGCAGGCCGTCAGGGGAATCGACTTCAACACTGCGTTGCAGGAAGTCGAACGCTGTGTCGGCGCCGTGCGGCCTCCGCCTCGGATGGTGTCCGCCGAGCCCTCGGCCGAGCGCATGAAAAAGCTCGCCAAGCGGATCTGGGACGAAGGCAAGCCGGTCGTCGCAGGTGATGAGGTCGATCGCTACCTCAGCGGTCGCGGGCTGAGTTTGGCTGCGTATCCGAGGGCCTTGCGAATGCATCCTGCCCTCGGCTTCTATGAAAGGGACACCTCAGGCAAGTCACGCAAGGTGGCCGAGTACGCCGCCATACTGGCTTGCATCCAGGGCCCGGACGGCCACGCCGTGACGCTGCACCGAACCTATCTCAAGGACGGGCAGAAGGCGGCGGTACGCGAGGCCAGGAAGGTGTTGTCGTCGGGGATCAACGGCGCCGCGGTTCGGCTCTTTGAGCCAACCGAGGAGTTGGCCGTCGCCGAGGGCATCGAGACGGCGCTGGCCGTGCATCTGGCCACCGGCAAGCCGGTGTGGGCGGGGCTCAATGCCGGCAACCTGGAGAAGCTGTGGCTGCCCGAATCGGTGCGGACGATCTGCGTCTACGCGGACAACGACGCCGATGCCGACTTCGATGGCCAGGCCTTCGCGTTCGCGCTGGCACGTCGGCTAAAGAAGGAAGAGCACCGAAGCGGTCCGCGACAGGTGCAGGTGTTCATACCGAGACAGCCCGGCATGGACTGGGCCGACGTGTGGCGTGCGCGGGTGGAAAGCACACGGCGTGCGGCATAGGTTTCTGGGTGGTGCGATCGTCGGATCGCACCCGCCTTTTCAGCGGCACTTCGCGCACCAACGCTCCGGTGCCGGTGACAAGGTTCTCCCACTGGTAGCTGTCAGACCAGGTTGCGCTTCGCGGCGCAACAAAGACAGCCGTGGAGCTTCCGCGCGATGTACATCGCGTCATCTTGGATCAGCTTTGGCCGATCCGTCATCAGCCCTTGCGGGGATGCGCTGTCCTCGCGAGTGGGTCACGCCGTCCTCGACTTCCCTTATGGAATGGAGTTCGATATGAAGAGCGGACGATCTCTCGTAAGCTTGGCGCAGGAACTGGAGCGCCAATTGGCTTCGAAGAAGGATCTTGTGGTGTCGTCGTCTTTGCTGCGGCACGATACGGACGACACCGGCGACACGCGGTTGGTCATCGAAGAAAGCGGTGGCCCGGCACGCTACGGCGTCACGCCGCTGGCGCGTCGCCAACTCGCCGACAAGCTGAAGATTCCGTATGCATACTTCGAGCGCATGCGCAGCGAACAGCCGGTTCTGCTGGACCGCAACGTCAACACTTGGCTGCAAAGCGACGACGACCGACGCATGATCCGCACGCTGGACGGGAACGTCCGGGCGGTGCTGTCCGACCGCTACCGCCGGCTCGACAACTTCGACCTGGCCGAAAGCGTACTGCCCATCCTGCAGCGTTTGCCGCAGGTGCGCTTCGAATCGGTCGAGCTGACCGAAACACGCATGTACCTGAAGGTGGTGACGCCGTTGCTCAAGTACGAAATGGCCCCCGGTGACGTCGTGCAAGCCGGCGTCGTGGTGAGCAACTCAGAGGTCGGTCAGGGCACGCTGTCGGTGCAACCGCTGTTGTTCCGGCTCGTGTGCCGCAACGGCCTGATCGCAGCGGACCGCTCGCTGCGCAAGACCCACGTTGGACGCAGCATCGGCAGCGACGACCAAGCCCTCACGGTGTTCAAGGACGACACCCTGGTGGCAGACGACAGGGCCTTCTTCCTGAAGGTGCGTGACGTGGTCGAATCGGCGGTGTCGGAAGCGACGTTCCTGCAGGCAGCGCACAAACTGCAGAAGACGCTTCACATTCCGCTGTTCGGCGATCCGGTGAAGACGATCGAGGTGCTGGCCAACCGCTACACCTTGAACGACACCGAGCGCGCCGGCGTCCTGCGGCACCTGATCAATGAGGGCGACCTGTCGGGCTACGGGCTGGTGAACGCTGTGACCCACTACTCGCAGGAGGTCGATGACTACGACCGCGCCACGGAGTTCGAGGCGCTGGGCGGCCGGCTGATCGAATTGCCAGCGCAGGAGTGGAAAGGGCTCGCGGAAGCTGCTTGATTGACAGCTTCAGAGGTCGATCCGCCACTCGGACTTTCGGTCCTGAATGGCGGATCGCCAGCATTCAGGCCACTGGGGTTTCGACCCCGGTGGCTTCTTTCATCGGCTGCCGAAGCGCGTCATGTCGATTGCGCTGTTGACTTTGCAGACCTCGTGGATTCGTAACACGTTCGGCCGCCGCGGTGTCTTTCACGACACAGTCAGAAGCTTCGTTCTCACACTTGAGGGCCAACCCTTTGCCACCGTGCGAGTCGACGATAGAGCGACGGTCTGGCGGGGGCGGACCTCGACTGGGCCGCTGCGCGACCATCCGGTCACCAACGGGCGCTGGACACGCCACTCCCCGCACTCACTGCCGACACGCCAGGGTCGGTCACATGCAATCGGATGAAGGCCCAGCTCAGTCTGTCGCGCAGCGACAGTTCGCCGTCTCAACCTTGTGCGTTCACATCGCGCGACTTCGACCGGGCTACGCATCGCACGCCCGCCACCTGAAGCGATGCGGCTTCCTCCAGAATCCTGCGCAACGGGGTGCCCAGGATGATTTGATCGGAGGGTCGTGCCCGGCAAGCGCTCATCTGCTCACTGAGAGTGGCCTTCGCGCGGTGGAAGTATCGCGCCACCGAAGCTGCCGAGCAAAGGCGATGGTTGACAGCGAAGCAAGCAACCAAAGCTCGCCCTCGCGCCGCCAAGGCACTTGACTCCAGATGCAGGTTTGGCGGGCTCGCGGCATGGATCTTCGCGGAACTCCAAGTCGCGAGCAGTGCCAGCGCGCCGTCGATTCCATAGGTTCCTCCGGCAGCAATCAACATCGCTGCCGGGCCGTCCACTGCCTTCGCCATCGTTGGACGCGGGCCCACGGTCCCTGTTGCCAGTTCCAAGCCTCGAGTGAGTTCCCACGCGCGCCATTCCTGCTCGGATGGACGGTGCTTCATCCAGCGACGCAGAGCCACTCGCGCTTCGGGAACCGTCCTCCCAAATTGATCCAGCATGGGCCGAGCGTTGAATCCCCTCCCCGTCGACAACCCCGATGCGATGCGCAGCGCGCCATGAGGATAGTGGGTCGGCGTCGAGCACAGGCCGAGCATCACCGGGCGCCAAGCGAGCATCCGAAGCTCGTTGCGCAAGGCCTCGACGGAGTGCAAAGGCTGAGCCCGATAGGGGCCGGCCAGTACCGGACTTCGAACCGGCTGCTCCTCTCGTACCCATCGGGACAGCACGTTCCCGAACGCGCGTGCGATTCCTCCAACGGACTCGTCGGGGGAAATCCGCGCGACGGCGTGGATCTCGGTCGGAAGCAGGACGTAGTCGATGAGCACCCGCCCTTCGCGCTCATGGGCTCCGATCAGGCGTCTCTTGATGCGCTCGGCCAGCGAGGCCGGAGAGTGCGCATAGGTGAAGAACTCCCTCCCCACCGCGGCCTGCCAGCACAGACTCCATTCGGTCGCTTCAATGATCCGATCGGTCTCGGTGGGAATGGCAGTGCGCATCACCGCTTGACGAACTCGGCCGCTGCTCCCTCATCCCCAAGTTGGCAATGACGCGACGAACGTTCGGTCGCACGCCGCGAGCGATCTGAGCCATGCGCCTTCGTCACACCGAACGACCAAGGCGTCGTTGTCGTTTGTCGCAGCGTGTCCAACCGGCGCCGACGCCGCGCCGCGGATGGTTCATCGTGAACGATCGGGACCGAACGCCTGCCGGCGTCCACTCGATACCGTGGACCGCACAGATGGAGAGGACTAACTTGCGATTGCCCGAGGCCGACCCGGCCGAGGGTGGTCACAAACCTCAACTGATGGAGCTGGTCATGAACGAAACATCTCAAACCGAAACGGAACTGCAGGTCGTCGAACTGGGCGATGCGAAAGAGGTCACGATGGGTGTGCCCAAGCCGAACCTCCACGAGGAAAACCCCTCGATCCCGGGTCAGTACGCCTGACGCCTGAGCAGTAAGGGCGCGCGCCGCCGAAGGCAGCGCGCGTCCTCGGGCGTCGCGAGATGCCGTGGCCCTTCGCCACGATGCAGCGAGCAGAGCGCGCATCCATCGTGGCGTGTCGAACCCGATTGCCGTCACGCGCGGCTCACTCGCCAAGGCATCCACCTTGGTACCACGCAGTCCGGGAAATGAGTGAGAGCTGCGATCCCTTGCCAGCACCTTCCATGACCGCATACACGCAGCCGTCGTTACAGGAGACATCCTTGCGAATCGTGACCCCGGATCAGCGGCTGAGGCTTGCGCCGCACGTTCGCGCGTGCGCGAGCGACGGGCAGGTCATTCTGCTCGACTTGCGCAACAGTCAATACTTGGGCGTCGGCAGCCCGCAGTCCGGCGCGCTGGTCGATCGTGTGGATGGTTGGCCGCGTGACCTCGGCCCGATTTGCGACTCCGCCACGTCCACCATGGCCGACCAGCTGGTGGCGAGCCTGCTGGCTCGTGGCCTGCTGACGCACACGTCGTCGAAGCGGCCGCCACATGCCACGGTCGGGGAGGTCACCGCGTCACTTGACGCCGAGGACGAGTCCCCGAATGTCGACATCGGGGCGCGTCGCCTAGCCCGATTCTTTCGGAGCGCTTTGGTGACGACTTGGTGGATGCGCTGCCGTTCGCTGCAAGCGATCGCCACGTCAGTGCAGGAACGCCGGGACCGATTGCAGCGGTCCGACCCGGACTTGAGCGCGCTCGATTCGGCGAGGGCTGGAACCGCGGCCTACGAGCGGCTGCGGCCCTTTGTCCTCACTGCGCACGAAAACTGTCTGCGCGATTCGTTGGCGCTCGTCGGCTTCCTGGCCTCGGAAGGCGTGTTCCCGCGCTGGGTCGTCGGCGTGAAGACCCGCCCCTTCGGTGCGCACTCGTGGGTCCAGATGGGATCGACCGTCCTCAATGATCAGCACGGGACGGTTCGACAGTTCCGTCCGATCCTGGTCGTGTAGCCGAGCGCGCGACCCATGTTCCGCTACGTCGGCCTCGCTTGGGACGACAGCCGGCCGGCAACCTCGATCAGGGCCTGGCAGCTCGCCCTGGCTCTGGAAATTCGTTCGGGCTGGAACGCCGCCCTGGTCCGCTCCGGCTTGCAGGTCTACACCACAGGAACGCGGCCGGGCATCAATGGTGGCTATGCGTTGCCAGGCGAACGGGGTGTCGTGCTGGGCAAGCTCTTTCGGCGCCGCGACTTGCGCACGCCAACCACCACCGACGTCACGCTCACCCGGGCCGAGGGCGAACAGATCGTGCAAAGCAACGGCCGCGCGCTCGTACGGGATTTCTGGGGACGCTACGTGGCCTTCCTCGAAACCCAAGACGGTTCGACCTGCGTGCTCAGGGACCCGAGCGGGACGCTGCCTTGCTTTCGCGTCCTCCATGAAGGTGTCAGCATCGTCTTCTCTTGGCTCGAGGATGTCTTGGAGATGTTGCCCGACGTCGACGCCCCGCGTCCGAACTGGGACGCTGTGGCAGCGTTCATCCAACTCGGCGCGCTCGGAGGCCGAGAGACCGCCCTCGACGGACTCTCTCAGATCCTCGCCGGGGAGGCACTCGATCTGCGAAGCGACGCGTCGACGTTTTACTGGAGCGCCGTCGACATCGCGCGGTCTCCGACCGCATACACCTTCGCCGAGGCCGAACCCCTGTTGCGCGAGACCGTGCGCGCCTGTACTCGCAGTTGGGCGGCGTGCTACCAAGCCATTCTCTTCCGGCTCTCAGGTGGCGTCGACTCGTCCATCCTGCTGAGTTGCCTGGCCCCGGGCGCAACGGCGGCGGACGTCCTCTGCGTCAACTATCACTCGGCCGGCTCCAACAGCGATGAACGCGAGTACGCGCGGTTGGCCGCGGGACGGGTCGTGCGCGACCTGATCGAGCGCGAACGCAACCGCGACTTCCGGATCGAACGTGTTTCAGGCGCAGCACGCATGCCTGCTCCGATCAACTACATCGGCTGGATGAACGCGACGACCGATGCCCGGTTGGCCTCGGCGCACGCCGCTGCCGCGCTCTTCACCGGCGCCGGCGGCGACCCGCTCTTCTTCGAGTTTCGGCGCTGGTGGCCCGCAGCCGACTACCTGCAACTGAGGGGCGCGGACCGAGGCTTCCCGGCCGCTGCCCTGGATGCGGCCCGACTCGGCGGGGTCTCGATCTGGCGGACTTTGGCGCTCGCCGCTGCGGAGCGCGTGTGGCCGCGGGTCGCCACGCACGAATCCTCGGGCCAGACGACGGTGTTCTTCGGCGACGAAATCCTGAAGATGCCGCTGCGGCGGGAGCGCTTCGTGCATCCACACCTGCTTGACCCGCGTACGCCGGTCGGCAAGTACATGCAGACCGCGTCGCTGATGCACCCGCTCGGGCACTACGATCCCTTCGAGCAAACCGCGGCTCCCGAGTTGGTCCACCCATTGCTCTCGCAGCCGCTTGTCGAGCTCTGTCTCGGATTGCCCACCTACCTGCTGACCCAGGGCGGCCGTGGACGCGCACTCGCGCGACGCGCCTTTGCATCGGAGCTGCCGGCCCGAATCGCGGCGCGCCGATCGAAGGGCGGCATGGAAGAGCATCTGAAGGATGTCCTGGCTTCGAATCTCGAGTTCGCACGCGGCGTCCTGATGGACGGTGAGCTCGTTCGCCGCGGACTGCTGGACCGCGCCGCCATCGAGACAGTCCTATCCGGGAAGCCGACGTCGCTCCCCGGCTCCCCCGGCCACATCCATGCCTTCCTCGGCGTCGAGCTGTGGCTCGCGCGCTGGCCGCGCTAGCGATCAGCGATCCGAAGGACGGGCCGCATGTCTTCGTTCGTCGACCTCGCCGCCGCGCTCCGCCTGCTTCGCGCCGACATCGACCGGCCGGTGGCGTGGCGGCTGGGAGCGACCGCCCTGCTCGTGGTGGCGGGAGGTCTGCTCGCGGGTCTCGCGCCGCTCGCCCTCAAGGGCATGATCGACGCAGTCGGCCAACCCGCACCCCACGGTCAATCGTCGTCGGACCCGACCTTTGCGCTCGCGGCCGCCTACCTCCTCGCGCTGTGCAGCGGTCGGCTGCTCACCGAGCTCCGCCCGTCGCTCGTCGCCGCCGCAGAGCAACGCCTCTACAGTCGACTGCGACGGCGGTTCTTCGCCCATCTGCTGCACTTGCCGCTGGCGTTCCATCGCGACCGGCAGAGCGGTGCACTGGTCCAGGGCCTTCAGCAAGCCATCCTCGGCTACCAGATCGTCATCTTCAACCTCGTCAACAGCGTGGTGCCCGTCCTCGCCGAGATCGTCACCGTGACGCTCGTGCTGTCCTCTCTCGGGCAACCATTGCTGGTCACTTGCTTCGGCGCGACCGCCCTTTCCTACTTGGCGTTTCTGCGCTTTCGGGGGGTCGAGATCAGGAACAGCGCGCGCGGTATCTCCGAAGCGAGCATCGCCATGAACGGCATGCTGATGGACGACCTGCTCAACGTCGAGACCATCAAATGCTTCGGCGCAGAGAAGACCACGCGCGTTCGTTTCGAGAGTGCCAACCGGCTGTTGGAGCGGCGGTGGAGCACGTTCCAGCGAGAGCGACTGCGCGTAGGGCTGACCGTGGCCGCGGTCTTCGCGCTATCGATGACCGCTCTGCTCGCGGTCGCGATTCACGCGGTCCTGAACGGAACGCTGACGGCGGGAGGCTTCGTCCTCGCGAACGTCTACATGCTTCAGGTTACACGCCCCCTCGAGATGCTGGGCACCGCGGCGCGCGACCTCTCGCAGGCGGTGGAGTTCATTCGTCCGGTGATCGACGTGTTGAAGCAGGTCGGCGACACCCCTGAGGACGGTAAAGGCTTGCCGGTCGCTTGCGCCACCGACGTCAACGCCGCAAACACCGCAAACACCGCGAGCAACCCGACCGGCGTCGATCGATGCGGTGCACCGAGTCTCAGCTTGCGCGACGTCTGCTTCGCGTACGCCGATGGGAACGCGGTGTTGAACGGACTGAGTCTGGACATCGCGCCGGGTCGCCGGGTCGCCATCGTCGGCGCGAGTGGTTCCGGAAAGACCTCCCTCATCCGGCTCCTGCTGCGACTGGAGGAGCCGCAGACCGGCACCATCGTGCTGGGAGGAAGGGCGATCGACACGTTCCCCGCACGCGACCTGCGCAAACTGATTGCAGTCGTGCCGCAGGACACCATGCTCTTCAACCAGACGGTGGCCTTCAACATCGCCATCGGAAAAACCGACGCGGCTCGGTGGGAGATCGAACGTGCCGCGCGACTCGCCCGGGTGCACGAGTTCATCTGCTCGCTGCCCGCTGGCTACGAAACGGTCGTCGGCGAACGCGGACTCAAACTCTCGGGCGGAGAACGCCAGCGCATCGCCATCGCGCGAGCGGTCCTGAAGGCTCCGAGGATCTACGTCTTCGACGAGGCGACATCGATGCTGGACAGCGTGACCGAGACGCAGATCCTGAGAAACCTGCGGGCGGCTTGCGAAGGGGTCACGACGGTCACCGTGGCACATCGGTTGTCCACCATCCAGGATGCCGACGAGATCGTAGTCCTCGGCGGCGGGAAGGTCGCCGAGCGCGGTGACCATGCGACGCTGCTGGCAAGTAACGGCGAATACGCCGAGCTCTGGCGAGGGCAGCTCGGCACGCGCTGACCGTGAGCAGCGGCAAGCCTGGCTGTAAGCCACTCTGCGCGCTACTCCCCCCGCGCCTCGCGCACGCAACCCGGCTTGCCCTTCGCGGCGGCTTTCATGTCCGCCATCTGATCCCAGCGAACGTACTGCTCCTTCAACGTCCCCGTCGTCTCCAACGGCAGAAGGGGTTCCGACCGCCGCGCGCCCTGCAGCCAGAACCTGTACCAATCGACGTTTCCTTGCAGCGAGATCATCCGTTCGCTCGGTCGGGAAAGCGCGTGCTCCCCCTGGGGAAACACGATCATCTCGACAGGCCTGTATTGCCGTCGCAGCAGTGCATAGATGTCCCAGTTGTTATGAACATGCGCGCCGTAGGCCTCGAATCGCAGCGCCGCCTCGATGCAGTCGGTGTGCAGCGACGGGTCGTTGCGGATCCAGCGGCTCAATGAGTCGCCGAATGGTCCGCCTTCGTTCAACCGCTCCTTCTTCAGTTGGATGCCATCCAGTACGGCGTACGTGATCGTCATCGAGAAGAGCGTATTGGAGTCACCATCGACCATGCTGGCCGCCTGAATCGGTGTATCGGTGAACGTGACCAGATTGAGGACCTGAGCACCGGTCGCGCTCCAGCCGATGATGCCGATCTTGTCCCGGTCGACGGAGCCCTGCGCCCCGAGCGTCTCAATGGCGCCGCGCACGCCGTCGATGAAGGAACTGGTCCGCCCGGGGAGGTCCTCTGGCTCGCCGGTGGCTGCGCGTGTGGGCATAGCAAGCACGAGAATGTTTTCGCGGAGGAAAGCACGCCCCGGAAACCCGCTGGTGACACCATCGTAGGTATTGGAGCCGTCTCGATAGAACCGATTCGGCGAGAAGCCGTAGGTCTGGATCACGAGCGCGTGCTTGACCGACGGATCGAAGTTCGCCGGGACCATCAGACCACCATCCCACTGTCGTCCCCCGGCGTCCTTCCACCCGAACGCCCGCATCGTGCCCCACGTCGCTGCAGAGAACTGCGGATTGAGCCGCGTCAGGCGCATGGACTCGCCAGCCGGCCCTACAGCCACGATGTCCGGCGGCTGGTTCAAAGCTTCCTCCACGCGCAGTCGCCAGACGCCTCGGCTCGCGTCCTCACCTTCAGGGCCTGACCTACGCTTGCCCGAGCCACCCTCCTTCACCTCGATCCAGTCCCCAGTCGCGTCCCTCTCGAAGCGACGCCGCTCTTCGCCGTCGACTGCAACGAAGGCCTCGGGCTTTCCGACAATCGGAAGCGTTTCCGTCAGGCTCTGCTTCAGCTCGGCGATGGCTTTCCACTTGCCCGACTCCGGCCAGTATTCGACGATGTGGCTGGCGCTGCCCGAACCGGCGGTGCTGACCTCCCGCGGAAGATAGGTTCCTGCGATGACGACCGATGTTCCTCCGCCCTGCCATAGGCGGTCGGTGCGCCGCTGATTCGATTGGGTCGAGTCGTCCGGCGCATCGAGGACCGTTTGCTCGCGACCATCGGAAAGTCGATAGGCGACCAGTTGCCGAGGCACGTACGCTTGCGGGCGCGAGTAGTACCCGAGTGGATCCGTGGTGACGGACGGCCCGAACTTCGCGGTGAGTTCGCCGATGCGTGGGTACCACCGCCCCCAATCAGCCTGACGCGATGGATCGAATCGAGGCAGCAGCGCCCATTGTCCGTCCGGCGAGATGCTGACGCTCGATGAGCCCCCGCCGCCACTGCTCTCGCCAAATGGCTCGCCCAACGGGCGCGCTGGCAACCGCGAACCCGCATCGGTCACCATGTAGCGGTAGCGCCGCAGCTGCGTCCGAAAGTCGTTGGGACCGTGAATGCTCCAGAACGAATTCGTTCCGACGACCACGCTCCGCGCGCCTGGTGCCATGGGTGGATTGGACACCGGAGCCACATAGACCACGCGCGTCAGATCGCTCGTGATGTCGAAGCTGACCAGTCCCAGCGGCTCGAAGGTGAGTTGCGTGAGTCGGCGAGTCGGGACGTCGAGCCGGTACACCTGGAACGGCTCGTCGTGCACTCGCGCCCGAAACACGATCGTTCGGTTGCCGATCCAGCGTGCCTCCCGCAGTGGCGGGTCACCGTCGTAGTTGTCCTCTCGCGCGTCCAGCGTGAACAGCCGGATCGGCTCGCCGACCTGCCCCGCCGCTAGCCGACGGCCGACCTCGAGCAAGAGGAGTTCGAATCGGTTCTTGTCGGTCGCGACATCGGCCTTACGCGTGACGATGAAGGCATGCTCGCCGTCCGGGGAAACCTGCGATCGAAGCTCTTCGTCAGAGTGCTCCAGCGGTTGAATGATCCGGGTGAACTCGATCACTTCCTTCACTGTCGGACCGACCGGCGCGCTCGCCGCGAAGGTCCACGACGCCGCAAGAACCACAAGCACGACGAGGCGTCGAAAGTCGACAAGACAGCCGCTGGCCGCCGCAGTTCGGTAGGCAGAAGTGAGCACGGGAAACCCCTGCCGCCCCGGCACGGACCAGCGCGGCCAACTGAATTGAAGGTGCGCACGCCCCCCGCGAGAAACCTCGCCGGGCAGCGAACGAAAGACGCGTTGAGTCGCGCTACCAGGTCATCGAGAAGCGCAGGCTCGCGTAGCGGCCCCGCCAGTCCGCCTGGGTGAAGTCGTAGTACGGATACGTCCCGACGTACTCGGGCAAGCGATTCGCGACATTGACGACGGCCAGCGACAGGCTCGCGTCCTTCACACCAGCGAAGCTGAGCCCGAGCCGCTTCAGTTTGACCGTGGCCGCCAAGTCGTGAACCCAGTACCCGCCCAAGTCCCGTTCGCTCGGCGCCATGTCCTTGTAGGCACCGAGGTAGCGGCTCGTGACCCCGACGTTCCAGGCTCCTGCGTCCAGCCCGGCGAAGAGCCGGCCCTTCCACTTCGGCGCCCAGTAGTCCTCGGCGCGCCGGCCCAGGCGATGCTCGGCTGGCGCACCCGGGGCGATCGCGACGTCGTACTTGGTGGTCCGCGTGGCGCTTGCCGACAGGGTCCACTTGCCGCCTGCCGCCTTCCACGAATGCGCGATCTCCATGTCGGCGCCGGCGGTCTCGACGCTGCCGAAATTGACCTCCTCGTAGAGGACGCGCGTGACCTCTCCTGGCGTGCCGTCGACCGAAGGCGCGCGCGTGACGAGGCCGGGAAACAGCTCCGGGTGATCGATCGCATCCTGCGGCCAGAGCAGCGAGATCAGCCCGTTGATCTTTACCCGCCATGCGGTCACGGCCAGACGCGTTCCCGACGCCGATTCGGGTTCCCACACGGCCCCGAGCGAAAAGGCGCGTCCCTTCTCCGGTCCGAGCGAGTGGTTCGTGGTGCGCAGCACCTCTCCGTTGACGATCGGCGCACCGCCGCGCGCCGGATCGACCAGCCCGTACAGGTCGGTCGTGAAACTCTGATCGTCGACGTTCGTCTGCAGCAGCGTCGGCGGCTTGAACGAGCTCGCGGTCGAGGCTCGCAGCAGGAGCGTTCTGGTGGGACGCAACTCGGCCCCGGCCTGGTAGGTGCTGGCGCTACCGAAGTCGCTGTACTTGTCACGACGGCCCGCGACCGTGACGGACGCCAGGTCCCACGCGGGGCCTGTCGAGGCATCGGCGCGCAAGAGCGGCAGGCGCATCTCTCCGTACACGGCACTCGCCGATCTGCTGCCTTGGATGTCGAAGACGCCAGGCGAGGCCGTCTGGTACCGATCGCGAGACGTCTCTGCGCCGGCGATGACATCGACCTTGCCGGCGGGCAGTTCGAACGCCGAGCCGCGCACGAACACGCTCGCCTGGTCCTTGCGGCCGTGGTTCTCCCGGATCGAGTCCGGAAAGATCGCCTGCATCACGTCCTGGCTCGCGGCGACTCCGGTGGTGAACGGGTTGAGCGCTGCCGCTGGCGACGACGCGCCGAGCGCCGCGGTACGCGCGGCCACATTGGCGTTGTTGTTCATGTGTCGCTGACCATCGTCGCGCGTGCTCGACACCGATGCTTCGAGCTCCCAGCCCGATCCGAGCTCGGCGCGCGTTCCCAGAAGCATCCGCGTGAAATTGGTATTGCGAACCAGCGTTTCCGAGCCGTTCTCCAGCCCGAGCCGGCCCGTGACGCGAACGTCGGCGCCGAACGGGTTGTAGGGATTGGCGGCAGGCACGAGCACGTTCCTGAGTTGCAGTCCGCCCTGCTCGGCGCGCAGTCGGTCATTGACGAAGCTCAGCTCGCCGAAGATCGACCATGCGCTGGTGATGTGCCGCTCCGCCGCGGCGTGCAGCGCGAGGTCTTCGGTGCCGTAGACCAGCGCCATGCCGTTGCCGCTGGCCAGCGGGTTGCACAGACTCGCCTGGCCGGCCGTCGCCGCGAAGCTCGAGATCGTGAGCGGCGCGCCGGAGGTGCCCTGCGGGATCGCCGCGAACGATGAGGTGAGACCGGGAAGGTTGGCACCGGTGGTGCTGCTGACGGTACCGGGCGCGCAGGCGCGGGTTCGTGCATCGACGCCGCCGAATCGCCGGTAGTCGCCGTCCTTGAAGAAGTCGCGCTCGCCCATCGTCAGCGGCCGGGTCTTGTTGAACGAGCCGAGCAACAGGAATGACCCGTCTTCGTCCCGGCGACCTGTCGCGAGTGAGAAGCCGCCGTCGCTGGTTCCTTTCGCTGACGCGATGCGAGCATCGAAGGCGAAGCCGTCGATGGACTTCTTCAGGATCACGTTGACGACACCGGCCAACGCGTCGCCGCCGTACACGGCGGAGGAGCCCACGGGCACGATCTCCACACGTTCGACGGCCGCCATTGGGATCAGATTCAGGTTGAAGAAGTCCCCCGACGATGACCCCACCGCCTGTACGCGGCGCCCGTTGATGAGGACGAGCGAGGAGCCGAGCGGCATGCCGCGCAGTTGCACGGCACCCTGCCCTTGCGTTTGGCCGACTCCCCCTTCCCCGACGTTGACCGAAGCTTCGTTCAGGCTGCTCAGGAACCTCTCGAGCGTGGGCTGCCCGCTCTGGTCGATGTCTGCGCGTGTGTAGACGTTGACGGGCGTGGGCCCGTCGGCATCGATGCGCTTCAGGCGAGAACCCGTGACCTCGACGCGGTTCAACTCCGTGGCGGTCGCGCTCGCGGCCGCTGCAGGAAGCTGGCCTACCTCGCTCGCGGTTGACGCAGACTGTGCAAGAAGAATGGGCCGAAGCTCCGTGTGCGCTTCGTGCAAGGCAGTCGGAACCGCAGCCGTCTGGACCTCGGGCGTCGGCGCCCGAGTGATCGATCCCGCCGGCGCCACGGGCTTCACCACGATCGACTTGTCGCTCATGATCTGGGCCGACAGCCCGGTCCCGTCGAGCGCGCGCGAGATCGCCTCGGCAGCCGACAACTGGCCCGAGACCGCGCGAGACATCCGGCCGCTGACCGCGCCTGGCGCGAAGAGGACGGAGACACCCGTCTGACTGGCGATCGCGCGCAGCGAATCGGACACGGGCTGTGCCGGCTGATCGATCTGGTAGCGGGCGACCGACGACGGCTCTGCC
Organism: Rhizobacter fulvus; assembly: GCF_964020785.1. NCBI lineage: Bacteria > Pseudomonadati > Pseudomonadota > Betaproteobacteria > Burkholderiales > Sphaerotilaceae > Rhizobacter > Rhizobacter fulvus. Next base: position 318,364 of record NZ_OZ224516.1, read on the forward strand.
GCCAGCGCAATACCTTGACTGAGGAGAAGAGCGAGCAGCGCGCTGCTGCGAAGGCATCTTTCGCGGGTCCGTCTGCCGATGACGTTGAGTGGCATCTCGCGCCTTTCGCTTGTTGTCGATTGGGTGACAACAAGATGACGTGGACGTCGAGCACGATTCCGTCAGGACTTCCTCTACTGAGGCTTTGCCAGTTCCAAACGTCCTTCGCGTTCGTGTACGACCAGACCGTGAAGCGCCGCCACATCGCGCGCGAAGCCCGCGGTGTCTCCCGTGCGGTAGACGCCGCTCACGCGAAGCCGCGCGAGCGACGCGTCGCCGACCAACACGATCGGCGTTCGGTTGTAGCGGTTCAGTTCGATGATCGCATCGGCAAGGGCGACGTCGTCGAACATCGCCTCGTTGCGCTTCCACGCCATGACGGATTCGATCCGGGGTCGATCCACTTCCACGGTCGAAGGAGCGTCGGAGTCGCCAGTGGCCGGACCGACGTGCCGCAGTCGATCCCCTGGCTTCATCGTGAGCGACCAGGGTGAGATCGCCCCCTTGGACGAGCGCGTTGCGATGGAACGGACGGTGACTTGTCCCTGGACCAAGGTGACGGACACCGTGTCGCCGACACGGAGATGCCTGGGTTCGAACCGCACCGAAAAGACGGTGCCGAGCGCCACGACCTCGGAGCCTGCGGCGCGCACGACGAAAGGCCGTCGGGAATCCTTTGCGACCTCGAAGAGCGCTTCACCGCTCTCGACAGCCACGCCGCGGCGCGACGAGTCCATGCTCACGCGCACCCGCGAGTCGGTGTTGAGCGACAGGCGAGTGCCGTCCTCCAGTACGACCAGGAGTTCTTCGCCCACCCCGGTGCTGTAGACCCCAAAAGTGCGCCACAGCTGCAAGCATGCGCCTCCAATGAGCAGCACAGCTACGATGCCCAGCGCAAATGAACGACGCGAACGCGGGGCTCGAGCAGGCCGCGCGGCAGTCTCCGATCTGGCGCCTTCGCGCGCCATGGCAGCGAACGCGTCGCCGAGCGTGACGCGAGGCACGTCCTGCCACGTCTCCGTACAGCGTTCGAACGCCAGACGGTGCGCCGCGGAGCGGCCCTGCCAGGCGAGGCACTCCCGCTCCATGCGACTGGAACGGTCGGGACCATGCAGCCGTGCGATCCAGACGGCCGCCTCGGCAGCGATCTCCGGCGTCACGACGGGGGAAGATTCCTCGTTCCCGTCGGCGGCGGGCGTAGGACGCCCGCTCATCGCTACCAGCCCTCCATCCAGCTGGTGATCGCCAAGGTTGCCCGCGCGATGTGCTTCTCCACCGCGCTGACGCTCAGCCGGTGCTGGCGCGCGATCTCCTGATAGCTCATGCCGTCAACGCGATGAGCCAGGAATATGTCCCTGGTCTTCGTGTTCAGACGGCCCAGACAACTTATCAAACGAGTCATGCGCTCTCGGGCCAGGGCCACCGCTTCGACCCCGGGCGACGTGTCGATCAGCACCGCCTCGTCGAGCACGACCTCCTCGCCACGGCTACTGTTCAGGCGGTAGGCGTCGATCGAGAGATTGAGGGCCGCGCGCATCAGAAACGCTTCGGGTTCGGCCACGGTCCGCTCGCGCGAATAGCAGGCGAGCCGCACCCAAGCCTCCTGCACCAGATCCTCGGCGTCGTGCACCGTACGGCCCCGGCGGCGGAGCGCATCTCGCACGCGTGACAAAGCGGCTTGCCAGTTCTTGACCATTGCATCGCAACGCAGAAGACCATCTGGAACAGATGCGAATCTAGGCCTGTCGGCGCCTCGTGGCAACCGAAGCTCGGGTATTTTTGCAATGAAGCCGCGCTCGCGCCGCTTTTCGAGGTCGGCATCGCAGCGGCGGCTTCTCGACAACCCGCGCACGATGGCCGGGATCGAAACGCTCCACGCGCTTCGCGAAGCGGTACGAAAAATGGAAACGCTCATGCCGAAGCCGCGAAGCCGGCAGGCGTTCCGCCGAACGAAAACGCCGACATCGGAGGGGCCGTCGACAGCCACCGGAACGCCAGGGACTTGCGCGAGTTGTCTTGGGTCGCGGTCGGGAGGCGCCGACGTTGCGCACTTGTTGAGTGTGGCAACCGCCACGGCGAAGCGGAGGGCGACTCGGGCGTATCCGACCGAACGCCTGTGTCATCGATGTGGGTCCGCCGTTGAGCCCCCGCCACAAAGCAGCGACCATCTTGCGAACGAACCGACGTTCCGTGCGGGCAATCATCAAACGCTTTCAATCCGCGGCTTGCACGAGCGGCCGGCGTCCAACGCAATCATCCAAGTGCATGTGGGAACCGATCGAACTACCAAGCCACGCCGCACTCATTCGAAGCAACGATCCGCAAGGCAGCAGCCTCGACAGGTTCCGTCTGAACGCATCGTCCGCGTCTTGAGGATCAAGTCATGTCGTATCGAGCGACAGCCCGCAAAGGTTCGGTGTCCCGCCAGCGGACGGCCGCGCGCGATCCTGATGCCCTTGTGCGCACGAGTCTGGTCAGGGTCGATGCGGGCGTGGTCGCAGGCAGCGCGAGGCGCGGAAACGGAAACGCCCGCTCGGAGTCCTGGACGATGTTCATGACGAAGGAGCAGTTCGACGCGTGCTGTGTCGACGATCCGCTTCGCTTCACCGAACCTCTTCTGTTCGCGCAATTCAAGACGGAGTTCGAACATGTCTTCAATGAGTCCAGCGAGCGCGCATCCCGGTCCGGACTCCTTTGGGAAACCAGCTGATCTCGCGCACGCGCTCGAAGCCATCACGCGCATTCACCTGGCAATCGACCCACCGCAACTTCTGGAGCGACTGATGCGCGCGACCACGGCAATCGGGGCGACCGCCAGCATCTACACCCTGACGATCCCGGAGAGCGGGACTGAGCCCTCGAGCTTCAGTCTTTTCGCGTGCCATCCCGCCCTCGCCCAGCGCCAATACCGCTTGGGGCCGCTGTCGAACCACCCGTGGTTCCGGTGTGCGCGGGAACGTTCCGCGCCGGCGACGGAACACCAGGTGCGGCTCACATCCGCCTCGGACGCCGAAGCGATCGATCTTGCCCGGCAGTATGGCTTCAGGTCGTGTCTGATCGTGCCGACCACGTCGACCGCGGAGCCCGAAAGACTCGAGATGCTCTGCCTCGGCAGCACCGACGAACGTGCCTTCGAGGGCGAGGAGGCGAGCATCGTTCGCACGCTGGCCAGAGCGCTGGCAGCGGAACTTCACGACTGGGTGAATCGGCACCTGCGCGAGAGCCTGCAGGAAACCGCGGGGTTGCGCACGCCGGACATCGAACTGCTGAAGTTGGAGTTGCAGGGTCTCGGCTCCAAGGAGATCGCCCTCAAGACCGGCATGACCCCGACATCCGTGGATTCCCGGTTTCAGCGAATCAACGCGCGACTCGCTTGCGCCAACCGAAAAGCATCGGCCCGACGGGCAGCGGCCTACGGTCTTCTGGAGGCAAGATGAGTTCCGGCAGGCTCGTGTGTTCGGACCGGTGTGCCCCGCTGCTCTCACCCGGAATTTACTTCGACGCCAGTTCCAACCGGTCCGGGTACTCACGAACGACCAGCCCATGCAAAGCCGCCACCGCACGTGCGAAGCCGGCGTTGTCACCGGTCCGAAACAGCCCACTGACTCGCAGGCCAGGCAGTGCCCCCGCGCCGACCAGCACGATCGGCGTCCGGCTGTAGCGGTTCATTTCAGCCACGGCCTCAGGCAAAACCACGTCGTCGAAGACCGCCTCGTTTCGCTTCCAAGCCAACACCTGATCGAGGGGCGGTCGATCCACCTGCGTTCTCTCGCGCAGACCGACCTTCGTCGACAAACCCTCCAATTTGACGAGTCGCACACGCTCCCCAGGAACCATCAGAAGTGCGCGCGCGAGCGCTCCGGAGTCACCGTCGCGAGATTCGGTTCGAACGGTCACCTGCCCCTCGATCAACGTCACGGCCAACGAGTCGCCGACGTGCTCGGCTGCAGGGGCAAGTCGCACGGAGAAGACCGTTCCAAGCGCAACCACCTCAGTCGCCGCTGCTCGCACGACGAAAGGCCGCTGCGCGTCCTTCGCCACCTCGAACAAGGCTTCGCCACGTTCGACGCGCACGGTTCGCTGCGCGGATGCGAGTTCCACGCGAACGCGTGTGGCGGTGTTCAGCGACATGCGCGTACCGTCGCGCAGAACCACCATCTGCTGCTCGCCGACTCCGGTGCTGTAGGTTTCCAAGTCGCGCCAAGGCTGCAGGACCAACACCCCGCCCGAGACCAAGACTGTCAGGACCAGTGCCCAGCGCGTGCGAACCGGCAGCCACGGCCTGCGTCCGACGGTTGGAACAAGGTCGCCGGTGGTGGCAGTCGCATAGGTGCTCAGTGTGAGGTGCGCGACGTCCTGCCAAGTGTCCGTGCAGCGCTCAAAGGCCATGCGATGCACCGCCGAGAGCGCTTGCCAAGCGAGGAGCTCACGCTCCATGCGAGTCGACCGGTCGGGGCCATGCAGGCGGGCCACCCACACCGAGGCTTCGGCTGCAATCTCCGGCGTCACGACGGGAAGCGCATCCTGAAGCTCACCCGTCGTTCGCGGACCCTGCACCGCTACCAGCCCTCCATCCAGGTCGTGACCTGCAGCATCGCCTTGGCGATGTGTTTCTCTACCGTGCTGATGCTCAACCCATGACGCCGCGCGATCTCCTCGTACGTAATGCCGTCGACGCGGTGGGACAGGAAGATATCGCGCGTTTTGTCGTTCAGGCGGCCCAGGCATACGCTCAGTCGCGCCATGCGCTCACGGGCCAGGACCACCGCCTCGGCACCGGGCGCCGCATCGACCAGGACCACCTCCTCGAGAAGCACCTCTTCGCCATGGCTGACACGCGTACGGTGTGCGTCCACCGACAGGTTGAGCGCCGTGCGCATCAGGAACGCCTCGGGCTTGGCAACGCTCTGCTCGCGTTCGTAGCAGGCCAGCCGAACCCAAGCCTCCTGCACCAGATCGTCCGCGTCATGCACCGTGCGACCGCGGCGCATCAGCGCAGCTCGGACCCGGGAGAAGGCGGCTTGCCAGTTCGTGATCATCGGGATCGCCTGGGACGGGAGATCCGTCAGTTCAATGGCCAACGGCCCCGCCCCTGGACTTCTCAATGGCGCCCTCGACGCGCTTCGCCTCACCTCCGAAATCGTCCGCGCCAGAACATGCGAGCCGACATTCAGCGCGCCCGAGAACTCCGACCACGAACGAAACCGCCTCGGACTGGTCGCTGAAGCAACCGTGTCTGCCGACGGCCCGACTCAAGCTGTCGTGTAGTTGCTGGACGACCTCGTCACCCCGGAAAATGAGGCGCCGAAGCCGAGGTGGCAACGCTTGCAGAGGTTCGAGTTGCTGAAGCGCGCGGCTCCAAAGTCTCGTGGTCAACGGATACCTCGTGTCGAACGGGAGGGCCCCAAAGGAAGTCAGCACGGCTCGGGCCGTGCGACCCGAACCAGCGGCGCGCACAGCGCTCAACATTTCCACAACAGATCTGCGGTTTCGCAGTGTCACTTCCGCCAGGCTCTCCCGCAGAAGCGTGGCCATGGACCACAGAGTCTGGGTGGCCGGGTACGACGCGTGCATCGCTTCACCAACTAAGTTCGGTTCGGTGCTTTCGACGAATCGAATCCTTTCAACCCCGCGCAGCGTCAGGTCCGCAAAGACCTCTTCCCAGAGAGAGATGCCCGACATCGGCTCCCACCACATGCCCAGAACGTCGCATTGGCCATCGGCGAGCAAACCGATGGCCCAACGCGCCTCATGATCACGGACCCCCTTCTCTTCCCGCACGGTAACGAGTTGGGTTTCGAAGATCACGGCAAGATACCGACAACACAGCGGCCTAGTGTTCCAGGTAGTCGTCTTGTGTTGGCCTTGACCGCCTGTTCGTTCCAGAGAATCGAAATCCGCTGCATGCCGTGACCGTCCGGAGGCAATTGGCCGTAAGGCCGTAAGTGCTGGCGCCATGGTGTCTGCTGATCGTGATGTCACGATTAGTGGGTTCGCGATTAGTGGACAGTAGCACAGCATTCAGGGCAGATGAAGCCCCTACGTGTCCTGTTTGGCGATCGAGTACGCGAGCTGCGGCTTGTGGCCGGGCTCAAGCAGGACGAGTTCGCAGAGAAGTGCGGCTTCGCGCGCTCTTACATGTCGCGTATAGAGACTGGGGGCGCCAATCCTTCGTTAGACGCGATTCAGACCATTGCTACTGCACTGCGCGTGCCCGTGAAGGAGCTGTTTTGAGGACACGGGCCTGCGCGGAATTGCGGGCTCTTACGACTCTAGTTCGGTCCGAGGTCCGTCGCGGCGCACCTCAAAGCTCGTAACCTGACGCACCGCCCGGTTGCATCCTGCGTTCCGTCAGGAGGGCGGCCCAACCGCCGCTCCTGTTGGGTTCCATCAATGGCTTCGTGCGCCCGGCTTCGCAGTGTGGCCCCAAGTCAGTCTCGTGCGATGTCGCCGGCCGAGTGCAGGCGAGTCAATTGCCGAGTCGATCGATGAATTTCCGTTGAAATTCATCGCGCGAACAGGGCCTGAGTGCACGTAGATTCCACTCATGGAAAGCGAGCTCTGCCGGCCCGTCGCGGCACCAGCAAGCCGCGGTTCTCGGATCGTTCAACGCATGCCCAAACGCACCTTCGCGTTCCATCCTAGCCGTCACCACGCTCCGGCTGGAGCCTACCGAGGGAGAAATCATGAGTCACCGGAAACTCATCGACGTTCAATCGACCAACCTGCTTCTGCTTCACGCCATCAGGCTCGGCGTCGAAATAGACCGGGTCGCAACCTGCTGCAAGTTCGCGCTCAACGCGGCCTTGGCGGACCACTTGCGAACCATGAGTCATGAACAACTTTGGTGCGTCGTGACCCACGTCGGGCAGAACACGCTTTTCCCTCCGCGACAAGACCTTCTGGCACTCCTTCAGGCGCCGACGCCACTCGCAGGACCCCTGGCCGCCGTCCACGCGGCACGGCCATCGCCAAGTTTCCCCAAACCGTGACTCGGAGGTACACCATGTCCATACGTGCGGACCGCCACTTGAGGGCGATACAACTGGCCAAGGATTGCCATGAGTTGGGTGCGCGTGCGCGCACGATCCACCATGTCACGAGCCTCCCGCCGCGCGATTTGCAGCGATTCTTCTTCACTGACCCGAAGGCCACACCGCGCGGCCGGGCGCCTGATTCCCCCGAGTGGTACCACGGCGTCAACCTGCTGTTCCGCGCCGAGGCCTCCATCTTCGTCTGCGTCTATCGGCGTCTGCGAGACGGTGGCTTCGCCGCTGCCGAAGCCCTGGTCGGCGCCTACCGCCACTACCAGACGATCTGCCAGTGCCCCTACCGCATCAGCTTCGACCGCGCCTTTGATCTCGCATCGCACACCGATGGCATCTGGTTGGCGAAGTCTTCTGCGTTCTCGGTCGTGACCTGTCCCGCTGGCGGCTGCGAATTCCTGGCTGCTGCGGGAACCGTGGCATCCGCCAACGACAACTGCCCCTTTTGCAAGCTGGTGCGGCGCCGCGCCACCGACCATCGCGTGCAAAGTGCGTTCCCGACGCAACGGCTCGACGATCCCACCGCGATCCAACTGCGCATCATGGCGCTGGTCTGCCCGAGTCACGCCGACCACGGGACCGATGTCGATAGGCCAGAGCAATAGGCAGCATTTCGGGGGGACTCGCGTCGCCGCGGGCCAAAGAATGGCGCTGGTCTCTCGGAGCCGCAGCGATGGTCGTTCCTCAGTCGGCAAGCAGCCCCTATTCCGTATCCGATCCGGGCTTCGCCGCCATGCTCGTCGAGGATCTGCTCGCGCAGAACGCCGACCTGATCGCGCGCATCAAGCTCTGCTACGGCGTCGACCGTGAGACCTTCGAGCGCGACGTAGTCACGCTGATCTATCGGTATGCCACCTACGTGCACCTGCTGCCAGCCACTGCGGACAACTACTTCAGCAGTCCAGGCGGACTGCTCCAACTCGGGCTGGAGACAGGCTTCTTCAGCCTGCAGGGCACGGACGCCCACATATTCTCGGGGCGCTCGACCATCTCGGTGCGCCGCCAATTGGAGCCGCGCTGGCGGCACGCCACCTTCATCGCCGGCCTGTGCTGTGAACTCCACCGAGTGCTCAGTCACCTCATCGTGACCGATGCGGACGGCGAGCAATGGCCGAGCTACCTGCATCCATTGGCCAAGTGGCTTGCTGATCGCGGAGCACAGCGCTACTTTCTGCGCTGGCGGCCACAAGCCATGGAGACGCGTGGCCTCGGCGTTTTCGCGCTGCCGCATGTCGTCCCGCCCGAAGTGCTGCAGCACCTGTCGGAGGACAACGCCATCATCGTGCCCCACCTGATGGCCAGCATCGGCGGCGTCCCGCTGTACCGCGACCGCAACGTCCTCGACGAGTTGGTTCGGCGCTCGCTAGCGCTGGTGATCGATCGCAACCTGGTCGCCAATGCCGACCGCTACGGTTCGCCGCAATTCGGATCGCATCTGGAGCGCTACCTGGTCGATGCACTGCGGCGGCTGGCGAGTGGCAACTCGGGCTGGACCCCCAACCGCGAGAAGTCCCGCGTCTGGTTCGGCGCGGACGGTTTGTTCTTGGCGTGGCCGAGTACGGCCGAGGACGTTCACAAGCTGCTTGAGGCCGATCAGTTGCCCGGCATCCCAAAGGCACCGGAGACCATGCTTGAACTGCTGCTCGGGGCCGGTGTGTTCATCGCTCTGGATGCGGCGCAAGCGACCTGGACAATCCAGCCTCCGGGGGCCAAGGCGTTGCTTGAGTGCGTCAAGGTGGCCACGCCGGCAATCCTCTTCGCGGGGATCGATCCGGCACCGCCTGCTCTCGAGCAGAAACTCGCGCGCAAGCCGGGGGAGACGGAACAGGCATCACCGCCAGCCGTACTTCTGGCCACCATCAAGCCGGGAACGCAGTTGTCGCTGATCCCGACGGTGCCGGCTTCGCCGCCAGCACCGGTGCTCCAGAGTGCCGCGGACCACGACGCCTTATCGAACCGAGAACCGTCCAAGGCAGCGCCTACACGCTCGTTCGCACTCGACGCGCCCATGCGACTCAACCCGGTTGTCCGCGAGGCGTTGACCGCCGTGGTGCACACGCTCAACCCGGATGCCGGACCGGCGCAGTGCTGTACGGTCGCCAGCGGCATCTTCGTGCCCTTGGGCGAGTTGGAAAGGCGCGGTGTCGAACCGTCCCTGGCGCTTCGCGCACTGGCCGAGGTACGCATGCTGGCCCGCATCGACGCGAAGGGCCCGCCCACGCTGACACGCGACTTCAACGGCAAACCGACCGTGGGACTGGTGGTCGACCCACGTTTCGTCGACGGAGTGGACCTGGAAGGCTTCGCCCCGCCCCTGTCCGAAGGCGCTTGACATGCTGATGCGCCGCTACGAGATGCCCTGGCGGCGCGCCTATGAGCTCTACGCCGGGGGCGTGTGGACGCTGGCGCTCGTGTTCTTCGTGGTCGTTGGTGCGACAGGCCGGTTGCCCCGACCGTTGGCGCTCCCCTTATCCGTGGTCTGCTTCGCCATGGGCTTGCTGCGCGTGACGCAGGCGCTGGACACCCTGATCCTGCGGGCATCGCTGACCGGCCGGAGCATCCAGGTGATCGGCACGGACGACTTGGCTCAGTGGTGCCGGAACCCGGCCGACGTGTTCCTGGGCTTCGGCTTCGAATGGCAGCCGGTCCACTCGCAGCGCCTCTACGAACTCGCCAAGATCGACTACCGCGACTTCACGGTCTCACCGCGCCTGCTGCGCTGGCTCGGTCATGATGTCTCACCGCAGCCCGACGCCGAGATCGGCCTGCCCTACATCCACGGCGTCGAGCCTCGCGAAGTGCCCTTGCACCGGCCGCTGCAGAACTTCGAGGGCGGCACGCTGCTGGTCGGCACCACCCAATCGGGCAAAGGCGTAGCACTGGCCAGCCTGGTCACGCAGGCGATCCGGCGCGGTGACGTGGTGATCGTCATCGACCCGAAGAACAGTCGGCGGCTCAAGCGTGTCGTCGAACGTGCCTGCGAGGACTACCGCGAGCCGGACGCCTTCATGGAATTTCACCCGGCGTTTCCCGAACGGGGGGTGCGGCTGGACTTCACGTTCAACTGGCAGAAGCCCACCGAGATCGCGTCGCGCATCCAGTCCATCATGCCGCCGGACACGGCGGGGGCGTTTTCAGCCTTCGGGTGGGACGCGGTCAACGTCGTCGTGCAGGGTCTCGTCGAGTTGGAGGAGCGGCCCAATCTCGTCAAGCTGACCAAGTACATCGAGGGCGGCATCGAGCCCGTGCTCGAGGGGACGCTGCGCCGCTTCTACGACGAGACCCTCGGTGCCGGCTGGCGCGAGCGGCCCGACATGAAGAAACTGCTACAGGACGCTCAGCGTGGCAGCATCAAACGCCCGTCGGAGGCAGCGAGCAACGACCTGCTGGCCTTCGTCGCCTACTACGAACACCACGTCGCGCAGAGCCAACGCAGCAAGGTGGTCGACGCCCAAGTGCGCACCTTCCGGCACAACCGGGAGCACTACCAGAAGATCACGGCCAACCTGCTGCCCGTCCTGTCGATGTTGACTTCGGGCGACTTGGGCCGCAGTCTGTCGCCGGACCCGTTCGACGCCGACGACATGCGACCCATCGTGAACTTCGAGAAGGTCGAGCGCGCCGGCCACGTGCTCTACATGTGCCTGGACTCACTGCCCGATCCTTCCGTCGCGACAGCGATTGGTGCGCTGGCGCTGGCCGACCTCGCCGCGCGCGCCGGCATGCGCTACAACCTCGGCGGTTACCGGCGCATCTCGCTCTTCGTCGACGAGGTGTCGAACGTCATCAACCAGCCGCTGATCGAGATCCTCAACAAGGGCGCCGAGGGCGGCATCTTCACGACCTGCGCGATGCAGACGCTGGCCGACCTGGCCAAGCGGCTCGGCAGCGAAGACGCCGCACGCATGGCACTGGGCAATCTCAACAACCTGATCGCACTGCGCTCGAAAGACCGACCGACACAGGACTTCGTGGTTGAGACCTTCGGCAAGACCGCCATTCACACGATGCGCGTTGGCCTGAGCAGTGGTGGCGATGCCCACCTGGGTGATTTCTCGTCGAGCTACTCGACCCAGCTCACCGAGAGCTTCGAGGAGATGGTGCCGGCCGACGTACTGGGCAAGTTGCCGAACCTGCAGTACTTTGCGTCGGTGTCGGGTGGACGGATCATCAAGGGGCGCTTCCCGATCCTGAACCCGGACTTCGATCGACCCGCAGCGACCGCGACCGGTGGACAGCCATGATTCGGATCGTGGCCGTCGCCTCGCTCATGGCACTGCTGATCCTGGTGCTCTATCTGCCATCGGCCCATCCGCCGGAACACTTCGTCGCGCAGTTGCGCGTGGAGCACGAGCAAAGCACGCGGTTCTGGAGCGCGCAGCATGCCGAGAACATTCTGACGCGCACGCTCGATGCCCAGGAATCGGCCGGGCAGTTCAGCCCGGTTCCGAACTTGCGCCAGGCACCCGATCCAAGTCGCGTCGATTCGGCCGTGGCCAACGAGATGTCGGCGGTCAATGCGCGACTGTTCAACAGTCCCTATTTCCGATCGATCGACGCCCTGCTGTTGCTGGCAACCTATCGCTGCTTCACGCTGCTCGAATGGCTGCCGTGGCTGGTTGCCTTCTACGCGGCCGCGCTGTTCGATGGCGCAGTTCTGCGCGCGGTCAAGGCCAAGCAGTTCGCGCATCACGATCCGGAGATGTTTGCGCTGCATGTCTGTGCGGCCATCGTTGTGGCGTGCGGGACGGTGATTGCGCTGGTATTACCCGTGACGTTGCCGGCGCTGCTGTTGCCGGGGGTGCCGGCCGGCATTGCGGTGTTCGCGGCGGGGGCGTTGGGAAATTTTCATCGGCGCGGGTGACTGGGCAGAGCTAGATCGTCTACCTTGGCGCCGTTGCAACTGCCGGTCGCGGATGACCGTTGATGGCCGAGCCCGACCGCTTGGCCGTCGACGCCGAACGGCCGATGAGTGATCGCAGCAGCCATTCCCGGCTGGCTGACCGCAATCTGCCCCTGACCTGCCGCACGGGCTTCACCGTGGACTGACTCTGGACGACCCAATCCAGTCTGTCGAGGAGTTGAGAAGCAGTCGCTGCCGACGGCGGCGACCGATGAAGATGCCCTGCGTTTCGGTGCCAGTCAGCGTCTTGCGGCCCGCGCGGACGAGCCTTTATCGGTGGGGATGCACCACAGATTCCACCCACCTGAAGTTTCACTTGGCACCCCCGCTGGCCTTCGACACGTAGAGCGCCAGCGCCGCAATCTCTGCTTCGGTGAGCTTGTCCTTGTACGAGGGCATCTGGCCCAGCCCGTTGCGCAGCGCCTTCGCCACGCGCGCAGCGTCGGGCTTCAACTCGTCCAGCACCGGGCCGACGGCGCCCTCGGCGCCCGCGGCCTGCAAGGTGTGGCAAACGGCGCACGACGGGACGACGCCTTGCAGGAACAGCTTCTTCCCTAGCGCGAGTTGCGCGCTGTCGTCGGCCGCCAGCGCGGGTAGAACGGGCAGCGCCAGGCCGGCGACGAGCACCGACGCGACCCTCATTGCATGCAACATGAAGCGCTGCTGGATGGTGCTGCGCATGATCAGGCCACCGTCACTTTCACGGCGTGGTCGGCCCAGCTCGTGTTGTTGTAGCCGCCGGCGTTTTCCATGCGCTGCTCGGGTTGCACGTTGCCTGCCGTGTCGGTGGCGCGGCTGGCCAGCGTGTGGCTGCCGGCCGGCAGCCTGGCCGGCAGCACGAACTGGCGCCAGGCATAGCGGCCGAGGTCGGGCCCGGTGAGCCGCGCGTCGCTCCAGGTCTTGCCGCCGTCCAGCGACACCTCGACGCGCTTGATGCCGTTCATCCCGCCGAAGGCCACGCCCTGCACTTGCACCAGGCCGGCCCTCACGCCAGCTGCGTCGGGCGCGGGCGAGTTGATCCACGACTTGACCGTCATCTCTTGCACCGACGGCTGGCTCGGGTCGCCTTTGCCGCCCGGCGGCGAGATGCGGTACCCGTGCGACATGATCTTCGCGTCCGTCTCCTTGGCCGTGAAGGCCAAGCGCTTGATGTACTTGATGTTGTTCACGCCGGTGTAGCCGGGCACGATCAGGCGCAGCGGGCCGCCGTGGGCCAGCGAGATCGGCACGCCGTTCATCTCCCAGGCCAGCAGCGCGTCAGCCATCGCGGCGGCCGGCACCGAGCGCTCGACGATGATGCTCAGCGGGTCCAGGCCTTCGGGCAGCTTCTCGCCGCCGGTGCCGGTCAGGTAACCGGCGCCCGGCACGACGCCGCCCAGCGCTTCGGCCACCACGCGCACCGGAACGCCGGTCCACATCACGCAACCCGCCGCGCCCACCTGCCAGGGTGTGCCACTGGGCTTGCTGGGGAAGTAGCCGCGACCATTGCCCGAGCACTGCAGCACCATCGCGGTGGTCTCCACGCCCATCGTCTTCAGCTCGCGCAGCGTCAGCTTGCGCGGGGCCTTCACGCCTTCGATGGCCACTTCCCACGCGTCGCGGTCGGCCACGATGGAGGCGTCGGGCGCCGGCAGGTTGTTGCGGATGTAGAGCTGCTCGGCCGGCGTGATGACGCCACTGCCGAAGGCCGCGCGCTTGGTCTCGATGGTGGTGCTGCTGTGCACGATGACGCTGGCCGGGTCTTTCCAGTTCACGTAGGCGGGCAGCGGCTTGGGCGTGGCGCTGGCCACTGGGGTTTCGCCAGCCGCGGCGGCACCGCGCGTGAAAGTGGCCAGGCCGGCCGCGGCCAGGGCGCTGGCGCTGCCGGCCAGCATCTGGCGCCGCGGCAGCGAGTTCAAGGTCTTGTTCATCGGGTCTCCTTGGGGGTCGGTGTGGAATTCGGTGGGGACATGTCGGTGGCTGGACCGAACTGGCTTTGCGCCACGGCCAGGGCCTGCTTCTTCTGCGCCACCAGCACCAGCGGCTTGCCGTCGCGCGAGGTGATGACTTTCCAGTGCACGTTGCCCCACCAGCCGCTGCCCTCCGTCAGCGCCACCGCCTTGTCGAAGGCGAACACGGTGACCATGCCGCCCTTCTCGAAGAAGGTGGTGAGGTGGTAGACGAGGTGGCCGTCGATGTCGCAAGGCCGCATCAGCTGCGGGAAGCCGGGCACAACCTGTTGGCCGGCCAGCCCCAGGTGCTGCAGCAAGGGCGCGCTGGCCATGAAGGTGCCGCGCAGCGTGCGCTCGAAGTATTCGTGTTCGATGGCGCCGCGCACGAGTTCTGGCGGGCGCATGGCCAGCACGGCGCCGGTGCCGCTGCCTGCCAGCAGCAGGCCCAGCACGGCGCGCTGGAAGCTGCGCCGCGCCATTAGCGGCTGCGCCTTGCGGTACAAGTGCGGCGGGGCGTCGATGGGCTCGAAGGCCAGCGCCAGTTCGGCGCGCGTGCGCAAGTCGAACGCGCTGTCGGGCAACTCGGGCGGCCGGAGTTCGCGCTTCATGACGGGGTCTTCCGCAAGGGCGTGACCTGGGCGCCGCCGGGTGCCCGCACTGGCACGCCCATCACCTGCTTCAGCGCGTCGCGCGCGCGAGCCAGGCGCGACAGCACGGTGCCGGGCGCAATCTCCAGCGCCTCGGCCATCTGCGCGGTGGGCATGTCGTCGAAATAGAACAGCACCAGCACCTCGCGGTGGATGGGCGCCAGCCGCGCGAGCGCCTTGACCACGTCCAGCTTGTCGTCCAGCCCGGCGTCGGGGGCGGCCTGCTCGGGCTGCTCGTCGTCGTCCAGCGACTGCATGCCCGGCGCGGCCTGGCGGAAGGCGGCGCGCCGCATGATCTGGAACAGCCAGGCCCGCGCCAAGGCCGCATCGCGCAACTGCTCGCGGTGCTTCCAGGCGTTGGCAAAACAGTCCTGCACCACGTCTTCGGCGATGTCACGCGAGCCCGTCAGCGCCCAGGCGCTGCGCAGCAGGAAGCGGTAATGGTCCCGCACC
Organism: Rhizobacter fulvus; assembly: GCF_964020785.1. Classification (NCBI taxonomy): domain Bacteria; kingdom Pseudomonadati; phylum Pseudomonadota; class Betaproteobacteria; order Burkholderiales; family Sphaerotilaceae; genus Rhizobacter; species Rhizobacter fulvus. The sequence goes on from NZ_OZ224516.1 coordinate 333,383, forward strand.
CATTGGTTGTAGCGGGACTCGGCAGACTGGAACAGCATGGTGATCAAGAGCGGACAGCGCTGCGGTTCATTCCATCGCCATCGTCAGTGCTTACCCTCAGGCTGGGCATCACGGCCCGCGCGTGCCACCCAGCGATGGAAATTCGGCTGCCGAACCCGCGCTAGAGCGCTGCTGCAAGGCCGCCAGCCGCCGCGTCATGCTCTCGATCTCGATGGTCTGGCCGGCGATGATCTCCTCCGCCAGTTGCCGCGTGGCCGGGTCGCGGCCGTGCTGCAGCACCAGCCGCGCCATGTCGACGGCGCCGGCGTGGTGCGGAATCATCATCGCCAGGAAGTCGATGTCGGCCTGGCCCACGAAGCCCGGGCCGTGCATGTCTTGCATCATGCGGGCCATCGAAGCGTCCATCTCGCGCTCGAAGGCACTGACTCCATGTTGGGCGTGTCCGCCCCTCATGCCCTTCATGCCCTTCATGCAGTCTGCCCCTTGGCACCCACGCGCACGTAGACCAGGTTGATGCTCTTCTTGTTGCGCAGCGCTCCGGAAGGCAGGGTCAGGTTGCCCAGCGGAATCTGCGCGATGAAGACCGGCTTCAGCGGGTCGCTGACGTCGAAGGCGCTGCACACCGTCTGGCCGGCGTTGGGCGTGCCGGGCAGTTCGTCCTGCTCGTGCGCCACGTAGAGCAGCGTGTTCTCGGGGTTGGTCCACAGCCCGTGCGATTCGCGGCCGTGGCTGAAGAAGGTGCCGACCACCTTGCGCTGGCCGCTGGCTGCGCTGCGGTCGATGATGGCGATGGGGCTGGAGGCGACGCCGCCGGGGCCCCCGTCGTCGATGCGCGCCAGGCTGGCATAGACCACGCTGCCGCGCGCGTTGCTGACGAACTCGACGTGGTTGGGCCGCGCGCCCATGCCCAGCGGCACGCTGTCAATGAGGTCGAAACCGCCCCGCGTCGAGCGAGAAGACAGCGCATCGGCCAGCTTGTGCGAGAACCACACCTCGGCGCCGTCGGGCGTGGTCTTCATGAAGGGCGTGAAGCCGGGCTTGTCCTGCGCACTGATGTCCAGTGTCGTCACGCGCTGCGGCTGGCTGTGGCCATCGGCGCCCGGGTTGACACGGAACACGTCGACCTGCGACACCTTCTGGCTGGCCACGAAGGCCAGCGTGCCTTCGCGGTTGAACCATACCTGGGCCGGGCCGTTGATCGTCGGCAGGAACTGGCGGATGGCCGTCGAACCTGTGTTGTCGGTGCCCTTCAACTGACGCAGGGCGAGTTCGACGTTGACGATGGCGATGCGGTCTTCCCCGCGCAGCGTCACCCAAAGCTCCTTGCCGTTGCGCGTGAAGGTGGGCTCGTGCGGTTCGCGGCCCAGCAGCAGCCCGCTGCTCAGGCGTTCGGGGTTGGTCGTCATGCCAGCGGCCGGGTTGGGCGTGTTGCCGATGACGCGGCGCTGCTCGGCGTCGACGAGGTAGATGTTGCTCGAGCCGCGCCCGCTGGTGGCCAGCAGCCGGCCGTCGGGCGACGGCACCGCGCCGTGGGCGTCGATGCAGCCGTGGTACAGCGGCTTGTGGATCATCGCCGCGTGCGTCGGCGCCACGCCGGCGGTGACATAGCGGAAGGGCGGCCGCGGGTCTTCGTCGAAGCTGGTCAGGTTGATGGTGCTCTCGACGGTGTTGGTCCTGGGGTCGATCACGACCAGCGTGTTGGAGTCTTCGTTGGTGATGAAGACGCGGTCGCGCGGGTCGATGCCGGTGGCGGCGGCGGCGCTGGACGGCGCCTGGGCTTGCGCTGCGGGCAGCGCGCTGGCGGCTGCGGCGGCCAGCGAGTATTTGAGGATGTCGCGACGTTGGGTGGTCATGGGTGCTTTCTTTGTTCAGTGCAAAGGTGGACTGGGGCCTGTGACGCGCGACCTTGCACCCAACGAAGGGCTGTGTCGGTGCGTCAGGCGCTCGCAGCAAAGAGCGCGCTTCAGGCCAATTCATTCCATGGCGGTGCAAACCGCCTGCGCTGCGGGACTTGCCGTGGCCTTCAGCGCGGTGCGCCCAGCTGTTGGTAGACCTCGGCCGACACCCGCGCCAGCACGCTGCGGTCGGCGTCGGACGACAGCGCATAGCCGAAGGGCCCGTCGACCCAATAGAACACGTTGACGGCGCCTTCCTGCGCGAAGCGGAAGGCGGTGTCAGCGTTCTTCGCACCCGGTTTCGCATCCGGTTTCGCGGCCCCGCCCGAGCCCGCGGCGCTGCCCACGTCAGCGACGTCATTGGACACGTACAGCGTCAGCTTGCTGCCCTGCTCGTTGCGGTACATGAACTGAGCCACCGGCCCCTGGCCACCTGGCAGCAGGCGCCCGCCTTCCAGCGTGTAGCCCTGCGCCTGCAGGTGCGGCGGTTTCATCGGCGCGCCCATGCGCTTGGACAGCCAGGCCACGAGCTGGTCTTCGTGCGCGGCGTCCACTTCCACGGGCCGGCGCACATCGGGGCTGTAGACCGCGTGCGCGACGGCGGCACGCTGCGCGAAGCCACCCGCAGACACCAAAGTCAAACCACCTGGGGCCGGTTGCACAGCCGCCATGCGGGCTGCATCGTCACCGGCTGTTCCAGGTCCGACGCCGCGCAGCCCCCAGCCCGTGGCGCCGCTGATGACGGCGATAGCCAGCCCGGCGGCCAAGCGCTGCAGGTACCAAGGCGTCGGCGATACGGCGCGCGGGCGCGCCGACTTCAGCAGGCGTTGCGGCGGCTGCTCGTCCAGCACGGGGTCGAACAGGGCGTGCAGCTCGCGCTTCTGCGCACGGTAGGCCTCGACGCGCTGCGCATCGTCGGGGCGCGCGGCCAGGTAGGCGGCGATCTCGGCCTCACGCTCTGCGGGCAGACGGCCATCGACAAACGCATGCAGCTCGGCCTCGGTGACCGGGGGGGTGGGCGGGAGGGTGGGCGGCGATGGGCGATCGGTACTCATAGGGTGCTTCGCAATGCATTCATTTGACGACCTTCAGCCGCACGGGTTCGGCACGACCTTCCATCAGGCCGCGCAGGCGCTCACGGCCGCGCGACAAGCGCGACATCACCGTGCCGATGGGAATGCCCAGGGCCTGCGCCACGTCGGCATAGGCCATGTCTTCCAGCGCCACCAGCAGCAGCACTTCCTTCTGCTCGACGGGCAGCAGGTCCAGCGCGGCCTGCAGGTCCAGCACCGCCAACCTGTCGCCTTGCGTCGGCATCACCGGCACCTCGGGGGTGTCATCGTCCATGGTCACGGTGTGCAGCCTGGGCCGGCGCACGCCATCGACGTGCAGGTTGTGCATGATGCTGAAGAGCCAGGCGCGCATGTCCGCCACGCCGCCCCACAGGCCCGACTTGGCCCAGGCCCGCTCCAGCGTGTCCTGCACCAGGTCGTCGGCGTCGTCACGGTTGTTCACCAGCGCCCGGGAATAGCGGCGCAGGCGCGGCACCCAGCTCAGCAGTTGATGGTCGTCGTTCATCAAGATGTTGAAGATGGGGTGAGCCCGCGCGAAGCTGGGTGTGCAGGCGGGTGTACAGGCGTCATTCCTTGATGATGTGCCAGACCTGTTTGAAGTTGTCGCCGCTGCGGTCGCCGGCCTTCTGGTCGGCCTTGTAGGTGTACACCGGCTTGCCCTTGTAGGCCCACTGGCGTGACCCATCGTCGCGAGTGACGATGCTGTAGGCACCCGTGGTCCGGTCGGTGGCGGTGGCCATCATCGGCGGCCAGAGCGCGGCGCAGCCGCCGTTGCAGGCGCTCTTGCCGCTGTTCGCCACGTCCTGGTCGAAGGTGTAGAGGGTCATGCCAGCGGGTGTGACGAGCGCGCCGCCAGACAACATGGCGGGCGCCTTGGCAGGCGGCTCGACCATGTTGGCACAGCCGGCAGTGACCAAAAAAGTTGCCGCAGATGCGGCGATGGCGAGGGTTTTGAACATGGGAAGCTCCGTGGAGGTGGTGGCGGATCGGGCAGCGTGGGTGAGATGTTGCTCACATCGGGGCAGACGGCACGCTCAGGCCTTTTATTCCGCAGGCGTGAAAAAAGATGGGGTGTTGGTTGTGCAGGGTGGCAGGCTGCCGCTGCCCTGTGCGTCCAGCGCGGCTCCATGGTCGGAGCCGCGCGGCCTCGTTCTCAGGGTGCGGGCGTCAGGTTTTGGCCGTTCTCGACCGGGCTGATGCCCACGACGTGGCTGACGCTGCGGGTGCGGTTGGCGTTGTCGGTGACCCGGGCGGTGATCGTGACCGAACGCTTGCCCGCAGGCATCAGGAGCGATCCCCCCACCACCCAATCGGCCGTCGTCACGACATAGCCGTCAGCGTCCAGCTCGCTGCCGGCAACGTTGAAGATCGGCGCCAGGTTCGAGCCCGCCGGCACCACGTTGCCGTTGGGCTGACGCAAGGGCACGTCGAAGGTCACGTTCAGACCCGGGAAATTGCGGTTCGTGCCGTTGCTGGGATGCGTGATCGGGTTCTGGATCTGGCTGCCATCCAGGATGGTTCCCAACACCGAGCGGGCCGCCGTGCCTTGGCCGTTTTCGCTGACGCCGATGCCGTGACGCGAGCGGTCCAGCGCCGCCACTTGAATGAAGAACAGCGATGCATTCGCAGGCGGCGTCGGATTGCCGGTTTGCGGCCCAGGTGACACACGCGACGGCACGCGGGGCGCAATCATCGTCACCTCCGGTCCGTCCGCGTCGTCGATGCCGTCATCGAACACATCGATCGGAAGGGGCGTCAGTGCCTGCCCCGATGTGATACCGCCGCGCAGCACCGCCATCGAGACCCGGTCGAATCCGATCCGACCGGCGGTGTCGACCACGGCGGTGGTGATGTTGAAGCGGTTCGTGTCGAGCGGCAGCGATTCAAGCACGTGCCAGCCCAGCCACAGCGTCACGCCCGCGCCCGGCGTGTCGTCGGTGCCCAGGATGTTGAAGAGGTTCGCCAGGTTGGTGTTCTTCGGGATCACGCCACCGTCGGGCTTGACGAGGTCGGTGTCGAGGAAGACATAGAGGCCCGGAATGTTCGGGTTGACCTGGCCGAGCAGCGCGGTGTTTCTGCTGTTGAGCGATTCTTTCGCGGCGATCGGTGTCGCGTCGCGCGTGACGACCTCGATGTTCAACACGAAGCCGGTGCCATTCACGCTGCCTGCGCCAATGCGGCCTTCGCCCGGCACGATCTGCGAATCCGCCAGCGGCGAGACGATGCGTGCGATCGGTGCGAGGTCGCCGCGTGCGCCCATGCCGTCCCGTATCTTGATGATGTTCGGATACGTCAGGGATTCAGCGCCGTCTGCAGCGTGGCCGGGCAGTGAAGCAAGGCCTGCCGCGGCCGCGAGGGCAGCATGCATCAGCACGGCCGAAAATTTGGAAAGCGGGTGTCGCATGGGGAACTCCTGGGGGGATGGGTGAGCAGTGGCTCGACCACTGCAAACGGGTAGACGCACGGGCGCTTGCGGGTATTCCGTTGTCGATACGCCGTGTGAACCGAGCCGGCATGCGCCTGCAGGCAGCGCCGTGCCAGCGTGCACTGGCATGAACAAGGCCGCCTTCGGCGCGGCGCTGGTGGATCAGTAGGTCGCGGTCTTGCCGGCGGTTTCGGCCGTGGCTGCCAGGGCGACGTTCAACTTGGGGTCGATCTGCCACGTTTCGCTGACGATCTTGCCTTCGCGGTAGGTCAGCACGTAGCGCACCTTGATGGGCATCTTGCCTTCGAAGACGACGTTGGCGGAGACCGTCGAGCCCTTGGGGTTGGCCGATTCTTCGATGGAGCCGATGGTGAGCTTCAGCGGGCCGACGGCCTTGCCGAACTTTTCCCAGGTGCCGCGGATGGCGTCGGTGGTGGCGTAGGTGCCGTCCAGCGGGCCGCCGACCCAGTTCAGCTGGGCCTGGTCGGCGTAGGCGCGCATCACGATCTGGGTGTCGCCCGAAGCGATGGCCTGGAAGTGCGTGCGGGCGTCGTCGGAAGGGGCGGCGAAGGCGCTGCCAGCGGCAAGCGTCAGGGCGGTGGCGGCAAAGGCGAATGTCTTGAACATGGAGGGCTCCGTTGAAGGCTTGATGTGAGGTGAGGGTGGTCGGTGGTGGATGAAGGGTCCATGAGGTCCCGACACAAGGGCAGACGGCGCCGGCAGGCGGTCTATTCCGGCCCACGCAAAAACTTTTTCTGTCACGCCATCGGCAGTTGACCCGCCCGACACGCTCCACCAATTGCTCCGATGAAGCGAACCCTGACCTTCCTGCTGCTGGCCAGCTTGTTCACCGCCGCGACCGGTGCGCTGGCGCAAGGCATCACCGACCCCATTGGCAACCTACTGCCCACGTACATCGGTCCGCAGAACGGCGACGTGGATGTGGCGAGCGCGTTCGCCGGCTACGACCCGGCCAGCGACACCTTCAGCTTCTCGGGCACCTTTGCCGACGCCCTCGGCACCACGGAGGGCGCCTTCTACTTGCGGGGCCTGGACCGCGGTGTCGGCACCGAAGGTTTCGTGAGCGGCAGCCCATCGGTCGGCCAGCGCATGAAGTTCGACGCCGCCGTGTTCCTGCGGCCCGACGGCATGGCTCGCGTGATCACCTTCGTGGGGTCGGTGGGCACGGGCGTCGAACTGGGGGCCGGTACCGGCACTATCGCCGGCGGCTGCGCGCCTCAGGGCGCCAGCCGCTGACCGTCTTGCGCAAACACCACCCCGCCGGCGTAGTGCGCGGCAATCGACGCCTTGACGGCATCACGCTGCGCGTCGAGCGCAGGTGACAGGTGGCTCAGCAGCAGCTGGCCGGCGCGCACCGCATCGGCCACTTCGCCGATGGCCTTGGGTGGCGTGTGCAAGGTGTACAGCACGTCGGGCGAGCCGGGTGGGTCGAGCACCACGCTGTTGAAGACCAGCAGGCTGGTGCCTTGGGCGATTCGCCGCAGACCCGCCAGCCAGCTGGCGTCGATGTCGCCGCTGAAGGTGATGCTCTTGCCGGCGTGGTCGATGCGGTAGACCACCGCCGGTGCGTCGCGGTGGTGGCCGGCCACGGAGCTGATGCGCAGGCCGCCCTCATCGAACACCGTGCGCACTTCGGGCAGGGCTGACGCCGTGGCGGGTGCGTCGATGTCGTTCACTTGAAAGCGCAGCGGCGCCGAGAAGTCCTTCAGGTAGCCGAAGGCGCCCTGCTTGCCGAACAAGAGGTCGATGAAGCGGCTGGTGGCCGGGAAGTCGGCATCGTCGGCATCGAGCGCACGCCGCCCTGCCGGCCCGAAGATCTTGAAATCGACCGGCCCGCGGTTGGACACCGCACGGGCCTTGAAGAGGCCTGGCAGTCCACCGGCATGGTCCACATGAAGGTGCGTCAGCAGCACGATGTCGGCCCGACCCAGCGCCAGCTTGGCTTCACCCAGGCGCACGAAAGATCCCGGGCCGGCGTCGACGAAAACACGCGCCACGCCATCCACCAACACCACGAAGGCCGAGCCCGCGCGGCCGGTGGCACCCGGGCCGCCCGAGCCCAGCACCACGAGTTCCAGCGCCGGCGGGGCGGCCGTCTGGGCCTGAGCTGCGAACGCGGCGGGCAGCGTGCACATGGCCAGACAAAGTGCCGCCAAGCGGCGCCGGCAGGGGTTGGCCAGAGTTTTCATTCGATCCTTTGTGCGGGCGGGGCGACAACGGGGCGAACCGGAAGCGGCAAGCCCCCGGCTCGGTCGTGCGGTGCGCCGGTTCTCTGACAGTTCCCGGTTTTCAGTACGCCGCCACCGCCTGCGCAGCGGCCACCGTGGCGACGATTCGCTGCCCGGCACGCTCGACCTTGGAGATGCTCAGGTCCTCGTTCAGCACGTAGGCCGTCTTGCCGTCGCGCGTGAACACGATGGCCTGGCGCGGCTGCTTGAAGCCGGCGATGGTGGCGACCACCTTCAACGTGGCCACGTCGATCACCGACACCGTGTTGTCGGCCAAGTTGCCCGAGTAGACGAAGCGGCCGTCGGGCGTGAGCGCGGCGCCGTAGGGGTCGCGGCCCACCGGCACGGTGCCGGTGACGCGGCGCGCGGCGATGTCCACCACCGCGATGTTGTTGCTGCCGCTGTTGGCCGCAAACAGGGTCTTGCCGTCGGCGGTGACGGAGATGGCGCGGATCTTGTTGAAGCCGGTGATCTCGCCCTCGATCTTGTCGGTCTGCGTGTCGACGATGGTCACCTTGTCGCCCAGGAAGTTGGTGACGTAGAGCTTCGCGCCGTCCGGGCTCAGGCGCACGCCCTGGCGCGGCTGCGCAAAGCCGGTGATCACCGCCTTGGCCTGCCCGCTGGCGGTGTCCAGTCGCGTCACCGTGCTGCTGGCCTGGTTGTTGACATACAGCGCGCTGCCGTCCTTGCTGAGCGCGGTGCCGAAGGCGCCGGGGCCGGCCGCCAGCGTCGACGCGGTGGCCAGCGGCTTGAGCGTGGTGGTGTCCAGGCGCGTCACCGTGCCCAGGCTGCTGTCGGAGACATAGAAGCTCTTGCCGTCGGGCGCGAACACGATGTTGCGCGGCGTGACGTAGCCGCGCAGCACACCGCGCACGGCACCGGTGGCCAGGTCGTAGACGATGACGTCCGGGCGCTCGCTGTAAGACACCACGGCGGTGGCCTCGTCGGGGCTCAGCGCCAGCGAGTTGTTGCGGATCTGGCCGTCGAAGGTGACGCGGGCCGGGGTGGCTTCGGCGCCGTTGGCGGCGTTGGCGGGCACGCTGGCGGCGACGAGGACGAAGGTGCTGCACCAGGCCAGCGCGGTGGTGCGGAAGAAGGTATTCATGGGATGTCTTTCGGAGAGTGTTGAGAAAAGAGGGAAAGGCTTGCTGTGGTGGACGAGGAGAGCCCGTGGTTTATTCCGTCGGGCCGTGAATTCGAGGCTTCAGCCGAGCAGGGCCGGTACCCAGCGGTTGATCAAGGCACCGCCGACGATGAGCCAGCCGAACAGGATCAGCGCCAGCAACAGCGGCTTGGCACCGGCCTTGCGGATGGCGCCGATGTGCGTGGACAGGCCGAGTGCGGCCATGGCCATGGCCAGCAGCGCGGTGTCGATCTCGGTGGTCACCGCCACCACCGAGGCCGGCAGCCACTGCAGCGAGTTGAACAACACCACCGCGACGAAGCCGAAGGCGAACCAGGGCACGGCGAGCTTGCCTGGGGCCTGGCCCGTGGCGGCGGAAGTGTGGGCGTGGCGTTTGTCGTCACGTGCCAGCCAGGCCGACAACATCACCAGGAACGGCGCCAGCATCATCACCCGCACCATCTTCGCGATGACGGCCGAGTTGGCCGCGTCCGGGCCCACCGAACGCGCCGCGGCCACCACCTGGGCTACCTCGTGGATGGTCGAGCCGGCGTAGATGCCGAAGCCGTTGGCGCCACCCGGAATCAGCGCCCAGTGCTGGTTCAGCTCGAACAGCGCCGGGTACAGAAAGATCGCCAGAGTGCCGAACACCACCACCGTGGCCACCGCCACCGTTACCTGCTCGGCGCGCGCCTTGACCACCGGTTCGGCAGCCATCACCGCGGCGGCGCCGCAGATGGAACTGCCGGCGCCGATCAGCATCGCCGTCTTGCGGTCCAGGCCCAACCAGCGCGTGCCGATGAAGCAGGCCAGCGCGAAGGTCGAGCCCAGCACCAGCGCGTCGATGGCGACGCCGGCGATGCCGACGTGGCCGATGTCCTGCACCGTCAGCCGCAGGCCGTACAGCACGACCCCCAGGCGCAGCAGGTTCTGCTTGGACACGTTGACGCCGGCACCGCTGGCCGCGGCCAGGCGCGGCACCAGCGGATAGACCGTGTTGCCCACCAGCATGCCCAACACGATGGCCAGCGTCAGCGCACTGAAGCCGTGGTCCTGCAGCCAGCCGATGTGGCCCAGCGCGATGCCGGTCGCGGCCAGGGCGCCGCTCAAGGCCAGGCCGGGCAGCAGGGCTGCCAACTGCAAGCGCAACCGCGCTGCCCGGTGGCCGGCTGACGGGCCAGGGCTGGCTTGTGAGGTCGACAGCGCGTGCATCACGCCAGCACCCAGATCAAGGCGATGCCGGCGCACAGCAGCACGGCCGCCATCGGCACTGCGACCGGCATCCAGCGCAGCACCTGCGGGTCGATGCTGCTGTCGGCGGCCAAGGTGGTCGAGACGGCATGGGCCACGTCGCGGGTCGGCCCCATGAAGCCCGCCACTGGCCGCCGGGCAGCAACCCATTGAAGGGCATGCAGCGCCTGTGGGGCCAGCGGGCCGGGTGCTGCGGGGCGTGGGGTTGTTCGTTCAAGGGTCAGCATGTCGGGCTCCAGATGCCGGTGGTGGCGCGGCGGGCCGCCGCCCCGTGATCGAGCGGCCAGGCAAATTTAGAGCTTGGCAATCAACCCGTCCAACGGGTTGTATGACTAAGATGTACCTGCGAAATCGATAACAAAGGCAATCACCGTGGACGTGCTTCGACTCACCCTGCGTCAGCTGCAGATTTTTGTCGCCGTGGCGCGCAGCGGCAGCACCACGGCGGCCAGCGCTGAGATAGCGCTGTCGCAATCGGCCACCAGTTCGGCCGTCAACGAGCTGGAACGCCTGCTGTCGCTGCGCCTGTTCGACCGCGCCGGCAAACGCCTGCTGTTGAACGACAACGGCCGCGCGCTGTTGCCGCGGGCTTTGGCTTTGCTCGACGGCGCCGCAGGCATCGAGCAGATGTCGCGCGACGGCAGCGCGCAGGCGCAGTCGCTGCGCATCGGCGCCAGCACGACGATTGGCAACTACGTGTTGCCCAAGCTGCTCGCTGGCTTCATGGGGGCACAGCAGCCCGGCAGCGCCGCCGCCTGGCGGTCGAAGGTCGTTATCGGGAACACCGCCGCCATCTGCGATGCCGTGACCGCTTTCGAACTCGACGTGGGGCTGATCGAGGGGCCCAGCCACCAGCCGGAGCTGGTGATCACCCCCTGGCTGCAAGACGAGATGGTGGTCGTGGCTGCGCCCGACAGTGCGCTGGCCCAGTCAAGCCGGGCGGGCGATCGCATTCCCCTGCGCACGCTGCGTGAGGCGGTCTGGCTGGTTCGCGAAACGGGCTCTGGCACGCGCGAGGCCACCGACCAGAGCTTGCTGCCCCACCTGCGTTCTTACCGGCGCAGCATCGAGCTAGGCAGTTCGGAGGCCATCCAGCGTGCCGCTCAGGAAGGGTTGGGGGTGGCTTGCCTGTCCGCCTGGGTAGTGAACGATGCGCTGGAGGCTGGACGTCTGTGCCGCGTCTCCACGACATTGCCGCGGCAGCTTCGGCAATGTCATCTGGTTGTGCATCGTGAGAAGCAGTCGACGCCCGCGTTGCTGGCGTTCATCGCCCAGGCAGATGCGACTGCTGGGGCTGCCCGCTAACGTCCCGGCCCCGCTTCGCATGTCGAAGGTTCAGCCCTCGGCGACACGCGATTACCCTTCAGCTAGGCGCCGACGCCCGCTCCGCCCACCTGCCCATTGATCGAAGCTTTGATGCAATGAGCTGGTCTGGGTAATCGACGTCCGCTTCCGGACGCACCACCCAACGGCTGCTTGTGGCCGTCAAGCGAAGGCCACCTGACGTGTGTGAGCGGCTGCTCGATCGCACATAGCGGGCGCCCGAGTGACATCAGAGGACATCCGGATTGGCCACGGCCGACTTAGCTTGGTCGCCACCAACTGCTTCGATTTGACAGATTCAAAGGAGCACGTGCTAACCAGCATCGAAGCTCGGTACATCGGACGCTCCTCAACGCGACCCCGATCCCGAAACCCCCCTCACAAACGCCCCATTCAACGCAGACACGCCCGGCCTCGCCCCCTACCCTTCGTTCATGCGCTCGCAAGAGCAGCCCAAGACATCCGGACCGAGGTTAGCGCCATGTTCACCGCTACGCAGACAACGCTGCAAGACCTGCCGACTTCAACGGCCCGGCCGACAGAGCAGACTGACATCATCGAGACCCGCCTCTGGCTGGATGAGCACGACTGGCTCTACGGTCTGCTCCGCAGCGATGCCAACGTCTCACCGACGTTTCGGTTCCCGGATCTCATCAGCGCCAGCGTCTCGCTGGTATTCACGCGTGACGACGCCGCGCTGCGCATCTTTCGGTTCCTCGGCGCGGAGCTCGTGCTGCGCCCTGCGCAAACAGCGCGTCGTCGCGAGTCGATGTGGCGCGCACAGTACGAGCTGCTGCTCGCGCTGCAGCGCTCACCGGCGAACCGCCATCCGAATCCGAAGTTCCAGCTCGACCAGTTGACCACTGCCTGCGTGGCCCTGAGCTGCCAAGCCGATGCTTCAGGCGAGGCCGTGCTGCGACAGGCCCGCGTCAACATGGCGCGCCGCGCCGCGCAGGGAACGGCTGCACCGCCGAACTGATACAGCGTCCCGGGAAAGCCTCGCGCCGCTCCGCTTCTCCACCCGCTCCTCACCCGCACACCACCTGCTCCCACCCCGCCTCGGTCCTGCGCCCGAGGCCCACCCGAACCAGACCTTGGCCGGCGCTGCCGGCCCTGACATCGCCGCGTGTGTCGTGCCACGACGCGCGCACGTATGGGTCTTCGCTGGGGTGAGTCATGCGGATGCGTGCTTTGCTGGGACGGGTGTTGCTGCTGGCGTTGCCAAGCCACGCCTTCGCATGTTGGGACGAAGCCGGCCAGCGCTACGGCGTTTCACCGCAGTTGCTCTACGCCATCGCCCGCGTCGAGTCTGGGCTGAACCCGCAGGCCATCAATCTCACCCACCGCCAACGCACCGGCAGCTACGACATCGGGCTGATGCAGATCAACAGCTCGAACCTGCGGGCGCTGGCACGCCACGGCATCAGCGAACGCGACCTCTACGACCCCTGCACCAGCATCCATGTCGGCGCCTGGCTGCTGGCACAAACCTTCAGCCGGCAAGGCGTCAGCTGGGACGGCGTCGGCGCCTACAACGCCGCCTGCACGCAGCTCAAAGGCCCGGCTTGCCAGGCCGCCCGAAGCAGCTACGCCTGGCAGGTCTATCGACGCCTGCCGGGCGCTCATATCGCTACGGTTCAAAACGCGAAGCTTGATCAGTCGGCGCGTCCACCGATCCTCACCGCACGGGTGTCGCCGTGAGTCGCAGCACGCACGTGTACATCGCGGCCGCATTGGTTGGGGGCCTGTTGCTGACCGCTTGCAGCCTGCTCAATTCAGACCGCCAGGCATTGAGCAAGCCACACGCCGCAGTGGCTGCGCCAGCGGCGCTGCACATCAGCCAGGTCGACTTCGGGCACAACGCCCGTTTCACGCGCTGCATAGAGCCGGCCTGCCCGTCGGTCACGCCAAAGACGCTCGCGCCCACGTCTGCATCGGTCACGCTGACGGCCATCGTCGCAACACCACCTGCCGTCGCGGGTGCGGCCGTGATTCCGCGTCCTATCGGTCTCGTGACAACCGTTCTTCCAGCCGGGCCTCGGACCCCTGCTCCCCATAGGCTGACTCTGCATTTCGGGACCAACAGCGCGGTCCTGACCGCAGCGCACAAGGTCCTCCTGAGCAACGCCATCGGCGAGTTCCGGCGCACCGATCGCATCGTGATCGCCGGCCGCACCGATGACTTGGGCAGCGAGCCACTCAACGAAGCGTTGGCCCTGGCACGTGCGTTGGCTATCCGCGACCACCTGCTGGATCTGGCGCCCGACCTTCCCGCCCGGATCGCCATCGATGCCAAGGGCCTCTGCTGCTACGCGACGCCGAACGACTCGAACGCCGGGCGGGCACGGAACCGCCGCGTCGAGGTGGTCTACACGCCACGCGATGAAGGTGCGCCATGACGGCCCATCCGCACATCGCCTGCGACGGGCCGACGCCACCGCGCTGGCTCCTCCCGGTGGCCGCTCGCGGCCCGCCTGCCGCGGCACGAACCACCGCGCCACTCCCCCTCGATCTCTTCTTCCTTCCTTCGGAGTTCTCCATGACCAATGCTGTTCTTCGTCCCCCAATCTTCAACCGCAAACCGCTGGCCGCGATCGCGCTGCTGGCGCTGCTCACCCTCGGCCTGTGCGTCGCGATGCCCGGCTACGCGCTCGACCTGGTCGCCTTCACCGGCATCACCGGCCCGATGGTCTCGGCCTTGACACAGATCGCCGCGCTGGGCCCGGGCATCAAGGCCCTGGTCGGCTTCGTCGGCTTCGTCGTCGCTCTGATCTCGTTGTCCGCGTTGCGCAACTTCGGTCCGGTGCTGTTCTACGTGGGTCTCGCCATCTTCGCCGCCGTCGGCCTCGTGATCGCCGGCGCGATCATGGGCGCGGTGATCTGACGCTGCGGGCTCGCAACCTCCCGGAGGCCGCATGCACGCCAACACCTACATCCCCAGGCGGCTGGACGACCAGTGGAAGATCGGCTTCTGGGACGTCGACGTGGCGGCTCCGCTGCTGTTCGGCCTCTTCATGGGCTACATGTCCGGCTCGAAGCTGTCCTTCGTGATGTGCACGGCGGCCGGCTACTTCACCTCGCGCTGGATCGCCCGCATCAAGGCCGACAAGCACCCGGCTTTCGCGATGCACTGGCTGTATTGGCACCTGCCCACCAGCCCGATGACGGCGATGCGCGCCACGCCGCCCTCGCACCTCCGCCGCATGGTCGGTTGACACGAGAGCCCCCGTCATGGACTTCGATCGACTCAACGGCGACCTCAAGGAATTGCGGCGCCGCAACCGGGGACTCGGATTGGCAGTGGGCGCGCTCGCAGCGGGCCAGGTCATCGCACTGGTGGTGATCCTCAACCTGCTCGGCTCGGTGCGCACCTTGGTCGTGCCGCCCTCGATCAACAAGTCCTTCTGGGTCGAGCGCGACAAGGTCAGCAGCGAGTACCTCGAACAGATGGGCAGCTTCATCGCCTGGCTGGTGCTGGACGTGACGCCCGCGTCCATCGACTGGAAGAAAGACATCCTGCTCGGCTACGTCGAGCCCGAACAGCACGGGGCACTGAAGACACGCCAGGAACTGGAAGCCGCGCGCTTGAAGCGCATCAACGCCAGCACGGTCTTCATGCCCCAGCAACTGGTGCCCAGCGAGGACGCACAGAACGTCGTCGTCCGCGGCCGGCTGCGCACCCTCGTCAATGGCCTGGAGACCGCCAACGACCTCAAGGCCTACCTGGTCGAGTTCAGCTATGCGGGCGGCCGCATGCACCTGAAGACCTTCAAGGAGATCCCCAATGCAGCCCCTCGTTGAAGTCACGCCTCGTCGCGATCCCCGGTCGAGGTCACTCGAACACCTGGCCCTGCTGCTGGCTGTTGCAACAGCGGCGACGCCAGCGCTCGCCCTGCAGACCGTTGAGGCCCGCGATGGGGTCGCCGTAGAAGCCATCCTGTCGATCAAGGAAGCGACCCGCATCCGTATCGACGGTGCGCCGATCACCGACGTGTTCGGCAACATCCATTCGAGCAACTGCGGCGCTGCGACGCAGTCGCTGACCAGCCCCAGCACCGGCATCGCGACCCCACCGGTCAATCCCGCCGGCGAGATCGTGCTCGAGTGCGACCGCGAGAAGGGCGAGATCTACGTCCGGCCTGTTGGCGATTCCAGCAAGCCGGTCAACCTCTTCGTCTCGTCGGTGCAGGCCACCTACACGCTGCTGCTGCGCCGCTCGGACACCCCGGCCGACACCATCGTCATCCGCGACAAGACGCCGCGTGCGGTGCAGGCCTCGGCCAGCGTGGCCCAGGGTCCACAAGGCCCCTCCGCGAACCCCATCCGAGCGATGAAGGCCTTGCTGCTCGCGATGGCCTCGGATCGCGTGCCGCCCGACATCCGCGTTGATGAGTTGAACCAGCCGGTACAGCTCTGGGCAGAAGCGAAGTTCTCGCTGATGCGCCGCTACGAAGGGCGTGGCCTGGTGGGCGAGCGATACCAGCTGCAGAACGTGAGCCCGGCGGTGATGGTGCTCGCCGAGCAGGAGTTCGACCGTCCCGACAGTGCCATCACCGGGCAGGTCGCTGGCGTCGCGATCGAGCACCACAACCTGCGCCCCGGCGAAACCACCGCCGTGTTCGTGATTCGCCGCGGAGGTGCACGATGAACGGCGCCGTCCCCAAAACCACGGCGGCCCTGCGCGATGCACTGCGGCGCATGAGTGAGCGGCTGTCGCCGAAGCAACGCCAATACGCCATGCTGGGCGGCATCCTGTTCGTGGGCGTCGGGCTGCTGTGGCTCGTGTTCGCCTCAACCGGCGACAGCGGCAAGGACAAGGCCGGCAAGACCACCACCGGGACGCCCAGTGCCGTCACCAACATCGGCGTGATGCCGCCAGGCCAGCAGGTCAACCCGGTGGATCAGTGGGTGGGCACCGCAGGCAGCAAGCTCGCCCAGTACGAGAACGAGCGCGAAGAACAAGGCCGGCTCAACAAGGATCGCCAGGCTTTCGAGGCACGCACGATGCAGCGCTTCGCTGAACTCGAGCAGCGGCTCACGTCGGCGGCACAGGCGGCGGCGACGCCTCCCGCTTCGGTTCCAGCGCCGGCGGCACCGCCACCGTCACCGTCACCGATTGCGGCACCGGGCGTGCCTCCGGCCGCCAGTTTGCCGCCGCCTCCGATCAGGTCGTCGTCGCCGAGCGGCGCCATGCCGCCGGGTGTGCCAGGTACGCCAAGCATGCCCTTCCCCGCACCGGCCCCAGCGCCCAACGCCGCCTCGACGTTCACGCGCGTCACGCTGAGCGAACGGACCAAGCCAGCGGACGGGACGGTTCAGGCCGCCGCGTCTTCGCCCGCAGCCGCCGAGGCACGAACCGTCTCGACTTTCCTGCCGGTGAGCTTCACGCGCGGCACGCTGCTGGGCGGACTCGACGCGCCCACCGGCGGGCAGGCCCAGTCCAATCCGCATCCGATCCTGATCCGCCTGTCGGACAACTCGGTATTGCCCAACCGCTTCCGCGGCGAATACCGCGACTGCTTCGTGATCGCCGCAGGCTACGGCGACATCAGCTCCGAGCGCGCCTACCTGCGCACCGAGAACCTGTCTTGCGTGCGCGGCGACGGTGCGACGCTCGAAGTCAAGATCCAGGGCAGCGTCTACGGCGAGGATGGCAAGGTCGGCATGAGGGGGCGCTTGGTCACCAAGCAGGGCCAGATGCTCGCCAACGCCCTGCTCGCCGGCGTGGTCAGCGGCATCGGCCAGGGCGTCGCCACCGCGTCGACCAGCTACAGCACCTCGGCGCTCGGCACGATCGCGAGCGCTTCAGGCGCCGACGCCTACCGCGCCGGGCTCGGCAGCGGCGTGGGCAAGGCGCTCGACCGGCTCGCCCAGTACTACATCAAGCTGGCAGAGAACACCTTCCCGGTGATCGAGGTGGACGCCGGCCGCGAGATCGACGTCGTGATCACCAAGGGCGTGCGCATCGACGTTCCGATGACGGCCTCGCTCGACGCGGGCAGCGCTTCACGCCCCAACCCCTCCCCCGAAACCCGCTACCTGGAGCCTTCCAATGACGGCGACTACTGAACTTGCGCGCGTCTCATGGCGCGCAGCACTCGGCTGGGCCTTGCTCGCGACCGCCGTCCCGGCGGCCCTGGCCGCGACGCCCGACGAAGCCAAGCTGCTCGACCGGCTGCGCAAAGCCCATCCCGGCACGCAATTCACCGCGGTGTCCCGCTCGCCGGTGGATGGCCTGTACGAGGTCTGGATGAACGGCAACGTCGCCTACGTCTCGGCGAAGAACACCCGCTACTTCGTGTTCGGCCGCGTGTTCGACACGCAGACGATGCGCGACCTGACCGGACCCAAGCTGGCATCCGCCTCCCGGTCCGCGCCCTCGGCACAAGCCGACGCCACGGCCGACAAGGTGGCCTTCGACCAGTTGCCGCTTGCCGATGCGATCAAGACGGTACGCGGCAGCGGGCAGCGCAGGCTCGCCGTTTTCAGCGACCCCAACTGCTCGTTCTGCAGGCAACTGGAGCCCGAACTCGCGAAGCTCGACAACGTCACGGTTTACACCTTCCTGGTGCCGTTCCAGGGCAGTGCAAAGCCGATCGCGATCTGGTGCGCTGCCGACCGTGGACAGGCCTGGCAGCGCTACATGCTGCAGGGCGATTCGACAGCACTGAGCACCGGTGCCACCTGTGAACACCCGGTCGAACGCAACCTGGCGCTGGCCCGCCGGCTGGGCGTGCAAGGCACGCCGACGCTGATCTGGTCGGATGGCACGCGCACCGACGGATACGTCGAGCGCGGCGTGCTTGAAGCGCGGCTCAAACAGGCCAACGCCACGGAGTCGCGGCCATGAGGGCGCCCAGTCACCTCGCCCATCTCTCGGTGCTCGTGAGTGCGGTGCTCGTGCTCCCCGCCTGCACCAGCATGTCGGGTCTGAGCGGCAGTTCGAGCTACGCCTGCAAGGCCCCGGAAGGCGTCACCTGCGACTCGGTGTCCGGCACCTACGCCAACGCGGTGCAGAACAACCTGCCCAGCCAGCGGCAGCGTCGCACCGCGCCTGAATCGTCCGAGCGCTCGGTCTCGCCGCTCCCTCCGATGACCGCGGCGAGCGCGCCCGGCGTGACGGCGAGCCTTCCGCCCACCCCGGTCTCCTTGCGATCGTCGCCTAGCATCCTGCGCCTGTGGTTCAAACCCTGGGAGGACGCTGACCACGACCTGTACGACCAGGGCTACGTCTACGTCCAGATCGACGCCGGGCAGTGGCAGATCGAGCACGTGCAGCGGCAGATTCGGGATGCCTACGCGCCGCTGAAGGCGCCGCCGCGTGTCACATCCGCCGACGGCAAGGACGCGACGCCGTTGCCCGCCCATCTCAAGAGCACACCACGACCTCTTGGCGAGGGCACCTTCCCCGGCCCGCAAACGCCCACGGCCCCAGTACCGCGCGGTGGTGACACCACTGAGTGAGGACGCTCGCATGAACACCACCACCCTTCACCGCATCGTTGGCCAGCACGCGCACCCGCCGTTGTTCGGCTTCGGCCGAACGATCGACACACCTGCCGAGCAGTTCGCCGCCTGGCTTCCCTACTCCGCCTACCTCGCGGCCGAGAAACTCTTCGTCAACCGCGACAGCCTGGGTTTCATGCTCGAGTTGATGCCGCAGTCGGGTGCCGACGAGCGCATGGCCGAAGTGCTGATCTCGTTGTACGCCAACTGCCCGCCGGGCACCGGGCTGCAGTTCCACCTCTTCGCCTCGCCGCACATCCGCGAGCAACTGCGCCGTTACGCCAACCTGCGCGTCGAGGACGTTGACCAGGCCGACAAGGCCCAGCACTGGGGCCGCCCTGCCCGCAACGACAACCTGTTCCGGCGCCTGGCGCGTCAACGCGTGGGGCATCTCCTGTACGGCGCGCAGCATTCGCTGACCACGGGCTTCCACTACACGATCCGGGACTTTCGGCTGATGCTGAGCGTGAGCCTGCCGGGCGATGCGGAAGACCTGAACCGGCGTGACGAGATCCTGACGCTGCGCGACTCGGTGGGCTCGACTTTGCGTTCCGCCTCGCTGCCGAACCAAGTATGCGACGCGGCCGACCTGATCAACTGGTGTGCGCTGTTCACCAACCCGGACCGCATCTCGCAGACCGATGCACCCAACCTGCACTACGACGATGGCCGCGAGATCCGCGACCAGATCGTCGACTTCGACACCATCCAGGATCCCCACCCGGGTGGCCTGACGCTGTGGAAGGAAGGTGCCGCCGACGTGCTGGAGGCGCGCTTCTACTCGATCAAGAGTTTCCCCGAACGCTTCGCGCTGTGGCAGATGGGCTCGCTGATCGGCGACCTGATGCAGCCGGCGCTGCAGTACACCGCGCCCTTCCTGCTGACGATGGGCGTGCACGTGCTCGACCCCAACGTCACCAAGTCGATCGTCACCGCGAACCATGTGCGCGCGACGCAGAACGCCAAGAGCAAGATGGCCGACGTGATGCCCGACGTGGGCAAGAAGCTCCAGGACTGGACCGCCGCGGCCGAGGCCATCGACACCGGTGGCAGCCTGGTCAGCCTGTACCACCAACTCGCCATCTTCTCACCACCCGGCCGCGCAGTGTCGGCCCACGAGACCGCCAACGCGATCTGGCGAGGGCGGGGGTTCCAGCTCAATGCCGACACCTACATGCACCGGCAGGCGCTGCTGGCCAGCCTGCCGATGACGCTGTCCGAGCGCTTCCACCGCGACCTAGCCAAGATGCGCCGCGTCTCGCGCAAGACGATGGCCAACGCCATCCACCTGGCACCTCTGATCGGCGAGTGGCGCGGCACACGCACACCGGCCCTGGTCTTCGGCGGCCGGCGCGGCCAGTTGATGACGCTGGACCTGTTCGACAACGATCTGGGCAACTACAACTTCGCGATCATCGGCGCGCCGGGCTCGGGCAAGTCGGTGCTGATGAACGAGATGGCCTGGTCCTACCGCGCCATCGACGCCAAGGTGTGGATGCTGGACCTGGGTCGCAGTTTCGAGAAGTTGTGCCGCAAGGCCAAGGGCACCTACATCGAGTTCAAGCCCGAGGTGGACATCTGCCTGAACCCCTTCTCCAACATCGTCGACATCAACGAAGACATCGACATGCTGGTGCCGGCCATCTCGAAGATGGCCTCGATGTCACGGCCGCTGGACGAGGTCCAGTACAAGGCGATCTCGGCGATGGTGCTCAAGCTGTTCAAGGCCCACGGCAATGCACTTACCGTCACTGCACTGCGCGACGCCTTCAAGACCGGGACGATCGAAGAGCTGGGCGTGCGCGAGGACGCGCGCATCAAGGACCTCGCGATCATGCTCAATCCCTATGCGAGGGGCGGCCAGTACGAGCGCTTCTTCGAGGGCCGCAACAACGTCGATTTCGCGAACGACTTTGTGGTCATCGAGAACGAGGAGCTGAAGCGACGGCCCGACCTGCACGCGGTGGTCAACATCCTGCTGCTGCACCAGATCACCGGCGAGATGTACCTGACGCGCAACCGGCGCAAGGTGCTGTTCATCGACGAGCTCAAGCAGCAGCTCGGTGACATCGGAGCCGACGATCCGGTCAAGGCCGCGGTGGTCGAGGAAGCCGCGCGGCGCGCGCGCAAGTACGGCGGCTCGCTCGGCACCGCGACGCAGAGCGCCGACGACTACTACGGCTCGGCGCAGATGGAAGCGGCCTTCAACTGCTCGGACTGGGTCTTCCTGCTACGCCAGAAGCCCGAGTCGATCGAGATGTTGGACCGCAAGGGGCGGTTGTCGATGGACGAGGCCAAGAAGCGGCTGCTGAACTCGCTGCGCACCGAGCCGGGCGTGTTCTCGGAGCTGTACATCTCCTCGCCGGTCGGCGAAGGCGTGGCACGCAACATCCTCGACCCGGCGACCCACCTGCTGTTCTCGAACAAGCTGGAGGACAACGCACCGATCGACGAGTTGCGGGCGCAGGGCCTGAGCATCGATGACGCGATCAGCGAGCTGCTGCGCCGCCGGGGGCACGCGGTATGAGGGCGGCCATGTCCCTGACGCTCCAGGCCGCGGTGACCTTGCTCGCCGTGGCGGCGGCCATCGCCGCTTACGACCAC
Source organism: Rhizobacter fulvus (assembly GCF_964020785.1). NCBI lineage: Bacteria > Pseudomonadati > Pseudomonadota > Betaproteobacteria > Burkholderiales > Sphaerotilaceae > Rhizobacter > Rhizobacter fulvus. Next base: position 354,832 of record NZ_OZ224516.1, read on the forward strand.
TGGGTCGTGCGGCAGGCGCTGCGCGTGGGCCTGGTCGACGTCGGCGAGGTGTATCGGCAAAAGGAAGCCGAGTTCACCTTGATCCTGACCAAGGCCCGCTCCGACGACGAGCGCCAGAAAGCCATGGCGATGGCGCGCGTCTTTGCGCAGCGCCTGCCGCTCGCCCTGGAAGAGCTGCCGCTCGAGTGTGGCTGCCTGGTCGTGCTCAAGAGTGCGGTGGCCGGCGCGACGCCGCGCACCGTCGACCTCACGGCGCACCTCAAGCGCAAGGTGGAGGCGCCATGAACGTCGTCCATTCCGCTCGGGGCCAAGCGCTGGTCCTGCTGCTTCGCCACATGCGGCAGCGCTGGTACCTCTACCTGCCGGTCTTCGCCATCTGGGCGTTCGCGTACCTGCGGCTCTTCGTCGATCCGACACCGCGAGTGCCGGTGCTGTTCAACTGGACGCCCAGCCTGCCCTGCCGGATGGCCTGGCTGCAATACGGCGCGCACGAGCTGAAGCGCGGCGACTACATCGTCTTCGCGTTCGACGGCGAAGCGCAGCGTCAGTACCCCGGCCTGCACGGCCAGCCCTTTTTTAAGATCGTGCGCGGGCTGCCCGGAGACACGGTGACGGTGAATGGTCGCGTGGTCGCGGTCAATGGCGAAGTCGTCGGCACAGCCAAGATCCATGCCTTCGACCGTCGCCCGCTCGACCCGATCGCCGCGACGGTGATACCGGCCGGCCACTACTACGTGCAGGGCACCAGCCCCGACTCCTTCGACTCGCGTTACCGCGCGAGCGGCCTCGTGCGCGCCGACCAGGTGCTGGGCACGGTGATCCCACTCTTCTGAAAGCCCCACCGATGAACCGCGTCCATCCCATCCTCGTGTGCGCCTGCGCCGCGCTCTTGGCGTCGAAGGTCGCCGCCCAGCCATCGTCCGCACCATCGGATGCCGACATGCCGATGGCCGACTACCTCGGCCTGCTCGAGCAGATCGCACCCGCTGCCCGCGAAGGTGCGCAGGCCTATGCGCAAGCGTTTCAGCAGCGCTGCGGCCGCGCTCTCACCACCGCGGAGTTGCGTCGCGCGACTTCGGCGGGCAGCGGCGATCCCGTGTTGATGGGCATGATCCGCGCAAGCCAAGTCCGTGACGCCAAGGCGATCACCGAGTTGGGCCAGCGTGTCGCGTGTGGAGACCGGCGATGAAGTTTGCTGTGATCCCCGGCCTGGCCGTTGTGTCGCTGCTCTGTGGATCGATCGCGCACGCGGTCGATCTCGGCGCCATCGGTCCCACCTACGGCATCGCCGAACCGCATCTGCTGGCCGACATCGAACGCCGCTTGCGCGAGAAGGAACGCAGCGGCGAGCTGCAGCGCCTGATCGACGAAGCGCGCACGCGCGGGATCGACGCCGTGCGTCAGCCAGCGCCGGTGGCCGGCGTGCATGCAACCGACACACCGCGCACCTTCTACGTCGACCCCAGCTTCACGCTCGATCGCAACATCGTCGATGCCAGTGGCCGGCTGCTGTTTGCGACCGGCACGCGCAAGAACCCGCTGGAGGTGGTGTCGCTCAGCAAGCGTCTGCTGTTCTTCGACGCGCGGGATCGCCGTCAGGTCGCACGGGCCCGCGAGCTGATGTCGAGCCACGAGGGGCATGTGAAGCCGATCCTGACGGGCGGGTCCTACCTCGACCTGATGAAGTCCTGGCGCATCCCCGTCTACTACGACCAGCAGGGCGTGCTGACGCGGCGCCTGGGCATCCGGCAGGTGCCTGCGCTGGTGTCGCAGGAAGGCCAGCACCTGCGCATCGATGAGGTGGTGGTGCGATGAATAGTCGATCCTTTGCCGTCCGGCTCGCCCTGGGCTTGGTGATGCTGCTGAGCGTCGCCCTGTCGCACGCGTCGGACAGCCTGACCTGCACCGGGAAGTTCCCGAACCCGATCACCGACATCTGCTGGTCCTGCATCCTGCCGATCAGCATCGGCAGCGCGACCGTCGGCAACTTCGACGGCCAGGAAGACATCCCGAATCCGTCGAGCCCGGTGTGCAGCTGCGGGGTCAACCCAACCATCGGCCTGTCGATCGGATTCTGGGAGCCGGCGCGCCATGTCGAGGCGGTGCGCAAGCCCTTCTGCCTCGCGTCGCTGGGCGGCGTCGATCTCGACCCCGGGATCAGCGCACCGTCGGCAGCCCGGTTCACTCGGCCGGAAGGCGATGGCGACGGAGGCAGCTTCTACCAAGCGCACTTCTACATCAACCCGGTCCTGTACTGGATGAAGGTCGTCACCGACTTCCCCTGCCTGGAACGCGGCTCCTTCGACCTGGCGTACCTGACCGAAGTCGATCCGCTGTGGAACGACGACGAGTTGACCTTGATCCTCAATCCCGAGGCCGTGCTGTTCGCCAATCCACTGGCCATCGCGGCCTGTGCGGCGGACTGCGTCGCGGCCACCGCTGGCTTCGGCATCGCCGAGATGTTCTGGTGCGCCGGCTGCCAGGGCGGCATCTACCCGTTCGACGGCCACGTGCCGTACCACATGGGTGGCGTGCGTACGGCCGCGCTACTGGCCCAGCGCCTGACCGCCAAGATGCACCGCGAGCTGCTGGCCTGGGGCTGGCACGGTCAAGCGGGCTTGTGCGGGCCGTACTTCCTGCCCGCGATGGACAAGACCGCCTACAAGACCCAGCTCACCTACCCCATCCCCAACACCGGCAAGGACAGCGGCCGCTGCTGCCAGCCGTTCGGGCGCAGCACGATCGTCTGGGGTGCCGGCAAGGAGTACCCGGTGCGCGGCGAGGACTTCGCGTTCATGTTGTTTCGCAAAAGGAACTGCTGTGTGGGCTACTGATCGACATCGTTCATGGGCTGCACTTGCCATGCTGCTGGGCTTGATGCTGGGCCAGGTTCTGGCAATCCACGCAGCGCACGCGCAGACAACGCCGACCGTCACCGAGGCGGACATCGAACGCGCCAAACGGTCGCAGCCGAGCATCACCGAACAGGACGTGCAGCGGGCCCGCGAACGCAATCGCATGCCGACGGATGCCGAGTTGCGCCGGGTGCCTGTGCCTTCGACGCCAAACATCGACGCGTTGCCCAAACCGGCGACGCAAGCCCCCGTGGACCTGGAGGCGCTCGCGCGCGGCTTCGATGCGCAGACCGGGCAAGCCGCGCTGAGCCCGAAGGCGGGCCCGGTCCTGCTCGTCTTCATCAGCTTCGCGATGCCCGAAGCAGCGCTTTCCCGATTGGTCGATCAGGCCGCCCGGGCGCAGGCATCCTTGGTGCTGCGGGGCCTGGTCGACGGATCCCTTGTGCACACGGTCGCGCGCGTGCAGCAGTTGATCGGCACACGCAAGGTCGCGGTACAGATCGATCCGCAGGCCTTCGACCGCTACGCGATCACGAAGACGCCCACCTTCGTGCTGGTGCGCGACGGGATGCAGCCGCTGCCCTGCGCCGGCGGTTTGTGTGTGCCCGGCGACGGGGTCGTCACCGCTTCGGGCGACGTGAGCCTGGACTATGCCCTGTCGTTCTTCCAGCGATCAGCGCCCGGCTTCGCGAAGGACGCGAGCGGCTTCCTCAAGCGACTCAAAGGTTGAGGAGCCGCCATGCGCAAGCTCATCGTCTGGTTCACGCTGATCTGCTTCATCGCGACGCAGACCGCTGCGGTCGCCGGACCGCACGAAGAGGGCGTTGCCGCGGGCCAGGCTTCCAACCCCGTCGCGCGTGGCAGCGTCACGGCGCCAAATGCCACGGCTGTCGTTCCCGGCTACACGACCACGCCGGCCGAGTCGGCCTACTACCGCCAACCCAATCTGGCCGCCCAAGGCAATGCGCGACTGGCCCTGTGCGCAACGATGCCGAATGACCCGGTGTGCCAGGCGCAGCGCGGTGCGCTGAGCTCGGCCAACACGCCGCGCCCAGCGGTCAGCGCCAACGACCCCGCCGTGCTGGCCGCACAGGGAATCGTGCGCAGCCCCTCCTCAGTGCTGGAAAGCCTCGCGTCCTACTACAGCGGCTGCACGACCACGACGACGACCCAGCCCGCCGGCACGCAGACCAAGAGCTGCTTGCGCTACGTCGGGGTCGGCAACTACAGCTGCGCGAGGACTCTGTCGGTAGGCATCGATCGCACGACGAACTGCACGCCAGGCGATTGGTTCGCTCACGCTGGCTCGGGCAGCACCGGGCTTGACGCGCAGTGCACACCCGACCGCCCCGAGACGGCCCAACACTTCCGCGTCACCCAGGACGGCTCGCCGCTGGCCTTCTTCGACGTGGACATGACGACGCCGGTCGTTTTCCCGCAGATGGTCGCGGTGCTGTCGACCAGCTACTCCTCGATGACGGGCCAGCCGATCCGCACCGGCGTCTGGGTGGCCGACAAATCCTGCGCTGGCACGACCTGCAGCCTGACCGCCATGATCGCCGCGGAATCGCAGGAGACCTGCACGGGGAGTGGTGATTCGGGCTACACCTGCACCAGCGTCGAACCCTTCCTGAAGCGCTACGCCGCTTGCCGCGCCGGCACGCAGAGCGGCGACAACATCCAGGACACCGTCTGCCAGGGTGACAACGGCTGCACGACCACCGTGCTGGACGGCAGCAAGTGCTACGCCCCGGCAGGAGGCTGGACACCCTATCCGGGGATCGACATCACCGGCACGGTTCCGGGCACCTATTGGAACATCGACGGCGACCGGGCAGTGATCAGCTGGGATCCCAATCCTGCCTACGGTCCGATCCCGACGATGCGGCTGAGCTACACCAAGCCGCTGACCGCCGTCGCCGAGACCGACCGCTGGGACGATCAATGCCCGGCCTTGGCCGACGGCGGGCGCTGCACGGTCAGCTCGGCATCGGTCTGCGTGGATGGTCCCGCCACCAAGGTGGTCGACGGCGTCGCCGTGACACGCGACTGCTGGCAATACCAGAGCACGATGAGCTGCAGCAGCGCCGCGCCGCTCGACCAGTGCGCGCCGCTGGTCGCCAGTGGCTGCACGCCGACCTCGTCAACCTGCCAGCGAACCAATGCGGCGACCGGCGCGTGCGAGGTCTACGCCGACGGCTACAGCTGCCCCGTCGCAGCGCAGACCGTCACCAGCGCCAGCAACTGCCCGTCCAACGTCTTCTGCTTCCAGGGCAGTTGCTTCGACATCAGCTACACCAACGACGCCGACTTCGGCCGCAGCATGTCGATGCTGGAGGCAGCGCGCGAGTCGGGGGTCTATCTCGACACCGACCGCATGCAGGTATTCAAGGGCGAGGACAACCGCTGCCGCGACCGCCTGCTCAAGAACTGCTGTTACTCGGACGGCGCCGGCGCGGGCATGACGAACCAGAGCCTGTTCGGAACCGGATCGCGTCTGGTCTTCGACATCCTGATGAACTCAGAGAACCAGCAGTTCATCTACCAAGGGATGTCGGCGCTGCTGCTGGGCGGCGGCTTCAGCGGCACGTTCACGAGCTACGGCGTCACTGTCGCGGTCAACGGAGCCGCGTTGCCGGCCGGTTCGGCGGTCGTCTACGCGGGCGAGAGCATGGTGATCGCCTTCGACCCCTGGTCGCTGGTGATCGCCGTGATCATCTACATCATCATGTCCATGATGTCCTGCAACGAGGACGAGGGCAAGCTGGCGATGAAGGAAGGGGCCAGGCTCTGCCACACGATCGGCACCTGGTGCTCGTCGTGCATTCGCATCTTCGGCTCCTGCGTCTCCTGCATCGAGCACACGACGTCCAAGTGCTGCTTCAACTCGATGCTTGCGCGCATCGTCAATGAACAGGGGCGTGCGCAGGTCGGCAAGGGCTGGGGCGGTGCCGAGAGCCCGGACTGCTCGGGCTTCACCATCGCGCAGCTGCAGTCGCTGGACTTCGCGGCAATGGACCTGTCGGAGTTCTATGCGTCGCTCGTGCCGGTTATGCCGGACGTCGGAGCGCTGCAGACCAACAGCGCGGGCCGGGTACCCACCTGCTACTACGGGCAAGGGAGGTGCCAATGAGATCTCGGCTCGCCTTGTTGGTGGTTGCGGCGGCCCTGTGCTCGCGGCAGGCCCTCGCCCAGCAGCGTGTCTCCGTGTATGACGCGCGATCACTGCTGGTCGCCGCCATCGACGCCGCCGACGGGCAGGCACATGGCGCCCTGACCGGTGAGATCGCGGACGCGATCACGCAGCGTTTCAAGGGGACGACGCCGATCTACATCGACGTGAGCACGGAGCGCCGCTACGCCCAGGCGGGCTGCAGCCGCCTGAAAGTGCGCTTCTGGCAAGACGGCGTGCAGTTGCCGGGCGTCCCGGCACCCCGCCGCCAAACCATCGACTTCGGCATCAACTACTGCCGCGACGGCTTGCCGCCGAAGTCGCTGAACTGAGGTGCACGATGACGATACGCCACCTCCTCGCAACCGCGCTGCTATTCGTCTCGGCGCTCGCGCAGGCCCAGGCCCAGCCTCGAGAGTTGCCGGATCGATTCTGGGGTGACGCCTGGCGCGGCTGGCACTTCTACGAGGATCCCGAACCCGAGTTGGAGCGCCAGCCTCCGCCACGTCCCAAGCCGTCTTCGGCTGCGCCCAAGACCACCCCAGCCCCATCGTCGGCCAAGGCGCCGGAGCTCGTGGAGTTCGAGCGCCTGCAGAAGACATTGGAGGACGTCCGCAACATCGCGATCATGCGGCCGACCGAAGCCAACGTGCGCCGCTACATGGAGCTGGAAGCTCAAGTGGTCGCGCGGGCTTCAACCTTCGCCGACGTGGCGCAGCGTGTCGCCTGGTCGACGCCGGAGCTCGATCCCACCCTGCAGGGTCGACCAGTGAACGCCAAGGCGCTGGAGGTGTTCGAACAGCAGCAGCTGGCGGACCGTTCGCGCTCGATCGCGGAGCTGGGCCGTGACCACGTTCTGATATTTTTCTTCCGTGGCGACTGCCCCTACTGCCATGCCTTCGCGCCGACGCTGGAGGCGTTCCAGGCCCGCCACGGCATCCGCATCGAGTCGGTGAGCGTCGATGGCGGCGCGATGCCGGGCTTCCCCGACGCGCGTCGCGACAACGGCATCGCTACCGCGCTGCGGGTGACCCAGGTCCCCGCCGTCTACCTCGCCCAGCCCTTCACCGGAAGGATCACGCCGATCGGCTTCGGCGTGCTGTCCGAAGCGCAACTGCTCGAGCGCATCACTGCCGTCTCTGCCCCTGGCTACGACGCCATGGTGCCCAGCGCCACACGGCAGGTCGCCCTGCCCTAGCTTTCCAGGAGTGCCTCATGGTCCGCTCGCCTCTCCGTCGCACCTGTATCGCCGTTGCGTCCCTCGCACTGGTCCTGCAGTCTCCGTCGCTGCACGCCGGCGATCTGAACGCCGAGGTGAACACGATGTTCAACAACCTCGGTGCGATCGGCAACTACACCGCGCCCGGGGCCTTCCGCGGACAGACCTTTAACACTTACACCGGTGGCAGCTTCTTCATTCGTTCGCCGAACAAGGTCTACCAGCTCGCCGCGATCCAGTTCCCGAGCGCCAAGGCCGGCTGCGGCGGCATCGACGTCTTCGGCGGCTCGTTCTCGCACATCTCGGCCGAAGAGTTCAAGAACATGCTGAAGAACATCACGGCCGCGCTGCCCGGCATCGCGTTCCAGCTCGCCCTGGAAGCGGTCTCGCCACTGCTGGGCGGGCTGACCAAGTGGGCGAAGGGCTTGGAGACCTGGATCAACAACGCACGCATCAACTCCTGCGAGACCGCCAAGGCGATCGTCAGCACGGCTGCAGAATCCGCCGGCTACAGCTCGCAGGAGACCTGCGCCGACTTGGCCATCGAGATGGGCCTGGAAAGTGATCGCGATGCCGCACGCCGGCGCTGCGCCACCGACCGGCCGAGCATCCTCGCATCGGCCCGTTCGTCAAGCGATGCCGGTGTGCGCAACAAGGCGCCGTTCGTCGGCAACCTAACCTGGAAGGCGCTGCAGCGTGCCGGCACCTACCTCGACGATCAAGAGCGCGAGTTGATCATGAGCATCGTCGGCACCGTCATCTTCTATCCCGAAGATGCGGCGCGCGACCCCGAACCGATCGCGCCGACCATCACGTCGATCAGCCAGTTGCTCTATGGCCAAGCCACCGGCACAGGGACCAACGTGACCCAGCACCTGCTGCGCTGCAACGACTACGCCAACTGCGACGTCGTGACGCTGAACACCGGGTACACCAGCACGCCCTTCACCGCGCTGGTCGAGAACATGATGCGCTCGATCGCCGACAAGATCGCGACCCGCACGGCCATCGCGAACAACTCGGCCGAGGTGGGGTTCGTAAACCAGACGACGGAGCCGGTCTACAAGATGCTCTCGATCGGCGCCAGCATCCCGGGTTCGGGTCTGAGCGACAGCCTGATCGCGCAGTACCGCGACGTCATCGCCGCCGACTACGCCTACGTCTTCCTGGAGCGCAACCTGCGCCTAGGCATGGCCGCGCTCGACAAGGACTACCTGTTGCAGCAGGGACAACGCGAGCAGGCCATCGTGGTCAGGCAGCGGGCACAGGCCGTACTGCAGCAGATCGCGCAGGAGAAGAACGCGCTGTACCAGAAGGTGGGCTCCTTTCGCGCCGTGTCCAGCCACCTCGAGCAGCTCGAACGGCAGTTGCGCTCCAGCATGCCGCAGCACGTGATGGACATGCTCGGCCACCGGGCCGCCTACCTGGCCCGCTGAGCTCGTTCGCCACTCAGTGACCGAGCCATGTGGGAGATCTACGCCTACCAGAATGCCGACAGCCTGTTCGGTATCTTCAACGCGGCCGCGGCCATCCATGCGTCGACCGACTATGCCGCGGCGCTGGCGGCGGTAGCGTTCTGCGGCTTCGTGGCAGCGCTGCTCGCTTATGCTTTCGCGCCGGAGAAGCTTCAGGGCTGGAAGTGGCTGGCGACCGTGCTGCTGGTCTTCGGCATCTTGATCGTTCCGAAGGTGACGGTCGGCGTCGTCGACAAGACCGGCGGCTCGGCCGTCAAGGTGGTTGGCAACGTACCCTTCGGCGTCGCGGTGCTGGGCAGCCTGACCAGCACGATCGGTCACACGCTGACGGGACTCTTCGAAACCGCGTTCCAGGTGATTCCCGGTGTCGGCGGGCTGCCGGCCGAGCTGACCTATGAGCAGCATGGACTGATGTTCGGCAACCGCCTGATTCGGGACACCGGCAAGGTCGTGTTCCAGGATCCGAACTTCCGTACCGACCTGATCAACTACATCAACAACTGCACGATGTACGACCTGGTCGACGGCACGCTCGACCCGGCGACGTTCTCGGCGTCGGCGGACGTGTGGGCGTTGATGGCGACACCCAACCCGGCGCGCTTCAGCACCTTGACCGGCGGCGGCGCGATCAATGTGGAGACCTGTCCGAACGTGTACATCAGCCTCAATGGGCGGCTGCCGGCACAGATCACCAAGATCCAGGGACAGCTCGCGTTTGCGCTGAACCCGACGCTGCCGGCCGCGACAGCCGCCGGCGTGATCGCAGGGCAGATCCAGCAGGCCTACCTGAAGAACAGCATCGCCGACGCTGCGGCCACGGCCGCAGACCTGATCCGGCAGAACGCGGTCATCAACGCGATCAACGACACCAGCAACATCATCGGACAGAAGGTCAACGATCCGGCGGCGATGGTGCTGGCCGTCGGCCGGGCCCAGGCGACGGCCCAGCAGAACGCGACCTGGCTGAACTACGGCAAGGTGGCCGAGCAGGCGCTGCCGGTGTTCAGGAACGTGATCGAGGCGGTGACCTATGCGCTGTTTCCGCTACTGGTGCTGCTGCTCCTGCTGACCAGCGGACGCGAGACGATGATCGCGTTCAAGGGCTACGCGGCGATCCTGATCTGGATCCAGCTATGGCCGCCGTTGTACGCAGTGCTGAACTACATGGCTTCGGTCTATGCGGCGTATGACCTGGCAGCTGCGGCTGACCTTGGCAGCGGGGTCAAGGCCCTGTCGCTGCAAACGGCTTCGACCATCTACTCGGGCGCCATCTCGGGGGAGGCGATCGTGGGCTACCTGGCGATCAGCATTCCGTTCATCGCGTGGGCGGCACTCAAGCGCATGGAGAACTTCGGCACGGCGCTGGTGGGTGGGCTGTCCGGGTTGCAGGGGACGCTGTCCGGAAGCACGGGCTCGGCGGCGACTGGCAACGTGAGCATGGGCAACCTGGCGATGGACCAGTTGCAGTTGGCGCCGAATCGCACGTCGGCGTTCATGGGCAGTCTGCAGAACGACATGACGGGGAACACGTTCTCGTCGAATGTGTTGACGGGTCGCACGGCCGTCAGCTTGTTGCGCAACCAAGGGTACGCGTCGCGCGTCGTGTCGATGCGGGTGTCGGAGCAGGACGTCACGGACGCCAGTCGGCAGGTCAGCGCGGCGCGGAGCGAGGCGGTCGCAGCCAATACCGAGCGCTCGACCATCTTGTCGGAAGCTTTCACGCGCGGGTTGACCAAGATGCGTTCGTCGCGCAGCAGCAGCGGATCCACGTCCAGCAGCTTCGAACAGGTGGGGGAGACACTGAACCGCCTAGAACAGATCGCAAAAGGTGTGGCTGACAGCACCGGCCTCTCGCAATCTCAAGTCGCCAGCATCGCATTCGGTGCGTCGGGACGTTTGGGTTTGGAGACCGGCTTCGCGAGTGCGTCGGTGCATGCCAACGCAGGCAAGGCCTACCAATCGTCGCTGACAGCCGACGAGCGCAAGGTGCTCAGCGCTATGAGCAGTGAGCAGTTGGCTGAGTTCAAACAGTTCGGTGATAGGGTGTCCCGTGATGCCAGCGTCATGAGCGCGATCACCAGTGACTCGCGCGATGCGCGTGACATGGCATCCCGGCTCGCCTCCACGACGGCACGCTCCGCGCGCGCCGAGGCAAGTCTCGGGGAGCGAACCGGCTTTGCCGAGCGCGTGTCGGCCGCCTACGAGAGGGGCGAGACCATCTCCATCGACATTGCGCAGGATCCCCACAACCTGGAGATGTTCACCCGATACGCGGAGCAGTATGGCGGTGACAGCACCGCCGCACACGCGCTGATGGCGTCGGAACTGGCCAGACAGTCCTTGCGTCCGAACCGCGTGTTTTCTGATGGCACGGCACTGCCCACGTCGTTCGGGGAGCTTCGCGCCCTACACGATCAGACACGAGGTGACGCGGCACTGACTCCAGACATCGGGGGTCATCGCCGCGACAATGACCAACGAGTGTCCCGCTTCGGGAACACGGCGCCCCCAGCTCAACCGGTTCCCGCAGCGTCGCCCATACGCGATGAAGTGCGAGCTCGAGGCGCCCAGATACGCTCAAGCGCCGACGCCAGCAGCGCCGCCTTCGACTCCAAGACGGAGATCGTAAAAAACGACGACGGCACGCTCGCCACCAGAAAGTCGCTGCTGAAGCAATCGGGCAAGCAGGTTGCCAAAGATGCAGGTGCGTCCGTGGACAACGTCAAAGACGCTGTGAAGGGTCTTCTGAAAAAGTAGTCAGTCCAGCTTGTCCGGGTCGAAGACATGCCTGTCTGGCAGCGGCTCCGGCGGCTTCATGAAAGGCGCATGTCCCCGGTCGCGCCAATAGTTCCGCACCAGCTCATCCTCAGGCGTGCCTTGGCCGTGCGGTTCGTCCAACCACGAGGATTGCTTGGGAAGTTTCCGGGACCCCATACGAGTCAATCCACCGCCGATAGCCGTACCTACGAGCGCGCCGATGGCGATCATGACGACTCGCGTGGCCCAATCGTCCTTGGCGGCCGAGAGCAGGCCGATCAATGCGCCCAGTGCGACGAAGCCGATGAAGGTGAGTTTTCGCATTTTGAACTGGCCCCTGTGGGCGACAGGATACGCATCTGCCCAGTATTGGCAAAGCAAAGAAAAGGGCTTGGCTTCAATTCACATAGAGCTTTATCGTCGCTGTTTCCATCAGGCCTACCCACCATTTGCTGGCGCGGGAGGTGGCGCGATTCGCAGTGAGGGAGCGACGTTTTCGACACCATCGTCAACCAGGGGCGAGCAAATCGAACTTCGACCTGCGGTACGTCGCCCCCCATGGCCTACATGAGGCTCTCTCGGTCACTTCGACGGCGTGACGGTCGTGCCTAGCACTTGGCCGTCCGCGAGCCGCGACGCGGAACTCATATGCCCCTCCTTGTGATGACCTTCAGGTTGCAGAGCAACTGATCACGCACGTGCTCTCGATGCATCTCCCACGCATCGCACAGCACCGTCATCACGTCCGTCGTCTCCCAGGGAAGCCAAGGCGCCCCGTCAGGTTTGGTCGCGAACGGCCCATCGGTTTCCAGCAGAAGGCGTGACCTAGGCATTCCAGCCACAAGCTGGCGGCCCTTTTCGCTGGCAATCATCGAGGGGCCGACACTGAACCACGCGCCCTGCTCCACCGCTCGACTCAGCTGCTTGTTCGTGCCGGAGAACCAATGCAGCACTGGTGTGCCCGCCTTGGGATGCGCTGCAAGTGCATCCAACACCTGGTCGGCAGCGCCGCGCGAATGCAGGCTCATGACACGCCCGCCTACGCGCTCGCATTCGGCAAGGACCGCGTCCAGAATCGTCCGCTGGACAGGCAATGACGCCTTGAAGCGCGGTGAGCCATCCAAGCCAACCTCCCCGACGTACTCAGCCTGTGCGATGAGACTGATGAACAAGTCCTTCTCCGCAGCCTTTGCCACCGCGATCTCTGGATGGAGTCCCAGCGCAATCTTGATGTTGGCGTAACCGGCGAAAACCTTCGATGTGGCCAGCCAAGCCTTCGGGCTAGTTGAAACGACGAGGGTAAAGACGTTCTCCCGCGCCACGCGCGGGAGAAGGCTCAAGGCGTTCGGGTAGAGGTCCAGATGGCTGTGAAAGTCGATCAAATGATGCATTCATGCTCAAGATAGGCTCCCAGTTCGCTGATGCCGGCCTCGACGACACGTTGGTAGCCAGCGCGCTCGGAAGGGGCGGCAAAAGTCAGCGCACCGGCAGCCAGTGGCCGAATGCCCTCACTGCGATACCGCAGATAGGCAATGGCGACGGCTTTCGTGTCGTTCGCGTTGCCGGCCGGTGCCCCATTTTGAAGATCGTCGTGGTAGTAGCCTGGGGTCGGATCGGGCATGCCGGCACGGAAAAACGCCGCCTTTCTCACGAGGCATGGAAAGCACCTGCCGCACTGTTGGTTGAGGCGGCCGTACTTCCCGCAACTCGTCGTCCTGGGCATGAGTTGGCACATCTGTGGCTGGTCATAGCAGTTCACGAGGACCTCGCCCTTGGTCATGTGCTTGTAGGGTGTGTGGAGCGTGGCGGCGATTCCCAGCGCAGTCCACAACTTCTGCAGATGCTTCAAGAAAACTGGGTGAGTCGTCTTCGTGCTGAGCGAGCCCATCCGGCCAGGGTTCAACGGAATGTTAAGGCTGATGAATCCGTTCTCCGGCACGTAGATGTAGAGTGGGTCGATGTCCGGCAGAGCGGATGCTGCCATGGCGGCGAAGCCGTAAAACACGATAGAGCGGGCGCGAGTCGACAGCTCATGCTCCACCGTCGATCGCACGTTGATGTTCCAGAGCAGATGCCGGTCTGCTCCACCAAGTTTGCGCGCGAAGTAGTGCTGGTCCTCTTTGTTGCCCTTTACCAGCTGTGAAACGAAGAGTGGCTTCTTGCCCATCGCCGTGAGGTCGATCGCGCCCACCAGGCTATCCATACCGCCCGACAGCAGGCAAACACAGTCTGCGTCAAACCTGGCGGGCGCGGTGGACTGAGGCCGGGGGCGTCCCCCGTCGAGAAACCGCACATGCCAGAAGTCTCCTGTGAGAAAGCGCAGCATCTCCTCGATGTCGCGCTTCTTCAGCGTGAAAGGTGCCGGGTCCTGAAGGGCGACGTCCAGCTCGATCATGCGAGTCCACCCATCGGCACTGCTGCCGCGCTGCACGGCCAGGTCCGCCGCACCTACAGACAAGGCGAATGTCGCGAAGTCCCAGGCGGCAAGGCTCGGATAGACGCCCTTTAACTCGAGGTCGTCCAGCAAGCCCGTCGCCACGGAGCCGACGTCCTGGCGCTGGGAGTGCGTGTACATCGAGTAGTACACGGCTCCGCGCTCCAACTGGGCCGGCAACGCCTGCTGAGGAACACAGATGACCCGATTCATAGCGAATCCTCAAAGACAGTGAAAGTTGTTTGCACCGCGTCGTGCAGCAAGGTCTCCAGTTGTTGGCGCGTGGGATTCGGCGTCGCCTGCCTCAGGGTGTCCAACTGAGCTGCGACCGCATTCTTCAGGAAGCTGCGCATTTCACTGGTCCGCTGCACGACGACGGCAGGATCGAAACGTGCACTCTCGAACAACTGGCCGATATCGGCGTACATGCGATTGCACGCCTCGTGGCCCAGGTACAGCTGCATCAGCGTCCAGATTTGCGCATCCTGTAGCGTCAGCAAATCGACTTGGGGGTCGAGCACCATGAGTTCGGACAGGGCCTGCGCCATCGAGTCCTTGGCAGACTCTTCGTCGACGCTGCCACCTTCTGGAAGAATCTGGGAAACGATGGCGTCGATGACGGTCTGTGCGGAAGGATTTGTCGCGCGCAGCGCATCCATCCACTGGTTGATCTGCGGATCTGATCGCTCCCTTGTCGCTTGAAGAAACGAGCCCAGTCCAGCGGCAGCTTTTGTGGAGGTGCGCATGCGCGCCGCGACATTGCGCGCACCTCCCATTCCCGTCCGCGAATAGTGGCCGGCCGCGCGTCCGAGCGCCCGGGTGTCGCCATTGCGGGCAAACGTGCCGAGGCTGGTGCGCGCACCTCGAAACCGCTGAGCTGGCGCGACCCCATCGGCGGTTGGCGGCGTGGGTGCTGTCGCACCGCCGTCGACACCATCGCCCTCGCCTGGCCCACCGACCGGGATGTCATTGAGCCACGGTGGGTCGAAGGAGACGTTGGCGCCGGGCCCGGCGCTGGAGGCTGAAGTTCCCACTACGCCTTCACCTTCGTGGCCGCGATCGCCTTTTTTACCAGCGTAGGCGTGGCGGAGTCATCAGCCCAAGTCTGCAGTTCGCTTGCCGCCCACGGTTCGTTTCGCAGCAGCGGGACAAGCTCGCTGGGCCGGCGGCTGGCCGGAATCTCACCCAGCAAGAGGGCGAGTTGCGGGCCTAACGTTGGGAACGCCTTGGTGAGGTTCAGACAGCGACCAATTGAAGCCGCCGTGAACTGATCGTTCCGCGCCTTACGACCCAGCCGATTGAGTACTCGCTCGGCTTCCTGCTCGCCCAATGCCTTGATTTGATCGATGAGAGTAGGAATGACCGACTCGGTTCCAAGAAGCGCCGCCTGCATTTTTTGGGCGTCCTGGCTAAGCTCGTCGTACGCAGCGACCGCGGGCTTGCGGTCCCTGCTCAAATGCATCAGCGGGCGCAGATCGACATCGCCCAGCGGCGGCGCGAGCTTGACCCACTGCTCGTAGAACACCTGTGGCCACTGCGAAGGGCGCTGTCCACGTTTCGCCCTTGCCAGCCGAGGTCTCCAATTCAGCCAAGAACTTGACCTTGCCGTCGTCGCTCGCTGCGACAGCCTTCGCCAGATGCTCGAAACCAGCCGCGCTTGCGCAGCGTTCGAACAACTGCAGCTTCACCAGTTCGGGGAAGCCGATGGTCATGTTCTGTGATTTCGCGATGGATTCGCGGATCAACAAGTTGTTGAGAAACCGCTTGATCAACCGAGGGTTGCCCGAGATTTGTTCGGCGCTCGCCAGAATCGGCGCGAGTTGGTCCGCCAAGTCTATTTCCTTGACCACGCCGGTCGCCGAAGCTCCGAAAGCCGTCCGAATGTCCGTTGCCGACAGACCGGACCAGCCTGACGTCGCCAACTTCAACACCTTCTCTTGCGCATCCTTCATCGCCTGTTCGGAGATTTGCCCACGCCGACGAGCCAGATCGGCCAGGAGCAGGACGAGGTATGCCTTGACCTCGGTGTTGCCCAGGCGGGGGACCTGCAGTGGCACCTGGATCAATTTGTCGAAGTAGCTCGTGACTAGCTCGTTGCTGATCTCGGCATCCTTGAAGTGCGAGCGGACTGCACTGCGGATCATTCCTTCGTCGGCGGCAATGATGAAGGCAGTGCGTTCGACGTGCAGCAGCAGCCGCATGGCTTCGAGCGTGTGGATCGCCGTATCCGGCAGGCACCGGTCCAAGTCGTCGACCAGCACGACAAGGGTGACGTCCAGTTCCTTAAGCAGCTCCCTAAAAGCGCCCCGCAGCGCCTCGATCTCTTTGGGCAGAGACTGTTCGCTCTTTTCCTTCAGCAGGCCGGCCAGTTCCGGTTGCAGCTCGCCATAGGCTGTCTTGACCTTCTCAATATCCTCTGCGGCGACCGTGCTCGCTTGGACCAGGCCGCTGACCGCGCCCACGAGGGCCCCGATGGGGCCGCCTAAAGTTCCGCCGATCAGCGCCTGGACGCCGATCGGCGCCAACATGCGGCCAACGCGCAGCAGCTTGATGCGTTTGACGAATCCCCAGGCTTTGTCCACGGCTGTCTTACGTGATTCGGCCACCGCGACCAGCTTGTCTCCTACAGCGTCAAGCAGCGCCTGCCGTGCGTCGTCGTAGCCCTGGTAGAGCCACGCGTTGAACTCCAGAAAGATGTACTTCTCATCTCCTGCTTTGGCCCTCAGTTCGGCACCGATCATCTTGACCAGCGACGACTTACCGCTACCCCAGTTTCCAGACACGCCGATGGTCAGCGGCTCGCCGCCGGAGTCCTGAATTAACTGCGCGGCAGCCTTGGCTATGTGCGAGAAATTCAGTAGATCGATCTTCGCTTCGACGTCATTCCACATCCATCACTCCTTGCTTTCTGGCCGGGCCTCGCGCCCAACTTGCGCGATGTAGTTGAGAGACGGCCCAGGGTCTGACTACTTTGGCGGATCATTATTCAAGTCGAACAGGCGCGGGACTCCGCCGGGCTAGTCTGAGCTGTCAGTCATAACGCTTTGAGACTCTGGAATCCATCACCTGATGCCAGAGCGCGATCGATCGATCACGCGTAAGCCTCGCCAGTGAGGACGATTGCCGTCACGTCAGGTTTGGATGCGCGCAGCGCAGCTAACGAAATGACATACCGCTTCGGCTCCGCGTACGGAATCGCAACGCCGTAGTCACCATTGACGATGTCGAGCTTCATTTCGTAACACGCGAGTGCGGCCCCCAAGGTGATCAGCTTGCTTGCAAGTGGGGTCACGACGAGACGGCAGCCCCCGATAACGCTCAGGCTTCGCTTGTAGCGCTTCATGGCGCCAAGAAGTTGGCGGTAGGCTTCAAACGGATTGCTCTCATGCGCGTACAGCACGTTGGTCAAGGGTGTTTCGCGAGCGTCGAACAGCGGCCCTTTGTATTCGATCAACAGCCGATCTCCTCGACGCGGATCCCTTGAAGGGTGAGGCAGCACTGGGCAGATCTCGGCCGAGGTCGGAATTTGGTCGTCCATCACCTTCTGCAACTGCGAAACGCGATTCTCGCCAAGCACCGGAAACCACACGAGCGGCCAGTCACGCGTACTCTCAGTCTGCAGCGCGCTGGCAAACCCGGGTATCAGGACCAGTTCGTTGCTTGGATCTTCCGATTGGATCTTGCTGTCGAGGTCGGCGTCCTCACCTACAAGAATCTGGAGGTTGATGCCTGACGCTGCCAGTGGGGCCGGTCCATCACGGTTCGGAACCAGTCGCTGCAACAGTGCGAGCATCAAAGACAAGTAGGCGATGCGGGGCAACGAGCTAACGTCGAGCACGATGTCCGTCTGGTCGCAGACTGCCCGCAGTACCTCTTCGGTTCCCAATCGCAACGCGTTACTAGCGCTGAGGTCGTCTTCGCCCTCGGCGCTGGATCCGATCATTACAGTTCGAGCCGTACCAATCGCCGCGAACTTCGCCTCCAGGGCGTTTGCGTTCGCGGTCGTTTCGTCTCTAAGCTCATCGCTCAGTTGGTAACCGCTGAAGGCGACAAGCAGCAATTCAGCCTTCTCGACCACGCATCCCGACGACGTAACGCTGCCGATAAACCGATCCATCACGGCCTGCGCCCGCAGATCGAACCCCCGCCCGCCTACATATAACAGTCGGATGCCTTTGCCGGCGAGACGCCGCTGCTGGTACATCTGATCCCACATGTCCTGTACTTCCGCGCCGCGGCGGAACACGTAGCGATTCCACAGTGTCATCGCAGCATCTCCAGCGACCGACGCTTGCTGGACACAGACGGCCGATCCATCCACCCGATCAGGGTTTCGGCCGAGACGTCTTGCCAGCCGCCATATTGCAATGGCAAGTCGTGGTACGCACAGAGCGCGCGATTCAGGTAGAACACGGTACCTTCCTCCCGTGACGTGCTGGCTGCACTGTCGCGCGTCGTCAGCAGGTTTTCGGCGACGCATTCCGCCAGCACACGCCCCAGCAAGGCATGGGGTTCGGATGTCTTGGCCTGCTCGGAACGCAGTCTGCCCAATTCATAGCGTGTGAGCCGGATGCCCGTGACGCCGGGCGCGTACGACGCCGCGATCTGGAATGTCTTGTCCCGGCAGAAGAGCCCGATTGAGTCCAGCAGGCCTTGCGCTCGCGTACCCTCCGTGTGGCTCTTGGGAATGAAATCACGCTTGCGTTTCGCGGCTTCCTTAATACGTCGCTCCTGCTCAGCCGGGGACAGTCTCGGGTCGGGCTGCTTCCGAAGCACTTGCTTGGCTTGCATCCCGTCGTAGAGACTTGCCGCTATGGCAAGGAGTTCCTCGACATTGGTGGTGGCCAGCGCGCAGAGCCGATCGACACCGTAGTAGTAGGGAAGCTTCAGGTCTTCGTGGCACAGGATTTCAGCGGCGGCGAGCACCTTGCCGTCGCGCTCGTCCAATTCCTCTGCCGGAAGTGGCGCGAGCTCAAGGCTCAGTTGCCGCCGCCCTTCCGATCGGGCGATCAGGATTCGTGTGACGTACAGCGCAATCAAGTTGTCAAAACTGACCGTCTTCTTCCCTTCGTCGGCGCGCGCGAGCCAATCCATGTAGCGGATGTTCTGATGGTGGCGCTCCATCTCCTTGTCGAAGATCTGCACTGCCTTCGCGAACTCGTCGCCGATGTCGTCAGGCGTCAGTTGATCTTCGAGGTACTGCGAAAACGCGCCTGCTGGAATCGCTCGCTGCACGTCCAGGCGGCGGTCAAGGATGCTTTGCGCGAACGTCGTGAACTGATGCTGCCCGCTCTTGCCGGCCCACATATCTTCCAACGGATAGTGATGAAGATCGCGCCCCTCGCGAGCCCCTTGTGAGATCAACGCGTCTCCCAAGGCGATGCTCCGCTCCGCCAGCCACACAGGGACCGCCGGGCGCAGTTCGACGAACTCTTCCAGCATCAGCGTCCGCTGCCTCTTGCGAAGCTTCTGGAGGTCATCGATCATCAGAAGCCGGCGCGGCGCTACAACCTTGTCCCCACGTAAGAAGCGGACACATTGAAGCCAGAGAACGCTTTCAAAGCGAACGTGCACGGGAAGGTCTGCCGAAGCGTCACCGACGAGCGAATCAAGCTTGGCGTACACCGCGCGCTCTCGCTCCTCTGCCCAGCGAACCAGTTCGATCGCCGACTCCGCTGCAGGAATAGATTTGAGGTCGCGGCCCAGGTCGTCGTACTCCAGCCGGATATCGATCAGCTGGTCGGTCGATGCGTGGCCGAGCAGCGATGAAAGGCTGCGCAAAGCTCTGAGCACGACACGGCAGTCCAGCAATGCACGAAACAATCCGGCCTGCGCCAACGACGCACCAGGCGGGAGGTCGGCATAGCCAGACGCGCATGACAGCAGCACCCCGAGGAACTGCGGCCCATCGGTCTCGTGCAAGACTTGGCGCGTCAACAGCCGTTGATACGACTCGTCTTGGCTGGCGCGGGCGTTCCAAAAAGCGCGCAACGCAGTTGGCGTGAACGCGCGCAACAAGGTGGTCTTGCCGCCACCAGGTGGACTGGTGAACAGATGCACGGCACCAGTGAAAGCATCCTCATGCAGCCTGTCGAGAATCTTTGGCGAAAACAGTCGTACGAACTCCTGATCGGACGTTCGTTCCGACATTCTTTCTAGAAATGGATTTGCCCGATAAGCCACTC
This sequence comes from Rhizobacter fulvus, assembly GCF_964020785.1. Taxonomy (NCBI): domain Bacteria; kingdom Pseudomonadati; phylum Pseudomonadota; class Betaproteobacteria; order Burkholderiales; family Sphaerotilaceae; genus Rhizobacter; species Rhizobacter fulvus. The sequence goes on from NZ_OZ224516.1 coordinate 374,929, forward strand.
AGAACTCCTTGTGGCGGCTGACCCGCGGGAACAGACCTGGAAAGCCGTGCGCCTCGGAGCCCCAAAGCATGTAGACCGAGTTGTTCGGGGTGTTGTGGGACAGCACTACCGGCAACGCACATCCGGCGAAACCCATCTGCGCCGTGGTTGTGCCACCCACTTCGATGTGCTCGTCGAAGGCAAGCGGGTCGTAGTACCTGGGATTGTTCAGGATGGCCTGCAGGCTCGGCGGCACACCGTGCGTCAATCCCACTTCAGGTTCGATGATGCAAAGCACGCGCACCTGCAACGGCTTGTAGTTGTTCTCGGAAGTGAAGCGCTCCGACCAGTACTCGATGTGATCTATGGCCTGTCGCGTCGCGACATACAGCAGCAGGAAGACTTCGTAATGTGACGTATCGATCAGGTCACCCTCATGAAGCCGCTCGTAGATCTTCTTGATCTTCCCCTTGAACTTGCTCTTCTTGCTGTCGAAGCGGATGTAGGTGTTGCCGCTCCCCGAAAAGTCGTCCATCAACCATACCAGCGTGAACTTCGGCAATGGCTGTGAAGCAACTGGGACAGGTTTGACCCGCAGCAGGTCGATGAGGCTCTCGGCTGCAGCCTTTTCGCCAGCGTCGTACAGGCGCCAAATATCCTCGTTCCCCGGCGGCGCGATCTCCGGCTCCTTGGTGAGGGCCTTTCCAAGCGCTTCCAACATGTCTTCGGCCTTGGCCTCACCGAGTTCGTAGGCCTGCCAGATTTGCTCGTTGCTGATCTCACCGCTGCTGAAGCGGCGCAGCTCGTTGGTGCGCGCACCATCGCTCAATCCGAGATACAGCGACTTCAGCTGCAGTTCCTCGAATCGAGGGTCGCGACCGATCTCGCCCACCCGGTAGGTCGGAATGCCCTTCTCCTCGGCTACCAGGCGAATTCGCTCCTGAACGATGACATCGGGATACGCGTGCTGTACGAGGTGAGAAAGTTCGTTGTCCGACACGTAGACGAGCCGCTCGAGTACGAAGTCCAGGGCTGCAGCGCGGTCGGGCATGTCGAACTGGTTGAGCCACAGCGCCAAGCTCTCAACGAACCGCTTACCCGGGCCAAACCGCTGGTATCCGTCGTACTTGTAGTCCGCCAACAAGCGAAGAACTGGGACTTTGTCCAGAACAACGTCCTGGTCTTGCCAGCCCATGACCTTGGCAAGCAGATGCTGTGCGTTTTCATCTTTCATCGCTCGTCCGTCCCTCGTCAGGTGCTGAGCACGAAGCGAAATGATCCAGTCGCCGCATCAATCTCGGCGCGCTGGAGGTACCACAACGTGGCGTCGACATCTCGCTTGTGGTGCGGCGCCAGTTTCCATCCTCGATCCAGCCGCCGTGACGGCTGGTCAACGCTCAATGAAAACCGATGCTCCAGCAACGACGAGTCATTGCCGGGCCAAGCACCTTGGTCGCCCATGGTCACGACTTGGTACGGGTCGATGCTTCGCGCCTGGATCATGTTGGCTACGAGGTGTGCCTTGTTGACGTTCACCGCCAATACGTCAACCGAATGCTTACTGCGCACCACGGTGGATGTATCTAGACCGGCTTGTCGAAGCGAATCGGCGATCACGAACCACATGTTCTCGGCGTCGACGCCTTCCTTGAATCTGACGCTGATCTGGTGGGGGTAGGTCTCACGAACACACTCGATTGGTACGCCGAGGCCCTCCAGACGTCCAAGGATGCGTCGCACGTGGCTGAGAAACTCGTTGGTGATCACCTGCCTTTGGATGTCGTCGCCCAGCAGGCCAATCCAGCCGCCGTTGTAAAGACCCAGATGAACCTTCGACCAGAGATCTGATGGCAACACATCGCGCAGGTGCTGCTGGATCGAATCTCCTCGTCCGGACGCAACTCCCACGGAGATGCCCGCGTCTAGTAGACGCCTGAGTTGGTCGACGATCGCCGCGGTCGGCGGTACCTCCTTGCGCTGCGAACTGCAAAGCGTCCCGTCGTAGTCGAAGACGATGGCGCGAAACGACTGAAGCCCGAGAGCCGTCTCGAAGCTTTCCAACGCTCGACTCATCGCGCCACCGGAACCTATGGAGGGCCACCGCGCGCCAAGTACCTCGTACTTGGATTGCTCACCCCATCGCCCAGTTTCCTTGGGGGCAGGAATGAACAAGGGAAGGTCGACGTAGTACAGCTCCCGGCCGAACACAGGGACATGTGGCTTCGCAGGATCCTTCTGCAGCTCGCCAGCGATTAGCGACACAAGCTGCATCTGCGCCACTAGGCCCGCGAGAAGGTCCTGTGGCCTGGCGCCGCCGAGAAGCATCGTGCAAACAGGGACCCCGTCGGGCAGCAGTTGTTGCATGCGGGCCCAAAGCTGCTCCAACCCGGGTTCCACCAAGGCCAGAATCGCGCAGTCGTCAGGACGCTCTGCAAGCCAGAGGTGACGGCCATGAGCAAACGAACGAATGTCAGCGAGTTGACAATAGAGAAGCGCCGACTCGGCCAGTTTCGACTCCAGGTCGGCCGCGACTGGCTTGAGCAACGGAGAGAAGACGACGATGAGGCCCTTGCGAGGAACCGCTTGCCGCACGAATTCCCGGGCTGTGTCTAGCCACTCCGGAACCGAATTCGAGCCGATGCGTAACCGGTCGAGCGAATCAGGAAATTGGTCCGCATCGGCGTCCAGCGCGCCGTAGGCTCTGGCGATAACAACGGCATCCAAGAGAAGGCTGTTCGTCGCGAGATACCCGTCTTTCTTGGCCAATTCGAACACGTGCGGCGTGACCTCAGGCAGTTCACGAACGTGCTCCATCAACGGGCTAGCTGCTCGGTTGGTCAGTACGTGAACGGTGCGTGAGCTATGGCGTCTTGCGCGCTCGAGCGCTTCGATGATGTCAGGATTCTTTCCCTCGGCCGAAATCATGAAGACCGGGCTTGAGGCAGCGAGCGTGGGATTGCAGATGATTTCGAGTGGTGTCGAAGGTCGTGACACGCGGCCGGTGTACGACTCATGCAGGTTGCAAAGGAGTGATGCAACGGTGAACGAGCCGCCCGAACCCACGCCAATGATGCTCGCCTCCGCGGTGCTCGCGATCGCCAGCTTCAGGAGGTCAATCTTGGCCGACATCGCGGCGGAAAAGGTGTTGCCGAGTTCAGCAAGTTCGCCGTCGTAGAAAGTTCCGCTCATAGGACTGCTTCGATCGCCTATGCAGTGACCGGCGAGCGCTTCGAGGCCGCAGGCTTCTTCTCGCCGGTCGTTCGACGGGCCGCAGTGGCGCGCTTCGCCTTTGGCTTCGCGTAATCCGAGCGCAGTTCCATCAGCATGATGCCGAGTGTGTTCTCCCCCTTGCCGTTGACCTCGCCCCACAGGCGGTTGACGGCATTGCTCACCGTGCCGGCTTCGACGAGACGAGTACTTCCGGTCGACAGCAAGAGCTCCTTCAAATCGGCGTGTTGATCGAACTTGGCGCGCAGTACGGCACGCATGCGATCGAACTTGATCTGCGACCAATTTGGTACGACGTCCCATACGTAGAGACCGTGCGCTGCCATGGCTGCCAGGGACGGCGACGGAGCATTGAGAATCCATTCGCGAACGGCCGGCTTGCTCGCTTTGCCCGCCTGATAGGCATGTTCAGACGTCGGATAGGCGCGACCTTCGAATTCAATCTGCCTTGGGTAGAGATTGCTGAAGGCGCCATAGGGTTTTTCGTTGGCGCGATAGAACCGAATCGCGCCGTCCTGCACCTCGCGAATTGGAGCGGTCTTGCTTTTCGCGGGAACGGGTCGACGGGTCACGGCTGCCGCGACTACCGCGGTCTTCGTGGCCTTCGGGTTTGTTTTTTTGTTTGTCTTATTCATTGATGGTGTTCTTTCTGTTTCGTCCGAGGCTGAACCTGAGGAACTTTGGCCAAGACTGCTGCCAAACCGTCGTCGAGCAACCACGCGACTGAACCATTGCACCGCATTGACGAAAGGCCTCGTGCAAGGCTTCTTCGTCCGGACCGACGCAACAAATGTGGAATCGATCGATCGTCATGAATTCATAGCCGCTCATGGCTGCGCAAACGCCGCCTGGATGGCCGTCACGAGTTCGGCAGCAAGGTCCTCGTCTGCCAGCGCCGGAATTTCCTTCAGCAGCTTGTTCGACACCTTGCCACCGTTCTCCCGCACCGACCGGATGATTCGATCGATGTCACCGTCAGGCCCTTCGATGACCTGTTTGACGCGCTCGCGAGCCGTGCGCAGGCTGCGCAGGTAGCCTGCCTCCTTGCGCATTTCCTGCTCGATGGTCGATTGAACCACCTGGGCAAGGTACTCGACGTGGTCGGTCATGTCGGGGTAGCGCCAAGCCGACAGCGCGTCCTGATAGGCATCGAACTGCAGGTTGTAGTGCACGCCGTCCTCAGCCACCTGTTCCACGCCGAAGCGCCAGGCCTGTGCGTACTTGCGCATGAGCGGTCGCGAGAACAATTCAAGCACCTGGTCGTAGCCGCGCCGATTGACGACGGTGCTCGTGATCGTGGCTGACACAGGAAGGATGAAGGGTGCAGGGATCGCGCGATCGCGCCGCAGCACGTCGTTGATCAGGAAGCGCGAGATCCGGCCATTGCCGTCGGACATTGGATGGATGTACACGAAGCCGAACGACAGCACGGCGGCCCGCACCAGCGCGGAGGCTCCCGCCGTGCGAGTCGCAAAACCACGCAGGCCCGACAGCAACGCCGGCGTCTCGTCCCAGTGCGGTGCAATGTAGTGAACCACCTCGGTGAACCCGTCCATTTCGCCGACGAAGACCGGTGAGCGGCGCACGCCGTAGCGCGTCGCACGCGGCCCGAGGATCTGAGACTGCAGCTCGCCAAGTGCGCCTTCCGAGAGAGGATCCTCACCCTGCCCACAGCGTTGCTCCATTGCGGACGCGAAACGCCGCACGCGATCGACGTGCTGTTCTTCATGCTCGATCGCGAAGCTTGCCCGGCTTTCCTTGATCGTCAGCCAGACCGCGCTGCGCAGAAGCAGATCGGCACCGAACTCGACCTCCAAGTCGGACAGGTGCTGCGCGCAGTCGTACTGCTCGGCCTGCCGCACGCGTGCAGTGCGCAGCACCACTGGGCAGTAGTCTCGCGTGCCAGGCAGGTTGTCGCGCACGCGCCAGCGCGGATTGTTGGTAGGGCGGCTGGCTGTGAGGTAGGCCTCGTCGTCCAGCGCCGCGACGTAGTTGCCCGCGACCACGCCGGGGAACGCCAGGTGCCGTCCGGTTAGATATTCATAGAAGAATCCGGCACGGCGCGCATACTGGCCCGTTGGCTCGGCCGCAACCCAAGCCTCCAGATCCGCTGCCGGCGCCACGCTGAATAGGCGGGTCAGGAACTCCAAGTGGATACCCTCGTGCTTGAGAGCGAAGGTCAGGTGGCCCGCCAACGTGTCCGCAGGCCTTGCTGCGGGCGGGTAATATTCGTGCACGTACCCGTCCTCACGCACCGTGGTGCGGGACTTGGCGATAGTGCTGTCCGTCCGGAACGCCTGGAGCGGCGAGATGCCGTAGCGCTCGGCCAGCCATTGGTATCCGATCCACTCGGCCACTTAGACCCCCGGAGTTGTTCTCAAATTCGATTAACGTCCGCGGATTTTGATTACAAAGCGGCCCACAGTCAATAAATCGATTAAAGCTGACCGAGTCCCGATGCGCTGCCGTGCTTGTACCCGAGCGGACAGGCCACGCGAGTTCAGTAGGCGAAACTCTGCCTTGACGCTGTATGTAGCTGCCGACGCCCCTCCAGATCGATCCAGTATCCGGCGGGGGATCAGGTCAAGCGCCTGTGACACGAAAAGTTCCAGCGTGTCGCCCCTCGCAACGCTCTCTCGTCGCGACAGACTTGCTTTGCAAGGATTCCAACGAACTGGTCCTGCGCGCCATCGAGCCCGCATCGCTCACTCGACGCACGTCGCGCCTCCTTCCTCATCCCGATCGATGCATTCCTGATGGGTCCAGGCGATTGTCAAACGCATTTCAAGCTCATCGAGCTCATCGAGCCTCGACACCCCCGATAAGATTTCCACGCTCTACGACCGACTGCCATGCGCCCCAGGCCGCCACGGCGAATGCAGCGAGCTTCTCAGCCGATCTTCCACACAGAATCGGCCAACCAATCAAAAAAGAGGAAGACCCCGTGAAACTTACGCGGCTGCGGCTCAGCAACTTCCAATCCTTCGGGCCGGGGCCAACGGTCCTTGCACTCGAAGCCATGATCTTTCTGCTTGGGCCCAATGGCACCGGCAAGACGGCCGTGCTCCAGGCGCTCGCGCGGCTTTTCGGCTTCGATCCATCGCTGCGCCGGATTCGACGCACCGACTTCCACATCGATGCGGCCGACTTGGCCAAGGGCGACGTCGGACCGCTGACCCTGTGGGTCGAAGCGCAGTTCGAGTTTCCCGAACTCAAGAAGCCCAAAGGCAAACATCCCACCATTCCGGGGCACTTCGCCCACATGCAGCTGGGATCCGCTGACGGCATCGCCCGCGTTCGCTTCCGACTGACGGCAACGATGGATGAGGACGGGGACATCGAAGAGACGATGCACTACGTGGTGGAGGCCGACGAGCATGACGAGCCGGTCAAGACAGTGCCCGTGCAGAAACATGACCGCAACGCCATCCAGGTCCACTACCTGCCGGCACGTCGGGACCCCACCGACCACATCTCCTACGCGGCCAATTCCCTGCTGGGTCGAGCCCTCCGGGCGGCCGACTGGCAGGTCGAGCGCGAGAAGGTCGCCGGGCTTACGCAGGGTATCAGCGAAGCCCTGGCCGGCAACGCCGCCGTCGGCGGCATCGGCGAGCAGTTGACTGCACATTGGGCCGCGCTGCACAAGGGGATCTACTACGCGAGTCCCAGCGTGTCCTTCGAGCGCAATGAGATCGACAATTTGCTCCGACATCTGACCGTCGGGTTCACGCCGGGGCACGGCGAACGGATCGTCGACTTCTCGCGCCTGAGCGACGGACAGCAGTCCTTGCTCTACGTCTCGTTGGTGCTCTCCATGCAGGCCATCGGCCGCCAGGTGCTGGCCAAGAAGCTCGACGCGTTCGACGTGGACAAGCTACGCCCAGCGGTGTTCACGCTGGTGGCAATGGAGGAGCCTGAGAACAGCTTATCGCCTCACTACCTTGGTCGGATCATCAAAGCGCTACCGCTTTCTCCGGGCATCACGACGCGCAGGCGATCATTGCGACGCATGCGCCTTCATTGCTCAAACGCGTCGCGCCAGAACACATTCGCTATCTGCGGCTGAACAAGGAACGGAAGACGGTCGTCGCAACCATCGTCATGCCCGAGGCGACCGACGAGGCTTACAAGTTCGTGCGCGAGGCAGTCCAAGCCTTTCCGGAACTCTACTTCTCGCGACTGGTGATCCTGGGCGAAGGCGACAGCGAGGAGATCGTGTTGCCGCGCCTGCTTCAGGCCAAGGGCATCGCCGAAGACGACGCCTCCATTTCCGTTGCACCGCTGGGCGGGCGGCACGTGAACCACTTTTGGCGCCTGCTCCATGGCCTCGGCATTCCGCAAGTGACCCTGCTTGACCTCGACCTGGGTCGCCACCAAGGTGGTTGGGGACGGATCAGGTACGCGATTCAGCAACTGCTCAAATTTCCGACCATCAAGAGCGACCTGAGCAAGGACCATCTGGCTGGCCTTCCGAAATGGGACGGTGACGAGCCGATCTTGACGTCCAAGAACGGTCCAGGTTGGCTGAAGTTCCTCGAATCCGCGGGAGTGTTCTTCTCCGCCCCACTGGATCTCGACTTTGCAATGCTGCGGCAGTTTCCTGACGCGTACGGCGTCGAGGAGGAAGAGCTTGCGGATCCGGATGATGAGACCATCGCTGCGGCGCTCGGCAAGAGCCACGGAGATGTCGCTCAGTACAGCGAGGAAGAGCAGCAGAATTTCGACGCGTACCACCAGCGCTTCAAACTCAGCAGCAAGCCGGCGGCACATCTCGAAGCCATGGGTCAGCTCGACGACGCGACGCTCAACGTGGATATGCCGGACTCGATCGATCGGCTGCTGGACATGGTGAAGGCCAAGTTGGCGGAACTGCCGGAATGATCAAGCCCGATCACTGGCGACCGTCCGACGGGCTCAAGCTGGAACCCAACGCGCTGGTCGCCGCGCGCGAACCCGAACGCAGCTTGGCGTTAACAGCGGGTCCTGGGGCGGGCAAGACAGAAATGCTCGCGCAGCGCGCAGACTTCGTGCTACGTACAGGTGCCTGTCGCTATCCCCAGCGCGTGCTGGCCATCTCCTTCAAGGTCGACGCCAGCCGCAACCTCAAGGACCGGGTACGCAAGCGCTGCGGTTGGCAACTCGCCGCCCGGCTGGACAGCCACACGTTTCACGCGTTCGCCAAACGGCTAATCGACCGTTTTCGCCCAGTGCTCACAGGCAAAGATGCCTTGGACGCGGACTACACGATCGGCAAACCGAGAGTACAACGCCGGCAGATCGAGTTCGAAGACATGGTGCCCTTGGCGGTCCAAATTCTCCGATCCAGCGAGGTCGCTCGCAACGCCGTACGCCAGACCTACAGCCACGTGTTTCTCGACGAATTTCAGGACTGCACCACCGCACAGTACCAGTTGATCAAGGAAGCGTTCCTCGGCACCGACATCCGACTGACGGCGGTGGGCGACACGAAACAGCGCATCATGGGCTGGGCCGGAGCGCTGGAGGGCATCTTCCAACTCTTCGCCAAGGACTTCGATGCCCTGCCCCTCAACCTCTATCAGAACTTTCGTTCGCAGCCACGCTTGCGCCGCATGCAGAACGCCATGGTGAAAGTGATGGACCCAAAGGCCGCTGTACCGGACGCCGACTTGGCCGGCACTGGCGGTTCGGTCGAAGTCCTCGAATTCGAAGACAGCCAGCATGAGGCCGAGGATCTGGCGGACATGATTCAGACATGGATCGATGATGAGGGTTTGCCGCCCTCAGAAATCGCAGTACTGCTCTCCAAGCAACTCGAGCTCTACGCGGACCGGCTGATGGCTGAGTTGAGCGCGCGCGGCATTCCATTTCGCAACGAGCAAGCCTTGCAGGACCTGTCGGCGGAACCAGCAGCGCGGCTGATCGTCGATTTCCTGCGAGTCGTCACGGGCGAGCGCGAACCTGACGCCTATAGTCGCCTGATGGACGTGCTGTTAGCCACCGGAGCCGATGAGGACGCTTCTTACGAACTACGCGCTGGCTGGCACCGGTTCATCGACGACGCGCGCGATCGAATCCGCCAAGGCGCAGCCGCAGCGCCGACCTTCGACGCGCTGCAAGTTCTGGCGCAAGAATTCCTCGATCTGCTCGGGCGCGATGCCGTCGCAGCACTGTCGTCCGACTACGAGCGCGGCACCCGCTTGGACGAGGTCGTCGCGCAGACCTTTGATCGCATCAGGGAACTTCTCGGGCTCGATCAAGATGCAGCGACCTCCCTATCGCGGTTTTCTGAAGACAGTGCCGTGCGGATCATGACGATTCACAAGTGCAAAGGACTAGAGTTCGACTCCGTCATCGTGTTGGGCGTGGAGACACAGACGTTCTGGGGTGAACTTGACGCGGAACGATCAGCCTACTTCGTTGGCATCTCGCGCGCGAAACGGCGCCTGCTCTTGACGGTAGCAACGCAACGTGAAAGGCCTGAAGGGGCCAACCGCTACTGGAACGAGGCACGTTCACCCCATAAGGAATTTCTGGGGTACGCAAAGTCAACAGCATAGGCCTACGCTCGCGCGTACGCAGCCGCCAACTTTCACCTTGCGGAAGCTCGACCACTGGAGCTTGCCGAGTCCGTGGGTAGCCCTTTGTCTGTGACGTTAACCGGCGCGTGCCGGCACGTGGCGCCGTCGAGCTCGTGGGCGTTGCACCACGCCTCGTGCCGAATCGCGGCCATCCAGTGCTGCGTGGCTGGACGACGCGAGCGGGCGAGCGCAGCACCACGTTCGCGGTGTAGGTCATGTCCGCTGCAAGACGATGTCGTCGTTGCGCGCGCCCCAGCACCAGCGGATGTTCCGCAGCGGGAAGCCCAGGTCCGCGAAGAACTAGCTGATTACCTTGGCCATCTCAAATGCCTCCTTGTCCGCGAGAGCTACAGCGTGAAAAGTTCTTGGTCGAGAAACCGCCCGGTCTCACGGAGGGCTGGGACGAGCTCTGCGTCGGCAAAGCTGCAGCCCGATGCCGTCAATACCCGCTGGCCTTGCTTTTCCGCGGCTTCCGGCGAGTGTCCGTGCCCATCCTTGAGCGCTGCCAGCATCGGCAGATAGCCCGGCTGCCACGCCCCCAGTTCCGGGAAACTCGCTCGCATGGCCGCGAGGATGCGCATCCCCGCCCAGTCGAGGTCACCCCAGAAATAGGAGGGCTGGCCGCCCCTGCCAAACAGCCACGCTTCGAACCCGTCTCGCAGGTCCGGGCCCAAGCCGCCTCGCTGGGAGTAGAAGAGCAAACTGCCATCGGGCGTGCGCAGACGTTGGGCGCTGCCTTTGAAGCCGGACGCAAACACGAGCGCCAGCTCCTCAAAGACCGGCTTCTTTGAGCGTATTGCATGCTCAAAGCTCATCGCGTTCTCGATTAACAGCACGCCTCGGAAACCCGTCGAAGGCAAGAACACATGCAGCTGGATGGGCGACTCCGGGAACGGGCACTCATCCAGGCCCAGGAGCGCCGCGACCATGCCCTGCCGCTTGTCGAGTATTTTCGACATGCCCCAGAAGAGCTGTGATGACACCTCGCGCAGCAGCAGGGGAGTATTCGCCATGGCCGGCAGCTCGTTCAAGCGGGCCACGACCTCCGACATCGTTCGGTCGGGAAGGTCGATGCAGTAGTCGCCAACGTGGCGCTTGACCTCTTCAGAGGCAGCCAGGCCCGCGTTGACAGCGTCTCGCCAACGCTCGGTGGCGCTGCGCATGCGCTCGGGCCTGCCAACGGCAGCTCGCAAAGCCTGCTCATCGACCACCGTGACCCGGGGCGACCTGTCGTAGCCCGACCGAACCTTCGCGACGCCGTCAGGCTTGGCCGACAACCATCCCCACCGGACCAGCTCCGCGAACTGCTCCCAAAGATGTTCCTTGTCGGACTCGAACGAGGCTTCGTACAAGGCCGGCCAGGTCTTCGCGCCAAGGCCCACTGACTGAGCACGGGTTCCCCGCTGTTCGGCGCTGTCCAGTCGGTCCACCAACATGTTGATGAGCTGCAGCATCGCCGGCGACTGCAGCCACAGTGGGGCAAGGTCGCTCAAGGCGCCGCCTCCGAGGTGCTTGCGGATGACACGGCTTGAACGGCATGCGGGATGAAGATGTCACCCGCCGGGGGCTCGGGAAGTACCACGGGCACAGGCTCCTTGGCGTCGAACTCCACTCGTGCTTGTTCTCGAGCTTTCAGGCGATGTGCTTCCCACATGTCGCGCATGCGGTCCTGCTTGTTGAGCCGCTCGTCGCATTCGATGATGAAGTCGAGCTCACCGTTCATCGTGTCTACGCCGGCCCGGCTGAAGCTGAACTCACGGTCGAACTCTGGACGCAGCCCGCCGGCGCCGCGCGTGGGCATCGCGCTGATGAGCTGCAGGCCCAAGGTGTCACGCAGGTACCGAAGCACGGCTCGGGCGCGGAGCTCGTCCATTCGAGAGAACGACTCGTCGCTGACCAAGAGCTTGAGGCTTGCACCCTTGTCGAACAGCTTCATGCGGTTGGTCACCACGGCCGCACGCACGATGTAAGCCGGTGTCTCCAGCTGGCCGCCAGAGCCGGTGCCCCAGGTCGACAACGCAATCTTGCCGCCGCTGTCGGACTCATTCCAGATTTCATAGCGGCGGTAGTTGCGGTAGTCGGCGATGCGCAGCAGGTCGCGTTCTGCGCGCTCCTGGTCCTTCTCCAGCAGCAGCTTCACCAGCCGGTCGCGAACGCCTCGTTGCTTGTCCGTGAGCGTGGTCGCTGCGAACAAGTCGATGGTGTCTTGGGAGTCGGCCAGCTCAGTCACGGCCTTGAAGAAGCCGTAGTAGTCCTCGAACTCGGGCTCCCACTTGGACCAGTCGATGGTGAAGCGGTCGGTGCCGAACTTCAGGTTCTGCAGCTCCGCGTTCAATTGCCGCAAGGTGCGAACTCCGTCATCGACCTTCGCCTTGATTTCCACGCAGAACTGTTTGGTGAAGACATCGTGGAAAGAGCGCTCAGCCTTCTCGACTTCGTTGCGATTGTTGTAGAGGCCCAGGCCTTCCAGGTCGGCGTGCATGCCGCCTACCGCTCGCCCGAGCTGCACGAGCGGGCCATAGCAAGCGTCGAACCCTTCCCCGTCGTGCAGGTAGGGCAGATGAACCTGGAATCGCTCTTCCGTCTTCGCCTTGGCGTTGTGCTCACTGAGCTGCTCGCGAACCTCGCCAACCCGCATGGCCGGAAGGCTGCGCAAGTGGTCACGACGGGCGGTCACTTCACCGACGGCGACGACGGTCAGCAGGTCCTCCACCTGTTCAGACATCACGGTGTACGTGCGCTCGGGGTTGACTTCACAGAGCTGTTTGAGGCGACCAATCTGCCGCTGAAGCTCGCGCAAGCGGTCGTCCCGTCGGCCCATGATGCCTTTGATGACCTCTTCCGACTTCTCGGTACGCTCCTGCGCCAAGGTGATGGCGCGGTGCGCCAGGTTGCGCTCCTTGTCGACGTCCACAAGTTTGCGCTGCAGCTCCGTCAAACGGGTCTCCAGGTCGTTCACCTCGCGCAAGTCCAGCTGGCTCAGGGCGCTTTGCGCCTGGTCGATTTCCACCGCGTAGTTGAGCAGCGGATTGGGGTCGAAATTCGGCTCGCGCACGGATGCCAGCAGCGAGCGGACATCGACGAAGGTTTGCTTGAGGGACTGGAGATCGGCCAATCGGCCCTCGGCCTCCTGCAGCTGCTCGGTCGTTCGGCGAAGTGCGTTCTCGCGTGCAGCGCGGCCAAACACCAGCTCCTGCCGCTCAGTCACGAACATCGTGCGTGAGCCACTGCCCTTTCCGTCCACGGTCAGCCCGCGAGCGACCTCGCGCAGCTGGTTCGAGTTGTCCACCTTGATGACCGAACCGTACTGCTCGATGAGGTAGGCCCGAGCGATGGGATGGCTCGTATGCAGCTCGTGAATGATGGACTCACGAGGCACGCGGCTGGCATCTGCCTTGTCCAAACATCGCTTGCCCTGAACCACCTTCGCCTTGGAGCCCCAGGAGTGCAGGAAGTCGATGGTTCGCGACTCCCACTCCGGCTTGACGATGAGGTTGAAGCGAGCGTTGCCCAGGTAGCCTTCGATTGCCGGCTGCCACTTCTCGGACGCGGGCTCGACTAGGTCGCAAAGCACGAACACGGACGCTTCGGGCAGCGTTTCGCGTATCCGAGCCACAGCACCGGCGGTCGCGTTGTCGTAGTTGCCGGCGCCGGTCGCCAGACGTGACTTGGTGTTCGCCAAATCCCTGACCGTCTTCTGCTCGCCTTCGATGCGAGTGCCCAAGGAAGCTTCATCGGCCGCGATGGCCATGGACACGCTGTCCACCGGGCCCACCAGCGATTTGAAGACGTCGGCAAGGCCAGCGTTCAGGCCCTCGAACTGGTCGCAGAGCTCCAGAAGTTCATCGGGAACGAACGACGGCGTGTTCAATGCCCGATGCACCGCCTGCACAAGGTCCGCCAAGTGGCCAAGCTCCGTTCGTGCGAACGCCTGGGCGACAGCCTCCACGGCCGGAAGCAGACGTGTGAACTCCTTCGGGACGGCCTTGCCTGCTAACTGCCGCGCCACCTTATCCAGGTTCGCGGCCGAACGCAGCCCCTTTGACAGCTCCTCCAAAACCTTGCGAGCGTTGGTGCTGGCGTTGCGCAACTGCAGCTCCAGCCGCTCCTTGACGCCGTGAGCCTCGATGCCCTGCAACGTCGCCGTCAGTTGCACCCGGCTGCGGTCCAGGTTCTCCCACTGGTCTGTCAACGTCCGGATGAGCGCGAGGTTCCGGTCCTCGATGTCACCGTCATTCGCAATCTTCCGACGCTCCTCGGTGACGCGGGCGTCATCATCGCGAAGATGCACTTTTGACAGCAGCAAGTCGTACTGCACCTGCTCCTCGAAAGCCGTTGCCGTGTCGTTGATGGCGCCCTTGAGCAGCTTCAGGCGCTCGACAATGGCGGCGAGCCGCTCACCCTCTTCGCGCAAGCTGGTCACTTGGCGCATCAGCTCGCTGATGCGGGAGATGCTTTCCTGCAGCAGCTTGCCGTCGAACTCGAGAATGTCGTCGCGGACCAAGTCGTGCACTGACCCGATGGGCTTGTATGCGATGGACTGGCTCCAGGCCTTGGCGGCGTTGGCGGCTTCGTCCCACGTTATCGAGCTGCGGCCACGGAAACGCCCGTACAGCGCGCAGAGGTAGTCCCGCTTGTGGCTGTCGAACGAGACGACCTTCCGATACCGCGACTTCAAGCGCTTGACCAAGTCTTCGACGGCCACCCATTCACTTTGAGCGGCGTCCTTCAGGAAGTCGTCGACGCTCAGGGCGTCTTCGTCGACGATGATTAGCTCAAGCCGTTCCAGGCGGGCAGTTCGACGTTCGCCTTGCCCGTCGACACGAGCCGCTGCAGCCACTATGGCCGTGAATGGCTTGGCCGCTGTTTCACCGTCCTCGGGACGGAAGACCGCAGCGACACAGCCATGTGCGCCATCGGGCCGCGAGAACAAGCTGTACTCGGCGCCGCAGATGAACGACTCCAGCGTGCGCTTGGTCTTGCCGCGCCGCTGAGTGCCGTGGGTCTCCTCCTGGCCAGGGTTGTAGGCGACGATGCCTTGGTAGGACGCCGTCATCACGGTCTGGAGACTGTCGAGCAACGTCGATTTGCCCGCGCCCGTCGGGCCGGTGAGCAACGTCATGTTGCCGAGGTCGTAGTTGCCGGGCGGCAGCTGCCCCCAATTGACGAGCACCATTCGGTCCAGCTTCATTCGGCGTCCTCCGCGACGGTGCCAACCTGCTCGACCACGCCGTCCGTGTCGAGCGCAGCAGTCATGGCGTCGTTGGATACGATGCCCAAGATGGTGGGTCTGATGGCCAGCAGCGCGTCCTCATCCGAAATGGCAAAAGTGGGCGAGTAGCTCAATAGCCGATGTCGGCGAAGTTCGGCCAGCAACTGCATCTTCTCGGTCGCGCCGTTCGGCAGCGGCCGCTTCAGCTGTGTCTGCAGCGCCACCGCCAACTCCTCGAAGCTGATGAGCGCCTCGCCCTGCGGCTGGATGTCGCCGGTGTTGAGCTTGTTCTGATAGAGGAACCGAAGCGCCAGCGCTGCGGCCACGAAGTCTGCGGAGACCCGGGCGCGCAACGAGGGCACTGACTCCAGTGGGTCCTCTGGCAAGCCGTCAACCACGGCGCCAGGCGCATACAGCCGATAGAACTGGTTTGTCGTGTCGTGGTGCAGCAGAAAGCCGGCCAGGTCGAAGTAGTCTTCAAGCAGCTGCTGGATGCGCCGCGCGTCGTCGTACAGCGCCTGCTCGGTGCGGTCTTCTTCCCGCACGATGACACCGTATGAAAACAGCCGGATGACCAGTTCCCGAAACCGCTCGGACTTCATGTTGACCAGGGCCAGCTGGTCGCGGACGACGGTGGAGATGTTCATTTCTTCAGTTCGATTTCGTAGTCAGTACCGGAGTACGCGGAGTTGTCGAGCCGCGTCGGAAGCCGGCGCACATCGAAGTCCCCGGCGCTGCTGCGCGCCGCTTCCACGGCCTGCATGACCTTGAGGACGTCCGCGGCCCCTTCGATGGGCATGGCAGAGAGCCGGATGGGGTGCCGGAACAGACGGAGGTCGGCTCGAAGGCCTTCTGCCACAAGTTCGTTCGGCAAGGAGAAAGCCTCGGCCTCGGCCCGGGCCAACGCCGCAGCAAGCCGCTCCTCCCGGGTGCTGCGCGGGCGGATGGTGACGGTGACAGCCTTGCGGCGCTGCGTGGCTGTGCGCAGCTTGAAGCTGGCCGGGTCCAGAAGTCGGACCTCAGCGCCTGCGAGGTGCGCGCCGTAGTGCAGCAGCAGGCGGTCTTGCTCTGCGCGGTCTTCCGTATGCGCGATGCGCTGGATGCCCTGCAGGTACGCGTGGCGCGTCTGACCCGAACGCAACATCAGCGATTGCATCGCCAAACCGTTGATGCGTTTCAGGTAGGTCTCCATCGCCTTGAGGAAGCCGGGCTGCTTGGTCTCGCAAGCGGCGTCGACGATGGCTTCGATGCGGCCCAAGAGCCACTCGTAGACCGTGGAGCCGGCGTGCTCTTTGACGGCCCAGTGCGCGATGTCGTGCAGCTGCTCGTCCATCCGGCGAAACTTCGCGTCGTTCACCTGGCGCAGCCGCTCGAGGTTCTGCCGGATGGCTTGCCGATTGAGCATCGCGTTATCGGCGGTGAGCTGCTTGGAATACTCCCGCTGAAAGCGGTCGAGGAACTCGACGAACTCGCTCCACTGACGCTGCGCCGAGGCTGTCTGCATCAGGTGGCGCACGAGTTCCTGAAAGTAGTCGATGCCTTCGGTGAGGTCTTCGATGACTTTCTCGGCGTACTCGTACGCGTCGACGAGGTCGTGAGCGTCACCGCGCGGCTGGAGCGCTGCTTCGAGCGCATTGCGGCAACCACGCATGTTGCGCTGCCGGCTGCGACTGGGCCGGTCGAGCATCCACAGGGCCTCGGCGAAGAGCTTGCCCGGACGTGAGAAGCGAAACGCTGTGACCAGGCCATGCCGGTCCGCAAACTGTTCAAGCCAGCCATCTGTGAGCAACGCCCGCATCAGCAGGTTCGTGAGCTGCAGTGGTTCGCCATTGGCACTGCTGAACTCGTCGGGCTCGGCATCCAAGGTCAGCCGGTCGGGGTTGTCACGTACGACCGCTGCAAGCAGTTCGCGCAACGAGTCCCGCGTCATCGTGTGAGCGTAGTCAGCCGCAGGCCCGTGCAGACGTTCGTACAGCGCGCGCAGGCATGCGACAACGAGCTCCCGGCGGGAGCTGTTCAGGGGTCGGAAGAAACGCTTGCGCTCAGCCTCAAAGAACACGGGGTCGCTCATTGAATTGTTCCCCCGTGTAGCTGGGCGCCAAGGGCCACCTGAAAAGCGGCGCGCGTCATTGGGCGGCCGCCTTCTTGGACGTGGGCTTCTTGACCGACGCGGGAGGCGCAGCGTCCGGCGATACCGCCACGATGCCGCGCTGCTGGCAGTACTCGAGGATGGCCACCTCGAACATATTTGCCAACGAACGGCGCTCGCTTGTCGCAGCAGCCTCCCAAGCGCGCCGGCACTCCGGCGTCAGCTTGATGGTCGCTACTTCCGTCTTGGTCTTCGTGCGCACCACGGCGCCCTCCCTAGGCTTCAGGTATTGCCTTTATATTGCGCAACGGAACCCCGCTCAACCCTCAAATGAAGGACGCGCGGGCCGCTATGACATAGGTGCTATATGCGCTGCGCCGATGTTGGCAAAGGCCCACACGACGCAGCGTTAGCAACTCCCATCGGTCAGTCGACGCGGCCAATCATCCGGCCTGTTCCTCGAGGTCAACATCGAGGAACAGAACCCGTTCGACCTTCATAGAGGAGCCGCTCTTGATGTTGCGCTCCCAGCCGTCTCGCGCCCGAAACGGTTTCACCGTGGTGAACACGCCGGCATACACGACCAAGCCCAGTTGCTTCAGCCGAGCGAGCATGTCCTTGCCTTGGTTCGCATAGGTCATGTACGGCGCCTGGCGAGGGAACGCATCGTGAACCTTCCCGTCGGCCAAGACCACGTCGTTCTTGAGCGCGGTGAGCATCAAGTCCACGGCCTTGTCCACCTCCGCTACGGCTTCGTCGCTCAGGCGTCGTGGGACTTCGAAGACCACGTCATGCACACGAGAGATGAAGGTTCTCAGCAGTTCGTCATCACGCAGAAGAGTCAGTTCAGCGCGCTTGGGCTTCCGAACGAGCGAGGAGGGGTCGGCTAGCTTCAGGACTTGTGCGAGCTTGAGGAGCGTGTCGACCGAGACGCGCTTTTGCCTAGCCATGGCCTGAGCGAACTCGTTGGAGCTGTACTTGCGAAGCTGCTCCACATCGAGTTCAAGTTGCTCTGTGGCCGTTGCGACGGACGGCAAGGCTTTGACCCGGTCTTCCGCAACGAAATAGCGCTCGTTGGTGACAGCATTCCGATGGCGTCGGAAGAGCTTCGCGCTCTCTGCTTCCGTCAGGAGCCTCGTCACAATCGACGGCGAAGCGCCGCCCATGCGAACGGTGGAAAGCCGCCATTCGTACCGGCACTTCTCAACCACCCACGCTGCCTCGTTCAACGAGTAGGTGGGCGACCTGTCCTTGGGGTGCACCTTCTCAAGTTCAGCCCAGCACTTGACCTCGTCCCCGCGCGCGACCTCATCCCCGAAGCTTGGGCCAGGGGTCACCTCGATGACGACGAGTTCCGAGTTGACAGGGTCGTCCGGGTCAGCGTCCGGATGCGGGTTGTGAAGGCAGTAGTACGCGGCTGCCAGCCCGTCCACAACTGCGCGCCCGCTTTCTTCAAAGCGCCGCCGCAGCGTCTCGACGCCCGCGATGGCGGCCGGCAACTGCGACTCCATGTCCGACGACCACTGCAACTGCAGTTCCGGCACAGCACGGCCGTTTTCGTCGTGAGCCGTCGACAGCGGCGAGCCCATGGTGACGGAGGTCGGGGTGAAGCCCATCTGATAGATGTGCAGCCCACCGCCTTCTTGGTCGCCCTCGGCGTAGCCGCAAAAATGCTGGATGCCCTCTTTCCAGTCGCGCACGGGCCGGTTCAGAGAGCTGGCAAACGACACCAATTGCAGCAGCGGAGGCGCGGCTTGAGCGACTGCTGGCGCGTGATAGCTCGAATTGCCGAGCATCCGTGCAGCCGCTTGCAGCGCGTTGGTGTACTTCATGGAAACCCGACGCTGGGCGAGAGCTTCCTGCAGCTGCCTCGCTAGCGTTTTCGGGTCAAGGTGAGTGATTTCGCCAAGGTCTTTGACGACATCCAGCGCGTCGGCTGAAGTGAACCGGCGCGCTCGGAGCTGAACGTAGGTCCAGAGGGTTGCCGCTTGGGCTTCGGGGGAAAGGATGGCGGGCTCGGCCGCATCTCGGGAAGTGGCTGTCATGACGAACTCCTGGAGAGCGTCGAGGGACGGCACGCGTTGCCCGGCTCTCCAAAAGGAGGTCATCTAGCCGGAAGGGGGCTTACAAGAGACTCTGGCTTTACCGTGCCGGAGAACATCCGGTGCGTGCACTGATGGGCGCCAACTTGCCCGCGATTCGGCTTGAACCGTGCACGCATCGTAAGCAAAGTCGCCATGATGGTCAATCTCGCCTTCCGCCAATCGCGCCTGGAGAGGTACCGGCTGAACTTCGCAGCCGAGGGCCGTGAACGCCATTCGTCGAGGGCGCTTCGCGCCAGGGCTTGACGGCCACGGTAGGTCGAAGATGTGAAACCCGCCAAGGACGTGCGCTGGTCACCGGCGGCGTCGGCCGGTCAGCCCGTGCGCGCCACCGAGGTCAAGCGGGTTGCCGTCGTCAGCTCGTTCGCCATCAGCACTTGGTCGGCCGTCGATGCGTTCGACTTTCGCAAGAACGCGTGCGCGAGTCAGCAGGAGCGCGAGTTCCTGCGTGCAGTGCGGCAGTTCTTCCCCTCGCTGCACGCTTACCCCAACGTGCCGCTGAAGAACGTCATCGACGTCGACAAGCTCGAGGCAGCATTGACTGTGCGAGCTCGCAGCTACGCGTGGTTGGCGCAGGTAGACATCTTGCTGTGCACGACGGACGAGGACCCCGTTGCCGGCATCGAACTGGACTCGGTGCATCACGACAGCGAGGAGGCCGCCGAACGCGACGAGCTGAAGAACATGCTTTTCAAGCTCGCGGGTCTGCCGCTGGTCCGCATCCGCGCCGACGACGAGAAGGCCGTGCGCGCGGAGGACTTCTACGACCTGCTGGTGGCGGAGTCGAAGACGCTGGACGCCCTGCGGCCTCGACGCCTGCGCCCGCGGAGGACACACGACTTCTTGGTGCCCGCCGAGTCGGCTACGCATTTCGCGCACATGAGTGCGTCGACGAGGTGAGCAACTTGCGACTCGACTGCGCATCCCGGCAGACAACCGAAGCGTCCCTGGTCGCGGCGTTCGGCTGCTCGGTCGCAGACCTTCGTCGCGTCGCGCGTCCGAACGCGGATCACGCCGCATCAAGGCATCCCAAACAATATGGTCCTCGGTATGGTCCTCATAACTCTCGCCGAACCGCCGAATCCAGAAGGACCAACGGCCTGCGCAATGCAAGCCGTTGATTTTTCTAGCATTTTTGGTGGGCCCTGAGTGACTCGAACACTCGACCTACGGATTAAGAGTCCGCTGCTCTACCAACTGAGCTAAGAGCCCCACATTCTTTGAATTCGGTACCGCTGGCGCAGATCACTTGGTGGGTTGTGCGGGGCTCGAACCCACGACCAATAGATTAAAAGTCTACTGCTCTACCAACTGAGCTAACAACCCGCTGAGCCCACGATTATAGCCAGGAACCGGGCGGATCATTTCTGCACTGTCAAAGATTCTAGCGCAAGACTGGCCGCCACCATGCCGAAGGTGGCCGTCACCGCCACGCTGGAGCCGTAGCCGTGGCAGTTCAGCGTGCTGTCCGTCGCGGCGCCGTCGATGTCGCAGGACGCGTCTGGCGGGGCCACCGCCTCGCGCGAGAAAACGCAGCGCACGCCGATCTTGCCGGTGCGTGCGGCCCCGTGGATCTTGCGCAGGCGCTGGCGCAGCGAAGCGAGCAGCGGATCGTGCGTGACCAGGCCGAGGTCGTCGACCTGCACCTCGTGCGGGCGCCGCTTGCCGCCGGCCGCACCGGCGATCACGAGCGTCGTGTGCGTTGCCAGCGCCCAGGCGGCGATGGCGGCCTTGGCGCGCACCTGGTCGCAGGCGTCGATCACGACGTCGACCGGTCGCGGCAGCAGCGCGGGCCAATTGGTCTCGTCGACAAACTCCTCGACGCCCAGCACCTCGCAACCGGGATGGATGTCGGCGATGCGTTCGCGCAGCGCCTGCACCTTGGCCTGGCCGACGGTCGCGCCGACCGCCTGAACCTGGCGGTTGATGTTGGACTCGGCGACGTGATCGAGATCGATCAGCGTCAGCATCGCCACACCGCTGCGTGCCAGCGCCTCGGCCGCCCATGAGCCGACGCCGCCGAGGCCGACGACCGCGACGCGCAACGCGCGGATGCGCTCATAGCCGGCGTCGCCATAGAGCCGCCGCAGACCGCCGAAGCGGCGCTCGAGGTCCGCGTCGTTTGCGACCGGCGGCCCGACGATGTCGGTGACCTGTTTCATCGCGTCAGCTGCTGCGCTCGATGCGCCACACCTGGTAGCGCAGCGCGGCAACGGCGCCGGCGATGATGGCCGCGACGGCGACGAAGCTCGTCAGGCTCAGCGTGGACATGCCCGACAGCCCCTGCCCGATCGTGCAGCCGAGCGCGGTGACGCCCCCGACGCCCATCAGCACCGCGCCGACCAGGTGGTTGGCGGTGTCGCCGGCATCGCGGAACCCCTCCCAGCGGAAGCTCTTCGTCCCCAACGCGTAGGCGGCCGAGCCGACCACCACGCCGACCACGCTGACGATGCCGACCGTCAGCAGCTTCGACCTGTCGCTGAAGAACATCAGCCAGTCCAGCGTGTAGGCGACCGGTGCGACGAAGCTGAGCGACTCCATGCGGCCGGAGTTGGTCGCGACGAACGCCTCCTGCAGCGTGTTCGGGTCCTCGGCGACGTGGCCGAGCCGGCCAGACACGTACCAGACGCCCGCGATCACCGCGCCGACGCCCAGCCCTGCCAACAGGCTGTCGCCGGATCGGCCCTCGGCGTGGGCGAGCGCCCAGACGACCAGGGCGCCGCCGATCAGCAGGCCGAGTGCCGCGGCGAGCGTGGCCTTGGCGAGCCCGGTCGATGCGGCCAGCAGCGACGGCAGGTCCTGCCCGGTCGCCAGGGTCACCGCGACCGAATCGACCGTGGCGACGCGGGCCACCGCGGTGATGCCCTTCAGCGTCGCGAACGCCGAGACGCCGAGCACGACGAACACGACCAGCGACTTGAGGTTGCCGCCGCCGATGCGCACCAGCGTCTTGCTGCCGCAGCCCGACGCCAGCACCATGCCGAAGCCGAACAGCCCGCCGCCGACGAGCGCGGAGAGCCAGACGATTTTCGGCCCGCCGTAGATGCTCTTGCCGGCGTCGAGCCAGCCCGCGGCGACCATCAGGTTGAAGCCGATGATCGCCACGCCCATCGCCATCACCCACATGCGCATGCGGGTCCAGTCGCCCATGTTGACGATGTCGGAAACGGCACCCATGGTGCAGAAGTGGGTGCGCTGCGCGATCGCGCCGAACAGCACGGACAGGCCGAACGCGGCCCAGAGAACGAGGGTGGCGAGGGCCTTCAGGTCGATGTCTTGCATGCCCGCATTTTAGGTGCGGGGTGCATGCGCCCCGCGGCGCGACGCTACTTCAGCGACGCCAGCCGCTCGCGACCGGCCTGCGCGGCCTCGGACTTCGGGTAGGTCTTGATCAGGTCGTCGATCGTCTTGCGTGCGCCCTTGCCGTCCTTCAGCTCGGCCTGGCAGTTCGCGATCGCGAGCATCGCCTCCGGGGCCTTGGCGTTGTCCGGCGAGCCGGCCACCAGCGTGCGGAACGAGGCGATCGCCTCCTTG
Source organism: Rhizobacter fulvus (assembly GCF_964020785.1). NCBI lineage: Bacteria > Pseudomonadati > Pseudomonadota > Betaproteobacteria > Burkholderiales > Sphaerotilaceae > Rhizobacter > Rhizobacter fulvus. The sequence goes on from NZ_OZ224516.1 coordinate 397,633, forward strand.
TACTGGCGCACGCCGTACTGCGCGTTGCCGAGCCAGAACAGCACCGAGTCGTTGTAGCCGCTCGTCGGCCAGCGCTTGCGGAACGCGTTCAGCGCGTTCGCGGTGCCGGCGAAGTCGCTCTTGCGCAGCAGGTCCATCGCCTCGTCGTACTGGCGCTTCTCGTCCGGCTCGACGGTGAACTCCTTGCCGTCGAGCGAGACCTTCTGCGGCTCGAACTTGCGCAGCCGGTCGTCCACGCCGGACTGGATGTCCTTCTGCTTGCGCTGCAGTTCCGAGACGATCTTGGTCAATTCCTCGTTCTGGCCGCGCAGCCGGTTGTTGTCGCCGCGCACCTGCTCGAGCTGGTTGTTCAAGTCGAGCATGCTGCGGCGCAACTGGTCGATCTGATCGGACAACTGCTGCTGGCCGGCGCGCTGGCGCTCGGTGTTCTGGTCGATGCGGGCGCGGATGTCGAGGATCGCGCGGCGCGCCTCGTCGTCATCGAACAGGCCGGCATGCGCGGCCGGCGCGAAGAGCGCCGTGCTCAGCGTCATGCCCGCAAACGCGGCGCGAAGGATCTGGCGCATCACGGCGGTCCTCACCGGTAGTTCAGCTCGGCGCGGCGGTTCTTGGCCCACGCCGCCTCGTCACTGCCCTGCACCGCCGGCCGCTCTTTGCCGAAGCTGACCGCCTCGACCTGCGAATCGGACGCGCCGAGCAAGGCCAGCGACTTCGCGACCGCCTCGGCCCGCTTCTGACCGAGCGCGAGGTTGTACTCGCGGCCGCCGCGGTCATCGGTGTGGCCTTCGACCTGCAGGCGCTTCTTGCGATCGGCCGCGAGCGACTTCGCGAAACGGTCGATCAGCGGGCGGTACTCGTCCTTGACGACGTAGCTGTCGAAGTCGAAGTAGACGGTGCGCTGCGACAGCGCGTCGCCGTTGCCGGTGCCCTTGCTCAGGTCGACCGGCGTGACGCGGCTCTCGCCGCCAGCCGCGCCACCGGCGCCCGCACCCGCGGTGCCGCTGCCGGCGCCCGGCGTGCGCGATTCGACCGGCGCGCCGCCAGCGTCGCCGAGCGGCACGCTCGAGCAACCGGCGAGCATCGCGGCGAGCGCGAGGGCGGTCAAGGATGGGATGGACAGCTTGTTCATGGGAGTTCTCCTCTTGGATTGAAAAATCAGCGCCCGAACGGGCCCCAGACCGGTTCGCGCACGTCGACGTTGGTCGACAGCAGGCGCGCCTTGATCTTGCCGTCGAGCGTGGTGGTCATCAACACGTCGCGGCCCTGGGCACGCGTCGCGTAGATGATCAGCCGGCCGTTCGGCGCGAAGCTCGGACTCTCGTCGTCGCTGGTGTCGGTCAGCGCAACGGGCTGCGCGCCGCTGGTGCTGAGGTCGAGCGTGTACAGGCGGAACGCGCCGCCCTGGCGCGAGATGTAGGCGAGCGTGCGGCCGTCCGGGCTGATCGCCGGGCTGATGTTGTAGCTGCCGCCGAAGGTCACGCGCTCGACGTTGCCGCCGCTGGTGCTGGTGCGGTAGATCTGCGGACCGCCGCCGCGGTCGCTGACGAAGTAGATGCCGCGCCCGTCGGGCGCGAACGCCGGTTCGGTGTCGATCGCGTTGCTGGTCGTCAGGCGGCGCACGTTGCCGCCGTTGCGGTCGATCAGGTAGAGCTGCGAGCCGTGTTCGCGCGAGAGCGTCAGCGCGAGCGTCTGGCCGTCCGGCGACCAGGCCGGTGCGCTGTTCGAGCCGCGGAAGTTCGCGAGTTCGCGGCGCGCACCGGTCGAGGTGTCCTGCACGTAGACGACCGCCTTCTGCTTCTCGAACGAGACGTAGGCCAGCTGCCTGCCGTCCGGCGACCAGGCCGGCGAGATGATCGGCTCGGGGCTGTTCAGCGCCACCTGCCCGCCCTCGCCGTCCGCATCGGCGACGCGCAGCGTGTGGCGGTTGCCGCCCTTGGTCACGTACGCGATGCGGGTCGAGAACACGCCCTTGTCGCCGGTCAGCTTCTCGTAGATGAAATCGGCGATGCGATGCGCGGCCAAGCGCAGGTCGCCCGCCTCGACCGCCGTGCTCTGGCCGCCGAGCACGTTGCCCTTGACGACGTCCCACAACTTGAAGCGGATGTCGAACCGGCCATCGGCCAGCCGCGTGACCGAGCCGGCCACCAGCGCATCGGCCGAGCGGCCGCGCCACTCGGTCATCACCGGCTGGCTGCCCTCGTCGAGCGCGGCGCCGGCGGTGTCGACGCTCTTGAATACGCCGCTGCGCTCCAGGTCCGCGCGCACGATCGCCGAGACCGACAGCGACGGGGTCGCGCGGTCCTCGTCGCGGAATTTCGCGATCGCGATCGGCAGCTGGGTGGCGCCGACGCCGGAGATCTCGACGCGGAATTGCGCGTGGGCGGGGGCCGCCGCGGCCAGCAAGCCGGCCACCATGAGGCCGGCCATCGTGCGCAGCATGCGCATGCATCGGAGATCGAGGCGTCGGGTATCGAACATCGTGGCGTCGGCGGCGGGAGAGGCCGCAAATGTTTCTGGGACAATGACCATCATAGAGGAGCACCTTGACCGCAGCCGTGCCAGCCACCCCTTCCGCCCCATCGCCCGAGCACACGCTGACCGTCGTGATCGTCGCGAAGAACGAGGCGCGGAACATCGCCGAGTGCGTCGCCAGCGCATCCTTTGCCGACGAGATCGTGGTGCTCGATTCGGGCAGCAGCGACCGCACCGCGGCACTCGCCGCGGCCGCGGGCGCCAAAGTCGTGCAGACCGATTGGCCGGGCTACGGCCCGCAGGTGGCGCGCGGCTTCCGGCTCGCGACCGGCACCTGGGTGCTGTCGCTCGACGCCGACGAGCGCATCACCGATGCGCTGCGCACGGAAGTGCTGGCGGCGATCCGGTCGCCGGAATTCGATGGCTACCGCATTCCGCGCCTGTCGGAGTTTTGCGGCCGGTTCATCCACCACTCGGGCTGGCGGCCGGACCACACGCTGCGGCTCGGGCGGCGGCACCTGGCCGACTTCACCGGCCACTTCCTGCACGCCCACATGACGGTGGACGGGCGAATCGGCGAGCTGCGCGCGGACCTGATCCACTTCAGCTATCCCGACATCCACGACGTGCTCGAGAAGCTCGACCGCTACTCGACCGGAAACGCCCGCGACATGGCGGCGGCGGGCAAAACGGCGGGCGTGGGCAAGGCGGTGATGCATGGATTCTTCGCGTTCGTGCGCACCTATGTGCTGCGGCTCGGCTTCCTCGACGGCTCGCACGGCCTGATGCTCGCCATCTACAACGCCGAATACACTTATTACAAGTACATCAAGCTGATGTTCATGAAGAGTCCGCCGCAGCGGCCAGAGTTCCCCGCATGAGCGCGGAGCCGGTGTCGCGTGCGGGGCTCTGGACCAAGCTGCGGGTGCTCTTCCCCTACTTCGCGGGCACGCGCTGGGCCTTCGGGCTGGCCGCGCTGGGCGCCGCGTTCGCCGCGGTCTGCGAGACCGGCGTGGCCTGGCTGCTGGTTCCGCTGGTCGACGGCGGCATGAAGGCGATCCCGATCAAGTTCGTGGCCGACCTGCCCCACCCGCCCCTGTGGGCGATCCCGGTCGCGCTGGTGGTGCTGTTCGGGCTGCGGGGTGCGGCCGGCTTCGTCGTCGACTACACGCTCGCCTGGGCCGCCAACGCGGCGACGCTGCGCCTGCGCACCCACCTGTTCGGGCGCCTGCTCGACGGCCACCCGCAGCTCTTCGTTACGCGCTCGGCAAGCAGCCTGATGAACACCGTGGTCTACGAGGTGCTGGGCGGCGTCAACCAGCTCGTCGGCGCGGCGCAGACGCTGCTGAAGGACACGTTCAGCGTGATCGCGTTCCTCGGCACGATGCTGCTGCTGAACTGGAAGCTGACGCTGGTGATCGCCGCGCTCGGCCCGGCGGTCGGCTACGTGATGCGGGTTTTCGGGAAGCGCATGCACCGCATCACGAAGGAATCGCAGGTCGCGGTCGACCGCCTCGGCTACGTGGTCGAGGAAAACGTGATGGCCTGGCGCACCGTGCGCCTGCACGGCGTGCAGGACGTGCAGCGCGCGCGTTTCGAGGAGACGAGCCAGGCGCTGCGCCGCCTGCTGATGAAATCGACCGTCGCCGGCGCCACCGTCACGCCGGTGACGCAGCTGCTGACCGCCACCGCGCTCGCCGCCGCGATCGGCATGGCGCTGTGGCAGAGCAGCACCGGCGGCACGACGATGGGCGCGTTCGTCGCGTTCATCACCGCGGCCGTGGCGCTGGCCACGCCGATGCGGCGGCTCAGCGACGTGTCGGCGCCGATCTCGCGCGGCATCGCGTCGGTCGAGCGCGCGCTCGACCTGATCCACCACGCGCCGACCGAGACCGGCGGCACGCATGCGCCGGGCCGCGCGCGCGGCGAACTCGCGTTGCGCGAGGTGTCGATCCGCTTCGGCGACAACCTGCCCGCGCTCGACCGCATCTCGCTCGACATCCGCGCCGGCGAGACGGTCGCGCTGGTCGGACCGTCGGGCGCGGGCAAGTCGACGCTGGTCAACCTGCTGCCGCGCTTCCTGGATCCGGACAGCGGCACGATCACGCTCGACGGCGTCGCGCTGCCGCAATGGAGCCTGCACGCGCTGCGCGAACAGTTCGCGCTCGTCAGCCAGGACGTGGTGCTGTTCAACGACACGGTCGCCGCGAACGTCTGCTTCGGCGCGCCGGTGGATGTGGCGCGCACGCGGGCGGCGCTGGTCGCGGCCAACCTCGCCGGCTTCGTCGACGGCCTGCCGCTCGGCGTCGAGACGGTGATCGGCCACAACGGCACCCAGCTCTCCGGCGGCCAGCGCCAGCGGCTGGCGATCGCCCGCGCGATCTACAAGGACGCGCCGATCCTGATCCTCGACGAGGCGACGTCGGCGCTCGATTCGGAATCGGAGCGCCTGGTCCAGCAGGCGCTGGAGGCGCTGATGAAGGGCCGCACCAGCCTCGTGATCGCGCACCGCCTCTCGACCATCGAACGCGCGGACCGCATCATCGCGCTCGAGGCCGGCCGCGTCATCGAACAGGGCAGCCACGCCGCGCTGCTCGCCCACGGCGGCCTCTACGCCCGCCTCCACGCGTTGCAATTCAGGAGTTGACCCATGACGACGTCCCCACCCGCAATCAGCCGCTTCCCGGTGCCCACCCTCGACAGCCTGCCGGACGACATCCGCGCCAAGATCCTCGAGGTCCAGGAAAAGGCCGGCTTCGTGCCGAACGTCTTCCTGACGCTCGCCCACCGCCCGGCCGAGTTCCGCGCGTTCTTCGCGTACCACGACGCACTGCTGCTGCGCGACGCCGGCCCGCAGGGGCTGACCAAGGGCGAGAAGGAGATGATCATCGTCGCCACCAGCGGCGCGAACGGCTGCCTGTATTGCGTCGTCGCGCACGGCGCGATCCTGCGCATCTACGAGAAGGCGCCGATGATCGCCGACCAGATCGCCGTCAACTACCTGAAGGCCGACATCACGCCGCGGCAGAAAGCCATGCTCGGCTTCGCGATGAAGGTCTGCAACGCGGCGTACGCGCTGACCGAGGACGACTTCGCGGCGCTGCGCGAGCACGGCTGGCGCGACGAGGACGCCTGGGACATCGCCGGCATCACCGCGTTCTTCGGGCTGTCGAACCGCATGGCCAACATGACCTCGATGCGGCCGAACGACGAGTTCTACCTTATGGGGCGGGTGCCGCGGCCGCCCAAGGCCTGACGCCGGCGCGATGTTCTCGATCATCATCCCGACCTGGAACAACCTGCCGTTCCTGCAGCTCGCGGTCGACACGATCCGGCGCCACTCGGCGCACGCGCACGAGATCCTGGTGCACGTCAACGACGGCTCGGACGGCACGCTGGCCTGGGTGCGTGCGCAGGGCCTGAAGCACACCGCGAGCCCCGACAACATCGGCATCTGCTTCGCGGTGAACCGCGTGGCCGCGCTCGCCACACAGCCTTATCTGCTGTACCTGAACGACGACATGGCGGTGCTGCCGGGCTGGGACACGCGACTGCTGGAGATCGCGCAGCGCCTGGACGGCCGGCGCTTCATGCTGTCGTCGACGATGGTCGAGCCTGGCGGCGCGAACAACCGCTGCACCGTGGCCGCCGACTACGGCCGTGACGCCGCGACCTTTCGCGAGGCCGAACTGATCGCCGCGCTGCCGACGCTGCGCCGTGCGCACTGGCTCGGCTCGACCTGGCCGCCGACGCTGTTGCCGACCTGGATGTGGACCGAGGTCGGCGGCTACAGCACCGAGCTGTCGCCCGGCATGAGCAGCGACAACGACCTGTCGATGAAGCTCTGGCACGCCGGCTGCCGCACCTTCATCGGCCTGGGCGACAGCTTCGTCTATCACTTCGCCTGCGTCTCGACCGGGCGCATCGTCAAGAACGACGGCCGCCTGCAGTTCCTGCACAAGTGGGGCATCAGCCAGCGCGACTTCGACCGCATCTGCCTGCACCGCGGCGAGCCGGCCGAGCTCGATGTCGCGCTGAAGGGCCGCACGCTCGACGAGGCCGACCGCGCACTGCTGGCCAAGGCCCGGCTGCGCGCGCGGTTGTCGATGACCTACAAGCCGGCCGTCGCCTTCACCGCCGACGACCGGGCCTGATCCGGTGGCCTTCGACAAGCTCGCGATCAGCAACCACGGCCTGCGCGCGAGCGGCGGCATCGAGCGCTACGCGATGACGCTGGTGCGCGGCCTGCACGAGCGCGGCATCAAGCCGGTGCTGATCGCGAAGGCGTTCGACACCCGCCTGCCCGAATACGGCTGGGTCACGCCCGTGCATACCAGCGTGAAGGCCGCGCCGGGCAAGCTGCGCGACCTGTTCTTCGACTGGCGCATCGGGCGCATCAAGCGCCGGCTCGGCCTGTTCCCGCTGATCGGCTGCAACCAGACACGCTGGTCGGACATCGCGATCTGCGGCGGCACGCACCCCGGATTCCTCGCCGCGATGGGCCAGCCCGCGGGGCTGAACGACCGCTGGAAGATCGGCCTGGAGCGCGCGCACTTCGAGCGCGCGCAGGTCATCGTCGCGCACTCGGCACGCATGCGCGACGAGCTCGTGCGTCACTACGGCATCGACCCGCGCAAGATCACGCTGCTCTACCCGCCGGTCGACGGCGCGCGCTTCGCGCGCATCGCGCCGGCGGAGCGACAGGCGCTGCGTGCCGCGCTCGGCCTGCCCGAGGACCGGGCCGTCTTCCTGCTCGCCTCGACCGGGCACAAGCGCAAGGGCCTGGACTTGCTGGTCGACTTCTTCGCCCGCACCGAGCTGCCGGCGACGCTGGTCGTCGCCGGCCGCGCGATGCAGGGCACGGCGCGCAACGTGCGCCACCTCGGCTACCGCAGCGACATCGAGAACGTCTACCGCGCCGTCGATTTCACGGTATTGGCCTCGCTTTACGAACCGTTCGGCCTGGTCGGCGTCGAATCGGTGCTGTGCGGCACGCCGGTGCTGCTGGCCGACGACGCCGGCTGCGCCGAGATCATCAACGAGCGGGGCCAGCTGCCCTTCTCGCTGGCGCAGCCCGGATCGCTGGACCGCGCGGTCGCGCAGGCCGTCGCGCGCTGGCAGGCCGGCAAGCACCGCATCGCCGAGCCCCTGCAGGCGCTGGGCTACGACCCGCGCGTCGCGACCCACGTGGCAGCGCTGCTGGCGATCGCCGCACGGCTCGTCCCCGGGGCGCCGCCGTGACCGACCCCGAGCGGCCACTGGTCTCGATGCTGGTCCTTGCCTACCAGCAGGCCGCGACGATCGAGGCCGCGGTGCGCAGCGCCCTCGCGCAGACGTATTCGCCGCTCGAGATCGTCATCTCGGACGACGCGTCGACCGACACCACCTGGGCCGCGATCGAGCGCGCCGTCGCGGGCTACGGCGGACCGCATCGCCTCGTGCTCAACCGCAACCCGGTGAATCTCGGCATCGGCGCGCACCTGAACCGCATGGTCGGCCTCTCGCACGGTGAGCTGCTGTTCGTCGCGGCCGGCGACGACATCTCGCTGCCGCAGCGCTGCGCACGCGTCGTCGACGCCTGGCTGGCCGCCGGACGCCGACCCGACCTGATCTCGTCCGCGCTGGTCGACCTTGACGAAGCCGGGGACACCCACGCCACCATCACGCCGACCGACCTCGCGACCTACCGCGACGCGGCCGACTGGATCGCGCGCCCGCCGCACGTGATCGGCGCCGCGCAAGCGTGGACGCGACGCGTCTTCGACCGATTCGGTCCCTTGCCCGCCGGCACGGTCGCCGAAGACCTGCTGATGGTATTCCGCGCGATCGTCAGCGGCGGCGCGATCACGCTCGCGGAAGCGCTGGTTCAGTACCGCCGCGGCGGCATCTCGCGGCGCCGCCGCAACCTGCACGCGCGCGACGTGGTCGAGCGGCTGCTGAAGAACAACCGCCACGCACTGGTCGAGCTGCCGCAACTGCTCGCCGATGCCCGGCGCGCCGGGCAGCTGGAAGCAGTCGAGGACGCGCTGTCGCTGCAGTTCGAGCGCGAGGTCTTCGTGCGCGATGTGTTCGGCGCGACGAGGCTGGCGCAGCGCTGGCGTGCCTTCGTCGCCGCGCGCCGCGTGCCGCTGGCGCTGCGCGCGCGCCTGCTGGTCTACGCCGCCTGCCCGGCCCTGCTGGCGCCGTTCTTCGCGCTCAAGCGTGTCGCGAAACGCAACGGCTGAAGCCGCCCGCTCGCCTCACAGCAGCACGATGTCGTACTGCTCCGGCGACCCCAGCGGCTCGGCCTGCAGCGAGATCGGCTTGCCGATGAAGTCGGACAAGCCCGCCAAGTGCTGGCTCTCCTCGTCCAGCAGCATCTCCACCACCGCGGCGGACGCGACGATGCGGAACTCCTTCGGGTCGAACTGGCGCGCCTCGCGCAGGATCTCGCGCAGGATGTCGTAGCAGACGCTGCGCGGCGTCTTGACCTGGCCGCGGCCCTCGCACACCGGGCAGACCTCGCACAGCATGTGCGCGAGCGACTCGCGGGTGCGCTTGCGCGTCATCTCCACGAGCCCGAGCTGCGTGAAGCCGCTGACCGTGATCTTGGTGCGGTCACGCGCGAGCTGCTTGCGCAGCTCGGCCAGCACCGCGGTCTGGTGCTCCTCGCGCGTCATGTCGATGAAGTCGATGATGATGATGCCGCCGAGGTTGCGCAGCCGCAGTTGCCGCGCGATCGCCTGGCCGGCTTCGAGATTCGTCTTGAAGATCGTGTCGTCGAAGTTGCGGGCGCCGACGAAGCCGCCCGTGTTGACGTCGATCGTCGTCAGCGCCTCGGTCTGGTCGATGATCAGGTAGCCGCCGCTCTTCAGGTCGACGCGCCGCATCAGCGCCTTCGCGATCTCCTCGTCGATGTTGAACAGGTCGAAGATCGGCCGCTCGCCGGCGTAGTGCTCGAGCTTGGCGACCGAGGTCGGCGTGAACTCGCGGCCGAACTTCTGCAGCGACTCGAACTGCAGGCTCGAATCGACGCGCACCGCCTGGGTGCCGTCGTGGGTCAGGTCGCGCAGCACGCGCTCGGCCAGGCTCAGGTCCTGGTGCAGCAGCGTGCCGGGTGGCGACTTGAAGCTGCGGTCGCGCACCGTCGCCCACGTCTTGCGCAGGTAGCGGATGTCGTCGGCCAGTTCCTCGTCGCTCGCCTCCTCGGCGTTGGTGCGCAGGATGAAGCCGCCTTGCGGACCGCTGCCCTCGGGCACTTGCGCGAGAATGTTCATGCGCGCGCGCAGTTGCTCGCGCAATTCGTGCGAACCAATCTTCTGCGAGATGCCGATGTGGTCGTCCTGCGGCAGGAACACCAGCAGGCGCCCGGCGATGCTGACCTGCGTCGACAGGCGCGCGCCCTTGGTGCCGATCGGGTCCTTGATGACCTGCACCGTCAGCGTCTGGCCCTCGAACACGAGCCGCTCGATCGGCGTCTGCGGCGGCGCGTCGCCGCTGCGCTGACCGCCGACCGTGCCGCGTGGCCCGCCGCCGAAGGTGCTGCGCGGCATCACGCCGGCCACCTGCACGTCGGCCACGTGCAGGAACGCGGCGCGCTCCAGGCCGATGTCGATGAACGCCGACTGCATGCCCGGCAGCACCCGCACCACCTTGCCCGCGTAGATGTTGCCGACCAGTCCGCGTTCGAGCGCGCGTTCGATGTGCAACTCCTGCACCGCGCCGTTCTCGACCACCGCGACGCGGGTTTCCTGCGGGGTCCAGTTGATCAGGATGTCCTGCATCGGGGCGGTCAGGCCGTGACCTGCAGGCCCGCACCCGCTTCCATGCGGCCGATCACCGCCGCCTGCTCGAAGCCGCCTTGTGCGAACACGCGCAACACGTCGTCGGCGACTTCCGGCGCGCAACTCACCAGCAGGCCGCCCGAGGTCTGCGGGTCGGAGAGCAGGTCGCGGGCTGTGGCCGGCAGTGCCGCGTCCAGCGTGACCTGCGTGCCGTAGCCGTCCCAATTGCGCCCCGACGCGCCGGTGACGAAACCATCCGCTGCCATCGCGCTGACGCCCGGCAGCAGCGGCACGCGCGGCCACTCGATCACGGCGCGCAGCCCGGCGCCCCGTGCGAGCTCCAGCGTGTGTCCGGCCAGGCCGAAGCCGGTGATGTCGGTCAGCGCGTGCACCCCGTCCATCGCGGCGAACGCGATGCCGGGCTTGTTCAGCATCGTGGTCGTGCGCACGAGTTGTTCGTAGCCGGCCGCATCGAGCTTGTTCTTCTTCAGCGCCGCCGAGAGCACGCCCACGCCCAGCGGCTTGCCCAGGATCAGCACGTCGCCGGCCTTCGCGTCGGCGTTGCGGCGCACCTTGTCCGGGTGCACCAGGCCCAGCACCACCAGCCCGTAGATCGGCTCGACCGAATCGATCGTGTGGCCGCCGGCGATCGGGATGCCGGCCTCCCGGCAGATCGCCTCGCCGCCCTTGATGATCTGGCCGATCGCTTCGAGCGGCAGCTGGTTCACCGGCATCGCGACCAGCGCCAGCGCCATGATCGGCTGGCCCCCCATCGCGTAGACGTCGCTGATCGCGTTGGTGGCGGCGATGCGGCCGAAGTCGTACGGGTCGTCGACGATCGGCATGAAGAAGTCGGTCGTCGCAATCAGCGCCTGGGTGTCGTTGAGCCGGTAGACCGCGGCGTCGTCGGCGGTCTCGATGCCGACCATCAGCTCCTTCGGGATCAGCCCGCCGCCGCTGTTCTTCAGGATCTCCGACAGCACGCCCGGCGCGATCTTGCAGCCGCAGCCGCCACCGTGGGAGAAGCTGGTCAGGCGCAGCGCGGTGGGTGCACCCGGCGCGGGGGTCGATGGGTTCATGGTGCGAGTCTCCTGCGGATCTTCGGATGATCGATTGTGTCAGTGGCGCGAACGTCGCGCGGACCGAGCATGTCGTCGAGCAGCGCGCGCACGCGGCCGGCCTCGACGGCGGGCGCGAAATCGGCTTCGCGCGCCGCGCACTGGGCGGCCAGGCCGGCGGCGAACGCGGGTTCGGCGGCAAAGCGCTGCATCAGCACGGCCAGCGCGGCCCCGTCGCCGACCGGGAAGTAGCCGACATAGTCGGCGCCGAGCAGCCCGACATTGCCGTCGATCCGGCTCGCCAGGACCGGCACGCCGGAGCGCACCGCCTCGATCACGACGTTGGCGCCACCTTCCATGCGGCTCATGTGCACCAGCGCGCGCGAGCGGGCGATCCAGCGCCGCGCGGCCGGCGCCTCCAGCGCGCCGAGCCAGCGGTAGTGCGGGCATTCCCGCATCGTGCGGGTCGCGGCCTCGCCGAGCGCCGGGTCGAGCGCGCGGCCGATGTGGACGATGCGGATCGGCGTGTCCGCCGGCAGCCGGCGCACGGCCGCGAGCAGCGTCAGCGGGTCCTTCTCGTCGCGCAGGTGGCCGACCGCGACCATCGTCAGGTGGCCACGCGCTCCGTCCGTGCGGCGCAGCCGCGGCGCCGACTGGACGATGCAGCGGGCGCGGCCGCGCACGGCCGCGGGCAAAGCCTTCAGCGCCTCGGACTGCAGCACGACGATGTGGCTGGCACACTCCACGGCATGTCGAGCTTGCGTGTCGGTCTGCAGATCCCGGTACAGGTCCGTGCCGGTCATCACTACGGCCAGCGGCCGCCCGGGATGCTGCGCGTGGAAGCGCTCGATCGACTCGGCCGAGCGGCGCGCGTGCAGCGCGATCAGCGCATCGGCCGGTTCGCCGTCCCAGGCGAGCTGCAGGCGCACCTCGGCGCGCGACGCCAGAAAGCGCCCCCAGCGCGAGGCCGTGTGCCAGTTGCCGTTGTTGGCCGCGGCGAGCGCCGGCGTCACGATGCAGACGCGAAGCGGATGGACCATGCGCGGATGGTGCCACGCGCCGGAGCCGCCGGTGCCTGACGCGCGGCGCTTGGCCGGCGCCTCGCTGGCGGAGGCACTCAGAGACAGCCGCGCGCGGACCTGGGCGCTCGTCGGCGACCTCGACGACGCGCAGTGGGCACCGGCGCACCGCCCCGGCGTCAACCCGATCGCGTGGGAGCTGGCGCACCTCGCCTGGTTCGCCGAGTTCTGGATGCTGCGCGGCCCGCACGGCCGCGACCCACAGGGCCACGCGACCGCGCAGCGTCCGGCGCGCTTCGTCGCGCCCGATGCCCACTTCGATTCGGCGCGCCTGGCCCATGCCCAACGCTGGACGACGCCGATGCCCGACCGCGCCACGCTGGCAACCTGGATGCAGCGCCAGCTCGACGCCTGCATCGACGCGCTGCCCGCAGGCGCCGACGATGAGGCGCTCTACTTCGCGCGCCTCGCGCTGTTCCACGAGGACATGCACGGCGAGGCCTTCTGCTGGTTGCGTGCCGCGCTCGGCTATCCGGCGCCGACCGGCGTCGAAGCACCGCGCGTGTCGGCCGCGCGGCCGCTCGCAGTGCCCGCCGGCAGCGTCGAACTCGGCGCGGGCGCCGGCTTCGCGTTCGACAACGAACAACCGCCGCAACACGCGGCGCTCGCCGCGCACGAGATCGACAGCGCCCCGCTGCGCGCGGGCGAGTTCGCCCGCTTCGTCGAGTCGGGCGGCTACGAGCAGCCCGCGTTCTGGCCGGCCGAGGCCGGCGCCTGGCGCGCCGCAAGCGCCGTGCCTCATCCCCAGCGCTGGCGCCGCGGCGACGATGGCGCGTGGCAGCACCGCTGGTTCGACCGCTGGCTGCCGCTGGACCCGGCCGCGCCGGTGATGCACGTCAACGCGTTCGAGGCCGAAGCCTATTGCCGCTGGGCCGGCCGGCGATTGCCGAGCGCGGTGGAATGGGAACACGCGGCGCGCAACGCACCAGGCTTCGAATGGGGCCGCAGCACCTGGGAGTGGACCGCCGACCCATTCGCGCCCTACCCCGGCTTCACACCGGGGCCGTACCGCGAGTATTCGCAGCCGTGGTTCGGCACCCACCGCGAACTGCGCGGCGGCGCGTTCGCGACCCATGCGCGGCTGCACGACGCGCGCTACCGCAATTTCTTCGAGCCGCAGCGCACCGATATATTCGCGGGCTTCCGCACCGCCGCGCGCTGACGCGCCGGCGCGCTCCACTTCCACGCCAACCAGGGCCGCTCCATGACCAAGACCTTCACCCGCGCCATCGCCGCTGCCGCGCTCGCCCTCGGCAGCCTCGCCGCCGTCGCGCAGACCACCGTGCTGCGCGTCTCCGCGATCCCCGACGAGGCGCCGACCGAACTGCAGCGCAAGTTCAAGCCGCTCGGCGACTACCTGAAGCAGGAGACCGGACTGGACGTACAGTTCACGCCGGTGACCGACTACGCCGCGGTGGTCGAGGGCCTGGCGAGCAACAAGATCGACCTGGCGTGGCTCGGCGGCTTCACCTATGTGCAGGCGCGCATCCGCACCAACGGCGGCGTCGTGCCGATCGTGCAGCGCGCCGAGGACGAGAAGTTCACCAGCAAGTTCATCGTGCCGGTGGCGAGCCCGGCGAAGACGCTGGCCGACCTGAAGGGGGCCAACTTCGCGTTCGGCGCGCCGTCGTCGACCTCCGGCCACCTGATGCCGCGCTTCTTCCTGCAGCAGGCCGGCATCAAGCCGGACGCCGACTTCAAGACCGTCGCGTTCTCCGGCGCGCACGATGCGACCGTCGCGTTCGTGGCCTCGGGCCGCGCCGACGGCGGCGTGCTGAACGCGTCGGTGTGGGACAAGCTGGTCGAGGCCGGCAACCCGAACGCCGCCAAGGTCCGCGTGCTCGCGACCACGCCGCCCTACTTCGACTACAACTGGACCGTGCGACCCGGCCTGGACGCCGCGCTGCGCAAGAAGCTGACCGATGCGTTCCTGAAGCTCGACCCGTCCAAGCCCGGCATGAAGGAGATCATGGACCTGCAGCGGGCGAGCAAGTTCGTGCCGACCACGTCGGCGAACTACGACGGCATCGAGTCGGCCGCCAAGTCGGCCGGCCTGATCAAGTGATCGGACGATGAGCCTGGGCTTCGACCGGGTCGGGCTGGTCCACGCGAACGGCCACTGCGCGCTGCGCGACGTGAGCTTCACGATCGCGGCCGGCGAGCGGGTCGCGGTGATCGGCCCGTCCGGCGCCGGCAAGACCAGCCTGCTGCGGATCGCGGCGGCCGCGGTGCGGCCGGGCGAGGGGCGTGTCGAACTGCTCGGCCAGCACCCGTGGCAGTTGGGACCGGGCGCGCTGCGGCAGCTGCGCGCGCGCATCGGCGTCGTCCACCAGGCGCCGCCGATCCCGCCGCGGCTGCGGGTCGTGACCGCGGTGCTCGCGGGGCGGCTCGGCACCTGGTCGACGCGGCGTGCGCTGCTGTCGCTGCTGTACCCGTCGGACATCGGCGGCGCCCGTGCCGCGCTGGCGCGGCTCGACCTCGCCGACCGCGTGTTCGACCGCTGCGACCGCCTCTCCGGCGGCGAGTTGCAGCGCGTCGGCATCGCCCGCGTGCTGTACCAGGCGCCGCCGCTGCTGATCGCGGACGAGCCGGTGTCGGCGCTCGATCCGTCGTTGTCCGACCTGGCGATCGGCGAACTCGTGGCGCAATCGGAGCGCGATGGCGCCACGCTGCTCGCGTCGCTGCACGCCGTCGACCTGGCGCTGAAATGGTTCCCGCGCATCGTCGGCCTGCGCAGCGGCGAGCTGGTGTTCGACAAGCCGGCCGACCAGGTCGGTGCCGGCATGCTGCATGCGCTCTATGCCACCGAGGGTCGCACGCTGCCGACCCAGTCGAACGACCTGCCGCTGCCGCCGCCGGTCGGCGACAACGTGCTGCCGCTGGTGCGACCGGGCTGCAGATGAGCGCGGTACTCGGGCACGACACCGCGCTGCCGCGCGACCCGCTCGCGCTGCGCCGCGCCGGGCTGACGCTGCTCGCCGTCGTGCTGCTGTGGCCGCTGCTGCAGCTGGCCGAGTTCCGCCCCGCCGCGCTGTTCGACGCCGGCAACCTGCGGGTGATGGGCAGCTTCCTCGCCGGCTTCCTGCCGCCGGCGACCTCGGGCGACTTCCTCGCGCTGCTGCTGCGCGCGACGCTCGAGACGCTCGCGATGGCGACCGCCGGTGTCACGCTGGCGGCGCTGATCGCGGTGCCGCTGGCGTTCGCAATGACGAGCGCGTTGTCGGTCTCGGCCATCGGACCCGGGCGTGCCGTGTGGCGCGGCCGCACTGTGCGCGGTGCGGCGCGGCTGCTGCTGATGACGCTGCGCGCGGTGCCCGAGGTCGTGTGGGCGCTGCTGCTCGTGCACGCGCTCGGCCTGGGCCCGGCGGCCGGCGTGTTCGCGATCGCGGTCACCTACGGCGGCATGCTCGGCAAGGTCTACGCCGAGATTCTGGAGTCCAGCGACGGCCGCGCCGCACGCGCGCTGCTGGAAGCCGGCAGCGGGCGCGTCGCCGCGCTGTGCTACGGGCTGATCCCGCAGGCGGCGCAGGAACTGGCGTCGTACACCGTGTACCGCTGGGAATGCGCGGTGCGCGCGTCGGTCGTGATGGGATTCGTCGGCGCGGGTGGCCTGGGCCAGCTGATGGACCAGTCGATGAAGATGCTCAACGGCGGCGAGGCCAGCACCATCCTGCTGACCTTCCTGCTGCTGGTGCTGCTGGCCGACGCGCTCAGCGCCGGGTTGCGGAAGCTGCTGTCATGACGTCGACGACCGACCCCGAGACAGACGCAACCACGGCGCGCGCCGATCGCGCGCAGGCCGCCGGCCCGTGCCTGACCTGCGTACTGGCGCTGTCGGCGCTGCTGATCGCGATCGTCGCGAGCTTCGCCTACCTGAAGCTCGATGTCGCCGGCCTGTTCTCGGCCGAATCGGGCCGCGCGATGCGCAAGTTCGCGGCCGAGTTCCTGAGCCCCGACCTGTCCGCGCCGTTCCTCGCGAAGACGGCGTGGGCCGCGCTGCAGACGGTCGCGGTCTCGGCGCTCGGCACCCTGCTGGCCGGCGTGGCCGGCGCGCTGCTTGCGCTGCCGGCCGCGGGCCGCTTCGGCAGCGCGCCGCGCGCGCTCGCGCGGCTGGTGCTTAACGTGCTGCGCAGCGTGCCGGAGCTGGTCTGGGCGACGCTGATGGTGCTCGCGGCCGGGCTCGGCCCGTTCGCCGGCGCGCTGGCGCTGGCGCTGCACACGACCGGCGTGTTCGGCCGGCTGTTCGGCGAGACGCTCGAGAACGCGCCGCCCGCGCCCGAGCGCGCGCTGCGCGATGCCGGTGGCGGCGCGGTGGCCGCCTTCGTCTACGGGATGCTGCCGCTGGCGGCGCCGCAGTGGGTGGCGTATGGCCTGTACCGCTGGGAGATGAACATCCGCATGGCCGCGGTGCTCGGCTTCGTCGGCGCCGGCGGGCTCGGGCAGATGCTGTACTTCCACCTCTCGCTGTTCCAGCAGGCGCAGGCGGCCACGGTGCTGCTGGCGATGTTCGTGCTGGTGGTCGGGGTCGATGCGGCCAGCGCCTACGTGCGGCGCGGCCTGGCGCCGGCGCGCGGCTAGAACGTCAGGGCCAGCCGGCGCGGCGCAGCAGCTGCGCGGTCTCGAACAGCGGCAGCCCCATGATCCCCGAGTAGCTGCCTTCGATGCGCTCGACCCAGCCGGCGTACGCGCTCTGGATCGCGTACGCGCCGGCCTTGCCGAAGGGCTCGCCGCTGGCGACGTAGGCGTCGATCGCCGCCGGCGGCATCGCCGCGACATGCACGCGCGAGGTGCTGACCGCCAACCACGAACGCCGACCAGCGTGCAGCGCGACCGCGGTGATCACGCGGTGGGTGCGGCCTGCGAGCAGTGCCAGCGTCGCGCGCGCATCGTCCGCATCGGCCGGCTTGCCGAGGATGCGGCGGCCGAGCGCGACGGTGGTGTCGGCGCACAGGATCGGCGCGTCGGGCAACCCGCGTTGCTGCAGCCGCGCGCGTGCGGCCTTCAGCTTGGCGCGGGTCACGCGCTCGACGTAGGCGGCCGGCAGTTCGCCGGCGCGCTCGGCCTCCAGCGCCTCGGCGTCCTCGTCCGCGCCGGGCAGCAGCAGCTCATGGCGCACGCCGATCTGGTCGAGCAGCTGGCGGCGGCGCGGGCTCTGCGAGGCGAGGTAGATGAACAGTCCGCCGCCGGGCCGCCCCAAGGCGGACACTCCCCCTCGGGGGGGCGACGACGAAGTCGTCTTGGGGGTCACATTACTCACGGTGATAGGGGTGGTTCACCATCACCGTCCACGCGCGGTACAGCGCCTCGGCGAGCAGCACGCGCACGAACGCATGCGGCAGCGTCAGTTCGGACAGGCGCAAGGTCTCGTCGGCACTCGCCTTGAGCGCAGGATCGAGGCCGTCCGGCCCGCCGATCACGAACGCGACGTCACGCCCGTCATGCAGCCAGGCCTTCATCCGCTCGGCCAGTTGCACCGTCGTGACCCGCGTGCCGCGCTCGTCGAGCACGATGCGCCGCACGCCGCGCGGCAGCGCGGCCTGCAGCCGAACCGCCTCGGCGGCCATCAGTTGCGCGGCGGTCTTCTGGCCGCGCGTCTCGGCCTTCACGGCATGCAGCTCCAGCCGCATCTCGGGCGGGAAGCGCTTCTCGAACTCGGCGTAGGCCGTCTGCGCCCAGGCCGGCTGGCGCTGGCCGACCGCGACGACCAGCAACTTCATGCGCGGCGCGCGGGAGCCTTCTTCGCGACGGCCTTCTTCGCGGGCGCCGACTTGGCCGACGCCGACTTGACGCCGACCGTGCGCCTCACGCCCCGACCGACCGGAGCGGCCGGCTTCTTCTTCGTCGGCGTCTTGCCGACGACCATCAGCTTCTTCACGACCGGGATGCTCTTGGCCGGGGCCTTCTTCGCCGGCGCCTTCGCGGTGGCCTTCTTCGCCACGGTCTTGGCGGGCGCGCGGGCCGGCGTCTTCGCCGCGGGCGACTTCCTGGCTGCGACCTTCTTGGCGGGAGACTTCTTCGCCGGTGCTTCCGGTTCGGCGGCCTTCACGAGGCGGGTCGCGCCCGTCGCCAGCTTCATGTTGACAGGCTTGTCACCCCAGATTTCCTCGAGGTGGTAGTAATCGCGGATCGTCGGCTGCATCACGTGCACGACGGCGGCGCCGCAGTCGATGATGATCCACTCGCCGTTGCCCTCGCCCTCGGTGCGGGGCACCGGGTAGCCCGCCTGCTTGACCGCGTCGCGCACGCTGGAGGCCAGCGATTTGGTCTGCCGGTTGCTCGTGCCCGAGGCGATGATCACGCGCTCGAACAGGGCCGACAGGTGTTCGGTGTTGAACACGACGATGTTCTGGGCCTTGACGTCTTCCAGTCCATCGACGATGACGCGTTGCAGTTTACGAATGTCCATTCAGCTCCTGAGCGGGGGCGGATCCGGCCGGATCCTGGTAAAGGTGGTGGCGGGCAATATAGCCTGCCACGGGGGCGGGCACCAGATCGGCGATGCCCAGGCCGCGGGCGAGGCGGGCGCGGATGTCGGTCGACGAGATGTCCATCATCGGCAGTGCGACTGCCTCGTGCGGCACGCGCAGCACCTGCGGATCGGCGTTCAGCGGAGCGTCGGCCCGGTTGGCCACCGCCAGCGTCACCAGGCCGAGCAGTTCCTGCCAGCCGTGCCAGGTGTGGAAGCCGGCGTACTGGTCCTGCCCGATCACGAGGTGCCAGCTCACGCCCGGGCGCCGTGCGTTCAGCGTCCGCACCGTGTCGACGGTGTAGCTCGGCCCGTTGCGTTCGAGCTCGATCCGCGACAGCGTGTAGCGAGGCTCGCCGGCGATCGCGAGCCGCACCATCGCCTCGCGATGCACGGCCGGCGCCAGCACGCGCCGCTTCTGCCACGGCTGGCCGGCGGGCAGCCAGATCAATTCGTCGAGCGCGAGCTCGACCAGCGCCTGCCGGGCCAGCGCGACGTGCGCGTTGTGCACCGGGTCGAAGCTGCCCCCGAAGATGCCGACCCGGCTCGTCGTGTCGCTCAAGCCGCGGTCCAGTCGGCCCAGTCACGCGGCCGCAGGAAGTCGCTGTACAAACGTGCCTCCGGCGTGCCCGGCGCGGGCTTCCAGTCGTAGCGCCAGGTCACGACCGGCGGCATCGACATCAGGATGCTCTCGGTGCGACCTCCGGATTGCAGCCCGAACAGCGTCCCGCGGTCGAACACGAGGTTGAACTCGACGTAGCGACCGCGACGGTAGGTCTGGAATTCCCGCTCGCGCTCGCCGTACGGATCGTTCTTGTGCGCCTGCAGGATCGGCAGGTACGCCGGCACAAACGCATCGCCGACCGCGCGCAGCATCTCGAAGCTGCGCTCGAAGCCGAGCTCGGCGAAGTCGTCGAAGAACACGCCGCCGATGCCGCGCGGCTCGTCACGGTGCTTCAGGAAGAAGTAGTCGTCGCACCAGGTCTTGAAGCGCGGGTAGAGGTCGGCGCCGAACGGCGCGAGCGCATCGCGGTTGGTGCGATGGAAGTGCGCGGCGTCGGCCTCGACGCCGTAGTACGGCGTCAGGTCCATGCCGCCGCCGAACCAGGTCACGGGCGGCTTGCCTTCCGGCAGCGCCGCGAGCATGCGCACATTCATGTGCACGGTGGGCGCATGCGGGTTGCGCGGGTGGAATACCAGCGACACGCCCATCGCCTCGAACGGCGCCCCCGCCAACTCGGGCCGGTGCTGGGTCGCCGACGGCGGCAGCGTCTTGCCGCGGACGTGCGAGAAGCTGCAGCCACCGCGCTCGATCACCGCGCCGCCTTCCAGCAGGCGCGAGCGGCCCTCGCCTTCGAGCGGGCCGCCGGGCTCGCGCTGCCACGCGTCGGTGATGAACGACTGGCCGTCCTCGGCCTCCACCGCCGCGACGATGCGGTCTTGCAGGCCCAGCAGGTAATCGCGAACGGCTCGGGTCGTGCTCATGGGGATGTCCTGAACCGGATCGGTGCCGCGAGCGCCGGGCGCTTGCCGACGGGCTGGTTGAACTGGCGCGCGATCTCGGCGAGATCGGCCCGCGGATCGCCGCTGAGCCGGACGAAGCGCTGCACGCCGACCTCACGCCGCGCATAGTCGAAGCACACCAGCCCTACCGGCACGTGTGCCTGGAGCGCCACGTGATAGAAGCCCGAGCGCCAGGCATCCGTGTAGCGCCGCGTGCCCTCGGGCGACAGCGCGAGCCAGAGGAAACGGTCGTCCCGGCGTGCGGCTTCGAGCTCGCGCGCCATCTGGCCGACGATGCCGTTGGCCGATTGCCGATCCACCGGCACGCCGCCGAGCCAGCGCAGCCATCGGCCGAACAGCGGGATGCGGAACAGCGCGTCCTTGCCCCAGAAGGTCACGTCGATGCCGACTGTCCACTTGGCCAGCAGGCCGAGCGGGAAGTCCCAGTTCGACGTGTGCGGGTAGACGATCAGCACGCCCTGCCGCGCCGGCAGGCCGTCGAAGCGCACCCGCCAACCGAGCGCGCGCAGCACGGCCTGCGCCATGCCGCTGCCATGGAGCTGGACCGGTTGGGCCGGCGCGGTCACGACGTTCAGCGCTTGATCGCGCGGTACCCGATGTCGCGACGGTATTGCGCGCCATCGAAGTGGATGCCGCGCAGCACGTCGTAGGCGCGCTGCTGCGCCAGCTTGACCGAGTCTCCCAGCGCGGTCACGCACAGCACCCGACCGCCGGCGGTGACGGGGCCGGTGCTGCCGGGCGCGGTGCCGGCATGGAACACCATCGCATCGGGCGCGTCGACCGGCAGGTGGGTGATCGGATCGCCCTTGCGCGGCGCGAGCGGGTAGCCGGCGGCCGCCATCACGACGCCGAGCGCGACGCGGCGGTCCCATTCGAGCTCGACCTTGTCGAGCGTGCCATCGGTCGCGTGCATCAGCACGTCGAACAGGTCGCTCTTGAGCCGCATCATGATCGGCTGGGTCTCGGGATCGCCCATCCGGCAGTTGAATTCGACGGTGCGTGGCTGGCCGTGCGCGTCGATCATCAGGCCGGCGTACAGGAAGCCCGTGAACACGATGCCGTCCTTCGCCATGCCGGCGATGGTCGGGTGGATGATCTCGTGCATCACCTTCGCGTGGACGTTCGGCGTGACCACCGGCGCGGGCGAGTACGCGCCCATGCCGCCGGTGTTCGGGCCCTGGTCGTCGTCGAGCAGGCGCTTGTGGTCCTGGCTGGTCGCGAGCGAGACGACGTTCTTGCCGTCGCACATCACGATGAAGCTGGCCTCCTCGCCGTCGAGGAACTGCTCGATCACGACCCGCGCCTGGCCGGCGTTGTGCTGCACGCCGAGCTTGTTGTCGCTGTCGCTGAGCATCCAGTCGATCGCCTCATGGGCCTGCGGCAGGCTCATCGCGACGACGACGCCCTTGCCGGCCGCCAGGCCGTCGGCCTTGATCACGATCGGCGCGCCCTGCGCGTCGACGTACGCATGCGCCGCCTTCGCATCGGTGAAGGTCTCGAACGCGGCGGTCGGGATGTGGTGGCGCTGCATGAACGCCTTCGCGAAGGCCTTCGAGCTCTCCAGCTGCGCCGCCGCCTGCGTCGGCCCGAACACGCGCAGCCCGCGGGCGCGGAACAGGTCGACGATGCCGCCGGCCAGCGGCCCCTCCGGCCCGACGACGGTGACCGCGACCTTCTCGGCCTGCGCGAAGTCGGCAATGGCCGCGTAGTCGGTCAGCCCGACGTTGGTGAGCTTGGGGTCGGCGGCCGTGCCGCCATTGCCCGGCGCGACGAACACCGTCTGCACCTTGGTCGACTGCGCGAGCTTCCAGGCGAGCGCGTGCTCGCGGCCGCCGTTGCCGATGACGAGAACCTTCATGCCACGACTTTCATTCCGAGATCTCGGCGTTGTGGTACAGCTCCTGCACGTCGTCCAGGTCCTCGATCATGTCGAGCAGCTTCTGCATGCGCTGGCCGTCCTCGCCCGACAACGCGATCGTGTTCTCGGCGCGCATCGTGACCTCGGCGACGTCGGGCTTCAAGCCCGCGGCCTCGAGCGCGGCCTTCACGGCTTCGAATCCGGGCGGTGCGCACAGCACCTCGATCGCGCCGTCGTCGTCCGTCACCACATCGTCGGCGCCCGCTTCGAGCGCGACTTCCATCACCTTGTCCTCGCTGGTGCCGGGCGCGAACACGAACTGGCCGACATGCTTGAACTGGAACGCGACCGAGCCTTCGGTGCCCATGTTGCCGCCGTACTTGCTGAACGCGTGGCGCACCTCGGCCACCGTGCGGACGCGGTTGTCCGTCATGCAGTCGACGATGATCGCGGCGCCGCCGATGCCGTAGCCCTCGTAGCGGATCTCCTCGTAGTTCACGCCTTCGAGGTTGCCGGTGGCCTTGTCGATGTTCTTCTTGACGGTGTCGGCCGGCATGTTGGCCGCCTTGGCCTTCTCGACCGCCAGCCGCAGCCGCGGGTTCATCGCCAGGTCGCCGCCGCCCTGGCGGGCCGCGACGGTGATTTCACGGATCACGCGGGTCCAGATCTTGCCGCGCTTCTCGTCCTGGCGGCCCTTGCGGTGCTGGATATTGGCCCATTTGGAATGACCGGCCATGAGGCTCCCTTTGTGCAGCGGCGCCGACGCGCCTGCTGCGATGTTTGTTCGATAGACTCGAATTTTACTTGGGGCCGCGGCCCCGTCCGGGAGCACTGACGATGGCCGAGCCGATCCTGATCGCCAAACACGACAAGACCGAGTGTTTCCTACTCCCGGCCCTGGCCAACCGCCACGGCCTGATCACCGGCGCCACCGGCACCGGCAAGACGATCACGCTGCAGACGCTGGCCGAGAACTTCAGCCGCCTGGGCGTGCCGGTGTTCCTGGCCGACGTGAAGGGCGACCTGACCGGCATCACCCAGACCGGCACGGTCGGCGCCAAGCTGGCCGCGGTGCTGAAGGAGCGCGGCATCGAACCCTCGACCGCGGTCGCCTGCCCGGCCACGCTGTGGGACGTGTTCGCGACCGACAAGGCGGCGCAGGGCCACCCGGTGCGCGCGACCGTCAGCGACATGGGCCCGCTGCTGCTCGCGCGCATGCTGGCGCTGAACGAGATCCAGCAGGGCGTGCTGCAGCTGGTGTTCAAGATCGCCGACGACAACGGCCTGCTGCTGCTCGACCTCAAGGACCTGCGCGCGATGCTGCAGTACGTCGGCGACAACAGCAGCCAGTTCACGACCGAGTACGGCAACGTCAGCGCCGCGAGCATCGGCGCGATCCAGCGCGGCATCCTGCAGATCGACCAGCAGGGCGGCGACCGGTTCTTCGGCGAGCCGATGCTGAACATCGCCGACTTCATGCAGACGGTCGACGGCAAGGGTGTGGTGAACATCCTCGCCGCCGATCAGCTGATGAACGCGCCGCGGCTGTATGCGACCTTCCTGCTGTGGATGCTGAGCGAGCTGTTCGAGCAGCTGCCCGAGGTCGGCGACCTCGACCAGCCGAAGCTGGTGTTCTTCTTCGACGAGGCCCACCTGCTGTTCAACGAGGCGCCGAAGGCGCTGGTCGAGCGGATCGAGCTGGTCGTGCGCCTGGTGCGCAGCAAGGGCGTCGGCGTCTACTTCGTGACCCAGAACCCGCTCGACATCCCCGACACCGTGCTCGCGCAGCTCGGCAACCGCGTGCAGCACGCGCTGCGCGCATTCACGCCGCGCGACCAGAAGGCCGTGAAGGCGGCGGCGAGCACGATGCGCGCGAACCCGGGGCTGGACATCGAGACCGCGATCACGGAGCTCGCGGTCGGCGAGGCGCTGGTCAGCCTGCTCGACGAGAAGGGCCGGCCCAGCGTCACGCAGCGCGTGTTCGTGATCCCGCCCGGCAGCCAGATCGGCCCGATCACACCGGCGCAGCGCCAGGCGTTGATCGCCGGCTCGCTGGTCGCGGGCGTCTACGAGAAGGCGGTCGACCGCGAATCGGCCTACGAGAAGCTGAAGGGCCGCGCCGTGGCCAGCGCAGAGGCGGCGCCGTCGTCGGAGGTCCCGTCGACCCGGCTGCCGCCCACCGGCACCGCCAGCGTGCCCGGCGGCCCGTCGGCCACGTCGAACGGCGACGGCGGCCTGCTCGGCGGGCTGAAGGACGTGCTGTTCGGCAGCACCGGCCCGCGCGGCGGCAAGCACGAGGGGCTGGCCGAGGCGGCGGCACGTTCGGCGGTGCGCACGATCGGCTCGAGCGTCGGCCGCGAGATCATCCGCGGCGTGCTCGGCAGCCTGCTGGGCGGCAGGAAGCGCTGAAGCGGCGCGTCAGAACCGCGTCGTCAGTTCGGTGAGCCAGTCGGGCGAATGCTCGACGGCCCAGGTCTCGACGCGCTTGTCGGCGCCGCCGAGGATCGCGACGCCGACCACCACCAGCGCGATGCCGAGCACCATCCTGCCGCGCTCGCCGAGCCTCAGCAGCCCCCCGCGCGCGCGCGCCAGCGCCTCGCGCGACAGCGTGCCGATCAGCAGCAGCGGCGTCGCGGCGCCCAGGCCGAACAGCAGCATCAGCAGCGCGATCGAGCCCAGGTCGCGGCCTTGCGAGGCGAGCGTCGAGGCGGCGCCGAGCGTCGGCCCGACGCAGGGGCTCCAGACCAGTCCGAGCACCAGCCCCACAGCGAACTGCCCGCCCCAGCCGCGACCCGACACGCGCGCCATCAGCCCGTCGCCCGACGCGGCCAGCCCCGCGCTCGCCGCCGCGAAGCGCACTTGCAGCGCCGGCACCAGCAGCACGAGCCCGAACGCGACGAGCAGGCCGGCCGCAACCTGCCGCAACACCGCCGGGTCGAGCCCGACCGACGCGCCGAACGCCGCGATCACCGTGCCGACCAGCATGAAAGACACCGTCAGCCCCGCCGCGAGTGCCCACGGCCCGAAGCGGTGCTGGCCGAGCGCCGTGGCGATCAGGATCGGCAGCAGCGGCAGCACGCACGGCGACAGCGTGGACAGCAGCCCGGCCAGGTAGCCGAGCGCGAAGGTGCCCGGGCCGAAGTCCATCGCGGCCTCAGCGCGCGCGGGCGCCGCGGCTCAGAGGCTCTTCTCGAACAGTTCGGCCAGCGCCTGCTTCTGCGTCTGGCCGGTCGAGCGCGCGACTTCCTTGCCGCCCTTGAACACGACGAAGGTGCTCTGCATCGTCACGCCGAGCTGCTTCTTCAGCGCCTCTTCGCGGTCGAAGTCGGCGACGAAGAGCGTCACCGGCTGCAGCTTCTTCTCCTTCAGCAGCGCCGCGACGATCGGCTTCTGCTGCTTGCAGGTCGGACACCAGCTGGCGCTGAAGTCGACGATCACCGGCTGGCCTTTCGCGAGCGCGGCGTCGAACTTCGCCTGGTTGAACGGCAACTCGGCGGCCAGGGCGGCCAGCGCGACGACGCCCAGGCCGATGGCGACGACGAACGAGCGAAGCAGCTTGTGCATGATGAGTTCCAGGTTCGTGAGTGCGTCAGATGCCGGCGTACCACTCGTAGCCGTTGTCTTCCCAGTAGCCGCCCTGCCCGCCGCGGATCTGGTCGAAGCGCTCGACCAGTTCGATCCGCATCAGGTACTTGGCGTGCTTGTAGCCCAGCTGGCGCTCGATCCGCACCCGCAGCGGCGCGCCGTTGGCGACCGGCAGCGGCTGGCCGTTGAGCTCGTAGGCCAGCACGGTCTGCGCGTGATAGGCGTCGTCCATGTCGACGCTCTCGTAGTAGCGCGAGTCGGCGGCGGCGGCCGGGTCGTCCATCGAGTCGGCGCAGCGGAACACCACGTACTTCGCGTTCGGCAGCGGCTTCACCTGTGCGAGCACATGGGCGAGCGGCACGCCCTTCCACTTGCCGATCGCGCTCCAACCTTCGACGCAGTCGTGCCGGGTGATCTGGGTGCGCGACGGCATCGTGCGCAACTCGGCCAGCGTGAACGCAGCGGGTTGCTCGACCAGGCCCTCGACACGCAGCGCCCAGTCCTTGAAACCGCCCTGCATCAGCGCGTGGTAGTCGGCATCGCGCGGCGCGAGCGTGCCGTTGGCCTTGAACGTCTTGGCGATGTCGGCTTCGCTGAACTCCTGCGCCATCGCCTTGCGGCCGGCCACGAGGCGCTGCGCGCCATGGCTCAGGTGTTGCGCGCTCTTCAGCGCGTCGACGACCGCCGGGTTGTTCGACAGCCGGTCGCAACCGGCCAGCGTCGCGGCGCCGATGCCGGCGAGCGCGGCGCGCAGTGCGCTGCGGCGATTGGGCGGCGGCACGGGCCGGCCGCTCGAGATGATGCGGCGGCTCATGACCGGGCCTCCTTCTTGGCGTCCGCAGGCAAGACATACCAGCCGGTCACCATCGAGCGGATCTGGTTCCACGCGCCGTTGATCAGCACCTCGAACACGTGGATCAGCACGAACAGCAGCAAGCCGGCTGCGGCGAGGAAATGCAGCGTGCGCGCGGACTGGCGGCCGCCCAGCAGATCGACCCAGCCGGGAAACACCGCATCGATCCGCGGCGACATCGCCAGCCCGGCGAGGATCACCAGCGGCAGCAGCACGAAGATCACCGTCAGGTAGGCCAGGTTCTGCAGCACGTTGTAGCGCTTGGCGGCCTCGCCGGTCTCGTGCCGGAACAGCAGGTGGTCCTTGATCGAGTGGCCGATGCGGCGCAGCTCCCCACGCGTGGGCAGCAGGTCGCGGCTCAGGTGGCCGCTGGCGATCGCGTAGGCCACGTAGCACACGCCGTTGATCACGAACAGCCAGGCGAAGAAGAAGTGCCAGTGCCGGCCCATCGACAGCCACTGCGGGCCCGGGATCGTGGCCCACGCGGGGAACGCGCGCACGCTCTTGGCGTCGTCCGCACCGGCTTTCGAAGCACCGAGGACGCCGTCGGTC
This sequence comes from Rhizobacter fulvus, assembly GCF_964020785.1. Taxonomy (NCBI): domain Bacteria; kingdom Pseudomonadati; phylum Pseudomonadota; class Betaproteobacteria; order Burkholderiales; family Sphaerotilaceae; genus Rhizobacter; species Rhizobacter fulvus. The sequence continues at coordinate 424,843 of NZ_OZ224516.1, forward strand.
GAGAAGCGGTGGCCGGCGATCGTCGTGATGCCGGTGACGCCGCCGTCGGCGGTGCGCAGCGCACCGATCGAGACCCACGGGTCGGCGAAGGTCGAGTCCCGGCCCCAGTAGAGCGCCGGGTGGGCGTTGAAGATCTGCAAGCCGCTGCCGAGCAGGATCGTCAGGCAGATCACGTTGATCCAGTGCATCACGCGCACCGGCAGACGGTGGCGATAGAGGCGTCGGGACGGGTCGGTCGGGTTCATGGCGATCGGTCGGTGACGGGCGTCGGTTCTTACAGCGTCGCCGCGCCTACTGCATCGGCGTCATCTTCGTCTCGGGCGGCGCCTGCACCCGGGCGAGTGATTTGAGTTCAGTGACGATGCGGTTCGCGACGAAGCCGCTTTGCGTGTCCGGCTCGAGCGCGGCGATCACCAGGTTGGCGAGCGGCTGGTCCAGGCCGACGTAGTAGCTGCCCGCGCGCACGTCGACCAGCGCCGGAACCAGCTCGACCTTCAGCTTCAGGATGCCACCGGCGTCCGCGATGCTGCCGCGCACGTCGCTGCGCGTGGCGAGTTCACGCGCGGTCTCGGTGTAGACCGCACCGCGCAGCGCACCGGGCTCGTCGAGCCGCTGCACCTGCACGCCCAGCGCGCGCAGGCGCAGCACCGCATCGGTCTGGTCGGCCCCCAGCCAGTAGCCGCAGGGCCGCGGCCGGCGCTTGACGACGTTGAGCTCGAGCGCCGAATCCCAGGTGACGTTGACGGTCTTGTCGGCGCCGGTCTGCGGATCGAGCATGCGCAGGTTGTATTCGCTCGGCGTTGCGAGGGCCTCGACGATCGCCTCGCCCTGGCAGGCCTTGGCCGCGACATCGGCATCGACGAAGCGGCGCAGCTTCTGCAGGTCGTCTGCACGCGCCGCGGCGCTCTGCAGCACGCTGGTGATCGCGACCACATGCGTATGCACGCGCCGCAGCAGATGCGCACGACCGAGGCCCACGCCGCGCGTCTCGATCAGGAAGCTGACCGCATTGCGCAGGCCGTTGACGTTGCGCCCGGTGTCCGGCAGCACGCCGCCCATCGACACCTTCTTGTCGCTCACGTCGGTCGACGTCGTGTAGTACCACTCGTGGCTCAGCCCCTGCGCGCTGAGCGCCTGCAGCATCGGCTTGCGGAACCACTCCTCCGAGGCCTTGGTGACGAACTCGGGCAGGTTAGCGGTCATCGCGTACTGCACCAGCGCGTCGAAGCGCTGCACCGCGCCGAACTTCTCGATGTAGCGGCCGAGCACCGAGAACTCGTGCGCGTCCACGACGACCACCGGGTTGAACTCGCGCACCAGTTGCGCCACCGCCTGCGCCTCGGGCGTGCGCAGCAGCAGGTGATCGCGGTTCACGTCGATGCCGCCGGCGCTGGTACGGCGGTCAACCGCGGCACCGTCCGGGTTGGCGCGCGGCAGGATCACCACATCGATGCGGTCCAGCACGGCCGCGAGCGGGCCGCCGGCCAGCGATTGCGCGATCACCAGCAAGGCCTCGGCCCCGGCCGGCTCGTCGCCGTGCTGCTGGCCGACCAGCAGCACGACCGGTCGCGGCGCGCGGGCCGTGGCGCCGCTGGCGGCCAGCGGCACCGCGCCGCGGCTGAAGTGCAGCGCCTCCAGCGGAACGCCGGTCTGCGAGCTGCCGGCCTGCACGAGCCGGATGCTGGTCGCGCCGCCCTCGCGGACCAGGCCGTTGAGGACAGTGCGCAGTTCGGCATTGGTCGTGAAGCCGGTGCGTCCGGGCTCGAACGCCGGCGTGCGGTAGCTGACCGGCGGATCCGGAAAGCGCGCTGCGACGCCGGCGCTCTCGGCGGCGCCTGCCGCACTCGCGGCCGCCGCCGGCGCGCCGGCCGTCGGCTCGGCTGTCGGCTCGATCGGCCGCATCGTGGGAAGCGCCGGCGCCGGGGTCGGCGTCGGGGTCGCGACCGGTGCCACCGGTGCGACCGGCGCCGCCGGGACCGGTGCGACCGGCGGCGGCACCGGGCGCACCGCGACCCGCGGCGGGGCCGCGCACGCCGTCGCCAGCAACGCCGCGGCAAGGGCCGAGCCCAGGGTCTTGCGCATCCCTTGTTCCTTCACTGCCTTCATCGACGGCTCCACCTGCTCAAGACCAGCCCGCATCGACGACGAATTCCTGCGCCGTGACCATCCGCGCGGTGTCGGCGGCGAGGAACAGCACCATGTTCGCGATGTCCGCGCCGACGATGCGGCCCGGCAGGCACTGGTTGCGGTCCATGGCGGCCTCGCCGTCGGCGTTGACCCAGCGTTCGAGCTGGCGCGCCGTCATCACCCACCCGGGCACCACGCAGTTGACGCGGATGCCGTCGGCCCCGAGCTCGCGCGCCAGGCTGCGCGTGAAGCCGGTCATCGCGGACTTGCAGGTGGCGTAGACCGACAGCCCGGGTGTCTTGTTCTTCCAGCTCGCCGAGCCGAGGTTGATCACGGCACCGCCGCCGCGCTCGCGCATCGGGCCGATCACCGCCTGGGTCGCGAAGAAGTGCGGGCGCAGGTTGACGGCCACGCGATCGTCGAAGGATTCGGGCGTGACCGTCTCGATCGCATGGCGTTCGTCGTTCGCGACGTTGTTGACCAGCACGTCGACACGGCCGAGTCGTGCCGTCAGGGTCGCCATCGCGGCCTGCAGCGCCGGCACGTCGGTCACGTCGCAGGCCTGGAAGTGCGCCTCGGGGAGCGCAGCCGCCAGCGCCTGACCCGCGGCCTCGTCGCGGTCGAGAAAGCCGACCGCGCAGCCCTGCGCGACGAACGCGCGCACGATGTCCGCGCCGATCCCGCTGGCCCCGCCGGTGACGATCACGCCCTGGCCGCGCAGGCTGCCATAGCGGGCACCGGCGAACTCGACCTGCGGCACCAGCGTCTCCCGCGCTTCGACGGCGCTACGGGGCGCCGCGGTGGGGGTCTCGATCATCTCCTCGCCTCCGGTGCGCCCGCAAAGGGGGCGATCGGGCCATTTTGCAGCAGACCGCTGGCGCCGGCAGCACGGCGTTTCGCGCCCCTGCCCGGCATTTCGTCGCAAGGTGGTCGCGGCGGCGCAGCCGGCTCGGCACAGTGCGACCCATCGGCACCGAACGCCGGCTTCCGTCCCTCTCACACCAGGAGTTGCACCATGCTGATCCAGATCGTTCTTCACACCCCCGGCTGGGTCTGGGGCCTGTTCGCCGCGCTGCTGGCCCTCGGGCTGTCGCAGGTGCGCGACCGCGCGCTGAGCCCGCTGCGCATCGCGATCCTGCCGCTCGCGATGGTCGCGCTGTCGCTGAGCGGGGTGCTGACCGCCTTCGGCCACTTCCCGCTCGCGCTGGGCGGGTGGGCGGCCGGCCTCGGCATCGCCCTGACCTTCGCGCGCAGCCTGGTCGCCGTGCGTGGCGCGCGCTGGCTGGCCGACTCGCAGACCGTGCACGTGCCGGGCAGCTGGCTGCCGCTGGCGTTGATCGTCGCGCTGTTCATGATCAAGTACGCCGCCGGCGTCAACCTCGCGATGCACCCGGCGCTGGCCACCGACGCGACATTCGCGGCCACCTGCAGCCTCGCCTACGGGCTGTTCAGCGGCCTGTTCCTGGCGCGAGGCCTGGGCTTGCGCGCAGTGGCCAGCCAGCGCCAGGGCGTCGCGGCCGCCTGAGCCAGAATCCGCCACCATGACCTCCGCCCTGCACTCCGCAACCGCACCGGAACCTCGCAATGGCGGCTTCCTGCGGCGCGGCCTGCGCACGCTCGGGATCTGCGTCCTGATCGCCGCGGTGCTGTCGGGGTGGATGGACTACTCGTTCCTCGCGAGCCTGGTGCATTCGGTCGCGATCGGCATGCTCTGCTGGATCATGATCGATCTGGGTCGCCAGCCGCTCGCGCGCTGGAAGCATCGCCACGCGCTGCCGGGCACGCCGGAGGCACTGAGCGACTGGCCGGGCTGGCCGCTGATGCTGCCGCTGATCGTCGTCGGCACGGTGTTCGGCTTCAGCGTCGGCAACACGGTGGCCGGCTGGCTCACCGGGCACCACAGCGGCGGGTTCTTCCGCGGCAGCCTGGCGCAGTCGTTCTGGCTGCTGATGGGCGCGGTGGTGCCCGGCCTGCTGATCACCTATTACTTCTATTCCCGCGAGACCATTGCTGCCAAGGAAGCGGCCATCCAGACCGCGCAGCGCCAGGCGGCCGAGCACCAGCTCAAGCTGCTCGAGTCGCAACTCGAGCCGCACATGCTGTTCAACACCCTGGCCAACCTGCGCGTGCTGATCGGGATGGACCCGCCGCGCGCACAGGCGATGCTCGACCAGCTGATCGCCTTCCTGCGCGCCACGCTGTCCGGCTCGCGCGTCGCCAAGCACCCGCTGCAGGCCGAGTTCGCGCGCCTGGCGGACTACCTCGCGCTGATGGAGTTGCGCATGGGCCCGCGCCTGCGCACGCACTTCGAGCTGCCCGCGGAGCTGGCAGAGCTGCCGGTGCCGCCACTGCTGCTGCAGCCGCTGGTCGAGAACTGCATCAAGCACGGTCTGGAGCCCGCGGTCGACGGCGGCCGCATCGATGTGAGCGCGGCGCGCGACGGCGGCGTGCTGGTGCTGCGCGTGCGCGACACCGGCGTCGGCCTGGGCGAGGCGTCGACCGACGGCACGCGCTTCGGCCTGGTTCAGGTACGCGAGCGCCTCGCCGCGCTGTACGGCGCGCGCGCCTCGCTGACGCTCGCCGCCGCCGACGATGCCGAGGGCGGCGCGCTCGCGACCCTGCGACTGCCGATCGACGGGGCAGCGACATGAGCACCCCCCTCACCGCGCTGATCGCCGAAGACGAGCCGTTGCTGGCCGCGAACCTGCAGGCCGAACTCGCGCGGGCGTGGCCGGAGCTCGCGGTCGTCGCCAACGTCGGCCACGGCGCGGCAGCAGTCGAGCAGGCGCTCGCGCTGCGGCCCGCGATCGTGTTCCTCGACATCCGCATGCCCGGCATGACCGGCCTGGAGGCCGCGCAGGCCCTCGCCGAGGACTGGCCGACCGATGGCGCGCCCATGCCGCTGGTGGTGTTCGTCACCGCCTACGACCAGTACGCGCTGCAGGCCTTCGAGCACGCCGCGGTCGACTACGTGCTGAAGCCGGTGCAGCCGGACCGCCTAGCTCAGACCTGCGCGCGCCTGCGTGCGGCATTGCAGGCGCGCACGAAGCCAGCGGCGGGGGGACTCGACGCGACGCTGGCGCAACTGCGCAGCCTGCTGGCCGCGCCGGGCGTCGGTGCACAGGCCGTCGCGCCCGGCGCGCCGCCGTGGCTGACCGTGATCCAGGCCAGCGTCGGCAACGCCGTGCACCTGGTGCCGATCGGCGAGGTGCTGTACTTCGAGGCGGCGGACAAGTACATCCGCGTGGTCACACCAGCGCGCGAGTACCTGATTCGCACGTCCTTGCGCGACCTGCTGCCGCAACTCGATGGGCAGCGCTTCCGGCAGATCCACCGCGGCACCGTGGTGCGCGCCGACGCGATCGCCACGGCCACGCGTGACGAGTCCGGCAAGGTCCACCTGACCCTGCGCGGACACGCCGACAAGCTCGTCGCGAGCCGCCTCTACGCCCACCTCTTCAAGGCGATGTAGCCGCGGCGTGCCGACCTCACATGCGGTGGAGCTGGCCGTCCTCGAACTTGACGCGATCGCCGCGACGCAGGTCGTCGACGCGCTGGAAGTCGAAGTCGCGCACGCTGCCGTCGTCGAAGCGCACGGTGACGCGGTAGACCTCGTCGTCGCGGCGCGTGCGCCCTTCGATCGCGTTGCCGGCCACCGCACCGCCGACCGCGCCTGCGCCGGTCGCGAGCGCCTTGCCGGTGCCGCTGCCGAACTGGTTGCCGATCACGCCACCGATCACTGCGCCGAGCACGGCACCCGCGCCGCTCGGGCGCTGCGAGACCTGGACGTAGCCGATGTTTTCCACCCGGCCGTATTCCGCATAGCGCGGCACCTGCCGGTTGACCGGCTGGGATTCGTACACGCGTTGGTCGCCGCGGTAGGACGGCGGCGCCGCGCAGGCGGTCAGCAGCGCCAGCGCGCCGAGGGAAGTGGCCAGGGAAAGTTGGCGGATACGCATTGCGGTCTCCTGAAGTTCTGGGATGGCGCCATCGTGTCGCCGCACCCCGGGCCGCCCGCTAGGCCGACCCGCGGTCCCGCTGTGGGGCCGGGCCGGTGCGCGGCGTAGTCATTCGCCCACAGCGGAGCGACTCAGCGGTGGCCGTGGCCGTCCCGGTCGCCGCGGTGGCCGTCGTGGTCGCGGCCGCCGCGATCCCCGCGGTGGTCCCAGCGACCCCGGTCATGGCCCCACGCCGGGTAGTAGCGCGGGTACACGATCGGTTGCGGCCGATAGTAGATCGGGCGCGGTTCGTAGATCACGCGCGGCGCGGCCCGGTAGACCGGCACGGGCGCATAGACCGGCGCCGGCGCGTACACGGGCTCGTCGTAGTAGTAGCCCGGCGCGTTGGACACGACCGCGCCCAGAACAGGGGCGTTGATGCCGATCGACCAGGACACGCCGGCGTGGGCGCTGGGGGAGGCGAGCGCGGCGCCGGCGGTGGCAAGCGCGAAGAGTGCGGACTTGATCATCTGGGACTCCTTCAGCGGGACCGCAATGCGGCCCGTGTGCATCTCCAACGCGAACCCCGGGGCGACGTTGACCGCGAAGAGGTATCCGCTGGTAAAGCGGGCCCCGCCGATAGAATCCCGCCACCGCCAGCGGCCCATCCGCGGCAGATGGATCCCATGACCGCACCCGTCGATTCCCAGCCCAAGCCCAGCAGCAACTTCTTGAGACAGATCGTCGAGCGCGACCTGGCCGACGGCACCTACGCGCAGCGCCGATTCGCCGGCAGCCCGGGCGACGCCGCGCACCACGCCGCCGGTCCGCTGGACCCGGCCAAGGTGCGCACGCGCTTCCCGCCCGAGCCGAACGGCTACCTGCACATCGGCCATGCCAAGAGCATCACGCTGAACTTCGGCCTCGCGGCGGAATACGGCGGCGTGTGCCACCTGCGCTTCGACGACACCAACCCCGAGAAGGAAGAGCAGGAGTACGTCGACAGCATCCTCGACGCCGTGACCTGGCTCGGCTACGGCTGGGAATCGAACGGCACGAGCCATCTGTACTACGCCAGCAACTACTTCGACTTCATGTACCGCGCGGCCGAGGCGTTGATCGATGCCGGCCTCGCCTACGTCGACGAGCAGACGCCGGAGCAGATGCGCGCCAACCGCGGCGACTTCGGCCACGCCGGCACGGACAGCCCGTTCCGCAACCGCACCCCGGCCGAGAACCTCGCGCGCTTCCGAGAGATGCGCGCCGGCGCGCTGCCCGACGGCGCGGCGGTGCTGCGCGCCAAGCTCGACATGGCGAGCCCGAACATCAACCTGCGCGACCCGGCGCTCTACCGCATCAAGCACGCCGAACACCACAACACCGGCAACGCGTGGTGCATCTACCCGATGTACGCCTACGCGCACCCGATCGAGGACGCGCTGGAAGGCATCACGCACAGCATCTGCACCCTCGAGTTCGAGGACCAGCGGCCGTGGTACGACTGGCTGCTCGACACGCTGTGCACGCTCGGCCTGCTGGCGCAGCCGCGCCCGCACCAGTACGAGTTCGCGCGCCTGAACGTGACCTACGTGATCACCAGCAAGCGCAGGCTGCGGCAGCTGGTCGACGAGCAGATCGTCGACGGCTGGGACGATCCGCGCATGCCGACGATCGTCGGCCTGCGCCGGCGCGGCTACACGCCCGAGGCGATCCGCCTGATGTGCGAGCGCGCCGGCACCAGCAAGGCCGGCGGCTGGACCGACTACGCGAGCCTGGACATCGCGCTGCGCGAAGACCTCGAAGGCAAGGCGCCGCGCGCGATGGCCGTGATCGACCCGATCAAGCTGAAGCTGACCAACTTCGGCGAGCTGTTCGGCGGCGACGACCGACTCGAACCCTGTCATGCGCCGGCCAACCCGCATCGGCCGGAACTCGCGCCGCGGGCGTTCCACCTCGGCCGCGAGCTGTGGATCGAGCGAGACGACTTCGCCGAGGTGCCGGCCAAGGGCTTCTTCCGCCTGTACCCGGGCAACCGCGTGCGGCTCAAGTACGGCTTCGTCGTCGAGTGCACCGGGTGCGAGAAGGACGCGAGCGGCGCGGTCACCGCGGTGACCGCGACCGTCGTGCCGGACACCCGCAGCGGCACGCCCGGCGCCGACGCGTTCAAGGTCAAGGGCACGATCACCTGGCTCGCCGTCGCCGACGCGCTGCCCGCCGAGCTGCGCCTGTACGACCGCCTGTTCACCGAAGCCCAGCCCGACGCCGGCGGCAAGGACTTCAAGGCCGCGCTGAACCCGGCCAGCAAGCGGGTCGTCCATGGCTACATCGAGCCGTCACTCGCGAACGCGCAGCCGGACGACAAGTTCCAGTTCGAGCGCCACGGCTACTTCGTCGCCGACCGGGTCGATCACGCCGCTGCCAGGCCGGTGCTGAACCGCATCGCCGGGCTCAAGGATTCCTGGGGCAAGTGACCCGGATTGACGCGGCTACTGGCCCGGCCCGGCGATGACCGCGCGCGAGGCGTCCGCCACGGCAGTGGCCGGCGGCGCCGCCGGCGACTGATCGAGCAACGCGACCAGCGGGCTGTTCAGCGCGCGGGCCTGTTGCAGGATCGAGCGGCTGGCGTCGTAGAACAGCTTGCGCGACGGGTCGGCGCCGCGTGCGATCAGGAACCCGACCAGATCGCGCTGCGTCTGCGGATGCGTCAGGAAGCCAGGGCGCAGCGCGCGCTCCAGCGGCGCCCACGCGAGTTGACGGCCCTGCGCCGCCGGCACGCGGTTGGCCAGTTCCGGCACGCGGGCGAGCCACCACTCGAGCGCGGCCCAATGGCTGTCGCGCAGCGCGAGTTCGAAACCGCCCGGGAGCTGGCCGTCGTGGCCACCGAGCCCGGCCTGCGCGGTGTGGCCGCGAGCCTCCAACGCGCGCGCCAGCGGCGTGGCCAACAGGTCGGGGTGGAGCGCGCCGAGGGGGCCGAAGCCGACCTGGCCGGGATCGAGCGCGCCCTGCTCGAGCCAGGTCGTCAGCACCGCATCGAGACCGACGCGGCGGGCGTTCGGGCAGCCGAGCATGCGCACCACGTCGTGCTGCACCGCGCGCGCATCGGCTTCGGCGAGCCAGCGCAACGCGCGCAACTCGCTGGGTGAAGCGGCCGCGAAGTCGGGACACGCGTTCGCCTGCGCCAGCTCGACCAGCGGCGAGCGCGCGCAGGCCTCCGGCGACGCCCCCTTGTCGATGAATTCCGGCAGCGCGGCCCAGAACCGCGGCTCGCGCGTCGCGACGGCCAGCACGCAGCCCTGCAGCCGCGGACTGCGCAGGTCCTGAACCCTGACGCTGCCCGGCACGAAGGCGCCACAGCGCACGTTGAGCGCACGCTGCACGCTGTCCAGGCGCTGGCACGGCGGGTCGTCGCCCTCGGTCAGGCGGCCGTGCACGTGCTTGACGACTTCCCAGGTCACGCTGGTGTCGGTCGCCAGACCCGCGGCGCCGAGCAGCACGCCGGTGGTCGTGCAGCCGCCGAGAGCCAACGCGGCGACGGCGATCGCACCGACCAGGGTCGCGCATCGCACCGCACCGAACAGCCATCTCGCCGCCATCTCACCGCTCCCGGGCCCTGCAGAAGGCCGAGCGTCGATCCTAGTGAGCGGCGCGGTGCCGGGGCGTGCATAAGTGGCAGCGGTCCGACCGATCGGGTTACGCGTTGTGACAGCGGCGTGGCGCCTCGTGCTGCGGCATCATCGCGCGATGAACCTCATGTCCCTTTCTGTCATGGTCGCGGCGCTCGCGCTCGCCGCGAACGCTCGTGGCCTCGAACTGCCGCAGCAACGCCTGGCGCCCGGTGGCGTGGCGCGCATCGATCTCGGCCCCGCGACGGACGCGCCCAAGGTGCGTTATCGCGATGTGCCGGCCCTGGTGGTGCGCGACGGCGGCCGGTGGACAGCGCTGGTCGGTCTGCCGCTCGCCACCGTGCCGGGGCCGGCCGAACTGACCGTCCAGGCTGCGGACGGCGGCCTTGCCACTATGTCGTTTGCGGTCAAGCCCTGGAAGTACGCGGAACAGCGGCTCTCGGTCGCGCCCGGCCAGGTCGATCTGGCGCCGGCCGATCTGGCCCGCTACGAGCGCGAGGCCGCGCACCTGAAGGCGATCGCCGCGACCTACTCCGAGACGCCCCCGGACACGCTGCGGCTGGCCGCGCCGGTGCCGGGCCGGCGCTCGAGTTCGTTCGGCCTGCGCCGCGTGTTCAACGGCCAGTCGCGCAATCCGCACAGCGGCATGGACATCGCCGCGCCGCAAGGCACGCCGGTCGTGGCGCCGGCCGCGGGCCGCGTGATCGACACCGGCGACTATTTCTTCAACGGCAACACCGTGTGGCTCGACCATGGCGGCGGCCTGCTGACGATGTACTGCCACCTCTCGGCGATCGGCGTGAGGGTGGGTGACGTCGTGGCGGCCGGCGCGCCGCTCGGCGCGGTGGGTGCGACCGGACGCGCCACCGGGCCGCACCTGCACTGGGGCGTCAGTCTGAACCGCGCGATGGTCGACCCGGCGCTGTTCCTGGCCGCGGAGCGCTAGGCGCGCGGCACCGAAGCTCAGCGGCCCAGCGCCTGATCGCGTTGCTGCTTCTCGGCCGCCGCGTCGGCCGACGATGGCGCCGGGCGCGCCGGCAAAGACGGCAAGCCGAGCCACCCCGCCAGCCCGCCGCCGGATTCCGGTTCGGCGCCGGATGCCGGTTCGGCCGGGGCCTCCGGCGGGTCGCGAACGACCTTCGGGAACTCGGCCTTCGCGTCGATCAGCTTGGCCTTCTGGCCCTGCTGCACGAACGCGCCGACCAGGCGCAGCGCGTTGTGCCCGCCCTGCCCCCAGTAGTTGCTGCGGATCGTCACCCGCGGGTCGTTGAAGCCGACCCACGCGCCCGTCACCAGCGTCGGGCTGATCAGCATGAACCAGCCGTCGGTATTGTTCTGCGTGGTGCCGGTCTTGCCGGCCAGGTCGCCCTTGACGTTCCACTCGCTGCGCACCGCGGTTCCGGTGCCGGTCTGCGGCACGCCGCGCATAACGTCGACGAGCTTGGCGACCAGCGTCGCGTCGAGCACCCGCTCGGGTGGACTCTCGAAGGTCTCGAGCACGCGGCCCTGCCGGTCGCTGATCTGGCGGATCAACAAGGGCGCGCGGCGCTCGCCGAGCGCAGCGAGCGTCGCGTAGGCCTGGCTCATCTCGTACAGGCTGACCGGGCTGGTGCCCAGCGCCAGCGACGGCACCGGATCGAGCTTGGCCTCGCGCACGCCGGCTGCACGCGCGAAGCCGACCACCGCCTCGGCGCCGACCTCCTGCATCACCTGCGCGGTGATCGTGTTCTTCGACTGCACCAGGCCTTCGCGCATCGTCATCATCTCGCCCGACGGGCCGCTGCCGTCGGTGGGCTGCCAGACGCCGCCGTCGGCCAGCGCGATGTCGATCGCACCGTCGAGGTAGCGGTGCTCGGTCGAGATGCCGCGCTGCATGGCGGCGCCGTAGACGAAGGGCTTGAAGGTCGAACCCGGCTGGCGCTTGGCCTGGGCCACGTGGTCGAACTGCTCGCGCGCGAAATCGGGACTGCCGACCCACGCGCGCACCGCGCCGGTGGACGGATCGAGCGCGATGAAGCCGGCCGACAGGCGGGTCTTCTCGTCGCGCAGTCTGTCCATCGTCGCGGTGTCGGCCAGCACGCTGGCGAGCGCCTGCGCATCGGTCTGCCCGGCCTGTTTGGCGAGCCGGAAGTCCGGCGTGTCGCGCGCCATCTCGGCCAGCATCGGCGCATGGGCGCGCCAGAACTCCGCAAACGGGGCGCCGGCGCCCTTGAGCGGCGCGCTGCCCGCGGCCGGCGGCTTGATGCGCACCGCGCGCATCCGCGCATCGGCCCACTCCTCGCCGGCCAGGCGCTGCAGCAGGCCGACCTGCTGCACCACCGCCTCCTGCGCGATGCGCTGCAGCCTGGCGTCCAGCGTGGTGCGAATCACCAGGCCGTCGGTGTCGAGGTCGACATCGTGCGCGTCGGCCCACTCGACAAGCTGCTCCCGCACGTACGCGACGAAATGTCTGGCCTGGCCGATATCGCCGTCCTCGGGCCGCTTGAACGCGAGCACCAGCGGCTGCTGGCGCAGCTGGTCGTAGCGCGTCGGGGTCAGGTCCCCGCGCCGCACCATCTGCGCCATCACCAGGTTGCGGCGTTCGCGCGCGCGCTCGGGGTTGCGCACCGGGTTGTAGCGCTGCGTGCCCTTGAGCATGCCGACCAGCGTCGCGCACTGCGCGGTGTCGAGCTGCGACGCGGGCTTGTCGAAGTAGGTGCGCGCGGCCATCTCGATGCCGCGCACGTTGTAGAGGAACGGCGCGGAGTTGAGGTAACTCTCGAGGATCTGCGCCTTGGTGCTGGTGCGCTCCAGGCGCAACGCCGTGATCGCCTCGCGCAGCTTGCGGTTCAGGCTCTTCTCGTTGCCGATCTCCTGCGGGAACAGGTTGCGCGCCAGCTGCTGCGTGATCGTGGAGCCGCCCTGCATGCGCCCGTTGACGATGCCCCAGGCCGAACCGACGATGCGCGCGGGGTCGATGCCGTGGTGTTCGTAGAAGCGCCGGTCCTCGGTCGCGATCAGCGCGTTGACCAGGTCCTTCGGCACGTCCTTCAGCGTGACCGGCGCCTGGTAGACATTCGAGAACCGGCCGATCACTTCGCCGTCGGACGACAGGATGACGCTGGGGCGCATCGATTGCGCGCGGCGAAGTTCGTCGACGTCCGGCGTCGAGTAGACCAGCACGCAGATGTAGACGGCGCCCGCGGCGGCGGCGGCGGTTGCGGCCAGGCCGGCCCATTGCAGCGCCCGTGTCAGTCGTCGCGGCCAGCGGCGGGGAGATTCGGTGGGAGGGCGCCCCGGGTCGGCGGGATCCTCTATGTCGTTCGGCATCGGAGCGAATGGTCGCACAGCGCCGGCGGGCCAGGTGACAGGGTGTGGCGCGACCGGCGGTCGGAGCGAGCCTACAGGCCGCGCCGACGGCGCACGGTGCATGTTGGAGAATCGCTGTCCAGCCCGGCCCGCGCGCCGCGGTGTCGGCGCGCGCCGGCCCCGGTGCGTTGTGATCGGGCGCCACTGAACTTTTCCCGCGGCCGCCCACTCTGTCGGCGGTTGCCATCACAAGGACCAGAACGTGAATCGTCGCGATTTCTCCACCCGCCTCGTCGGCACCGGCCTCGGTGCCGCTGCCGCCTCGCTGTTCGCCACGGGGTCCCACGCCCAGGCGGGCGCGCCGGTCGAGGGCCGGCAGTTCACCAAGATCGAGCCGCCGGTGCCGGTGATGAACCCGGCCAAGCTCGAGGTGATCGAGTTCTTCTCGTACGCCTGCCCGCACTGCAATGCGTTCGAGCCGACGGTGGCGGCCTGGTCGAAGGCGCTGCCTGCGGACGTGGCCTTCCACCGCGTGCCGGTGCCGTTCCTCGCGAACTTCGAGAACCTGATGCGCACGTACTACTCGCTCGAGACGATGGGCCAGGTCGACGCGATGCAGCGCAAGGTCTTCGCGGCCATCCACGTCGAGCGCAACTACCTCGACAAGCCGGCCGACATCGCCGCGCTGATGGCGAAGAACGGCGTCGACGCGGCCAAGTTCACCAACGTCTTCAATTCCTTCTCGGTCGCGACGAGCGTGGCCCGCGCCAAGAAGATGATGGCCGCGTACAAGATCGATGGCGTGCCGACGATGGTCGTTCAAGGCCGCTACGCCACGTCGCCCGGCCAGGCCGGCGGTCTCGAGCAGGCGACCGCCGTGGTCGACTACCTGCTGCAGCGCGCCCGCAGCACGAAGAGCTGACCCGGTCGCGTCAGCCGCGCCGGCTCTTCGCCTTGCGCGAGTCGAGCTCGGCGAGCTGAGCCTTCAGCAGCAGCACCAGCACGCGGGCGTTGTCCTCGCTCAGGCTCAGGACTGACGAGGGCATGCCCTCGTCGCGCGCTGGCGTCGGCTGGACCAGCGCGTCGATCTGCGCGCGGATCAACCCATGGCCATGGGCCATGGCCTTGACCTTCTGCACTTCGATGTTCCAGGTCTTCATGTCGTGACCGCCTCCTCCAGCGATTCGAATACGAGCGTGCTCGCGGGCGCCGGCATTCCGGCCTCGGCGACGAGTCCGAGCCGCTCGGCCACCTGTCGCGGATCGTTCAGGGTGCGCACCGCCTGGTACGCCACGTCGGCCTGCGGGTGGCGGCGGCGCAGGTAGTTGAGCCATTGTTTCAGGCGCCCGGCGCGCGCCTTCGGCTCGACGTGGCTGCAGACGAGTTGCCAGAACGATGCGAGCAGGGGTTGCAGCGCGGCCCAGGCGAGCCCGTCCGCGGCCGCGTCGCCCCGGTCGGCAGCGCGGATCGCGAGCGCCAGGCCCGGGTCGCTGACCATGCCGCGGCCGAGCATCAGCGCGTCGCAACCCGAGCGCTCGCGACACCGGCGCGCATCGGCCACGCTCCAGATCTCGCCGTTCGCGATCACCGGCACCGCGACCGCGGCGCGGATGTCGGCAATGCGCTCCCAGTACGCCGGCGGCCGGTAGCCATCGGCCCGGGTGCGGGCATGCACGACCAGTTCCTCGGCGCCGCCCGAGACGATCGCCAGCGCGCAGTCGAGCGCGCTGTCCGGGTCGTCGAAGCCGAGCCGCATCTTGGCCGACACCGGCATTGCCGCCGGCACCGCGCGGCGCACCGCGGCGACGATCCGGTTCAGCAGCGCCGGGTCCCGCAGCAGCGCGGCGCCGCCGCCATGGCGGTTGACGATCTTGGCCGGGCAGCCGAAGTTCAGGTCGATGCCGGAGGGACCGAGGCCCGCCGCGCGCGCCGCGTTCTCCGCCAGGCAGACCGGGTCGGAGCCCATCAGCTGCAGCCGCACCGGCACGCCGGCGCGCGTGCGCCCGCCATTGTTCAGTTCGGGCACGACGCGTGTGAACACGCGTTCCGGCAACAGCGTGCCGGTGACGCGGATGAATTCGGCCACGCAGCGGTCCACGCCGCCGGCGCGCGTCAGGATGTCGCGCAGCGTGTGGTCGAGCAAGCCCTCCATCGGGGCCAATAGGATGGTCATGCAGCGAGTGTCCCCGATTCCGCTAGAGTCCCGCGATCCGTGCTTTGAGATGACTCGATGAACCTGATCTACGTCGGCGACGCCATGTGCTCCTGGTGCTACGGCTTCGCGAAGCCGCTCGACGACCTGCTGGCCGATCCGCAAGACGCCGCGCCGCTGCAACTGGCGCTGGTGATGGGCGGGCTGCGCCCGTTCACGACCGAGCCGATCGCGCCGGAGCGCGCCAGCGAGCTCGCGGGCCACTGGCACCGCGTGGCCGAGGCGAGCGGCCAGCCGTTCGCGCAGGCGCCCCACACGGCGCTGCACCTGCCCGGCTTCGTCTACGACACCGAGCCGGCCGCGCGCGCGACGGTGACGGTGCGCACGCTCTGGCCGCAGCACGTCTGGCGCTACTTCAAGGCCGTGCAGCACGCGTTCTATGCCGAGGCGCGCAACGTCGTCGACCCGGCCGTGCTGGCCGACATCGCCGTCGAGCTGGGCCTGCCGCGCGCCGAGTTCGGCCAGGCGTTCGCATCGCAGAAGATGCGCGACCTGACGATGCAGGATTTCCAGCAGTCCCAGGCCTGGGGCATCCGCGGCTTTCCGACGCTGGTGGCCGAGCACGATGACCACCTGCACCTCGTCGGCAGCGGCTTCATGCCCATCGGCACGCTGCGCGAGCGGTTGAGCGGCGCGGCGAGCGTCCACAGCCACGAGCACGACCCTTCCCACTGACATCCGCACGACACCGCATGAAGATGAAAATCCGCCCCCCCCTGCTCGCCGCGCTCGCGGCTTCGATCTCGCTCGGCGCGCTCGCGCAAACCGACCTGCTGGCCACGGCCAGGCAGGACAAGGGCGCCACCGTGACGCCCTCGGGCCTCGTCTATCAGTCGTTGACCACTGGCAAGGGCGCCACGCCCACGGCCGCCGACATCGTCAAGGTCCACTACCGCGGCGTGTTCGCCGACGGCCGCGAGTTCGACAGTTCGTACAAGCGCAACGCGCCGGCCGAGTTTCCGCTGGGTGGCGTCATCAAGTGCTGGACGGAAGGGGTGCAGCTGATGAAGGTCGGCGGCAAAGCGAAGCTGACCTGCCCGGCCGCGCTGGCCTATGGGGAACGCGGCGCGGGCGGCGGGCTGATCCCGCCGAACACGCCGCTGCAGTTCGAGGTGGAATTGCTCGGAATCACGAAGCCCTGAACGCAGGGCTCGCGTCTCAGCCGCCGACCTTCAACTGGTTGTCGACCGCGACGACGCCCTTGACGTTCTGGGCCAGCGTGGTCGCATGTTCGCGCGCCTCGTTGCTCGGCGCGGAACCCTTGAGCACCACCCGGCCCTGCGAGGTGTCGACATTGATCTTCATCGCGCTGAGGTTCGCATCCTTGGCGAGTTCAGCCTTCACCGAGGTCGTGATCATCGCGTCGTCGATCTTGTTGCCGATCTTCGCGCCGGTTTTCTCGACCGCATTGCCGGCCCGGTCCATCGCGACCGCCGTGTCATTCTTGGCAGCAGCCTGTTCGCGCTTGTCGCAGCCGGCGAGCGCCAGGGTCGCGACCATTGCGCCGATCGTCATCGTCAGGATTCGTTGCTTCATCGAGGTTCTCCTGTTTGGCCGGCATGCCCGGCGAGGTGAGACAACCTTAGAAGCCCGGCGCGAGGGCTGCCGTCGGCAGCGTGGCGAATCGGCTGTCGGACAGTGCCCATCCGGCGCCGCCCTTCCCGGCCGACGCAGCGCTCAGTGCGGGACGCTGGGGCGCACCATCGGGTACGCGTACTCCCGGCCGATGACGGCGCGGGCATACAGATAGTTGTCGCGGGCCCGGTCGCTCAACGAGTCGAGTGCCACCTGCCCCTGCTCGTCGCACGGGAAGGAGAGTGCGCGACCCTCGTGGAACAGGGACTGGAAGCGGATTTCGTAAGAAGCGTTCATAGAGCGTCACTCCTGTGTCGGTGGCATCGTCGGATCGACCGGCGCCTGCAAGCAGTATCGACATCAACGCGGGACGGCGATGTCAGGACGACTCGGCACGCCGTGTCAGTGAAGCGCCATCCACGACGTCGGGCCGACGGCCGCGATAATCTCGAATGACCCGCTCCGACACCCCCTCTTCCCCTGTCGACCGACCCGCCGACGGCCCCTCGTTCGATCGCCTCGCGCTCTCGCCGGCGCAACGTGCCAACCTCGTCACGCTCGGCTACCTCGCGATGACGCCGGTTCAGGCGGCCAGCCTGCCGGCCGCGCTGGCCGGCGACGACCTGATCGTCCAGGCCCAGACCGGCAGCGGCAAGACCGCCGCATTCGCGCTGGCGCTGCTGGCGCGCCTGAAGCTCGACGACCAATCGCAGCCGTTCGCGGTGCAGGCGCTGGTGCTGTGCCCGACCCGCGAACTCGCCGACCAGGTCAGCACCGAGATCCGCCGGCTGGCCCGCAGCGAGGACAACGTGAAGACGCTGACCTTGTGCGGCGGCGTGCCGCTGCGCAACCAGCTCGCGAGCCTCGAGCACGGGGCGCACGTGATCGTCGGCACGCCGGGCCGCGTGCTCGACCACCTCGACCGCGGCGCGCTGCGCCTCGATGCGCTGCGCACGCTGGTGCTCGACGAGGCCGACCGCATGCTCGACATGGGCTTCCTCGACGACATTGCCCGCGTCGCCAAGCTGTGCCCCAGGGAGCGCCAGACCCTGCTCTTCTCGGCCACCTACCCCGACGGCATCGCGCAGCTCGCGCAGCAGTTCATGCGCGCCCCGACGACGGTGACGGTGCGCGCGCAGGTCGACGCCGCGCAGATCGAGCAGCGCTTCTATGAAGTCAAGGACAGCGAGCGGCTGCATGCCGTCTCGCTGCTGCTGAACCACTTCCGCCCCGCCAGCGCGCTGGCGTTCTGCAACACCAAGCAACAGTGCCGCGACCTGGTCGACGTGCTGAAGGCCCAGGGCTTCGCCGCGCTGGCGCTGCATGGCGAACTCGAACAGCGCGAGCGCGACCAGGTGCTGGTGCAGTTCGCGAACCGCAGCTGCTCGGTGCTGGTGGCGACCGACGTGGCGGCGCGCGGCCTGGACATCGCCCAGCTGGAAGCCGTGATCAACGTCGATACGACGCCGGACCCGCAGTTGCACATCCACCGCATTGGGCGCACCGGCCGCGCCGACGCGACGGGCCTGGCGCTGAGCCTGGCCAGTCTCGACGAGATGGGCAGCGTCGGCCGGATCGAGCAGGTGCAGGGCCGCGAGGTGACCTGGTTCCCGCTCGCCGAACTCACGCCCGCGCCTGGCGGGCGGTTGCTGCCGCCGATGGTGACGCTGCAGATCGTCGGCGGCCGCAAGGAAAAGATCCGCCCCGGCGACGTGCTGGGCGCGCTGACCGGCGAGGCGGGCTTCAGCGCCGCGCAGATCGGCAAGATCAACGTCAACGAGTTCTCCACGTACGTCGCGGTCGACCGCCAGATCGCGAAACAGGCGCTCGAGCGGCTCGCCGCCGGCCGCGTCAAGGGGAAGAAGGTCAAGGTCCGGCTGGTCCAGGAGTAGCGCCCCCCGACGCATGCGCGGGGCCGTTGCCTACAGGCGCGCGGCGGTGCGCGCGCGAGAGTCGGACCGATGAAGATCACGCTCATCGCCCTCGCGGCCGCCACCGCCGCGCTCGTCGGTTGCGGCGACATCGCCACGCTCACCGTCGACGCCGGCACCGGCGCCAACCCGGCGCTCCCGCCGCCCCACAAGACGCTGCTGCCGACCGTCAACATCGCGCCCGCGCGTGGCTGGGCCGACAGCGAAACGCCGACCGCCGCGGCCGGCACGAGCGTCAAGGCGTTTGCGCGCGGCCTCGATCACCCGCGCTGGCTGTACGTGCTGCCGAATGGCGACGTGCTGGTCGCCGAGACCAACGCACCGCCCAAGCCCGAGGACCACAAAGGCTTGCGCAACTGGGTGATGGGGCTGGTGATGAAGAAGGCCGGCGCCGGCACGCCGAGCGCGAACCGCCTGGTGCTGCTGCGCGACGCCGATGGCGATGGCGTGGCCGAGACGCGCACGGTATTCGCCGAGAACCTGAATTCCCCGTTCGGCATGGCCCTGGTCGGCAACGACCTGTACGTCGCCGACACCGATGCGCTGGTGCGCCTGCCCTACACGCCGGGCGCGACGCGCGCTGGCGGGCCGGCGCAGCCCGTGGTCGAGCTGCCCGCCGGACCGCGCAACCACCACTGGACCAAGAACGTGATCGCGAGCCGCGACGGCACGCAGCTGTTCGTCACGGTCGGCTCGAACAGCAACGTCGGCGAGAACGGCATGGCCGCCGAAGAGGGCCGGGCCGCGATCTGGCAGGTCGATCCGAAGGCGGGGACCAAGCGCCTGTTCGCGACCGGCCTGCGCAACCCGAACGGCATGGCCTGGGAGCCGACGACCCGCACGCTGTGGACGGTCGCGAACGAGCGCGACGAGATCGGCAGCGACCTGGTGCCGGACTACCTGACCTCGGTGCGCGAGGGCGCGTTCTACGGCTGGCCGTACAGCTACTACGGCCAGCATGTCGACGCGCGCGTCACGCCGCCCCGGCCGGACCTGGTCGCGAAGGCGATCCCGCCGGACTACGCGCTCGGGCCGCACACCGCGTCGCTCGGCCTCGCGTGGTCCCAGGGCACCAGTTTGCCGGCGCGCTTCGCGAGCGGCATGTTCATCGGCCAGCACGGCTCCTGGAACCGCCAACCGCACAGCGGCTACAAGGTCATCTTCGTCCCGTTCAGCGGCGGCAGGCCGACTGGCGCGCCGGTGGACGTGCTGACGGGCTTCCTGACCGAGGACGGCAAGGCCCACGGCCGCCCGGTCGGCGTGGCGCTCGATGCGAAGGGTGCGCTGCTGGTCGCCGACGACGTCGGCAATGTGATCTGGCGGGTCAGCGCAGCGCCATGACGGCCCGGTACGCCGCCGCGCCACCGACGGCGCTGGCGAACGTGCCCCAGGCCATGTCGACCGCCGCCATCGTCAGCGTGTAGCCGCGCAGGATCGCGAGGTTGGTCAGGTCGTACACGCCGAACGCGGCCAGGCCGAGCACCGCGCTTCGCAGCGCCGCCTCGCCGAGGCTCGCCGCCGGCGTCAGCGCGAGGTAGACGATGACCGCCGGGAAGCCGAGGTAGTAGATCGCCGCCGGCACGATGCGCACGGAGTCCGTCATCAGCGGTCCGAGTTGCTCGCGGTAGAAGTCCTTCGCGAGCCAGCCGAGCCAGACGCCGTCGAGCGCGCCCATCACAACGAGCGCGACCGCGTACGCGGCGAGCAACTGAATCAATGTGAAGCGCTGGGACGACATGCCGATGGACTCCGGGAGCAGGTTGCCCGATCACACCACATCGCGGCGCGTGGCGCTTCGGCCCGGATTTCCGGGGTGCTATGGAATGATCGAGGCACCGCGCGCCGCGGTCGGACGCCACCTCGCCAGCATGCCATTGCCATCACGGAAGAACACCTCGTCCCAACGTGCGCTGCGCCTCGTCGCGCTGATGGAAGCCGTCAAGGGCTTGATCGTCTTCGGTGCCGGCTTCGGGCTCTTGGCGCTGCTGCATCGCGACGTTCGACACATCGCCGAGTCCCTGGTCACGCGGCTGCACATCGACCCCGAGAACCACTTCGCCGGCATCTTCCTGCATGCCGCCGCGCGCCTGACCGATGCGCGGTTGTGGGGCTTCGCCGCCCTCGCGCTGGCGTACTCGGCGCTGCGCTGGACGGAGGCGTGGGGCCTCTGGTTCCACCGCCGCTGGGCCGAATGGCTGGGCGCGGTCGGCGGCGCGATCTACCTGCCGGTCGAGCTCTATGAGCTGTGGCACCAGCCGAGCCCGATCAAGCTGGCGACGCTGACGCTCAACCTCGCGGTCGTCGCCTACCTCGGGTGGACGCTGCGTCAGAGCCGCGCCGCGGTCCGCTAGCTCGCCGCCAGTTCGGGCGCCGGCTCGTCGTCCTCCTCGCCGAGGAAGCCGCCGCTCTGGTGCGCCCACAGCCGCGCGTACAAGCCGCCCTGCGCGAGCAGGCTGCGGTGGTCGCCCTGTTCGACGATCCGGCCCTGGTCGAGCACGATCAGCCGGTCCATCGCGGCGATCGTCGACAGCCGGTGCGCGATCGCGACCACCGTCTTGCCCTCCATCAGCCGGTACAGGCTGGCCTGGATCGCGGCCTCGACTTCCGAGTCGAGCGCGCTGGTGGCTTCGTCCAGCAGCAGGATCGGGGCGTCCTTCAGCATCACGCGTGCGATCGCGATGCGCTGGCGCTGGCCGCCGCTGAGCTTGACGCCGCGCTCGCCGACGTGGGCGTCGTAGCCGGTGCGTCCCTTCGGGTCGGCCAGGCCGAGGATGAACTCGTGCGCCTCGGCGCGCCTGGCGGCGACGATCATCTGCGCGTCGCCGGCATCAGGCCGGCCGTAGAGGATGTTGTCGCGCACCGAGCGGTGCAGCAGCGAGGTGTCCTGCGTGACCATGCCGACCTGCGCGCGCAGCGAATCCTGGGTGCCGTGGGCGATGTCCTGGCCGTCGATCAGCACCCGGCCGCCTTCCACGTCGTACAGCCGCAGCAGCAGGTTGACGATCGTGCTCTTGCCCGCGCCGGAGCGCCCCACAAGGCCGACCTTCTCGCCCGGGCGGATGTGCAGCGACAGGTCGTCGATCACGCGCTTGCTGCCGCCATAGCCGAAGCTCACGTGCTCGAAGCGCACGTCGCCCAGGCTCACCTGCAGGGGCTTGGCGTCGGGCCGGTCGACCACCGCGTGCGGGCGGCTCAGCGTGTTGATGCCGTCCTGCACGGTGCCGATGTGCTCGAACAGCGACGCCATCTCCCACATCACCCAGTGCGAGATGCCGTTCAGGCGCAGCGCCATCGCGGTCGCGGCCGCGAGCGCGCCCACGCCGACCTGGCCCTGCGTCCACAGCCACAGTGCGGACCCGGTCGTGCTCGCGATCAGCGCCATGCTCAGCGCGTGGTTGACGATCTCGAACGCCGTCACGAGCCGCATCTGCGAGTGCACCGTGCCGAGGAACTCCTGCATCGCCGAGCGCGCATAGCCTGCCTCGCGGTGCGAATGCGAGAACAGCTTGACGGTCGCGATGTTGGTGTAGGCGTCGGTGATGCGGCCGGTCATCAGCGAGCGCGCATCGGCCTGTGCCTTGGCGACCCGGCCGAGGCGCGGCACGAAGTACCAGAGCGCCCCGCCGTAGCAGACCAGCCAGCCGGTGAACGGTGCCAGCAACCAGCGGTCGAAGCTGCCGAGCATCGCCATGATCGTGACGAAGTAGATCACCACGAACACCATCAGCTCGGCCAGGATCATCCACGCGTCGCGCACCGCCAGCGCGGTCTGCATCACCTTGGTCGAGATGCGGCCGGCGAACTCGTCCTGGTAGAAGTGCATGCTCTGCGCGAGCATCAGGCGGTGGAAATTCCAGCGCAGCAGCATCGGGAAGTTGCCCGCCAGCGCCTGCTGCTTCAGCAGCGACTGCACCGCCACCAGCCCGATGCTGGCGATCAGCACGCAGGCCAGCAGGATCAGGTTGTGTCCCTGATCGGCCCACAGCCGCGCCGGCGTGGTGGCGCCGAGCCAATCGACCACGCGGCCGAGGAACGCGAACAGCAGCGCCTCGAAGGCGCCGATGACCGCGGTGCACAGCGTCATCGCGATCAGGTACGGGCGCAGCCCGCGCGTGCAGGCCCACAGGAACGGGAAGAAGCGCTTGGGCGGGGGCGAAGGCTCGGCGTCCGGATAGGGCTGCACGAGCTTCTCGAAGAACTGGAACACGCGGGATCTCCGGCGGGTCGTCTGGGCGCGAGAGGTTAGCCGAAGCCGGCCTGCGGCGTGTCGGCGGTGATTGCGCACCAACTTGGTTCATTCACGGGCATATCGCACGTTAGAGGTGCCGCCCTTCAACCGCTTGCCCTTGGTTCGTGCATGGCATAGGGTTTTCCCTCACAATACAAACCCTAGCAACTCTGAAGACCATCATGTTTTCCGTCCTCCAGTCGATCAAGAACCTGTTCAACGTGTCGGCGAATCCGGCCCAGGATCGCGACGACCAGTACCTGGCCGACGCCGCCGACATCTACGACCTCGAGCGTCGCATGCGCCAGGTCGACTCCGGCCGCCACAACCTGTACGCCATCGGCTCCTACGGCATCTTCATGCGCTGATGCCTAGAGCGTCTTGCGCGTGACCGTCCCGGCGACGCGCCGCAGCAGCCACTTCGGAGTGGCGCGCGCCGCCAGCGTCGCCGCGAGGTTGGCGACGCCGGGGACGCGGATCACCTCGCCCCGCAGCAGGGCCTTGTAGCCCGCCATGGCAACCTCGTCCACGTCGCCGACCAGGAAGCCCGGCAGCCTGCCCAGCTGGTCGTTGGCTGCTGCAGCCGTCTCGAGCATGCCCGTCGCGGTGATGCCGGGACACAGGGCGGTGATCGTCACGCCCGTTCCCTTCAGTTCCTCCGCGAGCGACTCGGTCAGCGAGAGCACGTAGGCCTTCGTGGCGGCATAAGTCGCGAGGGTGGGCACCGGCTGAAATGCCGCGATCGACGCGACGTTGAGCACGCGCCCGAAACCGCGCTGCTGCATCGGCGGCAGGAAGTGCGCCAGCATCCCGGTCAGCCCTGCCACGTTCAACGCGATCAGCTCCTGGTGCCGCTGCGGGCGCATGTCGGCGAACGCGCCCTGTTCCAGCACGCCGGCGTTGTTCACCAGCATGTCGACCGCGATGCGCTTGCGCTTCAACGCCGCGGCCAGCAGCCGGGGCGCGTCCGGCTCCGACAGATCGGCCGGCTGCACGATCACCTTCACGCCATGCGCGGCCTCCAGTTCCGCGGCCAGTGCCTTCAGCTTGCCGGCACTGCGCGCCACCAGCACCAGTGCGTGCCCGTCGGCCGCGAAGCAACGCGCCAGCGCCTCGCCGATGCCGGACGACGCCCCGGTGATCAAGGCGGTGTGGGCAGTCGTCGTGGCCATCGCGTGTCTCCCTCTCGTTCGTGTGCTTCACATGGTGCCACGCCGATGACATGAAACGAAACACGCCGATACCCCGGTGAAAGGACGCCGCGGGCCCGGCCCGGCACGATGAGCTCTCCCAACCATCCCCGAGGTCATCCCCATGAAACGATCCATCAAACGCATCCTCGCCGCCGTCTTCGGCACCGCCCTCCTGGTCGGCGGCCTGACCGCCTGCGGCGGCCACCATGGCGGCTGGAGCCGCATGAGCGACGGCGATTCGACGCAGATGCGCGAACGCATGATCGAGCGCGCCGGCAAGGAGTTGAAGCTCGACGACGCGCAGAAGCAGCGCCTGGGCGTGCTGGCCGACAAGCTGCGGGAGTCGCGCACCGCCGTGATGGGCGGCACCGACCCACGCGCCGACATGATGGCGCTGGTCGCCGGCCCGAAGTTCGACCGCAACAGCGCCCAGGCGATGGTCGAGGCCAAGACGGCCGCGGTGCGCGCGAAGAGCCCCGAGGTCATCACCGCCGCGGCCGACTTCTTCGACAGCCTGAAGCCCGAGCAACAGCAACAGGTGCGCGAGTTCATGAACAAGCGCCGCGGCGGCCACGGCCGCAAGTCCTGAGCCGATGCGGCGCAAGGGAGAATCGCCCGATGCGCCGCATCCTGCTGATCGACGACGACGAGTTGCTCGCCGCGCCGCTCGCCGCCTTCTTCGGCCGCTTCGAGTTCATGCTCGACGCGGCCGTCCGGCCGAGCGCCGGCCTCGCGATGCTGCGCGCCACGGCCTACGACGCGGCGATCCTCGACGTGATGCTGCCCGAGATGGACGGCTTCGAACTGTGCCGCACGATCCGCCGGGACAGCGACATCCCGATCATCATGCTCACCGCCCGCGGCGACGTGATGGACCGGGTCGTCGGCCTGGAGATCGGCGCCGACGACTATCTGCCGAAGCCGTTCGAACCGCGCGAATTGCTGGCACGCCTGCAGACCGTGCTGCGCCGCGCCCGCGCGCCGGTCGGGGCGAACCTGAAGCGCCTCGCGTTCGACGGCCTGCAGATCGACCTCGAGCGGCGCCAGGTCGAGTGCGGTGGTCGGCCGGTCGAGCTGACCGGCACCGAGTTCGACCTGCTGGTGCTGCTCGCGAGCGAGCCGAACAAGGTGTTCAACCGAGACGAGATCCTGAACCGGCTGCGCGGCACCGACGCCGACCTGCACACCCGTGCGGTCGACATCCTGATCAGCCGGCTGCGTCGCAAGCTCGAGCCTCTGGACCCGATCAAGACGCTGCGCAACGCCGGCTACACGTTCGCCGGGGCGCGCGCGTGAACGGCGCGGCCCGCGCCTGGCGGCGCCTGCGCCACTCGCTGCGCGCGCGGCTGACGCTGCTGTTCCTGCTGCTCGCGCTGGCGATGACGCTGATCTTCATGGGCGGCATGCAGGCAGTGATGCGCTCGGGCTGGCAGGAGCTGGCGCGGCCGCTGATCGCCGACTACGTCGACCGGCTCGCCGCCGAGATCGGCACGCCGCCGGATGTCGCGAAGGCGGAAGCGATCGCGCGCCGGCTGCCGCTACGCATTCGCATCGAAGGGCCGGTCGTGAACTGGACTTCACGGCCTGGGGAGATCGACGACGCCCGCCGCGACCGCCACCGCCACGACGCCGACCATCCGCCGAGCCCCTGGCGCCCGGTGCGCGAGTTGGCCGACGGCCACCGCATCCTCTTCGGTCTGGCCAGCCTGCCGCGCGACGATGCGCCGGAGGACCGCGCGCGCCTGATCGGCTGGGCCACGCTGCTCGCGATGCTGGTGCTGGTGGCCGTGGCCTACCTCTGGGTGCGGACGTTGCTGCGACCACTGGCCGACATCCGCGCCGGCGCGATCCGCTACGGCGCCGGCGACTTCTCGCAGCCGATCCCGGCGCGTACGCCGGACGAACTCGGCGAGCTCGCCCGGCAGGTCAACGGCATGGCCGACGGCCTGCACGGCCTGCTCGATGCGAAGCGCGAGCTGCTGCTCGCGATCAGCCACGAACTGCGCTCGCCGCTGACCCGCGCCCGCCTGAACGCCGAGCTGGTCGACGAGGGCGCCGCTCGCGATGCGCTGCTGCGCGACCTGGGCGAGATGCGCGACCTGATCACCGACCTGCTCGAGAGCGAACGCCTGACCGCCGGCCATGCCGCGCTGCGCACCGAACCGGCCGACCTGAACGCGCTGGTGCGCGAGGTGGTGGCGCAGTCCTTCGCCGATCGTGCGCCGAGGCTCGCCTTGGCCGCCGACTTGCCGGCGCTGGCCGTCGACGCCACGCGCATCCGCCTGCTGCTGCGCAACCTGCTCGACAACGCACTGCGCCACAGCGCCGGCGACGCGCTGCCGCCCGTCGTGACGACCGCGTTCGATTCGGACTCGGTCACGCTGCAGGTGCGTGACCACGGCCCCGGCGTCGACGAGGCGCAGCTGCCGCTGCTCGCGCAGGCCTTCTACCGGCCCGACAGTGCCCGGCGCCGCGCGACCGGCGGCGTCGGGCTGGGGCTGTACCTGTGCCGCCTGGTCGCGCAGGCCCATGGCGGTTCGATGTCGCTGCGCAACGCCCATCCCGGGCTGCAGATCGACGTGACGCTGCCGCGGCGCGGCAGCTGACGCACGTCGACCGACGCGCTACTTCTTCTGCGTCTTCTTCTCCCAGTCGCGCAGCGCGGCCAGCGTGTTGGTCACGTGCTTGGCCGGGTTCAGGCTCTGGTAGCTGTAGATGATCGAGCGGTCCGGCGTGATGACATAGGACACACGGTTCGCGTAGTCCGGCATGATCATCATCGCGGCGTCGTACGACTTGATCACGGTCTTGTTCGCATCCGAAGCGACCGCGAACTTGCCCTGGCAGGCCTGCGTCGAGAACTTCACCTGGGTCTCGATGTCGTCGGTCGACACGCCGATCACCGTGGCGCCGAGGGCCGCGAACTTGTCGGTCGCCTCGGCGAATTCGTGCGCCTCGGCCGAGCAGCCGGCGGTGAATGCCGCCGGGAAGAAGTACAGCACCACCGGGCCCTTGGCGAGCGACTGGCTCAGCGAGAAGTCGTACTTCTGGCCGGCGAGCGCAGCCGGCGCGGTGAAGTCGGGTGCCTTCTCGCCGATGTCGAGCGCGGCCTGCGCCACGGGCGTCATCGCCAGGCCGGTGGCCAGCGCTGCGGCGGCCCACATGAACTTGTTCATCCACATCCCCTTTGGCGTGCTGCCACGCGAATCGCGCGATGTTGCCAGAAGCCGGCGCGCCACGGACCTTACGTCGTATCGCCCCTGCCGGATGCAGGGCACCCGGTGCCGACAACCTAGGCAGCGGGCCCTAAGTCGCGCGTCGATGCGCCGATATGATCCGCCCGCACCGACGCACGCCCGCCGCGCGCACCCCGGGCACCCCTATTCGGAGACTGCATGTTCGACTACATCGTGATCGGCGGCGGCTCGGCCGGCTGCGTCCTGGCGGCGCGCCTGACCGAGGACCCGGCTGTCAGCGTCTGCCTCGTCGAGGCGGGCCCGGCGGACAAGAGCGTGCTGATCCACTGCCCTGCCGGCCTGGCCGTGCTGGCGCAGACGACCCAGGCGAACTGGGCCTTCCAGACCGTGCCGCAACCCGGCCTGAACGGCCGTCGCGGCTATCAGCCGCGCGGCAAGGTGCTGGGCGGATCGAGCTCGATCAACGCGATGTGCTACGTGCGCGGCCCGCGCGAGGACTACGATCGCTGGGCCGCCGACGGCAACGCCGGCTGGGGCTTCGACGACCTGCTGCCTTATTTCAAGAAGTCCGAGCACAACGAGCGCGGCGCCGACGCGTGGCACGGCACCGGCGGCCCGCTGAACGTGATGGACCTGCGCAGCCCGAACCGCTTCGGCCCGGTCTTCGTCGACGCGGCGGCGCAAGCCGGTTACCCGCGCAACACCGACTTCAACGGCCCGACCCCGGAAGGCGTCGGCCTGTACCAGGTCACGCAGCAGAACGGCGAGCGCGGCAGCGTCGCCAAGTCGTACCTGACGCCGAACCTCGGCCGCAGGAACCTGACGGTGATGACGGGCGCGCACACCACGCGCGTGCTGATGGAAGGCGAGCGCGCGGTGGGCGTGGAGGTCCGCGTCGACGGCGCGTTGCAGCAGCTGAAGGCCAGACGCGAGGTGCTGCTCAGCGCCGGCGCGCTCCAATCGCCGCAGCTGCTGATGCTGTCGGGCATCGGCCCGGGCGCGCAATTGCAGAAGCACGGCATCGCCGTCGTGCACGACGCGCCCGGTGTCGGCGCGAACCTGCACGACCACGTCGACGTGGTCCAGGTGGTCGACACGCCGGGCCTGTCCGAGCTGTTCGGCCTGTCGCTGCCGGGGGCCGTCAACGCGCTGCGCGGCATCTTCGAGTGGCGACGCGCGCGCACCGGCATGCTGACGACCAACTTCGCCGAGGCCGGCGGCTTCATCAAGAGCCACCCCGACGAGCCGTTGCCCGACCTGCAGCTGCACTTCGTGATCGGCAAGCTGATCGACCACGGCCGCAAGCCGAGCTTCGGCCACGGCTACTCCTGCCACGTGTGCCTGCTGCGGCCGAAGAGCCGCGGCGCGCTGACGCTCGCCAGCAGCGACCCGTTCGCCGCCCCGCTGATCGACCCGAACTTCCTCGGCGAGCGCGACGACCTGGTGAAGATGGTGCGCGGGTTCAGGCTGATGCGCGCCATCCTCGGCCAGCCGGCCCTGGCGGGCTACCGCGGCCGCGAATTGCCGGCTTCCGCGGTGGCGCAGACCGACGCGCAGATCGAGGAGTTCATCCGCGGCCATGCCGACACGATCTACCATCCGGTCGGCACCTGCCGCATGGGCGCCGGCGAGCGCGACGTGGTCGACGCGCAGCTGCGCGTGCGCGGCGTGCAGGGCCTGCGCGTGGTCGACGCGTCGATCATGCCGAGCATCGTCGGCGGCAACACGAACGCGCCGGTGATCGCGATCGCCGAGAAGGCCGCGGACCTGATCAAGGCAAGCGGCTGACGGGCCGAGCGGCGCGGGGCTCGATCCGCCGCTTCGGGTGAGAATGGCGGCAACTCAAGCCGTCAGGAACCACCCGCATGAAGACCAAAGCCGCAGTCGCCTGGAAGGCCGGCGCCCCGCTCACGATCGAGACCGTCGACCTCGAAGGCCCGCGCGCCGGCGAGGTGCTGATCGAGGTCAAGGCGACCGGCATCTGCCACACCGATTACTACACGCTGTCCGGCGCCGACCCCGAGGGCCTGTTCCCGGCGATCCTCGGGCACGAGGGTGCGGGCATCGTGGTCGACGTGGGCCCGGGCGTCACGAGTCTGCGCAAGGACGACCACGTCATCCCGCTCTACACCCCCGAATGCCGGCAGTGCAAGTTCTGCCTCTCGCGCAAGACCAACCTGTGCCAGCTGATCCGCGGCACGCAGGGCAAGGGGCTGATGCCGGATGCGACCTCGCGCTTCAGCCTCGACGGCAAGCCCATCCTGCACTACATGGGCACGAGCACGTTCAGCAACTACATCGTCGTGCCCGAGATCGCGGTCGCGAAGGTGCGCAGCGACGCGCCGTTCGACACGATCTGCTACATCGGCTGCGGCGTCACGACCGGCGTCGGCGCGGTGCTGTTCACCGCGAAGGTCGAGGCGGGTGCGAACGTGGTCGTGTTCGGCCTGGGCGGCATCGGGTTGAACGTGATCCAGGGCGCCAAGATGGTCGGCGCCGACAAGATCATCGGCGTCGACCTCAACCCCGAGCGCGAGGCGATGGCGCGGCAGTTCGGCATGACGCACTTCATCAACCCCAAGACGACCGAGAACGTCGTCGATGCGATCGTGCAGCTGACCGACGGCGGCGCCGACTACAGCTTCGAGTGCGTCGGCAACACCAAGCTGATGCGCCAGGCGCTGGAATGCACGCACAAGGGCTGGGGCCGCTCGATCATCATCGGCGTGGCCGAGGCCGGCGCCGAGATCAGCACGCGGCCGTTCCAGCTCGTCACCGGCCGCAAGTGGGAAGGCTCGGCCTTCGGCGGCGCGCGCGGTCGCACCGACGTGCCGAAGATCGTCGACTGGTACATGGACGGCAAGATCAACATCGACGACCTGATCACGCACCGACTCAAGCTCGAGGACATCAACCAGGGCTTCGACCTGATGAAGAGCGGCGAGTCGATCCGCTCGGTGGTGCTGTACTGACATGCAGGGCGAACGCACGATCGTCACGCTCAGCGAGCACGCCTGCTTCGGCGGCGTGCAGGGCTTCTACCGGCACCAGTCGGAAGAGACCGGCACGCCGATGAAGTTCGGCGTGTTCGTGCCGCCGCAGGCCCGGACCGGGCCGGTGCCGGTGCTGTTCTACCTGGCCGGCTTGACCTGTTCCGAAGAGACCTTCGCGATCAAGGCGGGCGCGCAGCGCCATGCGGCCGAACACGGGCTGATGCTGGTCACGCCCGACACCAGCCCGCGCGACACCGGCGTCGACGGCGCCGACGCGGCGTGGGACTTCGGCACTGCCGCCGGGTTCTACCTCGACGCGACCGAGGCGCCCTGGCGCACGAACTGGCGCATGGGCAGCTACGTGACGCGCGAGCTGCGGCGCCTGGTGCTCGCGCACTTCCCGGCGCGCGAGGACCGCGTCGGCCTGTTCGGCCACTCGATGGGCGGACACGGCGCACTGACGCTGGCAATGAACAACCCGGGCCTGTACCAGAGCGTCTCGGCGTTCGCCCCGATCGCCGCGCCGATGCAGTGCCCGTGGGGCGTGAAGGCCTTCACCGGCTACCTTGGCGACGACCGGGCGGCCTGGGCGCGCCACGATGCGACCGAACTTGTGAAGGCGAGGGCCCGCGTCCCGCCGCTGCTGATCGACCAGGGGCTGGCGGACAAGTTCCTCGCCGAGCAACTGCACCCGCACCTGTTCGAAGCCGCGTGCGCCGCGGCCGGTCAGCCGCTCACGCTGCGCCGCCACGAGGGCTATGACCACGGCTACTACTTCATTGCCACGTTCATGGCCGACCACCTGGCGCACCACGCGCGCCACTTGCTGGCGGACTGATGGACAGCGCTGACGACGCGCCCGCGGCGACACCCGCCGTCAAGCAAGCGCGCAACCCGCTGCATGGGATCACGCTCGAAACCATGTTGACCGAGCTCGTCGCCCACTTCGGCTGGGACGAGCTCGGCGCGCGGATCCATATCAACAGCTTCAACACCGACCCGAGCATCAAGTCGAGCCTGAAGTTCCTGCGCAAGACGCCGTGGGCGCGCGAGAAGGTCGAGAGCCTGTACCTATTCATGCGGCGCGAGCAGGCGCGTGCAAAGCCAACACCATGACCCACCCTCCCAAGACGCCCGTGCCGTTCGGCAGCTGGCCCTCCCCTGTCACCGCCGAGCTGATCGCGGGGGCGACGCTGCGGCTCGGCCAGATCTCTTTGCGGGGTGACGAGATCGTTTGGGGCGAGGGTCGGCCGCAGGAACAGGGACGCATCGTGCGAGTGAGCCGCACGGCGGACGGCTCGATGGTCGACTTGAACCCACCGCCCTTCAACGTGCGCTCCCGAGCGCACGAATACGGTGGCGGCGGATTCGCGCTCATGCCGAACGGCGACGCGGTGTTTGCGCACTACGACGATCAGCAGCTCTACCACATTGAAAGCACCGGCGCTGTGCGCCAGTTGACGCACGATGCGGATCGACGCTACGCCGACTTGATTTTCGATGCCGCCCGCAACCGGCTTCTTGCGGTTCGCGAAGACCACCGGGGCGGATCGACAGACGCCGTCGCGACGATCGTGTCGATCTCCCTCGACACCGGCGCGGCCCGCGTCCTTGTGCAAGGCCACGACTTCCTCGCCAGCCCCGCCCTCAGCCCCGACGAGCGCCAGCTGGCGTGGCTCGCCTGGGACCACCCGAACATGCCCTGGGACGGCTGCGAACTCTGGCTCGCCGACGTGGCGGCGGACGGCTCGCTCGGTACGCCGCGTCGCATCGCCGGCGGTGCGCAGGAGTCGATCTTCCAGCCGCAATGGTCGCCGCGCGGCGAACTGCATTTCGTCAGCGACCGCAGCGGCTGGTGGAACCTGTACCGACTGCGCGACGGTGCAACGCAGCCGCTGCATCCGATGGCCGCCGAGTTCGGCGAGCCGCAGTGGGCGTTCGGCATGAGCCGCTACGGCTTCGACGCGGCGGGGCGCATCGTCTGCGCGGTCAGCCAACAAGGCGTGACGCGGCTCGCGACGCTCGATCCGGAGACCGGCGCGTTCGAGTGGCTCGCGACGCCGTTCTGCACGATCGAGTCGCTGCGCGTCGGCGCGGACTTCGCGGCCTTCGTCGGCGCCACGCCGACGCAGGCGAGCGCGGTGGTGCGCCTGGACCTGCGAAGCGGCGCTCACGAGGTGCTGCGCAGTTCCAGCGCGGCAGACGCGCAGGGGGACTTCCTGTCGCTGGCCGAGCCGATCACCTTCCCGACCGAGGGCGGGCTCGACGCTCACGCCTTCTTCTACGCACCGACGAACCGCGACGCCCGCGGCCCCGACGGTGAGCGCCCGCCGCTGATCGTGATCACGCATGGCGGCCCGACCGGCACGACCGACGCCGGCTTCAAATGGTCGATCCAGTTCTGGACCAGCCGCGGCTTCGCGGTGGTCGACGTGAACTACGGCGGCAGCAGCGGCTACGGCCGTGCCTACCGCGCGCGGCTCGACGGGCAATGGGGCGTCGTCGATGTCGACGACGCCATCCATGCGGCGCGCTTCCTGATCGCCCGCGGCGACGTGGACGCCGACCGCATCGCGATCCGCGGCGGCAGCGCCGGCGGCTACACGACGCTGAGCGCACTGACCTTCCGCCATTTTTTCAAGGCCGGCGCAAGCCACTACGGGATCGGCGATCTCGAGATGCTCGCCACCGACACGCACAAGTTCGAATCCCGTTACCTCGATCGCCTGATCGGCCCCTACCCGGCCCAGCGCGCGCTGTACCGCGCGCGCTCGCCGGTGCACCACACCGCCCAGCTTTCGAGCCCGATGATCCTGTTCCAGGGGGCGGAGGACAAGGCGGTGCCGCCATCGCAGGCCCAGGCGATGTACGACGCGGTCGCGGCCAAGGGCCTGCCGGTCGCCTACCTGCTGTTCGAGGGCGAACAGCACGGTTTCCGCCGCGCTTCGACGATCCGGCGAGTGCTGGAAGCCGAGCTGTATTTCTATGGCAGGGTGTTCGGCTTCACGCCGGCCGATGCGATCGAGCCGATCGAAATCCGCAATCTGCCCGGCTGACTTTTTTTCACGTCCACTTGCACCTTGAATCGTCTGCTGACAGGCAGGCGTGCGCGCGCGCGTTAGGGTCGAGCGAGGAGGAAAGTGACACATGAAGTCATCATGGCGAACCGCCTGGCAGGGCCAGGACATCGTCGTCTACCGCAACGACACCGAGGTCGATCGCCTGCATGCGCCGGACATCGACCGGGTGCTGCTCGTGCATCGCGCCTCGGGCGATTCTCCCGGCGACCTGGTGCAGGCGGTCGTCGAGATCGGCGACGCCTGCCTGATCTTCCCGGCCGACACCGGCTTTGCGGGCCGCGTCAACTTCGAGCGTCAGGCGTTCTGGGCCGACAAGGGCTGCGTCTACTGGATCAATGAATCGCGCGCGCCGCTGCCGCTGCGACTGCGCCGCGGGCGCTGGTTCCTCGGCCTGACGCACCCGGTCTTCATGCGGGTGCCTCGCGCCGACCTGGCCGCCCTCATCGAGCGCTGGCCGGTGCAGGGCCCGCAGACCTGGGAACAGCGCAAGTGGCGCCGGATCGAACTGAGCCGGCCGTTCGGCTCGGAGCACGCGGACACCCGCCTGCGGGCCTGATCAGGGAGCGAACGTCACGGCGCCAAAATGAAAAGAACCCCGCCGGAGCGGGGTTTGTTCATGGCGCGAGGTCGCTCAGGCGGCCGGCTTGGCAGCAGCCTTCTTCTTGGCGTGCTTCTTGGCGTGGGCCTTCTTGACCGGAGCGTCCTTCTTGACGTCCTTGGCGGCGGGCGCGGCCGGGGTGGCAGCGGCGGCCGGAGCAGCCGGCGTGGCCGGAGCGGCGG
This sequence comes from Rhizobacter fulvus, assembly GCF_964020785.1. Taxonomy (NCBI): domain Bacteria; kingdom Pseudomonadati; phylum Pseudomonadota; class Betaproteobacteria; order Burkholderiales; family Sphaerotilaceae; genus Rhizobacter; species Rhizobacter fulvus. Next base: position 459,008 of record NZ_OZ224516.1, read on the forward strand.
CTTGGGCGAAAGCGCCCATCGAGAAGGCGGAGGCGATCAGAACAGCGGCGAGTTTCTTCATGATGTGGTTCCTGGCAGGAATGAGAGCGCAAGTGCTCGGGAGTCACAACGTGGCCTGCCGCGGGCCGGTTGACACCGCCGTCAACGAAATATCGGGTGCGCAAGCGATTCGGCGACGGTCAGCACCGGCGTCACGCAGGCGTCCGCCGTCTCGAACACGGCAACCCAGTGCGCCAGCGCTTGCGTGGCGAACAGCGCCGCGAGCTCGGCCCGCAGTGCCATCGACGCCGATGAGCCGACCGCGAGCCCGCGCGACCAGTGCTGCGCGGCCCATTCCGGCCGGCCGACCGCCTCGCACAGCGCCTGCCAGAACTTGGGCTCCAGCGCGCCCACCGCCAGATGCCGCCCGTCGGCGGTGCGGTAGACGCCGTAGCACGGCGCACCGCCCGACAGCAGATCGCGCCCCGGCGCCGGCTCACGGCCGGTGGATTGCAGCGTGAACGTGGCCAGCACGTGGTGGCGCAGCACCTCGTGCGCCATCGACACGTCGACGAAGCGCCCGCGCCCGCTGCGTTGCGCCCCGAGCAGCCCGGCCAGGATGCCGGTGACCGCGGCCTGCGTGCCGCCCATCAGGTCCCCGATCTGGAAGTTCGGCACCGCCAGCTCGCCGCCTTCGGTCGTGGCGATCTGGCCGAGCACGCCGGCCATCGCGATGTAGTTGATGTCGTGCCCGGCGCGATGCGCCCAGGCGCTGCGCTGGCCGTAGCCGCTGATCGCGCACATCACCAGCCTCGGGTTGGCGGCGCGCAGCACGGCCCAGCCCAGGCCGAGCTTGTCCATCACGCCGGGGCGAAAGCCCTCGACCAGCACGTCGGCGCTGCGGACGAGGTCGATCAGCGCGGCCGCACCCCCGGGCGCTCGCAGGTCGAGCCGGGACAGTTCCTTGCCGCGGTTCAACTCGCGGAAGCTCAGCGCCGGCTCGCCGGCGGCGCGCTCGGCCGGCGTCTGGCTCATCGTGCGGGTGCCGTCGTCCTGGCCCTGCCCGGCCGGTCCCTCGATCTTCAACACCTGCGCGCCCATCTCGGCGAGGTGGCGGGTGGCGAGCGGGCCGGGCAGCAGCCGGGTCAGGTCGATGACGCGGATGCCGGCCAGCGGCAGATCGGCCTCGGCCGGCGCACCGGCGTTCAAACGAATCGTCCCTCGCGCACCCACTTGGTCGCGACCCACTTCTCGCCCTCGATGACCGGCGCGCCGCCGTGCAGCGAGCGGGTCGCCGGGTGCGCGCGGTCGTAGCTGAAGAAGACCGCGTTGCCGCGTACGGGCGACACGTCGAGCTGCACGTCGGGAAAGGTGGTGGCGCCGCCCTGCGTCGGCGTGTTCAGGTAGCAGACCAGCGACGCGACCCGCTGCCCGCCGCGCTTCAGGATGCTCGGCGTGCCGGAATGCGCCGGGTCGAAGTAGTCGTAGTGCGGCTTGTACTCGGCGCCAGGCCCGTAACGCAGCACCTGCAGCCCCTCGCCGTTCTCGAGCGGCCAGCCCATCAGCGCAGCCATCCGCGCCTCGATCCGGGCGACGACCGGGTGCTCGCCACGCTCGAAGAACATGCCCTGGCTGGTGCGCGCGTCATTGACCTCGCTGGCACCGGTCTCGGTCTGCACGGTCTCGGAGCGCGCGAGCCGGGTCCGCGCCAGCGCGATCATCTGGTCGCACTCGTCGTCCGACAGCAGGCCACCGAAGACGATCACGCGCGGCGTGTGCATCGTCATCAGCACCTGCACGTCGCGGTCATGGGCGCGGAGTGTCGTGCGCGGGCCGTTCGGCAACGGTTCGGGCACCGGCACCGCGGGCGGCAGGACCGTCTGCTTGACGCGGTCGTCGAGGTAGCCGGTCAGCACCTGCTCGAGGGCCGCGATCGCGGAGTCCTCGTTCCAGCCGCTGGCCAGCATCGATTCGAGCACCACCTCCGGCTTGTGTCCGGCGGTTGCCTGCTCGATGATCCAGGCCCTCAGCTCGGGCGTCATGGGCTGCTGTTCGCTCATGCCGATGATTCTGCAGCAGCCGCGCGGCTCAGTCGACCCGGCGGCGGAACACCAGGCGGTCGCGCTCCGACGCACCGGCGGCGAAGCGGTAACCGTCGGCGTCGAAGGTCTTCAACCCGGCGACGCTGCCGATCCGGTGCTGGATCGCATGCCGGGCCATCAACCCGCGGGCCCGCTTGGCGAAGAAGCTGATGATCTTGTACTCGCCGTTCTTCCAGTCCTCGAACACGCACTCGACGACGCGCGCCGCCAGCACCTTCGTGCGCACGGCATGGAAGTATTCGTGCGAGGCGAGGTTGACGACGACCGGCGCCTTCGCGTCCGCCAGGCGCTCGTTCAGCTGCTCGGCGATCGTGTCGCCCCAGTATGCGTAGAGGTCGGCGCCGTGGCGGTTCGGCAGCCGCGTGCCCATCTCGAGGCGGTAGGGCTGCAGCCGGTCGAGCGGGCGCAGCAGGCCGTGCAGCCCGCTGAGGATCGCGACATGCTTCTGCGCCCAGCGCAGGTCGGCGAGCGTCATGTCCTTGGCCTGCAGGCCACCGTACACATCGCCGTCGAAGGCGAGCACGGCGGGTTTGCTGTTGGACGCGGTGAAGCGCGGCGACCACGCGGCGTAGCGGGCGACGTTCAGCTCGGCGAGCGCGTCGGACAGGTCCATCAGCTCGGCGACGTCGACCGCATCGCGTTGTCGCATCAGCGCGATGAGTTCGGCCGAGCGGTCGATGAACATTGGCTCGGTGGCGAGCTTCGCGACGGCCTTGGGCGTCGGCGTGTCGTAGTCGAGCGACTTGGCGGGGGAGAGCAGGAACAGCATGGCGACGATTATCGCGAGGCCGCCGCGGGCGCCCCGCCCCAAGCCAGGGGCGGATCCCCGCGGGGGTGGCTGCGTACCCGCAGCCGGGGGGTTCCATCCTCAATGGAAGTCGCGGCTGCGCGTCGCCAGGCCTTGCAGCAACTCGGAGTGGTCGATGGCCTTCATCACGACCAGGTGCATCACCGCGCCGTCGCGGTCGCCCTCCGGCCCTTCCTGGCGCTGCCAGCGGCCGTACAGCGTCAGCAGCCGCGCGGCGAGCAGCGGCTGGCGCTGCGACTCGACCACCGACGGCCAGACGATCGCATTGACGGTGCCGGTGTCGTCCTCGATCGTCACGAACATCGTGCCCTTCGCGGTCTCGGGCCGCTGACGGTGCGTGACCAGCCCGCTGGCGCGCGCCAGCCGGCCGTTCGGGTACTCGCGCAGCACGACGGCCGGCTGCACGCGGAAGCGCGCCAGCGTCTCGCGCAGCAGCGCAACCGGGTGGCGGTTCAGCGTCAGGCCGAGGGCGCGGTAGTCGGCCAGCGTCTCCTCGGATTCGGCCGGTGCCGGCAGCCGCAGCGCCGCCTCCTGGAGGCGGCTGTCGCGCAGCAGTGCGGTCGGCCGGGTGTCGATGCCGGCGACCGACCAGGCGGCCTCGTGGCGGTGGCCGCTGAGCGTGCGCAGCGCATCGGCCTGCGCCAGGCATTGCAGGTCGTGGGCGTTCAGCGATGCGCGGCGGGCCAGGTCTTCGGCGTCGAGGAACGGCGCCTGCGCACGCGCCGCGACGATGCGCTCGGCGGCCTCCGCGGCCAACCCGGCGATGCGGTCGAGGCCGAGCCGCACCGGGTGGCGCGGCAGGCGCTGCAGCGGCAGCGGGCCCGCCTCACTGGTCACCGTCGCCACCGTGCCGGGCGCGGCCTCGAGGCTGCTCTCGCAGCCGCTGATCGTCACGTCGACCGGTCGCACCTCGACGCCGTGCGAGCGCGCATCGCGCACCAGCTGCGCCGGCGCGTAGAAGCCCATCGGCTGGCTGTTGAGCAGCGCGGCGAGGAAGGCGTCGGGGTGGTGGCACTTGAGCCAGCTGCTGACGTAGGCCAGCAGCGCGAAGCCGGCGGCGTGGCTCTCGGGGAAGCCGTACTCGCCGAAGCCCTCGATCTGCTTGAAGATGCGCTCGGCGAAGTCGGCGTCGTAGCCCTTGTCGACCATGCGGCCGACGAGTTGCTGGTGGTAGTGGCCAAGGCCGCCGCGACGCTTCCAGGCCGCCATCGAACGGCGCAGCGCATCGGCCTCGCCGGGCGTGAAGTCGGCGGCGATCATCGCGATCTGCATCACCTGCTCCTGGAAGATCGGCACGCCTTTCGTGCGCTTCAGCGCGGGCTCGAGCGCACGCGGGTACTCGATCTCCTCGTCCTTCAACGCCCGGTTCTTCAGGTACGGATGCACCATGCCGCCCTGGATCGGCCCGGGCCGCACGATCGCGACCTCGACGACCAGGTCGTAGTAGCAACTCGGCCGCAGCCGCGGCAGCATGCTCATCTGCGCCCGGCTCTCGATCTGGAACACGCCGACCGTGTCGGCGCGGCAGATCATCTCGTAAGTCTCGCGGTCGTCGTCGGCAATGTCCTGCACTTCCAGCGGGCGGCCAGCCTTCTCGCTGAGGAAGCCGAGCGTGCGCCGCAGCGCGGTGAGCATGCCCAGCGCGAGGATGTCGACCTTGAGCAGGCGCAGCTCCTCGAGATCGTCCTTCTCCCACTGGATCACGCTGCGGTCGGGCATCGCGGCCTGCTCGACCGGCACCAGCTGCGACAGCAGCCCTTTCGAGATCACGAAGCCGCCCGGGTGCTGGCTCAGGTGGCGCGGGAACTCGATCACCTGCGCGGTCAGTTCCATCCAGCGCTGCACGATCGGCGACTCGGGATCGAAGCCGTTCTCGCGCAGCCGGTCGGTCGCGATGGAGCGACCGTCGAACCACTTGTGGCCCTTGGCGACCGCCTCGATGCGCTGCAGGTCGATGCCGAGCGCACGGCCCATGTCGCGCAGTGCCGAGCGCGGGCGATAGCGGATCACGACCGCGGTTAGCGCGGCGCGGTGGCGGCCGTACTTGCCGTAGATGTACTGGATCACCTCCTCGCGGCGCTCGTGCTCGAAGTCGACGTCGATGTCCGGCGGCTCGTTGCGCTCGATGCTGATGAAGCGGCCGAACAGCATGCTGGCGCGGCGCGGATCGACCTCGGTGATGCCGAGGCAGTAGCAGACCAGCGAATTCGCGGCGCTGCCGCGGCCCTGGCACAGGATCTTTTCGCCGCGCGCCCAATGGACGATGTCGGCCACGGTGAGGAAGAAGCGTTCGAAGTCGCACTGCTTGATGAGCGCCAGTTCTTCCTCGATCTGCAGCCGGTAGTGCTCGGGCAGCCCGCCCGGGAAGCGCTTGGGCGCACCGGCGTAGGTGAGCGCGCGCAGGTGGCTGCTCGGCGTGGCGCCGGGCGGCACGATCTCCTGCGGGTACTCGTAGCTCAGCTCGTCGAGCGAGAAACGGCAGCGCGCCGCCCACGCGACGCTGTTCTGCAACCACGCCGGCTCGTACAGGGCCGCCAGCCGGCCGCGCGAACGCAGGTGCTGCTCGGCGTTCGGCTGCAGCCGCAGCCCGCACGCGGCGATCGGCGCGCCCAGGCGCGTGGCGGTCAGCGCGTCCTGCAGCGGCTTGCGCGAGCGCAGGTGCATCAGCACGTCGCCGGCCGCGACGATCGGCAACCCGGTGAAGGTGGCGACGCGCCGCACCACGGCGCGCAGCGCGGCGTCGCCGGGACGGCGCAGCAGTTCGAGCGCGATCGCGGCGCGGTCCTGGAACCACTGCTCGAGCCAGACCGCGTGCGCGAGCACCTCGTCGTGCGGCTGGTCGGCGTCGGGCACCAGCAGCACCAGGCAATCGGGCAGGCCGGCGAGCGTGGCCGCGTTGGGCACCAGCCCTTCGAGGTCACCGGGGTGCGCCTGGTACTCGCCCTTGGGCGCGCGCCGCCGCGCCACGGTGATCCAGTGCGAGAGGTTGCCGTAGCCGCGCCGCGTCTGCGCCAGCACCACCAGCCGCGCATGCGGCACCGGCGCGGCGTGGCGCGGCGCACCGGCCGGCGGCGGCAGCGTGAGCCGCATCTCGGCACCGATGATCAGCGGCAGGCCGGTCTCGCGCGCCGCGACATGCGCCCGCACCACGCCCGACAGCGAGCACTCGTCGGTGATCGCCAGCGCCGCATAGCCCAGCGCGTGGGCGCGCTCCACCAGTTCGGCCGGGTGCGATGCCCCGGTCAGGAAGCTGAAGTTGCTGCGGCAGTGGAGCTCCGCGTAGGCGGGCAGGTCGGACATGAGATAACTGTATGTTTGTACAGTATAGATCTCAGGCCATCGTCCATCTTTAGCGCGCGATATCCTTACCGCCATGCCCCGTTATGTCGCCTTCCTCCGCGGCGTGAGCCCGACGAACGCCCGCATGCCGGAGTTGAAGCAGGCGTTCGAGACCGGCGGGTTCGCGAACGTGCGGACGCTGCTGTCGAGCGGCAATGTCGTGTTCGACGCGCGCGCCGCGGCCATCGATCAATTGCAGCGGCGGGCCGAGGCGGCGATGCGCGCGGGCCTCGGTCGCAGCTTCGACACGATCGTGCGGCCGGTGCTGGCGCTGCAGCAGTTGATCGCGTCCGATCCGTTCGCGGCGTTCGACCTCGGGCCTTCGCACAAGCGGATCGTCACGTTCCTGCGGCAACCCGTGGACGCCCCATTTGCGCTGCCGCCGGAGCGCGACGGCGCGCGCATCCTGAAGGTCTGTGGCGGCGAGGTCTTCTCGGCCTACCTGCCCAACGACAAGGGGCCGGTGTTCATGAGCCTGCTCGAACGCAGCTTCGGCAACGCGATCACGACACGCACGTTCGACACTGTCAGGAAGTGCGCGCAGGCCTGACCTGACGACACGCCTCACTCACTTCACGACCCTGCCCCCATGTTCGGCATCCACGATCTCACGCTGTTCATCGTCTCCGGCCTGCTGCTCAACATCGTGCCGGGGCCGGACACGATGCTGGTCGTCACGCGCAGCGCGACGCAGGGATGGCGCGCCGGCTCGGCGGCCGCGCTCGGCATCGGCAGCGGCACCTTCGTGCACGTGCTGGCGGCGGCGCTCGGGATGTCGGCGCTGCTCGCGACCTCGGCGCATGCGTTCACGGTCGTCAAGTGGGTCGGCGCCGCCTACCTCGTCTACGTGGGCGTGAGGATGTGGTGGACCCACAGCGCGCGTCAGACCACGGCCGAATGCCAGGCCGCGCCGCTGCCCTACCGGAAGATCTTCGCGCAGGGCTTCCTCACCAACGTGCTGAACCCGAAGGTCGCGCTGTTCTTCCTCGCGTTCGTGCCGCAGTTCATCGACCCTGCCTCCCAGACCAAGGCGCTGGCGTTCATCGCGCTGGGTTGCGTGTTCAACGTCAACAGCATGATCTGGTCGCACGGGTTGGCATTCTTCTCGGCGGCGGTCGGGCAGCGCACGCGGCTCGGGCCGCGCACGGCGCGGTGGTTGAACCGCGCAGTCGGCACGGTGTTCGTCGCGTTCGGCGCGCGGCTGGCGCTCGGAGGCCGCGATTGAACGCACCGCTGCTCGCGACCTTCGCGCTCGCCAGCCTGGTGCTGGCGGCCACGCCGGGGCCGGGCGTGCTCTACATCGTCACCCGGACGCTCTCGCAGGGGCGGCGGGCCGGGCTGGCGTCGGTCGCGGGCGTCGCACTCGGCAACCTGGGCAATGCGCTCGCGGCGTCGCTCGGGCTGGCGGCGCTGCTGGCCGTGTCGACGCTCGCGTTCGAGGTGATCCGCTACGCCGGCGCGGCGTACCTCTGCTGGCTCGGCATCAAGGCGCTGCAATCATCGGCATCGGGCGGCACGGCGCGGGCTGCGCCGACGGCATCGCCGGCGCGGATCCTGCGCGAAGGTTTCCTCGTCTCGCTGCTGAACCCGAAGACCGCGCTGTTCTTCGCCGCGTTCCTGCCGCAGTTCATCGACCCGGCCGGCTCGGCGATCGCACAGAGCGCGCTGTTCGGCGTCGCGTTCGTGGCGATCGCGGCGTGCACCGACACGGCCTACGTGCTCGCTGCCGGCCTGGCCGCGCCGGCGCTGAGGCAGTCGCAGCGTGCGAGCACGGTCGGGCGCTACCTGAGCGCTGCTGTCTACTTCGGCCTCGCCGCGTTCACCGCCGCATCAGGCGCTCGAAGCTCTCGCTGAATTTCAATGGTTGTCGCGCGGCACGAACGCGCCGCGACGGCCCACCAGGAACTCCAGGTCCACGCCCTGGTCGGCCTGCAGCACCGTGTCCACGTACAGCTTCCAGTAGCCGCTCGCCAGCGGCGGCGCGGGCTTGACCCAGGCCGCCAGGCGGCGCGCGAGTTCCTCGTCGCTGATGTGCAGGTGCAGCTTGCGCTGCGGCACGTTGAGTTCGACGATGTCGCCGTTCTGGACCACCGCCAGCGGGCCGCCGGCCGCCGCCTCGGGGGCGGTGTGCAGCACCACGGTGCCGTAGGCGGTGCCACTCATGCGGCCGTCGCTGATGCGGACCATGTCGGTGATGCCCTTGCGCAGCACCTTCGGCGGCAGCGGCATGTTGCCGACCTCGGCCATGCCGGGGTAGCCCTTCGGGCCGCAGTTCTTCAGCACCATCACGCAGGTCTCGTCGATGTCGAGGTCTTCGTCGTCGATGCGCTTGTGAAAATCTTCGATGTCCTCGAACACCACCGCCCTGCCCTTGTGCACCATCAGCTCCGGCGTCGCCGCGCTCGGCTTGATGACCGCGCCCCGCGGCGCGAGGTTGCCGCGCAGGATCGCGATGCCGGCCTTCTCCTTGAACGGCGCGGCCAGCGTCTTGATGACCTCGGTGTTGTAGTTCTGCGCGCTCTCGATGTTCTCGCCGACGGTCCTGCCGCTGCTCGTGATCTGCCCGAGGTGCAGGTGCTGCGCGATCTCCTTCATCACGACCGGCAGGCCGCCGGCGTAGCAGAAGTCTTCCATCAGATACTTGCCTGACGGTTGCAGGTTGACCAGGCAAGGCAGCTCGCTCGCGAGCTTGTCGAAATCGTCGATCGTCAGCTCGACGCCGATGCGCCGCGCCATCGCGACCAGGTGGATCACCGCGTTGGTCGAGCCGCCGATCGCGGCCAGCGTCTTGATCGCGTTCTCGAACGCCTCGCGGGTGATGACCTGCGACAGCTTCAGGTCTTCATGCACCATCTCGACGATGCGCCGGCCCGCATTGCGCGCCAGCACGTTGCGCCGGCCGTCGACCGCCGGATACGCCGCGTTGCCCGGCAGCCCGATGCCCAGCGCCTCGACCATGCTGGCCATCGTCGAGGCGGTGCCCATCGTCATGCAGTGGCCGTGGCTGCGGTGCATGCAGCTCTCGGCGTCGAAGAAGTCGGCGAGCTTCAGCGTGCCGGCGCGCACCTGCTCGCTCATGCTCCACACGCCGGTGCCCGAGCCCAGTTCCTGGCCGCGCCACTTGCCGTTGAGCATCGGGCCGCCGCTGACGCCGATCGTCGGCAGGTCGACGCTGGCCGCGCCCATCACCAGCGACGGCGTGGTCTTGTCGCAGCCCATCAGCAGCACGACGCCGTCGATCGGGTTGCCGCGGATGCTCTCCTCCACGTCCATCGACGCGAGGTTGCGGTACAGCATCGCGGTCGGACGCAGCAGCGTCTCGCCGAGGCTCATCACCGGAAACTCGAGCGGGAAGCCGCCGGCCTCGTACACGCCGATCTTCACTTGCTCTGCCAAGGTTCTGAAGTGCGAGTTGCACGGCGTGAGTTCGCTGAAGGTGTTGCAGATGCCGATCACCGGCCGGCCGTCGAACTGGTCGTGCGGCACGCCCTTGCCCTTGACCCAGCTGCGGTAGGCGAAGCCGTCGCGGTCCTGGCGGCCGAACCATTGCTGGCTGCGGAGTTCTTCGGGCTTTTTCCGGGGCTTGGAATCGTTGCTCATGAGTGCTCGGTTTCCCGATGGGCTGGTCGTGTCGATCGACATAATATGGTAGGACGATTGCCCCTTGCCTCGTCGAAAACCCGGGAGTTCCACCTTGCCAGACATCGAGATCCTGTCCGTCGCCAACCCGCCGCCGTTCCTGCTGGAGCCGCTGCAGGCCAAGTACATCGTCCATCAGCGCCTGCACGAGACCGACCCGGCCGCCTTCGCCCAGGTCGCACCGAAGATCCGCGCGATCCAGGCCAGTGGCGAATCGAAGGTCGGCGCCGACCTGATCGCGCAGTTGCCGGCGCTCGAGGTGATCTCGGTGATGGGCGTCGGCTACGACGGCATCGACGTCGCTGCCGCGAAAGCGCAGGGCGTCGTCGTCACCCACACGCCCGACGTGCTGAACGACGACGTGGCCGATCTCGCCATCGCGCTGATGCTTGCGTGGGCGCGTCAGATCGGCCGCGCCGACCGCTTCGTGCGCGCCGGCGAGTGGCCGAAAGGCCCGCTGCCCCTGGGCCGCAAGATGTCGGGCGCGCGCCTGGGCATCGTCGGCATGGGCCGGATCGGCCAGGCGATCGCGCACCGCGCTTCCGCCTTCGGCATGAAGATCGCCTACACCGCGCGCAGCGCGAAGCCCGACCTGCCGCTGACCTACTACCCGAGCGCCGCGACGCTGGCCGCGCAGAGCGACTTCCTGGTGCTGATCACACCGGGCGGCGCCGCCACGCGCAAGCTCGTCGACGCAGACGTGCTGCGCGCGCTCGGCCCGAACGGCTGCGTCGTCAACGTGGCCCGCGGCTCGGTGATCGACGAAACCGCGCTGATCGAGGCGCTGCGCGCGGGGACGATCGCCGGCGCGGCACTCGACGTGTTCGAGAACGAGCCGAACGTGCCGCAGGCGCTGCGCGAGATGGACAACGTGGTGCTCACGCCGCACATCGGCAGCGCCACCGCGCAGACGCGGCGGGCGATGGCCGATCTGGCGTTCAACAACCTCGACGCCAGGCTCAGCGGCCAGCCGGTGCTGACCCCGGTGCCGGAATGTCAGTGACGGTGTCCTCCGGCCTCGGGAAAGTCCGCAGGGCCGGATCCTTCAATCGTCATACGATCACACCATAAGCAACCAAGCCGGCGATGCCGGAGGAGACGAGCGCATGAAGTTCAAGACCTGGATCGGCGGCCTCATCGCCACAAGTGTCACCGGAGTCGCCCTGCTGGGCGCCGCCCCGGCGATGGCGCAGGAAAAGCTCACCGTCTGGTGGGTCAAGGGTTTCTACAAGTCGGAAGACGATGCGCTGTTCGCGGCGATCAAGAAGTTCGAGGCGAAGCACCCGAAGATCAAGATCGAGCTGTCGCAGTACCCGATCCAGGACATGATCCCGAAGACCGTGTCCGCGCTCGATTCCGGAAGCCCGCCGGACGTGGCCTACGCCGACGTCTACGACTTCCAGGTCACCGCCAAGTGGGCGTACGACGGCAAGCTCGAAGACATCAGCAGCGTGATCGACCCGATCCGCACGCGCTTCGCGCCGAACACGATCGAGACGACCTTCCTGTACAACGATCAGGCCAAGAAGCGCGCGTACTACGCGTTCCCGATCAAGCAGCAGACCATGCACATCGAGTACTGGATCGACATGCTGGCGGAGGCGGGCTTCAAGGAGTCGGACATCCCGACCACCTGGAAGGAATACTGGAGCTTCTGGTGCGACAAGGTGCAGCCCGCCTACCGCCAGAAGAGCGGCAACCGCGCGTTCGGCATCGGGCAGCCGCTCGGCGTCGACTCCAGCGACTCGTTCTACTCGTTCCTCACGTTCATGGACGCCTACAACGTCAAGCTGGTCAACGACAGCGGCAAGCTGCTGGTCGACGACCCGAGCGTGCGCCAGGGCCTGATCAACACGCTGACCGATTACACGGCGCCTTACACCAAGGGCTGCTCGCCGCCGTCGTCGACGAGCTGGAAGGACCCGGACAACAACGTCGCCTTCCACAACCGCACGACCGTGATGACGCACAACGCGACCATCTCGATCGCCGCCAAGTGGCTCGACGACATGAACAACGCCACGCTCACCGAAGCCCAGCGCGCGACGGCGAAGAAGTACTACACCGAGCTGATCCGCACCGCAGGCTTCCCGACCAAGCCGGACGGCAGCAAGATGGTCTACCGCGCGGCCGTGAAGACCGGCGTGGTCTTCAACCAGGCCAAGAACAAGACGGCCGCCAAGCAGTTCGTCTCGTTCCTGCTCGAGGAGGCGAATCTGACGCCGTACGTCGAGGGTTCGCTGGGCCGCTGGTTCCCGGTCACCAAGACGGCACAGGAAAGCCCGTTCTGGAAGGCCGACCCGCACCGCCTGTCCGTCTACAACCAGTTCAAGGCCGGCACGGTCACGTTCGAATTCACCAAGAACTACAAGTTCACGGTGCTGAACAACGAGAACGTCTGGGCCAAGGCCGCGAACCGCGTGCTGAACGAGAAGGTGCCGGTCGACAAGGCGGTGGACGAGATGATCGCCCGCATCAAGACGGTGGCCGGGCAGTGATGACAGCCCCTCGTCCGGCGAAACGCCGGCCGATCCCCCGGGGGGATGCGGGCCGGCTTGGGAGCGGCCCGGCGCTCGCCCCGCGACTTCCTCCATTCACCTTCTGAGCTTCCATGGATGCCACCCTTTCGGCGGGCGCGACGGCCCCGCGCAGCGCCCCCGATCGGTGGCAGTTCTGGGGCCGCATGCTGGTGCTGCCCTATGTGATCGTGTTCCTCGTCTTCGTGCTCTACCCGGTCGGTTACGGACTGTGGCTGGCGCGGCACCCGCAGAGCTACGTCAAGCTGTTCGAAGACCCGATCTTCTTCCGCAGCGTGATCAACACGCTGGTCTTCCTGATCGTCGCGATCAACGTGAAGATGGTCATCGCGATGATCCTGTCCGGCTTCTTCGTGCAGGAACGCTGGTGGATCAAGATCCTGTCGCTGATCTTCATCCTGCCGTGGGCGCTGCCGTCGATCCCGACGATCCTGTCGGTTCGCTTCATGCTGAACCCCGAGTGGGGCGTGATCAACACGCTGATCTTCAAGCTCACCGGCGCTGACGGCCCGAACTGGCTCAACGACCCGACGCTCGCGCTCGGCTTCGCGATGCTGATGCACGTCTGGAAGTCGCTGCCGTTCTGGACCCTGATCCTGATCGCCGGCCGGCTGGCGATCCCGAAGGAACAGTACGAGGCCGCGTCGGTCGACGGCGCGACCAACTGGCAGAAGTTCAAGTTCATCACCTGGCCGTCGATGCGCACGCTGTACGTGACCTCGCTGATCCTGTCGATGATCTGGACGCTCGGCGACTTCAACAGCGTCTACCTGCTGACCGGCGGCGGCCCGGCCGACCTGACCCACGTGCTCGCGACGCTCGGCATTCGCTACCTGCGGCTGGACCAGGTCGACCTGTCGATGGCGTCGATCGTGGTGGCGATGCCCCTGGTGCTGCCGCTCGTGTATTTCATGATGAAGCGGCTCTCGAAGTGAAGGTGACGCCATGAACGCCAAGACCTGGAAGGCCGTCACCACCGAGGCCAAGCTGCTGCTGATCGGGATCCCGCTGTTCCTGTGGACCATCATCCCGGTCTACCACCTGTTCCTGTTCGCGATCTCGCCGAAGGATTCGGCCACCTCGGGCAAGCTCTGGCCCGACCACCCGACGCTGCAGAACTTCGTCACGGTGTTCAAGCGGCAGCACTTCTACCTGGATCACTTCTGGGTGCAACTCGGCAACTCGGTGCTGATCGCGGTGGCGGTCGCCGCGATCACGCTGTTCGTCGCGACCTCGGCCGCGTTCGCGATCAGCCGGCTCAAGGTGCGCGGCGGACGCACGGTGATGAACCTGGCGCTGTTCACCTACTTCATCCCCGCCGCGTTTCTCGCGGTGCCGATGTACAAGACCATGGGGAACTACGGGCTGCTGAACAGCCAGTGGGCGCTGATCCTCGCGATGGTGACCATCGCCTCGCCGTACTGCATCTGGGTGCTCAAGCAGGCGTCCGACAAGCTGCCCTACGAGCTCGATGAAGCCGCCCGCATGGACGGCGCCTCGCCGCTGCAGCTGTTCCGCCTGGTCTACCTGCCGCTGATGGTGCCGTCGCTGGTGGCGGTGGGCACCTACGCGCTGCTGCTGGCCTGGAACGAATACCTCTACGCGTTCCTGCTGCTGTCGAACGACACCAGCGTGACGCTCGCGGTGGCGCTCGGCAACTTCCTGTCGGCCGACGATTCGCCGTGGGAGCTGCTGATGGCCACCGGCCTGATCTATGCGCTGCCGCCGGCCGCGATCTACTACGCCTTCAAGCGCTACATGGTGGGCGGCCTGACGGCCGGCGCCGTGAAGAGCTGAGCGGGCATTCCCGATCCACGAACGAGAGTTGAGCATGGCCACAGTCGGCTTCCGCAACGTCCAGAAGACGTACGACAACAAGGTGAAGGTGTTGCACGGCATCTCGTTCGACATCGTCGACGGCGAGTTCGTCGTGCTGGTCGGCCCGTCCGGCTGCGGCAAGAGCACGCTGCTGCGCATGCTCGCCGGCCTGGAGGAGATCACCGCCGGCGAGATCACGATCGACGGCAAGGTCGTCAACGACCTCGAGTCGAAGGACCGGGACATCGCGATGGTGTTCCAGAGCTACGCGCTCTACCCGCACATGACGGTCGGCGAGAACATGGGCTTCAGCCTGCGCCTGCGCAATGCCGACCCCCAGCTCACGGCGCAGCGTGTGAACGATGCCGCGCGCATCCTCAACCTCGACAAGCTGCTCGACCGGCACCCGCGCGAGCTCTCCGGCGGCCAGCGCCAGCGGGTCGCAATGGGCCGTGCGATCGTGCGCGACCCCAAGGTGTTCCTGTTCGACGAGCCCTTGTCCAATCTCGACGCGAAATTGCGCGTGGCAATGCGGGCCGAGATCAAGGCGCTGCACCAGCGCCTGAAGACCACCACGGTCTACGTCACGCACGACCAGATCGAGGCGATGACGATGGCCGACCGCATCGTCGTGATGCACGACGGCATCATCGAGCAGATCGGCACGCCGCTCGAGCTGTACGACCGGCCGGGCAACCTGTTCGTCGCGCAGTTCATCGGCTCGCCGTCGATGAACGTCGTCGAGGGCGTCTTGCGCGGCTCGGGGGGCGACACGGCCGTCGAGGCGGCCGGCTCCCGCTGGCCGGTGCCGGCGCAGATCGGCGGCCGTGACGGCCAGGCGGTGCACTACGGCATCCGCCCCGGCGACGTGCACCTCGCGCCGCAAGGCCAGGGCATCGCGGCCAAGGTGATCGTCGTCGAGCCCACCGGCGCCGAGACCGAACTGCTGCTGCGCGTCGGCGACGTGCAGCTCGTCGTCGTCATCCACGGCCGCACCGCCGCGAAGCCCGACGACACCGTGTACCTCGCGATCGACGCCGACAAGGCCCACGTCTTCGACACCGCCTCCGGCAAGCGCCTCGGCTGAGATGGCAACGGCAGCTGTCCCGCTGGTGGTCGTGATGGGCGTCAGCGGCTGCGGCAAGAGCACGGTCGGCAAGCTGCTGGCGCGCCAGCTGCAGGCCGAGTTCCTCGAAGGCGACGACCTGCACCCTCCGCGCAACATCGAGCGCATGGCGGCCGGCATCCCGTTGACCGACAACGACCGGCGCGACTGGCTGCTGCAGATCGCGGAGCAGATCGCCGATGCGCGCGCCGGCCGGCACGGCCTGGTCGTCTCGTGCTCGGCGCTGAAGCGCAGCTACCGCGACATGCTGCGCACCGCGGCGGGCCAGCTCGGCTTCGTCCACCTGCACGCGAGCCGCGAGGAGTTGCAGGCGCGCCTGGCGGCACGCCCGGATCATTTCATGCCCGGCTCGCTGCTCGACAGCCAGTTGCAGACGCTGGAGCCGCCGCAGCCCGACGAGCGCGCGCTGCAGCTCGACGCGACCCTGCCCGCCGCCGACATCGCGAAGCAGGCCGCGGCCTGGCTCGCCCTCCCGTTCCCTTCACCGCGCAAACGATGATCACGCCCGAGACCTTCCGCCTCGACGGCCGGCTCGCCCTCGTCACCGGCTCCTCCGCGGGCATCGGCCTCGCGATCGCGCGCGGGCTCGCGCAGGCCGGCGCCGGCGTCGTGCTCAACGGCCGCGGCACCGTCAAGGTCGGCGAGACCGCGGCGCAACTCGCGGCCGAGGGGCTGACGGTGCATGCGCGTGCGTTCGACGTGACCGACCGGGCCGCGGTCGATGCCGGCATCGCCGCGATCGAGGCCGAGATCGGCCCGATCGAGATCCTGGTCAACAACGCCGGCATCCAGCGGCGCGCGCCGTTCCACGAGTTCGTGCCGGCCGACTGGGCCGAGCTGATGCGCACCAACCTCGACAGCGTGTTCCACGTCGGCCAGGCGGTCGCGCAGCGCATGGTGCCGCGCCAGCGCGGCCGCATCATCAACATCTGCTCGGTGCAAAGCGAACTCGGCCGGCCGGGCATTGCACCGTACACCGCCAGCAAGGGCGCGGTGAAGATGCTGACCAAGGGCATGGCGATCGACCTCGGCCCGCACGGCATCAACGTCAACGGCATCGGGCCGGGCTATTTCAAGACCGAGCTGAACCAGAAGCTGGTCGACGACCCGGCGTTCAGCAGCTGGTTGATCAATCGCACGCCGAGCCGGCGTTGGGGCGACGTCGAGGACCTGGCCGGCGCGGCCGTGTTCCTCGCCAGCGATGCCTCGCGCTTCGTGAATGGCCACATTCTCTACGTCGATGGCGGTGTGACCGCCACGCTCTGACCTACGCCGCGATGACCACCTTCACCCAAGTCACCTTGTTCACCGACACCGACGGGCGCGCCCGCTTCGGCGAGCACGAGATCGCGCTGCCCGAAGGCACGCCAAGTTCGATGCTGTCGGCGCTGATGCCCAGCGGCGGCCTGCAGCTGCGGCACAGCCCGGTCGGCTTCCGCAGCAGCTTCCACGTCACGACAACGCCGCAGTGGGTGTTCATCCTGAGCGGACGGATGGAGATCAACCTGCAGGACGGCAGCGCCCGCGTGTTCGGGCCCGGTCAGCACTTTCTCTCCGACGACACGCTGCCGGCCGGTGCCACCTTCGACCCCGCGGTCCACGGCCACTGGAGCCGCCAGTTGGGCGACGAGCCGCTTGTGACGGCGTTCGTCAGGACATGATCAAAAACGTCCACGGCGGCACCGTCGATCTGCTCGGCGAAGCGATCGTCACCGGTCGCTACCCGGTCGGCAGCTCGTTGCCGCCGGAGCCCGTGCTGTGCGACGAACTCGGCGTCAGCCGCACCGTGATCCGCGAGGCGGTGAAGTCGCTGATCGCGAAAGGGCTGCTGGTCACCGGCCCGAAGGTCGGCACGCGCGTGCTGGCCGAGGAGCAGTGGAACTGGTTCGATCCCGACGTCGTCGCGTGGCAATCGCGCGCCGGGTTGTCGCGCGAGTTCCTGCGCGACCTGCAGGAGCTGCGCCGCCTGGTCGAACCGGCGGCGGTCCGTCTGGCCGCCGAGCGCGCCACGCCGCAGGACATCGCCGAGATCGAGGCCGCCTACGCCGGCATGAAGCTGTCGATCGAGGAAGGCGGCGACTACGTCAGCAGCGACCTGCGCTTCCACCAGGGCCTGCTGCGCGCCTGCCACAACCGCATGGTCGCGCAGATGAGCAAGGCGCTCGGTGCGTTGCTGCGCACCAGCTTCGAGATCTCCACCTCACGGCCCGACGGGCCGGCGCAATCGCTGCCGCTGCACCGCGCCGTGCTCGACGCGGTGATCGCGCGATCGCCGCAGAAGGCCGAGCGCGCGATCATCGTGCTGATCGACGGCGCCAACGAGGACATCGAGGAGGTGCTGACGACGCGCCGCAAGCTGCCGTCGCTCGGCGCGCCGGCGCCCCGCCTCAAGGCGCGACTCAAGGCCGTCGCCCGCTGAACCCACTTCAGGAGCTTGCCGATGAAGATGCACCAAGCCTTCTCCACGATGGCGTCCGCCTTCGCGATCGCCGCCACGCTCGGCGCCTGCACCACCACCGCGCCGCCGGCCGCACGCAGCGCCACGGCGCCGGCCGCACCGCCGAAGACCGCGCTGTGGGTCGGCAACAGCTTCTTCTACTACAACAACAGCATGCACGGCCACGTCGGCCGCCTGCTGGCCGCGGCCAACCCCGGCGAGAAAGGCTACCGGGCGACCTCAGCGACGATCAGCGGCTCGGGCATCAACTGGCACGACCTCGAGGCTCACTTCAGACCCGGCGGCGTCGGCTCGTACTCGTTCGACGCGAACAACAACGTCGTGTTCAACCAGTTCGACAAGCCGTTCGACGTGGTGATCGTGATGGATTGCAGCCAGTGCCCGATCCATCCGCAGCTCTCGAAGGTGTTCCACGAGTACGCCGCGAAGAACAGCGCCACCGCGCGCCGCCACGGCGCCGAGCCCGTGTTCTTCATGTCGTGGGCCTACTCCGACAAGCCCGAGATGACCGAGCAGCTCGCCGCCGCCTACCTGAAGGCCGGTGCCGAGAACCGCGCCAAGGTCGTACCCGCGGGCCTCGCGTTCGCGCGTTCGATCGCGAAGCGGCCGGACCTGAATCTGTACGAGCCGGACAAGCGCCACCCGAGCCTGATGGGCACCTACCTCGCGGCGTCGACGGTGCTCGCGTCGGTCTACGGCATCTCGCCGGTCGGCAACCGCTACACCGCCGGCCTCCCCGCCGACGTCGCCGCGCACCTGCAGGCCACCGCGTGGGAAACGGTCCAGGCGTTCAAGCAGCCCTGAGCCCGGGCGGGCGGAGCCCGCCGCTACTCCTTGACCGACCCCGTCATCCCCGACACGTAGTACTCGACGAAGAACGAGTACACGAACGCGACCGGCAGCGAGCCGAGCAGCGCGCCGGCCATCAGCGGGCCCCAGTGGTAGACGTCCCCCTCGACGAGTTCGGTGACCACGCCGACCGGCACGGTCTTGTTCTCGCTCGACGAGACGAAGGTCAACGCGTAGATGAACTCGTTCCAGCTCAGCGTGAACGCGAAGATGCCGGCCGAGATCAGCCCCGGCACCGCGAGCGGCAGCACGATCTTGACCAGGATCTGCCAGCGCGTGGCGCCGTCGATCAGCGCGCACTCCTCGAGCTCGTACGGGATCGAGCGGAAGTAGCCCATCAGCAGCCAGGTCGAGAACGGGATCAGGAAGGTCGGGTAGGTCAGGATCAGCGCCATGCGCGAATCGAACAGCCCGAGCTTGACGACGATCGCCGCCAGGGGAATGAACAGGATCGACGGCGGCACCAGGTACGCGAGGAAGATCGCGCCGCCCGCCGGCTTGGCGCCCTGGAAGCGCAGCCGTTCGATCGCGTAGGCGGCCAGCACCGAGGCGACCAGCGAGACGCCGGTCGAGACCACCGAGACGATCACGGTGTTCCACAGCCAGGCCGGGTACTCGGTCCTGAGCAGCAGCTTCTCGAAGTGCGCGAGCGTCGGCCCGATGATCCAGAACGGGTTGCCGTCGCGCGAGAGCAGTTCGTTGTCCGGCTTGAACGAGGTGATCGCCATCCAGTAGAACGGGAACAGCAGCACGATCACGAACAGCACGATCGGGATGTAGATCGTGACCCAGCGCCGCGGCATGGACTGCAGGAAGTCCATGCCCTCCGAGGCGTCGTTGTTCTTCGAGTTGCTCATTTGTCGCCGCCTTGTTGCCACGCGCGGCGCTGCAGGCCGAAGTAGCTGAACATGATCGCGGCCAGCAGGAACGGGACCATCAGCGTGGCGATCGCTGCGCCTTCGGCCAGCGCACCGCCCGAGATCGCGCGCTGGAACGCGAGCGTGGCCATCAGGTGGGTCGCGTTCAGCGGGCCCCCACGGGTCAGCACGTAGATCAGCTGGAAGTCGGTGAAGGTGAACAGCACCGAGAAGGTCATCACCACCGCGATGATCGGCGTCAGCAGCGGCAGCGTGATGTGGCGGAACTGCTGCCACGGCGTCGCGCCGTCGATCGCCGAGGCCTCGTAGTAGGACGGCGAGATCGTCTGCAGCCCGGCCAGCAGCGAGATCGCGACGAACGGGATGCCACGCCAGACGTTGGCGATGATGGTCGAGATGCGCGCGTTCCACGGGTTGCCGAGGAAGTCGATGTACTGGTCGATCAGCCCGAGCTTGACCAGCACCCAGCTGATGATCGAGAACTGCGCGTCGAAGATCCACCAGAACGCAATCGCCGACAGCGCCGTCGGCACGATCCACGGCAGCAGCACCACGGCGCGGAAGAAGCTCTGGAACGGCAGCCGCTTGTTCAGCAGGATCGCCAGGTACAGGCCGAGAAAGAACTTGGCGATGCTCGCGACGACCGTGTAGAAGAGCGTGTTGAACAGCGCCAGTTGCGTGACGCTGTCGGTGACGAGGAAGCTGAAGTTCTCCAGACCGATGTATTCACCGGCACGGCCGATCTTGGCGTCGGTGAAGCCGAGCCAGGTCCCCAGCCCCAGCGGGTAGGTGAGGAACAGCAGCAGCAGCACCGTCGCCGGCAGCATGAACGCCCAGCCGAGCGCATTCTTGTTGTTCTGAAAGCGTTCCAGGGCGTTCATGCGTCGGGGCTCTGCGTCAGACCTTGTAGTAGCGCTCGGCGCGCTTCTGCGCGCGCTCGGCGGCTTCCTTCGGCGTCTTCGACCCGCTGGCCGCTTCGGCCACCATGTTGACGACGATGAAGTCAGCGCCCGCCCCGGCCGAGGCGTAACCCAGCTTGCCCGCATAGCCGGTCGGCCGCATGTTCTTGACGCCGTCGCGGTAAGGCGTGTTCTTCGGGTCGCTGGTCCAGATCGAGGTTGCCTCGTAGGCCCGCAGCGGCTGTGCGATGTAGCCGCCGGCCGCCGTGAGCCACGGATCGAACTGCTCCTTCTCCATCATGAAGCGCAGGAACTCCTTGGCCGCTTGCGGGTACTTGGTGTACTTGAAGATCATCTGGTTGAAGAACAGGTGCGACTCGGTCGCGACGCCGACCGGCCCGATCGGGAACGAGGCGTGGTTGATGTCGCCGGCCAGTTCCTTGACCTTCGGGTCCTGCGAGTTCTTCGCGGCGTAGTAGATCGAGATGCCGTTGTTGGTGACGCTGACCTGGCCGTCCAGGAAGGCCTTGTTGTTGTTCGGGTCCAGCCACGACAGCGTGCCCGGGATGAAGGTGGCGTAGAGCTCCTTCGCGTACTCCAGTGCCTTCAGCGTCTCGGGGCTGTCGATCACGACCTTGTTGTTCTTGTCGACCAGCTGGCCGCCGAACGCCCACATCAGCCAGTTGCACCACAGGCCGTCACCGGTGGCGTTGCCCAGCGCCATGCCGGCAGGCGTGCCCTTTTCCTTCAGCGCCTTGCACATCTTCAGGAAGTCGTCGGTCGTCTTCGGGAAGGCGTCGAAGCCGGCCGCCTTGACCTGGCTCTGGCGGTAGACCATGTACGAACCCGCCGCGCCCAGCGCCAGGCCGATCCACTTCTTGCCGTCCGGGCGCAGGTAGGCCTCGCAGGCCGGGTACCAGCCGCCGTACTTCTTGCCGAGGTACTCGGCCACGTCGGTCACGTCGAGCAGCTTGTCCGGGTACAGGTTGGCGTCGTCGTTGGTCGACAGGATGATGTCCGGGCCGGCGCCGGTGTTGGCGGCCACGGCCGCCTTCGGGCGCACGTCTTCCCAGCCCTCGTTGTCGACCCGCACCTCGATGCCCGTCTTCTCGGTGAACTTCTTGACGTTGGCCATGTAGGCATCGATGTCGCCCTGCACGAAGCGGCTCCAGCGCAGCACGCGCAGCTTGGCGCCCTTCTCGGGCTTGAGCGCCAGCGTCTGTGCGTGCACCGCCGGTGCGAACACCGCCCCTCCGGTGCCGACGGTCGCTGCGGCGGCAACGCCAGCGGAACTTTCGAGAAACTTGCGGCGATTGAACTCGGTCATGGGGGTGTCTCCTTCGGTGAACGATTGCGGGGTCGCGGGAAAGGAAGTGGGTTGCGGGTCGGCAGCCGCGGTCAGGCCGCCAGGCGTTTGCCGTTGCTGGCGTCGAACAGGTGCGCGCGCTGCAGGTCGGGGACGAGGTGGATCGTGCTGCCGGGCGTGAAGTCGTAGCGCTCGCGGAACACCGCCGAGATGTCGACGCCTTCGTGCCGGCACGCGATGAACGTGTCCATGCCAGTCGGTTCCATCACGACCACCTTGGCGGGAATGCCGCCGCTGCTGGCGAGCGTCAGATGCTCCGGCCGGGTGCCGTAGACCACCGGCTGGCCGTCGACGCCGCCGGTCAGCGGCGGCGCGTCGAGCTGCGTGCCGTCGTTCAGCTCGACATGCGCGGTGTTCGCGGTGCGGCGCAGCGTGCCGGGCAGGAAGTTCATCGCCGGCGAGCCGATGAAGCCGGCGACGAACTGGTTGGCCGGGTGGTCGTACAGGTCGAGCGGGCCGCCGGTCTGCTCGATCCGGCCGTCGCGCATCACGACGATCTTGTCGCCCATCGTCATCGCCTCGATCTGGTCGTGGGTGACGTAGATCGAGGTGGTCTTCAGGCGCTGGTGCAGTTCCTTCAATTCGCTGCGCATCGCGACGCGCAATTTGGCGTCGAGATTCGACAGCGGCTCGTCGAACAGGAAGACCTGCGGGTCGCGCACGATCGCCCGGCCCATCGCGACGCGCTGGCGCTGGCCGCCCGAGAGCTGGCGCGGGTAGCGGTCGAGCAGCGCGTCGAGCGCCAGGATCTCGGCGGCGCGCTTGACCTTGGCATCGGCGGTCGCGGCGTCCATCTTGGCCAGCGCGAGCGAGAACGCCATGTTCTCGCGCACCGTCATGTGCGGGTACAGCGCGTAGTTCTGGAACACCATCGCGATGTCGCGTTCCTTCGGCTGCAGGTCGTTGACCACGCGGTCGCCGATGCGGATCTCGCCGGCGTTGATCTGCTCCAGTCCGGCGATCATGCGCAGCAGCGTCGACTTGCCGCAGCCCGACGGGCCGACCAGCACGGTGAATGATCCGTCGCGGATGTCGATGTCGACGCCGTGCAGGACGGGGACCTCGCCGAAGTTCTTCTTGACTGCCTGGATCGTGACGCTGGCCATGCACTCTTTCCTGAGGATCGCGGTCGGATTCGCCGAGGGAACTCCGCAGCGGCAATCTCGCAATGCCGCGGCAGTATCGGTATTGCGATGGCCGTACGCCATCAGGGCAAACCGTTAGACGGCAGATTCTCGGAATTTGTATGATGACCTGATCACCATGCTGCTTTCCTCGACTGCAGGTCGGCCTGCGCCCGGCTCGGCCCCACCCTCTTCCACGCCGCGGCTGATGCCGCTGCGCCTGTCCGATCGGCTGGCAGTGCTGCTCGGCGACCAGATCGATTCCGGCGCGCTGCGCCCCGGCGACCGCCTGCCCACGGAGGCGCAGCTGGCGCTGGCCCACGGCGTCTCGCGCACCGTCGTCCGCGAGGCCGTGCACCAGCTCAAGTCGCGCGAGATGGTCGTCTCCCGCCAGGGCTCGGGCGTGTTCGTCGCGCCGCCGCCGCTGCACCAGCCGCTGACTTTCGACCCCGCGGTGCTGGGCTCGGTGCAGTCGGTCGTTCACGTGGTCGAGGTGCGCCGGGTGATCGAGGCCGAGATGGCCGCGTTCGCGGCCGAGCGCGCGACGCGGGCGCAGGTCGCGACGATGCGCCGCGCGCTGCGGGCGATCGACGCGGCCGCTGCGGCCGGCCACGACGGCGTCGCCGAGGACCTGGCGTTCCACCGCTCGATCGGCGAGGCCACCGGCAACCCGCAGTTCACGCTGCTGCTCGGCTTCCTCGAACAGTACCTGCGCGAAGGCATGCGCATCACCCGCGGCAACGAATCGCGCCGGCGCGATTTCATGGAGGCGGTGCGGCTCGAGCACCGCGCGATCGTCGACGCGATCGCGGCGCGCGACCCGGCGCTCGCGCGCCGCCGCGCCCGCGAGCACATGGCGCACAGCGAACTTCGCCTGATCGAGGGCGGGATCATCCCCGCACCCGGGAAGCCGAACCGACGGAGCAGCAAATGACCCCCCCACCCTCTTCTCGCGCCGGGCAGGTGCTCGGCGTCGTCGGCCTCGGATCGATGGGCTTCGGCGCCGCGCTGACCGCGCTGCGCAACGGCGTGACGACGATCGGGCTCGATTCCCGCGCCGAGGCGCGCGAACGCTTCGTGGCCGAAGGCGGCCGCGCGACCGATTCGCTGGCCGAGCTGGGCGCGCAATGCGACGCGGTCGTCGTGCTGGTCGTCAATGCGGCCCAGACCGAGGAGGTGCTGTTCGGCGCCGGCGGGCTGGCCGGCCACCTGCGCGCCGGCTCGGTCGTGATCTGCTCGGCGACGGTGGACCCGACGCTGCCGCCCCAGTGGCAGCAGCGGCTGGCGGCGAACGGGCTGCTGCTGATCGACGCGCCGGTCTCCGGCGGCGCCACGAAGGCCGCGGCCGGGCAGATGACCGTGATGGCCTCGGGCGAGCCCGCGGCGTTCGCGGCTGCAGGCGCGCTGCTCGACGCGATCGCCGGCAAGGTCTATCGCCTCGGCGACGTGGCCGGCGTCGGCTCGACCGTCAAGATGGTCAACCAGCACCTGGCCGGCGTGCACATCGCCGCCGCCTGCGAGGCGATGGCGCTGGGCATGCGCGCCGGCGCCGAGCCGCGCGCGCTGTACGAGGTCATCTGCAATTCGGCCGGCATGAGCTGGATGTTCCAGAACCGCGTGCCGCACATCCTCGACGGCGACTACACGCCACTGTCGGCGGTGAACATCTTCATCAAGGACCTGGGCATCGTGCTCGACGCGGCGCGCAAGCTGCAGTTCCCGCTGCCGCTGGCCGCGACCGCACACCAGCTCTACCTCGCGACCGCCGCGGCCGGCCACGGCGCAGAAGACGACTCGGCGGTGATCAAGTTCTATGCCGGCCTGGCCGGCATCGAGCTGCCGAAGGCGGCCGTGAAGCCATGATCCTGGGGATCATCGCCGACGACTTCACCGGCGCCACCGACGTGGCCAGCATGCTGGTGCGCGCCGGCATGCGCACGGTGCAGGTGATCGGCGTGCCGGACGGTCCGGCGCCCGATGCGGATGCCGTCGTCGTCGCGCTGAAGACCCGCACCAATCCTGCCGACGACGCGGTCGAGCAATCCCTCGCCGCGCTGCGCTGGCTGCAGGCGGCCGGTATGAAGCAGTGCTACTTCAAATACTGCTCGACCTTCGACTCGACCGCCGCCGGCAACATCGGCCCGGTCACCGAGGCGCTGTTGGACGCGCTCGGCGCGCCGTTCACGATCGCCTGCCCGGCGTTCCCCGAGAACGGCCGCACGATCTTCCGCGGCCACCTGTTCGTCGGCGACGAATTGCTCAGCGATTCCGGCATGCGCCACCACCCGCTGACACCGATGACGGATGCGAACCTGGTGCGCGTGCTGCAGTCGCAGAGCCGGCGCAGCGTCGGGCTGATCCGCTACGACACGATCGCGCAAGGCGTGGCCGCGGTGCGCGACCGCATCGCCGCGCTGCAGCGCGACGGCTTCGAGCTCGCGATCGCCGACGCGACCACCAACGACGACCTGCGCACCCTGGCGGCCGCCTGCGCCGACCTGCCGCTGCTGACCGCGGGGTCGGGCCTCGCGCTCGGGCTGCCCGCGCTGTATGCGGATCGGGGTTGGCTCGTGCCCGATGCGCAGGCCGCTGCGCTCGACGCGGCCCCCGGCGGCGCCGCGGTGATCGCCGGCTCGTGCTCGACGGCAACGAACGCGCAAGTGCGGCGCTGGCGCGATGCCGGCCGGCCCGCGTTCGCGGTCGACCCGCGCGCGCTGGCGCGTGGCGAGGCGGTGGCCGAGGCCGCGCTCGCCTTCGCGCGCACGCAGGGCGACGAACCGGTGCTGGTCTACGCGACCGCGTCGGCCGCCGATCTGAAATCGGTGCAGGCGGAACTCGGCGCGATGCAGGCCGGCGCGCTGGTCGAGGCCTGCCTCGCGCGCGTTGCCCGCGGCCTGGTGGACGGCGGCGTGCGCCGCCTCGTCGTCGCGGGCGGCGAGACCTCGGGCGCGGTGGTGCAGGCGCTCGGCGTCGCGCAGCTGCGCATCGGCGCCGCCATCTGCCCCGGCGTGCCGTGGACGCAGGCCGAAGGCGTCGCCACCGGTTCGCCGCTGCACCTGGCCTTGAAATCGGGCAACTTCGGCGGCCCCGACTTCTTCCACGAGGCGCTGCGCGCGTCGACCGCGGCATGAATGGCTTCGCCGCCCAGCGCGAGGCGATCTGCCGCGTCGGCCGCTCGCTGTTCGAGCGCGGCTACGTCCACGCGGCGGCCGGCAACATCAGCGTGCGGCTGCCCGACGAGGCCGGCTTCCTGATCACGCCGACCGATGCCTGCCTCGGCTTCCTGATGCCCGACGACCTGGCCCACGCCGATCGGGACGGCGAGCCGCTCGGCGCCGCTCGCGCCAGCAAGACGCTCGCGCTGCACCGCGCGATCTACGCCGCCGAACCCGCGGCGCAGTGCGTGCTGCACACCCACAGCACCCAGCTCGTCGCGCTGACGCTCGAAGGCGTGTGGCGCGCCGACGCGGCGCTGCCGCCGATCACGCCGTATTTCGTGATGAAGGTCGGGCGCGTGCCGCTGATCCCGTACCACCGGCCGGGCCACCCCGCGGTCGCCGCGCTGGTGGCCGCCGAGATCGCCGCCGCACAGGCGCGCAAGGCCCCGATCCGCGCGGTGCTGCTCGACCGGCTGGGCCCCACGGTCTGGCAAGATTCACCGGCGAGCGCGATGGCCGTGCTCGAAGAACTCGAAGAGACCGCGCGCCTGTGGCGCACGGCCCGCCCGCAGCCCGCGCCGCTCGGCGACGCGCAGATCGACGACCTCCGCAGCGCCTTCGGCGCACGATGGTGACGCCCATGCCGCAGTTCGCAGCCAACCTGTCGATGATGTACACCGAGCACGCCTTCCTCGAACGCTTCCAGGCGGCCGCGGCGGACGGGTTCGATGCGGTCGAGTTCCTGTTCCCCTACGACCACCCGCCGGCCGAGATCGCCGCGCGGCTGGCCGATAACGGCCTGAAGCAGGTCCTTTTCAACGCGCCGCCCGGCGACTGGATCGCCGGCGAGCGCGGCATCGCGAGCCATGCCGAGCGCCGCGACGAGTTCCGCCGCGGCCTCCTCGAGCAGGCGCTGCCGTATGCGCTCGCGCTCGGGTGCCCACGCATCCACGTGATGGCCGGGCTGATGCCGGCCGGCATCGAGCGGCCGGCGCTGCGTGCGACGTACGTCGCCAACCTGGCGTGGGCCGCGCGCGAGGCCGCCGCCGTCGGGCTCGACCTGCTGATCGAGCCGATCAACAAGCGCGACATCCCGGGCTACCTGCTGAACCGGCAGGACGACGCGCACGAGATCGTCGGCGAGATCGACGCACCCAACCTGAAGGTGCAGATGGACCTGTACCACTGCCAGATCGTCGAGGGCGATGTCGCGATGAAGCTGCGCAAGTACCTGCCGACCGGCCGCGTCGGCCACCTGCAGATCGCCGGCGTCCCCGACCGCCACGAGCCCGACCAGGGCGAACTGAACCACCCCTACCTGTTCGACGTGATCGACGAACTCGGCTACACCGGCCACATCGGCTGCGAGTACCGGCCGCGTGCCGGCACGTCCGCCGGCCTCGGCTGGCTGCGCACCCAACGACAACACGGAGTCAAGCACCCATGAAGATCCTGATCACCGGCGGCGGCGGCTTTCTCGGCGACCGCCTCGCCCGCGCGCTGCTCGCGCGCCCCACGCTGGCAGGCCGTGAGGTCACCAAAGTGGTGCTGACCGACATCGCCCCGCCGCGCGTCGACCTGCTCGCCGACCCGCGCGTCGAGGGCCGCACCGGCGCGCTGCTGACACAGACCGATGCGCTGCGCGACGAGGCGTTCGACGGCGTGTTCCACCTCGCCTCGGCCGTCTCCGGCGAATGCGAGGCCGATTTCGACCTCGGCCTGCGCTCCAACCTCGACAGCACGCGCGCACTGCTGGACGCGATCCGCGCCAACGTGAACGCGGGCGGTCAGGCGCCGCGGCTGGTGTTCTCCAGCTCGGTCGCGGTGTTCGGCCCGGACCCGGCGGTGCCGCTGCCCAAGGTCGTCGCCGACGACACCCTGCCGGCGCCGCAGACCTCCTACGGCATGCACAAGCTCGTCTGCGAGCACCTGGTGGCCGACTACACCCGCAAGGGCTACCTCGACGGCCGCGCCGCGCGGCTGATGACGGTGTGCGTGCGCCCCGGCAAGCCGAACGGTGCGGCGTCGTCTTTCTTCAGCGGCATCATCCGCGAGCCGCTGGCCGGCGTCGAATCGATCTGCCCGGTGGACGAGAACGTCTCGCACCCGATCTCGTCGCCGACCCGCACGGTCGAGGGCCTGATCCGGGTGTACGAAGCGAGCCGCGAGGAATTCAACGGCCGCACCGCGCTGAACCTGCCGGCTCTGAACGTTCGCGTCGCCGACATGCTGGCCGCGCTCGAACAGGTCGCCGGCAAGGCGGTGCGGCAGCTCGTGCGCTTCGACCGCGACGAGCGCATCGCCGGCATCGTCGCCAACTGGCCGAGCGGCGCCTCGGCCGCGCGCGCCGCGAAGCTGGGGCTGCTGCCGCACGAGAACTTCGCCGAGATCATCCGTCAGTACATCGACGATTGCAGCAAGGCACCGAACGCCGACCAGACCCTGAAAGGCCTCGCACGATGAACCAGATCGACCTGAAAGGCCGCGTCGCGGTCATCACCGGCGGGGCCCAGGGCATCGGCTATGCGGTGGCCGAGCGGATGCTGAAATCCGGCGCCGAGGTCGTGCTGTGGGACATCGACGCAGTGCGCCTGGCCGATGCCGAAAACGTGCTCGGCACGCTCGGCAAGGTGAGCACCTCGATCGTCGAATTGACGATGGCGCCGGACATCGACGCCGCCGCGGCCGACGCCGTCAAGGCGCACGGCAAGATCGACATCCTGGTCAACAACGCCGGCATCACCGGCGGCAACGCGCCGACCTGGGAACTCTCGCCCGAAGCCTGGCAGCGCGTGATCGACGTCAATCTCGTCGGCCCGTTCCTGACCTGCCGCGCGGTCGTGCCGCAGATGCTGAAGCAGGGTTACGGCCGCATCGTCAACATCGCGTCGGTGGCCGGCAAGGAAGGCAACCCCAACGCCTCGCACTACAGCGCGTCGAAGGCCGGCCTGATCGCGCTGACCAAGTCGCTCGCTAAGGAACTCGCGACCAAGGGCATCCTCGTCAACGCCGTCTCGCCCGCGGCCGCGAAGACCGCGATCTTCGACTCGATGACCGAGCAGCACATCGCGTTCATGCTCAGCAAGATCCCGATGGCGCGCTTCCTCGAGGTCGGCGAAGCCGCGGCGATGATCGCGTGGCTGGCGTCCGAGGAGTGCTCGTTCAGCACCGGCGCGGTGTTCGACCTGTCGGGCGGACGCGCGACCTATTGAACCGCCGTTGCGGACGGCATCTCGTCCGACAGCGGCCCGGCGGGCGCCGGCCTATGCTGCGTCGCTGCCCGGCGGCGACGCCACGGGGCAGAACCAATCCTTTGCCCTCACGGAGACCGCCATGACGCCCTTGCCCACCCTGTTTCGCGCCAGCCTGCTCGCCACCGCCATGGTGTTCGCCGGCTGCAGTTCGACCCCGATGATGAATGCGACGCCGACCACGATGGCGACGCAGACCTTCCGCGCGACGCTGTCGGCGGCGGCCGAGGTGCCCTCCAACGCCAGCCCGGGCACCGGCACGCTGGAAGCCACCTTCGACAAGGGGAGCAGCGTGCTGAAGTGGCGCGTCACGTACTCCGGCCTGACCGGCCCGGCGACGATGGCGCACTTCCACGGCCCGGCTATGCCCGGGGCGAACGCCGGCGTCGTCGTGCCGTTCCCGAGCGCGGCGAGCCCCGCCGAAGGCAGCGCGACGCTGACGCCCGCACAGGTCACCGATCTGATGGCCGGCAAGTGGTACGTCAACATCCACACCGCGCAGAACCCGGGCGGCGAGATTCGCGGTCAGGTCCTCGCGAACTGAAGGCGTGGAAGCTCAGTCGAGCTTCCACTTCCCGCCTTCGACCTTCACGACCACCCGGGCCCGTTGATCGAGCCCGAGGTGGTCGTTCTTCGACATGTTGGTCACACCGTTCGAGACCTTGAGGTCGCGAGTCGCTTCGAGCGCGTCGCGCAGCGCGGTGCGGAACTCCTTGCTGCCGGGCTGCGCGGTCTTCAGCGCGACGGGAATGGCGTGGGCGAGCAGCAGCCCCGCGTCCCAGGTGTAGGCACCGAACGCCGAGACGCTGCCGGCACCGTTGACGGCCTCGTACGCCTTCACGTACGCCATCGCCTGCGCCTTCGCCGGATGATCGGCCGGCAGCGACGCGGCGACGACGACCGGGCTGGTGGGCACGAACGCGCCTTCGATGTCCTTGCCGCCGACGCGCAGGAAGTCGTTGTTCGCCACACCGTGGTTGAAGTAGACGCTGCCCTTGTAGCCGCGCTCGACCAGTGCCCGCGCCGGCAATACCGCCGGTGTGCCGGAGGCGCCGATCACCACCATCTCCGGGTTCGCCGCCGCCAGCTTCAGCACCTGCGAGGTGACGCTGGTGTCGCGCGGCGCGAAGCGTTCGTTGGCAACGATCTTGATGCCGCGCACCGACGCGAACTTCTCGAACTCGGCGTAGAACGCCTCGCCCAGCGCGTCGTTGAAGCCGATGTAGCCCATCGACTTGATGCCTCGCTTCGCGGCGTGCTCGAGGATCGCGAGCACCATCATCGTGTCGGTCTGCGGCGTCTTGAACACCCACGCCTTCTTCGGGCTCATCGGCTCGATGATGCGGGCGCTGGACGCGAGCGAGATCGTCGGCGTGCCGCTCTCGGCCACGGCATCGGTCATCGCCAGCGAATTCGGCGTGGTGGTCGAGCCGATGATCGCGTCGACCTTGTCCTCCAGCGTCAGCCGGCGGGTGTTGACGACCGCGGCGCTCGAATCGCTGGCGTCGTCGAGCACGATGTACTCGACGCTCTTGCCGCCGATCGTCTTCGGCAGCAGCGCGATCGTGTTCTTCTCGGGGATGCCGAGCGACACCGCCGGGCCGGTGGTCGACAGCGTGACGCCGATCTTGATCTGGGCCAGTGCGGGCCAGCTGGTGGCGGCGAGGATCGCGAGCGCGATCAGCGAACGTGGGTTCATTTGTAGTCTCCTGTTGAAATTCAAAGCAGCGTGGCCGGGATCGCGAGGTGGCCGCGGAAGCGCACCCGCTTCGAGCGCACGGCCGGACCGGCCAATCGGTAGTTGGGGAAGCGCGCGAGGAAGCGCCCGATCGCGATGCGCGCCTCGAGCCGGCCGAGGCCCATGCCGACGCACTGATGGATGCCGGAGCCGAACGCCACGTGGCGGTTCGGCGATCGTGCGATGTCGAGCCGGTCGGGGTCTGGGAACTGCGCCGGATCGCGATTCGCCGCGCCGATGCACAGCGTGACCTGCGTGCGTGGGGCGAGCGACACGCCGCCGATCTCGGTCGCGACGGTCGTGATGCGGTTGCCGAGCTGGTTCGAGCTCTCGATGCGCAGGAATTCCTCGACGGCGGTGCGGATCAGCCCGGGTTCCGCGAGCAGGCGCGCCTTCTGAGCCGGCGCGTCGAGCAGGCTCTTCAGGCCATTGCCGATCAGGTTGGTCGTCGTTTCGTGGCCGGCGTTGAGCAGGAAGATGCAGTTGTGCAGCAACTCTTTCGCCAAGAGTTTTTCCGTGACGCCGCCCTCGCCGATCACTTCGCCCTGGATCAACCGCGTCAACACGTCGGTCTCCGGATCGCCCGGCGCCTGCGCGCGGCGCGCGACCAGGCCCTCCAGGTACGTCAGCATGTCGGTCACGGCGGCGTTGCCGCGCGCATGCATCGCATCCGTGAGCGCCGGCTCCAGCGCGCCGAGGATCGCGAGCGACCAGTCGCGCAGCGGCCCGCGCTCGGCGTGCGGCACGCCGAGCAGGTTGCCGATGATCTCGACCGGGATCGCCGCGGCGAACGACTCGATCAGGTCGATCGTCTCGCCCTGCTCGGCGCGCGCCTGCATTGCATCGAGCAGCCCATCGACCAGCGCGACCAGGCCGACCTCCATCGCGGCGATGTGCTTCGGCGTCAGCGCGCCCGCGATCAGGCGGCGCACCCGCGTGTGCAGCGGCGGGTCGTTGAACACCAGGCTGGTCGTGTGGTGCTCGAACAGCGCCGAATCGAGCCCGTATTTCGGGCCGAACTCCTCGTGCTTGTCGGAGCTGAAGGTCTTCGGGTCCTTGTAGACCGCGACGATGTCGGCGTAGCGGGTCAGGAACACGCTGCCGTCCGGCATGCGCTTGACCGGCGCCTGTTCCCGCAATGCACGGTAGGTCGGGAACGGGTCGTCGTAGAACGCGTCGGGCAGGTTTCGAAGGTCGAAGGTGGCGATGTTCATGCGTCGGCGAATCTAAGGCCGAACCGGCCGCGAATGCGCGAGGAGATACCCCATCGTCAGAGTTTGTGCGTCGACAGCAGCAGGCTCGTCTCGGTGCTCGCGATGCCTTCGATCAGCCGGATGTTGCCGAGCGCGCGGTCGAAGGCCTCGAGCGTGTCGGCGCGCAGCTCGGCGATCAGGTCCCAGCGGCCGTTGGTGCTGTGCAGGCCGGTCACGTTCGGGTGGCCGCGCAGCGCGTGCAGCACCTCGGCGCCGCGGTTGCCCTCGACGACGATCGTCATCAGCGCGCGGATCCGGTGCCCCTCGGCCTGCGGCTTCACGCGCACTGTGTAGCCGACGATCACGCCGTCGCGCTCGAGGCGCTTCATCCGGTTCTGCACGGTGCCGCGTGCCACCTTCAGCTTGGTCGCCAGCGTCGCGACGGGCAGGCGCGCGTCCTGCCGCAGCAGCGCGAGCAGTTCGCGATCGGTGTCGTCGAGGTTGGTCATGTTGCTCATTGGGCCTGAACAGATTGATCGATGAACGCATCATAACGATCGGTCTGCTGCCTTTTTGTTGGCCGCGAAGCCCGCGAAGATGCTCTCCAACCGGAGAGACCCATGACGCGATTCATCGATGTGCCCGCCATGACCCGGCTCGTCCAGCAAGTCGGCGTGCCGCGCTTCATCACCGACCTGGCCGACGCGATCGAGGCGGACTACCTGCGCTGGCACGAGTTCGACAAGTCGGCACGGCTGGCCAGCCACTCGGCGCTCGGCGTGATCGAGCTGATGCCGGTTGGCGACACGCAGCGCTTTGCGTTCAAGTACGTCAACGGCCACCCCAAGAACACCGCGCGCGGCCTGTTCACGGTGATGGCCTTCGGCGTGCTCGCCGAAGTCGAGACCGGTTACCCGCTGCTGCTGTCCGAGCTGACGCTGACGACCGCGCTGCGCACCGCCGCCACCTCGGCACTGGTCGCCCAGCGGCTCGCGCGGCCGGATTCGCGGACGATGGCGCTGATCGGCAACGGCGCGCAGGGCGAGTTCCAGGCGCTCGCGTTCCACACGCTGCTGGGCATCACCGACATCCGCGCGTTCGATGTCGACCCGGCCGCTACGACCAAGCTGATCCGCAACCTCGCGGGCTACCCCGCGCTGCGCGTGACGTGCGCCGCCTCGACCGCAGCGGCTGTGCGTGGCGCCGATATCGTCACCACCGTCACCGCCGACAAGACCCGCGCCACCATCGTGACGCCCGCGATGATCGAACCCGGCATGCACATCAACGCGGTCGGCGGCGATTGCCCCGGCAAGACCGAGCTGCATGCCGACGTGCTGCGCGGTGCGCGCGTGATCGTCGAGTACGAACCGCAAACCCGCATCGAGGGCGACATCCAGCAGCTGCCGGCGGACTTCCCGGTGACCGAGCTGTGGCGCGTGTTGGGCGGGTTGGCCCCCGGCCGCCAGCACGCGCGGCAGGTGACGGTGTTCGACTCGGTCGGCTTCGCGCTCGAGGACTACTCGGCGCTGCGCTACGTGCACACGGCGGCGCTGGCGCGCGGCATTGGCGAGGACGTGGCCCTCGTGCCGCCGGGCCGCCACCCGAAAGACCTGTTCGGTCGCCTCGGCGCGGCCGCGACCATCCCCGCGTCGAGCGAGGCCCTGGCGGCGCTGGGCATTCAGAGCGTCCGCAGGAACGTCGACAGCGTGGCCGAGACCGCCTCGGGCTGCTCCTGCTGAACCCAGTGCCCGGCGCCGTCGATCCAGTGGACGCCCCGCAGCTGCGTGCACACGCGCTCCTGCATCGCCTCGAGCGCGCCGGGCGATTGCCACGCACCCCAGTCGGCGCGGCCGGCGATGAAACAGGACGGCACGGCGATCGTGCGGCCTGCGAACAGCTGCAGGTCGGCGTTGACGCCCTCCGTCGCGCACCGATACCACTGCAGTCCGCCTTGCAGCCCGGTGCGGGCGAACTCGGCGGTGTAGACCGCGAGCTCGCCCTCCGGCAGCCAGGTGCACGCGGCGATCTGCGCCGGCGTCGGCATCTGCGGCGCGACGGTCTGGGCCATCCCCCGGCCCAGGTCCATCACGTAGTAGTCGGGCAGCTTGGCGAACTCGTCGGCGGTGGGCGCGGCGAGCCGGAACGGCCGGTTGCCGGGCCAGTCGGCGCTCTTGTGGTGGTAGTAGGCGCGCAGGAAGGCGTGCAGGCCCTGCGGCGCGTGCAGCATGTCGGCTTCCGCGCCGCGGGTCGAGTAGTACCACTGGTAGTGCTGGCGCGGGCGCGGCAAGCGCGCCAGCTCGGCGCGCAGATCGAACGCCGGCCCGGCCGCGGCCGCCAGCGCCGGCGGCCCGGCGAACGGCGCGCTCATCAAGGCCACCGCGCGGAACACGTCCGGCCGGGCGAGCGCGCAGCACGCGGCGACCGGCGAACCGAAGTCGTGCCCGATCACGGCGGCGACCGAGGGCACGCCGAGTGCAGCCAGCAGCCCGAGCTGGTCCGTCGCCAGATTCGTCAGGCGGAACGACGTCAGGTCGCCGTCGTAGCGCGCGTCCCAGCCGGTCGTGCGGCCGTAGCCGCGCTGGTCGGGCGCGATCACATGGAAGCCGGCCTGCGCCAGCGGCAGCATCACCTTGCGCCAGCTGTACGCCAGTTCCGGGAAGCCGTGCAGCAGCAACAGCACGGGCCGACCGCTCCCCTCGAAGCCGGCTTCGAGGAAGTGAACGTTCAGCCCGTGACGGTTGTCGACGTGGCGCGAGCGAATGCCCTCGGGCAGCTTCAGTGGCGGCGGGCGATCGGTCATGGCGCCGACGCGCCCTCGGCCTCCTGGTCCTGCAGCAGCCGCCACATCACCTTGCCCGAACCGGACTTGGGCAGCGCGTCGACAAACTGGACGAGCTTCGGCACCTTGTAGGCGGCCATGTTCTCGCGCGCCCAATTCGTGATGTCGTCGGGCGTGGTCTTGCCCTTCGCCTCGGCGCGCAGCACGACGACGGCCTTGACGGTCTCGCCGCGGTAGGCGTCGCGGGCCGAGATGATGCAGGCCTCCTGCACCGCCGGATGCTTGTAGAGCAGCATCTCGACCTCGGCCGGCCAGATCTTGTAGCCGCTGGCGTTGATCATCCGCTTCAGGCGGTCGGTCATGAAGAAGTAGCCTTCCTCGTCCATGCGGCCGAGGTCGCCGGTGCGGAAGAAGGTGTGGCCGTCGACCTCGATGAACGCGTCCTTCGTCGCCTCGGGGTGGCCCCAGTAGCCCTTGAACACCATCGGCCCGCGGCTGACGATCTCGCCGACCTCGCCGGGCGGCAATTCCTTCAGCGTCAGCGGGTCGATCACGCGCGAGTCGACGCCGAAGATCGGGAGGCCCAGGCATTGCAGCTTGGCGCGCTCGGGCGGGTTGGCGTGGGTCGGCGCGGCGGTCTCGGTCAGGCCGTAGCCTTCGGCGAACGTGAGGTCGAACTCGTCGAGCAGCCGCTGCGCCACGGCCTGCGGCATCGCCGCGCCGCCGCCGCTGAGGTAGGTCAGGCTGGTCAGGTCGAAGCTCTTGTAGTTCGGGCTGCCGAACAGGTCGATGATCATCGTCGGGATGCAGGTCCAGTGCGTGACCTTGTATTTCGAGATCAGCCGGCCGGCGAGTTCGCGGTCCCAGCGCGGCAGGATCACGCTGGTGCTGGCGGTGTAGATGTTGCCGACGACGCCGTACATCATCCCGGTGATGTGGAACATCGGCACGACCGCGAGGCTCATGGTCTCCGGGCTCGAATGGCCCCACTGCCCGCCGCCGACCGAGTTGGCCATCAGCGTGCGGTGGGTGTGCATGCAGCCTTTCGGCAGCCCGGTGGTGCCCGAGGTGTAGGGCAGCAGCGCCAGGTCGTCGGGCTGCGCCGTCAGCGGACCGGGCGCGAGCTGCAGCGCGAGCGCATCGGTCCAGCGGGTGCAGCCGGCCGGCAGCTCGGGGTCGCTGCGCAGCCAGGCCTCCATGGCGGGCGGCGGCACGTCGGCCGGGTCCAGCGGACCGGTCGGCATCGCGTCGGTGAAGCGGGTGACCAGCACCTGGGCCACGCGCTGCGCCTCGGGCACCGCGGCGTTCGCGCTGGCGACGATGCCGGCGAGGTCGGCGGTGCAGATCACGACGCGCGTCTGCGGGTCGGTGATGAAGTGCTTGAATTCCTCGGCCCGGTTCATCGGGTTGACCGGCACGACCACCGCGTTGGCGCGCAGGATGCCGTAGTAGGCCGCCGCGTACTGCGGGCAGTTCTGCATGAAGATCGCGACGCGCTCGCCGGCCTGCACGCCGACCTGCTGCAGCCAGCCGGCGATCGCCTCGGCCTGGCGCTTGAGCTCGCCGAAGCTCAGCGGCCGGCCCATGAACAGGTAGGCCGGCTTGTTGGGGAACCGGGTCGCCGCCACCTCGAGGTTGAACCACAGCGTGGTCTCGGGGATGGCCAGTTCGCGCGGCAGGCGCTTGGGCCAGATCTTGTGGTGGGGACGGTCGGTATCGGTTACTGCGGTCGGCTTCACGGGGGGGCTCCACGGGCAAAAGGGCTGGGTCGGGCAGACCGACGGTATAGCGCAGCCCGCGGAGGGCTCCTAGCGCGTGAACCCGATGTGCGCCATCCCCGGAGTAAAGCCCGCTAAGCAGTGTTTGTTCACGGGCCGCATCCACACCGCGCGCCTATGCTCTGCGCATGCCCGGCAGCACGCCCCTCCCCGCACCCGACGTCGCCGACACCGCGCCTGCGGTGCTCGACATCGAGGCCTCGGGCTTCGGCCGCGACAGCTACCCGGTGGAAGTCGGCTTCGTGCTGGCCGACGGCCAGAGCTACTGCAGCCTGATCCGTCCCGCGCCCACCTGGACCCACTGGGATCCGGACGCGGAGCGCGTCCATCACATCACGAAGGAGATCGTGATGCGCCACGGCCGCGAGGTCACGGAGGTGGCCACGCAGCTCAACGAACGCCTGCGCGGCCTCACGCTCTACTGCGACGGCTGGGCGCACGACTACGTCTGGCTCAACGTGCTGTTCGACGCCGCCGGCATGGCGCCGACCTTCAAGCTCGACAACCTGCGCGCGCTGCTGACCGACAAGGAAGCCGCGTTCTGGAACGTCGTGAAGAAGCAGATCACCACCGAGATGCGGCTGCAGCGCCACCGCGCCAGCTCGGACGCCAAGATCCTGCAGCGCACACTGATGCGGCTGCGCGAGCCGCTGACGCCGCGGCCGAAGGGGCCTGCCCGCGCCTGAGCACCCGCAGGAAGCCCGCCGGCACGGGGCTTGCTACCTCTTGTCGAACCCTGTTCGACGTGGAGACTCTCGCATGCAACACCGTACCTTCCTGAAGGGCGCCGTCGCGCTCGCGCTGTCCGCGGCCCTCGCGTCCGCGTTCGCGCAGACCGCGCTCGACGACGTGATGGCCAAGAAGCTGATCCTGATCGCGATCCCGACCGACGCGGCGCCGTACGGCTTCGTCGGCACCGACCTGAATCCGCAGGGGCTGGACGTCGACATGGCCGAGCTGATCGCCGCCAAGCTCGGCGTCAAGGTCGAGCTCGTGCCGGTGACCAGCGCCAACCGCATCCCCTACCTGCAGACGAAGAAGGCCGACCTGGTGATCTCGACGCTCGGCAAGAACGCCGAGCGCGAGAAGGTGATCGACTTCACCGCCGCGTACTCGCCATTCTTCCAGGCCATCTTCGGGCCGAAGAACGTGGTCGTGAAGACGCCGGCCGATCTGGCCGGCAAGACGATCGGCGTGACCCGCGGCGCGATGGAGGACCAGGAAGTCGGCAAGATCGCACCGCCCGGCGTCGACATCAAGCGCTTCGAGGACATGAACGGCACCGTCTCGGCCTACGCCGCCGGCCAGGTGCAGCTGATGGGCGTCGGCGCGTCGGTGGCCGGCAATTTCATGGCCAAGAACCCGCAGGTCAGCACCGAGTACAAGCTGCTGCTGAAGGATTCGCCGAACTTCATCGGCGTGGCCAAGGGCGAGGACAAGCTCAAGGCCAAGGTCAACGAGATCATCGCCGCGGCCAAGGCCTCGGGCGAGCTGAACAAGATGGCGCTGAAGTGGCTGGGCCGACCGCTGGGGGACCTGCCCTCCTGACGCGCTGACGCCGGCGCACCCGTGATCACCTTCGACTTCCTGGCGGTCCTCGCCGAATGGCGTCTGCTCGCCCGCGGCGTGCTGTGGACGCTCGGCCTCACGGCCGTGTCGGCGACGATCGGCGTTACGCTCGGCGTGGCCTGCGCCTGGGCGCGGCTGCACGGGCCGGGGTGGCTGAAGGCGGTCGTCGGCGCCTACGTCGAGCTGATCCGCAACACGCCGTTCATCGTCCAGCTGTTCTTCCTGATCTTCGGGCTGCCGGGCGCGGGCATCAAGCTCTCGCCTGAACTGGCCTCGGTGCTGGCGATGGTCGTGAACCTCGGCGCGTACGCGGCCGAGATCGTGCGCGCCGGCATCGCGACCACGCCGAAAGGCCAGATCGAGGCCGCGCAGAGCCTGGCGCTGAGCGAGATGCAGGTCTTCACGCGGGTCGTGCTGCCGCCGTCGCTGAAGCGGGTCTGGCCGGCGCTGGTGAGCCAGATCATCATCGTGATGCTCGGCTCGGCGGTCTGCGGGCAGATCTCGACGCCCGAGCTGTCGTACGCGGCGAACCTGATTCAGTCGAACAACTTCCGCGCGTTCGAGGCGTTCATCATCGCGACGCTGGTCTACCTGGCGCTGTCGATGGCGCTGCGGCGCCTGTTGAACTGGGCCGGGCCCCGGTTCATCTTCGGGAAGTAGAAGTGGACCACCCCCACGTTCACTTCGTTCACTGCCCCCCGCGGGGGCGCTCAACGCCCTTCGGGCGGCCGGGCGGGCGTTGACATGGTCGACTTCTCGATCTGGGACATCTTTCGCAACCTGCTGCTGGCGGCGCGCTGGACGGTGCTGCTGTCGCTGATCGCATTCGTCGGCGGCGGGCTGGTCGGGCTGGCGCTGCTGATCGCGCGCATCGCGAAACTGCGTGGCGCCGAGCGGCTGGTCGGCGGCTACGTGCAGCTGTTCCAGGGCACGCCGCTGCTGATGCAGCTGTTCCTCGCGTACTTCGGCCTGGCGCTGTTCGGCATCAACGTGTCGCCGTGGGTCGCGGCGGCGCTGGCGCTGACGCTCTACACCAGCGCGTTCCTGACCGAAATCTGGCGCGGCTGCGTGGCGGCCGTGCACAAAGGCCAGTGGGAGGCGTCGGCGGCGCTCGCGCTGAGCCTGCGCGAGCAGCTGCGCTACGTGATCGGCCCGCAGGCGCTGCGTGTCGCGGTGCCGCCGACGGTGGGCTTCCTGGTGCAGGTGATCAAGGGGACGGCGCTCGCGTCGGTGATCGGCTTCGTCGAGCTGACCAAGGCCGGCACGATGATCACCAACGCCACGTTCCGCCCGTTCACCGTCTACGCCTGTCTCGCGCTGATGTACTTCGCGCTGTGTTACCCGATCTCCGCCTGGAGCAAATCGTTGGAGAGGAAGCTGCATCGTGGTCGTTGAAGCATCGTCAGGAATCGTCGAGATCAAGGGCCTCAAGAAGCGCTTCGGCACCAACGAGGTACTGAAGGGCATCGACCTGTCGGTCAAGCGCGGCGAGGTGATCGCCATCATCGGCAAGAGCGGCTCGGGCAAGAGCACGCTGCTGCGCTGCATCAACGGGCTCGAGGTCTTCAACGAGGGCTCGCTCAGCGTCGACGGCAACCCGCTGCTGCACGGCAACGCCAACGCGATGCGCACGCTGCGCCAGCACGTGGGCATGATCTTCCAGGGCTTCAACCTGTTCCCGCACCTGAGCGTGGGCCGCAATGTGATGCTGGCGCCGACGCTGGTCAAGAAGAAGCACGCCGACGCCGCCATCGAGCAGGCGAAGAAGCTGCTCGCCCGCGTCGGACTGGCCGAGAAGTTCGACGCCCAGCCGGATCAGCTCTCCGGCGGCCAGCAGCAACGCGTGGCGATCGCGCGCGCGCTGGCGATGGAGCCGGCGGTGCTGCTGTGCGACGAGATCACCTCGGCCCTCGACCCGGAACTGGTCGGCGAGGTGCTGCGCGTCGTCGAGTCATTGGCCGACGACGGCATGACGCTGCTGATGGTCACGCACGAGATGAGCTTCGCGCGCAAGGTGTCGGACCGGCTGGTTTTCATGCACGCCGGCCGCATTCACGAGATCGGCCCGCCGGAGGAGATCTTCGGCGCGCCGCAGACGCCGGAGCTGAAGCAGTTCCTGTCGTCGATCCACGACTGACGCGGCAACGCTCAGCTGGCCGCGCGTCCGGCCTTGAGCCGGTCGATCTGCTGTTGCTGCTGCTCGACCACGCCGGCGTACATCTGCAACTGCTCGCCCAGTGCGCGCAAGCGCTCGCCGGTGCGCGAGCCCAGGCCGATCAGCAGCTTGGCGGCGACCCGCGGCTGCTGGTCGACGAGCTTTTCCAGACCCTGCCGCGACAGCGCGGCCGCCTGCACCGCAGAAATCGTCGTGCAGCTCGCCGAGCGCGGCGAGCCGTCGAGCAGCGCCATCTCGCCGATCACGCTGCCCGGGCCGACCACCGAGATCGCGACCGGAATCATGCTGCCGCCGATGCCGACCTCGATCGACACCTCGCCCTCGAGGACCAGCAGCAGATGGTCGAGCCGCACGTCGTCGCCCTCGCGGAACAGCGTGACGCCGGGACCGAAGTGCACCAGGCGCATCTGCGTGACCAGACTCGCGGCCTCGGGAGGCGTCAGGTTGAGCAGCGCACCGGGCGTGCGCAGCAGATCGGCCGCGCGCTCGGCGAGCGCGGGCACCTCGGACAGCGGGCGATGGTTGAGGGCTTGCACGCGCCGGACCTTATCACCCTCGGGCTTGCACCTAAAATCACGCCCTCTTCCAGACCACCAAGCGCTCCATGGCCACCATCCTCCAGCACCTCCCCGTCGGCCAGAAGGTCGGCATCGCGTTCTCCGGGGGGCTGGACACCAGCGCCGCGCTGCACTGGATGCGCAACAAGGGTGCGATCCCGTACGCCTACACCGCCAACCTCGGCCAGCCCGACGAGGCCGATTACGACGAGATCCCGCGCAAGGCGATGGAGTACGGCGCGCAGTCCGCGCGGCTGATCGACTGCCGCGCGCAGCTCGTGGCCGAGGGCATCGCCGCGTTGCAGAGCGGCGCGTTCCACATCTCGACCGGCGGGCTGACCTACTTCAACACCACGCCGCTGGGCCGCGCCGTCACCGGCACGATGCTGGTCGCGGCGATGAAGGACGACGATGTCAACATCTGGGGCGACGGCAGCACCTACAAGGGCAACGACATCGAGCGCTTCTACCGCTACGGGCTGCTCGCCAACCCGGGCCTGAAGATCTACAAGCCGTGGCTCGACCAGCTCTTCATCGACGAGCTGGGCGGGCGCGCCGAGATGTCGGCGTTCATGAGCGCGGCCGGCTTCAAGTACAAGATGTCGGCCGAGAAGGCCTACTCGACCGACTCGAACATGCTCGGCGCCACCCACGAGGCCAAGGACCTCGAGTTTCTTTCCAGCGGCATCAAGATCGTCAACCCGATCATGGGCGTGGCCTTCTGGCGCGACGATGTGGAAGTCAAGCGCGAAGAGGTCAGCGTGCGCTTCGAGGAGGGCGTGCCGGTCGCGCTGAACGGCAAGACCTTCGCGAGCGCCGTCGAGCTGATCCTCGAGGCCAACCGCATCGGCGGCCGCCACGGCCTGGGCATGAGCGACCAGATCGAGAACCGCATCATCGAGGCCAAGAGCCGCGGCATCTACGAGGCGCCGGGGCTGGCGCTGCTGTTCATCGCCTACGAACGCCTCGTGACCGGCATCCACAACGAGGACACGATCGAGCAGTACCGCATGAACGGCCTGAAGCTCGGCCGGCTGCTCTACCAGGGCCGCTGGTTCGACCCGCAGGCGATCATGCTGCGCGAGACCGCGCAGCGCTGGATCGCCAGCGCGGTCACCGGCGAGGTGACGCTCGAACTGCGCCGCGGCAACGACTACTCGCTGCTGAACACCGAGTCGCCCAACCTCACCTACCAGCCCGAGCGGCTCAGCATGGAAAAGGTCGAAGGCGCATTCTCGCCCCAGGACCGGATCGGCCAGCTGACGATGCGCAACCTCGACATCGCCGACACCCGCGAGAAGCTCGGCATCTACGCCGGCACCGGCCTGCTCGCCGCCGGCGGCGCGGCGGACCTGCTGCGACTGGGCAAGAGCGGCGGCTGATTCCCGACAACCCGACGCTGTCACATTGCCGCAGCACAATCCGGAGATGCGTGCCAACGGCCTCTCGTTCAAGCAACTCGCTGCGCGCGGGCTGCTGGCGCTGGCCTTCCTGTTCGCGCAGCAGACAGCCGCACTGCATTGGCTCTCGCACGCGGTCGAGGCCACGCAGGCCAAGGCCGGCAAGGGCGCGCCACCCGGCCACCATTGCGACGAGTGCCTGACGCTCGGCGCGCTCGGCGCCGGCGCCACGAGCGCTGGCGTCACGCTGCCGCTCGCGGGCGCGCAGCCCGCGCTGCCCGGCGTGGCGAGCGACGCGGTGTCGCCCGCACCCCTGCGCCTGGCCTTTCGCTCGCGCGCGCCCCCTGTCCTGACCTGAAGCCCTTCGTTGCCGCTGCCGGAGCAGATGCGCTCCGGCCTGCGTCCGTTCCGCTTTCAGATTCAGGACCAGCATGTTCAAGATGTCCCCCCTGGCGGGCGCGTGCGCGCTCGCGTTCGCCGGTGCGTCCGCGCACGCCGCCGACCAGCAACTGGCGCAAGCCGCCCCGCCCGCGCCTGCCACCGCCGCCAGTGCCGCCCCACCCGCCGCCCGACTCGACCGGGTCGAGGTCAAGGGCACGCGCCAGCGCCTCGACGAGGCGCGCAGCTCGCTTTCGCCCGAGACCGGCAGCACGATCTACCGCTTCGACCAGGCCGACATCGGCCGCCTGCCGCTGGGCGACGCCACGCCGCTGAACCAGGTGCTGCTGCGCGCGCCCGGCGTCGTGGGCGACTCGTACGGCCAGTTGCACGTGCGCGGCGACCACGGCAACCTGCAGTACCGCGTCAACGGCGTCGTGATTCCCGAGTCGATCAGCGGCTTCGGCCAGACGCTGGACACGCGCTTCGCCGACAACGTCAACGTGCTGACCGGCGCGCTGCCGGCGCAGTACGGCTACCGCACCGCCGGCGTGGTCGACATCCGGACCAAGGGAGCCGATCTCGCCAATGCCGGCAGCATCGACTTGGTGCTCGGGAGCCGCGGTCACCGCGAGGCGAGCGCCGAGATCGGCGGCACCGCCGGCAACCTGCAGTACTTCGTCACCGGATCGTCGCTGCAGAACGAGATCGGCATCGAGAACCCGACGCCGGCGAAGAACGCGATCCACGACGACACCCGCCAGACCAAGGGCTTCGCGTACCTGAGCTACCTGCTCGGCGAAAGCAGCCGCCTGAGCCTGATGCTCGGCACCGCACAAAGCCGCTTCCAGATTCCGAACGTGCCGGGCGAGACGCCGGCGTACAGCCTGGCAGGCGCCGCAGCACCGGAATCGCGCGACCTCGATGCCAACCAGCGCGAGCGCAACGACTTCCAGGTGCTGACGTTCCAGTCCAGCCTCGGCGACGGCACCGACTACCAGCTCTCGCTGTTCAACCGCAGCACCAGCCTGCACTACCAGCCCGACCCGATCGGCGACCTCACCTACAACGGTGTGGCCGCCGACGTGGTGCGGCGCAACGTGGCGAGCGGCCTGCAACTCGATGCGAGCCGCGTGCTGAACCCGCAGCACACGCTGCGCGCGGGCCTGTTCGCACAGCGCGAACGCGGCTCCGTGACCAACGCATCGACCGTCTTCCCCGCGGACGCCGACGGCAACGCCACCAGCGACCAACCGCTGACGATCCAGGACGACAGCCGCCTGACCGGCCACCTGTTCGGCGTCTACCTGCAGGACGAGTGGCAGCCCACCAAGGCGCTGACGGTCAACTACGGCGTGCGCTACGACAAGGTCGACACGGTCGTCGCCGAATCGCAATGGAGCCCGCGCGTCGGCGTGGTCTACCAGCTCGGTGACGACACCCGCGTGCACGCCGGCTACGCCCGCTACTTCACGCCGCCGCCGACCGAGAAGATCGACACCACCTCGGTGCAGAGGTTCCTGAACACCACGAACGCGCTGCCGTCGGATGCGAACACCGCCGTGCGCTCGGAGCGCTCGAACTACTTCGCGCTCGGCGTCTCGCACCAGCTGACGCCGCAGATCACACTCGGCGCCGACGCCTACTACCGCGACGTGCGCCACCTGCAGGACGAAGGCCAGTTCGGCAACGCGCTGATCTACTCGGCCTTCAACTTCGAGCGCGGCCGCATCTACGGCATCGAGTTTTCCGGCTCGTACAAGGACGAACGACTGTCGGCCTACGCGAACCTGAGCCTCAGCGCGGCGCGCGGCCGCGGCATCGAGACCGGCCAGTTCAACTTCGACGCCGACGAGCTGGGCTACATCCAGAACCACTGGGTGCACCTGGACCACGAGCAGAAGATCGCGGCCTCGGCCGGCGCGTCGTACCGCGTCGGCGACGCGACGACGGTCGGCGCCGACGTACTCTACGGCAGCGGCCTGCGGCGCGGCTTCGCGAACAACGAACACCTGCCAAGCTACGT
The DNA here is from genome assembly GCF_964020785.1 of Rhizobacter fulvus. Taxonomy (NCBI): domain Bacteria; kingdom Pseudomonadati; phylum Pseudomonadota; class Betaproteobacteria; order Burkholderiales; family Sphaerotilaceae; genus Rhizobacter; species Rhizobacter fulvus. The sequence goes on from NZ_OZ224516.1 coordinate 503,936, forward strand.
GCAGGTGAACGCGTCGCTGGCGCGCACGTTCCGCACCGACGCCTTCGGAAAATTCGACCTGCGGCTGACGGCGCTGAACCTCTTCGACCGCAGCTACCAGCTGCGCGACGGCAGCGGCATCGGCGTCGGCGCGCCGCAGTACGCGCCACGGCGAACGCTCTACGTGGCGCTGAGCAAGCCGTTCACGTTCTGAGGTCGGCCGCGAGCGGCATCACACCACCAGCGGCTCCGGTTCCAGCCGGATGCCGAACCGGCCGTACACGCTTTCCTGGATCGCGCCGGCCAGCAGCATCACCTCGGAGCCGATCGCGCCGCCGCGGTTCACCAGCACGAGCGCCTGCTTCTCGTAGACGGCCGCCTGGCCGACGTGCTTGCCCTTCCAGCCGCAGGCGTCGATCATCCAGCCGGCGGCGAGCTTGATGCTGCCGTCGGGCAGCGGGTAGTGCACGATCTCCGGGTCGCGGCCGATGATGTCGCGGCACTGCTCGGGGGTGACGATCGGGTTCTTGAAGAAGCTGCCCGCGTTGCCGATCACCGCCGGATCGGGCAGCTTGGCGCGCCGGATCGCGCAGACCCAGTCGAACACCTGCTGCGCGCTCGGCGCGTGGATGCCGGTCTCGGCCATCCGGCGTTCGATGTCGAGGTAACCGAGCACCGGTTGCCACGGCCGCGGCAGGCGAAAGCGCACGCGCGTGATCACGGTGCGGTTCGCGAGCGCGTTCTTGAACACGCTGTCGCGGTAGCCGAAGGCACAGGTGTCGGCAAACAGCGTCTGCGTGCGTCCAGTGACCAGATCGACCGCGTCGAGCGACTCGAAGCGGTCCTTCAGCTCGACGCCGTAGGCGCCGATGTTCTGCACCGGCGAGGCGCCGACCGTGCCCGGGATCAGCGCCAGGTTCTCCAGCCCGGGCCAGCCGCGCGCGAGCGTGTGTGCGACCAGGTCGTGCCAGTTCTCGCCGGCGCCGGCCTCGACGATCCAGGCGTCGGCGCGCTCCTCGACCAGCCGGATGCCGCGCACCTCGACCTTCAGCACGATCTGCGGCATGTCCCGGGTCAGGATGATGTTGCTGCCGCCGCCGAGCACGAACTTCGGCGCGCTGCCCAGCACGGGGTCGTCGACGACCCGGCGCACGTCGGCATCGCTCGCGATCCGCACGAGCGTGCCGGCCACCGCCGGCAGGCTGAAGCTGTTGTAGGGTTTGAGGCTCACGCCCCTCTCGATTTGCATGCCACAATTTTCCTCTATTGCCGCCCGGCAGCTCGCATCAAATCACCATGCCCTCCTTTGACACCGTCCTCGAACCGAATCTCGTCGAAGTGCGCAACGCCGTCGACCAGACCAGCAAGGAAATCGGCACGCGCTTCGACTTCAAGGGCTCGTCCGCCAAGGTCGAGCTGAAGGAGAAGGAGCTGACGGTCTGGGCCGACAGCGATTTCCAGATCGGCCAGGTGCTGGACATCCTGATCGCCAAGCTCACCAAGCGCAGCGTCGACATCCGCTTCCTGGACCGCAGCGCCAAGATCGAGAAGATCGGCGGCGACAAGGTCAAGCAGCTGATCACCGTGAAGAACGGCATCGACAGCGACACCGCGAAGAAGATCCAGACCTTCGTGAAGCAGAGCAAGATGAAGGTGCAGGCCGCGATCCAGGGCGACGTCGTGCGCGTCACCGGCGCGAAGCGGGACGACCTGCAGGCCGCGATGGCGCTGATCCGCAAGGAGATCGCCGACGCGCCCCTGTCGTTCACCAACTTCCGCGACTAGCCGGGCCCATGCGGACGCTCACCGCGGCGGTGCTGATTGTCGCCTTGCCGGCGTTCGCACAGACGGTCTCGCTCAGCGGCAGCCTCGGCGACAAGGCGCTGCTGGTGATCGACGGCACGCCGCGCACCGTGGCGGCCGGCAGCACCGTGAACGGCGTCAAGCTGCTGAGCGTCAGCGGCGGCGACGCGGTGGTCGAGGTCCAGGGCAAGCGCGTCAAGCTCGCGCTGGGCGGCGCTCAGGTCAACCTCGGCGGCAAGCCGACCGAAGGCAGCGGCTCGCAGATCGTGCTGACGGCCGGCAGCGGCGGCCACTTCTTCGCCAACGGCTCGATCAACGGCAAGGCGGTGCGCTTCGTCGTCGACACCGGCGCGACCTACGTCTCGATGGGCGCGGCCGAGGCCGAACGCCTCGGCATCGATTTTCGCCGCGGCGAGCGCGGCATGACGCAGACCGCGAACGGCACGATGCCGGCCTACAAGGTCATGCTCGCATCGGTGCGGATCGGCGACGTCCAGGTCTACAACGTCGAGGCGCTGGTCGGGCAAAGCGGCATGGACCAGATCCTGCTCGGCAACAGCTTCCTGACGCGCTTCCAGATGAAGCGCGAGAACGACCTGATGACGCTGAACCGGCGCTACTGAGCCGCCGGCGCGTTCACGGCGCGAGCAGGCGCTGCAGCAGCTCGGGCGTCGGGTAGCCGTCGGCCGGCAGACCGACGCTGCGCTGCCAGCGGCGCAGCGCCGCTTGAGTGGCCGGGCCGATCAGTCCGTCGGCGGCGCCACTCGCGAAGCCGCGCTCGTTCAACCCGGCCTGCAGGGCCGTGACCTGGCTGCGGGTCAGCGCGGCCAGGTCGCGCGGCCATGGGGACTGCACGGCCGCCCCGCCGGCGATGCGCTGCGCCAGCAGTCCGACCGCCAGCGCATAGCTGGTCGAGTTGTTGTACTTGAGGATCGCGCGGAAGTTGGGCCCGACCAGGAAGGCCGGCCCGCGCGCGCCGGCCGGCAGCAGGATCGCGGCGTCGGGCACCTCGGGCAGCGGTGCGCCGTCCGCCGCGCGCACGCCCTCGGTGGCCCACTGTGCAGTCGACAGGCGCAGCACGCCGTCGGCACGGCCCGGGTCGAAGCCCGCGGGCAGGATCACCTCGGTGCCCCACGGCTGACCGGCCTGCCAGCCGGAGTGGGCGATGAATGCCGCCGTCGAGGCCACCACGTCGGCCATGCTGCCCCAGATATCGCGGCGGCCGTCGCCGTCGGCATCGACCGCGTGCGCGAGGAACACCGATGGCAGGAACTGCGTCTGTCCCATCGCGCCGGCCCACGAGCCGATCATCTGTGCGCGCGTGATGTCGCCGCTTTGCAGGATGCGCAGTGCGGCCAGCAGCTCATTGCGCGCCCAGGCCTCGCGGCGGCCGTCGACGCCGAGCGTCGCGAGCGCGTCGATCGTCGGGATGTCGCCGAAGTTGGCGCCGTAGTTGCTCTCGATGCCCCAGATCGCGACGACCAGGCTGGCCGGCACGCCGAAGCGCGCGGCCGCCGTGTCGGCGGCCGGGCCGAGCTCGGCGAGCCGGCGCTGGCCCTGCGCGACGCGCTGCGGCGAGACGGCCGTGTCGAGGTAGTCCCAGACGGTGCGGGTGAATTCGGGCTGTGCCCGGTCGAGTTCGACGACGCGCGGCAGGTAGCGCACGTCGTCGAACGCGTTGTGCAGCGTGGCCTCGTCGATGCCGGCGGCGCGCGCACGCACGCGCATGTCCTCGATCCAGCGCGCGAAGCGCTGGTCGAGCGCAGCCGCATCGCGCACGGCGCCATCGACGGCCACCTCGGCGACGGCGGGCGCGGCGGGCAGCGCACGGCGATCCGGGACGCCGGCGACCGGGACGCCAGCGCAGCCGGCCACGGCCGCGAAGGCGAGCAGCGCGGTCGCGCAGCGCGCGCGGCGCTTCAAAGAGCGGTGTGAAGTCGACATCCCGACGATTCTGACCCGCATCAACCCACCGGCTTGCGGGCCATCGAAAAGGCCGCGACGGCCGCGACGCCGACGCCGGCCAACACGAGCAGCAGTTCCCGGTAGCCGGGCAGCGCGAGCAGCAGCCACGCCGTGGCCAGCGGCGCGCTGGCGCGAGCGAGCAGCGAGATGCCGGTCATCGCGCCGCTGATGCGGCCGACGTGCTCGCGGCCGAAGAACTCCGGCACCAGGCTGCCGCGCACGATCGTCACCAGCCCGTTCGCGACGCCGAACAGCAACGCGAACACCAGCAGCGCCGCGGTCTGGTCGGCCAGCGCGAAGATCGCCAGCGAGACCGGCAGCCCGGCCAGCACGATCAGCCCGAGCCGGCGCGCCGAGATCCAGCGGCCGAAGCCGAGGTACGCGAAGCGTCCCGCGACCTGCGCCGGGCCGAACCAGACGACGACCGCCAGCGCCTGCGCCTCGCTGCGGCCCTTGGCGGCGAACGCCGGCATCATGTGCGCCCACATCGCCGCGGCCGCGAACGAGTAGAGCGTGAAGGTCACGGTCAGCAGCCAGAACGAGCGCTCGCGCAAGGCTTCGTGCAGCGTGGAATCGTTGGCCGGGTCGTGCGCCGCGGCGCGCACCGCCCGCGCCGGCGTGCCGCGCAGCGCCCACGCGTGCAGCGGCGCGATCAGCAGCAGCAGCACCCCGCCGATCACCGCCAGCGCGATCCGCCAGTCGTAGTGCGCAATCAGCCAGGCCGCCGCCGGGAACGACAGGGTGCTCGCGAAGCCGCCGACCAGCGTCAGCGAGGTGATGCCCTCGCGGTAGCGCTCGGGAAAGCGCTTGGTCAGGATGTTGAATGCCGGCTCGTACAGCGTCATCGCCATCGCCGCGCCGAGCAGGGCCCAGGCCGCGTACAGCGCGGGCAGGCTGTGGATCTGCGACCAGACCAGGAAGCCGATGCCGGCGAGCACGGCGCCCAGCGTCATCAGCGCCCGGCCGCGGCCGGCGTCGATCGCAGCGCCGGCCGCGTAGGTGGCGCCGCCCCAGACCGCGAGGCCGAGCGTCAACGCGCCCATCAGTTCGGGTTTGCTCCACCCGAACGCACGCTGCATCGGCAGCACGAACGAGGAAAAGGCGTAGTAAAGCGCGGCCCAGCACACCAGCTGACCGGTCGCCAGTGCTACAACCGTGGCGCGAAAGCTGGGCGGGTTCATGCCCGACGATTATCGGCAGCCCCCGCCACTGTCACGGCAGGGACAGGAAAAAAACGCACGGTCGTGCTAAAAACCCTGTTCCACGCCACACACACCGGTCAGCGAAGACGGAGACGACCCATGGACCTGAATTTCACGCCCGAAGAACAAGCCTTCCGCGAGGAGATCCGCGGCTGGGTCGCCGAGAACCTGCCCAAGGACATCAGCCACAAGGTTCACAACGCGATCCACCTGACCAAGGAAGACATGCAGCGCTGGGCGCGCATCCTCGGCAAGAAGGGCTGGCACGGCTGGGCCTGGCCGACGCAGTTCGGCGGGCCGGGCTGGAACGCGATCCAGAAGCACCTGTTCGAGGAGGAGACCGCGCTGGCCGGCGCGCCGCGCGTCGTGCCCTTCGGTCCGGTGATGGTGGCGCCGGTGATCATGGCCTTCGGTACCAAGGCGCAGCAGGAGCGTTTCCTGCCCGGCATCATGAGCGGCGACGTGTGGTGGAGCCAGGGCTACAGCGAGCCGGGCTCGGGCTCCGATCTGGCCTCGGTCAAAACCCGCGCCGAGCGCAAGGGCGACTACTACCTCGTCAACGGCCAGAAGACCTGGACCACGCTCGGCCAGTACGGCGACTGGATCTTCTGCCTGGTGCGCACCAGCAACGAAGGCAAGCCGCAGACCGGCATCAGCTTCCTGCTGATCGACATGAAGAGCCCCGGCGTCTCGGTGCGTCCGATCATCACGATGGACGGCGCGCACGAGGTCAACGAGGTGTTCTTCGACAACGTCGAGGTGCCGGCGGACCAGCTGATCGGCGAGGAGAACAAGGGCTGGACCTATGCCAAGCACCTGCTGGCGCACGAGCGGACGAACATCGCCGACGTCAACCGCGCCAAGCGTGAACTCGAGCGCCTGAAGCGCATCGCGGCCGCCGAAGGCGTCTACGCCGATACCCGCTTCCGCGACGAGATCGCCAAGCTCGAGGTCGAGGTCGTCGCGCTCGAGATGATGGTGCTGCGGGTCCTCTCGGCCGAGAAGAGCGGCAAGGCCGCGCTCGATGTGGCCGGCCTGCTGAAGATCCGCGGCAGCGAGATCCAGCAGCGCTACGCCGAGCTGATGATGCTCGCCGCCGGCCCGGCCGCCATCCCCTACCAGCGCGAGGCGATGGAGGCCGGCTGGCAGGGCGACCTGAGCGCCGGCGCGTTCGTCGCGCCGCTCGCCGGCACCTACTTCAACATGCGCAAGACCACGATCTACGGCGGATCGAACGAGGTCCAGCGCAACATCGTCGCGCAGACCGTGCTGGGCTGAACGGACAAGGAATCACCATGGACTTCGATTTCAACGACGATCAAGAAATGCTGCGCGACACCGTGCGCAAATGGGTCGACAAGGCGTACACCTTCGAGCGCCGCCGCGGCATCGTCAAGGAAGGCGGCTACTCGCCGGCGGCCTGGAAGGAACTCGGCGAACTCGGCCTGCTCGGCCTGTATGTCTCGGAAGCGAACGGCGGCATGGGCTTCGGCCCGGTCGACGCGATGGTGGTGATGGAAGAGCTCGGCCGCGGCATCGTGATGGAACCGTTCGCGGCCGTCTCGCTGGTCGCGACCAGCCTGCTGAACGCGACCCAGGCGCCGTCCGCGGCGCTGTGGCTGCAAGGCATCGCCGAAGGCCGGGAGCGGGTCGTGCTCGCGCACCAGGAGCGTACGGCGCGCTACCGCCTGGCGCATGTCGAGACCACCGCGAAGAACGTCGGCGGCACCTGGCAGCTGACCGGCACCAAGACGATGGTGCCGGCCGGCGCGCACGCCGGCGCCTTCATCGTGCCGGCGCGCGTCAGCGGCGCGGTCGACGCACCGGACGGCATCGCCCTGTTCCTGATCTCGAAGGGCGAGAAGGGCGTGAGCGTCAAGGGCTACCCGACGCAGGACGGCGCGAGCGCCGCCGACGTGACCCTGAACGCCGCCGACGCGATCGAGATGCTGCCCGCCGGCACGGCGTTCGACGCGCTCGAGCACGCGATCGACATCGGCATCGCCGCGCTGTGCGCCGAGGCGGTCGGCGCGATGGACAAATTGGTCGCGGTCACCGTCGAGTACATGAACACGCGCAAGCAGTTCGGCGTCGCGATCGGCACCTTCCAGGCGCTGCGCCACCGCATCGCCGACGTGAAGATGCAGCTCGAGCTGGCCCGCTCGATGAGCTACTTCGCGAGTCTGAAGCTGAACGAACCGCCGGCCGCGCGCCGCCGCGCAATCGCCCAGGCCAAGTACCAGCTCGGCCAGTCGATGCGCTTCGTCGGCCAGCAGTGCATCCAGCTGCACGGCGGCATCGGCGTGACCGACGAGTACGTCGCCGGCCATTACTTCAAGCGCCTGACGGTCATGGAGATGACCTACGGCGACTCGCTGCACCAGCTCGGCGAGGTGTCGGCGCGGATGCAGAGCACCGCAGGTGTGTTTGCTTGACCTTCACCGCAGGTGTCTCTGCTTGACCTTCACCGCGGGCGTCTTCGCGTGACATGGTGAAGCTCGCCGCGCTGCTGCTGGCGCTGTGCGGCGCGCTGGCGCAAGCCGCGGAGCCGCTCGTCATCGCCCACCGCGGCGCGAGCGGCTACCTGCCCGAGCACACCCTGGCCGGCTACGAGCTGGCGATCCGGATGGGCGCCGACTACATCGAGCCCGACCTGCAGATGACCCGCGACGGCGTGCTCGTCGCGATCCACGACGACACGCTGCCGCGCACCACCAATGTCGCGGAACTGTTCGCGGCCCGAAACGGCGGCTACAAGGTCGCCGACTTCACGCTCGCCGAAATCCGCACGCTGACCGTCAAGCCGACCACCACCGGCGCCGCCACCTACCCCGGCTTCACGCCCGCGTTCGCCGAACTTCGGGTGCCGACCTTCGACGAGGTGATCGCGTTGGCAAAGGCGCAGCGCGCAGTCGCCGGCCGCCCCGTCGGCCTCTACCCCGAAGCCAAGCAGGCCGATCCGGCGATGGAAGACCGACTTCTCGCGACGCTGCAGCGCGAGCAGCTCACGCGCGCCGCCGACCGGGTCTTCGTGCAGTCGTTCAGCGACGCGACCGTCCAGAGCCTCGCCGTCAAGCAGCGCGCGCTCGGCATGAGCCTGCCGCTGGTGCTGCTCGGCCATGCGATCACCCTGCCCGACGGCCGCGCGATGATGGCCGCGCCGGGCGGCCGCATGCTGCCTTTGAAGGACGTGGCGGCGTACGCGAGCGGTGTCGGCGTCGCGATGGCGAACACCAAGTACCCGTTGACGAAAGCGTGGGTCGCGCAGGCCCACGACGCCGGGCTCCAGGTGCACGGCTGGACTTTCGCGAAGCTCGACGCCGCCGCGGCCGCCGACGAATACCGCACCTTCCTCGAGATGGGCCTGGACGGCGTGTTCAGCAACTACAGCGACCTGGCCGTGAAGGCGCGCAACGCGTTCGTCGCGGGCCGCAAGTGACGCAGCCGCCGCGCACCGACAGCCTCACCGACGTGCGCGGCCTGCGCGTCGGCCACCACACCGACACGCGGCGCCCGACCGGCTGCACCGTGATCCTGACGCCCGATGGCGCGGTCGCCGGCGTCGACGTGCGCGGCGCCGCGCCCGGCACGCGCGAGACCGACCTGCTGTCGCCGCTGAACGCGGTCGACACCGTCCACGCGATCCTGCTCGGCGGCGGCAGCGCCTTCGGGCTCGATGCCGCCGGGGGCGTCATGCGTTGGCTCGACGAGCGTGGCCACGGCGTGCAGGTCGGACCGGCCCAGGGCCACGAGCCGGCTCGCCAGGCGATCCGGGTGCCCATCGTCCCGGCGGCCATCTTGTTCGACCTCTGGGTCGGCGACCCGACGATCCGGCCCGACGCTGCGTCGGGCTACGCGGCCTGCGAGGCCGCGAGCGACGCCGCGGTCGCGCAAGGCAATGTCGGTGCCGGTGCGGGCTGCGCGGTCGGCAAGCTGTTCGGCATCCACCGCGCGATGCGCGGCGGGCTGGGCAGCGCCTCGCTCACGGTCGACGGCATCACCGTGGCCGCCCTCGTCGCCGTCAACGCGATCGGCGACGTGGTCGACCCGGCCACCGGCCGGCCTATCGCCGGCGCGCGCACGCCCGACGGCCGCGCGCTGCTCGGCACGATGCAGGCGCTGCGCCGCGGCGACGTGCCCGCACCGCTGCAGATCGGCGCCGCGACGACGCTCGGCGTGATCGCGACCGACGCGGTGCTGACCAAGGCGCAGGCGAACAAGATCGCGCAGATGGCGCACGACGGCTTCGCCCGCGCGATCAACCCGGTGCACACGATGACCGACGGCGACACGATCTTCGCGCTCGCGACCGGCGCGGCCGGCCGCAGCGCGCACCTCACGCTGCTCGGGGCACTGGCGGCCGACGTGATGGCCACCGCGATCGTGCGCGCGGCGCGCGCCGCGAATCGCCTCGACGCGCCGGGCCTGCCACCGCTGCCCGCAGCCGCCGACCTTGCCCCCGACGATCACACGAACAACTCGACCCCGGAGACCCCGCGATGAGCCTGACCCTGAACCGCCGCACCCTGCTGATCGGCGCCGCCGCATCGGCCGCACTCGGCGCCTGCGCCACCGGGCCGGGCGCCGCCAGCCCGCCGCCGATCGTGTTCGTGCACGGCAACGGCGACACCGCCGCGCTGTGGACGACCACGCTGTGGCGCTTCGAATCCAACGGCTGGCCGCGCGAGCGGCTGCGCGCGATCGACATCCCCTACCCGCTCGCCCGCGACGACGACACCAAGCCGCAGGCCGGTCGCAGTTCCACCGCGGAGAACATGGCCTACCTCTCGACCGAAGTCGACAAGCTGCTGCTGGCCACCGGCGCGCGCCAGGTCGTGCTGATCGCCAACTCGCGCGGCGGCAATGCGGTGCGCAACTACCTGCAGAACGGCAGCGGTGCCGGCAAGGTCTCGCACGCGATCCTGTGCGGCACGCCGAACCACGGCGTCTACGCCGACCCGACGCGCGCGCCGAACGGCGAATTCAATGGCGCCGGCGCCTTCCTCACCGGCCTGAATGCGCCGAAGGGACCGAACGGCGACGAGGTCACGCCCGACGTCAAGTGGATGACGATCCGCTCCGACAACAACGACAAGTTCGCGCAGCCGGACGGCGTGTGGATCGGCGCCAAAGGCGTGCCGACCCACGTGACGGCGGAGGGCCCGGCGCTCAAGGGCGCCGAGAACGTCGTGATCGCCGGCATCGACCACCGCGAGACCGCCTACAGCGCGAAGGCCTTCGAGCAGATGTTCCGGTTCGTCACGGGCAAGCCGCCGGTCTCGCTCGCGATCACGCCGGAGACCCGAGTCGTGCTCGACGGCCGGGTCAGCGGCTACCTCGGCTACGCGCCGCAAGGCGTGGTGCCGACCAACCTGCCGCTCGTCGGCGCGACGCTCGAGATCTACGCCACGAACCCCGCGACCGGTGAGCGCCTGGGCGGGCCGGTGCACCGCAAGACCATCGGCGCGGACGGTCAATGGGGGCCGTTCGATGCCGACCCGCAGGCGCGCTACGAATTCGTGCTGGCTGCGCCGGGCTATGCGACGACGCACATCTACCGCTCGCCGTTCCCGCGCTCGTCCGCCGTCGTGAACCTGCGGGTCGAGAAGATCCTCGACACCGACAAGGACGCCGCGGCCGTCGTCATCATGACCCGCCCGCGCGGCTACTTCGGCCTGCCACGCGACCAGATCAGCCTGGACGGCAAGGCTCCGCCCGGTGTTGCGCAGGGTGTCGCAGGCGTCGCGTCGTCGAAGCTCAAGCTGACCGACGGCGCCAGCCGCGCGGTCGTCGGCGTGTTCAACGACGAGCGCGTGGTCGGCCGCACCTGGCCCGTGGCGAACAACGAGCTGAGCTACCTCGAGCTGATGTACTGAACGCCGCTGCGCGTCAACTCTTGCCCGGCGTCGCGACCGGCTTCAGCGTGCGCAGGTAGGCGATCAGCGCGCGCATGTCGGTGTCGTTGATGTTCTTGTAGAACTCGAACGCCATCGGCGGCAGGTACGGGTGGCCGTTGCGGTCGGTGCCGGTGCGGATCGCCTGCGCGATCTGCGCGTCCGACCAGCCCTTGAGCCCCACCGGCGTCAGGTTGCGCGAGACGCTTTCACCCCACGGGCCCTTGAACACCATGCCGCCGGCGCCGAGCTGCGCGCGCTTCGGGATGCCCTGGGCGTCGCGCGCGGTGTGGCACTCCATGCAGTGACCGATGGTCGCGAGGTACTCGCCGTACTTCACGGTCTGCGCCGTCGGCGGTGCCTTCACGCCCGCGACCGGCGGCCCGTAGCTGGGCGGCAGCGGCATGCGGTACTCGGACTTCGCGACCGCGTTCGCGACCGGCGGTTGCGCCTTCAGGAACATCACGATCGAGCCGACGTCGTCGTCCGACAGGTGGCGGTAGAACTCGATCGGCATCGGCGGGCCGATCAGCCGGCCGTCCGGGCGCACGCCCTCGCGGATCGCCTTCACCAGTTGCGCATCGGTGTACTTGCCGATGCCGGTGGCCGGGTCGGGTGTGATGTTCGCCGCCACCGCCTTGAACGCCGGATCGTCGAACACCATGCCGCCGGAGAGGCCCTTCGCCGCGACGATCCCGCCGCGCTCGTCGCGCGCCGCGTGGCAGTTGCCGCAGGCGACGACGCTTTGCATCAGGTAGCGCCCGCGTTCGAGCGTCGGCGCGGCGTGCGCCGCGTGGAGCGTCGCCAGCGTCGCCAGCAGGACAAAACTTCCGAATCGAGTCATCGCCTCGCCCTCCCCTCGAGATGGGACGCGAGTTTGTCGACACCGTCCTCAAGTGTCAACAAATGTGACAGCGATCGGCGTCCTCAAACCGCACGCCCGTCGAACGACGTGACCGGGATCGCCGCCAGGTCGATGCCCTCGATGCAGCGGATGTTGATCGCCGCCATCGCCTCGCCGGCCGGCGACGTGGCCTCGCCGTACGGGTGGATGCCGCAGACCGCGCAGAAGCGGTGCCGGATGAGGTGCTTGCCGAAGCCGTAGCTGGCGGCGTCCTCGTCGGGCGTCAGCAACCTCAGCGCACTGCGCGGCACGAACCACATCAACGCGCCCTTGCGCTGGCAGATCGAGCAGTTGCAGGACATGGCCGACGCGATCTCGCCATCGGCCTCGAATTTCACGCGGCCGCAATGGCAGCTGCCCTGGTACGTGGTCATGCGGAGCCCTCCTCCTGTTGCTGCACGAAGCGGTCGAGGTTGACGAAGAACAGCTGCCAGCCGCGCTCGTGGTTGGCGCGCGAGGTGTCGTCGAAGAAGCGGTCGTGGACGAAGCTCAGGTCCGTGCCGCCGTCGCCGGCCGGGGTCAGCGCGATGCTGATCCGCGAGATGCGCTCGGGCGTGCCCTTCCAGGCCCAGCTGAAGACCAGTCGGCGCGCCGGCTCGACGGTCTGGTAGACACCGGAGGCCTGCTGCGTCTCGCCGTCCGGCGTCTTGAACGCGAGCACGAAGCGCCCGCCCTCGCGCACGTCGAGGTCGGCGGTGACGAGCGAGGGCTGCTCGCCGGGGCCGAACCAGCAGCTCAGGGCTTGCGGGTCGGTCCACGCGCGCCAGACCTTCTCGGGCGCGGCGCGGTAGTGGCGGTCGATGCGGACGCTGGCGGCGGTCTGCGTGGCGGCGGCGGTGGTGGGCATGGTGCGGGTTCCTCCTGCTGGTCGAGAAAACGCCCGAGGGCGTCGAGACGGTCGGTCCAGAAGCGTTCGTAGCCGGCGATCCAGGTGGCCGCCGCATGAAGCGGCTCGGCGTCGAGCGCACAACGCACCACGCGGCCCTCTTTCGCGCGGGCGATCAGGCCGGCGGCTTCGAGCACGGCCAGGTGCTTCATGAAGCCGGGCAGCGACATGCCGTGCGGCTGCGCGAGTTCGCTGACGCTGAAGCCGGCGTCGGCACCCGGCTGCGCCAGCTGGGCGAGCACGCCGCGGCGGGTCGAGTCCGACAGCGCGGCGAACACGAGGTCCAGATGCGAAGCTTCTTTGTTAACCATACGGTTTAGTATTAGCGCGCGCCTCGCCGATGTCAAGCACCGCTCGCTACCTCGGCGCCACGCCGCCCAGCACTACCGCCTGCACGTTGCGCACCGTCGTCTCGAAGAACGCCGGGTCCGCCAGCGTCCGCCCGGTCAGCGCATCCACCTGCACCGCGAAATCGGCGTAGTGCTGGGTCGTCGCCCAGATCGCGAAGATCAGGTGTCGCGGGTCGACCGGCGCGAGCCGCCCGGCATCGATCCAGCCCTGGATCACCGCGGTCTTGTGCACGACGATCTCGCGCAGCTCGCGGTCGAGCTCGTCGCGCAGCAGCGGCGCGCCCTGGATCATCTCGAGGCAGAACAGGCGCGACGCGTCAGGGCTGTCGCGCGAGACGACGAGCTTGCGGCGGATGTAGTCGGCAATCGCCTGTTGCGGGTCCTGCTCGGCCGTGAACTCGCGCAGCGGCGCGAGCCAGACCTCGAGCAGGTCGCGCAGCACGCTGACGTACAGCTCCTCCTTGTTCGCGAAGTAGTAGAGGAGGTTGCTCTTCGACACGCCCGCGCGCGCCGCCACCTGGTCGACGCTGGTGCCGTGCAGCCCGAAACGCGAGAACAGCGCCAGGGCCGCGGCGAGCACCGCGTCGCGTTTGTTCGGCGGGGGTGCGGCGGCAGGCTTCTTCTTCGTCACGGCGGGCAGTCTCCCACATCGCCGGCGCGCCGACCCCGTGTTTGTCCATATGGTCAAACTGGCACAGGGGTTGCATGCTGACCGCCGCGGTGGACGCACGCCGCATCTCGGTGCATAACTCGGGTTCGTCCGACCCTTGCAGGAGCATGTGATGGCAGCAACAGAGCAATTGAGAATCAACGGCGACCGTTTGTGGGCCAGCCTGATGGAGATGGCGAAGATCGGCGCGACGCCCAAAGGCGGCGTGTGCCGCCTGACGCTGACCGACCTCGACAAGCAGGGCCGCGACCTGTTCGTCAGGTGGTGCGAGGAGGCCGGCTGCACCGTCAAGGTCGACCAGATGGGCAACATCTTCGCGCGACGCCCCGGCCGCAACAACCACCTGGCGCCGGTCGGCACCGGCAGCCACCTCGACAGCCAGCCGACCGGCGGGCGCTTCGACGGCGTCTACGGCGTACTCGCCGGGCTGGAAGTGATCCGCACGCTGAATGACCACGGCATCGAGACCGAGCGGCCGGTCGAGGCCTCGGTCTGGACCAACGAGGAAGGCTCGCGCTTCGCACCCGCGATGGTCGGCTCGGGCGTCTACGCCGGCGTGTTTTCGCTGGACTACGGTCACTCGCGCACCGATCAGGAGGGCAAGACGATCGGCGAGGAACTGAAGCGCATCGGCTATCTCGGCAGCGAGCCGATGGGCAATCGTCCGGTGCACGCGTTCTTCGAGACCCACATCGAGCAGGGTCCGATCCTCGAGCACGAGGGCCAGACGATCGGCGTGGTCACCGACGCACAGGGCCAGCGCTGGTACGAGCTGGTGCTGACGGGCCAGGACTCGCACGCCGGCCCGACGCCGATGCCGGTGCGCAAGGACGCGCTGCTCGGCGCCGCCAAGGTGATCCAGCTCGTCAACGAGATCGCGCTGAAGCACGCGCCGCTGGCGGTCGGCACGGTGGGCATGCTGAACGTCTACCCGAACTCGCGCAACGTGATCCCCGGCAAGGTGTTCCTGACCGTCGACTTCCGCTGCCCGGACAACGACGAACTGCTGAAGATGGATGCCGAGCTGAAGGCCGGCGTCGCGACCATCGCGGCCGAAGGCCGGCTCGAACACGACCTGAAGCAGATCTTCCAGTACGACTGCGTGCACTTCGACGAGAGCTGCGTCGAGATGGTGCGCGCCGGCGCCAGGCGGCTGGGCTACACGACCCGCGAGATCGTCTCCGGCGCCGGCCACGACGCCTGCTACATGAGCAAGGTCACGCCGACCGCGATGGTGTTCGTGCCGTGCATCGGCGGCATCAGCCACAACGAGATCGAGGACGCCAAGCCCGAGTGGATCGAGGCCGGCGGCAACGTGCTGTTCCAGGCGATGCTGGCCAAGGCGAACGAGCTGCCCGAGGTCTTCAAGAGCAACGAAACCGTGGCAGTGGCCTGAACCCGGAGCAACACCCCATGACCCAGATCCTGATCCGCGGCGGCACCGTCATCAATGCCGAGAACAGCGTCCGCGCCGACGTGCTGACGCGGGACGGCACGATCGTCGCCGTCGGCCCGAACCTGGAGGCGCCTGCGGGCGCGACCATCGTCGACGCGGGCGGCGCGCTCGTGATGCCGGGCGGCATCGACCCGCACACCCACATGGAGCTGCCGTTCATGGGCACCGTGACCAAGGACGACTTCTACACCGGCACCTCGGCCGGCGTCTCCGGCGGCACGACGATGATCATCGACTTCGTGATCCCCGATCCGAAGCAGCCGCTGATGGAGGCGTGGCGCAACTGGAACGGCTGGGCCGAGAAGTCGGCGTCCGACTACAGCTTCCACGTTGCCGTCACCTGGTGGGACCAGTCGGTGCACGACGACATGGGCACGCTGGTGCGCGAGCACGGCGTGAACAGCTTCAAGCACTTCATGGCCTACAAGAACGCGATCATGGCCGACGACGAGGTGCTGGTGAACAGCTTCACCCGCGCCCTCGAACTGGGCGCCCTGCCGACCGTGCACGCCGAAAACGGCGAACTCGTGTTCCAGATGCAGCAGCGGCTGGTCGCGCAAGGCATCACCGGCCCCGAAGCGCACCCGCTGTCGCGCCCGCCGGCGGTCGAGGCCGAGGCCGCCGAGCGCGCGATCCGCATCGCCGAGGTGCTGGGCACGCCGCTCTACATCGTCCACGTGTCGAGCCAGGATTCGGTCGAGGCGATCATCCGCGCCCGCAGCCACGGCCAACGCGTCTACGGCGAGGTGCTGGCCGGGCACCTGACGATCGACGAATCGGTCTACCGCCATCCCGACTGGAACATCGCCGCCGCCCACGTGATGAGCCCGCCGTTCCGCGCCAGGCACCACCAGGATGCGCTATGGGGTGCCCTCGCCGCCGGCCACCTGCACACGACCGCGACCGACCACTGCGCGTTCTGCAACGAGCAGAAGGCGATGGGCAAGGACAACTTCGCGAAGATCCCGAACGGCTGCGCCGGCGTCGAGGACCGCATGTCGGTGCTGTGGGACGCGGGCGTCAACACCGGCCGACTGACGGCCAACGAGTTCGTGCGCGTGACCTCGACCAACGCCGCGCAGATCTTCAACCTCTACCCGCGCAAGGGCGCGATTGCCGCAGGCAGCGACGCCGACATCGTGGTCTGGGACCCGGCCGCGACCAAGACGATCACGACCGCCGGCAGCATCAGCAAGGTCGGCTACAACGTGTTCGAGGGCCGCACGGTGCAGGGCCTCGCGAAGGTCACGATCTCGCGCGGCAAGATCGTCTGGATGGACGGTGAACTGCGCACCGAGCGCGGCGCCGGCCGATACGTGAAACGCCCGGCGTTCGCGCCGGTGTTCGATGCGCTGAAGCGGCAGGTCGGCCTCCACCAGCCGCAGCCGGTGTCGCGCGCCGCCTGATCGCCCGACCTCTCGAAGGACTTGCCTCGATGCCCCAACCCGACGTGAAGGCCGGTCGACTCGACGCGTGCCAGTACACCCAGAACTTCGGCGACGCCCACCCACCGCTGACGCCCGTGCAGGCGCTGATCGAGGCCGAGCGCTGCTACTACTGCCACGACGCGCCGTGCGTCAACGCCTGCCCGACCGGCATCGACATCCCGTCGTTCATCCGCCGCATCGGCGAGGACAACCTGCGCGGCGCGGCGCGGGCGATTCTCGAGGCCAACATCTTCGGCGGCATGTGCGCGCGCGTCTGCCCGACCGAGGTGCTGTGCGAGCAGGCCTGCGTGCGCAACACCAACGAGGACAAGCCGGTCGAGATCGGACTGCTGCAGCGCCACGCGACCGACCACGCGATGAACGCCGGCGGCGCGCCGATGTTCGTGCGCGGCATGCCGACCGGCCGGCGCATCGCGGTCGTCGGCGCCGGACCGGCCGGGCTCGCGTGTGCGCACCGGGCGGCGATGCTCGGCCATGAGGTCACGGTGTTCGAGGCCAAGCCCAAGCCGGGCGGTCTGAACGAATACGGTCTCGCCACCTACAAGACGCCCGACGATTTCGCGCAGAAGGAGATCGCCTGGCTGCTGTCGATCGGCGGCATCGAGACCCGCCACGGCCAGAAGCTCGGCGAGCAGGTGCTGCTGGCCGACCTGACCGCGCAATACGACGCGGTCTTCCTCGGCCTGGGGCTGGCCGGCGTCAACGCGCTCGGCCTGGCGAACGAGGGCGCACCGGAGGTCGGCGATGCGGTCCAGTTCATCGCCGGGCTGCGCCAGGCGCACGATGTGGCCGCCGTGCCGGTCGGCCGGCGCGTCGTCGTGATCGGTGGCGGCATGACCGCGGTCGACGCCGCGGTGCAATCGAGGAAGCTCGGCGCGCAGGAGGTGACCATCGTCTACCGCCGCGACCAGCCGCGCATGCCGGCGTCCAAGCACGAGCAGGACTGGGCGAAGCTCAACGGCGTCGCGATCCGCGAGTGGAGCGTGCCGAAGGCAGTCAACATCGTCGGCGGCCACGTCGAGGGCGTCACCTTCGCCTCGGTGCAGGACCTCAACGGCCAGTTGGTGCCGACCGGCAAGCACTGGAGCCTCGAAGCCGACACCGTGCTGAAGGCGATCGGCCAGACCCTCGTGCTCGCGGACCCGACGCTGGCCACGCTCGCGCTGCGCGGCGGCCGCATCGCGGTCGACGGCGATGGCCGCACCTCGCTCGCCAAGGTGTGGGCCGGCGGCGACTGCACGTGGGGCGGCAAGGACCTGACCGTCGAGGCGGTCGAGCACGGCAAGATCGCCGCGCACGCGATCGACCGCGCACTCGGCTACCAGCGCCAAGGCACGCCTTTCACCCGCGTGCGCCGTTTCGCCAGCGCCTGACACGGAGCCAACATGGCCGACCTGAGCACCACCTTCGCGGGCATCCGCAGCCCGAACCCCTTCTGGCTCGCCTCGGCGCCGCCCACCGACAAGGAATACAACGTCCAGCGCGCCTTCGAGGCAGGCTGGGGTGGCGTGGTCTGGAAGACGCTCGGCGAGGCCGGGCCACCGGTCGTCAACGTCAACGGGCCGCGCTACGCGGCGCTGTATTCGCAGGACCGGCACCTGATCGGCTTCAACAACATCGAGCTGATCACCGACCGGCCGCTGGAAGTGAACCTGGACGAGATCGCTCGCGTCAAGCGCAACTGGCCGGACCGCGCGGTCGTCGTCTCGATCATGGTGCCGTGCGAGGAGCAGGCCTGGAAAGCGATCCTGCCGCGCGTCGAGGACACCGGCTGCGACGGCATCGAGCTGAACTTCGGCTGCCCGCACGGCATGAGCGAGCGCGGCATGGGCTCGGCGGTCGGCCAGGTGCCCGAGTACATCGAGATGGTGACCCGCTGGTGCAAGCAGTTCACGCGGCTGCCGGTGATCGTGAAGCTGACGCCGAACGTCGCCGACATCAAGCCGCCGGCGCTCGCGGCGCACCGCGGTGGCGCCGATGCGGTGTCGCTGATCAACACGATCAACTCGGTGATGGGCGTCGACCTCGATTCGCTGCTGATCCACCCCAACACCGGCGGCTTCGGCTCGCACGGCGGCTACTGCGGCCCGGCCGTCAAGCCGATCGCGCAGAACATGGTCGCCGAGATCGCCCGCACGCCGGCGATGGCGCGGCTGCCGATCTCGGGCATCGGCGGCATCACGACCTGGAAGGACGCCGCCGAGTTCATCGCGCTCGGCGCCGGGAACGTGCAGGTCTGCACTGCCGCGATGACCTACGGCTTCAAGATCGTGCAGGAGATGTGCAGCGGCCTGGCGGAGTACATGGACAGCAAGGGCTTCTACAACATCGATGCATTCCGCGGCCGGGCCGTGCCGTCGATCGTCGACTGGAACCAGCTCAACCTGAACCACATCGAGAAGGCGCAGATCGACCAGGCCCTGTGCATCCAGTGCGGCCGCTGTCACGTCGTCTGCGAGGACACCTCGCACCAGGCGATCACCGCGACAAAGGACGGCCACCGCCATTTCGAGGTCGTCGAGGCCGAATGCGTCGGCTGCAATCTCTGCGTCTCGGTCTGCCCGGTGCCGGCCTGCATCACGATGCATGCGCTGCAGCCCGGCCAGACCGATCCGCGTACCGGACAATGGGTGAGTGGCGAGTACGCCAACTGGACCACGCACCCGAACAACCCGGCGCGCGTGGCCTGAGCCCACCCAGAGAACCCGAACCGTCGAGTCGCCTTTGTTGCCAGCCCTGCCCGCCCCCGTCGTCGATGTCCAGGAAGTCTCGGTCGTCTACCCCGCCAAGGAACAGGCCGTCACGGCGCTGGACCGGGTCAGCCTGAGCATCCAGGAGGGCGAGTTCATCTCGCTGATCGGCCCGTCGGGCTGCGGCAAGACCACGCTGCTGCGGGTGATCGCCGACCTGGAGCAGATCACCTCGGGCGTGGTGCGCGTCAACGGCATGAGCACGCGCGACGCACGGCTGGCGCGCGCCTACGGCTACGTGTTCCAGGCGCCCGCCCTGTTTCCGTGGCGCACCGTGCTGGGCAACTGCTGCCTGCCCCTGGAGATCCACGGTCTGGACAAGGCGAAGGCGCGCGCTGTGGCGATGGAGCACCTGGAGCGCGTCGGGTTGAAGGGCTTCGAGGGCAAGTACCCGTGGCAGTTGTCGGGCGGCATGCAGCAGCGGGTGTCGATCGCGCGCGCGCTGGGCTTCGAGCCCAAGCTGCTGATGATGGACGAGCCGTTCGGCGCGCTCGACGAGATCACGCGCGATCGGCTGAACGAGCAGTTGCTCAGGCTGTGGGAGCGCGAACGCCGCACGGTCGTGTTCGTCACGCACTCGATCCCCGAGGCGGTGTTCCTCTCTTCGCGCATCGTCGTGATGTCGCCGCGGCCCGGCCGCATCGTCGACGTGATCGAGTCCGGCCTGCCGGCCGACCGCACGCTGGACATCCGCGACACGCCCGAGTTCGCCGAGATATCGCACCGCGTGCGCATGTCGCTGCAGGATGGGCATGGCGGCCATTGAGGTCGAGCGCAGCCGGGCCGGAGCCGTCTGGTTCAACGCCGGCCCTGTGCTGGCGGTGCTCGGCATCGTGCTCGTGCTCTGGTACGCCCTCGCAGTCTGGCTGAACGCACCGCAGGTCATCGAGCGGACGCTGTCGTCCCAGCCCGGCTGGACCGCCGTCGACCTGCTGCGCCTGACCTGGGCCATGGACCGGCCCGTGCTGCCGGCGCCGCACCAGATCGTCGCGGACCTCTGGGACTCCATCGTCAACTGGCCGCTCGATTCGCCGCGCAACCTGCTGTACCACGCCGCCGTCACCAGCTCCGCCACGCTGCTCGGCTTCGTGATGGGCACGCTGCTGGGCGCGCTGCTGGCGGTGGCGATCGTCCACTCGCGCACGCTCGACCGCAGCCTGTTCCCCTGGATCATCGCGTCGCAGACGGTGCCGGTGCTGGCGATCGCGCCGATCATCATCGTGATCCTCGGCAGCATGGGCATGAGCGGCACCTTCCCGAAGGCGATCATCTCGATGTACCTGTGCTTCTTCCCAGTCGCGGTCGCGCTGGTCAAGGGGTTGCGCTCGCCCGGCGTGATGGAGACGGAACTGCTCCACACCTACGCCGCGTCGCGCAGCCAGGCGTTCTGGAAGCTGCGCGTGCCGGCATCGCTGCCGTTCCTGTTCCCGTCGCTGCGGGTGGGCATCGCCGCCGGCCTGGTCGGCGCGATCGTCGGCGAGCTGCCGACCGGCGCGCAGGCCGGCCTCGGCGCGCGGCTGCTGACCGGCTCGTATTACGGCAACACGGTGCAGATCTGGTCCGCGCTGGTGATGTCGGCGCTGCTCGGGTTGGCGCTGACCGGCTGCGTCGCGCTCGCCGAGCGCCTGCTGACGCCGGGAGGCCGCCGGTGATCGCGCTGATCCGCGAGCAGCGCATCGCGACCGCCGCGGTGCTGCTGGCCGCGCTGTCGTTCGTGCTGCCGCTGGGCGTCACCACCACCGGCCAGACGCTGCGCTGGCCCAGCCTGGCGGCGCCCTTCGTGTTCGCGTGCTGCGGCCTGTTCACTTCGATGCTGGCGGTGCTGCGGCCGCCGCAGAGGCCGGGCCCGGTGCTGCTGTTCGCCGTCGCCAGCGGCCTGGCCGCGCTGGCGCCGCTGATCATGATCGCGACCGACGTCGTCGCCGCGCTCGACGCCGCCGCCTGGCGCAGCGGCTTCTGGAGCTACACCGTCGCTCTCGGGCTGCTGGCGATCACCAGCGTGCGCCGCCTCGCCAAGCAGGACGCCGAAGGCGCGCTCGGCGCGTGGGCGGCGCAGTACGGCACGCCGCTGCTGTTCGGCGCGTGGGTGATCGTGTTCTGGCAGTTGCTGACCCGCGCGTTCGACGTGCCGCAGGTGCTGCTGCCGGCGCCGAGCGTGGTCTGGCGCTCGCTGCTCGCCGGCTGGGGCGTGCTGGCCGGCGACTTCCAGCAGACGGTGATGCACTCGGTGCTGATCGGGCTGGTGGCCGGCTGCGCGCTCGGCTTCATCGTCGGCGTGCTGATCGACCGCAGCCCGTTCCTGCAGCGTGGACTGCTGCCGGTGGCGGCGCTGGCGAGCACCGTGCCGCTGATCGGCGTCGCGCCGATCATGGTGATGTGGTTCGGGTTCGACTGGCACTCCAAGGCCGCCGTCGTGGTCGTGATGACCTTCTTCCCGATGCTGGTCAACACGCTTGCCGGCCTGGCCGAATCGGGGCACATGGAGCGCGACCTGATGCGCTCGTACGGCGCAAGCTACTGGCGCACGCTGCTGTCGCTGCGCATCCCGGTCGCGCTGCCGTTCGTCTTCAACGCGCTGAAGATCAATTCGACGCTCGCGATGATCGGCGCGATCGTCGCCGAGTTCTTCGGCTCGCCGGTGGCCGGGCTCGGATTTCGCATCTCGACCGAGGCGGCGCGGCTGAACATGGGCCTGGTGTGGGCGGCGATCCTGGTGGCCGCGATCGCCGGCTCGGCGCTGTACGGGCTGCTCGGCTGGATCGAGCGCCGCGCGACCTTCTGGCACCCCTCGATGCGCGCCCATGTTTGAGTTCCAATCGCTTTTCACCCACGCCGCAAGGCACAACCTCCGGAGTTCCCCGATGCGCAAGACGACTCTCCTGCTCTCCCTGATGCTGGCTGGCATGGCCGGTGCCGCCGGCGCCGCCGACAAGGTCACCGTGCAGCTCAAGTGGCTGCCGCAGGCGCAGTTCGCCGGCTACTACGTGGCCGCCGCCAAGGGCTTCTACAAGGAGGCCGACCTCGACGTGACGATCAAGCCGGGTGGCCCGGACATCGCCCCGGCGCAGGTGCTCGCCGCCAAGGGCGCCGATCTCACGGTCGACTGGATGCCCAGCGCGCTGGCCGCGCGGGAGGCCGGCGTGCCGATGGTCAACGTCGCGCAGATCTTCAACCGCTCCGGGATGATGCTGACCTGCAAGAAGGCCAGCGGCGTCACGACCTCCAAGGACTTCAAGGGCAAGACGCTCGGCGTCTGGTTCGGCGGCAACGAGTACCCGTTCCTCAGCTGGATGGGCACGCTCGGCCTGAAGACCAGCGGCGCGTCGCCCGACGTCAAGGTGCTGAAGCAGGGCTTCAACGTCGACCCGCTGCTGCAGAACCAGGCCGCGTGCATCTCGACCATGATCTACAACGAGTACTGGCAGGTGATCGATGCGGGCGTGAAGCCGGCCGACCTCGTCACCTTCCCGTATGAAGACCAGGGCGTCGCGACGCTCGAAGACGGCCTCTACGCCCGCGAGCCGGACCTGAAGGACCCGGCCTACGTGGCGAAGATCGCGAAGTTCGTGAAGGCCAGCATCCGCGGCTGGGAGTACGCGATCAAGAATCAGGACGAGGCCGTCAAGATCGTACTCGCCGCCGACACCTCGGGCGGCTCGACCGCCGCGGTGCAGAAGCGCCAGCTCGAGAACGTCGCCAAGCTGATCACCACCGCCGGCACGCCGAAGATGGGCGTGCTCGACCCGGCCGCCTACCAGCGCACGGTCAAGGTGCTGCTGGCCGGCGGCAGCGACCCGGTGATCAAGAAGGATCCGGGCGCCGCGGCATGGACGCATGCGGTGACCGACAAGGCGATGGCGAAGTAAGCCGGCGCGCGAGGCGGCCCGACCAGGGCCGACCTCGATGCGTCACGACGGGCGCTGCGCGCCATCCACGCCCGCCTGCGCCTTGTCGAACGTGGCCAGCGGCAGGTGCCCGGCCTTGCGGGCGATCTCGAGCACCAGGCAATCCGAGAAGCCAGCGCGGGCTTGGCCCGGAACTGCGCCAGCGCGGCGGCCACCGCGTCGGCGTCCTGCAGCACCAGGCTTTCGTGGGTCAACAACAGGTCCAGCGCCGCGATCGGCTGCTTCGGCGTGCGCCTTCAACGCTTTGCGTTGCAGAGGCGGGTCACCAGCAGGAAGCTGGTGACGCACAGGGCCGCGCTCAAGGGGCTGACATGGGCGGTGGACGCGGCAGCGGGATGAGCCCGACGCCACGTCGGCATCATGCGGGCAAGGCGCCAACGGCAGGCGCGCTCCGCGACAATCGAGGCCCATGACGATGCCATCCACCCCACCTCCGACCGTCGCCGAGCGTGTCGAGGCGCACGTCGCGGACGCCGACGTCGCGGCCTTCAGGCGCGATGGCGCGGTCTGCATCCGCAGTCTGCTCAACGCCGACGAACTCGCGTTGCTGACGCAGGGGATCGACACCAACCTCGCCGCGCCGAGCCCGCGCGCCAAGGTCGCGAGCCGGCCGGAGGACCCGGGCTTCTTCATCGAGGACTTCTGCAACTGGCCGCACATCCCCGCGTACCGCGAGTTCATCGTCGGCTCGCCGCTCGCCCTGCTCGCGCAACGCCTGATGGGCTCGCGGACCGTGCGGCTGTACCACGACCACCTGCTCGTCAAGGAACCCGGTACGCGCCAGCGCACGCCGTGGCACCAGGACCAGCCGTACTACAACATCGAGGGCACGCAGACCGTCAGCATGTGGATCGCGGTCGATCCGGTGCCGCGCGAATCGACGCTGGAGTTCGTCGCCGGTTCGCACCGCGGCCCGTGGCTGATGCCGCGCACGTTCATGGACCAGCAGGCGAAGTGGTTCCCCGAGGGCAGCCTGGCCGACCTGCCGGCGATCGACGCCGACCGCGCCGCGTTCCCGATCATCGGCTGGGACGTGCAGCCGGGCGACATCGTCTGCTTCCACATGCTCGCGCTGCATGCGGCCGCCGGCGTGCCGGGCGGCCAGCGCCGGCGCGTGTTCTCGGTGCGCTTCCTCGGCGACGACGTGCGGCATGCACCGCGCGCGTGGGTCACCTCGCCGCCCTTCCCCGGTCTCGCGGACGAGCTGCCGGCCGGCGCCGAGATGGACCACCCGCTGTTCCCGAAACTGGTCGGCTGATGGCGGACGACGCGCTTCGCGAGACGATCGCCGCACGCTTGCGCGGCTTCGACCGCCTCGCGCGGGACCTCGCCGGGCACCGCCACGCGGCGGTCGCGGTCGCCGTCACCGACGAAGGCTTCGGCGCCGACCTGCCCGGGCTGCCGAGCCCGGCCGCATGGAGCGAACGCGCGGCGCTGGTGCTGACGCGCCGTGCCGAAGCGCTGCGCGCGCACGCCGGCCAGTGGGCGTTGCCGGGCGGCCGCATCGACGCCGGCGAGTCCCCGGAGCAGGCCGCATTGCGCGAGCTCGACGAGGAAGTGGCGCTTCGGCTCGGCCGGGACGACGTGCTCGGCCGGCTCGACGACTTCGAGACGCGCTCGGGCTACGTGATCACGCCGGTCGTCGTGTGGGCCGGCGCCGCGCGTGCGATGCGGCCGAACCCGGACGAGGTGCAAAGCATCCACCGCATCCCGGTCGACGAGTTCATGCGCACCGACGCACCGATCCTGGAGCCGACCGACGACCCGGCGCGCCCGGTGCTGAAGATGCCGGTGGCCGGGCACTGGATCGCCGCACCGACCGCGGCGGTGCTGTACCAGTTCCGCGAAGTCTGCATCAAGGGCCTCGCGACCCGCGTCGCCCACTTCGACCAGCCGGCCTTCGCATGGAAGTAGATCAAGCACCCGGTGCGGTGTACCGCACCACCCTCCGGGCGGGTGCGGGGCCGCTTGGGAGCGGCCCGGCGCTGGCCCCGCGAGCACCCGCGAAAATGCGCGCATGAAACTCTCCCAGCTGCTGTTCTCCCAGGGCTTCGGCGCCCGCCGCGAGTGCGAGGGGCTGATCCTCGGCGGGCACGTGACGCTGGCCGGGCAGGTCTGCGACGACCCGTTCTTCGAGGTCGCGCCCGAGGGCCTGACCTTCGGCGTGCGCGGCGAACTGTGGCCCTACCACGCGAAGGCGCTGGTGCTGCTCCACAAGCCGGCCGGCTACGAGTGCTCGCAGAAACCCAAGCACCACCCGAGCGTGATGAGCCTGCTGCCGCCGCCGCTGCGGGTGCGCGGCCTGCAGCCGGTCGGCCGGCTCGACGAGGACACGACCGGCCTGCTGCTGATGACCGACGACGGCGCGCTGATCCACCGCCTCACGTCGCCGAAGAAGCACGTGCCCAAGGTCTACGAGATCGGCACGATCGATCCGGTCACGCCGGCGCAGGTCGACGAACTGCTGCGCGGCGTCGTGCTGCACGACGATCCGCTGCCGGTGCGGGCGGCCGCCGCCGAACAGACCGGCCCGCATGCGCTGCGAATGACCTTGCTCGAAGGCAAGTACCACCAGGTCAAGCGGATGGTCGCGGCCACCGGCAACACCGTCAATGCGCTGCACCGCAGCCGGTACGGGGTGCTGGCGCTGCCGGCCGATCTGGCCCCGGGCCAGTGGCGTTGGCTGCCCGGGCCGCAGGTGCTGTTCGGCCCCTGACGTCCGCGCTGTTCCAGTTCGGCACACCGACCGCACGCGGCGCGGACGCCACTTCCCGCGGACCGCCCAGGGCTTCTTCGCCGGGGCCGCGCGCCGCTACGCAGCCGCCAGGGCGGCGTCAGGGATGCCCCTATATATCGTCGCGAATCCGCTCGTCCTACCGTTGCGGCAGCGGCGCGTTCGGCAGTCTTGCCGACGCGCCGTCCAAAGCAACAACAGGAGACAGCATGACGACGAACCGAACCCTGCGGGCCGCCATCGCCTGCGCGCTCGCGCTGGGCGCGACCGCCGGCCTCCAGGCGCAGACCCTGAAGGACCTGACCGACGACCAGGCCACGACCGGCGATGTGCTCACCTACGGGATGGGCTATGCGAACCAGCGCTACAGCCCGCTGAAGGCGATCAACAAGGGCAATGTCGACAAGCTCACGCCGGTCTGGACCTACAGCCTGAACAACCCGCAAGGGCAGGAGTCGCAGCCCATCATCCACAACGGGGTGATGTACGTGACGACGCACACCAGCACCGTCGCGGTCGACGCGCTGACCGGCCGGCAGATCTGGAAGCAGGACCTCGAGTTCGCGTCGGACGTGTTCAAGATGGCCTGCTGCGGCCTGTTGAACCGGGGCGCCGCGATCTACAACGGCAAGATCTACCGCACCACGCTCGACGCGCACGTGATCGCGTACGACGCCAAGACCGGCAAGCAGCTCTGGAAGTCCAAGGCAGCCGACTACAAGCAGGGTCATGCGATGACCTCGGCGCCGCTGGTGACCGGCGGCGCGCTGATCACCGGCATCGCCGGCGGCGAGTACGGGACCCGCGGCTTCATCACCGGCTGGGACCCGGAGACTGGCAAGGAACTCTGGAAGCTGTACACGACCGCCGCGGCCGGCGAGAAAGGCGGCGACACCTGGCCCGGCGACACCGCGATGAAGGGCGGCGCGCCAACCTGGCTGACCGGCGCCTACGACCCCGAACTCGACCTCGTCTACTGGGGCACCGGCAACGGCGGCCCGTGGAACGCCGAGGCGCGCAAGGGCGACAACCTCTACGTCTGCTCGGTGCTCGCGTTCCGCCCGAAGACCGGCGAGCTCGTCTGGCACTACCAGTTCTCGCCGAACGACCCGTTCGACTACGACGCCACCGAGGTCGGCATGCTGGTCGACATGGACATCGGCGGCACCAAGCGCAAGGTGCTGGCGCAGGCCAACCGCAACGGCTTCTTCTACGTGCTCGACCGCGCCAACGGCAAGCTGCTGGCCGCGAACCCCTACGTCAAGGTCAACTGGGCCGACAAGATCGACATGGCCAGCGGCCGCCCGGTCGAGTCCGCGGCGTTCAAGCGGGTGCGCGCCGGCGAGGACGTGGAGATATTCCCGTCGGTGCTCGGCGGCAAGAACTGGCAGCCGATGTCGTGGAACCCGGCGACGGGCCTGGCCTACGCCAACACGCTCAACATCAGCTGGCCCTACCAGCTCGCCAAGCCCGAGTACAAGCAGGGCGAGTGGTACCTGGGCGTCAACTTCCGCGGCGTCAACATGCCCAAGGACCAGCCGCACGGCTACCTGAGCGCGATCGACCCGATGACCGGCAAGAGCAAGTGGCAGATGGCCTGGCCGGGCCAGCCGAGCATGGCCGGCACCTTGTCGACGGCCGGCGGCCTGGTCTTCACCGGCGCGGCCACCGGCGAGGTGATCGCGGTCGACGCCGAGAACGGCAAGAAGCTGTGGCAGTTCCAGACCGGCTCCGGGATCATCGGCCTGCCCGTGACGTGGGAGAAGGACGGCAAGCAGTACGTGTCGATCGTCTCCGGCGGCGGCGGCGTGTGGGCCCTGCTGGGCGACGAGCGCATGTCGCAGACGCCGGCCGGCGGTTCGCTCTGGACCTTCGCGATCCGATGACGGGGCGGCTCGCCGTTTCCTCCGCGGCGGCGCTGCGGGCCGCCGCGCTGGCGGCCGGTGCGAGCTTCGCATCGGCCACCCTCGCGCAGGCCCACTTCCAGCCCGAGGACATCGACAAGGGCCGCGTGCAGTACCACCGCACCTGTGCCCAGTGCCACGGCCACAACATGGTCAACTCCGGCACCACGGTCTACGACCTGCGCCGCTTCCCGGTCGACGACGTCGAACGCTTCCAGAACTCGGTGACGAACGGCAAGGGCAACATGCCGTCGTTCAAGGATGCGCTGACGCCGCAGCAGATCGAGCTGCTGTGGGCCTACGTGGGCAGCCGCGGGGGCAAGGAACCGTGACGCGGCTGCGCCTGGCGTGGACCGCGGCACTGCTCGGTGCGGCCGGCGCTGCGCTGGCCGCGGAGCCGCTGGCGGTCTGCATGGCCGAGAACAACCCGCCGCTGTCGTACACGGTGGGCAGCGAATTGCGCGGGCTCGACGTGCGGGTCGCGCAGGCGATCGCGGACGAACTCGGCCGGCCGCTGAAGCTGGTGCCGTTCGAGTCGAAATACGAGGCCGAGAGCACGCTCTCGCACGAGGTCAACGCGCTGCTGTCGTCCGGGGTGTGCGCGCTGGCCAGCGGCTTCCCGCTGCTCGCCGGCGACCTGGGCGCGCCGTCGCGGCCGACCGCGCGCGTCCCCGACTACCCGGGCGCCAAGCGCCCGCCGCTGCGACCGTGGGTGCCGCTGGGCACGCTGGTCCCGAGCCGGGCCTACCACGCGGTGGCCATGGGACTGCTGGTGCGCGAGGCGGCGCGTGAATCGGCCACGCTGGCGCAGCCGGGCGATGCGCGCATCGGCGTCGTCGCCGGCACGATGGCGGGCACCGCCGTCACGCTGTACCGCAACGGCAAGCTGCGGCCGCAGATCGTCGGACTGTCGCGCAACGAGGACGCGCTGGAGGCGCTCGAGAGCGGCCGCATCGACGCGACGCTCGCGCCGCTCGACCGCTACGACGCGTGGCGGCTCGCGCACCCGACAAGTGCGCTCCGCCGCGCGGCCTACGTGCACCCGCTGCGCATCAACATCGGTCTGGTCGCGCGCGAGGACGCACCCGACGTGCGGGCCGCGGCCGACCGCGTGATCGAACGGGCACTCGCCAATGGCGACCTGCAGCGCTGGAGCACCGCCGCCGGCACGACCTGGATCGTGCCGGGCGACCCGCAGGTCGGCCGCGCGATCGGCCTGCCGGACCTGATGGCCGAGTGATCGGCGCCGGCCGTCAGGCCGGCTCGCCGGGGCGCGACATGCGCGCCGATGCCAGATCGTCGCGATGGCGCGGCGCGGCCCGCGTCTCGAGCGAGGCCAGCAGCACCGCCGCCACCGCGGTGATCTCGTCGACCGCCTGGCCGAAGGCCGCCTCGTTCACCTTGGACGGCTTGTTGAAGCCGCTGAGCTTGCGCACGAACTGCAGCGAGGCCGCGCGGATCTCGTCCGCCGTGACCGGCGGCTCGAAGTTGTACAGGGTCTTGATGCTGCGGCACATCGCCCGCCCTCCTGTTTCGTCGACAACGTCGTCAGTGCGCCTTGCTGCGCGGCTTGGTCATGACGCCGGGGGTGTGGATCGCGACCTGTTCCGGGTGCAGCGCCGGGTCGTCGGCACCGAGCAGCTGCTCGCGCATCATCACCGCGACGACCGCGGGGTTGACCTTTCCGTCCGGGTGCGTCGCGGCCTCGACCATGGCGCGGTAGATGGCGCTGGGCAGCACCATTGCGAGTTCCAGGCTGAGCTCGTTCGCCATGTCGTAGTCGTCGGGCGCCGAGTTCTTGTCCAGCGTGCCGGCCAGCACCAGGTAGCGCGCCACCTTCTCGGTGAGGTCGAGCTTTTCGCGGGCGGGGAAGTCTTTCATCGTCGTGTCTCCTGGAACGCAGTCAGCCTTCGAGGGTACAGCAACGTCAGCGGTTCATGGCCTCGTAGACCCGCGCCGCGGCCCATGCATCGTTCGCCGCGTACAGCAGCTGGCCCTCGCTGAGCTGGCGCGCGGCCCAGTTGGAGGTGCTCGCCTTGCCCGACTTCAGGAACCGCTTGCCGAACAGCAGCGCGACCGCGGTCTTGACGCCGATGTCCTTGCGGTAGCCCCGGGCGCGGAACAGGTGGTTCAGGTCGACCACGCCGCGCGCCTCGACGCCGAGCTTGCCGCGGATGCGGCGCATGTCGTCGCCGAGACCGAAGCCGACCTTCCGGCCGGCGTGCGTGGCCAGCAGCTCGCACAGCACCGCGCGGCAATCGGCGTCGTGCAGCTGGAAGATCCAGGCCTTCTCCAGCGTTGCGAGTTGCACGATGTGCGGGCCGTCGGAGACCTCGCCCTTCGCGAAGGTGGGCTTCGATTCGGTGTCGAAGCCCAGCATCGTCGCGCCCGCCAGCTCGGCGATCGCGCGCTCGGCATGGCTGCCGGTCGCGATCAGTTCGATGCGTTCGAGCGGCAGCCGTTCGAACGGCTCGAGCGCGGCGATCTGCTCCTTGTCGGGCGTGAACGGGACGTCGGTCATGCGAGCGCCTCGGCGCGACGCGGGTGGAACGTGACCGGCGCGAGCGCGCGGGCGCGCAACTGCCCGCAGCCGCCGTCCACTTCCTGCCCGGCCGACTGGCGCAGCTTGGTCAGCACGCCGCGGGCGTGCAGTGCACGCGCGATCGCTTCGGCGCGCTCCGGCAGTGGCCGTTCGAAGGCCAGACCGTCGACGGCGTTGTAGGGGATCATGTTGAGCAGCGCGAACTTGCCGCGCAGCAGCGCGACGATGCCGTCGAGCTCGTCGTCGCCGTCGTTGACGCCGGCCAGCAGCGTCCACTGGTACTGGATCGGGTAGCCGGTCGCGCGGGCGTAGCGCTCGCCGAGCTCGACCAGCTCGGCCGGATCGATCCGCGGCGCGCGCGGCAGCAGGCAGGCGCGCCGTTCGGCGTCGGTGGAGTGCAGCGAGAGCGCGAGCGCCGGCTTGACCTGCAGCCGCGGCAGCACGTCGAATACCCGCCGGTCGCCGACCGTCGAGAACACCAGGCTCTTGTGGCCGATGCCGCCCTCGCGGCCGAGCAGCTCGATGGCCTCGGTCACGTTGTCGAGGTTGTGCGCCGGTTCGCCCATGCCCATGAACACGACCTTCTTGACCGGCCGCAGGGTGCGCGCGAGCGCGACCTGCGCGACGATCTCGGCACTGCCCAACTGGCGCAGCAGACCCTCGCGGCCCGTCATGCAGAACACGCAGCCGACGGCGCAGCCGAGTTGCGTCGACACGCACAACCCGCCGCGCGGCAGCAGCACGCTCTCGACCGCCTGGCCATCGGCCAGTTCGACCAGCAGGCGCGACGAGCCGTCCCCGGCCGGGTGCTCCGACCGCAGCCGCGCCAGACCCGCCAGGTCGTCGACCAGCGCCGGCAGCATCGCGCGGACCGTGAGCGGGAGGAAGTCCTCGGGCTTGCGCTTGCCGCTGTGCTGCGGCAGCGCCATCGCCCACAGGCGCAGCACGCGGTGCTCGTGGCAGGCCTGGGCGCCGTGCTCGCGCAGGCGGCGGCGGATGGTTTCGATGCGCATGGACGCCGGAGTTTAGGCGCTGGCTCAATTCCCCCGATTTGCCTGCGGCGCGCGCGGGTGCGACGATCGCGGCCCATCGCGGCATCGCCGCCTGCGGAGCCGCGCATGAGCCTGACCGACCAGATCCTCGACACGCTGCGCGCCGAGTTCTCGGACGTCCCCGATGTCGCCCAGCTCACCCGCCTGGTGCTGCGCCTGTTGCTGGCGGCGCTACTCGGCGGCGTGCTGGGCTACGAGCGCGAGCACAAGGGCAAGGCAGCGGGCATCCGGACCCACATGCTGGTGGCGATCGGCGCGGCGCTGTTCGTGCTGGTGCCGCAGCAGGGCGGCATGGGCATCGCCGACATGAGCCGCGTGATCCATGGCGTGGTCGCCGGCATCGGCTTCCTGGGCGCCGGCGCGATCATCAAGCAGCAGCGTGAGGAAAGCGTTCAGGGGCTCACCACCGCGGCGGGCGTCTGGATGACCGCGGCCATCGGCATCGCCTGCGGGCTCGGCCGCGAAACCACCGCGGTGATCAGCACCTTGCTCGCGCTGGCGATCCTGGCGCTCGTGCCGCGCTGGCTCGAGCCACGCCCATGGGATTCCCGTCCGCCCCCGCGCTGATCGCCCGTCAGGCACGGCACTGGATTTCTGTCCCCCACTTCTGCCACACTGCGCGGCGAACCGGATCGGAGAATGCGCTTGGATCAACGATCAACTCGCGGCCCGTTGCCGCCGCAACCCTTCTTCTCGACACCGCAGCAGCGTCTCGCGCTGGCGCGCCAGCGCTATTTCGAGGACGGGGTGCGACCGTCGGGCCTGGTCAGCGAGAGCGTGATCCAGTCGTGGTCGCGCTGCGTCCACGGGCACCGCGATCCGGTCGAGCGCATCGCCTTCAACCCGGTGACGCCGAGCCGCATCCACTCGGCGCTGTCGCGCAGCCAGGTGCTGCTGCAGGCCGCGGCCACCGACCTGGTGCAGCTCGAGGACACGCTGGCCGGCACCGCCTGCACCGCGATCCTGACCGACCACCAGGGCGTCGTCGTGCATGCCACCCGTTCGGCGGCGGACCACGGCGAGGTGCTGCTGCCGCTGGCGCGCCGGGTCGGCGTCAGCCTCGACGAAGAGCACATCGGCACCGGCGCGCCCGGTGTCACGCTGCGCACCGAACAGCCCTGCCTGGTGCTCGGCGGCGAGCATTTCTTCGGCAACCTGCAGCAGCTGCATTGCGCGGCCGCGCCGATCCGCGACGTGCACGGGCGCCTCGCGGCGGTGCTCGACCTGACCTCGGAAGGCCGGCCGTTCGGCTTCGACGCCGCCGCGGTGGTCGCGCTCTACGCGACGACGATCGAGAACCAGTTGCTCAGGGCGCAATCGAGCGAGCACCTGGTCGTGCACCTGCAGACCTCGCCCGCGCTGCTCGGCACGCCGATGGAAGGGCTGGCCGGGCTCGACGCGAGCGGACGCATCGCCTGGCTGAACAACGTCGCGGCGCGCCTGCTCGGCGTCGAGCAGGGCGAGGCCGGGCTGCATGCCGACGATGTCTTCGGCATCGCGCTGAACCGGCTGGCCCTGCTCACCCGCGCATCCGATGCGGCGCTGCACCGGTTGCCGAACGGGCTGAACGTCTGGATCGCCGCCCGCATGCAGGCCCGTGACGGCGCCGGCCCGCTGGTCCAGCTGCGCGCGCCTGCGCGCGCCGAGCCCGCGCGCATTCCGGTAGCCGAGCCGGTGGCGGCGACGCTGCGCGACAACGACCGCCACCTGATCGTCCAGACGCTGCAGGCGTGCGCCGGCAACGTGTCCAAGGCCGCCCGCAAGCTCGGCGTGTCGCGCGGCCTGATCTACCGGCATCTCAAGCAGGCGAAGGCGGAGCCGGAGCCGGCCGACGTGTAGCCCGCGTCGATAATGCCGCGCATATGCAAGTGTTCCGCGGCTTCCATCACCCTGGCATCGCGCCCGCCTGCGCGCTCACGATCGGCAACTTCGACGGCGTCCACCGCGGCCACCAGGCGATGCTGGCGCTGCTGAAATCCGAGGCCCAGCACCGCGGCCTGCCGGCGTGCGTGATGACCTTCGAGCCGCACCCGCGCGACTTTTTCGCCGCGATGGCCGGCAAGCCCGAGCTGGCCCCGGCGCGCATCGCCACGCTGCGCGACAAGCTCAGCGAACTGGTGCGCTGCGGGGTCGACCAGACCGTCGTGCTGCGGTTCGACCGGCGCTTCGCCGCGCAATCGCCGCAGGCCTTCATCGACGACGTGCTGGTCCGCGGCCTGGGCACGAAGTACGTGCTGGTCGGCGACGACTTCCGGTTCGGTGCGAAACGCGCCGGCGACTACGCGATGCTCGACGCGGCCGGGCAGCGCGCGGGCTTCGACGTCGCGCGCATGAACAGCTACGAGGTGCGCGGCCTGCGCGTGTCCAGCTCCGCGGTGCGCGAGGCGCTCGCCGCGGGCGACATGGGCCAGGTCACGGCGTTGCTGGGCCGCCCGTACAGCATCAGCGGCCACGTGGTGCACGGCAAGAAGCTGGGTCGCAGCCTCGGGGCCAGCGCACCGGGCGGCAGCGACGGCTTCCGCACGCTCAACCTGCGCTTCAGCCACCCGAAGCCGGCCGCGCTCGGGATCTTCGCGGTCCGGGTCCACGGCCTGACGGACCGGCCGCTCGACGGCGTCGCGAGCCTGGGCAAGCGGCCGACGGTCGACGACAGCGGGCGCGTCTCGCTCGAGACCTATGTGCTCGATTGGCCCGCTGCGCTCGGCCCCGAGGGGGGCTACGGTAAACTCGTGCGCGTGGAACTGCTGCACAAACTTCGCGACGAGGCCCGCTACGACGGGCTGCCGGCGTTGACCGCCGCGATCGAGAAAGACGTGGTCGACGCCCGCGAGTTTCTGGCGGCGCACGCGGCCGAGCACCGCCAGACCAGCCGCGACCGAATTATTTGACGGGCGCGCCGCCCGCCCGATCTCGAAGCGCACCCGCGCCCCCGCGCGGGTCTCCCTCCTGTTCGCTGCCCGAGCCGGCAACGCAACCTCCGAGCGCCACCATGTCTACCCCAGACCAGACTCCGAAGACCGACTACCGATCCACGCTGAACCTGCCCGACACGCCGTTCCCGATGCGCGGCGACCTGCCCAAGCGCGAGCCCGGCTGGGTCAAGGAATGGACGGATCAAGGCATCTACCAGCGCCTGCGCGACGCCCGCGTCGGCCGCCCCCGCTTCGTGCTGCACGACGGTCCGCCCTACGCCAACGGCACGCTGCACGTCGGCCACGCCGCCAACAAGATCCTGAAGGACATGATCGTCAAGGCGCGCCAGCTCAAGGGCCTGGACGCGCGCTACACGCCGGGCTGGGACTGCCACGGCCTGCCGATCGAGAACCAGATCGAGAAGACCTTCGGCCGCAACCTGGAGCGTGCCGACGTGCAGGCGAAGAGCCGCGCCTACGCGGGCGAGCAGATCGCGCAGCAGATGACCGACTTCAAGCGCGTCGGCGTGCTCGGCGACTGGGAGCACCCGTACCGCACGATGGACTTCGGCAACGAGGCCAACGAGATCCGCGTGCTGAAGAAGATCATCGAGCGCGGCGTCGTCTACCGCGGGCTGAAGCCGGTGTACTGGTGCTTCGACTGCCACTCGTCGCTGGCCGAGTTCGAGATCGAGTACGCGGACAAGAAGTCGCAGACGGTCGATGTCGGCTTCCTCGCGGCCGAACCCGACAAGCTCGCGGCGGCGTTCGGCCTGCCCACGCTGGCGAACGATGCCTTCGCGGTGATCTGGACCACGACCGCATGGACCATCCCGGCCAACCAGGCCCTGAACGTCGGCCCGGCGATCGAGTATTCGCTGGTCGACACGCCGCGCGGGCTGCTGGTGCTCGCGAGCGCGCTGGTGCTGAAATGCCTTGCACGGTATGACCTCGAGGGAACCGTCCTGGCGACGACCACCGGCGCGAAGCTCGAAGGCCTGACCTTCAAGCACCCGCTCGCGCACGTCGACCCGGGCTACGACCGCACCGCCCCGGTCTATGCCGCCGAGTACGCTACCGCCGACGACGGCACCGGCATCGTCCACTCGTCGCCGGCCTACGGCATCGAGGACTTCAACTCCTGCCGCGCGCACGGGCTGGCGCTCGACGACATCCTGAACCCGGTGCAGGGCGACGGGCGCTACGAGGCGAGCCTGCCGCTGTTCGGCGGCCTAAACATCTGGAAGGCCGCGCCGCTGGTGGCCGATGCGCTGCGCGACGCGGGCCGGCTGTTCGCGACCTCCACGCTGACGCACAGCTACCCGCACTGCTGGCGCCACAAGACGCCGGTGATCTACCGCGCCGCGGCGCAGTGGTTCGTGCGCATGGACGAGGCCGCGCAAGGCACGGCCGGCGTGTTCCAGACCGAGACGCCTTCGAGGTCGCTGCGCCAGACCGCGCTCGCCGCGATCGAGCAGACCACGTTCTACCCGGAGAACGGCAAGGCGCGCCTGCACGACATGATCGCCAACCGGCCCGACTGGTGCATCAGCCGCCAGCGCAACTGGGGCGTGCCGCTGCCGCTGTTCCTGCACAAGGAGAGCGGCGAGCTGCACCCCGACACGCTGGCGCTGATCGACCGGGCGGCCGACATCGTCGAGCAAGGCGGGGTCGAAGCCTGGTCGAAGCTCAGCGCCACGGATGTGCTCGGCGCCGAAGGCGCGAACTACATCAAGAGCAACGACATCCTCGACGTCTGGTTCGACTCGGGCTCGACCTTCTTCCACGTGCTGCGCGGCAGCCACCCCGGTGTCACGAGCGAGGAAGGTCCCGAGGCCGATCTCTACCTCGAAGGCCACGACCAGCACCGCGGCTGGTTCCACTCGTCGCTGCTGATCGCCTGCGCGATGGAGGACCACGCGCCCTACCGCGGCCTGCTGACCCACGGCTTCACGGTCGACGGCTCGGGCCGCAAGATGAGCAAGAGCCTGGGCAACTTCATCTCGCTGCAGGACTCGGTGCAAAAGCGCGGCGCCGAGATCATCCGCCTGTGGTGCGCGGCGACCGACTACTCGGGCGACCTCGGCATCGACGAGAAGATCCTCGACCGCGTCGTCGATTCGTACCGCCGCATCCGCAACACGCTGCGCTTCCTGCTCGCCAACACCAGCGACTTCGACGCCGCGACCGATGCCGTGCCGCTGGCCGAGATGCTCGAGATCGACCGCTGGGCCCTGGCGCGCGCAGCGCAGTTCCAGGCCGAGGTGCTCGCGCACTATGAGGTCTACGAGTTCCACCCGGTGGTCGCGAAGCTGCAGGTCTTCTGCAGCGAGGACCTCGGTGCGTTCTACCTCGACGTGCTGAAGGACCGCCTCTACACGACCGCACCGAAGAGCGCCGCGCGCCGCTCGGCGCAGACCGCGCTGTGGCACATCACGCATGCGATGCTGCGCTGGATGGCGCCGTTCCTGAGCTTCACCGCCGAGGAGGCGTGGAAGGTGTTCGCGCCGGGCCAATCGGTGTCGATCTTCGTCGAGACCTACAGCGACACCTCGGCGTGGGGCGACGACGCGCTGCTCGCGAAGTGGGCGCGCATCCGCGCGATCCGCGATGTCGCGAACAAGGAGATCGAAGCGGTGCGCACCGCCGGCCAGCTCGGTTCGTCGCTGCAGGCGAACCTCGCGATCGGCGCCAACGAAGCCGACCATGCCCTGCTCGCTTCGTTGGGCGAGGACCTGCGCTTCGTCACGATCACCTCGAAGGCGGTGCTGACGAGCGCGACCGAGCTGAACGTGGCGGTCGCACCGTCGACCTCGACCAAGTGCGACCGCTGCTGGCACTACCGCGACGACGTGGGCGCGGATGCCGCGCACCCGACCCTCTGCGGCCGCTGCGTCACCAACCTGTTCGGCGCCGGCGAAACCCGGACGATCGCCTGAACATGGCCGCGAAGAAATCAGGCAGCTCGCTGCTGCCCTGGCTGGGCATCGCCGCGATCGTGATCCTGCTCGACCAGATCACGAAGGCGATGATCCTGCGCACGATGGCGATCGGCGACAGCCACACGATCACCTCGTTCTTCAACATCGTCCACTGGCGCAACACCGGCGCGGCGTTCTCGTTCCTGCACGCATCGTCCGGCTGGCAGCGCTGGCTGTTCGTCGGGCTGGCGGTCGTGGCGGCCGTCTTCATCGTCTGGATGCTGGCGCGCCACGGCGGCCAGCGGCTGTTCGGCTGGGCGCTGGCGCTGATCCTGGGCGGCGCGATCGGCAACGTGATCGACCGGCTCCTTCACGGCTCGGTCGTCGACTTCATCCAGCTGCACTGGCGCGGCGCCGCGTTCCCGTCGTTCAACGTCGCCGACAGCGCGATCACGGTCGGCGCGGCGCTGCTGATCCTCGACGAACTGCTGCGCGTGCGACGCGGGCGCTGACGCGCGGTTGCGCGCGCCGGCCCTCGCCGTTCGGTCGGCTCAGGGCATCAGGATGCTGCAGCCGGTGGTCTTGCGCGCCTCCAGGTCGCGATGCGCCCGGATCACGTCGGCCAGCGGGTAGCGCTGCTCGATGTGGATCTTGACCTGGCCATTGGTGACGACC
Organism: Rhizobacter fulvus; assembly: GCF_964020785.1. Taxonomy (NCBI): domain Bacteria; kingdom Pseudomonadati; phylum Pseudomonadota; class Betaproteobacteria; order Burkholderiales; family Sphaerotilaceae; genus Rhizobacter; species Rhizobacter fulvus. The sequence continues at coordinate 541,888 of NZ_OZ224516.1, forward strand.
GCGAACAGTTCGTCGGCCATCGCCTGCGTGGCCTCGCGCGTGGCGATGTGGGTGAACAGCGTCTGCCGCGTCACGTAGAGCGAGCCCTTCGCGCCCAGCATGCCGGGTGCGAACGGCGGCACCACGCCCGAGGCGTTGCCGAAGCTGGCCATCAGGCCGAACGGGCGCAGGCAGTCGAGCGACTTGTCCCAGGTGTCCTTGCCGACCGAGTCGTAGACGACCTTCACGCCCCGACCGCCGGTGATCTCCTTGACACGTGCCGCGAAATCCTCGGTGCGGTAGTTGATGACGTGGGCCGCGCCATTCGCCTTGGCGAGCGCGCATTTCTCGTCCGAGCCGGCGGTGCCGATCAGCTGCAGCCCGAGCGCCTTGGCCCACTGGCAGGCGATCAGCCCGACACCGCCGGCGGCGGCGTGGAACAGCACGAAGTCGCCGGCCTGCAGGCCGCCCTGCGGCAGCGTCTTGCGCAGCAGGTATTGCGCGGTCAGGCCCTTCAGCATCATTGCGGCGCCGGTCTCGAACGAGATCGCGTCGGGCAGCTTGACGACATTGCGCGCCGGCATCACGCGCAGCGTGCAATAGGCGCCCGGCGGGTTGCTGGCATAGGCGGCGCGGTCTCCCGCCTTCAGGTGCGTGACGCCCTCGCCGACCGCCTCGACGACGCCGGCCGCCTCCATGCCGAGCGACAGCGGCGTCGCGAGGGGATACACGCCCGAGCGCTGGTAGACATCGATGAAGTTCAGGCCGCAGGCGTGATGGCGGATGCGGATCTCGCCGGCGCCGGGCTCGCCGACGGGCATGTCGACGAGGTGCATCTCCTCGGGGCCGCCCTGCTTCTCGATGCGGACAGTGGGGTTGTTGCTCTGGGTCATGCGCGGTCTCCTGAATCGGACCGCTATGGTGCCAGCAACGCCCCGTCCTTGCCGGCGCGAGCGATTATTCGGGCTCGATGCCGGCGGCCTTGATCACCTTGCCCCATTTTTGCGTGTCCGCGGCCTGGAAGCGCGCCAGTTCATCGGGCGACGTGGTCCAGGCCTCGGAGCCGCTCATGTCGAAGAAGGCCTTGGCGGGCGCCGCCTTGACCGCGTTGACGAGCAGCTCATGCAGCCGTGCGACCACTGGAGCCGGCGTGCCGGCCGGCACGTAGGCGGCGAACCAGTAGCCCATGTCGTAGCCCTTCACGCCGGCCTCTTCGATCGTCGGCACGTCGGGCAGCTGCGTGCTGCGCTTGTGGGTCGAGTAGCCGAGTGCGCGCAGCTTGCCCGACTTGACCTGCGGCAGACCGGTCGAGGTGTCGGTGATCATCAGGTCGATCTGCCCCCCGAGCAGGTCGGTGATGGCCAGCGGATTGCTCTTGTAGGGCACGTGCAGGATCTCGGTGCCGCTCAGCTGCTTGAGCATCTCGCCGGCGACGCGGCTGGACGAGCTGCCGCTGCCGAAACTCAGCTTGCCCGGCGACTTGCGCGCGGCGGCGAGCAGGTCGGCCACGCTGCGGTACGGCGAGGCCACGTTGACCACCAGCACCTGGCCGCCCTTGCCCAGCCCGGTGACCGGTGCGAAATCCTTGACCGGGTCGTAGGGCAGCTTCTTGTAGAGGTGCTCGTTGGCGGACTGGGTCGTGTTGGTCGTGATCAGCACGCTGTAGCCGTCGGCCGCGCTGCGGGCCACGGCCTGGGCGGCCAGCATGCCGCTGGCACCCGCCTTGTTGTCGACGACGACCGCCTGCTTCGTCTGCTCGGTCACCGATTGGCCAAGCGCACGCGCGAGCTGGTCGGTCGCGCTCCCGGCCGCGAACGGCACGACGAACGTGACCGGCTTGGCCGGATAGGTCTGCGCGGCCGCAGGGAACGCGGCCACCGCGACGAGTGCGGCGGCAATGGCGAGCGAGTGGCGTCGCGAAGGAATCGTGGTGAGCATGGGCTTGTCTCCGGAAGTGGTCTTGAACGAAACAGGGGAAGGTCAGCCTGGCCCGACCAGGTGGCGATCGAGTGCGCGCGGCAGCTGGATGGGCAGGTCGAGCAACAGGAACGACAACGCCTTGCCATGGCTGTCGAGGTTCAATGCGTCGTTGACGCCGCCGTCGAGCACGCCGTCGAGCACGAAGTTCATCGCATGCAGTGTCGGGCAGAGGTAGCGCGCCACCCGGGTCGGGCGCCGGTGGACGAACTGATGTGCCACCGCGCCTTCCGTCACCTGCTCGACCAGCACCGGCCACAACGCCGGGTGCCAGGCGATGACACTGATGTTGGAGCGGTCGCCCTTGTCGCCGGTGCGGCCATGGGCGACGCGGTAGAGCGGCACGGTCAGCGAAGCGCTCATGCGCCGTCTCCCGTCACGAAGCGATGCGTCGCAGGCACCTGCGCGCGCGGCACCAGGCACGAGACCGTGCCCAGACGTGGCCGGAGCACGGTGCGCACGCCGCCGCCACCCGCCGGGCCGCAGCAGTACAGCGCGGTCACCTCGCGCACCAGGCGCTCGGCGCTGCGGCGCGTCGGCTGGTTGACGGCGACGCGCAGGCGGATGTCACGGCCTTCGCCGACCTGCTGCTGCGCGAGCCAGCGCCCGCCGTCGTCGCCGAAGACGCTGGCGGCGCCGATCAGGTCGACACGCAGCGGACCCAGTTCGTGCAGCCGCTGCTGCAGCACCTCGGCCGCCAGCCGCGCGCGCGCCTCGGCGCGCGCGCCTGCGTAGGAGATCTCGCCCTCGGCGAACCAGCCGGTCTCGTGGCAGACGTTGACCTTGAGCGTCGCCGGCCGCGGGTGGCCGCGCACGCCGCGCAGCTGCACGCGGTCATGGCCGAGGTCGATCACCTCGGCGGCGCCGATGTCGGCCACCACGTCGGGCGTCAGGTAGGCGCCCGGGTCGTGAATTTCGTAGAGCAACTGTTCCTTGACGGTGTGCGCGTCGATGCATCCGCCCGTGCCGGGCGGCTTGGTGATCACGCAGTCGCCCTCGGCATCGATCTCGGCGATCGGGTAGCCGAGGTGGGCGAGTCCGGGCACGTCCTTGAAGCCGGGATCGGCGTAGTAGCCGCCGCTGACCTGCGCGCCGCATTCGAGCAGGTGCCCGGCCATCGTGGCGCGGGCGATGCGGTCCCAGTCGTCGCGCGCCCAGCCGAAGTGCGCGAGCGCAGGGCCCACGACGAGCGACGGATCGGCCACGCGGCCGCAGACGACGATCTCGGCCCCGGCGAGCAGGGCGTCGGCGATCGCATCGGCGCCCAGATAGGCGTTGGCGCAGACGATCTGCAGCGTCGAGCCGGCTGGGCCGAGCGTGTCCGCCAGCAGGGCGCGATGGGCGGCGTCCGCCAGGTCATCGCCCTCCACCACCGCGATGCGCGGCGTGCGCAGGCCAAGCTCGTGCGCCAGCGCGAGGATGCGCCGCGCGGCACCGACCGGATTGGCGGCGCCGAAGTTGCTGACGATGCGCACGCCCGCGCCCAGGCAACGCGCCAGCACCGGCGCCAGCATGTCGTCGAGCAAGGGCTCGTAGCCGGCGGCCGGATCGGCTCGCCGGGCGATCTGCGCCAGCGCCAGCGTGCGCTCGGCCAGGGTCTCGAAGATCAGCACGGCCGGCCCGCCCGCATCGATCAGCGCATCGACGACCGGACCGGCCGCATCGGTGCGGTCACCGGAGAAGCCGGCCGCGCAGCCGACGCGCAAGGGCATCGTGATCATGGGTCTCCTGGCGCGCCGTCGCCGCGGCGCTTCGGTGAATGGGTGATGGCGAATGTAGAGACGTGAAGTTATTCTGTGAAATCGGAATTTCCGATGAATTGATTTGCTTTGCCGATGAATCTATCGACCCGTCAGCTGCGCGCCTTCCTGGCCCTGGCCGAATCGCGCAACTTCACGCGCGCGGCGGCGTCGAGCCATCTGTCGCAGCCGGCATTCAGTGCGCTGATCCGACAGCTCGAGGACGACGTGGGCGTGCGCCTGTTCGACCGCACGACGCGACACGTCGCGCTGACGGCCGAGGGCGAGGCGTTCGAGCGCGCGACGCGGCGCATCCTCGACGAGGTCGATGCGGCAGCTTCGGGCATGCGCGACCGGGCGGCGCGACGCATCGGCAAGGTGTCGATCGCCTTGCTGCCGTCGCTGGCGGCCGACTGGCTGCCGGACGTGCTGGCCGGGTTTCGCGCGGCGCACCCGGGGATCGGGCTCGCGGTGGCGGACGTGCTGTCCGAGCCGTGCATCGACCGCGTGCGCGCCGGCCTGGCCGACTTCGCCCTGGCCGCCACGCGCGCCGAGACCCCCGAACTGCGCGCCGACCTGTTCTGCAGCGACGACTTCCACCTCGTGTGCCCGCGCACGCACGCGCTGGCGAAGCGCCACAACCCGCGCCCGAAGGAGCTCGCGGGCGAACCGTTCATCCACCTGGCGCGCACGTCGAGCGTGCGCCAGTACCTCGACGCCGCGACGCACCCGCACGGCTTCGCCTCGGTGCTCGAGGTCGATCAGCTCGCGACGGTGGCCGGCATGGTGCGCGCCGGGCTGGGCATCAGCATCGTGCCCGCGCTCACCCTCTATCAATTCCGATCTCCCGAGCTGGCGATCGTGCCGCTGTCCTGGCCGGGGCTGAGGCGCAGGATCTACCTGGTGCGGCGGCGCGACCGAGGGCTGTCGGTGGCCGCGCAGGCCTTCTGCGACTGGGTGCTCGCGCGCCGACCGGGCGCCGGCACATCGATCGGACACACGAAGCGCTGACCGCGATCAGGCGGACCGCAACCCGGCACGTGACCCCGCTGTCCAGCGCAGCGGCCCGAACCAGGCCCCGGCCCGGATCGCCCATGCATTGAGCGACCCATAGACCACCAGCGCCGCCGCCTGCGCGACGAACACGCCCGTCAACCCCGCGCCGGAGCGAAGCGCCAGCCAGCCGCCGATGCCCGCGACCAGCAGCCGCGCCACGTTGCCCCACACCGGCCACATCAGCCGCCCCGCCCCCTGCGACGCGAAGTACAGCGACAGCGCCAGTCCGAAGAAACCGTAGACGGGGCCGACGACGTGCAGGTACTTGGTTCCGGCTTCGAGCATCGCCGGGTCGGTGCCGAACAGCGACAGCCACGCGTGTGGCCAAAGGGCCGCCGCCAGGCCGATCAGCTCGGTCAACCCGGCCGACAGCGCGGCGCCGATCCAGGCCGCACGCAGCGCCCGTTCGCGCTGGCCGGCACCGATGCAGGTGCCGACCATCGCGACCAGCGGCCCGCCGAAGCCGAACACCAGCGGCACGAGCAGGTACTCGAGTCGTGACGCGGTGCCGTAACCGGCGATCGCTGTCGGCCCGAACTGTCCGACCTGCGCGGTCGCGATGCCGATCGCGAGGTTGGTCGCGACCGTCGAGATCGCGCCGACCAGGCCGACCTTCAGGATGTCGGCGAACAGCGCCGCGCGCGGCCGGAAACTGGCCCAGCTCGGCGCGAGCAGGCTGTGCTTCGACGCCAGGTACAGCCCGAGCGCGATGCAGCCCAGCGCGTAGTAGCTCAGCAGTGCCAGCGCACCGCCCGCGATGCCCAGACCCGCCCAGCCGCCGATGCCGAAGATGAACACCTGCGACATCGGCACCAGCAGCACCGTGCCGACGATCGTCACGTTGGCCGGTACGCGCATGTTGCCGGTGCCGCGGATCAGCGCGGCCATCGAATTGAACAGCCAGACCAGCACCGCGCCGGCGAACACCCAGTTCGAGTAGACCAGCGCCGCCGCCAGCGAGGCGCCCGTGCCGCCCATGCGCGCGTACAGCGTTTCGCCCCACAGGTGCAGCACGAGCGTGAACGCGAGGCCGAAGCCGGTGCCGATCATCAAAGCGTGACCGACCAGCGCGTTCGCATCGTCCCGCCGACGCGCACCGAGTGCGCGCGCCACCGCGGAGGCGATGCCACCTCCCATGGCGCCGGCCGAGGTCATCTGCATCAGCATCACGAGCGGGAAGACCAGCGCCATGCCGGTCAGCGCATCGGTGCCCAGCCGGCCGACGAAGTAGGTCTCGATCAGCCCGGCCGAGGCCTGCGCCACCATCACCAGCATGTTCGGCGCGCCCAGCCGCAGCAGGGTGCGCACGATCGGCCCCTCGAGCAGCAGGCGGGTGCGCGGGTCCAGCGCAGGGCTGGCGGCCGGGTCGGCGGACATCAGGGTGCGACCGCTTCGCCGAGGTACACGCCGCGCGGCGCGGCCAGCCCCTGGCGGACCTGGCGGCTCAGGTCGTCGGCCAGCACTTCGTCGGCACCCGATTCCAGCGCGGCCAGTACCTGAGCGACCACGTCATGCGGGCTCGCCTTCGGTGCGTCGAGCCCCTTCGTCATGTCGGTGTCCATGTAGCCCACATGCACCCCGACCACGCGCGTGCCCTGCGCGCGCAACTCGTTGCGCAAGCCGTTCGTCACCGACCACGCCGCCGACTTCGACGCGCTGTAGGTCGCGACGCCCGGCAGGCTGAGCCAGCTCAGCACCGACAGCACGTTGACGATCGCACCGCCCCCATTGGCCTTCAGCACCGGCGCGAAGGCCTGGCTGAGCGCCAGCGGGCCGAAGAAGTTGGTTTCCAACTCGGCCCGCGCCGCCTCGGCACTGCCCGGCGCGAGCAGCGACGAGCCGCGCGAGATGCCGGCGTTGTTGATCAACAGCGTGAGGTCGGGGCAGGCATGCACGGCAGCGGCAATGTCGGCGGCGTCGGTGACGTCGAGCCGCACCGGCACGACGCCCGCCAAGGTGATGGTCGACGGATCGCGCGCTCCTGCATACACCTTGCGCGCACCAGCCGCGCGCAGCGCGTCCACGAAGGCTTGGCCGAGGCCGCGATTGGCACCGGTGACGAGGACGACGGCGTTCTGGAGGTTCATGGCAGGACTTTCGTTGGAAGGAATGTTGAAGTGAATATGACGGTCGTCATATTATTGAAGAAACACAAGATGCGGCAGGCAGGCGCCTAGTCGGCGGCGCGCTGGATCAAGGCTTTGGCGGCACGGCGCACGTCTTCGGACACCCGCTTGTCGCCGCTGGCACGCGCCAGCACCATGGCGCCGACCATGCAACTCAGGATCGCGAGCGCCTTGTCATGCTGACCCGGCTCGCCCCAGGCGGGCAACTGGCGTTCGACCAGATCGACCATGTCCTTCAGGCGCCGCGCGCAGACGTTCCGAACCTCGGGCGCCTGGCGTGGCGTCTCGGTGCCGAGGGCCGCGAGCGTGCAGCCCTCCTCGGGCGCGTCGACGTGGGCGTCGGAGAGATACGCATCGACGAACGCACTCAAGGCCTCATCCGGTCCGGCGCGCTCGGTCACCTTGCGCATCCGCTCCATCGAACGGGCCCCCGCGCGCTCGATCGCCTCGGCCAGCAAGTGGTCGCGCGAATCGAAGTGCGCGTAGAACCCGCCGTGCGTCAGTCCGGCCTGCTTCATGATGTCCGCCACCCCGACCCCGGCATATCCGTCGCGCCGGACGGCAGTGGCCGCGACGTCGACGATGCGGTCGTGGGTGCGCTGCTTTCGGGAAGGTTCAGAGGTCATGGCGATGAAGGAACTCGCAAATATGACAAGCATCATATTCCCGCAGAGAAAACCCCGTGGGAATGCGGGACACTGAACCCCGATGAAGCGCCTCACGACCGCACCGAACCTCGCCCTGGCCACGCTGTGGGCGGACCTGCTGACGCACGCGGGAGTGCCTACGACGGTGCAGCGGCAGTACGCCAGCAGCATCGCCGGCGAGGTGCCGCCGGATCAGACGCTGCCGGAGTTGTGGGTCGTGAATGCGGAGCAGGTCGACGCGGCCGGTCGCTTGCTCGACGAACTGCGCAACCCACCCAATCGGCGCTGGAGCTGCCAGGCCTGCGGAGAACTGGTCGAGGGGCCGTTCGAGCAATGCTGGAGGTGCGGGGCAGCCATGCCGGCCTCCTGATCTCCGGATCAGGGTCGGTCAATCCGGCGCGTCGGTCAGGAACTGTTGCAAGCTACGGACATCGGCCAAGACGGCGACCGGAAGTCCCCTGCGGCCGCCGCGGTCATCGACGGTCAGGGCTCGCAGTGCGCCGAGACAACGAGCCTTGTCGTTCCACGCTGCAGCGATTTGGTTGGCCAGTCGCGGCATGCGTTCCGCAAGATGCTCGGGTCGTACTGATTCGGGGAGCGACAGCATCCAGGTGATGGCTTCACCCGTCAGCGCCTTGTCGACCGGAGAAAGCGGCCGGCGACGTCTTTCCCATTCGGCAGCGTCGATCGGTCGCGCGTTGTGACGTGCAATCTCGATCACCGACTCATCGAGCGCTTCCCTGGCCGATTGAAAATCGGTCAGCTCGAACTCGAACCCGCCTTCTGATGGCGGAGTAGGCGGAGGGCCTGGCGTCATACGTGCATCCGTTCCCTTGCGGCGTAACACTCGAGAAACAATCATCCACCCGGAAGTGGGCCATGTCCAGCAGTCAAGCAAAGTCCCGGGTGTGACTTACGTCGCACTTTGGACACAGTCTTCGCCACCCGTCGCTCTTCGCTCGCCGCCTGTCGCTCCACGCGCCAGGCAACGAAGATTCTGGGGCCTCTTTGGGATGTAATCCGCTTCCGTACGGGCCCAACCCGTCTACTGAAGCCCGCTGGGCGCTCTGATGCGCATGCCGGCGGCGATGAAAGGTCGATTCACTTCATGGCAATCCTCCGGACTTCGAGAGCGAGTGGCTTCACGCTGATCGAGCTGATGATCACGATTGCCATCGTGGCGATCTTGACCGCGATCGCATTGCCTTCCTACCAGGCTTACGTGCGCAAGGCCAATCGCTCAGCTGCGCAGAGCTTCATGCTGTCGGCCGCAGCGCGTGAAGAGCAAGTGCTGCTCGACCAGAGAAGTTACGTGGCCGTCTCCACGAACGCCAATTTCGCGAATGCCCCCTCGGCGGGCTCGCCTGGCTTGAACTACGCGGTGCCTGGCGACCTTTCCGCACGGTACGACTTCAAGATCGATCTGACCAATGCCGGGACTTGTCCTGCGCCGGCGCAGTACTGCGTGATCGCAACCGCCAAGGGCACTCAACAGACCGATGGCAACCTGGGCCTGACCAGCACCGGGATCAAGTCGCCCCTCACAAAATGGCAATGAACCGGCTCTCCTCCACGGCGCTGGGTCAGCGCGGCTTCACGCTCATCGAACTGATGGTGACGATCTCGGTCGCCGCCATCCTGCTCGTTGTGGTGGTGCCTTCGTTCCGAACGTTCACGCTGTCGCAGCGCGTCAAGACCGGATCGTTCGATCTCTATTCGACCTTGATGCTCGCGCGCAGCGAGGCGGTGAAGCGACGCGCCACGGTGACGGTGGCGGCCAAGAGCGGCAGTTGGAACAATGGCTGGACCATCTCCGACGGGACCACCACCTTTCGCGACCAGGACAGCCCCAAGGGGTTGAGCCTGACCTCCGACGCGACTGCGTTGACGTACCAGATCGACGGGCGACTGGTGAGCGGGAGCGCCTCGTATGTCGAGTTGGCGGCAACCGGCAGCACGGCCGCCGGGCGCCGCTGCATGACCATCGACCCGGCAGGCGTCCCACGTTCCCGAGTTCTGACGGGCTCGGCCACCTGTCCCTGATCGCCAGCACCATGAAACTGCGCCAATCTTCTCAGTCGGGCTTCACCCTCATCGAGGTGCTCGTCGCGATCCTGGTCCTGCTGCTCGGGTTACTGGGTATGGCTGGCGTGCAGGTGCGAGCCACCCAGGCGGAATACGAGTCGTACCAACGCAAGCAAGCCATGTTGCTGCTGCAGGACATGATCGACAGGCTGCAGGCTAACCGCCTGGTGGCGTCTTGCTACGCCATCACGGCGGCAGGCACGGGCGCTCCGTTTGCGGGCACCAAGAGCGATGGGTCGGCCGCGACGGCGGGAACAAGCATCATCCCGGCGTGCACGGCGGGCAGCCTGGTCGCCCAGGCGGTCGCGAATGCGGACCTCACCAGCTGGAGCAATGCGCTGTTCGGCGCCAGCGAAGCACTCGGTTCCGGGAGCGTGGGCGCCATCAGTGCCGCCCGGGGTTGCGTGGTCGCCAACGGCGGCGGCGTCTACACGGTGTCGATCGCCTGGATGGGCACGGCGCCGACAGCCGCCCCTCCCGCCGCGCTGAACTGTGGAACGGGCCTGTACGGCGACGAGGCTTTGCGACGTGTCGTCAGCGCGACGCTGCAAGTCGCGACGTTGAACTGAGGCGCGCCATGACCACACACACACTCTTGCGGCGCACGATCAGCGGGCGCCGGCGCGCAAGCGGCCTGTCGTTGATCGAGCTCATGGTCGCGCTGACCTTGGGTCTTTTCTTGATCGCTGGCATGCTCACCTTGCTGGCACGCAACAGCAACACCCGGGCGGAACTGGACAAGGCGGGCCGCCAGATCGAGAACGGACGCTACGCGGCCCAGCGAATCTCGGAGGACCTTCACAACGCCGGCTTCTACGGCGAGTTCTACGGTCTGCCCACGCCGGGCACCTCCGCTTTCCCGGCGACCCTGCCGGACCCGTGCGACACAGGCTACGCGACGGCCGCGTTCAAGAACGCCAAGGCCTTTCCGGTGCAGGGCGTCACCGCGGTGACTTCGGCGGCAGCCGCCGCCATGACCTGCATCGATGCTGCGAACTTTTCGACTGGCGCATTCAGTTCCGTCCTCGTCGTGCGGTTCGCCAGCCCGGCAACCACGTTGCCGACACCCGCCAATGTTGCATTGGGCTCACTGGACTGGGCGCCGAACGCCACGGCGGCTACCGCTGCCATCGCCACGCTCGACGCCGCGACGCTGTACGTGCAGAGCAATGTGGACGACGTGAGCTTCGCGACCAAGAGCAACGCAGCCACCAATTTCGCAACGCTCAAAGTCTCCACCGGCTCGGCGACGAATCTGATCAACGCACCGGTTTATCGGTACATCACGCGCATCTACTTCCTGAGCCCTTGCAGCCGGCCGTCGTCCGGGACGGCTTGTTCCGCCGCTGCGGATGGCGGCTCACCGATTCCCACTTTGAAGATGGTCGAATTGCTCGGCTCCGGCGCCAGCGCGGTGTTTTCGGATCCGGTTCCGATCGCCGAAGGAATCGAAGCCATGGCGTTCGACTACGGACTGGACAGCAATGCCGACGGCTCTCCAGACACCTACGTGGACTGCTCGGCGTGCTCCGTCACCGACTGGGGGAACGTCGTCGCCGTCCGGGTCAACCTGGTCGCCCGCAACACCGAGGCGAGCCCGGATTACACCGATGCAAAGACGTACGCGCTCGGGCTGGCCGGTACCTACACCCCGAGTACCGCGGACAAGCGCTACAAGCGCCACCTGTATCAGCTGCAAGTGCGACTAAACAATCAAAGCATGAGGCGTGAGCAATGACCATGCGACCCGCAAGCAACCTTCACCACCCGCAACGCGGTTCCACCCTCGTCATCGCGCTGATTCTGCTGGTGATCGTCACGTTGTTCGGCATCAGCGCCATCAGTTCCAGCATCGTCAACCTGCGCATTTCGCGCAACGTGCAGCTGGCTGCTGAAGCGCAAAACGCGGCCCAACGGGTGATCGACGCCAAGATTTCGGATCCGGCGACGTTCAGCTCGCCCGCATCCGCGGCCTCGTCGGTGGATGCCACCGGCGCCGCGGTGACCTACTCGGTCGTTTTCGACAAGCCCACCTGCTACTCGCTGCGGCCGATTCCGGGTTACAGCTATTCGATCGCGGCGCAGGCGCCGAAGAATCTGGCGTGGCGCCTTCAGGCGACCGCCACGGACACGAACACCGGGGCCAAGGTCCAGGTGCGTCAAGGCATGCAGACCTCAGCGCCCGGTACGCCGGATTGCGTCTGACACGGCAAGGGAGAACACGATGATTTCGAGCGGAACATTCTCATTCGCCACGCGCGCTTCGGCCGCCGTCCTGGGGGTGGTGATGGCGCTGTCGGGCACGTCGGTTCGCGCCGAAGACACCGACATTTTCACCGTCAACAAGAACATCGTGTCGGAAAGGCCGAACGTTCTGATCATTCAAGACAACACCGCCAACTGGAATACACCGTTCGCAGCCGAGAAAGCAGCGCTCGTCAACACCGTCACCGGTCTGGACGACCGCTTCAACGTTGGGTTGATGACGTTCGTCGAAACTGGCAACAGCGTCAAGGACTCTAGCGGCAACGGCAACGGCAATACCGATGGAGCTTATATACGTGCGGCTGTCCGGCAGATGACTGCCGCAAACAAGAAGGCTTTGGCGGATCTGGTCTTCTCGTTTGACCAAACTGCCGACGTAAGTAATAACGGACCCTACGACCTGGCAATGGCGGAGGCGTATCGGTACTTCGGAGGACTCGCTGCGTATGCCGGCTACACACAATCAAAGCGAGACTCGCTAGCGAACTCCATCACCGTTGGCGCAAGTGCAACCGCATCGAACGCAGTATTTGCCCGCCCTGGAAACGCGTTCGTTTCGATGGCAAGCAGTACCTACGTCAGCCCAATCGCGGACAACTGCGCAAAGAACTTCGTCATTTTCATCAGCAATGGGCAGAACAACGTTCCGGCATCGGACACAGCCTCGGCTAAGTCTCAATTGCAAAGTTTCGGCGGCAATACCACTGACATTCCCTTGAGCCCGAATGGTGAGCAAAGCAACATGGCGGATGAGTGGGCGCGATTCATGGCGAACACCGACGTCAACGCGACCCGGCCGCTGACCCAGACCGTCGTCACCTACACAGTTGATGTGAATCCAAGCCTCGTCGGCAAGGGTCCAGATCACACGGCCCTGCTAAAGAGCATGGCTTTGCAAGGCAAGGGCAAGTATTTCGCGGTCAACGGCAACGCGACCGAGATCGCCGACGCGCTGAACAAGATCTTCACCGAGATCATCGCGAAGAACAGCGTGTTCGCGGCCTCCGCCCTGCCGGCGAGCGTCAATACCCGCGGCACGTTCCTGAACCAGGTCTACATGGGCCAGTTCCGCCCGGACGGCAATGCCTCGCCGCGCTGGCCCGGGAACATGAAGCAATACACGGCCGGCCTGAACGCAGCCAACCAGCTCGAACTCAAGGACGCCAACGGTGCCGCGATCGCCGACACGACCTATGGCTTCCTGCTCGGGACAACCAAGAGCTTCTGGACCTCCAACAGCACATTCTGGAACGCGGGCTACTACCCCGATGCCCAGCAACCGGTGAGTTCGACGGGCGTCGCGATCGACGGACCGAACGACAATCCGGACGGCAATGTGGTCGAAAAAGGGGGCGCCGCCCAGCGCCTGCGAATCGCCTACTCCGGCCCGTCTCCGAACTTGGTTAGCTCGCGCAACATCTACTCCTGCACCGGCGCCTGCGCCGGCGGGTCGACGCTAAGCACGTATCCGTTCGACACGACAAACACCGCCATCGACGCGACCGCGCTCGGCATCAACATCACCGCCGCCGTATCGAGCATGAGCTATACGGAGACGACGCCGGGCATCGGTTTGGTGACCGCCACGGCGCCTGGTCACGGCTTCGTTACCGGCCAGAGCGTGACAATTCTCGGCGCTTCGCCAGCCCAATACAACGGGCTAAAAACCATCACCGTCGTCGACGCCGACACATTTACCTTTCTTATCACCGTAACGCCTGCTTCTCCTGCAACCGGAACGATCACGCTGATGAAGTCGACGACACCAGTTTCAATTTCGGTGACGAGGAGCGGCGGCACGGGTTTGACAGACACAGCAACAGCAACGAGCTCGACACCGCACGGCTTCGTGAACAACGACTCGGTTGTCATTGCGGGTGCGAGCGGCACGTCGGCAAACTACAACAAGACTGCCACGATTACGTATATCAGTAATACTTCGTTCAGCTATTCGATCGCCGTCGATCCGCCGAGTCCTGGTACGGTGGTTGGTGCATCGGCGATCGGCCCGACTGCGACGACAAGCATTCAGTCTATTGTTCGCTCCAATACGACGGTGACGGTCACCAACCAAGGGAACAATAAGTTGGCTGCCAACAATTCCGTGACGATTACCGGCGTTCCAGCCGCGTCGGGGGGAGCCTATTACAACGGCACCTTCACGGTCCTTAGTGCGACCAACGGTAGCTTCACGTTTGCGTATCCCGGCTTGGTCCCACCGAATTCGGCAGCCGGCACTGTCACAGCCTACAAGGCAACTACGCCGATTTCGGCCACGATAGCGCGCGCGGTGGGGACCACGACCGGCAACGTGACTGTGACAACGGCAACGGCGCATGGCGTATCGACGGGCGAATCGTTCACGATTTCTGGCGCCACTGAGGCCGCCTACAACGGAACCTTCGTCGCAGTTAGCGGCTCGGGCACGAGCCTCACCTACACAGTTTCAAAGAGCCCGACCAGCCCTGCCACGGGGACAATCACCGCGACCTTGACAGGCACCGCCGACAAGAACGAACTGATCAAGTGGATTCGCGGCGAGAACACTAAGCTCGACGATAACCCGAGCACCGCTGCCGCCGCGAACACCTACGTGCGCGGCTACCTGCACGGCGACGTCGTCCACAGCCGCCCGGCCACGGTCAATTACAACCGCAACGGCGACGACAACGACGTGGTCGTGTTCTACGGCTCGAACGACGGCATCTTCCACGCCGTGCAGGGCGGCACCGGAACGACCGGCGGCAACGAGCTGTGGGGATTTATCCCGAGCGAGTTCTTTAAGAAGTTCAACCGGCTTTATTCCCAACAGCCGCTGATCGACAACACGAACTCGAGCACGGCCAAGTCCTATTTCATGGACGGACCGATCGCGACCTACACCTTCGACTCGAACAACGACGGGAAGCTCGATCCGACGGTCACCGGTGCGAGCAACGACAAGGTCTACCTCTACATGAGCGCACGGCGCGGCGGCCGCTTCCTCTACGCACTCGACGTGACTGTCCCGACAACGCCGAAGCTGCTGTGGAACGTCAGCAGCAGTACACCCGGCTTCGCGGAACTCGGGCAGACCTGGGGCGAAGGCAAGATCACCAAAATCAAGGGATACGCCAATCCGGTGCTGGTGCTGACCGCAGGTTATGACGCAGCCAACAACGATGCTCTGCCGCAGACCACGGCAAGCATGGGACGTGGCGTGTTTCTGATCGATGCAGTCACCGGCGCGCCAATCTGGCACGCCGGCTACGCCGCAGTCTCATCGCCTCCCACGGGCATGACATCGGTCGCGATCTCGGGCATGGACTACTCGATTCCGGCAGACGCTGCCGTGATCGATTCCGACGCCGACGGGTTTGCCGACCGCCTGTATCTTGCCGACACGGGCGGGAACATCTGGCGCGCCAACATCAGCGCGGTCACCTCCGGAGGGGCGCCTGACAAGGCGGCCTGGACGGTCACCAAGCTGGCTGCGCTCGGCGGCACCGGGTCGGATGCACGCAAGTTCCTCTCGGTCCCCGACGTCGTCGCTTTCGACGGCCCGCCGGCGACGATGGATTCGATCCTGATCGGATCTGGCGATCGCGAGCACCCGTTCGACGTCTCGATCACGAATCGCTTCTACATGATCAAGGACAGCCACGCGCTGACCGCTGTCCCTGCCTCCGTGATCACAGAGTCCACGCTCTACGACGCGACGCTGGACGACATCCAGTCCGCAAACGCGACGACCGCAGCGGCGGCATCCGCGTTGTTGGCGACTAAGAACGGCTGGTACATCACCCTGGGCACGGGCGAGAAGGTCGTCACGCCATCGATCACGCTGGCGGGCTCGACGGTGTTCGGGACCAATATCCCCGAGTCGACGCTGACGAACACCAACAGTTGCTCGTCCGGGCTCGGCGAAGCGCGCATCTACACGGTCAACTTCAAGAACGCTGCATCGGTGATCGACAACGCGGCCCCAGTCGGCACGCTGGCCGCCAATGATCGCTACACGACCGTTGCAGGTGGTGGCCTGCCGGCGCCGCCAGTGGCCATTTCGGTCGAGATCAATGGCAAGTTCTATGAAGGCGTCGGCATGGGGCCGACCATCATCTCGCCCCCGGGAGTGCCGCTCGCCAGCCGCAAGCGGGTCTACTGGAACATGCTGAGCGAATCGAAATGATCGGTGGTGCGCACCGGCGGGTGCGCGCCCCCGTTGCCACCGAATCCGAATGCGCTTCTCGCCGTCGCGTCTGGCGCTGCACCTCACCGTGCTGGCTGCGGTCGGGCTCCATGCCGGGGTTGGCTTCTGGCTGATGTCACCCGGCGGGCACCCGGGCGGCGCGGCGGTCGGCACGCCAAGAAGCCTGCCCGTGACACTGGTGCCGTCCCAGCCGACAGCGGCCACCCCGACGGGGCCCGCACCGCCCCCGCCGGTCCCCCAAGCCGCTCTTTCGGAGCGCCCCTCTCCTGGCCCCGTCGTTTCAGCGCCGCCCAGCACCTCGACGTCAGCACAACCGGCTGACGCGCAAGCGCCTGAGACCTCCTCGGCCCAGTCGCGAGAAGAACTTCCTGCCGGAGACCCGGACCAATTTATGGCCGCCTCCCTGCCGGGCGAGCCGTTGATCCCCCTCGAAGACGAAGACGCGATGATCGCCGGCAGTCTTTCACTGCGCCTGGCAATCGACGAGACCGGACATGTGGTCCGCAGCGATATCGTTTCGCGAGAAGCCCTGTCGGACAAGGCGGTCGCCGTGTTCGTCAAGGCCTTCAGCAGCTACGACTACATTCCAGCCCGGCGGGGTGGCCGGGCGGTTCGCAGCGAGGTGACGATGGTGGTCGGGGTACAGGAAAACGCCGGCGAATCGAAGGAACCTTGATCGGCCTGATTCCAGTCAATACGTTCCCGGATACGCCCCCCCATCCAGCAGCACGTTCTGCCCCGTCAGATACCCCGCCTGCACGCTGCAGATGAACGCGCAGACCGCGCCGAACTCCTCGGCGTTGCCGAAGCGTTGCGCCGGGATGGCGGCACTGCGCTTGGCCATCACCGCGTCGAGCGACTGACCGGACTGGCCGGCTGCGGCCTGCATCGTGGTGCGCAGGCGCAGCGTGTCGAATGCCCCGGGCAGCAGCCCGTTGATGGTGACGCCGCGAGCCGCGACGCTGCTGCGTGCCAGGCCCGCGACGAAGCCGGTCAGGCCGGAGCGCGCGCCATTGCTCAACCCCAACGTGCCGATCGGCGCCTTGACCGCCCCCGAGGTGATGTTGACGATGCGGCCGAAGCCGCGCGCCGCCATGCCGTCGACCGTCGCCTTGATCAGCTCGATCGGGGCGATCATGTTGGCATCGAGCGCCTTGATCCAGTCGTCGCGCCCCCAGTCCCGAAAATCGCCGGGCGGCGGCCCGCCGGCGTTGTTGACCAGGATGTCGACCTGCGGGCAGGCGGCCAGTGCGGCCGCGCGCCCTTCGGAGGTCGTGATGTCGCCGGCGACGGTGCGGACCTCGCCGCCTTTCAGTGCGCGAAGTTCGGCGGCCGTCGCCTCGAGCGCCTCGGCGCCGCGTGCCGTGATCACCACGTTCACGCCCTCGCGGACCAGCGCGCTCGCGCAACCCTTGCCCAGCCCTTTGCTCGCGGCGCAGACGAGTGCCCACTTTCCGCTGATGCCCAGATCCATCGCTTGACTCCTTATCTTGCCTTGGCGAGCAGCCAGATGCCCGCGAGAACCAGCAACGTGCCGGCAGCGATCCACACCGTGAACGGCTCGCCGAGGATGACGACGCCCATCAGGATCGTCGACAGCGGCCCGATCATGCCGGTCTGCGCGGCCATCGTGGCGCCGATGCGCTCGATCGCCATCATGACCATCAGCACCGGCGCGAAGGTGCACAAGGTCGCGTTCAGCACCGACAACCAGATCACTTCGGGCGCCACCGCCAACGCGCCGAACGGGCGCAGCACCGCGAACTGCGCGATGCAGAGGAGGCAGGCCACCGTCGTCGCCAGGCCGGTCAGGCGCAGTGCGCCGAGCCGCTTGACCTCCTCGCCGCTGAAGGTGAGGTAGATCGCGTAACTCACCGCGCTCGCGAAGACGAGCGCCGCACCGAGGGCGGCATTGGCGCCGAGGGAGGTGAGTTCATGGCCGAACACCAGCATCACGCCGCAGTAGCTGACCGCCAGCGCCATGAGTTGTCGGCCCGTGACCTTGCGCTTGAAGATCACCACGCCCATCGCCAGCACGAGCGTCGGGTTCAGGTACAGGATCAATCGCTCGAAGCTGGCGCTGATGTAGGCCAGGCCCGCGAAGTCGAGAAAACTCGCCAGGTAGTAGCCGGTGAAGCCGAGGCCGATCACCGTGATCCAGTCGCGCCGGGTCAGCGGCGGCTTGCCGCGGCCGGCCCACCCCGCCAGCAGCAGGAACAGCGGCAGCGCGAACAGCATGCGGTAGGTGATGAGCGTGACCGCATCGACGCCATAGCGGTAGGCGAGCTTGACGATGATCGCCTTGCCGGAAAACGCGATCGCGCCAAGCGACGCGAGCGCCAGGCCGGGCCAGACCGCGCGCACGGGTGCAGCAGCGCCCGGGGCTGCGGTGGTGGTGGAAGACATTGCGACCGATTCTACGGACCGGCCGAGTTTCACGCGGTGCGTGGTGCAGGTCTCTCCAGGTGCCAGGTGCTGGCGCCGCGCCGGAAGCCGAGCGATTCGTACAGGCCGATCGCCACGTCGAGCGGGTCCGCGACGATCACGAGCGTGTCCAGCGCCATGCGCTCGAAACCGTGCCGACACACCGCATGGACAAGCGCGGCGCAGAGCCCGCGGCGGCGCCAGGCCGGGTGGGTCGAGACGTGCTGGAAGCGTCCGAGCGCCTGGCCTGGCAGGCGGAACAGCCCGCAGTCGGCGACCAGCGATTCGACGCCGTCCCCGGCATCCGTGAAGACGCCGAACCAGTGACCCATGCCGGCCTGCGCCATCGCTGCGTAGCGGCGCATCTGGCGCGCCCGGAACAGCCGGTACTGCGCTTCACTTTCCGACACGCCGGCATCGGCCGCCACCTGCATCTCCACCGCCAGTGGCGCCTGCTCGGGCAGTCGCAACGCCTCGATGCGAAACGACGCGCCGATCGCCTTGCGCGGCGCACGCAGTTGCTCCCGCTGCATCGTCAACACGGTGGACGAGAACAGCGTGAAACCGCTGGCCGCGAAGTCGGCCGGCAAGTCGAACGGCGCTTCGCTGTCCACGCCGAAGGTGACGTGGCGCGACTCGCTCTGCCGCGCGGCGATCTCCGCCTCGAAGCGCGCGCACCAGTGCGCCGCGTCGCCCGCGCGAGGCGCATGGTCGAACAGCAGGAAGTTGCCCCACCAGAACGTCGGGTTGTGCGGCGTGCGGATCACCAGGTGATCGGTGCGCGGCACGACCTCGCCGTCGAAGCGCACGAAGATCAGGTCGGTGCGCCAGCCCAGCGCGCGCGGTTCGGCGAACACCCGGGGCTCGTCAGCAGGCGACCGCCTGGCCGTCGCGGCGCGGATCGCTCGCCGCGACGTAGCCTTCGACGGCCGGGTCGCCGAGGCGCCAGATGAACTGGCCCGCGCCGAAGTCCTGGTAGCTGTCGTTGATGACCTCGACGCGGTGGCCCAGGGCCTGCAGACCGGCGACCGTGGCCGGGTCCATCGCCGCTTCGACGTTGATCTCGAGCCCCGCGTTGTAGCGCCAGCGCGGCGCGTCGCACGCCGCCTGCGGGTTCTGGCCGTAGGCGAGCATGCGAACCAGCGTCTGCAGGTGACCCTGTGGCTGCATGTTCGCGCCCATCACGCCGAAGCTCATCACGGCGTCGGTCGCGGCGCCGCTGCCCCGCGTGAGGAACGACGGGATGATCGTGTGGAAAGGCCGCTTGCCCGGCGCCACGACGTTCGGGCTGGCAGGATCGAGGCTGAACGCGTGCCCGCGGTTTTGCATCGACAGGCCGTACCCCGGCACGACCACGCCCGAGCCGAAGCCCATGTAGTTGCTCTGGATGAAGCTGACCATCATCCCGTGCTCGTCGGCCGCGGTCAGGTAGATCGTGCCGCCCTGGGCCGGGTTGCCGTGGCCGAAGTCCTGCGCGCGGTGCATGTCGATCAGACGCGCGCGCGACGCCAGGTAGCCCGGATCGAGCAATTGCGCGCTCGTGACCTCCATGCTCGCCGGTTCGGCGACGAAGCGGTAGGTGTCGGCGAACGCCAGCTTCATCGCCTCGATCTGCAGGTGCTGCGAAGCAATGCCGTCGACCGGCAACGCCGCGATGTCGAACTGCTTGACGATGCCCAGCGCGATCAGCGCTGCAATGCCCTGCCCGTTCGGCGGGATCTCGTGCATCGTGTGGCCGGCGAAGTCCATGCCGATCGGCTGCACCCATTCCGGCCGGTACGTGGCGAAATCGGCCGCGGTCATCGCGCCGCCGTGCGCGCTCGCATGCGCCGCGGCGGCCTGGGCGATCTCGCCGCCGTAGAACGCACCGCCCTTCGTCTCGGCGATCAGCCGCAGCGAGCGCGCCGCAGCGGCGAAGCGGAACAACTCGCCCACGTGGGGCGCCCGTCCGCTCGGCATGAACGCCTGCGCGAAGCCGGGCTGGTCGGCCAGCAGCGGCACTGCGGCCGCCCATTTCTGCTGAACCACCACCGGAACCGCGTAGCCGCGTTCGGCGATCTCGATCGCCGGCGCGAGCAGGTCGGCGAACGGCAATCGGCCGAAGCGCTCGCTCATCGCGGCCCAGCCCGCCACCGCGCCCGGCACCGTGGCGCTGTCCCAGCCGCGCCTTGGCGGTGTGGCGGCATCGGCGCCGTGTCTGCGCTTGAAGTACTCGGGTGTCCAGGCCTGCGGCGCGCGGCCTGAGGCGTTCAGACCGTGCAACGTCTTGCCGTCCCAGATCAGCGCAAAGGCATCCGAACCCAGGCCGTTGCTGACGGGCTCGAGGATCGTCATCGCCGCGGCGGTCGCGATCGCGGCATCGACGGCGTTGCCGCCGTTCTGCAGCATCCGCAGTCCCGCCTGCGCAGCCTGCGGGTGCGAGGTCGAGACCACGTTGCGGCCGAAGATCGGCAGGCGCTGGCTCGGGTAGCCGCGGGACCAGTCGAATGCATGGGTCATGAGGTTCACGTGGAGGTGGGCGACGAAGCCTCGATGATCGCAAAGAAAATGCCGCCCTCGGGCGGCATCGTCTCGAATTGCGCGGCCGCGAGCCGCGCGGCATCAGGTCTCTTCGGTGAAGGTCTCTTCGCGCTTTTTGCTGATCGACGGCAGCATCACGATGACGACCATCAGCGCCGCAGCGGCCAGCAGCGCGGCCGACAGCGGACGGGTGATGAACGCCGTCCAGTCGCCGCGCGACAGCAGCAGTGCGCGGCGCAGGTTCTCTTCCATCATCGGCCCGAGGATGAAGCCGAGCAGCAATGGCGCCCCCTCGCAGCTCAGCTTGTAGAAGACATAGCCGACCAGCGCGAACACCGCCGTCATGTAGACGTCGAAGGTGTTGTTGTTCAGCGTGTAGACGCCGATGCAGCAGAACAGCGTGATGGCGGGGAACAGGAACTTGTACGGCACCGTCAGCAGCTTGATCCAGATGCCGATCAGCGGCAGGTTCAGGATCACCAGCATCGCGTTGCCGACCCACATCGAGGCGATCAGGCCCCAGAACAGCTGCGGGTTGCTGGTCATCACCTGCGGGCCGGGCTGGATGCCCTTGATCGTCATCGCGCCGACCATCAGCGCCATCACCGCGTTCGGCGGAATGCCCAACGTCAGCATCGGGATGAAAGAGGTCTGCGCACCGGCATTGTTGGCCGACTCGGGGCCCGCCACGCCGCGGATGTTGCCCTTGCCGAACGGCACTTCGCCGGACCGCATCTTCATCTTCTTCTCGACCGTGTAGGCCGCGAACGAGGCCAGCAACGCGCCGCCGCCCGGCAGGACGCCCAGCATCGATCCGAGCGCCGTGCCGCGCAGCACCGCCGGCCATGCGTCGAGGAAGTCCTGCTTGGTGGGCCACAGGCCCTTCACGTCCTTCGTGAAGACCTCGCGGTGCTCGGCCGGCTGGCCGAGGTTGGCGATGATCTCGCCGAAGCCGAACACGCCCATCGCGATCACGACGAAGCCGATGCCGTCGGTCAGCTCGGGGATGTCGAAGCTGTAGCGCGCGGTGCCCGAGATCACGTCGGTGTTGATCTGCGCGAGCAGCAGGCCGAGGATGATCATCGCGATCGCCTTCAGCAGCGAGCCCGAGGCCAGCACGACGGCACCGATCAGGCCCAGCACCATCAGCGAGAAGTACTCAGCCGGGCCGAACTTGAAGGCGAGTTCTGTCAGCGGCGGCGCGAACGCGGCGATCACGATGGTGCCGACGCAGCCGGCGAAGAACGAGCCCAGGCCCGCAGCGGCCAGCGCCGAGCCGGCGCGGCCCTTGCGGGCCATCTGGTAGCCGTCGATTGCGGTGACCACCGAGCTCGACTCGCCCGGCACGTTGATCAGGATCGCGGTGGTCGAGCCGCCGTACTGCGCGCCGTAGTAGATGCCGGCCAGCATGATCAGCGCCGGTGTGGCGTCGAGCGCGTAGATCGACGGCAGCAGCATCGCGATCGTCGCGACCGGGCCGAGGCCGGGCAGCACCCCGATCAGCGTGCCCAGCACGCAACCGAAGAAAGCGTACAGCAGGTTCTGTACGGTGAACGCGACGCCGAAGCCGAGCGCGAGGTTGTTCAGGAGATCCATGGTGGTGTCCGGTCGACTCGGGTCAGGCTCAGGAAGCCATGAAGAAAGGCTTGAGCGGGATCGTCAGACCCAGGCCCCAGATGAAGACGATCCACGAGAACACCGTCAGGACGACGCTGTTGGCGATCACGCCCTTCCAGCTGAATTCGTCGCCCGCGAAGCTGACCATCACGATCAGCAGCGGGATGGTCAGGAACATGCCGAGCCGCGGGAGCGCCGCGCCGAACACGGCGATCGACACGATGATCACCAGCAGAGGACGCCATGCGATGCTGCCGATCGGGTCGCCGCCTTCGGTCTCGATGGTCAGCGACTTGAACAGCACGATCGCACCGAGGATGGCCATGATCACCGACAACATCAGCGGAAAGTAGCCCGCGCCCGGCTTGGCCGAAGTGCCCATCGAATAGTTGGTCGCACCGACCGCGAAGATCACCCCGGCGACGACGAACATCAACCCCGAAAAGAAATCCCGTTGACTCTTGATTTTCACCAGTGACTCCAGCTTTAGCGTTGCGCGGATTCTAGGCAAAACCCTGCCTGCATCCGGGTCTGGTTTACGCCTAGCTGCCCTGCCCCTTCACGAGGGTCAGGCCTCCCAGGCGGGGGTGGAGCGTAGCACCTCGTCGAGCGTGGTCGTGCCCTCGGCGACCTTCATCGCGCCGGCCAAGCGCAAGGGTCGCAAACCGTCGGCGAGCGACTGCTGGCGCAGCCGCGCCGCGTCGGTGACGGGATGGATCGCGGCGCGCGCCGCGTCGCTGAGCGTCAGCAACTCGTAGAGTCCCGCCCGGCCCCGATAACCGGTCATCCGGCACTCGATGCAACCGACCGGCCGATAGGGACGCACGGCACCGCTCAGGCGCCAGGGCTTGACGACTTCGTCGAGCCGCTCGCGCGTCAGCCCGTCATCGGGCTGCTTGCAGGCCGCACAAAGCGTGCGCACCAGGCGCTGCGCGAGCACGCCGATGACGGTCGAGCCGATCAGGTACGGCGCCACGCCCAGGTCGACGAGCCGCGTCACGGCCGAGGCCGAGTCGTTGGTGTGCAGCGTGCTGAACACCAGGTGGCCGGTCAGCGCGGCCTGGATCGCCATCTCGGCCGTCTCGAGGTCGCGGATCTCGCCGACCATGATGATGTCCGGGTCCTGCCGCATCAGCGCGCGCAGGCCTTCGGCGAAGTTCAGGTCGATCGACGGCTGCACCTGCGTCTGGTTCAACGCGGGCTGGATCATCTCGATCGGGTCTTCGATGGTGCAGACGTTGACCTCGTCGGTCGCCAGGCGGCGCAGCGTCGAGTACAGCGTCGTCGTCTTGCCCGAGCCGGTCGGACCGGTCAGCAGGATGATGCCGTGCGGCTGCGTGATCAGCTGCTCCCAGCGCTTGGCCTCGGCCGGGCCGAAGCCGAGCGCGTCGATCGACTTGACCGTGGTGTCGGGATCGAAGATGCGCATGACCATCTTCTCGCCGAACGCGGTGGGCAGGGTGGCCAGCCGCATCTCGACTTCGTCGCCGTTCGGGTTGCGGGTCTTGATGCGGCCGTCCAGCGGGCGGCGCTTCTCGACCACGTCCATGCGGCCGAGCAGCTTGACGCGCGCGATCATCGCGTTCATCACGCCCGGGGGCAGCTGGTAGACGGTGTGCATCACGCCGTCGATGCGGAAGCGGATCACGCTGCGCTCGCGGCGCGGCTCGAGGTGGATGTCGGACGCGCGCTGGTCGAACGCGTACTGCCACAGCCAGTCGACGACCTGAACCACCCCCTGGTCGTTCGCGTCGAGCTGCTTGTTGGTCTTGCCGAGCTCGACCAGCTGCTCGAAGCTCGCGAGCGCCGAGACCTCGCCAGTCTTGATCGCGTTGCGCACCGAGCGCGACAGGGTGTAGAACTCGGTCGTGTAGCGCGCCAGGTCCGGCGGGCTCGCGACCACGAGCTTCACGGTCTTGCGCGCATGCGCCTCGATCTCGGGCACCCAGCTGCGGTCGAGCGGCTCGCAGGTCGCGATCGTGACTTCGTTCAAGCCGACGGTCAGCGGCAGCGCGTGGCGTCGCTCGGCGTAGGTGATCGACATGATCTCGGCCACCCGGCCCACGTCGACGCGCAGCGGGTCGATGCGCATGTACGGCAGGCCGCAGCGGCCGGCCAGCCACTCGGTCAGCGCCTCGATGTCGAGCGGCTTGCTCGTCCCCTGGCGCACGAGGTTGACGCTGGCGATGCGCACCAGCGGGTGCTGCGCGCTCTGCCCGCCCGCAAAGCGGCGCGATGTCAGTTCCGCATCCTCGGCGCTGACCAGGCCGTCGTCGTGCAGCCACTGCACGAGCAGACGCCAGTCCAGCTTGCCGGCGGGGGCGATCGGGGGAGTCGGCGTGGGCTTGGCGGCGGCTTTCATGGGGACGAGTGTGCCTAGGTTTCAGTTTCGGTCGCGGCGCTCGCGATGGGACGGATCATGCGCAGCCATTTGCGCGCCGGCAACTTGAAGCGACGCTCGATCTCGTCGGCGCGCGCGGCCAGCGTCGCGCGGTCGGGCAGCGGCGCGTCGCGCAGCGCGACGACGATGGTGTTGCCCTCGCGCGTCGGTCGCAGACTCAGCACCTGCGCGTCGCCGAAAGCGGCGGCAATGCGCGCCGCGCTGCGCTCGAAGCTCGCATCGCGACCGAACAGGTTGACGGTCATCACGCCTCCGTCGGCCAGCACGCGGCGACAGTCGCGGTAGAACGCCTCGCTGTCGAGCACCGGGCTGGCGGCGTCGTGGTCGTACAGATCGACGCACAGCGCCTGCACCGACTCGATCCGGGCCGGGTCGGCGACGAATTCGGCCGCGTCCATGTTCAGCACAGTGAAGCGCGCGGAATCGGCCGGCAGGTGGAACCACAGACGGCACGCGTCGATGACGCTGCCGTTCAGCTCGACCGCGGTACAGCGCATCCGCAAGGTCGAATGGCAGAAGCGCGTGATCGCCGCGGCCCCCAGACCCAGCTGCACCGCATGGCCACGCGCCATGTCGGCCTCGGGGCGGAACAACAGCCACGCCATCATCCGCTGGATGTACTCGAGCTCGAGCGCGAGCGACTTGCGGATGCGCATCGCCCCCTGCACCCACGGCGTGCCCAGGTGCAAGTAGCGCACGCCGTCGGCCTCCGAAATCGTCGCCGGTGCGAGTTCGGGCTCTGCGGTCTTCCTGCTGCGTGCATTCATGCGATTCCGTGTTCCTCGAAGACCGTCCGCCACGCCGCCAGCTTGCGTTCGAAACTCCAGCTCGCGTTGGCCGGGCTGGTCGACGGCAGCCGGTGCACCGGCAGGCCGAGCGCGCGAGTGTGCCGCATCGCGCGGGCGGATTCGCCGCCGTTGTGCGCGATCGCCTCGAGCCGCGGTGCGCGCCGCTTCAGGCTCGCCAGGTCGTTGAGGCGCGCGTTCTCGATCGCGCTGTCCAGGCTGCCTTCGCGCTCGCAGCTGGCGTAGACGTCCCAGATGCCGAGGCCGCGGGCGCGCACTTCGGCGATCCGTTCGGGGTAGCTCGCGGCGCGCAGATCGATTCCCCACAGCGCCGACAGGATCGGCCAGAAGTGGTTGCGCGGATGGCCGTAGTACTGCTGCGCCTGCAACGACGCCACGCCCGGGAAGCTGCCGAGCACGAGCAGCCGCGTGTGCTCGTCGACGACCGGCTCGAGCCCGTCCAGCACGCCGCTCACGCGGGCTCCAAGGACGCGAGCCCGGGCAAGGCGGCCTGCACGTTCGCCGCGCTCCGCTCGGCCAGCTCGGACAGCGACCAGCCACGCAACGCGGCGAGCGTCTGCGCGATGCGTGGCAACTCGGACGGCTCGTTGCGCGAGGCGGCGCCCTGCGCGCGCTCCGCGGCCGTTCGGTACAGCCAGTGCGGCGGGATGTCGGGCGCATCGGTCTCGAGCACGATCGCGTCGGCGGGCACGGTTTGCGCCAGCCGACGGATCTGCAGCGCGCGGTCGAAGGTCATCGCGCCGCCGAAACCCAGCTTGAAGCCGAGCTCGATGAAGACCGCCGCCTGCTGCTCGCTGCCGTTGAACGCGTGGGCGATGCCGCCGCGCACGCGGATCGCGCGCAAGTGCTTGAGCACGGTGTCGACGGAACGCCGCGAGTGCAGGATCACCGGCAGGTCGAATTCGCGCGCGAGCTCGAGCTGGGCGACGAAGAAGCGCTCCTGCCTGGCCAGGTCCGAGGCCTTGACGAAGTGGTCGAGCCCGATCTCCCCGAGCCCGACCAGCCGCGCGTCGCGATGCAGCGGGTCGAGGGCGATCCGCACCGCGTCCCGCAACGCCGGTACGTCGGTCTCCGCGGCGCGGTCCACGAACAGCGGATGGATGCCGAGCGCGTAGCTCAACGCGTGCCGGTGCGCCAACTGCCGTACTGTCCCGAAATTGCTGCGCTCCACGGCCGGCAGGACGATCTGTGTCACGCCGGCGGCCTTCGCGCGCGCCACGACGGCGTCGCGGTCGGCGTCGAACTCCGGGGCGTCGAGGTGGCAATGGCTGTCGGTCCACATGCCCGAATGATGCCCGGCGCAGCGGCACTCCCCCCGGCTGTGACAGGTCTTGCCGCGCGTGCTACCGTAGCAACGCGATAGACGAGGCCTGCTTCTTGCTGCGTCTGGTTCTCACCGCGCAGGCATCGGATCGGACGTTTCACTCGGGAACCTGACGATGAAGAAGGCACCGCTTTACAGCCGCTCGCGCCCCGTTGCTCGAACTGCCGACCCGGGCGTGCCGGCGCCGGCCGCCGAACCCGCCACCGCGGCACCCGCGTCAGGGACTGTGACAAGACGTCACCGTTTGAAGGCCTTCGTGCTGCGCAACGAACGCCGGGTGTGGGGCGGCGCGGTGCTGCTGCTGATCGCCGCGGGCGTCGCGCTGACCACCTCGATCACGCCGCGACCGCCCGCGCTGACGATCGCCCAGATCGACGCGGCGATGCGCAAGTCGATCGAGGAAAAGCCGCTGCCCTCCCCGGTATCCGCCGCCTACGACGCGATCCTGCCCTCGGTGGTGCGCGTGGTCGGCCTGATGACCGAGGGCGACGACGGCAGCGACCGCGAGGAGGCCAACGAGCCTTCCAAGGACGAGAAGAGCGCCAAGTCCGCGCGCGCCAAGGACAACAAGGAAGCGGCGAAGCTGCGCAACCCAGTGGAGCGCGGCATCGGCACCGGCGTCGTGATCATCGACAACGGCACGATCCTGACCAACCTGCACGTCGTCAACGGGGCGCGGCGGATCAAGGTCACCTTCATGGACGGCACCGAATCCGATGCCATGGTCCTGAGCACCCAGCCGCAGAACGACCTCGCGGTGCTGCGCGCCAAGACGATCCCGGACGATCTCGCCGCGGCGACGCTGCGCAGCACCGCGGACCTCTCGCCGGGGGACCATGTGCTGGCGGTGGGGTTCCCGTTCGGCATCGGGCCGTCGGCATCGTCCGGCATCGTCTCCGGCCTGAAGCGCGAGTTCCGCTCGCCGGAGGGCAAGCACACGATGACCAACCTGATCCAGTTCGACGCGGCCGCCAACCCGGGCAATTCCGGCGGTCCCCTGGTGACGATGGACGGCGAGGTCGTCGGCATCGTCACCGCGATCCTGAACCCGTCGCAGCAGCGCACCTTCATCGGCATCGGTTTTGCCGTGCCGATCGAGAACGCCGCCGCAGCCGTCGGCATGCCGCCGTTCTGACCCGACCTTCACGAGAGCCAACGCATGAACGACAACCTCAACAGCGCGACACACGCCTCCACGCTGATGGAGCAGATCCTGTACGAGGTCAAGCGCGTCGTCGTCGGGCAGGATCACTTCCTGGAGCGCGTGATGGTCGCGGTGCTGGCCCAGGGCCACCTGCTGGTCGAGGGCGTACCCGGCCTGGCGAAGACGCTGACGGTGAAGACGCTCGCGCAGACGCTGCGCGGCACGTTCAAGCGCATCCAGTTCACGCCCGACCTGGTGCCGGCCGACCTGGTCGGCACGCGCGTGTTCAACCCGCGCACCGGCGAGTTCTCGACCTCGCTCGGCCCGGTGTTCACCCACCTGCTGCTGGCCGACGAGATCAACCGCGCCCCCGCGAAGGTGCAGAGCGCGCTGCTCGAGGTGATGCAGGAGCGACAGGTCACGATCGCCGGCGAAACGCACAAGGTGCCCGAACCCTTCCTCGTGATGGCGACCCAGAACCCGATCGAGACCGAAGGCACCTACCCGCTGCCCGAGGCGCAGGTCGACCGCTTCATGATGAAGGTGCTGGTCGACTACCCGAGCGAGGAAGAGGAGTTCGTGATCGCGCAGCGCGTCACCGGCGCCGCTACCGCGGTCACGGCCGTCGCCAGCATGGGACAGCTCGCGGAACTGCAGCAGGAGTGCCGCAAGGTGTATGTCGACCCGTCACTGATGCAGTACGCGGTGAAGCTGGTCAGCGCCACGCGCCGGCCGGACCGCTACGAACTCGGCGACATCGCCAAGTACCTGACCTACGGCGCCAGCCCGCGCGCCACCATCGGACTGATCGAAGGTGCACGCGCGCTGGCCTTCATGCGCGGGCGTGGCTACGCGCTGCCCGAAGACATGACCGGCCTGGTCGGCGACGTGTTCCGCCACCGCCTGGTGCTGTCGTACGAGGCACTCGCCGACGGCCTGACCGCCGACGCGATCGTGCAGAAGGTCATGAAGAAGATCCCGGTGCCCGACAAGCCGCTGGCCACCTCCGCAGCCTGAGCGGCGCAACCCTTCGTCGCCATGAACGCCGCCGTCCCGCCAACCACCGCTGCCGCTGGCTCGCGCACCCGAAGTGCCGACGCGCTGCTGCGTCACCTCGAGTGGACGGTCATCCGCCGCCTGGACGGCCTGCTGCAGGGCGACTACCGCACGTTGTTCCGTGGCGCCGGCCTGGACCTGGCCGACCTGCGCGAGTACCAGCACCACGACGACGTCCGCCACATCGACTGGAACGTCACCGCGCGCCTGCAGCAGCCCTACGTGCGGCAGTTCACCGAAGATCGCGAGCTGACGGCGTGGTTCCTCGTCGACCTGAGCGCGAGCGTCGATTTTGGTTCCGACCAGCTGACCAAGCGGGAGGTCGCGCGCGAGTTCGTCGGCGTGCTGGCGCGGCTGCTCACGCGCCACGGCAACCGCGTCGGCGCCCTGCTCTACGGCACCGAGGTCGACACGGTGCTACCCGCCGGCAACGGCCGCCTTCACGTCCTGAACCTGCTGCAGCGCATGGGCCAGCGGCCCGAGCAGACGGCGGCCGGTGCCACCAACCTGCGCGATCTGCTCGTCGCGGCGCAGGGCGTCGTCAAGCGGCGCAGCAGCATCTTCGTCGTTTCCGATTTCATCAGCGCACCGGGCTGGGACAAGGCGCTCGGGCAACTGGCGATGCGCCACGAGGTGACCGCCGTGCGCCTGTACGACCCGCTCGAGATGGAACTCCCGGACATCGGCCTGGTCACGATGCGCGATGCCGAGAGCGGCGAGCAGCTCGTCGTCGACACCCACGACCGCGGTTTCCGCACGCGCTTCGCCGCCGCCGCCGAGAAGCGCGAGGCCGCGCTGCGTGAAGGCCTGGCGCGCGCCGGCGTCGACACGCTCGAACTCGCGACCGACGACAACCTGATGGATGCGATCCTGCGCTTCGCCGATCTGCGCAAGCAGCGCAACCGGCTCGCCAACTGGAGCGGCCGCACCGGGCGCGCCGGGCAGGCGGCGGCGCATCTCTCGTCCTGGGCAGGAGCGCCCACATGAACGACCTGCCTTTCAAGCTGCCGGTGACCTTCCTCTGGCCCGAGATGCTCTGGGGCCTGATCGCTGTGCCGTTGCTGGTGCTGCTCTATGTCTGGCTGCTGCGCCGGCGCAAGAAGTCGTCGCTGCGCTACGCCAGCCTGGGCCTGGTCAAGGAGGCGATGGGCAAGAGCGTCGCATGGCGCCGTCACCTGCCGCCGGCGCTGCTGCTGACCGCGATCACGGCGCTGCTGATCGCCGCGGGCCGGCCCGCCGCGGTGATCACGCTGCCGACCGCCGAGAAGACCATCGTGCTGGCGATCGACGTCTCCGGCAGCATGCGCGCGACCGACGTCCAGCCCGACCGCATGACCGCCGCGAAGGAGGCCGCCAAGGCGTTCGTGGCGGACCTGCCGCGCACCGTGCGCATCGCCGTCGTGCAGTTCGCCGGCACCGCCGCGGTGGTGCAGGCGCCGACGCTGAGCCGGGAGGACGTGGTCGCCGCGATCGAGCGCTTCCAGCTGCAGCGCGGCACCGCGATCGGCAGCGGCATCGTGCTGTCGCTGGCCACGCTGTTCCCGGACGCCGGCATCGACCTCTCGCAGATCACCGGCCAGCGCGAAATGCCGCCGGCCCCGGGCGACAAGCCCAAGCCGGTGTTCACGCCGGTGCAGCCCGGCTCGTACGGCTCGGCCGCGATCATCCTGCTGACCGACGGCCAGCGCACCACCGGCCCGGATCCCGTGGAAGCCGCGAAGATGGCCGCCGACCGCGGCGTGCGCGTCTACACGGTCGGCATCGGCACCAAGGAGGGCGAGACCATCGGTTTCGAGGGCTGGTCGATGCGGGTGCGGCTCGACGAGGACACGCTGAAGAACATCTCGAACATGACGCGCGCCGACTACTACTACGCCGGCACCGCGGCCGACCTGAAGCAGGTCTACCAGGGGCTGTCGACCCGGTTGATCGTCGAGAAGAAAGAGACCGAGATCAGCGCGCTGTTCGCGGCGGCGGGCGCATTGCTGGTGGTGCTTGCCGCCGGGTTGTCGGTGTGGTGGTTCGGGCGGGTGGCCTGATCAGCCGAACCGCCCCTGCAAAAACCAGCGCGGCTCGGCCTGCCCGAGCGGTACGCGCGAACAGTAGACCCACACCAGCGCGCCGTCCGGCAGCTCGGCGATGAAGTAGTCGCGCTCGATGCGCTCGCCGTCCCACCAGCCGGACTCGATGCGCTCGGGGCCGCTCACCAGTTGCAGCGGCTGGCCATCGACCAGCGGCTCGCGGTCGCCCTGGTGCTCGCGCTCGCGCAACGGTTCGGGGCGCTGCAGCAGCCACACCGGCCGCACGGCGTGCAAGCTCAGCATGGGCGCGGTCGCCAGCGCCGCGCCGCCGCGGGCGCGCGCCGGGCGGATACGCGCGTCGGCGCTGCAGGTGGTGGTGGCGCGCTCGGGGCGGTGATCGGGCAGCGGCACGAGCCGGCGGATCTGGTCGCGGCCGAGGCGCGCCTGCAAGCGCTCGATCAGCCGCGTCAGCCCCTCGTGCTCGGCGGCCGGCGTGGGGAACAGCTCGGTG
The DNA here is from genome assembly GCF_964020785.1 of Rhizobacter fulvus. Lineage (NCBI taxonomy): Bacteria > Pseudomonadati > Pseudomonadota > Betaproteobacteria > Burkholderiales > Sphaerotilaceae > Rhizobacter > Rhizobacter fulvus. The sequence goes on from NZ_OZ224516.1 coordinate 573,775, forward strand.
TTCGGCGGTGCACGCTGGGCGATGTCGTCGGCATGCAGCGACAGGTCGAGCGTCGGTGCCGGCAGTTGCAGTGAGGCCAGGCGTTCGCGCAGCAGCACCTGCAGGTGCACCGGATCGCGCGAGGGTTCGGCCAGCGCGATGTCGAGGGCAGTGGACGTGACGCCCGACTCGTCGCGCCGCGAGCGCCGCTCGTGCGCCATCCGCAAGGTGAAGCGGCGCACGAATGCATGCCGCGCCGACAGCCACGCCACCAGCCGCGCCAGCAGCACGCTGGCGCCGTGCAGCAGCTGCTCGGTGGTGTCGGCCCGGGCGCAGAGTTCGAGCCGGCTCTCGAAGGTGGCGGGCAGCACGACGGCCTCGCGCGGGTCGGGCCGGGTGCCCAGCGCGCGGTCGAGTTCTCCGAGCACGACCTCGCCGAAGCGGCGCGCCAGGCCGTCGCGCGGCACGGCGCGCAGGTCGGCGATGGTGCGCAGGCCCATGCCCTGCAGCGCCTCCCAGTGGATGCGGCCGGGGCCGAGCAGCCAGACCGGCGCCCGGTCGAGCGCCTTTTGCGTGGCCGCCAGATCGCCGCAATCCAGCCGGGTCTGGACCCGCGCGAGCAGTGCCGCCCCGAGCGCTGTGCAGGCGCTGACGCTGTTGACGCGGTGGCCGAGCGGCGCGAGGGCCTGGTGCAGCCGCTTCAGCAGCACCGGCAGGCCGCCGAAGTAGCGCAGGCTGGCCTGCACCTCGAGCAGCACGGTGTGGGGCGTGTCGTCCGGCGCGGCCTCGCTCGGCGGCTGGATCACCACGGTGGGCGTGAACGCGAGCGCGGCGTGCGCGACCGCGGTCAGCGCCTGCGCATCACGCTGCGGATCGGCCTGGCCGAGCGTGATGTGCGGCGCCAGCGCCAGCGCGGTGGCGCGCTTCAGCCCGGGCTTGACGCCGAGTGCGCGTGCGGCGGCGTTGGCGGCGCTGATCGCATGCCCATCGAGCAGCGCCAGCGGCGGCGGGCGCGCGGCGTCGTGCGGCAGCGTGGCCGCGAACGATTCGAGCGACAACGCCGGCAGGTGCAGGGCGATCCAGAGCACGGTGCAGGCCGGACGACGGAGGAATGGAGGAGCGTCGCGTGCACGGGCGGGCCGCCGGCATCGCGCTCAACCGACCGCGAGGTTGACGAAGGTCGCGGCCGACAGACCGGAACGCGCGGGCGCCCCGGCGGTGGCATGCGCGGTGGCGTCGGCATGAGCGGGGGCCTGCCGCGGCGTGGTCAGCGGCCGCACCGGCGGCAGCTCGAGCAGCAGCGGACGCTCGAGCAGCGGGCCGCGACGCTTGAGCACGCGCACCGAGAGCACGTCGGCCGCCGCCGGGCGCAGCGCCAGCCGCAACGGTGCGGCGGTAGGACGTTGCGCCGCGCTCATCTCGCACAGCACGAAGGCCGGGCCGTCGTGGGCATGGGCGGCGAGCTGCAGGCGGCGCAGCCGCTCGGCCCGCAAGCGCGGCGGCAGCCATGCCAGCACCGCGCCGACATGGCCGCTCTTGAGCGCCTGCTCGAGCGCCCACAGGCTGTCCGAGCCCGGTACGACGCGCGCCCGGGTGTGGATGATCAGCAGGTCCTCGACGGCGAAGCCGAGCCGCTCGAACGCCACCGCGGACAGATCGGCTGGCGGATCGAACAGCATCACCAGCCGGCCCGCCTTCTGGGTGGCGACGAGGCTGGGCGCGAGCAGCCGGATCTCGCCGACGCCCGGGTGCGGCAGCAGCACCTCGCTGAGCGCGCGGCGCGGCCAGCCGGCACCCGGCAACTGGGCGTCGAGCGCGGCAAAACCGGTCGGGACGGCGGCCTCGGCATGGCGCGCCAATTGGTGCCCTAGCCACAGGCTGGGGTGCAGGCTCTCGGGGCGGAGTTCGGGCCTGGCAGGTGCCGGCACGGGCACCGGCACCGGCACCGGCACCGGCATGCTCGCCACGTCGGCCCCCGGTCGGTACAGCGCCCGCGCAGCGCTCGCGCCCCGCAAAGGCGGCAAGTCGGCGAACAGAGGCAGCGAGTCCATGCGAAAGACTGTACGTTCATACAGTACTCAGCGCAAGCGCCTCGGACCCTCAAACTAATTGCTTTTGGCAATCATCTGCGAAAGAATCGGTTCATGCCCGACGCCCGCATCGACACCATCCGCCGCTTCAACCGCTTCTACACCCGCCGCATCGGGGTGTTGCACGAAGGCCTGCTCGACTCAAGCTTCACACTGACCGAATCGCGCCTGCTGTGGGAACTGGCGCACCGCGACGACCTGACTGCCACCGAACTTTCGCGCACGCTCGAACTGGACCCCGGCTACCTGAGCCGCCTGCTCACCGCCTTCAAGACGCGCGGCCTGATCCGCAGCACCCGCTCGACCGACGACGGGCGCCAGCAGCACCTGAGCCTGACGCCCGCCGGCCGGCGGGCGTTTGCACCGCTCGACACCCGATCCCGGCAAGACGTGGCCGCCCTGCTGGCCGCGCTCGACGAGACCCAACAGCAGCATCTGCTGGCGTCGATGACCGGCATCGAGCGCCTGCTCGCCAGCCCTGAGGAACGCGGCGCGTCGCCCTGCACGCTGCGCCCGCACCGCGCCGGCGACATCGGCTGGGTCGTCTCGCGCCACGGCGCGCTGTATGCCGGCGAGTACGGCTGGGACATGCGCTTCGAGGCGCTGGTCGCGCGCATCGCCGCGGACTTCATCGACCGCTTCGACCCGGCGCGCGAAGCCTGCTGGATCGCCGAGCGCGACGGCTTACCGGTCGGCAGCGTCTTCCTGGTGCAGGCGCGGACCGACGCCGACGCCATCCCGATAGACGGCACCGCCCAGTTGCGCATGCTGCTGATCGAGCCCTCGGCCCGCGGGCTCGGCCTGGGCAAACGCCTGGTCGACGAGTGCACGCAGTTCGCCCGCCGCGCCGGCTACCGCAAGATCATGCTGTGGACCAACGCGAGCCTGCTCGCCGCCCGCGGCATCTACGCGAAGGCCGGCTACGTGCTGACGCACAGCGAGCCGCACCACAGCTTCGGCCACGACCTGGTCGGCGAAACCTGGGAGCTGGTGTTGTGACGACCTGCCCGTGCCGAACGCCGGCCGATGCGCGGCCGTACGCCGCGTGTTGCGGCCGCTACCACGCCGGCCCGCAGCATCTGCGGGCGCCGGATGCCGAGGCGTTGATGCGATCGCGTTACACGGCGTTCGTGCGCGACGAACTCGGCTACCTGCTGGCCACCTGGCACCCCGAAACGCGTCCGACCACGCTGGCGCCGAATCCGCCCGGGATGATATGGCTGGGACTGGAGGTCAGGCGCCACACGCCGCTCGACGCCGACCACGCGACCGTCGAATTCGTCGCCCGCCACAAGCTCGGCGGGCGCGCCGAGCGGCTCCACGAACTCAGCCGCTTCGTGCGCGAGGACGGTCGCTGGTACTACGTCGACGGCCGCACGCCGTGATCAGGCAAATTCCTGCCGCACGGTCGCGGACATCAGCCGGTGAATGATCCAGCCCAGGAACGCGCAGCCGACCAACGTCATCAGCACCGCCATCACCCGCGCCGCGGTGACGAAGCCGCCGAACACCCCGAGCGCCTGCTGCGGGATCGCGGCGCTGCTCAGCGTGGTGCTGACGACCGACTGGACCACCTCCTGCTGCAGCCACAGGCCGAGCAGGTTCGCGAAGATCGCGACGACCAGCAGCCCGATGAAGCTGCGCCGCGCCCAGTCCAGGCGCATCAGCAGGCCGATCGCCGAGGCGAGCGTCGCCACCGACATCACCAGCCCGGTACCCACCACCCACGGCAGGTAGCCGATCAGCAATCCGGTGAGCAGCGGCAGGCGGCCGGCGGCGACCTGCATGCCCGGCCACAGCGACGCCACCGCGGCGTTCTGCACCAGCGCCGACATGCTGGTCAGCACCGCCAGCACGATGAACAGCCAGGCGGTGACGGTAACAAACAGCGAACGGGCTCCAACGGTGTAGGTCTGTGGCATGGCGATTCCTGGCCGGGCGGCAGCGTCGCCACACCGGTAAAGCAGCGGAACCCGCGACAACGGGCTCGACGCATGCCGCAATTTTCGATCGCCGTGTGTGACAAGACATCCCTCGCCTGGGGGTCGCCCCCACGTTCGAAGTCGCTTCTGTGAACTGCGCACGACAGTGTGTCGGCGATCCGGGACGTCCGCCAAGCCCTGCCGTTCGTATCCTACGGGGCGGCCCCGATCGCGAAGCCGCGACGCTGCGTCACAATTGATCGGATAACTGGCTTTCGAACACCCACGGAGACAAGGTCAATGAACGGTTTGATGATGGCGCAGCCGCTGCTGATTTCCTCGCTGCTGATCCACGCCGAGCGGCACCACGGCGAACAGGAAGTGGTCTCCCGGCGCACCGAGGGCGACATCCACCGCTACACCTACCGCGACTTGGCGGCCCGCTCCCGCCGCATGGCGAACGCACTCGCGAAGCTGGGCGTCCAGCCCGGCGAGCGCGTCGCCACGCTGGCCTGGAACGGCTACCGCCACATGGAGCTGTACTACGCGGTCAGCGGCTCCGGCGCGGTGCTGCACACGCTGAACCCGCGGTTGCACCCCGACCACGTCGTCTACATCGCCGACCACGCCGAGGACCAGGTCCTGTTCTTCGACATGACCTTCCTGCCGCTGGTCGAGGCCGTCGCCGGGCGCGTCAAGACGGTCAAGACCTTCGTCGCGATGACCGACCGGGCGCACATGCCCAAGGAATCGAAGATCCCGAATCTGCTCTGCTTCGAGGACCTGGTCGACGCCAGCAGCGACGCCTTCGCGTGGCCCACCTTCGACGAGAACACCGCCTCGTCGCTGTGCTACACCAGCGGCACCACCGGCAACCCCAAGGGCGTGCTGTACAGCCACCGCTCGACGGTGCTGCACACCTTCGGCATCGCGCTGCCCGACGCGCTGAACGTCTCGGCCCGCGACGTCATCCTGCCGGTCGTGCCGATGTTCCACGTCAACGCCTGGGGCCTGCCGTACGCCGCCTGCATGATGGGCGCGAAGCTGGTCTTCCCGGGCGCCGGGCTGGACGGCAAATCGCTGTACGAACTGTTCGAGACCGAGAAGGTCACGATCTCGGCCGGCGTGCCCACCGTCTGGCAAGGGCTGCTGGCGTATGTCGAATCCAACGGCCTGAAGTTCTCGACGATGCGCCGCACCGTGATCGGCGGCTCGGCCTGCCCCCCGGCGATGATGAAGGCGTTCGAGGAGGTCTACAACGTCGGCGTGCTGCACGCTTGGGGCATGACCGAGATGAGCCCGGTCGGCACCGCGGCCGTCATCAAGGGCAAGCACGTCGGCATGAGCTCGGAGGAGCGCATGGCGGTGCAGAGCACCCAGGGCCGCGCGGTCTACGGCGTGGACATGAAGATCGTCGGCGAGAACGGCGAGGAGCTGCCGTGGGACGGCAAGCAGTCCGGCGAACTGCTGGTGCGCGGGCCGTGGATCCTGAACGAATACTTCAAGGGCGAAGGCGGCAACCCGCTGGTGATGGACGCGCAGGGCCGCGGCTGGTTCCCGACCGGCGACGTGGCGACCATCGACGCCGACGGCTACATGCACATCACCGACCGCAGCAAGGACGTCATCAAGTCCGGCGGCGAGTGGATCGGCTCGATCGACCTCGAGAACATCGCGATGGCGAACCCCAAGGTCGCGATGGCCGCCTGCATCGCCGCCAAGCACGCCAAGTGGGACGAGCGGCCGCTGCTGGTCGTCGTCAAGAAGCCGGGCGCGGAGTTGACCCGCGACGAGCTGCTCGCGTTCTTCGAGGGCCGCATCGCCAAGTGGTGGACGCCGGACGACGTGGTCTTCGTCGACGCGATCCCGCTCGGTGCGACCGGCAAGATGCTGAAGAACCGGCTGCGCGAGCAGTTCGGCGACGCGCTGCTGGCGGCGAAGAAGGACTGATCCCGGTTTGCACCTCGGCGCCCTCAGCGCGGCCCTCGCCTTCGTCTGGTGGGGGCTGTTCCCGCTCTACTTCCGACTCGTCACCGGCATCCCGCCGGGCGAGGTGCTGGCGCACCGCATTGTCTGGTGCATGCTGTTCCTGGCCGGCGTGCTGACGCTGCGGCGCCAGTGGGGTTGGTTCCCGCAGGTGCAGCGCCAACCCAAGGTGCTGGTCGCCTTCACGGCCAGCGCGCTGCTGATCGCGGCGAACTGGTTGACCTACATCTGGTCGGTCAACAACGACCACGTGATCGACGCGAGCCTGGGGTACTTCATCACGCCGCTGTTCAACGTGCTGCTGGGCTACACGTTGCTCAAGGAGCGCCCGCGCCGGGTGCAGTGGATCGCGCTCGGGATCGCCGCATTCGGCGTCGCGTGGCTCACACTGCAGACCGGCAAGTTGCCGTGGATCGCGCTGGTGCTCGGCATCACCTTCGCGTGCTACGGGCTGCTGCGCAAGGTCGCGGCGCTCGGGCCGCTGGAAGGACTGACGCTGGAGACGATCGTGCTGGGGCCGCTGGCGCTGGCCGCGCTGCTCTACTGGGCGCGCGCCGGGACGGGCCTGTTTCCGGCGGACGCGCTCGCGACCAACGTCTGGCTGATCGCGCTCGGCCCCATCACCGCGGTGCCGCTGCTGCTGTTCGCGGCGGGCGCGCGCCGGCTGTCGATGACGGCGCTGGGCCTGCTGCAGTACATCGGCCCGACGATCCAGCTCGCGGTCGGTGTGTGGGCGTTTGGTGAACCGTTCGGTGGCGCGCGCCTGATCGGCTTCGCCTGCATCTGGCTCGCGCTGGTGATCTACACGTTCGACGGCTGGCGGGTCAGCCGGCCCGCGCCGGCGCCCGCCTGACGCGCATCAGGCTGCGGCGGCTTCAGGCACCGCGCTGCGGATCAGGTGATCGAACGCGCCGAGCGCGGCCTTCGCGCCGTCGCCGGTCGCGATGATGATCTGCTTGAACGGCACGGTCGTCACGTCGCCCGCGGCGAACACGCCCGGCAGCGAGGTCTGGCCGCGGTTGCCGACGACGACCTCGCCGTGGGGCGACAGCTCCAGCGTGCCCTTCAGCCACTCCGAGTTCGGTACCAGGCCGATCTGGACGAACACGCCTTCGAGCTCGACGCGCTTCGACTCGCCGCTCGCGCGGTCGGTGTAGGTCAGGCCGTTGACCTTGCCCTCGGCACCGGTGATCTCGGTGGTCTGTGCCTGGGTGTGGATGTCGATGTTCTTCAGGCTCTTCAGCTTGGCGACCAGCACCGCGTCGGCGCGCAGGGCATCGCCGAACTCCAGCAGCGTGACATGGCCGACGATGCCGGCGAGGTCGATCGCCGCCTCGACGCCGGAGTTGCCGCCGCCGATCACCGCCACGCGCTTGCCCTTGAACAGCGGCCCGTCGCAGTGCGGGCAGTAGGCCACGCCCTTGTTGCGGTACTCCTGCTCACCGGGCACGTTGACCTCGCGCCAGCGTGCGCCAGTCGACAGGATCACGGTGCGGCTCTTCAGCGTCGCGCCGTTCGCGAGTTGCACGCCGACCAGTCCGCCCGGCTCCGATGCCGGGATCAGCTTCTCGGCGCGCTGCAGGTTGAGGATCTCCACGTCGTACTGCTTCGCGTGCTGCTCCAGCGCCGCGGCGAACTTCGGCCCGTCGGTCTCCAGCACCGAGATGAAGTTCTCGATGCTCATCGTGTCCATCGTCTGCCCGCCCATGCGCTCGGCCAGCATGCCGGTGCGGATGCCCTTGCGCGCGGCGTAAACGGCCGCCGCTGCGCCCGCAGGGCCACCGCCGACGATCAGCACGTCGTACGCTTCCTTCGCGTTCAGCTTGGCGGCGTCGCGGGTCGCAGCGCCGATGTCGAGCTTCTTGACGATCTCTTCGACGTCCATCCGGCCTTGGCCAAAGTGCTCGCCGTTCAGGAACACCATCGGCACGGCCAGGATCTGGCGGTCTTCGACTTCCTGCTGGAACAGTCCGCCATCGATCACGACGCTGGTGATGCGCGGGTTGAGCACCGCCATCAGGTTGAGCGCCTGCACCACGTCCGGGCAGTTGTGGCAGGTGAGGGACATGTAGGTCTCGAAGCGGAAGTCGGCATCGAGATTCCTGATCTGCTCGATCAGCTCGGCCCCGATCTTGGGCGGGTGGCCGCCAACCTGCAGCAGCGCCAGCACCAGCGAGGTGAACTCATGCCCCATCGGGATCGCCGCGAACCGGATGCGCGGCGCTTCGCCGACACGGTTGAGCGAGAACGACGGCTTGCGGGCATCCGTGCCGTCGGTCCTGAGGGTGATCTTGTCGCACAGCGAGACGATGTCCTGCAACAGGCCATGCATCTCCTGGGCGGCGGCGCTGTCGTCCAGCGACGCGGTGATCTCGAAAGGCAGCTTCACGCGTTCGAGGTAGGCCCCCAATTGCGCTTTCAGGCTTGCGTCCAACATCGTGAAGCTCCTTCGATTTCGGTACGGACTTAGATCTTGCCGACGAGGTCCAGCGACGGGGTGATCGTCGCGGCACCGTCGTTCCACTTCGCCGGGCAGACCTGGCCCGGGTGCGCGGCGACGTATTGCGCGGCCTTCAGCTTGCGCAGCGTTTCCTTCATGTCACGCGCGATCGCGTTGTCGTGCACTTCGGCGGTCTTGATCACGCCTTCCGGGTTGATCAGGAAGGTGCCGCGCAGCGCCATGCCGTCTTCGGGAATGTGCACGCCGAACATGTTCGTCAGCGCGTGGGTCGGATCGCCGATCAGCGGGAACTTGGCCTTGCCGACAGCCGGCGAGGTCTCGTGCCACACCTTGTGCGCAAAGTGCGAGTCGGTCGTGACGATGTAGACCTCGGCCTCAAGCTTCTGGAACTCGGGATAGTTGTCGGCTGCGTCTTCGACTTCGGTCGGGCAGTTGAAGGTGAACGCGGCGGGCATGAACACGAACACCGACCACTTGCCCTTCAGGCTCTGCTCGGTGACTTCGATGAACTTGCCATTCTTGAAGGCCTGGACCTTGAACGGCTGAACGGTGGTGTTGATGATGGACATGCTGACTTCCTTCTGGAGAGTGGGATGGGGTACGGAACAGGGTTAATGCTAAGCTATTTATCAATGCCTTTTCATTGAGTTTGACTATTGATTGCATAAGCAAAAGCCGGCGCGCGGCCGGCTCGCTGGCAACTCGCGCGACTCGCTAGGTCAGATCGCCCGCCAGGCTCGCCAGCGTCTCCGCTGCGATGACCGTGTGCGCGGGGTAATGGGTGTGGTCGCACCCGAGCTTGACACTCGCGCCGGCCCGCACCGCATCGCGCGCCGCCTTGGCGAACTCGAAGCGCACGAAATGAACCGCCGAGGTCTTCTCCGCGTTCTCGCGGTCCAGGTCTTCGTCGGCGATCGCGTAGACCCGGGGGTGGCCCTCGACCTCGACGAACAGCCGGTCCTCGATGCCGATCAGCCGCGCCAGCTCGCGCTTGCGCTCGTGTGGGTCGGGGTACTCGATCAACACGGTCGCCTTCCAGTTCGAACCGTCGGGCACGAGCGGGGCATAGGCATCGATCTCGCTCTGGATGCCCTCCTCCTCGAAGATCTTCTCGATGTGCAGCATCTCCTGGATCTGGCGGCGGATCGTCCGCTCGTCCTCGAACTGAACGCTCAGGTGCTCGCCGAGACGCACGGTCCGCAACTGGCGGTGCGCGATGAACTCGGCCCGCGCCGACTTGCGGATTTTCGCGTAGGCCTCGAGCGTCTGCAGGCTGTCCTTGGTGATCGTCATGGTCGTGTTCAATTCAAGCCGTAGGCGATGCGCATCAGGCTGATCGGGTGCGCCAGCTTCGCGGCGGGCAGCGCATTCACCGCCATGCCCTGCGCGATGTGGTGGCCGGCGAGCGCGCAGTCGGAGCTGATGTAGTCGGGTGCATCGTTCGCCATCGCCTTGAACACCGGCTTGCCGATTTTCATCGCGTTGGCATGGAACGCGGTCTTCACGCCGTAGGTGCCTGCATGGCCCGAGCAGCGCTCGACGGTGTTGAGCTGCACCGACACGGTCTGGCCGATCAGCTTGAAGACCTCCTCGGTCTTCCGGCCGATCTTCTGCACCCGGCCATGGCAGGGGATGTGGTAGCTCACCTTGCCCAGCGCGGCCTTGAAGTCGAGCTTCAGCAGACCGTCCTTGTGGCGCGCCATCAGGTACTCGAACGGGTCGAACATCGCCTCCTGCACCGCCGCGACGTCGGTGTCCCCGGGGAACATCAGCGGCAACTCCTGCTTGAACATCAGCGTGCAGGAGGGAATCGCCGACAGGATCGCGAATCCGTCGCGCGCGTACTTCGCGAGCACCGGGATGTTGGCGGCCTTGTGCTTCGCGACGCCGTCCAGGTCACCGAGCTCGAGCTTGGGCATGCCGCAGCAGCTCTCCTTCTCGACGATCGTGTAGGGGATGGCGTTGTGCTGCAGCAGCTTGATCAGGTCGAAGCCGATGCCAGGCTCGTTGTAGTTGACGTAGCAGGTCGAGAAGATCACGACCTTGCCTGGCGTGCGCTCGCCGTTGGTCACCGGGGCCGCCGCATCGCCCCGGTCCGCGCTCCAGCGGAAACGCTTCGTCGCCAGTTCCGGCAGCCAGGCGTCCGGGTGCACGTGCAGCGCGCTGTCGAGCACCTTGCGCACCGCCTTCGTCTTGTTCAACGCGTTGACCGCCTGCACGACCACCGGGATGCCGGCGAACTGGCCGTGGGTGTCGGTCGACGCCAGCAGCTTTTCGCCCGCACTGACCTCGCCGTTGCGGAACTTGATCGCCTTCGCGCGCAGCATGGTGTGCGGGAAGTCCAGGTTCCACGGGTGCGGCGGCACGTAAGGGCACTTGGTCATGTAGCAGAGGTCGCACAGGTAGCACTGGTCGACAACGCGCCAGAAGTCGCTCTTCGCGACGCCGTGAACCTCGCCGTCGGCCGTCCCGTCGACCAGGCCGAACAGCGTCGGAAACGACTGGCACAGGCTCACGCAGCGACGGCAACCGTGGCAGATGTCGAAGATGCGCGCCATCTCCGTCTCGCACGCCGTCTGCTCGTAGAACTCGGGGTTCTGCCAGTCGATCGGGTGGCGGGTCGGCGCCTCCAGGTTGCCCTCGCGATTGCTCATCCGGCGTGTCTCCAGGAAACGAGGCTGCAATGAACAAGGGGCGCGAAGCCCCTTGTGTATACGCGTTCCGGCGACCCGTCAGTCGACCAGCGCGTCGAGCGCCTTCTGGTAGCGGTTGGCGTGCGAGCGCTCGGCCTTCGCCAAGGTCTCGAACCAGTCGGCGATCTCGTCGAAGCCCTCGTCGCGCGCGCTCTTGGCCATGCCCGGGTACATGTCGGTGTACTCGTGCGTCTCACCGGCGACGGCGGCGGCCAGGTTCTGCCGGCTCGAGCCGATCGGCAGGCCGGTGGCCGGGTCGCCCACGGCCTCGAGGAACTCGAGGTGACCGTGCGCGTGGCCGGTCTCACCCTCGGCCGTCGAGCGGAACAGCGCCGCGACATCGTTCTGGCCCTCGATGTCCGCCTTGTTCGCGAAGTAGAGGTAGCGGCGGTTCGCCTGCGATTCGCCCGCGAAGGCGTCCTTCAGGTTCTGCTCGGTCTTCGATCCTTTCAAGCCCATGTCGGTCTCCTGGTGAATGATCTGCGTCGGCCGCCGCAGCGCCCGTGCTGCCGGCAGGCGGCAAAGTGCACGCTACCCCACCGCGCCCCATCTGCCAATACAAACCGCCAATGGGACTGCATTGATCGCCGCTATGCCGCGCGGCAACGTCGCCCTCTCCGGGCGATCTTTTTGCTAGACTACGCGGCGAAGTGGGGGGGTAGCTCAGCTGGGAGAGCGTCGCGTTCGCAATGCGAAGGTCGGGAGTTCGATCCTCCTCCTCTCCACCACTTTCCTCTTCAAGGCCTTGATTCTTAAGGCCTTTTTTCTTGCCGGTGCCGCACGTTCATCGAGGTGATCCAACTCGGTGATCCAAATCTTGCGTCGGCAATGAACCTTCAAGCTCCTCATCTGTTCAAGAGCCGGCACGGCATCTGGTATGCCCGAATCGTCGTACCAGGGCGCGTTCGCGCTCAGCATCCCGAGCTTCCGGCGGAGCTGAAACGCTCAACTCGGACGGCCGTTCGGAGGGTCGCCGAGGCGTTTTGCCGAAAATTCCTCCTAGACTTCTTTACCAAGTATTCCGATTTAAGGGACTTGGACATGAACGACTTTTTCGAACCCCCGCGCATAGCGCCGATGATGATCAGGTGTGATCCGACGAGCGGTCGTCTCACGCACCTAGAGACTCATCCCCACGATCCGCCGGAGACACTCAAGCTACTACATGCGCTCCTCGCTACGCTGCAGGCCGGCGTCACCTTGCCTTCGGCCACTATGCGTGATGCGGTCCTTGGCGGGACGTTGCCGCCGCCGGCACCGATCGACGGGATCGCGGCTGGTCGCTGGCTAAGCGACGTCATCGAGCATTACCTGAAAGAGGTCAAGCACAACAAGAACCTGAACTCAAACACGATCACGTACACATACGCACCTCCGCTGTCCGTGTTTAGAGAACTGATCAGTGTCGACAAGAAGATCAGCGATTTCGATCAAACGAGCCGCTGGGACATCCGGGTCGGAGACATCACTCCGGAGGCAATCGATCAGTTCGTTAGCACGTTCTGGGCGTTCCCTGATCGCCGCGGGCGCCGCAATCACGCGGATGCGCGGCAAATCCTCTCCGACGGCGGCGAGGCACAGAGCCGCAACAACGCACTTAAGAATTTCGGATACATCCTCCCGTTCTTGCAGTGGGCGACCAAGCGCGACGAGTTGCCCCGTCCTGTTGCTGCTCGCCTTGCGGCGGCGCTTGAAGACGCAAGGCCGGAGGGTCGCGGACGCGCTGAGATGCAAGCGCTCAGTCCAGACGACGAAGACGACGAGCACGTTCCCGGTTACGTCGCATTTACGCTCGACGAGTTAAATCGCCTTTTCGTCGGTCCAGCGTTCGTTGCCTACGCCGCGGGAAACGCGTCGAGGTACTGGATCGCTCTTTTAGGGCTCTATGCCGGGCTGCGGATTGGTGAAGCAGCTCAGCTTCGGGCGCGCGATTTCAAGGTGCTCGACGGAATTTGGTGTGTCGTCGTCACTTCATCGAAGTTGAACAAAAAGGGCCAGCGCGTCGATGCGGGGCCAGCGCAACGAGTGAAAACATTTGCCGGGCGTCGCATGCTGCCGCTCCATCCGGATTTGATCCGACTAGGGCTACTTGACTACGTTGCGGAACGAACGCAAATCGAGTCAGGTTGGATGTTCGATCTCCCGTGGTACCCCAAGTCTGGCTTCGGGCACTATCCAACTCGTGACTTTCCGCGTCTCACCAAAGGCGTAGCTGTGTACCAGCCCAAACGGAAGGTCTTTCACAGCTTCCGATCGACGATCTCTCAAGCGCTCGAAGGGAAAGGCCTGGAGGGCACGCTCATAGATCGCTTTCTTGGGCACAGCGTGCGTACGATTCGCGCTAGGTTCTACAACAAGAACAGCGAGGGTAGGACCCTCCCTTTGCGACTCGTGTACGAAGCGCTGTGTCGACTAGATTTTGGAATCGAGGTTGCGGAATGGGCCAAGGTTCGAACTGCGAAGCGCCAACATCTTCGCAAGCTGACCGATCAACGGGTTCCGCAAACTTAAGGCACGGGCCGCTGAGCATTCGAGATGCCACACAGAGCTCTCACTGATTCGGGATTCGCTAGCCGATCCTGGCTCTCGTAGCGGCGTTCATGCCGATCGCAGATAGGGCCGACTTGAGATGCGGGCACCAGAAGTACGACCGGACTGGCGTGCGGCGATGAACTACGGTTGAGTTCTGAGACTCCAATTCGCCGACGACCCACTTAGGCTGACGCCAGCAACTGTGCGATGTCCAAGTCAAGGGCGACAGCGAGCCTTTCGATGTTGTCGATCGAAACGTTACGCTCGGCTCGTTCGACGGAGCCCACAAAAGTTCTGTGAATGTGCGCTCGATCGGCCAGTTCTTCTTGCGAGATTCCGATCTTTGCGCGCTCCGCGCGGAGGCGCCTAGCAAGCCGCTGGCGTGCAGATTCGACCTCGTTTGCTTGTGGCTCCATAGCAACAGAGCTTCACGGGCCCAATCTTTTGCGTCTACAGCGTTTATGTAGACACTCTTTGCGTAGCTTTTGTTTTAGAATGGGTCTGCTTAGAAGGGCCCAACCATGGATGAACTGCCGATCCGGCTAGACGACGACTTGACGACATCGGAGCGGCTCGGCGTGCTGCTAAAAGCGTTTCGTAGCGGCTTCGTGCCAACGGATGAGCAGTTTCGGTCGCGAACAGATTTGGAGTATTTCGTGCTGCTTCTTACGCGGAGCGAAGCAGCGGGCTCACTCGGTATCCAGTTTCAAGCAGATCAGTGCGCGTGGTTTGCCGCCCGCGGCTACGATTTGGCATACGAGCGCGCGTGTGCAAAGCGGGTATGCATTGACCGGCAAGAGGATTGGGATTCGGACTACGAGAAGCGCCGTCCCAGGTTTGATTGTCGGTGCGGATTCGTAAACTATTGTTACCGAGGCTGCTGACCGGCTTGTCCCCCCGAGTAAGGGGCCTGAACTCGTCGAAACGTGAATTGGCTCACGACTGTGGTCGGAGCGGCCATTAGCCTGGCCTCAGGACTTCATCGAGATACCTGCGGCCGATCTGCAGCGATTGCGGTCTGTCGATCGAGTGGTCGTTCGGCAAGTGCTGCCCACTTACTTGACGTTCAAAAACCTTGCCGGACGTGGAATGACCGGCAGGTTTCAAGGCACAGCAGTCGTCGGTACCGACCACATGTGTTGAGCTTATCGACTCCAGCGCTTGAATGACCGCTGTTTTCCGAAGCCAACATTTGCTGTCGCCCATAGCGGTCAGACGGCTCGCTCTGAAGCTGCCTGAAGGCTTAGCCCGGGCGGGTCAAGTTGTGCATCCCCACAGCGGTCGTTGGCGGACTCAAACAACCGGCCACAAACGGCCGGTCGCCTCGCGCACCCGGGCGCAACCGCGTCGAGCGCATGAACGACAGGTTTCCGGCGCTGAGTCTGGGGCCGCCATCGGCTCGACCCGGCCAGATGCGGCCACCCGTCGACGACCGCTTTCGGGCAGCCGATGTCATACCGTCAGGTGAGCTCCTGACTTCGAGCACACCCAGGAATGTGCGATTAACAACTTGTGCCCTTCAACGGGCGCAAGGCTCGGCGCCCACAGGCTGGCCGGCAAGAACACGCTCACCCAGAACGATCACCAGCAGCGCTAGGCGAGGGCTCGCTGTGGCCAAGCGACGAATCACGGCTAAAGATCTTCGCGCACTTTCCGTAATGATTGCTGCGATTCACACGACCGAGACGCCTACCAGCCAAGGTTCGCGAACGGAGAACTTTGAAGAACGTGGGCGCGCAGTTTCGCGGCAAAACAGGCACCGTACGCCGGGAGCGTCGCGAGGCGAACACACGGAGATGTGCGCCCCTCGCGGCGCAGAAAAGCAGGTGAGATCTTCGACGGTCCGGCGGCGGCTCGTACACTTCGCCTGCTCATGCGAAAAACCAACTTGCCAGCGAGCCATCGTGGCCGTACCCCCGGCGCTCCCACCAGGAATACAGCGCCAGCATCGCTCAGCGACGAAGGCGCGGCGGCGCCCGGCGATTGGGGCTTGACGCTTAACGAGAAGGCCTACCAGCGCCTCGAGGAACTCATCGTCACGCTGCAGCTGGCGCCGGGCAGCGTGGTCTCGGAGGCAAGCCTCAGCGCACTCATCGGAATCGGCACGACACCGATTCGGGAAGCGTTACAGCGCCTGTCGCGCGAGCACCTCGTGCAGATTCTGCCGCGTCGCGGGGTCGTGGTCACCCAGATCGATCTTCGCCGGCAGCTGCTGGTGCTGGAGACGCGTCGCGAGCTGGACCGACTGATCGCCCGCCTTGCCGCGCGCCGGGCCACGGTCGCCGAGCGCCAGCGCATGGCGACGATTGCCCGGCAAATGGCCAGGGCCGTGAAGGCCGGCGCGGTGGCCGATTTCCTGCAGTGCGATGCCGAAATGAATGCGATGGCGGCGCACGCGGCCCGCAACGAGATCGCCGCCCAGTCTGTCGCCGCGCTGCACGCGGTCTCGCGGCGCTTCTGGTTCTTCCACCAGGCGGTGTGGCCCGGCACGGAACGCACGATGCAGCTCCATGTGAGCCTGGCCGAGGCGCTCGCCTCCGGCGTCGAAGCTGCGGCGGTAGCGGCCAGCGACGCCCTGATCGACGACCTGGACAGCTTCTCGCGCAGCACGGTCGCGCCGTGACGCCGATCGACCCTGTGACGAGCGGGGAGGATTGTTCTGGAACTTGACTGGCATGCCAGTGCTGTGCCATAGTTCCGGCGTCATTCAAGGCAACCATCCATGCAACTCTCAACCGACCAACTCGCGCGCTACCGCCGCGACGGCTTCATCGTCCTGCCCGAACTGCTGGCGCCGGCGGAAGTCGCGGCCATGAAGGCCGAACTCCAGCGGCTGCAAGGCATCGACACCGACCACCTCGTGCGCGAACGTGTCGGCGGCGTGGCCAAGACGATCTACCGCGTCCACGAGGCGGACGGGCCAACCGCCTCACCGCCGTTCCACGCCGCCGCGCGCGCCCCTCGGCTGCTCGCCCCGGCCCGGCAACTGCTCGGCGACGAGTCGCTCTACGTCTACCACACCAAATGCAACCTGAAGACCGCCATCGATGGCTCGGTGTGGGCTTGGCACCAGGACTACGGGACGTGGCGGCGCGACGGCGTGCCCGAGGCGAACCTGACGACCGCGCTCCTCATGCTCGACGAGCCTACCGAGATCGGCGGCTGCCTCTACTTCATTCCGGGCTCGCACCGGGTCGGCAACCTCGAACCCGAGTTCGACGAAAGCACCGGCTACAAGTTCTTCGTCGTGCCCAAGCCGACGCTGCTCGAGATCATGCAGCGCAGCGCCGAGCCGGTCCCGATCGTCGGCAAGCCGGGTACGGTGGTCTTCTTCCATCCCAATCTCCTCCATGCCTCGGGCCACAATCTCAGCCGGCACGACCGTTGGCAGGTCTATATCGTCTACAACACTGTCGCGAACAAGCCCGAGGCCGTGCCTGCACCGCGGCCCGACTACGTGCGCTCGACGAACGTAGCGCCCCTGCAGATGGGCAGCGACAAGATCACCACTCAACCTGCACGGGAGACGGCATGACGATCCCGTCGTCCGACGCCATCGCGCACTATCGCGAGACCGGCTACCTCGAACTGCGCAACGTCGTCGAGTCAACGGCGCTGCAGCGCCTGATCGCGACGACCGATCGGCTGCGAGAGGCCGGGCGCGGGCTCGTGGCCGGGACCCGGCACTACGACCTGGAGCCGGGGCACAGCCCGGATGCGCCGCGCATCCGCCGCATCGCCAGCCCGACCGAGCTCGACGAGGTCTACGTCGAGCTTGCCTTCGGCGAGGTGCTTGGCGGCATTGCCGCTGCCTTGATCGGCGGTCCGGTGAAGTTCTATCACTCGAAGATCAACTTCAAGCTTCCGCACGGCGGGGCCGAGATCGGCTGGCATCAGGACTGGTCGGTGTTCCCGCACACCAACACCAACCTGGTGGCCATCAGCCTGCCGTTGAACCCGTCGCGGCGCTTGAACGGCTGCTTGCGCACGATTCCCGGCACGCACCGGCAAGGCCCGCGCAGCCACTGGGACGGCGGTCGCTACCTGCTGAACTGCAACGCGCAGACGACTCCGGAGGAGGTCTCCCGCGCCGTCGACAGCGAGCTCGATCCGGGTGACATCGTGGCCCATCACGGACTCGTGGTGCACGGCTCCGCGCCCAACCGGTCGGAGACGATGCGAACGACGTGGATCATCCAGTACGCCGCGGCCGACGCCTTCGCCTACACCGCGCCGGTGATCGACAGCATCCATCGCAACCGCATGGTGCATGGTGAGCCATCGCGCTTCGCCCGCGTCGAGGCTGGTTCCATCGAATTGCCGCCCGACTTCTCGGCCGGGTACTCCGGCATCTACACACTGCAGGACGCGCCAGCGGCGAGTTGAACGCACGCGCGCATCGGGCCACTGCCGCCAGCGCCAGTCGAATCGCCGGCACGTATTGACCCTATTGGCCGAATCCGCTTGAACGCTATGCCGCAAGACACCATTCACCTAGAGCCCGACGCTTCGTCGCGGTGTCTTCCGCCGTAAAGATATTCCAGGGGCGCTTCGGCCGTGTGGCGCTGCTGGACATGGACGCACTCCGGTCGGCCATGCCCATCACCACTGCCACATCCTGATCTAGGCGGGTGGGGCCGACGGTGCGGTCAGCGTGCGCGGCGAGCGCGCGCCATTGGCCGACGACTCGGCCGTGCTCGTCAACGCCTGGGAACACCATGCCTACGAGTACCCGGCCCCGCAGGGCCAGCGCACGCTGGTTCTGGCGCTCTACATCGAGCCCGGCTGGCTGGCCGATCTGCAGCGTTCGCTGGCGCTCTCGGGGCACCCAGGCTTTTTTCCGCAATCCTGCGTCCGCATCTCGCCGGCCACGCGCAAGATCACCTAGGAGTTTGTGCTCGAGCTGTGGTGGGCCGACGAGGTGTCGCCGGCGCGTATCGAAGACCTGCTATTCAAACCATCGCCACCGGCGGCTTGCTGCGCAGCAGGCTGTCCAGGTCACGCCAGCCCCAATAGCTCTGAGGCTGGGCAAGCCGACGGCCGTTGCGGTGGGTGGAGTGGCGCGATGTCAGCTTTGCAGCTGTCAATATGTTGACCCGACCAGCAGCAATGGGTCGAGGCCGTCAGCTCACGAAGGGCTGCTTGCTCGTAGCTCACCGGCAACGACAGCTCTGCGGCGGTAATCCTGGCGCGGCGACCGTCGAGGGTCGACCCAAAGCGGGCAGTCACCAGCCAGAACAACGGTCATTCTGGAGAACGCCTCTCTCCATCGAACACTCAAGGAGCTGCCCCAGATGCGACCTTGGGAATCGACGCCACGCGCAGAAGGACGTGCTGAAGTGTCGCCGCAGAACATGCTCTGGCGCGGCGACCTGGCATGACGGGTTCGCCCTCAAGTTTCCTTGCGCAGATTAAAATAGCCCTTGAGCGTTGCCATCACCAACGGCAGCGCGCCGAACACGATGAAGACAACGTCGCCCGGCATGCGCAGCCACTCGATCAGGTGCGATCGTTCGCTGGCTATGTAGTCCAGGCTGCGCGCGTGCCAATACCCGTTCTCGAGCACATCCCAGACCTGCAGCAGGCCACCCGGGAACAGGCTCAGGGTCACCATCAACGCCAGCCCGACATTCGTGCCCCAGAACGCGCAGCGCACGTATTTTTCGATGGCAGGCCAATGCGCGTCGCTGCTCGTTTGCCGAAGCACGAACACCATCAGTGCGATCGCCAGCATGCCAAACACGCCCATCATCGCGGCATGCCCGTGGTTCGGCGTCAGCAAGGTGCCGACCTCGTAGTAGCTGACGATCGGCAGGTTGATCAGGAAACCGAAGATGCCCGCGCCGACGAAGTTCCAGAAGCCCACCGCCATCAGGAAGTAGAAGGTCCATTTGTGCGGGATGACCATCTGCTTGCCCGCAGCATCACGGTCGCCGCGCGTGGTACGCACGAAGTCCCACGCGTCGAGCGTCAGCAAGGTCAGCGGCACCACCTCGAGCGCCGAGAACAGCGCCGACAGCGCCAT
This sequence comes from Rhizobacter fulvus, assembly GCF_964020785.1. Taxonomy (NCBI): domain Bacteria; kingdom Pseudomonadati; phylum Pseudomonadota; class Betaproteobacteria; order Burkholderiales; family Sphaerotilaceae; genus Rhizobacter; species Rhizobacter fulvus. Next base: position 593,463 of record NZ_OZ224516.1, read on the forward strand.
GTTGACGTTGGTCTGACCGGTGAAGTACCAGTGATGCCCCGTGCCCATCAGCCCGCCGAGAAAGTACAGGATCGCGTCGAGGTAGATCACGCGCAGCGCGACGTTGCGGCGGGTCAGGCCGAGTTGGTAGAACGTCAGCGCCACGATCGTGGTCGCGAAGAACTCGAAGAAGCCTTCGACCCACAGATGGATGATCCAGAAGCGCCAGGTGTCGACCACCGTGTAGTTGGTCTTCGCGCCGAAGAACATTGCCGGGATGTAGAACACCGGGATCGCGAGCGCCGCCACCAGGAACATCCTGACGATCGGCTGCGAGGCGCGGTCGGCCAGGGCGCGCGGACGAACCAGCGACCACAGCAGCGCGAACCAGACGAACAGCCCCACGACCAGCAGCACTTGCCAGACACGCCCGAGTTCAAGGTATTCCCAACCCTGGTTGCCGAGCCAGAACCACCATGACCCGAGCAGTTGCGCAATGCCCGCCCACTCGCCCAGCAGGCTGCCGAAGATGACCACCGCGAACGCTGCGAAGAGAACGTGCGTCCAACCCGCGAGCCAACTCGGCTCGTCGGTTCGCAGCGAGCGGCCGAGGAACAGTGCGGCGGCCACGTAAGCGGTCGCGATCCAGAAGATCGCCAACTGCAGATGCCAGGTGCGCATCAAGTTGCTGGGGAAGATGCGTTCGAGCTGAAAGCCGTAGAAGCTGCCCGGATCGGCGCGGTAGTGGGCGACCGCGCCGCCGACCAGCGCCTGAGCCAGCAGCAGCACTGCAACGACCACGAAGAACTTCACGAGTGCCTGTTGCCCACGGCTGGCCCGCCCCGGCAACATCTGCGGCTTGACGTTGTGGCCGCGCGTGATCCAGCCCAGGTAGTCGAACTTGCCGAAAGCCAGCAGCACGGTCGATATTCCTCCGAGCAGCACCATCAGGCTGAGCGCGCTCCACAGCAGCGCACCCGAGATGGGCACGTTGCCGACGCTCGGGTCGTAGGGAAAGTTGTTGGTGTAGGAGTGCGCTTCGCCAGGCCTGGCGGCCACGGAGGCCCAGGCGGCCCAGGTCACGAAAGCTGTGAATTGCCGAAGCTCGACCGGATCGGTGATCAGGTCGGCCTTCAGACCCCCGTTGCGCGCCGGGTCGTGAAAGTAGGCGGCCCAGTGTGCGATGTCGGCGTTGAACGCCTTCGCTTGCGCGCCACTGAACTGCAGCGTCCCGGTGGACTCGTCGTAGCGATTCTTCTTCAGCGACACAATCGCCTCTGCCTGAACGGCGGCGGCCTGGCTTTCGTTCAACGCTGCGAAAGCCTGGTGATACTGCTCGCTCGAGATGCTTTCTGCGACGACCATCCCCATCCGATGCAGTGCGGTGGCGGAGAAATCGGGCCCGAGGTACGCGCCGTGGCCCCAGATGCTGCCGTTGGCCATCAGGCCGTAGCGCAGGAACACCGCCTGCCCTTCGCCGACATCTTCTGCGCTGAACAGCGCGACGCCTTGCGGGTCCACGGTCCGCGCCGGAATCGGCGGCGCATTGCGATAAGAAAGCGTGGTGATCAGGATCAACCCCGCAAAACCGAGCACCATCACGATCGCCACGGCCCGCAGCCACCACGGTGACAGTGGGCCGTCGTCTTCTGCGACCGGTTGCGCAGCCACGTGCTGCGTCGACGGCGCGGTGTTCACAGTGCCTCCTTCAGCATGGTCAGACGGATGCTCTCGATCGCCCGCGACGGCGCAAGCCCCTTGGGGCAGACCTCCGTGCAATTCATGATCGAGCGGCAGCGGAACAAGCGGTAGACGTCGTTCAGGTCATCGAGCCGCTCGTGCGTGGCACGGTCGCGGCTGTCGGCGATGAAGCGGTCTGCCTGCAAGAGGCCGGCCGGCCCCACGAATTTTTCGGGGTTCCACCACGACGACGGGCACTGGCTGGTGCAGCAACCGCACAGGATGCACTCGTACAGGCCGTTCAGTCGCTCGCGTTCTTGCGGCGACTGCAAGCGCTCTTTCTCGGGCGGCGGTTCGTTGTTTATCAGATAGGGCTTGATGGAGTGGTACTGCGCATAGAAGCGGGACATGTCGACAACGAGATCGCGGATCACCGGATAAATCGGCAGCGGGCGCAGCACCACCGGCTCCTTCAGATCCCAGACCCGGGTGATGCAGGCCAGGCCGTTGCGTCCGTTGATGTTGATCGCGTCAGAGCCACAAACGCCCTCACGGCACGACTTGCGGATCGTCAGCGTGTTGTCCTGTGCCTTGATCCGCAGAATCACGTCCAGCAGCATTCGGTCGCCGTCGTTGAGAGGTTCGTCGAAGTCCTGCATGTAGGGCTTGCGGTCTTGCTCCGGGTCGAAGCGATAGATGGAAAACTTCATGCGAGCCTTTCAGGGCGATCGAAGGTGTCGCGGGCGAAGTTCACCTGCGTTCACCCGTGAGCGAGAAACAGAATCCGAAAGGCGAGTGCGGCCACAGCGACCAGCGTTGCGGCAATCAGCGCCAGAACGGCAACGCGTGCGGCGAGCGGGGCAACGTAGTCGAGCGTGACGTCACGCAGGCCGACCCAGGCGTGCGCCAGGAGCGCTGCGATGAACACGCCGGACGCCGCGCTGACACCGATGTGGCCCACCCAGTTCCGCCAGGCGTCGTACGAATGCGGCGGCTCGACCAGAAGGTGAACCAGCACGAACACGGTGAAGCCCAGCATGAAGACCGCGCTCAGGCGCTGCACCAGCCACGCCGGCAGGCCACCGAGAGGCCTTCTCACAGCACGACCCATGCTGCCAGCAACGCCATCACGACGCCGCCCACGTTCACGCCCCAGGCACTGCGGCGCGCGCTGGCGAGGTGAGAACCGAAACCGATGTCCATCAGCAAATGCCGCACACCCGCGAACTGGTGTTGCGACAGCGCCCAGACAAAGAAGATCAACGCCGCCTTGAACCAGCAGGTGCCAGCGATCTGGATCAGGTGAGCGAACGACTGCGCGCTGGCCAGCGACAGGTGCAAAGCATAGAAGCCGAAGGGGATGCCGAGCGCCAGCACGATGCCAGTGAGGCGATGCGTGATCGAGGTGAGCGCGCCCACCGGCATCTGAATCTGCGTCAAGTTGAAGAAGACCGGTCGCTGCGGGTGGCGCGGCGTCATGAGGAGCCTCCCCTAGGGCCGAGCGAAGCGACTTGCTGCTTCAGGGCGGGCAGCAGGTCTTGTTCGAACCACGGGTTGCGCTGGAACCATGGCGTGTTGCGCGCGCTGGGGTGCGGCAGCGGCAGGTACTCCGGCGCGAACTCGCGCCACGAGGTGACGGTTTCCGTGAGCGTTCTCTTGCGGCGACGACCCAGAAAGTGGCGCTGCGCGTGCAGGCCAATCAACAACGTGAGTTCGATGCGCGGCAAGCGGGCGAGCAACCGATCGAGCCACAGGTCGGCACACTCGCGCCGTGGGGGCAGGTCGCCCCCGTGGCCGCGGCCGGGGTAGCAAAAACCCATCGGAACGATCGCGACCTCCGATGCGTCGTAGAAGCGAACCGTGTCGAGACCGGTCCAGTTTCGCAGGCGATCGCCGCTGGCGTCGTCCCATGGAACCCCGGAGTTGTGCACACGAACGCCAGGGGCCTGACCCACGACGAGGATGCGCGCGGATGCCTCTGCCTGCAGCACTGGGCGCGGCCCCAAGGGCAGATGCGCTTCGCACGCACGACAGCTTCGCACTTCGGTCAGCAGGCCTGCGAGGTCTTGATGCGCCGTGATGGCGAGGGCGCTTCGGCACGTCGCGTTTTTCATGCACCTTTCCCCACGCCTTCGGGAACGAGCGCTGCGTTGTCCACGTCGGGCGGTGGGTACGTCACGTGCAATCCTTCGACCCGGGCGAACGAGGTGAGCGCGTGCGGCTTGCGTCCGTGCGCGCTGATGATGTCCTCCACCCGCAAGCCCCGAACGAGAAGCGCGTCGGCGATCATCGATCGGTGGCAACGCCAGGGCACCGCCTCGGCGCACATTAGCGTGCAACGCCGACTGCGCGCAAGCGCCACCACCTGATCGACGCTGGAGGCGAACTCCGGCGTCTGCATGTAGTCGGCATAACCTTTGAACGACGCGTTGTGCCACCCGCCGTTCGGCGAATTGGCGAGTGCATGGCGCAGGCCGCCCAGACCGGGGATGTGCACGTATTCGATGCCGGCGGCAGGAAGCTCGTCGCGGAGCGCGTCGAGATTGAATTGCGGGTTGTGACGCGACTTCGGGACGGTTCGCACATCGATCACGCTGGCCACTTCGTTCGACCAGAGCAGCCCGATGAAATCTTCGATCGGACGATTCGAATGGCCGATGGTGCAGATCATGAGGTCAGGCATCGCGCCGCCACCGCACCCACAACCGGACAACGATGCTCATGGCGTTAAGCGCCATGAAGCAGCAACGTGACCAGAACGGATGAATCCTCGAGCGCCCGCAGCGCGTGAGGAATACCGCCCGCCAGGCATTTGAGGTCGCCCGCCCGCATCACGTCGTGCGTCGTGCCGATGGAAAACTCGACGCTTCCTTCCAGGCACTGAACCGTCAATTCGCCGACAACCTGGTGCTCGGGTATCTGCTTGCCGGCGAGCAGGACGAGGCGAAACACCTCGAGGTGTTGCGTCTTGTACAGCGTCGCGGTACTGGCGCTCGTTATGGCGCCGGCCAGCGGGCGAACGTCGATCATCTCGCCCGAAAGCGCATGGTGAATGGCCACTTGTCGAATCTCCCGGAACAAGTTTCGCGAGGCCCCGGCGGGGCGTCTGTGCGCGAACGAACCCATGCTGCTCTCTTGACAGGAAAAGGACAAGCTATAAGATATATATTTTGTATATCTTAAAAAATCATGTCACGAGCAGACCTCTGCGATGAAGACGATGTTGCGCGACTCGTCCACGGCTTTTATGCAAAGGTTCGGCAGGATGCGGTCTTGGGGCCGTTCTTCGACGCGCATGTGGCCGACTGGGATCACCACTTGGAGAAGATGGTCGACTTCTGGTCGTCGACCCTGCGTGGAACGGGGCGCTACCGAGGAACGCCGATGCCCAGGCACGCGGCGCTGCCCGGCCTCGATGTGCGCATGTTCGAACGCTGGCTCTCTCTGTTCCGTGAAACGACGCTGTCACTCGGCAACCCCGGCTTGCGCGCGCGTGCCGACGACCTGGCAGCGCGCATTGCACAAAGCCTTTGGTACGGCTACCAGATGAATGACGCGCCTGATCGCATCCCGCAGGAGCACTTGTTTGCCTGAACTGCATGTGATCGCCGAGCCACGGCCTGCATCGCGCGCACGCCCTGCGCTAGGCGCGCTTCTTCAGATGGGGTTTCGCCCTCTGTACCTCGCAGGCTCAGGCTGGGCCGCACTGTCGATCGCCATCTGGGTCTTTGCGCCCGCGTTTGCGCAGGGCGTGATGCAGGGTGTCTCTTGGCACGCGCACGAAATGTTGTGGGGCTTCATCACCACCATCGCGGTCGGCTTCCTTCTGACGGCTGGCGCCACCTGGACCGGCATCAACCCCTTGCATGGCCGACCTCTGGGTCTACTGTGCTGCCTGTGGATGCTCGCTCGTCTGGGGTTTCTGTTACCCGGTCGACTCATCTTCATGGCTGCAGCGGTGTGCGAACTCGCCTGCTTCGCGTTGGCTGGCGCGGCCATGCTGCGGGTGGTAGTCAAGACCCGGAACCTGCGCAACTACGGTGTGCCGTGGCTCTTGTTCGCGCTGGGGGTTCTGGATGGCCTGTACCTGATCGCAGTCGGTGGCGGGGACGCAGTGCCGACGCGATTCTTCGAGGCCGCGCTCTTGTGCATGGCCATCATCGCGCTGCTGGTCGGGCGCCGTGTAATCCCGTTCTTTGCCATGCGCGCCCTGCCCGGTCTCGAGCTGCCGATGCACACGCGCAGCGGTCATTGGCAGATTGCCGCAGCGGCGATCGCGATCGGCTTCGTGCTTTCTGGCCACGGGCAATGGGCAGTCGTTCCGTTGACGTTGGCGGCCACCATCGGCTTGGCCCAGGTGCTGGCCTGGCGGCCCTGGGCGGCGCGGCAGAAACCAATCCTCTGGATCCTCCACGCCGGTTACGCCCTCCTGAATGTGGGCCTGCTGCTGGCAGCGGTCCGCGCATCCGGCCAGCCACTGCGCGCGGCCTGGCCGATTCACCTGATAGCGATGGGTGGCCTGTCGGTTCTGATCATCGGCATGATCACGCGCACCGCGCTCGGCCACCTGGGGCGACCGTTGCTGATCGATCGCTGGATGCTCGCGAGTTTCTCGCTCATGCTTGCAGCCGTGGTGCTTCGACTCCTGGCACTGCTCCCGTTCTCGGTGCACGGTTTGCTCGAAGGCGCAGCGGTATGCTGGATCGCTGCCTTTTCGATCTACATCGAGCGGTTTGCTTCGCTGATGATCCGGCCGCGTGCCGATGCGTCGAAGAGTTGAATGCGGGCGAGCAACAGGGCCGACATGTCCACAGCAAGCTATGACAAGACGCGGAGCGGGATCAGGATGCACACTCCCGACCCCGGCGGGCCGCGAATCGCGGCATCACAAGAGGTGAATTGATGGACAGTGCAATCATGAGTCTGCTCGGCGCTTTCGTGCTGTCGATCATCGGCCTGTTCGTCTTCGTGTGGTCGCTGCGCCAGGGCCTTCTGGTCGAGAACCCCGTCGCCGCCTCCGTCATTTTTGCCCCTGGCGAGCTCGGCAAGGTCGACGATCCGGCGCTCACCGAGAAGGCGCAGCGTTCGATGCAGGGCGCAGTCGGCGCACGCGATGCCCCGATCCCAGCGGTCGACGCGGTCGATGTGGCGACCATCGAAGCGCGGGTCGCCTCGGATCAGTCGTCCGCCTTCCCGGTGTTCATGTTCATCGCGTTCGCCTGCATGTGGTTGCTGTTGGGTTCGACCGCCGGCTTGGTCTCGTCGATCAAGCTGCATGCGCCCGACTGGCTGGTGAGCGAAGCCTGGATGACCTTCGGCCGAATGCGCAGCGTGCACCTCACCGCGGTGCTGTACGGCTGGATCACGAACGCTGCGCTCGGCATGATTCTCTGGGTGCTGCCCCGCCTGCTGGGCACGCGCCTGCTCGGGGGCATCTGGGCCATGCTCGGCGGCGCGTTGATCAACACCGGCATCGCCGGCGGCATCGGCGCGATCGGCACCGGCTGGAGCGACGGCATGGAGTACCTCGAGATTCCGTGGCAGTTCGCGATCTTCATCTTCGTCGGCTTTGTGCTCGTGATCCTGCCGGTGCTGTTCACGCTGGTGAACCGCAAGGTCGAGCACCTGTACGTCAGCGTGTGGTACATGGTCGCGGCGCTGCTCTGGATCGCGCTGCTCTTCCTGGTCGGCAAGCTGCCCGGCGTGCACACGGGCGTGCAGCAGGCCACCACCAACTGGTGGTACGGCCACAACGTGCTGGGCCTGTGGTTCACGCCTGTCAGCGTCGGCGCGATCTACTACTTTTTGCCCAAGATCATCGGGCGCCCGGTCAGCTCCTACAACCTGTCGATACTCGGTTTCTGGACGCTCGCGTTCTTCTACGGGCAAGTCGGCGGCCACCACCTGATCGGCGGCCCGGTGCCCGGTTGGCTGACCACGCTGTCGATTGTGCAGAGCGTGATGATGATCATTCCGGTCATCGCCTTCAGCATCAACATGGGCGGCACGCTGCGCGGCCGCATGCACCTTGCGCGCTACTCACCGACCTTGCGCTTCATGATGTTCGGCGGCCTGATGTACATGGCGTCGTCGCTTCAAGGCACGCTCGAATCGCTGCGCAGCGTGAACCAGGTGACTCACTTCACGCACTTCACGGTCGCGCACGCGCATCTAGGCGCCTACGGCTTTGTGACGATGGTGCTGTTCGGGGCGATCTATTTCATGATGCCTCGGGTGCTCAACTGGGAGTGGCCGTACCCGAGGCTGATCACGCTGCAGTTCTGGCTCGCGGCGATCGGCATCGTCGTCTATTTCATCGGGCTCTCGATCGGGGGCTGGCTGCAGGGCGAGGCGATGCTCGACGCGAAGCGGCCCTTCATGGAGTCGGTCACGCTGATGGCGCCCTATCTGGTGTCGCGTTCGGTGGGCGGTTCGTTGATGTTGCTCAGCCACCTGATCTTCGTCTTCCACTTCCTGGCCATGGCCTTGCGCTTCGGGCCGACGCGCACCAGCGCTGCGCTGTTCTGGCAACAGGGTTTGCAGGAGCGCGCCAATGGATAACGAAGTCAAGCTCGCCGCTGGCGCGATGGTGGCGCTCAGCCTGGCCACCGCAGCGCTGGTGGTGATGCCGTATATCCAGGTGCGCGACGTCAAGCCGCTGCCCGGCCTCAAGACCTACACCAGCGAGCAGCTGCGCGGGCGCAACGTGTACGTCGCCAACGGCTGCGTCTACTGTCACACGCAGCAGCCTCGCGATCGCAACTTCGGCCCCGACTTTGAACGCGGCTGGGGTCGTGCTTCCGTGCCGGCCGACTATGTGTACGACCGGCCTCACTTGCTCGGCAGCATGCGCACCGGACCCGACCTGTTCAACATCGGCGCGCGCCAGCCGAGCAAGGACTGGCACCTCGGCCACCTGTACCAGCCGCGCGCGTATGTGCCGGGGTCGATCATGCCGTCCTACCCGTACCTCTTCTACGTGAAGGCCGCGGCGGAAGAAGGCGAGCAGGTGCTGAACCTGCCACCCGGCTACGCGCCGCCGGGGAAGGTGGTGGTCGCGACGCCGGACGCGCTCGACCTGGTCAAGTACCTGCAGGGACTCGACCACACCTACCCGGTGCTGCCGGCCGAGCCCAAGCCCTGACGCCGATTCAACGCGAGGCCGCCACCATGTCTAACGAAGCCGACCCCGGCCACCGCGCGCAGCAGCGCGAGACCACGGAGCCGTCCGAACGCAGCCAGCCGATCCCGTTGATCGTCGCGGCGATCACGCTCGCGGTCGTGGTGACCGGCGTCCTGTACATCCTGCTGTCGTCGCCCTTCGGGCCACCCGAACTCGGCGACCGGCGCACCCTAGCAGATTTGCGACCAGCGGTCGCCCGGCCCGGCCAGGGCGCCGATGGGCAGCAGGTGTTCAACGCCAACTGCGTCGCCTGCCACCAGGCCACCGGCAAAGGCCTGCCCGGCGTGTTCCCGCCCCTCGAAGGCTCGGAATGGGTCAACGGGGACACGCGCGTCCTCGCCAACATCGTGCTGCATGGCATCAACGGCGAGATCAGCGTAGCGGGGCAGACCTACAAGGGCGCGATGCCGGCGTTCGCTCAGCTCGGCGACTCCGAACTGGCCGCCGTGCTGACGCATATTCGCAGCGCGTGGTCCAACAAGTCCGCGGCGATCAAGCCCGATCTGATCGCGACCGAGCGCAAGGCCAACTCGCGGACGACGCCCTTCGCAGGTGGCGAGGAATTGAAGGCGCTGGCCGACAAGAAGCCCTGACCATGCGGCTCACCACGATGTCGGACTACGCGCTCCGCCTGCTGATGTATGCGGCGCAGCAGCCGCACCGGCTCTGCACCATCGCCGAGGTCGCGCAGGCCTACGCGATCTCCGAAACGCATCTGATGAAGGTCACGCACCAGCTCGCGCTCGGCGGCTGGCTCGTCACCGTTCGCGGCAAGGGCGGTGGGCTGCGCCTGGCACGACGACCTGAAGAGATCAACCTGGGTGCCGTGGTGCGCGGCATCGAGCCCGATTTCTTTTTGGTCGAATGCTTCGCAAGCGACAGCGCGTGCACGCTAACGGGCCAGTGCCGACTTACCGGCGTACTCCGGGGCGCGTTGCAGGGCTTCATGGCCGGGCTGGACCGGCACACGCTTGCCGACATCCTGCCGCTGCCCCGGGTGCCCGAGAAGCGCGGGGCGGGCAAGCGCTCGACGACCGTGCGCCTGCGCGTGGCCTGATGCTGCGCACGGCGCTGGCTACACTGGCGCTGGCAGTGCTTGGCTGGTGGTGTGCAGCCTCGATCACGCACGACTTCCAGGTGTGGACCGCAGAGGGCGCGCGCCGCCTCACCGTGATCGAGCACCCCGTCGCTGCGCCGGGGGTCGCGCTTGCCGGTCCGGGATTGAACGACACCGACCTGCACACCTGGCTGGCGGGTACCGGTCGGGCCACCATCGTCGACTTCGTCTACACGCGATGCCCGACGATCTGCACGACGCTGGGCAGCGGCTTCCAGCAACTTCAGCAGTCCCTCGCGAAGAGTCCGACCGATGGCGTAAAGCTGCTGTCGATCAGCTTCGACCCGACCCATGACGATGCACCGAGCCTGCAACGCTACGCGGCGCAGTGGCGCACCGACCCGAACCGCTGGGCGGTCGCAACGGTCCGCGACGCCGATCAGCTGCAACGCCTGCTGACGGCATTTCAGGTCGTGGTGATTGACGACGGGAGGAGGGGCTACGAACACAACGCGGCACTTCTCGTCATCGACGGGAACGGGCGACTCGTGCGGATCTTCGACGACACCGAACTCGAACTTGCGCTGAACTACGCCCGCTCGATCGCGCAACGAGAGGCACACGAATGACATCGATGCATCGCGCCGGTTCACGCAGCGACATTTGGAGAACTGCCGCCGCATTGCTCCTGCTGCTCATGCTCGTGCCGCCCCTGAGAAGGACGATCGAGTCCAGCATGACAACGCACATGCTGATCCAGTATCCGTGTCTGATGCTAGTGGGTGCCTTGTTGGTCGAGGGGCTGCCGACGCGCTGGCTTTCCCGCGCAGACCGCTGGAACGAAATGGGCGTGGCGGGTCTTTTCGGAAGCGCTCTTGTACTGGCGGTGCTGATGGTCCCGCGCGTCCTGGATCTGGCGCTCGTCAGTGAGCACGTCGAGGCCGCGAAACTGATCGCGTTGCTCGCCGGCGGTGCTGCCCTGAGACTGTCCTGGCAATCCGCAGGCGTGGTGGTGCAGGCGTTCTTCCTGGGCAATGTGCTGGCGATGACGGCCGTGGTGGGTATCCTGTACCAGGATGCCGCCGTCCGCGTGTGCAACGCCTATCGGCTCGACGACCAGCAGAACCTCGGCGTCGCCTTGGTCTGGATCGCGATCGGGATCGCGGTGATCTGGTCGCTGCAAACCGCTTGGCGACGTCGAATGGCCGGGCATTCCCAAAGAAGTCGCGCGACCTGATTCCATGGGTGTCCAGGCGCATCCGTTCAACCAACTTTTATTGCATTCAAGTTTTATTGAAAGTCGCTTTACCTCACCATGCCGGCCGGCGAACATGGTGGCGAGGGCCGCGTGCCGTGGCCCATGCGAGGAAACCCATCATGGCGACGAATGGCGGTCACGGATCGACGAATTGGCAACTACGTATTCAAGAGCAGCTTGAGACTTTAGACGCGGATTGGGCGCAGGAACGATCTGATAATTCCAATACCGCCCCAGGGCATCACGAGCAGCTGGACCCAGGCACGCCGGCTGCCCGGCGGGCCATCCGGCTCGAAGCACAGGTTGCCGTCGGGGTGTGCGGCATTTAGGTTCACGGTGCTCGGCGCCCGTTCGATGTACTACCGGGGTCGACCCTGTGCCGAGCGGCACTCGCGCGAGTCATTGACTTGCTTCAGGTACGCGATCAGGTCCAGGCGATCGCGCGCTTCAGGGACGCCGTCATATGTCATCGACGTGCCGGGAACCATCTTCAACGGGCCTGCGAGAAAGTCGTTTACCGTCTTGTCGGTCCAGACGATCCCCGAGCGCTTCATCGCCGCGGAGTAATCGAACCCCGGAACGCTGCCCGCGAGGCGTCCGAACAATCCGCAGTGATGGGGCCCCACGCGATCGGTCGCAAGCGCGTGGCAAGCCATGCAGCGTGCATAGACTTGCTCGCCTCGGCGCGAATCGGGGGCAGCGACTGCCGACACCGCCGCCGCCAGAAACACTGCGGCCCAGCACAGTGGTTTCGTCGTGCTCATAACATGAAGGCCGAGGGCACGGGAGCTTCCCCCAGCGCCTGTCGCAGAACCGCCCAGTGCATGGCCTCGTCGCCCAGGATGCTGGCCGCGGCTTTGGACAGATCGCGATTCGCGAACAAGGGCACCGCGCCGAGATACGCGCTCACGGCGCCCTGCTCAAGCTTAGCGGCAAAGCGCAGCACGTCGGCCTGCGACTTGAGTTGATCTGCGGGGAAGTTGTAGTTCGTCTTCGCGACCGCCGCCTTGCCGCCGAGCTTCTCGACGGTCCTCGCGAGCAGTTCGGCATGCTCCTTGTGATGCCCCTGATAGCTTAACGCCAGATCGAGCACCGGCTTCTGTAGTAGCTTGCTCTCGGCTCCGAGCTGATAGGCCGCGATCGCCTCGAGTTCCGCACCGAGCGCCGTGTTAAGAATCTGTACGTCTTTCGGATCGACTGCTCCCGACGCCGCGGCAAGCGTGTCTCTGCCGGCGAGCAAGGCAATGGCCGCCCCCGAGAGCACAAGACCGGACTGCCCCATGAACAGTCGACGCGCCGCGATGGGTTCGGGCATGGTGAAGAACGACATGAACTTCTCCTGAATGGTTGAGGACACCACCATTCGATGGACGCGTCTTCCGTCACGTTCCCGGAGATTGCGGCGATTGCACCCCATGGGGACTAGCGCATCTTCGCCAGCACACCCGCCACGATTCGGTCGCAGCGTTCGCCGTCGAAAGAAAAGGCGTCTCCCAACCCGATGTCCACGTCGCGCGCCAGGCCCTCGCGAAGCAAGGCTCGCGCGCGGAAGAAACGCGTGCGAACTGTCGCTTCGGGAATCTCCAGCAGCAGCGCGACCTCTTCGACACTCAGTTCCTCCACGGCTCGCAGCATGAATACGCTTCTGAAAGCGTCAGGCAGGGAATCGATCCGCGTCTCGATCATTCGACGAAACTCGGCGCGGGTCGCGACGTGATCGGGGCGGTGTTTGGGGTCGTCTTCCATCCACGCCTCCGGATCTCGACCGTCTTCGTCCAGCGCCGCGTTGAACGGAATGACATTCGCATTGCGCTGCCTGAGTCGCCCGAGCGCTTCGTTCACAACGATGCGCACCAGCCAGGTCGAAAGCTTCGATTCCGCACGAAACGTGTGCAAGGCGCGCCAGGCACGCAGGTAGCCATCCTGCAACGCGTCCTCCGCTTCAGCGTCGCTCTTCAAAATACTGCGAGCGGTTCTAAATAGCAGCCGGTTGTGGCGCCTCATGATGCATTCGAACGCGGCTTCTTCACCCGCGGCCGCTCGATCGGCGAGTTCACGGTCCGGCACTGAATCGTCGGTCTGCGGTCTCGGAGCTCGGATCGAAGTCGGTGCGCTCTGCATGGGTACCTCCACGCATCTGATGAATGAAACCATCAGCGCGTTCCCGCCTTCAGGCCCGGTCGTTGAAAGCTGTGATGTTGGCGACCTGGAAAACGTGCGCGAGTGACGTCAGTTCAACCCTGTGCTGTTCTGCCAACTTGCCCAGGCACCGCTCGCCCTCCGACGTGAGCCGCACCCGCACCTGGCGCCGGTCGGCGGCGTCAGGCAAACGTACGACCAGTCCCAGTGCCGCGCACCGTGTCACCAGCGCGACCACGCCGTGTTGCTGCGTCTGCAGCCGGTCCGCCAGTTCACCCACGGTCGCCCAATCGCGCCCAGGGAAGCCCTTGATGTGCAGAAGCAGTTGATATTGCAGCGGGGTCAGCCCTTCGGACTGCGCAGCGTCTTCGCTGAACCTCAGGAAACGGCGCAGCTGGTGGCGAAACTCGGACAGCGACTCGTAGTCGCGCTTGGTCAAGGGCTTTGCGGATCGTGGCATGTCGGATGGTTCAAAGCACAGAAAAGTTTTCTGCGGCGGCCAGTTATGTCACAACGTGATGTAATCGGCATCCTCCAATTCTCGCCGATCCAATGAATTCGTTGCTGCTTCCCTGGTGGCACAGCCTCTTGCCTCCCAGAGCGTCTGTCAGCCAACACGAGCGGTTCCGGTCGGGCGCTGGTGCACTACTCGGCATCTTGCTCACGGGCGTGGTCAGCGCGTTGACGCTCAAGTCACCGGTGACAGCACTGTGGTTGATGGCGCCGATGGGCGCGTCGGCCGTACTCCTGTTCGGAGTTCCGGCCAGTCCGCTCGCACAGCCCTGGTCGATCGTCGGTGGCAACCTCGTCGCTGCGGTCATCGGCGTCGCCTGCGCGAAGCTCATCGCATCACCGGTGGTCGCGGCGTCGGCCGCAATCTTCTTCGCGATCGGCGCGATGTTCGCGCTGCGGTGCCTGCACCCACCCAGCGGCGCAGTGGCACTGACAGCCGTTCTCGGCGGGCCGGAGATTCACGCGGCGGGTTTCGACTTCGTGGTCGCGCCAGTGGCCTTGAACACCTTGCTGTTGTTGCTGGCCGCGGTGGCCTACAACAACCTGACCGGGCGCCGCTATCCGCACGCGCAACAGTTGGAGGCCACCCATCCGCACCAGACGGCCGACGGCGTGCCCACCGAGCGCCTGGGCTTCACGTCGAACGACCTGCAGGCGGCGATGAAGGAATACGACCAGGTGCTCGACATCAGCGCCGACGATCTCGAGAAGCTGTTCCACCAGACCGAGATGCACGCCTTTCGCCGCCGCTTCGGAGAAACCGTTTGCGCCGAGATCATGTCGAAGGATGTCGTCGCCGTCGAATTCGGTACCGAACTGGCCGATGCCTGGGAGCTGATGCAGTCGCATTCGATTCAGGCACTGCCGGTGCTCAATCACGCACGGCACGTCATCGGCATCGTGACCCGCTCGGATTTTCTTCGTCACGCAGAGCTGCGAGACTTGAACAGCCTTAGCCGGCGACTGCGCGCGTTCCTGCAGCGGACCGCCCACACTCACTCGGACAAGCATGAAGTTGTCGGCCAGATCATGACTGCCCCCGCACGCACCGCGCAGGCGACGACCCCTGCAGTCGAGCTTGTCCCGCTGATGGCCGATGTGGGCCACCACCACGTGCCGATCGTCGACGCCGACCGGCGCCTCGTTGGCATGGTGACGCAGACGGACCTCGTCGGTGCGCTGTACGAGATCTGCCTCGCGAAGCTGGGAACCGCGCGCGCTGCTGGCGCCTGAATCGCATGGCACTCGACCCCCACCTGACCGGTGACTACGCCGTTGACCGGCGGCTGTTGCCGATCGCCGCATTGGCCGTGCCGATCGGCGCGCTCGGCACGGTGGCGGCCTGGCTGCTGCTGACGCTGATTCACTTCTTCACCAACCTGTTCTTCTTCCAGACACTCTCGATCGCGGACCGTTCGCCGGCCACGAACACTTTGGGGCCCTGGGTCATCGCGCTGCCAGTCATCGGCGGACTGTCCGTCGGGCTGATGGCGCGATTTGGCTCGGAGAAGATCCGTGGGCATGGCATCCCGGAGGCGATCGAGGCCATCCTCTTCGGCCAAAGCCGCCTGTCGGCGAAGGTCGCAGTGCTCAAACCCCTGTCATCCGGCATCGTCATCGGGTCGGGCGGCCCGTTCGGGGCCGAGGGTCCGATCATCATGACGGGCGGCGCGATCGGTTCGCTGCTCGGCCAGTTGTTTCATCTCTCTGCGTCCGAGCGCAAGACCCTGCTCGTGTCGGGTGCGGCCGCGGGCATGACGGCCGTGTTCGGTACGCCGGTGGCCGCCGTGCTGCTCGCAGTGGAGCTGCTGCTGTTCGAGTTGCGCCCTCGCAGCCTGTTGCCGGTGGCGATCGCGTGCGCGGTGGCCGGGTTCACGCGGCCGTTGCTGCTTGACGCGGGCAGGCTGTTCCCGCTTCACACCGAGCCCGCCGGCTGGACGGCCTTCGCCGCCTGCGTCGTGGCCGGGCTGCTCGCGGGGCTGTTGTCGTCAGGCCTGTCACGTGCGCTCTATGCCATGGAGGATCTCTTTCACCGCCTGCCCGTGCACTGGATGTGGTGGCCTGCGATCGGTGGACTCGTCGTCGGCATCGGCGGCTGGCTGCAGCCGCGCGCCTTCGGCGTCGGCTACGACGTGATCGGCGACCTGCTCAACCACCGACTGCTGCTCGGCACGGCGCTGGCCTTGCTCACGGTCAAGGCGGTGATGTGGGTCGTGTCCTTGGGCTCGGGCACATCGGGTGGCGTGCTCGCGCCGTTGTTGATGATGGGCGCGGGGCTGGGAACAGTCATGTCGGTCTGGCTGCCATTCGGGGACGGATCGCTTTGGCCGCTCGTCTGCATGGCGGCGGTACTGGCTGGCCTGCTCGGCGCACCGCTGACCGCCACCGTGTTCGCGTTCGGAATGACCGGCGATGCCAACGCCTTGCTGCCTCTATTGCTCGCGTGCTCGGTGGCACACGGATTCAGCGTGCTTCTGATGCGCCGATCGATCATGACCGAACGCATCGCGCGCCGCGGGCGACACGTTCACCGCGAGTACGGCGTGGACCCTCAGGAGCAGGCGCGCGTCGGCGACGTGATGACAGTGAGCGTGCAGGCGATTCCGGCCAATGCGACCCTCCGCGACATAGAGCGAGACTGGTTCGGCCCTACGCAACGGCACCGCGCGTTCCCGGTCGTGGACATCCACGGCGTCTGCCTCGGCATGCTGGATCGGGAGCGGTTAGGGGCGAGGGCGAACGCCGAACTGGTCGCTGCGGACTTCTGCCGGCCACTTTTGCACTTCGCGCTGCCGGGTGAAACCTGCCGGGTGGCCGCGCAGCGGCTAGCCGCGCATGGTCTCGAACGTCTTCCGGTTGTCTGCGACTCGGAGTCGCACCGCTTGGTGGGCGTCGTGAGCCGCAGTGACTTGCTCAAGCCGGTTCAGACATCCCTCGATGAAGATGCCAGGCGGGAGCAACTCATCGGCTGGCCGAAGCGTGTCGTGCGCAGCTGAAGGCAGTTGGGTGATCGCAATATACGTTGGCAGAGGATGACTGGGATTCTGCGATGAAGATGAGCCTCGATGTTGACGCGTGCATAACACGAGGAGTCCGTGTGCGAGGCCCGCACTCGCGAACGCTGCCGGCGCTCAAGACGTTTGTCGTCGAGGACAAGCCCTGGATTCGCGATAGGCTCGAACGCACCTCGGAGGGTAGTCAGCTCTGGGAGATCGTGGACAACGCCAACAACGAGGTTGATGCCACAGCATGGCAGTCCGAGAACGATTGCGATCTCGTGCTCGTAGACAGCTATCTGCGGCACGGAAGCGGGCTGGGTACCGTTCGCGCTGTGGCCTCTATGGGCAAAGGACAGAGCATCGTGGTCTTGTGCGAAATCTTCACCACGGAGATGCGGCGCAAGTATCTGGAGCTGGGGGCCGCGGCAGTATTTGATCGCATTACGCAGTTCGACCAGTTCACCGTGTACTGCGCAGAGCTCGCGCGAACACATCGGGACGGTAACTCCGGTGAAGTGAAATAGGCAGGGATGAGTAGTTCGTGGCTAACCGCGTCAGCGCGCCCTCAGCACGCACTCAGCGCTTGTCGAGAGACCTCAGTGAGCACTTGCTGGACGATGGCGTCGCAACGTTCACCGGTGAACGGATAGAGACATCGCACTTGCATAGCAAAAGCATCGCCGACCTCTGCGCATACCGAAGAAGTGGCCTCTTCGTGGTAGCGATCTGCCAAGACATTGCTGACCTCCAAAACGTATGCAGTCTCAGCAGGATCGATTCCCTCTGCCACGCGCAGCACGAAGGCGATCCTGGAACATGACCGCAGACGTTCGATGGCCGACTGCAGTCTTGCGACTTGCGCCGTGCCATCTTGGTCGTGCCTGCTGTTGCACTCCGGGCCATGCGCCTCACACCCGACCCACGATCCGTTCTTGCGTATCTCCCGTTCCCAGCGTTCCGACCACTCAAAAGCATCGTGCAGCGCGCGCCTCCCCCTCACGGTTCGGATCGCAATCCTTGCGAGCCAAGTTCCAAGCGCCACTTGCCCTCGATACAGATGAAAGTTGCCAAACGCCCAAAGGAACACCTCCCTTACCAACCGCTGCGCGGCAGCATCGTCTTCTACGATGCTGCGTGCCGCACGGTAGACCAGGCGACCGTGGCGCCGCGTGATGGTCTCGAAGGCACTCCTTTCGCGCGTGCCCCAGGACTGGGAGGCTGACGGCCGGTCTGCCAATTCGACCGGGTCAGCCAGCAATCGGTCGTGCAACAATGACCTCCACCGAGAAAAATTTCGAAGCTGAGTGCCCGCAATGCAGCGGGGCAGCAGGGAAGATACGCAGGTTAGCCGCTCAGGTCATGCCATGGGCTCCCATTCGGATGTCGCGATCCGGTCGTCTCGCACGCCTCGAACGCCTGAAATGTTCTCGGCGGCCACGCGCGCTGCACGGCGCGACGCTTCATTCCTGACAAGTCCACGGTAGCTCACCACTCCGTGAGCAACGAATACGCTGGACGTTTGCGGGAACCACCAGGGATGAGATTCCAGTTCCGCGACGAGTTGCTCGCGGATCGTTTCGTCGCTCTGCGCCGCCGGCTTCTCGAAGCGATGCTCGGCCACCGCCTTGACCAGATCGGACCGTGTGACGATTCCGACGACTGCAGCCCCTGACGTGACGGGCAGCGTTCGAATGTGGTGGGTGTCGAAAAGCTCGGTGATTCGACCGATCGGCTCTTCGGCGTCGACGGTGATCACCTCGGTCGTCATCACATCTGCTGCGTACTTGCCATGAGATCGTACGTACTCCGTGGGCATCGGAGCCTGCCCGAAAATTAAGTGCCACCATGGGCGGTGCATCTCCTTCTCGTCGGTGCCGATCTCTGCGCGATGCACGAGGTCGGCTCCGCAAACAATTCCGACCAATTTGCCGCGCTCGATGACCGGTAGTCCGCTGATACGGCTGTCGAGCAAGAGTGCGGCGACGTCCGTGACAAGAGTGAGCGGCGGCACCGACAGCACGGGTGTCGTCATCAGGTCTTTGGCTTTCATGGTGAATGCTCCTTCGTTAGTGGGTGCGACATCGAATTCACGCCGCTGACATCTCGTGCAATACGTCGCGTAGCACGTCGGCGTTGTTCCTGGTGGGGTCATGCGCATCGAACAGCAGTGTCACGCGGCCGTTCCGGCTGAGTTCGAAGAGCAACGACAAGATGTCTTCGTGTTCCTGAAGTTCCACTCGATACCGTGCGCTGAACGCCTCCCATCGCTGTGTGTCGTGGCCGTACCATCGGCGCAGCGCCGCTGAGGGCGCTGCGTCCTTGAGCCAGAGGTCCGCAGCCACTCGATCCTTCGACATCCCGCGCGGCCAGAGACGATCGACAAGAACCCGCATTCCGTCCTCGGCGCAGGACGCTTCACGCGCTCGCTTTAGGCATATCGCGCGGTCAGCCCACGAACGTTGCCGCGGCGTTGACCTCGGTACCGTGGAGCTGGCCATGATCACACCGACTCACAGCACGATATGGCGTGACCTGCGACCGTGCCGGGCTCAACGCCGTTCGGATGAACGGCCAGTGGCGCCTCGAGTGGCGCGATATGCACACGGCGCCCGGAAACTGAGCGCATCGTCGAATCGGCTGATGATCTGCGTTCCATTGTTGGACATTCGTGAAGCCTGCCAAGATGGCATAGCGCAAGCTTCCACCACATCTAACAAGAAGTAAATCGACATTAAATGCCGTTTGAATGCGAGACTTCTGCATTCAATGTTCGAGCGAGACTCATGGACATCGACCTGGCAAAGACGTTTACAGAGATCGTGTCGACCGGCAGCTTCCTCCACGCCGCGGAGCGACTGCACGTCACACCGACAGCGGTCAGCGCGCGCGTTCGCACGCTCGAGGAACTGTTGGGTCGCAGATTGTTCGTGCGGAACAAGGCCGGCGCATCTCTTACACCGGCGGGTGAGCAGTTCCAGCGCTACGCCACGACATTGGTTCAGATATGGGAGCGCGCGCGGCACCAGGTCGCGGTACCCCGAGGACGGCGAGGGGTGCTGTCGGTCGGCTGCGAGAACAGCCTGTGGGATCCTCTGATGTTGAAGTGGCTGCTGTGGATGAGAAGCGCTGCACCTCATCTGGCGCTTCGAACCGAGGTGGGGTTCCCCGAGAACCTACTGGGCCGCGTCTCGGATGGGAGTCTCGAGATCGCGGTTGTGTACGCGCCTCAACAACGACCCGGCCTTCGCATCGAACTGCTGATCGAGGAAAAGCTCGTGATGGTCACCACATCAAAACGGGGCGGCGCACCGAAGGCCGCTGACTACGTCTATGTTGATTGGGGCAGAGAGTTTGCCGCGCAGCACAGTCTTGCGTTTCCCGAGTTGTCGAGCGCCGGCGTTTCGACCACTCTCGGACCTTTGGGGCGCGAGTACCTGTTGGCGGCCGGCGGTGCGGGCTACTTTCGCCTGGACGTGGTCCGACCTCATATCGAGTCCGGCAAACTGCGAAGGGTCAGAGGTGCACCCGAGTTTCTTTACCCCGCTTATGCGGTGTATTCGGAGACGTCGGAGAAGAAGTCAGTCGCTGCCGCATTGACTGGTTTGAAGCAGGTTGCGAGGAGTTCCGGCAGGTCTTAGCAACTTGGTCCCGGTTGAAGTCAGCCTTCGAACCCCGCGATGTCCGAGGACGTTCCACGGCGAGCCGACGCTATCGGCCATATCGGCAATGGCAGTGCGGGTTCTCGCCTTTGGAGCGCAAGTCCGCCCTACAATCTCCCTATGAAATCGAAGGTTCTATTCTCTGCTGGCTCACGACGTCTCGTCGGAGTTTTGCCTGTGCGTTGCGCAGCTGCGAGCATGGAGGGCGTGTCCGCGACACGCCGCTGGAAGTCGGCCCTGCTGCTGCAGCCGGCCGCACATTCCTGAGCCCGGCGATCACCACCTTCTTCTTTGCGCAAACCTCCGATCGCCGGGCACCAGCCTAGCGCGAGTGTGCACGCCTGTTCAGCTCAGGCCGCCGCACCATTGGACAGGAATGCATCATGGAAGTCTCCACGTATTGCGAGCGCACGCTCACCGATCTTGATCACGCTCGTCTCGTCAAGTTGACAGGTCAGAGTCGCGTTGGTCCACCCGCTGGCGGATCCGACAACATCGAGGAGGCGCTCGACATGGCGCACCTCGTTCCTTCGCGCGCTGTGTCGCCCGACATCGTGACGATGTACTCGCAGGTGCTGCTCGAAGACTGCGCCAGCGGCCGCCGCTACCGGTTGACGCTCTGTTATCCATCGGATGCGGAGCCTTCTGCGGGGTTCGTCTCCGTGATGTCCCCCGTCGGTGCCAGTTTGCTCGGCCTGCGAGTCGGGGCGACCGCGCGTTGGCTGACACCGAACGGCGACGGAGGCGCGGCCGAAGTAGTGGCCCTCTTGTTCCAACCCGAGGCCAGCGGCGACTTCAAGCTGTAGCCGAATGCGGTGGCTTCGCGCCACCGACAACGATTCTTTGATGGCACGCGCCAGGCATCTTGCCAATGGTCGGGACGGCCCCTGGCCGGCAGATGAGCGCAACGCGTCTTACCTCTGGAGATTTCGATGAAAAACTACAAATCCATCCTGGCTATGGCCGACTTCTCGCCGCGCTCAGACAACGCCGTCTCGCGCGCGGCGGGGCTCGCATCGGAGCACGGTGCCCAACTGGTTTTGCTGACCATCGTCGATGCATCCGCGACCAAGGGGCTGCACCAGTGGCTTCCGTCGCGCATCGACATCGACATCAAGCTGTCTCGCGCGAAAGAAAACTTGGAGCGCCTTGCAGCAAAAGCGGCAGCGGCACATGGCGTGTCGATCGAACGGTTCGTGGTTGCCGGCGATACCCTGGAGCAGGTACGGCAGCACGCCGAGGCCGCCGATCTTGTCGTGTTCGGCGTCAAGCGCAGCAATCCACTGCGCGACTTTGTGTTCGGTACGCCGGCCGAGCGCCTGATGCGGATGGTGCGTCGTCCCGTGCTCGTTGTGAAGAAGCCCGCCCAGGCTCCGTATCAACGCGTCCTCGTATCCATCGACTTCACGGTCTATTCCGAGGCGGTCCTGCGATCCGCGATCAGATCGGTACCGCATGCGGCTCTTCACCTTTGTCACGCACCCAGCATGACGCGAGAAACTCGCCTGCGTGCTGCCGATGTGCCCGACGCCATCATCCAGAGTTGGCGCGATCGAGCCTCGGCGACTGCACTTGAACGACTGAATGCGCTGATCCAATCCGTCGAGCATCGGCGCGCGTCAGCGTCGGTTGCCCACGGAGATCAGGCCCGCACTGCGCTTGAGGTGCAGACATCGGTGGAAGCGGACCTGATCGTGGTCGGCAAGGACGGGCATTCGGCGATCGGCGACTTCTTGCTGGGAAGCGTCGCGCAGCGACTTGTCGCGGATGCTCAATGCGACGTTCTGGTCATCCCGCGGACTGCACTGCCTGGCTATCAGGTGCGAAGCGGCTTCGCGATTGATCGCTCCAAACTCGCCTTGAGCCGCGACTGGTCACATCACTCCTGGATCAATGTCGACTCCCGAGATAAGGAGGTGACGACGTGAGCGCCCTCGGACCAGAGCGATGGTTTGTGGACCCGCCAAGGACTGATGAACAGGAGGTCTCGATTCGCTCCCTACTGGCCGCTACCGACTTTTCGGAGGAAGCGTGGCATGCGGTCGACCGCGTCGGGTACCTGTCGAGCGAGCTCAAGGCCACGGCCACACTTCTCCATGTCGACAGGTCGCGACCCGATCGCGAACCAGAACGCCGATTCACACCGCCGGCGCGCTCTGGAAACTTGCCCGCGCATCGTTCACTGGACGCGGTGGCGACCGAATTGGCCGCCACCCATCGCATCGAAGTTCGAGCGGAAACGCGCCGTGGCGATGTGTACGACCAACTGCTCCTCATGGCGAAGACCGTCGACGTGGTCGCACTGGCGTCGAAACGGCGCAATCCGCTGCATCGCCTGGTGTTTGGCAGCATTGCCGGCCGGCTGCTGGACCGCTCCACCACACCAGTTCTTCTGGTGAAGCAGGCGCCGCGAGGACCCTACCGGCGTGTATTGGTCCTGACCGATTTTTCGGAGCAATCGATTGCTGCCGCAGAACTGGCGGTGCGTATCGCGCCAGAGGCGGAACTTCACCTTTTCCATGCGATTGATCTTCGCGATGAAACCGATATGCGATTTGCTGAGGTGCCCGATTCAGTTGTACGCAATCAGCGGCTGAAGAGGATGGCTGCCGCGCAAATCCGAATGGACAAGGCCGTGAGCTCAATTCGGGCGCCTTCGAGTCGCATTGCACACGCGTTCGGGCATGGGAACGTCGTGCCCCTCGCACTTCTGAAGCAACGTACTCTGGCTTCGGACTTATTGGTGGTGGCGAGAAGCTCTCGGCCATTGGCAAGAAGTTTTCTTTTCTGGAGCAACGCTCGACGCTTGTCGGACGAGTGCCTGTGCGACGTTCTCGTGGTGCCAACCATCGAAAGCGAGTTTGACAGTCGAAGAGCCGCAGGCGACCGAACGTTCGACAACGTCTACCAACCCAGCCCGGCCGACTCGGTCGGTGGTCGAGCGATGTCTAAGCGGCCCGCTCAGACGGTGGCGCCAGTGGCGAGAAGCCCCGATTCCGCGGGCGAAATCAGACCATCAGCAATCCGAAGGTGAGGTAGTGCGATATGAAAACTTTGAGCTACGTGCGTACGGTGCTGTGGGCTTTCTTTGGTGTCGGGCGCCGCCGTGCAGCGCGCGATCAACTGGCCAGGGGCAATCCGCTGGTGCTGATCACCGTTGCCCTTGTGTTGGCCGCCCTTTTCGGCCTGACCTTGTGGGGTCTGGCAAACGTTGCCGTGACGCGTTGGTCCACTCCGGTGGGCGATGAGAAGGCAGCCGAGATCCCGGCCGCTATTTTTCAGCCCGGGCCGAATAGTGGCCACGCGATTTAGCCGCCAAGCGCGGCCATTGCACAGCTGTTCAAACACTTGGCGACGACGGGCTCTTGAACTTCCGCTTCGGTGCGATTCACTGCGCACCCTTGGAACAAGCTCATCCGGCTCCTCCCGTAACTTCTGTTCGTGAGGACAATACATATGACTTCAATCACATCCGTGCTGGTTGCGACCGACTTCTCAGACGTCGGCAATAACGCGGCTCGCCGCGCCGCGCTTTTGGCGCGCGAGCACGGCGCTCGACTGCACATCCTGCACGTGGTCAAGGCCGCGCCCTGCAAGCCGTTGCGCAGCTGGTTCCGCCCGACGATGGACACCGACCAGCGGTCCGCGAAAGCTCGCCGTGCGTTGCAACGCATGGCCATCGAGATCACCAATGCCTACGACGTAACTCCCACGGTCGAGGCTCTGGCCGGCAACCCGTTCGACACCCTGCTGCGAGCATCTGATCGTGCGGATATGTTTGTACTCGGGCGGCGCAACGACCGACGTTTCGGGGGCTTGCGGTTCAGCGGAACCGCGGATCGACTGCTGAGAAGCTGCCGGCGGCCGGTGCTGGTCGTGCGGACACCGGCACAGCAGGCTTACCGCCGGGTGTTGGTGCCAATCGATTTCACGTCGTCTTCCGATGACGCCATCAGGGTCGCGACGCAGGTGCGACGCCAAACCCTCATGCAGGTCTTTCACGCCATCAACATGCAGCGCGACGCCGTGCTGCGCTATGCGAACGTGCCCGAGCACGTCATCAGGGAAACCCGCCTGATGGAGGAAGCAGGAACCAATGCGCGTATGCGGCGCAAGGTCGCTGAGCTTGGCCTGGATTGCACGCCGTTGAGCTTTGCTTTGGCATACGGGCCGGCTGTGAAATCAACCTTGTCTCAGGCCCAGCAACTTGGCGCCGACCTCATCGTGGCCGGGAAGCAGGGTCGATCGACCGTAGGCGGACTTTTCCGCGGCAGCGTCAGCAGCCGCGTCCTATCAGAGTCGGCCTGCGACATGCTGGTCGTGCCGCGGCCCCGGGACAGTTCTCCAGTCCACGCTGCGGCAACGGTCGCGCCTTCGATGCAGGCGAAGGCCCATCAGGACAACGCGACCCTCGCACGGAGCGCGGCCGCCTTTGCCGGAGCATTGACACAAAGTCGCTGGAGCGACAAAACGGTGAACCTTTGGCAACGGGGAACATCATGACCATGGTTGGAATGCCGTGGATCGCGATGGCGTCGCTGCAACCGTACAGGTCTCATCAGCTCGCTTGGTTTGTCTACGGCGCCATCGAACGTGAGCAGCTCCTCCACTTGACCGCCTGTGTGGGCTGGGGGAGGCGGTCCAGCGGAATTTCGACGGGTCTGTTTGAGACCCCGGGGCACTGCCTAGAGATTGCTGTTCCGCCGACAGGGCCACGGATGTTGAATGACAAAGGCGAACAGGGTTCAAGACCTTGGAATCCTCGTCCGAATCGAATTGGATCGCTCACATGAAGATTTCTTCAACCGCGCTCAGGGCCAAGCGCTCATGTGCCAGCGGCTACCGCTGGTTTGCTCGGCGCTTCAAAAGTCCCGCCGAGTACCAGAGCGTGATCGACGCGCTCGTCGCCGACGGACGCGTTGACGACGCTTGCTGGCTGCTGGATCAGTTCGGACCGATCGAATCCGTTCTCGTGGTCGACGCCATCTCGGCGGATGCCTTCGTCTACGCTGGCTCGGTCCAGGTGCGTGGGACGTGGATGTGGACTCAGTCCTTCGCACTGGTGGATCGCTGCAGGCCGGCGGCAGCATTCGCAGTGGCGACTCGTTCTGGGTCGGCAAAGACCTGCGCGCCGGCGCCGGCCTGCGCACGCTAGGATCGCTGCGCACCGGGGGCAATCTTGTCTCGTCCTGGAGCGTCGAGGCAGACGGCGCCTTGACGTGCGGCGGCGACCTGCGCGTTCGAGGCGCATTGGCCTGCGGGTCGGCGCTCCGTGGCGAGGGTTCAGCGGTGGTGGCCGAGGACCTCGAAGTGCACGGCATGATCCATTGCGCCAAGAGCTTGCAGGTCGGCGGTCATCTGGCGTGCACAGAGGGCTTGCAAGCGGGACACGGGATACAGGTCGGACGGTCGATTCGCAGCGGCATGCACACCGATGCGGGATGGGGCATTGTTGCGGGCTCGGATATCACGGGCGAGGGCGCCATCCGGGCCGGTGAGTGCATCGTCAGTGGCGGCTGCGTCAAGACCGGCAACGGATTCAGTGTCTACGCTGGACTGAGTGCTCGCCGTGACGCATGGTTGTCCTGTGGTCGTGTGGTAGCACGAACGCGGCCCGAGAACCTGCTGAGTGGCTTCTGGGACGCCGCTCCGAGCGAAGCATTAGCGTGAAGGTCCCGTCCGACCTGTACTCGTTTCCACCCACTTCTCGGGGGTCGCCGGCGCACCGCGGCAGCCGGAACGGTCACGTCGCCATGAACCTGCCAGAAGGAATCAGCATGAACCGGCCATTCGTTTCGCTGTGTCCCGAGATCTACCGGGCCGACGCGCTGACGCTGAGGGACTGGCTGGAAGACGAGTGCGTCACCCGCCACCTGAGCGATTCGCGTCATGTCTCGCGGTTCATCCAGGAGGCCGTCGATCGGATTCAGCTGCCGATCCTGACCCATCTGTTCAACCAGGGTGGCCGGTTCTTCATGGTCTGCGACCGGGATGACATGAAGGTGGGCTTCGTCCGTCTCGTCAAGACCGGACCGGACTGCGAGATGGTCCTGGTCATCGGCAACCGCGACAACTGGAGCCGACAGCTCGGGGCCAGCGCCATCCGAGAAGGCATGAAGCTCGCGTTCTTCGAGATGCGGGCCAGGAAACTCATCGCCAAGATCCACCCCGACAACGCGCGATCGCTGAAGGCGTTCCAGCGCTGCGGTTTCATGCCTGATAGCGAGACACCGGCTCTGACGTGTCTTTCGATCAGTTCCGGGCGCTATCTCCAACGCTTGCGCGAGGGCTCTGCAGGCCATGCTGGCGACATCCACATCACCGAGATCGACCAGGCCCGTCTCAGAAACCTGGTTGCGGTCGAGCAGGCCTCGACGAGCTTCGAGCTGGAACACGAGATCGAGCGCGCCATCGTCGTCGACCCCCGGCAGGTACCCCCGGATGTCATGACCATGAACTCGCGCGCCTTGCTGCAGCTGGACGACCAGCAAGTCGAAGTCGCGCTCGTCTACCCGGACGACGCCAACGACATTGCCGGGAGGGTGTCGGTTTGCGCCGGCATCGGCACAGCGATCCTGGGCTACCGGGAAGGGGATGCCGTCGACTGGCGGATTCAGGACCGCACCCGCCACATTCGAATCTGGAAGGTGCTGTACCAGCCGGAAGCCGCGGGCGATTTCCACCTGTAGGTTTGCGCGCGGCGCCGCAGTTTCAGATCGCGAACGAGCGCGGCAGCATCGTTCGAAGGTGGCAGACCGAGCTCGGTCAGAACGACTCGGCCGGCACGTCTCCCATCTCGCGTCGCCTCGGCGTCTGTCGGGTCAGCCGGGCAGCGAACCCAGCACATCGGCCTCAGAGCGCTTCAGCAGTGCCTTGAGCAGGGGCGGCGAGAAGTGCCGCTGCACCGATATGGCGTAGAAGTTTTCGTGCAGATCGGGCACGACGACGTATTCCACCAGCTGACCGCTGCGCAGCTCGTCCTGAACGACCACCGTGGGCAGCAGCGCCACGCTGTCCGAGTCTCGCGCGAGCAGCCGCAGCAGCGCCATGTCGTCGACCTCTGCACGCAGCCGGTAGCGAATGCCGAGTTGCTCGCACATCAGGTCGAAGCCGGCGCGAATGTCGTTGTCGCGACCGGGCAGCAACAGCGGCACGTCGGCCAGTTCGGCCGGGAACCGGAACGCCTTGCGCTTGGTGCGCGGCTTGCCCACGAGGCTGACCGGCTGGCGCGCGATGCGCTGGCAGCGCCAGGGGTTGTCGGTGCTGGCGTGCACCCGCTGGTTCGACAGCACGAGGTCGATCGTGTGCACGCGCAGCCGCGCGAGCAGGTCAGTCAGGCTGCCCGAATGCAGCACCAGTTCGACATCGGCACGTTCGAGCAGCGGCCTCAGGAAGTTCTCCTGGAAGTTGCGTGATAGCGTCGCGACGGCGCCGATGCGCAGCACCTGGCGCTCGTCGCGATGTCCCTCGCGCAGCAGCGCGGTCAGCTCTGCACCGGCGGCGAAGATCGAGTCGGCGTAACCCAGCGCCAGCTGCCCGGCCTCGGTGAGCTGCAGGCTGCGGCCGACGCGTGCGAACAGTGGCTGACCGAGCTGCTCTTCGAGCTGTCGGATCTGAGCTGACAGCGCGGACTGCGAGACATGCAGCCGTACCGCCGCGCGCGTAAGGTTGCCTTCTTTGGCCACGGCCCAGAAGTAGTGCAGGTGATGGAAGTTCAAGCGCGGCATCGACTGACCGTTCTTTTTTTCAGTACGTATCGTACTGAACAATGTATTTTACGGAACTGTGCGCGATCGGCACAGTGCGGCCATCGCCCCACAGAACCCGGCCATGACCCCGCACCCCGAGATCACCTCCACCCTGCCCCTCTGGCACGCCGCATTGATGCTGACGCCGGCGTTCGCCGCCGGCGCGGCGGCATGGTTCGCGGGGCCGGGCGCCAGCATCGCCACAGCGTGGCGCGGTGCGCGCTGGGCCAGTGCGGCGGCGCTGGCCGCCGCTTCGCTGTCGCTGATCGCGGTGCTGGCCGGCTTCGCCGGCTCGCGCCTTGGCCTGCGCGCTGATGTCATCGGCGACGTGATGATGTTGCTTGTCGCCTTCGTCGGCTGGGTCATCGTGCGCTACTCGCAGCCCTACCTCAACGGCGAGCGCGACGAACGCCGCTACGTGCGCTGGCTGATGGCCACGCTGGCCACCTTGGGCGTGGTGGTCGCCACCAACCACGTGCTGGTGCTGGCGCTGGCCTGGACCGCCACCAGCCTGGCGCTGCACCGCCTGCTGACCTTCTTCGGCGAGCGGCCGGCCGCGGTGGTGACGGCGCACAAGAAGTTCATCGTCGGCCGCGCTGCCGACCTGTGCATGCTGGCCGCGACCGGCCTGTTGTTCGGCGCCTTCGGCACGTTGCAAATCGACGCCATCGCGCAGCAGGCCGTCTCCGCCCCGCAGTTGACGCTGGCGGCACAGGCGGCGGTACTGCTCATCGCCTGCGCCGCGTTGCTCAAGTGCGCGCAACTGCCGTTCCACGGGTGGCTGATCCAGGTGATGGAGGCACCGACGCCGGTCTCGGCGCTGCTGCACGCGGGCATCGTCAACCTCGGCGGTTTCGTGCTGCTGCGCTTCGCGCCGCTGGTGGGCGAAGTGCCCGCGGCCCAGTGGCTGCTGGTGGTGGCCGGCACCGCCACCGCGGTGCTGGCGGCGCTGGTGATGACCACGCGCATCAGCATCAAGGTGATGCTCGCCTGGTCGACGTGCGCGCAGATGGGCTTCATGCTGATGGAGTGCGGCCTGGGCGTGTGGGACATGGCGCTGCTGCACCTCGTGGCGCACTCGCTGTACAAGGCGCACGCCTTCCTCGCTGCCGGCGGCGCGGTGCGGCGCGCAACCCTCGTGCAGCTCGCGCCCCGTGCAGCGCCCCCCGGTCCGCTGGCGCTGGCGCTGGGCGCACTGATTGGTGCAGGCATGACGATCGCCGCGGGTACCGTTGTGGGGACGGTGGTGCCGGGGCCGGCGCCCTCGCCCGCCCTCTGGGTGCTGGCCGGCATCGTCGCCATGGCGCTGGTGCCGCTGGTGCATGCGCATGCGCTGCGGCTGGGCGGCCTGTGGCTGCCGGCGCCGGCGGCGGGGGCGTTCGGCGTGGCACTGGCCTACTACTGCCTGCACGCGGCGGTCGGTGCATGGGTGCTGCCGTACGCGGTGGCATCGGCCGCGCCGAAGCCGGCCCTGTGGATGATCGTGGCGGTGGCCTTCGGCGCGCTGTTCGTTCTGCAGTCGCTCATCGGCATCGCGCCGCACGGCACGCTGGCGCGCCGCCTGTACCCCTGGTTCTACGGCGGGCTGTTCATCGAAGAGCAGTTCAATCGCATCGTCTTCGGCCTGTGGCCGCCTCCGGCGCCGGCCGCGACGGCTGCGCCGTGGCCGATTGCTGACACCAGCACCCCTGTCGTCACTTTCGGAGCCCGCGCATGAATGCCCCTGTCGACGCCCCGCTGGTGCAGGCCCAACGCCTGGCCGCGCACATCCACACGGCCACCGCGCGCATCGCACCGACCTGGCCACTGGACCAGTTCATCGCTGTCAATCCTTACTGGGGCTGGGTCGGCCAGCCGATCGCCGATGCGGCGGCGACACTCGGCACCCTGACAGCCACGCGTCTGACGATGCCGCGCGAGTGGTACCGCGCGCAATGGGCCGCAGGCCACCTGCAACGCGGGCACCTGCAGGCGGCGGCGGTGCGCGAACTCGATGCAAACGCCGACGCAGGCGCCGCAAACATTCAGATGCGCGTGGATGAACTGGTCGCGGCGCTAAAGTGCCCCGGCGCGCCGCTGGCGCGCCTGCCGCTGGTGACCGACCTGCGCGACCGCGGCGCGCCGCCGCGCCCCGGCCTGCGCTGGCCCGAACTCGTGACCCACCAGATCAGCCAGCACTGCGCCGCCTTCTTCGACCGCCACCAGGCGACCTGGGCGATGGACACGTCGAACGGCCTGTACGGCAGCTGGCGCCTGCAGCTGGACGCAGACCACGGCCTGCGCTGGCGCCAGGGGCGCGCCGCGCTGCGCACCCGACTCGCCGCGCTGCCAAGCGCGCCTCCGGACGTGATTGCTGCCGCGCTGGACGCCATGGCGATCCCCGAAGAGGGTCGCGACGCTTACCTCAGCGCCGTGCTGATGGCCATCGGCGGCTGGGCGGCGTGGTGCGCGTACCTGCGCTGGCAAGCGCGGCTGCGCGGCGCCGACGACGACACGATCGAGCACCTGTTGGCGATCCGCCTGACCTGGGAGTGGTTGCTGTTCGAGGATTCGCCACCCGGCACGATCGAACCCGGTTGGGCTGCGCGCTGGGCCACCGCCGACGCCGCAGCGCAGGCGCTGGCCCAGGTGCAGCGCACCGACTGGTTGCTGCAGAACGCGGCAGAGATCGCCTACCAGCAACCACTGATCGAGCAGCTCGGCCGCGCGCTGCCCGCCGCGGCGCCCACCCCGCCCGCGGTGCAGGCGCTGTTCTGCATCGACGTGCGCTCCGAGGTCTTCCGGCGCGCACTGGAGCGCACGAGCCCGGCGGTGCAGACGCGCGGCTTCGCCGGCTTCTTCGGCCTGTCGATCGCCTATTCACCGTTGGGCAGCGCGCTCGAACGGCCACAGCTGCCGGGGTTGCTCGCGCCGGCGCATCGCGTCAGCGAAGAGGGCGGCGGACTGGGTCAGGTGCTCGCCGAGCAACGGCGCGATGCGCTGCAATGGCGCCAGCGCTGGGCCGAGTTCCGCGCCGCACCGGCTTCGGCCTTCAGCTTCGTCGAGAGCATGGGCCTGCTCTATGGCGCCAAGCTGCTGGCCCAGAGCCTGCCTTCGAGTGCGACCCCGGCGCGATGGGAAGACACCGGACTGCCCGCGACGACCGCCGCCGCGCTGCGCCCCTGCCTGCCGCTAGCCACTGACGACCCGGCCGCCGCCGCCGCGATGGCGCGCGGCATCCTCGGTGCCATGGGCCTGCTGAACGGCTTCGCGCCGCTGGTGTTGCTGGTCGGGCATGGAAGCAGCAGCGCCAACAACCCGCACGCCGCGGGCCTGGACTGCGGCGCCTGCGGCGGCCAGACCGGTGAGGTCAACGCCCGCGTGATGGCAGACCTGCTCAACATGCCAGCTGTGCGCGAACACCTGCGGGAACTGGGAGTCGAAGTGCCCGCCGCCACCCACTTCCTGCCGGCACTGCACAACACCACCACCGACGAAGTGCTGCTGTACGACTGCGACACCGTGCCGGCCGCGCTGCGGGCCGAACTGGCACAACTGCGCGGCTGGCTCGACGCCGCTGGCGCGAGTGCACGCGCCGAGCGGGCAGAAAGCCTGGGGCTGGGATCGATTGCGTGCAATGACGCTGCATTGAAGCAGGCGGTCCTCCAACGCGCCAACGACTGGGCGCAGGTGCGGCCGGAGTGGGGTCTCGCAGACAACGCCGCTTTCATCGTCGCGCCGCGTGCGCGAACGCGTCACCTCGACCTCGCCGGCCGCAGCTTCCTGCACGACTACGACCACCGGCTCGACCCCGACGTGAGCGTGCTGACGCTGATCATGACCGCGCCCATGGTGGTCACGCACTGGATCAACATGCAGTACCACGCGTCAACCGTGGACAACCTTCGGTACGGCAGCGGCAACAAGACGCTGCACAACGTCGTCGGCGGCCGCGTGGGCGTGTTCGAGGGCAATGGCGGCGACCTGCGCATCGGGCTGCCGATGCAGTCGCTGCACGACGGCCGCACGCTGCGGCACACGCCGCTGCGGCTGAGCGTGTTCATCGAAGCGCCGCGCGCGGCCATCGAGACCGTGATCGCCGGCCACGAGATCGTGCGCCAGCTCGTGGGCAACGGCTGGCTGCACTTGTTCAGGATCGACACGCAGACCAGCGCGGTCGAGCAACGTCGCAAGGGCACCTGGGCGGCAACCGCAAACGACGACTGAGCGGCTGCGATCCGTCGCCACGCGATGGGCGCGGCTTCGGCCGATCAGGGTCGGGTGGAAACGCGCAACCAGATCTCGTTGCGCCGCATGAACCAGGGCGTGAATGGCGCGTCGTAGCGCGCGTAGACCGGCTCACCTGTCCATGCCAGATCGGCAGCGCGCAGAGCGGCCTGCAACTTCGCCAGGTGTTCGTGGTAGTTCGACTGCGACCAGAAGCCCGAGTAGCGGATGACCGCCACCTCGGCGGGCGCAACGTCGCGAAGTGTTACGCGCGCATCCGTCGGCTCCGGCGCGGTCGCCGCGGTCACGCCCTTCGGCAACACGAACCGCACCAGGAACTCCCCACCCGCAGCGGTCTGGGTGACCGGCGCTGTCATCTCCAGCTTGACCGGCTCGGCCGCCTGCATCACGGGTGCCGTCATCGCGAGTTTTCGATCGCCCTTGTTCTTGCCGAAGATGTAGCCGGCCAGAATCGGGAAAGCTTGTTTGCCCGCGTCGTCAGCCGGGCCGTACACGGTGACTTCGGCCACCGTGTACGGGGCGTACTGCCGCACCTCGATGCCCGCGAGATCGCGCACGGTTTGATAGGCCGGCTCCTCGGTGGCTTAACTGGGCATGGAAGTGGTGACGAGCGCGATCAACAGAATCGGTACCGCACAAAGCCAACGGACTGGCCGAGCAGGCTTGCGAACAAGAGAAGGTTTCATCGGCGAATGATCTCATCGGTGAAAATGTTCCGTGGCACGCCGGAATTAGCCCCACACCCGTCACGTCGCCGTCAGGTCGTCCTCCAGCCTTCGGTGCCTGCAGCGGCCGATACCGATATTCTCGGCAACTCGCCCATGAACTCGCCTCGCTTCCAACGGAAAGCGCTTCGAGTCCTCGCTGCAGCAATCGACAGTAGTCAGGTCAGCCTGCTCGAAGACCGCGCGTTGACAGGTGCCAGCCGAATCTTCGAGCGGTATATGGATGCGCAACATGAATGCGCCTGGCCGCCAGCGCGAAGTGAAACTATCATGCGCTGCGAGCCGTTGGCCGACCATCGCGGACGAGGAGTTGCGGCGCATCGACCGCCTCGTCAGCGCTCACAGGGCCTTCAGCCCGACTCACGCCCGGTCGCTGGCGCAACGCCGCGCGCAGGTGGTCGCGCTGCGCCAGGACGCGCTCGAAGAGCGCGGGCTGGTGGACATAGGCGGCGGCCTATTCCGGTCGGTCGAGCTGAAGTTGCGTGCCGGCTTTCTGGAAGGTGCGCGCATGGCGGCCGATGGCTTCGGCGATGGAGTGCCGGCATGATGGCCGTGGTGTTGTGGCTCCTGACAGGCGTGGACCGCGAGGAATCGGCGCGCCAGTGCCCGGCCTCCCGGCGGCGCACGAGCTCCTATGCGCTGGCCATCCTACTGCCGGTAAGCATGTGGTGGTCATGCGCCTGGTCGGCCGCCTCGGCGGTCTTCCATCTCGACACGCTGACCTGCGCCCTGGTGGCGACGTTTTGCGCGACCATCGCCTTCACGCTGGAACGCCTGATCCAGCTGGCGCCCGAACGCTGGTTCGTCGCGCTGGCGCGCGCGGTGACCGGCACCTTCCTGGCCGTCGGCGGGCCGGCCGCGCTGGACCTGAACTTCTACCGTCTCGAGATCCAGGAGACCCTCGCGACGACGGCGCTGGCGGAAGCGAAGCAGGACCACGGGGGCTAACTGCAGCGGCAGCAAACCGTGATGAAGGCCGCGCAGGTTTCGTGGTCGAAGGCCGACGACAAGGCGCTTTGCGAGGCCGACAACACCTGCAAGTCGGTGCGTGGATCGGGGACCGGCAATGTCTACTGGGCCAAGAAGGAACGCGCCGACGTCCTGCGCGGCGACTACGAACGCGAGCGCGACGCATATGCGCGGATGAAGGCCGACGGCGAACAGGCACTGGCGGCGATGACGAGCGCGTCAGCGATGCAGGACGCCGGCCCGCTCAAGCGACTAGAGGCACTGCACCAGTTCCTCGAAGCCCATCCGTGGGCGAAGGCGGGCTGGGCGGTCGTCGCCATCTTGATCGCGTGCCTAGAACTGAGCACGCTGCTGGTAGAGGCGGCCTACGGCCGGACCCTGACCGACGAGATCGAGGAGATGAAGCGCCGTGTTAACCGGGCACGAGCGCAGTCATACATGGCTACCGTCGTTACCTCTCATCGGCGACTGGTTTGACGAACCCCCTAGGAAACGTCGCAGTTCGTTGATCAGGCCCTTTGCCGTCGGCGGCATTTTCGATTTACCGCAGTTCTTTAAGTTCGCCAATAGTGGGGGCCCGTCGTGGTGCTGGGCGAGGTAGGGCCGGACGCATCATGCCGCTGCGACGTGACAGCAATGGCAAGTTGGGCGGCATGGCTGGCAACCGTGGCAGCGGCAACCTGACGCCAAATACAAGTTCAGAATCGGCGCCGATGTCGTCCTAGACACGATGGCCGCTCCGTGAGAGCATCAAGGCCCGTTCCCGGATCCGTGAGTTGCGCACCCAGGTGTGCCTAGCTCTCGAGTCTCAAGAGGTCGTTCACACCCGCGATCCCGCGATCCGGCTCATGGGCTGCTGGTAGTTGAGCGCGGAGTGTGGGCGGCACCAGTTATAGCCGTCAATGAATGAAGGGCTGCAATGCGGCCTGGCGCTGGGCTGGGCTGTCGCGCCGGCCGGTCTGCGCGGGGCGCTTTACCTCGCCATTGATCTTGCGTGTGTAGGGCCGAGTCCGAACGTGTCCGATGCCAAGTTCGTCGCACGCTACGCGGAACGTGTCTTGTAGCCCTTGCTGCGACCAGCAAGATCGGCGTCGTCGCCAAGCCGCCGAGCAGCGAAGCCACGACGAACACATCCAGTCCAATTCGAAACGTACGCACTCGACCGATTAGTTCCCGAGGAGCCAACTAGAAACAACAGGCCGCCAACGCTAGGCCGGATGCGTTCGGGATACTGGCTGATGCCACGGGTGATCCCGCCGGTCAGTATCCACGCAGCACTCGACAGACCCCTTTGCCGCTAAAGCATCGAATGTCAGGTTTCCGTGGATCCTTCGTGTGACTGCTCCTGGCCGGGTGAGTGAGACCACGAACGTCCGCTTCATGGTGGTGAGACCGCAAGAGCGATGGCCTGCCGGCCGACCGCTTTGGAGCAGCGCGTCCGGCCGGTTTGGGTCGCGGGCTGCCTAACGCAGCCTCGATCGGTCAACCGTATAGCAGTCGTTCAACTGGGTCGGCAGCAGAGCTGACGTTCGGCGAAACCCGAGTCCGCCCCTAAGCCGGAGTTGTGGCGCCTCCCCCGATCGCCGGAAAGCCGACATCGCTGTGTCGCAACCGTCATTCCGAAGCATGCAAGTGCCATCGGTCTCGCCCGTCATGCTTTGCTCTGTACAGCGCGGCGTCGGCGTTCTCCATAAGCACCGTTGGCATGCCACTCCGACCCACGGCGATACCTACGCTAAACGTCACCCGCGGGCCGATCGGCGAGTCGCCGTGAGCAATTTCTGCCTCGGCCAGCAGCTCGGTACAGCGCTGCGCCACTACGCAGCCACCTTCGGCGCCTTCCCCGGGCAGCAGCACCGTGAACTCTTCTCCACCGAGGCGTGCAGCGAGGTCCGAGGAACCACGTAGGGAAGCCGTCAACACCGCGGCGACGCGCCGCAGGCAGGCGTCGCCGGCCGGGTGTCCGTGATGATCGTTAAAGCGTTTGAAGTAGTCGATGTCGAAGATTAGTAGCGCCATAGGCTCGCCGGACGCGCAAGCCTCGACTAGCTCACGCTCAAATCGCCGGCGGTTTGCAATTCCAGTGAGGGGATCGATTTCGGTTTGTCTGCGCAGTTCCGCGTTTGCCGCGTCGAGCTCAGTGTTGACTCTTTCCAACTCTCTGTCGCGCTCCATGAGCTCGGTGACGTCGATCCTCACACCTACAAGACCGCCATCGCGTGTGCGACGTTCATAGGTACGCACCCAGTCGCCACCTTTCAGCTGGTGCACGATAGGCGCGCCGCCCGTACGCCGCTGCATTTGGCGGTCCGCAATCCAACGCTCAATGTCTCCATTCGGCACGACGAGGCTGCCGCGCTCCCAGTTCGAGCGCACAAGCTCTGTAAAACTTATCTTCTGTTCAAACAGGTCGGCCACCGCGGGGTACATCCGCTTCATGGTGCTATTTACAAGCACAATCTTGTCATTGGCATCGTAGAGTTCGAACCCTGCTGGTAGTGCCTCAATGGCTTCGTTCAAACGCTCAGTGGCTTGAACTTCGGCAGCACGCGCTCTTTTGAGCTCTGAGATGTCTCGGACAGAGCAATAAACATAGTCAAGACCGTCAATGTTTGCTACCGCGGCCCGCACCTCCACGTCTAGCAGCGATCCGTCATTTCGGCGGTATTCAGAAGTGAAGCGTTGTGGCTCCCCATTCGGAAGCGACATTAGCCACCCATTGATGTGGTCCGCGGAGAAGCGAACGTCCCAGGCACTAACGTGCTGCCCTACCAAGTCGTTCCGATCCCGTCCGAGCATACGGGCGAGCGATTCGCTTGCTTCCTTCACCTGGCCTCGCCTATCCAGCACCTGCACGCCGTCACTCGCCGCTCTGAGAAGTGCGCGATTGCGTAGGCCCTCGCCCATGAGGAGTTGCAAGCTTTCGCGTTCACGTCGTTGGGAGCGGAGCACCAACTGCGATGCTCCGAACAAGGTAGCAAAGGACAACACGAGTAGCACACCGATCCGGTAAGCCTCCTGGCGCCAAGCTTCGAAGTAGTCGGCAGTGGACAGACCGACGAGGACAATGAACGGATAGTCATCGACTGCCTGGTAGGCAGTCATACGCTCGACTCCGTCCAGCGCCGTAGCAGAGACGTAGAAGCCGGTACGCGCGTTTCGCGTCAAGGCACGTTCGAGTTCGCTCGACACAGTCGCCGAGCCGATAGCGGGCGGTTCTGAAATGCCTGGGGCGTGGCGCGATACAAGTTGACGGCTCGCGGTACGCAAAGAGATCGCACCGTAATGCCCTACGTCCACTTCGGCAAAGCGCTGCCGAAACGCATCAGTCGCGACGTTGGAATAGACAACACCATCGAAACTTCCATCACTCTTTTGAAGGCGACGCGCAACGGCAACAACCCACTTCTTGCTGATCCTTGCCTTTAGTGGTTCGGAGAAAATCAGTTCGTCCTTGACCGCACCTTTCGCCGCATTGAAGAATGCTCTGTCGCTGAGATCAACGGTCGGCCCCGAGACCCCTGGGCCGTAGCGAACAATGCCGCTGGCGTCCGTGATCCGAAGACTGTCCGCCCAGGGCAGGAGTGCCAGTTGGTCTGAGAGGACGGCCTCAGTCTCCGCTTCGTTTTTCCGGCGCACGTATGCCGAACGCGCGCTCAGGAGAGCCATGTCGACCTGGCGAATCTCTGAGGCCAGCATTTGGCGCAGGCCGTTTGTCATTGACTCTGCTGAGTCCTGAGCCTTTTCCGCATGAGCGCGCTTGCTGGAGTAGATCGCGATCCCAGCGATGGAACTCAAGAGGACAGCCACGAAGAAGTTGCCGATGACGAGCCATCGCGTGGGGCGATCCCAATTACGCAGGCGTTGGTACATGCTACGGCTAAGCCTCTGCCTATGGGTTTCCTGCGCGGATTGTGCCCGCCATGCAGGCGCCCATCGGCTGAAAATACCGGATGAAAACCCGCCACGTGGTCGAATCGCCCGGCACCCTTGATGCACAAGCGGACTGCATTCCCTCCCTCCGGGTGGGCACTCGGAGAGTGCGCCGCCGCTTTTAGCGGGCAGCAGAACGTAGCGGCAGAGCGAGAGCGGATCGCGTGCGCGATCCGCTCAACACTTATTCGTGAATTGGATCGATTGTCGGGCGGCTGCCATCCGCCCGCGTCGCCGGGGCAAGGCGAGCCCCGTCGATGGGGCGACGGAGCAGGCCTGCCGCTCTAGGTTGCCGCTCTCTCGTATCGGATTGCGGACGCTTACAACCGTCAACTCCGGCCGATTGTTTGAGTCCGCCAACGACCGCTGTGGAAATGCCCAATTTAACCCGCCCGGGCTCAGCCGACAGGCAGCTTCAGAGCGAGGCGTCAGACCGCTATGGGTCGATTGCACGCATACGCGACCAGCAGAACCCGACAGTCGGACCAACCAAAAAGTCGTTTTCGACTCCATTTGGCGACTTCGAACAATCCTTGCTGACCTTGGCCGTAGTTGTTTACGATTTCTCGGAAACGTGTCAACAAATCACAACGCAGCCAAGCTGCATGAATGCTGGCTCGCTGTTTACGACTCTATTTGGTCAGAACACGATTGACGGGACCAAATGAAGTCCCTCGGAACCAGGGAAAGTCCGTCAGCGATCTGGACCCACCGGATGTCGGCGCCGAGGTCCTTCAGCACCTTGTTGGACTGGCGTGCGGCGGCGCGCAGCTGATCGGCGTTCAGCTTCGATGCGCCGGGGATGTCGCGTTCGTTGACGATGCGCTCATGGGAAAGAGCGGTTTCGGCGCAGAGTGCGAGCGCGATCGAAGGCAGCAGGGTGAGGACAATGTCGGGTTCCTTGGGCAATGGACGAAGGACCGGACGCTGACGCACATTCAGGGACAGCTGACGTTCGGGTTCCAGTCAGCGAACAGTCCGTGGGGATTGGGTTGCCACAGCCAGGCATGCAGCGCGTAGAACGCCGGCAAGCCGTAGCGGTTGGGCTCACCCACCAAGTGGTAGTCGCGGCCAAACAGCATCGGGCGCGCCGGCAGTCCCGGATTGGCGGCGAGCGCGCCGTCCCAGGCCGCCTTGAACACCAGGTACTCCACGCCCACGAGGCGCAGGCTGCCGTCGGCCTGCGGTTCGTAGATCATCGCTTGGGGCGTGCGCTCGTCCAGCAGCGTGTTGAACAGCCCGCCATTGGCGAAGTGAATGCCCATGGCGCCCTCGCCGGGCTGCGCGATGCAGGCCTGGCCCTGCAGGTCGATGACGGGCTGCGGACCGTAGCCGGCAGCGAGCGCCGCAGCGAAGTGGTGGAATCGCGCGGTGGCGCGACGCGCCTCGGCAAGCCTGGCCTGCACGGCCGGTGCCAGCCGCATCTCGTCGCCGTGCGCGGCGGCGGGCAGCGGGGTGGCCAGCAGGCCGGCCAACATGGAGGTGATGCTCAACGCCAGCGTTGCGGCGAATGCCGGCTGGCGGCGTCGGCGGGGGGACTGCGTCATGGGAGTCCCCTCTGTGGCTGCGGGTGGCGGCTCAGGCGCCGTAGGCGTAGGGGTCGAGCACGTTGACCTGCGTGATGCGGCCCACCGGCAGCCCGTTGCGCTCGCCCACCCTGCGTATCGCCTCGGGGTTCGCCGCGTCGTAGATGCAAAAGGTCTGCGTGTGCTCGGGGTTCACGTAGCTGTGCACCCACGTCACACCGCTATCGGAGTTGCAGGCAATTACCCCATCCATCGCCTTGCGTCCGTCGGCGTTGATGGGAATGGCGAGGCCCTGAGGGAAGCTGCGTTCGACGAGATAGCGGGGCATGGATCCTTCTCCTTCATTGGTGACAGCGACGTGCTGCCATGTCCTCAAGGATGCGGATCTGAACCGCTGCCCACATCGGCGCCAATGCCCAAATTGCGCCGACCGACTGCCTAACTTGTTGTGCCTACGACGGTATCCCTTTGGCGTCCAGCCAGCCCGCGTGCCGGGCGCGCTCAACCGCTTCGGTGCGGCTGGCTGCGCCAAGCTTCGTCAGCACCGCGGCCACCTGGTGATCGATGGTGCGCACTGAACGGTGCAGCCGCCCGGCGATGTCGGCGTTGCGCAGGCCCTCGGCCATCAGCGCCAACACGCGCTGCTCGGCGGCGGTGAGCCCGGCCGGGTGAGCCTTTGTGGCGGCGCGCGGCCCGCGCGGCAGGCCACGCACCCCGACGCGCTGTAACGCTCGGCGCAAGCGCTCGGCCAGTGGCGCCGCGTTCAGGCGTTCGGCGATCACCAGCGCCTGACGCTGGGCGTCGATGTCGCCCTCGGCCAGCGCGCGTGCCTGCTCGTAGGGGCAGCTCAGCGCGGCCCAGGCGTCGGCGGCATCGCGCCATCGGCCGGACATCTGGAGCGCGTACGGCTCGGCGCATCCCTCCTCGGCCGGCGCTGCAGCGCCGGCGCGCCACAGCCAGTACGACAGCTCGCCCACGAACCAGGGGTGGCCTTTGGCGCGCGCCAGGGGCAGCGCGCTGTGCACCGCCGCGACAAGCTCGGCGGTCTCGCCGCGCGCGAAAGCACCCTCGGCGCGCACGGACGCACTGGGAGCAAGCCGCTGCAACGTGCCGCTGGGCTCGGCCAGGCGGCGGGCGGTGGCGATGGCCTCGTCGGCGCCCGGGTCGCCGCGGCGCAAGCGCAACCGCGCCAGCGCAATCTGGGCCATCAGTATGGACATCTCGTCAACGCCTGCGCGCGGCAGCACGTACAGCGCCTCGGCACTGGCCTCGTCCCAACGGCCCAGTGCCACCAGCACTAGGGCGCGCCAGGCGCGGGCGTATTGGCTGACCGCATCCACCGACTCCAGCAGCTCGCTGGACTCGCGCAGGCAGGTCTCGGCTTCGGTCAGGCGCATGAGCTCGCCCAGACCGGAGCCCAGCATGCTGAGGCTCGCCGCGACGGCCATGCGGTCGCCGCGGGCGCGCCGGCGTTCGGCCAAGTCCAACAGCATGCGCCGCCCGGCTCCGAACTCGATGAACAACAGCGCGGCACCGGTGGCGGTCAGCGCACGCTCCAGCGCCGCCTGGTCGCCGAGCCGCTCGGCGAGCGCGATCGCACGTTGGCCCCAGGCCACGCTGTCGGCGAAGTCGCGGTCTAGCATGAATTGCGACGAGGCCTGAGCCCAGACCTGCGCGACCTCAGGCCCTTCGGGCAGTCCCTCGACGAGGGCCAGTGCGTCGCGGCAAGCATCGCGCGCGTCCTGATGGCGCAGCAGGCCGACCAGCGGTCCACACTGGTTGGCCCGCATCAACGCAGCACGGGCGTGGATTCCGCGCGCACGGTACAGGCGCTCCAGCCTCTGCATCGTGTCCAACCCTTCGTCCAGCCACACGTTGACCGAACAGGCCAGCGCGTAGCCTTCCAGCCAAGCGCAGCGCTCCTCCTCGTCGCGCGGCCGTCCCTGCCGCACCGCCACGCGCCAGTGGGCGCCGAACTCGCGCAGGGCATTGCGCGCACGGGCCTCAGCAGCGGCGACCGGGGCGTGGCGGCTGATCGCCGCCACTTCCTGCACCTGCACGGCGTGGTGCACCAGTCGCGCGGCGGCGGGCGGCGGCGCTACCGCCGACAGGGCCATCAGCGCGCGGGCATGCCAGGCCTGATACAGGGCCGGTGACAGTGCCGACTCCACCGCCACGCGGGCCAGCTCGTGCCGGTAGGCGAGCCAGGGTCCATCCATCGCCAGCAGTCCGCTGGCCAGCGCAGCGTCGAGCCGCTGCGGGTCGGGGTCAACCAGGGAGTCGATCAGCCAGCGCTCGGCCCGGCCGGGTATCACGGCAACTGCATGCAGAAGCTCCTGCACCGGTGTGGGCAGCGCCGCCACGCGGGCCAGCACCACGTCCTGCACGGTGGGCGGCACCGCCGACCCGCACCATCCGCCTTCGCGCAGCAACTCGGTGGCGAAGAAAGCGTTGCCGCCGCTGGCGCGGTAGACGCCGGCGGCTTCGTGTGCTTCGGCGCCGAGCCGGCGCGCCAGTTCGCCGACGCCGGCCGCGCTCAGGCGCGGCACCGGCACGTTCGCGCGCACCGCCGTCGGCAGTTCGCCCAGCACACGGCGCAGCGGGTGGCTGAGCGTGACCTCGTCGTCGCGGTAGCTGATGGCCAACACCGCGCGCGTGCGCTCGATGCGGCGGCCCAGATACTTCAGCAGGTCGAGCGTCGCGTCGTCGGCCCAGTGCGCATCCTCCACCACCACCAGCAGCGCGGGTGCGGCGTGGCGCAACTCGTCGAGCACGGCCTCGAACAGCGCCGGCCGCGGGCCGTCCAGCCTCTGGGCGAAGCGCGGTCGCTGTTCCCGCGCGATGTCCATCAGCGGGGCCAGCGGGAGCGGCGTCTGCAGCGCATCGCAAGCGCCCCACCAGACGGTGCCGCCGCGGACGCCGTGTGCCGCGGCGACGGCACGAAGCAGGCTGCTCTTGCCCATGCCGGCCTCGCCCGTCACCAGCGCCACCGCACCGCGCTCCGCCGCCGCCCCCAACAGGGCCTGCATCGCCGCCAGCTGACGCTCGCGCTCCAGCAGCAGAGCTGGCTTCACGGACGACTCTCGCTGCGAATGCGCTGCGCGCACCAGGTTGCGTCGGTGGCAGGTGGAGTCGTTGATGCGTCGATGTCGATCATGGTGGTGGTTCGGTGCAGCAGGTCACACCCGGGCTGGGCAGAGTGTGACGCACTTGGTCGACGGGGGCCGATGGACGCATCGGGGCTCGCGTCCTGTCCATTGCAGTGTGCAGCAGGCGGTTGCACCGCAGGGGCAACTGCAATCTCGCCTGAGTCCTTGTGGCGGCTCTGTGGTGACGAGATCAGGAGGCCGAATGTCGCTGACCGGTCGAGAGCGTTGGTCCGCGGTCAGACCAAGCGGCCAGTCGGCTGCCCATACATCCATCGTCGGCTTCCGAAGTGGACCTGCCATTCGCGGTTAGACGCGACCTACGTCAGCTCTAAATGGGAGCTGACATTCGACGTTCATGGTCGACCGGCTGCAATCAGTCTCAAACGGTCGCGCCGATCATTGGCGACAGGAACAACGAAATCGCCCATGCCGCCGGATCAGTAGCGACTCGAACCGGACGAGACGCATTGGCACCGCGCAGCGGGAGAGAGTCTTGAAGGAAGCGCACGCGAACCCCCTCACATCGCGCCTAACTGGTATTTCTTTTGAGAATCTAGAGCTCGCCGCGCGCGAATCGCTCGTCGAACTCGCGCTTCGCACGAATAAATCCATTCGCGCATTCGATTGACACCGTCTCTTTGCAAGAAGGTGGCTTCCGATAGAACCTCGCCCAAGCGCGCTCCTTCCGGGCGACTTCCGCGAGGTCCCCCTTTCGTGCCGCCTCCTCTGCTTCCTGCCTCATACGGGCAGCCCAGAGTTTGCTGGCTTCCTGCGAGGCGAATTGTTCACGGCGCACCTGTTCTCGCGCTGCAGACTCGCGCTGCTGCTGTTGGAGCTGCTGTTGCACGCGTTGTATTGCGTCATTGCCAGCTCGCATGACCTCTTCGAGCGCCACTCGGGTGCGCCATTCGAGGTAAGCGTGCACGGTGATCCATGCCCCAGCTGAGCCGATCACCGCGGCCAGGAAGATCGCAACTGGATGGAATGATGATGGACGGCGCCTAGACTGGCGGAACGCGTCGAACCGGTCCCCCAGCGTCGAAGCGCGACCATCCTCCGGCCTTTCTTCCCAGTACCAATCCCGATCCTGAACACCCATTGCCCGAGTTGCCCTTTTTAGAGGGTCGATTCCGAACGCGAACGTCCATAGCGACCCCATGCTCAAGGGAATGTATCGGAAAGGCGGTGGGCTTTGACCCCCTATCAAAGGGATTCGAGGCGACCGTCGTGTGACGACCCTGCCCTAGGGCCTTCACCCAAAAGGGCTGGAAGGGCCCGATTGGCCCTTCCGGCGCTGAGCATGTGATGACCCCTGCTTCCGTTTGCCGCCTCGTTCGCAAGGCATTCTTCCATCGCAAAGTTGACCGGCATAAGGCCTCTCGGCTCGGCCTTTCGGAGCCGGTCGAAATCAGTCTCGCAATGACTGCTGACGCACTGCGACAACATTGGTACGGTAACAATCTCGACCGTGATGGCCTGGCCCCAATCCGTCTCGGACAGGTCGCGTAAGGTGCGGGTGCCTGCCAGCAGAACCGGCGTCACGTCGTCACTCTGGCCGTGGCGGTCGAACACGGGCCGCAGGTGAACTGCAGCGTCGCGAAGACGCTTGTGCCGAGACAGGCACCAGGCCAGGCGCAGGCGGATTTCGCTGGCCAGGCCGAGCAGGTCCATGCGCGAGCCCAGCGACAACGCCGCCTCGAACGCCGGGATGGCGCTTTAGCTGGTGTTCATCTTCAGCACGTCGACATTGAGCAGGCCGACCATGCGCGTCAGGTCTTGGCTCCCAGCGTACGGATTGCCGAATCCCTGATCAAGGAGATCTGAGCAAAGTGCACTTCGCGTGAACAGCCGCGATTGAAGGTAAGCATCGGGCTCGATGGCATGGGCGGAAGCATGCGCTTCAGTCTTTGCCAGTACGCTCTTCACTGCGTTAAGCATTTGCTTGAAAACCGGGACCGATTGGATATACATGTTGGAACCCATGGTTCTTCTCCTGATAGTGGCGTGGAACAGAGCGCCGATAAAGACGGCGCGCTAGTTCAATTGTCGCGCTCGGTCCGGGCAATACGGTTGAGTGGAGCTAATGGACGTCCGATTCCCGCGGCAGGTCCGCGATTGTGTCGACCGAACTGGCGCT
Organism: Rhizobacter fulvus; assembly: GCF_964020785.1. NCBI lineage: Bacteria > Pseudomonadati > Pseudomonadota > Betaproteobacteria > Burkholderiales > Sphaerotilaceae > Rhizobacter > Rhizobacter fulvus. The sequence continues at coordinate 638,344 of NZ_OZ224516.1, forward strand.
ACCGACCCGTTTCAGCCGCTCGCTTCGCGCGAACGACGCCCTACTTACAAAAAGCCGCAGCGGCTGTTCTCAGGCGTGAGAATGGTCGCGCGCTGGATCGCGCGGGTAACTGCGACCCGCAGAGCGAGGCGCTCTTGCGCGACACGGGGTCCATCGGCTGGGTCTTTGAGGAGGCGGTGAAATGCGCCGTCGTAGACGATGACTTCGTCGAACTCCTTGCCCTTTGACTTATGAATAGTCATCAGATGGATGCCCCGCTGGTCTCTCTGGGCGGTGGCGAAGTGCTCCTGCACGAGCGCATCGCTGACCGCACGGACTGCGCCGGCGTACGAGCCCTGCTGCCTCCATAGTTCTCCTAGTGAGGCGCGAAGGGTCGCGCCCCGGTGCAGCAGTCGCAGGTATTTGGCATCGCCCGCGATGGCCTGAAGACGCTCGCAAGTAGCGCCTTGGAAGAGGTCTCGAACGAGCAACCAATCGGCCGAGGGGTCTCCTGTGAGGGGTAGGCGCGTGGATTCGTCTGCGAGTCGAGCGCATTCGTTGACCGTGCGTTGTCGGCGCGCGCCGGTCACCCTCCCCGCGACGCGGAATGTCTTCAACACGTTCGCGAAGGTGACATCCGCTGCCGGGACGGCCCGAGTGCCGCGCTTTCCCAAGATGTGAGCCTCGAAGCGCAGGCGGCGCGGTGTCCATTGCCACGTCATGCGACAGCGCCGGCAGCCCATCGACCGCAGTCGAGAGGTATTCGGACACCTGAATCATGAGCGCGCGCGACGGAACCCATGCCGAGTGCTCGATTCGTTCGCTCGCTTCGCATTGCAGGCCCTCGGCACACCGGCGCCCGTGATGCCTCCCCAGCGCTTAGTCGTCACTGGGTTTTATCGCTACGTCCGCAATCCGATGTACGCCGCGGTGACGGCGTTGACCGTCGGCCAGGGCCTCCTGCTCGGGAACGTCACGGTCCTAAAGTGCGGCGCGGTTGCGTGGGCCGGCTTCTTCTTGTTCGTTGTCGCCTACGAAGAGCCGGCGCTGGGCGCACAGTTCGCCGTTTCTGGCCGCCTATCTTGAGCAATCGCCAGACGTTTTGCAGCGCGTGGCCAAGCCAGGGCTGAGTCTTCCCGGTCTGGATCACCAATCACCACAATGACGACGGACGCCTTGACCTTCGAGGAATGGCTCGAAACGTGGGCATCTAGGCTCCAATGAGTGGTGGATGGGCGAAGTGGCCAAAGCACCCCACTCTCACCAGCCTATCCTGCAATGGACTGTAGGCCTACCGGAGGCCTTAGGGGACAGGTCACGTCGCTGGCCATGAATGGTGCCGTCGCTTCCGTTCAGCAACGTGCGTACGACCGCTTCGGTCGCGCACCACGTCGAGCTCAGGAGCTCGTTGTCAACCGGCTAATCACACGTTCTTTTCCGGCGCGGTTTCGACGTACGTTGCGTTCGCCGCACTGCACAAGAATACTGGCAAGACGTTTTCCGTCGCGCGCGTAGGTTCGGTAGACCGAAGCGCCGAACCCATCAGGCTTCGCAAGCTGGCCGCACACCAGCGCTGCTGGCACGCTGGCGCAGGGTCGCTCTCTTAGAGCGCAGCGTCCTTGAGCTTCTTCAGGGCGCGCGTCTTGATCTTCACGGTAGCTGGCTTGGCCGCGAAGACACGCTCGACCTTCGTGAACGGATCGAGACCGGTGCGCTTCTTCTTCGCCGGCACGTTGATCACGTTTACCTTAAGCAGGCCAGGCAACGTGAAGGTGCCCAGACCTTTCTTGTGCACCGATGCCAGCATCGTCGCTTCCAGCGCCGCGACGACGGCCTTGACGGCCTTGGGTTCGACCGCGGCGGTCTGTGCCAGGTGGGCGATCAGGCTGGTGCGGTTGAACGCGGTCTTGATCGGCTTCAGTTCGGTGATGGCCTTGGCCGGCACGGCGGCCTTGGCGACCTTCCTCGAGGCGACAGTCTTCGCTGCCACTTTCGTTGCGGCCTTCTTGGCCGGTGTCTTGGTCGTCGTCTTCTTTGCAGTTGCCATGGGAATCGGGAATCCTCGGAGGTGAACTTGATCGCCCGCAAAACGCGGGACGCGACATTCTAGAGGCGCGAATATCGATCCAAAGTTGAGCTTTCACGAGCCGCGCGGCACAATTCGACGTATGCCCGACATCGCGTCAGTCCTCAAATCCGAAATTGCCCGAATCGCCCGCAAGGAGATTCGCGCTGAAATCGACAGCCTGAAGAAGGCGGTCGGAACGTATCGAACGGAGATCGCCGCCCTCAAGCGCCGTGCCCAGACTCTCGAGCAGGAACTGAAGCGAGTGCTGAAGGCTGGCTCGAACCCGCAGCCCCCGGAGAACGACAGTGCAGAGAAGAAACTGCGCTTCAGCTCAAAGGGCCTGGCCAAGCAGCGTCAGCGACTGGGCCTGTCGGCGGAGGCAGTCGGCGTGCTCGTCGGCGCCTCAGGGCAGTCGGTCTACAACTGGGAAGCGGGCAGCGCCCGGCCGCGAGCCGCGCACCTGGCCGCGATCGCAGCCCTGCGTGGCTTGAGCAAGACCCAGGCCGCCGCGGTGTTGGACTCCCGGCGCGCCTCGTCGACCGAAGCCAAAGGCTGACCCGAGTCAGGGGGAACTGGCGCGGGATTCCGCGCCCTTCCCGCCGCTCTGGCGCCAGGTGCAGGGCGGCACCGGATCGGCGTCCGTCCACAGACCGATGCGCTCGCGTCGCGCCACGATCTCCATCGCCCGGTGTCGCCGCCGGACGAATACTCCCCATTTCCGCCGGTTGAATATTCCCCAGTTTGATCTTTGAGCGCAGCCGGGCCGAGGCCCGGCTGCGCTCGGCGCCTGGCCCCGAGCATCGTCGTCCTTGAGCGGCGACATGCGGAGGGTGGGTGGTCAATCTGAAGGAATGGATGATGATTCTGGAATTGCATCAACAGGGCTTGTCGGTGTCGGCGATCGCCGAGCGGACCGGCCACGACCGCAAGACTGTTCGCAAGGTGATCGAGCGCGGTCTGGTCGTACCCAAGTACGCGGCGCGCACGCCGCGGCCGACGCTGCTCGGTCCCTACGAGAGCTACTTGCGCGAGCGCGTGGCCGCCTGGCCCGAGCTCAGCGGCGTACGGCTGCTGCGCGAAGTGCACGAGCGCGGCTACGCCGGCGGCGTCACCCAGCTCAACGACTTCCTGCGCGCGGTTCGGCCTCCCGTGGTCGCGCCCTTCGAGGTCCGCTTCGAGACCCCCGCAGGCCGTCAGGCGCAGGTCGACTTCGCGCACTTCATGGTCGAGTTCACCGAGCAGCCCGGCGTGCAGCACCGCGTCTGGCTCTTTGCGATCGTGCTCGGCCACAGCCGCTACCTGTGGGCGCAGTACGTGCTGCACCAGGACCTGGCCACCGTGCTGCGCTGCCACATGCTCGCCTTCGAGCACTTCGGCGGCACGCCGCACGAGATCCTGTACGACCGCATGAAGACGGCCGTCCTCGGCGAGGCGGGCGACGACACCGGCATCGTCTACAACGCCAAGCTGATCGGGCTCGGTGCGCACTACGGCTTCAAGCCGCGCGCCTGCAAGGCCTACCGCGCCAAGACCAAGGGCAAGATCGAGCGCCCGTTCCGCTACGTGCGGGCCAACTTCTTCCTGGCCAGAAGCTTCGCGAACCTGGAGGACCTGAACCGCCAGCTGCGTGTCTGGCTCGACACGGTGGCCAACGCCCGCCTGCACGGCAGCACCGGGCGCGTCGTGGCCGAGCACTTCGCGACTGAGCGCGCCAGCCTGAAGGCGCTGCCGGTGGGCCGCTTCGACGCCGTGCTGCGCACCGAGCGTCGCGTCAGCCACGAGGGCATGGTCTCGGTAGGTGGCAACCTCTACAGCGTGCCCGACGGCACCGTCAAGCGCGTGCTGGAGGTCGAGACGACCGCCGACTGCGTTCGCATCCACGACGGCCATCGGCTGGTGGCGGTGCACGCGCTGCTGCACGGGCGGCGTCAACGCTCGCTGCTGCCGGGGCATCGACAGCCGCGGCGCTCGAACGCGACGCCCGAGGTCTAGAGGTCGGTGTCCGTGCAGCCGCCCGGTCACAGCGTGGCCCGTCGAGGGTTGGAGATCTACGCGGCGGTGGCTGAACGGCTCGGCGCGGCATCGCGTGCCACCACGGGAGCAGCGCGATGAGCGGCGACACCACCGACCGCATCCGACGGCACCTGGTCGGCCTGAAGATGCCGCGCGCGCTGGAGGCGTTGCAGATGACGCTGTCGCGCATCGAGCAGGGCGAGGTCAGCGCGCTGGAGGCGATCGAGTCGCTGCTGGGCGAGGAGTACACGACGCGGGAGAGCCGGCGCATCAAGATGGCGTTGCAGACGGCACGGCTGCCGACCGTCAAGACGCTGTCGGGCTATGACTTCAGCTTCCAGCCGAGCCTGGACCGCAACCGGGTGCTGGCGCTGGCCGAGCTGGACTTCGTGACGCGGCATCAGTGCGTGCATCTGCTCGGGCCACCTGGTACCGGCAAGAGCCATCTGGCGATCGCCCTCGGCGTGGAGGCGGTGCGCGCCGGCAAGAGCGTCTACATGGCCACGCTGGCGGAGATGGTGGACTCGATGCGGCGCGCCGAACGAGAGGGGCGCCTGAGCGAGCGGGTACGCTACCTGGCGCGTCACAGCGTCTTGATCGTCGACGAGATCGGCTACCTGCCGGTGGGCTCGGGTGGGGGCAATCTGTTCTTCCAGCTCGTCAACGCCTGCTATGAGCGCTGCGCAATGATCATGACCAGCAACCGCGGCTTCGGCGAGTGGGCCGAGATCTTCGGCGACTCGGTGGTCGCCACCGCGCTGCTGGACCGGCTGCTGCACCACGCGGTGGTGATCCCCATCGAGGGCAACTCGTACCGGCTGCGTGAGCACGCGAACTTGTTGCCGGAACATCTGCGCAACCGCTCGGCGCTGCAGAACGGCGCCCCACCGGAGATCAAGCGCGGCCCGGGCCGACCCCGAAAGGTGGCCGCTGCACCAACGTCCGGCTGAGCACCGGAACCGCTACAGGGTGGGGAAATTTACTCCGGCGGAAATGGGGAAAAGTAGTCCGGTGTTGACACCCGGATCTGCGGGTCGGTCAGGTAGCGGGTGTACGCCCATGCCATGCCGGCGCGGACCATCGCCGCGTTGGCATCCGTCCCGGCACAGAAGACGCGCGCCACCGTCCGCCCGTAGCGGTCGCGGGACGACGGCCTAACCTCGGCCTGCTGGCCGGAGCACAGGGCCGCCAACTGCTCCCGGCTGCGTCGCCCGAAGGGCTGCGCCTTCTCGGGCGCGTCGATCTCCGACAGTCGAACCGGGACGGCAGGCGAATCGCCACAACGGGCCTTGAGGGTGTCGCCGTCGCTGACGCCGACGACCAGGCAAAGGAGAACGGCTTCAATCATGGGATGCGGAGAGTAACCGGTGATTCGGGGCGGTGGGCATCGGGACGGCTGCCCTATGCTGAGGGCTTCGATCTGCCCCAGCCATCGGAGGCCCCATCAAGACAAATTACGTCCTGATCGACTACGAGAGTGTCCAGCCCGAGATCGTCGCATCGCTGAGGGACGATCACTTCAAGACCCTGCTGTTCATCGGCCCGAACCAGGCACGCATCGACATCGATGTGGCCACCGCACTGCAGGCACTCGGCACCCGGGCGGAGTACATCCGCGTTTCCGCGGCCGGCCGCAACGCCCTCGACTTCCACATCGCCTACTACCTCGGGCGACTCGCGCTGTCCGAGCCCGACGCCTACTTCCATGTGATCGCGGTCTACAAGGGCTACGACCCCCTCATCGAGCATCTCAGGGGCAAGGGCATTCACGCTAGCCGATGGGCCGAAGTCAGCGACATCCCGATCGTCCGGACTTCTGGGACCGCGCCGGCAGACGACAAGCTCTCCGTCATCCTTGCCTACCTAGTCAGGCGCAGCGTGCAGCGGCCTGCGTCCATCAAGACCTTGGGCACCAGCGTCAGCGCACTCTTCCACCCGAAACTCGAGGAAGGCGAGGTCGCTAAGCTGCTCGCGGAGTTGCAAGGCAACGGCGTGTTCGTGATCAATGGCAGCAAGGTAACCTATTCATTGCCAGACTAGCCCGTCAGGGAAGCATCGGAATTCGCGGCGACAACATGTCGCTTGCCACGTGGAAATCTGGAGCAACAGTTAGCGGGCCTTGTGCCGCGTGAATGATGTCGCTGACATACGCTTTGCGCCTCCGGGAAAGCAATGGGTAGCAGAGGGGCCATCGCTAAGGTCTGACGAGCCGCAGCGATCATTCCGCGAGGCGGAATCATGGCACGACTAAGCGTCGTCCAAAACCAAGCCCCCTCCCCTCATCTCAGTCAACGTCGTGGCCAGACCCGCGGCCGAATCGACACCGAGCTTGTCATAGACCCTGCGTCGGTGCTCCTCGACCATTCGGCCGCTGACACGCAACTCGTGCGCGATCACCTTGTTGAGCTTGCCATCGGCAACGCGCAACGCCACGCGCCGTTGCTGGGGCGACAGGCTGTCCCAAAGCGCTACTTGGAATGCCGCGCGCCGGGATGCACCAAACCATTCTGCTTCGGTCGCGACGGCCGACGCCACCTTTTCCACCAGCTTTTCGATGTGCGGCTTCTCGATGAAGTCCAACGCCCCCTTGCTCATCGCGGCCACAACCGCCGGGATGTCGCCCTGTCCACTTAAGAACAGCACTGGCGTGCGCTGCCGCAGGCCGCGTGCGATCAGCGCGTCGTGCAGCGCCGGGCCTGACAGCGGTTCCATGCGCACGTCCAGGACGAAGATCGCGCGCAAGTCGGCAAGCGAGGCATCGACCGCAGCCAGCGCGCCCGGACCGTCGGCGAAGGTGGTGACGGTATGACCGAGTTGCCTGAGCGCGAACGCGACCGCGTGGCGCACGTCGGGCTCGTCGTCGACCACGAAGATTGTCGGATTCATTGGCACTCCATTTCGTGCGCTGCTGCAGCTATCGGGAGGCTGAACGAAAAACAGGCCCCGCCCTCGGGGCGCTCCGTGGCAACGAACTCGCCGCCGTGCTGCTCGATGATCGAGCGGCAGATGCCCAAGCCAAGCCCCATGCCGTCGCGCTTGGTGCTGAAGAACGCGGCGCAGAGCTCGTCCAGGCTGCGCCCCTGTAGCCCCGGGCCGGTGTCGCACACCGTGATCTTCACCTTTAGGGGTTGATGAGGGCCGGCCGGGACCAGCCTCGTGCGCAGTTCGATCGAGTGCGTCGCGGGACTGTCGACCATCGCGTCGCCGGCGTTGCGCAACAGGTTAGTCAAAACCTGTTCGATCCCGACGCGGTCGACCGGCACTATCGGCAGCGCATCGGTGAGGTCCAGCCGCACGGCAGTGTGCACCAGGGGCGACACGCGACGCCGCGTCTGCAGCACGTCATCGACCAGCGCGTTCAGGTCGCAGCCCTCTCGCACCGGTTGCGCGCGCGCACCCTGTCGGCGGATCCAGTTGACAATGTCACCTGCCTTGTGCGCATTGCGCTGCAGCGCATCGACCGCGACCAGCACATCGTCGTCGACCACGGCGATCTTTTGTAGTGCCAGCTTAAGGCCGGTGCTGTACCCGGCCAGCGCGGCCAACGGCTGATTCAGCTCGTGCGCAAGTTGCGACGCGATCAACCCGACGTCGTTGAGTCGCGCGTGTTGCGCCAGGACATCGGTGTGCCGGCGATCAAGTTCCTCCAGCCGCTTGCGCTCACCGATGTCGACGATCGAACCCATCCAACCGATGTGCTGCCCCTCGCTGTCGACCAGGCGAGACTCGAAGATCACCACGTCCACGGCGTGTCCGTCCCGGTGACGCCAGCGGGTCTCGTAGCCGAGCGTTGGCGCGGCGCCGGCGAGCGTGGTCAAGTTGCTCGCCATCAACGCCTCCACCCCTTCCGGCGGCCAGAAGGGCAGCGGAGGCGCAAGCCCGACCAATTCTTCCGGGCTGTAACCGACCATGTCACACAGGGTCTTGTTGACATACAGGATGCGGCCGTCCTTGTCGCGCGCGCGCAGGCCCACCAATGCCGAATCCTGCATCGAGCGGCGCCAGGCGGATTCGGTGCGTGCAGTGGCCTCCGCGTGCTGCACCTGCCGCACCTCCCTGCGCAGCAGCAGCGAGGCGGCGATGCCCAGACCGAGCAGGCCCGCAAGCATTGCCAGCGTGCCGCCGCCTCGGTACCAGGGCTGGGGTGCTTCGTAGGCCGCGAGGCGCAGCGTCGCATCCCGAAAGGACCGCAGCGGCCATTCGATAGGCGCGCCCTGCGGCAACCGATCGGTGCGCGCGGTTGTCGCGATGACTTCACCGAGTTCGGACACGAAGGTCACCTGGTAGCGCCCGCTGAGCCAAGCCAGATCGGTGCTGCCCAGCAAGTCGGTCAGGTCGTAGCGCGCCAGCACCTGCCCCTCGCGCACGCCCGCCACTGCAGGAACGGGCTGCTGGAGATGGTCGGCCTGGCCGTGGCCCTGGAGACGCAAGGCGTCCGTTCGCGGCCCGGCTGGCACTCCGGCCCCTCGTTCGGCGAGCGCCAGGACGCGAAGATCGGCATCCAGCCATACCAGGCGGTTCCAGAGCCGGTCGAAGCCGGCGATCACCTCGGGAAGCGCCTTCAGCGGAGCGGAGCCGGGCTCGCGCGAGCCTGAAAGGCGCAGCGCCACATCGCGCAGGCGGGCACGCTCCAGGTCAAGCCGCGACTCCATCTGCACCTGCAGGCTGGTCGCGTCGGTCTGCAACTGCTTCAGCAGCAGCCGTCGATCCCTTGCTTCGTTCGCGGCGGCCCAGAGCCCGACGATCACCATGAACACAAGACACAGCGCCAGCGGCAACAGCCACAGGCCGCGCTGCAACAGGCCGCGCCCGACGCGCTGGTGAGCGGTGTCGGCGAGCTCACCCGGGTTCGTCTGGCGGTGCATGCGGGGACTCTATCAAGCGCATGGCATGTTTCGCGCACGTTTGTCGTCGGCCGACATTCGGATTTCCACAGGTGTGGGTCGCCACACTTGGCGCCGAACCGCCTTTGCCTAGACTGGCAACCATCGAAAGGCATCCATGCACCACGCTGACCGTCCGTTCACCACCCTCCGCCGCGCAGTGTGCCTAGTGATTGGCGGTGTGGTCGTGGCTGCACCGCTGGCACCTGCGCAGGCAGCCGCGCCGATCCTGATCGAGTTCAGCCACGTCGTGAAGACCGATACGCCCAAGGGCAAGGCGGCCCAGCGCTTCAAGGAACTGGCGGAGTCCCGAACGGCCGGCCGAGTGCACGTCGAGATCCACGCCAACAGCCACTTGTACAAGGACCGCGAGGAGATCGATGCATTGCGCCGCGGCGCCGTGCAGATGCTGGCGCCTTCGCTCTCCAAGCTCGCCGGCGTGGGCGGGGGCGACATGGAAGTCTTCGACCTGCCCTTCCTGTTCAAGGACCGGGCCGCCCTGCGCGCGGTCACGCAAGGGCCGGTCGGCGCGGCGATGCTCGGCAAGCTCGAGAAGAGCGGGTTCCTCGGGTTGGCGTACTGGGAGAACGGCTTCAAGGTCTTCACCGCCAACAAGCCACTGATCAACCCGGCCGCTGCCAAGGGCCTGCGGTTCCGCGTCCAGGCCTCGCGCGCGCTGGTCGCGCAGATGAAAGTGCTCGAAGCCAGCAGTTCGGTGTCGCCGCTGATCGACGTTCGCGAGGCGCTGCGAACCGGTGAGCTGGACGGCCAGGAGAACACGCCCAGCAACATCTACACCCAGCGCCTGCACGACGTGCAGACGCACCTGACCGTGACGAATCACGGCTACCTGGGCTACGCGGTGATCGTCAATCAGCGCTTCTGGCTGGGGCTGCCGGTGGACATCCGCACGACGCTCGAAGGTGCGCTGCGCGACGCCACCATCTACGGGAACCGGATCGCCGAAGACGAGAACACCGAGGCCTTGCGCCGCATCGCGGCCAGCGGTCGCGTGGTCGTGCTCACGCCCACCGCGCAGGAGCTGTCGCGCTGGCGCGAAGCGATTGCGCCCACCTACCGTGCATCGAGCGCCTGGATCAGCGCCGATACGCTGGCCGCAGTGAAGCAGGCCGCCGATCCGCCGCCATGACGAACGATCCCGCCAGTCGCTGCGGCGACTGAGCGCCCCACTCCGACATCCGCAAGACAAGCTGCCCGCGAGGCAGCCCGGGCGGAGCCTTGCCCGGAACAGACACCAGACCACTCACTTCACCAGGAGACCACATGAATGCCGCGAACCCCGTCGCTCACTCCACTCGACCCCTGCCTCGCCAGGTGACCTGGCTGCGCGGCCTGCTCGTGGTCGGCGCCGTGCTGGGATTGGCAGCGTTCGCCCCCGTGGTTTGGCTCGCTGCAGCCGGCGGCGCCGGGCTGCTCGTGCTGGGAGCGCTGCTCGCACTGGCCCTGGCCATCGTCCACGCACTGCCGTTGGTCACCCAGAAGTTGGAGAACCGGCTGCTGATCGCCCGCAAGGCGGAAGCGCGCCGCAACCCGATCGAGCAGTTGCAGAACGAGTTGCTGCGTCGCGCCGACCGGCTGAAGGCCTTCCGTCGCGCCCTGGTGAAGGTGGGTGGCCAGATCGAATCGATCAGCCAGATGATCGCTTCGCGTCGGCACGAGGACCCCGCGCATGTGCTCGAACAGCAACAGCGCGCATTGGAACGGCTGCAACAGTTCCAGGACATGAACCTGCGACGCCTGACCAACGCCGAACTCGCGCTGGGCGAGTTCCGCTCGACGATTGAACGCAAGGAAAGCGAGTGGCGCATCGCCCTGGCGATCGAGGAGGCCACGTCCGCGCTCGATCCCGACGCGGCCGAAGGCCTGATGCAGGACCTTCTTGCGGACACCGCGCTGCGCAGCGTGCAGGAGCGCTTCAACGCGGTCTTTGCCGAGCTCGATGTCCAGATGTGCAGCGTCGACGCGCCCACCCGCCTGCAAGCCGATCCAACCCACTGGCAACGGATGGAGGCGCTCGATCTGCAGGTGGCCGTCCGCCCGTGAACCACAGGAGAACGACATGAATTTCTGGAAACGCTTCCGCTGGATCGGCTCGGGCCTGCTGATCTTGTTCTGGCTGATCGCCGTCACGGCCCAAGGGTGGGTCGGCGAGAGCGTTCATCGCGTGAAGACCATCGCTTGCACCACCAACTGCCTCTGAACCGCGTCGCCCACTCAACCAAGGAAACCGACATGAACATCTTCTCCTCCCGCCACGCTACCTCCGTACTCGCCATTGCACTCGCCTTCGGCGCCTGCATGCCTCTTGCTGCGCAATCCACCGCCAACACGCAGACCTCGCTGGTGCAACTGCGCATCGCCACCGGGAAGCCCGGCAAGGGCTTCTCGAAGGTGTTCGCGGACATTCGCAGCGTTTGCGGTGCCACCGTTCCGTTGGTCGAGATCGAGACCGAAGGCGGACTGCAGAACCTGACGGCGCTGGCCGCCAACAAGGCCGACCTCGGCTTCGTGCAGGTCGACACCTTCGCGACGATGCAGGACAGCGACGCGAGCATTGCCACGCTGCAGACCGTCATGCCGATGAACGTCAACCTGCTGCATGTCGTCGCGCGCAACGGCGGCTATGAGTTGCCGCGCACGGGCCGGCTCGAGAAGCTGCTGGAGAAGGTCACAAGCAGCAAGGTGGTGATGGTCAGTTCGTTCGGCGAGCTCAGGGGCTTGCCGGTGGCCGTCGTCGGCTCGGCGCGCGCACTGGCCCGCGAGCTCAACCGCGCGCAGTCGCTCGGCATGCAGTTCGTCGATGTGTCCAACGACGAGGAGGGTCTGGCTAGACTGAAGCGCGGGGATGTCGCAGCCCTCCTGAGCACCAGTGGGTGGCCCAGCGGCCCTATGCAGGCGCTCAGGCGCAGCGACGGCCTGCACCTCGTCCCCTACGACGCCAGGGTGCAGGAGCCCTACCTGATCTCGACCCGCAACTACGAGAACATCGACGGCTTCAAGCTCCCGTTCCTGGGTGTGCCGAATGCGCTGATGGCGCGCCCCTTCACGCCGGGCGGTGCTTACGGCCGCGCTGTTGCGACGCTGCGCGACTGCGTCCGGCGAAATCTCCTGACGCTGCGCGAAGGACCGTACGAGCCGATGTGGCAGGAGGTCAGGCTCGACGCTCCGGCGGCCGCCGGCACCAAGGGCACGGGCGCGTCCGCGCGTTGATCCGCGTCATTGCCCCAGCACACAGGAGGTTTCATGCACTGGTACTTCAGAGCCCTGAAAAAATATCTTGTCCTCGAAGGGAGGGCGAGCCGCAGCGAGTATTGGTACTTCGTACTTTTCTACGTTGTCACGCTGACGCTCGGAGTGGTCATCGACCTGATCACCGGACATTTCAATGCGAGCTTGGGCCTGGGATGGTGGAGTGGCACCTACGTCGTCCTGACCCTGGCTCCCCTGATCGGCGTCTCGGTGAGGCGATTGCACGACATCGGGCGAAGTGGCTGGTGGGTGTGGATCGGATTCGTGCCTCTGATCGGCGACTTGACCTTGTTCATCTTCGCACTCTTCGATAGTCAGGCCGGAGACAACGATTACGGCCCGAACCCAATCATCCGCAATCACTCTTGAATGCCAAAGGCCGGGGTCAGATTTTGCGAAAACGGCGGACTCCGACACCTGGCTTCCTCGGCGCCGGGGCAGAACTCGTCGCGATGGGCCTACTCATCGAACATGCTCGCGCCGCCGTTACCAAAAATGCCCCACTCACCTCACCTTCTAAAGGAAATCTCCCGATGAACACTGGACCGGAAATCAAAATCGCGCTCATGATGAATGTGAGGCCCGGCGATGTGAGCAGAATCAACGTTCGCGAGGTCCGACAGCTTCTCGAGGGCCGGATCGACCCGGATGTGATCGAAGTTGCAACTGATGTAGAGAATTTTGCACGGTTCTGGCGCGTCGGGAGCAAAGTCTTTCTCGACGACCCGGACTATGAGGGTCCGATTGCTTTCGAGGACCTGCGCTACGACAGTTCCTTGGGGCTGCACTCCATCAAGCAGTTCTAGGGCAACCGCGGCTGCGGCTGGGCGTCCACGGAACCGCTCTTTCCCAGGTCCCTTGATGAAATGCCCCTGGGTTTCGTAGTCGATCAGAGTCCCGCTAGAAGCTTCGCTGCTGGGAATCTCGAACGTGTGCGCACCGCCACACGCAGTTTGTGTGCCGAACCTTGGCAGGCTACAGTGCGCTTTGGTGATCCATAAAGGTGATCCATTTCGTGCTTCGATGGATGGGCACGGCAGTGAAATTACTGCGGAATCAGCCGACTGAAGTAAAGTGGTGGAGAGCCTCCTCCTCTCCACCATCGGGTCATGTCGCAGGGTCCCGCAACGTCCCGCAACGTCCCGGCAAGCGAGAAAGTCCTAGAGAATCAACGCTCTAGGACTTTTTCCGTTCTCCGGGTCCCGAGGAATCCCAAGCCATCCGAACAATCCCGGCTCAAGCCGTTCTCACGTGGCTCGACAGGGGTTCAGCGGTTATTGCACTGTGATCGCGGGTTAGGCGTAGGCCGCACAGAGTTCTCCTTCGGCCTGCACATTCGCGAACGCGCTGTAGTCGGGGTGCCAAGTGTGACCGGCTCGCTTGGTCAGCTCTTCGAGCTCCGCGAGCGTTTCACCGCCTTGCTGACGAAGTTGGGCGGCGCATTTGTCGAGGTCCGGGAAATGCTGCATCGCCTCGAGCCAGACGGCGCGGCCGGCCAGGAAGCCGTGAGCGCCGGCAGCGTACGCGTACTCCATCACCCTCACGAACTGCCTCGGAGTGACCCCCGCCGACAGCATCACCCACGGGATGCCGGCCTTCTCGCAAATCTCGCCCATCGCGTCGAAATAGCCTTGCGCTTTCAAATGTGCAGCGCCGCCGTCGCGCGCGGGGAGCGTCGCGCCAGGCAGAGGGCTCTCCAATTTGAACAGGTCGATGCCGTACTTTGGCTGCGCGAATTCGCGCACGCTGTCGAGCACCAGTTCGGGCATCTTCTCGGGCGATTCGACGTAATCGGTCGTGTGCTTCGCGCTCTTGGGGAACGGGTAGACCAGCAGCTCGAACACGTACGGGATGTCGTGTTGCGCGCACTCCCGGCCGATCGCTTCGACGTAAGCCTGCTGGTGTGCCAGCACGTCCGGCTCGGCGTCGGGTCGATACCAAGCGAGTACCTTCACCCCGTCGCCGCCGGCACGTTTGATTTTCTCGACGCTCCAATTGGCGATCGAGTGCGACAGGCGCCCGCCCGGCGTGTCGTTGAAGCGGTGGTCCTCCAGGGTGACGACGAGGCCGGTGTGCGCAGGCAGCAGGTCGAGTGCGGCCGGGAACGCGTAGTTCGGATCGAAGAGCACCGCGCTGGCGTGGCGGCCGACCGCGTCGACGATGACGCGCTTGACGTCGATCATGTCCTGGTACTTCACGTCGGCCGGCGCGATGCCGCGTTTGGCTGCGATCAGGTTGGCGATCGGCGGGCGCTGGTCGAGCGCCACCATCGTGAAGTGACCTTCGGGTGTCGCCATGCGGCGCAGCCCCCATTGCTTGCCGAGACGAAGATTGGCGCTCATGCGGCGGACTCCTTGATTCGTTGAAGAGAGGACATGGCGGTGGCCAGGTCGGGCACGCCTTCGCGCCCTCCCGCATGCAGGCACTTGAGTGCCGCCACCACCGAAGAAAACTCGAAGGCCTCGCGCACCGACACGTGCGCGCCGAGCGCGAACGCGAAGGCACCGTGGAACACGTCGCCGGCGCCGGTCGTGTCGACCGCGTCGACGGCGAGCGCCGGCAGGCGGTGCGTGCCGGTCGCGTCGGTCCACACGACGCCACGCTCGCCGAGCGTCACCGCCGCGAGCGTGCAGCCGCGCGAGCGGGCGAATCGCAAGCGCGCTTCGACATCGCCGGTCTGCGTCGCGTAGCCGGCGAGGCCGGGTTCGGAAAACACCGCGCAGTCGACCAACGGCAGCAGCGCATCGAACACCTCGGCGTCGGCCACGTCGCCGTCGAGCACGGTCGGCACGCCGGCGGCGCGCGCGGCGCCGAACATTGCCAACGCGCCTTCGGGCCAGCGCGGGTCTGCAAGCACGGCGTCGGCCTGCGCAACACGGTCCAGCGGCAGCCAGCCCGGGTCGCCCGGCAAGCCGGCGCCGCGGAAGTTGACGATCGCGCGCTCGCCCTGTGCATCGACGATGATCCCCGAGACCGACGAGCGCGCGCCGTCGAACAGCCGGAACCCGCTCACCTCGACGCCACGCGCGGCAAGCGCGTCGTGCATTGCACGGCCTGCGCTGTCCTGCCCCGCGCGGCCCCAGAACTGTACCTGCGCGCCCAGCGTCGCCGCCGCGACCGCGGCGTTCGCGGCCATGCCGCCACCACCTTCGCGAAGATCGAGCGCGCGGGTCTTGCCGCCCCCCGACGGCAGCGCCTCGACCTCCCAGGTCACGTCGAAAGCCGAGAGGCCGAGACAGATCAGTGCCGGGCGCGGAGGATGCTGCAGGTCGAACATGCTTGTCAGCGAAGCGCGCTGCCGTCCCGTTTGTCGAACAGGTGCGTGCGGTCCATCGTGAAGCCCAGCGTGACGGTGTCGCCGGCCTTCACCGAGATCTCGGGCGAGACACGCGCGACGAAGCGGGTGCCTTCGCGATCGAAGTACAGCAGCGTGTCGGAGCCCAGCGGCTCGACGACGCTGACCTTCACGGCCAGGCCTGCTTCCCCCGCGGGCAGCACATGCATGTGCTCGGGGCGCACGCCGAGGACTACCGACGCATTCGGCGCGCGGCCCAACACCGCGCGGCGCGAGGCCGGCAGCGCGAACATCGCGCCGTCGGTGAGGCGCAGACCGTCTTCGGTCACGGTTGCGTCGAAGAAGTTCATCGTCGGCGAGCCGATGAAGCCGGCGACGAACTGGTTCGCAGGCGTCTTGTAGACCTCTTCCGGCGTGCCGAACTGCTGCACCACGCCGGCCTTGAGCACGACGATGCGGTCGGCCATCGTCATCGCCTCGACCTGGTCGTGGGTGACGAACACCATCGTCGTCTTCAGCTGCTGCGACAGCGCCTTGATCTCGGTGCGGACCTCGCCGCGCAGCTTGGCGTCTAGGTTGGACAGCGGCTCGTCGAACAGGAACACCTTCGGGTTGCGCACCATCGCGCGGCCCATCGCGACGCGCTGGCGCTGCCCGCCCGACAACGCCTTCGGCTTGCGCTGCAGGAACGGCTCGATCCGCAGCATGCCGGCGGCGCGCTGCACGCGGCGGTCGATCTCGTCCTTCGCGGTGTTGCGCATCTCCAGCCCGAACGACATGTTGTCGTAGACGGTCATGTGCGGGTACAGCGCATAGTCCTGGAACACCATCGCGATGTCTCGCTTCGACGGCGTCACGTCGTTGACGCGGGTGTCGCCGATGTAGAGGTCACCGGCGTCGATCGGCTCCAGCCCGGCGATGACGCGCAGCAGCGTCGACTTGCCGCAACCCGACGGGCCGACGAAGACCACGAACTCCTGGTCGCGGATCTGGAGGTCGAGCGCCGGCACGACCGTCACGTCGCCGTACTTCTTCACCAGGCCCTGCATGCGGATGGACGCCATGGACCGGGCTCCTAAGCGAACGCCAGCAGCGGCTTGACCAGCTCGCCCGCGACGAAGCGGCCGAACATCTCGGGCAAGTGCTCGATGCCGAACTGCGCATCCACGAGCTGCCGGTAGCGCGCCTTCTCCTTGCGCAGCAGTTCGACGTTGAGCGGGAAGTCGCTCTTCGGGAAGTAGAAGGTCCGCACCATGTAGAAGTCCTTGCGGCGGATCGCCTTGTTCTCCTGCACCGGCCACGGCAGGTCGCTCTCGCCGATCAGGATCAGCACGCCGCGCGGCAGCACGATTTCCATGCCGAGCGAGCGCGCCGCATGCGACCCGCTGCACTCGACGATCAGCTTGAAGCGCACGTCGCGCGAGCCGACCGGGTGGCGCGTGGCGCCGAACTTCTCGGCCAGCTGCAGGCGTTCTTCCTTCAGGTCAGAGACACGCACATCGGTGTACCCCATGTTCTGCAGCGCGACGATCGCGCCCATGCCGACCGGGCCTGCACCGGTCACGAGCACCGGTCCGGCGGTCTCGGGGGAAACCAGGTGCTTGACGAAGCGCACGCCGTGCGCGGCCGTGCCTATCGTGTCGAGCAGCAGCGGCGCGAGTTCGTCCTCGATGTCGTCGGGCACCTCGAGCAGGCACTGCTCGGGCACGGTCAGGTACTCGGCGTAGCCGCCCGGCCGGTTCCAGCCGACCAGCACCGACTCGACGATGCACATCTGCGTGTCTCCCGACAGGCAGGTCTCGCACTTCCCGCAGTGCACCGGGATGTAGACCAGGCAGCGCTTGCCGTGCATCGCATGGCCCGGCTGTTCGACGACGCCGAAGATCTCGTGGCCGGGGGTGAACTCGGCGCCCTTGATCCAGAGCTTGGTGTCGGAGCCGCACAGCGCGGTGCGCCTGACCTTCAGCAAGACCTCTCCTGGCCCGGCCACCGGCCGATCGACCTCGCCGATCGTGACCTTCTTGTCGCCGTGGAACACTGCTGCCTGCATGAGAGAACTCCTTAACCCTTGACCGCACCCATCGCCAGCCCGGACACGAGCCGGCGCTGCACGAAGAACGCGAGAACCAGCGGCGGCAGCGCGATCAGCGTGGCGGCTGCCATCAGCGCGCCCCAGTTCGCGGCGCCTTCGCCGATGAAATTGAACGACGCCGCGATCAGCGTCTTGGTGTCGCCGTTCGACAGCACCAGCGCGAACAGGAAGTAGTTCCACGAGAACACGAACGACAGGATCGCCGCGACGACCAGCCCGGGCGTCACCAGCGGCAGCGCGATCCGCCACAGGATGCGCGGCACGCTGCAACCATCGACCTGCGCGCTCTCGAGCACGCTGCGCGGGATGTTGTCGAAGTACGGCAGCAGGACCCAGATCACGATCGGCATCGTGATCACCGCATGGGTGAGGATCAGCGCCCAGTAGCTGCCGATCATGCCGAGCTCGCGGAACATCACGTACCACGGCAGCAGGAACAACGTGCCCGGCGCCATGCGCGCGAGCAGCGTCACGGTGGCGGGCCAGGTGATGCGCGTCCATGAGACCGCGAACGAGGCGGGCACGCCGAGCACGATGCCGATCAGCGTCGAGCCGATCGTGATGACCGCGCTGTTCCAGGTGTAGTGCGCGAACGGCGTGGTGTCGAAGAGTTGGCGGTAGTTGTCGAGCGTCGGCGCGAACCACAGCTTGGGCGGGTACGCCGTCACCTCCGACGAGGGCTTGAACGATCCCAGCACCATCCAGGCGATCGGCGCCAGGATCATGAACGCGACGATCGCGATCTGGAGCAGGTTCAGGCGGCGGATCCACTTGTCGTCCACGCGCGCCTCCTCACCAGGCCACGCGCTTGCGCGCCTGGGTCAACACGACGACCGCGCCGAGCACGATCGCCGAGAGCGTGATCATCAGCGCACTGGCGTAGCCGATCTCGAAGAATTCGAAGCCCTTGCGGAAGCCGTAGATGTTCAACGTGTTCGAGGCGTTGCCGGGGCCGCCCTGGGTCGTGATGTAGATGATGTCGAAGAAGCGCAGCAGGTCGACGCTGCGCAGGATCGCGGCGGTCACGATCGTCGGCATCAGCAGCGGCAGCGTGATGCGCCAGAAGGTCTTCCAGCGTGACGCGCCGTCGATCTGCGCGGCCTCGTAGACATTCGGCGGCAACGACTGCAGCCCGCCGAGCACGATCAGCGCGACATACGGCGTCCACTGCCAGGTGTCGATGAAGGCGACGGTCGGGATCACCCACTGCGGCGAGGCGAGCCAGTCGGACCGCGGCAAGCCGACGCTGGTCAGGATGTAGTTGGCCGCGCCGATCGACGGGTCGAGCACGACCAGCCACATCATGCCGACCACGACTGGCGGCAGCACGAACGGCGAGATCATCAGCGTGCGCACGATGCCCGACAGCTTCTTCGAGCTGTGCAGCAGGATCGCGACGTAGGTGCCGAGCACCAGTTGCAGCACCAGCGACAGCACGTACAGCGCGAGCGTGATCTTCATGCCGTTCCAGAACTCGGCGTCCTGGACCATCTGCACGTAGTTGTGGCCGTAGTTCAGTTTCGCGGTGCCGCCGAAGCTGAACTCGTGCAGGCTCATCCAGACCGTGTAGGCGAACGGGAACGCGATCAGCGCGACCGTGAACACGACCGCCGGGAGCGACAGGAACGCGAGCTCGTTCTTGGTGCCGATGGATTGACTCATCGCGTCGTCCTTCAGCCCGCGAGAAAGCCGCCGTCGACCGCGAGCACGGTGCCGGTGATGTAGTTCGCGGCGTTCGACGCGAGGAAGACCGCGCTGCCGGCGATGTCGTCCGGCTGGGCCCAGCGGCCCTGCGGAATGCGCGAGCGGATGCGCTCGTAGTGGGCCAGGTCCTGCCGCCCCGCCGCGTTGATCTGCGTCTCGACGTAGCCGGGCGCGACTGCGTTGACGCGCACGCCGTCGGCGGCCCAGGCGAGCGCCAGCGACTTGGTCAGCATCACGACGCCACCCTTGCTCGCGCAGTAGGCCGGGATCCATGGCAGCGCGACAAAAGCGTTCATCGAGGCGATGTTGACGATCGCCCCGCCGCCATCGTTCGCGGCGAGCAGCGGCTTGCACGCGGTGCACAGCCGAAACGTGCCGGTCAGGTTCACGTCGATCACTTTCTGGAAGGTCTCGACCTCGAACTCCTTGAAGCGTGCCAGGATGCCGGCGCAGTTCACCAGCGTGCTCAGCGTGCCGAGTTCGGCGACGAAGGCCGCGACCTGCGCGTCGCTCGTCACGTCCAGCGGCGCCAGCCGCAGGCGCGGCTGCGCCTTCAGCGTGCTCGACGCGAGCGCGGCGTCGTCCACACCGGTCGCGACGACCTCGCAGCCGGCGTCGAGAAACGCCTGCGAGATGGCCGCGCCGATGTCGCCGGCACCGCCCACCACCAGCACGCGGTGGCCGGCCTGGAACTCGAACGCGTTCATGTCAGACGGCGTCGCTCACTCTTTAGCGATCAGCGCGTCGAGCTGCTTGTCGGCGTCGGCGCAGGCCTGCGCCACCGGCTTCTGGCCGAGCAGCAGCTCGTTGACCGCCTGGCCGACGAACTCACGCGAGGCCGGGTTCGCGACGATCGGATAGCCGACCTCCGACGTGCCGGTCTTGCCCAGCTCGTTGACGGCCGCGACCCACTCCTTGCGCACCGGCTGCTCGTCGGCCCACTTCTTGTAGTCCGCATCGTTGGCGACCGAGGCGCGCGGCGGCGCGATGCCGTCGAGCGCGAGCTTCTCCTGCATCGCCTTGCTCGTCGCCCACTGCAGGAAGTACCAGGCGGCTTCCTTGTTTTTGCTGAAGTTCGAGACCGACATCGTCCAGCCGATCACCGTCGGGTGCGAGCCGCCGGGGCCGGCGGGGAGCACGGCGATGCCGGTGTCCTTCAGCCGCGCGCCGCCGTCCATCACGGTGCGCAGTTCGTTCGACGACTCGAACGCCATCGCCGCCTTGCCTTCCTTGTACAGGCCGGAGATTTGATAGAAGCTGTAGTTCACGACGCCCGGCGGGCCGTAGTCCTTCAGCAGCTTGGCGTACAGATCGAGCGAGGCCTGGCCCTCCTTGCTGCACAGCTGCGACTTGCCGCCCTTCAGGTACTGCCCGCCCATGTTGTGCAGGAACACGCTGTAGGTGAACGGCAGCGCCGGCTTCAGGCCGCGCGAGACGAACGGCGTGACGCCGGGCTCGCAGGTCTTCAGCTTCGCGGCCACGCTCTCCAGCTCGGCGAGCGTCTTCGGGAACGTCACGCCGCACTTCTGGAACAGATCCTTCCGGTAGTAGACGACCGGGCCTTCGATGTTGAGCGGGATGCCGAGCAGCTGGTTTTTGTAGCTCGCGTCCTTGACCATCGCGGGGCTCAGGTCGGCGAAGTCGTAGTCCTTCGCGCTGGCGTTCTTGACCAGGTCGTTCAGGTCGGCGTACCAGCCGGCCTTGGCGAACTGCAGGCCCTCGCGCGAGGGCAGCGACATGAACAGGTCGACCTCGTCGCTGCGCGAGTTCATCACCGTGACCAGGCGCTGGCGCATCTGCTGCTCCTGGTAGGAGTCGACCTTCAGCGTCATGCCGGTCTGCTTCTCGAAGTCGGCCTTGTACTTGATGATCGCGTTGGCGACCGGGTTGTTGTTGGCGAGGAAGGTCACCGTCTTGCCCTGGTGCTTCTTCCAGTCGAAGGCGGCCTGCGCCGCGGCGCCGAGGTGAACCGCACCGAGGGCCATCACGCCGAGGGCGAGTGCCGAAATCCGGACCGATCGTTGCATGTCGTTGTCTCCTAGTCGGGGTGGTTGACCGGCGGTTGTCGCACCGCTCTTTGGTCTGTAACCGGTTACAGCATTCTGGGAAGTCAGCGGACAAATGTCAACCGGCTGGACGGTCGAACGAGGCTGTTGTCATAGGTGTTTCCCCTGAAAATCGAATGAAAATGCGATCGTATCGTTTCCTGTAAACTGTTTCATCATGAAGCCCAAGTCGATCGGAATTCGCGAAGTCGCGCGTCATGCCGGCGTGTCGACCGCGTCCATCTCGCGCGCGCTCAACAACCCCGATACGGTGACCGTCGAACTGCGCGCCCGAATCGATGCGGCGATCGCCGAACTCGGCTACATCCCGGACGCGGCGGCGCGCGCACTGTCGTCGCGGCGCACGCGCACGATCGGGGCGATCGTGCCGACCGTCGACAACGCGATGTTCGCGCGCGGCATCGAGGCGCTGCAGAGCTATCTCTCGCTGCAGGGCTACCTGCTGCTGCTGGCGACCAGCGGCTACGACCCCGAGGTCGAGTTCACGCAGGCGCAGAACATGGCCAGTCGCGGCGTCGACGGGCTGATCCTGCGCGGCGACGTGCACACCGAGCCGCTGCGCCGCCTGCTGGCCACGCAGCGCATCCCGTTCGTCAACGTCGGCGTGTACCACCCCGAGAAGCCTTACGCGTGCGTCGGCGCCAACAACGAGCTGGCGGCTTGGCGGGCCTGCAGCTATCTGATCGAACTCGGCCACCGTGAGATCGGCATGGTCGCGGCGTTATCCGCGAACAACGACCGCGCCTCCGCGCGCGTGGCCGGCGTGGTGCGAGCGCTGGGAGACCACGGGCTCGCGCTGCGACCCGAATGGTCACTGGAAGTGCCGTACCACCTCGACGACGCACGCCAGGCGGCACGCCGGTTCCTCACGCTGCCCCAGCGTCCCACAGCCCTGATCTGCGGCAACGACGTGATTGCCTACGGCGTACTGCTCGAAGCCGAGCGGCGCGGCCTGAGCGTGCCGCACGACCTGTCGGTGATGGGCTTTGACGATCTGGAATGGAGCCGGCACCTCCGCCCCAGCCTGACGACCATGCACTTGCCGACCGACGAGGTCTGGACACGCGCGGGCACCTACCTCGTGCGCCACCTCGCCGGGCAGAGCACGACGTTGCACCACGAAGTCGACGCGTCGCTGGTGGTGCGCGAATCGACAGCACGGCCCTCGACAGCTGCATGAGTGAGGCAAGGCTGGCCACGCCTTACGCCTTATAGCGACGGATGGTGCGAGAGCCACACGCTTGAAGCTTCCCGTTTGCGGCCTGGAAGGGGTATCAGCGTCGTCAGCACCGCCCCTGCCCCCTCAAGTGACTCATTTTCAGGTCGCGATTGATCCAGATCAATTCCGGAGTCCATCGAACTAAGGCAGCCAGATGCGCTGCCGAAGCGGGTTGAGCGGAACAACCGCGCGCCACCCGTCCTCGTGCAAAGGGCAAAAGTGACATATCTAGTCTCGAACCACCAGCCCGGTCTCGTTGCCTTGAGCCTGCTGGTTGCCACGTTCGCCTCCTACGTGGGATTGGACCTTGCCAAGCGGGTTCGTGACCAGAACAAAGCCGTCGCGTTCGGTTGGTGGGCTGGCGGGTCCGTTGCTCTAGGCACCGGAATCTGGTGCATGCACTTCGTCGGCATGCTTGCATTCACGCTCCCCATTGAGCTCGGCTACTCTCGTGCCATGACCGCGTTGTCCTGGGGCGCTGCCGTAGCAGCATCAGGCATCGCGCTGTTCATTGCAGGTGATGCCACCATGGATTGGCGTCGACTGTGCGCGGGTTCAGCAGTGATGGGCGCTGGGATCTCGGCCATGCACTACACCGGGATGGCGGCCATGGAGATGGCCCCCGGGATCGAATGGCACGGAGGGTTGGTGGCACTCTCCGTCGCGATCGCCGTCGGCGCTTCCATGGCTCTGGGACCGATCACAACAGGTACCGACGCGCAGTCGGGACTTCTACCCTTCGTTGTGATCCTGTGCGAATCATTGGCCTCGGATGCGGAGCTCCGCGCCTTCTTGCTCCAGCGCCACCGCCAAGGCTCATCGTGGATCGCGGGCACGCCACTGCATGGCGTCATGGACCGTTATGCCCAACTGCATCCAGACGGGGGCGAGAAGCCGAGAAGCTAGTTCGAATCAGCTTCGCAGATCGCCTGATCGGGCTCGCGCTCGGCGATGCGCTTGGGCGCGCTACAGACGCCGCAACATTGCCGAAGACGGAACCAGCGGCATTGCTGGAATTGGTGAGTCCCGGTTGGCGCAGAAGTGCGGGATAGATCATCAATGCGAAGCTGGGGCGGCGTAAAAACGCGCCACGCGGCGCGCGAGTTCAGAAGGCCCGCGCTTGCCCCAAGCGCCACAAAGCCACTGCCTGTCCACGGCTCGTCGCGCCAAGCTTGTCCAGGATGTTCGCCACATGGCGTTTCACGGTGTGAGGGCTCAGGTCCAACATTCGCGCAATCACCTTATTGCTATCACCTGCTGCAATGCGTTCCAGCACCTGCGCCTCACGCAAAGACAACGAGTCTCCCCACCTCTGCTCGCGGGTGTCCGCATCTGGCTCGGAAACCCGCAAAGAGCGCGATAGAGATGACCACTGAACAAGCAGTGCTCGTTCCTCTTCACTAATCGCCTTCCCCCACTCTGTATCGACCAAGGCCTGCAACGTGTGAGACCCCGCCAGCAGCACAGGCGTAACTTCGACATCGTCTCGATGACGCTCGAGTGCCGGACGAAGGAATTGCACGGCCTCCGGCAATCGCCTGGCTTGCGTCAGACACAGTGCAAGTCGCAGCCGGAGTTCACTGACCAGTCCGAACAAGTCGATCTGCGGGCCGTTCGCCAACGCGTTCTCAAATCCGGCAATGGCGCCGGCGATATCTCCGTCCAGCAAGGCGCGGTAGCCGCGCAAGCTCGTGCGCACTGCCAAGAGCTGCGGCCGCCGGTCTTGCGGTGCCGGGTCTTCCACCGAAGCGAATAGTTCGCGCGCTACGTCGGGGGCGTTGACTGTCAGCGCGAGGCGGGCAGCGTAGTGATTGCCGAAGGCCAGCCGAACGAGCGCCGGCAGGTCCCCCGCTTTGCGATTCTGATCAAGATGCACGTTCCAGGCCGCATGAGCTTCCCGAAGTTCCCCTCGCAGCGCATGAGCGGTCGCCGTTTGACCGTAGACCATGCTCGATACGATGAGTGGCTGACCTACCCAACGCGCATCGCGCTGAGCCTCCGTGAGAACGGCAAGTGCTTCGTCCGGTTGCCCAGCCCAGACAAGAAGGCCTCCTTGCAGTCCCAAGGCATGAGCCCGCAAGGGGGTCGGCGCGTCCGGCAACCGCGCTAGCGCGCCATCGACGTAGCGCTGAAGCAAGCCTCGCATTCTTGGCAGCGCGAAGTAAGCAGCGATCGGGGCGCATTGGTACCACAAGCTGCTCGAGCGGGTCCGCTCCAGCTCGTCGAGTTGGCGCTGGTACAACGGTGCCAGCTCTTCGAAACGTCCGGAGTTGAACGCGTTCCACAGGTCAAGAAGCCCCGCCATCAGGACCGCAGAGCCCTGCGGACTCGTCTGGTGCAATTCGTCGAGCGCGGCTCGCATGGAGTCAAGACGCCCCAGACTCGAATGCGCGATGCCCCGGTAGCTCAGCGCCAGTTGCCGTTGCTCAGGGTTCAGCGACATGAGCATGGCGCGGCTTACGGCAGTGTCCATCGCAACCCAGTCCCAGCGCGTCCACGCGACGAGACCGCGCAACAGCTGCACTTCAGCCGAGGTCTCCTGAACGCTCGTAGGCAACATGCCAACCAGCTGCAGCACCTCATCTACAGCGCCTACGCTCAGAAGCTCCGGGCCTTCCTCGACCAGTGTGCCGATGGCCGCTTTCCAGTCCTTTGCGCGAACCAGATAGCCTACCCGTCGAACGGGGTCGGCCTCGGTCGCCGCCGCACGCGTCAGGAGGTCGACGAGTTCATCAGGGCGCTCTCGGACGAGGTGGTCCTCAAGAAAGTCTCTGAAAAGATCGTGCAATCGCAAGGTCCGTTCTGATCCGTCCTCGAACACGGAAACGAACAAGTCGCGGCGCTCGAGTTCCAGCAAATGCTGCGCAGCTAACGGGTCGCCAGAGACTGCGGCGGTACGCCGGACATTCAGATCCGGCAATATGGAGCAACGCACCAGAAAATCGCGAAGGTCTATCGGCATCGTTCCAAGCACTTCATCAGCGAGGTACTCAAAAAGATGCCGATCTATTGCGTGCCCCACCCTGCCCCAGGAAATACCGCTGCTATTGGCCGGGAGATGTCGCGGATGTGCGCTCATCAGCGCCAGCCTCAGGCCAGCCGCCCATCCCCCGGTGCGGGTGAGAAGCAACTCAGCGTCAGCATCGCTCAAGGCATCCCGACGGTTGGCCGAGTCGAGCGAAGCCCCAAGTTGTACGACGTCGTGGTGATCGAAGCGCAGTTCGGCTTGGCGGATTTCGGTCAACTCACCTGCGGCCCTGAGCCGCGATAGTGAAATCGGGGGATCAAGCCGAGTCACAAGTACCAAACCCCAGGCATCCGGCAAGCGTTCTGCCAAGCGATCGACAAAGTCGAACAATGCAGAATCAACCACGCGGTGCAGGTCATCGAGAACCACCAGGCCACGCGGGGCTGCGGTCGATGACAAGGCGTTGATCAGCTCGTCAGCGGCCCTCACCCGCTCTTCGCGTCCCCCGCTGGCCGAGGTGGCGAGCGCGTCGGGCGCGACGCGCCACGGCAAGTCGAACGGCTCCAAAGCAGCGAACAGGCACTCTAGAACCCGCGGCAGTTCGTCGCCTTCGTCCAATGAGACCCATGCGACCGCGGTGCCCACAGGCAGTCGTTGTAGCTGTTGTGCCAAGGCCGCCGTCTTGCCAAATCCCGCCGGCGCGCTGATGAGCGTGACGCGCTGCGTGCGAAGGGAATGACTCAGCGCCGAGTCGAGAACTGGCCGATTCACGTGGACCCCGCGCTGGCGGGGCGGCTGAATCTTCGTGCTGGGGAAGGTCATCGCAGTCCACACAAGAGTGGCGGTGTCCCTGCCGTGAAACCGCGCCTGTCTCTTCGGAATTCTTCAAAGCCCAAGGTACCGTTCTCGCGAACGAATATATCCACGCAATGAGCCCTGAATTCGTCATCGAAGAACGCAAGCACGTGCACCATGGTGGTTCACCAGCCCACCCGACGGCAATTCTTCGATCGCCGCCGCGACGGGCATGCTTTTAACGAAACACAAGCGGATTTTGCTCCAAACGCACACGACGGACCGCCAAGCTGCGATGAAGCTTCAACACGTACCTGCTCCGTTCCACCGTGCTCTTTGCGCTGGCAACGAGCAACGCTGTCTGGGCATTTCGGATCTGGAACGTGACCTGCCTTATCAGGCCTCGCTGTCCTGGTATCAATGGCTTCTCGACCTGGCCTCCCCTGCGCGACATGAGCGACGTTGATCGCCTCCGTGATCGCGCGGTCCTTCGGTTCGGTGAGGAAGTCCTTGACCAGCGACCGGGCCCGCGCGCCGTGCCGACGCCGAGCGCTTTCGGTTGTCAGGAGGCGTGCGCCAGCCGGAAGACGGCCACGGCCTGGACGAGGCTCTGGGCCTGCCCCTTCAAGCTCTCGGCCGCGGCGGCGCTCTCCTCCACCAGCGCGGAGTTCTGCTGGGTCGCCTTGTCCATCTGGGCTACCGCTTCGCCGACCTGAGAGACGCCGGTGCTCTGCTCACTGGTCGCTGCGCTGATCTCGCCCATGATGGCCGTCACCCGTTCAATCGATGCAACGATCTCCGTCATCGTGACGCCGGCTCGATCTACCAGGGCCGTACCGGCCTCGACCCGCTCGACGCTGGTCGAGATCAGCGTCTTGATCTGCTTCGCGGCATCGGCGCTGCGCTGGGCGAGGCTGCGCACCTCGCTCGCGACCACCGCGAAGCCACGTCCTTGCTCGCCGGCGCGAGCGGCTTCGACCGCCGCATTGAGCGCCAGGATGTTGGTCTGAAAGGCGATGCCGTCGATGACGCCGATGATCTCGACAATCTTGCGCGAGCTCTCGTTGATGCCCTTCATGGTGGAGATGACGCCGTTCACCGTCTCACCGCCGGAGATCGCGACGGTGCTGGCGCCCATCGCGAGCTGGTTGGCCTGCTGCGCGCTCGCGGCGTTCTGTCGCACCGTCACGCTCAATTGCTCCATGGAGGCGGCCGCCTGTTGCAGGGCTGACGCCTGTTGCTCCGTGCGCGCGCTCAGATCGTTGTTGCCAGCAGCTATCTGCGCCGAAGCCGTCGCGACGTGCTCGGAGTTCTGACGCACATCGGTCACGACCACCGACAGACTGGTCTGCATATCCTGCAACGCTCGCAACAAGTCCGCGACTTCATCGCGGCCCGTCACGTCGATTGCCTGTTGCAGGTCGCCAGCGGCCACTGCGCGGGTCGCCGCGACGGCACGCGCCAGCGGCCTTGTGATCGTACGGCTGAACAGGAACGCGCCAGCGATGCCGACCGCGCACACCACGAGCATCAAGACGGCGCTGACCAGCGTCGCTCGACGCGCGCCCGCCGCCGCAGCCGTCGACACTGCTGCACTGTCCGCCGCGATCCGATCGCCGGCCTGCTCGAGGAGCTTCGCCGGTTCACGGTCGATGCCCGTCACAGAGGCGTCCCCAGCGACCGGGTCGAAAGTCGCCGTCTTGAACGCGTCCAGGCCTTTCCGGTACCCGACCCCCATCGCGGCATGCGCCTGCTCGAACTTGGCGACCAGCGACTTGCTCTCGCCTTCCGGGAGCGACACGGTCAGGCGCTTCGCGAGTTCATTCACTGCGCGCTCCTGCTTCTGGAACGCACTCCAATGCTTGTCAAGTCGGGCCGGGTCCTTGCCGCGCAGCAGCGTGTTCTTCCACTCCTGCACCTGCTCCTTGAAGGCAACCAGCATTTCGGCGACCGCGCGCTCATTCGCGGCATCGCCCTGCACGGTCGTGCCATAGACCGTCAGCGACTGGTTGAGCGTGTAGATGCCGACGAGGCCCGCGCAAGCCGCCATCAGAAGGGCGGTGGCGAATGCCAGGGGGAGTTTGAGTCCGAGGTTCACGCAGGGATTCCGGAAGTGGTATCGGTTGTTGTCGGTACGATCTGGGTGAACTTGAGCGCCTTGGCTCAGACGTCACAAATCGACGCCTACCCCGCGACTGCGCACCTAGAAACTCAGAATCAGCCCGCTCGACGGCACTGCCGCGTCGGCATACGTGACAAACAAGGGAACCACGTCCACGCATCGACGGTTTAGCTCGGCCGCTCGCAAGCACGTCCACTTTTCATTTGAGGGCGGCGTAGAAAACCAGCGCGACGGTAAGCCGTTTTGCTGCTTCGGACACACCAGTCTGCTGGCATTTGAATGGCCCTGGCGTTAACAACTCTCGACCGTGCACGTGGGCAATGTCGACTTTGCCGGTTGCTGCCGGTCGCCGGGGCTCGCTCTCGATGCGGTTGGTGGTGGGTTCGGACATGGGCAGGCCTACCGTTATTCGGGGCGCCTCCCGGCGGCCTGTCAGCGCGACGGCCCCCTCAGGTCACCGCCGGCGCGACAAGGCCAACGATGCCGGAATGCCAAGTGTCAGTTTGATAGATGCGGGCGCATCGCCACACCGAGCCCTGCCAACGCCGTCAGCGTCAAGGCCAAGCTTTGCGGCTCGGGCGCTGTCAATCAGATGCCCATGCGGACAGCCATCCACACGGCCATCGCCACCATCATCAGGTTCTCGGTCAGCGACACAAAGCCCAGTGGCACGTTGCTGCTGCCGCCGACGCAGGCGCATTTCAGTTCGCGCTTGTCGACGTACACGGCCTTGATGACGGACACGGCGCCGATGCCACCGATGAACAGCGCCACGGGTACCGACACCCAGTTAAGCACGCCGGTGATCATGAGCACACCGGCCAGCCCTTCGGCAAACGGGTAGATGGATCCATACGGCACCCAGCGGCGGGCCAGAAGGTCGTAGTTCAGGAACATGGTCGAGAACCGCTGAACGTTCTGCAGCTTCTGAATGGCCAGCGCGCACATCGAAAACGCAATGAACCACTCGAATGTGAGCACGCTTACCCAGTTCCCGGTGGCGACCCGAGCTGCCATCACAGCCATCGCAGCCGTCATGCCGAAGATCGCAATGACGGGCTGGTAGGTGGTCTCGCCCTCCTTGCGCACCTTCAGGCCGAAGTGCTCGCGCACCGCGTCGTGACCACCGATGCGTTCGCCACCGATGAAGGTCTGTGGTGTCGTCTTGACGCCGTGCTTGGACTTGAAGTCGTCGGTTTCCTGGCGCGTCTTCAGGTGGTGGTCTTCGATCGCGTAGCCGCGCGACTCCAGCAGGTGTTTTGTCTTCAGTCCGTAGGGGCAGACGTGGTCAGGCATGACCATCCGGTAGAGCACGGCGGTCTTTTCGTCGTGTGTGGCAGCAAGGGTGGCTTCAGTCATCGTGTTTTCCTTCGATCGCGTCCCGGTGCCCGAGCCGTCATGTATTGCCCCCTCGGGTCCTGCGGGCCTACTTCTCGCCCAGTTGGCCCTCGAACACCGGTACGGGGCGTGATTGCGCCTGCCCAGGCGTCATGGCCTTGCCGTTCTGCTCGATGTCGCGGATCAGCCATTCCATTTCCTTGATCTCCTTGCGCTGAGCCTTGACGATGCCGTCGGCCAAGGCGCGCACGCGAAGGTCCTCGATGCGCGCGCGCGTGCTGGTCAGGATGGCGATGCTGTGGTGGGGAATCATGGCCCTTTGCCAAGCTTGGTCCGACACGGTGTCTTGCGAACGCACCAAGTACAGCGACCCCGCGAACACCACGGCCGCGCCGATCAGGATGGCGGTGTTCTTGCGGCTGTCGTCGTACATGCCCAGCATGAACAGCATCATCACGATGGCCATTGCGCCACCCATGTACAGCGCCATCCAGGCGCGAGTCTGGCTAAAGAACACATGGTCCATCGCGTAGGTGTTCAGGTACATCAGCCCGAACATCACCAGCGTGGACGTGGCGATCATGGTGATGAAGCGGACGTATTTGTTCACGAGACTTCCCGGTCTACATGCGGCGCGAACAGCCGTGTTGCGGACGCGGAGCCCGCGTGTCGTTGGCATTTCCAGCCTAGCCAAAACGGTACGGGCGCGCTGTAGGACAAGACCGTGGCGGGTCGACGTCCGGGCCTGCGGTGACGTTGACGCGGGTGCGCCTGCTGCACGGCAGCGCTCGGTAATCCGCTCGTACGTCGCGGCTGGTACCGGTCCCTGATCCGCCAAGCCGTTTCCGTTGAGCCCAGCCGGCCCAGAACCAGGCAATGATGAGACGGGATGCCAGGAAGCTGCCTGTCGCACTGTCGGCTGATGGCCGGGTCGAGCCAAAGCGGCCCTCAAGTTCGTCGCCGGAAAGCTGACCTTCGCCGGCATGCCGAGGCCGAGTTTTCGAGCGCGTCGCGAAGGACCGCTGATGGCCGGGGACGGTGAGGTCGAGGCGAAGCCCGACAGCGGTCCCTCGGAGTGATTGCCAGATTGCTCAGCAGCAGCTTTCCACCAGCGTCGCGAACGGGTAGTTCCGGCCATAAGCGGGTGCTCGTGACCGTCCGGCTCAGGCGCCCGTATCTTCGGCTTGCATCCGGGACGCAAGACATTGTCGACCAACCACATAGCGATCGCGGCATCTGCGCAACCTGCGCGGAGCGCGTGTTCGAGGAGTGCAAGACATTGCCGGCGCCGCCGGGCGCGAAGCTGCGCAGGGGGTGCCTGTGGCCGAGTGACGCGGCCGCGCATGTTTCTCCCGCCGACTTGTCGTCACGAAGCCGAACGGTGTAAAAGGTCTGGATAGTCACTCCGGGAGATAGTGCAAATGCCCGCCTTACCCACCGCAAGCGACGGGGCCCAGATCGGTCTGGCCGAGATGATCGAGAGCCTGCGTGCCGAGTTGCACGCTTCGATTGAGTCAGGCAAGGGCAGCCTAGTGGCGTTCGAGGTCGACAAGGTTGAGCTCGAACTGAAAATCGCGTTGTCGCGCAAGGCGAAGGGCGAAGCCGGTGTGGCGTTCTGGGTCGTTAAGGCCGGCGCCGGCGCCGAGGCCGGGCGTGACACGACGCACACTTTCAAGCTCAGCCTGTCGCCTGTGAGGAGCGATACCTCCACCCGCCTGCGGGTGGGGTCGGCGACGCGCAAGACGCCGTCGCGAGGATAGGCCGTGCCCGGTCTGGTCCGTGAGCGGCTCGTGATGATTCAGGCCACGGTGGCGGGGCCGGAGGGCGGCACGCACGTGGGCACCGGCTACCTGATCGACACGGACCTGGTGCTGACGGCCAGCCACGTGGTGCCCGACCACGTCGGCGTTTCGATCGAGGTCCGCGTCGAGAAGTCCGGCGGCTGGCTTGCCGTCGCCCCGGTGCCGGTGTGGCGGGACAGTTCCCTCGACGCGATGCTGCTGCGCCTCGTCAATCCCTCGCCGGAGCTGGCGCCGGTCGACTGGGTCGACACCGAGTTCGGGGCCGACGTGGAATGGGAATCCGGGGCCTACCCTGACGCCGCGACGGTTGATCTGCCCGACGGTACGACCGGGTCGAAGACGTCAACGCTGAAAGGCCAGCTGTACGCACTCGGCGGCGGCGGACAGGGCGCACGCGAGCTGGAGCTGACGGTCGAAGCGCACGGCGCCCCTGCGGGGTGGGCGGGCATCTCCGGCGCGCCGGTCTTCGTCGGCAATCGCCTGGCCGGCATCGTCAAGGAGGTGGCCAAGGGTTTCGAGGGCGCGCGGCTTGCCGCCGTTCCTTCGACGGCGCTGCTGCAAAGCCACGGCTTTCTGCTCGCGGTGACCAAGCCTTGGCTGGAGCCTTTTCCTGCGGGTGTCTGGGTGCTGGTAGTCCATGCGGATGTGAAGAAAGCACAGACAAGTCTCGCGGGACGGGTCGACAACGCATTGACGACAGACGCCAGCGCGCTCGAGTCGGTGCTCGGGTCGCCGCTGCACCCGAAGGCTTTGCGGGTGCACATCGGCGACGCCATCGCGTCGCCTGGCCGCTGGCTGCACTTCGTCAAAGCGCTGTGTGCGGCACCCATCGCGGTCTTCGACGCGACCGACTTCGATCAGCCGGCGATCATGCTCGCGATGGGAGTTCGCGCGGTCGTTCGGCGGGGCGTCACACTGACCAGCACTGCCAAGGAGCTGACATCCGCTAACCTGTCGAAGCTGCCGTTCAACATCCAGGAAACCAAGCTCATCTACCACGGCAGCAAGTACGAGGTAGGGCATCCACAGCATCCCGCGACCGTGATCCCCGCCGCCATCAAGCGCGGCTGGCAGGAGCGCGCGTCGCTGCCGGACTACCTCGACCTGCCGGCTTACGACGCCGTGCGCTGCCCTTACCCGTCCGTCGATGTGGACGGCCGCAGTGCCATCGACCACATGCTGATGCTCTGCTCCTTCAGCGCCGATCACGAGCCCCATTGGCTGAGGCTCTCGAACGCGCTCCTGGACTACTACCCGACTCGCAAGCCCGCGCGCACGCTCGACATTGCCTCGCCCCGTCTGGTGGGACAGGCCCTCTATGAAGGTATCCGCTGGGCGCGTACATGCGTGATCGACTGGACAGGCTGGCGCGCGAACGTGTTTTTCGAACTCGGCGTGCGGATGGCCTGCGCCGACATCGGGCCGGTCAACCTGATCGAGCAACCCGAGTTCGACGCGGCCATGGCCGCCGAGCCCGGCTCGCAAAAGCGCCAGTTGATCGACTTGCTGGGGCCAACGGCCTATCTGCTCGATCTGGATGCGGCGGCCGATGTCGATGTCGACGCCGTCTCCGGCGCGCTCGAGCGCCATGACTCGATCGTCGAACAGCGACCTCCCGTCGTCGGCGCCGGCGCGCTGCCGCATGACGCGACCTTTCGCACCTGCCGCGACTTCTTCGACTGGAAGCAGGAGGAGATCACCAAGGAGCCGCACGCGTTGCTGCGCACCAGCATCGAAGCCCCGTACGGCAAGGATCCGCAGGCTGCGGGTCGCAAGCCCTTGCTCTTCTCCGACAACGTCGACTATGGCAAGGAGCTCGAGCGCAGCGTGAAGGAGCGCTGGATCGCGGCCTGGTGCTACCTGGCGAATCGGTATCCGAGAGCGCAGTGGGCCGACGATGCGCCGTTGCGCACGGCGCTTCGGAAACTGGGCAACGACGTGCTCCAGTTCGGATTTCCCAGGAGACTCACCGATCCACATCTCGTCGAGCTTCAAAAGCAGATCCGCGCAGCTCTGAAGGAGCTCCGCAAGCTCGACCCATAAGCCGAGGAAATACGGGGCCGACCATGTCCATGCCGATAGACCGCATTCGCGATCTCAAAACCAGTGCCAAGAACCAGCGCGACGGCGGGCTCGACGGCTATCCATCGGCGCTCGAGATGCTCGGCGATGCGATCGAGCTCGCCCGGAACGAACTGGCAACCAGCACCGTGGCCGAGCGACGTATCGAGATGGCCACCGAGCTCAGTGATTGCTTCGGCTTGGTCGGCGGGGTGCAGCGCCGCTGGGCCGACGAAGCCGACGACAGTGCGCGCGATCAGCATCTGAAGGAAGCGGCGAGCGCCTACGACCAGGGCTTCGTCTATGAATCGGATCCTGCGTTCGGCATCGTCAACTCCTACAACCTGGTCAATCGCCTGGTCGTGCGCGTGCTGCTAGCCCCGCAGGCCCTTACCAGCGACGAGCCCATGCACCTGCCCGGCATCGCGCCGCTGAAGTTGCGCGACGAACTCGGCAACGCGGTGACCACAGTTCGAGGGCAACTCGCCGGCCCGCGCCGTGGCGACTACTGGGCGTTGGCCGATCTCGCGTTGCTCGAGGTCCTTTCCGGCCGCACAGGCGCTGCAACAGCCTACGTCGACTTTCTCGCGCTATCGCCGCCCGATTTCGCGTACGAGAGCGTGCTCGGCGGACTGCGCCCGTTGGCAGAGCTGCCGATCGTGACTGCGCCGGAGCTGAACGCCGCGGTCGAGTTGCTCCAAGGGCGACTCGATGAACTCGTCGCCTAATGCTCGACCAATCAAGCCGGTTGAGCGCGTGCGCGTGGCCGAAACACAGCGCGCTGTCACGATGATCGCGCAGCTCGTCGCCGGTGTTCGGATGGACGGACACACGAACACATCGAGCGCACCATGGTGCAGCGTGAGCCAGTCGACTACGTGCGTGAAGTTTGCGGCGAGAAATGCGAGTTCGTAGCTCCACATCGGGTGCTGGCCGATCGGCCGATCGTGGAAACCGCCCATTCGCCGCATCCGCGCTTTGAACTCCACGCCGATCCGCCGTCCGTCTTTCGGCATCACCGGGTCGCGTTCGGCTGGCGTGCTGAAACGCCATTCCCACTTTCTGCCGCGTAGTGCTTGCTTTGCGGCAGCGATTTGCCTCCCGCGAATGTCGCCGATGGGTCGCATCCGGGTTCTCCCGAATGCCGGCTGTGCTGCCGGCCAACTTGAACGGCAGCTCTACGGTTGACTGCTCGAAGCCGCGTGAGGCAGCTCCGACCCGTCGCTGAAGGTGCATCAAGCCCGAAGCTCCCAATGGCGCAGGCGCCGCGTTGACGAGCCCATTGAACAGCGCTCGCCCGACGTTTGGAGATTCCCGATCGGTTGAACACGTGCGGCTACCGCGCCGGCCTCAGAATCAAGCGCCATGGCACCTTCCAAATTGATCATGGGCGTGCAAGACGGCGTGTTGACGCTGTCGCTCAACCGGCCCGAAAAGCTGAACGCAATCGACAACGATCTAGCGCGCGACTTGTTGTCCGCGTTGGCTACGGCGAGCAGCGATCCATCGGTGCGGGTGGTCGTTGTCAACGGCAACGGAAAGGCGTTCTGTGCCGGGAGGGACATCTCGACTGCACCCACCGACGAGGACCTGGTACTGGTCCAGGCCGTCTCGATGGCCATCGTCGACTTGACGAAGCCCCTGATCGCGGCCGTGCACGGGTGGACCGTCGGAGCGGGGCTCGAGTGGATGCTCAATGCGGACGTGGTAATTGCCGCGTCGAGCGCCCGGTTCAAGTTGCCCGAGGCATCCATCGGCGTGTTCGTCACGGGTGGCCTCACCGCGACGCTCCCGGCTTACGCGGGACTCGCGCGTGCCAAGGCACTCATGCTGCTCGGCGAGGAGTTCTCGCCGACGCAAGCGCTGGATTGGGGGCTGTTGTGGCGTGTCGTGGCGCCGGACCAGCTCGATTCGGAGACTCGACGTGTGGCCCGGCAGATCGCCTCGCTGCGACCGGAAGTGGTGAGTCAGTACAAGCGCGTGCTTAACGCGGTGGGACTGCCCAACTTCCAGCGTGCCATTGAACTGGAGAGCGAGGCACAACGAGCTATTGCCGGCCACCAGGTATCGCCGGGGTAATGCTTCCCACGATGGTGCGAAGGTCGGCTCTACGGCCATGGCGAGTACGTCCCGTCGTGGCCGAGTCCTGGAGGCCACGAACGGCTGCTTCACGGACCCGAAGCGCGTTGAGCCGAGGCTTGGCTGTCGGGCAGCTTCGGAGAAGCTCGAAAGGCAGCTGAGGGTCGCCTTGCGACGACCGCGGTAAACCAGAGCGGTCGTTGCTGCCGACTTGCTGGCCCGCTGTCTTCGGTCGACCGGTTTAGATCGCAAAGCCGTCGCGTCGTGGCCGCCGACAACGAATTGCCGGTGTTCGTCCAAGCAGTCATCCAAGTTTCGGCTGCGACTGTCTCAGATCAGTCTGAATCGGACGTCGCCGCGAACCGCGAACGGGCAACGCTCTGAGGGCTTAACCGCATCCGACGCTGCGTCAGCAGACTGAGCCGCTCTGCTCGGAACCCGAGATTAGCGACTCCGATGCAGTCTCAAAATCTTCCATCCTTTGCGTATAGCAGTGGACTCTAGTCTGGGATCAGGATCCACTACGACAGGCTCACCCACTACGCTCAGTAGCGCCAGATCATTGATGGAATCGCTATAAAAGCAGGCCTCGCGCAGCGACTGAGCTGATCGTCCGGAGTCGTCGAGCCATTGACGTAGCCGATCGACCTTTCCTGTGCGGATATTCAATGGTCCGCATGTTCGCCCGGTGAATCGTCCACTGACCTGCTCGAGTTCAGTACAGATGTAATGATCTACGCCCAGCGCAACGGCAGTCAATTCACTCACCACACGGTTAGTCGCCGTGGTCAGCACGACCAGGTCGCCGGCGTCGCGGTGTTGCCGAACGAGCGCGTACGAATCCGCGGGAATTCTTGGCAGGACGATTTCATGCAGGAAGCACTTGCGAAGGTCTTGCAGGTCGCCCAAGCTGAAGCCACTCAAAGTTCCGGCATAAAAGTCGCAAAAGTCATCCGGCATCACGGTTCCGGCGAGGTATCGCTTCGACATCTCATCGCTGAGTTCGCGCAAATCCGCATCCAGCACGCCCTGCGCAATCAGAAAATCGCACCAAAGCACATCGCTGTCGCCACTCAAAAGGGTCCCGTCAAGGTCAAAGAGAGCAAGTCGCATAGAGAGTCGGTCAATGAATCGAGACCACAGCAGCAGGCTCGACCTGTGAGGTATGGACTTCGGTAGTCCCTGAGAAAAAACGAGTCGCCGTAGGGTTGGCGGAGCAAAGGGTATCTCGCGGAGTATGGCGCCTGGCGCTACACGCGCATTGCAGCGCGAGCGGGCATTCGGGTCTAGTAGACGAACGGCGGCAAAGTGTTCGAAACCAGGCGACGCTTCGCGGCGCAAGCATGAGAATTTGATCTGGTCACAACACGTTTGACAAAACGCTGCGGAAACCCCCGCGCCCGGGTCCCGTTCCCCCGGTCATCAGGCCAGTGGCGACGAAGCGGAAGTAGGTTGAACGCCGGTCTTCGAGCCGCTGACCTCATCATTCCGACCCTTGAAGCGCAGGTCTTGCCTGTGATCACAGACGATAGACGCGGGCCGCCGTGTCATAGAACAGCGCACTTTGCTCGTTGGTGGAATAGCGTTGGGCGATCTTCTTCATCGCATTCCAGTACACCGGATAGGAAAGCGAATGTCGATCGACGGGGAAGTTACTCTCGAACATGCAGCGCGCAGGTCCGAAGCACTCGATGGCATGGTGGTAGTAGCGCGCCTGCTCCGACACCAGCTCATCCGAACTTGCAGGCCTGTCCCGTAGGTGCCATCCGAAGCCGTTGAAAGGCATCGCCAAACCACC
Organism: Rhizobacter fulvus; assembly: GCF_964020785.1. Lineage (NCBI taxonomy): Bacteria > Pseudomonadati > Pseudomonadota > Betaproteobacteria > Burkholderiales > Sphaerotilaceae > Rhizobacter > Rhizobacter fulvus. The sequence goes on from NZ_OZ224516.1 coordinate 675,896, forward strand.
CAGTTTGGCGACGACGTTGGGACACTTCGCGATCTCGGCCAAGTCCGACCGCCAAGAGTCGTAGATGGCCCCTCGCTGGCCGGCATACGGGCCCACGCCCAACGGTGTGCCGAAGTGGTCGAGGACCAATGTGGTTCCCGGTACCGCACGTGCCAGTTCAGCAAAGGCAACGTTCTGGTGGTGGTAGTGCCAACCGTCGTAGCTGTAGCCGAGTTCTCCCAACAGGGCCACGCCGGAGCGAAAGGCGGTATCGCCATAGAGCCCCTCGGGAGCATGGCTCTTGAAGCCCTTCGCGTTCGGATGTGGATCCCAGGCGGCGGCATGACGGATGCCACGCAGCAGGCCCTCGGCGGCACCTTCGTGCGCTCGCAGCACATTACGCAGGGCAGGACCAAGACGCAGGTCGGCATGGGCCACGATGCCGGAAACGACGGTCCTCCCATCGCCCTCGCGGCTGGCTCGCGCGATGCGGGCGGCGAATTCGGTTTCGCCGAGGGACCTCAGGTGATCCGGGCCTGCCTGGTGGTAGCTGGCATGCCATTCGATAAACACGGTCTTCTCGATGCGGTGACCAGAATGCGTGTCGGCCCAGAACTCGGCAAGCAGGTAGGGCGCGCGTCCACCGGCATCCGTCCACAGGTGGTGGTGTGGGTCGATGATTGGACGCTCGGGGTCGATGATGGGCTCTTGGACCAACCTGAGCCAATTCGCGGTGCCGGGGATTGCGTCTGCCATGAGGGGTTTTCGCACGCCACTCGAGGCTCGCGCAATTAAGGAGTTGAATTCGAGGTAGGTTGCGCCTGTTTGTCCGAGGGTGCAAGCGTCGACGTAGGGTGCGTCAAGGTGGGCGACCGCAAATTCCGCGGGCGACCCCATCCTGTGTGACCCTCAACTCGATGGGAGACCATCATGGGAACCACAGGCAACGCCGCTCATTGCGAGCCGTGGAACAAGGGCAAGATCGCCGGCCAGAAGGCGCCGTTCAAACTCAAGGACATCTGGGCGCTGCGCGTCAGGCTCCAGATGGAGAGGCGGGTGCGAGAGCTTGCTCTCTTCAATCTGGGCATCGACAGCAAGCTGCGGGGATGCGATCTCGTCGCGCTCAAGGTTCGCGATGTATGCCACGGCGACCAAGTGGCGACGCGCGCCGTCGTCATGCAGCACAAGACGCAGCGCCCGGTGCAGTTCGAGATCACGCAGGCTGCCCGCGACGCCTTGTATGCCTGGATCAAGCTGGCTGGGTTGAAGCCGGAGGACTTCCTGTTCCCCAGCCGGTTGCACGACTCGCCGCATCTGGGGACCCGGCAGTACGCCAGGATCCTCGGGCACTGGGTCGACGAGCTTCGCCTGGATCGCGCCGAGTACGGGACGCACTCCCTGCGCAGGACCAAGGCGACGTTGATTTACCGGCGCAGGAAGAACCTGCGCGCCGTGCAGTTGCTTCTGGGGCACTCGAAGCTCGAGTCGACGGTGCGATACCACGGCATCGAGGTCGATGATGCCCTCGAGATCTCGGAGCAGACGAAGATCTGACGTTGTCGCTGGCGGTCAGCTTGGGCACTGGCGCTGGGTGGCCGCCTTCAACGACAGCTATGTGGCGCACGGCCGAACAGGTTGTCCCGGCCAGGAGCAGTCGGTGGCACCAATCGCCTGAAGCCGACCTTCACGGTGTCTGCTCGGCAAAGCGCACTCTCAGATCGTCGATCAGCCACCTGCCCGCCGGCCCCGGTGGTTCCGACGCCCGATGAAATGCAGCCATCGCGAGCGAGAAGCCCTTCGGCAGCATGTCCTCGACGTCGAGCGACACCAGAGTGCCTTCAGCAAGGTCTTTGCGCACCATGTGCTCCGGCATGTTTCCCCATCCAACACTGTCCCTGAGGAAAGCGTGCTTGGTGGAGAGATCCGCCAGTCGCCAGGTCGCCGCCGACTTCACGCCATAGTCATGTCCCGCGCTCAACTCCGAGCGATCGGTGAGAACCAGTTGAACGTGCTTGGCCAGCGCCGCTTTCGGAATGCGGCGCTTGAAACTTGCGAGTGGATGATCCGGCGCGGCCACTGTGACCAGCGACAACTGGCCGATGCCTTCGCTGACGAGCGACGGGAACGCGATCGGCAGCGGCGCCAGGATGCCCAAGTTGCAGCGCCCGTCGACAACGGGTTGATAGCCCGCGCCCAATCCCTCCACGAACAAGCGCAGAGGCGTGAGCGGGAATTTGCTGGCGAAAGCCTTTGCGGCAGCGCTGACGAGTGCAGTCGGGAAGAACACATCCACGACGACCGAGAGCTCCGCCTCCAGCCCCGCCGACATCAGCCTGGCGCGAGCTTTTAGCGTGTCGACACCGGAGACGATGATGCGCGCGTCCGCCAGCAGGATGACGCCTTCAGGTGTGAGCTTCGGGTAGCGCCCGGATCGGTCGAACAGCACGACGCCGATCTGCGCTTCCAGGCTATTGACCCAACCGCTCACAGCGGACTGCACGCGATTGAGCCTTCGCGCTGCCGCGGAGAAGCTCCCTTCATCGACGGCGGTCACGAAGGTTCGAAGCTGATCAAGAGACACGCCATCCAGCATTTCAAGCTCGATCCATCTTCCGGGGAGATGGATTGCATCTCAATATACCGGCTTCTCAGATGGCATCGGCAGTTTCAAGATTCAGCCCAAGGGAAGAGCGCTTCCCCGGACCCCGGCGCGGAAGCGAAAGGGTCGGACTTCTTCAACAAACTCTTCGAGGCCCACCATGCAACTTCTTCATCTCGACTCCAGCGTTCTCGGCGCCGCGTCGGTCAGCCGTCAACTTTCCGCCCAAATCGTCGCGCGTCACCAAGCCCTGCACCCTGACATCCGCGTCGTGGTTCGCGATCTCGCAGCCGACCCGGCCCTGCACCTTTCGGGCGCTCACATGGCCGCCTTTCAAGGAGCGGCGACCGATGACGCAACCATCACGGCCGACCTTCTCAAGGGCAATGCCTACATGGACGAACTCTTTGCGTCGGACATCCTGGTGATCGGCGCGCCCATGTACAACCTATCGATTCCGACGCCGCTCAAGGCGTGGATCGACCGCATCGCGGTGGCGGGCAAGACCTTCCGCTACACAGCGACCGGACCGGAAGGCCTGCTGAAGAACAAGAAGGCCTTCATCGCCTCGGCGCGCGGTGGCGTGTATTCCGCCGGCAGCCCGGCAGCTGCGCTCGAGCACCAGGAGAGCTATCTCATCGGCTTGCTGGCCTTCATCGGCGTGGTCGATGTCACCGTCGTCCGCGCCGAAGGTCTTGCGATGGGTCCACAAGCGAAGAATGCCGCCATCTCTCATGCCCTTGCCGACATCGCGGCCATCTCGGCCTGAGCCGCAGGCTCTACCACAACAAAGGAATTCTCATGACCTACTCCATCATCGGCTCGGGCAACGTCGGCTCGGCACTGGCACGTCAATTCGCGCGCAGCGGGATCGCCGTCGGCGTCGCGAACGCACGCGGACCGGAATCCATCCAAGCTCTGGAAAAGGAGCTCGCCGGCTACGTGACCGCCCTGAGCCTGCAAGATGCCGTCAAGGCCGATGTCGTCATCCTGGCGATTCCTTTCGCTGCCCACAAAGCGGTCGCCCGCGCGGGTGCACCGTGGACCGACAAGATCGTGGTCGACGCCATGAATACCTACGGAGTGCCACCCGAAGATCTGAATGGCCAGCCTTCGAGTTTGGTGGTGGCGTCCGCCTTCGGCGGGGCCCATGTGGTCAAGTCGCTGAATCAACTCCCAGCCAAGTTGCTTGCATCGAGCCCTGTCGAGCATGGCGGACGAAGGGTCATGTTTCTGGCCGGGGACGACACGAGCGCAGTGGGTGCCGTCGCGAAGCTGGTCGGCGATCTTGGGTTCGCGCCCATTGCCCTCGGAACGCTGGCTGGCGTCGGCGCCCTGCTGGACAAGGGCGGAGCCCTCGTCCTTCAGAACCTGGTGAAGCAGGGGTAGGAACAGTCCCGAGCTGCTGTGCGAAGGCCGTGAGCCCGTGCGCGCCTGGATGGCCTTCACCGTGCCGGTGAAGGCCACGTCGCTGGCGTAAGTGGCGGTGCCGGCCACGATCACAGCCCCAGCGCGGTGAGACCCGCATGATCGTCCGGCCGCCGACCTGCTGGCCAGTGGTAGAGGCGCTCTGCCTCGGTGATCGGCAGGTCGTTGATGCTGGCGATGCGCGTATGCATCAGGCCTTCGCCATCGAAGGCCCAGTTCTCGTTGCCGTAGCTGCGGAACCATTGGCCAGAGGCGTCGTGCCACTCGTACGCGAAGCGCACCGCGATGCGGTCCCCCCGGAACGCCCACAGCTCCTTGATGAGCCGGTAGTCGAGTTCGCGCTGCCACTTCTGTGCGAGGAAGGCTTCGATCGCCGCACGGCCCTGCAGGAAGGTCGAGCGATTGCGCCAGCGGCTGTCGGGCGTATAGGCCAGTGCCACGCGCGCCGGATCGCGGCCATTCCAGGCGTCTTCGGCCAGGCGGACTTTCTGGATGGCGGTCTCGAGGGTGAAGGGCGGCAGCGGCGCACGGGACATGGCAGGTTCTCCAGACAGACGGCATCGGGGATGGGCTGACGACTCAGGCAGCGAGGGCCTGGGCGACCGGGAAGTCGATCTCGGTCTGTGCCACCGAGTTGACGTAGTTGGTCCAGGTGTTCAGTGCCACGTGCTGGACGATCTCGACGATCTGCGCGTCGTCGTACCCCGCCATGCGCACCGCCTGCACGTCGGCGTCGGACACATTCCCGCGTTCGCGCACCACCTTGGCCGCGAAGCGCACGGCCGCGTCGGCCTTCGGGTCGAGCGAGCTGCCATGGCGGTTGGCCGCGATCTCGGCCTCGCTCAGCTTCGCCAGGTTCTTGCCCATATAGCTGTGGGCCGCCAGGCAGTAGCCGCAGTCGTTGATCTGCGCGACGGTCAGCGCGATGCGCTCGCGGGTCTGGGCCGGCAGGCTGCCATTGGCCAGCGCGCCGGACATGCCCAGGTAGCCCTCCAGCGCGGCCGGGCTGTTCGCGACCAGACGGAACAGGTTCGGCACGCTGCCGATCTGCTTGTTCACGGCTTCGAGAAGCGGGCGGGCCGATGCAGGAGCGGCGTCGATGCTGGCGGGGGTGGTGAGACGGGACATGGTGTGGACTCCGAGGGTTGGCGGGGCCGGTGTATGCCGGTGAAGAGAATGTAGATATTCCCGCGCACGCCAACTAGACTGCAGGACTGCGAATCTTCCTCTCATATTTCGGAACAATGGACCGCCTTGAAGCCATGTCCGTCTTTGCCGCCATCGTCGATGGGGGCAGCCTGTCTGCGGCAGGGCGGCGCTTGAACGTGCCGCTGGCGACCGTGAGCCGCAAGCTCGCGGAGCTGGAGACGCACCTCAAGACGCGCCTCATCACGCGCTCGACGCGCAAGCTCGTGCTGACCGACGCGGGTCGCGACTACCTGGACGCGTGCCGTCAGATCCTGGAGCAGGTCGACGAGGCCGAGCGCGCGGCCTCGGGGGCCTACGCCAACGTGAAGGGCCAGCTGGTGGTGGCTGCACCGATCGTGTTCGGCAGGCTGCACGTGGTGCCAGTGGCATCGGCTTTCCTGGAAGCGCACCCCGACGTCGACATACAGCTCCGTCTGGGCGACCGCAACGTCAACCTCATCGAGGAGCATGTCGACGTGGCGCTTCGCATCGGCACCTTGCCGGACAGCAACCTCGTCGCGACGCAGGTGGGAACAATCCGTCGTGTGGTCTGCGCGAGCTCGGCCTACCTGGAGCGGTTCGGCGTGCCGCAATCGCTGGACGACCTCGCGACACACCGATGCATCACCTTCGATGGACTGGAAGCCACGACCGCGTGGACCTTCGCCGATGCCGCCGGACAGAAGCAGCAGGTGCGGGTGCACTCGCGCATGGCGGTCTCCACCGCCGACGCCGCCATCGACGCTGCGGTCCTCGGCCTGGGCCTGACCCGGGTGCTGTCCTACCAGGTGGCCGCCGCGCTGCAGGACGGCAGGCTCGTACGCGTGCTGGTCGATGAGGAGTCGCCTGCGGCGCCCGCCAGCCTGATCTATCCCGGCCAGGGGCGGCTGCCGATGAAGACCCGTGCGTTCATCGACTTCGCGGTCGGGCGCCTCCGCGATCGGTTGTCGGCGCTCGACACCGCGAGCGCCGGCGAAGCGTCACTCCCCTCCAGCCAGGTTCAGCGACGTCGGCGAAGGTCCGCGGTTTGAGACGTGGAACTGCACCAGGTTGGCATGGGCACCTCTCCTACTTAGGCGGAAGGCTGCCGACGTACCGGACTGCATGTGAAGCATCCAGCAGCACCCGCCGAACATCTTCTTCTCGACCACCCCCGCGCGCGCTCGCAGAGCCGTTCGCATCCTCTCGGCCAGCTGCGGGGCGAAGGGTATCGCGGGCTCGCGATCAGGCCGACAGAGCATAAGTCGCCTGGCGCTCGCCGAGCCGATGGGCCAGTGCGATCAGCGGCGAGACGACGGCGAACTGCAGCGCCGTGAAGCACGGTCTCCAGCAGGATGAAATCCGGTACCGAGGACATGCGGAACTTGGCCGCGACCGGCAGCACCACGAGAGACCACGCCAGCACGCCGAAGATGCAGCCGAAGCCGATCGCGCCCCGTTATCCGGCGGCTCAATTTGGGGGTCGGCTTTCCGACGGTGAGATCGCGCGCTCGACCGGCGCTGGGCGACCCAGACCCGTCAGTCGATTTGAGCGCTAGGTGGTCGGAAAGCTGTCGCTCGCTATCCGACTAGACGGCTGGCCGCGGGCCAGTCCGCTTGGAGGAAGGTCAGGTCCCCATGTGTGCTTTCGAAGACGAGTCCCTTCTGCTCTGCAGGGCATCGTCCTTGACGCTTGGCGGCAATGAAGGGCCCACAAGAACTGGCGCCTGACGTTCTGCTTCGCCAGTTCGGGTATCTCCGGACACAGGGTGCTCGACAGGCTGAGCAGGCGTCGCCTTCCGTCCATACACCGCCAGCCCTATGCGAACGGGCCGCATCGGGCTCTGCATTCCATCCCACGGACGAGCCGAGCTCCGTCCTACAGCCGTCGCCTTCCGCCTGGCGCAAGGTCGAGCACTTGTTCAACGCCGGTGTCCTTTCGGCTCAGACAACATTTCAGGAGAAGCGATCCATGTCCACCATATCCAACCTGTCTGATCTCTACATCGAAGAGCTCAAGGATCTCTGGTCCGCGAATGATCAGATGACTCGCGCGCTCAAGAAGATCGCCCCGCACGCCACGAATGCGCGTCTGCGCGACGTGCTCGAGACCTCGCAGAAGGGCATCGCGGGCCACACCGACCTGTTGAAGGCGCTGATCGCGAACCAGGACGAGGAAGTCTCCAAGGAGCACTGCAAGGGCATGGAGGGCCTTGTCAGCGAAGCGTTGAAGCACATCATCGAAGATGCGCCCGAAAAAGGTCCGCTTCTCGACGCGGTCATCATCGCGCAATACCAGCGAATGACTCACTATGGCATCACCGGCTTCGGCACGGTGGCAGCCTTCGCGAAGGCGCTGAAGCTGCAGGACGACAACAAGCAGCTGAGGGCCGCCGTCAAGGACATGTACCTCGCCGACGAACTCACGACGCAGATCGCCGAAGACGCGGTGAACGTGGGCGCCGCGAAGGAATAGTTTCGCCTTCGAGCAGTGTGGAGTCAGGCCCGGCAGCGCTCGCGCTGCGCGGGCCTTCGGGGCTTTCTTGTGGCCCGGGACTTTGCATTTGGACTCGCGAGCGCGCACAGCCTGCTACCAAGAGGTGCAGAGAGATTTGCCCCACCTCTATGCTCAACGAAGGTAAACGCCATGAAGATGAATCATTTGCGATCCGGCAGCGGCAAGCCGCTGCTGCTAATCCACGGTTTGGGCGGTAGCGCCCGGTCCTGGTCCACCATCTGGGGACCACTGGCCGCACGCCACGACGTCATTGCCGTAGACCTTCCTGGCTTCGGGGCCACGCCGCCGCTGCTCGGTGAAACTTCGATTCACACCCTGTGCGATGCAGTCACCTCGTTCATCGACGCGCAGGGCCTGCGCGGCGTGGACGCGGTTGGCAGCTCGATGGGCGCCCGACTCGTCCTTGAGTTGGCGCGTCGCGGCGGCGTGCTCGGGAGTGTGGTTTCCCTTGACCCTGGAGGCTTCTGGCGCGGTTGGGAGCGCCACGCATTCTTCTCCTCGGTGTGGCTCTCGATTCGCGCGGTGCGCATGCTGCAGCCTGTTATGCCTGCCATCGCCGCCAGCAGGTTGGCACGCAGCGTCTTGCTGGCGCAATTCTCCAGACGGCCTTGGGCGCTCGATCCCGCAGTCGTCCTTGAAGAAATGCGCAGCTATGCGCAAGCACCAGCCTTTGACGAGTTGCTGCGTCAGCTGGCCTATGGCGGGGAACAAGAAGGCTCTCCCCGCGGCAGCATCGACGCACGGCTCGTGATCGGTTGGGGACGCCAGGACAAGATCTGTTTTCCGAGGCAAGCGCGGCGGGCACTGTCCCTGTTTCCAGACGCGCAACTGCACTGGTTCGAACGATGCGGTCACTTTCCGCATTGGGATGCTCCCCGTGAAACTGCTGAGCTCATTCTCAACACGTTCTCAGGGCGAATGGCTCCTTCGACGGAAGTACCGTCGGTCGTGCGAAGCGAAGTTCCCGATGCCGTTGCTGGGGTCCCAAGCATCGCTGGCTCGTAGCATTCTCGTGATGGTCAAAACGACTGAGCTCTCGTAGGTGAGGCTATGTGCATTGGCCTCACCGACAAACCTGCGCGACCGAATGCAAGTTGTAGAGAGTCAAGGCAGTCGCGATGGAATTGCTTCAAAGCGGTCCTTGGCGAGCAGCCGCTCATGGCCGGTTGTTTGAGTCCGCCAACGACCGCTGTGGGGATGCACAATTTGACCCGCCCGGGCTCAGCCGACGGGCAGCTTCAGAGCGAGCCGTCAGACCGCTATGGGTCGGCGCATGACCCGGCCGCTACAGAGTTCGCCGCCCCAAAGCTGCCCTTAGGGTTGCGGTACTCGGAAGCAGTCCCTCGCCACCGGGTGCGTCCGACCCAGTGCTGAACAACAGGTCATGCGATTCGACCTCGCGAGACCGTCGTTCAGCGGCAGTTGGTGGCGGCGAATTCACTTGTTTTCACGCGGCGCTCATGGCGCCTCTTGGCGCCGGGCGTAAGACTGGATCACCTTGTCGATTCAGGAGCAGCCATGAGCACCACGCAACGCCTTCGCGACGCCTTCGATCGCATGGACCACGTCTTCACAAAGCGCCCCACCGCGGCGTTGGAAACCAACCTGTCTCGGGCGCGAGTGGTGAATGGCGCCCACTGCGAAGTCGTCGAGAGTGGTTGGCGATTCGCGATGGACTTGCCGGCGGACACGGGAGGCACCGACGCGGGCCCGACGCCGGGAGTGCACGGCCGTGCGGCTCTCGCCGGCTGCCTGGCGATGGGCTACAGCGTGCAGCTGGCGCGCGCTGGAATTGAGCCGCGCAGCATCGAGGTGGAGGTCGAAGCCGACTCCGATCACCGTGGCATGCTCGGCATGACCGACCGTCCGGGCTACGTCGCGCTGCGTCACACCCTCTACCTGGACTGCGACGCGCCTAGGGACGTGGTGCAGCAGGCGATCGAGCGTGCCCAGCGACTGAGCCCCTACCTCAGCATGTTCAAGGCGGCACAGCCTGTCAGCGGCCAGGTCGTGTTCGCGCCTCGCGTGTTGCCGTAGACACCATGGAAGCGCGGCTTCAGTTGCGGGTGCAGCGGTCCGGCTGGGACCGCGCCGCACCCCACTACGACAGGAGTTGGCTGTCGGCCTTGCAGCCGGCGACCGAGATCGTTCTGGATCGAGCAGGCCTGCGCCCGGGGCAGCGTGTGCTCGATGTCGCCTGCGGATCGGGCGTACTCGCCGCGGAAGCCTCGCGCAGGGTCACCGACTCCGGCGAGGTGATCGGCAGCGACATCTCCGAGTCGATGCTCGCCATCGCTCGCGAGCGTGCCCCCGCCTGCCGTTTCGTCCGCGCTGATGCCCAGGATCTCGCGGCCGTGCTGCCGCTCGGGCACTTCGATGCCGTCCTCTGCGGCATGGGTCTCATGTACGTGCCGGACCCGGAAACTGCCCTATCGGCAGCAACCCGCCTGCTCCGCGCGGACGGCCGCATGGTCGCTTCGGTCTGGGGCGAGCGCCGCGCCTGCGTCTGGGCCGGCATCTTCGGGATCGTGGACGCTCGGGTGCAGTCGGACGTCTGCCCCATGTTCTTCCGTCTCGGGACCGGGGACACGCTGGCGGCTGCGTTCCGGTCGGCAGGACTCAAGGATGTCGATTTCTGCCGGGTGCCGGCAACGTTGCACTATCCCTCGGCACAGGCCGCCTGCGATGCGGCGTTCCTGGGCGGCGCGGTCGCGCTCGCCCATGCCCACTTCGACGAGCCGACCCGGGCTGCCGTGCAGACCGAATACCTCGCCTCGATCGAGGCGTTTCGAGACGGCAGCCGGTACAGCTTGCCCAGCGAATTCGTGGTGGCCTGGGGCAGCGCGGCTTAGACGGTGTACCGTGCGCCAGGCGGAATCCGGCCCGCTCGACCCCGGGCCACTCACACATGCGCTATGTCTTCGGCAGGTTTGAAGCAGATCCCGGCAAGCGAACCCTGCTCGCCGATGGCCAACCGCAGCCAATCGGGGCGCGCGCTTTCGATTTGCTGCTCGCGCTGATCCAGCGCAGCGATCGCACCGTGGGCAGCGACGAGCTGTTCGATCTCGTCTGGCCTGGATTGGTCGTCGAGGACAGCAACCTGCGTCAGCAGATTGCGGCCCTGCGCAGGGTTGTCGGCGCGGGCGCGCTCATGAACGTCCCGGGGCGGGGTTATCGATTCACGGCGCCCTGCACCCTCGTCTTTCCATCGGCGGAAGGCAGGAGCGCCGGGCTACAAGGCAGCGCCGGCTCTGCAGAACAGCCCCCCGTCAAGCCCTCGATTGCCGTGCTTCCCTTTACCGCGCTGTCCGAGGACCGGTCGCTTGGTTTCCTGGCCGATGGCCTGGTGGAGGACGTGATTGCCTTGCTCGCGCGCGTTGCTGGTTTCCTCGTCATTTCGAGTTCTTCGACGTTCGAATTCCGCCGGCGCCAGGAAGCTCTGTCGTCGATTGCGCGGCGACTCGACGTACGCTACGTGGTCGAAGGCAACGTCCGGACGACGGGTGACGAAGTGCGGGTATCGACACGGCTCGTCGAGGCCTCGTCGGGTCGCGTGCTGTGGTCCGGCGACTTCGAGCGCAACCGGCAATCGGCGGAGGATCTGCAGGAGGCGATTGCCCGACGCATCATCACCGAACTCGAGCCGGAACTCACGCGGGCAGAGATCGAACTCATTCGCCGCCGCCGCAGCAACGACGTCGATGCCTGGGGGTGCTTCCATCAGGCGACCGCCGTGCTGGCCCGTAACGGGTGGGCCGAAGCAGCACTCGACGAGGCGCGCAGGCAACTGCAACTCGCGTGCGGCATCGACCCCGCATTTGCGCTGGCGCACGCCCAACGCGCACTGCTGACGGCGTTGGGCATGAACACCGGGCTCATCGAACCTTCGGCGGCCATGAACGCCGAGGTGCTTCAGGCTGCCGCACGCGCGCTGGATCTGGACGACCAAGACTCCCGTGTGCTGGGTTACGCCGGCTGCGCACTCGCGGATCTCGGCGACCTTGACCGGGGCACCAGCCTCCTCGAGCGGGCACTGGACATCGATCCGAGCAATGCCCAGGCGCACGTGGCCCTGGGCGCCACGCAGGCGCTGCAAGGCGCGCTGGACGCGGGGATCGCGGGCATGCGCTATGGCATGCGCATCAGTCCGCGCGATCGGCGCCTGGGCTTCTGGGGCTGGGCGCTCGGCACGTTCCTGCTGCGAGCCGGGCGTTTCGAAGAGGCGCTGCAGGAGGCCCGCACAAGCGCCGCTCGCGACTCCAGGCTCTACTTGGCGCCTGTCCTGCAGGCGCTCGCCCTGCAGTCACTCGGGCGCACGGTCGAAGCGCGGCAGGCGTACGCGAACGCGCGCCAACTGAGACCCACGCTCGGACGGACTGACGTGGCCCGCTCACACGGCGACCTGTTCGCCGATGAAATCGAGCAGCTCGCCACCTGAATAGGCTGCGAGTGCGGGCAGCAGTCGTTCACCACCGACGGCTCCTGGCCGATAGTCGCCCTCCTCTGGCGACCGCCCCCGACCCTAAGCAGTCCATTTCGGAGGCCGATTGGGCCGCTGGAAAGCGGTCGTTCGGCTGGAGTGACTAACGCATCTCGCATCAGATAGAGCACGAACCTTGTGTCGCAAGTTTCTGTTCGCTCGGAGCAACTGGCTTGCAAGCGACGCGCGTACTCGCGACTTTGACGATCGACAGCTCGATCTCTATCTTGAGCGCTGACATTTCGAGCGGTTTGCCTACGTGAGCATCGAATCCCGCATCGGCTCCCCCGTGGCGATTCGCCTCACGCGCCATGCCGGAGCCGCGGCGGAGCGTCAGCGACGATGCGAGGTCATCGTCCTGATATTGATGTCACGCGGCAATCTGCATGAGTTGCTCGCCCCGGCCTCTGTCTATCCAGTTGGGCGCTGTCAACGCGGTCCGAAGGCATACCCACCGAGAGTAGAGGCGCGACGGCACGCCTTATCGACGGATCGAACCCGCCCGCCGACCCTCACCATCCAGGACTGCAGATTCGTGATCGATGCCGGGACGAGGCGCCCAAGGGACTTATAGGGGTTGAAGGAGATGTCGGACAGCCTGTTGCGAGTGGTCTACCTCAGCAGGGCCACCCAAACCATCGACGAAGGGACGCTGCAAGCGATCCTGGCCGGATCCGTCGAGAGGAACTCGCGCGATGGCATCACGGGGGTTCTTTGCGCGGGCCGCGATCACTACCTGCAGGTGATCGAGGGCTGCGTGGGGCCGGTGATGACGCTGTACTTGCGAATTCTGGCGGACCCGCGTCATTGCGAGCCGACATTGCTGAGCATCTCGCTGGTGGACGAGCGGCTGTTCGGGCAATGGGCCATGGCCCACATCGAGGGCTCGGCCCGGTCCGCCTTCGCGCAAGAGATCGTGCTCACAGAGACAAGTCTCCATCAGCGAAGCGATCGGGCCGTAGCCATCCTTCGGCGATTTGTTGAAGAGCTGAAAGTGGGTGCGGCATCCGTCGCCGGAACTGCGGTGACGAGTTGAAGTGATTTGAATGAGTGGGCGATCGACCGACAGGTCGGCGCTGGTACCTCGAGGACGAGCAAATGATCAGAATGAAGGTGGCCGCATCCGAATTCGCGGCCCTGAACGACGAGGACAGGGCCTGCGGCGACTGCGGCTCGGCCGCACGAGTTGGCTTCCTGTTCGACTATGCGTACCAGCCCATCGTCGACGTTGGCGCGCGCACTGTCTATGGACACGAGGCCTTGGTGAGAGGCCCCAACGGCGAGGGCGCGATGACCGTGCTCTCGCAGGTCAACGAGCAAAACAGATATCGCTTCGACCAAGCTTGCCGGGTCAAGGCTATCAAGAGCGCCGCCCAGCTCGGCATACGGGAGCGGATCTCGATCAACTTCCTGCCCAACGCCATCTACAAGCCGGAGGTCTGTATCCGCACGACGCTCGAGGCTGCCCGAGTGCACGGCTTCCCGCTGGAGCGGATCATCTTTGAGGTTACGGAGGGTGAGCGCGTCGAGGACGGCCAGTGGCTTTCCCAGATTCTTCGCGAATACAAGCGCTGCGGACTGCTCACGGCAATCGACGATTTCGGCGCGGGGTACGCCGGGCTCACGCTCCTGGCAGGCTTTCAGCCCGATCTGATCAAGATCGATATGGAGCTCGTGCGACACATTGATCGCAGTAGTTCCCGGCAGGCCATCGTACGAGGCCTGGTACGAATCTGCGGCGACTTGGGGGTCAAGATCATCGCCGAGGGTATCGAAACGGCCGGTGAGCGGGACTTCCTCTCCGAGGCTGGCATTCAACTGATGCAGGGTTATCTCTTCAGCCGGCCTGTCTTTCAGGGCGTCGGGCAGATCGACTCCTCGGCTTGGGGCGAAACCGCCTAGGCTGCTGGCGGGCGCGGTCGCGCCATCAACGACCAGGGCCGGGTTTGATTCGCTCCTCTCGCCGCCGGCTTGCCGTCTGAGCACGCGCTTGCTCTGCACCTGATCGAGCGAAGCGTCCGGGATCGGCCTGAAACTGCGGTGGGCGACACGCCTTAAACGCAGGCTCGAGGCTCCTTGCCATTCGCGTCGTGTTGGAATCGCCGGGACTACCAGTTTGCGGCCGTTGCAGGAACCAGCCTTGGGCGGCGATCGCGGGCTGACGACTGCTTCGCCAAGTCGTCGCCGGCGCGAGTCGACCCTGAACCGACCTCCTCGGCCCTGTACTCGCCGCCCCGAAGCGGTCTGTCGGACCCGCGCCGAAACCCCCGAAGGGTAAGCGTCTAGGCACGGCATCTCGACGATGACGGAGGGCTCTATCCAGGCGTTCACGCGACCGGCTGTTGGTTGGCGACGTCATCGTTCTCGGTTCGCTCGCGCCACTTGGCTGTGGCGATGTCTGCACCGTCTGGATGGCGGCAAGCTGCCCGATCGCGTCGACGGGCCGATCGTCCTGGCGTTGACCTTCATGCTCTGCTTCTGCGTGCCACCGCTCATCGTGTTGGCTTGCGCCTCGGGTCGTTGATCGCGCGCAACGGACGGCCGTCAGACCCGGCAGACAGCCACTGCAACTACCATCTGCCTCTATCTCAATCGATGGCGCAACCATGAATCCGCACAAAGGCTCGGCAGGATCGCAGTTCGCGCCCATTGCGCCCACGGCCTTTTGGCAGGACATGCGCACCACCGATTTCGCGACAGTCGATGCAGATCGCACGATAGCGCTTCTGCCTGTCGCGGCCGTCGAGCAGCACGGGCCACACCTGCCGCTGTCGACCGACGCGGTCATCAACGAAGGCATCGTCCGTCTGATGATGCGGCGATTGCCTGCCGACAGCTCGGTACTCGTGTTGCCGGCACTCACGGTGGGCGACAGCCTCGAACACACGGCTTTCAAAGGCACATTGAGCGTGGACCTGCAGGCCTTGCTCGGTCTGTGGCTGTCGATAGGGCACAGCGTGTCGCGAGCCGGCGTGCGCAAGCTGGTGATCTTCAACAGTCACGGCGGGCAGCGAGCGCATGTCGACCAGGTTGCACTGCGCTTGCGCGCGGACTGCGGCATGTTGGTGGTGCGCGCCCACAGCTTTGCGCTGGGCACGCCGACGGGTCTGTTCGACGCCGACGAATTGACACACGGCCTGCATGCCGGCGCGGTAGAGACCTCCGTGATGCTCCACCTGCGCCCTGATCTTGTGCGGCAGGAGGCGCTGGCCGACTTCCCGTCGTCGGGGCGGTCACTGGCCGCGCGGGGCGGCGTGCTGGGCCTGGAAGAAGCGGCGGGCCTGGGCTGGATGATGCAGGACGTCAACCCCGACGGCGCATGCGGCAATGCTTCAGCCGCCACAGCGGCCAAGGGCGAGCGCCTGCTGGACCACTGGGCGGACCGGCTGGTCACGCTGCTGGGCGAGGTCGCCCTGCATCCACGGCCTTAGCCCGCCGCCGGGACAATGCCTGGGTCGTCGCCCGCCGGCAGCGCCGGTGGTACTTGCGCGAAGTGCCCGGCGCGCTCGTGCTTGGTTTGCACATAGCGCGCATTGAACGCATTGACGGGTGCCAGTAGCGCGAGCCGGTCGACGACATCCAAGCCGCCGCGCCGCATGAAATCGATTTTGTGCGGGTTGTTGGTCAGCAACCGGATGCGTGGGATGCCCAGCTGCTTGAGCATCGCCAACGCCGGGCCGAAGTCACGCTCGTCCGCGTTGAAGCCCAGGTAGCGATCGGCGTCGATGGTGTCCAGCCCCGCATCTTGCAGACGGTAGGCACGCAGCTTGTTGGCCAGACCGGTGCCCCGCCCCTCCTGCGACAAGTAAAGGAGCACGCCGCCCGTTTCGGCCAGGTGTTCTATGCCCAGCCGCAACTGGTCGCCGCAGTCGCAGCGCAGGCTGCCGAGCAGATCGCCCGTCAGGCACGCGGAGTGCATGCGCACGGGCACCGGCCGGCTGAGGTCCGGCTGGCCGACGACGATGGCCAGGTGTTCAGCGTCACCATGGGGCTCGCGGAACAACACGAGCGTGCAGTCATCGCAGGCGGCGATGGGTATGTGCGCGTCGCTGACGCGGATCAACTCCGCTGCGACGTCGGAGTCCGACCCTGCGGATGCGCTCACGTCCGTGTCGAAGATCCTCAGCACTTCAGCCTGCCGCAGAGCCGGCAGCGCCGCGGCGTGGAGTTCGAACACCAGCAGCGCGGGAACGAGTCGTGCGCGCTTGGTCAGTCGCAGCGCCCCTTCCAGCACCGGACCGGCGGGCCGCGCACCGACCAGGTCGACGGCTTCCGACGTGGTGGCTGCACCGGGCAGGACCGAAGCAAGCCGCTTCACGCGTTCGACCGTGTACGGGGAATCGAGCAGCAAGGAGCGTGCACCCGAGACCTGCACCCAGCCGATCGCCCGCAAGCGCTCTGCGGTGAGCAGGAGTCGAGGCGCTCCCGCGATCTGAACCAGTGCCTGCAACCGGGCTGCAGTCAGCGTTTCCACCGCGGCCAGCATCACGACGGGGGCAGAAGGATCGGCGCTCTCCATGACCACGTGACGTCCGCGCCGGAACTCCGTCTGCATCCGGTCGAGCCGGATCGCGGCCTGCTCGGCGGCGACTTCAGGGCACGCCTGTTGGAGGTTCATCGAAGGAGGATTCATGACCAGTCTGCCCCTGCAATTTGCATTGTGTCGGATCCCGCCTCACGAGCAGGCGACGTCTCGTGGCCCGGCAGACCCGGCGCATCACCCCGGTCTGAGGCGACGGGTACGATGGCGGCGACGTTCTCGTTGCGACGCCGCCGACAGGCGTTCATGCCCTGGCGCACTCCAGACAACCGGCTTGCGCACCTGCCACCCGCCGCCCATGTCGTACGCCGTATGAATGCCTCGTCCAATTCCGCGCGTTCTACCGCCCTGAACGCCGATGTCCGGTCGGCTGCGGACTTGTGGCCGATCATCCTCGACATTGCAAGGTCGCGTCGCCCTGTCGATGTGTCGACCTTGCGTAACGATACCTTGACCTGGGTGAGCGACATCGGCTGGCAACTGCACGGCCGCTGGGACGCCCAAGCGCTGGACTTGTTCAGTCTGTTCAAGCCCTTGATTGACGTTCGGCGCGAGGGCGGGCCGTGGGTGATCGCCCAGCTCGGCCAGAGCTTGGATGGCTGCGTGGCGACGCGCACCGGCGACTCAAGCTTCATCAATGGCCCCGAGAACCTGCTGCATCTTCATCGCCTGCGTGCCGTGTGCGACGCCGTGATCGTCGGGGCCGGCACGGTCGCGGCCGACAATCCCCGATTGACGACCCGCCGGGTGGCCGGCCCCCATCCAACGCGCGTGCTGCTCGATCCGCGTTTAGGACTTGCCGGCCATGTCGAGACCGCGCATGTCTTCAATGACGGGCAGGCACCGACGCTGTGGCTGTGCGATGCACGGTGGCGGGACGAAGCCGTGGCTCGGGTCGGTGAAGATCGTGTGCTGGCCGTGACCGACCTGCTGCGAGACGACGCCACGCCACAGCTGGAGCATGCCGTGGCGGCGCTGCAGTCGCGCGGTCTGACGCGGCTCTTTGTCGAGGGCGGCGGCGTGACGGTGTCGCGCTTTGTCGCACAGCGATGCCTGGATCGGCTGCACCTGGCCGTGGCGCCCATCCTCATTGGCGACGGCCGACCGGGCCTGCGCTTCGAGGGCCCGGCGCGCCTGGCCGACTGCCCTCGCCCGGAGTGCCACGAGTATCGAATGGGGCTGGATCATCTCTGGGATCTGGATCTGCGCACGTCGGCCTAGGCGGGCGTGGCAACGATATCCACATGCCCGACCCGCAAACGGGTGCCGATGATGCCAGCCATGCGACGGGCCTTCCAGCACTGCACGGCGTCTCGTGCGGCCGGGTCCTGTTCCAGCGCCGCATCCGCCATGCCTTCGACCATCGCGCGCTGCATCTCGGGCGCCAGCGCGCCATCGATGACCCAATCGGTGCACGTCTGCAGCGCCTTGTAGTCGGCGCAAGCCATCTGCTGCAGGGCGACGGCGGCTGCCTGCGATCCCAATGCCGGCCCGAAGCCCTTGTCACGGCGCTGATGTTGGCTGAACAGTCCGTGTACAAGTTCGTCACCCGGGTCGGTCGGACTCCAGGCCATCCGACCGTCGACGGTCAAGCCGAACAGCAAGGCGGCGCGGGCTGCCCGGGCCTGGTGTATCAGCGCCTGCAGCCAAGACACCGACACGAGGTCCAGCAGAGCGGAGGCAGTGACGAGTGGCATCTCGCCGAAATCGAGGCTTGCCAGATCGCGCGCCAGATCGAGACGATGACATACGACCTTGGCGTGGAAGTCGGGGCCGGCGATGTCGATGCCTTGTTCGTCGCTCGCGTCGCCTGTGAGCATGAACCGGTATTCGCGCCGACGCGCCCATTGCGCGAGGGCATCCGGCACCGCAGCCAGCAGCACGGGGTCATGATCGACGAGCCGCCAATGCTGCGCGCCGCCCAGGCCGGGCGCCAACGCGCGAAGGTTCGCGCCATGGCCGCAGGCCAGGTCGATCACTGCGAGCGCCTCCCCCGGTGGTCGTTTTCGCCATCGCGTCAGCCGTCCGGGTAAGTCCAGCGCCCCTGAAGCTGGCTCGCGGGCCGCATGATCGAAGGGCTCACGCAGATGCAGCCAGGCGGCATCGAAACCTCTCATGCGGCGGCACCAGGCGCGTGTTGGTTGTCGAGGGACGCCAGAACCGCCGCAAAGTGCGCGACTGCGTGCGGCCAGGTGGACAGGGCGGCGCGAGCCGCTCGCGCGCCTTCGGCCAATCGGGCGCGAAAAGCGGACTCGTCCAGCAGGGCCGCGAGTGCGGCGCGCAGCGCCACCGCGTCACCCGGTGGCACGAGTACTCCGGCTTCGCGGGGCACGGTGTCTGGGAGGGCACCGACCGCCGTGCTCACGACGGGCAAGCCATGTGCCAGCGCTTCGGCCAGAGCCATCCCGTAGCCCTCGTAGTACGAGGGCAGCACGACGACGTCGGCTTGCCGATACATCGACTGCAGCACACCCGCCGTGACCTCGCCGTGCAGCTGCACCCGATCGCCCAGTCCGAGCTCGGCGATGGTCGCACGCAAGGCGCTGGCCGTGCCGGAATCCCGCGTCGTGCTCCCCACGCAATGCAAGGTCCAGGCGCGGTCCTTCAGGCCGCTCAGCGCCTCGATCAGGACGGCGTGTCCTTTGCGCGGGACGAGGGTCGCCACGCACAGGAACGCCAAGCCGCGGTGCGCCAATGCCACGTCCGATCCGGCGGCCAGCGGCGCGGGGTCGGTACCCGGGGTGACCACATGGGCGCGCTCGGCAGCCACGCCGTACCGAGTCAACTCACGGGCAGTGGCTGCGCTGGTCACGATCACGCCACGTGCGGCGGTCAGTGCGCGTCGCTCGCTGTCGAAGAGCGTGCTGCCTTGCTGTGGGGTCAGGCCCGTCTCCAGTGCCAGCGGGTGATGGACCAACGGCACCCAACGCAGCCGTGCCGCATGCTGCTCTGCCAGGTCGGGCATGGCCCCGAATGCCAAACCATCGACGACCACCAACGCGCCGTCCCTGATGGCGGCCAGCTGCTGCGCGGCGTGGGCCAGCGCGGCAGCGCCCGGCCAGGGGAAGCCGGCATCCAGTGCGACGACGTCGACCGCGCGGCCCGCCGCGCGCAATCCGGCGATGATCCGGCGGTCATAGCCGTAGCCGCCGGTGAGGGTGCCCAGATCACCCGGCACGACGAAGATCAATTCGCGCGCGGACAAGGGGGGATGCCTTTTGGGGACATCAAGCGGCCATGCGCGCAGGCAGCGCGCCCTCGTAGGCGGCCCATGCGACGTGCGACTCGTGCAGGCTCACCTTCAGGTGGCTCAGGCCGCTGGCATTCGAGCCCAGTTCGCCCGCGGCAATGCGGGCGGCCACGCGATCGAAGACGACGCGGGCCAGAAACTCGGTGGAGGTATTGCGTCCCTGGAAGACGCTCTCTTCGTCGAGATTGCGGAAGTTCAACTCGCCCAGCACTGCGTGCAGCACCTGCGTTGCGCGGCCGATGTCGACCACGATGCCGTCCGCGTCCAGTTCGGGCCTGCGCAGTTCCAGGTCGACCACGTAGGTCGCTCCGTGCATGCGTTGCGCCGGGCCGAAGACCTCGCCGTGGAAGCTGTGGGCGATCATGAAATGGTCGCGGACATTGACGCTGTACATGGCCGTTCCTCGCAGTGTTCAATTCCGGGGGTAGTCGATTCGATGACACAAGCCGGCATCCGATGTGGACGCGGCCAGGCGCGCCAGCACCGCGGGCAAGGCAGCGAAGGGCGCCGCGTCGGTGATCAGGGCGTCCAGGGCCGGGTCCGTCAGCAGGGAGAGGCTCAGCGCGATGCGACGGCGATGGCTCCAGCGGCTGCGTTGCGCCGCGGCCACCTGACCCACCTGTGAACTTTTCAGCACCAAGCGGCGCGAATGAAATGCCCCACCCAGCGGAACACTCACGTCCCCCTGTCCGTACCAGCTCAGCTCCAGCACCGTGGCCTCGAAGGCCGCCAGGCGCAGGGCCGTCGCGAGGCCCTCGGCCCTGCCGCTGGCATGGATCACGAGGTCCGCTTCGTCGCGTGCGGCATCGGGCACCGCGAAATTCACGCCCAGCCGTTCGGTCAGTTCGCGGCGCGTCACCTGGGTATCCACGACCTCCACCGCGCAGCCTGGCATGCGGCCCGCCAGCCAGGCGACGAGCAGGCCCACGGTGCCGCCACCCACGACGCTGATGCGATCGCCAAGGCGTGGCGCAGCGTCCCACAGCGCATTGACCGCCGTTTCGAGATTGGCCGCGAGAACGGCCCGCGCCGGCGGCACACCGTCGGGCAGCACATGAACCGCACCGGCCGGCACCACGTACCGCGTCTGGTGCGGGAACAAGCAGAACACCGTGCGACCCAAAAGTGCAGCGGGGCCCTCTTCCACGACGCCGACGCTGCTGTAGCCGTACTTCACCGGGCCCGGAAAGTCGCCCGACTGAAACGGTGCGCGCATGCGCTCGACCTCGCTGGCTAGCACTGCTCCGCGAAAGACCAGGGTCTCGGTGCCGCGGCTGATGCCGCTGTGCAGGGTGCGCACGTGTACCTGATCCCCGGTCGGCTCGGGCAGCGGCTCGGTGCGAAGTTCGGCGCGGCCTGGCTCGACCAGCCAGCAGGCCTGGGCCGATGGTGCCGTCATTGGCTCAGGGACCGCGACACCCGCGGACGCTCGCGACGCTGCAGACGTGCGCCGCGACCGGTGCCGGCATGGGCAGCGCCGGTCTCGGCAGGGCCAGCCGAGACTTCAATCAAATGAAGGATCTCGTCAACGATTGCCGACGGCAACGAATCGGCAGCGCAAGCAAGGGCCTCCTTCGATGGCCCGAACGCGACCCGCGCCACCATCTTCTGGTATTGGGGCCGGGCCACCTGCAGGGCCGCAGCCAGACGTTGCTTGCCATCGGCAGTGCGGCGCAGCAACGTCAGAACGTGTCGCTGCGCTTCTGGCGAAATGACATTGCTGACAACCGCCGGAATGAATCGGGTCTGCGGCACGCGCCTTGCGAACAGGACAAAGCTGTCTGACCATCGAAGCACCGATTCGGCCGCCTTGCGCCGTCCGAAAGTCGCCGGGTCGGGTTCGATTTCGCCGGCCGGGAACGTCAGCAAGGCGCCGCCTTGCTTCAGATGGTTCACGCCAGCCCGCAGCACGCCAATGCCCCCCTCTTCGTGGTCCGGGACCAGGATCAAGTGCCTGGCGACATTCGGCAAGGCACTCAGGAAGGGGCGGTCCAGCGCAATCACGCGCAGGTCGGGACGCGACGCCAGGCTCGCGATGAGCGCGACGGTGTCGGTCATGCCGGGGTGATTGGCGAGAATGACTGCCGGGCCCGCGGCCGGGACATGGTCGCCGCCCGTCACCTGCGTGCCCGCAGCCATCCGGTGCGCCAGCCACGAACTGCCTTGAGCAAGTCCTTGCTCGCCCACCAGCTTGTCGAACTCATGGGCCACACGTGCGAAGCGTCGAGCGTACGGCCAGAGGAGTCGCTGAAGGGGCGTGTGCCGCAGGTACCTCAGCCCCGCGGCTTCGAAGAGGTCATCGAGATTGATGCTGGTCAGGCTGTCGAGATCCGGCGACAAACCTCCTGACGCCGCCGCTACCCGACCGCACCGGCTGTCGGCGATGTCGGCGCCGGTATCCGTCACGCCGCAGCGATACTGGTCAGTCAACACTTCGGACCCCTCAAACTGCAACGTCCCGGCACGTATTCCGAAAACTTGACGTCGAGATGTCCGGTATCGGTATCGGCCTCGGCGTCCGCGCGGGTGTGATTCGCCAGACCCTCAATGTCTTGCACGAAGCCCTTCATCGCCACTCCTCGGTTGATGTGTCCGTGAAATCCATGGCTCGCTCGACCTCGCAGGCGACCCGCTTTCAGGCAGCGGTGGGCAAACAGATATGAAAGACATTGGACTTTCGAAGTCTCCCAGTTTGCCCCGGCATTAGCCCAGGGTTTGTCATTTTCCGGCCCCCGCGCCTTTTTCCACCCAGGGATGTACTTGGTGCAGTTGAACGACGTCAACCTTCTCGCCGAGACGTCGCATGACCCACCGGGTTCTACCGGCAGCCGGTGACATCACTCCGAGATCGATAGCCACTTGCCGCTCGTCGACGTATCTTATGGCCGCTGAACCGAGCAGGGTGGGCACAAGGTCGGCATGCATCGCCGCGGATTCATGGTGGGAACGGAGCCGTTCCCAACGCGCGGAGTTGCTGGCGCGCCATTCATCGCTCGCCCACATGACTGCCGGGACTGTCGTGTCCCAGCGCGTTGGATCTTTCAGCGCGTGCTGAAAAAGCCTTCGCCCGTCGTCAAGCAGGTTCTCACCATGGTCAGCCGTGTACATCACGAAGGACGAGCCCCGCGTCTGCCCTACCTCCGAGATGACGGCATCGACGAATCGGAGGGATTCGGCTACAGCGTTGTCGTAGGCGCGGATGAAATCCGGCAAGGTTGAATCATTTGGGAGTTCAGAAAGCTTCGAGCAGTCGGCCTGGAACGCAGCTGTTGCGGGCTCATAGCGATCGCAGTACGAAAAGTGTGCTCCGTAGGCATGCACCACGATCATTTTCTTGGGCGCGTCCTGCGCGAGCACCCATCTGAGCGATGGCAGAAGGCTTTCTCGATCGGTCTTCTTTGTTGTCAAGAAAATTTCGGTGTTGGCGTCAGGCCACGCAATGCCTCTTTCTTGGACGGCAAGCCAGTAGGTGTGAAATCCAGCTTCCTCGAAAGCCTTCATGAATGTTGCGTCCTTGCTGACCCGAAATGCACCGCCAGGCATTTCGCGCGAGACGAGCAGAGGGACCGACGTGTGTGTGCTGCTGGATCCGGACGTCACATCGCAATAGATGATCGCGTCTTGATGGCTGATGGCGACCTGCTTTTGTCCGCCGCATGCGCCGAGCCGGTCGGCACGCACTGATTCCCCGATGATCAGGACATAGGTCTCGCTCAGCGGGTGAAGTCCCGGCAACCGCGAGACGCCCCAACTCGCGGATGCCGAACGAGGGTTAGTGGGCGCATAGGGCAACGCCGTCGCGGTGAATTCGTCACTGCCGATCGCCGAGGCCGCGGCAATGGAAATCACATTCAGCGGCCACGCGCGCAGCACGGTGTCATGAAAGACGGCGCCGCATGTGACCGCGGCGAAAGTGATTGCCGCAAGGGTGACCGAAGGCCACTTCCCGGGCGCCGTCGGGGTTGACGGAGTGCGAAACAACACCCAGATCGGCACGGCGAGCAGGACCGCGGTCAAGGCTATCCAGTGGGCATGAGGCTGAATTACTGGCCACGCTTCGTGGGGGTCCGGCCGAATCAAGGCCGCCTCGAGAAGGTTGACATCGCGCAGGAGGTCGGCCCCCAAGGCTAGAACGCCGAACAGCGCCGGAACATAGGTCAGGACCAGGAATACTCGAAGCCCCAGGATCGCCCGAAGCAAGCCAAAGAACACTGCGCTCGCGGCAAGGGGGTAGGCGGCGCCAAGATCCCAGACGTGTGTGTCGGTCAGGATGGTCACGGCTGGGATCAGCAGGATCGCGCCCCAGGCATAGTCGATCAGACCGACCACGCCGTGCTGTCTGTTTGCCGTTGATGCAGATGCCACCATGCGCCTCCCGTGGATCGCCATGTTGCGCCGTGAGCTTCTACGCGAACACCTGGGACATGAGAATTGTGACCGAGACAAGCATGAGGAGAACGCCCAAGGACCTACCCGGCGTGCGACCGTGTCGAAGCCGTCGGTGGCGACGATCAGGATGCAGTGGACATGTTCGGATACACCAAGTGGGCGTTGAAGGGACAGATGTCAACGGTTGGCACCGAACGTGTAATGCGCTGTCAGACAGCATCGGAGATGGCTACCGGCCGATGGAATGGCGCGTCGAACGTGACGACGGTGCGAGGAAGGAGCATCACCACGATCCGGAAAAGAGATGCCGCCGGCGACGCAGTGGGCGCGAGCGTCCAGTCGCGGAGTACACCCTGTCTTTCAGCTCGACGTTGAAAACTTGGCTACCCGCTAACGCCGGCTGCCTGTCATCGCCCGCGTACTTACGGTCTGCTTGTAGGAGATGTCCGTACGCGGCTTGAGGCGCTTGCGGACCTGCGCCCGCCCAGTAATCGGATACACCTTGTCTCAGGCGCGGCCGCGCTCTCCACACGGAATGCGCTGAGCATCAAAAGAGAAATGCAACCTGCCACGCCAGACAAGCCGACGCTCTCCGCGCGAACCTCATTGCGCGAGGGGAACGACCAGGCGACGAAGCGTTTCGAGGCGCATTCGCCTGCCGGGTCGAATTGGCAGAGTGCCGTCGGGCTGGTGCCGGAACTCAAGACGATGGCCGGCCTCGTTTCCGCGTCGATCGTCGTGGCGGCCCTGTACTTCGGCCGCGACATCGTGATGCCATTGTGCTTCGCGTTCCTCCTGGGCTTCGTGCTCGGTCCGCTGGTGTCGTGGCTCGCGCGTCGAGGGTTGCCGCGACCTGCGGCGGTGTGTGTCGTGATCGTCGGCACCGTCGGCGCGCTCGCACTGGCCGGCTTGTTCGTCGCCCAGCAGGTTCGCACGTTGAGCGCGGAGCTGCCCACCTATCAGTCGAACATCCGCAGCAAGCTGCACGATCTGAGCGAGAAGGTGCGCGCGCCGGGTGCCTTCGACGGCGTGCTGCGAACGCTTGATGCGGTGAAGAATGAAGTCGAGAAGGACTCACCGCCGGCGGGCGCTTCCACGGGCGGCGAGAAGGTGGCGCAGCGCGTGGCTCCGCCGCAGCGCGTGCAGGTGGTCGAGACGGACCCGACGCCGTTCCGCCGTCTGATGACCTGGTTCGAAGCCGCAAGCGGGCCACTCGCAAGCGCTGGCATTTCGCTCGTCTTCGTCGTTCTGGTGTTGCTCGACCGGCTCGATCTGCGCGACCGCTTGCTGCGCCTCTGGGGCGGCAACCTTCACCAGTCGACGGACGCCATGCACGAGGCTGGCACCCGGATTTCGCGCTATCTGCTGATGCAGCTTGTCGTGAACCTCAGCTATGCCGTACCGATGGCCGCCGGACTTTGGCTGATAGGCGTTCCGGGCGCTTTGCTGTGGGGCGCGCTCGCCGGCCTGCTGCGTTTCGTGCCCTACCTCGGGCCGATGATCTCGGCTGTGTTCCCCATTGCGCTGGCGTTCGCGGTCGACCCGGGCTGGAGCATGTTGCTGTGGACCATCGGTCTGATCGTCGTCCTCGAAGTCGTCAGCAACAACATCGTCGAGCCGTGGCTGTACGGCGCGAGCACCGGGTTGTCGGCGATCTCGCTGATGGTCGCGGCCACCTTCTGGACGGCAATCTGGGGCCCGGTCGGACTCATCATGTCGACGCCGCTGACCGTCTGCCTGCTCGTCGTCGGCCGCCACCTGCCGCGGCTCAAGTTCCTGGACGTGCTGCTCGGAAGCGCCCCGGCGCTGGACACGCCGACACGAATCTACCAACGGCTGCTCGCCGGCGAAGTCGATGATGCATTGGACCTGGCCGCCGAGAGCACGGACGAAGGCGAAGCCACGGCCTTCTACGAAACGGTCGGCATACCGGTACTGCGCATGGCGACGCTCGACCACGCCCGCGTCGCGACGGCAGAGCACCGCCACCGGGTGGTCAACGGCATGGACGCGCTGCTCGACGATCTCGAAGAGCGCCAGCCGGCCGAGGTGTCCGGCCCACCCGCGGTCGCCTGCATCGGCGGCAAGTGGGAGGTCGACAACCTGTCCGCACGCATGCTGGCCCATGCACTCGAGCAGGCCGGCCTGCCCGTGGCGTACCGGCCTGCCGGTACTCTCAGCGCCGATCACGTGGCGGGTCTCGAGCTGGACGGCATCCGCAGCCTCTGTGTGACCTACTTCAGCGCCGAACCCGAAGCGCACGCACGTGCCTTCTGTCGGAGACTGCGGCGGCGCTGGCCCGATGTGCAGATCGTGCTGGCGTTCTGGAACGTGCCACCGGTGCATAACGATGATGCGGCCAAGGCGCTGGGAGCCTCGGCGATCGTCGGCTCGGTCGCCGAAGCGGTCCTGCGGACCGCGGAACTGTCGGGCGTGAAGCTCGGAGACAACTTCATGGAGGCCGCGGTTCCCGACGACGACAGCGTCCGTCTGGCGGCTCTGCGACGCAGCGGCGCGCTCGATCCGCGTGTCGGCGAACTGTTCAACGTCGCCTCCAAGCGCGCCGCTGACGTCTTCGATGTGCCGATGGCCGTGGTGTCGCTGATCGACGAGCACATGCAGACGGTCCGCGGCGCGTTCGGAACGTTGCCGGCCTCGGCCGACGGCAAGGTCTCGGCCGTGGTCCCGGAAGACCTGAACGTGCCGCGCCAGCTCTCGATGTGCGGGCATGTCGTCGTGAACGCGCGGACCCTCGTCGTGCCGGACATCACGCGCGACCTGCGCTTCGCCGGCAATCCGGCGTGGCGCGAGAAGGGCCTGCGCTTTTACGCCGGCGCGCCGATGCGCGACAGCGAAGGCCACGTCCTGGGCACGTTATGCCTGCTCGATGCGAGAACCCGCACGCTGAGCAAGCGAGAGGTCAAGCTGCTGGAAACAATGGCGGGCGAGCTGATCAGTCAGCTCGAGGTCGAGGTCGCGAACTGGGGCGGGTTCCAACCTGCGCCCGCGGTGCCTGATGCTGCGCCGTCGGCGACCGTCGCGCAGTGGCTACCTGGTTCGGCCTGACCTCGATCGGCGTCAGCTCAGCTCCGAAGCGATTGCTTCGGCGAAGTCGTCGAGGTCTTTCCGGCCTGCAGCTCGATAGTCACGCCGTTCAGCACTTTCTTGCCGGCAAGCCGAGCATCGGGCAAGCCCTGTCAGAAACATCCCTGTCCAGTCGAGCTGCAGCCCTACCCGTAGAAGCGGTCTGGCGCGCAGACTGGTGCGATCGTTCAAGCTGATCCCTGACGCAATTCCCGCTACCAATCCAGACTTCACCAAGGAAACTGCCATGACTTTCCGTTCCAACCCTCCGGTCCTGCGCACTCGGGCCACCCAGTGCGCCTTGGCCGCGATGGCCCTCGCAGCCTCCGCATCGTCGTTCGCTTCGAGCCACCGCGAAGCACCGGCCATCGCGATGACGCCGGCCGTCGATGCTGCCGACCTGTACATGTTCCGCAGCTATGAGACCGGCCGGCAGAACTACGTGACCATCCTTGCCGACTACATCCCTCTGCAGGACCCGGCCGGCGGTCCGAACTTCTTCATGTTCGACGACCAGGCGCTGTACGAGATCCACATCGACAACAACGGCGACGCGAAGGAAGACATCAGCTTCAAGTTCCGCTTCACCAACACCTCGAAGGGACAGGCCCTCTCGGTCGGCGGCAAGCAGATCAAGATTCCGTTGATCGACAAGGGCCCGATCTCGGCCGTCAACGACGCCAACCTGAACGTGCGCGAAACCTTCACGGTCGAAGTGTCGCGAGGCGGGCGGCGAAGCGCGGCGCAAGGCAAGCTCACCAACGCCGCCGGCGGAGCCAGTGAGTTCGACAAGCCGGTCGACAACATCGGCGAGAAGACGATTCCCGGCTACGAGGCCTATGCCAACCAGCACATCTACAACGTGGCGATCCCCGGTTGCGATGGCGCCGGCCGCATCTTCGTCGGCCAGCGCAAGGAACCGTTCTACATCGCGGTGGGCAAGTCGCTCGACCTGTTCAACCTGAACCCGCTCGGCGCGGAAGTTGGAGGCAACGCCAACAACCTCGAGAAGAAGAGCGTCACCACCATCGCGCTCGAAGTGCCGATCAGTTGCCTCGCGATGAGCAATGACCCGGTCATCGGCGCCTGGACCACCGCCAGCAAGCGCCAAGGTCGGCTGATCGACGCGGCACCCGGCAAGGGTCTCGGCAAGGCATCGATCGGCGGTGGCGCTTGGGCTCAGGTCTCGCGCCTGGGCATGCCGCTGGTCAACGAGCTCGTGATCGGCCTCGACGACAAGGACCGCTTCAACGCGTCCAAGCCAAAGGACGATGCGCAGTTTGCCGACTACGTGACCAATCCGACGCTGCCGGCTCTTGTCGAGAGCCTGTTCCCGGCGGCCAAGGCACCGACGAACTTCCCGCGGACCGACCTGGTGACGGTGTTCCTGAAAGGCATCGAGGGCCTCAACCAGCCGAAGAACGTGGTGGCATCCGAGATGCTGCGACTGAACACGTCGATCGCTCCTGTCGCAGCCGCCGCACAGAATCCGCTCGGCGTGGCAGCGGGCGACAACGCCGGGTTCCCGAATGGGCGCCGCCCGGCCGATGACGTGACCGACCTGTCGCTACGTGTGGCGATGGGCGCGCTGTGCGTGCTCACAGGTGCCGGCGATACCCTGAAGGTGGGCTGCAAACCAGCAGATGCGCCCGCCGGCGCGCTCCCACTGACCGACGGCGTGCGCAAGACGGCCACGGCGTACCCGACGACCTTCCCTTACCTGGCCGCCCCGCTGCCGGGCAACGCGGAGTGACCTCGCCATGACGATCTACACCGACTCTCGAAAGAGCAAGGGCACGCTGCGAAGCGCCCTCGGCACCATTGCGGTGGCGAGCATCGCGATGGTCATGGCAGGTTGCGGGGGCAGCGACGACGCGCCCGATCCCTACGAGGTCAGGGGAGAAACGATCACAGCCTCGGCGGCGTCCTCGCCCGCCTCGTTCATCAGCTACATCGCGGGCCTGCCGGCCAGCGATGCCGACGAGCCGCTGGTCCTGGACGGGTTCACCGCACCAACTGACGACACGACCGAGCTCTGAAAGCTTCAGCGCGCGCCAGTTAGGAAAGCGAGGCTTTCGATCACGTAACAATGTCGCCAATCTTTGACGGGAGGCAGTGGTGTCTTGCATCTCTCCTCGCGCGCGCCTATCAGTAGCACGCAAGTTCACCCGCAGGCGGGCACCAGGCGTTCGCGCTCACCGATCGAACGCCGATCCGAACTCCAGACCTCGAGGCGAAAATCGGGATCGACAAGCGACCATATCCGAGGGACGGGGAGAGCCTGGGCCAGCGCGGCGTGAACCGCGTCGCCGCTCCAACGGCAGTCTCCGATCGCATGTCGCCAGTGGCAGGCCACGAGGTCCCCGCCGGGCGCGAGCGAGGCGATCGCTTTCGTGGCGAGGGTCGACAACGCCGCAGCGTCCAGGTAATACGCGACTTCGCTGATCACGATGAGATCGAAGCGGCCCTCCGGCCAGTGCTCGGGTGTCCAGGCCTGAAAGCTGCGCACGTGGGACAACCCCGCGACCCTCCGCTCGGCGAGAGCGACCGCTTCGGCAGCGCCGTCGGAAATCAGCAGCCGATCGCAGCGTGTCGCAAGCTCAGTCGACAGTGCGCCATTGGCACAGCCCGGCTCATAGCCGCTGGCGTATCTCGCCTTCGGCAGACACGCAAGGGTCAGCGCGCGCTTGCGCGCTTCGTACCAGCGGTATTCGTAACCCCACGGGTCTTCGCTCGCCGCGAAGAGCTCGTCGAAGTGATGTCGGGGATGTTTGACGCCGCTCATCAGGTGTCAAACGAAAAGGTATTCGGTGTCCCGCGCGGCGCGCGCCAGCACCTCTGGCCCCAACACCGCCGTGCCGCCGACGCGCGGGCTCAGCTGTGTCTCGTGCGCTCGAAGGGCGGCTGTCTTGCGGGCAAGTGCGTCGGAGGGCAGCGCAAGCGCGCGCAGGCGGTGCCACGGAACACGTGGGTCATCGGGCCCGCTCCAGTGCCACATCCACACTGGCGCCTCCAACAGGCGGCAACCGACTGCCTCGCACGCAGACGCGGTGGCCGACCCGGTCGCCTCGTGATCCGGATGACCATCGCCTTGCCACGTGGTGACGACGGTGTCGTCGGAACGAAGCACCCTACGCAGCGCGTCTTCCAAGTCCACGCCAAACGCCGCGACGCTGCCATCCGGCACGGCCAACGACGTGATGGTGTCGACGCTCACGCCCAGGCGCTTAAGCCCCGCCTGGCGTTCGGCCCGGCGCGCGGGCGCCAGGCGCAGCGGCGGCCAATCGGCATCCGCCTGGTGACTCGCCTCGCCATCGGTCACGGCGACGATCGCCACAAGACCGCCCCGTTCCGCGTGGCGCGCGAGCAAGCCGCCGCATGCCAGGACTTCGTCGTCCGGATGTGGTGCCACGGCGACCACCCGGGCACTCGATGGGACCGCCTCATCGAGCGTCAACGAGGGCGGCCGCAGGTTTCGGAGCCATATCTGCCACTCCCGCTCGGGCGTGAAGGCTTCGACGCGTATCGGTCGGTCGCCCATCACAGCGCCCAGCCAGCGCCATGGTCGCGGGAAAGCCCACCCAAGGTAGCCAGGTCACGCTCGGCGTGGCTTTGGCGGACGAATACCGGCAGGTCGGCGGCAAAGCGCGCAAAACGGGCATCGCGGCAATACGGCGTCGCACCGAGTGCCCTGCCGACCTCAGCCAGCACGAGCGTAGCGGTCTCTTCGGCGCTGAGCCGGGCGCGTAGCGCGACGGCGCCGGCGTCGGCGGACGGGTTACGGTCGATCCACGCCGCACACTCGCGCACCAACGCCGCCGTGGCCGACAGTGCAACGTCGACCCGGCCGAGAGCCGCAGCTTGGAAGGGGTGGGGCGAACGCGTTTCGTGGCTCACCGACCGACGCAGCATGTCGGCGATCGCCACCGCGCCCCCGTACC
Source organism: Rhizobacter fulvus (assembly GCF_964020785.1). Lineage (NCBI taxonomy): Bacteria > Pseudomonadati > Pseudomonadota > Betaproteobacteria > Burkholderiales > Sphaerotilaceae > Rhizobacter > Rhizobacter fulvus. Next base: position 707,271 of record NZ_OZ224516.1, read on the forward strand.
AGCAGGCGGCGATGCCGGCGCCCCCTTGCAAAAATCCGGGCCGGTCGATGTAAGCTCCCGGCGCGCCAATCAGGCACGCACGCGCCTCATCGAAGGCCACGTCCAGACTCGCACTGCCGGCCATGCCGACCGCCTGCCAGGCGCCATCGGAGACGCGCACACCCGGCTGACGCACGTCGACGCTGACGAGTTGCCGCCGACCATCGTGGTGCCACGCGGTCACCAGTGCGCGGCCGGCGCTGGCCGCTCCGGAACACCAGCACTTAGCGCCACCGAGTCGAACCTCACGTCCAACCCCGCTTGGACCGATCAGGGTTCGCCCATGCGGCGCTTCGGCCGCCCACACGCCCCAGGAAGTGGACGTCGTTCCCTGCGCTTCCGCCTGTTCGCCCAATTCGGCAAGGATCGCGAGGGCGTCGGTGTGTCCCTCGTACAGCTTCGCGAGCGACAGATCCACTTCCGCGACGGCAGCCAGTGCCTGCCAGCGCAGCAACGTGTTGCCTCGTCCCGGAAGAGGCAGCGCGTCCAAGCCCTGCTGGATCAGCCGATCCAGTTGCTCCGGGGCCGTCAGCTTTTGATCGAGGTTGGCGAGCGCCTCGGTCAGCGCCTCCAACTGGAACGACGTGCCTTTCGCGCTCACTCACTTGCTCCGAGATCCGGGCCATCACCGAGAGACAGCTCCACGCGTGCCAGGGTCTCACCGAACCCACCGGGCGCGCGGTAGCGACGCCGGGCACTCGTGACAACCCGCGGCGCCGCCGACCAGGCGATCGATGCGCCATGGTGCCGCAACGCGTTCACCAAGGCGACATCTTCGCTGCTGGCGATCGGCGGGAAACCGCCGACGTCGCGGTAGGCCGCCGACGTCACACCCAGGTTTGCACCGTGGATGTGGCGATGACCATCGACATCCGTGTAGGTTTCGAGGTGGTGACGTCGCAGTCGTTCGCCGTAATCACCCCAGTCATCCACCTCGATGGTGCCGCAGACTGCATCACTGCCTTGCGCGAGCTGAGCAGACAACCATTCGGGACCTACGACCGAATCCGCATCGGTGAACGCGAGCCAACGCGCGCCCGCCATCATCGCGTGGCACGCCCCTCGAGAGCGCGCGATCCCGACGTTTCGGGCGTCGATCGAAATCACCGTGGCCCCGGCGGCGAGCGCGATTTGGGCCGTGTCGTCGGCGCAAGCGTCGGCCACCACGACGACCACGACCGGTTCGCTGTCAAGGGCGTGATTCCGAGCGGCCTCTCGAACGGACATGACGCACGTGCCGATGTGCGCTTCCTCGTCATGAGCCGGTATCACCACCCCAAGCATCGCAACTCCCCTGAACACGGCAACTACCGCGCAGCAGAAGGTAATGGAAGGTGCGCGCCGCGCGATGTGGGCGCTCCTGCCGCTTGGGCGTAGGCCAAGGCCCCCCGGCGAGTTCAGTGCGCTTGGGAGGTCTCGGTCTTCCTGGCGCCACAGATGTTCATGACGGCAAGGCACACTTGCAGCGCGATGAGCGCATACGCACTCGAGTACCAGCCCCAGACGATCCAGAGCACGTTGCTCAACATGAACACCCAAAAGCCGATGTTGCGACGCCGCTCCTGGTCGGATGCGACGAGCCAGGCGGCCGCGACCGTGACGCCCATGGCAGGCCACTGAATCAGGTTTATGTCGATCATGCAGTTCTCCAGGTCTGCCAGATGATCTCGGAGCCTCGTGCCTGCCGCCAGCAAAGCTCCAGACGACCTGATGTAGGACAACGTGACGTAAGACATCAACGAACGAGTCTGCGCTACGTGCCTAGATCGCGCGATCATTTGGCGAAGGTCGTGGGGCGCAAGATCGGCGATTCGATGTGGGCGGTCTATGCGAGCCGGGCCTACATCGAGCGCCACGGGCAACCCGCGGGCATCGAGGACCTCGCCTCACACGCGCTCGTCGGCTTCGACGACACGATGGCCAGGCACCGCATCGCACAATGGCTGCGTAACGTGGCGCCGGATGCACCACTCGCAGCACGCACACGCAGCGCGCAGCGCGCAGCACGCAGCACGCAGCACGCAGCACGCAGCAGCAGTGTTCTCGGCCTGATCTACTCGGTCAAGGCGGGCATCGGTATCGAGCCGCTGCCGCTGTCGCCCTGCGGCCCATCCTTACGGGATGATTCATACATCGATCGACGCCTGTAATGACTGCACAGGACCGTGGCCCGGCGCCGGGAATAGAGCGGGACCACCCACACTCAGCGCTTGCGGTGCAAAGCCCCAAAGCCGACAGCCTGCAACAACAGCAGATAGCCGCGAAGGGTTTGTCGCAGTCAACCTGTAGCGGCTGGTTCGCGTCGTGACTGTCGGTCCGAGGCGATGTACAGCCGAACTCTCTTGCCGATGCCAGCGGCTCGGACAGGCCACGCCGCGCGCGCGGCCCGGCTCAGTGGCGGTAGCGGTTGTCGGGCCGGCGGTCGTAGCGGTTGGGCACCCCATCGCCATCGCGATCACGATCGTGGCGATTCGACACGCCGTCGCGGTCACGGTCATGGACGTAGCGTGGCGCATGGCTGTAGGGCGGTACGACCACGCAGGCGCTCAGGCTGGTCAGGGCTGCTGCGCCGAGGGCGATGAGGGACAGACGCTTGAACATTTGAGTTCTCCTGAAATGCCGTGCTGTGGGTGCCGGCCTCCTACGCCATCGGCTCAGTGGGGTTTCGAACGCTGCGCCACTGTCTCGGCCAGCGCGCGTTCGATCGCGCGCAGCGCTTCCTCGAGCCGGTCGACGCGCCCGCTGTGCCAGCGGCCTGCAGAGGCCGCCAGCTTGCGCTGCAGACGCTGGCGGTGATTGGACAGTTCGCTGCGACTCATAGCTCAATCCCGGCCGCGGTGGTCGTGGTGCGGCGAGCGGTCCCAGTGATCGTGGCGGTCCCGGTCGCGGCGCTCCCAGCCGCGATGGCGCCACTCGCGATCACGCTCAGCCTCGTAACGGTACGAAGGCCGCCACGGGCGCTCGTACACCACCGGCGGCGCCTGGTAGACGACGCGCGGCTGGACAAAGACCGGCTGCTCCCGGAAGAATGGGCGCGGCAGCGGCGGCGGCAGCAGCACCGGGAGGCCCGGCAGACCGATCGAGACATGCACATCGGGCCGCGCATGCGCGACCGATGCGATGCCGAGCACGGCCCCGATCAGCACGGTGGAGGCGATGAGTCTCTGGAGGAAGGGGCGCTGCATGGCGGCTCCTTGTGTTGCGGTAAGGCCATCTTGCCCGCCCCCCCGTGAACGCCACCTGAACGAGCGCGAGATTCTTCAGGCCATGCGCAGCGTGATCTCGACCCGGCCGCCGCCGAGCGCCGAGCGGCCGAGGACGAGCTCGCCGTCGTGCCCGGCCACGAGGTCGTTGACGACTGCCAGGCCGACGCCGTGGCCCGGGATCTTCTCGTCGCCACGCACGTGCAAATGGAGGACGGCGCGGGTGTCGCCGAACCCCGGGCCGTCGTCGTCGACGCTCACGAACAGCGTGTCACCTTCCCGGCGCGCGCTGACCGCAATGCGCGTGCGGGCCCACTTGCAGGCGTTGTCCAGCACGTTGCCGAAGATCTCGAAGGCATCCCCCTCCTCGAGCCGCCAGGCGAGCCCGGCCGGCACGTCGAACGAGAACGACAGGCCCCTCTCGGCGTAGACCTTGAGCAGGGAATTACGGATGCGCTCCAACACCGGGGCGATGGGCAGCCAGGGCGCGAAACGCGAGGCGCCGCTGGCCGCTGCACGCGCCAACTGGTGCTGGACGATGGCGTCCATCCGCGCGACTTGGTCGCTCACAGTGCCGGGCAGGTGCTCAGGCTCACCGAGCGCCGAACGGAGCACCGCCAGCGGCGTCTTCAGGCTGTGCGCGAGGAAGCTCAGGGCCTCGCGGTACTTCGTCTGGCGTGTGCGTTCCTGGTGGATCAGGGTGTTGATGCGGGTGGTCAAGGCCGTGATCTCGACCGGGTAGCGGCCTTCGATCCCGGTCTGGTCGCCCCGCTCAATGCCGCGCAGTTCCTGGGCGACCCGGCGCAGCGGCGCCAGGCCCCAGCCGAGCAGCAGCGTCTGCGACACGAGCAGCAGCACCGCGGCACCGCCCAGCCAGGTCCACAGGGTGCGCTCGAACGCGTCGACCTCCCGATCGAACTCGGCCTTGTCCTCCACCACCGACAGCACCAGCGCCGCCGTCTGCGCGCGCTCGGTCCAGTTGACGCTGTAGCCGATCGCCAGGTACTCGCGGCCGCCGGCGGCAACGTGCTCCGTGCGCCACTGGCCGATCGCGACATCGTGCAGGAAGGGCGGCGCCAACCCGACGCTGGACGGCGACTGCCAGCCCTCGCGCCGCGCGACGTTGGCGATGCTCGCGTACAGGCCCGAACCGGGGTACGACAGGCGCGGCTCGGGAAACGACGGCGGCAGGACCAGCGCGCCGCGCCGGTCCAGTTCCAGGCCGGCCAGGAGCAGGTACACCGTGCCCTGCAACTGCGCGAAGCGGGCGGTGCGCACGCTCTGCTCGTGGGCACGTTGCACAGCCCAACCCGCGCTCGCCACGAAGGCGATCAGGACCACGGTGGCGCCGACCATCAAGCGCCCGCGAATTGAATCGCGACCCCTCATGCGAGGTTGAACCGGTAGCCCCGTCCGCGGTAGGTCTCGATCGGCGCGAGCATGCCGCCCGGGTCGAGCTTGCGGCGCAGGCGACCGATCAACACCTCGACGACGTTGCTGTCGCGGTCTTCGTCGTGCGAGTACAGGTAGTCCGACAACTCCTGCTTCGTCACGATGCGGGCGCGCTCGCGCACCAGGTGCTCGAGCAGCCGGTATTCGAAGGTGGTCAGCTCGACCGGCTGGCCGTCCAGACGTGCGCTCTGCGCCGAGAAGTCGATCGCGAAGCGGCCGAGCGTCAGCACGTCGGACGTCGCCTGTGTCGAGCGCCGCAGCAGCGCCTTGATGCGCGCCGCGAGCTCGGGATATTCGAAGGGCTTGACGAGGTAGTCGTCGGCCCCGGCCTCGAGGCCCACGACCTTGTCCTGCCAGCTGCCACGCGCCGTGAGGATCAGGATCGGCGTGGCGCGGCCCTCCGCGCGCAGCGCCTTGACGAGCTCGAGGCCGCTCAGCGTCGGCAGCCCGAGGTCGACGATAGCCAGATCGACCGGGTATTCGCGCGCCTGGAAAAGCCCGTCGGCGCCGTCTGCGGCCTGGTCAACCCGGTAGCCGTCAGCCTCGAGCTGGCGCGCGAGGCCGAGTCGCAGCGTCGCTTCATCCTCGACCAGCAACAGGCGCATGTCGGCTCCCGAGGCTCAACCGATGACGCGCCCGCTCGCGGCATCGATCAAGATCACGCGGACCTCCCCCTTGCCGGTCAGCACCTTCACCCGCCAGGCCGGGCGGCCGTCGGCGTCGGTCCGGTCGATCGAGAGCACGCGGCCGCTGGCAACGCGTTGCGCCACGGCGGCGGCTTCGTCGCGGCCGATGTCGGCCCACGCTGGGGCGGCCACGGCGATCGAAAGGGCGCACAGCGCTTTGGCAAGAAGATTCATGGGCAGTCCGGGCACTCGCGGTTCGGCCCCAATCGTCCCACAGGATGCGTGAACCCAGGCTGAATGGCGGGGATGGGCGCCTCACGCAGCCTCGGCCTCGCGTCTTGAGATGAAGATTCGAGTGATGCTCGCAACAACCCACGCCTCCTTTGGGTCTTCGGAAGTGAGATGGACGATGTCCTGGTCATTGGCTGGAAGAGCGAATGCCGTAGCCGCCGGCGCCTGATCCCGCGCATGGCGACGCAGCACGTCGCCACGGCCCCCGGGAGCGTCGATCCGTCGACCGGAGCGGCACAGCAGCTGCTCGAGGAGACCGGGCCGGCCGTCGTGCTGCCCTCGCCCTCGATCGCCGAGCCGGCGATCTTTCACGTGCTGCGCGATGGCCGCGTGATCTGGTGGTCGCAGCGCAGCGGCTGGGGGCACCTGTACATGGTCGAGCCGTCCAGCACGGCGCGCGCGATCACCCAAGGCGAATGGCAGGTACGCGCGCTGATCCACGTGGACGACGCCACGGAGCGAATCGTCCTTCTGGCTGGCGGGCACGCTGCGGATCCATACCTGAACGCCGTTTACGCCGTGAACTTTGACGGCACCGGCCTGACCTGCCTGACGCCGGAGCCGGGCCAGCACGAGGTGTTCGTGGGCGACGAACGTGAACGCAGCCTGGCACCGAACGGTCTGGCCTTCGTCGACAACGTGTCGAGCGTCGACCAGTTACCGCGCGCCTGGCTGCGTGACGCCACCGGCACCGTGCTGATGGAACTCGAAGCTGCCGACGCCGACGAACTTTGGCCCGTCGACCTGCCGCTGCCCGAGCCCTTCCGGGTCACCGCGCTCGATGGCCAGGCAACGCTGTGGGGCGTCTTGTACAAGCCGCGCGGCTTCGATCCGACCCGTCGGTACCCCGTGGTCGAAGTGGTTTACGGCGCGCCGCAGACCGCGGTCGTGCCGAAGGCCTGGCTGCCGAATCGGTTCGCGACCCTGGCCGAGCAGTTGGCAGTCCTCGGCTGGATGGACCCGGGTCGCGTCGGCATCGTCGGCGCATCCGGCGGCGGCTATGCGGTCGTCCGTGCGATGGCGGACTTTCCAGCCTTCTACAAGGTCGGCGTGTCCATGTGCGGGAACCATGACCAGGCCGACTACATCGCGATGTGGGGCGAGCGCTATCAGGGCCTTTACGACGCCGAGCTCTATGCATCCCAGGCGAATACCACGGTGGCCAATCGGATCGAAGGCAAGCTGCTGCTGATTCACGGCGACATGGACGAGAACGTGCACCCGGCGATGACGCTGCGACTTGCCGATGCACTCATCAAGGCGGACCGGCGCTTCGAGATGCTGATCGTGCCGAACGCCGGCCACATGGTGATCCTCCTGCCGTGGGTGCAGCGGCGCGTGCACGACTTCTTCATTGACCACCTGAGCTGAGAGATGACATGCCCACCTGGCAAGCCCCTTTTAAGCGCCTGCAGGACGCCACGGCCGAAGACGTCCAACGCCTGATGGCGCACGACATCGCGGTGGCGCGTGCGCTGCCCGATCGCGTGCTCGCGCACCTGAAGCTGCTCGATGGCGATGCGGGCGGCTGGCCCGTCAACCGCTACGTGCACAGCCTTCTTGCCGCCACGCTCGCGTTGGAAGACGGGCAAAACGAAGAGTACGTGGTCTGCGCGCTGCTTCACGACATCGGAGACACGCTCGGCAGCTACAACCATGCCGACCTCGCGGCAGCGTTGCTGGAGCCCTTCGTCGGCGAAGCCAACTTGTGGATGATCAGGCATCACGGCATCGTCCAGGACTACCACTTCTTTCACCACATCGGGCTGAGTCGCGACCTGCGCGACAGGCTGCGTCGGCACCCGCACTACGATCGCACGGTCGAGTTCGTCGATCGATACGACAACGGGGCCTTCGACAAATCGGCGTGCGTGTTGCCGATCAGCGAATTCGAGCCGATGGTGAGACGGGTGTTTGCGCAGCCTGTGCGCTCGTTGTATCTCGCAGCCCTCGCGTAGAAGCCGGCGCTTGAGTCCTTCGGATGGCGAGATTCGGGCGCTCATAGCTGTCGCTGCAAGGCGAGCAGTCCGGCAGCAGTCATCGCCGCACGCTCACTGGACGTGGCGGTCAGGTCATCGCAGGATGCTTGCCGGCACGTAGGACACGATGGCGAGCACGCCGAAGGCGACGAGGTAGAAGGGCCACATCTCGCGCACGGTGTCGCCGACCTTGACGCGGGCCAGGGCGCTGGTGATGAACAGCGTCGTGCCCACCGGGGGCGTATACAGGCCGATGGCCAGGTTCACCACCATCATCAGCCCGAGCTGGATCGGGTCCATGCCGATCGTGTGGGCCATCGGCAGGAAGACCGGCGTGAGCAGCAGCACCGCCGCCGGCAGGTCGATGAACATGCCCAGGAACAGCATCATCAGGTTCATCATCAGGATCACGACCCACTTCGTGGTCACGTTGGCCTGCACCCACTGCGCGACGTGCTGCGGCATCTGGTCGAAGGTCAGCAGCCAGCCGATTGCCGCCGAGGCCATGATCACCATCAGCACCACGCCGGTGGCCAGCCCGGCCTCCAGGATCGCGTGGTGCAGCCGCTTGAGCGACAGGTCGCGGTACAGCAGCGCCGACACCGCCCCGGAGAACAGCGCGGCCAGCACCGCCACCTCGGTGGGCGTGGCGATGCCGAAGCGCAGGAACACGATGATCAGCACCGGCAGCGCGATGGCCGGCAGCGACAGGACCAGGTCGCGCCGGAACTTGGCGCGGTCCGCCGGCGCCGTCTCGCGCGGCAGGTTGCGCCGCTTGCCGACCCACCAGCATGCGACCATGAAGCCGCCGCACAGCATCAGCCCGGGCAGGATGCCGGCGTAGAACAGCGCGGCGATCGAGGCGCTGGACGACAGCGCGTACAGGATCAGCGGGATCGACGGCGGGATGATGATGTCGATCGTGGCCGCGCACGCCAGCGACGCCGCCGAGAACGCCATCGGGTAGCCCAGCCGGCGGTGCCACGGCATGATCAGCGAGCCGATCGCCGACGCATCGGCCACCGCCGAGCCGGAGACGCCGCCGAACAGCGTGGACGACAGCACGCTGACCTGCGCCGGCCCGCCGTGCCAGCGGCCCACCAGCGCGGTGAGCACGCCGACGATCGCCTGCCCGAGCTTGCCGCCCATCATCAGCGAGCCTGTCAGCATGAAGAAGGGAATGGCGATCAGGGGGAAGCTCTGCACTTGCGCGACCATCTGCTGCACCAGCAGGTCCAGCGGCACGCGGTCGCTGCTGGCGGCCGCGGCCAGCGCGGCCAGCAGGATCGCGTGCGCGATCGGCACCGCCAGCGCGGCCGAACCCAGGAAGACGAACAGGATCAAGGCGCTCATGGTCTGTTCACCCCTGCGCCGCTTGCGCGCTCGGCTCGTGAACGTCGTGCCCGACGCGCTGGCGGTGCCACGCGCGCCACGCCGCGAGCACGGCCAGGGCGGCGATCAGCGCCATCCCGATCAGCACGCACCCGTAGGTCACCGAGCCGGGCACCTGCAGGATCGGCGAGCGCTCGTCGTGCACGATCTCCAGCATCCCCCAGGTCGCGCGGATCAGCACGGCGTACAGCAGCGCCACCGTCGTCCAGGCGATCACGGCGATGATGCGCCGCGCGCCGGCGCCCACCGAGTCGACGAGGAAGACCGTGGCGATGTGCCCGCCCTTCTCGGAGGCGAGCACGACCCCGGCCATCACCAGCCACGGGAACAGCAGCTCGGGCACCTCGTTGGCCCACTGCAGGCTGGAGCCGCTGGCGTAGCGCAGCGCCGTGTTGGCGGTGAGGATCACGAAGATCACGAGGGTCGTCACCCACAGCACGGCGCTGCAGACGACAACGATGGCGCGCTCGAGCGCGGTGCGCTCGACGACGGTGGTGTCCATGGGAGTCTCTCCTCGGCCGGGGCGGCCGTTCAGGTCACTTCGCGCGTTACTTCACGCGTCACTTCGCCCGGGCGGCGGCGACGACCTTCTTGACGAACGGGCCGATCGGGCTGGCCTCCCACTTGGCGATGACGGGGGCCGTTGCCGCCATGAACGGGGCTTGGTCCACCTTGTCGATCTGCACGCCCTTGGCCTTGAGCTCGGCGAACATCTTCTCGTCGGACTCCTGCGCCAGCTTGCGCTGCAGCGCCGTGGCCTCGGCGGCCGCGTCCTGGATCACCTTCTTGTCGGCCTCCGAGAGCTTGTCCCAGGACCGCTTGCCGATCAGGAACGGGGTCAGCTCGTACTTGTGGCCGGTCAGCGAGATGTACTTCTGCACCTCGTGGAGCTTGCCCGCCCAGATGTTGACCAGCGGGTTCTCCTGGCCGTCGACCACGCCTTGCTGCAGCGCGACGTAAAGCTCGGAGAACTTGATCTGCTGCGCCTCGGCGCCCATGCTCTGCATGATGTCCACGGTCACGGCGTCCGGCGGGGTGCGCATCTTCAGCCCCTTGAGGTCCTCGGGCCTGAGCAGCGGGCGCTTGTTGTTGCTCATGTGGCGGATGCCGTTGTCCCAGTAGCCGAGCACGATCAGGCCCTTCTCTGCCGACTTGTCGGCCAGTTCCTTGCCGGCCGGGCCGTCCATGACCTTCCAGGCGTGGGCCTGGCTGGCGAACAGGAAGGGCATGCCGAACGCGGCGTACTCGGGCACGACGTTGGCGACCGCGCCCTGCGAGTTGGCGGACATGTCGAGCGCGCCGGTGCGCAGCGCGGTGATCATCGCCGCGTCGTCACCGAGTTGCGAGGCGCCCGCCACGGTGACGTCGATGCGCCCGCTGCTCTTGGCCTTGACGACCTCGGCGAACCTCAGCGCCGCGGTGTGGCGCGGGTTGTCCAGCGCCGTGCCGTGCGCCAGCGTCAACTTGATGGCCTGCGCCGAGGCGCCGCCGGCGAACAGCGTGGCGGCCAGCGCCAAAACGTGGATCAGGAATGTCTTGCGTTGCATGGGCTTGTCTCCTTGATGGTTTTGCTTGAAGGGTCAGTGAACGAACATCCGGCATCACCCGGATGAAATGCGGTCCGGCGGCAGGCCGTGCGCTCGCCTGATCTCGCGAATGATCGCGCTGTGATCGAGGTCACCGTCGCCGTGCGACACCATGTCGGCGAACAAGCGGTCGACGATGCCCAGCACGGAAAGTTCGAGGCCCATCGTCTTCGCCAGCGCCAGGGCCGTGCTGGTGTCCTTGACCTGGTACTTGGCGGGCCCGCCCGGTTCGAACCGTTGCTCGACCATGCGCAGGCCATGCTGACGCAAAACGGTGGATTCGGCGAAGCCGCCGAGCAGCGCCTCGCGCACCTGGCCCGGATCCGCCCCGCCGCGTTCGACGAACAACAGCGCCTCGGCCACCGCGACGATGGTGCTGGCGACGATCGCCTGGTTCGCCAGCTTGGCGAGTTGCCCCGCCCCGGCCGGACCGACGTGGGTCGGACGGCCCATCACGGCGAACAGGTCGCGCGCCGCCTCGAACGCGGCCGGCTCGCCACCGACCATGATCGCCAATCGACCCGCCTCGGCGCCCGCCTCGCCACCGGACACGGGCGCGTCCAGATACGTCACGCCACGGGCCGAAGCGGCTTGATGCTGCCGCCGCGCCGTCTCGACCTGGATCGAGCTCATCACGATCAGCTGGCTCCCCGGCCGCATCGATGCGAGCACCTCGCCCTCGCCCAACAGCACCTCGTCGCAGACGGGGCCCGAGCTGAGCATGCAGATCACGACGTCGGCGTCGCGCGCCACCGCCCCGGCGCGCGGGGCGACCTGGACCCCGAAGGCTGCGAGCCGGTCGACCTTGTCCGGCGAGCGGTTCCAGGCCTGAACGGCGTGGCCGGCCCCGGCCAACCGGCGGGCCATGTGGAAGCCCATGATGCCGGTGCCGATGAATCCAATCGTCCTGGGTTGGCGGTGCGCGGGGTCGGTCACGTCGGCTCCCGCTCCAGGACGCCTTGGCGCAGCGGCTGTTCGCCGGTCACCATGTCCTGGAATGCCGCCTTGAAGCGCACCAGGTGATCACTGCCACGATGCACATCGAACGCCGCGACGTGATCGTAGCTTTCGAAGAACAGCACACGGTTTGTTGCCCCATCGAGGCGCACCACCTGGAACTGCCGGCATCCAGTCTCTCGGGCCAGGCATTCAGCAGCGAATGAGCGGGCCAGCGCGATGAATTCTCCGATCCGCCCGGGCTCGACCTCGAGCTCGGCGATCACCACGTGGCCGCCGGCCGCGACCGCTGAATGGCCGTTGCTCACCGCGCCGAAGCCCGCTGACCGCCCGCCCCGCGTTCCATTTCCTGCCGCAGCGCCACGACGTCCAGATCGCGGACGAGCTCGACGTCGTCGAAGCTCACGATGGTGTCCTTGGCCACCGCGCGCTTGAGCTTCACGTTGTGGGACAGGCCGATCGGCAACGCGCCCAGGGCGAGGCTGCGGGATGCCGGGATCGCATTCGCCCAGACCGCGAAGCCGCCCTCGCCGTCGAGCATTTCGCCGGCCTTCAGGTCGCGCTTGGCGGTGGCGACGGCGTCGCCGCGGAACTCCTTGCTGCAGCCGGTGGCCTCGTTCCGCAGCACGGCCGACAGGATGCTGATGCTCGTCTCCAGGCCGATCATGTGGAATGGCCGCCACATCGAGCCGTACCAGCCCGACGGATCGGTCAGCAGGCCGTACTGCTTGAAGCAGGCCTTGGCATATTCGTTGGGCGCCTTGAAGGTGACGAAGACACCGAAGCGAATGTTGTTGAACACCTCGCGGCCGTCGGGCTCCTGGCTGGCCGCGATGTCGACCAGGCCGCTGCGGGGCAGGCGCCCGCCGTCGGAGGCCGGGCGGAACACCTTGGCCAGATCGTGTAGGCCGGTGGGCGGGAAGGCCAGGCCGTCGTCCGGGCAGTCCAGGCCGGTGCCGTTGGCGACCGCGGCCATCTCGATGGCCGCCTTGGTGCCGTCGGTGAAGGAGTTGTACATCTTCGGGTTGAAGTCGCCGGCGGCCACTTCTTCGTCGCTCCAGCCGAAGAAGCCCCACACCGTGTCGGGCGTGGAGTAGCGGTAGCGGGGCTCGAAGTTCATGCCCTTCCCGGCCGAGGTCAGCTCGAACCCGCACGCACGCGCCCAGTCGACCAGTTCGCAGATGATGGCCGGCTGGTCGCCGTAGGCCATGCTGTAGACGACGCCCGCGGCCTTGGCGCGGGCGGCGATCAGCGGGCCGCACATCGCGTCGGCTTCGACATTGACCATCACGACGTGCTTGCCCCCGGCGATCGCGTCAAGTGCGTGGCGAACGCCGGCGATCGGATGGCCGGTGGCCTCGACGATGCACTCGATCTCGGGGCAGTCGGCCAGCGCCGCCGCGTTGTCCAGCACGCAGGTCTTGCCGCTCTTGACCGCATCGCCCAGCGACTTGGCGCTGTAGCGGTCCTCCTGCCAGCCGACGCGGGCCAGCGAGGCCTTGGCCTTGGCCACGTCGAGATCGGCGACGCCGACGATGTGCATGCCTTCGAGGTGCTGGGCCTGCGAGAGGATCATCGAGCCGAACTTGCCGGCGCCGATCAGGCCCACCCGAACCGGGCGTCCAGCCGCGGCGCGCGCCGCCATCATGGTGTAGAGATTCATCGATCGTCCTTCACGATTCGTGCGCGGACCCATCCGCGCCTTCCGAATATCAGTGTAGAAATCGACGTTGATTAGGACAACTTAGATTTGCGAGCGTATTGATTAGCGGATCTAGCTCACCAACGAGGTGCTCAGGTTCGGGCGCTGGTCTTGCCAGACCGCCCGCTCGGCGCGCAGCCAGTCCAGGAACAGCCGGACCTTGGCCCGGTGCAGGTGATCGAACGGGCAAACGATCCATTGGGTCGTGAGCGTCACCCGCGGCGGACTGACGACCGGGCAGACCAGGGCCCCGTCGCGCAGCTCGCGCCACATCATCAAGGTGCTTTCGAGCGCCACGCCCAGGCCGTCCACGGCCGCATCGATCGCCATGTGGCTGCGGTCGAACAGCAATCGGCGCCATTCGACCTCGGGCATCGCACCGGCCAGCGCGAACCATTGCGACCACTGCACCTGGGATTTCACCGAGTGGATCAGGCGGTGACCCGGCAGGTCCGACGCCTTGAGGGTGTTCGCCTTCGCATAGGACGGCGAACACACGGGCAGGAAGGCCTCCTCGGCCAGGCCCTCGACGAACATGCCGGGCCAACGCCCCTCGCCGTGACGAATCTCCAGGTCGACCGCCTCGCGGCTGAAGTCGGTCGGCTCGGTGGTGCCGTTCAAGCGCAGCTCGACATCCGGATTGGCGTCCAGGAACGAGCGCAGGCGCGGCAGCAGCCACTTGTTCCCCAGGGTCGGCGTGGTGCGCACCGTCAGCACCGATCGCGAGCGGAATCCACGGATGCGCTGCGTGGCCTCGGTGATGCGCTGCACCTCGTCAGCGATCATCTCGTGGTAGCGCTCGCCGGCCTCCGTCAGGACGACCCCGCGCCCGGCCTTGGTGAGCAGCGTTGTCCCGAGGTGCACTTCCAGCGCATGGATCTGCTGGCTGACCGCGGACGGCGTCACGAAAAGCTCGGCCGCAGCCTTGGACAGGCTGCGACAGCGTGCCACGACGTCGAACACAACGATCGCCCGCAGCGGTAGCGTCATGGATGAACCTGTTAGATCCGCTTAACTCTCGCGAAGAATATCAGCGATCGGCGGCGAGGAGGCGCTGCGCCTCCGCGACGATGGCCGCGGGGGTGATGCCGAAGTGCTCGAAGAGGCGGTCCGCCGGGCCGGAGGCGCCGAAGCCGGTCATGCCGACGAAGCCGCCGCGTGCGCCCAGGTAGCGATCCCACCCGAAGCGCAGCGCGGCCTCGCAGGCCACGCGCACCGTGCCCTGGCCGAGCACGCCCGCGCGATAGTCGGCCGGCTGCGACTCGAACAGCTCCCAGCTCGGCATCGAGACCACCGCCGTCGGTGTTCCGGCGGACTGCAAGAGGCGACGCGCGGCCAGCGCCAGCGCCACCTCGGAGCCGGTCGCCAACAGGGTGACTGCCCGCGGGCCGCCCTCGGCGTCGGCAAGCACATAGGCGCCGTGGCGAGACCGGTTCTCCGCGCCCGGCGCTGGCCCCTGCCGCACGTGCGGCAGGGCCTGACGCGCGAGCACCAGCGTGCTGGGTCCGCTGCGGTGCTCGAACGCGATCTCCCAGCATTCGGCAGCCTCGATGGCATCCGCAGGGCGGAAGACCAGCATGTTCGGCATGGCCCGCAACGAGGCCAGGATCTCCACCGGCTGGTGCGTCGGGCCGTTCTTGCCGATGCCGATCGAATCGTGGCTGAACACGAACTTCACCGGTAGGCCCATCAACGCGGCCATGCGCATCGCCGGCCGTTCGTAGTCGGCGAACGCGAGATAAGTGACGGTCAGCGGCACCACGCCACCATGCGCCGCCATGCCGTTCGCCATCGAACCCATCACGTGCTCGCGCACGCCGCAGTGCAGGTAGGCGCCACGACGGTCGGCGGCGGTGAACGCGGCGAGCCCGCGCTTGTGGTTAGTGGGCGCTTCGAGGTCGGCACAGGCCACCATCCGCTCGGGCATGCAGTCGACGAGCGTCTCGTTGATCTCGGCGGAGACGAAGATGCCGCTGGCCGCCGGTTCGGCGTCAACCGCACGGCGCTTGTAGTCGTGCAGCAGTTCGCGCCAGCCTAGGGGCAGCGTGCCGGCGAGCAGCCGCTCGAACTCGGCGCGCGCCGGCGCGGGCAGCGCGGCCACACGCGCGGCCCAGGCCTCGCGCTCACCGCGATGGCGCGCGCCGGCGGAACGCCACGCGCCCAGCACGTCGCCCGGGACCTCGAACGGCTCGGCGTCCCAGCCGAGGTCGCGCCGGGCCTGTGCGGCATCGTCGGCGAACAGCTTCGCGCTGTGGCCGCCGCGCTGGCCCTGCAGGCGCGCCAGGCCCCGGGCGATCACGGTGCGGCAAGCGATCATCGACGGGCGCGGGTCGGCCTTGGCCGCGGCGATCGCCGCCGAGACGGCCTCGATGTCGTGGCCGTCGACCTCGACCACGTGCCAGTCGGCGACGCGGAAGCGCGCGGCCACGTCCTCGCTGATCGACAGGGCCGTGCTGCCGTCGTCGGTGATGCGGTTGTCGTCCCACAGCAGGATCAGCTTGCCCAGGCGCAGGTGGCCGGCCAGCGAGATCATCTCCTGGCCGACCCCTTCCTGCAGGCAGCCGTCGCCGACGAAGGCATAGGTGTGGTGGTCGACGACCCCGGCGCCGAACCGGGCGCTGAGCCAGGCCTCGGCCACGGCCATCCCGAGCGCGTTGGCGATGCCCTGGCCGAGCGGGCCGGTGGTGACCTCGATGCCCGAACTCGCATCGATCTCCGGATGGCCTTCGCAGCGCGAGCCGAAGTCGCGGAAGGTGCTGACCTGGTCGATGCCGATGCGCTCGTACCCGGTCAGGTGGAGCAGTGCGTACAGCAGCATCGAGCCGTGGCCGTTGGACAGCACGACGCGATCGCGGTCCGGCCAGGTCGGGTCGGCGGCGTCGAACTTCAGGTGCCGCGTGTAGAGCGCCGTGGCGATCTCGGCCATGCCGAGCGGGACGCCCTGGTGCCCCTCGCCAGCGCGCACGATCGCGTCGATGGCGAGGAAGCGGATGGCGTCGGCGAGTCGCTCATCGGCGTTGCTCGCAGCAGGCATGTGCAAAGCAGTCATGCGATCCAGCGCTTGATCCGCGCGCCGAGGACCTCGCGGCTGATGCCGTAGCGGTCATGCAGCGTGGGCAGCGCACCCGCGTCGAGGAAGGCATCGGGCAAGCCGGCGAGCTGGAATGCTGCCGGCTGGACACGGTGCCGAAGCAGCGCGCTCGCGACGGCCTCGCCCAGGCCGCCGATCACCGAGTGGTTCTCGGCCACCACCACCAGCCGGTGCTTGTAGCGCACCGCCTCGACGATCGCCGCCTCGTCCAGCGGTTTGATGGTCGGGCAGTGCAGCACGGCCACGCCGATCTTGTCACCGGCGAGGTCGGCGGCCACGTCGAGCGCGCGCATCGTCAGCAGGCCGCTCGCGATCACGAGCACGTCGGCGCCCTCGCGCAGCAGCTTGGCCTTGCCGAGTTCGAAGCGATAGCCTTCGATCTCGTCCAGCACCATCGGCACCTGGCCGCGCAGCAGCCGCATGTAGACCGGCCCCGGGTGCGCGGCGATCTGCGGCACGGCCTGTTCGATGTCGAGCGCATCGCACGGGTCGACGATCGTCAGGCCGGGGATGCCGCGCATCATCGCCAGGTCCTCGGTGGCCTGGTGGCTGGGGCCGTAGCCGGTCGTCAGGCCGGGCAGCGCGCAGCAGATCTTGACGTTGAGGTGCTCCTCGGCGATGACCTGATGTATGAAGTCGTAGGCCCGTCGCGTCCCGAAGGCCGCGTAGGTGGTGGCGAAGGGCACCAGCCCCTCCTTGGCCATGCCGCCGGCCGCGGCCATCAGCAACTGCTCGGCCATGCCCATCTGGAAGAAGCGCTCAGGGTACGCTTGGGCGAATAGGTGCAGATCGGTGTACTTGGCGAGGTCGGCGGTTAGGCCGACGATCTCGGGCCGTGTCGCCGCCAGGTCGACCAGGGCCTTGCCGAACGGCGCCGCCTTCACGCGTTGCCCTTCGGCGGCGATCGACGCGATCATGGCCGAGGTGGTCAGGCGCGGCTTCTTCTGGCCCGGTTTGTCGGTGATGCTGCTCATGCCGGTGCTCCTTCGTTCTGCGAAGCGTCGAGCGCCTGCAAGGCCTGCTGCCATTCGGGCGGGTCGACGCGGATGAAGTGGTTCTTCTCGCGCTGCTCCAGGAAGGGCACGCCCTTGCCCATCAGCGTGTCGAACAGGATCACGCGCGGCTTCGGCTCGGCCAGCGCGCGCGCGGCGTCGAAGGCATCGAGCACGGCCGGCAGGTCGTTGCCGTCGACCCGCTGCACGTGCCATCCGAATGCCGCCCACTTGTCGGCCAGCGGCTCGAAGCCGAGCACCTTGCTGGAGGGGCCGTCGGCCTGCTGGTTGTTGATGTCGACGAGGCAGATCAGGTTGTCGAGCCGGTGGTGGGCGGCGCCCATCGCGGCCTCCCAGGTCGAGCCTTCGTCGAGTTCGCCGTCGGACATCGAGTTGTAGACGAAGGCCGGGTTGCGCTTGTGTTTCAGCGCGAGCGCCATGCCCACGCCGATCGCCAGCCCCTGGCCGAGCGAACCGCCGGACATCTCCATGCCGGGCGTGTAGCTCGCCATGCCGGACATCGGCAGGCGGCTGTCGTCGCTGCCATAGGTCTCGAGCTCGCTCTCGGGGACGATACCGGCCTCCATCAGCGCCGCGTAGTGGGCGATCGCATAGTGCCCGTGCGACAGCAGGAAGCGGTCGCGCCCCTCCCACCCGGGTTCGGCGGGTCGGAACGACATGGCATGGCCGTAGGCCACCGCCAGCACGTCGGCCCAGCCGAGGGCCTGGCCGACATAGCCCTGGCCTTGCACCTCGCCCATGAGCACGGCAAAACGGCGGATGCGGGTGGCCCGTTGCCGCAACCGGGCGAGCAGAGGGGGTCGAGAGGTCATGGTCGGGTCTCCGGTAACTTGGAATTCATCGCAGGATGCTTGCCGGCACGTAGGACACGATGGCGAGCACGCCGAAGGCGACGAGGTAGAAGGGCCACATCTCGCGCACGGTGTCGCCGACCTTGACGCGGGCCAGGGCGCTGGTGATGAACAGCGTCGTGCCCACCGGGGGCGTATACAGGCCGATGGCCAGGTTCACCACCATCATCAGCCCGAGCTGGATCGGGTCCATGCCGATCGTGTGGGCCATCGGCAGGAAGACCGGCGTGAGCAGCAGCACCGCCGCCGGCAGGTCGATGAACATGCCCAGGAACAGCATCATCAGGTTCATCATCAGGATCACGACCCACTTCGTGGTCACGTTGGCCTGCACCCACTGCGCGACGTGCTGCGGCATCTGGTCGAAGGTCAGCAGCCAGCCGATTGCCGCCGAGGCCATGATCACCATCAGCACCACGCCGGTGGCCAGCCCGGCCTCCAGGATCGCGTGGTGCAGCCGCTTGAGCGACAGGTCGCGGTACAGCAGCGCCGACACCGCCCCGGAGAACAGCGCGGCCAGCACCGCCACCTCGGTGGGCGTGGCGATGCCGAAGCGCAGGAACACGATGATCAGCACCGGCAGCGCGATGGCCGGCAGCGACAGGACCAGGTCGCGCCGGAACTTGGCGCGGTCCGCCGGCGCCGTCTCGCGCGGCAGGTTGCGCCGCTTGCCGACCCACCAGCATGCGACCATGAAGCCGCCGCACAGCATCAGCCCGGGCAGGATGCCGGCGTAGAACAGCGCGGCGATCGAGGCGCTGGACGACAGCGCGTACAGGATCAGCGGGATCGACGGCGGGATGATGATGTCGATCGTGGCCGCGCACGCCAGCGACGCCGCCGAGAACGCCATCGGGTAGCCCAGCCGGCGGTGCCACGGCATGATCAGCGAGCCGATCGCCGACGCATCGGCCACCGCCGAGCCGGAGACGCCGCCGAACAGCGTGGACGACAGCACGCTGACCTGCGCCGGCCCGCCGTGCCAGCGGCCCACCAGCGCGGTGAGCACGCCGACGATCGCCTGCCCGAGCTTGCCGCCCATCATCAGCGAGCCTGTCAGCATGAAGAAGGGAATGGCGATCAGGGGGAAGCTCTGCACTTGCGCGACCATCTGCTGCACCAGCAGGTCCAGCGGCACGCGGTCGCTGCTGGCGGCCGCGGCCAGCGCGGCCAGCAGGATCGCGTGCGCGATCGGCACCGCCAGCGCGGCCGAACCCAGGAAGACGAACAGGATCAAGGCGCTCATGGTCTGTTCACCCCTGCGCCGCTTGCGCGCTCGGCTCGTGAACGTCGTGCCCGACGCGCTGGCGGTGCCACGCGCGCCACGCCGCGAGCACGGCCAGGGCGGCGATCAGCGCCATCCCGATCAGCACGCACCCGTAGGTCACCGAGCCGGGCACCTGCAGGATCGGCGAGCGCTCGTCGTGCACGATCTCCAGCATCCCCCAGGTCGCGCGGATCAGCACGGCGTACAGCAGCGCCACCGTCGTCCAGGCGATCACGGCGATGATGCGCCGCGCGCCGGCGCCCACCGAGTCGACGAGGAAGACCGTGGCGATGTGCCCGCCCTTCTCGGAGGCGAGCACGACCCCGGCCATCACCAGCCACGGGAACAGCAGCTCGGGCACCTCGTTGGCCCACTGCAGGCTGGAGCCGCTGGCGTAGCGCAGCGCCGTGTTGGCGGTGAGGATCACGAAGATCACGAGGGTCGTCACCCACAGCACGGCGCTGCAGACGACAACGATGGCGCGCTCGAGCGCGGTGCGCTCGACGACGGTGGTGTCCATGGGAGTCTCTCCTCGGCCGGGGCGGCCGTTCAGGTCACTTCGCGCGTTACTTCACGCGTCACTTCGCCCGGGCGGCGGCGACGACCTTCTTGACGAACGGGCCGATCGGGCTGGCCTCCCACTTGGCGATGACGGGGGCCGTTGCCGCCATGAACGGGGCTTGGTCCACCTTGTCGATCTGCACGCCCTTGGCCTTGAGCTCGGCGAACATCTTCTCGTCGGACTCCTGCGCCAGCTTGCGCTGCAGCGCCGTGGCCTCGGCGGCCGCGTCCTGGATCACCTTCTTGTCGGCCTCCGAGAGCTTGTCCCAGGACCGCTTGCCGATCAGGAACGGGGTCAGCTCGTACTTGTGGCCGGTCAGCGAGATGTACTTCTGCACCTCGTGGAGCTTGCCCGCCCAGATGTTGACCAGCGGGTTCTCCTGGCCGTCGACCACGCCTTGCTGCAGCGCGACGTAAAGCTCGGAGAACTTGATCTGCTGCGCCTCGGCGCCCATGCTCTGCATGATGTCCACGGTCACGGCGTCCGGCGGGGTGCGCATCTTCAGCCCCTTGAGGTCCTCGGGCCTGAGCAGCGGGCGCTTGTTGTTGCTCATGTGGCGGATGCCGTTGTCCCAGTAGCCGAGCACGATCAGGCCCTTCTCTGCCGACTTGTCGGCCAGTTCCTTGCCGGCCGGGCCGTCCATGACCTTCCAGGCGTGGGCCTGGCTGGCGAACAGGAAGGGCATGCCGAACGCGGCGTACTCGGGCACGACGTTGGCGACCGCGCCCTGCGAGTTGGCGGACATGTCGAGCGCGCCGGTGCGCAGCGCGGTGATCATCGCCGCGTCGTCACCGAGTTGCGAGGCGCCCGCCACGGTGACGTCGATGCGCCCGCTGCTCTTGGCCTTGACGACCTCGGCGAACCTCAGCGCCGCGGTGTGGCGCGGGTTGTCCAGCGCCGTGCCGTGCGCCAGCGTCAACTTGATGGCCTGCGCCGAGGCGCCGCCGGCGAACAGCGTGGCGGCCAGCGCCAAAACGTGGATCAGGAATGTCTTGCGTTGCATGGGCTTGTCTCCTCATGGTTCTTGGAAGTTCTGCGTGGTTCTGCGTGAGAGATCAGTGAATGAGCATCCCGCCGTTGACGTCCAGCGTCACGCCGGTCAGGTACTTCGAGAGGTCGCTGGCGAGGAAGACGACGCAGCCGGCCACATCGTCCGGCACGCCGATGCGGTTCAGCGGGATCTGCTCCAGGATGCCCTTCATCCGGTCCTCCGGAATCAGGCCCTTGTTGATGTCGGTGGCGATCAGGCCGGGGGTGACCGCGTTGACACGGATGCCGTCGATGCCGAACTCGCGCGCCATCGCCCGGCCCAGCCCCAGCATGCCGGCCTTGGCCGCCGAGTAGTGCGGTCCGCCCAGGATGCCACCACCGCGTTGCGCCGAAACCGACGACGTGTTGATGATTGACCCCGACTTCTGTGCCCGCATGACGGGTATTACCGCCTGCGACATGTACAGCATGCCGCGCAGGCTGACGTCCATGACCGCGTCGTAGTCGGCGCCCGTAATGTCCAGGGTCTTGCGCGGCTGCGTGATGCCGGCGTTGTTGAACAGGATGTCGATGCGGCCGTACTTCTCGATGACGGCGCGAGCGGCGCGTTCGCACGACGCCTTGTCGGTGACGTCTGCCACGACACCCAGGTGTCCTTCGCCCAGGCCGGACGCCGCGCCAGCCGGGTCGGCACGCTCGAGATCGAGCACGACGACGCGGGCGCCATGGGCAGCCATCTGTCGCGCGGTGGCGTAGCCGAGTCCATTGAGACCGGCACCGCCGGTGACCACGGCAATCTTGTCCTTGAGCAGCATGAGAGACGTCTCCATTCGGGTTTGAGGGCCTGATGGGCAGCATCTTGGCGCCGCGGCTGGATGAAGGCAAACGACATCTCATCACGCTAAGATGACAAACCGTCATTTGATGTGAGGGTTCGCCCGATGGCCTCCTTGCCCCCCCTGCCCAGTCTTCAGGCCTTCGAGGCGGTGGCGCGACGGCGCAGCTTTGCCCTGGCCGCCGCCGAGCTTCACCTCACCGCCTCGGCGATCAGCCACCAGGTGGCGCGGCTCGAATCGCACCTGGGCGTGAGGCTGTTCGAACGCAGCGCCCACGCGGTCCGGCTGAGCGAGGCGGGCGAGAGCTACCTCTCGCGCGTGGGGGGCGCGCTCGGCGCCATCGCCGCGGCGACCGACGACCTGCGCCAGGGCGTCAGCAACAGCCTCTACGTCCACTGCGCACCCAGCCTGGCGAGCCTGTGGCTGATGCCGCGCTTGCGCGCCTTCGCAGTGGCCTATCCTGACATCGCGCTCAATTTGTCCGCGTCACCCGTGCACAGCGACTTCGCGCTCGGCCAAGCCGATCTGGACATTCGCTACGGCGTGCCGCAGTGGCCGGATCTGGTCGTCGAGCCGCTGTTCCCGGAGAAGATCTTGCCGCTGGCCAGCCCGGGCTTCATCCGCGAGCATCGCTTGCGACGCGTCGACCAGCTGCTGGCCGTGCCATTGATCCGCAGCACGGTCAGCGTGGTCCAGTGGTCCGACTGGTTTCGGCGCTACTCCGACAAGCCAGCCCCAGAGAAATTCGGCGTCCGTTTCGACCGTGCGCAGATGTCGCTCGACAGCGCGACACAGGGGTTGGGCGTCGCACTGGAGAGCGCGACGATGGCCAACCAGCATTTGGCGGACGGTCGGCTCCGGCCCGTGTTCGGTGCCGACAAATCAATCAAGATCAAGGCGCACTTCGCGGTCTATCCAGCGCGCCATGCGCGCCGGCATCCGGTCGAGGCGTTCCTGACATGGATGCATGGCGAGGCAGCCCAGTCGGCTTAGGCGGCTGATGCCTGCCGGTCGCTCACTCTGCGCGATGGCGTGGCTACTGTCGCGCGACTGGACGCGCAGCCGCTGCTCGCGCAGCAGCGGGTCGCTGTATTCGACGAGCACCTCGTCGAGTGCCATGTCGAAGCGCTTGTGCACCGGCTGCAGCGCGAAGCGTCGCAGACGCCCATGACGTTCGAGCCGGCGCGGAAATGACTGACACCCCCGGTCGGGTTTGGGTCTGGCGCTCTCCAAGACGCTCGTCGAGCAGATGGGAGGCACCACTCGCGTGGAGAACCTTCCGGGAGTGGGTAGCACCTTCATCCCATCGTTACAGAATGAAGTTCGGATCAGGCCGATTTGCTTCCAGGCAGCGGGCGCCTGACCCTGTGATCCCGGTATCAGCGGGCAAATGCCCATTCTCGCGGGCCAGCAGCTGAATACAGTTGGGCTCAAGCGATCGCAGACTGCGGCGCGCCGAACCCAACCAACCCAAGGACCACCATGCAAACGATTCCCCGCTCTTCCGCCCGACGTCGCGTTCTGCTGCTCGGTTCCCTCGGCGCTGGCGCTTTCGCCCTCAGCCCGCTGGTGCGCGCGCAGGCCAGGTTCATCAACGTGCTGACCGGTGGCCAGAGCGGCGTCTACTACCCGATGGGCGTGGCGCTGTCGCAGATCTACGGCAAGGCGCTGCCCGACGCAAAGGTCACGGTGCAGTCAACCAAGGCCTCGGCCGAGAACCTGAACCTGCTGCAGGCCGGCCGCGGTGAGATCGCCTTCACGCTGGCCGATGCGCTCTCAGACGCCTGGAAGGGCGACAAGGACGCCGGTTTCGCCACGCCGCTGAAGAAGCTGCGTGCCGTCGCCGGGATCTACGCCAACTACATCCAGATCGTTGCCAGCGGCGACTCGGGCATCAAGACGCTGGCCGACCTGAAGGGAAAGCGCATCTCGGTCGGCGCACCCAAGTCGGGCACCGAACTGAACGCCCGGGCGATCCTGAAGGCCGCGGGCCTGACCTACGCCGACTTTGCGAAGGTCGAGTACCTCGCGTTCGGCGAATCGGTCGAGTTGATGAAGAACCGCCAGCTCGATGCCACGTTGCAATCGGCTGGCCTCGGCGTGGCCTCGATTCGCGATCTCGCGACCTCGGTCAAGATCCTGGTCGTGCCGATCCCGGCCGACGTGACCGCGAAGGTCGGCGACGCCGCCTACCAGGGCGCGGTGATCCCGGCCAACACCTACACCGGCCAAACCGCCGACGTGCCGACGATCGCGATCAAGAACTTCCTTGTCTCGCACGAGGGCGTGTCGGCCGACATGGTCTACGCGATGACGAAATCGATGTTCGAGAATCTGCCGGCGATGGTCGCGGCGCACAACGCGGCAAAGGGCATCACCAGGGAAGGCGCGGTCAGCGGCACGACGGTGACCTTCCATCCCGGGGCCGAAAAGTACTACCGTGAAGTGGGGCTGATGAAGTAAGCCATGGCGACGACTCACACGCCCGGCACGCCCTCCGTGGCCGAGCTCGAGCCCGCCGCCTCACTGGACGGAGACGACCACGGCACTCCCTTCTTCGGCGCGCTGTTCTGGGTCGCCGTCGTGTTCTCGGTGTTCCAGGTCGTCACCGCGGCGTTCAGCCCGCTCTCGAGTTCGGTCGTGCGCGCCGTGCACGTCGGCTTCCTGCTGCTGCTGGTGTTCGCACTGCATCCGCCGTTCAAGCTGAAGAGCCTGGGCTGGTTGATCGGACTGGCCGCTTTCGCGGCCGGTCTTTACCATTGGGTCAACGAGGCCGACCTGGTGCAGCGCGCCGGTGACCTCACACGCGCCGACATGGTGGTCGGCGTGATGACGATCGTGCTGGTATTCGAGGCCGCGCGTCGCATGATGGGCTTCGCGCTGCCGCTGATCTGTCTGCTGTTCCTCGCCTACGGCCTGTTCGGCCAGTACCTGCCGGGTACCCTTGCGCACCGCGGCTACGGCATCGACCAGATCGTGGGGCAGCTCGGCTTCGGCACCGAGGGCATCTACGGCACGCCGATCTACGTGTCGTCGTCGTATATCTTCCTGTTCATCCTCTTCGGCGCGTTTCTCGAACAGGCCGGCATGATCACCCTCTTCACCGACTTCGCGCTCGGCCTGTTCGGCCATGCGAAAGGTGGGCCGGCGAAGGTCGCGGTGGTGTCGTCGGGGCTGATGGGCACGATCAACGGCTCGGGCGTGGCCAACGTCGTGACGACCGGACAGTTCACGATCCCGCTGATGAAGCGCTTCGGCTACAAGGCCGAGTTCGCCGGAGGCGTCGAGGCGACCGCAAGCATGGGCGGGCAGATCATGCCGCCGGTGATGGGCGCGGTCGCCTTCATCATGGCCGAGACGATCAACGTGCCGTATCTCGAGATCTGCAAGGCGGCCGTGATCCCGGCGCTGCTGTATTTCCTGACCGCGTTCGTGATGGTCCATTTGGAGGCGGGGCGCTCGGGGCTGGTCGGCATGCCGAAGGACCAATGTCCCGACCCGTGGGCGGCGCTGCGCCTGCGCTGGTACCTGATCCTGCCGCTCGCGATCCTGGTGTGGCTGCTGTTCGCGGGCTACACGCCGCTGTTCTCGGGCATGGTCGGCCTGGCACTGACCGTGGTGCTGATTTTCGGCGCGGCGCTGACGAAGCATTTCGGCGGGCGCGCGCTGCAGATCCTCTTCTGGGTCTTCATCGGCCTGGCAGCGTCGAGCTTCTTCAAGTACGGCATCGGTGCGGTGATTGGCCTCGCGCTCGCGATGGCCGCTGTGCTGTGGTTCGCGAAGGGTGGACGTGCCGCCTTGCGCGTGGCGCTCGAGGCGCTCGCCGACGGAGCCCGGCACGCGCTCCCGGTCGGCGTAGCGTGCGCGCTGGTCGGCGTGATCATTGGCGTGCTGAGTCTGACGGGTGCGGCCACCACCTTCGCCGGCTACATCATCCAGCTCGGCCAGAGCAGCCTGTTCCTGAGTCTCGTGCTGACGATGCTGGTGTGCCTGGTGCTCGGCATGGGCATCCCGACGATCCCGAACTACATCATCACCAGCTCGCTCGCCGCGCCTGCGCTGCTGCAGCTCGGCGTGCCGCTGATCGTCTCGCACATGTTCGTCTTCTACTTCGGCATCATGGCCGACCTGACGCCGCCGGTCGCGCTCGCCGCCTTCGCGGCCGCACCGATCGCGCGCGCCAGCGGCATGAAGATCGGGCTGCAGGCCATGCGCATCGCGATCGCCGGCTTCATCGTGCCATTCATGGCGGTCTACGCGCCGGCGCTGATGCTGCAGGGTGGCACCTGGTTCGACACCGGCTACGTCGTTTTCAAGGCGATCGTCGCGATCCTGCTCTGGGGCGGCGCGGCGATCGGCTTCTGGCTCGCGCCGCTGCGCTGGTACGAGCGGGTCTGGGCCTTCGTCGCAGCCGGCTTCCTGGTCGCCGCGCTACCGGCGACCGACGAGATCGGGTTCGCGATGACGGCGACGTTCGCGGTCTGGCACGGGCTGCGCGTGCGCAGTCACCGGCGCCTGGCGGCGACCGAGGTCTGACCGCCACGATGCTTGCGGCGCTCTGCCTCGCCGCCGGCGGCCTGCACGCGATCGTGCCGGTCACGCACTTCACGTTGCGCTGGCAGCACTCGATCGAGAAGATCGAATGGGCCGAGGACTATGCCATCGTCGGCCCTTGGCTGCATCTCTCGGAGGCGCGCATCCGCGGCTCAGGCGCCGGCATGGATCCCCCCGAGGGCGCGCAACTGCGCGAAGGCGAGTGGCACTACCGGATCGCGGACCCGTGGCGCCGCGAGGTCGTACTGGCGCGTTCGGAGTTCGTGCCCGACTACGAGCTCTGCATCGAAGGCCGCTGCAAGCGCCTGACAACCTGGTTGCCGATCGCCGCCGGTCCGGCGACGCTGCGCGCCTGCGCGGGCAACGAGGCCGCTCAGCGCTGAATCTGCATCAGATGCTCCACCGGCATCATGTTGGCGTCGAGGTTGGCCATGATCCAGATCGAGCCGAACACCACGAGCGCGACCACAAACACGCCGAACGCGAGCGCAAGGATGTTGTTGGTTGCCTGCGGCCCGCTCGAGACGTGCAGAAAGAACACCAGGTGCACGCCCATCTGGCCGATCGCGAGCGCGGCGAGCAGGATCGGCACCGCGGGCTGCCAGACCAGCGGCGTGCCAGCGGCCCAGAACGACGCGAGCGTCAGCAGCACCGAGAGCACGAAGCCGCCGGCGTACTTGGTGATGCCGGCGCGCAGGTCGCCGCTCTCGCCGGCCGCTTCGTCCATCGGTGCGTTCGAGTTGGGAGAAGTCCGGTCCATCAGCGCGCCCCGAGGTAGACGATCGTGAAAACGCCGATCCAGACGATGTCGAGTGCGTGCCAGAAGAGCGCGAAGCAGCGCAGCCGGTTCACGACTTTCACCGCGAAGCCGAGCGTCGCGATCTGCGCGGCCATCGCCAGCAGCCACGCCAGCCCGAGCGTCACGTGAATGCCGTGCAGCCCCACGAGCGCGAAGAATGCCGAAAGGAACGCGCTTCTCTGCGGGCCCGCACCGCTCGCGATCAGGCGCGCGAACTCTGAGACTTCGAGCGCGACGAACGCGGCACCGAGCGCGAACGTCATCGCGCCGAGCAGGTAGGTGAACCCTGCGCGGCGCCGCTCGAACGCGAGGCCGAGCAAGCCGCAAGTGAAGCTCGAGGCGAGGAGACAGCCGGTCTCGATCAGCACGTGGTCGCGGTCGAATAACTGCGACCCGGTCGGGCCGCCGGCGGTTTGCTTCGACAGCACCGCATACGCGGCGAAGAACGCCGCGAACAGGATGATGTCGCTGAGCAGAAAGAGCCAGAAGCCGTAGGCGACGACGATGCGGGTCGGCGCCGGCCCACGTTGCGAGCGCGGCGTCTTCGGAGCGCGCGTCGGCGCGTCGCCGGCCGTGACGGTGGTGCTCATGCCGCGGCTCCCGGCAAATCCGTCGCCGTCTCTTCGACCTCGACCTCGGTCACCGTGCGCCAGGCGCGGAGCAGCCCGGTCGCGACGACGCCGGCTACGCCCAGCAGCGCCAGCCAGCCGATGTGCCAGACCAGCGCGAAGCCGGCCACGACCGCGAAGAACGCGACCACGACGCCGACGGCGCTCGGCCGCGGAACGGTCAGCGGTCGCGCGGCTTCGGGCGGCGGCAGGGGTTCGCTGCCCGAGCCGTCGGCGTCTTCATCGACGTCGGGCGGCGCGCCGTACTTGCTGCGCCAAAAGGCATCGAGTGCCGACACCTGCGGCAGGGTCGCGAAGTTGTAGGCAGGCGGCGGCGAGGCGGTCGACCATTCGAGCGTGCGGCCGTTCCACGGGTCGCCGCTCGTGTCGCGACGCCAGTCGCGCGTGCGGATGCTGACCACGAGCTGCACGACGGTCAGCACGATGCCGGCCAGGATCACCAGCGCGCCGCACAGCGCCACCACCATCAGCGGCTGCCAGGCCGGGTCGGCGTAGTGCTGCATGCGCCGCGTAGCGCCCATCAGGCCAAGCACGTAGAGCGGCATGAACGCAAGATAGAAACCGACGAACCAGCACCAGAACGAGGCCTTGCCGAGCCGCTCGTCGAGCGTGAAGCCGAAGGCCTTCGGGAACCACAGCGTGTAGCCCGCGAACGCGCCGAACACGACGCCACCGATCACGACGTTGTGGAAGTGCGCCACGAGGAACAGGCTGTTGTGCAGCACGAAATCAGCCGGCGGGATCGCGAGCAGCACGCCCGTCATGCCGCCGATCACGAAGGTCACCATGAAGCCGAGCGCCCACAGCATCGGCGCGTTGAAGCGCACCGTGCCGCCGTACATCGTGAACAGCCAGTTGAAGATCTTCACGCCGGTCGGCACCGCGATGACCATCGTCATCACGCCGAAGAAGCCGTTCACGTCGGCGCCCGCGCCCATGGTGAAGAAGTGGTGCAGCCAGACCATGAACGAAAGCATGCAGATCGCCATCGTCGCCGCGGCCATGGAGCGGTAGCCGAAAAGCGGCTTGCCGGAGAACGTGGTGATGACCTCCGAGAAAACGCCGAAGGCCGGCAGGATCAGGATGTAGACCTCCGGGTGGCCCCAGGCCCAGATCAGGTTCACGTACATCATCGCGTTGCCGCCGAGATCGTTCGTGAAGAAGTGGAAGCCGAGATACCGATCGAGCAGCAGCATGCCCAGCGTGCCGCTCAGGATCGGGAAGGCCGCGATGATCAGCAGGTTGGAGGCGAGCGCGGTCCAGCAGAACATGGGCATGCGGCCGTAGCCCATGCCGGGTGCGCGCAGCTTCAGGATCGTCGTCGTCAGGTTGATTCCCGAGAGCAGCGTGCCGATGCCCGAAATCTGCAAGGCCCAGAGGTAGTAGTCGACGCCCACTCCGGGCGAGTAGGCGAGTTCGGAGAGCGGCGGGTAAACGAGCCAGCCGGTGCGCGCGAACTCGCCGACGACCAGCGACAGGTTCATCAGCAGTACCCCGGCCGCGGTAAGCCAGAAACTCACCGAGTTGAGCACCGGAAATGCGACGTCTCGCGCGCCGATCTGCAGCGGCACGACGAAGTTCATCAGCCCGACCATGAACGTCATCGCGACGAAGAAGATCATGATCGTGCCGTGCGCCGAAAAGATCTGGTTGTAGTGCTCGGGCGGCAGGTAGCCGTGCGCGCCGGCGGCGGCGAGCGCGAGCTGTGATCGCATCATCAGCGCGTCGACGAAGCCGCGCAGCAGCATGACGAGCGCGAGGAGCACGTACATCGCGCCGACGCGCTTGTGGTCGACGCTGGTGATCCACTCGCGCCAGAGGTACGGCCACCAGCCCTTGACGGTGACGAGCGCGAGCACGCCGGCAACGACGAGCAGGACGACAGCACCCGCAGCCAGCGGGATCGGCTGGTGCAGCGGTAGCGCGGCCCAACCGAGGCGTCCCATCAAGGCGTCCATCAGCGCGGCGCCGCGGACGCGGCCGCCTCCGCGACTTTCAGCGTGCCGTTGCCGGCGACGATCGCATCGAACAGGCCGGGGTCGATGCGGCCGAAACTCGACGGGGCTGCGCCGCTGGTCGGCCGCGCGAGCTGTCTGTAGCGCGGCGCATCGAGGGCGTCGTCGGACGTGCGGGCGTTGGCAACCCAAGCCTCGTACTCCGCCTGGGGGAGCGCGCTGACCTCGAAGCGCATGTCGGAAAAGCCTTCCCCGCTGAACTGGGCCGACAGGCCCGGGTAGCGGCCCAGCCGGTCGGCGCGCAGGTGCAGCGTCGTCACCATCCCGGCCATCGTGTAGATCTGGCTGCCGAGTTGCGGCACGAAGAAGCTGTTCATCACGCTCGCCGAGGTCAGCTGCAATCGCATGGAGCTGCCCGCCGGCACGACCAGCCGATTGATACTGGCAATTCCGAGGTCGGGATAGATGAAGAGCCATTGCCAGTCGAGCGAGACGACCTGTACCTCGACGGTCGGCATGTCGCCGGCGAGCGGCCGGCGCGGGTCGAGCTCGTGCGACGAGAGCCAGGCGATGCCGCCGAGGAAGACGATCACGAGCAGCGGGACCGACCACACCAGCACTTCGAGTGCGCCGGAATACGACCAGTCGGGCCGGCGTTGCGCGCGCCGGTTGCCGGACCGAAACCACCACGCGAACAGGCCGGTGCAGACGATCACCGGGACGACCACCGCCAGCATGATGATGGTTGCATTGAGCAGGATCGTGCGCTCTGCGGCTGCGACCGGGCCTTGCGGATCGAGCACCCCCGAGGACCAGGCACTCGCGCTCATGTCGCCTCGGGTCGCCAGGATACGTCGAGCCGGCGACGCACCGGACGGCGCGACAGCTGGCGGTTCACTTCGGTGCGAAGACGAGTCGTCACTAAGTTCTCGCAGGCATGGGCGTTGATCGGAGCGCCCGATTCACACCAGTTGTATACCGCCGCGAGGCTGTCGCCGTGTAGGCGTTCATGCCGGCTCCGCGCGGACAACGCCCGCCGACGCAATTCAACGCTTCACGTGCGTGCACAGTCTCGACGGCTACACGGCGTGTCGTACCCGAGGGACAAATTCCTTCGACGGGAAGACGCCGATGGGGTTCAAGGGCGAATCGCGCGTCGAACGACACGACCGACGGTCAGCCCCTGTCCCAGGATCGAGAACGCGACCACGCAGTAGGTCATCGCGAGCAACGTCTCTCGCTCCGGTCCGAGCGGCAACGAAAGGCAGAGCGCCACCGAGATGCCGCCGCGCAGGCCGCCCCAGGTCAGCACCTTGCCGGAGCCCGCCGGCAGTTTGAAAGCGCGGCCGGCGAGTGCAACCGGCAGGCCGACAGTGAGCCAGCGCGCGAACAGCGTCACCACGATCGCCGCCAGCGCCGCGCCAAAGATGCCGTGCGCGAAGCGGATCACGATGACCTCCAGCCCGATCAGCACGAACAGCACGGCGTTCAGGATTTCGTCGAGCAGCTCCCAGAACAGGTCGATGTGGTGGCGCGTGGTGTCGGACATCGCCAGCGCGCGGCCCTGGTTGCCGATCATCAGCCCGGCCACCACCATGGCCAGCGGCCCCGAGACGTGCAGGTGCGAGGCGAGCGCGTAGCCGCCCATCACCGCGGCCAGGGTCAGCAGCACCTCGACCTGGTAGTTGTCGATGCTGCGCAGCAGCCGGAAGGTGAGGTAGCCGACGACCAGCCCGAACAGGATGCCCCCGCCTGCTTCCTGCAGCAGCAAGCGCGCCGCACGCCCGGCGGTCGGCGTCTCGCCACCGACCAGCGCTTCGACCAGCAACGCGAACAGCACCACGCCGACGCCGTCGTTGAAGAGCGATTCGCCGGCGATCACGAGCTCGAGGTTGCGTGGTGCGCCGGCCGACTTCAGGATGCCGATCACCGCGATCGGGTCGGTCGGCGAGATCAGCGCGCCGAAAATCAGGCAGTAGATCAGCGGCAGGGACAGGCCGAGCCATGGCAGCACCCACCACATCGCGAAGCCGACGACCAGCGTCGACAGCAGCGTGCCGACGACCGCGAGCGCGCCGACCTGCCAGCGGTAGGCGCGCAGCTCGCTCAGGTCGACATGCAGCGCGCCGGCGAACAGCAGGAGGGAGAGCATGCCCTGCATCAGCACGTCGGAGAAATCGATGCGGCTGAGCAGTGCTTCCTCGCTGACACGCAGCTGGTGCGCGATGCCGATCGCGTCGAGACCGGCGAGTGCCAGCGACAGGGCGAGCGCGGTCGCCATCACGCCGATCGCGGTCGGCAGGCCGATGAAGCGCTGGTTAACATAGGCCAGCAGCGCAGTGATCACGATGCAGGCTGCGGAGATTTCGAGCATGGAAGGCCGTTCGTAAAATGCCGCAAGGGTAACGGTTGCCTTCGCGGGGCAGATTGCACGCGCGGACGCCGTCAGCTCGGCGCCGGGCGCATGCCGTGCGCGATCGCCTCGCGTGACGCGTCGGGCGGTACCGACAGCAGCCTCGCGCTGTTCACCAGCGCCATGTGCGTCAGCGCCTGCGGGAAGTTGCCGAGGAGGCGCTTGGCCTCCGGGTCGTACTCCTCAGCGAGCAGGCCGACGTCGTTGGCGAGCGCGATCACGCGCTCGAACAGCGCTTCGGCCGCGTCGCGCCTGCCCGTCAGCACGAGCGCGTCGACGAGCCAGAAGGTGCACGGCAGGAATGCGCCTTCGCCCGCCGGAAGGCCATCGACGCCGGTGCCGATCGGGTAGCGGAGCACCAGGCCGTCGGACATCAGCTCGCGCTGGACCGCCTCGACGGTCGCACGCACGCGCGGGTCTTCGGGCGGCAGGAAGCCGACGGCGGGGATCAGCAGAAGGCTCGCGTCGAGATCGGTCGTGTCGTAGTGCTGCACGAAGCAGCCGCGGCTCGCGTCGACGCCGCGCTCACAGACCTGCGCGTGGATTGCGTCGCGCAACTCGCGCCAGTGCGGCACGGGGCCTTCGAGGCCGAAGCGCTCGGCGTCCTTCACCGCTCGGTCGAACGCGACCCAGGCCATCACCTTCGAGTGCGTGAAGTGGCGCCGCGGCCCGCGAATCTCCCACAGACCCTCATCGGGGCGATCCCAGCACCCGGCGATGAACGAGAGCAGCGCGCGCTGGATCTGCCACACATGCGGCTCGGGCTCGAGCCCGGCGGCGCGTGCTTGGTGCAGCATGTCCATCACTTCGCCGTAGACATCGAGCTGGAACTGATCGCACGCCGCGTT
The DNA here is from genome assembly GCF_964020785.1 of Rhizobacter fulvus. Taxonomy (NCBI): domain Bacteria; kingdom Pseudomonadati; phylum Pseudomonadota; class Betaproteobacteria; order Burkholderiales; family Sphaerotilaceae; genus Rhizobacter; species Rhizobacter fulvus. The sequence continues at coordinate 740,306 of NZ_OZ224516.1, forward strand.
GCCCACGCGCACCGGCTGCGACCCTTCGTATCCGGCGAGCCACGGCAGCTCGTACTCGGGCAGGCGGCGTTCGCCCGTGACGCTGTAGAGGATCTGCAGATCCTCGGCACTGCCCGCCACCGCACGCAGCAGCCACTCGCGCCAGGCGACGGCCTCGGCCTCGTAGCCGGCGAGCAGCAGCGTGTTGAGCGTGAAGGTCGCGTCGCGCAGCCAGCAATAGCGGTAGTCCCAGTTGCGCACACCACCCGCCTGTTCGGGCAGCGACGTGGTCGGCGCTGCGACGATGCCGCCAGTCGGCTCGTGGATCAATGCCTTCAGCGTGATCAGCGAGCGCTGCACTTCGGTCGGCCAGCGCCCCTCATAGCGGCTGCGGCGCGACCAGGCACGCCAGTCTCGCGTGGCCTTGCGCAGGGCGTGCCGGGCCGCGAGCGGACGCGGCGCGCGATCGTGCGAAGCGCGATGGTTCAGCACGAAGGGCACGCGCTCGCCGGCCGTGACGCTGAATTGCGCGACCGTGCGCAATTGTTCGCCCCGCGTCTCGATCGGGGTGCGCAGCTCGATCGTGTCCGGGCCGGCGGTCGCGACCGTGGCGCCATCGACCCGGTGCACCCACGGCACAATCCGGCCGTAGTCGAAGCGGATCACCAGTTCCATCGCCATCGCGACCGTGCCGCGCAGGCCTTCGACGATGCGGACGATGTCGGTGCGCGACCCGCCCATCGGCATGAAGTCGGTGACGCGCACCGTGCCGGGGTCGGTGTCGAATTCCGTTTCGAGGATCAGCGTGCCGTCGAGGTAGCGGCGTCGCAGGGCGAGCGCGGCGTCGACCGGCGCGATGCGCCAGCGGCCGTTGTCCGCATCGCCGAGCAGCGCAGCGAAGCAGGCCGGCGCGTCGAAGCGTGGCACGCACCACCAGTCGATCGAGCCGTCGCGACCGACAAGCGCGGCCGTGCGGCCGTTGCCGATCAAGGCGTGGTCTTCGATGGTCAGGGGCATGGTGGTGGAATTTGGTGGAAGGATCGGGCCGGCACGAGGGGCGATGTCAAACGGGGCGGGGGTGTTGCCGCTCAGCGGCGCCAGAACTGCGGCGTGAACAGCACCAGCACCGACAGCAGTTCGAGCCGGCCGAGTAGCATCGCGGCCGTGCAGACCCAGGTCTGGAAATCGGTGAGGCCACCGAAGCTGCTCGCCGGGCCGACGCCGCCGAGGCCGGGCCCGATGTTGTTCAGGCACGCCAGCAGCGCGGTGAAGGCGGTCTCGACGTCGAGGCCGCTGAACAGCAACAGCATCGTCAGTCCGACCAGCGTCGCGCCATACATCATCATGAACGCGATCACGCTCTGCATGACGCGTGCCGGAACCAGCGTCCCCGCGAGCACGACCGGATTGACGACGCTGGGGTGGACGATCCGCACCAGCTCGCGCCCGGATTGCTTCAGCAGCAGCAGCATGCGGATCATCTTGATGCCCCCGCCGGTGGAGCCCGCGCAGGTGGCGAAGCAGCCGACCAGCAGCATCAGCCACGGCGCGAACGCGGGCCAGCGGGCGTAGTCGGTGCTTGCGAAGCCCGTAGTCGTCGCGATCGAGACCACGTGGAAGGCGGCGCGGCGCATGGCGGTGAGGAAATCCGGGTACACGCCCTGCACCCGCAGGTAGAGCGCCACGACCAGAACGGTCACCGCGACCGTGCCGACGTAGGCGCGCAGCTCCGCGTTCGCCCACAGCACACGCGGCGAGCGCTGACGCAACGCCACGAAGTAAAGGGCCCAGCTCGCCCCGGCGACCATCATGAAGAAGATCGCGACCGCCTCGATCAAGGGCGAATCCCAGTGCGCGAAGCTGGCATCGTAGGACGAGAAGCCGCCCGCGCTGAGCGTCGTGCACATGTGCATGAAGGCGTCGTCCCAGTTCATGCCGGCCGCGCGGAAGGCCAGCGTGCAGAGCAACGCAGCGCCGAAGTAGACACCCCAGAGGCCACGCGCCGTCGCCGCGATGCGCGGGGTCAGCTTGGTGTCTTTCATCGGGCCGGCGGACTCTGCCTTGAACACCTGCGTGCCGCCCACGCCGAGCAATGGCAGGACCGCCACGGCGAGCACGATGATGCCCAGGCCGCCGATGAAGGACATGAAGCAGCGCCACACGTTGATCGACACCGGCATCGCGTCGAGGTGGACCAACACCGTCGCGCCGGTGGTCGTGAAGCCGGACATGGCCTCGAAGTAGGCATCGGTGAACGACAGGCCCGGAATAGCCAGCCACAGCGGCAGTGAGCCGATGCCCGGCAGCACGATCCAGGTCAGCGCGACGAGAATGAAGCCGTCGTGCAGTTGCAGCTCGTTGCGGATCTGCCGCGTGGTCAACGCCATCGCGACGCCCAGCAGCACGCTGAATGCGATGGACTCGCCGAAGGCCATCTGCGCGGCATCGTCGTGCCACGCGGCGAAGCCGAGCGGAACGCACATCAGCAGCGAGAACAGCACAACGACGCGCCCGACCAGCGCCACGACCGCGAGCCGGCCGCTCATCCGAAGAAGCTCGCGCCAACCTGGAACAGCTTCTCGACCGGGCGCACCAGACGCTTGTGCGGCACGAAGACAACGACATGGTCGTTGGTCTCGATCACCGTGTCGTGGTGAGGAATGACAACCTCCTTGTCGATCTTCGTGCTGCCCGCGACCGGAACGTCGCGAACGATCGCGCCGATCTGGGCGCCGGCCGGCAGGCCCAGCTCGTCGATGCGCCGACCGACGACGCGAGAGGTCTTGCGGTCGCCGCGGGCGACCGCTTCGAGCACCTCGGCCGCTCCGCGCCGCAGGCTGTGGACAGCAGCCACGTCGCCACGCCTCACATGGGCGAGCAGTTCGCCGATGACCGCCTGCGACGGCGAGATGGCGATGTCGATCTGCGTGCCCTGCCCCTGCACCAGATCGGCGTAGGCGCGCCGGTTGATCAGCGCCAGCACCCGCCGCGCGCCCATGCGCTTGGCGAGCAGGCAGGCCATGATGTTGTCCTCGTCCTCGCTGGTGAGTGCGAGGAACAGGTCGGTCTCGCGCACGTTCTCGCCTTCGAGCAGGTCTTCGTCGGTGGTGTCTCCGCGCAGGATCAGCGTGTCGCTCGGCAGCTCTGTCGAGAGGTACTCGCAGCGCGCCGGATCCGCCTCGATGATCTTTACCCTGCATACCGACGCGATGCGGCGCGCGAGTCGAAGCCCGACGCGACCGCCGCCCGCGATCATCACGCGCCGCACCGGCTCGTCGCGGCGGCGCAGCGCGTCCAGCACACGCCGGACGTGCACGTTTGCGGCGACGACGAAGACCTCGTCGCCGGCCTCGATGCGGGTGTCGCCCTCGCACAGCACCTGCTCTTCGGCACCCATGGCGTCGGGCCGGTAGATCGCGACGATGCGCATCGGCAGGCCCGCGGCGACGCGCGGCAGCTCCGAGATCGTGTGATCGACCAGCGCTCCCCCCGCGACCGCTCGCACCGCGATCAGGCTCACGCGCTTCTGCGAGAACTCGAGCACCTGCAGCGCCTCCGGGAACTCGATCAGCTTGCTGATGTATGTGGTGAGGCTTTCTTCCGGGCAGATGACCTCGTCGACCGCGAATCCCTGGGCGCCCATCAGCGGGCTGCCGTCGGCGAAGGCCGTGCTGCGAAGGCGTGCGATGCGGGTCTGGATGTGGAAGAGGTCGTGCGCGATCTTGCAGGCGACAAGGTTGGTCTCGTCCATGGGAGCACAGGCGATCAGCATGTCGGCATCGGCCGCGCCGGCCTCCTTCAGCACCGAGGGCTCGATGCCGTTGCCGACCACGCCGCGCATGTCGATGCGGTCCTGCAGGGCGGCGAGGTGGTGCGGGTCGGTGTCGATCACCGTGATGTCGTTCTGCTCCGACGCCAGGCTCTCGGCGACGCTCTCGCCGACGCGCCCTGCTCCGATGATGATGATGTTCATGCCATGCCGCGCCGTAGCGCGTTGGCGTGGACGGACGCGGCGGGCGGGGTGGCGGGGTGGCGACTCATCGGCGGGATTCTGCCCCGGCACGCGTGGTGCCCGACCTCAGCCATCGCTCGCGATGTCGACGAACGCATCGTGTCGACCGCGCACATCGCGCAGGTCGCCCGGGTTCGCCACGGTGCGCCGGGCATCGCTCAACACGAGATCGGCGTGCCGGCGCAGGTAGCTCAGGCGCCCTGCATCGCGCTCGCAGCCCGCGACTGCCACGAACACGTCGAGCATTCGGATCAGCACCGCCGCGCTGCCGGCGGCGTTCTGACGGATCATGTGGAACATCGCATCGACGACGCCCGCGTAGTCGGCCGTCGGCACCACCAGCACGTCGCGCCCGTCGCGTTGGTGCACGCCGCTCGGCAGGAACACCGGCGCGAGGTCGCAGAGTGCGGCGCCGAGCCGGTCGAGCACGCTGATCGCAGTGTGGGGGTCGTTGATGCCAGGCGAGAGTGCCCGCACCGCGACCTCGACCAGCTGCCGGATCGCGTACTCGAGATCGGCCGCGCTGACGCGGGCACTGCTGAGCGCGGTGGTTTCGCGGATCGTGATTGACGCACTTTCGGCGGGCACGGTGAGCCGCGCGATCGGTGCGCCGGGAAAGACGTAGTCGCCCGGCCGTACGAGCAGCTCGATCGCGGTGCCGTGCGCTGCGGCCCAGTCGGCGAGGCGATCGGCGTCGAGGTGCTGCAGGTAGCCGCGACGCGGGTCGGTGACGACGCAGGCGGCGTGCCAGAACGACGCGACCGGGGCGACCGGACCGGGCTTGTCGACGGCGAGGCGCTGCACCGCGGCACGAAGATCCTCGCTGACGAGGTCGATGACGGTGTCGACGTTGATGCGGCTCGCCATGTGGCCCACGAAGTAGACGAGCGTGCCGACGCAGACGAAGGCCAGCACGATGCCGACCGTGAGCGAGAGGTGCGGCGTGAAAGCACCCTCGGCCTGCGTGCGCACGCTGCGAAGCACCATCAGGGCATACGAGAACGTCCCGAGGAAGGTGCCGAGCGTGATCTGCACGCCGCGGTCGTGCGTGAAGTTGCGCAGGAGGCGCGGTCCCATCTGCCCGGCGGCAAGCGAGAGCGCGGCGATCGTGATCGAGAACACCGTGCCGGCGACGCCGATCGTCGACGATACGATCGCGCCGAGCAGCGTGCGTGCTCCGGTGCCGCCGCCGTTGTAGACCCAGGCGCTGTCGATCAGCCAGCGCGGCAGTGCACTGTCGCGGTCGACGCTCACCAGCGCCACCGCGAGCAGCACGCCGGCGAAGCTCATCAGCCCCGGCACGGGCCAGAACGCATCGGCCAGCTGGCTGAGGCGCTTGCGCAGCGGTGCGGGCAGCGTCATCGGGGCGCGGCGATGATCATCGACGGGCCGGCAACGCGTAGGCGATCACCGAGTCGCCGGCCGTGGTGTGGGTCGACCCATGGCCGCCGGCGGTGACGACCAGATACTCTCGGCCGTCCTGGCCGGTATAGGTCATCGGCGTGGCCTGGCCGCCCGCGGGCAGGCGGCTTTCCCAAAGCTGCTTGCCGCTGGTGACGTCGTAGGCGCGCACGTAGTCGTCCATGCTGCCCGAAAGGAACGCAACGCCGCCGGCGGTGATCAGCGGCCCGCCAAGGTTCGGCACCCCCATCCTGAACGGCAGCGGCACGGGCGATAGGTCGCGCACCGTGCCGTTGCGGTGCTTCCAGACGACCTGGCCGGTGGTCAGGTCGGCGCCGGCGACGTAGCCCCACGGGGGAGCCTGGCAGGGGATGCCGAGCGGAGAGGTGAACGGGCCGAGCTGCGCTGCGAACGGGGCGCCGAAGTTCTCGTTGAGTGCGGGCAGCGCGCCTTTCGGCGGACCGCCGTCCTGCACCATCAAGGCCTTGTCGTCGGGCCGCGGCACCAGCTTCGAGACGAACGCGAGGTAGGTCGGGGTCGTGAACGCGATCTGGCGCCGCGGATCGACCGCGACACCGCCCCAGTTGAAGACGCCGAAGTTGCCGGGATAGATCAGCGAACCCTGCGTCGAAGGTGGCGTGAAGCGGCCCTCGTAGCGGAGCCGCTGGAAGGCGATGCGGCAGGCGAGCTGGTCGAACAGGGTGGCGCCCCACATGTCGCGGTCACGGAGCTTCGGCGGTTCGAACGAGAGCGCCGATTTCGGTTGCGTGGGCGCGGTGCGGTCGCCGCTGGCCGCGCCCTGCGGCGCCGGCACTTCGGTGACCGGCAGCACCGGCGTCCCGGTGCGTCGATCGAGCACGAACAGCTCGCCTTGCTTGGTCGGCTGCACGAGCGCCGGCACGGTCCGGCCGGCGATCTTCAGGTCGATCAGGCTCGGTTGGGCAGGCACGTCGTAGTCCCACAGGTCGTGGTGCACGGTCTGGAACACCCAGCGGACCTTGCCGGTCGCGAGGTCGAGTGCGACGACCGAGGACGAGAAGCGTTCAACCGCGTCGGTGCGCTCGCCGCCCCATTGATCGGGCGGCTGATTGCCCATGGGCACGTAGACCATGCCGAGCGTCTCGTCGACGCTCGAGATGGACCAGCTGTTCGGCGAGTTCGCCGTGTAGTGCTGGCCTGCGCCGATCGGCGCCGTCGCGTCCGGGTTGCCCGAGTCCCAGTTCCACGCCAGCGCACCGGTGTCGATGTCGAAGGCCCGGATCACGCCCGAAGTTTCGTTGGTCGAGACGTTGTCGAGCACGGTGCCACCGACGATCACGAGCTTGCGCGTGACGACGACCGGCGAGGTCGAGTAGTACGAGCCGGGCTGGCGGTTCGGCATGTTTGCCCAGAGATCGATCTGGCCCGCGCCGCCGCCGAAACGGGCGCACGGTTTACCGGTGCGCGGGTTGAGCGCGATCAGGCGGCCGTCGGCCGTGGGCAGGAAGAGGCGTTCTGGGCAGTCTGCCGCTGGCGTGGTCGCCTCAGCCGAGGTCGGCGCGGATGCCGGTGCCGATGCAGGCGGTGCAGCTTCGGTGGGTGCGCGCGCCGCATCGGCCGGCGGCTGGTACGCCAGCCCCCGACATGTCATGTGCTGAAGCGCGAGGCCACTTTGAAGCTTCGGATCGAAGCGCCAGAGCGGCGCGCCGGTGGTCGCGTCGAGCGCGATCACCTGCTGGTGGGGCGTGCAAAGGAAGAGGCGGTTGCCGACCTTGAGCGGCGTGTCTTCGTCGGTCGTCTCGACCGGGTCACCGGGCCGGCCACGGAGGTCACCGGTGTGGAAATGCCATGCGACCTCCAAGCCGGCCACGTTGGCCGGCGTGAACTGCTCGAGGGGCGAATACCTTTGTCCCTGCGCGGTGCGCCCGTATGCATTCCATTCGTCCGGCGGCACGGCAGGATCGGGCGAGGCCAGCGTGGACGCCGAGGCGAGCGCGCCGGTCAATTCGTGCGGATCGATCCACCATGACGAGACCGCGACCAGCGTGAATGCAAGCAGGCCGAGCAGCAGAGCCAGGCCGCCACCAAATCGAGCGGATGCACGGTTGCCGTCGCGGCGCACGAGCGTGCGGGTGACCCAAGGTGTCAGCAGCAGCACCCCGAGCACGAACGGCACATCGAGGCGTGCCGCAAGCGGCCACCAGTCCACCCCGGCTTCCCACAGCGACCAGATCAGCGTGCCCATGAAGAACACGGCGTAGAGCCAAAGCGCTACCGCCGAACGGCGCCATGCCAGCAGCCCGCAAACCAAAAGCGACATTCCGGCGACGAGGTAGTAAGCGCTTCCACCAAGCACCATCAGCCAAATGCCGGCGCCACCGAGCCCCGCACCTATCAGGCACAACAACGCGCCGATGAAAAGCGGAGCGCGCGACTCGCCGTCTTCTTGTCGCTTTGCAAAACTGTTGTCCATGACCGACCTTCCTGGGTGACCGGAGGCAGCATTCGGTCCGAGACCCCAAGCGTACGACTCGCCGGCGCCCGCTGGCGTAGGACGGCGCCGCCGACGCCTGTAGCAGCGTGGCCAGGCGGCGGGCGGCACCGGCTTGCGACGACCCAGCAACAGCAGGCGCTGGACCTGCAGGGCCGGCGCGAGGAAGAAGGTGCCAACCTCGACAGCGGATACCTTGCTCTCGCCTACCAAGGCAAGGTAAAGGTCTTGCCGTTGCAGAACGACTTGATCGCCTCCTGCACGCCCTCCTTGTAGCCCAGCCCCGAGTCCTTGATGCCTCCGAAGGGCGTCAGCTCGATGCGGTAGCCCGGTACCTCCCACAGGTTCACAGTGCCGACCTTGAGTTCCTTGGCGAAGCGGGTCGCGTCGTCCATGCGGTTGGTGCAGATGCCCGACGACAGCCCGAAAGCCGTGCCATTGGAGATAGCGATCGCCTCGTCGATGTTCTCGAAAGTGATGATCGGCGAGACCGGTCCGAAGGTTTCCTCGCGCACCAGCGTCATTTCCGGACGGACGCGGTCGAGCACTGTCGGCGCGTAGAGCGCGCCGTCACGATGGTTGCCGACGAGCAGCCTTGCGCCCTGCGCCACCGCTTCTTCGACACGCGCTTCGAACAGCTGCGCCGCGGCCGCGTCGATCACGGTACCCATCTCGTTGTCCTTGTCCATCGGATCACCGTAACGCCAGGCACGTGTCTTCGCGACGACGCGCTCGGTGAATTCGTGCGCGACCTTCTCGTGCACCAGCATGCGCTTGACCGCCGTGCAGCGCTGCCCCGAGTTCTTGTACGAGCCCTGTACCGCGAGGTCGCTCGCCTTGTCCAGATCGGCGTCGTCCATCACGATCAGCGGGTCGTTGCCGCCGAGTTCGAGCACGTGCCCGAGATCGTGATGGAGATCGCCAGCCGGGAAATCATTCGCGCAGCGGTGTCCCAGGGCCTGGGCATTGCGGCGGTTTCAGAAGCGGAGTACGTACCGGGGCCGGGGCTCCACGCGGTGCGCATAAGCGATGCGGCGATACACACTTATGCGCATGCCGTCTGTCTCGCCGAGCGGCAGGACATGCGGATGGTTCGCGCATTCTTCGATGTCATTGCGGGCAGCTCGAGCACGCCACCGAAATCGTAAGCTAGCGGCGCTCGCGGATGTCAAGTTCCAAGGCATCCAGTCGATCGCTGAGACAAGCGCCGCCGCTTCCTGTGGGTCGAAAGCGCTGGTCGCCGACCAGACCAGGCGGACCAGGCGTGATCGACTTGCACTTGACGAACTCAAGCCAAGGGCTTGCGCCGGCGAGCCACGAAACCGAGTGCAGCCAGACCTCCGAGCATCAGCGCGTAGGTCTCGGGCTCGGGGACGGCCGCCACGGCGGTGACGGAGCTCAGGTAGAACTGATCCGCATGCGCGCCGCCGTAGGCGAAGGTGAACTGCGTGCCGGTCATGCTCAAGCCGTCGATCGAGCCGACATTTGCGGGCAACAGCGTCGACACACCGTTGAGCAGGAACGTCGCGCCACTGAGCCAACTCGTGGTGTTGTGGCCTTCGGACCGAAGGCCGATGCTGGTGATCGTGACGGCCTGGTCGAACGTCAGGGTGAGCTTCTCGCCGAAGGTGATGTTGTCGTCGCTCGAGTTGCCGCTCAGGTGATAGACCCCCAAGCCCGCCCCGATCTTGTTCGCCGCGCTGTAGGTATTTTCGTGGTCCTGCACCACCGCTGCCGTGTTGCCAAGGTATGAGCCAGTCGCCTTGACGGTCAGGCCGCCGCTCGAGAAGGTGAGGTCACCGTTGCGGACGTTGCCGTCGACGTTCGAGCTGCACAGGTCGCCACCGGTGCAGGCCACGCCGTCCGTCGGCAGGAAACCCGTGTTGACGCCGCCCGCATACTTGAGATTGGCAAAGTCGAACGACGCGGCGCTTGCGCATATCGGGGCGATTGCCGACAAAGCGGCGAATGCAAGATGATGAAGTCGCATGTGGATGGTCTCGGGTTGCTGGTTGGGATGTGGCGAATGCTATGGAAACCGGCTGGCTCCGGATACCGCGCCAGCCCCCGCACTTCGGGGAGCGCACACCCGTTCAAGGGGGGCCGCGTCTCGGGACCGCTGCGACGCGCTCATTCGTCGAATTCACGGAGGCACAAGACCCAAGGCACAGCAGGACGCTCGCGGCGTCGGTCGCTGCCACGTTCGCTGCTGTCGCAATCGCTTCGTACTCTCAGATGATGCGAAGGGTGTCGACCGAGCTCTCAAGGACAGCGCGCTAGAAGGACCGCCGGGACAAGTTCAGGCTTCCTATATCCAGTCTTCTGCCCCCGCCGCATAGAGCGCCTGATACAGGGCAAACAAGCCAAGCGAGGAGAGAACCACGGCGATCTCGAGCGCGTATTCTTCCAACCAGTTGACGACGACGTGGTGAACACGCCGTAGAGAATGGCGCTGAGCAGGAATCCTGAAATGAGCCACGGGATCACCGACGTTTTCTCGGCTGCATCGCACCAAGAAGTTTGCTTCGCCACTGCGTGGCGGCGGTCGCGGCGCGAGCTTCCTCGCACATAAGTACAGATCCTTCGCGAGGGTTTCTGGGCTTCCATGAATTTCGCTCGACGCCGAGAAGAGGCGAACCGGTCGCTATCTAGCGAAGTCGAAACTACATGTAACTGTTATGTCACGACCTCTTGCTTCCTTGGCACGAAGGTTCGATGGCTTTTTGGGTTGTTCGAGACCGATCCCCGCGTGGCGAACCTACGCGCTGGTTCCTCCGGCAAGCTCACCCAGGCTGACCGCTCATGTCCTGCTTTGGGGCGGAGCACGCGTCGCTGATGGCGGTGCAAGACGGGCGCGCTCAGTCGAACCGCAGGTACACGCGCTGTCCGTCGAGCTTGACCGGGTAGCTCCGCAGCGCCGCAGTGACAGGCGCGCAGGTCGGCCGGCCATCGCGCACATCGAACTTGCCCTGGTGCAACGGGCATTCGATCTCGTGGCCGTCGAGGAAGCCGTCGCACAGCCGCGCCTGGCCATGCGTGCAGATGTTGTCGGTGGCGTAGACCGCGTCGCCGACGGTGTAGAGCGCGATGTCGCGGCCCGCGACGACGACGGCGAGCACGTCGTCGGTGGGCAGGTCGTCGGCGGACAGGACGTCCACCCAGGCGGTAGTGCTCATGAGGGCCTCAGATCGGGTAGATGATCGAATTCGGGATCATTTCGCTGTCGTAGATGCACTCGCGCGACGCGAACCTGAGCCCCGCGGGGGTGCGCACGACGGTATCGAGGTAGCGGCCGACGTTGAACACCGTCGACGCGTCCGACAGCTTGGTGCGCAACACCGCGTAGTTCGCCTCGCACCGGATGCGGCCGTCCTCGACGGCGCGCACGACCGGCGTGCCGACGATGTGGCGTTGGTAGTAGGGATCGTGGAACAGCGTCTCCTTGATGCCGTAGATCCTGTCCTTCAGCATGCCCTTGCTGGTGAACGACAGCGTCGCCAGCGGGAAGCCGCGTTCGTGGTTCTCGCGCGGCTGGAGCCGGTAGACGCACTGCTCGGTGAAGAACTCGGGCCACAGGTCCCAGTCGCCGGAGTCGACGGCGCTGGCGTAGTCGGCGTAGAGCTGGGTGAGGGCCAGCCAGTCCTCGAAGTTCAGGTTCGCGCTCATGGCTCGGGCCTCTCCATCACATCGCGCCAGTAGCGGTACATGCCGCGGATCAGCGTCTCGGTGACCATGTGCTCGGTGTCCTCGACCTCGCGTCCACCCAACTCGGCCAGCGCGCGGTGGAACGGCTTGGATTCGAACGCCTGCTGCGAGAACTCGATGACCTCGCCGTCGTCGGCCGAGACGAAGCCGGCGGGGCCGAACAGGTTGGCCTGGCGCAGGCGGCGCTGCGTCATCTCGTCGGTGTCGTCGTCGAAGCCGAAGTGCGTCCAGACGAAATCGAAGCTGCCGTGGCCGGTGGGCTGGATGTGGCGCGTGGAGACGCTGTTGACCTGCTGCTGCAGGATCACGCTCGGGAAGATGGTCGTCATCACCGCGGTCGGGCCGCCCCACCACGGCTCGGGCACGATGTCCAGGAAGCTCGGGTCGTTGAGCTGCATGCTCTCCTTGAAGCTCGAGACCTGCGTGACCTGATCGGCCTTGCCCGAGGTGCCGCGCGTCGAGATCATCGCCGCATGGCGGTGCCGGTCGTCCATGCGCAACTGGGACTTGTTGTCGGCGCGCCAGAGGCCGAAGGTGACGAACCAGGTGTGCAGCAGCCCGGGGTGGTACGGGTCCTTGATGTTCTCCTGCATCAGCTTCCAGTTGCCCGGGATGCGCTGGCGGTTGTAGCCGAGGATCTTCAGCTGGCGGCCGTTGAACAGGCGATCGAAATAACCAAGGATGGTCGGGCCGAGGAAATCCTCGAGGGACTCGACCTGCTGGTCGAACGACGCGAAGACGACGCCCCCGCGCGTCGCGACCTTGAGCTTGGTCAGGCCGTGCTCGCTGGTCTTGAAGTCGGCGGGCATGCCGCCGTGCACCTGCCCGTCCTGCTTGACGCCGCGGCGGAACGGCACGCCCTGCAGGTCGCCCTGCAGCGTGTAGCTCCACTGGTGATAGGGACAGACGAATTCCTTGCGGTTGCCGTGGCGCTCGCGGCAGAAGCGCATGCCGCGGTGCGCACAGACGTTCTCGACGACGCTGATGCCGCCCTCCCCGTCGCGCGTCATGATGACGGAACGTTCGCCGACCACGGTGCGCTTGAAGTCGCCCCGGTTCGGCACCTCGGCTTCCAGGCCGACGTAGCACCAGTGGTTCCTGTAGAAGAAGCGCTCGAGCTCGCGCGTGTACAGCGCGTCGCTCGTGTAGGTCAGGAACGGGATGCGGGACGTTCCCTCGCTCTCCCAGTGCGCTGCCGTCGGAAAGACGGTCGACGTCTCGCTCATGCGGGTCTCCTTCATGGTCGTCGTCGCTCGGTAAGACTTTGCTCGATCAGTTCGCTTGCGTGTAGAAGGCGTCGGCGTGGATCCGCGCCGGGTCGATGCCCTTGTCCCGCACCAGGACGGAGGCGGCCTCGACCATCGGCGGCGAGCCGCACAGATACGCGCGCCAGCCGTGGAGATTTCGAAGGTCCTGTTCGATCGCCTCGGTCACCAGACCGCAGCGCTGCTCGCGCGGATCGCCGCCGGACGTGACGACGACGTGCAGCTTGAACGCCGGGTGTCTGCGTGCGAGTTCGGCCAGCCAGTCCAGCCCGTAGACGTCGTGGGGCGCCCGCACGCCGAAGTAGAGATGGATCGGGTTCGGCATGCCCTGTGCGATGGCGCCGCGCACGATGGAAAGGATCGGTGCCAGGCCGGTCCCGCCCGCGACGCACAAGACCGGCCCGTCGTGCCTGGTGCGCAGGTACGCGCTGCCGAGCGGCCCGCTGACGCGCACCGCGTCACCGGGCTTGAGGTCGTTCGCGACATAACCGGACACCCGACCGCCCGGCACCACGCGGACATGGAACTCCAGGCCCGAATCGGCGTCGGTCCCGGCCATCGAGTACGGTCGCATGTGCGCCGGCGTGAACTGGAGTTGCGCGTACTGACCGGGCGAGAACTCGAGTGGCTTGGCGGGCTTCAACACCACGCGCTTGATGTCGTGCGTCAAGGTCTCGACCGCCGTCACGGTCGCCTTGATGGTGCGGGCGGGGTGAACGACGACCTCGTCCGGTTCGGGAATCTCGATCGTGCACGGCCCGGTCAGGAACGTCTGACAGGCCAGCACGTACGAGTCCTGACCATCCAGCGGGTTCTGTTGCGTTCCGCCGGAGTCCAGCACCTCTCCCGCAATCACCCGGCACCGGCAGGTTCCGCAGCGTCCCGCCATGCAGCTGTACGACATCGGCACCTGCGCGTTGCGCAAGGCGTCGAGCAGATTCGCGCCGGGTTCGACCTCGAGGACCTTCCGCAGGGGTTGGATCAGCAGCTCCATGGCACGATGATCGTCACCGCCGTCCGATCAGCCAATGGGATTCAAGATATAAGGCGTATCACTCAGAATGATGAGATAGACGCCGAGGAGGCCCTGTGGAACTTCACCAGCTCGATCTGAACCTGCTGGTCGTCTTCAACCAATTGCTCATCGAACGCCGGGTCTCGAAGGTGGCGGACAACCTCGGCATCTCGCAGCCCGCCGTGAGCAATTCGCTGGCGAAGATGCGCAGGATCTTCGGCGACGACCTGTTCCTGCGCACGCCGAAAGGCATGGAGCCGACGCCGTTCGCCGATCAGCTCGCCGAGTCGGTGAGTTATGCGCTCGCCATGATCCACAGCGGCGTCAACCAGCGGACGACGTTCGAGCCGGCCACGGCGAAGCGCGCGTTCACGATCGGCATGACCGACATCGGCGAGATCTACTTCCTGCCTGCCCTGATGGATCGACTCCGGCGCGACGCCCCGGGCGTGACGCTCAGCACGATGCGCAATGCCGCCATCAACCTGCGCGACGAGCTCGAGTCCGGCAAGATCGATCTGGCCCTCGGGCTGCTGCCGCAACTCAAGGCGGGGTTCTTCCAGCGTCGGCTGTTCAGCCAGAGCTACGTCTGCCTGATGCGACGGGGGCACCGCCTCGACAAGAGAAGGATCTCGCTCGCCGAGTTCTCGAATGCCGAGCACCTGGTCGTGATCTCCGCCGGCACCGGTCACGGCAAGGTCGACGAACTGCTGTTGCGCAGCGGCATCGAGCGCAAGATCCAGTTGACCGTGCCCCACTATGTCAGCGTGGGACACATCCTGCGCGGGTCCGACCTGATCGCGACCGTGCCAGAACGTCTGGCGGATCGGCTGGTCGAGCCTTTCGGCCTGGCCAAGGTTCCCCATCCGGCCAAGCTGCCCGACGTCGCCATCAACGTCTTCTGGCACGCGAAGTACCACCGCTCGCCCGCCAATCGCTGGCTCCGCGACGTGGTGTTCGACCTGTTCGGCAGCGAGCCGCCCGCTACCACTGCGTGGCAGGCTGGGTTCGCCGCCCGGTCCACCGCTCGATCGTCGCCGACAGCTGGGAACTGCTGACCGGCTTGGTCAGGAAATCGTTCATGCCCGCACACCGCTGACGATCGCTCGGGAGCGAATCGGCGGTGAGCGCGACGATGACCAGCGGCGCGCCGGCGGCGGACTCCCCGGCGCGGATGCGGCGCGTGGCCTCGAAACCGTCCAACGTCGGCATGTGGCAGTCCATGAACACGATGTCGTAGGCGCCGGCCAGGACCGCGCGGGCCGCGGCTTCACCGTGGTCCACCACGTCCACTTCGCAGCCCAGTTTGCGGAGCATCTCGGCGACGACCAGTTGATTGATCGGGTCATCGTCGGCCACCAGCACCGCCACCGGCAGGGCGTCGTCGGGCGACTCCGTGACGGGCGCCCGCGCCGCCGTGCCCGAGCCGCGCTGCAGCGGCAGATCCGCATAGAAGTGGGAGCCGACGCCGAGCCGGCTTTCCACGTGCACCCGACCCTTCATCAGCGCGGCCAGCTCCTTGACGAGGGCCAGCCCGAGACCGCTGCCGCCATGACGACGCGTGCTCGACGAGTCGACCTGCATGAAGGCGTTGAAGATCGATTCGAGCTGCTCCGGCGCGATGCCGGCCCCGGTGTCGCGCACCGAGAACCGGACCAGTTGCGCGTTGTCCGATTCGCTCAGCACCGTCACGCTCAGGCGCACGCTGCCGCGCTCGGTGAACTTGCCGGCGTTGTGCAGCAGGTTGACGAGCAGCTGACGCAGTCGCAAGGGGTCGGTGACCACGCATGGCGCTACCCGCGGCGAGACCTCGCTGCTGACGCGGACGGCCTTGTCCCTGACACTGATCGCCACCAGTTCCACGGCTTCATCGACCAGCGAACGCAGGTCGACCTCGGACGGCGTCAACGTGAACTTGCCGGCTTCGATGCGCGAGATGTCGAGCACGTCGTCGATCAGGCGCAGCAGTGCCGTCGCGGACCGGTGGGCGATGCGCACATAGCTCTGCTGCTCGGTCGACAGCGGCGTCGCGATCAGCAGTTCGGCCGCTCCAAGCACGCCGTTCATCGGCGTGCGGATCTCGTGGCTCGTGACGGCCAGGAACTCCGACTTGGCGCGGTTGGCCTGCTCGGCCTCGCGACGCGCCGCGTCCAGCTCGAGCTTCTGCTGCTCCAGCGCGGTGGCCTTCTGCTCGAGGCGATCGACCAGCGTTCGCGCCGCCCGGATCGCTTCGCGATTGCGGTTGCGCAGCCGCTCCGTGACCAGGCCGGTGGCGGCGAAGTACAGGCCCAGCAGGTACATGATGGCGGCGATGGCCAGGCGATCGGCGAGCGCGACACGGTCCGGCTCCAGCACCGACAACGCCGCGCCATACAGCACGTAGACCAGCGCTACCGCGTGCGCGAAGTACAGCGCGCGGCGAAAGCCGAAGCCGACCTGGTCGATGACGCGCACCAGCAGGAAATAGGCGAAGAACAGGTTCCCGGCTTCCAGGTGATGCAGGTTGGGCAGCCAGACCAGCAGGTCCAGGTGGAACAGCAGGAAGCTCAGGTCGACCCGCGCGTCGAGCCGCCAGTGGCGCCGCAGCAGCCGCCACGAGAATGCCGCATAGAACAGGTTCAAGCCGACCAGCGCCAGCAGCGCGGGCGATGTGATCGGGGCACCGGCCCGCAGGTCCTGCGCCAGCGAGATCGCGCACAGAATGCCGAAGCCTGCCACTCGCAGCATGGGCACTTGCACGGTGTGCACGCGACGGGCGCCGCTGGCGCGCCGTTCGGCGAGCACATCCCGGTCCAGCGTGAAATCCACGTCGGACTCCGATTCGACCGCAGGCGAGTTCATGTCGGACACTCCAACGCCATCGCGCGTCGTGGATCATCGCGCCGGGGTCGACATGGCGCAACGCCTCGTTCCCCGTGCCGCGGTCCGCCCAGCCGGCGGCGCCCGAGGACCGGCCTGAAACCCCTGTAGGATTTGGCCGACCATGACCGCGGCCCCACAGAAGAACACGAGTTACCTGGCCGCCTCCGCGTTCGGGACCGTGCTCGGCCTCAACGGGCTGGCGCAGGCCTGGCGCCTCGCCCACCCGCTGTGGGGCATGCCCGCAGCGATCGGCCAGGGGTTGTTGGCCATCGCGGTCGCCACCTGGGCCCTGTTGCTGATCTTCTACGCGGTCCAGGCGTGGCGGAGGATCGACGCGACCCGCGCCGAATTCGTGCACCCGGTGGCCGGCGCCACCCCCGCCCTCGTGGGCATCTCGACGCTGCTCGTCGCGACGACGCTGCACGCCGACGCGCCCGTCACAGGCGCCTGGATCGGCGCAGCCGGGCTGGCCTGGCACCTCGGCTTCGCGCTCTGGCATGCGGGAGGGGTGTGGCGTGGCGGTCGCGAGCCGACGCATTTCGTTCCGACCCTGTACCTGCCGTCGGTCGGCGGCAACCTGACGAGCGCGGGCATGCTGGGCACCTATGGTCACGCGGACTGGGGCTACCTGTTCCTGGGCGCCGGTGTCTTCGCGTGGCTGGCGCTGGAGTCGCTGATGCTCCAGCAGCTGTGGCGCGCGACGCCGACCGCGTCGGCGCGCCCTGCCACCGGGATCCAGTTCGCCCCGGCCGTGGTCACCGCGGTCGCCTGGCTGCTGGTCGATCCGAACGCACCGCAGGGCGCGGTGCTGATGCTGTGGGGCTGGGCGGTGTTCCAGATGCTGATCGGGCTGCGGATGCTGCGCTGGCTGATCGCCGAGCCCTGGTCGACGTCGTACTGGAGCTATACCTTCGGCATCGCGTCGTCGGCCGTCGTCGGCTGCAAGCTGGCGCTCGCGGGCGTACCCGCCGCGCGGCAGCTGGGCATCGCCACCTTCGTGTTCGCCAACGTCGTGATCCTCGCGCTCATGCTCGGGTCGACGCGGGACCTGCTGGTGCGGCTCAGCCCGGTTCGAGGTCGCTGACCGGCAGCGCCGGCAGATCCTCGAAGCGCTCCTCTTCCAGCAACGCGATGCCGGCCGCAGACGGCCGCTCCGGTTGACCTCCTACATGCCGCGCAGAGTTCTTCCGATGGGAGCGCCGGCGCCGCGCCCGAAGAATGGCCCACCACTCACTCACAAGGAAGCCCGCATGGCCACCGCAAAGAAAGCCCCGGCGAAAAGCAGCACCGCGCGTACCCCCGCGCAACCCAAGGACGCCATCGCCATGCTGAAGGCGGACCACAAGAAGGTGTCCGACCTGTTCGAGCAGTTCGACAAGACGCGCTCGGCCACGCGCAAGAAGGCCATCGTCGCCGAGATCTGCACCGAACTGACCGTTCACACCACGCTCGAGGAAGAAATCTTCTACCCGGCCGTGAAGGCGGCACTGAAGGACAAGGAGCTGGTGCCGGAGGCCAACGTCGAGCACGCGTCGGTCAAGGACCTGATCGCGCAGGTCGAAGGCGTCGAGCCCGACGGCGAGATGTACGACGCGCGCGTCCGCGTGATGGGCGAGTTCGTCAAGCACCACGTCAAGGAAGAGCAGAACGAGATGTTCCCGAAGGCACAGAAGACGCGGCTCGACATGGTCGATCTGCGTGACCGGATGATGGCGCGCAAGAACGAGCTGATGGCCGGACGCTGAGCCGCAAGCGGCCGTTCACGGTAGCCTTCGGGCACCGTGAAGGAGCCGCTCGATGACACGACGCTTCCGTACCCTGCTGCTGACCTTCGGCGTTGCCGCGCCGCTCTGGCTGCAGGCGCAGACGACGGCCGAACTGCAGCAGGATTTCGATGTGGCCTGGCGTGCCGCCGCCGATCGCTACGCATACTTCGATGCGAAGGCGACGACCTGGGCCGACGTGCCGCGGCGCTACGCCCATGCGCTCGCGCACCTGTCGACCCGCGACGACCTCGTCGCGCTGCTCGAGAACGTGCTGGACGAGTTGTACGACCCGCACGCGCAGCTCAACGTCAATCTGACCGCATCGTTCCGCCTGGTGCCCTCGGGCGCCGACCTGTGGGCGGACTGGCGCGGCCGCGCCGCGGTCATCACCGACGTGCGCGCCGGCTCGGACGCCCAGCGCGCCGGCATCCGGCCCGGCGACGTGGTGCTGCGCCTGGGCGACATGCCGATCGACGCGGCCGTCGAGGCGCGCCTCGGCCGCACTTATCCTCATTCGATCGCAGCCGCACGCGACTGGGCGCTGCGCTCCGTGCTGGCCGGGCGGCATGGAGTCGCGCGCCCCCTGCAGCTGCAACGCGGCGACGCCATCCGGACCGTCGACTTGCCCGCGCGGGATCAGTTCGGCACACGGCCTGCGACGCCGGTCACCGTCGCGCGCCTGCCCGGCCGAGTCGGATACGTGCGACTGAACGACTCGCTCGGCGACGACGCCACGATCGCCGCATTCGACGCGGCGCTCGACGGACTGCGCGACACCCGCGCGCTGATCGTCGACCTGCGGGATACGCCGAGCGGCGGCAACGCCACCATCGCCCGCGCCATCCTCGGCCGCTTCGTCGCACGCGACCTGCCGTACCAGCGTCACCTGCTCCCGTCGGAAGAGCGCGAGACCGGCGTGCGACGCAGCTGGGTCGAGCTGGTCTCGCCGCGCGGTCAGGCGCCGTACGGCAAGCCCGTGGTCGTGCTCGTGGGGCACTGGACCGGCAGCATGGGCGAGGGCCTCGCGATCGGCTTCGACGCGACGCGTACCGGCACGGTCGTCGGCACCGCCATGGCCGGCCTGCTCGGCGCCACCGATCACGTCGTGCTGCCACACACCGGCATCGGCATGAACCTGCCGACCGAGCGGCTCTATCACGTGGACGGCAGGCCGCGTGAGTCGTTCCAGCCGGCGGTGCTCGTCGACGTGGCGCGCGCGAGCCCGCCAGCGGACCCGTTCATTCAGGCCGCCCTGCGCTGGCTCGCGGCGCCCGCCCGGCGCGCGCGGCCCCTGCCGCAAATGTGATCTGCCCGTGACGTAAGTCGGCAGCCCGGCGCGCGACCCACCAGCCCGCGCCGGCTGAACGAGGCGCGCTCGCCCGCCCTTCAACGTCACCAGGAGCAGACATGACCGATCGATCCACGCCCCCACGCCGCCGCTTCGCCTTCCAGCTCGGCGGCCTCGCGCTCGCGCTCGCCGCCGCGTCGCCCGCCTTCGCGCAAGGCGACCCGTCGTTCCGCGAAGGCAAGGTCTTCACCAGCACCAACGCCACCGCCGGCAACGAGTTGTTGGTGTACGCGCCCGCCCAGCGCGGCGACCTGGCACTCGTCGCGCGCGTCGCGACCAGCGGCCAGGGCACCGGCGCGGGCCTCGGCTCGCAAGGCGCCGTCGCGCTGAGCAGCGACGGCCGCTACGCCTTCGTCGTCAACGCCGCGAGCCACACCGTCTCGACCTTCGCGATCCGCCACGATGGCGTCGCGCTCGTGTCCGTCGTCGATTCGGGCGGCCTCACGCCGATCAGCGTGACCGAGAGCGACGGCACCGTCTACGTGCTCAACGCCGCCGGGGCCGGCAACGTGGCGGGCTTCCGCAACCTGCAGGGGCAACTGCAGCCGATCGCCAACGGCGCGCGCGGGCTGTCCGCCGCCGGCGGCACCGGGCCGGCGCAGGTCGGTTTCGGCGCGGGCGGCGACGTGCTCGTCGTCACGGAGAAGAACACCAACCGCATCACCAGCTTCCCGGTGCGGCGCGACGGGACGCTCGGGCCGGTCGTCAGCACTGCGTCGGCCGGCGCGACGCCGTTCGGCTTCGCGTTCGATCGCCGCGATCACCTGATCGTCTCCGAGGCGCCGGGCAGCGCGGCCTCGTCGTATCGCTACGCCGACGGCTCGGCGACGCCGCTGCTGGTCAGCGCCTCGGTGCCCAACACGCAGCAGGCCGCGTGCTGGGTCGCCGTGACGCCGAACGGCAAGCACGCGTTCACGGCCAACGCCGGCAGCAGCACGGTCAGCAGCTACAGCATCGCGCGCACCGGGCAGCTCGCGCTCGCCAGCCCGGTGGCCGGCAGCACCGGCGCGAATGCCGGCGCGCTCGACTTGGCGGTCTCGTCCGACGGACGGCGGCTGTTCGCCCTGGCGCCGCGCAGCCTGCAGGTGGTCTCGTTCCGCGTCGAGTACGACGGCAGCCTGACCACGCTCGGCGCCGGCGCGCTGCCGTCCGGCGGTGCCGGCCTGGCCGCCAACTGACGCCGCGGCGAGAACGCGCGCGCGCCGTGCGCGCGCTCAGCGCGGCGCCTTCCCGCCCAGCAGATCGACCAGCGTGCGCCGCAGCCACGCGTTGCCGGCGTCGGCGTGGAAGCGCTCGTGCCAGTGCTGCTTGACCGCGAACGTCGGCAGCGGCAACGGTGGCGCATAGGCGCGCACGCGCTCCTGCTGAGCCAGCGCCTCGCCGAGCCGGCGCGGCACGATCACCAGCAGCTCGGTCTGCGCGACGATCCGCGCCACGCCGAGGAAGCTCGGCACCTTCAGCGCCACCCGGCGTTCGTAGCCGTGCTCGGCCATCACCTTGTCGACGATCGCGTGACCGGTGCCTGAGGTCGTCACGACGATGTGCGATTCGGCCAGGAACGCGCGCTTGTTCGGCCGGCTGCGCACGCGCGGGTGGTGCTCGGCGGCCAGGCAGACGAAGTTCTGCTCGAACAGCGTCTGCTGGTAGAAGCCCGCCTCCAGATGCGGCATGAAGCCGACCGCCAGGTCGACCTCGCCGGCCTCGAGGCGGCGCGGGCTGTCGGGCGAGGTGCGTTCGGCCTCGACCGTGACGCCGGGCGCGTGGCGCTGCAGGTAGTTGGTCAGGATCGGCAGCGCGACGATCTCGCTGATGTCGGTCATCCCGATGCGGAACTCGCGCTGCGCGGTCGCCGGGTCGAAGCCGGCGCGCGAACCGCTCAGGCTGGCCAGCTTGTCCAGGGACTCGGCCACGTCGGCGTAGATCTGGCGCGCGAATGGCGTGGGCTCCATGCCGTGCGAGGTGCGGCTGAAAAGCTGGTCGTTGAAGTGCGTGCGCAGCTTGGACAGCACGACGCTGGCATGGGCCTGCGCCATGCCGAGCCGCTCCGCGGCGCGGGTGACGCTCTGCGTCTTGTAGATCTCGACGAACACGTGCAGCCAGTCGATGTCGAGCTTGGCCATGGCCTCATCATTAAAAAACGATATGAAAGGTATATCACATCACGCATTTACGAGATGACCGGGATTGCCGACACTGCCGCCAAAGCACAGGAGACAACCGACATGGGCACGACGGCAAGGCGGCTACCGGTCATCGTCGCGGGTGGCGGCATCGGCGGGGTCGCGGCAGCGCTGGCACTGACGCGGCGCGGCTTCGACGTCACGATCCTCGAGCAGGCCGCGGAGCTGGGCGAGATCGGCGCCGGCATCCAGTTCGGCCCGAACGCGTTCGCCGCGCTCGACGCGCTCGGTGTCGGCCCGCTCGCGCGCAGCCGCGCCGTCTACACCGACGAGATGGTGATGCACGACGCGATCGACGAAACCTGTGTCGGCCGCATCCCCACCGGCGAGGCGTTCCGCGCCCGCTTCGGCAACCCGTACGCGGTGATCCACCGCGCCGACGTGCACGGCGCGCTGCTCGAAGGCGCGCAGGCCGACGACCGCATCCGCGTGCTGACCTCCACGACGGTGCAGCGCGTCGAGCAGGACGACGACAGCGTGACGGTGCACGACACCCAGGGCCGCACCCACCGCGGTCTCGCGCTGATCGGCGCCGATGGTGTCAAGTCCGCGGTGCGGCGTCAGTACGTGGGCGATGACGCGCGCGTCTCGGGCCACGTGGTCTACCGCGCGGTGATCGACCGGGCCGACTTTCCGGTCGACCTGCAATGGAACGCGGCCAGCATCTGGGTCGGCCCGAACTGCCACCTGGTGCACTACCCGCTGCGCGGCGGCGAGCAGTACAACGTCGTCGTGACCTTCCACAGCCGCGAGCGCGAGGAGTGGAGCGTGCGCGAAGGCAGCCGCGAGGAAGTCCAGAGCTACTTCGAGGGCATCTGCCCGAAGGCGCGCCAGCTGATCGACCTGCCGCGCGACTGGAAGCGCTGGGCCACCGCCGACCGCGAGCCGATCGCACAATGGACCCATGGCCGCGCGGTGCTGCTCGGCGACGCCGCGCACCCGACGCTGCAGTACCTCGCCCAGGGCGCCTGCATGGCGCTGGAGGATGCCGTCACGCTCGGCGAAGCGCTGCGCGTCACCGACGACGATTTCGGCAAGGCGTTCGCGCTGTACCAGCGCTCGCGTGTCGCGCGCACCGCGCGGGTGGTGCTGTCGGCGCGAGAGATGGGCCGCATCTTCCACGCCAAGGGCGTCGAGCGCCTGGTGCGCAACGAGCTGTGGGCCGGACGCTCGCCAGAACGCTTCTACGATGCGATGGAATGGCTGTACGGCTGGTCGGTCGCGACCTGCCTGGCCCGCTGAACCGCGCACTGAATTCGACGACACACGAAGGAGACGACCCCATGAGCGACAACGCACTCGGCCGCATGGAAGACCTGCCCGCCGACTACCGCGCGGCGCTGGCGCAGCAGAACCTCGTGCCGCTGTGGCCGAACCTGCGCGCGGTGATGCCGGCCGGCACGCCGCGCCCGGCCACGCGTGCGACGCACTGGTCCTATGAAGGGCTGAAGCCGCTGCTGTTGAAGGCCGGCGAGCTGACGCCGATCGAGAAGGCGGAGCGCCGCGTGCTGGTGCTCGCCAACCCCGGGCACGGCCTCGAGAAGATGCAGGCCAGCGCCGCGATCTACCTCGGCATGCAGCTGCTGCTGCCGGGCGAGTGGGCGCCCTCGCATCGCCACACGCCGAACGCGGTGCGCATGGTGGTCGAAGGCGAAGGCGCGTGGACCACCGTCGACGGCGAGAAGTGCGTGATGCGGCGCGGCGACCTGATCCTGACGCCCACAGGTCTGTGGCACGAGCACGGCCACGACGGCAGCGCGCCGGTCGTGTGGCTCGATGTGCTGGACCTGCCGCTGATGTTCTACCTCGAGGCCAGCTACCACGTCGACGGCCAGCGCCAGCAGACGCGCGCCGGCAGCGGTGACCGGGCCCACGCGCGCGGCGGCGTGGTGCCGATGCCGGTGTTCCAGCGCGGCAGCAAGCCCTATCCGATGTTGCGCTACCCCTGGACCGACGTGCGCGCGACGCTGGAAACGATCGCCACCGACGATCCCGCGCTCGACGCGGTGCAGGTCGCCTACGTCAACCCCGAGACCGGCGCCGACGCGCAGAACGTTCTCGGCTACTCGGCGCTGATGCTGCGCCCCGGCCAGACGCTGCGCCTGCCGGCCCGCTCGCCGGCCAGCGTGTTCCACCTGATCGAGGGCAGCGTCGATGTCTCGATCGAGGCGACGGCGCCGCAGGCCTTCCGCCTGGCCGAGGCCGACACCTGCTGCGCGCCGGGCTATGCCGCGGTGACGCTGACCAACGCGGCCGCCGGCCGGCCCTCGTTCCTGTTCATTGCGGACGAGTCGCCGCTGCACCGCAAGCTCGGCATCTACGAGATGCGGGGCTGACCGATACATCCTTCCCCGGAGACCCCATGACCACCACGTCCTACCTCTGGACCCCGCCGCCGGTTCGCTCACTGCCGGTGCGCGGTCGCACCGAGCGCGCGCCGATCAACCGCCTGTTCTTCGTCGGCCGCAACTACCACGCGCACGCGGTCGAGATGGGCAAGCCGGTCGACAAGGCCAGCGCGAAGCTCTTCTATTTCACCAAGGCGCCGCAGACGCTGGTCGAGTCGGGCGCCACGGTCGCCTACCCGCCGCAGACCGCGAACTTCCACCATGAGATGGAGCTGGTCGTCGTGATCGGCGCGCCGGGCTTCAACGTGCCGGTCGAGGCCGCGGACAAGCTGATCTACGGCTACGCCTGCGGCCTGGACATGACCCGCCGCGACCTGCAGCTCGTCGCCCGCGACCAGGGCCGCCCGTGGGACCTGGGCAAGGACGTGGAGGATTCGTCGATCGTCTCGGAGATCGTGCCGATGCCCGGCGTGGTGCTGGAGCGCGGCGCGCTCGCGCTGACGGTCAACGGCCAGCCGCGCCAGCAGTCCGACGTGGCCATGCTGATCTGGAACATCCGCGAAGTCATCGCCGACCTGTCGCGCTTCTATCATCTGCAGACCGGCGACCTGATCTTCACCGGCACGCCGGAAGGCGTCGGTCCGGTCGTCGCAGGGGACCGCATCGACGGCCACATCGACGGCGTCGGCGAGATCCGCCTGCACATCGGCGCGGCCGAGTGATGCGTCATCCCACCACAAGAACGACCGGAGACTCCATGACCTGCACCCCGACCCATCGCCGCACACTGCTGCTGGCCGCGCTGATGGCCGCGTTCGGCACCGCCGCGCAGGCGGCCGAGCCCTTCCCCGCCAGGCCCGTGACGATCGTCACCGCATTCGCGCCGGGCAGCGGCCCGGACGCGGTGCTGCGCATCGTCGCCGAGAAGCTCGGCAAGGCCTGGAACCAGCGCGTGCTGGTCGAGAACAAGCCCGGCGGCGGCGGCTTCATCGCGATCGACGCGGTGCGCCGCGCGCCGGCCGACGGCTACACGCTGCTGCAGCTCGACAGCGAACACCTCGCCGCGCTGCCCTACCTCTACAAGTCGAAGGGCTTCGAGACGCTGAAAGTGTTCGAGCCGGTGGCGTCGCTGTTCCGCACGCCGTTCCTGGTCGCGGTGCCGGCCGACTCGAAGATCAAGACCGTCTCGGACCTGGTCGCCGCGGCGAAGGCCGGCCCGGTCAGCTACGGCTCGTGGGGCATCGGCAGCCCGGGTCACCTGGGCGGCGAGCAGATGGAGATGCTGACCGGCGCCCAGATGCAGCACGTGCCGTTCCGCGAGGTCTCGCAGCTGTTCACGTCGGTCGGCTCGGGCGACGTGGGCTGGAGCTTCGCGAGCATCCCGTCGAGCCAGGGCGCGTACAAGGCCGGCAAGATCCGCTATGTCGCGGTGGCGGCGCCGAAGCGCATTCCGCAGCTGCCCGAGGTGCCGACGATGGCGGAGGCCGGCGGTCCCGCATCGCTGGCGGTCAACTCGTTCGTCGTGCTGGTGGGGCCGCGCGGCGTGCCGGCGGCGGTGCGCGACAAGATCGACGCCGACATCCGCAAGGCGCTGGCCGAGCCCGACGCCAAGGCGCGCTTCGACACCTTCGCGTTCGAGAACGTCGGCTGGGGGCCGGAGCAGATCATGAGCGAGGCCGCCGCGAAGGCGCGCATCTACGCCGAACTCGTCAAGCGCAAGAGCATCAGCCTGGAGTGAAAGCCTTGAAGCTCTACAACTTCTTCCGCAGCGGCACCTCGCACCGGCTGCGCATCGTGCTGAACCTGAAGGGCCTGGACTGCGACTATGTCGCGGTGAACCTGCGAACCGAGGAGCACCTTCGGCCCGCGTTCCGCGCGGTCAATCCGCAGTCACTGGTGCCGGCGCTGGTGCGCGACGACGGCAAGACGCTGGTGCAGTCGCCCGCGATCATCGAATGGCTCGAGGAGCGGCACCCCGCGCCGCCGCTGCTGCCGGCCGATCTCGACGACCGCGCCCATGTGCGGGCGCTGGCGGCGGTGGTCGGCTGCGACATCCATCCGGTCAACAACCGCCGCATCCTCGAGGCGCTGCGCCACCGCTTCGGCGCCGACGACGCCGCGGTCGATGCCTGGTGCCAGACCTGGATCGGCGACGGCTTCGACGCGTACGAGGCGCTGATGGCGGCGCGCAACTCGCCGGGCCGCTTCAGCTTCGGCGACACGCCGACCGTGGCCGACGCCTACCTCGTGCCGCAGATCGAGAGCGCGCGCCGCTTCAAGGTCGACCTCACGCGCTGGCCGCGCCTGATGGCAATCGACGCCGCCTGCGGCGAACTCGACGCGTTCCGGCGCGCCGCGCCGGCCGCGCAGCCCGACGCGGGCTGAGGCCCGCGTCGATCCGCGACCTGCCCCGTCACTCCACCGAGATCGCCGTCGCCGTCGGCGTCGCGTCGAAGATCAGCTTCGACGGGTACGCGGGCCAGGTGACGCCCAGCGCCGCCGGCGCGTTGGGGTCGCCGGTGCGCGCGAACGCGGCCAGGCTCGCCATCATCGCCTGCGAAAGCGCGAGCCGGCCGGGCCGGTTGGCGGTGGAATTGACCACGTTCGAGAAAAGCGACGGCCCGAACGTGCCGAACAGGAACGGCAGGTCGAACGCGTGCGCGGCGCCGTAGATGTCGTTGAACGGGGCCGGCTCCTGGTCCCAGTCGAAGCGGTAGTACCAGACCTCGTTCTGCTGCGACTTCAGCGCCGTCAGCGCGTTGTTGGCGCCGGCCACGAGGAACAGCTGGTTCAGCAGCTCCGTCTTGGCGTTGAAGCCGGTCACCGGCGTCGTCACCGGCAGGTAGGCACCCGGGATCCACTGCTGGATCGCGATCTGCGGCGCCGCGTCCGGCGCGTAGGCGTACTGGATGTCGAACAGCTGCTTGTCGGTCACCAGCCGTCCGCTCGGCCCGCCCAGCAGCGTCAGGAAGGTCGGGAACAGCTTGCCTTCGTCACGCGTGTTGCCGGCCATGACCGGCACGCGCAGGTAGTTGCCGGCGTTGATCGCGCCGATCGGGTCGGTCGGCAGGTAGCTGCCGTCCGGGATCGGGCCGGAGCCTGCGAGACCGAGCCCGGCCAGTTTGGTGAGCAGCGTCAGCAGCAGCGTCGACGGCGTCTTGCTGCGCAGGTAGGCGGCGACCTGCGCCGCGGGCTGGCTTGCGACCCACGCGGCGGCGCTCGCCGCATCGGTGGCGTGGCCGTCGGCGATCGCCAGCGCGTAGAGCAGCTGGTTGCCCTGGGCCAGGTAGAACGAGGCCGGGTTCAGCGTCGGCAGGCGGCCCGGTGGCAGGTTGCTCGCCAGCGAGATGCCGCCGCTCAGCGGCGCGGCGCGGTGGATCAGGCGCGGCCGCGCCTCGATGGTGGCCGGCGTGGTCAGCAGCGCGTAGACGTTGATCGCGCCGGCCGACTGGCCCATCAGCGTCACGTTGGTCGGGTTGCCGCCGAACTTGGCGATGTCGTGCTGGATGAACTGCAGCGCCTTGACGATGTCCAGCAGCGCGAAGTTGCCGGAATCGCCGGCCGCGTCGGTACCGGTCTTCAACTGCGGCACGTTCAGGAAGCCGAAGATGCCGAGCCGGTAGTTGACCGAGACGACGACCGCGTCGGCCGCCTTGGCGAGCGCCGCGCCGTCATAGACCGGGTCGGCGGTGTAGCCCGAGACGTTGCTGCCGCCGTGCACGAAGACGATCACCGGCCGGTTGCCGCGCCGGTCGGCCGGGCGCCAGATGTTCAGGTACAGGCAGTCCTCGCTGCCGACGGCCTGGTTCAGCGTCGCGCCGATGGTCGGGTCGTAGCGGTTGTTGGCGCCCGGGCCGTAGATGCGCCCGTACTGGACGCAGGCGTTGCCGAACCGAGTGGCCGATCGCGGCGCCTTCCAGTCGTCCGGATCGACCGGCGCCTTCCAGCGCAAGTCGCCGACCGGGGGCTTCGCGAACGGCACGCCCTTCCAGGCGTAGGTGCCGCTGCCGGCCGAATCGTCGACGCCGACGACCGTGCCGTAGCGGGTATGGCGCTCGACGGCGGAGTCGGCCGCCGCCGCCGTCAGCGCGAGCTGCCAGACGCAGGCGACCGAGGTGAAGAAGAACGTGAGTTTGCGCATGTGGGGGTCTCCGACGAGAGGATGGACGGTAAGGGTCAATGCCCAAACGCCAAAATCGGACAAACCCTCGAAAGGGCAAGCGCGTCAGACCCGCGTGGGTACCCAGCGCGGGCGCGCCTTGTCCGAATACATCGAGCGGTCGCTGCGGTGCACCAGCGTCTCGACGGTGTCGTCGGCCAAGGCCTGGCTGAGCCCGATGCTCAGCGACACCGCCAGACCCGGCGAGATCGCGTCCCACTCGAACTCGGCGACGGCGTGCTGGATGCGCGCGACGATCTCGGCGGCCGTCGCCTGGTCGGCGTCGTTCAGCAGCACGATGAACTCGTCGCCGGCCAGCCGCGCGGCGATGTCGCGCTCGCGCACGCTCGTCACCAGCAGCTGCGCGACCGCCTTCAGCACGCGGTCGCCGACCTGGTGCGAGTGGCCATCGTTGACCGACTTGAAGTGATCGATGTCGATCATCGCGACCGTCAACGGCCGGAAGTCGGCGACCGCACCGGGCAGCCGATCGGCCAGCGCGAGCTCGAACGCGCGCCGGTTCGCGATGCCGGTCAGCGCGTCCTCGAGCGACCACCGTTCGAAGCGCCGCGAGGCCTCGAGCGCCTGCTCGAGGTGGCGCTCGCTCTGCCGCGCACCGAGTTGCGCCTTCACGCGCACTTCGCGACTGTGGATGCTCTCGCGGGCGATGCGGTGCTCGCGCGAGCGCAGCGCGCGCCCCTCGAGCATCGCCATGTCGGTGCGGCCCTGCAGCTCGTACACCTGCACCAGCAGCAGGTGCGCCAGGCAGGCCAGCTTCTCGTGCTCGACCGACACCGCACAGGACTTCATCTCGTTGAGCGCGACTTCCGCGCTCGCCCAGTCCCCGCGCATCCACGCGAACTCCGCCAGGCCCCAATGCACCAGCGCGTCGAGCCAGGTCACGGCGCCGCCGAGCGACCCCAGCGCGCGCTCGGCGTAGATCTGCGCGTTCTCCTCGTCGCGCTGCCAGGCCGCCCACAGCAGCTTCATCGCCAGCGAGATCGTCCGCGCCATCGGCAGCATGCCGGGCATGAACTTGAGTTCCTCGTCCGAGCGCTCGAGCTGGCGACACTCGCGCACCAGCTGGCTCATGCGCGTGAGGGCCGGCATCGCGGTCGTCTGGTAGCGCTCGTTGACGAGCCGCATCGACTCGACGAACAACTGGTTCAGCTTAGGCTGGTACGCGCTCATCGGCGGCTCGCAGCGGGCGGCCAGCAGCACCGCCGTGTCGAGCGACGCGGCGGCCTTGTCGAACATGCCACTCCAGCAGTAGGACATGCCCAGGCAGTTGAACGCCAAAACCGCCGATGCGGTTGCGCCGTCGACACCACAAAGCTGCACCGACAACAGCGCGGCCTCCAGCGATTCGTCGGTCTGGCCGAGCAGCATCGTCGCGTGCGCGAAGGTGTTGAGCGACGCGCTCTCGCCGGCGTTGTCGCCGACGCGGCGGAAGATGTCGGCCGCCCGGCGGCTCGCCTCGGTGGCGCGCCGCAAGCGCTGCGCGACGCGGTCGCAGTGGGCCAGGCAGGCCAGCGCATGGGCCTCGGCGCGCAGGTCGCCACCGGCCTTCGAGGCCAGCAGCACCGACTGCGCCAGGCCGCGCGCGGTTTGCGCCTCGCCCTGGTCGAGCGCCCGGTACGCGCTGGCGAGCGCCGGCCCGGACGAGTCGCCGGGTGCAGGGGCGCCGCGCGGGTCGCCGCCCTCGGCGGCAAGCCCATGGACGGGCCTCGGCGCGAGCGGGATCGAGACGTCGACGTCTTCCATGTCCGGCATCCGTGGGCAGGCGCATTCGGAAGGGTCGCTGCGCCGCGGACTGGGTCGACGTCAGGTCGACCACGGGCGGGCAGCAGGGCTGCGGCGCCTCGGCAGTTCCGCTGTCATGAGGCGCCGGCTGGCGCTCGAAGACCGGTGACTTTGCGACCCCGGCTTTCGCGCGGGTGAGCCTTTTCTATGGTCGATGCTAGCGCAGCCCCCGCCGCGCAGGCGTCTCGGAGCGTGTCGAACGGTTAGCAGATGGGAAACAATCCGGCCCGCCGTGCGATTTGTCACCCGAGTGCAGGCCGAAGCGGCGTCGGCGCCTGGCCCGCGATGGCGGCCGACACCGCCGCCTCGACCGGTTGAGCCGTTGGTCCGGCGACGCGTTCGATCGTCAGTTCAAAGGCCGGCCCGCCGGGCGGTCCGGCGCCTTCGACAGCGCGAGCCAGTCGCGCGCCGCGGGCTCCGAATCGAACAGGCCGATCTGCAAGCCGGCCTCCGCCGCGACATGCACGCCGAGGTCGACGATCGAGCGGCTGCGTCGGTCGGGGATCACGACGGCGATGCGCGTATCGGCCGCGAAGCCGAAGCCCGCCACCTGCTTGAACCAGCGCAGCACGCGATCGCTGGAGAGGTCACCCCGGGCTTCGACGATCGCCAGCACCGCGCGCAATTGGCGCTCCCTGGAGCGGCGCGCCACGTCTTGCCAGAACGTCGACAGCTGCCGGGCCGCGTCCGCCGACTCGGTGGGTCGTTCGCCGCCCAGGCGCACCGTCATCAGGCCATCGGCTTCGGTGGTTTCGAACGTGTAGGTCATCCGCCGTGAGGGCTCGAACGGGCGAAGGCGTGCATTGCGACGAACGCAACAATCGACACCTCGACATGGTGGACACCCGGCATGAAGGAAAGTATGCCAGCACGCACCCCGCAGCCGTCCTGAGCGGCTCAGCGCGCCGCGTTCGAAGGCACCTCGCTGCGCGAGCCGGACCGCCCCGGCGTCAGCACGACCTTGCGGCAATCCTCCTGCTTCTCGTTGAACATTTCATAGCCGCGCGCCGCATCGGTCAGGGGCATGCGGTGGCTGATGATGACCTCCGGATGCAGGTCGCCCACACCTCGGTCGCGCTTCAGCGCGGCCCGCGGATTGCCTGTCTCAGGACGGAGACATGCAATGAATGCACTCTGGCTGTTCGTGGGCGCAGTGGTCGTTTGCCTGGCCCTGATGGCGTGGCTCGAACGCCGCGACGCCCGCATCTTGAGGGACCACCTGCGGCGTCGCTTTCCGGTGCGCCTGACGAACTCGTTCTGGGGCGCACTGAACCCGAACGATGGTCACGACGTGGAAGCGGGTGCGGCGGACCCGCGCGAAAACCCGGAAGCGCGCTAACGACCGCTCGGCGCCGTGCGGGCCGCATCCGACCCCGGCATCGCTTCCGGCCGCGACGGTGTGGGCGTGCTCGCCGCGGGCGACGCCATCGAGCGCTCGCGCGTCGTTCCGCCGCCTTGATCGCCCGGTTTGCCGCAGCCCGCCGCGGCGGCCAGCAACAGCAGCACCAGCGCGGCGACAAGCGCGCGCGGCCCGCGGCGACGGCGCCGGCGTTCAGGCTGCCGACGAGCGTCCCACCGATTCGTTGCATTGACCACTGTCATCGCGTCCTCCCGTGCTTCAACCGGGACTCCACGGCAATCGGGATGCCCCGTTCACTTCTCGGTCTTCTTCGCGCCGCGAATGTTCATGGCAGCCAGACAGACCTGCAGCGCGATCAGCGCCCAGGCGCGCGCGTGCACGCCCCACGCGATCCAGAGCAGGTTGCTCAACAGGAACACCCAGAAGCCGATGTTGCGACGGCGCTCCTGCTCGGAGGCGACCAGCCACGCGGCCAGCACGGTGACGGCCATCGCCGGCCATTGGATCAGGTCGAAAGCGAACATCCGCGCGGGCAACCGGCGCGGCTCACGGCGCGTCGAGCGCGGCGCCGGGGTCTTCCTCACCGGCGGTGGATTCGGGCGGGCCTTTGCGGGGTGGCGATGGCGGTGCCGGGAGATCCGGCTCGTCGACGAATTCGGGTTCCTCGCGGTCCATCACCTCGGAGCGCGGCAACGGGCTCTGCAGCGGCGGCAGCGCGGGCGCCGATGCATCGGCGGGCTTCTGGGGATCAACGGTCGGCACGACATGCTCCTGGTCCGAGCGCGGGCGCTCCGTGCTCAGGACAGGGCAATGCCCGTGCCCGGCACGCTTGCACAGCGAAGTGCCCACGGGCATGCCTCTTGCCGCTCGGTTTCCAGTATCGAACGGAATCAAATTGGAAGGCCGACAGTTCGATGGCAGCGCCGGTGCCCGGTACGATGGGGGCCATGGCGACGATCAGTACGGCATGGGCAGCGGCGTGAGCGTCGGCTACGACAGCAGCGCCAGCGACAAATCCGGCAGCGGCGGTTCGGGCGCGACCGAAGAGACGTGACCGCAGCGCACACGGTGCCCCCTTCGACGCAGCGGGCACTGTGCGTCGTGCTGCACGACGTGGCCCCGCCGACCTGGCGCGCGTGCCAGTGGATTCTCGGCGCGTTGCGCGAGGTTGGCGATTTTCCGGTCACGCTGCTGGCGGTGCCGCGCTATCACGGCGCGCGTCGCCACAGCGGGTTCGAGCGCTGGCTGGTCGAGCGCGCTGACGGCGGCGACGAGATCGCGCTGCACGGCTACAACCACATCGACCACGCACAGCCGCGCGATCCGGTCGATTGGCTGCGGCGCCGCGTCTACGCCCGCGCGGAGGCGGAGTTCTGGGCACTCGACTACGCCGAGGCCAAGAAGCGCCTGCGCACCGGGCGCGACTGGATGCGCAGCATCGGCCTGCGGCCGCGCGGCTTCATTGCGCCGGCATGGCTGCTCGGCCCGCCCGCCTGGCGCGCGCTGAACGAGCAACCGTTCGAGTACACGACGACGCTGCGCCGCATCCACGTGCTGGGCGTCGATCCGCCCGCCAGCCTGGCCTGCCAGGCACAGGTCTACAGCCACTCGAGCGTTCTGCAGCAGATCGCCTCGGTGCGCTGGAACGCGTGGCTGGCGCGTGCGCAGCGTGACGCGGCGCAAGTGCGCCTCGAGCTGCACCCCGGCGACGACATCCCGTGCCTCAGCCACGCGTGGCGCCGCCTGCTGCGCCAGCAGGCAAGCGACCGGCGGTTCATGACGCTGGGCGATCTGGCGCGCGACGTGCGCGTCGGCGTCCGGTCCGCGAGGCAGGGCTAGACGTTCGACCCGCTACCGGCTGACGGCCGAAGCACAGCCGGTGCGGCCCCGCCCAAGCGCCAGGCCGCCTCGCCTTTCTGCGCCAACTTCAGGTGGGCGCGCAGGATCGGCAAGGTCGCGGACGCATACGCCTTCAGCTCCAAGTCGGCCCCCTCGCGGGCCTCCTTCTGGAACAACTCGATCGCCTCCCGCGTATCGCGGTACATCCGCGCCACGTAATCCCGGTCGAACGCCGCACCCCTCGACGCGCGCCACCGGGCCGGCACCGGTTCGTCCGGCCGTTTCGCCAGGGCGAGCCGGCGCTGGCCCGCGTAGCGCCGCACGTCCCTGCCGATCCTGGCGTGATCGGCGGCGAGCCGCCTCGCGAAGTCGCGCACATGCGGGCGCGTGGCCTGGCGCAGCGCGAGCCGGCTGAGCGCCTGGTCGGTCCGGCTGATGCGCAGCGCGGCACGCAGGAATTCGCGGTCGACGCGGTTGAAGGATTCCGCTGATGCCGCCGACACCGCCGGCGCCCGCACGGCCCGCGCCATCGCCTCCGGCGCGAGCAGGCAGGCGGTCCACGCCGCGCATGCGCGCAACACCCAGCGGCGATCGAGATCACGCGGCTCGCGGTTCACCAGTCCCCCGGTCAGTTCGCATGGGCGTGGCAATCGGCAGGCCCGTGCGCGGTCGGCATCCCGCTTGCCAGGGCTCGTCACGGGCAATCCGCCCGCCCTGGAGAGTACCGCCATGCCACACCCCACCCGCAGAAGCCCGCGCCCGCAACGTGCCGAACCGCTGCAACCCGACCGGCCGGCCCGCGGCGACGACGCCGAACCGCAGAAGCCCGAGCACGACGAGGCGGACGCGCGCGCCAAGCGCCAGGAGCAGACCGACACCGCGCTCGACAACGTGCGCGAAGGCTATCGCTGACGCGCCGCGGGCGCCGTCATCGCGATCGCCCCGGAAGCTCCCGGCGCGGCGCGCCAGCGCCGTCGCGCTGCTCAGCCCGTTCGCGCGCGGCGACGCGCCATGAAGCCGACCACGCCCAGACCGGCCAGCAGCAGCGCGTAGGTCTCCGGCTCGGGCACCGCGGTGACCTGCTGCGCGTAGCTGATCTTGCCGCCACCCTGCGTGATCAGGAAGCCAGTCTCGAACGGCGTGACGGTGTCCGGCGTGTTCGCGAACGTGGTCAGGGCCGTGTCGAAGAACGGGTTCGGCGTCGCGAAGAACGCGGCATTGGTCGGGTCGACGACGAAGTTCAGCGCCGCACCGGCGAACGCGTAGAACTTGCCGCTTTGCGGATCCGGCAGCGTCGAGCCGCCGCCCGACTGCAGCGTGCCGGTCGCCAGCACCTTTTCGCCGGTGGCCGTCTCGGTCGGGTTGCCGCCGCCGTCGAAGCCGAAAGTCGCGGTGCCCACGTCGTTGTAGCCGTACAGCGTGTAGGTCAGCGTGCTGAAGGTGGCGGTCGTCGGAGTCGTGGCCGGGTTGGTGGACGAGGTCGTCCCGGTCGCGTCGAAGCGCACGTACATCCCGAGGCCGGGCACCGTGATCTTCGGGTCGGTCGCCGACTGGAAGCCGGTCACCACCAGGTAGCCGGACTCGGTGAAGGCACTGGCGTCCGTGAACGTCACCCGCGAGTAGTCGGAGATCAGGATGTTGTTGGCCGTCACCGTGGGGCCGGACAGGCCGATGGCGGCCGGGTCGAAGGTGAAGCTCGGCGGGTCCGCCGCCATCGCGGCCGAGCCGAAGGCGACAATCGCCAGCGCGACGGCGCTGCGAATCGACGTCGGCCGGTGCCGGATCAGGGTCAAGGGCATGGTCGTCTCCTGGTGAGGGGGGTGGGAGGGCTACGAAAGCGCCGACAGCAAACGCTGTTGGCGCCGCGCACGGCGTTGGGACAAGGTCAGCACGCAACCCAGGCCGCCGAGCAGCAGCGCGAGCGAGCTCGGCTCGGGCACCGGCGTCACGGTCGGGCTGTTGGCAACGAAGAAGGTCTCCAAGCCGCCGGTGGCGTCGGTCGCGCTCGCCGTCAGGCCGACCCGCAGCGCCGGGGCGAACACCGCCTGCAGTTCGGCGGCTTCGGAGGCCGTCAGCGCGAACACGAAGCCGGAGTTGCCGGCGCCGGAGAACGTGTCGGCGAACGAGTACGAGGTCGGCGTGCTGGCACTGAACACGACGCCGCCGGTGCTGTCGTACACGTTGAGCGTCAGGCTGGTCAGCGAGATGCTCTCGGCGGCGCCCGGCTCGAGCGCATTGAAGACCACGCGCAGGTCGCTGGCCGACATGACGCCTAGCTCGGCGAATGAGCGCGTCAGGGACTGCGAGGCGCCGGTCTTGGCGTCACCCGTGGTCACATCCATCGTGCCGTTCCACGCCACCGAGCCGGTCTCCGTACTCGTGCTGCCCGGGCTCTGCAGCGTCAACACCGTGTTCACCGCGCCGAGGCCGGTGCCCTGGAAATCCTGCGGCTCGACGAGCGTCAGATCCGCCCGGGCCGCGCCGGCCATGCCGACCAGCGCGGCGGTAACGATCAGGGGCCGTGCGATAGATACCTTCATGCCAATCTCCTCTTGAGTGTCCAAGACCCGGCCGACTGGCAATCGGCGTTCCCGCGTGGGAATTTCTCCACAAGCTCGCACCTCCGCGGGGTGGCCTTCCGGCGGTAGCCTGCCCAGTCGAGCGCGTTCTGCGAGGCATACGCGACGATCACGAGGGACAGCAGCGGCAGGAACCGGTACATCAGCGGGCCGCGTGCTCTGCGACCTTGTCGGCTTGCAGCAGCCGGCGCCATCCGGCGTCGGACGGGTCGATGTCGGCCTTCATCACGCGCGCCATGTGGTCGAGCGCCTGCTGGCAATCGGCCTCGCTCTCGGCCGCCGTGCAATCGGCCGGCACCCACAACGAGTAGCCGCGCAGGTAGGCGTCCATCGCGGTGAAGAGCAGGCAGCTGTCGGCCGCCACGCCCGTCAGCACCAGGCTCCGACATTGCAATTGCTGCAGCAAAAGATGGAGCGGCGTGGCGTAGAACGCCGAGTGCCGGGGCTTGAGGATCGTGAAATCGCGCTGGCGCGGGCGCAGCGCGTTCGCCATCGTCGCGCTCGCGCCGCGGCCGGCGCTGCAGCGCTGCCACAACTGCGCGAAGTCGGCGCGCCACAGGCCGTAGTTGTCGTTGGCATAGATCGACTGAACACCCGCCGCGTCGGCATGACGCCGCAGCGTCGCGGCCGCGCGCGCCGCTGCCTGCGCCGGCTCGCGCAGGTGCTGGGCGCCCTCGAACCGCAGTGGGTTGATGAAGTCGACCAGCAACAGAACCGTAGGGCTCGGATCGAGCGGGGGCGGCGCGATCGTGCGCGCCGCGGTTCGTGGTTTCATGCGAGGGATCTCCTGCCGAAGATCGTGCGCCGCACCGAGCGGGGGCCGCGGTCAGCGGGCGTGCGTCCGGCCCGAGGGACAAGCACGCGCGCCACGGCTCGTCGCGTCCTACGCACGTCGAAGTTGCGGCAAATGATGCCGGCTCGGCGCGCGCGCGAGCCCTTCGCTCAGGGGCCGGGGTTCTGCCGGGACGATGGTCAAAGCACCGCCTGGCGCGGCTTGCGCGTCGGCTCGGTGCGCGTTTAGGCTGGCCCGCTCGGGCAGACCGGCACGACGGCATGGTCGTTGCGTTGAGGCGCACTCGCCCCGTCGATCAACGCGCAACCGAGTGAAACAACACGATGACGTCCTCTCCCCTGCTCAAGCAGCGTCCGATCCTGCACCAGAGTCAGACGCTCACTCCCCGCCTGCAGTTCGCGGTCCGTCTGCTGCAGATGTCTGCGCTGGACTACGAGCAGGAACTGCACGAGATGAGCGCGCGCAATCCGTTTCTCGAGATCGACGATGCCGGTCCCGGGCCGGCCCCGCTGAACTCGCCCGCTCAGAACGATCCGCCCGAAGCCGGCGCGTCGCACGAGTCCGCGCTCGAAGACCCAGCCGACAGCGCCGCGTCGGCGTGGGACGAGCCGGCCGACACCTGGCTGCAGACCCCGGGCCCGGCGCGCGACGGCGCGGGCGGCTCGCAGCTGAGCGCGACCGACATGATGGTGGCCCACGGCGACCTGCGCCAGCACCTGCACGGTCAGGTGAACCTGCTGCGCCTGTCCGCGCGCGACCACGCGCTGGCCTGCATGGTGATCGAGTCGCTCGACGACGACGGCTATTGCCGGACCGAGCTCGACGAGCTCGGTGCGTTGACCGACTTCGAACCGCCGGTCGACGGCAGCGAACTGAACATGGCGCTGCGCCTGGTGCAGTCGTTCGAGCCGGCCGGCGTCGGCGCCCGGACCATCGGCGAATGCCTGATGCTGCAGATCGACGGCATCGATGCGGCGCATCGCAAGATCGCCCGCGCGATCCTCGCCGACCACCTCGACCGACTGGCGCAGCGTGATGTGCCCGGCATCGCCCGCCTGCTCGACCGGCCGCTTCCCGAGGTCGATGCCGCCTGCGCGGCGCTGCGCCGCCTCGACCCGCGTCCGGGGTGGCGCTTTTCCCGCCCGGACACGCGCTACGTGGTGCCCGACGTGATCGTGAAGAAGGTGCGCGGCCAATGGCAGGCGCAGTTGAACTCGGACGTGATGCCGCGGGTACGCCTGAACCGCACCTGCGCCGACCTGTTCCGGCGCCACCGCGAAGCGAGCCACGGCGAGCTCGGCGCCCACCTGCAGGAAGCGCGCTGGACGCTGCGCAATGTCGAGCAGCGCTTCTCGACGATCCTCGCGGTCGCCCAGGC
This sequence comes from Rhizobacter fulvus, assembly GCF_964020785.1. Taxonomy (NCBI): domain Bacteria; kingdom Pseudomonadati; phylum Pseudomonadota; class Betaproteobacteria; order Burkholderiales; family Sphaerotilaceae; genus Rhizobacter; species Rhizobacter fulvus. Next base: position 778,568 of record NZ_OZ224516.1, read on the forward strand.
GATCCTGCGCCGGCAGCGGCTGTTCTTCGAGCACGGCCCCCTGGCGATGAAGCCGCTGGCGCTGCGCGACATCGCGGAGGAAGTCGGCGCCCACGAGTCGACCGTGTGCCGCGTCACCAACAACAAGTTCATGGCGACGCCCAGCGGCCTGTTCGAGCTGAAGCACTTCTTCTCGCGGCCGATGCCGATGACCAGCGGCGGTGCGTGCTCGGCCACCGCGATCCGCAGCGTCGTGAAGGAACTGATCGATGCGGAGGACCCGCTGACCCCATTGTCGGATGTCGAGATCACGCAGCGCCTGGCGCGACAGGGCCTGACGGTGGCGCGGCGCACCGTCACCAAGTACCGCCAGGGGCTCAAGATCGCGCCGGCCGATCGCCGCCGTCGCCACGCGTCGCCGCCAGGGGCCATGCCGGCCGGTGGCGAGGGCGCAGCCGACCGCGCCTCATGCTGAGCGTGCGGCCCGCCGTGCTGACCGGCATTCCATTCGGTACGAATTGCCGATCGCCCCGGCTGGAACGCGGGCGCGCCCGGCGCGCTACATGGCACGCGGATTGCGATTCCTGCGCACAGGACGAGATTCCGCCGAGGTGAGCCATGTACATCCCGACCGAATCGGCTGAAGGCCAGGCCTTCGAGCCGATCCCGGCGTGGCCGCGCGACACGCCCCTGGCGGAACCGATGTGGCGCCGCTCCGATGCGATGGGCCTGGCGACCGACTTCAACGCGGCGTGGCTGCGCTTCACCGAACGCTCGCCGCAATCCGCGGTCCGCAACGGCTGGTTGCAGGACGTGCACCCCGACGATCGCGCACGTTGCGTCGCCATTCATGCCGACATGCAGGACCAGCGCCTGCCGTATGCGCTCGACTTCCGCCTGCGGCACACGCGACGCGGGCATCGCTGGCTGATGAAGCGGGCGATTCCGCTGTTCGCACCGGACGGCCGCTTCGCAGGCTTCGATCACCACTGCACCGACATCCACGACCGCATGCAGCTCGAGGAGGAACTGGCCGAGCGCTCGCGCCGCCTGCGCTGCGCGATGCGCACGCAGGCACTGTTCGCGACCGCGCTCGCCGCCGAGCTCGACCGCCTGCCGGTGGCGCGCGTGCAGGCGGCGCTCGGCGTGATGGCGCGCCTCGCGGCCCAGGCGCCCGGGGTGCGTCGCGCGGCGACCAACGCCGGCGACTGGCTCGCGGACCTGAGGCGCGGGCTGCCGGACGACGAGCGCTCGCTTCCCGACGACTGGCAGCGCGTCGCCGACATCGACACGGCGACCGTGTGGGTCGACCCGCACCTGCTGGGGCCCGCGTTGAACTGCGCGATCGCTTGCGCGGCTTTGCTGGGGTGCGGGCCGGCGCCATGTCGCGCCGAACGAGGTGACGGTTCACTGCTGCTGGAGATACCGGCGCTGCCGGGTTCGAGCGGGTTCGTGCTGCTGGATCTGGCCCTGCGCCTGCACGGCTGCCGGCTCGACGCCGCCGCGGACGACGCCACGCGCTGGCGGACCGCGCTTCCCCTGGCCTGAAACCCGTTAACGCGGCGCGGCCTGCAACGCCCCGCCCGGGCGGGGCCGAATGGGGAGGGCGGCGTCGGTCGTCGGCGCATCGTCGTCGTCGCGCAGCGCCTCGATGACGGCGCGGGCCTGGCGGATCGACTGCTCGCGATGCCAAGCCGTCACGCGTTCGACGGCGGGGGTGATCAGCGGACGGTGAGCGGACGCAAAAGCGGGCGTGGCGGTTTGCATGGTGGTCGCGCGGGAGTCGAGGGGCGGTTCTCGATGGAGGCAAGTTGCATACCCGCGTCCGCCGATGCCGACGTCGCGCGGTCGAGCTGCCGCCGCAAACCTCGGCGCCGACACGCGCGAAGCGGTCAGCGAGAGGACGCGCTGACGCGCTGCCGCGCGCGGCGCGCGGCGAGCTCCGTCATCAGGCGCGCGGTCGCCGCGATGTTGCCATCCAGGTTGAAGCGCTCGACCGCCCGCGCCCGCGCGGCCTGCCCCATGGCTTCGAGCTCGCCGGGCGTCTCGAACACGTGCGCAACCCGGTTGGCGATGCCCTGGAAATCGCCGGGCGCGACCAGCCAGCCGGTGCGGCCCGGTTCGATCAGGTCGGGCACGCCGCCCACCCGGGTGCCGACCACCGGCAGCGCACTCGCCATCGCCTCCATCACCGCCAGGGGCATCGCCTCGCTGTGCGACGGGCAGACCAGCAGGTCGAGCTGCCGGTAGACCTCGGCCATGTCGCTGCGCAGGCCCGGCAGGTGCAGACGCCCGGCCATTCCGAACCGCTCGCCCATCGCCTGCATCGCTTCGCGCATCGGCCCGTCGCCCACCATCACGAAGTGCGCGTCGGGCAGCAGGCTGCGCAACAGCAGCGTGGCGCGCACGAACACCTCCGGCCCCTTCTCGGCAGAGAAGCGGCCGACGCAGCCGATCAGCGGCACCGTTCGGTCGATGCCCAGATCGCGACGCAGCCCGGCGTCGGCACGCGGAACCGGACCGAACAGCTCGGTGTCGACGCCGTTCGGGATGCAGCTCAGGTGTGACGCGCTGATCCCGATGCCCAGCGCATGCAGGTGGCTGTGGCGGCACACGACGCCGAGGTGCGTGCCGGCCGCGCGATGGACCTCGAGGTCGAGCATGCTGATCTGCCGCCCGTGCATCGTCGCGAGCACCGGCAGGCCGCTCAGGCTGCCCACCATGCCGGCCAGCAGGTGCGCGTTCTCGAGGTGCGAATGGATCAGGTCGACGCCTTGCGACTGCGCCAGCGCGAGCGCCGCCTGCACCGAGGACCACGGCATTTCGTCGGGCATCGGCACGATCACGACCTCGGCGTCCAGCGCCCGCAGCCGATCGACCAGCGGGCTCTCGTAGGGGCACAGCGCGGTGACGGCGAAGCGCTCACGTGGCAGCCGCTCGACGAGTCGCTCCACGACGCTTTCCATGCCACCGACGATGCCGTTGCCGATGACTTCGAGGATGTGGAGACGGGTGTCCGGTACGCGGACGATCGGAGTCGGTTCCATGGGTCCTCAACAGCAGATCGGTGCCATCGAAGCGCCGCCGGTAAGCCAGCCGCGGCGCAGTGCGGGCATCGGGCGCGCCGCGTCGTGCGGCGCGGGCGAATCGACCGACTCGGCGGCGTGGCCGATCGCAGGCCGCGACAGGCCGAGCCAGGCGGCGGCAGTGCCGACCTCGATGCGCTCGCGCGTGGCCGCGTCGAGCGCGAGCTGGTCGAACAGCTCGGCGACCCAGCCGCGGCGGGTCGCGAGCTCGTGACCCGGACACGGCAGGAAGCAATCGCTGCCGTACTGCAGCAATTCCGGGCCGAGCACCTCGAGCGCCCGCCGCAGCACCTCGAGCCGGTACGGCGGCGGCGGACCGAACGAGATGTCGAAGCGGAACGCACAGGCGTCCGGCGCGACGCCGTGGATCCGGTCGATCAGCCCGACCGCGATCGCCTCGTCGGTCCACGGCCAACCCAGGTGCGCGAGCGCGACGCGCGCGCCCGGGTGCTCGCGCAGCACCTCGAAGAACGCCGGGCGGCAGAAGCGCCCCGAGCGCCCGTCGATGAAGATGCCGCTGTGAAAGAGTATCGGCAACTCCAGCTCCGCCGCGACCGCGAACGCGGGCTGGACCTCTCGGTCGTAGGGGTACCAGCCGGTGGGAACCATCTTCACGCCGCGCAGGCCGTGGACTTCGACCGCATGGCGCAGGTCCTCGCCGGCACGCGGATCGCGCGGGTCGATCACCGCCATGCCGAACAGGCGGTCGGCGCGCCCGCGCACCAGCGCGCCCAGGTGCGCGTTGCCGCGCCGCAGCGACCCGGGGTCGTCGAGCGAATACCCGTCGCCGAGGAACGGCGCGAGCAGCACGCCCAGGTCGACGCGTGCGTCGTCGAGCGTGCGCAGCACGTCGTCGCGGGTCTCGCGACCGGTGCAGTGGAGGTGAGCGTCGATCAGCATCGGGCTCAGCGCGCCGCCGCGGCGCGCCCGCCGCCGCCCTGCGCGCCGGCCGGGGCCGATGCCACGGCCGCCGGCGCCAGCGCCGCCTGCACCTGCAGCGCGGCGCGCCGGCCCGCGATGAACGCGTGGTCCGAGTTGTAGTACTCCCACTCGCTGTAGCGCCCCGCCAGCACGATGCCGAACGACGCGAACCAATCGCGGATGCAGGCCACGTTGGCGGCGCGCGCGTGGTCGTAGATCACGTAGGCGCATGGCATGTCGACCTGGTTGGCGCATTCGATCTCGTCGTCGGGACCGAGGATGCCGACCGCGCGGCAGTCGGCGATCGCGCGCTCGATCAACGCCTCGCCCTCGCACGGCAGCGGTTTGCTCGGGCCGTACGTGATCTCGCAGGTCAGGCCGAAGCCGCCCGGCGGGTTGTTGTGCGGGCTCGCGTTGCCCTGCACGAAGATGCGGTGGAACACCGTCTCCTCGGGGTAGTAGATCCAGTGCTTGTCGGTCAGGCGCTCGCGGCCCGCGGGCAGGCGAACGCCGAGGTTCACGCAGCGCACCGCCACATGCCGCAAGCCCCGTGCCGCCGCCTGCACCTCGGCCGGCGCCTCGTCGCCGCAGGCCTGCACGAGTTGCGGCAAGGGCATCGTGCTGACGAGCGCATCGAAACTGATCGAGCGGCCATCGTCGAAACGCACGGTGCGCCGCGACGGCGACACGTGCAGCACGCTGGTGCGCAGCGACAGTTCGCATTCGAGCAGCGGCAGGAAGCCGTCCATCAGCGCCTGGAAGCCGCCGTGCAGCGGGTAGCCGAAGCGCGCGTTCGGCCCCATCGGCGCGGGCGTCGGCTCGAGCGCGCCCTCGATCATCTGGCCGAGGTCGGGCAGCGGCACGCGTCCGCCGAGCCACGACGTCTCCATCTCGGCCAGCGGCACCGCCCACAGCTTGCGGTTGTACGGCGTCGCGAAGTGCTTCGCGATGCCCTTGCCCCAGACCCGGTCGATGAATTCCTCGAAGTTGGCCGGCGGCGTTTGCGGCGGGACGCTCTGCTGGCCGTCGATCGGCCCGAAGCGCGCCTCGATCGCACCGACCAGGCATTCCTTCAGCACGGCCGGCGGCAAGCCGTACAGCGAGCCCTGGAACGGATAGCGCGTGTAGACGTTCTTGCTGTAGACCCAGGCCTCGCGGTTCTGCCAGTGCACGTTGTCGCCGAGCAGTCGCTCGTACATGTCGAGGACGTAGGCATCGTTGGAGAACATGATGTGGCCGGCGTGGTCGAAGGTGTAGCCCTGCTGCGTCACCGAGCGGCACCAGCCGCCGACCGTGTCGGCACGCTCGACCAGCAGCGTCTGCGCCGGCGCGGACGTGCCCTGTGCCAGGTGATACGCGGCCGCCAGACCGGTCGGTCCGGCCCCGATCACCATGTGGCGGACATGCCGCACGGTGCGTTTGACCACCGGCACGCCGTGCGGCGCGTCGCTCGCATCGGCCTCGCCGGCGTTGCGCGCGGCGAAGCGCGTCATCGAGTCGATCTCCTTCAGCACGCGCTGCGCCGCGCTGTCCCAGGACGATTGCGCGACGGTCTCGCGACTCACCTCGCGCCGCCTCGCGCGGGCGTCTTCCGGTTCGGCCAGCGCGGCCTCGCAGGCGGCGATGAAGCCGGCGGGGTCGGACGCGATGCGCACCACCGCGCCGTAGAGCCCCACCACGTCGGGCACCGCGGTGCTGACGACCGGCTTGTCTCCCGCCAGGTACTCGAGCGTCTTGGTCGGGCTGATGAAGCGCGTGGCCTCGTTCAGCGCGAACGGCATCAGGCAGACGTCCCAGCCGGCCATCAGGTGCGGCAGCATCGGATAAGGCTGCATGCCGAGCCAGTGCAGGTTCGGATGGCGCGGCAACTGCGCCGGATCGATCTTGACCACCGGACCGACCATCACGATCTGCCATTCGGGCCGGGCGCGCGCGAGCGCGTCGACCAGCGCCGTGTCGAGCCGCTCGTCGATCACGCAGAAGAAACCGAGCCGGGGTCGAGGCAACGCGCCCTGCAGGCGCTCGGCCTCGGCGGCGGCGTCGCTTTCGGGTGCAACCCCGGCCGGCGCGAAGTGGGCCGCGTCGACCGAACTGGGCAGGCAGTGGACCTGCGGGTGCAGATGCCGCTTGGCCTCGTAGAGCGCCGGGCCACCGGTGAAGACGAGGTCGGCCGCCTTCATCAACGCGGTCTCGCGCTGGCGCAGCTGGCGCGGTGCGTCCTTGAACGCGCTGAGTTCGTCCATGCAGTCGTAGACGACCGCGCGCGGGCGCAGCTCGCTGAGCAACGGCAACGCCATCGGCGTGTAGAACCACACCAGGTAGTCGTCGATCGCGTGGCTGCGCAGGTACTCGGCCAGCAGCGGCTTGAGCACGGGCAGCTGGTCGTCGTGGAAGCCGCCGGCCACGATCGGCGTGCGCGGCACCAGCACGTCGACGCCGGGGCCCTTCGGGATGCGGTCGATGCGCGCCGGCCCGTCGGCCGGGTCGAGGTGGACCGGCTCCTCGATGAACAGCACCGGATGGTGCGGGCCGAGCCGCACCATCAGGTGCTGCGGACGCTGATAGACGAAGGCCCAGCGCAAGTGGGAAAAGACGATCAGGTGGGACATGGGGGTCTCCGCGGTGGTTGAGTCTTCGGGCAGGATGCGTTGCCAGCGGGCCAGCGCCGCGGCGTAGTCGGTGCACAGGCGCCGCGACAGCGGCGCTGCCGGGTCGGCCGGATGGGCCACGTCCCACAGCCCGCTGCGATGCCAGTGGTCCGGCTCGTTCCAGTCGTGGCGATCGACCAGCGGGTACAGGCAGAGGCCGTCGATGGGCACGCCGGCGCGGCGCGCAGCGCACACTTCACTCGCCGTGTCGTGCAACCAGTCGGCGCGGCCGACGCCCACGTGGCTGGTCTCGGCCAGGATCAGCGGCCGGCGGTAGCGCAGCCATGCCGTGCGAAGCAGCGCGGATAATGGACGCCGCCGCGGGTCCTGCTCGTGCCAGCACAGGCGCCGCTCCGTTCCGACCTCCCACTGGCCGCTGTGGTAGTGGTTGACGCCGATCAGGTCGAGCGCTTCGCGCGAGCCGCCGAGATGGGCCTCGATGCGCCCTTCGATCATGTCCCAGGCCTGCCACTGGTAGTCCGCCTCGCGCTGCGCCTGCGCCGCCAGGTCGGGCCGATCGCGCGGCGCGCCGACGTGCACCGCCGGCTCGATGTGCAGGAAGCGCGCGCGTGGATCGATCGCACGGACCGCTGCGACGCCGGCCAGCACCGCGCGCACGAGGCGCCGCTTGAGCGCATAGCCGGACGCACCGTTCGTCTCGCCGGCGTCGGCCGGGTCGCCACGGTACGGGTGGATCAGGTTGGTCGCGCTCGCGGCCCACGCCAGGAAGCCGATCTCGTTGACCAAGTTGTAGATCGGCGCGCGCCCGCTGCGCGGCCCGAGCGTTCGCGCCACGGCGGCGGCGAACGACGCGAAGCGTGGCACCAACGCCTCGTCGAACAGGTCGACGTCGGGCGGCGTGCCGTAGTGCATCAGCGTCCACACGACCTGCAGGCCGTGGCGTTCGGCGCTGCATGCGATCCGAACCGCACGCTGCAGGTCGAAGCGCCCGGGCGTGGGCTCGCACAGGCGCCAGCCGATGCTCTCGCGAACCACGTCGATGCCGTGCGCCGCCGCATTCGCGTGGTCCTCGTCGAGCCGCTCGAGGTGGCCGTTGCTGGCGGTCATGTCGAGCGCGACGCGCTGTCCGTTGACGTGGTCGGCGCCTTCGAAGCCGCCCATCCAGAACGACGCGAACGGCGAAGCACAAAGGGGCGGCGGGTGCGGGGGAGGATTCACTGCGAAGGCGGCTGGAGGAATGCACCCGGATGGCAAGCGGTGTGCCGCGGCGGCGCGGCATGCGCGTTGCCCGGTCCTCAAGAAACCAACGCGGCGCGTGCCGAACCACCATGAACGACGACACCACGGTCGATCTGCTCAACGACCTGCTCGAGACCTGCAGCGACGCCGAGTCCTGCTGCCGAGGCGCGGCCGCGCATGCCGAATCGGCCGAACTCAAACGCGCGCTCGGCGACGCCGCGGCCGGCTGCGCGCAAGCCGCGGCGGAACTCGCGTCGCTGGTGCGGCAGCGTGGCGGCGAGCCCGAATCCGGCGGCTCGGTCGGCGGCACGCTGCAGCGCGGCTGGCAGGCCGTGACGAGCACGCTGGGCGGCGGTGGCGACAAGGCCCTGCTCGACGAATGCGAGCAGGTGCTGAACGGCACGGCGGCCGATTACCGCAAGGCGCTCAACGACCCGAGCCTGCCGGAGACGGTGCGGACGATCGTCGATCGCCAGCTCGATGGCGCACGCCGGCGGCACGACCAGATCCGCCACTTGCGCGACCGCTGGTCCGGCGTGCAGCCGGACCGCCCACGCTGATGTCCTTCAGGAGGCGCCGATCGAGCCCGTCACCGGCAGCACAATGCCGGTGATGTAGCCGGAGCACACCGGCGCCGCGAGGAACACATAGGCGGGCGACAGTTCCTCGGGTTGCGCAGGTCGCTTCATGTCCGTCTGGCTGCCGAATTCGGCGACCTTCTCGGCCGGGGCATCGGCCGGGTTCAGCGGCGTCCACACCGGCCCCGGCGCCACCGCGTTGACGCGGATTCCGCGCGGCAGCACGTTCTGCGCGAGCGCCTTCGTGAAGGCGTGGATCGCGCCCTTGGTGGTCGAGTAGTCCAGCAGGTGCGAGCTGCCTTCGAGACCGGTGACCGATCCGGTGTTGATGATGCTGCCACCGCGCTTCAGGTGGCGCAGCGCCGCCTTGGCCATGTGGAAGTAGCCGTAGACGTTGGTGCGCAAGGTCTGGTCGAAGCGCTCCTCGGTGAGGTCGTCCAGCGATTCGGCGTGCTCCTGGAACGCGGCGTTGTTGACCAGCACGTCGAGCTGGCCGAAGGCCTCGACCGTGCGGTCGACCGCGCGGGTGCAGTACGCCGGGTCCTTCACGTCGCCGGGCAGCAGCAGGCAGCGCGTGCCCTCGGCCTCGACACAGCGTTTCGTCTCCTCGGCGTCGACCTGCTCGTTCAGGTAGCCGATCGCCACGTCCGCCCCTTCGCGCGCGAACAGCACCGCGACCGCGCGGCCGATGCCGGAGTCGCCACCGGTGATCAGCGCGACCTTGCCCTTCAGCTTGCCACTGCCGACATAGTCGGGCGCCATGAAGCGCGGCGCGAGCTCGAGGTCGGCTTCATGCCCGGGCTTGCCCAGATGCTGCGCGGGCAAATCGGTCGGCTGGTCGCGCGCGCCGGCCTGCACCGGCTGCTTCATCTCCTCATCCCCCGACGACGACCGGGCATCGCGCTGGTCCTGCTCGCGCTGGATCGCGCGCTGCGTCTGCGCCGTCTGCGCGGTGGCCGGGTCGGTCGAGGTCGGGTCGTTCGCCATGGGCGCTCCTGGTTCGTTCGGGGTCATCCGGGCGTCGGGGCAGCCGGCGTTCCTGCGGATCGACGACGGTCGAATGCCGACTCGCGAAAAAGTTGCAGCAACGTCGCGTAACGGCCTCCGGGCATGCCGGTTGCCGGACGCTTGGATGCCTCCTGCGTCCAACAGCCCGTCGTTGATCGCCCTGTTGCGGTCTCTCATCCATCTGATCCCCGCGATCGTCAGCGACCGGGTCCACCTGCTCACCCTGGAACTGCGGCGCGCGATGCAGGCGCTGGTGGGCATCGTCGCGCTGATGCTGTGCGCGGTGGTGCTGCTGCTGACCACCTGGGTCGCGCTGTGGGCCGCGCTCGCCGCCGCGCTGATCGACGCGGGCTGGGGCATCGGATGGGTGGCGCTGCTGATCGTCGCGTTGAATGGCGTTGCCGCCGCCTTCGCGCTGCTGCGCGCGAGCCGACTTGCCGCGCTGCTCACGCTGCCGGCCACGGTTCGCCGCCTCACGTTGCCGCCGCCACCGGAGGCGGCCTTGCCGAAGGAAGCCGCACCGTCCGTCACGCCGGCAGGAGCCACACGATGAGCGACGACCTGGACACGCAGATCCGCCGCGCCGAGATGGCCGTCGTCGAGAGCGATCGGCGCCTGCTGCGGACTGCGCGGCAACTGGCGCCCGCGTCCCGCGGCGCCGCGCAGCGCGCGGCCTGGATCGGTGGCGGCAGCCTCGCGGTGATCGCATCGACCTGGCTGGTCGTGCGTGCGCTGTCGCGCCCTGCGCCGCCGCCCCGCTGGTGGTCCGCACGGAAGGCGGCGGGTTCGCCGCCCCCACCGCCCGCGAGTCCGCCTCCGGCGCGTGGCTGGCGCCGCGCCATGGAACTGGGCGGCGCGCTGATGGGCTCCGCGCTGCGCTCGGGCCTCGCACCGGCGGCGCCGAAAACCGCCGCCGCCGCGCCGCTCGCGCTCGCGACGGCGTGGCGCTGGTTCAGCCAGCGCCGCGCCACGCGCCGCTGACCCCGGGCCGACTGGGCGCAACTACTTCAAGCTCGACACCGCGTCGCGGCGGATGCAATGCCTGCAGACGCATTTGGGCGAGAAGCGGCCCGCCTAGATGTCGCGGTGGGTGACGCGGCGCAGCTCGCTGCGCATCACCGGCAGGCGCAGCGGCTTGCTCAGGAAGCCGTCCATGCCCGCCTCGCGGCAGCGCCGTTCGGTCTCCTCGTCGACCGCGGCCGTGGCCGCGACGATCGCGAACGGCGCCACCCGGCCGGCGCGCTGAAGTTCGCGCAGCCGGCGCGTCGCGTCGATGCCGCCGAGCACGGGCATGTTGACGTCCATCAGCACCACGTCGGGCGGCGAGGCCTTGCACTGCTCGATCGCGTCGAGCCCGTCCGAGGCGCAGACCACGTCATAGCCCAGCGCCTTGACCAGCCCGCTGGCGACCATGCGGTTCACGTCGTTGTCGTCGACCACCAGCACGCGGCTGCGCGGCTGCACGAGCGTCGACCAGGCGGATGTCGGCCCGGCGCGCTGGCCGCCGTCGACACGCAGCGCATGCTCGGTCAGGCGGCCGATGTCGCCGGGCGACAGCGGTTGCACACGCACGCTGAGGGGCGCGGGATCGGGGCCGGTGAGTGTCGGCGAGCCGGCGTTCACCAGGTACAGCGCGATCGCCTCGGCCGGCAGACGCCGCGCCAGCGCGGTGACCTGCGCGCGCGTCGCGCTTGCCTCGTGGACGACCAGCAGCGCTGGCGGCGTGCCCTGTTGCGGGCCATCGAGCACGGCTTCGGCCGCCGGCACCTGATCGAAGCGTCGCACGCGCCAGCCGCTGCGCTGCAGCCGGCGCTCGAGCATCTCGGCCGCCGGTCCGTCGGTATCGATCAGCCAGGCGCGTGCCCCGGAGGCGCAGGCCGCCGCCTCGACCGGCTGCTCGCCGCCGCGGCAGGTCCAGTCGAGCCGGAACAACGCGCCCTCGCCCGGTTCGGCCGAGAACTGCACGGTGCCGGTGGAACTCGGGCACGTGCCGCTGGCCGTCGTCAACAAGCCTGCCGCGCCGGGTCGCGGGCGCAGTTCCTGCGTCAGCGACAAGCGCTTCAGCACATGCTCGATGCGCGCCGCCGGCGCCAGTTCGCCGGTGCCGCCAGCCGTCATCTCCAGCACGGCGTCGCCATCTGCGGCGAGGCTCACGGCGGCGTTCAGCACCACGAAGCCGGGCCCGATCACGTCGGACAGACCGGCCAGCAGGCTGTACAGGCCCGAGCGCAAGGCCACCTCGTCGGATTCGACGAGCACCGGTTCGTCCGTGCAATCGAAGGAGACCGTCTGGTGCTTGCGGGCCATCAGCGGCAGCACGTCGCGCACGGCGCGCGTGAAGCATTCCTGCAGGTCGAAGCGGACCCGCGTCGGGCGGGCCGACTGGCCGTGCCAGTGCCGCGTCAGATCGGCCATCAACCGCTCGATGTCGATCGGCTTGGCGTACGCCGCATCGAAGGTGCCGTCGATCTCGGTCCACCTGTCGTTGACGCCCAGGTCGCCGGTCACCGCGATCAGGCGCGGCGAGACGCCCGCGCCTTCCTCGGCGCTCGCGGCGCGCACCTGGCGCGCCACCTGGATGCCGTTGAGTCGGGGCATGCGGATGTCGAGGATCGAGACGTGGGGCCGCTCGGCCAGCGCCATGTGCAAAGCCTGCTCGCCCTCGTAGGCGACGACGACGCGGCAACCGAATTCGAGGCGCAGCAATTCCGCCAGCGTGTCGGCCGCGAACGGGCTGTCGTCAGCGACCAGGATACGCATCTCCGAAACCGACCTGCCGTTCTCCGAATTCATCGTTGCCGTCCCTGACCGTTCCGGATGGCTGGGCTGCTATCCCAGTTCGCCGAAGCCGGAGTGGATGGCGCCGCCGTTGTCGCGCTCGCCCTGCACCGGCACGGTCGAGTACTCCTTGAGCCGGTTGTAGAGCGTCTTCAGGCTGACGCCGAGCGCCGCGGCCGTGCGTTCCTTGTGGCGACCGTAGTGCTCGAGCGTGGCCATCATCACCACCCGCTCGATTTCGGCAAGCGACGTGCCGATCTCGATCTGCAGCAACGAGGTGCCGACGACCGGCGCCGACGGCGTCTCCCGGCTCGGCAGGCATTCGTCGTGGATCGTGGTCTCGGGCGCCATCACGTAGGCGCGCTGGACGATGTTGCGCAGCTCGCGCACGTTGCCCGGCCAGCGGTAGGACCGCAGCCGCGCCAGCGCGTCCGGCGCAAAGCGCTTGGCCTGGCCCTCGCGGCGGCCGATCTCGTCCAGGAAGTGATCGGCGATCAGACCGATGTCCTCGCCGCGGTCGCGCAGCGGCGGCACGTGGATCGGAAATACGTTCAATCGATACAGCAAGTCTTCCCGCAGTCGGCCGTTCGCGACAGCCTGGTTCGGGTCGCGGTTCGACGCGGCGACGATCCGAACGTCGGCCTCCTGCGACTGCATCGAGCCGACGCGCATGAACGTGCCGGTCTCCAGCACGCGCAGCAGCTTGACCTGCAGGTCCAGCGGCATCTCGGTGATCTCGTCGAGGAACAGCGTGCCACCGTTGGCGCGCTCGAAGAAGCCGTGGTGCTGGCGCTCGGCGCCGGTGAAGCTGCCCTTCTCGTGGCCGAAGATCTCGCTCTCGATCAGGTGCGGCGAGATCGCGCCGCAGTTGACCGCGAGGAAGGGCTTGGCGCGCCGCCGGCTCAGGTCGTGCACGGTGCGCGCGACCAGTTCCTTGCCGGTGCCGCTCTCGCCGGTCACGAACACCGTGATCGCGGTGCCCGACACGCGCAGGATCTGCTCGTGGACCTTGCGCATCGGCGCGGAGCGTCCCCACAACAGGCCGAAATGGCCCGCCTTCTCGAGCGTCTCCAGCATCCCGGCGGCATCGGTGTGCAGCGTCGACGGGCGCCGCAGCCGCGACAGCACGCCACGCAGCTGCTTGATGTTGAGCGGTTTGGTCAGGTAGTCCGCCGCGCCCAGGCGCAGCGCCTGTACCGAGGTCTCGACGCTGGCGTGGCCGGTGATCAGCACCACCTCCGACCGACCGTGCGCCTTCACCTGGTCGACCAGTCCCAGGCCGTTGCCATCGGGCAGCATCAGGTCGAGCAGCACCACGTCGGGCGGCTGCAGGGACATTCTCCTGCGCGCCTCCTGCAGCGAACTGGCCGTCGCCACCGTGAACCCCTCCGCCGCAATGAGTGCAGCCATCATCTCGGCAGAATCATCGTCATCATCAACTACCAGTGCATGCGGCACCTGTTCGTCCTCCGTTCGAGCATCGGGCACCCGAACCCGAGAAATCTGACACATATTGAGGTGGAATGACGACGTCAATGTCTCAAACAGTGCGTTGCTCCACGGCGATTTTGGCTTGAAAAGGGGGGCCTGCCGATGTGCCCGCACCCCGTCGAAACGCCGGACAACGCCTACACGCCGCCGGGAATTTCCCGCGGCATCGCAACCGACAGGCGTCGCAGCGTGTCGTGCAACTGGGTGATCACGACCGGCTTGGTCAGGTGGGCGGTGAACCCGGCTTCCATCGCGCGCTGGATCTCCTGAGGCCGGCCGAAGCCCGTCAGCGCGATCGCCGGGAGCGCCCGGGTGCGCGGATCGCGGCGCACCTCGGTCACCAGCTCGTAGCCGTCCATGCCGGGCATGGCGACATCCGAAATCAACAGGTCGAACGAACCGGCCGCCAGCGCGGCCAGCGCCGCCCGCGCGTTGTTGACCGCATTGACTTCCGCGCCCTCGAGGCGAAGCAACGCGGCGAAGGATTCGAGCGCGTCGTCGGCATCGTCGACGATCAGCAGGCGCAGTCCCGCCAGAGGCGCATTCGGCGCGCCAGCGATCAGGTCGCCGCTGCCCGCACCCGCCATCGGCAACCACACACTGAACGTCGCGCCCTGCCCCGGGCCGGCGGACGCCGCGGCGACGCGCCCGCCCTGCTCCTCGGCCAGGTGCTTGACCAGCGCCAGTCCGATGCCCATGCCGCCGTGCTGGCGCGTCGTGCTGCGGTCGGCCTGGCGGAACATCTCGAACACCGCGTCGACGAAATCGGGCGGAATGCCCTGGCCGGTGTCGATCACGTCGAGCCGGCACTCGTCGCCGTCGGGCTGCAGGTGCAGTTCGATCCGCCCGCCGGTCGGCGTGAACTTGAGCGCGTTGCTGACCAGGTTCCAGACGATCTGCTCGACCCGCACCGCGTCGGCGTAGACGATCATATTCGGCTCGCCCGCCTCGACCGTGATCGTCAGCCCCTTGGCCGCCGCGTCCTCGGACACCGCGTCGGCCACGCGGTGCACCACCGCCGGCCAGAACAAGGGCGCCGCGTTGATCGTGAGCTTGCCGGTGCGCAGGCGCGACAGGTCGAGCAGGTCGTCGGTGATCTTGGCCTGGCTCAGCACGGCGCGACGGATCACGTCGGCCGCGTGGGTCACGGCCGGCAGGCCGCGCGCCTCGGGCAGCCGCGCGAGCAGCTCGGCGTTGACGTGGATCAGGTTCAGCGGGTGCTTCAGCTCGTGGGACATCACCGCGAGGAACTCGTCCTTCATCGCGATCGCGCGCTGCAGTTCGGCGCGCACTTCGGTCTCCTTTTCGAGCAGGGCACCGAGCTGGATCTCGGCCCGCTTGCTGTCGGTCAGGTCGCGCGCGATCTTCGCGTAGCCGACGAGCTGCCCGTCCTCGAACATCGGCGTCATGATGCCGCTGCAGAAGAACGAACTGCCGTCCCGGCGCATGTGCCAGCGCTCGTCGCTCGCGCGCCCTTCCTCGCGGGCAATGTCGCGTTCGCGTTTCGGCGCGCCATCGGACCGGTCGTGTGGCGTGAAGATCAGGTCGATCGGCTGGCCGACGATGTCGGCCTCGGTGAAGCCGAACATGCGGCGCGCCCCGCCGTTCCACGAAGTCACCGTGCCCTGCGGGTCGAGCGTGATGATCGCGAAATCCTTGGTGCTTTCGACGAGCAACCGCAAGTTCGCCTCGCCAGCCCGAACTTTCGCCTCCGCGCGCCGCGTGGCGCTGATGTCGATGAATGTCAGCACGGCGCCGCCGATCATGTCCTGGCGCGTGCGGTACGGGAGCACCCGCGCAAGGAAGGTGGCACCGTCGGCGCCCCGCACCTCGCGCTCGGTGACGCGCAGGGATTCGAACGCGTCGATCGCGTCCTTCTCGAGATCCGGGTAGTGGAGGGTGTGCGTGATGCACAGCAGCGAGCGCCCGAGGTCGCCGTTCAGCAGGTTGAAGAGCTGCGCGGCCCGCGGCGTGTAGCGCTTGATGCGCATCGCGCGGTCGACGAAGATCGTCGCGATGTCGGTCGAGCTGACCAGGTTGAGCAGGTCGTCGTTGACCTGCGTGGCCTCGTCGACCTTGGCCTCGAGCTCGTGGTTGACGGTGATCAGCTCCTCGTTCAGCGACTGCAGTTCCTCCTTGCTCGTCTCCAGCTCCTCGGTGATCGAGCGCAGCTCCTCGTTCATCGACTGCAGCTCTTCATTCGAGGCGTGCAGTTCCTCGTGGGAGGTGGCCGATTCGCCGAGGCTGCCGTGCAACTCCTCGCGGGTGCGCTTGAGCTCCTCCTCGAGCATCACGACGGTCGGGTCGTGGCGGCGGCGGCCGTTCGTCCTGGCAAGCACGTGCTGCACCGCGTCGAACGCCACCAGCATGTAACGCGTGCCGTCCTGCTCGACCGGCCGCACCACCATCGTGACCCAGACCGGTTCGTCGGCGAGTTGCAGTTGCACGGGCCGCGCCTCCACGCTCTTGCCCTCCTTGGCGGCCGTGAACAGCGCGGTGCGCAGCTCACTGGCCAGTTCAGGGCGCACCAGCTCCAGCAGGCCTGGGGACGGTGTGCCCGTCGCGAAGTGCAGGTAGGCCTCGCTTTGCAGCGTGGAGTGCATCAGGTTGTACGACGCGTCGGTGAGGACGCTGGCCGGCGCATAGGCCAGGCGGATCTGATCGTGCACCTCGGCCGGCACCCCGAAGCGACCTTGCGCATGCGCGAGCCGCGGCGTCGCCAGCTTGGGCCGCATGTTCAACGGCAGCACCGGCATCGCGCTGCGGCGCATGCGCGGAACGTCGTCTGCGCTGTAGATGCGGTGCCGCTTGTCGACGAGCGTGAACAGGCCCTGGGCCGCGTCGGCCGACTCCGCGCTGCCAAGGAACAGCAGCCCGCCCGGCCGCAAGGAAAAGTGCAGCACCTGCATCACCTGCTGCTGGACCTCGCGATCGAGGTAGATCAGCAGGTTGCGGCAGCACACCAGGTCGAGGTTGGAAAACGGCGGATCGCTCAGCAGGTTGTGGGTCGCGAACAGGATCTTCTCGCGCAGGTCCTTGCGCACGCGGTAATGCGATTGATCGCGCTGGAAGAAATCGCGCAGACGGGCCAGCGGCACATCGGTGGCGATCGCGCCCGGGTACACGCCGGTTCGCGCCAGCGCGATCGCGTGCTCGTCGATGTCGGACGCGAAGACGTGGACCCCGACCGGCCGGCTTTGCCTTGCGGCCAGTTCGGACAACACGATCGCGACCGAATACGCCTCCTCGCCGGTCGCGCAGCCGGCGACCCAGGCCCGCACGCGACGCCCTTCCGCGGCGGCCTTCTCGAGCCGCGGCGCCAGCACACCTGCCAGGGCTTCGAACGCCGCCGGGTCGCGGAAGAAGTTGGTGACACCGATCAGCAGGTCCTTCAGCAGCGCCGCGGTCTCGTCGACATGACGCTGAAGGTATCGGCTGTATTCCGGCAGCGTCGGGATTTGCGTGACCTGCAGCCGCCGCTCGATGCGGCGCAGCACGGTGGCGGGCTTGTAGTGCTTGAAGTCGTGGCCGGTGCGGTCGCGCAGCAGGCCCAAGATCTCGCGCAGCGCCTGCGCTGCGGCGGCGACCGCGGCCGGGCTCTCGGCCGGCTCGACCGGCAGGTCGTCGACGGCGGGCAGCTGGATGTGGCGCGCGTTCGACCACAGCTTCACCAGCCTCTCGCCCATCTCCGACGCCGAGATGACGATGTCGACCGCGCCCTCGGCGATCGCGCTCAGCGGCATCGAGTCGAATTCCGCTTCGGCCGGCGTCTGCGCCAGCGTGACGCCGCCACGCTCCTTGATCCGTCGCAGGCCCATCGCGCCGTCGCTGCCCATGCCGCTCATCACGATGCCGATGGCGCGTTCGCGGTGCACGTCGCCGAGCGCACGCAGGAACTTGTCGATCGCGGTGTTGACCGGACGGCCCGCCGCCACCGGTGCGACCGCCAGCGTGCCGTCGGCCAGCTGGAATTCCAGGCGCGGCGAAATGACGTAGACGCGGTCCGCCTCGAGCGGCACCGACTCGGTCACCTGCAGCACCGGCACACGGGCATTGCGCGCGAGGATCGACGCGAGGTGGCTCTCGTGGTCCCTCGACAGGTGGACCACGACGACGAACGCCATGCCGGACTCGGCCGGCACTCCGTCGAACAGGCGCGTCAGCGCGCCCAACGCGCCGGCGGAGGCGCCGATGCCGACGACCGGGAAGTCGACCGGCACCGGGGCGGGCGCGTCGTCGTGCGTCGTCGTCGAGGGATTCATCGGAGGTAATTTCTGGTCGTGGAAGCACGGGCACTCCGCGTTCCCGCCGACCCGCCCCGGCGTTGCGCCGACGACAGTGCCGACCCGACTTTACAGCGGCGGCGTTCCGGTCATTCACCCCGACCGACGCACGACCCTGCTTCTTCGCTAGGCTATCGTGATGACACCAAACCCTGCGCCGGACGAAGCGGAGCCGCCGGCGACATGCGGACGAATCGCGCCTCGTGAACTCGAGACTGCCCGCCGCGCCGGCGTCCAACTGTTGTCGATGCTGGGCCACGAATTGCGCAATCCACTGAACGCGCTGGTCACGTCGGCCGAGGTGCTGCGCAGTGCGCCGCCGGGCAGCGCTGTCGCCGAGAGCGCGCGAGCGGTCATCGCACGCCAGACGCGCAAGCTGTCGGACATGGTGGACCGCGTGCTGGAAATCGGCCACGTGATGACGGACGACGTCGCGCTGTCGATCGAGCCCACCGAGTTGCGGGCCGCGCTTCAGGCCGCCATGTCGGCCGCGACGCCGCAGGCCGACGCGAGCGGCCATGCGCTGGCGCTGGACGCACCCGCCCCGATCCGCGTGAACGCCGATCCCGTGCGCGTCGTCCAGGTGATGTCGCAGTTGCTGGGGAACGCGCTGCGTCACACGCCGGCCGGCACCGCCGTCGTCGTGAGCCTGCGGCGCGATGACGGCGACGCGGTGATCAGCGTGCGCGACACCGGCCCCGGCATCGACGCGGCCGTGCTGCCGCACGTGTTCGATCCGTTCGCGCCGAGCCGGCGCGTGGTCGACCGGACGGGTGGCGGCCTCGGCGTCGGGCTGGCGCTGGCGCGGCGCCTGGTCGAACTGCAGGACGGTTCGATCACGGTCGCCAGCTCGCCCGGCCGCACCGTGTTCGAGTGGCGAATGCCGGCGCTCGACCCCTGAGCCCAGAACGTCGTTGCCGCGCCCGACGGCAAGCTGAGCCGAGGCAATGTGCGTGGCCTACCGGCGCCAGAGCCGACGCACGATCGCGATCCCGGGCGGGTGCCGGGTCGGGAACGCCATGTGCCCCCTTCACCCCGCGACGCGGCGCCCCTGCAGGGCGCGTGCGTCCTGGCACCGGTAATTACTGCGGCAATGATGGGTGGGCATGGGGCTCGCCCGTCCGGTCCGCCCCAGCCGAAGCGAAGCCCATGAAACTGATCGCCAACGAATCCCGCCCGCCGCAGCCCGACCCCGGTCCGCAGCCGCGCCGCGCGCTGCGGATCGCGGTGATCGGCAGCGGCTGCGTCGGCCTCGTCACGGCCGCATGCCTCGCCCGCTGCGGCCACTCGGTCGTCGCGATCGATTCGGACGAGGGCAAGATCGCACGCCTGGCCGACGGGCACGTCGAGGTGTACGAGGCCGGCCTCGCGGAACTGATGCGCGCGCAACTGGGGGCGCGGCGGCTGTGCTTCACGACCGGGATTCGGGCCGCGTTGCGGGGCGTCGACCTGGTGTTCGTCGCCGTCGACACGCCAGCGCACGGCGACGGCTCGACCGACCTGGGCGCGATCGACGCGGTGATGCGCGACATCGCCGCGGTCGTGCGCGCCCCCTCGGTGGTGGTGATCAAGTCGACAGTACCGATCGGCACCGCGCAGGCCCTCCAGCGGCAGCTCGACGATACAGGCACCGGCGACGGCGACGCGCCGCGCCTTCTCGCCAACCCGGAATTCCTGCGGGAAGGAACGGCCGTGGCGGACTTCCTGCAACCCGAACGCATCCTGATTGGCGACGACGGCAGCGACGACGCCGCGCGGCGCCTGTTGCTCGCAGCCTATGCGCCGCTGGTCGACGCCGGCGTCCCGGTGCTGGCGATGGACACGCGCAGCGCCGAGCTGACGAAGCACGCGGCGAATGCGGCGCTGGCGATGCGGATCAGCTTCGTGAACGAGATCGCGACGATCGCGGGCGCCACCGGCGCGGACATCGAGAAGGTCTGCGACGGCATCGGCAGCGACCGGCGCATTGGCCGCTCGTTCCTGCGCGCGGGCCTGGGCTACGGCGGCTCGTGCTTCCCCAAGGACGTGGCGGCGCTGCGCGAGACCGCCCGTCGCCACAACGTGCGCTCCGACATGCTGCAGGCCACCGAGCGCATCAACGACCGACAGCGCTGCTGGGCCTTCAACGAACTGCAGCGCGACATGGGCTCGCGCGGGCGGCTGCGCGGCCTGCGCGTCGCGATCTGGGGGCTGGCGTTCAAGCCCGGGACCGACGACGTGCACTGTGCGCCGAGCCTGGCGCTGGCGGACCGGCTGGTTCGCGCCGGCGTCCGGCTGGCGCTCTACGACCCGGTGGCGATGGCGAACGCGCGCGCCGCGCTGGCGCATGATCGCCACACCCGATGGGCCGAGTCCGCCGGCGACGCCCTGACCGGCGCCGACGCACTGGTGCTCGCGACGGAATGGGACGAGTTCGTCGCATTCGATCCCGACGCGGTCGCGGCGGCGCTGCGGCTGCGCACGGTCTACGACGGACGCAACGCGCTGGACGCGGCCCGCTGGACCGAGGCGGGGCTGCGGGTCGTGCAGGTCGGGCGGCCGATCCTGCCGCCGTCCGCACGCAGCCTGCGGCTGAACCTGCCCGCCGACCAACGCGCGCGGCGCGCGACACTGCGCACCGCCGGGCCGCTCGACATCGCCGCATGACGCAGCAATGTCAGCCATCGATCGATGGAGGGATGCCGTGAACGTTCCCGAGCCTAGGATCGTGGCGAGCGGGCCTGCACCGCAGCGCGCTGCGATGAAGTCGGCCTTGTTCGTCGGCCTGGAAGGCTCGTTGGTGGACGAGCCCCGGTTCGGCTCCGCGATCGGTCCGATCCCCTATATGCGCGGTGCACGCGAGGCGCTTTCGACGTTGGCGCGCGCCGGCTTCCACATCGTCGTCGTCGCCAACCAGAGCGGCCTGGCGCTGGGCCGGTTCAGCCGCTGGGAGTTCTCCCGCCGCGAAGCGAAGCTGCAGCAGGAGATGCAGCAAGCCGGGGTCGAACTCGGACCGCTCGTGATCTGCCCGCATGCCCCGGGGCCCGACGGGCGTCCGGCCTGCCTGTGCCGCCTGCCCGCGCCGGGCCTGCTGGTGCGCGCCGCCCGTTCGCGCGGGCTGGACATGGCGAGCTCGTGGATCGTCGGCAGCGCCCGCGACGAGGTCGAGGCTGGATGGCGCGCGGGGTGCCGCTCGGTGCTGCTGCGGGCCCGCACGTGCAGCGCTCCGCGGGCCGCGCCACCGATGGCGCCCGTGTCGGCGCGCAACGCGGATCTGCGCTGCACCGACTGGACCACGGTCGTGCACGACCTGCTGGCCGAGCCGGCCCGGGTACAGGCATTGCCCTGACCGTCGAAGCGGCACGTGCCGCGCCGCTCCCCCAACCCAACCGAGGAATCGACATGCCCAGCACCAGCACATCCACCAGCCGCTCGACCGCCAGCGCAGCGAAGAAGACCGCAGCCGCCAAATCCGCACAGCCCGACGCGCTGGCCCTGCTGGCAGGCGACCATCAGGAAGTTGCCAAGCTGTTCAAGGCCTATGAGAAGCTCGTCAAGGACGACGCGGAGGGCGAAGAGCGGCAGGAGATCGCACAGCAGATCTGCGAAATGCTCAGCGCCCACGCGGAGATCGAGGAAGAGATCTTTATCCGGCGCTGCGGGGCGCGCTGGACGCCGACGACCTGCTCGACGAGGCCGAGGTCGAACACGCGACGGTCAAGGACCTGGTCAGCCAGATCGAGTCGATGGACGCGGACGACGAACTCTACGACGCGAAGGTCACCGTGCTCGGCGAGTACGTGACGCACCACGTGAAGGAAGAGGAGAACGAGATCTTCCCGAAGGCCCGCAAGGCCAAGCTCGATCTGGCGCAGCTGGGCGCCGAACTGCAGAGCCGCAAGGGCGAACTGGCCGGCGAGTCGGACGCGGACTCATGACGCGCGAGCGAGGAACTCCGGCAGGAACGTCCGCTGCTGGCCGTTGGTGAACGCCACGGTCACGCCCTGCGCTTCGACGGCCACGACGCGGGCGAGCCCGTGGCGCCGGGTACGCACCGGCTCGCCGACGTCGAACCCGGCGCGCACAGCCGCTGCAGGCGCCTGTCGTTGGGGCGTTGACGGCTGCTGCGCCAGGTGCGCGGCCAGCCGAAGGCAGTTGTCGCAGGTGCCGCAGGGGTCCACCGGCGCCGCGCCTTCCAGGTACTCGAGCAGCAGCTTCCAGCGGCACTGGCCGCTTTGCGCGTAGGCGACCATGCGCTCCAGCATGTCGCGGTCGCGCGAGGTGCGCGCCGCGCAGGCTTGCGCGAGCGACTCGAGCTTCGCGCTGTCCGGCGCACGGTCGCGGTGCAGTTGCAGCACACCGTCGCGATCGCAGTCGACAAGCCCCTCGCCGCGCAAGAGGTTGACGACGACTGCGACCTTGCGCCGGTGGCCGAGGCGCTCGGCGAGCTGCTCGACCGACCAGCCGGCCTCGTGTGGCGGCGACTCGCCGAGCGCATGGACCACCGCCTGGAATTCGTTCAGCTGCGGGTACCGACCGGCCAGAAAGAATTGCTGCACGCCCCGATCACGCTCGACGTAGAGCAGCGTGCAGTCGGCGGATGCGCCGTCGCGTCCGGCACGGCCCGATTCCTGGCAGTAGGCATCGAGCCCGGACGGCAACTGGAAGTGGATCACGAAGCGGATGTCGGGCTTGTCGATGCCCAGACCGAAGGCGTTGGTCGCGACCATCACGCGCACGCTGCCGTCCATGAACGCGTCCTGCGCCGCATGTCGCTTTGCCGCACTCAGCCGGCCGTGGTACAGGCCGGCCGCTTCGCCGGTCGACACCAGCGCCGCGTGCAGTTCCTCGGCCGCCTTCACGGTGGCGACGTAGACCAGCCCCGCGCCGGCCGTGGCGGCGACACGTTCGACCACCCGCGCCTGCTTGTCCTCGGCGCGCGAGAAATGCTCGGCGCGGTAGTGCAGGTTAGGCCGGTACGAGCCGGTGCCGACGATGCCGTCGCGCGGAATGGCCAGGATCTCGGCAATGTCGTCGACCACCGGCGGCGTCGCCGTAGCGGTCAATGCAAGCACCGTCGGCCGGCCGAGCGACTCGATCGCGGCGCCGATCTCCAGGAACGCCGGCCGGAAGTCGAAGCCCCATTGCGACAGGCAGTGCGCCTCGTCGACGACCAGCAGTTCGACCGGCCGCGAGTGCAGCGCATCGACGAGCTCGGGGTTGGCCAGTTGTTCGGGCGTCGTGAAGACGATGCGCGCACGGCCGTCCTCGATCTGCTGCCGCGCCTGTGCCGCCTCGCTCGTTGACAGGCCGCTGTGCAACGCGACGGCGTCGATGCCGTAGTCGGTCAGGGCGTCGCACTGGTCCTTCATCAACGCGATCAGCGGCGAGATGACCAGCGTGCGTCCGTCGATCAGCACCGCGGGCAACTGGTAGCAGAGCGACTTGCCGGCGCCGGTGGGCATCAAGGCCAGCGTCGGCAAGCCGGCCAGAACGCGCGCGATCACCGCCTCCTGGCCCTCGCGCAGTTCGCGCAGCCCGAACACGCGCTTCAGCGTGCGCCGGATCTGCGCGGGCGGATGGGCGCGCCGGGCGCGGTCCGTCAACGCCGGCTCGCGGGCGCGTCGCGTTCCACGCCGCCGCTGTCGCGGTCGCCGCTCGTGCTGCCATCGTCGGGATCGTCCTCGGTGCCTTCCTCGTCGGCCAGCTCGCCGGCCTCGACCGAGTGGCGCCGGTCGGCCGGATCGCCGGCGAGGCCGGGGTCGTCGACGATGCGATCGGGGAGGATGTCGGCACCGTCGACGGCGTCCGTGCCGTCGGCCGACGCGCGCTCGCCGGTGCCGCCGGCATCGGAGTCGCTGTCGGGGTCGGAGACGACGGCGCCCCACTCGCCCGTGTTGTCGGGGGCGGTGGGCATCGGGCTCGCGCCCTGCACGTCGCTGCCGCTGTCGGACGAGTCGCTCGGGCCGAGCCGGTCGACGTCCTTGCCGTCGGCCTGGCGGGCGGCCGCGTCGCCGCCGAGGATGCTGCTGGTGGCCATGGGGATCTCCACGTGAGTTGCGATCCCTCACACCGTACCGAGCGCGTGGCCGCGGGCTCGTAGGCCAACCGGACGTGCGCCGGTGGGAGACTTTCGCCGCGTCTACAGATCGAAGTTCGTCGGCATCATCACCACGTCGCGGATCGTCATGCCGCGCGGGCGGGTCAGCATGAAGGTGATCACGTCGGCCACCTCGGACGCCTCGAGCAGGCTGCCCGTGTCGCGCGCCTCCTGCAGCTTCTCGGGCGGCCAGTCGGCGAGCAGCGCGCTGACCACCGGCCCGGGCGAGATCGAGCCGACGCGGATGCCATGCTTGAACACCTGGCGCCGCACCGTCTGCACGAAGCAGTTGATGGCCCACTTGGACGACGCGTAGACCGGCTCCCAGGGCGTCGGGAAATGCGCCGCCAGGGAACTGGTGACGATGATGTCGCCACCGCGCCGCTCGATCATGTGCGGCAGCACGTCGTGCACGTTCTTCATCACGACGTTGACGTTCAGGTTCAGCATCCGGTCGATCGCGCCGGTGTCGTTGTCGACCAGGTCGCCGCCGACGTACGAGCCCGCGTTGGCGTGCAGGATGTCGATCCGCCCGGCGAGCTCGAGCACGCGCGGCACGAGGCCCGCGCAGTCCCCGGCGTCGAGCAGGTCGATGCGCAGCGGCGTCACGGCGTCGCCGTGCCGGGCGCGCACGCCCTGCAGCGCGGCCTCGTCGCGGTCGACCATGATCACGCGCGCACCCTGCGCGATCAGCGCCTCGGTGCTGGCCAGGCCGATGCCGGATGCGGCGCCGGTGACGACCGCCACCTTGCCTGCGAGAGTCGATGTCATGTCGCTGTCTCCTGTGATCGCGCGCACGCGGCGCACGTCGCAGGAGGATAGGCCGTGGCGCCGATCGGAGCGATCTGCAGCGGCGCGGATCCGATACTCTGTCGCAGTCCGCTACGGACGCTTCGAGGTCGGCGCGCGCTTCCTGGCCGGGGGAGCCGCCACGCCATCGCCGGCGCGCCGTTCCGACGTTTTCAATGCGCCGGTCAGGCGCTGCTCGAGCCGCTTCGCGGCGCTCACGTCCGACAGCGTGATGACGACCCCGTCGATCCGGTTGGTGGAGGTGCGGTACGGCATCATCCGCACGCGGAAGAAGCGCTCGCCGGACGCCGGCACCTCGCGCTCTTTCGGCACCAGGTTGTGCAGCACCTCCTGCGCATCGCGCGCGACGTCCCAGCCCTCGAGCGCGTTGGTGATGTCGGTGATCGGCCGCCCGATGTCGGTCGGGATCAGCTTGAAGACGCTGACCGCCTGCGCAGTGAAGCGCCGGATATGCAGCAGCTCGTCGAGGAACACCGTGGCGATCTCGGTGCTGTTGAGCAGGTTGCGCATGTCGTCGCTGGCCTGCGAGAGTTCGTCGACCTTGGCCTGCAGTTCCTGGTTGACGGTCTGCAGCTCCTCGTTCATCGACTGCAGCTCTTCCTTCGAGGTGGTGAGCTCCTCGTTGGTCGATTGCAGCTCCTCGATCGTCGATTGCCATTCCTCGTTCGATGCGCGCGATTGCGCCTCGGCGCTGCGGGCTTCGTCGCGCGCGGCGCGCAGCGCGTCGCGCAATTCCGCCAGCTGCAGATCGCCGGCATCGCCGCGCTTCGGACGGGCCGCGTCCTTCGCGGCCCGCTCGTTCGGGTCGGGTTCGACATCGCGGAAGACGATCATCAGCATGCCCGCGAGCAAGGTCGGCGACGTGATCGGGTCGACCGTGACACGCATCTTGCGGGCGCCGAGATCGGGATCGAAGACCGAGCCGTCGACACTGACGCCGCGCTGCGTCCGCACTGCGTCCTTGAACGCGGCGCCGAGCGGTCGGCTCAGGCCCTCGCGCGCCATCGCGAAGACGTTCCAGTTGGCCTTGCCCGCGGCCGGCTCGAGGTAGCGGCCGGTCTTGCCGCTGACGTACAGCACGTCGCCCTCGCGGTTCACCAGCACCGCGGCGGGCGAGTAGCGCTGCAGCAGCAGGTGGTCCGCGAGAGCCTGCAGGCCAAGGTCGCCGTCGTCGGCGGGGCTGGCCCGGCTGTCCTGCGGCGCGAGCCCGACCGGGCGATCGAAGGTTGCCGGGAAGGCGACGAAGCCCGAACTGCGGAAGGTCTCCAGACGACGGAACAGCTTGATCTCGCCCGGCACGGGCACGAAGTGGTCGCCGGCCTGCCCGGTGGTTTCGGCGCGGCCCAGCAGCAGCAGGCCGCCGGGCTCGAGGCTGTAATGGAACAGGCGCAGCAGCCGCCGCTGCAGCGCCGGCTCGAAGTAGATCATCAGGTTGCGGCACACGAGCATGTCGAGCTTGGTGAACGGCGGGTCCATCGCGACGTTCTGCAGCGCGAAGATCACCGTCTCGCGCAGGTCCTTGCGGATCTGGTAGCCGGTGTCGTCGCGCACGAAGAAACGGGCGAGCCGTTCCGCGGACATCGACCCGGCGATGCCGAGCGGGTAGCGTGCCTGCCGCGCGCGGTCGATCGCATCGCTGTCGATGTCGGTCGCGAAGATCCTGAACTCGCGCGGCGCCGGCGCATCGGGCGCCTGCAGCGCCTCGGTCAACACCATCGCGAGCGTGTAGGCCTCTTCGCCGGTGGAGCAGCCGGGCACCCACAGCCGCAGCGGCTTGTTGTCGCTGCGGCCCCGCAGGAACTCGGGCAGCACGACATCGCGCAGGTGATCCCAGACGCGCGGGTCCCGAAAGAACGAGGTGACGCCGATCAGCAGTTCTTTGAACAGCAGCTCCGCCTCGGGCTTGTTCTCGCGCAGCAAGCGGCTGTAGTCGTCCAGCGTGCGGCACTGGTGCACGCCCATGCGCCGTTCGATGCGCCGCTGCAGCGTGCTCTTCTTGTAGTCGGCGAACTCGTGGCCGGTCTGGGCGCGCAGCGCCTGGACGATGGCCTCGAGGGCCTGGGGATCGTCCGCGACGATCGACACCGGCTCGCCGTGCGCGTCCTGCAACTTCAGCAGGTGTGCGGCGATCAGCGCCGGCAGGTCGGCGGGCGCCGCCGCCGCGTCGGCCAGGCCGGCCTGCAACGCGCTGCGCGGCATGCTGTCGAATTGCGCGCTGTCCGGCGCCTGCGCGAACGCCGCCCCGCCGCTGGCCTTCAACGCGGCGAGGCCCTTCGTGCCGTCCGAGCCCATGCCCGACAGCACGACGCCGACCGCACGGTCGCCATAGGCGGCGGCCAGCGAGCGGAAAAAGGCGTCGATCGGCAGCTTGTGGCCTGCGCCCGCCTGCTGCGGCGTCAGCACGAACCGGCCTTTGTCGATCGTCAGGTCGCAGCCCGGCGGCACGACATACACGACGTCGGGCTGCACCGGCGCGCCCGATTCGACGCTCTCGACGGGCAGGCGAGTGGCACGCTGCAGCAGTTCCGGCAGCAGGCTCGGCGTGCCGGCACCGAGGTGCTGGATCACGACAAAGGTAGAGTCGCGCAAACAGCCCGCTTCGGACAGGAAGGCTTCGATGGCTTCCAGCCCGCCCGCGGAGGCACCGATCCCAATGACCTTGAGCGACGACCCGCCCTTCGTGGCGCGCTTGTTTGTCGGGGCCGCGGCGCGACGCGGTACGCTGTTGACTTTGCTGCTCATGAACGGCCAGTATGCCTTTGCAGTCGTCGCCCGCGGGGAGACTTGATCCATGAAACGATCGCCGTTTGACCCCGCCGACCTGCGACACCAGGCCGAGAAGACGCTGCGCGAACGCGCCCTGCCGGCGAAGCAGGAGCCGGACGCGCTGCGGCTGCTGCATGAACTGCAGGTGCACCAGATCGCCGGCGTGATCGACAAGCGGGACACCGCCGCGTGAGCCTGCTTGCGGCTGCGCACTGAGGCGCCGGCAGCCACGTGCGGATCCGTACCCATCTGCTGCTGTTGACCGGGATCGTGCTGATCCCGGGGCTGATCGCGGCAGCCGTCGCGGTCGAGAAGGTGCGCGAAGGCGAACGCCGTGCCGCCATCGCGGGCCTGAGCGAGACGGTGCGCGCGACCGCGCTGCTGGTGGATGGAGAGATCCAGCGCGCGCTGGGCACGCTCGAGGCGCTGGCGCAGTCGAGTCACCTGAAGACGGGTGACCTGCAGGCGTTCCACGCCGAAGCGGCGGCGACCGACCGACTGCCCGATGTCTGGACCGTGCTGGTCGACGAGACGGGCACGCAGCTGGTCAACACCATCGTGCCGTTCGGCACGCCGGCGCCGCCGCCGCCCCCGCCGGCGGAAGGCCGGGAGCTGCTCGACAGGTTCTTCCGGGCCGGCAAGCCGGCCGTGACCGGGCTGCGCACCGGGCCGGTGACGCAGCAGCTCGTGACGACCGTGTTCGTGCCGGCAGCAGCGTCGGCGAACCGGCGACTGGCGCTCGCCAAGTCGTTCTCGGTGGCGCACTGGCGGCTGACGGCGCTCCAGCCCAAGGACCGGCCCGACCTGATCGTCGCGGTGATCGACCCGACCGGCCGCTTCATCTCGCGCACGCGCGGCAGCGCCGAATTCGTGGGCCGCCAGGCGCGGCCCGAGCTGGTCGCCGCGGCGGCGGGCGCGAAGGAAGGCGTGATCCGCCACCGCACGCTCGAAGGCATCGAGTCCTACGACGCGTTCGCGCACTCGGCGCTGACGGGTTGGAGCATCGCGGTGGCCGCACCGATCGACAGCATCGAGGCCTCGGCGACCCAGGGGATCGCCTGGCTGGCGACCGGCATCGCCGCGGCGCTCGCCGTCGCGGTGATCGGCGCCTCGCTGCTCAACCGGGTGCTGATCCTGTCGATGGACAGCGCCACCGACGGCGCCCGCGCCCTCGGCCTCGGGCTGCAGGTCAACCCGCCCCACACCCCGCTGGACGAGGTCAACGGCCTGAACCGCGCGTTGCAGCGCGCAAGCGAACTGCTCGTGGTCGAGAAGGCCGCGCGCGAAACGGTCGAGGGCGAACGCGAACGGCTGCTCGCCAACGAAACCGCCGCACGCCAGCAGGCCGAGACCGAGAACGCCGCGAAGGACAAGTTCCTGGCGCTGCTGGGCCACGAGCTGCGCAATCCGCTGGCGGCGATCAGCGGCGCGGCCGAGCTGCTCGATCGGCGCGCGCCGCTGGAACCCCCGCTGCGGCGCTTCCTCGACATCATCCAGCGCCAGAACAAGCACCTGCGCCACATCGTCAACGACCTGCTGGAGGTGAGCCGGATGCTCTCCGGGAAGATCGCGCTGGAATGCCGTCCGCTGGACCTGGCCGGCTGCGTCTCGACCTGCGTCGAGGCGTTGCGCACGTCCGACCAGGCGGCCGATCACACCCTGGTGCTGGACGCACGCAGCGTGTGGATCGAAGGTGACGTGGTGCGGCTCGAGCAGATCGTCAACAACCTGGTGAACAACGCGCTGAAGTTCTCGGCAGCCGGCAGCGACGTCCTGGTCAGCGTGAGCGCGCAGGGGCCGCACGCGGTGCTGCAGGTGCGCGACCACGGAGCCGGCATCGAGGCGGAGTTCATGCCGCGGATGTTCGAGCCGTTCGTGCAGGGCCGCGCGCTGCAGGGCCGCCAGCAGGCGGGCCTCGGCGTCGGACTGGCGCTGGTGCGAGAACTGGTCGAGCTGCATGGCGGCAGCGTCACGGTCGCCAGCGAAGGCGCCGGGCACGGCGCGACGTTCATGGTCACGCTGCCGCGCGTGGACGCGCCCGCGTCGCGCGAGGACGGGGCCGCCGTGGCGACCGGCGCGCCGCCCGCGCCGCGCCGCCGCATCCTGCTGGTCGAGGACAACGCGGACGCACGCGAGGCCATGGCAGCGCTGCTGGGCGACCTGGGTTGCGCGGTTGTCGAGGCGGCCGACGGCGAGGCGGCGATCCGCCTGGCGCAGCAGCAGTTGCCCGAGCTCGCGGTGATGGACCTCGGGCTGCCGGGGATCTCGGGCTTCGAGCTCGCCGCCGCGTTCCGACGCAATCCGGTGCTGCGCGACGTGCCGCTGATCGCGCTCAGTGGCTACGGCCAGGCCCGCGACCGCGCCGCCGCACTGGCCAGCGGCTTCGACGAGCACCTGGTGAAGCCGGCCGATGCGACAGTGCTGGCGAGCACGATCGAGCGCCTGATCCGCAGCGCGACCGGCCGCAGCGCCTGAACGTCGCGGCTTTTCCTCCCCCGAGTCCGGGGGTCAGGATGCGGTGCTGTCCGACACCGCGACGCCTCGCGGGCGCCGAGACTAGAGGCCCCGAGGCGCCCAGAGCGTGGCCATGACCCCTTCACTCACCGACCAGGCAGACATGTCCTTGAACCTGACCGTTCCGGTCCGCATCCAGATCGTCGACGACCCGCTGCCGAACGGGAAGCAGAACCTGCTCGACATGACCGTTTGGCTCGCGCCGGACGAGGCGCCGGAGGTCCAGAAGGTCGCGCTGCGCACGATCGCCATCGGCTTCCTGGAGCGCACTCTCGAGGCACTGCGCCAGCCGGCTCCCTGAGGCGGGCCGCGCGCGCCGGCGCATCACCGCTCGAACAGGTCTCGGAAGGCGTCGCCGCTGATCGTCTCGGAGAAATCGGTCACGTCGACCCCGTTCATCAGTTCGAACGACGAGAACTGCCAGAGCGGCGGCGCGTCGTCGGCCGGGGCCGCGCTCAGACCCTCGAGGTCGAGGTCGAGCGGACCTGACACCACGTCCCACGCCATTCGCCGCAAAACATCCAGCAACTGCATGTTTGATCCCCGGGTCGTTCGACGCGGCCGTTGCTATCCAGCAACAGTCGTGTGATTCTTCGCACCACCCCTAAGTATAGGGGGTTTGAAACAACGCGTTACATCGGGGTTCCTGCCGATTCCGCCAGGCGCCTTGTTTACTTGCGCGTTCTCGGGTCGGGATTGAACAACTCGTCGAACAGGTCACCGGGTACGGTGTCGTCGAAGTCGCGCACGTCGAGACCGATCGCGAGGTCGAAGGACGACTGGACCCAGTTGCTGTCGCCGACTTCGGATCGGCCCTCGAGCTCGGCGGGCAGCGCGTCCGGCTTCGGCGGCGCAGCCGGGTCGAGCTCCACGAACTCGCCCATGGGCGCCTCGGGGGTCACGCGCCAGATGCGGCGCCGGACGGGATGTTTCGGTCGTGCCATGGCTTGGGACCATCGTGCGGGCGAGATCCTCCCGCGGGAACCGGACGCGGCCGTGGTTGTGCTGGCGCCGTCGTCCTACAGGCCGGGGCGCGACGTGGGGGGACCGGCGGGTCCCATCATCTCGCGCAGGCGTTCGGTCAGGTCCTCGATCGCGAACGGCTTGGTGATCAGCGCCATGCCGGCATCGAGCACGTTCGCGACCGCCAGCGCGTTCTCCGCGTAGCCGGTCATCAGCAGCACCTTCAGCTCGGGCCGGTGCACGCGCGCCGCGTCGGCCACTTGGCGTCCGTTCAGGCCCGGCAGCCCGATGTCCGTGACGAGCAGGTCGATCTTGCGCGGGCCCATCAGGATCGCCAGGCCGCTCGGTCCGTCGGCCGCCTCGATCGCCTGGTAACCCAGGTCGCCCAGCACCTCGACGATCAGGCTGCGCACCACCGCCTCGTCCTCGATCACCAGCACCGCGTCGCCGGCGTTCGCGCGGTGCGTACCGGTTCCGGCGGCCTCGCGGGCGGGAGCGAGCGGCTCTCCGCGGTAGCGCGGCAGGAACAGGCGCACGGTCGTGCCCCGGCCCGGCTCGCTGTCGATGCGCACGTCGCCGCCGGACTGGCGCGCGAAGCCGTAGATCATCGACAACCCGAGCCCGGTGCCCTGCCCGAGCGGCTTGGTCGTGAAGAACGGATCGAACGCGCGCGACACCACCTGGGGCGCCATGCCGGTGCCGGTATCGGTGACGGCGATGCGGATGTAGGCGCCCGGCGCGAGCTCGCCTTGCCGGCCGAGGCCGTCCGGCTCGACCTCGAGGTTGTCGGTGGCCACCGTCAGCGTGCCTCCGTCGGGCATCGCATCGCGCGCGTTGATGCACAGGTTCAGCACCGCGTTCTCGAGCTGGTTGGCGTCGCACAGCGTCAGCCACAACCCGTCGAGCAGCGCGAGTTCGAGCGCGATGCGCTCACCCAGCGTGCGGCGCAGCAGGTCCGCCATCGACGCGATCAGCGGGTTCGCGTGGACCGGCTTGGGGTCGAGCGGCTGGCGGCGCGAGAACGCCAGCAGGCGGTGGGTCAGCGCGGCGGCGCGCTTGGCGGAATGGCTCGCGTCGGCGATGAAGCGGTCGACTTCGTTGGTGCGCCCCTGCTCGAGCCGCCGCCGCACCAGCGCGAGCGAGCCGGTGATGCCCTGCAGCAGGTTGTTGAAGTCGTGCGCGATGCCGCCGGTCAGCTGGCCGACCGCTTCCATCTTCTGCGACTGTCGCAGCGCCTCCTGGGCCGCTTCGCGCTCGGCCGCCTCGCGGCGCAACCGCTGCAACGCGGTGCCCAGCTCCTCGGTGCGCTCGGCGATGCGCGTCTCCAGTGTGCTGTTGAGTTCGAGCAGCGCGCGTTCGGCGCGGATCTGCTCGGTGACGTCGCCGCCTTCGGCGAAGATGCCGCTGACGCGTCCGCCGTCGTCGAAGATCGGCTGGTAGACGAAGTCGAGGAAGCGCTCCTCGAGCGGCGCATCCGGCTCGCGCTGCAGCATCACCGGCACGCCGCGGCCGATGTACGGCACGCCGTTGGCATAGACCTCGCCGAGCAGTTCGAAGAAGCCCTGGCCCTCCAGTTCCGGCAGCGCGTCGCGGATCGGCTTGCCGGTCACGTCGCGGTGGCCGATCAGCTGCGCATACGACTCGTTGATCAGCTCGTAGCGATGCTCCGGGCCGCCGAGCACGCACATGAAGCCCGGCGCCTGCTGGAACAGGCTGCGCAGGCGGTCGCGCTCGGCGGTCCGGGCCCGCACCTCGGCCGACAGTTGCAGGTTGGCGTAGCGCAGCACCTCGGCCGCCTCCTGGCGCAACTGGATCGCCTCCGCCAGCTCCGAGGCGCGGCGGCGCTCGGCGTCGTACGCGTCGGCGTTGTCGAGGCCGGCACCGATCTGGCCGGCCAGCAGGCGGGCATAGTCCGGCAGGTCGCCATCAGCCGGGCGGTAGCGGTTCAACGCCAGGACCAGCAGGCCGGACGGTCGCGACACGCCCTTGCCGCCGATCGCCAGCACCAGCGCCCGTTGCGGGGGCAGCGGCCACGGGCCCGTCGGCCAGGGACCGGCAGCCGGTTCGAGTTCGATGGCGAACTCGTGGGCGCCGGCATAGACCTCGGCGGCGCGCCAGCGCGCGGTCGCGGCGTCATCGAGCGCGAGCGGCGTGAGCGCGCTGGCCGGTTCCACGCCCTGCGCCGCGGCCAGGTGTGGCCGGCCGTCGGCGTCGAACAGGTAGACCAGCGAGAACGGGAAGTCGCGCCCCGCCGCGCGCAGGGCGTCGCCGGCCGCCGCCATCGCACGGGCCCGGGTGTCCCCGCTCGCCATGCCGGCGGACAGCAGGCTGAGCGTCGCGAGGCGGCGCTCGCTGAGCACGCGCTCGGTCTCCTCGCTGACGGCGCAGAACAGGCCCTCGACCTGGCCGCCGGCACCGAGCAGCGGGCTGTACGAGAAGGTGTGGTACGTCTCTTCAGGGTAGCCGGAGCGCTCCAGCACGAGTTGCAGCGCGCGGT
Organism: Rhizobacter fulvus; assembly: GCF_964020785.1. Lineage (NCBI taxonomy): Bacteria > Pseudomonadati > Pseudomonadota > Betaproteobacteria > Burkholderiales > Sphaerotilaceae > Rhizobacter > Rhizobacter fulvus. The sequence continues at coordinate 812,169 of NZ_OZ224516.1, forward strand.
CCCAGGTGGCGACGCCGTCGCGGTAGACCGACTCGATCCGGCCGCGGATGTCGTCCCAGATCTCGGCCCACAGCTCCCGCGTCGGCCTCGCCAGCGCAGCCGGATGCTTGTGGCCAAGGGTCGGTCGGTAGGCGTCGTTGTAGAAGAACGCGACATCCGGTCCCCAGCCCAGCCACATCTCGAAGCGCGAGGTCAGCAGGATGCGCAGCGCGACCTTCAGCGTCTCGGGCCAGTGCTCCGGCGGTCCCAGCGGCGTGGCGGCCCAGTCGTGCCGGCGCATCTGGATCGCCATGTCGCTCTGGCCGACGAAGATGTCGGCATAGGGAACGTCGGCGGCTGACGCGTCCGGCGGGATCAAGTCAGGGTGGGCCGAGCGAGATCAGCGTCGCATCGCGGCGACGATCTCGTCCATCAGCGCATCGAGTTCATCGAGTTCGAACGGCTTCGGCAGCGCGCGCACGTTCGTGCCGAGCGTGCCGAGCTCCGGGCCGAAGCCGTAGCCCGAGCACAGCACCACCCACTGCTGCCGGTCGAGGGCCAGCACCTCGCGCGCCAGCGCGGTACCGGACATGCCGGGCAGGCTGACGTCGGTGACGAGCACGTCGAACCGGCCGGCCTGCCAGGTGGCGAGCGCGGCCTCGGCGTTCGGCGCGGTCGTGACCTCGCGGGCGTCGGATTCGAGCAGCATGCCGATCGTCTCGCGCAGATCGTCGTTGTCCTCGACGTAGAGGATGCGCAGCGGCGCGGCGCGGCCCGTCATCGTCACAGCGAGTCCTCGAGCAACGCCCGGTACTCGTCGTCGGTCGCGATCCGCGGGTTGGTCTTGTGGCAGTGGTCGGCCAGCGCGCCGCTGACGATCCGGTCGAACATCGCGTGCCCGACGCCCATCGCGGCCAGGCCGGACGGCAGGCCCAGGCGTGCGTTCAGGTCGCGGATCGCCTCGGGGATGTCGCCGCCGCTGGCCAGTCCCATCGCGCGCGCCATCCGGTCGAGCCGGTGCTCACGGGCCACGCTCTCGGCGCTGGCATTGAAGCGCACGACCGCGGGCAGGAACATCGCGTTGAGCGTGCCGTGGTGCAGCTTCGGGTTCGCGCCGCCGAGGCTGTGCGACAGCGAGTGCACCGCACCCAGGCCCTTCTGGAACGCCATCGCGCCCTGGATCGATGCGCTCATCATGTTCAGGCGGGCATCGCGGTCCTGGCCGTCGCGGGTCGCGCGTTCGATGTGGGCCCAGCCGCGCTCCAGGCCATCGAGCGCGATGCCGTCGGCGGGCGGGTTGAAGGCCGCGGCCATGAAGGTTTCCATGCAGTGCGCGATCGCGTCCATGCCCGTCGCGGCGGTCAGGCCGGGCGGCAGGCCGAGCGTCAGCTCGGGGTCGCAGATCGCCGAGCGCGGCAGCAGGTGCCAGGAATGGAAGCCGAGCTTGCGGTGGTCGTCGGTGATCACGATCGCGCCGCGCGCGACCTCGCTGCCGGTGCCCGAGGTGGTCGGCACCGCGATCAGCGGCGCCGCCGCCTCGGTGATCTTGCCGCTGCCTCCCTCGATGGTGGCGTAGGTGACGAGCGGGCCGGGGTGGGTCGCGGCGATCGCGACGCCCTTCGCACAGTCGAGCGACGAGCCGCCGCCGACCGCGATCAGTCCGTCGCAGCCGTGCTCGCGGTACAGCGCCGCCGCCTCGCGCACGGCGGCCTCGGTCGGGTTCGACGGCGTGCGGTCGTAGACGATGAAGCCACCCGGGCCCTGCAGCGAGGCCGGCAGCGCATCCAGCACCTTTTGAAGCACGCCCGCCGCGCGCACGCCGGCATCGGTGACGATCAGCGGCTTGCGGATGCCGACACGCTCGCACTCGGCCGCCAGCAGCTTGCGCGCCCCGAACTCGAGGTGCACGTGGGTGAGGTAATAGATCAGGGCCATGGGGCGGAGTCGGGGACGAAAAGTGCGAGGGAAGCGTGCACGTAGCACACGTGCAACGATACCAGTGCGCTGTGTATAGTTGTTCACAAATGGCTTTGGCGCCTCTCCCAGGGGCGCAAACGAGATGGACGTCCTGAGAAAGGGCTCGACGAGCAGCACCGGATGGCCGCGGCGGTGACGCGCCTGCGCGGGCCGTACGGTCGACTGCCGCTCCCGATCACGGCGCTCATCGGCTTCATTCTCGGGGTCGTCGCGGTCGCCGTCATCTCGCTGGTCTCCTACCAGTCGCTGCAAACCCGCCAGACCGCGGCCGATCTCGTCAGCCAGACCTTCAGCGTGCTGGAGCGCCTGCAGACGTTGATGTCGACGCTGAAGGATGCCGAGACCGGCCAGCGCGGCTACCTGCTGACCGGCAGCGAACGCTACCTCGACCCGTACATGAATGCCAAGGCGGCGCTGCCGGAGGACTTCAAGCGGGTGCGCGAACTGACGCTCGACGCCGCCGACCAGCAGCATCGCCTGGCGATGCTGGAGAAGCTGGTCAAGGACAAGCTCGACGAACTCGACCTGACGATCGCGAAGCGCCGGGCCGGCGACGCGGCGGGGGCGTTGGAGATCGTCGCCAGCGACCGCGGCCGCGCCACGATGGAACGCATCCGGGCGATCGCCGCGGAGATGTCGGCCGACCAGCAGCGCCTGCTCGCGACGCGGCAGCAGGCGTGGGAGGACGCGGCAGCGAGCTCGGTGCTCGTGCAGGGCGTGGGCGCGCTGATCCTGCTGGTGTTGATCGGCGGCGCGGCGGTCGTCGCCTCGCGCGCGCACCGCGCGCAGGAGGCGGAGGCGTGGCTGCGGGCCGGCACGGCCAAGCTGAGCCTGGCGATCCAGGGCGACCGGCGGCTGGACGAGCTGGGCCAGATCGTCATCGACTGCGTGGCGCGCTACCTCGATGCGCAGGTCGGTGCGATCTACACGGTCGAGAACGACGGCACGCTCCAGCGCTTCGCCGCCTTCGCGGCCGCCCGCAGTGCCGCCACCGTGCGGCCGGCGCAGGGCCTGCTCGGGCAGGCGATCAAGGACCGGCGCGCGATGCATGTCGGCGACGTCCCCGACGGCTACCTGGTGGTCGATTCGGCCCTCGGCCAGGCGACCGCACGCGAGCTGCTGATCGCGCCCGCGGTGGTCGACGGCGTCAGCTACGCGGCCATCGAGCTGGGCTTCCTGCGGCCGGTGCACTCGACTGAAACCGAGCTGCTGAAGCGCCTGTCCGAACTGATCGCGATCGCGGTGCGCACCGCGCGCGACCGCTCCCGGCTCGAGGAGCTGCTGGAGGAGACCCAGCGCCAGGCCGAGGAGCTGCAGGCGCAGCAGGAGGAACTGCGGGTCAGCAACGAGGAGCTGGAGGAGCAGTCGCGGGCCCTCAAGGAATCGCAGCTGCAGCTCGAATCCCAGCAGACGGAACTGGAGCAGACCAATTCGCAGCTGGAGGAACAGGCGCAGCTGCTGGAGCACCAGCGCGACGACCTGGAGCAATCGCGCGCGACGCTGGCCGACAAGGCACGCGACCTGGAGCGCTCCAACCAGTACAAGAGCGAGTTCCTCGCGAACATGAGCCACGAGCTGCGCACGCCGCTCAACTCGACGCTGATCCTGGCCAAGCTGCTGGCCGACAACCGGCCCGGCAACCTGAACGCGGAACAGGTCAAGTTCGCCGGCACGATCCTGTCCGCCGGCCGCGACCTGCTGAGCCTGATCAACGACATCCTCGACCTGTCCAAGATCGAGGCCGGCAAGGTCGAGGTCGGCATCGAGCCGGTGCGCATCGCCGCCACGGTCGACACGCTGGTCAAGACGATGCAGCCGCTGGCCGAGCAGAAGGACCTGCGGCTGGCGGCGGAGGTCGATCCCGGCGCGCCCGCCACGATCACCACCGACCCGCAACGCCTCGGGCAGATCCTGAAGAACCTGCTCTCCAACGCCGTGAAGTTCACCGAGCGCGGCGCGGTGCGGCTGCGCGTGGCGGCCGGGCCGGGGCCGAGCGTGTCGTTCGCGGTGTCGGACAGCGGCATCGGCATCGCCCCGGAACACCAGGAGCTGATCTTCGAGGCGTTCCGCCAGGCCGACGGCAGCACCCACCGCAAGTACGGCGGCACCGGCCTGGGCCTGTCGATCTCGCGCGACCTGGCACGCCTGCTCGGCGGCGACATCGAGGTCCGCAGCACGCCCGGCGAGGGCAGCGTTTTCACGCTGACGCTGCCGTGCGAGTTCGATGCGGGCAGCGTCGCGTCCCGCGCGGCGGCCGCAGCGGCGCGGCCGGCCGCCCTGCCCGCCGCGTTCCCGCCGTCGTCCAGCGAGTCCCGCGAGCGCGGCGACACGCCGATCGCCGTCTGGTCGCCACCGCCGCCGGCGTCGTTCACCCGCAAGGTTCCCGACGACCGCGACGCGCTGCGCGCCGACTCGCGGCTGATCCTGGTGATCGAGGACGATCTGCGCTTCGCCGCCATCCTGGTCGACCTGGCGCACGAGATGGCGTTCCAGTGCGTCGTCACGCACTCGGCCGGCGAGGGCGTGCGGGCCGCGCTGGAGTACCGGCCGAGCGCGATCCTGCTCGACATGAACCTGCCCGACCATTCGGGCCTCGGCGTGCTCGACCAGCTCAAGCACGACTCGCGCACGCGGCACATCCCGGTCCACGTGCTGTCGGTGGCCGACTACATCCAGGAGGCGATGGAACGCGGCGCCATCGGATACGACCTCAAGCCGGTCCAGCGCACCCAGCTGGTCGCGGCGCTGCAGCGGCTCGAATCCACCTTCTCGGCGCGCCTGCGACGTGTGCTGGTGGTGGAGGACGACACCCGCCAGCGCGAGAGCATCGACAAGCTGCTCGGCAACGACGGGGTCCAGATCGTCGGCGTCGCGACGGCCGCCGCGGCGCTGGAGCAACTCCGCACGACGACCTTCGACTGCATGATCATGGACCTCAACCTGCCCGACCTCAGCGGCTACGAGCTGCTCGAGAAGATGGCGGCGCAGGGCGACGCCTCGTTCCCGCCGGTGATCGTCTACACCGGTCGCTCGCTGACCCGCGACGAGGAGCAGCAGCTGCGTCGCTTCTCGAAATCGATCATCGTCAAGGACGCGCGCTCGCCCGAGCGCCTGCTCGACGAGGTGACGCTGTTCCTGCACCAGGTCGAGTCCACGCTGCCGGCCGAGGCGCAGCGGATGCTGATGGTCGCGCGCGACCGCGATGCGTCGCTGGACGGGCGCCGCATCCTCGTCGTCGAGGACGACGTGCGCAACGTGTTCGCGCTGACCAGCGTGCTCGAGCCGAAGGGCGCGACGGTCGAGCTGGCGCGCAACGGCCGCGAGGCGCTGGAGCAGCTGGAACGCAGCCGCAGCCCCGGCGGCAAGCCGATCGACCTGGTGCTGATGGACATCATGATGCCGGAGATGGACGGCTTCACCGCGATGCGCGAGATCCGCAAGCAGGCGGTCTGGAAGAAGCTGCCGATCATCGCGCTGACCGCGAAGGCGATGCGCGACGACCAGGAAAAATGCCTGGCCGCCGGCGCGAACGACTACATCGCCAAGCCGCTCGATGTCGACAAGCTGCTGTCGCTGGTGCGGGTCTGGATGCCGAAGTAGTCGATGACCGCCAGCACCTTCGACATCGAGCTGAAACTGCTCGTCGACGCCGTCTACCTGAAGTACCACTTCGACTTCAGGGGCTACGCCGCGGCCTCGCTGAAGCGCCGCATGAAGGCGGCGATGGGGCGGTTCGGCTGCGAGAGCCTGTCGCAGCTGCAGGACCGGCTGCTCAACGATTCGACCGTGTTCACGGCGCTGCTCGACTACCTGACCGTGCAGGTCAGCGAGATGTTCCGCGATCCGGAGTACTTCCTCGCGCTGCGCACGCTGGTCATGCCGCACCTGCGCACCTACCCGTCGCTGAAGGTCTGGGTGGCCGGCTGCAGTGCCGGCGAGGAGGCCTATTCGCTCGCGATCCTGCTGCAGGAGGAAGGCCTGCTCGAACGCACGATCATCTACGCGACCGACATCAACCCGCAGGCGCTGCGGCGCGCCGAGGCCGGGGTGTTCGAGCTCGAGCGGATCGCTTCGTTCACCGCCAACCACCAGCGTTCCGGCGCGACCCGCTCGCTCGCGGACTATTACACCGCCGCCTACGGTCGCGCGGTGTTCGACAAGCGGCTGCGCGAGCACATCCTGTTCTCGGACCACAGCCTGGCGACCGACAGCGTGTTCGCCGAAGTGCAGCTGGTCTCGTGCCGCAACGTGCTGATCTACTTCGACCGCGCGCTGCAGAACCGCGCGCTCGGGCTGTTCCGCGACTCGCTGTGCCGGCGCGGCTTCCTCGGGCTCGGCTCGAAGGAATCGATGCGCTTTTCCGATCAGGCCGACGCCTTCGAGGAGTTCGTGCGCGGCGAGCGGATCTTCCGGAAGGTGGCCGAGTGATGGCCGCGCACGCCAGCGCGGCCCGCCCGATCGACGCGGTCGTGATCGGCACCTCCGCGGGCGGCGTCGAGGCCCTGTCGAGCGTGCTCGGCGGGCTGCGCGCCGACGCGGCGTTCGCGGTCCTGATCGTGCTGCACCTGCCGAAGGACCGGCGCAGCCTGCTGCCGGAGATCCTCGGCCGCAAGTGCGCGCTGCCGGTCCTCGAAGCCGTCGACAAGCAGCCGATCGCGCCGGGCACGGTCTACATCGCGCCGCCCGACTACCACCTGCTGGTCGACAACGGGCCGCAGATCGCGCTGTCGATCGACGACCCGGTGCTCTATTCGCGGCCCTCCGTGGATGTGCTGTTCGAGTCCGCGGCGGACGTCTACGCCGAGCGCCTGATGGGCGTCGTGCTGACCGGCGCGAACCAGGACGGCGCCGCCGGCCTGCTGGCCATCAAGCGGGCCGGCGGCGTCACCGTGGTGCAGGACCCGCAGACCGCACAGGCGGCGCTGATGCCCGCGTCGGCGCTGCAGCGTGCCCAACCGGATCACGTGCTGGCGCTGGACGGCATCGCGGCGCTGCTGCAGCGGTTGTCGCCGGCGCCGGAGGTTCGGCCGTGACGACCGCCGTGAAGTGCCTGATCGTCGACGACGTCGCCGAGAACCTGGTCGCGCTGTCCGCGCTGCTGCGGGCCGAGGACGTCGAGGTGCTGCAGGCCCGCTCGGCCGTCGAGGCGCTGGAGCTGCTGCTCGTGCACGACGTCGCCCTGGCGCTGCTCGACGTGCAGATGCCCGAGATCGACGGCTTCGAGCTCGCCGAGATGATGCGCGGCAGCGAACGCACCCGGCGCATCCCGATCATCTTCGTCACCGCCGGTGCGCGCGACCAGCAGCGCATGTTCAAGGGCTACGAAAGCGGCGCGGTCGACTTCCTGTTCAAGCCGATCGAAGCACACGTGCTGAAGAGCAAGGCCGGCGTGTTCTTCCGGCTGCACCGCCAGAACATGCAGCTCGAAGCGCAGCTCGACAGCCTGCGCGAGACGCTGCGCCTGAACGAGATGTTCACTGCGGTGCTCGGCCATGACCTGCGCGGGCCGCTGACGGCGATGAGCATCTCGGCCCAGGCGCTCGCCCGCGGCCCGGACGAATCGGTCCGCAAGCTCAGCGCGCGCATGGTGCACAGCTGCAAGTGGATGGGCCGGATGATCGAGGACCTGCTGGACCTGAGCCGAGCGCGCGTCGGCGGCGGCATCACGATCGTCCGCCAGGCCGTCGACCTCGGCGACATCGCCGAGAAGGCGGCCCAGGAGCGGCGCGTGATGTTTCCGGGTCGCGAGCTGGCGGTCCGGCGCTCGGGCGACATGCACGGTCGATGGGATGGCGACCGCATCAGCCAGGTCACGGCCAACCTGCTCGGCAACGCGCTGATCCACGGCCGGCCGGACTGCACGATCGAGGTCCGGGTGGACGGCTCGCGCCCGGATGCCGTGCACCTGAGCGTCACCAACGAGGGCGCCGTTCCGGAAGATATCCTGCCGCACATCTTCGATCCGTTCCGCAGCGGACGCACCGGCTCGGAGCGGGCCGACGGGCTCGGCCTGGGCCTGTACATCGTCGACCAGATCGTGCGGGCCCACGGCGGGCGGATCGACGTGGCGGTCGACGCCGCCACCGACTCGACCCGCTTCTCGGTAGAGCTGCCGCGCGACGCTCAGTCCCGGTAGCTCGGGTCGGTGCGATCGACAAGGCGCTGCAGCGCGTCGAACGCGTCCTGACCGGCGCCGAAGCGCGGGTCGTACTGCAGCGAATCGCGCACGCAGGCTTCGAGCACCGGGGGCGCGATGGCACGCGGCCGGCCCATCGAGAGCGTGGCCAGCTGCACCTCGCAGGCGCGCTGCAGCAGCCACATCAGCCCGAACGCCTGCGCGAGGTTGGCGCCGATCGTCACCGGGCCGTGGTTGCGCAGCAGCAGCACCGGCTTGCCGCCGGCGCTCGCGAGGATGCGCGCGCCCTCGTCGGCATGCACGGTGATGCCCTCGAACTCGTGGTACGCGACCTTGCCGAACAGCTGCGCGGCGTAGAAGTTGGTGAAGCTCAGGCCCTCGTCCAGGCAGCACACCGCCATCGTCGGCGTGGTGTGGACGTGCATCACGCAATGCGCGTCGGTCAGCGTCTCGTGGATCTTGCCGTGGAACGTGAAGCCGGCCGGGTTGATCGGCCAGTCGCTGTGGCCGATCACCTGGCCGTGGACGTCCACCTTGACGAGGTTGGAGGCCTTGACCTCGCTGTAGTGCAGGCCGAACGGGTTGATCAGGAAGTGCGCGTCCGGCCCCGGCACGCGCAGCGAGATGTGGTTGTAGATCAGCTCGCCCCAGCCGAGGCGGTCGAAGATGCGGTAGGCCGCGGCGAGCTGGACGCGCGCGGTCCATTCTTCCGGAGTGCAGGCGATGTTCATCGTGTCGGCTCAGACGAAACGCAGGGCGATCGAGCCGAGCGGCCCGTAATCGACGGCGAACTCGTCGCCGGCCTGCGCGGGGGTGGGGCGGGTGAACGAGCCGGCCAGCACCACGTCGCCGGCGTCGAGTTGCTCGCCGTAGGAGGCAATCCGGTTGGCGAGCCACGCCACGCCGTGCGCCGGGTGGCCGAGCACGCCGGCGGCGAGGCCGGTCTCCTCGACGACGCCGTTCTTCTGCAGGATCGCGCCGACCCAGCGCAAGTCGAGCTCGGCCGGCGGCACGCGCCGCCCGCCGAGCACGATGCCGGCGTTGGCGGCGAAGTCGCTGATCGTGTCGAAGACCTTGCGCGGCACCTTGGTGTCGCGGTCGAACTGCTCGATGCGCGCGTCGATGATCTCGATCGCCGGCGTCACGAGCTCGGTGGCCGCGAGCACGTCGGCCTGCGTCACGCCCGGGCCGCGCAAGGGCCGGCCGAGGATGAACGCGAGCTCGACCTCCACCCGCGGCGCGATGAAGCGGTCGGCCGGGATGTCGCCGGGCGCGAAGAACATGTCGTCCATCAGCGGCGCGAAATCGGGCTCGTCGATCTGGCTCGACAGCTGCATCGCCCGCGAGGTCAGCCCGATCTTGCGGCCCTGGACGCGCCTGCCATCGGCGATCTCCAGCGCCACCCAGGCACGCTGGATCGCATAGCCGTCGTCCAGCGTCATGCCGGGGAAGCGCGCCGAGAAGTGGCGCAGCGCGACGCGGTTCCTGCGCGCCGCCTGCAGCTCGAGGGCGAGCGCGGCGATCGTGTCTTGCGGCAGCATCGGGGGGTCAGTCCTTCTTCTTCTCGAACAGCGGGTGCAGGTTGCTGAGCTTGGCGTCGAACACCTCGTCGCCGACATCGATCTGCAGCGTCACGCCGACCAGCCGCCGCGCCTGGATCGGCTCGAAGAACGATCGCGCCGCCTCCAGCAGCGCGCTTCCGATGCGCTGCTGCGTCGCCTCGCTGCGGCCGCGCTTCATGCGCAGGTTCAGGTACGCGAACGCGTAGTCGGACTGGCCGTCGGCGATCGCGTAGCGCGGCGCCGGGTACGCGAGCACGCGCGTGCCGCCGATCGGGAACACCGGCGCGCCGGCCTCGTCGACCTGCGCGATCATCGTGTCGGCCAGCGTCCGGCACAGCGCGTTCATGTTGGCCTGCGCGTCGAGGTTGTCGCTGTAGAGAATCGTCAGGTGCGGCATCAGGCCACCTCCATCGTGCCCACGGTGCAACTCACCGCGAAGATCGGGATCGGTTGCACGTACCGCACCGTGCCCGCACCACCCGCCGCGGCCGCGACGGCGATGAAGGTGCGGATCTCGAACGCGCCCTGCCCGCCGTCACGGTAACAGGCGGCGTCGGTATAGGACAGCAGCGCGGTCTTGTCGTTGCGCGACCAGCGGTCCAGGAACTCGCGGTCCCAGGCCTCGTTGACCTTGCCGGAATCGGGCGTGGCCGGCCAGTGGCTGATGCCGCCGGTGCCGACGATCGCGATCCGCTCGGGCACGCTGTCGGCCGCGCGCCGCAGCGCCTCGCCGAAGGCCCAGGCGCGGTGCAGCGGCGTCAGCGGCGGGCCCTGGCAGTTGATGTTGGCGGGGATCACCGGGATGTCGTAGTGAGGTGTCAGGAAGTGCAGCGGCACGGCGATCGCGTGGTCGAACTTCCATTCCTCGGCGAACGCGACGTCGACCGTCTGCATCACCTCGGTGATGATCCGGCGCGACAGGGCCGCGTTGCCCGGCACGCTGGTGCGTTCGATGCCGAGCCAGGTCGGGTCCTCGATCGGGCCCTCGTACTCGTCGGCCATGCCGATGGCGAACGCCGGCATGTTGTTCATGAAGAAGTTGCCGAAGTGCTCGGCGCCGACGACGATCACCGCGTCGGGCCGCGCAGCCCGCAGCTCGCGGCCGAGTCCGTAGAAGGCGGCGTGGAACGCATCCTTGGTGTCGGGGTCGGCGAGGTGGGCGCGGCCGGTGATGCCGGGCGCGTGGCTGCAGACGGCGGCGAAGACGAGGCTCATGGCGTCATACTCCCGCGACCTTCTCGTCCATGCCGGTCGTCATCGTGTAGACGCCGGCGCGCACCGGGCCGTGCCGGGCGACACCGTCCCGCATCGCCTGCAGGTAGTCGGGCCATGGCATGCCGAGGAAGGCGGCGTAGTGCATCAGCAGCTGGCCGTTCGCGCCGAGCACGTAGATCAGGCCGATGTCGCCGCGCTCGATCGCGCCGCGCTCCTCGGCGTCGAGCGGGTACTCGGCCAGCAGTGCGGCCGGCTCGTCGCGAAAACGCTGCTGCACGCGCGGCTCGCGGTTCAGGTGGTAGAGGAACTTCTGCAGGCCGTAGAGCGACACGTCACGCCCCCCAATGCGGAATGTGGTGCGCGCCGAACGACACGGCGACGTTCTTCGGCTCGAGGAACACCTCGTAGCTCCACGTGCCGCCTTCGCGCCCGGTGCCGCTGGCCTTGGTGCCGCCGAACGGCTGGCGCAAGTCGCGCACGTTCTGGCTGTTGACGAAGCACATGCCGGCCTCGATCGCCGCGGCCACCCGGTGGGCCCGGCCCACGTTCTCGGTCCAGACGTAGCTCGACAGGCCGTACGGGATGTCGTTGGCCTGGCGGATCGCGTCGGCTTCGTCGTCGAAAGGGATCAGGCACGCGACCGGGCCGAAGATCTCCTCCTGGGCGATGCGCATGTCGTTGCGCACGTCGGCGAACACGGTCGGGCGCACGAAGTTGCCGCGGCGCAGCGCCTCGGGCAGGTCGGGCGCCTCGAGCCCGCCGGTCAGGATCGTCGCGCCCTCCTTCGGGCCGAGTTCGATGTAGCTGCGCACCTTGGCCAGGTGCGCCGGACTGATCATCGGCCCGATCAGCGTGGCATCGTTCAGCGGATCGCCGACGGAGATGCGCGCGGCCCGTGCCGCGAAGCGCTGCGCGAAGTCGGCGTAGAGGCGCTTGTGCACCAGGATGCGCGAACCGGCGGTGCAGCGCTCGCCGTTGTTGGAGAAGATCATGAACAGCGCGGCGTCGAGCGCGCGGTCCACATCGGCATCGTCGAACACGACGAACGGACTCTTGCCGCCGAGTTCCATGCTGAACTTCTTCAGCCCGGCGTTCCTGACGATGCGCTGGCCGGTGGCCGTGGAGCCGGTGAACGAGATCGCGCGCACGTCGGGATGTGCGCACAGCGGCTCCCCGGCTTCCCGGCCGAAACCGTGGACGATGTTCAGCACGCCCTTCGGCAGCCCGGCCTCGGTCGCCAACTCGCCGAAGCGCGAGATGCTGAGCGGCGAGAGTTCGCTCATCTTCAGCACCGCGGTGTTGCCGAACGCGAGGCACGGCGCGAGCTTCCAGGTACCGGTCATGAACGGCACGTTCCAGGGCGAAATCAACGCGCACACGCCGACCGGATGGAACAGCGTGTAGTTCAGGTGCGTGGGCGTCGGGTAGGTGTGCCCGTCGACCCGGGTGCACATCTCGGCGAAGTAGTAGAAGTTGTCGGCCGCGCGCGGCACCAGCTGCTTGCCGGTCTGCGAGATCGTCTGGCCCGTATCGCGGGTCTCGAGCTCGGCGATCTCGGGCACGTGCTGCCTGATCAGGTCGCCGAGCCGCACCATCATCTTCGCGCGCTCTGCGGCCGGCGTGGCGGCCCACTTCGGAAACGCGGCCTTCGCGGCGGCGACGGCGGCGTCGATCTCCGCGGCGCCGCCCGACGCGACCTCGGCGAGCACCTCCTGGGTGGCCGGGTTCACGGTCTCGAAGTAGTCGCGGCCTTCGACGCTGCGGCCGTCGATCAGATGCTGGATGCGCATGTCATTCACCTTCCACGATGCTGTTCACGAGCCGGCCGATGCCGTCGATCTCGCAGACGACCTCGTCGCCCGGGTTGACGTTGACGACGCCCTCGGGCGTGCCGGTCAGGATCACGTCGCCGGGCCCGAGCGTCATGAAGCTGCTGAGGTACTCGATCAGCGCCGGCACGTCGTTGATCAGGTCGCGGGTATTGCCGCGCTGCCTGACCGTGCCGTTGACCGACGTGCGCAGATCGAGCGCATGCGGGTCGGGCACGTCGGCCGCATCGACCAGCCACGGGCCGATCGCCGTGCAGCCGTCGCGGTTCTTCACGCGCAGGTTGGGCCGGTACCAGTTCTCGAGGTAGTCGCGCACGGCGTAGTCGTTCGCGACGGTGTAGCCGGCGACGACGCGCATCGCGTCCGCGCGCTTCACGTTCTTCGCGACCGCGCCGATCACGACCGCGAGCTCGCATTCGTAGTGCATGAAGGTCGCGTCGCGCGGGCGGCGCGTCGTGCCGCGGTGGCCGATCAGCGTGTTCGGCGCCTTCAGGAACGCCAGCGGCTCGTCCTGCGCGGTCTGCGTCAGCTCCTTCGCGAGCTCCTTCGCGTGGTCCGCGTAGTTGATGCCGAGCGCGATGATCGTGCCGGGCTCGAACGGCGGCAGCCAGACGACGCGGTCCTCGGCGAGCACGCGCCCGTCGGCCAGGCGCAGGCCATCGGCGTGCGGCGCGGCGCGATGAATGGCGCCGTCGAATGCGACGCGGGCCGTGCGCGTCATGCCGTCGCTCCTTCGGCGACCAGCGGATTGGTCAACGTGCCGAGTCCGTCGATCGCGATGCGCACGCGCTGGCCGGCCCGGGCGCGCGGCGCGCCGGCGGCGACGCCGACCGACAGGACATCGCCCGGCGCGAGCGTGATGAACGCGCTGACCTCCGCGAGCAGCCGCGCGACCGGCCGGATCAGCCCGGCGGTGCCGGCGCGGTGGACCACCTCGCCATCGATCTCGACCGTGATGGCCAGCGCGTCGAGCGCGCCCAGGTCCGCGAGCGGCACCATCGCGCCGATCGGGCAGAACGTGTCGCGCGCCTTGAAGCGCAGCGAGGGCCGGTAGTACGACGCATGCGGCACGCTCACGTCGTTGACGATCACCGCGCCCGCGACGAACTGCAACGCCTCGCCCTCGCCGACCCGGCAGGCGGCGCGGCCGATCACCAGCCCGAACGTGGCGCCGATCTCGAGCGCCTCGACGCCGGCCGGCACGACGATCGCATCGCCATCCGCCACCCAGGTGTTGCGCGGCTTGATGTAGAGCACCGGTGCCTGCGGTGGCGCCTTGTACGGCGGCGCGTGGACGGCGTCGCCGAGCGCGGCGAGCGCGTCGGCGTGGTTCAGCAGCGTGCCATAGACGGTGCCGCGGTGCGGGAGCGGAAGCATCTGCGCAGTTTAATCACTCACACATTAGTATTGCAAGATCGGTCGAGGCGGCGCGTCTCGGTAGTTTCCCGGGATGGGTGCGCCGGGACAACCCGATTTACACTGCGATGTGAGCAAACAACCGCCTGCCATGCCTGCCGCCGCGCTGCGTCACCGCAATCTGCCCCACCTGCTGCTGCGCGCGCGCGAGACCCTGATGGCGCATTTCCGCCCGCTGCTGGCCGAACAGGGCCTGACCGAGCAGCAGTGGCGCATCCTGCGCGAAATCGTCGAGCAGGGCCCGCTCGAGCCGCGCCAGCTGTGCGAGGCGTGCTCGATCTCCAGCCCCAGCATCGTCGGCGTGCTGGCGCGCATGGAAGAGACCGGCCTCGTGACGCGCGAGCGCATGGCGCACGACCAGCGCCGCGTCAAGGTGTCGCTGACGCCACGCAGCCGGCGCACCGCGCAGAAGCTGATCCCGCTGATCGAGCAGCGCTATCAGACACTCGAGGAGGCGCTCGGACTGCGCTCGATCCAGGAGGTCTACGACGCGCTGTTGGCGCGCACGCCGCGCGCCGACCCGGGCGCCGACTAGGCGGCAGCCTTGCGCAGCCGCCGCACCTGCAGCGTCGCGCCGATCAGGAACAGCAGCACCAGCACGCCGGTCGCCTTCACCAGCTCCGGCGCCTCGGCGTTGGGCAGCAGCGGTGCACCGAGCGGCAGCCGCGTGGTCGTCTCGGTGATGGCCGGGATCCCGTGGAACAGGAAGGTCGCCGAGTAGCTCACGACCTCGACGATCCGCGACCAGCGCCCGAATGCGCCGCGGCCGGCGGCCCAGGCGAGCGCCAGCACCACCAGCGTGACGATGCCGAGCACGTGCGGCTTGCCGAAGCCGCCGTGCTGGAAGATGCCGAAGCCGGTCAGGCAGGTGAGCAACGTGGTCACCACGTAGAGCTTGCCCACGCCCTGGTCGAGCGTGATCTCGCGCCAGCGCCACAGCGCCACGAGGCCCGCGGCGACTGCGATCAGGCTGATCGCGGTGTGGATCGTGCCGAGCCAGGTCAATCCGTAGAACATCCGAACTCCTTGGTGATGAAGCGCCGGGGATGACATTCGCCCGCTACATTGCGTATCCTGCCTGCCTGGACTGCGTCGCGTGTCCTGCCAGCCGTCCCTTTTTCGAGACCGGAGCCCCCTGCCGCCCATGAGATACCGGATCGCCCTCTGCGGATTCAGCGAATTCGAGCACCGGGCCATGCAGTTTTCGTTCCAGCACCCGGACGAATTCCATGAATCGACCTACGACCTGGTCGATGCGCTGTCGGACGCCGATTTCGCGGTGGTCGATGCCGATTCCCAACCTGCCGTCAAGGGCGTCGTGCTGTCGGGCCGGGTCGCGCAATCGGTGTTCGTCGGCGGCGACGCGCCCGACGGCGCAGCCTCGCACCTGCCGCGGCCGATCGATCCGCGCCGGATCCTGCGCACGCTCGACCAGCTGACCGCGCGGCGGACCGTGGCGCAGCGCCGGGCCGAGGAACTGCCGGACCCGATCGTCAGCGAGTTGCCGGTCAGCGATTTGCCGGTGCTGGACGACGAGGTCCTGGACATCGAGATCGACATCGTGCCGGCCCCCGCAGCGCCGGCTACGCCGGCTGCGCCGCCGCCGGACGAGGCCGCTTCGAACGCGGCCTTGCGCAGGGCGGCACGTGCGGCCGCCCGCGCCGCCGCGCGCCGGGCCCGGCTCGCCAGCGCGCGTGCCGCCATGCCGCCCGGCGATCCGCTGCGCGACGTGCTGGTGTTCGACGACGACGAGATCGACGCCGCGCACCTGTGCCGCCTGCTCGAGAAGTTCGGTTTCGTGGCGCGCAGCGTCGGCGAGATCGACGCGGCGGCCGAACTGATGAACGACCACCCGTTCGCGGCGATCTTCCTCGACATCGAGCTCGACGACGCCGGCGTCGCACTGCTCGCACAAGCCCGCGAGTTGCCGGGCCCGCCCGGGCACGCCGGTCCGGCGGTGCTGATGGTCGCGGAGGAGCTCGATCCGGCGGACCGGGTGCGCGCCGCGCTCGCCGGAATCGCGATGCCGCTGATCAAGCCACTCAGCCGCGGTGACGTCGCGCGCGCGCTCGAGGCGGCCGGGGTCACGCTGCCGGCCGACGCACGGCGCCTCTGAGCGGCCGGGCGCCGATCTCCCGACAGCGGGTCGTCCTACGGCACGCCGCACGCGGGCGGCGCATCATCCCGTCACACGGCGCTGCGCCGTGCAAGGACGATCGATGACCACACCCATGACCTTGCTCCGCCGTGCCCTCGTGGTCGCCACCTGGGCCGGTGCGTCGGCAATGGCGCAGTCCCCCGCGTCGGCGCCCGCCCCGCTGCCGGACCTGCCGCCCAGCGCCGCCTCGGGGCCCCGCGCGCCGGCGTCCGGCCCGCTCGGCCCACGCCTGCGCACGCCGGCCGAGACCGGCAAGCGCGCGACGGCGCCCGGCGACCTGAGCCCCGAGCGGCCCGTCACGCCGCAGCTGACGATCCCGTTCGGCAAGAACCCGCCGCCGGCCAAGCCCGAGCCGCGCGTGCGCCGCGGCACGACGCCGCCGCCGACCGCCGGCTCGGTCGACGACAGCGCGGCCCGCTGCGAGGCGCAGCAGGATCCGCAGGACCGCGCGACCTGTCGCGCCAAGCTCGCCCGCGAAGCGAAGACGCGCCTGCCGAACTGACGCAGATCAAGGCCGGCGCAAGTCGCCGTGCCAGACTGGGCCGACACCGTATGGCCCTGCCCCGCTTCGCCCAGTCCCTGCATCGGTTCCGGCCGCGCCTGCTCGATGCGCTGCAGGGCTACGACGCGTCGCGCTTCGCCGCCGATGCCGGCGCGGGTGTCACCGTGGCCGTGGTCGCGCTGCCGCTGGCGATGGCGTTCGCGATCGCCTCGGGCGTCAAGCCCGAACAGGGCCTGTTCACCGCGATCATCGCCGGCCTGCTGATCTCCGCGCTCGGCGGCTCGCAGGTGCAGATCGGCGGGCCGGCCGGCGCGTTCATCGTCATCGTCTACGGCATCGTCGAGCGCTACGGCCTGGCGAACCTGCTGATCGCCACCTCGCTCGCCGGCGTGCTGATGTTCGTGCTCGGCCTGTTCAGGCTCGGGGCGCTGGTGCGCTATGTGCCGGTGCCGATCGTCATCGGCTTCACCAACGGCATCGCGGTGCTGATCGCGATCTCGCAGCTGCGCGACCTGCTCGGGCTGACGATCGCCGGCAAGCTCCCGGGCGACTTCTTCGCGCTGGTGCACACGCTGGCGCAGCACCTGGGCAGCTTCAACCCGTATGCGTTCGCGCTCGGCGCCGCCTGTGTCGTCGGCCTGTTCGTGTGGACGCGCGGATTTTCGGCCGGGGGATCGCTGAAGCGGCTGTCGCTGGCCCCGCACGTGGCCGGCGCGCCGCTGCGGGTCGCGGCGCGCACGCCCGGGCCGATCGTGGCGCTGGTGTCGCTCAGTGCACTGGCGGCCGTGCTGGACCTGCCGGTCGAGACGATCGGCACACGCTTCGGCGGCATCCCCGCCGCGCTGCCTCACTTCGCGCTGCCCGACTTCACGTGGGAGACGGCCAAGCAGCTGTTCATCCCGACGCTGACCATCGCGCTGCTCGGCGCGGTCGAGTCGCTGCTTTGCGCGCGCGTCGCCGACAACCTGATCGACCACCCGCGCCACGACCCGAACCAGGAACTGATGGCGCAAGGCGTGGCCAACTTCGTCACGCCGTTCTTCGGCGGCATCCCGGCGACCGGCACGATCGCGCGCACTGTGACCAACGTGCGCGCCGGCGCGACCAGCCCGGTCGCCGGGATCGTCCATGCGCTGGTGATCCTGGTCGTCGTGCTGGTGGCGGCGCCGCTGGCCTCGGCGGTGCCGCTTGCGGTGCTGGCCGGCATCCTGCTGTTCGTCGCCTGGAACATGGGCGAGTGGCACGAGTTCGCGCGGCTGCGCCACTTCAGCACGTCGTACCGCCTGATCCTGGTCGGCACGTTCGCGCTGACGGTGATCTTCGACCTGACCGTCGCGGTCGAGGTCGGCCTGGTGCTGGCCTGCGTGTTCTTCATCTACCGCATGAGCATGCTGTTCAGCGTGCTGCCGCACGTGACCGCTCCGGGCGAGACCCTGCCCGAGGGCGTTCAGGTGCGCGCGCTCTACGGTTCGCTGTTCTTCGGCGCGGTCGGCGGCATCGAGAGCCTGCCGGCGTTGCTGCCGCCCGGCACCCGCGGGCTGGTGCTGGAGGCGAGCCGGCTGGTGCTGGTCGACGCGTCGGGCATCGACGCGCTGCAGCAGCTGCAGCGCACGCTCGAGCGTCGCGGCATCGTGCTGGTGCTGGCGAACGTCAACGAGCAGCCGCGGTCGCTGATGCGGCGCTCGGGCTTCGAGGGTTCGCTCGGCCCGGGGCGTATCGTCACGGGCCTGACGAACCTCGACGACGCGCTCCGATGATCGACCTCGACGCCTACTGCCACCGCATCGCCTACACCGGCCCCCGCGAGCCCACCCTCGCCGCGCTGAACGCCGTCTGCGCGGCCCACACGGCCGCGATTCCGTTCGAGAACCTCGACGCGTTCCTCGGCCGCGCCCCGCTGCTGGCGCCGGCGGCGCTGCAGGCCAAGCTGGTCGCACGCCGGCGCGGCGGCTACTGCTACGAGCAGAACGCGCTGCTGCGGCTGGCGCTGATCGAGTTCGGCTTCGCGGTCACGTCGCTCGCGGCGCGCGTGGTCTGGATGGCGGCGCCCGGTGCCGCGGTCCGCGCGCGCAGCCACATGCTGCTGACCGTGACGCTGCCCGCTGCGCCGCAGGACGCCTTCCTCGCCGATGTCGGCTTCGGCGGCCACCTGCTCGGCGCACCGCTGCGCTTCGTGCCCGGGCTGGTGCAGCGCACCCCGGGCGGCACCGAACGCATCGCGCAGGACGGCGAGACCTTCACCCTCGAGGCGGAGCTGCCCGCCGGCTGGACGCCGGTCTACCGGTTCACGCGCGAACCGCACCTGCCGGTCGACTACGAGCCCTTGAACTGGTTCACCGGCACGCATCCCAGCTCGGTCTTCTGCCACAACCTGCGGCTCGAGCGGCTGACCGCCGCGTGCCGCGCCAGCCTGCTCAACGACAAGCTGACGCTGCGCATGCACGACGGAGCGACGCAGGTGCGGCGCCTCGCGGACGCGGCCGACCTGGCGCGCGTGCTCGACGAGGTGTTCGACCTCGAGCCGCCCGTTCCGGCCGCCGCGTTGTTCGAGCGCGTGCCGAAAGGCCTGGACGGCGCGTTCATGCCGGGCTGAGCGTCGCGCAGATCGCGCGGTCGATCTCGTCGGCCAGGCCGTGTGCCAGCGCGAACACCGAGCTGCCCACCAGCAACGCACCCGCCAGGCGCACCGCGAAGGTCGGCCGGATCAGCGCGCCGCGCCGGAGCGCGAGCCGCCGCCAGACCCACGGCACCAGCGCCAGGCTGGCCGCCGACGCGAGGCCGAACGCGGCCATCACGCCTGCGCCCTGCAACGGCCCGGTCGCGAGCGCCGCGACGATCAACGCCGATTGCAGCAGCCCGCACGGCATCGCCGCCCAACAGGCGCCGGCCATCGCCGGACGCCACGGCAAGCCCGTCGCGCCGCGCGGGTGGAAACGCACCGTGCCGGGCGGGCCGGCGTCGCGGGCGCGGGTGCCGAGCTGCGCGAGCCAGACCGGCGCGCGCCCCTGCCACAGCAGCCAGCCGCCGAGCGCGATGGCGGCCACGTGCAGCAGGCTCCAGAGCGGACGCAGCACCGGCGCGGCGCTGCCCCAGCCGGCCAGGGCCGAGACACTCGCCGCCACCAGCGCGCCGGCGGCGGCGTAGCCCGCCACACGGCCGAGCTGCAGCGCGACCACGGCCCGCGGGCCGCCCGGCGCGGTGAGCCCCGTCTGCGCCGCACCGCACATCGCGGCGCAGTGCGGACCGCCGGCCAGTCCCATCAGCAGCGCGGTGGCGGCGAGCGCGGCGTCGGCCATCAGATCACGCGGGAATAATGGTCGCGGGCACGGTCGGCCTGCAGGTGCCGGTCGAACACCATCGCGATGCTGCGCACGAAATACCAGCCCAGCGGCGTCACGTCGATCGCATCGGCGTCGATCGTGACCAGCCCTTCGGCCTGGAGCGGCTGCAGCGCCGCCAGTTCGGCCGCGAAGGTGCGGCGGAAGTCGACCAGGTGCGACAGCGAGATCGACTCGAACTCCACCCGGCCCTGGCACATGAGCGCCATGATCACCGCGCGGCGCAGCAGGTCGTCGCGGCTCAGCGCCAGACCCCGCACGACCGGGAAGGTGTGCTGTGCCAGCGCGTCCTGGTATTCCTCCAGCGTTTTCGCGTTCTGGCTGTAGGTGGCGCCGATCTTGCCGATCGCCGACACGCCCAGGCCGATCAGGTCGCAGTCGGGCTGGGTGCTGTAGCCCTGGAAGTTGCGGTGCAGCCGGCCCTGGCGCCTGGCCACTGCGAGCGGGTCGTCCGGCAATGCGAAATGGTCCATGCCGATGTAGACATAGCCGGCGGCGCCGAAGCCCTCGATCGCCTGCGCCAGCATCGCGATCTTGTCGGGTGCGGGCGGCAGCGCGGCGATGTCGATCCGGCGCTGCGCCTTGAAGCGCTGCGGCAGGTGCGCGTAGGCATACAGCGCGATCCGGTCCGGGCGCAGCGCGCAGACCTGGTCGATCGTGCGCGCGAACGAGGCGGGCGTCTGGCGCGGCAGGCCGTAGATCAGGTCGACGTTGGTCGAACGGAAGTTCAGCGCCCGGGCCGACTCGAGCAACCGGCGCACGCTGTCGAAGCTCTGCACGCGGTGCACCGCGGCCTGCACCGCGGGGTCGAAGTCCTGCACGCCGAGGCTCAGGCGATTGAAGCCGAGCGCTGCGAGGTGACGCAGGCGCTGCGGGTCGGCGGTGCGCGGGTCGACTTCGATCGAGATCTCCGCGCTGGCGGAAATCGCGAAGGTGCGGCGCAGCATCGCCATCAGACCGGACAGTTCCTGGTCGCTCAGGAAGGTCGGCGACCCGCCGCCCAGGTGCAGTTGCGACACCGGCTGATGCAGCCCGAGCTCGACCGCGTGCAGGCCGATCTCGGCCTCGAGCGCCTTCAGGTACGGCGCTGCGCGTTCGTGGTGCTTCGTGATGATCTTGTTGCAGGCGCAGTAGTAGCACAGCGATTCGCAGAACGGGATGTGCACGTACAGGGACAGCGGCGCGACGCCGGCGTTGCGTACCGCGCCCTGCATGCGCGAGTTCAGCGCGCGTTCGTAGTCCGCGGGACCGAACGCTTCGATGAAGCGGTCGGCGGTCGGGTAGGAGGTGTAACGCGGGCCGGGCTGGTCGAGGCGGCGCAGCAGCTCCGCCGAGACGACCGGGCTGTCCGCGAGGGTGGCGGTATCCATGGTCGGTCACTGTGCCGCTGCAGCGCGATCCGGGCCTTGACGGCGATCAAACAAGCACCCCGGGGCCGCGGGCACACTGCGGCGCATGCCCACGCCCATCCCTGCCGAACCGCTCGACGATCCCGCGGAACGCCGCATCAGCAGCAAAGTCGTGCCGATCCGGGCGGCGACCCTGAAGGTCGCCTGCTCCAGCTGCAATCTTCGCGAGTTGTGTCTGCCGGTCGGCCTGGCGCCGAACGACATGGACCGCCTCGACGCCCTCGTCGAGACGCGCCGCACCGTCAAGCGCGGCGAGGTGCTCTACGGCGCCGGCGAGGCGTTTCGATCGCTGTACGCGGTGCGCACCGGCTTCTTCAAGACCCGCGTCGCCGCGGAGGACGGCCGCGACCAGGTCACGGGCTTCCAGATGGCCGGCGAACTGCTCGGCTTCGACGGCATCGGCAGCGAGCGCCACACCTGCGACGCCGTCGCGCTCGAGGACTCGCAGGTCTGCGTGCTGCCGTTCGGCCAGCTCGAATCGCTGTCGCGCCAGTTCGGCGACCTGCAGCGCCAGCTGCACAAGGTGATGAGCCGCGAGATCGTGCGCGAGCACGGCGTGATGCTGTTGCTCGGCAGCATGCGCGCCGAAGAGCGGCTCGCCGCCTTCCTGCTCAACCTCACGCAGCGGCTGCAGGCACGCGGCTTCTCGCCGACCGCGCTGGTGCTGCGCATGACGCGCGAGGAGATCGGCAGCTACCTGGGGCTGAAGCTCGAGACCGTCAGCCGCACCTTCTCCAAGTTCCAGGACGACGGCGTGCTCGAAGTGCGGCAGCGCCAGTTGCGCGTGCTCGACGAGGCGGCCCTGCGCCAGCTCGTCAACAGCACGTCCTGCTGAGCGCGCCGGGCGCTCAGCGCAGCAGCAGGACCGGCAGCTTGCAGCGGGCGAGCACGCCGGTCGCGACCGAGCCCAGCACCATGTTGGCCAGGGCCGACTGGCCGTGCGTGCCCATCACGATCAGGTCGACCTTCTCCTCGGCCGCAAAGTCGGTGATGGCCTCGGCCGGGTGACCGCAGCGGTGCGCGGTGCGCAGGTTCCAGTGCTGCTGGGCGGCAAACGCGCGGATCGGCTTGAACACCTCCTCGGCACGCTCGTCGTACCAGGCGTTCAGCGAAGCATGGTCGAGGAAGCGTGAGGCGTGCGACGGGATCGGCGGGACCGCGACGAACGCGATGTACTCGTGGCTGGCGCCCAGCAGTTCCTCGTGGGCGGCGAGGTGGGCGAGCATGCGCTTGGTGTAGTCGCTGCCGTCCACGGGCAAGAGGATCTTCATGAAGGCTTCTCCGGCGTGGTGTGTCGAGGAGCTGATCGTCGGCGCTGCCGAGCGCCCGGGGCTTGACCGACATCAAGCGCGGCCGCGCGCGCCGGCAGAACAATGGACCGGCCCGGTCGGCGCATGCGCTGCGGACAGTCCTTCCCCTACTCGCGAGGTCCCATGCCACACCCCACCCTGCGCATCATCCGTGAAGAGCACGCCGCGCTGGCCGCGATGCTGCGCTCGATCCCGTTGCTGCTGGCCGAACACCGCCGGCGCGGCACGCTCCCGGACTTCGCGGCGCTGCGCGCGATGCTGTTCTATGTCGACGAATTTCCGGAACAGCGCCACCACCGCCTCGAGTCGCAGCTGCTGTTCCCGAAGCTGCGGGCCCGCACGCCGCTGGCGCGCGAGCTGCTGGACCGGCTCGATGCCGACCACGCCTGCGGCGAGCGCCGCATCCGCGATCTCGAGCATGCCCTGCTGGCGTTCGAGATGCTCGGCGAATCGCGGCGCGAGGCGTTCGAGCGTGACGCGCAGCGCTATGTCGAGTTCTACCTCGCGCACATGGGCGTGGAGGAGCAGGAGATCCTGCCGCTCGCCAGGCGCACGCTGACGGACGCCGACTGGGCCGAACTCGACGAGGCCTTCGCCGCCAACCGTGACCCGCTCACCGGCCACGCGCCGGAGGCCGACTACCGCGCGATGTTCACCCGCATCGTCAACGCCGTCCCCGCGCCGATCGGGCTGGGCGCCACGGCCTGAGGCGGGGCGATCACTCGCCCTCGGTCGCGGAAGCGCGGGCGGGGCCGTCGGCCTCGATCGTGAGCAGCGCCGTCAGCGCGCCCGCGGTCGAGATCGCCCCCCAGAACACCAGGAAGGTGAAGGTGTAGATCGCCTGCTGCGACCAGTCGATCGACGCGCCGCCGAACCAATGCAGTTCGCCCGGATCGACCACCGCGAACACGAGCATCTCGAGCACCGCGGCGACGGCGAACGCCGGCCACAGGATCTGCAGCGCGCGTCGGCTCATGGCGCGGGACGGGGCCGCAGCGGCGAGGCGGCGTGGTTGCGCCCGACCAGGGCCGGTGCCGCGGCCGGGTCGGACGGCGCCACGCGTGCGGCGACCTGCTGCATCACCGGATCCGCGCCGCGGACCGCCGTGCCGACGAGCGCCAGGCTGGCGACCACGACGGTGCCGAGCCCGCCCACGAACAGCCACATCACGCCGACGCGCCACCAGGGCACTGCGGGCGGGGGAATCAGGATTGCGTTCATGGCGTCATCGTTCCTTTTCAGCGTGGTACCACGAAGGTGGATTTTTCCGACCGCTCCGCACGCACCGGTGCGTCGGGGCCGTCCTGCAACGCAATGCGGAAGTGCATCGGGTGGGCGCCCGCCCCCAGCTGCTGCGCGACCTCCGGCGGGATCTGCACCGCGACCGGGACCCACCGTGCCTGCGTCGGGCCGAGCTCGACCGGCCCGCGGATCGTCACGGCCGCCTGCGGCAGGCCGTCCACCACGATGCGGAAGCGCTGGGGCGATTCGCTCGCGTTCATCAGCTGGATGCGGTAGACGTTCTCGATCCGCCCGTCGTCGACCATGCGCGCGAGCGCACCGCGGTCGCGCACCACGTCGGCCCGGAACGGCGCGCGCATCGCCAGGCTCGCCACGAACGCGACCGCGATCGCCAGCAACACACCGCTGTAGATGAGCACCCGCGGCCGGAACACGCGCTTCCACATGCGCGCGGCACTCCAGCCGCCCTGCATGCCGTTCTGCGTGGCGTAGCGGATCAGGCCGCGCGGGTAGCCCATCTTGTCCATCACGCCGTTGCACACGTCGATGCAGGCGGTGCAGCCGATGCACTCGTACTGCAGGCCGTCGCGGATGTCGATGCCGGTCGGGCAGACCTGCACGCACAGCGTGCAATTGATGCAATCGCCCTTGCCGACCGAGGCCGGTGCGACGCCGCGGGCACGCGAGCCGCGCGGCTCGCCGCGGGCGGTGTCGTAGCTGATGATCAGCGTGTCCCGGTCGAACATCGCGCTCTGGAAACGCGCGTACGGGCACATGTACTTGCAGACCTGCTCGCGCATGTAGCCCGCGTTGCCGTAGGTCGCGAAGCCGTAGAACAGGGTCCAGAACCACTCCCACGGGCCGAGCGTGAGCGCCATGGCGCCGGCGAAGAGCTCATGCGCGGGCGTGAAGTAGGCGACGAAGGTGAAGCCGGTCCACAGCCCGATCCCGATCCACATCAACTGCTTGCCGCCGCGGCGCAGCAGCTTGCCGGTGCTCCACGGCGCGGCATCGAGCTTGATGCGCGCCTGGCGGTCGCCCTCGAAGCGGCGCTCGACCCACATGAAGATCTCGGTGTAGACGGTCTGCGGGCAGGCGAAGCCGCACCACAGGCGCCCGGCCACCGCGGTGAACAGGAACAGCGAGAACGCCGAGAGGATCAGCAGCCCGGACAGGTAGATGAAGTCCTGCGGGTACAGCACGAGCCCGAAGATGTAGAAGCGGCGGGCGCCCAGGTCGAACAGCACCGCCTGGCGCCCGCCCCATTCGAGCCACGGCAGACCGTAGAACACCAGTTGCGTGACCCACACCAGGGCCCAGCGCCAGCCGGCGAACCAGCCGGTGACCGAGCGCGACTGGATCTTCGCTTCGCTCTGGTACAGCGACACCATCTCCGCCGGCGAAGGCGCCGACGCGACGATCGGGATGACCCGCTTCGACACGGAACTCACGGCGTCGTGGGCGAACCCGGCTGCGACAGGCTCCACACGTAAGACGCCAGCACGTGAATCTGCTCCGGCGTCAGGTGCCCGGCCTGCGCCGGCATGGTGTTGGTCTTGCCGTTGTTGACCATCGCGACGATCGCGTCCTCGCCCCAGCCGTGCAGCCAGATCTTGTCGGTCAGGTTGGGGGCGCCGATGGCGGTGTTGCCCTTGCCGTCGGCCCCGTGGCAGGCCGCGCAGACCGCGAACTTGGGCTGGCCGGCGGCGGCATAGATCGGGTTGTGCGCGCTTTTCGACAGGCTCAGCACGTAGTGCGCCACGTTGCGGACGTCCTGCGCGGTGCCCACCGCCGCCGCCATCGGCGGCATCATGCCGACGCGCCCCTGGGTGATCGTCTCCTCGATCTTGGCGGGCGCGCCGCCATGCAGCCAGTCGCCGTCGGTCAGGTTCGGGAAGCCCTTGCTGCCGTGGGCGTCCGAGCCGTGGCAGGTGGCGCAGTTGTTGATGAACAGGCGCTCGCCGATCGCCATCGCCTTCGGGTCGCGGCGCAGCTGCTCGGCCGGCGTCGCGGCCAGGCTCGCATAGAGCGGCGCCATCGCGGCGTTGGCGGCCTTCTGTTCGGCCGCGACCTCGTTGTCGCTGGTCCAGCCCAGCTTGCCTGGCAGGCTGCCGAGGCCCGGGAACAGCGCCACGTAAACGAAGGCGAACAGCACCGTCAGGATGAACAGCCACATCCACCAGCGCGGCAGCGGGTTGTTCATCTCGACCAGGTCTTCGTCGAAGACGTGGCCGGTGCTGTTGTCCGCCGCCATCACCGTGCGCTTGGAGGCCACGAACAGCAGCCACAGGCAACCCAGCAGGCCGATGACGGTGGCGGCGCCGACGAAGATCGACCAGCCGATGTGGGTGAAGTCGCTCATCGCGGCGACTCCTCGCCCGCGAACGGCAACTGCGCCGCCTCGGAGAAGGCGGCGGCGTTGCGGCGCGCGACGGCCCACGCGACGATGCCGATGAAGACCGCGAACGACAGCAGCGTCACGACGATCCGGAGTGCATTGATGTCCATCACCTCATCCTCACTTCACAGCGGTGCCGAGCACCTGCAGGTAGGCCACCAGCGCATCGAGCTCGGTCTTGCCGGTCAGCTCGGCGCCGCCCGCGGCGATCTCGGCGTCCGAGTACGGCACGCCGACGCGTCGCAGCGCGGTCATGCGGGGCGCGGCATCCGTCGGGTCGAGCTTGTTGCGCACGAGCCAGGGGTACGCGGGCATGTTCGACTCGGGCACCAGGTCACGCGGGTTCTCCAGGTGCAGGCGATGCCACTCGTCGCTGTACTTGCCGCCGACCCGGTGCAGGTCGGGTCCCGTGCGCTTGCTGCCCCACTGGAACGGGTGGTCGTAGACGAATTCGCCGGCCATCGAGTAGTGGCCGTAGCGCAGCACCTCGGCGCGCAGCGTGCGGATCATCTGCGAGTGGCAGTTGTAGCAACCCTCGCGGGTGTAGATGTCGCGCCCGGCGAGTTGCAGCGAGGTGTAGGGTTTGAGGCCCGGCACCGGCTCGGTGGTCGAGCGCTGGAAGAACAGCGGCACGATCTCGACGATGCCGCCGACCGCGACGACCAGCAGGATCAGCACGATCATCAGGAAGTTGCTGGTCTCGATCTTCTCGTGCGAGAAGCCGGTGGATGGATTGACGTTGGACATGGTGGTTTGGCTCCGGACTCAGGCGGCGCTCGGCACGGCGGCCGGGCCCATCGGGATGCGCACGGGCAAGTAGCGCCCGGCCTGCGCGGTCTTGATGGTGTTCCACACCATCACGCCCATGCCGCTGAGGTACAGCAGGCCGCCGACGAGCCGCACGAGGTAGAACGGGAACGTGGCCTTGACGCTCTCGACGAAGCTGTACACGAGCGTGCCGTCGGTGTTGACCGCGCGCCACATCAGGCCCTGCATCACGCCGGCCATCCACATCGCGGCGATGTAGAGCACGATGCCGAGGGTACTGATCCAGAAGTGGATTTCGATCGCCCGCACGCTGTACATGCGGGTCTGGCCGAACATGCGCGGGATCATGTAGTAAAGCGTGCCGATCGAGATCAGCCCGACCCAGCCGAGCGCCCCGGCATGCACGTGGCCGATGGTCCAGTCGGTGTAGTGGCTCAGGGCGTTGACGGTCTTGATCGACATCATCGGGCCCTCGAACGTCGACATGCCGTAGAACGACAGCGCCACGATCAGGAACTTCAGGATCGGATCGTCGCGCAGCTTGTGCCAGGCGCCCGACAGCGTCATCACGCCGTTGATCATGCCGCCCCAGCTCGGCGCCAGCAGCACCAGCGAGAACACCATGCCGACCGACTGCGCCCAGTCGGGCAGCGCGGTGTAGTGCAGGTGGTGCGGACCGGCCCACATGTAGGTGAAGATCAGCGCCCAGAAGTGCACGATCGACAGGCGGTACGAGTACACCGGCCGGCCCGCCTGCTTGGGGATGAAGTAATACATCATCCCGAGGAAGCCCGCGGTCAGGAAGAAGCCGACCGCGTTGTGGCCGTACCACCACTGGACCATCGCGTCCTGCACGCCGGCGTAGGCCGAGTAGCTCTTGGTCAGGCTGACCGGGATCGCCATGCTGTTGACGATGTGCAGCAGCGCCACCGCGATGATGAACGAGCCGAAGAACCAGTTCGCCACGTAGATGTGGCGCACCTTGCGGCGCCCTATCGTGCCGAAAAAGACGATCGCGTAGGCGACCCACACGATGGTGATCAGGATGTCGATCGGCCACTCGAGTTCGGCGTACTCCTTGCCCTGGGTGTAGCCCATCGGCAGCGTGATGGCCGCGGCGACGATCACCAGCTGCCAGCCCCAGAACACGAACGCCGCCAGCTTGGGCAGGAAGATCGAGACCTGCGAGGTGCGCTGCACCACGTAGAAGCTGCTCGCCATCAGCGCGCAGCCGCCGAACGCGAAGATGACCGCGTTGGTGTGCAGCGGCCGCAGCCGGCCGTAGCTCAGCCACGGGATGCCGAAGTTGAGTTCGGGCCAGGTGAGCTGCGCGGCGATGAGCACGCCGACCGCCATGCCGACCACGCCCCAGAGGACCGCGGCGAGCGTGAACAGGCGCACCGCGCCGTCGTCATACACCGCCCCCGCCGAATCTGCCGCAGTTGGAACCGAACTCGCCATCACTCATCTCCTCGATGCCGCAACGGCGGCTCGAAGGAGTGTCGAACGAGTGCTCAGCCGGGCCCTTGATCCGCGTCAAGCTTCGACGGTGCGGCCTCGAAGATCCGTTCGCCCTCACGCTCCAGGTCGTCGAACTGCCCCGAGGACAGGGCCCAGCGGAACAGTGCCAGCAACGCGAAGACCAGCAGCACCGACATCGGGACGAGCAGGAACAGGATGTCCATGGCGTCAGCCGCGCCCGCCGACGCGCAGGGCGTTCAGCACCACGAACAGCGAGCTCGTCGCCATGCCGAGCCCCGCCGCCCACGGCGGGAACCAGCCGAGCAGCGCGAGCGGCACGCACACCGCGTTGTAGGTCAGGGCCCAACCCAGGTTCTGGCGCAGCACGCGCATCGCGCGCCGCGCCACGTCACGCGCCAGCGCGATGTCGGCCACGCGGCCCGACAGCAGCACGAAGTCGGCACCCGATTGCGTGATCGCCGCGCCCTGCGCGAACGCGAACGAGACGTCGGCGCGCGCGATCACCGGCGCGTCGTTGAGGCCATCTCCGACCATGCCGACGCGCCGCCCCTCGGACTGCAACGCAGCCACCTCGGCCAGCTTGCCTTCGGGCGTGACGCCGCCGCGCACGGCGTCGATGCGCAGCGGCGCCGCGACGGCCTGGACGCGCTCGGGCGCGTCGCCCGACAGCAGCCGGAGCCGCAGCCCGTCGGCGCGCAGCGCGGCGAGCGTGGCGGCCGCGTCGGGCTTCAGGCGCTCGTCGAACTCGAAGCAGGCCAGCGCGCCGCGCGCGTCGCCGAACCAGACCTCCATTCCGCCGCCTGCCGGCCGCGCGGCAGCGTTCGGATCGACCCAGGCCCGCGCGCCCAGCCTGGCGACCGAACCGTCGGGGCCACGGCCCTGCACGCCCAGTCCCGCCTGCTCGCAGACGTCGACCCAGGTCGTGCCGTCGACCGCATCGACCTCGAGCGCCAGCGCCTGGGCGAGCGGGTGGGTGGACTGCGCGGCCAGGGTGCTGGCCAGGCGCATCAGGTCCGCGTCGTCCAGCCCCGCACAGCGCGCGGCGGGCAGCAGATGCACCGCCTGGAGACGCATCGGCTGCTGCGTGAGCGTGCCAGTCTTGTCGAAGACCAGCGTGTCGATGCCGGCGAGCGACTCGAGCGCGTCGAGCCGGCGCACCAGGATGCCGCGCCTCGCGAGCGCGCCCGCCGCCGCGAGCAAGGCCGAAGGCGCCGCCAGCGACAGCGCACACGGGCACGTGACGATCAGCACCGACACCGCGACCCAGACCGCCCGCGACGGGTCGATCACCGACCACACCGCCGCCGCCGCTGCCGCCAGGACCAGCACGCCCCACAGGAACGGCACCGCGACCCGGTCCGCAGCCTGCACCGCCGCGGGGCGCTGGGTCAGCGCGCTGCGCATCAGTGCGACGATGCCTTCGAAGCGGGTGTCGGCACCGAGCCGCTCGACCCGCATCGTCACCGGTGCGGCCAGGTTCAGGCTGCCGGCGACGACGTTCTCGCCCAGCCCCCGCTCGACCGGCCGCGATTCGCCCGTCAGCAGCGCCTCGTCGACCTGGGTGCGGCCCTCGAGCAGCGGGCCGTCGGCCGCGAAGGCCTCGCCCGCGAACACGCGCACCGCGTCGCCGACGCGGAGCGACTCGAGCGGGACGAGTTCGACGCCCCCGTCCGGCCGGACCCGGCGCGCCTGCGCGGGCAGGCGAGCGCAGGCGTCCTCCAGCGCGGCGGCGACGCGGTGCTGCGCCCGCAGGGTCAGCCAGCGGCCGCCGAGCAGGAAGGTCACGAACATCGTCAGCGAATCGAAATACACCTCGTGGCCGAACACGCCCCCGGGCGCGAACGTGGCACCGCTGCTGACGATGAAGGTGACCGCCAGGCCGATCGCCACCGGCAGGTCCATGCGAACCTGGCGGCGCGCAAGCCCCGCGGCGGCCTCGCGAAGGATCGGCGCGGCCGAGAACAGCAGCACCGGCACGCTCAGCAGCCAGGAAGCCCACTGCAGCAGGCGCAGCATGTCGGGCGTCACGTCGCCGGGCGCCGCCACGTAGGCCGGCGCCGCATACATCATCACCTGCATCATGCAGAACGCGGCGACGAACAGGCGCCAGAGCGAGGCGCGCTGTTCGCGCTCGCGCAGCGCCCGCGCCGGCTCGGCCAGGTCGGGCATCGCCCCGTAGCCGGCCCGCGCCACCGCGGCGATCAGGCGCGTCGGCTCGGTCGCCCCGGGGTGCCAGCGGATCATGGCACGCTGCGCGGCGTAACTCACGTCAGCGGAGATCACGCCGGGTTCGGCGCGCAGGGCCTGCTCGATCGGTCCGGCGCACGCGGCGCAGTACAGGCCCGCCAGGCGCAGGTGCGTGACCTGCGGGTTCGACGGCACCGCCGCGCGATCGGCAGGCAGGGGTGCGAGCGGGGCAGTCAGCGTGTCCACCCCTCAATCTAGCCCCGCGGCGGGGTCAGGCCCTTGACGCGCGTCAACCGCGCGCCGGCGCACAAGATCGCGAATTCCGGCCGCGCCTGTGGAACCCCTCTTGCGCGGCCGTGTGCGCCGCGGTAACACTCCACGGACCGACTTGCCGCAAGCGAATGAGAACCCGCATGGAAACGCCCCCCCCGACCCGCAAGCCGCTGTACAAGTCGCTCTACGTCCAGGTCATCACCGCCATCATCATCGGCGTGCTGCTGGGCCACTTCTTCCCGAGCACCGGCGAGGCCATGAAGCCGCTCGGCGACGGCTTCATCAAGCTGATCAAGATGGTCATCGCGCCGATCATCTTCTGCACCGTCGTGGTCGGCATCGCCGGCATGGAGGACATGAAGAAGGTCGGCAAGACCGGCGGCCTGGCGCTGCTGTACTTCGAGATCGTCAGCAGCATCGCGCTGGTGGTCGGGCTGGTGGTCATCAACCTGGTCAAGCCCGGCGTCGGCATGAACATCGACGCCGCGACGCTCGACACCAAGGGCATCGCCGCCTACACCAAGCCGGGGCAGATGGCCTCGACCACCGACTTCCTGCTGAACGTGATCCCGAGCACCGTGGTCGATGCGTTCGCCAAGGGCGAGATCCTCCAGGTGCTGCTGTTCGCCGTGATGTTCGGCTTCGCACTGCACAAGTTCGGCGGCCGCGGCACGCTGGTGTTCGATTTCATCGAGAAGTTTTCGCACGTGCTGTTCGGCATCGTCGGCTACATCATGAAGGTCGCGCCGATCGGCGCGTTCGGCGCGATGGCGTTCACGATCGGCAAGTACGGCGTCGGCTCGCTGGTGTCGCTCGGCCAGCTGATGGCGACGTTCTACGCGACCTGCCTGATCTTCATCTTCGTCGTGCTCGGCGGTATCGCCAGGGCGAACGGCTTCTCGATCCTGAAGTTCATCAAGTACATCAAGGAAGAGCTGCTGATCGTGCTCGGCACGTCGTCCAGCGAGTCGGTGCTGCCGCGCATGATGGCCAAGATGGAGAACCTGGGCGCCAAGAAGTCGGTGGTGGGCCTGGTGATCCCGACCGGCTACTCCTTCAACCTCGACGGCACCTCGATCTACCTGACGATGGCCGCCGTGTTCATTGCGCAGGCCACCAACACGCCGATGAGCGTGACCCAGCAGGTCACGCTGCTGCTGGTGCTGCTGCTGACGTCGAAGGGCGCGGCCGGCGTCACCGGCAGCGGCTTCATCGTGCTGGCGGCCACGCTCTCCGCGGTCGGCCACGTCCCGGTGGCGGGGCTGGCGCTGATCCTGGGCATCGACCGGTTCATGTCCGAGGCCCGCGCGCTGACCAACCTGATCGGCAACGGCGTCGCGACGATCGTCGTGGCCCGCTGGACCGGCGACCTCGACCAGGCCCGCATGAAGCGCGAGCTCGACAACACCAGCGGCACCGAATCCGACGACCCCGAAGCGGAACTCGACCAGCAGGACATCCACATGCCGGCCACGCGCTCCAGCGTCTGACCGATCCGACATTCATTCACCGAAGGAGACATAAAAAATGGCAACGAAACAACGCGTGGTTCTGGTCACGGGCGGCATGGGCGGCCTGGGCGAGACGATCTCCACCAAGATGGTCGACGCCGGTTACAAGGTCGTCGTGACCTACTCGCCGAGCAACACGAAGTCCGACCAGTGGGTCGCCGACATGAAGAAGAACGGCTACGACATCACCGCCGTGGCCTGCGACGTGGCCGACTTCGATTCCTGCACCAAGGCCGTCGCCGAGGTACAGAGCAAGGTCGGCGCGGTCGACATCCTGGTCAACAACGCCGGCATCACCCGCGACACCACGTTCAAGAAGATGGACAAGGTCAACTGGGATGCGGTGATCCGCACCAACCTCGACAGCCTGTTCAACATGACCAAGCAGGTCGCCGACGGCATGGTCGAGCGCGGCTGGGGCCGCATCATCAACATCAGCTCGGTCAACGGCAGCAAGGGCGCCTTCGGCCAGACCAACTACTCGGCCGCGAAGGCCGGCGTGCACGGCTTCACCAAGGCGCTCGCACTCGAAGTCGCGAAGAAGAACGTCACCGTCAACACGATCTCGCCCGGGTACATCGGCACGAAGATGGTCACCGCGATCCCGGAGGACGTGCTGAACACCAAGATCTTGCCGCAGATTCCGGTCGGTCGCCTCGGCAAGCCCGAGGAAGTCGCGGGCCTGGTGATCTACCTCGCGTCGGAGGAAGCCGCCTTCGTGACCGGCGCCAACATCGCAATCAACGGCGGCCAGCACATGCAGTGAGGTCGACGCGGCTTCTTTCTTCCACTCTCGAGGAGATTCAATGATCAAGGCAGGGATCGACCAGGACGCGATCGTCAAGATGTTCTCGGAGGCCACGGCCAAGCAGGGCGAGGCATTGCGCAAGGCGGTCAGCGACGCGACGCTGAAGGCGCTGCAGGGCCGCGAGCTGACGATGGCGAACATCAAGAAGGTGCTGTCGACGGTGACGACCGCGGCCAGCACCGGGGCGGCACAGAACGTCGCCAGCCCGGTGGACGTCGAGGCGCTGCTCACCAAGGCGTTCGCCGGCATGGACGCCGCGCTGCTTCAGGCCGTCGAGGCCAACCGCAAGGCGTTGCAGCAGTTCGTCGACCAGGGCGCCGGGCTGCAGGAGAAGCAGCTCAAGGGCGCGCTCGCCAACATCGAGAAGATGGAGGACACGTTCTTCGCCACGGTGACCAAGGCGGCGCAAGGCGTCGCCGGCCCGATGCAGGGCCCGTGGGAACACGTGCTCAGCGCGATGAAGATGCAGGGCACCGACACCGGCGCCCAGGCCTCGCAGACGGTCGAACAGCTGATGTCGCAGGCGCAGACCGCGCTGCGCGACGGCCGCGCCGCGACCGCGAAGACCGCGCAGGCGATGCTCGACGGCTACGCCGCGCTGGTCAGCGGCGTGCTGATCGGCATGTCCGAAGGGCTGCAGTCCGGCTCGTCGGACGCGTCCGGCATGAAGACAAAGAAGAAATAGCGTATCGATCCCGCCGGCCGATCCGGCCTACCATCCGGCCGCGCGAATGCGCGGCTTTCTTTTGGAGACGTTGATGCGAACTGCTGTTGCCCTCCCCGTCGCGCTGGCCTTCGTCGCCGGCATCGCGTTCTCGCCGGTCGCGCAGCGGCTGCTGCCGGACGCGCACGCCCAGGCCTCCGCGCCGCCCGCCGCGCCGGTTGCGCTCACCCCGATGATCATCGACGTGGCGGGGCTCAAGGACGCCGACCTCGGCGCTACGCCGAACCCCGATCTGCGCTCCAAGGGCTATGTCGCGACGCCGAACGGCACGATCGCCGTCCAGATGGGCAATGTCGCGAAGCACTTCCACAGCAACGCCGACGAGATCCAGTACATCGTCGAGGGCACCGGCACGGCCTGGCTGGGCAACGAGAAGCGCGAGATCCGGCCCGGCATGCTGATCGTGATCCCGCGCGGCACGCACCACGCCGGCACCGAGGCCACCAGCGGGCGATTCAAGGCGATCGCGATCAAGCTGCCGCCGCAGGACCCGAAAGACACGACCTTCGTCAACTGACGGATATCGCGCACGCATGGACCTGGGAATCGACCTCGGCACCTCCGAGGTGAAGGCGGTGCTGGTCGACGCCGCCGGGCGCGTCGTCGGCCAGGCTCATGGCGCGGTACCGATCGCACGTCCGCAGCCGCAGTGGTCGGAGCAGGACCCGGCGGACTGGTGGTCCGCCACCGTGGCCGCGCTCGGCGCGCTGCGCGCCGAACACCCGGCCGAGTTCTCCGCGGTCCGCGGCCTCGGCCTCTCCGGCCACATGCACGGCGCGACGCTGCTCGATGCGCGCAACCGCGTGCTGCGCCCGGCGATCCTCTGGAACGACGGCCGCAGCCACGCCGAATGCGTCGAGCTCGAACGGCGCGAGCCGCGCAGCCGCGCCCTCACCGGGAACATCGCGATGCCCGGCTTCACGGCACCCAAGCTGATGTGGGTCGAGGCGCACGAACCGGCAGTCTTTCGCCAAATCGCGCGCGTGCTGCTGCCCAAGGATTACCTGCGGCTGCTGCTGACCGGCGAGGCCGCCTCGGACATGTCCGATTCGGCCGGCACGCTGTGGCTGGACGTGCAGCGCCGCGACTGGTCCGACGAGATGCTGGCGGCCACGCACCTGCGGCGCGAGCAGATGCCGCGGCTGGTCGAGGGCAGCGATGCCAGCGGCACGGTGCTGCCGACGGTCGCGCAGCAGCTCGGCTTGCCACCCGGCGTGGTCGTCGCCGGCGGCGCGGGCGACAACGCGGCGAGCGCGGCCGGCATCGGCGTGGTCGAACCCGGCACGGCCTTCCTGTCGCTCGGGACCTCGGGCGTCTACTTCGTGGCCAACGCCGCGTTCTCGCCGAACCCGGCGGGTGCGGTGCACGCGTTCTGCCACGCGTTCCCGGCCACCTGGCACCAGATGACGGTGATGCTCTCGGCCGGCAGCGCGCTGCGCTGGTTGCGTGGCGCCGTGCATGGCGACAGCGAGGCGCAGCTGGTGGCGCAGGCCCAGGCACTGCCGGCCGGCGCCGAGTTGCCGCTCTTCCTGCCCTATCTGTCGGGCGAGCGCACGCCGCATAACAACCCCCACGCCTCCGGCGTGTTCTTCGGGCTGACGCACGACCACGGCCGCGGTCACCTCGCCCAGGCGGTGCTCGAGGGGGTGGCGTTCGCGTTCCTGGACGGCCAGCAGGCACTCGTCGATGGCGGGGCCCGAATCGACCGCGTCACGCTGGTCGGCGGCGGCTCGCGCAGCGCACCTTGGGCGCAATTGCTCGCTGATGCGCTGGGCAGGACGCTCGATCGACGCAGCGGGGCGGATGTCGGCGCCGCGCTGGGCGCCGCCCGGCTCGGGCGGCTGGCTCGCACCGGCGAAGCGGTGGCGACGGTGTGCACTGCGCCCCCGGTAATCGACAGCTTCACGCCCGATCGCGACCGAAGCGAACGGTTAAGGGCGCGTCACGAAAAGTTTCAGCGTCTCTATCGAGCGCTAGCCCCCGAGATGGGCGCCTGACGGGACGCGTCCCCGCGTTGGTCGATCAGCGTCCGAATGCGCCGAGCACGTTCAGCGCGCCGATGAACACGTCGAGCCGACGCTTCATGAAGTCGGGGCGCACGGCGTCGGCGTCGGCGATCTCGAGCAGCACCGCGCGGCGCCTGTCGTCGCGCGGCCAGGCGTCCGCGTCGTCCGGCACCGGCGTGCCGCTGCGGGCCAGGTCGAACCAGCGCTGGCTCGTGCGCTGCGCCACCGCCCGATCGCCGGCGGTGACCGGCGCGCCCAGGCAGTCGCAGCCGTCCAGCGTGCCCATCGTGAAGGGGATCTCCGCGCCGTGCGGCACGCCGGTCTGCCGCGTCCGCATCCCCTCGGGGACGTACCCGTAGTAATAGCGCCAGGTCGGCGCCCGGCTCGAATGCAGATAGGCGATGCGGCGGGCGAACGCGGTGAAGGCCACGTCACGCGCCGTCTCGCGGCCGAGTTGCGCGTCGCTCAGCGTGCGCGGGTACAGCGCACGCACCGCGACGCGCGCCGCCCCGAGCTTCTTCACGAGCGCAGCGGGATCGACGCCGAACGCGATCGCCACGCTGCCGTCGTCGCTCGTGTTGCCGATCACCAGCGGCAGCGGTGCCTCCTCACCGCGCTGGAATGTCGTCAGGATCGGGCGCGGCAGCGCCGCGGCGCCGACGATGAAGCCGGGCGCCAGCGAGAGTCCGGGGCCGTCGAGCCGGGCGAAGGCGTCGGCCGGGACGGCACGCAGATCCGCCGCAGTCGCGTTCGCGCCATCGAGCTTCAGCGCGCTTGCGACCCGGGTCGCCGTGATCCGGGCCTTGGCCAGCGGATGGCTCGGGATGCCGTACGGGCTCTGCGCGATGCCCTTGTGGAACAGCCCGCGCGCCAGCGGCGAGGCGTACAGCGCCAGCACGCTCTCGGCGCCGGCGGACTGGCCGAAGATCGTCACGTTGCCGGGGTCGCCGCCGAACCGCGCGATGTTCTGTTGCACCCAGCGCAGCGCGGCGATCTGGTCCAGCAGGCCGAAGTTCGGGTCGCCGCCCTCGCTCGCCAGCGCCGGGTGCGCGAAGAAGCCGAGCGCGCCGAGCCGGTAGTTGATCGACACGAAGACGGCACCGCGCCGGGCCAGCGGTGCGCCGTCGTAGACGGGGGTGCCGCCGGCCCCGAATACCAGCGCGCCGCCGTGGATCCAGACCATCACAGGGCGCTTCGCTTCCGGAGCGAGCCCGGGCGTGACGACGTTGAGGAACAGGCAGTCCTCGCCGATCGCGCCGACGTCGCCACCGCCGTTGTCGCTCGAGGCGCGCGGGTTCTGCACGCAGGCCGGGCCGGGCGTCCTGGCCGGCAGCGTGCCGCTCCACGGCGCGACCGGCCGGGGCGCGCGCCAGCGCAGCTCGCCGATCGGCGGCGCCGCATAGCGGATGCCCTCGAACCGCCACAGCGGCCCGTCCGCGCGGCCTTCGATCGCCCCGCCCTCGAGCGAGACGCGCGGCGCGGCGGCGGAATCGGCGGCGTAGATCCCCGTCGGCGCGACGAGCACGAGACCGGCCACCAGCATGGCAATCGACTTCATCGGCAGTCCTTCACAGGCGCGAGGGCGCCGCGTGCGCATTGTGGCAAGCCGACTCCGAACGCGTCGGCGCTCTGGTAAAACCGCGGCTCCCCCACATACCCCCAGGAGACAGCCATGAGCGCAGACAAGGACCGCGGCATCCGCCGGCAAAAGCAGAAACGCGCCAAGGCGCTGAAGCGTCAGCTGCGCGAGCAGCGCAGCCCGACCGGCAGCGCACCCGCCGCTGCACCGACGCGAGCCAAGTCGGCCTGAGGAGCGGCGGCCCGCCCTCAAAAAGACAAACCCCTCCGGCCTTTCGATCGGAGGGGCGGGCGGCTCTCGCCACCATTTGGCATTCCGGAGGAATGAGGTCCGGGGTGCCTTGAGCGCAGTGACTGCGCCCGTGGGATTGCCTGCATGCAGGCTCAACAACCTTAGAACCTGGACCGCGCGGGTTCAAGCGCGACAAACTAGCGCGTTCCCTCTTGTCAGCGCGGCGGTTTCATGATCGTGGCGAGCACGTCCTGCACACGCGCCTCGACGGCGGCATCCATGCGGATCGCGCGGCCCCATTCACGGCTGGTCTCGCCGGGCCACTTGTTGGTCGCATCCAGCCCCATCTTGCCGCCCAGGCCACTGACCGGCGAGGCGAAATCCAGGTAGTCGATCGGCGTGTTCTCGACCAGCGTGGTGTCTCGCGCCGGGTCCATTCGGGTGGTGACTGCCCAGATCACTTCCTTCCAGTCGCGGATGTCGACGTCGTCGTCGGTCACGACGATGAACTTGGTGTACATGAACTGGCGCAGGAAGCTCCAGATGCCGAACATCAGCCGCTTGGCGTGGCCGGGGTAGCTCTTCTTGATGCTGACGATCGCCATCCGGTAGCTGCAGCCCTCGGGCGGCAGGTAGAAATCGACGATCTCCGGAAACTGTTTCTGCAGGATCGGCACGAAGACCTCGTTCAGCGCGACGCCCAGGATCGCCGGCTCGTCGGGGGGCTTGCCGGTGTAGGTCGAGTGGTAGATCGGGTCGGCCCGGTGGGTCATCCGCGCGATCTC
Organism: Rhizobacter fulvus; assembly: GCF_964020785.1. Taxonomy (NCBI): domain Bacteria; kingdom Pseudomonadati; phylum Pseudomonadota; class Betaproteobacteria; order Burkholderiales; family Sphaerotilaceae; genus Rhizobacter; species Rhizobacter fulvus. The sequence continues at coordinate 850,994 of NZ_OZ224516.1, forward strand.
GAACACCGGGAACCAGTCCTGCTCGTTGTAATAGCCGGTGTGGTCGCCGAACGGCCCCTCCAGCGCATGCAGGTAGCCGTTGATCTCCTTGACCTGCACACCGTGCGCGCTGACACCGACGAAGCCCTTCGCCGCCACCGGGATGTGGCCCTCCAGCACAATCTCGGCGCTGGCGGGCACCTGCAGCATCACGCCGGCATCGCCGACCCCCGAGTCGGCCAGCTCGGTGCGGCTGCCGCGCAGCAGGCCGGCGAACTGGTATTCGGACAGCGTGTCGGGCACCGGCGTGACAGCGCCCAGGATCGTCGCCGGGTCGGCGCCGAGCGCGACTGCGATCGGGAACGGCTGGCCCGGCTTGGCCAGCGCGTAATCGCGGAAGTCCAGCGCTCCGCCCCGGTGGGCCAGCCAGCGCATGATCACCTGGTTCTTCGCAATCACCTGCTGGCGGTAGATGCCCAGGTTCTGGCGCGCCCGCGCCGCCGGCCCGCCTTGCGGGCCGCGCGTGATCACCAGGCCCCAGGTGATCAGCGGGCCGGCGTCCTCCGGCCAGCAGGTCTGCACCGGCAGCAGGCCGAGATCGACCTCGGCGCCCTGCAACACGACCTCCTGGCAGGCGGGTTTGCGCACCAGCGAGGGCTTCATGTCCCACAGCGCCTTGGCCATGCCGAGCAACTTGCCGGCGTCCTTCAGGCCCTTCGGCGGCTCGGGTTCCTTGAGGCTGGCGAGCAGCCGGCCGATGTCGCGGAGCTCGGTCACGTCCTCGGCGCCCATGCCCATCGCGACCCGCCTCGGGGTGCCGAACAGGTTTGTCAAGGCCGAAATTTTGTAACCCGGCGGGTTTTGGAACCACAAGGCCGGCCCGCCCTGGCGCAAAACGAAGTCACTGACCGCTGTCATCTCCAGCCGCGCGGAGACTGGCTCTGCGACCCGCCGGAGCTCTCCGGCCCGTTCCAGGCCGTCGATGAAGTCACGCAAGTCGCGATATTTCATATTTAAAAGTAGTTAGAGAAGCGATTGATAGTCTTGACTGGTTATGAAGCCACTTGCTAGATTCCGCCTCTCTCGGGTCCGGCAGGGATTACCCGCAGGCCGCATCGTTCGGGTGCCGGCAGGCGATTCACCTTTCCGGCGCGGACCCTGCCAGCCGATCGCTGGGCATGCACCCTCGACGTGCAGCCTCTGCGGTGGGCCAACAATTATCGTCGCCGCCATCGGCCGGTCACGCTCCCGCGAGCGGTTCCCGATCGAGGCTTCGGCGAAGAAGGAGTGACGATGGCATACCGCCAGATGATTGGCGCGGCGCACGAGGCCGCGGACCAGTCCGCGACGGGATTCGTGGCCGCGGCGCGCACCGTGCGCCGGGCCACGGTGCAGTCGGTCTCGGTGTTCCTGCGCGACGCCGGCCATGGCCTGCTCGAGGTCAGCCACAACACGCTGGCCCTGCTGGGCTTCGTGCTCGCCGCGCTGGTCGTGTTCGGCGCCACTCGCGCCGATGTGCGGCACGAGGTCGAGGCTCGCGCGCTCGACTGGCTGCAGACACGCCAGGAAGCGCGCGCCGAGCCGGTCGATCCGCTGGCCGCCGAATTGAGCGAGCCCGATGCGATCGCCCGCGCCACCGCGTCGGACCCCAAGGGCCTGAATCGCCAGCAGGCGTCGGTCGCGCTGTGGCTGTCGCGCAAGTACCGCGTCGCCCCGGAGCCGGTCAGCCGACTGGTGCAGGAGGCGTGGAGCGTCGGCCAGAAGGCCGGACTCGACCCGACGCTGATCCTGGCGATCATGGCCGTCGAGTCCAGCTTCAATCCGTTCGCGCAAAGCTCGGTGGGTGCCCAGGGCCTGATGCAGGTCATGACCAAGGTCCACAACGACAAGTACGAGGCCTTCGGCGGCAACCACGCGGCATTCGACCCGGTGACCAACCTGCGGGTCGGCGTGCAGGTGCTGAAGGAGTGCATCACGCGCGCCGGCGGGCTCGAAGCCGGGCTGCGCTTCTATGTCGGGGCCGCCAACCTGACCGACGACGGCGGCTATGCCAGCAAGGTGCTGAGCGAGCAGCGCGCGCTGCGCCTCGTGGCCAGTGGCAAGAGCGTGCCGGTGCAGCCACCCAGAGCGATCCTGACGAGCGCGCCGGTCGCGCCGAAGGCGGACTCGGACGCCGCGCCGAAGGCCGAGGCCGCCGCGCAGACGCCCGAACAGATCGCAATGCTGCGCTGATCCCGGCGCCGGCTCCGCTACACTGGCGGGGCCGCGCGACTGGCGATGCGGCCCCCTCGCTCCCTGAACCGGGAACTCGAGCCGGGGCCTGAGGTGGATGACCACCGGGAAGCGCGGTCGGTGCCAGCCGAGAGAGCGGCACCGTTCAGCCGTTCGCCTGGGCAGCTTCGGGGGCGCATGCAGCACGCAGGCGCTTCACCCGGGGACTTCGCTTGAAGAGGACTGCCAACCATGTTTGACCGCGCCCAATCCACCATCGCCGGTGTCGACCCCGAGATCTGGTCCGTCATCCAGCGCGAGAATCAGCGCCAGGAAGAGCACATCGAACTGATCGCCTCGGAGAACTACGTCTCGCCCGCCGTGATGGCTGCGCAGGGCACCCAGCTGACCAACAAGTACGCCGAGGGCTATCCCGGCAAGCGCTACTACGGCGGCTGCGAGTTCGTCGATATCGCCGAGCAACTGGCGATCGACCGCGTGAAGCAGCTCTTCGGCGCCCAGTTCGCGAACGTCCAGCCCAACTCGGGCTCGCAGGCCAACCAGTCGGTGTTCTTCGGCCTGCTGCAGCCCGGCGACACCATCATGGGCATGAGCCTGGCCGAGGGCGGCCACTTGACCCACGGCATGCCGCTGAACATGAGCGGCAAGTGGTTCAAGGTCGTCAGTTACGGCCTGACTGCCGAGGAAGCGATCGACTACGACGCGATGGAGCGCCTGGCCCACGAGCACAAGCCGAAGTTGATCATCGCCGGCGCGTCGGCGTACAGCCTGCACATCGACTTCGCGCGCTTCGCCAAGGTCGCCAAGGACATCGGCGCGTTCTTCATGGTCGACATGGCGCACTACGCCGGCCTGATCGCCGCGGGCGTCTACCCGAACCCGCTGCCGCACGCCGACGTCGTCACCTCGACCACCCACAAGACCCTGCGCGGCCCGCGCGGCGGCATCGTGCTGATGAACGACGAGGCGATCGCGAAGAAGATCAACAGTGCGATCTTTCCCGGCATCCAGGGCGGGCCGCTGATGCACGTGATCGCCGCCAAGGCGGTCGCCTTCCACGAGGCGCTGCAGCCGGCGTTCAAGACCTACCAGCAGCAGGTCGCGAAGAACGCGGTCGTGCTGGCCGACACGCTGATCGAGCGCGGCCTGCGGATCGTCAGCGGCCGCACCGAGTCGCACGTGATGCTGGTCGACCTGCGCCCGAAGAACCTGACCGGCAAGGAAGCCGAGAACCTCCTGGGCGCCGCCCACATGACCTGCAACAAGAACGGCATCCCGAACGACCCGCAGAAGCCGATGGTCACCAGCGGCATCCGCCTGGGCACCCCGGCGATGACCACGCGCGGCTTCAAGGAAGAGCAGGTGCGCCAGACCGCGCACCTGATCGCCGACATCCTCGACAAGCCGAACGACGCCGCGGTCACCGCGGCGGTGAAGGCGAAGGTCGCGGTGTTGACCAAGGACTTCCCCGTCTACCGCAACTGACGCGAGGGCGGGGTCATGCGCTGCCCCTTCTGCTCCCACGAAGAGACCCAGGTCGTCGAGACCCGCGACTCGGACGAGGGCGACGTGGTGCGCCGGCGGCGGCGTTGCCACAGCTGCGACAAGCGCTTCACGACCTACGAGCGGGCCGAGATCGCGCTGCCGTCGGTCGTCAAGAAGGACGGCACGCGCGCCGACTTCGACCCGTCGAAGATCCGCGCGTCGATGACGCTGGCGCTGCGCAAGCGGCCGGTCAGCGTCGAGCAGATCGACGCCGCGATGGAGCGCATCCAGGACAAGCTGCTCAACAGCGGCGCGAAGGAAGTGCCGTCGACCCGACTGGGCGAACTGGTGATGCGCGAACTCAAGCGGATCGACAAGGTCGCCTACGTGCGGTTCGCGTCCGTCTACCGCAGCTTCGAGGACGTCGACGAGTTTCGTCAGCTCATTCGCGACATTTGACGCCCTGACTCGAGCCCCCGGCCGGGGGGTGAATGTCCGCGAAAACCCGCGGGGACGCCCGCGAGGGGGCCGACGCGCTCCCCCTTCTGCGGGGCGCGGCCCGATGGCCGGGTCTCTAAATTCTGTGCATCGGTTCACACCCCGGAGCGCACAGATGATTCCCTTCTCTTCCCGGCCCGCGCGCCAGCGCGGCGTCTCGATGGTCGAAGCGGCCACCGTTCTGGCGGTCATCGCCGTCGTCGCGGGCACCGCGGCGCCGAGCCTTCAGGCGGTGGTCGACGCGCGCCGACTCGATGCCGCCGCCACGCAGCTCGCGACCGACATCCGCTTCACGCGCACGGAGACGGTCGCTCGCAACGCGGCGCTGCGCCTGAGCGTGCGGCCGGTCGCTGGCGGCACGTGCTACGTGGTGCACACCGGCGCGGCCGACGCCTGCACCTGCGCGCCGACCGGCGCGGCCGTCTGCAGCGGTGCCGCGAACGCACTGCGAACCGTGTTCCTGAACGGGACCGAGCGGGTCGCGCTGCAGGCCAACGTCGGCTCGATCCTGTTCGACCCGGTCCACGGCACCAGCAGCCCGACCGGCACGCTGCGCGTGATCGGCACGCGCGATCGAGCGATCCACCACATCGTCAACGTGATGGGCCGGGTGCGCAGCTGCTCGCCCGCCGGTGCCGTGCCGGGCTATCGCGCTTGCTGAACTTCTCTGGAGACCACGTCATGACCGTCCCCCAATTCCCCCGCACCGCCCAGCGCGGCTTCACGCTGATCGAACTGATGGCGACCGTGTCGATCGCCGGCGTGCTCTCCAGCGTCGCGCTGCCGAGTTTCGAAGGTGTGCTGGACAAGGCGCGCCGCAGCGATGCGCTGGTCGCGACGGCGCAGGTACAGCTCGCGCAGGAAGCCTTCCGCGGCCAGTCCAGCGCGTATGGCTCGCTCGCGGAGATTCGCGTGCCGGCGCGCTCGCCGGCCGGTCACTACACGCTCGAGGTGAGCGCGACCAGCGCGACCGGCTACACGGCGGTCGCGACGGCCGTGGGCCCGCAGGCGCGCGACGCGGCCTGCCGGGTGCTGAAGTTGACGAGCAGCGGCCTGAACGTCGAGCGGGCCTCGGGCCCGGACGCGAGCGTCGCCAACGACACCGCCGCGAACCGCCGCTGCTGGAGCCTGTGATGAGGCAGCGCGGCCTGACGTTGGTCGAGCTGCTGGTCGGCGTCGCGATCGCGCTGCTGGTTGCCGCGGCGGCCGCGACGCTGTTCGCCGCGCAACTGCGCGAGAGCCGTGCGCTGGTGCTCGAGGCGCGCCTGCTGCAGGACCTGCGCACCGCGGCAGACCTGATCGCCCGCGACCTGCGACGCGCCGGCGCATCGGGCAACGCGGCGGACGGCGTGTGGATCGCCGGCGCGGCCGGTGCCGCGGCCAACCCCTACCTCGCGCTCGCGCCGGACGGCGCGGCTTCGGATGTCGTGAGCTTCAGCTACTCGCGCGACGCCGTGGAGAACCATGCGGTCGACGGCAACGAGCAGTTCGGCTTTCGCTTGCGCAACGCGGTGATCGAGATCCAGCTCGGCGCCGGCAACTGGCAGGCGCTGACCGATGCCGGCACGCTGCAGGTCACCGCGTTCACCGTGACGCCGCAGGTGCAGACGCTCCCGCTCGGCGATTTTTGCGCCGCGCCCTGCGCGGCCGGAAGCACTGCGTGCCCGCCTCGGCTCCAGGTGCGCAGCCTCGGCATCGAGATCACGGGTCATCTCGTGGCCGACGCCCGCGTGACGCGCCAGCTGCGCCACGACGTGCGGTTGCGCAACGACGCGCCGAGCGGCGCCTGCGCGTCATGACCGCGACCGCACGCGCACTCGCCCACCGCCAGCGCGGGGCGGCGGCACTGGTCGTCACCGTGCTGCTGCTGCTCGCGATGGCGCTCGCGGTAGCGCTCGCGAACCGCGACCTGCTGTTCGAGCAGCGCAGCGCCAGCAACGGCGTGCGTGCCACCCAGGCGTTCGAGGCGGCCGAGGCCGGTCTCGAATGGGCCACCGCGCAGCTCAATGCCAACCGGTCGATCGGCGCCGACTGCACGCCGACCGCCGACGCAGCGGCCACGTCCTTCCGCATGCGCTACCTGGCGATCGCACCCGGCACCGGGCTCGTCACGCCACGGTCCGCCGTGCCGGACCGCGCGTCCGGACCGCTGCAGGCCGCGTGCGTGCGCAGCGACGAAGCGTGGTCGTGCAGTTGCCCGTCGCAGGGCGCGCCCGTGCTGCCTGCCGCAAGCGCCGCCACGGCGCCGTCGTTCGTCATCGCCTTCGAGGCGACCGACGTGCCGGGCGTGGTCGGCGTGACCGCGACCGGCTGCAGCGGCGCGGCGGCGGCATGCCTCGCCGGCAATGGCACGCGTGCCGATGCGACCGCGACCGTCCACGCCGCGCTCGGCCTGATCGGCGGCCTGCGAACGCCGCCGGCCGCGACGCTGACCACACGTGGCGACGTCGAGGCCGGCAACGCCGCGATCGGTCTGGCCAATGCCGATCCGCGCACCGGCATGGCCGTCGACGCCGGCGGCGCCATCGTCGCCCCGCAGGCGCGCCTGGGCGCGGCGCCCGGCGCGTCGATCGCGGACGCGATGATCGACCACGACGCGGCGCTGAGTGCGCTCGACGCGAGCCGCCTGTTCGCTGCGCTGTTCGGCATCGACCCGCCCGCGTGGCGGGGGCAGTCGGCGGTTCGCCACATCGATTGCCGTGTCGATTGCCGCGGCGCGGTCGTCGCGGCGCTCGACGACGCGGCCGACGGTGCGCTGATCCACGTCAACGGCGACCTGACGCTGAGCGGCCCGCTGACGCTGGGCAGCACCACGCGACCGGCGCTGATCGTCGTCGACGGCAACGTCGGCTTCGACGGCGCCGTCGCGCTGACCGGCCTGCTGCATGCCACGGGCGCGCTGGCGTGGACCGGCGCCGCTGGCGGCAATGTGCGCGGCGCGCTCGTCCCGCAGGCCGGTTACCGCGGCGACGCCTCGCCCGACCTGGCCTACGACGCCGCCGTGCTGGACCTGCTGCGAGTCCGCGCGGGCAGCTTTGCGCGCGTGCCCGGCAGCTGGCGCGACCACTGACGAGACGACCATGACGACCGTTCCGACCCTTCGCCGCCCGCGTCAGCGCGGCTTCACCCTGCTGGAAGCCCTGATCGCGTTCCTCGTCCTCGCGCTCGGCCTGGTCGCGCTCGCGCAGTTGCCGAAGCAGCTTCGCCTGCGCGCCGAGGTGGCCCGCCAGCACGGCGAGGCGGTGCGGCTCGCGCAGTCGGAGGTCGAGACGCTGCGTGCGTTCGCCGTCATCGAAGATGCCATCGGCCTGCGCTCGTTCGACGCGATCGCCCCGGCGAGCCGCGCGGTCGACACCAACGGCACGCACTACACGCTGACGCGCCGGGTGGCAGACGACCCCACCACGGCCGCGAAGCGGGTGGCCGTCGAGTTGACCTGGACCGACCGCAGCAGCAATCCGCAGGTATTGACGCTGGCGAGCGTCATCGCGCGCGAATCGCCCGCGCTCGGCGCGGCGCTCGGGCTGGCGCGAACCGAATCGCTGGCGCGCGGCGCCGCCGGCCGATCGCCGCGGATCCCGATCCTCGCCAAGGATCTGGGCAACGGCCGCAGCGCGCTGAAGCTGGAGGCGGCCGGCGACCTCGCGCTGCTGCTCGACAACGTCACCGGCCTGGTCGTCGGCCGCTGCACCGGCATCGACCCGGGCATCGCGACGCGCGACCTGACCACCACCCACCTCGGCCCCTGCGACACCACCGCCGCCGGCTTGCTGATCACCGGGACCGTGCGCTTCACGGCGGCCGTTCCGCCGGATCCGTCGCACGCCAACGACGCGCCGCTGCCGTTCACGATGGTCGCCCAACCGACCACCGGCACCGACCCGATCGCGGCGCTGTGCGGCAGCGAGGCGATGAAGGCCGTCGCGGTCGAGCGCGTCGGCGGCCGGCACCTCGAGGTCGTGCCGATCGCCGCGCTGCCGGCCCTGCTCGGTGTGGCGACCTGGACCGACACCGGCGAGCGCTTCGCCCGCTACCACTGTGCCGTCTTCCCCGGTGCGACGGCACGCTGGTCCGGCCGCACCATCGTGCAGCCGAGCGGCTGGTCCCTCGGCACCGTCGATGGCGCCTGGCGCGTGTGCCGCTACACGTCCGACCTGGACCGCAGCGGCGCGATCGACGCCAATGCCGAGCATCCGGCCGACTACCGCGATCTCACGACGAGCCTGACGAACCAGAACTTCCTCGTCGTTTCCGGCAGCGCCGCCTGCCCGACCGGCAACAATACGGGCCTGTCCGTCGATGTGAGCACCGCGCCGCACCAGCCATGAGCGATCGCTTCGAGACCCCGATGCACGAGGCCCTGGCGCTGGCGCGCGCCGCGATCGGGCTGACCGAGCCGAACCCGCGCGTCGGCTGCGTCATCGTCGCGCCGGACGGCCGCGTGCTCGGCCGCGGCCACACCCAGCAGGCCGGCGGGCCGCATGCCGAGGTGATGGCGCTGCGCGACGTCGCCGCGCGCGGCGCCACCGCGCGCGGCGCCACTGTCCACGTCACGCTGGAACCCTGCGCGCACCACGGCCGCACGCCGCCGTGCTGCGACGCGCTGATCGCGGCCGGCGTTGCCCGCGTCGTGATGGCGATGGAAGACCCGTTCCCGCAGGTCGCCGGCCAGGGCGCGGCGCGGCTGCGCGCCGCCGGCATCGAGGTGATCCAGGGCGAGCTGGCCGATGCCGCGCGCGAGCTGAACATCGGCTTCTTCTCGCGCATCGAACGCGGCCGGCCGTGGGTGCGCCTGAAGGCCGCGGTCTCGCTCGATGGCCGCACCGCGCTGACCAACGGCGTCAGCCAGTGGATCACCGGCCCGGCGGCGCGCGCCGATGGCCACGCCTGGCGCAAGCGCGCAGGTGCGGTGCTGACGGGCGTCGGCACCGTGCTCGACGACGACCCGCGGCTCGACGTGCGGCTGGTCGAGACGGCCATGCAACCGCTGCGCGTGATCGTCGATTCGCGGCTCGACACGCCGCCCACCGCCCGCATCCTCGACGCGCCCGGCAGCGTGCTGATCGTCGCCGCCGGCCCCGACCCGGCGCGCCGCGCCGCGCTCGAGGCCCGCGGCGCGCAGATCGCGCTGGTGCCGGGCCCGACCGGCAAGGTCGACCTGCCCGCGATGCTCGCCGACCTGGCGGCGCGCGGCGTCAACGAGCTGCACGTCGAGGCCGGCCACAAGCTCAACGGCTCGTTCGTTCGCGAAGGGCTGGTCGACGAGTTCCTGATCTACATGGCGCCCAGGCTGCTCGGCCTCGGCCGCGAGCTGGCTGCGTTCGGGCCGTTGCAGACGCTGCAGGACAGCCTCGCGCTGCGCTTCGTGAGCGTCACGCCGATGGGCGACGACCTGCGCCTGATCGCCCGTCCGGCGTCCGCTTGAGATAATCGACGCATGTTCACCGGCATCATCACCGGCCTCGGCCGCATCACCGACTCGCGCGCGCTCGGCAGCGACGCCTCCCACGGCAAGCACTTGACGATCGAGACGCCCGCCGGCTACCTCGACGACGTGCAGCTCGGCGACAGCATTGCGCTGAACGGCGCCTGCATGACGGTCACGACTTTCGATGCCGCCGCAGGCCGCTTCACAATCGACATCTCGCACGAGAGCCTCGACAAGACCGCGGGGTTGTCGGAACCAGGCCCCGTCAACCTCGAAAAGGCGATGCGCGCCAACGATCGCCTCGGCGGGCACCTGGTCAGCGGCCACGTGGACGGCATCGGTCGGGTGACCCATTTCGCGCCGGTCGGCGAGTCGTGGGAGCTGCGCATCGAGACGCCGCGCGATCTCGCGCGCTTCATCGCCTACAAGGGGTCGATCACGGTCAACGGCGTCAGCCTGACGGTCAACCGCGTGATCGATGGCGCCACCGGGTGCGAGCTCAGCATCAACCTGATCCCGCATACGCTCGAGAACACGACGCTCGGTACGCTGGCGGCAGGCCGGCGTGTCAACCTCGAGATCGACCTGATCGCGCGCTACGTCGAACGCATGCTGACCGCCCCGAAGGCCGGCTGAACGGCGCACGCGGCGGGCCGGGGGCGGCCACCTACAATTCGAGGATGGCCATTTCCCCGATTCCCGAGCTGGTCGCCGAGCTGGCAGCGGGCCGCATGATCATCCTCGTCGACGAGGAAGACCGCGAAAACGAAGGCGATCTCGTGATCGCCGCCGACTGCGTCACCCCCGAAGCGATCAATTTCATGGCGCGCTTCGGCCGCGGCCTGATCTGTCTCACGCTGACGCCCGAACGCTGCGACCGCCTGCAATTGCAGTCGATGACCGCGCGCAACGGCACGCGCCACGGCACCGCGTTCACCGTCTCGATCGAGGCCGCGACCGGCGTCGACACCGGCATCTCGGCCGCCGACCGCGCGCGGACCGTGCAGGCCGCGGTCGCCCGCGACGCGAAGGCGAGCGATCTGGTCCAGCCCGGCCACATCTTCCCGCTGCGCGCCCAGGAAGGCGGCGTGCTGATGCGCGCCGGTCACACCGAGGCCGGCTGCGACCTCGCCGGCATGGCCGGCCTGTCGCCGGCGTCGGTCATCTGCGAGGTGATGAAGGACGACGGCACGATGGCGCGCCTGCCCGACCTGATCGCGTTCGCACACGAACACGGCCTGAAGATCGGCACCATCGCCGACCTGATCGAACACCGCAGCCGGCACGAGACGCTGATCGAGCGCGTCGGCCGCCGCCCGCTCGTCACCGCGCAGGGCGAATTCGACTGCAGCGCGTTCCGCGACCGCACCGGCGGGCTGCACCTGGCCCTGACCAGGGGCCAATGGACTGCCGCCGACGAAGTGCTCGTGCGCGTCCACGAGCCGCTGTCGGTGATGGACCTGCTCGATGTCGGCGCCAACTGCCAGCACTCGTGGCCGCTGCCGAAGGCGCTGGCGCGCCTGCAGGCCGAGCCGCGCGGCGCCGCGCTGCTGCTGAACTGCGGCGAGGACGTGGCGGCCCTGGTGCCCCATGTGCTGCCGCCGTCGAACGGCGAAACCCGCCCGGTCGGCCAGATGGACCTGCGCACCTACGGCATCGGCGCGCAGATCCTGCGCGAGCTCGGCATCGCGCGGATGCGGCTGCTCGGCAGCCCGCGCCGCATGCCCAGCATGACCGGCTACGGCCTCGAGGTCACCGGCTTCATCGCCCCCGAACATTCATGACAAGGATTCAACGTGCAAGACGCTGACAAGAGCGACACCACCGCCGGCGGCATGCAGGCGGAGATCGACGGACGCGACCTGCGCATCGGCATCGTGCAGGCGCGCTTCAACGCCGCGATCACCGACCGGCTCGCCGCCCAGTGCGTGGCCGAACTGCAGGCGCTCGGCGTCGCGGCGAAGCACATCAAGCACGTCACCGTGCCGGGTGCGCTCGAGATCGGCATCGCACTGAACGCGATGGCCGAGAGTGAGGACTTCGACGCGCTGGTCGCGCTCGGCTGCATCATCCGCGGCGAGACCTACCACTTCGAGCTGGTCGCCAACGAGAGCGGCGCCGCAGTCACGCGGGTCGGCCTCGACCACGAGGTTCCGATCGCGAACGCGATCCTGACGGTCGAGGACGAAGCGCAGGCCTGGGCCCGCGCCGAAGAGAAGGGGCGCGACGCCGCCCGCGTGGCCGTCGAGATGGCGAACCTGATGGAAGCGCTGTCGTGACCGAACCCAACACCCCCGCCGCACCCGCCGCACCCGCCGCCGCGAAGAAGAAGCCCGCGGGCAAGCCGACGCGCCCGAAGTCCGCGCGCCGCCGCTCGCGCGAGCTGGCGTTGCAGGGCCTGTACGAATGGCTGGTCTCCGGCGCCGAGGCCGGCCTGATCGATGCCCACATGCGCGAGCAGGACGGCTTCGACAAATGCGACGCCGCTCACTTCGACGCCCTGCTGCACGGCTGCATCCTCGAAGCCTCGGCGCTCGATGCGGTCCTGGCGCGCCACGTCGACCGCAAGACCACGCAGCTCTCGCCGATCGAGCACGGCGTGCTGATGATCGGCGCGTACGAGATGACCCACTGCATCGAGATCCCGTACAAGGTCGCGATCAACGAGGCGGTCGAACTCGCCAAGGCCTTCGGCGGCACCGACGGCCACAAGTACGTGAACGGCGTGCTGGACAAGGCGGCGATCGACCTGCGGCCGGTCGAGGTCGCGGCGGCGCGCGCCGCGAGATGACGGGGCCCGCCGCGCCGGGTGCCATGAAGCTTGCGTCGCGGCTCGAGCACATCGAGCCGTTTTATGTGATGGAGTGCGCCAAGGCGGCCGGCGAGCTCGCCGACAGCCCGGCGTGCGACCCGCGCCAGGGCGGCCGCCCGATGCTGTTCCTGAACATCGGCGAGCCCGACTTCACCGCGCCGCCGCTGGTGCAGCAGGCCGCCGAGCGCGCGCTGCGCGACGGCCGCACCCAGTACACCGACGCGACCGGCCTGCCCGAGCTGCGCGAGCGCCTGAGCGCCTGGTACGCGCAGCGCTTCGGGCTGGACATCGCGCCGCGCCGCATCGTGATCACCGCAGGGGCCTCGGCCGCGCTGCAACTCGCCTGCCTGGCGCTGGTCGACCGCGACGACGAGGTGCTGCTGCCCGACCCGAGCTACCCCTGCAACCGCCACTTCGTGGCCGCCGCCGAGGGCGTGCCGGTGCTGCTGCCGGCCTCGGCCGAGGCCCGCTTCCAGCTCGACGCGCGCAGCGTCGAGGCAGCGTGGACACCGCGCACCCGCGGCGTGCTGCTGGCCTCGCCGTCGAACCCGACCGGCACCTCGATCGATCCCGACGAGATGAGCCGCATCGCCGCCGCGGTGCGCGCGCGCGGCGGCTTTACGCTGGTCGACGAGATCTATCTCGGCCTGAGCTTCGACAAGCGCTACGGCCACAGCGCGCTCGCCCACGGGCAGGGCCACGGCGACGACGTGATCTCGATCAACAGCTTCTCGAAGTACTTCTCGATGACCGGCTGGCGGCTCGGCTGGCTGGTCGTGCCCGATGCGCTGGTGCCGGCGATCGAGAAGCTCGCGCAGAACCTCTACATCTGCCCGTCGACGGTCGCGCAATACGCGGCGCTGGCCTGCTTCGAGCCCGAGTCGATCGCCGAGTACGAGCGCCGCCGCGCGGCGTTCCGTGCGCGGCGGGATTTCCTCGTGCCGGCCCTCGGCGCGCTCGGCCTGCCGGTGCCGGTGCAGCCCGACGGCGCGTTCTACGCCTGGGCCGACTGCTCGGCGCACTTCTCGGCGTCCTGCGCGAACAGCTGGGACTTCACCTTCGACGTGATGCGCCGCGCGCACGTCGCGATCACGCCGGGACGCGACTTCGGCCGCCACGCGACCGAGCGCTTCGTGCGCCTGTCGTACGCGAGCTCGATGGCGCGCCTGCAGGAAGCCGTCGAGCGGCTGCGGCTCGCACTCTAGACGCAGGACGCGCGCCGTGTGGCGCCGGCGCCGAAGACCCGCCGAGCTCACGCACCTGATTGGTGAGCACATGTGACGTAGCCGGTCTCCACCGCCCTGTTCGTGCATTCGTGCCGGGATCGCTCGGCTAAGCTGCCCGCGTGACACCGCTCGACCCTCCACACGCGTCCCGGCCGGGCGACGCGTCGTTGCCGCAGCCGGCCGACACCGGCCCCTGGGACGACACCGATCCGCGCAGCGCGGCCGCGGCGGACTGGCCGCCTCGGCGCCACGCGCCGTCCGGCAGCGTCCCGACCATCGGCCACATCGGCCGCTACGCGCTCAAGCACCGTCTCGGCGAGGGCGGGATCGGCACCGTGTACGCGGCGCACGATCCGCTGCTGTCGCGCCTGATCGCGGTGAAGACGCTGCATGTCGAAGTCCGCGAGGCCGAGCGCGCGTCCTTCAACGCGCTCTTCCTCAACGAAGCGCGCGCTGCCGCCGGCCTGAACCACGCCAACATCGTGACCGTGTTCGACGCCGGCATCAGCGACGACCGTGCCTACATCGCGATGGAGCTGCTCAAGGGCCGCGACCTGCGCCAGCTGCGCCAGGAGGGCTGGCGCGCCACGCCCGAGCAGGCGGCGCTGATCGTGCGCCGCGTCGCCGATGCACTCGGCTACGCGCACAGCAAGGGCGTGGTGCACCGGGACGTGAAGCCGGCCAACATCTTCATGATCGGCCGCACGCAGCCCAAGGTGCTGGACTTCGGCATCGCGCGGGTCGCCCACCAGCACGATGCGCTGCACGGCGGCCCGAGCGGCGAGATCGCCGCCGGCTCGCCGTACTACATGGCGCCGGAGCAGGCGCGCCAGGAGTCGGTCGACCGGCGCGCCGACGTGTTCTCGCTCGGCGTCGTCCTGTACGAATTGCTGACCGACCAGAAGCCGTTCCGCGGCCACACGCTGGACGAGATCACCGCCGCGGTGCTGAGGCACGAACCCCTGCCCGCGAACGAGATCGACCCCGCGGTGCCGCCCGCGCTGGCGGCGATCACCGCCCGGGCGCTCGCGAAGAACCCGGACCAGCGCTTCCGCTCCGCTCGCGCGTTCGCGCGCGAACTGCGCCACTGGCTCGACGAGAACACAGTCAGCATCGAGGTGGACACCTCGGATGCGACGCCCGCACCGCGGCGCGCCTTTTCGCTCGGCATCGGCGCGTTCGTGCTGCTGGCGGCGGGCGGTCTCATCGCATGGCGGTCGAACGAGATCGCGCGGGGCGCACCGGTCGCCGTGACAGCGACCGCGTCGTCCACCCCGGCGCCGAAGCCCGCGATGGTGCCGCCGCCGGAGTCGCCAGCGACCGCGGCGCCCCCGCTGCCGATCGCCGACGCGAGACCAACCGCCGCGTCGTCGCCCCCGCGCGCGCTGCCTGCGGCCCACCCACGCGTCGCGAAGGAGATGCCGGCGAAGCGCACACGCGAGCGCGACCTTCGCGCCCCCTCGCCGAGCGCACCCGCTGCCACCGGCACGGTCCGCGTCGCCGTCAGCCCCTGGGGCGAGATCGAGGTCGACGGCCGGGTCGCGGGCACCACCCCGCCGCTGACCGAACTGACCCTGCCCGCCGGCGTGCACCGGATCGTCGTACGCAACAGCGACCTGCCGACGCACGACGTGCAGGTCAACGTCACGCCCGACAAGCCGGTCATGTTGCGGCACCGGTTTTGAGCATGCGCTGGCCGGCCCCCGCGCTCGTCGCGCTGTCCATCAGTGGCTGTGCGCTTCCTCCGGCGCCGTCACCGGGCCTGATGGACGTGGCCGAACGCCCTGCCGAGAAGGCGCTGCTCGGCGGCATGCGGGCCTACGACGACGGCCAGTACGTGCAGGCCGAGGCGCAGCTGAAGCAGGCCCTGGCGACCGGCCTGGCCTCGCCGCGCGATCGTGCCGCGGCCCGCAAGCACCTCGCGTTCATCTACTGCACCAGCCAGCGCGTGCCGGCCTGCGAGGCCGAGTTCCGCGCCGCGCGGCGCGACGACCCTGCCTTCGCGCTGACCCGGGCCGAGGCCGGGCATCCGCTGTGGGGCCCCGTCTGGCTCAAAGCGAGGGATTGAGCGCAGCGGCGATAATCCACGCCGATGCATCAGCGTTCCACCCGCGACACCCCGCCGTACCGATTCCAACTGCGCGTCTACTGGGAAGACACCGATGCCGGCGGCGTCGTCTTCTACGCCAACTACCTGAAGTTCTTCGAGCGCGCGCGCACCGAATGGCTGCGCTCGCTCGGCCACCAGCAGGAGGCGATGCGCGCCGCGACCGGTGTGGTCTTCATCGTGACGGACACGACCGTGCGCTACCTGCGCCCGGCCCGGCTCGATGACCTGGTCGCCGTGACGGTCGAGGTGCGCCACGCCGGCCGCGCCCAGATGACGATCGCGCAGCAGGCCTGGCGTCAGACCGCCGCGGGCGAGGAACTGCTCGCCGAAGGCACGATCCGCATCGGCTGTGTCGATGCCGGAACTTTCAGACCCCAACGCATTCCGAACGCGATCGTCGAATCGCTGCCTACATGAACCAAGACTTCTCGATCCTCACCCTCGTCACCCAGGCGAGCTTCGTCGTCCAGCTCGTGATGGCGGGCCTGATGATCGCCTCGCTCGCGAGCTGGACCGTGATCTTCGGCAAGCTCTTCGGCCTGAAGCGGGTGCGCGCCGCGAACGAGGAGTTCGAGCGCGACTTCTGGGCCGGCAAGAACATCAACGACCTGTACGCTGACGCCGTCAAGCGCACCGACGGCTCGCCGATGGAGCGCATCTTCGCCTCCGGCATGCGCGAGTTCATGAAGCTGCGCGAGCGCCGCGTCGCCGACGCCGGCGCGCTGCTCGACGGCGCGCGCCGCGCAATGCGCGCGAGCTTCCAGCGCGAGCTCGACACGATCGAGGCGCACCTGTCGTTTCTGGCGACGGTCGGCTCGGTCTCGCCGTACGTGGGCCTGTTCGGCACGGTCTGGGGGATCATGCACGCGTTCGTGGGCCTGGCGAACATGACGCAGGTGACGCTCGCGACCGTCGCGCCGGGCATCGCCGAGGCGCTGGTCGCCACCGCGATCGGCCTGTTCGCCGCGATCCCGGCGGTGATCGCGTACAACCGCTTCGCGCGCGACATCGACCGCATCGCCATCCAGCTCGAGACCTTCATCGAGGAGTTCTCGAACATCCTGCAACGCAACGCCGGCGCGCCGGCGCACGCCTGACATGCCGGCCGTCAGCCACCGCGGCAGCGGCTCGCGCCGTCGCACGATCAACGAGATCAACATGGTCCCGTTCATCGACGTGATGCTGGTGCTGCTGATCATCTTCATGGTCACCGCGCCGCTGATCACGACCGGCGTCGTCGACCTGCCGAGCGTCGGCAAGAGCTCGAAACGGCCCGAGCACGTGGTCGAGCTGGTCGTCGGCAGCGACGACAAGGTCAAGCTGCGCCTGGACGGCAAGGACGGTGCGCCGGTCGCGATGCGCGACGTGGCGTCCCGCGTCACCGAATCGCAAGGCGGCGACAAGAACACGCCGGTGGTGATCTCGGCGGACAAGAACGTCAAGTACGAAACCGTCGTGAAGGTGATGGACACGTTGCAGCGCGCCGGCGTGCAACGGGTCGGCCTGTCGGTCAAGAACGGTGCGCCCTGAGGCCATCCGATGGACAGCGCGCTGACTCGTGACCCGTTCATGCCGAAGGCGCCGCGCGTGCGCGGCCGCGCGATCACGCTGGCGGTGCTGGCGCACCTGCTGCTGATCCTCGCGCTCGCGTTCGGCGTCAACTGGCGCAGCGACGAGCCGGCCACGGTCGCCGCGGAGCTTTGGTCGGCGACGCCGCAGGCCGCAGCGCCGCGTGCCGTCGAGCCGCCGCCACCGCCCGAGCCGACGCCGGTGCAACGGGCCGAGCCGGTCGCCAAACCCGCGCCGAAGCCGCCCGAGCCCGTTGTCGCGAAACCGCCCACACCGACGCTTCCCGACCCGCAGATCGCGATCGAGAAGGCGAAGAAGGAAGAGGCGAAGCGCGTCGCCGCCGAGCAGGAGGAACTGAAGCGGGAGAAGCGGGAAAAGATCGAGCGCGAGAAGTCCGAGCGCGAGAAGCAGGAACTCGCGCTGAAGAAGGAAAAGGAGAAGGAACGCGAGAGGGCCGAGAAGCTGAAGGCGGAGCAGGCCAAGGCGAAAGCCGAGCAAGCCAGGCTGGAGCAGGCGAAGAACGAGAAAGCCGAGAAGGCGGAAGCCGCGCGGCTCGCGGCGATCCGCGAACAGCAGCTGCAGCGCATGAAGGGAATGGTGGGCGCCACCGGCGGCTCGACCGACACCGGCACCGCGCTGCGCAGCAGCGCGCCGTCGGCCAACTACGCCGGTCGCGTGATGGCCCGCATCAAGCCGAACATCCTGTTGACCGACCCGGTCGACGGCAATCCGCGCGCGGAGGTCGAGGTCAAGCTCGCGCCCGACGGCACGATCATCGCGAAGCGCCTGGTGCAGAGCAGCGGCGCCAAGGTCTGGGACGATGCGGTGCTGCGCGCGATCGAGCGCACCGAGATGCTGCCGCTCGACAACGGCCGCGCGCCGCCGGTGTTCGTGATCGGCTTCAGGCCGCGCGACTGACCGGCGGCTCGTCGGTCACGCCACGCAGCCACGATTCGCGCAGCGCATCGGCGAGCCAAGCCGCGAAGTCGAACCCGTCACCGGCGCGTTCGAGCGCGCTCCCGAGGCTCACGCCGGCCAGCAAGTCCTCGGTCCAGGCGGCCGTGACCGCATCGAGCGGATGCACCACCGCCCGCCAGCCGCGACGCGCGACGAGCACCTGCTCGGCGCGTTCGGCGGCGATCGCCGCGCGCACCTGCTCGAAGGCCCGGTCGGCCGCCTCGCCCGCGAGCTGGTGCGCGGCATGGAGGGTCGCGATCGGCCAGCGCGAGCACAGCAGCGCGGCGCCGGGCATCAGCCGTATCCACAGCCGGGATGGATCGGCGGATTCGAGCAGGGACAGCGAGGCCGCCGCGAGCACCGCGTCTTCGGCACGCTCGTTGCGGTGCAGCGCCCAGTCGAGCCGCGCGCTGTCGCCGAGCCACGGCCAGGCGGCGAGCCCGCGGTGCGTGGCGACCCAGTCCGGCAGCGCCTCGCCCCACTCGCCGAGGTCGCCGCGCTGCGGCGGGTGTTCATGACGGAACTCGCGCGCCAGGTGCATGAAGTCATCGGCGCCGACCAGGGCCTTGACCGTCGGGAACGCGGCCGCGAGTGCGCGCTCGGCGATCGACTCGGCGTTGGCGCGGTACGCCTCCAGTCCGCGCGCCGCGCGTCCGCCCGACTCGCGCAAGGCAAGCGCCGCCGCATCGGCCGACGCGATCGCTGCCAGCATCGCGCGCTGCCGCCGCGCCTCGTCGTTCATGACGTCGCGACCCGCCACGCGATCGCCGCGGCGTGCCGCGCCTCGTCGAGCAACTGCTCGAATGCCGGCAGGTCGGTGTCCCACTCCACCAGCGTCGGCACCGCGCCGAAGCGGCGCAGCGCGTGCTCGTGCAGCGCCCACACGTCAGGCCGCACGCGGCTGCCGTGGTCGTCGATCACCAGGCCCTCGGCCTCGCAGTAGCCGGCCAGGTGGATCTCGCCGACGATGCCCGGCGGCAGCGCATCGACGAACGCGCGGCAGGCGGCCAGCGGATCGACCTCGGCGGCGTTCAGCGCGTTCACCATCAGGTTGTTGACGTCGAGCAGCAGGCCGCAGCCGCTGCGCCGGCACAGCTGCGTCAGGAACGCGGGCTCGCCGATCGCATCGTCCGCGTACGAGACATACGCCGACAGGTTCTCGACCAGCATCGTGCGGCCGAGCCGATCCTGCACCTGCTGGACGTTCGCGACCATGATGTCGAGCGCGGCGGGCGTGAACGCGATCGGCAGCAGGTCGTTCGCGTGGTGCACCGGCGCGCCGTGGCCCGATGCCGCACGCGCGAAGCAGGCGTGGTCGGAGACGCGCAGCGGCTCGATCCGCTCGACCAACCGCGCCAGGCGCTCCAGGTGCCACCGGTCGACGCCCACCGCCGAGCCCAGCGCGAGACCGACGCCATGCAGGCTGACCGGGTAGTGCCCGCGCGCCTGGCGCAGCACCGCGAGCGCGGCGCCGCCGTCGGCGAAAAAGTTCTCGGAATGAACCTCGACGAAGCCGAGCGCCGGCAGCGTCTCGAACAATGCCGCGTAATGCGGCTGGCGCAGGCCGATGCCGACGGACGCGGCCGGCGCGGCCAGCGCGTCCTGCCCGAGCATCACTTCTTGGCGATCATCGCCTTGGCTTCGGCTTCGGACTTGCCGCCGATCTTCTCGCAGGTGCCCTTGGCGACGTAGTTCCACTCGTCAGGCGCCATCGCCGTCTTGTTCTGGCCGGCGCACGAGTGGCTGCCGGACAGGTTGGCGCAGTCGTTGGTGCCGGCCTTGGCGATGCCGTAGCACTTCTCCTTCTCCTTGCCCTTGTCGTCGGCGGCATGGGCCGCCGACAGCACGCCCATGGCGAGGACGGACGCGAGCGCGCTGGATGCGATGAGGCGGGTGTTCATGGGTGCTCTCCACGGAAGATGATCGACGACGCGTATTTTGTACGCCCGCACGGCTGGGTCGGATGCGATGACCCCGCCTTACGCGGGTTGTTCGCCGAAACCGCCTCCGCCCGGCGTCTCGATCACGAACACGTCGCCCGGCGCCATCTCGACCGAGCCGATGTGATCCAGCGCTTCGCGCGTGCCGTCGGCCCGCTCGACCCGGTTGATGCCGGGCTGCCCGGCCGAACCACCCGCCATGCCGAACGCGCCGTGGCGACGGCCGTTGGACAGGATCGACGCCGTCATCGGCTCGAGGAAGCGCACGCGCCGCACGCCGCCGTCGCCGCCCTTATGCAAGCCGGTGCCGCCCGAGCCCTTGCGGATCTCGTAGCTGTCCAGGCGCACCGGGAAGCGGAATTCGAGCACCTCCGGGTCGGTCAGCCGCGAGTTGGTCATGTGGGTCTGCACGACGCTCGTGCCGTCGAAGTCGGGCCCGGCGCCCGAGCCGCCCGAGATCGTCTCGTAGTACTGGTAGCGTGCGTTGCCGAAGGTGAAGTTGTTCATCGTGCACTGCCCCGCGGCCATCGCGCCGAGCGCCCCGTAGAGTGCGTTGGTGATGCAGGTCGAGGTCTCGACATTGCCGGCCACCACCGAGGCGGGCGGGTGCGGGTTCAGCATCGAGCCATCGGGAATGATCACCTTCAGCGGCTTCAGGCAGCCCGCGTTCAGCGGGATGTCGTCGTTCACCAGCGTGCGGAACACGTACAGCACCGCGGCCATGCAAACGGCCGTCGGCGCGTTGAAGTTGTTGGTCAGCTGCGCGGAGGTGCCGGTGAAGTCGATCTCGGCGCTGCGCGCGGCGGCATCGACGCGGATCGCGACGCTGATCTGCGCGCCGTTGTCGAGCGGCAGCGTGAATGCGCCGTCCTTCAGGCTCGTGATCACGCGACGCACCGATTCCTCGGCGTTGTCCTGCACGTGGCCCATGTAGGCCTGCACCACGTCGAGCCCGAACTGCTCGACCATCCTGCGCAGTTCCTGCACGCCCTTCTCGTTCGCGGCGATCTGCGCCTTCAGGTCGGCGAGGTTCTGCTGCGGGTTGCGCGACGGGTGCGCGCCACTGCTCAGCAGGGCGAGCATCTCGGCCTCGCGGAGAACGCCGCGATCGACCAGCTTGACGTTGTCGATCTGCACGCCCTCTTCCTCGATGCGGGTCGAGAACGGCGGCATCGAGCCCGGCGTCACGCCGCCGATGTCGGCGTGGTGGCCCCGCGAGCCGACGTAGAACAGGATGCTCGCGTTGTCGGCATCCCAGACCGGCGTCACGACCGTCACGTCCGGGAGGTGCGTGCCGCCGTGGTACGGGTCGTTCAGCACGTACACATCGCCCGGCTGCATCGAGCCGGCGTTGCGCGCAACCACCGTCTTGATCGACTCGCTCATCGAACCCAGGTGCACCGGCATGTGCGGCGCGTTGGCGATCAGGTTGCCGCTCGCGTCGAACAGCGCGCACGAGAAATCGAGCCGCTCCTTGATGTTGACCGAATACGCAGTGTTCTGCAGCTGCAACCCCATCTGCTCGGCGATGTTCATGAACAGGTTGTTGAAGACCTCGAGCATCACCGGATCGACCGTGGTACCGATCGCGCGGCGCGCCTCGCGCGGCTGCACGCGGTCGAGCACCAGGTGGTCCAGCGCGGTCACGCGCGCCTGCCAGCCGGGCTCGACCACGGTGGTCGCGTTCTTCTCGGCGATGATCGCCGGGCCATCGATCAGATGGCCGGGACGCGTGGACTCGCGCACCACCAGCGCGGCGTCCCACCAGCGGCCGCCGCTGAACAGCTGCACGGTCGCGGCCGATGGCGCGGCGCCACCGGCCTCGATGGCGTGACGCGGCTCGGCCGGTGCGTCACCGGCGCCGACGGCCTCGACGGAGACGGCCTCGACGATCAACCGCCGCTCGCTCATCAGGAACGCGAAGCGCTGACGGTACGCCGCCTCGAACGCGGCACGGATCTGGTCGACGCTGCCGAACGGCACGACCAGCGCCGAATCGGTGCCCTCGTAGCGCACGTGCACGCGCCGGTGGATCTGGACCTGACCGCTGCTGACGCCCTGGCGCGTCAGCTCGTCGCCGGCCTCGTGCGCGAGCGCATCGACGCGCGTGGTGACGGCGTCGAGGGCCGCCGCCAGCGGCTGCCCTGGGATTGAATCGAGCACGAGCTCGATGGCCGCCTCGCGCATCACGCTCTGGTCCGCCAGCCCCATGCCGTAGGCCGACAGCACGCCGCCCAGCGGATGGGCGAACACGCGGTTCATGCCGAGCGCATCGGCCACGCGGCAGGCGTGCTGGCCCCCGGCGCCGCCGAAGCATTGCAGTGCATAGCGCGTCACGTCGTAGCCGCGCGCGACCGAGATCTTCTTGATCGCGTTGGCCATCGCGCCGACCGCGATGTCGACGAAGCCTTCGGCCACTTCCTCCGGCCTGCGTTTCACGCCGGTCGCCGCTTCGATCTCGGCGGCCATCGCGGTGAACTTGTCGGTCACCACCTGGGCGTCCAGCCGCTCGTTGGCCTGCGGCCCGAACACCTCCGGAAAGTAGGCCGGCTGGATCTTGCCGAGCATCACGTTCGCGTCGGTCACCGCCAGCGGCCCGCCGCGCCGGTAGCAGGCCGGCCCGGGGTTGGCGCCGGCGCTCTGCGGCCCGGCGCGAAACCGCGCGCCGTCGAACGACAGAACCGAACCACCGCCGGCCGCCACCGTGTGGATGCTCATCATCGGTGCGCGCATCCGCACACCGGCCACCCGGGTCTCGAACGCGCGCTCGAACTCGCCGGCGAAGTGGCTGACGTCGGTCGACGTGCCGCCCATGTCGAAGCCGATGACCCGAACACTCGTGTGTTCGTTGCCATTCCACGTGCCGAGATCGTCTGCGGCCAGTTGCGCCGTGCGCACCATCCCGACGATGCCGCCCGCCGGGCCGGAGAGGATCGCGTCCTTGCCCTGGAACGCGTGCGCGTCGGCCAGCCCGCCGCTCGACTGCATGAAGAACAGCTTCACGCCCGGCATCTCGCCGGCCACCTGCTCCACGTAGCGGCGCAGGATCGGCGACAGGTAGGCGTCGACCACGGTCGTGTCGCCGCGCCCGACCAGCTTCATCAGCGGGCTGACCTGGTGCGAGACGCTGATCTGCGTGAAGCCGGCTTCCTTCGCGAGCCGCTGCGCCGCGAGTTCATGCGCGGGGTAGCGGTAGCCGTGCATGAACACGATCGCGACGCTGCGCAGGCCGGCGTCGAACGCCGCCCACAGGCGCTCGCGCAGGTGCAGCTCGTCGAGCGGTTGCACCACGTCGCCGTGCGCGCCCATGCGTTCGGCGGCCTCGATCACCCGCGTGTAGAGCAGTTCGGGCAGCACGATGTGGCGGTCGAAGATGCGCGGCCGCTCCTGGTAGCCGATGCGCAGCGCATCGCGGAAGCCCCTGGTCGTGACCAGCAGCGTCGGCTCGCCCTTGCGTTCGAGCAGCGCGTTGGTCGCCACAGTGGTACCCATCTTCACGCACTCGACGAGATCGGGCGTGACCGGCTCGCCTGGCTGCAGCCCGAGCAGGTGGCGGATGCCGGCCACCGCCGCGTCGCGGTACTGCTCGGGGTTCTCGCTGAGCAGCTTGTGGGTCACGAGCGTGCCGTCGGGGCGCTTGCCGACGACATCGGTGAACGTGCCGCCGCGGTCGATCCAGAACTGCCAGCGCTTGGGGGTGGAGAGGCTTGTCATCTGGAGAGTCCCTGAAAGCGCTGGCGCAGCAGCGTGGTGATGTCGAGCACGGTGCGACCGGTGACGGCGCGCACCGCGGCGGCGTACGGCGGCATGTTGGTGCATTCGAGCACGATCGTCGAGAGCCCCGGGTGGCGGGCCACCAGGCGCGCCGCGGCGGCCACGGTCTGGGCGCGGGCGTCGTCGGTGTCCAGTGCCGGTTCGTCGTTCAGCAGCGTGCGGTGGAAGGCGCTGCCGGCGGTGAGCCCCTCGACCGGCGTATCGGTCGCGGCGCCCGCGGCGCGCAGATGATCGACTGTCAGCGAGGCGCCCTCGGCAGTCACGACGCCCGCGTCGCGCAGACCGGGGAGCTGCAGCAGGCTCGAGGTCCACACCGGCACCGGCAGCGCCGCCTGCAGCTCGCGCTGGAACAGCACGAGGAAGCCGCAGCTGGTCGCGATCGCGGTGGCGCCCTCGTCGACCAGCGCGCGGCCCGCGTCGATGAAGGGCTGCAGCAGCGCCGGGTCGCGTTCCCGCACGACACGCTGCGGCGAGGCGCCGCGCACCACGCGGTATCGCAGCGGAAAGTCGAACGTCAGCGGGTTGCCGATGTCGCCGACGACGCGCGGAAAGCGCGTGTCGAGCATCAGCACGCCGAGTTCGTGGGTCACAACGAGGTCGCCGCGCGCGCAGCCTGGTCGTACATGCCGGACATCGTGCGCAGCAGCCGCGCCATCTCGCCGATGTCGGCATTGCGCTCGGCGTCGAGGTTGTCGATCAGGCAGGCCTCGCGGACCTCGCGGTACTGGCGCACTGCCGCTTCGCCGGCCGGCGACGGGCTGTAGAGCACCTCCTTGCCGACCTTCTCCGCGCGCACCAGGTCGGCGGCGACGAGCTTCTTGAGCGAATACGCGACCACGTGGGTGTCCTCGTAGTTCAGCACGAAGCAGATGTCGGCCAGCTTCTTGTTGCGCTCGCGGTGCGCCAGGTGGTGCAACACCAGGACGTCGGTGATCGTCAGATCGGGGCAGCCGGCCGCGGCCATGCAGCGCATCGCCCACCGCGAGAACGCGTTCCAGGCGACGATCATGCCGAACTCGAACTCGGACAGCTCGACGCTCTTGGGCGAGACCAGGTGCGACGACGAGACGATGCCGCGCGAATGCGCCTTGCCCTTGGCGGACGATTTGGCGGTGGCGCGGGAGTCCTTCAACGGCAGCCTTCGAAACGTTGATAATTTATTGACAATTTATCGAAGTTTCATCGACACTGCAAGCCGGTAGAACAACCGATGCCCGCCCGACCGGCACGCTCTATGCTTTTGCGGCCCACCTTGTGGATCCAATCTCTTCAACCGGAGTGCTCATGAACCTGACACGTCGCCTCGTCTGCCTCGCCTCGATGCTCACCCTCGCGGGCACGGCCGCGGCCCAGACCAAGTGGGACCTGCCCGCCGCCTACCCGGCCAACAACTTTCACACCGAGAACCTGACGCAGTTCGCGGCCGAGGTCGACAAGGCCAGCGGCGGCAAGCTGAAGATCACCGTGCACGCGAACGCCTCGCTGTTCAAGGCGCCCGAGATCAAGCGCGCGGTGCAGGGCGGGCAGGCGCAGATGGGCGAGATCCTGATGGCCAACTTCCAGAACGAGTGGCAGATCTTCGGCATCGACGGCCTGCCCTTCCTGGCCGACAGCTACGACGCCTCCGCCAAGCTCTACAAGGCGCAGAAGCCCGCCCTCGAAAGGAAGCTCGGCGAGCAGGGGATGATGCTGCTGTACGCGGTGCCGTGGCCGCCGCAGGGCATCTACGCGAAAAAGCCGATCGCGTCCGCGGCCGACCTGAAGGGCCTGAAGTGGCGTGCCTACAGCCCCGCCACCGCGCTCATCGCCGAACTGGTCGGCGCGCAGCCGGTCACGGTGCAGGCGGCCGAACTGTCGCAGGCGATGGCCACCGGCGTGATCGAGAGCTACATGTCCTCGGGCTCGACCGGCTACGACACCAAGACCTACGAGTACATCAAGTTCTGGACCGACACCCAGGCCTGGCTGCCGAAGAACGCGGTGCTGGTCAACAAGGCCGCGTTCGACGCGCTCGACAAGCCGACGCAGGCCGCGTTGCTGAAGGCCGGTGCCGACGCCGAGGCGCGCGGCTGGGCGCTGTCGAAGGCGAAGAACACCGAGTACATCGACCTGCTGAAGAAGAACGGCATGACGATCGTGCCGCCGGCGCCGCAGTTGGTCACCGACATGAAGAAGGTCGGCGACACGATGCTGAAGGAGTGGCTCGAGAAGGCTGGTCCGGAAGGCCAGGCTGTCGTCGATTCCTACAAGAAGATGTGATGGTCGGCGCCGCCCCACTCCCTGCGGCGGCGCCCTCGGCGTTGCGCCGCACGCTCGACCTGATCTACGACATGGCCGCCGCGCTCGCGGCGGTGTTCATGGTGCTGCTGCTGGTGATGGTGCTGCTGTCGATCCTGAGCCGGCAGCTGCACTTCAACATCCCCGGCATCGACGCCTACGCCGGCTACATGATGGCCGCGACCGGTTTCCTCGCGCTGGCCCACACGCTGAAGAGGGGCGAGCACATCCGCGTGACGCTGCTGATCGGCTCGCTCAAGGGCAGCTGGCGCCGCGGCTTCGAGATATGGGCGCTGTTCGCGGCCTCGCTGCTGGCCCTGCTGGCGGCCTTCTACAGCTGCAAGCTGGCGTGGCAGTCGTATACCTTCCACGACATCTCGACCAGCAACGACGCCACGCCGCTGTGGATTCCCGAGCTGACGATGGCGATCGG
The DNA here is from genome assembly GCF_964020785.1 of Rhizobacter fulvus. NCBI lineage: Bacteria > Pseudomonadati > Pseudomonadota > Betaproteobacteria > Burkholderiales > Sphaerotilaceae > Rhizobacter > Rhizobacter fulvus. The sequence goes on from NZ_OZ224516.1 coordinate 877,714, forward strand.
CACCGTGGTGCTGGCGATCGCGTTCATCGACGAACTGGTGCTCGAGCTGCGCGGCCAGCGCGTCGTGATCACCTCCGAAGAGGCTTCTCACAATGAGTGACTTCGCGATCACGGCGCTGTTGATCGCGTCGCTGTTTCTGATCCTCGGCAGCGGTGTCTGGATCGGCCTCACGCTCTCGGGCGTCGCGTGGATCGGCATGCAACTGTTCAGCTCGCGCCCGGCCGGCGACGCGATGGCGGTGACGATCTGGGGTTCGTCGTCGAGCTGGACGCTGACCGCATTGCCCCTGTTCATCTGGATGGGCGAGATCCTGTTCCGCACCCGGTTGAGCCAGGACATGTTCAAGGGCCTGGCGCCATGGATGCAGGCGCTGCCCGGTCGGCTGCTGCACGTCAACGTGGTCGGCTGCGCGATTTTCGCGGCGGTCTCGGGCTCGAGCGCCGCCACCTGCGCGACCATCGGCAAGATGAGCCTGCCGGAGCTGAACAAGCGCGGCTACCCGGACATCATGTCGGTCGGATCGCTCGCCGGCGCCGGCACGCTCGGCCTGCTGATCCCGCCCAGCATCATCATGATCGTCTACGGCGTCACCGCCGACGTCTCGATCTCGCAGCTGTTCATCGGCGGCGTGATCCCGGGCGTGATGCTGGCAGGGATCTTCTCGCTCTACATCGCGTTCTGGTCGCTGACCCACAAGGACCAGATCCCGCCGGCCGACGCGACGATGACGCTGGGCCAGAAGCTGCACGAGTCGCGCCACCTGATCCCGGTCGTGCTGCTGATCGCCGCGGTGCTGGGCTCGATCTATAGCGGCATCGCCACCGCCACCGAGGCCGCCGGGCTGGGCGTCGTCGGCTCGCTGATCCTGTCGGTGCTGCAGGGTTCGATGAGCTGGGCCACGTTCAAGGACTCGCTGATGGGCGGCACGCGGCTGTACTGCATGATTGCGCTGATCCTGGCCGGTGCCGCGTTCCTGACGCTGAGCATGGGCTACATCGGCCTGCCGCGGCATCTGGCCGAGTGGATCGGCGGCCTCGGTCTGACCCGGTTCCAGCTGATCATGGCGCTGACCGCGTTCTTCGTCGTCCTGGGCTGCTTTCTCGACGGCATCTCGATGGTGGTGCTGACGATGGGCGTGATCATGCCGACGGTGCAGAAGGCCGGCATCGACCCGCTGTGGTTCGGCATCTTCATCGTGATCGTGGTCGAAATGGCGCAGGTCACGCCGCCGGTGGGCTTCAACCTGTTCGTGCTGCAGGGCATGACGAACCGCAGCATCGTCTACATCGCCCGCGCCGCCTTGCCCTTCTTCCTGCTGATGGTCGCGATGGTCGTGCTGCTGTACGTCTTCCCGCAGATCGTCACCTACCTGCCGCTGCACATGCGGGGCTGAACGGGCCTGCCGGCGCAGAACTGGGCGGCCGGAACCGCGCATTTCGGGGTTTCGCGCGGACCCGGCACCGGCATCATCGATGCGGATGGAAAGTCGGCGAGCGCTGCCCCGGGTGCAGCGCGTCGATTCGCCCGCAACGAGGACGCCGCGATGGCAGACATGTCGATTCCCCTGGACTGCGATCTGAGCCTGGCCGCCAGCGGCGGCGCCGATCCCGGCTTCGCGGCCAAGGCCCGGCGCGAGCCGTTCTGCTGGCCCACACCCCCGTACGCCTCGTACCCCATCGCTGCGCCGCAGACCGACCCCGAGCCGTGCGAGATCGTCGGCCTCAACAATGTCCGCACGACCGGACGCCTGACCTTCTTCGTGCCGGAAGAAGGCGTCGCGCACGTGCAGCTGCAGAAGGCCCGCACCACCGTGCCGTTGCGCTTCGACCAGTTCCGCTCGCTCACGCTGACCGACCCGCTTGTCCCGGGTCACCTCGCCGCCGGCGATCCGCACGCGGGCCTGCTCGCGCACCGCACCAGCTCGCTCTACCAGCTGACGCTGAAGGGCGGCGTCGAAGTGACCGGCAACACGGTCGGCCATGTCGAGAACGACCTGGGCCTGTTCCTGTTCCCGCCCTGCGCGGAGTCGGGCTCGGCGGACGACGACGGCAGCGTCACCCGCAGCTTCATCCCCCGCAGCGCCTACACGCATTTCGAGATCGGCTCCAGCATCGGCGAGCTGCTGGTCGAGCAGCACAGCGCCACGCCGGCGCAGATCGAGCAGGCCATCGACGTGCAGCAGCAGCTGCGCAATCGCAAGCTCGGCGACGTGCTGGTCACGCGCGAGGTCGTCACGCCGGCGCAGCTGCTGGAAGCGATCGACCGCCAGGCCAAGATGCCGATGGTGCGGATCGGCGAGGCGCTGGTCTCGCTCGGCATGATCAACGGGAAGCAGCTCGACGAGGCGCTGGCCCAGCAACAGAACGACCGCAGCGTGCCGCTCGGCGAATTGCTGGTGCGCATGGGCGTGGTCTCGCGCGAGGACCTGCAGATCGCGCTGGCCCGCAAGATGGGCTACCCGCTGGTCGACATCGAGACCTTCCCGGCCGAGGCCGAGGCACTGCGACGGCTGAGTTACCAGGTGGCCTCGCGCCTGCAGGTGATGCCGCTGCTGCTGCGCGACGGGCGGCTGGTCGTCGCGATGGACGATCCGGCGCGCCGCCGCGCCGCGGTCGAAGAGGTCGAATTCAGCGCCCAGATCAAGGTGGTGCCGGTGCTGGCCGACGGCCGCCTGATCGGCCCGGCCCTGCACCTCGCGTACGAGAAGATCGGTGCCGTCGACGGCCCGGTCCGCACGATCGGCGAGGACGCGGCGATGTCGTTGAAGTTCGACCTGCCGGACACCGACAAGCTGGTCGAGACCCTCGAGAAGGAGGGCCTGGAGCGCGCCGGCGACGACGACCGGCCGATCGAGCAGTCCGACAACTCGCTGGTGCGCCTGCTCAACAACATGATCATCGAGGCGAACCGCGAGGGCGTCTCGGACATCCACATCGAGAGCTACCCGGGCCGCGAGAAGATCCGCGTGCGCTTCCGCAAGGACGGCGTGCTGCGCACCTACCTCGAGTTGCCGCCGAACTACCGCAACGCGCTGATCGCCCGCGTCAAGATCATGTGCGACCTCGACATCTCCGAGCGCCGCAAGCCTCAGGACGGCAAGATCAACTTCGCCAAGTTCTCGCCGCAGCACAAGCTGGAACTGCGGATCGCGACGATCCCGACCAACCACGGCCTCGAGGACGTGGTGATGCGGCTGCTGACCTCCGCCAAGCCGATGCCGGTGGACCGCCTGGGGCTGTCCGCCGACAACCTCGCGCGCCTGAAGCACGCGGTCGAACGCCCGTACGGCATGGTGCTGTGCGTCGGCCCGACCGGCTCGGGCAAGACCACCACGCTGCACTCCGCGCTCAGCCACATCAACGTGCCCGAGCGCAAGATCTGGACCGCCGAGGATCCGATCGAGATCACCCAGCCCGGCCTGCGCCAGGTGCAGGTCAACCCGAAGATCGACTGGACCTTCGCGAAGGCCCTGCGTGCGTTCCTGCGCGCCGACCCGGACGTCATCATGGTCGGCGAAATCCGCGACCAGGAGACGGCGCAGATGGTCGTCGAGGCCTCGTTGACCGGCCACCTGGTGATGAGCACGCTGCACACCAACAGCGCGCCCGAAACGGTGACGCGCCTGCTCGACATGGGGCTGGACCCGTTCAACTTCGGCGACTCGCTGCTGGCCGTGCTGGCCCAGCGCCTGGTGCGAAAGTTGTGCACCCATTGCCGCACGGCCAAGCCGGCGACCAAGGACCAATCGGACGAACTGATCGGCGACTACATGCAGGCCTTCGGCAGCGAGCCTGCGGTGCAGCGCGACGCCGTGCTGGCCGGCTGGGCCCAGCGCAACAGCCGTGGCGGCCGTCTGATGCTGCACCACAGCCCCGGCTGCATCGAGTGCGACCAGACCGGTTTCAAGGGCCGCGCCGGCATCCACGAACTGATGGTCGTCTCGCGCGAAGTGCGACGCATGATCCAGACCCGCGCGCCGGCCGAGACGCTGCAGCGCATCGCGATGGCCGAGGGCATGCGCACGCTGCGCCAGGACGGCATCGACAAGGTGCTCGACGGTGTCACGACGATCGAGGAAGTGCGCGCCACAAGCAACGTGTGACGCGCCGCTAGAATCCTCAGCCCGGCGTCACTCGGCGCCGCGCCCCTGAAGGATTCGACGTGGATTTGAAGCTGCCGATCAAGATATTCGACGAACTGACCGAATCGGTGATCGAGTCGACCGGCATGCTCGACCTGGCCAGCGGCGAGATCCGCAGCGTCGAGTACGACGACTACAACGCCGAGACATCCGGCCTGCCCGCCGAGGACAAGACCTACGAGTTCACCTCGGGCCTGTTGACCAACGGCTCGAAGGATGTCGAATTCCGGATCGAGGTCGACGTGACGTCGGGCCTGTATTCGGTGACGCCGAGCGAACTGCTGGAGCTCAAGGGCCGCGCCGCGAAGCTGTTCACCGCCGGGCCGACCGATGCGGCCCCCACGATCGCGCCCCGCAAGTCGCGCTGACCGCGGGGCCCCACCGCGGGCAGGGTGTAAGAAGCCCGCCGCCCGGGCGACTTCCGACGGACCCGACAATCCGCGCAGGAGTTGCCCGCCATGAACCGTACGCCCCCTCTTCCCCGCCGTGCCTTCGTCTCGACGCTGGTCGGCGCCACCGTGGCGATCGGCGCCGCCGCGATCGTCGGCATGCCGATGTCGACCCGCGCGGCCGCCGAGGCCGTCTTCAAGATCCCGCCGCTGGCCGATCCCGGGCGCACCGATGCCGGCGCCTCCTCGGCGACCGCGGTGTTCGCCGGCGGCTGCTTCTGGGGCGTGCAGGGTGTGTTCCAGCACACCAAGGGCGTGCTCAACGCCGTCTCGGGCTACGCCGGCGGCAGCAAGGCCACGGCGCGCTACGAGCTGATCGGCAGCGGCCTGACCGGCCACGCCGAGGCGGTGCAGGTCACCTACGACCCGCGCCAGGTGTCGTACGCGCAGCTGCTGCAGATCTTCTTCTCGGTCATCCACGACCCGACCCAGCTGAACCGCCAGGGCCCGGACCGCGGCACCCAGTACCGCTCGGCCGTGTTCACGACCGACGCGGCGCAGAAGCAGGCCGCCGAGCGCTACATCGCGCAGCTCGACGCGGCCAAGGTCTATCCCGCGAAGATCGTCACCCAGGTCGGCCCGCTGGTCGCGTTCTACCCGGCCGAGGACTATCACCAGGACTATGCGACGCTGCACCCCGACTCCGGCTACATCGCCACCTTCGACCTGCCCAAGATCGCCGCGCTGAAGACGATGTTCGCCGCGCAGTACCGCGCCGAGCCGGTGCTGGTCGGCCAGCGGGGCGTGGCCGCCCGCAACTGAGGGGCGTCGATGCGGTAAGGTCGCGCCGATGCTCTTCGGCCTGACCACCGCTTACTGGTTGACCGTCCACGGTTTCGTGACCATCGTCGCGGTGCTGCTGTACGCGATCACCGCGCACGTGCTGCAGCAGCGCCGCCATCCCACCGCCGCGATCGCCTGGGTGCTGTTCATCGTGCTGGCGCCGTACGTCGCGCTGCCCGCGTTCCTCACCTTCGGCTCGCGCAAGCAGGCCCGCCCGCGCAACCGGCCGCTGCTGGCACCGCCGGCCACCGATGCCGAGGGGCCCTGGGCGATCCAGACCGCACTCGCGCTCGGCCAGCCCGAACCCCAGGCCTACGAGGACCTGCACATCCACGCCGATGGCCCGGCCGCGCTCGCGGCGCTGTGGGGCACGATCGCCGGCGCGCGCCACACGATCGACCTGTGCACCTTCATCGTCGGCCGCGACGCGGTCGGCTACACGCTGATCGAGCGCCTGAGCGCGAAGGCGCGCAGCGGCGTGCAGGTGCGCGTGATGGTCGACGGGCTGGGCAGCCTGATGCGCAGCCGCCCCGACCTGCGCGCGCTGCGCGACGCCGGCGTGGCCTACCTGCTGTTCGTGCCGCCGCTGCATTCGCCGCTGAAGGGCCGCACCAACCTGCGCGACCACCGCAAGATGCTGGTCGCCGACGCCGGCTTCGAGACGCAACGGCTGTGGTCCGGCGGGCGCAACCTGGCGAGCGAATACTTCACCGGGGAGCCCGGCCGGCCGCCCTGGCACGACCTGAGCTTCGACCTGGGCGGCCCGTTCGTCGCGCAGGCCGGCGCGCTGTTCGAGCACGACTGGGCGTTCGCCGGAGGCCTGCCGCGATCGCCGTTGCCGATCGGTCCGACCGACCCGCTGTCGCACTGCGCGCAGCTGATCGCGTCCGGCCCGGACCAGGCCGACGACACCGTCTACTCGCTGCTGATCACCGCCGCCTACCGGGCGCGGCGCCGGATCGCGCTGATCACGCCGTACTTCGTCCCCGACGCCGCACTGCTGACTGCGCTGTGCCTGGCGGCCCGGCGCGGCGTGCAGGTCGACTTGCTCATGCCGTCGCGCTCGAACCACCGGTTGTCCGACATCGCCCGCCGCCGCGCATTGCGCGCGCTTGCCGCCGCCGGCGGGCGGCTCTGGACCGTGCCGCACATGCAGCACGCCAAGCTCGTGATCGTCGACGAGACGCTGGCGCTGGTCGGCTCGACCAACCTCGACAGCCGCAGCCTGTTCCTGAACTACGAGCTGATGGTGGCGTTCCACGACCGCGCCGCGATCACGGGCTTCGCCGCCTGGTTCGAGACCGAATGCGCCGAGGCGCACGCGCTGGTCCCGCGGCGCGCCGGGCTGCTCACCGACGTCGGTGAAGGGCTGGTGCTGTGGCTCGGGTTTCAGCTCTGACGCGTCCCGTCCGGTGCGCCCGACTCATGCCGCAGAAGGCAAACCGCGACGGCGCCGACGCCCGCGCCACCAGGCCACGGCCATCGCGATGACCAGCAACATCGCGACGACTGCCGCGGCGAGCGTCACCTTGAAGCGCACGCCGGGCTGGTCGATCGTGCGGTCCCACCAGCCGCGCGGCGCCTCGCCCGGCGCAGGCAGCGCGAACGCGACGATCGCGTCGCCGGTCGCCACGCCCGCCTCGCCATGGCCGCCGGCGGCAACGACGACGAACTGGCGCCCCTGCCAGACGTAGGTCATCGGCGTGGCCATCGCCGCCGCCGGCAGGCCGCCGTGCCAGAGCAGGGCACCGGTCGCCGCGTCGAACGCGCGCAGATAGCGGTCCATCGCGGCGCCGATGAACACGAGGCCGCCGGCCGTCGCGACCGGCCCGCCGAAGTTGGGCGTGCCGGTGTTCAGGGCCAAGCCGAGCGGCACGATGTCCTCGGTGGTGCCGAGCCGCTGCTCCCAGAGAATCCTGTGGCTGCGCAGGTCGAGCGCGGCCAGCGTGCCCCACGGCGCCGGGTTGCACGGGGTGCCGAGCGACGACACCAGCACCTCCCGCTTCATCCCGAACGGCGTGCCGTGCTGCGGGCTGACCTCCCTGTCCGGGTTCGCGGCCTTCACCTCGTCGAAGCGCTCGCGCGGGATCAGCGTGATCACGTGCGCCGCGCGGCTGGTGTTCACGTAGACCACGCCGGCCGGGTCGACCGCGACGCCGCCCCAGTTGACGCCGCCGCCGGTGAACGGGTAGACGATCGTGCCCTGCGTCGAGGGCGGGGTGTACAGGCCCTCGTTGCGCAGCGCGGCGATGCGCTCGCGGCACTGGTCGCGGCTGAACCAGGTGAGGCCGAACGCATCGTCGGCGCGCAGTGCGAGCGGCACCAGCGGAGGCAGGTCGACCGGGAACGTCTGCGTCGGCGACAGCACCTCGCCGGGCGCACCGCCCTGCGGCACCGGGCGTTCCTCGACCGGGTAGACCGGCCGGCCGGTGTCGCGGTCGAGCACGAAGACCAGGCCCTGCTTGGTCGCCTGGATGACCACGTCGCGCGGCGCACCGTCGATCGGCAGCGTCGACAGAGTGGGCTGCGCGGCCAGGTCGTAGTCCCACACGTCGTGCTTGACGACCTGGAACGCCCACGCGAGCCCGCCGTCGGCCACGCGGAGCGCCACCACCGAATCGGCGTGGCCGTTGTTGCCGGGGCGCATGCCGCCGTAGAAATCCGGGCTGGGGCTCGAGGTCGGCAGGAAGACCAACCCGCGCCGTTCGTCGATCGACATCGGTGCCCAGACGTTGGCCGCCCCGGTGCCGTCCGCGGCCGACGCAGCCCCGGCGGGCGGAACCCCGGCCGGCACATCGGGCGCCATCGGGTCCCATGACCAGCGCAGCGCTCCGCTGCGGGCGTCGAACGCGCGCACGCGGCCGGACGGCGCCGCGGCGCGCCCGTTGTCGTTGATCGCCGAGCCGACCACGACGACGCCGCCGTTGCCCACGGTCGCGACCACCGGTGCCGACGTGATCTGGAACTCGCCCGCCCAACGCAGCGGGCCGGGGTCGATCCGCACCGTGCCGGCGCCGCCGAAGTCGCGGCACGGGCGGCCGTCGCGCGCGTCGAGCGCGATCACGCGGGCGTCGACGGTGCCGGTGAAGATGCGGGTCGCGCAGGCCTGCCCCGGCACGGCAGCCGGGTCGCGCCACTGCGCGACGCCGCGGCAGTTGTAGCGGTTGGCGGGACGGCGGTCGGTCGCGACCGCCGGGTCATGACGCCAGACCTCGTGGCCGTCACTCGGGTCCAGCGCGATCACTTCGTTGAATGCGCTGCACAGCACGAGCTTGTCGTCGACCAGGATCGGCGTGGTCTCGAACTTGATGCGCTTCATCAGCGCCGGGTCGCGGCGCTGCATGTCGCCGGTGCGGTACAGCCACTGACGGCGCAGGCCGTCGACGTTGGCCGGCGTGATTGCCGCCGCGCTGCTGTAGCGCGTGCCGCCCGCGTCGCCGCCGTAGTGCGGCCAGTCCGGCGCCGGCTGCGCGGCGTCGCTCGCCGCGGCAACCAGGCCGGGCAGCAGCAGCAGCGCGACGCCCCGCGGCGTGCGCATCGCTCAGGACGCCGACGTCGCCGGCCGCGGGGCCGGCACGGCCGAGCCTTCCTTCTTCTGCTTCAGCAGCACGCCGTTCTTGACCGCGACGATCTCGGCGACGATCGACACGGCGATCTCGGCCGGGGTCTTCGAGCCGATGTCCAGGCCGATCGGGCCATGCAGGCGGTCGATCTCGGCCGGCGTCAGGTCGAACAGTTCCAGGCGCTCGCGGCGCTTCTCGGTGTTGCCGCGCGAGCCGAGCGCGCCGATGTAGAACGCCGGGCTCTTCAGCGCCTCGAGCAGCACCAGGTCGTCGAGCTTCGGGTCGTGGGTGACGGCGACCACCGCGCTGTGCGGGTCGAGCTGCAGCTCGAGCACCAGGTCGTCGGGCATCGCCTTGCTGAAGGTCGTGCCGGGCACGTCCCAGCTGAGGTTGTATTCCTCGCGCGGATCGCAGCAGATCACTTCGAAGTCGAGCATCACCGCCAGCTGCGCGACCGCGCGCGAGAGCTGCCCGGCGCCGATGATCAGCAGCCGCCAGCGCGGGCCGAACAGCGCGACGAGCTGCTGGCCGTCGAACGCGAACGTATCGCCGCGCGAGGCCGGCTCGACGACGACCGCGCCGGTGGCGAGCGACATGCGGCGCGCGACGAGCTCGTGCCGCGCGGTGCGTGCGAGGATGTCATCGATCCACGCGGCACTCTGCAGCGGCTCCTGCACCAGCCGCAGGTTGCCGCCGCACGGCAGGCCGAAGCGGGCGGCCTCTTCCTTGGTCACGCCGTAGGCGATCAGCGACGGCGTCGCGACCCGCTCGCCGTGGCGCAGCCGGTCGATCAGGTCGTCCTCGACGCAGCCGCCGGAGACCGAGCCGGCCACCTGTCCATCGTCGCGCAGGCACAGCAGCGCGCCGGGCGGGCGCGGCGCCGAGCCCCAGGTCTCGATCACCGTGACCAGCCAGACCTTGTGGCCGGCGTTGAACCAGTCGCGCGCTTGCGCGAGCACCTGCAGGTCGAGAGAGTCCATCGCGGCACCCCTTTCGTACGTGATTACTTGCGGATCAGGAAATAGACGATCGCGAGCACGACGACGCCGCCGATCAGCCACCACAGCTTGGCGATGCTGCCGTCGGACTCGGGCGCGGCCACCGGCACCGGCAACGCCTCGGCACCCGCGGCCGGAGCCGCGCTCGCCTGCAGATGCGCCTCGAAGGCCTTGAAGAAGTCCTCGGTGATCTTGCCGGCGGTGGCGTCGATAAGGCGCGAACCGATCTGCGCCATCTTGCCGCCGACGGTCGCCCGCGCGGTGTACTTGAGCAGCGTCTGCTCGGGGCCCTGCGCGGTCAGCGCGACGTCGGCCGAGCCCTTGCCGAAGCCGGCCACGCCGCCCTGCCCGTCGAAGTTGATCGTGTAGCCGTTCGGCGCATCGATGTTGGTCATCGCGATGTTGCCCTTGAAGCGGGCGCTGACCGGGCCGACCTTGAGCGCGACCACCGCGGTCATCTTGTCCTCCGCGGTGCGCTCGAGCGTCTCGCAGCCGGCGATGCAGGCCTTCAGCACCTCCGGGTCGTTGAGCGCGGCCCAGGTCTTGTCGACCGAGGCGGGGATGGTTCGTTCGCCGTTGAGTTCCATGGTGTCTCGGTTATGCCAGAAGTGAAGAGGGGGCGACGGCCGGTGCCCGCAAGGCCCTGCCCAGGTCGGCCAGGCTGGCCAGATTGTGGACCGGCAGGAACCGGTCCACGTTCGGCAGCAGCGCGCGCACGCCGGCGGCGCGCGGCTCGAAGCCGTCGAAGCGCAGCAGCGGGTTGAGCCAGACGATCTGGTGCGCCATGCGGCGCAGCTGCGCGGCGGCGCGGGCCAGGTCGCCGTGCTCGTCGCGGTCCAGCCCGTCGGTCATCAGCAGCACCGCGGCGTTGGCGCCGAGCAGGCGCCGCGCCCAGACGCGGTTGAACTCGTCCAGGCAGGTCGCGATGCGGGTCCCGCCCTTCCAGTCGTGCACCTGGCGGTCGGCCTCGATCAGCGCGACGTCCGGGTCGCGGTGCTTCAGGCTGCGGGTGATGTTGGTCAGGCGGGTGCCGAAGGTCAGCGTGTGGACCTTCAGGTAGCGCCGCGTCAAGCCGTGCACGTAATGCAGCAGCAGGCGGGCGTAGCGCTCCATCGAGCCGGAGATGTCGAGAAGCACGACCAGCACCGGCGTCTCGCGGCGCGGCCGGGTATAGGCCGGCAGCAGCGCATGCGGCTGGCGCGCCATGCCGAGCAGCGTCGCGCGCAGGTCGAGCGCGCCGCCGGCGAGCCGGCTGGTCGCGCGCTCGTGGCGGCGGCGGCGGATCGGCTGCACCGGCAGCGGCAACTGCTCGGCGAGCTTCTTCGCCAGCTCGAACTCGGCCGCGCTCATGCTCTCGAAATCGGCTTGTTGCAGGCGCTCGCGGTCCGAGAACGTGAACGTGGTGTCGAAGGTCAGCTCCTCCTGCGCGGTGTTGTTCGCAGGGTTGGGCGGTTCCTTCGGCTTCGGTGCGGCGAGCGCCTCGGCCAGGCGGTTCGCGCGCGGCTGCACCGGCTTCTCGCCGCGGCCGCTGATCTTGGGCAGCAGCAGGTACATCAGTTGTTCGAGCAGCTTCGGGTCGCGCCAGAACGCGTCGAACGCGGCGTCGAACAGCGTCTGCTGCTCGTGGCGGTCGATCATCACGGCGCTGAGCGCCGCGTGCACGTCATCGCGCCGGTCGAGCCCGACCTGCTCGATGGCGGTCATCGCGGCCAGCACGCGATCCGGGCCGATCGGCATGCCGGCCGTGCGCAGGATGCGGGCGAAGTGGACGATGTTCTCGGCGATCATGGGTTGGTGTTGGGTGAACGCTTCTTTCTGATCACCAAGGACACCAAGGGTGCCTTGGTGTCCGTTGTGCTCAGGAAATAGCCTTCGAGGTCAGCTACTCGTCCAGAAGCGCCCGCGCCCGCAATTCATCCAGCAGCTTCGCCGTGTCGCCGCTCTGCAGCTTGACGATGTCGTCCTGGTACTTCAGGAGCACGCCGAGCGTGTCGTGAACGGTGGCGGGGTCGAGGCGGATCGCGTTCAGCGCGACCAGTGCGTTGGTCCAGTCGATCGTCTCGGCCACGCCCGGCGCCTTGAACAGGTCGAGCTTGCGCATGCGCTGCACGAACTCGACGACCTGGCGGTAGAGCCGGTCGGCCGCGCCCGGCGCCTTGAGACGGACAATCTCGAGCTCGCGCTCTACCGTCGGGAAATCGACCCAGTGGTACAGGCAGCGCCGCTTCAGCGCGTCGTGGATCTCGCGGGTGCGGTTGCTGGTGATGATCGTGATCGGCGGCGCATCGGCCTTGACGGTGCCGAACTCGGGGATGGTGATCTGGTTCTCGGCCAGCACCTCGAGCAGGAAGGCGTCGAAGGGTTCGTCCGCTCGGTCGAGTTCGTCGATCAGCAGCACCGGCGAGCGCGGCTGCGTCAGCGCCTGCAGCAGCGGGCGCTCGATCAGCATCTGGCGCGAATACAGGCTGTGGGTCAGGCGTTCGCGGTCGGCGTCGTCATGGAGCGCGTGGGTCGCCTCGGCGATCCGGATCTCGACCATCTGGCGCGCGATGTTCCACTCGTACGCCGTCTGGGCGATGTCCAGGCCCTCGTAGCACTGGACGCGCAGCAACGCAGTGTTGAGCGCCGCCGCCAGCGTCTTCGCGAGCTCGGTCTTGCCGACGCCCGGCTCGCCTTCGAGGAACAGCGGGCGCTTGAGCTTCAGGCCGAGGAACAGCGCGGTCGCGAGCCGCCGGTCACAGACGTAGTTCTCCGTGGCCAGCAGCGCGATGACCGCATCGACCGAATCCGGCAGCGTCAGCGCCGTCGTCATGCAGGGCGCGTCATCGAGCCAGCGCCGCCGCCACCGCCCGGGACGCCATCACGCTGATCATCGCGGCGCGGTACTCGGCGCTGCCGTGCATGTCGCTGTTGATGTCGGTGGTCGGCATCTTCACGGCCTTGGCGGCCTCGGGCGTGAAGCTCTTCGCGAGCGCCGTCTCGATCTCCGTCGCGCGGAACGCATGGCCCTTCGCGCCGGTCACGCCGACGCGCACGCCGCCCGCGGTCTGAGCGACGAACACGCCGACCAGCGCGAAGCGCGACGCCGGCTGCCGGTACTTCACGTAGGCGGCCTTCTGCGCCGGCGGAAAGCTCACCGCGGTGATCATCTCGCCGGGCTGCAGCGCGGTCTCGTACAGGCCGGTGAAGAACGAATCGGCCGGGATGGTGCGCTGGTTGGTGTGGATCGTGGCGTTCAGCGCCATCACGCCGGCCGGGTAGCAGGCCGCCGGGTCGGCGTTGGCGATCGAGCCTCCGATGGTGCCCATGTTGCGCACCATCGGGTCGCCGATGCCGCCGGCGAGCTCGGCCAGGGCCGGGCACGCCTTCCTGACATCGGCATTCGACGCGACCGACGCGTGCGTGGCCATTGCGCCGATCACGAGGTTGGCGCCGTCCATCCTGATCGTCTTCAGATCCGGGATCGCGCCCAGGTCGACCAGGGTCTCGCTCTGCGACAGCCGCAGCTTCATCGCCTGGATCAGGCTCTGGCCGCCGGCGAGGTAGCGCGCGTCGCTGCCGAGCGCGGCCTTGGCGTCGTTCAGGCTGGCCGGGCGCTTGTAGTCGAATGCATACATGTGAGTGGTCTCCGTTTTCTGTGCGGTCAGGCGACGTTGTTGGCGGCGCGCCAGACGCGCTCCACTGTGGCCGGCATCGCGATCTCGCGCACGCCGAGCGCGTCGGTCAGCGCGTTGATGTAGGCCGGTGGCGAACCGATCGCGCCGGCCTCGCCGCAGCCCTTCACGCCCAGCGGGTTGTGGGTGCACGGCGTGACGGTGTTGCTCAGCTTGACGCCGGGGATGTCGCTGGCGCGCGGCATCGCGTAGTCCATGTACGAGCCGGTCAGCAGCTGGCCCGACTCGTTGTCGTACGCGCAGCCTTCCATCATCGCCTGCCCCAGGCCCTGCGCCACGCCGCCCTGCACCTGGCCGGCGACGATCATCGGATTGACGAGGTTGCCGAAGTCGTCGACCGCGACGAACTGCTCGATCTGCACCTTGCCGGTCTCGGGGTCGACCTCGACTTCGCAGATGTAGGTGCCCGACGGGTAGGTGAAGTTGGTCGGGTCGTAGAACGCGTTCTCGTTCAGGCCCGGCTCGAGCTTGTCGAGCGGGTAGTTGTGCGGCACGTAGGCGGTGAGCGACACGCTGCCGAACGGCACCGACTTGTCGGTACCCGCCACCTTGAACACGCCGTTCTCGAACTCGATGTCGGTGTCGGCCGCCTCGAGCAGGTGGGCGGCGATCTTCTTGCCCTTGGCGATGATCTTGTCGACCGCCTTGACGATCGCCGTGCCACCGACGCTCAGCGAGCGGCTGCCGTAGGTGCCCATGCCGAACGGCACGCGGCCGGTGTCGCCGTGGACGATCTCGACGTTCTCGACCGGAATGCCGAGCTTGGCCGCGACGACCTGCGCGAACGTGGTCTCGTGGCCCTGGCCGTGGCTGTGCGAGCCGGTGAACACCGTGACCGTACCGGTCGGGTGCACGCGCACCTCGCCGGCCTCGAACAGGCCGGCGCGCGCCCCGAGCGCGCCGGCGATGTTGGACGGCGCCAGGCCGCAAGCCTCGATGTAGCAGCTGTAGCCGAGGCCGCGCTTCTTGCCCTTGGCCTCGGACGCGGCCTTGCGCGCCGGGTAACCCGCCACATCGGCCATCTCGATCGCCTTGGCCAGGTGCGCTTCATAGTCGCCGGTGTCGTAGGTCAGGCCCACCGGCGTGGCATACGGGAACTCGGTGATGAAGTTCTGGCGCCGGATCGCGGCCGGGTCCATCTGCATGTCGCGCGCCGCCTGCTCGACGATGCGCTCGACGACATAGGTGGCCTCGGGACGGCCCGCGCCCCGGTAGGCGTCGACCGGCGCGGTGTTGGTGAACACCGCCTTCACTTCGGCATAGATGGCAGGCGTCTTGTACTGGCCGGCGAGCAGCGTCGCGTACAGGATGGTCGGCACGCTCGACGCGAAGGTCGACAGGTAGGCGCCCATGTTCGCGATCGTCTTCACCCGCAGCGCGAGGAACATGCCCTTCGCGTCCATCGCCAGCTCGACCTTGGTGACGTGGTCGCGGCCGTGCGCGTCGGTCAGGAAGGCCTCGCTTCGGTCGGACGTCCACTTGATCGGCCGGCCGACATGCTTGCTGGCCCAGACCAGCGCGGTCTCCTCGGCGTACAGGAAGATCTTCGAGCCGAAGCCGCCGCCCACGTCGGGCGCGATCACCCGCACCTTCGATTCGGGCAGGCCGAGAACGAAGGCGCACATCAGCAGCCGCTCGACGTGCGGGTTCTGGTTCGCGACGTACAGCGTGTAGCTCTCGTCGTGCTTGGTGTAGCTCGCGTTCGCGGCACGCGGCTCCATCGCGTTCGGGATCAGCCGGTTGTTGACGATGTCCAGCGTGCTGACATGCGCGGCCGTCGCGAACGCGGCGTCGACCGCCTCCTTGCTGCCGTGGCCCCAGTCGTAGCAGACGTTGTTCGGCACGTCGTCGTGCACCGAACCGGCATGGCCCTCGGCCTTGGTGATGTCGATGACGGCGGGCAGTTCCTCGTAGTCGACCTCGATCAGCTCGCAGGCGTCCTTCGCCTGCAGCAGCGTCTCGGCGACGACCATCGCGACCTGGTCGCCGACATGGCGCACCTTGCCCTGCGCCAGCACCGGGTGCGGCGGCTCCTTCATCGGCGCGCCGTCCTTGCTGTGGATCAGCCAGCCGCACGGCAGGCCGCCGACCTTGGCGTCGGCCAGGTCCTGGCCGGTGAAGATGCGCACCACGCCGGGCGCCTTCTTGGCGGCGTCGAGGTTGATCGACTTGATGCGCGCGTGCGCGTGCGGCGAGCGCAGGAACGCGGCGTAGGTCTGGCCGTGCATCACGACGTCGTCGGTGTACTGGCCGGCGCCGGTCAGGAAGCGCGCGTCCTCGCGGCGCTTCACCGATTGGCCGATGGGGCTCATGGGGGGAACGGACATGTCGGTCATGGTGTTCTCCTCAGGCGGCCAGGCTGGCTTTGGCGCCAGACTGGCAGAACTGGATCGACTTGACGATGTTCTGGTAGCCGGTGCAGCGGCAGATGTTGCCGTCCAGGCCCTCGCGGATCTCGGCCTCGGTGGCCTTGGGGTTGTCGGCCAGCAGTTGCACCGCGGACATCACCATGCCCGGCGTGCAGAAGCCGCATTGCAGCCCGTGGCACTCGCGGAAGGCCTCCTGCATCGGGTGCATTGTTCCGTTCTGGGCCAATCCCTCGATCGTCGTGATCGTCGCGCCCTGGGCCTGCGCCGCCAGCATCGAGCAGGACTTGACCGCCCGGCCGTTCATGTGCACGGTGCAAGCGCCGCACTGGGCGGTGTCGCAGCCGACGTGCGTGCCGGTCAGTTGCAGGTTCTCGCGGAGCAGCTGCACCAGCAGGGTTCGCGGGTCGACGTCGACGTTGACGGCCTGGCCGTTGACGGTCAATGAAATGGGAACGCTCACGGTGAGTCTCCTGTGGGGGATCGCGGGGGAATGCTTCACGCTCGAAGGGCGCTTGAGGCATTGTTCGAGCACACCGCCCCGACGCACAGCGCGGGGTTTCCCTAGGACTCGGCAGGTGGCTCTACGCGGCAGCGACCGCCACGCGGTTGCGGCCCAGCGTCTTGGCGGCGTACATCGCCTGGTCCGCCTTGTCGATCAGCACCTCGAGCCGCAGCGCGGCCGCCTCGGCGCGCGCCAGGCCGATGCTGGCGGTGAACGTGACCGGCGGCCCGCCTTCGACCGGCAGGCTCGCCTGGCGGATCGCCCGCAGGATGCGCTGCGCGACCAGCACGGCGCGCGTTTCGTCCGGCTCGCACAGCAGCACGACGAACTCCTCGCCGCCCCAGCGGCAACACAAGTCCCAGCGGCGCAACTGCCTGCGGATGACCTCACCCAGCTGCACCAGCACCGCGTCGCCGACCGCGTGACCGTGCCGGTCGTT
Source organism: Rhizobacter fulvus (assembly GCF_964020785.1). Classification (NCBI taxonomy): domain Bacteria; kingdom Pseudomonadati; phylum Pseudomonadota; class Betaproteobacteria; order Burkholderiales; family Sphaerotilaceae; genus Rhizobacter; species Rhizobacter fulvus. The sequence continues at coordinate 894,633 of NZ_OZ224516.1, forward strand.
GATCTGCTTGAAGTGATCCGCATCGATGAACAGCACCGAGATGCCGGGCCGGCGGCCGGCGCACTGGGCGATGCGGTCGAGCGCCTCGGTCATGAAGGTGCGGCGGTTCAGCACGCCGGTGAGCGGGTCGCGCGTGGCCATCTCGACCAGGCGATCCCGCAGGGCCTCCTTGGTCAGGTAGTCCGAATGAATCATGCAGTGCGCCGCCAGCGCCAGCACGGTCGTCGGCCAGACCAGCACGGCGTACTGCGGGTGCGGGAACCCGGGGTTCGCCAGCAGCACCGCCAGCAGTTGCGGCACCGCGGCGCCGATCACGTGCAGAAGCACCACCCACCCGAACGGAAAGCCCGGCCACAGCAGGAAGCCGCACATCTGCACGAACACGAAGGCGCCGACGCCGAACGTGAATCCCTGGTTCAGGCGGGCGCAGATCAGGTAGTACACCGCGATCGACAGGGTCACGCAGACCGAGATGAGTCTCACCCGCGTGGGCACCGGCAGCCGAGGCGTGCCGATCGTCGCGCCGCACGCCGCCGCGAGCGGACCCAAGGCGAGCCGGTGCCACAGCACGTCGGGGGCGCCAACCGGGTCGAGCGTCAAATCCCAGGCCCACATGCACGCCAGGTACGGCGCCATGGCCCAGAACATCAGCTTGCTGTACGCGAGGTGCTCAGCGAATTTGCGTTCGGTGAACTCGGGCGAGGGCCGGAACAGGTGAGAGAAGCGCGCGGAGCCCATGGACACGAGAAGACCGGAAGTGAGACGGGCGCGCCGGAACTGGATGGCGCCCGCGGCTGAACCTGCTTTCGGCAGCGTATGTCAGGGCTCAAGCCGCGAAGGCAGTGAACGGCGAGCGCTAACGCGTCAAACCGCACAACTGCGGAAGCCGCAGAAGCCCTCGTCGTGCGTCGGCAACGCCGCGTCGCGCGCGTGCTCGTGCCGCAGGCGCCCGCGGGTGGCGAACGACGCGCCGCGAAGCACCCGCGCGACGCCGACGAGCGCCGTGTCGTCGTCCTGTCCGGGCGACGTGCCGGCGTGTCCCGGGTAGGGGCGCAAGGTGCCGGCGGTCCACTCGCGCACCTCGCCCCAGCGGAAGCCGCGGCTCGCGCCCTGAACGGCAGCCGCTTCCCACTCGGCCTCGCCCGGCAGCCGGCGGCCGGCCCAGCGGCACCAGGCGTCGGCCTCGAACCAGCTCACGTGAAGGGCCGGCTGCGCGAGCGGCACCCGCACCAGCTTGCCGAAGCGCTGTTGCAGCACGCCCTGGCGCATCTGGTCGACGAAGCGCGGTGTGCGACGCCCTTGCGCCTGCACCCACGCCCAGCCAGGATCGCTCCAGAATTGGCGATCGTCGTAGCCACCGTCCTCGACGAACTCGCCGTACTGGGCCCAGGTGGTCGCCTGCGCGTCGATCTCGAACTCCGCCAGCGCCACCTCGTGCGCCCAATGCTCGCGATCGGGCACGAAGCCGCCCGGCGCGCTGCCGAGCCGCCAGCGGGTCGCCGGGAACAGCAGCGGCGGGCGCACCGGCCGGGTCGTCAACGGCGCGCGCAGACCGGTGTCGAACCCGAGCATCTGCGACAGCACGGCGAAGCGCTCGACACACGCGTCCTCGCGCAGCAGCGCAAGGCGGTAGAAGTAGAGCGCGTCGTCGTCCTCCGCGGCGTGCTCGAGCAGCTCGAGCGTCATCTCCAGGCTGTCCACCAGGTACTGGCGGATCGTCTGCAGATCGGGCAGCGGCGCCACGGCGCCGGTCTCGAACATGGCATCGGCGCCGGGCAAAATCGACGCAAGACGCGGCCGCGTCGCATCGCCGCGCGGGCCGCGCTGGCGCTGCACGTTGCGGGCCAACCAGAACTCCTGGAACCAGCCGAGGCGCCCCAGCTCCTGCAGCAGCGGTGCAGCGCCGCACGCCGCGCCCTCGAACGCCGCCGCCCACCGCAGGCTGTGGTTGCGAGCGTCCATCAGCGCAAGCGAGAGCAGCTCCCGCCCGGCGCGCCGCATGTGCGCCGTGTCCACGTCCGCCATCTCCACACCCTGCACTTGCGACTCCCGCCTGACGACGCGGACGATTGTGGCAGCGCCGGCTTCCACACGGCGAAGACCCGCGCTCAGTCAGGCATCGGCGCCAGCTCGGGTATGCGGGACCAGCGACGTTCGTCGCCCCGGACGCCATCGGCATTGCGAACAATTGGCGCCCGGCGTGCGGAGGGCGTGATACTGTATACAACCACAGTGTCATACCGTCCCTCCCCGCCCGCCACGTCATGCCGCCGCAGCGCTTGATCGCCCACCTCGACATGGACGCGTTCTATGCGTCGGTCGAACTGCTGCGCTACCCGGATCTGCGCGGCCGGCCGGTCGTGATCGGCGGCGGGCGGCGGCATCAGCCGGTGCTGCGGGCCGACGGCAGCCGCGAGTACGCGCTGTTGCGCGACTACACCGGCCGCGGCGTCATCACCACCAGCACCTACGAGGCGCGCGCGCTCGGCGTGTTCTCTGCGATGGGCACGATGAAGGCGGCCAAGCTGGCGCCGGATGCGGTGCTGCTGCCGGTCGACTTCGACCAGTACCGGCACTACTCGCGCCTGTTCAAGGCCGCGGTGCGGGCCATCGCACCGGTCGTCGAGGACCGCGGCATCGACGAGATCTACATCGACCTGACCGACCTGCCCGGCGCGCAGCGCGACGCCGGCCGCGCGGTCGCGCAGCAGTTGAAGGACGCGGTGGCCGACGCCACCGGTGGCCTGACCTGCTCGATCGGGGTGACGCCGAACAAGCTGCTGTCCAAGCTCGCCTCCGAACTGGACAAGCCGAACGGCCTGACCCTGCTCGCCGAGGCCGACATCCCCATCCGCATCTGGCCGCTCGCCGCGCGCAAGGTCAACGGCATCGGGCCGAAGGCGAGCGAGAAGCTCGCCGCGCTCGGGCTGCACACCGTCGGCGACATCGCCGCCGCCGAGCCGGCCTGGCTGGTCGAGCACTTCGGCAACAGCTACGGTGCGTGGCTGCACGCCGCATCGCACGGGCGCGACGAGCGACCGGTCGTCACGTTCAGCGAACCCAAGTCGATCAGCCGCGAAACCACGTTCGAGCGCGACCTGCACGCGGTGCGCGATCGCGCCGTGCTCGGCGAGATCTTCACCGACCTGTGCGTGAAGCTCGCCGGCGACCTGGCGCGCAAGGGCTACGCAAGCCGCACGATCGGCGTCAAGCTGCGCTTCGACGATTTCAGGATCGTCACCCGCGACCTGAGCCTGCCCGCGCACACGATGGACGCGAAGACGATCCGCCGCGCCGCCGGCGAATGCCTGAAGCGGGTCGACCTGAGCCGCCGGCTGCGGCTGCTCGGCGTGCGCGCCGGCGCGCTGGCCACGCTGACCGACCTGGTCGCGCCGCTGCACACCGGCGACTCGGCCGCGAGCGTGTTCACGGCGCGCGAACCCGGCGCCGGCCTCGGCCTGCCGCTGTTCGACGCGCCGCCGCCGGCGTGACAACGGCTGCTGTTTGACCACCAAACGCCGCGCATTACGCCCGATCAAGAGCGACAGGTTTGTCTATCGTGACGGGCATGCAGTCACGATCAACCTCCCCGCGCGTCGTCGCGCTCGCTTTTTCGTTGATGGTCGCCACAGCGGCCCAGTCGCAAACCTTCCCCCCCGGCGATGGCCGCGGCAAATTGCTGCTGACCGGCGGGGTCTCGAGCATCGACGGCGCGGCCGGCGGGGGTCTCACGCCGTGGGCCGTGATCGGCAGCTACGCCACGAGCGGCGAGACCGGCGCCACCGCATTCGTCACCCGCGCCAAGACCCAGGATTACGGGTTGACAACGTACGGCGCCGCCTTCGGCTTCAGGGACCGGGTCGAGCTCTCGCTCGCGCGCCAGGCGTTCGATGCGGGCGTCGTCGTCCCCGACACCACCCTGAGGGTCGACATCGTCGGCGTCAAGATCAAGCTGGCCGGTGAGGCGGTGCTCGACAGCGACACCTGGATGCCGCAGATCGCGGTGGGCGCGGAGTTCAAGCGTCTGAACCCGGGCGACGCGGTCGGCGGCGTGCTCGACTCGGTCGGCGCGAAACGCGACGGGGTCGACCTGTACCTCAGCGCGACCAAGCTGTTCCTCGCGCAGGGGATTCTCGTCAACGGCACCTTGCGTGCGACGAAGGCGAACCAGAACGGTCTGCTCGGCTTCGGCGCGACCGACCGACGTGGCTACCGCTTCAAACCCGAGATCTCGGTCGCCTACCTGCTGCACAGGACGCTGGCGGTCGGTGCCGAGGTCCGCGCCAAGCCGGACAACCTCGGCTTCGCCGGTGCCGCGTTCCGTGAACACGCGTGGAAGGATGTGTTCGTCGCGTGGGCGCCGAGCAAGCACCTCTCGATCACCGCTGCGTATGTGGACCTCGGCAACATCGTCGGCCACGAACGCCAGACCGGCGGCTACCTGTCCGTCCAACTCGCGTACTGACGCTTCTCCGATGAACGCCTTCAAGCTCACCCTCCTCGTCGCCGTGCTGGCCGCCGGCTCGGCTTTCGCGCAGCCCCAGCTCGACGACACGCTGTACCGCCAACTCGGCGGCCAGTCCGGCCTCGTCAAGCTGACCGACGACTTCATGCAGCGGCTGCTCGCCGACCCGCGCATGAACCCGTTCTTCAGGGACACCGACCAGAAGGAATTCAAGGCGCAGCTCGCCGCCCAGTTCTGCGAGGTCTCGGGTGGGCCGTGCCAGCGCAAGGGCAAGGACATGAAGACGGTGCACGACGGGCAGGACATCACCAAGAGCAACTTCAACGCGCTGGTCGAGGTGCTGCAGCAGAGCATGGACGCGCAGGGCATACCGTTCACCGCGCAGAACCGCCTGCTCGCGAAGCTGGCGCCGATGCACCGCGAGATCATCAACAAGCACTGAAGCGGCGGCCACCGCGCAGGCCGCGGCTATGATCCCGCGATGCCCCCGCCCGCCCTGCGCCTGCCGTCGATCGACGGGCTGCGCGCGTTCGAGACGGCGGCGCGGCTGGGCAGCTTCGAGCGTGCCGCCGACGCGCTGAACATCACCGCGAGCGCAGTCGCCAAACGCGTCGCCACCGTCGAGGACCTGCTCGGCACCGCACTGTTCACGCGCGGCCCCAAGGCGCTTGCGCTGACGGCGAGCGGCAAGGAATACCTGACGCAGGTGAGCGCCGCGCTGGCGATGCTGGCCGCCGTACCGCTGCACCAGCGCAGCGTGCAGCGCACCACGCGCCTGCGCGTGACCGCGACGCCGACCTTCGCGCGGCAAATCCTGGTGCCGAACCTGGAAGCCTTCACGCGCGCCCACCCCGACGTCGAGCTCGAGGTGCTGCTGTCGATCCCCTACCTCGACGCCGGCAACTCGGACGCCGATGTCGAGGTGCGCCACGGCGACGCCGCGGCCGGCGGCGGCACGCCGCTGATGGACGACGTGGTGCTGCCGATGGCCGCGCCCGCGCTGCTCGCCCGCCTGCCCGCGTTGCACGCGCCCTCCGACCTGGCCGGCGCGCCGCTGTTACGCACGCCGCTCGAGCCCTGGGCGCCCTGGTTCGCCGCGGCCGGGCTCGACTGGGCCGAACCGACCCACGGCCCGAAGCTGGTCGACCTGGGCCTGACGCTCGAAGCGGCCGTCAGCGCGCAGGGCGTCGCGCTGGCGCGGCCGAGCCTGGCGCGGACGTGGCTCGCGAGCGGGGCGCTGGTCGCGCTGCCGTTCGGCGTGCTGGCGCGGCCGGCCACACAGTACTACGTGATGCCGCATGCGCCGGGCGGGGCGGCCGCGCTGTTCGCGCAGTGGCTGGGCCGGGCCTGCGCGCAGGTCGCAACCGACGCACTGGCGCTGGTTTCCGGCCCGCGCTGAAAATCTTTCCGGCCGCTGCGCGGCGTGCGCCGCTAGCATCGCCGGCGAAACAGCACCCGGAGACAAACGACCATGCCCGTGATCACCAACATCGAAGACCTGCGCGTGCTGGCCGAGAAGCGCGTGCCGCGCATGTTCTACGACTACGCCGATTCGGGCTCGTGGACCGAGAGCACCTACCGCGCCAACGAGAGCGACTTCCAGAAGATCAAGCTGCGCCAGCGCGTCGCGGTGAACATGGAAGGCCGCTCGATCCGCACCACGATGGCCGGGGTCGACACGGCGATGCCGGTCGCGATCGCACCGACCGGCCTGACCGGCATGCAGCACGCCGACGGCGAGATGCTGGGCGCGATCGCCGCGAAGAAGTTCGGCATCCCGTTCACCCTCAGCACGATGAGCATCTGCTCGATCGAGGACATCGCCCAGGCCACGCGCGCGCCGTTCTGGTTCCAGCTCTACTGGATGCGCGACCGCGACTTCATGGACCGGCTGATGGACCGCGCGAAAGCCGCCAACGTCAGCGCGCTGATGCTGACGCTCGACCTGCAGGTGCTCGGCCAGCGTCACAAGGACCTGAAGAACGGCCTGACCGCGCCGCCGAAGCCGACGCTCGCGAACATCCTGAACCTGATGACCAAGCCGCGCTGGTGCCTGGGCATGGCGGGGACGAAGCGCCACGGCTTCGGCAACCTGATCGGCCACGCCAAGGGCGTCAGCGACATGAGCTCGCTCAGCACCTGGACGCGCGAGCAGTTCGACCCCAAGCTCGACTGGAACGACGTCGAGTGGATCAAGAAGCGCTGGGGCGGCAAGCTGATCCTGAAGGGCATCATGGACGAGGAAGACGCGCGCCTGGCCGTCGCGAGCGGCGCCGACGCGATGGTGGTCTCCAACCACGGCGGCCGCCAGCTCGACGGCGCGCCGTCGTCGATCGAGGCGCTGCCGGCGATCAAGGCGGCGGTCGGCAACGGGATCGAGGTCTGGATGGACGGCGGCATCCGCTCGGGGCAGGACGTGCTGAAGGCCGTCGCGCTCGGTGCGCAGGGCACGCTGATCGGCCGCTCGTTCCTCTACGGTCTGGGCGCGATGGGCGAGGCCGGCGTGACCAAGGCGCTCGAGATCATCGCCAAGGAACTCGACGTGACGATGGCCTTCTGCGGCCACACCGACATCCGCAACGTCGACCGCCGCATCCTGCTGCCGGGCACCGCCCCGGGCTGACCTCTCCGACCTGAACTTGCCGACACCGTTGCGCCGATCGGGACTGCCGCTGCCGCTGGCGTGGCGGGTCTACGCCGCCTTCTTCCTCTACGCATTCGCGATCGGCGGCATCTTCCCGCGCCTGCCGGAGATCCAGCGCGGCCTCGGGGTCGCGGAAGGCGCGTTCGGGCTGGCGTTGATCGGCACCGCCTGCGGCACGATGGTGTCGCTGACCTTCGCCGGCCCGTGGCTCGAACGCCTCGGCCACCGGCGCGCGCTGCTCGGCCTGAGCGCCCTGCTGCCGGTGTTCTATGCCATCGCGGCCCACGCCCGGACCCCGACGGCCTTCTTCCTGCTGCTCGTGCCCGCCGGGCTGTGCATCGGCGCGATCGAGGTCGTCGTCAACCTCGAGGCCGACCGGGTCGAGCACCAGACCGGCCGGCGCTTCATGAACCGGGCGCATGCCTTCTGGAGCGTCGGCTTCTTCGTCGCCGGCCTGCTCGGCGCGGCGCTGTCGCAGGTGGGGGTCTCGCCACAGTGGCACCTGGCGCTCGTCGTCCCGCTCGAGGTCGCCGGGCTGGCGCTCTTGCTCGGCCGCTTCGACGCGGCCCCGCACCGCGCCGCCACCAGCGGCGCGCCGGCCGCCCGCTTCGCCCGGCCGACGGGCGGCGTGATGCTGCTGGTCGCGATGGCGCTGTCGGCGATGGTGCTGGAAGGCGCAGGCGCGGACTGGTCGGCGATCTACATGCGCGACGTCTTCGGCGCCCCACCGTTCCTGGCCGGCGCCGCGGTGGCGACCGGCGCGGCGGCGCAGGCGATCACGCGCTTCTTCGCCGACGGCTTCGTCGAGAAGCATCAACCGGTGGTCGTCGCGCGCGTGCTGCTCGGTGTGCTGGGGGGCGGCACGCTGCTGGTGTTCGCGGCGCCAGCCGCATGGGCGGCGCTGCTGGGCTTCGCGCTGATGGGGGTCGGCACGAGCGCGATCTTCCCGCTCGCGATGTCGGCCGCGGCACAGCGCACCGACCGTGCGCCGGCGACCAACGTCGCGGCGCTGGCACAGATCTCGTTCGTCGCGTTCCTGCTCGGGCCGCCACTGCTCGGCTACGTGGCGCAGGCCTTCGGCATCCGCTGGGCGTTCGGCGTGGGGCTGCCGCTGGTCGGGCTGAGCCTGGTCGCGGCGGGTGCGTTGCGGCGCCGATAGGGATACATTGAAGCGGCGGTGAGGGAATCCGGCAGAGGCTTCGATGACGCTGCAGCAGTATCAGGAACTCAAGCTCTGGCACCAGCGCCAGGGACGCCGTCACCCGGTCGAGAAAGCGCTGTGGGACGCCGTGCTGACCATCTGGCTGATGGGCTGGATCGGCGCCCCCACCGCCTTCCTGCTGCACTCAGGCTGGGCCGAAGGGGCCTGCCTCAGCGTACTGTTCCTGCCCGGGCTGTATGTGGCCGTGCGGCGCTGGCTGCACAACAAGCGCCGCCTGCGCTGCGACTGGATGGTCGCGCTCCGCTAGTCAGAGCTGCCGCGCCTCGAACGTGTTGCACTGATCGGGCGTGCCCGATTCGAAGCCGCGCTTGAACCAGCCGACCCGCTGCGCGCTGGTGCCGTGGGTGAAGCTCTCCGGCACGACCTGGCCGCGCGACTTGCGCTGCAGCGTGTCGTCGCCGATCTGCGAGGCGGCGTTCAGCGCCGTCTCGATGTCACCTTGCTCGAGCCGCCAGCCCTGTTCGGACTGCGAGCGCTTGGCCCAGACGCCGGCGAAGCAGTCGGCCTGCAGTTCGAGGCGCACGCTCATCGCGTTCGCCTGCGCCTCGCTGCCGCGCTGACGCGCGGCATCGACCTTGTCGCTGATGCCGAGCACGTTCTGCACGTGGTGGCCGACCTCGTGCGCGATCACGTAGGCCTGCGCGAACTGGCCGGGCGCGCCCAGCCGCTTGGACATCACCTGGAAGAAGCTCGTGTCGAGGTAGACCTTGCCGTCGGCCGGGCAGTAGAACGGGCCCATCGCCGCCTGGCCCTGGCCGCACCCGGTGCGCTCGCTCTCGGTGTACAGACGCAGCTTCGGCGGCTGGTAGGTCTTGCCGGCCTCGCGGAACACGTCGGTCCAGACGACTTCGGTGCTGCGCAGCACCTGCGAGACGAACTTGGCTTCCGGGTCGCCGGCCGGCGGCCGCGCGGCCGGCGCCTGCGGCGCCATCTGCACCGACTGGCCGCCACCGCCCGAGAACATGCCCAGCAGCGTCAGCGGGTTGATGCCGAAGATCCAGCCGGCGATCAGCGCGACGACGATCGTGCCGATGCCGATCCCGCCGCCGCCGAACCGGAAGCCGCCACCGCCTCCGCCACCCGATCCGCGCGCGTCCTCGACATTCGAGCTCTCTTCCTGGCCGTCCATTCTCATCGTCTTCTCCTTGTGCGCAGGCCGCGGGTCGAGCTGCCCGCGTGCGGTGGCGAAGGGATGGTAGCGCGCGAGTCCGACACGGCGGTGTCGGAATACAGGCCGCGCGGCCGTCGCTCGGGCGGCCGTGCGACGAAGGTCACATCACGTCTTCGGCAGGGTCACGCCGCGCTGGCCCTGGTACTTGCCGCCGCGGTCCTTGTAGCTCGTCTCGCAGACCTCGTCGCTCTCGAAGAACAGCACCTGGGCGCAGCCCTCCCCGGCGTAGATCTTGGCCGGCAGCGGCGTGGTGTTGCTGAACTCCAGCGTCACGTAGCCCTCCCACTCGGGCTCGAACGGCGTGACGTTGACGATGATCCCGCAGCGCGCGTAGGTACTCTTGCCCAGGCAGATCGTCAGCACGTTGCGCGGGATGCGGAAGTACTCCATCGTGCGCGCCAGCGCGAAGCTGTTGGGCGGAATCACGCAGACATCGGCATGGATGTCGACGAAGCTCTTCTCGTCGAAGTTCTTCGGGTCGACCACGGTGCTGTAGATGTTCGTGAACACCTTGAATTCGGGTGCGCAGCGGATGTCGTACCCGTAGCTGCTGGTGCCGTAGCTGACGATCTTGCGGCCCTCGGCGTCGGCGCGGATCTGCCCGGGCTCGAACGGCTCGATCATCCCGGTCGTCTCGGCCATGCGCCGGATCCACTTGTCGCTCTTGATGCTCATGCGTGCCTCTGCGGAAGATGCACGGATTGTAGGGAGCCCGACCCCGTGGGCCGCGCCGGTATGGGGCGTCAAGTGGCATGCAGCCGGCGATTCACCTACCATTGACAAATTGGAAAGGCCCTTTGGAGACCCCTGATGCGTGCTGCCACCGACCTGCTCAGCGGGTACGCCCAATACCACCGCGACCAGCGCAACATCCTCAGTCATTTCATCGGCGTGCCGCTGATCGTGTTCGCGATCGGCGCGTTGCTGGCGCGGCCGGCCTTCGGCGTCGCCGGCCTGACGCTGAGCCCGGCCTGGATCGTCTTCGCCGCGACCACCGCCTGGTACCTGACCCGCGGCAACCTCGCGCTCGGGATCGCGGTCAGCACCTGCGTCGGCGCGCTGCTGCTCGCCGCCCACCAGGTGGCCGACGGCAGCACCGCGAGCTGGCTGGCCTGGGGCGTGGGCAGTTTCGTGATCGGCTGGGTGATCCAGTTCATCGGCCACTGGTACGAGGGGCGCAAGCCCGCGTTCGTCGACGACCTGGTCGGCCTGCTGGTCGGCCCGATGTTCGTCACGGCCGAGGCGATGTTCATGCTCGGCTGGAACAAGCCGCTGCTGGCGGAAATCGAGCGCCGCGCCGGGCCGACCGTCGTGCGCGACATGGCGAAGATCGCCTGAGCGTCCGCCGCGGCTCAGCGCGCGTAGGCGAAGCGCGCGCCGCTCTCCAGCAGGAACGCCGTCACCGCGTCCGCATCGTTCAGGTCGAGCACGGGCAACGGCGACGCCACCGGCAATTGCGCCGCGCTGTCGGTGCAGATCGCGACGATGTGCGGATCGTTCGGGTACTGCGCCGGTTGCCCGGTCGAGGCGCGCCAGATCTCGATCTTCGGCAGCGCGGCGCGCTTGAAGCCCTCGACCAGCACCCAGTCGCACGGCCCCAGTTCGGCAATCAGGTCGTGCACGCCCGGATCGGCGGGTGTCTCGAACTCGCGGATCTTCGCCAGCCGCCGGTCCGAGGCGATCACCACCTCGAACGCGCCGGCCCGGCGGTGCCGCCACGAATCCTTGCCCTCGTGGTCGATGTCGAACGCGTGGTGCGCGTGCTTGACGACCGACACGCGCTGGCCGGCCAGGCGCAGGTGCGCGATCAGCTGCTCGACCAGCGTGGTCTTGCCGGAGCCGGAGAAGCCGCAGAAGCCGATCACGTTCATCGTGGCGGTTGCTCGGAAAGTGCCGCGCGGATTGCGCGCCGGGAGTGTATGCGGGCGGCGATGCCCCGGATAATCGCGCCCCATGCAAGACTTCTGGCCCACGAGCGGCCACCCCCACCTGGAGCCCACGCCGCGCGGCTGGCTGCGTCCGACCGACGCGTGGCTGCGAACGCTGCTGGCGCTGCCCGAACTCGCGCTGGTCGAGGAGTCGTGCGCTGCCGAGATCGCACTGCATGACGCGCTGGTCGAGGCACCGTCGCGGCCGGTCGACCCGGCCGCGCTGGGCGCCGTGCGCGACGCCGATGCCCGCGCGAACTACGCGATGTTCATCGCCTTCCGCGACGCGCTGCTCGCCGCCGGCACGCTCGAGGCCTGGTATCTGGCACTGATGCGCAGCGGCCGCGTCACGGTCCCGCCGGTGTTCGTCGACCGGATCGTGCAGGCGATCGTGCGGCACCTGCTCGATGCGAGCGGCGACGCGTTCGAGGCGCGGGCGGCCGAGATGCTGTTCCGCCCGCAGCGGATCACGCTGACCGAGGGCCGCCTGCTTGCCGCCGACCTCGCGACCATCGACCTGCTGAACGAGACCGCCGGCTTCGGCGACCTGGGGCGCCTGCTGGTGCAGGGCCACGCGCCGCTGGCGACGCTGCAGATGAAGGTGCTGACCACCGACAACGCCGCCGAGTACTGGCCGCGCAGCGAGCGCCACGAGATGGTGCTGGACCTGACGCACGAAGTCGCCAGCGACGTCGGCCACGGCCTCACCTTCACGCTGGCGCGCGCCCACTCGGGGCTGAAGGCGCTGGCCGGCGTGCTGGAGCGCTGGGTCGCGCATCTGCTCGGGGTGCAGGTCGCGATCACGCCGCTGCAGAAGATCGCCGACGAGGCCTGGCGCTGGCACGTCGGCCTCGATGTCGACTCGATGGCGCTGCTGAACGACCTCTACGAGGACCGGTCGGTCGACGCCGAACGCAGCGCGCGGCTGATCAGCCTGTTCCGCCTCGTCTTCGCCGACCCGGCGGAAATGCGCGCCGACGTGGCCGGCAAGCCGGTCTACCTGGGTCTGGCGATGACGGCCGAGAGCACGCTGAGGCTCAAGCCGCAGAACCTGCTGCTGAACCTGCCGCTCGCCGCGTCGATGTAGCGACGCCGGTGCGGCAGCCGGTTCAGCTCGCCGCGGCGGTCGCGGCAATCACGCCGCAGGCGATCCGGCCGCCGGAGTTTCCGGTCGGCTGGGTCTTGTAGTCGTCCGGCATCGCGTGCACGACGACCGCCTTGCCGATCACGCCGTCGGTCGGATCGGTCAGCGACACGCCTTCGACCGTAAAGGTCGCCTCGGCATGGCCCATCGCGTCGGCCTTCAGCGACGGCATGTCGCCGCCGTGGTGCGGCATGCCCTGCGGGCCGTGCGGCTGCGCGGTCGGGTTGAAGTGGCCGCCGGCGCTCATCGCGTCCGGCGCGGAGCAATCGCCCTTCTCGTGGATGTGGAAGCCGTGTTCCTGGCCCGGCTTGAGGCCGGTCACGCGCGCCACCACGCGCAGGCCGCTGCCCTGCGGGCTGAACAGGATCGTGCCACCGACCTGGCTGCCGCCCTTGGCCTGCAGCGGGGCGGTCGCGCCGGGCGCACTGGACGGGCCCGGCATCGACGAGCAGGCGGCGAGCGCGGTGATCAGCGCGGTGGCAGGTACGGCGAGCCGGGCGGCGCGGCGACGGGCAGGAATCTTCGGGTTCATGTCATCTCCGTTGGTTTCGGGCAGCGCGGAGTGTCGCGTGTTTCGTCCGATGCCCTGGTAGGAGGATTCCCCCTTCGTCCACGGGGTCAGCCGTCTAGGCCGCGGCGCGGGGTCGCTTCGGCTTGCGGTAGTTCCACCACGGCAGCACCTGCCTGAGCGCCAGCACCTCGCCGCAGCGCTCGGCGGCGTGACCGGGAATGGCGTCCAGGGCGTCGCGCCACTCGGGCGACTGGAGTGCCGCCAGCAGGCTGCGCACGTGCGGATGCGCCAGGTGCGCGGCCAGCGTGACGAGGAAATACTGCTCCTGCGCCAGCGGCACGAACGCCAGCCCCTTGGCCTGCGCGGTGGGCACGGTGCCGAAGGCCGCATCGGCGCGGCCGCTGGCGACCGCCTCCGCGGCGGCCAGGTGCGAGCGCTCGCCGGGGTCGAACCCGACCACGTCGCCGGGCGACAGGCCGGCTGCCGCCAGCAGCTCCTCCAGCACGACGCGCGTCCCGCTGCCGCGCGGTCCGTTCGCGAAGCGCAGCCCCGGCCGCACGAGGTCGTGCACCGACGCCAGCGCCAACGGGTTGCCCGCCGCGACGATCAGCCCCTGCTGCCGCCGCGCGAAGCCGATCAGCTTGTGGCGGCCGGGCTTCAGGCTGCCGCGGTAGGTGCGCGCGGTCGGCGAGCGCCGGGTCGACGCGGTCAGCGCATGGAAGCCGGCGAGCAGGCAACGCCCGTCGTTCAGCGCGGCAAGCGCATCCACGCTGCCGGTGAACTCGATGTCCAGGTGCAACTGCGGCCCGACCCGGTCGCGCAGGCGTGGCAGCGCCTCGTCGAAGCTCGCGAACAGCGTGACGACACCGGCGCTGTCGTCGAATGCGAGTGCGAACGCGCGTTCGAGCTCGCTGCGCAGCGCCTCGATCTGCGGCGCCAGCCGCGCGAGCGCCCGCCGCTCCGACCACAGCAGCTTCTCGCCGAACGGCGCCAGTGCTGCCCGCTGGCCCTTGACCCAGAGCACCAGCGGCTGGCCGAGTTCGCTCTCCCAGCGCTTCAGCTCGCCCCAGACGTGGCGGTACGACAGCCCGAGCTCGCGCGCCGCGGCCGAGATCGAGCCGCTGGCGTGCAGCGCCGCGAGCATCGCGATCAGCGGGTGGTGAAGAGTGCGGTCGGCGGCGCGCTCCGGCGCGAGCGTGTACGCCAGCTGGACCTTATGCATCGTGGTTCATATCGCGTCGCGCGGTGTGCGCCATGGACAATCCGCGAAGTATGAGAGATGCCGATTGAGCGCCTTTGCCGAGAGCTTCCGCACCGCCGTCGCGCTGGTGGTCGAGGCCGACCCGGTGTTGTGGCGAACGGTGGGCCTGTCGCTCACGATCAGCCTGTCGGCCTGCGCGATCGCCGCGGGCTTCGGCCTCGCCGGCGGCGCATGGCTCGCGGTGGCGCGTTTCCCGGGGCGGCGCGCGGTGCTCGCGGCGCTCAACACGCTGCTCGCGTTGCCGTCGGTCGTGGTCGGGCTGGTCGTGTACCTGCTGCTGTCGCGCAGCGGACCCCTCGGCAGCTGGGGCATCCTGTTCACGCCGGGCGCCATGGTGATCGCGCAGACGATCCTGGTGCTGCCGGTGATCGCGGCACTGTCGCGCCAGCTCGTGCACGACAGCCTGCGGGACGGCGGCGACCAGCTGCGCTCGATGGGCGCGCGGCCGTTCACGTGCGCCGTGCTGATGTTGCTGCACGAGCGCTGGGCGGTCGCGACGATCGGGCTGACCGCCTTCGGGCGCGCGATCTCCGAAGTCGGCGCGGTGATGATCGTCGGCGGCAACATCGACGGCGTCACCCGCGTGATCACGACGACGATCGCGCTCGAGACCAGCAAGGGCGACCTGCCGCTCGCACTCGCGCTCGGCCTGGTGCTGCTGGCGCTGGTCGGCCTGATCAACGCCGGCATCGCGTTCGCGCAGCGCGTGCAGGGCGGCAACCTGGAGCTGGCGCGGTGAGCGCCGCCGATGACGACGCGATGCTGACCCTCGACGGCGTCGGCGTGCGCTACGGCCATGTCACTGCGCTGCACGACGTGAACCTGCGCATCGCGCGCGGCGACTTCGTCGCGCTGATCGGCGCCAACGGCTCGGGCAAGACGACGCTGCTGCAGGCGCTGCACGGCCTGGTCGCGCACCGCGGCGTGCGCATCGTTGCGCCCGATGCCGCGGCGCAGGTGATGGTGTTCCAGCGGCCGTTCATGCTGCGCTTGTCGGCCTGGAACAACCTGCTGCTCGGTCTGTGGCTGGCCGACGTCCCGGCCGCCGAGCGCGTGCCGCGCGCGACCGAAGCCCTGCACCGTGCCGGCCTGTTCGAGTTGCGCGAGCGCCAGGCGCGCGCCCTCTCCGGCGGCCAGCAGCAACGCCTCGCGCTCGCGCGGGCCTGGGCGACGCGGCCGGCGGTGCTGTTCCTCGACGAGCCGACCGCCAACCTCGACCCGTCCGCCAAGCGCGAGATCGAGTCGATGCTCGCCGACTTCGCCGCCGCCGGCATGACGCTGGTGATGAGCACCCACAACCTCGGCCAGGCCAAGCGCCTGGCCACGCGCGTGGTCTACCTCGACCGCGGCGCGATCCGCGCCGACATGCCGACCGCGCGGTTCTTCGGGGCGCGTCTCGCCGATCACCTCGACGAGCGCGCCGACCTGTTTCTCAAGGGAGAGTTGACGTGGGACATGGAATGATGGATCGCATCGGCCGCCGCGCCGCCCTGGCGCTGCTGTGTGCGACCGCCGCGCTGGGGCTGCCCGCCGCCGCGCAGGACAAGTTCATCGTGATGGCCTCGACCACCAGCACCGAACAGTCGGGCCTGTTCCCGCACCTGCTGCCGGCGTTCAAGAAGGCCAGCGGCATCGACGTGCGCGTGGTCGCGGTGGGCACCGGCCAGGCGCTCGACATGGGGCGGCGCGGCGATGCCGACGTGCTGTTCGTGCACGACACCGCGGCCGAGGAGAAGTTCGTCGCCGAGGGCTTCGGCCTGCCGCGCCGCGACGTGATGGTCAACGACTTCGTGCTCGTCGGCCCGGCCGCCGATCCTGCCGGCGTGAAGGGGCAGGACATCGTCGCCGCGTTCGGCAAGCTGGCAGCGTCCCGCGCCGCATTCGTCTCGCGTGCCGACAAGAGCGGCACGCATGCGGCCGAACTGCGCTACTGGAAGATGGCCGGCATCGACAACCCCGCCGTGAAGGCGCCGGGCCGCGCGTTCGACTACCGCGCCTGCGGCTGCGGCATGGGCCCGGCGCTGAACATCGGCTCGAGCACCGATGGCTACGTGCTGACCGACCGCGGGACCTGGCTGTCGTTCAAGAACCGCGGCAACCTCAAGGTGCTGGTCGAGGGCGACAAGCGCCTGTTCAACCAGTACGGCGTGATCGTCGTCAACCCCGCCCGGCATCCGCGGACCAAAACCGCGCTGGCGCAGGCGTTCTCCGACTGGATCGTCTCGTCCGACGGCCAGGCCAGCATTGCCTCGTACAAGGTCGGCGGCGAGCAGCTGTTCTTCCCGAACGCGACGAAGAACTGAGCCGCGAGGGTCATGCCGGTCGAAATACACTTCCGCGCATGATCGACAAGAATGACATCACCGGCCTGATCCTGGCCGGCGGCCGCGGCAGCCGCATGGGCGGCGTCGACAAGGGCCTGCAGAACCACCACGGCGTGCCGCTGGCGATGCACGCGCTGATGCGGCTGTCGCCGCAGGTCGGCGAGATCCTGATCAACGCGAACCGCAACCTCGGCGCGTACGAATCGATGGGCGTGCCGGTGTGGCCGGACACGCTCTCGGACTACGCCGGTCCGCTCGCCGGCTTCCTGACGGGGCTGGAGCGTTGCGAGACGCCCTACCTCGTCACCGTGCCGTGCGACTCGCCGCTGTTCCCGACCGACCTGGTCGCGCGGCTCGCGCAGGCGCTGGAATCGAACGATGCCGAGATCGCGATGGCGGCGACGCTGGAAGACGGCGCGCTGCAGGTCCAGCCGGTGTTCTGCCTGATGAAGAGCGACGTGCTCGAGAGCCTGGTGCGCTTCACGCAGAGCGGCCAGCGCAAGATCGACAAGTGGACGGCCGGCCTGCGCTGCGTCGAGGTGCCGTTCGACGACCCGCACGCGTTCGCGAACGCGAACACGCCGGACGAACTGAAGGCGTTGCAGCAGCATGGCTGACATCGACAACCGGCCCGAGTTGCCGCCTTCGCTGCAGCAGATCGCCTCCTGCGTCAGCGGTTACGACCCGAATGCGCTGCCGGTCGCGCAGGCGCAGGAATTCATCGCCCGGCTGGTGCCGAAGGTGCGCGCAGTCGAGATGCTGGCGCTGCGCTCGGCATTGGGCCGCGTGCTCGCGCGCGATGTCGTCTCCGGCTTCGACGTGCCGGCGCACGACAACTCGGCGATGGATGGCTACGCGCTGCGCGGCGTCGAACTCGCGACCGATGCAGACACGGTGCTGCAGGTCACGGGCAGCGGCTTCGCCGGACAGGTCGACCTGGCGACCGCGGCGGCCGGCCAGTGCGTTCGCATCATGACCGGCGCGGTGATGCCCGCCGGGCTCGACACGGTCGTGCCGCAGGAGTTCGTCAAGGTCGACGGCGACCGCGTGACGATTCCCGCCGGCGTCGTCCGCACCGGCGACAACCGCCGCTTGAAGGGCGAGGACCTCGCCAAGGGCGAGGCCGCGCTGGTCGCGGGCCGCGTGCTGCGCCCGGCCGATCTCGGCATGCTCGCCTCGCTGGGCCAGGCCGAGGTGCCGGTGTTCCGCCGCCTGCGGGTCGCGTTCTTCTCGACCGGCGACGAGCTGCGCTCGATCGGCGAGCCGCTGCCGCCCGGCTGCGTCTACGACAGCAACCGATACACGCTCTGGGGCATGCTGGCGCGGCTCGGCGTCGACCTGATCGACCTCGGCGTCGTGCGCGACGAGCCCGAGGCGCTCGAAGCCACCTTCCGCGCCGCGGCGCGCGATGCCGATGCGGTGATCACCTCCGGCGGCGTCAGCGTCGGCGAAGCCGACCACACGAAGATGGTGATGGCCAAGCTCGGCGACGTGCTGTTCTGGCGCATCGCGATGCGGCCGGGGCGGCCGATGGCGATCGGGCGGATCTCGAGTGACAAGAGCGCCGACGGCCACGGCGCCATCCTGTTCGGCCTGCCCGGCAACCCGGTCGCGGTGATGGTCACGTTCTACGCGCTGGTGCGCGACGCGCTGCTCGCGATGAGCGGGGCCGCCACCGCGCCGATGCCGCTGCTGCGCGCCGCCAGCGTCGCGCCGATGCGCAAGAAGCCGGGCCGCACCGAGTACCAGCGCGGCATCGTCACACGCGCGCCCGATGGCGCGGGCTGGGAGGTGCGCATCACCGGCGCGCAGGGCTCGGGCATCCTGCGCAGCATGAGCGAGGCCAACGGCCTGGTCGTGCTGCACCACGCGCAGGGCAACGTGGCCGCCGGCGAACTCGTCGACGTGCTGCCGTTCGACGCGCTGATCTGAGCCGGCCCGCTCAGCGCGGCGGGCGGTTCTCGAGCAGCGGCTCGCTGACGCCCTGCACGCCGACCAGGCCGAGCACCGTCACCAGCGAGTTCTGCGCGCCCTTCCAGGCATCGGTCAGGTCGATCCATTCGCTCAGCGCGTGGAAGCCGCCGGTCTTGCCGCCGCCGCCGATGATGATCGCCGGGATGCCGAACGACATCGGCACGTTGGCGTCGGTGCTGCCGCCGCGCAGCAGCGTGGTGTGGCCGAACGCGGTGTTCGAGCGCACGGCGGCCTCGACCAGCACCGAATCGACCGGCGTGCGGCCGCCCGGCCGGTCGCCGATCAGGCGGTTCGAGACCGACAGCGTGTCGACGCCCCAACGCTTGTTCTCCTCGACCACCGCCTGGTCGACCGCGGCGAGGATCTTCTTCTCGGTCTCGAGCAGCGGGGCCATCGCGTTGGAGCGGATGTCGACCGCCATGCGCGCGTCCGGCGCGATGGTGTTGACCGACGTGCCGCCGCCGACCGTGCCGACCGTGAACGTGGTCTTCGGATTCGACGGCGTCTGCACGTCGGCGATCTTCGCGATCGCGCGGCCCATGCCGTGGATCGCGCTCGGCACCTGGCCGAACGCACCGAAGCTGTGGCCGCCCGGCCCCTTGAACACGAACTCGTAGCGGTGGCTGGCGGTGCCCAGCACCAGCACCGAACCGTCGGGCGACGGCTCGAGGCCGACCATGCCGTCGATGTCCCTGTGCTCGGCGAACAGGTGCTTCATGCCACGCAGGTTGCCGAGTTCCTCCTCGCCGACGTTGCCGACGATCAGCAGGTCGCCAACGGTCTTCACCTTCTGCTCGTTCAGCACCTTCAGCCACGACAGCAGCACGGCGAGGCCGCGGGTGTCGTCGGAGATGCCGGGCGCGTAGAACTTGCCGTCGCGCTCCTTGACCTTCACGTCGGTGCCGCTGGGGAACACGGTGTCCAGGTGGGCCGAGATCAGCAGCTTCGGCCCGCCGCCGCTGCCCTTGCGCAGGCCGACGACGTTGCCCTCGGCGTCGATGCGGGCGTCGGTCAGGCCGACCGCCTTCATCCGCGCCAGGAACGCCTCGGCACGCTTCTGCTCCTTGAACGGCGGCGCCTCGATCTCGGTCAGCAACTTCAGGTCGTCGATCGTGCGCGGGTGGTCGGCCTGGACCGCATCGAGCAGCTGGCGGATCGCCGGCGCCGCCATCAGTTGCGTGTAGGCCTTCTCGACGGCGGGACGGACCTGGGTCGGCGTCGGAGCCACGGCATTGGCGCCCTGGGCGTGGACGGTTGCGGCATGGAAGAGCAGCGCGGCGCCGGCGGCGACCGCCGCGGCGGGGACGGGGAATCTGGGCATGAGCTGGTGGAGAAAGGGAACGGGGCGCCCAGCATAGCGGGCGTTCGTTTGACTTACGATCGACCCGTGACCGACCACCTCGCCCCCTTCGCCGACCTGCCCGAAGTCGCCTTCGCCGCCGGTGACGTGGTGGTGCGCGAAGGCGGCACCGAGGGTGCGCTGTGGGTGCTGGTGTCGGGCGCGCTGCAGGTGCGCAAGGGCACGGTCGTCGTCAATGCCGTCACTCGGCCCGGCGCGTTGATCGGCGAGATCTCGGCGCTGCTGGGGCGGCCCTACGGCGCGACGGTCGAGGCCACCGAGCCGAGCGTGATGCGCTGCGCCGCGAACGGCCCCGCCCTGCTGGCCAGCAACCCGGCCATCGCCCGGCTGGTGGCGGTCGGCCTGGCGGAGCGGCTCGATTTCGTCACCAGCTATTTGGCCGACCTGAAGCAGCAATACGGCGACGCGCCGGGGCTGACGATGGTGTCGGACGTGCTGAATCGGTTGGCGCTGCGCCAGACGGCACCGGCGCGGCCGGGGTCGGCGCGCGATCCGCAGCCCGATTACTGAATTTGCACGTCGGCGCGGGATCAGGCCGACGTCAGAACACCGTTCGCGCCGGCGCGCGACTGTCCAGGAGCTGCAGCGTCTCCTCGCCCATCATCGACCGCCACGCGGCGGTGCCCTCGCCGAGATCGAGCGCGATGTGCGCCGGCACCGGGCCGATCTGGCGGCCCGCGTTGAAGACCCAGGTATCGCCGATGCGATCGGCCCAGGCCCCGTCGGGCTTGAACGGCGGCTCGTGGACGTGGCCGGTCAGCACGATGTCGGGGCGGTGGGTCGCGATCCAGCCGCCGATGTCGGCGTCGCCGTAATGGCGGCGGCCGGTCCAGCAGGTGGGCGAGCCGAGCGGCGGCCAGTGGTAGACCCAGACCCAGCGCGCCGGTCGCTGCGCGGCGTCGCGGGCGAGTTGCGCTTCCATCGCGGCGCGGCCGAGCGGGCCGTCCCACCACGGGCAGATCGTCACGAGCGTGTCGCCGACGCGCAGCGAGCCGCCGTCGGTCGGCACGCCGGCGGCGCGGGCCTCGGCCAGCCAGAGCGCGGCCTGCTCGCCCTGCGCGTCGGGGCCGGTCAGGTCGTGGTTGCCGGAACTGACGACGACGCTGCCCGCCGCCTGCAGCAGCGCGAGGTACTTGAGGATGACCACCGACTGCACGTCCAGGGACACGGCGGAGCTGATGTCCAGACTGTCGCCCGCGATGACGATGAGGTCGTATTGCGGCGCGACGCGCACCACCCAGTCGAGCTGCGGCAGCGTGTAGTGGAGGTCGGAGACGAGCAGGATGCGCACGGCGGGCGGTACCGGGCGCTCAGTCGACTGACGCGGTGGTGGCGATCGGCGCGGCCGCGCGTGGCGGCTCGGGCTGCGCGTCGAAGCGGTCGAAGCCGCTGTAGCAGATGAAATGCCGGTTGGTCGCGCGGCCGAACAGCGCCAGGCCGAGGCGCTGTGCGAGTTCGTGTCCCATCTGCGTGATGCCGCTGCGCGAGACCACGATCGGCACGCCCATCTGCGCGGACTTGATCACCATCTCGCTGGTGAGCCGCCCGGTCGTGTAGAAGATCTTGTCGGCGCCGGTCACGTCGTGCAGCCACATCCAGCCGGCGATCGTGTCGATCGCGTTGTGGCGGCCGACGTCCTCGACGAACATCAGCAGCTCGTCCTGCCGGAACAGCGCGCAGCCGTGCACCGAGCCGGCCGACTTGTAGGTGCTCTCCTGAAGGCGCATCGCGTTCAGCAGGCCGTACAGGGCGTGCTGCGACAGGCGCGCGGCGGGGTCGGTGGGCGACGGCAGGCGGATCGATTCCAGATCGCCCATCAGGTCACCGAACACCGTGCCCTGGCCGCAGCCGGTCGTGACGACGCGCTTGGCGGTCTTCTCGTCGAAGCGCTCGATGCCGGCCCGCGTCTTGACCGCGGCCGCGTTGACGTCCCAGTCGACGGTGATCGAATCGATGTCGGCGATGCTGTCGACCAGCCGCTGGTTGCGCAGGTAACCGAGCACCAGAAACTCGGGCGCGGCGCCCAGGGTCATCAGCGTCACCAGCTCGCGCTTGTCGACGAACACGGTCAGCGCGCGCTCGGCCGGGATCGACACGCGGCGCGTCGCGCCGAACTCGTCGAGCACCTCGATCTCGTGGGTCAGCGCAGCGGCGGCGTGGGTCAGTCGGGGCGCAGGCGTCATGGCTCGACTGTAGGGCAATGAAAAAGGCCGCGACGGATCGCGGCCTCGTTCGAGCGGCGGCGGCTCACTTCTTGGGCTGGCCCTGCTTCTCGGCGGCGGTCTCCTTCGAGCTGGGCGGCGAGGTGGCCATGCCCGGCGGCGAATGCGCGCCTGCCGCCTCGAGCGGCGCAGAGGCCGGCGGCGCCGGCGGGACGAACGCGCCCGGGTCGGTGCACGGTGGCGTGTCGATGGGCGGCGGCGCGTCCCTGCCCTCCGGCGACTTGCGGTAATGGTCGACCGTGCGGTTCATGACCTGGCACAGCTTGAAGGCGCCGACCTTGTCGGTCCAGGCGTTCTTCGCGGCGGTTTCGGCGGCCTTGGCCTTGGCCTCGTCGCTCGGCGGGGGCAGCTTGGCGGCAGCGGGGCCGGCGGCGAGCGCCAGCGCGGCGGCCAGGGTCAGTGCGGGAATGGCAAATCGCATGCGTCGTCCTTCTCGTGTGCTCAGGCCTGCGCGGCCGGGCGGCCCGCCGGCGGCGGCGTGCGCTGCGCCGGCACGCGGCCGGCCTGGATGTCCTCGTACCAGAGCGCATGGTGCTCACGGGCCCAGCCCTCGTCGACGTAGCCCGTCTCCATCGCCTTGTACGCGTCGCGCATGCCGATCGTGCCGATGTAGATGTGGCCGAGGAACATCGCGATCATCAGCGCAGTCGCGACGCCGTGGATCATGTGCGCGATCTGCATGTCGCCACGCAGGTACGCCAGGCCCGGGATGACCTTGTCGAGCACCAGGCCCGAGCCGACGACGACGATGCCGAGGAAGAACACGCCGCCCCAGAAGATCACCTTCTCGCCGGCGTTGAATCGGCCCGACGGCGGCTCGGCACCGCCCAACAGCCCGCCGCCCTTCAGCAGCCATTGCAGGTCGCCGCGGCCCGGGAAGTTGTCGCGCACGAACACCAGGAACACGATCAGCAGCGACACCGCGAACAGCGGCCCGGCGAAGTTGTGCGCGGTCTTCAGCGCGTAGGTGATCCAGCCGAACAGCGTGCCGCCGAGCACCGGCAGCATGAACGTCTTGCCGAACGCCATCACGATGCCGGAGATCGCGAGCACGCTGAACGCGATCGCGTTGACCCAGTGCGCGGCGCGCTCGAAGTAGGTGAAGCGCTCGATCTTGCGGCCGGTGTACGGCACGTGGCCGCCGAGCGGCCCCTTCGCGAAGAAGAACAGCGCGATGCCGAGCGCGACGATCACGATCAATGCGCCGCCGTACGGAATGATCCAGTCGTTGCGCACCTGGCGCCAGGCTTCACCGGCGTTGGTCAGGCGCGAGCCCGGGTACTGGACGAACTCCTGGATCAGCACGCCCTTCTCGGCCCCCGGCAGGTTGGTGATGCCGGGCGCGGTGCCCGATTGCTGCACGCCGCGCCAGAACGGCGCGTTGTTGCCCGGCTGGCTCTTGGCGCGCTGGGCGTTGGTGTCGTCCGGGTTCGGCGCGGCGGGGGCGACGAAGCCGGCGGGCGGACCCGAGGCAGGCGCCGCGACGGCCGACGCTGCCGTCGCGGTCTGCGCCGACGCGCACGCCAGCGTCAGGGCGGCCAGCAGGCCGGCCAGCGCGCGGGGGAGGATGGTGCTTCGCATCGCGTGGTCTCCCCGGCGTCAGCGCGCGTAGTCGTTCTGCGCCTGATTGCGCTGGCGGATCTGCTGCTCCCAGGCGGCCTGGTCGCCGTCCTTCCAGCCGGGGGCGCGGAACGCCGGGTTGGCGGCATCGGAGACGCTCCAGGGCGTGGTATCCGCCTTGCGGGCCGAGGCGTCCATGGTCTGCGGCTTCTCGCCGCAGGCGGCCAGCGCGACCAGCGATGCGCCGACGGCGGCGAGCGTGAGCGACCGCGCGATCACTTCTTGGCTCCGACCGGCGCCGCCGAGCTGGTCTGCACCGGCTTGCCGTACGCGGTGCCCCAGCCCCAGACCTCGCTGCCCTTGCCGCGGTTCAGCACGCGGGTGCGGAAGATGTCGGCGACGACGTCGCCATCGCCGCCGAGCAGCGCCTTGGTCGAGCACATCTCGGCGCAGGCCGGCAGCTTGCCTTCGGACAGGCGGTTGCGGCCGTACTTGGCGTTCTCGGCCTCGCTGCCGTTGGCCTCGGGGCCGCCGGCGCAGAAGGTGCACTTGTCCATCTTGCCGCGCAGGCCGAACGCGCCGTTGCTCGGGAACTGCGGCGCGCCGAACGGGCAGGCGTACGAGCAGTAGCCGCAGCCGATGCAGATGTCCTTGTCGTGCAGCACCACGCCCTCTTCGGTGCGGTAGAAGCAGTTGACCGGGCACACGGCCATGCACGGCGCGTCGCTGCAGTGCATGCACGCGACCGAGATGCTCTTCTCGCCGGCGACGCCGTCATTGAGCGTCACGACGCGGCGGCGGTTCACGCCCCACGGCACGTTGTGCTCGGCCTTGCAGGCGGTGACGCAGCCGTTGCACTCGATGCAACGCTCGGCGTCGCAGATGAATTTCATTCTTGCCATCGTGATCTCCGGTGTGTCGTGGCGGTATTCAGGCGGTGGCCTTGGCGACCTGGCACACGGTGGTCTTGGTCTCTTGCATCATCGTCACGCTGTCGTAGCCGTAGGTCGTCGCGGTGTTGACGGCCTCGCCGCGAATCACCGGGTGCGCGCCTTCGGGGTAGTAGGCGAGCATGTCGGCGCCCTGCCAGCGGCCCGAGAAGTGGAACGGCAGCCAGACGGTCTCGCGGTCGACCCGCTCGGTGACCAGCGCCTTGACCGTCAGGCGCGCGCCGGTCGGCGTCGTCACCCACACGTTCTCGCCGTCGCGGATGCCGCGGTCGTTCGCGGTCGCCGGGTTGATCTCGACGAACATCTCCTGCTGCAGTTCGGCCAGCCACGGGTTGGAACGGGTCTCCTCGCCGCCGCCCTCGTACTCGACCAGCCGGCCCGAGCTCATGATCAGCGGGAACTGCTTGCCGATGTCCTTGTTCTTCTCCTGCACGCTCTTGTAGAGCGTCGGCAGGCGCCAGAACGCCTTCTTGTCGTCGTGGGTCGGGTACTTGGCGATCAGGTCCGGGCGGGTCGAGTACAGCGCCTCGCGGTGCTGCGGCACCGGGTCGGGGAAGTTCCAGACCACCGCGCGCGCCTTGGCGTTGCCGAACGGGTGGCAGCCGTGCTTCATGCTGACGCGCTGGATGCCGCCGGACAGGTCGGTCTTCCAGTTCTTGCCCTCGGCCGCGGCCTTCTCGGCGTCGGTCAGGTCGGCCCACCAGCCGAGCTTCTTCAGCAGGATGTGGTCGAACTCGGGATAGCCGGTGGTGATCTCCGAACCCTTCGAGCACGAGCCGTCCTCGGCCAGCAGGCTGACGCCCTCGCGCTCGACGCCGAAGTTGGCGCGGAAGTTGCCGCCACCGTCCATCACGTGCTTGCTCGTGTCGTACAGGTTCGGCGAGCCCGGGTGCTTGAGCTCGGGCGTGCCGTAGCACGGCCACGGCAGGCCGAAGTAGTCGCCGTCGAGCTTGTAGCCGGTCTCCTTGTCGATGCCGCCCTTGGCCTTCAGCGTCCTCACGTCGAAGACGTTCATGTTGCGCATGTGCGCCTTGAGCCGCTCGGGGCTCTGGCCGGTGTAGCCGATGGTCCACATGCCGCGGTTGATCTCGCGCAGCACCGATTCGACCTCGGGCTCCATCATCCCGCCCTTGCCGGCGACCAGCTTGTGGCTCTTGGTCAGCTCCTTGTCGAAGCCGAGCTTCTGCGCGAGCTGGTACATGATCATGTGGTCGGTGCGCGAGTCCCAGAGCGGCTCGATCACCTTCTCGCGCCATTGCAGCGAGCGGTTCGACGCCGTCACCGAGCCCGAGGTCTCGAACTGGGTCGCGGCCGGCAGCAGGTAGACCGCGCGGTTGGCGTTCAGCTCGCCCGCCTTGCTCGGCATCGCCGCCATCGCGGCGGTGGCCGACGGGTACGGGTCGATCACGACCAGCAGGTCGAGCTTGTCCATCGCCGTCTTCATCTCGAGACCGCGGGACTGCGAGTTCGGCGCATGGCCCCAGAAGAACAGGCCGCGCAGGTTGCTGTCCTGGTCGATCAGCTCGTTCTTCTCGAGCACGCCGTCGATCCAGCGCGAGACGGTCATGCCGGGCTTGGTCAGCATGCCGGGCGCGTACTGCTTCTTGATCCACTCGAAGTCGACGTCCCAGACCTTCGCGAAGTGCTTCCACGCGCCCTCGGCCAGGCCGTAGTAACCGGGCAGCGAATCGGGGTTCGGGCCGACGTCGGTCGCGCCCTGCACGTTGTCGTGGCCGCGGAAGATGTTGGTGCCGCCGCCGCTGACGCCGACGTTGCCGAGCGCGAGCTGCAGGATGCAGGAGGCGCGCACGACCGCATTGCCGATCGTGTGCTGGGTCTGGCCCATGCACCAGACGATCGTGCTCGGCCGGTTCTCGGCCAGCGTGCGGGCGGTCTTCAGGCAGGTGGCTTCATCGACGCCACAGGCCTCGAGCACCTTGTCCGGCGTCCACTTGGCCATCACCTCGGCCTTGATCTTGTCCATGCCGTAGACACGATCGTTCAGGTACTTCTTGTCTTCCCAGCCGTTGGCGAACACGTGGTACAGCACGCCGAACAGGAACGGGATGTCGCTGCCCGAACGGATGCGCACGTAGTCGTCGGCCTTGGCGGCGGTGCGCGTGAAGCGCGGGTCGACCACGATCATCTTGCAGCCGGTTTCCTTGGCATGCAGCATGTGCAGCATCGACACCGGGTGCGCCTCGGCCGCGTTCGAGCCGATGTACATCGCCGCCTTGGCGTTGCGCATGTCGTTGTACGAGTTGGTCATCGCCCCGTAGCCCCAGGTGTTCGCGACGCCCGCGACCGTGGTGCTGTGGCAGATGCGCGCCTGGTGGTCGCAGTTGTTGCTTCCCCAGAGGCTGACCCACTTGCGCATCAGGTAGGCCTGCTCGTTGCTGTGCTTGCTCGAGCCGACGACGAACACCGAGTCCGGCCCGCTCTGCTTCTTCAGCTCGAGCATCTTGGCGCTGATCTCGTTCAGCGCCTGGTCCCAGGTGATCTTCTCGTACTTGCCATTGACGAGCTTCATCGGCGTGCGCAGCCGGTACTCGCCATGGCCGTGCTCGCGCAGCGCCGCGCCCTTGGCGCAGTGCGCGCCGAGGTTGATCGGCGAATCGAACACCGGCTCCTGGCGCGTCCAGACGCCGTTCTCGACCACCGCGTCGACCGCGCAGCCCACCGAGCAGTGACCGCAGACGGTGCGCTTGACGACCGTCTTCTTGGCCGCGTCGGCGGCCGGCGCGTCGGCGGCGTGCGCCTTCTTCTGCACCAGCGTCAGTTGCGTCGCAGCCAGGCCGACGCCGACGCCGAGCCCGGAGCGGCGCAGGAACGCGCGCCGGTCCATCGTCGGGATCGCGCGGCGGTTCTGCGTCGCGACACCGCGCGCGAGGCTGTTGACGAGGTCGCTGGTTGCGGGCTCGCCGGCTTGTGTTGATTTGCGTGTCAGCAGCATGGGGTGGGCCTCGGCGTCAAGCGCGGGTGGTGGCGTAGTAGCGCAGCACGTGGTCGGTGACCTGGTAGCCACCGGCCGGGTCGATCGCCTTGGTGGCGACCGCCGCCACCGGCGCCACGACGGGCGCGGCACCCGGCAGCACCTTGGCCGCCACGACGGCGGCACCGGCGGCACCGGCACCGATCAGCAGGCCGCGGCGCTTGAGCGGCTGGGCGGTGGAACGTTCGGTGGTGTGGTCACTCATGGCTCGGTGCTCCCGGGGCGAATTGACTGCAAGTTAGGGGGAATGTATGCAAGATGTTGCATAGCGTCATCAGGGTCTGTCCGTAAGTTGACACCTTATAGGCGTCAGGTTCATGAAAGGAATCACCCTACGCGTCCAGCAGGTCGAAGCCCTGCGCCTCGACGGCGAAGAAATCGCGCATGAACCCTGCGACCGCACGGTAGAAATCGGCCTGCGGGTGCGCGGCGACGGTCTCGGCGAGCCGCTCGACCCACGGCCGAAGGTGCGCGTTGAAGAAGCGCTGCTGGCTCGCGAGGTTGCTGATGGCGAGGTCGTCGCCGGCGATCAGGTAGCGCATCGTCTCGCACAGGCTGGCCAGGTGGTCCTCGGTCTCGAGCACACCGACCGGCCGCTCCAGGCCGAGCGCGGCCAGGTCGCTGCGCAGGTCGACCAGCGGCTTCTCGTTCAGCGTGCCGGCGATGAACCACGAGCCGTGCAGGAAGATCTCCGGCTTGCCGACACCGCCGAACAATGCGGTGTATTCGGCCACGGCGGTCTCGCGCGGCAGGCGGCGCGAGGCGGCCACCACTTCCGACCAGCTCGTCTCCAGGAACGCACCGGCGGTCGGCGCCTCGGTCACCGCGACGCGGAGCTGTTCGTACAGGTCGGCGGACGGCGGCGCGATGAACAACGCGGCCAGCAGCCCGTAGACCTCGGCCCGCGCGATCTCCTCGCGGTCGTCCGGCGTGCCGAACTGCATCGCCACCGGGGCTTCAGACATCGGTGATCCTGACTTCATCGGGGTGGGTGTGGATGTCGATCACGCGGCAGTCGCCGCACATGCGCAGGCGGTCCGAGTGGGCGCCCTGGAACATCGGATGCGCGCCGAGCTTGCCGACCATCAGCTCGATCGCCTTCAGCGTGCCGAACGGCTTGCCGCAGCGGATGCACTGGTACGGCTCCACCTCGTTCAGCACGCGCGCCTGCTTGCGCGCCTTGCCGGCGTCGGCCAGCCACAACCGCGGCTCGAGCGAGATCGCGTCCTCGGGGCAGGTGCTCGCGCACAGGCCGCACTGCACGCAGTTCTTCTCGATGAAGCGCAGCTGCGGCTTGTCGGCGTTGTCGGCCAGCGCCGCCTCGGGGCAGGCGCTGACGCAGCTCAGGCACATGGTGCAGCGGTCCTTGTTGACGATCAGGCTGCCGAAGGGACTTCCCGCGGCCGGCAGCGCGATCGCCTCCGGCGCGGGGGCCGCCGCCTGCAGCAGCAGGTGCTCGATCGCGAGGTCGAGCGTGCCGCGCTTGTCGGCCTGCACCGCGAAGGTGGCGGGCTTGCGCACCGACTGTGCCGGCGCGGCCTGCAAGGCCACGTCGAGCGCCTGCGCATCGCGCGCCTCGACGAGCCGGAAGTGCTCGCCGGCGAACCCCAGCCCGGTCAGGATCGCCTGCGCGACCTGCATCTGCGCGGCCACCGCACGGCGGTAGTCCGGCGCCTCCTCGTCGGTCATCAGCACCCAGACCTGCGACGCGCCGAACGCGATCGCCGACAGCCACAGGTCGATGCCGACCGACGCGGTGTGCCACGCGTCGAGCGGCAGCACGCGCGCCGGCACGCCGCGCACGGCCGGGTCGGTGCGCGCGGCGCGGCCCAGCGCGTCGATCAATTGCGAGCCCGCGGCCTGGCTGTGGATCAGCAGCGCGGGCTCGGTGCCGCCGGCGCGCTGGTAGGTGCTGAGCAGCGTGCGGATGCGGCGGCCCTGGTGATCGAGCCGCGGCGTCGCATAGCTGATCGCGCCGCTCGGGCAGACGGTGGTGCACGCGCCGCAGCCGACGCACAGGTGCGGCTCGACGATGATCCCGGCCAGCGTCGCGCCACCCGCCTTGCCCTTGCGCGAGGCATCGCTGCGGATCGCCTGCGCGGAGCACACGTCGATGCAGGCGGTGCAGCCGATCTGTTCGTTGCGGCTGTGGGCGCAGATCTTCTGCTTGTAGTCGAAGAACTTCGGCTTCTCGAACTCGCCGACGCTCTCCCGCAGCTGCAGCACCGCCGCGATCAGCGCGGCCTCGTCGGCGGCGTGGAAGTAGCCCTGCGGCGGCTGGTGCAGCGCGAGCAGCGGCGTCGGGTTCAGGTCCAACACGAGGTCGAAGGTCTCGCTCCCGGCCTGCGGCGCGCGCTCGAAATCGATCGCGCCGGCCGCGTCGCACGCGGTCACGCAGTCGCGGTGGCTGGTGCACTTGGCGAGGTCGATCTGGTAGCTGAAGTCGATCGCGCCCTCGGGGCACACGGCGATGCAGGCATTGCAGCGCGTGCACAGGTCGAGGTCGATCGGGTTGCGCTGCGACCAGCTGACCTCGAACGCGCCGAGCCAGCCGGTGATGCCGGTCACGCTGCCCGAGTGGACGGCCATCGTGCGCGACTGCGGCAGCGTGTCGCCGCCCTGCAGCAGCAGGCTCACGTCGAGCTTGTCGGCCAGCATCTGCGCGGCGCGCTGGGCGCGGTCCGCCGCGCCGATCACCAGCACGCGGCCGTTCGAGCGGTAGCTGACGGTCGCCACCGGATCGGCGTCGGGCAGTTGCGCGAGCGCGATCAGCGCGGCGATCTTGGGCGTCGCGCCGCGCGCGTCCTTGGACCAGCCGCCGGTCTCGCGGATGTTGACGAAGCGGATCGGCCGCTCGGCGACGCCCGGGGCGCCTTCGGTCTGCCCGTTCAGCTCGAGGAAGAGCCGGCTCTCCTGCGTGCAGGCGACCAGCAGGTCGTCCCCCGACTTGGCGGCGCGCTGGAACGCGCCGGCCTCGCGGCGGCACAACAGCGTGTGGACCGTCTGCAGGCCATCGCCGGCGTCAGGCCCCAGTGCCTTGAGCAGGCCCTGGTTGTCCAACGGCATCGTCTTGTTGCAGTCGCAGATCAGCGTGGTCATCGGGTGCGTTCAATGTCTCGGGGGTGGCAACGTCGGCGGCGGATACCGGCTTATCTTCTTCTTCGTCGTCTTCGAACAACTTCAGGATCTTCGACTGGTTCATCTGCCGCAGCATCGCGAGCGGGATCGGATCGGGCTTGCCGTAGTCGTCGATGTAGGTGTCCAGCCCGTCCATCACGTTGAAGTGCGGATCGGTGAACAGCTTCTTCATGGCCGCGCGCTTCACGCCCTCGTCGACACCGCCGGCGACGAAGCGCGAGTAGTCGGACTCGCGCGTGAGCTGCGCCACGTCGGCCAGCGTCGGCTGCGGCGCCGCGGCGGGCTGGGTCTCGGCCGGTGCCGCCGTGGCGAGGGCAGCGGCCGGTATCTCGGCGGCGGTGGACGGCGCCGCAGCGGACGTCGCAGGCTCGGCCACCGGCACCGCGGCCGCGCCGTCGCGCACCTGGGCCTTTCGCCGCGACCAGCGCGAGAGGAAGCCGTCCGGCGCTGCACCGGTCGTCATGACCGCTGCCCCGGCGCCAGGAACGACTGGGGCCGGCGGCGCTTCTTCGGCTCCGGCCGGTAGTGCTCGTCGGCATAGGCCTGCAACCACTCGGCCAGGTCGGCCGGCAACGGCACGTTGTCGATGCGCTCCTGCGCGTCGAGCCAGCGCCCGGCCTCGTTGTACGAGACGCTCACGGTCTCGGGCCAGGCGCGCGACGGGTCTTCATCGTCGATGCGCCACATCACGAACCAGACCGGCGTGCCGGTGCGCAGGTTCAGGAAGTAGCCCTCGGCCTCGTCGCGGAAGAGTTCGAGCGTGAAATTCGGGTACAGCGTGCGCCGCACCTTCCCGTCGTCGCGCAGCACCCGCGCCGTCTCGCCGAAGGCTTCTTCGTGCGGCACCACGTCGACCAGGCGGAAGCGCCACGCTTCCCACTGGTTCGGATTCGCCTCGCGTTCCATGACCACCGCCACCCGGATGGCGGGTCGCGTGGCATTCGGCGGGTAGGCAGTCTCTTGCATAAGGCGCGCAGTCTAGACGGTGCGCGATAACCCCGCTGTACGGTGCTGCGTCTGGCGGCGGTCCGAGCGTCGAAGGTGGGTTCGGGTGGGTTGCTCGGCTGACGCGTCGGTGGGGTTGGAGCGTGCGAAGGCGCGCCCGGGTGGGTTGCGCCGCGCCACGGAGGCGGTCGCCTGCGGCGACTGCTCTGTGCTGCTCGGGCGCGTGGCCGTCCTCGCCAACTCACTTCGCGAACTGCGTTCGCTTCGTTCAGACAGGCGCTCGGAAGTCAGTTGACGAGCGCGCTGCGCGCGCGGCCACACGCCCTGCGCTGCTCGGCGCCTCCCAGGCGCGGCGCAACCCACCCGGGCGCGCCTTCGCTGCAACGGTGGAAGCCCTTCCTTCGAACTGCTCAGGTGGTTTTCGTCGGCGCAGGCGGCACCCGGCAGGGGCGATTTGGGTGGCGGTGAGGAGCGCAGCTTCGGGGCCTGCGCGCGCAGCGCGCTTCGTAGACTGACTTCCGAGCGCCTGTCTGAACGGAGCGAACGGAGTGAGCGCAGTGAGTTGGCGAGGACGGCCCCGAAGCGAGCACCGCAACGCAGTCGCCGCGCAGCGGCGACCGCCACCGCATGAGCCCCTGCCGGGTGCCGCCTGCCGCGACGCGCTCCGACCGTGACAACTCAGGCCACGGACCCGACTCCGTAGCCAGAAACAGCGTGAGGCACCCCACCCGCCACCACCCGCACCGCGCAGTACTTGAACTCTGGAATCTTCCCGAACGGATCGAGCGCCGCGTTGGTCATCAGGTTGGCCGCCGCCTCGTAATAAGCGAACGGCACGAACACCGCACCCGCCGGCGTGCCGTCGTCGCGCCGCACATGCAGCGTGACCTCGCCCCGGCGCGAGCGCAGTGTGATCACGTCGCCCGGCTGCAGGCCGAGCCGCGCCAGGTCGGGGCCGCCCATCGACGCGGTCGCGATCGGCTCGAGCGCGTCGAGCACGCTGGCGCGGCGCGTCATGCTGCCGGTGTGCCAGTGCTCGAGCTGGCGGCCGGTGATCAGCACGAACGGGTAGGCGGCATCTGGGCGCTCGTTGGCCGGGATGATGTCGGCGGGCACGAGCTTGACGCGGCCGTCGGCGGTCGGGAAGGTGTCGTCGAACACGATCGGGCGGCCCGGGTCGTCAGCGCTCAGGCACGGATACGTCACGCTGTCCTCGCGTTGAAGCCGCTCCCAGGTGATGCCGGCGATCGCGCCGTGCATGGCCTGGCGCATTTCCTCGTAGACCGATTCGGCACCGGAATCCTCGCCCGCGTACTGCCAGTCGAGGCCGAGCCGCTGCGCGAGCTGCTGGATGATCCACAGGTCCTGCCGCGCGTCGCCGGGCAGGTCGAGCGCGCGCCGGCCGAGCTGCACCATGCGGTCGGTGTTGCTGACGGTGCCGCCCTTCTCCGGCCAGGCGCTGGCGGGCAGCACCACGTCGGCGAGCCAGGCGGTCTCGGTCATGAAGATGTCCTGCACGACGAGATGCTCGAGCGAGGCCAGCGCGTGACGCGCGTGGTTCAGGTCGGGGTCGCTCATCGCCGGGTTCTCGCCCATGATGTACATGCCGCGCACCTTGTGCGGGTCGGTGTCGGGCGCGAGCGCCTTGTGCATGATCTCGACCACCGTGTAGCCTGGCGTCGCGTCCAGCGGCGTCTTCCAGAAGTCCTCGAACCACGCATGCGCGCCGGCGTTGTCGACGCGCTGGTAGTTCGGGAACATCATCGGGATCAGCCCCGCGTCGCTCGCGCCCTGCACGTTGTTCTGGCCGCGCAGCGGGTGCAGTCCCGAACCCGGCTTGCCGATCTGGCCGGTCACGCTGACCAGCGCGATCAGGCAGCGCGCGTTGTCGGTGCCATGCACGTGCTGGCTGATGCCCATGCCCCACAGGATCATCGCGCTCTTCGCGGTCGCGAACGCGCGCGCGACCTCGCGCAGCGTCTCGGCCGGGATGCCGCAGATCGGCGCCATCGCCTCGGGGCTGTAGCCCTGGACGTTCGCGCGCAGCGCCTCGAAGTTGTCGACGCGGTCGCGCACGAACGCCGCGTCGACCAGGCCCTCCTCGATCACCACGTGGATCAGCGCGTTCAGCATCGCGACGTCGGTGTCGGCGTTGAACTGCAGCGTTCGCCAGGCATGGCGCGACAGCTCCGTGCGACGCGGATCGGCCAGCACGATCTTCGCGCCGCGCTGTGCGGCGTTCTTCATCCAGGTGGCGGCGACCGGGTGGTTGACCGTCGGGTTCGAGCCGATCACGAAGATCAGCTCGGCATGCTCCACGTCGTTGACCGGGTTGCTGACCGCGCCCGAGCCCACGCCTTCGAGCAGCGCCGCGACGCTCGACGCGTGGCACAGGCGCGTGCAGTGGTCGACATTGTTGCTGCCGAAGCCGGTGCGCACCAGCTTCTGGAACAGGTAGGCCTCCTCGTTGCTGCCTTTGGCCGAGCCGAAGCCGGCGAGGGACTTGGGGCCGTGCGTGTCGCGCAGCGTGCGCAGCGTGCCGCCGGCGAGTTCGAGCGCTTCTTCCCAGCTCGCCTCGCGGAACACCTCAGTCCAGTCGGCCGGGCGCGAGTCGATCGAAGGGTCCTTCGCGACGCCCGGCTTGCGGATCAACGGCTTGGTGAGCCGCTGCGGGTGGCTCGCGTAATCGAACCCGAACCGACCCTTGACGCACAGCCGGTCGTGATTCGCCGGCCCGTCGCGGCCGTCGACACTGATGATCTGGTTGTCGCGCACGTTGTAGGTCAGCAGGCAGCCGACGCCGCAGAACGGGCAGACGGAGTCGACCTTCTTGTCGACCACCTGCGTGCCGAGCGACGTCTTCGGCATCAGCGCGCCGGTCGGGCAGGCCTGGACGCACTCGCCGCAGGCCACACAGGTGCTCTCGCCCATCGGGTCGCCAAGATCGAACACGATCTGGCTGTGCGCGCCGCGCAGCGCGTAGCCGATCACGTCGTTGACCTGCTCCTCGCGGCAGGCTCGAACGCAGCGCGTGCACTGGATGCAGCTGTCGAGGTTGACGGCCATCGCCGGGTGCGACAGATCGGGCGCGGGTTGCTCGCGGCGCAGCGCACGCAGCTCCGGCCGCACCGTGACACCTTCCTTCGCGGCCCACGCGCTCAGCTCGCCATGTGGCAGCGCGGCGTCGCCATCGACCCACTTGTAGCCCGCATCGGGCAGGTCGGCGAGCAGCATCTCCAGCACCATCTGCTGGCTCTTCTTCGCGCGCGGACTGTCGCTGGTGACGTCCATGCCGGGCTGCACGCTGCGGCAGCAGCTCGGCGCGAGCGTGCGCTCGCCCTTCACCTCGACGACGCAGGCGCGGCAGTTGCCGTCGGGCCGGTAGCCCTCCTTGAAGCACAGGTGCGGGATCTCGACGCCTTCGCGCTTGGCCGCGCTCAGGATGGTCTCGCCGTCGAACGCGCTGACGGGTCGGCCGTCGAGCATGAACTCGATCGCCGCAGCCTGCAGTTGCGCGAGGTGGGTGGGTGCGTTCATGCGGCGCCTCCGATTTCGTGCGCGAAGTGCTGGACGACGCAACGCACGGGGTTGGGCGCCGCCTGGCCCAACCCGCAGATGGACGCGTCGGTCATCACCTGGTTCAGGTCTTCGAGCGTCGCGCGGTCCCAGGTGTCGGCCGCCATCAGGCGCGCGGCCTTGTCGGTGCCGACGCGGCACGGCGTGCACTGGCCGCAGCTCTCGTGCGCGAAGAACCGCATCATGTTCAGCGCGGCGTCGCGGGCGCGGTCGTGCGCGCTCAGCACGATCACGGCGGCGGAGCCGATGAAGCAGCCATGCGGCTGCAGCGTGTCGAAATCGAGCGGGATGTCGGCCATCGATGCGGGCAGGATGCCGCCGGAGGCGCCGCCCGGCAGGTAGGCATAGAGCGTGTGGCCGTCGGCCATGCCGCCGCAGTACTCGTCGACCAGTTCGCGCAGCGTGATGCCGGCGGGCGCGAGCTTCACGCCCGGCTGCGCCACGCGCCCGCTGACGCTGAAGCTGCGCAGCCCCTTGCGGCCATGGCGGCCGAAGCCGGCGAACCACGCCGGCCCGCGCTGCACGATGTCGCGCACCCAGTACAGCGTCTCGAAGTTGTGCTCGAGCGTCGGCCGGCCGAACAGGCCGACCTGCGCGATGTACGGCGGGCGCAGCCGCGGCTCGCCGCGCTGGCCTTCGATGCTCTGGATCATCGCGGATTCCTCGCCGCAGATGTAGGCACCGGCGCCGCGGCGCAGTTCGATGTGCGGCAGCGCGAACGGCGCGGCGCGCTGCAGCTTCGCGAGCTCAGTGGTCAGCAGTTCGCGGCAGCCGTGGTACTCGTCGCGCAGGTAGAGGTAGACCGCGTCGATGCCGACCACGTGCGCAGCGATGAGCACGCCTTCGAGGAAGCGGTGCGGGTCGCGTTCGAGGTAGGTCCGGTCCTTGAAGGTGCCGGGCTCGCCCTCGTCGATGTTGACCGCCATCAGGCGCGGCGCGGGCTGGTCGCGCACGATGCGCCATTTGCGGCCGGCCGGGAAACCGGCGCCGCCAAGGCCGCGCAGGCCGGAGTCCTCGAGCGCCTGGATCAAATCGTCGCCGGCGCGCTGGCCGGCGATCACCTCGGCGGCGAGCGCGTAGCCACCCGCCCCACGGTAGCGGGCGTAGTCGACGAACGACGGCGCCACGTCGGCGTGACGCTCGCTGACCCCGCGTTCGGCCAGCGCGGCAGGATCGAACGTCGAATCGGCGTGGGCCACCGGGTGGCGCGTCTGCCCTTGCCGTACCGTGGCGACGACCGCCTCGGCATCGGCGCGCGGCACCGGGCATTGGTGCACGACCGCAACCGGCGCCTGCTCGCAGCGGCCGACGCACGGCGCGGCGATCACCTTCACCTCCGCACCCAGCAGTGCCGGCAGCCGCGCCAGCAGATCGCGCGCGCCGGCCAGCTCGCAACTCAGTCCGTCGCACACGCGCACGGTGATCGCGGCGGGCGATTCGCCCTCGCCCAGCACCTCGAAGTGGTGGTAGAAGCTCGCGACCTCGAAGACCTCGGCCATCGGCACGTTCGTCTCCTTCGCGAGCGCGACCAGGTGGCGTTCGTGCAGCCCGAGGCAGGCGTCGTTCAGCAGGTGCAGGTGCTCGATCAGGCGGTCGCGCCGCCAGCCCGTCGCCGGCTTCTCGCCGAGCAGCGCGCGCACTTCGGCGAGCGCGGCGTCGTCCGGCTGGCGGCCCTTCAACCGGCTCTTGCGCCTGATGCGCTGGCGCATCTCGTCGGCGGTGGCCGAGGCCACCACGGGCATGGCCGGGCGGGGTTCCTGCATCTGGCTCATCGATTCACCCGAAGAACTTCGCGACGCTCAGCAGCGTCTTGTACACGCCCCAGGCCAGCGGGATGCCGACCGCCAGCCAAGCCAGCGCGACCAGGGCCATCGGGGTCGTGCCGCCGCCGCTCGCCGACGCCGCCAGTTCCGACGCCGACGCCCGCTCGTGCGCAAGACGCTTCTCCTGCGCCAGTTCGGCGTCGGTCATGAACCACTTGTCGGCGAGCGGGCGGATCGACAGGTTGCAGATCAGGCCCAGCACCAGCATGCCCACCAGGATGTACATGGTCTGGTTGTACACCTGCTCTCGCGGGATGCCCAGGCCGAGCTGGTACTCGCGCATGTAGTTCACGACCACCGGGCCGAGGATGCCGGCGGTCGCCCACGCGGTCAGCAGGCGGCCGTGGATCGCGCCGACCATCTGCGTGCCGAACAGGTCGGCGAGGTAGGCCGGCACGGTCGAGAAGCCGCCGCCGTACATGCTCAGGATCACGCAGCAGGCGGCGACAAACAGCAGTTTCGAACCCGCCATCGCGCTGCCCGGCATGCTCGCGTACATCAGGCCGCCGAGGACGAAGAACACGGTGTAGGTCAGCTTGCGGCCGAGCTTGTCGGACAGGCTGGCCCAGAAGAACCGGCCGCCGATGTTGAACAGGCTCAGCAGCGCGGTGAAGCCGGCCGCGACGCCGGCGATCGCCGCGAGCTGCGCCTTGTCGAGTTCGCCGAATTTCTTCGCGACGCCGATCAGGTTGCCGCCGAACACCTCCTGCAGCATCGGGCTGGCCATGCCGATCACCCCGATGCCGGCCGACACGTTCATGCACAGCACCATCCAGACCAGCCAGAACTGCGGGATGCCCCAGACGCGCTTCACGTGGACGTGACGCTGCGTGATCATCGCCGCCTGCGCCGGCGGCGGCGGGGTCCAGCCGGCGGGCTTCCAGCCCGTCACCGGGACGCGGTAACCGAGCGCGCCGCCCATCATGAACACGAAGTAGATCAGCGCCATCACGACGAAGGTGGGGGCCACGCCCACGTCGGTCGGCGTCGCGAACGACTTGATGAGCTCGGCCGCCAGCGGCGAGCCGATCATCGCGCCGCCGCCGAAGCCCATGATCGCCATGCCGGTGGCCATGCCGCGCTTGTCGGGGAACCACTTGATCAGGGTGCTGACCGGGCTGATGTAGCCCAGCCCCAGACCGACGCCGCCGATCACGCCGGAGCCCAACAGCATCAGCCAGAACTGATGCAGGTGGACGCCGAGCGCCGAGATCAGCATGCCGCCGCACCAGCACAGCGCACTGACGACGCCGGCCTTGCGCGGGCCGGCATGCTCCAGCCAGCCACCCCAGATCGCCGCCGACGCGCCGAGGATCACGAAGAACAGCGTGAACATCCAGCCGAGCGTCGCGATCTTCCAGTCGCAGCTGGTGACGAACAGCTCCTGGAAGAAGCCGATCTCGGGCCCGCACTTGATCGACTCCTTGACGCCCAGCGCCTTCGACAGCGGCAGCCAGAACACCGAGAAGCCGTAGGCCATGCCGATGCACAGGTGGATCGCCAGCGCGGCCGGCGGCACCAGCCAGCGGTTGAAGCCGGGGCCGGCGACGATGCGTTCCTTGTCCAGAAAGCCAGGCGCGCCCGCCATGCCGCCCGGTCCGTCCCATACAGCCGCCATCGGTTTCTCCTTGTGGTGTTTGACCGCGCAGCTCGCGCGAACGGGGCGCAGTGTCGGCAGCGCGCGCCGGCGCGTCCAATTGATTCGGGAAACGGGACGATTCGCCGCCTGAATCTCAGGCAGGGCAAACCCGTGCGCTCACGCGTCCAGCAGACCGCCCTGTGTGGCGGCATGGCGCAGCCACGCCCCGTCGTTCGCCAGGACCAGCGCGGCTTCGAGAGCACGCGACGCGCGCGCGCCCCTCGCGACCATGAAGCCGATCGGGGTGCGGACCTCCGGCTCGCGCAGCGGCAGCGCCTCCAGTCCC
The DNA here is from genome assembly GCF_964020785.1 of Rhizobacter fulvus. Taxonomy (NCBI): domain Bacteria; kingdom Pseudomonadati; phylum Pseudomonadota; class Betaproteobacteria; order Burkholderiales; family Sphaerotilaceae; genus Rhizobacter; species Rhizobacter fulvus. The sequence continues at coordinate 933,768 of NZ_OZ224516.1, forward strand.
TTGTAGCCGCGCACCAGCGCCATCAGCGCGCCCGGCAGCACCGCGCCGACCTCGCCGTCGAGCACGCTGAGCACGACCGTGACGATCGAATTGGTCTCGATCGCCGGCAGCACCTCGACGCCGGCTTGCGCGAACGCGGCATCGAGGATGGTGCGGTTGTGCATCTCGGGCGTCAGCAGGCACAGCGACATCGCCGCAGCGGTGCGCCAGCTCACGGTCTCGCCGACATGCAGCGGCGCGCCGGCGCCCACGGCGGCCCGGCGCAGCAGGAAATACTCCTCGGCGTATTGCGGCACAGCGGTGAACTTCGCGCTGCGCTCGATGTAGCCCAGGCCCATGTCCAGCGAGAGGTTCTCCAGGCCGGTCTCGATCTCGTGCGAGCTGAGCGAGCGCACGATCGGACGGATGCCGGGGTGGCGCGCCTGCAGCTGCGCGGCGAAGCGCGCCGCGACGGGCAGCGTCGTCGGCACGGCCCCGATCGACAACGAGCCGCGCGGCGTGCCGGCGCCGCTGTGCAGGTCCTGCCGCAGCAGTTCCTGCTCGCGCAGCAGCCGGTTCGCACTGGCGAGCACGCGCTCGCCCTCGGGCGTCAGGCCCTCGTAGCTGCGGCCGCGCCGGACGATCGCGACATCGAGTTCCTCCTCGAGCGCGCGCAGCGCGTTCGACAACGCCGGCTGGGTGATGTGGCACGCGCTCGCGGCGCGGCCGAAGTGACGGTGCTGCTCGAGCGCCACGAGATACCGCATGGCGTCGAGAAGGTTCATCGGCTCAGGTGTCTTTGGAGATCGAGATCGTCGGGAACTTCGACGAGAAATCCTTGGCCCGCTGCGCGATCTTGACGGCCACCTGCCGCGCGACCGACTTGTACAGGCCGGCGATCTCGCCGTCCGGATCGTTGACCACGCTCGGGCGGCCGCTGTCGGCCTGGACGCGGATCGACAGGTTCAGCGGCAGCGCGCCGAGGTAGTCCATCTTGTACTCGGCGGCCAGGCGCTTGCCGCCCTCCTCGCCGAAGATGTGCTCGACGTGGCCGCAGTTCTCGCACACGTGCACCGCCATGTTCTCGACGATGCCCAGGATCGGCACGCCGACCTTCTCGAACATCTTGATGCCCTTCTTGGCGTCGAGCAGCGCGATGTCCTGCGGCGTGGTCACGATCACCGCGCCGGTGAGCGGCACGCGCTGGCTGAGCGTGAGCTGGATGTCGCCGGTGCCGGGCGGCATGTCGACGATCAGGTAGTCGAGCTCGGCCCAGTTGGTCTGGCGCAGCAGCTGCTCCAGCGCCTGCGTGGCCATCGGGCCGCGCCAGATCATCGGGTTGTCCTGCTCGACCAGGAAGCCGATCGACATGACCTGCACGCCGTAGTTCTCCATCGGCTCCATGGTCTTGCCGTCGGCGCTTTCCGGGCGGCCTTCGATGCCCATCATCATCGGCTGGCTCGGGCCGTAGATGTCGGCGTCGAGGATGCCGACGGTCGCGCCCTCGGCCGCCAGCGCGAGCGCCAGGTTGACGGCGGTCGTGCTCTTGCCGACGCCGCCCTTGCCGGAGGCGACGGCGACGATGTTCTTGACCTTCGGCAGCAGCTGCACGCCGCGCTGCACCGCGTGCGCGGTGATCTTGACCGCGAGGTTGGCGCTGACGTTCTCGACGCCGGCCACCGTGCGCGCCGCCGCGATCAGCGCCTTGCGCAGCCCGGCGATCTGGCTCTTGGCCGGGTAGCCGAGTTCGACGTCGAAGGCCACGTCGCCGCCCTCGATGCGCAGGTTCTTCAGCTGGCGGGTCGAGACGAAATCGTTGCCGGTGTTCGGGTCGATGACGGTCTTGAGCGCGTCGAGCAGCGCGGCGTCGGTGAGAGCGGGCATGGGGGCCTTGAAAGGGTCTTGGAGGGGCGGGCAGCGGGACTGGAGCGCGCAAGTCTAGCGGCACGCCGGCACACCTCGTGACGCACCGCCGCAAAAGCGCGCAAGAATGAAGGCCATGCAAAGACGACTCCTCCTCCGCACCGCCGTCGCCCTGGGCACCGGCAGCCTGTTGTGGCCGGTGGCCCGGGCGACCGCGCTGAAGCCGCTGGGCAAGCCGCAACCCTTCGACCTCGCCTGGCTCAAGGGCCAGGCCCGCGCACTGGCCGGCCGGCCGTATCAGGCGCCGTCGAACAAGCTGCCGGCCGCGATCGCCGCCCTCAACTGGGACCAGTACCAGGCGATCCGCTTCAAGCCCGAGCACGCGCTGTGGGCCGACGACAAGCTGCGTTTCAAGCTCGAACTGTTCCACCTCGGCCTGTTCTTCAAGCGGCCGGTGCAGATGTTCGAGGTCGTCGGCGGACAAGCACAGCAGCTGGCCTACGACCCGGCGATGTTCGACTACGGCAAGAGCGGCATCGACGGGCGCAAGCAGCCGGCCGACCTGGGCTTCGCGGGCTTTCGCTTCAAGTTCCACCTCGCGCCGGAGTTCGACATCGCGGCGTTCCTCGGCGCGAGCTACTTCCGCGCGACCAGCGGCACGCGGCAATACGGCCTGTCGGCGCGCGGCCTGGCGATCGACGCCGGGATGCCGCGGCCGGAGGAATTCCCCGAGTTCACGAGCTTCTGGTTCGAGCGCCCGGCGCCGGACTCGAACACGCTGGTCGTGCACGCGCTGCTGGACTCGCCGAGCGTCGCCGGCGCGTACCGCTTCGCGATCACGCCGGGCGACACCACGCTGATGGAGGTCGACGCCGCACTCTACCCGCGCAAGGAGATCGAGCGCCTCGGCATCGCGCCGTGCACGAGCATGTTCCAGGCCGGCGAGAACGACAAGCGCAAGGGCAACGACTGGCGTCCCGAGATCCACGACTCCGATGGCCTGTCCATCCACAACGGCAACGGCGAGTGGCTGTGGCGGCCGCTGCGCAACCCGGCGCACGTCAGCTTCAACGCCTTCGCCGACAAGAGCCCGCGCGGCTTCGGCCTGCTGCAGCGCGACAAGGACTTCGCGAACTACCAGGACGACGGCGTGTTCTACGACCGGCGGCCGAGCCTGTGGGTCGAGCCCAAGGGCGACTGGGGCGCCGGCGCGGTCGACCTGGTCGAGATCCCGACCGACAACGAGACCAACGACAACATCGTCGCGTTCTGGAACCCTGCCGCCAAGCCCCAGCCGGGGCAGGAACTGCTGATCGGCTACCGGCTGTACTGGGGCCGCGACGCGCCGACGCAGTCGCCGCTGGCGCGCACGGTGGCCACCCGCACCGGCATCGGCGGCGTGGTCGGCAAGGACCGCACCTACTTCTCGTGGCGCTTCGCGGTCGACTTCGCTGGCGGCAACTTCGCGCTGCTCGACCCGAGGACGAAGGTCGAGGCGGTCGTCACCGCGACGCGGGGGCGCATCGAGACCACCTCGGCGCGCCCGCTCGACGCGATCCACGGCTGGCGCGCGATCTTCGACGTGGTGCCCGACGCGAACAGCATGGAGCCGATCGCGCTGCGCCTGTTCCTGCGCGCCGACGGCCAGCCGCTGACCGAGACCTGGCTGTACGAGTACGCGCCGCCGCCGCTCAACGAGCGTCCCCTGCAATAGAAAACTAAAATGTCAGGTTCACCTCGCCACCGGCGCCCTCCATGACCCGCAAGCTCTTCGTCACCACCGCCCTGCCCTACGCCAACGCGCCGTTCCACATCGGCCACATGATGGAGTACATCCAGGCGGACATCTGGGTGCGGTTCCAGCGCATGGTGGGCAGCGAGGTGCACTTCGTCTGCGCGGACGACGCGCACGGCGCGCCGATCATGATCGCGGCCGAGAAGGCCGGGCAGACGCCCCAGGCCTTCGTCGCGGGCATCGCGGCCGGCCGCGCGAAGTACCTCGACGGTTTCCAGATCGGCTTCGACCACTGGCACTCGACCGACGCGCCCGAGAACCATGAGCTCGCTCAGGACATCTATCGGGCGCTGCGCAAGCAGGGCCTGATCGCCGAGCGCACGATCGAGCAGTTCTACGACCCGGTCAAGGGCATGTTCCTGCCCGACCGCTACATCAAGGGCACCTGCCCGAAGTGCGGCACGCCCGACCAGTACGGAGACAACTGCGAGAACTGCGGCGCCGTCTACGCGCCGACCGACCTGAAGAACCCGTACTCCACGCTGAGCGGCGCGACGCCGGTGCTCAGGAGCAGCGACCACTACTTCTTCCAGCTCTCCTCGCAACGCTGCATCGACTTCCTGACCGAGTGGACGAACACCCCCGGCCGGCTGCAGCCCGAGGTGCTGAACAAGATCAAGGAGTGGTTCGCGGTCGACGAACAGGGCCACGTGGGATTGAACGACTGGGACATCAGCCGCGACGCACCGTACTTCGGCATCGAGATCCCGGACGCGCCGGGCAAGTACTTCTACGTCTGGCTCGACGCGCCGGTGGGCTACCTCGCCTCGCTGAAGCACCACCTCGGCAAGGTCGGCATCGACTTCGACACGTTCATGGCCGACCCGCAGGTCGAGCAGATCCACTTCATCGGCAAGGACATCGTCACCTTCCACACGCTGTTCTGGCCGGCGATGCTGCACTTCAGCGGCCGCAAGGTGCCCCATCACATCTTCGTGCACGGCTTCCTGCAGCTCTCGGGCGAGAAGATGAGCAAGAGCCGCGGCACCGGCATCTCGCCGCTGAAGTACCTCGAGATCGGCATGAACCCGGAATGGCTGCGCTACTACATAGCGGCCAAGCTGAACGGGCGCGTCGAGGACCTGGACTTCAACCCCGACGACTTCCTGGCGCGGGTCAACAGCGACCTGGTCGGCAAGTACATCAACATCGCCAGCCGCGCGGCCGGCTTCCTGACCAAGCGCTTCGGCGGGCAGCTGTCGAGCGATCTCGGCGTCGAGGGCCGGGTGCTGCTCGACGGGCTGCGCGCCCATCGCCCGACGATCGAGGCGCTGTACGAGGAGCGCGAGTTCGGCAAGGCGCTGCGCGAGGTGATGCTGCTGGCCGACCGCGTCAACGAGTTCGTCGACCAGAACAAGCCGTGGGAGCTCGCGAAGAAGCCCGACAACGCCGCCGTGCTGCACGATGTCTGCTCGGTCTGCATCGAGGCCTTCCGGCTGTTGACGATCTACCTGAAGCCGGTGCTGCCGACGCTGGCGGCGCAGGTCGAGGCCTTCCTGAAGGTCGAGCCGATGAACTTTGCCGATGCGGCACGCGCCATCGGCGGCCACACCATCGGGGAGTACAAGCACCTGATGCAGCGCGTCGACGCGAAGCAGCTCGACGCGCTGCTGGAACCGACCGTCGTCGAGGTGCCGCCGCCGGGCGGCGAGACCCTCGCCGCCGAGATCCAGGTCGACGACTTCGCGAAGATCGACCTGCGCATCGCCCGGATCGAGGCCTGCGAAGCGGTCGATGGTTCGACCAAGCTGCTGCGGCTGACGCTCGACGTGGGCGAAGGAAAGACCCGCAACGTGTTCAGCGGGATCGCCTCGGCCTACGCGCCGGCCGATCTGGTCGGCAAGCTGACCGTGATGGTCGCGAACCTGGCGCCGCGCAAGATGAAGTTCGGTGTCAGCGAGGGCATGGTGCTGGCCGCCTCGCACGCCGACGGCAAGGCCGACCCGGGCATCTACATCCTCGAGCCGTGGCCGGGCGCGAAGCCGGGCATGCGGATCCGGTAGGCGAGCCGACACGATGTTGCCCGGCCTGCGGGGCTGGACCGACCTGCGGCGCACGCCGCTCAACAACCTGCGCCTCGGGGCCATGCTGGCGTTCGTCGCCGGCGCCACGAATGCGGGCGGCTTCCTGGCCGTCGGCCAGTACACCTCCCACATGACCGGCATCGTTTCCGGCATGGCCGACCACATCGTGCTGGGGCATGCGGACGTCGTCGGCGTCGCATTCGCGTCGCTGCTCAGCTTCCTCGGCGGCGCGATGACGACCGCCGTGCTCGTCAACTGGGGCATGCGCCGGCGCCTGCACAGCGCCTACGTGCTGCCGCTGCTGCTCGAAGCCGCGGCGCTGATGCTGTTCGGCCTGCTCGGCGCCAGCCTGAGCGTCGCGACCGCCCTGCTGGTGCCGCTCACGGTGCTGCTGCTGTGCTTCCTGATGGGCGTGCAGAACGCCGTCATCAGCAAGATCTCGCGCGCCGAGATCCGCACCACGCACGTCACCGGCCTCGTCACCGACCTCGGCATCGAACTCGGCAAGCTGGTCTACGTCAACCGGCACGCCAGCGCGCCCGCCGTGCGTGCGAACCGCGAGCGGATCCGCACGCAGCTCCTGTTGATCGGCCTGTTCTTCGCCGGCGGCATCGTCGGCGCGCTCGGCTTCCAGTTCGTCGGCTACGTGACGAGCGTGCCGCTGGCGCTGATGCTGCTGCTGGTGTCGTGGCGGCCCGTCCTGGCGGATCTCGAACGGGTCCCGCTGGTCGAGCCCTGAGCGACTAGGGCGAGAGGGCCGAGCGCGTCACCACCGGCTGGCCGGGCGCGGCCAGCACGAACACGCCGGGCAGGCCCGCGGTCTCGAACTGGCCGCTGGGGTTGGCCTTCAGCACCGAATCGACGAGCGACATCGTGCCGGTTCGGTCGTTGCTGACGTAGAACAGCGCGCCGCCGCCCTGGCTGGCCGCGTTGTCGTGCAGCGAGCTGCCGCACAGGCTCAGGTCGAACTTGTTGCCATCCTGGTAGACCGCGCCGCCACCACCGCCGCCGGTGCCGGTCGCCTTGTTGTCGCTGAACAGGCTGTTGAGCACCGTGAACGACGCGCCCAGGCCGCTGATCGCGCCGCCGTTCGCGCACTGGTTGCCGTAGCCGGCCGCCCCGCCGAACGTGCTGCCGACCACCGTGACCGGCGCGGCCGGCCCGAAGGCGCGCACCGCGCCGCCGCCGAGATCGGCCCCGCTCGGCTCGCAGCGGTTGCGGAAGAAGCGCGAATTGACGATCTTCAGCTGCCCGCCGCGGACGTAGATCGCGCCGCCGCCGTAGACCTCGCCCTGGCCGTAGCCCTGGCCGGCCGAGTTGCCGTCGACCATCGTCAGGTTCTGCACCGTGAGCTTCGGCGTGCTCTGAAGGTCGCAGCGCGAGCTGGTCCAGACCTGCGCCGGGTCGCAGGTGTTCTGGTACAGGATGCGCAGCGCGCCGCCGCCGCTGAGCGTGACCTTGCCGCCGCCGTCGAGCACCACGTCGGGCTTGTCGTTGAACACCTTCGCGGTGCGCGTCATCGTGATCGTGACCGGCGCGCTGCCGCAGTTGAAGCCGATCACGCCGCCCTGCGCGACCGCCGCGACGACCGCGTCGGAGGTACAGCTCGCCGCCGTGCCATTGCCGATGACGCGGTCCGGCGCGACGCCGCCGACGGCCTGCGCCGCGCTCGGCACCGCGCAGGTCCCGCCGCTGTAGCCGGCGCCCGGCGAGGGATCGGCAGGTGCAGGTGCAGGTGCAGGTGCAGGTGCAGGTGCAGGTGCGGGGGCAGGTGCCGGTGCAGGCTTCGGCTTGACCTTGGCGGCCGTGGCATTCGCCTCCGCGGCGGCCACGTCGGACGACGTCGTCGAATCACCGCCACCGCCACAGGCGGCCAGCACGCTCGCGAAGGTCAGGGTCAGGGCGTGGCGCCGCAGCGCCGGGGAACGGGTCGGGGAAGCGGAGATCGGCATGCGGCGGATGGAGGGAAAAGTGAGCCAGGCGGCGACGGCGCAGCTTAGGGGCGCAGCCACCGGGCCTTGTGAGCACTTGTAGACTGCGCGGATGGATCAGCCGACCCCCGTTTCGACGCGCCCGCCGACGGTCGACATCGTCCGCGAGTTCCCCGACACCGTCTGGGGCGACGACGGGCCGACGCACGGGGTGGAGGCGTTGATCGAAGACGGCGCGGTGCTGAGCTTTCCGCACCTCGCCTTCGTGCTGTCCACGAGCGAACGGCGCTTCCTCGACCCGCGCTGGGCCGACGGCAAGGCGAAGAACATCTCGTTGCGATGGGGCGGCGTCGGCGCGCGCGAGGGCGAGATGCGCGGCGCGGCCGGCTCACCGGACGAGCTCGCGGCGCTGCAGGCCATGATCACCCGCTACGCCGAGCAGAGCGAAGCCTTCGCGCTGCGGCTGTTCCCGCACTACCGCGGCGCGCTGAAGCGCGGCAACACCTCGTTCCGCCCGGTGGACGTGGCCGGCCGCGCGACGAGCTGGCGCCAGGACGACACCCGCCTGCACATCGACGCGTTCCCGTCGAACCCGATGCACGGCACGCGGCTGCTGCGGGTGTTCTGCAACGTCAACCCGAACGGCCGCCCGCGCGAGTGGCGCGTCGGCGAGCCGTTCGAGGCGCACGCGAAGCGCTACCTGCCGGCCATCCGGCGGCCGCTGCCGGGCTCGGCCTGGCTGCTCGCCGCCACCGGCATCACGAAACGGCGCCGCACCGAATACGACCACGTGATGCTGCAGCTGCACGACCGCGCGAAGGCCGATGCGGCATTCCAGCGCGACAGCCCGCAGGCGCGCGTCGACTTCGCGCCCGGCACGACCTGGGTGGTGTTCAGCGACCAGGTGCTGCACGCCGCGCTCGGCGGCCAGCACATGATGGAGCAGACCTTCTACCTCGACGTGGCGCAGCAGCAGCGGCCGCAGGCCTCGCCGCGCGGCACGCTGGAGCGGCTGCTGGGGCGCGAGCTGCGCTGACGCCGGGCGCGCTCAGTCGCGCTGTCTCAACGCCTTCGTCCAGAACCGTTCGGCCTTCGCGAACGCCTTGAGGTCGGGCAACGCGGCGCCGACGAGCGCCTCGCGCCGCGCCGACAGCCAGCCGAGCGCGAACATCGCCTGCGGATCGACCGACGCGCGCCCGGAGAACGAATCGGCCGCCATCACCGCATCGCTGACCGCGCCGAGGCGCTCCTGCACGCCTTGCAGCGCCTTCAGGTAGCGCCGCACCGCGCGCCGGCCGAACAGCGGCGCGCAGAACTCGCTCGCATAGCGCAGGCGCTTGGCGCGCTTGCGCAGCCGATGGCGTTCGGCATCGTCGAGGTCCGCGTAGCGGGCGGCGGCGCTGACGAGCTGGCGGTGCCAGCGGTCGAGCCGCGCCGCCAGCATCGGCCGCAGCGGCGGCAGCGGCGGCGGGGCGACGTCCGCGGTCGCGTCGTCGGGCTGCATCGCGGCCAGCAGGTCGAGCAGCCAGGCTTGCGCGGCGGTCGCCCGCACCGTGTCGACCGGCACATTCGACGAAGGCGCGTTCGTGTCCGTCGACGGGGCTTCGAGCCCGGCGCGGCGCAGCGCCGTTTCGAGGGCCGCGCCGAACTCGTGCGCGACGACCGCCGCATCGCGCGCCGCGCCGAGTTGACGGAACAGCGTGGCCGCACCGTCCATCAGCGCCGCGTCGGGCGTCTCGAACAGCGCCCCCGCGCTGCGCAGCCGCCGCAGACCGATGCGCAGCTGATGCACGTGCTCGGCCGTGGACTCGCCGCTGGCGATCTGGCTGGCGTTGCCGAGGATCTGGTCGGCGCACCCGCGCAGCACGGCCTGCCACGCCCCCGCCACGTCCATCGACCGCTCGACACGCGACGCCGCGGCCCGTCGCGCAGGTGCGATGCGCTCGCCGCGCGCCAGCAGGTCGCCGCGCTCCGCCTTGCTGCGCAGATCGATCCACAGCCCGTGGCGCGCCTGCCAGCGGCGCGCGGTCTCGATCACCGCGTGCGGCGTGCCGGCGAGCAGTTCGATCTCGAGCTCGCCGACCGGCAGCACGTGCGGATCGGCCTCGATCCGACCGCGGTCGAAGGCGAGCTCGACCCGCGCCGGCGGCGCGCCCGCGGCACGCACGCGCAATTCGCGCACGTGCCGCGCGATGTCGGTGCGGTAGAGCATCTGCAACGGCGCGACCGGCGCAGTGCCCAGCAAGGCCAACAGCCGATCGCCGACCGGCATGCCGGCGTGCAGGCCGGGATCGACGGCCGGCATCGCAGGGGCGCCGCCGCGCGGCACGTTGTGCTCCTGACGCGTCAGGCCGTCGTCGCCGGCGCCCTTCAGCGTCTGCACCCAGCGCCGGCCCTCGCGGCGCAGCCGCAAGGCGATCGCCGCGCCGGCCAGGCGGCGATCGGCGGTATCGAAATAGGCCGCGCGCAGGCGCATGACCGGTGCCGGCTGGCGACCGGCGACGGCGGCCTGGACCTCCGCGAGCCGCGCCGGCGGCACCTGCAGCTTCAGTTCGATCTCGTGCATAGGCCGGATCGTGCCAGCCCGGCATGCCGGATTTGATGAAACCGGTGGACGGCGGTCAACGGCCGGCGTTTTCCTTCGGGTCGCCGGTCGTCGCGGTCGCGGTGACGCGGCCGCTGGTGTCGAAGGTCACCGAGAACTGCTTGTTCTCGGCGTTGTCCGCAAAGCGCCAGTCCCAGACCTCCTCCTGCTTCAGCTCGTAGCGCTGCGTCTTGGCCGGCAGGCCGAGCAGGCGCCGGACCTGGGCCTTGTCCCAGCCGGGCTCGATCTTCGCGAAGTTCGCCGGTTTCAACACCTGGCGCATCGCGACCAGCTTGCCGTCGGCACCGATCGCCAGCATGTAGTTCACCTGGCCGGCCGGCTGGCGCGGATATTCCAGTGTCCGGCCGCCGTCGGCCTCGGTGTAGACGGCGGCCGGCTCGCCCCATTTGGCGCGCACGTCGGCCTCGGTGGTGACGCCGACTTCGAGCTCGGCGATCTTCTGCACGTCGCAGGCGACCAGGGCGGTGACGGCGGCGAGGGCGGCGAGCCAGGTGCGCCAGGAACGGCGGCCGGGGCGGTGTTGTTCGGGCATGTCGGTGTCCCCGCTAAAATCGAGGCTTCGACTCTAGCGCCCGGCCTGTCGCGGGCGCGCCAAGCTGCCATGCCTTTGTTCTGGAAACCCTACAAATCCGACGTGACCTCGTTCATCGAGCAGCTGAAGGCCAACAAGCCGACGCTCGAAGAAGAGCAGCGGGCCGGGCGTCATTTGCTCTGGGACCGCCGCATCGACCGCGAGGCCCAGGCCGAGTACAGCGACGCCCGCGTGCCGCAGCAGCCTTACGTCTACCAGACCAAGGGGTGATGCTCGCGGAAGCGCCGCCCGACGCGGCGAACGAACCGGCCGTCGTCGACCACATCGCCGTGGCCCGCCTGTACGGCGAGCCGCTGTTCGCGATGCCGACGGACCTCTACATCCCGCCGGACGCGCTGGAGGTCTTCCTCGAAGCCTTCGAGGGCCCGCTCGACCTGCTGCTGTACCTGATCCGCAAGCAGAACTTCAACATCCTCGACATCCCGATGGCGAGCGTGACGCGCCAGTACCTGGCGTACGTCGACCAGATCCGCAAGACCAACCTCGAGCTCGCCAGCGAATACCTGCTGATGGCGGCGATGCTGATCGAGATCAAGTCGCGCATGCTGCTGCCGCCGAAGAAGAGCGTCGACGGCCAGGAACCGGAAGACCCGCGCGCCGAGCTCGTGCGCCGGCTGATCGAGTACGAGCAGATGAAGCTCGCCGCGGCGCGCATCGACCAGCTGCCGCTGATCGGGCGCGACTTCCTGCGCGCGCAGGTGGTGATCGAGCAGTCGCTCGCGCCGCGCTTCCCGGACGTCGATGCCGACGAGCTGCGCGCGGCCTGGGCCGACATCCTGAAGCGCGCGACGCTGAACCAGCACCACCACATCACCCGCGAGCAGCTCAGTGTGCGCGAGCACATGAGCATCGTGCTGCGCACCTTGCAGGGTCGGCGCTTCGCGATGTTCGAGGAGCTGTTCGACGTGACGCGCGGCCCGCAGGTGCTGGTGGTCACCTTCATCGCGATGCTCGAGCTGGCGCGCGAGCACCTGCTCGAGGTGACGCAGGCCGAGGCATTCGCGCCGATCTACGTGCGTCTGGCGTACTCGCCGGCCTGAGGCACCCGGACGCGCCACGTCGGCGCGATTTCCTACACGGGCGCCGACAGCGCGCTGGCATCATCGAACGCGTCGAAATTTGGCCTCAGCGGCCCGACGCCGAACCCCCGCCTGTCCATCCCTTCGCATGCCCGAGCCCAGCGCGACATCGATCGAGATCTCCGACGCCGCAGACTGCGCGAACGAGCCCATCCGCATCCCCGGCAGCATCCAGCCCCATGGCGCGCTGCTGGTGCTGGAGCCGACCACGCTGCGCCTGCTGCAGGCCAGCACGAACGCGGTCGACCTGTTGGGCACGGCCGTCACGCCCGGCGCCGCCTGGCCGACCGGCGCGCCGACGGTGGACGCGATGCTGGCGGCGCTGACCGCTGCGCCGGCCGACGACGTGCACGGCACCGTCCGGTCGATCGCGGGCCGGGACGGCCCGATCAGCATCGTGACCAGCAGCGGCCCGCAGGGCCTGCTCGTCGAGCTCGAACGACCGGCGCATGCCGAGTCGGGCGCGTTCGACACGCTGTTCCCGAGCATCCGCTCGTTCGTCGACCGGATCGGCGCGGCGCACGACATCGTCGCGCTGTGCAGCGTCGCCGCCGCCGAGGTGCGGCGCATGACCGGCTTCAACCGCGCGCTGGTCTACCGCTTCGGTTCCGAATGGCACGGCACCGTGATCGCGGAGGACAACGACGGCACGCTGCCCTCCTACCTCGACCTGCGCTTCCCCGCGTCCGACATCCCCGCGCAGGCGCGCGAGCTGTACCGGCGCACCCGGCTGCGGCTGATCCCCGACGCGAGCTACACGCCGGTGCCGGTGCTGCCGGCGCTGAGCCCGCTCGACGGCCAACCCCTCGATCTCTCGGACGCGGCGTTGCGCAGCGTCTCGCCGGTGCACCTCGAGTACATGCGCAACATGGGCACCGCCGCGTCGATGTCGATCTCGATCCTGATCGACGGCGAGCTGTGGGGGCTGATCTCGTGCCACCACGCGCGCCCGCTGACGCTCGGTCCGCAGTTGCGCAGCAGTTGCGACTTCGTCGGCCAGCTGCTCGCGATGCAGATCGGCGCGCGCGAGCGCCACGATCAGGCGGACGCACGACTCGCGCTGAAGAACGTCGAGGCCGAGCTGCTGGCGCGGGTCTCGCGTGCGCCGTCGATCCAGAGCGGCCTGGGCGAGAACACTGAGGCGTGGCTGCGCCTGGCCGGAGCCACCGGCGCGGCGATGGTCCACGACGGGGCCGTGTTTTCGGCCGGACGCTGCCCCGACGTGCCGATGCTCAACGCGCTGGCCGAATGGTTGCGCCGCGAGCACGGCGGCCGGTTGTTCGCGACCGAGGCGCTCGGCAGCGTTTTCGCGCCGGGCGTTGCGGTCGCCGACATCGCCTGCGGCCTGCTGGCCGTGTCGATCTCGGCCCTGCACCCGCACTACCTGATGTGGTTTCGACCCGAGCTGGTCCAGACCGTGCGCTGGGGCGGCCAGCCCGACGCGAAGGACCGCGGCGCGGACGGCCGGCTGCACCCGCGGCACTCGTTCGCGCAGTGGACCGAGCAGGTGCGCGGCCGGGCCTCGCCGTGGCCGGCCGCCGCGATCGACGCGGTGGATTCGTTCCGCAACTCGATCGTGACCTTCGTGCTCAAGCGCGCCGAGGAGCGCGCCCAGCTGACCGAGAAGCTCGAGAGCACGAACCGCGAACTCGAGGCGTTCTCGTACTCGGTCTCGCACGACCTGCGCGCGCCGTTCCGGCATGTCGTCGGCTACGCGCAGCTGCTGCGCGAGCAGAACGCCGCGTTCGACGATCGCTCGCGCCACTACGTCGACTCGATCATCGAGGCCGCGATCGCAGCGGGCCAGCTGGTCGATGACCTGCTGAACTTCTCGCAGCTCGGACGCGCCGCGCTGGACATCACGCGCGTCGACATGGACAAGCTCGTGTTCGAGCACCGCCGCTCGCTCGAGATCGACCTCGGCGCACGGACGATCGATTGGCGCGTGGCCCCGCTGCCACCGGCCTGGGCCGATGCCGCGTTGATGCGCCAGGCGATCGGCAACCTGATCGACAACGCCGTCAAGTACACCCGCGGGCGCACGCCGGCCGTGATCGAGATCAGCGGCGAACAGCGCGGTCACGAGACGGTCTACACGGTGCGCGACAACGGCGTCGGCTTTGACATGGCCTATGTCGGCAAGCTGTTCGGCGTGTTCCAACGCCTGCACCGCGTCGAGGAGTTCGAAGGCACCGGCATCGGGCTGGCGCTGGTGCGCCGGATCGTCGACCGGCACGGAGGTTGGATCGCCGCGGAAGGCGTGTTGAATCAGGGCGCGGTGTTCCGCATCGGCGTGCCCACGAACGTTCAGGAGCCTTCGCGATGACCGCGTCGCTGCGCCCCATTCTGCTGGTCGAGGACAACCCCAAGGACCTCGAGCTTTCGCTGGCCGCGCTCGCCCGCTGCAAGCTCGCCAACCCGATCGAGGTGGCCCGCGACGGCGCCGAGGCGCTCGAATACCTGCGCGGCAGCGGTGCCTGGCAGGGCCGGGACTCGGGCGATCCGGCCGTCGTGCTGCTCGACCTCAAGCTGCCCAAGGTCGATGGGCTGGAAGTGCTGGAGAAGGTCAAGTCCGACCCGCTGCTGCGCCACATCCCGGTCGTGATGCTGACCTCGTCGCGCGAGGAGCGCGATCTGGTCCTCAGCTACCAGCTCGGCGTGAACTCGTTCGTCGTCAAGCCGGTGGACTTCAGCGCCTTCCTGCAGGCCATCCAGGACCTGGGCATGTTCTGGGGCGTCCTGAACGAGCCGCCGCCGCGCGGCGTGCGGGCTTGAAGCGTCCGGCCGACGCGGCAATCGGTGCCGCCGTGACCGCCCCACGCCCGGGCATGGAGTCGGCCGGCCGACCGACGATCCTGTTGCTCGAGGACAGCGACATCGATGCCGAGCTGATCGGCATCCATCTCGAGCGTGCCCAGTTCCCGTGCGACATCCTGCGGGCGACCCGGCGCAGCGAGTTCGAGCGCGCGCTCGACACGACCACCATCGACCTGGTGCTGGCCGATTACTCGCTGCCCGACTTCGACGGGCTCGAGGCGCTGGCGATGACGCGCGCGCGCTTCGCCGGGCTGCCGTTCGTGTTCGTCTCCGGCGTCGGCGGCGAGGAGATCGCGACCGACGCGCTGCGCCGCGGCGCGACCGACTACGTGCTCAAGCGCAACCTCGCGCGCCTAGTCGGCTCGATCCAGCGGGCTCTCGCCGAAGCCCGCGAACGGGCCCAGCGCGAGCGCGCCGAGGGCGCGCTGATCCGCAGCGAGGCGCGCATGCGCCTGGCCGTCGATGCGGCCGAACTCGGCATGTGGCACTACAGCGCCGACGATGCGAGCTTCGGCTGGGACGAGCGCTGTCAGCGCCTGTTCGGGCTCGACGGCCGCGACGCGGTCGGCTACGACGAGTTCCTCGCGCGCGTGCTGCCTGCCGACCGCGAGGCACTCGACGCCGCGCTGCAGGCCGCGCTGCGTGGCGATGCCAGCGTCGCCCTCACCCATGAGTGCCGCTCGCAGGCCGCGGACGGCAGCCTGCGCTGGGTCGTGATCCGCGGCCAGAAACTGGCATCGGGCGAGGCCGCCGGCGTGCGCCTGACCGGTGTGCTGCAGGACGTGACCGCGACCCGCCGGCTCGAGGCGCGGCAGCGCCAGGCCGAGATGCTGTTTCGCATCGCCGCGCAAGCCACCGGCGTCGGCATCTGGGAGCTCGGGCCCGGCACGGACGAGATCTGGGTCGACGAGAGCTTCCGCGCGATGGCCGCGCTGCCCGCCGACAGCGCCTATGGCTACGCCGACCTCCTGCACGGCGTCGTGCATCCGGACGACCGCGCGCGTGTCGATGCGGCGACGCAGGCCGCCTTCGGCGCGTCGAGCGACGCCGAGATCGACATCGAGGCCCGGATCGTCGGCTTGACCGACCGGCGCATGCGCTGGATCGCGCTGAAGGGCCGGCGCATCGTCGGCATCGACGGCCAGGTGCGGCTGGTCGGCACCGTGCGCGACGTGACCGAACAGCGTGCGTTGCAGCAGGCGCTGCGCGATGCGAACCAGGAGCTCGAACTGCGGGTGGCCGAGCGCACCCGCGAGCTCACCGCGGAAATCCGCGAGCGCAGCAAGGTCGAGGACACGCTGCGCCAGATGCAGCGCCTCGAGGCGGTGGGCCAGCTGACTTCGGGCGTCGCGCACGATTTCAACAACCTGCTGACGATCGTGTTGAACAACCTCACGCTGGTCGACCGGCTGCTGGCCCAGAAAGGGGCGGTCGAGCCGCGCGTGGCGGAACGGCTGGCCGCGATGCGCACGGCCGCGAACCGCGGCGCCACGCTGACGCGCCAGCTGCTCGCGTTCTCGCGCCGCCAGCGGCTGGAGCCGCAGACCGTGAACTTCAACGAGATCATCAGCGGCATGCGCGACCTGCTGCAGACCACGCTCGGCGGCAGCGTGAACCTGCAGACCGACCTCGCCGACGACCTGTGGGCCGCGTTGGCCGATCCGACGCAGATCGAGATGGTGGTGCTGAACCTGGCGATCAACGCACGCGATGCGATGGAGGTCGGCGGCACCCTGAAGGTGCAGACGGCGAACCGCACGCTCGCGGAGCCGCCGGCACGTCCCGAGGAGCCGGAGCCTGGGGACTATGTGGTGCTGAGCGTCACCGACACCGGCAGCGGCATGTCCGACGAGGTGCTGGCGAAGGCCTTCGAACCGTTCTTCACGACCAAGGAGATCGGCAAGGGCTCGGGGCTCGGCCTGGCGCAGGTGTTCGGCTTCGCGAAGCAGTCGGGCGGCGGCGCGCGCATCGAGACGCGTGCCGGGCAGGGCACCTCGGTGCATGTCTACCTGCCGCGCTCCGACGGGCGCCAGCTCGTCGACCCGGCTCACCCCGTGGCCGCCTCGGTGCCGCGCGCACCGCGTTTCGGCTCGACCCGCGTGCTGCTGCTCGTCGACGACGACGATGCGGTGCGCGAAGCCACGGCGGCATTGCTGTCGCTGCACGGCTTCCGGATCGTCGAAGCCGCCGACGGGGTCGGCGCGCTCGCCCAGGCCCGCGCACACCACGACATCGACGCGGTGATCGCCGACTTCGCGATGCCGCGGATGAACGGCGCCGAACTCGCCCGGCAGCTGCGCGTGCTGCGGCCGGACCTGCCGGTGCTGTTCATGACCGGCTTCGCCGAGCTCGGCGCGCTCGACGACGTACCGGAGGACTTCGTGCTGCAGAAGCCGATCGCCGAGAGCGAACTCGTGGCGCGGCTGGACCGGCTGCTGCCCGGCTAGGTGCCCACCGGGGGGCGGCGCTGCGTCAAACCGGCTTGACGCCCAGTTTGAACGCGATCATCGCGCGCAGCTTGTTCGGCACGACCGGCTTAATCAGCAGGTGGAAGTTGTGGTCGTGGGCTTCCTTGTCGTGCCCGGTCATCGTGCTGCCGGTGACGAGGATCGCCGGGATCGCGTCCCCGAAGCGCCGCCGCAGCGCCTTGATCGCGTCGACGCCGTTCAGGCCGTCCTCGAGCCGGTAGTCGACGATGAACAGGTCCGGCTTGACGAGTGCCGGGTCGCTGCGCTCGGCCCAGGTACGCGCGGCCGCGACGCTGTCGAACGCGTCGATCTGCGCGCCCCAGCCGAGCAGCAGGACCTCGAGGCCGGCCCGCACCGCCGGCTCGTCCTCGACGACGACGATGCGCCGCCCGGCCAGCGTGATGCCCACCGGCCGCTTGCCCGGGACCGCGAGCAACGCCGAGGGCCGCGGCGCGCGCCCGGCTGGCAGCTCGAGCGTGAACACTGTGCCGCGGCCGGGCGCAGAGCGCATGGTTAGCGGTGCGCCCATCAGGTCGGCCAGCCGCTTGACGATCGCCAGGCCCAGGCCCAGGCCCTTGCGCTGGTCGGGGCTGACCTTGGGTGTGTTCGGCACCTGGTAGAACTCGTCGAAGATGCGGGTCTGCTCGGCCTCGCCGATGCCCAGACCCGTGTCCCACACCTGCACCCGCACGCGGTCGCCGCGCTGGCGGCAACCGACCAGCACCGAGCCGTCGTTGGTGTAGCGGATCGCGTTCGAGACCAGGTTGCGCAGCACGCGCTCGACCAGCAGCGGATCGGCGAACACGACCTTCTTCGCGCCGCGCAGCCGCAGCGACAGGCCCTTCTCGAACGCGCTCGGTTCGAAGTGCAGACGCAGCTTTCGCAGGATGTCGCCGACCTCGAAGTGCTGCGGATGCACCTCGATCACGCCGCTGTCGATGCGGGTGATGTCGAGCAGCTCGGAGAACAGGCCCTCGAGCGCGTCGACCGACTCGTTGATGCTGTTGACCAGCTGCGCCACCTCGGGTTCGTGCACGCGCTGGCGCAGCGCCTCGGCGAACAGGCCCATCGCGTGAAGCGGCTGGCGCAGGTCGTGGCTCGCCGCGGTGAAGAACTGGGTCTTGGCGCGGTTCGCGATCTCGGCGTCGCGGCGCGCCGCCTCGGCGGCGAGCGTCTCGACCCGCAGCCGCGCGGCCAGCTCGTCGGCCTGCAGCTTCAGGTCGATCGCGCGCTGCAGGGCCTGGCGGTAGCTGTTGGCCAGCACCGCGGTGAGGCTGATGATCAGGATCAGCTCGCCCGCCAGCTGGTAGCTGTGCACGTCCCGGCCGAGCGCGATGCGCACGACCAGCGGCAAGAGGCACAGGCTGGCATAGGTCAGGTACAGCTTCGGCTGGGTCGAGAGCACCGGGATGCCGGCCACGGTGAAGGTGTAGATGATGACGATCAGCCCGGTTGTCTGCTGCTGCTCGGTGCCCAGCCCGTAGAAGATCCAGCCGGCCGCGCCCCACAGCGACGCGGCCACGACGGTGCCCACGTTCGACCGAAGGCGCCAGCGCAGCCAGTCGGCGCGGCTGCTCGGCGTGGCGCGGCGGAACGCGCGGATCACGAAGCCGCGCACGACGCACATCACCGCGAAGGCGCCGATCCACGGCAGCAGCACCGCGGCCGGCGCAGTCGACCAGAACAGCATCGTGACGACGCCGACGCCGGCCAGGTAGCCGGCCAGCGCGGCGGGCATGTAGGCGTAGGTGCTCTGGATCGTCTCGACGACCGCGCCGAACGCGGGGTCGCCGCCGGCGGCGGCCGCGGGGTCGATCGTGCCGGCAGCGGCGGCGGCGGCAGGCGCGGCGCTCAAGCGCGGCCCGTCAGCGGGTACCGTGCCACGGCGCGCGTCCGCCCGAGGCCGACATCTGGCTCACCGCGAGCACGGCCTGGGTGCGCGAGCTGACGCCGAGCGTGCGCAGCACCGCGGCGACATGGTCCTTGACGGTCTCGACCGACAGATTGAGCTCGCGGGCGATCAGCTTGTTGGGCTGGCCCTTCAGCAGCAGCGCGAGCACGTCGGTCTGGCGCGGCGTGAGTCCGAGCTCCGCGAGGGGCACGGAATTGGTCTGGAAACCGCTGTCCTGCGCGGTCTCGCGCACGACGCGCAACACGCTGGGCACGGTGTCGCCCTGCGGCTTGGACGCGGGCTCGGAGCCCATCGTCATCGGCGGCACATAGATGCCGCCCGACATCACCATGTGCAGCGCCTCGAACAGCGTCTCGTTGCTCGCGCGCTTGGGCACGAAGCCCATCGCGCCGGCGTCGATCGCGCGGATCACGTCGCTGGTGCGGTCGGACGCGGACAGCACGACCACCGGCAGCGCCGGATAGGCGGCCCGCAGTTCGGCCAGCAGATCGAAGCCGTCGGCGTCGCCGAGGTGCAGGTCGAGCAGCACGAGGTCGAACTCGGCATCGGCCTTCAGCGTCTCGCGCGCGGCGCGCGCGCTGTTCGCGCCGACCACCGTGGTGTCACTGCCCAGGCCTTCGATCACGGACTGCAGTGCGGACAGGATCAGCGGGTGGTCGTCGATCAGCAGAACCTTCATGCGCACGCCTCCAGGAAGGCAACATCCTAAACCAGCAGATGCGTATGCGCCCTCCCCAACCCGCTCCGGCGTTGCTCAGGTGTAGCGCCGCGCCAGCGACTCGGCCACGCAGACCGGCTTGTCCGAGCCCTCGCGTTCCATCGAGACCTCGACGGTCAGCTGCGCGCCGCCCTCCAGCGGTTCGTACTTGGTGAGCTTGAAGTGCCCGCGCAGCCGGCTGCCCGACGGCACCGGCGCCGGGAACCGCACTTTCCCGAGCCCGTAGTTCACGCCCATGCGGGTGTCGCGCACCTCGAACGCCGAGGCGCTCATCTCGGGCAGCAACGACAGCGTCAGGAAGCCGTGCGCGATCGTCGTGCCGAACGGGCCCTTGGCGGCGCGCTCGGCGTCGAGGTGGATCCACTGGTGGTCGCCGGTCGCGTCGGCAAACAGCTGGATGCGCTCCTGGGTCACGGTGATCCAGTCGCTGACGCCGACGTTCTGCCCGACCAGCGCCTGCAGGTCGGTGAGGTGCTCGAAACTTCGCATGCGATGCTTTCGCTGTCGTTGGGGGGCGTTCAGGTTATGTTAGCGGGCCGCGCGAACCTGTCGCCATCGAGACTCACCCGCGCCAGCGCCCTTGCAACTCGCCTCCGGACCCATGGCCGACTCCCCTTTCTCCGTGCTCGACGCACCCGCCCGGCCCTCCCCCGGCGCCGACGTCGTCGTGATCACCGCGCACCCGCAGATGGAACACTCGCGCATCAACAAGCGCCTGATGCGCGCCGCCAGGCGCCTGCCCGCGACCGAGGACTCGCCGCTGATCGTGGTCCGTGACCTGTACGCGCTCTACCCCGACTACCTGATCGACGTGGCCGAGGAGCAGGCGCTGCTCGCGACCGCGAAGCTGATCGTCTGGCAGCATCCGATCCACTGGTACAGCATGCCGCCGCTGATGAAGCTCTGGCTGGACGACGTGCTCGCGTTCGGCTGGGCCTACGGGCCGGGCGGCACCGCGCTGCGCGGCAAGGACCTGTGGCTGGTGGCGACCACCGGCGGACCCGAGGAGTCGTACCACCCCAACAGCTACAACCGCTACTTCTTCGACGACTTCCTGCCGCCGTACGAACAGACCGCCAACCTGTGCGGCCTGCGCTTTTTGCCGCCGCTGCTGCTGCATGGCGCGCACCGCGCCACCGATGTCGAGGTCGAGGCGCACCTCGAGGTCTACGCGCAGCGGCTGGCCAGCTACCCGAAGTGGCCGGAGCTGGGCGAGCTGCTGTACGAACTGCCGGCGCTGATCCCCGAAGATGCGCGCCCCGATGAAGACGCGGACGATCCGGCCGATCCGCCGAAGCTGTCGGTCGCGAAGGGAGCCCGCTGATGGAACACGGCTCCTGGCTCACCGGCACATTGATCTACCTGGCCGCTGCGGTCATCGCCGTGCCGCTCGCGAAATTCCTCGGCCTCGGCTCGATCATCGGCTACCTCGCCGCCGGCATCCTGATCGGGCCGTGGGGGTTGAAGTTCGTCACCAACCCGCAGGACATGCTGCACTTCTCCGAGTTCGGCGTCGTGCTGATGCTGTTCCTGGTCGGGCTCGAACTCGAACCGAAGCGACTCTGGCAACTTCGCAAGCCGATCTTCGGCTGGGGCAGCGTGCAGCTGTTCGGTTCGGCGGCGCTGATGCTCGGCGTCGGCGTGCTGTGCGGCATGGACTGGCGCATCGCGCTGGTCGCGTCGCTCGGGCTGGCGATGTCATCGACCGCGATCGGCCTGGGCGTGCTCGCCGAGCGCGGCTTGATGAACACGAGTTCGGGCCAGAGCGTGCTCAGCGTCGCGCTGCTGCAGGACGTGGCCGCGATCCCGATCCTCGCGCTGTTGCCGCTGCTGGCCGTGCAGCAGGCCGCCACCGAAGGCAGCGCCTGGGTCAGCGCCGCCAAGGCGATCGGCGTGATCGCGCTGATCGTGTTCGGCGGGCGGCTGCTGATCCGCCCCGCGCTGCGCTGGATCGCGCGCAGCGCGACGCCGGAAATCTTCACCGCCGCGTCGCTGCTGCTGGTCGTCGCGACGGCGGCGCTGATGCAGACGGTCGGTCTGTCGATGGCGCTCGGCGCGTTCCTCGCCGGCGTGCTGCTGGCCGAGAGCGAGTACCGGCGCGAACTCGAGACCGACATCGAGCCGTTCAAGGGGCTGCTGCTGGGCCTGTTCTTCATCGCGGTGGGCATGAGCATCGACTTCGCGGTGGTGCTCGCGCAGCCGCTGCTGATCGCCGGCATCGTGCTCGGCTTCCTGCTCGTCAAGGCGGTGGTGCTGTGGGGCATGGGCCGCGCGATGCCGCTGCCCAAGCCGGAGCGGCCGGTGTTCATCATCCTGCTGGCGCAGGGCGGCGAGTTCGGTTTCGTCGTGTTCCAGACCGCCGCCGGGGCCGGGGTGATCGACGCACCGACCTCGTCGCTGCTGGTGGCGGCGGTCGCGATCTCGATGCTGGTGACGCCGCTGCTGCTGGTGGCGGCCGACCGCTGGTGGATCCCGCTGCTCGCCGGACAGGCGAAGAAGAACACCAGCGTCGAAGAACTGCACGACCCGCAGCACCAGTCGGTGATCATCGCGGGGTTCGGCCGCTACGGGCAGGTGGTGGGCCGCATGCTGTACGCCAACGGCATCAAGCCGACGGTGCTCGATGTCGATGCGGAGCAGATCGAGGCGATGCGCAAGTTCGGCTGGCCGGTGTTCTACGGCGACGCGACGCGCCTCGACCTGATGCGCACCGCCGGCGCCGCGACCGCGAAGATCCTGGTGCTGGCGATCGACGACGTCGACCAGAGCGTCGAGGTCGCGAAGATGGTGCGCGAGAATTTCCCGGACCTGACGATCGTCGCGCGCGCCCGCAACGTGCGCCACTACTTCGACCTGCACGATCTCGGCGTCGAGCTGATCGAGCGCGAGACGCTCGATTCGGCGCTGATGAGCGCGCGCAGCGTGCTCGAGCAGCTCGGCTGGGAACGTCACCAGGCGCGCACGCTGGCGCTGCGTTTCCGGCGCCACAACGTCGCGCAGCTGGTGCAGATGGGGCCGCACCGCAAGGACGAGGCGAAGCTGATCGCGGTCGCCAAGCAGGGCCGCCAGCAGCTCGAGGAGCTGTTCGCGCAGGAGCGCGACGAGGCGGCGAAGCGGCAGGCGCGGGTCGGCTGGAACGACGAGTCGGACACGCGCGACAGCCCGCAGCCGTAGCGGCCCGGCCTACTTGCCGACCAGCAGCACCCGCATCCCGAGCGGGCGGCCGCCGGCGCGGTCGAGCACCTGCACGGTCACCTGGCGCGGCTTCAGCCCCTCGGGGAGCGCGACCTTGCCGCGCAGCACCTGCTGCGCGCCGATCAAGACGGTCTCCGCCGGCGCGGTGAAGCTCTTCGCCGCGCCCGCGGCCGATTCACCGGCCACGGTCAGCTGCAGCGCTGCCCCGAGTGGCTTGCCGGCGCCGGCACGGGCGCGCGTCAGCAACAGGTCGTAGGTCAGCTCGCGGCCTTCCGCATCGAAGCGCGCCGCGCGGATCTCGACCGCGCCGCCGCGTGGATCGGGCGGCAGCGACGCGACGATCGCGCCGAGGTCGCCGCGCAGCGCCTCGACGCTGGCGCGGCTACCCGCCAGATCGTCGCCGAGCTGCTTCTTCTCGGCCGTGACCTGGGCGAGCTGCTGGCTCGTGCGGGCGAGCTCGCCGGCCAGCTTGGCACGCGCCGCTTCTGCCGTTTCGTAGGCGCTGCGCAGTTCGATGCTGGCGCCGGCCGACAGGCGTGGCGGCAGGTAGCGTTCCTGCACGAAGTACAGGCCACCCGCTCCGAGGGCGATGCCCACGAGCAGCAGCAGCAGCCACCTCGGCATGCGCCAGCGCGAACGGCGTCGGCCGTAGGGATCGAAGGTGACGGGTTTGAACATCAGGGGGAGGAGGAATTCGTGAAAGAAAGGGACGAGCGGGTCGACCGCAGCGGAGGGCACGAAGGCTAACCCGGGCGAGGTCGCCCACTGAAACAAGCCGTTGCACCGGACCGGGCAAGGTGCGTGCCGCAAGCAGTACATTGACGCCCGTCTTCCCACTGCGACGGGCCGCGCGCGCGGCGCCGCATCTTCCCATGTCCAACCTCATCGTGCACGGCGGCACGCCGCTGCGCGGCCGCATCCACCCGTCCGCCAACAAGAACGCGGTGCTGCCGATCCTGTGCGCGACGCTGCTGAGCTACGAGCCGCTGCGCCTGCTCGGCGTGCCCGACATCACCGACGTGCGCAAGATCCTCGACATCTTCCGCCTGCTCGGCAGCGAGGTGTCGATGAACCACGCCGACGGCACGCTGGACCTGCACCACCGCGAGACGGTGTTCGACGCGGCGCGGCATCGCCTGCCGGAGGAGATGCGCTCGTCGATCATGCTGGTGCCGCCGCTGCTGGCGCGCTTCGGCGTCGCGCGGCTGGAGGACAACGTCAAGGGCTGCACGCTGGGCGTGCGCGAGATCGACCCGCACGTCGAGGTGTTTCGCCGCTTCGGCGGCGAAGTCGAGCGCGCCGAGGGTTCGCTGCTGGTGCGCAGCCGCGGGCTGCTGACGCCGACGGACCACTGGCTCGACTACGCCTCCGTCACGACGACCGAGAACTTCGTGCTCTGCGCCGCGGTGGCCGGCGGCACCTCCACGCTGACGAACGCGGCATCGGAGCCGCACGTGCAGGAGTTCTGCCGCTTCATGGCGATGATCGGCGTGCGCATCGACGGCATCGGCACCTCGCGGTTGACGGTGCACGGCGGCACCGCGCTGCGCGGCGGCGAGTTCCGCTTCGACGAGGACTTCCACGAGATCACGACCTTCCTCGCGCTCGGAGCGATCACCGGCGGCGACGTGATCGTGCGCAACAGCGCGCCGGAGAACTTCCCGCTGATCGACCGCACGTTCGCGAAGTTCGGCGTCGAGGTGACGCACGCCGGCGGCTGGTCGAGCGCGCGCTGCGCCGGCCCGCTGCAGGTGCAGACGCCGTTCACGAGCAACGTCCTGACCAAGGTCGAGGCCGCGCCTTGGCCCTATTTCCCGGTCGACCTGCTGCCGATCTTCATCGCGCTCGGCGTGCGGGCGCAGGGCAACGCGATGTTCTGGAACAAGGTCTACGACGGCGCGCTGGGCTGGACCGGCGAGCTGTCGAAGTTCGGCGCACACGTGTTCTCGTCCGACCCGCACCGGCTGATCACCTTCGGCGGCAGCCCGCTGACGCCGGCGGTGGTCGAGAGCCCGTACATCATCCGCGTCGCGATCGCGCTGTTCATGGTGGCGGCCAGCATCGAAGGCCGCTCGGAGATCCGCCATGCCGCGCCGATCCGCCGCGCGCACCCCGGCTTCGTCGAGAACCTGCGCAGTCTGGGCGCGCGCGTGGAGTGGACGAGCGAGGAGTAGCCCGCAGCCCGACCCCGTACGGCGCCGGGCCTTGTCGGCGAACGGCGCTTGTTGCAAACGCGTTTGCACTAAGATGCCGGCATGGAACGCAACACCCGCCAACGCGAGGCCGTGCTCGCCGCGATCGAGCACGCCGGCCGCGCGCTGACACCGGGCGAGATCCTGGCGCTCGCGCAGACGTCGGTCGCGAGCCTGAACCTGTCGACGATCTACCGCCACATCAACGCGCTGCAGGACGAGGCGCGCATCGTCAAGGTGCTGCTGCCGGGGCAGGCCGCGCGCTTCGAGGCCGCCTGCGGCGACGACCCCGCACACGGCGGCGCGCACCACCATCACCATCACTTCCACTGCAACGGCTGCGACCGGGTCTACGCGCTGCACGCCTGCCCGGGCTCGATGCAGGACCTGGCCCCCCCGGGCTTCGTCGTCAGCGCCCACGAGATCACGCTGCGCGGCCTGTGCGCCGAGTGCAGCCGCGGCGCCCCGTCGTGATGCTGGGCCACGCGCACGACGCGCTGCCGCTCAGCGGGATGGCGCTGTTCTTCCTGCTCGGCCTGCGCCACGGCATCGAGCCCGATCACATCGCCGCGATCGACGGGCTGACGCTGCGCGCCCACGATCACCACGAGGCCCATGCGCCCTGGACCGGCAGCCTGTTCGCCCTGGGCCACGGGCTGGCGATCGCGGTGATTGCAGTCGCGATCAGCCTGCTGGCGGCGTCGTTCGAGCTGCCGGCGGCGCTGGTTCAGGTGGTCGAATGGCTGCCGATCGTGCTGCTGACGCTGCTCGGGCTCTGGAACCTGCGCGCACTGCTGGCGCCGGGCGCCTATCGGCCGAGTTCGGTGCGCATGAAGCTGATCCCGGCGGCGCTGCGGGACCGCACCGACCTGTGGTCGACCGTGGCCATCGGGCTGCTATTCGCGCTGGTGATCGACACGGTCGCGCACGTCTCGGCCTGGAGCGTGTTCGCGACGCACCAGGGCGGCTGGTGGGCCGGCGCGCTGGCCGGCCTGCTGTTCTCGGGCGGCATGCTGATCGCCAGCACCGCCGACTCGCAGTTGATCTCGCGCGTGCTGCGCAGCGCCGGCAGCGAGGCCGCGGCCTCGCGGCTGCGGCGCGGCATCGGCTGGTTCGTCGTGATCCTGTCGTTCGGCGTGGTGATCCAGGCGGTCGCCGCGAAGCTCGGCGCCTGAAACCACCCGATCAGGCGATCTGGCAGGCTTCCTCGAAGCTCAGGCGCGGGCTGCGGCCGAACAGCTTGCTGGCGTCGCCGTGACCGAGGTTGACGATGAAGTTGGTCTTGACCGTGGTGCCGGCCCAGAACGCCGCGTCGACCTTGGCCGCGTCGAAGCCGCTCATCGGCCCGCAGTCCAGGCCCAGCGCGCGCGCCGCCAGGATCAGGTAGGCGCCCTGGATGCTCGAATTGCGGAACGCGGTCGCGTCGATCATCGGCTGGTTGCCGACGAACCACGACTTCGCGTCGGCGTGCGGGAACAGCTTCGGCAACTGCTCGTAGAACGCCATGTCCATGCCGATGATCACGGTGACCGGCGCGGCCTTGGTCTTGTCCTGGTTGCCGGGCGACATGCCTTCGAGCAGCTTGGCCTTCGCCTGCGGCGTGGTCACGAAGATGAAGCGCGCCGGGCTGCTGTTCGCCGAGGTCGGGCCCCACTTCACCAGGTCGTACAGCTGGCGCAGCGTCGCTTCCGGGATCGGCTCGGGGCTGAAGCCGTTGTGGGTGCGGGCGTTGTCGAACAGTTGCTCGGTCGTGACGTTCATGAATTCGGTCTCGGGTTGAAGGGTGGTTCATTCTGGTCGCGTGCCGAACGCGCGCGGCGCGCAAAAATTCGTCGACCACGTTCGGCTGGGGTGAAGGGTCGCGCAGGCAGAATTCGCGGATGTTCCAGCCGTCCCAGCACGATGTCAGGCGCTTCTTCTGCGAAGCGCGTCGCAAGCAGCGCGAGACGCTGCCGCTGACGCCGATGGAGGCGATGGCCGCCGACTGGATCGCGCAGCACCCCGAGCACCACGCCGAACTCGATGACCTGGACGCCGCGCTCGCGGCCGACTACGCGGTGGAAGACGGCCGCACAAACCCGTTCCTGCACTTGTCGATGCACCTGTCGATCAGCGAGCAGGTCGCGATCGACCAGCCCACCGGCATCAAGCAGGCCTTCGGGCTGCTGGCCGCCAAGCTCGGCTCGGCGCACGCGGCGCAGCACGCGGTGATGGAGTGCCTGGGCGAGATGGTCTGGGCCTCGCAGCGCAGCGGGCGGCCGCCCGATGGCGAGCGTTACCTCGAATGCGTGCGGCGGCGCGCCACGCGCGACTGACCGCTACGGCTGATCGGCCTGCAGCGGCGCGTGCAGCGAGGCCTGGCGCGTCTCGCCGAACAACGAGGGGCGGAACACCGCCGACACCATCCGGTCGTCCATCGCCCAGAGCAACAACGCGCGCGCCGTCATCGGCTTGGCGAACAGATAGCCCTGCAGCTCGTCGCACCCCAGGTCGACGAGGATCTTGTGCTGGCGCAGGTTCTCCACGCCCTCGGCCACGACCTTGAGCCCGAGCGCATGGGCGAGCTTGACCACCGCGTCGACGACGGCGCGCGCATCGGCGCTGTGGTCCACGTCCTTGACGAAACTGGCGTCGATCTTCAGCTCCTCGGCCGGCAGGCGGCGCAGGTAGCTCAGGCTGGAGTGGCCGGTGCCGAAGTCGTCGATCGACAGGTGCGTGCCCAGTTCACCGAGGCGCCGGAAGGTCTCCTGCGTGGCGCCGGTATCTTCCATCGCCGCGGTCTCGGTGATCTCGCAGGTCAGCAGCGACGGGTGGATGCGGTAACGCGCCAGTGCGCCGGCGATGCGGTCGGCGATGTCGTCCTGCCGCATCTGGTAGGCCGAGAGGTTGATCGCGACGCGCATGCGCAGGCCCTTGTCGCGCCACGCGCGCGCCTGCTTGCAGGCGGCCTCGATGACCCAGTCGCCGAGCGACCCGATCAGGCCGGAGCGCTCGGCCAGCGGCACGAACTGCGCCGGCATCACGAAGCCCAGGCGCGGATGGTTCCAGCGTACCAGCGCCTCGGCGGCGGTGACCTTGCCGCTGCGCGCGTCGATCTTGGGCTGGAAGAACAGCTCGAGCTGGTTCTTGACCAGCGCCAGGCGCAGGTCGCGCAGCAGGTCGAAATTCTGCTGCACGTCGGCGTCCATCTCGGGCGCGTAGAAGCTGTGGCGCGCGCCGCCGGCCCGCTTGGCGGCGTACATCGCGGCATCGGCGCGCGCGATCAGCTTGGTCGACGGGCACTGGTCGGGATAGAGCGAGATGCCGATCGAGCACGAGATCACGACCTCGCGGTCGTCGACCCGGTACGGCTCGCTGAGCGTGTCGATCAGCCGCTTGGCCAGGCGCGCCACCGACTGCGGCGCGCGCTCGCCAATCGCCAGCAGCAGGAACTCGTCCCCGCCGATCCGCGCCGCGACGCCGGTGCTGCGCGCGAAGGCCTTCAGGCGCGCGCCGACCTGCGCCAGCACGCTGTCGCCGCTGCAGTGACCGAAGCCGTCGTTGACCGGCTTGAAGCCGTCGAGGTCGATGAACAGCACCGCCAGCGCGATCGAGGGCGACTCGCGACGGCGCGCGTCCCCCACCACGGCCGCCGCGCGGCGCCCCGGCCCGCGCGCCTGCTCGCTGCGCTGCGCGTCGACCTGCTTGGCCGCCTCCTGGAGGCGGGCTTCGAAGAACAGGCGCGTGGGCAGCCCGGTCAGGCTGTCGGTCACAGCGAGGTTGGCCGAGCGCGCGAGCGGCTCGGCCGAAGCGGACTGGCGCAGCGCCAGGCGGAGCACCGCGCCGAGCACGATCAGGCCGATCAGCACCGGCCAGGCCGGTCCGAACGCTTCGCCGGCGCTGAGCGGGCGCGCCGCGAACTCCCCGGCAAAGGGGCCGATCCAGCCCGCCGCCGCGAGGGCCGCAGCGGCGCGGATGAGCGCGCCGCGGTGCACGCTGCGCCACTCCAGTTGCGCGGCGAGCAGCAGGGCAGTCAGCCCCACGGCCAGCACGACGAGGCCGGCCAGGCCCAGTTTGGACAGCGGCCAGACGTCGGCGTGAGCACCGAGCATCGGCTGCAGCGCCGCCGCGCCGACCGCCGCAGCGGCGACGGGGACCGCCCAGCGCCGCCGGCCGCGATGCCACAGCGACCCCGTGCCGGTGATCGCGGCTGCCAGCAGCAGCGCCGGCCACCACGACGCCCACCACGGGAGGGCCGCCGCGACATCGGCGGCGCGCGCGGCGTGCGCCGACCACCACAGCGCGCTGGCGGCCAGCAGCACCGCCACGCCAGCGACGGCCGCCGCCATCGCCCGCGGCCGCGCGGTCGCGGCGAGATTGATTTCGGCCGCCAGCCAGAACATCGCAGCACAGACCGCCAGACCGGCCACCGTCAGAAGCGTGAAATGGGAAATCATCCGGGCAAGCGCGGGCCAGTTCTCGCGGACGCGCCCGAGGTGGCGCGACACCGTTACCGATGGTGACGGCAAATGTGCAACTGCGTGCGCTTATTGCGGACGGAAGTCCGGCCGGTTCGTGACGCATGCAACAGAGCGCGGCGCTCCGGCAGCGCCCAACGTCGCCTACTCGCTGCCGACCAGGCCGTTGCGGATGGCGTAGACCGTCATCTCGGAGTTGTTCGCCAGGCCCAGCTTCTCAAGCACCCGCGCGCGGTACACGCTGACGGTCTTCGGGCTCAGCATCAGTTCCTCGGCGATGTCGGACAGGCGCTTGCCGGACGCGATCATCACGAGCGTCTGCAGCTCGCGGTCCGACAACTTCTCGTGCGCGTTGGCGATCATCGGCGTGGTCAGGCTCTCGACCAGCATCTGCGCGATCTCGGGCGTCACGTACTTGCGGCCCTGCGCGACGGTGCGCACCGCGGCGACGATCTGCGCCGGGTCGCCGCCCTTGTTGACGTAGCCGTAGGCGCCGGCCCGCAGCGCGCGGATCGCGTACTGGTCCTCGGGGTACATCGAGACGACGAGCACGCGCATCGTCGTGACCTCGTCCTTCAGCACGTGCAGCACGTCCAGCCCGCTGCGCCCGGGCAGGTTGATGTCGAGCACGAGCACGTCGGCGGTGTGGTCGCGCATCAGCGTGCGCAGTTCGCCGTAGTCGCCGGCCTCGCCGACGACCTCGATGTCCGGGGCGTCGGACAGCGTGTCGCGGATGCCGCGCCGGATCAGCGCGTGGTCGTCGCAGAGAAAGACCTTGATCATGGGAGAGCCCGGCAGATGGAGATGGTCACAAGGCGCCCCATTGGCTCGGGTCGTCGTCGTCGCGCGGCGCGATCTCCGGCCGGCTCACGGTGCCGGGCAGCGTCAGCGGAATCGACAGGATCAGCGTCGTCCCGCCCGGGCCGCTGGTCAGGTCGACCCAGCCGCCGACCGTGCCGGCCCGTTCGTGCAGGCCGCGGATGCCGAACGAGCGCGCCTTCGCGAGATCGTCGGCCGACAGGCCGCGGCCGTTGTCGCTGATCTCCAGCGAGAGCACGCCGCCGGCCAGCGCCAGGTCGAGCTGCACGCGCGTCGCCTGGGCGTGCTTGGTGACGTTGGTCAGCGCCTCCTGCGCGGTCCGGTACGCGACCAGCGGCACGCCGGACGGCAGTTCGGGCGCGTCGGCGGGCAGGCGGATCTCGCAGTCGATGCCGGTGCGCTTCTCGAACCGCGAGGCCAGCCAGTGCAGTGCCGCGACCAAGCCCTGCTCGAGGATCGCCGGGCGCAGGTTGTGCATGATTCGCTTGCTGGAATCGATCGCCAGCGTGACGGTCTCCAGCGCCGAGTTGACGCGCCCGAGCACCTCGGCCGAGTCGGAGTGGCGCGCGATCCAGGCCAGGTCGAACTTCAGCGCGGTCAGCGAGCCGCCGACATCGTCGTGGATCTCGCGCGCGATCGCGATGCGCTCCTGCTCGATGCTGTTCTGCAGGTGCTGGGCGAGCTCGCGCAGGCGCTGCTTGGATTCGTCGAGCTCGCGGTCGGCCTGCACCCGGGCGCGCCGGGTCTCGGTGGCCTCGACCGCGTGCATCAGCGCCGGGACCAGCCGCGCCAGGTTGTTCTTCAGCAGGTAGTCGCTGGCGCCGTTGCGCATCGCCTTGACCGCGGTGTCCTCGCCGATCTCGCCCGAGACCAAGATGAACGGCAAGTCGCGGCCGCTGGCCTTCAGCAGGTCGAGCGCGACCAGGCCCGAGAAGCCCGGCAGGTTGTAGTCGGAGATGATCGCGTCCCACTCGGCCCGCTCGATCGCGTCGAGGAACTCGGCCTCGGAGTCGATGCGCCGCATCTTGACCCGCAGCCCGCCGCGCGCCAGATGGACGAAGGTCAGGTCGTGGTCGGCCTCGGAATCCTCCAGATGCAGGACCCGCAGCTCACGCTCGAATCCCGGCGGCGGACCGGGCGAACGCGGTGCAAACGGGGACAGGGTCGGCATCCGCGCAGTATGCCCCGCTCCGCCGCGGCGGGGCAATCGAAGCCGAGCAACGCCTTCGGGCACCCGAAAAGCGCGTCATTCGTCCGCTTGTTCGCGCTCAGGTCCGCCGCCCGGCGGCCGAAAAGACCGGAGATGCGCAAACCCGCACCTGCGCGCCGACCGACGACGGAATCACGATGCCCAATTCACTTGCCCTAGATGTGCCGCCCTCCGCGCCGATGCCGTTGCTCGCCGCAGCCGACCTGCAGGACAACCTGATGACGGCGACGCACGACCTCGACCGCCTGCAGACGCTGCTGGCGCACGCCTGCGACGAGCTGCTGAGCGGCTTCCATGGCGCGGTCGGCGAGATCCAGGAGCTGGTCGATGCAGCCCAGGACACGCCCTCCCCCGAACTGTTCGACGGCGTGATGCAGCACCTGGGCGGCGCGATCACCGCGCTGCAGTTCCAGGACATGGCCTCGCAGCTGATCGCGCACACCCACCGCCGCCTGCGCCACTGCGCCGACCGGCTGGCCCGCGAGACGATGGGCGGCGACGACGACGGCGCGGCCGTGGTCGAGGAGCCGCCGCTGCGGCCGAACCCGGTCACGCAGGACGAGATGGACGCCGGCTCGATCGAGCTGTTCTGACCCCGTCCGCTCAAGAACTCACCCCGAACAACCGACAACGCCCTGGAAACCCGGAGAAATCATGAATTCAATCCTTGCCGTCGACGACTCGGCATCCATGCGCCAGATGGTGGCCTTCACGCTGAAGAGCGCCGGCTACAGCGTCGTCGAGGCCGTCGATGGGCAGGATGCGTGGGAGAAGACGGCGAAGACCGACTTCGACCTGGTGCTGACCGACCAGAACATGCCGCGCCTGGACGGCATCGGCCTGACGCGCAAGCTGCGCGACAACCCCAAATTCAAGAGCACGCCGATCCTGATCCTGACCACCGAGTCGAGCGACCAGATGAAGCAGGCCGGCCGCGCCGCGGGCGCCACCGGCTGGCTCGTCAAGCCCTTCGATCCGGCCAAGCTGATCGAGGTCATCCGCAAGGTGATCCGCTGATCGCGGGGCCCATCAACAGGAGCGAGCATGGGTGAAATGACGCAAGAAGGCGCGAACATCGGCGCAGGCATCGACCTGAGCCAGTTCTACCAGGTGTTCTTCGAGGAAGCGGGCGAGAACCTCGACCGCATGGAAGCGCAGCTGCTGGAGATCGACATCGCAGCGGCCGACGACGAGGAACTGAACTCGATCTTCCGCTGCGCGCATTCGGTCAAGGGCGGCGCCGCCACTTTCGGCTTTGCCGACGTGGCCGAGCTGACCCACCAGATGGAAACGCTGCTCGACAAGCTGCGCCGCCACGAGCTGACGCCGACGGCGGCGATGGTCGACGTGCTGCTGCAGTCGGGCGACGCATTGCGCGCCCAGCTGGCACGCCACCAGGGTGCCGGCGGCGATCCGATCGACACCGCCGACCTGCTCACGAGCATCCGCGCGATGAGCGCCGGCCAGGCGCCGGCCGCGCCGATCGCCAAGCCGATCGCCGAAGCGCCTGTCGCGCCCGTTCGCGCCGACGCCCCGGCAGGATTGGTGGAGACCGCGCAGGCAGATCCGTCGCTGGCCCGCGAACTCGAGGTGCGCGTCGGCCCGCTGGCCGATCCGGCCCGCGCCGACAACCTGGTCGAGCTGTTCAAGGAAATCACCGACCTCGGCACGATCGAGCCGATCGACGGCGGCCAGGCCGGCGACGGCATCCGCCGCTTCCGCGTCATCACCACCAGCAGCGACAACGACCTGCTGGACCTGTTCACGTTCCATGTCGCCCGGGAAGAAGTCGCGCTGCTGCCGATGACCGAGGGCTACGGCTTCCACGCCGGCTCGCCGGGCGCGCCGCCGGCTGCCGAACTGGAGCATCGCGATCCGGGCTACGGCTTCTTCGACAACGCCCCGGGCGCGCCCGGTGCCGTCGAGGCGCCCGCCGCGGCCCCGGCCGCGGCCTCCGCCGAAGCAGCCCGCCCGCGTGTCGCGCCGAAGGCCGACAAGGCCCCCGCGGCCGCGCTCGAATCATCGACGCTGCGGGTCTCGGTCGAGAAGGTCGACCAGCTGATCAACCTGGTGGGCGAGCTCGTCATCACCCAGGCGATGCTCGCGCAGAACAGCAAGCAGATCGACCCGGCGCTGTACCAGCAGCTCGCCGCCGGCCTCGCCGACCTGGACCGCAACACCCGCGACCTGCAAGAGTCCGTGATGTCGATCCGGATGATTCCGATGTCGATGGTGTTCAGCCGCTTCCCGCGCATGTTGCGCGACCTGGCCGCCAAGCTCGGCAAGAAGGTCGAGTTCGTGACCCAGGGCGAGGCCACCGAACTCGACAAGGGCCTGGTCGAGAAGATCACCGACCCGCTCACGCACCTCGTGCGCAACAGCTGCGACCACGGCATCGAGATGCCCGAGGAGCGCCTCGCGAAAGGCAAGCCGGAGCACGGCACCATCACCCTCGCGGCTTCGCACCAGGGCGGCTCGATCCTGATCGAGGTGCGCGACGACGGCAAGGGCCTGTCGCGCGAGAAGCTGATCAAGAAGGCCCGCGAACGCGGCATCGACGCGCCCGATTCGATGACCGACAGCGAGGTCTGGAGCCTGATCTTCGCGCCCGGCTTCTCCACCGCCGAGGTCGTCACCGACGTCTCGGGCCGCGGGGTCGGCATGGACGTCGTGAAGAAGAACATCACCGCGCTCGGCGGCACGGTCGAGATCGACTCGGCCGAGGGCTACGGCATGAGCGTCAAGGTGCGCCTGCCGCTGACGCTGGCGATCATGGACGGCATGTCGGTCGGCGTCGGCGACGAGGTCTACATCCTGCCGCTGTCCTCGGTGATCGAATCGTTCCAGGTCAAGGCCGACACGATCAAGACGATCGGCGGCAGCGGCCGCGTGATCGAGGTCCGCGAGGAATTCATGCCGGTGCTCGATCTCGAGCAGGTCTTCGGGGTGCCGCGTGCGGACTTCGAGAACGCCGGCGGGATCATGGTCGTCGCCGAGGCCGAAGGCGGTCGCGTCGCGCTGCTGGTCGACCAGCTGCTCGGCCAGCAGCAGGTCGTCGTCAAGAACCTCGAAGCCAACTACCGCCGCGTCAACGACATCTCGGGCGCCACGATCATGGGCGACGGCCGCGTCGCGCTGATCCTGGACGTCGGCAGCCTGGTGCGGCGCTCGCGCCACTGAGCGCTCGTCCGTTCCGCCCCACTCGCCCGCGCAGCTTGCGGCAACCCTCTCCACCGCTGAATTCCCCAACACCATGTCCCTGAACAACCTGCGCATCGCCACCCGACTCGGACTCGGCTTCGGCGCCGTGCTGCTCCTGCTGCTCTTCATCGTGTCCTTCGCGTGGCGTCAGCTGCAGTCGACCGACGCCGGCCTCACCGCGTCGCTGAGTTCGCAGCAGCAGGCCGGCCTGGCCCAGGAGTGGAAAGGCAAGACCGAACTGAACGTGGCGCGGGCCGTGGCCATCGCCAAGTCGAGCGGCCAGCCGGAGGTGCAGGCCTACTTCGACCCGCTGGTCAAGCAGACCTCGGCCGAGATCGGCGTGATCCAGAAGCAGCTCGAGGGGCTGGTCAGCGGCGACGAGGGCAAGACGCTGATGACCACCGTGGCACGCCAGCGAGAGGACTACATCGCCAAGCGCAACCTGGTGTTCGGCGCGATCAAGCAGGCCGATTACCTGCTTGCCGAGTCGCTGCTCAAGGAAAAGATGCTGCCCGCTTCGACCGCCTACCTGGCGGCGATGGACAAGGTCCATGCCTTCCACACCACGCGCGCCGCGCAGGAGTCGGCGACGCTCGAGGCCGGCATCCGCACCGCGGGCAAGGTGCTGCTCGGGTTGCTCGGCCTGGCCCTCGCGCTGGGTGCCACGATGGCCTTCGTGATCACCCGTTCGGTGACGGTGCCGCTGCACGAGGGCGTGGCCGCCGCCGCGACGATCGCCGAAGGCGACCTGTCGCAGACGCTGACCTCGAACCGCCGCGACGAACTCGGCGACATGCTGCGCACGCTCGGCCGCATGCAGGCCGCACTGCGCACGCTGGTCGGCGAAGTGCGCAGCTCGACCGACAGCATCCAGACCGCCAGCAGCGAAGTGGCGATGGGCAACCAGGACCTGTCGGCCCGCACCGAGCAGACCGCGTCCAACCTGCAGCAGACGGCCTCGTCGATGGAGCAGGTCACCGGCACCGTCAAGCACACGGCCGATGCCGCGCTCCAGGCCAAGCAGCTCGCGCTGTCGGCGGCCGAAGTCGCCGCACGCGGCGGCAGCGTCGTCGAGCAGGTGGTCGCGACGATGGAGGACATCAATAGCTCGTCGAAGAAGATCGCCGACATCATCGGCGTGATCGACGGGATCGCGTTCCAGACCAACATCCTCGCCCTGAACGCGGCCGTCGAGGCGGCGCGCGCCGGCGAGCAGGGCCGCGGCTTCGCGGTCGTGGCCGGCGAGGTGCGCTCGCTCGCACAGCGCTCGGCGACGGCGGCGCGCGAGATCAAGGGCCTGATCGGCGCCAGCGTCGACAAGGTCGCCGGCGGCTCGCGCCTGGTGGCCGATGCGGGCCGCACGATGACCGAGATCGTCGGCTCGGTGCAGCGCGTCTCGGACATCATCGGCGAGATCACCGTCGCCTCGAACGAACAGAGCAGCGGCATCAGCCAGATCAACGGCGCAGTGACTCAGTTGGACCAGATGACGCAGCAGAACGCCGCGCTCGTCGAAGAGTCGGCCGCCGCCGCCGAGAGCTTGCGCGAGCAGGCGGCGCGGCTGTCGCAGGTGGTCTCCACCTTCCGGCTGGACGCCCGCACGCCGGCAATGGCCGCGTGAGTCCCGAATTCCTCGCGCATTTCTCGCTTCAGATTTGTTAACAAACGTCGAAAGAAACACCATGGACATGATCACCGACGCCCGCCAGATCGCCTCCCACGAAAGCGCCCGCGCGGCGGCTGCCGCCGGTGGCGAGTTCCTCACCTTCCGCCTCGGCGCCGAGGAATACGGGATCGACATCCTGAAGGTCCAGGAAATCCGCTCGTACGAGCCGCCGACCCGCATCGCGAATGCGCCGCCGTTCATCAAGGGCGTCGTCAACCTGCGCGGCGTGATCGTCCCGATCGTCGACCTGCGCCTGAAGCTCTCGTGCGAGACCGCCGAATACAACAGCTTCACGGTCGTGATCGTGCTGAACGTCAAGGGCCGCGTCGTCGGCGCCGTCGTCGACTCGGTCTCCGATGTGCTCGCGCTCGACGCGGACACGATCAAGCCGGCCCCCGAGATGAGCTCGGCGGTCGACACCAGTTTCATCACCGGCATCGGCAGCGTGGCCGAGCGGATGCTCATCCTGATGGACATCGAGGGCCTGATGGCCAGCGAAGAGATGGGCCTGATCAACACGATTCACTGAAAGAGCGGACGCTCGCTCGAGCGTCCGTACCCGCGGCCGGGCAGTTCTGGAGCCGCTTTGCAGCCACCAAGGATCCAGCAGCAATGAAAGTCATCGGCAACATGAAGGTCGGCATGCGTCTCGGACTGGGCTTCGCCGCCCTGTTGACGCTGCAGCTGGTCACCACCGGCATCGGCATGCGCCAGATGGCGGACCTGTCCAGCAATGTCACGACCATCACCGAAGTCGGCGAGGCCAAGCTGAAGGCGCTGAACGAGATCTCCGCCAACATCGGCGCGCGCGCCATCGCCGCGCGCAACCTCGCGCTGCTGACCGAACCCGCGGCCCAGAAGCCGGACCTGGAGCGTGTCAAGACCGCCCAGACCGCGATCGACAAGGGCATCGCCGAACTGACCGCCGTGATGCAGAAGTCACCGGAGTCGTCGAGCGCGGAAGAGCGCGAGATGCTGGACAAGCTGCGGTCGCTGGAGGGCAAGTACCTGCCGATCGCCACGCGCATCGTCGGCCTGGCCACGACGCAGAATACCGACGAGGCCGTGAAGGCGCTGACCCAGGACTGCATGCCGCTGCTGACCCAGGTGATCGGCCATGTCGCCGCGTTCAACGATCTGCTGAAGAAGGAATCGGTCGACAGCGCGGCCGCCGCCCAGGCCACCTACGAACGGGCCAAGTGGCTGATCATCGTGATCAGCGCCGCCTCGCTGGCCCTGGGGATCTTCATCGCCTGGCTGCTGACGCGCTCGATCACCCGTCCGCTGCACGAGGCCGTCTCGGTGGCCCGCCGCGTCGCCGAAGGCGACCTGACGACCCACATCGAGGTCAGGAACACCGACGAGGCCGGCCAGCTGCTGGGCGCGCTGAAGCAGATGAACGACAGCCTGGTGAAAGTGGTCGGCAACGTGCGCCACGCCAGCGATTCGATCTCGACCGGCTCGACCGAGATCGCCGCCGGCAACCAGGACCTCAGCTCGCGCACCGAGCAGCAGGCCAGCGCGCTCGAGGAAACCGCCGCCTCGATGGAACAGCTCGGCGCCACCGTCCGCCAGAACGCCGACAACGCCAAGCAGGCGAACCAGCTGGCCCAGAACGCCAGCACGGTCGCGGTCCGCGGCGGTGACGCCGTCGGTCAGGTCGTGGAGACGATGAAGGGCATCAACGAATCGTCGCGCAAGATCGCGGACATCATCAGCGTGATCGACGGCATCGCGTTCCAGACGAACATCCTGGCGCTGAACGCGGCGGTCGAAGCCGCCCGGGCCGGCGAACAGGGCCGCGGCTTCGCGGTCGTCGCCTCGGAGGTGCGCAGCCTCGCGCAGCGCAGCGCCGATGCGGCCAAGGAAATCAAGGCGCTGATCTCGGCGAGCGTCGAGCGCGTCGAGCAGGGCACCGTGCAGGTCGACCAGGCCGGCGCGACGATGACCGAGGTCGTGACCTCGATCAAGCGCGTCACCGACATCATGGCCGAGATCAGCGCCGCGAGCACCGAGCAGAGCGCCGGCGTGGCGCAGGTCGGCGACGCCGTCACCGAGATGGACAAGACCACGCAGCAGAACGCCGCGCTGGTCGAGGAAAGCGCCGCCGCCGCCGAGAGCCTGCGCAACCAGGCCCAGCAGCTGGTCGCCGCAGTCGCAGTGTTCAAGCTGGCCGATGATGGGCGCCATCACGTGGCCGCCGCCCCGGCCGCGCCGAGCAAGCCGGCAGCGCCGGTCGCCGCCAAGGCCCGCGCCGCGGTGCCGACGCTGCACCATGCGGTCGCGCCGACTGCCGCGCCGGTTGGCGCGACCACGCCGCCGGTCGAGCGGCGCGGCCCGAACCGCGCGACCAACGTGGTCCGTCCGACCTTCACGCCGCCGGCACCCGCCGCGAAGGCCGACAGCCCCGCCGCGGCCGCCGCCAAGAGCGGCACCGACGACTGGGAATCGTTCTGACGACCCGATAGTGCCGTGACGACGACAGGGCCGCGCGATGCGGCCCTTCGCTTTTTCAGCCGTCAGACATCCGCGGCCTGCCGCAGTGTCTGCACCACCGGCCGGCGCAGCACGTCGCGCAGGCCCCACCAGCCGGCGGCGAGGGCGAGCAGCGCGCCGGCCGCGCCGCCGGCCAGCGGCACCCAGGGCGCGGCGCTCCAGCTGAACTCGAACACGTAGCGCGCGAGCGCCCAGCCGACCGCCATGGCGGCGCCCGAGGCCAGCACGCCGGCGAGCGCGCCGACGCCGAGCAGCTCGGCCCGCTGCACCTGCCCGAGCAGCGTGCCGCTGGCGCCGAGCGCGCGCATGACCGCGAACTCGCGCGAGCGCGCCTCGCGCGTCGCGGTGACGGCTGCGAACAGC
The DNA here is from genome assembly GCF_964020785.1 of Rhizobacter fulvus. Lineage (NCBI taxonomy): Bacteria > Pseudomonadati > Pseudomonadota > Betaproteobacteria > Burkholderiales > Sphaerotilaceae > Rhizobacter > Rhizobacter fulvus. The sequence goes on from NZ_OZ224516.1 coordinate 973,150, forward strand.
ACCACCAGCCCGGCCGCGAGCGTGAAGCCGAACAGGAATTCGACCGCGCGCACCACCTGGTCGAGCACCCGCTGGATCTGCGCGATCGAGGCCGACACATCGATCGCGGTGATGTTCGGGAAATCGCGCGCCAGCCCGTTGTCGAAGGCCACGCCGCCCTTCGGCCCCTCGGGCGCCCGGTAGGCCGCGATGTAGCTGACCGGCACGTCCACCATGTTCGCGGTCGGGAACATGACGAAGAAGTTGACCCGCATCGAGCTCCAGTCGACCTTGCGCAGGCTGGTGATGCGGCCCTGCGCGGTGGCGCCGCCGACATCGAAGCGCAGCTCGTCGCCGAGCTTCAGCCCGAGCGTCTGCGCCAGGCCCTCTTCGACGCTGACCGCATTGGGCTCGTCGCGTGTCCAGCGGCCCGCGGCGAGCAGGTTGTGCGGCGGCATGTCGGCGTCGTGGCTGAGGTTGAACTCGCGGTCGAGCAGGCGCTGGGCCCGGTCCTCCGCATAGTCCTCGAGCCGGACCGGCTTGCCGTTGATCGCGACCAGCCGGCCGCGGATCATCGGGAACCAGTCGTAGCGCTTCACGCCTGCGTCGTCGAGGCGCTGGCGAAACGCCTCGGCCTGGTCCGGCTGCACGTTGATGACGAAGCGGTTCGGCGCGTCCTTCGGCGTGGCCTGGCGCCAGCTGTCGATCAGGTCGGTGCGCAGCAGCACCAGCAGCACCAGCGCCAGCAGCCCGACGCTGAGCGCCGACACCTGCAGCACCGCGAACGCCGGGCGTGCGGCGATCTGGCGGGTCGCGAGCACCAGCCAGCGCGGCGCACGCGCCTCGGGCACGGCGCGGCGCAGCAGTATCACGGCGAGCCACGACAGCAGCGCGAACACGGCGATCGCCGCGGCGAAACCGCCGACCGCGATCAGCCCGAGCTTCAGGTCGCTCGACACCGCCAGCAGCAGCGCGGCGAAGCCGAGCGCGCCGGCGGCGAGCACCGCGATCGACGCCGGCCGCAGCGCGCCCACGTCGCGTCGGATCACCCGCAGCGGCGGCACCTGCGCCAGCTGCAGCACCGGCGGCAGGCCGAAGCCCATCAGCAGCGTGAAACCGACCCCCAGGCCGAACAGCGCGGGCCACAGGCTCGGCGTCGGCAGGCTGGAATCGACCAGGCCGGCCAGCAGCAGCACGAACACGTAGTGCACCGCGAAGCCCAGCACCACACCGGCCACGCTGGCGATCAGGCCGACCGCGCCGAACTCGGCGATGTACTGCAGCGCGATCGTGCGCTGCGGCAGGCCCAGCACGCGCAGCATCGCGCAGTCGTCGAGATGGCGGCTCGCGAAATCGCGCGACGCGATGCCGACCGCCACCGCCGCGAGCAGCGCCGACAGCAGCGCCACCAGGTTCAGGAACTTGGCCGCGCGGTCGAGCGTCTGGCGCATCTCGGGCCGACCGGTGGCGAGCGACTCGATCCGCAGCCCGCGCAGGCCGGCGCTCTTGACCTGCGCCTCGGCCCACGCGACGAACTGCTGCACCGCCCGCTCGTCGGACCCTCGGGCGGCGACCGCGAGCCGGTAGTTGACGCGGCTGGCCGGCTGGATCAGGCCGGTGGCGGGCAGGTCCCCCTCGTTCAGCATCACGCGCGGCGCGAACGACGCGAAACCGGTGCCGCGGTCGGGCTCGTTGACGATGCGCCGCTCGATCCGCAGGCTGGCATCGCCGAGCAGCAGCGTGTCGCCGACCTTCAGGTTCAGCGCGCCGAGCAGCGCCGGATCGACCCACGCGGTGCCGCGCTGGGGGGCGCCGGCGCGCAACTCTTCCTTCGCGCCCGGCGCGCCGCCCACGGTGACCTGGCCGCGCAACGGGTAGGCCTCGCTGACCGCCTTGACGCTGACCAGCCGCGACGCGCCGCCCTGCTGCTCGCTCGCTCGTCCCATGCTCGGAAAGCCCGCGGTCGACGCGGTCAGCAGCCCGAGCTCGCGCGCCTTGGCGGCGAAGGCCGGCGGCGCCGGCTGGTCGGACGAGACGATGGCGTCGCCGCCCAGCAGTTGCCGGGCGTCGCGGGCGAGGCCGCCGTTGATCCGATCGGCGAAGAAGCCCACTGCGGTCAGCGCCGCCACCGCCAGCATCACCGCGACCACCAGCAGGCGCAGCTCGCCGGCCCGCAAGTCGCGCGCCATCTGGCGCCAGGCCAGCACCGCGGCCGAAGGGGGCCGCGGCGCGGCGGTCGTCGTCGAATCGTTCATGCGGCGGAACTTACACGACTCGGCCCGCGGCGCCGCGGGCGGGGGGCATTCCGCTCGAACGCTGCATGCAAGCGCCTCGAACGCCGGCCGGCCGACGCGGTGCTGTAATGACCTCATGAAGCACACTGCCCTGCCCCCCGTCTTCGTCTCCCACGGTTCGCCGATGATCGCGCTCGAGCCCGGCGCGGCCGGCGCGTTCATGCGCACGCTCGGCCCGGCGATCGACGCGGAGTTCGGCCGCCCGACCGCGATCCTCGCGATCTCGGCCCACACCGCGGCGCGGGCGCCGGTGCTGCTGGCTGGCGCGCAGCACAGCGCGGTCTACGACTTCGGCAATTTCGACCCACGGCTCAACCAGCTGCGCTACGACGCCGCCGGCGCACCGGCGCTGGCGCGCCAGATCGCCGGGCTCATGGAATCGTCGGGCCTGGCGGTGCACTTGCTCGACGACGGCGGCCTGGACCACGGCATCTGGACCGCGCTGCGCTACATCTACCCGCAGGCCGACGTGGCGGTGCTGCCGCTGGCCTTCGTGCCGGACCAAAGCCCGGCGCAGCAGTTCGCGCTCGGCCAGGCGCTTGCCCCGCTGGCCGACGAGGGCGTGCTGATCCTGGGCACGGGCAGCATCACGCACAACCTGCGGCGGGCGTTCGCCGGCGGCCTGCGCCCGAGCGGCGCGCGGCCCGAGATCCCCGAGAGCACGGCCTTCCGCGAGTGGATGAATGACCGCGGCATCGCGCGCGACTGGGACGCGCTGCTCGACTACCGGCGCCGCGCGCCCCACGCCGTCGACATGCACCCGACCGACGAGCACCTGCTGCCCTGGTACGTGGCGGCCGGCGCCGGGGGCCGCGACCACGCGCCGGTGCGGCTGCACGCGGGCGTCGATCTGGGCTGCATCGGCATGGACGCCTACGCCTTCGGCCCGCAGGCCACCCGGTTGGCAAGCCAGCTCGAGGCGGGCCGCGTCGCCGCGTGATCCAATCGCAGCGATGGATGACACCGGTTCACCTGTCGCTGCCCCGCTGCTGCTGACCGCACGGCTGAGGCTGGTCGCGGCCGACGAACACCTGGCAGGCGCGCTGGCCGACTTCCACGAGCGCAACCGCGCGCATCTCGCGCCGTGGGACCCGCCGACCGAAGCCGGCTTCTTCAGCGAGGCCGTACAGGCGCAGCGGTTGCGCGACGCGGCCGCCGCGTTCGCCGCCGGCAGCGGCTTCCGCTACCTGATGCAACCGATCGGCGACACGCACCGCGTGATCGGCACGATCAACTTCTCCAACATCGTGCGCGGCGCGTTCCACAGCTGCAATCTCGGCTACGCACTCGACCAGCCCTACGAAGGCCAGGCGCTGATGACCGAGGCGCTGGGCTGCGCGATCGGCGAGATGTTTTCGCCGCAGATCAACCTGCACCGCATCCAGGCCGCCTACCGGCCCGAGAACTGGCGCAGCGCCGAGGTGCTGAAGCGCCTGAACTTCCAGGACGAAGGCGTCTGCCCCGACTACCTGTTCATCGACGGCGCCTGGCGTGTGCACCGGCTGGTGGCGCTGCTGAACCGGCACTTCGTCGAGCCGACCGCGTGGCGGCAGGCCGTCTAGGCGGTCACGGCTTCGGCACGCTGCCGGCCACGCCGCGCACGAACCAGTTCATCGTCGAGATCGCCGCGTCGTCGAGCGTGCTGCGCGCCAGCCGCACCTTGCCTTCGTTGTCGACCAGCGGCCCGGTGAACGGCTGGAACCGGCCGGCAACGATCTGCGCGCGGCGTGCGTCGACCAGCGCCAGGGTCGCGGCGGGCACGTCGCGCGCGATCGGGCTCAGCTGCACCACGCCGTCCTTCATGCCGCCCCAGTAAGGCTCGGGCTTCCAGGTGCCCGCGAGTGCGGCGCGCGCGACCCGCGTGTAGTAGCCGCCCCAGTGCAGCGTGACGGCGGCGAGCTGCGCGTCGGGCGCGTAGCGGCTCATGTCGCTCTGGTAGGCGATCGCGCGCACGCCCTTGGCCTTGAAGTTGGCCTGCGCGGTCTGCGGCACGGCCGGCGAGCCGCTGTGGTTGGTCAGCACGTCGGCGCCCTGGTTGATCAGGGACTGCGCCGCTTCGCGCTCGCGGGCCGGGTCGAACCAGGTGTTGAGCCACAGCACCTTCACGGTCGCGGCCGGGTTGGCCTCGCGCATGCCGAGCGCGAACGCGTTGATGCCCTGCACGACCTCCGGCACCGGGAAGCCGGCCACGTAGCCGGCGATGCCGCTCCTGCTGGTCTTGCCCGCCAGCAGCCCGGCGAGGTAGCGCGCCTCGTAGTAGCGCGCGTTGTAGGTGTTCACGTTGGCGGCGGTCTTGTAGCCGCCGGCGTGCTCGAACTTCACGTCGGGGTGGTCCGCCGCGACGCGCAGCGTCGGCTCGAGGTAACCGAAGCTGGTCGCGAAGATCAGCCGGTTGCCCTGCGCCGCCAGATCGCGGATCACGCGTTCCGAGTCGGGGCCTTCGGCGACGGATTCGACCACGCTGGTCGCGACCTGGTCGCCAAGCGCCTTCTGCATCGCCAGGCGGCCCTGCTCGTGCTGGAAGGTCCAGCCGGCGTCGCCGATCGGGCTGACGTAGACGAACGCGACCTTCAGCGGCGGCCTGGTCGCCGGGGCCTGCGCGTGGACCGCGGGTGACGCCGTGACGGCGAGCATCGCGCCCAGCGTGACAACGCTGGCGCGGGCGAGGTTTTTGAACATGGTGTTCCTCTACATGGCCCCGGGGGAAGGAAAAACCGCCTGCGGGGGCACGCAGGCGGCGGGTCGAGCGATTATCGCCGCGCGGGGCGCTTCAAGTTGGCGGCTTGTCGTCGGCGACGTAGTCGGCGTGGAGCACCACCGCCTTCTTCGCGCGCTTGCGCATCGTGATGTTCAGCATCTCGACGCCGACCGAGAACGCCATCGCGAAGTAGACGTAGCCCTTCGGCACGTGCTGGTCGAAGCCTTCGGCGATCAGCACCACGCCGACGACGACCAGGAACGACAGCGCGAGCATCTTGATCGTCGGGTGGTCGGAGACGAAGCGACCGATCGTGCCGGCGAACAGCATCATCAGCCCGACCGACGCGATCACCGCCGCGATCATCACCTCGATGCGATCGACCATGCCGACCGCGGTGATGATCGAATCGAGCGAGAACACCATGTCGACCACCATGATCTGCAGGATCACCGCGGTGAACGTGGCCTTGACCGCGCTCGACGCGTGGCCCTCCTCACCTTCGAGCGACTGGTGGATCTCGCCGGTGGCCTTGTAGATCAGGAACAGGCCGCCGGCGATCAGGATCAGGTCGCGCCCGGAGATCTCCTGGCCGAGCACCGTGAACAGCGGCGCGACGAGGCCGACGATCCACGCGAGCACCAGCAGCAGCCCGATCCGCATGAACATCGCCATGAACAGGCCGATGCGCCGTGCCTTCTCGCGCTGCGCCTTGGGCAGCTTGTCGACCAGGATCGAGATGAAGACGATGTTGTCGATGCCGAGCACCAGCTCGAGGGCGGTCAGCGTCGCGAGGGCGATCCAGGCTTGCGGGTCGGTCAGCAGTTCGAGCATCTTGGCGCAGCCGGGGGTTGGGACGGCGCCGATGATAGAGGGCGAAATTCAGTTCTCGGCAAAGACCTTGTCGAGTGACCGAAGCCAGCGGGCTTTCGATTCGGGATCGGCGAAGCTGGCTTCGAAGCTGTTGGCCGCGAGCCGGTGCGCATGGCGCGCGGTCAGCTGCGGCAGCGCAGCGAACGCCTCGAGGAAGTTCTGGTTGATGTAGCCGCCGAAGTACGCCGGGTCGTCGGAGTTGACGGTCGCGCACAGGCCGGCGTCGAGCAGCGCGGCCAGGTTGTGCGCGCCCATTGCCGGGTAGACGCACAACTTGATGTTCGACAGCGGGCACACGGTCAGCGGCACGCGCTCGGCCGCCAGGCGCGCGACCAGCGCCGGGTCGGCCAGGCAGGCCACGCCGTGGTCGATGCGCTCGACATGCAGCACATCGAGCGCGCTCCAGATGTAGGCCGGCGGCCCCTCCTCGCCGGCATGGGCGACGAGGTGCAGGCCCAGTTCCCTGCAGCGCGCGAACACGCGCGCGAACTTCTCGGGCGGGTTGCCCTTCTCGCTGCTGTCCAGGCCGACGCCGATGAACCGGTCACGGTACGGCAGCGCCGCTTCGAGCGTCTCGAGGGCCGCCTCCTCGCTGAGGTGACGCAGGAAGCACAGGATCAGCGCGGCGTCGACGCCCAAGTCGCGCCGCGCGGTGTCGCAGGCGCGGGTCAGCCCGCCGATCACCGTGCCGATCGGCACGCCGCGGTCGGTGTGGGTCTGCGGGTCGAAGAACAGTTCGGCGCGCACGACGTTGTCGGCCGCGGCGCGCCTGAAATACGCCATGGCCATATCGAAGAAATCTTCCTCCTTCAGCAGCACGCTCGCGCCGGCGTAGTAGATGTCGAGGAAGCTCTGCAGGTCGGTGAACGCATACGCGGCACGCAGCGCCTCGACGTCCGGGTACGGCAGCGCGACACCGTTGCGCTGCGCGAGCGCGAAGATCAGTTCCGGCTCGAGCGAGCCTTCGATGTGGATGTGCAGCTCGGCCTTGGGCATGGCCTGCAGCAGCGCCGGCAGGCGCTCGCGGGGGATGTCGTCGAAGTCGATCATGTGCGGCGGTTCCCAATGAAAAGAGGCCGCGTTGGCGGCCTCTCAAAGAAGCCCGCGTTCAGCGGCCTCCGGATGATACGAAGCGCAGCGCGCCCCGCGTGGTCTTACTTGCCGTCGCCGCCTGGCACCTTGCCTTCGACGCCCTTGACGTAGAACTTGATGCCGCCGAGGAACTTGTCGTCGGCGACCGCGTCCTTGGCCAGCACTTCCTTGCCGTCGGAGCCCATGATCGGGCCCTTCCAGATCTGGAACGAGCCGTCCTTCAGGCCGGCCTTCACGGCGTCGACCTTGGCCTTGAGTTCGGCCGGCACCTTGTCGGAAATCGAGACGATGTCGATCGCGCCTTCCTTGACGCCCCACCACGCAGCCTGGTTGCCCTTCCACGAGCCGTCGAGCGCTTCCTTGGTGGCCTTGATGTAGTACGGGGCCCAGTTGATGACGGCCGAGGCGAGGTGCGCCTTCGGCGCGTAGGCGGTCATGTCGCTGTCCCAGCCGAAGGCCAGCTTGCCGGCCTTCTCGGCAGTCTGCAGCACAGCCGACGAGTCGGTGTTCTGCATCAGCACGTCGGCGCCGCCGTTCATCAGCGACTGCGCGGCTTCGGTTTCCTTCGGCGGGTTGAACCATTCGTTGACCCAGACCACCTTGGTCTTGATCTTCGGGTTCACCGACTGCGCGCCGAGCGTGAAGCTGTTGATGTTGCGGATGACTTCCGGGATCGGGATCGAGCCGACCACGCCGATCGTGCCCGTCTTGCTCATGCCGCCGGCGATCACGCCGGCCATGTAGGCGCCCTCGTACGTGCGCGAGTCGTAGGTGCGCATGTTGTCGGACTGCTTGTAGCCGGTGGCGTGCTCGAACTTCACGTCCTTCAGGTCGGCCGCCACCTTGAGCATCGGCTCCATGTAGCCGAAGGTCGTGCCGAAGATCAGCTTGTTGCCCTGGCTGGCCATGTCGCGGAACACGCGTTCGGCGTCGGCCGCCTCAGGCACCTTCTCGACGAAGCTGGTGACGACCTTGTCGCCGAATTCCTTCTCGACCGCCTTGCGGGCGTTGTCGTGCGCGAAGGTCCAGCCGCCGTCACCGACCGGGCCGACGTACGCGAACGCGATCTTCAGCGGCTCGGCCTTGGCCGGCGCGGCCGATGCCGCAGCGACGGGTGCAGGAGCCGGCGCCGGCGCGACCGGTGCTTCTTCCTTCTTGCCGCAGCCGACGAGCGCGGCGGCCGCCGCGATCGAGCTGAGGCCAGCCAGCTTGATCAGTGAACGCTTGGATTGCAGGGTCATGTCGTCTCCAGTGGGGAAAATCGGGGTTGGGGCGAAGCGCAGGAATTATGTGACAAGGCGTAGCCGGTTTTGGCGTCGTCTAGCTGCCCGGGAAGAACGGCTTGCCGATCGACGCGGGCATGTTGACGCGGATGAAGGTGGCGTTGCGCGAGATCAGCACCAGCACGACGATGGTGGCCAGGTACGGCATCATCGTCAGGAACTGGCTCGGGATCTGCACGCCCTCGCCTTGCAGGTGGAACTGCAGCATCGTGACGCCGCCGAACAGGTACGCTCCGAGCAAGACACGTGCCGGCCGCCAGGTCGCGAAGGTCGTCAGCGCGAGCGCGATCCAGCCCTTGCCGGCCACCATGCCCTCGACCCACAGCGGCGTGTAGACGACCGAGATGTAGGCGCCCGAGATGCCGCACAGCGCGCCGCCGACCATCACCGCGAACATGCGGATGCGGCGCACCGGGTAGCCCAGCGCATGCGCCGATTCGGGCGATTCGCCGACCGCGCGCAGCACCAGGCCGGCGCGCGAGCGGTACAGGAACCACGCGAGGGCGACAGTCAGCACAATCGCGAGGTAGACCATCGGGTGCTGCTTGAACAGCGCCGGGCCGACGAGCGGGATGTCCGACAGGTACGGGACCGCGAAGTTGGGCCGTTCGCTCAGCTTCGCCTGCGTGTAGGAGATGCCGACGAACGCCGAGAAGCCGGCCCCGAACAGGCTGAGCGCCAGGCCGGTGGCGTACTGGTTGGTGTTCAGGTAGATCACCAGGATGCCGAACGCGGCCGCCAGCAACGCGCCGGCTGCGGCGCCGCCGATGAAGGCGAGCGTGTCGCTGCCGGTGTGGACCGCGGTCGCATAGCCGGCGATCGCGGCGACCAGCATCATCCCTTCGGCGCCGAGGTTGACGATGCCCGCGCGCTCGTTGATCAGCAGGCCGAGTGCGGCGAACGCGAGGACGGTGCCGGAGTTGAGGGTCGCGGCGAGGAGGAGTGCGATGGAGTCCATTGTTCAGTTGCTCCTGCTGGTCTTGCTTGCCTCGGTGGCAGCGCCAAAGGCGCGCCCGGGTGCGCTGCGCACCCCCCTTTGCTGCACGCGTGGAGGCGCTTCCCCGGAAGTGCGCGGGTGGTGGGGGTCGCGGCAGGCGGCACCCGGCAGGCCCCGGAGCGAGCACCGGAACGGAGTCGGCGCGCAGCGACGACCGCCACCGGATGAGCCCCTGCCGGGTGCAGCCTGCCGCGAAACGCTCGACGATGAAAGGAGTTCGGCAATCATCTCAAGCCCCCTTCACCGTCGTCGCCCCAACCAAAGGCGCCGCAGTTTTGACCGGAACCGGCCGCGAAGCCTTCCAGCGAATGCGATACGCGATCAGCGTGTCGCAGGCCAGCAGCGTGAACAGCAGCAGCCCCTGGAACACGCCCGTCAGCGACTTCGGCAACCCGAGCCGCGACTGCGCGAGTTCGCCGCCGATGTAGAACATGCTCATCAGGATCGCCGAGAAGATGATGCCCACCGGGTGCAGCCGCCCCACATACGCAACGATGATCGCCGCGAAGCCGTAGCCGGCCGGCACGTACGGCGTGAGCTGGCCGAGCGGCCCGGCGACCTCGAGTGCACCGGCCAGGCCGGCCATGCCGCCCGACAGCAGCAGCGCCGTCCACAGCGCCTTGCGCGACGAGAAGCCGGCATAGCGCGCTGCCGCCGGCGCGAGCCCACCGACTTGCAGTTGGAAGCCGGCGTACGTGCGGAAGAGCAGCACCCAGAACGCGCCGACCGCGAGCAGCGCGATGATCAGCCCGATGTTGACGCGAAAGCCCGTGAACAGCTTCGGCACGCTGGTCGACTTCAGGAACGTGATCGTCTGCGGGAAGTTGAAGCCGGCCGGGTCCTTCCACGGGCCGTAGACCAGGTAGCCGAGCACCTGGTCGGCCACGTACACCAGCATCAGGCTGACGAGGATCTCGTTCGCGTTGAAGCGGTCGCGCAGGAACGCGACGAGCCCGGCCCACGCCATGCCGCCCAGCACGCCGGCCGCGAGCACGGCGGCGACGATCCAGCGGCCGGTGTCCTTGTCGGCCGACATCGCCACGCCCGCGGCGGCGATCGCGCCGACCACGAACTGACCCTCGGCGCCGATGTTCCACACGTTCGAGCGGAAGCACACCGCCAGCCCGAGCGCGATCAGGATCAGCGGCGTCGCCTTCATCGCGAGCTCGGTCAGCGCGTAGACGCTCTTCAGCGGCTCGACGAAGAACACGTACAGGCCGCGCATCGGGTCCTTGCCGAGCAGCATGAACAGGATGGTGCCGATCACCACCGTGATCGCCAGTGCGAGCACCGGCGACATCAACGACATGACCTTGGATTGCTCCGGTCGGGCTTCAAGCTTGAGCATGTGCGGTCTCCTTGTCGGCGGCATTCTTGTTCCACAGGCCGCTCATCCATTCCCCGATCATCTCGATCGTCGCGTCCGAGGTGTTCACGCTCGGCGACACCTTGCCCTGCGCGATCACCACCAGCCGGTCGCAGATCTCGAACAACTCGTCGAGCTCCTCGCTGACGACCAGCAGCGCGCAGCCCTGGTCGCGCAGCGCGAGCAGTTCGCCGCGGATCTGCGCGGCGGCGCCCACATCCACGCCCCAGGTCGGCTGCGAGACGATCAGCAGCTTCGGGTTGGCGTGGATCTCGCGGCCGACGATGAACTTCTGCAGGTTGCCGCCGGACAGGCTCTTCGCTGCCGCGCCCGGCCCGCCGGCCTTCACGTTGAAGCGCCGGATCAGCTCCTGCGCCAGGGCGGTGACCTCGCCGGTGCGGATCCAGCCCGAGCGGCCGATCGCCTCGGTGCGCGTCAGCATCGTGTTCGCGGCGAGCGACAGCGTGGGCACCGCGCCGCGGCCCAGGCGCTCCTCGGGCACGAAATGCAGGCCGGCGGCACGACGTTCGCGCGGCGTTTCACGGGAAATATCCTTGCCGAACAGGTGCATCGAGTCTTTCGGCGAGCGCGGGTCCTCGCCGGACATCGCCGCCATCAGCTCCTGCTGGCCGTTGCCCGAGACGCCGGCGATGCCGAGGATCTCCCCCGCGCGCACCTGGAAGCGGATGTCCGTCAGGTTCATGCCGAAGTGGTCCTCCTTCGGCAGCGTGAGGCCGCGCACATCGAGGACCACGTCGCCGAGCTTGGCCTGCAGGTGCTTCAGTTGCGGTGGCTCGGCGCCGATCATCAGGCGCGACAGCCCGGCATTGGTCTCGGTGCGCGGGTCGACCATGCCGGTGACCTTGCCGCCGCGCAGCACCGTGCAGTTGGTGCACAGCGCGCGGATCTCGTCGAGCTTGTGGCTGATGTAGAGGATGCTGGTGCCCTCGCTGGCGAGCTTGCGCAACGTGACGAACAGCTTGTCGACGGCCTGCGGCGTCAGCACCGAGGTCGGCTCGTCGAGGATCAGGCACTTCGGGTTCGTCATCAGCGCGCGCACGATCTCGACCCGCTGGCGTTCGCCGACCGACAGCGTGTGGACCGGCCGCAGCGGCTCGACATCGAGGCCGTACTCCTTCTCGACCTTCATCATCCGCTGCGTCACCTCGGCCAGGCTGAGCGACTTGTCCAGCCCCAGCCAGACGTTCTCGGCCGCGCTCAGCGTGTCGAACAGGCTGAAGTGCTGGAACACCATGCTGATGCCGAGCGTGCGCGCCTCCTGCGGGTTGCGGATGTTGACGGCCTGACCGTTCCAGCGGATCTCGCCCTCGTCGGGCCGGACGGCGCCGTAGATCATCTTCATCATGGTCGACTTGCCGGCGCCGTTCTCGCCGAGCACGGCGTGGATCTCGCCGGGGGCCACCTGCAGGTTGACCGAATCGTTCGCCTTCACGGCGGGGTACTGCTTGCTGATGTTGACCAGTTCGAGTCGCAACACGGTGTCAGTCTCCTATGACGATGATCATGCTCGCAAAGTCCGGACCCGCCGCCTGGCCTCGACCCGCGCTCAGGCGCCGCGGCGCTGGTGCCGCAACGCGCCAGCCACCCAGGTCTGCACCAGGTTGCGGTCGTCCGCCAGCGTCATCCACGCGAACGCGCGCTCGTGCAGGTGGCGCGCGAGTTCCATGCGGCGCAGCGCGACCGGGTCTGCGGCCCAGTCCCACACGCAGAGGTCGGCCACGCGACCGGGCTCGAACGAGCCGATCTCGTCGGCCAGCCCGAGCGCCTGCGCCGCGCCGAGCGTGGCGGCGTGGAGCGCCTTCCAGGCCGTGAGGCGCTGGCCGGCCATCGCCTGCACCTTGTAGGCGTCAGCCATCGTGCGGACCATCGACAGGCTGGTGCCGCCGCCGACGTCGGTCGCCAGGCTGACGGCCGCGCCGGCCGCGATCGCAGCGTTCCAGTCGAACAGCCCGCTGCCGAGGAACAGGTTGGACGACGGGCTGTGCGCGATCTGCGCGCCCGAGGCGCGCAGCGCCTCGCGGTCGGCGTCGTCGAGCCAGATCCCGTGCGCGAGCACGCTGCGCGGGTGCAGCAGGCCGGCGCGGGCGTAGACATCGAGATAGCTGCGCGCCTCGGGGAAGAGTTCCTTGACCCAGGCGACCTCGGCCCGGTTCTCGGCCACGTGGGTCTGCATGTACAGGGTCGGGTCGGCCGCGCACAGCGCGCCGGCCATCGCGAGTTGCTCGGGCGAGCTGGACGGCGCGAAGCGCACCGTCACGGCATAGGCGAGCCGGTCGACGCCGTGCCAGCGCGAGATCAGGTCGCGCGAGTCGGCCTGCGCCTGCACCACGTCGTCGCGCAGGCCGTCGGGCGAGTGGCGGTCCTGCAGCACCTTGCCGGTGATCAGGCGCATGTCGTGCTGCTGCGCGGCGGCGAACAGCGCGTCGGCCGAGACCTTGTGTGCGGTCGGGAACACCACGGCCGCGGTCGTGCCGTGGGCCAGCAAGGCCTCGACGAACAGTTGGGCCCCGAGCCGCGACCGCTCCGGGTCGGCGAACGCGGTCTCCGCCGGGAAGGTGTAGGTGTTGAGCCAGTCGAGCAGCTCGGTGCCGTAGCTCGCGATCACGTCGAGCTGCGGCATGTGGACGTGGGTGTCGATGAAGCCGGGCAGGATCAGGCGACCGCGCTGGTCGTGGCGTTCCCAGGTGTCGTCGGGCGATTCGGATTGCGCGCCGACGATGCGGCCGTTCTCGACCAGCAGCCATTGGTCGGGGCGGAAGCGCACCGCCGCGGACTCGGTCTCGCCCCAACCGGGGTCGCCGGTGAAGTCGAGCAGGTCGCCGCGCAGGGCGATGCGCGTGGTCGTCGCGCTCATGTGGTCGATCCTTGCACGCGCCGCAGCATCCCGTGCCCGGTGAGGTTGCGCGCCACGTCCCGCACCTGGTCGCGCAACCAGCGGCCCGAGGCCGACGCATGGGTCAGGTCGTGCCACAGCTGGTAGTAGGTCAGCGGCGGGAACGGCACCGGGCAGCGCACGATGCGCACCGGCAGGCTGTCCACGTAGCGCGAGCAGAACAGCCGACCGGTCGTCAGCACCAGCAGGCTCTGGGCGACCATCAGCGGGATCAGGCTGAAGTGCGCGCTGCGGACCATCACGTCGCGGCTGACGCCCAGCGACGCGAGGTGCTCGTCGATCACGCCCGGCGAGGCGCCGTGCGAGCCGGCGAAGAACGGCGTCGGCGCGACATGCTCGCAGGCCAAGTAGCGTTCGGGCGACCAGCCGCGGCCATTGGCGGCGCGCACCACCGGGTGGTCCTCGGCGACGAGGCAGACGATCTCGTCGGTCAGCAGGCGGCCCAGGTGCAGCTCCTCCGGCGGCTTCAGCCAGTTGCCAATCACCAGGTCGACCTCGGCGGCGGCCAGGCCGCGCCGGTAGTCGAACCCGCCAGACAGCGGCATCAACTCGAGCTTCACCTTCGGCGCGACCTGCTTCAGGTGCGCGACCAGCTCGGGCAGGAAGAGCGGGTCGAGATAGTCGCTCGCCGCGATGCGGAAAGTCGTGGTGCTGGCCAGCGGATCGAACGCACGCTGGTGGGCGCGGGGGCTGAACAGCCGGTCCGCATCCTGCAAGATCCGGGTGGCCGGGTCGAGCAATCGCAGCGCCGTGTCGGTGGGCGCCATCGCGTTGCCGGCGCGCACCAGCAACGGATCACCCGTGAGTGCGCGCAGCCGCTTCAGCTGGGCACTGACGGCAGGCTGCGTGCTTTGCAAGCGCATGGCAGCCCGGGAGACGCTTCGTTCGGTGATCAAGGTCTTCAGCACCCGGATGAGGTAGAGCTCGATCTTGTCGAAGTCCAAACGCTGTGTCATATGCTCGGCGTGATAAGCGATATGCCTGTGACTGTATACCTCGAGAGCCGGAAGCGACTAAGTTTCGGGTCATCACCGAACCCGAGAAACCCATCCATGTCCGAGCCGACGACCCCCCGCCCGATTCGCTTCTTCCACCGCGGCGCGGTGGTCGAGGTGAGCGACGCGGCGCCCACCCGCACGGTGCTCGATTGGCTGCGCGAGGACGCGCGCTGCACCGGAACCAAGGAAGGCTGCAACGAGGGCGACTGCGGCGCCTGCACCGTCGTGATCGGCGAGGCCGCGGCCCCCGGCGATCCGCAGGCGGTTCGGGGCCTGAACCTGAGCACGGTCAACGCCTGCATCCAGTTCCTGCCGACGCTCGACGGCAAGGCGCTGTTCACGGTGGAGGACCTGAAGGCGATGACGCTGGATGCCGCGCTGCACCCGGTGCAGCAGGCCATGGTCGAGTGCCACGGCTCGCAGTGCGGGTTCTGCACCCCGGGCTTCGTGATGTCGATGTGGTCGAGCTACGAGCACAACCGCGCGTGCGGCACGCAGCCGACGCGCCAGCAGCTCGCCGACGAGCTCTCGGGCAACCTGTGCCGCTGCACCGGCTACCGGCCGATCCTCGATGCCGGCCAGCGCATGTTCGATCTGCCGGCGGTCGCGCTCGACACCGCGCCGGTGCTGGCCGCCCTCGAAGGCCTGAAGACTGACGCGACGTTCAGCTACGTCGGCCGCGGTACGGACCGCTTCTTCGCGCCGACCACGCTGGACGAACTGGCCGCGCTGCGCGAGGCGCACCCGAAGGCGCAGCTGCTCGCCGGCTCGACCGACGTCGGCCTGTGGGTCAACAAGCAGTTCCGCCCGCTCGGCGACATCCTGTACGTCGGCGCCGTCGACGAGCTGAAGCGCATCGACGAGCGGGATGGCGAGCTGCGAATCGGCGCCGGCGCCTCGCTCGAGGCGGCGTGGTCGGCCCTCGCCCGGCGCTTCCCGACGCTGACCGACGTGTGGCTGCGCTTCGCGTCGCCGCCGATCCGCAACGCCGGCACGATGGGCGGCAACGTCGCCAACGGCTCGCCGATCGGCGACTCGGCGCCCGTGCTGATGGCGCTCGACGCACAGATCGAGCTGCGCAAGGGCGCCCGCACGCGCCGCATGCCCCTCGCCACGTTCTACGTCGACTACATGAAGAACCTGCTCGAGGACGGCGAGTTCGTGCAGGGCCTCGCGGTGCCGCTCTCGGTTTCATCGCGCGCCGTGCGCGCCTACAAGATCAGCAAGCGCTTCGACTGCGACATCTCGGCCGTGTGCGCCGGCTTCTCGATCGAGCTGGACGCCGCGGGCGTCGTGACCACCGCGCGGCTCGCCTACGGCGGCATGGCCGCGACCGTCAAGCGCGCCGCCCGCGCCGAGGCCGCGATCGTCGGCCAGCCGTGGACCCAGGCGACCGTCACCGCCGCGAAGGCCGCGCTCGCCGAGGACTTCAAACCGCTGTCGGACATGCGCGCCAGCGCCGCCTACCGCCTGCAGGTCGCGCAGAACCTGCTGCAGCGCCTGTGGCTCGAGACCCGCACCGACGATCCGCTGCCGACCGGCGCCACCAGCGTGTTCAGCGTGATGCCGCACCAGACTGCCGCCACCACCGCTGCCGCCCAGGAGACCTGACATGAACAAGCCTGTCGACGCCCTGCTGCTGCAACCGAACGAGGCCTTCGCCGACTACCAGAAGAACACCGCCGCGCGCATCGACGAGGGCGCCGAGGCGATCGCCGTGGCCGCCGGCGCGCGCGTCGGCATCAGCCGGCCGCACGAATCCGCGCAGCTGCACGTCGCCGGCGAGGCGACCTACATCGACGACATCCGCGAGCACGCGGGCACACTGCACTGCGCGCTCGGGCTGTCGCCGGTCGCGCACGGCCGGCTGACTGCGATGGCGCTCGACACGATCCGCGCGCTGCCCGGCGTCGTCGCGGTGCTGTCGGCGGCGGACATCCCGGGGCCGAACGACTGCGGTTCGATCGTCCACGACGACCCGATCCTGTGCCCGATCGAGCCGCACGACGACGGCGCGTCGTGGGGCGAGATCCGCTACCTCGGCCAACCGGTGTTCGCCGTGATCGCCGAGACGCGCGACATCGCCCGCCGCGCCGCCGCGAAGGCGAAGGACGTGCTGACGATCAGCGCCGAGCCGCCCGTGCTCACGCCGCAGCAGGCGCACGCGAAAGGCCAGTACGTGCTGCCGCCGATGCATCTGGTGCGGGCGACGAACGAAGGCGGCGCGCAGGCCGCGATCGCGAAGGCGCCGCGCCGGCTGAAGGGCACGTTCGACGTCGGCGGTCAGGAGCAGTTCTACCTTGAGGGCCAGATCAGCTACGCGATCCCGACCGAAGGCGGCGGCATGCACGTGTACTGCTCGACCCAGCACCCGAGCGAGATGCAGCACCTGGTCGCGCACGCGCTGAAGCTGCACGCGCACGACGTGCATGTCGAGTGCCGGCGCATGGGCGGCGGGTTCGGCGGCAAGGAGTCGCAATCGGCGCTGTTCGCGTGCGTCGCGTCCGTCGCCGCGGCCAAGTTGAAGCGGCCGGTCAAGCTGCGGCTGGACCGCGACGACGACTTCCTGATCACCGGCCGGCGCCACTGCTTCTGGTACGAGTACGAGGTCGGCTTCGACGACGCCGGCCGCGTGCTCGGCGCCGAGGTCACGATGGTCTCGCGTGCCGGCCACTCGGCCGACCTGTCCGGCCCGGTGATGACCCGCGCGCTGTGCCATTTCGACAACGCCTACTGGCTGCCCGACGTGGCGATGCACGGCTACTCGGGCAAGACCAACACCCAGAGCAACACCGCGTTCCGCGGCTTCGGCGGCCCGCAGGGCGCGATCGCGATCGAGAACATCCTCGACACGATCGCGCGCACGCTCGGCCGGGACCCGATGGACGTGCGTTGCGCCAACTTCTACGGCAAGGACACGAACAACGTGACGCCGTACGGCCAGGTGGTCGGCGACAACATCATCCATGAGCTCACGGCCGAGCTGGAAGCCAGCAGCGACTACCGCGCGCGCCGCGACGCGATCGCGCAGTTCAACGCGACCAGCCCGGTACTCAAGCGCGGCCTCGCGCTCGCGCCGCTGAAGTTCGGCATCTCGTTCAACGTCAAGCACTTCAACCAGGCCGGCGCGCTGGTGCACGTTTACAGCGACGGCTCGATCCTGGTGAACCACGGCGGCACCGAGATGGGCCAGGGCCTGAACACGAAGGTGGCGCAGGTCGTCGCGCACGAACTCGGCGTCGGCTTCGACAGCGTGCGGGTCAGCGCGACCGACACGCAGAAGGTCGCGAACACCTCGGCCACCGCTGCATCGACCGGCGCCGACCTCAACGGCAAGGCCGCTCAGGACGCGGCGCGCCAGATCCGCGAACGGCTCGCGGCCTGCATGGCCGCGCACCACGGCGGCCGTCCCGAGGACGTGCGCTTCGCGAACGACAAGGTCGAGGTCAACGGCAAGTCGCTGCCGTTCAGCGCGGTCGTCGCGCAGGGCTACCTCGACCGCGTGCAGCTGTGGTCCGACGGCTTCTATGCGACGCCTGGCCTGAGCTGGGACCGCGAGAAGATGTTCGGCCGGCCGTTCTACTACTTCGCGTACGGCGCCGCCGTCAGCGAGGTCGTCGTCGACACGCTGACCGGCGAGTGGAAGCTGCTGCGCGCCGACGTCCTGCACGACGCCGGCCGCTCGCTGAACCCGGCCGTCGACATCGGCCAGATCGAGGGCGCGTTCATCCAGGGCATGGGCTGGCTGACCACCGAAGAGCTCGTGTGGCATCCGCAGAGCGGCAAGCTGACAACCCACGCGCCCAGCACCTACAAGATCCCGACCGCGAACGACTGCCCGCCGGTGTTCAACGTCAAGCTGTTCGACGGTCCCAACGTCGAGGACAGCATCCACCGCAGCAAGGCCGTCGGCGAGCCGCCGCTGCTGTTGCCGTTCTCGGTGTTCTTCGCGATCCGGGATGCGATCTCCGCGGCGTCCGAGCACCGTGTCGATCCGCCGCTGACGGCGCCGGCGACCGGCGAGGCGATCCTGCGAGCCATCACTGCGGTGCAGGAGGGGTAGTCGTTTGAAGCTGGAGCGGCAAAGGCCTGGAAGCTCTTCCCCGGACGTGCGCCACGGGTGCGGGTCGCGGCAGGCCCGCGTGCATGTGCAACCACCATGAACCGCCACACACGCGACACAGCCGCCCGCTGGTTCGAAGACGGTCGCCAGGCTATCCTCGTCGAGGTCACCCAGGCCCTCGGCTCGGCGCCGCGCGAGGCGGGCACCCGGATGCTGGTGGCGGCGGACGAAACCATCGGCACCGTCGGCGGCGGCCACCTCGAGCTGAAGGCGATCGCGCACGCCCGCGAGATGCTGCGCACCGGCGAACTGGATCCGCACACCGAGCACTTCCCGCTCGGCCCGGCGCTCGGCCAATGCTGCGGCGGGGCGGTGACGCTCGCGTACGCGCCGCTCGACGCCCAAGCGCTGGAGCGCTGGCCGGCCGCCGCGCCGCTTTTCCACCTGCAGCTTTACGGCGCCGGCCACGTGGGTCGCGCGATCGCGACCCTGCTGGCCACGCTCGATGTCCGCGTCGAGTGGATCGACGAGCGCGAAGAGGAGTTCGCGCCCACCACCACGCTCGGCACGCCGTGGCCCGAACGCATCCAGCGCGTCTGCGTCGATGCGGTCGAGGCCGAGGTGGCGCTCGCGCCGCCGGGCGCGTTCTTCCTGGTCCTGACCCACCGCCACGACCTCGACCAGCGCATCGCCGAGGCGATCCTGCGGCGCGGCGATTTCGGCTTCTTCGGGCTGATCGGCTCGCGCACCAAGCGGCAGCGCTTCATCCACCGCTTCGAGCAGGTCGGCATCGGTGCCGAGGCCATCGAGCGCATGACCTGCCCGATCGGCGTGCCGGGCGTTGCAGGCAAGGAGCCGGAGCGGATCGCCCTGGCCGTCGTGGCGCAATTGCTGCAGAACGTCCCGGCCTGAGTTCGACAGGGAATCGTCCTACGCCGGGCGCCGGGCGTCTGGTGTACAACGCTCGACGACTTGCCGGCCGCGCCGCAGCCGACCCGGTCGCCTCCCAACCCGCCGACCACCGAGGGCCTTGCCGTGCCGGACGCGCCGACGACAGCCGACAACGCCCTCGCCTTCCTGAACGCCGACTCCGAAACCGGCCGGCTGATCGCCGCGCACGACTGGGGTGCCACCGCACTCGGCCCGATCGCCACCTGGCCGCAGAGCGTCAAGTCGACGGTCGCGCTGATCCTGCGCTCGCACGTGCCGATGGTGACGATGTGGGGCGAGGACGGGGTGATGGTCTACAACGACGGCTACGCCGTCATCGCCGGCGGCCGCCACCCGGCCCTGCTGGGTGCGCACGTTCGCGAGGGCTGGCCCGAGGCGTCTGATTTCAACGACCAGGTGATGCGCGCCACGCTGGCCGGCGGCACGCTGGCCTACCGGGACCAGGAGTTCACCCTGTTCCGTCACGGCCGCGCGGAGCAGGTCTGGCTGGACCTCGACTATTCGCCGCTGTTCGACGAGGCCAACCGCGCCGTGGGCGCCATCGCCATCGTGCAGGAGACGACGCAGAAGGTGCAGGCCCAGCGCTGGCTGCAGGGGGAGCGGCAGCGGCTGCGCAGCATGTTCGAGCAGGCACCGGGCTTCATGGCGATGCTGACCGGCCCGGAGCACCGCTTCGAACTCGCCAACCCGGGCTACCTCGAGCTGATCGGCCGGCGCGACGTGCTCGGCAGGACGGTCCGCGAAGCGTTGCCGGACGCCGTCGAGCAGGGCTACCTCGGCCTGCTGGACAAGGTCTTCCGCGAAGGCAAGGCCTATGCGGCACAGGGAGCCCTCTACACCGTGCAGGTCGATCCGGCAGCACCCCCGGTGGGGCGCCATGTCGACTTCGTGCTGCAGCCCCTGTTCGGCAGCGGCGACGAGGTCATCGGCATCTTCGTGCAGGGCTCGGACGTGTCGGCCCGCGTCGCGGCCGAGTCGGCGCAGCGCGCCGGCGAGGTGCAGCTGCGCGAGGGCGCGCTGCAGCTGCAGCGCGCGCAGGCGGCGGGCGGCGTCGGCGTGTTCAGCGTCGACCTGGACGACAGCACGGTCTACGGCACGCCGGAGTTCTGCAGGATCTTCGGCCTGACGCCGCGCGAGCGCATTCCGGCGCAGGAGCTCGAGCGCCTGGTCCTGCCGGAGGACGTCCACCTCGTCTCGGACAGCGCACGCCGCCAGGCCGGCACCGCGCCGCTCGACGTCGAGTACCGCATCCGCCGCGCCGACACCGGCGAGGAGCGCACGATCTCGCGCCGCGCCGAATTCGGCTTCGACGCGCAGGGTCGCCGCAAGCACATGGCCGGCGTGGTGCAGGACGTGACGGAGCGCCGCCGCGTCCTGCGCGAGCTGGAGCAGAGCGAGCGGCGCTTCCGCGCGCTCGCCCAGGCCATGCCCAACCAGGCCTGGCTCGCGCAGCCGGACGGACTGCTCGACTGGTTCAACGACCAGGTCTATGCCTACAGCGGCGCCCGCCCCGGCGGTCTGGATGGCCACCGCTGGAGCGAGATGGTGTTCGCGGCCGACCTGCCCCAGGCGCAGGCGCGTTGGGCGGCATCGCTGGCGTCGGGCGAACCGTACGAGGTCGAGTTCCGGCTGCGCCGCGCCGACGGCGAATACCGCTGGCACCTGGCGCGCGCGATCCCGGTGCGCGGCGAGGACGATCGGGTCATCCACTGGATCGGCACCAATACGGACATCCACGAACAGAAGACGGCCGAGGTCGAGCACGCCCTCGAACGCAACCGGCTCTGGTCGATGTCGCAGGACCTGCTGCTGGTGTGCGACTTCGAGGGCCGCATCACGGCGATCAACCCGTCGTCGCAGCGCATGCTGGGCTGGACCGAAGACGACATGGTCGGCCACCTGCTGGCCGACTTCATCCACCCCGACGACCTGCGCAGCTCGCTCGACGAGGTCGGCAAGCTCGCCCAGGGTGAGACCACGCTGGCGTTCGAGAACCGCTACCGCGCCAAGGACGGCAGCTACCGGCTGCTCGACTGGACCGCCGTGCCCGATGCCGGCCGCATCCACGCGGTGGGGCGCGACATCACAGACGAGCGCGCGATCGCGCTCAACCAGGAGCGGATCTGGACGCTGTCCCCGGTGCTGAAGATCGTCGCCGCCGCCGACGGTCGGCTGTCGACCGCGAACCCGGCGTGGATCCAGGTCCTCGGCTGGTCGTTGGCGCAGACCGAGGGGCGCATGCTGCTCGATTTCGTCGTGGCCGATGCCGTGCCCGCGGTGCGCGAGGCGCTGGTTCGGCTCGCCGCCGGCGAGCGCGTCGCCGAGCAGCAGTTCGCGATGATCGCCAGCGACGGCGGCGCACGTCAGATCGTCTGGACCATCGTCGGCGAGTCCGGCGTGCTGTACGGCTTCGGCCGCGACGTGACCGAGCAGCGCGCCGCCGAGGACGCGCTGCGCCAGAGCCAGAAGATGGAGGCCGTGGGCCAGCTGACCGGCGGCATCGCGCACGACTTCAACAACCTGCTGCAGGGCATCACCGGCAGCCTGGACCTGGTGCAGAAGCGGATCGCGCAGGGCCGCCTCGACGAGCTCGACCGCTTCGTGCGCGGTGCCGTCGGCTCGGCCAAGCGGGCCGCCGCCCTGACCCACCGGCTGCTGGCGTTCTCGCGCCGCCAGCCGCTCGATCCGCGCGCGGTTCGCGCCAACCCGCTGGTCGCGTCGATGGAAGACCTGCTGCGCCGCACGCTGGGCGAGCGCATCGAGCTCGAGCTCGTGCTGGCCGGCGGCCTGTGGCTGACGCGCTGCGACCCGAACCAGCTCGAAAGCGCGATCCTGAACCTCGCGATCAACGCCCGCGACGCGATGCCCCACGGCGGCCGGCTGGTGATCGAGACCTGCAACGCGCACCTGGATTCGGCCTACGCCGCCCGGCAGCGCGACGTGCGGCCCGGCCAGTACGTCTGCGTCTGCGTGACCGACACCGGCACCGGCATGAGCGCGGACACGGTGGCCAAGGCCTTCGAGCCGTTCTTCACCACGAAGCCGATCGGCCAGGGCACGGGCCAGGGGCTGTCGATGATCTACGGTTTCGCGCGCCAGTCGGAGGGCTACGCGAAGATCTACAGCGAGGTCGGCCACGGCACGACCTTCAAGCTCTACCTGCCACGTCACCGCGGCGAGGCGCCGGACGACGAGCCGCTGGCCGAACTGACCGAGGCGCACGTCACGCTGCACGGCGAGACGGTGCTGGTGGTCGAGGACGAAGCGGTCGTGCGCGGCCTGATCGTCGAGGTGCTGGGCGACCTGGGCTACCGCGCGATCGAGGCGGCGGATGGCCCCGCGGGCCTGGAGCTGCTGCAGTCGCGCGCCCGCATCGACCTGCTGATCACCGACATCGGCCTGCCCGGGCTGAACGGCCGGCAGATCGCCGAGGCCGGCCGCCAGGTCCGCCCCGGCCTGAAGGTGCTGTTCATGACCGGCTATGCCGAGAATGCCGCGATCGCCTCCGGCTTCCTGGAACCGGGGATGTCGATGATCACCAAGCCGTTCGCGATGGAAGCGCTCGCGACCCGCATCCGCGAGATCATCGAGGCGCCGCCGGACTGAGGCCTACAGCTGCTCGACGGGCACGAACGGCGTCAGCAGCCACGACTTGATCCGCAGCCACGGCGTCGAGTCGGGCTCCTCGGTCAGGATGGTCTCCTTGTCGCCGTCGTTGCTGACCCACTCCAGCCCGTTGCCGGTGCCCCGCAGCCGCACCCGGTAGGCGCTGAGCAGCCGGTCGATGTCGATCACCCGCAGCAGCTCCTTCGCCAGCGGCGGGCTGACGACGACCGCGCCGAGCTCGGTGTTGATGCTGGCCGAGCGCGGATCGAGGTTCATCGAGCCGATGAACAGACCCGCGCGGTCGATCACCGCGAGTTTGGCGTGCAGCCGCCCGAGCGACTGGCCGAACAGGAACGGCCGCTCGTTGCGCTTGACACGCGACGAGCTGAGCTCGTACAGCTCCACGCCCATCTTCAGCAGCTCGACCCGGTGGGCCGCATAGCCGATGTGCACGACCGGCTCGTCGGTCGAGGCGAGCGAGTTGGTCAGCACCGCCACCGACACGCCCTTCGCGCGCAGGTCGCGCATCATCTGCAGGCTCAGCTCGCCGGGCACGAAGTACGGCGACGACATCACCACCTCCTTCTTCGCGGCGCGGATCACCTCGAACAGGTTGTAGGTCACGCTGGTGTCCAGCGGCTCGCCGCCGACGCTGCCGTCGAAGGGCTTGTCGGGGTGGTCGGCGAACACGAAGGCCTCGCCCCAGATCAGGCCGAGGCGCCCGCCGTCGAGGTCGTCGGCGATCGGCCCGTAGCCGAGGATGTCGTTCGACGGCAGCGGGTCGGGCGGCGGCGTCTTGGCCGGGCTGGTCGCGTCCTCGAAGAAGGCGCGCAGCGCGGCGGGGTCGAGATCGGTCTTCGCGATCGCCTTCAGCGGGTAGACCGCCGCGCTGTTCCAGTAGCGGTCGAACTGGAACTGCAGCGGCGGCACGATCCAGCCGACCGTGAACGCGTCGACGTCGACGAAGTTCTGCGACATGCCGCGCAGGTAGTACTCGTTGGCGACGTTGCGCCCGCCGATCACCGCCATCGCGCCGTCGGCGATGAACAGCTTGTTGTGCATGCGGTGGTTGACCCGGCCCCACTCGTCGAGCGAGGCCAGGAAGCGCCCGCCCTGGCCGCGGTCGCGCGCCCGCGCGAACGGGTTGAACAATCGCACCTCGACGTTCTTGTGCGCGGCGAACGCGAGCCAGTAGGTGTCCTGCCCGCCGGTGTAGAGGTCGTCGAGCAGCAGGCGCACCCGCACGCCGCGCTCGGCCGCGTCGCGCAGCGCGCGCAGCAGCCAGCGACCGGTCTCGTCGTTCTCGAAGTGGTAGTACTGGACGTCGAGCGAGACCTCGGCCCGCTTCGCGAGCTGCACCCGGGTGTCGAGCGAGAACAGGCCGAGCGGCATCAGCCGGAAGCCGGACAGCTCCGGCGCCGGCTGCGAGGTCTTGGCGATGCGGCCGAGCGTGGTCGACGTGCTCAGCGGGATCGCCTCGCTCGCGATCGCGTCCCGGTCGACGGCCGGCAGCGTGCTGCAGGCGCCGAGGAAGGCCGACGCCGCGAGCAGTGCCGCACCGGCGAGGCGGCGCCATGAGAGTTCGGGCATGCGGGGCATCTCCGTGAATCGTTCGCGAGGCGGCGATGTTGCCACGCGCGGCGAACGTGGGGGCGGCGGCGCGGGCCGCACGCCGCGCCTCAATCGGGCTTGACCTTCGCCCGCGCGATCACCGGCTTCCAGCGCTGCTGCTCCAGCGCGATGAACTTCGCGAAGTCGGCGGCACTGCCGCCGACCGGGATTGCCGCGTCGGTGCTCAGGCGCTCCAGCGCCGCCGGTTCGTGCATCGCCTTCGCGCAGGCCGCCGCGAGCTTGTCGGCGGCGGGTTGCGCGAGGTTGGCCGGCGCGAGCATGCCGTACCACTGCGTCATCTCGAAGCCCGGGTAGCCCTGCTCGGCCACGGTCGGCACGTCGGGCAACTGCGGGATGCGCTGCGTGGTGCCGGTGGCGATGCAGCGCAGCTTGCCGGCCTTGATGAACTGCAGGATCGCCGGCGCGCCGACCGAGGCCGCCTGCAGGCGGCCGGCCAGCAGGTCGGTCAGCTGCGGGCCGGTGCCGCGGTACGGCACGTGCAGGATGAAGATGTTCGTCGCCATCTTCAGGTACTCCATCGCCAGGTGGCCGGCGCTGCCGTTGCCGGCCGAACCGTAGTTCAGCGCGCCCGGCCTGGCCTTGCACAGCGCGACGAACTCCTTCAGGTTCTTCGCCGGCACGTCCGGATGCACGACGTACAGGCTCGGCACCTTGGCCAGCAGCGAGATCGGCTTGAAGTCCTTGTTCGGGTCGTACGGCAGCTTGTCGAAGATGTACGGGTTCACTGCCAGCGTGCCGATGTGCCCGAGCACCAGCGTGTGCTGGTCGTCGGCGCGCGCGACCTCGGCCATCGCGACGTTGCCGGCACCGCCGGGCTTGTTGTCGACATACACGCTCTGCCCGAGCAGTTTGGTCAGCTCCGCGGCCGCCGCCCGCGCAACGATCTCCGAACTGCCGCCCGGCGCGAACGGCACGACGAAGCGGACCGGCTTGCTCGGCCACGCGACTTGCGCGCGCGCGGCGAACGGCAGCGCTGCTGCGCCGGCGGCGGCGAGCGACAGGCGCAACGCGTCGCGTCGATTGGGGTGCGAGAGTTCCATGGGCGTCCTTGAATGGCGGTGCAGGCGCGAATTGTGCCGCTCGCAAAGTCAATCAAGGTGAATCGATGTGTCCGCACCGATCGACCCCCGAAATGCGCGTGACGCGAGTGCAACGTGCGCTCCCACGCGACCGGTACGTTTTCACAAGGGCTGACGCTCCCGGGACAGCGCCCCCCGGGTCGCGGGTGGTTCGCTGTTCGTCGCATCGGAATACTGCGATCGAAGTGTTCATCCCGGGCACTTTTTCTCGCAGCAGATTTGTATTCGAAGGAGGTCTTCATGACCACAAAGATCGCGTCATCGATGCCCGTGCGCACGGCCGTGGCCTGCCTGGCGCTGCTCGGTGCCGGCCAGTCGATGGCCCAGACCCTCACCGGCAACGTGACGAACCGCGAAGGCAACGGCGGCTGGATCGCCGACATCACGTTCGCGACCGGTTCCTCGTCGGTGTACGGGGCGACCGGCGTCATCGCCTGCATCGAGCCGGGCGCGGACTTCCCGGCCCTGCCCTCGACCCACACCTACGATGTGGTCGGCGCGGCCGGCGTCATCAACGCATCGGCCACCTACGCCAACAAGGCCGACGCGCTGATGAACTGGGTGGTCGATCACTACTACACGCAAACGCTGGCGTGGAACATCGACGGCCAGGATTTCAACCAGGTGCTGTGGGAGATCACGCAGGACTTCACCGGCACCGCGTCGAGCATGGCCTTCAATGCGGGCGCAGTGCAGAGCACCCGCGCCGACTACAGGACCATGCTGTCCGAACTGAAGAACGCGTACTCCACGATCTCCGACACGTACCGGTCGAGCACGTTCCAGGTGCACTACCTGGTCGACCGCGACACCCGCTACCAGAACATGATCCTGGTCACCGCGGTGCCCGAACCGTCGACCTACCTGATGATGTTCGCGGGCGTGGGCGCACTGCTCGTCTGGCGCCGCCGCAGCGGCGCACGCTGAGCGTGACGAAGGCGCCCCGCGGGGCGCCTTTTTTTCGCCCCTACACGATCAGGATCGCCCTGAAGTCGTTGACGTTCGTGAACGTCGGCCCCGGCGCCACCAGGTCGCCGAGCGGTTTGAAGAAGTTGTAGGCGTCGTTGCGGTCGAGCACCTCGGCCGCCTTGAGCCCGGCGGCGCGGGCACGGGCCAGCGTGCTGGGTGTGACGATCGCGCCGGCGTTGTCCTCGACACCGTCGATGCCGTCGGTGTCGGCGGCCAGCACATGCACATCGGGCTCGCCCTGCAGCGCGATTGCGCAGCCGAGCAGGAACTCGGTCGCGCGGCCGCCACGGCCGCCCTTGCTCCTGACCGTCACGGTCGTCTCGCCGCCCGACAGGATCACGCAGGGCTTCGCGAACGGCTCGCCGTGGCGGGCCACGTAGCGCGCCAGCGCCGCGTGCACCTTGCCGACTTCGCGCGACTCGCCTTCCATCTCGTCGCTCAGCACATGCACGCCTATTCCTGCTTGCCGCGCCAGCGCGGCGGCGGCGTCGAGCGACTGGCGCGGCGTCGCGATCATGTGGACCTGGTGACCATCGAAGCGCGCGTCCCCCGGCTTCGGCGTCTCCAGCGCGCCGCTCTCGAGCCCGGCCCGCGCGGCCGCCGGAATCTCGATGCCGTAGCGCGCGAGGATGCGCAGCGCGTCGGCGCAGGTCGTGCTGTCCGGTACCGTCGGGCCGCTGCCGATGACCTCGGGCGCATCGCCGGGCACGTCGCTGATCAGCAGCGTGACGACCTGCGCCGGCGCGCACATGGCCGCGAGCCGCCCGCCCTTGATCGCCGACAGGTGCTTGCGCACGCAGTTCATCTCGTCGATCGCCGCGCCGCTCTTCAGCAGTGCCTTGTTGATCGCCTGCTTCTCCTCCAGCGTGATGCCGTCGGCCGGCATCGCCAGCAGCGACGAGGCGCCGCCGGACATCAGGCACAGCACCAGGTCGTCCTTGGTCAGGCCCCGGGTCAGCTCGGCGATGCGCTTCGCGGCGCGCCGCCCGGCGTCGTCGGGCACCGGGTGCGCGGCCTCGACCACTTCGATGCGGCCCGGCTGGGCCTTGTACGCCGGCGGCACGTAGTCGTAACGTGTGACGACCAGGCCCGACATCGGCGCGCCCGCTGGCCACGCCGCGTCGACCGCCGCCGCCATCGCGCCACCCGCCTTGCCCGCGCCGAGCACCAGCGTGCGCCCCTTGGGCGGCGGCGGCAGGAACGCCGCGATGCCGGCACCGGGCACGGCCTGCGCGACCGCGGCGTTGAACAGCGCGAGCAGGAAGCCGCGGGGATCGGTGTGGGGCGAAGGCAGGCTCATGCCGCGATTATCCCGACCCGCGCAGCGGCGCTCATCGCGCCGGGTCGGGCATCACCGGGTGCGCCGCCATCAGCTCCAGCGCCTGCACCAGCGCCGAGTGGTCCAGGTCCTGCCCGCCGTTGGCGGCACAGGCCTGCATCAGCTGCGCCGCGCCGGCCGTCTGCGGCAGCGCGACGCCGAGCGCGCGCGCGCCGGCCAGCGCCAGGCTCAGGTCCTTCTGGTGCAGCCCGATCCGGAAGCCCGGCGCGAAGGTGCGCTTGATCATCCGCTCGCCGTGCACCTCCAGGATGCGGCTGGCCGCGAAGCCGCCCATCAGCGCCTGGCGCACCTTGGCCGGGTCGGCGCCGGCCTTGCTGGCGAACACCAGCGCCTCGCCGACCGCCGCGATGTTCAGCGCGACGATGATCTGGTTGGCGACCTTGCAGGTCTGGCCGTCGCCGTTGCCGCCGACGAGGGTGATGTTCTTGCCCATCAGCTCGAAGAGGGGCTTGACGCGCTCGAACACCGCCTCCGGCCCGCCGACCATGATCGTCAGCGTGCCGGCCTTGGCGCCGACCTCGCCGCCGGAGACCGGCGCGTCGAGGTAGTCGCCGCCGAGCGCGTTGATGCGCTTGGCGAAGTCCTTGGTCTCGATCGGCGAGATCGAGCTCATGTCGACGACGGTCTTGCCCTTCGACAGGCCGGCAGCGACGCCATCGTCCGCGAACAGGACCTTCGCGACGTCCGGCGTGTCCGGCACCATCGTGAAGACGATGTCGGCGCGCTCGGCCACTTCCTTGGCGCTGGCGCAGCGCACCGCGCCGGCTGCGATGACATCGGGGCTCGGATCCCCTCGGGTGTAGACGAACAGCTCATGGCCGCCGGCCTTCAGGCGCAGCGCCATCGGCGTGCCCATGATGCCCAGGCCGATGAATCCGATCTTGCTCATGTCGATGCCCTTCGCGCAGTCTCGAGCCAGTGCAGACCGGCCTGGGTGGTGGTGGCGGGTTTGTATTCGCAGCCGATCCAGCCGTCGTAGCCGGCCCGGTCGAGCGCCGCGAACACGTTCCCGTAGTGGATCTCGCCGGTGCCCGGCTCGTGGCGGCCCGGGTTGTCGGCCAGCTGGATGTGGCCGATGCGCGCGAGCTGCGACGTCATCGTTGCGATCAACTCGCCCTCCATGCGCTGCGCATGGTAGATGTCGTACTGCACGAACAGGTTGTCCGAGCCGACCTCGTCGATCAACGCCAGCGCCTGCGCCGTGCGGTTCAGGTGGAAGCCGGGGATGTCGAAGGTGTTGATCGGCTCGATCAACAGCGTGATGCCGACTTCCTTCAGCGCGGCGGCGGCGAAGCGCAGGTTCTCGACGAGGGTGGCGTGGACCGCCGCGCCGCCGAAGCCGGCGGGCGACTTGCCGGCCAGGCAATTCAGGCGCGGCACGCCGAGCACGGTCGCGTACTCGATCGCGCGCGCCACGCCGTCGCGAAACTCCGCGACCCGGTCGGGCAGGCACGCGATCCCGCGCTCGCCCGCGGCCCAGTCGCCGGCCGGCAGGTTGTGCAGCACCAGTTCGAGCCGGTTGGCAACCAGCCGGTTGCGGATCTCGGCGGCCGGAAAGTCGTACGGGAACAGGAACTCGACCGCGGTGAAGCCGGCCCGGGCCGCGCGCTCGAATCGGTCGAGGAAGGGCACCTCGGTAAACAGCATCGTCAGGTTGGCAGCGAATTTCGGCATGGCGTTCAGTCCAGCAGGCCAATGGCGGTCGGCGCGTCGGCGATGCTCGTCGCCAGCTCCTCGAACTCGTTGATCGCGTCGATCTCGGTGCCCATCGAGATGTTGGTCACGCGCTCCAGGATGACCTCGATCACGACCGGCACGCGGTGCTCGACCATCCAGGCCTCCGCCTGCTTGATCGCGGGCGCGATCTGCTCCTGCCGGTGCACCCGCACGAACTTGCAGCCCAGGCCGGTGACCACCGCCTCGTGGTCGACACCGTAGCCCTCCACCTGCGGCGCATTGATGTTGTCGAAGCCGAGCTGCACGCAGTAGTCCATGTCGAACCCGCGCTGGCTCTGGCGGATCAGCCCGAGGTAGCTGTTGTTCACGACCATGTGGATGTAGGGCAGCTTGAACTGCGCGCCGACCGCAAGCTCCTCGATCATGAACTGGAAGTCGTAGTCGCCGGACAGCGCGACGATCTTGCGCGTCGGGTCCGCGGCGCGCACGCCGAGCGCGGCGGGGATCGTCCAGCCCAGCGGCCCGGCCTGGCCGCAGTTGATCCAGCGCCGCGGTCCGAACACGTGCAGGAACTGCGCCCCGGCGATCTGCGACAGCCCGATCGTCGAGACGTAGGTCGTGTCGCGATCGAAGTGGTTGTTCATGCACTGGTAGACGCGCTGCGGCTTCATCGGCACGGTGTCGAGATTCGTCTTGCGCAGCATCGTGCGCTTGCGCTCGCGGCAGGCGGCGACCCACTCGCTGCGGTCGCGCAGCGTGCCGGTCGCCTTCATCTCGCGCGCCACCTCGACGAAGAGCTGCAGCGCCGCCTTCGCGTCGGAGACGATGCCGAGCTCCGGCGCGAACACGCGCCCGATCTGGGTCGGCTCGATATCCACATGCACGAAGGTGCGACCCTTGCAGTAGACCTCCGGCGAGCCGGTGTGGCGGTTCGCCCAGCGGTTGCCGATGCCGAGCACGAAGTCGCTGGCGAGCATCGTCGCGTTGCCGTAGCGGTGCGAGGTCTGCAGGCCGCACATGCCGGCCATCAGCGGGTGGTCGTCGGGGATCGTGCCCCAGCCCATCAGCGTCGGGATCACCGGCGTGTTCGTGAGTTCGGCGAACTCCTGCAGCAGGTCGGACGCATCGGCGTTGATGATGCCGCCGCCGGCGACGATCAGCGGGCGCTCGGCCGCCTGCAGCATGCCGATCGCCTTCTCGATCTGCTTGCGGGTGGCGTGGGGCTTGTAGACCGGCAGCGGCTCGTAGGTGTCGATGTCGAACTCGATCTCGGTCATCTGCACGTCGAACGGCAGGTCGATCAGCACCGGGCCGGGGCGGCCCGAGCGCATCAGGTGGAAGGCCTGCTGGAACGCGCGCGGCACCTGCGCCGGCTCGCGCACCGTGACGCTCCACTTGGTCACCGGCTTGCTGATCGACTCGATGTCGACGGCCTGGAAGTCTTCCTTGTACAAGCGCGCGCGCGGCGCCTGGCCGGTGATGCACAGGATCGGGGTGCTGTCGGCGATCGCCGAATAGAGCCCGGTGATCATGTCGGTGCCGGCCGGCCCGGAGGTGCCGATGCACACGCCGATGTTGCCGGCCTTCGCGCGGGTGTAGCCCTCCGCCATGTGCGAGGCGCCCTCGACGTGGCGCGCCAGCACATGGGCGATCGACGCGCGCTCGCGCAGCGCCGCGTACAGCGGATTGATGGCGGCGCCCGGCACGCCGAAGGCCTGCGAGATGCCCTCCTTCTCCATCACCAAGACGGCGGCCATGACGGCCTTCATGCGTGCCATGCGGATCTCCTTGAGCTGATCGGTTCGACTGAGGCGGATCATGAAGAGCGTCCGTCGCCGGCGCTACGGCGCGCGCCGATAAGAGCTATTCCGCCGCGGAATGTCGCGCCGCGTGTCGGACGTGTCCCACCGCGCGACGCGCCGCTCTCGGCCGCCGGCCGCGGCATCGGCGCGCAACCGCCTGCACCGCGCCAACCTAGCCTTCGTCGAAGTTGCCGCGCCGTCCCGGTCGCGGCCTGTCCGGAGACACCGATGACCCCCAACCAGACCCCCGCGACCTACTCGGCCGACGATGAACGCGCTCGCCAGATCGAGCACGAAGGTGACGCCAACCTCGATCCGCTGACCGGTGCCACCGGCGCGCATCCGCTGGGCGTCGGCGTCGGTGCCGCCCTCGGCGGCGCCGCGGCAGGTGCGGCCACCGGCACGGTCGCCGGCCCGGTGGGCACCGTGATCGGCGCGGCGATCGGCGCGATCGTCGGCGGGCTGGCCGGCAAGAGCGCGGCCGAGGCGATCGACCCGACCGTCGAGACGACCTACTGGCACGACAACTACCGCAGCCGCGACTACGCCGGCGCCGATGCCGCCTACGACGACTACGGTCCCGCCTACGACCACGGTGTCGAGGCCTATCGCCGCAACCCCGGTCGCGCCTACGACGAGCTCGAAGGCGACCTGGCGCGCAGCTGGGAGACGGCACGCGGCACCTCGACGCTGGAATGGGACCGCGCCCGCCACGCCACGCGCGATGCCTGGCAGCGTCTGAGCGACCGGGTCGAGCGCGCCGTGCCGGGCGACGCCGACCGCGACGGCAAGTAACCGTTCGCGTTTTCGACTATGGTGGCGGCTCCGCGAGCTTCGCGTGCCTCGTGCGCGCCGCCCCCATGGACCGCATCACCGGCGTACAGCTGTTCGCCCGCATCGTCGAGACCGGCAGTTTCTCCAAGGCCTCGGTCGATCTCGGCGTGACCCAGCCGACGGCGACCAAGCACGTCGCCGCGGTCGAGGCCCGGCTCGGCGCCCGGCTGCTGAACCGCAACACCCGCGGCGTCAGCGCGACCGAGATCGGCGCGCTGTACTACGAGAAGTGCAAGACGATCCAGCGCGAACTGGAGGAGGCCGACAATCTGGCCGCCCTGCTGCAGTCGCGCGTCGGCGGGCAGCTGCGCATCAGCACCTCGGTCGCGTTCGGCCGCCGCGTGCTGACGCCGCTGGTGCTGACCTTCATGCGCGAGCACCCGGAGATCACGGTCGACCTGAGCTTCGACGACCGCTACGTCAACCTCGTCGAACAGGGCGTGGACGTGGCGATCCGCATGGGACGCCTGGCCGACTCCTCGCTCGGCGCCCGCTACCTGGCGCAGAACCCGTGGGTGCTGGTCGCCTCACCGTCCTACCTGGCGCAGCACGCCGCGCCGCAGTCGCCATCCGACGTGGCGCAGCACCCGTGCCTGATCTACAGCACCGTGCAGGGCGACGAGCGCTGGCACTTCACCGGCGGCGGGCGCGAGCACTCGGTGCCCGTGCGCGGCCCGCTGCGCACCAACAACCTGTCGGTGCTGCTCGAGGCCACGCGCGACAGCATGGGCCTGGCGATCGTGCCGTGGTACGTGGCGCATGGCTCGGTGCAGCGCGGCGAGGTTGTGCCGCTGCTGACCGACTTCGCGCTGCCGGTCCAGGAGATGCATGCGGTGTTCCCGTCGCCGAAGCTTGTGCCGTCCAAGGTCAGCAGTTTCATCGGCTACCTCCAGGAGCAGTTCAGCGCCGAGTGGTGGACACGCCGCGGCGAGGCCGCATGAGCGCGCGGCCGGCATGGCGGCGCCGCGGCCGGCGTGCCGCCGCGGTGGCGCTGCTGGCCGGCGCATGGCTCGCGCTGGCGGCGTGGCCCGCCCGCGCGGACGAGGTCCGCGTGCTCAGCGCCGGGGCGATCGAGCCCGGCATCCGCCCCGTCATCGCGGCCTTCGAAGAACGCAGCGGCCACCGGGTGACGCTCGGTTTCGCCACGGCCCCCCAGATCCGCGCGCGCATCGGGGCCGGCGAATCGGTCGACCTCGTGATCGCGCCCCCGGCGGTGCTGGA
Source organism: Rhizobacter fulvus (assembly GCF_964020785.1). Taxonomy (NCBI): domain Bacteria; kingdom Pseudomonadati; phylum Pseudomonadota; class Betaproteobacteria; order Burkholderiales; family Sphaerotilaceae; genus Rhizobacter; species Rhizobacter fulvus. The sequence goes on from NZ_OZ224516.1 coordinate 1,006,817, forward strand.
CGCGCTCGCGCTGAACGCGCCGCGCGTGCCGATCGGCGGCGTCGGCATCGGCGTGGCGGTGCGCCCGGGCGCCGCGCGGCCGGAGATCGCGACCGCGGAGGCCTTCGCGCAGGCGCTGCGCGACGCCGACTCGATCGTCTTCAACCGCGCCTCGACCGGCCTGTACATCGAGGGCCTGCTGAAGCAGCTCGGCCTCGACGCCATGGCCGCGCCGAAGACCACCCGCTACCCCGACGGCGCCGCCGTGATGGAACACGTGCTGCACGGCCAAGGCCGCGAGCTGGCGCTCGGGGCGATCACCGAGATCCGGCTGGTGCGCGACCGCGGCCTGCAGTTCATCGGGCCGCTGCCGGCGCCCCTGCAGAACACGACCGCCTACCTCGCGAGCCCGACGCGCGTGCCGCCCGCCGAGGCGGCGCAGGCGCTGCTGCGCGCACTGGACAGCGCGGACGCGCGCGCCACCTACAGCGCGGCGGGCATCGCGCCGACACGCTGAGATGCGCGCGCGACGCGGGGTGTGCCCGCGCGCCTCTAACATCGCTGGGTCCCGTCGCTCTCCCCGTCTTCCCATGCTTCCTGATCGAATCGACCCGCGCGGCCGCACGCCCGGGCATGCCCTGACCGCCCTGCTCGCGCTGGCGCTGCCGCTCGGCGCCGCCGCCCAGCCCGATGCACCGCCGACCTTGAAGGCCTGCGCCGAGATCGGCGCGTCCTCCGACCGCCTCGCCTGCTATGACAAGCTGGCCGGCCGCGCGACCGCGCCGACCGAACCGGTCGCGCAGCTCCCTGTGCCTGGGGCCGCTGCGACGCCCGTGGCGGTGGCACCCTCGACCTCGCTGCTTGCGCCGACGAACGGCGCGCTCGCGGACGCGGTCAGCGCGAAGCCGGAAACCGGCCTGATGTCGAAGTTCTGGGAGCTCGACGCCGCGGACAAGCGCGGCATCTTCAACTTCGTCGGCTACCAGCCCAACTACGTGCTGCCGATCCACGTGACGACGCACATCAACCGCGCGCCGCAATCGCCGACCCAGGCCGCCGTGCTGCAGCCCGACTACCGCCGCGAGGAGGCCAAGTTCCAGCTCTCGCTGCGCACGAAACTCGTGCAAGACCTGCCGCTGATCGGCGGCGACTTCTGGGTCGCGTTCACGCAGCAGGCGATGTGGCAGATCTATAACGGTGCGGATTCCAAGCCCTTCCGCAACACCGATTACCAGCCCGAAGCGATCTATGTGCTGCCGACCGCGCCGGCCCTGCGCGCGCTGCCGTTCGGCTGGCAGTGGCGCTACACGCAGGTCGGCCTCGCGCACCAGTCGAACGGACAGTCGGACCCGCTGTCGCGCAGCTGGAACCGCGTCTACGTGGCAGGCGGGTTCGACCGCGGGCCGTGGTCCTTCACGGCGCGCTACAACCAGCGCCTGAACGAGGACCTCGCGACCGACAACAACCCCGACCTGGTCAGCTACCGCGGCCGCGGCGAGTTCCAGCTCAACTGGGCGCAGGGACTGCACACCGCGTCGCTGCTGTACCGCACCTCGCTGCGCAACGCGAACTACGGTGCGCTGCAGGCCGAGTGGACCTACCCGATCTACCGGGACCAGCCCAACGGCCTGCGCTGGTTCGTCCAGCTGTTCCGCGGCTACGGCGAGACGCTGACCGACTACAACTTCCGCCAGACGAGCCTCGGTGCCGGCGTGACCTTCCTGCAGTTCTGAGCGCGGCGCGCGCCGCGCTCAACCCACCGGCGGTGGCTTGACCGCCTTGTCGCTCCACAGCGTGCCGCCGGTGGCCCAGTTCTGCTTCGCGATGTCGAACAGCAGGATGTCGACGCTCTCGGGCGACGCGCCGATCGTCTTCACGCAGGCCTCGGTGACAGCGGCGACGAGCGCGCGTTTCTGCTCCGGCGTGCGGCCTTCGAACATCTCGATTCGGATCGTGGGCATCTCGGTTCTCTCCGGTTCAATCTCGGTAGGACGGGTCGGTGCGGTCCAGGCCGCGCAGCAGCGCCGGCCATTCGACGTCGCCATCGCGCTCGGCGCCGTCGCCGACCCATTGACGATACGTCAGCGCCGCCAGCTCGTCGCTGACGACGCGGACCCGCCCGCCGGTGGCCGCCATCGCGGCGAGCTGCGCCTGTGCCGCGCGCTCGAGCAGATACATCAGCATCCACGCCTCGGCGACCGTGCGACCGACGGTCAGCGGGCCGTGGTTCTCCAGGATCAGCCCGTCGAGCGTCCCGAGGTTCGCGACCAGCCGGGCCTGCTCGGCGGCGCCGAACGCCAGCCCCTCGTACGCGTGTCGCCCGAGCCGGCCGTGCAGGCGCATCGCCCATTGCGAAGTCGCCTGCAGGCCGGCCGGCAGCATGCTCAGCGCCACGCCGGCGGTGGTGTGCAGGTGCACGACGCATTCGAGTTCCGGCCGCGCCGCATGCACCGCACCGTGGATCGCGAAGCCGCTCGGGTTGACAGGCCGGCCGCTGCCGTCGACGACCTCGCCGCGGGTGTTGACCTTCACGAGCGCCGAGGCGGTGATCTCGTCGAAGCGGGCGCCGAACGGGTTGATCAGGTAGACGCCGGGCTCCCCGGGCACGCTGGCGGACAGATGGGTGTAGACGGTGTCGTCCCAGCCGCGCTGCGCGGCGAGGCGGTAGGCCGCGGCGAGATCGATGCGGACGTCGGTTTCGGTGCGGATCGAGGTCATGCGTCGGCGAGTTCGCGGGCCAGCGCATTGTGGCGCGCGACCAGCCGCGGCAGCTCCAGCGTCGTCAGTTCGCCGTCGCGCACGACGACCCGGCCGTCGATGATCGAGTGCCTGATGCGCGGGATCTGGCAGAACAGCAGGGCCGCAAGCGAATCGTGCAGCGCGCCGGCGGTGGCGATGCCGTCGAGCGGCACGGTGACGATGTCGGCCGCCATGCCGGGCGCGAGCGCGCCGATGTCGTCGCGGTTCAGCACCTTCGCGCCGCCCAGCGTCGCGATCTCGAGGGCCTCGCGCGCGCCCATGGCCGCCGGGCCGTCGACCGGGCCGTGCGCGACGCGCTGCAGCAGCATCGCCATGCGGGCCTCGCCGAGCAGGTGGCCGGCGTCGTTGGAGGCGGAACCGTCCACGCCCAGGCCGACGCTGACGCCCGCATCGCGCATCGCCCGGATCGGCGCGATGCCCGAAGCCAGCCGCATGTTCGAGCACGGGCAGTGCGCGACGCCGGTGCCGGTGCGCGCGAACAGCGCGATGCCGTGCGCGTCGAGCTTGACGCAGTGCGCGCACCAGACGTCCGGCCCGGTCCAACCGAGCTGCTCGACGTACTCGGCCGGCGTGCAGCGGAACTTCTCGCGGGTGTAGGCGATGTCGTTGTCGTTCTCGGCCAGGTGGGTGTGCAGCGAGACGCCGTATTGCCTGGCGAGCAAGGCCGAATCGCGCATCAGCTCGCGACTGACCGAGAACGGCGAGCACGGCGCGACGACGATGCGCTGCATCGCGAAGCGGCGGGGGTCGTGCCAGCGCTCGATCAGGCGCTGGGTCTCGGTCAGGATCGCGGCCTCGTCCTCGACGACCCGGTCCGGCGGCAGGCCGCCTTTCGATTCGCCGACGCTCATCGAGCCGCGCGCGGCATGGAAGCGCATGCCGATCTCCTGCGCGCCTTCGATGCTGTCGTCGAGCCGCACCTGGCCAGAGCGCCCGTTCGGGTAGATGTAGAGGTGATCGCTGCTGGTCGTGCAGCCGGACAGCAGCAACTCCGCCATCGCGGTCTGGGTCGAGACCTTCGCCATCTCGGGCGTGAGGTTCGCCCAAATCGGGTACAGGCCCTGCAGCCAGCCGAACAGCTCGTTGTCCTGCACCCGCGCCCGGGTGAGGGTTTGGAACATGTGGTGGTGGGTGTTGACCAGGCCGGGGATCACGACCTGGTCGCGCGCATCGATCATCTGGTCGGCGGTGTCCGGCAGCTCGGCGGTCGCCCCGACCGCCTCGATCACGTTGTCCCGCACGAACACCGCGCCGTCGGCGATCTCGCGCCGCTGCGCGTCCATCGTGACGAGCAGCGTCGCGTTCTTGATCAGCAGGCTCGTCACCGGCCCCTCAATGCGCCTCGGCCAGCTTGGCCGCTTCGACCGCATCGGCCGAGCCGCCCTTGCTGCCGTTGAAGTAGAGGTTCAACACGACCGCGGCGATCGCGGTCAGCAGGATGCCGGACTCGAGCAGCGGGTGCAGCGCATGCGGCATCTGCTGGCTCCAGCGCGGCGCGACCAGCGGGATCATGCCGGCGCCGATCGCGATCGCGACGATGTAGAGGTTGTGCCGGTTGTGCTTGAAATCGACGTTCGCGAGGATGCGGATGCCGGTGGCCGCCACCATGCCGAACATCACCAGCCCGGCACCGCCCAGCACGAACTGCGGCACCGACTCGACCAGCGCGCCCATCTTCGGCAGCAACCCGAGCACGATCATGATGATGCCGGCCGCCACGCACACGAAGCGGCTGCGCACCCCGGTCACGCCGACCAGGCCCACGTTCTGCGAGAAGCTGGTGTACGGGAAGGTGTTGAAGATGCCGCCGATCAGCGTGCCCAGGCCGTCGGTGCGCAGCCCCGCGGCGAGCTCGGTCTGCGAGATCGGCTTGCCGGTCATGTCGGACAGCGCGAGGAACATGCCGGTCGACTCGATCATCACGACGATCATCACCAGCGTCATTGTCAGGATCATCACCGGGTCGAAGGTCGGCAGGCCGAACACGAACGGCGTGACGACGTCCAGCCAGTGCGCCTTGGCGACCTTGTCGAAGCCCATCTTGCCCAGGCCGACCGCGAGCACGCAGCCGGCGAAGATGCCGATCAAGACCGAGATGTTGGCGAGGAAGCCCTTCGAGTAGCGCGCGATCAGCAGGATCACGACCAGCACGAATGCCGCGATCGCCATGTTGTCGAGCGCGCCGTAGGTCGCGTTGTCGAGCATCGGGATCGGGCCGGGGAGCTTCAGCGCCGGCGCCGAGGCGGCCGCCGCGCTTGCCTTGACGCCGTCGACCATCGCGACGAGCTTCGGCACGTCGACGGCCTGCGCGAGGTTCGGCGGCCCGCCCATCGCCCAGCCGATGCCCACGCGCATCAGGCTGATACCGATCACCGCGATGATCGTGCCGGTGACCACCGGCGGGAAGAAGCGCAGCAGCTTGCTGACCGCCGGCGCGATCAGCATCGAGATCAACCCCGCGCCGATGATCGCGCCGAAGATCGCGCGGGCGCCGTCGACGCCCGGCACCGCGTTGGCCATCGCGACCATCGGGCCCACCGATGCGAACGTCACGCCCATCATCACGGGCAGCTTGATGCCGAACCATTTCGTGAAGCCGAGCGACTGGATCAGCGTCACCAGCCCGCAGCAGAACAGGTCGGCCGAGATCAGCTGCACCACCTGGTCGGGCGTGAGCTTGAGCGCGCGGCCGACGATCAGCGGCACCGCGACCGCGCCGGCATACATCACCAGAACGTGTTGCAGGCCGAGCGCGCTCAGGCGCGGCAGGGGCAGCTTCTCGTCGACCGGATGGACCGGGGTCGCGGTGATGTCGTTGCTCATGGCGTCGTCCTCTCGAGCTCGGATGGAATCGGTCACTTCGTCGAAGCGCCGGCGGTGAACCAGCGCCCGATCAGCGCACGCTCGGCGTCGGTGATCTGGGTCGCGTTGTTCATCGGCATGGCCTTCAAGACGACGGCCTGCTGGTAGATCTGCTGCGCGTGCTTGCTCACCTCGGCGGCCGAGTCGAGGCGCACGTTCTTGCTCTGCATCGCCTCGCCGTGGCACATCACGCAGCGCTGCGTGACGATCGCCTGCACCTCGGCGAAGCTCGCCGGCGGGGCCGCCGCGGGCGCCGGTTGCGGCGCCGGCATCGTCGCGGCGATCGTGCCGATCAGCAGCAGCGTGCCGATGACCGCGTAGCGCCACGGCACGGGTTGGCCATAGGCCAGCGCCTTGTGGCGAAGCGCGAACGACATGCGGATCAGCGCCCCGGCCACCATGATCGCGACCAGCACCAGCCAGTTGTGCTTCGCACCGTAGGTGAAGCCGTAGTGGTTGCTCATCATCGCGAACAGCACCGGCAGCGTGAAGAAGGTGTTGTGCACGCTGCGCTGCTTGCCGCGCTGGCCGTGGACCGGGTCGACCGGCTGGCCGGCCTTGATCGCGGCGACGACGGTGCGCTGGCCCGGGATGATCCAGAAGAACACGTTGCCGCTCATCGTCGTCGCGATCATCGCGCCGACCAGCAGGAAGGCGGCGCGGCCGGCGAACAGGTGGCACGACAGCCACGACGCCGCCACGATCAGCACGAACACGCAGGCGCCGACGATCAGGTCGCCGTTCTTGCCGCGGCCGAGCGTGCGGCAGATCGCGTCATAGAGCAGCCAGAACGCGACGAAGAACCCGAGCGCGGTGGTGATCGCGGCGGCCGGCGACCAGTCGAACAGCGTCTTGTCGATCAGGAAGGTGCTGGCGTTGTAGAGGTAGAGGACCGTGAACAGCGCGAAGCCGGTCAGCCAGGTCGAGTAGCTCTCCCACATCGACCAGTGCAGCTGGTCGGGCACGTAGCCGGGCGACACCGGGTATTTCTGGTGGTGGTAGAAGCCGCCGCCGTGCACGCCCCACTGCTCGCCGCCGATGCCCTTTTCGGCGTCCTTCGGGTCCTTCGGCGGGGTCAGGCTGTTGTCGAGCGAGACGAAGTAGAACGAGGCACCGATCCAGGCGATGCCGGTGATGATGTGCGCCCAGCGCAGCAGCAGGTTGGCCCAGTCGAGAAGGTACGCTTCCATGCGGTGTGAGTCTCCGAGTCTTCGCCAGGTCCGTGCCGATGAACGGTTGCTTCAGCAAGAAGCAAGCCTGTACAGGGGCCGTCCCTTGCCACAGCGGGCTCTGCAAGGTGGTGAACGTCACGACCGGGCTGAGGGCCCGGGCTCCGCGGCGACGCAAACGAACTGTATACAGTTTACGTCATTCGACGCATACCGACTTACCCTGATTCCGCACTCAGCTGCCCCGGTACGTGGAGTACGCGAACGGGCTGGCGAGCAGCGGCACATGGTAGTGGGCGCCGACCGTCGCGAGCCCGAAATCGAGCGGCACCTCGTCCAGGAACGGCGGCTCGCTCAAGGTGGCGCCGCGCGCGCGAAAGTAGGCCGCGACTCCGAAGACCAGCCGGTAGCGTCCGGGCACGAAGGCCGCGCCCTCCAGCAGCGGGCTGTCGGCCCGGCCGTCATGGTTGAGCACGATCTGCTGCAGCAGCACCGGGCCGCCGGCCTCGATGCGGTAGAGCGCAACGGCCATGCCGGCGGCGGGGCAGCCGTTGGCGGTGTCGAGCACGTGGGTGGTGAGCTTGCCCATGGCGATCCTCGGTGTAGGGTCAAGAAAGCGCTTGCCGCGCCCGCAAAAGTGTATACACTTTGCCCCACAAAGCAAGTCTTGTCCGAACGCGCATGGCCTCCCCCGCACCCAAGCTGAAAGTCATCCGCAGCGCGCGGTCACCCGCCGCGCGCACGGCCGATCCGGCGCTCGCGGCCGACAACCTGACCCAGCGCATCGCCGACTCGATCACCACCGCGATCGTCGAGCGCCGCCTGATGCCCGGCACCAAGCTGGCCGAGCAGAAGATCGCCGACGTGTTCAAGGTCTCGCGCACGCTGGTGCGCCAGGCGTTGATGCAGCTCAGCCGCGACCATCTGATCACGCTCGAGCCGGCGCGCGGTGCGCGCGTCGCCGAGCCGGGCATCGAGGAGGCCAAGCAGGTCTTCGAGGCGCGCAACATGCTCGAGGCCGCGATGATCCGGCGTGCCGCCACCGAACTGAGCGATGCGCAGATCGCCGAGCTGCGCGCGCACCTGAAGGCCGAGTCCGAAGCGGTTCAGCGGACCGACGTGTCCGGCCGCACGCGCCTGCTCGCCGACTTCCATGTCGTGATCGCACGCATGCTCGGCAACGAGGTGCTGGCCGGCATGCTCAGCGACCTGGTCTCGCGCTGCGCGCTGATCGCGTTGATGTACCAGTCGGCGCACTCGGCCGAGCATTCGGCCAGCGAGCATGTCGCGATCGTCGACGCGCTGGCGCGTCGCGATGCGCGCGCCGCGGTGCGCCTGATGGAAGCCCATTTGCACAACGTCGAGCGCAACCTGCGGCTCGATCCGCGCACGCCCGATCTGGGCGCCGTGCTGCTGCCCGCCGGGCGCTAGAGGAACCCCTCGATGATGACCAAAGACTACCCGCGCGATCTGATCGGCTACGGCCGCAACCCGCCGGCCGCGCGCTGGCCCGGCGACGCAAAGATCGCCGTCCAGTTCGTGCTGAACTACGAGGAAGGCGGCGAGAACTGCGTGCTGCACGGCGATCCGTCGTCGGAGACGTTTCTCTCCGAGATCATCGGCGCGCAGGCGTTCGAGATGCGGCACCTGTCGATGGAGTCGATGTACGAGTACGGCTCCCGGGTCGGCGCCTGGCGCATCCTGAAGGAGTTCGAGAAGCGCGGGCTGCCGCTCACGGTGTTCGGCGTCTCGATGGCGCTGCAGCGCAACCCGGAGCTGACCCAGGCCTTCCTCGACCTCGACCACGAAATCGCCTGCCACTCGTACCGCTGGATTCACTACCAGCACATGAGCGAGGCCCGCGAGCGCCGCCACATCGAGCTGGGCACGCAGATCATCCGCGACCTGACGAACGGCCAGTGGCCGCTCGGCTGGTACACCGGCCGCGACAGCCCGAACACCAAGCGGCTGGTGGCCGACCACGGCGGCTACGAGTACGACAGCGACTACTACGGCGACGACCTGCCGTTCTGGATGCCGGTCGAGAAGAGCGACGGCAGCACGATCCCGCGCCTCGTCGTGCCGTACACGCTCGACACCAACGACATGCGCTTCGCGTCGATGCAGGGCTTCAACACCGGCGACCACTTCTTCCAGTACCTGCGCGACGCGTTCGACGTGCTGTACGAGGAAGGCGACGAAACGCCGAAGATGCTGAGCATCGGCATGCACTGCCGCATCCTCGGCCGGCCGGGGCGCTTCAAGGCGCTGCAGCGCTTCCTCGATCACGTGCAGCAGCACGACCGGGTCTGGATCTGCCGCCGCATCGACATCGCCCGCCACTGGGCCGCGACCCATCCGGCGCCGTGACACCCGACCTACCGGAGACACCGATGGCTTCCCCGCTCACGCTCGATCAACTGAACCGTGCCACGCCGGCCGAGTTCACCGCGGCCCTCGACGGCGTCTACGAACACTCGCCGTGGATCGCCGAGCAGGCCGCCGCGAAGCGCCCGTTCGCGACGCTGGCGCAGCTGAAGTACGCGCTCGTCACGGTGCTGCGCGAGGCCGGCGTCGACGAGCAGGTCGCGCTGATCCGCGCCCACCCGGAGCTGGCCGGCAAGGCGATGGTCGCCAAGACGCTGACGGCCGAGTCCACCGGCGAGCAGAGCCGCGCCGGCCTGACCGACTGCTCGCCGGACGAATTCGCGCGCATCCAGCACCTCAACGCCGCCTACAACGCCCGCTTCGGCTTCCCGTTCACGGTGGCGGTGCGCGGGCCGCGCGGCACCGGGCTGACGCGCGCCCGGATCATCGAGACCTTCGAGCGCCGGCTCGGCCACCACCCGGATTACGAACGCGAGGAGTGCATCCGCAACATCCACCGCATCGCCGAGATCCGGCTGAACGACAAGTTCGGCGTCGAGCCGACGCTGGGCAACCAGGCCTGGGACTGCGCCGAGATCCTCGCCCGTCACACCGACCCCGGCTACGCCGAGCGCGGCGAGCTCACCGTCACCTACCTGACCGACGCGCACCGCTCCTGCGCCGCGCAACTGCAGGCGTGGATGCGCGAGTGCGGCTTCGACGAGGTGACGATCGACGCGGTCGGCAACGTCGTCGGTGTCTACCACGGCACCGACCGCAAACGCCCGCGCCTGCTGACCGGCTCGCACTACGACACCGTGCGCAACGGCGGCAAGTACGACGGGCGCCTCGGCATCTTCGTGCCGATGATCTGCGTGCGCGAACTGCACCGGGCCGGCAAGCGCCTGCCGTACGGGCTCGAGGTCGTCGGTTTCGCGGAGGAGGAAGGCCAACGCTACAAGGCGACCTTCCTCGGCTCCGGCGCGCTCACCGGCCACTTCAACCCGGCCTGGCTCGACCAGCTCGACGCCGACGGCATCTCGATGCGCGACGCGATGCGCCACGCCGGCCTGCCCGCCACCCTGCCCGCGATCCGCGCGCTGCAGCGCGACCCGGCGCGCTACCAGGGCTTCGTCGAAGTCCACATCGAGCAGGGCCCGGTGCTGAATGCGCTCGACCTGCCGCTGGGCGTCGTCACCTCGATCAACGGCAGCGTGCGTTACCTCGGCGAGGTGATCGGGATGGCGAGCCACGCCGGCACCACGCCGATGGACTCCCGCCGCGACGCCGCCACCGCGGTCGCCGAGCTCGCGCTGTTCCTGGAACGGCGCGCGGCCGAGCAACCGAACCTGGTCGGCACGATGGGCATCCTGACCGTGCCGAACGGCTCGACCAACGTCGTGCCCGGACGCTGCCAGTTCACGCTCGACATCCGCGCCACCACCAACGAGGTGCGGGACGCCTGCGCCGACGACACGCTGGCCGCGCTGCGGGCGATCTGCGACCGGCGTGGCCTCTCGTATTCGATCGAGGAGACGATGCGGGCCGCCGCCGCCCCCAGCGACCCGTCCTGGCAGCGGCGCTGGGAACGCGCGGTCGAGGCCGCCGGGCTCCCGGTCTTCCTCATGCCCAGCGGCGCCGGCCACGACGCGATGAAGCTGCACGAGGCGATGCCGCAGGCGATGCTGTTCGTGCGCGGCCAGAACGCCGGCATCAGCCACAACCCGCTCGAATCGAGCACCAACGACGACATGCAGCTGGCGGTCGAGGCGTTCGCGCACCTGATGCAGCAGCTGACCGAAGGATGAACGACATGTACGAACAACTCGACGCGTGGATCGACGCGCATTTCGACGACGAGGTGAAATTCCTGCAGGCCCTGGTGCAGGTGCCGACCGACACGCCGCCCGGCAACAATGCACCGCATGCCGAGCGCACCGCGGAACTGCTGAAGGGCTTCGGTTTCCAGGCCGAGGCCTACCCCGTGCCCGCGGCGGATGTGCAAGCGTACGGCCTGACCTCGCTGACCAACCTGATCGTGCGCCGCCCCTACGCGGGCGGCGGCCGCACCGTGGCGCTGAACGCGCACGGCGATGTCGTGCCGCCCGGCGAAGGCTGGACCCACGGCCCCTACAGCGGCGAGATCGTCGACGGCAAGCTCTACGGCCGCGCCTCGGCCGTCAGCAAGAGCGATTTCGCGACCTACACCTTCGCGGTGCGCGCGCTCGAATCGCTGCATGCGCCGCTCAAGGGCGCGGTCGAGCTGCATTTCACCTACGACGAGGAATTCGGCGGCGAGCTCGGCCCCGGCTGGCTGCTGCGCAACAAGCTGACGAAGCCCGACCTGCTGCTCGCGGCGGGCTTCGCCTACCAGGTGGTCACGGCGCACAACGGCTGCCTGCAGATGGAGGTGACGGTGCACGGCAGGATGGCGCATGCCGCGATCCCCCACACCGGCGTCGACGCGCTGCAGGGCGCGGTCGCGATCCTGAACGCGCTGTACCACCAGAACACGCTCTACCGGCAGGTCACGTCGAAGGTGGAGGGCATCACCCACCCGTACCTGAACGTCGGCCGGATCGAGGGCGGCACCAACACCAACGTCGTGCCGGGCAAGGTCGTGCTCAGGCTCGATCGGCGGATGATCCCCGAGGAGAATCCGGCCGAGGTCGAGGCGACGATCCGCCAGGTGATCGCCGACGCCGCCGCGGCGCAGCCGGGCATCAGCGTCGAGATCAAGCGCCTGCTGCTCGCGAATTCGATGCGCCCGCTGCCCGGCAACGAGCCGCTGGTCGCGGCCTTGCAGAAGCACGGCGAGGCGGTGTTCGGCGAGCCGATCCCGACCTCGGGCACGCCGCTCTACACCGACGTGCGGCTGTACTGCGAGCAGGGGATCCCGGCGGCGATCTACGGCGCCGGGCCGCGCACCGTGTTCGAGTCGAACGCGAAGCGCGCCGACGAGCATCTGGTGCTCGAGGACCTGCGGCGCGCGACCAAGGTGGTCGCGCGCACGCTGTTCGATCTGCTTTCGAGCCGCTGACGGCTCAGGCGACCGTCGACACCTTCGCGCGGCGGCGCGCGCCCCAGCCGACCGCCACCAGGCCGATGGCCATCAGCGCATACGTCTCGGGCTCCGGCACCGGCACGGTGGCGGCGAACATCGCATTGGCGATCGCCAGGTGGGCGGCGGTCGTCGGGTGGATGCCGTCCCAGTAGGCGTACGTGCTGCAGTCGGCGCCGGCGACCGCGCCGCAGGCATCGGTGACGTTCGCCAGGCCGAACGCCCCCGGGTTCGCCGCCAGTTGGCCACCCAGTCCGAACAGGTCGAAAGTGCTCACGCCGACTTCGCCATTCAGCCGCGCCGCGAGCGCACCGTTCATCGCGCCTGCGAGGAACGACCCGAGCGAGGCGCCGCCGCCGGCCACCACCGCCGGCGCCAGGCCGAGGTTCGGGGCGTTCCAGACGACGATGTGCTGCGCGCCGGCCGCCTGCAGCTGGTCGACGATGAGGCCGATGTCGTTCGCGAAGCCGGCCGCCGCCGCGGCGATGGTCGTCGCCGCGTCCGCGCCGCCGCCGATCGCGGTCAGCGCCGCGCGCGCGTTGTTGCCGCCGCCGGCGACGACGTACAGCGCGTCGGCCTGCGCGGTGCCGCCGCTGGTCGCCAGGTACTGCGAAGTCTGGGTGCGCAGGCTGTACGGGAAGCCGCTCGGGTCCGGGCCGGTCGTCGCGCCGCCGAAGGCGTAGTCACCGCCGCCCGCCAGCGACGCCGTCAGCGGCACGCCCAGCAGGTTGGCGTAGTAGTTGGCCCAGACCGCGCCGTTGCTGTAGGTACCCGAGGCATAGGGCTGCGCCGGCACATAGCCGTTGTTCGGGATCGCCTGCGCGGCGTTGGTGCCGATCGCGAGGGCGTTGTTGCCGTCGTCGGACAGGCTGTCGCCGAACACGTAGAGCGCACCGAAGGGGCCGGCGTGTGCCGGCAGGCTCGCCAGCGTCGCCAGGGCGAGGGCGCCGGCGGTGACCAGCCTGCGGAAGGAAGAGCGGTTCATGGGTCTCCTGACGAGGGGTTGTGGTTGTCGGCCCAAATTAGCACGCGCTCCCGGCGCCGCCATCGGGGCCGGCCCGCCGCTCCCCCCGAAGCCGGGGGGTGGCGCGGGCTGCGGGTTCGTCTCGGGACGCGCACCTTCCGGGTGCGCACAGAATTTGCATGGTCCCCTGCCGTTGCCCGATTCACCCGCTGGAGCCCGCTTGAACCTCATCACCACCTCACCCCGCCGCGCCGTTTTCGCCGCCCTCGCGTTCGCGCTCACGCTCGCCGCCCTGCCCGCCCGCGCGCAGGACGTGCCCGTCAAGTTCCAGCTCGACTGGCGTTTCGAGGGCCCGGCCGCGCTGTTCCTGGTGCCGGAGGCCAAGGGCTACTTCAAGGCCGAGAAGCTGGCCGTGACGGTCGACGCCGGCAACGGCTCGGGCGGCACGGTGACGCGCGTCGCCTCCGGCGCCTACGACATGGGCTTCGCCGACCTGGCTGCGCTGATGGAGTTCCAGGCCAACAACCCGACCGCGCCGAAGCCGGTCGCGGTGATGATGGTCTACAACGACACGCCGGCCGCGGTGCTGGCGCTGAAGAAGTCCGGCATCAAGACCCCGGCCGACCTGAAGGGCAGGAAGCTAGGCGCGCCGGTGTTCGACGCCGGCCGCAAGGCCTGGCCGATCTTCGCCAAGGCCAACAGCGTGACCGACGTGACCTGGACGGCGATGGACCCGAGCCTGCGCGAGACGATGCTGGTGCGCGGCGACATCGACGCGATCACGGGCTTCTCGTTCACCTCGCTGCTCAACCTCGAGGCGCGCGGCGTCAAGACCGACGACATCGTGGTGCTGCCCTACCCGAGCTACGGCGTGAAGCTCTACGGCAACGCGATCATCGTTTCCGACGCCTTTCTCAAGAAGAACCCGGAGGCCGTGCGCGCCTTCCTGCGCGCATTCACCAAGGGCATGAAAGACGTGATCGCCGACCCGAAAGCGGCGGTCGCCACCGTGAAGGCGCGCGACGGCCTGGTCGACGCCGCGCTCGAGGAGCGCCGCCTCAAGCTCGCGCTCGATGCGACCGTGCTGACGCCGAACGCCAAGGCCGAGGGCTTCGGCAACATCTCGGCACCGCGGCTGAGCCTGATGGGCAGCCAAGTGTCCGACGCGTTCGCGACCAAGGCACGGGTCGACAGCGCGACGATCTGGAACGGTTCGTTCCTGCCGCCTGCCGCGGACCGGGACATCTTCAAGGTCGCGAAGAAGTAAGCGCGGCGATGGCGGCGTTCGTCGATTTCTCCGGAGTCTGGCTGGCCTACAACGAGGAGCTGCTCGCGAAGCGACAGTTCGCGGTCGAGGACATCTCGCTGAGCGTGGAGCGCGGCGAGTTCATCGCGATCGTCGGGCCGTCGGGCTGCGGCAAGTCGACCTTCATGAAGCTCGCGACCGGGCTGAAGATGCCGTCCAAGGGCCAGATCCTGATCGACGGCCGCGAGGTCAGCGGCCCGCTGAAGATCACCGGCATGGCGTTCCAGTCGTCGTCGCTGCTGCCGTGGCGCACGACGCTGGGCAACGTGCTGCTGCCGCTGGAGATCGTCGAGCCCTACCGCTCGTCGTTCCGCGAAAAGCGCGCCGAGTACGAGGAGAAGGGCCGCAAGCTGCTGCAGAGCGTCGGCCTCGGCGGCTACGAAGACAAGTTCCCATGGGAGCTCTCGGGCGGCATGCAGCAGCGCGCGTCGATCTGCCGCGCGCTGATCCACGAGCCGAAGATGCTGCTGCTCGACGAGCCGTTCGGAGCGCTCGACGCCTTCACCCGCGAGGAGCTGTGGTGCATCCTTCGCGACCTGCAGGCGGTGCAGCAGTTCAACGTGATCCTGGTGACGCACGACCTGCGGGAAGCGGTGTTCCTGGCCGACACCGTCTATGTGATGAGCCGGTCGCCGGGGCGCATCGTCGCGAAGCGTGCGATCGAACTGCCGCGGCCTCGTGAGCTCGAACTGACCTACACGAAGGAGTTCACCGACATCGTGCTCGAGCTGCGCGAGCACATCGGGGCGATTCGCAAGCCGTTGACTGGGGTGACGCCGGAGTTGGCGTCGTGATCGAGCTCGGCGCGTCGCGGCAGGCGGCACCCGTCAGGGGCTCATGGTGGGGCGGTCGCCGCTTCGCGACGACTCCGCTGCGGTGCTCACTTCGAGGTCGCGCCGCAGAACTCCCTCCGTTCGCTTCGCTCACTGCGCCCAAACAACCGCGGCGAGTCAGACAACGAAGCGCGCTGCGCGCGCCGACCTCGAAGCTCCGCTCCTCACCGCCCCACAAATCGCCCCTCCCGGGTACCGCCTGCCGCGAGGGCCACCACCGAGGCCTTTCCAACGAGACGCCACCTCGGTTGCCGCAAAGGCCCGAGCGGGTGGGCTGTGGAGCGCCTGGGAGGCGTCGAGCAGCGCAGAGCAGTCGCCGCGCAGCGGCGACCGCCTCCGTGGCGCGGAGCAGCCCACCCGCGCGCGCCTTTGCCGCCACAAAGTCGAGAAGGCAGACCACATGACGAGACAACAACAAGAACGCATCGCCCCCTGGGTGCTGCTCGTCATCGTGCTGATCCTGTGGGAGGCGATCTGCCGCGGCTTCGCGATCTCCGAATTCATCTTCCCGGCCCCCAGCGCCATCATCGCGAAGATCATCGAGCAGGGCCCGCTGATCGCGGCCCACGCGTGGCGCACGTTCTGGGTCACGATGGTCGGGTTCGGGATCTCGATCGTCGTCGGCGTGCTGCTGGGCTTCGTGATCGGCAGCTCGCGCATGGCCTATGCGGCGATGTACCCCCTGATGACCGGCTTCAACGCGCTGCCCAAGGCGGCGTTCGTGCCGATCCTGGTGGTGTGGTTCGGCATCGGTGTCGGCCCGGCGGTGCTGACCGCGTTCCTGATCTCGTTCTTCCCGATCACGGTCAACATCGCGACCGGCCTGGCGACGCTCGAACCCGAGCTCGAAGACGTGCTGCGCGTGCTCGGCGCGCGGCGCTGGGACGTGCTGGTCAAGGTCGGCCTGCCGCGCTCGATGCCGTACTTCTTCGCGTCGCTGAAGGTCGCGATCACGCTCGCGTTCGTCGGCACCACCGTGTCGGAGATGACGGCAGCGAACGAGGGCATCGGCTACCTGCTGATCTCGGCCGGCTCGTCGATGCAGATGGGGCTCGCGTTCGCCGGCCTGGTCGTCGTCGGCGCGATGGCGATGGCGATGTACGAGCTGTTCGCGGTGATCGAGAAGCGCACCACCGCCTGGGCGCACCGGGGCGCGCATTCCTGATGCAGACTTGAGGTTTCGCCAGCCCCCGCCCCCACCCGTGAACCCCACCCGACCGGCTCCCCCGGGCATCGACCCCACGCCGCAGCAGATGCAACGTCACCTGCGCACCGCGAACGCGATCGCCCGCCGCGCGCTGGAGAACGGCCACCACCCGTTCGGCGCCGTGCTGGTCGGCCCCGACCACGAGACGGTGCTCAGCGAACAGGGCAACGTCGACTCCGTCAACCACGCCGAGGCGGTGCTCGCACGCATGGCCTCGAAGGCCTTCACGACCGAGGAGCTGTGGGGCTGCACGCTCTACACGACCGTCGAGCCGTGTTGCATGTGCGCCGGCACGCAGTATTGGGCGCACATCGGACGGCTGGTCTACGGCATGGACGAGCGCCGCCTGCTCGACTTCACCGGCAACCACCCCGAGAACGCCACGCTCGACCTGCCCTGCCGCGCCGTGTTCGCCGCCGGCCAGAAGGACATCCGCGTCTGGGGCCCGGTGCCCGAAGTCGAGGCCGAGATCGCCGCGCTGCACGTCACGTTCTGGCAGCGCGACGCGGCTGCCTGATGCCGCACTGGCAAGGCGCGCTGACGCTGGCCTATCGGCGCGACGAACTGCGGGGCGCGCCGCGCACCGTGCTCCACGACCGCCACGACGGCCCGCTGCGCGTGCTCGCGAGCCTGTATCCGGAAGGCGATTCGATCTGCCACAACGTGCTCGTCCACCCGCCCGGCGGGCTGGTGGGAGGCGATGCACTGACCATCACCGTGACCCTGGGCGACGACGCGCACGCGCTGATCACGACACCCGGTGCGACCCGCTTCTACCGCAGCACCGGCGCTCCGTCGACCCAGACCTTGCACGCCACCGTGGCAGCCGGCGCCCGCCTCGAGTGGCTGCCGCTCGAGACCATCGCCTACAGCGGCTGCATCGCCGAGAACCTGATGCGCTTCGATCTCGCGCCGGGTGCCGAGATGATCGGCTGGGACCTGCTCGCGCTCGGCCTGCCCAACGCCGACCAGCCGTTCGTGCGCGGCCGCTTCACGCAGTCGCTCGCGCTGCCCGGGCGCTGGCTGGAACGCGGCGTGATCGACGCGGCGGATTCGCTGCTGCTCGACTCGCCGCTCGGCTGGGCCGGGCAACGCGTGCTCGGCACGGTCTGGTTCGCCGCCGGCGGCGCGCTCGCCGCGCCGCGCCGCGACGCGCTGCTCGAGGCCGCGCGCGCCGCCGCGTCGGCCGATCCGCTCGCGGCACGTGCGGGCGCGACCGCCGTGCACGACGGCATCGTCGTGCTGCGCGTGCTCGCGCCGCGGGTCGAGCCGGCGATGACGGTGCTGACCCGCATCCGCGCGGCCTGGCGCGAGCTGGCCTGGCAGTTGCCGGCGACGACGCCGCGGGTCTGGCGCACCTGAACGCGTCGTGATTTCGTGCGCGAACGGCGCACTCTGTTACCGGACGGCGCGCCCCGCCGCGCGCGGCCGCTCCCTAGACTTCCAGGCATGGACAAGCCCACCTCTTACGTCGTCCCCGGCGCGCTCGCGCTGCTGCTGTGGAGCGCTGCGGCGGCACACGCCGCCCAGCCGTGCCGCATCGACGGGCGCCTGGTGATCCGCTCCACGCCATGCCCGGTGGTGAAGGCCGTCGCTCCGACGAGCCGGCCCCCGGCGAGCGCGCTGGTGGCCGCGGCCGACGAGGCCGACGCCGACGCGCCGAAGAAGCGCACGATCGCCGAGATCATGCGCGAGCGCGAGGCCGACATCCGTCATCGCCCGGCCGCCGAACCCGTGCAGCGCGACGGCGCCAGCGTGCTGCGCGACCGGATGGGCGCGCTCTGACGCCCCGACCTCAGTCGTTCGCGAAGCTGTAGGGGCCGCCGCGCTCCAGCGCCTGCTTGTAGGCGGGGCGCGCGTGGATGCGCTTCAGGAAGGCCATCAGCTTCGGCCGTCTTGAATCAAGCCCGGCGCGCTGCGCCGCCGCCTCGACCGGGAAGCTCATCATCATGTCGGCGGCGCTGAACTCGGGGCCGGCGAACCACTCGCTGCGCCCGAGTTCCGCCTCCATGAAATCGAGCTGGCGCTTCAGGTTCGGCTCGACCATCGCGGCCAGCACCTTGTCCGAGATGCCGCGCGCGATCGGCTTCACGAAGAACGGCATGGGCGTGACCTTGATGCGCTCGAAGATCAGCTTCAGCAGCAGCGGCGGCATCGCCGACCCTTCGGCGAAATGCAGCCAGTAGGTCCAGCGCCGCTTCTCGGGCGTGTCGGCGGCGGGCACCAGGCGGCCCTGGCCGTAGCGCTCCAGCAGGTACTCGACGATCGCGCCGGTCTCGGCCACGGTCACGTCGCCGTCGGTGATCACCGGCGACTTGCCGAGCGGGTGCACCTTCAACAGCGCCGGTGGCGCGAGCATCGTCTTCGCGTCGCGTTCGTACTTCTGGATCTCGTACGGCACGCCGAGCTCCTCGAGCAGCCACAGCACGCGCTGCGAGCGCGAGTTGTTCAGGTGGTGGACGGTCAGCATGGGGCGAGGCACTCCGGTTTTCAACTGGTCGGGATTGTGACCGGGCCGCTGGCGCCGTGCCCGCGGTATTCTCGGCCCCCATGTATGCGCCCTTTTTCGGTCTGAAGCACGAGCCGTTCTCGATCGCGCCGGACCCGCGCTACCTGTTCATGAGCGAGCGCCATCGCGAGGCGCTGGCGCACCTGCTGTACGGCGTGAACGGCGGCGGCGGCTTCGTCCTGCTGAGCGGCGAAATCGGCGCGGGCAAGACCACGGTGTGCCGCTGCTTCCTCGAACAGATCCCGCGGCGCACCAACGTCGCCTACATCTTCAACCCGAAGCTCACGGTGCCCGAGCTGCTGCAGTCGGTGTGCGAGGAGTTCGGCATCCCGAAGCCGGCGCCGGCGCACGGCGGCGAACCTACCGTCAAGGACTACCTCGATCCGCTCAACGAGTTCCTGCTCAAGACCCATGCGGTCGGGCAGAACAACGTGCTGATCATCGACGAGGCGCAGATGCTCTCGGCCGAGGTGCTGGAGCAGCTGCGCCTGCTGACCAACCTCGAGACCAACGAGCGCAAGCTGCTGCAGATCATCCTGATCGGCCAGCCCGAACTGCGCGACCTGCTGGCCAAGCCGGAGCTCGAGCAGCTCGCGCAGCGCGTGATCGCGCGCTACCACCTCGGCGCACTGACCGAGGACGAGACCGAGCGCTACATCCGCCACCGCCTGTCGGTCGCCGGCATGACGGTGGCGATGCCGTTCGACGCCAAGTCGATGCAGCGCATCCACGAACTCTCGCGCGGCGTGCCGCGGCGCATCAACCTGCTGTGCGACCGCGCGCTGTTGGGCGCGTACGCCAGCGGCAAGGGCCAGGTCGACCGCGCGATCGTCGACAAGGCCGCCGCCGAGGTGTTCGACAGGGACGGCGCCGGCCTGCGCGCCCACCTGCCCGCGAACCGGCGCCAGTTCTGGAACACGGCCGCGCTGGTCGGCGCCGGCGCGGCGGTGATCGCGCTGGTCGTGTCCTTCGGCTGGCCGCGCGGCGAGTCGACTGCCGTCACGGCCGCGCCGTCCGCATCGGCCGCCTCTGCCGCGGCGCGTCTCGCGGCGGCCGGCGCCTCCGCGGCCGCCAGCGCGGCGCCGGCTGACGGCGCGGCCCAGGGGTTCCTGACCGCCGCGGAATTGCCGCAACGATTCAAGACCCTGACGCGCGACGAGCGCGACGCCTGGCGGCAGCTGGCGCCCGCCTGGAAAGTCACGCTCGAGGACGGCGAGCCGTGCACGGTGGCGCAGCGCAGCCAGCTGCAGTGCTTCCGCAGCGCGAACAGCACGCTCGCGCTGATCCGCCAGCTCGATCGCCCCGGCATCGTGACGCTGCGCGACGAGGCCGACCGCCCCGTGTATGCGCTGCTGACCGGCCTGGGCAACGACACCGCGACGCTGCGCATCGGCGAGACCGCCCAGACGATCAAGCTGGTTTCGCTAGCCAGCCTGTGGCGCGGCGATTTCGCGACCTTCTGGCGCGTGCCGGTCGGCATGACCGGCAAGGTGATCGACGCCGGTTCCGGTGCGCCGGCCGCCGGCGTCGCGCGTCAGCTCGCGGCGCTCAACGGCCTGCCGGTCGCGGCCAGCGATTCGGAGTGGAAGTCGCAGGTCTCCGCCTTCCAGCTCGCCCAGGGCCTCAAGGCCGACGGCATCGCCGGTCCGACCACCTTCATGCAGCTCAACCGCGCGACCGGCGTCGACGAACCGCGCCTGCGCGGCGCCGCCCCGACGCCCTGAGGATCACTCGCCATGTCCTACATCCTCGATGCGCTGCGCAAGGCCGATGCCGAGCGCGAACGCGGCCATGTGCCGGGCATCCATGCGCAGCCGGCGTTCGGCAGTCCGGCGCCGGCACCGGCGCGTGCCGCCGCGACGCCGTGGGGCTGGATCGGCGCGGGCGTCGTGATCTTGGTTCTGCTCGCCGCGCTGGCGTGGTCGCTGCTGCGTGGCGCGCCGCGCGAGGTGGTAGCGCAGGCGCCGGTGGGTCCGGCCGTGGCCCCGACGCCGAGCGCGGTTGCGCCCACGGCGCCCTCATCCGCGACGACCATGGCCGCCGTGCCTGCGCCGGCGGCAGTCACCCAGACGGCACCCGCACGCCCCGCACCGGCACTGGCCAAACCCGCGCCAGCCCCGGCGCCGGTGGCGCGCGCACCGAAGCCGGCGGTGGCCAGGCCGTCACCGGCCACCCCTGCAGCGGCGGAGACGGGCGCAGCCCAGGCCGCACCTGCCGCCGCGACAGCGGCGTCGGCCAACCGCGTCTATGCGGTCAACGAGCTGCCGGACGACATCCGCCGCCAGCTGCCGGTGATCACGGTGGGCGGCTCGATGTACTCATCGACGCCCGGCAACCGCATCCTGATCGTGAACGGCCAGGTGCTGCACGAGGGCGACCGCATCGGGCCGGAGCTGGTGCTGAGCCAGATCAAGGTCAAGGCCGCGGTGCTCGCGTTCCGCGGCTACCGCTACGAGATCGCGTTCTGAGCCGCTGCGCTCAGATCGACATCAGCGCGCGCACGCCCTCGGCTTCCATGTCGGCGCCGCGGCCGCGCTGGATGATCTCGCCGCGCTCCATCACGATGTACTGGTCGGCGAGTTCGGCGGCGAAGTCGTAGAACTGCTCGACCAGCACGATCGCCATCTTCTGCCCTCCGCTCATGCCGCGGTCGGCGAGCATGCGGATCACGCGGCCGATGTCCTTGATGATCGACGGCTGGATGCCCTCGGTCGGCTCGTCGAGGATCAACAGCTTCGGCCCCGCGGCCAGCGCCCGAGCGATCGCCAGTTGTTGCTGCTGGCCGCCGGACAGGTCGCCGCCGCGCCGGTTGATCATCTGCTTGAGCACCGGGAACAGCTCGAACAGCTCGGCCGGGATCGGCGTCGAGCCGCTCTTGTAGGCCAGCCCCATGCGAAGGTTCTCCTGCACGGTGAGCCGGCCGAAGATCTCGCGACCCTGCGGCACGTAGCCGATGCCCTTGCGCACGCGCTCGTAGGGCGTGTCCTTGGTGATCGGCGCGCCGTCGAGGCTGATCGCTCCGGTCTTCACGGGCACGACGCCCATCATGCTTTTCAGCAGCGTCGTCTTGCCGACGCCGTTGCGGCCGAGGATCACCGTGACCTCGCCGACCTTCGCTTCCATGCTCAGGTTGCGCAGGATGTGCGAGCCGCCGTAGTACTGGTTGATGCCTTCGACTTTCAGCACGCTGCTTGTCCCGGTTCTGTTGGAGCGGCAAAGGCGCGCCCGGGTGGGCTGCGCAGCGCCACGGAGGCGGTCGCAGCTTCGCTGCGACTGCTCTGCGCTGCTCGGGCGCGTGGCCTCCTCGCCAACTCACTTCGCGAACTGCGTTCGCTTCGTTCAGACAGGCGCTCGGAAGTCAGACAACAAGCGCGCTGCGCGCGCGGCCACACGCCCTGCGCTGCTCGACGCCTCCCAGGCGTTGCGCAGCCCACCCGGGCGCGCCTTTGCTGCAACCGTCGGGGCGTTTCAGGCGAAGTGCTCAGGTGGTGGGAGTCGCGGCAGGCGGCACCCGGCAGGGGCGATTTGGGTGGCGGTGAGGAGCGCAGCTGCGGGGCCGGCGCGCGCAGCGCGCTTGTTGTCTGACTTCCGAGCGCCTGTCTGAACGGAGCGAACGAAGTGAGCGCAGTGAGTTGGCGAGGACGGCCCCGAAGCGAGCACCGGAGCGCAGTCGGCGCGCAGCGCCGACCGCCACCGAATGAGCCCCTGCCGGGTGCCGCCTGCCGCGACGCGCGCGACCGTGACAGCTCAGCGCCCAAGGTACACCTCGACCACCTTTTCGTTCGCCTGAACCTCCGACAGCAACCCCTCGGCCAGCACGCTCCCCTCGTGCAGCACCGTCACCTTCTTCCCGTTGCGACCGTTCTGCGTCAGCTCGCCGATGAACTTCATGTCGTGCTCGACAACGACCAGCGAGTGGTTGCCTTCGAGAGAAAGAAACAGCTCAGCCGTCCGCTCCGTCTCCTCGTCCGTCATCCCGGCGACAGGCTCGTCGAGCAGCAGCAGCTTCGGGTCCTGCATCAGCAGCATGCCGATCTCGAGCCACTGCTTCTGGCCGTGCGACAGCAACCCGGCGACGCGCTGCGCGCTGTCCTTCAGGTGGATCAGCGTCAGAATCGCGCCGATGCGGTCGAGCTGCTCGCCGTTCAGGCGGAAGAACATCGACGCGCGCACGCCGCGGTCCGCCTTCAGCGCGAGTTCGAGGTTCTCGAACACCGTCAGGTACTCGAACACGGTCGGCTTCTGGAACTTGCGGCCGATGCCGATCGACGCGATCTCGTTCTCGCGCAGGCGCAGCAGGTCGATGGTCGAGCCGAAGAACGCCTTGCCCAGATCGGGCCGGGTCTTGCCGGTGATCACGTCCATCATCGTCGTCTTGCCGGCGCCGTTCGGGCCGATGATGCAGCGCATCTCGCCGGCGCTGATCGACAGGCTCAACGCGTTCAGCGCCTTGAAGCCGTCGAAGCTCACGGTGATGTCGTCGAGGTAAAGGATCGCCCCGTGCGTGACATCGAGCTCGCCGGTCGCGATGCGGCCGTAGCTGGTCTCGCGCCCGCCCGACTCGGTGCTGGTGGGCACCGGCCGGCCCTCGTGGATCGCCTTGATGCGCGCACCGGCGGCCATCAGTTCGGGGGTCATGCGTTGTCCTTCTTGCGGCGCAGCAGGCCGATGATCCCCTGCGGCAGGAAGATCGTCACGAGGATGAACAGCAGCCCGAGGAAGTAGAGCCAGAACTCCGGGAACGCCTGCGTGAACCAGCTCTTCGCGCCGTTGACGAAGAACGCGCCGACGATCGGCCCGATCAGCGTGCCGCGCCCGCCCACCGCCGCCCAGATCGCGATCTCGATCGACGCCGCCGGCGACATCTCGCCCGGATTGATGATGCCGACCTGCGGCACATACAGCGCGCCGGCGATGCCGCACATCACCGCCGAGATCACCCAGATCGCGAGCTTGTAGCGCAGCGGGTCGTAGCCGGTGAACATCACACGGGTCTCGGCGTCGCGGATCGCCTGCAGCACGCGGCCGAACTTGCTGTTCACCAGCGCCCTTGCGAACAGGAAGAACACGATCAGCGTCATGCCGGTGATCACGAACAGCAGCATCCGCATGCTCGGGGTCGCGATCGGCAAGCCGAGGATGCGCTTGAAGTCCGTGAAGCCGTTGTTGCCGCCGAAGCCGGTCTCGTTGCGGAAGAACAGCAGCATCGCCGCATAGGTCATCGCCTGCGTGATGATCGAGAAGTAGACGCCCTTGATCCGCGAGCGGAACGCGAAGTACCCGAACACGAAGGCCAACACGCCCGGCACCAGCACCACCAGCAGCATCTGCGCGATGAACGAATCGCTGAGCGCCCAGGTCCACGGAAACGTCTTCCAGTTCAGGAAGACCATGAAGTCCGGCATGTCCATGCGGTACTGGCCGTCGCGGCCGATCTGGCGCATCAGGTACATGCCCATCGCGTAGCCGCCGAGCGCGAAGAACACGCCGTGGCCGAGCGACAGGATGCCGGTGTAGCCCCAGATCAGGTCCATCGCCAGCGCGCAGATCGCGTAGCACATGATCTTGGCGATCAGCTGCACCGCGTACTCGGACAGGTGGAACGCATTGCCGGCCGGCACCACCAGGTTCAAGACCGGC
The DNA here is from genome assembly GCF_964020785.1 of Rhizobacter fulvus. Lineage (NCBI taxonomy): Bacteria > Pseudomonadati > Pseudomonadota > Betaproteobacteria > Burkholderiales > Sphaerotilaceae > Rhizobacter > Rhizobacter fulvus. The sequence goes on from NZ_OZ224516.1 coordinate 1,031,474, forward strand.
ACCAGCACCGCGACGACGACGATCGCCGCCAGCACGCCGCTCCAGGCCATGCCGGTCAGCAGCCCGCGCGGCGGGCCGGCGACGGGGATCGGAGTGGACAGCACGGCGCTCATGCCTCGGCACTCCGGCCCTTCATCGCGAAGATGCCCTGCGGCCGCTTCTGGATGAAGATCACGATGAAGACGAGCACCATGATCTTCGCGAGCACCGCGCCCTGCCAGCCTTCGAGCAGCTTGTTCAGCACGCCCAGGCCCACGGCCGCGTAGACCGTGCCGGCGAGCTGGCCGACGCCGCCCAGCACGACGACCATGAACGAGTCGACGATGTAGCCCTGCCCCAGGTCCGGCCCCACGTTGCCGACCTGCGACAGCGCGCAGCCCGCCAGCCCGGCGATGCCCGAGCCGAGCGCAAACGCGTAGGTGTCGATGCGCGCGGTGTTCACGCCCATGCAGGCCGCCATCTTGCGGTTCTGGGTCACGCCGCGCACGAACAGGCCGAGGCGGGTGCGCGCGATCATCGCGGAGACGCCGAGCAGCACCAGCACCGCGAACGCGATGATCGCGATGCGGTTGAACGGCAGCGTCAGGTTGCTCATCACGTCGACCCCGCCCGACAGCCACGCCGGGTTCTCGACCGGCACGTTCTGCGCGCCGAACAGCGAGCGCACGCCCTGCTGCAGCACGAGACTGATGCCCCAAGTCGCGAGCAGCGTCTCGAGCGGGCGGCCGTACAGCCAGCGGATCACGCTGCGCTCCAGCGCCGCGCCGACCAGCGCCGCGGCGAGGAACGACGCCGGGATCGCCAGCAGCACGTAGTAGTCGAACGCGCCGGGCAGGAAGGTCTTGAAGACGTTCTGCACCACGTAGGTCGCGTAGGCGCCGATCATCATCAGCTCGCCGTGCGCCATGTTGATCACGCCCATCAGGCCGTAGGTGATCGCCAGGCCCAGCGCCACCAGCAGCAGGATCGAGCCGAGGCTGATGCCGGTGAAGATCACGCCGAGCCGCTCGCCCCACGCGAGGCGGCCTTCGATCTGGTCCAGCGACGCGACGATCGCGCCCTTCACGGCGGCGTCGGTCTCGACCTTCTGGCGCTCGATCAGCAGCGTCTTGGTAGCGGGCGTGCCGGTGGCGCCGAGCGCCTTCGCGGCGTCGAGGCGCTTGGCGGCGTCCGCGCTGCCCAGCAGCATCGCCGAGCGCACGGCGGCGAGCGCCGCCTTGATCGCGGGCACCGGCTCGGCCGCGTAGGCCTTCTCGACGATCGGCAGCTTGGCCTCGTCGGGCTCGCCGGCGAGCGTCTTGACCGCCTCGGCGCGCACCTTGGTGTCGGCCGAGAACAGCTTGATGGACGCGAGCGCGGCATCGAGCTCGCCGCGCATCTGGTTGTTGTTGACGACGTCCTCGGCGGTGTCGGGCACCGGCACTTCGGCGCCGGTGACCGGGTCACGGCCCTTGTCGTCCTTGACCACGAACACGGCGGTGTCGGTGAACTTGACCGCGTCGTCGGACAGGGCCTGGATCAGCGCGACGGTCTTCTCGTCCGCGCCCTCCAGCACCTTGTTCAACGCCGCGATCCGGTCCTCCGTCTCGCCGACCGCGAGCGCGCGCGCCTGCTGCGGCGTGAGGGCCAGCGCCGGGCCGCCGCACAGCACGGCACACAGCAAGGCTCCCCACCACGGCAACAGGCGACGCGTCATCACGAGGTCCTTACTTCTTCGCCATCAGCGCAGGCTCGTCCTTCTTGCCCTTGTTCTCGGGGATGAACGGGCTCCACGGCTGGGCCTTGACCGGGCCCGGGGTCTTCCAGACCACGTTGAACTGGCCGTCGGCCTTGATCTCGCCGATGAACACCGACTTGTGCAGGTGGTGGTTCTTCTCGTCCATCTTCGAGGTGATGCCGCTCGGCGCCGGGAAGGTCTGGCCGGCCATTGCCGCGATGACCTTGTCGGTGTCGGTCGAGCCGGCCTTCTTGACCGCCTGCGCCCACATGTTGATGCCGATGTAGGTGGCTTCCATCGGGTCGTTCGTCAGCGGCTTGTCCTTGTGGCCGGCGATGCCCTTGGCCTTGGCGTAGTCGCTCCACTTCTTGATGAACGCGGTGTTGGCCGGGCTCTTGATCGACATGAAGTAGTTCCACGCCGCCAGGTGGCCGACGAGCGGCTTGGTGTCCACGCCGCGCAGTTCTTCTTCGCCGACCGAGAAGGCGACGACCGGCACGTCCTTGGCCTTCAGGCCGGCGTTGCCGAGTTCCTTGTAGAACGGCACGTTCGAGTCGCCGTTGATGGTCGAGACCACCGCGGTCTTGCCGCCGGCTGCGAACTTCTTGATGTCGGCGACGATGGTCTGGTAGTCGGAGTGGCCGAACGGGGTGTACTTCTCGTCGATGTCCTCGTCCTTCACGCCCTTGCTGTGCAGGAAGGCGCGCAGGATCTTGTTGGTCGTGCGCGGGTAGACGTAGTCGGTGCCGAGCAGCACCCAGCGCTTGGCGCCGCCGCCGGCCTTGCTCATCAGGTACTCGACGGCGGGAATGGCCTGCTGGTTCGGCGCCGCGCCGGTGTAGAACACGTTCTTGGAGAGCTCCTCACCCTCGTACTGCACCGGGTAGAACAGCAGGCTGTTCATCTCCTCGTAGACCGGCAGCACCGACTTGCGCGACACGCTGGTCCAGCAGCCGAAGGTCACGACGACCTTGTCCTGCCCGATCAGCTGCTTGGCCTTCTCGGCGAACAGCGGCCAGTTGGAGGCCGGATCGACAACGACCGCCTCGAGCTTCTTCCCGAGCAGGCCGCCCTTGGCGTTGATCTCGTCGATCGCCATCAGCGCGGTGTCCTTCAACACCGTCTCGGAGATGGCCATCGTGCCGGACAGCGAGTGCAGCACGCCGACCTTGATCGTGTCGGCGGCGCTGGCGAGCGAGCTGAAGCCCAGGGCGGCAACGCCCAGCGCGACGGCCGTGAGGGTCTTGCCGGCTTGGCGGCGGGATGTATTCATGGATTCACGCTCCTGAAGGTTTCGGTTGGACGGGGTCGGGACCCGCAAGCGGCAAGGCCATGCTGCATTGCGTCAAACGCAGGTTACGAAGACTCGGGCCGACGCGGAATACGCCCGATGGCGTACAAGCGATCGCGGTCGTTGTCCTACACCGGCGCGTGAAGGCGGTGACTAAGGTGGTTCTTGGCACGTCGCCCTCCCCTCGAACCCGGAAACCCCCCGATGCCCAAGACCACCAAACCCGCCACGCCGCCGGCGAAGAGCAAGGCCGTCGCGGCCAAGTCGGCCGCCCGCCAGATCGACAGCGGACCGTCGCGCGTGACTGCGTCCGACGCGTCGGATGCCGCCGTCAACAAGGCCGCGCAGACCGAGCAGCTTGCCGCCGGAATGGCGTTCAACCCGACCAAGGCGGGCGAGCACGGATTTGCCAACGGCGTCTCGCCCCAGGCGGGCACGACCGTCGAGCCCGCGTCACGCCTGCCGACCGGCAGCACCTTGTCCGAGAGCAACACCTCCGGCAAGGTCGGCAGCGTCGCGCCCGAGGGCGTCAACGCGACGATCGATTCGCTCGATCGGGTGCGGGTTGACTCGGCCGGCCAGACCTTGACGACCAACCAGGGCGTCAAGATCGCCGACAACCAAAATTCGCTGAAGTACGGCGTGCGCGGCCCCGCGCTGCTGGAAGACTTCATCCTGCGCGAGAAGATCACGCACTTCGACCACGAGCGCATTCCGGAGCGCATCGTCCACGCGCGCGGGTCCGCGGCGCACGGCTTCTTCGAGAGCTACGACGCGGCCACGGACCTCACGATGGCCGCCCCGTTCCAGGAAGCCGGGAAGATCACGCCGGTGTTCGTCCGCTTCTCCACCGTCGCGGGCGAGCGCGGCTCGAAGGACACCGCGCGGGACGTGCGCGGCTTCGCGGTCAAGTTCTACACCGACGCCGGCAACTGGGACCTGGTGGGCAACAACATGCCGGTCTTCTTCATCCAGGACGCGATGAAGTTCCCGGATCTGGTCCACGCCGTCAAGCCGGAGCCGCACCACCAGATGCCGCAGGCCGCCAGCGCGCACGACACGTTCTGGGACTTCGTCTCGCTGATGCCGGAGTCGACGCACATGCTGATGTGGGTGATGTCCGACCGCGCGATCCCGCGCAGCTACGCCACGATGCAGGGCTTCGGCGTGCACAGCTACCGCATGGTCAACGAGCAGGGCACGTCGGTGTTCGTCAAGTTCCACTGGACGCCGAAGGCCGGCACGCATTCGCTGGTTTGGGACGAGGCGGTGAAGATCTGGGGCGCCGACCCCGACTACCACCGCCGCGATCTCTACGAGCGCATCGAGTCCGGCGCCTACCCGGAGTACGAGCTGGGCGTGCAGGTCTTCACCGAGGAGCAGGCCGAGGAATTCAGCTTCGACATCCTCGACGCGACGAAGATCGTGCCGGAAGAGCTGGTGCCGATCCGCCCACTCGGCCGCATGGTGCTGAACCGCAACCCGGACAACTTCTTCGCCGAGACCGAACAGGTGGCGTTCTGCACCGCGCACATCGTCCCGGGGCTGGACTTCTCGAACGATCCGCTGCTGGCCGGACGCATCCACTCGTACGTGGACACGCAGATCTCCCGCCTGGGCGGTCCCAACTTCCACGAGATTCCGATCAACGCGCCGCTCGCGCCAGTGCACAACAACCAGCGCGACGGCATGCACCGCCAGGCGATCCCGCGCGGACGCGTGTCGTACGAACCCAACTCGCTCGCGGGCGGCTGCCCGTTCCAGGCCGGTGCGGCGCACGGGTTCGTGTCGGTGGCCGCGAGCATCTCGTCGAAGGAAGCGCAGGGCAAGGTCCGCGCGAAACCCGAGAAGTTCGCCGACCACTACACGCAGGCGACGCTGTTCTTCGAGAGCCAGTCGCCGGTGGAGCAGGATCACATCGCCAACGCGTTCCGGTTCGAGCTCTCGAAGGTGACCGTTCCGGCGATCCGCGAACGCACCGTCGCGATGTTGCGCAATGCCTCCGAGGCCTTGGCGAAGAAGGTCGCCAAGGGCTTGGGCATGGAGACGTTGCCCGACCCGCTGCCCAAGGCGCTGCCCGACGTGGCGACGCCCGAGGTGTTGAAGTCGCCAGCGCTGTCGCTTCTGCATCGCCCGGGTGATGGCTCGCTCGCGGGCCGCAAGGTCGCCATCGTCGTCGCACCCGGCGTGGAGGCCGAGTTCGTGCGCGAGGCGCAAGCCCGCCTGCTGGAACGGGGCGCCGTCGCGCGCATCGTCGGACCGCGAATCGGGCCGATCCCGGCCGCGTCGGGCGACGCGCTCGATGCCGATGCGTCCATGGAAAACGAACCGGGTTTCCTGTTCGATGCGCTGATCCTCGCCGACGGCGCCGCCGCGATCGCCGCGCTCGCCCAGGACGGCCACACGATGGAGTTCGTCAAGGACCAGTTCCGCCACTGCAAGCCGATCCTGGCGGTCGGCGAAGCGCGCCGGCTGCTGCTGCAGGCCGGGCTGCCGATCAGCCTGGACAAGAGCCTGGCCCAGGGCGGCACGGGCCTGATCGTGGCCGAAGCCGGCGCCGGCACCGCCGCGATGGACGCCTTCATGGACGCCATGGCGATGCACCGTCACTTCGGCCGCGAGATGGACCCGCCGCTGCTGTGACCCGACTCCCGAATCAACCAGGAACCACCATGGCCGACTACCCCGCCAAGAACGCGTGCCAGCTGCTGGACGCGGACCACATCGCCGTCAAGCACTTGTTCGTCGAGTACGCCCGTCTGGCGATGTCGCCCGATGCGCCGACCTCCCAGGCGCGGCGCATCGCGCTCGCCACCCAGATCTGCGATGAATTGACCGTCCATGCCCAGATCGAGGAAGAAATCTTCTACCCCGCCCTGCGGCGGGCACTCCCGGACGAGGCGGACGAATTGGACGAAGCCGCCGCCGAGCACCAGGAAGCCAAGCAGCTGATCGCGGACATCCGTGCGCTCGGCGAAGCGAACCCGGCCATGGACACGCTGGTGGCGGAGTTGAACGTCGCCATCGAGCACCACGTCAAGGAAGAGCGAGACGAACTGTTCCCGAAAGCCAAGGCGGCGCCGGGGCTGGACTTGAACGTCCTCGGTGATCAGCTGCGCGAGCGTCAGCAGGCGCTGCAGGCCGAGGCGGTCCCGGCCGCCTGAGCTCAGGCGGCGACGCCCAGGTTGAGCTGGCGCAGCCGGCCCATCACCAGGTTGGCGGCGGCGGTGCGGGTCTCGACGCCGAGCTTCACGTAGACGCGCTCGAGGTGCTTCTTGACGGTCGCGGTACTGCTGCCGAGGATGTCCCCGATGTCCCGGTTGGTCTTGCCCTTGGCGACCCAGTAGAGCACCTCGGCCTCGCGCAGCGTGAGCTTGAACGCCTGCACCATCGCGTCGACGACGGCCGCGTCGGACACCTCGCGCATCACGATCAGCAGGTCGTCGTCGCCGGTGCGCTGCTGCAGCGCGAACACGAGCTGGCGGGTGCCGGCATCGGTCTGGCGGTTGACCGACAGCGGACGTGGCTCGCGCCCGTCGCTGGCCGCGGACGACTCTGCCCGCAACCAGTCGAGCACGGGGCGCGGGATCTGCGCGGGCGGCGCGGCGAAGTAGTCGTGCATCAGCTGACGCGCCAGCGGCGTCTGCCAGACCGCGCGCACCGCGCCGGTCGCGTCGTCGAGGCGGATCGCCATCGTCGCGTGGCCGAACGCGTCGAGCGCGTTGCGCGCCTGGGTGGCCTGCTGCTTCTCGTGCAGGCGCTCGCGCGCGCCGCTCATGTGCACGCTGATGCGCGCCAGCACCTCCTGGGCGCGGATCGGCTTGGTCACGTAGTCGACGCCACCCGCCGCGAATGCCGCGACCACGTGCTCGGTCTCGGTCAGGCCGGTCATGAAGATGATCGGGATGGGCGCGGTGACCGGGTGCGCCTTCAATCGTCGCGCCACTTCGAAGCCGTCCATGCCCGGCATGACCGCATCGAGCAGCACCACGTCGGGCTGCGCCTGCACGGCGCGCTGCAGCGCGCTGTCGCCGTTGGTCGCGACGAGCACGGTGTAACCGGCTTCGTCGAGCGCGTCGTGCAGCACCGAGAGGTTGTCCGGCACGTCGTCGACGATCAGCACGACGGCCGATTCGCTGCGGTCGGGCAGGGGTTCATTCATGCGGGGCCTGCTGGTCGTTGAGGGCCTGGCGGATCACGCGCGTCATCGCATCGAGCTGGAACTGCTGCGCCAGCGCGCGCAGGTGTTGCGTGAAAGCGGTGCGGCCGGTGTCGCGGGCCTCGATCTCGTCGAGCTTACGGACGATGCCGCGGTAATAGCCGAGGCTCACCAGTTGGTCGAGCGCACGCAGGTGCTCGGCCTCGGGCAGGGTGCGGGGATCGGCCGGCGCCGGCGGTGCAGAGAGCGCCGGCGCGCGCCACGGCGCCTCGTGCCAGTCGAGTTGCAGGCGCGCACCCAGCCAGTCCAGCAGCTCGCCGACGCGCACGGGCTTGAGCACGAAATCCTCGGGCGCGATGCCGACGTCGTTGTCCAGCCCCTTGTCGAACGCGTTGCCCGAGACGATCGCGATCGGTGCCTCGCTGAGCCGCTGCTCGCGGATGGCCCGCACGGTCGCCCAGCCGTCGATGCCGGGCATCGCCAGGTCCATCAGGATCGCGTCGGGCCGGTGGTCGCGCAGGATGTCGAGGCAGGCCTGTCCCGACGCGGCCTTGCGGATCTCGAAACCGAGCGGCTCCAGCAGGTTGGCGAGCAGGTCGCGATCGACCTCCTCGTTGTCGACCACGAGCACCTGGCGCCGACAGCCGGCGTACCCGGTGCGCGCGATGCGCGGCAGCTCGCGCTCGACCCGCACGCCGCTCACCTCCGGCAGGAACAACCGGATGCGGAACAAGGTGCCCTGCCCCGGCGCGCTGCGCACCGTCATCTCGCCGCCCATCAGGTCGGTCAGCATCTTGCCGATCGTCAGGCCCAGCCCGGTGCCGCCGCTGGCCGCGGCGCTCGCCTCCCAGCCGCGCGCGAACGGCTCGAACACGTGCTCGATCTCGTCGGCGGCGATCCCCGGGCCGGTGTCCTCGATCTCGAACACCGCCATCTCGCGCGCATAGCCGACGCGGAACTCGACCCGCCCGACATGGGTGAACTTGACCGCGTTGCCGAGCACGTTGATCAGGATCTGGCGCAGCCGCTTCTCGTCGGCGCGCACCACCTCGGGCAGCGGCTCGGTCAGCACGGGCCGGAACTCGATGCCCTTGGCCGCCGCCTGCAGCTCGAACATGCGCGAAGTCTCCTGCACGCAGTCGCGAAAGCGCATCGGCCGGTTCTCGAGCCGCAGCTTGCCGCCCTCGATGCGCGCGATGTCCAGCGTGCCCTCGATCAGCGACAGCAGGTGCTCGCCGCCGCGCCGGATCACCTTGACCGCCTGGTGGCGGTGCGGCGGCACCGACGCGTCCTCCTCCAGCAACTGCGCATAGCCGAGGATGCTGTTCAGCGGCGTGCGCAACTCATGGCTCACGGTCGTGATGTAGCGGCTCTTGGCCTGGTTGGCCAGCTCGGCGCTGCGCTTGGCGAGCTGCAGTTCGGCATCGGTGCGGCGGTGCGATTCGATCTCGCGCCGCAGCGTCTGCGCCTGTTCGTTCAGCACCCGGGTCTGCTCGTTCAGCGCCTGGGTCTGGCGGTTCGACTCCTCCTGCGCCACCTGGCGGCTCTTGTGGGTTAGCACCAGCCACCAGGCGACGATGCCGCTGACCAGCAGCAGCGCCGCGAACGCCTTGACGAAGCCGAGCCGCAGCGCCGCCGCGCCGGCCCCGCCAGCCTCCAGCAGCGCCGGCAACTCCTGGGTGTAGAGCGTCGCGAACAGGCCCCCCAGCAGCGGCACCACCACGGCCATCAGCAGCAGGTAGTGCCCGAGGCCGGTCTCGATGTAGGGCCACGCGGCGCGCGGCAGCAGCGTGCGCAGCAGCTGGTTCCACTGCACCGACAGCCGCGCATGCGGCTTGCACAGGTCGTTGCAGCGGGCGTCCAGCGTGCAGCACAGCGAACAGATGTCGCCCTGGTAGGCCGGGCAGTGCGCGAGGTCGTCGCGTTCGTAGTCGCGATCGCAGATCACGCAACGGGTCAGGCGCTTGTAGCTGCCGGCGTCGGTCGCGAGTGACGGTGAGCGCGCCAGGTAGTAGCGGCCCTTCGTCCACCAGGCGATCAGCGGCGAGACGAGCAGCGCGGTGACCAGCGCGATCAGCGCCGAGAACGCCTGGGCCAGCGGCCCGAGCGCGCCGAGGTAGGCGACGATCGACAGCAGCGACGCCACGCCCATCGCGCCCACGCCGACCGGGTTGACGTCGTACAGGTGCGCGCGCTTGAACTCGATGCCCTTCGGCGACCAGCCCATCGGCTTGTTGATCACCAGGTCGGCGACCACGGCCATCATCCAGCTGATCGCGATGTTCGAGTACAGCCCCAGCACCTTGCCGAGCGCCTGGAACACGTTGAGCTCCATCAGCATCAGCGCGATCGCGGTGTTGAACACCATCCAGACCACGCGGCCCGGGTGGCTGTGGGTCAGCCGCGCGAAGAAGTTGGACCACGCGAGCGAGCCGGCGTACGCGTTCGTGACGTTGATCTTGAGCTGCGAGACGAACACGAACAGCGCGGTCGCGGCGACCGCCAGGCCGTACTGCGAGAACACCGCGTTGTACGCGACCAGGTACATCTGCGTCGGGTCGACGGCGCGGTCGGGCGGCACCGAGTAGCCGATCGCCAGGTACGCGAGCAGCGAGCCCGCCAGCATCTTCAGCACGCCCGGCACGACCCAGCCGGGGCCGCCGATGATCACGCCGGCCCACCAGCGCGCCTTCTGTTTCGGCAACGGCTCGGGCATGAAGCGCAGGTAGTCGGCCTGTTCGCCCATCTGCGTGATGAGGGCGATGCCCACCGTCATCGCGGCGCCGAACTTCAGCAGGTCGAAGCCGGGCGCGCGCGGCGTGCCGTCGGCGCCCTGGCCGCCGTACTGCCAGATCTCGGCGAGCACCCCCGGGTGCTGGTGCAACACGTAGGCGAGCGGCACGATCAGCATCAGCAGCCACAGCGGCTGGGTCCAGACCTGCAGCCGGCTGATCGTCGTGACGCCGTGCGTGACCAGCGGGATCACGACCAGCGAGCAGAGCAGGTAGCCCCAGGCCGGCGGGATGTCGAACGCGAGCTCGATCGCGTACGCCATGATCGCCGCCTCGAGCGCGAAGAAGATGAACGTGAAGCTGGCGTAGATCAGCGAGGTGATCGTCGAGCCGATGTAGCCGAAACCGGCGCCGCGCGTCAGCAGGTCCATGTCGACGCCGTGGCGGGCCGCGCAGACGCTGATCGGCCAGCCGGCGAGGAAGATGATCAGCCCGGTCGCCAGGATCGCCCAGAACGCGTTGACGAAGCCGTAGTCGACCAGCAGCGTGCCGCCGACCGCCTCCAGCACCAGGAACGAGGCCGCACCGAACGCGGTGTTCGCCACGCGCAGCGCCGACCACTTGCGGAACGAGCGCGGCGTGAAGCGCAGCGCGTAATCCTCCATCGTCTCGCGCGCGACCCAGGCGTTGTAGTCGCGCCGGACCTTGATGACCTGCTGCACCGCGGTCGCACCCGGCGGCGCGGCCACGCCCTGCCCCACGCGCGGGCGTGCGGCGTCGTCGGCCGGGGTCAGCAAGGCGCTCATGAACCGTCTTGGTGCAAGCCCTGTGCCACCGACCTGCACTAGCATCCGGCACGTCTCCTGCTACCCGCCACACCCCATGGAACTGACCCCGCGCGAGAAGGACAAGCTGCTGATCTTCACCGCCGCGCTGCTGGCCGAGCGGCGCAAGGCGCGCGGACTGAAGCTCAACTACCCCGAGGCGGTGGCGCTGATCAGCGCCGCGATCATGGAAGGCGCGCGCGACGGCAAGAGCGTGGCCGCGCTGATGAGCGAGGGCAAGACCGTGCTGACCCGCGCCGACGTCATGGACGGCGTGGCCGAACTCATCCCCGAGATCCAGATGGAGGCCACCTTCCCCGATGGCACCAAACTGGTGACCGTGCACCAACCCATTGCGTAGAGGCGCGCAGCACCATGATCCCTGGCGAACTGTTGACCGACGGCCCCGACCACGCGCTGAACCCGGGCCGGCGCACTGCGACCTTCGTGATCGAGAACACCGGCGACCGGCCGATCCAGGTCGGCTCGCACTACCACTTCGCCGAGACCAACGCCGCACTGCGATTCGACCGCGCCGCGGCGCGCGGCATGCGGCTGAACATCGCCTCCGGCACCGCGGTGCGGTTCGAGCCGGGGCAGCAGCGGACGGTGGAGCTGGTGGACTACGCGGGTGCTCGGGCGGTTTACGGGTTTCGCGGGTTGGTTCAAGGGGCGCTTTGATACGTGCCCTTGGTGTTCTTCGTGATCAAGAAGTAGCCAACACCCACCTCCGCCCAAGAGAGAAGCAGACATCATGGTCAAGATCACCCGCCGCGCCTACGCCGAAATGTTCGGCCCGACCACCGGTGACCGCGTGCGCCTGGCCGACACGGGTCTGATCGTCGAGGTCGAAAAGGACTTCACCCTCCAAGCCGGCGGCTACGGCGAAGAGGTGAAGTTCGGCGGCGGCAAGACCATCCGCGACGGCATGGGCCAGAGCCAGCGGCTCGCCGCGGACGTGGCCGACACCGTGATCACCAACGCGCTGATCATCGACCACTGGGGCGTCGTCAAGGCCGACATCGCGATCAAGAACGGCCTGATTGCCGGCATCGGCAAGGCCGGCAACCCCGACGTTCAGCCGGGCGTCGACATCGTGATCGGGCCGGGCACCGAGATCATCGCCGGCGAGGGGAACATCATCACCGCCGGCGGCATCGACACCCACATCCACTTCATCTGCCCGCAGCAGATCGAGGAGGCGCTGATGAGCGGCGTGACGACGATGATGGGCGGCGGCACCGGCCCGGCCACCGGCACCTTCGCGACCACCTGCACGCCCGGGCCGTGGCACATCCACTCGATGCTGCGTTCGGCCGAGAGCTTCCCGATGAACCTGGGCTTCCAGGGCAAAGGCAACGCCTCGCTGCCCGGCGCGCTGGAAGAGCAGATCGAGGCCGGCGCCTACGGCCTCAAGCTGCACGAGGACTGGGGCACGACACCGGCCGCGATCGACAACTGCCTGAGCGTGGCCGACCGGCACGACGTGCAGGTCACGATCCACACCGACACGCTGAACGAGTCGGGCTTCGTCGAAGACACGGTCGCCGCGTTCAAGGGCCGCACGATCGCGACCTTCCACACCGAGGGCGCCGGCGGCGGCCACGCGCCGGACATCATCAAGGTCGCCGGCCTGCCGAACGTGCTGCCGTCGTCGACCAACCCGACGATGCCGTACACCGTCAACACTGTCGACGAGCACCTCGACATGCTGATGGTCTGCCACCACCTCGACGCCTCGATCGCCGAGGACCTGGCCTTCGCCGAGAGCCGGATCCGGCGCGAGACGATCGCCGCCGAGGACATCCTGCACGACCTGGGCGTGTTCTCGATGATGAGCTCGGACAGCCAGGCGATGGGCCGGGTCGGCGAAGTCATCATCCGCACCTGGCAGGCCGCGCACAAGATGAAGGCGCAGCGCGGCAGCCTGCCGGAAGACAACGCGCGCCACGACAACTTCCGCGTCAAGCGCTACATCGCGAAGTACACGATCAACCCGGCGATCACGCAGGGCATCTCGCACGTGGTCGGCTCGGTGGAGGTCGGCAAGCTTGCCGATCTCGTCGTCTGGAAGCCGGCATTCTTCGGCGTCAAGCCGAGCCTGATCATCAAGGGCGGCATGATCGCCGCGGCCGCGATGGGCGACCCGAACGCCAGCATCCCGACCCCGCAGCCGGTGCACTACCGCCCGATGTTCGGCGCGTTCGGCGCGGCGATGGACACCACCTGCATCACCTTCATGTCGAAGGCCGCCGTGGCGGGTGGGGTGGCGCAGCGACTGGGCCTGCGCCGGCGCGTCGAAGCAGTGAAGAACACCCGCGCGATCGGCAAGCAGGACATGATCCACAACGCCGGCACACCGACGATCGAGGTCGATGCGCAGACCTACGAGGTGCGCGCCGACGGCGTGCTGCTGACCTGCGAGCCGGCCACCGAGCTGCCGATGGCGCAGCGCTACTTCCTGTTCTAAGGAGCGCCCGCGTGTGAAGCGTCCGTAGCAAAGTTGGCATTGCGACGGACAGCGCGGCGCGCCAAGCGCGTCGAAGCGTCAAACTCGTCCGCTGGCCCACGCCACGCGAGACATGCCCTCACCCGACGCTTTCGACGACACGATCCCGGCCAGCGAGTTGCTGCGCCAGGCCGAGAACCGGCTCGGCAGCGGCGGCATCGGCGCGACGCCGATGACCCGGCTGGCCGAGCAGGCGGTCCGGCGGGCCCGCGAGACGGGGGACCGGCAGACCGAGGCACTGGCCCAGTACTACTGCCTGTGGGACCAGGTCTTCGCGCTGCCGGAAGCCGAGATGCTGGACCGGGTCGAGGCCGCGCGCCGTCACTGCCAGCCGCTCGGCGTGCCGCGTGCGCTGTGGCTGCTCGACGACCTGGAGGCCTGGGTGCGGATCCACCACGGTCGCCACATGGAGGGCATCGCGATCTGCCAGCGGCTCGAGCGGCTGGCCCCCGAGTCGAGGCCGGCCTTCGAGCGCAGCTTCGCGGCCTACAACCTGTCGTTCGCGCATGAATGGCTGGGCCACCACGACGACACGATGCGGCTGCGGTACCGTTTCCTGCAGCTCGCCGAGGAGGCCGGCCGGCCGATCTGGCTGGCGGGCGCGTGCGTCTGCCTCGGCGAGTTCCTGACCGAGACGATGCTCGATCCCGAGCAGGGCCTGCCGTATCTCCAGCGGGCCCGGCAACTCTGGCGCGACCAGCCGATGGCGGTCATCAAGCTGATGGTCACGGCCCGGACGATCGTCGCGCTGAACATGCTGGGCCGGCACCAGGAGGCCTACGACGTCTTCACCGAAGACACCGCGGCGCCGGGAGCGATGGCCGTGGTCGCCTCCCAGCGCGCCCAGCTCACGCTGGCGCTGATCGGCGTCGGCCGGCTCGACGAGGCGCAAGCCTGGCTGGACCAGCTGACGCCGGCGTACCGGACGACCGACAAGGACGGGTTCCCGGTCGCGCCTCTGATGCGGCTGCGGCTGCTGTGCGCGCAGCGGCGTTATGCCGAGGCGCGCGCACTGGCCGAGGCCGAGCGCGACCGGGTCGCGATCCACATGAATTCGACCTGTGACCGCGTGCAGCTGTTCGACCACCTGCGCGAGGCGTGCGAGGCCCTGGGCGACCGGGCGGCGGCTGCGGAGGCCGCCACGGCGGCACGCGAGGCCTGCCTGCCGCTGGTCACCCGCTCGGCGCGCGCGCGCTACCTGGCCGTGCAGATCGAGCGTGACCCGGCCAACGCGCCGCCGCTCTCCGCGGTCGACGAGCGCCGGCTCGACGCGATCGCGCGCGAAGTGCGGGCCCAGTCGGCCCGGGCCGCCGCGCCGCGGGTGCCACGGTTCCTGGCCCAGGTGGTCCACGAGCTGCGCAACCCGATCGGTGGCGTCATGGGCATGAGCTCGCTGCTGCTGATGTCCGACCTGGACGAGAAGCAGCGCCGCTTCACCTCGGCGATCAGCCATTCCGCCTCGACGCTGGAGCGGCTGATCGACGACGTGCTCGATCTCGCCAAGATCGAGCGCGGCCAGTTCCAGCTCAACCCGCAGCCGTTCGCGCTCGAACCCTGGCTGGAACAGGCCACCGCAGCCTACGTGGCGCAGGGCCAGGCCAAGGGCGTGGTCGTCTCGACGCGGCTCGACTTCGGGCTGCCGGCGCGGGTCGTCGGCGACGCGCTGCGGATCCGCCAGGTGCTCGTCAACCTGCTGTCGAACGCGCTCAAGTTCACCCGCACCGGGCGCGTCGACGTGGAGGCGCGCCGGCTCGCCGGCGCTGCGCGCGATGCGGTGCGGGTGCGCTTCGAGGTGCGCGACACCGGCACCGGCATCTCCGAAGAGGCGCTGCAGCGCCTGTTCCAGGAATTCGTGCAGGCCGACGAGACGATCGCCGAGCACTACGGCGGCACCGGCCTGGGCCTGGCGCTGTGCAAGCAACTCGTCGAGGCGATGGGCGGGCACATTGGCGCGAGCAGCCAGAAAGGCGTGGGGAGCCTGTTCTGGTTCGAGCTGGATCTGGCCTGCGCCCGGCAGGCGGCGCGAACTCCTGCCCGGGCCGGGCGCGCTTGACGATTGCGGTAAATCGTCATTGACTCGTTCAGCAATCCCGCAGCATCGCTATTCGTTGAAAAGTTAGCGGGGAACAGGCCATCCGTTGCGCAGAAGGCGCACAACGCGTCAGAATGTTTCGCAGCCAGGATGTTGCGAGACATGCCCCCTTCCGACTCCGACCTCGACATCTCGCGCACGGTGCCCGCGAGCGAGTTGCTGCGTCAGGCCGAGCGTCTGCTCGGCAGCGGGGGCCTGGGGCGCGACACGCCGATGGCGCGCATCGCCGAGCAGGCCGCGCAACGCGCCCGCGAAACCGGCGACGCCGAGACCGAAGCCCTGGCCCAGTTCTATCGTTTGCTCGGCCTGGTCAGCGCCGTGCCGCAGGCCGAGGTGATGGCGCAGGTGGACGCGGCCCGCGCGCTCTGCGCGACGCTGGGCGTGCCGCGCGCGTTGTGGCTGCTCGACGACCTCGAAGCGTCGGCCTGCATGTACGACGGTCGCCACATGGCGACCATCGCGATCTGCCAGCGCCTGGACCGGCTCTCGCCCGACGTGCGCCCGGCATTCGAGCGCAGCGTGTCGGTGTACTACCTCTCGTTCGCGCACCAGTGGCTGGGGCACTACGACGACACGCTGCGGCTGCGCTTTCGCTTGTTGCAACTGGCCGAACAGGCCGGCCGGCCGCTGTGGATCGCCAGCGCGTGCATCTGCCTGGGCGCGTTCCTCACGCAGGAGACACTCGATCCCGAAAAGGGTCTGCCCTACCTGCATCGCGCACGGGACATCTGGCGCACCGAGACGCTTTCGGAGGTCGCCTTGGTGGCGACGACGCAGACCGTTGTCGCGCTCGACATGCTGGGCCGGCATCAGGAGGCATACGAGGTCTTCGCGGAAGACACCAGCCGGGAAGGTGCGATGGACCTGGTGGACCCGCAGCGCGCGCGGCTGACACTGGCGCTGCTGGGCGTCGGACGGCTCGACGAGGCGCAGGCCTGGCTCGACGCCCTGCCCGAGCGCTACCTCACACTCGCGAAGGACGGCTTCCCGATCGCGCCGCTGATGCGCCTGCGCATGCTCTGCGCGCAGCGGCGCCACGCCGAGGCCCGGGCACTGGCCGAGACCGAGCGCGACCGGAGCCTGATCCACATCCGCTCCACCTACGACCGCGTCCAGCTGCTCGACCTGCTGCGCGAGTCCTGCGAGGCGCTGGGCGACATGCCCGCCGCTGCCGAAGCGGCCATGGCCGCCCGCGAGACCTGCCTGCCGCTGGTGAACCTGTCGGCCCGCGCCCGCTACCTCGCCGAGCAGCTCGAGCGCGATCCGGCCAAGGCGCCGCCGTTGTCGGCCGTCGACGAGCGCCGTCTCGAGGCAATCGCGCGCGAAGTACAGGCCCAGTCCCAGCGGGCTGCGCCCCCGCAGGTGCCGCGGTTCCTGGCGCACGTGGTACACGAACTGCGCAACCCGATCGGCGGCGTGATGGGGATGAGCTCGCTGCTGCTGATGTCGAACCTCGACGAAAAGCAGCGCCGCTTCACCTCGGCGATCAGCAACTCGGCCTCCACGCTGCAGCGGCTGATCGACGACGTGCTCGATCTCGCCAAGATCGAACGCGGCCAGTTCCAGCTCAACCCGCAGCCGTTCGAGCTCGAACCCTGGTTGGCGCAGGCGACCGCGGCTTACGTGGCGCAGGGGGAAGCCAAGGGGGTGACCGTCACGGCGCAGCTCGATCCCGGGCTGCCCGAGCACGTCGTCGGTGACGCGTTGCGCATCCGCCAGGTGCTGGTCAACTTCCTGTCCAACGCGCTCAAGTTCACGCGAACCGGGCGCGTCGACGTTCGCCTGCGACTGCTCGGCGGCGCGCCCGCCGGCTCGGCTCGGCTGCGCTTCGAGGTGTGCGACACCGGCACCGGCATTTCCGAGGACGCCCTGAAGCGCCTGTTCCAGGAATTCGTTCAGGCCGACCAGACCATCGCCCAGGATTACGGCGGGACCGGCCTGGGCCTGGCGCTGTGCAAGCAACTCGTCGAAGCCATGGGCGGGCGCATCGGCGCGACCAGCCAGAAAGGCACGGGGAGCGTGTTCTGGTTCGAGCTCGACCTGGCGCGGGCCGCGCAGGCGACGCGTTCCCCGGCCGAGATCGGCCAGGATTGACGCTCGGTCGGCTTCAGTGATTCGTGGTGTGCATCGCCAGCGTGCGCGACAGGGCCGCGGCGGCTTCGCCCGACATCTCGATCGGCAGCACCTGCCCCGACTCGAACTGCAGGTGCAGGCGCACCTGCCCGGGGCTGGCCGCATGCACCACGCCGACCGCCAGGCACTGCACCGCCAACGGCAGCTCGGCGCTGATCACCGACGGCCCGCTCGAATCGGCGTTCAGCAGCGCCGCCGCGACGGCCGGCGCATCCGCATCCCGCACCTCGATCGAGGCGTCGCGCACGCGCCCGTCGACGGTGGATTCGGTCTCGATCACCACGCTGGGCGCGCCCGCGGCGGAGCCCGGGTTCGAGTCCTTCACTTCCTCGATCGTCACCTCGACCTTGTTCGCCTGCATCTCGACTGTCCTCGGCTCAAGCCGCATCCCAAGTCGGCCATTCTAGGACGGCCGCCCCGGCCCCGCTGTGTCATGGAACCGGTCTCGGCCCGGGAAACCAGAGCCGGAACAAGGTGCGCCGGCCGGCCCCGCTGATCACGCTGGCACTGCCGCCGTGCAGCTCCATGATCGACTTGACGATCGCCAGGCCCAGCCCCGAACCTGCCGCCGAACCGGATCGCGACTCGTCGACCCGGAAACTGCGCTCGAACACCCGCTCCAGGTGCGCGTCGGCGATCGGCGGCCCGTCGTTCGAGACCTCCAGCGTGCAGCCCCCGCCGTCGTGCGGCGTGGTCTCGACGATGACAGCGCTGCCGCGCGGCGCATAGCGCAGCGCGTTCGAGACCAGGTTGCCGAGCGCGCGGACCAGCATCGTCTCGTCGGCCCACACCTGCTGCCACGCCGGCTCGACGCCGTGCATGCGCAGCTCCAGCGCCACGCCGCGCTCCTCGGCCAGCATCTCGAAGTAGCCCCGCCCGCGCTCCAGCACCGGCTGCAGGTCGATCCAGCGCCGGTGGGTCGCCGCGTGCGGGTCGTCGGCACGGGCCAGGAACAGCATGTTCTCGATCAGCCGCGAGATCCGCTCGTAGTCCTCGACCGCCGACTCCAGCACCGCGCGGTACTCGTCGGCGCTGCGCGGCTTGGCCAGCGTGACCTGCGCCTCGCCCAGCAGGTTGTTGATCGGCGTGCGCAGATCGTGCGCCAGGTCCGACGAGAACTCGGACAGGCGCCGGAACGAGGCCTCCAGTCGATCGAGCATGCGGTTGAACGCGTGCGTCGACTCGACCAGTTCGGTCGGCGTATCGACAACCGACAGCCGTTCGCTCATCGGCCGCTCGCTGATCCGGTTGGCGGCGGCCGCCAGGCGCCGCGGCCCGGCGACGATGCGGCGCGCGATCCACACGCCGAGCGCGCCGGCCGCGAGCGCGCCGATCAGGAGCGTGCCGACGAAGATCTGCAGCTCGTTCTTGACGATCTCGCGCGTTTGCGTCAGCTCGTACGCGAACACCACCAGCAGCGTGCGCGTGGCGTCACCCGCGAGCGAGCCAGCCGGCACCGGGATGCGCGCGAACAGAAGCCGGAAGCTGCGGTGGTCGGGCGAGGTCCACACCGTCGTCAGCGGGCCCAGCGCCTTGCCGAGCGCGCGCACGTCGGCATGCTCGATGCCGGCCGGCAGGTCGTCGACCGCCATCGGGTTCTTTGGCAGCGCCGCCAGCGGGATCTCGAAGCGCTCGGACGCCGCGATCACGTGGCGTTGCGCGTCCAGCAGCGCCATGTGCAGGTGGCCGAGCTGCAGATCGATGCGCTTGACCAGTCGCTGCGGCGTCTGCGTCAGGTCGAAGCGGGCGGCGGCCAGGTCCTCGCGCAACAGCGCGAGGTTCGCGAACATGATCAGTTCGTTGCCCTCGCGCAGTTCGCGCGTCGCCAGCCGGTTGATCAGCAGGCCGCTGCCGGCCACCAGCACGATCGAGATCACCGCGATCGACAGGCTGATCTGCGCCGTCAGCGAGCGCTTCAGGCTGCGCAGGCAGTGCAGTTTCAAGGTGCCTCGTCACGCGGATCGCGCGGTT
This sequence comes from Rhizobacter fulvus, assembly GCF_964020785.1. NCBI lineage: Bacteria > Pseudomonadati > Pseudomonadota > Betaproteobacteria > Burkholderiales > Sphaerotilaceae > Rhizobacter > Rhizobacter fulvus. Next base: position 1,050,902 of record NZ_OZ224516.1, read on the forward strand.
CAAATACGTAGCCGACGCCGCGGATCGTCTGGATCAGCTTGGTCGCGAACGGGTCGTCGAGCTTGGCGCGCAGGCGCCGCACCGCGACGTCGACGACGTTGGTGTCGCTGTCGAAGTTCATGTCCCAGACGTGCTCGGCGATCAGCGTGCGCGAGACCACTTCGCCGACATGGCGGACGAAGTAGTCGAGCAGCGCGTACTCCTTGGCCGTCAGGTCGATGCGCGTGCCGCCGCGGCTGACGCGGCGGCGCACGCGGTCGAGCTCCAGATCGGCGATGCGCGCGTGCTGCTCGACCTGCGCGGCGCCGCGCCGCAGCAGCGTGCGGATGCGCGCCAGCAGCTCGGAGAACGCGAACGGCTTGACCAGGTAGTCGTCGGCGCCGAGTTCCAGACCCTTGACGCGATCAGCCACCGCGTCGCGCGCGCTGAGGAACAGCACCGGCGTCTGACGCTGGCGGCGCAGCGCTTCCAGCACGGTCCAGCCGTCGGCGCCGGGCAGCATCACGTCGAGCAGGATCAGGTCGTAGCTCCCCGACGTGGCGAGATGCAGCCCCTCGATGCCGTTGTCGGCCACGTCGACCACATAGGCGTGCTCGCTCAGCCCCTTGCGGACGTAGGCGGCGGTCTTCGGTTCGTCCTCGACGATCAGGATGCGCATGGACAGCGGCCCCGCGGGTGGCGGGGCCGAAGGGCTTGCATGGGGCGTCAGTATCGGCGATCGGGCGCCGACGGCGAGCTACGCGGCCAGTGCGAGCTGCAATGGCTCCCTGGCACGGAACGCCCACTTCGGGCCGAGCCGGAGCGCCTCCAGCGTCATCGAGGTCGCGTTGGCGAAGAACATCGCCTCGTCCAGCCCGTGGCGCTCGAACGCGCGGCGCTGGCGCAGCGAACGGCGCCGCAGGTCGCCCTCGAACGCCTGCGCATCGCGGCTGGCCTGGCCGAAGAACGACGCGGCGCTGCGCGCAGCCTCCATCGCGGCGTCGCCGAGCGCGGGAATCGCGCGCGGCGCGGACAGGCGAATCTGCGCGATGAACGGGTTCTTGCCGACCACCAGGCCCCACGGCCGCAGGCCGTCGGCCGGATCGACGCACAGCGCCTCGAGCTTGGTCAGGCCGAAGCGGCGCGCGAGCTGCATGCGCACTGCGAGCCACGGGTCGTCGCGGCGGACCAGCGCGATCGCCGCGTCGGCCTGTGCATCGTCCCCTTCGAGCGGCAGCACCAGCGACTGCAGCAGGCCGACGGCATGCGCGTCCTGCGCGGCGGCGGCACGGTGCAGCCACTCGATCGCCTGCTCCGAATCCTCCAGCGTGTCGGCCACGCGCAGCATCAGCGCGCCGAGCTTGCGTTGCGCTTCCACCTGGCCGCCGAACGCGGCCTTCTCGAGGCAGAAGCGCGCCATCTGCGGGTTCGCGACCGACAGGCTGTGGTCGCCATGCGTCCGGTACAGGTGGAGCCACGCGGCCTCGACGCCCGCATCGGCGGCCCGCAGCAGCAGCGCGACGCCCTTGCGCATGTTCGGGCCGGCCGCGAGCGTGGCCGGTTCGAGCACGCCGCACGGGATGCCGCACAGCGCCCGGCCCAGCGCATACGCGGCGTCGCGGTCGCCGCGGCTGGTGCGGTGATCGAGTGCAGCCTCGATCGCGGCGGCCTCGATGCCGAGAATGGGATGCGCGGACTGCTCGGCCAGCCGCACCGCGGCCGCGACCAGTTCCGCGAGCTCGGGCGTCGTCGTGGGCGTGAGTGCCAGTGCAGTGCGCAGGCTGGCCGCCAGGCGCGGGAGGTCGCGCTCGGCCAAGGCCTGTTGCGCGGCGATGGTCGCGACCAGCGCGCCCTTCAGGTCGCCCGAATCCGTCAGCGTGGCAAGGAACGCGGTCATCGGGTCGTCGGCGTCGGGCTGGCGCAGCGCCGCGATCGCGCGCACCGCCGCCTCGTGCCCGGCGGCACCGGCGCGATCGAGCCAGCGCGCGCCCTCGTCGAGGCGGCCGTGGCGCACGCACAGCCAGACGCCCAGCTTGACCTGTGCCGGCGCGCTGCCGGCGGCGGCGGCCTGCGCCAGCGCACCTTCCTGCCGCAGCTGCAGAAGGTCTTCGAGCGCGAGGCTCTCGGCGACGATGCGCGCCGCCTGCGGCAGGTCGCGCACCGCAGGGTGGTTCAGGTAATCCAGCCCCGTCGCGATGTGCTGCGCGAAGCCGTCGGTGCCGAGCAGGTAGCGGCGGCCCGCTTCGCAGCGGGCAGCGGGGTCGCCCTGGCGGGCGAGGGCGAGCAACTGGATGTCTTGGCGGCGCATGGCGGTCCTCGATGGGGATGCCAAGACGATAGAAATCGGGCGCTGTCCCGAAGATGGCGGTCGGATTACAGTTTCGTAATGAACACTACTTAAATATGTCAAGCACGTGAAAAGGGCCGCACGCCCTGCGGCATGCGGCCCTCGCGATCGATCGCCCGGCAGGCCGGGCGACGAGATCGCCGGATCAGAACGAGTGGCGGACGCCGACTTCCGCGCCGGTCGACTTCTGGCCGCCGGCCAGGGCCAGGGCCGAGTTCACGTTGAACGTGGCAGCACCCTTGTTCTTCACGTACGCGGCGGTGCCGTACACGGCGGTGCGCTTGGACAGGTTGTAGATGTAGCCGACCGCGAACTGGTTCGCGTCGTTCGCATCGACATTGGTGCCCAGAGCGGTCGTCCCCGAGGCGTTGGCGTGCGTGAACGACGCCTTCAGCTGGCCCAGGCCGATCGGAGCGATCGCGCCGAGGCTGTAGGTCGCGAGCTTCTGGTTCGCGAACTTGTTCTGGGTGTAGTAGCCCATCAGCTTCACGACGCCGAGGTCGTACGACGCGCCGACATCCGCGACCTTGAACTTGTCCTCGCCGAACAGCGGCGCAACCGTGGTCTGGCCGTAGGCGACCGACACGTCGAGCGGGCCCGCGGCGTAGCCGACGCGACCGCCGAAGTACTTCTTGCCGGCCGTGCCCTCGCCTGCGGCGACCGCGAACCGTCCGTACACGCCGCCGATGTTGCTCGGCAGCAGGTACATGATCTGGTTGTCGGCCCGGGTGCCCGTGTCGCGCGCGGTGCCCAGGCTGGAATCGAACTTGCCCGACGCGGCGACGCCGTTGTCGCCGAACGCGTCGTAGTCGCTGTAGCCGGTGTAGGTCGGCGTGAAGTCGCGGCCGAGACGGATTTCACCGAAGTTGCCCATCAGGCTGACGGTCGAACGGCGGTTCCAGAAGCGGCCGGCGCTGTCGCCCGCGGTGCCGCTGTCGGCGTTCAGGCCCGACTCGATCCAGAAGCCGGCCTTCAGGCCGTCGCCCAGGTCCTCGACGCCACGCAGGCCGATGCGGCTCGTGTTGATGCCGCCGCTGACCAGCGACTTCAGCTTCAGGTCGCCGTTCTTGGTGTAGCGGGCGGCTTCGTCGATGATGCCGAACAAGGTGACCGACGACTGCGCGTAGGCGCCACCCGAGATGGCAGCGAACACTGCCAGGACTGCAAATTTCTTCATGCTCTTCCTTTGATTGGTGTTTCGGACATGTCCATGTCCCATGCCACGAGAGCGAGGACATGACGAAGCTTAGGAAGCGGGCGCACCGCGAGCACGTGGGCTGCGCGAACCCCCCAGGGGATGCTCGCGCCACCCCCCGCAAACAGGAACGATGCGTTCCGTGACCGCCACAGGACGCCGCTGTCACACTAGAGGCTGTCCGGAACTCGAACGCTGAATCCCATGCTCCACGTCAACAAGATCCTGGCCGGCGGCCGCGGCCTGGCACCGGTGCTGGTCAAGCGCGCCGCCACCGTCGCGCTCGACTGGGACGTGCGCCAGAAAAGCCGCTTCGACGCGACCGATTCGCAAGGCCGTGCGCTCGGCGTGTTCCTGCCGCGCGGCACGGTGGTGCGGGGCGGCGACGTGCTGGTGGCCGAGGACGGCTCGATGGTCGTCGTCGCCGCGGCGCCGCAGCCGGTGATGGTGGTGACCGCGTGCACCGAGCACGGGTCGCCGTTCGACCTGCTGCGCGCCGCGTACCACCTCGGCAACCGCCACGTGCAGCTCGAACTGAAGCCCGATCACCTGAAGCTCGAACCCGATCACGTGCTCGCCGACATGCTGCGCCAGATGCACCTGAACGTGCGCGACGCGAACGAGGCGTTCGAGCCGGAGGGCGGTGCTTACGCGGCGGGTGGGCATGCGCATGGGCACGAGGGTCACGGCCCCGATCACGGCCATGGCCACGCGCACGCGCCGGCTGCCGCGGCAGCGCCGAAGCCGCACGTCCACGGCCCCGATTGCGACCATGGTCACGACCACGGCCACCGGCACTGACCGGCCGATGCCCCGTCGTCGCCGAACCGCTGCGCGCCCCGCGCCGTCTGCCTCAGCCCACGCGCTGCTGCAGCTGATGTGGCTGGCCTCGCCGGCCCTGCCGGTCGGCGGTTTCAGTTATTCCGAGGCGCTCGAGGCGGCGGTCGAGGCCGGCCTCGTCACCGGCGAGGCGCAAGCCGGCGCGTGGCTGCGCGACCAGTTGCAGTTGAACCTGGCGCGCAGCGACATCGCGGTCGTCGCGAAGGCCTTCAAGGCGTGGGCGCGTGGCGACATCGTGCACATCGTCGAGCTGAACACGTGGGTCACCACGACCCGTGAGACCGCGGAACTGCGCCAGCAGACCGAGCAGATGGGCCGCTCGATGGTCGAGTGGCTGAAGAACCGCGGCGCTGCCGAAGACGACCGTGTCGCGCAACTGAGGGCGCTCGCACCCGCGCCGACCTGGCCGGTCGCTTTCGCGCTGGCCGCGCAACAGACTGGCGCGCCGCTGCGCGAGGCGCTGCTGAGCTTCGCGTTCGGCTGGGCCGAGAACATGGTGCAGGCCGCCTTGAAAGCCGTGCCACTCGGCCAGAGCGCCGGCCAGCGCATCCTGGCCACGCTGGTCGACGCGATTCCCGGCGCCGTCGACCGCGCCACGGCGCTGCTGGACAGTGAGCGCCAGGCGTTCACGCCGATGCTGGCGATCCTGTCGGCGCAGCACGAGATGCAGTATTCGCGACTGTTTCGGTCCTGACCCACGGCACGACAGGATGGCCCGGAACGTCGAGATCAAGGCCCGCATCGACAGCGTCGAGGCGGTGCTGCCGCGCGCGCGCGCGCTCGCCGACGGCCCGCCCGAGCCGATCGCGCAGGACGACACGTTCTTCGCCTGCGCGAGCGGCCGACTCAAGCTGCGGGTGTTCGCCGACGGGCGAGGCGAGCTGATCGCATACGAGCGGCCGGACGCGACCGGCCCGAAGACTTCCGACTACGCGATCACGCCGGTCGCCGACCCCGATGCGTTGCGCGCCACCCTCGAGCGCGCGCTCGGGATCGGCGGCCGGGTCGTCAAGCAGCGCACGCTGCTGCTGGTGGGCCGCACGAGGGTGCACCTCGACCGGGTCGACGGGCTCGGCGATTTCCTCGAACTCGAAGTCGTGCTGCGCGACGGCGAGAACGCGGAGGACGGCGTCGCCGTCGCGCACGACCTGCTGCATCGGCTGCAGATCGACCCGGGCCGGCTGGTGTCGGGCGCGTATGTCGACCTGCTTGACGCGGCTGGGACGAGTTAGCGTCCCGCACTTGACCGAAGCGGATCAGGCCGAAGAAGACCCGGCCGGCAGCGGCGTCGAACTCCACTTCGCGGGTGACATCGCGCCACCATAATCGACCGCATGAACTCCCCCGCCCTGCACCACATCGCGAACCGCACCCGCCGCCTCCCCCCGTTGCGCGTCGGCGTCGGCGGTCCGGTCGGTTCGGGCAAGACCACGCTGGTCGAGATGTTGTGCAAGGCGATGCGCGACACCTACGATCTGGTTGTCGTCACCAACGACATCTACACCAAGGAGGACCAGCGCCTCCTCACGGTGGCCGGCGCGCTGGAAGCCGATCGGATCATGGGCGTCGAGACCGGCGGCTGCCCGCACACCGCGATCCGCGAGGACGCCTCGATCAACCTCGAGGCGGTCGATCGCATGCTCGAGAAGTTCCCCGACGCCGACATCGTCTTCATCGAGAGCGGCGGCGACAACCTGGCCGCCACGTTCAGCCCCGAGCTGAGCGACCTGACGATCTACGTGATCGACGTCGCGGCCGGCGAGAAGATCCCGCGCAAGGGCGGCCCGGGCATCACCAAGAGCGACCTGTTCGTGATCAACAAGACCGACCTGGCCCCCTACGTCGGCGCCAACCTCGACGTGATGGCGGCCGACACGCAGCGCATGCGCGGTGCCCGGCCGTTCGTGATGAGCAACCTGAAGACGAACACCGGGCTGGCCGAGGTCGTGCGCTTCATCGAGACCAAGGGCATGCTGCGGCCCGCCGCCGAAACCGCCTGATCCGTTCACCCGTCCGAGCCGCGTTCGGGCGAACTGGGGGCCAAAAGGACCGCAGTTGCGGCCATCGCGGGGGCGCCATCGCGGGCACAGTCAGGCGAATCATTGCCTTCGATTGCGCCAGATCATGCCGACCTCTCCGTTCCGATGGTATTGGGCCGCGCCCGCCGCCGCAGTGCTGTGCCTGTTCACGACCGCCGCGCAAGCCGGCCCGCTCACGGTGATCGTGACCGGCAGCAACGGCAAGCCGCTCGCCTCGGCGATCGTGGCGGTGGTCGTCAAGGGCACGCGGGCCGCCGCAGCGCCGGGAACGATGGTGCAGATCGCGCAGCGCGAGCGCCAGTTCCAGCCGCAGCTGATCGTCTTCCAGACCGGCACCGCGGTGCAGTTCCCGAACTTCGACACGGTGCGCCATCACGTCTATTCGTTCTCGCCGATCCAGAAGTTCGAGCTGAAGCTGTACGCCGGCACGCCGGCCGCGCCGGTCGTGTTCGACAAGCCCGGGATCGCCACCCTGGGCTGCAACATCCACGACCGCATGAGCGCGTGGGTCGTGGTCGTGGACACGCCGTACTTCGCGAAGACCGACGCCGCGGGCGTCGCCCAGATCGAGCTGCCGCCCGGCGAACACCGCCTGCGCGCCTGGCACCCCGGGCTCACCGAGTTCGGCACCTGGATCGAGCAGGCCGTGCACGTCGGCAGCGGCGCCGAGCGCGCGACGATCGCCGTGCCGGTGGAAAGCGGTGTCTGAGATGCGGCAACTCGCCGCGCGCACGGCGCGCCGTCTGCTGCGACCGCTCGCGCGACGTCTCGACGTGCGCATCGTCGCGCTGTTCCTGAGCCTGCTGCTGCTGGTGCAACTGGCCAGCTTTGTCACGATCCGCCACACGATCGACGCGAACGCGCGTGTGCAGATCGCCGCCGAGCTGCGGACCGGCGAGAACGTGCTGCGCCGGCTGCTCGCGCAGAACGAGCAGCAGCTGACCGAGGCGGCGCGCCTGCTGGCGGCCGACTACGGTTTCCGCTCGGCGATCGCCAGCAACGACCGCGCCACGATCCTCGATGCGCTCGACAACCAGGGCCAGCGCATCGGCGCCAATGCGGCGCTGTTCACCGACGGTCAGCAGCAGTTGATCGCCTCCACCCGGCCGGACGACGCCGAGGTGATGCCGCTGGTGCGCGCCAACCTGCGGGCCGGCATGGCCGAGCCCCGCCACAGCACCGTGCGCGTGCTCGACGGGCGGCCGTTCCAGCTCGTCACCGTGCCGGTACGCGCGCCGCAGCTGATCGGCCACGTGTCGATGGGCTTCGCGGTGACGGGCGAACTGCTGCACGACGTGGAGGAACTGTCGTCGGTGAAGATCGCGCTGCTCGCCCGGCCGCTGGACGGCGCCTGGAACGTGCTACCGATCGGCGAGCGCGGCGCCGTGCTTCGACCCTTGGGCGCGCTGATCCGCACCGACGCCGGGCCGCAGCGCTTCGAGATCGAAGGCGAGGCCACTGGCGCGAACATCGTGCCGCTGGCGCGCAATGGCACGCACGAGGTCGCTGCGGTGGTGATGCGTTCGATCGACGAGGCGGTGGCGCCCTACCGGCGCCTGCAGCTGACGCTGCTCGCGATCACGCTGGCCGGGCTGGTGGTGTTCGGGGTCGGCAGCCTGATCACGGCGCGCCGCGTCACCGGCCCCATCAAGCAGTTGTCGGCCAGCGCCGAACGGCTCGGGGCCGGCGACTACGCAACCCCCGTCACCGTGACCAGCCGCGACGAAGTGCACGACCTCGCGCAATCGTTCGAGGCGATGCGCATCGGCATGCAGCAGCGCGAGGCGCAGATCCGCCGGCTGGCCTACTGGGACGAGCTGACCGGCCTGCCGAATCGGCAGCAGTTCCGCAACCTGCTCGGCGACCTGCTCGTCCGCGCCCGCGCGAGCGGTGCGCCGTGCGCGGTGCTGATGCTCGACCTCGACCGCTTCAAGCATGTCAACGACGTGCTCGGCCACGCCTTCGGCGACCGGGTGCTGCGCCAGATCGCGGTGCGGCTGTCGAGCGGCGTGCTGCGCGATGCGGACTGCGTGGCACGCCTGTCGGGCGACGAGTTCGCCGTGTGCCTGCCCGACACCGATGCCGATACCGCCTGCACGATCGCCCACCGCCTGCAGCAGGCGCTGGAACTGCCGCTGACGCTGGACGACCAGACCGTCGACGTCGGCGCCGGGGTCGGCATCGCGATCTACCCGGCGCACGGCGACGATCCGGACACGCTGCTCGGCCGCGCCGAGGTCGCGATGTACGCGGCCAAGGACCGCCAGTCCGGCGTGAAGGTCTACGACCCGAGCCTGGATTCGGCGAGCCAGGAGTCGCTGTCGCTGCTGAGCGAACTGCGCACGGCAGTCGACCACGACCAACTCCGTCTGTTCCTGCAGCCCAAGGTGTCGCTCGCCAGCGGCGCGGTGCTCGGCGCCGAGGCGCTGGTGCGCTGGCAGCACCCGACCCGTGGCATGGTCGCGCCGATGCGCTTTATCCCGTTCGCCGAGCAGACCGGCTTCATCCGCGTGCTGACCGGCTGGATGATCGAGCGCTGCGCCGCCCGCAGCGGCGAGTTGCGCGCGCAGGGGCTGGACCTGAAGTTCGCGATCAACCTGTCGACCCGCGACCTGCTCGACCAGGACCTGCCCGCCAAGCTCGAGAAGATGCTGGCGCGCGACGCGATGAACCCGCGCACGCTGTGCATGGAGATCACCGAGAGCGCGATCATGGACGACCCGCAGCGCGCACTGCAGACGCTGCAACGCCTGCACGACATGGGCCTGCGCCTGTCGATCGACGACTTCGGCACCGGCTATTCCTCGCTCGCGTACCTGAAGCGCCTGCCGTTGCACGAACTCAAGATCGACAAGAGCTTCGTGATGGCGATGGAGCACGACCGCGCCGACCTCAAGATCGTGCGCTCGACCGTCGACCTGGCCCACAACCTCGGCCTGTCGGTCGTGGCCGAGGGCGTCGAGAACGCCCAGACCTGGGCGCTGCTGCGGGCGCTCGAGTGCGACGAGGCGCAGGGCTACTACATGGCCCGGCCGATGCCGGAGCTGGAATTCGCCGACTGGGTCGGGCGCTGGGAGCCACCGCAGGCGCAGCTGCGCAGCGAATTCGCGGCGTTCACGCGCTGAGCGCGGCGGCCGCGTTCTCGGGTCAGCGCACCGTGACGCCGCCCGGCATCGCCTTGACGGCCCCGGAGCCGATCGCGGCGCCGAACTTCTTGGCGAGCCGTTCGGCGACGTTTTCCTTCGGCGTGTAGTCGATCACCTCCTCGGCCTTGATCACGTCGCGCGCGACGTAGTCGAGGTTGCCCAGGTGGTCGATCAGCCCGTTCTTGAGCGCCTGCTCGCCGTTCCAGAACAGACCGCTGAAAGTGTCGGGGCCCTCCTTCAGCCGCGTCCCGCGCCCTTGCCGAACGACCGCGATGAACTGCTGATGGATCTGGTCGATCATCGCCTGGAGGTAGGCGCGGTGCTTGGGCTGCAGCGGCGAGAACGGGTCGCCGATGCCCTTGTTCTCGCCGGCGGTGATCAGGCGGCGCTCGACGCCGAGCTTGTCCATCAGCCCGGTCGCGCCGAAGCTGTCCATCAGCACGCCGATCGAGCCGACGATCGAGGCCTTGTCGGCATAGATCTCGTCGGCCGCGACGGCGATGTAGTACGCGCCGGACGCGCAGGTCTCCTCGACGACCGCGTAGACCTTCTTGGTCGGGTGCAGCTTCTTCAGCCGGCGGATCTCGTCGTACAGGATGCCGGCCTGCACCGGGCTGCCGCCCGGCGAGTTGATGCGCAGCACGATCGCCTTGGCGCCGTCGTCCTCGAACGCGGTCTTGATGCCGGGCAGCAGATTCTCGGCACTGGCCTCGGCGCCGGCGGCGATCTCGCCGCGCACCTCGATCAGCGCCGTGTGCGGGCCGGTCGGCGTGGCGGCGTGGTTGCGCGCCGCGAACAGCGCGTAGGCGATCGCCATCACCAGCAGCAGCCACGACAGGCGGAAGAAGTTGCGCCAGCGGCGGTCGGCGCGGCGGTCGCGCAGCATGTCGCGCGCAAACTGCTCGGCGACACCGTCCCACTGGCTCGAGGGGGTGGCGACGGGCGTGGCGCCAACGGGTGCGGGGGCCGCACCGAAGGGCGGCAGTTGGTCTTCTGGGGTGCTCATGGGGGCCTTTGAGCCTCGCGCCGCAAGGTCAGGCGAAGGCGGGTTGGGTGTCGCGGGAAGGATACCAATAGACCTGGCCGTCGCGCTCGATGACCTCGATCACCGTCAGCTTGCCGCGGCCGCACGGGCCGCCGGCGCAGCGGCCGGTCAACGGCTCGTAGACCGCGCCGTGGATCGAACACATGATGAACTCCTTGCCGCTGTCGAGGAACTCGCCGTACTGCCAATCCATCTCGGTCGGCACGTGCAGGCAGCGGTTCAGGTACGCCACGATCCGCCCGTCGAAGCGCAGCACGAAGGCGCGCGCCGGTTCGCGGAAATGCAGCACGTCGAACACGAACGCGTTGCCCTTCTCGACCAGTTCGCCAGAGGCGCACAGCGGCAGCGGCTCGGGCCGCGCGGTCGCGGGCGCGGCGGTGGGCTCATCCATGGCGCAGCAGCCAGTTGTGCAGGTCGGCCGTCGAATGCGCGACGTGGCGTGCGCCGTGGCCGTCGAACGTGGCCGGATCATGGGCGCCGAAGCTGACCGCGACGCTGGCGGTACCGGCATTGCGCGCCAGCTGCAGGTCGTGCGTGGTGTCGCCGACCATCAGCGTGCGCGCCGGCGCGACCTGGAACTCGTCCATCAGCTCGACCAGCATGCGCGGGTCGGGCTTGGACGCGGTCTCGTCCGCGGTGCGGGTCGCGTCGAACAGGCCGCGCAGCGCCGAGGTGTTGAGCGCATCGTCGAGGCCGCGGCGGGATTTGCCGGTCGCTACGGCGAGCAGTTGGCCGCGCGCCTTCAACGCCTGCAGCATCGCCAGCGTGCCGTCGAAGAACACGATCTCGTGCTGGCGGGCAAAGTAGTGGTGGCGGTAACGCTCGCCGAGCGCCTTGTAGCGCTCGCGCGGCAGGTCGGGTGCGGCGTATTCGAGCGCCTGGATCAGGCCCATGCCGATCACGTAGCTGGCGCGCTCGTCGCTCGGCACCGCAGCGCCGACATCGGCGCACGCGGCCTGGATGCAGCGGGCGATCAGCGCGGTCGAATCGAACAGCGTGCCATCCCAGTCGAAGACGACCAAGTCAAAATTCATGTGGAAGCCAGCGCCTTCAGCAAAGCCTCGCATTCTGCCGGCAGCGGCGCCTCGAGCTCGATCGTCTCGCCCGAACCCGGGTGCGCGAAGCGGAGTCTGCGGGCGTGCAGGAACATCCGGTCGAAGCGGGCGCCCTTCACCGCCTCGCCGCGCGCCAGCGCCTTGTTCAGCGCGAAATCGCCGTATTTCTCGTCGCCGACGATCGCGTGGCCTTCATGCGTCAGGTGGACGCGGATCTGGTGGGTGCGGCCGGTCTTGATGGTCACGTCGAGCAGCGTGTAGGCGGCAAACGTCTGTGCGACGCGCACCAGCGTGATCGAGCGCTTGGCCTCAATGCTGTCCTCGGCGACCGCGTGGACGCGGCGCTCGCCCTCGGCGGTCAGGAACTTGTGCAGCGCGACGTCGATGACCTTCTTGGAGGCCGGCCACGCGCCGATCACCAGCGCCGCGTAGGTCTTGCCGGTTTCGCGCTGGCGCAGCTGGTCCTGCAGCGCGACCAGCGCCGACCGCTTCTTCGCGATCAGCAGCAGCCCGGAGGTCTCCTTGTCGAGCCGATGCACCAGTTCGAGGAACCTGGCGGTCGGACGGGCCTGGCGCAGCTGCTCGATCACGCCCGAGCTGACGCCGCTGCCGCCGTGCACCGCCACGCCCGCCGGCTTGTCGATCGCGATCAGGAACTCGTCCTCGTAGACCACCGGAAACTCGCGCGCCGGGGCCAAGGGCGCGTCGCTGCGGTCGGCCACCCGTACCGGCGGCACGCGGATCTCGTCGCCCAGCGCCAGCCGGGTGTCGACGTCGGCCCGGCCCTTGTTGACCCGCACCTCGCCCGAGCGGATCACCCGGTAGACATGGGTCTTGGGCACGCCCTTGAGCAGCTTGACGAGGAAGTTGTCCAGCCGCTGGCCTTCGGACGCCTCGTCGATCAGGACGCGCCGCACCGCCAAAGCCGGGGCGGATGCCGGGGTTTTGACCCCGGCCGGTGGGACCGGATTGGCCCCTATAATGCGTCGCACCACGTTGCTGCTGTAAGTGTTTGATTTTTCAGAGTTTAGTCTCCGAAGCATCGCACCCAGCCGACACGAGGTGGTTGGGCCCGAAAGGCCCGACGACAAATGGTGATGCAACGCCTCGAAGCCCCAAGCGGGCGCCGCCCCCACGTGACGGCGCGGCCCAGGGCCCGAAGCGGCAGAGCAAACAAGAACGAGCTCAGACCAAAGGTTTACCCAGGCAGGAGACCGGCTCCGGTCGCCGGACACGGCACCGGAGTCCCATGTTTCTGCCGGCGTCCAGCGGACCCCGACCGATGTTGATCCCCACCCCCGAACCACGGCGCTGCGCGCGCCTGCTGCCCCGGCCAAGAGCCTGCGGTGCGGCGGGCCTGCCCGGCGTGGATCGCCGGTGGCCGACATGCGGCGGCGACGCTGTCACGCACGCGCCAACGCTGCAGGGCGCTCGGCCGGTCCACTGACCGATCCCGACACCGCAGTCCAGGGCGACACCCTTCGCTTCGTTTCTCGTTTCTCGTGCATCGGATCGTCGCCCACCGGCACCCGCCGGGAAGCGGCTGTTGGTGATGCGCGGCCCGCCCCACTCCACGGGCGGCCGGGCGAAGGAGTGCACCCATGAAACGCATGCTGATCAACGCGACGCAGCCCGAAGAGCGCCGCCTGGCGATCGTCGATGGCCAGAAGCTGATGGACTTCGAGACCGAGATCGAAGGCCGTGAGCAACGCAAGGGCAACATCTACAAGGCGGTCGTGACCCGCGTCGAGCCCTCGCTCGAGGCCTGTTTCGTCGACTACGGCGAAGACCGCCACGGCTTCCTGCCGTTCAAGGAAATCTCGAAGAACTACTTCCGCGAAGGCGCCTCGGTGCGCGACGCGCGCATCCAGGACTGCATCAGCAACGGCCAGGAACTGCTGGTCCAGGTCGAGAAGGAAGAGCGCGGCAACAAGGGCGCGGCACTGACCACGTTCGTCTCGCTGGCCGGCCGCTACCTCGTCCTGATGCCGAACAATCCGCGCGGCGGCGGCGTGTCGCGCCGCATCGAGGGCGAGGACCGCGAGGAGCTGAAGGAGAACCTCGACCAGCTCGAGTACCCGAAGGGCATGAGCCTGATCGCCCGCACCGCCGGCATCGGCCGCACCGCGCCCGAGCTGCAGTGGGACCTGAACTACATGCTGAAGCTGTGGACCGCGATCGACGGTGCGGCCAAGGCCGGCAAGGGCGCGTTCCTGATTTACCAGGAGTCGAGCCTGGTGATCCGCGCGATCCGCGACTACTTCACCGCCGATGTCGGCGAGATCCTGATCGACACCGACGACATCTACGACCAGGCCCAGCAGTTCATGGCCCACGTGATGCCGGAGACGGCCCACAAGGTCAAGCGCTACCGCGACGACGCGCCGCTGTTCAGCCGCTTCCAGATCGAGCACCAGATCGAGACCGCGTTCTCGCGCACCGTGAACCTGCCCTCGGGCGGCGCCATCGTGATCGACCACACCGAGGCGCTGGTCTCGGTCGACGTGAACTCGGCCCGCTCGACCCGCGGTTCGGACATCGAAGAGACCGCCACCCGCACCAACCTCGAAGCGGCCGACGAGATCGCGCGCCAGATGCGCCTGCGCGACCTGGGCGGCCTGATCGTCGTGGACTTCATCGACATGGAAGAGTCGAAGAACCGCCGCGAAGTCGAGACCCGGCTGCGCGATGCGCTTCGGCAAGACCGCGCCCGCGTGCAGTTCAGCTCGATCAGCAAGTTCGGCCTGCTCGAACTCAGCCGCCAGCGCCTGCGCCCGGCGCTCAGCGAAGGCAGCCACATCACCTGCCCGCGCTGCAACGGCACCGGCCACATCCGCGACACCGAATCCAGCGCGCTGCAGATCCTGCGCATGGTCCAGGAAGAGTCGATGAAGGACAACACCGCCGCCGTGCACGTGCAGGTGCCGGTGGAAGTGACCTCGTTCCTGCTGAACGAGAAGCGCACCGAGATCACCAAGATCGAGCTGAAGCAGCGCGTCACCGTGCTGCTGGTGCCGAACAAGACGCTCGAGACGCCGAACTACCGGCTCGAACGCCTGCGTCACGACGACCCGCGCCTGGAGAACCTGCAAGCCAGCTACACGATGATCGACGAGCCGGAAGAGGAAGTCGGCATCACGCGCCGCGAGAAGACCAAGGCCAAGCAGGAGCCGGTCATCAAGGGCATCCTGCCCGAGACGCCGGCGCCGATCGCGCCGCCGAAGCCGGCGCCTGTCGTGGCCGCGCCCGCACCGGCGCCGGTCGTCGCCGCGCCGGCCCCCGCACCTGCCCCGGCGGGCGGCGGGTTCTTCGGCTGGGTCAAGAAGATGTTCGGCGTCGAGCCGGCACCGGCGCCGGTCGCGGCACCGGCTCCCGCGCCGGTCGCTGCATCCGCGAAGCCGGCCGAGGGTGGCCGCGGTGAACGCGAAGGTCGCGGCGACCGTGGTGGCCGCGGCGGGCGCGGCGGCCGCGATGGCGCTCGCGAGGGCGGTCGCGACGGCAACCGGGACGGCAAGCGCGGCGAAGGCCGCGGCGAACGTGGCGAGAACCGCGGTGAGCGAGGCGGCGAAGCGCGCGGTGACGGCAATCGCGGCGAGGGCCGTGGCCGTCGACCGGACCGCAACGCCGAACGTCCTGCCGGTGAGGAAGGCGCCGTGCGCACCGACGCGCTCGACGCGACGGCAGCACGCACCGACGAGCGTCCGCCGCGTGGCGAACGCGGTGAACGCGGTGGCGAAGGCCGGCGTGGACCGCGCCCCGACCGTGGTCCGCGTCCGGTGGCCGACGCGGCAGTCGGTGAGTCGGCAACGACCGCGCAGGAAGGCTTCGTCGACACCCTGCCCGGTGCCGAATCGCCCGAAGGCGGTGAAGCCCAGGGCGAGCGCCAGGGCGGTCGCCGTCGCAATCGCCGCGGCGGTCGCGGCGGGCGTGATCGTGAAGAGAACGGCGCCGCGGTGTCCGACGGTGGCCAGGCCGTCTCGGCCGCCGAGCACACCGAAGAGCCGGTCGCAGACGAGCTGGCGGCAACCGAGGCCGTCGTCGAGTCCGAGGCCGGCGCACCGCGCCCCGAGGGCAGCGAAGGCGGCGAAGGCCGTCGCCGTGGCCGCGGGCGCGACCGCAACCGACGCGAGCGCACGCCGGAAGGCGATGCAGTCGCCGCCGAGGGCCTGATCCAGGGTGGCGAACTCGCCACCGCAGCGTTCCACGAGGCCGAGTTCGCGGCATCGGTGGCACCGGTGATCGCCGAACCGGTGGCGCTGGCGCCAACCGCCATAGAGCCCACCGATGTGGCGGCCGCGGTCGAGGCGCCGGCCGCCTTGGCCGACGCGCCGGTGGCTGCACCCGCCGCCGCGGCCCCGGCCCCGGCCCCGGCACCGGCACCGGCACCGGCAACGATGTCGGCGTCCGCGCCGGCGCCCGTCGCCGCGCCGGTGCAGGCCTTCGTGCTGCCGACCGACTCGCTCCAGGCCGTCGCGGAAGCCGCGGGCCTGCAGTGGGTGAACTCCGACGCCGACAAGGTCCGCGCAGTGCAGGCGGCGATGGCCAGTGAGCCGAAGCCGGTGCACGTGCCGCGCGAGCGCAAGCCGGCGATCGTCGTGGACGACGGTCCGCTGGTGCTGGTCGAGACCCGAAAGGACCTCTCGCAGATCAAGCTGCCGTTCGAAACCGCGCAGGGCTCGCAGCCGCAAGCCTGACCGCGCGACGCGCGCGCCGACGCCGCCGCGGCTCACGCCCGGCGGCGCTTTTTCATGTCAGGGCAGGCGTTCGAGCGCGCGCTGGTAGGCCGGGTGGTGCATCAGCTCGTCCCAGGTCAGCGGCGCCGTCTGCGGCAGCAGGTCGAGCCGGCGCGACTCGCTGTCCGGGTCGAGCTGCCACAGGCCCTTGGATTGCGCGTCGAGCAGACCGTCGAGCAGCGCGTCGATCGCCGTGTCGCCAGGCGTGGACTGGTTGCACAGCAGCACCAGGTCGCAACCGGCCGCCAACGCGATCGCGCCGGCCTCCGCGTAGGTGACTTCGGCACCGTTGATGCGGCGCGCCCCGGCCATGCTCAGGTCGTCGCTGAAGATCGCGCCGGTGAAGCCGAGCTGCTGGCGCAGGATGTCCTTCAGCCAGCGCGCCGAGAAACCGGCCGGCAGCGCGTCCACCTTCGGGTAGATCACATGGGCCGGCATCACGCTGGTGAGCGCCGTGCTGAGCCACTCGTAGGGCCGTGCATCGTCCGCGAGGATGGCCTTCAGGCTGCGCTTGTCCACCGGGATCTCGAGGTGGCTGTCGGCCGCGACGAAGCCGTGCCCCGGAAAGTGCTTCCCGCAGTTGTGCATGCCGGCCAGCAGCAGGCCGTGCATCAGGCTCTTCGCCAGCACGGTCGCGACGCGCGGGTCGCGGTGGAGCGCGCGGTCGCCGATCACGCCGCTCGGGCCGTGGTCGAGGTCGAGCACCGGCGTGAAGCTGAAGTCGACGCCGCAGGCGCGCAACTCCGCGCCGAGCACGTGGCCGGCCGCGGTGGCGGCATCGGTCGCTGCCATCGCGCCGCTGCCGGGGCCGCGCTTGCCGTCGTTCATCCACATCTCGCCGAGCACGCGCATCGGCGGCAGGTGCGTGAACCCGTCGGTGCGGAAACGCTGCACGCGGCCCCCCTCGTGGTCGACGCAAATCAGCACGTCGGGCCGGATCGACTTGATCTCGGCGGTCAGCTCGGTGAGCTGCAGCCGGTCCTGCCAGTTGCGCGCGAACAGGATCAGCCCGCCGGTCAGCGGGTGCTGAAGGCGCCGGCGATCGTCGGTGCCGAGGGTGGTGCCGGCGATGTCGAGGACGACGGGGCTATGCGTCACGGAGGTGCTCATGGTCGGGGTTCTTTGGTTTCGACGACGACGAAGCTCGCCGCGTAGTCGGTTTCGTCGGTGACGCTGACGTGCGCCTGCAGGCCGCGCGCGTCGAACCACTCGGCCAGCGCGCCGTGCAGGCGGATCTCGGGCTTGCCGCTCGGGGCCTTGATGACCTCGCAGTGGCGCCAGGTCATCGGCATGCGCATGCCCATGCCGATGGCCTTCGAGAACGCCTCCTTGGCGGAGAAGCGGGTCGCGAGGTAGCTGATGCCGCGCGCCTCGACCTTGGCCAGGCGGCTGCGGAAGACCTGGATCTCGTGCGGACCGAGCACCTTCTCGGCGAAGCGCTCGCCGCGGCGCGACAGCGATGCGGCGATGCGCCTGACGTCGCAGATGTCGGTGCCGATGCCGTAGATCATGCGGCCGCGTGGATGCAGCGCAGGTAGTCGCGCACCGTCTCGGTGTAGCCGAGTTCCAGCGCGTCGGCGATCAGCGCGTGGCCGATCGAGACCTCCTGCACGCCGGGCACCGCGCGCAGGAAGTCGGTCAGGTTGCCGCGGTTCAGGTCGTGGCCGGCGTTGATGCCGAGGCCTTCGCGGAGCGCCGCGTGCGCAGTCGCGGTGAAGACCGGCAGCACGCTGGCGGCCTCGCCGGCGAGGTGCGCACGCGCATAAGTCTCGGTGTAGAGCTCGACGCGATCGGCGCGCAGCGCGCGCGCCGCCGCCATGGCCTCGGGCTGCGGGTCCATGAACAGGCTGACGCGCACGCCGAGTGCCCGCGCCTCGTCGATCAGCGGCGCGAGGCGCTCGGCGTCGTGCGGGAACTGCCAGCCGTGGTCGGAGGTGGACTGCTCGACGCTGTCGGGCACGAAGGTGACCTGGTGGCACGGCAGCCCGCGCGCGACGAGGTCGCGCACGAAGCCCATCAGGTTATGGAAGGGGTTGCCCTCGATGTTGTATTCGGCCTGCGGCCACTGCTGAATCAGCTCGGCCAGCTCGTGCACGTCATGGCGGCGGATGTGCCGCTCGTCGGGCCGCGGGTGCACCGTGATGCCGTGGGCCCCCGCCTCCAGCGCCAACGTCGCGGCGCGCAGCACGCTCGGGATGCCGAGATCGCGCGTGTTGCGCAACAACGCAACCTTGTTGACGTTGACCGACAGCGCGGTCGTGCCGCGGTGCGCATCCAGGCCGGTGGTGAGGAGGGGATTCATGGCGCGAATTTACAGGCTTTGCAGGCCGGTCAGGACTTGGCGGGTGCGCAGCGGCGTCGAGCCGAGGTGATGCTGGATCAGCCCGCGCAGCGGCAGCTTCAGCGCGCCCAGGCAACTGCGACAGGCCTGCTGCAGCGCCGGCAGGCTGCCGTGCTCGAGCGCGGCCTGCAGGCCGATCAGCGCCTCGCCCGGCAGGTCCCCGCCCGGGGCGGTCGTGACGCCGGCGTCAGGCAGCAAGGCGTAGCGGGCGGCCGGCTGGACCGGTTGCTGGGTCGAGGTGAGCAGACTGAGGTCCGGCAGCAGCCCGATCTCCTGCAGCAGCTTGAGCTCGAACGCCCGCAACGCCGCCTGCGCGTGGGCGTCGTCCGGATCGGCCAGGCCGGGCAAGGTGGCGGCGTAGACGTCGAACAGCGCGGCATGCGGGTCGTGCCGCGCGAGCAGCTTCATCAGCAGTTCGTTCAGGTAGAAGCCGCTGAACAGCGCGGCGCCGGTGAGCATCGCGGCCCCGCCGGCCCATTCGGCGCCGCGCAGGGTCTGCACGTCGCTCGCGCCCTCCTCGTGCAGCACCGCCTTGCCGAGCGAGACGGTGATGCGCTGGAACGGCAGCAGCACGCTGCGCAGCTGCGAATACGGCCGCTTCGCGCCCTTCGCGGCGACCGCGATCCGGCCCTGCTCGCGGGTGAACAGATCGAGGATCAGGCTGGACTCGCTCCAGTCGTAGCGGTGCAGCACGAAGGCCGCCAGGGACGTGGAGGGTCGCGTGGCCCGCGTCGCCATCCGGTTCGACTTACTCGTAGCCGTACGAACGCAGGTGCGCTTCGTCGTCGGCCCAGCCCGAACGCACCTTGACCCACAGCTCGAGGAAGACCTTGGCATCCATCAGCGTCTCGAGTTCCTGGCGCGCCTCGGAGCCGATGCGCTTCAGGCGCTCGCCGCCGTTGCCGATCACGATGCCCTTGTGCGAATCGCGCTCGACGACGATGCTGGCCGAGATCCGGCGCAGGTTGCCCTCTTCCTCGAACTTGTCGATCACAACCGTGGAGGTATAGGGCAGCTCGTCGCCGGTCAGGCGGAACAGCTTCTCGCGGATGATCTCGCTGGCAAGGAACTTGTCGGTGCGGTCGGTCAGCGCGTCTTCTTCGTACAGCCAGGGCTGCTCCGGCAGGTAAGGCTTGACGATGCCGAGCAGGCGCTGCACGTCGGCATCCTTCTTGGCCGACAGCGGCACGAACTCCGCAAACGCGTGGCGATCCTGCATGCCCTTCAGCCAGGGCGCCAGGTCGGCGCGGCGCACCACCGTGTCGAGCTTGTTGGCGATCAGGAAGACCGGTTTGCCGCCGCTCTTGCCCAGGTCCTGCATGAGCGCCAGCACCTTCGCGTCGTCCAGCCCGAAACGGCCGGCCTCGACGACGAACAGCACCACATCGACATCGCTCAGCACGCCGGTCACGGTGCGGTTGAGCGTGCGGTTCAGCGCGGCGCTGTGCTTGGTCTGGAAGCCGGGGGTGTCGACGAACACGAACTGCGCGTTGTCGACCGTGCGAATGCCGGTGATGCGGTGCCGCGTGGTCTGCGCCTTTGCGGAGGTGATGCTGACCTGCTGGCCGACCAGCGCGTTCAGCAGCGTCGACTTGCCGACGTTGGGCCGCCCGACGATCGCGACGAGGCCGCAGCGTTGTGCAGCCGGCGCCGGCGCGTCGGCAGGGTTGTCGGTGTCGGTGGTCATGGAATCCTTCAAGACTGCAGCGGGCCGCCTGGCTTGTCGCTGCTTTTGAGCGCATCGAGCATGCGGCGGGCGGCCTCCTGCTCGGCAACGCGGCGCGAACGGCCGACGCCCTGCTCGACCAGGCTCAGCGCCGGCACCTCGCACTCGACCTCGAAGGTCTGCGCATGGGCCTGGCCGCGCGTGGCGCTGATGCGGTAGGTCGGCACCGGCAGGCGGCGTGCCTGCAGCCACTCCTGCAGTTCGGTCTTCGCGTCCTTGGACCAGCTCGCAATGTCGGTCGTCGCGATGATCTCGCCGAACAGGCCCTTGACGACCGTGCCGGCGGCATCGAAGCCACCGTCGAGGAAGGTCGCGCCGATCAGCGCCTCGAGCGCGTCCGCCAGGATCGACGCGCGCTGCGCGCCGCCGCCTCGGGCCTCGCCCTCGCCGAGGTGCAAGACGTCGGGCAACGACAGCTGCAGCGCGACCCGGTGCAGGCTCTCCTCGCGCACCAGGTGCGCGCGCACGCGAGTCAGGTCGCCCTCGTCCGAGCCCTTGAAGCGTTCGTAGAGCAGGCTGGAGACGGCCAGGCTAAGCACGGCATCGCCCAGGAATTCGAGCCGCTCGTTGTGGTCGGCGCCGAAGCTGCGGTGGGTCAGCGCCCGGCTGAGCAGGCGGGCGTCGGCGAAGCGGTGGCCGATGCGTCGCTGCAGGGCGTCCAGGCGGGTTTCCATCATCCCGGGAGCGTACCTACTTCGAGCGACCTTCGTACTTGATCAGCAGGAAGACCGGGCTGATGAGTTCGATTTCCTTGTCGTAGGCGAACTCGATCACGACCTTGTCGTTCTCCTTCGTGATCTTCAGGTCCTTGGCGGAGATCGAGGTGATCGAGTATTCGATGTCCTTGGTGCGCTCGAAGGCGGCGCGGATCTGCGGCACGGTGGAGCCGCCCTCTTGAGCGATCTTGTTCACGGCCTTCTGGATCGTGAAGTACTCGTTCATCGTCGGCAGCACCTTCATCACGATCAACGCAACGAAGCCCACCACGATCGCCCACGCCAACAGGCCGAATAGCGTGACGCCGCGTTGCCGCCGCGCTGTCGAGAGACGCGAAACCCTCATGCTCGAATGCTCCTGTCGATGCGCCCGGGGGGCCTCAATGGAACCCGCCGATGCGCTTCAAGTTGCCGAAATTCATCCAGACGAAGAATGCCTTGCCGACGATGTTCTCGTCGGGCACGAATCCCCAGAAGCGTGAATCTTGGGAGTTGTCCCGGTTGTCGCCCATCATGAAGTAGTTGCCGGGCGGCACCTTGCAGGACACGCCCTCGGCACTGTAACGACAGTTCTCCCGGTACGGGAAGGTGATTTTGTCTTCCGGCCCGTAGAACGGCTGGCTGCGAGGGTTGAGCAGGATCTCGTGCTCCACCGCGCCCAGCTTCTCCTTGAACTCCGGAAAGTACTGGCGCAGGTCCTCGTCGTAGAAACCCGGCGGCGGCGTCTGCTCCATCGGTGCGGCGACGCCGTTGATATAAAGCTGCTGGTTGCGGAACGAGATCTCGTCGCCCGGCACGCCGACCACGCGCTTGATGTAGTCGATGCTCGGGTCCTTGGGATAGCGGAACACCATCACGTCGCCACGTTGCGGGTCGTTGTTGGCGATGATCTTCTTGTTGATCACCGGCAGGCGCACGCCGTAGTGGTACTTGTTGACGAGGATCAGGTCGCCGATCAGCAGCGTCGGGATCATCGAGCCGCTCGGGATCTTGAACGGCTCGAACAGGAACGAACGCAGCAGGAACACGACCAGAATCACCGGGAACAGGCCGGCGGTCCAGTCGAGCCACCAGGGTTGCGCGAGCAGCGACTCGCGGGCCTGCTCGAGGTTGCTGTCGACCTTCGTGATGCCCTGTTCGCTGAGCTTGGCGCGGCGCGCCTGGTCCTGCTGTTCGAGCGTGGCGGCGGCGGCGCGGCGGCGCGGCGCGAAGACGAAGCGTTCGGCGAGCCAGTAGCCGAAGGTGACGACCGTCAGGATCAGCAGCAGCAGCGAGAAATTGCCGCTCCACTTGCCGAAGTACCAGCCACCGAGAAAGACCGCGAGCAGGCCATACAGAACACCGGTCAGTGCACCCATCAATTCAATCTTCCACCTGGAGGATGGCCAGGAAAGCTTCCTGCGGCACTTCGACAGAGCCGATCTGCTTCATGCGCTTCTTGCCGGCCTTTTGTTTTTCGAGGAGCTTGCGCTTGCGGGACACGTCGCCGCCGTAGCACTTGGCGATCACGTTCTTGCGCAGGGCCTTGATTGTCTCACGCGCGATGATGTTCGCCCCGATGGCGGCCTGCACCGCCACGTCGTACTGCTGGCGCGAAATCAGCTCGCGCATCTTCGCGACGACCGCGCGGCTGCGGTACTGGCTCTGGGCCCGGTGGACGATGATCGACAGCGCGTCGACCTTGTCGCCGTTCAGCAGGATGTCCACCTTGACGACGTCGGAGCCGCGGTACTCCTTGAACTCGTAGTCCATCGACGCATAGCCGCGGGAGACGCTCTTCAGCTTGTCGAAGAAGTCCAGCACGATCTCGGCCAGCGGCATCTCGTAGGTCAGCATGACCTGGCGGCCGTGGTAGGCCATGTTGATCTGGTTGCCGCGCTTCTGGTTGGCCAGCGTCATCACCGGGCCGACATAGTCCTGCGGCATGTACAGGTGGACCGTGACGATCGGCTCGCGGATCTCGTGAATGCGCCCCAGATCGGGCATCTTCGACGGGTTGTCGACCTGGATCACGGTCTTGTCGTTCAGCTCGACCTCGTAGACGACCGACGGGGCCGTCGTGATCAGGTCCTGGTCGAACTCGCGCTCCAGCCGCTCCTGCACGATCTCCATGTGCAGCAGGCCGAGGAAACCGCAGCGGAAGCCGAATCCCAGGGCCTGACTGACCTCGGGCTCGTAGCGCAGCGACGAGTCGTTGAGCTTGAGCTTCTCGAGCGCGTCGCGCAGCTGGTCGTACTCGCTGGCCTCGGTCGGGTACAGGCCGGCGAAGACTTGCGGCTGGATCTCCTTGAAGCCGGGCAGTGCCTCGGCCGCCGGACCGAGGTTGTTCGGCAGCTTCTTTTCGAGCGTGATCGTGTCGCCCACCTTGGCGGCCTGCAGTTCCTTGATGCCGGCGATGATGAAGCCGACCTCGCCGGCATTGAGCTGCTCGCGCGCGACCGACTTGGGTGTGAACACGCCCAGGCTGTCGGCGTTGTAGACCGCGTCGCTCGCCATCATCCGGAAGCGCTCGCCCTTGAACAGCGTGCCGTCCACCACGCGCACCAGCATCACGACGCCGACGTAGTTGTCGAACCAGGAGTCGACGATCATCGCCCGCAGCGGCGCATTCGGGTTGCCGCGCGGCGCGGGCATGCGGGTGATGACGGCCTCGAGGACGTCGTCGATGCCCATGCCGGTCTTTGCGCTGCACGGGATCGCGTTCTCGGCGTCGATGCCGATCACGTCCTCGATCTCGGCCTTGGCGTTCTCCGGATCGGCGTTCGGCAGGTCCATCTTGTTCAGGACCGGGATCACCTCGACGCCGAGATCGAGCGCGGTGTAGCAGTTGGCGACCGTCTGCGCCTCGACGCCCTGGCTCGCATCGACCACCAGCAGCGCGCCTTCGCACGCGGACAGCGACCGGCTCACTTCGTACGAGAAGTCGACGTGGCCGGGGGTGTCGATCAGGTTCAGGTTGTAGATTTGGCCGTCTCGCGCCTTGTACTCCAGCGCGGCGGTCTGTGCCTTGATCGTGATGCCGCGCTCGCGCTCGATGTCCATCGAGTCCAGCACCTGCGCTTCCATCTCGCGATCGCTCAGGCCGCCGCAGCGCTGGATCAATCGATCGGCGAGGGTGCTCTTGCCGTGATCGATGTGAGCAATGATCGAAAAATTTCTGATGTGGTTCATGCTTGCTGCGATGTGTTTGGCGCGAGCCTCAGCGCGTGCGCACAACGGCGAGACCGTTGCGACGGAGGCTCATATCGCGAAGCGCTGTGTCGCCGTGAAGCGGCGTGTCGAAGTCAAAAAAAAGGCACGTCGAATCAATGACGCGCCTTCCAACAAAACGTATGGCAACTGCTTGTTGGGACTTCATTGTATTCAAAAGAGGCCGGCTGCAAACCGCGCCGTTGCTCGATTTAGCGCCGTTGCGGACCGCCAACACGAAAAACCATGCACAGGTTATCCACAAATGCTTGTGGATGGCTTGGGGATAGTTTCAGCGCAGCGTTTTCGTTGCTCGATTTGGCAAAATGCATCCGCCGCCGGGTCGCATTCTACCGTCCAGACGGAACAATCCGGCGCCCGCTGCGACTTGTTAGCGGCCGCAAACATTCATGGCCGCTCCACGCGCCTCGTCGGACCGCGCCAAGTAATTTGTAACGGTCGCGCCGGTCTCACGACATGAAAAGACCCGGCCGAGTCACCGGGCTCCGTTCAGCGGCTCGGACGAACGATGACGAAGTTGACCGTCTCCCCGCGTCGCACCAGCATCGTGATCGTCTTCGACTTGTCCAGCTTGGCGATCGTCGCGTCGAACTGCTTGGCGCTGGTGATCTCGGTGTTGTCGACCTGGAGCAGCACATCGCCCTCACGCACGCCGGCCCGCGCTGCCGCCCCTTCGACGGCTTCCACCCGCACGCCGCCCTTGACCTTCAGTTCGCGGCGCTGCGCATCGGTCAGTTCGGCCACGGTGAGGCCAAGCGCGCCCGGCACCGCGGCGGGCGGCTTCGGGGCGCTGTTGCCGTCGCGGCCGGCGCTTGCCGTGCGGTCCGCATCGAATTCGACGACCGCCACGCTGATGTCGCGGTACGCACCGCGGCGGAACACCTGAAGCACCGCCTTCGCACCGGGCTTGGCCATGCCGACCATGCGCGGCAGGTCGCCGAACTTCTCGACCGGGCGCCCATCGACCTTGGTGATGATGTCGCCGGCCTCCACGCCCGCCTTGTCCGCCGGCCCGCCGGCCTCGACATTGCTGACCAGCGCGCCGACCGGCTTGCCCAGCCCGATGGACTCGGCGACGTCCTTCGTCACCGGCCCGATCGCCACGCCGATGCGGCCCCGGATCACGCGTCCGCTGGTGCGCAGGCTGTCCGACACGCGCGTGGCCTCGTCGATCGGGATCGCGAACGAGATGCCCATGTAGCCGCCCGAGCGGCTGTAGATCTGCGAGTTGATGCCCACGACCTCGCCGCGCATGTTGATCAGCGGCCCGCCGGAGTTGCCGGGGTTGATCGCGACGTCGGTCTGGATCAGCTTGACCAGGTCGCCGGTGTCGCGCGCCTTCGCACTGACGATGCCGGCGGTTACGGTGCTCTCGAGCCCGAACGGCGAGCCGATCGCGATGACCCATTCGCCGACCTTCAGCTTGTTCACGTCGCCGATGCGCACCGTCGGCAGGCCGCTGGCTTCGATCTTGACCAGCGCCACATCGGAGCGCTTGTCGGCGCCGATCACCTTCGCCTTGAACTCGCGCGAGTCGGTCAACGTGACGATGACTTCGTCCGCACCGTCGATCACATGCGCATTCGTCATCACGAAGCCATCGGCGCTGAGCACGAAGCCGGAGCCGACGCCGCGCGTCTGCGGCTCGGCATCGGGCTGCTGCGGCTGTTGCGGGGCGCGCGGATTGGGCCGCTGCGGTGCAGGGATGCCGAAGCGGCGGAAGAACTCCAGCATGTCCTCGTCCATCTCGCCGGTGCCGCGCGAGGCGCGGGCGCGCTCGGTGGTGCGGATGCCGACCACCGCGGGGCCGACCTTCTCGACCAGGTCGGTGAAGTCGGGCAGGCCCTGCGCGCCGACGGGTGGCGCGGCCAGCGCGGCGGTGACGCCGAGACTCATGGCGAGCACGCCGAGGCCAACCCGGCGGCGCAAGGCGGACTGAACAGAACGAACTGCGGCTTGGATCAAGATCGCCTCCCCCGGCGCGTTGAAATGACGAACGGAACAACGGCCTGCGAACGCGGCAGGATTACTTGCGACTGCGCTCCAGGCCCTTGGCAAACAGGCGAAGTGTCGCAGGCGGCACGTCGCCCAGAACGGTGACCCACCAGTCGCCCTGCTGTTGCATCAGGGTTTGGGTGGGTCCCACCGAGGCCTGCATCGGGCGCGTGTGGCGCTGCGGATCGAAGGGCTCGATGAAGACCGACACGTAGGTCAGCCCGTCGGAAAAGATGCTCTGCAGCGCCTGCTGCTCGCCGGCTTTCTCGGGCCGGTTCGCGCCGGCCATCGGTCGCTTCACGCAGCTGACCTGGCGGAAGCCCGGCACCGCGTCGCGCATGGTCCAGCCCTCGGCTTCGAGCCGTGTGGGCGTCAGCACCGGCCGCACGACGCGATAGCCGTCGAGCTTCTTCATCGGCAGCAGCACGGACTCGGGATGTGACTTCACGTTGATCGTCACGTCCGAGAACGCGGACGATTCGAGCACCTCGTTGCGTTCGCCGATCACGTCGGCGCGCAGCAGAAGCCCGGAGGCCTGGTCGGCCCAGAGCCGGTAGCCGTAGCGGAAGGTATCGCGCGGCTTGACAAGCAACACGTCGGCGTCGCGGCCGGCCACGCGCTCCGCGCCTTGCGGTCGCACATCGTAGAACTCGGCGATGCGGTCGCCGCCGGCCTGCAGCAGCGCCGGGAATTGCGCCAGCGAGTCGCGCTGCTCGATCATCGCGGTCTTGTTGGCCGGCCACAGCGTCGTCACCACCTCGTTGTGGCGGTAGACGTGGCGCGCCTGGCCATCGAGCGCTTCGCTGCGCTCGAACTGGTTCGGCCCTTCGCAGAAGTGCGCGATGCGCGCACTCGACACCGCCCCGCCGCCGCTGACGACGAAGGTCCCCTGGAAATTGCGGTGGCTGGCCGCTTCGTGGATGCGCAGCAACCAGGCGCGCACGTCACGCGTCGGGGCGTCGCCCGCAGGGGCGCTCGCCTGCGCCCAGGCGGACGACGCCACCAGCGTCGCGGCACCGGCCAGGGCCAGCGCGCGCAAGGGTCGAAAGAGGGTTCGAGCGGGTCGGTTCGGCACGGTTCGTCGAGTCAGCGACCGGGGACTTCGGCGGTGGCGTTGCGCAGAAAGCCCGACGGCACACCGAGCGCCGAGCTGCCGG
The DNA here is from genome assembly GCF_964020785.1 of Rhizobacter fulvus. Taxonomy (NCBI): domain Bacteria; kingdom Pseudomonadati; phylum Pseudomonadota; class Betaproteobacteria; order Burkholderiales; family Sphaerotilaceae; genus Rhizobacter; species Rhizobacter fulvus. The sequence continues at coordinate 1,078,426 of NZ_OZ224516.1, forward strand.
CGAACTGCTTGTGCGCCGCGAGATAGCGGTCGAGCCGCGCATCGCGGATCATCTGCCCGTTGCTGACCAGGGCCTGCGGCTCGACGGCGACGCCCGAGGCGCCGACCAGCGTGGCCACCGGCGTGGCAGGCGCCGACAGGGTGGGCGCCACACTGGCCAACGCGGGCACGTCGGGCAGCAGACCGGGTGCCCGCGACAGCGTCAGCACACCCGCCACGGCGACGAAGCCCGCGGCGACCGCGGTCGGCGCCATCCAGCCCCAACGGCGACCCCCACTGCCGTTCGCCACCGCACGCGCGGGAACCGGCGACACTGCCGGGGCGGACAGCGGCTGCGGCGCCAGCACCACCGGCTCCTGCGCCAGGCGTGCGCGCAGGGACGACATGAAATTCGCATCCCGGGCCGGATCGCTGGCGAGATCGTCCGATCGGAGCACGTCCCCGATGAGTTGATAGGTGTGCCAGGCGGCACGGTGATCGGCGCTGTCGCGCCACTCGGCGCAGGTCCGGGAGACCGCGGTCAGTTCCAGTTCGCCATCGGCCAGTGCCGACAAGCGCTCGCGCGCCGCCTGCAGTTCGGAATCGTTCGACATCTCGCTCTCCATCAACCCTTCACCACCGCTCGCCGTCGCGCGTGTCCAGCAACGGACGCAAGCGCAACGCGATCGCCTCGCGGGCCCGGAAGATCCGCGACCGCACCGTGCCGATCGGGCAATTCATCAGCTCGGCAATTTCCTCGTAACTGAGACCCTCGATCTCGCGCAGCGTGATCGCCTGGCGAAGGTCGTCGGACAGCGCTTCGATCGCAAAGTTCACTGCCGATGCAATTTGCTTGCTCGCCATCACGGCATCAGGGGTTTCGCCGTTGGTCAGTTCGTTCTCGACCCGCGAGCCGGCCTCGTCCTCGTCGTCGCGGGATGCGCGGGCCGATTCGGTGACCAGGGGGTCGCGTTTGAGTTCCATCAGCGCCTTCTTCGCGGTGTTGACGGCGATCCGGTACAGCCAGGTGTAGAAGGCACTGTCGCCACGGAACTGCGGGATCGCACGGTAGGCGCGGATGAAGGTTTCCTGCGCGATGTCGGGTACCAGATCGACGTCGCGCACCATGCGCCCGATCAGGCGTTCGATGCGGCGCTGGTACTTGACGACCAGCATCTCGAAGGCTTTGACGTCGCCCGCCTTGACCCGCTCGATCAGGGGGGCATCGGCGTCCGGCCGGGTCATGCCGGTCATGTCAGTGCCCGACCATCGAATCGTCGTCCGGCCGCGCGGACCGCGACGCATAGACCGCGCAGCGCAGGGCGTGCCATTCTGCCTCGAGGCCGCGGCGCTGCACCGGCAGCCAGACGATTTTCCCGGACGGCAGGGGCTTGAAGCGCAGCAGCATCCAGGCGCCCAGATCGAGCATCACACCCAACTCGCCGGGGACTGCGTCGCTCGTCGCATCGCCCAGGTACCATGCCTGCCCGTCCCAGCGCAAGTCGATCGGACGCTGGTGGAGCGCCATCCACGCGGGCAGGAGCGCCGCCGCGCCCAGCACGGTCAGCGCCCACACGGACGCACCGACCGGATGTTGCTGCGACCCTACCCAGCCCAGCATGACCGCGAACGCGAGCGCCGCCAGCACGCCGACGCCGACGCGCCAGACGCCGAAGCGCTGCAACGAGACCTGGTACGTCGGGGCTGCGCGCATCGGCGCGGTGGATCAACGAAGCGGGCAGCGGCGGCGTCAAACGCGCTTGAAGACCAACGTGCCGTTGGTGCCGCCGAAACCGAAGTTGTTCTTCATCGCGTAGTCGATCTTCATCTCGCGCGCGGTGTTGGCGCAGTAGTCCAGGTCGCACTCGGGGTCCTGGTTGAAGATGTTGATCGTCGGGGGCGCGATCTGGTGCTTGACCGCCAGCACCGTGAACACCGACTCGATGCCGCCGGCGCCACCCAGCAGGTGGCCGGTCATCGACTTGGTCGAGCTGACGACGAGCTTGTCCTTGGCGTGCGCGCCGAAGGCGAGCTTGATCGCGTTGGTCTCGTTCAGGTCGCCCAGCGGCGTGGAAGTGCCGTGGGCGCTGAGGTACTGCACCTGATCGGCGTCGATGCCGGCGCTGCGCAGCGCACCCTTCATCGAGCGCTTCGGGCCGTCGACGTCCGGCGCGGTCATGTGGTACGCGTCGGCGCCCATGCCGAAGCCGACGACCTCGGCGTAGATCTTGGCGCCGCGCTTTTTCGCGTGCTCGTATTCTTCGAGCACGACCACGCCGGCGCCCTCGCCGAGCACGAAGCCGTCACGGTCCTTGTCCCAGGGGCGTGACGCGGTTTCCGGGCTGTCGTTGCGGGTCGACAGCGCACGGGCGGCCGTGAAGCCGCCGACGCCCAGCGGCGAGACCGTCGACTCGGCGCCGCCGGCGACCATCGCATCGGCGTCGCCGTGCTCGATCAGCCGCGCCGCCATGCCGATGCTGTGCAGGCCGGTGGTGCAGGCCGTGACGATCGCGAGGTTCGGCCCCTTGAAGCCGTAGCGGATCGACACGTGGCCGGAGATCATGTTGATGATCGACGCCGGCACGAAGAAAGGCGTGATGCGCCGCGGCCCCTTGGCCGCGAGCTCGCCGTGCGTCTCTTCGATCAGCGGCAGGCCGCCGATGCCGGAGCCAACCAGCACGCCGATGCGCTCGGCCAGCTCTTCGGTCAGGTCGTCGCCGGTGGGCAGCCCGGAGTCCTTCACGGCCTGGATCGATGCCGCCAGGCCGTAATGGATGAAGGTGTCCATGTGGCGCGCGTCCTTGGCCGGGAAGTAGTCCTCGACCTGGAAGCCATTCACCTCGCCCGCGAACTTGCACGCGAAGTTCGACGCATCGAACTTGGTGATGTTGGCAATGCCGGACTTGCCGGCAACGATATTGGCCCAGCCCTCTTCCACCGTGTTGCCCACGGGGCTGATCAGGCCCAGGCCGGTCACGACAACGCGTCTCTTCATGGGCTCAGGGAGTTCGGGTTGGGCCGGGCCGGCTTACGCGGCCTTCTGGTGCTTGACGGCGTAGTCGATCGCCAACTGGACGGTGGTGATCTTCTCGGCCTCTTCGTCGGGGATCTCGATGCCGAACTCGTCTTCGAGCGCCATCACGAGTTCGACGGTGTCGAGCGAATCGGCGCCGAGGTCGGCGACGAATGCCTTGTCGTTGATGACATCGGCCTCAGGGACACCGAGTTGTTCGGCAATGATTTTCTTGACTCGTGCTTCGATATCGCTCATGTACTCCTCCGGGAGTGTTTACAGAAACAGCCCGCGATTCTACGGCCTCTAGGGCGCCTTCTCTAAGACACCCGGCCATACGCCGGACGGGCCATCCGGCGTGACGCGGCACGTGGCCGCATCGTCGTCAGTTCATGAACATCCCGCCGTTGACGTGCAACTCGCTGCCGGTGATGTAGCCGGCGTGTGGCGAAGCGAGGAACGCCACCGCATGGGCGATGTCGCTGGCGTGGCCGAGCCGGCCGAGCGGGATCTGTGCCATCAGCGCGGTGGTCTGCGCCTCGGACAGCGATTTGGTCATGTCCGTCTCGATGAACCCGGGCGCCACGCAGTTGACCGTGACCCCGCGGCTGCCGAGTTCGCGCGCCAGCGAGCGCGTCATGCCGGCGACACCGGCCTTCGCGGCCGCGTAGTTCGCCTGGCCGGCATTGCCGCTGGCGCCCACGACCGAGGTGATGTTGACGATGCGGCCGTAGCGCTGCTTCATCATCGGGCGCGTGACCGCCCGGCTGACGCGGAACACCGCCTTCAGGTTCGTGTCGATGACCGCGTCCCAGTCGTCGTCCTTCATCCGCATCGACAGCATGTCGCGCGTGATGCCGGCGTTGTTGACGACGACGTGCAGCGCGCCGTGCTCCTTGACGATCGCATCGACCGCGGCGTCGACGCCGGCGCCGTCGTTGACATTCAGCGTGAGCCCCTTGCTGCCGGGGAAGGCCGCGAGCGCCTCGGTGATCGCGACGGCGCCGGCGTCGGTGGTGGCGGTGCCGATCACCTTCATGCCCTGCTTCGCCAGCTCGAGCGCGATCGCACGGCCGATGCCGCGCGAGGCGCCGGTGACGAGCGCGACCTGCCCCGCCATCTGGACTTCGGTTGTCATGCCGGCATCCCCTTCACATCCGCGAGCGACGCCGGGTCGAAGATCGTCGCACTCGCCGCGTCGGCGTCGATGCGCTTGACCATGCCCGCGAGCACCTTGCCGGGCCCGCATTCGATGAGGTGCGTGACGCCGCGCGCGCGAATGGCCTGCACGGTCTCGACCCAGCGAACCGGGCCGAAGGCCTGGCGGTAGAGCGCGTCGCGGATCGCCGCAGGATCGGCCTGGACGCTCACGTCGATGTTGTTGACCACGTCGATCTTCGGCGCGGCGATCGGCGTCTCGGCCAAGCGACCACGCAGGCGCTCGGCGGCCGGCTTCATCAGGCTGGAATGGAACGGCGCCGACACCGGCAGCGGCAGCGCGCGCTTGGCACCCTTGGCCTTCAGCACCTCGCAGGCCTTCTCGACCCCGGCCTTGGTGCCGGCGATCACGGTCTGCTTCGGGTCGTTGAAGTTCACGGCCTCGACGACCTCGCCAGTGGCGGCCGCCACTTCGGCACAGCCGTCGCGTACCGCCTGGGCGTCCATCCCGAGGATGGCCGCCATCGCGCCGACGCCCACCGGCACCGCGTCCTGCATCGCCTGCGCGCGGAAGCGCACCAGCGGCAGCGCGTCCGCCAGCGTCAGCGCGCCGGCCGCGACCAGCGCGGTGTATTCGCCGAGCGAGTGGCCGGCGACGACGCTGGGAGCGCGGCCGGTGTCGGCCAGCCAGGCGCGGTAGCAGGCGATGCCGGCGGTCAACATGACCGGCTGGGTGTTGGTCGTCAGGTCGAGCTGGTCCTTCGGGCCGGCATGGATCAGCTGCGCCACGTCCTCGCCGAGCGCGTCGGAGGCTTCCTGCAGCGTCTGCCGGACGGCGGCGTTGTCGCCCCAGGCGTCGAGCATGCCGACGGCCTGGGAGCCCTGGCCGGGGAATACGAATGCGAAGGTTGTCATCGGGTGCTGCGCTCGCTGTTGCCAGGGGTGCGCGGTCTGTTGGAATGAGGTGCCTCGGCGGCGGTCGGGCCGGCAGCGTGGCTCAGAGATCGAGCAGCACCGCGCCCCAGGTGAAGCCGCCGCCCACGCCCTCGAGCAGCACCGTGTCGCCCGGCTTGATCTTGCCGCTGCGCACGGACTCGTCGAGCGCCAGCGGGATGGACGCCGCCGAGGTGTTGCCATGCTGGTCGACCGTGACGATCAACTTCTCGAGCGGCAGCTTGAGGCGCTTGGCGGTGCTCTGGAGGATGCGGATGTTGGCCTGGTGCGGGATCAGCCAGTCGACGTCCGAGTCGCTGCGGCCGGCCTTCTCGAGCACCGACTTGGCCACGTCGTAGAGCACGCCGACAGCCAGCTTGAACACGGCCGGCCCGTCCATCTTGAGCAGCGGATCTCCGAGGATCTGGCCGCCGTTGACATGCCCGGGGACGCACAGGATGTCGACGTGACGGCCGTCGGCGTGCAACTCGCTCGCGAGGATGCCGGGGGTATCGCTCGCCTCCAGGACGACTGCGCCGGCGCCATCGCCGAACAGCACGCAGGTGCCGCGGTCCTTGAAATCGAGGATGCGCGAGAACACTTCGGCGCCGATGACCAGCGCCTTGCTGGCCGCGCCGGTACGGATCATCGAGTCGGCGATCGTCAGCGCATAGACGAAGCCCGAGCACACCGCCTGAACGTCGAACGCGGCGCAGCCGGCGACGCCGAGCTTCTGCTGCACGAGGCAGGCGGTCGACGGGAACACCATGTCCGGCGTGCTCGTGGCAACGATGATCAGGTCGATGCTGGCTGCGTCGACATCGGCGGCTTCGAGCGCGTGCCGCGCCGCGGCAACAGCCAGGTCACTGCTGGGCACATCGGGCTCGGCGAAGTGCCGGGCGCGGATGCCGGTGCGTTCGACGATCCACTGATCGGACGTCTCGATGCCATCGGCCGCCAGTTGCGCGGCGAGCGCGTCGTTGGTCAGGCGCTTCGGCGGCAGGAAGCTGCCGGTGCCGGTGATGCGCGAGTGGCGGTTCGAGGAAGTCGAATGTGGTGTCATGCGGTGCGAGCGATGTCTGGCGCGTCGCCCGCGGCAGACGGCACGGCGGGCATCGCGGCCAGCGATTCGAGGATCCGATCATGGACCCGATCCAGCAGGCCGTTTCGAGCGGCATCATAAGCCCGATTCAGGGCGTGTTCGAACGCGAAGGCATCGGCCGAGCCGTGGCTCTTGAACACCAGCCCGCGCAGGCCGAGCAGCGCCGCGCCGTTGTAGCGCCGGTGGTCCACCCGCTTCTGCAGGCGCTTGAGCACCGGCAGCGCGGCGAGTGCGGCGAGCTTGCTCAACGGGTTGCGCGTGAACTCCTGCTTGACGAACTTCGAGAGCATCGACGCCAGGCCCTCGGAGGTCTTGAGCGCGACGTTGCCGACGAAGCCGTCGCAGACGACGATGTCGGTCGTGCCCTTGAAGATGTCGTTGCCTTCGACGTTGCCGTGGAAGTTCAGCATCCCGCTGGCCGCAGCGTTGCGCAGCAGCTCGGCGGCCTGCTTGATCGTCTCGCTGCCCTTGATCGCCTCTTCGCCGATGTTGAGCAGGCCGACGCTCGGATTGGCCTTGCCTTCGACGGCCGCGACCAGCGCGCTGCCCATCACCGCGAATTGCAGCAGGTGTTCGGCGGTGCAGTCGACATTCGCGCCCAGGTCGAGCACGGTCGTCCCGCCATCGCGCTCGTTCGGCAGCACGGTCGCGATGGCCGGGCGGTCGATGCCTTCGAGTGTCTTCAGCACATAGCGCGACACCGCCATCAGCGCGCCGGTGTTGCCGGCGGAGACGCAGGCATGCGCCGCGGCCTGGCCGTCGGCACCGGGCTTGACCTGGCTGACCGCGACGCGCAGCGACGAATCCTTCTTGCGCCGCAGCGCCACCTCGATCGCGTCGTCCATCTCGACGACTTCGGTCGCCGTCACGACGCGGCAGCGCGCCCAGCCCGCCGCATCGGCCAGCGCTTCGGCGCGGCCGACGAGGATCAGCTCGGCCTCGGGATGCGCCGCGAGGAACGCCTGGCACGCCGGCAAGGTTGCAGACGGACCGTGGTCACCGCCCATGCAGTCGACGGCGAGGCGGATCGTGCTCATCGCCTCGCCCACGCAGCACGAACGCCCAGCCCTGCGCTGTGGCGCAGGCCGGGCGATGCGGCAGATTCAGTGAAGGCTCGGAGCACGGACCGTGTACGCGACTGCCGCGACCGGTTCGATGCGCGCAGGCGGAGGCGCCTTACGCGTCCGCCTTGGTCTTCAGCACCTTGCGACCACGGTAGAAGCCGGTCGGGCTGATGTGGTGACGCAGGTGCTGCTCGCCCGTCGTCGGCTCGATCGCGGTGCCCGGGGTGTTCAGGGCATTGTGCGAGCGGTGCATGCCGCGCTTCGACGGGGACTTCTTGTTCTGTTGGACGGCCATGGGCTTCTCCGAAGGATCCGGGGTATTGCGGGGCGTCGGAAACCTACGCCTGCTGTTGGGCAGGCGTTCAAGAACTACAGCGCCTGCTGGAAAGCCCGCGATTCTAGCACGCAGGGGAAACTCGAGGCATCAGTTCGGCTTGGAGCCCTTCAGCACGGCCAGGGCCGCGAACGGGTTCGGTCTTTCGGCCAGTGGCTCGTCCCCGCTTTCCGGGGCGACGAGCGGCACCGGGCAGACCTCGTGCCTCGGCACGATCGGCAGCGCCAGCAGCAGTTCGTCCTCGATCAGTTCCCGCAAGTCGAGCGCGCGGGTCAGCGCCAGGACGTCGTCCTCGCTGTCGGTGTCCAATTGCGCTGCGGCGTCCTCGCCATGCACGAACAGGAAGCTGCGCTCGAGCACCAGGGGAACCTCGACCGGCTTCAGGCAGCGCTGGCATTCGAGCGGCACGCGGGTCGTCGCATTCACGTGCAACCAGACCTGGGCTTCGCCGCCGCGCTGGGGGCGCGCTTCGCCCCGCGCCTGCCATGCCACGTCGCCGTCATCGGCCAGCAACGCATCGGCGACGGCCGAATCCGTCAGGCGGCCGAACTGCCGCAGCGGCCAGCGCCCTTCCAGGGTACCGGCGGCCTTGGCGAAGGACGCTACGTCGAGGCGCAGCGGATCGAAATCTCGGGAACTCATGAGGGCAGTGTACGGCGCAGGCGAGAATCGAATCATGAGCACGCGACCAACCTTGATCCTGGGTTCGACCTCGCGCTACCGGCGCGAATTGCTGGAACGCCTGCGCCTCCCGTTCGAGGCGCACGCGCCGGATGTGGACGAAACGCCACTGCCCGGCGAACGACCGGCCGCACTCGCGCAACGCCTGGCTCTGGCGAAGGCGCACGCCGTCGCGGCGATCCACCCCGATGCTGTCGTGATCGGCTCCGATCAGGTGGCCGACCTCGACGGCACGCCCGTCGGAAAGCCCGGCACGCACCAGCGCGCCACCCTCCAGCTGCGCGCGATGCGCGGGCGCAGCGTCGTCTTCCAGACGGCGGTAGCGGTCGTCCGTGCGTCGACGGGCCACGCCGAGACGGCGTTGGTGCCGGTCACGGTGCGGTTCCGCCAGCTCACCGACGCCGAGATCGAGCACTACCTCCGCGCCGAGCAGCCGTACGACTGTGCCGGCAGCGCCAAGGTGGAGACCCTGGGCATCGCGCTGCTCGAAGCGGTCGAATCCGACGACCCGACCGCGCTGGTGGGGCTGCCGCTGATCCGCACCGCCGCGCTGCTGCGCGCGGCCGGCATCGACCCGTTGGCGCCGGCATGAGCGTCCTGCGCGGCTCGCTCTATCTGGTCCCGAACACGCTGGATTTCGGCGTGGCGGCGGAAGCCGGCCCGATCGGTGACGTGCTGCCCGCGGCGGTGATCCGCGCAGCGGCGCGGCTGACGTATTGGGTCGCCGAGAACGCCAAGACCACACGCGCGTTCCTGAAGCGCGTCGATGCGGTGGTGCCGCTCGCGCAACCGCTGCAGGCGCTGCACATCGTCGAGCTGCCGCGGCCCGCCAAAGGTGCGCGCAACGCCCCGGCGCCCGACCTCGCCGCCCTGCTCGCCCCGGCACTCGCCGGCCACGACATCGGGCTGATCTCAGAAGCCGGGCTTCCAGCGGTGGCCGACCCGGGCGCCGCACTGGTGCAGGCGGCGCACGGGGCAGGCATTCCCGTTGTCGCGCTGTCGGGACCGAGCTCGTTGGTGCTGGCGCTGGCAGCGAGCGGGCTGACCGGCCAGAGCTTCGCGTTCGTCGGCTACCTGCCGGTCGACGCAGCGGCGCGCGCCACGCGGATCCGCGAACTCGAGGCGCTGTCGCGACGCGAAGGTCAGACCCAGCTGATGATCGAGACACCTTACCGCAACGAGGCGCTGCTCGGCGCGCTGCTCGCGCACCTGCAGCCGGGCACGCGCTTGTCGGTGAGCTGCGGCCTCACGCTGCCCGGCGGCTTCACCCGCACCGACAGCGTTCAGAGTTGGAAGGCGCGCCTCGCCAAGCTGCCGGCGGACGTGCCCGTGGTGTTCTCGCTGCTGGCTGGCTGAGCCGGCAGCAGCGACTATTGCTCGACCGGGTCCGGCTGCTTCGCGCCGAACAGCGCGGCGACGCGTTTCTTCGGCTTGATGTTCGGCGACAGGCTGCGCGGTGCGACCGGCACCTTGCTTTCCCACGCTGGCTCGGCCGTCGGGCTGCTCGGCTCGTAGGGCTTGTCGAAGAACGGATCGCTGGGAACGCGAGGCGGCGGGTCCCGGCGCTGCGGCGCCGCGGCACGCGGCGCGCGCGGCTCGTCGACGCTCTCGGGGCGCGGGCTGTCGTGGCGCGCACGGTCGCGGTACTCGCGCGGCGGCGGTGAGTTGTCGAGCTCGATCGGCTCGAGCTCGATCTTCTTCTTGATCAACTTCTCGATGTCAGCGACCAGGCGTGTGTCGGACGGCGACACGAGCGTGACTGCCAGGCCCGACGCACCGGCGCGACCCGTGCGGCCGATGCGGTGCACGTAGTCCTCGGCGTTGAACGGCACGTCGAAATTGAAGACCGCCGGCAGGTCGGCGATGTCGAGCCCGCGGGCGGCCACGTCGGTCGCGACCAGAACGTCCACTTCGCCGCGTTTGAAGGCTTCGAGCGCCTTCAGGCGCTCGTCCTGCGACTTGTCGCCATGCAGCGCATTCGTGCGCAGGCCATCGCGTTCGAAGGAGCGAGCCAGGCGCGCGCAACCGAGCTTGGAGTTGACGAACACGATCGCCTGCGTCAGCGCGCGGTCCTTGATCAGCTTGAGCACGGCGCGGCGCTTGTCGTCGGTGTCGACGGCGAAGAAGCGCTGCTCGACAGTCGATGCGGTCGCGTTCGGCCTCGCCACTTCCACCAGAATCGGATCCTGCAGATAGCTCTCGGCCAAGCGCTTGATTTCGGGCGAGAAGGTCGCCGAGAACAGCAGCGTCTGGCGGGTCTTGGGCAGGTAGCTGAGGATGCGTTGCAGATCGGGCAGGAACCCGATGTCCAGCATGCGGTCAGCCTCGTCGAGCACGACGTACTCGACCTGGTTCAGCACGCAATTCTTGGCCTCGATGTGATCCAGCAGCCGGCCCGGCGTGGCTACGAGTACCTCGACGCCGCCCTTCAGTTCGAGCGTCTGCGGCTTCATGTCGATGCCACCGTAGACGACCGCGACGCGCAGCTTGGTCTGGGCCGCATAGCCCTTGATGTTGGCCGCGACCTGGTCGGCCAGTTCGCGTGTCGGCGCGATCACCAGCGCCCGCACCGGATGACGCGCTGGCGACATGCTGGCGTTTTCGTGGCGCAGCATCTTGTGGAGCAATGGCAGCGAAAAGGCAGCCGTCTTGCCGGTACCGGTCTGCGCGGCGCCCATCACATCGCGCCCCGCCAGCACGATCGGGATCGCCTTGGCCTGGATCGGCGTCATCGTCGTATAGCCTTGTGCGGCAACCGCCCGTTGCAGACTTTCGGACAGGCCGACGCTGTCGAAGCGCAGCGACAAGCCGGCGTCCACGTCGGACTGGAAAGCGGCCTCGGCACCCTGAGGCGCCGGTTCGGCGCTCAGTGCGCCGTTTTCTATCATGTTTTCGGTCATTCCTCGATTATCGCGCTTCCGGGCGGAAGGCGCCGTGTTCGCCTGGGAGTCACTAGAATGCCGGCTCGCACACGCCAGCGCCTGTTGTTCTCCGGCGCCTTCCCTGCTGCTCTCCCATCGCCAATGAAAGTCACAACAACCGCAATTGAAGGCGTTCTGATCATCGAACCCACGGTGTTCGGCGATGCGCGTGGCTTTTTCATGGAGAGCTTCAACCAGCGAGCGTTCAACACCGCCGTCGGTCGAGAAGTGATTTTTGTGCAGGACAACCACTCCCGGTCGACCAAAGGCGTATTGCGTGGCCTTCACTACCAGACGACGCCTCACGCTCAGGGCAAGCTTCTGCGAGTTACCCAGGGAGAAATCTTCGACGTCGCAGTCGATATCAGGCCTGGGAGTGCCACCTACGGCCGCTGGGTGGGTGTTGAACTGAGCAGTCATAACCACAAACAGCTGTGGATCCCGCCCGGGTTAGCGCATGGTTTTCTGGTAGTCAGCGACAGTGCCGATGTTCTCTACAAGAGCACGGACTTCTACGCACCGAATGCGGAACGATGCATCCGGTGGGATGACCCAGCGGTGGGCATCCAATGGCCGCTAAGCGACACGTCGCCGCTCTTGTCGGAAAAGGATGCATCGGCGGCAGGTCTGCCACCGACAACGTGACCGACAGTGGATCTTTCTTACAGCGCTCGTCATCGAGAGGCCACTTGCGCCAATCGGCTCGCATGCCATCTTTCGCACCTTGGCCAACATGACAACTATTGAACGGCATCCGGCCGAGACGCCTCCCGAACCGACCGAAGGCAAAGACTCTGGCGTCGGCCTGATCGACCTTCTCACCTGGATCGGTGAAGGCAAGCGTCCGATTGCTTACGTCACGGCGGGAGCCGCGGTGTTGTCCTTGGCCTACTCGCTGACACTCACGCCCATTTATACGGCACGGACCAGCTTGCTCCCGCCCGGCTCCCAGCAGCAGGGCGGCTCCGCGGCAGCGCTGGCCGCGTTGAGCTCGATCGGGGGTCTTGGAGACGGGATCGGAGGCGGCTTGGGGGGGAAGGCGCCGGCCGAGATGTATATCGCCCTGCTGAAAAGTGACAGTGTCGTACGCGGGTTGGATGAACGCTTCGGGTTGAAGGCGCGTTACAACATCAAGACCAACGAAACGTTGCGCAAGCACTTACCGCAGGTCGTTCGAGCACTGGCTGACAAGAAGAGCGGACTCATCAACATCGAAGTCGACGACAAAGACCCGGTGTTCGCCGCTGAGTTGGCGAACGCTCATGTGAGCGAGATCACCAAGGTGTTGGGCCGGTTGGCGGTGAGTGAGGCGCAAAAACGTCGCGCGTTCTTCGAGCAACAGCTCAAGGACACGAAAGAGAGCCTCGTCAAGGCCGAGGTGGACTTGCAGCGGGTTCAGGAGAAGTCAGGTTTCATTGTTCTCGACAAGCAGTCGGAGGCCCTGATCACGGGCGCCGCACGAGTCCGTTCGCTCATCGCCGAGCGCGAGGTGCAGCTCAAGGTGATGCGCACCGGTTCCACCGAACAGAACGCCGAGGTGATTCGTCTCAAGGCAGAGATCGCCGCGTTGCGATCGGAACTGGCGCGCATGGAATCCAATCAAGGCGGCAGTTCCGGCAGCACGATCGACATTCCGGTCGGCAAAATCCCGGAGGCCGCCATCGGCTACGTGCGCGCGCGCCGCGAGCTGAAGATGCAGGAAACGCTGCTGGAGGCCATGGCGCGTCAATTCGAACTGGCCAAGCTTGATGAAGCGCGCGAAGGGCCGCTTCTACAGCAGATCGACAAGGCCCTGCCTCCGGACTACAAGTCAAAGCCTTCGCGCGCAACCCTCGTCGCGGCAATCACGTTGATCGCGCTTCTGGGCTCCATGGCATGGGTCCTGATTCGTCGTTATGCGTCGCTTACAGACGAGCAGGATGCGCAGGAGGCCGCGGCGTGGAGAGCGCTGAAGCGGGCGTGGCGAGTGCGCAGCTAAAGCCGAAATTCCGGGCTCGAGTCGCCATCGCAGGGACGATTGATGGCGAGGTATCATCGCAACTGTTCAAACGTTGAACAGATCTCCTGTCCCTCATCGATGCCTGACGACTTCCAGTACGAGTTGATGCGCCAGATCACTGACCAGCCAGACGCCAGTCAGCGCAATCTGGCGGCCCGGCTGGGCGTCAGCGTGGGCAAGGTGAATTACTGCCTGCGCGCGCTGGTCGACAAAGGGTGGGTGAAAGCCGACAATTTTCGACGTAGCGATAACAAGTGGGCGTACGCGTATCTGTTGACCCCACGCGGCGCCAGCGCCAAGGTGCGGCTCACACGCGACTTCCTCGCCCGCAAGGAGGGCGAGTTCGAGCGTCTTCAAGTCGAAATCGCCAAGCTGCGAGGCGAACTTCAGCAGGACCGCCAAGACGCATGAAACTCGACGCGAAAATATTCGTCACGGGACACCGCGGTATGGTCGGCAGCGCGATCGTGCGACGCCTGCAGTCCCGTGGTTATACGAACATCGTGACCCGAACTCATGCAGAACTTGATCTGCTCGACCAGCGCGCGACTCACGAGTTCCTGCGCACGGAACAACCCGAGTACATCTTCATCGCTGCGGCAAAAGTGGGCGGCATTCAGGCAAATAACCTGTACCGCGCCGACTTTCTGTATCGAAACCTGTTGATCGAAGCCAACTTGATCCATGGCGCGCATCTCGCAGGCGTGCAGCGGCTATTGTTTTTGGGTTCGAGTTGCATTTACCCACGCGACTGTCCCCAGCCCATCAAAGAGGAATACCTGTTGACGGGGCCGCTCGAGGCCACCAATGAGCCCTACGCGATCGCGAAGATTGCCGGGATCAAATTGGCCGAGTCCTACAACCGCCAGTACGGGCGGCGGTACATCAGCGTGATGCCCACCAACCTGTATGGGCCCAATGACAACTACGACCTCGCGAACAGTCACGTGCTGCCGGCTCTGCTGCGCAAAGCCCATGAGGCAAAGGCACGCGGAGATGCTGCGTATACCGTCTGGGGTAGCGGAGCGCCGCGGCGTGAGTTTCTGTACGTCGACGATTTGGCGGACGCATGCGTCTACCTGATGGAGTTGGGGTACGAAGGTCCTCTGGTCAACATCGGCACAGGTCAAGACGTGACCATCCGAGAGCTCGCCGAAACCATCATGGCGGTGGTGGGTTTCGATGGCCGAATCGTCTTCGACAGCAGCAAGCCCGATGGCACGCCTCGCAAACTCCTTGATGTGAGCCGCCTTGCGGGACTCGGCTGGCGCGCGAGTACTGCGCTGCAAGAAGGCATCCGCGCCGCATACGACAGCGCCTCTTTCCGAATCTGAGCCCCGGCAGAACATGACTTCAAACAAAGTTGCATTGATCACGGGCGTGACCGGCCAGGATGGTGCGTATCTTTCCGAGTTGCTGCTCCAAAAAGGCTACGAGGTGCACGGCATCAAGCGTCGCGCGAGCCTGTTCAATACCGACCGCATCGACCATCTGTATCAGGACCCGCACGTCGACCACCAGCGCTTCACGCTGCACTACGGCGACCTGACCGACTCGACGAACCTGATTCGCATCATCCAGCAGGTGCAGCCAGACGAGATCTACAACCTCGCCGCCATGAGCCACGTAGCCGTTTCCTTCGAAACACCCGAGTACACGGCCAACGCGGACGGCATCGGAACCTTGCGCATCCTCGAAGCGATCCGCATCCTGGGGCTCGAGAAGAAGACCCGCTTTTACCAGGCCAGCACCAGCGAACTCTATGGTCTGGTGCAGGAAACTCCCCAGACAGAGAAGACTCCCTTCTATCCGCGCAGCCCCTACGCAGTTGCCAAGTTGTACGCCTACTGGATCACCGTGAACTACCGCGAGGCTTACGGTCTGTACGCGTGCAACGGCATCCTCTTCAACCACGAAAGTCCGCTCCGCGGTGAGACCTTCGTGACGCGAAAGATCACCCGAGCGATCGCGAGAATCGCGTTGGGGCTGCAGGATTGCCTCTACCTGGGCAACATGAGCGCGTTGCGGGACTGGGGCCACGCCAAAGACTATGTCCACATGCAGTGGCTGATGCTCCAGCAAGACGAGCCTGAAGATTTCGTGATCGCCACCGGCGTGCAATACAGCGTGCGGCAATTCGTCGACCTGGCAGCGAGGGAACTGGGAATTGCAGTCACATTCAGCGGCGAAGGCGCCTCGGAGATCGGCACGGTGACAGCTGTAGAGGGCGACAGGGCGATATGCAAGCCAGGCGATGTGATCGTCAAGGTCGATCCGCGCTATTACCGACCCACCGAAGTGGAGACGTTGCTGGGCGACCCCTCCAAGGCCAAGCGCAAGCTGGGCTGGGCCCCGACCATCGCATTGCCCGAACTGGTCAGGGAGATGGTGGACGCCGACTACACGGCTGCACGTCGGGACAGTCTCGTCAAGCTCGCAGGCTTCCAAGCGTACGACTACAACGAATGAGGCTGTCAGCGCAGAGCGGTCCGTGCGGGTCCAACAGAGCACTTGACAAATGAAGATCACGATCATCGGCACTGGCTACGTGGGGCTGGTCACGGGCGCCTGCCTGTCCGAGATGGGCAACGATGTCTTGTGTCTCGATCTCGATCCCGAGAAGGTACGGGTGTTGAACGATGGCGGCATCCCGATCCATGAAGCGGGTCTCGCGCCACTGGTAGCACGCAACACGAGTGCCGGACGCCTGGCCTTCACGACCGACATCGACAGGGCGGTAGGCCACGGCGTCCTGCAATTCATTGCAGTTGGCACGCCACCCGATGAAGATGGCTCCGCCGACCTTCGACATGTGCTGGCAGCAGCGCGGTCTATCGGGCAAAGGATGAACGAATACCGAGTCATCGTTGACAAGAGCACCGTGCCGGTGGGCACTGCTGACCGGGTACGCGGGGTGATCTTGGCAGAGCTTGCGCGACGAAATGTTCAAGTTCCCTTCGCCGTCGTCTCAAACCCCGAGTTCCTGAAAGAAGGCGCTGCAGTCGACGATTTCATGCGCCCGGACCGCATAGTGGTCGGAGCGGACGACGAGCGCGCGATCGAGATGATGCGGGTGCTTTACGCACCTTATCTGCGCAACCATGACCGCATGCTGGTAATGAGCGTGCGGTCCGCCGAACTCAGCAAGTATGCCGCCAACGCCATGCTCGCCACGCGCATCAGTTTCATGAACGAACTCGCCAATCTGGCCGAAGACCTTGATGCAGACATCGAGTCGGTTCGCCTTGGAATCGGATCGGACACACGAATCGGCTACTCTTTCCTCTACGCCGGTTGCGGCTACGGCGGCTCGTGTTTTCCCAAGGATGTGAAAGCGCTGATCCAGACAGGGAAACAGCATGGACATCCGCTGCCGATCTTGAGCGCTGTCGAGGAAGTGAACAACGGCCAAAAGCAGGTGCTCGCCGCCAAGATCGTTCGGTATTTCGGCGCCGACCTGTCGGGCAGGAAATTCGCGGTCTGGGGCCTGGCATTCAAGCCCAACACCGACGACATGCGTGATGCGCCCAGTCGAGATTTGATCTCGGAGTTGCTGCGCCTCGGCGCAACCATCGTGGCCTACGATCCGGTAGCCATGGAGCACGCGACACAGTTGTATCGCGACGAATCGCGGGTCAGTTTCGCCAAGCATCCGCTCGAAGCGTGCGAGGGCGCGGACGCGCTCGTCATCGTCACTGAGTGGAAAGAGTTTCGGAGCCCGGACTTCGCAACATTGAAATCGAAACTGAAGACCCCCTTGGTATTCGATGGACGCAATCTGTACGACCCCGCGTTGATGAAGTCGAATGCGCTCGCTTATTTCCCCATCGGTCGGGGCCATCACGTTCCTGAGGAATCGCGGCGCTGACTCGGCCTGCGCCAACTCCGGGTCCCTTTCGAACGAGACAACGCACCACACATCATGTTCAACGACAAGTCCATTCTGATCACCGGCGGCACAGGCTCGTTCGGCAAGAAGTACGTCAAGACCTTGCTGACCCGCTACAAGCCTCGGCGGATCATCGTGTTCTCCCGCGACGAACTCAAGCAATTCGAGATGCAGCAGGAGTTCAACAATCCGGTGATGCGCTATTTCATCGGCGACGTGCGTGATCCGGCGCGTCTGGTGCAAGCAATGCGTGATGTCGACTTCGTGATTCATGCCGCTGCGCTGAAGCAAGTTCCCGCGGCCGAATACAACCCGATGGAGTGCATCAAGACCAACATCCACGGCGCGGAGAATGTCATTGCTGCCGCCATAGACGCTGGCGTTCAAAAGGTCATCGCGCTGTCCACCGACAAGGCGGCGAATCCGATCAACCTGTACGGTGCTACCAAGCTGGCGTCGGACAAACTCTTCGTCGCGGCCAACAACATGGTTGGTCAGACCGGCCCGTCGTTCGCCGTGGTTCGTTATGGCAACGTCGTCGGGTCGCGCGGCTCGGTGGTGCCGTTCTTCGAGAAGCTCATTGCCGAAGGCGCGAGCGAATTGCCCATCACTCACGAAAGCATGACTCGATTCTGGATCAGTCTGCAGGACGGTGTCGACTTCGTACTGACCAACTTCGACCGCATGTGGGGGGGCGAAATCTTCGTACCCAAGATTCCGTCGATCCGCGTCACGGACCTCGCGCAGGCGATGGCACCGGAACTGCCCACCCGCGTCATCGGTATCCGCCCCGGCGAGAAGTTGCATGAAATCATGTGCCCCGCCGACGACTCGCACCTCACGCTCGAATTCGACGACCACTATGTGATGAGGCCGACCATCAAGTTCCACCACTCCGACATCGACTACACGCTGAATGCCATGCGCGAAACCGGTCGGCGGGTACCGGCGGGTTTCGAGTATCACTCTGGGGGCAATCAGCATTTCCTGAGCGTCGGTGAGATCGTCGATTTCAATCGCAAGGCCATGGAATGATTCCTTACGGTCGCCAGCACATTTCAGAAGCGGATATCGAAGCCGTCGTCGGTGTCCTGCGTTCGGATTTTCTGACACAAGGACCCGCAGTCCCGGCATTCGAGCGGGCTGTTTGCGAACTGACGGGTGCGACGTATGGCGTTGCCGTCAACAGCGCCACCTCGGCGCTGCATATCGCCTGTATGGCGTTGGGGCTCGGCCCGGGCGATCGGTTGTGGACCGTTCCGATCACTTTCCTGGCATCGGCCAATTGCGCCCGTTATTGCGGCGCGGACGTTGACTTCGTCGACATCGACCCTGTCACTCGGAATATCTGCATCGAGGCGCTGGAGCAAAAACTAGAACTCGCCAAGCGTCAAGACAGCCTGCCCAAGATTCTCGTGCCAGTGCACTTCACCGGCCGCCCCTGCAACATGGCGCATATTCGCGAGCTGTCGAAGCGCTACGGCTTCTTTGTCATTGAAGACGCGTCCCACGCGGTGGGATCGATCTATCAAGGCAGCCCGATCGGCAGCGGCCGCTACAGTGATATCACGGTCTTCAGCTTTCACCCGGTCAAGATCGTCACGAGCGCCGAAGGCGGCATGGCCATGACCAATGACGCAGAACTGGCCCACCGCATGCAGTTGCTGCGCAGCCACGGCATGGAGCGCGACCCGTCCCGATTTCTTGATTCGGCCGAAGGCTCCTGGATCTATGAGATGCAGTCGCTCGGTTTCAATTACCGACTGACAGATGTGCACGCAACGCTGGGGTTGTCTCAGTTGCATCGCTTGGACGAATTCATCGTCCGCCGAGAGGCGCTCGTCGCCAGATATGACGCACTGCTGAGTTCGCTTCCGGTGACTTGCCCGGCTCCGCTGGAGGATATGCGCTCAGCGTGGCACCTCTATGTCGTCGAGCTGCAAACGAACCGCGCTCGCGCTGGCGTGTTCGAGGCGATGCGCAAGGCGGGCGTCGGCGTCGCGGTGCATTACATACCAGTTCATTTGCAGCCGTATTACCGCGACCTGGGCTTCCGCTCGGGCGACTATCCGCAATCCGAGCGTTACTACGCAAAGGCGTTGACGCTGCCGCTCTATCCCGACTTGTCTGACGCGCAACAGGAGACCGTCGTCCGCGCGCTCGGGGAGGCTTTGGCGTGAGGTTGGCGGTCATTCCGGCACGCGGTGGAAGCAAACGCATTCCGCGCAAGAACATCCGACTGTTCGATGGCAAACCGATCATCGCGTACTCGATCGATGCCGCTCGACAGTCCGCGTTGTTCGACCGGATCGTCGTGTCGACCGACGACGACGAGATTGCGCGAATCGCCCGCGAGTGGGGCGCGGAAACGCCATTCATCCGTCCCCCCGCCCTCTCAGACGACCATACGGGCACCAACGCAGTCGTGCGACACGCCGTGGAGTGGATGGAAGCGCACGGCACGCCGGTTGCCGAAGTGTGCTGCGTCTACGCCACGGCGCCGATGGTGACGGGCGAGGATATTCGGGCCGCTCACACGCGGCTCTCGGCCGGTACCGATTTCGTGGCCAGCGCCACGCGCTTCGAGTTTCCGGTACAGCGCGCCTTGGTCCGTTCAAGCGACGGCAAGGTCGTACCGATGTTTCCGCAGTGGATCGCGTCGCGCTCTCAAGATCTGGATGAGGCGCTGCACGACGCGGGACAGTTCTATTGGGGCCGGCCAGATGCATACCGTCGTCACGACATTCTGTTCGATGCGTCCGTGGCGGCATACGAATTGCCGTCTTACCGAGTTCAGGACATCGACAGCGAAGACGACTGGATTCGCGCAGAGCGGTTGTTCCAGTTGTGGAGGGAGCAGCGATGCGCATCGCCGTCCGCGTAGACGCATCGATTGCCAGTGGCGTTGGCCATGTCAAGCGTTCGCTTGCGCTGGCGCACGCGCTTCGCGCGCTCGGGGCTGAAGTCGTGTTCGTCACAAGGGACCACGACATCGATACGGCGTCGATGATCGAGCCCGAACTGTTTCGGACGCTCAAGCTGCCGCGTTCGGTCGCGAAATCCGAAAGTCTCCATGCCGCGACGCTCGCGGACCACCGCGCGTGGCTCGGTGTGTCCCAAGCAGCAGACGCGGCGCAGACTTGCGAGGTGCTTGAAGGCGGCGTGGACTGGGTGGTTGTCGACCACTACGGCATCGACAGCCATTGGCATGACCATGTATCCACCGTCCTCGACGCGCGGGTATGCGTCATCGACGATCTGGCAGATCGACCTCTGCACTGCGATCTGCTCGTGGATCACAACTTGACGGGTGACCATCGTGCCAAGTACCGAAGTCAGATCGGCGGAATTCGCAAGCTCCTTGGCGGGCCCCGTTTCGCCCTGTTGGGGCCCCGTTACGTGTCGCCTCAGGCGTGCAGGGTCGAGCCTCTCGCGACAAGCATCGGAATCTTCATGGGCGGGGCCGATGCGAGTAATGCCAGCTCGGTCGTGCTTCGAGCCTGTCGCGATATCGCCGGCTTCGTCGGATCGATCGAGATCGCGACCACGAGCGCCAATCCTCACTTGGCGGAATTGCTTGCACTGTGCGAGAAGTCCGGGCAGACCCGGCTGCTCATCGATCAGCCCGACCTGGCAGACTTCTTCTCTCGGCATGGCTTGCAGATCGGCGCCGGCGGCGGCGCGTCTTGGGAGCGATGTCGTGTCGGCGCGCCGACGATCGCGCTCGTGTGTGCCGACAATCAGGCCCCCGTCGTCAAAGCGTTGGCCGAAGCGGGTGTCGTGTTGGCCGTGGCTACGGTGACACCCGCAGCCGTCGGCGCTGCGATTGCAAGGCTCATCCAGGATCAAAAAGAGCGACTGAACCTTCACGAGCGTTCCATCCGTCTGGTGGACGGGCTCGGTGCCATCCGCGTCGCCTTGGCAATGCTGGCTGACACCCTGGAACTCCGCCCGGCCATGGTGGACGACGCCGCGATGTGCCACGGATGGCGGAACGATGAGCGCGCCCGCCACTATTCTCGCGACCCGTCGATCGTTTCGATGCAGGATCATCTCGCGTGGTGGTCGCGCTCTTTGGCCGATTCGCGCCGTTGTCTCTTGATTGCGCACTGCGGTCACCGGCCCGTCGGATGCCTTCGATGGGACACCGCCGGATCGGGCGCGGAGGTTTCCATTTACCTGGATCCGATGCTGACGGGGCTGGGGCTCGGCGCCAAGATGCTGCGCGCTGCCATGGTGTGGGTCGCCGGGAACGAACCGTCGATCGAGATGCTGGAGGCCGACATCCATCCCGATAATCGTTCGTCAAGCTCGGCTTTCGCCGCAGCAGGCTTCGTTCGCCGAACCGAGCGCACATGGACCTGGCAGGTGCCGCGATGAAATTCACTCTCAACTGTTAGAGGCTCCAATGAAGATCGCCAATCGGGATATCGGGCCGGATCACCCACCCTTCGTGATCGCCGAGATGTCCGGCAACCACAATCAATCGCTGGCCCGAGCGATCGAGATCGTCGAGGCGGCCGCCGCAACCGGCGCGCATGGCCTGAAGATCCAGACCTACACGCCCGACACGATGACGCTGGACATCGCGGAGCGCGAGTTCTTCATCTCCGACAAGCACAGCCTGTGGCAGGGCAAAAGCCTCTACCAACTCTATAGTGAGGCGTACACGCCGTGGGAATGGCACCAGCCTATTTTCGAACGCGCGCGTTCGTTGGGGCTCATCGTGTTCAGCACTCCGTTTGACGCGAGCGCGGTCGATTTTCTCGAGGCGCTGGACGTGCCTTGCTACAAGATCGCCTCTTTCGAGAACACTGACCTGCCGCTGATCCGCCGTGTCGCCGCGACCGGCAAGCCGATGATCGTTTCGACGGGCATGGCTTCGATCGCGGAACTCGACGAGACCGTGCGCGCCGCCCGCGAGGCTGGCTGCGGTGATTTGGTGCTGCTCAAGTGCACGAGCAACTATCCGGCCACGCCGGAGAACACGAACATTCGCACCATTCCTCACTTGCGCGACTTGTTTGGCTGCGAAGTGGGCCTGTCCGATCACACCATGGGCATCGGCGTCGCGGTGGCCAGCGTCGCTCTAGGGGCCACTGTGATCGAGAAGCACTTCACCTTGCGGCGCGACGAGGGAGGGGTCGATTCCGCGTTCTCCCTCGAGCCTTCGGAGATGAGAAATCTGGTGGTCGAATCCGAGCGTGCCTGGCAAGGCTTGGGCAACGTGTCCTATGGCGCCACCGCGGCCGAAGAACCGTCCAAGGTGTTTCGTCGATCGCTGTATGTCGCCGAGGATCTTCAGGCCGGGGATATCCTGACTGCGCGCAACCTTCGTGCGGTCCGGCCCGGCCTTGGCCTGCCGCCCAAGCACCTGGACCAACTGCTCGGGCGCAGGATGGCTGTAGCCGCGCAAAAGGGAACGCCGATGTCCTGGGATCTATTGCTTGGTGAGCGCCCCGCCGAGTCGGCGTCCTGGCCCGCGGGCAAGCGAGGCACGGTGTGAGCGCGATAACGCCTGGGCGCGTGGTCCGAGCTCTGATCGCCCGCATGCCGCGCGTGCGCAAACAGCGCTACTTCGCGCTGAACGGGCTCGACCGCCGCATGGAGAAGTACATCGGGTACGACGGTGGCTACTTCGTCGAGCTCGGGGCCAACGACGGCATTACACAGTCCAACTCCCTGTACTACGAGCGATTCCGGGGCTGGAAGGGTGTGCTGGTCGAACCCACGCCGCACAACTACTTCAAGTGCAAGGCAAACCGATCGCCCCTGGATTCAGTTCATTGCGCGGCGTGTGTCTCGTTCGACTACAAGGAGCCGTTCGTCAGGATGATCTATTCGAACCTGATGACGACGACCGGCGATCTCAGCTCCGACATCGCAGACGCCGACTCGCATGCGCAGGTCGGTGTGAAGTTCCTGCCCCATCAAGAGGAAGTGGTCACCTTCGGGGCCATCGCGCGCCCCCTCAACGACATCCTCATTCAGGCCGGCGCACCTGGAGTCATCGACTTCCTTTCGCTCGACGTCGAAGGCGCCGAGATCGAGGTCCTGAAGGGTGTCGACCACGAGCGGTTCAAGTTCAAGCACATCCTTGTCGAATGCCGGGACCTTCGTACCATGCAGGCTTACCTGCAGAACCGGGGATACCGGCTGGTCGAGAAGATCTCCGACCACGACTATGTGTTCGCAGGCGCCGGAGTGTCGTCGTGAGCCTGCTAGGCAAGCTGCGCAACTTGCGCAACTTGGTATCGCGCCGGCTGCCTTCAGATCCTCGCGCCGCGGCCCTGCTTGAGCATTTCGGTCCGGCCACAACGGCAGCAGGCCCGCCGCTCGCGGTCGTGGCGATGCAGTGCGTGGAGGATCCCTTCTATCTTGGCCTGTTCGCCGTGGTCGCGCGGCAACTGCGCCGCGCGGAGGTCGGGCACCGAGATGTCGCGGTCGAACTCGCCGTGCATCGATCGTTCAATGCCGGCCTCCAGGGCGGGTGGGCCTCGTTCATCGCCTGGACCGTACTGCTGAATCGAACCATCAGCGCGCAATGGCTGCGCGCGTTCGGCGCGGTGTCGTCACGACTTGCGTATCGGAGCAACTCTTTCGCTCCGACGGCAGACATCGTGGATGCCTGGCGCAGTTGGCGCATGTGGCATGAGGCGCGCGCGACAGGCCACCTGGACGGAACGGTCATCGACGGCACGGCGTGTGGCGACCTGGTGATTGACAGTTATCTGCGCTTTCGTCCTTCGCCACGGTTGAATGTCGAGGATCCGTTCGTTCTCTATCTGCTGTGGCAGGCCCATCGCGACGTCCGGCGCGCGCGCCGCTATTTCCGCGCGCGACAGCCACGGGTCTACCTGACGTCGTACACGACATACATCCAGCACGGCGTGGCCGCGCGGGTGGCGCTCCAGGAGGGCACTCGTGTCGTATCGTTCGGCAACCTTCAGGAATTCGGCAAGGTACTGACTCTGCGGGACACGTTTCACACCCGCAATCCAGTGCACTATCGACGTGAATTCCATGCGTTGCCGAACCAGCCCGAGTTGCTGCTCGAAGCACAGCGCCAGTTGGACATCCGGCTGTCCGGGGGCATTGACAGCGCGACTTCGTACATGGCGGCCTCTGCTTACCGCGCGACGACCGATGAAGTACCTGACGTAGCCGGCGCCGTCGTGGTCTTCCTGCACGACTTCTACGACAGCCCGCACGTCTATGCAGACCTGGTGTTTGATGACTTCTGGTCATGGATCTGCTTCACGATCGAAAAACTGGCGCAAGCGTCGGTCCCGTTTCTGGTCAAGCCGCATCCAAACCAGATCGCGCTGAGCGACGAGGTCATCGGTGACCTGAAACTGCGCTATCCGCAGCTTCGGATGATTTCATCGGGTGTCACCAATCGCCAGCTGGTTGACGCCGGCATGGCCTGCGCGGTCACCGTCTACGGCACGATCGCGCATGAGATGGCCTACTTGGGGGTTCCCTCGATCGGTTGCGCCCGTCACCCGCATATCGCCTTCGATTTCTGTCGTACTGCGCTTGACCGGTCGAGCTACGCGGAGCTGTTGAAAACGGCGCTCGTGGATCGGCCCGATGCAACTTCGTTGCGTCAGCAGGCACTTCAGTTCTATGTCATGCACAACTTAGCCTTCTCGCAGGCCGAGATCGATCTGCGCGACGCCTTTATCGCAGCCTGGCGTACATGCCACGACAGCCGACGGTCGGTGAGCGAGGTCGTGAGCTGCTTTGATCGCATGGCGGCGCTGCCCGCATTCGCTGCGTTCACCCGGTCGCTCTTCATCGGAATACCGGAGCGGTCTGAAACGACGCCCCATGCATCGTTCCTGGAGGCCCCCCCGTGAAACGCATCATCAGATGGCTGCTCAGAACGACGCTGAACCTGGCCAGCTTTCCTTACGCGTTGGTGCGCTACGCCAAGTCGGGCCACACAGACTCGTGGGCGCATCAGGCCTTGATCCAACTGTTCTGCGCAACCGGGGGACGGTTCAACGATTTGCTGAGTGGATGTATCGGTATCGGCTCCAGGCGGCTCGCCATCGCGCGGCCGGTCGGTGTTCTGGGAGATCTCAGCGGTGGCGCCAAGCGCCGTTTTGGCGACGAACTACGTGCCCGCGGATTTGCGGTCTTCCCGAGCGCATTGCCGAAGGACATGTGTGACCGGCTGATGCAATTTACCTGCGAAACTCCGGCACTCGTTCGCCGGATGGATCACGAGGACGTGGGCAATGCACCCCGGGTCGCCATATTCAACCCCGAACGGCCCCTGGCGGTCCGTTACGACTATCCCACGGAAGCTCTGCTCGACAATCCTGACGTCCAGTCTTTGCTCTCAGACCCATCGTTGCTCGCCTTGGCCCAGGAGTACCTCGGCAGCCGCCCACGCGCGGACGTGCTGTCCATGTGGTGGCACACCAGCTTCCACACTCAGCCCGACAGCGAGGCAGCGCAGTTCTATCACTTCGACATGGACCGCATCAAGTGGCTCAAGATCTTCGTTTACCTCACGGATGTGGGGCCCGAAGACGGCCCGCACTCGTTCATCGAGGGATCGCATCGCAGCGGCGGGATCCCCGCGAGCATGCTCAGGCGCGGCTATGTCCGCCTTTCGGACGAGGAAGTGATCGGGCATTACGGCTCGGCTCGCCAGATCGAGTTCGCGGCGCCCCGCGGGACGATCATCGTCGAGGACACGCGAGGACTGCACAAGGGCAAGGCGGTGACCGGCCGCTCTCGTCTGGTGCTGCAACTCCAGTTCAGCAACTCGTTGTTCGGGGCGCAGTACGCGAAGGCGACGATGCGTGAAGTCCACAACCCGTCGCTTGCTCAAGTCATGGCCCAGGCGCCGGATGTCTATGCCGGCTACCGCTGACGCGAGCTTGCGCCAATGGCTGGCTACGACGCGCTGGATGCTGCATGCGCCGCGGCAGCGCTGGCGTCGAGTCGCGCGGCACGGTCTGCTGCCCTTCTTCCATGTGCATCGGCAGGCGGAGATCGAGGGCGATGGCCGACTCGACGTCGCCACAGGCGTCTGCATCGGCCGCTCCGCCCGCCTCGTGGTTGGCGACGGTCACCGGTTGAGTCTGGCCCGCGGTGTCTGGATCGGCGACGATTGCGAGCTCTTCGCTGGGCCGGAAGTCCGGATCGGCAGCCGCACGAGTCTGCAAAGCCGCAGCCAGATCCTGGGCCAGGTTTCGATCGGTTCTGGTTGCGTATGCGCGGCCAACCTCTACGTGTCATCGGGCTCACACCGCTTCTCGGACGAGCCTCACTTGCCGGTGCGTGTGCAAGATCACCGTGCGGCCGCGCGCCCGAATTTCCCAACCTCGCGGGCCGTCAGCATCGGCGATGACTGCTGGATAGGCATCAATGTCGTGATCTTGCCCGGTGTGACGATTGGTCGCGGCTGCGTGGTCGGAGCGAATTCGGTGGTGCGCTCCGACGTACCGCCCTATTCGGTCGTTGCTGGCGCGCCTGCGAAGGTTCTCAAGGCTCGTTTGCGGTTTGCTCCGCCTTCACGAATCGAGGCGGGCGACGACCAGCACATCCCGTATTTCTACTCGGGGTTTCAACAGTTGGGTGTCGGCGAGGACGCAGACGACACCTGTCAACGCGAACGCGGCGGCTGGGTCGCGGGCAATCAGTTCTGCCTCGCTTTGGAAGTGCGGCCCGCCGATGTCGTCGATCTGGAGATCGATGCTCTCCGGGCAGGGACGATCGAACACGGCGCACGGAGCTTCGACGTCACACCCGGTCGCAATCGGCTCGCGATTCCGGCGGCGCCGGGCCGCTGGAACCTGCTGCAGTTCGCCTGGTCGCCCGCCGGCGGCGACGAGGCCGGCGGAGGCGCGCTCGTCGTCCTCTCAGCTGCCGCTCAGGCTCACAGCGCCGTCGGCACGCCATCATGAGAACAGCCAGCTTGCTCGACGCGCTGCGGCGCTTGCCCCGATTCGTTGGCTACGTGATCCGGCACTTCCCGCTCGCGCGGGTTGCCCTGCTGCTGACAGTGGTACTGCTAGCGCTCGAATACGCGGTCTTCAGCCTGATGATCCCGATGTCGAGCGGCGTCACGCTCGGGGGCGGAGGCGGCACCGTCCTGCGCTTCTGGTCCGCCGTGGCCGCACGGTTGCACCTTCAACCGACTCAGGCGACTTGGCTGTGGCTGTTCCTGATGCTGTTCGCACTGCGCACAGTGTTGGGGCTGGTGCACGTGCTGCTGACCAATTGGCTCGCGAAACAGGTCCATCGCCACCTGAGCGAGCGCACGTTCCACCGTGTGCTGATCGACGAGCCGATGACGCAGATCTACAGGCGCTCGATCGGCTACTACATCACGCTGGCAGGCGACGATACGTTTCGGGCCGGAACGATCATCAACACAGTCTCTCAGGCATTGGCCACGTTGATGTCGGCGCTGGCGGGATTTGCGCTGCTCTACGTCTTCTCCCCGCTCGCTTTCTGGGCGACGGTGGCGTTCCTTGCGGCGTGCGCGGTGCTGGTCGGCTTCGGTTTTCGCGCGCTCGTACGCACCAACGCACGCTCGATCGCGCTGTCGCGAGAAGCGAGCACCGCCTATGTCGAGGCCCTCAATGGACTGCGGTCGATCCGCTCGATGGGTTCCGAGGTCTTCTTCCTGCGCAGCTACGCAGCTCAGATCACAGGCTACGTTCGGTTGCTGTTCGAAATCGATGCGGTGAAGGCCGCCGTCAAGTTCATGCCTGCCGTGCTCGCGTTGCTGGTGGGCGTGTGGGTGGCGTGGCCCGGCACCGAGCGATCCGGTGCCATCACCGCGAGCTTCTTCGTCGCGCTCACGGTCCTGCTGGTGCGTCTGTTCGTGGCACTCGGGGCGGCGATGAACTTGGTCTCCGTGCTGCTGATGGACGTGCGCGCCGCGACCGATATCGACGAACTTATCGGTGCCGAGCCTGGGACGCAGGAGAACTTGCCGACGGCACCGCCGCTGCACCAGATCGAACTGCGGCAGGTCGAATACGGCTACCGGGCTGGACACAAGGTGCTGGACGGCCTGGACTTCACGTTCCGGGCAGGTCGAACGGTCGCGATCGTCGGCCCCTCCGGCTCGGGAAAATCGACGCTGGCGGACCTGTTGCTCGGCCTGATCCGTCCGGACCGCGGTGTCGTACTGGTCGACGGCGCGCCGGGCGGCACGGCGCTTCTACGGCGACAGGTCATCCTCGTCGAGCAACAGGCGCGCATCTTTTCGACCAGTGTGCGAGAAAACCTCCTGCTCGGCCAGGAACGAAGCGACGAGGTCCTGTGGGAAGCCTTGCGCCTGGTCGATCTCGAGGGCCATGTGCGAGCGCTGCCGGGCGGACTGTCCGCTCCGTTTGAATACCAGGGCGCCAACCTGTCCGGCGGACAGCGCCAGCGGCTGGGTATTGCGCGCGCACTGGTGCGCGCACCGCAGGTCCTCATCCTCGACGAGGCGACCGGTGCGCTCGACGGGCGAACCCGCGACTTGGTAGTGGCCAACCTGCGCACGTTCATGCGCGACGGCATTCTCGTATTCATTACGCACGAGGAGTCTCTCGCCGCGGCGGCCGACGTGGTGTTGACGCTCGGCGGCACCGCGCCGCAGCCGGATAGCGAACAAGTCCAACAGGTATCCGCATGAATTCGTCCCAACCCGCACCCATCGCGGCGTTCGCCTTCAACCGCCCCTCGCACTTGGCGCGCACGATCGCAGCGCTCAAGGCCTGCCCGGAAGCGCAGCGCTCGCACCTCACGCTCTACTGCGACGGAGCGCGTGGCCCGCAAGATCACGAGGCGGTCGCAGCCGTGCGGCGCTACGCTGGGACGATCGACGGTTTTGCCTCGGTCACGCTCGACGCGAGCGACAGCAACCGCGGGCTGGCCGCTTCGATCATGCGTGGGGTATCGGAGCAGTTGAAGCATTCGGATCGCGTCATCGTGCTCGAGGACGATCTGGTCGTCTCGCCGCACTTCCTGCGCTACATGAATGACGGGCTCTCGCGTTATGCCGAGGATCCCCGCGTGGCGAGCATTCACGGCTACGTCTACCCCACCGGCGGCGCCTTGCCGGAGACGTTCTTCCTTGAGGGGGCTGACTGCTGGGGCTGGGGAACATGGGCGCGCGCCTGGGGCCATTTCGAACCGGACGGATCAAAGCTGCTGGCCGAACTTGAACGGCGAAAGCTGACCCGGCGATTCGACTTCGACGGAAGCTTTCCGTACACGCAGATGCTCAGGGATCAAATCGCAGGGCGCAACAGTTCGTGGGCGATCCGCTGGCATGCAGCTTGTTATCTAAAGCAACTTCTGACCCTGTATCCGGGGCGCAGCCTTGTCCGCAACATTGGCCATGATTCCACCGGTACCCATTGCGGAACAACCGACGTGATGGACGCGCATGTCACCGACGATCCGATCAACGTGGGCTCCATCCCTGTAGAACCATCACCCCGCGCGCATCGGGCGTTTGCTCGATTTCTGCTCGGGCAACTGTCGTGGAAGCAGAGGGCCCGGATGACGCTGCGCTACCTGTTGAGCGGTGCGCGATGAGTCTTGACGCGACGCGCGGTGAAGTCGCGACCGTGAATCAAGAATGCCTTGACGAGAATCCTTCGATGAAACACTTTAACGACGCTCGCGTGCTCATCACCGGCGGCCTCGGCTTCGTCGGCTCGAATCTGGCGCGCCGACTGGTGGCGCTTGGCGCCCGGGTCACGCTCGCGGACAGTCTCATTCCACTGTACGGAGGCAACCCGCAGAACATCGCAGACATTTCGGATCGCGTGACCGTGAACGTCTGTGACGTGCGCGACCGCTTCGCGATGGAGTACCTGGTTCAGGACACGGACTACCTGTTCAACCTCGCGGGCCAAACAAGCCACCTCGACTCCATGACGGATCCTCAGACCGACTTGGACATCAACGCGACCGCGCAGTTGTCGATCCTGGAAGCCTGTCGCAAGGCCAATCCGCGCGTGCGATTGGTGTTCGCGAGCACCCGCCAGCTCTACGGCCGGCCCGACTATTTGCCTGTCGACGAGAAGCATCCGATCCGTCCGGTTGACGTGAACGGGATCAACAAGCTCGCGGGCGAGGGCTATCACCTGCTCTACAGCAGCGTCTACGGGATCCGCGCCAGCGTGCTTCGCCTCACCAACACCTATGGGCCGGGAATGCGTGTGAAGGATGCGCGCCAGACCTTTCTCGGCATCTGGGTTCGGCAGCTGCTCGAGGGCCAGCCACTCAAGGTATTCGGTGACGGTGAGCAGCTGCGCGATTTCAACTACGTCGACGACTGCGTCAACGCGTTGCTGCTGGCCGCGACTGAAGACGCCGCGATCGGCAAGGTCTACAACCTCGGCAGCGCCGAAGTGGTGTCGCTCAGGCAGCTCGCGTCGATGATGATCGGCCTCGTCGACGGCGGTCGCTTCGAGATCGTCGCGTTTCCGCCCGAGCGCAAGGCGATCGACATCGGTGACTACTACAGCGATTACACGCTGATCGAGAGCGAGCTCGGCTGGGCGCCTCGAGTGACGCTGGCCGCAGGCCTGGCGCGCACGATCGATTACTACCGGCAGCACGCCGCGCATTACTGGGAAACCCCGCAATGATCTTGATGAACGACTTCAAGGCCGAGCCTGCTGCACTGCGTGAGGCCATGGCTGCCGCCGCGGCGCGCGTATTCGCTTCTGGCTGGTACGTCCTTGGCCATGAGGTACAAGCCTTCGAGCGGAGTTGGGCTGAACGCTGCGGCGCCCGCCACTGTATGGGCGTGGCGAACGGCATGGATGCGATCGAACTCGCGTTGCGAGGGCTGGACATCGGCCCCGGCGATGAGGTGATCACGACGCCAATGACCGCCTTTGCGACCGTGCTGGCCATCGTCCGAGCCGGCGCGGTGCCAGTGCTGGCGGATATTGATCCCGAAACGGCCCTCCTAGATCCCGACAGCGTGCGCCGTTGTCTGTCGTCGCGCACGAAGGCTGTGCTGCTGGTGCATCTGTACGGGCAGGTGCGCGATCTGCCGGACTGGGTAGAACTGTGTCGCGCCGCCGGTGTTCAGCTGATCGAAGACTGCGCTCAGGCGCACCTGGCCCGCTGGGACGGGCAGGTGGCCGGAAGCTTCGGCGCGGCCGGTGCGTACAGCTTCTACCCGACCAAGAATCTCGGCGCCATCGGTGACGGCGGAGCCCTGGTGACGCAGTCCGAAGAATTGGCCCAACGCGTCGCGCGCCTGCGCAACTACGGGCAAAGCGAGCGGTACGTGCACCCGGAACTGGGCATGAACAGCAGGCTGGACGAGATTCAGGCCGCGTTGCTGAGCGAGCGGCTGAAGTGGCTCGAGCCGTTCACCGAACGCCGTCGCGCCATCGCGGCGCGATACGACGCAGGCATCGACAATCCGCGCGTGCGCTCGCTCGCGCCGGCTCGGCAACTGCAGGCGCACGTGCACCACTTGCACGTCGTGTGTTGCGAGGCCCGCACGGAGCTGGCGCGGCACCTAGGCGACCACGGTATCCAGACCCACATCCATTACCCAGTGCCCGCACACCGGCAGGTGCCGTTCGCCTCGCTGCGACGCGACCCGCGCGGTCTGCCGCACACGGAGGCGCATGCCGCAGCGTGCCTCTCGCTCCCGTGCCACCCCCAATTGGCCGACGATCAGCTGGAAGCGGTCATTGCCGCCATCAACGCGTTTCGGTGATGGAGCATTTCGTCACGCTGTTCGACAGCTTGTTCCTGGCTCAGGGGCTGGCGCTGAACGCCTCGCTGGCACGTCACGCCCCCAGCTATACGTTGTGGATCCTGTGCGTGGACGACGCGGCATTCGACGCGTTGGAGCGTCTGGCGCTGGCCCACGTTCGGCCGCTGAGACTGAGCGCGCTGGAAACCCCGGAATTGCTGGCGGTCAAGCCATCGCGCACGCGCGGCGAGTACTGCTGGACGCTGACGCCTTTCGCACCGCGCTTCGTGTTCGAAGCCGACTCCACGGTCTCGCGCGTGACCTACGTGGACGCCGATCTGTGGTTCCGACGAGATCCGGAACCCCTGTTCGCCGAGCTGGAGTGCTCGGGCGCCGCAGTGCTGATGACCGATCATGGGTATGCGCCCGAATACGACCAGTCGGCCACATCGGGTCAGTACTGCGTGCAGTTCATGACGTTCGTTCGTGATGCCGGCGAGCCAGTGCGCCAGTGGTGGGAGGACCGTTGCATCGAGTGGTGCCATGCCCGCTTCGAGGATGGAAAGTTCGGCGATCAGAAATACCTCGATGATTGGCCGGTCCGATTCAAGGGTCTGGTTCACGTGCTGCAAAGACAGGAGCTTGCGCAGGCGCCCTGGAACGCGACGCGATATCCTTACGGCCCGGCCGTCATCTACCACTTCCATGGGCTCCGGATACTTCCGGACCGCAGGTTCGATGCTGGGCCGATCTACTATCTTCCTCGCCCGGTCGTCACGCATGTCTACGAGCCCTACGTTGCGGAGTTGCGCCAGGCGATCAAGTCCCTGGAGGCGGCGGGCGTCGAGGTGCGCCCGCAAGCGCGCGCGTTGGGCATTGGCGGGGCGCTGCGCCGGATGGCCAGCGGCGTATACAACCAAGTCTGGCGCTTGCACCACTTGAACTCATGGAAGTATTGAAGAGGCCCGGTCGCGCCGCGACCACTCGACGCACACGTCCGATCAATCATGACGATCGCGGCCATCTCGGCCATCGGTGCGGCTGAATGTTCCAGTTCGTCGTCGTCTGGGCAGCCGGCCCCTTTCTGTTCGAGAGCAGCCGTCGGTCCCGGTACCGGACCGCCGTTCGCGTGCTTCTCGTCGTGCTCATTGCGGCGGCCTGCGCGTTCCAGCCGATCGATTCCAACTCCGACCGAGAGACCTATCAGGAGATCATCCGGGACATCGCCGCGTCGGATTGGTCCTTCGACGGGCTCATGGAACCGGGCTTCTATCTACTGACCAAGTCGCTCTCGTTCGTTCTCGGCGAGGAGACGCTTCAATTCGCGGTGTACTTCGTCGTGGCGGTACTCTCCATTTCGCTGAAGCTTCGGCTGTTCAGCAAGATCGGCGGCGCACTGGACTTCTACTTCCTGGTCTTCTTCGCATACTTCTTCCTGCTCCAGGACGCCACCCAGATTCGGGCAGCAGTAGCGGTGCCGCTGATCTATTTCGCGATCCTGGCCTTCCTGGAACACCGACCCTGGGTCGCCATCGGCTGCGTCGTGTTCGCATCCTTGTTTCATTACTCGGGGCTGCTGGCCCTGCTGATGTTCCCGCTGCTCGACCGGCGTGGCGGCATCAAGTTCGCGCTCATCACGGCATGTCTCGCGCTGCTCGGTTTCGTTGCCGTCCTCGACCGGGACATCTACCTCAGCGGCTTTTCGGCCCTGTCGACGGTTGTCGATCTCCAGAAGCTGCAGATCTATCTCGATCTGCTCGACCAGGGCGTCTTCGAGAAGGTCAACTTTCTCAATCGCCTGGCGCCACATTTGGTGATGCTCGTGTCGCTGCTTCTGCTGCATCGAAGGTGGAAGGACGATACGACGATGCAAATCCTGCTGCAGACGTACGTGCTGGGCATCCTGCTGTTCATCGTGCTGTCACCGTTTCCCATCCTGGCCTACCGGATCAGCGACATCTTTCTCTTCTCCGGGGTGTTGCTGGCCGGGCGCATGTCACTGCACTTGCGCGCAAAGGGACTCTATCGAGGATTCTTGATCCTCTACTCGGCCACGTTCCTGATCTATGCCATCTGGTATTCCGGAATCTTTATCGTCGATGCAAGCTGAAGATCGCCACGCGGCTCCGGTGCAGGGCAGGCCGTTGATCTCGGTTGTGACCGTCGTCTTCAATGACGTTGCGGCTGTCGGATCCACCATCGAGTCGGTATTGAACCAGACGTTCGAGGACAAGGAGTATCTGGTCGTCGATGGCGCATCGGACGACGGGACCATCGAAATCGTCGCGCAGTACGCCGACCGAATCGACCTGATCATCTCCGAGCGTGATCGGGGAATCTACGATGCCATGAACAAGGCTGTCGCGCGCGCCTCTGGTGAGTACATCCTGTTCATGAACAGTGGCGACATGTTTGCATCTGCCGATGCGTTGTCGGCCGCAGCAGGCTCGCTCCGACGCGGTTCCGAGCAGGTTGTTTTCGGGGCTTGGGTGCGTCGCGAGGCCGAGGGACGAGAGACGCAGTGCCTGCCCTCGCTGAGCGATGGCTTCTTCAATCACCAGGCCATTTTGTACAGCCGATCCATCCATTCCTGGCATGGCGACTATGTGGCCGTACCTGGCCTGAGCACGGCCGACTATCTGTACTTCACAACGCTGCTGGCCAGCGGAACGGTCGAGTCCAAGACGATCGACGCTGTGATCGCATCGATCGACGTCGCGGGCACATCGGCTGGCTTGCAGACCTTCAGCCAGAAGCACGCCATCGACTACTTGTGCGGGCGGACAAGCCGGCTGAAGCTGCTTCTCGTACTGCTGTTGCATCCGCTGTACTTCCGACTCAAGCAGCTGGTGCGGAAGTGGTGAACTCCGTTTCGGTCATCATGGCCGTCTACAACGGACAGCGCTTCCTGCGGGAACAGCTCCAGTCCGTGCTCGAACAGCTCCTGCCCGGAGACGAGTTATGGGTCATCGACGACGCATCGACCGACGGGTCTCACGTGTTGCTCGAGCGTGTCGATTCTCCCGCGCTGCGCGTGCATCGAAGTCCTTCGAACCGGGGCGTGATCGCCAGCTTTGAGTGCGGACTGCGACTGGCGACTCACGAGATCGTCTTCCTATGCGACCAGGACGACGTCTGGTTGCCCGGAAAGCGCGCGGCGTTTGTCCAGGCCTTCGAACAGGACACGGCCGTGCTCGCCGTGATCTCTGACGCCCAGGTCATCGATGCGAACGGCTCCATGGTGGCGCCTTCGTTCATGGCCACGCGAGGCGGCTTCAGGGGGAGCGTCGTGGCCACCATTTGGCGCAACCGGTATCTCGGCTGTGCGATGGCGCTGCGCCGCTCGCTGCTGGCGGCTGCCTTGCCCATCCCGCGCCGGGCACCGATGCACGATATGTGGCTCGGCGCGATGGCGCGGATTCTCGGTCGCGTGGTCTACCTGCCAGTGCCCTACCTTCAGTACCGTCGCCACGGGGGAAACGTCTCGCCCTCGAGTCGGCAATCAGTGTCCAGGATGGTTCGATGGCGCATCGCGCTGATCCATGCCTTGCTCGCGCGCACGCTGAAGTTCAAGCTCGGGCTGCATGCTCACCACGCGGCGAACAGTACCAGGCCGACATGAAGATCAGCATCATCACCGTGGCCTACAACAGCGCCGCGACAATTACCGACACCCTCCGCTCTGTGGCGGAGCAGACCCATGCCGACATTGAACACATTGTCGTCGATGGCTCGTCGCAGGATGCAACGCTGGCCATCGTCCGCGACCAGGGCGCACGCGTCAGCAGGATCGTTTCCGAACGCGACGCGGGCATCTACGACGCGATGAACAAGGGCCTGCGCCTGGCGCGCGGCGAACTGGTCGGCTTTCTCAACGCAGACGACACCTTCGCAC
Source organism: Rhizobacter fulvus (assembly GCF_964020785.1). Classification (NCBI taxonomy): domain Bacteria; kingdom Pseudomonadati; phylum Pseudomonadota; class Betaproteobacteria; order Burkholderiales; family Sphaerotilaceae; genus Rhizobacter; species Rhizobacter fulvus. Next base: position 1,114,088 of record NZ_OZ224516.1, read on the forward strand.
ATCCCAATGTAGTCGCCTCGATCGCCGCCGCCGCGCTGCGTCATCCGACGGCCGCGGCCATCTACGGTGACCTGGTGTACGTGAAGCAGGACAGACCCGAGCAGGTCTTGAGGCACTGGCGCAGCGGCAAGTTCGACCCTGCCCGGCTGCGCTTCGGATGGATGCCGCCGCATCCGACCTTCTACCTGCGGTCCGACCGCCTGCCGGGGCTGGGCCTGTTCAACGACGCTTTGCGCATCTCGGCCGACTACGACTTCATACTTCGCTGTCTGAGCGCGCCCGGTGCTCAGGCGATCCACATTCCGGACGTTCTGGTCCGGATGCGTGCCGGGGGAGCGAGCAATCGCTCGCTCGCTGCCCTGGTGAACAAGAGCAGCGAAGATCTCCGTGCGTTGCGCCAAAACAAGGTGGGTGGCTGGTTCACGCTGATGTGCAAGAACGTTCGCAAGCTGCCGCAGTTTCTTTGAAGCTCGGGGGCACAGGACGGCGGAGTGGCGCTTTCACCCCCCAACCGCGCGAGCCCCGATAATCCCGAACCGCACCCGGGCGCTCGCATGACATTCCTGACACTGAGTTTCTTCACCTCCCTGGTGATCACGCTGCTGATCATCCGATCGTCGGCGCAGCATGCGCATCGCTCGGCGGATCACGATGTTTCGGGCCCTCAGAAGTTTCATTCGAGGCCCGTGCCGCGAGTCGGTGGAACCGGCATCTTCGTTGCGCTGGTCGCGTGCGTGATGATGGCGCAATGGCAACAACCCGCCGACTCTCCGACGCTGTGGCTTCTGTTGCTTTGTAGCCTGCCCGCATTTTTGTCCGGGGTTACCGAAGACCTGACGAAGTCGATGTCGCCGCGGCGCAGGTTGATCTTCACCGCGTGCTCGGCCGGGCTCGCGGTATGGCTGCTCGACGGCGTGATCCTTCGCACCGACATACCCGGGGTAGACACCCTGATCGCGATGACGCCGATTGCGATGGCATTGACGGTGTTTGTCGTCACCGGCGTCGCCAACGCCATCAACATCATCGATGGCTTCAACGGCTTAGCGTCGATGTGCGTGTTGCTGATGGTTCTGGCCATCGCCTATGTCGCATTCCAGGTGCAGGACACGTTCATCTTCACCGCCTCGCTCATCACGGCGGGCGCCGTTCTCGGCTTCTTCGTCTGGAATTTCCCCGCCGGCCTGATCTTTCTGGGGGATGGCGGTGCGTACCTGCTCGGGTTCCTGCTGGCGGAATTGAGCGTTCTGCTGATTCATCGCAATGCGGTGGTGTCGCCGATCTTCGTCTTGCTGATCTGTGCCTACCCGATCTTCGAAACCATCTTCACGATGTACCGCCGCAAGGTCGTGCGGGGTGTGGCGACCGCCGCACCGGACGGCATCCACCTGCACACGCTCATTCACCGTCGCCTGATTCGCTGGACCTTGGCAGAGAACCGCGAGCGTCGCCGGCTGACACGGCGCAACAGCATGACATCGCCCTACCTCTGGCTGCTGTGCCTCAGCTCGGTAGTTCCCAGTCTGCTGTGGTGGAACAACACAGCCGTCCTGTCCTGCTTCTTGCTGCTCTTCGTGGTGACATACATGTGGCTCTACCGATGCATCGTTCGCTTCAGGACCCCGCGTTGGCTGATCTTCCGCAGGCATCAGTAAGGCCGATGCGCGGGGTCAAGCGCTGCGTACTCCGTGACGAACAGGCGCAGTTCTCTTCGAAAGTCTTCCACCGGTACACGACACTCCGTGCTCGACAACCAGGCGAGCAACTGCTGTGCCCATGCCTGATCGACCTGCATCTGCAACTGCGCGATCCGCAACCTCGGGTGCGCCGACGGCAGGCTGGTGTCCGCATCCGCCAGCAACTCCTCGTACAGCTTCTCCCCCGGCCGCAGTCCGCTGAACACGATCCCGATCTCGCGCTCCCGATGCCCCGACAGCCGGATCAGGTCACGCGCCAGGTCGACGATGCGCACCGGCTCGCCCATGTCCAGCACGTACACCTGACCGGTTTCCGCCAGGGCCGCCGCCTGCAGCACCAGGCGCGCCGCCTCCGGGATCGTCATGAAGTAACGCGTGATCTCCGGGTGCGTCACGGTGATCGGCCCGCCCTTCGCGATCTGCTCCTTGAACTTGGGGATCACGCTGCCGCTGGAGCCGAGCACGTTGCCGAAGCGCACCGCCGAGAACACCGTCGCGTGCCCGAGCGTCGCCAGATGCGACAGCACCATCTCGGCTGCGCGCTTGCTGGCCCCCATCACGTTAGTCGGGTTGACGGCCTTGTCGGTCGAGATCAGCACGAAGCGCTCGACACCGGCCTCGGCCGCAGCCGTGGCGGCGTTCCAGGTGCCCAGCGTGTTGTTGCGCAGCGCCGCCCAGGCGTTCTCGTCTTCCATCAGCGGCACGTGCTTGAACGCCGCCGCGTGCAGGATCAGTTGCGGCTTCTGCGCGGCGAACGTGGCGCGCAGGTGCTCCAGGTCCTTCACGTCGCCCATCAGGCGGACCAGCCGCAGCTCCGGATGCAGCTCGCCGAGCTGCTGCTCGATCTGGTACAGCGCGAATTCGCTCAGTTCATACAGCACCAGTCGCGCCGGTCGGTAGCGCGCGACCTGCCGGCACAGTTCGCTGCCGATCGAGCCGCCGGCACCGGTGACCAGCACGGTCTTGCCGGTGATGAGGCCGGCGATGCCCGATTCGTCCAGCGCGACCGGCTCGCGCCCGAGCAAGTCCTCGGCTTCGATCGCGCGCACGCGCTCGACGCGCGCGCTGCCATCCTGCAGTTCGCTCGCCGAAGGCACGGTGAGCACGGGCCGCTCGGTCGCGGCGGCCAGATCGATCGCACGGCGGCGCTTCGCGACGGTGGCGCCCGGCATCGCGACGATCACGTGCGTCACCTCGGGCAGCATGTCGAGCGTGGTCAGGTCGTCGAGGGTGCCCAATACGGAGACACCGCCGATGCGGGCGCCGCGCTTGGCCGGGTCGTCGTCGAGCAGGCCGAGCACGATCCAGCCCTGCTGATGGATGCTCGCCAGAAGCAGCTTGGCGGCCTCGCCCGCGCCGAGCACGATCGCACGGCGCACTTCCGTCTCGCTGCCTGTGATGCGCGAGCGCGCATGCTCGTACAGCATGCGGTAGCCCACGCGCACCATGCACAACCCGATCAGCGTGATCAGCGGGTGGAGCGCGAGCACGGCGCGCGGCACCTGCGCGAGCCCGAGCGCCATCACCACCACGGCGCAGACGAGGCCGCTGCCGAGGCACGCCAGCGTCAGCCGCTTGACCTCGCCGAAGCCGGAAAAGCGCCACATCCCACGCGGGATGCCGCTCAGCACGAACACGCCCAGGTACACCGCGATGACGCCGAGCATCACCCACACGTCGTAGCCGGGCCGTGCGTGCCACCAGCGCTCGAAGCCGAGGCGAAACAGGTAGGTCGCGTTCCAGCACGCGGCGATCACCAGGCCGTCGATCAGCAGCGACAGCGGCCGCCGGTGGACGCGCACGCGCGCCAGCAGGTGATCGAGCCGGTGCCAGAACGACGGTTCGGCGTTCATCGCACGCACAGCGCCCGCAGCGTCGCGCCGATCAGGCGCAGGTCGCCCGCCATCGAGCGCTGTTCGACGTACGCCGCCGCGAAGCGCAGCTTCGCCGGCATCACCTGCTCCACATAGACGCGCTCCGGGTCGCTGGCCGCGGCGAGCAACGCGCCCTCGTCGCGGTATTCGATCGACGCCGGATCGGTGATGCCGGGCCGCACCGACAGCACCTTGTCGCGCAACGCGGCCGGGTACATCGCCACGTAGCGCGGCACCTCGGGGCGCGGACCGACCAGACTCATGGTTCCGGCCACCACGTCGATCAGTTGCGGCAATTCGTCGAGCTTGTGGCGTCGCAGGAAGTGGCCGGCGGGCGTGATCCTCGGATCGGCCCCCACCGTGAGCTGCGGGCCCAGCGACGGCGCATCGACCCGCATCGTGCGGAACTTGTGGATGCGAAAAAGCGCCCCGAAACGGCCGACGCGCTCCTGCCGAAAGAACACCGGCCCGCGCGAGTCCAGCTTGATCCACAACGCGATGCCGAGCAGCAGCGGCGACAGCAACAGCACCCCGAGGCCGGCGCCGAGCAGATCAAGGAGGCGTTTGGCCATCGCCCGCATCAGCCGAGCGCGCGACGCACCGCGGCGACGACACGCTGCACGTCCGCGTCCGTCATGCGGGTGTAGATCGGCAGGCTCAGCATGCGCTCGAACGCCCGCTGGCTGTGGGGGAAGGACTCGGCGCGCAGCGCATACCGATCGCGCCAATACGGCTGCAGGTGCAGCGGGATGTAGTGCACGCTGCAGCCGATGCCGGCGGCGAACAACCGCTCGATCAGCGCATCGCGATCGATGGCCGCCGCATCCGCCAGCCGCAACGGGTAGAGGTGCCAGGCATGCAGCTCGCCCGCGGGCGCGTCGGGCGGCACGATCAGGGGCAGCTCCGCGAACGCAGCGTGGTAGGCGTGCGCGATCGCGGCGCGACGCGCATGGAACGCCCGCGCCCGCTTCAGCTGGTGGATGCCCATCGCCGCCGCGATGTCGGTCAGGTTGTACTTGAACCCCGGCGCGACGATCTCGTAGTACCAGCTCGGCACCTTCGCGGTGAAGCGGTCGAACGCATCGCGGTTCATGCCGTGCAGGCGCATGGTCCTGATGCGCTTCGCGAGATCGACGTCGCGCGTCACGACCATGCCGCCCTCGCCCGTCGTGATGGTCTTGTTGGCGTAGAAACTGAACACGGTCGCGTCCGAATCCAGCGTGCCGACGAGCGCGCCGCCGCTGGTCGTGGGCAGCGCATGCGCGGCGTCCTCGACGACTTTCAGGCCATGACGCTTCGCGATGTCGAGCAACGCCGGCATGTCCGCCGCGAGGCCGCCGTAGTGCACCGGCATGATCGCCTTGGTCCGCGGGGTGACGGCCGCCTCGACCAGCGCCGGGTCGATGCACAGCGTGGCCTGATCGATGTCGACCAGCACCACGTCGGCACCGAGGTAGCGCACGACCTCGGCGGTCGCGGTGAAGGTGTGCGTGGTCGTGATGACCTCGTCGCCCGGACCGATGCCGAGCGCCTCGAGCGCCAGATGCAAGCCCGCAGTGGCCGAGTTGACGGCCATGCAGTGCAGCGACGCGTCGCCGAGGAAGGCCGCGAAGTCGTCTTCGAACCGTTTCGCCTTCGGCCCGGTCGTGACCCAGCCCGAGCGCAGCGTGTCGACGACTTCGGCGATCTCGGCCTCGCCGATCTCGGGCAGCGCGAACGGCAGGAACGGCAAGGTGTCGGGCATGGTCAGCGGGGTTTGGCGATCCACGCCAGCACGTGGGTGCGCAGCGGGAGCAGCAGGTTGAACAGAGTGTAGAGGGCCGGGTGCACCCGCGTCACCGCGCGCGCGATCGGCGGCGCGAGCGTGACGCGCCGGGATTGCAGCTCGCCGTGCGGGAACAGCGCGCGTACGCGTTCGAGCGGCATGCCGCGCACGTCCGGGTTGCGCGGGTTGTCGATGGTGAAGTCGTACCAGAGCACGCCGCCGCCGGGCCTGACCCAGCGCCACATCGCGTCGGCCAGGAGCTGCTGGAACGCATCGTCGAGCAGCGACGAGAACACGGTCGACGCGAACACGACGTCCTGGGAGCCCGGTTCCACGGCCATGCGCAGCGCATCGCCCTCGAACAGCGTGACGCCCGGCGGCAGCAATCGGCGCGCCATCGCGACGCGCTCCGGCAGCAGCTCGGCGCCGCTCAGGTGCTCCGGCGCAAAGCCGAGGCGCAACAGCTCGAGCAGGTTCCAGCCGCCGCCGCTGCCCACTTCGAGCAGCCGCAGGGCGCCCAGGTCGTCGAAGCCGAGTCGATCGAAGAGCCGCAGCAGCGCGCGCTGGCGTTCCTGCATCGACTGCCAGGTATCGGGCCGGCTGGCCGCGTAGCGATCGGGGCCGCCACGCCGGGCATAGCGGCCCGCCACCGCGTCGAGTTCGCGCTCGTCGCTCACGACACGGCCTCGATGAAGCGCCGCGCCAGCACGGGGTAGCTGTGATGCGCGAGCACGAAGGCCCGTCCGCGTGCGCCCGCGGCGGCGCGCTCGGCGGGCGACAGCGCAGCCAGCGTGCGCAAACCGGCGGCCACCGCGGCGGGCGATTCCGGCGTCACGGTCAACCCGCAACCCGCCTCGGCCACCGGGTCGTTGCCGGCCTCGACGGAATGCAGGACCGGTCGCGCCGCCATCATGTAGTCCATCAGCTTGTTGGGCGCGATGCCGAAGCGGTAGATCGGCACGCGCTGCCAGCCGATGTAGGCGATGTCGAAGCGCGCCAGCAACGCCGGGATCCGGGCTTTCGGGATGGGCGGGAACAACGCGATGTTCTTCAGGCCTTCGTCGGCCGCCCGCTTCGCCAGCCGCGCCTTTTCGTGGCCATCACCGACCAGCACGAACGCGAACGGCTCGTCCCGCAGCAATCCGGCGGCATCGAGCAGCACGTCGAGCGCATTCGGCAGGCCGTGCGACCCGGCATAGCCGACGACGATCCGCCCGCTGGCCCGCTGCGCATCCAGGTGCGCCTGCAACTCACCGGCCAGTTCCGGCGCGGCGCCGGCCCAATCCTCCGGCGCGATGCCGTTCGGCACGATGTGCAGCTTGCGCAGGTCGAGGCCGTGCGCGCGCATGTGGTCGGCGACCTTGGGGAGCATCGAGACGACGACGTCGGCGTCGCGGTACGCGTCGTTCTCCGCTCTCTGGCACAGCACGATGAACGGGTGCCGCGGCGACATGCCCGAGAGCTCGATCGGCGACGCCGGCCACAAGTCGTGCACCTCATGGACCAGCCTGGCCTTTGCCAGCCGCGCGATCCGCCGGGCGACCCAGATGTCCATCGGGTACGTGCTGGAGGCGATCACCACGTCAGGCTGGAACGCACGCACCAGCCTTCCCGATTCGCGCCACAGCCCGCTCAGGAAGGCCCAGATGTTGCGCACCCGCCCGACGCCGTTGCCGACATAGCGCGGCGCCGCCAGCCAGCGGTAGGCGATGCCGTCGATCGTTTCGTCCAGCGCCTGCCCGGCGCCGGGCATCGCCGGCTGGTGGCTGCGCACGTGCGAGTACGCCGCGGCGACGATCTGGACACGATGCCCGGCCCGCACCCACTCGCGGGCCAGGTAGTACGGGCGGTACTCCATGCCGTGCTGCGGCGAGCCGGCGTAGTGGTTGACGAGCAGGATGTTCACGAGCGCATACCGTCTTGCAAACGCGCGACAAAGCGCGCCACGGCTGGTGCAAACAGACCATGCCGCGCGATCCATGCGCGGTTGCGTGCGGCAATCTGTGAGGCGGCAGCGTCCAACGTCAAGAGCATCGGCAGTTCGAGTGCGACTGCAGCGTCGGAGATGATCAGGCCGTTCGCGCTGCTTTCTATGAGTTCGCGGTTCGCCGGCAGATCGGACAGCAACGGGATGCAACCCTGTGCCATCGCCTCGAGGACCGAGACGGACACCGAATCGCTCGCAGGTACGCTGAGGTAAAACGCAGCGCGCGCATACCAGAAGTCTTGCTGCACCTGATCGAGGCGACCGACGAACTCGACCTGCGCGCCGGCATCGACTTTACCGACGCTGAGACCGAGCGCGCGCGCCACACCGGGCAAGGACCCAGCCAACGTCCCATCGTTGGCGACGACCAGCCGCGCGCGCGGCTCATATCTAGCGAGGGTTGCGAACAACGCGAGCATCCGCTGGGGACGGTAGAGCGGTTCGAGTCCCCGGTTCGCGAATACCAGCCATGGCTGCTTCGGACCAGACTCAGGCGGCAGCGCTTCCAGACCGAACGGGAAGGTCATGACCTCGCGCGCGCCCAGTTCGCGCATGCGGTCTGCCATATAGGCCGAATCGCTAGTCGCGACGTCGCAAGCGCGCAGGACGCGTCGGATCAGCCAACGCTGCGCCGCTGAGCGCTTCGGGGTCAGTAAGATGTCCGTGCCCCATGCCGACCCGGCAAGACGTGCCCGAAGGTGCCAGCCCCGTTGAGCAAGCCAAGCCAGCGTACCGTGCGAGGTCAGGTAGTGCGCATGAAGCCAGTCGGCATCGACCTCGCGCAACCAACGCGCGAGCCGCGGCAGCGCCGCCAAAACACCGACATTGCCGCCGCGATGAAGGGGCCTTGTTTCGAGCGCTAGCCTACGTTGCGAAGGTACGATCGCGTCGAACTCGGCGACGAAGCCGCGAGTCGATGCTGCCCACACCTCGACCCCAACCGATGCCGCCAATGCGCGCGCCCACTTCAGCAGGTGCGGACTCTGCGCATCGCCTATCAAGACGACACGCAGCGGTTGCGCGGACACGGTCCCGTACTCAATCATCCGACCTACCCGCCCATCGCTCATAGTCGGTGCGCCACTCCGGGTAGCGGGCGAGCAGCGCCGCATCACCCTCACGCGTGTCGCCGACGACGCGTGCAGGCGTACCCGCAATCACCGCGAAGTCGGGAAACTCACCGCGGACGCGGCTGTGCGAGGCGACCACACAACCCTTTCCGAGCCGCGTGTTGGCCTCGATGACGCTGTGCGGGCCGATGAAACAAAAGGCACCGATGTGCACCGAACCGCTGATGAACCCGGGCCGCTGCTCGATCGGCACTGTGCCGTAAGCACGGCCCATCAGTCGCAGACTTCGGTGAGAGCTGTGAGTGATGATGCTAACGAAGTTAGTAATCTGAACGCCGGTCTCTATGCACACGCCTTGCCGTGCCTCGATCACGTTGTAGTGACCGATAAACACATCGTCTGCGAGCGAAAGGCCCTCCGGATGCTCAATACAACACGATGGCGAGATCCTCGTTAAGGGCAGGAGCCGACCCGCGCCGTCGCGCTCGCCGAACACGATGCGCAGCGCCAACGCGCGTACGAGCGCGCGTCGCGTGGCGTTCATCCAGGCCCTAATTAGCGCGGACATCGGGTACGTTTCTCCAAGTCGAGAGTGACCAGAAATAGATGCCGAAGTAAATTGGCATCGCCGCGGAAACGGCCCATGCACCACCTGTAAGCCCGCCCAGGTGCAACCCTAGTGCAAGCGCGCCGACGAAGATTACCTGGCCGATAAGCGAGAAGCGCAGAGCCCAGCCCTGCGCACGCCACGCGAGCGTGACAACGCCCAGAGGCGCCGCTACGAAGTGTGCGCCAATATATGGTGCGAGCGCACGAGCGAGTTGACCGGCATCACGCCAAGGCTCGCCGAACGCCAGCGCGAAAAGCGCCGGCCCCCACAATAGTAGAACAAGGACGAGCGGCAGCGAGATCAGCGCGAGCGTCAGCATAACCTGACGCACTGTAGCGCGAGCTTCGGCGGGCCGAGCCTCGACAAGCCGCGAGTAGAGAGCCTGCGAGACCGCACCACCGATCAGAGAAGCTGGCGCCTTTAGATAGCGCAGTGCCAGGCCCCAAAAGCCCGCCGCCGCCTCGCCCGTCAGCGCAACCAGCAACGCGACTGCGAGTGTGTCCTGCAGGGCAGCGGCAAAGGCGTGCGGTGTGTTGAGCATCGGAAAGTCGCGGTGTCGCAGTGCGACCTCGCGCAAGCGCACCGCTGGTACCAAACCGAGCGCAAGCCACCCACCTTTGGGCTCGGGACGTGCAAGCCCGGGAACCGCCAGCGCGCTCGCCAGCACTGGCGCGGCCATGAGGCCCCAACCGCCGAACTGCGCGACGCCGAAGCCGGCCTGCAACATGGCGCCACCGCCGTACTGCACGAAGCGACTAGCCGACAGCGCGGGGAATCGCTGCGCGCGCGTCGCCCACAGCGTCAAGGTCTGCACCGTCGCGCCGGCCAACACGCCCAACGGCAACCACAACCAATAGAAACCGCCACCGGCCACCAAGACGCCCAACCCAGCGCCCAGCGCCGTCGCCAACGTAACGCCCAGCAACACGCGCAGGCACAGCGCGAGCAGGTCGCGCGCCTCGGCATCGTCGCGCGCGAGTGGCAATGCAAATTCGTAACGCGCGCAACCTACGACGGCTATGTTCGCGAGAACGGCCGAGAACGCCGTGTAGTGCCCGAACTGATCGGGCGTGTATAGCCGGGTGACCAAGGGGCCGAGAAAAAGCGGCAACGCTTGCGCGAGCACGCTCCCGACGAGCAAGGTCAACGTCGCGCGCACCATGCTGGCGCCTGGTCGTACCATTTCAGTTGTGTCGGCGCGCAGGTCGAGTTGGATGCGCGAAGCGACAGGCGTCGGACCTCATCTGGCGACTGCGCCTCGCAGCGCCGCGACGACGCGGTCCTGTTGCGCGTGCGTCAGGTCGGCGCTCATCGGCAGGCTCATCACGCGCGCTGCCGCGGCGATGCTGTGCGGCAGGTCGTCCACCGACGCGTAGCGCGCATACGCGGCCTGGTGATGCACCGGCTTCGGGTAGTGCACGGCCGACGGAATGCCCTGCGCCTTCAGCGCCGACTGCACGGCGGCGCGGCTCTCGACGAAGACGGTGTACTGCGCCCACACGCAATCCCGCTCGTCGCGCACCGCGAGCAGGTCGACGCCGGCCAGGTCCGACAGCAGCGCGCGGTAGCGCTCGCCGAGCGCGAGCCGCTGCGCGATCTCCCACTCGAAGCGCTCCAGCTTGGCCAGCACGACCGCGCACTGCAGCGTGTCCATGCGCCCGCCCACGCCCACGCGGGTGTGGGTGTAGCGGGCGCTCTGGCCGTGCACGCGGATCTCGCGCGCGGCCTGTGCGAGCGCGTCGTCGTCGGTGAACAGCGCGCCGCCATCGCCATAGCAGCCGAGCGGTTTGCTGGGGAAGAAGCTGGTGCAGCCGATCGTGCTCAGGTGGCAGCTCTGGCGACCGCGGTAGGTGGCGCCGAAGCTCTGCGCAGCGTCTTCGATGACCGCGAGGCCGTGGCGGGCAGCGATCGCGTTGATCGCGTCCATGTCTGCGCACTGGCCGTACAGGCTGACCGGCACGATGGCGCGGGTGCGCGGCGTGATCTGTGCTTCGATCAGCGACGCGTCGATGTTGCAGGTGTCGGGCTCGATGTCGGCGAACACCGGCACGCCGCCGAGCAGCACGATCATCTCGGCCGTGGCCGCGAAGGTGAATGGCGTCGTGACGACCTCGTCGCCGGGCTTCAGGTCGAGCGCCATCAGCGCGATCAGCAGCGCCTCGGTGCCGCTCGCGACCGTCACGCAGTGCTTCGCACCGGTGTACGCGGCGAGCTTCGCCTCGAGCTCGGCGACCTCGGGCCCCATGATGTACTGGCCGTGGTCGAGCACGCGCTGCATGCGCTCGGCGATCGAGACCTTCAGCGCCGCGTACTGGCTCTTGAGGTCGATGAAATCGAGCGGCGCCGTCATGTCCGCACCTCGTCGGCCGGCAGGCAGACGCCGTCGAGCAGCACATAGCGCTCGCCGGTGGCCGGGCAGACCGCCGCACCATCGGCGAAGGTGAGCCGCTCGCCGTGCCGGCTGACCCAGCCGATGCGCCGGGCCGGCACACCGACGACGAGCGCAAAATCCGCCACGTCGCGGCTCACCACGGCGCCGGCGCCGACGAAGGCGTGGCGGCCGATCGTCGTGCCACAGACGACGGTGCAGTTGGCCCCGAGCGTCGCGCCGCGCCGGACCCGCGTCGGGCGGTATTCGTTCTTGCGCGGCACCGCCGAGCGCGGGTTGTGCACGTTGGTAAACACCATGCTCGGGCCGCAGAACACGTCGTCCTCCAGCGTGACCGCGTCGTAGACCGACACGTTGTTCTGGATCTTCACGTTGTTGCCGATGATCACCTGGTTCGCGACGAACACGCCCTGCCCCAGCGAGCACCCGGTGCCGATGCGGGCCCCCGCGCACACGTGCGCAAAGTGCCACACGTGGGTGCCGGCGCCGAGCTGCGCGCCGTCGTCGACGATCGCGGAGGGGTGGATCGTCGCGGTCATCAGAACACCAGCGGCAGGCCGACGCGCACGCCGTCGCGCGCCGAGCGGTAGCCAGCGATCAGCACCTCGAGCGAGCGCAGGCCCTCGTAGCCGTCGACCGCCGCATTGGCCTCCCCGCGCAGCGTGTTGATCACGTTGTCGTAGTACAGCGGATGGCCCGGACCGTAGACGCTCTCGACACCGTAGCTCGCGCTCGCGACCTTCGCGTCGTCCTCGTGCGCGGTGTCGAACTCCCAGTGCTCGATCTTGTTGACCGCGACGCCGCCGACCCGCACGGTGCCGCGCTCGCCCAGCAGCGTGATGCTGCCCTCGAAGTTCTTGTTGTGGGTCAGCATCGTGACGTTGACCGACGCGAGCGCGCCGCTGCGCAGCCGCAGGCTCATCACGCCGCTGTCCTCGGCCTCGATGTTGCGCGCGAGCGTGGCGGTATAGGCATGCACGTTGTCGACGGGGCCGACCAGCCAGTCGACCATGTCGACGTAGTGGCTGGCCTGGTTCATGAAGGCGCCGCCATCCATGTCCCAGCGGCCACGCCAGGGCGCGGCGTCGTAGTAGGCCTGCGGGCGGGTCCAGAACACGTTGACGTTGACCATCGCCAGGCGTCCGAAGCGGCCGGCATCGACCGCGCGCTTGACGAGCTGCAGCGTCGCGTTCAGCCGGTTCTGCTTGACGACGAACAGCTTGACGCCGGCGTCGCGACAGGCGCGCACCATCGCCACGCCCTCGTCCCACTTGGTCGCCATCGGCTTCTCGCTCATCACGTGGCGGCCGGCCTGTGCGACCTTGATCGCCTGGCGCGAATGCAGGCCGCTCGGCGTGGCGAGCACGACGATGTCGACGTCGGAGCCGCTCAGCAGCTCGTCGAGCGAGGCAAAGCCGGCCACCCCGGTCGTCGCGACGGCCACGGCCAGGCTGGGCGGGTGGTTGTCACAGACCGCCACCAGCTCGGCCCGCGCCGCATGCTGCTTCAGCGCCGCGAAATGGTTCTGCGCGATGCGCCCGCAGCCGACCAGGGCGACGCGGAGCTTGCGGTTCAGGATCACGCTGGGTGTGGACATGGAAGGCGACGCGGCGCCCCCGACGGGGCAAACGCGCGATTTTAGGGGCACTGAGGGCGTGGCGACGCCGCCCTCTAAAATCGCGGGCTCACTCGCAAAGCCCCCCATGTCCGACGAAAACCAGCTGATCACCGAACGCCGCGAGAAGCTGGCGGCCATCCGCCAGCAAGGCATCGCATTTCCGAACGACTTCAAGCCGAAGCACCACGCCGCCGAACTGCTGCGCCAGCACGGCGACCAGGAGAACGAGGAACTCGAGCCGCTGAACATCCACGTCGTCGTCGCCGGCCGGCTGATGCTCAAGCGCGTGATGGGCAAGGCGAGCTTCGGCACGCTGCAGGACGGCACCGGCCAGATCCAGCTGTTCGTGACCCGCGATGCGCTGGGCGAGGACGCCTACGCACGCTTCAAGCACTGGGACCTGGGCGACATCCTGGGCGCCGAAGGCGCGCTCTTCAAGACCAAGACCGGCGAGCTGTCGGTACGCGTCAGCGCGCTGCGGCTGCTGACCAAGAGCCTGCGCCCGCTGCCCGACAAGTTCCACGGCATGGCCGACCAGGAGCAGAAGTACCGGCAGCGCTACGTCGACCTGATCACCGACGGCGACGCCCGGGCGCGCTTCGCGGCGCGCAGCAAGGCGCTGTCGTCGATCCGCCAGTTCATGGTCGAGCACCACTTCATGGAAGTGGAGACGCCGATGCTGCACCCGATCCCGGGCGGCGCGAACGCCAAGCCCTTCGTGACGCACCACAACGCGCTCGACCAGCAGATGTTCCTGCGCATCGCGCCCGAGCTGTACCTGAAGCGGCTGATCGTCGGCGGCTTCGAGCGCGTGTTCGAGATCAACCGGAGCTTCCGCAACGAGGGCGTGTCGGTGCGGCACAACCCCGAGTTCACGATGATGGAGTTCTACGCCGCGTACTGGAACCACCACGACCTGATGGACTTCACCGAGGAGGTGCTGCGCCACGCCGCGCGGGTGGCGACCGGCTCGGCGGCGATCACCTACGCCGGCAAGCCGGTCGCGCTCGACCAGCCGTTCGCGCGCCTGTCGGTGCGCGAGGCGCTGGTCGTGCATGCGGGCTTGACCCAGGCGGAAGCCGGCGACGCCGCTGCGCTCCACGCGAAGCTCAAGTCGCTCGGCGAGGAACCGCCGGCGCACTGGACGTTGGCCGAGCTGCAGTTCGGCCTGTTCGAGGCCGCGGTCGAAGAGAAGCTCTGGGACCCGACCTTCATCATCGACTACCCGGTCGAGGTCTCGCCGCTGGCGCGCGCGTCGGACACCAACCCGTCGATCACCGAGCGCTTCGAGCTGTTCATCACCGGCCGCGAGTACGCGAACGGCTTCTCGGAGCTGAACGACGCCGAGGACCAGGCCGCGCGCTTCCAGGCGCAGGTCGCGAACAAGGAGGCCGGCGACGAGGAGGCGATGTACTACGACGCCGACTTCATCCGCGCGCTCGAGTACGGCATGCCGCCCACCGGCGGGTGCGGCATCGGCATCGACCGCCTGGTGATGCTGATCACCGACTCGCCCAGCATCCGCGACGTGATCCTGTTCCCGTCGCTGCGCAAGGAGGGCTGAGCGTGGACGCCGGGCCGCGACTCGCGTCGTTGCCCGAGATCGAGCGCGCGCTCTGGCAGCAGCTCGAGGCCGCGGTGACGGAGCGCTCGCACCCGTGGCGCACGCCGGTGCTGGCAACGGTCGACGGCGACGCCGCCGACGCGCGCACCGTGATCCTGCGCGAGGTGTCGACCGCAGACCGCCAGCTCGTGGTCTACACGGACGAACGCGCCGGCAAGGTCGCGCAGATCGCCGCCCGCCCGCACGGCACGCTGGTGATGTGGTCGAACGCGCTGCGCTGGCAGCTGCGCTGCCGCGTGCGGCTGAGCGTCGAGACCGACGGCCTGGGCGTCACCTCGCGCTGGGCCCGGCTGCAGCACACCGCGGCCGCGCAAGACTACCTGGCGCCGCACGCGCCCGGCGCCCCGGTGCCCGCGGGCACCGGCGTGGCGGCGGCCGCGCAACGTGCGTTCTTCGCTGTCGTTGCCGCCGAGATCGAATCGATCGACTGGCTCGAGCTCCACGCCGACGGCCACCGCCGCGCCAGGTTCGACAGCGCAGGCGGACGCTGGCTCCAGCCCTGATCGATCAGCGTTGCGTGAACCGCGCCTTGCGCTTGTTCAGGAACGCGTCCATCCCTTCCTTCTGGTCCGCGGTCGCGAACATCGAGTGGAACAGGCGCCGCTCGAACATCACGCCGTCGGCCAGCGTGCCCTCGAACGCGCGGTTGACGCTCTCCTTCGCGGCCATCACGCTCATCGCGCTCAGCTCGTTGATCGCCTCGGCGGCGGCGAGCGTCACCGTCATCAGTTCCGCGAACGGAACGACGCGCGAGACCAGCCCGCCTCGCTCGGCCTCGGCCGCGTCCATCATGCGGCTGGTCAGGATCATGTCCATCGCCTTGGCCTTGCCGACCGCGCGCGGCAGGCGCTGCGTGCCGCCGGCGCCCGGGATGATGCCGAGCTTGATCTCGGGCTGGCCGAACTTCGCGGTGTCGGCGGCGATGATGAAGTCGCACATCATCGCCAGCTCGCAGCCGCCGCCGAGCGCGAAGCCGGACACCGCGGCGATCACGGGCTTGCGGATGGTGCGGATCGTCTCCCAGTTGCGGGTGATGAAGTCGCCGCCGTAGGTGTCGGTCAGGTCGTACTTCGCCATCGCGCTGATGTCGGCGCCGGCGGCGAAGGCCTTCTCGCTGCCGGTGATCACGATGCAGCCGATGCCGGGGTCGGCGTCGAACGCCTTCAGCGCGGCGCCCAGGTCGTCCATCAGCCCGTCGTTCAGGGCGTTGAGCTGCTTCGGACGGTTCAGCGTGATCAGGCCGGTTTGGCGCGCGCCCTCGCCGCGGGTCTCGGTCAGGATGTTCTCGTAGCTCATGGGGTGTCCTCGGGTGGATTCGTCACTGTATCTCGGGCGGCTTCGAGATCATCAGGTCGACGAAGGTCTGCGGGTCCTGCTCGAAGCGCAGCCGCACCGGCAGGTAGCGCAGCTGCGGCGACATCCACATCTCCACGCTGAGCGAGCCGGCCTTCTGGTCGGCGTGGCGCGGCTTCAGGTGGATGCCGGTGAGCGGACCGAAGGGCGTGTTCAGCGTCTCCTCCTCGACCACGTCGTAGGTCCAGACCGCGACCTTCTTCGGCAGCGCGAGCGGGATGTCGACGCTGCCGCCGATCTTCAGCATCTCGGGCCGCGTACTGAACACGTAGGTCAGCTGCACGAACTGGCTCGCGGTGTCCTGCAGCCCCGGCATCGAGGGGCGCACGTCGCCGTTGGCGAGCACGACGCCGCCGGTGTCGAACAGGATGGTCTGGCGCGGCCGGGTGGTGGTCAGGAACTTGATGTCCTGGTCGTAGCGGCGCGGCGCCAGGCCATTGGCGGTGATCTCGCCGTCGCTGCTGGAACGCTGGGTGATCAGCGGCGCGAACGTGGGGCCGACGATGAAGTCGACATGCACCTGGTAGCGCGAGCCGCTGCGGATCCACTCGACCTGCGCGGTGCCGCTGACCTCGCCGCGGTAGTTGCCGGTCAGCACGTAGCTCATGCGGGTCGAGGCCGGCCACTCGAACGGCACGCCGCTGCTGGCCGCGCCTGAGGCGGGCACTGCCGCCACCGGCGTGGCCGGTGCGGGCTCGGACGCCACCGGCGTGTCGACCGGCGCCTCGACCACCGGTGCGCTCGCCGCCGCGACCACCGGCTCGGCCTCACGGCGCGGTTCCGGGGCGGACGCCGGCTTCGCGGGCTTGGGCCGGCGCGGACGCGGCGCGGCGACCGCGGCAGGCGGTGGCGGCGCCGCGGGCGCGGCGGTCGGCGGCGGCGCCGTCAGTTCCATCTGCCGCACGTAGGCCACCTCGATGCGCGCCGGCCTGTCGCGGTCCGCCGAGAGGCCTTCGAGACCGTCGATCACCCGCTGCGTGACCCAGCCATGCAGCAGGACCACGGCGAGCACGAGCGCGACAGCCGCACCCCGGCGGCGCCACGATGGCGACGTTCCGAACAGCAGTCTCAGGCCGCGAGCCATGCCTTGCGCAGCGCCGCGGCGGTCCTGGCCGGGGTCGCGGCGGGCCGCAGCGACACGCCGCCCATTCCGGCGGCGTCCGCTTCGAGCGTCAGCGTCAGGCCGAGCACGCGCTGATCGCGCGCGACCAGCAGCGGCGCCGCGCGGCCCGGTTCGAGCACGCGGAGCGCATCGTCGAGCCGGCGCACGCGCCAGCCGGCGATCGCGAGCAGCTCGTCGCCGGGCGCGAGGCCCGCCACCTCGCCGGCACCGCCGCGCAGCACGTGGCTGACCTTCACGCCGGTCAGCGCGCTCTCGGCGACGCGCACGCCCAGGCGCTGCGCCAGCGTGGCCGCGTCTTCGGTCCAGTCGATGCCGCAGGCACCCAGCAGCTCCTGCAGCGGCAGCTCGTCGGTGCCGTGGACCCAGGCCGCCAGTTCGGCGGAATACGAGCGCCCGCCGACCTGCGCGAGCGCCGCGGCGATCTGCGCCTCGTCGATCGGGCCGCCGCGGCTCGCGGTCCACAGCGCCCGCATCACGTCGTCGAGCGTGCCGCGGCCCTCCCGGCGCAGCGTCAGGTCGATCGCGAGCGCGACCAGCGAGCCCTTGGTGTAGTAGCTGATGGTCGCGTTCGGCGTGTTCTCGTCGCTGCGGTAGTACTTGACCCAGGCGTCGAAACTCGCCTGCGCGACGCTCTGCACCCGGCGCCCCGGCATCGCCCGCACGCCGCTGACGGTGCGCGCGATCAGCCGCAGGTAGCGCGGCGCGTCGATCAGCCCGGTGCGCAGCAGGAACACGTCGTCGTAGTACGACGTGAAGCCCTCGAAGAACCACAGCAGCTCGGTGTAGTTCTCGCGCGTGTAGTCGTAGGCCGCGAAATCGGCCGGGCGCATGCGCTTGACGTTCCAGGTGTGGAAATACTCGTGACTGATCAGGCCCAGCAGGTTCACGTAGCCGTCCGAGGTTTCGGTGCGGCCGCGCACCGGCATGTCACGCCGGGCCGAGATCAGCGCGGTGCTGGCGCGGTGCTCGAGCCCGCCGTGGCCGTCCTCGAGCAGCTGATGCAGGAAGACGTAGCGCTCGAACGGCGGCTTCCTGCGCCCGTGCCAGAACCCGATCTGCGCGGCGCAGATGCGCTGCGCATCGGCGAGCAGCCGCGCCCCGTCGAAATCCGGCAGCGCGCCGGTGACCACGTACTCGTGCGGCACGCCGTGGGCCTCGAACCGGCCGCGCCAGAACCGGCCCAGCTCGACCGGGTGGTCGACGAGCTCGTCGTAGTCGGCCGCCTCGTAGGTGCCGCGCCCGCCGGCATCGACCTGCACCGGCCGCATCGCGGTCGCGACCTCCCAGCCGGGCGGCAGGTTGCGCAGCGCGAGGCGGTGCGGCTCGGCCTCGCGCCCCTCGACGCGCAGCAGCAGCGAGGTGCCGTTGAAGAAGCCGCGCGCCGCGTCCAGGAAGGCGGCGCGCACGGACGTGTCGAACGCATAGGCGAGGTAGCTGACCTGCAACGCCGCGCGCCCGTCGCATCGGGCCGCCCACGTCGCCTTGTCGAGTTGCGTGAGCGGCACCTCGCGCGTACCCTGCGACGCGACGAGCCCCGAGAGATGACGCGCGAACTCACGCACCAGGTAGCTGCCGGGGATCCACGCCGGCAGGCTCAGGCGCTGATCGGCGGCCGGGCGATCGATGCGCACCGTGACGCGGAACAGGTGGGCGTGGGTGTCGTGGGCAGAGACGGCGTAGGTGATCATGGGCATCGAATCTATCAAAGAGCCACGCCGCGGCCGACCGATGTTCACATTTGCCGGAATATCCACTTTTCAGTAATTACTGAAAATTCAAATAGACTTCGAGTCGTTCCGAGAAAGGCTCCGCCCCCATGACACCGCTCTCGCCGCTCGTCCGCAGCTTCGTCGCCCATTTCGGCGAGATGGGCAGCCGCTGGGGCATCAACCGCACGGTGGGCCAGATCTACGCGCTGATCTTCGTCTCGCCCGAGCCGCTGAACGCGGACGACATCGCCGAGCGCCTCGAGTTCTCGCGCTCCAACGTCAGCATGGGGCTGAAGGAACTGCAGGCGTGGCGGCTCGTCAACCTGCGCCACCAGCCCGGTGACCGGCGCGAGTATTTCGACGCGCCGACCGACGCGTGGGAGATCTTCCGCACCCTCGCCGAAGAACGGCGCCGGCGCGAGATCGAGCCGACGCTGTCGATGCTGCGCAATGCGCTGCTGGAGGAGCCGTCGACGCCGGAGGACCGCATCGCGCTCGAGCGCATGCGCGGCATGCACGACCTGATCGAGCTGACCACCACCTGGTTCGACGACGTCCAGCGCATGGACCAGCAGACCCTGTCGCGCCTGATGAAGATGGGCGCGAAGGTGCAGAAAGTGCTTGAATTCACCGGCCGCGGCGCGGCCCGACGCTGACCCCCGGAGGCACTTGCCATGGACGCCCTGATCCTCGCCCGCATGCAGTTCGCGGCCAACATCACCTTCCACATCCTGTTCCCGACGATCAGCATCGGCCTGGGCTGGTTGCTGCTTTTCTTCCGCGTGCGCTGGCTCAAGGCCCGCCACGGGCCGGACCCGGCCCAGGCGCAGGGGTGGCTCGATGCGTACCGCTTCTGGACCAAGGTGTTCGCACTGAGCTTCGCGCTCGGCGTCGTCAGCGGCATCACGATGAGCTTCCAGTTCGGCACCAACTGGCCGGGCTTCATGGAGCACGCCGGCAACATCGCCGGCCCGCTGCTCGGCTACGAGGTGCTGACCGCGTTCTTCCTCGAGGCCGGCTTCCTCGGCGTGATGCTGTTCGGCCACGGCAAGGTCAGCGAGAAGGTGCACCTGATGTCGACCTTCTTCGTCGCGTTCGGCACCACGCTGTCGGCGTTCTGGATCCTGGCGCTGAACTCGTGGATGCAGACGCCTGTCGGCCACGAGATCATCGACGGCGTCTACCACGTCAAGAGCTGGATCGAGGTGATCTTCAACCCGTCGTTCCCGTACCGCTTCACCCACATGCTGCTGGCCTCGGGGCTGACCTGCGCGTTCCTGCTGATCGGGCTGTCGTCCTGGCAGCTGCTGCGTGGCGTGGGCCAGCGCGCCGCGCCGCGCGTGCTGCGGGTCGGGCTGACGCTCGCGGCGGTGCTGATCCCGCTGCAGATCGCGGTCGGCGATGCGCACGGCCTGAACACACTCGAGCACCAGCCGGCCAAGATCGCCGCGATGGAGGGCGTGTGGGAGACCGAACGCGGGGCGCCGCTGCTGCTGTTCGCGATCCCCGACGCAGCCGAGCGCAAGAACCACTTCGAGATCGCCATCCCGAAGATGGCCAGCCTGATCCTCACCCACCAGACCGACGGCGAGATCAAGGGCCTGAACTCGTTCGGCGACGCCCACCCGCCGCCGCTGCCGCTGTTCTTCGCGTTCCGCATCATGGTCGGCATGGGCATGCTGATGCTCGCGACCAGCTGGCTCGGCTGGTGGCTGTACCGCCGCGCCAAGTGGCAGCCGGCGGCGCTGCCGCGATCGCTGCTGTGGCTGTTCGCGGCGATGACGTTCTCGGGCTGGGTCGCGACCGTCGCCGGCTGGTACGTCACCGAGATCGGCCGCCAGCCGTTCATCATCTACGGGCTGCTGCGCACCGCCGACGTGGTCTCGAAGGTGCCGTCGTCGATGATCGGCCTGACGCTGGCGCTCTACGTCACCCTGTACCTCGCGCTGATCGTGGCCTACGTGACGGTGCTGAAGTACATGGCCGAAAAGCCCGACGAGGTGCTGGCCGAGGACGCGCGCGACCAGGCCGTCACGCCGCCCGGCGCGATCACCTCGCCTGCGGTCGGGGGTGCGGCATGAACTGGATGTCGTTCGACACCGCGCTGCCGATCATCTTCATGGCGCTGATGGGCATCTCGATGCTCGTCTATGTCGTCAGCGACGGCTACGACCTCGGCGTGGGAATGCTGATGCACCGCGCCACCGACGCCGAGAAGGACGTGATGGTCGCCTCGATCGGCCCGTTCTGGGACGCCAACGAGACCTGGCTCGTGCTCGGCGTGGGCATCCTGCTGGTCGCGTTCCCGCGCGCGCACGGCGTGGTGCTCGGCGAGCTGTACCTGCCGGTCGCGCTGATGCTGGTCGGCCTGATGCTGCGCGGCGTCGCGTTCGACTTCCGCGTCAAGGCGAAGGACAAGCACAAGCGCACCTGGGACCGCCTGTTCTTCGCCGGCTCGACGCTGGCCGCGGTCTCGCAGGGCTGGATGCTGGGCCGCTACGTCAGCGGCTTTGGCACCGGCTGGAACTACCCGCTGTTCGCCGCGGCGATCGCGGTCGCGCTGCCGATGGCCTACGTGCTGATGGGCGCGACCTGGCTGATCATGAAGACCGAGGGCGAGTTGCAGGAACGCGCGATCCAGTGGGCCAAGGTCGCCTGGCTGCCGATGGTCGGCGGCATGGTGCTGATCTCGATGGCCACGCCGTGGGTCAGCGACGTCGTGCGCGAGCGCTGGTTCGCGCTGCCCGAGATCATCGCGCTGATGGCGATCCCGCTGATGACCGCAATCGCGCTGCTCGCGGTGCGCGGGCTGCTGAACTCGCACGTGGTGCGCGGCTCGGTCTGCTGGCTGCCGTTCGTGCTGCTGATCGTCGTCTTCGTGCTCGGATTCCTGGGGTTGGCGTACAGCATCTACCCGTTCGTCGTGATCGGCCAGATGACGATCTGGCAGGCCGCCAGCAGCCCGGCAGCGCTGAAGGTGATCCTGATCGGCGTGTGCATCTCGGTGCCGGCCATCGCCGGCTACACGGTGTTCTCGTATCGGGTGTTCCGCGGCAAGACCGGCGAGCTGAAGTACGCGTGATCGGTTAAAACCGCGACATGATCAAGAACCCCTTCAAGCAGGCGCTGCGCGACCGTCGCCCTCAGATCGGCCTGTGGGCCAGCCTGGCCGACCCGCTGGTGGCCGAGGCGCTGGCGACCACCGGCTTCGACTGGCTGCTGATCGACGGCGAGCACGCACCGAACGATCTGCGCTCGGTGCTCGGCCAGCTTCAGGCCGTCGCCCCCTACCCCACCCACCCGATCGTGCGCCCGCCGATCGGCGATGTGGTGCTGATCAAGCAATACCTCGAGATCGGCGCGCAGACGCTGCTGATCCCGATGGTCGACACCGCCGAGCAGGCCGCCCGCATGGTCGCCGCCACGCGCTACCCGCCGCGCGGCATCCGCGGCGTCGGCAGTTCGGGCGCACGCTCGTCGCGCTGGAGCGGCGTGCCGCGCTACCTGCACGAGGCCGACGACGAGATGTGCGTGCTGGTGCAGGTCGAGACGCAGACCGGCTACGCGAACCTGGCGGAGATCGCCGCGGTCGACGGCGTCGACGGCGTGTTCTTCGGCCCGGCCGATCTCTCCGCGTCGATGGGCTACCTCGGCCAAGCGACCCACCCCGACGTGGTGGCGGCGCTCACGCAGGGCATCGCCACGGTGCGCAACGCCGGCAAGGCACCCGGCATCCTGATGACCGACAACAAGGCGTCCCAGTACTACCTGGACCAGGGCGCCCTGTTCGTCGCGGTCGGTGTCGACGCGATGATGCTGGTGCAGGCGGCCAAGACGCTGGCCGCGGTCTTCAAGGGCGGCGCGTCCGGCGCCGGCCCCACGTCCTACGCCTGACGGCGCTCAGCCCTTGCCGCGGCTCGCGACGAGCTGCTTCTCGACCTCGGCCGGCGGCAACGCCCCGGGCACGCGCTTGCCATCCTCGAACACCAGCGCCGGCGTGCCGTTGACGCGGAACTTCTTGCCGAGCGCGACGTTGCGCTGCAGCGCGGCGGTGTCGCAATTGCCCATGCTGCGCGGGGCTGCCGTGCCCTTGATCATCCAGTCGCGCCAGGCCGCGCCGTTGTCCTTGGCGCACCAGATGTTCTTCGACTTCTCCGGCGAATCGCCCCCGAGGATCGGGTACAGGAAGGTGTAGACCGTCACGTCCTTGACCTGCTGCATCTCGGTCTCGAACTTCTTGCAGTAGCCGCAGTTCGGGTCGGCGAACACGACCAGCTTGCGCGCCCCGGTGCCCTGCTTCCAGACGATCGCGTCCTTCAGCGGCAGCGCGGCGAAATCGATCGCGGTGATCTTGTCGATGCGCGCCTGCGTCAGGTCGCTGCGCGTCTTGGTCTCGATGATGCTGCCCTGGATCACGTGGTCGCCGCGCTCGTCGGTGTAGATCAGCTCGGTGCCGATGCGCACCTCGTACAGCCCGGGGATCGGCGTCTTGCTGACCTCGTCGATCGCCGGGAAGTTGGGCAGCCGCTCCGCGAGGGTCTTGCGGATCAGCGCCTCGTCGGCGAACGCCGCCTGGGCGAGCCCGAGGCTCATCACGGTCAGGGCCAGCGCGGAGCGCATCAGAATGTTCATGGGGTTCCTCAGGAATTCAGGGCGCGCGCGGTCAGCCAGCGCTTCAACGGGGACAGCTTGTCCACCAGAGTCAGGCCGCGGTTGCGAAGTTCCCGCAGCGCCGGGGTGTCGTCGGCAAAAAGTCGCAATAGGCCGTCGGTCACCTGGCCCATCGCCCAGGTCGGCGCCGCGCGTTCGCGGGCGTAGCGGCGCAGCAGCTTCTCGTCGCCGAGCGGGCGCCAGGCTTCGCGTTCGCGAATGACGCGAACCAGCGCCGCCACGTCCGCCAGGCCGAGGTTCAGCCCTTGCCCGGCCAGCGGATGCACCACGTGCGCGGCGTCGCCGAGCAGCACCCAGCCGGGGCCGCACCAGGCGCTCGCGTGGGCCCGCATCAGCGGCCACGCGGCGCGCTCGGAGACGAGCTTCAACTCACCGGCCTCGCCCGCGGTGGCCTGCATCAGCCGCTGTTCGAACGCGGCGGCGTCGAGCGCCAGCAGTTCGGCCGCCTGTGCGTCCGGCAGCGACCAGACCAGCGCGAACGACTGCTGCGGCTGCGGCGTGTCGAACGGCAGCAGCGCCAGCACGTCGGGCGCGCGGAACCACTGGCGCGCAATGCCCTGGTGGGCCCGCGTGCTCTGCAACCGCGCGGCAATGGCCTTGTGCCCGTAGTCGACCCGTTCGAAGGCAATGCCCAGCGATTCGCGGGTGGTCGAGGCCTTGCCCTCGCACAGCGCGGTCAGCGCAGCCGTCGCCGACTCGCCCGGCTCGAGCGCCGTGATGTGCGGCGCGAAACGCACCGCAGTCGCGAGCTCGCGCTCCAGCACCGCGGCATCGGTGATCCACGCCAGCGCGCCGACCTGCTGCTGCCAGGCCGAGAAATCGATCGCCGA
The DNA here is from genome assembly GCF_964020785.1 of Rhizobacter fulvus. NCBI lineage: Bacteria > Pseudomonadati > Pseudomonadota > Betaproteobacteria > Burkholderiales > Sphaerotilaceae > Rhizobacter > Rhizobacter fulvus. The sequence goes on from NZ_OZ224516.1 coordinate 1,138,408, forward strand.
GGCGTGCGCGTCGCCCTGCACGTGCATGTCCAGCACCGGCGTCGCGGCATGCGCGGGCAAGGCGTCCCAGACCTTCAACCCCTGCAGCAGCGCGACCGACGCGCCATTGAGCGCGTAGGCGCGCACGTCCGCCGTGTCGGGAGCGCGCGCGGCCTCCGGGCGCAGCGCGACGCTCAGGCCGGCACGCGCCAGCGCGAGCGCGAGGCTGCGGCCGACGATGCCGGCGCCGAGCACCTGGACGTCGAAGTTCTTCATGGGCACCGATTGTAGGGAGCGGGCCGGCGCGCCGCCGGCAGGGTCAAGGGCACAATCGCCTCCTTTTTTCAGCACGGGGCGGGCGGCGATGGAGAGTGATCAGGCAGTCCACATCGCGTCGTTGCACGTGTACCCGATCAAGTCCTGCGGCGGCGTCACGCTGGACGAGTCGCTGCTGATCGAGACCGGCCTGGAGTTCGACCGCGCCTGGATGGTCGTCGATGCCGCCGGCCGCTTCATCAGCCAACGCGAGCTGCCGCGCCTGGCACTGGTGCAGCCGACCCTGAAGGTGAGCGAGATGGTGCTGCGCGCGCCCGGCATGCTCGCGCTGCACGTTGCGCTCGACCGCGTCGAACAGCCGGTGCGGGCCACGGTCTGGGACGACGAGGTCGCGGCCTACGACATGGGCGACCTGTGTGCGCAGTGGTTCAGCGACTTCCTCGGCCGAGCCGCCCGACTCGTGCGCTTCGACCCGGCCCACCGACGTCTGGCCGACCACCGCTGGACCCGCGCCGTCCACGCGGAGACCGCGTTCGCCGACGGCTTCCCGCTGCTCGTGACCTCCACGGCCGCGCTGGCCGAACTGAACCGGCGGCTCCAGGCCCAGGGCCACGCCGCGGTGACGATGGCGCGCTTCCGCCCCAACCTCGTGCTCGACGGGCTCGACGCCCACGGCGAGGACGCGCTAGACGAGATCCTGTTCGCGACCGCGGACGGCCCGGTGCGGCTGAAGCTGGTCAAACCCTGCGTGCGTTGCAGCATCCCGGACGTCGACCCGGTGACCGCGGCCACCGGCCACGCGGTCGGCGACACGCTCGCGGGCTACCGTGCCGACGCGCGCATGGACGGCGGCATCACGTTCGGCATGAACGCGATCGTGCTCGACGGCATCGAGCGCGCGCTGCGTGCCGGCATGCCGGGCAGCGCGACCTTCAGGTTCGACTGACCGATCCGCGCAACGCCAGCGTCCCCTGCGGCGGCAACGCGGCGCGCGCCTGCAGCGCACGCGCGCGCACATGGCAGCCGTCGAGGTGGTCGCTGACCAGGCCCATCGCCTGCATGAACGCGTAGACCGTCGTCGGCCCGACGAAGCTCCAGCCGCGCTTCTTCAGGTCCTTCGACATCGCGATCGACTCGGGCGACGTGGTCGCCGCGCGCAGTGCCGCGAGCGTCATCGCCGTCGGCCGCGAACTCGCGGCAGGCTCGTGCGCCCATGCGTAGGCGGCGAGCGAGCCGAACTCGCGGCGCAGTTCGATCACCCGCTTCGCGTTGTTGATCGTCGACTCGATCTTGCCGCGGTGCCGGACGATGCCGGTATCGGCGAGCAGGCGCGTCACGTCGGACTCCTGGAAGCGCGCGACCTGTTCGGCCTCGAAGTTCGCGAAGCCGGCGCGGAACGCCTCGCGCTTGTTCAGGATCGTCAGCCAGCTGAGGCCCGCCTGGAAGCCCTCGAGGCACAGCTTCTCGAACAGGCGCCGGTCGTCGGTGACCGGGAAGCCCCATTCGTGGTCGTGGTAGTGGCGGTAGGCCTCGCTCGCCTGGCACCAGCGGCAGCGCGCGGCGCCGTCGTCGGCGGTGAACAGCCCGGTGTCGATGCTCGTCATGGGCGCCATTGTGGCGTGGCGCTCCGGGCCGTCCGGGCGATGTCGGCGAGCGTCACGGCGTCGAGTTCGGCGAAGTAGGCCGCCAGCGCATTGCGCAGCACTTTTCTGAGTTTGCAACTGGGCGTCAGCGTGCAGGTGTCGGACGCTGGGTCGAAGCACTCCACCAGCCGGAAGTCGGTCTCCGCGCCGCGCACGACGTCGCCCACGCGGATCGCCGCCGGCGCCTTCAGCAGCCGCAAGCCGCCGCCGCGGCCGCGCGTCGTCTCGACCAGGCCCTGGCGGCCGAGTTCGCTGACGATTTTCATCAGATGGTTCTTCGAGACCTGCAGCCGCTCGGCGATCTCGGCGATCGTGACGAGGCGTTCGGGGTTTGCCGCGCAGTACATCAGCACGCGCAAGGTGTAGTCGGTGTAGTCGGACAGTCTCATCGCCAGCGTTTGCGTTTTGGGCGCTCGAACGATAACATGCACATCGTATGCATCTTATACAGACCCCGCTCCAGGACGCGCCGGAAGCGCTGCCGATCTTTGTCGCGATGCCTTCGACGAAGCGCGCCCCGCCGCTGCACGGTGCGCCGTTGCTGCGCCTGGGCTTCCGCCCGTTCTACCTGGGTGCGGCGGCGTTCGCGGCGATCGCCGTCCCGCTGTGGGTGGCGATCGTGCTCGGGCAGATCGCGTTGCCGATGACGATGCCGCCGCTGCTCTGGCACGCGCACGAGATGCTGTTCGGCTTCGCGGCGGCGGTCATCGTCGGCTTCCTGCTGACCGCCGGCAAGGCCTGGACCGGCCTGTCCACGCCGCGCGGCGCGGCGCTCGCGGCACTCGCCCTGCTGTGGCTCGCGGCCCGCGTGGCGGCGCTGGTGGCGCCTTACCCGGTCTACGCGGCGCTGGACGTGCTGCTGCTCCCGCTGGTGGCCGGGCTGCTGGCGGCCGTGCTGCTGCGCGCCCGAAACCACCGCAACCTGCCGCTGCCCGGCATCCTGCTGCTGCTCGCGGCCGCCAACGCGGTCTTCCACCTCGCCTCGCTGGGGCTGGTCGACGTGGCGCCGATGACTGCACTGCATGCCGGGCTCGCAGCGATCGTGATGATCGAATGCCTGATCGGCGGGCGGGTCATCCCCGCGTTCACGCTCAGCGCGACGCCCGGGTTGACCTCGCGTGTGCAGCCAAGGCTCGAACTGCCCACGCTGATCTGCACGGCGCTTGGCTTGGCCGCTTGGGTGTTCGCGCCGACCGGCCCGCTGACCGCGCTGCTGCTCGGCGCCGCGGCCGCGCTGCAACTGCATCGGCTCTGGACGTGGCAATCGTTCGCGACACGCCGGCGGCCGATTCTCTGGGTGCTGCACGTCGCGTACGCCTGGATCCCGATTGGCCTGGTGTTGCTGGGGCTGGCGGCGCTGGGCATGCTGGGCGCATCGGCCGGCGTGCATGCCCTGGCTGTGGGCGCCACCGGCGGGCTGATCATCGGCATGATCACCCGCACGGCGCGCGGCCACACCGGGCGGCCGCTGCAGGTGTCCAGGCTGGAAGTGGCGGCCTACGGGCTGATGCTCGCGGCGGCACTTTTGCGGGTGCTGGTGCCGCTGGTCGCGCCGCAGGGCCTGTACGGGATTACGCTGGTCGCCGCGGCGGCCGCCTGGTCCGGCGCGTTCCTGCTCTACCTGTGGGTATTCACGCCGTGGCTGCTGGCATCGCGGCTCGACGGAAAGGATGGCTAGCTGACATGGCCCTGCCCCACGCCCAACCCCTCGACGTGATCGACGTGCGGCCGCTCGGCGCCGGGCTGCGCGACGCGGTCACCACCAGCCTGCTGAAGACACCGGCGCTTCAACTGATGCGCCTGGTGCTGCCCGCGGGCCACGGCCTGCCGGAACACCACGTGCCCGGCGCACTGACCGTGCAATGCCTGGAGGGCGAGACCGTCGTGACGACCCCGTCACGCACCTGCACGCTGGGCGCCGGGCGGCTGGTGGTGCTCGAGGCCGGCGAGCCTCATGCCCTGAAGGCGGTGGCCGACTCGACGCTGCTGGTCACGATCCTGCTGCACACCGCCGACGCGGTCAGGTGAACCTGACCGATTCGCCCGCCGCATCGAAGGCGGCGAAGCCGTCGATCCGGCCCGACTTGATCGACTCGATCATGCGCTGCAGCGGTGCCTCGGCCTGCAGCGAGGACGGTCCCGTGTCGTCGGTACCGGCGAGCGCGCCGACGAACACGATGTCCCAGGCCTGACCGAGCTCGCGCGATTCGTTGCACAGGACCTCGAACGACGCCAGTTCGTCGGGTCGCTTGTCGATGCAGGCCAGCGGCGTCAGTGTGCCCCCCTCTCCGGCATCGAAGCGCAGGCGCTCGTCGGGGGTGGCATCGTCCGGCAGGCCGGCGGTCGCGAGGACCAGCAGCAGGCGCTGCGGCTCCGCCTGGGCGCGCGCCGCACGCAGCAGGTCGTCGAAAGTCGAGAGCGTCATCGTTTGCATCCGCCGCAGCGGTCCGTCATTGAACCAGCGGCGTGGCGGCCGCCTCGAGGTCGACGCCTTCGACCCGCGCCTGGCCGGCCAGCACCTGCATGCACTGGCGCAGCGCCGTGACCCAGGCCTGCTGGCGCAGCGCCATCGCGACCGCACCACGCACCGCCTCGAACGGCTGCCGGATGCCGCCCTCGCGTTCCAGCACTTCGACCACATGCAGGCCGAAGCGGCTGTGCACCAGCCGCGGCAGCACGCCGATCTCGACATGGCCGAACAGTTCGCGCGCGAACTCGGGCGCGCAGTCTTCGGGCGCCAGCCAGCCGAGCTCGCCGCCGTGCTCGCCGCTCGGGCAGTTCGACAGTTCACGGGCCGAGCGGCCGAAGCCGTCGGCGGCCGTTCCGTCGTGGCAGCGCACGTCGAGCAGGCAGGTCTCCGCGCGGTTGCGGAGCGCGACCACGTCCATCCCTTGCGTGACCGCGAACAGGATGTGGCGCACCCTGACCTTCTCGCCGGTGCGGTAGCGCGCGGCGTGCGCGGCGTGGTGGCGCGCACAGGCCTCGTCGGACGGCTCGGGCAGCTTCAGTTCGGCCTCCAGCCAGGCATCGATGGCGTCGGACGCCGCCTCGCTGACGACGCCGTCCACCGGCACCGGGTCGGCGGCAACCAGCAGGCCGGCGCCAATGGCGGCCTGCCGCAGCAGCTCGGTGTTGGCGCGCTGTCGCAGCGCTTCCAGCGGCAGCGCCTCGTCGTCGCGATGCAACGGCACCCCGTTGATGCGTGCAACGCTCGGGGCCAGGGTGGGTGTCGACATGCTCATCTCCCGAGAGTCGTTCATGGGCGCGGCAGGTTGTGGCCGGCCGGCACGTTCAGGCGCCGGCTGCGCACGACCTGGTGCGCGCGGAACAGGAAGCCGACAGTCGCGAACCCGCTCCACACATGCACCAGCCGGCTGAACGGGAACAGCAGGAAGATCGTCATGCCGAACACGATGTGGAACAGGTACGGCCACGGCAGTGCGCTCAGCACCGTCGCGTCGACCGGCCGCAGCGTGACGATGCGCTGGGCCCAGTCCGCGAGGATCACCATCGTGCTGCCGTCGGCATGCGCCCACGAGAACGGCAGCGTGATCAGCCCGACCACCAGCTGCACCCACAGGATCACCAGGATCGCGATGTCGGTGCGGTGGCTGGTGAGCCGGATGCGCGGGTCGAACACACGCCGGTAGAGCAGCATCGACAGCCCGACAAAGCACATCGCCCCGGCGATGCCGCCTGCGACCACCGCCAGCATCTGCTTGGTGCCGGCGCTCATGAACACGCCGTATACCGAATGCGGCGTGAAAAGCCCGACCAGGTGGCCGAAGAACAGGAACAGGATGCCGAAGTGGAACAGGTTGCTGCCCCAGCGCAGCAGGCCGGCGCGCAGCAGTTGCGACGAGTCACTCTTCCACGAGTACTGGTTCTGGTCGAAGCGGATCAGGCTGCCCATCACGAACACCGTGAAGCAGACGTACGGATAGACCTGGAACAGAAAGCCGTAGACGCCGTTCATGACGATGCTCCCGATGAGACGATGGATGCCGTCGCCGGCCTGCGCACGATGTGCACCGGTTGCGCCTGCCCCGGGCGCGCCTGGCCCTTGGACGAACAGCCGTCGAACACCACCGGCTCGGCCCAGCTCTCGTCGAGCGGCTCCTCCACGGGCGGCTGCACCGCCTGCGCCGTCTCGCCGGCCAGCTCGAGCAGCGCACCGAGCGCGCTGGCATACGGGCTGTCGCGGTGGCGCAGCGCCGCGAAGATCGCGTTGAAGATGTGCGCCATCTCGCCGAGAAAGGCCTTCGCTTCGCGCACTGGCTGGGTCGAGACGAACTCGAGCACCGCCGGCAGGTAGTCGGGCAGCTCGCCTTCGGCCAGCACCAGGCCGGCCGTCTCGTAGGTCTGGCCGAGGTCGATCAGCGCCGGCCCGCGCTCGCGCGAGTCGCCGTGGACGTGCTCGAACAGGTGCAGCGAGGTGCCGCGGCCGCGATCGAACAGGTCGACGTAGTCGGCCTCGGCGGCGAGCGGCTCGGCGCGGGCGAGTGCGTCCATCAGCGCGTCGAGTTCGAGAAGGCGCGCGGCGGGCAGCGCGTGCTCGTCGCGCAGCAAGGCGCGCATCTCGGGCAGGTGGCTGCGCAGGGTCGCGTCCGGATAGCCGAGCAGCGCGGCGAGCACGCGCAGGCTCTTCGTCATCGGGGGCAAAGCCTTGGGGGCGAACATGATCAGACCTCCGCCTTGATGGGAATCGTGCGCTTCTTGTCGCCGCCGAACAGGCTCACCTCGCTGGTGCCCTCGGAGCAGCCGTTGCCGAAGGTGAAGCCGCAGCCGCCGCGCACGTTGAAGGTGTTCTCGGCGTACTCGCGGTGGGTCGACGGGATGACGAAGCGGTCCTCGTAGTTCGCGATCGCCATCACGTGGTACATGTCCTCGACCTGCGCCTGCGTGATGCCGACCTGCTGCAAAACCGCCTGGTTGATCTGCCCGTCGACATGCTTGGCGCGGTGGTAGGCGCGCATCGCCAGCATGCGTTCGAGCGAGCGCACCACCGGCACGGTGTCGCCGGCGGTCAGCAGGTTCGCGAGGTACTTGACCGGGATGCGCAGCTGGTTCACGTCCGGGATCTCGCCGTTCGCACCCACATGCCCGGCGTTCGCGGCCGCGCTGATCGGCGACAGCGGCGGGATGTACCAGACCATCGGCAGCGTGCGGTACTCCGGGTGCAGCGGCAGCGCCACCTTCCACTGCACCGCCATCTTGTAGACGGGGCTCTTGCGCGCCGCCTCCATCCACTTGTCGGGGATGCCGTCGAGCTGCGCCTGCGCGATCACCTTCGGATCGAACGGGTCGAGGAAGATGCCGAGCTGTGCCGGGTACAGGTCGCGGTCGTGCTCGACGCTTGCCGCCTCCTGGATGCGGTCGGCGTCGTACAGCAGCACGCCGAGGTAGCGGATGCGGCCGACACAGGTCTCGCTGCACACCGTCGGCTCGCCGGCCTCGATGCGCGGATAGCAGAAGGTGCACTTCTCGGCCTTGCCGCTCTTCCAGTTGTAGTAGATCTTCTTGTACGGGCAGCCGCTCACGCACATGCGCCAGCCGCGGCACTTGTCCTGGTCGACGAGCACGATGCCGTCCTCCTCGCGCTTGTAGATCGAGCCCGACGGGCACGACGCCACGCAGGCCGGGTTCAGGCAGTGCTCGCACAGGCGAGGCAGGTACATCATGAAGGTGTTCTCGAACTGGCCGAGCATGTCCTTCTGCACCTGCTCGAAGCCGTCGAGGTTCTTGTCCTTGCTGCGCTTGGCGAACTCGCCGCCGAGGATCTCCTCCCAGTTCGGACCCCAGACGATCTTGTCCATCTGCTTGCCGGTGATCAGGCTGCGCGGGCGCGCGGTCGGCGTGGCCTTCATCTCGGGCGCCGACTGCAGGTGCTGGTAGTCGAAGGTGAACGGCTCGTAGTAGTCGTCGATCTCGGGCAGGTTCGGGTTCGCGAAGATGCGCATCAGCAGCTTCCACTTCGCGCCCTGGCGCGGCTCGATCTTGCCGCTGGCCTTACGGATCCAGCCGCCGTTCCATTTGTCCTGGTTCTCCCACTCCTTCGGGTAGCCGATGCCGGGCTTGGTCTCGACGTTGTTGAACCAGGCGTATTCCATGCCGGGCCGGCTGGTCCAGACGTTCTTGCAGGTCACCGAGCAGGTGTGGCAGCCGATGCACTTGTCGAGGTTCAGGACCATGCCGATCTGCGCGCGGATCTTCATGCGACTTCTCCTTCTGCCTGGACCTTCGGGATGAGTTCGTCCGCCACCGGCGTGTCGAGCCAGTCGACCTTGTTCATCTTGCGCACGACCACGAATTCGTCGCGGTTGGTGCCGATGGTCCCGTAGTAGTTGAAGCCGTAGCTGAACTGCGCGTAGCCGCCGATCATGTGGGTCGGCTTCAGCACGATGCGGGTCACCGAGTTGTGGATGCCGCCGCGCGCGCCGGTGATCTCGGAGCCCGGGGTGTTCACGATCTTCTCCTGCGCGTGGTACATCATCACCATGCCCGGCTTGACCCGCTGGCTCACCACCGCGCGGGCCGCGATCGCGCCGTTCAGGTTGAAGAGTTCGATCCAGTCGTTGTCCTCGATGCCGACCGACTTGGCATCGTCCTCGCTCAGCCACACGCACGGCCCGCCGCGGCTCAGCGTGAGCATCAGCAGGTTGTCGGTGTAAGTGGAGTGGATGCCCCACTTCTGGTGCGGCGTGATGAAGTTCAGCGCGATCTCGGGGTGGCCGTTCGGCTTGATGCCCTGGATGCCCGCGGTGGTCTGCAGGTCGACCGGCGGCCGGTAGCTGGTGAAGCCCTCGCCGAACGCGATCATCCATGGGTGGTCGAGGTAGAACTGCTGCCGGCCGGTCAGCGTGCGCCACGGGATCATCTCGTGCACGTTGGTGTAGCCGGCGTTGTACGAGACCGTCTCGCTCTCGATGCCACTCCAGGTCGGCGAGCTGATGATCTTGCGCGGCTGCGCCTGGATGTCGCGGAAGCGGATCTTCTCGTCCTCGCGGTGAATCGCGAGGTGGGTGTGGTCCAGGCCGGTCTGCTTGCCGAGCGCCTGCCAGGCCTTGACGGCGACATGGCCGTTGGTCTCGGGCGCGAGCTGCAGGATCACCTCGCACGCGTCGATGTCGGTCTCGATCTTGGGCATGCCGCAGGTCACGCCCTCGGCGGTCACCAGGCCGCTGAGTTCACCCAACTGCTTGACCTCGGTCTGGGTGTTCCAGGCGATGCCTTTGCCGCCGTTGCCGATCTTGTTCAGCAGCGGCCCGAGGGCGGTGAAGCGCTTGAACGTGTTCGGGTAGTCGCGCTCGACCACCTGCATGTTCGGCGCGGTCTTGCCGGGGATCAGCGCACACTCGCCGCGCTGCCAGTCCTTCACGTCGAAGGGCTGCGCCAGTTCGGCCGGGCTGTCGTGCATCAGCGGCGTGAGCACGAGTTCGCGCTCGACGCCGAGGTGGCCGACGCAAACCTCGCTGAACTTCTGCGCGAAGCCCTTGTAGATGTCCCAGTCGCTGCGCGATTGCCAGGCCGGGTCAACCGCGGTCGACAGCGGGTGGATGAACGGGTGCATGTCGCTGGTGTTGAGGTCGTTCTTCTCGTACCAGGTCGCGGTCGGCAGCACGATGTCGCTGTACAGGCAGGTGGTGCTCATGCGGAAGTCGAGCGTCACCAGCAGGTCGAGCTTGCCTTCGGGGGCCTTGTCGTGCCAGACGACTTCGGTCGGCTTGGCCTCTTCGGCACCGAGGTCCTTGCCTTGCACGCCGTTGCTGGTGCCGAGCAGGTGCTTCAGGAAATACTCGTGGCCCTTGCCCGAGGAACCTAGGATATTGGAGCGCCAGACAAACATGTTGCGCGGCCAGTTGTCGGGGTGATCCGGATCGGTGCAGCTCAGCTTGAGCGAGCCGTCCAGCAACGCCTTGACCGCGTAGTCCTTCGCCTCCAGGCCGGCGGCGGCGGCATCGCGCACCACCTGCATCGGGTTGGTCTGCAACTGCGGGGCGGACGGCAGCCAGCCCATGCGCTCGGCGCGCACGTTGTAGTCGATCATGCTGCCGGCGTAACGCTTCTTGTCGGCCAGCGGCGAGAGCACCTCGTCCATGCCGAGCTTCTCGTAGCGCCACTGGTCGGTGTGGGCGTAGAAGAAGCTGGTGCTGTTCATCTGGCGCGGGGGGCGCACCCAGTCGAGCGCGAAGGCCAGCGGCGTCCAGCCGGTCTGCGGACGCAGCTTTTCCTGGCCCACGTAGTGCGCCCAGCCTCCGCCGGACTGGCCGATGCAGCCGCACATCATCAGCATGTTGATGACGCCGCGGTAGTTCATGTCGCTGTGGTACCAGTGGTTCATCGCCGCGCCGATGATCACCATCGACTTGCCGTGCGTCTTGTGCGCGTTCTCGGCGAACTGGTGGGCCACGGTGATCAGCTGCGCGCGCGGCGTGCCGGTGATCTTCTCCTGCCACGCAGGCGTGTACGGCGTGTCGTCGTCGAAGCTGGTAGCGGCCAGCTCGCCGGGCAGGCCGCGGGCGATGCCGTAGTTCGCGACCTGCAGGTCGAACACGGTGGCGACAAGCGCCTCGCGCTTGTCGCCCGCCTTGCCGAGCGTGATGCGGCGCACCGGGACGGTCCGCACCAGCACGTCGGTCTGCACGTTGTTCGGGAAGTTCGCGCTGACCACGCCGCCGAAGTACGGGAAGCCGACCTTCGCGGTGTCGGTACTGGGCGTCGCGCCTTCCATCACCGAGAGCTGCAGCCTCACGTCGTGGCCGTGCCGCGCCTCTTTCGCCTCGAGGTTCCACTGCCCTTCGTCGGCGCGCCCGTCCGGACCCCAGCGGAAGCCGATCGCGCCGACCGGCAGCACGACCTTGCCGTCTTCGTCGAACGCAACCGTCTTCCACTCCGGGTTGTTGGCCTGGCCGAGCTTGCCGTTGAAGTCGGACGCACGCACGTAGCGGTCGGGCACCATCACCACCTCGCCGCCCGGCAGCGTGTGCTCCTTCAGCATCACCAGCATCGGCATGTCGGTGTAGCGGCGCACGTACTCGTCGAAGTACGCGCTGCGCTCGCCAGTGTCGGGGAAGTAGAAGTTCTTCAGGATCACGTGGCCCATCGCCATCGCGACCGCGGCATCCGTGCCCTGCTTCGGGTTCATCCAGATGTCGGCGAGCTTCGCGACCTCGGAGTAGTCGGGCGTGACCGCCACCGTCTTCGTGCCCTTGTAGCGGACCTCGGTGAAGAAGTGCGCGTCGGGCGTGCGCGTCTGCGGCACGTTCGAGCCCCAGGCGATGATGAAGCTCGAGTTGAACCAGTCGGCCGATTCGGGCACGTCGGTCTGCTCGCCCCAGACCTGCGGGCTGGCCGGTGGCAGGTCGCAGTACCAGTCGTAGAAGCTCATGCACACGCCGCCGATCAGGCTCAGGTAGCGCGAACCGGCGGCGTAGCTGACCATGCTCATCGCCGGGATCGGCGAGAAGCCGATCACGCGGTCGGCGCCGTGGCGCTTGATCGTGTAGACGTTGGCGGCGGCGACGATCTCGTTGACCTCGTCCCAGTTCGAGCGCACGAAGCCGCCGAGGCCGCGCACCTGCTGGTAGTCACGCCGCTTCGCGTCGTCCTCGACGATCGAGGCCCACGCATCGACCGGGTCGTGCGCCAGGCGCGCCGCGCGCCAGGTCTTGAGCAGACGGCCGCGCACCATCGGATACTTCACCCGGTTCGCACTGTAGAGGTACCAGCTGTAGCTCGCGCCGCGCGCGCAGCCGCGCGGCTCGTGGTTGGGCATGTCCCAGCGGGTGCGCGGGTAGTCGGTCTGCTGGGTCTCCCAGGTCACGATGCCACCCTTGACGTAGATCTTCCACGAGCACGAGCCGGTGCAGTTGACGCCGTGCGTGCTGCGCACGATCTTGTCGTGGGCCCAGCGGTTGCGGTAGGCGTCTTCCCAGGTCCGGTCCTCGCCGGTGGTGACGCCGTGGTCGCCGGCGAAGGCCTCGCGGGGCTGCGAGAAATAGGTCAGGCGGTCGAGGAAGTGGCTCATGGATTCGGGCTCCGGAAACTCGTGGCGGTCAGGGGTTCTTCACGTACGCGTTCTTGCGCAGGTAGAACCACCAGTTCAGCACCAGGCACAGCGCGTAGAAGACCGCGAAGCCGTACATCGCGACCTGCGGCGTGCCGGCCTTGATCTGGTCGCCGATCACGATCGGCGCGACGAAGGCGCCGTAGGCGGCGATCGCCGAGGTCCAGCCCAGCACCGGACCGGCCTGCTGGCGGTCGAAGATCACGCCGATGGTGCGGAAGGTCGAGCCGTTGCCCACGCCGCTGGCGAAGAACAGCACGATGAACAGGCCGAGGAAGGCCGGGAAGTACTGCTCCGGCGTGGCCGAGCCGTAGGCCTGCATCATCACGTAGCCCACCGCGACCGAGGCCACCACCATCACCGCCGAGATGATCTGCGTGACGATCGAGCCGCCGACCTTGTCGGCGATCCAGCCGCCGATCGGCCGCACTGCAGCGCCGACGAACGGGCCGATCCAGGCATAGGCCAGCACCGGCGGCGCGTTCGGGTTGTTCAGCGTGTGCTGCAGCACGCCGCTCGCGTCGGGCACATGGCTGACGCCGAAGATCACCTTCATCGACAGCGGCAGCGCCATCGAGAAGCCGATGAACGAGCCGAAGGTGACGATGTAGAGCATCGTCAGCGACCAGGTGTGCTTGTCCTTGAAGATCGCGAACTGCTTGGCGATGTTCTCCTTCATCGGGCCGAAGGCGGCGAGCTTCATGATCAGCAGCGCGGCGATCACGTCGAGCGGGATCGCGACCCACATGCTGATCAGGCCCAGACCGGTGGGCTTGGGCAGGTACAGGTACAGGCCGAGGATCGACGGGATGAAGGCCAGCGTGTAGAGCCAGGTGATCTTGGCGAACGCGACGATCGGCGTGCCGGTGTCGGCCGAGACCGTCTTCAGGTTGTTCATGCCGAACCAGCACAGGATGGCCAGCGGCACCAGCGACAGCACCCACGCGAAGCCGGCGTTCTGGATCCAGGTCGGCGTACCTGCGGCGATCTTGCCGAAGATCCAGCCGCTGTCCTTCAGCAGCGTCATCGGCTCGCCGCCCAGGCTGCCGAAGATGCCCAGCGTCATCACCAGCGGGATCACGATCTGCATCGTCGTGACGCCGAAGTTGCCGAGGCCCGCGTTCAGGCCGAGCGCCGTGCCCTGCAGCCGCTTCGGGAAGAAGGTGCTGATGTTGGACATCGAGCTGGCGAAGTTGCCGCCGCCCACGCCCGACCACAGCGCCATCAGCTGGAACGCCCACAGCGGCCAGTCCTTGTGCTGCAGCACGATGCCGGTGCCCAGCGCCGGCGCCAGCAGCATCGCGGTGGTCAGGAAGATCGTGTTGCGCCCGCCGGCCAGGCGGATCAGGAACGAGGCCGGAATGCGCATCGTCGCACCGGCGATGCCGGCGATCGCGGTCAGCGTGAACAGCTCGGCCTGCGTGAACGGGAAGCCGAGGTTCATCATCTGCACGGTGATGATTCCCCACATGCCCCAGACCGCGAAGCCGCACAGCAGCGCCGGCACCGACAGCCACAGGTTGCGGTAGGCGATCGCCTTGCCGCGGGCGGCCCAGAAGGTCTCGTCCTCGGGGCGCCAGTCGGCGATGTCGGCGCCCTCGGCGGCGGGCGGCACGGCGATGCCGGGTTTGAGCACGTTGTTCATGGGGTTCCTCGAAGGTGGGGAGCGGTCAGCCCTGCAGGCTGAACGCCTGGGCGTTGCGGCCAATGACCTCGGTGCGCCGCACCTCGGTCCAGTACATCCAGATCAGCGAGACCCAGACCACGCCGTACATCAGCATGAAGGCGCTGGAGCGGATGCCGGTGAGATCCATCAGCGCGCCGAACATGATCGGCAGCACGAAGCCGCCCATGCCGCCGGCCAGACCGACGATGCCGCTGACGGTGCCGATGTTGGTCGGGTAGTCGTCGCTGATGTACTTGAAGACGCTGGCCTTGCCGAACGCGAACGCGATGCCGAGCAGGAACATCAGCCCGGTGAAGGCGTAGACGTTGAGCCCGAGGTGGAACGTGCGCGGGCCGCCGACCGTCAGCACCGTGAAGTCGGTCTGCGGATACGACAGCAGGAACAGGCAGATCCAGCTGACCCACAGCACCCACCAGGTCACGCTGTGTGCGCCGTACTTGTCCGACAGCCAGCCGCCGACCGCGCGCAGCACGCCGCCCGGCAGCGAGAAGCAGGCTGCCAGCAGCGCGGCGGTGCGGATGTCCAGCCCGAACTCGCCGACGTAGTACTGCACCATCCACAGCGACAGCGCCACGTAGCCGCCGAACACGATGCTGTAGTACTGGCAGTACTTCAGCACCCGCGGCTCCTTCAGCATCTTCAGCTGGTCGCGAAAACGCGTGTTCGACGGCACCAGGTGCGCCGGGTCGCTGGCGCTGAGCAGCCAGAACAGCACGACGGTGCCGAGCATGATGGCGGCGTAGACCTTCGGCACCATCGCCCAGCCGAAGGCGACGACCAGCGCCGGCGCGACGAACTTGTTGACCGCGGCGCCCGAATTGCCGGCGCCATAGATGCCCATCGCGAAACCCTGACGGCTCTTCGGGAACCAGCGCGCGACGTACGGCGTGCCGACCGAGAACGAGCCGCCGGCCAGGCCGACGAACAGGCCGATCACCAGGAAGTGCCAGTACGCGGTGGCATAGCTCATCAGCCAGATCGCCGGCACCGTGATCGCCATCAGGATCGTCATCACGAGGCGGCCGCCGTACTTGTCGGTCCAGATGCCGAGCGGCACGCGGATCAGCGAGCCGGTCAGCACCGGCATCGCGGTCAGCAGGCCGAACTCGGTGGCGTTCAGTCCCAGCGTCTTCTTGATCGGGATGCCGATCACGCCGAACATCATCCACACCATGAAGCACACGGTGAACGCCAGCGTGCTGACCAGCAGCACCGCCAGTGCCTGGCTCTTCTTGCTCATCGCGTCGCCCGCTCGTTTCGCATGCGGCCACTGTAGGAATGGCCGCCGTCTCGCGGTATCCGTCAGCTGGGGCGGCGCGGCGCGGCAGAAGAACTAGCGGCGCCGCGCCGCCATCGTCCTGTCGAACTACCCGCGCGGGAACATCACGCGCGCTTGCGCTGGATCAAGCCAGGCCGTGCTCGGCTGCGATCACGGCAGCGTGGACGCGCGAACTCACCTCCAGCTTGCGCAGGATGTGCTGGACGTGGATCTTCACGGTCGTCTCGGCGATGCCGAGCGTGCGCGCGATCTCCTTGTTGCCCTGGCCGCGGGCGATGCCACGCAGGATGTCGAGCTCGCGGCGCGACATCACGTCCAGCCGCGACGCCGGCGCCACGGCCGCTAGCGGGGGGTCGGCGGGCACGGCGCGCGCCGCGCTCGCATCGCGGTAGGCCGCGACCAGCTTGCCGGTCATCTCCTGCGCGACGACGCTCTCGCCGCGCACCGCGCGCCGGATGGCCTGCGACAGCGCGTCGCCCTCGATCGTCTTGAGCAGGTAGCCACACGCGCCGCCGCGCAGCGCGGCCGCGAGGTCGCGCTCGTCCTCGCTGACCGTGAGCATCAGCACCTTCGCGCCGGGCGCGGCTTCGTGCAGCGCCGGCAGCGCGTCCACGCCGTTGACGCCGGGCAGGTGGTTGTCGAGCAGGATCACGTCGGGCCGCAACTCGCGGGCGCGGCGCTGCGCCTCGCCGGCGTCACCGGCGTCGCCGACGACCTCGAACTGCGGGTCGCGCTGCAGCAGCGCCGTGAGCCCGCGCCGGAACAGGGTGTGGTCGTCGACGACCAGGATGCGGATCGTGGCGGCGTCGCTCATGGGCTCATGCCACCTGGGGTTGCCGTGCCGCGGCGTCCGCCGGCACCGTCCGCCGGGCCGGCGGCAGCGTCAGCACGACCGAGGTGCCGCGCTCGGGCGTGGACAGCACGTCGAGGTCGGCGCCGAGCCGCTCCGCGCGCTCGGCCATGATGCGCAGGCCGACATGCGTCTCGTCCTGCCGCAAGCCCGGGCCGGCGAAGCCGCGGCCGTCGTCGCGCACCTCGAGCCGCCACTGCGGCTGCTTCTGCACGTCCAGCCACACCTGGCTCGCCCCGGCATGCTTGCGCACGTTGGACAGCGCTTCCTGCACGATGTGCAGCACCTGGATCTGCGTGTCGGGGGTGAGCGGCAGGCCGTCGCCCTGGATCTGCAGCGCGGTCTTCAGGCCGGTCTGGTGCTCGAACTTGCGCAGCGTCGTCATCAGCGCGGGTTCGATGTCCTCCGCGTTGGCGCGGGTGCGGAAGTGCATCAGCAGTTCACGCACATCACCATAGCTCTCGCGCACGCCGAGGTCGATCTCGCCGAGCACGTGCTGCACCTGGGCGGCGTCGCCGTCGGCCAGCGCGTCGCGCATCAGCTGAACCTGGATCTTCAGGAAGGCGAGCGACTGCGCGATCGAATCGTGCAACTCGCGCGCCAGGAAGCTGCGCTCCTGCGACACCGCCGCCTCGAGGCCGAGCGCGTTCAGGCGCAGGTTCTCCATCGCGCCGGCCAGCTGCACCGTCAGCGCCTCCAGCAACGAGCGCTCGGGCTCGGCGACCTCGACCTGGGCGTGGAAAAACAGGTCGACCTCGCCCATCAGCCGGTCGTGCAGGCGGATCGGGATCGACACCACGGTCTCGAAGCCCGCTTTCGCGCAATGCCGCATCCGCGCCGGCTGCATGGCGCGGATCGGGATCACCCTTGCACCGCCGATCGCGGACGGCGCGGCGCAATGGCAATCGCCGGCGGTCAGGCAGTGCTCGGCGTCGACCATCGCGGGCGGCAGGCCCAGCGAGGCCAGCATCAGGAAGCTGCGGTTCGCCTCGTCGGACCAGCGCAGCGCCACGCCGTCGGCCCGCGCGATACGCACGATCCGCTGCGAGAAGCCGGTGGCCAGGTCGTCGAGCGTGACCGCGCGGGTCACGAGGTTGGTGACTTCCAGCAGGCTCTCGAGCCGCTCGTGCTTCTCCTCCAGTTGCGCGGTCTTCTGCTGCACGCGCGCCTCCAGGTTGCGGTACATCGACTGCAGCTGCCCCGCCATGTCGTTGAACCCGGCGCCGAGCGCGCCGAACTCGTCGGTGGTCGTGCACTCGACTCGCGCGCCCAGGTCACCCCCCTGGAGGCGACGGATCGCCTGCTTCAGCAGCCCGACCGGCTCCAGCACGAACCGGTAGCCGGTGTAGAGCAGCACCCCGGCCCCCACCACGGCCAGCGCCATCAGCGCGAGCTGCAGCAGGTGCATCAGCGAGGTCCAGCGCGACAGGTGGGCCTCGATGCCGTCCACCAGCGCGTCGATGTGCGAGACGAACGTCGAGGTCGCCGCGCCCAGCGCGGCCGGCGTCGCGGCTGCCGTCGGGACGCCGGCCGCGCGCTCGCGGTAGCGCAGCCAGTCCTGCTCGACGGTGGTGAAACGCTGGCGCACCAGATCGTCCCACGGCACGAACAGCGGGCGCTCGGGGTCGCCGTTGCGCAGCAGCGCCAGGCTGCGGTCGAACTCGGCCACCCGTTGCGGCAGGGCCCGCGCGTCGCCGGCCGACAGCGACAGCATCATCCGGTAGGCCTGCATGCGCATGCGGCCCGCCTCGTTCACCGACGCGGCACCCCCTTCGAGCTGCAGGGACATCCACACCAGGACCGCGATCGAGCACAGCGCCGCCAGCAGGAACGGCGTCGCGACCAGTGCGAGCTTGGCGCCTAGTGGCCAGTGACGGATGGTGGGCATCTGGCGGAAGAGGCCTTCGTGGTGTGGCGCCGAGGGTCGGCCCTGAGCCGGGGACAGAGCTTGCGCTAGCGCAAACCAATGTCAAGAAAGTGTCTGCACGATGGATCTCGCCACCCCTGGACACCATGGAACACGCCAGCCTGATCATCATCCGCCGCGAGCACCGCGCGCTGTCGGCGATGCTGCGCGCGATCGTGCTGCTTCTGGACGCCCACCGCAAGCGGGGCACCCTGCCCGACTTCGGCGCGTTGCGAGCCATGCTGTTCTACGTCGACGAGTTCCCCGAACGCCTGCACCACCCGAAGGAAAGCCGGTTGCTGTTCCCGAAGCTGCGCGGGCGCGACGCCGCGACCGATGCACTGCTGGAGCGGCTGGAGCGCGAGCACTCCCACGGCGAACACGCGATCCGCGAGCTGGAGCACGCGCTGACAGGGTTCGAGATGATGGCCGAGACCGAAGAGTGCGATGAGCGCCGTGCCGTCTTCGAGCAGGCACTGACGATCTACATCGACCGTTACCTTGAGCACATGAAGACCGAGGAAGCCCACGTACTGCCGCTGGCCGAACGCGTGCTGAGCGCCGGCGACTGGGTCGAACTCGATGCCGCATTCGCGACCAACCGCGACCCGCTGGCCGGCGCCGAGCCGGTCGCGGCGTACCGGCCGCTGTACCTGAAGATCCTGCATGCGCTGCCCGCGATGGGCGGCGTGGCCGGCGCGCTCGAAGCGCTCGCAGGATCCGGTCCCGCGCGCTACCGCTGGCCGCACGGCTGACCCGGCCGCGCCCGACGCAGGCGAGCCCTTCGTTCCGGGGGGATGGCCTGCGTCCGATCCCGATTGACACGACCGGGTCGAATCCTATACTTCACCTCGTTCCCAAAACAAAACGTCGTTCTATTCTTCAGAACGCACGCAGCGGGCCTCGATCGGCTGCGGGAACTGCGGCGACAACGAGTGACAACGAGGGCATCGTGGAAACGATCCACATCAACAGGAGCAACAGAATGAAATTCGGAGTCAAACACGCGTTCGCGGCGGCCGTCGCAACGCTGGCAGTCACAGGCGCCCAGGCGCAAGGCGTCGGCCTCGGCACGAACAGCAACCTGCCGCCCGGCGCCTTGCCGACGAGCTGGGACCCGACCTACAACGTGTGCCGCGGCACCGACCCCAAGTGCTACAACAACTGGATCCCGACGCGCCAGAAGCGCGTGCTGATCTTCAGCCGCACCGCCGGGCCGCGCCACGCCAACCTGGGCACCGCGCTGGCCGCCGGCCTGAACCCGCCGCTGAACGCCAACAACACCGCGGTCGCCGGCCTGAAGGCCTGGCTCGAGGCCGAGGGCATCCAGGTCGACTACACCGAGGACGTGACCCGCATGCCGGGCCACACCGCGACCTACTCGGCCGTGATCTTCATGAGCCCGACGCGCGACTTCATGCAGGCGCACGGCCGGGCCGTGAACCCGAACTACGCGGTCGACACCTCCACCAGCGCCTACCTCGACGCGGCCAAGGTCAACCTGCGCCAGTACGTGCGCGGCGGCGGCGGTTTCGTGGCGATCCACAACGCCTACGGCGGCGAGTACAACTGGCCGTGGTACGAAGGCCTGCTCGGCAACGCGAACTACTACAACCATGGCGCCGCGCAGAACGGCACGGTCAACATCGTCGGCTCGTCGGACCCGTCGACCGCCGGCGTGTCGTCGTCGTTCACGTTCCATGACGAGTGGTACAACCTCGTGCCCTACCCGACCAAGGTCAAGTTCCTGGCGACGGTCGACGAGGCGTCGCTCGCGACCAAGTCGAGCACGCACCCGGGCCATGGCAACTTCCACCCGGTCGCCTGGTGCCAGTACTACGACGGCGGCCGCGCCTGGCTGACCACGCTCGGCCACGACGCCGCGGCGTTCATTGACGGCTCGAGCCAGCCCGGCCAGGCCGAGTTCAAGAAGATGGTCGTGCAGGGCGTCAAGTCCGCGATGGGCCTGACCGAGTTCTGCACCAAGTAAGCCACCTCCCCGGCTGACCCGGCGCCCGCGGATCGAGAGGTCCGCGGGCGCCTTCACGTTCGGCGTGCGCCAACGAAAACGCCCCGCATCGGCGGGGCGCGCGTGACGCCGGCCGGAGCCGGTGCTGGCGGATCAGTGGGCGCGGCGCCGCCGCGCGACGGCGGCCAGGCCGGCGAGGCCGAAGGCCATCAGCGCGTAGGTGCCCGGTTCCGGCACCGGCGCGGCGAACGCGACGGCGCTGCCCGACAAGGTGTAGTAAGCGGCCTGCCCGGCCGCCAGCGTGTAGGTCCAGCTGAAGTGACCCGAGGTCGAACCGGTGCCGCCGGCCAGATCGCTGGACAGCAGGCCGTCGCCGAAGCTGGCGGTCTCGTCGCCGTCGGTCGAGGACAGCAGGTTCAGCGCCGTCTGGCCGAAGCCGAGCGACGAGCCGCCCGGCGCGACGACGCCCAGGTCGTAGTAGAGGTCGAACGTGATCGTGCCGCCGGCCAGGTTGCCGTCGCCGTCGAGCAGTACGAACGCGCCGGACTGCACCGCGCTGGCGTTCGCCGAGTTCGGCAGCGCCGGCGGCGGGATCGCGCCCGGTGTCGCGCTCGCCGACAGGTTGAAGCCGCCGGTCGCGAGCTGCGTCATCACGTCGGTGAACTGCACGGTGTTGCCGGTGGCGAGCGCGTTCGGCGTCTGGGCGATGCGGTTCAGCCCCTGGTTCCAGTCGTTCGCGGTGTACAGGTCGGTCGGGGCGCCGAGCAGCCCGCCGGCCTCAAGTGCGCTCATGTCGAGGCTCTGGTACGCGTCGACGGCCCAGGCGAAGTTGCCGGAGAACTCGGCCGCGCTGACGCTGAAGGACGTGATCCGCAGCGTCGCGTTGTCCGCAGCCCAGCTCGCGCCCGCGCCGCAGGCGAGCGCGGCCGCGACGCTGACGGCTCGCAGCGCGACCGCGCCCGCCGAACGAACGATTGATTTCGATGTCATCTGTGTCTCCGGTTGTGAGGTGTTTTCAACGGTTTCCGATAGTTCTGTTCTGCAGAACGTCGTTGCAAAATACTAACTTTCATGCGAAATGATGTCAAACTTGGGACCCACCGATTCGAGTGGTCGAGTGAACCCTTGCATGGGCAATTCACCGTTGATTCGAGAGCCTTGGAGACGACCATGAAGACACGACATTGGCGCACCGCGCTCTGCGCCGCCGCGCTCGCAGCGCTCACGGCCGGCGCGGATGCCGGCGACTCCGCCACCGACATCGCCGACCCGCGCGAGCTGACGCCACTGGGCGAGCGACTGGTCTTTGCGGCCTACCAGCCGTCGCTCAGCCAGGCGCTGTTCGCGGTGTCCGGGCGCGGCGGCACGCCGGAGCTGCTGAGCCCGCTGCAGCCGGGGTTTCGCGGCGCGTTCCCGAACGGCCTGGTGCGGCTCGGCGACACCGTCTACTTCACGATGAACGACGGCGCGAGCGGGCCCGAGCTGTGGGCGACCCAGGGCACGCGGGCGACGACGCGGCTGGTCGCCGACATCCGCCCCGGCGCCGCCGGCTCCAACCCGGCCGGGCTGACGGTGTTCGACGGCCAGCTGTTCTTCTCGGCTTCGGGCGGCGGCACCGGTCCCCGCCTGTGGTCCTCGCGCGGCACGACGGACTCGACCGCCGCGGTCGCGAACGCGGCCGCACTCGCCAACCCGCGTCAGTTGACCGTGGTCGGCGCACGCCTGTTCTTCACCGCGACCGACGCGGCGCACGGCGACGAGCTGTGGGTGATCGAACGCGGCGGCGCCGCGCCGCGCCTGGTAAGCGACATCCGCCGCGGACCGGAGGACGCGGCCATCGCGCAGCTCACCGTCGTCGGTGACGCGCTCTACTTCGTCGCCCACGACGGCGTGCACGGCGCCGAACTGTGGAAGACCGACGGCAGCGCCGAAGGCACCGCGCTGGTGAAGGACATCCGCCCCGGCCCCGACGGCTCGCGGCCGAGCTACCTCGCAGCCCACGGCGACGGGCTGCTGTTCGCCGCGGACGACGGCCAGCACGGCAGCGAGCTGTGGCGCAGCAACGGCCGGGAGACCGCGCTGGTGCTCGACGTGCGCCCGGGCGCGGCGAACTCGGGCGTCGCCTACCTGACCAACGTCGGCGCGTGGACCTTCTTCACCGCCACCAACGGCCGCGACGGCCTCGAGCTGTGGAAGACCGACGGCAGCACCGCCGGCACCGCGCTCGTGCGCGACCTGCTGCCCGGGCCGGACGGCGCGCTGCCGAACCACCTGACGCGGATCGGCGATCGCCTGTATTTCGCCGCGGTGGATGGCGCGCGCCAGCAGCAGCCGTGGCGCAGCGACGGCACCGCCGCCGGCACCCAGCGCATCGGCAACGCGACCGACCCGGTCGGGCTGCCGTACCCGAGCCGGTTCACCGCGTTCGGCGACGGCATCGCGTTCGCCGCCCGCGATGCGGCCGGCACCGAGCGCCTGTGGCGGATGGATGCCGCCGGCGCCGTCAGCCGGCTCGGCGCCCCGTCGCCCTGAACGGCCCAAGCGACACCAAGAAAAAGGCCGCGCAGTGCGCGGCCTTTTCGATGGCGCCTCAGGCGCGCGTCACTTGACCTCGATCTTGCCGGTCGAGCGCGGGTTGTGGCAGTCGTTGAAGAAGAACTCGCCCGGCTGCGTGAAGGTGTAGGTCGCCGATTGCCCCGGTGCGAGCGAGAAGTTGAACAACCCCTCGAAGAACTGCGTCGCGCAGTGGGTGTTCGCGCTGCTGCCCGGGTTCGTGAACGTCACCGTCGTGCCGACACCGACCTGCATGTGGGTCGGGTACATGCCGTTGGTCGAGCCGCTGTTGATCGACTGCTCGGCCGCGCTCGCCGACGAGCGGCCGAGCAGCACGGTATTGCCGACGCTGGCCCCGCTGACCGGGCTGCCGGCCACCGGGCGCCGCACGGTCGGCGGGGTCGGCGTGGCGGCCGGCGGCAGCTTGCCGCCGATCTTGAACGCCCACAGGTTGTCGCCGCGCGGTGCCGAGGCGCCGTACGGGATGCCGGTGCCGCCGGCGTAGAACGCGATGTACTGCTCGCCGTCGATCTCGTAGCTGATCGGGCTCGCGCTGATTGCCGCGCCGGTCTGGAAGCGCCACAGCTCGCGGCCGTTGGTTGCGTCCATCGCGATCGCGTTGCCGTCGGGCTGGCCGATGAACAGCACGTCGGACGCGGTGGTCAGGATGCCGTTGCCGTGGGCCAGCGAGTACGGCATCGGCTTCTTCCAGCGCACCAGGTTGGTCGCCGGGTCGACCGCGATGACGGCGCCGGTCATGTACTCGCCAGGAGGCCGCAGGCCGTTGCTGCCTTCGTTCAGCGAGTGTGCTGCGCCGACATAGCCGGCGCCGGTGTACAGCAGCTTGGTGCTCTGGCTGAACGAATAGTGGTTCCAGTCCGCGCCGCCGCCGTGGCCGGGGAAGCTCAGCACCGGTGCGCCGTCCCAGTGCGGCGAGTACAGGCACCCGGTCGGGTAGTTCGGCACCGCGCGGTTCTGTGCGCCCGGCACCGGGCCGCCGAGCGGCTCGGTCACCGGGCAGCTCTCGACGAAGCCGCCCTGGCGTGGGCGCGGCTGGGTCGGCCACGAGGCCTGGCGCGTGTCGACCGGCACCGGCACTTCGTCGATGCCGAGCGGCGCGCTGCCGTCCTGGCGGTCCAGGATGTAGAACATGCCGGTCTTGCTGCCGTAGACGATCACCTTGCGCATCTGCCCGCGGATGTTCACGTCCGCCAGCACCGGGCCGTTCACGTTGTCCATGTCCCACATGTCGTGGTGCACCGACTGGAAGTGCCACTTGTACGCGCCGGTCGTCATGTCGAGCGCGACGATCGAGTTCGCGAACAGGTTCTGGCCCGGCCGCGTCGAGCCGTTCTGCGACGAGCCGCCGCGGTTGTTGCCGAAGGTCCAGTAGACCATGTTCAGTTCAGGATCGACGGCCGGGTGGATCCACGGCGTGCCGCCGCGGCGCTGATCCTGCGGCGCGCCGCCCCAGGTGTCGTAGCCGAGGTCGCCCGGGTTCTGCGGCACGCCGAAGAAGCTCGACATCAGCACGCCGTTGGTCGCATCGACCATCAGGCCCGCGCCGACGCTGCCGTCGTTGGTGCCGACGTACAGGCGCTTGTTGTGGTACACGATCGCGACCTTGCCGATGCCGCCGACGCTGGCCGGGAACGCCGGCGAGATCCACGCGGTCACGCCGGTGTTGATGTCGATCGCGACGACCTTGCCCTGCGAGAGCGTGTAGACCAGGCCGAGCTCCTTGGAGACCGCGACGCCGCGGCGCGTGGCGCGGGCAGGGGCAGTCCACTTCCACTTGGTCGCGCCGGTCTTGCCGTCGACCGCGATCACGTTGGCCTGCGCGGTCTCGAGGAAGATCACGCCATCGACGACGACCGGCGTGCTCTGGTTGTCGCCAGCCACACCGCCCTCGACATGGTTGAGCCACACGGCGCCGAGGTTCTTGATGTTGACGCGGTTGATGTTGCGCAGCTTCGAGTAGTTCTGGTTGCCCAGGTTGCCGCCGACCTTCGGAAAGTCCTTGTCGCCCGGCGTGCAGCAGTCCGCGAGGTCCGCGGCCGCCGCATGCGGTGCCGCGAAGGCGGCGGGGGCGGCGAGCGCGCCCGCCGAAACGAGCAGCGCGGTCAATAGATTCAGTCTCATCGAAGTCTCCTTGGTTGACATCGCATCGCGAGTGCGATGCCTCTTTTCGAGCGTTCTGTTGTACAGAACGTCGTTTTAAAATGCTATGGACCGGCGTTCGGCGTGTCAACGGGGTTTGCGCGATCGACCCCGAAAAATGGAAAGAAGGCGCGCGCAAACGCATCGCGCCGGTCAAGAGACCGGCGCGATGCGTGGCAGGGGGACGGAGGGTTGGAACAGCCGCGGCCTCGCGCCGCGGTTCGGGTCAGCCGGCCTGGTCGACGGACCTCGCGGCGCGGCGCGCCGGCGTCTTCGCCGGCGTCGGCTTGGCGGCTCTCGAAGCGGCCTTGCGCTTCGGCTCGGGCAGGTTCCACCCGCCCAGCGTGGGATCGTCCACGTTGCCGCCGCAGGTGCGCGTCAGTTCCTTCGCGTACCTGAACAGCACCGGCACGATGCGCGCCTCGCCCAGTTCCTCGAGCCGGTAGCGCGGGCCGGAGACGCTGAGCGCGCCCATCAGGCGGTTGCCGCTGCCGAACACCGGCGCGGCGATCGCGGCGGTCTCGGCATCGCGCTCGCCGAACGACGCGGCGTACATCGCGCGCCGGATCTCGTCGAAACGCTCGCCGCGCGCCCCGGTGAAGGCGCGCAGCACGTGGCCCGCCGCGCCCACCGTCAGCGGCAGGCGGTCACCCACGTGCACCGAATCGCGGATCGCGCGGGTGCTGTCCACGCGGTGGAGGCAGATGCGCTTGTCGTCCTCGCACACATAGAAGGACGCGCCCTCGTGCAGGTCGGCTGCCAGCTTCTCGAGGACGGGCGGCACGATGTCGGAGGTACGGAAGTGGCGCTGGTACAGCGAGCCGAGCAGCAGCACCTTCGAGCCCAGCCGGTACAGCCCTTCGGCGTTGCGCAGCACATAGCCGTACTTCTCGAGCGACTTCAGCAGCCGCAGCACCGTGCTCTTGTACAGGCCGGTGCGCTTGGACAGCTCGACCAGCGTCACCCGGTCCTCCGTCAGCGCGTCCAGGATGGACAGCGCCCGTTCCACCGCCGCCACGCCGCCTTCTTCTCCCATGCCAACCCCCGATTTCGTGCGACAAAGTGGCGAGGTTAGCCGATCGGCCGAAGCGGCCGGCGGGGACCTCCTTCTAGGGGGGCGACCCCTGCAACTAGGAGGTTCACCTAGACGCCGAAACACAGCTCCACTTTAGAATACTGTTATGCTGAACGGAACGCTCCCGGAAGCTCTTTGCAGACTGCTCCCGTCATGACTTCACCCCACACGCTGCCGACGTACGACCACTTCATCGACGGTGCAGCCCATCCGCCGAGCTCGGGCGAGTACCTGCCGACCGACGACCCCTATACCGGCAAGACCTGGGGCCGCATCGCGCGCGGCAACCGCGCCGATGCGGAGCGCGCGGTGCGGGCCGCCCGCACCGCGTTCGACACCGGCGCCTGGCCGGCGCTGACCGCCTCGGAGCGCGGCCGCATGCTGTGGCGGCTGGCCGACCTGATCACCGCGAACGCGCCGCGCCTGGCCGAGATCGAGCGCCGCGACAACGGCAAGCTCGCGACCGAGGTGGTCTCGCAGGTCCGCTACATGGCCGACTACTTCCGCTACTACGCGGGCCAGGCCGACAAGGTCGAGAGCAAGGTCATCCCGACCGACAAGAAAGGCGTGTTCGCGTACACCCGCTACGAAGCCAAGGGCGTGATCGCGATCATCACGCCGTGGAACTCGCCGCTGACGCTGACCAGCTGGAAGCTCGCACCAGCGCTGGCGGCCGGCTGCACGGTGGTCATCAAGCCGTCGGAGTTCACCTCGGCGTCGATGCTCGAGTTCGCGCTGCTGTTCGAGCAGGCCGGGTTCCCGAAGGGCGTGGTCAACGTCGTCACCGGGCTGGGCAGGGAGGTCGGCGAGGCGCTCGTCACCCACCCCGGCGTCGCGCACATCGGCTTCACCGGCGGCTCCGAGGCCGGCCGTGCGATCTACCAGCTCGCGGCGAAGAACTTCAAGACCGTCACGCTCGAGCTCGGCGGCAAGTCGCCGAACATCGTGTTCGACGACGCCGACCTCGACCAAGCCGTCAAGGGCGCCGTCTCCGGCATCTTCGCGGCCGCCGGGCAGAGCTGCCAGGCCGGTTCGCGCCTGCTGGTGCAGCGCACGATCCACGACCGCTTCGTCGCCAAGCTGATCGACTTCATGAAGGACGTGAAGCTCGGCGACCCGGCGGACGAGGCGACCCAGGTCGGCCCGATCGCCACGCGCCCGCAGTTCGAGAAGATCCTGTCGTACATCGAGATCGCGAAGAACGAGGGTGCGACCTGCGTGCTCGGCGGCCGCAGCCGGCCCGATCTCGGTGCCGGCCAGTTCGTCGAACCGACGATCTTCACCGGTGTGCGCAACGAGATGCGGATCGCGCAGGAGGAGGTCTTCGGCCCGGTGCTGGCGGTGATCCCGTTCGACGACGAGGCGGACGCGATCCGCATCGGCAACGACGTGGCGTTCGGCCTGGCCGCCGCCGTCTGGACCCGCGACCTGCGCCGTGCGATGCTGCTGACCGAGAAGATCAAGGCCGGCACCGTGTGGGTCAACAACTACCGCGCGACCAGCTTCACCTCGCCGTTCGGCGGCTTCAAGGAGTCGGGCATCGGCCGCGAATCGGGCAGCGAGGCGATCCGCGAGTACCTCGAGACCAAGTGCGTGTGGATCTCGTCCGACCTGGACGTGCCGAACCCGTTCGTGCGGCGCTGACCGGCGCCGGACGTGTTGTGTGACCCTGGACAAGGCTGACCCATGAGCAGTGCGCTGAACGGCATCCGCGTGCTCGACCTGACCAACGTGCTGGCCGGCCCGTTGTGCGCCTACCAGCTCGCGCTGCTCGGCGCCGAGGTCGTCAAGATCGAGGTGCCCGACGGCGGCGACCTGGCGCGCCAGCTGGGCGCCGACACGGCGCTGAACGCCCGCCACATGGGCGCCTCGTTCCTGGCGCAGAACGCCGGCAAGAAGTCGGTGACGCTGAACCTGAAGTCGCCGCGCGGCAAGGAGGTGCTGCACCGCCTGGTCGCGTCGGCCGACGTGCTGGTCGAGAACTTCCGCCCCGGCGTGATGGCGCGGCTCGGCGTCTCGTACGACGAGTTGAAGCAGACGAATCCGAAGCTCGTCTACTGCGCGATCTCCGGCTTCGGGCAGGAGGGGCCGATGCGCGCGGCGCCGGCCTACGACCAGATCATCCAGGGCCTGTCCGGCATCATGAGCATCACCGGCACGCCGGAGGCGGCGCCGCTGCGCGTGGGCTATCCGGTGGCCGACACGCTCGCCGGCATGATGGCCGCGTTCGCGATCAGCAGCGCGCTGGTGCGGCGCAACGCCACCGGCGAAGGCGGCTTCATCGACGTCTCGATGCTCGACTCCGCGCTGACCGCGATGGGCTGGGTCGTGTCGAACTACCTGATCGCCGGGGTCGAGCCGCAGGCGCACGGCAACGACAACATCACCGCCGCACCCTCGGGCGCGTTCCGCACCCGCGACGGCCTGATCAACATCGCCGCGAACAAGCAGGAGCAGTTCGTCGCGCTGGTGGCGATGCTCGGACGCGAAGACCTGAGCCTGGACGAACGCTTCGCGCAGCGCGAGAACCGCAAGCGCAACCGGGCGGCGCTGACGGCCGAACTCGAAAGCGAGCTGGCGAAGAACGACTCCGCGCACTGGGAGGCGGCGCTGAACCGCATCGGCGTGCCCGCGGGATCGGTGCTCAGCGTGCCGCAGGCGCTGGCGCTGCCGCAGGTGCAGCAGCGCGAGTTCCTGAAGACCTTCGACGCGGTCGACGGCGTCGACGGGCCGCTGACCGTGTCGCGCACCGGTTTCAAGCTCTCGGGCGGCGACCCCGACGTGCACGCGCCGCCGCCGCAGCTCGGCCAGCACACCGAGGAATTCCTGCGCTCGGTGGGCTACAGCGCGAGCGAGATCGCCGATTTCCGCGCGGACGGCACGGTATGAGCACCGCCAAGCCCGCCGGATCACCCAAGAGCGCGCCGAAGACGGCCGAGGAGCGCCTGCAGGACGCGAGCGCCTGGTGGTCGACCTCGATCATCGATATCCAGCCGGGCCAGATCGGCGTGCGCGGCTACGCGATCCAGGACCTGATCGGCCGCGTCCGATTCCCCGACATGGTGTGGCTGATGCTGCGCGGCGAGCTGCCGACGCCGGCGCAATCGGCGCTGCTCGAGGCGGCGATGGTGGCCGCGGTCGACCACGGCCCGCACGCCCCGTCGATCGCGATATCGCGCATGGCCGTGACCTGCGGGCTGCCGCTGAACGGCGCGATGGCCTCGGCGATCAATGCACTCGACGATGTCCACGGCGGCGCCGGCGAGCAGTGCATGACCTTGCTGCAGGACATCGACACCGCCGCGCGTGCGGGCAACTCCGGCGGCGAGGCCACGCCCGACCAGATCGAGGCCGGCGTCGATCGCTACATCGCCGCGCACGGCAAGATCATCCCCGGCTTCGGCCACCGCTGGCACGGCGTCGACCCGCGCGCAGTGCGGCTGCTGCAGCTCGTGCGGGAGGCGCAGGCGCGCGGCGAGGTCGGCGGCCGCTTCGGCCGGATCGCCGAGGGCGTCGAGCGCGTGCTGCAGGCGCGCAAGGGCGCGCCGATCCCGATGAACATCGACGGTGCGACCGCGGTGATCTACAGCGAGCTCGGCTTCGCCGCGCCACTCGGCCGCGGCCTCTTCATCCTGTCACGCTCGGTCGGCATCCTCGCGCATGCGTGGGAGCAGACCCAGCAGGGCGGACGCATCAAGGGGCCGATGTCCCCCGGCATCCCCTACCGCTACACCGGCGTCGAAGCGCGCGCGCTGCCCGACGACGCCCCTGACCATCCAGAACCGTGAGGCCCCCATGAAGCAACTGATCTCGAAGCAACTCGTCAAGTACCTGGAAGACCGCGGGGTCGAGTACCTGTTCGGCCTGTGCGGCCACACGAACATCGCGGTGCTGACCGAACTCGAAGGCTCGACCGTCAAGTTCGTCAACACCCGCCACGAGCAGATCGCCGCGCACATGGCCGACGGCTATGCCCGCGCGAAGCACACCACCGCCGTGCTGCTGTCGCACCTCGGGCCGGGGCTGACCAACGCGGCCACGGGTGTCGCGAACGCGGCGCTCGATTCGATCCCGATGGTCGTGATCGCCGGCGACATCCCGAGCCACTACTACGGCAAGCACCCGCACCAGGAAGTGAACCTGCATTCGGACGCGTCGCAGAGCGAGATCTACCGCCCGTTCGTCAAGCGCGTCTGGCGCGTCGAGCGCCCCGACCTGTTCCCCGAGATCCTCGAGAAGGCGTTCCAGCTCGCCGAGAGCGGGCGCCCGGGGCCGGTGCTGGTCTCGGTGCCGATGGACATCTTCTCGATGGAAGTCGACACCGCGCTGTTCGAGCGCCTGGCGCTGCACACCAAGGTGCTGAACAAGCCGTCGATGGACGACCCGACGGCCGAAAAGATCGTGCGCGCGCTGCTCGAGGCGAAGAACCCGGTGATCTACGCCGGTGGCGGCATCCTGGGCGCCGACGCGGCGGCCGAGCTGGCCGAGTTCGCGACGCACCTGCAGATCCCGGTCGCCCACTCGCTGATGGGCAAGGGCGCGCTGCCCGACGACCACCCGCTGACGCTCGGCATGACCGGCTTCTGGGGCACGAAGTTCGTCAACGAGAAGTGCCGCACCGCCGACTGGGTGATCGGCCTGGGCACGCGCTTCGCCGAAGCCGACTGCAGCTCGTGGGACAACGAGTTCACGTTCAGCTTTCCGCCCACGAAGCTGATCCACATCGACATCGACCCGAGCGAGATCGGTCGCAACTACCCCGCCGAGATCGGCGTCGTGACCGACCTGAAGCAGGCGCTGATCGTGCTGAACCGGGTCGCGAAGAAGCTCGCGCCGACCGCACGCCGCAACGAGAAGCTGCAGAACGAGATCGCCGACTACCGCGCCGAGTTCATTGCCGGCAACCGGCCGCTGACGGTCGCGCCGGGCTTCCCGATGCAGCCCGAGCGCATCCTCGCGGTGGTGCGCGAGGCGTTGCCGCGCGACGCGATCATCACCACCGACGTCGGCTGGAACAAGAACGGCGTCGGCCAGCAGTTCCCGATCTACACGCCGGGCAGCATCCTGACGCCGGGCGGCTACGCGACGATGGGCTTCGGCGCCCCGGCCGCGCTCGGCGCCAAGCTGGCGTGCCCGGACAAGGTCGTGCTCGCACTGGTCGGCGACGGCGGCTTCGGTCAGAACCCGGCGATGCTCGCGACCGCGGTCGAGATGGGCATCCCGGTGATCTGGGTCGTGATGAACAACTTCGCCTACGGCACGATCGCCGGGCTGCAGATGGCGCACTACGGCACGACCGTCGGCGTGCTGTTCCGCAAGGACGGCAAGCCCTACTCGCCCGACTTCGCGGCGGTCGCGCGCGCCTACGGCGCCGAGGGCGTCAAGATCGAATCGGCCGACCAGTTCAAGGGCGTGCTGGCCGAGGCGATCGCGTCGAACAAGCCGTTCGTGATCGACGTCGCGATGCTGAACAACCCGGTGCCGACCGCCGGCCACTGGAACATCAACGACATCTACTCGCCCGGCAAGCGCGACGTGTCGCACGTCTCGATCCCCTGACCTGTCGATGAGCACCCGCCATCCACCGACCGCTGCGGTAAGCGAGTCGTTCGGCCAGGCGCAGCAGCAGGCGGCCGCGATGGTCGCCGGCCCGCCGACGCCGTGGAACGGAGCGACCAGCGCCCCGCACGGCTCCGCGCGCTGGCTCGGCATCGCCGCGGTCTCGGTCGCGGCGGCCGGCGTCGGCGGCTGGCTGGCGGCGGACTGGTTGAAGAGTCCGGCGCCGCCGGTGCCCAGCGTGCCGCCATCGGCCATCGCGCCGCTGCCCCGGCCCGCGCCGGCCGTCAGCGTGGCCCCCCAGGTCGAAGTGCCGATCGCACTCCGCGTGACCCGCCAGTCCGGGGTGGTCCGCATCGAGGCGACCAACGCCAAGCTCGCCGACGCGGTCCGGGCGCTGGCGCAGGCCACCCATACGAACGTCAAGGGCGGCGAGGCGCTGGGCGCGATCGCCTCGCCGGTCACGCTCAATTGGCAGGGCACCGATGTCGCCGCTGCCTGGGACGCCCTGCTCGGCCGCTACGCGAGCATCGGCGTGTCCTGCAGTGGCGCGGCTTGCGAGTTGTGGATCGTCGGCGTCACGCCATCACCTGCGACGACGCGCGCGGCAAGCGCAGCGCTGGGCATGGCCGCCGTCGCCGAGGGGCCGGCAACGCCCGAACCCGCTCAAGCGCCCCGCCCGGCCGCACGCGTGGAACCGCCGCCCCCGCCGACAGACGAGAACACCGAGACGAACTGAGTTCGCCTCGGGCTCGACAAAAAGCAAGGCCGCCCCCGGGCGGCCTTGTCGTTCACGCGCTGGATGCGCGTCGTCAGTGGAAGAATTTCGCCGGCCCCGTCACCAGCCACGGGAACAGCACCATCAGGAACATTATGATGAACTGCGCGAGCATGAACGGCATCACGCCCTTGGTGACGGTGTCCATCGACAGCTTGCCGACGCCAGCGACCACGTTGAGCACCACGCCGACCGGTGGTGTGATCAGACCGATGGCGTTGTTCATGATGAACATCACCCCGAAATAGACCGGGTCGATGCCCGCCGCCTTGACGACCGGCATCAGGACCGGGGTCAGGATCAGGATCGTCGGCGTCATGTCCATCGCGGTACCGACGATCATCACCAGCACCATCATCGCGGCCATCAGCGCGATCGGGCTGTCCATGAACGGCTGCAGCATGCCGACGACCTTGCCTGGCAGGTCAGCCACGGTGATCAGCCACGCCGACACCATCGCCGCGGCGACCAGCAGCATCACGACCGCGGTGGTCTTGGCGGCCCCGACGAAGATGCCGTAGAGCTGCGAGAACTTGAGTTCGCGGTAGATGACGTTCGAGACGAACAGCGCATACACCGCGGCGACGACGCCGGCCTCGGTCGGCGTGAACACGCCGAAACGCAGGCCGACCAGGATGATCACCGGCAGCATCAGCGCCCAGCCGCAGCGCACGAAGGTGGCCCATACCTCGCTGGCCGGCTTGCGGGCGGGCGGCACGATGTTTTCCTTGCGCGCCACGATCGCCCAGGCGACCCACAGCGACACCCCGATCAGCAGGCCCGGCACGATGCCCGCCATGAACAGCTTCGAGATCGAGACGTTGGCCGCGACGCCGAAGATCACCATGCCGATCGACGGCGGGATGATCGGCGCGATCACGCCCGACGCGGCGATCAGCCCGGCGGAGCGTGCCGGTGCATGGCCCGCCGCAATCATCATGGGCAGCAGCAGCGCGGTCAGCGCGGCGGCATCGGCCACCGCGCTGCCCGACAGCGCCGACAGCAGGATCGACGCGACGATCGCCACGTAGCCCAGCCCGCCGCGAATGTGGCCGACCAGCGCGAGCGCGAATTCGACGATGCGCCGGGACAGGCCGCCGACGTTCATGATTTCGCCGGCCAGCAGGAAGAACGGCACGGCCAGCAACGGGTAGCTGTCGGAACCGCCGATCAGGTTCTGCGCGAGGATCTGCGCGTCGAACATGTCCATATGCCACATCAGCGCGACGCCGGAGGCCAGCAACGCGAACGAGATGGGGATGCCGATCGCCATCGCGAGCAGCAGCGATCCGAGGAAGACGGTCAGGGTCATGGGGGGCTCGTGCGGTCGGTCAGCGTGCGGCGTTGCCGCCGGTGGAATGCTGCTCGAGGGCAGCGACGTCTTCCGATTCCTTGATCATCACCAGCTGGTCATCGGACACGCGACCGGTGAGCAGCAGCCAGAGGTCCAGCGCGAACATCAGCGCCGCCGAGACCGCGAAGAAGACGCCGGCCGCGTAGACGATCGCCACCGGCCACTGCGAGGCCGGCGCGAGTACGTCCAGGTTGATCCTGGTCTGCGCCAGACTGCCCTGGAAGACGAGCCAGCAGATGTAGATCATCGCCAGGTGGCCGAGCACCAGGCAGACCTTCTTGCCCGCCGGCGACAGGCGTGCCACCAGCGCATCGGTGCCGAGGTGCGCCCGCTCGCGCACCGCGACCACCGCGCCGAGGAACGTGACCCAGACGAACAGCCACCGGCTCAGTTCTTCGGAGATCGTGATGCTCGAGTTGAACGCATAGCGCAGAACGACGTTGCCGAACACCAGCACCACCATGACGAACAGCGCCACCGCCATCACGGCGCACAGCAGCTTGCAATAGAGATCGGCGAGTCGTTCCACGGAAGCCCCGTTTCAATCAGAATTTCTGGACGCGTTCGACTTCGCTCCTGAAGGTCGAGACGACGGCCGGATCGTACGCCGCCGAATACTTGTCGATCACCGGCTTGATCTCGGCGCGCATCTTCGCGAGCTCGGCAGCAGGCACCTCGTTGACCAGCATGCCCTTGGCCTTGAGTTCGCCGATCGCCTTGCCGGCGGCCTCGCGGCTGGCCACGCGCTGGTAGTCGCGTGCCTCGGTGGCGGCGTCCTGCAGCAGCTTCTGTTCGACCGGCGAGAGCTTGTCCCAGAACTTCTTGCTGATCAGGATGATGTTCGCGGCGTAGACGTGGTTGGTCACGCTCAGGTACTTCTGCACCTCGTAGAACTTGTTGGACAGGATCACCGAGAACGGGTTCTCCTGGCCGTCGACGGCCTTGCTCTCGAGCGCGTTGTAGAGCTCGGCGAACGGCAGCGGCAGCGGGTTGGCCTTGAAGGTCTTGAAGGTGTCGAGGAACACCGGGTTCGGGATCACGCGCAGCTTGATGCCTTCCAGGTCCTCGCCCTTGGTGATCGGGCGCTTGCTGTTGGTGACGTTGCGAAAGCCCAGGTCCCAGAACGCCAGCGCGACCAGGCCCTTCTCGGGCAGCTTCGCGGTCAGCTGCTTGCCCAGCGGCCCGTCGAGCATCGCGTCGGCCTGCTTGAAGTTGCTGACGACGAACGGGAAATCGACCAGGCCGAACTCCTTGACGATGCCCACCAGCGAGGTCGTCGCCGGCGCCTGCATCTCCTGCACGCCGCCCTGCAGCGCCGAGGTCTGCTGCATCTCGTTGCCAAGCTGGTTGGCCGGGAATTCCTTGACGGTGATCTTGCCGCCGCTCTTGGCGTGCACCAGCTCGGCGAACTTCTTGACGCCCATGCTGACCGGGTGATCGGTGTTGTTCAGGTGGCCGAAACGGATCGTCCGCTCCTGGATGTCCTGCGCCTGGGCGAGCGCCGCGGCGGCAAACAGCAGCGCCATCGTCGTCAATTTGATCAGGGGTGATTTCATGTCGTCTCCAGAGGGGATGGGGATCGGGTCGAGCGTCGAAGACCATCGCACGCGCTCGAGGCGCGCGCTCGATGGGGTGGGGATGCGGGGTCCAGCGTGTTGCGCCAGGTAGAACGCAGTTCCAATTTTAAGGATTGACCCTGCAGGGTCAACGAGGGTTCGCCCTAGGTCCTCGGCGGATAGCGGCCCCCGAGTTGCGCCGTCACCTGGCGCGCACTGCGTTGCACGTCGAGCGCGTGCTGGCGATTCAGGCGCATCGCCGGCATCGTTAGCGCGATCACGCCGGCCAGCGCGCCGGCGGCGTCGAAGACCGGCGCGGCGATCGCCGCGACCTCGCGCACCAGGTCGGCCGGCACGATCACCAGCGGCTCGGGCCGCTGCGGCCCGCGCGGCAGCGCCGGCGCGTCCCCGAACAGCGCAAACACCTTGCCGACGGCGCCGCGCCCCGCCGGCAGCAGCGCGCCGACCTGGGTGTGGTCGCGGATGGTCTGGGGCGAGTCCACGCCGTACAGGCACAGCCGCTTGGTGCCCTGGCGGATGTGATACGCCGCACTCTCGCGGGTGACCTCGACGAGGTCGCGCAACGCCGGCATCACCACGCTTTCCATCGAGAAGGACGCGGCGTAGACCGCCTGCAGGCGCGGGATCGTCGAGCCCAGGCTGAAGCGTCCGTCGGCATGGCGCTCGACGATGTGGGCGTGCGCCAGCGAGGCCAGCAGCCGCAGCACCGTGCTCTTGTACTGGCGGCTCTCCTGCGCGAGTTCGGCCAGTGACAACAGCGGCCGGTCAGGCGTGAACACGTCGAGCAGCGAGATCGCGCGATCGACCGCCCCCACGCCGCCCGGTGCGGCCTGCTGTTCCGACATCGACGGTTGGGCGGCTTTGCGAGGCATTGGGATAAAATGATACGCTGTTCTTGCAGATAGAACTTGCGGCGCGCGCGGCGCCTTCAACCACTACACTTTGCGCATGCGAATCCAACTGCTCGTCACGCTGGTCAGCGCGGTGGTCGCCTGCACCACCGCATCGGCCCAGGCCGAACCCGATGTGCCGCGCGACGGCCGCTGGACCGCCACGATCACGGCGCCCGATGGCAAGCGTCAGGTCGCGCGGCTGGAGCTGCGGCAGTTCAGCGGCACCTGGCACGGCACGCTGCCAGCGGCAACGAATGCCAAGAGCGCCTGCAAGGCGCGCCGGTTTCCGGTCACGGTCCAGCAGAGCAACGGCTCCGGGCTGGCCTTCACCGTCTGGGGCGATCAGGTGGCTGCGGCGTGCGCCAACCTGACGATCGAGTTGACGCCGACGACCGAGACGCAGTTCGAGGGAACGGCCGAACCGGGTGGAGCGATCAAGCTGGTTCGTCGCTGACGGGCGCGTCCGACGCGCCTTGCGCCACCAGCGCGTGCGTGACGCGCGAGAACGCGCCGCGCAGTTCCTTCCAGCCCGCATCGCTCAGGTTGGCGGGCCGCCGCAGGGCGCCACCCCCGGCCTGCGCGAGGGCGCGGCCGCGCGCCGCAAAGGTCACGCTGTTGGTGCCGTCACGGTCGCCGACGCTCAGCACGCGACCGCCGAAACTGCGCGCGATCCGCTCGACCCACGTGCCATGCTGCGGATCGCCGGCATGCAGGTTGACGACGAGCAGGCCGTCTGCGGCCAGCGCGTCGAAGCAGTCGTCGTAGAAGCGCTGGCTGCCGAGCGCCGGCGGCAGGCCGTCGGCATCGAAGGCGTCGACCATCAGCACGTCGAAGCGCTCGGTCGTCTCGGCGACGAAACGGGCGCCATCGGCCTCGACGACGCGCAACCGCGCATCGTCGGGCGGCACGCGGAAGGCGTCGCGCAACGCGATCACGCGCGGGTCGATCTCGACGGCGACCAGCGTTGCGTTCGCCAGATGCCGGTGGCAGAACTTCGCGATCGAGCCGCCGCCCAGGCCGATCAGCGCAAGCGCGCGCGCCGCCGGCCGCAGCATCGGCCACGCCATCATCGTGCGGGTGTAGTCGAGCGCCAGCACGTCGGGCCGGCGGATGTCCATGCGGCTCTGGATCGCTGCGCTCGAGAAGTGCAGCGAACGCGCGTCGAGGTCCTCGCGCACGTACGGCTGCGGCGCGTCGGTCGGCGGAATCAGTCGACCGCCGCGGTGTCGTCCGGCCACGAGCCCTCGTCGTCGGCCCAGGCCAGCAGCGCGGTGCCGCGCCGCTTCAGCGTCGCCGCGAGCTTCGGCAGCGCGTCGTCCGGCAGGTGCGCCCACGCCGGCGGCACGTCGCCGCGGTCCAGCTGCTCGCCATGCAGCACCCAGCGCTTGCCGAACGCGCGCATCGCATCACGCGGCGCGGCGAGGTCGTGGGCCGGCAGGGCATCGGCCGGCAGATCACCGGCGATCACCCACCAGCCGATCCACTCCGGCCGGTGCGCGCTCTCGACGGCCCACAGGCCCGCATAGGGCATCGCGAACCACGCCGGGCGCTCGCCGATCCGCCCGTGCTCCGGCGCGAAGCGCGCGATGCAGGCCGCCACGTCCGCGGCGCGCTCGGCGCACCAGGCTTCCTCGGGCGACACGGTCGGCTCAGACATGGCGCGGCGGCAGCGGGATGAACTCGGTCTCGCCGGGGACGCGCTCGAAGCGCTGCGCCTCCCAGTCGTCCTGCGCCTGCAGGATGCGCTCCCTGCGGCTCGAGACGAAGTTCCAGACGATGAATCGGTGGCCGAGCGGCGCGCCGCCGATCAGCATGATGCGGCCGCCGCGCGGCGCGCTGATCACCGGCTCGGTGCCCGGTTCGAGCACGACCATCGTGCGGGCGGGAATCAATTCGCCATCCAGTTCGAAGTCGTGGTCGGTGCTGTACAGCGCGCGCTCGGCGGCGGCGTTGGGAATCGCCAGCGTGGCGCCGGACGCGACCTCGAAGTTCAGATCCAGGTAAAGCGTCGGCGACACCGGCCGCACCGGCGACGTGAGGCCGAACGCGCTGCCGATCAACACCCGCACCAGCGCGCCCCCCACCTCGCGCCCCGGGATCTCGGCCCCGGCGACATGCTGGAACGCCGGCGCGTCTTCCTCGTGCTCGGCCGGCACCGCGAGCCAGAGCTGGAGCCCGTGGCTGCGGCGTTCGACGCCGAGCAGGTCCTTGGGCGTGCGCTCGGAGTGGACGATGCCGCGACCCGCCGTCATCAGGTTGATCGCGCCGGGCTCGATGCGCTGCACCACACCGGTCGAGTCGCGGTGCATCATCGCGCCCTCGAACAGGTAGGTGACGGTGGCCAGCCCGATGTGCGGGTGCGGGCGCACGTCGTGGTTGTCACCCGGCTGCGCGGTGATCGGGCCGAAGTGGTCGAAGAACACGAACGGACCGACCGCCTGGCGTTGGCCGGACGGCAGCAGCCGGCGCACCTTGAAGCCGCCGCCGAGGTCCTTCTCGTGGGGTTGCAGGGTCTGAAGTTCGGGCATGGGCAGGGCACTCCGGCAATCGTTTCGGCGAGTGTAGGTCGGTCGCCTAAAATCGGCGGTTCGCCCGCGGCATTGCCGGGCCCTCCAGAAAGACCCCCATGAGTTTGAAGTGCGGCATCGTGGGCTTGCCCAACGTCGGCAAGTCCACCCTGTTCAATGCCCTGACCAAGGCCGGCATCGCGGCCGAGAACTACCCGTTCTGCACGATCGAGCCGAACGTCGGCATCGTCGAGCTGCCCGACCCGCGGCTGCAGGAACTGGCCAGGATCGTCCAGCCCGAGCGCATCGTCCCGGCGATCGTCGAGTTCGTCGACATCGCGGGCCTGGTGGCCGGCGCGTCCAAGGGCGAAGGCCTGGGCAACCAGTTCCTCGCGCACATCCGCGAGACCGACGCGATCGTCAACGTGGTGCGCTGCTTCGACGACGAGAACGTCATCCACGTCGCCGGCAAGGTCGACCCGATCTCCGACATCGAGGTGATCCAGACCGAGTTGTGCCTGGCCGACATGAGCACGGTCGAGAAGGGGCTGCACCGCTACAACAAGGTCGCCCGCTCGGGCGACAAGGAAGCGCAGAAGATCGTCGCGGTGCTCGAGAAGTGCATGACCGCGCTGAACGACAGCAAGCCCGTGCGCACCGTCGCGTTCAGCAAGGAAGAGATGGTGCTGGTCAAGCCGCTGTGCCTGATCACCGCCAAGCCGGCGATGTTCGTCGGCAACGTCGACGAGAACGGCTTCGAGAACAACCCGTACCTCGACAAGCTGCGCGCCTACGCCGACGGCCAGGGCGCGCCGGTCGTCGCGATCTGCGCCAAGACCGAAGCCGAGCTGTCGGAAATGGACGACGAGGACAAGCTGATGTTCCTCGGCGAGATGGGCCAGACCGAGCCGGGCCTGAACCGGCTGATCCGTGCCGCGTTCACGCTGTTGGGACTGCAAACCTATTTCACCGCCGGCGTGAAGGAAGTGCGCGCGTGGACGATCCACATCGGCGACACCGCGCCGCAGGCGGCCGGCGTGATCCACACCGATTTCGAGCGCGGCTTCATCCGTGCGCAGACGATCGCGTTCGCCGATTTCGTCGCTTTCAAGGGCGAGCAGGGGGCGAAGGACGCCGGCAAGATGCGTGCCGAAGGCAAGGACTACGTCGTCAAGGACGGCGACGTGCTCAACTTTCTGTTCAACGTGTAACCCGCCCGTTGCCGATTTGTTTCAACGAAATGTGAATAACGGCAGCGCGGCGGGCCTCCAAGCCGCGCAGAATCCAGGGGTTTGACGGCTCGCACGACCGGGCCGCCCGCCCCCCGAACGGTGCCCGCCGCTTGCCCGACCACGCCTCAACCACCGACGAGCCCCCGCTCTCCCGCACCGCCGCGTTCGCGCTGACGGCTCTGCTGTACGCGATCGGCGGTCTGGCGGCGTTGCCGCTGGCGATCCCGCCCGGCTTCGCCGCACCGCTCTACCCGGCCGCCGGGATCGCACTGGCCAGCCTGCTGGTCTTTGGCCGGCGTGTGCTGCCGGCGGTGCTGCTCGGCTCGCTGGTCGTGAACCTGTCGCTGATGCTGTCGCGCCAGCCACTGAGCCCGATGACGGTCGCGGTGCCGCTCGCGATCGCGATCGGCGCCAGCCTGCAGGCGCTGGTCGGCGCCCGCCTGGTCAAGCGCCACCTGCAGCGGCCGCTGACGCTGTCGGAGCCGCGCGACATCGCGGGGTTCCTGCTGATCGGCGTCGTTTCGGGGCTGGTGAACACGGTGGTCGCCAATGCCGCGCTGTGGACTGCCGGCGCGGTCCTGACCACCGAGCTGCCCGCCAACCTCGCGACCTGGTGGATTGGCGACCTGCTCGGCGTGCTGATCGCTGCGCCGATCATGCTGACGCTGTTCGGCCGACCCCGTGACGCCTGGGCACCGCGACGCCTGAGCGTCGGGCTGACGATGGGGCTGGTCACGCTGATGCTGGCGCTCGGCATCCGCCAGATCGTGCAGTGGAACAACGAGCGCGTGCAGACCGCCTTCGACCACGACGCCGCCAACGCGGTGCAGGCGCTGAACGCGCAGCTGCGCGAGCCGCTCCAGGCGCTGGAGGCGCTGCGCGGCGTGTTCATCGCGTCCGACGATGTGACGGCCGCCGAAATGCACCTGGCCAGCGCCGCCTGGCTGGCGCCGGGCCGGCTGCAGGCGATGACCTGGAACGTGCGGCTGCGCCGCGACGAGGTCGCGGCTTTCGAGGCGCGCGTCCGCACCGAGGACGCACGCGAGCGCTACGCCGTGTTCGATCGCAACGACGCCGGCGCGCCCACGCCATCGGGCCAGGCCGGCAACCCGACCGACGACGTGCTGGCGTTGCGCCTGATCGAGCCGTTGGCCGGCAACACCGGGGCGCTCGGCGTCAACGTGTTGTCGGTGCCCGCCGCGCGCGCGGCGGTCGAGGCCACCCGAAGCACCGGCCTGCCGGCAGCGAGCGGAGGCTTCCGGCTCACCCAGTCGGCGAAGACCGAGGGTGAATACGGCGTCGTCGTCTATCAGGCGATCTACCTGCCGATCGATCCGCCGCCGGCCGAGCGCGCGGCCGCGATGCGCGGGGCCGTCGCGGTGGTGCTGCGGATGGATGCGCAGCTGCAGGCTTTGTCCACCCAGCTGCCCGCCTACCTGGCGCTGTGCCTGAGCGAGACGGTGCCCGGCGGCCCGCCGCACCGGCTTGCCGGCGCAGTGGGCTGCGAGACCAGCGCCTCGCGCCTGCAGTTGACGCGCCCGTTGAGCTACGCCGGTCGCCAATGGGAAGTGCGCGTGACGCCGGTCGAGGGCCAGTTGCCGGCGGTGCACAGCGCGGACGTCTGGCTGTTCGCGCTGGTCGGCCTGCTGTCGACCGCGGTGCTCGGCGGGTTCCTGCTCACCGTGACCGGCCGCACGCGGCGCATCGAGACGGCGGTGCGCGAGCGCACCGCCGCGCTGCAGGCCGAGGTGCGCGAGCGCGGCGTCGCCGAGGCGGCGTTGCGCGAAAGCGAGCAACGCTTCCGCAACATCCTGAACAACGTGCCGATCGGCGTGATCTACACGGACCTGCGCGGCAACGTGAAGCAGACCAACCCGCGCTTCTGCGAGCTGACCGGCTACAGCGCCGACGAACTGCTCGGCCTCAGCCTGGCGGACTACACGCATCCCGAGGACCTGGTGCAGGACGTGGAGCTGATGTCGCAGCTGGTGCGCGGCGAGATCCCGATGTACCGCCATCACAAGCGCTACATCGCGCGCAACGGCGAGATCGTGTGGGTGCAGGCCACGGTCTCGTTGCTGCGCGACGCCAACGCCAAGCCGCGCAGCATCGTCGGCGTCGTCGAGGACGTCACCGAGCACCTGAAGCTCGAGGAAGCGGAGCGCGCCCGCGAGGCCGCCGAGGCCTCGAACCGCGCGAAGAGCGAGTTCCTCTCGCGCATGAGCCACGAGCTGCGCACGCCGCTGAACGCGATGCTCGGCTTCGCCCAGTTGCTCGAGCTCGACCCGCGGCACCCGCTCACCGATGCGCAGCGGCCGTGGGTCACGCAGATCCAGCAGGCCGGCTGGCACCTGCTCGAAATGATCAACGACGTGCTCGACCTGTCACGCATCGAATCGGGCAACCTGCGGCTGCAGATCGAGACGCTGAACCTCGTGGAGCTGCTCGACGCGACCGTCGCGATGGTCGAGGGCGACGCGCAGCAGCGTCGCATCGCGATCTCGCGCGAGTTCGCGCCCGGCACCTCGACGCTGCTCGGCGACGCCACCCGCGTGAAGCAGATCCTGACCAACCTGCTGAGCAACGCGGTGAAGTACAACGGCGACGGCGGGCGCATCCACGTCGCAACGCGGCTGGTGGGCGACGATGCGCTCGAGATCGTCGTCACCGACACCGGCCTGGGCATGACGCCGGAGCAGCTGGCCGAGCTGTTCCAACCGTTCAACCGGCTCGGCCGCGAGCGCTCGACGCAGCAGGGCACCGGCATCGGGCTGGTCATCAGCCAGCGCCTGGCCGAACTGATGGGCGGCTCGCTGCGCGCCCACAGCGTGGCCGGCCAGGGCTCGTCGTTCATCCTGCAACTGCCGTGCTCCGCCGATCCGGACAC
The DNA here is from genome assembly GCF_964020785.1 of Rhizobacter fulvus. Lineage (NCBI taxonomy): Bacteria > Pseudomonadati > Pseudomonadota > Betaproteobacteria > Burkholderiales > Sphaerotilaceae > Rhizobacter > Rhizobacter fulvus. Next base: position 1,180,635 of record NZ_OZ224516.1, read on the forward strand.
GGTGCGCTCCGACCTCGGCACGCTCGCCCCCGAGACGGCGGACTACCACCGCCGCCTGGTGCACTACGTCGAGGACAACGAGACCAACGTCGAGGTGATGCGCGGCATCCTGGCGCAGCGGCCGCAGGTGGAGCTGCAGGTCTCGATCACCGGCCTCGACGGGTTGGCCGCGATCCGCGCGCGGCGGCCCGACCTGGTGCTGCTCGACATGCACCTGCCGGACATCAACGGCATGGAGTTGCTGCGCCACCTGAAGCACGACCCGTACAGCGCCGACATCCCGATCGTGATCGTTTCGGCCGATGCGCTCGCGCAGCAGATCGACGCGGCCTATGAGGCCGGCTGCACCCACTACCTGACCAAGCCGGTCAACGTGGCGGAGCTGCTCTCGGTCGTCGACAGCCTGCTCGAACGGGTCGACACCCGGTTCAGCTGAGGCCCGGGTCGCCCTGCACGCCGACCAGCGTGGGTTGGACTCTCGGCCGCTGCGTGTCGCGTCGGAACTCTGGGGTTCCCGCGGCCGTTTCGCTATAACCGCGGCATGACGACCACCGGAGCGACCCGATGAGCACGCTGCAGGCCTTTCTCGGCACCGACCTGCCGGTGATCCAGGCGCCGATGGCCGGCGTCCAGACGAGCGCGCTCGCGATCGCCGTGTGCAACGCCGGCGGCCTCGGTTCGCTGCCATGCGCGATGTTGTCGCCCGAGCAGATGCGCGCCGAGCTCGCTGCGATCCGCGCGCAGACCGACCGGCCGTTCAACGTCAACTTCTTCTGCCACACGCCGCCGGCGATCGACGCGCCGCGCGAGGCCGCATGGCGGAAGACCTTGACGCCGTACTACGCCGAGTTGGGCATCGATCCCGCCACGGTCGGCGCGGGCGCCGGCCGCGCGCCGTTCGACGCCGCATACGCCGACGTGCTGGCCGAGTTTCGCCCGCCGGTCGTCAGCTTCCACTTCGGGCTGCCCCCGGCCGATGCGCTGGCGCGGGTGCGCGCGTGGGGCGCGACCGTGCTGGCTTCGGCCACGACGGTGGCCGAGGCGCGCTGGCTCGAGGCCCACGGCGTGGACGCGGTGATCGCCCAGGGTGTCGAAGCCGGCGGTCACCGCGGCAACTTCCTCAGCGACGACCTGACCACGCAGCTCGGCACGTTCGCGCTGCTGCCGCGCATCGTGGCCGCGGTGCGGGTACCGGTGATCGCGGCCGGCGCCATCGCCGATGCGGCCGGCGTGGCGGCGGCCCGTGCGCTCGGCGCGTCCGCGGTGCAGGTCGGCACCGCCTACCTGCTGTGCCCGGAGGCCACGACCAGCGCGTTGCACCGCGCCGCGCTGCAGAGCCCGCAGGCCGAGCACACGGCGCTGACCAACCTGTTCACGGGCCGACCGGCGCGCGGCATCGTGAACCGGCTGATGCGCGAACTGGGGCCGATCAACGCCGCGGCACCCGCCTTCCCGCTCGGCACGGCCGCGATCGCGCCGCTGCGCGCCGCGGCAGAGCGCGCGGGCAGCGGCGACTTCTCGCCGCTGTGGTCGGGCCAGAACCCGAGCGGCTGCCGGGCGGTGCCCGCGGCCGAGATCACCCGCGCGCTGGCCGCAGGCTGGTAATTCGCAGCGGCGTCAGGCCGCGAGCGCCGGCACGCCCGGCTGGTGCTCGCCGCCGAGCGCGTCGATCAGGTCGGGAACCAGCTTACCGAGTTCGCCGGTGGCGATGGCTGCATCGGCCTCGAATGCCTCGTCGGCCTTCGGCTTGCTGCCGCCTTCGAACACGCCTTCGAGGAACGCGATCTTCTTGACCTGCATCGCCTCGGTCAGCAGCAGCGAGACGCGGCCCTGCCAGGTCAGCGCGAGCTGGGTCGGCACCTTGCCGCCGGCGATGTGCTGGCGCACCTCCTCGATGTCGAGCGCATGGCGGGCGTAGCGCACCGCCGACTTGCTCTCGTCCGGCGACTTCAGTTCGCACTCGCGATCGATGCTGAAGCCGGCTGGCGCGTCCCCGGTCGTCAGCCACTCCGACATCGCCGCGGCCGGCGACTGCGCGGTGTGCAGCGGCGTCAGCGCCAGGCCCTCGGCGGCCTTGACCAGCTGCGTGACCACGTCGTCCGCCTTGGCCGGGCTGCTGGCGTCGATCATCAGCAGCCGGTCCTTGGGGTTCAGCCAGACGCGGATCGCGGCCTGCTTGGTGAAGGCCTGCGGCAGCAGGTCGAGCAGCACCTCTTCCTTCAGCTCCTTCTGCTGCTTCTTGCCGGGCTTGCGGCCGGTGGCCTGTTCGATCTGCGCGGCACGCTCGTCGACCCGGCGCTTGACGACGGCCGACGGCACGACGCGCTGCTCGATCACCAGTTTCATCAGCCACTGGCCGCCGACCGATTCGAGCAGCGGCGCGTGCGCGACGCCGCGCGGCGGCGCCCAGCCGGCCGAGACCGGCTGGGTCGCGCCACATTCGACGAAGACCATCTTCTCCAGCCCGGCTTCGAGCTCGGCGCTGTTGGCGGCCCAGCCCGGGCCGATGCGGTACACGATCAGATTCTTGAACAAACGGACCTCTCGTTGAAAGGGGAGGCGCGGCGGACGCCGGCGCGGGAGGCGCGATTGTCCTCGCAATCAATCCCGGTTCGTGGCGGCCGCGTTGCGGGTCGGGCAGACCGCTTCCGGAAGGTCCAGCTCGAACCAGAACAGGCTGCCGACATTGGGTTCGCTGCGGGCGCCGATCCGCCCCTGCATCAGCTCGACAAGGTGCTTGCTGAGCGCCAGGCCCAGGCCGGTTCCGCCGTAGTCCTGCGCGATGGTCTCGTTGGCCTGCTCGAACTCCTGGAAAAGGCGCCCCAGGGCCTCGGCCGAAATGCCCATGCCGGTGTCCTGCACTTCGAATCGCAGCCGGACCACGCCGGGTGCCGAGCCCCCGCCGTTGCGGATGCGCACGTCGATCCAGCCGGCCCGCGTGAACTTGAGCGCGTTCGACATCAGGTTGACCAGCACCTGGCCAATGCGCAACACGTCCCCGAGCAGCTCGCGGGGCAGATCGGGGGCCGGGTCGACGTTCACGGCCACGCCCTTGGCCAGTCCCATCGAGACATAGGGGCCGGTGACCTGTGCCAGCCAGGGCTCGAGAGCGAAGGGCTGCGGGTTCAGTTGAAAGCGCCCGCTCTCGAGCTTCGACAGGTCCAGCACGTCGTTGATCAGCCGTTCGAGCGTCGCGGCGGAGGAATTGATCGCCGTCGTGAACCGCCGCTGCTTCTCGTCGAGCGCCGACATCAGCAGCAGCGAGCTCATGCCCATGACACCGCCGACCGGGCTGCGCAGCTCATGCACCACGTGGGCCAGGAAGCGGGGCAGCCGGGGCGACGGCGCCGAACTGGCCTGTGCCTTCACCTCCCGCTCGATGGCGTCCAGGCGACGCAGGTCGAGCGCCGACAGCCGGGGCGCGTTCGCCGGATCGCGTTCGATCTGGCTCGCCAGGTAGCGAGCGCGCGCCGAGACGTTCACCAGCGGCAGGCAGGCATCCCGGGCTGCGGTGGCGGCCTCGGCCGCCGCCTGGGTGTCGCCGAGCGCTTCGCAGGCTTCCCGCAGGTGATCCAGCAGCTGAACCCGGTCGTAGGCCGCGAGCTTGTGGATGACGATGCGATCGCGTTCCGCCTCGGCCAAGGCTCGCGCTTCCTGGAAGCGCTTTTGCGCGCACAGCAGGCGGACCGGCACGGTCGGCCCGAACGGGTATTCGTTCCTGCGGATGTGCGTGTACTCGGGACGCACCTGATCCAGCCAGGCCTGGGCTTCGTCGAGCCGACCCACGCCGATCAAGGCGATCGCCATGCGCGTGCGGCTCGCTTCGAGCATCGGCAGGGCGCCCTCTGCGTTGGTGTCCTCGACGAAGACGGCATGGGCCTCCTCGGGTCGGCCCAGCAGGTCGAGCGCCTCGATCGTGTGCGCCGTGGCGATGAACGCGGTCGGTGCTGGCGGGTAGTCGCGCCAGATCGCGCGCGCCCGTTGCAGGTGCGGCAGCGCCTGCTCCGGATTCAAGGTGTCCTCCAGCAGGAAGCCGCCCAACTCGAGGCATGCCGCGGCCAGCCACCTGCGGTGGCCGGCGTCCTCGGCGAGCTGAAGGAATCGATAGAACCACCGCAAGCCGTCGTCGTGGTTGCCGGTGTACTGGTTGGCGACGGCCAGGTGGTGGGCGGTGATGCTGCGCTCGAAAGCGGGACGCGTGTCGGTCGGGATCCGGGCGAGCCGCTCGCACATGGCGATGGCCTCCATGTGATGCCCATGCGTCAAGCGTGTCCAGGCGGCGAGATCGTCCATCATCCACACGCCCCGCTGGACGCCGAGCGCCACGCACTCCGCGCGCGCCGCGCCCACCCGGGCGAGCATCTCGCTCTCCGACAGCAGGCGAACCTGACCGATCAGACGAAAGTAGAGGACCAGCGCTTGTGTTTCGGCGTCCCCGGTGTCGCGTGCTCGCTCGAGCGCCTTGTCGGCCAGCCGCGCCATCGGGGTGTCGCCGCGGCCGCCACTGCCGAAAAGCTCGTGCACCCGGGCCAGCAACTCCGAGGCTGTCATCGCGTCGAAGGAGTCGAAATCAGCCACGCCGTCATTCTGGAGGCCGGGTCGCCCGGGGATGGACCGGTCCTGAACCGATGCGGCAAGACTTCTCATCGGTGTCGCCAGACGACCAACCGCCCTTCGTAGCCGCAGATGTCAGTGACCACACACTTGGAGACCCTCCTCGCACTGCGGTGTGACATCATGACCAGACGATCGTCGCGATAGTTGAAGCCGATCAGCACTCCCACCCCACGAGTGCTAATATTTGCGGAACTTGAAAGGGGTTCGGCGTGTCTGATCTCTCCATGAACACTTCCACTGCCACTGCTGCTCTGACCGTCCGCGACCCGTGGGCCCTGGTGCCGTCGCTGGGCAACCTCGACGCCTACATCACGGCGGCGAACCGCGTTCCGTTGCTGACGCACGAGGAGGAAATCGCTTACGCGACCCGCCTGCGCGCCAGCGGCGACCTCGAGGCCGCCGGAAAGCTGGTGCTCTCGCACCTCCGCTTGGTCGTCTCGATCTCGCGCAAGTACCTGGGCTACGGCCTGCCGCACGGCGACCTGATCCAGGAAGGCAACGTCGGCCTGATGAAGGCCGTCAAGCGTTTCGACCCGGACCAGGGCGTTCGCCTGGTCAGCTACGCGATGCACTGGATCAAGGCCGAGATCCACGAGTACATCCTGAAGAACTGGCGGATGGTCAAGGTTGCGACGACCAAGGCCCAGCGCAAGCTGTTCTTCAACCTGCGCTCGATGAAGCAGAGCCTGAAGGACGACGCGCTCGATGTCGACACGCACCGCAACACGCTGACCCAGGGCGAGGTCGACACGCTCGCCCGCACGCTGAACGTCAAGCGCGAGGAGGTGCTGGAGATGGAAACGCGCCTGTCCGGCGGTGACGTGGCGCTGGAGCCGCAGACCGACGACAGCGAGGACGCCAGCTTCGCGCCGATCGCCTATCTGGCCGACGAGGCCAGCGAGCCGACGCGCGTGCTCGAGGCGCGCAACCGCGACTGGCTGGCCGGCGACGGCATCGCGCTCGCGCTCGACGCACTCGACGCCCGCAGCCGCCGCATCGTCGAGGAGCGCTGGCTGAAGGTCAACGACGACAGCTCGGGCGGCATGACGCTGCACGACCTGGCGGCGGAATACGGCGTGAGCGCCGAGCGGATCCGCCAGATCGAGGTCGCGGCGATGAAGAAGATGCGCAAGGCCCTGGCGGAAAGCGTCTGACGCTGGAACGCCCCATGAAGAACGGCCCCGCGGGGCCGTTCTTTCTTGCCCGGGCGGATCGAACTTCAGCCCTGCGCGATCAGCGCCTTGACGTCGGCGGTCAATCCTTCCGCGCCGGCACCGTAGCGCTCGAACAGGCGCACGTTGCCCTTGGCGTCGAGCACGAACGCACCGGCCGAGTGGTCCATCGTGTAGCTGCCCTCGGTCTTGCCGGGCACCTTCTCGAAATAGATCTTGAACTCCTTGGCCGCCGCCTTGGTCTGCTCCAGCGTGCCGCGCAGCGCGACGAAGCTCGGGTCGAAGCTGGCCATGTACGACTTCAAGATCTCCGGTGTGTCGCGCTCGGGGTCGATCGTGACGAACACCGCCTGCAGCTTGTCGCCGTCCGGGCCGAGCGCCTTCTTGACCTGCGCGAGCTCCGCCATCGTCGTGGGGCAGACGTCCGGGCACTGGGTGTAGCCGAAGAAGATCACCGTGACCTTTCCCTTGAAGTCGCCGAGCGTGCGCGGCTGGCCGTTGGCATCGGGCAGCGCCAGCGTCTTCGCGTAGTCGACGCCGGTGATGTCGGCGCCCTTGAACTGCGGCGCCGGCGGCTTGCCGAGCCCGAGCTTGTCGCAGCCGGTGAGAGCGGCCACGCCGAGGGCGGCGGCGAGCAGGACGGATCGACGCAGGTGATTCACAGCAGCGGCCTCAGATAGTGATCGACGAGCAGGGCTGCGAACAGCAGCGACAGGTAGACGATTGAAAAGCGGAAGGTCTTGCGCGCGAGCGCGTCGGAATAGTCGCGCCACAGCTTGAATGCGTAGCCGACGAAGCCGGCATTCAGCAGCAGCGCGGCCACGAGGTAGATCACGCCGCTCATGCCCTGGATGAACGGCAGCAGCGTGCCGGCGAACAGCACCAGCGTGTACAGGAACACCTGCAACCGCGTGAACTCGGCGCCGTGCGTGACCGGCAACATCGGCAGGCCGCTCTTGCGGTAGTCCTCGACGCGGTAGAGCGCCAGCGCCCAGAAGTGCGGCGGCGTCCACAGGAAGATGATCAGGCACATGATCAGCGCCTCGGGCCCCACGTCGCCGCGGATCGCGGCCCAGCCGAGCACCGGCGGCATCGCGCCCGAGGCGCCGCCGATCACGATGTTCTGCGGCGTCATCGGCTTGAGCAGCACGGTATAGACGACCGCGTAGCCGACGAAGGTGGCGAAGGTCAGCCACATCGTCAGCGGGTTGACCCAGAAGTACAGCAGCGCGCTGCCGGCCGCGCACAACAGCGCCGAGAACGTGAGCGTCTGCGTGTTGGTGAGCTGGCCCCGCGCGGTCGGCCGCCACGCGGTGCGTGCCATGCGTGAGTCGATGCGCTGCTCGACCAGGCAGTTGAACGCGGCAGCCGCGGCGGCAACGAGCCAGATGCCGGCGGTGGCAGCGAGCGCCAGCGTCAGGTCCGGCAGGCCCGGCACGGCCATCAGCATGCCGATGACGGCGCAGAACACGATCAGCTGCACCACGCGCGGCTTGGTCAGCGCATAGAACTGGCGCGCGCGGGACGGCAGCGAGGTGGCGCCGACGGGAGCGGCGGGAGAAGGGGCGACGGTATCGGTCATGGGCGGTGCGAGGGGCGCATTTTACGGAGCCGGCCGCAGCGGGCGATGGCGCAGACCCTGCGACGCGCGTGCCGGGCCCGACTGTCGGGCTCGCGTCAACAGCATCGAGAACATCACGACGCCCGCCGCGGCGCCAGCCGTGTGGCCGACCGCCCCCAGCAGCGGCCAGCCGAGCAACACGTTGCTGAGGCCGGTCGCGAGCTGCCAGACCGCGATCGCGGCAACGCCGCGGGCCCAGCGACGCAGCGCGGGGTCGCCGGTCGCGTGCAGCGCCGACGCGAACCCCGCGAGCGCCGCCAGCACCACATAGGCGCCGAGACGGTGGACGTAGTGGATGGCGGTCAGCGCCTCGAACGACAGCGCGCCCCCGTCGCGCCCCTCGCCGAGTTCGCGCAGCAGCGCGAAACCATGCGCAAAGTCCATCGGCGGCCACCATGCGCCCTGGCAGGTCGGGAAGTCGCGGCAGGCGAGCACCGCATAGTTGGTGCTGACCCAGCCGCCGAGCGCGATCTGGAGCGCGCCGAGCACGGCGATCGCGATCGCGGCAGCGCGCAAGCGGGGCGACAGGGACAGCGGCACGGGCTTGTAGCCTTCCTTCTGCACGGCCAGCAGCACCAGCAGCGTCAATCCGCCGAGCAGGTGCGCGGTGACGATGGCCGGATAGAGCTTCATCGTCACGGTGAGCGCGCCGAACGCGCCTTGCACGCAGACCCAGACCAGCGTCGCGGTCGCCCACCACGGCGAGATCGGCAGCGCCTTGCGCCGTGCAGCGACCCAGCCCAGGATGGCGAGGAGCGCGATCAGCGCACCGACGCCGGTCGCGAGGTAGCGGTGGATCATCTCGATCCAGGCCTTGCCGTGCGTGACCGGGCCGGTCGGCAGGGCCGTCTGCGCCGCGTGGATCTCGGCGTGCGCGCCGAGCGGGCTGGCGCTCGCATAGCAGCCCGGCCAGTCCGGGCAGCCCAGGCCGGAATCGGTCAGCCGCGTGAAGGCGCCGAACAGCACCAGGTCGAAGGTGAGGAACAGCGTCAGCACGGTCAGCGCCTGCAGTCGTGCCGCGAGGCCCTGCCCGCGCGCGCGCCGCCAGACCCACGCGAACGGCAGCAGCGCCAGCACCGCGCCGAACGCGACGATCGCGAGCAGCGGGCCCAGGTCGTAAGGTGCCGGGGAGGCCATGTCCTTCAGCGCCCTGCCTTGTCCCAGCCGGCGGAGGCGCGGAGCAGCTTGACGACGTCGGACTTGAGCTTCGCGGGCTCGGCGTCCGGTGGCGCCCGCATCATCCAGTTGCCGAGCGGGTCGACGATGTAGAGATGATCTTCGAGCGTCCGCCCCGCCGCCGGCTCGAACCAGGCCGCGAGCGCGGGGCGCGGCACGCGCAGCACGGTCGCGTCGGTGTTGGTCGTCACGCCGGCCAAGGTTTCGGGGCGAGGCGTGGCGCCGTCGGTGATGAGCCACAGCTTGTCGACCCGGTCGGCGTCGCGGCCGAGCGTCTCGCGCAGCTGGCGCTGCAGCCACAGGTGCTTCTCGCAGGCCGCGTCGCAGGCCGCGTTGGAGACGACGACCAGCAGCCACTGCCCCTTCAGGCTCTCGGGGCTCACTGCCCGGCCTTGCAGGTCGGTCAATGGCAGCGTCCCCGGCAACGGGCGCTGCGGCTGGATCAGTTCGCTGTAGTTCGTGCGCCCCTCCGGCCGGATCACGAAGTAGGTGAGGTACGACGCGATCACCGGCGCGGCGCAGATGGCCAGCACCAGCAGCATCTTCAGGCGGCCGCTCTTCGTGCGACGCGTCGCGTCGCCGTCGAGCGCCGGGGCGGCCATCGAATGGACGGTGAAGCTCAGCGGCGAATCACGCTCGGGCATCGTGCCTCCGGAGGCGGGGGCGGACGAGTTGGAACCAGACATACAGACCTGCCATCAGCGCACCCAGCGCGAACCACTGGAACGCGTAGCCGTAGTGCTTTTGAACATCGACCGCGGGTCGCGGCCATTGGCGCAGCAGGCCGTCGCCTGCGGTGCTCGGGGAATCGGCCTGCAGCACCGACAGGGGTGCCAGCGGCAGGCCGGTTTCGCGCGTGAACTCGCCGAGGTCGAGATTTTGCCGGATCAGCCCGTTCGCCGACGGCGCGAACTCGTACAGCCGCGCCGGCGGCGGGGCGATGTGGCCCTCCACGTCGACCGGCCCGGCGGGTGTTGCGACCCGCGGCAGCAGCGTGCGGTCGCGCAGGTCGCGGGGCACGAAGCCACGCTGCACCAGCACCACCTCCGGCCGGCCCTCGAGTTGCAGCGGCGTGACGAGGTAGAAGCCGACGCGCGCGTTCATCTGCCGGTTGTCGAGGAAGACGTTGCGCTCCGGCAGCCAGCGGCCGCGCAGGTGCACCGGCCGGTAGTGCTGCGCCTCGACCATGTCGGCGCTGCGCGGGAGTTCGGCCGCGCCCAGCGGGCTCAGTCGGGCGCGCGAGTCCAGCGCGTCCTGCAGCGCGATCTTCTGCGCGGCGCGCCGGAGTTGCCAGGCGCCGAGATTGGCGGTGACCGCCACGCCGATCAGCGTCGCGACCAGCACGACCGCGGCACGGCCCTTCCCGCTCAGCGCCATCGGCGACCTCGCGGCGGATAATCGGTGCGCATGAAGTACCTCATCGCGTTCGCCTTCGTCGGCATCCTCGGCGCACTCGCCATGGCGGGCGTGTTCATGCTGCGTGACGGTCGCGACGGCAAGCCGAAGACGGGCAACATGATGCGGGCGCTGGCGCTGCGGGTCGGGTTGTCGGTGCTGTTGTTCGCATGCGTGCTGTTCAGCTGGTGGGCCGGCTGGATCCATCCGACCGGGATCCCGCTCGGCAAGTAGTCATCGACCCAAAAACAAACGCCGCGTTCAGCGGCGTTTGTCTTGTTGGCGGCTCGAAGCGTCAGAGCCAGTAGACGACGATGTACAGGCCGAGCCACACGACGTCGACGAAGTGCCAGTACCAGGCCGCGCCTTCGAAGCCGAAGTGGCGCTGCGGCGTGAAGTGGCCCTTCATCAGGCGGATCGTGATGAACAGCAGCATCAGCATGCCCACGAACACGTGGAAGCCGTGGAAGCCGGTCAGCATGAAGAATGTCGAGCCATAGGCGCCCGACGACAGCTTCAGGTTCAGCTCGGTGTACGCGTGGTGGTATTCGTAGATCTGGAAGGCGAGGAAGGTGACGCCCAGCAGCACCGTGCACCACATCCAGAAGATCGTCTTCGCGCGATGACCGGCGACCAGCGCATGGTGCGCGATCGTCAGCGTCACGCCGGAGGTCAGCAGCAGCAGCGTGTTGATGGTCGGGATCGGCCACGGGCCCATCGTCGTGAACGGGTCGACGATGTTGGCCGGCGAGCCGGTCATGCCGGCGCCCGAACTCGGCCAGATCGCGCGGAAATCGGGCCACAACACGGCGTTTTCGAGGCTGCCGAGGTTCGGCAACGCATGCAGGCGGGTCCAGTAGAGCGCGCCGAAGAACGCGCCGAAGAACATCACCTCCGAAAAGATGAACCAGCTCATGCTCCAGCGGAACGAGACATCGATCCGGTCGCTGTACAGGCCGCTCTCGCTTTCGCCGATCGCGGTGCGGAACCAGCCCTGGAGCACGAACGCCCAGATGGCGAAGCCGGCCAGCAGCACCCACATCGCCCAGCCGTGCCCGTTGATCCACTGGCCGGCGCCGAAGATGACCAGCAGGAGGCCGAACGACGCCTGCACCGGAAAGTGCGAAGGCGCGGGGACAAAGTAGTAAGGCGTCTTGCCGTGGGTAGTCGCTGCCGACATGTTTTCTCCTGGATTCCCGATGTTCGAATTTGGTTGGTAGCTACTTGGCCGCGCCGCTCGCGAGCACCCAATTCACCAGCAGCAGCAAGGCCGCGATGAACAGGGCCGCACCGATCACGCCGGCGATCACGAGGTGGACCGGGTTGAGCTGGTTCAGGTCCTTCTCGTAGTCCGCGCCCTTGCGCACGCCGAAGAACGACCACGCGACAGCCTTCATCGTCTGCATGAACGAGCCCTTGCGGCGCACCGCATCCTTCAGCTCGCCGCTCATGACCGCGGCCCCGCGGGCGCGGCGACTGTCGTCGCGGCCGACCGACCGGCCGGCTCGGCCGGAACCCGGCCGCCGACCTCGAAGAACGTGTACGACAGCGTGATCGTGCGCACGTCCTTCGACAGTTTCGGATCGATCACGAACACGACCGGCCACTTCTTCTCTTCGCCCGGCTTCAGCGTGTACTGGTTGAAGCAGAAGCACTCGAGCTTGTTGAAGTACGGCATCGCCTGCATCGGCGCGTAGCTCGGGATCGCCTGCGCCGCCATCGTGCGGTTCTGGACGTTGCGGAACGTGTACATCACCGTCGTCAGCTCGCCCGGGTGGACATCGACCGAGCGCTTCTCGGGTGCGAACTCCCACGGACCGCGTGCGTTGGCGTCGAACTCGATCGTGATCGTGCGGCTCTTGTCGACCTGGGTGTTGGCGCCGCTGTAATCCGCGCGCTTGCCGCCCTGCACGTCGATCTCGGCCAGCGACAGCACGTTGATGCCGAGCGCGGTGCAGATCGTGTTGTAGATCGGCACCAGCGCGTAGCCGAAGCCGGCCATCACCGCCGCGACGACGACCAGCTTGCCGAGCATGCGCCGGTTGTCGCGGCGCAGCGCGGCGTCGGCGGGTCGTGAAGTGTCGGCGTCGGACATGGTCAACGGGCAGCGAACGCGCTCACATCCCGACCAGCGCGCTCTTCGCGATGAAGCCGACGAAGATCAGCACCGCGATCGCGCCCAGGATCAGGCCCAGTCGCTGGTTGCTTTTCTTCTGTTCCGGCGTCATGGCGTGGCGCTCAGGCGAGGATCTTGGTCGCCGAGGCATTCAGCTTCGGCGGGTTCTCGAAGGTGTGGAACGGCGCCGGCGACGGCACTTCCCACTCCAGGCCTTCCGCGCCGTCCCACGGCTGCTGCGGCGCCGGCTCGCCCTTGCCGCGCATCATCGGCACGACGACGAACAGGAAGAAGTAGACCTGCGCCAGACCGAACGCGAACGCGCCGACCGAGGCGATCGCGTTGAAGTCCGCGAACTGCATCGGGTAGTCGGCGTAGCGACGCGGCATGCCGGCCAGGCCGAGGAAGTGCATCGGGAAGAAGGTCACGTTGAACGCGATCAGCGACCACCAGAAGTGGATCTTGCCGCGCGTCTCGCTGTACATCACGCCGGTCCACTTCGGGCCCCAGTAGTAGACGCCCGCGAACAGCGCGTACAGCGAGCCGGCCACCAGCACGTAGTGGAAGTGGGCCACGACGTAGTAGGTGTCCTGCAGCTGGATGTCGACCGGCGCCATCGCCAGGATCAGCCCGGTGAAGCCGCCCATCGAGAACACGAACAGGAAGCCGACCGCGAACAGCATCGGCGTCTCAAAGGTCATCGAGCCGCGCCACATGGTGGCGACCCAGTTGAAGATCTTCACGCCGGTGGGCACCGCGATCAGCATCGTCGCGTACATGAAGAACAGCTGCCCGGTGACCGGCATGCCGGTCGTGAACATGTGGTGCGCCCAGACCATGAAGGACAGGATCGCGATCGACGAGGTCGCGTACACCATCGAGGTGTAGCCGAACAGGCGCTTGCGCGCGAACGCCGGGATGATGGCGCTCACGATGCCGAACGCCGGCAGGATCATGATGTAGACCTCGGGGTGGCCGAAGAACCAGAAGATGTGCTGGTACATCACCGGGTCGCCGCCGCCGGCGGGGTTGAAGAAGTGCGTGCCGAAGTGGCGATCTGTCAGCGTCATCGTGATCGCGCCGGCGAGCACCGGCATCACGGCGATCAGCAGGTAGGCGGTGATCAGCCAGGTCCAGCAGAACAGTGGCATTTTCATCAGCGTCATGCCCGGTGCGCGCATGTTGAGCACCGTGACGATGATGTTGATCGATCCCATGATCGAGCTCGCGCCCATGATGTGCATCGCGAAGATGCCGGCGTCCATCGACGGGCCCATCTGCAGCGTCAGCGGCGCATAAAGCGTCCAGCCGGCGGCCGGCGCACCGCCGGGCATGAAGAACGAGCCGACCAGCATCAGCGCCGCCGGGATCAGCAGCCAGAAGCTGAAGTTGTTCATCCGCGCGAAGGCCATGTCGGCGGCGCCGATCTGCAGCGGGATCATCCAGTTCGCGAAGCCGACGAACGCCGGCATGATCGCGCCGAACACCATGATCAGGCCGTGCATCGTGGTTAGCTGGTTGAACAGCTGCGGGTTCACGAACTGCAGCCCCGGGTGGAACAGCTCCAGGCGGATCAGCAGCGCGAGCATGCCGCCGATCATCAGCATCGTGAACGAGAACAGCAGGTACATCGTCCCGATGTCCTTGTGGTTCGTCGCGTAGAGCCAGCGGCGCCAGCCGTGCGGCGCGCCGTGGTCATGGTCGTCGTGTGCGTGGTCGTGGCCGTGGCCGGGGTGGTCGATGACTGCGCTCATGGCAATTCCTGTGTGCTGTGCAACTGGTTCGGGTTACTTGCGCGCGGCCACCACTTCGGCGGGCTGCACGAGCTGGCCGGTCTTGTTCGACCAGTTGTTCTTCGTGTACGTGATGACGGCGGCGATCTCGGTGTCGCTGAGCTGCTTCCACGACGGCATCGCGCCGTTGTTCTGGCCGTTCAGCAGCACGGCGATCTGCTTGCCGTGGTCGGCGTCGAGCACCACCGGTGCGCCGTCGAGGGCCTTGATCGGGCCGCCGCCCTTGCCGTTGGCCTGGTGGCAGGCCGCGCAATTGGCGGCATAGACCTTCTCGCCGCGCGCCAGCATGTCGGGCAGCGTCCAGACCTTGGCCGGGTCGTCGGCGAGCGCGGCCATTTCCTTCTTCTTGCCGTCGACCCACTTGCTGTAGTCGGCCGCAGCCAGCACCTTCACGTGGATCGGCATGTACGCGTGCTCCTTGCCGCACAGCTCGGCGCACTGGCCGTAGTAGTCACCGACCTTGGTGGCGGTGAACCACGTGTCGCGCACGAAGCCGGGGATGGCGTCCTGCTTGACGCCGAACGACGGCACCATGAAGGCGTGGATCACGTCGGTCGCGGTGGTGATGATGCGCACCTTCTTGCCGACCGGCACGACCAGCGGGTTGTCGACCTTCAGCAGGTAGTTGTCGACGGCTTCCGGCTTGCCGGAGTCGGACTGCTCGCGCTGTGCGCTGTCGAGCGTCGAGACGAAGCCGATGCCTTCGCCCTCGCCCTTCAGGTAGTCGTAGCCCCACTTCCACTGCATGCCGGTGGCCTTGATCGTCAGGTCGGCGGCGCTGGTGTCCTTCATCGCGACGACGACTTTGGTCGCCGGCAGCGCCATGCCGATCACGATCAGGAACGGCACCACCGTCCAGACGATCTCGACCGTCGTGCTCTCGTGGAAATTGGCCGACTTGGCACCCTTGGACTTGCGGTGCTTGAAGATCGAATAGAACATCACGCCGAACACGCCGACGAAGATGATCGAGCAGATCCACAGCATGAAGTAGTGCAGCCAGCGCTGGTCGGCGGCGATCTCGGTCACCGGCGGATGCAGGTCGAGCTGGTTGACCGCGGGGCCGCCGGGCAGGTCGTTGACGGCCATCGCGAGGCGGGTTGCGCACAACGCGCCCAACGTCACGCCGATCTGGCCAGCCCTGTGCCACAGTGCTTTCATCGTCTTCATGGTTGCCACTTCAGTTTTCGGATTTGTCTTGCGATTCGGGGTAGGTCGACTGTGCCTGCACCGGCGTCCACGGCCAGCGACGCAGCGTCCAACGCAATTCGTCGGCCAGCTGGCGACGCAGCTCGGGGCGCACGAAGCGCCCGATCGCGATGCGCTGGCCCTGGCCCGAGAGCTCGATCAGCGAGCGCTCGTCGTGTTCGGGCTCGACACGAACCCAGGCTGGCGCGAACTCGGCGCGTTCCACATGCCGACCGAGCGTGCGTTCGACCGTCAGGCGGCCGGGTCGCAGCGAGATGCGCTCGCTGTCCGCGGCGTGGCGGGTGTAGACCAGCAGGGCCAGGCCGACGGCGATGATCTCGAGCGATGCGAACGGCACCACCAGCGTCGCACCCTGTGCCCAGAAGAAGGCGCCGATGATGGCCGACACCAGGCTCAGCGAGGCATAGAACCCCATCACCTGCCGCGGCGTGGCCGAGCAGTTGCGCTTCAACAGCCACTGCACGCTGTGCTCGCCGGCACCCGACTCCGCACCGAAGCGCAGCGGTCGAGCCGCTGTCGCCGAGGCGATGGGAAGGTGGGATAGGGTGACTGACATCCTGCGCGAATCCTTGCTGTCTCGGGAAGCTGCCGCTGGTCGGGCTGGAGAGCCAGCGCCCGAACGGGCTCAGCTCAACTGCGAGAGTTTAGCGCAGACCCTCGTTCGCCCCAGTCCGCCCGTGGCTTGAACGCACCATCGCACGCATGTCGTCGAGCGACACGGTGGTGGCCTCGCCGGGTCGCAGCCGCGGTGCGGCCTTGAAGGCGTGTCCGTAGGCGACCTCGAAGCTCAAGCCGATCGAGCCGTCGGGCGCGGCGATCGATTCCAACTCGCGCACGAGCTGCGCGTGCCAGCGCGGCGTGCGCAGGCCCTGGACGCGGTCCGGCGCGGTGTTGCCGCCGAGCCCGCGCAACTCGGCGAGCAGCGCGTGCGGATCGCTCCAGCGCAGCGTGAGCGTTTCCTGGTCCATCACCGGGTCGGCGAAGCCCGCGTGCACGAGCATGTCGCCGAGGTCGTGCATGTCGACAAAGCCCGGGGTCGGTGCGGGCCAGCCGCGTCGCGCGTAGATCGCGCGCAGCTCGCGCAGCGTGCCGGGGCCGAGGCACGAGAACATCACGAAGCCGTCGACGCGAAGCAACCGGTGCCAGCGCTCGATCAGCGCCACCGGATCGACGACCGCGTGCAGCATCATGTTGGCCCAGACCAGCCCGGCGCCGGGGTCGATCTCGTCGCTCTCGATCGCCACGGCGCGCTCGCCGCCGGTCCAGCGCGAAGGCGCCCACCATCTTCGTTGCGCCTGCGCCCTGCTCGGTGCGAGCCAGCCGTCGTCCGGCTCGACGCGCAGGTGCCGGGCCTTCGGGTACGCCTGGTCGAGCAGCGCGGCACCCGCGCCCAGCGTGCTCCACCAATCGAGCACCCGTTCGGGCTGCAGCAGGATGACCGACAGCTTCTCCGCCATGCGCCGCGCGATTTCCGCATGGAGCCACGGCGGCTGCGGCGCCCGCGCCAGGCGCCGCAAGGCGGCGCGCACCGCGACAGGATCGAGGCGGCGGGCGGCGGTGTCGGCGGCGGAAGCAGGCATCGGGCCAGTATATTGAGCCGTGCCCTTCTCCCGATTCCTGCCGGCGCGCGGTCACGGCGCGCCGCTGGCCAGCCTGTGCGCGGTCTGCCACGGGTGGGGTCGCGGACGCCTGTGCGCCACCTGCGTCGAACGCTTCGCGCCCGCGGTCTCGCGCTGCCGTTGCTGCGCGTTGCAGACGCCGCACGGCATCGGCAGGTGCGGCGCCTGTCTCGTCGACCCCCCGCCGTACGCGACCGCGACGGCCGCGGTCGATTACGACCACCCTTGGGACGGCCTGATCACGCGCTTCAAGTTTCACGCCGCACTCGATCTGGCGCCGGCGTTCGCCGCGCAGATGCTCGCTGCGCGGCAACGCGAGAGCGCGCCACCGCAGACGCTGCTGCTGCCGATCCCGCTCAGCGATGCGCGCCTGCGCGAGCGCGGCTACAACCAGGCCTGGGAGCTCGCGCGCCGCCTCGGCCGCGCGCTCGGCTGCGTCGCGGACGCGCGGCTGCTGCTGAGGGTGCGCGACACGCCGCATCAGCTCGCGCTGCTGCCCGAGGAGCGCGCCGGCAATGTGCGTGCCGCGTTCGCGGTCGAGCCGGCGCGTCGCGGCGAGCTCGCGGGCCGCGCCGTCACCCTGGTCGACGACGTGATGACGACCGGCGCCACCGTGGCCGAGGCGGCGCGCACGCTGTTGCAGGCCGGCGCGCGCGAAGTGGGCGTCTGGGTGTTGGCACGCACGCCGCGGCCGGACGGCGGCTGACAGTGCATGGACAATCCGGCCCCATGTTCAACATCGTGCTCGTGCACCCCGAGATTCCGCCGAACACCGGCAACGTGATCCGCTTGGCCGCCAACACCGGGTGCGCGCTGCATCTGATCGAGCCGCTCGGCTTCTCGATGGACGACCGGCTGCTGCGGCGCGCGGGGCTGGACTACCACGAGTACGCGCCGTTGCGTCGCCATGCCTCGTGGGTCGCATTCATCGACGAGGCCCGGCCCGACCCGTCGCGCCTGTTCGCGTTCACGACGCGTGGCAGCCGACCTTTCGCCGACGTGGCCTGGCAGCCGAACGACTGGCTCGTGTTCGGCTCGGAGACCGCGGGCCTGCCGATCGACGTTCGAGAGCGCTTCGGGACGCCGCAGCGGGTGCGCCTGCCGATGCGCACCGGTCAACGCAGCCTGAACCTCAGCAACGCGGTCGCGGTCGCCGTGTTCGAGGCCTGGCGGCAGAACGGCTACGCCGGCGGCGGTTGATTATTCGGCCTGGACGCCGGCCGCCTTGATGACCCTGGCCCAACGCTCGCGCTCGGTCTTCATCAACCCGGCCAGTGCCTCCGGCGCCGTGCCGGCCGCGCTGAAATACTGGCCCAGCATCCGGCCGCGGACCTCGTCGCTCTTGATGATGCGGATCAGCTCGCGCGCGACGCGCTCGACCACCGGCTTGGGCGTGCCGGCCGGCGCGAGCACGGCCTGCCACGAGATCGCCTCGAAATCGGCGTAGCCCTGCTCGACGAAGCTGGGATAGGCCGGCAGCGAGCCCGAGCGGCCCAGCGTCGTGACGCCCAGCGCCTTCAGTTTCCCGGCGCGGATCTGGCCGATCGCGATGCCCGGCACCATGAAGCCGGCCTGCACCTCGCCCGCCAGGATGGCCGAGACGATCTGCGGGAAGCCCTGGTACGGCACATGGACCAGGTCGATGCCGGCGCGCGCCTTGAACAGCTCCATCGCCAGATGCGAGGCGCTGCCGACGCCGACGCTGCCGTAGTTCAGCTGGCCCTTCTTCTCCTTCGCGATCCGCACGAAATCGGCCAGCGTGCCGGCGCCGAGCTTCGGGTCGACGACCAGCACGTTCGGCGAGGTCGCGACCAGCGTGACCGGCGCGAGGTCCTTGACCGGGTCGTACGACAGCGACTTTTTAAGCATCGGCGCCGTGACCAGCGGGCCCTGGATCGTGAACAGGAAGGTGTAGCCGTCCGGCTCGGCGCGCGCCGCCAGCGCGGTACCGATCTCACCGCCCGCGCCGGGCTTGTTGTCGATCACGACCGGCTGGCCGAGCGCCTGCGCCAGCGGCTCCGCGACCACGCGGGCGATCACGTCGGGCGAACTGCCGGGCGGGAACGGCACGATCAGGCGGATCGGGCGACTCGGCCAGGCCTGCGCGAAGGCCGAGGGCGCGAGCACGGCGGCGGCACCGGCCAGCGAAGTCTTAAGAAGGTGACGACGTTGCATGCGTGAGGTCTCCGGAAGAATCAGGTCTCGGGCCGCGCACCGCGACCCATCAGCTGTTCGAGCGCGCGCGTCGGCGTGAGGCGGCCGTCGAGGACCGCGACGACGGCCTCGACGATCGGCATTTCGACGCCCACCGCAGCCGCGCGCTGCAGCACCATCGGCGCGGTCGAGACACCCTCCGCCACGTGGCCGAGTGCGGTGAGGATGCGGGCCAGCGGCCGCCCCTCGGCGAGCAGCCGGCCGACCGTGCGGTTGCGGGACAGGTCGCCGGTGGCGGTCAAGACCAGATCGCCCAGTCCCGACAGGCCCATGAACGTCTCGGCGCGCGCGCCGAGCGCGACACCCAGGCGCGTCATCTCGGCCAGGCCGCGCGTGATCAGCGCAGCACGCGCGTTCAGGCCGAGCTGCATCCCGTCGGCGATGCCGGTCGCGATCGCGAGCACGTTCTTGACCGCGCCGCCGACCTCGACGCCGACCGGATCGTCGGAGGTGTAGATGCGCAGGTTGTCGCTGTGCAGCGCGTCGATGGCCTCGTCGCACAAGCTCGCATCGGTGCTGGCCGCGACGAGCGCGGTCGGCTGGCCGCGCGCGACCTCGATCGCGAAGCTCGGGCCCGACAGCACGCCGACGCGCGCCTGCGGCGCCACCGCCTGCGCGATCTCGTGGCCGAGCCGGCCGCTGCGCTGCTCGAAGCCCTTGCACAGCCACAGCACACCCGCCGCGCGGGTGCCGATGCGCGTGAGCATCTCGGCCAGACCGGCCATCGGCGTGGCGACGATCACGAGCCCGTCACGGGCATGCGCGAGCGCGGCGTCGAAATCGGTGTCGACCTGGAGCCCGTCGGGCAGCGTCACGCCCGGCAGATAGTGCGCGTTGCGGCGCGACGCGCCCATTTGCGCCGCCTGGGCGGCATCGCGCGCCCACAGCCGCACGGGGTGCCGCGCCGCCGCGTTCGCTGCGAGCGCGGTGCCCCACGCACCGGCACCGAGGACCGTGAGGTTCATCGTGCCGGGGTCGCGGCGATGATCAGTTGGCCGAGGTGATGATGCCGGAGCCGTTCGAGGCGGCGCCGTTCTGGCCGGCGGCCTGCGCCTGCTGCGCTTCGAACATTGCCTGGAAGTTGACTTCCGACAGCAGCACCGGCGGGAAGCCCGCGCGGGTGCAGACGTCCGACACGATCGCGCGCAGGTACGGGTAGATGATGCCCGGGCAGGCGATGCCGATGATCGGCTGCAGCTGGTCCTCCGGGATGTTGCGGATCTCGAAGATGCCGCCCTGCTTGGCCTCGACCAGGAACAGCACCTTGTCGTTGACCTTGGTCGTGACGGTCGCGGTGACCGTCACTTCGTAGACGCTGTCGCCGATCGGGCCGGCGCCCAGCGCCAGGTTGATCTCGACCTGCGGCTGGCCCTGCTCGAGCAGGATCTGCGGCGAATTCGGTTGCTCGAGCGACAGATCCTTCAGGTAGATGCGCTGGATCTGGAACACGGGGTTGTTGTCGTCAGCCATGGGAGTCTCGGGTTTGGTGTGGTGGGCCCGGCCGCGGGCCGCGGCGGGCGAAGTGCGGCGGGATTATCACCGCGGGCGGTGACGCCGCCGGATGTCAGCCGTCCGTGCCCGTGAGCAAGGGCACGAGACCGCCGCGGCGATCGAGCTCGACCAGGTCGTCGCAGCCGCCGACGTAGGTGTCGCCGATGAAGATCTGCGGCACCGTGCGGCGCCCGCCGGTCAACTGCATCATCGTCGCGCGCTGCCCCGGATCGAGGTCGACGCGGATGTCGTCGATCGCGTCGACGCCGCGCTGCTTCAACAGGGCCTTGGCGTGCTGGCAGTACGGGCACACCTGGGTGGAATACATCTTGACGGGTTGCATCGCTCTTCCTGGTCAGGCGGCCGACTTCTCGACCGGCAGATTGGCGGCGCGCCAGGCTTCCAGGCCGCCGGCCAGCGCGCGGGTGTTCTCGAAGCCGAGCTTCTTCAGCGCGGCGACGGCCTTCGGGGCGCGCGCGCCGGTGGTGCAAACGACCACCAGGGGCAGCGCCTTGTTCTTCGGCAACGCGTTCGAGGTCTCGATCTGGGCCAGCGGCACGCTCTTCGCGCCCATGGGGTGGCCGGCGGCATACTCGGCCGGCTCGCTCACGTCGATCAGCACCGCCTTCTCGCGGTTGATCAGGTTCACCGCATCGGCGGTCGACACCTTGCCGCCACTGGTCGCCCCTTTGCCGAACATCGGCCAGACCAGCAGGCCGCCGGACACGGCGGCCGCGAGGAACAGGAACCAGTTGTCGATGAAGAACTTCACGGGGCAGCCAATGTCTCGAGGAAAGACCGCGATTATAGAATTCGCTCGCTCCCTGCCCCGGCCCACGCCACTATCCCCTCACACCATGCACAAGCTCGTCCTGATCCGCCACGGCGAATCGACCTGGAACCTCGAGAACCGCTTCACCGGCTGGACCGACGTGGACCTGACGCCGCTCGGCGTGCAACAGGCCCAGCAGGCCGGTCGCCTCCTCAAGGCCGAGGGCTACGAGTTCGACATCGCCTACACCTCGGTGCTCAAGCGCGCGATCTGGACGCTCTGGCACACGCTCGACCAGATGGACCGCACCTGGCTGCCGGTGCGCAACGACTGGCGCCTGAACGAGCGCCACTACGGCGCGTTGCAGGGCCTGAACAAGGCCGAGACCGCGAAGAAGTTCGGCGACGACCAGGTGCTCATCTGGCGCCGCAGCTACGACACGCCGCCGCCTGCGCTCGAGGCCAGCGATCCGCGCAGCGAAGTCAGCGACCTGCGCTACGCCGGCCTGCCCAGGGGCCAGGTGCCGCTGACCGAATGCCTGAAGGACACGGTGGCCCGCGTGCTGCCGTTCTGGAACGACACGATCGCGCCGGGTCTGCGCGCGAACCAGCGCATCGTGATCGCCGCGCACGGCAACAGCATCCGCGCGCTGGTGAAATACCTGGACGGCATCTCCGACGCCGACATCGTCGGCCTGAACATCCCGAACGGCATCCCGCTCGTCTACGAGCTCGATGCGGATCTGAAGCCGATCAAGCGCTACTACCTCGGCGACGCCGAAGCCGCCGCCAAGGCCGCGGCGGCGGTCGCGAACCAGGGCAAGGGCTGACGACGGTTCAGTCGGCGCCCTGAAGCCTCGTCTCGATGTCGTCGCGCAGCGTCTGCGCGAGGGCCCGCCGGTCCGCGTGCGTGCACGCCCGCGCCGGCAGCAGCGCGACATGCGCGACCAGCCCGTCGGCGCAGGCGACGCGCCACAGGCTCTCGACCAGCGTCGTCGCGCCGATGAACTCGACCGCGGGGCTGATCCGCGAGCACGCGTCCGAGAAGCGCAGCGCGACCGGCTGCACCGGCGTGTCGGTCGAGATCGCCGCCTGCAGGATGTTGGCGTGGAACGGCAGCAGGCTGCGGCCGTCCGAGGTCGTGCCTTCGGGGAAGACCGCGACCGTCTGCCGCTCGCTCAGCGCCTGAGCCACCAGGTGCACGACCCGCAGCGCGTCGCGCTTGCGCTCGCGCTGGAGGTACAGCGTATCGGCCGCATCGGCCAGGCGCGACAGCAGCGGCCAGGACTGGATGTCGGCCTTCGAGACGAAGCGCGCTTGCGGCACCACGGCGTGAAGCGCGGTGATGTCGAGCCAGGACACATGGTTGGCCACCAGCAGCGCGCCGCCCGGCCGTGCCACACCCTCGACCTGCAGGCCGATGCCCATCACCCGCAGCATCTTGGCCGACCACCAGCGGATGCGGTCGTGGCGCTGCCCGGCATCGAGCGTGCCGAAACGCACCACCACGACACCCAGGCCGTGCAGCGCGTGCAGCACACAACGCAGCAGCCGCCAGGCCGCGCGCAGGCCGACGGTCATTCGGTCGTCGCGTCGTAGGCCAGGTTGCCGGCCACCAGCGTGAAACGCACGCGCCCCGGCAGTTCGTAGCCCGCGAACGGCGTGTGCTTGCCCTGGCTCCGCAGCGTTCCGGGCGTGACCTGCCAACGCGGGTCGAACCCGAAGATGCAGACGTCGGCGACGCCGCCTTCGACCAGTCGACCCGCGCTCGCGGCCAGCGATCCCAGTGCATCACCGATCACGGCGACCGGCGCCGCGGTCACCGTTGCGAGCGCGCGCAGCAGCGGTACGCCGTCATCCTCGCCCCATTTGAGCGCGAGCGCCAGCAGCAGTTCGAGGCCTGTCGCGCCCGGTTCGGCCTCGGCGAAAGGCAGGTTCTTCATGTCGGCGTCGACGGGGGTGTGGTCGCTCACCAGCGCGTCGATCGTGCCGTCGGCCAGCGCAGCGCGGAGCGCCGTGCGGTCGCGCTGCTGGCGCAGCGGCGGCGTCACGCGCATCGCGGCGTCGAAGTAGCCGATGTCGAGGTCGGTCAGGTGCAGCGAGTTGATGCTCACGTCGCAGGTCACCGGCAGGCCCTCGGCCTTCGCACGGCGCACCAACTCGATGCCGGCGGCGCTGGACAGGCGGCACAGGTGGACGCGCGCACCGGTGTCGCGCACCAGCTCGAAGATCGTCGCCAGCGCGATCGTCTCGGCGATCACCGGGACGCCGGCCAGGCCCATGCGGGTGGCCAGCGCGCCCTTGGCCGCGACGCCGTTGCCCAGCCACGCGTCGTTCGGCCGCAACCAGGTGGTGTAACCGAAGGTCGCCGCGTATTGCAGCGCACGGTGCAGCACCAGGGTGTCGCGCAGGCCGACCTCGGCCTGCGAGAAGCCGACGCAACCGGCGTCGGTCAGCTCCGCCATCGCGGTCAGCACCTCGCCCTTCAACCCGCGGGTCAGGGCGCCGAGCGGGTACAGGTGCGCCAGGTTCAGGTTGTGCGCGCGGAACTTGAGCATCTGCACCAGACCCGGCTCGTCGAGCACCGGCTCGGTGTCCGGCGGGCAGACCAGGCTGGTGACGCCGCCGGCGACCGCCGCAGCCATCTCCGACTCGAGCATGCCCTCGTGCTCGTGGCCCGGCTCGCGCAGCCGCGCGGCCAGGTCGACGAGGCCGGGCGCGACCACCAGACCGGTCGCGTCGATCGTGCGGTCCGGTTCGAACTCGCTGCTGACACTGCCGAACGCGACGATGCGCCCGGCCGCGATCGCGAGGTCGCCGACCGCATCGTGGCCGGATGCAGGATCGACGAGGCGACCGCCTTTCACAAGGATCTTCATGCGTTGTTTCCGGCAATGATCGACATGACCGCCATCCGCACCGCGATGCCGAAGGTGACCTGCGGCAGGATCACGCTCTGCACGCCGTCGGCGACATCGGAATCGATCTCGACGCCGCGGTTGATCGGCCCGGGGTGCATCACGATGGCGTCGGGCCTGGCGAGCGCCAGGCGCGCCGGGGTCAGGCCATAGCTCTTGAAGAACTCGGCGGCGCTGGGCAGCATCGCGCCGCTCATGCGTTCGTTCTGCAGGCGCAGCATGATGATCACGTCGGCGCCGCGGATGCCCTCGGCCATGTCGTGGCAGACGCGCACGCCCATGTCCTTCAGGTCGCCCGGCACCAGCGTCTTCGGGCCGACCGCGCGGATCTCGGGCACGCCGAGCGTGGTCAGCGCGTGGATGTCGGAGCGGGCGACGCGCGAGTGCACGATGTCGCCGACGATCGCCACGGTGAGCTGGGTGAAGTCCTGCTTGTAGTGGCGGATCGTGTACATGTCGAGCAGCCCCTGCGTCGGGTGCTGATGCCGGCCGTCGCCGGCATTGACGACGTGCACGTGCGGGGCGCAGTGCTGGGCGATCAGGTACGGCGCCCCGCTCTCGCTGTGGCGCACGACGAACATGTCGGCGTGCATCGCCGACAGGTTGGCGATCGTGTCGAGCAGACTCTCGCCCTTGGCGGCGCTGGAGCGCGCGATGTCGAGGTTGATCACGTCGGCGCTGAGGCGCTTGGCCGCGATCTCGAAGGTGGTGCGGGTGCGCGTGCTGTTCTCGAAGAACAGGTTGAACACGCTCTTGCCGCGCAGCAGCGGCACCTTCTTGACCTCGCGGTCGTTGACGCTCAGAAACGTACCGGCGGTGTCGAGGATGTGGTGGAGCACCGCCCGCGGCAGGCCCTCGATCGAGAGCAGGTGGATCAGCTCGCCGTGCGCGTTGAGTTGCGGGTTGCGTCGACTGAGCATCACAGGCCTTCCTTGATGTCGAAACTGAAGCGGCCGGCCTCGTCCTTCGTCAGCGACAGCTTGTGCCCCTTCGGCAGCGTGATGCGCGCTGCCGACACCGCCGCGGCGATCGGCAGCTCGCGTCCGCCGCGGTCGACCAGCACCGCCAGGGTCACGCTCGCGGGCCGGCCGAAGTCGTACAGCTCGTTGATGACCGCGCGGATCGTCCGGCCGGTGTAGAGCACGTCGTCGACCAACAGGATCGGTTTCCCGTTCACGTCGAACGGCAGCTTGGTGTGGTCGGCGCCGGCGGTCAGGCCGCGCGAGCCGAAATCGTCGCGGTGCAGCGCGCTGGAGATCACGCCGTGCTCGCCGGGACGGTCCAGGTCGCGCTGCAGCCGCTCGGCCAGCCAGGCACCGCCGGACCAGATGCCGACGAGCAGGGTGTCGGGCTGCAACAGCAGGCGCACGCCGGCCAGCAGGTCGGCGTACAGCGCTTCGGCATCGAGGTTCAGGCTGCTCATGGCAATCCACTCAGGAACTGGTTCAGGATGATCGCGGCGGACGCCGCGTCGAGGTCGCGCGCGCCGTCGCTGGCGGCCTCGGTCGTGGTGTAGCGCTCGTCCACCTCGTGCACGGGCAGCTTGAAGCGACCCTGCAGCTGGCGGGCGAAGCGCCGCGCGCGCTCGGTATTGTCGTGCGGCGCGCCGTCGGGGTGGAACGGCACGCCGACCACCAGCGCACTGGGCTGCCACTCGTCGATCACGCGCCCGATCGCCGCGAAGCGCGCATCGCCCTCGGCCGCGATCGTGCGCAGCGGCTGCGCGCTGCGGGTCAGGGTGCTGCCGGTGGCGACGCCGACACGCCGGGTGCCGAAATCGAAAGCGAGATAGGAAAGGACGGGCGTGGCGGGTGGCATCGTGCTCGCCGAGCCCATCATGCGTGCCCCGCCTCCCCGCTCAGCATGTTCGCGTCGATGCCCAGCAGCGACAGCGCCTTGTCGTAGCGCTGCTCGACCGGCGTGTCGAAGATGATGGCCGGCTCGGCGCCGACGTTGATCCAGCTGTTGCGGCTCATCTCGTCCTCGAGCTGCCCGGCACCCCAGCCGCTGTAGCCCAGCGTCACCAGGATCTTCTTCGGGCCCGCGCCGTTGGAAAGCGCCTCCAGCACGTCCTTGCTGGTCGTCATCTCGAGGCCGCCGGCGATCTGCAGCGACGAGTTGTAGTGGCCGCCCTCGCCTTCGCTGCCGCCCAGCCGCTCGTGCAGCACGAAGCCGCGCTCGGTCTGCACCGGGCCGCCGAAGTAGACCGGCACCTCGGCCAGGTCCTCGCGGTCGAGCGAGAGGTCGACCTTCTCGAACAGGTTCTTGAGCTTGATGTCGATCGGCTTGTTGATCACCAGCCCGAGCGCACCCTTCTCGGTGTGCTCGCACATGTAGATCACCGTGCCGGCGAACGTGCCCTCGTGTGCGGGCATCGCGATCAGGAACTGGTTGGTGAAGTCGACCGGTGCGCGTGCCATGGTCGAATTTTAGACCGCCCGGCCCTTCAGGCAGACTCGCGCGATGCCAAGCCCCTTGAAGCGAGCCCTGGTCTGGTTCCGGCGCGACCTGCGCGCCCACGATCACGCCGCGCTGTACCACGCGCTGCGCGAGGCCGAGCAGGTGTGGTGCCTGTTCGTCTTCGACACCGCGATCCTCGATCCGCTGCCGCGCGCCGACCGCCGAGTCGAGTTCATTCACGACAGCGTCGTCGCGCTCGACGAGTCCCTGGGCGCGCTCGGCGGGCGCCTGCTGGTGCGCCACGGGCCGGCGCTCGACGAAGTCGTGCGGCTGGCCGGCGAGCTCGACGTGCAGGCGGTCTACGCCAACCACGACGACGAGCCCGACGCGCTGCGGCGCGACGCGGCGGTCAAGGCCGCGCTGGCCGAGGCCGGCGTCGCGCTTCACACCGGCAAGGATCACGTGATATTCGAGCGCAGCGAGGTCTTAACGCAGTCCGGCTCGCCGTACACCGTGTTCACGCCGTACAAGAACGCGTGGCTGAAACGGCTGGAACCGTTCTTCGTCAAGTCCTACCCGGTCGAGCGCCACGCCGCGCGGCTCGCCGCACCACCGCGTGGGATGTCGACGGCGCTGTCGTCGCTCGAGACGCTCGGCTTCGCGCGCACCAACCTGCACGATCTGGCGATTCCGACCGGCACGGCCGGGGGCCGCACGTTGCTCGCCGACTTCCTGACCCGCATCGACGACTACGGCGAGGCGCGCGACTTCCCGGCCGTCAAGGGGCCGAGCTACCTGTCCGTGCACCTGCGCTTCGGCACCGTGTCGATCCGCGAACTGGCCGCGGCGGCCTGCGCGCGCATCGAGCAGCAGCCGGCCGGCGGCGCTGCGGTCTGGCTCTCCGAGCTGATCTGGCGCGACTTCTACCACCAGATCCTGCACCACCACCCGCGCGTCGTCGGCGCCAGCTTCAAGCCCGAGTACGACCGCATCCGCTGGGCCGACGGACCGCAGGCCGATGCGCGCTTCGCCGCCTGGTGCGAAGGCCGCACCGGCTACCCGCTGGTCGACGCCGCGATGGCGCAGATCAACCGCACCGGCTACATGCACAACCGGCTGCGCATGATCGTCGCGAGCTTCCTGAGCAAGGATTTGGGCCTGGACTGGCGCCGCGGCGAGGCCTATTTCGCGCTGAAGCTGAACGACTTCGACCTGGCGGCCAACAACGGCGGCTGGCAATGGGCGGCGTCGACCGGATGCGACGCGCAACCCTACTTCCGCATCTTCAACCCGATCACCCAGAGCAAGCGATTCGATCCGCGCGGCCAGTTCATCCGACGCTACCTGCCGCAACTGGCGGCGCTGCCGGACGCGCTCATCCACGCGCCCTGGCTCGCGCGCTCGGCCGATCTGCAAGCCGCGGGGATCACGCTCGGCCGCGACTATCCGCTGCCGGTGGTCGACCACGAGGCGGCCCGCGCGCAAACGCTCGAGCGGTATGGCATCGTGAAGAGCGAGCGTTGACGGCTGAAATACTGGAAAGAATCGCTAGCAACGAGTATTTTTCTATCTGTCGGACACCGTAGGCTCGCCGGCAGTGAGCATTCATCGACTTATCCGCGAAGGCCGGCAGCGCCTGGGCTTGAGCGAACAACAATTCGCCGACGCGGTCGGTGTCACGCGTGGCGCCGTGCAGCAGTGGGAGAAGTCCGGCGGCACCGCGCCGAAGCGGACCAATCAGCCGCGCGTGGCCGAACTGTTGGGCGTGTCGATCGCCGAACTCGTCTCGGGCGGCTCCAACGTCGGCCAGACCTTCGCGGTCCGCGGCGAGGTGCCGCTCGTGTCCGAAGTGGAAGCCGGCAACTACACGGTCATCGACAACTTCAAGCTGACCCCGCACTACGACACCGTGCCGGTGTCCGTGCCGGTGAAGCGCCACACCTACGCATTGCGGGTCCACGGCGACAGCATGGCCAGCCACTCGGGCGATTCGTTCCCGGACGGCTCGATCGTGATCGTCGAGCCCGAAATGACGGCCCAGGCCGGCGATTACGTGATCGCGCTCAACACCGAGAACCAGACCACGTTCAAGCAACTGGTGCGCGATGGCGGCGAATACTTCCTGAAGCCGCTGAACCCGCGCTATCCGATCAAGCCGCTGGGCAGCGCCCGCATCATCGGGGTCATCCGCGAGTTCACGAAGCGGTTTCGTTGATCGGCGCCAGGACGACTTGCGCGATAGATTGGCGTCGGCCGATAGTTTTCCTATCCTTTTAACGGGCCCGGGGCGGCGCTCATACCGGAGCCGCGACGCGATTGCGTGTGTAGCGCGCGATCAACGCCAGCAGGTCTTCTTCCGAATACGGCTTGCCCAGGTAGTGGTCGACGCCCAACTCGGCCGCGTAATCGCGATGCTTCTGCGCGATCCGCGAGGTGATCATGATCACCGGCAGGTCACGCAGACGGGCATCGGCCCGCATGTTGCGCACCAGGTCGAAGCCGTCCATCCGCGGCATCTCGATGTCCGACAGCACGATCTGCGGCACGTTCTCGGCCAGGCGTTCGAGCGCATCCAGCCCGTCCTTGGCCAGCACGACGCGATAGCCCTCGCGCAGCAGCAGGCGCTGCGTCACGCGGCGCACGGTCAGCGAATCGTCCACCACCATCACCAGCGGCGCCTCGGCCACGGCGGCTGGCGCGTCGGCCGCGGGCACGGCGTCGTGCGGCTGCGGCGCCTGCATCATCGCGGCGCGCGTCGCCTCGCGGGCGGCCTCGCCGTACAGCGTGGCCAGCGCGACCGGGTTGTAGATCAGCGCGACCGCGCCAGACGCCAGCAGCGTGATGCCGGCCAGGCCCGGCAGCCGCGACAGCTGCGGCCCCAGGTTCTTGACCACGACTTCCTGGTTGCCCAGCACTTCGTCGACGTGCAGCGCGATGCGCTGCTGCGCGCTGCGGATGATCACGACCGGACGGGTGCGCGCTTCGCTGTCGCCCGGACGCGCGCTGATCTGCAGCAGCGCGCCGAGCCAGAAGAACGGCAGTGGCCGTTCGGCGGTCGCGAACGAGCCGCTGGCATAGGCGGCCTCGACCTCGGCCGGCGTGGCGCGGCGCACGAGTTCGACCAGCGTCGAGGGCACGGCGACGTGGGTATCGCCGCAGCGCAGCATCACGACCTGCGTGACCGCCGTCGTCAGCGGCAGGATCATCTTGAACGAGGTGCCCTGGCCGGCCGCGGTCGCGGTCTCGATCCGGCCGCCCATCGCGTTGACCTCGGCACGCACCACGTCCATGCCGACGCCGCGGCCGGACAGCTCGGTCACCGTGTCGGCGGTCGAGAAGCCCGGCGCGAAGATCAGGTTGGCCAGCTCGGCGTCGGTCGGTTCGGCGTTCGGATCGAGCAGGCCGAGCGCGCGCCCCTTCTCGCGGATGCGCGGCAGGTTCAGGCCCGCGCCGTCGTCGCGAAACTCGACGCCGACTTCGTTGCCCTCCTGCGAGAGCGCGACGATGATCGTGCCGCTCGGGTCCTTGCCGGCCGCCTTGCGCACCTCGGGCGTCTCGATGCCGTGGCCGACGCTGTTGCGCAGCAGGTGCTCGAACGACCCGGTCATCCGGTCGAGCACGCCGCGGTCGACCTCGACGCGGCCGCCGACGATGTCCAGCCGCACCGACTTGCCGGTCTCCTTCGCGGCCTGGCGCACGACGCGGTACAGGCGGTCCGACAGGCCCTCGAACTCGACCATGCGGGTGCGCAGCAGGTCGTCCTGCAGCTCGCGCGTCATGCGGGCCTGGGCGACCAGCTCGTCCTCCGTCACCTCGAGCGAGCGCTGGAGCGTCCGCTGGACCGTCGCGACGTCGTTGACCGATTCGGCCATCATCCGCGTCAGCTCCTGGAAGCGGGTGAAGCGGTCGAACTCCAGCGGGTCGAACGACTGCGCCGCCGCCTTCGCGGCCTCGAGCCGCGAGCTCATCTGCACCTCGCCGTGGAACTCGATGTCGCGCAACTGCGCGCGCAGGCGTTCCAGGTTCTCGGTCAGGTCGGCCAGCGACGTCTTGATCTGCGCCACCCCGGTCTCGATCCGCGAGCGCGTGATGCTGACCTCGCCGGCCTGGTTCACCAGCCGGTCGAGCAGCGGCGCGCGCACCCGGACCGCCGACTGCGCGATCAGCGCCCGCTCGGGCGCCTGGCGCTGCGCCGGCTCGGTCAGCGGGAAACGCGACCAGTCGATCTCGGCCAACGGCACCGGCGGCGCGGGGTCGACAGCAGCCGATTCCGACGCCCGCGCGTCGGCCTCGGGCTCGACCGCGCGCGGTTCCTCGAGTGCGCTCGCCTCGGCCTGCGCCAGCTCCTGCGCCAACGGCAACGGCTCGGCGGGCGGCAGCGGCACCGGTTCGTCGAAGCCGCTGCCGGCGACGTCGATCTCCGACAGCGGGCCGAACGTCGAGCTCGGCGCGGCGACGGGCAACGGGGCCCAACCCGATTCGTAGGTCGGCGGCGGCGCCACTTCGAGCAGTACCGCGAGTTCCGAGACCGGCGCTTCCGCAGGTGGCGGCGCGACATCCGCCGTGCGTTCGATCGCTTCGGGGGCGGCCCCGCCGGCGCGCAGCGCGTCGAAGGTCTGGGCGAGCGTGTCGCCGTAGGCCTGCAGCGAGTCGACGTCCTCGAGCTGCACCGCGGGCTGCGCGAGCACGCGCTCGATGCGCGTCTCCAGGTGGTGCGCCATCTCGCCCAGGCGCATCGCGCCGGCCAGGCGCGCCCCACCCTTCAGCGTGTGCAGCGTGCGCATGCATGCGGCGGGGTGGGCCAGGTCGGCGGGCTTGCGGGTCCAGTCGCGCAGCCGGCTCGCCAGCTGCGGCAGCAGTTCCTCGGCCTCTTCCGCGAAGATCGGGAACAGCTCGTCGTCGATCGCGTCCACCGCGTCGATCGTGTCGTCGCTGTCGACCAGCGCGCTCACCGACGCGCGGTGCGGCGCCTCGGTCGGCAGCTCGCCCAGCGGCTTGAGCTCGGCGACGCCGAAGGTCTCGAACCGCCCGAACACCGAATCGGAGGTCGGCGCGTTGGCAGGATCGGCCGGTTCGGCGGGCAAGGCGTGGGCCACCGGCGCGGGCGGGTCGGCGGGCACGCTGTCGGTTTCGACCTGCGCCTCGGCCGCGGCGGCCGATTCCTCCAGGCGGCGTGCCGAACTCAGCTCATGGGCCGCGAGCCGTGCCACGAGTTCGGGCGACGGCTCCTTCAGGAAGCCGGCGGCGAACTGGTGCAGCAGGCGACGGATCTCGTCGGACACGTCGACGAACAGCCGCGCCTCCTCGGGCGTCCCGTGGCCGATCGCGTGCGAGCGGGCCTGCGCATGCTCCAGCGAACGCGCGAGCTGGGACAGGTCGGTGAAGCCGACCGTCGCCGAGCTGCCGGCCAGCGAATGGGCGAGCGCCACCGGCGTCTCGCCGATCGGGCGGTGCAGCTCCATCGCCCATTCGGCCAGCTCGGTGCCGAGCCGGCGCGAGAGTTCGTCGGCTTCGTTCAGGTAGATGTTGAACAGCGGGATGCCGATGCGCAACGGGCCGACGACCTTGACCTGCTCGTCCTCCAGGTCGGCGCGTACCGAAGGTTCGGGTTCGGGCGTCGCTGCCACGGCGACTGGCTCCAGCTCCGGTTCCGGCGCGGGGGCCGGCGCGTCGAGCGCGAGGTCGAGGTCGACGCCGGAGCGGGTCAACGGCTCCACGAGCGGCCGCGTCTCGAGCGGCCCGAAGTCGAGCTCCAGGTCCATCAGCTCGGGCGCGAATTCGTCGGTGGCTTCGACGGTCTCGGGCAGCGGCAGCGGCTCGGTCGGCTCGGCGTCGAACGGGTGGTGCAACGCGTCGGCGGTCAGGTCGAGCGGCGCCGAACGGCTCGGCTCGGGGTCGGCCGGTGGCAGGGCCGGCACGACGGGTGCCGCGGTCTCGAACCCGCCCAGATCCAGTTCGAAGCTCAGGTCGGGCATCGGCAGGTCCGGCGCCGGTGCCGGCGCCGGCGCCGGGGGCGGGGACAAGTCGAGGTCGGCCGCGCTCGGCAGGCCGTCGAGCAGGTCGAGCGGCGCGTGCAGGGACTGCGATTCGAGCACGTCCGGCGGCGCCTCGTTCAGCAGCCGGGCCGACTCGATCACCGCGGCGCTGTGGTGCAGGCCGCTGCGGCCCTGGGTGATGTCGTCGATCCAGCCGGCGAGGTAGTCGAGGCTCCAGTCGGTGAACGCGAGCAGCGGCGACGGGGCGGCTGCCTGGCTGGCCAGGTGGGCGTTGTAGACCTGTTCGCAGGCCCAGGCCGCCTCGCCGAAGTCCTTCAGCCCGACCATGCGCGAGCTGCCCTTCAGGGTGTGGAAGGCGCGCCGCAGGGTCGTGCTCAGACCCAGGTCTTCCGGCGCCTCGACGAGGCCGGCGCTGGCCTCGCGGGCCGCGGTCAGCACCTCGTTGGCCTCCTCGAGGAAGACCTCGCGCATCTCGTTGTCCTGCGCCAGCTGGGCGCTGCCGGTGGACAGGCCGAAGTCGAGCCGCATCGGCTCGCTGACGCGGCCGCGGTCGGCCGCCACCTCGGGCGCGAGCCCGACCGGGTCGGACGCGGTCGCGACGAAGTCGACCAGCGCCTCCGACAGCTCGTCGCGCGCGGCCGCCACGCCGGCCGGGTCGTCGCTGCGCTCGAACGCCTGCTGGGCCCTGGCCACGGTGGCCGCGAGCGCCGGCTGGTCGGCCGCATTCGCCTCGTGCGACAGGCGCTCGAGATCGCGCGTGACCTCTTCCAGCGGCACGTCCTGGCGGACCGAGCTGAACGCCAGCAACTGCGCCTGCTCGATCAGCCGCTGTTCGACCGGCGGCGCCGACTGCGGGCCGCGCGCGGCGGCCGGCGCGTGCACCTCGGCGTCGCGGCCCATCACCGGGCCGAGCACGTCGGTCTGCGCGTCGTAGCGGAACAGCGACTTCGCCATCTGCGGCTGCACGCTGAGCATGTCGATCAGGAAGCCGAGCGCACCGAGGTTGCCGGCCAGGCGATCGAACAGCGCCGTCTGCGCGGCGGGGTCGGCGGTGGCCTCGCTCGAGGCCAGCGTGTCGATCTCGTCGCGCATGCGCAGCAGCGCGGCCGACGCGTGGTCCATCCCGAGCACCGACAGCACGCCACGCATCGCGGCGAGCTGGTTCGGCACCGGGATCAGCACCTGGCGCTGGTCGGGCGCGCGGAAGTAATGGTCGATCGCCTTCTCCGCCTCGGACAGGCTGGCGCGCAGCTCCTGCACCACGCTGCCCATGGTCTGGCGGTCGGAGACGCGGCGGTACAGCTCTTCCATCCAGCCTTCGAGCGGCTCGGGCGCCTGGCCCTGGCGCACCGCGGCGAGGCGGTCCGCGAGGCGCTGCACACGCTGCGCCTGCTCGGGGTGGTCGAAGTCGACATCGTCGAGCGCCGCCTCCACGTACAGCAGGCTGGTCGCGACCTCCATCGCCAGCGGGGCCGCGGGCGGGCCGTTGCTCTGCTGGGTCTGCGCAACCGCATGCTGGAGTTCGGCAGCGAACAGGTCGCCGAGCGGGAACAGCCGCTTCAGCGACTCGCCGACCAGCGCGAACTGCTCGGACAGCCCGGTCATGCGGTGCATCTCGCCGCCGGCGACGCCGGACCAGGCGTCCTTCGCCGCGACGACGCGCTTCTTGGCCTGCGCGAGCACGGCCGGGTCGAAGCGGCCGAGCACGCTCAGCGCGTAGTCGGTCGGCACGTGATGGACCAGACCGTAGGCCAGGCGCACGGCGGCCAGGCGCGGTGCGTGGCGGCCGTCGCCCGGCGACGCGCTCTGGGCGCAGAAGAACAGCAGGTCCTGCGCCAGGCGCTCGGACACCTCGCCATCGCCGCGCGCGATGATGCGGAACTGCGCGAGCAGCCGGGAGGCGACCCGCTTGCTGAACACGTCGAAGCCGAGCAGCCCGTGGGCCTGCGCCTCGAACACGGCCGCGGCCAGCTTCCACAACGTCGCGATGTGGCTCTGCGTCGCGCCGGCGCCCAGGCCGGCACTGATCTCGCTCATGCGGGCGGCATTCGGCGCCGGGTCGGTGGCGCGCATCAGCGGCAGCAGCTGCGCTTCGATCAGGGCCTGCGTGGCCGCGTCGTGCGGCAGCGCGACGATCGACGGGTCGTCGGGCAGGTCGCGCCATTGCCAGTCGACCGACCACAGGTCGGCCGGGTGCACGCGGTCGGCGCCAGCGGCCTCCTGGACGGCACGGTACTGCGGGAACAGCGACAGCGTCGAGACCGGCTTGCCGGCCAGCAGCCGGCTCAGGTAATCGAGCAGCGCGAACGACGCGCGTTCGATGTCGTCGACGACGACCGCGCTGAGCTTGTGCGGCTTGGCAACGAAGCGCTGCACCAGCGCCTCGCTGGCGCGCAGCACCAGAGCGGCCGCCGGCTGGCCGACGAGCTCGAGCGCGCCGACGCCCTGGTGGATCTGCGAGCGCGCATGGCGCAGCACCGCCGGGTCGACCGCGTCGAGGTCGGAGCTGGCGAGCGCGTCGGTCTCCTTGACGAAGCGGCGCAGCGACTTGTGCGCCGCGTCCAGCGACCGGCGCAGCTCCTCGTGGACCCAGGCCAGGGCACTCAGGTCATCGCTGCGCGTGTCGGTCGTCGAGGTCATCGTGTCGCTCTTGATGGAGGTGTGCAGGCTTCGACCGGAATCACTCGATCTTGAACCGTGCCACCGACTGTTTCAGTTCCTCGGCGGTGCGGGACAGCTCGCGCACCATCTGCGCGGTCGAGCGCGTGCCTTCGCCGGTCTGCTCGGTCACCGCGAAGATGTGCTGGATGTTCGCCGCCACCACGTTGGCCGACTGCGCTTCGCTGAGCGCCTGGTTCGAGATCGCCGCGATCAGTTCGGATAGCTGGCGCGACACCCGGTCGATCTCGCCGAGCGCCGTGCCGGCCGCGTCGGTCAGGCGCGTGCCTTCGACCACGCCCTGGGTACTGCGCTCCATCGCGCCGACCGCGTCCTGCGTGTCGGTCTGAATCGTCTTGACCAGCGCGGCGATCTGGCGCGTCGCGTCACCGGAGCGTTCCGCGAGCCGCTGCACTTCCTCGGCCACGACCGAGAAGCCGCGACCCGCCTCGCCGGCGGAGGCCGCCTGGATCGCCGCGTTCAGCGCCAGCACGTTGGTCTGCTCGGTGATGTCCGAGATGAGTTCGGTGATCTCGCCGATCTCCTGCGACGATTCGCCCAGGCGCTTGATGCGCTTCGAGGTTTCCTGGATCTGGTCGCGGATCGAGTTCATGCCGCCGATCGTGTTCTGCACCGCGCGCAGGCCCGATTCGGCGGCCTCGAGCGACTGCCGCGCGACCGCAGCGGTCTCCTGCGCCTGGCCGGACACGTCGTTGATTCGGCCCGCCATCTGCAGCACCGATTCGCCGGTGTCGCGGATCTCGCGCAGCTGCTCCGAAGACGCCGCCAGCAGCTCGGTCGAGGTGGCCTCGACCTGCTGGGTCGTGTCGGTCACGCGGCCGACCGTGCCCTGCACCTGCGAGACCAGCGTGCGCAGTTCTTCCACGGTGTAGTTCACCGAGTCGGCGATCGCGCCGGTGATGTCCTCGGTCACGGTCGCCTGCTGGGTCAGGTCGCCTTCCGCGACTGCCTGCAGCTCGTTCATCAAGCGCAGAATCGCCGCCTGGTTGGCATCGTTGACGCGCTTGGCTTCCTGCTGCTCGCGTTCGGCCGCGTGGCGCTGGCCCTCGGAGGCGGCCGCGCGTTCCGCCTGGCCGCTGACGTACAGCCGCAGCAGCCCGGCACCGCCGAGCAGCAGCAGGATCGCCGACAGCAGCAAGAGCACCAGGCTCAGCCCGCCGAAGCCGGTCTCGCGACCCAGGCGCTCCTGCACCACTTCCAGCCCTTTGCGCAGCGGTTCGCTGTCGGCCACGATGCTGGCCTGCGCCTCGCGCGCGGACACCAGGCCCTGCAGGTTGCCGAGGATCGCGCTGGCCTGGGTGCGGGTCAGTTCGTACTGCTTCATCAGCGCGGCCAGCCGCTCCTTGGTCTGCGGGTCCTTGGTGGCCGGCAGGCGCAGCTCGGCGTTGCCGTCGATCAGGCCCTGGCCCAACTCGCGGAACGAGTTCAGGTCCTTGCCGAGCAGGAACACGGCCTCGGGGCTCACGCCCTCCATCGTCAGGAATTCGTTGGCCGACTTGCCGATGCGCTGCGTCAGCATCACCAGCTGGCCGACCGCCGACAGCTCGGCCGGCGAGGCGTCCTGCTGCAGCTTCAGCGACGACACGGTCTCGGCGCTCTCGAGCAGGTCGGACGACTGGCGGTTGATCGCGCGCAGCGCCTGGCCGACCTGGGTCAGCACCTTCTGCTGGTCGAGCACGGTCTTGGCGCTCTTCTCGGCCTTGTCGATCAGCGGCAGCAGTGGCTCGATCGCGTCCTGGACGCCGGCCGGTGCGGCGGCGATCGCGCCGTCCCCGGTGCGCAGTGCGCGCACGTTGCGCACCAGCACGTCGGCGCTGTCCTTCACTTCGGGGAACGCGGCCGAGCTGCCGATCAACGCCTGCGAGACCGACTTGGCCAGGCGCTGCGACTGCATCAGCGCCTGCCCGCTGGCCGCGACCTGCGCCGAGCCCCGGTTCGCGGCGAGCAGCGACAGCACCGTCATCAGGATCAGCCCGACCAGGCCGAGGCCGGCCAGGCCGAACAGGATGCGCTGCTGCTCGGCGACCGGCCGGCGGCCGATCAGCGGCATGCCGGTGCCGGCGGCGGGAGCGGCGTCACCGTCCTGCAGCCGGGTCTCGACGAAATCGGGCATCTCGGACGGTGCGGCGGCCGAGATGATCGAGGTGTCGGGCTCGCCCGCAGGCTGGGACGGCGCGCCGTACGCGAGGCCGGAATCGGGCGCGGCGCCCGCGCCGGCCGCCGCCAGGCGCGCGCCCTGCGGCGTCAGCGTGTCGCCAAACGGACTGGCCTGCGCGCGCGTCGTCGCGACCTCGTCCTTCGGACCCCGCCCCGTGATCTTGTCTAGGAAGCTCATGTCGCCCTCTCGCGTCTCTTGTTCCGGTCCGAGCGCCCGCGACGCTCAGCCCACGATCTTCAGGAATGCCTCATCGCCCACCAGCGCCGCCAGGTTCAGCTCCTGCCAGAGCCGGCCATTCGCATCGCGCAGCACCGCGCCGGCGAACGC
This sequence comes from Rhizobacter fulvus, assembly GCF_964020785.1. Taxonomy (NCBI): domain Bacteria; kingdom Pseudomonadati; phylum Pseudomonadota; class Betaproteobacteria; order Burkholderiales; family Sphaerotilaceae; genus Rhizobacter; species Rhizobacter fulvus. The sequence goes on from NZ_OZ224516.1 coordinate 1,218,307, forward strand.
CGGCCGCGCGACCGCGTCGTCCTGCGGCTCGGGAGTCAGTTCGTCGTCGCTGCGCAGGCCGGACAGCTTGTCCACCATCAGCACGCAGTTGATGTCCAGCGCCGCGTTGAAGCCGACCAGCCGCGACTGCTCGCGTCCGGCCTCGTGCGTCTTGATGCCGAGGAAGCCGGCCAGGTCGACCACGCCGTGCAGGTGCCCGCGCAGGTTCGCGACCCCCAGGAACCAGCGGTGGCTGTACGGCACCGGCAGGATCGGCGTGAGCGCGAAGATCTCGCCGGCCTCGCGCAGCGGCAGCAGGAAGCCGCGTCCGCTGCATTCGATCGCCAGCCAGGACTGGCCGCGCACCTGCGTGCGTGCCGCCTGCAAGCGCTCGGCCAGCCGGGCCTGGAGATCGCGAAGGGCTTGCTTGTTGGCCATTCAGCGGCTGCGTGTCAATCGAACGCGTGGATCTTGGCCACGAGTTCCTCGGCGTTGACCGGCTTGACGATGTAGTCCCGTGCGCCCTGGCGCATGCCCCAGACCTTGTCGGTCTCCTGGTTCTTGCTCGTGCACATGATCACCGGCACGCCGGTGAAGCGCGGGTCGCGGGTGATCGCGCGGGTGAGCTGGAAGCCGTTCTGACCGGGCATCACCACGTCCATCAGGATCAGATCGGGCTTTTCCTCGCCGAGGCGGCGCATCGCCTCCTCGCCGTTCTCGGCGGTGCGAACCGCGTAGCCGCGCTTGACCAGCAGGTCGGTCAGGTAGTGCAGTTCCGTCTTCGAGTCATCCACCAGCAGGATCTTCTGAATCGTCATGTTCTGTCCTCGTCAGCCCGGGCGCCGGTGCTGCTCGACCGCTTGCAGGAGCTGGTCTTTGGTGAAAGGTTTGGTGAGATAGGCCTCGGAGCCGACCATGCGCCCGCGCGCCTTGTCGAACAGCCCGTCCTTGGACGACAGCATGATCACCGGCACGGTCGCGAACTTGGCGTTGCGCTTGATGATCGCGCAGGTCTGGTACCCGTCGAGGCGCGGCATCAGGATGTCGCAGAAGATCAGGTCGGGATCGTGGTCGTTGACCTTGGCCAGCGCGTCGAAGCCGTCTTCGGCCAGCAGCACGCTGTAGCCGCCCTGCTTCAGGAAAATTTCCGCGCTGCGTCGGATGGTGTTGCTGTCATCGATGACCAGCACCGTGACGCCGGGGGGATCGGCGGGGCCCTGATTGCTCAACAAGCATTCTCCTCAACGACGCGATCGGCTCGGCGAAAGGATGTCCGCCGCGGGCCCGCAGAGCGGTCTTATCGGCGGCGCTGTCCGGACCTGAAGCTCAGATCTGGACCATCTCGAAATCTTCCTTGCGGGCGCCGCATTCGGGGCAGGTCCAGTTCATCGGCACGGCTTCCCAACGGGTGCCTGGAGCGATGTCATGCTCGGGATCGCCGGCCGCCTCGTCGTAGATCCAGCCGCAGATGAGGCACATCCAGGTTTTGGGTTCGGTCACTTTGTTCGCTCGGCCTGACGGGGCGATTCGCTTCACTACAATGCAGACAGATTGTAGCCATCGCCATTGCCAGAAATTCAAGTGTTTGTAGGCACATACGCAACATACCTCACGTTCGTCTAGAGGTTCGGCCAGGGTCAGTTACGACTTGTTTCGCCGCCCTCCTTCCCAACGCGCTCGGGCCCCTTCGATGACCGCTGACTCCCCCCTTCCCGAGACCCCCGCCGACGTCGAAACCGAGCAGGCCGCCCCCGCCTGCGTGATGAGCTTCAACGCCAGCGACCCGAGCGGTGCCGGCGGCATGGCCGGCGACGTCGCGACCATCGCGGCCATGGGGGCGCACGCCCTGCCGGTCGTCACCGGCATCGTGATGCGCGACACTCACGAGGTCTTCGACCATCACGCGATCGACGCCGACGTGGTCGCCGAGCAGGCCCGCAGCATCCTCGAGGACGTGACGATCGCCGCCTGGAAAGTCGGCTTCCTGGGCTCGACCGAGGGCGTCAGCACGGTCGCCGAGATCCTGTCCGACTACCCCGACGTGCCGCTGGTGGCCTACATGCCCAACCTGTCGTGGATCGAGGAGGACGAGCAGCAGAGCTACCTCGACGCCTTCCGCGAGCTGGTGCTGCCGCAGACCGAAGTGCTGGTCGGCAGCCACCAGACGCTGACCGACTTCCTGCTGCCGGAGTGGGACAACGAACGCCCGGCGTCGCCGCGCGAGCTGGCCGTCGCCGCCGCCGAACACGGCACCCGCTATGTGCTGGTCACCAGCGTGCCGCTGCCCGACCAGTACATGGACAACGTTCTCGCCTCCGCGCAGGGCGCGATCACCGGCGAGAAGTTCGAGCGCTTCGAGGTCGCGTTCGTCGGCGCCGGCGACACGCTCGCCGCGGCGCTTGCGGCGCTGCTGGCCTCGGGCGCGGAACTGACCGCCGCGGTCGGCGAGGCACTCGCGTTCCTCGACCAGGCGCTGGATGCAGGCTTCCGCCCCGGCATGGGCAACGTGATCCCCGACCGCTTCTTCTGGGCGCTGCCACCCGGCGAAGACGACGAGGAAGCGGGCGACGCGGCGCCTGCCGCCGACGATGCCGCGCCCGACGACGACACCCCGCCGAAGACCTCTCGCCATGTCCACTGACCGGATGAAACCGACCACCAACGCCGCGCTGTTCGAGCGCGCTCAGATCGTCATCCCCGGCGGCGTCAACTCGCCGGTGCGCGCCTTCCGCGCCGTCGGTGGCACGCCGCGTTTCATCGCGCGCGCGCAGGGGCCGTACATCTTCGACGCCGAAGGCACCCGCTACATCGACTACATCGGCTCCTGGGGTCCGATGATCCTCGGCCACCGCCACCCGGCGGTGCTCGAGGCGGTGCAGAAGGCCGCCGTCGACGGCTTCTCGTTCGGCGCGCCGACCGAGCGCGAAGTCGAGCTCGCCGAGGAAATCCTGAGCCTGGTGCCGAGCATGGACCAGGTGCGGCTCGTCAGCTCCGGCACCGAGGCGGCGATGAGCGCGCTGCGGCTCGCGCGCGGCGCCACCGGACGCAGCAAGATCATCAAGTTCGAGGGCTGCTACCACGGCCATGCCGACGCGCTGCTCGTCAAGGCCGGCTCGGGCCTGGCGACCTTCGGCCACCCGACCAGCGCGGGCGTACCGGCCGAGGTGGTGCAGCACACCCTTGTCCTCGAATACAACAACGTCGCGCAGATCGAAGAGGCGTTTGCGCTCCACGGCGACGGCATCGCCTGCGTGATGATCGAGCCGATCGCCGGCAACATGAACTTCGTCCGCGCCAGCGTGCCCTTCATGAAGCGCCTGCGCGAGCTGTGCACGCAGCACGGCGCGATGCTGGTGTTCGACGAGGTGATGACCGGCTTCCGCGTCGCGCTCGGCGGCGCGCAGTCGATCTTTGCTGCGGCGATCCCCGGCTTCGAGCCGGACATCAGCGTGTTCGGCAAGGTCATCGGCGGCGGCATGCCGCTGGCCGCGTTCGGCGCCAAGCGTGCGGTGATGCAGCAACTCGCGCCGCTCGGGCCGGTCTACCAGGCCGGCACGCTGTCGGGCAACCCGATCGCGACGGCCTGCGGGCTGGCCACCTTGCGCGAGATCCGGAAGCCCGGCTACTTCGACGCGCTCTCGGCCAGCACGCGCAGCGCGCTCGACGGCCTGCTCGCCAGCGCCCGCGAGGCCGGCGTGCCGATGGTCGGCGATTGCGAAGGCGGCATGTTCGGCTTCTTCTTCGCGAGCGAGCTGCCGACGACCTACGCGGCCGTCATGGCGACCGACAAGGAATTCTTCAACCGCTTCTTTCACGCGATGCTGGACCGCGGCGTGTACTTCGCGCCGGCGATGTACGAGGCCGGCTTCGTCAGCAGCGCGCACACGCCCGACGACCTGCGCGCCGCCGCCGCCGCCGCGCTCGACGCCTTCCGCGCGCTGCGCTGACGCGGTGGGTGGCACCACCGCCGCGTACGCCGCGGCCGTGTTCGACATGGACGGCCTGCTGCTCGACTCCGAGCGGCCGGTGCGCGATGCCTGGATGCAGGTGGCCGCCGACGCCGGCGTGGCGCTGACGCCGGCCGCCTACCTCGACCTGATCGGCCGCAACCACCGCGACAGCGCGCTGCGGCTGCGCGCGATCTTTGGCGACGACACGGTGCTGGCCGATGCGCACCGGCGCGTCGAGCGGTTGCTGGCGGAGCGCTTCGGCGAGCGGCCGTTCGACGTCAAGCCCGGCGTCCGGCGATTGCTGCAGGCATTGCGCGACGCACGCATCCCGCGCGCCGTCGCGTCGTCCACGCACCGCGCGGAGATCGAGCGACGGCTCGCGCGCGCCGATCTGCTCGACTTCTTCCAGGCCGTCTGCGGCGGCGACGAGGTCGCCCGCGGCAAGCCGGCGCCGGACATCTACCTGCTCGCCGTCACGCGGCTCGGCGCGGCCGCGCCGACGACGCTCGCGTTCGAGGACTCGGGCCACGGCGCGCTGGCCGCGCTCGCCGCCGGGCTCGGCGTCGTCGTCGTGCCGGACCTCAAGCCGCCGGAGCCGGCGTGGCAGTCGCGCAGCGTCGCGGTGCTCGCTTCGCTGGAGGCCGCTGCCGCGTACAGCGCGGCGTGGTTCGGGATCGAGGTCGCCGGCTAGGCCGGCGACGAGCGCAGGCCGTAGACCTTGCCGCCGGCGAACAGGTACTCGGCGCGCACGACCGCGTCGCCCTTCTCGCCGACCGTCGTGAAGCCGAGCACCGAGACCGACTCGCCGACCTTGATCTCGGGCACCTTCCAGGCCTCCATGCGGGTCAGCGGCGCGAGTTCGATCTCCCAGCGCCTGTCGCGCCGGGTCGGCAGCACCGCGCGCTTGAGCAGGCCGGGTCCGTCGACCGCGGCCGATTGCGGCGGCACCGCACGTTGCGCCAGATCGGCAGGCAACCTCAGATCGGCGGGCAGCTCGATCTCGAGTTCGGCATGCGGGTTGCGCCAGGCGACCTTCACGACCTTGCCTTCGAGCCAGATCGGGCGGTCCTGGTCGAAGCTGCTCCAGCCGTGATGCGCGAAGGCGCGTGGCGCCAGCGCGAGCGCGCCGAGGCCGAGAACGATGCGTCGTTGCATGGTGAGGTGCTCCTTCAGCGGTAGGCGATCCAGCGCCCGCAGATGATGACCGCGAGCCAAAGCCCCAGCGAGAGTGCGGTCTGCGCGCGGGCGATGCCGTCGAGCCGCGTCAGCCCGTCGCGCGCATGGAACAGGCCGGCGTTGGCGCCGGCCAGCGTCAGCACGCCCATCTTGATCACGAACGCGCGGTTGGCGATCAGCTCGGCCGCCTGGCTCGAGAACATCAGCGCGCCGCTGAACACCGCCAATCCGAAGCCGCACATCGACACCGTCAACGCCAGCCGCGCGAGCGCGGGAACCGGCAGCGCCCGCGCCGATCCCCAGACCCGCAGCTCCAGAAGCACGAGGCTGCCGACCAGCAGCGCGATGCCGGTGATGTGCACGACCTCCAGCGCCGGGTAGACGATCGGGTTGCTGGCGATCCAGGACGACATGGGCACCGATTCTGCATGCGTCGGGCGCGTCTCGACCCTTCCCTAGAATCCCCCAATGCACATTCACATCCTCGGCATCTGCGGCACCTTCATGGGTGGCCTGGCCGCGCTGGCTCGCGAAGGCGGCCACACCGTCACCGGCTGCGATGCCGGCGTCTACCCGCCGATGAGCGATCAGCTGCGCGCCCTCGGCATCGAGCTGGTCGAGGGCTACGGCGCCGAACAGCTGTCGTTCCAGCCCGACCTGTTCGTGATCGGCAACGTGATCGCGCGCGGCAACCCGCTGATGGAGGCGATCCTCGACACCGGCCTGCCGTACACCAGCGGCCCGCAGTGGCTCGCCGAGCACGTGCTGCAGGGCCGCCATGTGCTGGCTGTCGCCGGCACCCACGGCAAGACCACGACCACCTCGATGCTGGCGTGGGCGCTGGAGAAGGCCGGGCTGCAACCCGGCTTCCTGGTGGGCGGCGTGCCGCTGAACTTCGGCGTGTCCGCTCGCCTCGGCCAGGTCGGACCGGGTGCGCCGTTCGTGATCGAAGCCGACGAGTACGACACCGCGTTCTTCGACAAGCGCAGCAAGTTCGTGCACTACCGGCCGCGCACCGCGATCCTGAACAACCTGGAATTCGACCACGCCGACATCTTCGACGACCTGGCGGCGATCGAGCGCCAGTTCCACCATCTCGTGCGCACGGTGCCCGCGAAAGGCCGGCTGGTCGTCAACTCCCGCGAGGAGAGCCTGCAGCGCGTGCTGGCGATGGGCTGCTGGAGCGAGGTGACCCGCTTCGGCGCGCGCAAGGAGGCGCCCGGCGCACTGCGCGCCCGCGGCGAGCCGCACGCGTTCGACGTGCTGCGCGGGAGCCTGAAGATCGCGCGAGTCGAGTGGTCGCTGCTCGGCGAGCACAACCAGCTCAACGCGCTGGCCGCGATCGGCGCGGCCGAGCATGTCGGTGTCTCGCCCGAGGTGGCCGCCAAGGCGCTCGCGAGTTTCGAGAACGTGCGGCGCCGGCTGGAGCTGCGCGGCGAAGCGGGCGGCGTCAAGGTCTACGACGACTTCGCGCACCACCCGACCGCGATCCGCACCACCGTGAACGGGCTGCGCCGCAAGGTCGGCGCGCAACGCATCCTCGCGGTGTTCGAGCCGCGCTCGAACACGATGAAGCTCGGCGCGATGAAGGCGCAGCTGCCGTGGTCGCTCGAAGAAGCCGACCTCGCCTACTGCCACAGTGGCGGCCTGGGCTGGGATGCCACGCAGGCGCTTGCGCCCATGGGGAAGCAGGCGGTCGTCTGCGACACGATCGACGAGCTGGTCAAGCGCGTCGTCGCGGCCGCGCGGCCCGGCGATCACTTGCTGTGCATGAGCAACGGCGGGTTCGGCGGCATTCACCAGAAGCTGCTGGACGCGCTGGGCGCGGCGCGCTGAATCGACCGTGGTGGTGCCGGTCACGCACCTGCTGTACCTGCACGGCTTCCGCTCGTCGCCGCAGTCCGCGAAGGCGCGGCTGACGGCGGCCTGGGTGGCGCAACATCATCCGCAGGTCGAGTGGTGGTGCCCGCAGTTGCCACCTTCACCGCGTGACGCGATGGCGCTGGTGCTCGACCGGGTCGGCGCCTGGCCGGCCGAGACGTCCGGCGTGATCGGCAGCTCGCTGGGCGGCTTCTACGCGACCGCGGTCGCCGAGCGGCTCGGCTGGCGCGCCGCGCTGCTGAACCCGGCCGTCGATCCGGCCCGCGATCTCGCGAAGTACATCGGCGAAACCACCGCCTGGCACAGCGAAGAGCGCTTCTTCTTCCGACCGGAGTTCATCGCCGAACTGCGCGCGATCGCACCGGAGTCGCTGACGCGGATGGCGCGCTACCACGCGGTCATCGCCCAGGGCGACGAGGTGCTCAGCTGGGTCGAGATGACCGGGCGCTACGTGGGTTGCGCGCTCGAGCTGATCGAGGGTGGCGACCACGCCATCAGCGACTATGCCCGCTACCTGCCCCGCGTGATGGCGTTCTTGGGCCTCACCAGGTGACCAGCGTCCAGATCACGCGGCCCCAGACCTCGACGTTGAACCACAGCAACAGCGCCATGTAGACGCCGCGCCGCAGCGTGCGGGCGCGATCGAGCCAGACATTGATGTCGAACGCGATGAACAGCACGAAGCTGATCAGTGCACCGCTCGCCAGCAACGCCGCGATCACGCCGATGACCCACCGGAAGATCGTCATCCCCTCGCCTCTCCGTCGCCATCACACCATCATCGCCAGGCGCTCGAGGATGAGCACCGCAAAGAAACCGAGCGCTGCGATCACCGTCCACTTGACGATGCGCAGCGCGAACACCTTGTAGCGCACCTGCCCGGTGCCGACGAACATGGCCAGGCTCACCAGCCCCGCGGCCAGCAGCAGCAATACGATCCAGCGAAAAATCAGCATCGGAAAGCGGCGGGTCGTCTCACCACGCGGGGGCGAGCTCGGCCATACCGGCCGGCGCCTTGCTCGCGTCGTCGAAGCTGACGATCTCGTGGCTGGCCGGATCGGCCAGCACCGCGCGCAGCAGCTTGTTGTTCAGGTCGTGACCGGCGCGGAACGCAGAGTAGGCCGCGATCAGCGGGTGGCCGATCACGAGCATGTCGCCGATCGCGTCGAGCATCTTGTGCTTGACGACCTCGTCGTCGTAGCGCAGGCCGTCGCCGTTCAGAACCTTGTAGTCGTCGATCACGAGCGCGTTGTCCATGCTGCCGCCCAGCGCCAGGCCGCGGGCGCGCATCATCTCCACGTCCTTCGTGAACCCGAGCGTGCGGGCGCGCGCGATCTCCTGCTTGTAGCGGCCCGAGCCCATGTCGAAGCTGACGCGCTGGCCCTGCTGGTCGACGGCCGGGTGGTCGAAGTCGATCTCGAACGTGAGCTTGTAGCCCTCGAACGGCTCGAGCCGCGCCCACTTCAGCTGCGGGCCGGTGCCCTCGCGCACTTCGACCGGCTTCAGGATGCGCAGGAAACGCTTCGGCGCGTCCTGCAGTTCGATGCCGGCGTTCTGCAGCAGGAACACGAAGCTCGCCGCCGAGCCGTCGAGGATCGGCACCTCTTCGCCGTTGATGTCGACGATCAGGTTGTCGATGCCCAGCCCCGAACAGGCCGACAGCAGGTGCTCGATCGTCTTGACCTTCGGCGCCCCGGGATCTCCGCCGGCCGACAGCGTGGTCGCCATGCGGGTGTCGGTGATCCACAGCGCGTTGACGCGGATATCCACCGGCTGCGCCAGATCGACCCGGCGGAACACGATCCCGGTGTCCGCCGCCGCGGGGCGCAGCGTGAGTTCCACGCGTTGCCCGCCGTGCAGCCCCACGCCGACCGCGCGGGTCAGGGACTTGAGAGTGCGTTGGGCCAGCATCCGCACGATTTTAGTCGGCACGGCGGATGCTGGCCCCGGCACTTCAATCGGCTTGCTTGCGCAGGAACGCCGGGATCTCGATTTCGTCCATGCCGTTGCTCGCCAGCGCATCGACCTTCGCGGCCGCGGTGCGGCCGTTGCGCCAGACGCTCGGCGTCGTCAGGGCGCTGTAGTCGTGGTGCGGCGAGGCCGTCTGCTGGGTCGCGACGGCGCTTTGCAGGATCGGCAGGTCGTGCGTGCCGGTGCGCTGCGCCGGCATGCTGTGGACCACGCTGATCGGCGTCTGCTGGCGGCGTGCCGGCGACAGGCCGGTGGCGATCACGGTGACGCGCAGCTGGTCGCCCAGGCTCTCGTCGTAGGCAGTGCCGTAGATCACGTGCGCGTCGTCGGCCGCGTAGCGGCGGATCGTGTTCATCGCATTGCGGCTCTCGGCCAGCTTGAAGGTGTTGCGGTTCGCCGCGATCAACACCAGCACGCCGCGCGCACCCGACAGGTCGATGCCCTCGAGCAACGGGCAGGCGACGGCCGCCTCGGCCGCCTTGATCGCGCGGTCCGGGCCCGAGGCCTGGGCCGTGCCCATCATCGCCTTGCCCGGCTCGCTCATCACCGTCTTCACGTCCTCGAAGTCGACGTTGACCAGACCCGGCATGTGGATGATGTCGCTGATGCCGCCGACCGCGTTCTTCAGCACGTCGTTGGCGTGCGCGAAGGCCTGGTCCTGGGTGATGTCGTCGCCCAGCACGTCGAGCAGCTTGTCGTTCAGGATCACGATCAGCGAGTCGACATTGGCTTCGAGCTCGGCCAGGCCCGAATCGGCCGCCTTCATCCGGCGGTTGCCTTCGAACTCGAACGGCTTGGTGACGACGCCGACCGTCAGGATGCCCATTTCCTTGGCGACCCGCGCGATCACCGGCGCGGCGCCGGTGCCGGTGCCGCCGCCCATGCCGGCGGTGATGAACAGCATGTGCGAGCCCTCGATCGCCTGGCGGATGCGGTCGACCGCTTCTTCCGCCGCGGCCTTGCCGCATTCCGGCTTCGCGCCGGCGCCCAGGCCCGTGGTGCCGAGCTGGATCAGGTCGTGCGCCGCCGAGCGGTTGAGCGCCTGCGCGTCGGTGTTCGCGCAAACGAACTGCACGCCCTGAACGCCCTGCGCGATCATGTGGTCGACCGCGTTGCCGCCGCCGCCGCCGACGCCGATCACCTTGATCTGCGTGCCCATGCTGAACTCTTCAATCATTTCGATGGCCATTTGATTCTCCAATCCTTAAGTGCAGTTGCCGTGTATCCAGAAATCAGTCTTGCGTCTTCGTCACTCTCGTTCTTCTTGTCGTCGAGGTCCGGCGCGCGGCGGCGCCAGGCCATGGGCGGATTGAACGTGCAGCAACGAGTGGAGGTGCTTCATCGTCGTTCGCCTCTTGGTTAGAAATTGCCCAGGAACCAGTCCTTCAGCCGGCCGAACAGGGTCTTCACCGACCCGGCCTGCTGCGCCGCGCGCTGACCGCGCGAGCGGCCGATCCGCGCTTCTTCCAGCAAGCCCATCACCGTCGCCGAGCGCGGGTTGCTGACCATGTCGTACAGCGCGCCGTGGTAGGTCGGCACGCCCTTGCGCACGGGTTTGAGAAAGATGTCCTCCCCGAGCTCGACCATGCCCGGCATCACCGCCGCGCCGCCGGTGATCACGATGCCGCTGGACAGCAGCTCCTCGTAGCCGCTCTCGCGGATCACCTGGTGCACCAGCGAATAGATCTCCTCGATCCGCGGCTCGATCACGCCGGCCAGCGCCTGGCGGCTCAGCATGCGCGGCGCGCGGTCGCCGAGGCCCGGCACTTCGAGCTGCTCGCTCGGGTCGGCCAGCAGCTGCTTGGCCACGCCGTACTCGACCTTGATCTCCTCGGCGTCCTTGGTCGGCGTGCGCAGCGCCATCGCGATGTCGCTGGTGATCAGGTCGCCGGCGATCGGGATCACCGCGGTGTGGCGGATCGCGCCGTCGGTGAAGATCGCCACGTCGGTGGTGCCGGCGCCGATGTCGACGAGGGCCACGCCCAGGTCCTTCTCGTCGTCGGTCAGCACGGCATGGCTGGACGCACTCGGGTTCAGCACCAGCTGGTCGACCTCGAGCCCGCAGCGCCGCACGCACTTGACGATGTTCTCGGCCGCGCTCTGCGCGCCGGTGACGATGTGCACCTTGACCTCGAGCCGCCCGCCGCTCATGCCGATCGGCTCCTTCACTTCGTGGCCGTCGATCACGAACTCCTGCGGCTCGACCAGCAGCAGCCGCTGGTCGTTCGGGATGTTGATTGCCTTCGCGGTCTCGACCACGCGCGCCACGTCGACCGGCGTCACTTCCTTGTCGCGCACGATCACCATGCCGGTCGAGTTCTGGCCGCGGATGTGGCTGCCGGTGATGCCGGTGTAGACCCGCGTGATCTTGCAGTCGGCCATCATCTCGGCCTCCTTCAGCGCCTGCTGGATCGACTGCACGGTCGCGTCGATGTTGACGACCACGCCGCGCTTCAGGCCGTGCGTCGGCGCGCTGCCCAGGCCGGCGATGCGCAGCTCGCCGCCCGGCATCACCTCGGCGACGACCACCATGATCTTCGCGGTGCCGATGTCGAGGCCGACCACCAGATCCTTGTATTCCTTGGCCATGTATTTTTTCCCCGTTTATTTCTTCTTGGCCGCTTCGACCGACGTCGAAATGCCCTTCAGGCGCACCGCATAGCCGTCGTTGTGGCGCAGATCGGCGTACAGCAGCGGATGCTGCGCGTACCGGTTGCGCACCTCGGGCAGCGTGGCGATGAAGCTGCGCGTGCGGGCGATCACCTCGTCCTCGCTGCCGCGGCCGAGTTCCACCTCGGCACCGGTGTCCAGCTCCACCTTCCACGAGCCGCGGCCGGACAGTTCGAGCGTCTCGATCCGCGCGTCCATCGCGGCGAACTCGGGCTGCAGCCGGCCGATCATCTTCAGCATCCGCGCCGACGAACCGTCGGGGCCGCGCAGCGTCGGCAGCGCGTCGTCCTCGACGTCGCCGAGGTTGGCCTCGAACACCTCGCCGTGGGTGTTGACCATCTTGTCGCTCGCCTCGTCGGCATTCGCGCCGCCGATCCAGAACGCGGCCGGCTTGTGCTCCTCGAGCTGGACCGAGAGCCGGTTCGGCCAGACGCGCCGCACGACCGCCTGCCGCACCCACGGGACCGACTCGAACGCGCGCCGCCCGGCCGCCAGGTCCATCGTGAAGAAGTTGCCCGCCAGCTTGGGGGCCGCATTCGCGCGGATCGTCAGCGCACTGTTGTGCGCCAGGTCGCCGTCGACGCGGATGCTGCGCACCGCGAACACCGGCCGGTGCGCCGCCCACAGCACCGCGACTGCCACGAGCGCCACCACGCCGAAGGTGGCCAGCGCAGCGGCGGTCACGTTCATCAGCCGGATGTCGGCCGGCAGCGGGACGGGCGTGGTGAGGGTGGCCATCGGTCGTTCAGCGGGTGGCGTCCAGCGCCGCGGTCGAGAGGATCTGTACGCACAGGTCTTCGTAGCTCAACCCGGCAGCCGCGGCCGACTTCGGCACCAGCGAATGCGAGGTCATGCCCGGCGAGGTGTTCATCTCGAGCAGGAAGGCCTTGCGGTCGCTGGCGCGGATCATCAGGTCCGCGCGGCCCCAGCCGCGGCAGCCGAGCGTGCGGTAGGCCTGCACGACGACGCGCTGGATCTCGCGCTCCTCGGCCTCGGGCAGGCCGCTCGGCACGCGGTAGTCGACGACGTCGGTGAAGTACTTGTTCTGGTAGTCGTACGCGCCCTCGGGCGCGACGATCTTGACGACCGGCAGCGCGTGCGCCGCCTCGCCGTGGCCGAGCACCGGGCAGGTCACTTCCTCGCCCTCGATGAACTCCTCGCACAGCACGTCGGCGTCGTACTGCGCGGCGAGTTCGACCGCGCCCTGCATCTGCGAATAGCCGGCGACCTTGGTGATGCCGATCGACGAGCCCTCGCGCGGCGGCTTCACGATCAGCGGCAGGCCCAGTTCGTCGGGCACCGTGCGCACCCGCTCGCGGCCGCGCTGTTCGGGCGCGAGCCACACGTAGCGCGGCGTCGGCAGGCCCTCGGCGAGCCAGACGCGCTTGGTCATCACCTTGTCCATCGCGATAGCCGACGCGAGCACGCCCGAGCCGGTGTACGGGATGCCGAGCAGCTCCAGCGCGCCCTGCAGCGAGCCGTCCTCGCCGTGGCGGCCGTGCAGCGCGATGAAGCAGCGCGCGAAGCCGTCGCGCTTCAGTTCGACGAGCTCGCGCTCGGCCGGATCGAACGGGTGCGCGTCGACGCCTTTCGAACGCAGCGCGGCCAGCACGCCGTTGCCCGACATCAGCGAGATCTCGCGCTCGGCCGAGGTGCCGCCGAGGAGCACAGCGACCTTTCCAAGGTCAGGCACGGCGACCTTGCCGAGGTTTGCGGCGGTGTTCATGCGATTCCTTTCCTCTGGCGCACGCGCACGCGGTCCGACAGGGTCTTGCCGAGTGCGATGCAGCGCGCCTCCAGTTGCGTCGTCGACAGGTGGGCGAGACCGAACGTCACCGCCAACATCAGCGGCCGCTTCAGGTACTTGACGAGCGTGTCGCCGCTGGCCAGCCAGGTGGACGTCAGACCGCCGTGGATGACGTACAGCGCATAGGAGAGCTTGGCCAGGTACGCGAGCGGCGCACACAGCAAGGCGCGCCCCAATACCGTGTTCGGATTGAACAGCGTGGTGCCGACGAGCGTGGCGGCCAGGTAAGGCCGCAAGTAGCTGATCGATCCGCCCAGCGGGTGGGCAGAAGCGAGCAGCAGGGCGGCGAGCACGAGGGTGATCGGCCAGGTCACCAGGAAGGATGGCGGGCGCCGACCGCTGTGCAGCCCGAGTGCCAGGATGCCGCCCGCGAGGATCTCGTCGACGCGATACCAGGTCACGATCGAGACGTGCACCCCATCGACGACGCGCAGGACGGTGACCACCAGACACAGCACCGGAATCAGCATCAGCCCGCGTTTGCCCAGCAGACCGACGATCAATGCGATGCCCAGATAGAACTGGACCTCCACGCACAGGCTCCACAGGTGCGCGGTCGGATCGAGCAAGAAGAACGGCGGGTTGTTGGCATAGAACAAGAAGTGCGCGGCCCAGTGCGCCAGGTCCGTGCCGACGATCGCGAGCGTGATCGCACTGAACACCCAGGCCAGCGGCACGATCCGGAAGAATCGACGGATGAGGAACACGGCGATGTTCTGGTCGCGCAGCAGGAAGGTCGTGATCAGGAAGCCCGACAACGTGAAGAACAGCGCCATGCCGCTGGCCGCCACGGCCTCGTTCATCTGCCAGGCCTTGGGGCTGAGCGGAAACAGGTGGCCGAGCAGCACCAGCGCGATGCTGATGCCGCGCCAGCCGTCGAGCACGCCGTATTCGTGATGTGCCGGCGAGGCGCGCTCGCTCACGAGCGATCCCCTGCTGCGTCGGCCACCTGAGCCGCGATCGATCCGATCGAACCGGCGCCCATCGCGATCACGACATCACCGTCCCGGGCCTGCTCGAGCACGGCGCTTGCCATCAGGCCGATGTCGTCCACGAACACCGGATCGACCTTGCCGACCACGCGCAGCGCGCGCGCCAGCGCCCGGCCATCGGCCGCGACGATCGGCGCCTCGCCGGCGGCGTAGACCTCGGACAGCAGCACCAGATCGGCAGTGCCGAGCACCTTGACGAAGTCCTCGAAGCAGTCGCGCGTCCGTGTGTAGCGGTGCGGCTGGAACGCCAGCACCAGCCGGCGGCCCGGAAACGCGCCGCGCGCGGCGGCGAGCGTCGCGGCCATCTCCACCGGATGGTGGCCGTAGTCGTCGATCAGCGTGAACGCGCCGCCGTCACTGCTCGGCTGCTCGCCGTAGCGCTGGAAGCGCCGGCCGACACCGGTGAACTCGGCCAGGCCCTTGACGACCGGTGCATCGGGCAGTTCGAGCTCGGTGGCCACCGCGATCGCGGCCAGCGCGTTCAGCACGTTGTGGTCACCGGGCAGGTTCAGCGTCACGCGCAGGTCCGGCATCTGCACGCCGTTGCGGCGACGCACCGTGAACTGCATCGTGCCGGCATGCGCCTCGACGTCGACCGCCCGCACCATCGCGTCCTCGCCGAAGCCGTAGGTCACGACCGGGCGCGAGATCATCGGCATGATCGAGCGCACGCCGGCGTCGTCGCTGCACAGGATTGCCGCGCCGTAGAACGGCATGCGGTGGATGAACTCGACGAAGGCCGACTTCAGCTTCGCGAAGTCGTGGCCGTAGGTGTCCATGTGGTCGGCGTCGATGTTCGTGACGACCGCCATCACCGGCAGCAGGTTCAGGAACGAGGCGTCCGATTCGTCCGCTTCGACGACGATGTAGTCGCCCGAGCCGAGGCGCGAGTTCGCGCCCGCCGCGTTCAGCTTGCCGCCGATCACGAAGGTGGGATCGACGCCGGCTTCGGCGAGCACGCTGGTGACCAGCGAGGTGGTCGTCGTCTTGCCGTGCGTGCCGGCGATCGCGATGCCGGACTTCAGTCGCATCAGTTCCGCCAGCATCACCGCGCGCGGCACGACCGGCACGCGCCTCGCGCGTGCGGCGAGCACCTCGGGGTTGCTGGCGCCGACGGCTGTCGATGTGACCACCGCTTCGGCGCCGGCGATGTTCTCCGCCGCATGGCCGATCGCGATGCGGATGCCCAGCGATGCCAGCCGCTGCGTCGTGCCGCTCTCGTGCTGGTCCGAGCCGGAGACGACGTAGCCGAGGTTGTGCAGGATCTCGGCAATGCCGCTCATGCCGGCGCCGCCCACCCCGACGAAGTGGATGTGTTTGACGGCGTGCTTCATGCGGGCACCAACCCTTCGATCTGATCCGCGACGCGCGCCGCGGCTTTCGGCTTCGCCAGCGCACGCGCCTTGGTCGCCATCGTCAACAGCGCCTCGCGCGTCAGCGTCGACAGCAGATCGGCCAGCTTGCGCGGCGACAGTTCGCTCTGCGGCAAGTGGATGCCCGCGCCCTGCGCGGCCAGCCACTGCGCGTTGTCGCGCTGGTGCGAGGTGGTGCTGACGATCAGCGGCACCAGCACCGCCGGCACGCCGGCGGCGCACAGCTCGCTGACCGTCACCGCGCCGGCGCGGCAGACGATCAGGTCGCAATCGGCGAGCTGCGCCGCCATGTCGTCGATGAAGGGCAGCACCTGCGCGGCAACCTCCACCCCGGCGTACGCCGCCTGCACGCTCGCCAGGTTGGCCTGCCCCGTCTGGTGCGTGACCATCGGGCGCTGCGCCGCGTCGAGCAGTGCCAGCGCCTGCGGCACGCATTCGTTGAGTGCGCGCGCGCCGAGGCTGCCGCCGACCACCAGCACGCGCAATGCGCCCTGGCGATTCGCGTAGCGTTGCGCCGGCGCCGGCAGGGCCTCGATCTCGGCACGCACCGGGTTGCCGGTGACGACCGCATGTTTCGTGCGGTGCGCAGCATCGCCGTCGAACCCGAACGCGACCGCATCGGCGACCGGCAGCAGCGCACGGTTGCTCATCAGCAGCGAGGCGTCGGCGTTGACCAGCACCAGCGGCTTGCCCAGCAGCGAGGCCATCAGCCCGCCGGGAAAACAGACATAGCCGCCCATGCCGAGCACCGCGGTCGTCCGGCGCGCGCGGATGATCCGCAGGCAGCTCCAGAACGCGCCGAGCAGCCGGAAGCCGCCGGTCAGCGTGTGCATCAACCCCTTGCCGCGCAGGCCCGAAAACGCGATCGTGTCGATCGGGATGCCGGTGGGCGGCACGAGCTTGTTCTCCATGCCGGCCGGCGTGCCGAGCCAGCTGACGCTCCAGCCGCGCGCCTGCATCTCGCGCGCGACCGCGAGCCCGGGGATCACGTGTCCGCCTGTCCCCGCCGCCATCACGAGCAAGTGCTTCATGCGCGACCACCCCGCATCAGGTGCCGGTTCTCGATGTCGATCCGCAGCACGATCGCGAGCGCGACCACGTTCATCACGATGGCCGAGCCGCCATAGCTCATCAGCGGCAGCGTCAGGCCTTTGGTCGGCAGGATCCCGAGGTTCACGCCCATGTTGATGAAGGCCTGCCCGCCCATCCAGATGCCGATGCCCTGCGCGTACAGGCCGGCGAACACGCGGTCGAGCGCGATCGCCTGGCGGCCGATGTGGAACAGCCGGCGGGAGATCCAGAAGAACGCGAATATCACGCAGGCCACGCCGATGAAGCCGAGCTCCTCGCCGATGACGGCGAGCATGAAGTCGGTGTGGGCCTCCGGCAGGTAGTGCAGCTTCTCGACACTCCCGCCCAGGCCCTGGCCGAAGATCTCGCCGCGGCCGAGCGCGATCAGCGAATGGGTCAGCTGGTAGCCCTTGCCCATCGCGTACTTCGGGTCCCACGGGTTCAGGAACGCCAGGATGCGCTCGGCACGCCACGGGCTGCTGATGATCATCAGCACGAACGCGCCGACCAGCACGCCGATGCTCAGGAAGAACATCCGCCCGTTGACGCCGCCGAGGAACAGGATGCCCATCGCGATCACCGCGATCACCATGAAGGCACCCATGTCGGGCTCGGCCAGCAGCAGCAGGCCGATGACACCGAGCGCAACCGCCATCGGCGCCACCGCGCGGACGAACTTCTCCTTGATGTCCATCTTCCGCATCATGTAGCTCGCCGCGTACATCGCGATCGCGACCTTCGCGAGTTCGGAGGGCTGGAAGTTCAGCACCCCCAGCGGGATCCAGCGCTTCGCGCCGTTGACGCCCTTGCCGATCCCGGGGATCAGCACGACGATCAGCAGCAGCAGCGACGCGACGAAGATCCACGGCGACGCCTTCTCCCAGAAGCTGACCGGGATCTGCACCGTGACCAGCGCCGCGAACAGCGAGACCGCGACGAACAGGATCTGGCGCGACATGAAATACGTCGACGCGTAGCGCGCGAACTTCGGGCTGTCGGGCAGCGCGACGGTCGCGCTGTAGACCATCACGATACCGAGCGCCAGCAGCGCGATCGTCACCGTCACCAGCGCCTGGTCGAAGCCGAGCAGGCGCGCCGGCGTGCCCGTCTGGCCGACGTTGATCCAGTCGCGCACCGGAATCGGCCGGCCTTCGCGCTTCGCATCGCCGGCCTCGCTGCGCCGGCGCAGCAACGCGCCGAATCGCTCGCGCAGCGACGGCGATTCCTTCATCACCGCGCTCATGCCGCCAGCCCTCCGTGGTCGGCGACGATCGCGTGGACCTCGTTCGCGAACACCTCGGCGCGATGCCCGTAGTTGCGGAACATGTCCAGGCTCGCGCAGGCAGGGCTCAGCAGAACGGCGTCGCCGGCATGGGCGCGCTCGAACGACCAGCGGGTGGCTGCTTCCAGCGTGTCGTGGCGCTGCACCGGCACGCCCGCATGGGCCAGCGCGGCCTCGATCGTTGCGGCATCGCGGCCGATGGTCGCGACCGCGCGCGCGTGGCGGCGCACCGGCTCGACCAGCGGCGCGAAGTCCTGGCCCTTGCCGTCGCCGCCGAGGATCACGACCAGCTTGGCCGGCGCCTTGTCGGCGCCAAGGCCGTTCAGCGCCGCGACGGTCGCGCCCACGTTCGTGCCCTTGCTGTCGTCGTACGCGTCGACTCCGTCGAGCGAAGCGATGTACTGCACGCGGTGCGGCTCGCCGGTGTACTCGCGCAGGCCGTGCAGCATCGGCGCGAGCGGGCAGCCGATCGCGGTGGCGAGCGCGAGCGCGGCCAGCGCGTTCGCAGCGTTGTGGCGGCCGCGCACGCGCAGCGCGTCGGCCGGCATCAGGCGCTGGATCGACAGCTCTTCGGGTTCGGTACGCTCTTCGCCTCGCCCTCCGCCCTTCCCGCCCTTGCTGCGCTTGAGCGTCTCGTCCAGCTCGCGGGCACGCACCAGCCAGGTCATGCCGTTCTCGTCGATCAGGCCGAAATCGCCGGGCCGCGTCGGCGCGCCGGTGCCGAAGCGCACCACGTGGCGCTCCACGGTCGTCGCGCGCCTGCCTTTCGCGCTCTTGACGATCTCGGGCGCCGGTACCAGCGCCTCGACCATCGGGTCGTCGCGGTTGATCACCATCACTGCCTGCTTGCCGAACACGCGTGCCTTCGCCGCGATGTAGTGGGACATCGAGCCGTGCCAGTCCAGATGGTCCTGCGTTATGTTCAGCACGGCGGCCGCGCTGGGCTCGAAGCCGCGGGCCTCGTCGAGCTGGAAGCTGGACAGCTCGAGCACCCAGACTTCGGGCAGCACGTCGAACACCGGCTCGGCAGGTGGCGGCGGGGCGAGTTCGATCGCCTCGGGTGCGTCCTCGTCTGGCAGCGGCGGCGCAGCGGCCGCAGCGTCGTCGGCCGGCTCGTCCCCATCGTTCGCCGCGGCGCCGTCGAGGGCCTGCAGGTCCGCGATGTCTTCGGGCGTCACGTCGTCGGCATCGGCCTGCGCCGGCGCGTCGGCGACGAGATGCACCGTCGGGATGGGCTCCAGATCCAGCGCATCGGCCAGCGTCTGCAACATCGTCGGCCCGATGTTGCCCGCCATCGCCACGCGCTTGCCGGTGCGTGCGATCAGCTGCGCGGCCATCGCGGTCGTCGTCGTCTTGCCGTTGGTGCCGGTGATCGCGATCACCTTCGGCGCGTAGCCGCGTTCCGCCCTCAGCCCTTGAAGCGCCTGCGCGAACAGCGCGATCTCCCCCTGCACCGGCACGCCCATGTCGGCGGCGCGGTTCAGCGGCGCGGCGATGCGCTCGTCCTGCGGCGACAGGCCGGGGCTCTTCAGCACCAGCTTGACGCCGGTGAACGCGGCGTCGGTCAACGGGCCGCGCACCCACTGCGCGGACGGCACGTGCTCGGCCAGCGCGGCGGCGTTCGCCGGCTGCTCGCGCGAATCCCAGACCCGCACATCGGCACCGAAGCGCGCGCACCAGCGCGCCATCGCGAGGCCGGATTCGCCGAGGCCGAGCACGAGAACGGTCGTGTCCTGGAGGTAGTCCATCTTCAGCGCGGCTTCAGCGAAGTTTCAGGCTCGCCAGGCCGATCAGGCACAGCAGCATCGTGACGATCCAGAACCGGACGACGACCTGCGTTTCCTTCCAGCCCGATTTCTCGAAGTGGTGGTGCAGCGGTGCCATCTTCAGGATGCGCCGGCCGGTGCCGTAGCGCTTCTTGGTGTACTTGAACCAGCTCACCTGCAGCATCACCGACAGCGCCTCGGCGACGAACACGCCGCCCATGATCCCGAGCACGATCTCCTGGCGCGTGATCACCGCGATCGTGCCCAACGCTCCTCCAAGAGACAACGCGCCCACGTCGCCCATGAACACCTGCGCCGGGTGGGTGTTGAACCACAGGAAGGCCAGGCCGGCGCCGGCCAGCGCGGCGCAGAAGATCAGCAGTTCGCCGGCGCCCGGGATGTACGGGAACAGCAGGTACTTGCTGTAGACCGAACTGCCGGTGATGTACGCGAAGATGCCGAGCGCCGAGCCGACCATCACGACCGGCATGATCGCCAGGCCGTCGAGCCCGTCGGTCAGGTTGACCGCGTTGCTCGCGCCGACGATCACGAAGTAGGTCAGGCCGATGAAGCCGAACACGCCGAGCGGGTAGCTGATGGTCTTGAAGAACGGCACCATCAGGTCGGCCTTGGGCGGCAGCTCGTTCGCGAAGCCGCTCTGCACCCAGCGGATGAAGAGTTCGAGTACGCGCAGGTTCGAGGTCTCGCTGACCGAGAATGCGAGGTAGAGCGCCGCGACCAAGCCGATCACCGACTGCCAGAAATACTTCTCGCCCGAGGGCATGCCCTCCGGGTTCTTCTGCACCACCTTGCGCCAGTCGTCGACCCAGCCGATTGCGCCGAAGCCGACCGTCACCAGCATCACGATCCAGACGAAGCGGTTGGTCCAGTCGAACCACAGCAGCGTCGAGACGCCGATGCCGATCAGGATGAGCACGCCGCCCATTGTCGGCGTCCCGCTCTTCGCCAGGTGCGATTCGACGCCGTAGGCGCGCACCGGCTGGCCGATCTTCAGCGACGTGAGCCGCGCGATCACCCACGGTCCGAACGCCAGGCCGATCAGCATCGAGGTCATCGCCGCCATCACCGCGCGGAAGGTCAGGTACTGGAACACGCGGAAGAAGCCGAACTCCGGCGACAGCGTCTGCAGCCAATTGGCCAGGCTAAGCAGCATGGGTTTCTCCGGCCGCGAGCAGCGCTGCCACGACCTGTTCTGTCTTCATGAAGCGCGAGCCCTTGACGACGACCGCGGCGCAGGCCGGGGCCTGGGGCAGCGCGGCGAGCAGGCTCGGCATGTCGTCGAAATGGCGCGCGCCGGGAAAGGCGGCCGCGGCGTGCGTGCTGGCGCTGCCGACGGTCCACAGCGCGTCGATGCCGCGCGCCTTCGCGAACGCGCCGACCTCGGTGTGGAACGCCGGGCCGTCGTCGCCGACCTCGCCCATGTCACCGAGCACCAGCCAGCGCGGGCCGGGCAGCGACGCGAGCACCTCGATCGCGGCCCGCACCGAGTCCGGGTTGGCATTGTAGGTGTCGTCGATCAGCGTGACGGACTGGCCGCCGCGCTGGAAGCGCTTGACCTGCGAGCGGCCCTTCACCGGCGCGAAGGCTTCGAGCCCGCGGCGGATCGCCTCGAGCGTGCACCCGGCGGCCAGCGCGCAGGCCGTGGCCGCGAGCGCGTTCTTGACGTTGTGCCAGCCGGCGACCAGCAACTGGACCGTCGATGCGCCGGCCGGCGTCTGCAACAGCAACGCCCAGTGATCGCCCACCCACTCCGCATGGCAGGTCACATCGGCCTTGCCACTCAGCGCAAAGGTCAACGTCGGCCGGTGGCCGGCGAGTTCGTGCCAGATCGGCGCATGCGCGTCGTCGGCCGGGAACACCGCGGTGCCGGACGCGCCGAGCGCCGCGATGACCGCGCCGTTCTCGTGCGCGACCGCCTCGACGCTGGCCATGAACTCCTGGTGTTCGCGCTGCGCGTTGTTGACCAGCGCGACGGTCGGCGCGGTCAGCGCGGCCAGCGCGGCGATCTCGCCGGGGTGATTCATGCCGAGCTCGACGACGCCGGCGCGGTGCCACGCGACGTCGTCCTGGCGCAGCCGCAGCAGCGTCAGCGGCACGCCGATGTGGTTGTTCAGGTTGCCGGCGGTCGCGAACGCCGCGTCGCCGAGCCAGGCGCGCAGGATGGACGCGATCATCTGCGTGACCGTGGTCTTGCCGTTGCTGCCGGTGACCGCGATCAGCGGCAGGTGGAAGCGCTGGCGCCAGGCGTGCGCGAGGGCCGTCAACGCGGCTTGCGTGTCGGCGACCTGCAGGCCCGGCAGCCCGGCTTCTGCCAGGCCGCGCTCGGCCAGCGCCGCCGCCGCACCGCTCGCCTTCGCCTGCGCGAGGAAATCGTGCGCGTCGAAGTTCTCGCCCCTGAGCGCGACGAACAGATCGCCCGACTGCAGGCTGCGGGTGTCGCTGTGCACGCGCAGCACTTCGGTCGCGCCATAGCCGACCAGCGTCGACGCCGGCAGCAGCGCGTGGGCCTGTGCAAGCGTCATCATGCGGCGGCCCCTTGGCGCACGCGCAGCGCGGCGCCCGCCTCTTCCACATCCGAGAAGTGGTGCTTGACGCCCTTGATCTCCTGATAGTCCTCGTGGCCCTTGCCGGCGACCAGGATCACGTCGCGCGGCCCCGCGTTGCGCACGGCGTGCGCGATCGCCGCGCGGCGGTCCTCGATGACCTTGACGCGCTCCTGCGAGCCGGCCAGCCCGGCGACGATCTGCAGCAGGATGAAGGCCGGCGCCTCGTTGCGCGGGTTGTCGCTGGTGATCACGACCTGCTGCGCGAGCCGCTGCGCCAGCGCGCCCATCAGCGGCCGCTTGCCCGCGTCGCGGTTGCCGCCGCAACCGAACACGCACCACAGCAGCCCGCCGCGCTCGGCCGCGAACGGCTGCAGCGCGAGCAGCGCCTTCTCCAGCGCATCGGGCGTGTGGGCGTAGTCGACGACGACCTGCGGGCCGGCCGCGTCGGAGGCGACGCGCTGCATGCGCCCCGGCACCGGCGTCAGCAGCGCACACGCGGCCGCGGCGTCGACCAGCGACACGCCGCAGGCGCGCAGCCCGCCGATCGTCACCAGCAGGTTCTCGGCGTTGTAGCTGCCGATCATCTGCGTCCTCACGGCGACGGTCGCGTCGTTCTCGCGCAGGTCGAAGCACAGGCCGCCGGCGTCGTAGCCGACGTTCGAGGCGCGCAGTCGCGCGGGCCCGGTCGCCGAGCACGTCCACAGATCGAGCGCGCCGCCGCTCGGCGAGCGCGCGATCTGCGCGCCGTGTGCGTCGTCGATGTTGACGACCGCGGCGCGCAGGCCGGGCCAGGCGAACAGCGCGGTCTTGGCGTCGCGGTACGCGTCCATCGACCCGTGGTAGTCGAGGTGGTCCTGCGTCAGGTTGGTGAACAGCGCGACATCGATCTGCGTGCCGGCCAGGCGTTGCTCCTGCAGGCCGATCGAGGTGGCCTCGATCGCGCAGGCCGCAAAGCCCGCATCGGCGAAACGCTTGAACCCGGCCTGCACCGTGACCGGCCCGGGCGTGGTCATGCCGGTGAAGGTCATCGCGGCGGCTTGCAGCGGGGATGGCGGCTCGCCGACACCGAGCGTGCCGATCACGCCGCAGCGCCGACCGACCGAACTCAGCGCCTGCGCCACCCACCACGCGGTCGAGGTCTTGCCGTTGGTGCCGGTCACGGCGACCACGTCGAGCCGCGCGCTCGGCGTGCCCATGAACGCGCTCGCGAGCGGCCCGGTCGCGGCCTTCAGGCCGTGCAGCGCGGCGACTTCGGCGCGGTCGAGTCCGTGGAATGCGTCAGCGCCCTCGGCCTCGACCAGGCACGCGCTTGCGCCCCCGGCGAGCGCCTGCGGCACGAACTGCCGACCGTCGACCGCATAGCCCGGCCACGCGATGAACGCATCGCCCGGCGCGACCTGCCGGCTGTCGATCGCGAGCGCACGCACGCCGCGCTCGGCGAACCAGCCGAGCGCGTCCGACACCGATGCGAGTTCGCGCAGTGCCATCAGAAGCTCTCCTCCTCGGCCGGCACATCCTTCGCGATGATCTGGGTCTTCACGTCCAGGTCGGGCTGCACGTTCAGCGTGCGCAGGGTCTGCTGCACCAGGTCGCTGAACACCGGCGCGGCCACGTCGCCGCCATACCACTTGCCGTTGCTCGGCTCGTCGACCATCACCGCGACGATGATGCGCGGGTTGCTGATCGGCGCGAGGCCGACGAACCACGAGCGGTACTTCTTGACCGCGTAGCCCTTGCCTTCCTGCTTGTACGCCGTGCCCGACTTGCCGCCGACCGAGTAGCCGATGGTCTGCGCCTTCGGCGCGGTGCCGCCGGGCAGCGTGACCAGCGCGAGCATCTCGCGCACCGTCTTCGCGGTGTGCGGGGAGATCACGCGCAGGCCGCTGACGCGCGCGTCCTCGCCGACGGCGGTGCTCTTGGTCAGCGTGACCGGGATCATCTCGCCGTCGTGCGCGAACACGGTGTAGGCGTGGGCGATCTGGAACAGCGACGCCGACAGGCCGTAGCCGTAGCTCATCGTCGCCTGCTCGACCGGACGCCAGGTCTTGTAGGCCCGCAGCCGCCCCGTCACCGCGCCCGGGAAACCGAGCTGCGGCTTCTGGCCGAAGCCGACCTGGGTGTAGAGCTCCCACATCTCGCGCGGCTGGAACATCAGGCCCATCCGCATCGAGCCGATGTTGCTCGATTTCTGGATCACCTGCGAGACCGTCAGGTCGCCATGGGGGTGCGAGTCGCTGATCACGAAGCCGCCCATCGCGACCCGCCCCGGCGCGGTGTGGATCAGCGTCTCCGGCTTGACGCGGTTGGTCTCCAGCGCCCAGGCGGCGATGAAGGGCTTGACGGTCGAGCCGGGCTCGAAGGTGTCGGTCAGCGCGCGGTTGCGCAGCTGCGCGCCGGTCAGGTTGCGGCGATCGCCCGGCGTGTAGCTCGGGAAGTTGGCCAGCGCCAGCACCTCGCCGCTGCGCGCGTCGAGCACGACCACGCTGCCGGCCTTGGCCTTGTTCTCGGCGACCGCGTCGCGGATGCGCTGGTAGGCGAAGAACTGGACCTTGGAGTCGATGCTCAGGTCGATGTCGCGGCCGTCGACCGGCGCGACGCTGTCGCCGATGTCCTCGACCACGCGGCCGAGCCGGTCCTTGATGACGCGGCGCGTGCCGTTGCGGCCGAACAGGTCCTTCTCGTGCGCGAGCTCGATGCCTTCCTGGCCGTGGTCTTCCACGTTGGTGAAGCCGACGACGTGCGTGGCGGCCTCGCCTTCCGGGTACTTGCGCTTGTACTCGCGCACCTGGTGCACGCCCTTCAGGCCGAGCGCGAGCACGTCCTTGGCGACCTGATCCTCGGCCTGGCGGCGCAGCCAGACGAAGTTCTGGTTGTCGTCGAGCTTGTCGGCGAGCTCCTTGCTCGTCATGCCGAGCAGGCGCGCGAGCTGCTTGCGCTGCGCCGGATCGGCGTCCAGGTCCTTCGGGATGGCCCACAGCGACGCGGCCGGCACGCTGGACGCCAGGATCAGCCCGTTTCGGTCGAGGATGCGGCCGCGGCTGGCCGGCAGCTCGAGCGTGCGGGCGTAGCGGATCTCGCCCTGGCGCTGGAAGAAGTCGGTGCCGATCACCTGCACGTAGAGCGCGCGACCGAGCAGCCCGCAGAAGCTCAGGCCAACCACCGCGACCAGGAACTTGGAGCGCCACGGCGGCGTCTTCGAGGCCAGCAGCGGGCTGGTCGAGTAGGTGACAGCCCGCACGTTGGCGCCGGTGCCGCGCGCCTGCACGCTGCCGCGGCGCGCGCCGCCGGCCTTGCCCGACGGGGCTCCCTTGATCTTGTCGAGCCAGCTCACTTGGCCTCCCCCGCCGCGCTCGCCGGGAGCGCGCGGCTGATGTACTGCGTGACGGCCGGCGTCGCGGTGCGCATCGCGAGCTTGTCGCGCGCGGTCTTCTCGACCCGCAGCGGCGTCGCCTGCGACTGCTTGTCGGACTTCAGGCGCTCGAACTCGTTGTCCAGCAGCCGCTCCTCGCTGCGCGCCCGGTCGAGCTCGGCGAACAAGCGGCGCGATTCGTGCGAGACGTGGACGAGGTAGACCGAGCTGCAGATCAGCGCGATCAGCAACAACACGTTGAGCCGCGTCATGCCGCCACCTCGGTCCGTTCGGCGACGCGCATCACCGCCGAAC
This sequence comes from Rhizobacter fulvus, assembly GCF_964020785.1. Taxonomy (NCBI): domain Bacteria; kingdom Pseudomonadati; phylum Pseudomonadota; class Betaproteobacteria; order Burkholderiales; family Sphaerotilaceae; genus Rhizobacter; species Rhizobacter fulvus. The sequence continues at coordinate 1,244,456 of NZ_OZ224516.1, forward strand.
GCGCGCGCGGGTTGGCGCGCACCTCGTCGTCGCCCGGCTTGACGCGGCCGAGCGAGTTCAGCCGCATCGCCTTCGGTTCCGCGAACGGGGCACGGCGGTCGAACACGTGCTTGCTCTCGCGGGCGATGAAGGTCTTGACGATCCGGTCCTCGAGCGAGTGGAAGCTGATCACGACCAGCCGGCCGCCCGGGGCCAGCAGGTCGATCGCCGCGCTCAGGCCTTGTTCGAGCTCCTCAAGCTCGGCGTTGACGAAAATCCGAAGAGCTTGAAATGTGCGCGTTGCAGGGTTCTGGCCCGCTTCGCGGGTCTTGACCGCACCAGCCACGACACTGGAAAGCTCCCCCGTGGTTCGAACAGGGTTCCCGCTTTCGCGCCGAGCAACAAGCGCCTTTGCAACCTGTAGAGCAAACCGTTCTTCCCCATAGTCACGTATCACCTCCGTCAGTTGGCGCACGTCGGCGCGGGAAAGGAAATCCGCCGCGCTCTCGCCGCGGGTCGTGTCCATGCGCATGTCCAGCGGCCCGTCGAAGCGGAAGCTGAAGCCGCGCTCGGGGTCGTCGATCTGCGGCGACGAGACGCCCAGGTCGAGCAGCAGCCCGTCGACCTTGTCGATGCCCAGCGCCGCCAGCGTGGGGACCATGTGTGCAAAAGAGGTGTGATGAATGGAAAAACGCGGGTCAGTCACCCGCGTTTCGCCTGAGGTCGCTGCCGCAATGGCATCGAGGTCCCGGTCGATCGCCACCAACCTTCCCTTCGGCGACAGGCGCGACAGCAGCAGCCGCGAATGCCCGCCGCGGCCGTAGGTGCCGTCGACGTAGATGCCGTCCGGCGAGGTGACGAGCGCGTCCACCGCTTCGTTCAGCAGCACGGTCGTGTGCGGGCGGGCGCCTTCCGGGTTCATGCAGCTGGACGGTCAGAAGCTGAAGCTCTTCAGCGACTCGGGCATCTCGGACTGCATGACCTTGGCTTCGTGTTCGGCGTGGCGCGCGGCGTCCCACAGCTCGAAGTGGCTGCCCATGCCGATCAGCATCACATCGCGAACCAGGCCGGCCGACTGGCGCAGCTCGGGGGCGATCAGCACGCGGTTGGAGCCGTCGATCTCGACGTCCATCGCGTTGCCGAGGAACACCCGCTTCCAGCCCGCCGCCTCCATCGGCAGCGCCGACACCTTGTCGCGGAAGGTTTCCCACGCGGGGCGCGGAAAGATCATCAGCGAGCCCTCGGGGTGTTTCGTGATCGTCAGCTGGTTGCAGCCCATCGCGGTCAGCAGCTCGCGGTGACGCGCCGGCACGGCGATTCGCCCCTTGCCGTCCAACGTCAGAGCCGCCGGCCCCTGAAACACGATGTTTGCCACAAAAACCCAGAAAAGTGCACCTTGCGCTACTTTAACGGATTGCCGAGCCACCGGTCAACGAAATCAAAAGAAAAGTCAATCGAATCAAAGACTTAGCGCTGGTTTGAAACACAGCTTGAGGTCTAAAAGGTGTTCAAAAACAAAGACCTGCGCTGGGCTGTGAAAGTGATGGGTGAGCTTGGGGTCGCTCACGTAACCAAGTGGGGCGGCAACTGGAAAACTCAATTTGGCTCGCAAACCGCTCAACTAACCCCTGAACGGCTCAACTCTGTCGCGCACTGCACGGCGAACCTAGGACAAGTGACGGACTGGCGTTCCGCATGGTGGGAAATTGGGCAACCTTCGGGAGAAGCTCCATCAACCGTGGCGAGCTTGTGGCAAAACACCCGTGTCGCATCGCAACCCTATGCCACCGCGATCCCGCTCGTGCTTCTTTCGCTGTCTCAACGAATGGCAATGTCAGCGAAAGTGTAAATGTGCAGTTACGCCGCGCTCAGTCGTAGCGTTCGGACGCGCACGGCGCTGAAGGAGGTACAGGATGAACCGAATGCACGAAACGTTCATGCAATGCCTGCACTCAGGCGCTCTGATAGAGGCGAGGCACTTCCGAGAGTATCTTCAGGTCAGCGAAGAAGAAATCGAACACCAGCTGCTTACACGGCGACTGTTTGCGATCGATTGGGCCGGGACACGTGCGTTCCCCGCCTTCTTCCTGAACCCGCTGTATCGGCGCGCTGAACTGGAGGCAGTCTCGCAGGCGCTTGGGCAGCTCTCCGGCGGAAGCAAGTGGCTGTTCTACACGTCTTCGCGTGGATCGCTCGCAATACTGCGCGGAGAAGATGTCCACGAAAGATCTCCCCTGGAGACGCTCCTTGATGGGGATTTCCAACGAGTCCTGAGAGTCGCGCACGGACACGCAGAAACCTGACGACAGAACGGTCCTTCCCCGTCTAGCGACTCAGCGCGGAAGACTGCCTCGCGAGACCGGGAAGAAGCCTCGCTACTGACTCGCCGGACGTTTGCCCAGTACTACCCACGGTGGTAGCCGCTGTAGCACCGCAGCTTCCACGCGGCTAACCCAGCTCGCTCGTCAACAAAGTCTTCACTCCGCCATATGGGCCTGAGACATCCTGGCTCGGTGCTGCCGCGCCGCCTCCTTGCACTCAAGGAAAAAGGCGTGCGTGAAGGCTCCCCGGTAAAGACGTTTAGTAAGGCTGGCAGCGTTCACGCCCTCCAGTGCCAGAGCCGCCGCCAATTCGGCGTACGACATCCCAGCGGTGCGCAGCAGCGTCCGCAGCTCATTGGCCGCCTTTTCTTCCCAGATTGACTTCATCGGAAAAGCGATGGTAGCGACCGGGCGCGTGCCCTTGCCATCCTGGACGAAAGTGGGTATACATATACCCATATGTGTCTATATATCCGCGCATTCTTCATCCATGACATCGCAGATCTAGAGCTGGACTCAGTCAAACCCGAAGCAAATCGAAGGCTAAAACCGATCTATCTACTGACGGAGAACTTCAGCGAGAACATCATGGGACGGTCGTACGAATTCACCGAGAAGAGACATCAGAAGTGGCTCGACCAAGGGCGCGGGACGGGTGAGGGTCCAACCTGGGTGCCATGGCTTCAGAAGGCAGATTTTTCCTCACGCGGAAAGGCGACCATTGACAGCCTGAAGGGTGAGAACGGTCGCGAGGTCCACGTCTTTTCGGCGTTGGAACGTCTCGCTTGGATGGTCTACATCTGCAAATGCGATGTCCTGGGAATCGAAGAGCAATTTCCATTAGACCGGGACATGACCCGAGAGATTGCGGCCTCATTGGGTGTGAGGCACCCCTGTTCCGAGGTGGACATCGTGATGACCACGGACTTGCTTGTACGAGTGCGGAGGCCCGACGGTACGGTTCAGCGACACGCCCGATCGGTCAAACCGAGCCGGGACTTCGGGAACCACAACCACATGGAGCACGCAGAGATTGAGCGCAGGTACCACCTAGCGCAGGGTCACTCCTTTGCGGTGCTGACAGAGTCCTCGTTCTCGAGAGAGTTGGCTCGAAACATCGACATCCTTTACATGCATAGAGACGCTCATTCCCAGAGCGAACCGCTGGACTACGCGGGCTCTTATCAGTACGTAGAAGAGGTGGTTCGAGGCGCAATCCTTTCCTGTAACAGCAATGACGCAAGACTGTTCGCGTTTTGCACAAAGCTGAACGAAAGCCGATCCTGGCCGCCTGGCCTGGCCACCCGAGTCGCCCTCAACCTCATCCGCTGGCACAAGTTGAGCGCTGACTACGGTGGTACCTACCTAGGAGACCAGAGCGTCCTTGCAATCGCACAGAAGACGCGAGCGCGAGAGGCTCAGTCGAGACTGGAGGTGGCAGCATGAACGTAGCCCTTGGAATGATTCTTGAGGAGTCAACGACACGCCGGCTCTACCGGCTTGTCCATAAGGATGTGACTCGAGTCAGCCTGATGCCAATCGGCGAAAAAGATGCGTGGAACATCTTCGTCGGCGCAAAAGCTTTCGCGATGAACCTTGAAGACGGCACCTGGAAGGAATACTTTCCACCTGTGTCGACATCCACGGAAGACGATACGGTCCGCTTGCATCAAGGCAGCGCGGTATCTCAAGACCACGGAGATGCGCTTTACAAACTCCTCGCTGAGGCGTTCTCGTACACCCCTCAGCTCCTGACGTCGAAAGGACGCGGAGCGCTTTGGAACGATCTGCGGGCTGCCGAAAAGTCCCTCGCCAAGTCCACTTTCTACAAGGCGGTTCGCCGTTGGCTGGAGGGTGGCTTGGTTCCAATTGCACTTCGAGCTCGCTGGGGCGCCGGCCGGACTGCGATGGACAAGCAGGACCTCGAAACAATCGACCTCGCAGCGGCCATCGAGACCGTTCGGTCAGAATCGATGCGACTGCAGCGAGAGAGTCATCGTCCGGGTTCAGACGCGGATTCGACCAAGCTCGGGCGACATCGAAAACGTAACGCCACAAAGTCGCCCACGCTCTACCGAGTCGACCGGCAAACCCTGCGCGTCTTTAAGACTTACTTCGACCGCAAACAGAAGCAGATGGGGAAGACTCTTCCCGCGCTTTACAACGAAATGCGTGGCGAAGTCTTCGCGACAGTACAGCCGTTCGGACCCCCCGAGAAGTGGCCGACTTGGGCCATCCCCTCGTTCGCACAATTTAGCTACTACTGGCGCGAGATGGTCGGATACAAGCAGAAGCGCGTGGCCGCGCATGGCGCTAAGACCTTCGAAACCAGCGAACGAGCCAAACTGGGGCAGTCCATCTCTCTTGCTTACGCTGCAGGACGTATTGGCGAGCTGGACGCGACCGTATGGAACGTTGAACTGGTCGGCGAGGGACCGGACGCGCCAATCATCGGCTCTCCCGTGGTATTTCGTATTCGCTGCAAGGATACCGGCCAGCTTCTTGGCCTGTCTATCAGCCTGGAAGACGCCTCGTTCGCAGGTGCAGCTCTCGCGATCGCGAATTGCCTCGAAGACAAGGCCGCCTTCTGTCAGCGCATCGGCATCAATGACATGGTCGTGCCGTGGAACGTAAGGGGGCTCCCAGCGCAAATCGACGCAGACATGGGCGAGACCTATAACAACAAGCCGAAACGGTTTGTGCGACTCACGGGTGTATCTATTGAAACCATGCCCGGCGGGCGCGGCGACATGAAGCCAGGCGTGGAGTCCGATTGGCACACTTTGCAGACGAGGCTAAGCCCGCTCACCCCAGGCGCAATCATCAAAGCGTACGAAGCAGAACACGGTATCAAGTGGCGAATGAGAGCCGCAATGACTCTGAAGCAATTCACGCGAGAACTGGTGCTTGAGGAGCTCAAGCGCATGCATACCCCACGCGGTGACATGAAGCTCCCAGCGGACCTGGTAGCCCGGGGTGTGACGACGGCCCCGCACGACATGTTTGAGTGGAGCGTCCGCAACTCAGGCGGAGGACTGAAAAAAGTCGACGAGACACTCGTCCGACTATCTCTGCTTGACCTAGAAACCGGCTCCGTTACTGAGCGAGGCCTCACAGTGAAAGGCGTCCACTACGTCTGCAAGTCACTTCGACTAGCCGAGGCACACGCCCGGGCACGTCAAATGGGTCGTAGAACAGTGCGGGTGGCCAAAGACCCATTGCTTGTTGACCGCGTCTGGCTCATCGAGGGCGACGAGGAAGCTCCGACCTCGTACGAGCCTTGTCGTATGGACATGAACTTCATCAACCAGCGGTCATACGCGGGTAAGACATGGCGCGAAGTGCTGTCGACTATCCGAGAAGGTACGACTCTCGACATCGTCGCAACGGAGAACCGCCTCCAGCAAATGGACGCACTGAGCCGACTACAGGCCGAAAACAGGTCAACCGCTCGCGAACGCGTCGCGCAGGCGCGCAAGGATTTTGAGACCAACGAGTCACAGCTCACTCTAGCTCGCGAGGACGCAAGACTGGAGGAAAAGAACGCGCTATCACCAGGGCTCGCCATCACCGCGCCATTGGCACCCAAGCAAGACGCGCCCGCCGCAACTGTGACCCCCATCACCCGCGTCGCAGCGCCGCCGCAACCACCAAAAATGAGCCGCTTCGAGCGACTAGCGCAGCGCCACCAGCCAAACGTGGACGACGCGGCCCCAGCGAGACTAGCAAATGATTGACGTTACCAAGTACTACCCGACAGAGAACTCCGATTACCAGGGGAACCCTCTAATCTCCCTTCTCCCGTCACTCAATCCCGAGACGCTGTCGGACTTGATGTCATCTCCTATCAAGTTCTTCCCTGAGCGCCGCGATCACGCAGACCATCTGCGTGTGCAGTACATGATGGGGTTGATGGAGTTCTACATCCCCTTGCAGCAGCAACAGACATGGGCGTGGTCGCTGTGGTCTCTCATCTGTGAAGGCTACAAGCGTCGCAACCCCCTCAAGGTCGCTACGACCAGCCAGTTCAACGCCATGTGCGAGTCCATCGTAGAAGGTCAGCCGCTACACGCTCCCCCTGGCAACTTCCTTGAGTCGAAGTGGTGTTCAGTCCTCATTGGCACTCCCGGGGTAGGCAAGTCTGCCACCGTCAATGCCGTCCTGGAACGCCTCGGCTCAGACCTGTATCACCACAAGAACCACGGGCACCTTTACCAACAACTGGCTGTGCGAATTCAACCGGCCAAGAACACGACCGGCAAGGGACTAGCGCTTCAAATCTTCACAGAACTACGAGACATAGCTAAGAAGACCGAGCACTTTGTCCCTCATGGCGGCGACAAAGTACCCGAGACGGAGCCTCTGCTTCTTAGAGCCATTGAGGTGCTTTCGCACAAACTGAACCTCGGCATCCTGGTCCTGGACGAGCTACAGCATCTGTACAGAGGCACCGGCGCCATGGACGAGGATGCTATGAAGTTCTTGACGAGCTTGGTCAACAAGCTGCAGATTCCAATGCTGTTCGTGGGCACCTGGCCATGCCTTTCCCTGCTTTCACAGGAAGGCCGGTTGTCCCGGAGAGCCGTGTCACCGGCCGGAGACTTTTTTCGCCGCATGCCCAACGATGAGGAGTGGTACGACTTCCTCGGGGTCTTGTTCCGTCTTCAGTACACGCGCAAGCCAGTTGAGCTCAACAAAGGAATTTCCGACATTCTGTACCACCACACTCAGGGCATCCAGGACCTTACGGTGAAGCTTTTCGTCATGGTGCAGATTGCCGCGATGGGCAACGACTCGGAAGAGATTTCAATGACGCTGATTGACACCGTGGCCCGAAATCAAATGCCGGTTGTTGCTCCTTGGATTCGACAGATGCAGCTTGGCAAGCGCGAGGACGACGTGCTCATTTACGACGCTGAACCCGTTGACTTCAAGAAGTACATCGAGCTCGTTGCAGCCAAAGCCGCTCTCAACAAGTCTCGGCGGAAGGTCAAAGGCTCCAGTGACACCGTACCCATGTCCGAATCGGCCATGGTTTATCAGATTGCGGAAGCCGTCGTCGCAGCAACGGAAATTGGAGCGGAGGACGCTCAATCGCTTGCCACCGAATCAATGCGAAAAGCGCCGCACAAGTCCGTCTCAGAGCATGTCTTCCGACTCCTCGGCGACGCACGCCCGAAGGGTCCGCAGCCCACTAAGGCGACCTCTGCAAGCAAGCAGGCCAAAGTCTTCGCGCAGTTCGAGGCACTCGACGACGAGGACCTTAGAAAGGTCGCCTTCTTGGCACTACATAGCAAGGCATCGCCCGAGCAAGCACTAAGAGACGCCGGACTCGTCGTGGACGCGCTGGCGGACATACCTTTCTGAAGACCTGGGGGCCATCTGCGCCCCATGTCGACGAACTCGCGATCAGCGTGGTCGCGCGCTACGCCCGCGACTGGGGATATCTGGATGGCGCCTCTGTTGTAACGGCCGGTCTCGGCCTTACGCAACTACTTTCGCATCCCGCCGCTCCGGGCCCGTTGCAGACATTGGCGGCTATCGCCTTCCCAGAGTACGCCGACCACATCGCTCGGATGGCATTCATACGCCGGCATACGACTCTCCCGTACTTCCTGGCGTTCGAGCCGAGAGCCCTGGCCAAGGCAGTCCTGTGCGATCTTGTCTCGGGTAAGCAGAGAACGGTCTACCGCGCTTATCGGCCGGCGATGACATTGTGCGGACAACCTGAGCGGTTGCGGTTCTGTCCTCGTTGCTTAAGACTCGATGCACGTCGCCTCGGAGGCGGAATCTGGCATCGCTCTCATCAACTGCCTGCGTTGACACATTGCCCGCGTCACGGAACTCCGCTGCTAGATAGCGACGTTCCATACACGGGGAGTCCCTGGTCGGAATTGCGCGCTCCATCCGCACATATTTGCCGTGAGCTTGCCGAGAACATCACCAAGCCGCTCTTCGGAGAGGCACTAACCCAAAGCGTTGCCGCAGCGAGCATCCGCCTTCTCGGTCGAAGCCCCGGATCTGCGCACGTGTCCGTGGATGCCTATCGCCGAGCCTTACGCGTTCTGGGGCTGGGAAAGTTCAGTCGCCGCGTACAAACCAGAGCCGTTGTCGACGACTTCTCCAAGTGGCTACGCATCAACGGCGGCGAAGTGAGCTCGCTAGGTCCGGCTCGTTGGCCGGAGTCACTGTTCACGCAGATTGAATCGCCAACCTCTCCTCTTCAGCACCTTGTCTTTCGCTGCTACCTCTCCGACAGATTGCGTGTGGTCAGCTTTCACGCTGGCGTCGACCCCGAAGCGGAATGAGGTAGCAGGTGGCGCCATTTCGGCGAAATACGGCGACTGGATCTAGTGGCCGTCATAGCCGTTGCTTGTTGCTCGCATCACTGCTGGAGCGACCGGTTTCCTAGGAAGAGGTGTCCAGCTGCGAACTTAACGAAGCGCTTTACCTTTCTGCGAGCACCGTTAGCCCGGACAGCGGGTTGAGAGCTGGTGCCTACACCTTGAACAACTATGTTCAAGGGTAGGCAGTGATGAAGCTCAAGCAATGGGCCGCCAGAAATGGCGTGTCGTACAGAACGGCGTGGCGGTGGTTCCATCAAGGAACCCTGCCGGTGCCGGCACGCCAAGTCGCCTCGGGGACCATCCTGGTCGATGCCGCGACTTCGCCGACCGATGGCGTTGCGCTCTATGTGCGTGTGTCCTCGGCCGATCAGCGGGCCGACCTCGACCGCCAGTTGGCTCGCCTGACGCAGTACGCCATCTCCGAGGGATGGCACATCACTGCCGCGGTCAGCGAGGTCGGCTCCGGCATGAACGGGCGCCGCCCCCAGCTGAGGAAGCTGCTAGCCGATGTCAGCGTGAAGGTCATCGTCGTTGAGCATCGTGACCGCCTGACTCGCGTCGGCTTCGAGTACCTAGAAGCCGCCTTGTTCGCATCGGGCCGACGCTTGTGCGTCATCGACAACGCCGAGGTCCACGACGACCTTGTGCGGGACATGTGCGAGGTGCTGACCTCGTTCTGTGCACGTCTTTATGGTCGACGAAGCGCCAAGCGCAAGGCCACTGCGGCTCTGCGCATCGTCGGCGAGGCCTGATGCAGGCCACGTTCCAGACCCGGCTGAGGGTCGGCTCCGAAGAGTGCACCGTGCTAGACCGCTGGGGCGAGCTATACGCGCGCGTCCAGCACCAGCTCTTCGCCGCCTACAGCAAGACAGGTGATGTGAAGACGCTGGACCAACTCAAGAGCGAGATGTGCGGCCGCCACGGCATCACCGCCCGCCACTTCAACGCCGTGTCCGTCAGCCTCAAGGGCAAGATCGCCTCACGCCAGGCGGTGGACAAGGCCGCGCTGGCCGACGTCAAGGTGGCGCTGGCGTCGGTACGCAAGACGCTGACCCGGCTGGAGCGTCAGAAGACACCGCTGGACGCGCTCCAGCGTCGAGTCTGGGTCGGCAAGAAGCGCCGGTTGGCGCGTCTGGAGGCCCGCGCCAAGATGCTGAGTTCCGGCCGCGCCGCGCTGTGCTTCGGCAGCCGCAAGCTGTTCCGGGCGCAGTTCGACCTCGTCGGCCACGGCTATGCCGACCATGCGCAATGGCAAGACGCCTGGCGCCGCGCGCGCTCCAGCCAGTTCTTCCTCATCGGTTCGAAGGACGAGAGCGGTGGCAACCAGAGCTGCACCGCCACCATCGCAGGCAACGGCACGCTTAGCCTGCGTTTGCGGCTGCCCGACGCCCTGCGAGGTGGCTCTGCGAAATATCTGATGCTGGACAACGTCTGGTTCGAGCACGGTCAATGGGAGCTCTACAGCGCGCTCGAGTCTGGCCAGGCCATCAGCTTCCGGTTCGTGCGAGACGAGACGAGCTGGCGGGTGTTCGCCTCGACCGAGCGGGCAGACGCCCGTGCCAAGCCGGACTTCCAGCTCGGCGCCGTGGGCGTGGACATCAATGCCGACCACCTCGCGGTCAGCGACGTGGACCGCCACGGCAACCTGGTGCACGTGCTGTCGGTGCCGTGCGTCACCTACGGCAAGACGAGCCTGCAGCGGCAAGACGCGGTACGCATCGCCTCAAAGGCGGTCGTCGCCTACGCCGATCGCGCGGGCAAGCCCTTGGTGCGCGAAAAGCTGGACTTCAGCCGCCGCAGGCAGGAACTCGGTTCGCTCGGCGTCGCGCAAGCGCGCCGACTCTCGAGCTTCGCCTACGGCGCCATTCAACAAGCCCTGGACAGCAACGCGTTGCTGCGGGGTGTTCCAACGGCCGAGGTGAACCCGGCCTACACGTCCGTCATCGGACGCGTGAAGTACGCCAAGCCACTTGGCGTATCGGTTCATCAGGCTGCGGCACTGGCGATCGCCAGGCGCGGCATGGGCTACGGGGAAGCAGCGCCTGCCCGTCCGGTCATCCCGGACGGCAAGGGTGACCACCTCATCGTCGAACTACCCGCGAGGAATCGTTCGATGCATGAGTGGTCGCACTGGGCGAAGGTGCGCTCCGCAGTTCAAGGGACCCTTGCAGGGTGGCATCGGCTGCGCATCGCCGCAGCCCGCGAAGCCGCAGGTTGGCGCAAGCCCGTCGCGCCGCTTCGCGTGGTCAGTCCGATGTCGGCGCGGTGAGAGTCCGCCCCCTGAATCGTCAGCCTCAACCGTTCGGCTGGCGTCGTGGAATGGTTGTCCACGGATTTTGAGCGGCCGATATAAGTGGCAGCTCAAGACTGTGGATGTACTTTCATCCACAGAGCCAAGCGTGCCATCCCTATCTTCGTTGGGCCGGAGGTAAGTCACGGCTCCTCCCTCAGTTGCTCCCCCACTTGCCTCTGCGAGGTCGCCTTGTCGAACCCTTTGTCGGCGCAGGTTCGGTCTTCCTCGCGGCAGACTATGACAACTACCTCTTGGCCGACGCCAACCCCGACTTGATTTCAGTGTGGGTTGCGCTGCAGAGCCGACCAGCGGAGTTCATCGCGGCGTCGCAGCCCTATTTCGACAAGAAGAACTGGAGCGAAGATGCCTACCTGCGAATTCGCGAAGAATTCAATCGAGAGGTCGACCGATTCGAACGCGCCGCGCGCTTCCTGTACCTGAACAAGTTCAGCTTCAACGGCCTGTTTCGAGTGAACAGGTCCGGTGCCTTCAACGTGCCCTACGGTCGGCCGAAAACCCTGCCCCACTTCCCGTTCGAGGCGCTCGAAGCTGCGGCCGTAAAGCTGCGACGATGCATCTTCATGAACGGAGGATTCGAGGCCACTCTGGCCGAGACCGGGTTCGGCGATGCCGTTTATTGCGATCCGCCTTACCACTCGAAGTCAGAAGCTCCGAGCTTTACAGGCTACGTCGCCGGCGGTTTTGGCCTTTCTGAGCACGAGAGGCTCGTGATTAGCGCCCGCCAGGCGGTTAAGCGCGGAGCCACGGTGCTCATTTCCAATCACGATACAGCTGAAACGCGCGAGCTCTACAAGGGCTGGGAATTGCACGATCTGCAAGTTCGGCGCAGTTTGAGCGCCAGCGGAAGCGCTCGCGGTATGGCCAATGAGCTGCTGGCAGTACTGCGCCCCTAGAGGAGGCAGCGGTTAGACGAAAACCTACTAAACAGCCTCCATCGACGTCCGCGGCAACGGGCCTAGGCGGAGCGATCTCCACTCCTGAACCTTTGCACCAGTCGGCCTTGCTCGAGCCGGAGCGTTGACGACTCACAGTCTTCGGGTGCGTGACGGTGCATCAGGTGAACGTCGAGCTCTTCGGAACGAGCCAGTGCGTCTATGAGTGCACGCACCTTGTCAAATGGCAGCGAGCTGACGTACTGACCGGCATCGGGCCCGCGCATCAACTTCCCATAGCGCCAAAGCAGACGCCACCCATCAGCGCCGAGAATGCTTACGGCATGCTCATGCAAGGCTCGCAAGCGCCCGAGGCCAATCGCAGACACCGTGTTCTCCTAGTGAGCAGTCAGTGGAACTCAGATGGCAGAGGTCAGATTACCCCGATTCCCAGCCGCCCATACTTCAACGGAGACGTCTGTCCAGGATTGCGCCGAGTTGATTCGCGCCCATTTTTCCCAAACGTAGATCGCGTCCGAATGTTCCCCGGGAGGCCCCTTCAACTGATAGACCCGACCTGAAGCTGTCACACCCTTCATCAGCGACGCGTCAAACGTCCGGATTACCGAACTGGCTCTGCCCTCCCGGTTCTCGACCGCCCACCCAGAGAAGTGCCTGTTCCCATTGGGCAACTCGAGAACTTGCCACTCCACCAGCGTGAGCGACGGCTGCTGTGTCACGTTCGCAACCTTCCATACGCCACCAGTCACATATTCAGCAAGTTCCAAGAGAGTCTCCCGTTAGCGTGATGCGCAGATGTTGACCCCTTGTTCGCTCACTAGGTGAGCCACTGCGCTGCGTTAGCGAACGCGCTGCCGACTCTTCTCCTCATGGGCCGATTTCTGGCGCTTAGCCCGCTTGCGCGCATCTAGCGCGCGCGACAGTTCAGCCAACCGCTGTTGAAGCAGATCGACGGTCGCAATCGCTTCCCGCAAGAGATAAAGGAGCCGCTGTGCCCGGATATCGCTATCCAGGTGCACCGAGACTTCCCGTTCCACCCACTCGTCCGGAGCCTTGGCCATATCAGCCAGGCTATCCCTGAAACGACTCATGACTGCTACAACTGCCTTTGCGAACTCCGCAGGCGTAGCGCCGACGACCGACTCCTCGGTCGATTTCTGTCGGTCCGAACTCACTCGCCTTCGGCTGGCAGGCTTCGTTGTCATCATTGATCTCCGCGCGGTCAGCCCGCAGTAAGAGACAGACCCGTCGTCCGGCACTGGGGTCAATGATGTCCAGCTGGTAGCTCATGGGATGAGCCTGCGAAGCAAGAACCATGTCGGGGACCGACCGGAAGCATTTCACAGGTCGACTGTGCGACTGGCGCGTCTGGCGCCGCAAGCAGCCGACTATCCTGCGCGATAGCAGGGCCGATCGGTACCGACTGCTTGACAAGACTTGCGGGATTGGCGCCAGCCATCAAGCTCTCCAGCAGCGGCGTGTAGGATCCCGCCGGCGTGTCAATGACCTCGGGGTTGAGTTCGCCAAAGCAGCGCCGGTGATGATGAGCGGCCTCGACGCAGCTGAAACAGGTTGAGAAATCAGGCGTGACTCAACGGCGGCGTCGCAAGCCGATTTTACGGCGACTCGCTTCTGGACGCACGAGGAAGACCCGTCGCTTGGTTCCAGGGCGAGTCACCCAGCGGCACAATGGCGCCCATGCGGCCCATGCGCCCGATGCGGCCCATGAGGCCCATGCGGCCCATGAGTCCACTCGGGGGTTGGTCTGAGCTGGCCTTTACCGACTGGCTCGCGGCGTAAGTCTGTATGTCTTTCCCATCAGGCAGCTCGAACCCGACAGGAGCGCCGCTGACCTATTTCCAGTGCAGGCCGGCCGCGCGCATTATTGCGGCGAAAACCTCGTCGTCCAACTCCTCGCTATCGCCGAGCCTGGTGTCCTGTCGAAAGGCGACGATGGTTCGACGTGTGTTCTGGCCAAGGATGCCGTCTGGATCGCCCGGCCGATAGCCGAGGAAAAGAAGGCCAGCTTGCGCGGCTCGTACACGCAGGTCCCGGGTGATCCCTGAGGAAAATTTCTCGTACGCCGACTTGAGCTTAAGGTCGTAGTGCTCCTTCCAGTACCCTGATCCGTTGTAGCTCCGCGCGAACCCGGTCCAATCGTGCTTTCTGAGCTTCCCGTCCAGTCGCTTTCCACTGATGAACCTGATCATCGCGTCCAACTGCACCCCCTCAGATCGGCACATCTGATTGGCCATATCCGACGCATCGGTGAATCCCGCCACCTCGGCATTGAAGCCCATGACCTGGCCAAGGCCCCAGCTCGCGCTTCGCAGCGCCGGCTCGTCACCCATGTTCTTGCTGCGACACAGCACCAGAGCGCGCTGAAGGCGCCCGAACTCGGAATCCCCACCGACATACCCGCCACCAGTCTTCGCACAGATATCTGGGTCACTGCCTGAGAACCGGCCGTCAGTCTCCCGGAAGAAGATATGGCGTTCAAACAAGGTCTTCGGGCGCCTATTCCGCAGGAACCCAAATCCCCGGCTCTCGACCGTAAGGACCGCCCAAAGCAGCGGCATGTCCGCAACGGGGTCCATGCCAAGGATCTCAAGGGCCGATTCAAGGTCAGCCTCCGTTAGCGGATTGCCCACTCCCACGAAGCTCTTCTCTTCAACAGTCATTGTCAGGCCCCTCACGATACGAATGAGTAACGCGGACCGTCAGAACTCAAATTCGGACTTAAAGCGCTACGCCGCAACCGGCGATCGCAAGTAGCAGCAGATGATTTTGCCGCGCTCACCATTTAGACGCACCCCCTACCCTGCCCACCGCTTACCTAGGCCATCCGCTCCGCCAATCGGGCAACACAGGCCGTCCACGGTCATACATGTTGCAGACGTCAAGGCGAACGGCCGGAACTCATCGCGGTCCGCCATGGTGAGATTTGCCCATCACCATGCTCGCTTGGACGCGCTGCTCATCGGGACGCTGCGCCGTGACTGAATATCGAAGGATCACTGAACTCGACAGTCTTGCAATCATTCACACCGCTTCCGAGTTCTACGCAGGCGTCCACGCGTTCATGGAAGTCATGCCGAGGTTTGTCGCGCACGTCGGAGGTATAGGAGGCGCGATTGCACAACTTGTCTTGAGACAAGGCATCTGGCGCTTGAGGTCGGGCTTGTCGACGCCGGACCCCGCTCTCGATCAATTAGCGAGCCGGCTCAGTCTGCGACCGACGACATCGATACCGGCAGTTGAACTTTGAATGCGCACATTGGAGAACGCCTTGATCGAAACCTCGTTAGCGACCTTCGATATTTCGCCAACCTCGGCCGCGGCAGCTTTCGGGTCAGCCGATGCCGCAGCCTCCGCTCGGCTTGCGCAAGTATGAAGCGCCTCCAATGCCAGGGTCGCCATTCTGTAGTCGTCAGTCGCATTCCAGCGCTTCACAAGAAGTTCGTCGAAGTCCTCGAGCGTCTTTACGAACTCACGATAACGGCCGCAAGCTTCGAGCGTAAAGCTCGGCGGAGCCGTAGCAAGCGTCTGCCATATCTGCCGGAGTTGTTCTGCGTCAACAAAGTCAATCTCTTTGAGAAGCGTCTCAACCATTTTCGGCCCCTTGGGCCCTAGCGCCTTAACCATGGCACTACGCCCGGCTTCGATTCCGATCTGCTCACGAAGATAGGTCTGAACCTGAAGGACGTTGTCGCTAACAGCAAGAAACTTGTTGCGACCGAGCTCTCGCGCAATCTCAAGGTACTTGAAGAAAATCTGCACATCAAAGACGTACAGCGGTCGCTTTTCCTGTCGAATGGTATTCAGCCTGCGCAAAGACAAGACCGACGTCTCCTGATAAAGACGAAACAACTCCTCGCTTCTCATCTGATCGGATGCGACGTTGATGCCGAAGATCTCCCTGACCCGTTGATTCGTGTCCTGAATTTGCAACCCGAACAAGGCAACCTGGATTGGTTGTGTCCTTCCCCACGGAAGTCGAATTCTCAGGCGCTCACTGCTGTAGTCGGGAGGCGGCTGCTCAAACGCGACTGACGAAGTCCCGATGAGCTTGCCACTCGTTTTTGGCGCGTAGGCCCATACACTCGCGCCCTTCGCTTCAAGCTTGCTGTCCTCAGACGCGACCTGGACCTTGGGCACCTGAACACCTTCTTTGCTGGGCACAAGCGTTGCACTGACGCGAAGCTCCTGCGCATGAACCTGCAATCCCCCAAGTGAACACAGCGCCAGGAAGAACGCTGCCGAGCGGGAACTCTTGTTCACGGCTTTCCCTTGATGCCCAAAAGAGCGGCTAGGTAGAAGACACAAGCGCTCAGAACTGTGCGCGCCCACTGTTGTGCGTGCACTAGTCCCTCGAGGCCTAACGCATGCCCGTCTTTCCATTTTGGGTTGATATTGATATAGCCGTAAACCGCGAGCGCCAACGCCAGGAACAGGACTGTCACCATGACGCCGCCAAAGACGTTGAGTCGTCGCTTGTCGTCGACTAGCGAGAAGCAGACCGGAGCGACCATCAGTGGGATAGCACCCAGGAGTATGGCTGTCAGGCTCTGTATGTCGCTAGCGCGCTCACCGGACAGTCGAGGCAACGCCTCAATGGCTTGAACCAATGCAGCACTACGATTGCTGTCCACGTCCCAATCCTGGACAAGCCAAGCAGTCAAGAACGCGATGCCAACAAGTGCTGCCATCAACAGTACAAGAGCGCACTGACCGACGCGCTTAACGACAGGATCATCGAAGTCCAAAGCAGCTTCCGGGTTAGCCAATTGCTTGAGCGATACAGCCATGTGTCGGCCATGGTTCTGCCTGACGCGTCAGTTCCACGTCACAACAGCACTCACTACCCCGCTGTTGCTGCGCAAAGGATTCGGCGCTTCGACACACACTCGCTGACCATTTGAAGGGTGGAGTCGCCCTGTGTCAAGCAATGGGGCGCTCCTCTACCGGTTCTAGGGATACAAATCATTTGAGACGTTCCTGCATTTCCGTTTGCTGGCGAGGTCCATTGCAGCCCTATCCATCTATTCCAGACTATATCTGCCGGAACCTCTTCTCTCGGGCTCTCCAGTTGGGCATGGGTAGCCCTACTGTCTCACTGCGATTTACTCAGCGGCGCATTCGCCCCGCCCCAGAGGCCCTCCAGGGAGCCAGGATCTAAGCGGTGTTCCTGTTCTGCAGCGTTGCTTGCATGAATGCGACTTGCATTCCTGGGAGGTTGGGAGCATTCGCCACTAGGAGCACGGATAGTTGCGATAACGCACGCTCCACGTGCCCGCGCCGCTCAGCTGACGCCCCCTACAGATGCACTTTCGCTTGCGCCAGGAGATACCGCTCGATCACTGCCGAGTCCAGGCTCAACTCAACAAGTCGCGTGGCCGAGAGTTTGGACTAGATGGCGATGAACGAATTGCGGGGCGTGCTCGACTGCCTCGAGCTGGGCCGCGGCGAGATCGACGTACCCGAGCCGGTGCGTGGGAGAGCGCTGGGCTGCATCGAACGCATGCTCGACTTCGTGGCCGCGCATCCCGCCGCCCTCGCGCCGGCGGTGCAGGGATTCGTGCCCAACCATGACGACAGGCGCACAGGTCTGCAGCATCGAGGCGGACGCGCGGGGGCTGCTGTCGGCCGAGCGGCCGGCGCTGAACTTCCTGCAGCTGTTGTCGGCGACCGCAACCGTCACACGTGCCCATGTGCGCGCGATCGAAGGCGCATCGCCCAACCCGCGCGGCTGCGCCGTGCTCGACACCCGTAAGACCGTGCCCGGTCTGCGCCAGGCGCCAAAGTACGCGGTGCGGGTCGGCGGCGGGCAGAACCAGCGGCTCGCGCTCTGGCACGGCATCCTGATCAAGGAGAACCACATCGCCGCCGCCGGCGGGGCGCAGGCGGCGCTGAGCGCTGCGTTCGCATTGAACGCCGGGGTCGAGAGCCAGATCGAGGTCGAGACGCTGGATGGCTGCATGATGCGCTGGCGGCCGGCGCCACGAGCGTGCTTCTCGACAACTTCACCGAACCCGCAATGCGCGACGCGGTCGCCGTCACCGCCGGCCGCGCGCTGCTCGAGGTCTCGGGCGGCGTCACGCTGGCGCAATTGCGCAACATCGCCGCGACCGGTGTCGACCGGATCTCGATCGGCGCATTGACCAAGGACGTGCGGGCGGTTGACTACTCGATGCGGGTCGCCGGCCCGATAGAACGGGAAGCCGGCTGAATCCACGGCTTCCCGTGCCGATGGTGCGCTATTTCCACTCCCACAGCTGGCCCCGGATGTTGCCTTGGGCATCGACTTCGTACTCGAAGACACCGGCGATGGTGTTCAGTTTCGACCAGGCTGGTGACGGGCTCTGGTAGCAGCACGCACCACGGTAGCTGATTGAGCCGTCCCTCTTCATCTTGCCGACGCCCTGGCCGGTCCAGGTGGCCGCCTCGCCACCCTTGCCCATTAGAACGCCCTGGCCGGAGCCGAACAGCGTGCCGTCGGGCCGGAGCGTCGCGACGTAGGTCGCGGTGTCGGTCGCGGCCACGCGGTACATCGACCCGGTGGCGTGAAACGACGTTTCCATCGTCGGTGCGCAGTTGACCGAGGCCAGCGCGCGCTGCGACGTGACCTTGCCGGTGTCTTCGCCTATGCATGCACCCAACATGGTGGTGCTGAACCCTAAGGCTTTAGATTAGGCACCGGAACTGCGCCACCCGTTGCTCCAGACGCCCTGGTCGAAGCGGGCGCGCTTCGCGCAGCTTCCCGAGCTGCTGCTACCGCACTGGCGGCCGATGCTGCTGCCGAGACGCTAGCGGAAGCTTTGCCGTCCGCCGCAGGGGGATCGCGAAATGCGTAAAGTCGATTTACGAAGACAGTGACGCTAGCGAGAAGCAAGGCAGCGACGAACAGTCCGACACGGGACCAGGATTCTCGGGACTCAGCGTTAATTGGAAACAGAGTCCCCTCGACGAATCGGTCCACCTTACTTACAACGTATCCCGACAAGAATGCGGACACAACGCTAGATATGGCCGCAAACTGTGTCCTCTCCTCGGGAGAAAACGGTGCAAATGCGATTCCAATGATCCATCCGCACAGCGCTCCGAGCATCGCCACTAGTCGATTTGCGCTCTTAGCGGTCGTGCTTTCCTTTGCGCCGTTCAGTACACCGGTTAGTTGCCACAACAGCACGGCGAAGAACAAGAAGGCCAGGGCACTGAATAGTACGGTGCCTGGATGAGGAGTGTTGAAGAGTGCCTGCAATGACTCGTGCATTAAAGACTCCTAGCTCAATGGGCTAAAGGCGACTTGGGCGAAATCGGTATGCGGGATTCCCACCCTTCAATCGGCCGGGCTGCCGAGACAGCGCAGCAGTCACCGGGCGTAAGTCACCCTCACGGTGGCCGTCCGAGCGCCTGCGTTTTCATTCGGCGCCTCGACCCAAAATTGATACGGCCGATTTGCTACCAACTCAAGCGTGCACGTAGCGGAGGCAGAAAGAATGCTGTCCGAAGTAGGGTTCCCGTACACCCTGGAAGTCTGGCAAGGCGCATCCATAGAGGATTCGTAGATCCTCAACTCCATCGAACCGCCGTTCGAAACATGAGCAGTCGCCTGCCCCGTCACAAAGGCGCGAAGTGACGTTGGCTGAGGGGGAAGCGATACGCTGGCAGTCGCAGTACGGCTACTCTCGGGAGGCGCTGGAATCGAGAGATGGACCACCGGTGCGGAGACGCGGTCGAGAATGCGCTCTTTTGTCTGATTTGGAAATGAGCTCCAAAGAGCAAATCCCAATGCCAGCAGCAGAGCTAGAGCAATGAGGGGCAGTCCCCACCATCGGACCTTGAGATAGTCATACAGCTGCCTGAGGACATCATCCACGGTCGTTGCCATAAGGTTCTCCCAGCTTCATCAAGTCGTTGCGCGCGTATCCACTGCCTTGCTCTGTACGAGGAAGGTGTATCCACCAGTGCCCTCCACAATGGATGCAGTGGAATCGTTTACCTTCCCCAAATCGACGCCATCCCTGCCCCTAACGTCTTAAGCGGACCCGTTCCACTCGCTTGCGATCAACCGAATCTTCCCTGCAATTCCAGGCGTCTGGGTCGTCTCAACGGGAATCAGCAGCTCGATCTTGTCCTTCTTCAGCTTAGACAGCGGCACCCGGTCCGTGGGTGGTCCGAAGTGCTTTGATTGCCAAGCGTACTCCACTAGCCAGTCCTGGTTCGCGTCTGTGGGGGGCACCATATTGATCAAAAGCGTGTCCTGAAACAGGTACCGACCTTCGAAATGCCCGTCGGCCCAGAAAACCTTCTTGATCTGATAGTCCGGAACTTTGACACCGAACGTCATCGCGTATGAGAGGCCAGGACGTGCTCGGTTGACGCGAGAGCGGTTGGCGAGGAATACGGTCGACATATACAAGCTCTTGTCTGCAGTCGGCCCAGTTCCCGTAAGCTGCTCGTGGGTTCGACACGCACACGAATCCTCTTCGCTGGTCCGCCTTGTCAAGTACCACCTCTTTCCACGCGGCGAGGCAAGGATCTCAAACTGGTAAAGCGCTTCGACTTGCTTCGCCTGATCCTTTAAGGCGTCCGGCAGGGTGACTGAATCGACGTCAAACCAGATGTCGACCCGAATATCGCCGAACAGAAAGCGCACAAGATTCTGGTACGCCTCCTCGGAATTGACGATCCCGAAGTAGCCTGAGTGCGATCGAAACGTGTAAGCCGTTGCTGCGGGTTGCGTCACTTTTGCGGTCTTGCCCTTCACACCCCACACAGAGGCGTTCTCCACTCGCACTAGACCGTCGCTCCCGTGGCCCGCAAAGGTGCGTGATAGACCCCTCCCCACTTCGTAGTCACCGCGATTTGTACCGACCATGCAGAAGAAGCGGTCGAGGGGGAACGCGGACTCTGGCATGAAATCGACGCGACCCTTTCGCTCGACGATTGTCTCCATGTCAAGATACTTGGCCATCTCATCGCGGTTGAAGGTGTTCAGTTCATTCAAAGTCAGCCAGCTTGGCACGTTGATCCCGCCAAGATCGATGCCGTTGTGCGGCGTGGCATACGTGAACACCTTATCGACGCAGCGGCGAGCAGTGTCCTCCCCCAGAGCCGCATTCTGCAAGAAGGCTCGAACTACCAAGCCACCCATGGAGTGCGCCACGAGGTAGCACCGAAACTCGCCCTTATCAAACCCCACTCCTTCATGCTGGCCTACTAGGTCGCGAATGCGGAGAATCAGGTCGTTAAGGCCTTTTGCGTAGTTGGCTACGTCACGAGCCTTTCCGTCGCCAAGAAGCGTTGAGCCCGTCTCGTAGTAGCGATAGATCACCACGGACTGCGCAGGTATACCGACTGTGTCCTTGCCTTGTTCATCAGGCGGTGGCTGCCAATCAGGATCTACTATGTCCAGGCCGTTTTGATAGACATGCCGGTACCCGAAGTCCGAGGAGAGCCGTACTACCGGTGACTCGAAAACGAACTTGCGTGCCGGAGCGTTCTTGTCAACTGTCGCCCGGTAGACGGTTGAACCGACGTTGAACCCACAAAACGGGTCGGCGGTGGTCTCGTCACGTTCACCTTCAGTCATGGCATAGCCACGTACATAGATAATCGGGTACATCCAGGGTGACATTGGTTCTCCTTCAATCGACCGGCGTCCGAGCGTCGAGTGCGCCGCGTCACTTCAGTAAGAGACGAGAGCGCTATTCACGTGAGGGCATTCGAGACTCGGCCGGTTCTTCGCTTGTGCGCACAAGCCCAAGTAACCCAAAGCCTGTAGGGCCTTCCCTGGAATCCTGACCTGTGGGCACCGCAGCCTACCTAGATTGGGCTGGAGTAGGTATCCCCAGTTCGCAGACCTATCTCGCAAGACAACGCGTAGCCCCACAAGCCTGTCGGCGGTTCAAAGGTCGCATCAAGAGCTGGCGAGGAAAGCGCGTGCGGCCATCGCGCGAAGTGCCTCGGCAGCTGTGTAACGGCTGCGCAACATGAAGGACCCGAACCGGAACACGAGAAGACCTGCCGTCGGCTCGCCTGCGGACGAGTGACCGGGTCTGCACTGCATTTAAGCCGGGCGTGAACCATTCAATAGAATGCACTACGTTCACTCACCGAAACTTCTGGCATTGAAACCATGATTGAAGAATCGAAGCTTTCCAGTGGCTTGACAGCATTCCTTGACATTCTCGGCTTTGGTGCTGAGATCATGAAAAACTACGAATGTTGATCAGCTCGAATCAATGCTGGAGAGCGTTTCGCTCATCCGAATAGCGTTTGATTACGCGTCTGAGGACGAGCACCTACTGGAAGTTCAGGAGTCGTGCGGGAAGTCCGTTCTCGCCTTTTCAGACTCAGTTATCGTCAACGTCCCACTCGGGTCGGAGATGACGGAGTCGGAGGGACACTTTGATGGCCTTATGAGCGAAGTGCACTCTATGGCCGTCGCTCAGGCCAAGTGTGTGGAGAGCGGGCTCTTCTTGCGCGGAGGCGTCGAGCTGGACTGGTGGTACCTCGACGGGTCAACTCTGGTTAGCAAAGCGTTGGCCTCCGCGTATGAACTGGAAGGCCTCTGCTGCGTACCCGTGATCGCGATAACCAAGAAAGTGTTGGAGTTTCTCGGCAAGTCTGAAGGAAGAGCGGCGTACTCGAAGAGCGCCGACCCCTTCCCTCGCTTGATTCGTCACTTCTCTGGCGAAGTAGGCGGAAAGAACTTGGACATCCGCTTTCTGGACTATCTCTCAGCGTTTGCGGGCGAAATCGACTGGACTCCTACTAAGTCGAACCGCGAAAAACTGTTGTCCATGCCCCCGGACGAGCGTGACGACGAGGTTCTGTTGTCTCCACACTTCCTTCCAACATGAAGTAGCAGGAGTCCGCCACCCAGGAGAATCGCGGACATGAGGAAGAGAAAATTCACAGAGGAAGAGATCATCGGGTTCCGCAAGCAGGCCGAGGCCGGCATGGCGGTGACCGAGATCTGCCGCAAGGGCGGGTTCTCGGACGCTACGTTTTACAAGTGGCGCGCCAAGTTTGGCGGCATGGAGGCGTCGGACGCGAAGCGGCTGCGCGAGCTGGAGTCGGAGAACGCCAAGCTCAAGAGCTTGCTGGCCGAGGCGCATCTGGACATGCACGCGCTCAAGAGCGTCTGACCTGCCCCCATCCAGCCATACCAACATGAAGTAGCAGGAGTCCGCCACCCAGGAGAATCGCGGACATGAGGAAGCGCAAATTCACAGAGGAACAGATCATCGGGTTCCTCAAGCAGGCCGAGGCCGGCATGGCGGTGACCGAGATCTGCCGCAAGGGCGGGTTCTCGGACGCTACGTTTTACAAGTGGCGCGCCAAGTTCGGCGGCATGGAGGCGTCGGACGCGAAGCGGCTGCGCGAGCTGGAGTCGGAGAACGCCAAGCTCAAGAGCTTGCTGGCCGAGGCGCATCTGGACATGCACGCGCTCAAGAGCGTCCTCGGTGTAAAGAGATAGCCCCACAGGTCAAGCGCGAAGCCATCGGACGATTGATCGCCGAGCATCAGATGTCAGAGCGGCACGCTTGCAGACTTGTGGGGCTAAGCCGTGACAGCTACCGGCACGCACCGGTGGCCAGTGCCCAGACTGCGGCGTTGAAGACCAGGATCGTGGAGATCGCGCACACACGCCGGCGCTTCGGATACCGGCGTGTGCACGACCTGCTGCGCCCGGAGTTCCCGGGCGTCAATCACAAACGGGTGTACCGGCTGTACACGGAGGCCAACCTGACAGTGCGCAAGCGCAAGAAGGTGCGCAGGACCCCCGCCGAGCGAACCCCATTGAACATCGCCACCAAGGTGAACGAGGTATGGAGCATGGACTTCGTTAGTGACAGCTTGGCCAATGGGCGGCGCCTGAAGTGCTTGACCGTGGCCGACGACTTCAGCCGCGAGGCTGTGGACATCGCAGTGGACTACGGCATCAGCGGCCAGTACGTGATCAGGCTGTTGGACCAAGCCGCTCGGTTCCGGGGGTACCCGGCTGCCGTCCGGACAGACAATGGGCCAGAGTTCACAAGCCGAGCCTTCATCAGCTGGGCGCAGAGCCACGGCATCCGACACATCCTGATCGAGCCGGGCCGACCCATGCAGAACGGCTACATCGAGAGCTTCAACGGGCGGTTCCGCGACGAGTGCTTGAACGAGCACTGGTTCCAGACACTGCACCAGGCGCGAAAAGAGATCGCAGCATGGCGCCTTGACTACAACGAGGTGCGGCCTCACGGAAGCATTGGTCGCGTGCCACCAGCGCGGTTCGCTGAGCAGCAACGCCGGCATGCCGGCGTTGCTGCTCAACAGCTCTCACCAGCCAACAACGAGATCTAGTAACCTTCAACCAGGACTCCTGCCGAAACATTGGTACGGCGGAAGGGGGCAGGTCAGCGCACTCCCCGTAGTCCGATGTCTGCGAAGTGAGAATCCGCGCTTCATCAGCCTCACTCTCGAGTGCAAAAGCCCCCTGCGACTGCGAGCATTCGGAGCCGTTGGGCCGTCACCGCCCTACGCTGAGGTCGTCTGCAGCTCCAACAGTCGAGCAGCGGCCTGCTTCTTTCCCATAGAACGCAGCGAAGCGACTGCTTCAAGGTGGCTTGCCCGAGGGCGCGCGCTCCCTGCCTCCCAGTTGTAGATTGATTGACCGGACGCACCCACTAGCAGGCCGCACTCGTGCGCTGAAAGCCCAAGCCGCTTACGCTGGATTGCGAGTCCCTTCGAACTGAATCGGAGCTTCCTCGAGGGTGTTTCCCCGTCGACGGGGGCTGCTACGGAAGAATTCTTTCTTGTGGCTCTCGCGATGCTCTTGAGCTCTTGCTCCAGCGCTTGGCACCGCCGTTTGAGCGCAGAGATCTCCGTCCGGTGGTGGACAGACGCCTTCTTCAAAGATTCAGTTTCAGCTCGAATCTCCTTGCGAGCGACGCGAGCGATCTCGGCTTTCAGAGCCGATGCGAGGTTTGCCATGGTGGATTTCCAGTGGACGCGTTTCCCGCCAGAATCGGCGGCATTACATTCTAGGGGGGCGTTTATGTCCGCGGCACGCGGGGTTTCGAGCACGCGGCGACGCGAAAGCGCCGGAGTCAGGCCGTAACCGATACCCTATTCCGACCGGGTCCAACGCGTCAAACATTCCGCGTAACGGCTCAGGAAAGGTAAGGATCGCCGCTACTGCATCGCGGTCGGCCGAGAGTACGCAACGCCGCTCGTCGACGTCGCTCAGAAGCAATGACTCCGAACCGAGAGTCCAGCAGAACAACTTTCCATTTCACGGGCCGGCTGGTCGAAGCGCCAGATCAGCAAATGATGTCCCGACCACAAAGCATACGTCGCGAGCGATGGCACTAAAGAGCCGCCTCCGACTCACTACGACTTGCTCCGGCTCGCAAACAGGACATACCCGCGACGCTTGTCAAGTTCGATGCGCCATCCGCTCTCTACAACGGGCGCGAAGTTCCTGGTCTTGCTTCGCACTTCGACCTCGCCACGCGAGAGCATCTCCAACACGACTCTCAGGTGCTTGATAGTGTCTGCGGCGCGCGCGCAGTTCATCCCTCCAGCCGCGCACAGAGCAACGGCGTCGAACCGCCGTTCAAGAGACGGCGTCTGTGACGAGAAGAACGCATGCAGCCACCGGCCGAAATCTGAGCGGATCGCCGCTCTTGCTTTCAAATCGATGACTGCGTTTCGCCGCATGTCGTAGACCTTGAACAGCGCCGCTGGCAGGACGACGGTCCACCGCCGCTCCCGACTGAGTCGATCCGGGAAGATCACTGTTGCAAAGAAGTTCACCAGATGGACTTTCTGATATTGCGTGTCCGAGCGGTCGGTGAAAGTCAGCTCGATTCGTTTGAGATCACGTGCGGTCTGCACAACGCGCTCGTATCCATCCGAATTTTTCGCCCAGCCAAGTGTCGACAGGAACTGCCCGGTTGTGAATGAGACGGCGACTCCGAGCTTCGGGTGTGGCGCCGTTCGGATGAGGCTGACTGCAAACAGCAACAGGTCAAGGTGATCTGCCGCTGGGCTCACGCCGTGTAGCGAGATAGTGAAGCTGCTGCTATCTGCCAGCACGGGCAGCGCGGCACCCAGGGAAGGACTTGCGAATGCGCCGGAGCGCAAAATCTGGTTGTTCATGACCGCGTTGCCACGTCCAATGAGCAACTTCCCTACGGTATAGGCATTCACTGACGAAGGACTCTCGAAGTCCACCGTCGGCTGCGGGCAAAGGTCTTTCGCTCCGCCGGCCAATGCGTTGGAGTTGCCTGCGTGGATGCGCTGCGGAGATGACGTTCTTTTCATGGTCGTTGCGACTGCACGTTCTTGAGTCTTACATCGGCGAGCAGCTTCCTGAGCTTGGCGGGACGCCCGTTCATGCCGGAGCCGACCTCGCTGACCGCCGCGGTGATGTGCCATCCCTTGGAGGGGGCGTACTGGCTCGAGCGAGCCAACTGGCGGTCGAGCTCGGCCGGCGGCACCGGCAGGGTTCCTTGATGGAACCACCGCCACGCCGTTCTGTACGACACGCCGTTGCTGGCGCCCCATGGCTTGAGCTCTATGACTGCCTCCCCTTGAGCATAGTTGTTCAAGGTATAGGCACCAGCTGTCCATCCTCGGGCTCCTCGGAACCAGGTCTGATATGTCGCCTTCGCGTCGTACCGTACAGAGGTGACTACCTCGGCATGGGGCTGCCACGTCTGCTAAACGACCACGATGCGAGCGATCGCAGCCGGAGACGGTTCGGCCTAGATCTCCCGTGTCCTCTTTCCTTGGGCGCGGGACAATTTCTTGCCCAATGGGCAAGATGCGATGGCACTTCGTGCGCCGGACTCGACTCCACACGACTTGGCACACAGGCGCCACTGGCGCCCTCATGGGAAGCAATCGCGGGCGCCGGAGGCGTCCGCTTTCCCCTCATTTCTTCTTTCTTCTTTCTACATCCCGTGGCCGGCGACGAAAATCGCGCTTTCCCCTTTCCTGACAACGAGTTAGCTTCGAATCCCGACATCTAAGCCAGGGAGCTTGAATCTACATAGCGGGGAGCTGGAATCTACAATTCGGGGAGCTGAAATCTATGAAACGGGGAGCTGGAATCTACCTTTTGGGGAGCCGGAATCTATGTATTCCTGCAGTCAAGCGCTGGTCAAAGCCGCCTGACCCCATCCGCTCGCGTCTGAGGCTGGCGCCACACGAAGGCTGTTTCTAACAAGTCACTTCCAGGCGTGCAGCATGGCGACAGGCGAGATCGCCCCAGCGACGGCCCAACCGCCCTTCCTCCACAGCTGCGTGCAAGCCCGTGCCGATGCTTGTGCAGCGAACTCCACTATCGACAGCCGACATTCGGGTTGTCCTGGCCGACTAATCGGTGACGAGCTCGCCGCCCTGATATTGCTCGTCGGTCACTGGCTCCTGCCAGTCGACGTTTCTGCCATCAATCATCTCGGTGATCGCGAGATGTGACATCGCGGTGGAGATTGAGGCGCCGTGCCAGTGGCGCTTGCGGCAAGGGCACCGAACGACATCACCGGCACGAATCTCGGTACGCGGGCCCCCTTCGCACTGTGTCCAGCCGAGTCCGGAGAGCACGAGCGCACGGCGCCCCACTCACGCTATCTGAACAACAGACGACGCACACGAGCGGACTTTCATACACGCACACCATCCGCGGTCTGTACCAACCGGCACCAACTCGCGCCTCCCTTGACCGTCGAACCTATGCGTCAATCTTCGTAAGTCTCCGGTCGCGCGTTGCATTATGTGGAGGATCTGATACTGCTTGCCCAGAATATCGTTGAAGTACTACATCGGCGCGTGTCCACACAGCTAGTTTTTGGAAGTCACAAGCCGCTGCGATTGGACGCCTCCTTTCACTCTAGGTGTTCGCTCGCGAAGCTCTGCACGAAAAGAAGCATCATCTTCACCTGATCCAGGGTGTACTCCGTGAATTCTCCGTGGGCAGCCTTGTTCCGTATGTGTGCCCAGGACGTGATCTGCTTCTGCACTAGCTTTGAGTAGGCCTCGGCCTTCGCCAGCTGAGAATTCATCGGTTCGATTGTCAGCGGTTTTCCGGAGTCACTCGACAGCGGCAACCCTGCACGCTCCGAGAGCTTTCTGAGTCCGTCCTCCAGCACGCTTCCAATGATGATCGCAGCCGCGTCCTTGTAGCCTTCATTCAACAGGTATTCCCCCATTTCGAGGAAGTCAGAAAAGACCTCGGCTTGAACAAGGGCCTTGAAGTCGGCTAGCAGGCCCTGCTTGATGTCGTGTTGGATTGCCCTGCACACGCCAAATGCTTGGGTGAAGTGCTCGTAGTAGTTGCTGTGAAGGTTGTAGAAGTTTCCGGTCTCCACTGCTTTGTTGTAGGCAGCGAAGTGCTGACTCCGTTCACCATAAAGCTTCCGGATCAACTGTCCGAGACGCGTAACCCACATTGCCACTTCGGCCAGTTCATCACCTTCAATTGAATTTGATGCGGTGGAGGCTTTTCGATGAAGACGCTGTCCGACCTGGACGAGGTCTTCCACTTCGGCGTTTATGCGAGCATCAATTTTCTGCATTTTCCAGGTCCACCCTTCAAAGTTGCTTGTCTGCTCGAATGCGATCAGGGGGAGCCCACCTACTCCCACACCTACTCCCCTGCCCATCAGCACTGTCGCCGTGGCGCTCTATCGCCGCGCTCTCAAGACCTAGTCCAAAGCACGTACTCCGCGACAGTTCGGAACGCCAGTACATCCCCAAAATGTTCCGCCGGCGTTTGCGCCGCGCGCTTGCGGCCCTGAGTGTCATTGCTCGAGAACATGCCGGGCACCGCGGTGCGTCTGACTTGCTCCGTCCAGGCTCAGCCCCCGCAGCGGTGCCTCCAGCGGGAGTCGCCTTTGACATCGACTCTTGAGCGCCGCTGATCAGGCCAAGTAGCTGGGGATGGTCAAGCATCGCAATATTGCGCCCCTTGGCGAACTCAAGCGCCTCAGCGGTGAACCTGCCAGAGGTCACTAAAATCCCCCCGCCGCACCCTCCGCCGCCATGGCGCCGTACAGCTCCCGAGTCACTTGAACGTTCACCTTGAACGCCTTCCAATGCTTGCACTGGACCAGGAATTTTTCGCCCCCTTTGTGCAGAACCAGGTCAACGCCTCCATCCGCGCGGCTGGCGCCGTTCTCTGTAACCCGGTAGCCTTGCTGTCGCAAGGCCTCGCACACCAGGATCTCGAACTCTCGCCATGTCATGTCGCCGAGCGCGTCCAGAGTCCTCGCTGCCTCCACGTTCGAAACCAACTGCTCTCGTTTGCGTCTAGCGAGCGCAGACCTAGCAGCGGCGGCGACACATACAAGCGGGAAGCCGTATTGGCCTGCATTCTCAAGCCCTGCCACCATCATCGTCACGACCATTTCGCCCGGAGGAACTCCAACAGCAACTGGCGGCGCAGCTAACGCGTGAAGTAAGAAGTAGCCGAGGACGCCCAACGTTAGACCGGCCCACCATAGGAGAATCGCGACGAGGTCCACCATCTCGTCCAGTCTGCTGGTCCTACGTCTGCTTGTCATCCTTCGTGGCCAGCCTTCAGTTGCATCGGGGTCCCTTACGAGAAGCGCCTCACTCAGCTGGCTCCGCCAAGGCAACAACACTTTGGATGGGTATCTCCGATGGATCGCAAAGACTGGTGCTCCCGTCCGTAGTCTGCTGATCCGCTGCCTGCCACGCCACAGCGTCCCCAAAGGTCAGGCTGCATCCGCTGCATCGATACAAGCCGCTGTATGTCATAGCTCCCTCAGCCCCCGATGGGTTAATCGAAGTTAGCTGGAAGCGCCGCACGCGCGGCATCGATACGGGGACTGTCTAGGCTCCATGCCAATACTGTACATGCATCCAGCCAGTCGGCCGCTTGATTGCTGTCCCATCAGTCTGCAGCCAAGTTCTCCACCGGAAAATCGGAGAACCAAAAGCGTGACGCGTCGAGCGGTGAGAAACTTGAACGGCAGAATGCCATGGATCGCAGACATCCAACTTCCCAATGATCGGAGATCGCCTTGCAAGAGATACGAGTCGAGGGAGAGGAAGATTTTGAGGCCGCTTTGCGGCTCATTTACGACCGAGCCAGGTCTTACCATGGTCCACACTTGGCCGTATTCATGGAGCTTGCGCGCCGCAGCGCACCTCGGAAGCCCGAGGGCAGCAATGAATTAGCGGTCAATCTCAAGTCTGCGAAGGCTCGCTTCGGCGATGCGCTGTCGCTCCTTATGAATTTGTCATTCCCGGCACATCGAGGCACCGAGGCCGCGGTTCGCGGAGAACTTGCGGAGCTCATGGGTCGCCAGATCCGAACACTAGTCGTCATTGACGGTGAAGAGCGCCACAAGCTAGCTGACCACCTTCCCCGCCGACACACCCAAAGTAAGCGAGAGCTGCAGAAGGCCTTGTCGAGGTTTTTGCCCACTGAGGACGAACTAAATGGCCAGTAAGAAGCTGGCAGCACCAATGCCCCCTCCCGCACTCAAACCCAAGATTCCGAAAAAGAAGTTGCCGGCGCCCACACCTCTCTTGGACGCGGTGGCGAGGCTACTTGACATCGCTACAAAGGCCCCCGCACCCCACCGGTTGCAAGCGTTAACTACCGACAAGCTTTATGAAATCTTGGTACTGACCAGGCTGCTGCGTCAGTTCCGGAAGTTTCACGTCAACAATTCGGTTGTTCACGTTCCGCCGGTCGGAGGCAAGGCTAACCTCGTCGTTTTCGCGCTCAATCCCGCTCGCGCTGATCGGAGCAAGTATTCTCATTTCGACCTCACGTCCTTCGGCGCGACGGTGGCGGAGGGATGGATCTCGGTCGAGGTCGAGACCTTGAGTTGGTCGAAAACGCTGGGCTCCGTGCCTGGAGCCTCTCCGCTCGGCGGTCATCATGAACTTGACGTTAGTGTTTTGCGACCCGGTTCTCCAGCATTTCCGGGCCATGACGACATCATGGCAGCAGTGACCTGCAAGAACACAGGAGGGGTCGCAAAGGCGCACGTTCGAGAAGCCATGGGACTGCGTCGGGAGACGGCCCTTCTAACGGAATTGCAAACCAGCGAAGCGCCCTTTCTTGTCGAACTGGTGCCCGCATTTCCTGCAAGCCCTCTGTTCCTAGTGTGCGCCGATGCGAAGGTGAAGGAGTTCAGGAAGCCCGTGGACGAACTCGGTGTATATGCGCGTCACATCCGTATGTTGGAGTAGAGGGGGTCCACGGGACCGACCCACTGCGATTCGCGATAGGCGCCGTGTTCTCGCACCCGGAACCGAGCGAGCATTCCAACTCCGAGTCTCTTGCCGCATAGGATCGGCAACGTGCGAGATCTGGTCACGGACTCCGGTGCGGCCGCTGTGTTCGTCAACTACACGCCCTCCCCCGAGTCCCGCTACCCAGTCGCCATCAACGAAGCGTATCTCGACCAAATGGGTGGCCGATAGCGACGCGAAGATCGACGTCGATGGCAAGCGACTGGCGGTAGCTGGCAACAGCGTAGGCGGAAACTATGGCCGCTGTCGTCGCATTGGTGGCAAAGGCAAAGAGGGCACCGCGCTTCGCGCAGGTTGTTTCCTGGCCGGTCACGAACGCAAGCTTCGACAACGGCTCGTACAACGAGCTCGCCAACGATCACCTCCTCGCTCGGACCATGATGAAGTGGTTCTGGGACGCATATACGACCGATCCAAAGCAGCGCCATGAAATTTAGACGTAAGCGGAAGGCGATACCATCTTGACGAACCCGTCGCCGTTGCACTGCTCGATGCCTAGCTTTGTCGTTCCCCGGAAGGCCGGTCCCTATGAGGTCGTGCGATCGCGTGCGGGGACGCCCCTCGTGACGAACAACTTCACCGGTCCGCGGAAGGTTCGTATCCCTTGTCCTTCGCAACACAAGGCCGAGGCGCCGCCCACCGGTTCAAGCTGTAGTCGATCGCCTTGGCCGTCGCCGATCCGTATGGCACACGCCGTCGTTGCGCTGTCAGTCACTGCTGCACCGCGTCCGCGATCGGCCTGGACCTGAGCTGCCTGATCTGTCGTCGCTCTTCTGAACTCAGCGGCTGGACCTCGCGCTCGATCTAATGCAGCTGTACGAAGAACTTCAAGGCATCCTCCCCCACCGCGCTCTTGTGGTTCGCCCACAGCTCATGGAACTTGCGCCGCGCATGCGCCAAGCAGCCTGCCTCGGTGATGCCCAGCTCGAACATCGCCTTGCAGCCGCTGAAGTCATCGCAGACCAGGGTTTCTAGCCACCCGATCCGCCAACGCGGCCTATCGGGTTCGTCACTCCACGGGGACAAGGAGAAGAAGAGTCAGGCACAAAGGCAAGACCTGATTCGGGATCAGCTATTTTTCCGTTTCCCCTTCACATATTCTTCCTTCGTAGTTCCATCGACCTGCACGATCCTGGCAGCTATCAATCGCGATTTGCCCCTTGAACCACACGGCCAAGACTACAAATCCGATCGCCACAATCGCGATCACCAACCAACGTTTACGAGGCATAGAATTTCCTCAGAAGCCGCTTGGGAGACCATTGGGCTTGAAGGGACCACAAACGACTTCACAAGCCATTTGAGAAGCGGCGCCTCCACTGCGCCCCGAGACATCGCTTGGAAGAGGGAAAGTTAAAAGAAGTCTTTGATTTTCAATGTAATGAAGAATGCGCCTCTCGGCTCTCCGCGAGCGCGCCCTTGGTTGGTCATGTAGCCTAGATTCAGTTCGACCGTGCTGACCAGCGCGATGCGTAGGCCTGCACCAACCCCTCGACGCATGCGCCCATCATCGAGACGGACGACGTCAGCCATGAGCAGCGGACTTATCGACAGCAGGTCGAGGTCATAGAGGATCTTTGTGAGCGCCTCCCTCGCCGGAGCTAATTCGATATCGGCCTTCTTCTGAGAGGCGGCAACGTCGATGGCAGCCACTTCGGCTCTTAGAGCACTGGCAAAAGCGTTGACTGCGGCCACGCTCTCGACCAACGTCGCACTTGATACGCGACTGTTCAATTCGTCGCCACACCGCGCATGCACCAAACCGAGTCGATCGTCCGCCTCTTCATCCCAGGGGCCTGGCGGCAATAGCGCGACGAGGAGTCCGAAGCGGGCTCCGCCCGTCTTGGCTTCAAGCGTCTCACGAGCGCGGCGGTCAGCCATATCGATTGCCCGTATGCAGCTTTTGACCAGGGCATCTGACCCGTCCGGCCAACTTGCCTGCTGAGCCAGCACAAATGTCTTCAGATCTTGTAGCGCGGCGCGTACGCTTGGCAGTGAAGCGACTGCCGCTCGGAAATGCGGATCGTCTGCGAAATAGGTGGACTGTCGTTGCGATGCAGCGCTGTTGAGCGCTCCGGTGAGCTTGGACCGGAATTCCTCGTTGCTCGAAATCTCGGTCGGAACGATCGGCTTGCGATACGCCGTCACGCCGACCGTCACGTTCAGCGCGGTAAACCGTGACGCGGTAGCCAACTCGCCATTTCCCACGCCCCGAAATAGCGGAGCGGATCGGGGAGAGCGCGCGTAGCCCGGCACAAAGAAATTCTCCCGCCCGCCCCCGACAAAACGAACACCGTCCGGTGCGCCGGCATCGCTTTGCAGCTTACCGGCACCCAGCCTCGCTTCAAGCGATACGCGCGACGCTCCGAGGGGAACAGCGGTGTCTACCGCCACGTCGACAATCTGCTTCGTCCATCGCGTACCGTTTGAGTCCGTCAGATCGCCACGCTCGACACCGTAAGCTGCCATCCATTTCGTGCGATCGACACGCCCCTCTGCTCCGGCGAACAGCTTTCCCGATCGGTACCTTGATCGGTGACCTATGTCGGGGGCTTTGCCGGTTCCACCTTCTGATTGATAGAACCCACTCTCAATGACACCACCGGCGTACATGGGAATTTCGGCCGCGCCCAGCGGCTGAGTCGCGATAGAGCCCCCCGCTGCGAATCGCTCCTGCCGCACGTCGACGCTTCGGAGTGGATCAAGCCGATCCAAGTAGTCGATGCGCCATTCGGCCTGAGCCAGGGGCGTTTTCTCCACGTTGAACGCACCATTCAGCGCGAACGCGACGAGGTGAGCGTCATCCGATTTTCGCGCCTCGAGCGAAAGCGATGTTCCATAAGGCAGCGATGTGAGGAGGCTCGCACCCGCCGACAAGTGCTCGGCGCGGTCGTACTCAACATTCCCGACAGCGTGCAGCGCCGTGCCTGACGCTCCTAGTTTCAGGCTAGGTGAGGTACGCAGCGCGAAAACATAGATGCTGATGTCAGCCGCACCGTCAGTACAGACCGTCCTGTCCTTGATGAAGCGAAAGTCGACCTGCGCATCAGCAGGGAGCTTTGCGAAACCGTAGGCGTCCAATTTCGCCAGCGAGGCCCTCACGGCGCTTACCGAGTATGGCTTCCCGCGCAGATCGGTCTCAAGCTCATTCTGGGCCGCGGCCCGCTCTGCGCTGGACCACGGCAAGACCGCAAGTTGTGCCTCGATGCGCACGTTGCGCACCACTGCGGCGTCGCATTCACGCTGACGCGGTTCATCCGCAGCAGCAGCAGCTCGCGCTGCGGCAGTCACGGCAAAAAGAGCGATTGCGCAGATGCGTTGCATCAAACACCGATCGGCACCAATACCCTCATTTCTTCTTCAGCGTCTTCTGGATGGTCTCCGCCGCATCAGCTTCATCGATTTCACCGTTCTTTGCCGCCAGCGCATCAGTCGCGGCGGGTCCCTCGGCATGTGCAGATTGCGCCGGCGTGAACCCGAGAGTGGCCGCCTTTTCGGCTTTGGCGTTAAGTGCAGCGTCGACTTCGACATCGAGACTGACAAGAAGATCGTTGTCGCTGTAGTCGACCTTGGGGTCGTCGCGCTCGTACAGCTTGAAATGGATCATCCATTCCACCGAATCTGTCTCAGTGGTCTTTTCGAGGCCGAACACGATGCGGCGTTTGCGATTCTTCGTGTTGATGACGATGTCCACCTTGATGTGGGTAATCTCGCGCGTGGTTGCCATCGTTCAGTTCCTTGTTAACGGTTTCAGGGTGTGAGGATGATTCAAGCCAGATCCGACGCTGGCATCACGGCAGTCATGAATCGGAAGCCACGATTCGCTGCGAAGCGCGGATCGCCTTTGATAAGGCCCATGAATTGCCTGTGTCCGCTACGTGTGCGACCAACCAGGCAACCGGCACTGGCTCTGCCTATGTCCTTTTCCGCGAGGTCATAGCCCCAGTGCTGATTGATGCCGAACATGCCTGTGAATACGGCATCGCCGTTCCTGTCGTAGTCCTCATTCAGGTCGCGGTGCACGTCAATGTCCTTGACCTGAACCAACGCTTCGTGTGCCGTTTCCGGTCTGTTGCGTGGGTGTTGACCTACGGACCAACTCTTGTACTGTCCGAAGGCGATGCGCGCGGCTCCGCGCGGGTCTTCCTTCTGAACCTCGGTGTAGAACCTGCCCGGCTCCGATGTTGCCGTCCAGCTGCCCGCAATCTGCGGTTCGCCATCACGGTCAACCTGCAGGACTGCGCGAAGGTCGTTGAAGAGGTTCGGTGCGTTACCGTTGACGGCGCCGTCCGGGCTGAGACCCTCCACGTAGACGATGTTGACACACTCGGGATGACGCGTGATCCACCAGCCCTTGCGAAGCATCGCGGCGGCAATTCGACCTGCGAGAGTGTCAGCTGTCCTCAGAGGCAAAATAGAGATGACGCTAGGTGCAATTAGCGCCCTTGCTGCGGCACTGTCGAGCGTAGCCTTGCCTGGCATCCCGATGATGCTCAAGAATTCGTCGATGGCCCATTGCGATATCGGACCAAACTCGCCGTCCGCCGGCGGTTCAAGCAGCCCGGCGACGGTCAATCGCAGCTGTACCTGCATGGCAAGCGACCTGTCGCCGCCGATGGCAGCGAGGCTGACTGCTGCAGCGCTGCCGTCGGCTATGTGCTCGAGAAGCATTTCGCAGACCCTAATCTGGAATGTCGCAGATGTTAGGCGGACGCGACTCTCGGCAAGTCCTTCTTTCTAGGGGTCTTGGGTGCAGAGATACGGACTCGTGAGCAGTTCGAGGCTCGCGTGGGGCCGACGCGACCAGTCGTCTAGAACGGACGACGGACGCCTCGCGGCACCACGAGGATTTGCTGCGGTCCCCCTGCGTGGCATGGCGTCTAGATGGCCCAGTGCACGTGGGCGGCAATCGACAGATACTGCCGACCGCGGTAAATGTTGCGGGAGCCTAGCGGCAACGTTATCGTCGGTGCTGAAGCCGGCGACGCGGGCCGAGAGTTCGCGCCGATTGGGCGCGGCTCATTTCGGCGGAAATATCGTGGAGGTGTTGCATTGATGTCTAAACTGTGCATCGCGCTCGGCGCGGTCATCGTGTCAGCCTGCTTGGCAGTGCAACGTCCAGCCCTCGCAGCCGAACTGGTTGAGTTCGCACCGGGCTTCACGCACCCATGCCAAACGCAAGGTGGAGTGCCCGGCGAGGACAAGACGCGCGCACTCATCTGGCATCGCTGCCGCAACACCGACACGGTAATCGTGTTCATCCATGGCTTTAATTCGAACAATCGCGAAGCCTGGCTAAACACCAACGGGACCTTCTGGCCTGACTTAGTTCGCTCCGACGGAAAGTTTGATGGTGCCTCGATCGTCCTGCTTCCTTTTTACACGACATTGACAAGCGGGGACTACTCGCTCTTCGACGCCAGCCAGGGCATCTGGAACGAACTATCACGCAGCGATGCGCAGATCGGACGTTCGGCACTGGACCACACAAACATCGTGTTCGTCGCGCACAGCACAGGCGGCGTGCTGCTTCGCTACATGCTGACCCAGCGGCAGGGGGAAGCAAAGCTGCGCCGCAAAAGGATTGGACTTTTCCTTGTGGCTTCACCAAGCGAAGGGAGTGATGCACTGTGGCGCTTGAACCCAGTGGCGTCAGTCGTGCCCAGCAACAAGATGCTCTCGCAGCTTAAACCCGGCAGCGACTTTCTGAACGAACTGCTGCAGACGTTCCAGAACCTCGTGGGCAAGGAAGAGATCTCGCGCGGGTGGAAGCTCTACGGCCGAGAGTTCGCGGAGACGAACCCAATTGCCTGCGCCTTCGTAAACAAGTTGACCTGCATGTGGACAGATCTGATGGTCGTTTCGAGGACGTCTGCCATGCGCTACTTCCCCGACGGACTGACGATTCCAGACAAGGACCACCTGTCAATTGCGAAGCCTGACGGCCAGACCGATCCGATTCACGTTGAGTTGCGCTCCTTTTTTAATGTCAACATCGGGAATTCATTCGTGCGCGCAACGATTCCGATCCCGTACTACTACACGGTAACGCAGCCGCCACTCGCACCCACTCGCCCCGCGGCGTCGGCCGGAGGGCCATTGGAGGGCGCCCCCTTGTGGCGCTGGACCGTCGCGGACGGCAAGTGCTACAGCGCGGAAGGCTCGAGCATGACGGGTGGCTGTCAGAAGCAGTTTGACATCCACAACTTGAAAGAGCGTGGCATCGACGTTAATCGGGTCGTCTTCTGCGGCCTGTCAGGAAACACAACGTCCGGCTCCTGCTCTGAAGTGGCGGCGCCCTCGCCGAACCCCGGTACGCTCAAGGTTGCCTTCAATGCCGTTTCGGGCCAGGCGACTACGACATGGGATGGCAGGGATACGGCACCTATCTCCGCCAATGCCGGCGAGGGCCGGTTCCAGCTGTTCGAGGTCCGACTGGACCGGACTCCGGCGAGGGTGCCCCCTCCCGCCCCGGTGGACTTCTTCAGGAGCAGCGACTACACGCAATGGATTCCCAGAGCTGAACGGCAAGGGGCCCGCATTCTGAAGGTCACTGTCTTCCCGAATCAGTCCTTCGATGTGACACCGGGCTTTGAGACCGACGCTTTCAAGGAGTCGATGATGGTGGTCGGCGACCCGTCGGTACCGCGTCAGGTTCGCTACCGGCCACGATAGCGTGGTACTTTTCCGCGCCGGGCAGGCCAGGGATCGGATTCACGCCATATAGGCCCGCTCGCCTTGGTGGGCCTGCACATCGTCCCCGCAACTCGCACGCTCCGACTTTGCAGATCGATTGTTCGAGTCGGTTCAGAAAGTACGCTGGCAGCGTTGAGGCGTGCTTACATCCGGGGTACTCGACCTTTGCGTGATCGCAAGGGACACGCCGAGAGCGTCGTGCGGACGACAGCGTATTGGAACAGCGGTCCTGCTTCGCTGAGAGTCCGCGCGGCATCGCATGGAAGCGCAGCTCGGGCCGCCGATCGGACACGTGGGATTGACACGAAGCAAGCATTGTGAGAGGTTCAAACGGAAATCTGCGCCCGCTTCTTTTACGGGAGTGTGACTATGTCGACTTCTACGCCGAGCGAACACAGCACCGAGGCGAAGAACAATGGTTCCGCGAACTCAGCAGCTGATCAAAAAGTCCCGCCTGCACCCGGCAAGCAGCCCTGGTGGCAGGTGATGGTGGTGTATCCGACCTTGGCAGTGACCCTGGTCACGGCAATTCCTACATACGCCGAGAAGTTCGAGGCGTGGCGCAAAGGACTCGAGCGACAAGAGTTAACTGCTGCCAAGGAGCGAAATCGGCTCATAACGAAGAACATGGATTGCATGCTCGCGCCAATCGACTGGGTCAACACAGCCAACAAGACGCGCGTCGACGCAACCATTTGCTACAACACTGGTGACATTTTGGTCCGACTCAACTGGGGGGCTGATCAACAGTTCATGGATGTTGTGTCCAACGACAGAATCCGTGCAGCCGCTGAATCGGAAAAGCGAGCTAGTTTGTTTCTCTCTAGCGCTTACGCGGCATCAGGCGAGCAGCAAGGGTTCCCCAATGCTCAAGAGCAGGTGATTTGCCAGCGATGGCTTTCGGATGGGCATCTTCTCCAACGGATTCAAACAACGCATGGATGCTTCGACCAAGTGCTGAATACTTATCGCGGCGTCATCCAGTCCCGCCAACCTGCGCCATGTTCCCCACAATGCTGAGGGAACGGTTCTTCTCGACTCTTCAATGTCGCGCTCGGGCGTCGGGTGGCGCCATTCTTGCGCTGATTGGAGCTGCCGCAGTTGGGCAGCCTGTCGCCGAGCGGCCACGCCCCGCGGCGTCGGCAGCTTCCTCGCCGGCGGCACCCTGCGCCGTAGCGTCCGGCGCCGCTGCTGATGTCAAAGTGAAGTTGGACATCGAGAAAGGCAAGTCGTGCTTGGCCGCACAACCTGCATCTGGAGCGTCAACACCTCGCGGTGGCTTGCGCTGATGTGAAGACGAGATCTCAGTCCTTCACATGGCCGAGTTCGCCAGAAGGGCTAGTTCGGCGGAGTGTTGAGCAAGGACTTGACAAGCGCCAAGTAACGCCCTTGGCCCCCCCCGCTTTGCCATGTAGCCCGCCACCTCCAGGCTGATAAGTCCGTGGATCGCACCACAGAATCTCTGGGTGAACTCCTCTGGGTCTTCACGGCGAATCAAACCTTGCGCCACAGGAAGCAATCGCCGCTTTCAGCACCTTGAAGGTGGTCAAACCAAACCGCCGGCTTGAGGTGGACGCGTTGAACTCGCGGCGGACGCGGCTGAACATGACTTCGAAGTAGCCTGGTCTCTTTGGCGCCGCAGTCCGGTACGGGACGGCCAGATCCGCAACGTAGCGAAGACCGCCCCCCGCTTCTTGGTGGGCCTGAGCGATGCTTAGGTTGCCGACGGCAATCTGCAGCATCTGATCAGCAATGCATGGCAGCGCGTCGGCTCATCACAGACACCCGCTCGGAACGAATTGAGTCTTGCATCTGACCCGACTGTGGCTGTCGAGCCAATGCGTCCAACGTCCGAATTCTCTCGGCTAGGGCTAGGCACTCGGATGCCTGAGGCGCAGGCGGAGCTGTCGCGCCGACCGCTACGGCGTTCATCGGCGCTCCGTACAGCTCGGCAGCGGACGCCGCCTCGCGGCTTGCCATGGCCACCTGCTCGTCAAATGGCAGTGCGCCCGGGACCGTGGTGATCCTATCGATGGTCGCCCTTTGACTGCTGCAGGTCCCATTAGTCCAAAAGGCGCTGCCTGCGTAGCTCTTACAAAGGTAAATCGTGGCCCGCGCGGGAGGAGACTCGTACTGTGGCCGTCGGTAGGCAGCAGTCTCCTCGCTGCGTTCGACTTGCACGGGCGCTCGCTGCGGTTGCAGGGGCGGCGCCTCCATGACAGGTCGCAGCGTCGCTTCAGCTCGTACTGCGCGCGGTTTTTGGGCTCGCATGCGCTCGGAGGCTGCGTAGAGACCTAGCGCCGCGATGATCAGGAGGCACAAAGTCACCGCCAACGAATGTGACTCGCGTCGCGGCCTAAAGGGCGAAGGACCGTCGGTAAACATGGCGCCGAGAATACGGTGGTCAGTGCAGTTACGCATCAGGCATTCGTGGGCTTGACGATGAACAGGGAACTTAGTTGCTCCCGGCCTCCTTGCCATTCGTTGCCTTGGCCCTCAGCGCCGAAGGCTGCCAAGCGCCGCTCGATCTGACATCGTCGCTATTTAAAAGCGCCGCGCTATGCGGAGCATGTTCAGAATATCGGCTCAATATCAATGCTCGCGTCACACCGATCCGCTGAGATCGCTCCTTCGCCACGGCGAAGAGGCCTACGCCGTTGACTCGATAGTCCGGCAAGACGGAGCATACGTAAAGCGCATCGTCGCGCAGGGCGGCGGTCAGTTGATGAGCCGCGACGCGACGTTCGGCAGCAAAGCCGTTCAACGTCGCGGCGCATGGAGCTATTTCGACTGGGACTGCCAGGATGAACTTCTAGACCCCAAGAGCTACCGCGCGCTAATGAAAGCTGTCGACCTCGACTTTTCAAAGGCAGCTCCATTTGACTTGCAGTCTTCCAAGGCACCCCCGGCGCTCAAGGCTATTGCGCGCGAGGCGACCAATGCCACCTGGTGGCAGGTCTGTCACCCAAGAATCAATATTGTGTTTAGCGCTGCCTCCGCGATTGAACGTCTGATAGCGCCGACCTCCCCGATTGCCGCTCTCCTACTGAGCCCGTTTCGCGAGTGCGGTATCACTCACTCGCGGGATCAAGAGAACATGCTGCTCGTAATTTCTCCTCGAACCGCGAACTTTCGAACGTTGGCCCGTGCGCAGGGAAACTACGTCCAACACGAGGCAGCGAGAATGTGCGACGCCCTATGTTTGAGCTATTGGGCATACAGAGCTGATGGCTATGCAGCGCTTGACGCCCTCGCTCATCACATGGCCTCCGACGTCCCGCTCGCACTTCCGCCATTCCGAGAAAGCGTGAACGTGCAGATCGTCGGGGTCCGCGTCGGAGACACAATATTTGCGCAGAGCTTGACCACAGACGCCGGCAAATGCCGATGGCCCATCGAATGGAAGAGTCTGCACATATTGTCGTCTGGTCGCATGGGAGGTGCCGAGTACTTCCCCCTCCCTAGTGCGCCGACAAACAAGACCGTCAATCCAGCAACATTCACTCGGACCGGAACGAAGCGGTGCGAGCAGTTGCTGGAGCAGCTTGGCCTTCTGCGTGGGTGGACGTGACTCAGCACGGGGGTCTTCTTGGCTTGACTCAGATCGTTCGATCAGCCGGGGCAGAACGCAATGACACTTCTTCGCGCGTGAGTGCGGCGCAGGTTAAAAAGGCTGCGACCGTCGAGAAGGACTGTCGCTTGGAACTGGCCAATCCTGACCACCTTTTGTACGGATGCCCTGAACCGCTTTGCCGAAATTCTCCTGCGATCAATGCGGCGCGTGACATAGATCAAATCCCTCAAGGGAACCAGATAGCAGCATCGCGATGTCTGCGCGAGTCGAACCAGCGACCCTGGGCGGTTCGGCTCGCCTCGAAACGAATGGGCTCGCAGGCCCTCGATCCTGCGGTACTTCGATCGAGATTGCTGCATTCGGTACTGTTGCGTTCTGAGACATTGACCCCCGACAACCAGGATATGTAGACCAGAGGGAGTTTCGGAGACAATGCAGTTCTAGTGTTGACAGAAAGCGAGAACCCGAATGGCTCGAACACTTATGGAAGTGCGGAAACAGATCGCTCAGCTGAAAGCCGTTGAGGACAAGCTGCGGCAGTCTGAGGCTCAAGGCGTAATCGCGAGAATTCGCGAGGCTATCGCCGTCTATGGCCTGACCAAATCTGACTTGTTTGGCGATCCTTTGACGAAAGCCGGGAGTAGGCCAAAGAGCAAGAGAGCCACGGGCGTGTCAGCTCAATACTCAGATGGGTCAGGAAATACGTGGTCTGGGAGAGGGCGTAGACCGGGTTGGATTGCTCAAGCCCTAAGCGAGGGGAAGTCACTGTCGGATTTCTCCGCCGGCAAGGCCCCGGACGCGAACGAAGAACCCTCCGCCAAACTTGGCACCATGGTACGGAAGTTGAAGACCGCAAAAGCCCCTAAGAAGGTTGCCATTAAGTACCAGAGCGCGGGCCAAACTTGGTCGGGTCGCGGCTCCCAGCCAAAATGGCTAAAGGCCGCTCTCGCAGAAGGCAAAGCCCTGAGCGATTTCGCCGTTTGATGCCAGATCTGGCCTGCCCTACCAAGCTGGCCAATCCGTAGCCTAGAAGCGCAGGGCATTGCGCGGCTCATCGCAATGTCGGCGTGTGAACTGCGGCGTTTCCGTGTTCGATTCGCGCATGGCCACATCGAGAGCGATCGCACCATTCTCGAACATCGGCGGGCGCCCCGTTTCCTCAAGCACGGCGAACTGGCCGAACGGCTGCAGGCTGCCCTTGTACCTCGCCGACTGCAACGTGGGAGCGTCGACCAGCCTGACGTCGTTCGACCATCCGACCTCGTTGAGGATCCAGCGAACGCGATGGTCACGGACCTGACCCGCCGCAAAAGGCGGCGCCCACTTCATGGCGGTGACGGTGAGCATTAGCGTCCTCCAAATCCATCGCGTGAAGACTTGGCTCGGCGATGCGTTTGGCCATTCGTTCGCTACCGAGCTTCTGCGCAACGGCAACGACATCCGCACGGTCCAGGAACTGCTCATACACACGAATGTGGCGACGACGATGATCTATACGCACGTCCTCAAGCTCGGTGGCGGCGCGGTGCGCAGTCCGGCAGATGCCATGGTTGGACTGGGATAGAGCATTAGTGGCTGTCGCGCGCGGAACGGACTGCCGCAAAGCGGCCTGCCGCGTCCGGCCGGAAATGGCCGGG
The DNA here is from genome assembly GCF_964020785.1 of Rhizobacter fulvus. Classification (NCBI taxonomy): domain Bacteria; kingdom Pseudomonadati; phylum Pseudomonadota; class Betaproteobacteria; order Burkholderiales; family Sphaerotilaceae; genus Rhizobacter; species Rhizobacter fulvus. The sequence continues at coordinate 1,287,510 of NZ_OZ224516.1, forward strand.
ACTGTGAGTACGTCGCGCTGCTTGGCAGCTGCCCATCGAACTAGGGCGGTGTCACGCAGCGGCGCTACCGACGGTCAGCTCAATGGCAAGGGCGCGAACTGGAAGTTCCGGCCACAAGTCGACATTCACGAAGGTCCGGTATGGGTAGGCGAGTCCGACGGGCGGCGGACCGCTTTCCCGCCCAGCTTCCACACGTGCGGGAAATCATGGCGGTGGCCACATCCGCGTGCCCAAGGTGTTCCTGCACTGAACGCGCGTCGCCCGCAGACTGTGCCGTGTACAGGATCACTTATTCCATGGCCTCGAATTAACGGGGATTGAAGCTGACGGTATCGCCGAGAAAGTCGACGCGCCAGAAGTGGCGTCTACCGACTTCGGCTTAGATCATATTCAACAGTCCGGTCGCCTAAGCCAGTGGCGAGTCAAGCTCGCACCGCTCGATGCTCGAGCGCCTCACCCACGACTATCGCGTGCAGCGCCAGGACTTCGCGCCGACCACCTACTGGCGCCTGACCGACAAACGGCTCGAGATCACGGTGCGATTCATCGGCCACGACCACGGCATCAGGAAGATCAAGGACGCGATGAGTCGCGAGGTGCTGGCGCAACTCGACGCCGCCGGCATCAGCCTCGCCTCGGCCACTTTCGAAATCACCAACCTGCCCGAAGTGAAGGCGAAGCTGAGCGCGTGGCCGTTCCCGCGCGTAACTGCCGCGCCGCTATCCGTCGCAGTCGGCGTCGTCGGTGCGCGCAAGCGCCGCTGGCTCCTGCGGCGACAGCTTGCGCGCCTCGATGTAGATGCGCCGGATGACGGGGAAGCGCTCGCGCACCTGGCGCTCGATCGTGGCCACCGTCTCGGCCACCCGCTGGGCCGGCGTGCCGTCCGCGAACTCCACGTCGAGAACCAGCAGCACCTCCGCCCGACCGATGTACATCGAGAGCGGGCCGCTCACGGCCTTGACGCTGGGCTGCGCCCGCACGATGCGGCGCACCTCGGCCGACGTCTCGGGTCGGATGCCCTCGCCGATCAGCAGGCCGCGCGATTCGCGCACCAGGAGCACCGCCACGCCGGCCAGCAGCAGGCCGATCACGAGCGAGGCCACGCCGTCGAGCACGGGCATGTTCCAGCGGTGGCTCGCGAACACACCGAGCGCGGCCACGGCCAGGCCGAGCAGCGCGGCGGCGTCCTCGGCCAGCACGGTGTAGGTGGTCGGGTCCTTGCTGCCGTGCAGGGCAGTCCAGAACGGCCGGCCCCGACTCTCCTTCAGGAAATGGTGCAGCGCCACGCCGAAGCTCGCGCCCTCGAACACTGCCGCCGCGCCGAGCACGATGTAGCTCCACATCGGGTCTTCCAGCGGCACCGGGTCGCGGATGTGAACGATGCCTTCGTAGAACGACACGCCGCCGCCGATGCCGAAGATCAGGCTCCAGAAATACAGTTCCTTGCCATGGCCGAACGGATGCTGCTCGCTCGCCGGCCGCTCGCTCAGCTTGCTGCCCACCAGCAACAGGACGCCGTTGCCGGTGTCGACGGCCGAGTGGATGCCCTCGGACAGCATCGCGGAACTGCCGGTGAGGCCGGCCACCACGAATTTCGTGATGGCGATCGACACGTTGGCGGCGATGGCGCCGTAGATGACCATGCGACTTTCGGCCATGGGCGGTGTCCCTCAAGGGGTGGTGGTGCTGCGCTCGCGCAGCGGTTGCAGTTGCCGGGGCGCCTGCACGGCGGCGGCATCGGTGGCCCGCGTCGCATAGTCCATGCCGGCCAGCGTGGCGAGCACTGCCAGCGTGGCCAGACCGGTCGCGGCGACCAGGCGGGTCAGCGGCCGGGCGTGGTGCAGTCGCATGAAGAGCCACACCACGATCGCCGACTTGAGCACCGCGATGCCGATGCCGGCGACCGCGTTCAGCGCGCCCAGCCGCAGGGTGGCGCTGCCGAGACTGCACAGCAGCAGCGCCAGCAGCGCCGACCAGGCGAGTAGCACCCCGCGCAGCGCGGGCGGGAAGCGATGCGTAGCGTCGTCGCGCGGGTCAGCCATGGCGATTCACGAGGTAGAGCAAGGGGTAGAGAAAGATCCACACGATGTCGACGAAATGCCAGTACAGCCCGGCAATCTCGATGCGGCGGGGCGGTGCCCAGCGCCGCGCGCGGGCCGTGCCCAGTGCGAACGTGCCGAGCACGCCCACGCCGATCAGCAGGTGCAGCGCGTGCAGCGCGGTCATGAAGAAGTACAGCATGAAGAACAGTTCGGCACCGGCCGTCTCTGCCAGCGCAAAGCCCGGGCCGGGGAAAGGGCCCTCGCGCCATTCCTGCCGGTACTCGACGCCCTTGACCGCCAGGAACGCCAAACCCAGCGCAGCCGCGCCACCCAGCAGCCACGGCACCCAGCGCGGCCGCGCACCGAGGCGGCCGCAGGCGGCGGCCAGCGCCACCAGCGCGCTGCTCGTGAGCAGCAGCGCGGTGTTGAGCGTGCCCAGCCACACGTCGGTATGGCGGCTCGCGAGCCCGAAGCCGTCCGGCCACGCGGCCCGGCCGTAGACGTAGGCGCCGAGCAGCGCGCCGAAGAACAGCACCTCGGTCGCCAGGAACACCCACATGCCGAGTTCGGGCGTGTCGATCGGCGCAGCCTCGGGATGCACGGTGCCGGGTGCGGGGTGCGCCGCGGTGGGCAGCGGTGCGCTCATCGCTCGTCGCTCTGGGCTTGCGCCGACGCGGTGCCGACCCGGCTGCCGTCGCCTTCGAACGGATGCTCGGGGTCGTAGTCGTACACGCGCTGCGGCGGACGGGGCGGAACGTCGAAGTTGTGGGTCGGGGGCGGCGATGCCGTCTCCCACTCCAGCCCCTTCGCGCCGAATGGGTTGGGCCCTGCCGGGCGCCCGCGCCACAGGGACCACGCGAGGTAGCCCAGCGGCATCAGGTAGCCGACCGCCAGCACCACCGCGCCGGTCGAAGAGAACATGTTGAGCACCTGGAACTCGGGCGGATACGTGTGATAGCGCCGCGGCATGCCGCGCGCGCCCAGCAGGTACTGCGGGAAGAAGGTGAAGTTGAAGCCGAGGAAGATGCACACGGCGGCGATGCGCGACCAGACTTCCGGGTACAGCCGGCCGGTGACCTTGGGCCACCAGAAGTGCAGCGCGCCGAAGAAGGCCATCACCGAGCCGCCGACCATGATGTAGTGGAAGTGCGAGACCACGAAGTAGGTGTCGCTGAGGTGCACGTCCAGCGAGACGGAGGCGAGGAACAGCCCCGTGAGTCCGCCGATCGTGAACAGGCCGACGAAGCCGAGCGCATAAAGCATCGGCGCGTCGAAGCGGATCGACCCCTTGTACAGCGTGGCCGTCCAGTTGAAGACCTTGATCGCCGACGGCACCGCCACCAGGAAGCTCAGGAGCGAGAACACCAGGCTGGCCGCGAGCGACTGCCCGGCCACGAACATGTGGTGTCCCCACACCAGGAAGCCGACGCTGGCGATGCCCAGGATCGCGTAGGCCATGAAGCGGTAGCCGAACACCGGCCGCTGCGCGAAGCACGGGATGATCTCGCTCACCACGCCCATGGCCGGCAGCACGATGATGTAAACGGCGGGGTGCGAGTAGAACCAGAACAGGTGCTGGAAAAGGAGCGGGTCGCCGCCGTGCGCGGGATCGAACACGCCGACCTGGAACAGGCGCTCGGCCACCACCAGCAACGTCGTGATCGCGAGCACCGGCGTGGCCAGCACGAGGATCACGCTGGTGGCGTAGATCGACCACACGAGCAGCGGCAGCTTGAACCAGCCCAGGCCCGGCACGCGCAGCCGGTGCACGGTGACGATTAGGTTGAGCCCTGTGAGGATGGACGAGAAACCGGTCACGAACACGCCGACCAGCACCACCGTGACGTAGGTATTCGAGAACATCGACGAGTACGGCGTGTAGAAGGTCCAGCCCGTGTCCACGCCGCCGAGGAACAACGCGACGAGGATGATGGCGCCGCCGGTGACGAACAGGTACCAGCTGAGCAGGTTGAGCCGCGGGAAGGCGAGGTCGCGCGCGCCGATCATCAGCGGCACCAGGAAGTTGCCGAACACCGACGGGATCGACGGGATCAGGAACAGCCACACCATGATGACGCCGTGCGCGGTGAACAGCTTGTTGTAGGTGTCGTGCCCGACCAGGTCGGCGGCCGGCGTCGCGAGCTCGAGGCGGATCAGCGTGGCCGCGGCGCCGCCGATGAAGAAGAAGCCGGTGATCGCCACGGCGAACAGGATCGCGATGCGCTTGTGGTCGCTGGTGGAGAGCCAGGAGCGCAGGGTCAGCCCGTCGGTGAGGTAGCTCATCGCGGCGCCTCCACTGCGCCCGTGTCGTGCAGGTACGCGATCAGGGCCTGGATGTCCTCCTCGCTCACCTGGCCGGCGAACGACGGCATCAGCGGCTGGAAGCCGGCCACGACATCCTTGCGCGGGGTGAGGATCGAGTCGCGCAGGTAGTTGTCGTCGGCCACGACGGTGCGGCCGTCCTGCAGGTGCACCTGGCGGCCCGGCAGGCCCTCGAGCAGCGGCGCGTGCACGGTGGACCGCGGGCTGTGGCAGCCGCTGCAGCCGAGTTGGCGAAACAGTGCGAAACCGTACTGTGCGAGGCTGGGCTCGGCCGGCCCTGCGGCGAGCCAGCGGCTGTACTCGTCCGGCGGCATCACGACGATGCGGCCGAGCATCTGCGAATGCTCGGTGCCGCAGTACTCGGCGCAGAACAGCCGGAACTCGCCCGCTTGCGTGGGCGTGAACCAGAGCGCCGTGTAGCGGCCCGGCAGCACGTCCTGCTTGAGGCGGAAGGCGGGCACGAAGAAGCTGTGGATCGCGTCCTGCGAGGTCATCTTGAGCAGCACGGGTTCGCCGAGCGGCACGTGCAGCTGGTTGATCTCGCGCCGGCCGTTGCGATGCTGCAGTTTCCACATCCACTGCTTGGCGACCACGTTGACGGGCAACGTGTCGGCCGGTGGCCGGTAGAGCTGCATGTAGTCGAACCCCGTCCAGGCGAACAGGCCGATGAAGATGGCGAGCGGCGTGAGCGTCCAGCCGATCTCGAGCCAGGGCAGGTTGCGGCGCGCGTTCGAGCGGTCGACCTTGGCGCCGCGGCGGTAGCGCACGGAGAACACCACGATCAACATGCCGACGGCAAGCGCCATCAGGCCGCACAGAAGCAACAGCGCCGTGAAGAGCGCGTCCGCGTGGGTAGCGGCGCTCGACGCGGACGGCTGCATCAGGTGGAAGCCGATGCCCGCGTCGTCGGCGGCCACGTGGGTGGTCATCGCACCGCTCCTTCGCTGCGCCGGGGCAGCCCGCGGTGCCGCCACAGCCATGCCGCCAGCCCGCCGACGAGCAGCAGGCAGGCGGAGCGCAGGCCCCAGAGCACGGCCCCGCTGTAGCGGCCGAGCCGCGGGTCGACGTGGGCGCACATCAGCGCGATGCGATCGGTGAAGCTGCCGATGCGCCCGTGGCCGGCGTCGACCACCGCGCTTCGCAGCGCGGCGGGGTCGAACTGCACGCCGGTCTGGTAGCTCGAAATGCGACCTTCGGGCGAGACAACGATCACCGCAGCGGCGTGCGCAAAGCGCGCGGCCGGGTCGTCGGCGAACGCGGTGCGCTGGTAGTGGACGCCGGCGCTGCGAGCCAGCGTCCGCAGGCTGGCCTCGTCACCGGTGAGCAGCCTCAGGTCGAGCGCGGGCTGCTGTTTGGCAGCGGGCGCGTCGGCTGCGAGGAACGAGGCGTAGGCCAGCTCCGCACTGCGACGGGCGAGCGCGTCGGCGGGCGTCTCGGCCGGATCGAGGCTGACGCGCACGATGCGGTAGTCGGTGCGCGACAGGCCGCTGTGCTGCAAGGCCTCGAGCAGCCCGTGCATCAGCAGCCCGCACAGCTGCGGGCAGCGGTAGTAGCCGAAGACCAGCAGCACCGGCCGGTCGCCGAACGCGGCGCCCAGCGGCTGGCGGTGCGCGGCGCTGTCGGTGAGCGTCAGCGCCAGCGGCAAGGGCGCATCGAGCCGCTGCTCGAGCCGCGCATCCGGCGGCACGGGCGCCGGCGCCAGCGGCTGCGCGCCCACGGCACACGCCGTGCAAGCCGACACCGCAGTGACGACGATGCCAGCGATGGTGCGCAGGCGATGGGTCATGGCGCGCCTCCGGCGGCGCTCGCCGCGGCCCCGGTGGGAGCCGCGCTCGAGCCGGGTCCAGCCACGGCGCGCGCGGCCAGCAGGGCCATCGCGTCGTCGATCGGGATGTGCGCGATGCCCGCATCGACATCGACCCAGCCGCTGCCGTCGAGCTGCCGCCGCTTCTGCGCGATGTAGTCCGTCAGCTCCGGCTGCGGGGCGCTCTGCAACCGCGGACCGGGCACCGCGAGCTCGTAGTCGCGCTCGAGCCGCTCGCCGCCCGGCGGCACGCCGCGAAGGTGCAGCCATCCGAGCACCGCGCCCACCGTCGCCAGGATCACCGCGGCGATGGCCGCAGCCGCCAGCCCGATGGTGCCCAGGTGCAGGTCGCGCTCGGGGAGGCGGCGTTCAGGCATGACGCGCCTCCGGCGGCGGGCGCGTTTCGGCGCCCGCGTCTGCGCCTGCCGCCAGGGTCGCAGGCAGGTCGCCGAACAGGAGCAGCGCGATGCCGACGGTCAGCAGCGGCACCAGCCACCAGCCGGCCGGATCGTGCGGCGCGACGGAGGGCAGCACCAGCCACGTGGTATTCAGCAGCTGCGAGGCGAGCAGGGCCGCGGCGACGCGCTTCAAGCGGCGCGGCCGGTCCTTCACGCGGCGCTGCAGCAGCGCGAGCAGGGGCAACGCGAGCTGCAGCAGCACGAGCGCGACGCCGACCCAGCGCCAGCCTGTCTGCAACCGCGGCACGTACCACGCGATCTCGTGCGGCAGGTTCTCCGACCAGATGATCAACAGTTCCATGAACGCGAGATAGGCCCAGCTCATCAACCACATCAGCAGCAGGTTGCCGAAGTCGCGCCAGATCGGCGGCTGCTCCGGCGCCCTCGGCGCCGCCGAGCCCGCCAGCAGGACCACGCCAAGCGCCGTGCCGCCCAAGGCCTGTCCGGACATCACGACGAGGCCGAACCCCGTGCTGTACCAGCCCGGCACCAGCGACATCAGCAAGTCGACCGAGGCCAGCGTGACCGACACCGCGTAGAGCGCGAGCGCCGCCGCGGCGCGCCCCTTCGTCGCCAGCATCGCAGGGCGCGCGAGCCACCACCACAGGCTGCCGTACAGCAGCGCCCGGACCCAGAAGAAGCCGGGCTGCAGCCACAGGCCGGGAAACGCCGGCCGCGCCATCGAAGCTGCCCACGTGCTGGCGGGCTCCACCATCCACGGGTACAGCGCCGACATGCCCGCCGCCAGCGGCAGGAACGACAACAGCAGCAGCGGCACGCTTCGCGCGGGCAGCAGGACGGCCGGACGCAACACCTCACCCCAGCGCCCGCCGCACAGGCGATGAATCCACAGGTTCACGAACCCGCCGAGCACCAGGCCGAGCAGGTACCACCACGCCACCAGCCAGCTCCCGAAGAAGAGCCGAGGGCTCGACCACAGGCCCGCCACCGCGGCGCCCGCGAGCACCGCCAGGCCGATCAGCCGATGCCGTCGCGGGCGCATCACCGCCCCTCCTGCAACGGGACCGCATGCCAGGCGGCGGGCGCGCTGGCGCTCGTCGGCGCGGGCATGCCGCGCAGCTGCGCCTGCAGGGCCGGCGGCAGCGCCGCGACCTGCGCATGCTGGCTCAGCTGCAGCGCGCGGATGTAGGCCACGATGGCCCAGCGGTCCGTTGGCGCCACCCGATCGGCATACGAGACCATGACGCCGTAGCCGTCGGTGATGACGTCGAAGAAGTGGCGGTCGGGCGCCTCGCGCAGACGCGGCAGGTGATAGCTCGGCGGCGCCGGGAACCCGCGGCGCACGACCGCCCCGTCGCCATCGCCGACGGGGCTGTGGCACGGCAGGCAGTAGATGGCATAGCGCTGCTGGCCCCGCTGCAGCAGCGCCGCGGTGATGGGCGGCAAGGCGGTGCGTGCCATCGCGGCATCGCGCTCGACCGGCTCCTCCTGGCCGCGCCGGCCGCTGCTGGTGGCGGCGAGATCGCCGCTGGCGCGCGCGACCGTGCCGGGAGGCGGCGGGCGCGACGCCTTGCCGTTCGCGAACAGCGGGCTGGCCTCGCCGGGGTCCTTGCGCGGCTGGTCGTACATGTTGCGCATCAGGCGTTCGCAGCCGCCGAGCCCGACCGCTGCGGCCAGCGACGCCGCCAGCAGTGGCAGCCGCGATTCGCCGAAGCGCTTCATACGCGCACCTCGCTGCGCCGCATCGGCTGCAGGCTGTCGACCAGCGCCGCGGTGGCAGCGGCGTCGAACTGCGCGTCGTCGCTGCGCAGGCAGAGGAAGAAACGGTTGCGGGTGGCCGCGTCGATGTCCGGCGTGTGGAACACCGGCGCCGCCAGGTCGGGCAGGCGATTGCCGATGAGCACCGCGCCGAAGGCGGCGAGCGCCGCACCGAGCACCGCCAGCTCGAACGCCACCGGCACGAACATCGGCCAACTGTGCAGCGGCCGCCCGCCGATGTTGAGCGGGTAGTCGATCACGGCCGAATACCACTGCATGAAGTAGCCGCCCGCGCCGCCGAGCAGGCCACCTGCGAACGTGACGGCGGGCACGTGGGTGGGTCGGTGGCCGAGCGTATCGTGCAGGCCCTCGACCGGGAACGGTGAGTACGCCTCGAGCCGGGTGTAGCCCTGCGCGCGCACTGCATGCGCCGCCGCCAGCAACTGCTCGGCCGTGGCGAACTCGGCCATGACGCCCCAGGGCGCATCGGCTCGGCTCACTTCGCGCTCTCCTTCGCCAGCTCCCGCATCTCGGAGATCGAGATCGCCGGCAGCACGCGGATGAACAGCAGGAACAGCCACACGAACATCGAGATCGAGCCGAGCAGGCAGATCCAGTCCCACACCGTCGGTACGAACAGGCCCCACGATGACGGCAGGTAGTCGTGGTGGAGGCTCTGCACGACGATGGTGACGCGCTCCATCCACATGCCGACGTTGATCACGATGCTGACCGCGAACAGCGCCAGCGCGCTGCGCCGCACGCGCCGCCACCACAGCACCTGCGGCGCGACCAGGTTGCATGCCATCATCGTCCAGTACACGGCTGCGTAGGGGCCGGTCCAGCGGTCGATCGTCATCGCGACCTCGTAGGTGTCGCCGCTGTAGAAGGCCATGAAGATCTCGCAGAAGTAGCTGTACGCCACCAGTGCGCCGGTGGCCAACAACACCTTGGCGGCGTGGTCGAGGTGCACCGTGGTGATGAAGTCCTGCAGGCCGAAGGCGCGACGCAGCGGGATCGCGAGCGTGAGCACCATCGCGAAGCCCGAGAACAGCGCGCCGGCCACGAAATAGGGCGGGAAGATCGTCGAGTGATAGCCCGGCGTGTTGCCGATCGCGAAGTCCAGGGACACCACCGAGTGCACCGACACGACGAGCGGCGTCGCGAGGCCGGCGAGCAGCAGGTAGGCCGATTGGTGGCGCTCCCAATGCCGCGCCTCGCCGCGCCAGCCGAGCGCGAACAGGCCGTACGCGAGGCGCTTGAAGCGGGTGGTCGCGCGGTCGCGCAGGGTCGCCAGGTCGGGCATCAGGCCGAGGTACCAGAAGAGCAGCGAGACGATGAGGTAGGTCGCGATCGCGAAGAAGTCCCACACCAGCGGGCTGCGCCACTGCGGCCACAGGTTCATGCGATCCGGGTACGGCGCGAGCCAGTAGAAGAACCAGGGGCGCCCGAGGTGGAGCACCGGGAACAAGCCGGCGATGCCGGCGGCAAAGAGCGTCATCGCCTCGGCGAAGCGGTTGATCGAGGTGCGCCAGCGCTGGCGCAGCAGCAACAGCACCGCCGAGATGAACGTGCCGGCGTGACCGATGCCGATCCACCACACGGTGTTGGCGATCGCGAAGCCCCACGCCACCGGGATGTTGATGCCCCAGATGCCCACGCCCTCGTAGAACAGGTACGCGATCGCACCGAGGAACACCAGCGTGCCGGCGAGCGTGCCGCAGAAGGCCAGCAGCCACGTCCGACGCAAGGGGCGCTGCAGGACCTGGTCGGTGATCTTGTCGCCGATGCTGGCGTAGTCCCAGCCCGCGCGCAGCACGCCGATGTCGCGCGACACGGGCGGCCCGTCGGTCGCGGCGCTCATGACTGCCCGTCGGTGCGCTCGCTCACGCGCGCCAGGTAGGTGGTGCGCGGCTGGGTGTTCAGCTCACCGAGCAGCGCGTAGTGACGCGGCGACGCCTTGACCCTAACCACGTCGGCCGCCGGGTCGTTGAGGTTGCCGAAGTGGATCGCCCGCGTCGGACACACGCTCTGGCACGCGGTGACGACGTCGCCGTCGACGAGCGTCCGCCCCGTGGTCTCGACATGGTGCCGCGCCCGGGCGACGCGCTGCACGCAGTAGGTGCACTTCTCCATCACGCCGCGCTGCCGCACCGTGACATCGGGGTTGCTTTGCGCCTTCAGCGTCTCGGCGTCCTCGTCGGCGAACTGCAGGAAGTTGAAGCGCCGGACCTTGTACGGGCAGTTGTTGGAACAGAACCGCGTGCCGATGCAGCGGTTGTAGACCTGCACGTTCAGGCCTTCGCTGTCGTGCACGGTGGCGCCGACCGGGCACACCAGTTCGCAGGGCGCCTTCTCGCAGTGCATGCACGGCAAGGGCTGGAAGACGGTGTTGTCGATCTCCGGTGCCGCGTACGTGTCGACGCGGATCCAGTGCATCTCGCGCCCGGCCGCGACCTGCGCCTTGCCGACGACCGGGATGTTGTTCTCCGCCTGGCAGGCGATGGTGCAGGCGTTGCAGCCGATGCAGGTGTCGAGATCGATCGCCATGCCCCAGGCCGGCCCGTCGTACGTGACCTCCGGGTAGAGCGACGGCGGTGGCGGGCCCGGCTCGGCGATGCGCTCGCCCGGCGCCAGCGTGCGCGCAATCTCGCGGCTTCCCTGGCCGAGTTCGTGTTGGGTGACGGCGAACGCGTGGCGCGCGTCGGTGCGCTGCAAGGTCACCGCCGCGAGGGTGCCGGATGCGGGCAACAGGCGGTACGCGTCGATGCCCACGCCGGTGCCGACACGGCCAGCCCGACGCCGCCCCTGCCCGAGCGTGAGCGTGGCCACCTGCTCGGCATGCCGCGCGTCGACCCACACCGGCACGTCGATCGTCGCGCTGCCGACCTGCGCACGCACCTTGTCGCCGGTGCGGAGCTGGCGCTGTTCGGCAGTGCGCGGGCCGAGCTGCAGCGCGTTGTCCCAGGTCATCTTGCTGAACGGGCGCGGCAACTCCTGCAGCCAGCCGACGTTGGCGAACTGACCGTCGTGCACCGCCGGATCGGGCAGGAAGAGCAGCGGCAGGGAGGCGTCGGCGGCCGGCGCCGGTTCGACGGCAGCCGCGGCCGCCGCCATCAGCCGCGCGACCGGCGCGGCGGGCGGCGTGACCGGATCGAACGCGGTGCCGTCAACCACGCCGCGGCGCAGCGACTCGCGCCAGAACGCATCGAAGGTGGCGCCGGCCTCGCGGCCCTGCTGCCAGTGACGCTGCACCAGCGCATGGCCGGAGCGCTCCAGGTCGCCCGCCAGCAGCGCGAGCAGTTCGGCCGGTGAGCGACTGTCGTAGAGCGGCGCGATCGCGGGCTGCAGCAGCGTGACGCTGCCGTCGTGCGCGCGCGCGTCGCCCCAGCGCTCGAAGTCATGGCTCAGCGGCAGGTGCCACTCGCAGGCGGCGCTGGTTTCGTCCGCGTGCAGGCCGGCGTGCACGCTGAAGCCGACGCGGGCGATGGCGGCGGCCACTTCCAGCGCTGCCGGCGCGTCGTAGACCGGATTGCCGCCGAGGATCACGAGCGTGTCGCCGCGACCTTTGTTCAGCGCCTGCACGAGCTCGGCCAGGGTGCCCGGCGCGGCGCCTTCCGCGTCGGGCGCATCCGGCCGGTCGGGCGCCTCGATAAGCGACAGCGTGCGTCCGATCGCGCCGAGCCGCTGGTTGAGCGCCATCACCAAGGCATGCGCGTGTGCGGACAGTCCGCGCCCGGCCAGCACCAGCGCGTCGGGACCGGCCGCTCGCAGCGCCTCGACGAGCCGGCTTTCGAATGCGGTCTCGGCCGCGTCGACGGTCGGCGCGTCGGACCCGGGGGCCGATCCACCAGGCCCGAGCAACGTGCTCGCCAGGCGCTGCAGCAGCCGCTCGATGCGCGCCGGTGGGAGCGCGAGGCGCCGGTCGGCGCGCGTGCCGAACAGCGTGGGTGCCACGTCGACGGCGAAGAGCTGCGGTGCGCGGCCCGCGTCACGCCCGGCCGCGCGCGCACGGGCCCAATCCATGGCATCGCGAACGGCGCCCGGGCCATCGGTGAACGGGTCGGCCGCCAGGCCGACGATGCAGCGCCCGCGCTCGAGGCGCAGCACCGGCGCGAACGTGCGGCCGAACGCGAGGCGCATCCCCTCGACCGCAGCACTGTCGCGCACCGGCGCATGCATGTAGGCGCGGGCGCCGGGATAGCGCGCGACCAGCGCCCTCAGCAGCGCGCGCTCGGTCGGCGATGTGAGCGGCCCGGTGAGCACATGCAGGCGCGCACCGGCACCGGCTCGGCCGAGCTGCGCGGCCCGTGTCTGCCACGCTGTCTCGAATGCCGGCCAGCTCGACGCCCCGGCGTGGGGCAACGCGCCGGCGCGCGGCTGGCCGAGCCGCTGCTTGACGCCGCCGGCACGGTCGGGGTCCCACAACTGGAGCACGGCAGCCTGGACGAACACGTCGGTGGCGCCGAGGCTGGACGGGTGCAGCGGGTTGCCCTCGACCTTGATCGGCCGGCCTTCCTTCGTGCCCACCAGCACGCCGTGCGCGAACCCGTCGCGCACGACGGCGCTGGCGTAGTAGCGAGGCAGGCCGCTCGTGCCGGCCTCCGGCATGTCGACGTACGGGTAGATGCGGTCGTTCGGCGGCGCGCTGCACGCGCCGTTGGCCAGCGCCGCGGACGCCGCGAGCGTGGCCAGCACCTGTCGGCGCGTGATGCCGGCGCTTTCCAGCTGGAGTTGGACGGGGGCCTCGTGGGCCGGATGGGGGTGCATGGTGGTCGGGCCCATGCCGCAGGGGGCACGCAGCATGCCCGCGGTGCGTGGTTCCGACGCTTGCACGAGCGCGTAATTTTTACCCGAGCTTCCGTAAAATTTGCACAACTACGATTTCTTTGGAGCGATACAGGTGTTCCTTGCGCCGGCCTAGCGGTGACACGTGGAGCAATCGGTGCGGCGGCGCTTGTCGTGCAAGGCCATGAGATCCACCAGCCTCTGGGCTTCGGTGTCGCTCACGACAAGCGGCTTCATCGACGTGATCTGGTCCGTCGGCCTCAGGTGCGGCGCCGGATTGCGGTGACAGCCGAGACACCACTGCATCTGCATCGGCGACACGCGCCAGGTGAGCGGCATCTGGTCGACGCGACCGTGGCATTCGATGCAGGCCACGCCCTTGTTCACGTGCACCGAGTGGTTGAAGTAGACGAAGTCCGGCAGCTGGTGCACGCGCCGCCATGCAATGGGCTGGCCGGTGGCGGCGCTGCGTCGCAGCAGGGCGAGCAGCGGCTGGTCCTTGAAGAGCTGTGAGTGGCAGCTCAGGCAGACGCCGGTGGAAGGCAGCCCCGCATACGCGCCGGTCTCCACCGTGGTGTGGCAGTAGCGGCAGTCGATGCCGTCGTCCCCCACATGGTGCTTGTGGCTGAACGGGATCGGCTGTCGCTGGGGCTCGCCGAGCGGCTCGTACGAGCCCGCGCGCCACAGCATCAGCACGACGACGAGCCCGACCGACGCGAACCCGCCCAGAAAGAGGAGCTTCACGAGCAGTTCGGTACGCCGCCTAAAGACCGGTCGTTCAGCGGAGTCGGGGCGGTCCATGCCTTCGCGAAGCATTCGGCAGGCCCAGAACCGCGTGAGGCGAGCTCGGACGCCGCGACGGGTACGCGCGTTGCCGCGCAGTCGAAACACAACGGAGAAACACTCGATGGCTGACTACGTGACCCCTGTGGAGCCCGGCATCGCGCGGACGATGGCGTCGATCTACCTCCTTCTCTTCCCGGTTCCGGTCGTCTGCTTCGTCGCGGCCGTGATCACCGACATCGCCTACGTGCAGAGCGAGTACCTGATGTGGCTCCATTTCTCCGAGTGGCTGATCGCCTTCGGGCTTGCCGTGGGCGGGCTCGCGGCGATCGCCTTGCTGATCGAATTCCTGGCGAGCCGGGCGGTGCGCCGCGGCAGTGTGGGCTGGGCGCACCTCGCGTTGTTCTACATCGCGCTGGCGGTCGAGGTGTTCAATTCGTTCGTGCACACCATCGACGGTTGGACCGCGGTGGTGCCGACCGGCATGACGCTGTCGATCGTCGGTGCCGTGCTCGCGCTCGCGGCCACCGGCGCGCTGTTCCAGGTGCCGGTGACCTGGGTCGTTCATCGGCCGAGGGAGGTGCGCCCATGAATGCCCGCACCCGCCGCGCTACGCACCGCGCGCTGCGCGGACCGGCCCGCATCGGCGCGCGCCTTGTCGTCGCAATGGCCGCGTTCTCGGTCTTCGCTGCCGGCGGCGGCAGCGGCGACGACGCCTTCGACAAGTCGACCCAATATGGACCCGACCCCCAGTTGCCCGCGCCATCACGCGGCCTGTTGCCCGGCATGAACGTGCCGAAGGCGGTCGCCTGGTCGCAGGGAGAGACGCCCACCGTGCCGACGGGCTTCAAGATCGAGGCGGTGGCCAGCGGTCTGTCGAACCCGCGCAATGTCTATCCGCTGTCCAACGGCGACATCCTGGTGATCGAATCGAAGAAGGGCGGCAAGGAACCGATCGAGCGACCCAAGCGGCCGGTGATGGACTTCATCGAATCGATCGCTCACGGCGGCGGCGGTGGTGGCGGCGGACCGAGCAACCGGGTGCTGCTTCTGCGCGCGGCCAGCGGTGACGGCAAGCCGACGCAAAGCGTGCTGATCGACCACCTGAACGCGCCGTTCGGCGTCGTGATGGTCGGCGACTCGCTCTACATCGCCGATACCGACGCGATTCTTCGGTTCCCGTTCAAGGTGGGCGACTCGTCGATCGGCGGCCCGCCGGTCAAGGTGACCGACCTGCCGGCCGGGCCGATCAACCACCACTGGACCAAGAGCCTCACGGCCAACGCCGACGGCTCGAAACTCTACGTCGGCGTCGGCTCGAACAGCAACGTGATGGAGCGCGGCGCGATCGCGGAGACCAACCGCGCCGCGATCTGGGAAGTCGACCCGGCCACCGGCGCCTACCGCGTATTCGCCAGCGGCCTGCGCAATCCGAACGGTCTGACGTTCTACCCCGGCAGCGACGTGCTCTGGGCCGTGGTCAACGAGCGCGACGAACTGGGCCCGAACCTGGTGCCCGACTACATGACCTCGGTGAAGCGCGATGCCTTCTACGGCTGGCCGTACAGCTACTGGGGCCAGAACGTCGACGAGCGCGTGCGACCGCAGAAGCCCGAGATGGTCAAAGCGGCCATCAAGCCCGACTACGGACTGAGTTCGCACGTGGCGCCGCTGGGGCTGGCCTTCTACAACGCGCAGGCATTCCCGCCCCAATTTGCAGGCGGAGCGTTCGTCAGCGAGCACGGCAGCTGGAACCGCCCCGACCTGAACGGCTACCGCGTCGTGTTCATCAAGTTCGAGAACGGCCGGCCCGTCGGCCAGCCGATGGACTTCGTCACCGGCTTCACGAAAGACGGCATCGCCCACGGCAGGCCGGTCAGCGTCGCGATCGACCGCAACGGCGCGTTGCTGATCGCCGACGACGTCGGCAACACGGTCTGGCGCGTGACGCCGGCCGCAACGTCATGACCGATCGCGCACGTGGTCTGCGGCCCACGCCCCTCGCCGGCGGCCGCGACGCCAGCGCTGCCCGCGGGGTGATGCGGTGAGCACGCTCACGCCTGCCACCGCGGCCGCGGCATTGGCGCTCGCCGCGTGCCTGTCGGCCACCGCGCCGCCCGCGGCTGCCCAGTCCCACGTCAAGAACAGCGGGGACTACCGCCTGCGCGCCAGCACGACGAGCGCCGCGAACCTGCCACCGGCGGTCCGCGAGGAGCACGGCATCCCGACCGACCCGAACACGGCCGTGCTGAATGTGACCGTGCAGCACCAGGAAGGCGGCGCGATGCGCAACGTGGCGGCGAGGCTCGAGGTGCAGGTGCACAACCTGTTGGGCGCGCGGAGCCCGGTGGCGATGCGGGAGGTCACCGCGAACGATCGCGTCTCCTACATGGGCACCTATCGCCTGCTGCCGCGGGAGGTGCTCGACTTCCGCGTCACGGCGCATCCGGAAGGTGCCCGGCGCGCGATCACGCTGCAGTTTCGCGACCGACTCGGACGCCGCTGACATCGATCGGCACGCCGAGTCGAGTCCCCGCTCCCCGGCACGGCCGGCACCTCGGGTTGTCCCCGTCGGGACGCTCCTACAAGCGCGGTCGAGGATGTCCGGCCGGGCGGTCCCGAACCGCATCGGGTGACCATGATCGAAATCGCTCCGAGGCCAATCTCGATGAAGGAGCGATATATGCAACGCCAACTGTTGAAGATCTTCCGCCAAGCCGCCTTGCCCGTCGCCGCTGCAGCGATGGCCGTGACATCGGCACATGCGGCGCAGAACCCCGGCGCGACGACGGGAAGCACCAGCGCCGCCACGCAAGCGCAGGGCGGCCCTGCCGCGTCGAAGCAGGACGTCTCGTACCGCGGCATGCGCGCCACCAAGGTAATCGGGACCGACGTGCGCAACAGCAAGGGCAAGGACATCGGCGAGATCACCGACCTGATCGTGGACATGAGGAGCGGCGATGTGCGCTATGCCGTGATGACGTTCGACCCGGGCATCCTGAGCGCCGAGAAGTTGTTCGCCGTGCCCGCGAAGCAATTGCGCCTGGGCAAGGACCGCGAGGAGTTCGTCTACGACGTCAGCAAGGACAAGCTCGAAAGCGCATCAATCAACCGCTCGGACTGGAACGCCATGTTCTTCGCGAAGCCCGAGCGGATCGCATCGCTCGACAAGGCGTGGGGCATCCGGCAGCCGACCGACGGCGCGAGCGCGCACCGCGTCAGCGACCTGATCGGCAAGGACGTCCACAGCCGGTCCGGCGAGGACATCGGCGACATCAAGGACCTGGTGATCAACATGGCCGCCCCGAAGGTCCACTACGCGGTGCTGGCCTTCGATCCGAGCTGGACGACGCCCGAGAAGAATTTCGCGTTCCCGATGAGCGCGTTCCAACTCGGCAAGGACAGGGACGATCTGGTGCTCGACGTGGACAAGTCCAGAATCCAGTCGATGAGGAGCTTCGACGCGAGCCGGCTGGCGAACCTGAACGACCCGTCCTGGGTGCGCGACGTCGATGTCTACCTGGTGACGGTGTTGCCGCCGACCGACCGGCCGCGCAACGCGAGCGCCTCGAACGCCCACGCTGCATCTGGCAAGACGGACGCCAGCCATGCCGGTTCCGTCAGCGAGCGCTTCGGCAAGCTGGACACCGACGGCAACGGCCTGCTGGACCGTGACGAAGCAAAGAGCGATGCGAGCGTCCGGGGCCAGTGGCAGAGCCTGGACAAGAACGGCGACGGGCGCATCAGCCGGCAGGAGTTCAGCGCGGGCGACAACGTTGCAGCCGGCAACCGGTGACCCGCAAACCGCCCGGTTCGATGGAGACCGCAGCCGCCCGGCGGTAGCCGATCACGACCTGGTCGTGAGCCCGTCCGGTTCTTCACAGGGTGCGGTGCGAGGTCGGGGACGAACGGTCTCGATCGGTCACCGCACCCCCAGCCGTCACCCGCGTCGCGAACACAGCCCGTAGTGCCAGGCCAGCACGTTCGACATGATCAGGAAGAGCGGCGTGCCCACGCGCAGGAAGTCGCCGAACCGATAGCCGGCGGCATTCGTTGGTTCTCCGAAGCTGCCCGACAGCCAAGCCTCGGCTCAACGCGCTTCGGGTCCGTAAAGCAGCCGTTCGTGGCCTCCAGGACTCGGCCACGACGGGACGTACTCGCCATGGCCGTGGAGCCGACCTTCGCACCATCGTGGGAAGCATTACCCCGGCGATACCTGGTGGCCGGCAATAGCTCGTTGTGCCTCGCTCTCCAGTTCAATCGCACGCTGGAAGTTGGGCAGTCCCACCGCGTTAAGCACCCGCTTGTACTGACTCACCACTTCCGGTCGCAGCGAGGCGATCTGCCGGGCCACACGTCGAGTCTCCGAATCGAGCTGGTCCGGCGCCACGACACGCCACAACAGCCCCCAATCCAGCGCTTGCGTCGGCGAGAACTCCTCGCCGAGCAGCATGAGTGCCTTGGCACGCGCGAGTCCCGCGTAAGCCGGGAGCGTCGCGGTGAGGCCACCCGTGACGAACACGCCGATGGATGCCTCGGGCAACCTGAACCGGGCGCTCGACGCGGCAATTACCACGTCCGCATTGAGCATCCACTCGAGCCCCGCTCCGACGGTCCACCCGTGCACGGCCGCGATCAGGGGCTTCGTCAAGTCGACGATGGCCATCGAGACGGCCTGGACCAGTACCAGGTCCTCGTCGGTGGGTGCAGTCGAGATGTCCCTCCCGGCGCAGAACGCCTTTCCGTTGCCGTTGACAACGACCACCCGCACCGATGGATCGCTGTTCGCCGTAGCCAACGCGGACAACAAGTCGCGCGCTAGATCGTTGTCGATTGCGTTCAGCTTTTCGGGCCGGTTGAGCGACAGCGTCAACACGCCGTCTTGCACGCCCATGATCAATTTGGAAGGTGCCATGGCGCTTGATTCTGAGGCCGCCGCGGTAGCCGCGCGCGTGTTCAACCCCTCGGGAATCTCCAAACGTCGGGCGAGCGCTTTTCAATGGGCACGTTCAACGCTGGCGCCTGCGCCATTGGCAGCTTTGGGCTTGATGCAAACTCAGCGACGGGTCGGAGCTGCCTCACGCGGCTTCGAGCAGTCAACCGTAGAGCTGCCCTTCAAGTTGGCCGGCAGCACAGCCGGCATTCGGGAGAACCCGTATGCGACCCATAGCGGTCTGACGGCTCGCTTTGAAGCTGCCTGTCGGCTGAGCCCGGGCGGATCAAACTGTGCATCCCCACAGCGGTCGTTGGCGGACTCTAACAACCGGCCAGGAGTTGCCGATCATGAGTGACCGGTCTCAGGCAGCCCCAACCCGCTCGTTGCCAAATCTAGCGTTGCGATTCAGACTCTCCCACTTGGAGCCGAAAGTCCCCGATGGGGAGGCTCGACAGCGCACGACCTATAGCCGAGCTAGATTTTAAGGCAGCCCCGAATGGCGCCAAAATTTGGTGCGTACTCAATCGCATGTGCTCGAAAGTCGGCAGCGATGTCTGCCTGCAGGTGCGAAGTACCACTGCCGCAATAGTCTTTGGTATTCGACGACGCAAAGACAATCTTCGATGTCAGTCCCGCGGCGCGCAGCTGCTGCGCGGTCTCCAGGTACGTCTCGATGACAACGCAGTCCTTGATCGAGTCCTTCCCCTTCCTCGCGGGTGTGCGCGCGGCGTTTACTCGATTGAACGCGCGATCAGTGACCTCGGTACCCTGCGCCACTTTCTGAGAAGCCGCAGTCCACCGGTTCAGGACCACTTGCGCTCTGCCCACGTGTCCAATTAGATGCCCCGTAGCCAGCGTGCCCGCGGCGCCGAACTCGACCGAGATATCGTGGATCCGTTGGGCTTGTTCCCTGAAGTTCTTGAGATGGAGCTCAGCTTCGTCGTAGACACCTTTGGCATTGGCCGCCAACTCGCGGCTAACCTGCTCCGCCATCACGACGATTACCTTGCCGCCGGCTTCAGCTGCGTTGAGGATATGAAATCCAGACTGTGCGTCGCTTAGTCGAATCGACTCACGCGTGATGTCGCGAATGACATCGAGCAGCGTGCATGTATCTACGCAAAGAATCGGCAGACCCTGCGCAGAGAGGTGCGTTGCCTCCGCGGGGCTGAGGCTCATGCTTCCTCGTCGTACTTCTCGAGCAGCGCGCGCGACGTCTCATACTCCATCGCCAGTTCAATCGCGATGTCCTGCGGCCAGCGCTCCACCTCTATGAGCCAGCGTACCAAGCGGTCTGGGTCCAATCGCACTGAGCGCTTATGCGCTTCAATGATGAACTCGAACCATCGGCTTTGATCCATGGGGTGCGACGCGCCCGTGGACTTGTTCGCCGCAGAAGAAAATCGCCGCAGCTTAGTTGCAACCTCGTCACCTACCCAAGCCTCGAGAGTTTGGAATTCCGAAGTCAGGTCAACTTTGAATCCAGCCTCTGCGGCGGCAGGCCTGGCGATCCGCTCAACGAAGTCACGCAAGATGATGTTGTAACGCTTGACGCCTAGCTCACCAGATTTGTTGGGGACGATGTTTGAGACACGGTACCCATCCTCTACTTGCCAGAGCATAAGACTGGAGCCAGCGATGCCGTCAAACGGCTCCCTGGTGAACGCAATGACGTCCTCGCCATGAAGCCTGAGTTCCAGGGAGTGCTTCTCCCGCTCCGGATCGTGAGCCCAAGGGGCAGTCACCTGCTTGAGGATTGCATTGCGAATCGCCACATCGGCAGAGCGTGTGCGCAGGTTCAGGTCCTGGAACAGTGCGAGCGACTTTTCAGTCATGGAAGTCTTGAAAATCAGCGGAAGCGTGCTCCATCATACGTGCACCGGCTGCAGAACTAGGCGAGCACTTCGAGGCTCTGTAGCATTCAGGGATACACGCTACGGAGGTGCGCGCGAACGCCGCATCACCTGCCGCCAGACGGTCAGCATCGCTTGTGAAGGTCGCGTTCTGAATGATGACGATCCAACTCTCTTCTTCCTTCTGAGGTGCGCATTGACTTCAGCAAGTCGCAGCTCAGATGAGCGAGAAGTCCTACCTGTGTGAGGACTACGCCGTCGGTTGGATCTTCACGTTGAATCGCGTGTCAGCCGTGTCGTTGGTCCTGCTGATTGTGAGCAGATTGATTTCTCTTGCGTATCGAGGCGCGCTTGCAATCGCTCGTATTCGAACGTCGGCTTTTGGGCCGCGCAATCGAGCGAATCGGTTTCCGCCCAGGGTCGACTTGAGGCGGCCGGCCCGTCGGATTCGTCGCCGGAAAGCCGACCTTGAGGCTTCGATTCCCAGAAGCCGCCGCTTGCGGACGCCTCAGTTGGACCCAGAGCGGTCAGTCGATCCGCGCGTTAGGCGTTCGGAAAGCTGTCGCTCAACATTAGACATGAGTAACGGCCAAGGGACGCGAAGCGGCTTTTACCCTGTGCGCTTGAAGGGCATGCGAAGGGACATCCCATCTTCGGGCAAAGGCGACGATGGGCCAAGATTGATGGTGTTCGAAGTCATACGGCGCCTGCCGCTTTCGGGCACGGAATCTGCTCACACTATCGGACAGGCGTGGCCGTCCAGTTTCCAACCCAAGAGTAGCGCGTCGAGCTACATCGAAGACTGACCGTTGGCAACTTTCGCCTGCCGCCGCACGAAGGGAGGCGGCAGGATATGACCGATTCTGCTCTGAAGCCTGACCGTCATAGGCGCGCCTCTACACCCGGAGCGAAGTGAGCCAACTTCTCCGCCAACGGCTAGCACGCGCGAGCGCAACGCCGACCATTCACTATGACCACAACTGATCGCCACGCCCGCGATCTAAAGTCAGAGACGCCGTTGCCGCTTACGTCGCGCCGCTGTGCATGAGGTCTACTTCGCAGGCGAAGAGCCCTGTCCGTGTATAACAAGGCCAAAAGCGCGAAAGCGCCGTACCGCTGTATCTGCTACAGAAGGGCGATGCGTGCAAATTTCCCGGCGAATTCTATCGAACCTCGCAGCCATGCGCTGTGCCTGGCAACCGGTCAGATATTCGGGTGCGGGTCGCGCGCGATCAAGCATCAGGCTTGCAGCGATCGGCCTGTGCGCAGTCACCCACGCAGCTCTCGCCGGAGGGGATGAATGGGCTGGCATCGAGATCTGCAACAAGAGCTCGATCAAGCTGGATATTGCGACGGTGATTGCCGAAATCGTCGTGTTCGACAATCCTAACGTCTGGACCCGTGAGGGCTGGTGGGCAGTAGCCGCTGGCGAGTGCATCGTCCTTCCCGCAGGAAACGTATCGGGAGGGGAAGACATGGCGGTCTACGTGAGCGCGCGAAGCGTGCCTGACGGTAAAGGCACGCAGCCGAGCAGGTCCGGCGCTGGCGACGTCAGCTACTGCGTCTCCGACAGCGCGTTCAAGGCCAGAGGCGGCAGCCGCAACGGGATGTCTGGTTGCCCGAGCGGGCAGAGACTGGAGCCGTTTCCTTACTTCAAGAGCTTCCAGTGGGACAGGTATCGCGAGGAGATGTTCCCAACGCCAACATTCGACATCTATCCAGCTAGCCTTATTCCGGGACCGGCGACTCGCAAATCAGAACCGCAGGCGGATCCCAAGCCGCCAGCGCAAGCGAATACTGAACCCGCCAAATTGAGCCCCTTAGCCCAAGCCGCCTTGGACAAGACCGGTCCGTTCTTCATATGCGAGCCAAACGAAGTCAAAGGCGCCGTCTTCAAAGGGGCGAGTCAAGTTCATAAGATTGTTACTCTCGACTGTGAAGCCGAAGACATCAAGGCCCTTCCCGAGTGCGGTCAAAAGCTATTCCCTCTCTCCACGTTCAACGCCAATACCGCGAACGCCTATGGCATCAACACCTCCGACACACGGGGGATTGCGGCAAATCTTTCGATAGACAAAACGACGCTTGCCTATTCACAGGTCATCAAGCGCCCCGTGGTTGATCCCGACAAGAACGCATACGACAGCGCGAAGTTCTGGGTGCAAGGTACATGCTCCCTCTACAAGAAGTGAGCTGAGGCCGTCGTCGCGGAATGCCGATTGCATTTATTCTTCGCCGACGATAAGGAAGTCAGGCGCCTACCCGCTGAGTGGATCCGCCCGCACGGTCATGAAGTGCGACGGGGTGAGTCGCCATAGGGGAAGCCGTCGTACCCGCGCTCCCGCCTCCGGGAAGGCCGGCGCTTGCGCACATTGCCGGCCGCCCACTGTTTCACTCACCGCACATTCCTACCCGGCCCGGTGCGGAGGCGCAGCGTTGGCGGTCCAAGTAGCGTAATCGCGAGTATTTGCTTCGGGCTGCAGTCGCGCACTGGTCGTATTGCTGGCGGGCAACTATCTGAGCCTCTCGAGACACAGCGCCCGTTTGCGTTGCCGCCTTGAACTGCAGCACGCACTCCTTTAAATCAACGGACAACGCGAGCCCATTTGCCCTTCTATCATTCGCCTGCTCAACACGAGCGGACTCGTAGGCTGGCACGTTTTCCGGATGATCGAGACGTGCTCTGGCGTTGCACTCGCTATTCGCGATTGAGCCCTTGGCTTGGCGGTGTTCACGGCGTGCCGCCGCGATTTCAGCTAGCCAGGGTTCATTGCAAGCCCGGAAAGCTTCTGCGCGCGCATCCGACTGGGCCTTCCTGTCTGTCGCGGCTCGGCGTGACGCTTCCTGCTGTGCGGCCTGCTCGGGCGTCAGGGGCATCGACTGGGCTTGCGATCTGCCCTCCCTGAGCATCGGCGTTGTGAGCGGCTCCTTGAGATTGGTGGACGCCAGAACGGCCGCCTGCTTGCTGTCAGCCGGGCACGCGCTGACGGCATGATCCTTCAGCAGGCCCAGCGTGGTGCTGCCGGCCGTGTAGTTCATGGCCATCAACGCCGTGATGTTGTCCGGAGCGCGACCCTCCCAAAAGTAGTATTTCGTTGAAGTCATGCCGGCATAGATACACACAAGAATCTTCTCACTTAGAGAGCGGACGCGGCTATCGAAACCAATGGCATCCGTCTTCAGGATGAGGGTAGTGGCCGGGAAACTGGCGTGCTCCATCAACCTACGCACACCTCCATTTCGTGAGGCCTCGTCCTCATCGAACTCGGCCTGATCCCTCAATCGACGGTATTTCTCGTACGACTTGAGACTGCCGCCCTGCAGAAGCGCTTGCGCGCTCTTGATCGGGTCGGGCATGGCTCCAAAACCGCCGCCCGAACGGCGCTGCATGTCGGAGATCCACTCTCCATACGCCGATGCCGCGCTCGCTGGGATGCCCTTGTCCGGCAATTCCCCATTGCCAGCAATACGCATGAGAAGGTTCATCACCTTCGCCGGATCTCCCCCGCCTCCCATGACTTCGGACGTTGCGATCAGCAAATCCTTCTCAAGAAGAAGTTCGCCAAACCTGTCTCCGGCGCCAGCCCGGTTGGCTGGCGAGGCAGAAAAGTACGCGGTACGCGCGTCGCTGATCTGTCGGTTGAAGGCCGCCATATTTTGTTGCATCTCTTGGGCCTGTTCGAAAGCCCTCTGTGCGCTGTACGCAAAATAGTCGCGGAGGGTCGGCCTTCCGATCCAGATGACGTCGGCAAATGCGGTGCTTAGGCAGCAAGTCGCGATGATGATCAAAGAGGCTATGACTTTGCGGTTCATGATCTTCGTCTCTGTGAATTTGGCTGGCAGGTCCAGATATGCAGGCGAGCGCCGTTCTGGGTCGCTGCGCATTCATCAGCGGCATCAACGCTGGGGCCGGCCCTCGTCTCGTGTAGGCTGCGTTCTTAAACGGTATCCGGATTTGGAGTCCACGCGCGCCTGCCCCGCGGCCCGATGTTGAACTCACATCTTGCGGACATCGGCCCAGCATTTCGCGAGAAGTCGCCGAAGGTCGCGAGCGAACGCTTCGCGGAGTGCGAACGGGCTCGAAGCGTTCATCATTGCGTAGTGGCAGGCGTTTAGTGAGTAGAACGTGCTGTTGTCCTTTGAACCAGGCAAGGTGTAGCGCGTTGGAAAGTCCAAGGTGATCGATATAGCCCAGACGCAACGATTGTCTGTCGCTGTGCTGAAAGCGGTTCCCAGCGCGATGACCGTCAGTTCCGGAAGGTCGCCAATCTGGGTAGGGGCAACGGCAACATTGATCGGCGTAAGAGCGCCCGAAACAATTTTCGTGAGGACCTCCTTGTTACTCGGAGCGCACACCGCATTTTCGGCGATCGGTACGAGTACCACATTGGGAACTTCTATCGCCTGCGCACTTACACTGAATAACGCCGCGATGAGAGAACACCCCGCACCGAAAGAGATGTGCCTGAACATGGCTTGGCTTTGGCGCATATTTTCTCTTTCTCAGGATTGAAGATGAGTAGGTGAGCAATTGATGTCACAGCGACACATGAGGCACTGGTAGGACGCAGGTGGGCTTGGGCAACGCGCTTGTAGCAGCAGCATGGCCTCCGGGCTGTGACGAGCGACGGCTTGATTCAAATACGCCAGAGCTCGCTCGTTGTCGGGGTTCACGACACCGTACCCATTGAAGTAGTAGAGGGCCAAAACGTAGTTGGCGGTGGCACTCCCTCGCTGCCTGCCTAGCTCGTAATGCTTGAACGCGGCCCCCAAATCTTTCGCGACCGCCAATCCGAGAAAGTATGTGTTTCCGACTACGTTCGCACCTCTCGCATCTCCCTCTCTCTCTGCCTCTAGCGCGAGTTCGCGACCGCGCCCCAGGTCAACTGGACTAACTGATAGCAGATGCGCTGCGTAGAAGGACTTCGCCACCACGCTCCCACGCTCGTATGCATCCCGGCAGATCGGGGGGAACTTGCTACCGGCTTTCTCGACTCCCCGCCCCAGCATCTTTGCTTCGCACAACAGACCCTGAGCCTGAAGGTTGTCGTCTCTCTGGGATAAGGTTTCCAACGCAGAAATTGCTTTGTCGTACCTCTCGTTGCGGTAGTCATCGAGGACTGTTACCGGAATCCCGGATGACTGAGCCACCGCGGTCGCGAAGTGTGCTGCGCAGAGAAGCGCGATCCCTGCCCGGCGCCCCCGTAACGCGACCAGGGATGCGGACTGAGCCACAGTCGGTGTCGCACGCGCCACCGTAACGTCCGTCACAGCTCGACAGCTGACCGCCTGTGCGATCTCATGCATTGCCTCTCGCTGCTTCGAACAGACGCTCATAGTCACCCTATTGTCACGGTGTTAGATGAAAAAGCTCCCAGCTACCGACGCGTGGGCCCAAGACTAAGCCGAGGTGCGTTCCCAGGGCGTTACCAGCCCCCAATCTGCTGCACGAAGGCTGATCGGAAATCGGTCACCCATCAATGCCTTTGCCCGAACGCGCCTCGGACTGCCGCAGTGAGTCACGCAGCCTGCGAAGATCTCCAGTCGCAAGCTCAACCTTCGCGAGCCGCCCGGCGCAACTGGGGGACAAACCTGCTGCGATGAAGATAGGCTTCGAGGAACGGCGGGGAAACATGTGACGCACTGCGCTCGACCCACTCGATTCCGCGCTGTAGCGTTGCCTCTGCCGCTTCTCTCTCCCCCGCCTCGGAGAAGATGCGATAGGTTGTCCACCAGAATTCCGGCGCCTCGATGTCGTACGGAGCAGCGTGCTCCCTTTCCTCCAGACAGCTCCGTGCCGAGCGCGTTGCGCTGTCCAAATCACCCAGCCGGTGCTCGGCCGCTGCCATGCGGAACAAGGCAGACAGCGCGACGCCCGGTTGATTGGCCCGCACCGATGCGTCACGAACCGCCTTCGCCCGTCTAAGGGCCGGTTCCGGCGGCTCCGCTGTAGCGATTGCCAGTTCCAGCCCCCAAAGATCAATGGCGACCAAGGCCTCCCCGTGCTTCGAGAGTGCATCCAGCAGATTCGTCCAAGCGGCAGCAGTCGAATGAGAACGGATGCGCCAGTCCAAGATGGCGCGCCGCGCCAGGATGCGAGGCACCGGCAGGTCGGAGATCGGCGAAAGCACCTGACGTGCGCGTGCAGGTTGACCTAGGCGTAAGTAGGCCGTGGCCAAGTGCCCCTCGATCACCGTACTCAACCTGCCAGCAGCTCCGCGACGAGCCGAGTCGAGGGATCGTTCGAAGTAACCGAGAGCCTCGACGAACCGACCCTCAGCGAGGGTGAACATGCCCAGATTCATGAGCCCGACGGCAAACGGCTCGCCCTGCATTTGCCCAAGTCTGGACTGCAGATCGTGGGCCCTTTGCGCCGCCGCGATGGCCTCCGTGTATCGGCCGAGGTACCCTAAGCAAGTTGCCGCGTTGCCTAGGTTGAGCGCAACTGAGTCAGTATCCCCAGAGCGTTCCGCCCACTGGGCAGCGGTGAGCATCGCCTCGACAGCTTCCCCGGTCAATCCGAGGGCCGAGAGCGCGTGTCCATGCCCCGAATGGAAATCGGATAGAACACCGTGGTCGCCGATCTGCGACAGATGCGTCGCCATCGCCGCGAACTCCTCGAGAGCCTGGCGAGCTTGACCGGTCATCGTGAGGCATACACCGAAAACCGCCACTGCGGCGCATTCCAACTTCCGATCGCCGATGCGTCGAGCGATTCCAACGGCCTCGCTCGACGTCGTCAGCGCGCTAGCAAAGTCACCGGCTGTGGCGGTGAACTTCGCATGCGCCAGATTTGCTTGCATCCGTTCTCCCTCACCGCGAGCGTCTTCGATCAGCGACTGGACCCGCCCAGCAGTCACCTCGTGCGGCAACGCGATGATGGCTGGCTCGATGGCCTCATGTCGCGTCTGGAATGCTCCAGGCAGGTCTCCCGCGAGTCGATGACAGTCGGACGCGGCGTCCCAATACTGCAGGGCCTCGAGCGGCCGGGCTGCTCGGTGCGATGCCCTCCCGGCTTCCTCGAAATGTCGTGCGGCCTCGGACCATTGCTCGCCTCTTTGGAAATGATCTGCGATTCGTGCCGACGGCAGTCCGACCGAGGAGCTCTCAAGCTGCTGCGCGATTCGCCGATGCATTGCCGTCGCAATGGCACTTGTGATCGTGCGAAGCACGGCCTCACGCACCAGATCGTGCGCGAATGTCTCACCCACGAGAACCTGTGCTTGCTCCAGTTCGCGCCATGGCCCGGTCAAACCCAGTGGATGGCACTCCAAGACCGCTGCGGCAAGATCCGCGTCGAAATCGGGGCCACAGAGCGCACCTACCTGGGCAAGACTCAACGCCTCGCTCGAGAGGCGTGTGAGGCGCCTATCCAGCAGGCGGCTCACCTGTGCGGGGGATGCGTTGGCCGCCGCGGTCGGATCCCGATCGGGTCGGGACAACGTCTCTCTAATCAGTTCGAGCACAAACAACGGATTTCCGCCCGAGCGTCTCGCGAGGATTGGTGCCCACTGGTCGCTTTTCACTCCTTCGATCCGCAGTGAGTCGACGAATTCGCCAAGAACTTCGGTGCGCAACGGCCCGAGTTCGAGTTCGTAGACGGCATCATCTCGGTCATCGAGCCAAGCGCGTATGGGAGGGGGCACCCCGTCGCGACGCGAGGTGAGGAGTGTTCGGGCTTGGTTGGGCTCCGACATCCACGCCAGCAACAGCGTCAGCGAGGCATCGTCGACATACTGAGCGTCATCCAGAACCAGGGCGCGTGGAGCGCCATCGCGGCTGGACGCACCGATGGTTGCCACAAATGCTCTCTGCATTTGCAGGTCGCCCACCGTGCCTTGCGGCGCTCCAGCCCACTCTGGGACAAGATGCGCAAGCCATTCGCGCGCCCACGAACTACCGGCTTCGAATGCAGGTCTTCCCAGGTATCTCAGGATCCGCGACGCGGTTGCGTACGGCGTGAGATGGTCGCCAGGCAAGGCCGGCACTTGAAGAGCGCCAGAACGCGTCTGGGCGAATTCGGTTGCTAGGCGGCTCTTGCCGATGCCGGGCTCTCCGATAATCAGGATGCATCGGCTGCGATCCCACTCCTCACTCAGCGCTCGCCATTCATGTTCGCGCCCAATCAAGCGAGGAGGGCGAACCGTCGACACAGCCGAACGCGTCTGCTCGACCCTGAGCATGGCACTGCTGCTGGCTATCAGTTCGGCCAACTCGATCGTCTCTTGACTCGGCCGCTCGCCGAGTTCTCTGAACAAGGCATCTTTGCATCGATCGAAGGCGGCCAGTGCACCGGCCCGGTCGCCTCGCCGATAGTGCAAACGCATCACCCGGCGATGGCCGTGTTCCTCGGCCGGCGCCGCACAGACGAACGCCTCGGCATAGACCAGGGCCTGAGCCACCTGCCCCTCGTTTTCCAGTCGCTCTGCCGCTCCCGAAATCCGCGCGAGTCGATCCAAGTGATGCTGTGCACGCACTTGCTCCAGCCACACGCTAAGTTCGTCGCAATCTTCGTAGGTGAAAGAGCCCAGCAGCCGAGGAAGGCCCAACTCGTCGGCCATCACTTCGCGTGCGGCCACAGTCAAGTCGCATTTGATTTGGTTGTGCAACGCGAGTCCCAAACCGGGCGTGACCAAGTCCCTTCCTGCGCGCTGTTTGAGGCGAAAAAGCCGCTGTCGGAGGTTGGTCTGCGCGGTTTGCGTCTTCACTCCGGGCCACAGGAGCGTCGCAACGCGAACCCTCGGCACTGGACCATTTAACACCACATAGGCGAGCAGCGCCGCATCTCGCCGTTCTAGCGGATGCAGGGTCTGGTCCACCGTAAGTGTGGGCGAACCGATGAGCGTCAGTTGCACGGTCGGACCCGCATTCATGCCGTCCTCGGATGTCAACGCTGCCCCCTTTGAGTTGTGGCTCTGGTCCAAGAGAAACTAACCTGCGCACCAGGTGGACGCTCTCGATTTAGCTGCAAGCGGATAGATGATGCCCGAATGCTCGCCAAGTCGCCCTGACGACGAGGTTTGCGCCCGCCGGTCGCACGAACTCCAGTCTCGGCAACTCTGGAGATTTCTCGGCCGTGCGGTGCCCATGCATTGCCATGAACGGCGAACTCTGAGGACGAAGGACTCGCTCGTGAATACTGTCGGGGCGCTCTTTCTGTGGGGGGCGTAGTGTTTTCAGGGTACCCGGGTTGTCAGCCGCAATAACGAATCTGCAACACCTTGCACAACCAGGTAGAAGTCGGTGCGCGACGCGGCTGTTGCGGGCGGTGGCGGTGTAACGCCAGCCGAAGACGTGGCGAGCAGCGTGACCCCTCCGGCGGCTGGCGGCGTATCGCTGGCACCGTCCAGCACTCCAAGCACGGAACTGAAGGGAGAGGTCAATGCGGCGAGTATTCCGAGCCGTATCGACTGGCCCGAGGCGATGTCAACCTCGCGCAGTTCGCCCCCGCCCGAACATGTCGTGTCGCCCGTGCTAGTCGGTACGCAGACGACCGACGACTGTGCATACATCTGATCGTTCACCGAGTCGCGGCGAAAGAACGTGCCTGCCCCTAGCGAACCAATGGGACCGAGCGAGCGGTCGTTCTGCCCATCGAAATCGATCGCTCGCGAGAGCCGCGTTGAGTCGTCCGTGTAAACGACGGAATCGGCCGTGTACGCACCGAAGTTGACGCTACTTGCGAGACCCACGACTGCGCCTCCGGGCTTCGGCACTGCGCTCAGATTCTGCCGCGATGAACCATCACTTTGCACCAGCAGCAAGTCGCGCTCACCCGCGAATACGTACTGAATCGAATTGCCCGCGGTCAATTGCGCCACAAGGCTGGATGTGTCTCCACCGGCAACCTTCCAGACACCTAGACCGTCAGGGAAGTAGTATGCAGAACTGTCGCTTGAACCAAAAAGTGAAGAACCGACCGCTGATGTGAAAGTGTGGATCGGCGCTTCAAAGCTCGCGCTGTCGGCGCTCCAGCGCAGGCGTTGCAGTTTGTTCCCCATGCGGAAGTAGCCGGCCTGCGCTGTTGTGCCGTCGTGCGAGAAGGGGAGCGAGGCGGGGTCCGCCTGTCCTGCAGCACCACCGATGTTGCCGATCTTGATCAAATCAGTTTTGTACATCGCGTAGCCTCCGGCCCCGGTGGACGCGAGCAGGCCAACTGCGGTGAGCGCACCGTCGTCGAGGACATCGACGATTTCGTCGGCGGTCACGATCGGCGCCGAAGTCGACGCGGCACCCGATCTCAGGTAGCCTCTGGAAGCGGTGCTTGAGCACGACCCCACTGGTACCCAGGCATCGGTCCCGTCCGGACGAAGTGGAATTGGCAGACCCCCAAGTGCGCAGGCGCTTCCTGGCGCTGATATCGCCTGGGGCAGATGCGACGCGCCGGGCGAGAGATTTATTTGCCAGAGTCGCTGGTCCTTGACGTAGAAGGCGAGCGCGTCACCGAGTGAAGATCTGCCTCGGGTCGTTGAGTCGACTGTATACGCGCGCGTGCCGCGTACGAACCCGTCACCGATGTTCACCGTGGCGACAGCTGCCGATGGAGCCGACGGGTCGAAAACATAGATTGTGTTTTCTGCCGTTCTCACGCCACCGGTCGTCGTGCTTTCGTTGGCGACCCTCAATACCGCACGCGGTGATGCCGTTGGAGGCGGGTTTGGTGCCGGTGCCGGGGTTGGAGCCGGTGACGGAGACGGCACTGGGTCAGTTGTCGGTCCGGCAGTGGGCGAGCTCGGATCGACCGTCGACCCACCACC
Source organism: Rhizobacter fulvus (assembly GCF_964020785.1). Taxonomy (NCBI): domain Bacteria; kingdom Pseudomonadati; phylum Pseudomonadota; class Betaproteobacteria; order Burkholderiales; family Sphaerotilaceae; genus Rhizobacter; species Rhizobacter fulvus. The sequence goes on from NZ_OZ224516.1 coordinate 1,318,972, forward strand.
GCCGCACGATGCGAGCGCCAGCGACGAAAACAATACGGCCAGCAGGCCGCTATGAGTGTGCGACATGATTTGACTCCTCCATCGTGGCAACGGGCACATGCCGGTCGCATCGAGATCGAGCCTACGCAGAGTGCGTTCCTCTGGCGTTACCAGGCCGAAGCCCGCGCCCCTGAGAAACAGAAGACCACTCGTGGTGACTGCCTCTATCAACGGCGCAGGCTCTCGGTCCCTCGACGCTGTGAAGACTTGCTGCCCGTCGGCTGGCAGTCGCCAGCCCTGAAAATCGCCCAGTTCTATGCTCTCGTGCCATGGGCGACCGGCGGCGTTTCTTTATGGGCGCAGTCAGGTCTATTTGCAGGCCTTGCGTGCTGATCTTCAGGTTGACATTCGCGTCGTGCGCCGCCTTGTTCTTGGCCATCGCTTGAGCAGCTTCATACGTGCTGTCCGGTCTTTACTATTTTGCGCACCGCCCGCCTATCTTCAACCGTCGCCTTTAGGCACGGCGCTTGATGGCTGTCCCGGTTTGATGCGCCCCCTGGTTGGGTGGCAACTCTGCGGTCATCCACCACGGACCGCTTGTGGCCGAGAGAGGCCCTCCCGCCCCGCCACCTCCAATTCAATCCGACCCGCACGGGGCCTGATTTCCGACACGTTAGATGCTCACAATTGCGGCGGCGCCTGGCCTACTGTTTGCCGCTGCGTCGCTCTTGCTATACATCACGATACTCGCCCTGCGCCAGAAGATTGAGCATGACCCGTTGAAGAATCCAGCTCAGTTGACGGTGCTGGTTGCAGGCTTTAACGTCGTCGCCGTTGGGGCAATGTGAAGCTCCATCGCTTCGTTAAGGAGATTTGAATGCTGACCAAGGTTCACCGGCACGATACAGGCGCCTCGCACAAGCGAGGTGACGCCATTACGTGGGGGACCATCTTCAGCTTGGCGACGATTGCCGTCGGCCTGCTGTTCTGGATGGGTTCCGCGAGCCATGCGGGCGAGCCGCTTGCTACGGTAGCCTCGATTGGCCTGTCGTCGCTTGCTCTTTGCGGCTTGGCGGCGTTCGTTGCAGTCAAGTTCTCGCTGGCGCCCGTAGACCCTTAGCTAACTTTTTTTTTGCGAAAGGCCAGCTGCAAGCTGGCCGTTCTGCACTCACACCAGCGCTATTTGGCAACAGTAGAAGTCATCGCCTCCGCTCAGCGGGGATCGGCCATCCATCCTGTAATCCAATCCACCGCTTCCTTTTCCATGCCAATGAAGCCGTGCCCGTGCCGTGCCTCGCACGGGTCGCCGCTCGGGTTAGAGCCACCTTCCACCATCATCAGCCGCTTGACCGGCGCGTTCGTGAGGCCGCGGAGTATTGAAGGAACCACACGCGGCTCGCACACCCAGCATGCGTCTTTTGCGTGGTGGAACACGAGGACCGGAACTCGGATAGCCGCCAGATCCTGGCGAGGCACAGCGCCCACCTTCTTGTAGCTGACCACACTCGATGACAGCACCAAGCCCGCAAGCTCACCCTGGAGCCGGATCGCGGCCGCTGTCGCAGATCCCGTTCCGCGACTGGTGCCCACAAGCCATGCCGGCACGGTGCTGCGAGACTTCACGAACGACAGGATCTTAGATACGTCTGTGATGTGCGCTTCGGCGATGCGGTCACCGTAGTCCAGCTCGGCCTTGTCAGTAGGCCGACCGAAGATTGCGACGTTGTAGCCAGCTTCTGTAAAGTACTTGGCCGTGCGCACGAGGAAGTTGCCACTCTGCGGCTGACCGGCCTCAATCCGTCCGAATCCGCCTCCTCCGCCTGGAAACAAGAGCACCGTTCCCCTGGCATTTGCGGTCTCTTCCCAGAACAGCGTAGTCGTGACGCCTTCGCGAGTCGGGATACGCAGCAGTTCTCCCGCAACAGCGGCGCCGCCGCCGCAAAGTAAAAGACAAATGCCGACAAGTCGCTTGAGCGTCATGGAAACATTATGCGTAGTCGCCATGGCCAACGCGGACGCGCACACCTCTCGAGTCCCAAGGCGGAAACGCGTCATGCCTGAAGCATGCAATCAGGATGAGCGACGGCAATCAGGTTGATGTGCGCGGTGATGTCGGCGGACGAACTTACCTCTGCAGCAATCATTAGCGCGGCATAGCAATTTGCGTTGGAGACCTGAATCGCCTGCACGAGTTGCGACTCCGCATGACCTGCGCCAACTCGCCCTAAAGGCAGCAGACCGGCATGCGCATACGAGTTCACTCCAGCCCACGACAGCTCTCGAAACTCCCTCAGTCCGCGCTTCAGTGCGCCCGGGGCGTCCGATTTCTCGACTTCGTCTAGCAGTACGTGGGCCAAAGGCAAGGAGTTAGCTTGCTTCAGGGTAGCGGGCGTATGCGTTGTTGCAAGCACCCGCAAGTTGGCGTCCGTAGCTGCGTAGGCGACCCAGGCAGCGCGCAACAACGCCTCGTGTTGCACACGAAGTAACGCCAAAGCAGAGTTCTCGATACCCTCGGCCAGAAGCAACCTCAGTCCCTCAGCATGCTCTAGCGTCAAGGCGCAGGCATCCAGTGCCAACTGACCACGCAGATCTGACCCATCGAGTTCGGCGTAAAACGCCGACTGGGCAGCCTCTTGCCAGGCAGCGTGTAGCCTGGTAGAGCGAGCGAGCAGAGCCTGCAGAGTTATGGGATAAGGATCATGTGACATTGGACGCTTCCGGATCTCAAGCTTCCGCAAGTGTCGCCCAGGAAAGAGCGCCGCTTAAGATGGGGCATGAGCCTTCCAGGGAATCCGCCGGCCGCTGTCGATGACGGGGCGGAACTCCTGCGTCTGAGCAAGGAGGTCTCTCGGGTGCTCCGCCACCGCCCCGACTCCGCCGGTGTCTTGTTGGACCGCCATGGCTGGGTTTCCATCGGCGCATTGCTCGCCGGGCTCGCCGCCCGTGGCGTCCACATGTCTCGCGCAAAGCTGGATGAGATTGTCAGCACGAGCGACAAGCAGCGGTTCGCAATCTCCGACGACGGGCAATCAATTCGGGCCAACCAAGGTCATTCAGTCGGCGGAGTGAACCTGCAGCTTCGTCCGAAGTTTCCGCCGTCTCGCCTTTTCCATGGCACGAGCGCTGTGAACGTCGAGTCCATCGAGCGCTCCGGGCTTCGGCCGATGAAGCGCAATCACGTGCACCTGTCGCCAGATCGGGCGACTGCAATCGCGGTCGGTGGCCGTCGAGGTGCAGCCGTAGTCTTCGAGATTGATGCGCACCGAATGCATACGGACGGAATCAAGTTCTTGCAGAGCGTCAACGGAGTGTGGCTCGTTGATTCGGTGGCATCAAAGTACCTGACGAAGTGCTCTTGAGGGAGATGGGCGAGCGGGAGCGCCGTATGCGCTGAGAGCGACGCGTTCGCCCATCCAGCCAGAGTTCACGTCGACGCCGCTCGCGCCCTCCAAGCATCGAAGCACTCCAGATCAACGGTGCCGGCGCTTCTCCCCTTTTCCAGACCAGCAACGTACTCGGCCGCGCGCCGCATCACTGCGGTCAAAGCTTTTGCCCACTGGGCCTGTTCCGACTCGGTGCACCGGTTGAAGGTCAGGGGATCACGCAGCGTGTAAAACTCCTTCAGACGTTCCTGAAGCTCATTGGTATATCCGTTAGCCACGCTGATGTGCCAGCGCTTGGTGGGAAAGGTCTTTTCCACCCACGTGCGAGCGGCACCGCCTATACGGCAGCCTTCGACGAAGGCCACGAGTGCCCAGCACTCACCGAGAAAGTCGGCTAAGAGCCTTATATCTATTTCGACAGGAGAAGTCATGGCGACACCGGGCCATCGGCGGGCAGACACCTCGCTAGTGACTTCGACCATCTCTCGGAAGTCCTTGTCCATCCGAGCCTGATAGTCGGCCTCGCGCTTGGCCTCCTGCTCCTCGAACGTGAGGCGTGGCGTTGATCGCGGTGGGCCGCCGGTCCCGGGAATGGAGAACAACTCCCCCTCCTCCTCCAGCAACCAATCTGGCACCGCGGACAGAACGCCGTCTTCCGAGCATGTCAGGACATAGTCGACTCCGAGTCGCAAGCCAGACGTCTCCCAGCGACTGCAGAACGATTCCAGGTTGCGATAGTCCATGGCCAGCTCGAACCCCGCCAGGTGCTGATCCTCGTTCCGCATGTGCTGAGGCTCGCGATATTGGTTCCACATCGCATCAATCATTGGCATGGAGCGCTCGGACTTCCGGACGATCGCGCCATACATACGGGGGAGGCGAATGCTCATGCCGCAAATGATGCCTGAGACTCACTGTCGAAAGCGCTTAGGTGGCGACTCGATGACCAAGGTGCGAAGTGCTGATCTGGGGCGCATCGCAGGAAGATGGGCACTAGCGCCAGTGATTTGGTGATTGCTCCCGCCCAAGCGCATGCAGTGCGTCCCAAGCTTAACGGTCGAGCTAAAAAGTCAGTAGTTAAGCGGGTCCACGTTCACCTCCGCGCCGTAGACCATGTACGCCGGAAAGCCGAGTAGCCGAAACGGAAGCGTCTATATCTTGGTTTGAGATGTGACCGGTACCCATATACGTGGCAATGTCCGTCATGCGGCTCTCCTTGACGCAGGTCGAATCTACCGCTTCCAGTCGCTCGAAGTTGCCATCTCCCGGAGCTGAACGGTCTTTACGAAGCAGTGCGAGAAGCGCCTCTGCTTGGTTCGCCGACAGAGTGCGCTCGGAGTGGACAACCATGGGCAACAACCCGCTAGCGAGCAGTGCTCGGGAGACGTGCGAATCGGAATTGACCGAACCGCTATCCCCCCAAGGGGGTCCTCAGGCTGGTCATGGGTGGTGGGAAGTGTGTTTGATTCGCTCATGGTCGTTCGGATGGTGACCATGTCTGTTGAGTTCCACGTAATCCTGACCCGCCTTTTCCATTCAATAGTGACCCACCCGTATTTGAGCCCCGCGGGCTCACGTTGTGGATAACTTCTTGGTCTTGGACTCCTTCTTGGGTTGGGTTGGTTGGGCTGAACTGTTCTTGAAGCGGTAGCTGTCGTTGCCGGTCTCCAGGATGTGGCAATGATGCGTGAGCCGGTCCAGCAGCGCCGTCGTCATCTTCGCATCGCCGAACACGCTGGCCCACTCGCTGAAGCTCAGGTTGGTCGTTATCACCACGCTGGTCCGCTCGTAGAGCTTGGACAGCAGATGGAACAGCAACGCCCCGCCTGACGCGCTGAACGGCAGGTAGCCCAGCTCGTCGAGGATGACCAGGTCGGCGTACATCAACCGGTGCGCGATCTGACCGGCCTTGCCCGTGGCCTTCTCGAGCTCCAGCGCATTGACCAGCTCGACCGTGGAGAAGAACCTTACGCGCCGATGATGATGCTCGACGGCCTGCACCCCGAGCGCAGTGGCCAGGTGCGTCTTGCCCGTGCCCGGCCCGCCGACGAGCACCACGTTCTGCGCATCCTCTAGGAACTCGCATCGGTGCAGCTGACGCACCAGTGCTTCGTTGACCTCGCTCTGCCCGAAGTCGAAGCCTGCGAGGTCGCGGTAGACGGGCAAGCGCGCCAGCTTCAACTGGTAGGCCACCGAGCGCACCTCGCGCTCCGCCGTCTCCGCCTTGAGCAGCTGCGACAGGACCGGCTGCGCGTCTTCGAAGGCGGGTGCACCTTGTTCGGCCAGTTCCGCTACCGCGTGCGCCATGCCGTGCATCTTGAGTTCGCGCAGCATGATCACGATCGCCGCGCTCGCAGGGTCATGACGCATGGCAGTTCTCCTTGGCCGCGTAGGCGTGCACAGCGGCCTGGGCCTTGCCCCGCAGCGCGTCGTAGCGCAGCACGTTGGCCTGCGGCTCGTTGACCAGGCGCAGAGCCTGCGGCGCGGTCACCGGCGGCGCGGGCGGCTTGCCGTCGAGCAGCCGGTGAAGCACGTTGAGCACATGCGTCTTCGTCGGCACGCCGGCTTCCAGCGCCAGCTCCACCGCGGCGAGCACGGCCTGCTCGTCATGGTGCAGCACCAGCGCCAGGATCTCCACCATCTCCCGGTCGCCGCCGGGTTGTCTGAGCAACGAGCCTTGCAGCCGCCGGAAGCCCTCGGGCAGCTCGGCGAACGGCGCGCCGTTGCGCAGCGCTCCCGGCTTCCTCTGCAGCACCGCCAGGTAGTGGCGCCAGTCGTAGACGGTCTGGCCGCTCGTGTCGTGGCGCCGGTCGATGATGCGAACGTGCTCGCACACGATCTGGCCCTCGGCCGCGACCACGAGCCGGTCGGCATAGGCCCGCAGGCTCACCGGGCGGTTGGCATACGACGCCGGCACGCTGTAGCGGTTGCGCTCAAAGTGCACGAGGCATGTCGGCGAGACACGCTTGGTGTGCTCGACGAAGCCGTCGAAGGCGCGAGGCCGCTCCATCAGGAACGCCTTCTCTTGCGCCCACACGTCGGCAACGGTGCCGGGCAGCCTGCCGTGGCTGATCTCGGCCCACAGCGCCTTGCAGCGTTGCTCGAGCCAGTCGTTCAAGGCGTCCAGCGTCGGGAACGCAGGCGTCGGTTGCCACAGCCTGTGCCGAGCGTCGCGCACGTTCTTCTCGACCTGGCCCTTCTCCCAACCGGAGGCGGGGTTGCAGAACTCGGCCTCGAACAGGTAGTGGCTGACCATGGCCTGGAAGCGCGCGTTGATGTCGCGCTCCTTGCCGCGTCGAACCTTGTCGACGGCGGTGCGCATGTTGTCGTAGATGCCGCGGCGCGGGACGCCGCCCAGCACCTCGAAGGCGTGGTTGTGCGCGTCGAACAGCATCTCGTGGGTCTGCAGCGGGTAGGCCCGCAGCAGGAACGCCCGGCTGTGGCTGAGCTTGAAGTGCGCAACCTGCAGCTTGGTGCGCTCGCCGGCAATGACGGCCCAGTCCTCGCTCCAGTCGAACTGGAAGGCCTCACCCGCGCCGAAGGTCAGGGGCACGAAGGTGCCGCGTCCAGTGGTCTGCTCGACCTCGTGCCGCTGCGCGGTCCAAGCTCTGGCGAAGGCAGCGACGCGGTTGTAGGAACCCGCGTAGCCGAGCACGACGAGGTCGGCGTGCATCTGCTTCAACGTTCGCCGCTGCTTGCGCGACTTGGTCGCCTCGGCCTTGAGCCAGCCCGAGAGTTTGTCGGCATACGAGTCGAGCTTGCTCGGGCTCGCGCGCTTCGCGTACCGGGGCTCGACCGTACCGGCCCGAAGGTACTTCCTGATGGTGTTGCGAGACAGGCCGGTGCGTCGGGCTATCTCGCGGATGGACAGCTGCTCGCGCAGGGCCCACCGCCTGATGACACTCAGTGTCGCCACGTCAATCACTCCTACTGCTCCCTGCCACTCAAAGCAGCAGGTTAGGGTTCTTGCGTGGGTCAGTTTTAAATGGAAATCAGCGGGGTCAGTGGATCACTTCTGGATGGAAATCAACAGGTTTGCTCCGTTTAAGCCTCCCGAAGGTACCGTTTTGGCACACTGCACTTGCCGACACAGAAGGTAGAGCAAGAGTCGATGCTGTCGATTGGTTGGCCGGTGCAGAGCAACTCGTAGATGCATTGCCCGCTTGCCTAGAGCATTCGGTACCGCTGCTCCGCGCCCTCAAGTGGTATCACGCGTTCTTCGTGGTGCCCGACGATGAAAGTCACCCGCTTTACTCGCGCGTGACCTAACCAGGGCATCAGTCATTCAACAGGCGATCGTCAAGCAACGATCGCCTTTTTTCGTTGTGGACCTCGTACGAAGTCTGTCCACGGCTTATAGCTTCGATCTGAATGCGTTCCGCAAATAGACCGCTTCCACCGGAACGCACTTCCTTCTTCAAACGACTAGCCCGGCAGAACTACTTTAGATCCGGGTGCCAGTGACTGAACAAGAGCGCATACAGACTTACAGGGCATCCGAGCCGTCTCGCTTTGCGCTCATCGTTCACTCCATTTTGACCATTGAACCAAGCCGGCAAACGTGTGCGTCGAGCTTCTCGGTTGCATTGCATTGCCAGCTTCTGAAAGTCGGGCAATTGAGCCTGGTACTGCAATCCCGCAATGCAAAAGCGAGTTCGCGTTTGGAGTTAGCGCTGCTTGCGGCGTTTGCTTGAACGCCCTCACCTGCAGTTCGAGAGTCGATTAGGTAAGGAGCAGAGACCGCCAAACAAATCAACTACTTGCGTACGCGTCAGTTCGACAGCGCATTTAGGTTGGCCACAACTTTCTCGCCATTGTCCCAATGCTGACAAACGCCGCCGCGCCCGGCCGCGCGCCTGCTCAAGCGGGTTCAGTCCCACGTCGAAGAGCTTCACAAGCCGGACAGCCGGACCGCCGTTCGCCCTCACGTCCCACCCGCATGACACTCGCCGCCCCGCCGATCTCCCCCTCGACCCTGGCCGACCTGGCCGGCTCGCCCGGGGTCGCGCAGCGCTCGGACGCCGATCTGGCGCGTCGCGCGCTGGTGCTGCAAGCCGCGGTGCTGGCCCACGCGACGATGAAGCCGGCGGCGACCGCCTTCGCGACCGAACTGGCGGCCGGATTCGGCTGCGCGCGGGTCACCCTCGGCTTCGTCCGCCGCAGCGTGATCGAGCTGGTCGCCACCTCGCACGGCCGCGGCGATGCGCTGGTGGGCGCAGGTTTCGACGCGATCGCCGCCGCGATGGACGAGTCGGTCCAGCAAGGCGCGAGCGTCCACCTGCCGGCCCAACCCGGGGCGCGCTCGGTGATCCGGATCGCCCACCTGCGTCAGCTGCAGCGCCAGGGCGGCGCCATCGCCAGCGTGCCGCTGCTGCATGCCGGGGACGTGGTGGGTGCCGTCAGCTGCGAATGGGCCGCGGTGCCGGCCGCACTGGCGGACGAGGTCGACCGAATCGAAACCCTGGTCAACCTGATCGGCCCGGTGCTGAACCTGATGCGGCTGCGCGAAGCGCCGTGGCACGAGCGGGCCCGCGGCGTGGTGCGCCGTGGCCTGCAGCGCCTGCGGGACCTGCACGACCGGCGCGTGCAGGTACTGCTGGCCGCCGGCGTGCTCGGCCTGGCCGCGCTGTGCGTGGTGCCGGCGCCGTACCGCGTCGGTGGGCACGCGCGCGTCGAGGGCCTGCTGCAGCGCTCGGTGGTCGCCCCCGCAGACGGCTATCTCAAGACGGTGCATGTGCGCCCGGGCGACCACGTGACGCAAGGCCAGGTGCTGGTCGAGATGGCCGACCAGGACCTGCAGCTGCAACGCCGCAAGTGGGCCAGCGAACTCGGCCAGCACGAGAGCGCCCATGCGCTGGCGCTGGCCCGCGCCGATCGGTCGGCCCTGGTCGTCGCGCTCGCGCGCGCCGACCAGGCCCGCGCGCAGCTCGCGATGGTGGACGCCGACATCGCCCGGGCCCGGATCGTCGCCCCGCTGGACGGCGTCGTCATCCAGGGCGATCTGGCGCAGGCGATCGGCTCGCCGGTGGAGCGGGGCAAGCCGCTGCTGGTGATCGCGCCGAGCGCGGCCTACCGCGTCGTCGTCGAGGTCGACGAGCGCGACATCGGCCAGGTGCAGGCCGGCCAGCCGGGTTCGCTCGCGCTCGGCGCGCTGCCGTGGGACACGCTGCCGATCGCGGTGAGCCGCGTCACGCCGATCGCGCGCAGCGTCGACGGCCACAACGTGTTCGAGGTCGAGGCCGAACTGAGCGGCCCCGCCCGTACCGACGCCGCCACGCACATCCGGCCCGGGCTGGAAGGCGTCGCCAAGCTGACCGTGGACCAGCGCCCCCTCGCCTGGGCCTGGTCGCATCGACTCGTCGACTGGGTGCGCCTGAAGGCGTGGGCGTGGTGGGCGTGATGCAGGAGACCCTGTTCAGCCCGCGTTGGTACCGCGTCGCCTCGCTGCGACCGCAATTGCGCGCCCAGGTCGAGCTGCGCCGCCAGGACCAGCGCGGCGTCGCGTGGTTCCTGCTGCTCGACGAATCGTCCGACGAGGTGCGGCGCCTGAACCGCCTGGCCTATGAATTCGTCGGCCGCTGCGACGGCACGCTGACCGTCCAGGAGATCTGGGAGGCACTGCTCGCCGCCCGCCCCGAGGAGGCAATGACGCAGGACGAGATCGTGCGCCTGCTGATGGCGCTGCACGAGCGCGGGCTGGTCGACTTCGATCGGGCGGCCAACGTCGAGGCGGTGTTCCGCGCGCGCGCCGTCAAGCGACGGCGCCAGCGCTTGCAGGGCGTCAACCCGCTCGCCTTCCGGCTCGCGATGTTCGATCCGTCGGCGCTGTTGACCCGGCTGCGGCCGCTCGCGCCGTGGGTCTTCTCGAGCGGCATGCTGGCGCTGTGGCTGGTCGGCGTGCTGTGCGCCGCCACGTCCGCCGCGATGCAGGCCGGCGAGCTGTTCGCGCACGCCGCACGGCTGCTGGCCTCGCCCGGCTACGTGTTCATGACCTGGTTGATGTACCCGCTGATCAAGGCGGTGCACGAAGCCGCGCATGCGCTGGCGGTGCAGCGCTGGGGCGCCACGGTGCACCAGGCCGGCGTGACGCTGCTGATGCTGACGCCGGTGCCGTTCGTCAACGCCTCGGCCGCCGATGGCTTCCGCCACCGCCACCAGCGCGCGCTGGTCAGCGCCGCCGGCATCATGGCCGAGCTGGCGATCGCGGCGCTCGCGCTGGCCGTCTGGTCGGTCGTGCAGCCCGGCCTGGTGCAGGACCTGGCGCTGCTCGCGGTGCTGATCGGCGCGGTCTCGACCGTGCTCGTCAACGGCAACCCGCTGATGCGCTTCGACGGCTACTACCTCTTCTGCGACCTGCTCGACCTGCGCAACCTCGGCCTGCGCAGCACCCAGTGGTGGACCCAGTGCCTCGCCCGCGTCCTGCTCGGCACGCCGCCGGCCGCGCCGCTGCACCCGCTGCCGGGCGAGCGCGTGTGGCTCGCGGCGTACGCACCGCTGGCGGCCCTCTACCGGTTCGCGCTTGCGCTCGCCGTCGGCCTGTGGATCGGCGGCTTCTCGGCGCTGCTCGGCGTCGCCATCGGCATCTTCATCGTCTACGGCACCGTGCTCAAGCCGCTGCGGGCCGGCCTGCGCGCGGTCTTCGGCAGCGGCTCGCTGCGCGGCATCTGGCGCGGCATGGCGGCCGGCGCCGCCCTGTGCGTCGCCCTCACGCTGGTCCCGGTGCCGTTCAGCACGCTGGCGCAAGGCGTCGTCTGGCTGCCCGAGCGCGCGCAGATCCGCGCCGGCACCGACGGCTTCATCGCGCAGTTCGCCGCGCACGACGGCCAGCGCGTGCACGCCGGCGAGCTGATCGCGACGCTGCGCGACGACCGGCTGCAAGCCACGGCCGCGGCCCTGGCCGCCGACGCGACCGATCTGGAGGTCGCGATGTTCCAGGCCCAGGCCAACGAGCCCGACAAGGTGCCTGCGCTGCGCGAGAAGCTCGCCTACAGCCGCGCCGAGGCCGCGCGCAACGACGAGACGATCGCGCAGCTCGAACTGCGCGCGCCAGCCGACGGCGTGCTCGTGGTGCCGCACCAGGCCGATCTGGTCGGCAGCCATTTCAAGAAGGGCGACCTGGTCGGCCACCTGATCACCGGCGACCCGCTGACCGTGCGCGTCGCGCTGCCGCAGGAGCAGGCCGACCTGGTGCGCCGCCGCACCGGCAGCGCGGCCCTGCCCGTGGGTGTACGCCTGGCCGAGGACCCGGGCCGCCTGCGAACCGGCAGCGTGCGACGCGACATGGACGGGGCCGTCACGCGCCTGCCCAGCGCCGCGCTCGGGGAACTCGGCGGTGGCGCCATCGCGATCGACCCGACCGAGAAGGACGGCATGACCCCGCGCGCGCCGGTGGTGCTGATGGACGTGGAGCTCGCCGGCGTCCGGCCGGCCGACATCGGCGAGCGCATCGGTGCGCGCGCGCTGGTGCGCTTCGATCACGGCACCCTGCCCGTGGCGCAGCAGGCGCTGCGCCAGCTGCGGCAGCTCGTGCTGCAGCACTTCAACCCCGCTGGATGAGACCCGTCATGACTCCGCGCTTCGATGGCGCCCACGCGCTGCCCTTTCCCGGCATCCGCTGGGGCGACTACCCCGAACTGGCCGAACCCGGCGGCGCCACGCCCGACGCGCCTCCGCGCCGCAACGGCCGGCCGTTCGGTGCCCGCGAGGCCGCGCGCCGCCTCGAGCGCGTGCGCGCGCACGCCAGCGCCTGGGCGACCGTGACCGAGTCGGCGTTCCTCGACGCGCGGCACGACCTGCACCTCGCGATCGCGCGCCACGGCCTGGGCACCGAGCAGGCCGATCGCTGCTGCGCCTTCGTCGTCGAGGCGGCGCGGCGGGCGCTCGGCCAGCGGGCCTACGACGGCCAGGTGCTGGCCGCGCTGCACATGCTCGACAACCGACTCGCCGAGATGGCGACGGGCGAGGGCAAGTCGCTCGCGGTGGCGCTCGCCGCGGGCATCGCGGGGCTCGCCGGCATCCCGGTCCACGTGATCACCGCCAACGACTACCTGGTGGTGCGCGACGCGCGGACCTTCAAGCCGCTGTTCGAGCGGCTCGGCCTCGGAGTCGCCAGCGTCGTGCAGCGCGACGAGCCGGACGCGCGCCGCAGCGCCTACGCGCACGCGATCGTCTACGTCACGGCCCGCGAAGTCGCGTTCGACTACCTGCGCGACCGTCTGTCGCACGGCGGCGGCAGCTCGGCGCTGCAGCAGCGCGTCGACGCGATCGCGCAGCGCGCGAGCGGTGGCGATCGGCCGCAGCGCCTGCTGCGCGGCCTGTGCATGGCGATCGTCGACGAGGCCGACGCGATCCTGATCGACGAAGCGCAGACGCCGCTGGTCCTGTCGCGCGAGGTCGACGCCAGCGCCGGCCGCGCCTTCCTGTGGCAGGCCTGGGCGCTGTCGGGCCGGCTCGACGCCGGGCGCGACTTCGTGCCGCACCGTCGCGAGCGCCGCATCACGTTGACCGACGCCGGCCGCGCGCGCATCGGCGCGCTGGCCGCCCGGCTGCAACCGGTCTGGAAGAACGCCCGCCACCGCGAGGACACGATCGCCACCGCGCTCGCGGCCCGCCACGTGCTGCAGCGCGACCTCGACTACATCGTGACCGCACCCGCGTCCGGCGCGGCGCCCGGCGCCGCCGACCCCCGCGGTGCCGCGATCGCGATCGTCGACCCGACCACCGGCCGCATCGCCGAGGGCCGCCGCTGGGCCAGCGGGCTGCACGCGCTCGTCGCGATCAAGGAAGGCTGCCGGCCCGACGCCGATCTCGAGACGCTGGCGCGGATCACGTTCCAGCGCTTCTTCCGCCGCTACCACCGCCTCGGCGGCATGAGCGGCACGCTGCGCGAGGCGCGCGGCGAGCTGGCGCGCGTCTACGGCCTGGCGACCGTGGCGATCGCGCCGCGCCGCCCGAGCCAGCGGGCGCAGTGGCCGATGCGCTGGTACGCCACCGATGCCGCGCGACGGGACGCCGTGGTGCAGCGCGCGCGCCAGCTGGCGTCGTACGGGCGCCCGGTGCTGATCGGCACCGATTCGGTCGCCGACTCGGCGGCGCTGGCGGCGCAGCTGCGGCGCGCGGGCATCCCGCCGGCGCTGCTGAACGCCAACTTCGATGCCGACGAGGCCGCGATCGTCGCGCGTGCCGGCGTCGCCGGCCAGGTGACCGTGGCGACGCTGATGGCCGGCCGCGGCACCGACATCGTGCCGGACGAGCGCGCGCTGCAGGCCGGCGGCCTGCACGTGATCGCCTGCCAGCACAACGCCTCGCGCCGGCTCGACCGCCAGCTCGCCGGCCGCGCCGGGCGGCAGGGCCAGCCGGGCAGCGTGGAAGTCTGGCTGTCGCTGGAATCGACCGGCTTCTCGACCGACCGACCCATGGCCGCTGTCGCCCGACTCGCACGGGCGTTCGTGCACGAGCGAGAAGTGCAATGGCCCGGGCGCCTTCTGTCCACGCTGCTGTCGCTGCAGCAACGCTGCCGCGAAGCCCGCGCGGCGCGCGCGCGCACCGCGCTGCTGAGCGTCGACGGCGCACTCGAACAGCGCCTCCCGTTCGGCCACGACCGACTCACCAAGGACCATTCATGACTGCCTCCCGACTGCTGTCGGCCGCACTGCCGATCGCGCTGACCGCCTGCCTCTGCGCCGCCCCGACCGGCCGGGCGCAGGCCCAGACTTCCTTTCCTTCGAGCGCGCCGACATCCGCATTGCTCGCCTGCCTGATCGTGCCTGACCGCGTCGCCGAACTCGGCAGCCCGGTGATCGGCGTCGTCGACGAGGTGCTCGTCGAGCGCGGCGACACCGTTCGCAAGGGCCAGGTGCTGGCCCGGCTGCGCGCGGAGGTCGAACGCGCCGCCAGCAACGTGGTGCGCTCGCGCGCCGACAGCGAAGCCGAACTGCGCGGCGCGATCGCCGGCCACGACCTGGCGCAGCAGAAGCTCGAGCGCACGCGCTCGCTGGCGGCGCAGAACTTCGTCTCGGCCCAGGCGGTCGAGCAGGCCGAGGCCGAGCAGCGCGTCGCGAAGGAGCGCATGCAGCAGGCCCGCGAGCAGCTCGGCACGAGCGCGCGCGAGGTCACCAGCGCGCAGGCGCAGCTCGCGCAGCGCATCCTGCGCGCGCCGTTCGACGGCGTGATCACCGAGCGCTACGTCAACCCCGGCGAACGCGTCGAGGACAAGCCGATGCTGAAGATCGCGGTCATCGGCCGCCTGAAGGTCGAGGTCGTCGCATCGACCAGCCTGTTCGGCAGCCTGCGGCTCGGCCAGGCGCTGAGCGTGCAGCCCGAGCTGGCCGGCAGCGGGCCGCGCACGGCCCGCATCGCCCAGATCGACCGCGTGCTCGAGCCGGCGAGCAACACCTTCCGCCTGCGCCTGGACCTGCCGAACGACGACGGCGCCCTGCCCGCCGGCCTGCGCTGCAAGGCCGCGCTGGCCGGCCCGCCGGCGCCGGCGCACGGGGCGGTGCGCTCCGGCCTCGAACTCACGCCGGCCTCCACCGGCCCGACCGGCGCGCGCCCCGCCCCGGCGACCCGCTGACCCACCCGATGTCGACCGACCTGTTCGCGCTGCGCCAAGCGGTCCTGGAGGACCTGGAGCCGCGCATCCTGTTCTCGGCCGACAACCCGCTGGGCGTGCTCGCGGGCGCGTTGCAGGATCCGAACGCCCCGCCCGAACAGCACGCCAGCGTCGCCTCCACGCCCGCCACGACGGCGGCGGCGGCGGCGCACGAGCTGGTCTTCGTCGACGCCCGTGCGCCGGACGCCGACCAGCTGCTTGCGGACATCACCGCCCAGGCCGCGGCCGGCCGGTCGATCGAGGCGTTCCTGCTGCGCACCGACCAGGACGGCTTCGACCAGATCGGCGCCGCGCTCGCGGGCCGCGACGAGGTCACCGCGATCCACCTGATCGGCCACGGCGCCGAGGGCGCGATGCGGCTGGGCGGCAGCTGGCTCGACGCCGACACCGTGCTCACCCGCGCCGGCGACATCGCCGCGTGGGGCAGCCATCTCAGTGCCGACGCCGACCTGATGCTCTACGGCTGCAGCTTCGCGGCCGAGGCCGACGGTCGTGCGCTCGTCGCCGACCTGGCCCAGTTGACCGGCGCCGACGTGGCCGCCTCGACCGATGCCACCGGCACCGCGGCGCGCGGCGGCAACTGGGCGCTGGAATACGCGAGCGGGGCCATCGAGCGCCAGGTCGCGCTCGACGCCGCCGGCCAGGCGAGTTACGCGCAGCTGCTCAACACCTACATCGTCACCAGCACCGCCAACAGCGGTGCCGGCTCGCTGCGCCAGGCGATCCTCGACGCCAACGCCAACGCGGGCACCGACACGATCAGCTTCAACATCGCCGGCACGAGCGTGCACACGATCGTGCTGAGCACCGCCCTCCCGGCGATCACCGGCACGGTGATCCTGGACGCGACGACCGACGACAGCTTCGCCCCCAACGGCAACAAGCCGGCCATCGGCATCGACGGCGGCAACGGCAACTTCGACGGCCTGCAGCTGACGAGCACCGCCGACGGCAGCACGATCCGCGGGCTGGTGCTGCGGAACTTCCGCGGCGACGCCATCCAGATCGATGCCGGCTCCGACGGCAACACCATCGCCGGCAACTACATCGGCCAGCTCGTCACCAGCGGAACCGCCGGGGGCACGGGCAACGGCGGCGACGGCATCTTCGTGCTCGGCGCCAACAACATCATCGGCGGCACCACCGCGGCCGACCGCAACGTGGTCTCGGGCAACGACTTCGGCATCGAGCTGAACGGCGCCTCCGCCACCGGCAACCAGGTGATCGGCAACTACGTCGGCATCGACGCCACCGGCCTGACGACGCTGGGCAACACCAAGCGCGGCATCGGCGTCTACAACGGCGCCACCGGCAACACGATCGGCGGCAGCCTGACCACGCAACGCAACCTGATCTCGGGCAACGGCAACGACGGCATCCAGATCGATGGCGAGGCGACCGACAACAACATCGTGCGCGGCAACTGGATCGGCATCGGCGCCGACGGCATCACGCTGCTGCGCAATGCCGGCGACGGCGTGTACGTCTCGAGCGGCGCCGACAACACCCAGGTCGGCGGCTCGGGGGCGAACGACGGCAACTGGATCGCCGGCGTCAACTACGTCGGCGTGGAGATCGACGGTGCCAGCACCGGCACGGTGATCCAGGGCAACCGCATCGGCACCGACCTGGCGGGCACCGCCAACTGGGGGTCGGGCCAGAACGGCATTCTGCTCGAGACCAGCTATGGCGGCGCCGGGCCGAGCGGCAGCAGCATCCTCGGCAACACCATCGCCTTCAGCGGGCAGAGCAACATCGCCGGCTACAACTCGGGGCTGCGCATCAGCGACACCGCCGGCACCGCCAACCAGCTCTCGGCCAACCTGATCTATTCGAGCGTCGCGCTGGGCATCGACCTGCGCGGCGACGGCGTGACCGCCAACGACGCCGGCGACGCCGACACCGGCGCCAACAACCTGCAGAACTTCCCGGTGCTGACGCTGGCGCGCACCAACGCGTCGAACCAGCTGGTCGTCACCGGCACGCTCAACAGCGCCGCCAACGGCTACTACCGCATCGAGTTCTTCGCGTCGCCCAGCGCCGACGCGACCGGCTACGGCGAAGGGCAGATCTACCTCGGCGCCGTCAACGTCGCCACCAACGGCTCGGGCAACGCCACGATCTCGGCGACGCTGAACGGGGTCAACGTGCC
Source organism: Rhizobacter fulvus (assembly GCF_964020785.1). Classification (NCBI taxonomy): domain Bacteria; kingdom Pseudomonadati; phylum Pseudomonadota; class Betaproteobacteria; order Burkholderiales; family Sphaerotilaceae; genus Rhizobacter; species Rhizobacter fulvus. Next base: position 1,336,097 of record NZ_OZ224516.1, read on the forward strand.
GGCGGGCTACCTGATCACGGCCACCGCGACGGCGGCGACCGACGGGTCCTTCACTGCCTTCACCGACACCTCGGAATTCGCGAAGAACGTGGCGGCGATCCCGACCACGCAGGCGACGATCACGGTCGACACGGTCAGCGACGTCAGCGACGGCGACACCACCAGCCTGTCGACACTGCTCGCCAGCAAGGGCGCCGACGGCGTCATCTCGCTGCGCGAGGCGATCACCGCGGCGAACAACACGGCCAACGGCAGCAGCGGCGCCGACCGCATCGTGTTCCAGATCGCCGGCACCGGCGTGCACACGATCAATCCGCTCAGCAGCCTGCCGTCGATCACCGATGCGGTGATCCTCGACGCCAGCACCGACGACAGCTTCGCCGCCAACGGCAGCCGGCCCGCGATCGTCCTGGACGGCAACAACCTGGCCGGCCACGGCCTGACGCTGACCGGCACGGCAGACGGCAGCACGATCCGCGGCTTCGTGGTGCGCGACTTCGGCGGCGACGGCATCCACATCGACGCCGGCGCCGACGGCAACACCATCGCCGGCAACTCCATCGGCCGCCTGAACGCTTCGGGCACCGACGCCGGCGCCGGCGAAGAGAACGGCGCCAACGGCCTCTATGTCGGCGGCGCCAACAACCTGATCGGCGGCAGCACGGCCGCCGACCGCAACGTGATCTCGGGCAACACCGGGGTCGGCGTGCGCGTCACCGGCGCCGCCGCCACCGGCAACCAGATCGCCGGCAACTACATCGGCCTGACCGCTGCCGGCACGGCCGTGCTCGGCAACGGCGACGACGGCGTCCAGCTGATCGGCGGCGCCTCGGGCAACACCGTGGGCGGCGCGACCAGCGCCTGGCGCAACGTGATCTCGGGCAACGCCGACGGCATCCAGGTCGGCCACACGACCGGCGGCAGCAACGGCAACGTCATCCAGCACAACTACCTCGGCACCGACGCGACCGGGCTGGTCGACCTGGGCAACAGCAGCGACGGCGTCGACCTGTGGTACGGGTCGTCCAACAACCAGATCCTCGACAACGTCGTCTCCGGCAACAACGTCAACGGCCTGTACATCGGCAATTCGGTCGGGACCAACACCGGCACCGTCATCCGCGGCAACCTGATCGGCGTCGGTGCCGATGGCGTCACGGCGGTGGGCAACAGCGGCGACGGCATCAACCTGGGCGACGGTGCCGTGGCGGACAACACGGTGGTCGGCGGCACCGCGGCCGGCCAAGGCAACACCGTGGCCTACAACGCGCGCGGCATCGCGGTGGTGACGAGCACCGGCATCCCGATCCTGGGCAACGTGGTGTATTCCAACACCGGCCTGGGGATCGACCTGGGCCCCGTCGGCGTGACGGCGAACGACGCCGCGCCCGACAGCGACACCGGTGCCAACAACCTGCAGAACTTCCCGGTGCTGACGCTGGCGCGCACCAGCGCGAGCAACCAGCTGATCCTGGCCGGCACGCTCAGCAGCGCGGCGAACAGCTACTACCGCATCGAGTTCTACGCCAACGCCGGCCCCGACCCGACGGGCTACGGCGAAGGCCGCACCTGGCTCGGCTTCGCCAACGTGGCCACCGACGGCGCGGGCGTGGCCACCATCGGCAGCACGCTCGCGGTCAATGTGGCCGCGGGCACCTCCATCACCGCGACCGCGACCCAGAGCGACGCGAGCTACAGCACCTTCACCGACACGTCCGAGTTCGGCCGCGATGTGATGGCGATCACCACCGGCCAGTTCACCGGCGTGGTCGACACCGCCGCCGACACCAGCGATGGCGACACCACCAGCTGGAGCACGCTGCTGGCCAACAAGGGCGCCGATGGCTTCATCTCGCTGCGCGAGGCCATCACCGCCGCCAACAACACCGCCAACGGCACGGGCGGCGCCGATCGCATCCAGTTCCAGATCGCCGGCACGGGGGTGCACACCATCACGCTCACCAGCGTGTTGCCCTCGATCAGCGACGCCGTGCTGATCGACGCCACGACCGACGACAGCTTCGCGGTCAACGGCAACAGGCCGGCGATCGTGATCAACGTCAACAACCTGGCCGTCAGCGACGGCCTGCGCCTGACCGGCAGCGCCGACGGCTCGACGATTCGCGGCTTCGTGATCCAGAACTACAACAACGCCGCGATCGAGATCGATGCCGGCAGCGACGGCAACACGGTGGCGGGCAACTACCTGGGTGCGATCGACAGCAGCGGCAACCAGGTCGCCGTCTCCAGCGGCTCCTACGCGCTTTATGTGGCCGGCGCGAACAACGTGATCGGCGGCAACAGCGCGGCCGACCGCAACGTCATCGGCAACGCCGGCGCGGGCTCCTACAACGTGTTCGTCTCCGGCGCCACCGCCTCGGGCAACCAGATCATCGGCAACTGGGTCGGGCTCAATGCGGCCGGCACCACCGCCTTCACCGGCAGCCAGGACGGCATCACGCTGTACACGGGCACGGCGAACACCACGGTCCAGAACAACGTGCTCAGCGGCGCCTCCGGTGTCGGCGTGTACCTGTCCGGCGCCGGCACGGGCAACGTGCTCACGGGCAACGACATCGGCCTGACGCCGGCCGGCACCGCAACGCTGGGAACGCCCGTCACGGGCATCCGCATCGACGGCGGCAACACGACCACCGTCACCGCCAACCGCATCGGCAGTGCCAGCCAGAACGGGATCCTGTTGGCCAGCGGCGTTGATGGCACCGTGGTCCAGGGCAACATCATCGGCACCGACGCGGCAGGCACCGCAACCTGGGGCACCGGGCGCAGCGGCATCCAGGTCAACGGGGCGACCCACACGCGCATCGGCGGCACCGGCGTGGGCGAGGGCAACGTGATCGCCTGTGCCAATTCGTCCGCCGGTGGCTACGACGGCATCAGCGTGGCCAGCGGCACGGGCAATGCCATGCTCGGCAATTCGATCTACGGCCTCGGCGGCAGCAACGCGCTCGCCATCGATCTGGGCACCAGTGGCAGCAACGCCAACGACATCGGCGACGGTGACACCGGCGCCAACAATCTGCAGAACTTCCCGGTGCTGACGCTGGCCAAGACCAACGGCAGCAGCCAGATCGAGATCCGCGGCACGCTCGACAGTACCGCCGGCAGCTACTTCCGCCTGGAGTTCTTCGCCCAGCCCGCCAACGGCAGCAGCATGGCCTACCTGGGTTTCGTCAACGTGGCCACGGATGGCGCCGGCACTGCGAGCTTCGCCAACACCTTCGCGGCAGCGGTGCCGGTGGGCTGCACGATCACGGCGACCGCCACCTTGTCCAACGCCGGCTACACCGCCTACACCGACACCTCCGAACTTTCGGCCGCGCTCGACGCGGGCACCACGCCGGTCAACACCGTGCCGGGCGCGACGACGCTGACGGAGGATGTGTCGGGCGCGATCACCGGCCTCTCGGTCGTGGACGGCGGCGTGACCGCGCTGACCACCAGCCTGAGCGTGCTCAACGGCACGCTGACGGTGAGCCTGGCCGGCGGCGCAACGATCAGCAGTGGCACCAACGGCAGCGCCGCGCTGACGCTGAGCGGCACCACGGCGCAGGTGAACGCGGCGCTGGCCACGCTCGCCTACCTGGGCCAGGCCAACTTCAACGGCAGCGACACGCTGACGATGCTCTCGACCGACGCCTCGACGCTGAGCGACATCGACACGGTCGCGCTGACAGTGAGCGCGGCGAACGACGCACCGGTGCTGGCGGCCATCGCGCCGGCGCTCGGCACGATCACCGAAGACCAGACGGCCCACGGCGGTCAGACAGTCGCCTCGTTCATCGGTGCGTCGATCACCGACGTGGATGCCGGCGCGGTGCAAGGCATCGCGATCACCGGACTCAGTTCGGGCACCGGCACCTGGCAGTATTCGACCGACGGCGGCTCGAGCTGGACGAACGTCGGCCCCGTCAGTGGCACCGCGGCGCTGTTGCTGCGCGCCTTGGACTCGATCCGCTTCGTGCCGGACGGCCTGAACGCGGCCAGCGGGTCGATCACGTACCGCGCCTGGGACCAGAGCAGCGGCGGCGCCGGCACCCGGGTCGATTCGAGCGCGAACGGCGGTACGACCGCGTTCGGCACCACGACCGACACCGCCACGATCACCGTCACCGCCGTCAACGACGCGCCGGTGCTGGCGGCCAGCGCGCCGACGCTGACCTCGATCACCGAGGACGAGACGGCGAACGCCGGCCAGACCGTCGCTTCGTTCCTCGGCACGTCGGTCAGCGATGTGGACACGGGCGCGGTGCGAGGCATCGCCATCACGGGCCTGGTGGCCGGCAACGGCAGTTGGCAGTACTCGCTCGACGGCGGGTCGAGCTGGGCGGCCGTCGGCAGCGTCGCCGACATCTCGGCGCTGCTGCTGAGCGCCACGGACTCGATCCGCTTCGTGCCCGACGCCCAGAACGCGACCGCGGGCTCGCTCACTTACCGCGCCTGGGACCAGAGCGCCGGCAGCGCCGGCAGCCTGTTCGATGCGAGCAGCGTCGGCGGCGCGACGCCGTTCAGCAGCGGCACCGCCACCGCATCGATCAGCGTGAGCGCGGTCAACGACGCACCGGTGCTGACGCCGATCGCGCCCGTGCTGGCGACGATCGACGAGACCGACATCGCCAACCCCGGACAAACCGTGTCGAGCTTCATCGGCGGGTCGATCGGCGATGTCGACAGCGGCGCGGTGCCCGGCATCGCGATCACCGGTGCCGACGCGGGCAACGGCCGCTGGCAGTTCTCGACCGACGGCGGCGCGAGCTGGCTGGCGCTGGGTGCGGTGTCGGGTAGCGCCGCGCTGCTGCTGCGCGCCGACGATGCGATCCGCTTCGTGCCCGACGGCGCCAACGGCACCAACGGCTCGATCACCTACCGCGCCTGGGACCAGACCGCAGGCACCGCGGGCAGCACGCTCGACACGGGCAGTGCGGGCGGCAACGGCGCGTTCAGCAGCGCGACCGACACCGCGTCGATCACGGTCGACGCCCTCAACACCGCACCCGTCCTGACCCCGGCCGCACCGATGCTCGCGCCGCTGACCGAGGACCAGGTCGCGAACGCCGGCCAGACGGTCGCGTCGTTCACCGGCGGGTCGATCCGCGATGTCGATGCCGGCGCGTTGCAGGGCATCGCGACCACCGGGCTCGCTCCGGGCAACGGCAGCTGGCAGTTCTCCACCGATGGCGGTGCCCACTGGGCCGCGATCGGCCCGGTCAGCGACGGCGCCGCCCTGCTGCTGCGCGACACCGACGCGGTGCGCTTCGTGCCCGACGGCGCGAACGGGACCACCGGCACGCTCACCTACCGGGCCTGGGACCGGAGCCTCGGCCTGGCCGGCGATCGTGCCGACGCGGGCACGCAGGGCGGCGCGACCGCGTTCAGCGCCGCCACCGACACCGCGACGATCGTCGTGACAGACGTGGCCGACGCGCCGGTCATCGCCGGCACGGCAACCGCCTTCGACGTGGCCGAGAACACCACCGCCGTGACGACGCTCGTGGCGACCGACGTCGATCGACCGGGCCAGGCTCCAACCTGGTCGATCGCCGGCGGCGTCGATGCCGCGCGCTTCGCCATCGATGCGGTGACCGGGGCGTTGCGGTTCATCGTCGCGCCGGACTTCGAGGCACCCACGGCCGCCGCGGGCGGCCAGGTCTACCGCGTCACCGTGCAGATCGACGACGGCGGGCTGGTCGACGCGCGCGCGCTCGCCGTCACCGTCACGCCGGTGAACGACAACGCGCCGGCTTTCAGCAGCCCCGGGGACGGCGCGCAGGTGCGCATCGACGCGACCGTCGGTGCCACCGCCGTCACGCAACTGCACGCCAGCGACGCCGACCTGCCGGCGCAACCGGTGCGCTACGCCATCGTCGGCGGCGCCGATGCCGACCGCTTCACGCTCGATGCGCTCAGTGGCGCGCTCGCCTTCAAGGTCGCCCCGGACGCCGCACGGGTGTACGACGTGCTGATCGAGGCCAGCGACGGCCAGCGGGCAACGGTGCAGCGGCTGTCGATCGCCGTTCCGGCCGCCGCCGCGCCGGTGGCCGGGCCGGGAACTGCGCCCGACGTCGCCTCTGCACACGATGCGACCACCGGCGGCACCGGCACAAGCAGCGCCAGCGGCGCCGCCACGGCCGGTACGACAGCGCCGGCACGGGCTGCCGCGCCGCTGGCGTCCAAGGGGGTCGTGAATGCGGCGGTACCGGCCATCGACGCGCCCGTCGCGCCGCGATCTGCGGTCGGCCAGACCGACGCCGGCCGGGTCCACGCGATCGCGTTGGGCGCCGCCCCGCAGGTCGAACCGGTCTCGCGCGGGCTCGCGGCCTTCACGCTGCCGTCGCACCGGGCCGCGCCGGAAGTCACGCTGCTGGCACTGGACGTGCTCGCCCTTGGCGCACCGGCCAGCCGTGCGGACGGACGCACACACGTCAGCGTCGATCTCGGCACCGCCTCGGCCGAGGCGCCGCTCACCGAGAGCCAGACGTTCTCGCCCAGCACGATCACGCTGGGCATCGCGCTGTCGATCGGCGTGATCGGCTGGGCCTCGCGCGGTGCGGCGCTGATGGCCAGCGTGCTGGTCGCCAGCCCGGCGTGGGGCAGCTACGACCTGCTGCCGGTGCTGCGCCGCCGCACCGAGGACGCCGATTGGGGCGACGACGAGTCGCCCGACGACGCGCCGCTCGACGAGACCGAGCTCACCCCGCTCGACGCGTCGGCCGGCCCCACCCGGCGCGACCACGACATCCTGGAGTTGCATTGAACATCGCCCTGCCCCCCCTGTTGCGCGCCGGTCCGGCGACGCGTGTGGCCTTCGGCCTCGTCTCGCTGATGGTGTCGCTGATGATGCTCAGCGACCTGTTCGTCGGCGGCTTCCTCGACGACCGCGTCGCGGACGCACGCCGCCACCGGCAGCTCGTCGCCGAATCGGTCGCGACCCAGGTGGTGCAGGCGCTGCGCAGTGACAGCGACGACGATCTGCGCACGCTGCTCGCCAGCGTGGTGCGGCGCGACCCGCAGCTGCGTTCGGCGGCCGTCATCGGGGGGGCGACGCCGCGCGTGGTCGCCGGCGACCATGCGCACGCATGGCGCCTGGGCGGCGCCGAGCCGTCGACGATCGACAACGTCCGCATGACGCTGCTGGCCGACGGGCGGCGATGGGGCGAACTGCAGCTCGCGTTCGCACCGAGCGGGCCGCAGTCGTGGCGCGAATGGCTGGGCCAGCCGCTGGTGGCGGGCGTGCTGCTCATGATCGGGCTCGGCTTCGTCGCGTTCCAGCTCTACCTGCGGCGCGCGATGCGCTACCTCGACCCGAGCGCGGCAGTGCCCGAACGCGTGCGCACCGCGTTCGACACGCTGACCGAGGCGGTGCTGGTGCTGGACACCGGCGGCCGCGTGATGCTGGCGAACAACGCGTTCAGCGCCCTCGGGCCGGACGCCATGCCGATCCGCACCGGCACCAGCGTCAACGACCTCGCGTGGCTGGTCGGCGCCTTGCCCGAGGGGTCATCCGGTCGGCCCTGGCAACGGGTGCTCGAGACCAACCAGCCGCTGCTCGGCCTCGAGATGCGCCTGACGGCGAATCGCGAGCGCATACGCGACGTCGTGTTGAACTGCACGCCGATCAACGACGGCTTCCACCGCGCCCGCGGCTGCCTGCTGACGATGTCCGACGTGACCGAGCTGCACGAGCGCACCGAGGGCCTGCGCGTCGCGCTGGTCGAGCTGCACGCCTCGCGCGAGGAGATCCGCCAGAAGAACGAGGAGCTGACGCTGCTGGCCACGCGCGACGCGCTGACCGGCTGTCTGAACCGGCGTGCGTTCCTGGCCGACAGCGAGCGCGTCATCGCCGCCGCCGCCGGCCAGCCGCTGTGCGCGATCATGTGCGACGTCGACCACTTCAAGTCGATCAACGACCGCTTCGGCCACGGCGGCGGCGACGAGGTGCTCAAGGCCGTCGCCAAGGCGCTCGGTCGCGGCCTGCGCACCGGCGACCTGCTCGGGCGCTACGGCGGCGAGGAGTTCTGCATCGTGCTGCCGAACGCGACGCTGGCGCAGGGCCGCGAGATCGCCGAGCGGCTGCGCGCCGAGGTGGAGGCCCATGCCGGCAGTGCCGTGCGCCACCTCGCGGACGTGAAGGTGACGATGAGCTTCGGCGTCGAGCAGCTCGGCCACGGTGCGGCGCAGTTCGACGCGCTGGTCGATCGCGCCGACCAGGCGCTCTACCACTCGAAGAAGACCGGTCGCAACCGGGTGACCGCCTGGACCGAGCTCGCGTCCGCCCCGGCGGGCTGAAGCGCGTCAGCCCTCGTCGCGTCGCACCACCATCACCGGCATGCCCGCGTGCCGCAGGACCCATTCCGCCGCCGAGCCCAGCGCGCCTTCGAGCGGCTCCATGCCGCGCGCGCCGAGGATGATCAGCTCGCAGTTGCAGCGCTCGGCGATGTCGACGATCTGGTGGCCCGGATCGCCGTTGGCGATCTCGGTGTCGAACGCGAGCCCGGCCACGCGCAGCAGCTCCTGCGCCGGCGCCAGCACGTGCTGCGCGGCGGCCTCGCTGACCTGTTCGATCACTGCGGCGTCGTGGGCGACCACCATCTCGTAGAGCGACGCCGGCTCCTGCACGTTGGCCAGCACGAAGCTCGCGCGCAGGCCGTCGTCGACCAGCCGCAGCGCGTGCCGCACCGCCTCGAGCGCGTTCTCGGAACCGTCGACCGGCAGCAGAATTCTCATCACGATCTCCTGAAAGGCAGATGCACCGAGCTTACGGCCTGCGCGCGGCGCCGATCCGGGCGACACTGCGCTTTGCACGAGAACCCTTGACGAGCCGCGTTGGACACCCTCATCCGCCTGATCGCCGACTACGGACTGCTGTTCGTGTTCGCCAACATCCTGCTGCAGCAGCTCGGTGCGCCGCTGCCCGGCTACCCGATGCTGATGGTCACCGGCGCGCTCGCGGCGCGCGGCGAACTCGACGTGCTCGCGCTGCTCGGCACCGCGGTGCTGGCCTGCCTGATCGCCGACGGCATCTGGTACGCGATCGGCCGGCGCAGCGGCCGGCGCGTGCTGCGCACGCTGTGCCAGATCTCGCTGTCGCCGGACGGCTGCGTGCGCCAGACCGAATCGATCTTCACGCGCTTCGGGCCGCCGTCGCTGCTGGTGGCCAAGTTCGTGCCCGGGTTCGCGTCGGTCGCGACTGCGCTGGCCGGCGCGATCCACATCCCGCGCGCCGCGTTCCTGCTGTATGACGCGCTCGGCGCGGCGGTGTGGGTCGGTGTCGGCCTCGGGCTGGGCTGGCTGTTCTCGCCGGCGATCGAGCAGATCGTGTCCGTGCTTGCGCAATTCGGTCGCTGGGGACTGATGCTGCTGGCGATCGTGATCGCGTTGTTCATCGCCGCCAAGTGGTGGCAGCGCTACCGATTCAACAAGCAGCTTCGGATGGCGCGGCTGTCGGTCGACTCGCTGGCGGAGCTGCTCGACCGAGGCGAGCGGCCGATGATCGTCGACGTGCGCTCGGCCGTCGCGCGCGAGGACGGACGCATCCCCGGCGCGATCCTGTCGACCGGCCGCGAGCTGGCGCCGGAGCTGATCGGGCACCCGAAGGACGCGCTGATCGTCGTCTACTGCGCCTGCCCGAACGACGCCTCGGCGGTCGTCGCCGCGCGCCAGCTGCTGCAGCAGGGCTTTCGCGATGTGCGCCCGCTGGCCGGCGGCATCGAGGCCTGGACGGCCGCGGGTCGAGCGCTCGAAGCCTGAAGGCCGCTGCAGGTTCAGACCCGCCCTTTCAGCAGCGTCATCAGCGCCGCGGCATTGCGCTGGCCCTGGTCTTCCATGTTGTTGTTGAACACGACATGGGTCGAGCGCGCGCGCTTCGCGAGCGCCGTGACCTGCGCGGCCACCTCGCCAAGTTCCGCCGCGCCGTAGTCGTAGTTGAAGCGCTCCGACGAATCGGTCTGGCCCTTGACGTTCCAGGTCGCGGCATTGCGGCCGTGCAGGCGCAGCAGTGCGAACTCGGGATGCGTGACCTCCCACAGCGCCGGAACGCTGTTGCTGAAGCCCTGCGGCCCGTCGACCACCGTGTGCACGACGCCGAGCTCGCGCTCGAACGCGAGCGTCGACGCACTCGCCTGCGCATCGGCGAACCAGCTGCGATGCCGGAACTCGACGCTCAGCGTGTGCCCCGCCATGCGCTCGACGCACATCCGCACGTGCTCGTGGCCTGAGGAATTGCGCACGATCCACGGCGGGAACTGGAAGTGCACGAGGCCCAGCCGGCCGGCGGCGCGCAACGGCACGAGCGCCTCGATGAAACGGCGCCACAGCTCGTCGACGATCTCGGGCGGCACGTCGTTCAGGTAGAGGTTCGCCTTCGAAGACGGCGGCAACGCGGCGCGGAGATCCTTGTGCAGCACCACGGGCGAGGTGGGGTGGCCCGTGAAGAGGCGAAATGCCTTGACGTTCATCGTGAAGCCGTCGGGCGTGCGCTCGGCCCAGAGCTGCGAAGTGGCCGGCGCCGGCATCGCGTAGTAGCTCGAATCGACCTCGACCAGCGGAAAGCGCGACGCGTAGTAGCGCAGCCGCGCCTCGGCGCTGGTGACGCCCGGCGGATAGAAGCGGCCGCTGTCGATCAGGGTCTTGCTCGACCACGACGCGGTACCGACCAGGACGCTCATCGGCGAACTCCCGCACCCAGGTCAGGGCTGGATGCAATTACAGTATGCCCATGTCCGCCCGCCCCGATCCGCCCCAGCGCCCCGACCCGTTCGCCGCGCTCAACGCGCAGCAGCGCAGCGCGGTCGAGCACGGGGCGGCGGGCAGCGGCATTCCCGGCCCGCTGCTGGTGATCGCCGGCGCCGGCTCGGGCAAGACGATGACGCTGGCGTCGCGGGTCGCGAAGCTGGTGCTCGATGGCGCCGACCCGCAGCGCCTGCTGCTGCTGACCTTCTCGCGGCGTGCGGCACAGGAGATGCAGCGCCGCGTCGGCCGGGTGCTGCACCGGGCGCTCGGCTTCGCGTCGACGCAGCGGGCGCCGCAGCTGCATTGGGCCGGCACCTTCCACGGCATCGGTGCGCGGCTGCTGCGCGAATACGCCCCGCAGATCGGGCTGGCCGAGAACTTCACGATCCAGGACCGCGGCGATTCGGAGGACCTGATGGGCCTGGTGCGCCACGAGCTGAAGTTCGCGACGACGAAGAACCGCTTCCCGCTGAAGGGCACCTGCCTGGGCATCTACTCGCGCGTGCTGAACAGCCGCGAGCCGCTCGGCGAGTTGCTGCGCACGGTCTACCCGTGGTGCCAGGTCTGGGAGGACGAGCTGAAGCAGCTGTTCCGCGCCTACGTGGCCGCCAAGCAGGCCCAGTGCGTGCTCGACTACGACGACCTGCTGCTGTACTGGGCGCAGATGCTGGGCGAGCCGGCGCTGGCGCGGCACGTGTCCGCACGCTTCGACCACGTGCTGGTCGACGAGTACCAGGACACCAACCGGCTGCAGGCCGCGATCCTGCTCGCGCTCAAGCCCGACGGGCGCGGCCTGACGGTGGTCGGCGACGACGCGCAGTCGATCTACTCGTTCCGCGCCGCCGAGGTGCGCAACATCCTCGACTTCCCGATGCTGTTCACGCCGCCGGCGCGCATCGTCACGCTGGAGCGCAACTACCGCTCGACCCAACCGATCCTCGACGCGTCGAACGCGGTGATCGCGCTCGCGCCGCAGCGTTTCGGCAAGCAGCTGTGGAGCGACGCCGCGTCGAGCGAGCGACCGTCACTGATCACGGTGCGGGACGAGTCGGCGCAAGCCACGTGGGTGGCCGACCAGGTGCTGCGCCACCGCGAGCGCGGCATCGCGCTGAAGGGCCAGGCCGCGCTGTTCCGCACCTCGCACCACAGCGCCGCGCTCGAACTGGAGCTGACGCGCCGCGGCATCCCGTTCGTCAAGTTCGGCGGCTTGAAGTTTCTGGAAGCGTCGCACGTGAAGGACGTGCTTTCGGTGCTGCGCTGGGCGCAGAACCCGCGCCACCGGATGGCAGGGTTGCGGGTCGCGCAACTGGTGCCCGGTATCGGTACCGCGAGCGCGAAACGGCTGCTGGACGCCATGGCGCAGGCCGCCGACCCGGTCGGCGCGCTGCGCGCATTCAAGCCGCCTCCGGCCGCGGCCAGCGACTGGGCGGCGTGGGCCGCCACCTACGACGCGCTGCGCGCCGCGCCGCGCTGGCCCGCCGAACTCCAGCAGGTTCACGCCTGGTACCTGCCTCAACTGCGCCGCTTGCACGACGACGCGGCGGTCCGCGAGGGCGACCTGGCGCAGCTGGCGCGCCTGGCGCACGGCTACGCGTCGCGCGAGTCGTTCCTCGCGGAATTGACGCTCGATCCGCCCGAGGCCACCAGCGACGAGTCCGGGCCCCCGCTGCGCGACGAGGACTACATGATCCTGTCGACCATCCACGCCGCGAAGGGGCAGGAGTGGAAGGCGGTGTACGTGCTGAATGCAGTCGACGGCTGCATTCCGTCGGACATGGCGACCGGCAACGCGATCGAGATCGAGGAGGAACGCCGGCTGCTGTACGTCGCGATGACACGCGCCCGCCAGCACCTGCACCTGATGGTCCCGCAGCGCTTCTTCGTCACTCAGCAGGCCGAGCACGGCGACCGCCACCTGTACGGTTCGCTGACCCGCTTCATCCCGCCGGCGCTGGCCGACCGGTTCGAGACGAATGTCACCCACGACGAAGAACCGGCCGATGGTTTCCCATCGGCCGGCGTCCCCGATCTGCGCCTGGGCCTCGCGGCCGGCGTCAGGTCGATGTGGTCATGAGGTTCAGGGCTTCTTGACGGCGTCCTTGACGTCTTCCTTCACGTCGCCATACGTCGCCTGCGTCTTGCCGGTGGCCTTGTCGACCTTGCCTTCGGCCTCGAGCTTCTCGTTGCCGACGACCTTGCCCGCGGCTTCCTTGACGCTGCCCTTGGCCTGTTCCATCCGACCGTTCACTTGATCCTTGTTCATGCTGGTTCCTTTGCACGGGGTGAAGAGAGGACTTCACTGTGCCGAGGCGCCGCGCCGGGGTCTGTCGGGGCAGGTGTGCCCTGCCTGTAGGACGCGGCGCAAGCGGGTTTCGCTCAGCCGAGCGGCGACACCCCGATCAGCCACTGGTGCGCCTTGAACAGAAACAGGACGTAAAGCGCCAGGCCGCCCAGCAGCGCGATCGCGTCGTTGAGGGCCGCCGGCGGCGCACCGGGAATCGCCCGTGGGACGGCGCGCTTCTTGACCGCGATGCGGTCGGCCACGGCCCAGGCCAGGAACGCACCGAACAGCACGATGTCCGCGAGGTTGCCGTTGGCGAGCAGGTGCGCGAGCGCCCAGAACTTGACGGCCAGCAGCATCGGGTGCTTCGCCGCAGCCTTGATGCGCCCCGGCAGGTAGGTCGCGAGCAGCAGCGGGAACACCGGCAGCATCAGCAGCAGCGCGACGTGGCGCATCGCGGTCGGCGGCGTCCACACCACCACCGGGGCCTGCCGCGCCAGGCCGTAGCCGTAGATCAGCAGCACGAAGCCGGCGAGCGAGACGATCGAATAGATGCCCTTCCACGCGCCGGGGCGGCGCGCGGCCTGCGCGTCGCGCCAGGCAGGGGCGACGATCGCGACCGAGTGGATGCCGAGGAACAGCACCAAGCCGAGGAGGAGAAGGGTCATGACGCGCTCCGCTGCAATGGAGCGCGCAGTATCACCCCGGTTCGTCCTAGTTCGATTCCTTGATGAGCCGGCCGCTGGCCGACTGGATCGGCCGCGCGTTCATCGGGTACAGGCGCGCGAAGATGCCGATCTGCTCCGCCGAGACCGGCACCGGCTGCTTCATCACCATCCACAGCACGCCCTCGCTGCACGGCGGCGTGGTCAGCGAGCCCATGTAGGTGAAGTACTGGCGTTCGGGCGGCAGCAGGTCGTTGAGGTTGATCGGCGTGCGTGCGGCCACCTCGTCGCCCTTCTCGAGCGGCAGGTTGTTCCACACGCTCTGGATCAGCGGCTGCGCGGCGCCCCGATCGATCAGCACGGCGACGACGGCGAGGCGGCCGTCCAGGTCCTTGTGCACCAGGTGCACGACCATGTCGAATTGCTTGCCGTTGATGCGCTCTTCGGACGGGCGGTGGAAGTGGAACTGCACCAGCTCGTAGCGTCGTCCCATCACCTCGATCGAGTTGCCGGCGGCGACGTTGACCTGCACGGTGTGGCCGTTGTCGATCACGCGGAATGCGCTCGGCTGGTAGTCGAAGCGCACCGGGTCGAGTTCGACGCGGATGCCGTCGCGGATGTCGATCGGGCTCTGGCGCGTGCCGGTCGAGCACTTGGAAAATTCGGGTTGCAGCTGGCCCCAGGTCTCGGGGCCGCCGCTGCCGGTGTAGTCCCAGTGGGCGGCGTGTTGAGCCGTCGCGGCGGCGACGGCGTGCGCGACGGGCGTGCGCACCGGCGCCGGCGCCGCGGCGCGGCGCGCGACCGACCGCTTCGGCTCCAGGGCGGCCGCGGACTCGTGGCTGTCCGCCGCGACCGGTGCACTCGCCTTCGAGACGACGCGGACGACGTTCGGGTTGCCGGCATCCGGCGTGCGGGACGCACCCAGCTTCTGCGCGAGGCGCTCGCGCAAGGCGTCCATCGGATCGCGGGTCGCGTCCAGCGGTGCCTTGGCCTTTTTCGGCGTCGCCTCCAGCGCTGCCGTTTCCTTCACGGCCTCGGCCTTGGTCGGCGCCGCGGGCGCGTGCTCCGACGCGGCGGCGCTCAGCGACAACAAGGCGGCCGCGCAGACGGCAGCGAGGGACAGGGGCGACGGCAATGCGGGCATGGACGGTCTCCGGCGCCCAACCGAGGCGCCTGGCCGTCATATCGACGGCGCGCCGCCCGACTTGAGTTCAGGTCACCCGCGGCTTGACCCAGATCCAGGCGAGGATGCCCACGCTCATCATCAGGATCGACGCGACCGCCAGCCCCACGGTCGAGTGCATCACCAGCGGCGCGATCACACCCGCGACCAGCCCGTTCGCCAGGCTGCCGATGCAGGCCTGGAACGAGGACGCCATGCCGCGCCGCTCCGGCATCAGGTCGAGCACCATCAACGTGACGACCGGCACCATCAGCGCCCAGCCGAACGCGTAGATGCCCAGCGGCACCAGGGCCCACCAGGCCTGCGGCGTGAACAACAGGTTCAGCACCAGGTTGACGATGGACACCAGCAGCATGATCAGGAAGCCGTGGCGGATCTGGTGGTGCGGCTTGATCCGCCCGGCCAGCCGGCCGGAGAAGTACGCGCCGCCCATGATCCCGGCGATCGTGATCAGGAAGAACCAGAAGAACTGGCCCGGCGCCAAGTGCAGGTGGTCGCCCAGGAACACCGGCGCCGAAAGCACGTACAGGAACATGCCGTTGAACGGGATGCCGCTGGCCAGCGCCAGCATCATGAAGCGCGGGCTCGAGCCCATCTCCCAGTAGCCACGCATCAGGTTGCGCACGTTGAAGGCCTGGCGCTGGCTCAGATGCAGCGTCTCGGGCAGCAGCTTGTAGTTGGCGATCCACAGGATGACGCCGACCGCGGTCAGGAACCAGAAGATCGCGTGCCAGTCGGCATGCACGAACAGGAAACCGCCGACCATCGGCGCGATCGCCGGCGCCACGCCGAAGTAGATCGTCACCTGCGACATCACGCGCTGCGCGTCGGCGGGAGGAAACATGTCGCGGATCACCGCGCGCGAGATCACGATGCCGGCGCCGGCCGACATCCCCTGCAACGCGCGGAAGAACACCAGCTGCCCGATGTGCTGCGCCAGCGCGCAACCGACCGACGCGAGCGTGAACACCACCAGCCCGGTCAGCACGACCGGGCGGCGGCCGAAGCTGTCGGACAGCGCGCCGTGGAACAGGTTCATGACCGCGAACCCGAACAGGTAGGCCGACAGCGTCTGCTGCATCTCGACCGGCGTCGCGCCGATCGCGGTGGCGATGCCGGTGAAGGCCGGCAGATAGGTGTCGATCGAGAAGGGCCCGAGCATGCCCAGACAGGCAAGCAGGACGGCCAGGGCCCAGCGCGGTGCGCGCCAGAGGGTGTGTGCGTCGGGATTCAAGCGCTAGAGTCTACGGTCTGCACCAGCGGAGGGCTTCCATGGGACTTCAGCACATCGACATCCGGCCGCTCACGCCGCAGCGGCTGCCCGACTTCCTGGACCTGTTCGACCACCGCGCGTTCACCGACAACCCGAACTGGCAGTCCTGCTACTGCTACTTCCCGCATGCCGACCACGCGAACGAAGACTGGGCCAAACGCACCGCGGCGCAGAACCGCGCCGGCACCTGCCAACGGATCGAATCCGAGACGATGACCGGCTGGCTCGCCTACGCCGAGGGGCAGGCCATCGGCTGGGTCAACGCCGGCCCGCGCCGTTTCATCGCCGGGCTGTTCGACGAGCCCGAGCCGCTGGCCGAACGGATCGGCGCGATCGCCTGCTTCGTGGTCGCCCCCGCGTTCCGCGGCCAGCGCGTCGCGACGGCCCTGCTGCAGGCGGCCTGCGACGGTTTGCGCGACCGCGATTTCGAGTACGCCGAGGCCTACCCGCGCCCCGGCGCGCAAGGCGCCGCCGCGAGCCACCACGGCGCGCTGTCGATGTACACCGCCGCCGGCTTCACGACCGTCAAGACCCATCCGGACGGGCTGCTGACGGTGCGCAAGCGGCTCCATCCGCGTCCGCTCTGAGCGCTCGCGCAACGGGCCGGGGAAACTGGCCGGGAAACCAGGCCGGGAAAAGTGTGAAGCGGGCCGATAGGCCGGATTCTGTGCAGCCGGTGCGTCTTGCGACGCCCCGTCCGTGACCGCCATTCCTCTGGGCCGTGCATCGCTGCGACGGCTCGATGCCACCTACCCGCCGGCTCCGCGGAGCCACATCATCGCCGGCCTATTTGGTGTTGCTGCGCGTAGAGATTGCCCGTTTCACCCGGCCGACCGCCTTGCGGCGCCCGACCGACTCGTCTCTGTTGCTCTGATCCTCACCTCACGGTGGACAGCCGTTAGCTGCTACGCCGCCCTGTGCAGTCCGGACCTTCCTCCAGTGCACCCTTTCGGGTCTCGCACCAGCGGCGGTCTGGCCCACTTCACGGCCGCGATTATGTCGGGTGAACCGCCCGGGTGCGGCATCGGCGCAACAAATTGGCCGCCGGTGGGCTCCGCCGCCAAGGTAATCGAGGTCTTGGTCAACCGATCGGGTCAACCCGCGTTCTAATACGTGCCGCGCTCCACCGGTCTGCAAACGCAGCCCGACAGCTAGCCGACTTGATGAGGGCATGTCGCTCCGAGTGCGTTGGCTCTGCGGTTTTGCCCTCACCCTCGTTCTCAAACAGGAGATTGATATGACGATGAAAAACGCTCTGACCGTCGTGGCCGCTGTCGCCGCTGCCATGTTCGCCCAAGCCACGTTCGCCCAAGCTTCGGCCCCCGCCTCGCGCGCCGAAGTCAAGGCCGAGACCAAGGCTGACGCCAAGGCCGGCAAGCTGACCCCGGCTGGCGAAGGCGCCGCGCCGATGGAAAAGTCGACCGGCAAGTCGACCAAGACCCGTGCCGAGCGCAAGGCCGAGACCCAAGCCGCCCGCAAGGAAAAGAAGCTGGCTCCGGCCGGTGAAGCCACGGCACCTGCAGCCGCCCCGTCGACTGGCCCGGCCGCTGCACGCGCCGACGTCAAGGCCGACACCAAGGCCGCAGTCAAGGCCGGCACGACGACCAAGGCCGGCGAAGGCCCGGACGCTCCGAAGAAGTAAGAATCCGTCACGGCGCCGAGTGCGCCGCGGGGTTCAGAACAGCGGCCCGCGGGCCGCTGTTTGCTTTTGTGCGACGCGAAACACGGTCGCGTCGCCATAGAAGTCCAGCGCTTCGTTCGGCCCCCACCAGCCCGGCACGCCGAGCACCGGCAGCGGCAGGAACGGCTTGGCGGCGAGTCGCGCCGGCGTCAGCGACGCGGCCGACCACGCACCCGGCGCCTCGACGCCGTCCGGCACGACCCAGGCATGCGCGGTGATCGCCGCACGGGGCCGAACCAGCTTTTCGAGCAGCGCGTGACCGAACAGCTCGAGACGCACGTCGGTCCAGGCCGCACGCTGCGTGACGAACAGCGCGTGCCAGTCGCGCCGCCGCAGCGCGTCCACCAGCGGTGCGGGCCCTTGCAACAGCGCGGCGTTCTCGTCGAAGAGCGTCAGCGCGTCGCGCACCGCACCGCGCGGCGCCCCCTTTGGCGCAGCTGCGATCTGCGCCGCCTGAAGCTCGTTCAAACGCCACTTGAGCGTCGGATGGCGCAACCACGCAAGCCCGTTGAAGAAGTCGTGGACGTTCGCGCGGGTCGGCACGCTGCCGGTGCGCGCGATGAAGGCCTCGTAGGGCTCGCCGGCCGGCAGATGGTACTGATGGACGAACCGGGGCGCCCCGGCAGGCGCCGCGGCGTTCAAGGCGTCGACCAGGCCGCCCCGATCGGCACACGTAGCCAGCGGCTCGCCGATCGCCCGCCATGGCGCGAGCCACGGGCGCGACCAGTCGACCGCCTCGAGGCCCGGCACCTGCGCCATGCAGTCCCCGGTCGGCGGCTCAGGCGCCCCGGTAGCGCACCGTGCGCGGTCGGTCGGCCGGCACGAGTTCGAAGTGCGCGGCGTGGCGCTTCAGGAAGCCGCTCGCCGACGCGCGCTTGCTGGTCAGGATCTCATGCCGGCGCAGTGCTTCGCTGACCTCGCCGAGTTGCAGCGCTGCGCCGCCACGGAGTGTCGGCACCGCTTGCAAGACGGCTTCGACCTCCGGTGGCATCGCCGGGGTCGCTGGCTTCGCGGGCGAGGTGGGGATCGGTGCAGCGCGGGCACGGGGCGGACGGGGCGGACGGGGCGCCGGGCCGGGCGCGGCACGCGGCGCCGGGGCCGACCGCGTCACGGGAGTCGGGCGCGGCGTCTCCCGCGGCGGTGTCTTGCGATGCGCCAGGTCGATGAACTCGTCGTACGCCAGCGGCGCCTCGCCGCCGGTCTTGCCGGCCTGGCCGATGCCGAGCACGCGGCAGCCCTTCTCCCGCAAGCGCTGCGCGAGCGGCGCGTAGTCCGAATCGCTGGAGGCGATCACGACCACGTCGGGGCTCTCGCAGATCGCCAGGTCGATCGCGTCGACCGCGAGCGCGATGTCGGTCGAGTTCTTGCCGGTCGGCACGTTGACCATCGGCCGGATCGCGTAGCGCTTGAACAGGTCGGTGTGCTCGATCACCTTCTGCGGGCTCGAGTAGGCGCGCCGGAAGTGGATCGCGCCGTACAGTTTCAGCAGGTGCTGGATCGCCTGCTCGATCACGTCGCCGGACAGGTTGTCGGCGTCGATCAGCAGGGCCACACGGGTGTCGTCGTTCATGCAGCGCTTTCGGCGAGTTGCCACGCCAGGCTTTCGCCGCCGCGCAGGGGTTTGAGGGTCGCTTCGCCGAACGGCAGCGACTCGGGCAGCGTCCACGCCTGGCGACGCAAGGTGACGGTGCCGGTGTTGCGCGGCAGGCCGTAGAAGGCGGGGCCGTTGAAGCTGGCGAACGCCTCGAACCGGTCGAGCGCACCGGCTGCATCGAACGCCTCGACATACAACTCGAGCGCCGACAACGCCGTGTAGCACCCTGCGCAGCCGACCGCGTGTTCCTTCAGGTGCGCGGCGTGCGGCGCGCTGTCGGTGCCGAGGAAGAACTTCGTGCCGCCGGAGGTGACGGCCGCGACCAGCGCGCGGCGGTGCTCCTCGCGCTTGAGCACCGGCAGGCAGTAGTAATGCGGGCGGATGCCGCCGGTGAAGATCGCGTTGCGGTTGTAGAGCAGGTGGTGTGCGGTGACGGTGGCGCCGACGAAACTGTCCGCCTCGGCGACGTACTGCGCCGCCTCGCGCGTGGTGATGTGCTCGAACACGATCCGCAGTTCCGGGAAATCGCGCCGCAGCGGGATCAGCTTGGTGTCGATGAACGCCCTTTCGCGGTCGAACAGGTCGATGTCGCTGTCGGTGACTTCGCCGTGGACCAGCAGCGGCATGCCCGCGCGCTGCATCGCCTCGAGCGTCTTGTAGGTCTTGCGCAGGTCGGTGACGCCGGCGTCGCTGTTGGTCGTCGCGCCGGCCGGGTACAACTTCAGCGCCACCACGCCTGCCGCCTGGGCGCGCGCGATTTCGTCGGGCGGCAGCGTATCGGTCAGGTACAGGGTCATCAGTGGCTCGAACTCGAGGCCGTCGGGCACCGCGGCGAGGATGCGCGCGCGGTAGGCCAGCGCCTGCGCCGCGGTGGTAACCGGGGGCTTCAGGTTCGGCATGATGATCGCGCGGGCGAACTGGCGGGCGGTATCGGGCACCACGGCCGCGAGAGCAGCGCCGTCGCGCACATGCAGATGCCAGTCGTCGGGGCGGGTGAGTGTGATCTCGTTCGTCATGGCGGCCGATTCTCGCACCCGAAAAAGGAAGGGCGCCCGCAGGCGCCCGCTGTCCTGTCCGACGACAGCTCAGTGCTGCAGGATCTTCGACAGGAATTCCTTGGCCCGCGGCGAGCGCGCGTCGGGGTCGCCGAAGAACTCCTCGCGCTTGCAGTCCTCGACGATCTTGCCGGCGTCCATGAAGATCACGCGGTGGCTGACCTTTTTCGCGAAGCCCATCTCGTGCGTGACGCACATCATCGTCATGCCTTCCTGCGCGAGCTGGACCATCACGTCGAGCACCTCGCCGACCATCTCCGGGTCGAGCGCCGAGGTCGGCTCGTCGAACAGCATCACGATGGGGTCCATGCTGAGCGCGCGGGCGATTGCCACGCGCTGCTGCTGGCCGCCCGAGAGCTGACCCGGGAATTTGTCCTTGTGGGCGATCAGGCCGACGCGTTCGAGCATCTTCAGGCCGCGCTTCTTGGCGTCGTCGGGGCTGCGGTTCAGCACCTTGATCTGCGCCAGCGTCAGGTTCTCGGTCACGCTCAGGTGCGGGAACAGCTCGAAATGCTGGAACACCATGCCGACACGCGCGCGCAGCTTCGGCAGGTCGGTCTTCGGATCGGCGATCGAGATGCCGTCGACGACGATGTCGCCCTTCTGGAACGGCTCGAGTGCGTTCACGGTCTTGATCAGCGTCGACTTGCCCGAGCCCGACGGGCCGCAGACGACGACGACCTCGCCCTTGTTGATGGTGGTCGTGCAGTCGGTCAGGACCTGGAAGCTGCCGTACCACTTCGATACGTTCTTGATGTCGATCATGGTGATGGACTCTCTTCTCTCAACGGATGATGGCGATCTTCTTCTGCAGCCGGCGCACGAGCATCGACAGGCTGAAGCAGATCACGAAGTAGACGACCGCGGCGAACAGGTAGGCCTCGACCGGGCGGTTGAAGTTCTTGCCCGCGACCTCGAAGCCCTTCAGCAGGTCGTAGGCGCCGATCGCGTAGACCAGCGACGTGTCCTGGAACAGGATGATGGTCTGCGTCAGCAGCACCGGCAGCATGTTGCGGAAGGCCTGCGGCAGCACGATCAGCTGCATGCACTGCTTGTAGGTCATGCCCACCGCGTAGCCGGCATTGACCTGGCCCTTCGAGACCGACTGGATGCCGGCGCGCATGATCTCGGAGTAGTAGGCCGCCTCGAACACCGTGAAGGTGATGATGGCCGACAGCTCCGCGCCGAGCGACTTGCCGATCAGCAGCGGGATCAGCAGGAAGAACCACAGGATCACCATCACCAGCGGGATCGAGCGCAGGGTGTTGACGTAGAACGCCGCCGCCATCACCAGCCACTTCTTGCCCGACAGCCGCATCAGCGCGAGGATCGTGCCGATGATGATGCCGCCGACCATCGCGATCAGCGTCAGCTGCACCGAGAAGACCAGACCCTTCCAGATGAAGTTGGTGATCAGGTTCCAGTTCAGGAAGCCGAAGTCGAGGGCCGTCATTTGCCGGCTCCCACCATGCCGGGCACGGCGACCTTGTGCTCGATCACCAGCGCGATGCGGTTGATCGCGAAGGCGGAGATGAAGTAAAGGAAGGACACGGCCAGATAGACCTCGACGCCACGCGAGGTCTCCTCAGCAGCCTGCTGCGCAAAGAAGGTCAGCTCGGCGATGCTCACCGCGAACGCGACCGACGAGTTCTTGATGATGTTCATCGATTCGCTGGTGAGCGGCGGAATCACGATGCGGAACGCCATCGGCATGATCACGTAGCGGTAGACCTGCGGCAGCGTCAGGCCCATAGCGAGGCCGGCGTAGCGCTGGCCCTTGGGCAGGGTCTGGATGCCGGCCTTGACCTGCTCTGCGATCCGCGCCGAGGTGAAGAAGCCCAGGCCGAACACGACCAGCAGGAAGCTCGGCACGGCGCGCAGCGGCAGGAAGATCGCCGGCAGCACGTGGTACCACACGAACAATTGCACCAGCAGCGGCACGTTGCGGAAGAGTTCGGTCCAGGCCTCGCCGAACCAGGAAAGGGCCTTGCTCGGCACCGTGCGCAGGATGCCGATCAGCGAGCCGACGACCAAGGCGATCACGAGTGCCAGCAGTGCGACGGACAAGGTCCAGCCCCAGGCCGACATCAACCACTGCAGGTAGGTCTGCCCTCCTCCGGTGTCCTGGAAGAACACCTGCCAATCCCATTTTCCCAAGGCTCGCTCCCGCTGATTTCGTTATGTGCCCGTTCGACCGCCGGCAAAAAGAAAACGCGGCGCAGAAGGCTCCACGCCGCGCTCGACCCAATGTAAGCAAACTTCGCGCCGGGTGGCGCTAGGGCTTACCTCAGGCCGCCGGTCACTTCTTCGCGTAGGCCTCGGCCGGCTTGTCGTTCGGGTTCGCGATCGCGTTCTTCAACGACGCCGACATCGCCATGCCGACCGTCGCGTTGCGCGGCGGGATCGGCGACATGAACCACTTGGTGTAGATCTTGTCGAGCTCGCCGCTCTTCATCAGGCCGATCACGGTGTCGTCGACCAGCTTCTTGTAGGCCGGATCGTCCTTCGGGATCATGATCGCGATCGGCTCTTCGGACAGCGACTCGCCGACGATCTTGAATTCGGCCGGGGCCTTCGAGTTGACGATCAGACCGGCGAGGATGTTGTCGTCCATCACGAACGCGTCGGCACGGCCCGATTCGAGCAGCAGGAACGAATCGGCGTGGTCCTTGCCGAACAATTCCTTGAAGTCCACGCCGGCGCCCTTCTCGTGCTTGCGCAGCAGTTGCACGGAGGTGGTGCCGGTGGTGGTCGCGACGGTCTTGCCGTTCAGCTGGGCGATCGAGGTGATGCCGGAGTTGGCCTTCACGGCCGTGCGCACGTTGGTCACGAACGTGGTCGGCGCGAACGACACCTGGCCCTGGCGCGCGGTGTTGTTGGTGGTCGAGCCGCATTCCATGTCGACGGTGCCGTTCTGCACCAGCGGCACGCGGTTGGCCGAGGTCACGACGGTGTACTCGACCGGCAGGGTCGGCGCCTTGAGGTTGGCCTTGATCGCGTCGGCGATCTTCAGGCAGACGTCGACGTGGTAGCCGGTGTACTTGCCGTCGCCCGTGGTGTAGGCCAGCGGGGCGGACGAATCGCGCGTGCCGATGACGATCTTGCCGGCAGACTTGATCTTGGCCAGCGTGTCGGCAGCCTGCGCGACGGTGACCGTGCCACAGGCCAACACGGCGGCGAGTGCGAGGGCGAGCTTCTTCATTCGGAGGTCCTTAAGGGGTTGTAGAACTGGAAACAACGGATTGTTGCGGTTGCACGCCGACGTGTAATCGGTAGGCACCCGCAAACTCAGGGTAATGCCGGAGAACGGGCATCGAACGCCAGCGCAAAGTTCGTGCCATCAGGCCACGACCAGCCGCACCGGCTGGGTCAGTCGCTCGGGCACCAACAGCGCATTCATCTCGGCCTGGCTCATGATGCCGAGCGCCTCGGCGACCTCGGCGATCGTGCCGCCTTCCTTGCCCTGGAGCGCCAGCGCCGTCTTCGCGATCAGCGCCGCCTTCTCGTAGCCGATGATCGGGTTCAGCGCCGTCACCAGCGTCACCGATTCGGCGACCCGCTTGGCCAGCACCGCATGGTTCGCCTGGATGCCCTCGACGCAGTTGACCTGCAGCGTCTTGCACGCCTGGGTCAGGTGCTTGACGCTCTTGTGAATCGCGTAGCCCATGATCGGCTCGAACGCATTGAGCTGGAGCTGACCGGCCTCGGAGGCCATCGTGATCGTCACGTCGTTGCCGATGACCTCGAACGCGACCTGGTTCATCACTTCCGGGATCACCGGATTGACCTTGCCCGGCATGATCGACGAGCCGGCCTGGCGCGGCGGCAGCTTGATGTCGCCGAAGCCGGCCTGCGGCCCGCTGGAGAGCAGCCGCAGGTCGTTGCAGACCTTGCTCAGCTTGCACGCCACGCGCTTGAGCACGCCCGAGAGCTGAACGAACGAGCCGGTGTCCTGCGTCGCCTCGACCAGGTTGGCCGCCTTGACGACCGGCACGCCGCTCGCCCCGGCGAGCATCGGGATCACCATGTCGGCATAGCCGGCCGGCGCGTTGATGCCGGTGCCGATCGCGGTCGCGCCGAGGTTGACCTCGACGACCAGCGCGCGCGCCTCGCGCAGTCGCAGCTCGTCCTCGCCGATCATGATCGCGAACGCGAGGAATTCCTGGCCGAGCGTCATCGGCACTGCGTCCTGCAGCTGAGTGCGGCCGATCTTTAGCACCTCCTTGAACTCGAGCGCCTTGGCCTCGAACGCGCCGCGCAGGTCGGCCATGGCGCCGAGCAGCGCCTCGATGCCGAACCAGGCCGACACGCGCAACGCGGTCGGGTAGACATCGTTGGTGCTCTGTGAGGCGTTGACGTGGTCGTTCGGGTGCAGCTTGTCGTAGCGGCCCTTCTCGAAACCCATGTGCTCGAGCGCGCGGTTCGCGATGACCTCGTTCGCGTTCATGTTGGTCGAGGTGCCGGCGCCGCCCTGGATCACGTCGACGACGAACTGCTCGTGCAGCTGGCCGGCGATCAGGTCGTCGCACGCCCGCACGATCGCGGCGGCCTGTGCCGGATCGATCACGCCGAGTTCGACGTTGGCTTGCGCCGCGGCCTTCTTGACGTAGGCCAGCGCGCGCACCAGTTCGGGCATGGTCGCGACCGTCTGCCCCGAGATCGGGAAGTTGTCGACCGCCCGGGCCGTGTGGACACCCCAGTAGGCGGTGAACGGGATGTCCTTCTCGCCGAGAAAGTCGTGTTCGCGGCGTGTGTCGGGGGTCGTCATGGTGGTCCTCGGTCGGTTCGTTCGGCGGATCAATAGGTCCAGAAGATGCGCTGCAGCTCCTTGGTGTCGCTCGTCTTGGTCAGCGCCACGGCGGCGAGGATCTTGGCCTTCTGCGGGTTCAGGTCGTGCGCGACGACCCAGTCGTACTTGTCGTCGGGCTGCTCGGAGTTGCGCAGCACGAAGCCGTCCGGAACGCGTGCCGAGCGGATGATCTGCACGCCGCTGGCACGCAGCTTCTTCAGCGTCTCGACCTCGTAGTCCGGCACCGAGCCGTTACCCGTGCCGGCGTGGATGATCGCCTTCGCGCCCGCCTTGCCGGCGGCGTCGGCCATCGTCGTGCCCATCTCGCCCGAGCCGTAGACGATCGAGACCATCGGCAGCGTCGTGATCGCGTCGATGTCGAACTCGCTGGCCATCGTGTGGCGCTTGACCGGCGCGCGGAACCAGTAGGTCTTGCCCTCGACGATCGAGCCGAACGCGCCCCACTGGCTGCCGAACGCGTTGGTCTTGATGTTGATGCGCTTGCCCGAATCGCGGCCCGACAGGATGTCGTCGTTCATCACGATCAGCACGCCCTTGCTGCGCGAGTCCTTCGCGGCCGCGACGGCGACCGCGTCGTACAGGTTCAGCGTCCCGTCGGCCGACATCGCGGTGCCCGGACGCATCGAGCCGACCACGACGATCGGCTTGTCGGTGTGCACGACCAGGGTCAGGAAGAACGAGGTCTCTTCGAGCGTGTCGGTGCCGTGGGTGATCACGATGCCGTCGACGCCCGGGTCTTTCGCGAGCGCCGAGACGCGCTTGGCCAGCGTCACGAGCTTCTCGTTCGTGAAGCTCTCCGAGGCGATCTGGAACACCTGCTCGCCACGCACGTTGGCGATGTCGGCCAGTTCGGGCACGCCGGCGATCAGCTTGTCGACCGGCACCTTGGCGGCCTGGTAGGTGGCGCTGTTGGCAGCGGAGGCGCCGGCGCCGGCGATCGTGCCGCCGGTGGCGAGCACGACGACGTTGGCCTTGGGTGCGGGCGCCGCCGGCGTCTGCGCGAACGCGCCGAGGTGGGTGGCGAGGAACGCGGCAGCGACGCCGCGGATCAGGCGATGAACGAGGAGCATGGGAATCCGATGAAAGGAAGGATGAGAAAGGAAGGGGACGGGTCGCTCGGCTACTCGGTGCGCGACACCATGGTCTGGATCAGCGTCTCGAGCTGCGCGCTCATCGGCAGGTCCAGGCTCACGCCGGAAGGCAGCTTGCGCAGGAACCAGCGGTTATATCGGCGCTCGATCTCGCGGTCTTCGGCGAGGGCGTGGAAGGTGTCGTTGACCAGCCTCGTGAGCTGGGCATCGCCCTTTCGGTACATGACCCCGTACGGGTCGTACGAGAGGAAGTCGCCGGTGACGACGTAGTCGGCCTGCGCCTTGTTCTGCGCGAGCAGGCCGTAGAGCAGCACGTCGTCAGTGGCGAATGCATCGACCGTGCCAGCCGCGAGCTGCGCGAACGATGCGGCATGATCGGCGGCGACGACGATCGTCATGTCGACCTTGAACTTGACGGCCAGCTCGCGCATCGTCTTCTCGTTCGTCGTGCCGGCGGTGACCACCACCTTCTTGCTGGCGAGATCGCGGAAAGTCCTGACCGGCGACCCCTTCTTCACCAGCAACTTGGTGCCGGAGACGAATATCGTCGGCGAGAACGCGACCTGCTTCTGGCGTTCCAGGTTGTTGGTGGTCGAGCCGCACTCGAGGTCGGCCTGGCCGGAGACGACCGCCGGAATTCGCGATTCGGAAGTCACCGCCTTCCACTGGATCGCGACCGTGCGGCCGACCTCCTCGCTGATCGCATCGACCAGCAGCCGGCACAGGTCGATCGAATAGCCGATCGGCTCGCCGCGTGCCGACAGGTACGAGAACGGGATCGACGATTCGCGGTGGCCGATCGTGATCGAGCCGGTCTCGCGCGCCTTGGCGAGCGTGCCGGTCAGTTGGGTGGGCGCCGGCGCGGTCTGCGCGGCGGCGAACGGGGCCGCCAGCGCCACCAGGGCGCCCACGGCGAGTCGGACGATGAACGCGCGCTTCATCGCGGGCTCAGGCGGAGATCGGGTGCGCCAGGGCTGCGGCCTCGGCGTCGATGACCTTCAGGTTCGCCTCGGCGGCGTCTTCGGACAGCAACTCGCCTTCCCATTTCGCCACCACCGCGGTGGCGATCGAGTTGCCGACGGCGTTCGTCGCCGAGCGGCCCATGTCGAGGAACGTGTCGACGCCCAGGATCAGCAACAGACCGGCTTCCGGGATGTTGAACTGGTTCAGCGTCGCGGCGATCACCACCAGCGAGGCGCGCGGCACACCCGCCATCCCCTTGGAGGTGAGCATCAGGATCAGCAGCATCGTGATCTGCGTGCCGATCGGCAGCACGATCCCGTAGGCCTGCGCGATGAACAACACCGCGAAGGTGCAGTACATCATCGAGCCGTCGAGGTTGAACGAGTAGCCCATCGGCATCACGAAGCTCGAGATCTTGCGCTTCACGCCGAACCGGTCGAGCGCGTCCAGGATCTTCGGGTACGCGGCTTCCGAGCTGGCAGTCGCGAACGACAGCAGGAACGCCTCCTTGATCAGCACCAGCAGCTTGAACACGCGCGGCCCGAGGAACAGGAAACCCGCCCCGACCAGCACCGCCCAGAGCACGAACAGGCCGAGGTAGAAGTCGCCCATGAACACGGCGAACTTCAGCAGGATCTCGAGGCCGTTGACGGCCACCGTGGCAGCCATCGCGGCCATCACCGCCAGCGGCGCCAGCTTCATCACGTAGCCGGTGATCTTGAGCATCGCGTGCGAGAGCTCGTCGATCGCGGCGACCAGCGTCTTGGCCTTGTCGCCGAGCGCCGCGAGCGCGACGCCGAAGAACATCGAGAACACGACAATCTGCAGGATTTCGTTGTTCGCCATCGCCTCGGCGAACGACTTCGGCACCAGGTGGCTGACGAAATCCTTCAGCGTGAACTTGCTCGTCGCCAGATTGGCCGAGGCGCCGATGTCCGGCAGCGGCAGGCCCAGGTTCTTGCCCGGCTCGAGCAGGTTGGCCATCACCAGGCCGAGGATCAGCGAGATCAGCGAGGCGGTCACGAACCAGCCCAGCGCCTTGCCGAAAACCCGACCGACGGAGGCGGCGTCACCCATGTGCGCGATGCCGACGACGAGCGTGGAGAACACCAGGGGGCCGATCAGCATCTTGATCAGCCGCAGGAACACGTCGGACATGATCGAGATGTAGCCGGCGATCTGCGCTGCGGTCTTCTTGTCCGGGAAACTGGTGAAAACCATGTAGCCCAGAATGATCCCGATGACCATCGCGATCAGGATCCAGGCCGCTGGCGGCAGTCGCTTCTTCATGAAAATTCTCGCCCCTTGATGTCGTTGATTCCGACGCCGGTGCTCTTCGGCACGGCGGTATGACGCTGCGTTTGAACAGCGGCGGAACTTTAGGGGCGAGGCCGAATCGGCGCCAATGCTGAATCTCCGCGACGCCATGCATGCGATGCATAGCGACTCAGGGCAAACCCTGGAGCCGGGGTCGGGCCTAGCGGGAGGCCAGGAAATCCCAGAGCGCGACGGCGCCCGGCTTGCTGTGGCGCGCCATCTCCGGGCGCTCGCGGTAGATGCGGATGTCCATCTCGATCTCGTGCACGCCGGCGGGCGCCGCGCGCACCAGGCGCTTGCTCTTCAGTTCCTTGCGCACCGAGCTCGCGGGCAGGAACGCCAGGCCGTGGCCTTCGAGCGCCATCGCCTTCAGGCCCTCGGCCATGTCGGTCTCGTAGATCGGCTCGAGCTGCAGCGGCTCCGGGGCGAGCTTGGTGATCACCTCGACCAGCCGGCCCAGGTAGGCGCCGGCGGCGTAGCTCAGGAACGGCACCGACTGGCCCGGCGCGGCCGGCAGGCTGAACAGCGGCTGGCCATCGGCGTCGCCCTTGGCGTAGGCGCACAGCGTCTCGTGGCCCAGGCTCATCATCTCGTAGCGATCCGGGTTGAGCTGCAGCGGCTGGGACGGATGGTGGTAGGCCAGCAGCAGGTCGCAGCTGCCTTCGACCAGGTGCATCACCGCATCATGCACGTTCAGCGCAATCAGCCGGCTCTTGGTCGCGCCGAAGCGCTTGCGCAGGTCCATCACCCAGTGCGGGAAGAACGTGAACGCCAGCGAGTGCGGGACCGCGAACTCGATCATGTCGTGCCCGGCCGCCTTGTGGCTGCGCATCATGTTGCGCGTGGCCTGCAGCGCGCCCAGGATTTCCAGCGCCTGCGCGTGCAGGGTTTCACCGGCGGCGGTCAGGCGGGTGGGATAGGAGGAGCGGTCGACCAGATCGATGCCGGCCCAGGCCTCGAGCGACTGGATGCGCCGCGAAAACGCCGGCTGCGTGACATGCCGCAACTGCGCCGAGCGCGAGAAGCTGCGCGTCTCGGCCAGGCTGACGAAATCTTCGAACCACTTGGTCTCCACGGCGCCCAGTGTAGCGGCGCCGCATCGCGGCTCAGGCCGCCAGCGTCAGGTCCGGGGCGGCTTCGGCGTCGGCCTCGCTGCTCTGCTGCAGCCGCCACATGTCGGCATAGCGGCCGTTCAGCGCCAGCAGCTCGGCGTGCGTGCCGCGTTCGAGAATGCGGCCCAGTTCCATCACCAGGATCTGGTGCGCGTCGACCACCGTCGACAGCCGGTGCGCGATCACGAGCGCGGTCTTGTTGCGGGCGGCGCTGCGCAGTTCTTCCTGGATCGCGCGCTCGTTGGCCGAGTCGAGTGCCGAGGTCGCCTCGTCGAAGATCAGCACCGGCGGGTTCTTCAGCAGCGTGCGCGCGATCGCGACGCGCTGCTTCTCGCCGCCGGAGAGCTTCAGCCCGCGCTCGCCGACCATCGTGTCGTAGCCCTTCGGCGTCGAGGCGATGAACTGGTGGATGTGCGCGGCCCTCGCCGCGCCCTCGACTTCCTCGCGCGAGGCGCCGGTGCGGCCATAGGCGATGTTGTATTCGACCGTGTCGTTGAACAGCACCGTGTCCTGCGGCACGATGCCGATCGCCTGGCGCAGGCTTTGCTGCGTGACGTGGCGGATGTCCTGCCCGTCGATCGAGATCGCGCCGGCGTTCACGTCGTAGAAGCGGAACATCAGCCGCGCCAGCGTGCTCTTGCCCGAACCCGACGGCCCGACGACCGCGACCGTCTTGCCGGCCGGAATCTCGAAGCTCACGCCGTGCAGGATCTCGCGGTCGGCGTCGTAGCCGAAGCGCACATCGTCGAAGCGCACCGCGCCACCCCGGTTGATCAGGGGCTGCGCGTCGGGCGCGTCGGCGATCTCGCGGTTCTGGCCGAGCAGTGCGAACATCTTCTCCATGTCGATCATCGACTGCTTGATCTCGCGGTAGATCACGCCCAGGAAGTTCAGCGGGATGTACAGCTGGATCATCAGCGCGTTGACCAGCACCAGGTCGCCCAGGCTCAGCGTGCCGGCGACCACGCCGAGCGTCGCGCGCCACACCAGCAGCGTGACCGCGGTTGCGATGATCAGGCTCTGGCCGACGTTGAGCACCGACAGCGAGGTCTGCGACTTGATCGAGACCTTCTCGAGCCGCTGCAGGTTCTCGTCGTAGCGGCCCTGTTCGAACTTCTCGTTCGAGAAGTACTTGACCGTCTCGTAGTTGATCAGCGCGTCGACCGCGCGGGTGTTGGCCTTGCTGTCCTGTTCGTTCATCGCGCGCCGGAAGTGGGTGCGCCACTCGGTCACGGTGATTGTGAAGGTGATGTAGACCGCCAGCGCACCGAACGCGATCGCCGCGAACCAGCCGTCGAACTTGGCCGACAGCAACGTGATCACCAGCGTGATCTCGACCAGCGTCGGCAGGATGTTGTAGATCGTGTAGTTCAGCAGCGACTGGATCGAGCGCGAGCCGCGCTCCATGTCGCGCGAGACCCCGCCGGTCTGGCGCTCGAGGTGGAAACGCAGGCTCAGCGCCAGCAGGTGCTCGAACGCCTCCAGCGACACCCGCCGCGCGATCCGCGCCGCCACCGGATAGAACAGGTATTCGCGCAGCTCGGTGAACGCGGTGATCGACAGGCGCAGCAGCCCGTACGCCACTAGCAGCGCGACCGGCACCGCCAGCGCGGTGCGCGGGTCGCCGGGCTTCAGGTCGAGCGCGTCGACCAGCTGCTTGAGCACCAGCGGCACGCCGATGTTGGCGAGCTTGGCGGCCACCAGGAAGGCGAGCGCGATGAGCACGCGCCAGCGCCACTGCCACAGGTAGGGCAGCAGCTTGCGCAGCGTGGCCAGGTCGGAGCGGGGGGCGGCGTTCGGGCCCGCCGGAGGGGCGGGCGGGAGCGGAAGGGAATGACTGCGCATCGAGTGAGTGTCAGGCCTCGAGGCCGTACTTGCCCTCGACGACCGGCTTGTTCTCGTTCAGCCGGATCGCGCCGATCACCAGGCGGTAGATCACCCAGACCATGTCGGCGATCAGCACGATCCAGCCGATCAGCACGATCATCAGCAGCAGCCCGACGAACGCGGCGATCAGGCTGATCCAGAAGGTGCGGATCTGCCAGGTGAAGTGGGACTCGAGGTAGGTGCCGGCCACGTCGCCACGCTTGACGTAGTTCATGATGATCGCGGCGATCGAGGTGAAGCCGACGATGAAGCTGGCGGCGTACAGGCCGTAGATGATCCAGGTCAGCGTCTTGTTGGAGCGCAGGCGCTCGTCGGTCGTTCCAGAGGTCGTCAGGTCGGTCATGAGTCACTCTCCCGGTGGTGTTGTCGAAATGAAGCGGCGGCATCTTCGCATGACGCGCCGGCAAAGGTGGAAGAATCCGCCGGACAACGACAACCCGCAGGTGCGCCCCGATGGCCGAGATTCAAGTCGAGAACCCGATGCCCGATTCGCTCGCCCCGCTGCGCCTGCCCGACGACCGCCAGCTGGTGCTGCGCGTGATGCCGATGCCGGCGGACGCGAACGGCAACGGCGACATCTTCGGCGGCTGGATCATGGCGCAGGTGGACATCGCCGGCGCGGTGCTGCCGGCGCGGATCGCGAAGGGCCGGATCGTCACGGTCGCGGTCAACGAGTTCATCTTCAAGCAGCCCGTGTCGATCAGCGACCTGCTGAGCTTCTATGCCAAGGTCGAGCGCATCGGCAAGACCTCGGTCACCGTCAACGTCGAGGTCTACGCCGAGCGCAACCCGGCCAACCTGCAGGTCGTCAAGGTGACCGAGGCGAACCTGACCTACGTGGCGATCGACAAGGACGGCAAGCCGCGCCTGATTCCGACCGCCTGAACCGGCCCACCTGAGCCGATCGCCGGCGCGTCAGCCGGCCTCGCGCACCCGCGGCTCGATCGCCGACAGGGCGTCTAGGAACTCCTT
Organism: Rhizobacter fulvus; assembly: GCF_964020785.1. Lineage (NCBI taxonomy): Bacteria > Pseudomonadati > Pseudomonadota > Betaproteobacteria > Burkholderiales > Sphaerotilaceae > Rhizobacter > Rhizobacter fulvus. Next base: position 1,368,730 of record NZ_OZ224516.1, read on the forward strand.
GCGCCACCAATGCACGTCGTTCGTGCGGATGCGCTGCAGCAGCGCCGCGTGGCGCTCGCGCCGCTCCGCCAGCGGCATCTGCAGCGCGCGCTGGATCGTCTGCGCGGCGGCCGGGATGTCGTACGGGTTGACCAGCAGCGCCTCACGCATCTGCTCGGCGGCGCCGGCGAAGCGTGACAGCACCAGCACGCCGGGATCCTCCGGCGTCTGCATCGCGACGTACTCCTTCGCGACCAGGTTCATGCCGTCGCGCAGCGGCGTGACCAGCGCAACGCGCGCGCAACGGTACAGCGCCGGCAGCCGGCGCCGTGCCCAGGTGCGGTGCAGGTAGCGGATCGGCATCCAGTCGAGCTCGCCATAGTCGCCATTGATCTCGCCGGCCAGGCCTTCGAGGTCGCGACGCAGGTCGTCGTAGGCGTCCACCGTCTCGCGCGTCGGCGAGGCGATCTGGATCAGCGTCGCGCTGTTGCGGTTCTCGGGGTAGCTGGCCAGCAGTTCGCGGAACGCGCGAAAGCGCCGCGGCAGGCCCTTCGAATAATCGAGCCGGTCGACGCCGACCAGCAGCCGGCGCTTGCTGTACTGGTCGCGCAGCATGGCCTCGGTCTCGCGCGACTCGGCGCTGTGGGCCAGGCGCTGGAATTCGTCGACGTCGATGCCGATCGGGAATGCGCGCGCGACGATCCGCTGCCCGAACGCCTCGAATTCGTCGTTGCCGAGCGCAGTCGCGTTCGCCTCCTCGACGACGAAGCGGGCGAAGTGGTCGGCGTCGCTGCGGGTCTGCAGCCCGACCAGGTCGTAGGCGAAGAACGAGCGCATCAGCCATTCGTGTCCCGGGATCGCCGCGAGGATCGGCGGCGGCGGCAGCGGGATGTGCAGGAAGAAGCCGATGCGCTGGCGGCAGCCCAGCGCACGCAGCTCCGCGGCCAGCGGGATCAGGTGGTAGTCGTGCACCCAGACCACGTCGTCGGGCTGCAGCAGCGCCGCCAGCTTGCGCGCGAACAACCGGTTGACGCGCTGGTAGCCGGCGAAGAAGCCGGCGCCGAAATCCGCCAGGTCGAGCCGGTAGTGGAAGGCGGGCCACAGCGCCTGGTTCGAGTAGCCGGTGTAGTACGCGTCGTGATCGGCCTGCGACAAGTCGAGCGTGACCAGCTGCACCGAGCCCGAACGCTGCATGTGCAACTCGCCCTCGCCCGGCGTCCCGCTCTCGTTGATCTTGCCGCTCCAGCCGAACCACAGGCCCCCGCTCTGCGACAGCGCGTCGCCGATTGCAACGGCCAGCCCGCCCGCGGCCGCCTTGCGCGGGTCCCCGATGCGGTTGGAGACGACGACAAGACGGCCCATCAGATCCTCGAGTCCCACGGCGCAGGCAGGCGCATCGCGGCGTTGATGATCCCGACCATTGAGTAGGCTTGAATGCGCCAGAACGCGCAGATGTTGAACGAGGTCCCGGGCAGCCCGAACTCGTCCGGCGCCTCGTCGCGGCGCATGCAGGGATCGTCGCACGGCACGCCCTCCAGCGCGTCGACGGTCTTGACGAAGCGCGGGTCCGTCGGACCGATCATGCCGACCTCGGCCGCTTGGCGCGGATCAGCGCCGCGCGCTCGTGCCAGAAGGCCGCGCGATCGGTCAGGTCAAAGGTCCCGCGCCGCAGCAGACGGTGGTCGTGGAGGGCCTGCACGGCGCCGCTGCTCGTGCAGTTGCCGATCATGCCGAGGTCGAGGTTCGCTTCGTTGGGAATCATGCGGCACCGTCCTCCTTGGGGGCATCGACGCGCTGCGGCGCGTGATCCACCACGCCGCCCAGCCACGCGCCGACCGAGGCGGGATCGGCGAGCCGGTAGCGCGCCCGGGTGACACCGCCGCCCACGCGCACGCCATAGCCGCCCGCGGCCTGGACCGCGGCGATGCCGTCCTCGTCGGTCCGGTCGTCGCCAACGAAGACCGGCTGGCGGCCGGCGAACAGCGTCTGGCGCAGCAGCAGTTGCACGGCGCTGCCCTTGGACACCGCGCGCTGCTTCAGCTCGTAGACGAACTGGCCGTGCAGCCACTCCCATTCGGTGTCGGCTCCCGGGCTAGCGGCCAGCGCGGCAAACAGCGTGTCTCGGCATTCCGCCTCGAGTTCTGGACGGGCGCGGTAGTGCAACGACAGGCCGCTCGGCTTGGGCTCGAGAATGAGCCCGGCGTGGCGCGCCGCGAGGTCATGGGCCTGCCGCACCACCTTCTCGGGCGGCGTGGCGGTCACCTGATGCACGGTGCCCTGCACATCGCGCCACTCCGCGCCGTGCGCGCCCGCGGCGATCAGCCGCAGCGGCGCGAGGAAGTCATCGAGCTGGGCGATCGGGCGGCCGCTGACGATCGCCAGCGCGCCGTCGAGGCGCCCATCGAGCGCCCGCAGCGTGGGACGCACCCAATCGGGCACCTGCACGTCCTGTGGACGTGCGGCGATGGGCGCCAGCGTGCCGTCGAAATCGAGGAACAACGCGGTCGCACCAGACAAGGGCGGCGGCGCGCCGGCGGAAGGATCGGTGTTGGCAGTCACCCATCGACCGTAGCAGCCTCCACCGGGGCTGTCTGTCAGCCAACGCCGCGCGATCGGTGACGCCCGGCGCTCAGTCGACGAAGAAATCGGGCACGAAATCCGTCGTGCCCGGCGTCACGCTGTAGCGGTCGAGGTCGGTGATGCCGTGCCGGGCGAGCAGCGTGTCGTCGATGAAGAAGTTGCCGGTCGTGGTGGCCGCATCGCTGGTCAGGATCAGGTACGCGGCGTCCGACAGGATCTCGGGCTTGCGGCAGCGCGACAGGTCGACGCCGGGGATCATCTGCAGCGCCGCGGTCGCGATCGCGGTGCGCGGCCACAGGCTGTTGACCGCGATGCCGTGCGGCCGGAACTCGCCGGCGTGGCCGAGCGTGCACTCGCTCATCCCGTACTTGGCCATCGTGTAGGCCACGTGCGGGCTGAACCAGTGCTCGCGCATCGACAGCGGCGGCGACATGTTCAGCACGTGCGGATTGCGCCCGGCCCGCGCGCTCTTGATCAGTTCGGCCAGGCAACTCTGCGTGCACAGGTAGGTGCCGCGCACGTTGACGCCGAACATCAGGTCGAAGCGCTTCATCGGCGTCGCGGTGGTCGGTGTCAGGCTGATCGCGCTGGCGTTGTTGACCAGGATGTCGATGCCGCCGAAGCGCGCGACCGCCTGCTCGACCGCGGCGAGCACGCTGGCTTCGTCGCGGATGTCGGTCTGCAGCGCGAGCGCGTGCCCGCCGGCGGCCTCGATCTCGGCCGCGGCCGAGTGGATCGTGCCGGGCAGCTTGGGGTTGGCCTCGGCCGTCTTCGCGGCGATCACGATGTTGGCGCCATCGGCGGCGGCGCGCTTGGCGATCGCCAGGCCGATGCCGCGCGACGCGCCGGTGATGAACAGGGTCTTGTCCTTGAGCGTGCGGGTCATGATTTGGCGGTCTCCATCGGAAGGATTCGGTCGACGACGAAGCGCGCGAGCGCCTCGCCGCAGGCGCGGTACACCGGCTCGCCGGGGTGGAAGCCGTCGCTGGACATCGCGCCGGGCGCGAGTTGCAATGCGATCGGCGTGTGGAACACGTTCGGCTTGCTCGCCGCCCAGGCGGCCATCGCGGCGTCGTGCAGCCGCGCGTCGGCGCCCATCACGCCGCGCAGCGGCTGCGGCAGCAGCGGGAACTGGTTGATCGGCGGCAGCGGTGCGAACAGCACGTAGCGCGCGCGGCCCTCGCCGAGCAGCCAGTCGGCCAGCGCGGCACGGTGCTGCACCGCGCGCTTCGGCGGGACCAGGTCGATCACGTCGTTGACGCCGGTCAGCACGACCGCGACATCGGCCACCGGCGGGGGATCGTCCCGCAGCAGCGCCAGGACCTCCAATGTCGTCAGGCCCGACTTCGCGCGCAGCCGCCAGCGCACCGCGCGGCCGCTGCGGCGGTGCAGCGTGCGCGTGAAGTGGCCGGCGAACGCGAGGTCCTGAGTCGCCACGCCGACGCCCGCTGCCGACGAATCGCCGGCGATCAGCACCCGCAAGGCACCGGCGCCGCTGCCGAGCTGCCCCTCGCGCGGCCCGGCCGCCTCCGGCAAGGCCGGTGCGCGCCGCCGCGTGCCCATCGCCTGCGCGATCAGCACCGGGGACAGCACGAGCTTCAGCGCGAGGGACATCGGGCTAGAACTTCGAAAAGTCCGGCTTGCGCTTCTGGAAGAAGGCGCTGAACGCCTCCTGCGCCTCGGGGCTGCGCAGCCGCGCGCCGAACACCTCGCCCTCGACCGCGATGGTCTCGGCAGCAAGCGCGGCGCGGGCGCGGCGCATCAGCGTCTTGCTGTCGCGCACCGCACCCGGCGGCAGCGCGTTGAAACGCTCGGCGATGCGGCGTGCGTGGTTCACGACCTCGTTCGCCGGCAGCACCGCGTTGGCGATGCCGCACTCGACCGCGTCGGCGCCCGTGAAGGGGTCGCCGAGCAACAGCTTCTCGGCCGCGCGCACGTTGCCCATCAGCTGCGGCACGATCAGGCTGGACGCGAACTCGGGCACCAGGCCGAGGCTGACGAACGGCATCGCCAGCCGCGCCTCGTCGGACACGTAGACGAAGTCGCAGTGCAGCAGCAACGTCGTGCCGATGCCGATCGCCGCGCCGGTCACCGCGGCGATCACCGGCTTGTCGCAGCCCATCAGCGCGCGCATGAACACGTAGGCCGGCGGTTCGCCGGGCGGGCGCTTCATGAAGTCGTCGATGTCGTTGCCGGAGGTGAAGATGCCCGGCTGGCCCGTGATCAGCACGGCGCGTACGGCCGGATCGGCCTTGGCGGCGTCGAGCGCAGCGCCCATCGCGTGGTACATCGCGCCGGTGATCGCGTTCTTCTTCTCGGGGCGCGCGATCTCGATGGTCGCGACGCCGTTCAACGTGGCGGTCTTGATGCTCATGCGGCGGTCTCCTTCAGTGACGTTGTTCAAGCCGCGGTAGCGGCTTCGGTCCAGTGGTTCGCGAGGTGCATCAGGTGCGCCCGCGCGTAGTCGGATTTGTCGAATGTGCCGTAGGCGAAGTGCGGCTGCAGCGCGCCGGCGTACGCGTCGAACGCGCGCAGCGCGGCGCTCGCGCGCTCGATCGCCGGCGCGAGCGGCTGGCCCTGCGCGATCGCGGGTGCGCCGGGGATCGGATCGGCCAGGTCGTGCGACATCGCGCCCCGCGCATTGAACAGCGCGAACGCGTAGGAGCCCACCGTGGCGCGAAACCACGCCGGCTTCAGCGCCGGGAAGCCGCTCATCGAATACTCGATGCTTTGCGCCGCATGGTGCAGCACCTGGGCCAGGTCCCAGGCGCCGGTCAGGCGCGGCGCCGCGGTCTTCAGCTGCGCGAGCGTCTGCACGGCCGCATCGATCGAGGCGAAGCGCTCCGCGGCGAGCGGCGCCGGCCGCACCGTGCTGACCAGCACCGGCGCAGCGAGCGCGCCGACCCCGACGACGAGGCCGACCTTCCGGACCGCGCTGCGCCGCTCGGCGTCCATCGCGATCAGACGCGCTCGAAGATGCCCGCCGCGCCCTGCCCGGTGCCGACGCACATCGTCACCATCCCGTACTTCAGGTGGTGGCGGCGCAGCGCGTGGATCACGGTCGCGGCGCGGATCGCACCGGTCGCGCCGAGCGGGTGGCCCAGCGCGATGGCGCCGCCCATCGGGTTGACCTTGGCCGGGTCCAGGCCGACGCTGTTGATCACCGCGAGCGACTGCGCGGCGAAGGCCTCGTTCAGCTCGATCCAGTCGATGTCCGACAGCTGCAGGTTCGCATAGCGCAGCGCGGCCGGGATCGCCTCGATCGGACCGATGCCCATGATCTCCGGCGGCACGCCGCGCGCGGCGAAGCTGACGAACTTCGCCAGCGGCGTCAGGCCGTGCTGTTTGATCGCCTTCTCGCTCGCCAGGATCAGCGCGCCGGCGCCGTCGCTGGTCTGCGAACTGTTGCCGGCGGTGACGCTGCCCTTCGCGGCGAACACCGGGCGCAGCTTGGCGAGGCCCTCGAGCGAGGTGTCGGGACGCGGGCCTTCGTCGAGCTTGACGGTGCGGGTCTTGGTGCCCTGCTCGCCGGTGAGCAGATTCGGGAAGCGGTCGACCACGTCGATCGGCGTCATCTCGTCGGCGAACTCGCCGGCCGCCTGCGCCTTCATCGCCCGCTGGTGCGATTCGAGCGCGAACGCGTCCTGCGCCTCGCGGCTGACCTTCCACTGCGCGGCGACCTTCTCGGCGGTGATGCCCATGCCGTAGGCGATGCCGATGTTCTCGTCCTTCTCGAAGATGGCCGGGTTGAACGACGGCTTGTTGCCGCCCATCGGCACCAGGCTCATCGACTCGGCGCCGCCGGCGATCATCACGTCGGCCTCGCCGACGCGGATGCGGTCGGCCGCCATCTGGATCGCGGTGATGCCGGATGCGCAGAAGCGGTTCACGGTCACGCCGCCGACCGGGTTCGAGAACGCCAGCGCGACCGCGACGCGGGCCATGTTCATGCCCTGCTCGCCCTCCGGGAAAGAGCAGCCGATGATCGCGTCCTCGATCGCCTTCGGGTCCAGCGTGGGCACCTGCGTCATCGCGCTGCGGATCGCCGCGACCAGCAGGTCGTCCGGACGGGTGTTGCGGAAGTAGCCCCGACTCGAGCGGCCGATCGGCGTGCGGGTGGCGGCGACGATGTACGCCTCTTGAACTTGCTTGCTCATGTTCTTGTCCTTCGCGTTCAGTTGCGCACCGGCTTGCCGGTCTGCAGCATGCCCATGATCCGTTCCTGCGATTTCGGGTGGTCGAGCAAGGCACAGAAATGCTTGCGTTCCAGTGCCATCAGGTAGTCCTCGCTGACCATCGACCCCGCGTCGACATCACCGCCGCAGACCACGTCGGCGATCAATGCCGAGATGTGGAAGTCGTGCGCGCTGATGAAGCCGCCGTCGCGCATGTTCGCGAGCTGGGCCTTGATCGTCGCGATCGCGTTGCGGCCGGCGACCGGAAACAGCGCCTTCGCCGGCGCGCGGTAGCCGCTCTCGTACATCGCCTTCGCCTGTTGCGTCGCGACGTGGAGCAGTTCGTCCTTGTTCGGCACGACCACGTCGCTCCACAGCAGGTAGCCGAGCTTGCGCGCTTCGATCGCGCTGGTGCCGACCTTGGCCATCGCGGCGTTCGTGAAGCCGTCGCTGACGAACTTGAAGATGTCGGCGTTCGCGTTGCCGGCGCTGGCCATCTCGGCTGCGCGGCGCGCGATGTAGGTCAGCCCGCCGCCGCCGGGGATCAGCCCGACGCCCACCTCGACCAGGCCCACGTAGCTTTCCATTGCCGCGACGCGCCGCGCGCAATGCAGCGCGATCTCGCAACCGCCGCCCAGCGCGATGCCGCGCATCGCCGCCACCACCGGCACGCTCGCATAGCGCAGGCGCAGCATCGCGTCCTGCATCTTCTTCAGCTCCGGCGCGATGCCCTTGCCGCCGCTCTTCATGAACACCGGCATCATCTGCTCGAGGTTCGCGCCGGCCGAGAACACGTCGTCGGGCGACCAGATCACGAGCCCCTTGTACTGGCGCTCGGCGAGCTCGACGGCCTTGTCGAAACCCTCGATCACGCCCTGACCGATCAGGTGCAGCTTGGCGGTGATGCTGGCGATCAGCACCTCGCCGTCGAGCGTCCAGACGCGCATCTCGTCGTTCTTGAACAGCTCCGTGCCCGAGGCCAGCGGCGCCACGGCACCGGCGCCGAACACCGTCTCGCGGAAGGCCTGGCGCTGGTACACCGGCAGCGTGCTCGGCGCGACCCAGCGCGCATGCGCGGCGCTCCACGAGCCTTCGGCGTGGTGCACGCCGTTGTTGGCAGCCACCGGGCCGTCGAACACCCAGGCCGGCAGCGGTGCGGTGCTCAACGCCTTGCCGGCATCGATGTCTTCCTTGACCCATTTCGCCACGGTCGTCCAGCCGGCCGCCTGCCACAGCTCGAACGGACCCTGCTGCACGCCGAAGCCCCAGCGCATCGCGAAGTCGATGTCGCGCGCACTCTCGGCGACGTCGGCGAGATGGACCGCGGCGTAGTGGAAGCTGTCACGCAGGATCGCCCACAGGAACTGCGCCTGCGGATTCTTCGATTCGCGCAGCAGCTTCAGGCGCTCGGCCGGCGGCTTCTTCAGGATGCGCGCGACGATCTCGTCGGCCTTGCCGCCGCCGGCGACGTACTCGCCGCTGGCCGGGTCGAGCCGCAGGATGTCCTTGCCGACCTTCTTGTAGAAGCCGGCGCCGGTCTTCTGTCCCAGCGCACCCTGCTCGATCAGCTTGGCGAGCACCGGCGGCGTCGCGTAGCTGGCGAAGAACGGGTCGGACTGCAGGTTGTCCTGCAGTGTCTTGATGACGTGCGACATCGTGTCGAGGCCAACCACGTCCGCAGTGCGGAAGGTGCCGCTCGACGCGCGGCCGAGCTTCTTGCCGGTCAGGTCGTCGACCACGTCGTAAGTCAGGCCGAAGGTCTCGGCCTCCTTCATCGTCGCCAGCATGCCGGCGATGCCGACGCGGTTGGCGACGAAGTTCGGCGTGTCCTTTGCGCGCACCACGCTCTTGCCGAGCGCGGTGGTGACGAAGGCCTCGAGCTGGCCGAGGATCTCGGGGTTGGTGGTCGGCGTGTTGATCAGCTCCACCAGCGCCATGTAGCGCGGCGGATTGAAGAAGTGGATTCCGCAGAAGCGCGGCTTGATCTCCTCGGGCAGCACTTCGGAGAGCTTGGTGATCGACAGGCCGGACGTGTTGCTCGCGACGATCGCGTGCGGCGCGATGGCGGGCGCGATGCGCTCGTACAGGTCGAGCTTCCAGTCCATCCGCTCGGCGATGGCCTCGATGATCAGGTCGCAGTCCTTGAGCTTGTCGAGGTGATCCTCGTAATTGGCCTGCTCGATCAGCGCGGCGTCTTCGGTGACGCCGAGCGGCGCCGGCTTGAGCTTCTTCAGGCCCTCGACGGCCTTCGCGACGATGCCGTTCTTCGGGCCTTCCTTGGCGGGCAGGTCGAACAGGATCACGGGCACCTTGCAGTTGACGAGGTGGGCCGCGATCTGCGCGCCCATCACGCCGGCGCCGAGCACGGCGACCTTGCGGACTGGAAAACGGTTCATCTTCGTTCCTTCGGTTCTTCGATACGGATATTGATTACTCGACGCGGATCCACGTCTGCGTGCGGCCGAGCATCGGCGCGCCGATGTAGCCGCGCACGGCCAGCGTCTTGCCGTCGTCGCCGGGGGTCAGGCGGACCTTGTAGGTCTTGCCGTTGTTGGGGTCCATGATCTCGCCGCCGTCCCAGCGCTCCTTGTCGGATTCGCTGTGCTTGACGCCCTTGATGATCGTCATGCCGACCAGCGGCTTGTCCTTGCGGTCGTCGGTGCACTTGTCGCAGACCGCATCGGGCTTGGTCGCCGGGTCGAGCAGCTTCTCGAGCTTGCCGGTGAACACGCCGCCCGCCTCGGTGATGCGGATCAGCGACTTCTCCTTCTTGGTCTCGTCGTCGACTGACTTCCACAGCCCGGCCGGCGTGGCCTGCGCGTGGGCGATGGCGGACAGCAGGCCGAGGCTGAGCGCGGCGACGAGGGTCTTGGTGTGGCGGATCATGGTTGTTGTCTCCCGGGAAAAATCGATGCGGACGATCAGAACAGCGCTTCGTCCATCTCCATCAGCGGCGCCGAGCCGGCGCGCGCGGTGCGGATCAGCATGGCGGTTTCCGGCAAGAGCTTGGCGAAGTAAAAGCGCGCAGTGATCAGCTTGGCCTTGTAGAACGGATCGCCGCCGTCCACCTTGGCGAGCGCGACCTTGGCCATCCGCGCCCAGAAGTACGCGAACACCAGGTGGCCGCAGACGCGCAGGTAGTCGACCGCGGCGGCACCGACCTCATCCGGGTTCTTGAACGCCTTCATGCCGATCTCGGTCGTCAGCTTGGTCACCTTGTCGCCCAGGTCCGCGAGCGGGTTGACGAACTCCTGCATCGCCTCGTCGGTGCCTTCGTCCTCGACGAACCGCGCCACCAGCTTGCCGAACTTCTTCAGCTTCGCGCCGTTGTCGCCCAGCACCTTGCGCCCCAGCAGGTCGAGCGACTGGATCGTGTTGGTGCCCTCGTAGATCATGTTGATGCGCGAGTCGCGCACGAACTGCTCCATGCCCCATTCGCGGATGTAGCCGTGGCCGCCGAACACCTGCATGCAGTGCGAGGTGGCGATCCAGGCGTTGTCGGTGAAGAAGGCCTTGACGATCGGCGTGACCAGCGCGACCAGGTCGGCACAGTCGGCGCGCACCTGTTCGTCGTCGCTGGCGAGTTCCTTGTCGAGCTGCAGCGTCGTCCACATCGCCAGCGCGCGGGCGCCCTCGGCGTAGGCGCGCGCGGTCAGCAGCATCTTGCGCACGTCGGGGTGGACGATGATCGTGTCGGCCGGCCTGTCGGGGTTCTTGACGCCGGACAGCGAACGCATCTGGATGCGGTCCTTCGCGTAGGCCACCGCGTTCTGGTAGGCCACCTCGGTCAGGCCGAGCGACTGCATGCCCACGCCCAGGCGCGCCGCGTTCATCATCACGAACATCGCCGCCAGGCCCTTGTTCGGTTCGCCGACCAGCGTGCCGACCGCGCCGTCGAGGTTGATCTGCGCGGTCGCGTTGCCGTGGATGCCCATCTTGTGCTCGAGGCCGCCGCAGTAGATCGTGTTGCGCTCGCCGAGCGTGCCGTCGGCGTTGACCTTGAACTTCGGCACGACGAACAGCGAGATGCCCTTCGAGCCAGCCGGCGCATCCGGCAGGCGCGCGAGCACCAGGTGGACGATGTTGGCGGCCAGATCGTGCTCGCCGGCCGAGATGAAGATCTTGTTGCCGGTGAGCTTGTACGTCCCGTCCGGCTGCGGCTCGGCCTTGGTGCGCAGCAGGCCCAGGTCGGTGCCGCAGTGCGATTCGGTCAGGCACATCGTGCCGGTCCACTCGCCGCTCGTGAGCTTGGGCAGGTAGGTCGCCTTCTGCGCATCCGAGCCGTGCGCGTGCAGCGCCTCGTAGGCGCCGTGCGAGAGGCCCGGGTACATCGTCCAGGCCTGGTTGGCCGAGTTCATCATCTCGTACATGCACTGGTTGACCAGGTGCGGCAGGCCCTGGCCGCCGAACGCCGGGTCGCAGCTCAGCGACGGCCAGCCGCCCTCGACGTATTGGGCGTAGGCGGCCTTGAAGCCGTCCGGCGCCTGGACCTCGTGGGTGGTCTTGTCGAGCACGCAGCCCTGTTCGTCGCCGCGCTGGTTGATCGGCGCGAGCACGTTGGCGGCGAACTTGCCGCCCTCCTCGATCACCGCGTTGATGGTGTCGACGTCGATGTCGGCATGCGCCGGCAGCTGCTTCAGTTCATCGACGACGTGGAGCAGCTCGTGCATCACGAACTGCATGTCGCGCAGGGGCGGCGTGTACTGGGGCATGGAAACTCCTGGAGAGTGAAATCAAGGGGATGCGGAGGCGCGCCGGCGACGCACGGCCGGCGCGGCCGCCGGCGGTGTCGCGCCCGGCGCGGCGAGGTAGTGGGACAGGACGTTCTCGAAGCCGGCCCGCGCGCGCGCATCGGCACCCGGGCGGCGCAGGAAGCGCGCGTCGTGGTGCAGCGCGAGGATCAGGCCGTGGATCTCGAACAGCATCTGCTGCGGGTCGGTGTCGGCGCGCAGGTGGCCTTCCTCGATCGAGATGCGGATCGCGCGCTCGAGGGCGGCGTGCCAGGTCTGCACCATGCCGACGAGCGCGTCGCGCACGGGGCCCGGGCGGTCGTCGAACTCGACCGCGCCGCTGATGTAGATGCAGCCGGCGTCGATCTCGACCGAGACGCGCTTGAACCAGCGGTCGTACATCGCGCGCAGCCGCGGCAGGCCGCGCGGTGCGGTGATTGCGGGCTCGAAGATCTCGGCCTCGAACTTGGCGTGGTACTCGCGCACCACCGAGATCTGCAGTTCCTCGCGCGAGCCGAAGTGGGCGAACACGCCGGACTTGCTCATCTGCGTGACCTCGGCCAGCGCACCGATCGACAGCCCTTCGAGCCCCATCTGCGAGGCCAGCGCGAGCGCGGCGTCGAGGATCGTCGAGCGGGTCTGGCGGCCCTTCAGCAGCGGCCGGTGCGGTCCCGTGGCGGACGCAGCCGCGTCACGGGCTGGTTCGTTCAGGGTGGTCGGGATGGCGGTCACGGTGGGGGCCCGCGGTGGCGGGACATTAAAACGAACGATCGTGCTATTTTGCAGACGATTGGATGACCCGGAAGCCGGTCCCGCACGGAATCGGCGGGTATTTCTAGGCAACGGCGCCTAGAACAGCGCTCGCGCCGCTGTCTTGTCAAGGGTTTACCCGCGCTTCGTGCCGTCGCGAGGGCCTCGCTACCATCGGCCGCAATCAAGCAGCGGAGTCACCGATGAAGATCGCAGTGGTGGGGTTGGGGGCCGTCGGCGGCCTGATGGCGGCCAGGCTGGCGGCGGCAGGCCACGACGTGTCCGGGCTGGCGCGCGGCGCCACGCTCGCGGCGGTCCGCCAGCAGGGCCTGCGCCTGGCGATGGGCGGCGCGCAGACCGCGACGCGGATCGCGGTGAGCGACGACGCGGCCGCGCTCGGCGAACAGGACCTGGTCGTCATCGCGCTGAAAGGCCCGGCGCTGGCCGCCGCCGCCCACTCGCTGCGCCCCCTGCTCGGTCCTCAGACGGTCGTGATGCCGGCGATGAACGGCGTGCCGTGGTGGTTTCTCGATGCGGCGCCAGCCGACGCCCCGCTGGGCGACCGGCGCCTGGCCAGCATCGACCCCGACGGCCGGATCGCCGAGGCGCTGACGACCGAGCGCGTGCTCGGCTGCGTCGTGCACCTGACCTGCGCGAGCCCGGAACCGGGCCTGGTGCGGCACGGCTTCGGCGACCGGCTGATCGTCGGTGAGCCGGGCGGCGGCGTGTCCGGGCGCGCCGAGGCCGTGCGCGCCGCGCTGGCGTCCGCTGGCTTCACCGCCGAGGCCAGCCCCGACATCCGCCGCGAGGTCTGGTACAAGTTGTGGGGCAACATGACGATGAACCCGGTCTCGGCGCTGACCGGGGCCGAGAGCCACCGCATCATCGACGACCCGCTGGTGCTGGCGTTCATGCTCGGCACCATGGAGGAAGCGCGGGAGATCGGCGCGCGCATCGGTTGCGCGATCACCCAGTCGGGCGAGGAACGGATGGCCATCGCGCGCCAGCTCGGCGCGTTCAAGACCTCGATGCTGCAGGACGCGCTGGCCGGCCGCCCGCTGGAGATCGACGCGCTGGTCGCCGCGGTCCACGAGATCGGCACCCGCCTGGCCGTTCCGATGCCCAACATCGGCGCGCTGCTCGGCCTGACCCGGCTGATGGCCCGCGAGCGGGGTTTGTACCCACTTGCCGTGTGACGAGCGCATGACGGGCGCTGCGGCCCGGGGCTATCGAAACCGGGGTTGAGCGAATGCGCCGTCTGGATTACGCTCGGAGCCTCATGGAAGTACTGCAACTCGATGTGTCGGGGCGGCCGCAATCCTGGATTTCGGCCAAGGAAGCAGCTGTCATCTACGCAAGCGACGGCGTCGCCTGGACGCTGGGAGACACCTTCTACGTGCTGCGCGGCGGCTACCAGCGCACCGGGCTGCAATCGCGGATCGAGGTCCATCCGATCATCGCGGTCAAGGGCTCGGTGCCCAGCCGGGCCTGGCGCCAGACGCCCGCGTTGTCGAACCCCAAGCTGTTCGCCCGCGACCGCGGCATCTGCGCGTATTGCGGCCACCGCTTCAAGTTCGAGGACCTGACGCGCGAGCACATCGTGCCCACCTCGCGCGGCGGGCACGACACCTGGATGAACTGCATCACCGCCTGCCGGCCGTGCAACGGCCACAAGGGCAACCGGATGCCCGAAGAGGCGCACCTGTCGCTGATGTACCTGCCCTACGTGCCGAGCCTGCACGAGGACATGATCCTGCGCGGCCGCCGCATCCTGGCGGACCAGATGGAATTCCTGCTCGCCAGCGTGCCGCGGCACAGCCGGCTGCACGGATAGGGCGGCGCACCGCCGCCTCCCGCACCGCGTTCCTCTCCCGCAAGCGGGAGAGGGTGATCACGTCAGGCCGACTTGATGTTGTCGGCCGAGAAGGGCATCCGCCGCACCCGCTTGCCTGTCGCCGCGAACATCGCGTTCGCCACCGCCGGCCCGATCAGCGCGGTCGCCGGCTCGCCGATGCCGCCGGGCTTCTCGGTGCTCGGCACCAGCGTGATGTCGATGACCGGGGCCTCGTTCATGCGCAGCAGCTGATACTGGTGGAAGTTGGTCTGCTGCACCCGGCCCTTGTCGAGCGTGATCTCGCCGTACAGCGCCGCGGTCAGCCCGAACACGATGCTCGACTGGATCTGCGCCTCGACCGTGTCGGGGTTCACCATGCGGCCGAGGTCGGCCACCACGGTTACCTTGTGCACGACCGGCACGCCGTCCTTCATCGAGATCTCGGCCACCTGCGCCATGTAGGTGTCGTAGCCCTCCATCAGCGCGATGCCGCGCGAGCGCCCGGCCGGTGCGGGCGTGCCCCAGCCGGCCTTGTCGGCGGCCTGCTTCAGCACGTTGGCGAAGCGCGGCTTGGTCTCCAGCAAGGACATGCGGTAGGCATACGGGTCCTTGCCCGCCGCGGCCGCGCACTCGTCGATGAAGCTCTCGTTCGCGAACGCGTTCAGCGCGTGGCTGACCGAGCGCCAGTAGCCCACGCGCAGGCCGGCGTCGTGCTTGACCATGTCGTGGCGGGTCGCCGGGATCTCGTAGGCCGCGATCGCCGCCTCGGTCATCAGCGGGTCCTGCGCCTCCAGCGGCAGACCGAAGACGCGGCCGGTGACCGACTGCGAGACCATCTTGAAGGTCATCGCGGTCGGCTTGCCGTCGGCGCCGAGCGCCGCCGCGAGCTGGTGCAGCGACTGCGGGCGATAGAAGTCGTGCGTGGTGTCGTCCTCGCGCGTCCACAGCAGCTTGACGGGCTTGTTCACCGCCTTCGAGATCTGCGCCGCCTGGATGATGTAGTCGATGTCGATGCGCCGGCCGAACCCGCCGCCGAGAAAGGTGGTGCGCAGCGTCACGTCCTCCGGCTTCACGCCCAGCACCTTCGCGACGGTGCCCTGCGCCGCGTCCTGCCACTGGGTCGGGCCGATCAGGTCAACCTTGTTGTCGTGGAAGTGCGCGGTGAAGTTCATCGGCTCCAGCGGCGCGTGCGCGAGCAGCGGCATCACGTATTCGGCGCGCACGACCTTGTTCGACGCCTTGATCACCGCGTCGGCGTCGCCCACCGCCTTCAACGGGATCAGCTTGTCGGCCGGCGCACCGGCGCGGATGCCGGCGAACATGGCCTTGTCGTTCAGCGCCGCGCCGGCGCCTTCGTCCCAGACCACCGTCAGCGCTTCACGCGCCCTCTTGGCGTGCCACCAGGTGTCGGCGACGACGGCCACGCCGTCGGGGATCTGCACGACGTCGATCACGCCGGGCATCGCCTTGGCCTTGGCGGCATCGAAGCTCTTGACCGTGCCGCCGATCACCGGGCACTGCTCGAGCGAAGCGTAGACCATGCCGGGTAACTTCACGTCGATGCCGAACTCGGCCGTGCCGTTGGTCTTGGCCGGCGTGTCCAGTCGCTTGGTGCGCTTGCCGACGAGGGTGAAGTCCTTCGGGTCCTTCAGCGCGACCTTCTCGGGCACCGGCAGCTTGGACGCGTCGGCCGCGAGCTCGCCGTAGGTGGCCTTCTTGCCGCCCGGGCCGCTGACGACGCCGTTGGCCGCCGTCAGCGTGGTTCGATCGACGTTCCACTTCGTGGCCGCGGCACTGACCAGCATCTCGCGCACCTGCGCACCGGCGACGCGCAGCCGCTCCCAGCCGTCGCGCACCGAGGTCGAGCCGCCGGTGAGCTGGGGCCCGCCGAGCAGCGCGTTGCCGTACAGCTTGGCGTTGGGCGGCGCGATCGCGACCTTGATCGAGCGGAAGTCGACGTTGAGTTCCTCGGCGATCAGCATCGGCATCGAGGTGTAGACGCCCTGGCCCATCTCGGAGCGGGCGGACAGCAGCGTGATCGTGTTGTCGTCGGCGATGTGGACCCAGGCGTTCGGCGTGTACAACGTGCCGGCGGCGTCCGCGGCGCCTGCGGCGAGCAGGCCGGGCAGCGTGACGCCGAGCATCAGCCCGCCGGTGGCGAGGGTGGAGGTCTGCAGGAAGGCGCGACGCGAGACGGTGGTGGTGGTGGTCGTCATGGTCGTCTCCCTCAGGCCTTGCGCATGTCGGCGGCGGCGGTCTTGATTGCCGCCTTGATGCGGCCGTAGGTGCCGCAGCGGCAGATGTTGCCGCTCATCGCGGCGTCGATGTCGGCGTCGCTCGGGTTCTTGTTGTCCTTCAGCAGCGCCGCGGCGCTCATCAGCTGGCCCGACTGGCAGTAGCCGCACTGCGGCACGTCGTGCGCGATCCACGCCTTCTGCAGCGGGTGCGAGTTGTTGGTCGACAGGCTCTCGATCGTCGCCACGTTCTTGCCGGCCACTGCCGACACCGGCGTCTGGCACGAGCGGACGGGCACGCCATCGAGGTGCACGGTGCAGGCGCCGCACAGCGCCATGCCGCAACCGAACTTGGTGCCGGTCAGACCGATCTCGTCACGGATCACCCACAGCAGCGGCGTGTCGGGCTCGGCCTTCACGTCCACGCTCTTGCCATTCACATTGAATCGGGTCGTCATCGGAATCTCCAGTTTGTCGTCGTTGTTGTGACCGCGCGCCCCGCGTCGGCCGCGCATGCTAGCGCCGCCTTCGGCGCACCGGCCGCCCCTGGCCGGGATGTCGCGTTTCGGAACAGGCCCGCTGTCCGTCCAGACCGCGACTTACCACCTGGATTGAGCGACAAAAGGTGAACTCCAGTCAACTGGCATCGGCCCGATCCGCCCGCCCGTCAAGTTGGCCGCGGCGCTCACCGATATGCGCGCCATGAGCCTCGCCACCGCCCTGCCCAGCACGACCGATCCCCGCTTCGATCACGGCAGCGCCGGCTGGCTCGAACTCGATCCCGCGGGCCGGGTGCGGTGTGTCAATCCGGCGTTCGCGCGCAGCCTGGGATGTGCGGCCGGTTCGCTGGTCGGACGCCCGTTCGCCGCGCTGGTCTGCGAGGACGATGCCGACGCGCTCGCCGACGCCCTCGCCGCGCTGCGCTACGGGGCCGGCGCGAGCACGCGGCTCGAGCTGCGCTTCGAGCCCGAGCCGGATCGCACCGTCTGGGCCGACGTGGCGCTGTGCGCGCAGAGCACGCCCGACGGCGACGTCGCCGGCGTCCATGTGCTGGCGCTCGACATCGATGCACGCAAGCGCACCGAGGCGCTGCAGCTGCAGCGACACAGCCTGGCGCTGCAGGTCGCGGGCATCGGCCTGTGGGAATGGCAGGTCGAGAGCGGCGCCTACCAGGTCGACATGCTGTGGGCGATGACCTTGGGCTACGCGGTGGTGGAACTGCGACCGCACATCGACGACATCGTCGCGCTGGGCCACCCGGATGACGACGCGGCGACCACCGCGATCATCCAGCCCTGCCTGCGCGGCGAGACCGCCGAGTTCGCGGTCGAGCACCGGCTGCGCCACAAGGAAGGGCACTGGGTCTGGCTGCTCGAGCACGGCATGGTTGTGGAGCGCGACGCCGGCGGCCGGCCGCAGCGCGTGATCGGCACCGCCCAGGACATCACCCAGCGCAAGCACGCGCAGGCCGAGCTGCTGGCGGCCAAGGAGGCGGCCGACGCGGCCAGCCAGGCCAAGAGCATGTTCCTCGCCAACATGAGCCACGAGATCCGCACGCCGATGAACGCGGTGATCGGGCTGACCCGACTGGTGCTCGGCACCGAGCTCGCCGCGCCGCAGCGCGACCTGCTGCAGAAGGTGCAGGCCTCGTCCAAGTCGCTGCTCGGCATCCTGAACGACATCCTCGACCACTCGAAGATCGAGGCCGGGCACATGACGCTCGAGCAAGTGCAGTTCGCGGTCGAGGAGCCGCTGAACAATGTCGCGAACCTGTTCGGCGCGCAAGTCGAGCAGCAGGGGCTGGAGCTGTTCTTCGAAGTGGCGCCGGACGTGCCGATGGAGGTCGTCGGCGACCCGATGCGCCTGACGCAGGTGTTGAACAACCTGGTCGGCAACGCGATCAAGTTCACCGAACGGGGCGAGATCCACCTGAAGGCCGAGGTCGCGGCACGCGAGCCGACCGGCATCCTGTTGCGATTCTCGGTCAGCGACACCGGCATCGGCCTGTCGGAGACGCAAGCCGGGCAGCTCTTCCACGCATTCACGCAGGCCGACAACTCGGTGACGCGCAAATACGGCGGCACCGGCCTGGGCCTGACGATCTGCCGCCAGCTGGTGCAGCTGATGGGCGGCGAGATCGAGGTCGAAGGCCGGCTCGGCGAGGGCTGTACCTTCAGCTTCACCATCCGCGTGCAGCCGGCGCGCGCGCAGCACCTGACGCTGGACCTGCACCGCGTGCGCGGCCTGCGTGCGCTGGTCGTCGACGACCAGGAGACGTCGCGGATGATCCTCGGTCACCTGTTCGAGGCCTGGGGCGTGCGCGCCGACGTCGTCGCGACAGCCGAGGAAGGCCTCGCGCTCGTCGACCGCAGCCGCGCCAAGGGTGCGCCGTACGACGTGGTGCTGCTGGACTGGCGCATGCCTGGCATGGACGGCCTGGAGATGGCGCGCGCGATGCGCGAGCGCACCCGCGAGGCCGGGAGCGCGGCCGGCGGCTCGACGCACGTGTGCCCGCCGTTCGCGATCATGGTGACCTGGTTCGGCCGCGAGGAGCTGCTGGCCGATGCGGCGGACCTCGGGCTCGACATGGTGCTGACCAAGCCGGTCGTGCCGTCCGCGCTGTTCGACATCCTGGTGCGGCTGCAGCACCGTGACGGCAGCCGCCGCGTCGGCGCGCCGCTTCCGGTCGCGGGACCGCAGCGCTTCGACGGTGCGCGCGTGCTGCTGGTCGAGGACAACCTGCTGAACCAGGAGGTGGCCAGCGGCTTCCTGCGCGGTCTGGGCATCGACGTGACGATCGCGAAGGACGGCCGCGAGGCGCTCGAGCGCGTCGAGGACGAGGCCTTCGAGCTCGTGCTGATGGACATGCACATGCCGGTGATGGACGGCATCACCGCGACCGAGCGCATCCGCCAACTCGAGCGGTCGCCGCGACCGCCGATCGTCGCGATGACCGCGGCCGTGCTGAGCGAGGATCGGGCGCGCTGCGCCGCGGCCGGCATGGTCGACTTCGTTCCCAAGCCGGTGGAGCCGGACGACCTGGTGCGCGTGCTGCGGCGCTGGCTGCCGGCGCGGCGCCAGGGTCCCGGGCACGCCGCCGGTGCCGGCGCGGCGGCGGCCCTGCCGGCACCACCGCTGCCGAGTTTCCCGGGCTTCGACAGCGCGCCGGCCTTGCGTCGCCTGCACGGCCGCGCCGACCAGCTGCTGCGGCTGCTGCGTGCGTTCGCGACCCAGCACCGCGATGCGGCGGCGCACGTCGATGCGCTGCTCGAGCGCGGCGACGCCGCAGCCGCGCGCGCCGCGTTGCACACCCTCAAGGGGACGGCCGCAACGCTCGGCCTGTCGGCTGTCGCGCACGACGCGCGCGCCCGCGAGATCGAGCTCGACGCCGCCACCCCGCCGGCTGCATCGAACGCACTCGCAGCGAGCCTGGCCGAGGCCGTCGCGGCGATCGCAGCGAGCCCCCCGGCTGACACTCCGAGTGGCAAATCATTGTTGACGTTCGACGCGTCCCCATGCACTCAGCTTCTCGACGAGCTGCGCCGATATGTGCAGGAGCAGGAGCTGATTCCCGACACGCTCCTCGATGAACTGAAGTGCGCGGCCACGACGGCCGACCTCACCGGACGCCTCGCCGCACTGCTTCAGCACATCGTCGATTTCGACCACGCCGCGGCGCTGGCCGATCTCGATGTGATCCAGGGTCGATGACAAGCGATGGAGTGCCACCGATGGGGTCGCCCGACAGACAGATGCCGATGATGCAGCGCAAGCCCCTGGTGCTGATCGTCGACGACGTGCCGGCCAACCTGCACGTGCTGGCCACCGCGCTGCGTGCCGACTACCGGATCAAGGTGGCGCTGGAAGGCGCCGCAGCGCTCGAACTGGCCGGCCGCGAAACCGACCCGCCCGACCTGATCCTGCTCGACGTGATGATGCCGTCGATGAGCGGCCACGACGTGCTGCGCCGTCTCCAGGCCGACGCCGAGACGCGCGACATCCCGGTGGTGTTCGTGACCGCCGACACCTCCGAGGGCAGCGAAGTGCGCGGCCTCGAACTGGGCGCGGTCGACTTTCTCACCAAGCCGGTCGACCTGCCGGTGCTGCACCGGCGCGTGGCCACCCTGCTCGAGCAGCGTCGCCTGCAGCAGAGCCTGCAGCGCAGCGAGCTGAAACTGCGCGCGATGCTGGACAGCAGCATGCAGTTCATCGGCCTGCTGGACACCGAGGGCCGCGTGCTGCATGTGAACCAGCAGGTGCTGAAGCTGCTCGCGCTGCCGCTCGACGCCCTGATCGGCGAGCGCTTCTGGGAGGTGCCGGTGTGGGCCGAGTCGGAGCAGCAGCAGGCGGCGGTGCGCGAGGCAGTGGAGCGCGCCGTGCACGGGCTGGCGAGCCGCTTCGAGACGGTCCACACCCGTGCCGACGCCACGACGATGATCCTGGACTTCTCGCTGCGCCCGATCTTCGGCGACGACGGCGCGGTCGCGTTCCTGCTGCCCGAGGCGACCGACGTGACGCAGCAGAAGGCGGCCGAGGAAAGCATCCGCCACCTGGCCAACAACGACCCGCTGACCGGCCTGCCGAACCGCACGCTGCTGACCGACCGGGTGAACCAGGCGATCCGCAGCGCCGAGCGCTCGAAGGAGCCGTTCGCGCTGATGTTCCTGGACCTCGACCGCTTCAAGTACGTCAACGACTCGCTCGGCCACGACTGCGGCGACCGCCTGCTGCAGGAAGTGGCGCAGCGTCTGGTCAGCACGGTGCGCCAGCCCGACACCGTGGCCCGCATCGGTGGCGACGAGTTCGTGCTGCTGCTGCCCGACACGCCGGTCGCCGGCGCGATGGTGGTGGCGGAGAAACTGCTCGCCCGCATCGTCCAGCCGTTCACGCTCGACCAGACCGCGCTCGCGATCACGCCGTCGATCGGCATCGCGATGTACCCGGGCGACGGGCGCGACTTCGCGTCCTTGTCCAAGGCCGCCGACATCGCGATGTACCGCGCCAAGCGCGAGGGCCGCAACACATTCCGCTTCTACACGCAGGAGATGCACGACCGGTCGTCCCGGCTGCTGCACATGGAGTCGCTGCTGCGCCAGGCGATCGCCCGCGACGAGCTGGTGCTGCACTACCAGCCGCAGATCGAGATCGAGACCGGCGACTGCGTCGGCGCCGAGGCGCTGCTGCGCTGGAACAGCGCCGAGTTGGGCCTGATCTCGCCCGGCGAGTTCATCCCGATGGCCGAAGAGACCGGCCTGATCGTGCCGCTCGGCGAGTGGGTGCTGCGCACCGCCACGCGCCAGGCCAAGAAGTGGCTCGACGCGCGCCTGCCGATGCGCCTGATGGCCGTGAACGTCTCGTCGATCCAGCTGCGTCGCCCCGACTTCGCCGCGATGGTGGCCGACGCGCTGCGCGAATCGGGCCTGCCGCCGCGCCGGCTCGAGATCGAGCTGACCGAGAGCGCCGCGTTCAGCAACCCCGAGGTCGCGCTCGACCTGCTCGAACAGCTGCACCAGCTGGGCGTGCGGATCTCGATCGACGACTTCGGCACCGGCTACTCGTCGCTGAGCTACCTGAAGCGCATCCACATCGACAAGCTGAAGATCGACCAGTCCTTCATCCGCGACCTCGGCAAGAACGGCGGCGACGAGGCGCTGGTCGAGGCGATGATTCAGATGGCCCGATCGCTCAAGCTGACGATCGTCGCCGAGGGCGTCGAGCGCCCGCAGCAGCTCGATTCGCTGCGCGCGCGGGCCTGCACCGAGGTGCAGGGCTTCTTCTTCAGCCGGCCGCTGCCGGCCGCGGAATTCGAGGCCTGGGTGCTGGAGCGCTACCAGCCGCTGCCGCTGCTGCCGGACGCGACGTCGGCACCCGCCGAGCCCGCGGCAGCGACCGAAGCCTGAAGCCGCCGCGGCATGCTCACTCGGCGATCAGCCGCCAGACGCCGCCCTGCAGCTGCATCAGCTCGCGACCGCGCTTGTCGAAGCCCGAGTGGTCGGCGGCCGACATCGTGTAGACGCCCTGGGTGCCGACCAGCTCTCTGGTGCCTTCGAGGGCGTCGCGCAGCGCGATGCGGAATGCCTCGGTGCCGGGCTGCGCCTTCTTCAGCGCTTCGGGCACGGCCCGCTGCAGCAGCAGGCCGGCGTCCAACACGTTGGCGCCGAAGGTCGCGGGCTTGACGCCGTACAGCTTCTCGTACGCGCCGATGTAGTCGAGCGCGACCTTCTTCGAGGGGTTGCTGTCCGGCACCTCGCCGAGCACCAGCATCAGGCTGGCCGCCATCACCGCGCCGTCGACCGCCTTGCCGCCCAGGCGCACGAAGTCGGGCGTCGCGGCGCCGTGGGTCTGGTAGATCTGGCCCTTGTAGCCGCGCTCGACCAGCGTGGTGTGCGGCAGCACCGTCGGGCCGCCGGCGGCGCCGATCAGCACCGCGTCCGGGTTGGCCGCGGCGATCTTCGTGGCCTGGCCGATCACGCTCTGGTCGGTGCGCTGGAAGCGCTCGTTGACGATCAGCTTGATGCCGGCCTTCTCGATCATCGGCACGAACACGCCGTACCAGGATTCGCCGTAGGCATCGCCGAAGCCGATGAAGCCGACCGTCTTGACGCCCTTCTTGACCATGTGCGCGACCAGCGCCTCGCAGATCAGGCTGTCGTTCTGCGTGGTCTTGAAGACCCACTTCTTCTGCTCGGTCATCGGCAGCACGACCGCGGTGGTGCCGACCGGCGCGAGCATCGGCGTCTTGTTCTCGGCGATGAACTGCAGCGCCGCCATCGAGTTCGGCGAGCCGGAGGGGCCGATGATCGCGTCGACCTTCTGCTCGACCATCAGCTTCTTCAGCAGCGTGACGGTCATCGTCGAATCCGACGCGTCGTCGAGCACGGTGTACTCGACATCGAGGTTGCCGATCTTCTTCGGCAGCAGCGCCGCGCTGTTCTTCTGCGGGATGCCGACCGCGGCGGTCGGCCCGGTGGCCGAGGCGATCACGCCGATCTTCAGTTGCGCCTGCGCGGCGATGGTCGTCAGCGCGGCCAGCGCCAGGGCCGCAATGCGGGCAGTCGGAAGCAGGTTCATCGAGGGATCTCCGGGGTGGAAGGGGAGGCGCACAACAGCGCGCAAGCATAGCTGCGCCCCACACGACTAGAGGACCAGCCCTTCGTCCAGCACCACGCGCTCGAGGGCCTGCTCGAACATCGTCCGCGCGGCGGCGGTCACGTCGTGCAGGTGCCGGTGCAGCGCGGCATCGGCGTCGTTGCGCGCCACGCATTCGCCGCTGTAGACCTCGAAGCTAGACAGCAGCGTGACGATCTCGGCCAGGTGGCGCGGGCACTCGCAGGCGATGCGCGAGGTCGTCTCGCGCAGCGACGAGAGCTCGGCATCGCTGTAGCGCCGCGGGGTCGATTTGGCCGTGGGCATCGTCGCGCGCACGGCGGGCGCCGGCCGCGCGGCGACGACGAGCCGCGCCAGCGCCTTGCCGGTGACCGGCTCGCGCAGCACGGCCACCCCCTCCGCGCGCAGCGCGTCGGCCGCCGCCTCGGTGCCGAAGCCGTAGACGAGGATCACCGCCGGCACCGGCAGCCCGGCACGCACCGCGAGCACGCGCGCGGCCAGCTGCGCATGCAGCGTCGGCACCTGGATCACCAGCACGTCGGCCCCGCCCGCCTGAGCCAGCGCCCGTTCCAGTTGCTCGAGTTCGTCGTACACGAAGGCCGGCGCCGGGCGCAGGTGGTCCTCCAGCCGACGCGCCGCGGCACGGCCGACGACCAGCACGCGCTGCTCGCCGGTCGGCGCGGCATGGCCGGCGGACAGCCGCGCCAGCTCGTCGACATCGAGCCGCGCCAGCGTGCCGATTGCGTGGCCTTCGAGCGTCAGCCGCTTGATGAGCCGCAGGCGTTGCACGTCGCCCATCGAGTAGGTGCGCTGGCCGGCCGGCGAGCGCGGCGGCGCGACCACGCCGTAGCGGTGCTCCCAGATGCGAAGCGTGGCGGGCGACACCCCGGCGAGCCGCGCTGCCGTGCCGCTGCGCAGCAAGGTGGTGGAGGGGGAGTCTTCGGCGTCTGCGGACATGATGAGTTCAGTTGACACGAGTTTGAAACGTAATTATGCGGTCTATAACCCCATAAATTGACTCAATATTGACTCACTCCGGGCGGTGCTTTCTATGATCCGGCATCCCCAACCACCATCCCACGAGGCTTTCCATGTACAAGAAATTCCTGATCGCCGGCGCTGTCGCCCTCGCCGCGGTGTCCGCCCAGGCCGCCGACATCGTCGACACCGCCGTCGCTGCCGGCAAGTTCAAGACGCTCGCCACCGCGCTGCAGGCCGCCGGCCTGGTCGACACGCTGAAGGGCAAGGGCCCGTTCACCGTGTTCGCGCCGACCGACGAGGCCTTCGCCAAGGTGCCCAAGGCCGACCTCGACGCGCTGCTGAAGGACAAGGCCAAGCTGACCGCCGTGCTGACCTACCACGTCGTGCCGGGCAAGGTGATGTCCACCGACATCAAGCCGGGCAAGGTCAAGACCGTGCAGGGCAGCGAGCTGACGATCGGCACCGCCGGCGGCGTCACGGTCGACAACGCCAAGGTCGTGGCGGCTGACGTGGCGGCTGACAACGGCGTGATCCATGTCATCGATACCGTGTTGATGCCCAAGTAGGCTCGGCATTCGACCACCCGAAGGAGATTTGCCATGCACACCTTGAACGCCACCCGTCGCGTCTTTCTGATGACCGTCGCCGCCACCGGCAGCGCTGCTTTGAGCGCACGAGCCCTCGCCCAGGCCATGGTCGGCGAGAAGGACGCCCAGGCCGTCGCGCTCGGCTATGTCGCCGACGCCACCAAGGCCGACGCGAAGAAGTTCCCGAAGTACGCCGCCGGCCAGGTGTGCGCCAACTGCGCGCTGTATCAGGGCAAGGCGGGCGACGCCGCGGGCGCCTGCCCGCTGTTCGCCGGCAAGCAGGTCGCCGCGAAGGGGTGGTGCAGCGCATGGGCCAAGAAGGCCTGATGCCGACAAGCGACGGCGCCGGCCGGTCGAGCCGTGGCGTCACCCGACGCACGCTGCTCGGCGGCCTGGCGCTGCCGCTGCTCGGCGCCTGCAGCACGCCGCTGCCGCTCGGCGTCCCCGCGGTCGCCGAGCCCGACGCGCAGCGGCTGCTGCGCGACAGCGCCGAGGCGCACGGCCTGGCGGCTTACCGGCAGATCGCCGACATCAGCGTGGCCTACGCGGGCGAGTGGCGCGCGCTGATCGGACGCATCCAGCCCGAGGTGACCGACACGGGTTTCCGCGGCCGCTCCGAGGAGCGCCTGATCCCGCGCGCCGGCGTCGTCGCGCAGGCCTACACCGGCGAGCGCGGCCGCAAGCAGGTGGCGTGGCGCCGCAGCGGTGGGGCGCCCGGCGATCTCGGCGAGGCGACCGTGTGGCTCAACGGCGCGCGCAGCGCCGACCCCGCGGTCCAGCAGGCCGCGGCGCTGGTGGCCGAGGGCTACGGGCTGTTCCTGCTCGGGCCGCTGTGGCTCGTGGACCGCGACGCCCCGGCCCGGCTGGCCGGGATCGAGGTGGTCGACGGGCGGGTGTGCGACGTCGTGCAGGTCTGGCTCTCGCCCGGGCTGGGCCGCGCGGCCACCGACCGGGTCGCGCTGTGCGTGGACCGGCGCGACCGCGTGACCCGCCGCATCCGCTTCACGCTCGAAGGCTTCCCGACCACGCGCGGCGCCGTCGCCGAGGTCGACACCTTCGACCACGAGCGGGGTTTCGGCGTGCTGTGGCCGATGCGGTCGTTCGAGCGGGTCGTGCACCCGATCGCCCTGTCGGCGCACGACTGGCGCATCACCGGGCTCGATGTCAACCGCGGCTTCGCGCCGGCGGACCTGATGGGCCCCGAATTCACGGGGCCGGCCGCGGCGCCGGCACGCCCGCTCCAGCGCGCCGGTCAGTAGTGCGGCGGGAGCTCGTCGCGCAGGTTGCGCGGCTCGGCCTGCCCGGCGTCGGACGGCTGCTGGCGCAGCGCGGCCAGCTCGCGCATCAGCAGATCGATCTGGTCCTGCTGCCGCGCGACCAGGCGATTCAGGTGATCGACCAGGTCATCGGCGAAGCTGGCCTTGATCTCCAGCTCGGTCAGCCGTTGTTCCAGTTGGTCGTCCGTCATCGCGCGTGGAGTGGGTAGCGGCCGGAACCCCGGCCCGCACCGATTATGTGCGTCTCCCCTAGACTCCACCCACCTTGGAGTCTCACGTGAACACCCACCACATCCCTGACGACGTAGACGACGAGTTGCCGATCGCCTGCGGGGCCGGCCCGCGAGGCCTTCCGGCGTGAGCGCCCCGGCCTGGCCGGTGGCGCTGCTGCTCGGCGCCACGTTCGCACTCGCGCCGACGGCGCAGGCCGGCGCGCCGGCGGCGGCGAGCCTGGCCGACCTGTCGCTCGAACAGCTGCGCGAGGTCGTCGTGACGACCGTCGCGCGCCGGCCCGAGCGGCTGGAAGCCACCGCGGCCTCGGTCTACGTGATCAGCGCCGACGACATCCGCCGCGCCGGCGCCACCACGATTCCCGAGGCGCTGCGCCTGGCCCCGACGCTGAGCGTCGCGCGGGCCGACGCCAACCAGTACGCGGTCAGCGCGCGTGGCTTCAACAACGTGCTGGCCAACAAGATGCTCGTCGTGATCGACGGCCGTCCGGTCTACACGCCGCTGTTCTCCGGGGTGTTCTGGGAAGTGCAGGACGTGATGCTCGAGGACGTCGAGCGCATCGAGGTCGTCACCGGCCCGAGTACCGCGCTGTGGGGCAGCAACGCGGTCAATGGGCTCATCCACATCGTCACGCGCAACGCCGCGGCCACCGCGGGGGCGCTGGTGTCGGCCAACTGGGGCGACCGCGAGCGCAGCGCGGCGTTGCGCTACGGCCTGGACGGCGGCGCGGGCGGCCACCTGCGCCTGTATGCGAAGTCCTACGACCGGCAGGACACGCACCGCGCCGACGGTCGGTCGGTCGACGATGCCGCGGCCGGCACGCAGATCGGCTTCCGCGGCGATTGGGCGCTGGCGCAATCGACGTTGACCCTGCAAGGGGACGCGTACCGCAGCCGCATCGACCAGGGGGCGAGCACGCGGCGCCTCGGCGGGGCCAACCTGCTGGGCCGCTGGGAGCGCACCTTCGCCGACGGCAGCGACATGAGCGTCCAGGCTTACGTCGACCGCACCACGCGCGACCAGCCGGGGGCCGTGATCGACAAGCTCGACACGGTCGACTTGATCGCGCAGTACGGCTTCCGGCCGGCGGACGCGCACCGCGTGCTGCTGGGGGCCGGTTACCGCCATGCCCGCGACGACGTCACGAGCTTCGATGCGATCGCGCTGGTCCCGGCGGTCCGGACGATGGGCTGGGGCCGCGTCTTCGCCCAGGACGAGATCGCCGTGACCCCCCGGCTCGCCGTCACGCTCGCCGCCAGCGTCGAAACCAATCCGTACACCGGCGCGCAGCTGCTGCCCAGCGTGCGACTGGCGTACCGGCCGAACGCCGAATCGACCTGGTGGGGCGCCGTGTCGCGGGCCGCGCGCGCGCCGTCGCGGGTGGACCGCGACTACGTGCAGCCGGCACGCCCGCCCTACCTGGTCGCCGGCGGTCCGGACTTCGTCTCCGAGATCGCCGAGGTCTACGAGCTGGGCTACCGCGCCCAGCCGGTGCCGGCCCTGTCCTATTCGGTGACCTTGTTCCAGCACGAGCACAGCCGTCTGCGCTCGCTCGCGCCGACGGCCCAGGGGCTGCAGTTCCAGAACGGGTACCAGGGTCGCACCCGCGGGGTCGAGGCCTGGGCCCGGTGGCGCGTCACCCCCGCCTGGCGGCTCGACGCCGGGTTGAGCCTGCTGCAGCAGAAGCTCGCCCTCAGTCCCGGCGCGATCGACGTGGTCGGCGTGCAGGGCCTGGGCAACGATCCCCGCCAGTCCTGGTCGCTGCGCTCGTCCGTCGACCTGTCGGCGCGCGTCGGCTGGAACGTGTCGGTGCGGCACGTGGGCGAGCTGCCCGCGCCGCGCGTGCCCTCCTACACCGCGGTCGATTCGCGGCTCGCCTGGCGCGTCGCGCCACGCACCGAGATCGCGCTCGTGGTGCAGAACCTGTTCGACCCGAGCCATGCCGAATGGGGCAGCCCGGCGAACCGGGTGGAGCTCGAACGGTCGGTCCTGCTGCAGTTGCGCTGGCAGCCATGAACCCGGCGGCGCGGCGTCTCGGCCTGTGCCTCGGCCTGCTGCTGGCGCTCGGCGTCGCGCCGGCGGGCGCCCAGGCCCAGGCGGTGGTCCCCGACGTCACCGTCGAGGCTGCCTACCTGTACCGGTTCCTGGGCTACGTCGACTGGCCGGCCCGGGCGCTGGCGCCCGGCGCGACGCCGCTGGTCGTCGGGGTCGCCGGGGCCGACGAGGTGTTGCGCGAACTGCGGACGCTGGTCGCCGGGCGCTCGATCGACGGGCACCCGGTGGTGGTGCGCCGGCTCGGCGAGAGCGACGGCGTCGAAGGCGTCCACGCCTTGTTCGTCGGCTCGGCAGGGTCGCTGCCGGGGTGGGTGCAGAAGGCCCGCGACCAGCCGGTGCTGATCGTGACCGACGTGCCCAGGGGCGTCGACGCGGGCGGCATGCTCGGCCTGGTGCCGACCGGAGGACGGATCCGTTTCGAGGCCTCGCCCGCCGCGGCCGAACGCGCCGGCCTGAAGCTCAGCGCCCGGCTGCTCGCCGTGGCGGAACGGGTGGTGAACCCATGACCGGCCTGCAACCCCGGCGCTCGCTGCGCCGCAAGATCATGCTGGTCGTGATGACGGCCACGGGCGCGGCGCTGCTGCTCAGCGCCCTCGCCCTGCTGACTTACGAGCTCTATTCGAACCGTAGCGCATGGGTCAGCGACCTGCAATCCCAGGCCGACCTGATCGGCCAGTCGGTCGAGCCGACACTGGTGTTCAACGACCCGAAGGCCGCGCAGGAAGCGCTGGCCGCCTTCCGCCTGCGGCCGCAGATCCGCGCGGCGGTGCTCTTCGACGCCGGCGGTCGACCGTTCGCCAGCTACGGCGCGGACCCGGCCGAGGCGCATCCGACGACGCTGCGGGCCGAACGCGACGTCCGCTTCGACGGCGCCGAACTTGAGCTGACGCGCCCCGTGATGCACGCCGGAGAACGCATCGGCACGGTCTACCTGCGGGCGCGCCACGACGTCATGCGGCGCGTGCTCGGCTACGTCGGCATCCTGGCGCTGGCGAGCGCGGCCGGGCTGGCGCTGGCGGCGCTGATCTTCCGCCAGCTGCACCCGGCGATCACGCGGCCGGTGGTCGCGATGGCCGATGTCTCGCGCCGCATCATCGAGGATCGCAACTACGACCTGCGCGTCGTGGTGCCGCAGGGTGACGACGAGGTGGCCATGCTGGTCACCGCGTTCAACCGGATGCTCGACGAACTGGCCACCGAGATGACGGAGCGGCGCAGTGCCGAGGCGGCGCTGCGCGAGGCCGACCGCCGCAAGGACGAGTTCCTCGCGACCCTGGCGCACGAACTGCGCAACCCGCTGGCGCCGCTGCGCACGGGGCTGGCGCTGCTGGAGCGCGCCGACCACGATCCCGAGGTGCGCCACCGGATGCGCGAGATGATGAAGCGGCAGCTGACCCAGATGGTCCGGCTGATCGATGACCTGCTCGAGGTGTCTCGGATCACCCGCGGCAAGCTCGAGTTGCGGCGCGAACGCACCGATCTGGTCGCGGTGGCCCGCCAGGCGCTCGAGGCGGCGGATGCGGCACTCGTCGCCAAGTCGCACGACGTGACCGTCCGCCTGCCGGACGTGCCGGTGTGGGTCGACGTCGACGTCGCCCGCATGATCCAGGTGCTGGTGAACCTGCTGAACAACGCCGCCAAGTACACGCCGGCACAGGGGCGGATCGCGCTCGCCCTCGAGGTCGAAGGCGGCACGGCGACGGTGGCGGTCGCGGACAACGGGCTCGGCATCGAGCCGGCGCGCCAGCAGAGCATCTTCGAGCTGTTCGTCCAGCTCGACACTTCGCTCGAGCGCGGTGCGGCCGGCCTCGGCATCGGCCTGACCATCGCCCGCCAGCTGATGCAGATGCACAGCGGCACGCTCGACGTGCGCAGTGCCGGCACCGGCCAGGGCTCGACCTTCACCGCGACGCTGCCGCTGGCCGAAGCGCCGCAGACGGACGCGGCGGCGAGCGCGACGCGGCCCGCCACGCCGCCCGCCGCCGCGGGAACGCTCGACATCGTGGTAGCCGACGACAACGTGGACTTCGCGTCCAGCTTCGCCGCGATGCTGCGACTGGACGGCCACCGGGTGCGCATCGCGCACGACGGGCGCACGGCGCTGCAGGCGATCGACGAGCATGCGCCGAGCGTCGCGTTCCTCGACGTTGGCATGCCGCGGATGAACGGGCTGGAGCTGGCGAGCCTGCTGCGCGGCCGGCCGTCGGCGCCGCCGCTGATGCTCGTCGCGGTGACCGGTTGGGGGCAGGAGACGGATCGGGTGCGGGTGCGGCACGCCGGCTTCGACCATCACCTGACGAAACCGATCGACTTCAGCGACGCGCAGGCCCTGCTGGAGCGACTGCGCACCGAAACTGAGCGGCGCTGACCAGCCGGCGTAAGATTGTGTCTCGATGGAATCGTCCAAGACACAATTTATGCGGCTTCGACCATGAGCGAGCCCGATGACGGGGTGAGGGTCGTGGTCGTGGACGACCTGCCGGACGCCTGTCTCACGCTGGGCATGCACCTGGAGTTCGACGGCTACACCGTGCGCTCGGCGAACAGCGCGGCCGAGGCGCTCGAGCTGGTCGCCCGGTTCAGGCCGCACTGCGTGCTGCTCGACGTCCACATGCCGGACGTCGACGGGCTCGAACTGGCCCGCACCCTGCGCAGCCAGTATGGCGACGACATCGTGCTGGTCGCCGTGACGGGCCGCTCGCCGACCGACGCCCGCGTGGCCGACGCGTTCGCGGTCGTCGACCACTACCTGCAGAAGCCGATCGACCTGGAGCAGCTGCGCAAGGTGTTGCCGAACCTCGCCGTCTGATCAGCGCGCGGCCGCGTTCACGCGGCGGCGCGCACAACCGGCCACGGCCATCAGGCCGCCGGCGAACAGCGCCCAGGTCGACGGCTCGGGCACCGCCGGCGTGATGGCGCCGCCTGCGGTCAACACCACGTTGTCGAGCAGCATGCCCATCGAGTCGGCCGGGCCGACGCTCTGGAAGCGCAGGCGTGCCTGCGTCGGGTCGGCGAGCGTGACGGACCGGCTGAAGGTCGTGAAGTCGGCGTCGGACGCGAGCGAGAAGCTCTCGCTGAACAGCACCTCGCCAAAGATGCTGACCAGCGACGCGACCACGCTGTTGCCGCTGCGGCCGCGCTGGTCGCCGGCCAGGTCGAACTGCATGGTCACGGTGCCGGGCGCCAGGTCGTAGGCGGTCAGCGTGGTCAGCGTGCCGTTGCCGCTGCCTTCCATGTCGACGCACGGCGTGCTGCCGCCGGCCAGCTGGCACAGGCTGTAGAAGTAGCCCGGCGCGAGCAGGTCGACGTTGGCGGCGCTGAAGTTCGCGAAGCCGCTGTATTCGGCGCTGCCGACGCCGCCGTGTTCGGTGTTGAAGTCGTCGGCGAGCAGCACGGTCGGGTCGGCGTGCGCCACGGTGGCCGCGGCGGCCAGGCAGGCAGCCAGCGCCAGGGTCTTCAGGCGGATGGGCGTGCGGGTGGGTCGGGAGGTGGTGGTCATCGGAGTCGTCCTCGGTTGGGGGTGGAAGAAGCTGTCCGCATTGTCGAAATCCGGCCGTTCGGAAACATCGGCCAAAGGAGCCATTCGGGCGCATGGCCCGTCGGCGGCGTAGGCCTCGTCCGACGCCCGCACGGGCGGACGGCTCCTCCCCATCGGCCCGCCGCCGGCGCAGGATTGCTGCATTGCACCAATCGAATTTGCAGCCCATGAACGCCTCCCTCACCCTGACCCCTCACGAACGCGCCGCGGCGCGCGCGCCGTCGTGGACGCTGACCAGCTTCGAGCCGGCCCGGGCCGCGCTTGAGTACGCGGCGATGCGTCTGATGGACAAGTCGAGGCTGCCGCGCGGCGACGGCCACCCGGTCGTGCTGTTCCCGGGCCTGGCCTCGGATCAGCGCGCCATCGGACCCTTGAAGGACTTCTGCCGGCAGCTCGGCTACGACGCGCGCGACTGGGGCCGCGGCTTCAACGCCGGACCGAAAGGCAACCCGGACCGCTGGCTGGACGACCTGGCCGACGACGTGCTCGCGCATGCCCCCGCGGAAGGCGATCGCATCAGCCTGGTCGGCTGGAGCCTGGGCGGCATCTATGCCCGCGAGGTCGCCAAGCGACTGGGCGCGCGCGCCCGTCAGGTGATCACGATCGGCACGCCGTTCGCCGGCTCGACCGCGCAGACGCGCGCCGGGCTGGTCTACCGCCTGCTCAACGGCCGCGAGGCGACGCTCGACACCACCCTGCAGCGCCGGCTGCGTGCAGTGCCGCCGGTGCCGACGACCTCGATCTACAGCCGCAGCGACGGCGTCGTGGCCTGGCAGGCCTGCATCCAGGACGGCGCGCGCGGGCAGTTCGAGAACATCGAAGTCCCGGGCAGCCACTGCGGCCTGGGCTGGAATGCCGATGTGTACCGCGTGCTGGCCGACCGCCTGCAGCAGGCGCCGGGCCGCTGGCAGCCCTACACGGCCCCCTGAGCGAGGCGCTACAGCCCGAGCTCTTTCAGGGTCGCGAGGCGCTACAGCCCGAGCTCTTTCAGGATCGCGACGCGCAACGCCTGAGCAGGTGCACTCGCGAGCTGGCGCGGGTGCGGCAGATCGACCTCGAAGGTCGCCTGGATCGTCGTCGGCCGGGGCGACAGGACCATGATCCGGTCGGCCATGTAGAGCGCCTCCTCGACATCGTGGGTGATCAGCAGCACCGTGTGGCGCTCCTCGCCGAGGATGCGCAGCAGTTCGTTGCGCATGCGCAGGTTCATCAGCGCATCGAGCGCCGAGAACGGCTCGTCCATGTAGAGGATGTCGGGCTTGACGACGAACGCGCGTGCCAGCTCGGCGCGCTTGAGCATGCCGCCCGACAGCTCGTGCGGGTAGGCGCCCTCGAAGCCCTTGAGCCCGACCATCGCGGCGTAGTGATCGGCCAGCGCCTGCTTGTCGCCGTGGCCGTCGCCGTTCAGCCCGAACATCAGGTTCTGCTGCACCGTCAGCCACGGGAATACCGAGCCGTGTTGCGAGATCACGATGCCCTTGGGGCTCGGGCCGGCGAGTTCGCGGCCATCGATCCGCACCGTGCCGCGGTCGGCGCGCTCGAAGCCGGCGACGATGTTCATCAGGGTCGACTTGCCGCAGCCCGAGGGTCCGACGATCGCGACGAATTCACCGTCCGCCACGCTGAAGCCGACGCCGCCGATGACGGGCAGCGCGCCCTGGCGCGACGCGAAGCCCTTGTGCAGGTCTGCGACGACGATCTTGGGCTCAGCGGACATAACGCCACCTCACCGTCCGCAGCCGCTCCAGCAGCCTGGTCGCGCCATCGAGCAGCAACCCGATCGCGCCGATGATGATCATGCCGGCGATGACCAGGTCGTAGCGGTTGCCGGCGTTGCGCGAGTCCATGATCAGGTAGCCCAGTCCCGAGCGCAGCGCGATCATCTCGGCCGCCACCACCACCAGCCAGGCCACGCCGATGCCGATGCGCATGCCGACGATGATCTCGGGCAGCACCGCCGGGATCACGACGCGGCGGAACAGCACCGCGCGCGAGACGCCGAAGTTCGCCGCCGCGCGCAGGTAGCGCCGCTCGATCGTGTGCACGCCCGAGGTCGTCTGCACGATCATCGGGAACACCGACGCGATGAAGATCAGGAAGATCGGCGAGACGTCGCCGACCCCGAACCACAGGATCGCCAGCGGAATCCACGCGATCGGCGAGATCGGGCGCAGCATCTGGAAGATCGGATTGAAGGTGCGGTAAGCGCCGCCGACCCAGCCCATCCACAGCCCGAGCGGCACGGCCACCAGCACGGCCAGGCCGAAGCCGGTGCCGACGCGGAACAGCGACGCACCGATGTGCTCCCACAGCGTTCCGTCCTCGGCCAGTTCCCACGCGCCGGTGACGACCTGCCACGGCGTCGGGAAGATCGGACTCTGGGACTTCACGACCAGCACCCACCAGACCGCGACGACGACGACCATCACGGCCAGCGGCGGCAGGATCTTGCGGGCCCACTCCAGCGGCGCGTTCATCGGATCATCCCGCCTGCTGGCGCCACTGCTGCCAGCGATAGCGCAGCGTCGGCCAGCCCGGGGCCGGGTGCGGCGCGACGACGATGTTCATCTGCCCGCTGGCGTGCGCGGTGCATGCGAAGCTGTAGGTCGAGGCCTGCTCGAA
The DNA here is from genome assembly GCF_964020785.1 of Rhizobacter fulvus. NCBI lineage: Bacteria > Pseudomonadati > Pseudomonadota > Betaproteobacteria > Burkholderiales > Sphaerotilaceae > Rhizobacter > Rhizobacter fulvus. Next base: position 1,403,410 of record NZ_OZ224516.1, read on the forward strand.
CGGCAGCCGGAAGCTCTGCCCCGGCATGATCAGCGCGGGGCCGAAGATCTGCGGCACGTCGTCCAGGTTGCGCAGCAGCAGCACGTCCTTCAGGCCGAGCGTCAACCCGATCGTGTCGGGCAGGATCTCGACCCTGTCGCCCGCCATCCGGCGCGCGTAGGTCCCCTTCGGGATCTCGAACAGCGCGTCGCGCGAAGCGACCGCCGGCGGCGCGAACGCGGCCCACGCCAGGCCGGCCAGACCGAGCGCCAGAACGCCCGGTGCGACCCAGCGGACGCGGCGCATCGTCATGGCCCGGCATCAGGGCGCGAGCAGCAGCTGGAGGTCGTGCACGTAGTCCTTGGCATCGCGGCCGTAGGGCATCATCGCGCGCAACTTGCCGTCGCGGTCGATCAGGAAGATCGACGAGGTGTGGTCGACGGCGTAGCCGCCCGACGCCATCGGCACCTTGGTCGCGACGACGCCGTAGTCCTTGCGCATCGCCGCCAGGGCCTCGGGCCGGCCGGCACCGCCGACGAAGCTGCGGTCGAACGCGGCGAGGTAGGTCTTCATCCGCGCGGGGTCGTCGCGCTCCGGATCGACCGTGACGAACACCACCTGCACCGCGGCGGCCTGGGCGCCGAGCGACTGGCGCGCCTGCGCCAGCGTCGCCAGCGTGACCGGACAGACGGCCGCGCAGTGGGTGAAGCCGAACGACAGCAGCACGAGCTTGCCGCGGTAGCGCGCGAGCGAGAGCTCGCCGCCATCGGAGGCGCGCAGCGCGAACTCGGGTGCCTGGCGCGGCGGCTCGAACACGCCGGCCTTCAGCGTCGGCACCGCATGCGCGGTGGGCAGCAGGAACAAGGACAGCGCCAGCAGCGCGGCGCGGCGCAGAACAGGCATCGGGGGCAAAGGCAGGTTCACAGCGGAATGGTGGCGGCCCGCGCCGCCTTCGCGAAGCTCTCGTCCATGTACTTCTCGTAGGCGATCGGGCCCTTGATCGTACCGGCCTCGATCGACAGCTGCATCAGGTCCTCGAACTCGGCGCGGATCATCCGCAGGTCGCCGTAGGTCACGCGGTCGACCGGGTTCTCCATCACGAAACGGATGATGTTCGGGTCCTGGTTGAAGAACTTGCGGCCGGCGGCGATCGTGACGGCCTTGTTGCGGTTGTCCTGCTTCTGGTCGAGCCACTGCCCGGCGCCGAGCACGTGGTTGACCAGGTCCTGGACCAACGGGCGGTTGTCGCGGATCAGTTCCTCGCGCACCGTCAGCACGCAGCAGATGTAGTTGCGCCACTCGTCGCGGGTCATGCGCAGCGCCCGCGCGTAGCCGGCACGCTGCGCCGCGGCGCCGAAGGGCTCGCCGGTGCAGTAGGCGTCGACCGCCCTGGCGTAGAGCGCCGCGGGCATGTCGGGCGGCGGCATCTCGACGATCTCGATGTCCTTCGGCGTCATGCCCTCGCGCGCCAGCATCTTGCGAAGGAACAGGAAGTCGACCGCGAAGCGGCTCGGGATCGCGATGCGCTTGCGGGTCAGGTCCCTGAACTTCTGGTACGGCGAGTCGGTGCGCACCATGATCACCGCGCCCGAGCGGTGGCCGAGCGAGACGATCTTGACGGGGATCTTCCTGTCGGCCAGGTCCATCACCAGCGGCGCGAGCATGTACGCGGCCTGGATGCGCCCGGTCATCAGCGATTCCTTGATCTCGGGCCAACCGTTGTACTTGCTGTATTCGTAGGTGAATTGCGGGCCGCCGCTCTTGTCGGCCGCGTTGGCGGTTGCGCGCGCGACGCAGGCCACCGGCAACGTCAGGTTGCAGGTCACCGGCAGGCCGCCGACCTGCAGTGGCGCCGTTGCGGCCTGCGCCGGCCGGGGCAGGCCCAGCGCGGGCAGCCATGCCGCGGCCGCGCCGCGCAGCAGGTGGCGGCGGGCGGGCGAATCGGGCGGAGCGGGATCGAGGTGGTCGTGCACGGGGCGCCATTCTCCATCAGGTTGGCGACGCGGGCGGCGCGGCGGAATTACCATGCCCGGCCCACGTCCGAAGACGACGTCTCAACCGCAAAGGAGCACCGCCATGGTCAGCAAGAACACCCTGTGCCTCTGGTACGACGGCACCGCCCTCGAGGCAGCGAATTTCTATGCCAGCACGTTCCCGGACAGTGCGGTCGGCGCGATCCACCGCGCGCCGAGCGACTTCCCGTCGGGCAAGCAGGGCGACGTGCTGACGGTCGAGTTCACGGTCGCCGGCATCCCCTGCATCGGCCTGAACGGCGGGCCGATGTTCAAGCCCAGCGAGGCGTTCTCGTTCCAGATCGCCACTGACGATCAGGCCGAGACCGATCGACTGTGGAACGCGATCGTCGGCAACGGTGGCCAGGAGAGTGCCTGCGGCTGGTGCAAGGACCGCTGGGGCCTGTCCTGGCAGATCACGCCGCGCGCGTTGACCGACGGCATCGCCGACCCCGACCCGGCCGTGGCGAAGCGGGTGTTCGAGGCGATGATGACGATGCGCAAGATCGACGTCGCGGCGATCGAGGCCGCGCGCCGCGGCTGACGGACGTTTGTCAGCGACCTCGCACCCTGGCGAGGCGTGCGGCGCCCGCAAGCACGGCCAGCCCCGCGAGCAGCAATCCCCAGGTGCCCGGTTCGGGAACCGCCGGCAAGGACACCAGATCCACCGACACGTTGTCCAGACCGATGTAGTTGATGCCGGCCGCTCCCTGCAGCAGCACCGTGGTCGCGGTCGACGTCGCCGTGAATGCCAGCGAGAAGTGCTGCCAGTCGTTGTTCGTGCCGGTCAGCGGCGAGGTGAACGTGGCACTGGTCCCGCCTGCGCTCGCCGTGATGGCGCTGGGTCGTCCCCACAGGTTGGAGCTGCCCAAGTCGAACGAGAACGAATACACGGCGCCCGGTTGAGTCGCGATGACTTGCGACATGCCGGCGAACGGCGCACCGGCCTGGTAGTTCGTCAGATCGAGAAAGAAGTTGCCGTCGTGCGCGCTCAGACCGAACGGGTTGCCCGCCCCGATCCACGCGGCCGTGTCGTTCACCACCGTCCAGCCGCTGATGACCGACGAGCCGGCGGCCAGCGACATCGTGGCGTTGCCCTGATTCACGAACAACCCGCTCTCGAAGCTGCCGTTGGTCAGCAGGTTGGCATGCGCGTTCGACGCGAGCAGGGCACCGATCGCCGGGACAGCCAGAAGACGAAGCAAGGAAGTCATCTCGATTCTCCTTGGAGCAAGCGGAAGAAGGCGCCGCGTCGGCCTGCCTCCTGGGCGCGGGGAGGTCATGCTGACCCCATCGCATCCCGTCGGGCAACCGGGGACACCGCGGGCTGCACCCCTTCGATCTAGGGAGTGGCCGGTGGCGGGTACACCAGTGACGCCAGCGCGACGCGTGGTCTCGTGGTCGACCTGCAGGTTCGGTGCGCAGGCGCGCGTTCGGCGCCACAATTCCGACTCCAAGCGAGGCACCATGAACGCCGCCCAGTCCGCACGCGTGGCCATCCTCTATCCCGGCGACCGCGCTGCGCGCGACTGCGCCCGCGCGGACGACATCCGCTTCAAGGGGGTGTTCGAGGCGTTCGCGCGAGCCGGTGTCGATGCCGAGCCGGCGATCTACAGCGACGACTTCAGCGACGAAGTCCGACGTCAGCTGCTAGCGGTACGAGTCGTGCTGGTCTGGCACAACCCGATCGAAGGCGGCCGGGATCGACGCGTGCTCGACGCGATGTTGCGTGACGTGGCGGCCGATGGCGTCATCGTGAGCGCCCATCCGGACACCATCATGAAGCTGGGGACGAAGGATGTGCTTGTTTCGACCCGAGACCTCCCCTTCGGGTCGGACGTTTGCCGGGTCGACAGCCTGGCCGAACTCGAGGCCAGCCTGCCGCGACGACTGGCTTCGGGAGCACGCGTGCTGAAACAGCGTCGCGGTCACAGTGGTATCGGTGTCTGGCGGGTCGAGCGGCGCGAGACAGGCAAGTACGCGCTTCGCCATGCGCAGCGCGGTTGCCACGAAGAGTTGCTGGACTTCGGCGACGTGCTGACTCGCCTGGCTCCGTACTTCGCCGACGACGGCTACCTGATCGATCAGGCGTGGCAACCCCGCATGGTCGAGGGCATGACCCGTGCCTACCTCGTTCGCGCTCGCGTCGTCGGCTTCGGACACCAGAGGGTGGTTGCCCTTCATCCGGCGGACGGAGACGGCGCCGCAGTCCAACCCGGTCCTCGCCTCTACAGCGACGCCGCCGACCCGCGCTTCCAGCACCTCAGGCAGCGGCTGGAGAACGAATGGATCGGTCGACTGTGTGAACGGCTGGATCTCGCCCAGGAAGCGTTGCCGTTGCTGTGGGACGCGGATTTCTTCCTGGGGGAACAGCGAGAAGGAGAGGCCGAGCGGCATGTGCTTTGCGAGGTCAACGTGAGCAGCGTCTCGCCGTTCCCCGACTCGGCGATTGAGCCTCTCGTGACGGCAACACGTGAGTTACTGGTCCCAGACGCGGTGTTGCGCCGCTCAGCGATGCCTGACGCTCGCCGCCAGCAATAAAGTCGGGCGCTGAACGGCCGAAAACCCCCGGGTGAAACCTGCAATCACCCCGACCCCGACCCCGACCTATCGCGCCGACATCGACGGATTGCGCGCGCTCGCGATCCTTCTGGTCATCGGCTTCCACGCGTTCCCAAGCGCGGTCCACGGCGGATTCGTCGGCGTCGACGTCTTCTTCGTCATCTCCGGCTTCCTCATCACCTCGTTGATCACCCAGCAACTCGACGCACGGCGCTTCAGCGTTGCGCGCTTCTATCTGAATCGGGTGCGCCGGATATTTCCAGCGTTGGGCGCGATGCTGACTGGATGCGTGGTGGCGGGCTGGTGTCTGCTGGCCAACGGCGACTTTGCGCAACTGGGCAAGCACGTCGCCGCGGGGGCCGGCTTCGTCTCCAACCTGCTGCTCTGGAAGGAGGCCGGATACTTCGACAGTACGGCCGAAACCAAGCCGTTGCTGCACCTGTGGAGCCTGGGCGTCGAGGAACAGTTCTACATCGTCTGGCCGCTGGTGCTGTGGCTCGGCTCGCGCCGCGGCTGGGACCTGCGTGTGGTGACGGGAGCATGCCTTTTGATGTCGTTCGCCGCGAACATCGCGCTGGTGGCCGACGACCCGATCGGCACGTTCTACTCGCCCGCGACACGGGTGTGGGAGCTGCTGATCGGCGCGGCGCTGGCGGTAGTGGTATCGGCTCGGGCGGGACAGCGATCGAGTTCGCCGACCCTGCACAATGTCGCGGCAGCAAGCGGGATCTCGGCGATCGCCATCGCGGCCGCCTTGCTGTCGAAGAACCATGTCTTCCCCGGCTGGTGGGCGTTGCTGCCGACCGCCGGTGCGGCGATGCTGATCGCCGCCGGACCCGACGCCTGGATCAACCGGCGCATCCTTTCGCATCGTGGCATGGTGGCGATCGGGCTCGTCAGCTACCCGCTGTACCTGTGGCACTGGCCGCTGCTGGTGTTCCTGCGCATGTCCGGGGTGCTGAAGTCCGAGCTCGACGTGGGCTTGGTTGCGGTAGGCGGCGCGTTCGTCCTGTCATGGCTGACTTACCGCCTGATCGAGAAGCCCTTCCGCTCGATCGACCGAGGGTCGGCCCCGGCGCGCCCCCCGGAACGGCCACGCCTGTTGAACTTCAAGGCCGCCGGGCTCGTGGGCTTCATGGTCCTGGCGGGCGCCTGCGGCGCCGCGATCCATCAGTCGCAAGGCGAACTGCTGCGCGAGCATGCCCGTGTCGCCACGCTGCCGCCCCTGGCCGACAAGCGTGTGTTCGAGGCGCTCAAGGTCTACGAGCACCCGGATACGCCCAACCACTCTTGCCAGGACCAACTGCAGATGAACCCGCTGGGCGAGGAAATCTGCATCACGAACTCCGCCGCGCCCAAGGTGCTGTTCCTCGGCGACAGCCATGCGATGGCACTCTACTCGGCGGTCTTCGCGAACCGGATTGCCATTCCGAGCGTGCTGATCGCCTCACCTGGTTGCCTGATGTACCCGAACTACGTCTTCCAGCCGGACGGCAAGGAGTGGGGACAAGACTGCTCCGCCATCGCGAAGAAGGGCCTGGCGTATGCAAAGCAATCCACAACGATCGAGACGGTGATCGTCTCGCTGGTACGCAAGGGCGACCACCCCGCGAACCCGACGCGGTTCTATTCGGCGTCCGGCCGCGTGACCGAATTCGAGGCGCTCGACAACGGTTTGGACGCGTTGATCGGCACGCTGCTCGAGACTGGCAAGAAGGTTGTCTACGTGGTGGACATTCCCTACTTCCCCGATACCCCGGAAGTCTGCCAGATGCGATCTGCGCTGGCGAAGACGGACTCGTGCCGTCTGGACCGGTCAGAGATGAATCGGCCCTTCAAACCCTACTTCGATGTGGTCGAGAAGTTGAAGCGAAAGTACCCTGCCCTGGCGATCCTGAATGCCGAGGACGTTGTCTGTTCGAGAGACCATTGCGCGCAGCACGACGGGAGCCAGTATTACTACATCGATCGAGATCACCTCAGCGTTTACGGGGCAGAGAAGGTGTTGACCAAGGTGCTGGGTCAAAACACCGTGCACTGACTGCCCATCCGAGAGTTCCCGTGCGAATGGATCCTCACGAGCGGCCGCGACGGTTCACGATCAGGACTCGAAAACGACCGGCGCTCCGGTGATGTAAGCAGCCTCGGCAGTGTGCCGCGGTCGGATCTCAGCGCTCCCGCCCGGCGCGACGCAGCACCTGAGTAACCGGCTCCACCAAATACTGCAAGGGGGTACGCTCGTCGCCCCTGATATAGACCTCGGCCGGCATTCCGGCTTGCAACTTCACTTCGCCGGCTTGAGCCAACGAGGCAGCATCGGCCTCGACCAGCGCCACGTAGTAGGGCTGGTTGGTCGCGCGGTCCAGCGTGCGGTCGGGCGCCACGTAAAACACTTTGCCGGTCACCAGCCGCGTCGTGCGGTACTTGAACGCGGTAAAGCGGATGTCGGCCGGCTGGCCCTGCTGGACCCGGCTCACGTCCTCGGTGCGGATGTGCGCCTCGACCACCAGCCGCGGATTGGTCGGCACGATGTCGGCGATCGGCTCGCGCGGCGAGACCACGCTGCCGGGCGTCGTGAACTTCAGGTTGATCACGTCGCCGGCCACGGGCGCGGTGATCACCTGGCGGCTGGACGCGTCGACCGTCTTGCGCTGCTCCTGCTGCAGCTCGGCGAGCTTGGCAGCGCTGACCTTGAGCTGGTCGCTGGCCTGCTGGCGGTAGTCGCCTTCCAGCGACTTGATGCGCAGGTCGGCATCGAGCAGGTGCTGCTCGGCGCGGGCCAGGTCGGTGCGCTTCTCTTCGAGCTTGACGCCGTAGTCGGCGACGGTGGCCTCGAGCTGCGAGATGCGCGCGGCCGAGATGAAACCGTCCTTCAGCAGGCGCCGGTTGGTCTCCAGCTCGTCGCGTTGGTGCTGAAGCGACTCGGTCGCGCGGGCGATCTGCGCCCGCAGCGCCGCGGCCTCCTGCACCACCTTGGCCTGCTGCGAGCGCAGCAGCACCGACTGGCCGACCAGCGCGTCGCGCCGCGCGCCGAACAGCGAGCGCTCCTTGACCATCTGCTCGGCCACCCGCGGGTCGGTCACGGCAGCCGCGACGACGTCCTCCGGAAAGGTGATGGCCGCGGCCGACAACTGTTCGGCCTCGAGCCGCGCGAGGCTGGCGCGTTCGACGAACACCCGGTAGTTGAGCCGGTTCAGGTCGGCATCGACCGACACGTCGCCGAGGACCAGCAAGGGCTCGCCCTTCTCCACATGCTGGCCGTCGCGCACCATGACTTCACGGACCGTGCCGCCCTCGGTGTGCTGCACGACGCGGCGGTCGAGGTCGACCTTGACGAACGAGCTGGCTACCACCGCGGCCGACAGTGACGCGAACGCCAGCCACGCGCCCACCGGCACGACCGCGACGACCAGCACCAGCGCGGCGAGCCGCGCCAAGCGGCGGGCCTCGTCCAGGTGCTGGGCCAGCGGCGCCTGCGAATCGAGCGGCATCGAAGCGGCGGCGCTCATGACACCCTCTCTTCGCGCGCGGCCTGGGGCACGTCCATCGGATGCGGCGGTCGCGGCATCGTGACCACCTGCGCGCCACCCGCCCCCGGCTGCGGCTGCGGCTGGGCCTTCTGCTGCATGGCCCGCATCACCTCGGCGGTGGGGCCGTAGTGCTGGACCTTGCCGGCGTCGAGCACCAGCATCTTGTCGACATGCTGGATCAGCGTGGCGCGGTGCGTGACCACGACCACCGTGACCTGCCCGCGCAGCGCTTTGAGCGATTCGGCCAGCGCCACCTCGCCGGCGCCGTCGAGGTTGGAATTGGGCTCGTCGAGGACGATCAGCTTTGGCTCGCCGTACAGCGCGCGAGCCAGCGCGATGCGCTGCCGCTGCCCGGGCGAGATCACCGCGCCGTGCGGATCGACGACCGTGTCATAGCCGTCCAGCAGCGCCAGGATGAGTTCATGCACCTGCGCGCGCTGCGCCGCCTGCACGACGCGGGCCGAGTCGACCGCGCCCAGCCGCGCGATGTTCTCTGCCACCGTGCCGGGGAACAGTTCGACGTCCTGCGGCACGTAACCGAGCCACGGGCCGAGCTCCTCGCGCGGCCACTGCGCCAAATCCGCCTGGTCGAGCCGGACGGTGCCGGCGTTCGGCCGCCACACGCCGGTCAGCAGGCGTACCAGCGTCGACTTGCCGGCGCCGCTGGCACCGATCACGGCCAACGACTCGCCGGCCTCGAGCTGCAGCGACACACCGGCCAGCAGCAGGCGTTCGCCCTGCGGCGCGCGGAAGGTCAGCTGGTGCGCCGTGAGCTGCCCGGTCGGCGCCGGCAGCGCCATGCGCTGCGGCTGGGCATCGGCCGCGGTCAGCAACTCGCCCAGGCGGCGGAACGCCGCGCGCCCTTCGGCCAGCATGCGCCAGCTGCCGACGACCTGCTCGACGGGTGCCAGGGCGCGACCGAGCAAAGTGGTGGTGGCAATCATCACGCCGGCACTCGCCTCGCCGACGATCACGAGGTAGGCGCCGAGTGCGAGCATCAGCACCTGCACCGCTTGGCGCACGGTCCGGGTCAGCGCCGCCATCGCGACAGTCTTCGCCGCGGTGGGCTGCTGCAGGGCCGTGACTTCGGCGTTCTTCTGTCGCCAGCGCGCGACCAGCGCATCGGTCATGCCCAGGGTCTGCGCGACCTCGGCGTTCTGCAGCGAGGCTTCGAGGTAGCGCGTCGCGCCCGCAGCGGCCTTCTGCAGGGCCTCGATCTCGCGCCGGGTGACAAAGTCGTTGAGCACCGCCAGCCCGAGCATCAGCAGCGCCGCCGCGGCCGCCGCCATGCCGAGCATCGGGTGCGCGAGCCAGATCACCGCGACGTAGACGATGACCCAGGGCGAATCGAACAGTGCCAGCAGCCCCTGCGCGGAGAACAGCGCACGCAGTGCGCCGACATCGCGCAGGCTCTCGGAGCTGCCACGCCCGATGCGGCGCGCGCCCTGCGCGATCACGATCCGGGTCACGACCGGCGAGAGCGACTCGGACACGATGTTGCCTGCCACGCCCTGCAGCCGGGCGCGCAGGTAGTCGAGCACGAGCAGCAGTGTCAGCGCAACACCGACGCCGAGCATCAGCACCAGCAACGTCTCGCCGCTCTGGCTCGCCAGCACGCGGTCGAACACCTGCAGCATGAACAGCGCCGGCACCAGCAGCAGCAGGTTGACGAAGAACGACACGCCGGCCACATGAAGGAGCGGGCGACGCAGCAGATCGAGCAGTGGCTTCATCAGTCCCTCCTGAGAGCGACGAATGTTAACGACCGTGTCTCGACGACCGGCGGTAGGAACTCACGAACGCCCGCCGGGCCGCCGGCCACCCCCGCGATCGGGTGGCCGGACCGCAGCCGCGGCGGTTCGTGCCCGTTCACGGCAGCGCAGCCGCATCCACATGCCCGATCAGCGTGCTGAAGTCCAGTCCGGTCACGCCCTGCAACAGCAACAGATCCTGGAAACCGTGCACCGATCCTGCGCCGTCGACGTCGAGCGAGACGATCGTGCCCGACGCCGTCTCGTGCGAGCTGACGAACTGCGACAGGTCCGCGCCCGCCGCGTAACCCTGCAGCAGCGCACCGATGCCCAGCATGTCGCCGCCCGCGCCGGCATCGAAGTCGGTGATCGTGTCCACCGCGCCGGCGTCGCTGCTGCGGAACATGAAAGTGTCGCTGCCCGCGCCGCCCGTCAGCGTGTCGCTGCCCTGGCCGCCGACGAGGATGTCGTTGCTGCTGGTCCCCACCAGCACGTCCGCACCGGCGGTACCCAGCACGGTCGCGTTGTCGGCGACGGTGTTGGTCAGCAGCGCGTGGCCGTCTGCGCCGGCGCCGAGGTGGAAGTCCGCGGCCGTGTACTGCCCGATCAGCGACAACTGCGCCGTGTGCGTGCCGTCGCTCACGACCAGCGAGCCCGCCGTGCCCGCCGCGTTGACGGTGTAGCTGAGCTGGGTCGCGGCCGAGAACGCGACGTCGCCGAAGTGCAGCGTGTCGTCCGCGTTCAAGCCGGCGATCGTGCCGGTGAAGCCGCCGGCCTGGGCCAGCGTCAAGGTGCCCGATGCCGCGCCCGCGAAGCCGACGTTCGCATCGGACGCGGCGCCGAACTCGATCGCCCCGTGCCCGTCGATCGTTGCACTGCCGTGGCCGGCGACCGCGCTGTCGACCACGAGAACGCCGCTGCCGGTGGCCTCGAGCGAACCGGTGTGGGTCACGGTGTTGCTTCCGGTATCGATGACGAGCGCGTGCGTGCCGTCGGCGACGATCGTTCCGGCGTTGACCAGCGTCATCTGCCCCGCGCCGATCTGGCCGGCGCCGGAGATCGTGTTGTCGAGGTTGATCAGCGTCGCGGTCGAGGCGCCGCCGAAGATGACGTTGTTGGCGTCGTCCGACAGAACCACCTGCCCGCCGCCCTGCAGCGTCACGCTCTCGACCAGGATCTGCAGGTCGGTCTCGCTGCCGGTCGAGCCCAGCGCGATCGTGCCGCTGTTTTCGATCACGCCGCCGAGCGGCAGGATCGCACCGTTGGAGATCGTCATCGTGCCGGCGTTGATCGTCACCGGTTCGAGGTTGAACTCGAAGTTGGCGGCGGTCAGGTCGGCGGCGTGGACGCCGATCACGGTGATCGTCGAGCCGGGACCCATCGTGATCACCGCATTGCCGTTCGCATCGTCGACGATCGTGAGGTTGTCGAAGCCGCTGACGCCGGTGAAGCCGATCAGGTCGATTCTGTCGTTCACGGCATCGAAGCTGTGGATCGTGTCGTGGGCGATCGGCTGGGCGAATACCAGGAGGTCGGCGGCGGACGAGGCGGTAAGGTGGTCTTCGGAAGAGAGAGCGAAGATTGGATTGCCGCGGGCGTAGGCCTCGACGTTGTTGAAAACGACCGACTTGCCCGTTGTGCCGTCAGCGTTGAACCAAACCATAACGACGCTTAGAACCAGCGCGCCGGCGAAATCCGCGGGTGTCGTCACTGTCAAGGAACTTGGATCACTGGTCTGCACAGTCCAAGTGCCGTCCCCATTGTTGGTGCCGGCATTCAGTGTCCAGCCAGCGAGCATTCCGCTGATATTCACGCTAACAGCGCCGACATGGTCGGGCGGCTCCGTCAGTGCCAAGCTGATCGCCTCACCAGCGATCCCGGCAGGTTGGAGTCCCGTCACGCTCAAGCCCTTGCCTGGTTCCCCTGAACTGTCAGTGAACGCGCTGTCCGGTACAGATACGGTGAATATTTGGTTTGTATTGGACTTTGTAATTGGCAGAGTAAACGTAATAACTCCACCGCCCAAGTCAGTTGCGGAAGACATCGAGCCCTTGGTGATGGGTGCGTTCTGTCCACCAGTTCGCGTGACTGTGACGTCACCAGCATCAAATCCCGAGACCGATCCAGTCACACCGGTAAACGTGAACGTCAGCGTCTTGTTGGTGCCGGTTCCCGAGATGGCAATGGTGCCCAGGGTGGGTCCGACATCGGTGACGCTCAGCACGACCGCCTTGCTGCCGGTCAGGCCACCGCTGTCAGCGTCCACCACGTTGAAGCTGTAGCTGGACTTCGCCTCGAAGTTGGCCGACGCGTTCAGCGTGACCTGACCGTTGGCGTTGATGCTCAGCAACGTCGCATCGGCACCGCTCAGGCTCCAGGTCTTGGTGTCGCCCGCATCCGGATCGCTCGCCGTCGCCGTGTACACCACCGTGCTGGCCGAGGCGTTCTCCGCCACGCTGGCCGTCGCACCGGAGGTGATCGTCGGCGCCTCGTTGACGTCGGTGATGCTCAGCACGACCGCCTTGCTGCCGGTCAGGCCACCACCATCGGTGTCCACCACATTGAAGTTGTAGCTGGACTTCGCCTCGAAGTTGGCCGGCGCGTTGAGCGTGACCTGGCCGCTGGCGTTGATACTGAGCAATGCCGCATCGGCGCCGGTCAGGCTCCAGGTCTTGGCATTGTTCGGTGCCGTGGTGTCAGGGTCGCTCGCCGTGGCCGTGTACACCACCGTGGTGGCCAGTGAGTTCTCCGCCACGCTTGCCGTCGCGCCCGAGTTCACTGTCGGCGCCTCGTTGACGTCGGTGACGCTCAGCACGACCGCCTTGCTGCCGGTCAGGCCACCGCTGTCGGTGTCCACCACATTGAAGCTGTAGCTGGACTTCGCCTCGAAGTTGGCCGACGCGTTCAGCGTGACCTGACCGTTGGCGTTGATGCTCAGCAACGTCGCATCGGCACCGCTCAGGCTCCAGGTCTTGGTGTCGCCCGCATCCGGATCGCTCGCCGTCGCCGTGTACACCACCGTGCTGGCCGAGGCGTTCTCCGCCACGCTGGCCGTCGCACCGGAGGTGATCGTCGGCGCCTCGTTGACGTCGGTGATGCTCAGCACGACCGCCTTGCTGCCGGTCAGGCCACCACCATCGGTGTCCACCACATTGAAGTTGTAGCTGGACTTCGCCTCGAAGTTGGCCGGCGCGTTGAGCGTGACCTGGCCGCTGGCGTTGATACTGAGCAATGCCGCATCGGCGCCGGTCAGGCTCCAGGTCTTGGCATTGTTCGGTGCCGTGGTGTCAGGGTCGCTCGCCGTGGCCGTGTACACCACCGTGGTGGCCAGTGAGTTCTCCGCCACGCTTGCCGTCGCGCCCGAGTTCACTGTCGGCGCCTCGTTGACGTCGGTGACGCTCAGCACGACCGCCTTGCTGCCGGTCAGGCCACCGCTGTCGGTGTCCACCACATTGAAGCTGTAGCTGGACTTCGCCTCGAAGTTGGCCGACGCGTTCAGCGTGACCTGACCGTTGGCGTTGATGCTCAGCAACGTCGCATCGGCACCGCTCAGGCTCCAGGTCTTGGTGTCGCCCGCATCCGGATCGCTCGCCGTCGCCGTGTACACCACCGTGCTGGCCGAGGCGTTCTCCGCCACGCTGGCCGTCGCACCGGAGGTGATCGTCGGCGCCTCGTTGACGTCGGTGATGCTCAGCACGACCGCCTTGCTGCCGGTCAGGCCACCACCATCGGTGTCCACCACATTGAAGTTGTAGCTGGACTTCGCCTCGAAGTTGGCCGGCGCGTTGAGCGTGACCTGGCCGCTGGCGTTGATACTGAGCAATGCCGCATCGGCGCCGGTCAGGCTCCAGGTCTTGGCATTGTTCGGTGCCGTGGTGTCAGGGTCGCTCGCCGTGGCCGTGTACACCACCGTGGTGGCCAGTGAGTTCTCCGCCACGCTTGCCGTCGCGCCCGAGTTCACTGTCGGCGCCTCGTTGACGTCGGTGACGCTCAGCACGACCGCCTTGCTGCCGGTCAGGCCACCGCTGTCGGTGTCCACCACATTGAAGCTGTAGCTGGACTTCGCCTCGAAGTTGGCCGACGCGTTCAGCGTGACCTGACCGTTGGCGTTGATGCTCAGCAACGTCGCATCGGCACCGCTCAGGCTCCAGGTCTTGGTGTCGCCCGCATCCGGATCGCTCGCCGTCGCCGTGTACACCACCGTGCTGGCCGAGGCGTTCTCCGCCACGCTGGCCGTCGCACCGGAGGTGATCGTCGGCGCCTCGTTGACGTCGGTGACAGTCACCGCGAGTGCCTGATCATCGAACAGCGTGCCGTCCGAAGCCCGCACCGTCACGTTATAGACATTGTTATGCGGTTGTGGCGGCGAATCGGTTGGGATCTCGAAATCGGGAGCGCTGACGAAAACGAGTGCACCGGTCAATGCGTTGATGGTGAACTGGCCTGCGTCTGCCCCGCCCACGATGCTGTAGACCAACGCAACGCCGTCCGGATCGTTGGCTGTCACCGTCGTCACTGCGGTCGTGTTCTCGTTCACAGTGATGGCTGCAGCGGCACCACCTCCGTTGGAGCTGATTGCCGGTGCCTCGTTGACGTTGGTCACCGAAATCGCCACTGCCTGAGTGGTGTCGACTACTCCGTCGTTCGCGTGAACGACGATGTCGTACACGTTGTTGCCGCCGTTGTCGTTCGGCGCCTCGAAGTTCGGCGACGCCTTGAACGTCACGGCACCGGTCGAGCTGTTGATATCGAACAGGGCGGCGTCGATGCCGGTGATCGCGTAGCTGAGCGTCGCACCGGCGTCAGCATCGGTCGCAGCCACCGTGTACACGACGTTAGAAGCCGGGGTGTTCTCGCCTTCGCTGGCGCTGGCTCCGGAGGTGATCACCGGCGCGTCGTTCGTGCCGGTCACGGTGATCGTCACGCTCTGCGTGGCCGTGGCGCCCTGGTCGTCGGTCACGGTGACGGTGAACACCTCGTCGTGGCTTTCGCCGGCGGCCAGGTTCTGGTGCGCATCGTTGGCCAGCGTGTACAGCCACTGGCCGGTGGCGGCCTCCACGGCGAAGCTGCCGTAGGTGCCGGTGGCGTCGCCGCTGTAGGCCGCCGTCGCGCCGTGGTCGACGTCGCTGGAGCTCACCGTGCCGGTGGCCGTCAGCGTGGTGTCTTCCTGGACCGCGCCGCTCTGCGCCGTGCTCGTGATCACCGGCGCGTCGTTGGTGCCGGTGATGGTGATGCTCACGTTCTGCGTGGCCGTCGCACCGAAGTCGTCGGTCACCGTGACCACGAAGGTCTCGACGTGGCTTTCACCCTGGGCCAGGTCCTGGTGGCCGGCGTTGTCCAGCGCGTAGGTCCACACCCCCGTGCTGGCGTTGACCGCGAAGCTGCCGTAGGTGCCGGTGGCGTCGCCGCTGTAGGCCGCCGTCGCGCCGTGGTCGACGTCGCTGGAGCTCACCGTGCCGGTGGCCGTCAGCGTGGTGTCTTCCTGGACCGCGCCGCTCTGCGCCGTGCTCGTGATCACCGGCGCGTCGTTGGTGCCGGTGATGGTGATGCTCACGTTCTGCGTGGCCGTCGCACCGAAGTCGTCGGTCACCGTGACCACGAAGGTCTCGACGTGGCTTTCACCCTGGGCCAGGTCCTGGTGGCCGGCGTTGTCCAGCGCGTAGGTCCACACCCCCGTGCTGGCGTTGACCGCGAAGCTGCCGTAGGTGCCGGTGGCGTCGCCGCTGTAGGCCGCCGTCGCGCCGTGGTCGACGTCGCTGGAGCTCACCGTGCCGGTGGCCGTCAGCGTGGTGTCTTCCTGGACCGCGCCGCTCTGCGCCGTGCTCGTGATCACCGGCGCGTCGTTGGTGCCGGTGATGGTCACGTTGATCTGCTTGGTGATCAGCCCGCCGTGCTGGTCGTCCAGCGTGATCGTGAAGCTCTCGACCTTGGTCTGGCCGGCGGCCAGGTACTCGACGGCTGAGTCGGCCACCGTGTAGGTCCAGTGCAGTGCACCACCCGTGCCGCTGCCGGTGGTGTCGCTGTCTTTCGCGGCCGTGAGGCTGCCCAGAACGTTGCCCACCGGCGTGCCGCTGGCGCTCACCAGGTGCACGTCGATCAGGTCCACGTCCGTGAAGCTGATCGTGCCGCTGTCGGTCAGGTTGCCCACCGGCGTGACCTGCTCGAGCACCGCACCGGTCACGTCGGTGGCCGACACGATCGGCGCATCGTTGGTCCCGGTGATCGTGATGACCACGTCCTGCGTGGTCGTCGAGCCGTGGCCATCATCCACCGTGACGGTGTAGGTCTCCAGCTTGGTCTGGCCTGCGGCCAGGTACTGCGCCGCCGCGTTGTCGAGGTTGTAGCTCCAGCCCACCGAGCCCGGCTCGGTGGTGGCGTTTTCGCTCACCGTGCCCAGCGCGAAAGTGCCCAGCGCTCCGGCCACCGGCGCGAAGCTCACCGCGTGCGTGTCGGTCA
This sequence comes from Rhizobacter fulvus, assembly GCF_964020785.1. Taxonomy (NCBI): domain Bacteria; kingdom Pseudomonadati; phylum Pseudomonadota; class Betaproteobacteria; order Burkholderiales; family Sphaerotilaceae; genus Rhizobacter; species Rhizobacter fulvus. Next base: position 1,419,700 of record NZ_OZ224516.1, read on the forward strand.
GGTCCACGTCGTTGAAGCTGACCGTGCCCGCCGCGCTCAGCGTGTCGGTCGTCGACGCCGTCGTGTCGGCGTCTTCGACCACCGCGCCGGCCTGCGCCGCGCTGGTGATCGTCACCGCATCGTTGGTCCCGGTGATCGTGAAAGTGACTGTCTGGGTCGAGGTCGCGTTGCTGCTGTCCGTGACCGTGACGTTGTAGGTGACGGTGAGCGTCTGGCCGGCGGCGAGGAAGTCGAAGTTGCTGTCGGCCGCGCTGAAGCCGAAGTGCACCGAGCCCGAGCCCGAGCCGGTGCTGTCGGTGGCAACGCTGGTGGTGAGTGCGGAGGCCAGCACGGTGGCCAGCCCGCTGGGCAGTGCAGAGCCGCCCGACCAGGTGGCGGTGTCAATCGCGTTGGCGACCGTGTGCGTGTTGGTCAGGTCGACGTCGGTGAAGGCGAGCGTGCCCGCGGCGCTGTCGGCCGAGCTCGAGGCAAGCGTGGCGGCCAGCTCGGTGATGGCGTGCGAGGCGATGGTGTCGGCCGAGACGATCGGCGCGTCGTTGGTGCCGGTGATCGTGACGGTGACGTTCTGGGAGGTGATGCCGCCATGGGTGTCGGCAACCTGCACCGCATAGGTCAGCGTCGCGGTCTGACCCGCTGCCAGGTAGTCGAAGCTCTTGTCCTGGGCCGCGAAGGTCCAGCTGTCGGAGCCCGTGGCGCCATTGGTCGAGTCGCTCAGCGCACCCAGCGTGAGCCAGCTCAGCAGCGTGGCGTTGGCCGGCAGGCCCGAGGTGGTGCCCGCCGCTGTGACGCCCATCACCGTCACGGTGTGGGTGTCGCTCAGGTCGGCGTCGGTGAAGGTCACTGCACCGCTGACGGTGTCGCTGCCCATTGAGCCGGTGCGGCCCGCCTGCTCCATGATCGCACCGGTCTGCGCGCCGCTCGTGATCAACGGCGCGTCGTTGGTACCGGTGATCGTGACGGTGACGTTCTGGGAAGTGCTGCCGCCATGGGTGTCGGCAACCTGCACCGCGTAGGTCAGCGTCGCGGTCTGACCCGCTGCCAGGTAGTCGAAGCTCTTGTCCTGGGCCGCGAAGGTCCAGGCGTCGGAACCGGCGGCACCATTGGTGGAGTCGCTCAGCGCACCCAGCGTGAGCCAGCTCAGCAGCGTGGCGTTGGCCGGCAGGCCCGAGGTGGTGCCCGCCGCTGTGACGCCCGTCACCATTACGGTGTGGGTGTCGCTCAGGTCGGCGTCGGTGAAGGTCACTGCACCGCTGACGGTGTCGCTGCTCATTGAGCCGGTGAGGCCCGCCTGCTCCGTGATCGCACCGGTCTGCGTGCCGCTCGTGATCACAGGCGCGTCGTTGGTGCCGGTGATCGTGAAAGTCAAGTACTGGACAGCCGAATCCGCTGTCCCGTCGCTGACCTTGACCCCATAGGTCACCGTCAGTGTCTGCCCTTGCGCCAGAAAGTCCAGGTTGGCGGCCGCCGGGTCCCAGGTATACGCGAGGCTCTTCGTTCCGCCGTTGGAATTGGCGTCAGCGAAAGTCAGCTTGCCGCTTCCCAGCGCCGTGGTGAGGGCAGCGACCTGAGCCGCAGTCAACGTGCCGCCGCTCAACGCAAGAGACGGAGCTCCAGACACCGATGCGTGCAAGGTGTCCCCGATGTCCGCATCGTTCACCGACAGCGTGCCGATGATTGGTGAAATGTCCTGAGCCGACGCATTGCCGAGTTCGGCCACCGGCACGGTCGAGACGAAGCTGCTGAGCACCGGCGCGTCGTTCGTGCCGGCAATGGTGATGACCAAGTTCTGCGCGACCGAGTCGCCAACTTTCACGGCGTACGTTACGGTGATCGACTGCCCTGCCCGCAGGAAGTCCAGGTTTACCGCGAGCGGGTCGTAGATGTACCCGATTGTCTGCACACCGCCGGTCCAGGTGGCTGGCCCTGAAAAGCTCAACACGGGCGCCAGCGCCACTGCCAGATTGCTGGGAAGCACCACGCCGGCACTTGCCACGACCGACGAAGAGCCGACGGTGGCGATGAGCGACTGGCCCGCATCGAGATCGAGGAAACTCAATGTACCAACGAGTTTCAAGTCCTGAGCCGAGGCGTCGCCGAGCTCGCTCACAAACTGCTGCGTCACCCCGGTCAAGACGGTCTGGTGAAAGTCAATCGCCAGGTATGAGCCGTCCGCCTGCTGCACCGATACCGCCAGCTTCTCCATCATCTGGACGGTCAGCGCGGTGTCGTTGGCGAATTTGAAGGTGAAATCGCTGGCGCTCCCGTTCGATACTTCACCTTGCGGATTGGTCTTGACCGTCTGCAGGAACGTCACGTAACGCTGCAACTCGGCGCGAACCCCAAGGTCCACCCACTGCGCCGCACTCAGTTGCATCAGGACGGTGTCGATGCCGGAGCCGCCCGTATAGACGTCCTTCGCACCGTTGAGGTTTTCGGTGAGGTTGTAGACCAGCGTGTCGTTACCGGAATCGCCGTTGACGATGTCGCTTCCGCTGCCGCCGTTCAGCGTGTCATTGCCGGACCCACCCGAAATCTTGTCGTTGCCAGCGCCGCCGTTGATCGTGTCGGCACCAGAACCGCCATTCAGGTTGTCGTTGCTCTCGGTGCCTGTGATGATTGGGTCGCTCATTGGTGCTCCTGCGCCGAACTATCGGCATCGTGTGGACGGCGGGAGCGCAGACACGAAAGTGTCAAGACGCAGCCCTGAATCTGTTCAGTGATATGTGAAACATTGTTAATGCGCCTACGCAATTCACACCCCCCCTGGTTGGGTGCAAACAGGCTGACCGAGGGGTATTCCCACGCGGAAACCGACAACTAAGTCACGAATGACACTCGCACGTCAGCGCAAATGTTTCATTTCGCCGACTGGCCTAACGTCTCCGCTCTGTCAGGAAACGCAGGTTTCGCTGACCGTTGAGTGGTGCACGGAGCCCACCGCAAGAAGTCGACGTCACCCTCGCGATCTCGCATCTCGCGCACACGAGTCCACCGCGAAGTCCGATGGCTGCATGGCCGTCCCCGGCTGGCCATCGATCGCCATGCTCCGCGATCCAATCAGAGAATTGCTCTCTGACACACACTAATTGGTAGGCCGCCCGTGAGTCGAACACGGCACCAACAGATTATGAGTCTGCTGCTCTAACCATCATGAGCTAGCGGCCCGGCGTGCGGGGATTGTAGGCAGCGCGCGGCGCGCCGCTACTTCGTGCTCAACGCGTTGGTCACCAGCCGCGACGTGATGTCGACGATCTGGATCATCCGGTCGTACGCCATCCGCGTCGGCCCGATCACGCCGAGCGTGCCGACGATCTGGCCGTTGACCTCGTACGGCGCCGAGACCACCGACAGCTCCTCGAACGGCACCACCATGCTCTCGCCGCCGATGTAGATGCGCACGCCCTCGGCGCGGCTGCTGACCTCGAGCAGGCGCATCAGCTGCGTCTTCTGCTCGAAGACGTCGAACAGCTTGCGCAGGCTGCCCATGTCGCTGGAGAAGTCCTGCACTGTCAGCAGGTTGCGCTCGCCGCTGATCACGACCTGCTCCTGGCTGTCGGCGTGGGCCTCGCTGCCGGCCTGGACCGCGGCCTGCATCAGCGTGGCGATCTCGCCGCGCAGCGCGTCGACCTCGGTCTTCAGACGCTCGCGCACCTCCTCGATCGTGCGGCCGCGGTAGTTCGCGGTCAGGTAGTTGCTGGCCTCGATCAGCTGCGACTGGGTGTAGTCCTGGGCGGTGAAGATCACGCGGTTCTGCACGTCCCCGTCAGGCGCGACCAGGATCACCAGCACACGCCGCTCGCTCAGGCGCATGAACTCGATGTGATGGAACACGCTCGCCTTGCGCGGCGCGGTGATCACGCCGACGAAGCTCGACAGGTTGGACAGCAGCTGCGCCGCGTTCGCGATCACGCGTTGCGGCTGGTCGGGCGGCAACTGCGGCGTCGGCGGGGCGTTGGCCAGCGGCTGCGCGGTCAGCATCGTGTCGACGAACAGGCGGTAGCCCTTGGGCGTCGGGATGCGGCCGGCGCTGGTGTGCGGGCTGACGATCAGGCCGAGGTCTTCCAGGTCGGCCATCACGTTGCGGATCGTCGCCGGCGACAGCTCCAGGCCACTGGCCCGCGACAGCGTGCGCGAACCCACCGGCTGGCCATCGGCGATGTACTTCTCGACCAGGGCCTTCAGCAGTGTTTTAGCGCGCTCGTCCAGCATGTCGTCATTGTAGGCGGCGGGCCCTTTCAAGGCCGGTTTGCAGGGGGTGCTGTGGTGTAATCCCGCGCATGTCCAGCCCCTTCCGTCACGCCGCGCTCGTGGGCAAATACCAGGCCCAGGGCATCCGCGGCGTGCTGGAGGACATCGCGCAGTTCCTGGTGCGGCAGGGGCTCGAGGTCTCGCTCGAACGCCAGACCGCGCTGAACACCGGCATCGATGGCTACGGCGCCCTGACCGCCGACGAACTCGGCCGCGACTGCGACCTCGCGGTCGTCGTCGGCGGCGACGGCACGATGCTGGGCATCGCGCGCCAGCTCGCCCGCTACGGCACCCCGCTGGTCGGCATCAACCAGGGGCGGCTGGGCTTCATCACCGATGTGAACATCGGCCAGTTCGCCGAGGCCCTCGCGCCGATGGTCGCCGGCGACTACATCGAGGAACGCCGCACGATGCTCGAAGGTGGCGTGTGGCGTGACGACGCGCAGATATTCGAGGGCTACGCGATGAACGACGTGGTCGTGAGCCGCGGCGCGGCGGCGAGCATGGTCGAGCTGAAGGTCGACATCGGCGACGAGTTCGTCGCGAACTTCCGCTCCGACGGCCTGATCATCGGCTCGCCGACCGGATCGACCGCCTACGCGCTGTCGGCCGGCGGCCCGATCCTGCATCCTGGCATCAAGGGCTGGGTGCTGGTGCCGATCGCGCCGCACGACCTCTCGAACCGGCCGATCGTGCTGCCCGACACCGGCGACATCCACATCGAGATCGTCGCCGGGCGCGACGCGAGCGTCAGCTTCGACATGCAGTCGCTCGCCAGCCTGCTGCACGGCGACCGCGTGCGGGTGCGGCGTTCGGCGAACCAGGTGCGGTTCCTGCATCCGCAAGGCTGGAGCTACTACGCGACGCTGCGCCGCAAGCTGCACTGGAACTCCGGGGTGAACTGAGGTGTTGAGGCGCTTGTCCCTCCGCGATTTCGTGATCGTCGCTGCGCTCGAAGTGGAACTCGACGCCGGCTTCTCGGTGCTGACCGGCGAGACCGGCGCGGGCAAGTCGATCCTGGTCGACGCGCTGCAGCTCGCGCTCGGCAGCCGCGGCGATGCGGGCGTGGTCCGCGAAGGCGCGGCGCGGGCCGAGATCGGCGCCGAGTTCGACACGCCGGCGAGCTTGTCCGGCTGGCTCGACGAAGGCGGGTTCGAGAGCGCCGAGACGCTGCTGCTGCGCCGCACGATCGATGCGCAGGGCAAGAGCCGCGCGTGGATCAACGGCAGCCCGGCGACGATTGCGCAGCTGCGCGAGGCCGCCGATCACCTCGTCGACATCCACGGCCAACATGCTTGGCAGAGTCTGACGCGCGGGCCGTCGATACGCGGCCTGCTCGACGCGTTCGCGGGCATCGACAGCACCCCGCTGGGCGCACTGTTCTCGCAATGGAAGCGCGCCACCGAGGCACTGGCCGCCGCCGGCACACAGCAGGCAGGGCTGGAACGGGAACGCGAGCGCCTGGCGTGGCAGATCGGCGAGGTCGCCAAGCTCGCACCGGGCGACGACGAGTGGGCCGAACTCGAGGCCGAGCACAAGAAGCTCGCGAACGGACAGGCGCTGATGGATGCGGCGCGCAGCGCGCTCGATGCCCTCTCCGACGCCGACGACAACGCCGACGCCCTCACCGGCCGCGCGCTGCACGCGCTCGAAGGCGTGGCCGCGTACGACGCGCAGCTGGCGTCGCTGATCGAGGTGCTGCAAAGCGCGCAGGCCCAGTTGCAGGACGCGGCCCACACGCTCAGCGGCTACCTGAACCACACCGACCTCGAGCCGCAGCGGCTGCAGGCGCTGGACGAGCGGCTGTCGGCCTGGATGAGCCTGGCACGGCGCTATCGGCGCCCGCCGCAGGAGTTGCCCGCCGTGCTCGCCCAATGGCAAGCCGAGTTGCGCGCGCTCGACGCTGCGGCCGATCTCGAGGCGCTGGAACGTGACGTGGCGCGCTCCCTCGCCGACTTCGAGACCGAGGCCAAGCGCATCTCCACGGCCCGCCGCGCGGCCGCGCCGAAGCTCGCCCGCGCGGTGACGCAGGCGATGCAGCAGCTCGGCATGGCCGGCGGCGCATTCGAGGTCGCACTGCTGAAGCAGGACGCCCCGCAATCGTTCGGTACCGAGTCGGCCGAGTTTCTGGTCGCCGGCCATGCGGGCAGCACGCCGCGGCCGCTCGGCAAGGTGGCGTCCGGCGGCGAGCTGTCGCGGATCGCGCTGGCGATCGCAGTCACGACCAGCCAGTTGCAGAACAAGGACGCCGCCGCGACCCTGATCTTCGACGAGATCGATGCCGGCGTTGGCGGCGCGGTGGCCGAGACGGTCGGCCGGCTGATGAAACAGCTCGGCCGCGACCGGCAGGTGCTGGCCGTCACCCACCTGCCCCAGGTCGCGGCCTGCGCCGATCATCACTTCGTCGTCTCGAAGCAGTTGCGCGACGGGCTCACGTTGAGCGAAGTCAACGCCGTCGGCGGCGAGGTGCGGGTGGCCGAGGTCGCGCGCATGCTCGGCGGCGAGCGGCTGTCCAACACCAGCCTCGCGCACGCGCAGGAGATGCTCTCGGTCGGCGCCGACGCGACGCCGGCCCCACGCGGGCGCAAGCGCTCATGAGCGACGCCGCGGCCTTCACGTCGTCGCCGCGCGAGATCGTGCTGGTGACCGGCATCTCGGGCTCCGGCAAGTCGGTGGCGCTGCATGCCCTCGAGGACGCCGGCTTCTTCTGCGTCGACAACCTGCCGCCCGAACTGCTGCGCGAGTTCCTCCAGATCGAACACGGCCGGCACGACCGGCGCCTGGCGATCGCGGTCGACGTGCGCAGCGCCGGCTCGCTGCCGCACCTGCTGCCGCTGATCCAGCAGCTGCGCGCCGAAGGCATCGCGATCCAGGTGATCTTCCTCGACGCAAGCACCGACGCGCTGGTGCGGCGCTTCTCCGAGACGCGCCGCCCGCATCCGCTCTCGGCCGAGGTGCGGGCCGACGATTCCGATGCGCGCCACGCGCTGGTCGACGCGATCGAGATCGAGCGCGGCCTGCTGGCCGAGCTGCGCGAACTCGCGACCGTCGTCGACACCAGCCAGCTGCGCGCCGCGCAGCTGCGCCTGTGGATTCGCGACCTGGTGCGCGCGGGCAGCAACCGGCTGACGCTGGTGTTCGAGAGCTTCGCGTTCAAGCACGGCGTGCCGCTGGACGCGGACTACGTGTTCGACGTGCGCGTGCTGCCGAACCCGCACTACGTGCCCGAACTGCGCCCGCTGACCGGTCGCGACGCGCCGGTCGCCGACTACCTGCGCGCGCAGCCCGAAGTGGGCGAGATGCTCGGCCAGATCGAGGCCTTCATCGCACGCTGGCTGCCGGCCTTCGAGGCCGACCAGCGCAGCTACCTGACGGTGGCGATCGGCTGCACCGGCGGCCAGCACCGCTCGGTGTATTTCGCACAGGTGCTGGCCGAGCGGTTCCGCAGTCGGTCGGCGACGCTGATCCGGCATCGCGAGCTCGACGCGCGTGACTAGCCCGTCCACCACGAGCGGCGCGACGCTGCCGCTGTTCCCGTTGCAGGCGGTTCTGTTCCCGGGGGGCCTGCTCGGGCTCAAGGTGTTCGAGGCGCGCTATGTCGACCTGATCGCCACGTGCCTTCGCACCGACAGCGGCTTCGGCGTCGTGATGCTGAACCGGGGCAGCGAGGCCGGCGCGCGAGCCACGGCGGTCTCGTTCGAGGCGATCGGCACGCGCGCCGCCGTGCTCGACGTGGACAGCGCGCAGCCGGGCATCCTGCAGGTGCGCTGCGCCGGCACGCAGCGCTTTCGCGTCGAGTCCAGTCGACAGCAGCCCGACGGCTTGTGGGTGGCCGACGTGACGGACGTCGAGGATGACCCGGTGGTCGCGCCGACGCCGGCGATGCTGCCGACGGTGCGCGCGCTCGCGACGACGATCGCGACACTGAAGGCGCAGGGCGAGGCGCCATTCCAGTCGCCCTACCACTTCGAGGACGCGGGCTGGGTCGCGAACCGCTGGTGCGAGATCCTGCCGCTGCCGCGCGCCGCCAAGCAGAAGCTGATGGAACTGCCCGACGCCGGCGTGCGCCTTCAGCTGGTCGACGAATTCCTGCGCAGCAAGGGGCTCCTCAGCTGACCGGGTCGGCCGGTGCGGCGTGCGCCAGCAGCAGCTTGCGCAGCGGCGCCGGCAGGCCGAGCCCCAGCGCTTCGTCGAGGCCGAACCAGCGGCCAGCGGGCCAGGCACTGGTCAGCAGGTTGCGTTGCGCGGCATCCAGACGCTCGGGCAGCGTCCAGCGGACCGGGTGCAGCGTCCAGTCGAGGTGCGTCAGCACATGCGTGAAGCTGGGCAGCGATTCGGCCGCGCCGGGCCAGCCGGCACTCGCCGCGTCGAACGCGGCACGTGACTCGAACTCCGGCAGGCTCCACAGGCCGGCCCACACGCCGGTGGCCGGTCGTTGCCCCAGCCAGACCTCGTCGTCCGACTGCAGCCACAGCCACACGTGCTCGCGCGTGCCGCGCTTGCGCTTGCGGGTCTTGACCGGGTAGCGCTGCGGCGTCCCGGCGTGCTCGGCCGCGCACAGCGCCTGCACCGGACAGAGCAGGCAGGCCGGCGAGCGCTGGGTGCACAGCGTCGCGCCCAGGTCCATCAGCCCCTGCGTGTACGACTCGATGTCGCGCTCCGGCAGCAGCGCGGTCGCCTCGGCCCACAGCGCGCGCTCCTGCTTCGCCTCGGCCAGGTCGCCCTCGAACGCCAGCACGCGGGTCAGCACGCGCTTGACGTTGCCGTCGAGGATCGCGACCCGCTCGCCGAAGCAGAACGCCGCGATCGCCGCGGCGGTCGAGCGGCCGATGCCGGGCAGCGTCATCAGCGCCGCGCTGCCGGCCGGGAAGCGCCCGCCGTGCTGCGTGACGACCGCCTGCGCGCAGGCATGCAGGTTGCGCGCGCGGCTGTAGTAGCCCAGGCCGCTCCACAGCGCGAACACGTCGTCGAGCGACGCGGCGGCGAGCGCGCCGACATCCGGAAAGCGCTGCAGGAAGCGTTCGTAGTAGCCGAGCACGGTCGCGACCTGGGTCTGCTGCAGCATGATCTCGGACAGCCAGACGCGGTACGGGTCGCGGGTGTTTTGCCACGGCAGCGTGTGGCGGCCGTGGGTGCGCTGCCAGTCGATCAGGCGCGTCGCGAACGACGCGCCGGTCTCAGGCCTGGGCACGCGCGGCGGGCAACTCGAGCGAGATCAGGTCGTTGCCGGCCACCGGGCCCGCGCGCGCCTGGTCGCGCAACGCATCGAAGCGCTCGTGCACGCGCCGCGCCAGGCCCTGCAGGCGCTCGTCCTGCGCTTCGAGCTCGGCGATGCGCGCCTCCAGGTCGCTGGCGGCGGACTGCACCCGCTCGAGCGATTCGCGGCGACGGCGGAAGTTGCGGCGCCGCTCGCGCAGCTGCGAATCGACCTGCGACGAAGTCGCCTTGTTCCACAGCTCGAGCTCGGCGCTCGCGTTCTCGAACACGACGCGCAGCTTGGACACCAGCATGCGGCGGAACTGCTCCATGAACCGCGACTGCGACAGACGCAGCGCATGGGTCAGCCCGAGGTACTGCACGTAGTTGCTCTCGATCTCGTCGAGCTCGGTCCTGAAGCGCCCGAGGTCGGGCGACCGCGTCATCGACAGGCTGAAGCCGAATTCGCCGTTGAGCCGGCTGAACGAGGCGCCGAGCATGTCGCGGATCTCGTTGCTGCGGGTCTGCGCGCCGTCCAGGAGCTGGCGCAGCCGGCCGCACAACGCGACGAAGGACTTCCTGGCGCCGAGGTTCAGCAGCGAGGCATGCATCTGCGCCTGCATCGCCGCCACTTCGTCGCGCAAACGGTCGGACGACAGGCCGAGCAGTGCGTCCTTCAGCATGCGGCTGTGGACGACACGCAAAGCTTGCAGCTTGACGGTGCACTGCTCGAATTCCGCTGTCTCGGCATCGACGCGCGCGAGCATCAGCCGCAGCTTGCCGCTGCTCTTGCCGCGCAGGCCGCGCAGCTCGAGCGTCTGCTCGGCGAGCTGACGCCGATGATCGCCCAGGCGCCGGCTGACGTGGGTCTCGAGCTGCTGTGCGCCGTCGAGCACGACCTGCTCGAGCACCTGGCGGCGCTGCGGCAGCAGCTGCGACCCGAGCGCGGCTTCGAGCGCCGGCAGGCGGCTTTCGAGCAGGCCCCGGTCGTCACCGGCGACGCGCGCCGCGAGCGCCTGACGCGCGGACAACGGGAACACCCGGTCGACGTCGATGCCGAGCGTGCGCGCGGTGTCGGCGCATTGCGCGACGATCTGCAGATCGATCTGCTGCTCGGTCGCGAGCGGGTCGCGCAGCGCGTCGATCTTGTTCAGCACGACGAAGCGGGCCGGCGCATGCGTGCCGAGGTGATCGCGCCAGACGCCGAGATCGGACTTGGTCACACCGGTGTCGGCACCCAGGATGAAGACGGTGGCGTGCGCGCTCGGCAGCAGGCTCAGCGTCAGCTCGGGCTCCGCACCGATCGCGTTGAGGCCCGGCGTGTCGAGCACGACCAAGCCCTGCTTGAGCAACGGATGCGGATAGTTGATCAGCGCGTGGCGCCAGGCCGGCACCTCGACGCGGCCGGCGTCGTCGACCGGCGGGTTGTCGTCGGGGTGATCGTCGTCCCAGAAGCCGAGTTCGCGTGCGCGGTCGCGGGTGACCCAGCGCGTGCGCGTCACTTCCTGCAGCGATTCGGCCAGGCGCTCGGGGTCGCTGATCTCCAGCGGACGCACCGTCCACGCACGGCGTTGCGTGCGCAACTCGGCGAGCGAAAGGCCCTCGAGCCGGGTCTCGATCGGCAGCAGCATCAGCGCCGCGTTCTCCTCGCCGTTCCACGCCAGTTCGACCGGGCACATCGTGGTGCGGCCCGGCGTCGCCGGGAGCACGCGCCGGCCGGTGTCGGCGAAGAAGATCGCATTGATCAGCTCGGACTTGCCGCGCGAGAACTCGGCGACGAATGCGACCACGAGCTTCTCGCTCGCCAGGCGCTCGCCCAGCGCACCGAGCTGCACCGCCGCCTGCGCATCGACCATGTCGTGATCGGCCAGGTAGCGAGACACATCGTCGAGCCGCCGGCCGAGCGTCATGCGCCAGCCGCTGAGGGCGTCGAGGCTGATCGCGAACGAAGGCGTCATGGGCGTTTGGCTGGGCAGAGCTCCGATGGGCGGCCATGGTAGCGCAGGGGGTATCCGCGCAACCGGGGGAAACATCTGCTCACCACGGCGTTCGCTGCAAACCGCGAATCTTTGCTCAATTGTGACTAGCGGCGCTGGCAGCCGGGGCAGAAAAACGTCGCGCGCTGGCCCTGAACGATGCGCCGTATGGTGCCGTTGCAACGCACGCAAGGCTGGCCTTCCCGCCCGTAGACCCGCGCATGCAGCTGGAACTGGCCAGCCATGCCGTGCGCGTCGCTGAAGTTGCGCAGCGTCGAGCCGCCGAGGTCGAGCGCGCGGGCGAGCGTGTCGCGCACGGCCTGCGCGAGCCGGTCGCAGCGCGGGCGGCTGATTCGATCGCTGCGCGCGCGCGGATCGATGCCCGCCTCGAACAAGGCCTCGCAGGCGTAGATGTTGCCGGCACCGACGACGATCGCGCCACCCAGCAGCGCCTGCTTGATGGCCCCGCGGCGGCCGCGCAGCGCGGCGTGCAGGTGGGCGCCGTCGAAAGCCGGATCGAACGGCTCCAGCCCGAGCCCGGCGAGCAGCGTGGCGGCCGGGCCCGCGTCGAGCGCCGGCGACCAGACGACGGCGCCGAAGCGGCGCGGGTCGGTCAGCCGCAGCGTGCCGCGCGCGGTGACGAGGTCGAAGTGGTCGTGCGGCCCCGGCGTACCGACGACGGAGTGGAAGGCGAGCGATCCCGACATGCCCAGGTGCATCAGCAGCCCGCCGCGTTCGAGCGGCAGCCACAAATATTTACCCCGCCGCGACACCTCGCCGACGGCCTGAGAGACCAGCGTCTCCGGCGGACAGCCGAGCGGCCAGCGCAGCGGCTTGCCCAGGCGCACCGCCTCGACCCGGGCACCGCGGATGCGCTCGGCAAAGCTCAGGCGGGTGACCTCGACTTCGGGCAGTTCGGGCATGCGGGGAATTATCGGGGCCTGCGGCAGTCGCACCCTGCCCACCTAGAATGAAACGCAGCTTCAGGAGCACTTCCATGCCTTCGTCCAACCCTCGCGCACCGGCGCTGTCGTCGCTGCTGGCCGCGCTGCTGATCTCCGCCTCGGCGGCCCAGGCGCAGGTCGCGGAGCCCGCATCGAAGGTGCAAAACTCGGCCCTCAACGCGCCGCTGTTCCAGCAGTTGCTGATCGGCGAGATCGAACTGCGTGAAGGCGATCCGGCGGCCGCGTATCAGCTGATCCTCGACGCCGCCCGTCGCACCAAGGACGAGCAGCTGTTCCGCCGCGCCACCGAAATCGCGCTGCAGGCCCGCGCCGGCGACGAGGCCCTGGTGGCAGTGCGCGCATGGCGCCAGGCGGCGCCGGATTCGCTCGACGCGCTGCGCTTCCAGGTCCAGTTGCTGGTGCAGTTGAACCGCACCGCGGACGTGGTGGAGCCGCTGCAGGCGCTGATCGCGGCGACGCCGGTGGATCAACGTTCGGTGCTGATGAACGCGCTGCCGCGCTTCCTCGCGCGCAGCAGCGACCGCACGCAGGCGGCGCAGATCATCGAGCAGGTGCTGCTGCCGTATGCCGACCTGCCGGAGACGCGCGTCGCGGTGCGTGTGGCCATCGGTCGCGGCTGGCTCGGCGCAATCAACGGCGAGAAGGCGCTCGCGCTGGCCAAGAGCGCGCACGAGATGGACCGCAGCGCCGAAGCGCCGGCCGGGCTCGCGCTGGAAATGCTGCCGGGCACGCCGGCCGCCGAGGAGATCGTCAAGGACCACCTGGCAGCCAAGCCGGACAGCAATGCGGTGCGCCTGATCTACGTGCGCACGCTGCTCGGCTCGCAGCGGCTGGTGGAGGCCACCGCCGAGCTCGAGACGCTGACCCGCAACTCGCCGACGCTGCCGCAGGCCTGGCTCACGCTCGGCGCACTGCACGTTCAACTGCGCGAGCCGGAAGCCGCCACGGCTGCGCTGACCAAGTACGTCGAGCTGATCCAGGCCTCCGACATGCCGGCCACCGACACCGCGGCCGCCGCCGCGACCAGGGACGATGGCGATGATCCGCCGCCCGCCTCGAAGGAAGAGGCGTTGACCCGCGGTTACCTGCTGCTCTCGCAGGCCGCCGATCAGCGCAAGGACTTCAAGGACGCCGAAGCCTGGCTCGCGAAGATCGACAACCCGAAGCGCGCGCTCGAGGTGCAGGCGCGGCGGGCGTCGCTGCTGGCGCGCGAAGGCAAGGTCGCGCAAGCGCGCGAGCTGATCCGCCGCCTGCCGGAGAAGACGCCGGAGGACGCGCGCGGCAAGGTGCTGGCCGAGGCGCAGGTGCTGCGCGACGCCAAGCTCTGGCGCGATGCGAACGACGTGCTGGCGCAGGGCAACAAGAAGTTCCCGGACGATGTCGACCTGATCTACGAGCAGTCGATGATGGCCGAGAAGCTCAATCGCTTGGCCGACATGGAGCGCCTGCTGCGCCGGGTGATCGAGCTCAAGCCGGACCATCAGCACGCCTACAACGCGCTCGGCTATTCGCTCGCCGAGCGCAACGTGCGCCTGCCCGAGGCGCGCACGCTGATCAAGAAGGCGCTGGAGCTGAGCCCGGGCGAACCGTCGATCACGGACAGCCTGGGCTGGGTCGAGTACCGCCTGGGCAACCGCGACGAAGCGGTGCGCCTGCTGCGCGAGGCGTATCGCGGCCAGCCCGATGCCGAGATTGCCGCGCACCTCGGCGAGGTGCTGTGGGTCAACGGCCAGACCGACGAGGCGCGCCGCATCTTCGCCGAGGGCCGCAAGCGCGACGCCAACAACGAGGTGCTGCGCGAGACCCTGGCGCGGCTGCGCGTCGGATTGTGAACTGGCGCGTCCGGGGCGCGGCGCTGGCGATGGCGCTGCTGATGGCGGGGTGCGCATCGGTCTCGCAGCTGGCGCCGCCGGCCGGCGACACGTTGTCGGGTCGGCTCGCGGTGCGCGTGGAGGCCGGCGACAACACGCCGGCCCGCGCCGAGAATGCCGCCTTCGAGTTGCAGGGCAGTTCGAGCGCCGGGCGCCTGAACCTCACGACGCCGCTGGGCAGCACGGTCGCCCAGGCACGCTGGGCGCCGGGTGCGGTGGTGCTCAGCACGCCGCAAGGCGAGCGGCGGTTCGCCGATCTCGACGAACTGACCCGCGAGGTGCTCGGCGAGAGCGTGCCGCTGGCCGCCCTGTTCGACTGGCTGCGCGGCCGGCCCTGGCCTGGCGCGCCGAGCACGGCCGGCGCCACCTCGAGCGGGTTCGCACAACTCGGCTGGGCGGTGGACCTCGCCCGCTTCGACGAAGGCTGGGTCGTCGCGCGGCGCGAACGCGCACCGCAGGTGACGGTGCGCGCGCGCCTGGAGAAGCCGTGAGCGTGACGGCGTTCTACGACATCGCCGCGCCGGCGAAGCTGAACCTGTTCCTGCACGTCGTCGGGCGCCGCGCCGACGGCTACCACTTGCTGCAGTCGCTGTTCGTGCTGATCGACTGGGGCGACACGCTGCACATCGAGCGCCGCACCGACGGCCGGCTGGCACGCCACGACCTGGGCGCTGCGCTGCCGGAGGACGACCTGTGCCTGCGCGCCGCGCGGCTGCTGCAGGCCGAGAGCGGTGCCGAATTCGGCGCGGACATCTCGATCGCGAAGTCGGTGCCGTGGGGCGCGGGCATGGGCGGCGGCAGCTCCGACGCCGCCTCGACGCTGCTCGTGTTGAACCGCCTGTGGCAGCTGGATTGGCCCCGCAAGCGACTGCTCGGGCTGGCCCTGAAGCTCGGCGCCGACGTGCCCTTCTTCGTCGGTGGGCACAACGCGCTGGCCGAAGGCATTGGCGAGCGCCTGACGCCCGTCGCCGTCCCCGCGCAGTGGCTGGCCGTCGTCAAGCCGCCTGCGGCGATCGAAACCCGTGCCATTTTTGCCAGCCCGCTGCTGGTTCGTCGCCCCGAAGCTGCTATACTTGAAAGCTTCGCTGGAAACGCCCCGCAGGGCTACCTGGAACCCGGTTACGGGGCCAACGACCTGCAGGCAGCAGCGGAGGCAGAATGCGCGCAGGTGGTTCAGGCGGCGTCGATATTGCAGCAGCAGTTCGGCAACAGCCGCATGACGGGTTCGGGCAGTGCGGTGTTCGCGAGAGCGGGCACGGGCGCACAACCCTCGGCAGAAATGCCGGCGCTGGCGGCGGGGTGGACCGGCAGGATGTGCCGCAGCCTCGATGAACACCCGCTCGTCGGGTGGGCCGCGGACTGAAGCAGTTGCGGTGGGCAGGAGCGATTCTGCCGACCTGTGTAGGGGAGTCGCCAAGTTGGTTAAGGCATCGGATTTTGATTCCGACATGCGAAGGTTCGAATCCTTCTTCCCCTGCCAAACGTTTTGAGCCCGGCAGCACCGGGCGGTTCTGATCCCGGCACGGCCGGGTGGCTTGGTCCCGGCACCCCGGGCGTTCGTGAATCCCGGGATGACTAACGTGCTGTTCAACACCTTGCTGTTCACCGGGAATGCGAATCCTGCGCTGGCGCAGGAGATCGCGACCCACCTCGGCGTCGAACTCGGCAAGGCCCGCGTGGGCCGCTTCTCCGACGGCGAAGTCGACTGCGAGATCCAGCAGAACGTCCGCGCCCGCGACATCTTCGTTGTCCAGCCGACCTGCGCGCCGACCAACGAGAACCTGATGGAGTTGTGCATCATGGTCGATGCACTGCGGCGCGCCTCGGCGCGCCGCGTCACCGCCGTGATCCCGTACTACGGCTATGCCCGCCAGGACCGCCGGCCGCGCTCTACACGCGTGCCGATCAGCGCCAAGGTCGTGGCCAACATGCTCGAGGCCGTCGGCGTCGAACGTCTGCTGACGATGGACCTGCACGCCGACCAGATCCAGGGCTTCTTCAACATCCCGGTCGACAACATCTACGCGTCGCCGGTGCTGCTGTCCGACCTGCAAAGCAAGCGCTACGACGACCTGGTGGTCGTCTCGCCGGACGTGGGCGGCGTGGTCCGCGCCCGTGCGCTGGCCAAGCAGCTGAACTGCGACCTGGCGATCATCGACAAGCGCCGCCCGAAGGCGAACGTCTCGGAAGTGATGCACGTCATTGGCGAGATCGACGGCCGCACCTGCGTCATCATGGACGACATGACCGACACCGCCGGCACGTTGGTCAAGGCGGCCGAGGTGCTGAAGGAACGTGGCGCGAAGCGCGTGTTCGCGTACTGCACCCACGCCGTGTTCTCGGGCCCGGCGGTCGAGCGCATCAAGAATTCGCAGCTCGACGAGGTCGTGATCACCAACACGATCCCGCAGAACGACGACGTCAAGAGCTGCCCGAAGGTACGCCAGCTGTCGGTGGCCTTCCTGTTCGCCGAGACGATCCGCCGCATCTCGGACGGCGAATCCGTCACGTCGCTGTTCGCCGAACAGAACTCGAACTTCTAGCAGAACAAGGGGGTTCGCCCCCGCGTCGCGTGGCCGGTTGGCCGCGCGTTTTACGAAGGACCTGGTCGCGGGCCTTCACATTTGGAGCTATCAATGAAATTCACCGCTTACGAGCGCACGTTGCAGGGGACCGGAGCGAGCCGCCGCCTGCGCAATGCGCAAAAGGTTCCGGGCATCGTCTATGGCGCGGGCACTCCGGCCATGATCGAGCTCGATCACAACGCCCTCTTCTTCGCACTGAAGAAGGAAGCGTTCCACTCGTCGCTGCTCGAGATGGACCTCGGCGGCAAGACCGAGCAGGTCCTGCTGCGCGACTACCAGATGCACCCGTTCCGACCGATCGTGCTGCACGTCGACTTCCAGCGCGTCGATGCGACGACCAAGATCGTCAAGAAGGTGCCGCTGCACTTCATCAACGAAGAAAACTCGCCGGCCGTCAAGATCGACAGCAACGTCGTCAACCACGTCGCGACCGAGCTGCGCATCTCGTGCCTGGCTTCGCAGCTGCCCGAGTTCCTGACGATCGACCTGGCCGAGCTGACCAAGGGCCAGACCCTGCACGTCAACGACATCAAGCTGCCCGCCGGCATCAAGGTGATGACGCAAGGCAAGCCGAACCCGGTGATCGTCTCGGCCGTGGCGCAAGCCGCTGAAGAAGAGATCGTGGCACCCGTCGTGACCGCCGCGCCGGCCGAGAAGAGCAAGGCCAAGAAGACCGAAAAGCAAAACAAGAAGTAAGAGCGAGCGCACCCGTCAGGGTGATACGCGGCCCCACCTCGGTGGGGCTTTTTTTCGCCTGCCCCATTCGATAATCCGCACCATGATTCGACTCCTTGTTGGCCTCGGCAACCCCGGCCCTGAATACGAAGACACCCGCCACAACGCGGGCTTCTGGTTCATCGATGCGGTCGCGCGCGAGCTGAAGGCGAACCTGGTTCCGGAGCGCAGCTACTTCGGCCTCGCGGCGCGCGTGAACCGGCCCGACGGGCCGGTCTGGTTGCTCGAGCCGATGACCTTCATGAACCTGTCCGGCAAGTCGGTTGGCGCCCTGGCGCGCTTCTTCAAGATCGCGCCGGCCGAGATCCTGGTCGCGCACGACGAGCTCGATCTGCTGCCTGGCCAGGTGAAGATGAAGTTCGGCGGCAGTCACGCCGGCCACAACGGGCTGAAGGACATCCAGGCCCAGCTCGGCAGTGCCGATTTCTGGCGGCTGCGGCTGGGCATCGGTCATCCGGGCGTGAAGGCCGAGGTCGTCAACTACGTGCTGCGCAAGCCGATGGCCGATCACCGCGAAGCGATCGACAAGTCGATCGAGCAGGCGCTGACCGCGCTCGATTTGCTGTTTGCCGGCGACATGGACCGCGCGCTGATGAAGGTGCACGCCAAGCCGCCGCGGCCCAAGCCGCCGCGCGCTCCCGCGTCGGAACCACCGAAGGAGAAAGACGAATGAAGCCGCTCGCCATTGCCCTGCTCGTCGCGTTCGCCGTCACGCCTGCGCTCTCGCAAACGGTCTACCGCTGCGGCAACA
Organism: Rhizobacter fulvus; assembly: GCF_964020785.1. Classification (NCBI taxonomy): domain Bacteria; kingdom Pseudomonadati; phylum Pseudomonadota; class Betaproteobacteria; order Burkholderiales; family Sphaerotilaceae; genus Rhizobacter; species Rhizobacter fulvus. The sequence continues at coordinate 1,438,027 of NZ_OZ224516.1, forward strand.
CGTACTCCCAGGTGGCTTGCGTACAAGGGCGCGCCGTGGACATCGACGACTCGCGCACCGCGTCGCAGCAGGCAGAAGCACGACGCGTGGCGGTCGATGAAAGGCGCCTTGCCGACGACATGCGCCGCGATCGATTGGCGCAAGCGCGCGACGCGCGCCCCGCCGGCGCGTCGAACCTCGGCGGCGCACCGTCGGTCCGTCAGGTCGCGCTGGTCACGCCGACCGTCCAGCACAAGAAGAAGGGCAAGCGCCTGGCGAAAGCGCCGTTTCAGCCCGTCGAGGAGCTCGTCATCGAGCCCGCGCCGCGCGCGCGCCGCAACGGCGCCTGAGGCAGGTCAGCCCGCCGTGGCCGCGGCCTGCAGCCGGCGGTACTTCTGCCACAGCGTCTCTTGGGATTCCACGTGTTCCGGGTTCACCGGGATGCAATCGACCGGGCAGACCTGCACGCACTGGGGCTCGTCGAAATGGCCGACGCACTCCGTGCACTTGGCCGGATCGATCTGATAGAAGTCCACGCCCATCGAGATCGCCTGGTTCGGGCACTCGGGTTCGCAGACATCACAGTTGATGCATTCGTCGGTGATCAGCAGGGCCATGGTGGAGCGTCTCGCTCAGTCCTCGGTCGCCTTGACGCGTTGATGCAGGCGACTCAGCACCGAGGGTGACACGAACTTGGAGACATCACCGCCCAAGGTGGCAATCTCGCGCACGAAGGTGCCCGACACGAACTGGTAGCGGTCGCCGGGCGTGAGGAACACGGTCTCGACTTCGGGCATCAGCTGGCGGTTCATCCCGGCCATCTGGAATTCGTATTCGAAGTCGCTGACGGCGCGCAGCCCGCGCACCACGACCTTGCCTTCGTTGCCGACGACGAAATCGCGCAGCAGGCCGCGGAACGCCATCACCTCGACGTTCGGGTACTTGGCGGCCAGTTCGGTCGCGATGTCGAGCCGTTCGGCGATCGTGAACATCGTGCGTTTGTGGTGACCCGCGGCGACCGCGACGATCAGGCGCTCGAACAACCGGCTGGCGCGGCGCATCAGGTCTTCGTGACCGAGCGTCATCGGATCGAAAGTGCCCGGGTAGACGGCAGTCAGTTTCGTCACGGAGGTCAAGGGGCGCTCCCGGCGGTTGGTTCCGGCCGCAGTGTAGCCGGGCCGATTCAGGCCGAGTCGGTTCGCTGCAACAGGTGGAAATGCACGGCGCCGGCACGGCCCTGGCGGTGCACTTTCAGTCCGGCCCGCGGGGAGATCCCCTGCCCCGCCTCGACATAGACGAAGCCATCGGGCGCCACCAGACGCTGCGCCAACGCCAGCGACGGCTCGACCAACGGCAGATCGAACGGCGGGTCGATGAACACGAGCTCGAACGAATCCGGCGGGCAGCGCGCCATCCACGCGAGCGCATCGACGTTCTCGATGCGCAGCGCGTCGGCCTTCAGGCGCAGCTTGGAAGCGGTCAGCGCGGCGGCGAGCCGGCGGTCGCGTTCGAGCAGCACGACATTCGACGCACCGCGCGAAGCGGCCTCGAAGCCGAGCGCACCGGAACCGGCGAACGCGTCGAGACAGCGCCAGCCGCCCAGGTCCTGGCCGAGCCAGTTGAACAGGGTCTCGCGCACGCGGTCCGGCGTGGGGCGCAGCCCCGGCGCATCGGCCACGGGCAGCTTGCTGCGCTTCCACTGGCCGCCGATCAGGCGCACTTCACTGCGCCGTGCGGCGGCCGTCATGTTCGAACCGGAATGCCGTCGCGTGCCATCAGCGCCTTGGCCTGACCGACGCTGAACTCGCCGTAGTGGAAGATGCTCGCGGCAAGCACCGCGTCGGCACCGCCGATGCGGATGCCCTCGGACAGGTGCTCGAGCGCGCCTACGCCGCCCGAGGCGATCACCGGCACGCTGACCGCGTCGCTGACGGCGCGGGTCAGCGCCAGGTCGAAGCCTATCTTGGTGCCGTCGCGGTCCATGCTGGTCAGCAGGATCTCGCCCGCGCCCTGCGCGGTCATCCGTTTCGCCCACTCGACGGCGTCGAGCCCGGTGTTCTTGCGACCGCCATGGGAATAGACGTCCCAGCCGCTGCGATCGGCACGTGCCTTGGCGTCGATCGCGACGACGATGCATTGCGCGCCGTACTTGGCCGAGGCGTCGTGGATGACCTGCGGGTCGGCGATCGCCGCGGAATTGAAGCTGACCTTGTCGGCGCCCGCGTTCAACAGCCGCCGCACGTCCGCCACGGTGCGCACACCGCCGCCCACCGTCAGCGGGATGAACACTTGCGACGCGACCGCCTCGATGATGTGCAGGATCAGGTCGCGCCCGTCGCTGGTGGCGGTGATGTCGAGGAAGGTCAGCTCGTCCGCGCCCTGGTCGTTGTAGCGCGCGGCGATCTCGACCGGGTCGCCGGCATCGCGCAGCTCGACGAAGTTGACGCCCTTGACGACACGGCCGCCGGTCACGTCCAGGCAGGGGATGATGCGCTTGGCAAGCATGTCAGGGCTTGCCTCGTGGGCCTTCGAGCATCGCGCTCAGGCGCCGTTGAGCTCGTCGGCGCGGCTCTGCGCAGCAGCGAAGTCGAGATCGCCGCTGTAGATCGCACGGCCGCAGATCACGCCTTCGACGCCCTGGTCCTCTACCGCGCACAGTTGCTCGATGTCGGCGATGTTGCTCAGGCCGCCCGAGGCGATCACGGGAATGGTCAGCGCCTGCGCGAGCTTGACGGTCGCGTCGATGTTGATGCCACTGAGCATGCCGTCGCGGCCGATGTCGGTGTAGATCACGCCCTCGACGCCGTAGTCCTGGAACTTCTTCGCCAGGTCGACGACCTCGTGGCCGGTCAACTTGCTCCAGCCGTCGGTCGCGACCTTGCCGTCCTTCGCGTCGAGGCCGACGATGATGTGGCCGCCGAACGCGGAACACGCGTCACGCAGGAAGCCCGGGTTCTTCACTGCGGCGGTGCCGATGATGATGAAGCTCAACCCGTCGTCCAGGTAGCGCTCGATCGTGTCGAGGTCGCGGATGCCGCCACCCAGCTGCACCGGGATCTCGTCGCCGACCTCGGCGAGGATCGCCTTGATCGCGCCCTCGTTGACCGGTTTGCCGGCGAAGGCACCGTTCAGGTCGACGAGGTGCAGGCGGCGCGCGCCGGCGTCGACCCAGCGCCGCGCCATGCGTGCCGGGTCCTCGCTGAAGGTGGTGGAGTCGTTCATGTCGCCCTGCTTGAGGCGGACACAGTGACCGTCTTTCAGGTCAATCGCGGGAATCAACAGCATGGCCGGGGCGAGGCAGAAAACGCGCTCAGGGAGTCCAGTGGAGGAAGTTGCGGTAGAGCGCCAAGCCGTGGTCGGCGCTCTTTTCGGGGTGGAACTGGGTCGCGAAAATGTTATCTCGCGCCAGCGCACAGGTAAAGCGCGTTCCGTAGTCGGTTTCCCCCGCGCTGTGGCGCGGGTCGGACGGGCGCGCGTAGAAGCTGTGGACGAAATAGAAGTACGCGCCGTCGGGCACGCCCTCCCAGATCGAGTGCGGCCGCACCTGCAGAACGCGGTTCCAGCCCATCTGCGGCACCTTGTAGCGGCTGCCGTCGGGCTGAAGTTGCCCGTCGAGGTGAAAGCGGTGCACGCCACCGGGGATCAGGTCCAGGCCCGGGGTCCCCCCAGCAGGACCTTCGTCGCTGGTGGTCAGCAGCATCTGCATGCCGACGCACACGCCCATCAGCGGCTTGTTGGCTGCCGCGTGCAGCACAGCTTCCCGCAGGCCGGAGCGGCGCAGTTCGCTCATGCAGTCGGGCATCGCGCCCTGTCCGGGCAGCACGATGCGCTCGGCGGCGAGGACCTCGTCGGGGTTCGACGTGACGATCACCTCGAAGTCGGTGTCGCGCGCCACGTGCATGACCGCCTGCGACACCGAGCGCAGGTTGCCCATGCCGTAGTCGACCACGGCGACGGTACGCTTCATGTCAGAGCGACCCCTTGGTCGACGGGATCACACCCGCCGCGCGCGGATCGATCTCCAGCGCCATGCGCAGCGCGCGCGCAAAGGCCTTGAAGATCGTCTCGCATTGGTGGTGCGCGTTGTCGCCGTGCAGGTTGTCGATGTGCAGCGTCACGCCGGCGTGGTTCGAGAAACCCTGGAAGAACTCGTAGACCAGCTGGGTGTCGAGCGCGCCGATCATGCCGCTCTTGAAGTCGACCCGCATGTGCAGGCCCGGCCGGCCGGAGAAGTCGATCACGACGCGCGACAGCGCCTCGTCGAGCGGCACGTACGCGTGGCCGTAGCGCCGCAGGCCCTTCTTGTCGCCGACCGCCTTGGCCATGGCCTGGCCGAGCGTGATGCCCACGTCCTCGACGGTGTGGTGGCCGTCGATGTGCAGGTCGCCCTTGGCCTCGATGTCCAGATCGATCAGGCCGTGGCGGGCGATCTGGTCCAGCATGTGGTCGAAGAAGCCGATGCCGGTCGAGAAACTGGCGGCACCGGTGCCGTCCAGGTTCAGCGCGACGCGGATCTGCGTCTCGTTGGTGTTGCGGACGAATTCCGCCAGGCGGGGAGCGGTCGGTTCGGTCATCACAGGCTCGCTTTCAGCGCGTCGATCATCAGCATGTTTTCCTTGGGCGTGCCCACCGTCAGGCGCAGGCAGTTCTTCAACAACGGGTGCAGCCCTTCGATGTTCTTGACCAGCACGCCGCGAGCCTTCATGCCCTCGAACGCGCGCTTCGAATCGGGCACGCGCACCAGGATCATGTTCGCCTCGCTCGGGAACGGCTGCGCGCCCGGCAGCTCGGCCAGCACGCGCAACAGCTCGGCGCGCTCGGTGCGCAGCACCTCGGCCTGCGCGGCGAACTCGGCGGCGTGCTCGAGCGCGAACAGCGTCGCCTCGGCGTTGAGCGCGCTGATGTTGTAGGGCGGGCGGACCTTGTCGATCTCGTCGATCAACGCCGCCGCGCCGACCAGGTAGCCCAGGCGCACCCCGGCCAGGCCGAACTTGCTGAGTGTGCGCATCACCAGCACATGCTCGTGCTGCGCCACCTTGTCCATCCAGGTGCGCGACGAGAACGGCTGGTACGCCTCGTCCATCACGACCAGGCCGTCCTGCCGGCCGACGGCGGTGACGATGCGCTCGACGGCACCGGCGTCGAACAGGTTTGCGGTCGGGTTGTTCGGGTAAGCCAGGTAGGTGATCGCCGGGCGATGCGTCTCGATTGCCGCGAGCATCGCGGCCTCGTCGAGTTCGAAGCTCGCGGTGGTCGGCACGCCGATGAACCCCAGGCCCTGCAACTTGGCCGACATGCCGTACATCACGAAGCCCGGCAGCGGCGCGAGGATCTTCGCCCCGGGCAGGTCGCACGCCATCGCCAGCAGCGAGATCAGCTCATCGGACCCGTTGCCCAGCATCAGCTTGCAGCCGGCAGGCAACTTGACGTAGGCCGAGAGCGCGGCGATCACGTCGGCCACGCACACCACCGGATAGCGGTTGATCGCGACCTGGCCCAGCCGCTCGCCCAGTTCGCGCTGCAGCGGCTCGGGCAGGCGAAACGGGTTCTCCATCGCGTCCAGTTTGACCAGGCCGGTGCTGTCCTGGATCGCATAGGCGTGCATCGACTGGATGTCCTGGCGGATGACGCGGTCGATCCGGTGCTGAAGGGAACTCATGCGGCAGGGGCGTCGAGCACGTCGGGCCCGACAAGAAAGGGATTGAGGATCTGCACGCTGTCGATCGTCTGTTCGTGTTGCAGGTCTTCGGTCAGCAGGTAGCGGCAACCTTGGGCCTTGGCGGAGGCGACGATCAGCGAATTCCAGTAGCTGAAGCCGAAGCGGCTCTCGACCGCCCAGGCCGTCTCGACCGTGGCGTGGTCCGGTACCCACGGCTGCCAGCGCTGGTAGCGGCGCACCTCCGCCCGCGCGTCGCCCGCCGCCATCGCAGGTTTGAGCTTTTTCGTCACGTTGACGTAGAACTCGTTCAACACCTGCGCGCTCAGGCGCCCGGAGCGCCTCGTCCACAGGACCTGCAGCCACTCGACGGCGCTTACCTGCTTGGCAGGATCGGCACCGTCTTCGCTGTAGATCAAGACATTGGTGTCAACGAAGACCGCGGTCATGGATCTCGTCTCGCAGGGGATAGGGGCGGCCGTCGGACTTCCAGGTGCGGTCACGGCTGAGCCATTCGTTCATCGCACGCTCGTAGGCATCGTCATGCCGCATCTTCTCTGCCAGCATCTCGCCGACCAGGCGCGAGACGCTGGTGTTGCGGCGCGCGGCCTCGATGCGAGCCCAATCGGCCACGCTGTCTTCCATTGTCACGGTCACGTTCTTCATAAACACTATTTTCGTGCTGCACGAACTTCGTGTCAACGCCTCAAGCGCATTTCGGCGGCGCGCGCGTGGGCTTGCAGCCCCTCGCCGTACGCCAGTTCGGCGGCGATCGGGCCGAGCTGCTGCGCGCCGGCCTCGCTCACTTCGATCAGGCTGCTGCGCTTCTGGAAGTCGTACACGCCCAGCGGCGACGAGAAGCGCGCGGTGCCGGACGTCGGCAGCACGTGGTTCGGGCCGGCGCAGTAGTCGCCCAGGCTTTCGCTGGTGAAGGCGCCGAGGAAAATCGCGCCGGCGTGGCGCAGCAGCGGCTCCCAGCGGTGCGGGTCGCGCGAGCTGACCTCGAGGTGCTCGGGCGCGATGCGGTTGCTGATGTCGCAGGCCTCCTCCATGCTGCGCGTCCTGATCAGCGCGCCGCGGCCCTCCAGCGATGCGCGGATCACGTCCTTGCGCGGCATCCCGTCGAGCAAGCGATCGATCGCCGCCTTCACCTGCGCGATGTAGGCGGCGTCCGGACACAGCAGGATGCTCTGCGCCAGTTCGTCGTGCTCGGCCTGGCTGAACAGGTCCATCGCGACCCAGTCGGGCGGCGTCGTGCCGTCGGCCAGCACCAGGATCTCGCTCGGGCCGGCGATCATGTCGATGCCGACCACGCCGAACACGCGCCGCTTCGCACTCGCGACATACGCGTTGCCGGGGCCGGTGATCTTGTGCACCGCCGGAACGGTCGCGGTGCCGTAGGCCAGCGCGCCCACCGCTTGCGCGCCGCCGATCGTGAAGGCGCGGTCGACGCCGGCGATCGCCGCGGCGGCCAGCACCATCGCGTTGCGCTCGCCCTTGGGCGTCGGCACGGTCATCACGATCTCGCCGACGCCGGCCACTTTCGCGGGCAGCGCGTTCATCAGCACGCTCGACGGGTAGGTCGCCTTGCCGCCCGGCACGTAGATGCCGACGCGGTCGAGCGGCGTGACCTTCTGGCCGAGCAGCGTGCCGTCGTCGTCGCGGTAGCTCCACGAGCGGCCCGAGGCTTCGAGCTGGCGCTCGTGGTAGCTGCGCACCCGCTGCGCGGCGGCCTCGAGTGCATCGCGCTGCGCGGCGGGGATCGCGTTCAGCGCGGCGAGCAGTTCGGCACGCGGGATCTCGAGCGCGGCGACACTGGTGGCCGACACGCCGTCGAAGCGAGCGGTGTATTCGAGCACCGCCGCGTCGCCGCGGGCGCGCACGTCGGCGAGGATGGCCGCGACGCGCTGCTCGATCGCGTCGTCGGTCTCGGCCGACCAGTGCAGCACGCGCTGGAACGCCGGCTCGAAGTCGGCCGCGGTCGTGTCGAGCAGGCGGATGTTCACGGCGCTCATGGCAACGGCCCCACCGCGCGCTCGAACGCATCGATGATCGCGCGGACGGATGCGCGCTTGAGCTTCAGCGCGGCCTGGTTGACGATCAACCGGGACGAGATGTTCATGATGTGCTCGACCTCCACCAGGTGGTTCGCGCGCAGCGTGCTGCCGGTCGACACCAGGTCGACGATCGCGTCGGCCAGGCCGGTCAGCGGCGCCAGCTCCATCGAACCGTACAGCTTGATCAAGTCGACGTGCACGCCCTTGTTGGCGAAGTGATCGCGTGCGATCTGCGTGTACTTGGTCGCGACCCGGATCCGCGAGCCCTGCTTGACCGCGGCCGCGTAATCGAAGTCGGCCCGGACCGCCACGCTCATCCGGCACTTGGCGATGTTCAGGTCGAGCGGCTGGTAAAGGCCCGCGCCGCCGTGCTCGAGCAAGGTGTCCTTGCCAACGACGCCCAGGTCGGCACCGCCGTGCTGCACGTAGGTCGGCACGTCGGAGGCGCGCACCAGCACGAGCCGCACGTCGGGCCGGCTGGTGCCGACGATCAGCTTGCGCGTCTTCTCGGGGTCCTCGGCCACCTCGATGCCTGCGGCCTTCAGCAGCGGGACGATCTCGTCGAAGATGCGGCCCTTGGGCAATGCGAAGGTGATCATGTCGCTGCTCATGACGTGCGCTCGATGTCCGCGCCGATCGCGCGCAGTTTCGCTTCCATCTGGTCGTAGCCACGGTCCAGGTGATAGATGCGGTCGACGACGGTCTCGCCATCGGCCACGAGGCCCGCGATCACGAGGCTCGCGGACGCGCGCAGGTCCGTCGCCATCACGGTGGCGCCGGACAGTTGCGGCACGCCCTGCACCACCGCGGTGTGGCCGTCGACCTCGATCTTCGCGCCCAGCCGCACCAGTTCGTTGACGTGCATGAAGCGGTTCTCGAAGATCGTCTCGGTGACGACCGACGTGCCCTCGGCGATGCAGTTGAGCGCCATGAACTGGGCCTGCATGTCGGTCGGGAACGCGGGGTATTCGCTGGTGCGGAAGCTGACCGGCCTGAGCCGCCCTGTGCTGCGCACGCGGATCCAGTCGCTGCCGACTTCGATCTGCGCCCCCGCCTCGCGCAATTTCTCGATCGCGGTTTCCAGGTGGCCGGCATGCGCACGCTCGAGTCGCACGTCGCCGCCCGCGGCCGCCACGGCGCACAGGAAGGTGCCGGTCTCGATCCGGTCGGGGATCACCGTGTGCGTGGCGCCGTGCAGGCGCTCGACGCCCTCGATGCGGATGCGGCTGGTGCTATGCCCTTCGATCTTTGCGCCCATCGCGATCAGCAGTTCGGCCAGGTCGGGGATCTCGGGCTCCTGCGCCGCGTTCTCGAGGATGGTTTCGCCGTCGGCGAGCGTCGCGGCCATCAGCAGGTTCTCGGTGCCGGTCACGGTGACCATGTCGGTCGTGATGCGCGCGCCCTTCAGGCGCGCGGCCTTCGCGACGATGTAGCCGTGCTCGACGGTGATCTCCGCGCCCATTGCCTGCAGGCCCTTGATGTGCTGGTCGACCGGCCGCGAGCCGATCGCGCAGCCGCCGGGCAGCGAGACGCGCGCTTCGCCGAAGCGCGCGAGCAGCGGACCGAGCACGAGGATCGACGCGCGCATCGTCTTCACGAGTTCGTACGAGGCCTCGCGCGAGGTGAGCTGTGCGGCGTTCAGCGTCACGACCTCGGCGTGTGCCGGATCGCGGTCGATCGCGACGCCCAGGCTGCCGAGCAGTTTCAGCGCCGTGCGCACGTCGTGCAGGCGCGGCAGATTGCGCAGCGTCACAGGCTCGGCGCTGAGCAGCGCGGCGCAGAGTTCGGGCAGCGCCGCGTTCTTCGCACCGGAGATCGTGACGCGGCCTTCGAGCCGGTGGCCACCGCGAATCAGGAGTTTGTCCATAGGGTTTCGGCAGCCCCAGGGTTCACGCGGCCTTCGGCGCAGGTGGATCGGGGCTGGCCGTCACCACGCCGACAGCCGCAGGAACCCTGCGGCCGGGGTCAGTGGTGGTGTGCGGATGCCGCGCCGGGCTCGGCGGCGGTGGAGGAACGGGCCCATTCGGCCGGCGTGAGCGTCTTCATCGACAGCGCGTGGATTTGCTCGCGCATTCTATCGCCCAGGGCCTGGTAGACGCGGCGCTGGCGGGCCACGCGGGTCGTGCCCTCGAACTCGGCCGACACGATGGTCGCGAAGAAGTGGCGCCCGTCGCCCTCGACGTCGATGTGGTCGCAGGCCAGCCCTTGGGCGATGAATCGCTGGACGTCGTCGGGGGTGGGGTCGGCCATGGTGGCGCTATTTTAGGGGCAGCGGCCCGGGGACCAGGAAATCGAAGTCGCAGCCCTGGTCCGCCTGCAGCACGCTGCGGTGGAACAGCGCCGCGTAGCCGCGGTCGGGCACCGGCGCCGCGCCCGGGCTGATCGCGGGCAGCGCGGCCCGGCGGCGGGCCAGTTCCGCGTCGTCGACCAGCAGCTCGAGGGTCCGCCCGGCCACGTCGAGCCGGATCGAGTCGCCATTGCGCACCAGCGCCAGTGGCCCGCCGATCGCCGCCTCGGGCGTCATGTGCAGCACGATCGTGCCGAACGCGGTGCCGCTCATGCGCGCATCGGACAGGCGCACCATGTCCTTCACGCCCTGCACCGCGAGCTTGCGCGGGATCGGCAGGTAGCCGGCCTCGGGCATGCCCGGCGCGCCGATCGGGCCGGCGTTGCGCAGCACGAGCACATCGTCGGCGGTCACATCGAGATCCGGCGAGTCGATGCGCAACGCCATGTCCTCGACCGAGTCGAACACGACCGCACGGCCGGTGTGGCTCATCAGGCGCGGCGACGCGGCCGACTGCTTGATGATCGCGCCGCGCGGCGCCAGGTTGCCGCGCAGCACCGCCATGCTGCCGTGCGCGTTGATCGGCGCCAACCGCGGCCGGATGACCTGCTGGCCCGGGTCGAGCTCGGCGCCGTTCATGCAGTCGCGCAGGGTGCCGCCCATCACGGTCGGCGCGTCGAGATCGAGCAGGTCCTGCAGCTCGTGCAGCAGCCGCGGCACGCCGCCGGCCCAGTGGAAATGCTCCATGTAGTGCGCGCCGCTGGGCTTCAGGTCGACCAGCACCGGCACCTCCCGGCCGAGCCGGTCGACCTCGGCCAGATCGATCGGGATGCGCAGGCGGCCGGCCGCGGCCGTCAGGTGGATCAGCCCGTTGGTCGAGCCGCCGATCGCCTGCATGATGATCAGCGCGTTGCGGAACGCGGTCGGCGTCATCACCTCGCTGGGCAGCGGATGCCCGCTGATCGCCATCGCGACCGCCCGCTTGCCGCTGGCCTCGGCGCTGCGCAGGCGGTCGGCGTGCGTCGCGGGAATCGTCGCCGAGCGCGGCAGCGCGAGCCCCATCACCTCGACGATGCAGGCCATTGTGCTGGCCGTGCCCATCACCATGCAGGTGCCGGCGGTCGGCGCCAGGCGCTCGTTGATCGCCTCGATCTCGATCGCGTCGACGCGCCCACCGCGGTGCTCGCCCCAGAGATGCCGGCAGTCGGTGCAGGCGCCGAGCACCTCCCCCTTGTGATGACCGACCAGCATCGGCCCGACCGGCACGAACACCGCCGGCACGTCGGCCGAGGCCGCGGCCGCGGCCATCATCTGCGCCGGGATGGTCTTGTCGCAGCCGCCGATCAGCACCACCGAGTCCATCGGCTGCGCGCGCAGCATCTCCTCGGTGTCCATCGCCATCAGGTTGCGCAGGAACATGCTGGTCGGGTAGGCGAACGACTCGTGGATCGAGATCGTCGGGAACTCCATCGGCAGCCCGCCTGCGAGCATCACGCCGCGCTTGATGGCCTCGACCAGCTTGGGCACGTTGCCGTGGCAGGCGTTGTAGTCGCTGTAGGTGTTGGCGATGCCGACGATCGGCCGCGCCAGGGCGTCGTCCGACAGGCCCATCGCCTTGATGGACGCCTTGCGGAGAAAGAGCGAGAACTCGGCGTCGCCGTACGACGTGAGCCCCTTGCGCATGCCATGGTTCATGGACCGATTATCGATAATCGGTGCATGAACAGCATCTTCCACCTCGCCTTCAACGTGCGCGAACTCGGCGCTGCGCGCCGCTTCTACGGCGAGACGCTCGGCTGCGCGGAGGGCCGCAGCGCGCCGACCTGGGTCGATTACGACTTCTTCGGTCACCAGATCTCGCTGCACCTCGGCGAGCCGTTCGCGACTGCGCGCACCGGCCGGGTCGGCGAGCACCTGGTGCCGATGCCGCACTTCGGCGTGATCCTGGAACTGGCCGACTGGCAGGCGCTGGCCGCGCGGCTGCAAGCCGCCGGCGTCGCGTTCATCGTCCCGCCGAGCCTGCGCTTCGAGGGTCAGCCCGGCGAGCAGTGGACGATGTTCTTCGAGGACCCGTTCGGCAACCCACTCGAAGTCAAGGGGTTCCGGTCGCTGGAGACGATCTACGACAAGTGATCAGTGGCGGATCTTGTAGCCGATCCGCAGCAGGTGCAGGCACACCGCGCAGACGATGGCGAGGCTGCCGCCGACGACCGCGAGGCTGGTCCACGGCGACGCGTCGCTGACGCCGAAGAAGCCGTGCCGGAACCCGTCGATCATGTAGAAGAACGGGTTCAGGTGGCTCACCGCCTTCCAGAACGGCGGCAGCGATCCGACCGAATAGAACACGCCCGAGAGGAACGTCATCGGCATGATGATGAAGTTCTGGAACGCGGCGATCTGGTCGAACTTCTCGGCCCACAACCCGGCGATCAGCCCGAGCGCGCCCATCATCGCCGCACCCGCGATGCCGAAGACGACGATCCACAGCGGGTTGGCCAGGTGCAGCGGCGCGAACCAGACGGTCGCGGCCATCACGCCCGCGCCGACCACCAGCCCGCGCACCACCGACGCGCCCACATACGCCAGGAACCAGGCCCAATGCGACAGCGGCGCGACCAGCAGGAAGACCAGGTTGCCGGTGATCTTGCTCTGGATCAGCGACGAGCTGCTGTTGGCGAACGCGTTCTGCAGCACGCTCATCATCACCAGCCCCGGGATCAGGAAGCTCGTGTAGCCGACGCTGCCGAACACCTTCACGTGGTCCTCGAGCACGTGGCCGAAGATCAGCAGGTACAGGATCGCAGTCAGCACCGGGGCGGCGACCGTCTGGAAGCTCACCTTCCAGAAGCGCAGCACTTCCTTGTAGAGGAGCGTGCTCGTCCCGGACAGCAGCGTCGACGTCGTCATACCCCAACCCTCACCTGCGCCACGGTGCGCGGCGGCCCGTTCATGATCTCGAGGAACACGTCCTCCAGGTCGGCGCGGCCGATCTCCAGGTCCTCGGGCTGGCAACCCGCGATGCGCAGCACGCCAAGGATCGTCTCGACCTCGTGCGCATCGTGCGCGGTGATCTGCACGATGCGGCCGGTGACGCGCGATTGCGCGCCCAGCGCCGCGGGCAACGGCGCGTCCATCTTGAAGCGCAGCATCGTGCTGGCGGTGCCGGCCAGCAGCGCGGACGTGCGGTCGAGCGCGACGACGCGGCCCTGCTTCAGCATCGCCAGCCGGCCGCACAGCGCTTCGGCCTCTTCGAGGTAGTGGGTCGTCAGCAGCACGGTGTGCCCTTCGCGGTTCAGGCGCGCGACGAACTGCCAGAGCGTCTGGCGCAGTTCCACGTCGACACCGGCGGTCGGCTCGTCGAGGACGATCACCGGAGGGCGGTGCACCAGCGCCTGTGCAACGAGCACGCGGCGCTTCATGCCGCCCGAGAGCTGGCGCATGTTGGCGTTGGCCTTGTCGGCCAGACCGAGGTTCGCCAGGAGTTCGTCGATCCAGGCGTCGTTGGCCTTCTTGTCGACGCGGGCACCGAAGTAGCCGCTCTGGATGCGCAGCGCCTCGCGCACGTTGAAGAACGGGTCGAACACCAGTTCCTGCGGCACGATGCCCAGGCTGCGACGGGCCGCGGCGTAGTCGCTCACCACGTCGTGGCCGAGAACCTTGACGTGCCCGGCACTGGCGCGCGCCAGGCCGGCGAGGATGCTGATCAGCGTGGTCTTGCCGGCGCCGTTGGGGCCGAGCAGCCCGAAGAATTCGCCGGGCTGGATGTCGAAGCTCACGTCGTCGAGCGCGTGGACGGCGCCGCTCTTGCCGATATAGGTCTTCGAGACGTTCTGGAATGAGATGGCTGGCATGCAGCGGAGGATTGTAGGCAGCGCCCGGACTTATGGCCGATGCCGATTCGCCGCACGGTGGGTTGATGCTAGATTGCCCGCCGAGACCTCGCCCGCCGCCCCCCATGCCCACGCCCCCCAAGGAACCGCGCAAGCCGCCCCGCCGCACGGCCGAACGCATCCTCGAGGTGACGCTGGCGCTGTTCAACCGCTTCGGCGAGCCGAACGTGTCGACCACGCTGATCTCCGCCGAGCTCGGCATCAGCCCCGGCAACCTGTACTACCACTACCCGGCGAAGGACGAGCTGATCAACAGCCTGTTCGACCGCTACGAGCGCAGCCTGACCGAGCTGATGCGGGCCGCCGAGGACGTGCGCCACGTCGAGGACGCGTGGCTGTTCTTCCACATGCTGTTCGAGCTGATCTGGGCCTATCGCTTCCTGTACCGCGACCTCAACGACCTGCTGTCGAAGAACCGGCGGCTCGAGACGCACTTCCAGTTCGTGCTCAAGAACAAGGGCAAGGCGGTGCAGCAGGTGCTCGACGGCCTGGCCCGCAGCAGCGCGATGCGGATCGACATCCGCGATGTCGAGCCCGTGGCCACCGCGATGGTGGTCGTGCTCACCTACTGGCTGAGCTACGAGTACGTGCGCGACCCGCGCAATGCGCTCGAGCCCGAGAGCGCCGGCGCCGCACTGCTGCGCGGCGCCTTCCACGTGCTCAGCCTGCTCTCGCCCTACCTCGAACCGGACCAGCGCGCGCACCTGCACACGCTGGTCGGCAACTACCGCAAAGGAGACTGACCATGGCCACCAAATGGACCGCGTTCCCGCACGACAGCGCCGACTACGCCTACGACGCCGCCGCCCTCAAGAAGAACTGGGCACGCCTGCACGCCGGTGACGCCGAGCCGCTCCCGAGCGACGCGAAGGTGCTTGCGGCCTGGGCGCTGTTCCACGCCGGGGAGTTCCAGAAGGCGACCGAGGCGGGGCTCAAGGCCGGCGGCGCAGGCGTGACGGTCGCGAACAAGGCGCAGGCGATCTATGCCAACTACCTCGAAAAGAGCGAGAAGGCCAAGCTCGCGCTGTTCATGGAGGTGGCGGAGCGCGCCGAGGCCCAGATCGGCACCGATCCGAAGAACGCCAACGCCTACTACCTGATGGCGTATGCGCTCGGTCGCTACAGCCAGGGCATCAGCATCGCGAAGGCGCTGGCGCAGGGTCTCGGCAGCAAGGTCAAGAGCGCGCTCGAGACCGCGATCAAGCTCGCCCCCAAGCACGCCGACGCGCACATTGCGCTCGGCGCCTTCCATGCCGAAGTGATCGACAAGGTCGGCTCGCTGCTCGGCCGCACCCAGGGCGCCAGCAAGGACGCCGGCCTGTCGATGTTCAAGACCGCGCTGAAGCTGAACCCGACCTCCGCGATCGCGATGGTCGAGTACGCCAACGGCCTGGTGATGCTCGAGGGCGACAAGAAGATGAAGGAAGCGACGGAGCTCTACGAGGACGCCGCCGCCGTGACGCCGCTGGACGCGATGGAGCGGCTGGACGTGGAGATGGCGAAGGCGGAATTGGAGGACTAATCGGCGCCGCTTCGGAGAATCACCGCCGCGGGCGCCACACATACTTGCGCAATGTCTTCTGGGAACTCTCGATGATCAAGCGGTTGCTTCGCCGCCTGGCCCTGCGGCATGGGCGCTTCAAGTCGCTCTACCTGCGGACCTGCAAGCCCGACTCGCGCGAGTATTGCGAGTACCTCCGCCTCTATGGCGGACTTCACGCGGTCGGCAACAACGTCCGCATCAACCGCGGCGTGACATTCACCGATCCGGCCTACGTGACGATCGGCAACAACGTTGTCCTGGCGGATTGCACGTTCATTGGTCACGACGGCGCCATCGAAGTGCTCTACGCCGCCTACGGCGAGAGTGTGGACGCCGTCGGCAAGATCACAGTCAAAGACAACGTGTTCATCGGCCACGGCGCGCTGATCATGCGGGGCGTGACCATCGGGCCCGACGCGATCGTCGGTGCCGGCGCCGTGGTGGTGCGCGACGTGCCCCCTGGCACCATCGTCGGGGGCGTCCCGGCGCGACAGATCGGCAGCACCCGCGACTATTTGCGCAAGCTGTCCGAAGAGACGGACGCGCTCCCATGGGGCGCGATGATCAGGCGACGCAAGGGCGGGTACGACGCCGCCATCGAGCCCGAACTGATGCGACAGCGACTCGCCTATTTCTTCCCGGCCGATCCGGTTGCCGCGGGCGCGGCCGCGCCGACTGAACTCGCGGCTTCTCCGCTTGTTTGAGGAAGCCTTCAGACACATTCCCCGACATGGTCGTGTGGCCCTCTCGCCGAGGGTCACCGGCCGGAATTTGAAGGCTCGCCGTACGAGGACTACGCCTGAATTGCACGAGCGGCACGAGCTACGCGCTGCGGGTGCTGACAAGCACAGAGGCTCAGAGCACGCCTGACGCGAACAACAAGGTGCGCTATGTCGACCGCCGCCGGCGCATGGTGGCGGGCCAGCTCACCACCTGGGGCTCGGGGAACGATCCATGGCGCGAGGCCGACCTGAACTGGAACGGCAGGGCCTGGGCCAGCTGTCCCGCCAACTTCGGGAGCAAGTCGAGTGTCCGTGACAGTCTCGGCGCCAATATCTGCAGCCAATGCGGCCAACGCGAGCGCGGCCGCAGCGTGCGCTTCAGTTCGATGCCGGCGGCAAGCGATGGCAGAGGTCTGCGCCCAGATCCGCGCGGCGGGCTTCAGAACCGGCCTGCGAGCTCGACGCCGGCCACCGGCTGCTTCATCGGCGGCCGCCCCTGATCGCGCGGGCCCTGATCGTGCGTTGCGAAGAGTGTCGGCCGCGTCACGCGGCCCCAACGCACGCAGTTGGCACTGAAATCCGCGGGTGCCGCAAGCGAGTTGACGCCGATACCTGTTTGTTGCCCCGACGGCCTGACGCTGCGTGTCGGACCGCGTCTACTCGCCCCACGGCAGCATCATCGTGACCAGCAGGAGCTTCTCGAACTCCGGCTCGAAACGGTCGATGATCTGCTGCGGGTGCGGGCACAGCTTCTTGTCGGTGATCAGCCCGAACTGGACGCCGCCGCCGTACGACAGGATCGACACGCCGACGCCGATGTCGCCCGACGCCGGCACCCAGAACATGGTCTGGCGCAACGTCGCGCCGCAGAACTTCAGCGCCACCGCCGGACCCGGCACGTTGGTCATCACCGCGGTGGCCTTCTTCGCGAACAGGCCGAGCAGCCCGTCCTGCACCGGCTTGACCAGCAGGCCCGCGACGGCGAGCACCGCGAACGCCAGCAGCGGCTGGTAGCTGTCCTTCAGCTGGTTCATGCGCGCACGCACCGCGTAGACGCGCTCGATGGGGTTGTCGATGCCGATCGGCAGCGTCAGCGGCGCCAGGCCGAAGCGGTTGCCGAGTTTCCAGGCCTGCTCGAGCGGGCGCAGGTTGACCGGCACCATCGCGCGGATCTCCTTGCCCGTCGGATCGTCGCCGTGCTCGCGCAGATACGCGCCGATCGCGCCGGCCACGCAGGCCAGCAGCACGTCGTTGATCGAGCAGTTCAGCGCCTTGCCGATCGCCTTGACCTGGTCGAGCGGCACCGGTTCGCCCCACGCGACGATCTTCTGGCCGATCGGCTTGCCCTTCAGCAGCGTCGGCGAGTCGTCCGGCATCATCGCCATCGCGCCGACATCGCCCAGCACCTTCGCGCCGGTGCGCGCCATCTCGATCGAGCCGGCCAGGCCCTCCTGCGGATTCGACAGCATCTCCATCGACTTGGCGACGCCGCCGCCGTACATGCCGATCGCCTTGGTGGCCAGATCGGTCAGCGGCTTCATCACCGCGTCGGCCAGCCAGTCGCCTTCGGACTCGGGCAGCGAGCGCTTCTTGCGCTTGGGCGGGTCCATGCCGCCGTCGGTGATCGACATCATCACCGAGATCAGCGCGATGCCGTCGCCGATGCAGTGGTGCACCCGCGCCACCAGCGCGCTGCCGCCCTCGTAGCCATCGATCAGGTGGAACTGCCACAGCGGGTGGTCGGGGTCGAGCGGCGTGTTGGCGAGTTCGCCGACCAGCGCCTGCAGCGCCTCGCGCTCGCTCTGCCCGCGTGCGCGGTGCAGCTTCTGGTGCAGCACGTGGCGGGTCACGTCGAACGCGTCGTCGGTGACCCACATCGCGCCCACCGCGTCGGGCACCACCTTCTGGCGGAAGCGCTCGTACTTCAGCAGCTTGTCCTCGACGCGCTCGCAGAGCTGCGCGTGGGTGATGCCGGGCTGCAGCAGCCAGACGCCCACGATCATCATCAGGTTGACGTCGTTGTCCATCCGCAGCCAGGCGGTGTCCACGCGCGACATGCGCTGCGAGGCGCGCTCCTGCGGGTTGGGCTGCGGCATCGGGTTTCTCCTCGAAGTGTTCTTGTGAGACGCGCGAAGATGCTGGGTAACATCGCCTGCGTCAATGCACATTTTCACCCAGAGGAGCACCCCGCCATGGCCGACCTGAAGTCGCAATTCGAGCAAGCCGTCAAGGACTCGAAGGCCCTGCCCGAAAAGCCCGACAACATGACGCTGCTGAAGATCTACGCGCTCTACAAACAGGCCAGTGCCGGGGATGTCGACGGCAAGCGTCCTGGCTTCTCCGACATGGTCGGCCGCGCGAAGTGGGACGCGTGGAACGCGATCAAGGGTCAGTCGACCGAGGCCGCGATGCAGGAGTACATCGACCTGATCGAGTCCTTGAAGTGAAGCTCGCTATTTCTTGACGGACTTGCCGGCCGCCTTCTTCGCGGCCGGTTTGCTTTTGGCGAGCAGCGCATCCAGGTTCTTCTCGATCTCGGACTCGATCGTCTTGCTGAACGCGCCGAGCAGGAAGCCGAGTTTCGCGTCGAGCTGGAAGTGATCCGCCGCAACGATCAGTTCGCCCTTCACGCCGGAGCGCGTGAACTCCACCGTGTCGCTGGTCTCGCCTTCGAGAATCGTGCACGCCATGTCGAACTTCTTCTCGGCGTCCTCGGCCCATTGCAGCGCGACCTTGCGCGCCTTGGCCAGGCCGAGGGCGTGGTCGCGGTGGATGCGGATGTCGGGCATGGCGGGATCTCCTCAGGGCAATGCGTGACGACGCTCGGCCAGCGGCAATGCCGCCAGGCGCCGAACCTCGGTGTAGAAACGGTTGAAGTCGCGCCCCTCGCGTTCGAACAGGCGCTCGAAATGGGGCACCAGTCCGTTGTACGCGGCGAGCACGCCGAAGGCCGCATTGTTGGCCCGCGCGAACCAGCCGTCATACCCGGAATACCCGCCCCAGCGCTCGCGCTTCAGCACCTCGTGCTCGGCGCGCAGGTCGCGCATCAGGGTCGCCTTGGCGCTGCGCTTGTCGGCCTCGCTGCCGGGGCCGTTGTACAGCGCGTCGAGCAGGTCGCGGTAGCGCATCGTCAGCGCCCGGAAGTCGCGACGCCGGCTGTCGAAGCGCTCGTACTCCTCGCGGGCCTGCGGGCTTGCGTGCTCGGCAAGCCAACGCTGCGCGCCGATGCGCTCGACGGCGGTCGCGAACGATTCGTTGAACACCGTGTCGCCCTTCGCGTAGGCGATCTGGTGCGCGAGCTCATGGAAGATCAGGCGCGCCAGTTCGCCTTCCGGGTAGGCGATGAAGGTGTTCAGCAGGGGGTCGGCGAACGCATCGCCCGGCAGCAGGCCGAGCGTCGAATACGCGGGCACGCCGTAGACGCTCGTCTCCAGCCCCTGGTCGCGCAAGCTCTGCGCGAACGCATCGGCGGCGGCACGGTCGTAGTAGCCGCGGTAGCCGACGCAGCCGACGACGGGGAAGCACCAGGTCTGCAGCCGCAGGCTCAGCTCGGGCGCGGCCACCACGTTCCAGACCGCGGCATTGCGCTGCAGATCGGCGTAGCGGCGGTAGCTCGCGTTGTCGGGTTCCTTCAGTTCGCTGACCGCGAAGTCGCGAATGCGCTGGCTCAGTTCGAGCCTCGCCTTCAGCGCCGGCGGCGTCTGCGCATCGGCCAGCCACTCGGGCACCGGCTTCGCGGCGCGCACCAGCGCGAGGTGGCCGCTGGCCGACTGCGCGTAATAGCCGATCGTGCTGCAGCCGGAGGTCAGACAGACGGTTCCCGCCGCCACCAGCGCGACGCCCAGGGCCGCGAGACTCGCCATCAGCAGCGCCAGCCGGCCACGGGTCACGACACGGCATCAGCCGGCCGCACCTCGACCAGGCAGTCGTAGAAGCTGGGCGCGCGGCCGATGTCGGTGAGCTGCTGGTGCGTCACCTCGTTGACGTTGCTGCCGCCGGCGCCGAGCTTGCGCCACCAGACACCCAGTCCGTTGACGACGCCGGGCCGCGCCCGCGGGCTGATGCGGGCGCGGCACAGGTAGCGCCCGCGGTCGTTGAAGACCTGCACCATCGCGCCGTCGACGATCCCGCGGCCCTGCGCGTCGGCAGCGTGGATCTCGAGCAGCGGCTCGCCCTCGATGTCGCGCAGGCTGGTGACGTTGACGAAGCTGGAGTTCAGGAAGTTGCGCGCCGGCGGCGAGATCATCGCGAGCGGGAAGCGCCGCGCCAAGGCCGGCGCACTGAGCACCGCCTCGTAGTTGGGCACGTGGTCGGGCACGCCGTGCAGCTTGGAATCGACGATGCAGCGGCCGTCGGCGGTCGGGAAGTTGCCTTCGGCGAAAGGCGCATCGGCGATCGGCAGCTTGAACCAGCCGTGCTCGCGCAGCGCCTCGAACTCGACAGGCGCATGGAACGCGGCGCGCGCCAGCTTCTCGTCGTCGTCGGCGAAGCACGGTTCGTCGAAGCCCATGCGCGCGGCCAGTTCGCGAAAGATCTGCGTGTTCGGTTTCGACTCGCCGACCGGCGCGATCGCCGGCTCGTTTAGCATCACCCAGGTGTGGCCGTAGCTGGTGTGCACGTCCAGGTGCTCGAGCTGGGTCGTGGCCGGCAGCACGTAGTCGGCCAGGTCGGCGGTGTCGGTCATGAAGTGCTCGAGCACCACGGTGAACAGGTCGTCGCGCGCGAAGCCGCGCACCACCTTCGGCGACTCCGGCGCCACCGCGACCGGGTTGCTGTTGTAGACGACGAGCGCCTCGATCTTCGGGCCGAAGTCGGCCGACGACTCGCGCAGCAGGTCGTCCCCGATGGTGCTCATGTTGAGGGTGCGCACCGCGCGGCCGGCGAGCAGGTCGGGCCGCTGCAGCCCCGCGTCGTTGCGCACCGACTTGAACCAGCCCGAGCTCGACAACAGCAGCCCGCCGGCGCGGTGCCGCCACGCGCCGGTCAGGCACGGCAGCAGCGCGACGAGCCGCGCCGCATTGCCGCCGCCACGCACCCGCTGCATGCCGTAGTTCAGGCGGATCGCGGCGGGGCGCGTCGTGCCGTAGTCGCGCGCCAGGCCGCGCACCTCGTCGGCCGTGATGCCGCAGACCTCGGCGGCGCGCTCGGGCGGCCACTGCAGCGCGCGTTCGCGCAGCGCGGGCCAGCCGGCGGCGTCGACATGCCGCGCGATGTAGTCATCGTCCAGCCAGTCGTTGACGATCAACTCGTGCATCAGCCCGAGCGCGAGCGCGCCGTCGGTGCCGGGCAGCAGCGCGATGTGCTGGTGGCACTTGTCGGCCGTCTCGGTGCGCCGCGGGTCGATGCAGATCAGCTTGGCGCCGGCCCGCTTGGCCGCCTGCGCGAAGGTCCAGAAGTGCAAGTTGGACGCGATCGAGTTGCTGCCCCAGATCAGGATCAGCCGGCTCTCGGCGAAGAACTCCAGGTGCATGCCGACCTTGCCGCCGTAGGTCGAGGCGAGCGCCTCGCCGCCGGCGCTCGAGCAGATCGTGCGGTCCAGAAGCGACGCGCCGAGGCGGTGGAAGAACCGGGCGGCGATGCTCTCGCCCTGCACGAGGCCCATCGTGCCGGCATAGCTGTAGGGCACGATGGCCTGGGGATCGCGCGCCGCGATCGTCCGCAGGCGCGCGGCGATGTCGGTCAGCGCCTCCTCCCAGCTCACCCGCTCGAATCGGCCCGACCCCTTGGGCCCCACCCGGCGCAGCGGATGCAGCACGCGCTCGGGGTGGTAGGTGCGCTCCGGATAGCGCGAGACCTTGGTGCACAGCGCGCCGTGGGTCGGCGGATGATCGGGATCGCCCTGCACCTTGATCGCCCGCCCGTCCTGGACCGTGACGCGGATCGCGCAGGTGTCCGGGCAGTCGTGCGGGCAGGCGGCGCGTACGGTGATCGTCTCCATGGAGGTGAACTATTGCACACGCCGGCCGCCGGTGTTCGTGTTCAAACGTCCACTGGACGGTGACTTAGTGCACGGCAATGCGTAAGCTGCGCCCACGCTGGGACACACCAGACGGGCCCGGCCGGAAGGCAGCGAACGCCCTGGACACATCGTTGAGGATTCCATGAAACGTCGTGACGCCATCAAGTGGCTCGCGGGTTCGAGCGCCGCGTTGGCGCTGCCTGCCCTGGCCCAGAACAACCGCATCGTGCTCGGCCAGTCGGCCGCGTTCAGCGGCCCCGCCGCCCAGCTCGGCATCCAGATGAACATGGGCGCGAAGGTCTACTTCAACGCGCTCAACGCCGCCGGCGGCGTCAATGGCAGCACGATCGAGCTGCGCACGCTCGACGACGGCTACGAGCCCGACCGCTGCAAGGCCAACACCGAGAAGTTCATCCGCGACGACGTGTTCGGCCTGTTCGGCTACGTCGGCACGCCGACCTGCCTGGCGGCACTGCCGCTGGTCGTCGACGCGAAGGTGCCGTTCTTCGGCCCGTTCACCGGCGCCGAGGCGCTGCGCGACCCCTTCCACAGGACCGTGTTCCACCTGCGCGCCTCGTACTACGACGAGACCGCGCTGATCGTGAAGCAGCTCACCTCGCTCGGCCTGAAGAAGATCGCGGTCTTCTACCAGAACGACGCCTACGGCAAGGCCGGCCTGGAAGGCGTGACCCGCGCGCTGAAATCGCAGGACCTGGCGCCGGTCGCGCTCGGCACGGTCGAGCGCAACACCGTCAACGTCGCGCAGGCCGTCAAGGACATCACCGCGAAGATGCCCGACGCCGTCGTGCAGATCAGCGCCTACAAGTCCTGCGCCGCGTTCATCCGCGAGGCCCGCAAGGCCGGCTACGGCGGGACCTTTTTCAACGTCTCGTTCGTCGGCACCCAGGCGCTGGCGGACGAACTCGGCAAGGAAGGCCGCGGGATCATGGTCAGCCAGGTCATGCCGTTCCCGTTCTCGACGACGACCGGCATCGCGCGCGAGTACCTCGACGCGGTCGCGAGGGCCGGCGGCGATGCCCAGCCGAACTACTCCAGCATGGAAGGCTACCTGGCCGCCAAGGTGCTGACCGAGGGCTTCCGGCGCGCCGGCCGCAACCCGACACGCGAATCGCTGATCAGCGGGCTGGAATCGATCCAGAACGTCAGCTTCGGCGGCTTCAGCGTCGAGTTCGGGCCGCGCGACCACGTCGCGTCGCGCTTCGTCGACCTGTCGATGCTGACCGAGGACGGCAAGGTCCGGCGCTAGCCGCAGGGGCCTTTGCGGGGCCGCCGGTCGCCCGGCCAGCCCGGCGCTAAACTGCCCGTTTTCCGGGCACGCGTGTCCGGGTACGTTGCATGCAAGGAGCCGCACATGCGCATGATCGAATCCATCCTCGCCGACGCGGCGTCCATCGCCGCGGTCCGCCGCGACATCCACGCCCACCCGGAGCTGTGCTTCCAGGAGCAGCGCACGTCCGACGTGATCGCGAAGCAGCTCACCGACTGGGGCATCCCGATCCACCGCGGCATGGGCACGACCGGCGTGGTCGCGATCCTGAAGAACGGCACCAGCGACCGCGCCGTCGGCCTGCGCGCCGACATCGACGCGTTGCCGATGACCGAGCACAACACCTTCGCCCACGCCAGCCAGCACCCCGGCAAGATGCACGCCTGCGGCCACGACGGCCACACCGCGATGCTGCTGGCCGCCGCCAAGCACCTCAGCAAGCACCGCAATTACGACGGGACCGTCTACCTTATCTTCCAGCCGGCCGAGGAAGGCGGCGGCGGCGCGCGCGAAATGATCAAGGACGGACTGTTCGAGAAGTTCCCGATGGAGGCGGTGTTCGGTGCCCACAATTGGCCGGGCATGGCGGTCGGCCAGTTCGCGCTGAAGAACGGCCCGTGCTTCGCCAGCAGCAACGAGTTCAAGATCACGATCCACGGCAAGGGCGCGCACGCGGCGATGCCGCACAACGGCGTCGACCCGGTGCCGGTGGCGTGTCAGCTGGTGCAGGCGTTCCAGACCATCATCACCCGCAACAAGCGGCCGATCGACGCCGGCGTGATCTCGGTGACGATGATCCACACCGGCGAGGCCACCAACGTGGTGCCCGACAGCTGCGAGATCCAGGGCACGGTGCGCACGTTCACGCTCGAGGTGCTCGACCTGATCGAGCGCCGCATGAAGGAGATCACCGAGCACACCTGCGCGGCCTTCGACACCACCTGCGAGTTCGCGTTCAAGCGCAACTACCCGCCGACGATCAACCACCCCGCCGAGACCGAGTTCGCGCGCCAGGTGATGGGCGAGCTGGTCGGCGCCGACAAAGTGCAGGAGTTCGAGCCGACGATGGGCGCCGAGGACTTCAGCTTCTTCCTGCTGGAGAAGCCCGGTTGCTACTTCCTGATCGGCAACGGCGACGGCAGCCACCGCGAAGGCGGCCACGGCATGGGACCGTGCATGCTGCACAACCCCAGCTACGACTTCAACGACGACCTGATCCCGCTCGGGGCGACCCTCTGGGTCAACCTGGCCGAGAAGTGGCTCAACACCGCACGCTGATGGGCCACGACGCCAGCGCGAACTTTTCGCAGAGCTATGCCGAGGCGCGGGCCAAGTTCCTGGCCGCCGCCGACGACGCCGGCCTCGACCCGCAGAGCCACCTGCACCCGCTGGTCGGTCGCGACGGCGAGCCGCTGGCGATGGACGTGGTCCGCGACGGCCCCGCCGACGCCGCCGCGCTGCTGATCGTCAGCAGCGCCTGCCACGGCGTCGAGGGCTTCTGCGGCTCGGGCGTCCAGACCGCGCTGCTGCGCGACCCGGCGTGGCGCGCCGCGGCGGCCGACGCCCGCGTGACGGTGCTCTACATCCATGCACTGAACCCGTACGGCTTCTCGTGGTGGCGGCGCACCACGCAGGAGAACGTCGACCTGAACCGCAACTTCCACGACTTCAGCCAGGCGCCGCCGCGCAACGACGCCTACGACGACCTGGCCGCGGCGATCGTGCCGGCCCACTGGCCGCCGAGCGAACAGAGCGATGGCCCGCTGCAGGCCTTCGCCGCAGCGCACGGCGCCGCCAAGCTGCAGGAGGCGATCACCAGCGGCCAGTACGCGCACCCCGAGGGCCTGTTCTACGGCGGCCGCAACCCGACCTGGAGTCACGTGACGCTGCGCCACGTGCTGCAGGAGCACGCCACGCGCTGCGCCCGCCTCGGCTGGATCGACCTGCACACCGGCCTCGGCCCGAGCGGCCACGGCGAGCGCATCTTCGCCTGCCGCGACGATGCCGCCGCGCTGCAGCGCGCCCGGGCCTGGTGGGGCGACGACGTCACCAGCATCTACGACGGCAGCTCGACCTCGGCGCCGCTGCAGGGGCTGATGTGGATGACGGCCTACCAGGAGTGCCCGCAGGCCGAGTACACCGGCATCGCGCTCGAGTACGGCACGCTGCCGATCGACCAGATGATCGGCGCGCTGCGCGCCGACCAGTGGGTCGAGAACCACCCGGAAGCGCCTGCCGCGCAACGCGCGCAGATCAAGCGCCAGACCCGCGACGCGTTCTATGTCGACACCGACGAATGGAAGCAGCGCATCGTCGAGCAGGCGTTCGACGCCGCCCACGGCGCGCTGCGCGGGCTCTCGGTGCGCTGAGGTCGCGTCAATGCTCGAGCTGCGTCCGAACTGCGAGTGCTGCAGCCGCGACCTGCCGAACGACTCGGTCGAGGCGCGCATCTGCACCTTCGAGTGCACGTTCTGCAGCACCTGCGCCGACGAGAAGCTCGGCGGCATCTGCCCCAACTGCGATGGCGAACTGCTGCGCCGCCCGCGCCGCCCGGCGACTGCGCTGCAGAAGCACCCGGTGTCGACACGGCGTGTCTTCAAGCCTGCCGGCTGCGGACCGGCCTGAGACCGGTCAGCCGAACGTCTTCGCCAGCTCCGCATCCTTGGCCCGCGCGCGCGCGACCGCCGGTCGCGAACCGACACGCTCGATGTACGCGGCGATCACCGGCAGCTCCGGCACCAGACCGAACATCGTGGTCCAGCGCAACGCCGTGCCCCACAGCACGTCGACCGCACTGAAGCGTTCGCCGAGCAGGTAGGTGCCCTTCTCCAGCTGGCCGACCAGCGTCGCCAGCATCGTGTCGTAGTCGCCATACGGCGCCAGCGACGGCGGCGGCGCGTGCTTCTGCGATCTGTCGATCAGTGCCGGCTCGAACGAGGACCCGTAGAACGCCATCCAGCGCAAGTACGGGCCGCGCAGCGGGTCACCGATCGGCGGTGCCAGGCCGGCCGCGGGGAACAGGTCGGCCAGGTACAGGAAGACCGCCACCTGCTCGGTCACCAGCGCGTCGCCGTGCGTCACCGCCGGCACCTTGCCGAGCGGGTTGATCGCCAGGTAGGCCGGCGCGCGGTTTTCGCCCGCCTTCATGTTCATCACATGCAGGTCGTAGGGCGCACCGAGCTCCTCGAGCAGGATCAGCGCACCGGTCGAGCGCGTGTTGGGCGAGTGATGCAACGTGACGACAGCGGTCATGGCTCGAGTCCTCGGGTTCGTCTCGGGGGCGGTGTCAGGGCCGCAGCCGCTGCATCAGGCCGGCGGTCGACGCATCCAGCCCGGCGGTGTCGCCGCTGGCCAGGCGCGGCAGCAGGTCGTTGCACAGCGCCTTGCCGAGCTCCACGCCCCACTGGTCGAAGCTGTTGATGCCCCACAGCGCGCCACTGACGAACACGCGGTGTTCGTAGAGCGCGATCAGCGCTCCGAGCGAGCGCGGCGTCAGCTGGTCCAGCACGAGCGTGGTGCTCGGCCGGTTGCCGGGGAAGGTGCGGTGCTTTGAGAGCACGGCCGGATCGAGCGTCTTCGACGCGGTCGGCGCATTCTCGGCCGCGGCGTCGGCCGTCGACTTGCCCTGCATCAGCGCCTGCGCCTGCGCCAGCCCGTTGGCGAGCAGCATCGCGTGCTGGCGCTCGAGCTGCTCGAGCAAAGGCGCATGCAAGTCGCCGCCGATCGCGTGAGTGGCACGCCGGACCAGGATGAACTCGACCGGGATCACGTCGGTGCCCTGGTGGAGCATCTGGAAGTAGGCGTGCTGGCCGTTCGTTCCCGGCTCGCCCCAGACGACCGGGCTGGTCGCGAACGGCAGCGGCGCGCCGTCGAGATCGACCCGCTTGCCGTTGCTCTCCATCTCCAGCTGCTGCAGGTAGGCCGGCAGGCGCTTCAGGCCCTGGTGGTAGGGCGCCATGCAGCGGCTCGTGAAGCCGTGGAAGTTGCGGTACCAGACGTCGATCAGCCCGAGCAGCGTCGGCAGGTTCTTCGCGGCCGGCGCGGTCGCGAAATGCGCGTCCATCGCGTGCGCGCCGGCCAGCAGCGCGCGGAAGTTGTCGGCGCCGATCGCCAGCGCGATCGGCAACCCGATCGCTGACCACAGCGAGTAGCGCCCGCCCACCCAGTCCCAGAAGCCGAAGGTCGTCGTGATGCCGAAGGCCGCCGCCGCGGTGACGTTGGTCGTCGTCGCGCAGAAGTGCTTCGCGATGTCGGTGCCGCCGCTGGCCTCGAACCAGGCCTTCGCGGCGTGCGCGTTGGCCATCGTCTCCTGGGTCGTGAAGGTCTTGCTGGCGATGATGAACAGCGTCTGCGCGGGGTCGAGGCGGCGCAGCACCGGCACGATGTCGTGGCCGTCGACGTTCGAGACGAAGTGCAGCGTCAGCCCCGGGTGCGCAAAGGCGTCGAGCGCCGGTACGACCATCTGCGGCCCCAGGTCGCTGCCGCCGATGCCGATGTTGACGATGTGGCGGATGCCGCTGGCAGCCGTGTCCCGCACGCTCTCGACATAGCTGAGCATCGCGTCGAGCACGCCGTGCACGTCGTCGCTGAACGGGCCCTTGCCGCGCGGCGCGCGCAGCGCGGTGTGCAGCACCGCCCGGCCTTCGGTGGTGTTGATCGGGTCGCCGCGCAGCATGGCATCGCGGCGCGCCTCGATCCGGCATTCCTTCGCCAGGTCGAGCAGGAAGTGCATCGTCGCGGTGTCGATGCGGTTCTTCGACAGGTCGGCGAACACCTCGGGCGCCTCGACGCCCATCGACGCGAACCGGCCCGGATCGCGCGCGAACGCCTCGCGGATGTCAAAGTCGCGCCCGTGGGCCTCGAAGTGGCCGGCCAGCGCCGCCCACGCTTCGGTCTGGTCGCAACGCGGGTCCATCATTTCCCCCCTCCGAGCGCCTCGATCATCTTGTCGAGCTTGCCGGCATCGACCGCGAACGCGCGGATGCCCTCGGCGAGCTTCTCGGTCGCCATCGCGTCGTCGTTCAGCGTGAAGCGGAAGCTGGCTTCGTTGTAGGTCACCGCGTGGATCGGCACCAGCTTGGCCACCTCGGCATCGAGCATGCGCGGCAACGGCGCCTCGCTCGCCTGCAGTTCGCCGAGCAGTTCGGGGCTGATCGTCAGCAGGTCGCAGCCGGCCAGCGCCTGGATCTGACCGACGTTGCGGAAGCTCGCGCCCATCACCTCGGTCTCGATGCCGAACTTCTTGTAGTAGGTGAAGATCTGCGCGACCGACTTGACGCCCGGGTCGTTCGCGCCAGCGTTGTCGGCCTCGATCCACTTGGCACCGGCGTTCTTCTTGTGCCAGTCGTAGATGCGGCCGACGAACGGCGAGATCAGCTGCGCGCTCGCCTCGCCACACGCCACCGCCTGGCAGAACGCGAACAGCAGCGTCATGTTGCAGCGGATGCCCTCGTGCTGCAGGATGCGCGCGGCCTGGATGCCCTCCCAGGTGGACGCGAGCTTGATCAGGATCCGCTCGCGAGCGACGCCCGACTCCTCGTACATCGCGATCAGCCGGTGCGCCTTCGCGACGCTGGCCGCGGTGTCGAAGCTCAGGCGCGCGTCGACCTCGGTCGAGACCCGCCCGGGCACGATCTTCAGGATCTCCAGGCCGAAGCGCACCAGCACCTCGTCGACGATCGCCTCGAGCGGCTTGCCGCGGTGTGCCTCCACCGTCTCCTTCAGCAGCGGGGCGTAATCCGGCTTCTGTACCGCCTTGAGGATCAGCGACGGGTTGGTCGTCGCGTCGCGCGGTGCGTACTGCGCGAGCTGCTTGAAATCGCCGCTGTCGGCGACGACGGTCGTGAACTGCTTGAGCTGATCGAGTTGGTTCATGGTGGCGCAGACAAGGGAGGAGGCGATGTTCGATTAGAACGCCTGCCGCGCGTTCCGGCGGTGCGTCGATGCAGCTTGTTTACCGAAAGTAACCAGCCTGCCGCGCGCCTGCCTGTGCGCGAAGGCGCCGCGCAAACCCGCATCAGGCGGCGAGCTTGTCGAGGCTCGGCGCGCACCAGGACTTGTCGGATTCGTCGAGTTCGGCAAAGGCCTCGCGCGCCCGCGCCAGCGCCTGCGCATGCCCGGTCGCATTGCCGGCGGCGCGCTCGACCAAGCCCAGCGCCTCCCAGCCGAAGAAGCGCTCCAGCGCCGCGCCGCCGTTCGCATGGATGATCTCGAGGCAGGCCTGCGCATGCTCGCGGGCGCGTGCCGGGTCGCCGGCCTGCAGCCAGGTGTTGGCGAGGCGGTACTCGGCGCGTTCGGTTTCCAGCCAGGTGCCGGCGATGGCCCAGTGCCGGCGCGTGGTCTGCGCCGCGAGAATCATCAGCTCGCGTTCGGCATCGCTTCGGTCGCGCTTCTCTTCGAGCGTGCAGGCGATGTTGTTGCCGGTGACGGCGAGCGCCCGGTGCGTCGGATCGCCGGCTGGAAGTTCCTCGCGCTGCGCCAAGTCGAGCGCGTCGCGAAGCCAGCCGCCAGCGCGCAAGGCGTCGCGGCTGGCCAGAGCGGATGCCGCCATCGCGAATACCCGGGCGCGGTCCGATGGCGTGAACCCGTCGAGCCCCCCGGGCTGTCCGCCCGACAGGCGCAGGCTCGCCATGAACCGCCGCGCGGCCTGACCGCTCGGGCCGTCCGCGACGAACACCGGCGCGTCACACAAGCGCTCGATGACCGCGATGCCCTGCGCCCACGAATCGAGGTGCTCGCCGTGCAGGTGATGCGCCAGGTTCAGCAACTGGATCAGCTCGCCTTCGTCGGTCACGAGCGCGACGCCCGTCTCGAGTCGGTCGGCGACGCCTTGCGGCGCGTCGGCGTGCTCGTCCCACGCCCGGCCGATGAATGTCGAAAAATCCATCACAGAACGCCTCCGTTGACCTGCGCCAGAAACATGGGCATGATAAACACTGAAACTAAGTTACATGCGCCCTCGGTGGCGCGCTCACTCGCATGTCATTCGACCTCGTTTTCTTCGGCGGCACCGGCGACCTCACCTGGCGCAAGCTGATGCCCGCGCTGTTCCAGGCCTTCCGCCACGGCAAGCTGCCGCCCGCAGGCCGCATTCTGGCCGTCGCGCGCGACGATCAGACCGACGAACAATACCGCGCCTGGCTCAAGACACGCTTCCAGGACGTCGAGTTGGCGAAGCGCCCCAGCGACGAGGAATTCGCCGCGTTCGCCGGCATGCTGCACTACTGCCGCCTCGACCTGTCGCAGCCCGATCACTACGTGCGGCTGAAGGAGTGGCTCGGGGAGCGCGATGCGGACACCGTGGTGCTCTACCTGGCGACCAGCCCGTACCTGTTCCCGCAGATCTGCGAGCAGCTTGGCGTGGTCGGTCTGAACGGCCCGAAGATCCGCGTCGTGCTCGAGAAACCGCTCGGCCACGACCTGGCCAGCGCGCAGGAGATCAACCGCGTCGTGCGCTCGGTGTTCAAGGAGGAGCAGGCGTTCCGCATCGACCACTACCTCGGCAAGCCGTCGGTGCAGAACCTGATGGCGCTGCGCTTCGGGAACGTGCTGTTCGAGCCGCTGTGGCGGCGCGAGAGCATCGCCAACGTGCAGATCACGATCGCCGAGGATTTCGGTGTCGGCACCCGCGGCGATTTCTACGACAAGACCGGCGCGTTGCGCGACATGATCCAGAACCATGCGCTGCAGCTGCTGACGATGGTCGCGATGGAACCGCCGAGCCGCAACGACGCCGACGCGATCCGCGACGAGAAGTTGAAGGTGCTGCGCTCGCTCAAGCCGTTCACCGACGAGAGCGTGGCGCGCGACGTGGTGCGCGGCCAGTACCGCGCCGGCAATGCCCAGGGCAAGAAAGCCGCCGGCTACCTCGAGGAGGCGAAGGTGCCGCCGGGCAGCGCGACCGAGACCTTCGTCGCGATCCGCACCGAGGTGCAGAACTGGCGCTGGGCATCGGTGCCTTTCTACCTGCGCACCGGCAAGCGGCTGGCGTCGCGCGAGGCGCAGATCGTCGTGAACTTCCGCGCCACGCCGCACAACATCTTCCCGGGCGTCAACCAGCCGAACAAGCTGGTGATCAACCTGCAGCCCGAGGACGGGCTGGAGCTGCACCTGCTCGCCGCCAAGGGCACCGGCCAGCACGAGAACCTCTCGCCGGTCTCGCTCGATCTCGACTTCGACAAGGCCTTCGCCGAGAACCGGGTCGGCGCCTACGAGCGGCTGCTGCTCGAGGCGATCGCCGGGCGCCTGAACCTGTTCGTGCGCAGCGACGAGCAGGAGCAGGCCTGGCGCTGGGTCGAGCCCGTGTTGAACGCCTGGGCGCGCGACACGACCGGCCCGCGCCCGTACGCCGCCGGCACCTGGGGCCCGGCCGCCGCGAGCGCGCTCGTCGCCCGCGACGGCTACGCCTGGTCCGAAGAGCAGTAGGAACGACGATGCTGGACCGCATCCGCGCCTCGATTCCCGCGCTGCCCCCGGCCGAGCAGCGCGTCGCCAAGCTCGTGCTGGCGGACCCGCGCGCCTTCGCGAGCCTGCCGGTAGTCGACCTGGCCGAACGCTCGCATGTGAGCAAACCGACCGTGGTGCGCTTCTGCCGCAGCGTCGGCTACGACGGGCTGACCGACTTCAAGCGCAAGCTCGCCGGCGTCGTCAACGAGGGCGTGCCGTTCGTGCACCGCTCGGTGGACGAGGACGACAAGAGCAGCGACATCGTCGTCAAGGTGATCGACAACGCGGTCAGCGCGTTCCTCAAGTACCGCAACGACGCGGCCACCGGTGCATTCGAGCGGGCGATCGCCGCGCTCACCGAAGCGGGCCGCCACGGACGGCGGATCGAGTTCTACGGCGTCGGCAACTCCGGCATCGTGGCGCAGGACGCGCAGCACAAGTTCTTTCGCCTCGGCGTGCGCGCCACCGCGGTCAGCGACGGCCACGTGCAGGTCATGAGCGCGACGATGCTCGCACCCGGCGATTGCGCGGTGATCATCAGCAACTCCGGCCACAGCCGTGACCTGCTCGACGCGGCGGAGATCGCGCGCAAGAAGGGCGCGACGCTGATCGTGATCACCGCGAGCGGCTCGCCGCTGGCGCAGGTGGCGCTGACCGGCAACCACATCCTGCTGGCGGTGGACCACCCCGAGGATTACGACCGCTACAGCCCGATGGTGTCGCGCCTGCTGCACCTGATGGTGATCGACATCCTGACCACCGCGGTCGCGCTTCGCCTGCCGGGCGAACTGCGGCCGATGCTGCAGGAGATCAAGAAGAACCTGCGCGCCAAGCGCTACACGCGCACCGATGCCGACTGACCGGGCGCGCCGCGTTCAGCGCGGTGGCTCGGTCACGAGGATCTCGACCAGCTCGATCTGCGTCGCGCCCGTCGCCTGGATCCGCGCCGCGGCGATGCCCTGACCGATCAGGTGATCGCGTGCGCGCGCGGCGCGCTCGCGCGCGAGCGCGGGACCGCGCACTTCCGGGTCGGCGGGCGCCGCCACGCGAAAGCGGGACGTCGCGAGCCGCTGGCTCTTCGCGAGCCGGTCGAGCACTGCGGCGAGCGGCGGCTTGACCTGTGCAGCCCCGGCGTCGAAGCTGAAGCGCCGCGGGATCGTCGCGCGCAGGCTGCCGTCCTGCTGCAGCGAGAACACGACCGGCGTGCCGCGAAACAGCTCGGCCAGGCGCAACTGCTCGGTGACGAGCGGTCCCGCGTGAGGCGGCGCGGCTGGCGCAGGCGAGCCTGAGGGCACGGGTGCGACCGGCACCGGTGCAGGGCGCGTCCCGCACGCGCCCACGATCGCGAGCAGCGGAAAGGTCAGAACCAGGGTGCGTCGCATGCCGGCGATTAGAGCCTGACGGCGACGACCCGGGTTACGCCGTGTAGCGTCTCACTTCCGATCCGGATCGATGCCCTTGATCGCCCCGGAATGCTGCGGCTCGATCGGCAGCACTTCGACCACCTTGGCGTCGGTCTGCGCGTCCTTGAAGTTCTCGGGCTGTTCGGCGCTCGCGTCCTTCTCGGATTCGCGCAACGCCTCGCGTTGCGGATCGGTGCTCTCGCGTTCGCGTGAGTCGGGTCGGTTCATGGGTGTCTCCGGGAGTGGTCACCCAGTGGACGCTCACCGGAGCGACAGCGCGAGCCGCGGGCAGCGCGTTTGCGCGTCGGAGTCGTCCGACAGCGGGGCCGCGTCGCAGGCCGAGACGGCGGCGCGCAGATGCCCGCTACGCGACCCCGACGGCCGGCGCACCGACGAGCCGCGGCGTCGCGGCCTGGCGCACGAGCTGGCGGCTGTTGATCAGCCCCTCGACTGCCCGGGTGCCCAGGCCGAGTTCCGGCCAGGCCAGCCCGTGGCCGCCATCGACGAGCACCCAGCCGAGGCGCTGCTCGAAGCTGGCACGCAGCAGCGGCGGGTAGCGGTGGAGGTCCAGGTCGAATGCCCGGCGGTTGGCCAGCGCGATGCGCACCGAACCGGTGTCGAACGTGACGCCCGAGATCCGGAGGTCATCCGTCGGGCGTGCGGGTGGAGCGATGGGGCGGGACAACTGCAGCATGGGACGACGCAAAGGCGGAGATCGGAGCCCAGCATCGACGCGGCGCGGCCGCCGTGACGGTAGCCGGGGCGTCAAATCCCGAGAAGCGTGAATTCTTCCGCCGGCGTGGCCCTGTACGCCTCAGTGCGCGGAACGATGCACACCCGTCGATGTGACGTTCAGGCGCGCTGCGCGGCGCGCGCGAGGACCTGACGCGCCGCCTTCTCCGACTCGATCGACGCCTCCAGCGACGAGCGCGACAGGCCCGACTGGGCGTAGTGCAAGTTCTCGTACACCTCGGCAGCGGCGGGGTGCGCGCCGAGGATCGCCTGCAGCGCCTGGTCCGGCATCTCCTGCGCCAGCACGACGCTCAGCTGGCGGACCAGCGTCCGATACTGCTCGGCGCCGATCGCGGGTGCGTCGTGCTCCACGCGTTCCAGGAGGCGCGCAAGCGCGATGACGGTCTCGAGGCGGTTCTTCAGTGTTTCGATCTGTGCGGCGGACATCGTGGGGGCTCCAGCAACGGGTTCGGCGGTGCGAACCCATGCTCCCCAACTCGGGGCGGCCGGGCCGAGTTCAAGGCCAATCGGAAGTCCACGACAATCGAGGCAATGCCCACGCACACCGCTCCGACCGCCGCCCTGCCCTCGCTTCCGAACCCGCGCCACGCCCCCCGGCTGCCGGCCCACCTCGACAAGGCCCAGTTCAACCGCATCCGCCAGGCCGCCTACACGCTGCCGCAGGTGGTCAAGCCGGGCGACTACATCGACGACCGCCAGGCGGGGTTCGAGGAGCACCTCGACAAGCTCGGCTTCGTGCTGCTGCAGAAGCCGGTGGCCGGCGCGCGCCCGAGCCGCTGGATCGAGCCGGGCCTGATCGACACCGCGCTCGCGCACCTCGACGCCGTCGGCACCGGCCCCGATGTGCGGCCGCTGATGCTGGGGCGCGGCACCGCGCTGCAGGCGCTCGGCGTCGCGCGCCGCGCCGGCGAATGGACCCGGCTGATCAGCCACGCGCTGCAACTGTCGCCGCCGGGTTGGCGCGTGCCGGTGCTGTTCCGCGTGCCGGTGGCTGCCGACGCGGTCTGGGCGTTCTACCGCAGCGGCGACAAGGCCGCGCTGCTCGCGGCCCTCGGCAAGCCGCCGGCCTATCCGGACGCCGTCGAGCTGATCGCGCACCTGGAAACGCTGATCGCGCGCAGCCAGTCTCATCAACCCGGTCACCTGGAGGCACTGCTGCCGCGGCTGCAGGCGGAGTGTTCGACGCCGCAGCCGCTGGCCGACCTGAAAGCCGCGTGCAACCGCGCCCAGGAACGCTGGGAGCACCAGGTCACCGAACTGCAGACGCTCGAGGGCCTCAACACCGAGCTGGCGTTCCAGGGCTACCCGGACACGTTCCAGAAGGCGCGCCAGCTGCAGCGCCGGGTCACGCTGTACGTCGGCCCGCCGAACAGCGGCAAGACCCACGCTGCGTTCGAGCGCCTCGCGCAGGCGCTGGACGGCGCCTACCTCGCGCCGCTGCGCCTGCTGGCGCTCGAAGGGCGCGACCGGCTCGTCGGCCGCGGCGTGCCCACCTCGCTGCTGACCGGCGAGGAGAACGTGCCGGCCGACGGCGCGCGCGTCGTCTCCAGCACGATCGAGATGGTCGCGACCAACAAGCCGATCGACGTGGCGGTGATCGACGAGGCGCAGATGATCTTCGACCCGTCGCGCGGCTGGGCCTGGACGCAGGCGATCGTCGCGGTGCCCGCGCGCGAGGTGATCATCATCTGCTCGGCCTACGCCGTGCCGGCGATCGAGAACCTGCTCGGCCTGTGCGGCGAGCGCTGCGAGGTCAGGCACTTCGAGCGCAAGCAGCACGTGCAGCTGCTCGCGGCGCCGGTGCCGATCGCCTCGCTGAAGCTCGGCGATGCGGTCGTGGCGTTCAGCCGCCGCGACGTGCTGACCCTTCGCGACCAGATCGCCGCCGGCGGCCACCCGGTCTCGGTGATCTACGGCGCGCTGCCGCCGGAGGTGCGGCGGCGCGAGGCCGAGCGCTTCGCGACCGGCGAATCGCACATCCTGGTCGCGACCGACGCGATCGGCATGGGCCTGAACCTGCCGATCCGGCGCGTGCTGTTCAGCACGATGACCAAGTTCGACGGCCAGGCCGACCGGCCGCTGAGCGAGTCCGAGGTCCACCAGATCGCCGGCCGCGCCGGCCGCTACGGCATGCACGAGGAAGGCTTTGCCGGCGTGCTGAAGGAAGCCGAGCCGCAGGCCGCGCGCCAGCTCAAGGAACTGCTGCACAAGACGCCGATGGCGCCGGACGACTTCAAGGCGCCGGTCGCCCCGAACGGCTGGCATGTCGACACGATCTCGTCGCGCCTGCACAAGACGAAGCTGCGCGAGGTGCTGGACGTGTTCATGCAGCAGCTCAAGCTCGACGACGCGCACTTCGCGGTCGCCGAACTCGAGCAGATGCTCGAGCTGGCCGAGCAGCTCGACCGCGTCGCGCCGACGCTGACGCTGAAGGAGCGCTTCGTCTACGCGCAGGCGCCGGTCGACACCCGCACCGAGTCGCAGGTGCAGGCCTACCTCGACTGGGCCGCCAGCCACGCGCTGACCGGTCGCGCCGGCTCGCCGTGGTTCCTCGACGAGGTCGACGGCCACAGTCGGCTCGAACGCATGGAACAGGCGCTGCGCGCCTGCACGCTGTGGCTGTGGCTCGACCTGCGTTTCCCCGGCGTCTACGGCCACCTCGAGGCCGTGATCGCGCTGCGCAGCAGCCTGAACGACGGCATCGAACGGCAGCTGAAAGGCAAGCGCCCGCTCGCGATGGTGCGACGCAACGGCCGGCGCTAGATGGCCACGGCAGAATCGGGCCTCATCACACAGGAGGATCTCGATGGGCCCTGAACCGCTGCCTCTCCATCCCGCCGCGATCGACGCGCTGCAACGCATCGCCACCGCGACGATCACCACCGTGCTGCTGAAGAAGGGCCTGCGCAACGTCTGGCTGCGCGGCACCCGCCCGCTCGCGCCGGGGCAACCGCGGA
The DNA here is from genome assembly GCF_964020785.1 of Rhizobacter fulvus. Classification (NCBI taxonomy): domain Bacteria; kingdom Pseudomonadati; phylum Pseudomonadota; class Betaproteobacteria; order Burkholderiales; family Sphaerotilaceae; genus Rhizobacter; species Rhizobacter fulvus. The sequence goes on from NZ_OZ224516.1 coordinate 1,474,966, forward strand.
TCGCCGGGCGCGCCTTCACGCTGCGCTTCGTGCCGGCGCGCGAGGACCTGGCGACGCCCGCCTCGTGGGCCTCCCCGATCTCGACGCGCGCCGCGATCGAGGCGATGCCGGCCGGCTGCGTCGCGGTGGTCGGCGCGATGGGCGTCACCGACGCCGGCATCTTCGGCGACATCCTGTGTGCACGGATGCAAAAGCGCGGCGTCGCGGCGCTGGTCAGCGACGGCGTCGTGCGCGACCTGGCCGGCGTGCTCGGCACCGGCCTGCCGGTGTGGTGCCAGGGCACCGCGGCGCCCGCGTCCGTGACCGGCCTGACCTTCGTCGGCTGGCAGGAGGCCATCGATTGCGGCGGGGTCGCGGTGTTCCCGAACGACGTGATCGTGGTCGACGCCGACGGCGCGGTGCTGATCCCTGCGGCCCTGCTCGACGACGTCATCGCCGCCGCGGTCGAGCAGGAGCGGCTCGAGGGCTGGATCATGGGCCAGGTCGAGGCCGGCGTGCCGCTGCCGGGCCTGTACCCGCCGAACGACGAGAACCAGGCGCGCTACCGGGCCTGGGCGACGGAGCACGCATCGTGACGGCCGCCGTGCACACGATCGCGGTCGAACCGCTGCGCGCCGCGGTGCGCGAACTGATGCTCGGCTTCGGCAGCGCGCCGGCCGAGATCGAGCTGGTCACCGACAACCTGATCCAGGCCAATTTGACCGGGCACGATTCGCACGGCATCGGCATGCTGCCGCGCTACGCGAACGCCTTCCTCGAAGGCGGGCTCGTGCCGAATGCGCACGTGCAGACCCGGCTCGACAGCGGCACACTGCTCGCGCTCGACGGCCGCGCCGGCTTCGGCCAGGTGATCGGCCACGAGGCGATGGCGCTCGGCATCGCGCGCGCCCGGGAACATGGCAGCTGCATCGTCGCGCTGGCGAATTCGCACCACCTGTGCCGTATCGGCGCGTGGGCGGAGATGGCGGTCGAAGCAGGCCTGGTTTCGGTGCATTTCGTCAACGTGATCTCGCGGCCGATCGTCGCGCCCTGGGGCGGACGCGATGCGCGCTTCGGCACCAATCCGTTTGCGGTCGGCATCCCGGTCGCGGGCCGGGACCCGGTGATCCTCGACCTGGCCACGAGCGTGGTCGCGCAGGGCAAGACCCGGGTCGCGCACAACAAGGGCGAAGCGCTGGCGCCGGGTCAGCTGCTCGACAACGAAGGCAATCCGACGACCGACCCGCGCTACGGCGTGATCGAACCGCTCGGCGCGCTGCGCACCTTCGGCGAGCACAAGGGCTTCGGCCTGGCCCTGGTGTGCGAGCTGCTGGGCGGTGCACTGGCCGGCGGGCTGGCCGTGCACGGCCCCACGGACGGCAGGCAACGGGTGCTGAACGGCATGCTGACGATCCTGTTCGATCCGGCCCGCCTCGGCGAAAGCGCGGTCTACGGGCCCGAGATGCAGGCCTTCCTGGACTGGGTGGTCGAGTCGCCCGCGCAGGCGGGCACCGACCGCGTCCGCGTCGCCGGCGAACCCGAGCGCGAGACCCGCGCGAAGCGGCTCGCCCACGGGATCCCGGTCGATGCCACGACCTGGGGCGAGCTGCTGGCCGCGGCCGGCAAGCTCGGCCGCGATCCGGCGCTGGTCAACCGCCTGGCGGGCGTGGCGACGGGGTGATCGCTGCCGGGCGCTTGCCCGGAATTGGACGTTTCGACAGCGTCGCGTCCTACGGGCGCCCGGTGGCGCCGGCGCTAACCTATGGCTCAACTGGCACGTGGTCCCCACGGGCCGGACGATCCCCCATGACCACCCTCAAAGCATTCCTCGTCGAAGACAGTCCGGTGATCCAGAAGAACCTGGTCGCGGCACTCGAAGAGCTGGCGCCCGTCAAGGTGGTCGGAGTCGCCGAGGACGAGCGTGGCGCGGTCGAATGGCTGGGCGCGCGCTGCAACCCGCCGGGCTGCGACGTGGTGATCGTCGACATCTTCCTGAAGGCCGGCTCCGGCCTCGGCGTGCTGCGCGCCGCACGCGACCTGCACATGCCGATGACCTTGATCGTGCTGAGCAACTACGCGACCGCCGACATGCAGCGCCGCTGCCTCGAACTCGGCGCGAGCCGGGTGTTCGACAAGTCGAGCGAGGTGGACGAACTGATCCACTACTGCGAGCAGCTGGCCGCACCGCACGACTGACCGGCCGCGTCCCTAGGCGAACAGGCCCGGAGCGCCGGCCGGGCCGAGCTCGTCGTCCTGGTAGAAGCAGGCCGGGCAGATCGCGCGGTAGCGCTCGTTGCCACCGATGAACACTTGCTCGCCTTCGCGCACGCGCTGGCCACGCGCGTCGATGCGCAGGTTCAGCGTGGCCTTGCGGCCGCACGCGCAGACCGACTTCATCTCCTCGATGTCGTCGGCCAGCGTGAGCAGCGCGGCCGCGCCCGGGAACGCCTCGGCGCGGAAATCGCTGCGCAGGCCGTAGCAGACCACCGGCACGCCGCCGACGTGCGCGAGCCGATGCAACTGGCTCACTTGCACCGGCGTCAGGAACTGCGCCTCGTCGATCAGCAGGCAGGCGATGTCGTCACCCAGGTGGCTGCGCACGAACTGGGTCTGCGGACCGAAGGTCTCGGCCTCGCGCGCCAGGCCCAGGCGCGACGCGATCACGCCCTTGCCGTGGCGCGTGTCGAGTGCGGCCGTGAACAGGCGCACGCGCATGCCGCGCTCTTCGTAGTTGTGCGCGGCCTGCAGCAGCGCCGTGGACTTGCCCGCGTTCATCGCGGCGTAGCGGAAGTGGAGTTTCGCCATGCTCGGGCGATTGTCCGTCAGCCCCCGACGCCGCGTGTCGATCCGCGCGCCGGCGGCAACAGCGTCATCACGATGCAGGCGCCCGACGGCACGCTGATCCCGAACCGCGGCGTGTACCTCGACGTGGTCGCCAACGAGCGCATCGTCTTCACGGACGCCTACACCGCGGCCTGGGTGCCGTCGGCGAAGCCTTCTTCACCGGCATCCTGACCTTCGAGGACGAAGCCGGCCAGACCCGCTACACCGCCCGCGCACGGCACTGGACCGCGGAGGACTGCGCCGCCCACGAGAAGATGGGCTTCCACCAGGGATGGGGCATCGCGACGGACCAGCTGGCGCGGCTGGCCGCGACGCTGTAGCAGCGCGCGGTCAGTAAGGCACGTCGCCGACGATCCCGGCGCGTTCCATCTTGCGGTGGCACGGCGGGTAGTCCATGACCGCGTAGTGCTGCGTGCTGCGGTTGTCCCAGATGGCAACGCTGCCCGGTTGCCAGCGCCAACGTACCTGGTACTCGGGAATCTGCGCCTGGCTGATCAGGTACTGCATCAGTGCCGCCGCGCCGGCCGCGTAGTCCTGCCCGACGCGCACGTTGGCGGGGGTGTGGAAGTTGGTGAAGTGGGTCGCGAAGGCGTTCACGAACAGGATCTTCTCGCCGGTTTCGGGGTGGGTGCGCACCACCGGGTGCTCGGCGTCAGGGAACTGCGCCTTGAGCGCCAGGCGCTTCTCGATCGGCATCGCCGCGCCGAAACTGGCCTCGATGCTGTGCCGCGCGCGCAGCCCGGCGATCTGGGTCTTCACGGTCTCGGGCAGCTTCTCGTAGGCCAGCGCCATGTTCGCCCACATGGTGTCGCCGCCGACCGGCGGGCACTCGACGCAGCGCAGCACGCAACCCATCGGCGGCTTCTCGCGCCAGGTGGCATCGGTGTGCCAGGCGTTCTCGTACCGATCGTTGGGCGCGTCCGGCGACTTGTAGATGCGCACCAGCCCGGGGTGCTCGGGATCGCTGCCGGCCACCGGATGGTCTTCCAGTTCGCCGAAGTACCGGGCGAATGCGACGTGCTCGGCACGCGTGAGGTGCTGGTCGCGCAGGAACAGCACCTTGTGCGTCAGCAGCAAGGCCTTGATTTCGCCGGCCAATCCGGGGTCGCGCGACGCGGCGCCGAGATCGACACCGCTGAGCTCGGCGCCGATCGCGCACGTCAGCGGCGCGACCTTGATCGATGTGGTCTTCATCGCTTGTCTCCTGTCCTTGTTCTGGGATATCGACCCCTGCAGTGTCTGCCCCCTCGGGCTGGCCCGGCTTGACGTGCGCCGACCGCGATTTACCATTTGGCGCCACCGACACCTTCCGGTCACGACGCATGTCGCCCTCCCCGCTCGTGCGCGCCGCGAGCCTCAAGAACTACCCCGAGATCGCCGCCGCATGCGGCCTGGATGCGCCGCGGATGATGGCCGACTTCGCGATCAGCGCCTCGGTGTTCGACGAGCCCGACCTGATGGTCCCGGCCGACCGCGTCAGCCAGTTGCTCGAGGCCTCGGCCACGCGCTCCGGCGTCGAAAGCTTCGGCCTGCGGATGGCGGAGACGCGCCACCTCTCGAACCTCGGGCCGGTCGGTCTCGTGATCCGCGACCAGCCGACGCTGCGCGATTCGCTGGGCGTGCTGATCCGCTACCACGCGGCGCTGAACGGCGCGCTGTCGATCGCGATCGAGGAGTCGGCCGGCGTCGTCGTGATCCGCGAGGACGTGCTGGTCGGCGGCAGCACCGCGGTGCGCCAGGCAACCGAGCTGGCGATCGGCGTGCTGCTGCGGCTGATGCGCCAGGTGCTCGGGCCGCAGTGGCAACCGCGCCGCGTCTGCTTCACGCACACGGCGCCGCGCGACACGCGCACCCATCTGCGCGTGTTCGGTCCCTGCGTCGAATTCCGCCACGACTTCAATGGCATCGTCTGCTCGCGCGACGAACTCGACACCGTGAACCCGACGGCCGATCCGGCGATGGCCCGCTATGCCGAGCGGCTGCTCGACCAGACGCTCCCGGCCACCGCGAACCTGTTGAGCGACGTGCGGCGCACCGTGCTACTGCTGCTGCCGAGCGGGCGCTGCAGCATCGAGCAGGTGGCCAACCACCTGGGCATCGTCTGCCGGACGGTGCAGCGCCGTCTCGCCGAACAGGGCCTGAGCTTCTCCGAACTCGTCAACGCGCAGCGCGTGGAACTGGCGCGGCGCTATGTGACGCAGAGCGACCGGCCGCTGACCGAAATCGCCGGTCTGCTCGGCTTCGCCGCGTCGAGCGGCTTCTCCCGCTGGTACCAGGCGCAGTTCGGCTGCAGCGCGACGCACAGCCGCGGCGCGGCGCGCAGCGGTCGGATGCCGGCGCGCTGACCGGGCGTGTTCAGACCGTCAGGATGGTCGCGCCGATCGTCGCGCGCGACTCGAGCGCCCGGTGCGCATCCGCAGCATCTGCGAGCGCGAAGCGCTGCTGGGGCGCGCTGACGATCTTGCCGCTGAGCACCATGTCGAACAGCTCGTCGGCCATCTTCAGCATGTTCGGGCGCGGCAGCGCGTAGTCCACCATCGCCGGGCGGGTCACCCACAGCGAGCCCTTCATCGCGAGTTGCATCGTGTCGATCACGACCGGACCGGAACTGGTGCCGTTGCTGACCAGCGTGCCGCGCTTGCGCAGGCAGTCCAGCGAACCGGCCAGCGTGTCCTTGCCGACCGAGTCGTACACCACCGGAACGCCCTGCCCGCCGGTGATCTCCCTGACCCGCTCGACGAAATTCTCGCGCCGGTAGTTGATGACGTGGGCACAGCCGGCGGCCCGCGCGGCTTCGGCCTTCTCGTCGGAGCCGACCGTGCCGATCATCGTGACCCCGAGCGCCCGCGCCCACTGGCACGCGATCAGGCCCACACCGCCGGCGGCGGCGTGGTACAGGATCGTGTCGCCGGCCAGGAGCGGGTAGACCTGGCGGAACAGGTACTGCACGGTCAGGCCTTTCATGATCAAGGTCGACGCGGAGTCGTCCGAGATGCCGTCGGGCAGCTTGATCAACACGTCCGCCGGCATCACGCGGGCCTGCGCGTAGGCGCCGAGCGGGCCGAACATGTAGCCGACGCGGTCGCCGGGCGACAGGAAGGTGACGCCATCGCCGACCGCCTCGACGACGCCGACGGCATCGGAGCCGAGCCCGTTCGGCAGGGCCGCCGGGTAGCGCCCGGTGCGGAAGTAGGTGTCGATGAAGTTCACCGCGATCCGGGTGTGGCGCACGCGCGCCTGGCCGGGCCCCGGATCGCCGACCTCGACGGTTTCGAGACGCAGGACGTCGGGTCCGCCGGTGGCGTGGAAGCGAATGGCTTGGGTCATGAAGATGTCTTTCGATCGGGTTGGATGGGCGACGGCGTCAGGCCGCCAGCGCGACCCCGGCGGGAGCGGCACCGACCGGCGCCAGCGCGATGTCGCGCACGCGGTCGAGGTCGGACTCGTAGCTGCGCGACGCGACCACGAACAGCAGCGCCGCCAGCAGGCTGAAGGCCGGGATCACGGCCATCGCCTGCTGCAGGCCCCACAGGTCGGACAGCGCACCGGCCAGGAACGGACCGACCGCGAGGCCGAACAGGTTCTGGAACAGCGACAGCACCGCGGCGCCGGTCGAGCGCACACCGGGGTGGATCACATCGAGCGCGACGGCCGCGACCACGCCGACGCTGCAGGTCATCAGGAACCCCCCGAAGGCGATCACGCGGAACTGCGCCGCGCCGGGGACCATGGCGCCGAACGCGGCCATGAACACCGCCGTCGTCAGCACGCACAAGGTCGCCAGTGCGACGAGCTTGCGGCGCGCGCGCCGACGGCCCAGGCGGTCGACCACGGCGCCCCAGACGACGCAGCCCAGCGCACCGAGCAGCACGACCAGCGCGGACTGCTTGGCGGCCTCGTCCGGCGCGATGCCGTAATACCGGTTCAGGTAGCTCGGCAACCAGGACCAGACGACCGACACGACGATCAGCTGCATCGCCGCGCCAACGCACACCCACAGCAGCGTGCGGGTGCGCATCAAGGTGCCGGCAACGTGCGCGATCACGCTGCCGGTGCTGCGGGTCGCGCGTTCGAGCGTCGGGTTCAGCGGCACGGTCTTGTAGTCGCGCACGGCCATGTAGAGCAGCGCCAGCACGAGACCGGGCACGCCGACGGCACCGAACGCCGCCTTCCAGCCGAACTTCGCGGCGATCACCCCGCCGAGCAGGACGCCGAGCACCGAGCCGATCGACGCCGCGGCGAAGAACGCGCCGAGCAGCGCCGAGCGCAGCCGGTGCGGGAAGAGGCTCGCGATCAGCGCCGCGCCCACCGAGCCGTAGCCGGTCTCCCCGACGCCCACCATCGCGCGTGCGGCGAACAGCTGGCCGTAGCTGGTCGTGAACATGCACGCGATCGTCGCCACGCTCCAGGTCACCGCCATCGCGACCACGCTCTTGACGCGGCTGAAGCGGTCGGCGATCAGCGCCACCGGGATGCCGCCCACCGCCACGACGATCGAGATGATCGACACCAGCGCGCCGAGCTGCTTGTCGCTCAGGTTCCATTCCGCCTTCAGGTGCGGGAACAGGGAGACGATCACCTGGCGATCGATGTAGTCGAACAGCATCAGGCCGAAGGTCATCGCGAACGCGAACCAGGCCTGCCGCTTGCTGACCAGGTAGTCGTCGGCGCCGCCGGGGCGGTCGTCGTGGGAGTGCAGGTGCATGATGCAGCGCCTCAGAAGACGTGGCGAAGGCCGAGCTCGTAGCCCTGGGATCTGCCGCCCACGGTAACAGGCGTCGGGCTGACCTGGATCCAGTCGATCGACTGCTTGAAGTTGCCGCGGTTGTCGAGGCGGGCCGCCGTGGCGTACAGCGCGGTGCGCTTGGACAGGTTGTGGACGTAACCGAGCGCCAGCGCCCTGGCGCCGTTGCCGGAACCGGCATCGGTCCTGTTGTACGAGGCGTGGATCTCGCCCAGGCCGAGCGGCACCACGGCGCCGAGCAGCCAATGCTTGTAGGTGGTGCCGGCGCCGATGTCGACGTGGTCGTGGTTGTAGGCGCCTTCCAGCGTGACGACGCCGAAGTTGTACTGCGCACCGACGACCCAGGTCTTGTACGCGTTGGCACCGAAGTTCAGGCTCTGCTGCGCGGCGGCCGCGGACACATCCAGCGGGCCTTTCGCGTACCCCAGCCGCGCGCCGACGTACTTGCCGTTGGCGCTGCCCTCGCCGGCCGCCACCATCGCCTGGCCGTAGAAGCCGCCGAGCGTGTTCGGCAGGATGTAGCCGATGCTGTTGCTGGCCCGGATGTAGGTCGGCTGGATCGTCTGCGGATCGACGTTGCTGGTCAGACCGAAGCCGTTCTCGCCGAACGGGTCGTACCAGGCGCGCGTCCAGAACGAGGGCGTGTAGTCGCGGCCCAGCCGCAGTTCGCCCCAGCGCTTGCTGACGAGACTGACCGTCGCGCGGCGCTTGAACGACAGGCCGGCGGAGCTGCCGTCGTTCGGCGTCATGCCACCCTCGAGCCAGAAGCCGGCGGCCAGGCCACCGCCCAGGTCCTCGGTGCCCCGGAAGCCGAGCCGGCTGCTGTTGAGGCCGTCGGTGCCCATCACCTTGCGGTTCGGCTGCCCGTCGTTCTGCACGTAGCGCACGTTCACGTCAACGATGCCGAACAGCGTGATGGCGGATTGAGCGGATGCGGTGCCCGCCGCGGCGCACAGCAGCGCGGACAGGAAGAAGGTTTTGTTCATCGGTTGTCTCCGTCGTTTGTTGCGTATGAGGGGCGATCAGGCGTGTTGCAGGAAGCCGCGCTGGCCGGCGCGCCGGTTCGGTGCGAAGCCGTTCTTGGCGAGCGTTTCGTCGGCGTTGCGGTAGAACTCGCCGATGCGGTAGATGCGCCGTGCCTCCTGGCCGTCGGCGATCTCGCGGCCGAACTCGCGCGAGATGCGCACCAGCTGCTCGATCTGCTTGACCGAGCCCATCTTGGCGCGGCGATCCTGCGTCCAGATGTTGTCCTCGATGCCGCAGCGCACGTGCATGCCCATCGCGATCGCCATCATGTTGATCGGCAGCACGTTGAGCATCGAGGTCTCGAGCGTCAGCACCGCGCCGTCCGGCACCGCACGCACGAAGTTGGCGAGGTTGTACAGATTGGGCTGGTCGAAGCCGCCGCCGATCGCGACCCAGGTCAGGATCAGCGGCACGTTGCAGGTGCCGCGGCGCATCATCCGTTCGACCGTCTCCAGCTGCGTGATGTTGGCGAGCTGGAAGTGCGTCTGGATACCGTTGGCCGACAGGCGCCGGATATGCTCCTCGACCCACTCCGGGCCGGCCGGAATGGTCATTTCGCGGTACGCGCGGTACAGCTCCGGCTGCGCGATCGACGTGCCGGCGAGGTCGGCCTCGCACATCTGCTCGACCACGTTCATCTGGTTTGAGTTGATCGCGATGGTCACCTGGTCCGGCCGCGGCTGGAGTTCGGCGAGCATGTGACGCGTGTCGTCGCTCAGCCACTTCGCTGCGGCGCCCTCGCCTTCGGGGGCGAACGAGATCGAGCCGCCGACCTGCAGGATCATCTCGGGCACGGCCTCGCGCAGGCCGGCCAGCAGTTCGTTGAACTTGGACAGGCGCTTCGAGCCGCTGCCGTCGGCCTCGCGCACATGCACGTGGAGCACGGTGGCGCCCGCGTTGTAGCAGTCGACCGCCTTCTGCACATGCTCGGCGATGCTCACCGGGATGTCCTCGGGGAAGTCGGAAGGCATCCACTCCGGGCCGTACGGCGCGCAAGTGATGACGAGCTTGTCCTGGTTCTCGGGGAAGAGCGAACCGTCGAGGAAGTTCATGGCGTGGTCTCCAGATCAACGTGAGGCGGGACGAGCCTCGGGGCTCGTTTCATGCGTCGCATTGTTCGGGGCAGACGCCCGCCGGGATTGACGCAACGCGACCCGCGCTTATCCGTTCACGCCATCGGGCGAAGGACCCGGCCGCGTGAGCGCCTGGTAAAAGGCGCATCTCGGTGCGGATGTCCAGGCCAAGCTCCGCTGTTCGACTGGCTCAGCCCTTGGACGAACCCATTGGTACCATCAAGCATGACTTGTTGGCGTTCGCTTTTGCCAATCCGACCGTGGAACTGCGCCAGCTTCGCTATTTCGTGAAGGTGTGTGAAATGCGCAGCATGGGCCGCGCAGCGGTCGAGCTCGGCGTCGTGACGTCGGCACTGAGCCAGCAGATCAGTCGGTTGGAGGGCGAGCTCAGTACACGCCTGCTGCTGCGGGGCAGCACCGGCGTCAGCCCGACCGACGCCGGCGTCGCCTTCCTGCAGCAAGCTCAGCTCACGCTGCGCCATGCGGACGAGGCGGTGCGGGCGGCCCAGCAGGCGCGCCTGTCGGGCCATGTCAGCGTGGGCCTGGCGCCGACCACGGCCTCGGTGCTGGGTCTGCCGCTGATGCAGGCGATGCGGGCGCGCTACCCGGAGGTGCGGCTGCACCTGGTGGAATCGCTGTCGGGCAACCTCGCCAGCCTGCTGCAGGCGCGCCTGCTGGACCTGGCGGTGCTGTTCGAGACCTCCACGCCGCGTCGCTGGAGCATCCAGCCGCTGCTGGACGAAAGGCTCTTCGTGCTGGCCGCGGCCGGGCTCGCGAAGCGGCCTGCGGGCCCGAAGGTGAAGCTGGCCCAGCTCGCCGGCGTGCCGCTCATCATGCCCAGTGCCGGCCACGGCCTGCGCGCCACCCTCACGGCCGCCTTCGCCCGCGCCCGCATCGTGCCCGACGTGGTGGCCGAGGTCGACGGGCTCGCGCTGTTGATGGACGCCGTCCGCGCGGGCCTGGGCGCAACCATCCAGCCCGGCGCCGCCCTCGCGCGGCAGCCGGCGGACGATGTGCGGAGCAGCCAGATCACCGATACCCACGTGGGCCGGCGCAGCCTGCTGGTCAGCCTGTCGGACGACGAACTCTCGCCCGCCGCGTTGGCCACCCGCGTGGTGTTGGCCGACACGGCGCGGACGCTGGTGAACGAAGGCCGCTGGCCCGGCGCAAGTCTTCTCGATAACTGAACACCCGATGCCTGAACCGGCCTTTCGCCGGGACGGCCGCCTGCCTAGAGTCTCCTGACACCGAGGGAGACGAGCAATGAGCGATGAGCAGGTCGATGTGCTGGTGGTCGGAGGGGGCAATGCCGCGCTCTGCGCCGCGCTGATGGCACGCGAGGCCGGCGCCAGCGTGCTGCTGCTGGAGGCCGCGCCCAAGGCCTGGCGGGGCGGCAATTCGCAGCACACGCGCAACCTGCGCTGCATGCACGACGCGCCGCAGGACGTGCTTGTCGAGGACTACCCGGAGGAAGAGTACTGGCAGGACCTGCTCAAGGTGACCGGCGGCCTGACCGACGAGCACCTGGCCCGCCTCGTGATCCGGGCGTCGTCGAACTGCCGCGACTGGATGCGCAGCCACGGCGTGCACTTCCAGCCGCCCCTGTCCGGCGCACTGCACGTGGCGCGCACCAACGCCTTCTTCATGGGCGGCGGCAAGGCGCTGGTGAACGCCTATTACCGCAGCGCCGAACGCCTCGGCGTGCGGATTCGCTACGAGACGCCCGTGGCGTCGGTGGAACTCGAAGGCCGACGCTTCACGGCGGTCCGAACCGAAGGCGGCGAACGCATTACCGCCGGAAGCTGCGTGCTCGCCGCCGGCGGCTTCGAGTCGAACCGCGAATGGCTGCGCGAGGCCTGGGGCCGGAACGAACGCGGTGAATGGCCGGCCGACAACTTCCTGATCCGCGGCACGCGTTTCAACCAGGGCGTGCTGCTCAGGCAGCTGATCGAGGCCGGTGCCGACACCGTCGGCGATCCGTCGCAAGGCCACATGGTGGCGATCGACGCCCGTGCCCCGCTGTACGACGGCGGCATCTGCACGCGCATCGATTGCGTGTCGCTGGGCGTGGTGGTCAACCGCGAGGCGCGCCGCTTCTACGACGAGGGCGAGGATTTCTGGCCCAAGCGCTACGCCATCTGGGGGCGGCTGGTGGCACAGCAGCCGGGCCAGGTGGGCTATTCCATCATCGACCAGAAGGCGGTGGGCCGCTTCATGCCGCCGGTGTTTCCGGGCACCGTCGCCGACACGCTGCCCGAGCTCGCGCGCCAGCTCGGGCTGGACGAAGCGGTCTTCCTGCGCACCATCGCCGACTACAACGCCGCCTGCCGTGTCGGCCGCTTCGACCACACGGCGCTGGACGACTGCCATACCGAAGGGCTGGTACCCGCCAAGACCCACTGGGCCCGGCCGATCGACACCGCGCCCTTCCACGCCTATCCACTGCGCCCCGGCATCACCTTCACCTACCTCGGCCTGAAGGTGGACGACACCACCGCGGTGCGCTTCGGCGGCCAGCCCAGCCCGAACCTGTTCGTGGCCGGCGAGATGATGGCCGGCAACGTGCTCGGCCAGGGCTACACCGCCGGCGTCGGCATGAGCATCGGCACCGCGTTCGGCCGGATTGCCGGCACGCAATCCGCCGCCGCAGCCGCCGTCCTGAAGCAGAAAGAGACCCACCATGCAAACGCTTGAAGCGCTGGCGCGCGAGGCGGTGTCGCTCGCGGACGGTTCGCGCCGCGTCATCCCCATCCTGTCGGGGGCCGAGGTCGAGGTCGGCCGGCAGATGCAGATCTGCAATGCCTGCCGCTACTGCGAGGGCTTCTGTGCCGTCTTTCCGGCGATGACGCGCCGGCTCGAGTTCGGCCAGGCCGACATTCATTTCCTGGCCAACCTCTGCCACAACTGCGGCGCCTGCCTGCATGCCTGCCAGTACGCGCCGCCGCACGAGTTCGCCGTCAACGTGCCGCAGGCCATGGCCGAGGTTCGCGGCCAGACCTACGTGGACTATGCCTGGCCGCCCGCGCTCGGCGTGCTCTACCAACGCAACGGGCTGACGCTGTCGCTGGCGTTGGCCGCCGGGCTGGCCTTCTTCCTGGCGCTCGCCGTGGCGATGAAGGGCGGCCTGTGGGGCGCGGCGCCCGGCGACAACTTCTACAGCGTGTTTCCGCACCACCTGCTGGTGGGCTTGTTCGCCCCGGTGTTCGGGTTCGCCACCCTGGCGCTGGCCCTGGGCGTGCGGCGCTTCTGGCGCGACATCACGCCCGCCACCAGCGGCGCGCCCGCCAACGCGCCCGCCGCGGCGGAAGCGGTCGACGCGGTGCTGCGCCTCAAGTATCTCGATGGCGGCCATGGCGACGGCTGCCACAACGAAGACGATGCCTACACGCTGGCACGCCGGCGCTTTCATCACCTCACGTTCTACGGCTTCATGCTGTGCTTCGCCGCCACCAGCGTGGCCACGCTGTACCACTACGCGTTCGGCTGGGCCGCGCCCTATGCGCTGCCGAGCCTGCCCAAACTGCTGGGTGTGGTCGGCGGCATCAGCCTGGTGGTCGGCACCGCCGGCCTGTGGCGCCTGAACCGCCAGCGCCATCCCTTGCACGGCGACCTGAAGCAAAAGCCGATGGACCTCGGCTTCATCGCCCTGCTGTTCCTCACCAGCGCCAGCGGCCTGGCGCTCTGGCTCGGTCGCGGCACGCCGGCCCTGGCGCTGCTGCTGTGCCTTCACCTGGGCGCGGTGATGGCCCTCTTCGCCACGCTGCCCTACGGCAAGTTCGCGCACGGCATCTTCCGCAGCGCCGCGCTGCTGCGCCATGCGGTCGAGAAGCGCCTTCCGAATCCGATCGGCCTCGGCGCCGACTGAGCCACACCACTCGACCCCCCAGGAGACCCACGATGAACAAACGACAACTTCTGCGCGCCACGACCCTGGCAGTCGCAGCCCTCGGCCTGGCCGGACACGCTGCGGCCCAGGACTTTCCGCCCCAGAAGGCCGTCACGCTGGTGGTCGGCTTCGCCGCCGGTGGTGCGGCCGACTCGGCGGCACGCCTGATCGCCAAGAAGCTCGGCGAGGACATCGGACAGACCGTCGTCGTCGACAACCGCGGCGGCGCTGGCGGCAACATCGCGCACCAGCAAGTGGCCAACGGCCCGGTCGACGGCTCCATGCTGCTGTTCGGGTCGATCGGCCCGTTGACGATCGCGCCGCACGTGATGAAGGTGAACTACGACCCCTTCAAGGACCTGGCCGCCGTCTCGGGTGGCGTGAACTTCCCGAACGTGCTGGTGGTGCGCAAGGGCTTGGGCGTCAAGACGCTGGCCGAGTTCGTGGCCTTGGCGAAGAAGAAGCCGGGCAGCATCGACTTCGCGTCCACCGGGGCCGGCTCGGCGTCACACCTCGCCGGAGAACTGTTTGCGCAGCGAGCCGGCATCGAGATGGTGCACGTTCCCTACAAGGGCGGCGCTCCCGCGCTGCAGGATCTCTTGGGTGAACGCATCGCGTCTTACTTCTCGGCGCCACCGACCGCGCTGCCGCACATCGAGGCCGGCAGCCTGATCCCGCTGGCCACAACCGGCCTCGCCCGGCCGGCCTACATGCCGAACATCCCGACCGTGGCCGAGTCCGGCTTTCCAGGCTTCGAAGCCCTGAACTGGTATGCCTTCGTGGCGCCCGGCAAGACGCCGGTGGCGGTTCTGGAACGCTGGAACCGGGCCATCGTCAAGGTGCTCGCCGACCCCGGCGTGAAGGACGCACTCAACAAGCACGGCCTGACACCCCAGCCCACCACCCGCGCCGAACTCACCGAGTTCATGAAGAAGGAAGACGCCAAGTGGGGCGCGATCGTGCGCGAACGGAAGATCACTGCGAACTGATATTGAGGAGCGCGACGGGCAGGCCGTGCGTTCGCAACTGGCGGAGCGTCCAAAACCGGCGATCCGCCAACTCGACAACTTCAGCGTGTCGGCGGCCGGTGATCTTGCTCGCCGCCTTAGTGAATCCGCAGCACCTCGAACTGCTGTCGGATTGGAGCGACCTGTATCGACACCTCATCACCCTCGCATTTGCCCAGCATGGCCCTGCCCAACGGAGCTTCGCTGCTGATGACCTGAACGAGCCGAGCGCCGCAGACCAACTTCATGCTGCCCCCAACCGGGCCGAGAAAGAGCTGATGCTGCTGGTCGGCGGAATCGACCAGGCAGACCAGCGCGCCGAGCTGTATGCCTTTGCTGGCGTCGTAGGGGCGCGGACGGAACTGGCGCCAATTGGCCATGGCCTGGCGGATGGCGTCGGCGCGGCGCGCCTGCCCGGTGGCCAGGTACGCAGCTTCGAGACCCAATGTGTCGTATTTGTTCTCGGCGACGCTTTCTTCGTGAGTCGCTGTTTCATGGGCCGCCCGCGCTGCCTGTTCGGCTTGCAGCAGGTCTTCGGCGAGCCGTTCCAGCACCCGCTGCTGAAGCAGGGATTTATCCATGATGAAACGTGAGGCGTCTCGAACAAGCGGGGTCGGATCTCGATTATGAAGGGCTCCGCCAGCTCAGCCGCTCCAACCGCCCTCACCCCCTCGCCAGCACCGGCCGCAACGCGGTCCCGGTGTGGCTGCGTGGATTCGCGACCAGCACATCCGGCGTGCTCTCGCCGACCACGGCTCCGCCCTTCACGCCGCCCTCGGGCCCGAGGTCGATGACCCAGTCGGCTTCGGCGATCACGTCGAGGTCGTGCTCGATCACGACGACGCTGTGGCCGCCGTCGACCAGGCGGTGCAGCACCCGGATCAGGCGCTCGACGTCGGCCATGTGCAGGCCGACTGTCGGCTCGTCGAGGACGTACAGCGTGTGCGGCGCCTTGTTGCCGCGGCGGGTCACGTCGTCGCGCACCTTGCTCAATTCGGTGACGAGCTTGATGCGCTGCGCCTCGCCGCCGCTGAGCGTGGGTGACGGCTGGCCGAGCGTGAGGTAGCCCAGGCCCACGTCCTTCAGCAGCTGCAGCGGGTGGGAGATGTTGGGCATGCTGGCGAAGAACTCGACTGCCTCGTCGACCTCCATCGTCAGCACGTCGCCGATGCTCTTGCCGCGCCAGCTGACCGCCAGCGTCTCGGCGTTGAAACGAGCGCCGTGGCACACGTCGCACGGCACCTTCACGTCGGGCAGGAAGCTCATCTCGATCGTCTTCATGCCCTGGCCTTCGCAGCCGGGGCAGCGGCCTTCGCCGGTGTTGAAGCTGAAGCGCGCCGGCGCGTAGCCGCGCGCGCGGGCTTCGAGCGTGTCGGCGAAGAGCTTGCGGATCGTGTCCCAGAAGCCGATGTAGGTGGCCGGGCAGGAGCGCGGGGTCTTGCCGATCGGCGTCTGGTCGACCTCGAGCACGCGGTCGATGTAGCCCCAGCCGTCGATGCCCGCGCAGCCCTGCCAGTTCGGCTTGCCGCCCTTGCTGTTGATGAACTGCAGGTTCGCGAGCAGCACGTCGCGCGCGAGCGTGGACTTGCCGGAGCCGCTGACGCCGGTGACCGCGACGAGCCGCTTGAGCGGCAGGTCGACGGTCACGTCCTGCAGGTTGTGCAGCGTCGCGCCCTTGATCGTCAGCAGGCGGTTGGCCTCGCTCTCCTTGCGGACGGTCGCGGCCGTCACCGGCTCGATGAACCTGCGCGCCTGCAGCGGGTGGATCAGCGGGTTCGCGAGGAAGCGGCCGGTCACCGAGTCGGGGTGGCTGCTGATCTCGCTCGCGCTGCCTTCGGCGACCAGATTGCCGCCGCGCTTGCCGGCGCCTGGGCCGATGTCGATGATGTGGTCGGCGCGGCGGATCGTGTCCTCGTCGTGCTCGACGACGACCAGCGTGTTGCCCTTGTCGCTCAAGGTCTGCAGCGCGTTCAGCAGCACCTGGTTGTCGCGCGGGTGCAGGCCGATCGTCGGCTCGTCGAGCACGTAGCACACGCCCTGCAGGTTGCTGCCGAGCTGCGCGGCCAGGCGGATGCGCTGCGCCTCGCCGCCGCTCAGCGTGGGCGCGGCGCGGTCGAGCGTCAGGTAGCCGAGGCCGACTTCCTCGAGGAACTCGAGCCGGCTCTTGATCTCGCTGACCACGTCGCGCGCGATCTCCGCATCGCGCCCGGCCAGCTGCAGCGCCCCGACCCAGATGCGCGCATCGGCGACCGACCAGGAACCGATCGTCGTGATCGGCTCGCGCTCGAAGGTGACGAGGCGCGACGCCGGGTTCAGGCGCGTGCCGGCGCAATCCGGGCACGGCTCGTCGACGACGCCCTCGACCTCCTGCTCCTCCGACGGGAACGACTGCTCGCGCCCCTTGTTGTCGTCGTCGCGGATCGAATCGTCGTAGGCCTTGCGCTGCTCGCGGGTAAGCCGCAAGCCGGTGCCGACACAGGTCGTGCACCAGCCGTGCTTGCTGTTGTAGCTGAACATGCGCGGGTCGAGCTCGGGGTAGCTGGTGCCGCAGGTCGGGCAGGCGCGCTTGGTCGAGAAGACCTTGACCGTGCCGATCCGCGCGGTCGAGGTCTCGCTCGCCATCGCGCCGATCAGGCCGTCGAGCGGCGCGAGCAGGTGCATCACGCCCTTGCCGAGTTCGAGTGCGCTGGCGAGCAGGCCGCGCAGCGCCGCCTCGTTCGCCGGGTCGACGACGATGTCGCCGACCGGCAGTTCGAGGGTGTGTTCCTTGAAGCGGTCCAGCCGCGGCCAGGGGTCGACCTTCAGGAACTCGCCGTCGACCCGCAGGTGGGTGTGGCCGCGGCTCTTGGCCCATTTCGCGAGGTCGGTGTAGACACCCTTGCGCGCGACGACCAGCGGCGCGAGCAGGCCGACATGCTGCCCCTTGTGATCGCGCAGCAGCTGCGCCGCGATGCTCTCGGCGCTCTGCGGGCGGACCGGCGAGCCGTCCTTGACGCAGTGCTGGAGGCCGAGCTTCACGTACAGCAGCCGCAGGAAGTGCCAGACCTCGGTGGTGGTCGCGACCGTGCTCTTGCGCCCGCCGCGCGACAGGCGCTGCTCGATCGCGACGGTCGGCGGGATGCCGTAGACGGCGTCGACCTCCGGCCGTCCGGCCGGCTGCACGATGCTGCGCGCATAGGCGTTCAGCGATTCGAGGTAGCGGCGCTGGCCCTCGTTGAACAGGATGTCGAACGCGAGCGTGCTCTTGCCCGAGCCGGACACGCCGGTGACGACGCTGAACTTGCCGCGCGGAATGCTCACGTGGAGCGACTTGAGGTTGTGCTCGCGCGCGTTGACGATGCGGATGACTTCGTCGCTGGCCTTGCGCTCGTCGCGCGCCTGCTTGACCAGGTACTGCAGCGGCCGGCCTTCCTCCACCTGATGACCGCCCAGGCCCATCTGCACGTCGTAGTCGGCGAGCGCCTTGCCGGTGTGCGAGCTCGGATGTCGCTTCACCTCTTCCGGCGTGCCGGTGCAGACGATCTGGCCGCCGGCGTCGCCTCCCTCCGGGCCGAGGTCGATCAGCCAGTCGGACGCGCGGATCACGTCGAGGTTGTGCTCGATCACGATCAGCGAATGGCCGGCGTCGAGCAGCTTGCGGAACGAGCGCATCAGCTTCGCGATGTCGTCGAAGTGCAGCCCGGTCGTCGGCTCGTCGAACATGAACAGCGTGCCGCGCTTGGCGACCGCCTGGCGACTCGCGGTCTGCGACTGCGAGCTCTCGGCCAGGAAGCCGGCGAGCTTGAGCCGCTGCGCCTCGCCGCCCGACAGCGTGGGCACCGGCTGGCCGAGCTTCACGTACTCCAGGCCCACGTCGACGATCGGCTGCAGCACGCGCAGCACCTCGCGGTCGTCGCGGAACAGTTGCACGGCTTCGCTGACGGTGAGTTCGAGCACGTCGGCGATCGACAGCTCGCGGATCAGGTCGCCCGGCAGGCGCCGGTCGATCTTGATGTCGAGGAGCTCGGCGCGGTAGCGGCGGCCGTCGCAATCGGGGCAGCGCAGGTACACGTCGCTGAGGAACTGCATCTCGACATGCTCGAAGCCCGAGCCGCCGCAGGTCGGGCAGCGGCCGTCGCCCGCGTTGAAGCTGAACATGCCGGCGCCGTAGCCGCGCTGCTGCGCCAGCGGCGCCTGCGCGAACAGCTTGCGGATCTCGTCGAACGCGCCGACATAGCTGGCCGGATTGGAGCGCGCGGTCTTGCCGATCGGCGACTGGTCGACGAACACCGCATCGCTCAACCAGTCGGCGCCGAGCAGCAGGTCGTGCTCGCCCGGCGTCTCGGTGGCCTTGCCGAAGTGGCGGGCCAGCGCCGGCGCGAGCACGTCCTGCATCAGCGTGGACTTGCCGGAGCCCGAGACGCCGGTGACGCAGACCAGGTGCAGCAGCGGGAACTCGACCGTCACGTTCTTCAGGTTGTGGTCGCGCACGCCCTCGAGGATCAGCTTCGGCGTCTTCTCGCTCATCAGGCGCTTGATGCCCATGCCGACATGCTTGCGACCGCCGAGGTAGGCGCCGGTCTGCGTGTCGGCGTGGCGGATCGCCTCGGGCGTGCCGTCGAACACGATGCTGCCGCCGCGCTCGCCGGGGCCCGGGCCCATGTCGATCAGGCGGTCGGCGGCCAGCATCACCGCCGGGTCGTGCTCGACGACGACCAGCGTGTTGCCCGCGTCGCGCAGCCGGTGCATCGCCTCGATGATGCGGTTCATGTCGCGCGGGTGCAGGCCGATCGACGGCTCGTCGAGCACGAACATGGTGTTGACCAGCGAGGTGCCGAGCGCCGTCGTCAGGTTGATGCGCTGCACCTCGCCGCCGCTGAGCGTCCGGCTCTGGCGGTCGAGCGTCAGGTAGCCGATGCCGACATCGACGAGGTACTTCAGCCGCGTGCGGATCTCGTCCTGCAGCAGCTTCAGCGCGTCGTCGAGCATCGTGCTTGGCAGCGTGAGCTGGTCGAAGAAGCGGTGCAGGCGCTCGATCGGGATCAGCATCAGGTCGTGCACGGTCAGGCCGGGCAGCGCTTCGAGCTGCTCGCGCGACCAGCTCACGCCCGCCGGCATGAAGCGCTTCGCCGGCGCGAGCACCGCATCGGCGTCGTCCTTCGTGCCCAGGCGCCACAGCAGCGACTCGGTCTTCAAGCGCGCGCCGTGGCAGGTGCCGCACGGCGTGTAGGCGCGGTACTTCGACAAGAGCACGCGGATGTGCATCTTGTAGGCCTTCGACTCGAGGTACTCGAAGAAGCGCTTGACGCCGTACCACTGCTTGTTCCACTTGCCGTTCCAGTTCGGCGAGCCGTCGATGACCCAGTGGCGCTGCGCGTCGGTGAGTTGCGCCCACGCGGTGTCGCGCGGGATGCCGGCCTCGCCGGCGTACTGCATCAGGTCGTCCTGGTTCTCCTTCCAGGCCGGCGTCTGCAGCGTCTTGATCGCGCCCGAGCGCAGCGTCTTGCGGTGGTCGGGGATCACCAGGCCGTAGTCGACGCCGATCACGCGGCCGAAGCCGCGGCAGGTCTCGCACGCACCGTAGGCCGAATTGAAGCTGAACAGCGCGGGCTGCGGGTCGGCGTAGCGGATGTCGCTGTCGGGCGAGTGCAGGCCGGTCGAGAAACGCCACAGGTCGGGCTCGCCTGCTTCCTTGAGCGCATAGACGTTGACGCGGCCCGTCCCGCGCTTCAGCGCGGTCTCGATCGCCTCGATCGCACGGATCTTCTCGGTGCCCTGCAGGCGGAAGCGGTCGGCGACCACGTCGAGCAGCTTGCGCGGGCCGGTCGGCGAGGCGACCTCGCGCTCGGCCTGCACGCGCGTGAAACCGCTCGCGGCGAGCCACTGCTCGACCTCGAGCGCGCTGGTGCCGCCCGGCAGCTCGACCGGGAAGGTGACGACCAGGCGCGGATCGCCGGCCGCGGTGCGCTGCATCAGCTCGGCGTAGATCGTCTCGGGGGAATCGTGGCGCACCGGCAGCGCGGTCTGTTTGTCGAACAACTGAGCAGCGCGCGCGAACAGCAGCTTGAGGTGGTCATTCAGCTCGGTCATCGTGCCGACCGTCGAGCGCGAGCTGCGCACCGGGTTGGTCTGGTCGATCGCGATCGCGGGCGGCACGCCGTCGACCCGGTCGACCGCCGGCCGGTCCATGCGGTCGAGGAACTGGCGCGCGTACGCGCTGAAGGTCTCGACGTAGCGGCGCTGCCCTTCGGCATACAGCGTGTCGAACACCAGGCTCGACTTGCCCGAACCGCTCGGGCCGGTCACGACCGTCATCTCGCCGGTGCGAATGTCCAGATCGATGTTCTTGAGGTTGTGCTGGCGCGCACCGCGGATGCGGATCAGACCGGAACTCATGGGGGAACTGCTTTCCTGAGCGAGCCGGACATTCTAGGGACGGCCCTTCGACGGCGCCCGAACGCGACACAAAGACCCCGCCCGTTCACCCTACACTTGTTAACATTCTCGATTCGCCGAGTCGCCCCACCCTGCCATGCGTGACGATCCGCCCGTGTCCCACCCCGTCGACCCGCCGCAGCCTGCAGCGGCCGGCGTGCTCGATGCGGCGGCGCGCAACGACCGGCGCCTGTTCGAGAGCCTGAACGAAGGCATCTGGGAACGCGATCTGCGCACCGGCGAGGTCTGGTATTCGCCGCGCTACAAGGCGCTGCTCGGGTTTCGCGACGAGGAACTGGAAAACCTGATCGACGCGGTGCGCGGCCGGATCCACCCCGACGACCTCGACCGGGTGCGCGATGCGTACGCGATCGCCGAGAGCAGCGTCGGCGTCGGCGAGGCGCAGGCCCGCATCCAGGTCAAGGACGGCAGCTACCGCTGGTTCCGCGGGCGCTTCCGGGTCTGGCCCGACGCCGACGGGCAGCCGGCGAGGCTGGTCGGCGCGCTCTACGACGTGCACGACCAGGTGATCGCCACCGAGGCCCTGCAGGCCCAGCAGGCGGTGCTGGAGCAACGCGTGCTGGAACGCACCCAGCGGCTCGAGGCCGCGCTGCAGCTCGCCGACGGTCAGCGTCTCGAGGCCGAGCGCGCCAACCGCACCAAGGCCAGCTTCCTCGCCCACATGAGCCACGAGCTGCGCACCCCGCTGAACGGCGTGCTGGGCATGACGCAGCTCGCCCAGTCGCTGGCGCTGAACGCCGAGCAGCGCCGCCACCTCGAACTGGCCCAGCAGGCCGGGCAGACGCTTCTCGGCTTCCTCGACGACGTGCTGGACTTCGCACGCGGCGAGGCCGGCCGGCTGCAGCTGCGCGACACGCCGTTCGACCTCGCCGCGCTCGCCGCCGAGACCCTGCGCAGCTTCATGCCGAGCGTGCGCCGCAAGGGGCTGGACGTCGGCTTCGACTACATCGGCGAGATCACCGCGGTGCGCGGCGACGCCGCGCGCGTGCGCCAGATGATCAGCAACCTGCTGGGCAACGCGATCAAGTACACCGAGCGCGGTCACGTGCTGCTGATCGTCGCCGTCGACGCCGACACGGACCCGCAGCAATGCCGGGTGCGGCTGCGCGTGCGCGACACCGGCATCGGCATGGACGCGGACACCGCGGCGCGCGTGTTCGAGCCGTTCGAGCAGGGCGAGTCCGGCAGCGATCGCCGCCATGGCGGCTCCGGGCTCGGCCTGTCGGTCGTGCAGGTGCTTGCGCGGCTGATGGGCGGCGAGGTGTCGGTCCGCAGCCGACCGGGGCTGGGGTCGGAATTCCGTGTCGAGCTGCAGCTGGCGGCCGACACCGAGCAACCGCTGCGGGCGCTCGCCGCGACCACACCCCGGCGCGGTCACTCCTGGGTGCTGATGCGCGACGCCGGACTCGGGGCCGGTGCGAGCCAGCGGCTGGCGCGGCTGGGCGGGACCTCGCGCGTCCTCGACAGCGTGCCGGCCGCGATCGAAGCGCTCGCCCGCCGCGACGGGGCCCCGCCCGACTACGTCCTGATCGCCGAAGACGCGATCGGGCCGGACACCGACTTCGCGCAGCTGCGCCAGCACCTGCGCCCCGGGGTGCCGGTGACGCTGCTGCTGCGCCCCGACTTCGACCTGCGCACGGTGTACGCCGCAACCGAGCGCTGGGAGATGCGGATCTGCGTCGCCCCGCTGACGCCGGCGGACCTGCACGCGACGCGGCGCCAGGACCCCAAGCCGCCGGCGAGTGGGGTCGAGCCCTCGCTGCCGCCGGCGACCGATCGGCCGGCGAACGTGCTCGTCGTCGAGGACAACCTGTTGAACCAGATCATCGCGCGCGAAATGGTCGCCGCCCTCGGCCTGCGGCCGGCCGTCGTCGCCAGCGGCGAAGAGGCGATGCTGAGCTGCCGCAGCATGCCGCCGGACCTGGTGCTGATGGACATCCAGATGCCCGGCATGGACGGGCTCGAGACCACGCGCCGGCTGCGCGCGCTGCAGGCCCGCGGCGAGTTGCGAGCGTTCCCGATCATCGCGTTGACGGCCCACGCGATGGTCTCGGACCGCCAGGCCAGCCTCGAGGCCGGCATGGACGAGCACCTGACCAAGCCGGTGCAGCTCGAGCAACTGCGCAGCGTGCTGCGCCACTGGCTCGGCCACTGATACCCCCTGATGCGCTGCGGCGCCTGGCGCACGCCCTCGTGAGCTAATCACGATCGATACGCATCGGCGCGACAGCGCGTCGATGCGCACCCATCTGCGGGGTAGGCCGCGAGGAGCGCTGCTTCGTAGAGTCGCGCGGTCCCCGTCACTCACCCGGCCGCCGCGGAGGCCGCCTGCGCATCATGATTCCCCCTGCCGCCGCGCTCGGTGCGCTGGAGCGGCAGCCTGATCGTGCCGACCAGCGGCAAGTACAGCTTCCAGACCGCGAGCGACGACGGCGCCGCCAGCGGCGGCGCGCAAGCCGGTTCAGGCCGCGCCGAAGAACCGCTCGATCAGTGCGAACTGCTCAGGCGTGTTCAACGACGGCGCGTGGCCGCAGCCGGCGATCTCGACGACGACCGCGCGCGGCCCGCGCCGGCGCATCTGCTCGACGGTGGCGGGCAGCAGCAGGTCGGACTCGGCACCACGCAGGCACAGCACCGGGATGTCGAGTGAATCCCATTCGTCCCACAGCCCGTAGTCGTCGGCGTGGTGGGTGAACTGCATCACCATCGCCGGGTCGTAGTGCGGCGTGACGCGGCCATCGGGCAGGCGGCGGGTCGAGGTCTCGGTGAGGCGGCGCCACTGCGCATCGGTCATCGCGCCGTAGGGCTTGTAGACGGTGCGGAAGTAGGTCTCGAGCTCGGTCACGGTAGCGAACGCCGCCGGGTTGCCGGCATAGCTGCGGATGCGCTCGATCGCCGCGGCCGCGACCTCGGGGCCGCTGTCGTTCAGCACCAGCCGGCGGATGCGGCCGCGCAGCACACCGGCGGCGGCGTGCATGCCGATCGCCCCGCCCATCGAGGTGCCGAGCCAGTGCACGCGGTCCAGGCCCAGGCCGTCGAGCAGGCCGAGCGCGAGCTGGTCGTAGAACGCGAGGCAGTACTCCCGCTCCGGTGCCGGGCTCCACTGGCTCAGGCCGCGGCCGATCGTGTCGGGACAGATCACGCGGTAGCGGCGCGCCAGGTGCGCGGCGATGTCGTCCATGTCGCGGCCGGTGCGCGCCAGGCCGTGCCAGGCGATCACGGTCTCGGCGTTGCCGGCGCCCCACTCGGTGTAGTGAAGCTCGCGGCCGGCACAGCTGAGGTAGTTGGACGTGAAGCTCATCGCTTGCTCCCGGTGCGGCGCATCGCGCGCAGGCGCCCGACCACGCCGCTCGGGAAGTGGTAGACCGACAGCACGAACAGGATGCCGAGCCACAGCAGCCAGCGGTCCGGCGAGACCAGTTGCGCGACGATCGGGATGCCCTCGACGCTGGACGCGCCGAGCTTCATCAGGTCCTGCAGGTAGTTCTGCGCCAGCACCAGCAGCGCGCTGCCGATCACCGCGCCGTAGATCGTGCCCATGCCGCCGATCACGACGATCAGCAGCACGTCGAGCATGATCTCGAACGACAGCGTCGTGTCCGGCCCGTTGTAGCGCAGCCAGAGCGCGAGCAGCACGCCGGCGAGCGTCGCGAACAGCGCCGACAGCACCGACGCCAGCGTGCGGTAGACCACCGTGCGGTAACCGATCGCCTCGGCGCGGAAGTCGTTCTCGCGGATCGCCTGCAGCACCCGGCCGAACGGCGAATTGACGATGCGCAGCAGCATCAGCACCAGCGCCACCGCGGCGAAGAACAGCAGGTAGTAGGTGACGAAGCGGCCGTCGATCGACGCGCCGAGGAACGGCTCGGCGAGGTACTCGGTGCCGGGCTGCAGCGCCTCGGGCACCTTGAAGGTCAGCCCGTCCTCGCCGCCGGTGAATGCCGACAGCTGCGACGCCAGGCCGAGGAACGCCGACGCGACTGCGAGCGTGATCATCGCGAAGAAGATCGCCTTGACCCGCAGGCTGAACAGCCCGATCAGCAGCGACAGCACCAGCGAGATCACCAGCGCGCAGCCGACGCCGAGCGCCACCGCGCCCCAGGTGGCCCCTAGCGCGGTGCTGGCGATCGCCACGCCGTACGCGCCGATGCCGAAGAACATCGTGTGCGCGAAGCTGACGATGCCGGTGTAGCCGAGCAGCAGATCGAAGCTCGCGACCAGCACGATGAACACGATGATCTTGGCCGAGACGTTCAGCGCCTTCGTGCCGGGGAACAGGAACGGCGTCAGCGCCAGGCCGAGCACGATCACCGCGAGCAGGATCGCCAGCGCGCGGTTGCGCGGCAGGTCGTGGGAGAGGAGTCGATTGAACATGACGTGGATCAGCGGTTGGCGACGGGGTACAGCCCCTGCGGCCGCCACAGCAGGATCAGCACCATCAGCCCGATGTTCGAGAACATCGCGACCTTCGGCGCGAGGAAGCCGGTGTAGTTCGCCATCAGCCCGATCAGCAGCGCGCCGATGAAGCAGCCCATCGTCGAGCCCAGCCCGCCGATGATGATGACGATGAAGATCAGCACGTTCAGATGCGCGCCGATCTGCGGCGTGACGCCTTGCTGGTACAGCCCCCACAGCGCACCGCCCAGCCCGGCCAGCGCCGAGCCCGCGACGAACACGCCGACGAACAGGCGGCGGATGCGGTAGCCCAGGCTCTCGACCATCTCGCGGTCCTGCACGCCGGCGCGGATCAGCAGGCCGAGCTTGGTGCGATTCAGCGTGTAGAGCATCGCGAGCAGCACCACGGCGCCGATTCCCGTGGCGAGCAGGCGGTACTTCTCGACCGCGGCGTCGCCGAACAGCGTGATCACGCCGCGCAGCGCGTTGGGCATCTCGATCGGGATCGGCGTGGCGCCCCAGATCACCTTGATCAGCTCCTCGCCGATGATCATGCCGCCCATCGTGATCAGGATCTGCTTCAGGTGCTGGCCGTAGACCGGGCGCACCAGCACGCGCTCGAAGGCCCAGCCGACCGCGCCGGCGATCAGCATCGCGACCACCATCGTCGCGAACACCGGCACCAGGTTGCGCCACAGCTCGGGCGAGGTCGTCCAGCCGCTCATCGCGCCCAGCACGCTGGTGGCCAGGTAGGCGCCGAGCGCGATGAACACGCCGTGGCCGAAGTTCAGCACGTCCATCAGGCCGAACACCAGCGTCAGGCCCGACGCGATGATGAAGATGATCATTCCCATCGCCAGGCCGGCGACGGTCAGCGTGACCCAGGTGCTGGGCGAGCCGATCAGCGGCAGCGCGAGGAGCGCCAGCGCGGCCACCAGCGCGATCGGAATCCAGTCGAAGCCGGCCTTCGGAATGGCCGCCGCGGCTTGCGCGGGCGTGGCGAGGGTCGTGGTGCTCATTGGTGTGCGCCGAGCGAGAGCCCGAGGAATTTCTGCTGCAGCGATTCGTCTTCGGCCAGCTCGGCCATCGGCCCGGCGTGCACGACGCGGCCGTCGTCCATCACCGCGACGCGGTCGCCGAGCGCCTTCGCCACTGCGAAGTTCTGCTCGACCAGCAGCACCGTGGTCTTCGTGCTCTTGAGCTCGCGCAGCGCGGCGATCAGGTTCTGCACGATCGCGGGCGCCAGGCCCTTGCTCGGCTCGTCGATCAGCAGCAGGCGCTGCTCCTCGACCATCGCGCGGGCGATCGCGAGCATCTGCTTCTGGCCGCCCGAGAGCTTGCCGGCCGGGTAGAGCCAGAACTTCTTCAGCGCCGGGAACAGGCCGAACAGCCACTCCAGCCGAGCCGTGTCCATCTGCTCGACGCTGCGTGCCTTGCGCGCCGCGAGCAGCAGGTTCTCGCGCACCGTCAGGTCGCCGAAGATGCCCATGTTCTCGGGCACGTAGGCGATGCCGAGTTGGGCGATGTCCGGCGTGGCGCGCTGGCCGGCCTTTCCGCCGATGGGTTGGTCGTCGAAGCGCACCTCCCCCTGCGACGTGGCCCACAGGCCCATGATCGTGCGCAGCGTCGTCGTCTTGCCGGCGCCATTGCGGCCGAGCAGCATCGTGACCTGGCCCGCCGGCACCGTGAGGTCCACGCCGTGCAGGATGTGGTACGCGCCGATGTGCGTGTGCACGCCTTTCAGCGACAGCAGGCTCACGCCGCCTCCGCTTCCGGCGCGATGCCGAGGTAGGCCTGCTGCACGATCGGCGAGGCGATGACCGCGGCGGGCTCGCCGTCGGCGACCAGCTGGCCGTTGTGCAGCACGATGATCCGGTCGGCGAGTTCACGCACCACGTCCATCTTGTGCTCGACCAGCAGGATGGTCTTGTTCGCTTCCTTCTTCAGCGCGCGGATCAGGTCGAGGATCACCGGCACGTCGTCGACGCTCATGCCGGCCGTCGGTTCGTCGAACATGTAGACGCTGGGCTCCAGCGCCATCAGCATCGCGACCTCGAGCTTGCGCTGGTCGCCGTGCGGCAGGCTGCTGGCGGCGGCATCGGCACGGTCGGCCAGCTTGACGCGCGTGACGAGTTCCATCGCGCGGTCCAGCGTTGCACGTTGATCGAGCCACACCGACCACAGGTTCAGCCCCTGCTTGCGGCGCGACTGCACCGCCAGCCGCACGTTCTCCAGCACCGACAGGCCCGGGAACAGCTGCGTCAGCTGGAACGCGCGGCCGAGGCCGCGGTGCGTGCGCGCCGAGGCGGCTTCCTCGGTGATGTCGACACCGCCGAGCAGCACCTTGCCCTCGCTCGCCGGCAGCTGCCCGGAGATCAGGTTGAAGTAGGTCGTCTTGCCGGCGCCGTTCGGCCCGACGATCGCCGTCAGCGTGCCCGGCTTGAACGCGCAACTGACGTGATCGACGGCGACATGGCCGCCAAAGCGGATGGTGAGTTCAGTGGTCTCGAGCACGGCAGAGCGCGGCCAGTTCGTGTTTCTGACTGGACCCCCCCCGGAGGGGGCCCGGGGGAGCGGTGCCCTGAACGGCGTGCCGCCGAAACGAGCGCGTTCAGCGCTTGTTTCGAATCGGAACGTCCATTTCCTCGGGCTTGATCTCGCGCACCAGTTCAGGCACGCCCCACGCGAACGCCGGGTCGACCTTGATCTTGAAGTGGTACATGCTCTGCATCGCCTGGTGATCTTCCTTGCGGAAGGTCATCTTTCCCTTGGGCGATTCGAAGCTCATGCCTTCCATCGTCTTGATCAGCTTGTCGGTGTTGGTGTCACCGGCGGTCTTCTTCAGCGCCTCGACCAGCGCGATGCCGGCGCTCATGCCGCCCGCGGTGAAGAAATCCGGCGGGGTCTTGTAGGTCTTGTAGTGGTTCGCGACCAGCCACTCGTTGACCGGGTTCTTCGGGATGCCGAAGTAGTAGTAGGTCGCGCCTTCCATGCCCGGGAACTGCTTGTACGAGACCATCGCCGGCATGATGTTGCCGCCGGTCGCGATCTCGATGTTGTAGCGCTTCAGGTCGAGGTCGGCGATCTTGAACGGATTGCCGGCGCCGGCCCAGATGATCCAGATCACCTTGCGGCCGGGCTGGTCCTTGAGCTTGTCGATCAGGCGCTGCGCACCGGCAGTGAAGTCGGTGGTGTTCGCGGGCAGGTATTCCTCGTGGACGATCTTGGCCTTCTTGATCGCGTCCTTGAAGGCCTTGACGCCGTCGCGGCCGAACGCATAGTCCTGCGCCAGCGTCGCGATGCTGGTGCCGGCCTTGTCCTGCGCCACGGCGTTGCTGATCGCGTCCTGCGAGCTGTTGCGGCCGGTGCGGAAGATGTACTTGTTCCACTTGTCGCCGGTGATCGAGTCGGCCACGGCCGGCTCGACCAGCAGGATCTTCTTGTACTCCTCGGCCACCGGCAGCAGCGCCAGCGCGACGCCCGACGAGCTCGGGCCGACCGCGATGTCGGCCTTGTCGTCGCCGTAGGCAGTGGCGAGCAGGCTCTTGCCCACGTCCGGCTTGCCCTGGTCGTCCTTCTCGATCACGACGATCTTCTTGCCGGCGACGGTCATCGTGCCGCCGGTCGCGTACTCGAGGCCGAGCATCAGGCCGGTCTGGGTCTGCTTGCCGTAGGCCTCCAGCGGGCCGGACTTGCTGTAGACGTGGGCGATGCGGATCTCGTTGGACTGCGCGAACGCGAGCGGCGAAGCCACCAGCGCGGCGGCAACGCAGAGGGCACCGAGCGCGGCGCGGCGCGGGGTCGAGGGCTGGAACGGCATGGGTTTGTCTCCTGACGAAGTGTCGTGGCGTGGGCCTTCGTCGCAAACGCTGTGCCACGACGCACCGACTTAGTGCAAACCCTGACCTTGCAGGGCGATGATCGCGTAGCGTCGAGAAGATTCGGTCGCGCGACTGTCCGAACTTCGGACAAACTGGCACACTTAACGACTGACTTTCGGACACTGTCCGAATATCCGGCTCACACCTTGATCTCGAGCCGCACCTGCAAGTTCAGATAGGTCGGCGCCGCGTTGACGGTTGTTTCGCGGATCGGCACCCCCGTGAACGGATCGGTCCCGTCGACGCTGCCGCCGGTCAGATACTCGCGCGGGTTGAGGTTGCTGGCCGTCACCCGCAGCTGCAGCGTCGGGCTGAAGACCCACACGCCGTACGCGTCGACCACCACCTTGCGCCCCTGGTAGGCCGTCTGGATCTCGCTGACGCGGGTGTCGTACGCCGGCGTCCAGTTCAGGTTGCCGCCCAGCGTCAGCGGCCAGCCCGGCACGCGGTAGTCGGCGCCGAGGTTCGCGGTGTAGCCCGGCTGCTGGTCGAGTCGGTTGTCGGGGCCCGGCACCGCGTTGACACGCGAGCGAAACACGCTGGCGTTGGCACGCAGGTCGAGCCGGGGCGCGCCGGCGACCAGTTCGCTGAGGCGGAACCTGGCTTCCAGCTCGAGGCCCTGCGTCACCGCGTCGCCGATGTTCTGCGGGCGCGACACGTAGCGCGGCTGGCCTGGCGACCACGCGACATCCTCCAGCGCCGTCTGGCTGCGCATGTAGTTGCGGATCTGACGCCGGAACACGTTCGCGCTGAACAGCCCGCCGCCCGGCAGATAGCGCTCGATCGCGATGTCGACGCCGGTCGCGAGTTCGGGCCGCAGGTCCGGGTTGCCGGCGCGGTCGGGCTGGGTCGGCGTGTTCGGGCCGGGCGCCGGGTAGCGCGTATTGAGGCTGGGGCGGCCGATCAGGTTCTGCAGCGTCGGCGAGCGGTAGCTCCGCGTCAGGCTGAAACGCACCTGGTCGCGGCTCTCCGGCTCGGGCTTCCAGACGGCGTGGAACAGCGGCGTCCAGACGCTGCTGCGGTTGGTCTGCTCGACGCTGCCGCCGTTCTGGTCGATCAGGCCGCTGGCGCCGCGGGTCGTGATGCCCTCCCAGCGCAGTCCCGCATGCACGGCCCATTGCGGCGTCAGGTTCCACTCGTCCTGCCCGTACACGGCGAACCGGGTCGACGCCGCGCTGACGTTGTCGCCGAAGTTCGCGAGCAGCGTCGGGTCGTTGGTGGTGCGGGTCTCGCGGCGGCGGTTGGCCTCGCCCTCGGCGCCGGCGACGAGGCTGTGGTCGCCGGCCAGCGTGCGGATGAACTTGCCGGCGACGAGCGCATTGCGGTCCACGGTATCGCCGCGGTCGTCGAGCGTGCGGCTGAGGGCGCCGCCGGTGAATTCGTCGCGCAGGCTGTGCGTGAGGCTGCGGCCCTGGCCGGCGCCGAACTTCCATTCCAGCCGACCGCCGGCATCGAGCCGGTGGTTCCACTGGCCGCTCAGGCGCAGCAGCGTGAAGCTGCCGTCGCCGTCGGTGCGGCTGGTGTCGTAGGGCACCGGCTGCGTGCCGACCGTCTGCGTCAGCGTGCCTTCGCGCAGCGTGCTGCCGCGGCCGTGGATCAGCAGCGGCATCAGCGTCACCGTGTCGATGCCCAGCTCGCCGCGCCACTGCAGTCGACCGGTCGCGTGCAGGCCGGCGCGCTTGTCGCGCACGCGGCCGACATCGCGCTGCGCCAGCGTGACACTGTCGTCGAGCAGGCTGCGGTCGACGGTAGTCGAGGTGCTGCCGCTCTCGCGGTCGGTCGAGAACGCGCTCAGCGCGTAGTTCACGATGAACGGGCCGACGGGCTCGTTGCGCGTCCACGAGACGCTCGGTTGCAGCCGCCCGTTCTCGAGCGCGGCGCTCAGCCGCACGTCGTTGATGTGCTTGTTGAAGCCCTCGCGCGTGATGATGTTGATCGTGCCCGCGATCGCGCGCGCACCGGTCTCGGCCGTCGGCGCACGCAGGATCTCGATGCGCTCGATCTGCTCCGGCGTGAGCGAATCGAGCGAGAAACCCGGCGGGATGCGCTGCCCGTCGAGCAGGATCTGCGTGTAGCCGTTGCCCAGGCCGCGCATGCGGATGTTGCCGCCGCGCCCGGGGCGGCCCTGCATCGTCACGCCCGGCAGGCGCTTGAGCACGTCGCCGAGGTTGCTGTCGCCGTAGCGCTCGATCTCCTCGCGGCCGATCACGATCTTCGCGGCGGTCGACTGGCGACGCTCCTCGGTGTCCGACGCGCGCGTCGAGGTGATCTCGACGCGCTGGAGTTGCGCCGGCGCCGAAGCCCCCGATGCCGGCGCGGCCGGCGGCGTCTGCGCGTGCGACACCCCGCTCGCCACGAGTGCCAGCACGAACGCGAACGCGAGCCGGGCGCAGCGCGCCGCGTGACGCGGACCGCGGCTCACGCGGTGCCGTCGCGCTGCGCCAGCGCGAGCTTCTCGTAAAGCGTCGCGCGCGAGATGCCGAGCAGCCGCGAGGCGGCGAGCTTGTTGCCGCCGGTCGCCCGCATCGCCTCGCGGATCGCGCGGCTTTCGAGCTCGGCGACGGCCTGCGAGAGCGGCCTGACGGCGATGTCGAAGGCCGCCGGCTCGTCGGCCGCGGACCCGGCCGGGCGGCTGGCCGGCGCCGGCGGCGCACGCTGCGCGTCGCTCGCCAGCGATTCGAAGTGCGCGGCCGTCAGCAGCAGGTCGTCGGTCATCAGGCTGGCCTGCTCGAGGGCGTTGCGCAGCTCGCGGATGTTGCCCGGCCAGCGCTGCCGGCCGAGCAGGTCCAGCGCGTCGGCCGACAGCGTCTTGTGCGGCAGGCCGCTGCGCCGCGCGATGTCCTCGGAGAGCGAATCGACCAGCGCCTCCAGGTCGCCGAGCCGCTCGCGCAGCGCCGGCAGGCGGATCGGCAGCACGTTGAGCCGGTAGTACAGGTCGGCGCGGAACGTGCCTGCCGCCACCATCGCCGGCAGGTCGCGGCTGGTCGCCGCGATGATGCGCACGTCGATGCGCTGCACCGTGTTGCTGCCGAGCGGCTCGACCTCCTGCTCCTGCAGCACGCGCAGCAGCTTGCTCTGCAGCGCGAGCGGCATGTCGCCGATCTCGTCGAGCAGCAGCGTGCCGCCATCCGCCAGCTTGAACTTGCCGTCCCGGCCCTTGCGCTCGGCGCCGGTGTACGCGCCGGGCGCGACGCCGAAGAACTCCGCTTCGAGCAGCGTCTCCGGCACCGCGGCGATGTTGACCGCGATGAACGGCCTGGCGGCGCGCCGGCTCGCGGCGTGGATGCCGTGCGCGAGCAGTTCCTTGCCGGTGCCGGTCTCGCCGAGCAGCAGCACCGTGCTGTCGGTCTGCGCGACACGGCGCGCCTGGCGCTTGACCTCGACCGCCGCGGCGCTCGCGCCGACGAAGCTCGCGATCGTGTGCTTCGGACGGCGCTGCTGCGTCAGGTGGGCGGCGAGCTCCTGGCGCGCCGACGCGAGCTCGCGCTCCAGCTGCGCGAACTTGGCGGTCAGCGGGCGCATCGTCGTCTCGGGGTGGTCGAGCAGCACCATGCCGATCGCGCCAATCACCGCGCCGTCGGCATCGCGCAGCGGCAGCCGGCTGACCAGGAAGGTGCCGGCCTTGTTGGTCAGCAGGTCCACCAGCATCGCCTGCCCGGTGTCGACGACCTGCGCCATCAGCGTGTTGGGCACGACGTCCTCGACCCGGCGGCCGACGAAATCCGCCTCCTCGCGTTCGAGCGCCGGCAGGAACTGCTTGTAGCCCTCGCTGATCCAGACGATGCGGTGCGCGCGGTCGATCACGAACATGCCCATCGCGGCGCTGGCCAGCGTGTCGAACATGCTTTGCGCGGCGAGCTTCAGCAGCCCGTCCGCATCGGCCGGCAGCGCTGACGTGCGAGGGGGCGTCGGGTCGGGCATCACCCGGCAGTGTAGGCGGCCGCCTGCCGCGGCCGACTCGGCGCTTTCACGCAATGGTAATTATGAATTATTGATTGTATATTTTGACGATGGTCATGCCCACCCCGCTGCGCCCTGGGTCGCTGCACGAGGAAGTCGCCACCCGGCTGCGCACGATGGTGTTCGAGCGCCAGCTGGCGCCCGGCGAATGGATCGACGAACTCGCGCTGGCGCGCGACTGGCAGATCAGCCGCACGCCGCTGCGCGAGGCGCTGAAGGTGCTCGCGGCCGAAGGCCTGGTGACGCCGGTGCCGCGCCAGGGCTGCAAGGTCACCGAGTTGTCCGAGCACGACGCGGACGACCTGTTCCCGGTGATGGCTCTGCTCGAAGGTCGTTGCGCCTTCGAGGCGGTGCGCAAGGCCTCGCCGGCCGACGTCAAGGCGCTGCGCAAGCTGCACGAGGTGCTGGAACGCCACGCCGCCACCGGCAACGTCGACGGCTACTACCGCGCCAACCACGAGTTCCACACGCGGGTGCAGGCGCTGGCCGACAACCGCTGGCTCGACCGCGCGACCAACGACCTGCGCCGCTTCCTGCGGATGCTGCGCGGCCGGCAGCTGAACTGGCCGGGCCGCATCCAGGCATCGATCAACGAGCACCGGGTGCTGATGGACGCGATCGAGCACGGCGACGCCGCCCGCGCCGAACGGGTGATGCACGATCACCTGCTGGCGCAACTCGTTGCGCTGAAGGCGTTGCGTGCGCACGAGCAGGCGCAAGCCGCGGGAGGCGCCCGTGCTTGAAGAACTCCGCAACGCGGCGCGCCGCGTGCAGGGCGAGCGCGGCCTGCGCGACCTGCTGACCCACTGCCGGCAACTGCTGACCGAGCGCGGCGAAGCCAACAGCGTGGCGATCGCGCGCGACGTGGTGGCGCGCTTCGCTGCCCTGCCCGACGATCAGCAGACCGTGTTCTTCGAGCGCCTGTCGCGCGATTTCAGCCCCGACCCGGCCACCGTGCTGCAGAGCGCGCAGGCCTATGCCCGGGAGCCGAACGCGCCGAACCTGCTGCGCCTGATCCGCAATGCCGAGCCGCCGCGCCAGGAGCTGCTGCGGCGCATCAACCGCACGCCGGGTGGCACCTCCAGCATCGTCGCGATGCGGCGCGCGCTGCTCGCCCGCATCAAGAAGCAGCCGGCGCTGGAGGCGGTCGAGGCCGACTTCCTGCACCTGCTGTCGAGCTGGTTCAATCCCGGCTTCCTGCAGATGCAGCGGGTCGACTGGAACTCGCCGGCGCAGTTGCTGGAACAGATCATCCGCCACGAGGCGGTGCACCAGATCGACGGCTGGGACGACCTGCGGCGCCGCCTGCAACCCGACCGCCGCTGCTTCGCGTTCTTCCACCCGCAGCTGCCGAACGAGCCGCTGATCTTCGTCGAGGTGGCGCTGCTGCCGGAGATGCCGAACGCGATCGCACCGCTGATCGACAAGGCCTCGGCGCCGCTGCCGGCCAAGCAGTTCAAGGTCGCGGCGTTCTACTCGATCAGCAACTGCCAGCCGGGGCTGAAGGGCGTGTCGCTCGGCAACTTCCTGATCAAGCGCGTGGCCGAGGAGCTGCAGCGCGAGTTGCCGCAGCTGCGCACCTTCTGCACGCTGTCGCCGATCCCCGGCTTCGCGGCCTGGCTGCGCGCCGGCGCGCCGTGCGCGGGCCTGACCAAGCCGCGCGCCGAACGGCTGGCGCAGACGCTCGCCGCGCTCGGCACCGCCGGCATCGGCGATCTGGCGGCGCTCGGGAATGCCGAGGCCTTGCGTGCGATGAATCCCGAGACGACCCAGCTGCTGCTGCGCCTGTGCGCCTTCTACCTCGGCCAGCACTCGACCGCGCCGGGCGGCGACCCGGTCGCGCGCTTCCACCTCGACAACGGCGCGCGGCTCGAACGGCTGAACGCGCTCGGCGACCTGTCGCCCAAGGGCTGCAAACAATCGTTGGGCCTGATGGTCAACTATCTCTACGATCTCGACAAAGTCGAAGTGCACCACGAGAAGTTCACGCAAGGCGAAGTGGCGCAATCCCGGGCACTGGCATCGCTGCTGTGACCGGCGGGCGCCGAAGACGACGGTCCGCCACGCGCGAACCGCATCCACCACCGACGGAGACAACCGCATGAGTTCAGACATCAACGCGACCGGCATCACGCGACGCCGCCTTCTGCAGACGGCAGCCGGCTCGGCCGTGCTCGCCGCGCCGTTCGCCCGCGCGCAGGGGGCCTGGCCGACCAAGCCGGTGACCATCGTCGTGCCGTTCCCGAGCGGCGGCGGCACCGACGCGTTCGCCCGCCCGCTGAGCGCGCAACTGACCAAGAGCCTGGGCAAGCAGGTGATCATCGACAACCGCGGCGGCGCCGGCGGCACCGTCGGTGCCGCGATCGCGTCGAAGGCCGCGCCCGACGGCTACACCTTCTTCATGGGCGCGGTGCACCACGCGATCGCGCCGTCGATGTACCCGAAGCTCGAATACAACCTCGAGACCGATTTCATCCCGGTCGGCTTGGTCTCGAGCGTGCCGCAGGTGATCGTCGTGAACCCGCAGCGGGTGCCGGTCGCCGACCTGAAGGGCCTGCTCGCCTACCTGCGCGCCAACCCGGGCAAGCTGAACTACGCATCGGCCGGCAACGGCACCTCGCACCACCTCGCCGCCGAGCTGTTCAAGCTGCAGACCAAGACCTTCATCACCCACATCCCGTACCGCGGCGCGGGGCCGGCGCTGTCCGACCTGATCGCCGGCCAGGTCGACATGATGTTCGACGGCCTGGGCTCGTCGGCCACCCACATCAAGGGCGGGCGCATCAAGGCGCTGGCGGTCGCGTCGCCGAAGCGCGCGCCCGGCTTTCCCGATGTGCCGACCTCGGCCGAGGGCGGCGTGCCGAGCTACCAGGTCGCGACCTGGTACGGCCTGTGGGCACCGAAGGGCACGCCCAAGGAGATCATC
Source organism: Rhizobacter fulvus (assembly GCF_964020785.1). Lineage (NCBI taxonomy): Bacteria > Pseudomonadati > Pseudomonadota > Betaproteobacteria > Burkholderiales > Sphaerotilaceae > Rhizobacter > Rhizobacter fulvus. Next base: position 1,511,122 of record NZ_OZ224516.1, read on the forward strand.
GAGCACATGCAGGCCGAGATGCGCAAGGCCTTCGCGACACCCGAGCTGCAATCGGCCTGGAACGGCCTGGGCACCGACATGCCCAACCTGTACGGCGACGCGTTCGGCCGCTTCGTCACCAGCGAGACCAAGCGCTGGGCCGAGGTCGTGAAGGCGTCCGGCGCGAAGATGGACGGATGAGCGGAAACGTTCTCTTCCAGGCCGCAGGAGACGACGGCGTCGCTCGCGTGCGGCTCGACCATCCCGGCAAGCTGAACGCGATCGACATCGCGATGTGGGGCGAGCTGCAGCACGGGTTCGCGGCGCTGCAGGCGCTCCCGGTCGAGGCGGCGCCGCGGGCGGTGATCGTCGCTGGCGCGGGCGGGCAGTTCGCGTCGGGCGGCGACATCGTCGAGTTCGCGACCTTCCGTTTCGACGAGACGCGGCTGCACGACTTCCACGAGCAGGTCGTCGCGCCCGCGCTGCACGCGATGCTGGCCTGCGACATCCCGCTGTTCGCGCAGATCGACGGCGCCTGCATCGGCGGCGGCTTCGAGATCGCGGCCTGCTGCGACATCCGCGTCTGCGGCGAGTCCAGTCGCTTCGGCGCGCCGATCGCCAAGCTCGGCTTCCCGATGGCGCCGGGCGAGCTCGAACTGCTGGCGCGCGTCGCCGGCCCGGCCGTGCTGCGCGAGATGCTGCTCGAGGCGCGGCTGTTCGACGCGGCGCGCGCGCTGCAGCTCGGCCTGGTGCACAGCGTGGTCGCCGATGCCGAAGTCGGTGCGCAGACGCTGCTGCGCGCCCGTCATGCCGCCGCGCTGTCCCCGCAGGCGGCGCGCATCAACAAGCGCACGCTGCGCCAGCTCGCCAACGGGGGCCCGACGCCACCTGAGCGCCGCGCACACTTCGACTACGCTGCCAGCGCCGAACACCGCGAAGGCGTGACCGCCTTCATCGAGAAACGCCCTCCCTGCTTCCGACCATGAACCAGAACCTCTTCAGCGCGCTGCGCGCCGGCTTCCCCGCGGACCTCGACAGCATCGCGATCGAAACGGCCGACGACGCGGCACTGCGCTACAGCTGGCGCGACCTCGACCGCGGCACCGCGATGCTCGCGAACCTGCTCGGCTCGCTCGACCTGCCGGCCGGCAGCCGCGTCGCGGTGCAGACCGAGAAGTCGGTCGAGGCGCTGATGCTCTACCTCGCGGTGCTGCGCGCCGGCCTGGTCTACCTGCCGCTGAACACGGCCTACCAGCGCGACGAGATCGGCTACTTCATCGGCAATGCCGAGCCCGCCGTCGTGGTCTGCGCGCCGAAGAACTTCGGCTGGGTCAGCCGCATCGCGTTCGCGGCCGGCACCGCGCACGTCTTCACGCTCGGCGACGACCGCAGCGGCAGCCTGCTGCAACGCGCCGCCGTGCACAGCGACGTCCACGCGCCCGTGGCGCGCGGCGCCGACGAGCTCGCCGCGATCCTCTACACCAGCGGCACGACCGGGCGCAGCAAGGGCGCGATGCTGACCCACGGCAACCTGCTCAGCAACGCGCAGGTGCTGAAGACCTACTGGGGCTGGAGAGAAGGCGACGTGCTGATCCACGCGCTGCCGATCTTCCATGTGCACGGCCTGTTCGTCGCCTCGCACGGCGCGCTGCTGAACGGCAGCAAAATGATCTGGCTCAACAAGTTCGAGCCGAAGACCGTGGTCGCCCACCTGCCCGAGGCGACCGTGTTCATGGGCGTGCCGACGCTGTACACGCGCCTGCTCGCCGAGCCCGGCCTGAACCGCGCCGCGTGCAGCCACATGCGGTTGTTCATCAGCGGCTCGGCGCCGCTGTTGCTCGAAACGTTCAACCTGTTCCGCGAGCGCACGGGCCACACCATCCTCGAGCGTTACGGCATGAGCGAGACCGCGATGCTGACCTCGAACCCGTACCACGCGGCCGACGGCGAGCGCCGCGGCGGCACGGTCGGCTTCCCGCTGCCCGGCGTGGGTGTGCGCGTGGTCGACGACGCCGGCGCACCGTGCCCGACCGGTGAGATCGGCCACATGCAGGTCCGCGGCCCGAACGTGTTCAAGGGTTACTGGCGCATGCCGGAGAAGACCGCGGAGGAGTTCACCGCCGACGGCTGGTTCAAGACCGGCGACGTCGGCAGGATCGACGAGCGCGGCTACGTGACGATCGTCGGCCGCAGCAAGGACCTGATCATCAGCGGCGGCTTCAACGTCTACCCGGCCGAGATCGAGAGCACGCTGAACGACATGGCCGGCGTCGGCGAGAGCGCGGTGATCGGCGTGCCGCACCCCGATTTCGGCGAGGCCGTGGTCGCGGTCGTCGTGCCGCGGCCCGGCAGCACGCCGGACGCCGCCGCGCTGATCGCCGAGCTCAAGGCCAAGATCGCGAACTTCAAGGTGCCCAAGCGCGTGTTCGTCGTCGACGAATTGCCGCGCAACGCGATGGGCAAGGTCCAGAAGAACCTGCTGCGCGACGCGCACAAGGGGTTGTTCGCGACGTGAACGAGACCGACCGCTGCCCGCGCTGCGGCGGCGCGTTCCACTGCGGCGTCGACGATGCGCAGCCATGTGTCTGCACGAACGTGCAGCTCGACGCGCCGACCCTCGCCGCGCTGCGCGAGCGGTACGCGGGCTGCCTGTGCATGCGCTGCCTCGCGGAACTCGGGACTCCAAAAGAAGAAGCCGGCCCGGTCTGACGACCGGGCCGGCTTTCAGGCGATCGATCGCGCCGCGATCAATCGTGCTTGTAGATGTCCACGTCCTTGGTCTCGCGGATGAACAGCATGCCCACCACGAAGGTGATGCTGGCGAAGATGATCGGGTACCAGAGGCCGTTGTACATGTTGCCGGTCTGCGCGACGATCGCCAGGCCGGTCGCCGGCAGCAGGCCGCCGAACCAGCCATTGCCGATGTGATACGGCAGGCTCATCGAGGTGTAGCGGATGCGCGTCGGGAACATCTCGACCAGCATCGCCGCGATCGGGCCGTAGACCATCGTCACGTAGATCACCAGCAGCGTCAGGATCGCCACCATCATCGGCTTGTTCATCTTCGCCGGGTCGGCCTTGGTCGGGTAGCCGTGTTCCTTCAGCGCCGCGGAAACGGCCGCCTTGAACGCGGTGTCCTTGGCCTTCGCGTCGGGACCCGTGGCCGCGTACGACTCGATCGTCTTGTCGCCGATCGTGATCTTCGCCGGGCCGGTGCCCGCCACGTTGTCGTAGCTCACCGAACTGGCGGCCAGCACCTGCTTGGCGACGTCGCACGAGCTGGTGAACTTGACCACGCCGGTCGGGTTGAACTGGAACGAGCACTCGTTCGGGTCAGCCGTGACGGTCACCTTCGAGGCGGCCTGGGCCTTCGCGAGATCGGGGTTGGCCGCCTCGGTCAGCGCCTTGAACAGCGGGAAGTAGGTGAGCGCCGCGATCAGGCAGCCGGCCATGATGATCGGCTTGCGGCCGATCTTGTCCGAGAGCCAGCCGAAGAAGATGAAGAACGGCGTGCCGATGGCGAGCGCGATCGCGATCATGATGTTCGCGGTCGCGTTGTCGACCTTCAGCGGCCCGGTCAGGAAGAACAGCGCGTAGAACTGGCCGGTGTACCAGACCACCGCCTGGCCCATCGTCAGACCGACCAGCGCCAGGATCACGATCTTCAGGTTCTTCCACTCGCCGAACGATTCGGTCAGCGGCGCCTTCGAGGTCTTGCCCTCTTCCTTCATCTTCTTGAAGGCCGGCGATTCGTTCATCGACAGGCGGATCCACACGCTGATCGCGAGCAGCACCACCGACACCAGGAACGGCACGCGCCAGCCCCAGTCGGCGAACGCCGCCTCGCCGATCATCGTGCGGGTGCCCAGGATGACGATCAGCGACAGGAACAGCCCCGCGGTGGCCGTCGTCTGAATCCAGGACGTGAACAGCCCGCGCTTGCCCTGCGGTGCGTGCTCGGCCACGTAGGTGGCGGCACCGCCGTACTCGCCGCCGAGCGCCAGGCCCTGCAGCATGCGCAGCAGGATCAGGATGATCGGCGCAGCCACGCCGATGGAGGCGTAGTTGGGCAGGATGCCGACGATGAAGGTCGACAGGCCCATGATCAGGATCGTCACCAGGAAGGTGTACTTGCGGCCGATCATGTCGCCGAGGCGGCCGAAGAACAGCGCGCCGAACGGCCGCACGATGAAGCCGGCGGCGAACGCGAGTAGCGAGAAGATGGTCTGCGAGGTCGGGTCGAGGTTCGAGAAGAACTGCCGCCCGATGATCACGGCGAGCGTGCCGTAGAGGTAGAAGTCATACCACTCGAATACCGTGCCCAGACTGGAAGCGAAGATGACCTTCTTCTCTTCCTTCGTCATGGGCTGACCGACCTTTGAGCCGGCTGCCGCTGTGGTTGCCATATCGACGTCTCCTGTTATGAACTTGGAGCACCGCCCCTCGGCAATGCTTGGGGCGGATGTTCGATGCGGGCTCTGACCTGTTCCTTACGCGAAGCTGAACCGGACCTGACAAACTCGGTAGCAACCCTGACGAATCGTTTCTCGATGCGAGAGTTGAATGTCAAAACGCCGACACCCCGGGAAAGTCCTCAGTGCCCGGATGCCGACGACGCGCCGATCCCGGTCTCCGAGCGCACCTGCTGCGCCAGGAAGCCGTCGCGGTCGACCCGGGCGCGCGGGCTGCGGTCCAGCACCGAGAACAGCCAGATGCCGACGAAGCCGATCGTCATCGAGAACAGCGCCGGCGAGGTGTACGGGAACAGCGCCGAGCCCTTCGGGTAGCCGAGCGTGGCCTCCCAGACCGACGGCGAGACGACCGTCAGCACCACCGACGAGATCAGCCCCAGGAAGCCGCCGACCACCGCGCCGCGCGTGGTGCAGTCCTTCCACAGCACCGACATGAACAGCACCGGGAAGTTGGCCGACGCGGCGATCGCGAACGCCAGCGACACCATGAACGCGATGTTCTGCTTCTCGAACGCGATGCCCAGCACCACGGCGAGGATGCCGAGCGCCACGGTGGTGATCTTCGAGATGCGCAACTCCGAGCCGCTCGGCGGTTCGCCCTTCATGATCACGGTGGCGAAGATGTCGTGCGAGACCGCCGAGGCGCCGGACAGCGTGAGGCCGGCCACCACCGCGAGGATGGTCGCGAACGCCACCGCCGAGATGAAGCCGAGGAACACGTTGCCGCCGACCGCATTGGCCAGGTGGATCGCCGCCATGTTCCCGCCGCCGAGCAGCGCGCCCTTGGCATCGAGGAACTGCGGGTTGGTCAGCACGAAGGTGATCGCGCCGAAGCCGATGATGAAGGTCAGCAGGTAGAAGTAGCCGATCCAGCCGGTCGCCCACATCACCGACTTGCGCGCTTCCTTGGCGCTCGGCACCGTGAAGAAGCGCATCAGGATGTGCGGCAGCCCGGCGGTGCCGAACATCAGCGCCATGCCGAACGAGATCGCCGAGATCGGGTCCTTGACGAAGTTCCCCGGCCCCATGATCGACTGGCCGACCTTGGCGGCGGCCTCGGCGGTCTTGCCGTCCTTCAGCGACAGGTCGGTCTTGATCTTGACCGCCTCGGCGAACATCGCCTCCGGGCTGAAGCCGAAGTGCCACATCACCGACAGCGCCATGAAGCTCGCCCCGCCCAGCAGCAGGCAGGCCTTGATGATCTGCACCCAGGTGGTCGCCGTCATGCCGCCGAACAGCACGTAGACCATCATCAGCGAGCCGACGATCACGACCGCGATCCAGTACTCCAGCCCGAACAGCAGCTTGATCAGCTGCCCCGCGCCGACCATCTGCGCGATCAGGTAGAACGCCACGACCACCAGCGTGCCCGAGGCGGCGAAGATCCGGACCGGCGTCTGCTCGAAGCGGAACGCGGCCACGTCGGCGAAGGTGAACTTGCCGAGGTTGCGCAGCCGCTCCGCCATCAGGAACGTGATGACCGGCCAGCCCACCAGGAAGCCGATCGAGTAGATCAGCCCGTCGAAGCCGCTCGCCATCACCGCGGCCGAAATGCCGAGGAACGAGGCCGCCGACATGTAGTCGCCGGCGATCGCCAGGCCGTTCTGGAAGCCGGTGATGCCGCCGCCGGCGGTGTAGAAGTCGGACGCCGACTTGGTCTTGGCTGCCGCCCATTTGGTGATGAACAGCGTGAACACCACGAACGCGGCGAACATCGCGATCGCGGTCCAGTTCGTGGCCTGCTTCTCCGCCTGCCCGAGGTCGGCGCCGGCGGCCAGCACGGCGACGGGCACGAGGGCCAGGGCGGCCAGCGTCAGCGCGCGGCGGGTGGTCGTGCGGCTCATGACTGCACCGCCTTCTTGATCGCGGCGGTCAGGTCGTCGAACCGCTTGTTGGCGCGCTGCACGTAGATCGCCGTGATGACGATCGTGAACACGATGACGGCGAAGCCGAGCGGGATGCCCAGCGTCATCACGCCGGAGCCGAGCCGGCGCGACAACAACTCCTTGTCGAACGCGACGAGCAGGATGAAGCCGTAGTACACGACCATCATCGCGGCGGTGAGCCACCAGCCGAAGCGGCTGCGCGTGGCCTTGAGCTCGAGGTATTGCGGATGGCTCGCGATGCGCTGCACCAGATCGTCCTGCATGCTGTCTCCTTTACTCGCCGGGTCGACTGCCCGCCGTTCATGGACGCATGTTCACCGCATCAACTGACCCTCGTCTGACGCGAATCCAACCGGAACTTACGCGCGCGTCACGCCGGCGCGCGGCGCGCCTTCGCGGTCCCAGGCGGGGCCGCCGAACCACGGGTCGCCGCGCAGGCAGGCCGACAACATCGGCAGCGCGTCGAGACCCCAGAAGAGCCGACCGTCGAACTCGATCGTCGGCACGCCGAAGAGGCCGCGCTCGAGCGCCGCGGCGGTCGAGTCCTTCAGCGCCTGCTTGACCGACGCATCGTCGGGCGCGAGGCGCGGTGCGAGTTCCTGCACCAGCGCGGCCATGCGCGCAGGATCGTTCGCGTCAAGGCCGCCGATCCAGATGTGGCGCAGCACCGCCTCGCAGGCGCGCCGGTTCGGCGTGCCGCCGGCTGGTGCGCAGGCCAGCAGCAGGCGAAGCTGCGCGAGCGGGTTGAACGGGTGCTGCGACGGCGTCGCCATCTCGATGCCGTGGTGCTGCGCGAGCCAGTGCACGTGACGGAAGGTCCACGCGCGCTTCGGTTCGATCTCGGCCGGGCCCTTCTGGCCCCAGTGCTTCAGCAGCCCGGCGAACAGGATCGGGCGGTAGCTCACGTCGTACGACACGCCCTCGAGCACCTGCGGCAGCCGTTCGAACGCGAGGTAAGCGAACGGCGACACCGGGTCGAACCAGAAGGTCAGGTGATTCATCGCGTGCGCTCCGTCGACTCGATGACCGCGCGGCGCTCGGCCAGCGCGTCCCAGACCGCGCGCTTCTCGTCGTCGTCCATCACCGACCAGCCCGCGATCTCGTCGAGCGTGCGCAGGCATCCTTCGCACAGCGCGGTACGCGCGTCCATGCGGCACACGCTGTTGCACGGCGAGGCGACGCCGTCGACCACCGGCGCCTTCATGACTGCTGCACCACGTCCTCGACCGGCGCGCCGGTCAGGTGCGCGAGGTCCTTCGGGCTCAGGCGGAACACGCCGTTCGGGTGGCCGGCCGCGGCCCAGATCTCGTCGAAGCGGAACAGCTCGCGGTCGACCAGCATCACGGGCTTGATCGCGTGCCCGACCGGCGACACGCCGCCGATCGTGAAGCCGGTGCTCGCCTTGACGAACTCGGCATCGGCGCGGCCGACCGCGCCGACCAGCGCCGTGACCTTCTTCTCGTCGACCCGCTTGTCGCCGGACGTCACGACCAGCACCGCCGCCGCGTCCGCCTTGCGGCGGAACACCACGCTCTTGGCGATCTGGCCGATGACGACGCCCAGCGCGTCCGCCGCCTCCTGCGCAGTGCGCGCCGCGACCTCGAGGAACACCGGGGCGTGCGGATGCCGCTGCTCGGCGAGCACGCTCGCGACGCGCCGAAAACCCTCGGGTCGGTCCTGCTGCAATGCGTCCGTCATGCTGCGGCGGCCTCCGCCTTCGCGGCGCGCTTGGCGAGCAGCGCGTTGCCCGAACGCGAGACCGGCTTGCGTCCGAGCGCGTTGGAGATGAACGCGGCGGCGTCGATCAGCTTGTCGATGTCGATGCCGGTCTCGATGCCCAGGCCGTTCAGCATGAACAGCACGTCCTCGGTGCCGACGTTGCCGGTCGCACCCTTCGCATACGGGCAGCCGCCGAGGCCGGCGACGCTCGCATCGAAGGTGTGGATGCCCAGCTCGAGGCAGGCGTAGATGTTGCCCAGCGCCTGGCCGTAGGTGTCGTGGAAATGGCCGCTGACCTGGTCGATCGGGAAGTGCTTCAGCGCGCGCTCCAGCGCCGCCTGCGCGCGCTTGGGCGTGCCCACGCCGATCGTGTCGGCGATGCCGCAATGGTCGACGCCGATGTCCTTCATCAGCCGCACGACGCGCTCGACCTCGTCGGGCGTGACCTCGCCCTGGTACGGGCAGCCGAGCGCGACCGAGACCGCGCAGCGCACCTTGATCGCATTCGCGTGCGCCGCCTCGACCACCGGGCGGAAGCGCTCGATGCTCTCGGCGATGCTGCAGTTGATGTTGCGCTGGCTGAAGGCCTCGCTGGCGGCGCCGAACACGACGATCTCGTCGGGGCGGATCGCCGGATCGGCGATCGCCGCCTCGAAGCCCTTCAGGTTCGGCGTCAGCACCGAGTAGCGCACCCCCGGAAGACGCTGCACGCCGCGCATCACCTGGGCGTTGTCGGCCATCTGCGGCACCCACTTCGGACTGACGTAGCTGGTGACCTCGATCTCGCGCAGGCCGGCGGCCTGCAGGAGGTGCACGAGCTCGATCTTGGTGGCGGCGTCGACCGGCGCCTTCTCGTTCTGCAAACCGTCGCGCGGCCCGACTTCGACAAGGGTGACGTGGTTTGGAATCATGACGAAAGTCTCACTGTCTGTGGCGGGGATGGGCGTGCCGCGAGCGCTTGCGGAAGATCGCGGCCGTCGAATCCGAATCGAGCATCCCTTGAGCACCCCTGACCGCCTGCATCTCGCCGCCCGCATCCATTTTGCGCTGCTGCGCCGTTACTCGGAGAACGTCGGCGTGACCGCCCTGCTCGCCGACGGGGACACCGCGCGCGAGGCGCTGTGGGTCTGCGACGCGTCGGGCGACAACGAACTGATGACCCTGGCCCGCCGTTTCCGCGCCGCGCCGGCGCGCCGTGCCCTCATGCCGCTGGCGCCAGGCGCAGCAACTCGCCCCCTTCGTTGACCTGATCGCCGACTGCATACAGCAGTTCGGCGACGGTGCCGTCGCGCGGCGCCGCGATCGTGTGCTCCATCTTCATCGCCTCCATCACCGCAAGCGGCTGCCCTTTGGTGACGCTGTCGCCGGCCTTCGCGAGGAAGGCGATCACCTTGCCCGGCATCGGCGCCGCCAGGCCGCCGGTCTCGTGCGCGCCGTCGGCCGAATGGGCGATCGGGTCGAACTCGTCGACCACCGCCGAGCCGTCCGGCGAGAACACGCTGAAGCGCTCGCCGGTCGCGTAGACCGTCAGGTTCAGGCGGCGGCCGCCGAGCGACACGTCATGCGCATTCGCGGCACGCGCATGCGTGACCAGCGGCCAGCGCTGCGCGCCGCTGACCAGCGTCTGCACACCGGCGCTGCGCTCGAGCGCGAACGGATGATGGGTGCCCTGCGCCTCGATGTCGAAGCGGCGCGCGGCACTGCCGTGCAGGCGCCAGCCGGCACGACGCGACCACGGGTCGGCGTCCTCGAGCGTCTGCTCGGCCGCCAGTGCGTGCGCAACGACGCCGGCCGCGGCCACCTCGATCGGCAGCGGCGGCGCATCGAACAACACCGCGCGCTCGCGCTCGATCAGCGCGGTGTCGAGATCGGCCTGCGCGAACGAGCGGCTCGCCGCGACGCGGCGCAGGAACGCGACGTTGGTGTGCAGCCCGACGATGTGGGTCGCGGCCAGCGCCGCGTCGAGCCGCGCCAGCGCCTGCGCGCGGTCGGCGCCCCAGACGATCAGCTTCGCGATCATCGAGTCGTAGAACGGCGAGATCGCATCGCCTTCGCGCACGCCGGCGTCCACGCGGACGTTGCCGCGTTCGAAGCTCACCGCGTCCGACGGCGCGCGGTAGACCTCGAGCCGACCGGTGGCGGGCAGGAAGTTGGAATCCGGGTTCTCGGCGCAGATCCGCGCCTCGATCGCATGGCCGTGGCGGCGCAGTTCATGCTGCTTCAGCGGCAGCGGCTCGCCGGAGGCGACGCGCAGCTGCCACTCGACCAGATCGAGTCCGGTGATCGCCTCGGTGACCGGGTGCTCGACCTGCAGCCGGGTGTTCATCTCCATGAAGAAGAAGCGCAGGTCGCCATCCGAGCCGTCGGCGGCGAGCCCATCAATCGGCTCGGCGATGAACTCGACCGTGCCGGCACCGACATAGCCGACCGCCTTCGCGGCCGCGACCGCCGCGGCGCCCATCTCGGCGCGCCGCGCCTCGCTCATGCCCGGCGCCGGCGCTTCCTCGAGCACCTTCTGGTGGCGGCGCTGCACCGAGCAGTCGCGCTCGAACAGGTAGACGCAGTCGCCGTGGCTGTCGCCGAAGACCTGGATCTCGATGTGGCGCGGCCGGGTCACGTAGCGCTCGATCAGCACCGCGTCGTCGCCGAAGCTGTTGATGGCCTCGCGCTTGCAGGACGCGAGCGCGGCGTCGAACTCCTCCGTCTTCGTGACGATGCGCATGCCCTTGCCACCGCCGCCCGCGCTGGCCTTGATCAGCACCGGGTAGCCGATGCGGTCGGCCTCGCCCTTGAGCATCTGCGGGTCCTGCCCGGCGCCGTGGTAGCCCGGCACCAGCGGCACGCCCGCCTTCTCCATCAGCTGCTTCGACTCGGCCTTCAACCCCATCGCCTTGATCGCCGAGGGCGACGGGCCGATGAACACGAGCCCGGCGTCGGCGCAGGCCTGCGCGAAGTCCTCGTTCTCGCTGAGGAAGCCATAACCCGGGTGCACCGCCTGCGCGCCGGTCGCGAGCGCCGCCTCGATCACGCGCGCGCCGAGCAGGTAGCTCTCGCGCGGCGACGAGCCGCCGATGTGCACCGCCTCGTCGCAGGCGTGCACGTGCTTGGCGTCGGCATCGGCGTCGGAGTAGACGGCGACGGTGCGCACGCCCATCCGCTTCGCGGTGGCCGCCACGCGGCAGGCGATCTCGCCCCGATTGGCAATCAATATCTTCTTGAACATGGAGTGACCCTCACGTCGACGGTTGACCCGCCCCGAACCAACCGGACACGCGCCGCGCAAGGCGACGCAGGAATCTCGCGAACACCCAGGTCAATGCGACCATCACGATCAGCGCGACCGCGAGCGCAGCGAAGAAGATCGTGGGGTGCTCCCACGACAACCACAGGCTGACCGGCACCACGCTGTCGCCGAGCAGCGACATCGCGAGGTTCGAGAACGGCTCGGGCGATGCATTGAGCGCGGCGCGCGTGGTCGCCTTCGAGATGTGGCTGGTGGCTGCGAGCGTGCCGCCCATCAGCGCCGCGGCCATCGCCCAACTCGACTGGTCGGCCCCGAACACCGCGGCCGCGAGGGCCGCGCCGGCAGGGATGCGCACGACCGTGTGCACCATGTCCCACAGCGAATCGAGGCCCGGGATCTTGTCGGCGAAGAACTCGACGAACAGCATGAAGCCGCTGGCGCCGAGCATCGGGATCGACTGCAGCACATGCAGCCCGGCGGGCAGCTGTACCCAGCCGAGGTGGCCGGCCAGGCCGGTCAGGAACACGACCGCGTAGAGCCGCAGCCCGCTGGCCCAGCCGAGCGCCGCGGCGATCGCGAGCAGCCCGGTGGTGTCGATCGGCAGGTCCGTCATCGCTCAGGCCTCGGGCAACCACGCCGGCTTGCGCTTGTTCAGGAAGCTTTGGATGCCCTCGCGGCCCTCGTCGCTGGCGCGGATGTCGGCGATGCGGCGCGCGGTCTCGGCGCGCAGCGTGGTGTCGAGCGGCAGGCCGGCGACGTCCTGCACCAGCAGCTTGCAGGCGCGCGCGGCCATCGGGCCGTTGGCGACCAGCGTCGCGACGATCCCGGCGACCTTCGCGTCGAGCGCCTCGGGCGCGACGAGTTCATGCACGAAGCCCATCGCCGCGGCCTGCGCCGCGCTGAAGCGCTCGGCGGTGACGGAGTAGCGGCGCGCCGCCTGCTCGCCCATCGCGCGGATCACGTACGGGCTGATCGTGCCGGGCAGCAGGCCGAGCTTCGCTTCGCTCAAGCAGAAGTTCACGCCCTCGGCCGCGACCAGCACATCGCACACCGCCGCCAGGCCGACGCCGCCGGCGTAGCAGTCGCCCTGCACGCGCCCGACCACCGGCACCGGGCAGCGCCAGATCGCCCACAGCATGTCCGCCAGTGCCTGCGCGTCGGCGCGGTTCTGCTCCCAGTCGTAGCTGGCCATCGTGCGCATCCAGGACAGGTCGGCACCGGCGCAGAACGCCTTGCCGTGGCCGCCCAGCACGATCGCACGCAACTCGGTGTCGGCCGCAAAACCGGTGAAGGCGGCATGCAGTTCGGCGATCACGCCGTCGTTGAACGCGTTGCGGACGTCGGGGCGGTTGAGCCAGACCTCGGCCACGAAGCGCGAGGGGCGGCGGATGTCGAGCGTGGTGGTCATGCGGTGGCTTTCTCGGTGAGGGCGGCGGCGCGTTCGGCTTGCAGCATCCACACCAGGTCGATCTCGGGGCATGGCTGGCCCATCGCGGTGATCGCCGCGGTGATCTGGCCGCGGTGGTGGGTGCCGTGGTTGAAGACATGGCCGAGCGCGGCGGCGAACGGCAGCGATTGCGCGACACCTCGGGTGGTCGTGTAGTCGAGCGTGCCGTCGAAGCGTTCGTCGTCGAGCGTGGCGATCAGGGCGACCCAACGCGGCGCCGCGTCCAGCAGGCGCCCGCGAAGGCGCCCGCGATCGGCTTCGAGCTCGGCGTTCAGCGCGAGCTGGTTCGAGACGCCCTCGGCGAAGCGCGGGTACCAGATCGCATGCTCACCGACGAGCAGGTGGTTCAACGTGCCGTGCACGCTCTTGAAGAACAGCCCGCAGTCGCGCCGGTAGTCGGCTTCGGGCAGCGCATCGACATGCTCGAACAGCTTGCGCGTGGCCCACGCGTTGTAGCGCGCGAGCGTCGTGAAGTAGGCGCGCGGGTCCATCGCTCAGTAGCGCTTCGCAACCTCGTCGAGCATCACCTCGGTCGCGCCGCCGCCGATCGCCAGCACGCGCGCGTCGCGCCAGAGGCGCTCGATCGCGGTCTCGCGCATGTAGCCCATGCCGCCGTGGAACTGCTGGCAGGTCTGCACGACCTCGTTGACCAGTTCGCCGGTCAGCGCCTTGAGCATCGAGACCTGCTGGACCACGTCCTGCTTCTGCGTGACGCGCCAGGCGCAGTCGTACATGAAGCTGCGCGCGGCCTGGACCTTGGCGTCGCACATCGCCAGACGCTGGCGGACGACCTGCTTGTCGAACAGCGGGCCGCCGAAGGCCTGGCGCTGGCGCACGAAGTCGATCGTCATCTTCAGCGCCTGCGTGCAGTGGCCGACCGCCATCGCCGCCAGCGCGATGCGCTCGGTCTGGAAGTTCTTCATCACCGAGTAGAAGCCCTTGTTCTCCTCGCCGAGCAGGTTGGCGGCCGGGATGCGGACGTTGTCGAACACCAGCTCGGCGGTGTCGGACGAGAGCCAGCCCGACTTCTTCAGCGCGCGGCCGACCGTGAACCCGGGCGTGCCCTTCTCGACGATGAACATCGACATGCCGTGGCGCGCGCTCGTCGTCTTCGCGGCGACGAAGTACAGGTCGGCATGCACGCCGTTGGTGATGAACAGCTTGGTGCCGTTGATGACCCAGTGGTCGCCGTCACGCTTCGCGGTCGCCTTGATGCCGGCCACATCGGAGCCCGCGCCCGGCTCGGTGATGCCGACCGCGGTGATCTTGCGCCCGGCGATCACGTCGGGCATGTACTTGTCCAGTTGCGCCGCGCTGCCGGCATGGTGCAGGTGCGGGCTGGCCATGTCGGTGTGGACCAGCACCGTGATGATGAAGCCGCCGAACGTCGACTGCGACAGCGCCTCGGCGAACACCAGGTTGGTCAGCGCATCGGCCTCGGCGCCGCCGTACGCGCTCGAATACATCAGCCCGAACAGGCCGGCATCGCCCATCTTGCGCAGCACCTCGCGCGGCACCTTGCCGGCGTCTTCCCAGGCCTGCGCGTGCGGCTCGACCTCGCGGGCGATGAAGCGCGCGATCTGCTCGCGAAGCTGTTCGTGCTCGGGGGTGATGTAGATGCTGTCCATGTCAGGTCGCCTTGTCATGCACCCAGCGCCAGACCAGGCCGTCGTCGGGGTCGATCGTTTCGCCATCGCGCCGGAAACCGATGCGCTGGAGGAGCCGCCACGAGGCGGTGTTCTCGGGGGCCGTGAACGCGCTGACGCGGCTGGCGCCGTGCGCGAACGCCTCGTCGGTCAGCCGGCGCGCCGCCTGCGTCGCCAGGCCGCGGCCCTGCCACGCGGGCGCCATCCCATAGCCGATCTCGACCTCGCCGTCGTCGAGCGGCGGCGCCTTGACGCCGCCGGAGCCGATCACGCGCGCGCCGCCGACGACGTACAGCCGCGTGCTCAACACGCTGGCCCACGTCGGCGCCGCGTGCATGTTCAAAAGCGCGCGCTCGTAGACGAAGCGCGGCGCGCAGGCACCCGGCTCGAGCGCCAGCGCGTGGCGCTGCGCGAACGCGTCCGGCGCCTCGAGCAGCTCGTGCAGGTCGCGCTCGGTGAGCGGCAGCAGGGTCAGGTGCATCGCGGGGGCCGGCGGTGCCGGGGTCACATGCGGAACACGCCGAACTTCGCGTCCGGGATCGGCGCGTTCAGGCTGGCCGAGATCGCCAGCGCGAGCACGTTGCGGGTCTGGGCGGGGTCGATCACGCCGTCGTCCCACAGCCGTGCGCTGGCGTAGTACGGGTGCGCCTGGTGCTCGAACTGGTCGAGGATCGGTTGCTTGAACGCGGCCTCCTCCTCCTTGGTCCACGCGCCGCCCTTGGCCTCGATGCCGTCGCGCTTGACGGTCGCGAGCACGCTGGCGGCCTGCTCGCCGCCCATCACGCTGATGCGCGCGTTCGGCCACATCCATAGCATGCGCGGCGAGTAGGCGCGGCCGCACATGCCGTAGTTGCCGGCGCCGAAGCTGCCGCCGATGATCACGGTGAACTTCGGCACCGTGGCGGTCGAGACCGCAGTGACCATCTTCGCGCCGTGCTTGGCGATGCCCTCGGCCTCGTACTTCTTGCCGACCATGAACCCGGTGATGTTCTGCAGGAACACCAGCGGGATCTTGCGCTGGCAGCACAGCTCGATGAAATGCGCGCCCTTCAGCGCCGACTCGCTGAACAGCACGCCGTTGTTCGCGACGATGCCCACCGGCATGCCCTCGATGTGCGCGAAACCGGTCACCAGCGTCGCGCCGTAGCGCGCCTTGAACTCGTCGAACTCGCTGCCGTCGACGATGCGCGCGATGATCTCGTGCACGTCGTAGGGCTTCTTGGTGTCGACCGGGATCACGCCATGCAGTTCGTTGGCGTCGAACAGCGGCGGGCGTGGCGGCACCAGCCGCTGGCCGTGCGCCTTCGACCAGTTCAGGTTCGCGACCGAGGCGCGCGCGATCGCCAGCGCATGGGTGTCGTTCTGCGCCAGGTGATCGGCCACCCCGGACAGGCGGGTGTGCACGTCGCCGCCGCCGAGTTCCTCGGCGCTGACGATCTCGCCGATCGCGGCCTTCACCAGCGGCGGGCCGGCGAGGAAGATCGTGCCCTGGTTCTTGACGATGATCGACTCGTCGCTCATCGCCGGCATGTAGGCGCCGCCGGCGGTGCACGAGCCCATCACCACCGCGATCTGCGGGATGCCCTGCGCGCTCATGTTCGCCTGGTTGAAGAAGATGCGGCCGAAGTGCTCGCGGTCGGGGAACACGTCGTCCTGATTCGGCAGGTTGGCGCCGCCGCTGTCGACCAGGTAGATGCACGGCAGGCGGTTCTGCATCGCGATCTCCTGCGCGCGCAGGTGCTTCTTGACCGTCATCGGATAGTAGGTGCCGCCCTTCACGGTCGCGTCGTTGCACACCACCATGCACTCGACCCCGCTGACCCGGCCGATGCCGGCGATCAGGCCGGCGCCGGGCGCGTCGTTCCTGTACATCTCGAGGGCGGCGAGCGGCGCGATCTCGAGGAACGGCGTGTCGGGATCGAGCAGCATCTCGACCCGGTCGCGCGGCAGCAGCTTGCCCCGCGCGACGTGCTTCGCGCGCGGCGCGTCGCCGCCGCCCAGGGCGATCTTCGCGAGCCTGGCATTCAGGTCGTCGACCTGCGCGCGCATCGCCGCAGCGTTGGCCTTGAAGTCTTCGGAGCGCGGGCTGAGTTTCGAGGCGAGTGCAGGCATGCGGGCTTTCTCGGCGCCGGGGGCGTCAGGGTGTCGCAGTTGACGTATACGTCAATTGTAGGGGTCGGGCGGGCCGAGCGTCAGGGATGGGTCTAGAACGGGCCCTTCTCCAGCCAGCGCTCGATCATCGAGCGCCGGTCGTTGCCCCAGAACGGCTCGCCGTCGATCACGAAGAACGGCGCGCCGAACACGCCGAGCGCGATCGCGGCGTCGTTCGCGGCCTTGAGCGCGGCCTTCCATTGCGGGTCGTTCCAGACGTCCTGCGCCTGCGAGCCGTCGAGGCCGAACTCCTCGGCCAGCGCGCGCAGCGCCGCCGGCTCGCTCAGGTCGACGCCGCGCGCGAACAGCGCCCGCAGGCCGTGGCGCGCCCAGTCGCGCGCCCGGTCCGGGTCGGTGGCGTGCAGCCACCAGAAGATGCGGGCCGCGTTCTGGGTCGGGATCGGGAACTTCTCGGGCATCTTCAGCGGAACGCCGGCGAAGCGCGCCGAGCGTTCGAAGTCCAGCATCGAGTACTCGCGCTTCAGCGGGTACGACACCGGGCTCTTGATGTCGGTGACCTGGAACGTCGCGCCGAGCAGGATCGCGTGCCACGCGACCGTGCGCCCGTGGCGCGCGGCGAGCGCCTCGATCCATTCGGAGGCGATGTACGAGTACGGCGACGAGAAGTCGAAATAGAAGTCGATGGCGGGACGTGGTGCGTTCATCAGCCGGAGGCTACTGCGCGGGCAGCGGCGCGGCCTGCGCACTTTCCCCAAGCGCCGGCGCGTCCGGGTACAGGCTGCGCAGTGCCGAGGTGCTGGCGTCCGTGAGGATCGGCACGAGCGCCGCGGCGATCATGTGCTCGGTCTCGTGGGCCGGCGCGCTGCCGGCCTCGCTGCGCGCATCGCGCTCCTGCCAGATCACCGTGAGCGGGTCGCGCAGCGGCGCAAGCGCGCGCTGCACCACCTCGCGCCAGTGCGCCGGCGATTCGCCCTGCGCCCATTCGCCGCGGCCGCGACCGAAATGCGCGACCGCGAGGTAGCGCAGCAGCGCCGCTTCGAGCAATTGATCGAGCGCCTCGGCATTCCAGGCCACGTACGAGCGCTCGGTGCCGCGCACCAGGTTCACGCACCGCGCCAGCCCGGCCGCGCCGAGCGCGCCGAGCAGGCCGCCCGCGAGCAGCCCGCCGCCGAGCGTGAGCCCGCCGCTCAGGATGTCCGCCTTCAGGCCGACCAGCGCGCCGCTGACGACGCCGCCCCACAGCGCCGCCTTGCCCTCGTCCATGCGCAGGCGGGTCTCGAAGTGGGTCGCCAGGCGCGTCAGGATCTCGCCCTGCGCGCGGCCCTCGAGACCGTGCAGCGCGATCAGCTCGGCGGTGTTCGCGCGCACCTCCTCGTCGAGCCGCGCGGCGAGCGCCTTCTGCGCGACGGCGGTCGGCGTCGTGTCGGCGCTGCCCAGGCCGACCGCCTGTCCCATCGCGCTGCCGACCTGGCGAAGCCGCGCGCCGAGCCGGCGCGGATCGGGCACGTCTTCGGACGCGCCGGCCAGGCGCGCCAGGCTGCCGGCGATCGAGCGCATCGCGGCATCGAAGGTCGCGCGGCGCTGCGCGAGCCAGGCGGCGCGCAGCCGGCCCATCGACGCGCGGCGCTCGCCATCGAGCGCGTCCTCGACCGCGCGCAGCAGCGTGCCTTCCTGCACCCAGCAGCGGGCGAACGCGTCGAGGGGCAGCACGGCCTTGACATGGGCGTACGGCGCGAGGTGGCTGCGCCAGGCCTCGAGTTCGGCCGCCTCCAGTCCGCCCTCGCGCGGCGCGCCGAGCTGGTTTAGCAGCACGATCACCGGCCTGCCGAGCCAGCCGAGCAGCTCCATCTCGGGCGCCACGTAGCCGGCCGCCTCGGGCGACTCGGCCGCGTTGACGAGGTAGAGCATCGCGTCGGCCTCGTCGCGCACGTTGCGCATCGCCTGCTGGGCGGCCCAGAACGGGCGGTCGCGCCAGCGGTCCCAGACCTCGCTGATGAACCAGCCGATCGGGTTGCCGGCGGCGCGCAGCCGCTTGACGAGCCGCGCGCTGTCGCCGAAACCGGGGGTGTCCCACAGCAGCAGGCGCTCGCCGTCGCCGGTTTCCAGCATCGTGAACACGTCGGCGAACTCGGTGACGTGGGGCGCGTCGCGCACGGTGCCGACGTCGCGGCCGAGCAGCGTGCGCGCCAGCGTGGTCTTGCCGGCGTTGGTGTGCGAGACCAGGCTCAGCGACAGGCTGCGCTCGCTCATGCCGCGCTCCGCGCGACGGGGCTGCGCATCGCCAGCTGCAGCGCGCGCGTGGTCGCCGCGGTGTCGGGCGCGGCGAGGTGGGCGAACACCGGCACGGTGCCCAGGCTGTCGGCGAACAGGCGCCAGGCCTCGCGGCGCTGGGCGAGCCGCGCCGGATCGGCGGCGAAGCGCGCCGCGAACGCGGTCTCGTCGACCAGCACGACGGTCGCCGCGCCGGCCGGCGCACGCGCGGCCAGTCGCTGCGCGAAGCGTCCCTGGTTCTCGCGTTCGGGCGTGGCGGACAGATCGAACAGCGCGATGGCAAGCGTCGTGCCGGTGGACAGCTCGGCCGCGGCCGTCGACTCGTCCTCGGTGCCGAACGCGGTGGTGGCCAGCACGCGCAGCTGCGTGCCGTCGCCGAGCGCCGGCATGAGCAGCGCCTGCAGGCCGGGCACCGCATGCGCGCCGGGCGCGCTCGCGTACGGCAGCACCGCGACCTGCGCGACGTCGCCCTGCTGCAGCCGCGCAAGCCGCTGGAAGTACGGCTCGCCCAGCGGCAGTGCGAAGCGGGCGGCGTGCCACTGCGCGCGCAACGCCGCCAGGACCGCCAGCACGCTCCGCGGCGCGACGACGAACAGCGCGAGCGTCAGCGCGAGCAGGTGGATCCACGGCGCCGCCGGCGCGGTGGCCGGTGCGCCGTGCGCCACGCGCAGCGCCTCGAAGCCCGCTGCGTCCGGCAGCGGGATGCCCGACAGCGCCGACGCCGGCGCGAGCACGGTCGTGACCGCGGCGTGCGCACTGCCGGCACTCAGAAAGGTGCTCTCCCACGCGACGCGGTAGTCGAGCGCGAGGCCGCGCAGGTAGAGCCCGACGATCAGCCCGACCGCCAGCGCCGCCGCCGCGGCGTGCAGCAGCGTCGCGGCACGCGCCGCCGACAGCGGGGCGCTGACGCGCCACCACTGCGCCGCGAACGCTTGCAGCGCCGGGCCGCTCGTGCCGGCGGCCTTGCCGGTCGCGGTCGGCAGCCGGCGACCGAGGCGCATCGCACGCTCGGTCAACCGCAGCAGCGCGCCGCCGTGTGCCGGCCGCCGGAGCGCGCGCGCCAGGCCGTGGCCGAGCAGCAGCAGGTAGACCACCGCGTTCCACGCGAGCACGCCCCAGAGCGGCGGCGCGAGCAGGTTGATGCGCTGGTCGCTGGCGAGGCTGTCCGCCAGCACGCCGAGCACGACGCCGCCGAGCGCGACGCCGCCGACCCAGCGCCCGTCCCACAAGCGCCGCGCGAGCCAGCGCGCGGCGGCCGGCTCGCGCGGCCCGAGGCGCTGCAGCGCGTGGTGGGCGCGGCGGGCGATGAAGTCCGCCGCGTTCGCGGGCGCCTCCTGCAGCGCCAGGCGGGTGGCCCAGGCGCGATCGTCGTCGCCCCAGTTCGGTGTCGGCGGCTGCGCGGTCTCGAAGGCCTGCAGCAGCGTGACGGCGCGCGCGCTGTCCTCGTTCATCGGCGCGACGGGATCAGGTGCCGAGCTGCCGCGCGAGGTCGCCGAAATCGATGGCGACCAGGTCGAAGCGATCGTCCGGCAAGGCATCGGGCGCCGGCGCGCCGCCCGGGTTCGGGCCGTATTCGTGCGGCCGATGGACCAGCGCGGTCGGCAGGCCGGCGCGCTGCGCGCCGCGCAGGTCGCTCGGGTGGGCCGCGACCATCAGCAACTGCGCGCGCTCGACGCCGAGCAGTTGGGCCGCGCCCTGGTAGACCTCGGGGTCCGGCTTGTAGTGCTTCATGATCTCGGCGGACAGCACGCAGTCCCACGGCAGGCCGGCGCGCTTGGCCATGTTGACGAGCAGCGCGATGTTGCCGTTCGACAGGGTCGAGATCACGTAGCGCGTCTTCAGCCGCTGCAGCCCGGCGATCGCGTCGGGCCACGGGTCGAGCCGGTGCCAGACGCGGTTCAGGTCGGCGCGTTCGCCTTCGCTCAGCGCCTCCAGCCCGAAGCGCGGGAGCAGCGTGTCGAGGATGTGGCGGTGCAGACCATCGACGTTCGTCCACTCGATCTCACCGGTGCGCGCGCGCTGCATCGCCGGCTGGTAACCGGCCCGCCACGCGTCGGCGAAGGCCGGCCAGTCGACCTGCGTCCAGCCCTTGGCGCGGCCGAGTGCCTCGCCTTCGCGGACGATGCTGGCGCGCCAGTCGACCACCGTGCCGAACACGTCGAACACCAGCGCACGGATCGTGCGCACATCGAAACTGCTCATCGTTCGCTTCCTCGTTGATCGACGCCAAGAATACCCGCCACGCGTCGGGGTGTTGTCCGACGTGGCCGGGACGCCGCGCCCTACCGGCGGGACACGCCCCGCTCCCACAATGAACGAGCCGGCAGACGGCTTGACCCATCCCAAAGGAGACACAACAATGAACCCGATCAGCAGACGCACCCTGGTGATGGCATTCGCGGGCACGGCAGCCACCGCGGCACTCGTGCCGGTGGCTTTCGCGCAACCCCGTGACGGCGGTGAGTACCGCATCCTGCAGGCGCGCTACGGGACCGCGCAGCGCAATGTCGACGTGACACGCCGCCTTCAGGAGTTGGCGCGCCGCGACCTTCAGTTCCGCATCGAGAACGACACCTTCGGCGGGGACCCCGATGAAGGCCACGTCAAGACGCTGCGCATCTTCGCGCGCGCCCCGAACGGGCAGACCCAGACCTTCGAGTACCGCGAAGGCGATGTGCTCGACGGGTCGCGCTTCGCGGGCTGGAGTGGCGGGCGCTGGGGCGATTCGAACTACCGCGGCGGTTGGGGCGACGGCCGGCGCGGCCAGCGCGGCGACGAGGGCGCGTACCGCATCCAGCAGGCGCTGTACGGCACCTCGCGCCGCAACGTCGACGTGACCGACCGGCTGCGCGAGCTCGCGCGCAGCGACCGCTCGTTCCGCCTGACCAACGAGCTGTTCGGCACCGATCCGGCCGAAGGGCGCGTCAAGACGCTGCGCATCTACACGCGCGGCCCGGGCGGCACCAGCAAGACATTCGAGTACCGCGAGGGCAGCGTGATCGACGGGGCCCAGTTTGCCGGCTGGGGCCGCGGCGATTGGGGCCAGGACGGCCGCCGCGGGGGCTGGGGTCGCTGAGCGCCGTTGACCGGCCGACGCGCCGCCCGGCGGCGCGTCAGGCCAGCGCGCGGCCGATCAGGATCTTCTGCACGTCGCTCGTGCCTTCATAGATCTGGCACACGCGCACGTCGCGGTAGATCCGTTCGACCGGAAAATCGCTGACGTAGCCGTAGCCGCCGAACACCTGGATGGCCGCGCTGCAGACGCGCTCGGCCATCTCGCTGGCGAACAGCTTCGCCATCGCCGCTTCCTTCAGGCACGGCACGCCGGCGTCCTTCAGGCTCGCAGCGTGGTGGATCAGCTGGCGGGCGGCCTCGATCTGCGTCGCCATGTCGGCCAGGCGGAACTGCAGCGCCTGGTGCTCGAAGATCGGCTTGCCGAACGCGACCCGCTCCTTCGAATACTTCAACGCTGCGTCGAACGCCGCGCGCGCCATGCCGACACTTTGCGACGCGATGCCGATGCGCCCGCCCTCCAACCCGGACAGCGCGATCTTCAGACCCTGCCCTTCCTCGCCGAGCCGATTCGCGGCGGGCACGCGGCAGTCCTCGAACAGGATCTGCGCGGTGTCGCTGGCGTGCTGGCCCATCTTGTCTTCGAGCCGCGCGACCGTGTAGCCGGGCGTGGCCGTCGGCACGATGAACGCGCTGATGCCCTTCTTGCCCGCCGCCTTGTCGGTCACGGCCATCACGATCGCGACATCGCCGTTCTTTCCGCTGGTGATGAACTGCTTGACGCCGTTCAGCACGTAGACATCGCCGTCGCGAACTGCCGTGGTCTTCAACCCGTCGGCCTGCGAGCCGACGTGCGGCTCGGTCAGGCAGAACGCGCCCAGCATCTCGCCGCGCGCCAGGGGCTTCAACCACTGCGCCTTCTGTGCGTCGTCGGCCCACGCCATCAGGATCGAGCAGACCGGGCAGTTGTTGACGCTGACGATGGTCGAGGTCGCGCCGTCGCCGGCGGCGATCTCCTCCAGGATGATCGCCAGCGCCAGGTAGTCGAGCCCGGCGCCGTCCCACTCGGTCGGCACGGCGACGCCGTAGCAGCCGAGCTCGGCCAGGCCGCGCAGTTCCGCCTTCGGGAAGTGATGGTGCTGGTCCCAGGCCGCGGCCTGCGGCGCGATGTGGTCCTGCACGTAGGCGCGGACGGCGTCTTGCACGGCACGGTGGTCTTCGCTGAGCAGCATGGGGCGTCTCCGATGAGTTCGAATGCGAGGGTAACGCGTCCGCCCCGAGGCGCAGCGTCGGGCGCTTCAGGCGTGGCGCAGCAGCAGGTTCGCCACGCCGGTCAGCACCAGGGCGCGCGCGGTGCGCACTTCGCCGATCGAGCGTGTGACGTAGCCGTTCAGGCTGCCCTTCCACGCGCTGCTCTCGACCGTCCAGCGGAACGTGATGTCCTCGTCGGCGAGCACGACGTTGCGGAAGCGGATGTCGAACCCGAGGCCGAGGACCGAGCGTGGGCTGCCGTCAGGGGCCGGCGACGAGAAGTGCGTCGCAGTCATGCCCATGAAGATCGCGCCGGTGTGCGCCCCGCTGGCGATCAGGCCGGGGTAGCCGGCGGCGCGCGCGGCGGCCACGTCGTGGTGCAAAGGGTTCAGGTCGTGCAGCGCGCGGGCGCCGGTGCGGATCTCGTGGTCGCGCAGGCGCACGACCATCGAGAAGGTCTCGCCGATCTCGGTCGGCGACGCGCGATCACCAGGGGATCGCGCTGCCGTCATGGTTCAGGAAGCTGCCGTTCTGCGCCGGTGTCAACGCGGCGATCGTGCGCCGCATGTCGGCGACGCTGCGCGCCGGCGTCAAAGACGCGCCCGCGCCGCCCATGTCCGTCTGCACCCAGCCGGGGTGGAACGCCACGCAGGTCGCGCGGCCGGCCAGTTGCAGCGACACGTCCTTCAGCACCGAGTTGAGCGCCGCCTTCGAGGCGCGGTACAGCCAGCCGCTGGTCGACTCGCGCGCGCCGATCGAGCCCATGCGCGACGACAGCACCGCCAGCCGCGCGCCCGGCGCAAGTGCATCGATCAGCTGCGGGATCACGCGCATCGCGCCGAGCACGTTGGTGTGCATGACCGCGTCGAAATCGGTCTCGGACGGCGTTTCGAGCCCCTGGTGGCGCGGCCCGTAGACGCCGGCGTTGACGATCGCGATGTCGAAGTTCGCGTTGTCGATGCGCCAGGCGACGCCGGACGCGCTGACCGCGTCGCCGACGTCGAGCGTGAACGCGGTCGCGCCGGCCGCTTCGAGCTCGGCGACCTGCTCGGCCTGGCGCGCGGTGGCCGTCACCTGCGCCTTGTCGGCCAGGTACTGGCGCACGAACTCGCGGCCGAGCCCGCGCGAGGCGCCGATCACCAGGACACGCATCACGTGCTGCCGGTCAGACGAGCTCGAGCGCCAGCGCCGTGGCCTCGCCGCCGCCGATGCACAGCGCGGCCACGCCCTTCTTCAACCCGCGCTTGCGCAGCGCGCCCAGCAGCGTGACGACGATGCGCGCGCCGCTCGCGCCGATCGGGTGGCCGAGCGCGACCGCACCGCCGTGGACGTTGACGATCTCGTGCGGGAGCTTGAACTCGGTCATCGCCGCCAGCGTGACGGCGGCGAAGGCTTCGTTGACCTCCCAGAGGTCGACGTCCTTCGCATTCCAGCCGGACTTCTTCAGCACCTTCTCGATCGCACCGACCGGCGCGGTCGTGAACCAGTTCGGCGCCTGCGCATGCACCGCGTGCGCATGGATGCGTGCGATAGGCGTGACGCCGAGCTTCTTCGCGGTGCTCGCGCGCATCATCACCAGCGCGGCCGCTCCATCGGAGATGCTCGACGACGTGGCGGCGGTGATCGTGCCGTCCTTCTTGAACGCCGGCTTCAGGCCGGGGATCTTGTCGAGCTTGGCCTTGAACGGCTGCTCGTCGAACTTGATCACGGTCTCGCCCTTCGGGCTGGTCAGCGTGACCGGCGCCATCTCCCAGTCGAAGCTGCCGTCTTCGTTCGCGAGCTTGCTGCGCCTGGTCGAATCGATCGCGAACTGGTCCATCTGCTCGCGGGTGAAGGCGTACTTGGCCACGCACTCCTCGGCGAACACGCCCATCGCCTTGCCGCCGCCGTTGGGCAGCTTCTCGTAAGCGTCCTCGAGACCGTCGATCGCCATGTGGTCGTACAGCGCGGTCTGGCCGTACTTCACGCCCTTGCGCATGTGGGTCAGGTGCGGCGCGTTGGTCATGCTCTCCATGCCGCCGGCGACCATCACGTCGGCGGTCTCGCTGTTCAGCATGTCGTGCGCGAACATCATCGCGCGCATGCCGGAGCCGCACATCTTCGACAGCGTGACCGCGCCGACCGACTGCGGCAGCCCGGCGCCGATCACCGCCTGGCGCGCCGGCGCCTGGCCCTGGCCGGCCATCAGGCAGTTGCCCATCAGCACTTCGTTGATCGCGTCGCCCGGCACGCCGGCGCGCGCGACGGCGGCCTTGATCGCGATCGCGCCGAGCTGGTGCGCGGACAGCGACGAGAAATCGCCCAACAGGCCGCCGATCGGCGTGCGGGCAGCGGAAACGATGACGATGGGGTCGCTCATGGTGGATCTCCTAACAAGAATCAGGTGGCGAATTCAAGTGATCGAGACGGCGCCGTCTCGCTGGTACTGGAAGCGCTTGTGCGCATCGTACGGGAACACATCGTGCACGTATCCGGCCAGGATGCGGTCCTTGTGGCCTTGCCAGAACGCCGCGTCGAGCAGGTCGGCGTGGTGCTTCATGAAGACGTTCCTGACGCCCGGGTTGCCGAGCAGGAATGGCGCGAAGGTCTCGGGGAACACGTCGCGCGGGCCGACCTTGTACCAGATCTCGCCGCTCATCTCTTCCTCCTCGGTGCGCGGGGTCGGCACCTTGCGGAAGTTGCAGTCGGTCAGGTACTCGATCTCGTCGTAGTCGTAGAACACGACCTTGCCGTGGCGGGTGACGCCGAAGTTCTTCCACAGCATGTCGCCGGGGAAGATGTTGGCGCGCACCAGGTCCTTGATCGCGTTGCCGTACTCGATCACCGCCGCCTCGATCTGCTGCAGCGACGCCTCCTGCAGGTAGATGTTGAGCGGGATCATGCGCCGTTCCATGTAGACGTGGCGGATCACCAGCGCGTCGCCGTCTTCCTCCAGCAGGCTCGGGCAGTAGTGCTTCAGCTCGTCGACGAGCTCGTCCTCGAAGCGCTCGCGGGGGAACGCGACGTTGCTGTACTCCAGCGTGTCGGCCATGCGCCCGACCCGGTCGTGCTGCTTGACCAGCAGGTACTTGCTCTTGATCAGCTCGCGGGTCGTGTCCTTCTGCTCCGGATAGAAGTCCTTGATCACCTTGAACACGTACGGGAAGCTCGGCAGGTCGAACACCAGCATCACCATGCCCTTGATGCCGGGCGCGATGCGGAAGCGGTCGCTCGAGTGCTTCAGGTGGTACAGGAAGTCCCGGTAGAACGCGTTCTTGCCCTGCTTGGCCAGGCCGAGCGCGTTGTAGATCTCCGAGCGCGGCTTGCGCGGCATCATCGAGCGCAGGAACTGCACGTAGGCCGACGGCACCTCCATCGTCACCATGAAATAGGCGCGCGCAAAGCTGAACAGCAGCAGCAGGTCGTCTTCGCCGAACAGCGCGGTGTCGATCACCAACTGCCCGCTGTCGCCGTGCAGGATCGGCAGCGCGAACGGCGTCTCGGAGAAGCCGTTGATCACCTTGCCGACCAGGTACGCGCCCTTGTTCCGGTAGAACAGCGACGACAGCACCTGGATCTGGAAATTGGCGCGCATCCGGTAGTCGCCGAGCTGCGCGTCGACGGCGCGCAGCACGTCGTCGATGTCGCGGCCCAGGTCCTCGAAGGGGCGCTGCAGCTGGAAGTTGTCGACGATGCGCAGCCAGGTCTCCCGCATCGTCGCCTTGGTGGGGTAGTAGGCGCGGTAGGTCGGCAGGGCGGCGGGCTCGTCGTTCTCGATGTACTCGGTCGAGACGGCGGGCCGCACGAAGATGAAGTCGTTGTTGAAATAGCTGCGGTGCAGGATCTTGGTCGTCACCGAGTTGAAGAAGGTCTCGGCGAGTTCGGGCTGCAGGTGGCCGGTCAGCAGGCCGATGTAGTGCAGCTTGACCTGCTGCCAGGTGTCGCGCGGCAGCTCCGACGCCTGGAACTCGCGCTGCAGCCGCTCGGCGGCCTCGTCGACCCGCAGGTCGTAGAACTCGATGCGCTCGCGCTGGGCGCGCTGCTGGCCGTGCCAGTCGGCCTCTTCGAAGCGGCGCTTGGCGTCGGCGCTGGCCTCGCGGAACAGGGTGTAGTGGCGGTCGAAGCCGTCGAGCATGGCCTGGGCGATGTCGAACGCCCGCGGGTCGGTCAGCGCGGTCGGAAAGGTCGTCGGCGATTTCATGGGGTCGGGATCGGGCCCCGGCGGGTCAAGGCAGCGGCCCCTTCGGCATGGTCGAGGGAGCCCATCACCGAGTCGGTCTTCAGCGCATGGCGCGCACGCAGGGAGTCGATCGCGGCGTCGAACGCGGGCGCCATCTCGGCGGCGCTCGGCACGGTGATCTTCAGGTCGCGCAGCAGCCCGTTGTGCAGGCCGTAGAACCAGCCGTGCACGACCAGCTCCTGGCCGCGCGCCCAGGCGTCCTGCACCACGGTGGTCTGGCAGACGTTCTTGGCTTGCTCGATCACGTTGAGCTCGCCGAGCGCGTCGATCTGCTCCTCGGGCGCCAGCGTGTCGAGCCAGTCCTGGTGCCGGTTGCGCACGTCCTGCACGTGGCGGATCCAGTTGTCGGCCAGCCCGACGCGCAGGTCGTTCAACGCCGCGATCACGCCGCCGCAGCGCGAGTGGCCGACGACGATGATGTGCTTGACCTTCAGCATGTCGGTCGCGAACTGGATCACCGACAGGCAGTTGAGGTCGGAGTGCACGACGACGTTGGCGACGTTGCGGTGCACGAACAATTCGCCCGGCAGCAGATCGACCAGCTCGTTCGCCGGCACCCGGCTGTCGGCGCAGCCGATCCACAGATATTGCGGTGCCTGCTGGGCGAGCAGGCCGGTGAAGAACCCGGGGCTGCGCTGCTCGGTCTTGGCGGCCCAGAGGCGGTTGCTGTCGAGGAGTTCCTGGAGGTGAGTGGTCATGGTGCGCTGCAGCGAAAGTGGCCTGTTCGCAGTGTAAGCACCTGGGCGGGCAGCGGAAAGAAGACGGCCCGCCGTCTTGCGAGGGCGGGCCTTTCCGGTAGAGCGCGGTCTCAGTGGGTGCAGTTGCTGCGCGTGGCCGTCGACGGCACGATCGCCACGCTCGTGCTGGAGACCACCGTGCCCTTGGCGCCGTCGCCGATGCCGTACTCGGCGAAGGCCTGCCACACGAGCGAACATTGAGCCGCCGCGTCAACTCCGGCATTCGCCGCGATCGAATCCAGCATGCCGTTGCGCATGTTCTCGAACGCCGGCGTGGCCGGGGTGTAGTTCATGCCGTCGACGAAAACCTTGAACAGCGCATCGTTCGAGCGCCTGCTGCCCAGCCACAGCTCACGCAAGCGCCACATCGCGGCGGCATAGATCTCGCCGTCGTTGTGGACTTCGGCACCGGTCACGTTGGCGTAGGTCAGCGGGTAGGCGGCATACGGGTAGCGGCGGATGCCGCTCGGGCTCGACGCGGCGTACACGCCGACCTTGTCGTTGCCGTTGACCATGAACGCGGTCACGTCGCTCGCGCCCTCGCCGATCGCGCCGGCCAGCGGGCCGCTCATGCCGCCGATCATCCGCCACGTCAGCCCGTGGCCGTACTCGTGGTAGACGATGTCGGAGTCGAGGTCGCCGTCGAGTTGCAGCGGCTGGATGGCCTTCAGGCGCATCGTGCCGGTGCTGCCCTTGAGTGATTTCAACGTCGCTCCATCGGCTTGGCTGACCATCACCGACGGGATGCGCGCGCGGCTGGTGCCGCCCATCGTGAAGATGGCGGTGGTCGCGTTGTTGGCCACGATCACCCCGGTGGCGCCGCCGCTTTGCGCGTTGGCGACCTTGGTGACGAAATCGCAGGTGCCGCGGTCGACGATCGCGATCTGCCGCTGACGCCGCCGACTGCGGTGCAGCCATCGGTGCCGCTCGTGGGCACGGCGAGCGCGCCACTCAGGCCGCTGGTTGTCAGCGCCGGGCCGAACTGCGCGCCCATCGCCCCGTAACTGGAACCACCGACGATCACCTCATGCGTGTTGCCGGCGCCGGTCCACAAGTACATCTGCATGCGCGGGCGGGAGCCGTCGGTGGGCGTCGAGAAGTTCGCGTTGTCGGTGCCGCCACCGTCCTGCGCTTCGGCATTCACCGGGTCGTTGCCGGCGCCGCCCTTGCCGAAGTTGTTGATCTGGAAATTGCCGGCCGACTCGTTGAAGCCGTGGCCGTACAGGATGTCGTGGATGCGGTTGTTCAGGTAGAACAGGTTCTGCACCGCGACATTGCGGTTGGCCGCGGTGCTCGGCGATTGGGTGAGGTTGGCGGCGGTCGTGAACGCGCCGTTGCTGACCGAGCTGCCGCCGGTGTCGGCCTTGTTGTTGGCCGCGGCATCGAGGTACGCACTGACGTTGTTGCCGTTGATCTTGATCGTGTTCTGCGTGCCGGCGAGCAGCCAGCCGTTCGGTGACGGTTGAGTGGCGCCCGACGCCGGCCCGTTCACGATCGTCTGCGGGCCCACGCCGGGGCTGACCGCGAACACGTTGTAGCTGTCGTTCGCCGTGCGCCGCTCGACCGACAGCACCGCCCCGTCGCCACCGACCAGGGTGTGGTCGAGCAGGTTGCCGCGCTGCGTCCAGGTCTGCACCAGGAAGCCCTGCGCCAGGCTGCCGTCGGTCTGCGGCACGAGCACGCGGGTCACCTCGGGCGCCTCGTGGAAGAACGCGCCGCCGGCGAAGCGAACCGACTTGCCGACCTTCGTGCCCGCAGCAAACGACGCCCGCACGTCCGGGTGCACCCGCGTCATTGCGGCGTCGAGCGCTTGCCGCTCGTTGATGGCCGCACCCTTGGGCGCGGCGTCGGTCACCGGCACGATCTTCTCGATCAGGTGGATCAGGTCGCCCTTGGCGTTGAACGTGCTCTTGACCGACGTACCGTAGACCGTGAGGCCGCCGACCTGCTGCTCCATCCGCACATGGGTCAGGCCTGCCTGCCCGGGGCCGCCGCCGATCTCGACCAGCGAACGCGCCGTCGCATCGCCCAGCCCGCGGCCGCGCATCGACGCGGCCACCGCGGATGCGTGCGAGCCGCCCGCGGCCTGGCCCAGCGCCTGCCCTTGGGTTGCGCGCAACACCTGCGCCTGAGGCGCCGCGAATGACGAGGCCTGTGACCAGGCCGATGCCGACAAGGCCAGCAGCAATGCGCTGATCAGGACCGTGCGTGAGGGACGAGCGGAACGCTGCATGAAATCTCCAGTCGGAAGCGGAAGGTTGGGTGGTGGCGCGGCGCTCCGGTGGGGGTTCGTGACCCCGGAACTTCACATGCCTTAACCATGTTATCCGCAGGCCTATGCACATCCACCCCTTTTTGCACACCCCTGGGTACAAGTCCGCAAGCGGTGACCTCAGGGGTTTCCCGAAGGCTCAGCCCTTCGGGTCCGGAACGAACGCCGGAAAAGGATCGGGCTGGACAGGGGCCGGGCGGCGCGGTCGGATCACGCCGAGCGCGAGCAGGTTGTCGGCGCTGTCGTAGCGGATCCGAGCGATCTCCGCCGGTCGCTCACTGGCACGTTCGAACGCGGTGCGGACGGTCGGCGCGTACTCGCGCTCGCCGTGGCCGGTGCCCAGGCGCTCGTCACGCGCGGCGGCCTTGGCGGACGCCTCCTGTGCCGGCGGCGCCGCGGCCCGCGCGGCACCGTTCGACGATTCTGCTGCCGCGTCTGCCCGGCCCAGCGGGGCCGCGTCGATCCGGGGCGCCGGCAGCGCCACCGGCTCGGGCCGCTTCTCGCGGAACACCGCCACGCCGATCACTCCCACGTTGTCGGGCCGGTCGGTGCGCGCCGCATACGAATCGGGTAGCGCGGTGAAGTAGAACGCCGCGGCCTCGGTCAGGCTCTTGCGCCAGCCGGTGATCTCGGTCGTCTGGTACGGGCCGAGCACGTAGCCGGTCTGGCCGGTCGATGCGGTCTCGCCGCTGACCGCGTTGACGCCGTCGACCGACAGCACGACCAGCACCCGCTCGCCGCTGCGGTTGCTCAGCCGCACCGCGTAGCGCGTGCCGGGGCGGCCGGCGACCCAGGCCTCGCCGCGGTGCGCGTGCACCGCCAGCGGCTCGTTGCGGCCGCGATCGACGAGTTCCATCTCGACGAGGCGGCCGACGGCGGCGGCGGGTGTGGCGAGGACGGCCGCGGCGGACGCGGCAAGGAGGGCAAGGACATCGCGGCGCTGGAACATGACGGGCTCCCGAAGTTGAGTGACGACACCGGGTTGCACGCACGGCGCCCTCGTTCGGGGTGAAAGGAACGCAAGAAAAATCTGCCCGCCACAATCCGCACCCATGTCGTCACCCGCCTCCTCGTCCGCCCCGGTCGCGCTCTCCGGCGCGGCCTTCGCCACGCTGCTGCTGATCGCGCTGATGATGGGCGCCAACCATGTCGCCGCGCGGGTCGCGTTCGACCATGGCGTCGACGTCGTCACCGCCGTCGCCGTGCGCAGCACCGTGACGGCGCTGGTCGTGCTCGCAGTGCTGCTGACGCAGCAGGTGCCGCTGCGGGTGCCGGCGCGCCACGCGAAGGCGCTGCTCGGCGTCGGCCTGCTGATCGCGGTGCAGAGCGTGTGCCTGTATTCGGCGGTCGCGCGGCTGCCGGTGGCGCTGGCGCTGCTGGCGTTCAACACCTACCCGCTGTGGACAGCGCTGTGGGCGCGCCTCGCGTACGGCCACCGCGCGGAACGCCGCACGCTGCTGGCAATGCCGGTGATGCTGGCCGGGCTGGCGCTCGCGCTCGACGTGTTCGGTGCCGCGTCAGGCCTGGGCGCCGCGGCGCAGTGGCGGCAGATCGGCGCCGGCGTCGCGTTCGCGCTTGCAGCGGCGGCCACCTTCGGGCTCGCGCTGGTGTTGATCCAGCACGAGACGAACGGCGTCGACGGCCGGTTGCGCACCGCCACCACGATGGCGATCGTCGCGGTGCTGGCGCTCGCCGGCGCGGGGGTGCAGGGCGGATTGCACCTGCCGAACGCGGCCGCCGGCTGGGTCGGCCTGGGGATGCTGACCTTCCTGTACGGCACCGCGTTCACGATCCTGTTCACGGTGCTGCCGCGGCTCGGCGTCGTCGGCAACTCGGCGATCATGAACGTCGAGCCGATCTTCGCGCTGGTGATCGCGTGGGCCGTGCTCGGCCAGTCGATCGCGGCGGTGCAGGTGCTGGGCGGGCTCCTGGTCGTCGCGACCGTGGTCTGGCTCGGGCTGCGCAAGGGCTGACGCCGCGGTCAGCCGCTGCGCGTCACATCGTCTCGGCGAACAGTTCGCGACCGATCAGCATGCGCCGGATCTCGCTCGTGCCGGCGCCGATCTCGTACAGCTTGGCGTCGCGCCACAGCCGGCCGAGCGGGTACTCGTTGATGTAGCCGTTGCCGCCGAAGATCTGGATGCCCTCGCCGGCCATCCACGTGGCCTTCTCGGCACACCACAGGATCACGCTCGCGCAGTCCTTGCGAACCTGGCGCACGTGCTCGGTGCCGAGCATGTCGAGGTTCTTCGCGACCGTGTACGCGAACGCGCGCCCGGCCTGCAGCACCGTGTACATGTCGGCGACCTTGCCCTGGATCAGCTGGAACTCGCCGATGCTCTGGCCGAACTGCTTGCGGTCGTGGATGTAGGGCACCACGCTGTCCATCACCGCCTGCATGATGCCGAGCGGCCCGCCGGTCAGCACCGCGCGCTCGTAGTCGAGCCCGCTCATCAGCACCTTGGCGCCGCCGTTCAGCGCGCCCAGCACGTTCTCGGCCGGCACCTCGACGTTCTGGAACACCAGCTCGCCGGTGTGGCTGCCGCGCATGCCGAGCTTGTCGAGCTTCTGCGCGATGCTGAAGCCCTTCATGCCCTTCTCGATCAGGAACGCGGTGACGCCGCGCGCGCCGAGCTCCGGCTCGGTCTTGGCGTAGACGACCAGCGTGTCGGCATCCGGGCCGTTGGTGATCCACATCTTGTTGCCGTTGAGCAGGTAGTGGTCGCCCTTGTCCTGCGCCTTCAGCTTCATGCTGATCACGTCGGAACCGGCGCCCGGCTCGCTCATCGCCAGCGCGCCCACGTGCTCGCCGCTGATCAGCTTCGGCAGGTACTTCGCGCGCTGCGCATCGCTGCCGTTGCGCTTGATCTGGTTCACGCACAGGTTGCTGTGCGCACCGTAGCTGAGGCCGACCGACGCGCTCGCGCGGCTGATCTCCTCCATCGCGATCATGTGCGCTAGGTAGCCCATGTCGGCGCCGCCGTACTCCTCGCTGACGGTGATGCCGAGCACGCCCAGCGCGCCCATCTTGCGCCACAGGTCCATCGGGAACTGGTCGGTGCGGTCGATCTCGGCCGCGCGCGGCGCGATCTCGGCCTGCGCGAATTCACGGACGGCGTCGCGCAGCGCGTCGACATCGTCGCCGAGCTGGAAGTTCAGGCCGGGCAGGTTGTTCATGGTGTCGTCTCCTTCGGAATCTGTTCTAGTGCCGCACGTCGTCGCGGCCGATCACGGTCATCACGGTCGCGGTCATCGTCGCGATCAGTTTCTTCTCGCGGTTGTCGGCCTCGAACTGCCAGGCCTTGCCGTCGACGACGCTGATCGTGCGGCCGCCCTTGGTCACCAGCCCCTCGAACTCGAGCAGCGGGCCGCGCGCCGGCGCCAGCAGGTTGATCTTGAACTCGATCGTCAGCACCCCTGCGTCGAGCGGCATCAGCGTGAACGCGGCGAAGCCGCAGGCCGAGTCGAGCGCCGCGGCGACCATGCCGGCGTGGACGAAGCCGTGCTGCTGCGTCAGCTCCGGCCGGTGCCGCATCGCGATCACGACGCGGCCCGGCTCGACCGCCGCCAGCGACGCACCGAGCGTGCGCATGGCACCCTGCAGTGCGAACGACTCCTGCACACGCTGCGCGAAATCCGGGTTGCGGGCCTGCATCGGTCAGACGGTGTCGCGGGTGGCCTCGAACAGGAACCACGCGCGGCGCTCGGCGTCGTCGATCCAGTTCTCGAGCAGGCTGGTCGTGACCACGTCGTTCAGCTCGTCGGTCAGCGCATGGGCCTCGCGCATGCGCTCGACCATGTCGCGGTTGTCGTTGCGCAGTTCGGCGAGCATGTCCTTCGGCGCCACGAAATCGGCGTCGTTGTCGAGCACGCGCTGCAGCTTGGCAATGTGGCCGATCGAGCGCAGCGTGGTGCCGCCGATCTTGCGCACCCGCTCGGCCAGGTCGTCGGTGACGGCGTAGATCTGGTCGGCCTGCTCGTCGAGCATCAGGTGATAGTCGCGGAAATGCGGGCCGCTCATGTGCCAGTGGAAGTTCTTGGTCTTCAGGTACAGCGCGAAGAAGTCCGCCAGCAGCGCGTTCAGCGAGCCGGCGAGTTGCGGCGTGGCCTTGGCGGCCAGGTCGGTCGGCGTGTTCAGCGGCGCCATGCGGCGGGTCTGCGCGCTCGGCGCGGCGGGCTTCGTCTTCGTCTTGGTCTTGGCCATGGAAATCTCCGGGGGTGGTAGGGACGGATTCAGCTTACCCGCGCGCCGCGGCTTTCCGCGCGCCGGCGCCGGCCAGCAGGCGGCGCGCTTCCTTCTCGTGCGAGCGGACTTCGTCGAGCGTGGCGTGCAGGTCGGCCAGCTGCTGCTCCAGCTGCGCCCGGTGCGCGCCCAGCACCGCGAGGTACTTCTGCAGCTGCGGCTGGGTGTCGCGCGGCGATTCGTACATGTCGACCAGCTCCTTGACCTCCGCCAGCGTCAGCCCGAGGCGCTTGCCGCGCAGCGTGAGCTTCAGGCGGGTGCGCTCGCGCTGGGTGTAGACGCGGTTGCGGCCGCTGCGCTGCGGCGTGATCAGCCCGCAATCCTCGTAGAAGCGGATCGCACGGGTCGTCAGGTCGAACTCGCGGGCGAGCTCGCCGATCGTGAAGGTCTTGAACGGGGCGGCAGACATCTGGGTGACAGCGGCGATGAAGCGGACGGCCTACACTGGGCTCGAATTGACGTTTACGTCAAGTGCACAAAGTGTAGTTGGGGAATCCGATGAAGGCCATGAACGCGCTCGAAATGCAGCTCACCTACCCGCTCGGCGAGGCGCTGCCCGAACTCGGCACCACGCTGGAGGTGGCGCCGGGCGTGCGCTGGCTGCGCATGCTGCTGCCGTTCCAGCTCGACCACATCAACCTGTGGCTGCTGCGCGACCGGATCGACGGCCGCGACGGCTGGACCATCGTCGACTGCGGCATCACCAACGACGCGACCCGCGCCGCGTGGGAGACGATCTTCGCCAACGAGCTGCAGGGGTTGCCGGTGCTGCGCGTGGTCGTCACCCACATGCACCCCGACCACATCGGCCTGGCGCACTGGCTGACCGAGCGCTGGAACGTGCGCCTCTGGTGCAGCGCGACGGACTACAACGTGGCGCGCCTGGCCAGCAGCGGCATCGCCGCGATCGGCGGCGAGGCGACGGCCCGCTTCATGGCGAGCCACGGCCTGACAGACGAGGAATCGCAGACCAAGATCAAGGCGCGCACGAACTACTACAAGAGCATGGTGCCGGACCTGCCGCACGCCTACCGCCGCCTGCTCGGAGGCGATGTTCTGGCCATCGGCGGCCACGACTGGACCTGCCATGCCGGCTACGGCCACGCCCCCGAACACATGTCGCTGCACTGCGCACAGCTCGGCGTGCTGATCAGCGGCGACATGGTGCTGCCGCGCATCTCGACCAATGTCAGCGTGCACGAGGGCGAGCCCGAGGCCAACCCGCTGATGCTTTACCTCGACTCGATCAAGCGCATGAAGGCGCTGCCCGAGGACACGCTGGTGCTGCCCTCGCACGGCCGGCCGTTCCGCGGCCTGCACACCCGCGTCGACCAGCTCGTCGCGCACCACGACGAACGCTTCGCCGATGTGCTCGCCGCCTGTGCCGAGGCGCCGCAGCACGCGGCCGACCTGCTGATGGTGCTGTTCCGCCGCAAGCTCGACCTGCACCAGACCACGTTCGCGATGGGCGAGTCGGTGGCGCACCTGCATGCGCTGTGGCTCGCGGGCCAACTGACGCGCCGGCTCGACGCCGACGGGATCTACCGCTTCACGACGGCGGCGTAGCGTTCAGCGCACGAACTGGTCGACGTAGGACGCGCCGAGGCCGACCGCCTCGTAGTGCGCGCGGCACATCTCGAGCTTGGTGAACACGTCTTCGTAGCCGGTCTGTTGGCCGTCCTCGTCGAGGTAGATCATCGCACCGGAGATGTTGAAGAAGGTGATCATCTCGGCACAGTCGGCCGGCACCTCGAGCGTGTGGGTTTCGCCCGGTGGCTCGTAGACGAAGTCGCCCTCGTTCGCGACCCAGTCGTGCTCGCGGTAGAACCAGCGGCCCTTGATCACGTAGCCGACCACCAGCATCGGGTGTCGGTGGCGCGACAGCACACCCGAGCGGCGCACCCGCAGCAGATTGCACCAGCCGCCCGAGACGGTGTTGAGCAGCAGCGGGCGGAACCAGACGTTGTCCGCCTGCGGCACCCAGACGCGCTCGTCGGCGGGGATGGCATTGGCGACGATCTCGGGCTGCAGGCCGAACGGTTGAACTGTCATCGCATCGCCCTCACGAAATCAGGTAGCCGCCGTCGACCGGCAGGATCACGCCGGTGACGAAGCGCGCGGCCTCGCTGGCGAGGAAGAACACCGGGTCGGCCACGTCCTCGGGCGTGCCC
The DNA here is from genome assembly GCF_964020785.1 of Rhizobacter fulvus. Lineage (NCBI taxonomy): Bacteria > Pseudomonadati > Pseudomonadota > Betaproteobacteria > Burkholderiales > Sphaerotilaceae > Rhizobacter > Rhizobacter fulvus. Next base: position 1,547,803 of record NZ_OZ224516.1, read on the forward strand.
CAGCGCGCCAGCGGCGTGCGCGCGACGATCGTCCCGCTGCGCGCCGGGTCGGCCTGCAGCGCGGCCGTCAGCGGCGTCGCGATCCAGCCCGGCGCGACCGCGTTGACGCGGATGCCGTCGACGGCATAGGCGATCGCCAGCGACTTGGTCAGTTGCCCGATGCCGCCCTTGCTGGCCGAGTACGCCGGCACCAGGCCGCCGCCGAAGAACGTGAGCATCGACGCGGTGTTGACGATGCACCCGCGGGTCTGCGCGAGCAGCGTGCGCGCGGCGGCGCTGGTGCGCATGCTGCCGTTCAGGTTGATGTCGACGACCTCGGCGAATACGGCAGGGTCGTGCTCGGCGCCGCGGCGGATCACGCCGGCGCAGTTGACCAGCACGTCGAGCGCATCCAGGCGCGCGAAGAAGGCCTCGACCGCGGCGGCGTCGCGCACGTCGAGCACCTCGAACGACAGCGCGCCGTGCCCGCCGGCGGCACTGGCCGCGGCGGTTTCGGTCAGCGACGCGCCAGAGGCGATCACATGCGCGCCTGACGCCGCGAAGCGCGCGGCGATCGCGTGGCCGATGCCACTGGTGCCGCCGATGACGACGACGCGACGTGCGGGCTCGCTCATGCGGTCTCCTTCGCCATGAACGCCCGCACATCGGCCGGGCGGGGAATCGGCGCAACGGCACCGAAACCGGTGGTCGTGAGCGCGGCAGCGGCGTTGGCGTACCGGACCGCGTCCAGCATCGCGTCCCCGGCGGCCAGCCGCGCGAGCAGCGCGCCGGCGAAGCAGTCCCCCGCCCCCGTCGCATCGACTGCATCGACGATCCGACCGGGGACCGCGGTACGGTCCTGCGGCGTGCCGACGATCGCGCCGTCCTTGCCGAGCTTGAGCACGACCACCGGCGCGCCAGCCGCCAGGCACCAGTCCATGATGGCGGCGCGCCCGGTCAGGCCGGTGAACAGTTCGGCATCCTCGAGGCTGGGCAGGAAGATGTCGCAGTTCGCCACAGTCTCCTTGATGATGGCCCGGGCGCGCGCCAGCGACCACAGCTTCAGGCGCAGGTTGGAGTCGTAGGCGACGCGCACGCCGCTCGCGCGCGCCAGCGCGATCGCCGCGAACACGGTGTCGCACGCGCTGGCGCTGATGGCCTGGCTGATGCCCGAGACATGCAGGAACTTCGCACCGCGGATCAGCGCCTGCGGCAGGTCGTCCGGCGTCATGCGGCTCGCGGCGCTGCCGGCGCGCAGGTAACTGAACGCGTGGCCGTTCGCGCCGTGGGTCACGAAGTACACGCCGGTGGGCGCCTGCGGGTCGCGGATCACGGCCGAGGTGCCGACCTGTTCACCGCCCCACAACGCCATGATGCGGTCGCCGAAGTCGTCGGCGCCGAGCCTCGTCACGTAGGCGGTGCGCGCACCCTGGCGCGCCGCCGCGATGATCGCATTCGAGGTGTCGCCGCCGAAGCCCTGCACGAACTCCGGCGCGTTCGGCCGGACCTGGTTGAACTCGATCATCGGCTCGCCGAGGGCTACGATTTCTGCATTCATCCGGGCAATCGTACGCGGTCGGCGGCGCGCGTCGCGGCAGGCGGCACCCGGCCTCGCCTTTGCCGCTCAGCACACGCCGCAGAACGGCCAACCGAGCAGTTCGGCGGTGCGCCGCACCACCCACTCGGCTTCGGGCGCCTCGACCGTCGTCGGCGGCGCGAGCAAGCCGCGGTGCACCCGCACCAGCACCTGGCCTTCGTCGACACCGTCGCGAAAGTGGATGGTGCTGCAGTGCTCGGTCAGCAGGTTCGCCATGTCCTCGCAGAACTCGTGGCGCGCGGCGATCGTCTCGCGCGGCGCGGTGAGCCGGCCGCGCGCATCGCTGTAGAGCGCGATGAACGAGTCGGGGACGAAGGTCTGGTTGTCGTCGTACACGACGTCCTAGTCGAGGAGCGGGACCAGCCCGTCCTTCAGGCTGCCGCGCGCCTGCTCGTAGTCGGGCAGCACCGAGCGCACCACGTCCCAGAAGCGCGGGCTGTGGTCCATGTGGCGCAGGTGCGCGAGTTCGTGCGCGACGACGTAGTCGATGCTCGGCAGCGCGAAGTGGATCAGCCGCCAGTTGAGGCGGATCGAGCCGTCGGCGCTCGCGCTGCCCCAGCGCGTCTGCGCCGACGACAGGCTCAGCCGCGTCACGCGCACGCGCAGCAGCGGCGCGAAGTGCGCGATGCGTTCCTCGAACACGCGCCGCGCCTGGCGCTGCAGCCAGCTCTGCACCGTGTCGCGGATCTGTTCCGGCGCCGCCGTGTGCGGCAGGCCGACGTGCAACGTCAGCCGCGGCACGCCGGGCAAGGCTTGCGCATCGGTGTTGAGCACCGCGCCGGTGGCGCGCGGATCGAGCACGACGATCACGGTCTCGCCGAGGAACGGCAGCGACGTGCCGTCGCGCCAGTCGACCTTGGCCGACTGCAGACGTTGGGCTCGTTCCTGCTGCTCCTGCAGCTTCTTCAGGATCCAGCGCGACTTCTCCTGCAGCGCCGCTTCGATGTCGTGGAGCCCGACCCATCTCGGCGCACTCACGCTCAGGCCTTCGATGCCGACGATGAAGCCGATGCTGCGCCGCCGTGCGCGCTTCAGTGCATAGGCGACGACGTGATCGTTCAGGCGGATCTCGCGATCGGCCTGCGGGTGACGGAAGACGGCGGGAGCAAGCACGCTGGAGAGGGAGGCAGGTGATGGAGTCGGAACGGGACGGAAGGTCGGTGCCGCGGCTTCGACGTTCGGCGGCGCCGCGTCAGCGTGATGCACCGCGGCCGGTGCCGCCGGCGGCACCTCGTCGAACAGCGCGAGCTGTCGCGGGGTGTCGAGGGCGGCGCGGCGTGGTGGCATCGGCCTCAGCGTCGGGGGGCGGGCGCCTCGACCGGCGGCTGGCCGACATAGGCCTCGGGATCGAGCCGCCGCATCTCGGTCTCGATCCAGGCCTCGACCTCGCGCATCAGCTCGTCGGGCTCGCGGCCGGTGGAGGCGATCGGCGGGCCGACCGACACGTCGATCACGCCCGGCCGCAGCACGAAGCTCTTGCGCGGCCAGCAGCGCGCCGAGGTCACGGCCACCGGCAGCACCGGCCGTTCGGTCTGGATCGCCAGGCGCGTGCCGCCGGACTTGTAGGTGCCCTTCGCGCCGCGCGCCGCGCGCGTGCCTTCCGGGAACATGATGACCCAGTGGCCCTTGGCCATGAACTTGCGCCCCTGTGCGGCCACCAGGTTCCAGGCCTCGGCGCGCTTGCTGCGGTCGATGTGGATCATGTCCATGCGTGCCATCGCCCAGCCGAAGAACGGGATGTAGAGCAGCTCGCGCTTGAACACGTAGCACAGCGGGTGCGGCATCAGGCCGGGGAACGCGAAGGTCTCCCAGGTCGACTGGTGCTTGGGCAGCATCACGACCGGCGTGTCGGGCAGGTGGTCGAAGCCGTGCAGCCGCGCACGCACGCCGCAGATGACCTTGGCGCCCCAGATCGCGGTGCGCAGCCAGCCAACGCACATCCAGTAGACGACGTTGCCCTTCGCGAAGATCGAAACCACCAGCACCGCGAGCGCCCAGGGGACCACCGTCACGGCCATGAAGAGCACGAACAGCGCCGAGCGCACGGCGTTCAGGGCGTGGCGCATCAGTCGAGCCTCCCGAAGCCGGAGTCGGACTCGCCGGTGGCCACGCGACTCTTGCGCTCCTGGCGGATCAGGTGCTCGGCGAAGGCCGCCAGGTCGGCGTGCACGCGCGTGCCGGGCACCTGCGCGCACAACGCCGCGATCGCCGCGTCGCCGAGGCGGCCGCCCTTGCCGGTGCGCACGAAATGCGGTTGACAGCCGACGGCCGCGCCGGCCTGCAGGTCGCGCAGCGAATCGCCGACGACGGGCACGTCGCGCAGCGGCACGCCGAAGCGCTCGCCGATCTGTTCGAACAGCCCCGGCAACGGTTTGCGACAGCTGCAGCCGTCCTCCGGCGTGTGCGGGCAGAAGAACACCGCGTCGATGCGGCCGCCCTGCTTTGCGAGCAACTGGTTCATCTTGACGTGCATCGCGTTGAGGGTGGCCATGTCGAAGGTGCCGCGGCCGAGGCCGGACTGGTTGGTCGCGACGACGGTGTGCCAGCCCGCCTGGTTGAGCCGAGCGATCGCCTCGAGCGCGCCCGGGATCGGCACCCACTCGTCCGGCGTCTTGACGAAATCGTCGCGGTCCTCGTTGATCGTGCCGTCACGGTCGAGGATGATCAGCTTCATCGGGGTCATGGGAGGGCCATCAGGTCGCCAGCTTCGACAGATCGGCGACGCGGTTCATCGCGGCGTGCAAGGTGGCCAGCAGGCCGAGCCGGTTGGCGCGCAGCGCGGCATCGTCGGCGTTGACCATCACGCCGTCGAAGAACGCGTCGACGGGCGTCCGCAGCGCCGCCAGCGCCTGCAGCGAGGCGGCGTAGTCGCCGCGCTCGAAGGCCGCGTCGGCCCGCGGCGTCGCGAGCGCGAGTGCATCGTTCAACGCGGCCTCGGCCGGCTCGTGCAGCAGCGCCGCGTCGACCCGCGCGGCCACCGTGCCGTCCACCTTCTTCAGGATGTTGCCGACGCGCTTGTTGGCCGCCGCCAGCGAGGCGGCCTCGGGCAGCGCGGCGAAGGCGCGCACCGCCGCGAGCCGCGCCGAGACGTCGGCCAGCCGCGCCGGCCGCAGCGCGAGCACCGCGTCGACCTCCTGGGCGCTGTAGCCCTGCTCGCGCAGGGTGCCCGAAAGGCGGTCGTAGACGAAGTCGAGCAGCTGGGCGGGCGCCGCGGTCTCGGTCAGCAACGGGCCCATCGCCTGCGCGGCGGTGGCGACGAGGTCGTCCAGGCGCAGCGGCAGGTCGCGCTCGACCAGCATGCGGATCACGCCGAGCGCGTGGCGGCGCAGCGCGAACGGATCCTTGTCGCCGGTGGGCACCTGGCCGATGCCGAACAGGCCGACCAGCGTCTCCAGCTTGTCGGCGAGCGCGACCGCGAGGCCGGCGTCGTTGCGCGGCAGCGCGTCGCCGGCGAAGCGCGGGCGGTAGTGGTCCTCGATCGCGATCGCGACGGCCCCGGGCTCGCCGTCGTGGCGCGCGTAGTAGCCGCCCATCGTGCCCTGCAGCTCGGGGAACTCGCCGACCATGTCGGTCACGAGGTCGGTCTTCGCGAGCAGCGCAGCGCGGTCGGCCAGCGCCGCCAGCTCGGCGCCGCCGAGCTTCTCGCCGATCGCCTTCGCGATCACGCGCACGCGCTCGGTGCGCTCGCCCTGCGTACCGAGCTTGCCGTGGTAGACCACCTTGCCCAGGCCGGCGACACGCGACTCGAGCGACTTCTTGCGGTCCTGGTCGAAGAAGAACTTCGCGTCCGCCAGGCGCGGGCGCACGACGCGCTCGTTGCCCTCGATCACGCGGCTCGGGTCGGCCGGGCGGATGTTGCTGACGATCAGGAACTGGTTGGTGAGCTTGCCCGCCGCATCGAGCAGCGGGAAGTACTTCTGGTTCGCCTTCATCGTCAGGATCAGGCATTCCTGCGGCACGGCGAGGAACTCCTGTTCGAACTTGCACACCAGGACGTTCGGGCGCTCGACCAGTGCGGTGACTTCGTCGAGCAAGGCCGCGTCGTCGATCGGTGTCAGGCCCTGCCGCGCGGCGGCGGCCTGCAGCTGGCGCGCGATCTCGGCGCGGCGCGCATCGAAGCTCGCGATCACGGCGCCCTGCTGCGCCAGCGGCTCGGCGTAATGATCGGCACCGCGCAACTCGATCGGGTCGGTCGTCGCCTCGAAGCGGTGACCGTGCGTGGCGCGCCCGGCCGTCAGGCCGAGCGCCGTGACCGGCACGACGGTGTCGCCATGCAGCGCGACCAGCCCGTGCGCCGGGCGGACGAAGTTCACGCTGGTCCAGCCGTCGGCCAGCTGGTACTGCATGACCTTCGGGATCGGCAGCTTCGACAGCGCCTCGTCGAGCGCCTTCTGCAGGCCCTCGGCCAGCGTCGCACCGGTGACCGTGCTGTCGAGGAACAGCGCCTCCGCCTTGCCATCCATCTGGCGCTTCAGCGTCGCCACGGCCGACGCGTCGGCGCCGACGCTGGCAAGCTTCTTCAGCAGCGCCGGCGTGGCCTCGCCGGCCGCGTTCAGGCCGACGCTGACCGGCATCAGCTTCTGCGACACCGCCTTGTCGGCGGCCTGCGGGGCGACCGCCGTCACATGCGCCGCGAGGCGCCGCGGCGACGCGAACGACGTGACGACCGACGCGTCGGTGGCCAGGCCTTGCGCCGTCAACCCCGCGGCCAGCAGGCGGGCGAACTCGTCGCCCAGTTTCTTCAGCGCCTTCGGCGGCAGTTCCTCGACGAACAGTTCGACCAGCAGATTCTTCGGGATCATGCTCATGCCGCCTTCTTCGCCATCAGCGCGGCGACTTCATCGCCCCACGCCTGGGGCGCCATCGGGAAGCCGAGCCGCGCGCGGCTCTCGAGATAGCTCTGCGCAACCGCGCGCGCCAGATTGCGGATGCGGCCGATGTAGGCGGCCCGCTCGGTCACGCTGATCGCGCCGCGCGCATCGAGCAGGTTGAAGCTGTGGCCGGCCTTGAGCAGCTGCTCGTAGGCCGGCAGCGCGAGTTGCTGCTCCATCAGGTGCTTCGACTGTCTCTCGTGCGCCCCGAAGGCGGTCAGCAGGAACTCGACATCGCTGTGCTCGAAGTTGTAGGTGCTCTGCTCGACCTCGTTCTGCTTGTAGACGTCCCCGTAGCTGAGGCCGTCGGTCCAGGTCAGGTTGTAGACGTTGTCGACGCCCTGCAGGTACATCGCGAGCCGCTCCAGGCCGTAGGTGATCTCGCCGGTGATCGGCTTGCAATCGAGCCCGCCGACCTGCTGGAAATAGGTGAATTGCGTCACCTCCATGCCGTTCAGCCAGACCTCCCAGCCCAGCCCCCAGGCGCCGAGCGTCGGGTTCTCCCAGTCGTCCTCGACGAAGCGCACGTCGTTCGCCTTCAGGTCGAAGCCGAGCGCTTCGAGCGAGCCGAGGTAGAGCTCGAGGATGTTGGCCGGCGCGGGTTTCAGCACGACCTGGTACTGGTAGTAGTGCTGCAGCCGGTTCGGGTTCTCGCCGTAGCGGCCGTCTTTGGGCCGGCGGCTGGGCTGCACGTAGGCGGCCTTCCAAGGCTCGGGGCCGATCGCGCGCAGGAAGGTCGCGGTGTGGCTGGTGCCGGCCCCCACTTCCATGTCGTACGGCTGCAGCAGCGCGCAGCCTTGCGATGCCCAGTAGTCCTGCAACTTGAGAATGATCTGCTGGAAGGTGAGCATCGGCCGTGGCTGTGGGGGTGGTCTGCGTAAACCCTTGATTCTAGAGGGCGGGTGCGCTGCTAGCCTCGCGGCCACCGACCTCCTCGCGCCCACGCATGACGACCCAGCAGCTGATCCTGAGCCTCGTGCTCGCGACGATGGTGTTCTCGGTCGCGCTCGAACTGAAGGTCGCCGACTTCACCCGCGTCGCGCAGACGCCGCGCGCCGTCGTCTGCGGACTGATCCCGCAGTTCGTGCTGCTGCCGGTCGGCACCTGGCTGGCGACGCTGCTGCTCGACCTGCCGCCGAACGTGGAGGCCGCGATGATCCTGGTCGCCGCCTGCCCGGGCGGCTCGCTGTCGAACGTGATCACGCATTTCGGGCGCGGAAACACGGCGCTGTCGGTCAGCATCTCGGCCGTCGCGGCGCTGATGGCGCTGTTCCTGACGCCGTTCAACTTCACCTGGATGATGGCGACCAACCCGGCCACTGCCGGCTGGATGCGCGAACTGTCGATCGACCCGTCCGACATCTGGTGGAGCCTGCTGGCGCTGCTGGCGTTGCCGATGGCGCTCGGGCTGACGCTGAGCCACCGCTGGCCGGCCCTGACCGGGAAGATCCGCAAGCCGCTCGGCACCTTTAGCCTGGTCGCGTTGCTGCTGTTCATCGCCGCGGGCCTGTTCAGCCAGCGCGCGCTCCTGACCGTGAACATCCTGCCGCAGCTGCTGATCGTCGTGCTCCACAACGCTGCCGGGCTGCTGATGGGCTGGTTGTGCGCGCTCGCGTTCCGCGTGGCCGAGCGCGACCGCCGCGCGATCATGATCGAGGGCGGGATGCAGAACTCGGGCCTCGCGCTCGGCATCGTCGCGGTGCAATTCGGCGCCGACCTCGGCATGGTGATCATCGCCAGCCTGTGGGGCATCTGGCACATCGTGTCGGGCCTCGCGCTCGGCGTTCTCTGGAGAAGCAAGGATGCTCGACTGGCTCATTGAAGGCGGCACCGTCGTCGACGGCAGCGGCGGCCTGCCGTTCACCGCCGACGTGGGGGTGAAGGACGGCGTGATCGTCGAGGTCGGGAAGATCACCGCCGCAGCCCGCGAGCGCATCGACGCGGCCGGCGCGTGGGTCACGCCCGGCTTCGTCGACATCCACACCCACTACGACGGCCAGGCCACCTGGGACGAGACGTTCTCGCCCAGCATCCACCACGGCGTCACGACCGTCGTGATGGGCAACTGCGGTGTCGGCTTCGCGCCGGTGGTCAAGGGCCGCGAGGGCGAGCTGATCAAGCTGATGGAAGGCGTCGAGGACATCCCCGGCGCCGCGCTCGCCGAAGGCATCCGCTGGAACTGGGAGAGCTTCCCGCAGTTCATGGACGCGCTGGATGCGACGCCGCACAGCCTCGACTTCCTGGTGCAGATCCCGCACGACCCGGTGCGCATGGCGGTGATGGGCGAACGCGCGTTCACGCAGCACGCGGCCGACGCGAACGACATCGCGGCAATGCGCGCGCTGGTGCGCGAAGCGCTGATGGCGGGCGCGGTCGGCTGGAGCACCGGGCGCAGCGACAACCACCGCACGTCGGAAGGCAAGGAGACGCCCGCCGCCGAGGCGACGGCCGCCGAGTTGTGCGGCATCGCGAGCGCGTTCGAAGGTCTCTCGCACGGCGTGATCCAGATGGTCAGCGACTTCGACGTGCTGAAGGGCCCGCAACGCTTCGACGCCGAATTCGACCTCGTCGAGCAAATCGCCCGCGCCTCGGGCCGCCCGCTGTCGATGACCTGGCTGCAGCGCGACCCGGGCGGCGCGCAGTGGCAGGCGATCCGCGAGCGGGTCGACGCGGCGGTGGCGGGCGGGCTGCCGCTGTACCTGCAGACCGCCGCGCGCGGCATCGGCGTGATCAACGGGCTGGACGCGAGCTTTCATCCGTTCATGGGTTTCCCGTCGTTCAAGGAGATCGCCCACCTGCCGCTCGCCGAACGCGCCGCGGCGATGCGCGACCCGGCGCGCAAGGCGCGCGTGCTGGCCGAGAAGTCCGACGCGATGGCCGGCGACGGCACCGCGATCCCGCCGCTGGTCGACCTCCTGCTCGCCAACATCGAACTGGTCAGCGGCCGCATGTTTCCGCTGGACGCGGCGCCGAACTACGAGCCGACCGTGATGGACAGCTTCCTCGTTCGCGCGAAGCAGCGCGGCACGACCGCCCTCGAAGCGCTCTACGACCACCTGGCCGAGGGCGATGGCGCGAACCTCATCTATTTCCCGATCTTCAACTACAACGACGGCTCGCTGTCGACCGTGCGCAGCATGCTCGCGCACCCGCGCGCGCTCGCGGGGCTGAGCGACGCGGGCGCGCATGTCGGCACCATCTGCGACGCGAGCTTCACCACCTTCATGCTCAGCCACTGGGTGCGCGACCGCGCCGAAGGCCGCCTGCCTCTGCAGACCGCGGTCGAGATGCTGACGAGCCGCAATGCGCGCTACCTCGGTTTGAACGACCGTGGCGAGATCGCGGTCGGCCGCCGCGCGGACCTGAACCTGATCGATCCGGAGCGCCTCGGCGTCGGCGCGGCGCAGCTGGTGCGCGACCTGCCCGCCGGCGGCCGGCGCTTCCTGCAGAAAGGCGTCGGCTACCTCGGCACCTGGGTCGCCGGCCAATGGGTTCAGCGCGACGGTGTCATCACTGCAGCGCGTCCCGGCCGCCTCGTGCGGGCCGGGCGCTGATCACGAGGATCAGGAAACCGAGCGCCCACAGCGGCCACAGGTCGACCCTGGCCGCCCACCAGGCGAACGGCGTCAGGCCGGTGCGGCCTTCGACCCGTGCGTCGAGCACGCCTTGCGTGTAGCGCGGCAGCGCGGCGGTCACGCGGCCGGTGTGGTCGATCACGACCGTGGCGCCGGTGTTGGTGGCGCGCAGCATCGGGCGCTGGAATTCGAGCGCGCGCATTCGCGAGATCTGCAGGTGCTGGTCGATCGCGATCGTGTCGCCGAACCAGCCGATGTTGCTGATGTTCGCGAAGATCGTCGGCGCCTGCGCCTCCGCCGCGAAGCGCGCCGCCAGTTCCTCGCCGAACAGGTCCTCGTAGCAGATGTTCGCGCCGATGCGCTGACCACGGAACGCGAACGATGCGGCGCCGACCGGGCCGCGGTTGAAATCGCCGAGCGGGATGTTCATCAGCTCGGTGAACCAGCGGAAACCGAACGGGATGAACTCGCCGAACGGCACGAGGTGGTGCTTGTCGTAGCGGTAGTAGCCGTTCGGCAGGCTTGCGGTCGCGGCGGAGATGCCCGCCGCCGAGTTCGTGTAGCCGACGTCCTGATCGCCGAGTGGCAGCCCGAGCAGCACGGCCCGCGGCCCGCGCTGGAAGTGCTCGACGAGCGCGGCCCAGTACGCCGGGTCGAGCTGGCTCGGCAGCAGCGGGATCACCGTCTCGGGCGCGACGACCAGCTCGCCGCGAGCGGCGAGCAAGTTCTTCAGCGTCCAGTCCAGCGCCTGCGGCATCGCGGTGGCGGCAAACTTCTCGTCCTGCGCGACGTTGCCCTGCAGCAGCGTGACGCTCAACGTACCCGCCGGCTGCGAGAATCGGCCCGGGCCGAACAGCGCGCCCGCGCCGAGAACGAGCGCGAACGCGGCCAACGACGCCCCCCGCGCGCGCCAGCCGCTGCGCCAGCCGAACGCCAGCCACGCCGCCAGCACCGCGCCGACGAACCCCAAGCCGTACACGCCGATCCACGGTGCGAGCGCGGCGAGCGGTCCGTCGACGTGCGCATAGCCGCTCGCGACCCAGGGAAAGCCGGTGAAGATCACGCCCCGCGCCAGTTCCGCCAGCAGCCAGCCGGCGCCGAAGAGCAGCGCGTCGCGCCACGCCACGCCGCTGCGCCAGCGCGCGAACGCCGCGAGTGCGGCCGCGAGATAGAGCGACAGGAACGCGCTCAACGCCGTGATTGCGGCCACCGCCAGCCACGCGGGCAGGCCGCCATAGGTGTGCAGGCTGATGAACAGCCACCACGTCCCCGCGCCCAGCCACGCGGTGCCGAACAACAGGCCCATGCCGGCTGCGCGCCGGGTGCCGGCGGCCGACGCACGCCACGCCAGCGCCGCGACGATCGCGAGCTGCAAGGGCCACGCCGCCGTGTGGACGAAGGCCAGGCTGTGGAGCGCGCCGAGCAGCGCCGCGAGCAACAGGTCGACCGACGGCGCCAGGCGGGGCGCCACCCCGGGCGCGGCCGACGTCGTCAAGCGCTGTCGGTCCCGGCGGCCGGCTCCGGCGCGCGCGTGACCTTGAACCAGCGGACTGCGCCTCCGCGCGTCAACATGACCGAGAACATCAGGTCACCGACGATCACCGCCTCGCCGCGCCGCGGCACGCGGCCCAGCTCGTGCGCGACCAGGCCGCCGATGCTGTCGAACTCGTCGGTGGGCAGCACCGTGCCGAAGGCTTCGTTGACCGCGACGATGTCGACATCGCCCGCGACGCGCTGGCTGCCGTCGGCCAGCGTGTAGATGCCGGACTCGCCGTCCTTGTCGTCGAACTCGTCCTCGATCTCGCCGACGATCTCTTCCAGCACGTCCTCGATCGTGATCAGCCCGGCGGTGCTGCCGAACTCGTCGATCACGATCGCCAGGTGGTTGCGGTTGGAGCGGAAGTCGCGCAGCAGTTCGTTCAGGCCCTTCGATTCGGGCACGAACACCGCCGGGCGCAGCAGCGTGCGCAGGTTCAGGTCCGGCGAGCGCTGGAGCTTCAGCAGGTCCTTGGCCATCAGGATCCCGATCACGTTCTCGCGGCCGCCCTCGAACACCGGGAAACGCGAGTGGCCGGTGTCGATCACCAGGTGCAACAGCTCGTCGTAGTCGGAGGCGATGTCCAGCTGGTCCATGCGGCCGGCGGGCACCATCACGTCGCCGGCCGTCATGTCGGCCATGCGGATCACGCCCTCGAGCATCATCCGGGACTCCGGCGCGATCAGCGACTTGCTCTCCGCGTCGGCCAGCGACTCGATCAGCTGGTCACGCGATTCGGGGCCGGGCGCGATCAGTTCGATCAGCTTCTGGAACAGCGTGCGCCGCGCCGCCGGAGGCGCGGCGTTGACGTCGCCCCACCGAGAAGAGCGACCTGGATGCGGTTCGGACATCGCGCGGGGAGCGGAGAGTGGTGACCGGACAAGCTTAACCCAAGCCCGTGCGCGACCCCGCGCACGACGCGGTGCCCGCCGCAATGCCATGATTGCCGCCTCGCCGCGCCAGCCGCCTTGAACGGGCGCCCGCGGCCCCCACATTCCCAGATCGCCCCCATTCCAGCAAGGCAACCTTCATGGCACTCATCCCCGCGACCATCCTCACCGGCTTCCTCGGCTCGGGCAAGACCACCCTGCTCAAGCGCGTGCTCACCGAGGCCCATGGCCAGAAGATCGCCGTGATCGAGAACGAATTCGGCGACGAGAACATCGACAACGAGATCCTCGTGCAGGACAGCAAGGAGCAGATCATCCAGCTGAACAACGGCTGCGTCTGCTGCTCGATTCGCGAGGACCTGCGCACGACGCTGAGCGATCTCGCCGAGAAGAAGCGCAAGGGCGAGCTCGATTTCGACCGCGTCGTCATCGAGACCACCGGCCTGGCCGACCCCGGCCCGGTCGCGCAGACCTTCTTCATGGACGACGAGATCGCCGAGAGCTACCTGCTCGACTCGATCCTGACGCTGGTCGACGCCAAGCACGGCGACCAGCAGCTCGACGACCGTCAGGAGGCGCGCCGCCAGGTCGGATTCGCGGACCAGATCTTCATCAGCAAGACCGACCTCGTCGATGGCGCCACCGTCGACGCGCTGATCCACCGCATCAAGCACATGAACCCGCGGGCGCCGCAGACCAAGGTCAATTTCGGCGAAGTGCCGCTGGCCGACGTGTTCGACCTGCGCGGCTTCAACCTGAACGCCAAGCTCGACATCGACCCGGAATTCCTGAACGCCGACCCGCACGCCGGCCACGATCATGACCACGATCACCACGACCACGAGCACGGCGAGCACTGCGACCACCCGCACCACCACGTGCACGACGACGACGTGAAGTCGTTCGTCTTCAAGTCCGACAAGGCCTTCAACCCGGCCAAGCTGGAGGACTTCCTCGGCGCGATCGTCCAGGTCTACGGCCCGAAGATGCTGCGCTACAAGGGCGTGCTGTTCATGAAGGGCAGCGACCGCAAGGTGATCTTCCAGGGCGTGCACCAGCTGATGGGCAGCGATCTGGGCCCCAAGTGGGCGCCGGGCGAGAAGAAGACCAGCAAGATGGTGTTCATCGGGCTGGACCTGCCGAAGGACATCTTCCTGCAGGGCCTCGAAGGCTGCCTCGTCTGACGCGTGAATTCTGGCCGCTTGCGCCGGTGCAACGTGGCTACAATCCGCGGCGGCCGAAGACCCACCCCTGAGCACAGGGTATAACCGCCGACGCGAGGAGAACGCTTTGAGCAAGACACCGGCCCCGAAAGCGCCCACGAAGAAGACCGCCGCTGCGAAGGCCGCCCCCGCCGTGTCTGCGAAGTCCGCGAAAACCGCTGCCAAGCCGGTGACCGCGGCGAAGAAGCCGGTCGCGCCGGCCCCCGCGCCCAAGAAGCCGGCGGCCAAGGCAGCCGCCGCTCCCACCGTCGCGGCCAAGCCGGCCGCAACCGCCAAAGTGCCCGCACCCGTGATCAAACCCGCTCCTGCTCCTGTCGTCGTGCCGGCCACCGCCGCGCCCGTTCCTGCCGCCGTGGTGCCGACGAAGAAGTCCGGACGGGGCGCTTCCAAGTACCCCGCGCCGCAGGTCCAGGCCCCGTTGCCGCCGCCGACCTCGCGCTTCGCCGACCGGTTCGCCCCGCCTCGGCCCCCGACCCGACAGATGAACAACCTCGAACTCGATACCCCGCGCGAAAAGCACAAGTCCGACCCGAAACTGGCCAATGCCTGGAAGTCGAAGGCCGGCCGGGACCTGACCGAACCCGAAATCCTGGCGATGCCGGATTCGGAATACATGAACGACAAGCAGCTCGAATTCTTCCGCGTCAAGCTGCAGACGCTGAAGGACGACCTGCTGAGCAATGCCGGCGAGACCACCGAGCACCTGCGCGAAGACACGTCGATCGTCCCCGACCCGGCCGACCGCGCCACGATCGAGGAAGAGCACGCCCTGGAACTGCGCACCCGCGACCGGGAACGCAAGTTGCTGAAGAAGATCTCGCAATCGCTGCAGCGCATCGATGCGGGCGACTACGGCTTCTGCGACGAAACCGGCGAGCCGATCGGTCTGGGTCGCCTGATCGCACGCCCGACCGCTACACTGTCCCTCGAAGCGCAGCAGCGGCGCGAGTTGAAGCAGAAGATGTTCGGGGATTGACCGGCCCGTCGCCGGTCGAACCGCCCGCTGATCGCCGTCACCCAACCAAGGAGCCCGCGAGCCCCTCGCCATGTCGGATCCGAAAGACACGACCAGCTTCTTCCGCAAGGTCGTCAAGTTTGTCGCCAACCCGACCACCGAATGGGCCGAGCTCGGCACCCCGGCCGAAGAGACGCGCGAGACGGAATACGCCAAGGGCGAGCTGAAGGCGATGATCGAGCGCAAGCGGCGCAACGATTTCGTCCGCAAGCGCGAGTTCGACATGCTGCGCAAGGTGCGCCGCGAGGGCCTGACCAGCGAACAGCTGGCCGCGCTCGGCGGCTCCTCGCGCATCGACGATTCCGAAGGCAAGATCATCGACAGCGGCGCCAAGGCCGAGATCGGCGTGAAGGCCAAGATCGACGAGATCGAGCAGCAGATGGTCGGCGACGCGCCCTACGTCAACACCGCCAACCGCCGCACGCCCGAGTTCTACAACGCCCCGACCGTCCCGGCCGCCATGGACACGCGCGCCGCGCGCACCTCGTCGCGCAGCCATTTCGACGCGGCACCCGTCGACGACCTGATGGCCGACCGCGCGCCACCGCTCGGCACGTCGCCGGTCGTGATGGGTGGCGGCGTCTCGCCGCTGTCGCCGGTCAAGGCCGGGGCGCCGGCCGTGCCGGAGCCCGCGAGCCCGTTCACGCAAGAGCTGACCGAGATCGCCCACGACCCGGAGCTCGACGAGGCCGTGATCGCGTTCGCGAACGCCGATTTCGACCAGTGCGAGCAGGCGCTCGCGGCGCTGACCGGCCCCGGTGGCCCGCGCGCGCAGCACGCCGAGACCTGGCTGGTGCTGTTCGACCTGTACCGTGCAATCGGCCAGCAGCACAAGTTCGAGAGCCTGGCGCTCGACTACGCGCAGCAGTTCGGCTGGTCCGCGCCGCAGTGGTTCTCGCTGCCCAAGCTGGTGGCCGAGGCTGCCGGCGAGGACCGGCCGAAGCGCGCGCGCATCGACGGCCAGGTGGGCTGGGTCTGCTCCGACCACGTCGACGCCGAAGCCGTGTCGAAGCTGGCTTCGCTGGCGCTGCAGATGCCGCTGCCGTGGGTGTTCGACTGGAGCGCGCTGCGCAGCATCGATGCCGAAGCCTGCGCGCGGTTGTCCGAGCTGTTCCGCAACTGGAGTGACCAGGACCTGGACATGCGCTGGCTCGGCGGCGAGCGCCTGTTCACGGTGCTGGCCGAGTCCGCGCCCACCGGCGTGCGCGATGCCGATCCCGCTTACTGGCAGGTGCGGCTCGACGCGCTGCGGCTGGCGAACCGGCCGGACCAATTCGACGAGGCGGCCATCGACTATTGCGTGACCTACGAAGTCTCGCCGCCCTCGTGGGAACCGGCGCGCTGCGAGGTGCGGGTCAGCGGCACCGGCTCGACCACCTCCTCGCCGCCGCTGTCGATCGTCAGCGACGTGTCGACGAGCTTCCTCGAATCGCGCCTGACCGAGGACACCGGATTGGTGCAGGTCGGCACGGTCGAGCTGTCCGGGCAACTGGTCGGCGATATCGGCAAGACGCTCAAGAAGATGGACACCGAGCTCGGCACCGCCAGCATCGTCAATGTCTCGTGCGCACGCCTGATCCGGGTCGATTTCATCGCCGCCGGGGACCTGCTGAACTGGGTGCTCGCCCGTCGCAGCGAGAACCGCGCGGTGCGCTTCGTCGAGGCGCACCGGATGGTCGCGCTCTTCTTCGGCGCGATGGGCATCAACGAGCATGCCAAGGTCAAGGTCCGCACAGTCTAGGCTGCGGATGTTCTGCTGATCGCTGCGCTTGAAACCGCGCAGCTCGCAACTATCTACTCCCGATGGAAAACTATCACGGCACGACCATCCTGAGCGTGCGTCGCGGCAATGTGGTCGCGCTCGGGGGCGACGGGCAGGTCACGCTCGGCACCATCGTCGTCAAGTCGTCGGCCCGCAAGGTGCGCAAGCTGTACCGCGACCAGGTGCTGGCGGGGTTTGCCGGCGCCACCGCCGATGCGTTCACGCTGTTCGAGCGCTTCGAGGCCAAGCTCGAGAAGCACCAGGGTCACCTGGTGCGCGCGGCCATCGAGTTGACGAAGGACTGGCGAACCGACCGCGTGCTGCGCCGCCTCGAGGCGATGCTCGCCGTCGCCGACCGCGAGGCCTCGCTGATCATCACCGGCAACGGCGACGTGCTCGAGCCCGAACACGGCATCGTCTCGATCGGCTCCGGTGGCGCGTACGCGCACGCCAGCGCACGGGCGCTGCTGTCCAACACCGAACTCGCGCCGCACGAGGTGGTGAAGAAGTCGCTCGAGATCGCGGGCGAACTCTGCATCTACACCAACCAGAACCACATCATCGAGACGCTCGAATGAAGAGCAGCATGACGCCCCAGGAGATCGTCTCCGAACTCGACGGCCACATCGTGGGCCAGGGTGGTGCCAAGCGCGCGGTCGCGATCGCGCTGCGCAACCGCTGGCGGCGCCAGCAGGTGGCCGAGCCGATGCGTGCCGAGATCACGCCGAAGAACATCCTGATGATCGGGCCGACCGGGGTCGGCAAGACCGAGATCGCGCGGCGCCTGGCCAAGCTGGCCGATGCGCCGTTCATCAAGGTCGAGGCGACCAAGTTCACCGAGGTCGGCTACGTCGGCAAGGACGTCGACTCGATCATCCGCGACCTGGTCGACATGAGCGTGAAGCAGGAGCGCGAGAACGCGATGCGGCGCCAGCGCAGCCGCGCCGAGGATGCGGCGGAGGACCGCGTGCTCGACATCCTGGTGCCGCCGGCGCGCAGCAACAGCAACGAGTTCGGCCTGACCGCATCGGTGCCGAAGATCGAACCGGACAACACCGCCCGCCAGGTCATGCGCAAGCGCCTGCGCGAGGGCGCGCTGGCCGACAAGGAGATCGAGATCGAGGTCGCCGATCCGAAGGCGTCGCTCGAGATCATGGGCCCGCCGGGCATGGAGGAGATGACCGAGCAGCTCAAGGGGCTGTTTGCGAACGCCGGCAGCGGCAAGAAGAAGGTCCGCAAGCTGCGCATCGCCGAGGCGCACAAGCTGCTGATCGACGAAGAGGCGGCGAAGCTCGTCAACGACGACGAGGTCAAGGCCGCAGCGCTCGCCAACGCCGAGCAGAACGGCATCGTCTTCATCGACGAGATCGACAAGGTCACTTCGCGCGCGGACTCCGGCAGCGCCGAGGTCTCGCGCCAGGGCGTGCAGCGCGACCTGCTGCCGCTGGTCGAGGGCACGACGGTGAACACCAAGTACGGCATCGTCAAGACCGACCACATGCTGTTCATCGCATCGGGCGCGTTCCACCTGAGCAAACCGAGCGACCTGATCCCGGAGTTGCAGGGACGCTTTCCGATCCGCGTCGAGCTGGGCTCGCTGAGCGTCGACGATTTCGAGGCGATCCTGACGCAGACCCATGCCAGCCTGGTCAAGCAGTACACGCTGCTGCTCGCGACCGAAGGCGTCACGCTGGAGTTGCAACCCGAGGCCATCCGCCGCATCGCGCAGATCGCGTTCGACGTCAACGAGCGCACCGAGAACATCGGCGCGCGGCGCCTGTCCACGGTCATGGAGCGCTTGCTCGACGAGATCAGCTTCGACGCGCCGAACCGCGGCGGTCAGACCGTGCGGGTCGATGCTGCCGAGGTCAACGACAAGCTCGCCGAACTGGCGAGGAACGAAGACCTGTCGCGCTACATCCTCTGAAAAGCCCGCGCCTCAGAGCGCGAGGCGGTGCGCCTGCATCTGCAGCAATCCCTCGAAGATCAGCGTATCGACCGTCTCGAACGGCAGGTCGGTGATCGGCGCGAGCTTCACGGCCGCGCCGCCGGTCATCAGCAGCGCGGGCTTCTCGCCGGTCTTCGCGAGCAGCTTGCGGTACATGCGCTCGACCGCGCCGGCGATCGCGTCCGCGCCACCGCTCATCAACGCGTCGCTGGTGTTGGTCGGGAAATCCACCGCCTCGCCGGTCGGCGCCTTCAAGCCGGCGGTGCCCATCTCGAGCGCGCGCAGCATCAGGCCGAAGCCGGGCAGGATCAGCCCGCCGAGGAAGCGGCCACTCGCATCGAGCGCGTCGACCGTGACCGCCGTGCCGACCATCACCACCAGCGCCGGCCGCGCCGGCCCCTGCGCCAGCACACGATGCCGCGCACCGATCAGCGCAACCCAGCGGTCGACGCCGAGCCGGCTCGGGTGGTCGTAGCTGTTGGTCACGCCGCAGGCCTGGGCCCCGGACACGACCCAGCGCGGCTCGATGTCCCAGAGCTCCAGTTGCTCCTCGACCCGGCGTTTGACGCCCTCGCCCGCCACCACGCAGCCCAGCATGCTGCCCGGCGCCGTTAGCGTGCGCCATTCGTTGTCGGCCAGGTCGTCGATCGTCTCGAGAAAGACCGCGCCGTGATGGAGCAGCGCGGCCCCCGCGTGCGGCGCGCTGTACTGCGCCCATTTGAGGCGCGTGTTGCCGATGTCGATCGCGAGAAAGGTCATGGGAAGGCCGCGCTCAGGCGGGCACGAGGGAGGAATCGACGCGGCTGGCCAGCAGCTGGCGAACGCGCTGCATCGTCTGGCTGGCCGCCAGCGAGCGATGCGGCTTGGTGATGCGGGCCTCGACCTCGTCGAGCAGCAGCGCCAGTTCGCCGCGGGTGCGCGCGCGGCGCAGCTTCAGCAGCGTCAGCGAGCCGGCCAGCGGCGCCTCCGCCCGCACGGCGCGCGCGAGGATCAGCCGAACCTCGGCGACGACGGGATCGATGGCGCCCGGCTCGCTGCCACCCGAGGGCAGCCACGACACCGGTCCGCGCGAGTCGCCGAGCGTCGAGTCGGTCGACAGCGAGGGATAGAGCGTGCGCGACGGCGGCAGCAGCGAGTCGGCGCCAGGCGCCGCGCCGAGCGGCAAGTCCACATGCAGCACGCTGGCAGGCCCGGACGCTTCGTTGCCCGACGGCGCCACCAGCTCGGGCAGCGTGATCAGCCCCATCGTCAGCAGTTCGTCGAAGCAGGATTCGGGGACGCCGGCTTGCAGCGCCATGCGGCGCACATCGGCAGCGTGGCGGCGGCCATCGACCAGGAACAACACCGTGCGGTGGCGTTGGCTGAGACGACGCTGGCGTGTGACCAGTTCGTCCTGCCCCGCCGCGGTCTTGATCGGAACCGTGCCTGCGACCACGCCCACCTCCTGATGCCGCGCCTCAACCGGCGCGATTGTGCCTCAGGCGAACTCGGCGAGCAGCGCAGCCGGCGCCGGCACGTCGGCCCGCTCGGCCAGCACGGCGCGCAGCGCCGAGCCATCGAGCGCCGGGTGCTCGAGCGCAGCGCGGGCCAGCATCTCCGCGGCGAGCGTGCGCAGCTGCTGCGTCGACGCCTGGACGCGTGCGCGGAATTGCGCGTCGTCGAGCTCGTCGTTCAGGCTGCGGTTCAGCTCCGCGAACCACGGCAGCGAGGCCTGGTCGAGCATCACCGCCGGGTTGCGCCGCGCGCTCACCGCGGACCAGCCGCGCAGGAACGCCTGCACCGCCACGTTCAGCTTCTGGCAATGCGCAAGCTCCTCCCGCAGGCTGCCGAGCGCGGCCAGGTCGGTCAGGCGGCGCTGGAAGAAGAACTGCGCGAGCACGCCCCAGTAATACGTGTAGTCCCAGATCACCTTGACCGGCAGCACTTCCGGGTCGGCGAACAGCGGGTACTGGTCGGTGTAGAGCGCCAGCGTGCTCTCGTAGAACGAGTGGTAGATCTGGTCATAGAGCTGTGCATGGGCGCCGAGCGGCCGGCCGGCCCGGTCGATCGCGATCAGATCGGTGATGTAGGTGTTGGCGATGCCGATGAAATCGCTGCCCGGCGAATAGAACGGATCGAGGAACAGCCCGGCCTCGCCGGTCAGCGCCCAGCGGTGCGCCGAGAACACCTGCTTGCAGCCGTACGAGAACTTGCGGAAGAAGGCGAAGTCCTGCAGCAGCGCGCGCTTGCCGTTCAGGTCGTCGAACAGGCGCGGCTGGTAGCGCTCGAACCAGTCCATCGCCTTGTCGAAGGTGTTCATCGAATCGAGCGGGTGCACGCGCGGGTCGGCGACGATCCCCACCGAGTGCGAACCGGACGAGAGCGGGATCAGCCAGACCCAGTATCCGGCGCCGACCAGGTGGTTGGTGGACATCCAGCGCGAGTCGGGCGGGTCGCAGCGTGCGCGCCACGCGGCGCTGTCCGACCAGTCGTCGATGACGATCCGGTCCTTGATGCGGAACCAGACTGCGTGCGCCTGGTGCGCGTTGTCCTGCGCCAGATCCAGCTGTCGCTTCAGCAGCCCGGCGCGGCCGCAGGCGTCGACGACCCAGCGCGCGTCGATCTCGCGCGTCACGCCGCCACGCTCGAAATCGATGCGATGCGGCGCGTCGGTCTCCGACAGCGCCACCTTGCGCACCAGCGCATCGTCGATGAACTGCACGCCGCGGCGCTGCGCTTCCTGGCCGAGGAAGTTCTCGAAGATGCCGCGGTCGATCTGGTAGCTCGGCACGGACAGGAAGCGGCTCGCGCCGATCTCGGTGACCTGGTCGATGTCGCGCCGGCCCTCGGAAAAGAAGAAGCGGAACCCGAACTTGCGCAATTGCGATTCGTCGAGGTGCTTCTGCAAGCCCAGCACCTTGCTGAAGTAATGCGCGCCGATCTCGACCGACGACTCGCCGACCTTGTGCGCCGCCTCCGGCACCGGGTGACGACGACGCTCGATCACCAGGATGTCGATGTCGGCGAACTGCTGACGCAGCTGCAATGCGAGCGTCAGCCCGGCCAGCCCGCCGCCCATGATGACGACGTCGTGTGACTCGCGCGCTTGGTTCATCGCCCGAGTATGCCCGGGGCGACCCCATGACACGGTCGGCCCTTAACCTCGATCGCGACATGCGCAGACTTGCACGCGCAGTCCGAGCATGGCAGACAGCGGCAGGGTCAGCACCTCGGGCGCGCCGCCGGCCAGCGTCTCGAACAGCGGCAGCGCATCGGCCATCGCGTTGCCGGCCAGCGGCAGCGCGGCCTCGCTGCGCAGCGGAATGCGCCCGGCGGCGCCGGGGACGAGCATCGCGTCGAGTCGCGCCAGCGCGCGCGGACCGCGCTGCCGCGCGAGCACGAGTGCGACCGCGAGCAACCCGCGGCTGTCGTTGGTCGACGCCAGCGCGCCGGTGGCGGCGACGTCGCAGCCGACGAGCAGAACGGGTCCCGCGTCCGCCGCCGCCTGCGTCCAGGCCTCGAGCAGGCCCGCGGCGAAACTGCACTCGAACGCGCTGACGGCGGTGCTCGCCTGCATGCAGCCGGTGGCGATGCCCCAATAGCCCGAAGCCGCGTTGTGCACCGAGTTGTGGAACCTGGTCGGCGACATCGACCAGGGCGCGCGCGCCAGCGTGCTGCAGACGTAGTCGGTGATCGCCAGGTCGCCGTGGGCGGAGGTGAACACGCTCAGCAGGTCGCTCGGCGCGCGGCCCGATTGCGCCACGGCCCGCGCCGCCACTTCGAGCGACAGCGCGACCGAATCGGGCGCGCGGCGGCGCTCGGCGGCAGGGAGCAACTCCGGCAACGGGCGAGTGGCCGGCGGATCGACGGCACGGCCTTCCCCGCGCAGTGCCGGCGCCGCGGTGTCCCAGCCGGGCAGCGTGGGCGCCCACAGCGCGATCCCCTCGACGAACAGGGACGGCAGGCTCATCGCGCCGCCCCACGCGAGAACGCCAGCACGCAGTTCGTGCCGCCGAAGCCGAAGGAGTGGCTCAACGCGATGCGCACGTCGGCGCGCGCCGGGCGCGTGCGGATCTGCGGGCCGCACGCCGGATCGGGTTCAGCGCAGTTCAAGGTGCCCGGCATCAGCCCGGTCTCGAGCGCGAGCAGCGCGAACACGGCCTCGACGATGCCGGCGCTGCCCAGTGCATGGCCGGTGAAGCCCTTGGTCGACGCGGCATGGGTGCGCGCGCCGAAGCGGCGTGCGACCAGCGCGGCCTCGACCTCGTCGTTCTTCGCGCTCGCGGTCCCGTGCAGGTTGATGTGGTCGACCGCGCTCGCATCGATGCCGGCGCGCGCCAGCGCATCGTCGAGGGCACGCTCGGCGCCCCGCCCTTCGGGGTGGGGGCTGGACATGTGGTGTGCATCGCTCGACTCGCCGTGGCCGATCAGCTGCAGCGGGCCCGGCCCGCGCTCGAGCAGCGCGAAGCCGGCGGCCTCCCCCAGGTTGATGCCGTCGCGGCGGCGATCGAACGGCCGGCACGGTTCGGGCGACACCAGCTGCAGGGCGTTGAAGCCGAACAGCACGCTGCCGCACAGCGAGTCGGCGCCGCCGACGACCGCGGCGTCGACCAGCCCCAGACGCAGCATCCGCTCCGCCACCGCGAACGCCTTGGCGCTCGACGAGCAGGCGGTCGAGACCGTCAGGCACGGGCCGTCGAGCACGAGCGCGTCCTGCACGAAATTGGCCAGCGAATGCGGCGTGTGGACGAGCGTGCTGCGCAGCGCGACGGGGAACCGGCCGTCGGCGTCGAGCAACCGGTAGGCGTCTTCGGTCGCGCCGATGCTGGAGGTCGACGTGCCCAGGATCACCGCCACCCGCGAGCTGCCGACCCGCCGGCGCGCCGCGGCGACCGCGTCGCAGAAGCCGTCCGCCTGCAGCGCCAGCCACGCGAGCCGGTTGTTGCGGCAGTCCCAGCGCTCGAGCGAGGCCGGCAGCGGCCGGTCCAGACCGTCGACCTGCCCGACCCAGGTCGCCAGGGGAGACGGTCCGAACGCATTCGGCCGCAGCCCGCCCCGCTCGGCCTCCACCGCCGCCTGCATCGCGGCAACACCCACGCCCACGGCCGAGGTGGCGGTGAAGGCGGTGATCCGGGTCGGCGCGATGGGTTGGGGCATGGCAATGGGGCCGGAGGATAAAACGTCTGTCAGATCGTTGCAGGGCTACACTATTTACTTGACGTATACGTCAATCAACCGGAGCCGCAGACCGCATGGCCAAAAAGAAACCCGATCTGGCGGACTTCCAGTTCAGCGGCGCCGGTGGCGGCCGTGCCGCGAAGTCCTTCGATCTGACGCAGTTCGACCCGTCCGCCAAGCCCTTCGGCAGCGGCGACAAGGCTCGCGACAAGCAGACCGCCGCCGACCTCGCGCTCGAGCTCGACGAACTGCAGAACCTGTTCTGGGCCGACAAGCGATTCCGCCTGCTGGTCGTGCTGCAGGGCACCGACACCAGCGGCAAGGACGGCACGATCCGCGGCGTGTTCGGGCAGATGAGCCCGCTCGGCGTGCACACGGTCGGCTGGAAGGCGCCCACCGAGCCGGAGCGCGCGCGCGACTACCTGTGGCGCATCCACCAGCAGGTGCCGGCCAACGGCGAGGTGATGATCTTCAACCGCAGCCACTACGAGGACGTGCTGGTGCCGCCGGTCAGCGGCTGGATCACGCCGGCGCAGACGAAACAGCGCTACGCCCAGATCAACGACTTCGAGCGGATGCTGACCGAGACGGGCACCGTGATCGTCAAGTTCCTGCTGCACATCTCGAAGGAAGAGCAACGGGTGCGCCTGCAGGAACGCCTGGACGACCCGACCAAGCACTGGAAGTTCGCGCTCGGCGACCTGGACGCGCGCAAACTCTGGGACAAGTACCAGAGCGCCTACAGCGACGCGATCGCCGCGACCGGCACCCCGTGGGCGCCCTGGACCATCGTGCCGGCCGACTCGAAGACCCACCGCAACCTGATGATTGCGCAGGTCATGAAGAAGGTTTTCGAGGCGATGAAGCTGCGCTATCCGGACAGCGACCCCCGACTGAAGAACCTCAAAGTCGTCTGAGCACGACGCAGGAGACAAGACCATGACCGACCTGTCCGCCGAGTTCAAGGCGCTCGCCGACTACCGCCCGACCCACAAGGTGCGGTTCGTCACCGCGGCCTCGCTGTTCGACGGCCACGACGCCGCGATCAACATCATGCGACGCATCCTGCAGGGCATGGGTGCGGAGGTGGTCCACCTCGGCCACAACCGCTCGGTCGACGAGGTCGTGACCGCGGCGCTGCAGGAGGATGCGCAGGGCATCGCGATCAGCAGCTACCAGGGCGGGCATGTCGAGTACTTCAAGTACATGGTCGACCTGCTCAAATCACGTGGCGGCGCGCACATCCAGGTCTTCGGCGGCGGCGGCGGCGTGATCGTGCCGAGCGAGATCGCCGAGCTGCAGGGCTACGGCGTGACCCGCATCTACAGCCCGGAGGACGGCCAGCGCATGGGCCTGGCCGGGATGATCGGCGAGATGGTGATGCGCTGCGACGTGGACCTGTCCACGTACGCGCCGAAGGCCTTGGAAGCGATCCAGGGCCGGACCGAGGCGCACTGGCGCGCGCTCGCGCAGTTGATCACCGCACTCGAGAACGGCCAGGTCGGCGCGCCGCTGAAGGCCGCGCTGACTGACGCCGCCGCGGCCGCGACGACACCGGTGCTCGGCATCACCGGCACCGGTGGCGCCGGCAAGTCGTCGCTGACCGACGAGTTGATCCGCCGGCTGCGGCTCGACCAGGGTGACGCGCTGCGCATCGCGGTGATCTCGATCGACCCGTCGCGCCGCAAGAGCGGCGGCGCGCTGCTCGGCGACCGCATCCGCATGAACGCGATCGCGCCGTGGACAAGGCCGGGAACCGACGCTGACGTGTCGGGGGGCCAACGCGTCTTCATGCGCAGCCTGGCCACCCGCGACTTCGGCAGCGAGATCAGCCAGGCGCTGCCCGACGTGCTCGCGGCGGTCAAGGCGTCGGGCGGCTTCGACCTGGTGATCGTCGAGACCTCGGGCATCGGCCAGGGCGACGCGGCGATCGTGCCGTTGGTCGACGTGCCGATGTACGTGATGACGCCCGAGTTCGGTGCGGCCAGCCAGCTCGAGAAGATCGACATGCTCGACTTCGCCGAGTTCGTCGCGATCAACAAGTTCGACCGCAAGGGCGCCGCGGATGCGCTCCGCGACGTCGCCAAGCAGGTCCAGCGCAACAAGGAGGCGTGGAAGACGCCGACCGAGCAGATGCCGGTGTTCGGCACGATGGCGAGCCGCTTCAACGACGACGGCGTCACCGCGCTCTACCAGGCGCTGCTGCCGCGGCTGGCGCAGCTCGGCCTGAAGGTCGGCCCGGGTGCGCTGCCGCTCGCCGCGACCCGCCACAGCACGCACCAGGTGCCGATCGTGCCCGGCGCGCGCGTGCGCTACCTCGCCGACATCGCCGACACCGTGCGCGGCTACAAGGCGCATGCGCGTGCCCAGGCGAAGCTCGCACGCGAGATCCAGCAGCTGCGCGCTTCCGCCGAGATGCTCAAGATCGACAAGCCCGACCGCACCCGCGCCGCCGAAGCGACCGTCAACCTCGCCGAGGAGCGCGAAGCCCGCCAGGACCCGCGCGCGAAGAAGCTGCTGGCGATGTGGCCGGACATGCGCAAGGCCTACGCCGGCGACGAGTACGTGGTCAAGATCCGCGACAAGGAGATCCGCACCGCGCTGACCTACACGACGCTGTCCGGCAGCAAGGTCCGCAAGGTCGCGCTGCCGCAGTACGAGGACCACGGCGAGCTGCTGCAGTGGCTGATGCTCGACAACGTGCCCGGCTCGTTCCCGTACACCGCGGGTACGTTCGCGTTCAAGCGCGAGGGCGAGGACCCGACCCGCATGTTCGCCGGCGAGGGCGACGCGTTCCGCACCAACACCCGCTTCAAGCTGCTGAGCTCGGGGATGGCGGCCAAGCGCCTGTCGACCGCGTTCGACTCGGTCACGCTGTACGGCAACGACCCGGCGGTGCGGCCGGACATCTACGGCAAGGTCGGCAACTCCGGCGTCAGCATCGCCACGCTCGACGACATGAAGGTGCTGTACTCGGGCTTCGACCTGACGCACCCGGCGACCAGCGTGAGCATGACGATCAACGGCCCCGCGCCGACGATCCTGGCGATGTTCATGAACACCGCGATCGACCAGAACCTCGACAAGTTCAAGACCGACAATGGCCGCGAACCGACCGCCGACGAGGCCGCGAAGATCACCGCGTGGACCAAGGAGAACGTCCGCGGCACCGTGCAGGCCGACATCCTGAAGGAAGACCAGGGCCAGAACACCTGCATCTTCTCGACCGAGTTCTCGCTCAAGGTGATGGGCGACATCGCCGAGTACTTCGTGCACCACCAGGTGCGCAACTTCTACTCGGTGAGCATCAGCGGTTATCACATCGCCGAGGCGGGCGCGAACCCGATCTCGCAACTCGCGTTCACGCTCTCGAACGGCTTCACGTTTGTCGAGGCCTACCTGGCGCGCGGCATGCACATCGACGACTTCGCGCCGAACCTGAGCTTCTTCTTCAGCAACGGCATGGACCCGGAGTACACCGTGCTCGGCCGCGTGGCGCGGCGCATCTGGGCGGTCGCGATGCGCGACCGCTACGGCGCGAACGAGCGCTCGCAAAAGCTCAAATACCACGTCCAGACCAGCGGTCGCAGCCTGCACGCGCAGGAGATCCAGTTCAACGACATCCGCACCACGCTGCAGGCCTTGATCGCGATCTACGACAACTGCAACTCGCTGCACACCAACGCCTTCGATGAAGCCATCACGACGCCGACCGAAGACAGCGTGCGCCGCGCGATGGCGATCCAGCTGATCATCAACCGCGAGTGGGGCCTGGCGAAGAACGAGAACCCGAACCAGGGCAGCTTCATCATCGACGAGCTGACCGAACTCGTCGAGGAAATGGTGCTGCAGGAGTTCGAGAAGATCGCCGAGCGCGGCGGCGTGCTCGGCGCGATGGAGACCGGCTACCAGCGCGGCAAGATCCAGGAAGAGTCGATGCACTACGAGATGCTGAAGCACACCGGCGAGTACCCGATCGTCGGTGTCAACACGTTCCGCAACCCGCACGGCGACCCGGTCGCCGACACGCTCGAACTCGCGCGCTCGACCGACGACGAGAAGCAGTCGCAGCTCAAGCGCCTGGCCGACTTCCAGGCCCGCCACGCGAACGAGTCGCCGGCGATGCTGGCGCGGCTTCAGCAGGCGGTCATCGAGAACCGCAACGTCTTCGAGGTGCTGATGGACGCGGTGCGTTGCTGCTCGCTCGGGCAGATCACCAACGCGCTGTTCGAGGTGGGCGGGCAGTACCGGCGGAGCATGTAAGGACGTGATGTCAGAGCGTCGCGCTGATGTCGATCAGCCGTGGCGCCTCGATCACCAGGGGTGATTCGGCGATCGCCACGCACGGCAGGATGAAGCCCTCGGCCTTCTCGTCCGCACTGACGCCGGGCCACTCGATCGTGTAGCGGACTCGACCGCTGACCAGGCGGCACAGGCAGGCACGGCACGTCCCGTTGCGGCACGAGCTCGGCAGGATCAGGCCAGCCTCGCGCGCCGCGCGCAGCAGCGGCACGTCCGCCGGCGCGTCGAAGCGGTGACCCGAGGGCTCGACGATCACGGCGAATGCAGGGGGCAGTTCAACACCTATCATCGGTCGAACGATACCCCGGGGGTCGCTGCATGAGCCTTCTGTTGATCCGTCACGGCGAGACCGCCTTGAACGTCGCGCGCGTGCTGCAACCGGCCGCTACGCCGCTCAGCGACCGCGGCATCGCGCAGGCCGAGGCGCTGGCCGCGCGTCTGGCGACGATGGACGTGCGCGCGATCGTCAGCAGCGACCTGCCGCGCGCGCTGCGCACCGCGCAGGCGATCGCCGCCGCGACCGGTGCGCCGATCGAGACCACGCCGCTGCTGCAGGAGCGCAACTTCGGCGACTGGCGCGGCCAGCCGTACGACAGCATGCCGGTCGACCCGCTGACGATGACCGGCGCGCCGCCCGGCGGCGAGTCGGTCGCCGTGTTCACGCAACGTGTCGCCGCGGCGTTCGCCCATGTCGTGCAACGGCGCGCCGCGCTCGGCGGCACGCTCGCCGTCGTCACCCACGGGCTGGTGATCCGCGCGCTGCTGGCCGCCCATGTGCGGCTCGACGAGGGCGTCGTGCCGCCGGGGCACCTGGGCAACACGGGCCTGAGCGTGATCGATGCCCAAGCGCCGCACCGCGCCTCGCTGGTCGACTGCACCGCGCACCTGCGGCCCGACGTACGCGACGACGCACGCGCGCTGTCTGGCGGCTGAACCGTTCGGGCAGCGGGCGCGTCAGCCCGCGGACGCGTCCCACCGCCCGTCGCGCTCGCGGGCGATGCCGTCGTCGCGCAGCTTGTGCAGATGGGCGCGCAGCGAGCGCATCGCCATCGCCAGCAGCTGCGGCTTGACGTCGTCGTAGACGCGCGCCAGCAGCGTCTCGGCATCGGCCGGGCCGAGCGCGCGCAACGCATCCAGCACCTTGGCCTCGCGCTTGAGCCGGTGCGCGACGATCGCCTGCATCGCGCGCTGCGGCTGTTCCATCAGGAAGCCGTGGCCCGGCGCCAGCCACGCCAGGTCCAGCTCGGCCAGCTCGCGCAGCGAGGCGATGTACGCCCGCATGTCGCCGTCCGGCGGGTTGATCACGACGGTCGACAGCTGCATCACGTGGTCGCCGGTGAACAGCAGCTTCTCCTCCTCGAGCAGGTAGCAGACGTGGTTCGACGCGTGCCCCGGCGTGTGGATCGCGCGCAGCGTCGTGGGCTGGCCGTCCGGCCCGGGCAGCTCGAAGCGTTCGCCGCCTCGCAGGTGCACGTCGGGCGCGAAGGTGTCGTCCTGCCACTCGGGGTGGTCGGCGACCCGGCCGTGCACGGTCGCGCCGGTGCGCGCCTTCAGCGGCGCGCTCGCCGGCGAATGGTCCTTGTGGGTGTGGGTCGCGAAGATCCAGCGTATCGGACCGGGCGCGGCCGCGAGGATCGCCTCGATGTGCGCCTCGTCGTGCGGGCCCGGGTCGATCACCGCCCATTCGTTGGTCGCGCCGCCGCCGAGCAGGTAGGTGTTGGTGCCCGGCCCGGTCATCATGCTGCCGTTGCCGGCGCTGACGCGGATCAGCCGCGGCGACAGCCGCACCGGCGTGCCGACCTGGATGTCGTAGCAGCCGCTGCCGTGCCCGGCCGGGTCGATGCGGCCAAGCTCGGCGAACGCCGGCTCGTCGGGCAGCACCGGGCGCATGCCCTGCTTGCCGTTCGCGACCCGCGGCATGATCAGCGCGACCTCGCGCGGCGCGCGTGCCCACGCGAGCAGCGCGTCGACCTTGTCGTAGCGGCCGACCAGCTCCAGCGTCTTCTGCGTCGGCGTCATCAGCTTCAGCTCGTTGGCGCGCGCGAGCGCCGCCGACGGGCGCAGCCAGAGCTGCTCGACCATCTCGGTGCCGTCGAACGCCGCGGTCTGCGACAGCGGCGCCGCGGCGATGAAGAAGCGCGTGTCGAAGCGCTTGGGTCGTGCCGGCGGCGTCAGCCAGTGGCTCAGGTAGGCGAGCCGGTCGAGCGCGAGCGTCAGGCCGAAGGCGCGGCACATGTCGCCGAGCACGCGCTCGTTGCGGTGCAGCGGGCCGCGCCAGGCCGCCAGCCGCGTGCCGAGTTCGTCGTGCAGACCGACCAGCTCGCCGCTGGCGTCGGTGGCGAACAGCAGGCCCGATTCCTCGAAGCACTCGCGCACCGCGGCGATGTAGTAGTCGAGCCCGTTGGCGGGCAGGCCCAGGCGCGCGCTCGCGGCCGCGTCGTCCAGGCCGGCGCAGCAATCGTGCGACTGGCGGTCGCCCGGGTCGACGATGCCGCCCGGGAACACCCAGGCGCCACTGTTGTGATCGCCGCGTTCGGCGCGGCGCGAGAGCAGCACCTCGATGCCGTCGGCCCCGTCGCGCACGACGACGATCGTGGCGGCCGGCCGCGGGGGCCGCTCGGCCGAGGGGGTGGGCGGTGCAACGGTGTCGGTGGCGCGGGTCGTGGTCATGAAGAATCGGTGGATGGGTCGGGCTCAGCCCCAGACCTCGTGCGCGACCTCGAGCACGCGCTCGAGCTTGCGCCACTGGTCGTCCTGGGAGATCGCGTTGCCGTGGTGGGTGCTGGAGAAGCCGCATTGCGGCGACAGGCACAGCCGATCGAGCGGCACGAACCGTGCCGCCTCGTCGATGCGCCGCTTCAGCGCGTCCTTGTCCTCGAGCTGGCCGAGCTTGGTGGTCACCAGGCCGAGCACGACCTTCTTGCGGCCCGGCGGCAGCGCACGCAGCGGCTCGAAGCCGCCGGCGCGCGCGCTGTCGAACTCCATGAAGTAGCCGTCGACGTTGGTCGAGAACATCGCTTCGATCACCGGGTCGTAGCCGCCCTCGGCGACCCACGCGCTCTTGAAGTTGCCGCGGCAGGTGTGGATCGTGACGACCATGTCGTCGGGCTTGCCGGCCAGCGCGGCGTTGATGGTCTGCGCGTAGATGCGCGGCAGCGTGGCCGGGTCGTCGCCGTTGGCGCGGCAGTTGGCCTGGATCTTCGGGTCGCACAGGTAGGCGAAGGTGATGTCGTCCAGCTGCAGGTAGCGGCAGCCGGCGTCGGCCAGGTGGCCGATCGCGACGCGGTACGCCTCGGCCACGTCGGCCCAGAACTCGGCCAGGTCGGGATAGGCCTCGCGCGAGATCGCGGCGCGGCCGCCGCGCAGGTGCAGCATCGACGGCGACGGGATCGTCATCTTCGGTGTGCGCGTGGTCACCGACTTCAGGAACGCGAAGTGGTCGGCCATGATCGGGCGCGTGCAGGCGACGCGGTCGGTCACGGTCGCGATCGGCGGCTGCTCGGACTGGCCCGAGAAATGGA
This sequence comes from Rhizobacter fulvus, assembly GCF_964020785.1. Taxonomy (NCBI): domain Bacteria; kingdom Pseudomonadati; phylum Pseudomonadota; class Betaproteobacteria; order Burkholderiales; family Sphaerotilaceae; genus Rhizobacter; species Rhizobacter fulvus. Next base: position 1,579,180 of record NZ_OZ224516.1, read on the forward strand.
AGCTCGGCCCGTGGTTGTCCTCGAGCTCGACGCCGTCCAGCTGTGCCAGGAAATCGAGGTGCCACCACTCGCGCCGGAACTCGCCGTCGGTGATGCTCTGCAGACCGAGCGCCTCCTGGTGGCGCACCGCCTCCTCGATGGCGCGGTCCTCGATCTCGGCCAGCGCGCTGCACTCGAGCTGGCCCGACTGGTTCAGCGCACGCGCCTCGGCGAGCCAGTCCGGGCGCAGCAGGCTGCCGACGTGATCGGCGCGGTACGGGGCACTCATCGGCCAAGTATCGCGCGGCGTTCAGCCGAGCGCGCGGATCAGGGCCATCGCCGCGGCCGGCGCCTTCTCCTTGGCGCCGCTGATGAAGTACAGGAACACGTCGCGCGGCGGGCCCACCTCGGTGGCCGGCTCCACGCACGGCAGGCCGCTCGGCTCGCTGCCGTCGCGCCAGGCGCGCGCGCAATCGGCCAGCGGCGCGAAGGCGGACGGCTCGCAGCCCTCGGGCCAGCGCGCGTCGGTGCGCATCAGGCGTGCGTAGACGAAGTCGCCGGTGCGGTCGGCGAACGACGGGTAGTCGTCCGAGTCGGTGAACACGGTCGCCGCGCGGTAGCGGCGCGCGAGCGCGAGGTACTCGGGCGTCATGAACGACGAATGCCGCACGTCCAGCACGTGGCGCAGCGGCAGGCCGCCCGCGCGCGCCGGGAGCAACTTCAGGAAGGCCTCGAAATCGTCCGGCTCGAAGCGCTTGGTCGGTGCGAACTGCCAGACGATCGGCCCGAGCTTGTGCGCCAGTTCGACGATGCCCTGACCGACGAAGCGCTCGATCGACTCGCCCGCCTCCGCCAGCACGCGCCGGTTGGTCGCGAAGCGCGAGGCCTTCAGCGAGAACACGAAGTCGTCCGGCGTCTCGTCGCGCCACTTCGCGAACGTGGCCGGTTTCTGCGAGCTGTAGTAAGTGCCGTTGACCTCGATCGCGGTGAGCTTGCGGCTCGCGTACTCGAGCTCGCGGCTGTGCGGCCAGCCGGCCGGGAAGAAGTTGTCGCGCCAGGGCTCGAAGGTCCAGCCGCCGACGCCGACACGGATCCTCGGATTCGTCGCTTCACTCATGTCGTCTCCTGCACGATGCCCGGCCCGCGCCTGGGTGGTTGCGGCGCCACAGTCGCGCGGGCGCCGCGGCGTCTCTAGACTCTAGCCCATGCCCTGGACACTCCTCTTCTTCGCCGGCCTGTTCGAGGTCGCCTGGGCCATCGGCCTGAAATACACCGACGGCTTCAGCAAGCTCGTGCCGAGCGCGCTGACGATCGCCGCGATGGTCGCCAGCGTCGTGCTGCTCGGCCTGGCGATGAAGCACCTGCCGGTCGGCACCGCCTACGCGGTCTGGACCGGCATCGGCACCGTCGGCACCGTGATCCTCGGCATCATGCTGATGGGCGACTCGGCGGCGCCGCTGCGACTGGTGTGCCTGGGCCTGATCGTGCTGGGCATCGCGGGGCTCAAGCTGACGGCCTGACGGCGAGCACCTCGGCCGCCGCCCGCTCGTAGGCTCGCGCCAGCCGCAGCAGCGCCGCCTCGCCCTGCGGCCGGCCGATCAGCTGCAGGCCCATCGGCAGGCCCGCGGCGTTGAACCCGGCCGGCACGCTGATGCACGGCAGGCCGGCGAAGGTGGCGTAGATCACGACTTCCATCCAGCGGTGGTAGGTGTCCATCGTGCGTCCGGCGATCTGCGTGGGCCAGCGCAGCGCCGCGTCGAACGGCCAGACCTGCGCACTCGGCAGCGCGAGCACGTCGAAGCGCTCGAACAACCCGAGCAGGTGCTGGTAGAACGCGCTGCGCTGGGCGCTGGCGTCGAGCGTCTGCGCACCGGTCAGGCCGGCGGCCTGGTCGTGCTCCCACAGCGCCTCGGGCTTGATCAGCGCGCGGTTCGCCGGGTCGACCAGAAACGGCGCAATGCGGCCGGCCACGAGCCAGCGCCGCCACACCAGCCACGCGTCCCACACGGCTTCGGGTGGGTGACCCAGCGCGGTCGGCTCGACGGCGCAGCCGATCCCCTGCAGGCGCGCCAGGGCCTGCTCACACACGGCCAGGATGCCGGACTCCATCGGCAGGTGGCCGCGCAGGTCGCCCAACCAGCCGATGCGATCGGTCGCGCCCTCGACCTGCGCCAGCCCGGCAGCGAACGAGGCGTGCGCGGGCAGCGCGAGCGGCGTGCGCGCGTCCGGGCCGGACTGCACGTCGAGCAGCCGCGCCACGTCCTCCACGCTGCGCCCCATCGGCCCTTCGGTGCCGAGCTGCGCGACCCACACGTCGGCCGCCGGCCAGGACGGCACGCGGCCCTGGCTCGGTCGCAGGCCGAACACGTTGGCCCAGCCGGCCGGGTTGCGCAGGCTGCCCATGAAGTCGCTGCCGTCGGCCACCGGCAGCAGCCTCAGTGCGAGCGCGACCGCGGCGCCGCCGCTGCTGCCGCCGGCGGAGCGGGTCGGGTCGAAGGCGTTGCGGGTGAGGCCGAACACCTCGTTGAAGGTGTGCGAGCCCAGGCCGAATTCGGGCGTGTTGCTCTTGCCGACGACGATGCAGCCGGCGGCCTTCATGCGGCGCACCATCAGCCCGTCCTCGCGCGGCACGAAGTCGCGCAGCAACGGCGAGCCCATCGTGCTGACGAGGCCCGCGGTCGAAGCGATGTCCTTGATCGCCTGCGGCATGCCGTGCATCCAGCCGCGCGAGCTGCCGCGCGCGAGTTCCGCGTCGCAGGCGTCGGCCTCGTGTCGCAGCGCGTCGGCGTCGCGCAGGCTGATCAGGGCGTTGTGCGCCGGGTTCAGCCGCGCAATGCGTTCGAGGTAGGCCTGCATCGTTTCGCGGCACGAGATGCGGCGCGCGTGGAGGGCTTGCGAGAGTGCGGTCGCGCCGAGATCGGTGATGTCCATGGGGTCAGTCCAGTGGATTGCGGCGCCACACCGCGCCGAGCGCCTTGAACTTCGTCCACACCGACAGGCGCTCGTTCGACAAGGCGTCGAGGAAATCGGACAGGCCTTTGGACTTGACCATCGTGTAGAAGGTCAGCACCGTGGTCGCGACGAACACGATCGCGAAGATCACCAGCTTGCGGCTCATCGGCGCGTCGGCTTCGGCGAGCAGGTTCATGCCGAGGAAGCCGGTGGTCACGGTGCCGATCAGGCCGAGGATGGTGACGACCGTCAGCCGCACGACCGTGTTGGCCTGGCGGCGCAGGCTGTCGGCGTCGAGGTAGGTGTTCATGTCGTCGATGCGCACCTTGACCTCGTCGTACAGCGGGTCGATCTGCAGGTGCGTGGTGCACAGGCGGAACAGCGCGCGCACCTGCGCCTGTTCCGAGACCTCGTGGAACCAGTAGCGGTGCGTGAAGCGCAGGAAGCTCTCGAAGCTGCCGCGGATCGAGCGCTTGAACGCGCGCACGCTGTCGGCGTCGCCGACGTCGAGGTTCTTCAGCGCCTCGACCAGCCGGTCGGACGACATCAGCAGCGCCGCCTTCTGGAAATGCGCGATCAGGAACAGCATGAAGTGCTGGTGGCGAAACTGCGCCAGCACGCCGCGGTCGCGACAGCCGTAGAAGGGCGAGCGCGCATCGCCGATCACGATCAGCGCGTGGCCGCTGCACAGGTAGCGCGTGTTCGGTGCGGCGCCGGCATTGGCCCAGAAGCGGTCGTAGCAGTAGCGCTGCTCGAAGTCGGCCAGGTGCTCGGCGCCATACGGGAGCGCGCTGCCGTTTCCATCCCCTTGCAGCGGTCCGCCGTCGCGCAGCGCCTGCGGCGAGCTGTCGTCGACAGGGCTGCCGTTGTCCGAGCCGCCGGCACCGGTCACCAGCCCGAGGCGGATGAAATCGCTGCGGCTGAGCGCGCGCGGGTCGTCGAGGGCCAGGTAGGCCATCAGCGGCATGCGGTAGTACTCGATCTGGCGGTAGCGCAGATCGCCGGGCTCGTCGGAATGGTCGGCCACCAGCGGCCGCAGCATGAAGGCCCAGTGCGCGGCGATCCGCGGCGCGCGGTGCTCGGCGACATGCGCCATGAACAGTTCGCGCTGCTGCGAGTCGGAGCGCTCGAGCACCGTGCCGTTGGCATCCAGCCATTCGACGCTCGTGGCCGTGTGAAGCGCCTGGCCGGCGTCGTCCCAGCCCGCCGGGTAACCGCGGCCGAAGCGGTAGAGCTGCTCCTGCGCCTGGTCGAGCGTCAGGTCGTTCGCGCCGAGTTCGACGTTGAGCAGCACCACGTCGACATCGAAGAAGAAGTACAGATCGACGTGGATGACCTCGAGCGTGACCGGTGCGTCGCCGCGTCGGGCGACGACGCGAACGTGAGCGATGTCCTCGCGGCGGAACACCCGCATCGGCGCGTCGGCATCGCGGCCCGTGGCGTCGCGGGTGTGGCGACCCTCGCCGTACAGGAAGCGCTGGACGTACGGCAGGAAGGTGACGAACTCGTTGTAGTGGCGCTCGTGGAAGCGCGCGCTGTCGCCGGTGTATTCGTCGACCACCTCGCGCCAGGGCGAGGCATCCCCCAGGTGGCGCAGGATCTGCCAGGGCGTGCGGCGCGCCTCGCCGGGGCGGCGCGGCACCGGCATCAGGCGCAGCGGCCATAGCAGGATCTGGCGCAGGTGCCGTACCGCGGGGGCCTGGAGGCGTGGGGCCCCCGCGCTCGAAGCGTGGGTGGCCGGGCTGTCGACGGTGCGGTCCATGCAGGTTCTCGAGGTGCGCAGGCGATCGGGCCCGGCGCTCGCCACCATTCTCGCCACACTTGCCCGACGCCCATCGTAGGCGAAGCCCTACATCCGATTCGCCAGTCACCCGATGGTGCGGCGCCGCTGCGGACCCGACGATTCGTTCATCGGTTGCGCGGTGCGGCCGGCGTGGAGACGATCATGGCGAACGATGCGGATTGGGTGGCTGACGTGAGGCGCTGGTACTTTTCGGGCCAAGGCCGCGCCGCCGTGCAGCCGGTGCCTGCGGACGACGACACGACCGACATCGGCTACGAAGCCGCTCATCCCGCCCTGCAGTCACACCACTGGCCGGACGCCCCGCGCACCGGCTTCGCCGACTTCAGCTGATCGAGATCACCAGGGGTCGATTCCCTGGGTCGAGCGCGGGCCGACGCGCGCCGAGCGCAGGCCCTGCAGCAGCCAATCGCGCGTCTGTGCCGGGTCGATCACCGCGTCGATCTCCAGCGTGGCCGCCATGTTGATGGCGCGCCCTTTCTCGATGTGCTCGTCGAGGTGCTGCTGGAAGCGCGCCTCGCGCGCCGCGCCCTCGGGCAATGCCTCGAGCTCCCTGCGGTAGCCCAACCGAACCGCGCCCTCCAGGCCCATCGCGCCGAATTCGCCGCTGGGCCACGCCGCGATCGCGACCGGCGCATGGAAGCCGCCGCCGGTCATCGCCATCGCACCGAGGCCGTAGCCCTTGCGCATCACGACGGCGAAGAACGGCACGCGCAAATGCGCGGCGGCCACGAACATCCGGCTGACGTGGCGCACCTGCGCTTGCGTTTCCATTTCCGGCCCCACCATGAAGCCCGGCGTGTCGACCAGCGACACCAGCGGCAGGCCGTGCGCGTTGCACAGCTGCATGAAGCGCGCGGCCTTGTCGGCCGCATCGGCATCGATCGCGCCGCCCAGGTGCGCCGGGTTGCTCGCCATCAGGCCGATCGGCCGGCCGTCGATCCGCGCCAGCGCGGTGTGGATGCCGACGCCCAAGCCGGCGCGCAGTTCCAGCAGCGTGCCGGTGTCGACGACGCCGCGCATCGCCTCGCGCATGTCGTAGACGCGCACGCGGTTGTCCGGCAGCACGCGGCGCAGCGCGGCCGCGTCCGGCGCGGCACCGCCCTCGAGCGCGCCCTGGAAAAACGACAGGTACAGGCGCGCGGCCGCGACTGCCGCGGCCTCGTCGTCGACCAGCAGGTCGATGACGCCGTTCGCGGCCTGCACGTCGCTCGGCCCGATCTGCTCCGGCGCGAAGCGGCCGAGGCCGCCGCCTTCCACCATCGCCGGGCCGCCCATGCCGATGTTGCTGTCGCGGGTCGCGATGATCACGTCGCTGCAGCCGAGCAGCGCGGCGTTGCCGGCGAAGCAGCGACCCGCGACGATGCCGACCACCGGCACCTGGCCGGACAACCGCGCGTAGCTCGCGAACGTGGTCACATGCAATCCGGCGACGATCGGCATGTCGACATCGCCCGGCCGGCCGCCGCCGCCCTCGGCGAACAGCACGACCGGCAGCTTCTGCTGCAGCGCGATGCCGAGCATGCGGTCGGTCTTCTGGTGGTTGCGCATGCCCTGCGTGCCGGCGAGGACGGTCGCGTCGTACGCCATCACGACGCAGCGCGCGCGCTCGGGGCCGAACAGCGCGCCGTTGACGCCGCCGATGCCGGTGACCATGCCGTCGGCTGGCGTGTTGGCGATCAGGTCGTCGAGGCTGCGGCGCGAGCGCTGCGCCGCCAGGGCCAGTGCGCCGTACTCGACGAAGCTGTCGGCGTCGCACAGGTCGGCGAGGTTCTCGCGGGCGCTGCGCAGGCCCAGCGCGTGGCGCTTGGCGATCGCGGCCGGCCGGGCGGCGTCGAGCGTGGCGGCGTGGCGGGCGCGGACGTCCTGCAGGTCGGCGCGCGGCGCAAGGCCGTCATCCGCGTGCACTCCGACCACCGGGAGCGGGCCGGGTCGCGCGTCGCCGCCCGTTGACGCCCCCAGGCGCAGCAGCACCTCCCCTTCGGCGACCAGGTCGCCCGCCCGCGCGGCCACCTCCAGCACGCGCGCATCGCCGTCGGCATGCACTTCGTGCTCCATCTTCATCGCCTCGAGGATCAGCAACGTCTGGCCGGCGCGCACGACCTGCCCGACGCCGACCGCGATCTCGACGACGGTGCAGGCCATCGGCGCATGAACGTTCCGCTCGGTCATCGTCGGTCTTCAGGCGTAGGCGTTCGGGTAGCGGTCGACCGTCAGCCCGTCCATGTCGATCCCGGGCGTGCGGCCGGAGATCACGTCGGCCATCACGCGGCCGGTGCCGGCGGCCATCGTCCAACCGAGCGTGCCGTGGCCGGTCGCGAGGAACAGGTTCGGCAGCCGTGTGGCGCCGACCACCGGGGTGCCGTCCGGCGTCATCGGGCGCAGCCCGCACCAGAATTCGGCGCGCGACACGTCGCCCCCGCGGGGGAACAGGTCGGTGACGACGTGCTCGAGCGTCTGGCGGCGCGCGTCGTGCAGCTTCAGCGTGTAGCCGGCCAGCTCGGCGGTGCCGCCGACGCGGATGCGGTCGCCGAGCCGCGTCACCGCGACCTTGTGGCTCTCGTCCATCACGGTCGATTCGGGCGCGCCGGCCGCGTCGGTGATCGGCACCGTGATCGAGTAGCCCTTGACCGGATACACCGGGATGCGGATGCCCAGCGGCTTCAGCAGCAACGGCGAGTAACTGCCGAACGCGACCAGGTAGGCATCGGCGCGCATGTCGCCGGCGTCGGTCACCACGCGGTCGATCTGCTTGCCGGCCAGGACCAGCTTCCTGACCCGCGTGCCGTAGCGGAACTGCACGCCGCGCTGCACCGCCAGCTGGGCCAGGTTCTGCGTGAACTTGAAGCAGTCGCCGGTCTCGTCGCCGGGCAGCAGCAGGCCGCCGACGAACTTCTCGCGCACGTTCGCCAGCGCGGGTTCATGATGGATGCAGCCATCGCGGTCGAGCAGCTCGAACGCGACGCCGTAGCGCTGCAGGATCGCGATGTCGGCGGCGGTGCCGTCAAGCTGCGCCTGGGTGCGGAACAGCTGCAGCGTGCCCTGCATGCGCTCGTCGTAGCGGATGCCGGTCTCGGCGCGCAGCGCCTTCAGGCAGTCGCGGCTGTACTCGGCCAGCCGGACCATGCGGCTCTTGTTCACCTCGTAGCGCGCGCTGGTGCAGTTGCGCAGCATCGCCACGCCCCAGCGCAGCAGATTCAGGTCGATGTTGGGGCGGATGACCAGCGGGCGGTGCTGCATCAGCAGCCACTTGATCGCCTTGATCGGCACGCCGGGTCCGGCCCACGGGGACGAATAGCCGGGCGACACCTCGCCGGCGTTGCCGTAGCTCGTCTCCAGCGCCGCGGCGGGCTGGCGGTCGACCACCGTCACCTCGTGACCGGCGAGCGCCAACTGGTAGGCCGACGAGACTCCGATCACGCCGCTGCCGAGTACCAACACCTTCATCGCCATGCTCCCTGCAGCGTCCGTGCCCGGCCGCAGTGTACGGGGCCGCGCGCCGCGCTCAGGGCGCGAGTGCGGCGTAGCGTGGCGCGGCGAACATGGCCTGCACCGGCCCGTTCTCGGGCAGCACGTAGACGACGCCCCGCTGCCTGCCGAGCAGCGGCTCGACGACGCCCTCGTAGAACGCCACCGGCACGACGACGCAGCCGAGCGTGATCCGGTTGTCGTCCGGCGACGGCGAGGCGAGCCGGGCGACCCGGCGCTCGACCAGCGGCGACGGGCGCAGGCGGTGGATCGCGAGCGACGCGGCGTAGTCGACCCAGACGATCGCTTCGCCCTTGTCGTTGTGGCCCGGCTGGGTCTCGAACCGGCCGGCGGGCGTGCTGCGCTCATGCGGTGCCAGGCTGGCGGGGCTGCGCCGGGCGATGTCGGCGATCGCCGTGTCGCCGGGCGTCGCGCCGAGCAACGCCGGCGCGGCACCGACCAGGCGGCCGCCGGCATCGAACAGGTAGAACCGCGCTTCGCGCTTGTCGACCACGGCGAACGGCCGGCCCAGCGCGTCACCGTAGGTCAACGCCTGCGTGACCGCGTACAGCGCTGCGTCGGAGACCGACTCGCCGGCGAAATCGGGGGGCGGCGCACTCGCGGCCCACGACAGCGCGGCGAACAACGACAGGGCCGCAGCACACAGCCTCGGGACACGACGCGACATCGCGACACTTCCTGGGTGGGAAATCCATCGGCGGTGAAGCCGAACTGCTCCCACCGGGCGGCCGAAAACGGCGCCAGGGCGGATTGTCGCGATTCCGACATGTGTCGGAGAGATATCCGGTCACAGCGACCGGGAATTCGTTACTTCGTCGCAGAGGCGGCGGATCAGCCGCTGGCGCCTCCCAGGCCCGCGAAGACGCTGCGCACGTCCCGAACCTCGGGCAGCACGTACACGATCGCCTTCTGCGCGCCGACGACCGGCTTCACGACCGTGTCGAAGAACGCCACCGGCACATTGATGCACCCATAGGAAATGCGGCGCTGCGCCGGATCGTTCGACGCCAGCCGTTCGAGTCGGCGCTCCTTCGGATCGACCGGGCGCACGCGGTGCATCGAGACCGCGGCACCGTAATCGACCCACACGACGTCTTCCCCGGAGGCATTGCGGCCGGGCTGGCTGACGAATCGGCCGGCCGGCGTCGTGCGCTCTTCGGGGCGGACGTCGGCGATCGGGCGCTGGCCGATGCCGGCGACCGAATCGTCGCCCGCCGCAGCACCGAGCAGCACCGGGCTCGAATCGACCAGCCGGGCGCCGGCATCGAAGACGAAGACGCGTGCGTCGCGCTTGTCGAGGATGACAAACGGGAGGCGCTGGTTGTCCGCCCGACGCGCCACCCAATCAGCGACCAGACGCGCATCCTCGGACGCCACGTGCTCGCCGAAGTCGGCAACGCGCGGATCGTCCGGAATCTGTAGCGCCGTGGAGGCCACCGGCGGCGTCGGGCGCGGCGAAAGCCGCGCCGTGGCCGAGCCGGCCGGCGGCAGGATGACCGCGAGGACCGCGGCGCCCACCAGCACGCCCTGCCGCAGCCCGACGACGAGGTCGGGGTGGCGGTCCAGGATGTGGCGGATGCGCACGGTGGTCGGCCCCGAATCGTCGAATCAGTTGCGGTCGGCCTTCGGCGCCGGCTCGGCCGGCGCGGCGTTCACGTCACTGGTCACGGCCGGGGTCGACATGTCGCTGCTCGACGACGGCACATTCGACGGCGCTGCGTTCGGCGCCGGCATCGTGGACGGCCCGGTGGCCGAAGGCGTCGTGCCGGTCGGCGCCGGCATGCTCGTGTCTGCCGCCGGCGTGGTGGTCGTCGACGGCTGCTGCATGGTCTGCGAAGGGGTCGTGTTCGCCGGCTCGGTCGTCGTTTGCGCGGACACGTAGCCCACGGTCCCCACAATGGTGGCGGCGGCGATGGCGGCGGTCAGGGTCTTGGAAGCGTTCATTCGAATAACTCCTTGGCTGAGGCCCGCTGGGGGCCGGGTGGTCGAAACGCCGGCTCTGAACCAGCTGCGTTCAGCTTAGAAGTCCGTCTGGCTGCGGGTGGTCGGCTGACCGGCGCGCAGCCTGTAGGACAAGCGAGGTCACGAAATGCAACCTTGCTGCCCGGCGCTGCCGGGTCTGCAAGCGAAAATGGCGAATCGACTCCAAGAAGAAGATCCCCATGTCCGTCGTTCCGAATTTCATCGCGCCCGCCAGCTTCACCGACCCCGCCGCCGCCCTCGACCAGGTGCGCGCGATCTATGACGGCAGCGTGCAGCACCTGCGCAGCGCGCTGCAGGCCTTCGTCGCCGGCGACCCGATGGCCGAACGCGTGCGCGCTTGCTATCCCTTCGTGCGGGTCAAGACCGACACGGTCGCGCGCGCCGATTCGCGCCTGAGCTATGGCTTCGTCGCCGGCCCCGGCACGTTCGAGACCACGCTGACGCGGCCGGACCTGTTCTCGAACTACTACCTCGAGCAGTTCCGGCTGCTGCTGAAGAACCACCACGTGTCGCTGGAGGTCGGCACCAGCGCGCACCCGATCCCGGTGCACTTCTCGCTCGCCGAGAACGACCACATCGAGGGCAACCTGAGCGCCGAGCGGCGGCTGCTGATGCGCGACCGCTTCGATTTGCCCGACCTGAACGCGATGGACGACGGCATCGCCAACGGCACCCGCGAGACCGGCCCCGGCGAGGCCCAGCCGCTCGCGCTGTTCACGGCGCCGCGGGTCGACTACTCGCTGCACCGGCTGCGCCACTACACCGGCACCGCACCCGAGCACTTCCAGAACTTCGTGCTGTTCACGAACTACCAGTTCTACATCGACGAGTTCGTGCGCCTCGGGCACGAGACGATGTCGAGCGCGGCCAAGGCGCAGGACTACGTGGCGTTCGTCGAGCCCGGCAACGTCATCACGCGCCGCAAGGGTCTGGCGGCACAGGCGGGCGACGACCTCGGCAGCGCACCGCCGCGCCTGCCGCAGATGCCCGCGTACCACCTGGTGCGGGCCGACGGCAGCGGCATCACGATGGTCAACATCGGCGTCGGTCCGGCGAACGCGAAGACGATCACCGACCACATCGCGGTGCTGCGCCCGCACGCCTGGGTGATGCTGGGTCACTGCGCGGGGCTGCGCAACACCCAGCAGCTCGGCGACTACGTGCTCGCCCACGGCTACGTGCGCGAGGACCACGTGCTCGACGAAGAACTGCCGCTGTGGGTGCCGATTCCGGCCCTGGCCGAGGTGCAGGTCGCGCTGGAATCGGCGGTCGAGCAGATCACGCAGCTCAAGGGCTACGAGCTCAAGCGGATCATGCGCACCGGCACGGTGGCGAGCACCGACAACCGCAACTGGGAACTGCTGCCGTCGCATCACGCGGCGAGTACGCCGGAGCGGCGCTTCAGCCAGAGCCGGGCCATCGCGCTCGACATGGAGAGCGCGACGATCGCCGCGAACGGCTTCCGCTTCCGCGTGCCCTACGGCACGCTGCTGTGCGTCAGCGACAAGCCCCTGCACGGCGAGATCAAGCTGCCGGGCATGGCCAATCACTTCTACCGCGAGCGGGTCGACCAGCACCTGCGCATCGGCATCCGCGCGATCGAGCTGCTGCGCGAGGCCGGCGTCGACCAGTTGCACAGCCGCAAGCTTCGCAGCTTCGCCGAAGTGGCGTTCCAGTAGCGATCAGTCTCCGGTGCAGGGCCGCGCCGGCAGCTGCACGCCGAGCCGCAGCGCCCTGTGCGCGAGATCGGGGCGGTTCGGGACCAGGTCGAACGGCACGACGCTGATGACGCCGTCGGGCACCGGGTCGCCTTGGTCCAGCACGAACAGCGCGCCATCGCGCTGGAGATCTTCGGGCCGCACCCACGGGGTGGCGCGGTCGGAGTCGAACACCATCACCTGACCGCCCGAGTAAAGCGACACGAGCCCGGCGTCGAACACCGAGCCTTCGACGTACCGCAGCGGGCATTCGGTGGTCGCGGCCCAATGCGCAACCGCCGTGCGCGCCAGGCGGCGCGCGGGGTACATCGTGTCGATGCGGCGACTGGTCAGCACCGTCGTCGGATCCTCGTGCTCGGCCGCGTACCAGGCCAGGCTTGCGCCGTGGATGACCAGTGCCACGCCGACCAGCCGGCGCAGGTCGATCGCAGCGCGGCGCTGCCAGCGCCAGGCGAGCCACAGGCAGAAGAACTGCAGTCCTTGCACGCCCCAGTGGTTGCGCAGGCTTGCGCCGGCGGCGAGCGCCATCACGATCAGCACGACGATGCCGGCCCAGAGCAGGCCGATCAGCCAGATCTGCAGGTCGGCGGCGGGCGCCTGCGCCGGCGACAGGCGTTCGTCGCCCCTCGGCGCGAGCCGCGCCCAGGCCCAGCACAAGCCGATCGCGAGCAGTGCCGGCGACCAGAGCCGCACCTGGTTGGCGAAGAACGAGACCATGAAGCCGAACCGCTGCCGCCAGCTCGCCGCTTCGATCGCCTCGGAGGCATAGCGCAGCGTGCTGAAGTCGTGCTGGGCGACCCAGACCGCATGGGGCGCGCACACCACCCCCATCACGACCACGGCGAACAGCAAGCCGCCCCATTGCGACCGGTGCCGCACCCGGCCGGAGGCAACCAGCGCGAAGAGCAGCCCGGCCAGGGGCACCAGCGCCTGGTACTTGGACAGCGTCGCCGCGCCGGCCGCCAGCCCGGTGGCCAGCCACCACAGCGGCGCGTCGCGCCGAGCGCGGCTCGCCCGCATCGCGAACCAGGTGCTGGCAGCCATGAACAGCACCAGCACGGTGTTGTGGTTGTAGAGCTGCACGCGCTGCGAGAATGTCATGTTCAACCCCCACAGCACGATCGCCGCTGCGGCAGCGCGCTCGCCGACGAGTTCGCGCCCGATCTGCCACGTGAGCAGCGCCGTGCCGAGCAGGCACAGCGTGGCCAGCAGATAGGCCCAGTAGACCGACGCCCCGAACAGCCTGATGACCGACCCCAATGCCCAGGACGGCAGTGGCGGGTGCTTGTGATAGCCGAGCTCGAGGCTCTGCGCCCAGTTGAACTGCTCGATGTTGTCGCCGAACTGGGCCGTGTTGAAGTAGCCGGCCCACACGGCCCACACCACCACCATGCCGAGCGCGAAGAGGAGCGCCTGGTGCGGGGTCACTTCCCGCGCTGGCAGGGCACGTCGGGTCGGCAGCGCGATCGAAAGGGCCATGACGTACCAGTTACCGAATGTAAACTCAAGATTTTAGCCAGCGGGCGATGCCTGGCGCCGAGGACAGCCCGGATTGCCTCGCGCGGTGCGATCCCTTAGGCTGTTTGTCACACCAGCAAGCCCAGCCCGGGGCACGCGATGCGATCGGACCGCGAGCGCCGCCCTTCCCCCAGGAGCGCGCCATGCCGACAACCAGCCCCAGCCCCGCGATCCAGGCGATCCGGACCCTCGCGCTCGTCGGCCAGACGGGCGGTGGCAAGACCAGCCTGGCGGAGGCGCTGTTGTGCCAGGCCGGATCGATCGGCGCCATCGGCAGCCTGGAGCGCGGCAGCACCGTCAGCGACTTCGACCCGATGGAGCGGCGCGCGCAGCACTCGCTGAACGCCTCGGTGCTGCATTTGACGCACCGCGGCACGCGCGTGCACCTGATCGACACGCCCGGGTATGCCGACTTCATCGGCCAGTCGATGACCGCGCTCGAAGCCGTCGACACCGCCGCCATCGTGATCAACGCCGCCACCGGCATCGAGGTGATGAGCGCCCGCATGATGGAGTGGGCAGCCGGCCGGCGCCTGTGCCGGATGGTGATCGTCAACAAGATCGACACGGCAGGCGTGGACCTGGCGGCACTGGTCGAGCAGATCCAGGCGGCCTTCGGCAAGGAATGCCTGCCGCTGAACCTGCCGGCCGCAGGCGGCACGAAGGTCGTCGACTGCTTCTTCAACCCCTCGGGCGAGGCCGATTTCTCGAGCGTCGAAGCGGCGCACCGGGCGCTCGTGGAACAGGTGGTCGAGGTCGACCCGGCGTTCGTCGAGCGCTACCTCGAGGACGGCGACGTCGATCCGCGCGAGCTCCACGCGCCGCTCGAAGAGGCCCTTCGCCAGGGTCACCTGATCCCGATCTGCTTCGTCTCGGCCCGCAACGGGGCCGGCGTGGCCGAGCTGCTCGACGTGATCGAGGCGCTGCTGCCGAACCCGGCCGAGGGCAACCCGCCGCAATTCCTGAAGGGCGAAGGGGCCGACGCGACCGAACTGCACGCGCAGACCGACCCGGATCAGCACGTGATCGCGCACGTCTTCAAGGTCACGGTCGACCCGTACGTCGGCAAGATGGGCGTCTTCCGGATCCACCAGGGCACGGTCACGAAGGACAGCCAGCTCTACATCGGCGACGGCCGCAAGCCGTTCAAGGTCGGCCACCTGTTCATGCTGCAGGGCAAGGATCACGTCGAGGTGGCGCGCGGCGTGCCGGGCGACATCTGCGCCGTGGCCAAGGTCGACGAGATGCATTTCGACGCGGTGCTGCACGACGCCGCCGAGGACGACCACCTGCACCTGCGCCCGCTGCCGTTCCCGGTGCCGGTGCACGGCCTGGCGATCGAGCCGAAGCGCCGCGGCGACGAGCAGCGCATGTGGGAGATCCTGCAGAAGCTGGTCGACGAGGACCCGTGCCTGAAGGTCGAGCACGTCGCCACGACCAACGAGACCGTCGTCTATGGCCTCGGCGAGCTGCACCTGCGCACGTTGCTCGAGCGGATGACCGAGGTCTACAAGTGCGAGGTCGTGACCCGGCCGCCACGCATCGCCTACCGCGAGACGGTGACCTTGCCGGCCGAGGGCCACCACCGCCACAAGAAGCAGAGCGGCGGCGCCGGCCAGTTCGGCGAGGTGTTCCTGCGCATCGAACCGCTGGAGCGCGGCGCCGGGTTCGAGTTCGTCGACCAGGTCAAGGGCGGCACGATCCCGACGCAGTTCATCCCGGCCGTCGAAAAAGGCGTGCGCTCGGTGCTCGACACCGGCGTGATCGCCGGCCATCCGCTGCGCGACGTGCGGGTGATCGTCTACGACGGCAAGTCGCATTCGGTCGACTCCAAGGACATCGCGTTCGCCACCGCCGGCCGCAAGGCGTTCATCGACGCGGTGAAGAAGGCCAGCCCGATCGTGCTGGAGCCCATCGTCAAGGTCGAGATCACCGCGCCCGAACACAGCATGGGCGACGTGACGGGCGACCTGTCCGCCAAGCGCGGCCAGGTCAGCGCGACGCAGTCGCTCGCCGGCGGCGCGATCGTCGTCAGCGGGCAGGCGCCTTTGTCGGAGCTCACCAACTACCAGGCCCGGCTGAACGGCATGACGGGCGGCCAGGGCCGGTACACGCTCGAGATGAGCCACTACGAGCCGGTGCCGCCGTCGGCGCAGGCGGCCCTGACGAGCCGCTATCAGGCCAAGGACGAGGATTGAGCGCGCCGCGTCGGCGCTACATCCCCTCGACCATCGGACGCGTCGCGGCGAAGCCGTCGCCGAGGCCGGCCGGGACCGTCGTCTCGTGGGCCTGGGCGCGGCGGAGCCGGTCGATCTCGTCGTAGGCGGCGCGCAGGCGCGCTTCGGCGCGCGCAAGGGCCGCACGCGGCTCGTCGCTGGCGCTGGCCAATTGGCGCTGGAAGCCTTGGCGCAGTTGTTCGAGTTCGGTCTGCGACCGCAGCTGGACGATGCGAAACTGGTTGGCCGACGTGTCCGACCGACGCTGGAAGTCGTCGCGCAGGCGCCGCACCGCGGCGGCGTGGCGGACGCCGACGGTCCAGAGCGTCACCCAGCTCCCCGCGATCGCGCCCAATGCGAGCCCCAGCCCGATCCAAAGCCCACCATCCTGCACCGTCATGTCGCCTCCCCGGTCCCGCGGCCGCGCACCTGCGTGCCGAACCCACCGAACCCGGCAGCGTAGCGAGCCGTGCCCGGTCTTGCGGGCGGCGGCGAAGTGCGCGCCGTTGGCGCGACTTTCTACCGGTGCGAAGCCGCACCCAAGTTGTCGAGGCGCATCAAAGGCCGGCAGAACCGCTCAGGGCACGCGCGGCTTCACGCATGCGGCCGCCTGCTTCGCGCGCTGCCGCGCCAGCTCGACATCGGCGTCGTGCACCAGCGCGACGCCCATGCGGCGCTTCGCGAAGCTCTCGGGCTTGCCGAACAGGCGCAGCTCGCTGTTCGGGATGCGCAGCGCGGCGTCAATGCCGTCGAACACCAGCCCTTGGGCGTCGACGCCGCCATAGATCACGGCGCTCGCGCCTGGGCTCTTCAACGCGGTGTCGACCGGCAGCCCGAGGATCGCGCGGGCATGCAGCTCGAACTCGTTCTGCCATTGCGTGATCATCGTCACCATGCCGGTGTCGTGCGGGCGCGGCGAGACCTCGCTGAACCAGACCTCGTCGCCCTTCACGAACAATTCGGCCCCGAACAGGCCCTGCCCGCCCAGGTCGTCGGTCACGGCCCGCGCGATCGCCTGGGCACGCTCGAGCGCGGCGGCGTTCATCGGATGCGGCTGCCAGCTCTCGACGTAGTCGCCGGCCACCTGGACGTGGCCGATCGGCGCGCAGAACTGCGTCTCGACTCGACCGTCGGCACCGAGCGCGCGCACCGTCAGCAGCGTGATCTCGTAGTCGAAGTCGATGAAGCCTTCGACGATCACCCGACCGCGGCTGACGCGGCCACCGGCCATCGCGTAGTCCCACGCCTTGGCGACGTCGACCGGTCCGTCGAGCCGGCTCTGGCCCTTTCCCGAACTGCTCATCACCGGCTTGACGATGCACGGATAGCCGATGCCCTCATCGATGGCCGCCTGCAACTCGGCCATCGAATCGCAGAAGCGGTACGGGCTGGTCGGCAGCCCCAGTGTCTCCGAAGCGAGGCGACGGATGCCCTCGCGGTCCATGGTCAGCCGCGCGGCCCGCGCCGTCGGGATCACGCGCACGACCCCGGCGGCCTCGAGTTCCTCGAGCATCGGCGTGGCGATGGCTTCGATCTCGGGCACCACGAGCAGCGGGCGCTCGGCCTCGATCAACGCCTTCAACTGCGCCGGATCGCTCATCGTGATCGTCCGCGCGTGATGCGCCACCTGCTGGCCCGGCGCGTTGGGGTAGCGGTCGACGGCGATCGTCTCGACGCCCAGCCGCTGGAGTGCAATCAGCACCTCCTTGCCGAGTTCGCCGCTGCCGAGCAGCATGACCTTGGTGGCGTGGGGTGAGAGCGGGGTTCCGAGCGTGGTCATCGAGCGCGTCCTGGAGGGAAAGACAGAGCGCGGATTCTCCCCGAAGGGCCGAGGGACCCCGGCCTCGGAGGTGGTCAACGGCGCTTTATCATCTGACACATGAATTCCGGCCCGCGCGATGTCGCCCAGATTCGCCTCGCGAACGCCCTGATCCTCTTCGACGAGTTCGTGCACGCGACCGTCAAGCATGCCGACGCGGCGACGTTGCGCGGCCTCGAAGGCCGCTTCGCCGAGCGGCTGCAGATTCAGCCGAGCTACTGGAGCCAGATCAAGGGGCGCTCGCGCCAGATCGGCGAGCGGCTGGCGCGGCAGTTCGAGCAGCTGTGCAAGAAGCCGCCGGGCTGGATGGACGAACGCCACAGCGCGCACGAGTGGGCGAACGCGCCGCAGGTCGGCGCCCGCACCGTCCCCGTGGCGGCGGCGCCTTCCATCGCGAACCGCGACGCCGAGCACAACGTGCCGCAGGACGACGACGAGCGCTTCATCGTCGGCCTCGTGCTGACCTACTACCGGCGCCACCCGCAGCGCGCGCGAACGCGGTTGCTCGACCTGCTCGGCGAGGTGCTCACGTCGACGGCACCGGCGAAGCCTGCGACCGCCGCCCAGCCCGCGCCGCCGCCGGACGACGGCCTCGACCTGTGGAGCAAGACTCAGGCGGCGGTCAAGCCGCTGAAGTCCAAGCGCTGAGGCGCCGCCGCGCGGCAGGCGCGCGACACCCGTTGAAAAATCTGCGCAACACCCCTTGCGCAAGATAATCAAACGTTTATCATTTGCGCAAGTCGACACGAGCCGCTGCCGACGACACCCATCGATCCACCCCATTCGAAGTTCATGACCTTCATCAATGCATCGACCGTCTCCAGGCCCCTGCGCCGCGCGCCAGGGATGGGCGCGTCGTCGATGAATTCGCAGTCGGTCATCGGAGCGCACCGCGCGCCGCCTGGTCCGCCACCACGCTGAGACGTCGCTTCCGACGCTGCAGCGTCGACGGCCCGGGTTGCGTTCCACGCCCCGGGCCGTTTTGCTTTCCGGCCGTCATGCGGCAATTCACCAGGAGAACCTCATGAAGATCAACGTCACCGCTCGCAAGCCCCGCAACCCGCTGATCGCGCACGCCCGATTCCGCCGTGCCGGCAGCCACCAACCCGGTGGCCGCTCGATGCGCCAGCAAGGTGGCCGGTCGCTGAAGCGCGAACTGGACCAAATGAAACAGCACAGCCCGTGACCCCTGCGCGGCCGACCCGCGCAAGCCCTGAAGGACATCACCATGTCGAGCCTGAAATACCTCCGCGCCGGCGCCCTCGAAGCGCCCCGCCCCGCCCGCGAAGCAGCGGTCCGCCTCGTGGCGATCGGCCTGCGGGGCGCCAGCGCGGCCCTCGCGCGGCTCTCGCGCCGGTTGGCCGTTCCGGCGGGCCGCGTCGCGCGACCCGCCCCGCAGCTCGAGTTCTACGCCGAAGCGGGCGCGCCCGAGGGGGCGCTCTACGTGGACGGCAAGCTCGTCGGCTTCGTGAGCGGCGTGCAACGTCTGTGACCCGACGGCGGGCGGCGCACCGGCACCGGTGCGCCGCCCGCCGTCCTGGCGCTCAGCGCATCGCCAACGGCTGCTTGCGGCGCGGCATCGGGAAGCGGCGCTCGATCGTCGCGAGATCGTCTGCCGTCAACACGAGCGACGCCGACGCGAAGTTCTCGCGCAGGTGCGCCTCGCGCACCGCCTTGGGAATGGCCATCACGCCGGTCCTTCCCATCGACCAGGCCAGCGCCACCTGGGAGGGCGTGGCACCGTACCGCTCACCGACCTCGCGCAACACCCGCTCGTCGACCAGGCCGCCCTGGTCCAGCGGGCAGTAGGCCATCATCGGCATCGAGCGCTCGCGCAGCCAAGGCAGAAGATCGAACTCGGCCCCACGCTCGGTCAGCGAGTGATAGACCTGATTCGCGCTGCACGTCGCGCCCCCGGGCACCGCGGCCAGCGCCTGCATCTCCGAAGTGTCGAAGTTGCTGACGCCCCAGTGCCGGATGTGGCCGTCCACCTGCAGCGCCTGGAAGCCCGCGACGGTCTCGTTCAGTGGATGAGGCCCGGGCCAGTGCAGCAGATACAGGTCGATCCGGTCCAGTCGCAATCGGCGCCGGCTGCGCTCGCAAGCTGCCGCGACGCCGGCTCGGCTGGCGTTGTGCGGATAGACCTTGCTGACGATGAACAACTCGTCGCGCGCGACACCGCCGGTGCGCAGCGCCTCGGCCACGCCTTCTCCCACGACGTCCTCGGCGCCGCCGTCGCCATACATCTCGGCGGTGTCGATCACGCGGTAGCCGATCTCGAGCGCCAGTCGCACGGCGGCGATCTCGGCGGCGCGCGTGCGCGCCGACTCGCCCATGTGCCACGTGCCAAGGCCGAGCGCGGGCCAGGCGCTTCCGTCAGGCAGGACGACGCTGTTCATGGAATCTCCGGAGACGCGATACTGCATGCTAAGACCAACGCAAGAAGGCGTGCGGCACACGACCGCGTCCACCGGAGACCCCGCAGATGACCACCACCTTCGTCGTCGAGCGCCAGAAGCTCGCGCAGTCACGCTGGACACAGCGCGAACCCGCCCCCTTGCAGGAAGGCGAGGTCCGCTTCGCGATCGACGGCTTCGCGCTGACTGCGAACAACATCACCTATGCGGCCTTCGGCGACGCGATGAACTACTGGGGGTTCTTCCCGACCGGCGACGCGGCGACCGGCTGCATCCCGGTCTGGGGCTTCGCCGATGTGGCCGAGTCGCGCTGCGACGGCGTCGCGGTCGGCGAACGCTTCTACGGTTACTGGCCGATTGCGGACAACGTCGTGCTGCAGCCGGCGCGGGTCGGCGACGCCGGCTTCTTCGACGGCGCAACGCATCGGCGCGAATTGCACGCGGTCTACAACCACTATCTGCGCTGCAGTGCCGATCCGGCGTACAGCGCGGCACACGAGGCCGAGCAGGCGTTGTTCCGGCCGCTGTTCACGACCTCGTTCCTGATCGACGACTTCCTGGCTGACAACGCATTCTTCGGCGCCCGCAACGTGATCCTGTCCAGCGCATCGAGCAAGACAGCGTACGGCACGGCTTCCTGTGTGGCACGGCGCGCGGGCGCGGTGCGCGTGATCGGGCTCACCTCACCGGCGAACTTGGCGTTCACGCGCGCGCTGGGCTGCTACGACGACGTTCTGACCTACGACGAGGTGACATCGCTGGCGTCCGAGGTCCCGTCGGTCTACGTCGATTTCAGCGGCAGCGTCGGCTTGCGCAGCGCCATCCACACGCACCTCGCCGGCGCGCTCGCATACAGCTGCTCGGTCGGCGGCACGCACTGGGATGAGCTCGGCAGCGGCAAGGGCCTGCCGGGGCCTCGACCGACCTTGTTCTTCGCACCGGCGCAGGTCAAGAAGCGCAACGCCGACTGGGGCCCTGCCGGGCTGCAGCAGCGGCTGGGCGCCGCGTGGTCGGCCTTCATGCAGCCGGTCACGAGCGCGCAGCCACCCTGGCTGCATGTCGTGCGCGGCGAGGGCCGCGCGGCAATCGAAGCGGTGTATGCCGCCTTGCTGGAGGGCCGCACCAATCCCGCCGAAGGGCACATGCTCAAGGTCTGACGGGTCGCCTCAAGCAAGGGCTGTGCGTTCCGATATGAGAGTCAACGCCACTCGACCACATCCATGCCGGACTCCCACTTTCCGCACGGCCAGCTGACCCGGGCGCTGCCCGATCTGGCCGCCTGGACGGCGCACTTCCGCGCCGCCGAGATTCCGGTGCTCGCGCAGACGGCCAACGCGCTGGAAGCATTACGCGCGAACGAGGACGATGTCGACGCGAACAGCACCGGCGAGATGATTTCGAACGACCCGTTGATGACCTTGAAGGTCCTCGCGCATGTGGCGACGAACCGCAGCGAACGCGTCGTGACCGATGTCGAGACGGTCACCTCGGCACTGGTGATGATGGGCATCTCGCCGTTCTTCCGGGCGTTCGGTCCGCAGCCCACGGTCGAAGACCGCCTCGCCCATGTCCCGTTGGCGCTGGACGGCCTGACGGACACGATTCGGCGCGCGCACCGCGGCGCGAATTTCGCGCTCGGCTTCGCCGTGCACCGCATGGACCACGACGCCGCGGTCATCCATGCCGCGGCGCTGCTGCACGACTTCGCCGAGATGCTGTTGTGGTGCCACGCTCCGGCATTGGCGCTGCAGATCCGGGACGCGCAGCGGGCCGATTCGACGCTGCGCTCCAGCGTGGCACAGCACGCTCTGCTGAACATCGAGCTTGCCGATCTCCAGCAGGCGCTGATGAAGGCATGGCGACTACCGGAATTGCTGATCCGCATCAACGACGACCGTCACGCGGACACGCCCAGCGTGCGCAGCGTCGCGCTGGCGCTGCGGCTTGCGCGACACACCGCAAGCGGTTGGGACAACGCGGCGATTCCGGACGATGTGGACGACATCGCCGACCTGCTGAACCTGTCACCGGCGGCAGCCATGGAGTTCGTCCGCGAAATCTGAATCTCGCCGCGGCATTCGCGCACGCGTGCGCGATCCGCTGTCGCTTTTACGTCCCTCCGACGCTGAAGATCGCACTCCTTCGTTGACAAGCGCTGGTTCGCCGCCCGGCCCGGTGGCAGAGTCCGCCGCCTAAATCAACCAACGAGGAGTGTGACGATGAAGGCCTATGGCGCGGAGTTTTTTGGAACCTTCTGGCTGGTGCTCGGAGGCTGCGGCAGCGCGGTGTTGGCCGCGGCGTTTCCCGGGTTCGGCATCGGCTTTGCGGGCGTCGCGCTCGCCTTCGGCTTGACGGTACTGACGATGGCCTATGCCATCGGCCACATCTCCGGTTGCCACCTCAACCCGGCGGTGTCGATCGGCCTGTGGGCCGGCGGCCGCTTCGAAGGCAGCAAGTTGCTTCCCTACATCGTCGCCCAGGTGCTCGGGGCAGCCGTCGCCGGCGGCGTGCTGTACCTGATCGCCAGCGGGAAGGCCGACTTCAGCACCGCCGGCGGCTTCGCGTCGAACGGCTTCGGCGAGCACTCGCCCGGCAAGTATTCGCTGGTCGCGGCACTGGTCTGCGAGGTCGTGATGACGATGATGTTCCTGATCGTCATCATGGGCGCGACCGACAGGCGCGCGCCGGCCGGCTTCGCGCCGCTGGCGATCGGTCTGGGCTTGACGCTGGTCCACCTGATCAGCATCCCGGTGACCAACACCTCGGTCAACCCGGCTCGCAGCACTGGCGTCGCGCTGTTCGTCGGCGACTGGGCGATCGCGCAGTTGTGGCTCTTCTGGATCGCGCCGATCGTGGGCGCGGTGCTGGGCGCGTTGGTCTACCGCGGGCTGGCCGAGTCGGACCGCTGAAGCGCAGGGCCGGCCGCCCGGCCGGCCCTCAGACCGGCATGGCGGTCGTGTTCTTGACGCGATCGAGGACGAAGCTGGTCTTGCAATCCTGCACGCTCGGGTGCTTGAGCAGCGTGTCCATGATGAAGCGCGAATAGTGCGCCATGTCCTGGACGACGACGCGCAGCAGGAAGTCCATCTCGCCGGTCAGCGCCGCGCATTCGACGACCTCGGGCCACGCTTGGACCGACGCACGGAACAGGTCCATCGGCGTGCGCTTGTGGATCTCGGCATGTTTTTCGAGCCGCACGTTCAGGTAGGCCGTGAGGCTAAGACCGACGCGCTCGGGCGAGACGAGCGCCACATACCCGGCGATCACCCCCGACTCCTCCAGCCGCTTGACCCGCCGCAGGGTCGCCGAAGGGGACAGGCTGACCTGCGCAGCCAGCGCGTCGTAGATCATGCGCCCGTCCGCCTGCAGCGCCCGAAGGATGCGTCGATCGATCGCATCCAGCTGTTCTCCGGTTTCCATGCTCAACATTTTGCATGTTTCATGCGCGGCCGCCGCGATCGAGGCGGAAACTTGCAGAAAAGCTGCGGCCGGCCGAACCTACAGTCCTGCATCGACCACGCGACGGGACAGATCATGCAATTCACGCCCTGGGACAACCCGATGGGAACCGACGGATTCGAGTTCGTCGAGTACGCCGCGCCGGATCCGGTCGCGCTCGGCGAGCTTTTCGTGACAATGGGGTTCACCGCGATCGCGAAGCACCGGACCAAAAAGGTCACGCTGTACCGCCAGGGCGAGGTCAACTTCATCATCAACGCCGAGCCGAACTCGTTCGCGCAGCGCTTCGCGCGCCAGCACGGGCCGAGCGTGTGCGCGATGGCGTTCCGCGTGAAGGACGCCAAGCAGGCCTACGAGCGTGCGCTCGAGCTCGGCGCGTGGGGCTTCGACAACCACACCGGGCCGATGGAGCTCAACATCCCGGCGATCAAGGGCATCGGCGACAGCCTGATCTACTTCGTCGACCGCTGGCATGGGAAGGACGGTGCGGCGCCCGGCGCGATCGGCAACATCAGCATCTACGACGTCGATTTCGTGCCGATCGAGGGCGCCCAGGCCAATCCGCCAGGTTGCGGACTGACCTACATCGACCACCTCACCCACAACGTCCATCGCGGCCGCATGAAGGAGTGGGCCGACTTCTACGAGCGCCTGTTCAACTTCCGCGAAGTGCGCTACTTCGACATCGAGGGCAAGCTGACCGGCCTGAAGAGCAAAGCGATGACGAGCCCGTGCGGGAAGATCCGCATCCCGATCAACGAGAGCTCGGACGACAAGAGCCAGATCGCCGAGTACCTCGACCTGTACCACGGCGAAGGCATCCAGCACATCGCAATGGGCACGGACGACATCTACGCGACCGTCGACGGCATGAAGCGGCAAGGCGTCGCCTTCCAGGACACGATCGCGACCTACTACGACCTGATAGAGCGCCGCTTGCCCCACCACGGCGAGAACCTGGACGAACTGAAACGGCTGCGCATCCTGATCGACGGCGCGACGCACCTGGGCGCACCCAACGAGCTGCTGCTGCAAATCTTCACGCAGACCGTCATCGGGCCGATCTTCTTTGAGATCATCCAGCGCAAGGGCGACCAGGGGTTCGGCGAAGGCAACTTTCGCGCGTTGTTCGAGAGCATCGAGCTCGACCAGGTGCGGCGCGGGGTGCTGAAGGACGAGCCGGCATCGCCCCGTTAATCGATCGCCCACCGGAGCTCGAATGGTTCAGGTTCTTGCGCGCGGCGTCTTGACGATGACGATTCTGGCCAGCGCGGCGGGCATCTACGCGCAGGCGGCCGGCGCGGAGTCGGCGCTCGCGACCGGCGATTACCCGTGCACCGTCGACAAACGGCTGCGCTGAGCGTCACCTGACGAGCGCCTCCCGCTCAGCCCAACCAGCGCAACGCGCCCGCGAAGACCACGGGGCTGAAGGCCATCTGGACATGCGCCGTGGCCGGGACGTGCACGTTCTCGGCGCCGGTGAGCACGGCGGCGGATGACGGGAACACGATGTTGTCGCAGTTGCCGAAATAGCAGGTGAACTTTGCGTAGCGCTCCGCCGGCTCGCGCGACGCGAGGTCGACAATCCAGGCGCCGCGGTGGCGCATCTCCCGCCCGTTGGTGGTGTGCCCGAAGCGCGCCAGCCAGGTCCCATGGTGCGGCGTGCCGATCGTGACGACGTGGTGCACGCGTGTGTCTGCGTTGAAGCGCGCCAGCCAGGCCCGGATCGCGACGCCCCCCATGCTGTGGCCGACCACCACCGGCGGTCGCCCGGTCGTCGCCTCGACGCGAGCGACCGCCGCCTCGATGATGTCGGCATAGTGCTCGATCGAGCCGAACACCGGCTCGAGGTTGACCGCGACGAAAGGGATGCCTCGTGCCCGCAGCGCCCGCATCCAAGGATTCCAGAGGCCGCGATTGCAGAAGAAGCCGTGCACCAGGACCAGGCCGCGGCGACCCGTGCCCGGCGGCAGGTGATCAGGCTCGGCGCGCGATCGGAACGGCTGGCGCCACAGGAACACGCGCGGCGCCGTCACCACCTCGCCGCACCAGGCCCGCCAGACCTCGCGCAAGGCGGCGCGCGGCGCTGCCTCGGCGTGCTGGACGACGTACAGCATCGCGAACTCGGCGGCCAGGAACAGCGCGTACCCGAGCACGATGGCCAAGGCACCGCCGGCGGCCCACCCCGGGTGACCCGCCCTGGCCCAAAACACGGCCCAGCCGAGAGCGGCCCCGAACAGGCCCGCGGTGATGAGTTTCTGCAGACGCGCGAGCATTGGGCATGCTAGCGTCGGTCGGGCATAGGCAGGCTCGGTACAGTAGACGCCTCTCCCCAGTGAGAATCCCATCGCGCATGACCAACTCGGCGGCCACCATCCTTGCTCACCTGCACGAAGTGGAGGCTGAACGTCGAAAGCGATCGACGGCGCCGGGCTTGCACGATCGCGTGGTTCTGGTGAAGGCCTATCAACAGCGCCGTTTCTCGCACACCTACGCCGACCTGCTGAACAGCGCCCGGTACGGCGCCGCGTCCAGATTTTTTCTCGACGAGTTGTACGGGCCGAGTGACTTCACCCGCCGCGACGCTCAGTTCGCACGCGTCGTACCGGCGCTGGTGAAGTTGTTCCCCAGGGAGATCGTCTCGACCGTGGCCACGCTGGCCGAACTGCATGCGCTGTCGGAGAGCCTCGACACGCGCATGGGCGAGCATGTCGACGAAGGCGTGGATGTCAACGGCGCGTCGTATGTCCGAGCCTGGCAGCAGACAGCGCACCCCGAGGCGCGCGAGCGGCAGATCGCGCTGACACTTGACGTGGCCGAGCGATTGGATCGCTTCACGCGTCGCCCTTTGCTGCGAAACAGCCTGCGGCTGATGCGCGGCCCGGCGCGCGCCGCTGGCCTGGCCGAGCTCCAGCATTTTCTCGAGACGGGGTTCGACACTTTTCGCGCGATGCAGGGTGCACAAGACTTCATATCCATTGTCCGAACCCGCGAGCGGGCGCTCGCTTCGGCGCTGTTTGCCGCATCCGCGACCAGCTCCGAAGGTGCCGGCATGACCGACGCGTTGGCGCGTCTTCCTTGAACGGCACGGGCGCCGATAGCGATACGATGCATCGCATGTACTCCGATGTCTCGCACACCGCCCGATGAATGAGGTCTTCGCTCGCGCCGGGTTACGCGTATTCGAGCGCGGTTGGCTGTCCTCCAACAATGTCCTGTTCCCGGGTGGCTCGACGCAGGAGCCCGTACTTGTCGATACCGGCTATGTGACCCACGCCGCACAGACGGTCGCACTGGTCAGAGCAGCCCTCGAGGATCGACCCTTGGCCCGCGTCGTGAACACCCACCTGCACTCGGATCATTGCGGTGGCAACGCGGCCCTGCAGGGCGAGTTCGATTGCGCGATCGACGTGCCGAGCGGCGAGGTGGACAAGGTCGATCGATGGGACGAAGCAGCGTTGACCTATCGCGACACTGGCCAGACATGTCCGAGGTTCAGCAGGATGGGGGCGATCCGCGATGGCGACGAGATCCGCCTCGGTCCTTATCCCTGGAGGGTGATCGCCGCACCAGGCCACGATCCCGCGTCGGTGGTGCTGTACCAACCTGACATGAAGCTGCTGATTTCTGCCGACGCGCTGTGGCAGAACGGCTTTGGCGTCGTGTTTCCGGAGATCGAAGGGATCACGGCGTTCGAGACCGTGCGACAAACGCTAGATCGCCTGGCAGGACTCGACGTCGATTGGGTCATCCCGGGTCACGGCTCCCCGTTCCAAGGCATGGCGGCCGCGCTGGGTCGGGCGCACCAGCGGTTGAATGGCTTTCTTTCCGATCCCGCAAGGCATTCGCGGCACGCCGCGAAAGTCCTGATCAAGTTTCACATGCTTGAAGTCAGGGAAGCTGAACGCGACCAACTTATCCAGTGGATGCTCGAGACGAGATTCATGCGCCTGACGCACGAGCGACATTTTGCCGAGATGCCGTTTCTCGAATGGTCAAGTGCACTGATCAGCGAACTCGCAGCTTCTTCTGCCATTCGCATCAACGGAAATCATATTCACGACGACTAGTCGCCAACTGAACTACCGGGGCACAAAAGCAAAAAGCCCTCGTCTTTCGACGAGGGCTTTTCTAATAGTAGCCTGACAATGTCCTACTTTCACACGGGAACCCGCACTATCATCGGCGCTGAGGCGTTTCACTGTCCTGTTCGGGATGGGAAGGAGTGGGACCACCTCGCTATGGTCATCAGGCTTAACCGGTCACCATCTTGGCGCTCATACAAAGCGCAAGACGGCCAATTCGCAGAGTCGCCCGGCTGTGATCATCACAACTGGGAATCAGAATTTTTGATTGCGCACCGAATTCAATCGAAGAACGGTACAGCGTAAAACCCCTATTTGACGGTCAAGTCAAAGTTATAGGGTCAAGCCTCACGGGCAATTAGTACTGGTTAGCTTAACGCATTACTGCGCTTCCACACCCAGCCTATCAACGTCCTGGTCTCGAACGACCCTTCAGGGGGCTCAAGGCCCCGGCAAGACTCATCTTGAGACGAGTTTCCCGCTTAGATGCTTTCAGCGGTTATCTCTTCCGCACTTAGCTACTCGGCAATGCCACTGGCGTGACAACCGATACACCAGAGGTGCGTCCACTCCGGTCCTCTCGTACTAGGAGCAGGCTCTCTCAATCTTGCAGCGCCCACGGAAGATAGGGACCAAACTGTCTCACGACGTTTTAAACCCAGCTCACGTACCTCTTTAAATGGCGAACAGCCATACCCTTGGGACCGGCTACAGCCCCAGGATGAGATGAGCCGACATCGAGGTGCCAAACACCGCCGTCGATATGAACTCTTGGGCGGTATCAGCCTGTTATCCCCAGAGTACCTTTTATCCGTTGAGCGATGGCCCTTCCATACAGAACCACCGGATCACTTTGTCCTACTTTCGTACCTGCTCGACTTGTCAGTCTCGCAGTCAAGCACGCTTATGCCAATGCACTATCACCACGATTTCCGACCGTGGCTAGCGTACCTTCGAACTCCTCCGTTACGCTTTGGGAGGAGACCGCCCCAGTCAAACTGCCCACCATACACTGTCCCCAACCCGGATAACGGGCCAAGGTTAGAACCTCAAACACACCAGGGTGGTATTTCAACGTTGGCTCCACGACACCTAGCGGCACCGCTTCAAAGCCTCCCACCTATCCTACACAGATCTGTTCAAAGTCCAATGTAAAGCTACAGTAAAGGTTCATGGGGTCTTTCCGTCTTTCCGCGGGGAGATTGCATCATCACAAACATTTCAACTTCGCTGAGTCTCTGGAGGAGACAGTGTGGCCATCATTACGCCATTCGTGCAGGTCGGAACTTACCCGACAAGGAATTTCGCTACCTTAGGACCGTTATAGTTACGGCCGCCGTTTACTGGGACTTCAGTCAAGAGCTTGCACCCCATCATTTAATCTTCCAGCACCGGGCAGGCGTCACACCCTATACGTCGACTTTCGTCTTTGCAGAGTGCTGTGTTTTTAATAAACAGTTGCAGCCACCGATTCTCTGCGGCCTCATTGGGCTCACCAAGTAAATGGATCACCTACTAAAGGCACACCTTCTTCCGAAGTTACGGTGTCAATTTGCCGAGTTCCTTCTCCAGAGTTCTCTCAAGCGCCTTAGAATACTCATCTCGCGCACCAGTGTCGGTTTGCGGTACGGTCGTATGTAGCTGAAGCTTAGTGGCTTTTCCTGGAAGCAGGGTATCACTCACTTCAGAGGCAAGCCTCCTCGTTATCACGCCTCATCTAAACCCTCCGGATTTGCCTAAAGGGTATGACTACACGCTTGAACCGGGACATCCAACACCCGGCTGAGTTAACCTTCTCCGTCCCCACATCGCACTACATATCGGTACAGGAATATTGACCTGTTTCCCATCAGCTACGCATCTCTGCCTCGCCTTAGGGGCCGACTCACCCTACGCCGATGAACGTTGCGTAGGAAACCTTGCGCTTTCGGCGAGGGGGCTTTTCACCCCCTTTAACGCTACTCATGTCAGCATTCGCACTTCTGATACCTCCAGCAGCCTTCACAAGCCACCTTCACAGGCCTACAGAACGCTCTCCTACCACGTACGCTTGCGCGCACATCCGCAGCTTCGGTAACTGGCTTAGCCCCGTTACATCTTCCGCGCAGGACGACTCGATCAGTGAGCTATTACGCTTTCTTTAAATGATGGCTGCTTCTAAGCCAACATCCTGACTGTTTTAGCCTTCCCACTTCGTTTCCCACTTAGCCAATTTTGGGGACCTTAGCTGGCGGTCTGGGTTGTTTCCCTCTTGTGTCCGGACGTTAGCACCCGGTGCACTGTCTCCCAAGCTGTACTCATCGGTATTCGGAGTTTGCAATGGTTTGGTAAGTCGCCATGACCCCCTAGCCATAACAGTGCTCTACCCCCGATGGTAATACTTGAGGCACTACCTAAATAGTTTTCGGAGAGAACCAGCTATTTCCAAGTTTGTTTAGCCTTTCACCCCTATCCACAGCTCATCCGCTAATTTTGCAACATTAGTCGGTTCGGACCTCCAGTAAGTGTTACCTCACCTTCATCCTGGCCATGGATAGATCACTTGGTTTCGGGTCTACACCCAGCGACTGAACGCCCTATTCGGACTCGATTTCTCTACGGCTTCCCTATTCGGTTAACCTTGCCACTGAATGTAAGTCGCTGACCCATTATACAAAAGGTACGCCGTCACCCCGCAAGGAGGCTCCGACTGTTTGTATGCATGCGGTTTCAGGATCTATTTCACTCCCCTCCCGGGGTTCTTTTCGCCTTTCCCTCACGGTACTAGTTCACTATCGGTCGATTACGAGTATTTAGCCTTGGAGGATGGTCCCCCCATCTTCAGACAGGATGTCACGTGTCCCGCCCTACTTGTCGTACACCTAGTTCCACAAAAGTCATTTTTCATACGGGGCTATCACCCGCTATGGCCGGACTTTCCATTCCGTTCTGATATGTCGATTGCTAAAGAGTACAAGGCTGTTCCGATTTCGCTCGCCGCTACTTTCGGAATCTCGGTTGATGTCTATTCCTCGAGCTACTGAGATGTTTCAGTTCACCCGGTTCGCCTCGCATGACTATGTATTCATCATGCGATACCCCTAAGGGTGGGTTTCCCCATTCGGAAATCTCCGGATCAAAGCTAATTTGCCAGCTCCCCGAAGCTTATCGCAGGCTATCACGTCCTTCGTCGCCTGTAATCGCCAAGGCATCCACCACATGCACTTAGTCACTTGACCCTATAACTTTGACCCCTGACCCGACTTTCGCCAGGTCAAGACTCAACGTGGTGTCAATGACCGTCTATCAATATGAGTATTACGCGTTTGCCGTCTTCAATGCTCTCGAAATTGCTTTCGCGAGTTGAATTCTGTTGACGCAATCAAAAACGTCATCGGCTGGACGGAGCGCCTGGCCCTTTACCAAGACCAGCGCTTTCAGCCGACAACTCTGATTTTCGACTCTACGAATTGTTAAAGAACAACAGCCGATTCTTTCGAATCGCTGAAGCAAGCTGCAATTCATGCAACTTGCTTCAGCAATCGATCTCAATGTGAATGGTGGAGGATGACGGGATCGAACCGACGACCCTCTGCTTGCAAAGCAGATGCTCTCCCAGCTGAGCTAATCCCCCGAATTCCAAATCGTGAAGATGGTGGGTCTGGTTGGACTCGAACCAACGACCCCCGCCTTATCAAGACGGTGCTCTAACCAGCTGAGCTACAGACCCTTCACTTTTTGTTCGTGAAGCATCGTCCGACTTGCCTTGCGGCGCTCAGCCGGGTCACGTTCACATGCTGTGTTCAACTACAGCCGATAAGAGTGGGCGCTCAAATTTGAGTGCATTTTCCAGAAAGGAGGTGATCCAGCCGCACCTTCCGATACGGCTACCTTGTTACGACTTCACCCCAGTCACGAACCCTGCCGTGGTAATCGCCCTCCTTACGGTTAGGCTAACTACTTCTGGCAGAACCCGCTCCCATGGTGTGACGGGCGGTGTGTACAAGACCCGGGAACGTATTCACCGCGGCAAGCTGATCCGCGATTACTAGCGATTCCGACTTCACGCAGTCGAGTTGCAGACTGCGATCCGGACTACGACCGGTTTTCTGAGATTAGCTCCCCCTCGCGGGTTGGCAGCCCTCTGTACCGGCCATTGTATGACGTGTGTAGCCCTACCCATAAGGGCCATGATGACCTGACGTCATCCCCACCTTCCTCCGGTTTGTCACCGGCAGTCTCATTAGAGTGCCCTTGCGTAGCAACTAATGATAAGGGTTGCGCTCGTTGCGGGACTTAACCCAACATCTCACGACACGAGCTGACGACGGCCATGCAGCACCTGTGTTCTAGTTCTCTTTCGAGCACGAAACCATCTCTGGTAACTTCTAGACATGTCAAGGGTAGGTAAGGTTTTTCGCGTTGCATCGAATTAAACCACATCATCCACCGCTTGTGCGGGTCCCCGTCAATTCCTTTGAGTTTCAACCTTGCGGCCGTACTCCCCAGGCGGTCAACTTCACGCGTTAGCTTCGTTACTGAACAGCAAGCCGTCCAACAACCAGTTGACATCGTTTAGGGCGTGGACTACCAGGGTATCTAATCCTGTTTGCTCCCCACGCTTTCGTGCATGAGCGTCAGTACAGGTCCAGGGGATTGCCTTCGCCATCGGTGTTCCTCCGCATATCTACGCATTTCACTGCTACACGCGGAATTCCATCCCCCTCTACCGTACTCTAGCCATGCAGTCACAAATGCAGTTCCCAGGTTGAGCCCGGGGATTTCACATCTGTCTTGCAAAGCCGCCTGCGCACGCTTTACGCCCAGTAATTCCGATTAACGCTTGCACCCTACGTATTACCGCGGCTGCTGGCACGTAGTTAGCCGGTGCTTATTCTTCAGGTACCGTCATTAGCTCCTAATATTAGTAAGAGCCGTTTCTTCCCTGACAAAAGTGGTTTACAACCCGAAGGCCTTCTTCCCACACGCGGCATGGCTGGATCAGGCTTGCGCCCATTGTCCAAAATTCCCCACTGCTGCCTCCCGTAGGAGTCTGGGCCGTGTCTCAGTCCCAGTGTGGCTGGTCGTCCTCTCAGACCAGCTACAGATCGTCGCCTTGGTGGGCTTTTACCCCGCCAACAAGCTAATCTGATATCGGCCGCTCCAATAACGCGAGGTCTTGCGATCCCCCGCTTTCACCCGTAGGTCGTATGCGGTATTAATCCGGCTTTCGCCGGGCTATCCCCCATTACTGGGCACGTTCCGATATGTTACTCACCCGTTCGCCACTCGCCACCAGGATTGCTCCCGTGCTGCCGTTCGACTTGCATGTGTAAGGCATGCCGCCAGCGTTCAATCTGAGCCAGGATCAAACTCTTCAGTTCGATCTTGATAAAATTACTCAAAGAATTGATAGGAACTTTATTTGCATAAAGTTCATACTGTTTTCTGTGAGCGTTTAAGGTCCATGAGACCTTGACTTTCCAGGCTTCCCTGGATCGTCTTGGCACTCGCCTTCAAACGTCCACACTTATCGGCTGTTAGTTTTTAAAGAGCCGCCTTTCGGCGCTACCTTTCGGTAGTTGCTGCTGCGTTTGCAGTTATCAGCTAAGTCTGCGATTATGACTTGATTCTAATAACCTTGTCAACCGCTAGGCTTTATTCTTTTCTGCTGACCACTTTGATTTGCCGCTTTCGCTTGAATCTCTGTTTTCAGCCGAGAGAGCGATTCTGACATGTTTTTGAAAACCTTGTCAAGCGTTTCGCGCTTTCGTTTTCTCCGCTGCTCTCAGTCGTTTAAGGCGTTCGCCTTGCCTGTCTTGATCAGCGAAGCCCACGACTGTAGCACAGCATTTGGAGCCTTCGCAACCGCCGCGTAGATTTTTCTCGGGGCATGCCTACGACGCGTTTGCCGTCACCACCCGGCGCCCTGGAGAAAGCAGACGGCTCACCTCTTCGCAGGCACGTTGCGGATCGTCGGAGGAGAGGATGGCCTCCAGGTGAGATGCCCAACGTCGGGCCTCCGTGCGCAAGACGTTCTGCTTGATCGATGCGATTTGCGAAGGGTGCATGGACAGGCTGCGCAGCCCCATGGCCAGCAGGAGCTGCGTGAAATCGGGGTCCCCCGCCATCTCGCCGCACACGCTCACATGCTTGTTGGCGGCGCGCGCCTGCGCAATCACGCGGGCGAGCAGACCCAGCACGGCCGGGTGCCACGGGTCATACAGGTGGGCCACCGCCTCGTCGGCGCGATCGATCGCCAGGGTGTACTGGATCAGGTCGTTGGTGCCGATCGACACGAAGTCGAAGTGGCGCAGAAACGTCGGCAGCATCAGTGCCGCGGCCGGCACTTCGATCATCGCGCCCACATCGATGTCGGTGTAGGTCCTGCCCGCTTCATTGAGCTGCTGCCGGGCGCGCGTCAGCGCATCGAGCGTCAGGCGGACCTCGCTGAGGTGCGCGACCATGGGGATCAGGAGCCGCACCTTGCCGTAGGCGCTGGCACGCAGGATGGCCCGCAGCTGCTGGCGGAACATTCCCGGCTCCGACAGGCTCCAGCGGATCGCGCGCAGGCCGAGCGCCGGATTCAGGGCGTGGTCGTGGCGCAGTTCGTTGGCCGACATGCGTTCCAGTGGCTTGTCGGCGCCAATGTCGACCGTGCGGATCGTGACGGGCAGCCCCTTCATCGATTCGACCGCGGCACGATAAGCCTCGAATTGCTCGTCCTCGCCCGGAAGCTCGCCGTCGCGGTTCATGAACAGGAACTCGCTGCGGAACAGCCCAACCCCGACCGCCCCCGCCTCCAGCGCGGCGATCGCGTCGCTCGGCATCTCGATGTTCGCGAGCAGTTCGACGCGCTCCCCGTCCAGCGTGACGGCCGGCGTGTGCCGCAGCCGCGCGAGCCGCTCGCGGCCCAGATCGCTCTGGCGCTGCCGGAAACGGTACTCCTCGAGAACGATGGGCGACGGATCGACGATCACGATGCCCGCATCGCCGTCGATGATGATCCAGTCGTCCTGGCGGATGATGCGGCTCGCTTCGCGCGCGCCGACGACCGCCGGGATGTCCATGCTGCGCGCGACGATCGCAGTGTGCGAGGTCTTGCCGCCCACGTCGGTGATGAAGCCGGTGAACACGCTGCGCTTGAACTGCAACATGTCGGCCGGCGCAATGTCGTTCGCCACGAGCACGAGAGGATCCTCGCCGGCGAAATCGCGCGGCCGCACGCCCGGCGCCGGAGCGAACGATGACGCCGGCCCGCGGGCCATGGCCCGCAGCAGGCGCTCGACCACCTGCTCGAGATCGGCCTTGCGCTCTCGGAGGTACTCGTCCTCCATCTCGTCGAACTGGCGCGCCAAGACTTCCAGCTGCGCAGACAAGGCCCATTCGGCGTTGTAGTGGCGATCGTGGATCCACTGCTTGGTGGCGCCGGTGAGCGTGTCGTCGTGCAGCAGCATCAGGTGCACGTCGAGCAGGGCGGACAACTCGGCCGGCGCCTCGGGAGGCAGGTCTCGCTGCAAGGTCGTGAGCTCGTCGGCCACGGCATCGCGGGCGACGCGCAGGCGGGCCACTTCGCCCTCGACGCGGTCCTCGTCGATGAAGTAGTGAGCGACGTCAACCCGACTCGACGCCACGAGCACGGCGCGTCCGATCGCGACGCCGCGTGACACCGGCAAGCCGAACACCTGGAAGCTCATGCGACCGATGCTAGCAGCGCCGGATGGGGGAACCAGGGCGGATTTGCCCCTGTGATGTCGGGTTGTCAGGCCGCCAGCAGGCGCCTATTGACCTTCGCCGAACTTGTCGTTGATCAGCGCGATCAGCCCCGCCATCGCGGCCTGCTCGTCGGGCCCATCGACCTCCAGCTCGACGACGCTGCCGACGCCCGCGGCAAGCATCATCACACCCATGATGCTCTTGGCGTTGACCCGGCGGTCGTTGCGAGACATGAACACGTCGCTCTTGAAGCTGCCGGCGAGCTTGGTCAGCTTGGCGGAGGCGCGGGCGTGGAGCCCGAGCTTATTGCTGATGGTGATGCTTTGCTTGATCATTTCCGCCCGGTTTGAGGGTCTGGTTCTGCGGTTTGGAGGTCGCGACCTGCATCACGCCCTGCGTCGCACCCGACACGGCGCGCATCACCACCGCCTCGAGCGGTTCGGTGGCGTAACAGAGCGCGCGCCAGAGCATGGGGACGTTGACGCCGGCGATCACTCGCACCTGCGTGCCGTCACCCAGGCGCTGCGCGACATTGCAGGGGGTCGCACCGAACACATCGGTGAAGATCAGTGCATCGGGGTGACGCACGCGCGCCAGCATTGCCCGGGCCTGGGCCTCGACTTCTTCGACCGGCGTATCCGGCGCGACATCGAGCGCTTCGAGCAGTCGGGAGCAGTCCGGGAACGTGTGCTCGGCCACGGCCTTCAGCGCGGACGCCAATGGCGCATGGGCGATGATCATCAGTCCGGGCATGGCGACAAATTATCGGCAGTTCACAGTGGTCAATGAGGTTTCGCGGGCGGCGAAGGCTCGGCCCGACACAAAAACCACACATAGGAGGCGACGCAGCACATCAGCAACAACGCGAAACCACCCCGGTAGGCCGACAGGGTGTCCCACCCCGCGGCGCGCAGCAGGTCGATCGCGATCCCGATTCCCCACTGCAGGCTGAACACGCCGAGGAAGATCACCAGGTTGTAGGCCGATAGCGCCCGCCCGGCGAGATTCGCCGGCAGCGCGAGCCCGACCGCCGGCTGCGACAGCGACACGACCGAACAGCCGACGCAAAACAGCACCCAGACCCACGCACCCGCTGCGCTCCCCAGGCCGATCGCCAGCCCGAGCGCGACGAGGCTCAGCGGCGCGCCGACGGCGATCAGGCGCTGTGCCGACCACCCCCGCGCGTACAACCGCGGCACGAAGCTGCCCCAGGCCATGAAGCTCAACAGCATCGCCATGTTGATCGTGAACAGTCCCTGGGCGGCCTGCGCGGCCGTCCACCCGCAGACCTCGATCAGCCACGGCCCGGCCCACAGCGACTGCACGGCGATCAAGCCGCCATAGTGAAAGAAGCCCATCGGCGCGAGCCGCAGGAATGTCGGGTGGCGCCACACCGCGGCATAGCTCCCGCTCACCGCTGTCCCGGCCCCGCCGGCGCTCGCCGGGACGGCCGCCGGCGCATCGGGCGGCACGAAACGCGCAATCGCCAGCATCGACAACACCATCCACGCCGCGATCGCCCAGAACAGCCCGCGCCAGCCCAGGGTCGGGAGCAGCCACTGGACCGGCAGCGTCGACGCGACCATCCCCACCGAGCCGGACATCAGCATCCACGAGTTGGCGCGCAGCTGCGCCACGGGGTCGAAACTGCGCCGGAACGCCGTCAGCGGCGCCATCAGGCAGGCACTCACGCCAACACCGATCAGCGCCCGCGCCAGCGCCAGGCCGAGAAAGTCGCGCGCCAGCGCGAAGGCGGCGCTGCCGATCACGGCCACCGCGAGAAATCCCAGCTGCACGCGCTTCGGGCCGACGCGGTCGAGCGCGCGGCCCAGCGGCAGTTGCGTTGTCGCGAAGCCGAGGAAGAACGCGCCGCCGAGCAGCCCGAGGTCGCCTGCCGTGAGGCCGAGCTCGGCCGTGAACAACGGCGCCAGCGTCGCGGTCACGCCGCGAACCAGAGCCGAGATGAAGTAGCTGAATGCAAAGATCAGGAACACCGCGACCGCCTGGCGGCCGGCGACGCGCGACGAGGCGTGGGTGACCGCGGCCGCAGCGCCGCTCATGCGGGGAACTTCAGCCCGGCAATGAACGCATCGACCGCAGCGGGCGGCGGCTGAGTGCCGATCACGCTGGCCTGGTAGACGCGCCGGCCGCGCACGAAGAACGCGGCATGCTCCTGGACCGCGGCGCCGTCGGGCAGGCGCCCGGACACGCTCAGCCGGGTCGCCTGTGCGTTGGGCGTCATGCCGCGGATCTGCAGCGGCGACAGCTGCGGCGCCGCGCCTTGCAGGTTGCCCACCGCGAGCTGGCGCAACGCGGTCAGCGTCTCGGCGACGCGCGCCGGATCGTCGACGTCGACGAACGCCAGCGCGAAGGTCGCCTCGCCGGCGCTGCAGGCCAGCATCTGCATCGGCGCGGCCGCACCGGCCAGCATGACCCGACGGGCGACGCGATCCGGGCGGCATGGAAAACTCACCGTCACGTCGGTCCCCTCGGGCACGAACTCGCGCCAGTCGAGGGCCGGCGAGCAGCCCGCCCCAGCCCCCGCGGCGAGGGCGATCAAAGCGGCGTGGAGACGGCGGAGGCGCATCACGGCATTATCCCGACGCTGCTTCACAATCGTCGGCATGACGACCGAAGCCACTCCTTCCGCCTCCGCACAGCCGCTGTCCGGCGTGCGCGTGCTCGACTTGTCGCGGGTGCTGGCCGGCCCCTGGTGCACGCAGACGCTGGCCGATCTCGGCGCCGACGTGATCAAGGTCGAGCGGCCCGCCACGGTCGGTGCCGACGGACGTCGCAGCGGCGGCGACGACACCCGCGGCTGGGGTCCGCCGTTCCTGAAGGACGAGCACGGCGCCGACACGCTCGAGGCCGCCTACTACCTCGGCACCAACCGCAACAAGCGCTCGATCACCGTCGACATCGCGCGGCCCGGGGGCCAGGCACTGATCCGTCGCATGGCACTGCGCAGCGACGTCTTCGTCGAGAACTACAAGGTCGGCGACATGGCCCGCTATGGCCTCGATCACGCCAGCCTCAGCGACCTCAACCCGCGGCTGATCTACTGCTCCGTCACCGGCTTCGGCCAGACCGGACCGTACCGCGAGCGCGCCGGCTACGACTATGCGATCCAGGGCATGGGCGGTCTGATGAGCGTGACTGGCCCGTCGCGCGCCGAGATCGCGGACGATGCACCCGGAGGCGGCCCGCAGAAAGTCGGCGTGGCGGTGGCCGACCTGTTCACCGGCATGTACGCGACCACCGCGATCCTCGCCGCGCTGCGCCACCGCGATCTCACCGGTGTCGGCCAAGCGATCGACATGGCCCTGCTCGACACCCAGGTCGCGATGCTCGCGAACCTCGGCGCCAACTACCTGACCACCGGCGTCGCGCCGCAGCGGGTCGGCAACGCGCACCAGAACATCGTGCCGTACCAGGTGTTCGAGGTCCGTGACGGCCACATGATCCTGGCGGTCGGCAACGACAGCCAGTTCGTTAAGTTCTGCGAGGTCGCCGGCCAGCCGCAGCTCGCGCGCGACCCGCGCTATGCCCGCAACGCCGACCGCGTGCGCCACCGCGCCGAGTTGGTGCCGCTGCTGGCGGCGCTGATGAAGTCGCGCACGCGGGCCGACTGGCTCGAGTCCCTCGAGGCGGCCAAGGTGCCGTGCGGCCCGATCAACGACCTGGACGACGTGTTCGCCGATCCCCAGGTCGCGCAACGCGGCATGACGGTCGAGATGCCCCATCCGCAGGCGGGGCGGGTCCGGCTGGTCGCCAGCCCGATGAAGTTCTCGGCCACACCGGTGCAGTACCGCCGCCCGCCCCCGCTGCTCGGCGAGCACACGATCGAGGTGCTGCGCGAGTTCGATCTGGACGACGCGGCGATCGAGGCCCTGCGCGCGGCCCGGGCGATCTGACATGGCGCCGTGGACGCGCCGCCGCTGCCTGGCGCTGGCCGCCGCGCTGCCGCTGGTCGCGTCCGCCCAGGAGCTGGCACTGCCGCGCCCGGCTTCCCTGCCGGCCGAGGCGCAGGCCGCCGCCGGCCGCGGCGAAGCGCTGATCGTGCTTGTCAGCCTGCCGGGCTGTCCGTATTGCGAGCAAATCCGGCGCGCTCACCTGGCGCCGCTGGCTGCCGGCGGCGGCGTGGTGCAAATCGACGTGGGCAGCGACCGCCCGCTGGTCGACTTCGACGGCGCCGCCCGCACCCACGACGCCTGGGCGCGGGCGCGGGAGGCCCGTTTCACGCCCACCGTGCTGTTCCTCGGCCCGCGCGGCGACAAACTCGCGCAGCGCCTCGTCGGGGCCGGAGTGCCGGACTTCTACGGCGCCTACCTGGAACAACGAATCGTGACGGCGCGCAGCGTTCTGTCTCGCCAACGCTGAATCCGAACACCCAAGCGTGACATCTTTACCCCCCTGGACACGAAAAATCGCGAACTCGGGGCTGGCGCCGAATCGCGAGCCGCCCGAAACTCCTTGTAACGCCTGTCCCCACTGGGGCCGAGACCAAATCGCCGGGCGAACAAGACAAGGAACACCCATGGGGATGCCCCAAACAACGCGCGTTGCGGCCTCTCGCGCCACCGCGCGCACGCTTCCGGGCGACGGTTCGCCCGCGGAGCACGAGCGCTGGCACGACCTGGTGTCGCAGATCGGAGCCGAGGTCGCCGCGCCGTTGACCGCGGCACTCGAGCGCATCAATGCACTGACCAGCACCGGCCGCATCGACCGCGCCGCGCTGCGCGCGCTGCGCGACGAGGTCGAGGCCGCACGCCAGGCCGGCATGATCGGCCAGCAGCTGACGCGCTTCGCGTCCGGTCGCCTGCGCCAGTCGCACGAGCGGCTGCAGCTCGCCGACGTGCTGCACGGCGTGATCGCGCACCGCACCCGCGAGACCACCGCCCGGGGGCTTGTCGTCCGGCCGGTGCTCAAGCCGGTCGAGGTCATCGTCGATGCGTCGCTGCTGTTCAGCCTGCTGAATTCGACGGTGGACTGGGCGCTGGCCAATGCGCAGTCGCAGATCGACATCGCGATCGACATCAAGACCTGGCCGGCCCACGCACTGCTGACCTGCCGCTTCGCGCACCGCCCGGCGGACGAATTGGCGGACGACGCCGCGGCGCCGGTGCCCGCGAGCCTCGATTCGCTGACCTGGCGCCTGCTCGAGCAGACCGCGTGGACGATGGGCCTGATCGTCGAGCGCCGCGACGAGGCGCACAAGACCCTGCTGACGCTGGAGTTCCCGCGCACCGCGAGCAGCGTGATCGAGGGCGTCAGCACGATGGAGCTGAACGAGGGCTTCGCGCCGTCGGCCAATTCGCAGCCGCTCGCCGGCAGCCACGTGCTCGTGATCAGCGCCCGCCGCGACGTGCGGGCGCAGATCCGCGAGTCCCTGCGTCACATGAGCCTGATCATCGACTTCGTCAATTCGGTCGACGAGGCTGCGGCGTTCTGCAGCGAGGGCCTGCCGCACGCCGTGATCATCGAATCGATCCAGTCGGGCGAGCGCTTTCAGCACTTTCGCGCCGAGATCGCGGCGGAGGTGCCCGACTTCGTGTTCATCGAGCTCGTCGAACAGGGCAAGGGCACGGAAATGTCGGGGTTCGCCGGCGCGTCGATGGCGCGCGTCGGGCGCGACGCGATCGCCGCGTCGCTGCCATCGATGCTGATGTTCGAGCTGTCGAAGAGCCTCTGAACGCTACTTCAGCGAGCCGAACACCTTCTTGAGGATCGCGCTGCCGGTGCCCACCGGGTCCTGGCGGATCTTGCGCTCCTCCTCGCCGATCATCAGGTAGAGGCCGTCGAGCGACTTGCCGGTCACGTACTGCTGGAGGTTGGCGTCCTCCTTGCGCACCAGCCCGAGGCCCGACGCCTTGCCGGCCAGCGCGTTGTATTTCTCGGCCAGCGCCACCTTCTCGGTCGCCCGGGTCACGATCGGCAGGAAGGTGATCGACAGCGGTCCGCGCGTCTTGCCGGCGAAGAACTGGGTGACGGCGTTGTCGCCCCCGGTCAGGATCTGGCGGCCGTCCTCGACGCTCATGGACTTGACCGCGTTGATCAGCAGGCTCTTCGCCTGCGGCACGGCCGCCTCGGCGGCCCGGTTCATCGCGGTCACCAGTTCGTCGACCCGCTTCTGTTGCCCGGTGAACTTCGCGACCTTGGCCGCCTCGTTCAGGAAGCCAGGCAGCGGGATGCGCACCTTCGGGTTGTCGAGAAATCCACCGTTGCGACCGAGCATCGCCACCGCCGAGGTCGCGCCGCGTTCCAGCGCCGCGCGCACGCCCAGCGCCGCATCGCTTTCGGTGATGCCGGCGGCGACGGCCGGCCGCCAGGCCGCCAGTGCCCACAGCCCGGCCGCGGAGAACACGCCTGACGTAAAATTTCGACGCTGCATTGAAAGACTCCCGTGAAACCTGCCAAGACCATTGCCTCCGTCATTGTGGCCCTCGTGCTCGGCGTGGGCGGTTACCTGACGTTCGCGGCGCTGAACGGCGGCACGCCGGCGCCGAATGTCTCGTACACGTTGCTGGACGGCAGCAAGTCGACGCTGAACCAGCAGCACGGCAAGGTCATGCTGGTGAACTTCTGGGCGACCGACTGCACCACCTGCGTCAAGGAAATGCCCAACATCGTCGCCACGCACGAGAAGTACAAGGCGCGCGGCTACGACACGCTGGCCGTGGCGATGAGCTACAACCCGCCGGCCTACGTGATCAACTTCGCCGAGACGCGCAAGCTGCCGTTCGGCGTGGCGATCGACAACACCGGCGAGATCGCCAAGTCTTTCGGCCCCGTGCAGCTCACCCCCACGAGCGTGCTGATCAACAAGCGCGGCGAAATCGTCAAGCGCTATGTCGGCGAGCCCGATTTCGCGGCGCTGCACCAGCTGGTCGAGAAGCTCCTCGCCGAAAGCTGATTCCGCCGCGCCGCGCGTTCAGCCGCGCGGCCAGAAATACCAGACGAACCAGATCGCCAGCGCGATGAACACCGCGCGCACCGGGTTCGTGCCGCGGCTGAACAGCGAACTCCAGTCGAACTCGTCGTCGACCGGCTCCGGTCGCCGCTGCGCGCTCGCTTCCATTTCGGCGGCCCAGGCGCGGCGGCGCGGTATGTCCTCGCCGAGCGCGTCGAGCCGGCGCTTCACCACCGCCGGCGCCGGCTTCGCGGCGTGCGCGCGCAGCGCTGGTGCGAGCGCATCGACCTGCGCGTGGGCGTCCGCCAACCGGTTGATCGCCAGCGTGGCGCCGCAGGTCCCGCACGCCAGCGACTTGCCCCGCGGCAGCGCCGCACCGCACGCTACGCATTGCAGCGCCGCCTGCTCGGCCGGGGTGCCATGGACCGCGTGCGGCGCGATCGCTCCCTCCGGGTCGAGCGCGCGTGCGAGCCGCGCCACGTCGAGCAGGCTGGCCACCGACTGGCAGTAAGCGCAGCGTTCGTCGTCGGCCCCGACCGCAGCGCCGCAATTCACGCAATCGATGCGGCCGTTCTGCTCGATCAGGCGGGCGCGGTCGAGCGCGGACATCGGCCGCAGCAGCCCCTTTTCCTGCAGGAACTGCGCGAACGACTGGTAGGCGCCGTGCCGCACCAGGCATTCGAGCTGCAGCGACCGCCCCCAGCGCGTCTGGTTGTGGATGGTCTTGAGGCCGCCGCTGCAACGCGGGCACGCCGCCTCCTTGCGCAGCACTTCGTGCGCGAGCCGCTGCATGCCGGCCATCTCGCCGATCAGCGCGAGCAGCGCCGGGCCGTTCAGGCGCGCGGTCTCGGTGCTGTCGAACCAGACCAGGTGGCAGCCGGCGCAGACGTCGAGCTCGACCGGCATGCCGTAGTGGCTCGGCAGCGTCAGCCGCCGCATCGGCTCGCGGCAGTTGCCGCACGGCAGCGTCGCTTCGACGAAGGGCGCCGTGAAGGCGGACACGGCGTCGGTGCGTCGCCGCGGTGGTCAGGCCGCGCTCGGGGCCAGGCCGGCCGATTCGGCCTGCTTGTCGGCGTGGTAGCTGGAACGCACCATCGCGCCCACGGCCGCGTGCGTGAAGCCCATCGCCGCGGCCTCGCGCTCGAACATCCTGAACGTGTCCGGGTGCACGTAACGCTTGACCGGGAGGTGGTGACCGCTCGGCGCGAGGTACTGGCCGATCGTCAGCATGTCGATGCCGT
The DNA here is from genome assembly GCF_964020785.1 of Rhizobacter fulvus. NCBI lineage: Bacteria > Pseudomonadati > Pseudomonadota > Betaproteobacteria > Burkholderiales > Sphaerotilaceae > Rhizobacter > Rhizobacter fulvus. The sequence continues at coordinate 1,622,462 of NZ_OZ224516.1, forward strand.
GTTCGCGCATGTCGCGCATGACTTGCAGGATCTCGTCGTCGGTCTCGCCCAGGCCGACCATCAGGCCGCTCTTGGTCGGCACGTGCGGCGCGAATTCCTTGAAGCGCTTCAGCAGGTTCAGCGAATAGGCGTAGTCGGAGCCGGGGCGCGCTTCCTTGTAGAGGCGCGGCGCGGTCTCGAGGTTGTGGTTCATCACGTCGGGCGGCGCGGCCTTCAGGATCTCGAGCGCGCGGTCCATGCGGCCGCGGAAGTCCGGCGTCAGGATCTCGATCTGCGTCTGCGGCGACAGGGCGCGAACCTGGCGGATGCAGTCGACGAAGTGACCCGCGCCGCCGTCGCGCAGGTCGTCGCGGTCGACGCTGGTGATCACCACGTACTTCAGGCGCAGCGCCGCGATCGTCTTCGCCAAGTTGGCCGGTTCATCGGCATCGAGGGGGTCGGGCCGGCCGTGGCCGACGTCGCAAAAGGGGCAACGCCGCGTGCACTTGTCGCCCATGATCATGAAGGTGGCCGTGCCCTTGCCGAAGCACTCGCCGATGTTCGGGCACGAGGCCTCCTCGCAGACGGTGTGCAGCTTGTGCTCGCGCAGGATGGACTTGATCTCGTAGAAGCGCGTCGACGGCGAGCCGGCCTTGACGCGGATCCAGTCCGGCTTCTTCAGCGCTTCCGCGGGCACGATCTTGATCGGGATGCGCGCGGTCTTGGCCTGCGACTTCTGCTTGGCCGTGGCGTCGTAGCCTTCCGCCGGGGCGGCGTCGCGGGTCACGTTCGTGGTGCTCATGGGCGCTTTCTGGTCAGGGGCGCAGGCCGTTCGCGAGGTGGCGGCCGAAGACCTCGGCCACCTCGCCGGTCGAGGCCGGAACGCCGATTGTAGAAAGGTCCACGGTCCGCAGCCCGGCGTAGCCGCAGGGGTTGATGCCCTCGAAGGGTCGCAGGTCCATCGCGACGTTCAGCGCCACGCCGTGGTACGTGCAGTGGCGAGTGACCTTGATGCCGAGCGCCGCGATCTTGCCGAGCCCCTCGAACGGGTCGGCGCGTGGGCCCGTCAGCGCGGCGTGGCCGAACGGGTCAGCGAGATTGACGTAGATGCCGGGGGCCCCGGCGACACGGTGGCCGGTGACGCCGACATCCGCCAGCGTCTTCAGCACCGCCTGTTCGAGGCGGAAGACGAACTCCTTGACGTAGATGCCGAGCCGCCGCAGGTCGATCAACGGGTACGCGACCACCTGCCCCGGCCCGTGGTACGTGACCTGCCCGCCGCGGTTGGTCTGCACGACCGGGATGCCGTGCGCTGCCAGCACATGCTCGGGTTGGCCGGCCAGGCCCTGGGTGTAGACGGGCGGGTGCTCGCACAACCAGATCTCGTCGGGCATGTAGTGCGTGCGCGCTTCGGTGAACGCCCGCATCGCGGCGAGCGTCGGCTCGTAGTCGACGCGGCCGAGTGCGCGCAGCACCGCGCTCACAGCACCATCTTCACCATCGGGTGCGTGCTGAGCGTGCGGTACAGCTCGTCGAGCTGCTCGCGGCTGGTGGCGGTGATGTGCAGCGTCACGCCCAGGTACTTGTCGCCCTTGCTCGGGCGCAGCTCGACTGTCGCGGCGTCGAACGCCGGGTCGAACTGCTCGGCGATCGTCGTCATCGCATGCACGAAGCCATCGACGTTCAGGCCCATCACCTTGATGGGGAACTGCGACGGGTACTCGATCAGCGACTGCTCGGGCGGGATGTCTTGCATCAGGGTGTCGGTTCGCATGCGGGCACAGGTGAGGCCGCGCCCGCGATTTTCCAGATCAGATCGATTGCAGCACCTTGGCCCCCTGGTAGGCCTCGAACAGCCGCGCGTAGACCGGCCCGGGCTTGCCGCGCAGGGCGCCGTGGCCGACCGGCTCGCCGTCGAGGCTGGTGACCGGGAGGATCTCCTTGGTCGCCGAGCTCAGCAGCACCTCGTCGGCCGAGAGCACGTCGGCCTCGGGGATCGGGCGCAGGTTGTAGGCGATGCCGACGTCCTCGCACAACTCACGGATCAGCTCGTACCGGATGCCCTCGAGCACGTGCTCGCTCTTCGGCGAACCGAGCACCGCGCCCTCGTGGACGATCCAGACGTTGCTCGCCGCCGCCTCGGTCAGGAACCCGTTGCGGAACATGATGGTCTCGGTCGCGCCCTTGTCGGCGGACATCTGCCGTGCCAGCACGTTGCCGAGCAGCGAGATGCTCTTGATGTCGCCGCGCTCCCAGCGGAAATCGCGCGCCGTGATGCAGGCGACGCCGGCGTGGCGCTGCTCGGGCGTGGCCGGCTTCATCGTGCTGCACATCATGAAGACGGTGGGCGTCACGTCGGCCGGGAACACGTGGTCGCGCAGTGCGACGCCACGGGTGATCTGGATGTAGACCAGCTGGTCCGGCCCGCCGCCCTTCTCGGCCAGCGCGACGAGCAGCGTGCGGCAGCGCTGCAGCCATTCCTCGCGGGTGTGCGGGTTGGCGATGCGCAGCTTCGTCAGGCTGCGGTCGAGCCGCGCCAGGTGCTCGTCGAAGCGGAACAGCTTGCCGCCGTAGGCCGGCACCACCTCGTAGATGCCGTCGCCGAAGATGAAGCCGCGGTCGAGCACGGAGACCTTCGCGTCGCGCAGCGGGGCGTACTCACCGTTCAGGTAGCACAGCGTGTCGGGAAGCATCTGCATGGTCGAACTCCTGGACGAAGGCGAAGACTACTACTTGATCCAGAGCCGCATCGCATCCCAGGCCCGGCCGAAGATGCCGGCCTGCTCGACCGCCTCCTGAACGACCAGCGGGACGTCGAGCACCGGCGCGCCGGACGCCGTGGCGACCTTGATCGTGCCGACGCGCTGGCCCTTCTCGAGCGGCGCCACCAGCGGATCGGTGCGCTCGATCTTCGTCGCGAGCTTGCCGCCCTCGCCCTTGGGCACGCTGACGAACAGGCCGCCGGCCGCGCCCAGCTTGGCCTCGGGCGCCTTGCCCTTCCAGACCGGCACCGTCGCGATCGCCTTCGCGTCGTCGAACAGGCGGATCGTGTCGAAGGCCGCGAAGCCCCAGTTCAGCAGCTTCTGACTTTCGCTGGCGCGGGCTTCCATCGAGGTCGTGTTCAGCACCACGGTCAGGATGCGCCGCTTCCCCGGGCCCTTGCCGTTGGCCGCCAGGTTCGGGAATTCGCGCTGCGCCGTGGCGATCAGGCAGTAGCCGGCGGCGTCGGTGTAGCCGGTCTTCAGGCCGTCGACGCTCGGGTCGCGACGCAGCAGCAGGTTGCGGTTCGGCTGGTTGATGTTGTTGTACTTGTATTCCTTGATCGAGTAGTACGCGAAGAACTCCGGGTAGTCGCGAATGATGTGCGTCGCGATCACGGCGAGGTCGCGGGCCGTGCTCTTGTGGCCGGCCTCGGTCAAACCGGTGACGTTCTTGAACACCGTGTTCTTCAGGCCGAACGCCTGGGCCTGGCGATTCATCATCGCGACGAACTGGTCGAGCGTGCCGCCGACCGCCTCGGCCAGCACCACGGCCGCGTCGTTGCCCGACTGCACGATCTCGCCCTTCAGCAGTTCCTCGACGGTCGGCGTCATGGTCGTGTCGATGAACATCAGCGAGCCGCCGGCCTTGCGCTCGTCCCACGCGCGCTTGCTGACCGGCAGCTTCTGGTCGAGCGTGAGCTTCTTGTCGTGGATCGCGGTGAAGACGACATACAGGCTCATCAGCTTGGTCAGCGAGGCCGGATCGGCCGAAGCATCGGCGTCGCGCTCGGCGAGCGTCTGGTTGCTGGTCAGGTCGAGCACGAGGAAGCTCTTGGCGGCCACTTCGGGCGGCTGCGGCACCTGGGCGTGCGCGGCGACCGCCACGACGAATGAAAGAGCGAGAGCAATGAGGCGTTTCATGGAGATACCGTTGATGGTGATGGCGACCCGGGGCCAGGCCCGCTCGTCGAGGAGAAACAGACGATCAGAGGGGCATGCGCGGCTGCAGTTCCTGCACGACCGTGTTTTTCAGCAAGCCCAGCTGACCATGGAAGAAGTGACCGACGCCGGGGAACACGATCACCGGCAGCGCCTGGGGCCGGGCCCAGTCGAAGGTCGCCGAGAGCGGTACGACATCGTCGCTCTCGCCGTGGATCACGATCGTGTCGGCCGGCACGCTGGCCATCGGCTGCTTCAGCGTCGACGGGCCGACCAGCACCATGCGTTGCGGCTTCGCGTCCGCGGCCAGCCGCGTCGCCGCGTGCGAGGCGACGAACGCGCCGAACGAGAACCCGCCGAGGATGAGCGACTCGCCCGGCGCGCGCATCGCGGCGATCACCGCGAGCGCATCGTCGATCTCGCCGACCCCCTCGTTCCACGCCCCGGCCGAGCCGCCGATGCCGCGGAAGTTGAAGCGCACGCAGCGCCAGCCCAGTTGCACGAACGCGCGAGCCAGCGTCTGCACGACCTTGTTGTCCATCGTGCCGCCGAACTGCGGGTGCGGATGGCAGACGATGGCCACGCCGCGCGACTCGCCGGCCGGCGCATCGATCGCGCACTCGATGACCCCGGCGGGGCCGGCGACGGTCGTGCGCGTCGTTTGCGAATTCAAGCTCAGCGGCCCACGTTGGGCGGCAGCAGGAGGCGCTCGACGACCTGGCCGTTCTTCAGGTGCGAGTCGACGATCTCGTCGATGTCGGACTTGTCGACGAAGGTGTACCAGACCGCCTCGGGATAGACCACCGCGACCGGGCCGCCGGCACAGCGGTCCAGGCAACCGGCCTTGTTGACGCGCACGCCACCGGGTCCGGCCAGTTGCTCGCCCTTGACGCGCTTCTTGCAGTGGTCGAATCCGGCGTGAGCGCCTTGCGGGGCGCAGGAGTCCTCGCCCTTGTCGCGCTCATTGAGGCAAAAGAAGATGTGACGCTTGTAATAGCTCATGGGGGCATTTTAGGAGGCGGCGCCGGCGCCGCGGTTTCACGCTCGTCGCGCGCGCCCAGGCGAGCCAGCAGGTAGACGATCGCGACGTACGGCCACAGCCAGCCGACCCAGCGCGCGACGCCGTAGAAGCGGATGAAGCGCCCCTGTTCCCAGGCCTGCAGGCTCTGCGCGAAGAACGGATCCGCAGGCGCCTGCGCGACCACCGTGACCAGCGCCGTCAACGCCATCAGCCCGACACCGGCGGCGGCACGCCGCGGCAACATCGCCAGGACCGATGCCAGCACGATCGCGAAGACCAGGGCCGCGAGCGCCTGCGGCGTGCTCCACGCGAACATGTGCTGCGGACCGAAATTGAGCGCCGTCGACAAGGTGGTGGCCAGCGCACCGAGCGCGGCCGCGCCGAGCACCAGCACGAGCCGCCGCCATCCGGCGCGCGAGACCGAGAACGCGACCAGGCACGGCGCGAGCAGCCCCAGCGCGATCAACGCGAACTCGCCCGCCGGCGACAGCGGCGATCGGTCCAGCTCCGCATCGGCCCAGCTCTGCACCCAGGGCGCCACCGACGTCCCGCTCAACACCGCCGCGATGCCCTCCTGCAACTGCGCCAGCACCTGGCCCTGCGCCAGCGGCACCGGCAACGGGAACAGCATGCCGATCGGCCACAACAGCAATAGCGCGAGTCCGCCCGCACTGCGGGCGATGAACCAGCGGTCGCGCGCGACCTGCCAGCGCTCGACACCCGCGAACATCTGCACGCGCCAGCCCAGCGCGGCGCCGATCAGCGTGCCGAGCGAATTCAGGCCCAGGTCGACATTCGACGCCACCCGGTGCGGCAGGAAGTTCTGCAACAGTTCCATCGCGAACGACCAGGCCGTACCCGCCGAGAAGGCGACCCACAGTGCCGAGACCGGCCGCCCGCCGCTGCGCACCACCGCGCCGAACACCAGCGCGCCGAGCGGGATGTAGCCGAGCAGATTGGCCACGAGATCGAACGCGGTCCAGTAGCGCGGCCAGGGCAGCACGAGGAACCCGAAGAGCGGCACCCCGGGGATCCGCCACGGGACGAACGGGTACAGGCTCGCGTACGCGATCAGCACCGCGTAGGCCCACGCCATCGGCGTGGCGGAGCTGCGGTGGCGTGGCATGCGCGGAACCGGTCAGAACGGCTTGACGACCACCAGCACGACGATCGCGGTGAACAGCAGCACCGCCGACTCGTTGAAGACGCGGAACCAGCGCTCGCTGCGCTGGTTGTCGAAGGTCTCGAACTTGCGCAGCAGCGCGCGGCAGGCGTGGTGGTAGCCGATCGCGAGCACCACGAGCACGAGCTTGGCGTGCAGCCAGCCGCCCTTGAAGCCGTAGCCCAGCCAGAGCCACAGGCCCAGGCCGAGCGCCGGGATCATCAGCAGGCTGCAGAAGCGGTAGAGCTTGCGCGCCATCAGCAACAGGCGTTCGCGCTCGGCATGGCTGTCGGCCGGCACCGCGGCGAGGTTCACGAACAGGCGCGGCAGATAGAACAGACCGGCGAACCAGCTCGCGACGAAGACGATGTGAAAGGCTTTGATCCAGAGCATCGGACGATTATGTGTGGGCCCCGATTGCGCCCTCGAAAAGAAAAGCCCCGGCACGGGGCCGGGGCTTGAAATGCCTTCACGCTGTCATCACGGTCGGGCACCTGCTCAGGGAGGAAAAGCAGGGAACAACAACCTTCCGGCTATCATTCAAAACCTACTTTAGCAGAAGCGGTGCGTTTTGCTACCGTCGTGGGAGACCCCCAAAACGCTTGGTTTCTATAACAAAGTTTTGTAAAGGGCCGGCCCCGGCGCGGCGTTGCGCAACCGGCCGCACGCGCCCATGCACACTCCTGCCCCGTTCCCGTCGAACCGCCCGCGTCGCCTGCGCCGCGATGCCTTCACGCGCAACCTCGTGCGAGAGCACCGGCTGCATGCGTCGGACCTGATCCTGCCGGTGTTCGTGCTCGCCGGCGCCCAGCAGACGCAGGACATCGCGTCGATGCCCGGCGTGCAGCGCCTGACGCTGGACCGCCTGCTGCCGCTGGCCGAAGAATGCGTGCAGCTCGGCATCCCGGTGATGGCGCTGTTCCCGGTCATCGACCCGGCGCTGAAGACGCCCGACGGGGCCGAGGCACTGAACCCGGACGGCCTCGTGCCGACGGTCGTGCGCGAGCTCAAGAAGCGCTTCCCGGAACTCGGCGTGATGACCGACGTGGCGCTCGACCCGTTCACCTCGCACGGCCAGGACGGCCTGCTCGACCCCAGCGGCTACATCCTGAACGACGAGACCGTGGCAGTGCTGACCGACCAGGCGCTGACCCAGGCCCAGGCGGGTGTCGACATCGTGGCGCCGAGCGACATGATGGACGGGCGCATCGGCGCGATCCGCGATGCCCTCGAGGCCAACGGTCGCATCCACACGCGCATCATGGCCTACAGCGCCAAGTACGCCAGCGCCTTCTACGGCCCGTTCCGCGATGCGGTCGGCTCGGCCGCCAACCTCGGCAAGAGCGACAAGAAGGTCTACCAGATGGACCCGGGCAACAGCGACGAGGCGCTGCGCGAAGTCGGGCTCGACCTGGCCGAAGGCGCCGACATGGTGATGGTCAAGCCCGGCATGCCCTACCTCGACATCGTGCGCCGCGTGAAGGACGAGTTTCGCGTGCCCACCTTCGCCTATCAGGTCAGCGGCGAGTACGCGATGCTGAAGGCCGCGGCACTGAACGGCTGGCTCGACGGCGACGCGGTGATGATGGAGAGCCTGCTCGCGTTCAAGCGCGCCGGCGCCGACGGCGTGCTGACCTATTTCGCGCTCGAGGCCGCGCGCTGGCTGAAGAAGAACGGCTGAGCGACCGACACGCGTGCGGATCTTCCACATCCACGGTGACCAGTTCACCGAGTTGCAGGCGCTGCCCGATGCCGCGCCACCGGTAGGCTATCTCTGGGTCGGCATCGCACGGGCCGAGTTCCAACGGAACGTCGGCACATTGCAGGGCGCGCTGCAGCGCTGGACCGGCGGCCAGCTGGTCGACCTGCACGTCTCCGACCTGCTGAACCCGCAGCTGCCGTCGCACTTCGACTACACCTCGTGGTACGACCTGCTGGTGTTCCGCAGGCTCGCTGCGATCAGTGCCGACGATGACGCTGCCGATGCGCCGCCGGCCGCCATGACGCGCATCGACACCAGCCCGGTCGGCTTTGCGGTGTTCGACCGCGTGCTGCTGACGGTGCACCCGGCCGACTGCATGGTGCGCGAGTACTTCGCCAACCGGCTTCAGCAGCAGACGCCGAGCACCGACAGCCGCGAACTGACGCGCACCGGCGCGGCCCGGATGCCACCCAGCCCGGCGGACATGACGCTGCGCATGGTCAACTACATGGTCGACAGCTACCTCGAGCTGCGCCGCCTGCTGACCCGCCAGCTCGACCAGCTGCAGCAGGAGCTGTTCGGCCCGAGCCCGGAGCAGAGCAGCTGGAAGCTGCTGCTCGATTCGCGCAACGGTCTGCACCTGCTCGAAGACACCTGCGAGGACCAGCGCGCCGCGATCACCGAATGGATCGACGCGCTCGACGAACTGCCGCCCGACGGCGATGCCGCGGTGCTGCGCGAGCGTGAGTTGCTGCGGGTGCGTTCGCGCGACGTGCTTGAGCACATCGAGCGCGTGCTCGTGCACGTGCGCCGGCTCGAGTCGTCGGCCGAGAACGCGGTGCAGATGCACTTCTCGGCGCAGAGCAACCGCACCAACGAGATCATGCGCACGCTGACCGTGCTCACCGCGATCTTCCTGCCGCTCAACCTGGTCACCGGCTTCTTCGGGATGAACTTCGACACCCTCCCCGGCATCCACAGCCCGCGCGCGTTCTGGATCACGTTCAGCGTGATGCTGGCGCTGGGCGTCGGCCTCAGCGTGTACTTCTGGCGCAAGCGCTACCTGAGCCGGCCGCCCAAATGAGTTTTGCGCTGACACGCCGCCAAGCCTTCCTGCTCGCCGCGCTGACCCTGGTCTGGGGCCTGAACTGGCCGGTGATGAAGGCCGGGATCGGCGGCTTCCCGCCGCTGAGCTTCCGCACCGTCTCGATGTGGCTCGGGCTGCCGTTCCTCTACGCCGCGACGCGCGCGCTGAAGATACCGCTGCGCATCGAGCGGCACGACTGGCGGGAACTCGGCTGGCTCACGCTGACCAACATGATCATCTGGTACGCGGTCGCGATCGTCGCGCTGCAGGCGCTGTCGTCGGGCCGCGCGGCGATCCTCGGCTACACCATGCCGATCTTCTCCGCGGTGATCGGCATGGTGCTGTTCGGCCAGCGGCTGAGCGCGCGGCAATGGGCCGGCGTGGCCGCCGCAGCCGTCGGCGTGGCCCTGCTGCTGTGGCACGAACTCGGCACGATGGCGGGCAAGCCGTGGGCGGCGGGCGGCATGCTGCTCGCCGCAGCCACCTGGGCGCTCGGCACCCAGCAGATGCGCCGCACCCGGATCACCGCGCCGACGATGGCGATGGTGTTCTGGATGACGCTGGCCACCACGCTGGTGATGACCGTGCTCGCCGTCGCGTTCGACCACGACCGCTGGGTCGCGCCGCCGGCGGCGGCGTGGTTCGGCATCGTCTACAACGCGGTGCTGGTGTTCGGCATGGCGCAGCCGATCTGGCTGGTGCTGGCGCGCAGCCTGCCGCCGATCGCGTCGACGCTGTCGGTGATGCTGATCCCGGTGCTCGGCGTCGCGTCCGGCGCGTGGTGGTTGTCCGAACAGCTGCACTGGCAGGACTACGCGGCGATGCTGCTGATGCTGGCCGCGATCGCCTCGGTGCTGTGGCCGGCGCGCGCTAGAGCCTAGGTTCGTCGTCGATCGAGAAGGTCGGCAGGCGCCAGGCGTGGCGGATCGCCAGCATCCGCAGCGCGAAGCCGCTGCACATCGCGCCGAGCATGACCGCATCGTGCGGCCAGCCGAGCGCCAGGCCGCCCACATACAGGCCGGCGGTCAGCAGCGCAACGGTGGCGTAGAGCTCGCTGCGCAGAATCAGCGGCACGTCGCCGCACAGCAGGTCGCGCATCACGCCGCCGGTGCAGCCGGTGGCCAGGCCGCAGACCACCGCGACGACGGTGCCGACCCCCAAGCCGACGGCGACGTCGCAGCCGATCACCGTGAAGACGACCAGGCCGAGCGCATCCAGCACCAGGAAGGTCCGCGGCATGCGCCGTACGACGCGCGCGAGCGGGATGGTCGCGAGCGCCGCCCCGGCCGCGAGCAGCAGCAACGCAGGCTGCGCGACCCACGACAACGGGTAATGGCCCAGCACCACGTCGCGGATCGAGCCGCCGCCCAGCGCGGTCACGCAGCCCAGCGTCGCGACGCCGAACCAGTCGAGCCGCCGCCGGCCGGCCGCCAGCGCCGCGGTCATCGCCTGCGCAACAACCGCGACCGCGTTGGCGATGTCCAGGAAAGACAGCGCGCCGATCACGGCTGGCCGAGGAAGAAGTAGGCCGCCTGGTTGCCGCCGTCGCGGCGGCCGCAGGCGAGGCAGACCGCCCCGAGGGCGCATCGGCGACCCCGTGACCGGCGCGGTTCGCTCGTCGTGTCGCCACGACGGGTCGCAGTACTTCGCGCTCGAAACCCGGTGAACGGAATCGGCAGGCGGTCGAAGTTCTCGGCGTGCTCGCGCCAGTTCCGCGGCATGCGGCTGGCGTGCGAGGGCGCGGCGGCCGGCGCCTGCGCGAACGCGCCGAGCGCCCAAGTGGCCGCGCAGGCCAGCAGGACGAGGCGCCGCAGGCTCATCGTGCGTACGGGTCGGCGAACCCGAGCGAGCGCATCACGTCGGTCTCGCGGGCTTCCATCGCGCGTGCTTCGCCGTCCACTTCATGGTCGTAGCCCTGAGCATGCAGCGTGCCATGGACCAGCAGGTGGGCGTAGTGAGCCTCGAGCGGGATGTTCAACTCGCGCGCCTCGCGCTGCAGCACCGGTGCGCACAGCACCAGGTCGGCGACGACGACCGGCTCGGCGCTGTAGTCGAAGGTGAGCACGTTGGTCGCGTAGTCCTTCGCGCGGTAGTCGCGGTTCAGTGCCTGCCCTTCAGCGGCGCCGACGACGCGCACCGTGATCTCGCCGGGCACCTCCAGCGCGGCGCGGATCCAGCGGGCGACCTTGTGCCGCGGCAGCAGTGCGCGATCGGCGGGATCCGCGAACTGGAGCGACAAGGTGAGCGGCGGGCGGGCGGGTCGGGCCACGTCAGGCCTCGTCCAGCCGGGCGGCGTCGTAGGCCTCGACGATGCGCGCGACGAGCGGGTGGCGGACCACGTCGCTCGAGGTGAAGCGCGTCGTCGCGATCCCGCGGACGCGGCGCAGCACGCGCTCGGCATGGATCAGCCCGCTCTCCGTGTCGCGCGGCAGGTCGACCTGGCTCACGTCGCCGTTGATCACGACCTTGGTGCCGAAGCCGATCCGCGTCAGGAACATCTTCATCTGCTCGACCGTGCTGTTCTGCGCCTCGTCGAGGATCACGAACGCGTGGTTCAGCGTGCGCCCGCGCATGAACGCGAGCGGCGCGATCTCGATCGTCCCCTTCTCGAACGCCTTGGCCACCTTGTCGGCGCCCATCAGGTCGTACAGCGCGTCGTAGAGCGGGCGCAGGTACGGGTCGACCTTCTGCGCCAGATCGCCCGGCAGGAAGCCGAGTCGCTCGCCGGCCTCGACCGCCGGCCGGGTCAGGATGATGCGCTGCACCGCGCTGCGCTCGAGCGCGTCGACCCCACACGCGACGGCGAGGAAGGTCTTGCCGGTGCCGGCCGGGCCGATGCCGAAGGTGATGTCGTGCGCCAGGATGTTGCGCAGGTAGGTGGCCTGGTTGGGGGTGCGGCCGGTCAGGTCGGCCCGGCGGGTGCGCAGCGTCACCGCATCGTCGCCGGCGGCGCCGGCGGCGCTCGCCGGCGCGATGCCGTCGGCTGCGCCGACCTGCACCAGCGCCAGTTGCAGCTGCTGCGGGTCGATCGGCCGCTGCGACTGTTCGTACAACGCCTGCAGCAGGTTCATCGCATGCTCGGCGTTCGCCTTGCGGCCCTCGACCCGGAAGAACTCGTTGCGTCGCGAGACGCTGACGTCGAGCAGGCTCTCGATGGTGCGCAGGTGCTCGTCCAGGCTGCCGCAAAGGTGTGCGAGGCGGGCGTTGTCGCGCGGTTCGAAGGAATGGCGAAGGATCAAGGCAGGCGGCTTCCGGGGGGCTGGGTGGGATTGTCACCCGCCGGAGCGTGCCGTTGTCGACACCGGCGCCCGCTTCGACGCGCTGCGGCGACGCGCGGACGCGACACTTGCCGGCACAATGCGCGTCGATGCCGAAACCGCTCACCCTCCTCGCCCTGCTCCGGTCGTTCGCCCGGTACGGGCTGGCGGCATGGGCGTTCTGGCTCGCCGCCGCCCTGCCGGCGGCTGCGGCGGACGACCGCATCCTCGTGATCGGCCAGGCGCTGTCAGTCCAGAGCACCGGGGCCCCGGGCGCGGTCACGCCGCTGGCGCAGACCGTCAAGCTGCCTGACGACTGGGCCGTCAGCCGGCCCCGTTTCGAGGGCAGCGTCTGGTACCGCACCAGCTTCGACCGCCCGTCCGCGGTCGACCCGCACGAGCTGATGGCGCTGTACATCGAGCGGGTCTGCAGCAACGTCGAGGTCTACCTCAACGGCAACCGCATCTTCAGCGGCGGCAGCATGGGCGAGCCGGTCACCCGCAACTGCCACTACCCGCAGCTGGTCACGCTGCCCGCGGCGCTGCTGCAGGACAAGGCCAACCTGCTCGACGTGCAGCTGCAGGGCCATTCGCTCGAGCGCGTCGCCTCGCGGCAGCGGGCGGGCGGCATGTCGGCCATGCAGATCGGCCCGTACGCGCTGCTGGACGACGTGTACGCCGAGCGCCGCTTCTGGAGCGTCACGGCGGTCCAACTGGTCAACCTCGCGCTGGGCGTGCTCGGCCTGGTGATGATCGGGTTGGGCTGGACCAACCGGCGCGAGGCCTATCTCGGTCATTTCGGCTGGCTGTGCCTGGTGTGGGCGCTGCTGTCGGCGCGCGTCTGGTGGCGTGACATGCCGTGGGACACCGGGGTGATGGAGTTCCTGTTCTGCACCGGGTTCGCGCCGCTGGTGGCGCTGGCGGTGCAGTTCCTGATCAGCTTCGTCGGGCTGCGCTCGCGCTGGATCGAGAACGCGCTGGCGGCCCAATGGGTGCTTTTGCCGGCCACGCTGCTGCTGGCCGGTCCGGGCCGGCTGTTCCTGATGGCCGGCATCTGGTACGCGGTGCTGACGGTCGAGGTGCTCGGCGCGATCGGGCTGCACCTGACGGTGACCTGGCGTCGCAAGCGTCAGGACTTCTGGGCCATGGCCGCGTTGCTGGGCGTGGTGACGGCCCTGCTCGGGCTCGAGTTCGCGTTCCAGCACGGCCTGCTGCCCTCGCCCGGCCTGCCGATGCTGCAGATCGCGCTGCCGCTGCTGTTCATCGGCATGGCGGTGCGGCTGCTGCAGATCTTCGCGCGGGCGCTGCGCGCGGCCGAGGACGGCCGTGACAGCCTGGAGAGCCGGGTCCAGGAAGTCACTGCCGAGATCGAACGCAACTTCGCGCAGCTGGCCGAGTTGCGCGTCGAGCAGGTGACCGAGAAGGAACGCAAGCGCATCGCTGCCGACCTGCACGACGACCTGGGCGCGAAACTGCTGACGATCGTGCACACCAGCGAGTCCGAGCGCATCTCCTCGCTGGCGCGCGAGGCGCTCGAGGAGATGCGCCTGTCGGTGCGCGGGCTGACCGGCAAGCCGATGCGCCTGGCCGACGCGCTGGCCGACTGGCGCGCCGAGACCGTCTCGCGCCTCGGCCAGGCCAACATCGAGGCCGACTGGCGCAGCCCGTCCGAGGAAGTGGAGCAGCTGCTGCCCGCGCGCGACTTCGTCCAGACGACCCGCATCCTGCGCGAGGCGGTCAGCAACATCATCAAGCACAGCGGCGCGTCGCACTGCAAGGTGCGCTGCGCGATCACCGAGCGCCAGTTCGGGCTGACGGTGCAGGACAACGGCAAGGGCATCCCGCTCGAGCTGGACGGCACGCTCGACCGCGGCCACGGCATGTCCAGCATGAAGCACCGGGCCAAGCAGATGCAGGGCCAGTGCCTGGTGGAATCGGGCCCCGGGTATGGGACCGTGATAAGGCTCACGCTCCCCTTGTGAGCCGGGGGCTACAAGGCCCGCGGAATTCGCCGATACACCCTTACGATGAAAAAGCGCGCACCCTCGGCGCAGCGCCGTGCCGGCGCATTGAACCAAGGCGTTTGCCCATGACCAACATCCTGCTGCTCGAAGACCTGCCCGAAATCCGCTCGTGGATGAAGGCGCTCGTCAAACAGGTGTTCCCGAACGCCCAGATCCACGAGGCCGCGCGGGTGCACGACGCGCTCGGCCTGGTCTCGGCCGTCCGGTTCAACCTCGCGCTGTGCGACCTGGGCCTGCCCGACGGCTCGGGCGTCGACGTGGTCGCGGCGCTGCGCGAATCGCAACCCGAATGCCAGTCGGTCGTCGTGACCATCCACGACGACGACGACCACCTGTTTCCCGCGCTGCAGGCCGGCGCGTTCGGCTACCTGCTCAAGGAGCAGGCGCGCGAACTGATCGCCGAGCAGTTGAACCGCATGAGCCAGGGCGAGCCGCCGCTGAGCCCCTCGATCGCACGCCGCGTGATCTCGCACTTCGCAGCCCAGACGCGCCCGCAGGAGCGGCCGCAGAACATGCCGCACGTCGCGCTGACCGACCGCGAGAACGAGGTCCTGCTGCGCGTCGCCAAGGGCTACACGCTGCCCGAGATCGGCGTGCAGCTGAACCTGTCGCGCCACACGATCGCCGACTACGTGAAGCAGATCTACCGCAAGCTCAACGTCAGCTCGCGCGCCGAAGCCGCGCTGGAAGCGCAGCGCCTGGGGCTGTTCCGCCGCTCCTGATGGAGCTCCCGGCCTGGGCCGGGTGGTGATAATCGGTCGATGATCGGACGCATCACCGGCACGCTCGCGGAAAAATCGCCCCCGCAATTGCTCATCGACGTGAACGGTGTCGGCTACGAGGTCGACGTGCCGATGTCCAGCTTCTACAACCTGCCGGCGCTGGGCGAACGCGTCACCTTGCTGACGCATTTCGTCGTGCGCGAGGACGCGCAGGTGCTGTTCGGCTTCCTGACCCACGACGAGCGCGCGACCTTCCGGCTGCTGGTGAAGATCTCCGGCGTGGGACCGCGCACGGCGCTGTCGATCCTGTCCGGCCTGAGCGTCAACGACCTGGCTCAGGCGGTGAGCCTGCAGGAGAGCGCGCGCCTCGTGAAGGTGCCGGGCATCGGAAAGAAGACGGCCGAGCGGCTCCTGCTCGAGCTGAAGGGCAAGCTCGGCGACGCGATCGCCGCGCCGACCAGCATCGCCGGCAACGCGCAGGGCGACATCCAGCAGGCGCTGCTCGCGCTCGGCTACAGCGACCGCGAGGCCGCGGCGGCCTTGAAGGCCCTGCCGGCCGACGTGGGCGTCAGCGACGGCATCAAGCTTGCGCTGCGCGCGCTGGCCAAGTGAGTCAGTGCTTGTGCTCGGCGGCGGCGCCGGCCTTCGGCGCCTCGACATTGACCGTGACCTCGACCTCGCCGGCCTTCTCGAACTTCAGCGTCATCGGAAACTTGTCGCCGTCCTTCAGCGGCGCCTTCAGACCGACGAACATGATGTGGTAGCCCCCGGGCTTGAGTTCCACGGTCTGGCCCGCGGGCAACGCGACGCCTTCGACCTGGCGCATCCGCATCACGTCGCCCTCCATGGTCATCGAATGCAGTTCGACGCTCGCCGAAACCGCGGCGCGGGCCGACAGCAGCCGGTCGTCCCGTCCCTTGTTCTCGAGTTTCAGGTAGCCGCCGCCGGTCGGCTGGCCGGGGCCGGTGGCGCGCGCATACGGGTGGCCGATGTCGATGTCGCCGACCTTGAAGGAATGGGCATGGGTCAATGCGCTTGCCAGGGCCAGCGCGGCGGCGGTCAGGATGGTTTTCGTCTTCATGGTGGGGTTCTCCGTCAGAGGTCGAATTTCAGCTCGGCGTTGTAGCTCCGCTGGGGGTAGGGGTGAAAGTTCCAGTAACGGCAACTGTTGAGATTGTCGATACCCATCGCCGCGGACCACTGGCGCGTGATCTGCCAGCGCACCCGCAGGTCGGTGGTGAAGTAGTGGCTGACACCCTGGTAGGTGTCGCCGTTGACGTCGGCGTTGTTCAGCGTGCGGTACTGCTTGCCGCTGTAGCGCGCACCGTAGGCGACCGACCAGCGCTCGTCGACGCGGTAGCTGGCGAGCACGGTGGCGCGCCACGCCGGCACGTTGGGCTGGCGCTTGCCGACCGTGTCGCCCGGCGTCGCGACGAAACCGTCGTTGGCCCGGATGACCGAATCGGCATAGGTCACGCTTGCGCTCAGGTCCAGTCCCTTGCGCAGCACGTCGGTGCCGTTGACCGCGAGCTCCAGCCCCTTCGTGCGGATGCGAGCGACGTTCTGAACGCGGCTGATGTTCCGGTTGGCCACGGCGTCGAACGTGGTCTGCGAGTACAGCGCGTCGCGCGTGTCTTCGCCGAAGGCGGTCAGGCGCAGCTGCATGGGGCCGACCTCCTTTTCGGCGGTCAGTTCGGTCGTCCACGAGGCCTCCGGCTTCAGGTTCGGGTCGTTGATGTACTGGGCGTTGGCCGTCGACGTGGCGCCGTACAGCTCGCTGACGGTCGGCATGCGCACGGCGCGGCCGATCGAGGCCTTGAGCACCAGGTCGGGCGCGGCCTGGAACGACAGCGCGGCCTTCGGCGAGACGAAGCGCGCGCGGCGTGATGGGTAGGTCAACGCGCTGGCCGCGGAGAACGCCGTCGCACCGTCCTGCGCACGCCAGTCTTCGGCGCGCAGGCCGAGTACCGCCTTCCACTGCTCGGCGAAGCGCCACGCATCCTGCGCGTAGACGCTGCGCAGGGCCGTCTGACCGCTGACGTTGCTGGCGAGCCCACCGGCCCCGTCGCCGAGCCAGTCGCCGGCGATGGCGGACGTGAGGTAGCGCAGCCGGTAACTGTCCAGCTGCAAGCCGGCATCGACGATGTGCGCGCCATCGAGGCCAGCGGGACGCCAGGTGCCCTTCAGCGCGAGGTTGTTCCAGCCGGTGCCGCCGCCATCGGCCAGCGTGCCCGCGCCGCCGCTCAGCGCGCCCGGCAGCAGGTTCGATGCAGCGTTCTGACGCTTGACGTCGCGGCGGTAGTCGTAGCGGCTGGCGTCCAGTTCCCAGTCCCACGCGCCGCGGGTGTGGCTCTTGACGGCGAGGCCCTGCATCACGTGGGTGAGCTTCTCCTGTGTCGCGGCGAAATCGGCACCGGTCAGCGCGGCGAACGACTGGCCGCCGATGTTGACCGTACCGCCGTACACCGCCTGCCCGGCCGCATCGCGCAGGTACGACGCCGGCGTGTTCTGCGCGCGGTTCTGCCACAGGCCGAACACGTAGGTCGCGCGGATCGTCGGCGTGAGGTCATAGGCCAGCCGGGCCTTCAACTGGTCCTGCTTCGACCGGTACTCGGTGCCGCTGCCCACCACCCACCACGGCTGGTTGGCGTTGTTGAGCCCCGCCACGGCGCCGGTGACCGGCGTGCCGGCGCCCCCGGTCGTGCCGCTGCCTTGCAGCCGGGTCGCAAAAGTCAGCGGCTGGCCCTCGCTGTCGGCATGGTGGACCGCGAGCCGCCACGCGAACGCACCGACCCGGTCGCCGAGCGAAGCGCTCGCGTCCCACGACCGGTAGGTGGCGCGCGTGCCGTAGAGCGCAAACGGCTGGCTGCCCAGGCCGACCTTGGCATGGGCCTCGAACGCCTTCGGCATGCGAGTAGTGAACACCACGACCGCGCCGACCGAGTTGCCGGGGTACGCGGCCGAGAACGGGCCGTACATCACGTCGACCCGCTCGATCTCCTCGGGCGCCACCATGCCCCAGCGCGGCGGGAAGCTCAGCCCGCCGACGCCGTTGCCGAGGTAGTTGGACAGCAGCATGCCGTCGGCGTAGACCGCCGAGCGCGCGCTGTTGCCGGTGCCCGAGGCGCGGCTCGACAGGATCGCGTGGTTGTAGTCGCCGATGTAGCGCTTGCGCACGAGCAGGCTGGGCAGGTACTTCAGCGCGTCTTCGCTGTCGCTGGCATTGACGCTGCGGGCGATCTGTTCGCGCGTGACGCCCTCCATCGTTGCGGGGATCTGGGTCGGCAGCGAGGTCGGCTGGCTGCCGGTGACGGTGACGACGCCGAGCGACTTGACGGGGACGCCGTTGTCGCCGGCGGCGGTTTGCGCCAGGGGCGCGAGCGGAACGGCGGCGGCCGCGGCGCAGGCGAGCGCACGAACGGTGGGCGGGAACATGGTCGATCCTGAACGGGCGGCGACCGGGTCGCGCGCCATGACACAGGCCGGGGCAGCGTACGCCCGATCGGGCGCGCGTCAACTCCGACAACGGTGGGGTTCAGGCGAAGGCGGGCGGCCCGTGCTGGAGCCGTGCGACCCAGCTCGCGCAGGCGTCCGGTGCCCGCGACGAGCGCTGCGCGAGCGGCGGGGCTGCGTCGCGCTGCTGCGCGGGCAAGGACACCCGCGCCGGCGGATCGATCTGTGCGAGCACGGTCAGCGCCGTCAATGCGCACTCCGCGCTCGCGTGGTCGGCAGGGTGATCCGTCGGCTCCGATTGGCCCTGGCCCTGCGGCACCAGCGCCACGCCGTACAGGGTGCAGACCTCGACCAGCGTCTTGCCCTGCATCTGTGCCGAGGCGTTCGCGAGCCACGGCATCGCCGACTTCAGCAGCAATGCGGCGGCGAAGGCCCACAGGGCCCAGCGCGACGACGGATGGCGCAGTTTCATGACGGAGCGGATTGTCTCAGACGATTATCGGCAGGCGCCGCCGGATAATGAACCATGGCGATCCAGACCGACGACTTCGAGCCCGCCCGCCGCCCCGCCGACCACCGCGTCGTCAGCGCCGCGGCCACGAGCCCCAACGAGGAGGCGATCGAGCGCGCGCTGCGGCCCAAGGGCCTGGCCGAGTACGTGGGCCAGGCGAAGGCCCGCGAGCAGCTCGAGATCTTCATCGGCGCCGCCAAGATGCGCAGCGAGGCGATGGACCACGTGCTCCTGTTCGGTCCGCCCGGGCTGGGCAAGACGACGCTGTCGCACATCATCGCCAACGAGCTCGGCGTGAACCTGCGCCAGACCTCCGGCCCGGTGCTCGAGAAGCCGAAGGACCTGGCCGCGATCCTGACCAACCTGGAGCGCAACGACGTGCTCTTCATCGACGAAATCCACCGGCTCAGCCCGGTCGTCGAGGAGATCCTGTACCCGGCGCTCGAGGACTACCAGATCGACATCATGATCGGCGAGGGCCCGGCCGCGCGCTCGATCAAGCTCGATCTGCAGCCGTTCACGCTGATCGGCGCGACCACCCGCGCCGGCATGCTGACCAACCCGCTGCGCGACCGCTTCGGCATCGTCGCGCGGCTCGAGTTCTACACCGCCGAGGAACTCGCGCGCATCGTGCGCCGCTCGGCCGGCCTGCTGAACGTGCCGACCGACGACGACGGCGCGTTCGAGATCGCGCGCCGCTCGCGCGGCACGCCGCGCATCGCCAACCGGCTGCTGCGCCGGGTGCGCGACTATGCCGACGTGAAGGCCGACGGCCGCATCGGCCGCGCGCTGGCCGACAAGGCGCTGAAGATGCTCGACGTCGACGCCCACGGCCTGGACGTGATGGACCGCAAGATCCTCGAGGCGATCGTGCACCGCTTCGACGGCGGCCCGGTCGGGCTGGACAACGTGGCCGCCGCGGTCGGCGAGGAGCGCGACACGATCGAGGACGTGATCGAGCCCTACCTGATCCAGCAGGGCTATCTGCAGCGCACGCCGCGCGGGCGGGTCGCGACCCTCGCCGCGTACCGGCACCTCGGCGTCACGCCGCCGCGGCCGTCGGGCGCAGCCGATCTGTTCGAGCCCTGAAGGCGCACCCTAGACCAGGTCTTCGTTCGCGAGCCGGTGGTAGCGGACTGCGCAGAGCGCCTCGAAGCGCTGCGCGACTTCGGTGATGCGCTGCACCGCGCCGTCGTCGGGCGCATAGACGATCAGCCAGCCGGCCCCGGCCTGCGCAAACGCGAGGTAGCGCCGCATCAGCGTGATCTCGTAGCCGAAGCCGGCGGCGCCGCTCGACGTGCGCACCCGCTCCTCGAGGCGCGGCGTGGCCTCGGCGGCGGTGTACAGCAGGATGTCTTCCTCCGCCGCGCCGCCCTCGCGCAGCGCCGCCACGGCCTGCGCAGCGACCGTGTCGTCCTTGAACGCGAGCACGACGTGCCCGACCGGGTTCAAGATGCCGGACTGCCGGCGGATGTCGTCCTTGGTCAGTCGCTTGATGCTCATCCCGTGTCTCCTCGAGTGGCTCGGACGCCAGTCTAGACACCGGGACGACGGCTTGCCAAGCCCCGCGGTTCGAGGCCCGCCGGCCGGCTCAGCTGCCCCTGCGGCGCTGCTGCCAGGCGAGCAACTCGCCGACGAACCCCTTGCGGAACGCGACGACGCAGACGACGAAGATCGCGCCGATGATCACGTTGATCCATGAGCCGACCTGGTCGGCCAGGAAGTCCTGCAGGCCGATGATCGTGAACGCGCCGATCACCGGGCCGGCAAAGGTCCCCATGCCGCCGAGCAGGGTCATCAGCACGACCTCGCCGGACAGCGACCAGTGCGCGTCGGACAGCGTCGCGAAGCCCAGCACCAGCGTCTTCATCGATCCCGCGAGGCCGGCGATCGCCGTCGAGAGCACGAAGGCCAGCAGCTTGTAGCGGTCGACGTCGTACCCCAGCGAGACGGCACGCGGCTCGTTCTCGCGGATCGCCTTCAGCACCTGGCCGTAGGGCGAGTGCACGATCCTCACGATGAACAGGAACACCGCGACGAACACCGCCAGCACCAGGTAGTACAGGACCGTGTCGTTGGCGAGCGAGAACATGCCGAAGAGCTTGCCGCGCGGCACTCCCTGCAGCCCGTCCTCGCCGTGGGTGAACGGCGCCTGCAGGAACACGAAGTAGATCATCTGCGCCATGGCGAGCGTGACCATCGCGAAATAGATGCCCTGGCGCCGGATCGCGATCGCGCCGACCACCAGGCCGCACAGCGCGGCGATCAGGCTGCCCGCGACGACGCCGAGTTCGGGCGTCAGGCCGGCCGACTTGACGAGCCAGCCGGTCGCGTAGGCCGCGGCCCCGAGATAGGCCGCGTGGCCGAACGAGAGCAGCCCGGTGTAGCCCAGCAGCAGGTTGAACGCGCAGGCGAAGATCGCGAAGCACAGCGCCTTCATCAGGAACACCGGATACAGGCCGATGAACGGCGCGACCAGCAACAGCGCCATGAAGGCCCACATCAGGGCCCGGCCGCCGCGCGACGAGAACATCGATCGAACCGGGGTGTCGTGCATCACGCCTCCTTGCCGAACAGCCCGGCGGGGCGGATCATCAGCACGATGGCCATGATCACGAACACCACGATGTTCGATGCCTCCGGATAGAACACCTTGGTCAGCCCCTCGACGATGCCCAGCGCGACACCCGTCAGGATCGAGCCGAGGATGGACCCCATGCCGCCGATCACGACGACCGCGAACACCACGATGATCAGGTTGCTGCCCATCAGCGGCGTGACCTGGATCACCGGCGCCGCGAGCACGCCGGCCAGCGCCGCCAGGCCCGCGCCGGCGCCGTAGGTCAGCATCACCATCACCGGCACGTTGACGCCGAAGGCCTGCACCAGCGCGGGGTTCTCGGTGCCGGCGCGCAGGTAGGCGCCCAGCCGCGTGCGCTCGATCAGGAACCAGGTGCCCAGGCACACCGAGAGCGACGCGACGACGACCCACGCGCGGTAGTTCGGCAGCACCATGAAGCCGAGGTTGGTCGCGCCCTCAAGCAACTCGGGCACCGGGTAGGACTGGCCCGACACGTCGAACCAGTAGCGGAACACGCCTTCGGCGATCAGGGCCAGGCCGAAGGTCAGCAGCAGGCCGTAGATCGGGTCGATCTTGTACAGACGCTTGAGCAGCGTGCGCTCGACGACCACGCCGAGCGCGCCGACGACCAGCGGCGACAACACCAGCGCGAACCAGTAGTTGACGCCGAACTTCTCGAGCAGCACGTACGCGACGTACGCGCCGATCATGTACAGCGCGCCGTGCGCGAAGTTGACGATCCCCAGCAACCCGAAGATCACCGCGAGGCCCAGGCTCAGCATCGCGTAGAACGAGCCGTTGACGAGGCCGAGCAGCAACTGGCCCAGGAAGGCCTGAATCGGGATGCCGAAGATGTCCATGGCGTCAGGGGTGGTCGGTCGTCACTTCCAGAGCGCGCACTTCGATTCGGCCTTCGTCGTGAACGCCTCTTCGCCCTTGGTCGTCGCGACCACGTTGTAGTAGTCCCACGGCGTGGTCGACTGGGCCGGCGTCTTGACCTGCATCAGGAACATGTCGTGGACCATGCGGCCGTCGGCGCGCACGTAGCCGTTCTTGGCGTACATGTCGTTGACCTTGCTCTTGCGCATCTGCTCCATCGCCTTGTCGCCATCGTCGCTGTTGAGCGCCTTGACCGCGTTCAGATAGAAGCCCGCGACCGAGTAGTCGGCCGCCTGGATCGACGACGGCATGCGCTTGAACTTGTCGAAGAAGCGCTTCGACCAGGCGCGCGATTCGGCGCTTTGGTTCCAGTACCAGCTGTCGGTCAGGTACATGCCCTGCGTGGCCTTCAGGCCGAGCGAGTGCACGTCGTTGATGAACATCAGCAGGCCGGCCAGCTTCATCGTCTTGGTGATGCCGAACTCGTTCGCCGCCTTGATGGCGTTGATCGTGTCGCCACCGGCGTTGGCCAGGCCCAGGATCTCGGCCTTGCTCGATTGCGCCTGCAGCAGGAACGACGAGAAGTCGCTGGCCGACAACGGGTGCCGCACCGAGCCGACGACGCTGCCGCCCGAGGCCTTGACCGCGTTGGTCGCGTCGGCCTGCAGCGCCGAGCCGAATGCATAGTCGGCGGTCAGGAAGTACCAGCTCTTGCCGCCGGACTTGACGACGGCCGGAGCGGTGCCCTTGGCCAGCGCGGTGGTGTCGTAGGCGTAGTGAACGGTGTACGGCGAGCACTGGTCGTTGGTGAGCGCCGAGCTTCCGGGGCCAACGGCCAGGAACGGCTTCTTCTTCTCGGCCGCGACCTTGGCCATCGCCAGCGCGGTGCCCGAGTTGGTGCCGCCGATCAGCGCGTCCAGGCCTTGCTGGTCGAACCACTCGCGTGCCTTCGAGGCGGCGACGTCGGGCTTGTTTTGGTGGTCGGCGACGAGCAGCTCGATCTTCTTGCCGCCGATGTTGCCGCCCATGTCGGCGATCGCCATGCGGATCGCTTCGGCACCGGCCGGGCCGTCGATGTCGGCATACAGGCCGGACAGGTCGGTGATGAAGCCGATCTTGATCGTGTCGCCCGAGATCTGGGCCTGGGCCGAAGCGGCGAACAGCGTGGTCGCGGCGAGCGCGCAGGCGGCAGAAATTTTGCTGAACTTCATCGAGAGTCTCCTTGTGGGAATCGAGGGGTGGGACGGGGTGGCGGCGGCCGTGTCAGACGCCGAGGTATTCATGCAAACGTTCGAGGCGGGACGGCAGTTCGGCCTGGGTGAACTCCTGGATGACCTGGCCATGCTCCATCACCAGGAAGCGGTCGGCCAGCGGCGCGGCGAAGCGGAAGTTCTGCTCCACCATCAGCACCGTGTAGCCCTGCTGCCGCAACGAGATCACCATCTCGGCCAGCTTCTGCACGATCACCGGGGCCAGGCCTTCGGAGATTTCGTCCAGCAGCAGCAGCCGGGCGCCGGTGCGCAGGATTCGTGCGACCGCCAGCATCTGCTGTTCGCCGCCCGACAGGCGCGTGCCCTGGCTGTTGGCGCGCTCGCGCAGGTTCGGGAACATCGTGTAGATCTGCTCGACGCTCATGCCGCCTTCGGCCAGCGTCGGCGGCAACATCAGGTTCTCCTCGCACGACAGGCTCGAGAAGATGCCGCGCTCCTCAGGACAATAGCCGAGGCCGAGCCGCGCGATGCGGTGCGTGGCCAGGTCCACCGTCTCGGTGCCGCGCACCTTGATCGAGCCCTTGCGCGCGCCGATCAGGCCCATGATCGCGCGCATCGTGCTCGTGCGGCCGGCGCCGTTGCGGCCGAGCAGCGTGACGACCTCGCCTTCGTTGACGTGGAAGTTCACGCCGTGCAGCACGTGCGATTCGCCGTACCAGCCGTGCAGGTCCTTGACCTCCAGGAACGGTGTCGCCATCTCAGTGGGCTCCCTTCAGCTCGACGTTCGCCGAGCCCATGTAGGCCTCGATCACGGCAGGATTCTTGGAGACCTCTTCATAGGGGCCCTCGGCCAACGTGGCGCCGCGTTGCAGCACGGTGATGGTGTCGGCGATGCTCGCGACGACGCTCATGTTGTGCTCGACCATCAGCACCGTGCGGCTGGCGGCGACCTTCTTGATCAGCTGGCGGATGCGGTCGACGTCTTCGAGGCCCATGCCCTGCGTGGGCTCGTCGAGCAGCATCAGCTTCGGGTCCATCGCCAGCGTGGTCGCGATCTCGAGCGCGCGCTTGCGGCCGTAGCTGAGTTCGACGGCCGGGATGCGCGCATACGACTCCAGATCGACCTCGCGCAGCAGCGCGAGCGCCTGGTCGTCCAGCGTCTCGAGCGAGCGCTCGGCCTTCCAGAAGTGGAACGAGGTGCCGAGTTGGCGCTGCAAGGCGACCCGCACGTTCTCCAGCACGCTCAGGTGCGGGAACACCGCCGAGATCTGGAACGAACGGATCACGCCGCGGCGCGCGATCGCGGCCGGCTTCTCGGGCGTGATGTCGGTGCCGTCGAACAGGATCTGCCCGCTGGTGGGGATCAGGAACTTGGTCAGCAGGTTGAAGCAGGTCGTCTTGCCGGCGCCGTTGGGCCCGATCAGCGCGTGGATGCTGCCGCGCTTCACGTTCAGGTTGACCTTGCTGACGGCCACGAAACCCTTGAACTCCTTGGTGAGCTCGCGCGTCTCGAGGATGAAATCACCGCTCATGAATGGCCTCCGGCCTTGCGTTGCCGCGTCGCGGCCGTCTTCACGTCGCCGCCGAGACGCTGCGACAGCGTGCGCGCCACCGCGAGCACCGCGTCGCGATGGCGCTCGCCGCGGTCCGCACCGAGCAGCGCCTTGTTGATGCAGACCGCGACGCCGGCCACCGCCTGGCCACTGGCGTCGAACACCGGCGCGCCGAACGAGTAGACGCCCTCGCGCACCGCTTCGTCGTCGATGCTGTAGCCGCGCTTGCGGTTCAGCGCCAGCTCCTTCAGCAGCGCCTCGATCTCGCGCGGGCCCTTGCGCGTGAGGTGCGTGTTCAGCCCCGCGGCATAGAGCTTGCGTACTTCGTCGGGATCGCGGTAGGCCAGCGTGGCCCGGCCGCTGCCGGACAGGTAGGCCGGCAGCCGCATGCCGACATTGAACGCCAGCCCGAGCGGCCGCGCGCTGTTGCGCACCGCCACGTAGAGGGCGTCGCCGCCGCTGAGGACCGACAGCACCACCGTCTCCTCCGGCGCGAAACCCGCGTCCGCCCACAGGGCGTTGAACTCCTGCGCCACGTCGGTGCCCGAGACGAAGGCTTCGGCCAGGCTCATCACGCGCGGGCCGATCAGGAACGCGCCGTCGGGTTGGCGGCGCAGGTAGCCGAACGACATCAGCGTGTTGCACAACCCGTGCACGCTGCTCTTGGGCAGCGCGAGCTCGTGGGTCAGCTGCGCCAGGCTCATCGGCTCGCGCTGCTGGGCGAGCCGGTCGAGCAGGGTCAGCGCACGCGTCACCGCGGGAACGAGCGGCGCCGCCGCCGAATGCGGCGGGCGACGCGCGGGCGATCGCGATGAGGTGGGCGTGGCGTGCAGGGTCGTCTCCGGGGTGGCCACGTCAACCGTTCAGCAGGTTGAACGTGGTTCAGTGGAACAGCCGCGGAGTCTCTTTCAGGACGGCGGCCACCGCAAGCCCCGCGCCCTCAATTGCCGGGAAAACACCGAGGTGGTTTACACCTGCAGGCCGCGTTCGGCCATCGTCCTGCGCGGCTCGCTCAGCCAACCGACCACGCACAGCAGGGCCACGACGCCGGCGGCCGCCGCGGCGCGCTGCGGCCAGCTGAGCAGGTGCGCGTTCCAAAGGAACAGCGTCGTCGCCGCGAGCAGCACGCCGAACACCGCGAGCGCAGCGCGTTGTGCCCCGCGGCTCATCGGCGGGTCGTAGCGCACGACGCGCTCCAGATCGAAGGCCGGCTTGGGCCAGCGTGCCGCCACATCCGCCGGGCGCCAGCCCGGGTGCTTGAACCACAGACGCAGCCGGTCGCCCCACGACAACGCGCGCCGCGTGTCCTGCGCCAGCTCGGCATACAGGTGCAGATTGGCCCACACCGGGTTCCAGCTGCGCAGCGGCCCGCGCGTGCCGTACACGCAGGGGACGGCGTCGTCCTCTTCGGCGTAGCTGCCGAACAGGCGGTCCCAGACGATCAGGATGCCGCCGTAGTTCTTGTCGAGGTACTGGTCGTTGACGGCGTGGTGCACGCGGTGATTGCTCGGTGCACAGAACCAGCGGTCGAACCAGCCGAGCTTGCCGATCTGCTGCGTGTGGACCCAATACTGGTACAGCAGATCGATCAGCGCGACGGTGCCGAAGACCAGCGGCGGGAAACCGAGCAGCGCCATCGGCAGATAGAACAGCCAACCGCCGATCCAGCCGCTGCTGGTCTGGCGCAGCGCGGTCGACAGGTTGTAGTCCTCGCTCTGGTGGTGCACCGCGTGCGCGGCCCAGAACAGCGCGACGGTGTGGCCGAAGCGGTGGTGCCAGTAGTAGCAGAAGTCGTAGAGCACCAGGCCGACGATCCAGACCCACGCCGCGCTGGCCGACAGCCGCCACGGCGCCGCGTGCTCGTAGACCAGGGTGTAGACGCCCAGCGTCAGCAGCGCCGCGAACACGCCGGTGAGCTGGCTCATCACGCCCAGACCGATGCTGTTGAGCGCATCGTTGAGCCGGTAGGTGTCGCGCCCGCGGCGCCGGCCGACGAGGTATTCGATCCCGATCAGCAGGAAGAACAGCGGCGTCGCGAGGACGATGATCTGGGGGCCGGTCATGGAGAGGATTCTCAGGTCAGGCGGCCTCTCGCGTCGATCGGCCAGACGGCTTCGACGACGCCGGCCTGCAAGCCGCCACGCACGGCGATGTAGTGATCGTGCAGGTTCACCGTCGGGTCGCAGTGGCCAGGGACGAGCCAGACGGTCTCGCCGAGGTCGGGCAGCGGCGCACCGGCGTGCATCGGCATCAGGATGCCGTGCTCGTCGCCGCCGTTGCTGAACTTGAGATCGCGCTGCCAGACGCGCGGCAGGCCGGAGTCGATCGCGTGGGCCTTGTGCCCGGCGTCGACGACGGCGTGCGACGCGCCGCGGCTCATCACCTGCGACTTGACGAACAGCGCGTGCTCGAAGCGCGGCGCGTCCGGCGCCGGCTCGTTGTCCGCATAGTCGCGGTCCATGAAAAGGTAGCTGCCGCATTGCAGCTCGCCATAGACCCCGCTGGCGGCCTCGAGCGCAAAGCTGCCGCTGCCGGCCCCGGTCACCAGCGGGCAGCGGATGCCCGCGGACGTGATGCCGGCCTGCGCCGCGCGCACCTGGGTCACCGCATGGCGGATCGCGGCCGCGCGCTCCGCGGGACTGCGCAGGTGCTGGGCGCGGCCGTGGTACGCCTGCAGGCCGGCGAAGCGCAGGCCGTGCGCGACCACCTGGTGCGCCAGCGCACTGGCCGCGGTCGGCGCGACGCCGCAACGGCCGTGGCCGACGTCGATCTCGACGAACACCGCGAGCGTCGTGCCCGCGGCCTTCAGCGTGTGCGCGAGCCGCTCGACGCCGAGCGCGGAATCGACCGCGATCGCCAGCGTCACGCGGCCGGCGAGCGCCGCCACACGAGCGAGCTTGCGCGAGTCGACGACCTCGTTGCTGATGTAGAGGTCGGTCACGCCGGCGTCGGCCAGCGCCTCGGCCTCGCCGACCTTCTGCACGCACATGCCGACGGCTCCGGCGCGCATCTGCAACCGCGCGATTGCGGCGCTCTTGTGCATCTTCGCGTGCGGGCGCAGCCGCAGGCCGCGGGCCTGCGCGAAAGCGGCCATCGTCGCGAGGTTGCGCTCCATCGCGTCCAGGTCGATGACCAGCGCCGGCGTGTCGATCGCGTCGACGCCGTCGCCGACGCGCGCGGCGGCAGGGGCCGTCATGCGGCGGCCTCGTCGCGGCTGTCGTCGTCGAGATGGTAGGTGTCGCTCCAGCCGACCAGCGTGAACCCCTGCGGCGTATACAGCAGCCGGTTGATCGCGGCATTGCCGAGCTGCCACGAGCGCGGCGCGTCGAGCGCGACACGCGTGGCGGCGCGGTACAGGCAGTCCATCACGCCGCCGTGCGAGACGAGCGCGATGGTCTGCCCCGGGTGCAGGGCCGCGAGCCGGCTGGCGGCGGCGATGCTGCGGGCGTAGAAATCGTTCAGCGTCTCGCCACCGGGCGCGCCGAAGGTCGGGTCGCGGCGGCGCCAGCGCTCGCCCATGTCGGGCCAGCGTTCGTTGATCTCGGCGTAGCTCATGCCCTCGAACGTGCCGAAGCCGCGCTCGCGCAACCCGGTGTCCGTGACGACCGGATCGCCGCTGCCGCGCGCCACCGCCTGCGCGGTCTCGAGCGCGCGCAGCAGGTCACTCGAATAGACGGCGGCGATGTCCTCCTCGGCCACCGCCAGGGCGAGGCGGTGCACCTGCCAGCGGCCGGTCTCGTTCAGCGGCACGTCGAGCTGCCCCTGGATGCGGCCGTCGACGTTCCACGCGGTCTCGCCGTGGCGGATCGCGAGGACCCGCGTCGGCTGCTGGTCGGCGTCCATCGCGATCAGATCAGGCGTTTGTTCAGCGTGTAGGTGCCCGAGTGCGTGGCCTCGGCGAGGATGTGCGGGTAGATCGCCTGGCGCACCTGCGCGCCGGTGAAATGGCCCTCGACCGGCGCCCGCGCGATCGACAGCGCGTAGACCGTGAACACGTAGTGGTGGATCAGCGAGTCGTTGAACGGCGGGAACGGGCCGTCGTAGCCGAAGTAGTCGCCGGCCATGTCGCCGTTGGCGGCGAACCAGCCGGTGTAGTCGTTCAGGCCGTGGCGCGCACCGGGCAGGGCCGCCACGTCGGGGCCGGGCTTGCCGCGCGGCGTGAACCCGCGGCTGAACTGGCCCTCGGCGAGCTCGGCCAGCGTGGCCGGCATGTCGACCATCACCCAGTGGAAGAAGTCGACGCGCGGCAGGTCGGCCGGCACTTCGCGATCGGGCTTGTTGACATCGTCGCCCTGGCTCGGCACGTCGAAGTCATGGCAGATCAGCGCGAACGACTTCGTGCCGGTCGGAACCTCGCTCCACGCCAGGTGCGGGCTGACGTTGTCGGAGAAGGTCACGCCCTGGGCCACATCGGGCCGGCCGGCGGCATAGACGGTGGGGATGCGCTCCCCGTTGATAAAGCTGTCGCTCCAGAGCTTCATCTCAGACACCCCACACGATGTCGGCGCCCTCGCTCATCGAGCGCTTCATCATCTCCACCAGCGGCCAGGCGCGCTGACGCAGCGTCACCCCCTCGCGCGGCGCGAGCTTCGCGCCTTCGGCCGCCGCGTCCTTCTCGGCCTGCGCGCGCGCAGCCTCGTCGGCAGCGACCGCCTGCTCGATCGCGGCGATCGCGCCGCTCATCGAGCCGCTCTCGATGATGCCCTGCGCCGCCGGCGACTTGCCGATCAGCTTGAGCACATCGTCGCCGGCCGGGCCCATCATGATGACGTCGCCGGCGGCCTTGGATTTGAACTTGTAGATCATGGTCGGTACATGTAGGCGCGGTTGAATGGGAATTGCGATTGTGCGCCCCGCATCGGACCCTGGTCGACCTGCCCGCTCGGGCGCGCCGCCAGCATCTGGAACAGCGCCATCCAGCCCTGCTCGAAGCCCATCGCGCTGCCGGCCAGGTACAGGCGGTAGGCGCGTACGACGCTCTCCCGCGTCAGCTGGCGCGCCTTCGCGAGGTTGGCCTCCAGCGCATCGCTCCATGCCCACAGCGTGCGCGCGTAGTGCGGGCGCAGGTTCTCGAGGTCGAGCGGCTCGAGCTGCGCCTCGCTCATGGTCTCGGTCACCTTCGACACGTGCAGCAGTTCGCCGCCGGGGAAGATGTAGCGCTCGATGAATTCGCCCATGCCGGCGCCAAGCTGGTGGTTGCGCGTGCCGCCGGCGGTGATGCCGTGGTTCATCAGCAGGCCGCCGGGCTTGAGCAGGCGCTGGATCTTGGCGAAGTACGCCGGCATCAGCGCGCGCCCAACGTGCTCGAACATGCCGACCGAGGCGATCTTGTCGTACGGGTCGTCCTCGGGCAACTCGCGGTAGTCCATCAGTTCCATCGTGACGCGGCCGCCCAGCCCGCGCTCCTCGATCAGCTGGTTGACATGCGCGTGCTGGTTGCGGCTCAGCGTGATGCCGTGGCCGCGCACGCCGTAATGCTCGGCTGCCCACAGCAGCAGGCCGCCCCAGCCGGCACCGATGTCGAGAAAACGCTCGCCCGGGCGCAGCAGCAGCTTGCGGCAGATGTGGTCGAGCTTGGCCTGCTGGGCCTGCCCGAGGTCCATGTCCGGCGCCGCGAAGTAGGCGCAGGAATAAAGACGCTTCGGATCGAGCCAGAGTTCGTAGAACGCATCGGACACGTCGTAGTGGAACTGCACCTGCTGCGCATCGGCATGGACCTGGTGGCGCGCCCGCGAGCGGGCGTTCAACCGGATCTCGCGCCACCAGTTCAGCGTGGCGCTGCCGCCGCTGTCCTGGGTCGGGTCGGTGCCGATCATCTGCGCGGCGATGACCATCAGGTCGCGCACGCTGCCGTCGAAGTCGAGCCGGTCCTCGACATAGTCCTGCGCGACCTTGCCGACCTCGCCGGCCGCAATGTGCGCGAGCGACGACATCTGCTTCAGGCGGATCGTGATTGCGGCGTCGGCCGCGCCGATGCGGTGACCGTCCGGGAGCACCACCGCGAGCGGCAAGGTCAGCTGGTCGAGCTTGCGCTCCAGCAACGAGTCCATGACTTTCATCGTCGAACCTCCGGGCTCGACTGTACAAAAGTTGACTCTGCGGCGCTTGCGCCGGCTCAGTCCCGGGCCGGACCGACGAAGCCGATGCGGGCTTCGAAGGCGGGCACGTCGAGTGCCGGGGCGTACAGGAAGCCCTGAAACAGATCGCAGCCCGCGACGCGCAGGCACTCTCGCTGGGCCTCGGTCTCGACGCCTTCGGCGATCACCTGCAGACGCAGGGCCTGCCCCATGTGGATGATGGCGTGAACCAGCGCGACATCGCTCTCCTCGGCGGGCAGGCCGCTGACGAAGCTGCGGTCGATCTTGAGCCGCCCGATCGGAAAACGCTTCAGGTAGGCCAGGCTCGAGTAGCCGGTGCCGAAATCGTCGATCGCGAGCTTCACGCCGAGCTGCGCGAGCGCCTGCAGGCGCAGCATCGCGTCCTGCGCGTCCTGCACCAGGATCGATTCGGTCAGTTCGAGTTCGAGCAGGTGCGGCGGCAGACCCGCGTCGCGCAGCGCCTGCGCGACGCCATCGACGAAGCCCGGCTGCTGGAACTGCAGCGCCGAGACGTTGACCGAGACCGGCATCGCCAGCCCGGCCGCATCCCAGCGCGCCGCCTGGGTGACGGCGTGCTTGAGCACCCAGTCACCGAGCGCGACGATGAAGCCGCTTTCTTCCGCGACCGGGATGAACTCGCCCGGCGAGACCTCGCCCAGCTCCGGATCGCGCCAGCGGATCAGCGCCTCGGCGCCGAGCACTGCGCCGGTGTTCAGGTCGACCTGGGGCTGGTAGTGCAGGCGAAAGCGTTCGTTGGCGAGCGCCAGCCGCATCGCGTGGTCGAGCCGCATGCGTGAGCGCGAGACGCCGTGGTCGGCCTCGGGCCGGTCCCGGTGGAACCGGAACGCGCCACGGCCGGCGTGCTTGACCTCGCGCATCGCCGCATCGGCGCGGCGCATCAGTTCGTCCATCGACGCGCCATCGGTCGGATACAGCGCGATGCCGATGCTGGCCGTCACCGTGAAGCTCATGCCGCCCTGCGAGAACGGCTGCTTCAGCGCGTCGAGCATGCGCCACGCGGTGGTCTCGGCGGCGCGGCTGTCGGCCTGGTTGACGAGCACGACGAACTCGTCGCTCCCCAGCCGGGCGACGGTGTCGACCTGGCGCACGCAGGTCTTGATGCGGTCGCCGACGTCGAGCAGCACCCGGTCACCATAGACACGGCCGAGCGTCTCGTTGATGTGGTTGAAGCGGTCCAGATTCAGGAACAGCAGCGCGAACGGCGTGCCGTCGCGCCGCGCCTGCGCGATCGCAGTCTCGGCGCGGTCGGCCAGCAGGCGCCGGTTCGGCAGGCCGGTCAGCGCGTCGGTGTACGACAAGGTCTCGATCCGCTCGTTGGCCTCGAGCCGCTCGGTGATGTCGTGGAACGAGTAGACGCGCCCGGTCGGCCGGCCCTGCATGCACTGCGGCCGGGTCACGCGCTCCAGCACGCGGCCGCTGTGCAGGCGCAGCACGTCGGTCGCCTGCAGCATCGTCGCGTCGTCGATCGCGGCCAGGCGTCGCATGTAACCGGGCGCGTCGCCGACGCTGCGGCGCATCCATTCGAGCACCGCGTCGTCGTCTCGCTGGAGCAGCATGTCCGGCGGGATCTGCCACAGCGCCGCGAAGCGCTGGTTGAAGTTGCGGATGCGGCCGGCCAGGTCGGTGACGAGGATGCCGTCCTGCGTCGATTCGAGCGTCGCGCGCAGGTCGGCCGAAGCGCCCTCGAGCTCGCGCTCGATCCGCTGCTGTTCGCTGCGGTCGTGCAGCACGACCACGAAATACGCGGGCTCGCCGCCCGCCTGCACGCGGCTGACCCGGCGCGTGACCGCATGGGTCACGCCGTGGGTGTCGTTGACCAGCGTCTCGGATTCGATCGAGTCGGACAGGCCCTGCGCCACCTCGCCCCAGAAGAACAGGTCCTCGGGCGTGGTCGCCAGCTCGATCACGTCCTTGCCCACCAGTTGCGACGGCGCCATCGCCATCAGCTCGCCGGCGGCATGGTTGGCCGCGACGACGTGCAGCGACTCCGCGTCCACCAGCCACACCGCGTCGAGCATCGCTTCGATCAGCCGAACCCAACCCGTGGGTGCCGCAGTGGGCGCAAGGGACACCACGAGATCGCGGTTCACGGGGACGTTTCTATCAGGCAGCGAGCGGGCGCGCGGCGGCGCCGTCGTCCACGCCGTCGTTGGCGGCCAGCACCGGCTCGAAGAAGTACGCGACGCGCGGGCGCGGCGCCAGGTACTCGAGCGAGTTCACCGGCAGTTGCGCCGGCTTGATGCTGCGGCGGATGCCCAGGCCCTGCGCCTTCTCGAGATCGAGCACCAGCGCCTCGTCGCGCGGGACCTTGGGTTCGTGCACCAGCACCCGCGGCTTCAGCGGGCGGGTGGAGTTGACGCCGACGACCATCGCGTAGCGGTCGTCGGTGAGCTGCACGGTCGAGCCGGCCGGGTACACGCCCATCATCCGGATGAAGGCGCCGAGGATCGCGGTGTCGAACTTGGTCTTGCCCTGCGCGAACAGCAGCGACAGCGACTCGTGCGGCGTCAGCGCCCTGGCGGCGACATGCGGGTTGCACAGGTTGTCGTAGCGGTTGACCAGCGAGACGATGCGCGCCGCCGCCGTCATGCGGTCGGTGTTCAGGCGCAGCGGGAAGCCGCTGCCGTCGGCGTGCTCGTGGTGCTGTGCGATCACCAGCGTCGCGCCGGCCGACAGCCCCATCTTGCGCGCGTGGGTCACGCCGTGCGCGACATGCTCTTCATAGAACCGCAGCTCGGAGCCGCTGAAGTGGTCCTCGCGGTGGCGCACCCGGTCCGGCAGGTCGAGCTTGCCGATGTCGTGCAGCATCGCGCCCACACCGAGGTCGAGCATGTCGCTCTCGCCCAGACCGAAGGTGCGCCCCATCAGCATCGAGATGATCGTGACGTTCATCGCGTGCATCGAGGCCTTGTCGCCGGCGGCATCCGACAGCAGCCGGATGCACAGCTCGTGCTCGCCGATCATCTTGTCGACCAGCGCCTTCGACAGCTGCTCGGCCTGCGCACGCGCCTCGGCGGGGCGCGAGACGACCAGCTCGGTCACGTGCCGGCAATCGCGTGCAGCTTCGCTGTACTGGCTCTCGCAGTGCTGCAGCGCGGCGCGCTCGCGCGCCAGGCGGCGCCTGTGGGCGCTGCGGATCTGCTGTTCGGGCGATTCGGCCGGGGCCTGACTGTGCAGCGCGCCGGCGGCGGTGACGGTGCCCGCCGCGGCGAATTTCTCGGACGGCGTGATCGTGATGTCGACACCGGCCTGCGCGGGCACGGCGTCGGCGGCGCCGGTTGCGGGGGCCGGTTCGGCGCTGTCGGGATCGTCTGCATGCGCATCGCCCTCGAGCGGCGCCGGCCGCGTCCAGCCGGTCGATTCGACCGGCGGCAAGGCATCGCTCTGGGTCGGGCTCCAGCGTACCCGTTGCACGCCCAGCGAGCGGATCGTCGCGACCTGCTCCTCGTTGGCAATCTTGAAGCTGCCGAGCGGGAACGGGTGCGACATCCAGCTCATGTCGAGGTGCACGAACATGCCGACGCGGAGGTCGTCGACCTCGATCAGTTCCTTGGCGGTGGCAGGTTTCATCGGTTCGGGGCGCGTGAACAACGGGTTCACGCGGCTTGTCGGGGATATCGGCGAGCCCCTGACCGACTTGAATCGCCGCCGACCTGCCTCCCGCCCGCCGGCGCCTTAAATCACGCGCTACGGTCGCAAGTAGGACCAGCCTTCCTGCTGGCGCCGAATGATCTGGACAACGCCCGCTGGAACATAAGTTACGTTCGGATGCATGTCGGCCCGCGCAATCTTCTGGTTTCGCATGGTGTTTTCGCAGGCCTGCACCGCAACGCCGGCCTTGATCGCGTCGGTCACACGCGAGTTCGTCGGTGCGTCGAGCTTGAGCATCCCGATGCCGGGACCGTAGGCGACGATTTCGACGGTGACCTTGTCCGCGCCCAGTTCGTCCTGCAGGTTCTTGACGTTGTTCAGCACCAGGTTCCAGCGCGCCGGGTCGGCCTCGCTGACCTGGACGACGACGCGGGTCGGCGTCGCGGCTGTCTGGGCGGTGGCGAGCAGCGGCGCGGCGGCAAGCGCCGCAGCGAAGGCAAGGAACGAACGGCGCATGGCAGACCTCGGTCGCGGATCGATGGGGCGCCCATTCTCGCGCCGGCCGCCTTCAGGCCGCCACGACGATCGGAAAGGCCGCGCGCAGGCCGTCCGCCGCGGGCGTGAACGGCACCGTCAGTGCGGCGCGGTCCCGCGGGTCGCGCAGGCTGCGCCACAGCGGGTCGCGGTCGTTGCCGGGGTCGCCTTCGACATACAGCTGGGTCGTCAGCAGCGTGCGCTGGGCCAGCCTGATCTTCACATGGATGTGCGGCGTGCGGCCGCTGTACGCGACCGGCCGGATCGTGTGGAAGCGAAAGCGCCCCTGCGCATCGACCGCGACGCGCCCGAACGACTGGAACGCCGGGTCGGCGCGGCCGCCATCGCGCGGGTGGCGGTAGTGGCCGTCCGCATCGCACTGCCAGATCTCGACGCTCGCGCCGCGCACCGGCCGGCCCTCGGGGTCGCGCACCGTGCCGTCGAGCCAGCTCGGCTGGCCGCGCGGGTAGCGCAGGTCGCCCTGGTGCAGCAGGTCGAAGTCGGTGTCGGCCGGCAACTCGACCGGGTAGAACGGGCCTTCGGTCTGGGCCGGCGTCAGGCGCAGCAGTTCGGCAGACCGCGCGGTTCGCCCGGCCAGCAATGCCGGGGCCGCGAGGACCGCGATCCGGCCGAGGGCGGTGCGGCGGGTGGGCAGCGGGTGGCGCGTCATCGTGCCGGCATTGTGCGGCGGCCCCGCCGACGCTAGCGCTGTATCCGCGTCGACAGCACGATCGCCGAGGTCGTGCGCTCGACGCCATCGAGCCCGCCGATGCGGTCGATCAGCGCGTCGAGTTCGCCGATCGACGCGGCGGCGACGATCGCGATCAGATCGAACGGCCCGCTGACCGAGTGCAGCACGCGCACCTCGGGGATCTTGCGCAGCGCCACCTCGATGGCCCCGCTGCGCTTGGGCGCCAAGGTGATCAGCACGTGGGCACGCACCAGGTCGGCTTCGAGCTCGTCGGGCACGACGACGGTGTAGCCGGCGATGACCTGCTGGCGCTGCAACCGCTCCATGCGACTCTGCACCGTGGTGCGCGACAACTTCAGCTTGCGCGCCAGTTCCGCGGTGGGCGCGCGGGCATCGTCGCGCAGCAGCGCGAGCAGCGCGACATCGGTCGGGTCGAGGGCAGTTCTGGTCACTTTGTCTGAATGAAGCCTGCGATCTGCCGAAGTATGGACCGCGAATCATCTGGATGCCAGATGCGTTCTGCAGCACCGCCCCGCAGAATCTCGCCATCACCCCGCCACGGAGGCTTCCATGCACAACATCCTCGTCATCGGCGCCGGCAAGATCGGCGCGGTCGTGGCCGACCTGCTCGTCGACACCCCGGAGGCCGGCGGCTACCGTGTCACCGTGGCCGATCGGTCGGCCACGCTGCTGGCCGGGATCGCCGCCGATCCGCGCCGATCCGCGCGCCTGTCGACGCAGGTGCTCGATGTCAACGACCCCGCGCAACTTCAGGCGGCACTTGCCGGCCGGTTCGCGGTGCTCAGCGCGGCGCCGTTCCACCTGACGCTGCAGATCGCGCAGGCCGCGCGCGCCGCCGGCGTCCACTACCTGGACCTGACCGAGGACGTGGCCAGCACCCGCGCGATCCGCGCGCTGGCGCAGGGCGCACCCACCGCGTTCATCCCGCAATGCGGCCTGGCGCCGGGCTTCATCTCGATCGTCGCGGCCGACCTCGCGCGCCAGTTCGATTCCCTCGACT
Source organism: Rhizobacter fulvus (assembly GCF_964020785.1). Taxonomy (NCBI): domain Bacteria; kingdom Pseudomonadati; phylum Pseudomonadota; class Betaproteobacteria; order Burkholderiales; family Sphaerotilaceae; genus Rhizobacter; species Rhizobacter fulvus. The sequence goes on from NZ_OZ224516.1 coordinate 1,659,480, forward strand.
CGGTGCGCATGCGCGTCGGCGCGCTGCCCGCTTACCCGAGCAACGCGCTCAACTACAACCTGACCTGGAGCACCGAGGGCGTCATCAACGAGTACTGCGAGCCGTGCGAGGCGATCGTCGACGGCGCGGTGCGCGAGGTGCCGGCGCTCGAGGAACGCGAGGAGTTCTCGCTCGACGGCGTGCTCTACGAAGCCTTCAACACCAGTGGCGGCCTCGGCACGCTGTGCGAGACGCTGGCCGGCAAGGTCCGCACGCTGAACTACCGGACGATCCGCTACCCCGGCCACGCCGCGATCATGAAGGCGCTGCTCCACGACCTGCGACTGAAGGACCGGCGCGGGGTGCTCAAGGACATCCTCGAGCAGGCCCTGCCGGCCACGATGCAGGACGTCGTGATCGTGTTCGTCACCGTCTCCGGCCTGCGCGATGGCCGGCTGCAGCAGGAGACGTACGCCCGCAAGGTCTACAGCCACGTGCTGGCCGGCAAGATGCGCAGCGCGATCCAGATCACCACGGCGTCGAGCCTGTGCGCGATGCTGGACATGCTGGCCTCCGGGGCCTTGCCCACCGCCGGCTTCGTGCGCCAGGAGGATGTGCCGCTCGCCGCGTTCCTGGGCAATCGCTTCGGCCAGGTCTACGCGGCCGACGCGCTGGCGCACGCCGCGTAGACTGTTTAGGTCATTTTGTGACCGCTCAGTGCAGAAATGCATCCGATCGGCTAGAGTCGGCGTATCGAATCCGCGAGCTGGCCCTTCGGCCGGCCGGAACAGGAGCGCTGAATGGCCGACAGCACCGCCGTCGCAGTCAACTGGGTTGAACAAGGGCTCGTGCCCGACCGGGTCGTGCGGCTCGGCATCCGCCGCCTGCTGAAGGCGAGGCTGAGCGAGTTGCACAGCGGGGATCCGGCCGCCGTCGCGACGCTGACGCAGGCCTTCGTCGACGAACTGCGCGGCGCCCCGCTCGCGCTGCTGCCCGAGAAGGCCAACGAACAGCACTACGAGGTGCCGGCCGAGTTCTTCGGCGCCGTGCTCGGCACGCACCGCAAGTACAGCAGCTGCTACTGGGGCGAGCCGGGCACGGCCGAGCCGGTGCACACGCTGGCGCAGGCCGAGGCGGCGGCGCTGGCGATCACCTGCGAGCGCGCCGATCTGCAGGACGGCCAGCACATCCTCGAGCTCGGCTGCGGCTGGGGCTCGCTGAGCCTGTGGATGGCCGAGCGCTACCCGGCCAGCCGCATCACCGCGCTGTCGAACTCGCACTCGCAGCGCGAATACATCGAGGTCCAGGCGGCTCAGCGCGGCCTGACCAACCTGCGCGTGATCACGCAGGACATCAACGCGTTCGAGACCGACCAGCGCTTCGACCGCGTCGTCTCGGTCGAGATGTTCGAGCACTTGCGCAACTGGCCGCGCGCGTTCGCGCAGGTGGCGTCCTGGCTGCGGCCGGGCGGACGCTTCTTCATGCACGTGTTCGCGCACCGCGAGGCGCCCTACGCGTTCGTCGAGCGCGACGCGAGCGACTGGATGAGCCGCCACTTCTTCTCCGGCGGCATGATGCCCAGCGACGACCTCGCGCTGCACTGCCAGGACGACCTGCGCCTGGCACGCCGCTGGCGTTGGGACGGCACGCACTACCAGCGCACTTCGGAAGCCTGGCTGCGCCGCATGGACGACCAGCGCGATGCGCTGTGGCCCCTCTTCGAGCAGACTTACGGCCGCGCGGAGGCGGGCGTCTGGTGGATGCGCTGGCGGCTGTTCTTCATGTCGGTGGCCGAGCTGTTCGGCTACGACGAAGGCCGACAGTGGTGGGTCAGCCACTACCTGTTCGACCGACGCGGATGAACCTCGCAGCGGCCATGACGACCCGCCTCACCTGCGCACCGACCGCGCCGACGCGGGGCGTGCAGCTCGCGAACTTCGTCATCTTCCAGGCCGCGTGGTTCGCCGCCGTGCTCGGCGCGGCGCACCAGTTGCCGCTGTGGGGCACGGCCTGCGTGATCGCCGCGATCGCGTGGCACCTCGGCGTGTCCGCGCGCCCCGGGCCGGAAGCCGTGCTCGTCGCGCTGGCCTGCGCGATCGGGCTCGTCGTCGAGAGCGCGGTCGCGAGGCAGGGCCACGTCGCCTACCCGTCGGGCCAGCCGATCGCCGGGCTCGCGCCCTACTGGATGGTCGCGCTGTGGGGCGAGCTCGCGATCGCGTTGAACGTGACGATGCGCTGGCTGAAGGGCCGCTGGTGGCTCGCGGCGCTGCTCGGCGCGATCGGCGGCCCGGCGGCGTTCTCCGGCGGCGTGGAGCTCGGCGGCGCCGTCTTCATCGACAAGACGGCGGCGCTCGTCATGCTCGCCTGCATCTATGCGGTGGCGATGCCGCTGCTGGTGTGGCTGGGAACGCGCTTCGACGGCGTGGGCATGTCGGAGGCTGCGCGTGTCTGAGCTGCAGATCGCTCTTACCGGGCTGGCGCTGATCGCCGCGCTCGGCATCCTGACCTGGATCGCCAGCGTCGTGCAGCACGACGTGAGCCTGGTCGACCGCACCTGGTCGATCTTCATCACCGGCGCGGCCGCGGTCTACTTCGCGCTGCTGCCGCCTTCGGGCGCACGTGGCGCGTGGATGCTGATCCTCGCGGTCGCCTGGGCGCTGCGGCTGAGCATCTACATCACCGCCCGCAACTGGGGCCACGGCGAAGACCGGCGCTACCAGGAGATCCGCGCGCGCAACCAGCCGAACTTCGCGTTCAAGAGCCTGTACCTCGTCTTCGCATTGCAGGCGGTGCTGGCGTGGACGGTCTCGGCGCCGTTCTTCGCCGCGATGGCCGGCTCGCGCCCGCTCGGCGCGCTCGACATCGCGGGGCTGGCGCTGGCCGCGTTCGGCATCGTGTTCGAGGCGATCGGCGACGCGCAGATGTCGCGCTTCAAGGCCGAGCCGGCGAACAAGGGCCGGGTCATGGACCGCGGCGTGTGGCGCTACACGCGACATCCGAACTACTTCGGCGAGACCTGCATCTGGTGGGGCTTCTGGCTCGTGGCGCTGGGCGGCGCGGGCTGGGGCGGTGCGTGGTCGGTCGTCTCGCCGATCCTGATGACCGTGCTGCTGCTGAAGGTCTCGGGCGTGAGCCTGCTCGAGAAGGACATGGCCGAGCGCCGCCCGGCCTACCGCGACTACATCGCCCGCACCAACGCATTCTTTCCCGGCCCGCCGAAGCGCGGCAACGCGTCATGAACCGCGCCGCGGTGGCACTCGTGCTCGGCGCTGCCGCGCTGCCGGCCGCCGTGGCCTCGGGCCCGACCGGCGAGTGGGCGTTCCGCGCGCTGCTCGACGGCGAGCCGATCGGCGAGCACCGCTTCAGCGTCAGCGGCGAGGGCGACGAGCGCCGTGTGCTCAGCCGCGCGGACTTTGCCGTCAAGTTCCTCGGCATCACCGCCTACCGCTACCGCCATCAGGCCATCGAACACTGGCGCGGCAACTGCCTGACCGCGCTCGACTCGACCACCGACGACGACGGCAAGCCCGAGTCCGTGCGCGTCGACCAGACCGACGCGCTGAAGGGCTGCGTGATGAGCTTCGCGTACTGGAACCCGGCCATCCAGACCCAGACCCGCCTGCTCAACGCGCAGACCGGGCGGCTCGAGTCGGTGCAGGTGCGGCGCATCGGCAGCGGCTCGGTCGAGGTGCGCGGCAAGCCGGTCGAGGCGAACGAGTTCCGCATCACCGGTCCGGCGCAGCCGATCGTCGTCTGGTACACGCCGCGCGGCGAGTGGGTCGGGCTCGACTCGATCGTCGCCGGCGGCCGCAAGCTGAGCTATCGGCTGCCATGAACACCCACTTGAAAGGAAATCCACCATGCGCCTGCATCTCATCGGCCTGGCCTGCGTCGGTGCACTCGCCGGCTGCGCCAGCGGCCCGGAGACCGCGATGAAGCCCGTCGCCCTCGTCGCCAAGGTCGACATCCCGCGCTTCATGGGCGACTGGTATGTGATCGCCAACATCCCGACCTTCCTCGAGAAGGGCGCGCACAACGCGAAGGACAGCTACACGCTCGCGCCGGACGGCACGATCCCGACCACCTTCAGCTTCAACGCCGACGGCTTCGACGGCCCGCGCAAGAGCTACGGCTCGAAGGGCTTCGTGCTCGATGCGAGCGGCGCGGTCTGGGGCCAGCAGTACATCTGGCCGATCAAGGCCGACTACCGGATCGCGTACCTGTCGCCCGACTACACCCAGACCGTGATCGCGCGCGAGAAGCGCGACTACGTCTGGATCATGGCGCGCACGCCGACGATCCCCGAGGCCGACCTGCAGCGCCTGATCGCGTTCGTCGGATCGCAGGGCTACGACACGGCGAAGATCCAGCGCGTGCCTCAATCGGGCGGCAAGTAACGCGGCTACAGCACCTCGAAGAAGCGCATCACCACCTCGTCCGGCCGGCGCAGCCCCGTGCCGAGGAACACGCGCTCCATCATGCGGCGCAGCGCGGGCGCGCTGGCCTCGAAGCGCGGCACGCAGCGGAAATACACGTCGGCCGGGTCGACCGGCTCGCCGCGCACCAGCCGCGCCATGACCTCGGGCGCGGCGGTCCGCACCGCGTCGTTCTGCACGTAGATGCGGTCGCCGGCGTCGGTCTCGAGCACGTAGCGGGCTTCGAGCCGCGCCATGCGCTCGTTGACGATCAGCTGGAAGTCGGCGCCGCCGGGCAGCACCCGGGCCGTCCAGTCGCGCGTGATGCAGCTGCCGCCCAGGATCGTGATCACGCGACGCGTGCCATGACCGACCGCGCCGACCTCGACCGGCGCCGCGACCTGCACGCTCAGGTCGGCGAAGCGCGCGAGTGCCGGCGCGGCGAGCGGGTCGGCCGCGGCGTTCACTTCACCAGCTTCCACGCCCCGCCTTCGACCTTCACCATCACCTGGCTGCGGGCGTCGACGCCGTTGTGGTCGGTGGCGCTCAGGTTGAACACGCCCTGCGAGCCGACGAACTCCTTCAAGCCCTCGATCGCGTCGCGCAGCCCGAGGCGGAACGCCTCGGTGCCCGGCTGGCCCTTCTTCAGCGCGACCGGGATCGCCGCGTTGAGCCACAGTTGCGCGTCCCACGCGGTCGCGCCGAACAGCGAGCGCGAACCGGCGCCGTGCTTGGCCTCGTAGCGCTTCACGTAATCGACGCCGGGCGCCTTGACCGGGTTGTTGTCCGGCAGCTGGTCGGCGACCAGCACCGGCGCGACCGTCATGAAGCTGCCGTCCAGGTCCTTGCCGCCGACCCGCAGGAAGTCGGCATTCGCCACCCCCTGGGTCTGGTAGATCAGCCCCTTGTAGCCGCGCTTGACCAGTTCGACGTGCGGCAGCGCACCCGGCGTGCCGGCGCTGAAGATGTAGACGGCGTCGGGGTTCGCGGCCATCAGCTTGAGCACCTGCGGCGTCGTGCTGGTGTCGACCTGCGCGTACTTCTCGACCGCCACGATCTTGATGCCCTTGGCCGGCGCGAGCCGTTCGATCGCCTTCGAGAAGCCGTCGCCGTACGCGGTCGCGATGCCGATCGTCGCGACGGTCTTCGCGTTGTTCTTGAGCATGTGGTCGAGCACCGCGTTGATCGAGATCGTCTCGGTCGGCGCCATCTTGAACGCCCAGCGGCGAGGCCCGTCCTGCGGCTCGACGATCGCGCCGCCGCCGGCCAGCGAGATCACCGGCACGCCGGAGCGCGCCGCGACCTCGATCACCGCGAGCGAGGTCGGCGTCAGCGACGGGCCGACGATGATGTCGACCTTGTCCTCGGTGATCAGCTTGGTCGCGTTCTTCGCGGCCGTCGTCGAATCGGTGCCGTCATTGAGGACGAACAGGTTGATCTTCTGCCCGCCGAGTTCCGTGGGCCAGAGCTTGAACGTGTTGTCGGCCGGGATGCCCAGCGACGCGCCCGGGCCGGTCAGCGAGACGATCACGCCGACGTTGACGTCGGCCTGGGCCAGTGCGGTGGCGCCGAGCGCGGCGGCGGCGAACAGGCCGCGGACCAGGGAAGCGAGTCGGGTCATTGGAAGGTCTCCGGACGTGATTTAGTTATGCCAGTGAACTATCTTGCGGGCGCGGCCACAAGCGGGGAAACACTGCACAGTCGATCGGCTCGCCGGGCTGGATCGTCGGCTTGTCGATCGTGATGCTGGCCTGGCCGTGGCGCGGCGCGTAGACCACGTCGTCGCCGGTCCAGCGGGTCGCATACGCGCGGCGACGCTGCGTCGAACTGGCGTTGCCGGGCGCGCCGTGCACCGTCATGCTGTGGTGCAACAGGCAGTCGCCGGCCTTCATGTCCCAGTTGACGATCTCCAGACCGCCGCTGCCGGGCTCGCGGCGGATCGCGTCGATGTCGGGCAGGGTCTCGCCGGGCAGCATCTTGTAAGCCTCGGTGTCGCCGCCGAAGTGGATCGGCCGGAACTCGCGGCCCCAGCGGTGCGAGCCCTTGATGTACTCGACGCCGCTGGACTGGACCGTGACGTCGTCGAGCGCCAGCCAGATCGACAGGATCTGGTCGCCCTGGACCGGCCAGTACGGCCCGTCCTGGTGCCACGGCGTCACCGCCGCGGTGCCCGGCTCCTTGACGAACAGCTGGTCGTACAGGAAGTTGACCTTGCGCGAGCGCAGCATCCGCGCGGCGATCTCGGCCGCGGGCGATTCCTCCACGTACTTGCGCAGCCCGGGCTTGACCGCCCAGGCGCCGATGTCGCCGAGGAAGCGCTGGCCGGCCTGGGTGGCGTACTCACGTGCCAGCGGGCCGGGGTGGGCGAGGTCGTCCTCGACGGCGGCGCGCATGTGCTCGATCCAGTCGGCATCGAACAGGCCGCGCAGGCAGATCACGCCGTCGCGCCAGAACGCGTCGACATCGGCATCGGGAATGGGGGCGAGCGGGTGGGCGTTCATCGGGCGGTCTCCAAAGTCAGGGGTTGGGCGGCAGCGTAGGGGGCGAATGGCGCGCCGTCTGTCCTCCGCGAAGAGGACAAGGCCGCCGCCGTCTGCGCGTTCCCCCGGGCTTGTCGCGGGGCGGCCGACGGGCGACAGTGCGCGCCATGCAAGTCTGGTCCGTCCCTGCCGTCCCCACGCGCGCCGCGCCCGCGGTGCAGCGGGACGTCGGCCCTGCGCTGGTGGGCTGCATCGCGCGCGAGGACTTCGCCCATCGCGCGCTGGCCCAGGTGAACCGCGCGCTGCCCGTCGCGTGGTGGACGGTCTACCGCGTCTTCGACGACCAGCCGCCGCAGCTCTGCGCACAGGCCAGCCACGCCGTGCCGGACATCGCGCTCGACTGCTGGCGCATCTACCGCAGCGGCGTCTACCGCGACGACACCCATTTCGCCGATGCGTGCGCTCAGGCCGGCCGCGAAGACACGCGCACCGTGATGACCCACTGCCTGGCCGACGACTTCGGCCGCGCGCACCGCGAGCAGATCTACGCGGCACATTCGCTGAGCGAGCGGCTGTCGATCGTCGCCGCCGAAAGCGACGGCGACGCGCACGGCGCGCTGCTCGCGGTCAACCTGTACCGGCACCGCGCACAGCCGCGCTTCGCGCCCGCGGAGCTCGACACGGTGCTCGATGTCGCGGGCACGCTGGTGGCGGTCGTGCAGCGCCACATCGAGCTCGGCAGCGCGCACCTGACGCCGGCGCAGCGGCTGCAGCAACTCTGCCCGGCGCTGACGGCGCGCGAGCGCGCGGTCTGCGAGCGGCTGCTGCGCGGCCTGAGCTTCGACGGCGTCGCCGCCGAGCTCGGCCTGTCGGCGACGACGGTGAAGACCTATCGCAACCGCGCCTTCGAGCGGCTCGGCATCCACCATCGGAACGAGCTTTTCGCACTCGCGCTCGCCGGGGCCTGACGCCCACTCGGCGCAGGAGCACCCGGCCCGGCATCGGCGCGTTGACACGCGGCTGGCGCGCCACCAACATCAGGCGCCCACCCGACCGATGCGATGACTGCCCCGCCGCGCGCTCTGCTCCTGACCGACGTCGTCGACAGCACGCGGCTGTCGCACGCCCTCGGCGACGAGGCGATGGCGCGCGTCTGGACCGAACACGACCGCGCCGCGCGCGACCTGCTGCGCGCGTGGCGCGGGCGCGAGATCGAGAAGACCGACGGCCTGCTCGCGCTGTTCGAGACCGTCGCCGACGCGGTCGGTTTCGCGACCGGCTACCACCGTGCGCTCGCAGCCCTGGCGGTGCCGTTGAAGGCGCGCGTCGGCATCCACGCCGGGCCGATGACGCTGCGCGAGACCGACGCGGCGGACGCCGATCTCGGCGCCAAGCGGGTCGAGGTCGACGGGCTGGTCAAGCCGATCACCGCCCGCGTGATGGCGACCGCGCTCGGCGGCCAGACACTGCTGACGGGCGACGCCCGCGAGGCCCTCGGCGCGACGGCGCTGCGCATGCTGTCACACGGCCACTGGCGCCTGAAGGGCGTGCCCGAGCCGCTCGAGCTGTTCGAGATCGGCGAGGCCGGCGCGCCGTTCACCCCGCCGGCCGACGACGAGAAGGCCTGGCGCGTCGTGCGCCAGCGCGACTTGTGGCTGCCGGTGCGCGACGTGCGGCACAGCCTGCCCGCCGAGCGCGACGGTTTCGTCGGCCGCAGCGAGCCGCTGCAGGTGCTGGCGCGCAAGCTCGAGGAAGGCGCGCGGCTGGTGTCGGTGCTCGGGATGGGCGGGACCGGCAAGACGCGCTTCGTCACGCGCTTCGCCTCCTCCCGGCTCGGCGATTACGCGGGCGGCATCTGGTTCTGCGATCTCTCGGCCGCCCGCACGGTCGACGGCATCCTGTTCGCCGTCGCGCAGGGCCTCGACGTCCCGCTCGGCAAGAGCGATCCGGTCGAACAGCTCGCCCAGGCGATCGCGGGGCGCGGCCGCTGCCTCGTCGTGCTCGACAACTTCGAGCAGGTCGCCCGCCACGCCGAAGAGACGCTCGGCCACTGGCTGGACGGCGCCCCGCAGGCGCAGTTCATCGTCACGACCCGCGAGGTGCTCGGCATCGTCGGCGAGGAGACGCTGGCCCTGGCACCGCTGAACCGCGACGACGGCGTGGCGCTGTTCCTGCGGCGCGCCGAGGCGGCGCGCAGCGGCTTCGCGCCGGACGAGACGGACCTGCGCGCGGTCGCCGAACTCGTGCGCGTGCTCGACGGCCTGCCGCTCGCGATCGAGCTGGCGGCCGCGCGGGTGCGCGTGATGGCGCCGCACGCTCTGCTGGAGCGGATGAACCGCCGCTTCGACGTGCTGATGTCCCGCTCGGGCCGGCGCGATCGACAGGCGACGCTGCGCGCGGCGTTCGACTGGTCGTGGGAACTGCTCAGCGATCCGGAGAAGGCGGCGCTCGCGCAGCTCTCCGTCTTCGAAGGCGGGTTCACGCTCGCATCCGCCGAGGCGGTCGTGCGCATCGACGCCGAGGCGCATGCGCCGGCCACGGTCGACCTGCTGCAATGGCTCATCGACAAGAGCTTCGTCCGCGAAGTGGCCGACGAACGCTTCGACCTGCTCGAGAGCGTGCGCGAGTACGCGGCCGAGCACTTGCGCACCGAGGGGCGATTCCCGGGCAGCGGGCCCGCCGCCGCCGACGCGGCCTTCCAGAGCCACTGGAGGTACTTCGCCGGCTTGGACGACCGCGCCGCCACCGCGTCGCGGTGCATCGAGGCCAACAACCTGGTGCTCGCGTGCCGGCGCGCGGCCGCCGCGGGGGACGTGCACCACGCCGTGGGGTGCCTGCAGGGCGCCTGGGCGGCACTGCGCCTGACCGGGCCGCTGCGGGTGTGCTCGCAGCTGGCCGACATGGTGGCGGACCTGCCCGGCCAGAGCGACGGCGAACGCGCGCGCGTCCACTGGGTGATCGGCGGCAGCCTCGACGGCCTGGGACAGGTGGACGACGCGCGCCGGCACATCGCCGCCGGGCTCGCGCTGGCCATCGATCCGCGCGACGGCATCACCCGGGCACGCCTGCTGTTCCTGCTCGGCATGCGCCAGACCACGGATGGACAGCTCGACGCCGCGGAGCGCAGCCTGAGCGAGGCGCTCGACCTCGCGGTCGCCCTCGGCACGCCGACACTCCAGGCCTACGTGCTGAACGGGCTGGGCCGACTGATGGATCACCAGTCGCGGCTCGTCGAGGCCCGCGCCCACTACGACGCGGCGCTCGCGTTGGCGCGCGACACCGGTGAGCGCCGACTCGAAGGCGGCGTGCTAGGCAACCTCGGCGGCCTGCATCACGACCTCGGGCGCCTGAACGACGCGCGCAGCCACTACGAGCGCGCGCTGACGCTGGCGCGCGACGTCGGCGACCGACGCTGGGAAGGCAACGCCCGCTGCAACCTCGGGCTGCTCTACCTCGACGAGCTGCGGGCCGATGCGGCCGCGCGCGAGTTCGACGCGGCATTGCTGATCGCCCGCGAGACCGGGCACATGCGCCTGACTTACACGGTGATCTGCAACATCGGCCTGTGCCTGATGGCGCAGGACCGGGACGGCGAAGCTGCGGTTCGCCTGCAGGAGGCGATCGATGCCGCGGTGGAGTCGGGCGATCTGCGCTCCGAAGCCCAGTTCAGCGGCTACCTCGCCGTGGCACTCGCGCGGCTCGGGCGGATGGGCGACGCGCGCAACGCGCTGAAGCAGGGCGAGCGGCTGCTGATGGAACTGTCCGACTCGCTGAGCCTCGCGCTCTTGCTGTGCAACCGCGCCGAGGTCGAGACGCTGGGTGGCCGGCCGCAAGAGGCCCGAGCCGCCATCGATCACGCGTCACGCCTGGCGCACGAACTGAACGCGGGACCGAACTCCGAACTGGGCCGGCGCCTCGCGAAGGTCGACGTCGTCGTGTGAACGCGGGCCGGAGCTCACGGCCCGTCGTTGACGATCCGCGGGTCGAGCACCGGGCAAGGTGACCAAGAACCGCCGTTGGGCTTGCGATCCACGTTCACGCTGTAATGGAAGTCTCCCGCGCGACCGTTCACCGAGCGCCAGCGGTACTTGTCCTGGCCGACCGCGTGGTTGCTGTCGAAGTCGTTGAGCGTGACGCGCGACGGGTCCTTGAACGCGATACCCGTCAGATCGTTGAACCGGTACTGGTAGCCGTCGGACGGATTGAGCTGCCGCAGTTGCCAGGTCAACACGGGCTTGTGCCCGCGCTGCACCTCGATCGTGTCGTCCGACACCTGCAAGCGGCAGATCCCGCCCCCGTCCGTCCATACCTTGACGTACGCATCGCAGGCCGTCGGCGGGCACACGAGCGCGGGCGCGATCAATCGGCCTTCGCCGTGCCCCATGTCGTGGTGTCTCACGCCCGCACACCCGGCGACCAGAACGCCCGCCGCCAGCCCGCCCAGGATCCGCATGCTCGTGTTCATTCGCCCCTCCCGATCGCGCACCGGCGCGCCCGAGGAATTCTGAACGCGTCGCCCGGCAGCGTCTTCGCTAAATCGTGGGATGCGGAGACACCCCGGCGCGGGCTTTACCCGCCCTTCTTCTCCACATGCCCGCCGAACTGGAACCGCATCGCGCTCAGGATCCGGTTCTGGAACTCCGCCTCGCCGCGCGAGCTGAAGCGGGCGTACAGCGCGGCCGTCAGCACCGGCGCCGGCACGGCCTCGTCGATCGCGGCCTGGATCGTCCAACGGCCTTCGCCGGAGTCGGACACGTGGCCGCCGAACTTCGCGAGCTGCGGGTCCTCGTGCAGCGCGCTGGCGGTCAGGTCGAGCAGCCACGACGAGACCACGCTGCCGCGGCGCCAGACTTCGGCGATGTCGTGCAGCGGCATCTCGTACTGGTAATGCCCGGGGTCGCGCATCGGCGTGGTCTCGGCGTCGTGCGCATGGTCGGCACGGCCGACGTTCGCGCCTTTCAGGATCGCCAGGCCCTCGGCGTACGCGGCCATCATCCCGTACTCGATGCCGTTGTGGACCATCTTGACGAAGTGCCCGGCGCCGTTGGGCCCGCAGTGCAGGTAGCCGCGCTCGGCGGTGCCGGCACCATCGCGCCCCGGCGTGCGCGGGATCGTGCCGATGCCCGGCGCCAGCGTCTCGAAGATCGGATCGAGCCGCTTCACGATCTCGGCCTCGCCGCCGATCATCATGCAGTAGCCGCGCTCCAGCCCCCACACGCCGCCGCTGGTGCCGACGTCCACGTAATGCAGCTGCTTGGCCGCGAGTGCCTTGGCGCGGCGGATGTCGTCGACGTAGTAGGAGTTGCCGCCGTCGATCAGCGTGTCGCCGGGCGCGAGCAGCGGCACGAGTTCGTCGATCGTCGCGTCGACGACGCCGGCCGGCACCATCAGCCACAGCGTGCGCGGCGCCGCGAGCTTCGCGATCTGGTCGGCGAACGAGGCGGCGCCAGTGATGCCGCCGCCCTCGTTCGCGAGCGCCTCGACGGCGGCGGGCGCACGATCGAACACCACGCACGCGTGGCCGCCGCGGGTCAGTCGGCGCACCATGTTCGCGCCCATGCGGCCGAGGCCGATCATTCCGAGTTGCATCGCTCATCGCTCCTGGTCGCGCCGGCGGCGCGCAAGCGCGCATCGTAGTGGGAACAGCCGAGCGATACTGGCCGTCGCATCCACCGACCCCGCTGTCCATGACGATCACCGCCGACGACATCACTGCCGCCGCCGCCCGCATCGCGCCGCACGTGCGCGAGACGCCGCTGTGGCGCCTGCCCAGCAGCGCCTTCGGCCTGCCGGCCGACGCGCCACCCTTCGAGGTGCTGCTCAAGCTGGAGCAGCTGCAGCGCTCGGGCAGCTTCAAGGCGCGGGGCATGTTCAACCGCCTGCTGTCGAATCCGATCCCCGCGGCGGGCGTGATCGCGGCGTCGGGCGGCAACGCCGGCATCGCGACCGCGGTGGCGGCGCAGGCGCTGGGCGTGCGCGCCGAAGTGTTCGTGCCGAGCGTGATCTCGGCCGCCAAGCGCGCCCGGCTCGAGGCGCTCGGGGCCACGGTGGTGATCGCCGGCGCGGTTTATGCCGAGGCGGCCGAGGCCTGCGTCGCCCGCCAGCGCGAGACCGGCGCGCTGATGACGCACGCCTACGACCAGCCCGAGGTCGTGGCCGGTGCCGGCACGCTGGCGCGCGAACTCGAATCGCAGGCCGGCGGCGCGCCCGACGCGGTGCTGGTCAGCGTCGGCGGCGGCGGGCTGGTCGCGGGAATCGCGGCGTGGTGCGCCGGCCGCAGCCGCGTCATCGCGCTCGAGCCGGAACTCGCGCCGACACTGTTCCGCGCCCGCGCCGCCGGCAGGCCGGTCGACGTGGAAGTCGGCGGCATCGCAGCCGATTCGCTCGGTGCGCGTCGCATCGGCAACATCGCCTGGGCGATCACGCAGCAGCATGTCGCATACGCCGAACTGCTCACCGACGCGGCGATCCGCGACGCGCAGCGCTTCCTGTGGACCGAGCTGAAGCTCGCGGTCGAGCCCGCCGCCGCGCTGCCGCTGGCGGCGCTGCGCAGCGGACGGGTCCGGCCGGCCGCCGGCGAGCGCATCGCGCTGATCGTCTGCGGCGCCAACGTCGACCCCGCCACCCTGGGCTGACGCGATGGACCTGCTCCTGATCGGCGGCGGCGTGTTCCTCGGCAGCGCGGTGCTCGACGCCGCGCTGGCGCAGCGCCACCGCGTCACGGTGTTCAACCGCGGCCGCGCGCGCAGCGCATGGCCGGAGGGCGTCGAGGTCATCACCGGCGACCGCGTCGCCGACCTGGGCCGGCTCGCGGGCCGGCGCTGGGACGCCGTCATCGACACCTGCGGCTACGTGCCGGCCGACGTGCAGGCGAGCGCCGCGGCGCTGAGGAACGCGTGCGATGCCTGCCTGTTCGTTTCGAGCATTTCGGCCTACGCCGACACGACCGAGCCGGTGGGCGACGAGACGCAGCCGCTGGCCGCGTTCGACGCCATCGCGCCCGACGAACGCGACCAGCGCCACTACGGCCCGCAGAAGGCCGCCTGCGAGGCGCAGGTGCTGGAGGCGTTCGGCCCGCGCGCGCTGATCGTGCGGCCGGGGCTGATCGTCGGCCCCGGCGACCGCAGCGGGCGTTTCTCGCACTGGGTCTGGCGCAGCGCCGAGGGCGGCGCGATGCTGGTGCCCGACGTGCCGCCGACGCAGGCACTGCAGTTCATCGACGTGCGCGATCTCGGCGCCTGGATGGTGCATCTGCTCGAGACCGGCGTGCGCGGCGCGGTGGACGGCAGCGGACCGGTCGGCGCCGCGCCGGTCGATTGGCACCACCTGATCGAGGTCTGTCGCGCCGAAGCCGCCGCGCCCGGCCGCGCCCCGGCCGACGCGGTGCCGGTCGACGAGGCCTTCCTGATGCAGCACGGCGTGCAGCCGTGGAGCGAACTGCCGCTGTGGCTGCCGTCGATCGACCCGGCCTACGCGGGCTTCAACCGCACGCTGACCCGCGCGGCGGCCACCGGACTGCGCACGCGCCCGTTGCGCGAGACCGTCGCCGCCGTGCTCGCCGAGGGCGTGCCACCGGCCGACGACCGGCGCCGCGCCGGCAAGCTCACGCGCGAGCGCGAGGCCGACCTGCTGGCCGCGTGGGCGGCCGAACGAACCCGAGGAACAGCCCCATGACCATCGAACTCAGCAAGGACGCGCGCGCCACCGCGATCCTCTCGATCGAGCGCTACTACAAGGAAACCTTCGACGAGAAGATCGGCAACATCCAGGCCGCCGCGCTGCTGCACTTCTTCCTCGAAGAGATCGCGCCCAGCGTCTACAACCAGGCCGTCGGCGCGGTGCAGGAGCGGCTGATCGCGCGCGTCACCGAGGTCGACATCGAGTGCCACGAGGACGAATTCGGCTACTGGGCGAAGCAGCGCAAGCGCTGAGCCGCCTCGCGCGGCGAACGGGGCGTCAGAAGCCGTTGTAGGCGATGCCGATGTACGGCTGCGAGTCGCCCTCGCTGCGGTTGTTGCCGACACGCAGGAACCACTTCGACGCGCCGAGCGCGATCCGCACGCCGGCATTCGTCGCCTGGTAGCCGCGCTCGTGGTAGCGGCTCAGCTCGAACGCCACCGGCCAGCCGGTCGGCGCGTACTGCGCGGACGCAAGCCAGCTGCCGCGGAAGCTCGAGCCCTGCAGCAGCACGTAGTAGTCTCCGCCGACCGTCGGGCCGTACCACTCGGATTGCGCGCGGGCCGACAGGCGGGTCACGTGCTGCGGGTTGGCCACGTCGCGGCTGCGGAATTCGTTGACGCCGGCACCCAGGCCGACGATCCAGTGGTGCACGTCGCCGGCGACTTGCCAGCGGTAGGTGGCGCCAGCCGCGGCGGCGTGGCCGGTGTCCCAGCGCGCGTAAGTGGCGGACAGCAACGCCGCCGGCGTCTCGGCCGTGCTGCTGCCGAGCGCGTGCACCAGCACCGCGGTGGTGGCGCTGGACGAGGTGTCGAGCTGCGCGTACTCGATCGCCTGCGCGTGCGCGGCGCCGAGCAGCAGGCTCGCCGCGACGAGCGCGGCGCGGGGGCTTGAAGGAATCGACACGGTCGGTACTCCGGAAACGGCGGGCGCCGCAGGCGCCGCGCGGGTGGTCGTGCTAATAGGTGGAAGGCTGCGCATCGCGGCGGCGCACGAAGTCGCCGCGCTCGAGCGACTCGGACAGCGAAGAGGCCCCGGCCGGCGCCAGCTCGGTGCTGCTGACGATGCGATAGGCGCACACTGCGACGTCGCTGCCGCCCGGCCCGCTCAGCGCCAGCGGCGCGAGGCGGACCGCGCGGGCCGGTGCGTCGATGCGGCGGCTCACGTCGAGGATCAGGTCGCGTTGCTCGGGCAGCGCGTGGTGGCTGACGATGTAGGCCTCGCCGCCGGTGCTGCCTTCGGCCGACAGAAGCACCGGCTCGGCCGGACCGTCGCGCTCGACCCGCACCAGGCCGGCGTTCCAGCGCACGTTCACCAGCGGGTTCGGCCCCGGGCCGGGCACGATGCCCGGCAGCCACCGGCTCATCGGCGTGTGGACCTGGTCGGTGTAGCCGTTCAGCACCCATTGCAGGTCGGAGCCGAACAGGAAGCCTTCGAGCCGGTCGCGGCCCTCGGCGCTGGTCGAGAAGTGCAGGCCGAGCGCCTTCAGGCCCGGCTCGCCGCCCGCCATCGGCACGGCGCCGCGCACCTCGCCCCAGAACGCGACCGGGCCTTCCGGCACCGTGAGGTGGCCGGTCAGCGCATCGCCGACCGCGAGCGTGACCGGCAGGCGGCCGTAGAAGCGCAGGCCGTTTTCCGACACGTCGTCGACGGTGCCGCGCACCCGCGTGCCGTCCGCCATCACGAGCTCGGCCGGGACGGCGACCGGGAACCGGTACTGCGTCCGGCGGTTGCGCTGCGTGATCGTGGTGAACGCGATCACGCCGATCCCCAGTGCGCTGTTGACGATCGCCCAGAACATGCTGGCGACGACCGCGCCGACCGGCAGGTTCGGCGCGACGAGCCAGACGATGCCGCCTACGACGATCGCCAGCGCATTCAGCGCCAGGACCGACCATTGCGGGAAGGTGAGCCGCATCGCGGCACGCGCGGCCGGCATGCCTTTGGCGGTGACCTTGAACTTCATCGGCGGCACGATCCAGGCCAGCGTGGCCCAGGCGAACGCTGCAAAGCGCGCCATGTTGTACTGCTCGATGAACAGGCTGCGCCCGTAGCCCCGCGCCACTTCCTCGAAGACCCAGAACGTCAGCAGGCAGAACGGCGCGAAGTGGATCAGGAAGTCGGTCATGCTGGCGCGCATCGGCAGCACCCCGGAAAGCAGCACCAGCACCGGCGCGAAGTAGAAGATCGCCTTCTGCCAGCCGTCGAAATAGGTCAGCACCGACGCGAAGTAGTTCAGGCGCTGCGCCAGGCTCAGGCCACGGTGCGTCAGGATGCCTTCCTTGCGCCAGACGTGCATTGCGCCCTGCCCCCAGCGCACGCGCTGCGCGAGGAACGGCTGGATCGACTCGGGCGCGAGGCCGAACGCCAGCGGCTCGGCGTGGTAGACCGACTGGTGGCCCTTGGCGTGGATGCGCATCGAGGTGTGCAGGTCCTCGGTGACGGTGCCGGTCGCGAAGCCGCCGATGTCCTCCAGCGCGCTGCGGCGAATCACCGCGCAGCTGCCGCAGAAGAAGGCCGCGTTCCAGTAGTCCTTGCCGCGCTGGATCACCCGGAAGAACAGCGACTGCTCGGTCCAGACCGTGCGCCCGGCGCCGCCCGGGCGGTGCTGGTACGAGTCGAGGTTGTAGAAGTCCTGCGGGGTCTGCACGAACGCGACCTTGCGGTTCTCGAAGTAGCCCAGCGTCTTGGCCAGGAAGTCCTGCCGCGGCGCGTGGTCGGCGTCGAAGATCGCGATCAGCTCGCCGCGGCTGTGCCTCAGCGCGTGGTTGAGGTTGCCGGCCTTGGCGTGTTCGTTGTCGTCCCGGGCCAGGTACTCGCACCCGAGTTGCGCGGCCAGCGCCTTCATCTCGGGGCGCCGGCCGTCGTCCAGCAGCCAGGTGGTGTGCGGGTGGTCCATGCCGCGTGCGGCCAGCAGCGTCTTGCGCACCAGATCGACCGATTCGTTGTAGGTGGGAACGAACACATCCACCGTCACATCGAGCCGCGCCGGCGGCGCCTTGCGCTCCGTCAGGCGCCAGCACATGAACACGTGCAGCAGCGCGGTGGCGAAGCCGAACACCTCGGCGCCGTAGATCAGCCCGGAAAAGACCGGGGCCTCGGGGTTGAGCGTGCCATAGCGCCAATGCAGGTACCAGACGCTCGCGACCACGAACGCAAGCACCAGCAGACGGCGCGGCCACTCGAGCGGTGTGAACGGCACTTCATTCTGTTTCATGCCCGTCATATCGACTGAGTTAACAAACTCTTGACATTCACGAAAGGTCGGCAGGAGGGCTGTGCCCACATCCTGCGGCCATCCGTGACGCAATGCCGGCCCGCATCACACATTGATCTAGATCAAAGCGGATGCATTCAGCGCGAAGTCGTGCCGCCGGACGGCCGATATGCCGTCTGTCCACCTCCAGCGACGCACAACGACAAGGACACCCGATGCGCCTCAACGAACCCGTCACCCAGCGCGAATACGTCTTCCCCGACGACGCGACCCTGATGTCGAGCACCGACACCCGGGGCCGGATCACCTACGCCAATGCCGCGTTCTGCGCCACCAGTGGCTTCACCCGTGAACAGCTGCAGGGGCAGCCGCACAACATGGTCCGGCACCCGGACATGCCTCCGGAGGCGTTCGCCGACATGTGGGCATCGCTGAAGAGCGGCGAACCGTGGGTCGCGCTGGTCAAGAACCGGCGCGCCAACGGCGACCACTATTGGGTGCAGGCGAACGCGACGCCGGTCGTGCGCAGCGGGCGCCAGGCCGGCTACTTATCGGTGCGCACCAAGCCCACGGCCGCCGAGGTGGCCGGGGCCGAGTCGCTGTACCGCGACTTCCGCACCGGCGCGGCGGGCAGCCGCCGTTTCCACAAGGGCCTGATCGTGCGCACCGGCCTGCTGGGCTGGACCTCGGCGCTGCAGACGATGCCGGTGCGCTGGCGGCTGCGCAGCGGCTTGCTGGTCCTTGCGCCGTCCCTCATCGGAGTGGGCTGGGGGCTCGGCCTGGGCGGCTCGTCGCTCGCGATGTTCGCCGGCGCGACGGCCGCGCTGACGCTGGCCGCGGGCTGGTGGTTCGAGGCCCAGATCGCGCGCCCGCTCGAATCCATGTGCCGGGAAGCGCTCAGCGTGGCGTCGGGCGCGACCCAGAGAGTCACCGCGCTGAACCGGGTCGACGAGATCGGCATGACGATGCGCTCGATCGGGCAGCTGGGGCTGATGTTCCGCTGGCTGATCGACGACGTGAGCGAACAGGTCATCACCGTGCAATCGGCGAGCAGCGAGATCGCGCAGGGCAACAACGACCTGGCGTCGCGCACCGAGCAGGCGGCATCGAGCGTGCAGGAGTCGGCCTCGGCGATGACGCAGATGACGGCCACGGTGCAGAGCACCGCCGACACCGCCTCCAAGGCAAACGAGCTGTCGGCCTCGGCCAGCGGCGCCGCCGCGAAGGGCGGCCAGGCGGTGGCCGAGGTCGTGCAGACGATGCAGGACATCACCCAGAGCTCGAAGCGGATCGGCGACATCATCGGCGTGATCGACGGCATCGCGTTCCAGACCAACATCCTGGCGCTCAATGCCGCCGTGGAAGCGGCCCGCGCCGGCGAGCAGGGCCGCGGCTTCGCGGTGGTGGCCGCCGAGGTCCGGGCGCTCGCGCAACGCAGCGCGACCGCGGCGCGCGAGATCAAGGAACTGATCGCGACCAGCGTGCAGAAGGTCGAGTCCGGCAGTGCGATGGTCGATCACGCGGGCCGCACGATGGGCACCATCGTCGACGAGGTCAAGCGGGTCTCGCAGATGATCGCCGAGATCAGCGCCGCCACGATCGAGCAGAGCACCGGCATCACGCAGGTCGGCCAGGCGATGGGGCACCTGGACGAGATCACGCAGCAGAACGCCGCGCTGGTCGAGCAGAGCGCCGCCGCATCGGAAAGCCTGCGGCTGCAGGCGGTGCGGCTGGTCGAGGCGGTCAGCGTGTTCCGCTGAGCCTGGGGCCGCTCAATGCCGCGCGACCGCGAGCCAGCGGTCGAGCTGCTCGCGGTCTTCGAGCAGGGCGGCGCTGGCGCCTTCGTGCACGACGCTGCCGCGGTCCAGCACCACGGCGCGTTGCGTGATCGGCAGGATCATCCGCGGGTTCTGCTCGACGATGATCGCGCTCATGCCCTCGTCGCGCACCACCCGCGCGATCGAGCGCAGCAACTCCTCGACGATGATCGGCGCCAGGCCCTCCAGCGGCTCGTCGAGCAGCAGCAGCTTCGGGTTCAGCACCAGCGCCCGTGCGACCGCGAGCATCTGCTGTTCGCCGCCCGAGAGCTGGTTGCCCATGTTGGCCTTCCGCTCGGCCAGGCGCGGGAACATCTCGTAGGCGCGCGCCACCGTCCACGGCCCGGGGCGCGCGACGGCGCTGAGGTTCTCGTCGACCGTCAGCGACTTGAAGATGTTGCGCTCCTGCGGCACCCAGCCGATGCCGGCCGCGGCGCGCTGGTGCGGCGCGAGCGCGGTCAGGTCCTGGCCGGCCAGCACGATGCGGCCGGCGTGGCGGCGCGTCACGCCGACCAGCGTGTTCAGCAGCGTGGTCTTGCCGGTGCCGTTGCGGCCCAGCAGCGCCAGCGATTCGCCCTGCGGCAGCACGAGGTCGATGCCCTGCACGACCACCGCCTCGCCGTAGCCGGATCGGAGCCCTTCGATCTTCAGCAGCTCAGCCATGGACGGCCTCGCCGAGGTAGACGGCCTTGACCCGCGGGTCGTTCGAGATCGACTGCACGTCGCCCTCGGCGAACACTGCACCGTTGACCAGCACCGTCACGCTCTTCGCGAAGTTGAAGACCAGGTCCATGTCGTGCTCGATCAGCAGCACCGAGACCTCGGCCGGCAGCGCGTTGATGATCTCGAAGATCTCCTGCCGCTCGCCCTCGGGCACGCCGGCGACCGGCTCGTCGAGCAACAGCACGCGCGGCGCGCAGGCCAGCGCGGTCGCGATCTCGAGCAGCCGGCGCTTGCCGTAGGCGAGGTGCTGCACGGGTTGGTCGGCGACGTCGTCGAGGTGGAACTGGCGCAGCAGCGTGTCGCACACAGGCGCCACCCGCGGGTCGGCCCCCAGCCTGCGCCACCACCGCCCGCCGATGCCGAGCTGCGCCGAGACACTCAGCGCCAGCGACTGCAGCGGCGTCAACGCATTGAACAGCTGGTTGATCTGGAAGGTGCGCACGATGCCGCGGCGCACGCGCTGGTGCGGCGCGAGGCGGGTGATGTCGACGCCGTCGAGCCAGATCGAACCGGCGGTCGGCTCGAGCACGCCGGTCAGCAGGTTGATCAGCGTGGTCTTGCCGGCGCCGTTCGGGCCGATCAGCGCGCGTCGGGCGCCTTTCTCGACCTGGATCGAGACCTCGTTGGTCGGCGTGATGCCGCCGAAGCGCTTCAGCAAGCCGCGGGTTTCCAGGACGATGTCGTTCATGAGCGCTCGAACCATCGATGCGGCCGCGTCAGCTTCTCGCGGCCGACCAGCACCAGCACGACCAGGAACACGCCGAGCCAGAAGTTCCAGTACTGCGGCGTCCAGGCCGCCACCAGGTCGTGCAGCAGCTTGAAGACGATCGCGCCGAAGATGCCGCCGTACAGGTAGCCGGTGCCGCCGATCACCAGCACCAGCAGCACCTCGGCGCTGCGGTGGAAGTCGAACACGTCGAGCGAGGCGAAGCCGCTGGTCTGCGCCAGCAGCGCGCCGGCGGCGCCGGCCATCGCCGCGGCGATCGTGTAGACCGCGACCAGCCGCGCGTTGACCGACAGCCCAATGCTCGCGGCACGCAGCCGGTTGTCGCGCAGCGCCTGCAGCGAGTAGCCGAACGGCGAGTGCACCAGCCGGCGGCCGATGAACAGGCACGCGATCAGCACGAACAGCGTGTAGCCATACGCGGTGCGGCCGTAGAGGTCGAACTCGAAGCGGCCGAACGGCGTCAGCAGCGGGCCCATCACGACGCCCTGCAGTCCGTCGGCCCCGCCGGTCAGCCAGTCGAGCTTGTTGGCGAGTTCGTAGAGGATCGCCGCGACGCCGAGCGTGACCATCAGCCGCGTCAGGTCCGAGCCGCGCAGGATCAGCAGGCTGCAGACCGCGCCGAGCGCCGCCGTCGCGCCGATCGACACCGCCATGCCGACCCACGGGTCCGGCATCACCAGTTTCGCGAACAGCGCCGCGGCGTAGGCGCCGAAGCCGAAGAACGCCGCGTGCCCGAGCGAGACGATGCCGGCGTAGCCGAGGATCAGGTCGAGCGAGACCGCGAACAGCGCCAGGATCGCGATCTCGTTCAGCAGCAGTGCGTGCGACGGCAGCAGCGCCCACGAGGCGAGCAGCGCGAGCAGCAGCGCGCCTTCCCACCAGCGCCAGCGGGCGGCGCGCGCGAGACCCGCCGCGGCGGCGCTCACCGGCCGCCTCCGGCGCGCGCGAACAGCCCCTGCGGGCGGATCATCAGGATCACGATCATCAGGCTGTAGACGATGAAGGCGCCGAGCTTGGGCACGTAGTACTTGCCCGCCACGTCGGCGATGCCGAGCAGCAGCGCGGCGAGCAGCGGGCCGGTGATCGTGGTCGTGCCGCCGAC
Source organism: Rhizobacter fulvus (assembly GCF_964020785.1). Taxonomy (NCBI): domain Bacteria; kingdom Pseudomonadati; phylum Pseudomonadota; class Betaproteobacteria; order Burkholderiales; family Sphaerotilaceae; genus Rhizobacter; species Rhizobacter fulvus. The sequence goes on from NZ_OZ224516.1 coordinate 1,681,617, forward strand.
TGCGCAGACGATCAGGAAATAGACCATGAACTTGAGCGGGAAGGTCGGGTCCAGGCCCAGCACTTCCGCGCCGAGCGCGCCGCCCAGGCCGGCCAGGCCCGAGCCGACCGCGAAGGTCAGCAGGAAGATGCGGTTCACGTTCAGGCCGAGGCCGCCGGCGACGCGCGGGTCGTCGACCGCCGCGCGCAGTTGCGCGCCGAAACGGGTGCGGGTGAGCACCGCCTGCAGCGCCAGCGTCAGCGCGGCGCAGACGACGATGATGAACAGCCGGTACTTGCCGATGCCGATCCACTCGATGTCGAAGCGGCCCTGCAGCCAGGCCGGCACCTGGATGTTCTGCTGCATGCCGCCGACGACGTAGTCCACCGCGGTCACCGCGATGAAGACCAGCCCGATCGAGAACAGCACCTGGTCGAGGTGCGGCTTGGCGTACATGCGGCGGTACAGCAGCGGCTCGAGTACCGCGCCCAGTGCCGCCGCACCGAGGAACGCGAGCGGCAGGCAGACCAGGAACGGCACGCCCAGCCGGTTCATCAGCAGCACGGTGATGTAGCCGCCCGCCATCGCGAACGCGCCGTGCGCGAGGTTGATGAAGTTCATCAACCCCAGCGTCACGGCGAGACCGACCGCGAGCACGAACAGCAGCATGCCGTAGGCGATGCCGTCGAAGAGGAGCGTCAACATGCCGGCGGGTCAGCTCACTTCGCCTTGCCCGGATCCTTCACGGCCTTGATCACGTCGAACTCGACGTTGTACAGGCCATTGCCCATCGCCGGCACGCGCTCGACCTTGCGGATGTACACGTCCTGCACGATGTCGCGGGTCTGGCCGTCGATCAGCACCGGGCCGCGCGGGCTCTCGAAGATCTGGCCCTTCATCGCAGCGAGCAGCGCGTCGCCGCCTGCGCCCTTGGTGGCTTCGAGCGCCTTGTAGATCACGCGCATGCCGTCGTAGCCGCCCACGGCCATGAAGTTCGGCCGCATGCCCTTGTTCGCGGCCTGGAACGCCTCGACGAACTTCTTGTTGGTGGCCGACGGATGCGCCGCCGAGTAATGGTGCGAGTTGACGACGCCGAGCGCCACGTCGCCCATGTCGTTCAACTGGTCGTCGTCGGTCACGTCGCCGGTCGCGATCAGGCGGATGCCGCTCTTGTCCAGGCCGCGCTCGGCGAACTGCTTCATGAACGCCGCGCCCTGGCCCGACGGCAGGAACACGAACAGCGCGTCCGGCTTCGCATCGGCCACCTTCTGCAGCACCGGCGCGAAGTCGGGTGCGCGCAGCGGCGTGCGCAGCTTGTCGAGGATCTGGCCGCCGTTCAGGCGGAACTGGCTGTCGAAGAACTTCTCGGCGTCGAAGCCGGGGCCGTAGTCGGCGACCAGCGTGATGACCTTCTTGATCTTGTTCTTCGCGGCCCAGTCGGCGATCGAGATCGTGACCTGCGGCAGCGTGAAGCTGGTGCGCACAATGTACGGCGACGCCTCGGTGATGCTGCTGGTGGCCGCGGCCATCACGACCAGCGGGGTCTTGCTCTGCGTGGCCAGCGGCGCGGTCGCGAGCGCGGTCGGCGTGATGCCGAAGCCGGCGATCACCGCGACCTTGTCGGTGACGATCATCTCCTGCGCGATCCGCTTGGTCTGGTCGGGCACGGCGCCATCGTCCTTCAGGATCACCTCGACGGTGCGGCCGGCGATCTTGTTGCCGTTCTGGGCCATCCACAGCTTGACCGCAGCGTCGATCTGGCGGCCGGTCGAGGCCGACTGGCCGGTCATCGGCAGGATCAGGCCGATCTTGATCGGCCCGGTGTCGGCGGCGCCCACGGTGGCGCCACAGGCGGCGGCGAGCAGGCCGAGGGTGGCTTTCAGGACGAGGCGCTTGCTGTTCATCGGGAGTCTCCGGAAGTAGGTCTGGTGTTTCGAAAAAGGCTGTGCGACTGTAGCGGCGCGCGTCAGTCGGGCCGATAGGAGGAATCCAGCACGAGCCCGCTGCCGGTCACGCGCGAGACGCACGCGCACAGGCGCCGCCCTTCGGCCTTCTCGTGGTCGCTGAAGAACACGTCGCGGTGGTCGATGCGGCCGTCGACCGCGAGCACGTCGACCGCGCACAGCCCGCATTCACCGCGCTTGCAGTCGTACAGCGTCTCGACGCCGGCGGCCTCGAGCACGTCGAGCAGCGTGCGGTCGGCCGGCACGGTCAGTTCCAGGCCGTGGCGCGGCAGCCTGACCCAGAACGCCTCGCTCGCATGCGCGCCGGTGTTGCCGAAGGTCTCGAAGCGCAGGTTCGCCGCGGGCCGTCGGGCTGCCGACCAGGCCGCGCGCACCGCGTCGAGCAGGGGCAGCGGCCCGCAGCACAGCAGCAGCGCCTGCGGGTGCAGCGCGGCCAGGTGCGCGGCCGGATCGAGGCGCTCGCCTTGCGCATCGACGAAGGTGCGCAACCGTCCGCCGAGCGCCGCGCCGAGCGCGTCGGCAAACGCCAGTTCGTCGGCGCTGCGCGCGGCATAGAGCAGTTGCAGGTCGGCGCCGTGCGCGGCGAGCTGCTGCGCCATGCCGACGATCGGCGTGATGCCGATTCCGCCGGCGATCAGCAGGTACTGCGGCGCGCCGAGCGGCAGCTCGAAGTGGTTGGCCGGCTCGCCGACCATCAGCTCGGCGCCGCGTTCGAGCGACCACAGGTGGCGCGAGCCGCCGCGCCCTGGCTCGACGCGCTTGACGGCGATGCGGTAGACCTCGCGCGCGACCGGGTCATGCGGCAGGCCGGTCAGCGAGTACGAGCGCGTGTCCTCGCGGCCGTCGATCGTCACCCGCACGTTCAGATGGCTGCCGACCGTCCACGGCCGAACGCCGCCCTCGGGGCGGATCTCGAATTCGCGCACCGTCGTCGTCAGGTCGCGCAGCGCGCGGAGATGGGCGGGGTGCCAGTGGTCGCTGCTGCGCATCGTCGTTCTCTATTCGGGAGGTCAGCGCGCCGCGGCGCGGCGGATCAACCGCGCGCCCGGCACATGCTGCAGTGCCTGCTGGTCGTGCAGGGCCTGTTGCAGGTTGCGCCGCGCGATGCGGGCGTGCTCGCGCATCAGCGACTCGGCCCGCGCGCCCTCGCGCTGCGCGATCGCCTCGATGACCATGCGGTGCTGCTCCTGCGCGACGACGAGCACGTCGCGCGCCCGCGGCCCGACCGCGTGGGCCAGCACGAAGCCGTTCGGCGACGCGAACGGCAGCGCCTTGGCCTTGTCGAGCTGGCGCGCCAGCAGCGGGCTGCCGGCCATCTCGGCGAGCAGCGCGTGGAAGCGGTCGTTCTGCGCGACGTAGACCGAGAAGGTCTCGTCGGTCAGCGCCGGCGCGGCGAGCGCGTCGTCGATGCGTCGCAGGCAGTCGCGTGCCTCGCTCAGCAGGGCCGGGCGCACGCCGCGCTCGGCGGCGAAGCGCGCGGCCAGGCCCTCGATCGTGCCGCGCAGCTCGATCGCGTCGACGATGTCGGCCTCGCTGAAATCGCGCACCGCGTAGCCGCCGGCCGGCAGCGTGTCGAGCAGGCCTTCCTCGGCGAGCCGCACGAGCGCGAGCCGCACCGGCGTGCGCGAGACGCCGAGCCGCTCGACCAGCCACAGTTCCGCGATGCGCGCGCCCGGCGGCAGTTCGCCGGCGAGGATCAGCTCGCGCAGCGCCAACTGCGCCTTGACCGTTTGCGAGGTCGCGGCCGGCACGACCTCGTCGACGCTGTTCATGCGGCCGGCCGCAGCGGGATCACGCGCTGCGGCGCCGGCGTGCCGCCCGTTTCACGCTCGATCATCCGGTCGATCAGCCGGCGCATCCACATCGAGCCGGCGTCGATGTTGAGGTTGTAGAAGCGGTGGTCCGGGTGGTCGAGGATCGCCTGCTGCTGCGCTTCGAGGATCAGTTCGTCCTCGCGGAAGATTCGCGCGACGCCTTCGCGCAGTTCGTGGGTCAGGCGCTGGTCGGCCAGCGCGTAGTTGCGCGCGAAGGCCCAGAAGTACAGGCAGGTGGTCTCGGTCTCCGGCGTGATGGTGTTGAGCACGTAGCCGTTGACGCCCTGGCTGCGGTCGCTGTCCTTGCCGTCGCGTGGGATCGCGCCGGTCCCGGTCACCGCGACGCCGACATCGATCGCGATCGTCGCCGGCGCCTCGAAGCGGATGATCTGCCAGCGGTCGACCTGGCCTTCGCGGCCCAGGCCGTGGCGCAGCTGGCTGGCCCAGAACGGCGGCGGGTCGATGTTCTCCATCCAGCGCGTCACGGTCGCGGTGCGGTCGCCATGGGTCGCGACGAACGGCGCCTCGGCCACCGCCTGCTGGCCGATGCTGGAGCCGTGCACGAAGGTCTCGTGGGTCAGGTCCATCAGGTTGTCGAGCACGAGCCGGTAGTCGCACTTGACGCGGATCATCTTGCCGTCGCCGGCCCAGGCCGGGTCGTCGTTCCAGTGCAGGTCGGGCACCAGCGCGGGGTCGGCCAGCGCGACTTCGCCGGGCCAGACCCAAATGAAGCGGTGCTTCTCGACCACCGGGAAACTGCGCACGCAGGCCGACGGGTTGATCGTCTCCTGCGACGGCATGCGGGTGCAGCGGCCGTCGGCGTTGTAGACCAGGCCGTGGTAGCCGCAGGTCACCTCGTCGCCGTCGAGCCGGCCCTTGGACAGCGGCAGCAGGCGGTGCCAGCAGGCGTCCTCGAGGATCGCCAGCGTGCCGTCGACGCGCCGGAACATCACCAGCTTGCGCTGGCAGACCGTGCGCGCGAGCAGTTCGCGCCCGACCTCCACATCGTAGGCGCAGGCATACCAGGCGTTCAGCGGAAAGGTCGAGCTCATCGTCGTACGCCGGATCGTTGTATACAGAGATGAGAGTTTCCAACCCCGTGAGCAGCATCATTAGCGGGTTAACCCGCATTCAATCCCATTCGCTGTATTCAACAATGGCCGCCGGACCTCGAACGGAGACACAGATGACGCTGCGCACCACCCCGCCCTTCCGCGCCGACCACGTCGGCAGCTTCCTGCGCCCCAAGTTCCTGCTCGACGCGCGCGCGCAACGCGCCAAGGGCGAGATCAGCCCCGAGCAGCTGCGGGCGGTCGAAGACAAGGCGATCACCGAGATCGTGAAATTCCAGGAGGACGTGGGCCTGCACTCGATCACCGACGGCGAGTTCCGCCGCACCTATTTCCACATCGACTTCCTCGAGCAGCTCGGCGGCGTGCAGTGCGCGCCGCCGGTCACCGTGATCCGGCCCGACGGCAGCGAGGAACTCGCGCCGCCGGTGATGAAGGTGACCGGCAAGGTCCGGCACGTGAAGGACATCCAGCGCGCGGACTTCGAGTACCTGAAGTCGCAGGTCAGTGCGGGCCGCACCCCGAAGGTCACGATCCCGTCGCCGACGATGCTGCACTTCCGCGGCGGCCGCGCCGGCATCAGCCGCGAGGCCTACCCCGAGCTCGACCCGGCGTTCTACGACGACGTGGCAACCGCCTACGGCGACGAGCTGCGCGCGCTCGCCGCCGCGGGCTGCACCTACGTGCAGATGGACGACACCAACCTCGCCTACCTGTGCGACGACAAGATGCGCGAGGCGGCCCGCCAGCGCGGCGACGACCCGAACGAGCTGCCGCACCGCTACGCGACCTTCATCAACAAGGTGGTCGCGCAGAAGCCCGCCGGCATGACGCTGGCGATGCACCTGTGCCGCGGCAACTTCAAGAGCACGCACGCGGCGGCCGGCAACTACGAGCCGGTGGCCGAGGCGCTGCTGGCCGAGATGAACCTCGACGCCTACTTCATGGAGTACGACGACGCCCGCTCCGGCGACTTCCGCCCGCTGCGCTTCTTGCCGAAGAACAAGATCGTCGTGCTCGGCCTGGTCACGACCAAGTTCGGCGCGATGGAATCGAAGGACGAACTCAAGCGCCGCATCGACGAGGCTGCGAAGTTCGCGCCGCTCGACCAGCTCTGCCTGTCACCGCAGTGCGGCTTCAGCAGCACGGTGCACGGCAACAACATCGCGGTGCAGGCACAGCGGGACAAGCTGCGCCTGGTCGTCGAGGTGGCGCAGGAGGTGTGGGGCTGACATTTCGCTCCGCCGCGCTCCGGATTGCGTTAGTCTTCCGGCCGCCCCTCTTCGGTGGCGCCTGGCGGAGACGACGATGACGACGACGACTCTCGGGGTGGGCGGGACGGCTGCGGCCCGGTCCGACACGCGCTGGTTCTATGTCTGGATGGCCAGCGCGTGCGTGCTGATCGCGTTCGGCGGCTTCGTTCCCACCTACTGGTCGCGCCTGGCGACAGGCAGCTTCGGCGGCGCCCCGATCCTGCACATCCACGGCGCCCTGTTCTTCACGTGGACGCTGTTCTTCCTGGTGCAGACGACCCTCGTCGCGCTCGGGCGCACCGCGGATCACCGCGCGTGGGGGCTGGCCGGCATCTCGCTGGCGACGGCGATGGCGTGCTCGGTGGTGCTCGCCGCGATCAACTCGATGCGCGTGGCGGAAACGATCGGCATGGTCGAGCAGGCGCGGCGCTTCTCGTATGTCTCGCTCAGCGGCGTGGTGCTGTTCGCGGGGTTGCTGACCGTGGCGATCGTCCAGGTGCGGCGCAGCGAGATCCACAAGCGGCTGATGCTGCTGGCGATGATCCCGCTGATGCACGCCGCGACGGCCCGCGTCTTCATGACGCTGTTCGCGCCGCCCGATGCGAAGGGGCCGCCACCGGTCTTCGTGTCGGTTCCTCCCGGCCTGCTGGTCGACCTGCTGATCGTCGCGGGCATGGTGTACGACGCGCGCACGCGCGGCCGGCCGCATCCGGCCTACCTCATCGGTGGCGCGTTGCTGCTCGCCAATCAGCTGCTGGCCGTGCCGCTGAGCGCCACGCCCGCCTGGATGTCGATCGCCCGCGCGGTGCAAGCCCTGGCCGGCTGACGCCGGCCGTTCGGGCACCGCCAGCGCCCTCAGTCGCTCGACAGCTTGCCCGAGCGCACCGTGACCGCGCCCGCCACTTTCGCGAGCGCGCGCCCGGCGCGCGCATAGCGCTGCGATTCGCGGGCGAAGAACAGGCCGTCGGTGCGGGTCGCGACCGGGTGCGCGGTGCCGGCGATCGGATCGACCACGTCGAACACCACGTCGCCAGCGTGCAGCCGCTCGCCGAGCTCCCGCAGGTAGACGACGACGCCGCTGACCGGCGCCTTCAGCACATCGGTCGCGTCGAGTGGCGTGGCCGGCTCGCGCAGCGGCGGCAGCGCCGGCGCCGGGCCGTCGACGAGGCCGCGGTGGGTCAGGAACGCGACCAGCGCGTCGGCATCCGCCCCGGCCAGCGGGTGCGCCACGTCGGCTTCGCCGCGCAGCTCCAGCGTCACGCTCAGGCAGCCCATCGGGATCGGGTGGCGGCCGCGGAAGTGCGCTTCGAGCTGCCACCAGGTCTGCGAGCAGGCCTCATCGAACGGGTTGTCGCCGGATTCGCTCGCGAGCAGCGACGCGCGCGCGCCGGTGAGCCGCGCGAGCGGCTCGCACTGCGGCCACAGCGCGGTGCCGGTGTACAGGTGCAGCAGCGATTCGGCGTCGCAATGCAGGTCGAGCACGACCTCGGCGTCGCAGGCCAGGCCGAGCAACGCCTTGCGCTGGCTCATCAGCTCGGTGTCCTCGGGCAGCGCCGCGATCAGCGAGCGCAGCGCGGCGCGCACCGTCCGTGCGTTGGCATTCGCATCGGCGCCGAGCCGGCCTTCGAGCAGCGGGACGACCGCCCCGAACAACGCCGGGTAGTGGCGGTTGAAGTTCTCGCCGCTGCCGAGTTCGAAGCGGCCCTCGTTCTTCAACAGCACGGTCTGCGCGACGCCGATCGGGTTCGCGACCGGCACGACGACCACCTCGCCGCGCAGCCGCCCGTCGCGCTCCAGCGCGGCCAGCCGCTGCCGCAGGTGGTGCGCGACCAGCATGCCGGGCAGCTCGTCGGCATGCAGCGAGGCCTGCACATAGACCTTGCGGCCGGCATCGACCGGGCCGTAGTGAAAGCTGACGATTTCGCGGCGCGTGCCGAGCGGCGCGCCGGCGAGCGGATGGGTTCGAACGTGCATGGCGCACTGTAGCGGCCCGCTGGCCGGCGCGGTTCTGTCGGACAATCCGCCCGCCCCGATTGCCGAACACCGCGATGACGACCAACCCGCCCACCGCCCTCACCGCCCCGCGCTGGGCCTGGCTGCCGCCGATCGGCAGCCGCCGCTACTACCTGATGCTGGGACTGCTCGGTGCGCTGGTGCTGGGGCCGCTCGGCGGCGTGACCGCGTCGTACATGAACTTCTCGATCGGCTTCTTCGTCGGCGGGCAGGTGCTGGCCGGCATCCTCGGCTCGACGGTGACGCTGGGCTACGGCCCCGAAGGCAAGCACGGCGCCAACTACATGCAGACGGCGGCCGCCTCGGTCGCCGGCATGGCGGGCATGGGCGTGCTGATCCAGGCGATGGTCTGGATGGGGCTGCCGCAGCCGCCGCTGTGGCAGCTGATGCTGTTCATGGGCGCGATCGGCATGTTCGGCGCCGGCGTCGGCATGCTGTACACGCCGGTGCTGGTCGACCGGCTGCAGCTGACCTTCCCCTCGGGCCTGGCGGTCGCGAACATCCTGCGCGCGCTGACCGACCCGGTGCTGCTGCGCCAGTCGATCGCGCGGCTCGGCACCGGCATGGGCCTGGGCCTGGCCGGCGGCATCGGTGCCGCCAAGCTCGGCTGGCTGGCGGCGATCGAGATCTCCACGTCGACGCTCGGCGCCGGCATGCTGGTCGGCGCACGCATCGGCGTGGCGGCGCTGGTGGCCGGCGCGACCGGCACGCTGCTGATCCCGTTTTTCGTCTCGATCGGCTGGCTGCAGGCCGGCGAGCCGTTCCGCAAGATCACGTTCCTGATCGGCCTCGGGCTGATCATGGGCGCGGCGATCCTCGACATCGGGCAGATCCTGGCCGAGGCCTGGCGCCGCTGGCGCGCCCCGCCGGTCGCCAAGGCGCCGGTGGCTGGCGAGGAGTGGAAGCGCACCAGCACCGGCCGGCTGCTCGCGTGGGTCGCGTTCTGGGGCGCGGCGGTCGTGTGGGTCGGCGCCGGCGTGCTGCACCAGCCGGTGTTCTTCATGGCGGTGGCGATCGTGCTGGTGTTCGTGTTCGCGATGGTCAACGGCATCTCGCTCGGCATCAGCGACAGCAACCCGATCTCGTCGGCCTTCGTCACCGCGGTGGTGCTGATGGCCGCCCTCGGGCTCAAGGACCCGATCGTCGGGCTGATGGCCGGCAGCATCCTGCTGGTGGCCTGCAGCGTCGCCGGCGACATGCAGCAGGACCGCTCGACCGGCTGGCGCCTGGGCACGCCGCGGACGATCCAGTTCCGCTTCCAGGTGATGGGTCTGGTGGTCGGCGCGATCCTGACCGTCGGCTTCGCCAAGCTGTTCATGAGCGCCTACCCGGTGCTGGGTCTGGACCAGACCGTGCAGTCGGCCGCCGAGCAATCGACCCAGTGGCAGTCGACGATGACCTACAAGTTCGTCGGCGTGCTGCGCAGCCTGACGGACGACAAGCCTTACCAGCGCACCGCGATCGTGATCGGGATCGCGATCGGGCTTTCGGTCCAGCTGCTGCGCCAGTGGCTGTTCTCGCGCGCCGCCTACCAGCGCTTCAGGCAGAGCGGGCGGCTCGGCGGCGCGGCCGACTTCGTGATCGACGCGGCGCTGATCCCGTCGCCCTACGCGTATTCGTTCGGCACCTTCCTGAGCCTGGCGACGTCGGCCTGGTTCGCGGCCGGCGGCGTGATCAGCAGCGTCGCGAACTGGCTCGGGGGTCGCGGCGCCACCGACCGTCGCAGCGACGACACGCTGGCCGACGACATGAGCACCACGTCGCTGATCGGCGGTGGCCTGATCGCGGGCGACGCGCTCGCGGCGCTGGGGCTGGGCGTGGTGGGATTGCTCGCGACGGTGGCGGGCTAGCGGCCGAGTCCGGCGTCAGCGTTTGACCGGCTTGCCGGTCGCGACCTTCATCAGCAGTTCGATCAGCAGCGCGCGCTCCGCGGCCGAGAGCGCGCGCAGCGCGGGCGCCTCCATCGTCGCGGCGATGGCCTCGGCGCGCTCGACGAGGTCCTGGCCGCTGGCGGTCAGGTGGATGTGCATCGCGCGCCGGTCCTTGGTGCTGCGCACCCGTTCGACCCAGCCGCGCTCGACCAGCCGGTCGAGCGTGACGGCCATGTTGGGCGCCGAGATGTCGAGCGCCTCGCCGAGTTGCTTCTGGTTGACCTGCGGGTTCGCGGCCACGAGCATCAGGATCGAGAACTCGACGACCTTGAGGTCGAGCGGCTCGAAGTTGCGCGCGAACACGCGCTTCATCGTGATCGCGGCGCGACTCGCGGCGTAGCCGACGAGGTGGGTCAGGCGGGACTGGTCGAGCGTGTCGGCGCTCGCGGGCGGGGGAGCGGCGGTTCCAGGCATCCTGGAGTCTAGGCCGCGTTCTTGCGCGCCGCGCCGAGGTAGGTGTCGATCACGCGCGAGTCCTTCGCCAGGTCGGCAGCCGGGCCCTCGAGGGCGATCTCGCCCATCTCCAGCACGTAGCCGTGGTCGGCGACCTCGAGCGCGGCGCGCGCGTTCTGCTCGACCAGCAGAATGGTCACGCCAGTCGCGCGCAGCCCGTCGATGATGCGGAAGATCTCTTTCACGACCAGCGGCGCGAGGCCCAGGCTGGGCTCGTCGAGCATCAGCAATTGCGGCTTGCTCATCAGCGCGCGGCCGATCGCGAGCATCTGGCGCTCGCCGCCCGACAGCGTGCCGGCCAGCTGCGTGCGGCGTTCCTTCAGGCGCGGGAACAGCGTGAACACCTCCTCGATCGCCGCGGCGCTGTCCTTCTTGCCCAGGCGCACCTGGCGGTAGGCGCCGAGCAGCAGGTTGTCCTCGACCGGCATCGTGCCGAACAGCGCGCGCGTCTCGGGCACCAGCGCCATGCCCTGCATCACGCGCTCTTCGAGCGTGTCGAGGACCATCGATCGGCCCTGGTAGTCGATCGCGCCGCGCGACGGCAGGCAGCCCATCAGCGCGTTCAGCAGCGTCGACTTGCCGGCGCCGTTCGGACCGATCACGGTGACGACGCTGCCCTTCGCCGCTTTCAGGTTCAGGCCGTGCAGCACCTCGGCGCGGCCGTAGCCGGCGTGCAGATCGCGAACGTCGAGGATCAGGTCGGTCGTCATGCTCAGTGCTCCGTGCCGAGGTAGGCGGCGCGCACGGCCGGGCTGGCCTGCACTTCTTCCGGCGTGCCTTCGATCAGCTTGGTGCCGAATTCCATCACGACGATGCGGTCGACCAGGCCCATTACCAGGTCCATGTCGTGCTCGACCAGCAGGATGCTCAGGCCCTCGTCGCGAAGCTGGCGCAGCACGTCGGCCAGGCCCTGCTTCTCCTTCAGGCGCAGGCCGGCGGCGGGCTCGTCGAGCAGCAGCAGCGTCGGGTCCGCACACAGCGCGCGGGCGATCTCCATCAGCCGCTGCGGGCCGAGCGCCAGGTTGCCGGCGAGTTCGTGCATGTGCTCGGCCATGCCGATGCGGCGCAGCTGCTTCTCGGCTTCCTTGAGCAGTTGCCGCTCCTCGGCGCGGTCGATCCGCAGCATCGCCGAGCCCACGCCGCGCGAGCCGCGCAGGTGCGCGCCCAGCGCGACGTTCTCGAGCACCGTCATGCCGGCGATCATCTTGACGTGCTGGAAGGTGCGCGAGACGCCGCGCTTGGCGATCTGGCGGGACGGCAGCGAGTCGATGCGCTCGCCGCGCAGCGTGACGCTGCCGCGCGTGACCGGCAACACGCCGGTGACGAGGTTGAAGGTGGTCGACTTGCCCGCACCGTTCGGCCCGATCAGCCCGAGGATCTCGCCGGCGCGCACCTGGAAGCTCACGTCGTTGACGGCGACCAGGCCGCCGAACTCCTTGCGCGCCGCGTTCACGTCGAGCACGACCTCGCCATGCGGGGGGCGCGAGCGCTCGGCCAGCGCCGGCGCATCGGCCCAGTCGACCTTGCGCTGGACGCGCGGCAGGCGCGCCTCGATGAACGCCCAGATGCCGTCGCGCGCGTACTGCAGCACCAGCACCAGCAGGATGCCGAACACGATGATCTCGTAGTTGCCGCTGCCGCCCAGCAGCTTGGGCAGCCAGACCTGCAGCTGGTCCTCGAGGATCTTGACGACGCCGGCGCCGACCAGCGCGCCCCAGACGTGGCCGACCCCGCCGATCACCGCCATGAACAGGTACTCGATGCCCATCTTCAGGCCGAACGGCGACGGGTTGACGGTGCGCTGGAAGTGCGCGAACAGCCAGCCCGAGATGCTCGCCAGCATCGCCGCGAGCACGAACGCGGTGACCTTGGTCTGGAAGGTGTTGACGCCCATCGCCTCGGCCATCGTCGAGCCGCCCTTGACGGCGCGCAGCGCGCGGCCGGCGCGCGAGTCGAGCAGGTTGGTCGCGGCCAGCGCGGCCAGCACGACGATCACCCACAGCAGGTAGAAGAAGCTGCGGCCGGTGTTGAGCTCGATGCCGAAGAACTTCAGCGCCGGCACGCCGAGCAGGCCGTCGTACTTGCCGAGCGCGTCGATGTTGCCGAGCAGGTAGTACAGGCTCAGGCCCCACGCGATCGTCGCGAGCGGCAGGTAGTGGCCGGACATGCGCAGCGTGATCCAGCCGAGGATCAAGGCCGCGATCGCGGTGATGACCAGCCCGATCCAGACCGTGAGCCACGGCGACACGCCCTGCGTCAGCGTCAGGTACGCGGCGGTGTACGCCCCGAGGCCGACGAACGCGGCCTGCCCGAACGAGGTGAGCCCGGCCACGCCGGTCAGCAGCACGAGACCGATGACCACCAGCGTGTACAGCCCGATGTAGTTGGCCTGGGTGATCCAGAACTCGGGCACCGGCAGCTGCGGCAGCAGCGCCAGCAGCACGATGAAAGCGATCAGGAAGGAACGGCGCATGGTCATGGCGTCATTCCTCTTCGTCGTCATGGCCGTGCTGGAACGAGCGCCACAGCAGCACGGGAATGATCACGGTGAACACGATCACCTCCTTGAACGCACTCGCGTAGAACGAGCCGAAACTCTCGAGCAGGCCGACGAACAGTGCGCCGACCGCCGCGGCCGGGTAGCTCGCCAGGCCGCCGAAGATCGCGGCGACGAAGCCTTTCAGGCCGATCAGGAAGCCGGAGTCGTAGAACAGCGTCGTCGTCGGCCCGATCAGCAGGCCCGACAGCGCGCCCATGAACGCGGCCAGGCCGAAGCTCAGCCGCCCGGCGCCGGTCGTCGAGATGCCCATCAGCCGCGCGCCGAGCCGGTTGACCGCGGTGGCGCGCAGCGCCTTGCCGCGCAGCGTGCGCTCGAAGAACAGGTACAGCATCAGGATCAGCGCGATCGAGACCATGAAGATGATCACCGCCTGGCCCGACAGCGCGAGCGCGCCGGCCGAGAAGCGCGCGTCCCAGAAGCTCGGGTTGCGAAAGCCCTCGGCGCCGAAGAACACCAGCCCCAGGCCGGTCAGCGCGAAGTGGGTGCCGACCGAGACGATCAGCAGCACCAGCACGGTGGCATCGGCGAGCTTTTCATAGGCGAGGCGGTAGACCAGCGGGCCGAGCGGCGTGACGATCGCCAGCGTCAGCAGGCTCTGGAACAGCAGCGGCAGCTTCAGCGGGGCGGCCCACCAGGTGACGGCCGCGACGATCACCGGCGCGACCAGCCAGCGACCCGCTTTCATCAGTGCCGCCCCGACCGGTACGCCGCGCTTCAGCGCAGCGACCAGGTCGAGCGCGGTCGCGATCGCCGCCATCACCACCAGCAGCCAGACCGTGCCAGGCACCTTGCCCATCTGCAGCAGCGCCAGCGTCAGCGCCCCGTAGGCCACGAATTCGCCCTGCGGGATGAAGATCACCCGCGTGATCGCGAACACCAGGACGGTCGCCAGCCCGAGCAGCGCGTAGATCGCGCCGTTCGTCGCGCCGTCGAGCATCAGGATGCTGGCAATCGAGAAGTCCATGAGCGGCGCAGGCTGGAATGACGAAGCGGGCTTGTTCGACCGACCGGTCGGTCGAGACAGCCGGGGATCATACAAGCGGACCGGGAGCCGGCGACGCGCCGGACTCTCCGGAGAAACCCTAGACGATCACTTGGTCGGCGCCAGCTTCCACTCGCCGCCGCCGATCGTCAGCAGCACGCCGGTCTCGGGCGTGTAGCCGAAATGGTCGGCCGCGGTGTAGTTCAGCACGCCCTGGGACACCGGCGTGCGGCCCATCGTCTCGAGCGCATCCTTCAGCGCCGCGCGGAACTCCTTGGTCCCCGGCTTGGCCTTCTTCAGCGCCAGCGGCACCGCTTTCTCGAGCACGACGACGACGTCGTACGCATGCGCCGCGAACTGGTTGGCATTGCCCTTGCCGAACGCCTTCTCGTAGTCGGCGACGTACTTGGTCGCGATCGCCTTGCTGGCATTGCTGTCCGGCAGCAGGTAGGGCACCACCGCCGGGCCGGACGAGACGAACGAGCCTTCGACATCGGCGCCGCCGATGCGGATCAGGTCGCGCGATGCAGCGCCGTGGGTCTGGAAAATCTTGGTCTTCGCGTAGCCGCGCTCGACCAGGCCCTTGTGCGGCATTGCCGCGCCGCTGCCCGAGGCCGCGACCAGAATCGCGTCCGGGTTCGCCGTGACCAGTTTCAGCGCCTGCCCGGTCACGCTGGTGTCCGAGCGCGCGAAGCGCTCGGTCGCGATCAGCTTGATGCCGGCCTTGTCGGCAGCCGCCTGGATGTCCTTCAGCCAGGCTTCGCCGTAGGCGTCGGCATAACCGAGGAAGCCGTAGGTCTTGACGCCGGTGCGCTTCCAGTAGTCGACGATCGGGATCGCCATCACCGCGGTGGACTGCGGCATGCGGAACGACCAGCCGCCCTTGCCTTCCGGCAGGTTCACCGGCGACAGCATCAGCTGCACCGTCTGGCCTTCGGCGGCGACATCGGCCATCGCCGCAGCGACCGGCGTGGCGACCGAGCCGACGATCACGTCGACATGGTCCTCGGTGATGAAGCGGCGGGTGTTCTTGACGGCCAGCGTGGGGTCGGTCGCGTCGTCGAGCACGATCACGTTGAGCTTCTCGCCGGCGATCGACTTCGGCCACAGCTCGATGCCGTTCTTGGTCGGGATGCCGAGCGCGGAGGTCGGGCCGGTCAGCGAGATGCTGACGCCGATCGTGATGTCGGCATGGGCCGCGCCGGCGAAGGCGACGGCGATCGAGGCGGCGAGCAGGTGGATCTTCTTCATGCGGGTCTCCGGTGGGGTCGTTGTCAGAACAGCGCTAGGAACAAAGCAGGCGGATGTCTTCGGGCACGGGGATCGCGCGCAGCCGGTCGCGGTCGTGCTCGTCGCGCTTGACGAAGGCGCGCACCTCGCGGCCCTCGCAGATCAGGTCGACGCCGCCATCGGGCCGGGCGCGGGTGATGCGGTGCATCTGCACGACGACCTTGGCGCGCCACTCCTCGACGTGGGTCGTGACGGTCAGCCGCTCGCCGTAGGTCGCGGACTTGACGAATTTCGTGTTGATCTCGAGCAGCGGCGTGCCGACGATGCCGCGCGTCTTCTCGAGCTCGCGCCACGGCGGCACCCCGCACTGCATGAAGAACGACAGCGAGGCCGTGTCCATCCAGCGCGAGAAGTTCGGGAAGAACACGATCCCCGCGGGATCGCAATCGCCGAAGGTCACGTCGACGGAATAGGTGGTCGTGCGGGACATGGGACCGTGTTGAGTGATGCGCTCGATCCGGGGTCAGCGCGGCGCCATGCGCAGCGCGCCATCGAGGCGGATCACCTCGCCGTTCAGCGACAGGTTCTCGACGATAGCGGCGCACAGGTGCGCGAACTCTTCGGGTTTGCCCAGCCGCTTCGGGAACGGGATGCTCGCGGCGAGCGACTCCTGCACCGGCAGCGGCAGCCCGGCCATCAGCGGCGTCAGGAACAGGCCCGGCGCGATCGTGCAGACGCGCACGCCGAACTGCGCCAGGTCGCGCGCCAGCGGCAGCGTCAGCGCGACCACGCCACCCTTCGACGCGGCATACGCCTCCTGCCCGACCTGGCCGTCGAACGCGGCGACCGACGCGGTGTTGACGACCACGCCGCGCTCGCCGTCTTCCAGCGGCTCGAGCTTGACCATGTCGGCGACGGCCAGGCGCGTCATGTTGAACGTGCCGACCAGGTTGATCTTGACGACGCGCTCGAAGTCCTCGAGCGGCATCGGCGTGCCGTCCCTGCCGATCAGGCGCTTCGCGGTGCCGATGCCGGCGATGTTCATCAGGATGCGCGCCGGGCCGTGCGCGGCACGCGCGGCGGCGAGCGCGGCGAGCACGCTGTCGGTCGAGGTGATGTCGCATTCGACTCCGAGGCCACCGATCTCGGCGGCGAGCGCCTGCGCGCCGGCGCCGTTGCGGTCGAGCACCGTGACCTTGGCGCCGCGCTTCGCGAGTTCGCGCGCGGTCTGCGCGCCCAGGCCCGACGCGCCGCCGGTGACGAGCGCGGCTTGTCCGTGGATGTTCATGTCGTGTTCCCTGAAAGTCAGCGGCGCGGCAGGATCACGCCGGCGCCGTCGTCGGCATAGAGCTCTTCGACCAGCTCGGCCCGGTGCGCCAG
The DNA here is from genome assembly GCF_964020785.1 of Rhizobacter fulvus. Classification (NCBI taxonomy): domain Bacteria; kingdom Pseudomonadati; phylum Pseudomonadota; class Betaproteobacteria; order Burkholderiales; family Sphaerotilaceae; genus Rhizobacter; species Rhizobacter fulvus. The sequence goes on from NZ_OZ224516.1 coordinate 1,698,246, forward strand.
CACCGCGCGCTGGTTGATCGAGCCCTTGTCGGTGACCTCGCCACGGTCGATGCTCGGCGGCTCGACCAGTACCAGCGCGCGTGCGACGCGGGTCGCGCTGCCGGTGCCGCTGGCCCACAGGTTGTCGACCAGCTGCTGGAAGAACTCGCGCAGCGGCGGCTCGGCGAGCAGTTGCGCGGCCGGCAGCGACGGCGCGGCGCCGGCCAGCGCGCGGCAGGCGTCGAGGCGCGGGAAGATCAGGATGCCGAGCTCGTTGCGGTTGATGCCCGCGACCACCACGTCCTGCACGCACGGGTCGCCGGCGGCGATGATCTTCGCGCGCAGCGGGCCGACCGAGACGAAGGTGCCGGTCGCGAGCTTGAAGTCCTCGGCGATGCGGCCGTCAAACATGAAGCCCTTCTCGGGCAGCGCCGCGTCCATCGGCTTGACGGCATCGCCGCTGCAGTAGAAGCCCTCGTCGTCGAACGACTCGGCCGTCTGTTCGGGCGCGCGCCAGTAGCCCGGCGTGACGTTCGGGCCGCGGTAGCGCAGTTCGACCTTGTCGCCGCTCGGCACGAGCTTGAGTTCGACGCCCGGCGCCGGCAGCCCGATGTGGGCCGACTTGACCTCGTGCGCGTTGGCGCACACCGCGAACGGCGCGGTCTCGGTCATGCCCAGGCCGGTGAGCATGCGGATGCGCTCGCCGGCATGCTGCTCGGCGATGCGGTCGAGCTTGTCCCAGACCGGCTGCGCGAGGCCGGCGCCGGCGAAGAAGAACATCTTCACGCGGCTGAACAGCGTCTCGCGAAGGACGGGATCGAGCTCCAGCGCGTTGGCGATCTCCTCGAAGCCCTTGGGCACGTTGAAGTACATCGTCGGTGCGATCTCGCGCAGGTTGCGCAACGTCTCGCCGATCAGCGCCGGCGTCGGCTTGCCGTCGTCGATGTAGAGCGTGCCGCCGTTGTAGACCGTGATGCCGACGTTGTGGTTGCCGCCGAAGGTGTGGTTCCAGGGCAGCCAGTCGACCAGCACCGGCGGCTCGTCCTGCAGCTGCGTGAAGCACTGGCGGATCATCTGCTGGTTGCTGCACAGCATGCGCTGGGTGTTGATCACGCCCTTGGGCAGCTTGGTCGAGCCCGAGGTGAACAGGAACTTCGCGATCGTGTCGGGGCCGACCTGCGCGTGCGCCGCGTCGACCTGCGGCGTGGCGCGGGTCGCGAGCAGGTCGGCGAACGTGAGCGTGCGGCGCCCGTCGATCGCTCCGCGCGTCAGCACCACCGGCACCTCGGCCGGCACGACCGCGGCGATCGCCTTCGCGAACCCGCCGCCATCGGCCGCGAACACCATGCCCGGCGTCAGCGTGCCGACGATGTGGCGCAGTTTCGAGTGGTCCTGCGACAGCAGCGAGTACGCGGCCGAGATCGGCGCGAACGGCACGCCGGCCAGCATGGCGCCCAGGCCGAGCAGCAGCTGCTCGATGTCGTTGTCCGACAGGATCGCCAGCGGCCGCTCGGCGCTCAGCCCGTGGTCGAGCAGCACCTGCGCGATCGAGCGCGCACCGGTCAGCGCCTCGGCGTAGCTGACGCGGCGCCAGTCGCCGCACGTGCCGTCCTCGTTGAGGACGCGCTTGGCGACCAGGGTGCGCTCGGGTGTCGTCTGCGCCCAGTGCAGGAAGCGGTCGGTCAGCCGCGCCGCGTAGGGCTGCAGCGGTTCGGTCGAGGTGACGATCTGGCTGCCGTCGGCGCGCGCCTCGAAGCGCGCGGCCAGCGAGCCGCCCATCGGCACGGCGCGGTAGCGGGGCATGGGGGTATTCATCGCGACGCTCAGCTCTTGGCGACCTTGCCGGCCTTGCCGTCGAGGAACGCGCGCATCCGCCCCTTCGCGGCGTCGTCGCCCTGCGCGATCGCGGCCATCAGCGACTCGGTGAACAGGCCGTCCTCGCGGCTCATGTCGGCGATGCGCGGCAGCGCCTGCACGACCGCGAAATTCGACAGCGGCGCATTCGCCGCGACCTTGTCGGCCAGCGCGAGCGCCTTCTCCAAGCCCTGGCCGGCCTCGACCACGTACTGCGAAAAGCCGATGCGCAGGCCCTCGTCGGCGTCGTAGACGCGACCCGTCAGCATCATGTCGGCCATGCGCGCGGCGCCGACCAGGCGCGGCACCCGGGCGGATCCGCCGCCGCCGACGAACAGCCCGCGCTGGCCCTCCGGCAGCCCGTAGAACGTGCTCGCCTCGGCGACGCGGATGTGCGCGGCACTCGCCAGCTCCAGGCCGCCGCCGACCACCGCGCCGTGCAGCACCGCGATCACCGGGACGCGCGCGAACTGGATCTGCTCGAACGCGGCATGCCACGAGCGCGAATGCACGATGCCCTCGGCGACGCTGCGCTCACCGAGCGCCGAGAGGTCGAGCCCGGCGCAGAAGTGATCGCCCTCGCCGCTCAGCACGACGACGCGCGCGCTCTCCGGCAGGTTGACGAACGCCGTGTGCAGCTGCGCGACCAGCGCGTCGTTGATCGCGTTGCGCTTGGCCGGGCGGTTCAGTCGAATGTGGAGCGTGGCGGCGCGCTGCTCGATGCGCAGCAGGTCCAGCCCGGCGAGCAGGCCGGTCGCGGCCGAGAACGTGGCAGTCATCCCTCATCCTTTCAGAATGATTAAAAGTATTAAGCACTTTCGCGACGGCCTGATCAGGACTTACCCGCATTCGCGCTCTGTATGTTGAGCGACTGTCGGTACGGGAAATCCATGAGGGCCGACGCCATTTTAGTTATTAGATTTAACCAATCGCCGCAAAGTGATGCTCGCCCTATCCCCTTCAGGAGACACCGATGACCCGAACTTCCCTCGTCCTCTCGGCCAGCGCGATCGGCCTGCTGGCCACGCTTTCCGCCTGCGGCGGCGGCGGCAACAACGCACTGCCGCGCCTCAGTGCCGCCACCGGCGCCACGCTCGGTTCCTGCGCCGACCTGGTGACGCGCCTGTCGTTCACGAACACCACCATCACTGCCGCCAACGCGATCGCCGCCGGCACGCTGACGGTCGCCGGGACGCCGGTGCCGGCGCACTGCCAGGTTGTTGGCAAGATGAACCAGCGCACCAGCACGGTCGACGGCCAGAGCTACGCGATCGGCTTCGAGATGCGCCTGCCGAACGCCTGGAACGGGCGCTTCTTCTACCAGGCCAACGGCGGCACCGACGGCAACGTCGGCACGGCCACCGGCGGCGTCAACGGCGGCTTCGCGCTGACGAACGCGCTGAACCAGGGCTTCGCGGTGATCAGCTCCGACGCCGGCCACACCGGGGCGCAGAACCCGACCTTCGGCATCGACCCACAGGCCCGGCTCGACTACGGCTATACCGCCGCCGCCACGCTGACGCCGATGGCCAAGGCCGCGATCAAGACCGCTTACGGCAAGGGGCCGGACCGTTCGTACTTCGGCGGTTGCTCGAACGGCGGGCGCCACACGCTGGTCGCGGCCTCGCGCCAGCCGGAGGAATACGACGGCTACCTGGTCGGCGACCCGGGCGCGCGGCTGCCGCTGGCCGCGGTCGCGAACGTCGCCGCTTACCAGGGCTTCCTGACGGTGGCGAGCAACCCGGCCGATGTCTCGACCGCGTACACGCCCGCCGAGCGCACGCTGGTCGCGAACGCCGTGCTCGCCAAGTGCGACGCGCTCGACGGCAGCGCCGACGGCCTGGTGCAGGACACCACCGCCTGCCAGGCCGCCTTCAACCTCGAACGCGACGTGCCGACCTGCACCGGCGCCCGCGACGGCACCTGCCTGTCCGCGGCGCAGAAGACAGTCATCGCCAAGCGCTTCTCCGGCGTCACCAACGGCGCCGGCACCAAGTTCTACGCGAGCTGGCCGTACGACACCGGCGTGGCCGGAGGCAACACCACGACCTGGTACTGGACCGCGCCGTGGCAGCGCGACGCCAGCGCGATCGCCTTCATCTGGCAGGTGCCGCCCGAGAGCCCGACCGGCTTCAGCGGCACGAGCTTCGCGGCGACGTCGAACATCGACACGCTGCTCGCCAAGATCCAGGCCACCAGCACCACGTACCCGGAGAACGCACTGTCGTTCATGACCGCGCCGAACCCGACCCAGCTCGGCACGCTGAAGAACCGCGGCGCCAAGATGATGGTCTACCACGGCACCAGCGACCCGATCTTCTCGAGCGACGACACCACCGCCTGGTACGAGGCGCTGCGCACCGAGAACGGCGGCGACGCCAGCGACTTCGCGCGCTTCTACCGCGTGCCCGGCATGACGCACTGCTCGGCCGGCCCGGCCACCGACCAGTTCGACATGCTGACCCCGCTGGTGGCGTGGGTCGAGAACGGCGTCGCGCCGGACAGCGTGGTCGCACAGGCGCGCGGTGCCGGCAACGCCGCGGGCGTGAATCCGGACATCCCTGCCGGCTGGGCCGCCAACCGTACCCGCCCGCTGTGCCCGTACCCGAAGGTCGCGCGCTACAACGGCAGCGGTAGCATCGAATCCGCCGACAACTTCAGCTGCCGGTAAGCCGATAGCCCTGCAAGAGCCCTGCTGCGAGGAGCGCGCCGATGGACCACGCCAACCTGATCGCGATCGACACCCACACCCACCTCGAGGTGAGCTGCTGGAACCCGTTCGACAACTACGGCGAGGAGTACGACCGCGCCGCGGACAAGTACTTCCGCTCCAGCAAGCGGCCGACGATGGCCGAATCGCTCGCGTTCTACCGCGAGAAGAAGATCGGCTTCGTGATGTTCACGGTCGACGCCGAGACCCAGATGGGCCGCCGGCGCATCCCGAACGAGGAGATCGCCGAGGCCGCGATGGCCAACAGCGACATCATGATCGCGTTCGGCAGCATCGACCCGCACAAGGGCAAGATGGGCGCGCGCGAGGCCCGCAAGCTGATCGAGGAGCACGGCGTCAAGGGCTTCAAGTTCCACCCGACCGTGCAGGGCTTCCTGCCCTACGACAAGATGGCCTGGCCGCTGTACGAGGTGATCGCCGAGTACAAGCTGCCGGCGATCTTCCACAGCGGCCACTCGGGCATCGGCTCGGGCATGCGCTGCGGCGGCGGGCTGCGGCTGCAGAACAGCAACCCAATGCTGCTCGAGGACGTGGCGATCGACTTCCCCGACATGGAGATCGTCGTCGCCCACCCGAGCTGGCCGTGGCAGGACGAGGCGCTGTCGCTCGCCGTGCACAAGCCGAACATCTGGATCGACCTCTCGGGCTGGAGCCCGAAGTACTTTCCGCCGCAGCTGATCCAGTACGCCAACACGCAGCTGAAGGACCGCATCCTGTTCGGCAGCGACTTCCCGTTGATCACCCCCGACCGCTGGATGAAGGACTTCGCCGAGGTCGGCTTCAAGGACGAGGTGCGCCCGCTGATCCTGAAGGAGAACGCGAAGCGGCTGCTGAAGCTGGCCTGATCAGCGCGCGATCTTCGCCGCCTCGACCTCCATCTGCGACACCAGTGCGTCGAGCTGGTCCACCACCGCCTGCACGGTGGCGCGCTGGGTCAGGTCGACGCCGGCCTTCTGGAGCTGCGCCATCGGGTGGTCGTTGCCGCCGCTCTTGAGCAGCGTCAGGTAGCGCTCGGTCGCGGCCTTCTTCGAGGCGTCGCTGCCGGTCGTCATCTGCTTGAACAGCTGCGCCGACGAGGCGAAGCAGGTCGCGTACTGGTAGACGTAGTACGGCGAGCGGTAGAAGTGCGGGATGCGCGCCCAGGTCCACTTGTAGAAGTCGTCGACCGTCAGCGAATCGCCGTAGTAGGTCTTCAGCAGCCCGGCGTAGAGCTGGTTCAGCACCTCGGTCGTGACCGGCTGGCCTTTCTCGACCAGCTGGTGCGCCTGCAGCTCGAAGTCGGCGAACAGCACCTGCGTGTAGAAGGTGCCGACGATGCTGTCGACCGCGTGCTGCAGCAGCAGGAAGCGCTCCTTCGGGTCGTCGGTCTTCTTCAGCAGCGTCTCGAGCAGGAAGCGCTCGTTGGTGGTCGAGGCCACCTCGGCGACGAAGATCGTGTAGCTCGCGGTGCTGAACGGCTGGTTCTCGTACGACAGCACCGTGTGCATCGCGTGGCCGCCCTCGTGCGCAAGCGTGAACGCGGAGGACAGCGTGTCGTTGTGGTTGAGCAGCTGGTACGGGCCGACGCCGTAGACACCGGCGCTGTACGCGCCGCTGCGCTTGCCGTCGTTCTCGTAGACGTCGATGCGACCGCCGCCGACGAACTTCCGGTAGCGCCGCACATAGTCGTCGCCGAGCGGCGCGACCGCCTCCAGCGCGAGCGCGCTTGCGCGTGCATACGGGTACGTCTGCGTACTGGCGAACAGGGGCCTGGAGCCGTCGTAGAGGTGGTAGTCGGCGAGACCCAGCAGCTTCTGGCGCAGCTTGACGTAGCGCCGCAGCGGCGCGGTGCCGGCGCGGGTCGCCTCGATCAGCGTCTCGACGACGCTGCGGGGCACGTTGTTGTCGTTCAGCGCGGCGTCGAGCGTGGTCGGGAACTGGCGCGCCTGCGCGTTGAACCAGTCGCGCTGCAGGATGCCGGCGTAGATCGCGCCGTAGGTGTTGGCCTGCGCGCCGTAGGTCGCGAGGTGCGCGGCGGCCGCCTTGGCGCGGTCGGCCTGGTTCGGGTTGCCCTCGAGCAGCGCGCTGTAGTTGCCGGGGCTCAGCGTGACGCTGCGGCCATCGCTGGTCGTGATCGTCGGGAACTTGATGTCGGTGGTGCTCAGCTCCTCGTAGGTGCTGACGCTGGCGCGGCCCGCGGGGCGGGCCAGCGCGAGCAGGCGTTCGCCCGCGGCGTCGAGCACGTGGCGCTGCTTGCGGAAACTGTCGGTGATGCCGAACGCGTACGGCGCGAGCGCCGGCGTGCGGGCGATCCACGCCTTCACGTCCGCCTCGGGCAGCGCCAGCAGCTCGGGCTGGAACCAGGCGGTGGCGGCATCGAACTTCGCGAACAGCGCCATCACGCGCTGGAAGCGGCCGGCGATCGCCTGGTCGGTGCCGTCGACATCACGCTGCAGCTGCGGGTAGCGGTACAGGCGGTACTGCAGCTTGCCGATCTCGTCGAACTGCCGGTGCGCCTTGACCAGCGCATCGGGGCCGCCTTTCAGCGTCCCCTTCAGCTGCCCGAAGCCGCTCATCATCGTGTCGATGCGCAGCATGTCGGCTTCCCACGCGGCCCAGTCGGGATAGATGGCGCTGAAGTCCCAGCGGAACTCGGCCGGGATCTCGGACCGCACGCGGGTGCTGGGGCGCTCGGTGGCCGCGCTGGCCAAAGGGGTGGTGCTGGAGACGGCGATCATGGTGGCGGTGGCGCACAACAGGCGCTCGAAGCGGGGGCGGAGGGTCATCGGAGACAGGGCGGCCGGTGGCGCGCGCGAGGGAACGAGAAGGCGCGCAGTCTGGCCCGGGACACCGCCACGGGTCAATCGGATCTTGCCGCAGGCGTCGCCCGCGGTCGATGCCAGGCGAGCTGCTCAGGCGGCGCGCCGCGCCGGCTCGGCGATCGCGCCGAGCGCGGCCGCCACGTCGCCGACGATCACGATCGCCGGGCTGCCGAGCTGCTCGCGCGCCACGGTGCGCGCCAGGTCCGCCAGCGTGCAGCGCGCGTCGCGCTGCTGCGGCAGGCTCGCGTGCTGGACGATCGCGACCGGCGTCGCGCCGGACAAGCCCTGCAGCAGCCCGGCCTGCAGCGACTCGATCGTCGAGATGCCCATGTAGATCACCAGCGTCAGGCCCTGCGCGGCGGCGCGGGCCAGCGTCGGCCAGTCGAGCGGGTCGGCGTCGCCGCGGGCGTGGCCCGTCACGAAGATGACGCCGTGGGCGTGCGCGCGGTGGGTCAACGGCACGCCGATCGAGGTCGCGGCCGCCAGCCCCGCGGTGATGCCGTTGACGACCTCGACCTGCAGCCCGAGCGCGCGCAGGTGCGCCGCCTCCTCGCCGCCGCGGCCGAACACGAACGGGTCGCCGCCCTTCAGCCGCACCACCCGCTCGCCGGCCAGCGCCTCGGCCGCCATCAGCCGCTCGATGAAGGCCTGCGGCGTGCTCGCGCAGCCGCCGCGCTTGCCGACGTGGACGATTCGGGCGCTGCGCCGCGCATAGCGCAGCACGCCGTCGCCGACCAGGTCGTCGACCAGCAGCACGGTCGCCTGGCGGATCGCGCGGATCGCCTTGACGGTCAGCAGCTCGGGGTCTCCCGGACCGGCGCCGACGAGGTGGACGGTGGGCAGCGAAGGGGTCATGTGGTCTCCTGAACGGAAGTCGGCGCGTGGGCGCGGACGAGGCGGCGCAGCTCGGGCAGGCACGAGCCGCAATTGGTGCCGCATTTCAGCGTGCCCTGCAACTGCGCGAGCTGTGCCTCGGGCGGGCCGGCGAAGGTCGCGAGCGTGGCGACGATGCGCGGTTCGCTCACATCGAAGCAACTGCAGACCTGGCGCCCGCGCGGCGCCAGCGCGACCGGGGCCTTGGCGCCCGGCATCAGCAACGCGCGGCCGTAGGCCTGCGCCGGCAGGTCGTCCTGCAGCAGGGGTCGTACCCAGGCTTCGGCGGCGATGTCGCCGGCGAGCAGGAAGCCGTCGAGCCGCATTGCGTCGCCCTCGCCGAGCAGCCGCATCGTGCGGCGCTGGCCGCGGCGCACGTCGGCGTAGTGCAGCACGCCGGCGGCGCCGAGGCCGAGTTCGCTCTCGATCTTCAGCAGCAGCTGCGGCGGCGGCGCCACGGCGGCTGCGGCCCGCAGCAACACGCCGCTGCGCTCTCGGCCGAACGGCACCAGCGCGGCGAAGCCGAACGCGGCCAGCAGCGGGCGCAGCGCCTCGCGCGCGGCCAGCGCCGCCTCGTGCGGCAGCCACGCCAGCGCGAGCAGCCGCCACGGCAGCTCGGCCTTCGCGACCTTGACTGCGGCGTTCTTCAACTCCGGCTGCTTCGATTTCGGGCAGTACGCGGAGGTGGTCAGCCCGTTCACGCCGGCCAGCGTCGAACCCGCGGCCGACGCGCCCGACAGGAACTCCTCGCCCCAATGCATCGCGACGAAGACCTGCGCTGGTGCCTGCTGGGCACTGGCCTGCGCGGGGACCACCAGTTCACCGCGGCGCGACGTGAGGCGCACCAGGTCGCCGTCCACGAGCGAGAGCCGCGCCATGTCCTGCGCGTTCATCTCGACGACCGGTTCGGGCACATGGCCGAACAGCCGGCCCTGCGTGCCGGTGCGGCTCATGCCGTGCCACTGGTCGCGCAGACGGCCAGTGTTCAACGCGAACGGAAAGCGCGCATCGCGCGGCTCGGCGACCGGCTCGAACGGCGTGTCGGCGAACGCCGCGCGGCCGTCGGCGGTCGGGAATACACCGTCCTCGTACAGCCGCGCACGGCCGCCCGTCGCACCCTCGGGCCACGGCCATTGCGCCGGCGCGGCGTCGAGCTGCGCGTAGCTCAGGCCGGTGATGTCGAGGTCGCGGCCGCGCGTCGATTCGCGGTGCTCGTTCCAGACCGACTGCGCGTCGGCATACGGGAACAGCGCAGCGCGCCCGGGGCGCAGCCGCGCCTCGAGCCGCTGCGCGAACGCGGTCGCGATCGCCCAGTCCTCCCGCGTCTCGCCCGGCGCGGCGACGGCCGGTCGCACGCGGCTGATGCGGCGCTCGCTGTTGGTCACGGTGCCGTCCTTTTCGCCCCAGGTGGTCGCGGGCAACAGCAGGTCGGCGAACGCGCAGGTCGCGGTGGTCGCGAACGCTTCCTGCACGACGACGAACTCGGCGCGCTCCAGCGCGCGCCGCACGGTCGCCTGGTCGGGCATCGACTGCGCGGGGTTGGTGCAGGCAATCCACAGCGCCTTGATCTGGCCGTCGGCCACCGCCTCGAACATCTCGACCGCCGTCTTGCCCGGCGCGGCCGGCACGTCATCGACGCCCCACAGCGCGGCGACCTCGGCGCGGTGCGCCGGGTTCGCGAGGTCGCGGTGCGCGCTGAGCAGGTTCGCCAGGCCGCCGACCTCCCGCCCGCCCATCGCGTTCGGCTGCCCGGTCAGCGAGAACGGCCCCGCGCCCGGCTTGCCGATCTGCCCGGTCGCGAGGTGCAGGTTGATCAGCGCGGCGTTCTTCAGCGTGCCGCTGCGGCTCTGGTTCAGGCCCTGGCAGTACAGCGACAACGTCGGCGACGCGGTCGCGAACCAGCGCGCGGCCTGCACCAGATCGGCCTCGCGGATGCCGCACAGCTTGGCCACGTCCTTCGGCGCGAAGTCGCGCACCCGCGCCTTCAGCGCGTCGAAGCCCCGGGTGTGCGCGGCGATGTAGGCATGGTTGACCCAGCCCTCCCACAGCATCATGTGCAGCATGCCGTTGAACAGCGCCACGTCGGTACCCGGCAGGATCTGCAGGTGCAGGTCGGCGGCCTCGGCCGTCTCGGTACGGCGCGGGTCGGCCACGATGATCTTCAGCGCCGGGTTCGCGGCGCGCGCATCCTCGATCCGGCGGAACAGGATCGGGTGCGCGAACGCGGTGTTCGAGCCGGCGATGAACAGCGTGCCGGCATGCGCCAGGTCGTCGTAGCAGGCGGGCGGCGCGTCGGCCCCGAGCGTCAGCTTGTAGCCGGCCACCGCGCTGCTCATGCACAGGCGCGAGTTGGTGTCGACGTTGTTGGTGCCGATCAGGCCTTTCGCGAGCTTGTTGAAGACGTAGTAGTCCTCGGTCAGCAACTGGCCCGAGATGTAGAAGCCGACTGCGTCCGGGCCGTGCTGCTCGATCACCGTTGCGAAGCGCTCGGTGGCCAGATCGAGCGCCGCGTCCCAGCCGATCGCCTGCGGTGGTGCGTGGCGCTGCAAGCGCTGCATCGGCTGCAACAGCCGCGTCTGCAGCGTCACCGCCGCGGTCGCGGTCAAGTGCAGGTTGCTCCCCTTCGAGCACAGCCGGCCGAAGTTCGCGGGGTGATCCGGATCGCCGCGCACGCCGGTGATCGCACCGGCCTCGGTCTCGATCAGCACGCCGCAACCCACGCCGCAGTACGGGCAGGTCGAGCGCGTTTCGGTCTTCACGCCAGTGCCTTGGCCGGTTCGGTCGCGGCGACGGCGCCGTTCAACTCGTCGAGGTCGAGCGAGACGTCATCGCCCTCGACCTTGACGCTGAACTTCTGCACGCAGCCCACATCGGGCGCGGCGGCGCAACCGTCGCCGAAGCCGATCGTCCAGTTGTGCAGCGGGCAGGCGACGCTCTCGCCGAACACGATCCCCTGCGACAGCGGGCCGCCCATGTGCGGGCACTTGTCGAGCAAGGCGAACACCTTGTTCTCGGCGGTGCGGAAGACAGCGACGTCACCGCCCTCCCTGCGCGTGACGCGGCGGGCGCCGAGTTTGGGGATGTCTTCTACCTTGCAAAGTGTCTTCCATTGGGTCATGGGATGGCTCCTGAATCAATCGTTCGAAGGTCTGCGCGCGTCGCGGCAGGCGGCACCCGGCAGGGGCTCATTCGGTGGCGGTCGCCACTGCGTGGCGACTGCGTTGCGGTGCTCGCTTCGGGGCCGTCCTCGCCAACTCACTTCGCTCACTCCGTTCGCTGCGTTCTAACAGGCGCTCGGAAGTCAGTTGACGAAGCGCGCTGCGCGCGCCGGCCCCGAAGCTGCGCTCCTCACCGCCACCCAAATCGCCCCTGCCGGGTGCCGCCTGCCGCGACTCCCACCCGCGGCGCACGTTCAGGGAAGAGCCGCCACGGTTGCAGCAAAGGCGCGCCCGGGTGGGCTGCGCGGCGCCTGGGAGGCGTCGAGCAGCGCAGGGTGTGTGGCCGCGCGCGCAGCGCGCTTGTGAACTGACTTCCGAGCGCCTGTCTGAACGCAGCGAACGAAGTGAGCGAAGTGAGTTGGCGAGGACGGCCACGCGCCCAAGCAGCGCAGAGCAGTCATCGCGCAGCGATGACCGCCTCCGTGGCGCTGCGCAGCCCGCCCGGGCGCGCGTTTGCCCGCTCATACCGTCAACGCCTCGAACTGCCGCACGTCGACAGAAGCCTTGTCGAACTCGAACCAAGGATCCGGCAACCCATCGAGAGAAAAGCGCAACCGCGCCGCCAACGCAGCTTGGTTCGCAGCGTCATCGAGCACCTTCGCCGTCACATGATCGATCCCGACCCGCGCGACGTAGTGAACGGTCCGCTCCAGGTACCACCCCTCCTCGCGATAAAGCTGCAGAAAGGCGGCCGACACATCCAGCACCTGCTGATGCGTCTGCACCTTGCAGAAGAACTGCGCGACATCGGTCTTGATGCCGCCGTTGCCGGCGATGTACATCTCCCAGCCCGAGTCGACGCCGATGATGCCCACGTCCTTGATGCCCGACTCGGCGCAGTTGCGCGGGCAGCCGCTGACCGCGAGCTTGACCTTGTGCGGCGCATACATGCGCCACAGGTCGCGCTCCAGCTCCTTGCCCATGCGCGTGCTGTCCTGCGTGCCGAAGCGGCACCACTCGCTGCCGACGCAGGTCTTCACGGTGCGCAGCGTCTTGCCGTAGGCGTGGCCCGAGGGCATGCCCAGGTCCTTCCAGACCGCGGGCAGGTCTTCCTTCTTCACGCCGAGCAGGTCGATGCGCTGGCCGCCGGTGACCTTCACGGTCGGGATCTGGTACTTGTCGACCACGTCGGCGATGCGCCGCAACTCGGACGCATTGGTCTCGCCGGCCCACATCCGCGGCACGACCGAATAGGTGCCGTTCTTCTGGATGTTGGCGTGCGAGCGTTCGTTGATGAAGCGCGACTGCGGGTCGTCCAGCGCCTCGTGCGGCCAGGTGCTGATCAGGTAGTAGTTGATCGCCGGGCGGCAGCTCGCGCAGCCGTTCGGCGTGCGCCAACCGAGCTGCTCGTAGACCGCGGGGATCGTCAGCAGGTGGCTCTCGCGTATCGCGTCGCGCACCTGCTGGTGGTTGGCATCGGTGCAGCCGCAGACCGCCTTCAGCTTCGGCGCGGCCGAGTAGCCGGCACCGGCGGTGGCCATCAGGATCTGCTCGACGAGGCCGGTGCACGAGCCGCACGACGCGCTGGCCTTGGTGCACTTCTTCACTTCGTCGAGCGTGAACAGGCCCTGCTCGCGGATCGCCTTGATGATGGTGCCCTTCTTCACGCCGTTGCAGCCGCAGACCTCGGCGCTGTCGGGCATCGAGCTGGCCTTGCTGTTGCCGGCGTGGCCGGTGTCGCCGAGGTGGGCCTCGCCGAACATCAGGCTCTCGCGGATCGCCGAAACGTTCTTCTTCTCGCGCACCAGGTCGAAGTACCACGAGCCGTCGGCGGTGTCGCCGTACAGGCAGGCGCCAATCAGCACGTCGTCGCGCACCACCAGCTTCTTGTAGACGCTGCTGTACGGATCGCGCAGCACGATCTCCTCGGTGCCCTCGCCGCCGGTGAAGTCGCCGGCCGAGAACAGGTCGATGCCGGTGACCTTCAGCTTGGTCGAGGTCTGCGAGCCGAGGTAGCGGCCGATGCCGAACTCGCCCAGGTGCGTGGCGCAGACCTTGGCCTGCTCGAACAGCGGCGCGACCAGCCCGTAGGCGGTGCCGCGGTGTGCGGCGCACTCGCCGACCGAGTAGATCCGCGCGTCGGTGGTGGTCTGCATCGTGTCCGTGACGACGATGCCTCGGTTGCAATGAAGGCCGATCTTTTCGGCCAGCTCGACGTTCGGGCGGATGCCGGCGGCCATCACCACCAGGTCGGCCGGCACCTCGGTGCCGTCCTTGAAGCGCACGGCTTTCACGCGGCCGCCCTTGCCCTCATCCGCATCGCCGATCAGCGCATCGGTCTGCGCGCCGATCATGAACTTCAGGCCGCGGTCCTCGAGCGACTTCTGCAGCATCTTGCCGGCGACGTCGTCGAGCTGGCGCTCCATCAGCCACGGCATGATGTGGACGACCGTCACCTGCATGCCGCGCAGCATCAGCCCGTTCGCGGCCTCCAGCCCGAGCAGGCCGCCGCCGATCACGACCGCGTGCTGGTGGGTGCGCGCGGTCTCGATCATCGTGTTGGTGTCGGCGATGTCGCGATACGCGATCACGCCCTTCAGGTCCTTGCCGGGCACCGGCAGGATGAACGGGTTCGAGCCGGTCGCGATCAGCAGGCGGTCGTACGATTCGGTGGTGCCGTCCTCGGCCGTCACGACGCGCTGGCGCCGGTTCACGCCGACCACCTTCTTGCCCAGGTGCAGCGTGATGCCGTTGTCGGCGTACCAGCTCAGCGGGTTCAGCACGATCTCGTCGAGCGTCTGCTCGCCGGCCAGCACGGGGCTCAGCAGGATGCGGTTGTAGTTCGGGTGCGGCTCGGCGCCGAACACCGTGATGTCGTACAGATCGGGGGCGATCTTCAACAGCTCCTCGAGCGTGCGCACCCCGGCCATGCCGTTGCCCACCATCGCCAGTTTCATCTTCTTCATCGCCATCTCCGGTCCGGATTTCATTGAACGTGCGGGCGCGTCGCGGATACTCCGCGCCCATGAGCTTCGACGTCGACATCGGGCACTTCAGCCTGCAGGGGCCGCGCGAACGCAACGAGGACTTCGCCGCCGCCGTGCGCCCCGCGCCCGGCGACGCGACGCGCGGCGTGGTCGTCGCGATCGCCGATGGCGTCAGCGGCGGCGGCGCCGGCCGCGAGGCGGCGCAGACCAGCGTGATGAGCGTCGTCGCCGACTACCACGGCGCGCCCGACACCTGGGAGACCTCGGTCGTGCTCGACCGCCTGATCAGTGCGCAGAACGCCTGGTTGGCCGACCACAACCGGCGCCGCCAGGGCGCGCACAACGGCGCCGACGCGCCGCTCGCGATGAGCACGCTGACGGTGCTGGTGCTGCGCGGCCAGGCCTGGATGCTCGCGCATGTGGGCGACACGCGCGCCTGGCTGCTGCGCGCGGCGCCGGGCGGCACCACCGACTGCGTGCAGCTGACCCAGGACCACGCCTTCGAAGAGGCCTTCCAGCGCAGCCGCCTGACCCGCGCGATGGGCCTGGACGACCGCGTGCGTGTCGACTTCGAGCAGGGCGAGCTGCGCATCGGCGACACCTTCGTGCTGACGACCGACGGCGTGCACGGCGTGCTCGACCGCGCCCGCCTGCGGGCGCTGGCCGGTGCCCACGCGAGCGCGCAGGCGGCGAGCGAGGCGATCGTTAACGCGGCCATCGCAGCCGGCACCCTCGACAACGCGACCGCGCTGGTGCTGCGCGTCAACGGCCTGGACGCCGGGCGCTTCGAGGACGCGCTGCTGCAGGGCCGCGGCCTGCCGGCACTGCCGCGCCGCAAGGTCGGCGACACGGTCGATGGCTACGTCATCACCGCGCCGCTCGCCGACACCGGCGTGCACCGGCTCTACCAGGCGCGCGAGATCGCAGGCGGCGCGCTGGTCGTGCTGAAGACGCTGCACGAGTCGCGCGCCCACGACGCGCAGGAGCGCGCGATGCTGGTGCACGAGGCCTGGCTCGCGAGCCGGGTCGCCGAGCGCCAACCGCCGCGCGGCGAGGCCGGCTTCGTCTGCACCCACGAGCCCGCGCAGCCGAGCGCGTTCTACACCGTGTTCGACTGGCACGCCGGCGTCACGCTCGACGCGATGCTCGGCCAGGGCCGGCGCTTCGCGGTGGCCGACATCGTCGCCGGCACGATCGCGGTCGCCCGCGCGCTGGCCCGGCTGCACCGCCACGGCGTGATCCACCGCGACATCAAGCCCGGCAACCTGTACCTCGGCGACGACGGCCAGTGGCGCGTGCTCGACCTCGGCGCCGCGGTCTCGGGCAGCGACCCGGCCGCGCTGCGCGCGCTGCACGCCGGTACGCCGAGCTACATGAACCCCGAGCAGTGGGGCCTCGGCGACGCCGAGCCGCAACCTGCCGACGCGCCCGGCGACCTCTACGCGCTCGGCGTCACGCTGTACCAGTGGCTGACCGGCAAGCTGCCGTACGGCGAGATCGAGCCCTACCAGGGCGGCCGTTTCCGGCGCGACCCGAAGCCGCCGTCGCGACTGCGGCCCGACGTGCCGATCTGGCTCGACCAGGTGGCTCTCAAGGCGGTTGCGCTCGACCCGCGCCAGCGCTTCGAGACCGCCGAGGAGCTGGTGCTGGCGCTGGAGCGCGGCGCCTCGCGCCCGCTCGCCGCGCTCGCCGGCACGCCGCTGCTGGCGCGCCACCCGACCGCGCTGTGGCAGATTGCCCTCGGCGCGTCGCTGCTGTTCAACGCGCTGCTGATCTACTGGCTGCTGTTTCTGCCGCGCTGACGGCGCGGGCCGGGTGCGGCTCATCGCGGCAGCACCTTGCCGGCCCGCAGGCCGCCGTAGTCGGGCGTGTCGGCGGGCGCCGTCTGCGGTCGCGCCCGGCCGCCCTTCTCGGCCCAGGTGCGGGTCCAGCGGATCTGCACGACGCGCAGCATCACCAGCATCCCCGCCGCGAGCACCGCGAACGCGACGAAGCCCCAGAAGTAGCTGCCGGTGAGCTGCTTGCTCTGGCCCATCGCGTTGGGGATGAAGCCGCCGCCCAGCGCGCCGATCTCGCCGATCATCGAGCCGGCGACCGCGGTCGTCAGCGGCCAGCGCAGCGGCACGAGCTGGAACAGCGCGCCGTTGCCGGCGCCGAGCGCGGCGAAGCAGACCATGAACAGCAGCGTCGTGATCGCGACCGACTGGCCCGCGATGCCGCACAGCACCAGCGTCACGATCACCAGCATCAGCACGCCGCTGAGCGTGGCGATGCCGCCGATGCGGTCCGACACGTAGCCGCCGACCACCCGCACCGCCGAGCCCATCAGCGTGGCCAGCATCGTGAGCTGCCCGGCCTCGACCTTGGTGACCTTGAACTGGTCGTAGAAGTAGCTCGGCAGGAAGCTCGCCAGGCCGATGAAGCCGCCGAAGGTGATGATGTAGATCAGGCTGAAGGCCCAGCCGTCCTTCTCGAACAGGCAGGCGACGTGCTCGCGCAGCGTCTGGTGCTCGCGGTCCGGCGGTTCCTTGGCGGCGAACCACATCACGATCATCGGCAGCACCATGGTCGCGGCGGCCAGGCCGTAGACCGCGGTCCAGCCGTATTTCATCGCCAGCGGCGGCGCGAACAGCACGGCCAGCACCGTGCCCGAGTTGCCGGCGCCGGCGATGCCCATCGCCAGGCCCTTGTACTTCGGCGGGTACCAGCCCGAGCCGAGCGACAGCGCGACGCCGAAGCTGCCGCCGGCGATGCCCAGCAGCACGCCCATCGCGAGCACCGAGTTGTGCGAGCCGACGAACTTCCAGCCGTACAGCAGTGCGACGATGATCAGCCCCATCTCGACCATCGCCGCGTTCTTGCGGCCGATGTACTGCGACAGCACGCCGAGCGGAAAGCGCATCAGCGCGCCGGCGATGATGGGCACCGAGACCATGAAGCCCTTCTGGGCCGCGTCGAGCGCGAAGGTCTCGCTGATGAACGGCGCCATCGCGCCGTTCAGCACCCAGATCGCGAACGTGAAATCGAAGTAGAGGAAGGACGCGAACAGCGTCGGCCAGTGGCCGGAGTTCGCGAAGGTCTTGAGGCTGGACAGGGACGACGACACGGCGGGCTCCAAGTGGTGGCCACCGGCGGAGCCGGCGGGGAGGAGGCACATCAGACCCACATCGGTGTGAGCGTGACCCGCAGTGCGTGCGTGGCAGTCAGGTGCAGCGTCGCACCTGCCCGTCTCAATGCAATCGCCATGCCAATATGCTGCACTGCAGCGGGCTGGCCGCGAACTTGCAATCCACCTGCCGGCAGCGCTTGGCGCGCCGCACCTCATTCACCCGGCGTAAGGCCTGTCCATCCGATGACTTCCGCGCTCGTCATTTCATCGTCCGCCGCCGGCGCGCCCGCCCTGCCGGCCGATCTGGCCGCGGTCGGGATTCACGTGCTTGGTGCGGTGCTGCGCTGCAACATGGTGCACGAGGCCATCCGCCTGACGCCGGACGTGGTGATCTGTTACGAGACGCAGGTCGAGCCCGGCCTGTTCGGCGACATGGAGCTTCTCGCCGCCACCGCGGCGCGCCCGGTGATCGTGTTCACCAACGACCCGGACGCCGAGAAGATCGAGCGCGCACTCGCCGCCGGCGTGCACGCCTACGTGATCAACGGCTACGCGATCAACCGGCTGCGCGCGCTGGTGCATGTGGCGCAGGCGCGCTTCAAGCACGAGCAGCAGCTGCGCGGGCAGCTGGCCGACGTGTCGCACCGGTTCGAGGAGCGCAAGCTGGTGGATCGCGCCAAGGGCATCCTGATGCGGGCGCTGCAGATGACCGAGGAGGACGCGTTCCGCACGCTGCGCACGGCGTCGATGCACAGCAAGCAGCGGGTCGGCCAGGTTTCGCAGCAGGTGATCGCCGCGGCGCACTACGCCGATGCGGTCAACCGCGCCGGCAAGCTGCGGATGCTGTCGCAGCGGCTGGTCAAGCTGTGTGCGCTGCGCCTGGCCGGGCCGGCCACGGAGCTCGGCGAGCGCCAGCTGGCCGATTCGATCGAGCAACTCGACGCCAACATCGCAGCGCTCGGCAAGCGCCTGTCGAAGGCGACCTTCGGCGATCTCCTCGACGTGGTTGCGCAGTCGTCGGCGCAACTGCGCGCGCAGGTCGGCGCCGCGCCCACGGTGGCGCAGCTCGGCGAGCTCGACCGCCTGGCCGAGCAGGTGCTGACGCAGGCCGACCAGCTGACCCAGCACCTCGAGACCGCGGGCCTGGTGACGACGCTGCACGTGATCAACGTCTCGGGCCGTCAGCGCATGCTGTCGCAGCGCTTTGCCAAGCAGGCGCTGCTCGGGCTGCTGCTGGCCGGCGACGACGGCCAGCGCGCCCGCGACGCGATGGCCAACACCGCGCTCGAATTCGAGCAGGCGATGAAGTACCTGAGATCGACGCCGCTGAACGCGCGCGAGATCCGCGACCTGATCGAGACCGCCGAACGCGCCTGGACCACGCTGACCCAGGCCGCCACGCAGGTGCGCAGCGCCGCCGGCCAGCGCGCGCTGGGCGAATCGAGCGAGGCCGAGCTGGCGGCCTTCGAACAGCTGACCGCGCTGTACGAACGCAACATGCAGGTGCTGATGGGCTGAAGGGCTGAGGGGAGGCCGCTGTCGCTCAGGCCGCCTTCTCGACGTGGCCGTGGCGGGTGTAGAGGAAGTCCAGCACTTCCTTGCGCAGGTGGGTGTAGCGCGGGTCTTCGGCCAGCTCGACGCGGTTGCGCGGGCGCGGCAGGTCGACCGGCAGGATGTCGCCGATCGTCGCGGCCGGGCCGTTGGTCATCATCACGATGCGGTCGGACAGCAGCACCGCCTCGTCGACATCGTGCGTGACCATCACGACCGTGCTGTGGGTGCGCGCGACGATCTTCAGCAGCTCGTCCTGCAGGTGCGCGCGGGTCAACGCATCGAGCGCGCCGAACGGCTCGTCCATCAGCAGCACCTTCGGCTCCATCGCGAGCGCGCGGGCGATGCCGACGCGCTGCTTCATGCCGCCGGAGATCTCGTTCGGCCGCTTCTGCACCGCGTGGCCCATGGTGACCAGTTCGAGCGCGGCGAGCGTGCGCGCCGCGAGCTGCGCCTTCGTCTCGGTCGCGCCGAACACGCGCTCGACCGCGAGGTGCACGTTCTCGAAGCAGGTCAGCCACGGCAGCAGCGAGTGGTTCTGGAACACCACGCCGCGCTCCGGGCCGGGCGCGGCGATCTCGCGGTTGTCGCACAGCAGCACGCCGCCGGTGGGCAGCGTGAGGCCGGCGATCAGGTTCAGCAGCGTCGACTTGCCGCAGCCCGAGTGGCCGATCAGCGTGACGAATTCGCCTTTCGCGACCGTCAGGTCGATCTCGCGCAGCGCGTGGAAGCGGCCCTTCTTGGTCGTGAACACCATCTCGACGTTCTGGACCTGGATGAAATTCTGCATGGTCATGGCTCCGGTCAGACGTCGTCGTAGCTGAAGCGCCTGGCGATCGCGATCAGCGTCCATTCGAGCAGCAGCCCGACGACGCCGATCACGAAGATCGCGATCAGGATGTGCTTGACGTTCAGGTTGTTCCACTCGTCCCAGACCCAGAAGCCGATGCCGACGCCGCCGGTCAGCATCTCGGCCGCGACGATCACCAGCCACGCGGTGCCCACGCTCAGGCGCACGCCGGTCAGCATGTACGGCAGCACGGCCGGGAACAGGATCTTCGTGACGACCTTCCACTCCGACAGGTTCAGCACGCGCGCGACGTTCAGGTAGTCGCTCGGCACGCGCTGCACGCCGACCGCGGTGTTGATCACCATCGGCCAGATCGAGCAGATGAAGATCGTCCAGATCGCGGCCGGGTTGGCGGCCTTGAACACCAGCAGGCCGATCGGCAGCCAGGCCAGTGGCGAGACCGGCCGCAGCAGGCTGATCAGCGGCGAGGCCATGTGGTTGAGGAACTCGAAGCGCCCGATCATGAAGCCGGCCGGGATGCCGACCAGCGCCGCGAGCCCGAAGCCGACTGCCACCCGCTCGAGCGAGAACAGGATGTTCCAGCCGATGCCCTGGTCGTTCGGCCCGTTGCGGTAGAACGGGTCGGAGAACACCTTGACCGCCTCGGTGAAGGTCGCGGCCGGAGTCGGGAACGTGGTGCTGTTCAGCGTCGCCAGCGCCCAGATGCCGACGAGGATCGCGATGCCCGCCAGCGGCGGCAGCACCTTCATGAAGAAGGCGCGCCAGTCGATGCCTGCCTTGTCGGGCGCGGGCGACGAGACGGCCGCCGCGCGCGGTTTGGCGACGTTCGCGGCGGGCGCCGCCTTGGCCGCGAGGCCCCGAGTGTCGAGCGAGGTGTGAAAGACGGCACTGACCATGTTGGCGACTCCTCAGGCCTTGATCGCGAAACTGTCGGCGTACTTCTTCGGGTCCTTGCCGTCCCAGACCACGCCGTCGATCAGCTTGCTGGAACGCATCGGGTCCTTGGGCACGCTGATCTTCAGCGCACCGGCCGCCTGCTTGTAGAGCTCGATCTGGTTCACCTGCCTGGCGACCGCGAGGTAGTCGGGGTGTTCCTTCATCAGGCCCCAGCGCTTGTGCTGGGTCAGGAACCACATGCCATCGGACAGGTACGGGAAGTTGACCGCGCCGTCGTTGAAGAACTTCATGTGGTTCGGGTCGTCCCAGGTCTTGCCCAGGCCGTTCTGGTAGCGGCCGAGGATGCGCTGGTTGATCGCGTCGGCACTCGTGTTGATGTAGCTCTTCTCGGCGACGGTGTCGGCCATCTTCATCTTGTTGGCCAGGCTCGCGTCGATCCAGCGGCCCGCCTCCAGCACGGCCATCATCACGGCGCGACAGGTGTTGGGATGCTTCTTGACGAAGTCGGCGGTGGTGCCGAGCGTCTTCTCCGGGTGGTCCTTCCAGATGTCCTGCGTGGTGATCGCGGTGACGCCGATGCCGTCGATGATCGCGCGCTGGTTCCACGGCTCGCCGACGCAGAAGCCGTCCATGTTGCCGACGCGCATGTTCGCCACCATCTGCGGCGGCGGCACGGTGATCAGCTTGGCGCCGCTCAGCGGGTTGATGCCGGAGGCGGCGAGCCAGTAGTGGATCCACATCGTGTGGGTGCCGGTCGGGAAGGTGCCGGCGAAGGTGTACTCGCGCTTCTCCCTGGCCATCAGCCTGGCGAGCGACGGACCGTCGACCGCGCCCTTGTCCGCGAGCGCCTTCGACAGGGTGATGGCCTGGCCGTTGTTGTTCAGGCTCATCAGAACGGCCATGTCCTTCTTCGGACCGGCGGTGCCGAGGTGCACGCCGTAGATCAGGCCGTACAGCACGTGCGCCATGTCGAGCTCGCCGTTGACGAGCTTGTCGCGCACGCCGGCCCACGAGGCCTCCTTGGTCGGGATGATCTTGACGCCGTATTTCTTGTCGAAGCCGAGCACCGAGGCCATCACCACCGACGCGCAATCGGTCAGCGGGATGAAGCCGATCTTCACTTCCTCCTTCTCGGGCTTGTCGGAGCCCTGTGCGTAGACGGCGGTGTGCAGGCCGGGCACGAGGCCGGCGGCGCTGGCCGCGGCCGCGGCCCGGATCAGGCTGCGGCGACGGAGATCGGGCACGGGAGCCGGGGGCGGGGTCGAGATCGTCGAAGTCATGGGCAGGTCTCGTGAAGGTCGAAGAAGAAGCGGTGCGCGGCGCTGCCGCGTCGGGGCCATGCCCTGGCGTCAGCGCGAGATGAATCGGGTCGGGTCGAGGGCGCCAAGAGGGCCGTCACCAGGCCGACAGAACGATCGGAATGGGCGGAATGCGCCGGGAGCGATGGAAGGCCGGCCGGCGTTGGCGCGGGCCTTCCATGTCCATGTCGAAGATCGCCGTTGACCTTCGCAGGAGTCCTATGCAATCGATGTGCCAGCGTCCGGCCCGGGGCGGCGCGCCTAAACTCGCGGCGATGCACCGGCGAGGAGGACTTTGTTGGTGCAGCGCACAACGCCTGTGCGCCCTTCCCGTTCACTTTCGACAAGGCCCGCGATGACCACCACCCCTGCCCACCCGGCGAGCCCGCGCATCGGCCTGATCGGCGTGGGCGCGATGGGGATGGCGATGGCGCACCGGCTGCGAGAGCGCGGCCATGCCGTCTGGTCGCGCGACGTGCGGCCCGAGGCCGATGTGCAGGCGCGTGCCGCCGGCATCACGGTGTGCGCGTCGCCGCGCGAACTCGCCGCGGCGACCGACATCGTGTTCGTCATCGTCGTCAACGCCGCGCAGATCGACGAGGTCCTGTTCGGCGCGGATGGCGTGATCCACGCTTCCGCCGGCGCCCGCACCGTCGTGCTGTGCTCGACGATCGCGCCGCAGGACACCGTGCGCTTCGCGGCCCAGCTGGCCGCGCACGGCCTCGCCTGCGTCGATGCACCGATCTCCGGCGGGCCGGTGCGTGCGCGGGCCGGTGCGATGAGCATGATGATCGCCGCGCCGTCTGTCACGCTGGCCCCGTGGCAGGCGGTGCTGGCCGACCTGGCCGAGAAGCGCTTCGTCGTTGGCGAAGCGATCGGCGACGCGGCCAAGGCCAAGCTCGTCAACAACCTGCTGGCGGGCGTCAACCTCGTCGCGGGCGCCGAGGCGCTGGCGCTGAGCGCGAAGCTCGGGCTCGACCCGCGCGCGATGTACGACCTGATCCGCGCGTCCAGCGGCGCGTCGTGGGTGTTCGAGGACCGGATGGCGCGCGCGCTCGACGAGGACTACACGCCGCCGCGCGCCGCGGCCCACATCCTGACCAAGGACATGGGCCTGGCGACCGCGCTGGCCGCCGGCGTCGACCACGCGACGCCGCTCGGCGACGCGGCGCTCGCGCGGCTGCGCGAGACGGTGGCGCGCGGCTGGGCGGAGCTGGACGATGCGGCGGTGATCAAGACGTATCAGCAACCGGCGCGATGACCCGCAAAGCGGCCGACGCGATCCTGCGCATCGACGTTCTGAGCGTCGCGCACCAAGGCTCGGCGCCGCTGGTCGCGCATTGGACGGCCGCGATCGGGCCGGGCGTGACGCTGCTGCACGGCGACACCGGCAGCGGCAAGACGACGGTGTTGCGCGCGCTCGCGGGCCTGCATGCGGCGGCGGGCCGGTTGACGTTGAATGGCGTCGCGCTCGATGCCGATGCCACGGCCTACCGTCGCCAACGCTTCTTCTGCGAGCCCGCGACCGACGCGCTCGACCAGGTGACCGCGCGCGCGGCGACCGCGATGCTCGGCGACGGCGATGCCGCGTTCGACCCCGCGCGCTGGGATGAACTCGTCGCCGGCTTCGCGCTCGGGCCGCATCTCGACAAGCCGCTCTTCATGCTGTCGACCGGCTCGAAGCGCAAGGTGT
The DNA here is from genome assembly GCF_964020785.1 of Rhizobacter fulvus. Lineage (NCBI taxonomy): Bacteria > Pseudomonadati > Pseudomonadota > Betaproteobacteria > Burkholderiales > Sphaerotilaceae > Rhizobacter > Rhizobacter fulvus. Next base: position 1,721,988 of record NZ_OZ224516.1, read on the forward strand.
GGCTGGCCGCCGCGCTCGCCTCGGGCCGGCCGCTGGTGCTGCTGGACGAGCCGACCGGCGGCCTCGATGCACCGTCGATCCGCTGCCTGTGGGCGGCGCTGGCCCGCGTCGCGGCGAGCGCCCGACACGCGGTGATTGTCGCGAGCGCCGAACGCATCACCCAGGTCGCGTTGGCCGGCACCGTCGAGCTTCCCCTGCGCACCTGAGCGACGCGCTCAGAGCCGCGGCATCGAATCGCCACGGAGATTGACGTGCGGCTCTGCGGGGAAAACCCTAGAGCGCGCGGCCCCGTTCGCCGGGAAGCGGCGTCTTCATGTCGCAGACGCCGCGCGGCGGCGCGCCCCCGCTGTAGGCGCGCAGCGCCGGCAGGTCGAGCACGATCACGCCGCCGAATTCGACGCGCAGCAGCCCGGCGCGCTCCAGCGTGTGCAGCGCCTGGTTGGTGCGCTGGCGCGAGACCGACGACAGCAGCCCGATCTCCTCCTGGCTGAGCTGAACGTACGAACCGGCCTGCGGGTACAGGTCGGGATCGAACAGGCTCGCCAGGCAGCGCGCGACCCGGGCATCGGGCCCGAGCAACCGGTCGAACTCGACCAGGCCGATGAACAGGCTCAACCGCGCGTTGATGTGTGACAGAAGAAACCGGTTGAACGGCAGGCTGGTCGAGACCAGCCGTTCGAAGGTGTGGCGCGGGACGCAGGCGATCCGGGTGTCCCGAACTGCGACACCGTCGTAGCGCCAGATGCCCGGCCGCAACAGCGAGCCTTCGCCGGCCCAGCCGCCGGCGGTGACGCCGGTGAAGGTCGACAACCGGCCGTCGCGCTGCGACACCGACATCTTCACCAGCCCTTCGATCACGCCGATCCACTGATCGGCCGGCGCGCCGCAGCGGATCGCGCTGCCGCCCACCGGGATGCGGCGTTCGTGCGACTCGCGCACCACGCGGTCGAGTTCGTCGGGCGTCAGCGTCGCGGCCCACAGGCTCGCGCGCAGCATCGTCTCCAGCGTCTGCATGGGGTTTGTCCTCCTCCACTGCTCGCGTACGCGCGAGCGGGCCGATTGGATGCAATCGGAAACGCTTGTCAGAGATGTCGTCGCAAAGACAACCTTGGCCGGGCCTTCTCGGCAACATCGTCGCGCACCCTCACCACAACAGGAGACAACGATGAACGAACTCGAGACGAGCGCCGACCCGGCGCCCGCGAGCGCGCCGGCGGACACGTCGCTGCCGCTGCGCCGCCGCAGCCTGCTGGCCTATGCCATGTCGGCCCCCGTGATGACGGTCGCCGCCGGCTTCGGCGTCAACCTCGCCGCCTCGTCGGACGCGATGGCGCTGCCACTGCCGCTGACGCCGCCCGACACGGTCGACTACTACGACGTCGGCGATTCGCTGGTGCAGACCGCGCTGCCGACAATGCCGCTGGTGAAGGTCGCCGTCGGCACCGACGGTCGCGTCTCGCTCGACCTGCCCCGACTGGAATCCGGCCAGGGCATCGCCACCGCCTGCGGAATGATGATCGCCGAGGAACTCGACGTGCCGCTGAGCATGGTCGACGTGACCGCCGCCGACGCGCGGCCCGAACTCGTGTTCAACCAGATTTCCGGCGGCTCGGCCGCGGTGCGCTGCTTCGACGCGGCGCTGCCGCTGATCGCGGCCGGCGCGCGCGCCCGGCTGCTGGCCGCCGCGGCGCAGCAGTGGGGCATCTCGACCGTCGGGCTGACGGTCGTGGCCGGCGTCGTGATCGCGCCGGACGGACGCACCGCGACCTATGGCTCGCTGACCGCGGCCGCCGCGGCGCTGCCGCTGCCGACCGGCGTGGTGCCGAAGAGCGCGTCGCAGTACAAGGTGATCGGCGTGCGCTCGGGGCGGCTCGACGCGCGCGACATCGTCACCGGCAAGAAGAAGTTCACGCTCGACCAGGACGTGCCGAACGCCAAGCCGACGATGCTGCGCATGCCGTCGCAGATCCGCGGCACGGTCGTCAGCGTCAACAACCTGAACACCGTCAGCGGCATGCCCGGCGTGATCGCGGTCGTCGTCATCGCGAGCGGCGGCACGATCGTGCCGAACCCGCCCGGCGTCGCGGTGATGGCCGAGACCTTCGGCCAGGCCTACGCGGCCGCCGCGGCGCTCGACATCACCTGGGGCAACGGCCCGCTCGCCGGCCAGTCCGACGCCTCGATCCAGGCGACGCTGAAGTCGGCGATCCTGCCGTTCGCGCTGCCGCCGCTCGGTTCGGTCACGGTCGAGGGCGAGTTCCAGTTCGCGGCCGCAACCCATTGCCCGCTTGAGGTCGAATGCGCGATCGCCGACGTGCGCAGCGACCGCGCCGAGATCTGGGCCGGGCTGCAGACGCCGATCATCACCAAGCAGGCGATCGCGATCGATCTCGGCCTGCCGGCCGACAAGGTCACGGTGCACGTCGTGCCGTCGGGCGGCTCGTTCGGCCGCCGGCTGTTCTGGGACCCGGTGCAGGTCGCAGCGCAGGTCTCGAAGATCACCGGCCGCGCCTGCAAGCTGATGTACCACCGCACCGACGACACCCGCCAGACGCGGCTGCGTCCGCCGCAGTACCACAAGGTGCGCGCGACCGTGCTGCTCGGGCAGGTGATCAGCTACGAGCAGCGCGTCGCCGCGGTGCGCCTGGACGCCCGCCACGGCTACGGCGAGATCACCACCGCCGCCGGCGGCTCGCTGCCGCCGCTGGTGCAGCAGACCGTCGGCAACCTCGGCTACGAGGAGTTCTTCTTCAAGACGATGGTGTCGTCGCCGTACAACTTCGGCGTCAGCACGAAGGTGCTGACGCCGGTGGCGATCAACATGAACACCGTGTCGTACCGCTCGGTGCACATTCAGCCGGCACGCAGCGTCGAGGAGATCATCGTCGACGAGATCGCGCGCAAGCTCGGCAAGGACCCGCTCGCGTTCCGCCTCGAGTACCTGCGCGTCGAACGCGCCCGTGCGGTGCTGAAGGCGGTGGCCGCCGCCGGCAACTGGGGCCGCGCGATGCCGGCCGGCTGCGCGCAGGGCATCGCGGTGCACATGGAATCGCGCTCGTTCACCGCGTCGCTGGTCGAGATCGACGCGACCGACCCGACCAACGCCAAGGTCACCCGCGCGGTGATCGCGATCGACGTCGGCAAGCCGATCAACCCGTCGGGCATCGAGGCGCAGCTGCAGGGCGGCCTGGCCGAATCGATCGCGCTGGTGCTCAACGCCGGCCTGACGATCAAGGCCGGCCTGCCGATCGAATCGAGCTACGCGAACTACCGCTTCACGAAGATGAAGGACTACCCGAAGAACGTGCAGATCATCATCATGCCGAACAAGGGCGATGCGATCGGCGGCCTCGGCGAGGTCGGCCTGTCGGCCAACTCGGGCGCGATCGCGAACGCGTACGCGCGCGCCACCGGCATCAAGCCGCGCAAGTTCCCGCTCAATGCCCAGCCGGCCTACACGCCGGTCGCCCCCGGCCAGATCGCCGTGCCCGTCTTCCTGTCCTGAGGAGCCTCACATGCCCAACCAATCCTTCACCGTCAACGGCAAGGCCGTCAACGTCGATGCGCCGGGCGACCTGGCGCTGCTCTGGGTGCTGCGCGACAAGCTCGGCATCACCGGCCCCAAGTACGGCTGCGGCACCAACGTGTGCAAGGCCTGCACCTGCCTGGTCAACGGCAAGGCGACGACCACCTGCGTGACCAGCGTGGCCTCGGTCGCCGGCAAGAAGGTCACGACGATCGAGGGCCTGGCCACCGGCGACGTGCTGCACCCGGTGCAGCAGGCCTGGCTCGACCGCGACGTGCCGCAGTGCGGCTTCTGCCAGCCCGGCCAGATCATGGCCGCGGTCGACCTGCTCAGCCGCACCAAGAGCCCGACCGACGCCGACATCGACGCGATCGAGAACATGTGCCGCTGCGGCACCTACGGCCGGATCCGCGAGGCGATCAAGGCGGCGGCCGCGAAGATGCCGTAGCGCACCACCCGGAATGCGCGCTCGCGGTCGCGCGCCGGTCCGTATGATGGCCCGACCGGCGCGCGCGCCGCACTGGATCGGCCCATGACCACGACCCTCGCCGCCCGCGAACTCGAGACCCGCCACCACGAGCTGCGCAAGACGCGCATGCAGATGGTCGACGGGCATCTGACCGGCAACCTGCGCACTGTCCAGCAGGGCCTGAGCGCGCGGGCCTATGTCGACGGCTACTGGGGCTTCGCGTCCGCGCCGCTCGAAGGCGCGGGCCAGCGCGAGCGCGTGCAGCACGAGGCCTTGGCGAACGCCCGCGCGATGGCCCGCTTCGGGCCGCGCCGCGCGCTCGCGATGGCGTCGGAGCCGTACCGTGGCGAGCATGTGTTCGCCGGGCGCGCGCCGCTCTCGGCGACCGAGTGCAACGAGCGCCTGGCCGCGCTGCACGCCCATTGCCTGCAGCACTACCCGGGGCTGCGCGCGACACGCCTGCTGATCGGCGACGAGCACCACACCAAGCAGCTGCGCACCGCGGCCGGCGGCGAGTCGCTCGCGAGCATCCAGCGCGCGTTCTGCGGCATCGTGCTCGGCGCCGAGGACGACAGCGGCGCGCCGATCGAGGTCGACCTGCTGCGCTCGTGCAAGGGCAGCCTGGCGGATCTCGACTGGTCGCTCGAGACGCTGGCGCCGCTGCTCGCGCGCGCCCACGAGCACCTGCAGGCCAAGCGCCACGCGGTCGCCTCGCGCGGCGGCCAGCAGACGGTGGTGCTCGCGCCCGAGCTGGCCGGCATGCTGGCGCACGAGGCGATGGGCCACCCGTGCGAGGCCGACGCGGTGCTCGGCGGCGCGGTGACCGCGTCGCTGGCCGGCCAGCAGGTCGCGAGCGAGCTGGTGACGATGCTCGATATCGCCCACACCTGGAACGGCGAGGAGGCGATGGCGCCGGTCTATGTCGACGACGAGGGCACGCCGGCACGCGACGTGACGATGATCGACCGCGGCCGCCTCACCGGCTTCATGCACAGCCGCGAGACCGCGGCGCGCCTCGGCGAGGCCGCCACCGGCAACGCGCGCGCCTACAACCCCAACGACGAGCCGCTGGTGCGCATGCGCAATACCGTGATCCTGCCCGGCACGTCGAAGCTCGCCGAGATGATCGCGGGCGTCGACGACGGCTACCTGCTGATGAAGACCAGCAACGGCCAGGCCGACTCGACCACCGAATTCATGTTCGGCGTGACGCTGGCCTACGAGATCCGCGGCGGCAAGCTGGGCCGCGCGGTGCGCAACACCACGGTTTCCGGCTCGGCGCTCAAGGTGCTCAGCAGCGTCGACGCGGTCAGCGACGACATGGTCTGGGACTGCTCCGGCTACTGCGGCAAGAAGCAGCCGATGATCGTCTCGATGGGCGGCCCGGCGCTGCGCACCCGCGCACACCTGGGGGGCGAATGAGCGCGCCCGTGGGGGTGGCGCCGGCCGACACCGCGCAGCGCCTGATCGCGCTGATGCGCGCGCAGGGCTTCGACGGCGCGCAGGTCAGCGTGACCCGGCAGCGGCGCAGCGAGGTCTGCGTCGCCCACAACGAGGCGAGCCTGCTGCGCAGCACCGACACGCATCGGCTGCAGCTGGTCGGCCTGCTCGACGGCCGCCGCGCCGCGACCGACGCCAGCGAGATCGGCGAGGAGCAGCTGCGGGCGACCGTGCGCAGCCTGTGGGACAGCGTCGCTTCGGCACCGCAGGACGAAGCCAACGCCGTCTCGGCCGGCCGGCACGCGCGCATCGTGCGCGGCCGCGCGCAGGCCGAACTCGCCGAGCTGGCCGATGCGACCGGCGCGCTGCTCGCCTTCCGCGAGCGCGAAGCACCGAGCGTGATGCTCGAGGAGATGGCGGTCGCGCACAACAGCAGCTGGGTCAGCACGCTGACGAGCGCGGGCACTGACCTGGCCTGCGAAATCCACTGGTTCGATGCCGGCGTCTTCGGGCTGGCGCGCGACGGCACGCAGGCGAGCTCGTTCAACTACGCCGGCGGCAACTGCGACAGCCTGGCCGATGCGCCGCTGATCGCGCGCTTCGGCATCGACGACCTGCTGCAGTCACTGCCAAAGCAGACGCACACCGAACGCATCGGCGAGCGCTTCGTCGGCGGCGTGGTGCTGACGCCGAAGGCGATGGCCGACCTGGTCGGCTGGCTGCTCGGGCAGCTCGGCGACCAGGCGCTGATCGACGGGAGCTCGGTCTACCGCGACGCGGTCGGCCGGCTCGTCGCCTCACCACTGCTCAACCTGCGGCACCGCACCGACGCGCCGGGCGTGTCACCGCTGACCGCCGACGCGTTCGTCGCGGCGCCGGTCGAGCTGATTGCGCAGGGGCGGCTGCGGTGCCTGACGCCGAGCCTGTACGGCAGCCGCAAGACCGGGTTGCCGCACGTCGCGCTCGCGATGGAAGGCTGGGACATGGCGGCGGGGACCACATCACGCGACGCGCTGATCGCCGCGGTGCCGCGCGGTGCGCTGGTCGATCGCCTGTCGATGGGCCGGCCGGCTGCGAGCGGCGACTTCTCCGGCGTGATCAAGAACAGCTTCGCGATCGACCACGGCCGCGTCGGCGGGGCGCTGGCCGAGACGATGATCTCCGGCAACGTCGCGCAGATGCTGCGCGACGTGCAGGCGGTGAGCGCCGAGCGCATCGACACGGGTGGGTGGGTGCTGCCGTGGGTGCGGGTCGACGGCCTGCATTTTTCCTGAGGCGACCAGGCCGATCGACGATGCGGGCGCATCGCGTCGCCGAAAGTTTCCAGATTGCGCAGACAGGCATCGCCGACAAGATTGACTGGACGCCGAAAGTCGCGCGACATTTCAACGACCGTGAATGCAAAATGCCGCAGTGCCTCGAGGCGCGGACATCCCAAGATTTCTAGTCGGCCCCGATGAGAAGGACGACACCGTATGGTGAATGCAAAGGCGACCCCTCCATCGAGGGAAGTTGGCAGAGGGAGCGCGATGAATCGAGAACGAATCAGGCCAAACAATTGGCGGCAAACCATTCCGTCCATATCACGTTGGGCAAAGAGCAACCGAGAGTCCTCATGCAACGGTCGTCACTTTTTTCCAAATTGCTGAGCTCGCGCGCAGAGCGCGGCTATCGTCCTGGGCCATCGCATTCCTTCGGCTGCTTGCGAGGGCGAATTCTTGAAGGCGAAGGTGGTCTTCCAGTCAAGGTCTGCGCGGCATTCACCGTACGGGCCCAACCCGGCGCTCAAGCGGACGTCCCACGGCAGGCCGTGGGATGTCGCTTAGCTCTACGTTAGCCGCACAGCTGGAGCGTGGTTCAAGATCACCAGGACAACAGGTAGCCGCCCATCATGTACGCAGCGTTGTTCTTTACCGTGGCACTCTTGGTGACCACCGCGTACTTCTTGATGGGTGGGCTGCCGCTCCTCGTCCTCAAGCACGACGTACCACTCGATGCTCGATTCATCCGAAGCTTCTTCAATGTGTACTACCGAGCGGCATTCTGGACTTCGCTCGGCGCATGTATCAGCTATGCAGCTTGGGGCCGTTACTACTTTGCCATAGGCGCGGCGATCTTCGCCATCATCACATCACTCTTGCGCAAACAACTCGTACATGCAATGGAGCGCCTGGGTGAGAAGATTCAAGCCAGTGAGGAGGCAGCCGTAGAGAACTTTCGGCGCGTGCACTCCGCGGCGCTGCTCATCAACTTTCTCCAACTGGTGGCAGTCGTTTGGGGCATTCTTCAGTTGTCCAATGAGCTTACGCCGCGCTAAGTATGCGCATCGCCGAGTGCGGCCTAACCCTTCCTTCAAGCGGACCCCTCGCCTACGGCAGTCCGCTTGAGTCACGTTAGGCTGCAAAACTAGTCACGGTGCCAGCATGCACTTCCGAAGAACAGCCGAGAACGAAGACCTGGTGGCACTCACTGCTCTGATTCGTGCCGCCTACGCGCCGCATGCGCTGAAGGGGCTCCGCTATTGGGCAACCCACCAGTCCGTCGAGGACACGGCCAGGCGCCTTTCCCGAGGCGTCGGCTTCGTTGGCGAGGTAGACGGAGAACTGATCGCCACAATCACGCTCAGCAAACCCGACCCCGAGTCCAAGGTTCCGCTCCTGCGCGACGAGTACACGTGGTCGTTCGGTCAGTTTGCCGTCGCGCCAGGACATAAAGGTAAGGGCTACGGAAGGCGCATCCACGATGCTGCATTGCAACATGCCGTTCTCGAGGGTTGCCAAGTCATGGCGCTCCACACTGCCGAGCCTGCTACTGATCTGATCGAGATGTACCGGTCCTGGGGCTATGCTCAGGTCGGCACCTGTGACTGGCGACCACACACGAACTTCTTGAGCGTCCTCATGACGAAGCCCCTCGCCCCTCAGGCCACCAGCAATGCGGCCTGCCCATTACAGGGGCTTCCGCGGTAGTCAACAGTCTTTCGTTTCTCCCCTTGCCCTTGATTGAAGCGGATGGGTATCACGCGAGGATCGAATACGACGAAGAACTCGATCTCTTTCGAAGTGAGCTTGTTGGCCTGAATGGCGGCGCTGACTTCTACGGCAAGAGACCGAGGGAATTTCGGACTGAATTCAAGAAGTCGATCCAGGTCTTACGACGGAGACCCACCATGAGTGATACCGAGAAGCAGGTGCAGCGCGCGCTCGACACGTACCAGTCCGCCGTACTGGCGAAGAACGTCGAGACGTTCATGCACCTGTACGACCCCGACGTCCGCGTGTTCGACACCTGGGGCATCTGGTCATACGAGGGGGCTGCGGCGTGGCGGGTGGCTGTCGAAGGCTGGTTTTCGTCGCTGGGGGACGAGCGTGTCAGGGTCACGTTCCAGGACGTGAAGATCGCGGGCGAGCAGGGCTTCGCCTCGATGAGCGCCGTCGTGACCTACGCAGGCGTCTCAGCCGACGGCCGCGCGCTGAAGGAGATGCAGAACCGCATCACCTGGGTACTTCAGGCGAGTGGTCATGTTCTGCGCATCATTCACGAGCACACCTCCGCACCGGTCGGGTTCGAAGATGCCAAGGCCATCCTCGAGCGCGAATCCAGGACCTGAACAGCCCGACTCACAGAAACCCGATCGACAACCACGGCCACGCCGCGATCCCGATCAGTGCGACGAACAGCGCGCCGAGGTACGGCCACACATGTGCGACCGCCCGATCCGGGTCGACCCGGCCGATCGCACACGCCGCGTAGAAGCCGACGCCGAACGGCGGCGCGAACAGGCCCAGGCCCATCGCGAAGATCACCACCATCGCGTAGTGCACCTCATGAATGCCGACGGCGCGCGCGATCGGGAACAGCAGCGGGCCGAACAGCACGATCGCCGGGATGCCCTCGAGCACGCTGCCGAGGATCACGAACGCGACGACCGAGATCGCCATGAAGCCGGCCGCGCCGCCCGGCACGCCCTGCATGAACGCGGCCAGGTCGCGCGAGAAGCCGGACTGGGTGAGCGCCCAGGCCATCGCCGTCGCGCAGCCGATGATGAACAGGATCGCGCCGGACAGCGAGGCGGTCTCGATCAGCATCGGGTACAGCCGCTGCCAGTGGAAGCGGCGGTAGACGAACAGGCCGACCAGCACGGTGTAGGCGATGCCGACGGTCGAGACCTCCGTCGCGGTCGCGACGCCTTCGACGACCACGGTGCGGATCACGAACGGCAGCGCCAGCGCCGGCAGCGCGACGATTAACGTCTTCAGGATGGTGCGGCGATCGGCGCGCACAACGCCCGACAGGTCTTCATGGCGGTTGTGGAACCAGACCACCACGCACAACGCCAGCGCACCGACCAGCGCCGGCAGCAGCCCGCCGGTGAACAGCGCGGCGATCGACACGCCGGTGACCGAGCCGATCGTGATCAGCACCAGGCTCGGCGGGATCGTCTCGGACATCGCGCCCGACGACGACAGCAGCGCGATCAGCCGCCCGTCCTGCGCGCCGCGGCGTTTCATCTCGGGGAACAACGCGGGGGCGACGGCGGCCATGTCCGCCGCCTTGGAGCCGGAGATGCCGGAGACCAGATACATCGCGCCGATCAGCACGTAGGCCAGGCCGCCGCGCACGTGGCCGAGCAGCGACGCGAGGAAGTCGACCATCGCCTTGGCGACGCCGGTCATCTCGATCAGCAACCCGAGGAACACGAACAGCGGCACCGACAGCAGCACCAGGCTCGACATGCCCTCGTCCATGCGACTGACGACGATGGTCAGCGGCGTCGACGTGGTCAGCGCCAGGTAGGACAGCGTCGACATCCCGAACGCGAACGCGATCGGCACACCCGCGGCGACGCAGAGCGCCACCACGCCGACGAAGAAGATCAGCAGGTTCGCGTTGCCCAGGTGCATGAACATCGGCCGGGCGAACCACGCGGCCGCGCTGACCGCGGCGAACAGCGCGACGGCGATCGCGATCTGCCGGCCGCTGCTGTGGCGCGCGATCTGCAGCGCCGCGATCGGCAGCATCAGCAGCGCAACGACCAGGATCGCGCCGACGCGCAGGCCGTCGCGGATCTCGAGCGCCGGGGTGCGGATGTCCCACTGCATCTCGAAATGCTCGTACGCCGGCCACAGCAGCTGCAGCACGAACGCGATCACCACCAGCCGCGCCGCCAGCTCGACCCAGCCGCGGCGCGGCGGTGCGAGCCGGTTCACCAGCGTCGACAGCCGCATGTGCTCGCCGCGGCGCAGCGCGATCACGGCGCCCAGCATCGCGAGCCACAGGAACAGGATCGATGCGAGCTCGTCGGACCAGGTCAGCGGCGCGTTGAACACGTAGCGCGAGATCACGCCGGCCAGCAGCACGCCGATCTCGAGCGTCACGAGGATGGCGGCCGGGACTTCGCTCGCCCAGCCGATGCCCCTGTCGAGCCCCCGTCGAGCGCGGGACGCGGTCGACGACACGACGCCCTACTCCAGCTTGCCCGAGTACTTCTCGAGGATGGCCCAGGCGTCGGCGCCGTACTTGGCCTTCCAGTCCTTGTAGAAGCCGGCCTTCTTCAGCGTGCCGCGGAACGCGGTGGTGTCGACCGCGTTGAAGGTCAGGCCCTTGACCTTGAGCTCGACCTCGACAGTGTTGTTCAGGCGGCGCACGTCGTTGCGCTCGGCGAGCGCCGCGGCGTTGATGTGCTTGGTGACGATCGCCTTCAGGTCGGCCGGCAGCTTCTCCCACATCTTGCCGTTGGCGAGGAACCAGAAGCCGTCCCACATGTGGTTGGTGAACGAGCAGAACTTCTGCACTTCGTACAGCTTGGCGGTCTGGATGATCGCGAGCGGGTTCTCCTGGCCTTCGACGATCTTGGTCTGCAGGGCCGAATACACCTCGCTGAAGTTGATGCTGGCCGGCGAGGCGTCGAGCGCCTTGAACATCGAGGTCCACAGCGGGCTGACCGGCACGCGGATCTTGAAGCCCTTCAGGTCCTCGGGCTTGGTGATCGGCTTGCTCGAGCTGGTGATCTGGCGGAAGCCGTTGTCCCAGATCTTGTCGAACGCGACCAGGCCGGCCTTGCCGATCGCGCCGCGCACGTGGGCGCCGAGATCGCCGTCCATCGCGGCCCAGACCTGCTCGTAGTCCTTGAACGCGAAGCCGATGCCGTTGATCGACGCGACCGGCACCAGCGTCGACAGGATCAGGCCCGACAGCGTGAAGAAGTCGATCGCGCCCGAACGCACCTGCGAGAGCATGTCGGTGTCCGAGCCCAGCTGGTTGTTCGGGAACACCTGGATGTCGACACGCCCGCCGGACTCCTTCAGGATCGCCTCGGCGGCTTCCTTCATGCGCACGTTCAGCGGATGGATCGCCGGCAGGTTGCTCGCGAACTTCATCTTGAACTCCGCGCCTTGCGCGAACGCGGCGCTGCCGACCATCGAGGAGGCGAGCGTGCCCGCGGTGAGGGCCGAGGCCTGGGTCAGGAACTGGCGGCGAGCCGAGCGTGTCATGCGTATCTCCTGTTGTTGTCTTGTGGTTCAGCCTGGCGACTGCGGGCGGGATTGTAGGCGGCGCGTTTTGCGGGCCAGCACCCCCGCAATGCAATATATTGCGCCGCAGGCTAGCCGGCGAGCGCGGTCGTCAGTTGCTCGCGCAGCGCGGCGACCGCCTCGGCGGGGCTCATGTCGCTGCTGTCGAAGACCGTGTCGGCCTTCGAGTAGAACGCGGCGCGGCTCTCGAGGATGCGGCGCAGGTCGTTCATCGCCTCGGCATTGCCGACATTGCCGGCCATCGGGCGCGTGTCGCCCTGCGCGAGGACGCGGCTCATGTGTTCCTCGGGCGTGGCACGCACCCACACGGTGTAGCAGTTGGCAAGCAGCAGGTTGAAGGTGCCGGGGTCGGAGACGATGCCGCCCGGCGTCGCGATCACGGCGCGCGGATGGCGGGCGATGGCCTCCTCCATTGCCCGGCGCTCGTAGCGTCGGTAGGCGATCGGGCCATACAGCGAGTGGATCTCCGGGAGCGTGCAGCCGGCCAACGCCTCGATGCCGCGGTTCAGCTCGATGAACGGCACGCCCCAGCCCTCGGCCAGCGCGCGGCCCAGCGTGCTCTTCCCGGCACCGCGCAGGCCGATCAGCGCGATCCGCTCGCGCCGCGCCGACGGGCTCGGCGACTCGTCGAACAGCGCGGCGAGCGCGGCCCGGGCGCGCACCAGGTCGGCCTCGCTGCGGCCGCGCAGCAGCGCGCGGATCATCAGCCACTCGGGCGAACTGGCGGTCTCGTCGCCGACCAGTTCGGCCAGCGAACAGTTCAGCGCCTGCGCCATCTGCCGCAGAAACTGAACGGAGGCGTTGCCCACGCCCATCTCGACGTTCGCGAGATGCCGCTCCGAGACGTCGGCCGCCTTCGCGAGCCCCTTGCGCGTGAGCCCGCGGCGAGCCCGCAATGCACGGGTGCGTTCACCGAGCGCGGCGAGGAACGGATCGCGGTCGTCGGCGTCCGCGCGGTCGTGGGATTCGGAAAGGTCCAAGGCGGCGGTCTTCGGGTTTGCGTGGAGGTCAGGCGGAATGATCGGCGCTATAGTGCAATTGACATGCAACATATTACATCGAGTCCGACGTGACGCTGCACTCAGACAGCCCCGAGGCTACCTCGTCGGTCGCGCCGCCGCCAGACCGTTTCAACGCTGCCGCGCACTTGCTGGCGCTGAACGTGGCGCGCAGCGACAAGATCGCCTACATCGACGACCAGCAGCGCGTGAGCTATGGCGCGCTGGCCGACCGGGTGCGCCGCTGCGCGGCCGGCTTGCGCGCCCTCGGGCTGAAGCGCGAAGAGCGCGTGCTGATGGTGATGCACGACAGCGTCGACTTTCCGACCGCGTTCCTGGGCGCGCTGTACGCCGGCATCGTCCCCGTGCCGGTCAACACGCTGCTGACCGCCGACGATTACGGCTTCATGCTCGAGCACTGCGGCGCGCAGGCGCTGCTGGTGTCGCGCGCGCTGTGGCCGACGCTGCAGGCGGCGCTGGCGGGCTCGTCGATCCCGGTGATCGTCTCCGGCGCTGGAGACGCGCCCGCGGGCACGCACGCCTTCGCGCAGCTGCTGGAGGCGCCGCCGCTGGCCGCGGCGGCCGACACGCGCGGCGACGACATCGGCTTCTGGCTCTACTCCTCGGGCTCGACCGGGAGGCCGAAGGGCACGGTGCACACCCACGCCAACCTGTACTGGACCGCGGCGCTGTACGGCACGCCGGTGCTCGGCCTGCGCGAGTCCGACGTCGGCTTCTCGGCGGCCAAGCTGTTCTTCGCGTACGGGCTGGGCAACGCGCTGACCTTCCCGATGAGCGTGGGCGCAACGACGGTTCTGATGGCCGAGCGGCCCACGCCGGCGGCCGTCTTCAAGCGCTGGGTCGACCACGGCGTCACGGTGTTCTTCGGCGCGCCCACGGGCTACGCGGGCATGCTGGCCGCGCCAGACCTGCCGGCAAAGGCACAGGTGCGCTTGCGCCTGTGCTCGTCGGCCGGCGAGGCGCTGCCGCGCGAGATCGGCGAGCGCTTCACCGCGCACTTCGGCTGCGAGATCGTCGACGGACTCGGCTCGACCGAGATGCTGCACATCTTCCTGTCGAATCGCCCGGGCCAGGTGCAGTACGGCAGCACCGGTCAGGTGGTGCCGGGCTACAAGCTGAAGCTGGTCGACGAGGGCGGCCAGGAGGCCCAGCCGGGCGAGATCGGCGACCTGTACGTGGCCGGCCCGAGTTCGGCGCTGATGTACTGGGCGCAGCGTGACAAGTCGCGCGCGACCTTCCAGGGCGAGTGGACCAAGACGGGCGACAAGTACTCGATCGACGCCCGCGGCTGCTACGTGTATGCCGGCCGCAGCGACGACATGCTGAAGGTGAGCGGCGTCTACGTGTCGCCGTTCGAGGTCGAGGCGACGCTGATGCAGCACCCGGCGGTCCTCGAGTGCGCGGTGATCGGCTTCGAGGATTCCGACGGGCTGACCAAGACCAAGGCCTGCGTCGTGCGCAAGCCGGGCGCTACCGAGGTCGACGAGGCGACGCTGAAGGCCTTCGTCAAGGACCGGCTGGCCGCGTACAAGTACCCGCGCGTGATCGAGTTCATCGACGAACTGCCCAAGACCGCCACCGGCAAGATCCAGCGCTTCCGCCTGCGGGACGTGGCGAACGCCAGCGCGCGCGCACCGAAGTGAGCGCCGAGGCCATCCGCTTCGCGCAGCTCGACTGGCGCGGCCAGCCGCTTCGGCTCGAGTACCAGTGGGTTGGTGACGCGGCGGCGGCGCAGCCGCCGGTCGTCTTCCTGCACGAGGGCCTGGGGTCGGTGGCGATGTGGAAGGATTTCCCCGAGCGCATGTGCACCGAGCACAGCCTGCGCGGGCTGGTGTTCTCGCGCTACGGCTACGGCGGGTCGACGCCCCGGCCGGCCGACGAGCGCTGGACGCCCGCGTTCATGCACGCCCAGGCGCACGAGGTCCTGCCCCTGCTGTTCGCACAGTTGCAGATCACCTGCCCCTGGCTGTTCGGCCACAGCGACGGCGGCTCGATCGCGCTGCTGCACGCCGCGAAGTTCGACGTTGCCGGCATCGTCGTCGTGGCCCCGCACATCCTGGTCGAGGACGCGTCGATCGCGAGCATCGAGCAGGCGCGCACCGCCTACGAGACCACCGACCTGCGCGCGCGCCTGGCGCGCTACCACGCCGATCCCGACTCCGCGTTCCGAGGCTGGAACGACATCTGGCTGGCTCCGGCGTTCCGCGACTGGGACATCCGCGCCGAGCTCGACACCATCACCTGCCCCGTGCTGGCGGTGCAAGGCGAGGACGACGAGTACGGCACACTCGCGCAGATCCGCGGCATCCAAGCCCGACTGCCGAAAACCCGCTTGCTCGTGATCCCGAAATGCGGACACTCGCCGCACCGGGATCAACCGGCGCTGCTGGCCTCGCAAGCCGCGCGATTCATCCACGAACATCCAACCCCCTGAGCTCGGAGAACCCCATGCACGTCACCGCCAAAGCCCTCCTCGCGTCCGCCGCCCTGGGCCTGGTCTCCCTCGCCGCGCACGCCCAGGCGACCGGTCCCATCAAGGTCGGCTTCATGCTGCCGTACACCGGCACCTACGCCAGCCTGGGCAACATGATCGAGAGCGGCTTCAAGCTCTACGTGCAGGAGCAGGGCGGCAAGCTCGGCGGGCGCGAGATCCAGTATTTCAAGGTCGACGATGAATCCGAGCCGTCCAAGGGCACCGACAACGTCAACAAGCTGATCAAGCGCGACAACGTCGACGTGCTCGTCGGCACCGTGCACTCGGGCGTGGCGCTGGCGATGGCCAAGGCCGCCAAGGACAACAACACGCTGCTGATCATCCCGAACGCCGGCGCCGACGCGATCACCGGCCCGATGTGCGCGGCCAACATCGTGCGCAGCTCGTTCTCGAACTGGCAGCCGGCCTACGCGATGGGCAAGGTCGCGGCCGACAAGGGCGCCAAGCGCGCGATGACGATCACCTGGAACTACGCGGCCGGCGCCGAGTCGGTGAAGGGCTTCACCGAGGCCTTCGAGAAGGGCGGCGGCAAGGTCGTCAAGGACATGAACCTGCCCTTCCCCGGCGTCGAGTTCCAGGCCCTGCTGACCGAGATCGCGGCGCAGAAGCCGGACGTGGTCTACGCCTTCTTCGCTGGCGGCGGCGCGGTCAAGTTCGTCAAGGACTACGCCGCCGCGGGCCTGAACAAGACCATCCCGCTGTACGGCCCGGGTTTCCTGACCGACGGCACGCTCGAGGCGCAAGGCGCCGCCGCGCAGGGCATGCTGACCACGCTGCACTACGCCGACAACCTCGACACGCCGCGCAACAACGCGTTCCGCAAGGCCTTCGCGCTGACCTACAAGGCCAATGCCGACGTCTACGCGGTGCAGGGCTACGACGCCGCGCAGATCCTCGCGGCCGGCCTGAACGCCGTGAAAGGCGACCTCGGCAAGCGCGACGCGCTGACCGCCGCGATGCACAAGGTCACCGTCGACAGCCCGCGCGGCAAGTTCACGATCTCGCCGGCCGGCAACCCGGTCCAGGACATCTACCTGCGCGAGGTCAAGGGCAACAACAACGAATACCGGTCGATCGCGGTCAAGGCGCTGGCCGACCCGGCACGCGGTTGTAAGCTCTAAGCGCAGTTCTCACCTCATCCACGGGCGGCCGCGGGCCGCCCTTTTCATGGCTACCCCGTGGACCTCGCCACCTTCCTCGTCCAGTGCCTGAACGCCGTGCAATACGGCCTGCTGCTGTTCCTCGTCGCCAGCGGCCTGACGCTGATCTTCGGGATCATGGGCGTGATCAACCTCGCGCACGGCAGCTTCTACATGATCGGCGCGTATGTCGCGTTCGTGCTGGCGCCCTACTTCGGCGACTGGTTCATCACCAAGCTGCTGGTCGGCGTGGTGCTCGCGGCCGTGTTCGGCTACCTGCTCGAGTGGGCGTTCTTCAGCTTCCTGTACCAGCGCGACCACCTGCAGCAGGTGCTGATGACCTACGCGCTGATCCTGGTGTTCGAGGAAGCGCGCAGCCTGCTCGTCGGCAACGACGTGCATGGCGTGCAGGCGCCGGCGTGGCTGGCGGGCGGCTTCCAGCTCGGGGGGCTGATGTCGTACCCGTGGTATCGCGTGTTCGCGTCGGTCGCCTGCATCGTCGTCGCGCTCGGCCTGTACGCGGTCGTCAACCGCACGCGCCTGGGCATGATGATCCGCGCCGGCGCGAGCAACCGCGAGATGGCGCGCGGCCTGGGGCTCGACATCAAGCTGCTGTACCGCATCGTGTTCGCCGGCGGCGTCGCGCTCGCGGCGTTGGCCGGGATGATCGCCGCGCCGCTGTCGTCGGTCTACCCGGGCATGGGCGGCAGCGTGCTGATCATCTGCTTCGTCGTCGTCGTGATCGGCGGCATCGGCTCGATCACCGGGGCGCTGATCGCCTCCTTGCTGGTCGGATTCGTCGACACGTTCGGCAAGGTGTTCTTCGCCGAGTACAGCGGCGTGGGCGTGTACCTGCTGATGGCGGTGATCCTGGTGTGGCGGCCGGAAGGCCTGATGAAGCGGGCCTACTAGATGAAGGCGGCCTCGTTCGTTCCCATCGTCGCCGGCATCGCGCTGTTGGCGCTGCAGCCGATTCTCTCGCCGTACCTGCAAGACCTGGTCGTCAAGATCGCGATCTACGCGGTGTTCGCGCTGAGCCTGGAACTGCTGGTCGGCGTCACCGGGCTGGTGAGCCTGGGGCACGCGGCGTTCCTGGGCATCGGCGCGTACGTGACGGTGCTGGCGTCGGGCGATGCGGGCGGGTCGGTCGCGACGGTGCTGCCGCTCGCGATCGGCGCGGCGGCCGCCTACGCCCTCTTCGTCGGCGCGCTGAGCCTGCGGACCAGGGGCGTGTACTTCATCATGGTCACGCTGGCGTTCGCGCAGATGGCGTATTTCGTGTTCCACGACACCAAGCTCGCCGGGGGCAGCGACGGGATGTTCCTGTACGTCAAGCCGGTGCTCGGCGCGCTGAACCTGGACGACAAGCGGACGATGTACTACGCGGTGATGGGCGCGCTGATCGGCACTTACGCGCTGCTCGCGCTGCTGTTGCGCTCGCGTTTCGGCCATGCGCTGGCGGGCATCCGCGTCAACGAGCAGCGCATGCGCGCGACCGGCTACGCGACCTACTGGTACAAGCTGGCCGCGTTCGTGATTGCCGGCGCGCTGGCCGGGCTCGCCGGCTTCCTGCTCGCCGTGAAGGACGGCACCGTGAACCCCGAACTGCTCAGCTGGCACGAATCGGGTGCGGTGCTGCTGATGCTGATCCTCGGCGGCATCGGCCACCTGCGCGGCGCGGTGATCGGCGCGATCGCGTTCACGTTGCTGAAGGAACTGTTCCAGCTCGAGTCGCTGCTCGGCCCGATCGCGAGCCACTGGCAGATGACGCTGGGCCTGACGATCATCGCGTTCGTCGCGCTGCTGCCGAAGGGCCTGATCGGCCTGCGCCAGCGCCTGACCGGAGCGGCCCATGGCTGAGGCGCTGCTCCGCGAGGGCCATCCGCGCGCACTGCTGCGCGCGGTGGACTTGACGCGCCGCTTCGGCGGTCTCACCGCGGTCAGCCGGGTCTCGCTCGACCTGCACGCCGGCGAGGTGCATGCGGTGATCGGCACCAACGGCGCCGGCAAGTCGACGCTGATCAACATGCTCTCGGGCGAGCTGCCGGCCAGCAGCGGCACGATCGAACTCGATGGCCGGGACATCGGCGGCTGGGCGCAGCCCAGGCGCGCGCTGGCCGGCGTCGGCCGCAGCTACCAGCGCACCACGATTTTCCCGAGCTTCACGGTGCTGGAGAACTGCCGCCTCAGCGCGCAGGCCGCGCAACCGAAGCCGTGGGCGGTGTGGGAGTCGGCGCAACGCTGCGCCTACAGCACGCAGGCCGCGCGTGCCGCGCTCGAGGCGGCCGGCCTCACCGAACATGCGCAGCGCCCGGCCGGCCTGCTCAGCCACGGCGGCCAGCGTCAGCTGGAGATCGCGATGTGCCTGGCCACGCGGCCGCGCGTGCTGCTGCTCGACGAGCCGCTCGCCGGCATGGGCGCCGAGGAAACCGAGCGCATGCTCGCGCTGCTCGGCGAGCTCAAGCGCGACCACGCGATCCTGCTGGTCGAGCACGACATGGACGCGGTGTTCCGGATCGCCGACCGCATCACCGTGATGGTCAACGGCACGGTCATCGCGAGCGATGCGCCGGCCGCGATCCGAACGCATCCCGAGGTGATTGCCGCCTACCTCGGCGATGCGCACTGACGTAGCGACGACGACGCGATGCTGCAGCTCACCGACCTCCACACCTATTACGGCGACAGCCACACGCTGCGCGGCGTGAGCCTGGACCTGCCCGCCGGCACCGCGCTCGGCCTGCTCGGCCGCAATGGCATGGGCAAGACCACGCTGATCCGCGCGCTGATGGGCTACGTCCGTGTCGCGAAAGGACAAGTGCGCTGGCACGGCCGCGACATGACCAACGCGGCGCCCGAGCGCATGGCGCGGCTGGGCATCGGCTACGTGCCCGAAGGGCGCGGCATCTTCCCGAACCTGTCGGTGCGCGAGAACCTGGTGATGACGGCCCGCGCCGGCGTCGACGGCAAGAAGGACTGGACCTACGAGCGCGTGCTCGCCACCTTCCCGCGCCTGACCGAACGGCTCGGCCACGGCGGCCAGCAGCTCTCGGGCGGCGAGCAGCAGATGCTCTCGATCGGCCGCGCGCTGATGACGAACCCGACGCTGCTGATCCTCGACGAAGCGACCGAAGGCCTCGCACCGCTGATCGTCGCCGAGATCTGGCGCGTGATCGGCGCGATCCGCGCCACCGGCATCAGCACGCTGATCGTCGACCGCAACTACCGCGCGGTGCTGGCCCACACCGACCGCGCGGTGGTGCTGGAGAAGGGCGTGATCGTCGCGTCCGGCGCGTCGGCCGATCTGTCGGCGGACACCGAAGCCTTGTCCCGCTTCCTCGGCGTCTGACCGACCGCGCGTGCGGCAGCGATGGCCGCGCGCTTGTAGACTGGCACGCTACCCACCGCCACCGAAAGCCCGCGCATGATTCTCGAAATCGCCGACATCCGCATCCCGCCCGGCAAACAGGACGAGTTCGACGCCGCCATCCAGCAGGCGATCGAGACCGTCGCGTCGAAGGCCACCGGGTTTCGCGGTTTCAAGGTCAACAAGGGCGTCGAATCGCCCGAGCGCTACATCCTGATGATCTACTGGGACACGCTCGAGAACCACACCGTCGACTTCCGCCAGGGCCCGCTGTTCCCGCAGTGGCGCGCGATCATCGGGCCGTATTTCGCGGCGCCACCGGTGGTCGAGCACTTCACGCTGGTCGCCAAGTCGGCGTGACGCGCGCGATGGGTTCGGGACCGCTGTTGCGCCGCGCCGCGGCACTGCTGACGCTGACGATCGCGGCCACCGCGTGGTCGGCCGGGCCCGCGCTGACGATCGCGCCGATCCGCTTCACCGAACGCGTGCTGCCGAACGGCCTGCAGGTGATCGCGGTGCCGAGCAGCGCGAGTCCGACGGTCAGCGTGCAGGTCTGGTACCACGTCGGCTCGAAGGACGACCCGAGCGGCCGCTCCGGCTTCGCGCACCTCTTCGAACACCTGATGTTCAAGACCACCGCGCACCTGAAGAGCGAGCAGTTCGACCGCATGACCGAGGACGTGGGCGGCGCGAACAACGCGTTCACCAGCAATGACGTGACCGGCTACACCGACCTGGTGCCGTCCAACCACCTCGAGGTGCTGCTGTGGGCCGAGGCCGAGCGCATGTCGAACCTGAACGTGGTGCAGGAGAACTTCGTCTCCGAGCGCGCCGTGGTCGAGGAGGAGTACCGCGAGCGCGTGCTTGCCTCGCCCTACGGCCGGTTCGCGAACGCGATCCCGAAGGCGGCCTACCAGGTGCACCCGTACAAGCGCCCCGGCATCGGCAGCATCGAGGACCTGGAGGCCGCGACGCTGGCGGACGTGGTCGCGTTCCACGCCACGTACTACCGGCCGGACAACGCGACGCTGGTCGTCGCCGGCGACTTCGACCCGACGCAGCTCGACGCCTGGGTCGACAAGTACTTCGCCCGCGTGCCGCGTCCCGCAACCGCGCTGCCGCGCGTGACCGCGACCGAGCCGGCGTGGACGGCCGACCGGCGCACCACCGTCACCGGCCCGCAGGTGCCGCTGCCGGCCGTCGCGCTGGTGTGGCTCGGCCCGCCGACGACCAGCGCCGATGCGCCCGCGCTGCAGGTGGCGGCGGCGCTGCTCGGCAGCGGCGAGTCGTCGCGACTGAATCAATCGCTGGTGTACCGGCAGCGCGTCGCGGGCCAGGCCGGCTTCAACGCCGACCTGCGCGTCGGGCCCGGGCTGCTGACCGCGACCGCAATCGCCGCGAGCGGCCGCTCGCCGGCGGTCGTGGAGAAGGCCCTCCTTGCCGAGGTGCTCAAGCTGGCCCGGCAGCCGGTCGCCGCGGCCGAACTCGCGAAGGTCAAGACGCAGATCGTCACCGGCGCGCTGCTGACGCGCCAGACGCCGGAAGGGCTGGCGTCCGCCGTCGCCGAAGCGGCCGTGCTGCAGGGCGGCGCCGCCACCGTCAACACCGACCTGACGGCCTTGCAGCAGGTCACGGCCGCGGACGTCCAGCGGGTCATGCAGCGCTACGTCGCGTCGACCCACAAGCTCGTGCTGCACTACGTCCAGGAGAGCGCGCCGAAATGACCGCGACCGATTTCATCAGGCGTGCGCTGCTGCTGGCGCTGACCGCGGGTGGCGTCGCCGCCGCGCACGGGCAGGGCTTCGACCAGGCGCCGCAGCCGGGCGCGCCGCGGCCGCTCGCGATCGCCGCGCCGGTCGAACAGCGGCTGCCGAACGGATTGCGCGTGGTACTGGCCGAGCGTCGCGGTGTTCAGTTGGTCACGGCCGAGCTGGTGGTGCTGGCAGGCAGCGAGGTCGATCCGCCGGGCCGCGCCGGGCTCGCGTCGATGACCGCGGGCCTGCTGACCAAGGGCACGCGGCGGCACAGCGCAACCCAGCTCGCGCAGGCCGCCGAGTCGCTCGGCGGCGCGCTCGACGGCGGGGCCGGCTGGCACCAGTCCGGCGTCGGGATCACCGTCACGGTGCCGAAGCTCGACGCGGCGCTCGCGCTGGTCAGCGAGGTCGTGCAGCAGCCGGCGTTCGCGCCGGCCGAACTCGACCGCCTGCGTGCCCAGTCGCTCGACGAGTTGAAGGTCGCCTACAGCCAGCCCGGCCGCCTGGCGGCACTGGCGGCGCAGCGGCTGCTCTACGGCGCCGGCCCGTACGGCCACCCCGCCGGTGGCACGCCGGCCTCGCTGACGGCCATCACCCGCGCCGACCTGGTGGCGCTGCACGCGGCGCGCTACCGTCCGGACAACGCCGTGCTGGTACTCGCCGGCGATCTCGATGCGACCACTGCGCTGCAACTGGCACGGCGCCACTTCGGCCGCTGGCAACCGCCGCACGGCGCCGCTGCGGCGGCGGACCTGCCGCCGAACGCCGCGCTGCCGCAAGCCGCGGCGGTGATCGACATGCCGCAGGCGGGCCAGGCGGCCGTCGTCGTCGCCACGCCGCTGCCGCCGCTGGGCCCCGACCGCGCGACCGCGGCGGTGATGAACTCGGTGTTGGGGGGCGGCTACTCGTCGCGACTGAACCAGGAGATCCGGATCAAGCGCGGCCTGAGCTATTCGGCCGGCAGCGGGCTCGACGCCCGGCCGGACGGCGGCTCGCTGCGGGCGGTGATCCAGACCAAGAACGAATCGGCGGCCGAGGTCGTCACGCTGGTGCAGGCCGAGCTGGATCGGCTCGCAACCGCGCCGGTCGGCGCCGACGAACTGGCGGCCCGCAAGGCCACGGTGATCGGCGACTTCAGCCGCAGTGTCGAAACCACCGCCGGGCTGGCCGCCGCGGTCAAGGGATTGATCGTCGCCGGACGCTCGCCGGCCGAGCTGCGCACCCGGATCGATGCACTGTCGGCCGTCAGCGCGGAGGATGTGCAGCGCTACGCCGTGGCGCACCTCGGCCAGACTGGACGGCGGGTCGTTGTCGCGGGGGCGGCGGCGCGCTTCGCGCCGGCGATGCGGGAGGCACAGCCCAGTCTGGTCGTGGTGCCGGGCGGCAGGCTGGATCTCGATCAGGGCGTCGGGCTGGGCGCCCCCTGAAGCTGCGCCCCGGCGCAGTGGGACCTGTCACCAGCGGAAACACAATCCCCAAGGCCCATTCCTCGGGGTTTGCACGCGCGTCACCGAATGCTGGGACAATCGACAGGTTGCCCGTGTTTGGCGTCAAGCTCCACGGTCGTCCGCACTTCTTCTTCAGGACCGCCCATGGCCACCCGTCGTCCCGCTCCCTCCGCCACCTCCGACTCCACGCAGAAGCTGCGCCAGACGCAGGCCGAGTACGTCGCCGCGCGCCCGGCCGGCGAGCCCGGCGTCAAGCCGATGATGTCGAGCTCGAAGATGTACGTCTGCCGCCGCTGCCAGGCGAACTTCAAGACCGGCGACGGCAAGCCCGACGCGCGCCTGCCCGGCCTGGGCAAGTGCAACAAGTGCCTCGCCGCCGCGACGGCTGCGCTCGCTGCCTGAGCGACACCCGCTAGTGCGCCGTCGCGGGAGCGACGGCGCCTGAAACGCCGCCTGCGGCCGGGCGCATCCGCGACAGCACGTGCCCGGCCATGCCGTGCGCCAGTTCGCGCTCGCCGATGAACACCTTGCCGATGCGCTCGGACTCGAGCAGCGCGGCCTCCTCCTCGTTGTGGCTGCGCACCACGACCTCGATGCCCGGGTTCAACGTGCGCGCGGTCGCGACCATCTTGCGCACGCCCAGCGTGTCCGGCGTCGCGATCACCAGCATCGCCGCCTGCGCGATGTGCGCCTGGATCAATACCGCCGGTTCGGTCGCGTCGCCACTCACCGCGGCCGTCCCCTGCGCCCGCAGCTTCTCGACGAATTCGCGGTTCTGCTCGGCCACGACGAACGCCACGCCCTGCGCCTGCAGCGACCGCGCGATGCGCCGCCCGACGCGCCCGTAGCCCACCAGCACCACCTGCCCGGTCAGCAGCGTCTGGTCGGTGCTCATCGGCAATTCGGCCAACGGGTCGTCGGGCAGTTCCAGGCGGCGCGCCAGCGCCGAGCGCTGCCGCAGCCACGCCTGCACCGGGCCGATCGCGCCGAACAGCAACGAGTTGAGCCCGATCGAGATCAGGGCGCCGGCCAGGATCAGACTCTGTCCTTCCACCGGAAGCAGCTTCAACGCGACGCCGAGCCCGGCCAGGATGAACGAGAACTCGCCGATCTGCGCAAGGCTCGCGCCGACGGTCAACGCGCTGTTCAGCGGGTAGCGGAACGCGATCACCAGCGCGACCGCCGCCAGCGTCTTGCCAACCATGATGATCGCGACCACGGCCAGCACGCGCAGCGGCTCGTCGAGCAGCACGCGAGGGTCGAACAGCATGCCGACCGAGACGAAGAACAGCACCGAGAACGCGTCGCGCAGCGGCAGCGATTCCTCGGCGGCGCGGTGACTGAACTCCGATTCGCGCATCATCATCCCGGCGAAGAACGCACCGAGCGCGAACGAGACGTCGAACAGCTTGGCCGAGCCGTATGCGACGCTGACCGCGCCGGCGATCACGCACAGCGTGAACAGCTCGCGCGACCCGGTGCGCTCGACCAGCCACAGCAGCCGCGGGAACACGCGCCGGCCGACCACCAGCATCAGCGCGATGAATGCGGCGACCTTCGCGAGCGTGATCCCAAGCGTCGCCCAGATGCCCTGGCCCGGCGCGGCAGGGTCGCCGCCTGCGCCGCCGAGCAGCGGCGCGAGCGCCGGCAGCAGCACCAGCACCAGCACCATCACCAGGTCCTCGACGATCAGCCAGCCGACCGCGATCTGACCGTTCATCGATTCGAGCACGCCGCGCGATTCGAGCGCGCGCAGCAGCACCACGGTGCTTGCCACCGACAGCGCCAGCCCGAACACCAGCGCGGCACCGACGCTCCAGCCCCACCACGCCGCGGTGCCCATGCCGAGGACGGTCGCGACCGCGATCTGGAGCAGGGCACCGGGGATCGCGATGCGCTTGACCGCGAGCAGATCCTTCAACGAGAAGTGCAGGCCGACGCCAAGCATCAGCAGCATCACGCCGATTTCGGCGAGCTGGCCGGCGAGGTCGACATCGGCCACGAACCCGGGCGTCGCCGGGCCGATCAGGATGCCGGCGAGCAGGTAGCCGACCAGCGGCGGCACCTTGACGCGCGCCGCGATGTAGCCGAACACCAGCGCCAGACCGAATCCCGCGGCAATCGTGGAGATCAGGCTGACGTTGTGGGGCATCGTTGGGGAGACTTTCTGCGCAGGAGGGATCGAGCACAGAGTCTACGTGCAGCCCTCGCGGGCCGGCCGGGCAAGGCCCGGCGTCATGCAGGGCCTTGGCTCAGCAGGCGAGCAGCGCCTGCTTGCGGATGATGTCCTGGGCCTTGGTCATCGCGTAGGCCAGCGCGGCGTCCGGGGACGGCCAGCGGTGGCCGCAAGCCAGGCTCTCGTCGCGCACGAGCTCGCGGGCGACGCCACCCTGCTCGGACATCACGACCAGCGCCGCGATGTACCCGTCGCCCTGCGGTCCTTCCAGTGCACCGGTGTAGACGCGGTACTCACCGATCTTGCGTTCATCGAAATGCATGTTGATCGCTCCGGCAGCCTCACGTGGCCCCCGATTCACGAATGATCAACGGATTCGGCGCGCCGGAAAACCCACCAGAAGGGGGTAAGAACTCACACTTCGGAGTCATACCGTCGTCACGCGGCGACGCTCTCGCTCCGAATTCCCACCTTTGGGGGAGGACGACGCGCGCCGGCGCGCCTTACCCCGGCGCGGTCTTGGCGCCGGCCTGGCGGTGCGCGTCGGTGGTCGGGCGCAGGCCGAAGCGGGCCTCGCCCTGGCGCCGGAATTCCTTCGGCGTCATGCCCTTGATCTCGAGGAAGCGGCGGTTGAAGTTGGCGACGTTGTTGAACCCGCAGTCGTAGCAGACGTTGCTGATGTAGCGGTCGGTCTCCATCAGCAGCTGGCAGGCACGAGCGATTCGCAAACGGTTGACGAAATCGGTGAAGGTGTTGCCGGTCGCGCGGCGGAAGTAGCGCGAGAACTGGCTCTCGCTCATGCCCACGCGCTGCGACAGCTGGCCCATCGAGAACGACTCGGTGGCGTTGGCGGTGATGTAGTCGACGATCGTGCTGATCTGGGCCAGCGAATTGTCGTCGTCGAAGCTCTGCAGCGGCATGCTGGACAGCAGCCGGTAGTCGGTGCACTCGGCGAGTTCGCCGAGGAAGCTCAGGAACGCACTGAAACGCTTGACGCCGTGCAGGCGCTTGATCGTCTGCAGGTTCTCGCTCGCGCGCTCGGACATGCCGAAAAACTCGATGCCCAGGCGCGCGCGCTCCAGCAGCGGCAGCACCTCGCGCAGGTCACCGATCGACTCGGACGCCCGCTTCAGCGGCTCACCGGCGAACTGCAGCACCATGTCGCGCTGCGCGACGCCCTCGGGGCCGACATCGGTCGAGATCCAGTTGTGCGGCAGCCGCGGACCGGTGAGCACGAGGTGGCCCGGCTCGAAGTGGCCGATGTAGTCGCCGACGAAGGCCTTGCCGCGGGTCTGCACGATCAGGTGCAGCTCGTACTCCTCGTGGTAGTGCCAACGCACCAGCGGGTTCGGGAAGCCGTGCTCCAGGCAGCGCACGTAACCGTAGCTGCCCGCCGGCTCGTAGCCGAGCGTCGGGTCACGAACGAAATCGTGCTCGAGTTCGGGGGTGCGGGCGCGCTTGAGGCTCATGGGTCGTATTGTCGTGCGGCGCCCGGCTCAGCGTTTCGCATTCGCGGCGACGAAGACCAGCACCTCGGCGTGCGCCGTTCGCAGCGCGGCGAGCAGGCGGGCATCGCCGGCCAGCGGCCCCCACAGGATGGGATCACGGGCGAACGCGTCGAGCGGGTCGGCGCTCGCGAAGATCGCGTGCGCGCTGGCCGGGTCCATGCCCTGGTCCTGGTACTCGAACGGCAGCTCGCCGCGGTGCCAGCGGCCGAGGAACTCGAAGAACAGCGCGGGCAGCTTCGCGACCGCCGCGATCGACGCGCCGCGCGCCAGGCATTCGCGGAAAGTCGGCCCGAGGAAGCCGGGGATCTTCGCGAAGCCATCGGCCGCGACGCGCTGGTTGGTGTCCTGGATGTGCGGGTTGCTGAAGCGCTCGAGCACGACATCGCGGTAGGCGGCGATGTCGAGCGGGTACGGGCTCGTTTCGGCCTCGAGCGACGGCATCACGTCGTCGGTGACGTAGTCGAACGCCATCTGGCGGATCGCCGGGTGGTCGACGCCCTCGTGGATGTACTGCAGCCCGATCAGCGTGCCGGCCCACGCGACGCAGCTGTGCGTCGCGTTCAGCACGCGGATCTTCGCCTCCTCGTACGGCAGCACCGAGTCGACCATCTCGGCGCCGACCTTCTCCCAGGCCGGGCGGCCGGCGATGAAGTGGTCCTCGATCACCCACTGGATGAACTTCTCGCCCATCACCGGCGCGCCATCGTCGAAGCCGGTTGCGGCCTGCACGCGCGCCGCGACGTCGGGCAGCGGACGCGGCGTGATGCGGTCGACCATGTCGTTCGGCGTGCTGGTGCTGGCGTTGACCCAGGCGAGCAGCGAGGTGTCGCCGCGGCGGGTCAGGAAGTCCGCGAAGCCGAGCTTGAAGCGCTCGCCGTTGCTGCGCAGGTTGTCGCAGTTCAGCAGCGTGACCGGCCCGCTGCCGAGCCGCTTGCGCTCGTTGAGGATCGCGGCGAGCGCACCGTAGATCGTGCTGCGCGTCGTGC
This sequence comes from Rhizobacter fulvus, assembly GCF_964020785.1. Classification (NCBI taxonomy): domain Bacteria; kingdom Pseudomonadati; phylum Pseudomonadota; class Betaproteobacteria; order Burkholderiales; family Sphaerotilaceae; genus Rhizobacter; species Rhizobacter fulvus. The sequence continues at coordinate 1,749,847 of NZ_OZ224516.1, forward strand.
CGGCGATGTCGGACGCGAGGTCGGTGTAGCTCGTCTCGAGCTTGTTGTGCGCGTCGAGGTAGTAGCCGGCCTCGGTCACGGTGAACGAGATGATGCGGGTGTTCGCATCCGCGCCGACCTCGATCAGCCCGGCCAGCGACGGCTCGTACGGGATGATGTGGCGGATCGACTGGATGCGCTCGTAGTGGCGCTCGCCGCCGGGCGTGACGGTCTCGAGCGTGTACGCCCCGCCCTGTTTTTGCAGCGCCGCGATCGTCTCGAGCATGTCGCCGCGCAGGTTGCCGCCGGCGAGCACCCAGTCGGTTTCGCCCTGTTCGATCAGGCGGTTCAGGTAGACGGCCTGGTGGGCGCGATGGAACGAGCCCAGGCCGAGGTGCAGGATCACGAACGGCTTGCTCATGGTCACGCTGCCTTCTGCATCTCGCGGATCGCCCGGCCCTGCTTGTCGAAGAACAGCAGCGCGTTCGGATCGATCTCGACGCCGACGGCGTCGCCGAGCTTCAGCGTCGTGCGCTCGCTCTGGCGCGACACCAGCGGCACGTTGGCGCCGACGCGGGTGTGGATCAACGTGTCCGAGCCGAGCGATTCGACCAGCTCGACCTTGCCGGCCATGACCTGACCCTGACCCACCTGCCCGGCCGGCACGATGCGCACGTACTCGGGCCGCACGCCGACCGACCCGTCGGACGGCAGCCGTGCACCGGCGATGCGCGTGAGTTCGGGCAGCGTCGCGGCCGGCAGCACGTTCATCTGCGGCGTGCCGATGAATTGCGCGACGAACTGGTTGGCCGGGCGGTCGTACAGCTCCAGCGGCGAGCCGACCTGTTCGATCAGGCCGTCGCGCAGCACGACGACGCGGTCGGCCAGCGTCATCGCCTCGACCTGGTCATGGGTGACGTAGATCGTCGTCGCGCCCAGGTCGCGATGCAGGTTCGCGATCTCGACGCGGGTCTGCCCGCGCAGCGCTGCGTCGAGGTTCGACAGCGGCTCGTCGAACAGGAACACCTTCGGCGCGCGCACGATCGCGCGGCCGATCGCGACGCGCTGGCGCTGGCCGCCCGAGAGCTCCTTCGGCGTGCGCTGCAGGTACTGCGTCAGGTTCAGGATCTTCGCGGCGCGCTCGACCTTCTCCTTGCGCACGTTCACGTCGACCTTGGCCAGCTTGAGCGCGAACGACATGTTGTCGAACACGGTCATGTGCGGGTACAGCGCGTACGACTGGAACACCATCGCCAGGTCGCGTTTCGACGAGGGCACGTCGGTGATGTCGCGCCCGTCGAGGTGCAGCGAACCGGCGGTCGTCGATTCCAGCCCGGCGATCAGCCGCAGCAGCGTCGACTTGCCGCAGCCCGAAGGCCCGACGAAGACGATGAACTCGCCCTTGTTGATCTGCAGGTCGATGCCCTTGATCGTGCGCACCGGCCCGAATTCCTTGACGATGCCCTTGAGTTCGAGGAAAGCCATGTCTTGCTCCTTACTTCACTGCGCCGAAGGTCAGACCCTGGACGAGTTGCTTCTGTGAGAACCAGCCAAACACGATGATCGGCGCGATGGCGAGCAACGAGGCCGCCGACAACTTGGCCCAGAACAGGCCTTCGGGGCTGCTGTACTGCGCGATCAGCGCGGCCAGCGTGCCGGCGCCGGCGGAAGTCAGCGTGAGCGACCAGAACGCCTCGTTCCACGCCAGCACCAGGCACAGCAGGCCGGTGGAGGCGATGCCGCCCATGGTCAGCGGCAGGATCGCGTGGCGGAATTCGTCCCACACCGTGGCGCCGTCGAGGCGCACGGCCTCGAGGATGTCGTTCGGCACTTCCTTGAACGCGCTGTAGAGCATCCACACCATGATCGGCAGGTTCGACAGCGTGAACACGATGATCAGCGCCGGCAGCGAGTCCAGCATGCCGGTCGTCTGCGCCAGCACGTAGATCGGCATCAGCGCGCCGACGGCCGGCATCATCTTGGTGGACAGCATCCACATCAGGATGTCGCGCGTCTTCGTCGTGCGGAAGAAGGCCATCGAGTAGGCCGCGGGTGCCGCGATCAGCAGGCCGAGCACGGTCGAGACCACGCTGGTGATCAGCGAGTTCTTCGCGTAGTGCAGGTAGTCGCTGCGGGCCTGCACCTCGACGAAGCTGGAGAGCGTCGGCGTGAAGAACAGGTCACCGGCGATCGCCTGGCCTTCGGTCTTGAACGCGGTGATGCCGAGCCAGAACAGCGGGAAGAACAGCAGCAACGCGAGGAACCATGCGAAGAACGTCCGCACGTAGGGGAAGGGGGCTTTCTTTGCCATGGCATCAGTCCAGGTTCTTGCCGACCATGCGGATCAGGAACACCGCCGCGATGTTGGCGAGTACGACCGCAAACAGCGCGCCGGCCGAGGCCACGCCCACGTCGTAGTTCATCAGCGCCTGCTTGTAGATCAGGAACGCGAGGTTGGTGCTCTCGTTGCCAGGGCCGCCGCTGGTGGTGGTGAAGATCTCGGCGAACACGCTCATCAGGAAGATCATCTCGATCATCACGACCACCGCGATCGAGCGGCCCAGGTGTGGCAGCGTGAGGTACCAGAACTGGTGCAGCTTGTTGGCGCCGTCCATGCGCGCCGCTTCCATCTGCTCGCGGTCGAGCGACTGCAGCGCCGTGATGAAGATCAGGCACGCGAACGGCAGCCACTGCCAGCTCAGGATGATGATCACCGAGGCCAGCGGGTAGTCGGTCATCCAGTCGATCGGCGTCGCGCCGAAGAACAGCCAGACCTTGCCGAGCACCCCGTAGATGGGGTTCATCATCATGTGCTTCCACAGCAGCGCATTGACCGTGGGCATCACGAAGAACGGCGAGATCAGCAGCACCCGCACGATGCCCTGCCCCGGGAACGGGTCGTTGATCAGCAGCGCCAGGCCGACGCCGAGCACGACGGTGATGACGATCACCCAGCCGAGCAGCTCGATCGTCTGGAGCACCGAAGGCCAGAAGTCCGGGTCGGTGATGAAGTACCTGAAGTTCTCCAGGCCGACGAAGCCGTGCTCGCCGGGCTGGTTCAGGTTGTAGTGGATGAGCGCGAAGTAGATCGTCATCACCAGCGGCACGAGCGACCACGCGAGCAGCGTGACGACCGCCGGCGACATCAGCGCGCGGGGCAGGAATCGGGACATGGCAGGACCTTCGGGAAATTCCAAGGGGTGCGGCGGCGAGAGCGGGCCGAGCGCCGGGCCGCTCCCAAGCCGGCCCGCATCCCCTCGGGGGATCGGTCGATGTACCCATCGACCGAGGGGCTGTCATCTACTTCTTGTAGTAACCGCCCTTGGTCATTTCGCGCTCAGCCGCGGTCTGCGAGGTCTTCAGCGCCGCATCGACCGAGACCTTGCCCGACAGCGCCGCGCTCATCTGCTGGCCCACCGCGAGGCCGATCGCCTGGAACTCGGGGATCGCCGCGTACTGCACGCCCACGTACGGGGACTTCGGCAGCGTGCTGTCGTTCGGGTTCGCGGAGTCGATGGCCCGCTTCTCCTCCGCGGCGAACTTGGCGACCTTCTGAAACTCGGGGTTCGCGTAGGTCGACTTGCGCGTCCCGGTCGGAACGGCATGCCAGCCGGCTTCCTTCGCGATCAGGTTGATGTAGTCCTTCGAGGTCGCCCAGGTGATGAACTTCTGCGCTGCCTCGGGCTGCTTCGAGGACGACGGGATCGCCAGGTTCCACGACCACAGCCAGTTCGCGCCCTTGTTCGTCACCGCGGTCGGCGCGGCGGCGAAGGCCACCTTGTCGGCGACCTTGGACTGCTTCGGGTCGCTGATGAACGAGGCCGCGATCGTCGCGTCGATCCACACGCCGCACTTGCCCTCGTTGAACAGCGCGAGGTTCTCGTTGAAGCTGTTCGCCGATGCGCCCGGGGGCCCGTACTTCTTCATCAGGTCGACGTACTGGGTGATCGCGTCGTGCCAGGGCTTGGTGTCGATCTGCGGCTTCCAGGCCATGTCGAACCACTGGCCGCCGTAGGCGTTGACCATCGTGGTCAGGAACGCCATGTTGTCGCCCCAGCCCGGCTTGCCGCGCAGGCACAGGCCATACACGCCCTTGGCCGGATCGTGGATCTTGCCGACGATGTCGGCCATCTGCGCCCAGGTCGGGTTCGGCGGCATCGTCAGGCCCTTGGCCTTGACCAGGTCCTCGCGGTACATCGTCATCGAGCTCTCGCCGTAGAACGGGGCGGCGTACAGCTTGCCGCCCTGCGACAGGCCGCTGCGGATCGCCGGCAGCAGGTCGTCGACGTCGTAGGCGGCGTCGGTCTTGATCTCGGTCAGCCAGCCCTTCTTGCTCCAGATCGGCGCCTCGTACAGGCCGATCGTCATCACGTCGAACTGGCCGCCCTTGGTGGCGATGTCGGTCGTGACGCGCTGGCGCAGCACGCCTTCCTCGAGCGTGACCCACTTCAGCGTGATGCCGGGGTTGGCCTTCTCGAAGTCCTTGGAGTGCTTCTGCATCTCGATCATGTGGCCGTTGTTGACGGTGGCGATGACGAGGTCGACCGCGTGCGCGGAAGCGGCGGCGATCACGCTGAGCCCGAAGGCGAAGGCGGTCTTGAGTTTCATGGGGTCGTGTCTCCTGTTGTTCGGTTCGATCGCGACGCGTGCAGCGCGCCGGCCAGCGAAAGATAGGCGTATCGAGTTGCCGGGCCCGGTACAGCAGGCGCGAGTACAGATACTCTTTTGCGTTGCTCGACTGGTACTTTCCTGTATTTCTGATTGAGCGCACCAGCTTGACGCGACGGCGCATTGAATCGCGGCCACCCGGCCTCAGTTTCGAGAGCCGGCCAACCGGCTCACTCAGGCGCGAATCCCAGCGTGTCATTGCTGCTCGTCCTCGTTGCCACGCTGGCGCTATTGACCTGGCTGCTGCGCGAGCCGCTGTTTGCCGAATGGCGCCGCGCACGGGTGCGCCGGCAGCCGTTCCCATCCGAATGGCGGCGCATCCTGCGCGAGCGGGTGCCCTACTTCCGCACCCTGCCTGCCGACCTGCAGCTGCAGCTGAAGAAGCGCATGCAGGTGTTCCTGGCCGAGAAGCCGTTCATCGGCTGCGCCGGGCTGGAGGTGACCGACGAGATGCGCGTCACGATCGCGGCGCAGGCCTGCCTGCTGATCCTGAACCGGCGCACCGATTACTTCGCCCAGTTGCGCCAGGTGCTCGTCTACCCCGGCGCGTTCGTCGTCGACCAGCTGCGCACCGACGGCGTGGGCGTGGCCCACGAACGCCGCCACGCCTTGTCGGGCGAGTCGTGGTCGACCGGACAGGTGATCCTGTCGTGGGAGGACGCGCTGGACGGCGCGCGCCATCCGGACGACGGCCGCAACGTCGTGATCCACGAGTTCGCGCACCAGCTCGACCAGGCGAACGGCCCCGCCAATGGCGCGCCGTATCTGCCGACGCGCGCGCGGCGCGAGCGCTGGAGCGCGGTGTTCACCGCCGAGTTCGAGGCCCTGCGGCAGCGCGTGGCGGCCGGCGAGCCGTCACTGCTCGACGCGTACGGCGCGGTCGATGCCGCGGAGTTCTTCGCGGTCGCCAGCGAGGCGTTCTTCGAGCAGCCGCAGCGGCTGGCACAGGCGCACGCGGCGCTGTTTCGCGAGATGAGCCTCTTGTACCGCGTCAACCCCTTGAGCTGGTGAGCGGCCGCACATCATGACGGGCTCGAGAGCTGGTCGAATGCGGCGATGGCGTTTGCCGCGTACATCAGCGACGGCCCGCCGCCCATGTAAGTCGTCACGCCCAGCGTCTCGTCGATTTCCGGCCGCGTCACGCCCAGCTTGACCAGCGTCTGCATGTGGAAGCCGATGCAGGGATCGCACCGGGCGGCCACGCTGAGCGCGAGCGCGATCAGCTCCTTGGTCTTGCGGTCCAGCACACCGTCCGCGGTAGCGGCGCGACCAAGGTCGTGAAAGGCCCTCATGACCTCGGGCGTCCCTGACCGCAACGTGGCGAGGCCCGCCGAGACCGACTGCGTCAGTCCGCGGTAATCGGTACGGGGTTCACTCATGCTGTGCCCCGGCTCACTCACGGTTTGGCGTCGGAGCTTCGGGCGGCGCAGGTACTGGCGCCGAAAGGCAGGTACGCGGGGCAGACCCTGAACAGCCCGGTCGCGAGCGGCACGACGCCGATCCAGCCCCATGCACCGATGTAGCCCAGAGCGGCGGCACCGATCAGCGCCACCCCCGCCACGATCCGGATCACCCGGTCGACACCACCCACGTTGTGAATCATGACTTTCTCCCATGTGCCCTGGACATCATCACCGGATCGGGCGGGTCCGACATGATCGAGATCAAGGTCGGGGCGCGCCCAACGCATTCAGCGGGATGCGCAGGTAGGCCACCCCGTTGCCCTCCGCGGGCGGCAGACGGCCGGCCCGGACGTTGACCTGCAGCGCCGGCAAGATCAGCGTGGGCACGTCGAGCGTCGCGTCCCGCGCCTGGCGCATCGCGACGAACTCGGCCTCGCCGATGCCGTCGTGGACGTGGACGTTGCGTTCGCGCTGTTCGGCGACCGTCGTCTCCCAGCGCACCGGTCGGCCCGCTGGCGGGTAGTCGTGGCAGACGAACATCCGGGTGGCCGCGGGCAACTCGAGGATGCGCCGCATCGAGTGGTACAGCGTGCGGGCGTCGCCACCGGGGAAGTCGGCGCGCGCGGTCCCCACGTCGGGCATGAACAGGGTGTCGCCCACGAACACCGCGTCGTCGACCACGTAGGCCATGTCGGCCGGGGTGTGGCCCGGTACCAGCAGCGCGGTGGCCTGGACCTCGCCGATCCGGAACTTCTCGCCATCCTTGAACAGGTGGTCGAACTGGCTGCCATCCGGCAGGAAACCGCGGTCGAGGTTGTAGAGCGTCTTGAACGTGGCCTGCACATCGCGGATGCGCTCGCCGATCGCGATCCGTCCGCCGACGTGCTGCTGAAGATAGGGGGCAGCGGAGAGGTGATCCGCATGGGCGTGGGTCTCCAGGATCCACTCGACTTGCAACCCGCGTTCTCTCACATAGGCCAGCACCTGGTCGGCCGAGCGGGTGCTCGTCCGGGCGGACTTGAAGTCGAAGTCCAACACCGGATCGACGATCGCCGCGGCGTGGCTGGCGTTGTCGCTGATGACGTAGGAGACCGTCCAGGTGGCCGGGTCGAAGAAGCCCTGGATCGTGGTCGCGGTGTTGGTCGTTGTGGTCATGGCGGCGTCTCGTCTGGTTCGCTTGACTTACACTATATACGATAATATAATGTATGCAAGTTAAATGATTGACCTGTCTCAATGCCCAAGATGAAAGCCCTCATCGACCCGGCCGTGTTGCGCCGGGCCGCCGGTCAGGCCGTCGGCGCCCTGAAGGTGCTGGCCAACGAGGACCGCCTGCTGCTGCTGTGCCAACTCTCGCAGGGGGAGATGTGCGTCAGCGATCTCGAGGAGGAACTGGACATCCGCCAACCGACCTTGTCGCAGCAACTGGCAGTGCTGCGCGGCGAGGGCGTCGTCGACACCCGCCGCGAGGGCAAGCGGATCTACTACCGCGTGGCCGACCCACGCGTGATGCAGGTGCTCGACGTCCTGTATCGCCTCTACTGCAAGGAGTAACCGATGACGATCGACTGGAACGCGTTCACCCCGTGGTCGGCCCTGGCCGGCGGGGCCTTGATCGGCATCGCCGCTTCGCTGTTCGTGCTGTTGAACGGCCGCATCGCCGGCATCAGCGGCGTGATCGGCGGCCTGTTCAGGCCGACGCCAGGCGACGTCGGCTGGCGGGTGGCCTTCGTGCTCGGCCTCGTCGGCGCACCCGTGGTCTACGCGTTGGCGGCCACGCTGCCGCGCCCGACCATCGACGCCGGCTGGACCGCCCTGATCGGCGCGGGCCTGCTGGTGGGCATCGGCACCCGCTACGGGGCCGGCTGCACCAGCGGGCACGGCGTGTGCGGACTGTCGCGCCTTTCGCCGCGCTCGCTGGTCGCCACGATCGCGTTCATGGGCGCGGGCTTCGGGACCGTGTTCGTCGTCCGGCATCTGCTGGCAGTCTGAGGAGTCGACATGCCTATTCTTGCTGCATTGTTGTCGGGTCTGGTCTTCGGGCTGGGCCTCATCGTCTCGGGCATGGCCAACCCGGCCAAGGTGCTCGGCTTCCTGGATCTGGCCGGGCGCTGGGACCCATCGCTCGCGCTCGTGATGGGCGGCGCCATCGCGGTCGGGCTGGTGGGCTTCGCGGTCGCGCGCCGCCGTCACCTCTCGTTCCTCGGACTGGAAATGAAACTGCCGGGCGCGCGCCAGATCGATCGGCGCCTGGTCGGCGGCAGCGTGCTGTTCGGCATCGGCTGGGGCCTCGCCGGCTTCTGTCCCGGCCCGGGCCTGGTGGCGCTGGGCATGGGGGAATGGAAGGCGGCGGTCTTCGTGATCGCGATGCTCGCCGGCATGGGCGCGTTCGACCGGCTCGAGCGGCGCACTGCGGCGCGCGCCGTGCACGCGACGACCTGACGCCATGGACACGACGGCGAACTGGCTCGCGGCGCTCGCCACCCTGCTGATCCTCGCGGTCTACGAGCTGCGCCTGGCCTGGGCGCAGCGTCGGCGACCGGCAGAACTCGCCCGCTCGGCACATGCCTCGCTGCGCGAGGAGTGGTTCGCGGAAGTGTCGGCGCAGCGCGGTTCCGAAATCCTGGCGGTACAGACGCTGCGCAATTCGCTGATGTCGGCGACCATGACCGCCTCGACGGCCGTGCTGGGTTTGATGGGCACGGTCACGCTGGCCGCGCCGTCGCTGCACGGAAGCTTCGCTGCCGACGGATCGCTGCTGCCCCACCTGACCACCCGGCTCGTGCTGGAACTCACGCTGCTGGCGCTGCTCTTCGCATCCCTGGTCTCCTCGGCCATGGCCGTGAGGTACTTCAATCACCTCGGCTTCATCGGCGGCATGCCGGTGGAATCGACCGGTCGCAAGCGCTGGGCCGCCACCGGCCAGGTTTATGCGCGCCGGGCCGGATTGCTCTACGCCTGGGGGCTCCGGCAGTTGCTGCTGGTGGCGCCCATCCTGGCCTCGATGCTTCATCCGTTCGCCGGCCCGATCGCGGCCCTCGTGCTGGTGGCGGTGCTGTCGGGCTTTGATCGGGCGGTCGTTCGCGATCACGGCCGGGACTTCGTGAGCGCAATGTCGGCATGAAGTGAGTCTGGTGGGAGCATGCATGGATTCGGGCGCGCCGCGAACTGCGCCTTCCCCGCAGTTTGCAGACCACGCGTCCATCGCGGCAGATTGCAGCTCATCCCGCACGTGCGCGGTTCATCGCGCACCGGTTGGCCCGGGTCGGTCCGGCTCCTAGAGTTCGCTCCATCGCATCCCGCGAACGAGCCGAACCAGGAGCCCGACCATGATCAGCCGCCTCACCCTCAGCGCCGTCATCTTCGCCATCGTCGGCACCACCTCGCTGGCATTTGCCGCGACGGTGCGTCACCCGCCCGTCGATGCGCCCGCCGCCGCCAAGCAGGTGCGCGTGGTGCAACTCGAACGCGTCGTCGTCGTCGCCAAGCGTCTCGCACCCGAAGTACGCTGATCCTCTCCGGCGCGGCACGCGCCGCGCACCGCTCTCCAGGTGTCATGCGCCTGAGGCCCTCCGGACTCCGGGCCTTGGGCGCTTTTTCATGGCGCTCCGGAATCGATCTGCAGGACACCTCCGCAACCTGGTACCGCCAGACGGGAACGCCAGCACACGCGCTGATTTCGGCGGATGCGCTACGGCTAAGCCAAATGAAAAAAGGGTCAGCTCGACTGAGCTAACCCTTTGACATGTCTGGTGGCCTGGGGCGGAATCGAACCACCGACACGCGGATTTTCAATCCGCTGCTCTACCAACTGAGCTACCAGGCCGTGAGCCGACGATTATAGCCGAGGCCAGCGGCGCCCCTTACATCCCGCCGCCACGTTTGTTGCGCGACAGGTCGACGCCCAGTTGCTTCAGCTTGCGGTACAGGTGGGTGCGCTCCAGCCCGGTCTTCTCGGCAACGCGGGTCATGCTGCCGTTCTCCTGCGCCAGGTGGAACTCGAAGTAGCTCTTCTCGAACGCGTCGCGCGCCTCGCGCAGCGGGCGGTCGAGGTCGAAGCTCTGCTCGGCTTGCGGGCCGAGCATCAGCGGCGTGGTCGGCAGCATGGCGCCGCCGGTCATCGCGGCCTCGACGGTCAGGCCGTTCTCGCCGGCGTTGTGGAGCGGCGAATTGGGCTGCGCCGCGGCGCGCGAGGCGGGCTTGGCCAGGCCCTGCTCGACGGCACGCAGCAGCTTTTGCAGCGTGATCGGCTTCTCGAGGAAGGCCATCGCGCCGAACTTGGTGGCCTCGACGGCGGTGTCGATCGTGCCGTGGCCGCTCATCATGATGACCGGCATCGTCAGCATCGAGGTGGCGCCCCACTCCTTCAGCAGCGTGATGCCGTCGACGTCGGGCATCCAGATGTCGAGCAGCACCAGATCGGGCCGCATGCGTTCACGGCAGGCGCGCGCCTGCGCGGCGTTCTCGGCCAATTCGATCGTGTGGCCTTCGTCGGCAAGGATCTCGGAGAGCAGGGCGCGGATGCCCAGTTCGTCGTCAACAACAAGAATCGTGGCCATGAGTACTCAGTGCGCGCCGGAAGCGGCTGGGGTGCCGGGAGAAGAGAGAGGTGTTGCGGACAGGGGGGGAGCGCCGGCTCCGGGCGCGAATTTCGCGAATGATAGCGAGACTTGTGCCCCGCGCGGTATCCCGCCGGCCGCATCGCCTTCCACTCCCGTGCCGAGGTTGGCGATCCGCACGCGCGCGCCGTGCTCGTCGGCAATCTTCTTGACGACGGCCAGTCCGAGCCCGGTGCCTTTGGACTTGGTCGTCACGTAGGGTTCGAAGGCGCGCTTGAGCACCTTGTCGGAGAAGCCCGGCCCGTTGTCGATCACCTGCAGCCGCACCGCCCGCAGCTCGCCCTGCTCGGTGCGGGCGATCTCCGTGCAGATGCGAACCCGCCCGTCGGGCTGCTCGGCCACGGCGTCGAGCGCGTTCTGCACCAGGTTGTGGATCACCTGGCGCAGCTGGGTGCTGTCGCCGACGATCGCGGGCAGCGCCGGCGCCAGGTCGGCATGGAGCCGGCCCGACTCCTGCGCCGCGCCGTACAGCCCGAGCACCTCGGTCACGAGCGCGTTCAGGTCGATCGGGATCAGGTGCGCCGCCGGCAGCCGCGCGTAGTCGCGGAACTCGTTGACCAGCGTCTTCATCGCCTGCACCTGGTTGACGATGGTGTCGACCGAACGACCGAGCATCGCCTGGTCGGCGCCCTCGAGCTTCGGGCCGAGCTTGTGCTGCAGGCGTTCGGCGGAGAGCTGGATCGGCGTCAGCGGGTTCTTGATCTCGTGCGCGAGCCGCCGCGCCACCTCGCTCCAGGCCTCGCTGCGCTGCGCCGAGACCAGCTCGGTGATGTCGTCGAACACCATCAGCGTGGCGCCCTGCGGCATCGAGGCGCCGCGCACCAGCAGCGTGATCGAGTCGTTGTCGCGGCCGGGCTGGGCCGGCGTCTGGAGCTCGAACGAATCCTGCCAGTGGTCGCGCTCGCCGGCCTCGGGGCTGGTGCTGTGCAGTTCGAATCGGTTGCCCACGGCCTGCGCGAAGGTCTCGAGGCCCGGCACGTTGGCGAGCGGCTGACCGCGGTAGGCCGACAGCGGCAGCCGCATGATGCGCGTCGCGCCGGGGTTGACGGTGTCGATGTTGCCCTGGCGATCGAACACGATCACGCCGGCGGTCAGGTTGTCGAGGATGGTCTGCAGGTTGGCGCGGGCGCCCTCCACCTGGACGACGCTGCGCTGCACCAGCTCGCGCGCTTCCGAGAGCTGGCTGGTCATGTCGGCGAACGAGCGCGTCAGCCCGCCGAGTTCGTCGCGCGAGGCGAACACCGGCTTGCTGCTCAGATCGCCGCTGGCGACCTGGCGCATGCCTTCGGCCAGCAGCAGCAGCGGCCGCGCGAGCTGGTTGCTCAGCGTGACCGCCAGCAGCAGCGCGCCGAACACGGCGAGCACCAACGCGAGCGTCAGCGTGCCGATGTACATCTTGCGCAGCCCGCCGCGGGCGAGCGCGCGCTGCTGGTACTCGCGGTAGGCGGCCTGCACGGCCAGCGCGTTGGTCGCGAGCGCGCGCGGCAGGGGCTGGTTGACGAGCAGGTAGCGGTCTTCCTCGCCGAGCGTGAAGGTGGTGGTCGGGATGTACGCGATCGCCCGCACGCGCGCGTTCCCGGCGCCGCTGCCGCCGGCCGCCGGCTCTTCGTCCAGCCCGATCAGCTCGCTGACGACCCGCTGGTTGCGCGCCTGGCGCAGCAGCGCGAGCGACGGCCGCTCCGGCATCAGGTTGGCCGCACTGCCGCCGGTGCTGAGCACGGCCTGGCCGGCGGGACCGACGATCGCGATGTCCTGCGCCGAAAGCTGCTCGCGCACGCGCTCGAGCGCCAGGGACTGCGCCGAGCCCGGCGTCTCGCCGAGCCGCTCGGCGGCCAGGCGGGTCTTGACGGCCACGTCGGCGACGACCGCGTCGAGCGTGCCCTTGCCGAGCTTGAGCCCGGCGTCGAGCGCGGTCTCGACCTTGACGTCGAACCAGCTTTCGATGCTGCGCGAGACGAACTGGTAGCTCACGGTGTAGATGAGCACGCCGGGCACGACGCCGACGAGCGCGAAGATGGCCGCCAGCTTGAGCAGCAGCCGGCTGCCGAACTTGCCCCGCTTGACGCGCAGCAGCAGGCGCACGCCGGCGATCACGATTACCAGCACCAGCAGCGTCGCGACGACGATGTTGACCCAGAGCAGCCACACATAGTGGCGCTCGTACAGCGCCGGGTTGTTGGTCGCGATCGAAAGCAGGAACGCCAGCACCAGCCCGGCGCCGGTGGCGGCCACCGTCGAGATCAGCCATGCCCACCGCTGTGCCTTGGTCATCGCGATGTCAGATCAATTGATCTTCTGCGTGCGCTGCACCGACATCGCCCAGTCGGCCTGGCCGCCGATGCCGATCTGCATCGGGCGCGGCAGCTGCGAGGTGTCGAGCCGGAAGCTGAACTCGACGTAGTGGCGGCTGCCCTCCTCGATCTGCGCCGCCTCGGCGATCTTCCAGCGGACGCTGCGGCTGATCGCCGCGAACGCCTCGGCGCGGGTCGTGTAGTTCTGGCTCAGGCCGCCGTCGAAGGTGACGCGGTAGGTCGAGGTCAGCGGCTGGAACACGATGCGCCAGCGGCGCACCGCGTAGCCGACGCGCTGATCGCGCCAGTAGAAGCGGTTGCGGAAGACCTCGGCCTCGGCGACGAAGAACAGCGGCACCGCCTTGGTCAGCGCATCGTCGACGCTGCGCGACAGTTCGAGGTTGACGCCGTAGTTGAGGAACAGCCCGTCCTCGTTGTGGATGAGCTCGAAGTTCGTCAGCTCCGGTTCGGCCGCGCGGGCCATCGGCCCGCCGAGCCCCAGGGCCATGCCCAGCGCAAGGACCCACGCCAGCGTCAGCCGGAGCACGCTGCTCGAGCCCGCATGCCGCGAGGCGGCGGGCCGATGGTCGCCGTGAAGGGATGCCGCGCTGTGCATGGAGCCGTCGTGAACCTCAGGTGCTCTTCTCGATCAGGGCGTAGAAAAAACCATCCGCGGCCGCACTGATGTCGTGCACTGGGCGCTCGCCCCGATTGTCGGGCAGCGGCAGCAGGTGACCGGGCGATGCCGGGTCGGCGGCGGGGGCCGCGTCGGGCTGCCGTTGCAAAAAAGCGTCGATCTGGTCCTGACCTTCGGCCTTGAACACCGAGCAGGTGCAATACAGCAAGCGTCCGCCGGGCGCGAGCAGCGGCCACAGGGCGTCGAGCAGGCGCGCCTGCGTGGCCGCCAGCGCCGGGATGTCGCTGCTGCGGCGCAGCCAGCGCACATCGGGATGGCGGCGCACGATGCCGGCGGCGCTGCACGGCGCGTCGAGCAGGATCGCATCAAACGGGCGACCGTCCCACCAGGTGGCGGGCGCGCCGGCGTCGGCGGCGATCGTCGTCGCGTTCAGCCCGAGGCGCCCCAACGTCTCGTGCACGCGGACCAGGCGCGCCGGGTCGCTGTCGAGCGCGAGCACGTCGAGATCGGCCAGTTCGAGCAGGTGCGCGGTCTTGCCGCCGGGGGCGGCACAGGCGTCGAGCACGCGGGCGCCGCGCGGGAGGCCGGCGCCGATCAGCAGCGGCGCGGCGCGCTGCGCCGCGGCGTCCTGCACCGAGACATCGCCCTGCGCGAAGCCCGGCAGCTGGGCGACCGTGCACGGGCGCGCCAGTCGCAGCGCCTGGCCACCGAGCCGCTCGGCACCGAGCCCCAGCGCGGCGAGCCGCTCGAGATACTCGGCGACGCCGCCATGCCGCGCGTTCACGCGCAGCGTCATCGGCGGGCGCTGGTTGTCGGCATCGAGGATCGCCTGCCAGTCGTTGGGCCAGTCGGCCTTCAGCCGATCGACCCACCACCCCGGATGGTTGTAGCGCGCCAGCGGGTCGCGGAGCGCCGCAGCCACCAGTGCGTCGTGCTCGCGCAGGAAGCGCCGCAGCACCGCATTGACGAACGACGCACTCGGCTTGGCGCGTTGCCGCGCCGCATCCACGGCCTGATCGACCAAGGTGTGCTCGGCGTAGGGCGCCTCGGCCTGCGGCCAGAGCAGCGCCAGCGCGGTCAGCAGCAGGGCATCGACCTTGGGCGGCGGCGTCTTCGGCGCCAGCAGTGTGCGCAGCGCCTGGGCGGCGCCGAGCCAGCGCAGCGCGTGGAAGCTCAGCGCCTGCGTGCCGGGGCGCGCGGCGCCGGGCGTGGCGGCCAGCGCCGTGTTCAGCGAAGCGCCTGCGCGCACCGCCTGGACCGCGTCCGCGGCGTGGTTCAGCAATTGCGCCAAGGGCAGCGACGAGTGCGGGGCGGGTGGCGGGACGGCGGCGTTCACCGCGCGCAGTCTACGGGCAGCCCGTCGGCCGGCCCGGTGAAATCCCGCATTGCGGTACGCTCGCAGCGTGTAAAGACCGGAAGGCCACTCCATGCGCGGCGAGCAAGCGACACCGATTTTCAGAAGCGAGGAAGACCTGGCGCGGCTCGCGGCGTCGGAACGCATCCGCTACCGCCTGATGGGCGCGGACTGCCGCTTCCATGCGAACGACAACATCTCGGCCTACATCCAGGACGGCGAGATCGACGAACTGCGCACCGAGGTCGAAGCCAAGATGCAGGAGGTGCTGCGCGCGCTGGTGATCGACACCGACAGCGACCACAACACCAACGAGACCGCCAAGCGCGTCGCGAAGATGTTCCTGACCGAAGTGTTCCGGGGCCGCTACGTGCCGATGCCCGCGGTCACCGAGTTCCCGAACGCCGAGCGGCTGAACGAGCTGATGATCGTCGGCCCGATCAAGGTGCGCAGCGCCTGCTCGCACCACCTGTGCCCGATCATGGGCAAGGTGTGGATCGGCATCCTGCCGAACGAGCACTCGAACCTGATCGGCCTGTCCAAGTACGCGCGCATCTGCGAGTGGATCATGAGCCGTCCGCAGATCCAGGAAGAGGCGGTGACGATGCTGGCCAACGAGCTGCAGAGCCGGGTCAAGCCCGACGGGCTGGCAATCGTGATGGAGGCCGACCACTTCTGCATGCACTGGCGCGGCGTCAAGGACGACGAGTCGATGATGACCAACAGCGTGATGCGCGGCGCATTCCTGAAGGACGCCAACCTGCGGCGCGAATTCCTCTCCCTGCTCAGCAAGAAAGTTTGAGGAACACACCATGCTGGTCCGACTGATGTACGCAAGCCGCGCCACCGAAACGGTGCGCCCCGAGGTGCTGAACGCGATCCTGAAGAAGTCCACGCACAACAACCCGGCCGTCGGCGTGACCGGCGTGCTGTGCTTCTCCGGCGAGATCTTCCTGCAGGTGCTCGAAGGCGGCCGCGGCCAGGTGAGCAAGCTCTACAACCGCATCGCCCAGGACCCGCGCCACCAGGACGTGGTGCTGCTCAGCTACGAAGAGATCGACGAGCGCAGCTTCGCCGGCTGGGCGATGGGCCAGGTCAACATGAGCCGGCTCAACCCGGCGCTGCTGCTGAAGTACTCCGAGGCCGCCGTGCTCGACCCGTACGCGGTGTCGGGCAAGGTCTCGATGGCGCTGTTCAACGAACTGGTGGCGACGGCGTCGGTGATGTGCCTGCCGTGACGGTGACGGAGACCGTGGCGGCGAGCCAGGCCTCGACGCGCTCGCGCGGCGCGTCGATCGCCAGCCACTTGCGCCGCGACGCGTCGCCGCGCACCAGCGTGACCGCCCGCTTCGGCAGGCCGAGCTCGCCGGCGAGCCAGTCGATCAGCAGCTGATTGGCCTTGCCGTCGACCGGCGGCGCGCCCAGCCGCACGCGCAGCGTGCCGTCGTGCAGCCCGTCGGCCGCGGTGCGCTTCGCATTCGGCTGGACGCTGACCGCCAGCCACGGCGTCTGGCCGTGCACCGACAGGCAGGGCCAGCCCGCGGTCATGTCGCGCTCATGTCGACGTCACGCAGCCGTCTTCTTCGCCGCAGCCTTCTTCGCCGCTGCCGGCACCCGCGGCGCGCGCGGCTCGAACTCGAACGTGACCTTGCCTTCCTTCTTGTCGTAGGCGAGGCGCGCCTTGAACTTGCGGCGCGTCTTGTTCGAGACGAAGCCCTCGAGCAGGTCGGTCTTGCCGGTCTCCAGCAGCTTGCTCATCTGCTCGCGCGCGACTGGTTGCTGCAGGATGATCTTGCCGCTC
Source organism: Rhizobacter fulvus (assembly GCF_964020785.1). NCBI lineage: Bacteria > Pseudomonadati > Pseudomonadota > Betaproteobacteria > Burkholderiales > Sphaerotilaceae > Rhizobacter > Rhizobacter fulvus. The sequence continues at coordinate 1,766,599 of NZ_OZ224516.1, forward strand.
TTGAAGTCGCAGGTCACGTGGGCGCCGACCGCGTGCTCGCAGACGTAGCTGCTGCCGTGCTCGAAGACGCGACCCTGGTCCTTCGGGCACGCGCCCAATGATTCCTGCGCGGAGAAGTCGATCGGCTCGCCGGATTCGCCGTCCTTCTTCGCGTCCTCGCCGAAGTCGAACTCCAGCTTCCAGTTCTTGATCTCGTCGTCGAACGCGAGCCTGAGCTCGGCGGTGAACGGCCAGCCGGCCTTGGAGCGGAAGCCTTCGAGCGGGCCGATCTTCTTCGCCGTCAGGAAGGTCTCGACCTCGTCGAGCTCGAACGCGCGGCTGCCCGGGATCTTGCTGATCGAGAAGCCGCAGCCCTCGGTCTTGCCCGGGATGCCCGTGCACGCGAAGCGGCGGTAGTTCTCCTTGACGACGCCGCCGCAGTTCGGGCACGCGGCCTTCAGCGTCGCGTAGTCGCCGGGGATGGTGTCGCGGTCGTACTCCTTGGCCTTCTTGACGATGCGCTCGGCCATGCCGGCGATCTCGGCCATGAAGGCCTCGCGCTCGAGCCGGCCCTTCTCCATCTCGGCGAGCTTGAACTCCCAGTTGCCGGTCAGCTCGGGCTGGGTCAGCTCCTCGACGCCGAGGCCGCGCAGCAGCGTCATCAGCTGGAACGCCTTGGCGCCAGGCACCAGGTCACGGCCGTCGCGGTGGATGTACTTCTCGTAGATCAGCCCTTCGATGATGGCAGCGCGCGTGGCCGGCGTGCCCAGGCCCTTCTCCTGCATCGCCTCGCGCAGTTCGTCGTCGTCGATCAGCTTGCCGGCGCCTTCCATCGCGCTCAGCAGCGTCGCCTCGGTGTAGCGTGCGGGCGGCTTGGTCTTCAATGCGTTGACCGCCACGTCCTCGGTGCGCACGATCTCGCCGGGTGCCACGGCGACAAGGTTGGCATCGTCTTCCTGCGCCTCGCGGCCATAGACCGCCAGCCAGCCCGGCTTGACCATCACCTTGCCGTTGGTCTGGAACTTGTGTTCCCTGTCCTGCACCTTGACGGTGGAGATGCGCGTCGTGACCATGAATTCGGCCGGCGGGAAGAACACCGCCATGAAGCGCTTGACGACCATGTCGTACAGCTTGGCCTCGATCTCGGACAGGCTCTTGGGCGCCTGCAGCGTCGGGATGATCGCGAAGTGGTCGGAGACCTTGGCGTTGTCGAAGATCTTCTTGTTCGGCTTGACGTAGCCTTCCTTGATCGCCGTCTTCGCGTGCACCGACAGCGCGCGCAGCGGGCCCGGCATGTCCTCGGTCGAGATCATCTTCATCGTCTGCTTGACGACGTCGACATAGTCCTCCGGCAGGTGCTTGCTGTCGGTCCGCGGGTAGGTCAGGACCTTGTGCTTCTCGTACAGCGCCTGCGCGATCGACAGGGTCGTCTTGGCCGAAAAGCCCAGGCGCGAATTGGCCTCGCGCTGCAGCGTCGTCAGGTCGTAGAGGCCCGGCGAGCTCTGCGTGCTGGGCTTGGCCTCCTCGGTCACGCTGGCTGGCTGGCCGCGCGCGGCGTCGGCGATCGCCTTGGCGTCACGCTCGTTCCAGAGGCGGTCGGCACGCAACTCCGGGTCGTCGGGGTTCTTCTTCCACTTCGGGTCGAACCACTTGCCCTCGTACTCGCCGGCCTGCGCGGCGAAGGTGGCCTTGAGCTCCCAGTAGTCGCGTGCCACGTGCTTGCGGATCTTCTCCTCGCGCTCGACCATGATCGACAGCGTGGGCGTCTGCACCCGGCCCACCGTGGTCAGGAAGAAGCCGCCGTCGCGCGAGTTGAACGCCGTCATCGCGCGCGTGCCGTTGATGCCGACCAGCCAGTCGGCCTCGCTGCGGCAGCGCGCGGCGTCGGCCAAAGGCAGCATCTGCTTGTCGCTGCGCAGGTGCTCGAAGCCGTCGCGGATCGCGGCCGGCGTCATGCTCTGCAGCCACAGGCGGCGCACCGGGTGCTTGCTCTTGCTGTGCTGCTGGATCAGACGAAAGATCAGCTCGCCCTCGCGGCCCGCGTCGCAGGCGTTGATCAGCTCGCTCACGTCCTTGCGCTTGACGAGCTTGACGATCGCGCCCAGGCGCCCCTTGCTCTTGTCGATCGGGTTCAGCTCGAAGTGCGGCGGGATCACCGGCAGGTTCGCGAAGCTCCACTTGCCGCGCTTCACGTCGAACTCCTCCGGCGCCTTGATCTCCAGCAGGTGGCCGACCGCGGACGTGACCAGGTAGCCCTCGCTCTCGAAGTATTCGTCGTGCTTGTCGAACTTGCCGGCCGTGGGCGTGAGGGCGCGCACGATGTCCTGGGCGACGGATGGCTTCTCGGCAATGATCAGTGACTTGGTCATGTTTCTTCTCGGTTCGCGCGGGGCTCGCCCCACGCATCAATACAATCCGGGCTTCTCGCGCGCATGCACGCACGTGTACGCACACGTACACGCACACGCACACACACGCGCGCACCCATGATTTCAATGTACATAAAGAATCCGATGACGCAAGACAGCGCCGCCAGCACCCCCGAATCGACGACCGCGCCGAAGAAGGCGGGCAAGCGCATCCAGGTGCGCAAGTCCGGCGTGCACGGCAAGGGCGTGTTCAGCACCGTGAAGCTCAAGAAGGGCGAGGTGCTGATCGAGTACATCGGCGAGGTCATCAGCTGGAAGGAGGCGCTGCGCCGCCACCCGCACGACCCGAAGGACCCGGACCACACGTTCTACTTCCACGTCGACGACAAGCACGTGATCGACGCGAAGTACGGCGGCAACGCCGCGCGCTGGATCAACCACGCGTGCACGCCGAACTGCGAGGCCGACGAGATCGACGGCCGCATCTTCATCAAGGCACTGCGCGCGATCCCGCCCGACACCGAACTGTTCTACGACTACGGCCTGATCATCGACGAGCCGTACACCAAGAAGCTCAAGAAGCAGTTCGAGTGCCGCTGCGGCACCAAGGGCTGCCGCGGCACGATGCTCGCGCCGAAGAAGCGCGGATGAGCCGCCGACGCGCGATGCCGGAGCAACCGATCCGCTGGGAGGCCGAAGCGCTGTGGGAGCAGCTGGTCCCGCTGTTGCCGGACATCAGCATCGAGGTGCTGCCGCGGACCGGCTCGACCAACAGCGTCTTGCTCGAGCGCGGCCGCGCGGTACCGCCACGACGCGGCCAAAGCGGCGAGACCGACGGCGACGTCCAGGTTCGATGCAGTGTCGAGAGCGCCGCGTTCGGGCGCCGCGCGGTCGATCTGCATCCCTGCCTGCTGGTCGCCGAGCAGCAGACCAGCGGTCGCGGACGCCAGGGTCGCGAGTGGCAGTCCGCGGCGGGCGCGTCGCTGACCTTCTCGCTGGCGCTGCCGATCGCGCGCGCGGACTGGTCGGGCTTGTCGCTCGCCGTCGGCGTGGCGCTGTGCGAGGCGCTCGAGCCGACCCCGGACGCCCCGCCTCGCATCGGCCTGAAGTGGCCGAACGACCTCTGGCTGATGGACAGCGACCACGGCCGCAAGCTCGGCGGCGTGCTGATCGAGAGCATCGCCGCCGGCGGCGGTCCGCGGCGCGCGGTCATCGGCATCGGCCTGAACGTGCTGCCGTTAGCTGCGGGCGCGGCCGGCACCGGCTTCGCGTCGCTGCAGGAGCTCGACACGGCCGTCACGGCCCCCGCGGTACTCGCGAGCGTCGCCCGGCCGCTGGTGCTGGCGCTGCAGCAGTTCGAGCGCGACGGCTTCGCCGCGTTCGCCGCACGTTTCGCGGCACGGGACATCCTGGACGGGCGCGCCGTCACGACGACGCTGAAGGAGCTGCCGGAGGGCACCGCGCGCGGCGTCGCGCCGGACGGCGCGCTGCAGGTGCAGGGCGCGGACGGCGCGATCAGCTGCATCGCCAGCGGCGAAGTCAGCGTGCGGCCGGCACCGCAGTGAGGCGACAGCGATGCTGCGCGTGATCGTCGGATTGCTGCTGCTGGCCAACCTGCTCTTCTTCGGCTGGTCACAGGGCTGGCTCGAGGCCGTCGGTTGGCGACCGGGCAGCGAGCGCGAGCCCGAGCGCCTGCTGCGCCAGGTGCGGCCCGAGATCATTCGCGTGCTGCCGCCAGGTGCCGCCAGTGCCGCCAGCGTCGGTGCGGCCGCCGCCTGCCTCGAGGCGGGTCCGTTCGCCGAAGCCGAGTTGGACGCCGTGCGCTCTGCTGCCCAGGCCGCGTTGCCGGCGGGGAGCGTCGCGACGGTGAAGACCACCCAGCCGGGCAGCTGGATGGTGTACATGGGCCGTTATGCGGGCCGCGACGCGATGACGAAGAAGGAAGACGAACTCAGGCGCCGCCGCCTGCCCTACGAAGAGATCCGTGACAGCGCGACGCTCGCGCCGGGCCTGTCGCTCGGCCGCTTCGACAATCCCGACGCGGCCGCGCGGGCCCTCGAACAGTTCAGCCAGCAAGGCATCCGCACCGCCCGGGTCGTCGAACTCGCTCCGGCGGTCGGGCGCTTCTGGCTGCGCGTGGATGGTGCCAACCCCGCGATTGCCGCGCAGGCTGCGAAGCTCCACCTGGCCGCGAGCGGCCAGTCGTTTGCCGCCTGCGCGCGAACGACCGGCGCCTGAGCGTCGCGCTCAGCGCCGCGATCGGCGAGGCGTGACGAGCGCGGTCGCGCCCACGCCGACGAGCCACGCGAACAACCAGCCCAGTTGCAGCGCGCCGCCTCCGCCGCCGCCACCGCCGCTCGACGCGGGCGGCGTGATGACGGGAGACGGCGCCGTCAGCACCACCTGGGTCGTGTCGGTCGCGCCGGCGTCATCGGTCACGGTCAGCTGCACGGTCGCGCTGCCATAGGCGCTGAACTGCAGCGTTGCGCTCGCGGCGTTGTTGGCGCTGGTCAACGCGGCGATGTCGGTGCCGGAGACGATGCTCCACGCGTAGCCGATCACCGTGCGGCCGGCCGCGGCACTCGAACTGCCGCCATCGACCGCGATCGGCGTCGCGAGGCCGACGCTGGTGGTGGCGGTGTCGATGTTCGCATTCAGGATCGCCGCGTTGGCGACCGCCGCCCCGGCGTCGAGCAGGCCGGCGCCGCAGGTGCTGGTGGTGCAGTAGCACTCGCTGCCCTGCGCAACGCTGGTCGGCGCGGTGCAGGCCGTCACGCCGGGGCCAGCGCCCGTGGCCGGGAACGGCCGTGCGGTCGCCTTCAGCCTTTCAAGCACCTGCGCCGGCGTCAGCGTCGGGTTCGCTGACAGCATGAGCCCGACCGTGCCCGAGACCAGGGGCGCCGAGAAACTGGTTCCGAGCGACGCGTTCGCGCCGGTGTCGGTGTAGATCGCACCGGCCTCGCCGGCCACCGGGGCGATGTCGCCGCTGTTGCTGGTGGTCAGCAGCGGGAACAGGCAGTTGCCGCTCAGGTTCACGCAGTTGCCGGCCGGCGCCGCGATCGCGACCTCGGGTCCGAGGTCGGAATAGCCGACCTTGGTCCCGGCATGACGGACGCCGGCGACGGCTATCACGCCGGGACAGTTGGCCGGCGTGCCGACCGCAAGACCGTCGTTGCCGGCAGCGACCACCACCGTAACTCCCTTCAGGGTCAGCCGCTGAATCACACTCTGGTAGTCGGCGCTGCAGGCTCCAGTCGAGCCGAGACTCAAATTGATCACTTTCGCGGGGTTCGGGTTCTCGTACGGAATGCTCTCGACGCCACCCGCCCAGAGCATCGCGGCCTGAATGTCGGAATCGAAGCCACCGCACCTGCCGAGCACGCGCACCGGCAGGAGCATCACGTCGCGGCCGGCGCCCGCCATGCCGATGCCGTTGTTGGTGGCCGCTCCGATCAGTCCCGCCGTCTGAGTGCCATGCCATGTGCTCGAACCGATGTCGGCCGCGGTGCAGCCGCTGACCACCCCCACATCGGCTGAGGTCACGCCATCGCCAGGATCGCTCGGATCGCTGTCGCGCCCACCGCCATCGTTCGCGGTCGGCACATTGCCGATGAAGTCGTAGCCTGGCCGCAGTTTGGGCGCCAGATCGGGATGGTCGAGGCGCACCCCGGTGTCGAGCACCGCCACCACCACTCGGCGCTTACCGTTCGTGATGGCCCAGGCCCCTTCGGCATTGATCGCCGAGACGACGCTGGTCGCGTCGACGATCGTCGCGCTGGTCGGCGGGCGCAGGTACCACTGGCCGACGGTGGGATTGGTTGATGCGCTGGCCGCGTACAGCGGATCGTTCGGGACCGCGAGCGCATGCTTGCGGCCATCGACAACGGCGAACTCGACATCGTCCTGCGCGGCCAACCGGTCGGCCAGCGCCTTGGAGCCGAGGCCACGGGCCTTCAGCACTTGCATGTCCGAGCCGATCGTGCGGCCGTCGGTGAGGGTCATGCCGAGCCGCGCCGACAAGACCTGGGCGTGCTGCGCCGGCGCGTTCGCAGCTGAGGCGGCGCGCATCAGCACCGCATCCTGCTTGTACTTGACGATGACGCGGGCCTCGCTCTCGGGCGCGTCGACGACCGTGCGGGCAGCGGACCCACGCGGCTTCGGCCCCCGTTCGGTGCCCGCACCGGGCAGCGCGGACGCGCACACGCACACGAGCGCCAAAAGGGAAACGGCCCAAGCGGGGCGACGGCGGGAAAGCGTCTTCATGAACAGGTCACCTGGGAATTGCGTCCCGAGTGTAGAGGCAGCCGTGCGCCCCCAAACCGCGCAAAACGCACGCTTTCGCCCGTGTTTTCGCGCCCTAGCGAATCAGCAGTTGCGGCGCCGCGGCGGTCCCGCCGACGAGCACCGAATAGACCTTGTTCGCCGTCAGCGGGCTGGTACCGGGCGTCGGCGCCGGGATGTTGACGCTCGACGAAACGAGTCCGAAGGCCGTCGCAGTGGTGCTGCCGGCGATGCTGGCGTAGCCCGAGGCGGCGCCGGGCTGGATCGCCACGCCGACCGGCGCGTTGTTCGCGGTCAGGGTCAGCGCGCCCGGCCCGCCGGTCACGCCGTTGAGCATGCGCAGCTTCACGGTGGTGGCGTCGGTCGGGGCACGGTTGTCGTCGGCGATCAGGCTGGCGACCGCAGCACCGCCGTCCTGGTAGACCAGCAGCGTCACGTCGGCACCCGCGGCCAGCGCGGTCGCCGGGGCACCGACGGACTGCCCGCCGACGGTGATGTTCAGCGCGCTGCCTGCCGGCACCAGCGTGTAGGCGAAGCCGAAGGTCGGCGACACGCCGCTGTCGATCGGCGTGCTGCCGGTCGAGGCCGCGACGGTGACGCCGTTGGCCACCGCGCCCGCCAGACGCACCCGCGTGTTGGTGTTGCGCGCGGCGCTGTAGGTGCCTTGCTGGATCAGCGTGGAGCCGTTCATCAGCGAGCCGCCGACGGTCGGCGTCAGCGCGACCGTGGCGATCTGCTGGCTTTCGAGTACGACGTTCGGGATGTCCGCGCGCAGGTCGGTCTTGCTGCCGGCGGCGGTGACGCGCACGCGGTAGGTGCCGGGGCTGTAGGTCAGCAGCGAGGTGGTCTGGTTGCCGGTGGCGCTGCCCAGGCTCACGGTCGGGGCCGAGACGGTCGCGAGGTCGGTCGACGGATCGGTCACGTAGATGTCGATCGCACCGGCTTCGGGCGCGGCGTCGTAGACGCGCAGCTGCGCGGCGCCCGACGCGGGCAGCGTGTAGTCCTCGTTCAGCACCACGGTCTTGACCGCGCCGCCCGACTCATAGGCCAGCAGCGTGTAATGGTTGCCGCCCGTCAGCGTCGGCACGGTGGTGGCCAGTGCGGTGCTCGAGCCGGCGTCGTTGAGCTGCAGTGTGACGCTGCCGCTCGCCGGCGTGACGTACGCGCTGGTGGTGTCGCTGGCGATCGCGGTGGCAGCGGACGACGACGCGTTCACCAGCAGGTCGAGCGACGCGTGGGTCAGCGTCGCGTTCGCCACGCGCAGGGAAGCGTTGCCCGACGAGTCGCCGCCGCTGCCGCCACAACCGGACAGCAGGGCGCCCAACACCACCACGCCGACCCACGGCCACCACTTTGAATTCTTCACGTCACACGTCCTTTGGAGTTTGGTTTCACACGAAGCCGCCCGCTCCCGGCAGCGGGTCCACGATTGGGCCCGGGCGTCGCAGGAGGTGAATTTCCGCCCAGTGACCGGCCGAAAAGTTTTGTCAACAACACACGCTTGCGCCCTCATGGCAACGCTTCTTTACGCCGCGCACGCGAATGCATTCAGGCCGGCGCGTATGCTTTGATCGCCGGGGTTGCGAACCCCTCGATCCACTCAGGAGCCAGACCATGCGCCAAGCCCTTCACCCACTGCTGGCCGCCGCCGCAATCGGTGCGGCGTGCGCCGCACCCGCGGCCTTTGCGGCCGAGTACGCCACTGTCGTCTCGTCGACGCCCGTCACCGCCACCGTCCCGGTGCAGCGGCAGAACTGCAGCGACGCGCAGCAACTCGTGCAACCCGCGCCCAGCGGCGCCGGCGCGGTGGTCGGCGCCATCGCCGGCGGGCTGCTTGGCCACACGGTCGGCGGCGGCTTCGGGCGCGCGGCCGCCACCGGGATCGGCGCCGTCGCAGGGTCCGTGATCGGCAACCAGATCGAGGCCGATGGCCAGCCGGCCACCGCGGTGCCGGTGCGGCGCTGCCAGACCGCCACGCGTTACGAGAACCGCATCGTCGGCTACGACGTGATGTACGACTACGCCGGCCAGCGCTACAGCACGCGGCTGGCGCGCGACCCGGGGCAGCGGCTGGCGGTCAGCGTGCAGCCGGCCGATGTGAACGGCAACGCCGTCCCCGCGCCGGTGATGTCGACCCCGGTGCCGACCTACGACACACCGGTGGCGAGCGCCGAGCCCGCGCCGCCGCAGCCGCAGCCGCAGCCGGTCTACTACGACCCGCTGCCGCCGCCGGTCTACTACTACCCCGCTGCGCCGTACTACTACGGCGCGCCGTCGATCAGCTTCGGCATCGGCTACGTCGGCGGCTGGCGCGGCGGGCGGCACTGGCGCTGAGCGAACGCGGTTCGATCGGCCATGAAAGAGGGCGCCCTCGGGCGCCCTTCTCGTTGCTGCTGCCGCTTACTTGGCGACGACGCGCACCATCTCGAGCACCTTGTTCGAGTAGCCCCACTCGTTGTCGTACCAGGACACGACCTTGACGAAGGTGCCGTCGAGCGCGATGCCGGCCTCGGCGTCGAACACCGAGGTCATCGATTCGCCGCGGAAGTCAGTCGAGACAACCTTGTCCTCGGTATAGCCGAGCACGCCCTTCATCGCACCCTGGGACTGCGCCTTCATCTCGGCGCAAATCTCCTTGTAGCTCGCTTCCTTGACCAGTTCGACGGTCAGGTCGATCACCGAGACGTCGGAGGTCGGCACGCGGAACGACATGCCGGTCAGCTTCTTGTTCAGCTCCGGGATCACGACACCGACGGCCTTGGCCGCACCGGTCGACGACGGGATGATGTTCTCGAGGATGCCGCGGCCGCCGCGCCAGTCCTTGTTCGACGGGCCGTCGACGGTCTTCTGCGTCGCGGTAGTCGCGTGCACGGTGGTCATCAGGCCGCGCTTGATGCCCCACTTGTCGTGCAGCACCTTCGCGACCGGCGCCAGGCAGTTGGTCGTGCACGAGGCGTTCGAGATGATCGTCTGGCCGGCGTAGGTCTTGTCGTTGACGCCGAAGACGAACATCGGCGTGTCGTCCTTCGACGGCGCCGACATGATCACCTTCTTCGCGCCCGCATCGATGTGCTTCTGGCCGGTCTCCTTGGTCAGGAACAGGCCGGTGGCCTCGACGACGATGTCCGCGCCGACGTCGGCCCACTTCAGGTTCGCGGGGTCGCGTTCCTGCGTCAGGCGGATCTTCTTGCCGTTGACGATCAGGGTGTTGCCGTCGACCGCGATCGTGCCCTTGAAACGGCCGTGCACCGAGTCGTACTGCAGCATGTAGGCCAGGTACTCGGGCTCGAGCAGGTCGTTGATGCCGACGACCTCGATCTCCTCGAAGTTCTGGATGGCGGCGCGGAACACCATGCGCCCGATGCGGCCGAAGCCGTTGATGCCGATCTTGATGGTCATTTGAAAATCTCCTTGGAGGACTCAGGGTTCGGAAAGCGGGGCATGGCGCCGGCGGCGGTCAGGGACGGCAGCCGATCTGGCCTTTCTTCAGATTCTCCACGTAGGTCAGCTCGCCCGGGCAGGCCGGGCGCGTCGCCGGCGCGACGGCATTCGGCTTGGCGCTGCACTGGAACGCGCCGGTCTTCTTGTTGACGCTCTTGGCGACCAGCGTCCAGCCGTCCGGGCAGCGCTGCGGTGCCGCAGCCTTGGCCGGTGCGGCGGCAGGTGCAGCCGCCGCCACGGCGACCTTGGCATGCAGTTGCGCGCCCAGGCATCCCAGCAGCGGCAATGCGCGGCGCGGCTCGACATCGACCGTGTAGTCGCCCGGCTTCTGGTAGACGTGCGTCATCACCATCGTCGCGTCCTTCTCCTGGTTGACTTTGAAGTCGTCCTGCACGCCGTCGCCGAAGCGCACACGCACATTGCAGTTCAGGCCCTTGCTGATGTCGAACTGCGCGGTCAGCGTGACCGGCTGGCCGACGCGCGCGATCGCGGGCTCGACCTTGATGGAGGTCAGCGTCTGCGCCGCAACGGGCGCGGTGGCCAGCGCGGCGGCGGTGGCGAGGAGTGCCAGGGTGGCACGGATCGGGGCGGCGTATCGGCTCGGGGTCATGGTCGTTGTCTCAGTCGACTTCTACAGGGAAAGGACGCGGGTGCGTCGGGGAAAAATTCGATCGCGAGCCGATTCGCGCTTCAGCGCTTGCCGAGCGCCTGACGGACTGTGGCCACGACATTCTCGGTCGTGAAGCCGAAGTGCTTGAACAACACCGGGGCCGGCGCCGATTCGCCGTACGTGTCGATGCCGACGACGGCCGCGCAGCCGTACTTCCACCAGCCGCCGGTCACGCCCATCTCGACCGCGATCCGCGGCACGCCCTTGGGCAGCACGCTGGTCTTGTAGGCCTCGGTCTGGCGGTCGAACACCGTGGTCGACGGCATCGAGACCACCGTGACGGCGATGCCGCCGTTCTCGCGCTTGGCGAGCTCCTGCTGTGCATGCAGCGCGAGCTGCACTTCCGAGCCGGTCGCGAGGATCACCGCTTGCGCCTTCTTGTTCAGGCCGACCTCGCTCGGCTCCGCCAGCACGTAGCCACCTTTGGAAATGCCGTCGAGCGACTTCTTCGGCGCGTATGGCAGGTTCTGGCGCGACAGCAGCAGCGCGCTCGGGCGGCCGGTGTTCTCGATTGCGCAGGCCCAGGCGATCACGGTCTCGGCGGTGTCGCAGGGGCGCCAGACGTCCAGCCCCGGAATCAGCCGCAGCGACGCCGCATGCTCGATCGACTGGTGGGTCGGCCCGTCTTCGCCCAGGCCGATGCTGTCGTGCGTGAAGACGTGGATGACGCGCTGCTTCATCAGCGCGGCCATGCGGATCGCGTTGCGGCTGTAGTCGCTGAAGGTGAGGAAGGTGCCGCCGTACGGGATCAGCCCGCCGTGCAGCGCGATGCCGTTCATCACCGCGGCCATGCCGAATTCGCGCACGCCGTAGTTGATGTGGCGCCCGCCGTTCGAGCTGCCGTCGGCCTCGAGGCGGAACGGCGCGGTGCTGCTGGTGTTGGTGAGGTTCGAGCCGGTCAGGTCGGCGCTGCCGCCGATCAGCTCGGGCAGCGCCTTCGTGAAGGCCTCGAGCGCGAGCTGGCTGGCCTTGCGGCTGGCGACGGTCTCGGCCTTGGTCTGCGCGGCGACGGCGGCGTCGACCACCGTCTGCGACCAGTTCTTCGGCAGCTCGTTGTCCATGCGGCGCGCGAACGCGACCGCGAGTTCGGGGTAGGCCTTGGCGTAGGCGGCGAACGCGTCGACCCAGGCGGTCTCGTCGGCCAGGCCCTGCTGGCGCGCGTCCCACAGCGAGTACGACTCCTCGGGAATCACGAAGGGCAAAGGGGTCCAGCCGATCGCCTCGCGGGTCAGCTTGATCTCGTCGGCGCCGAGCGCCTCGCCGTGGGCCTTGGCCGTGCCGGCGCGGTTCGGCGAGCCCTGGCCGATGACGGTCTTGCAGCAGATCAGCGTCGGCTTGCCGCCGCCCGGCGCGGTGCCGCTGCCCTGCGCGATCGCCTGCTGGATCGCGGCGTCCACCGCGTCCGCATCGTGGCCGTCGACCTCGGCGATCACGTTCCAGCCGTAGGCGCGGAAGCGCTCGGGCGTGTTGTCGACGAACCAGGGCTTGACCTGCCCGTCGATCGAGATGCCGTTGTCGTCGTACAGCGCGATCAGCTTGCCGAGCTTCCACGCCGCGGCCAGCGCGGCCGCCTCGTGGCTGATGCCTTCCATCATGCAGCCGTCGCCCAGGAACACGTAGGTGTGGTGGTCGACGATGGCGTGGCCCTCGCGGTTGAATTCCTTCGCTAGCAGCTTCTCGGCCAGCGCCATGCCGACCGCGTTCGCGATGCCCTGGCCGAGCGGGCCGGTCGTGGTCTCGACGCCTGGCGTCAGGCCGTGCTCGGGGTGGCCCGGCGTCTTGCTGTGCAACTGGCGGAAATTGCGCAGCTCGCTCATCGGCAGGTCGTAGCCAGTGAGGTGCAGCAGCGCGTACAGGATCATCGACGCGTGGCCATTGCTGAGCACGAAGCGGTCGCGGTTCGCCCACTGCGGGTTGCCGGGGTTGTGACGCAGGTGGCGGCCCCACAGCGCGACGGCCATGTCGGCCATGCCCATCGGGGCGCCGGGGTGGCCAGAATTGGCCTGCTGGACCGCGTCCATCGCGAGCGCGCGGATCGAGTTGGCCATCAGGGTCGCGTTGGTGGGGTTGGAGTGGGTGGCCATGCGGGTCCGTTGCGGGTGGGCGGAAAGCCCGCCATTTTAGGGGCGGCCGTCGGCGGGCCCGGGGCGCTCGCCGGCCGCCCGGCGAGCCCGGGATAATCCGCGCGATGCACGGACTGCACCTGACCGCCGACCTGCGCGACTGCCCCGTCGCCCGCGCGCCGATGACCGAGCCCGACGCGCTGCGCCGCGTGTGCGTCGACGCCGTGCAGGCGGCTGGCCTGCAGCCGGTCGCCGAACTGTTCCACCGCTTCGCGCCGGCGCCCGGCGTGCCGGCCGGTGCGCCGGTGGGCATCACCGGGGTGGTGCTGCTGGCCGAATCGCACCTCGCCGTCCACACCTGGCCCGAGATCGGCGGCGTGACGCTGGATGTCTACGTCTGCAACCTTGGCGGCGACAACTCGGCGCGCGCGCACGCGCTCCTCGAAGCGCTGCTGGCCGCTTTCGCGCCGGGCCGGGTCGAACGCCATGCGCTCGAACGCGGTCGCGAGGGGTCGTCATGAAGGCCATCATCCTGGCGGCCGGCCGCGGCCAGCGGATGCGGCCGCTGACCGACCACACGCCCAAACCGCTGCTGCCGGTGCGCGGCAAACCGTTGATCGAGTGGCACATCGAGGCGCTGGCGCGAGCCGGCGTGCGCGAGATCGTCGTCAACACCGCGTGGCTGGGGGACCAGATCGTCGCGGCGCTCGGCGACGGCGCGCGCTTCGGCGTGGCGCTGCGCTATTCGATGGAAGGCCGCGACTTCGGCGGCGCGCTGGAGACCGCCGGCGGCATCGCGACGGCGCTGCCGCTGCTGGTCGACCACACGGACGAGCCGTTCTGGGTCGTCTCCGGCGACATCCATGCGCCGGACTTCGGCTTCGACGCCGCGGCGGTCGAGCGCTTCGCCGCGGGCAGCGCGCAGGCTCACCTCTGGCTTGTCCCGAACCCGCCGTTCCATCCCCGCGGTGACTTCGGCCTCGACGCCGACGGGTACGGCCTGGCCGATGGCCCGGGGCCTGACGGCCGCACCTGGACCTATGCCAACTTCGCACTGATGCGCGGCGCGCTGGTGGCCGGCGTCGTGCCCGGCACCAAGGTCGCGCTCGCGCCGCTGCTGTTCGACGGCATGCGCCAGCGGCGCATCACGGCCGAGGTCTACGCCGGCGCCTGGGAGAACGTCGGCACGCCGGCGCAGTTGGACACGTTGAATCGCTGATTCGCTGATTCGCTGATTCGCGCGATTCGCGCACTATGATGGCTGCAGGAGCAGCCGCCCCGGATCACACGAGAGCGCGGCACGAGGATTGCTGATCGTTGGGACCCTTCTCCCGGGCTGGCCGCACCGAGCGCAGCGGCTGGCCGTCGATGTGTGCGCCATGAACGAAGGAACCCCCCGATGAACGCCAAAGCCACCGCCGCCGAGATTTCGGACGCCGCCCAGACCGCCGTCAACGACGCCATCAGCGGCGCCGAGGACATGCTCACCCAGGCCGCCAACAGCACCGGCGAACGCGCTGCCGAGCTGCGCGCCAAGGCCATGCAGCAGCTGAAGGCGCTGCGCGCCAAGATCGACGACGCCCAGTCCGCCGCCGTGCAGAAGGGCAAGGCCGCCGCCACCGCGACCGACGACTACGTGCACGAGAACCCGTGGCGCTCGATCGTCGCCGCCGCCAGCGTCGGCGTCGTGATCGGGCTGCTGATCGGCCGTCGCTGATCCGGCTCCCGAGACTCGCGAATGAGCCGTGACGACCCGGGACTGCTGGAGGCGTTGACGCGCCTCGGCGGCGGCCTGTTCGGCATGCTGCAAAGCAGGCTCGAGCTGGCCAGCATCGAGCTCGGCGAAGCGCGCGCGCGGCTGGTGTTCACGCTGGTCGCTGCGTTCGCCGCGGCGCTGCTGCTGGCCGGCGCGGCGCTGGCGCTCTCGGCCTGGATCGCCCTCGCGCTGTGGTCGACGCTGGGCTACGCGGTGCTCGGCTGGATCGCGCTGGTGTACCTCGTGGCCGGCGTCGCCGTGCTGCTGTGGCTGCGCGAGCGGTTGCGGGGTCACCCGCCGCTGCTGGCCGACACGCTGACCGAGTTGCGCAACGATGCCGCGTTCATGCGCGGCGAGGCCGCTCCGGAGCCGTCCAGCGCGGCGCCCGAGCGACCTTGAGGACCGCGTGATGACGATGATGGACCGCGACGCCCGCAAGCAGTTGCTGCTCACCCGCATCGCCTTCGAGCGCAGCATGCTGCGCAGCGACCTGGGCCGCGTGCGCCAGGCCGCGAGCGTGCCGCACCTGCTGCGCTCGGCGCTGCCCGGCGGCGTCGGGCAGGCGCTGTTCGGCGCGAACCAGCTGCCGGCGAACACCGCCGGCTGGCTCGCGCTGGGGCTGAGGCTGCTGCGCCGCTACCGCACCGCCGCCGCGCTGGTCGGCGGGCTGGCGCCGGCGTTCGGACTGCGCCGCAGCCTGCGCAGTGCGCGCCGGCTCGGCGTCGTCGCGCTGCTGGGCACCGGCGCCTGGTACGCGTGGCGCGTGTTCAAGCGCCCCTGACCGGGCGCGTGGCGTTCATTGCGCGATCGGTGCGCTGATCGCGTCGATCCGCGCCATCACCTCGGGCGTCAGCTTCGCGATCACGTCGACCGCGCCCAGGTTCGCTTGCAGCTGCGACAGCTTCGACGCGCCGGTGATCACGGTGCTGACACGCGGGTTCTTCGCGGCCCACGCGATCGCCAGTTGCGCGACGCTGCAGCCCAGCTCCGCCGCGATCGGCGCCAGCTGCTCGACGGCGGCGAGCTTCTTCGCGTCGGTCAGGCTCTTGGCGAGGTAACCCATGTTCTCGAGCGCGCCGCGGCTGCCGGGCGGGATGCCGTCCTTGTACTTGCCGGTGAGCAGGCCGCTGGCCAGCGGGCTCCAGGTCGTCAGGCCCAGGCCGATGTCGTCGTAGAGCCGCGAATACTCCTTCTCGACCCGCTGGCGGTGGAACAGGTGGTACTGCGGCTGCTCCACCACCGGCTTGTGCAAGTGATGGCGGTCGGCGATGTCCCACGCGGCGCGGATCTCGCCGGCGCTCCATTCGCTGGTGCCCCAGTAGAGCGCCTTGCCCTGCGTGATCATGTCGCTCATCGCGCGCACCGTCTCGTCGATCGGCGTGGCCGGGTCGGGGCGGTGGCAGTAGACCAGGTCGATGTGGTCGAGACCCATGCGCTGCAGCGAGCCGTCGATGGCCTGCATCAGGTACTTGCGGTTCAGCGTGTTCTTTCGGTTGATGCCGGCGCCCTCGGTCGCCAGCCCCCAGAAGAACTTGGTCGAGACCACGTAGCTCAGACGCGGCCACTTCAGCGCCTTGAACGCCGCGCCCATCACGCGCTCGCTCTCGCCATTGGCGTAGACCTCGGCGTTGTCGAAGAAGTTGACGCCGCCGTCCATCGCGGCGGCCAGCATCTCGGTCGCGGCGGCCGTGTCCACCTGATTGTGGTACGTGACCCAGGAGCCGAGCGAGAGTTCGCTGACCTGCAGGCCGCTGCGGCCCAGTCGTCGGTATTGCATGGTGTGTTCCGATGTTCGTGTCGAGAGTGCGGCGAGGTTAGCCGATGCACCGCGCTGCCGCTGGCGCGGCGTGGCCCGGCTACAGTTCGGGCATGGATTCCTCCGTCTACCCCGCGCGGCGCGCGCGACTCGCGGCGGCCTTGCGCGCGGCCGGCGGCGGCGTGGCCGTCATCCCGACCGCGCCCGAGCGCAACCGCAACAGCGACAACGACCACCCGTACCGCCACGACAGCTCGTTCCACCACCTGACCGGCTTCGACGAGCCCGGCGCCTGGCTGGTGCTGAACGCGAGCGGCGCGTGCGCGATCGGCTGCCGCGCGAAGAACCCCGAGATGGAGATCTGGGAAGGCGTGCGGCTCGGCGTCGACGCGGCGCCCGCTGCGCTCGGCGTGGACAGCGCGTTCGACATCGAGACGCTCGACGCCTTCATGCTCGAGTGGCTCGCCGGTGCGCCTGCGGTCTGGTTCCCGTTCGAGCCCGGCGCGGGCGTGGTGCCCCGCATCGACGGCTGGCTCGCGACGCTGCGGTCGCGCGCGCGCAGCGGGGTCGAGGCGCCGACTGCGGTGCGCGACCTCGCGCCGCTGCTCGCCGAGATGCGCGTGCGCAAGGACGCCGCCGAACTCGCGACGATGCGCCGCGCCGCGCAGATCAGCGCCGACGCGCACGCCCGCGCGATGCGCTTCTCGGCCGCACGCTTCCGCGCCGCGCCGGACGGCACGGTGCGCGAGTACGAGATCGAGGCCGAGCTGCTGCACGAGTTCCGCCGCCGCGGCGCGCAGAGCCCGGCGTACCCGTCCATCGTCGCGGCCGGCGCGAACGCCTGCGTGCTGCACTACGCCGCCAGCGACGCCGAGCTGCGCGCCGGCGAGCTGTGCCTGATCGACGCGGGCTGCGAGCTCGACGGCTACGCGAGCGACATCACCCGCACCTTCCCGGCCGATGGCCGATTCACGCCGGCGCAGCGCGAGCTCTACGACATCGTGCTCGCTGCGCAGCAGGCCGCGGCGGCCGTCACCCGTCCCGGCGCGCGCCACCTCGACGCGCATCACGCCGCGGTGCGCGTGCTCACGCAAGGCATGCTGGATGCGGGGCTGCTCGACCGCGACGTGGTCGGCGGCCTCGACGACGCGATCGCCGCGACCGCCTACCGCCAGTTCTACATGCACGGCACCGGCCACTGGCTGGGTCGCGACGTGCACGACGTGGGCGAGTACCTCTCGCTCGGCGAGGCGCCGGTCGAGCGACTCGATGGCGCCGGCCGCACCATCCACGCCAAGCCGTCGCGCCTGCTCGAAGCAGGCATGGTCGTGACGCTGGAGCCTGGGCTGTACGTGCGCCCGGCGCTCGGCGTGCCGGAGCGCTTCTGGCACATCGGCATCCGCATCGAGGACGATGCGGTCGTCACGGACACCGGCTGCGAGCTGATCAGCCGCGGCGTGCCGGTCGAGGCCGGCGCCATCGAGGCGCTGATGCGCGACGCCGCATGACCACCGACTACGAGGAGATGTTCGAGCTCGCGCCCGTGTCGCTCTGGCTCGAGGACTACAGTGCCTTGCACGAGCTGTTCGCGACCTGGCGCGCCGTCGGCGTGACCGACCTGCGCGCGCACCTGAACGCCGACCGCGCGCGCGTGGCCGAGTGCAGCCGCTGCCTGAAGGTGCTGAAGGTCAACCGCCGCACGCTGACGCTGTTCGGCGCCGCCGACACCGCGCAACTGGTGGCCAACCTCGACCGGGTGTTCCGCGACGCGATGCTGGAGACGCACATCGACGAGCTGGTCGCGTTGTGGGACGGCAAGCTCGCGTTCGCCAGCCAGACCGTCAATTACACCCTGGACGGGCAGCCCCTGGACATCCTCGTCAACGGCAGCGTGCTGCCCGGCCATGCCGACGACTGGTCGCGCGTGCTGGTCGCGATCGAGGACGTCACCGAGCGCAGCCGGGCCGAGGCGCGCCTCGCGCAATCGGAGCGCTACGCGCGCGGCCTGTTCGAGGATTCGCCGGTCTCGCTGTGGGTCGAGGACTTCAGCGCCATCAAGCGCCTGCTCGACGACCTGCGTGCCCGCGGCATCGAGGACTTTCGCGTGTTCACGCAGGTGCACCCGGAGTTCGTGACCCGCTGCATGCAGGAAATCCGCGTGATCGACGTGAACCGCCGCACGCTCGAGATGTTCCACGCGCCCGACAAGGACACGCTGCTGCGCAACATCGACCGGGTGTTCCGCGACGAGATGCACACGCCGTTCGCCGAGCAGCTGATCGACCTGTGGCACGGCAAGCTGATGCAGCACCGCGAGGTCATCAACTACCGGCTCGACGGCGAGCTGATCAACGTGCTGTTGCAGTTCTCGGTGCTGCCCGGGGCGGAGCACGACTGGCGCCTGGTGCAGGTCGCGCTGATCGACATCACCGCGCGCAAGAAGGCCGAGGCCTACCTCGAATACCTGGGCAAGCACGACGTGCTGACGCAGCTGCGCAACCGCGCGTACTTCGAGGACGAACTGCACCGCCTGGAACGCAAGGGCCCGTGGCCGGTGACGATCGTCGCGATCGACCTGAACCGGCTGAAGGCGACCAACGACCAGGCCGGCCACGCCGCGGGCGATGCGCTGCTGCGTCGCGCCGGCGAGGTGCTCGGCAAGCTGGCGGACAAGCCCGCCTGTGCTGCGCGCATCGGCGGCGACGAGTTCGTGCTGCTGATGCCGGGCGAGGACGAGCGCGCCGGCACCGCGATGATCGAGCGCATTCAGTCGCTGGTGGACCTGAACAACCAGTACTACCCCGGCGCGGTGCTCAGCCTGGCGATGGGCTGCGCGACCGCGCAGGCCGGCGAGCGGCTCGAGGCGATGGTGTCGCGCGCCGACGACCGCATGTTCGCGGCCAAGCGCGACTTCTACACCCAGTCCGGCATGGACCGCCGGACGCGGCCGGCACCGCTGGACGACTGAGCGACCGCCCGCTCACTCGCCGGCGTCGCGCCGGACGACCTGGGCCGCCGCGCGCGCGCCCTGGTACATCGCCTCCTCGAACACCGAGTAGCCCGACAGGTCGGTGTGCGCGAAGTGGACGCGGCGCTGCGGCACCGCCAGCGCGCGCAGCGCCGCGCTGCTGCGCACGCCCGGCACCGGCACGCTCATCGCGTGGCCGTAGCGCATCAGGTCGATCTGCTTCAGCTTGCCGGGCAGGTCGGCGTGGACGCGCGCCAGATCGGCCACAACGGCGCCGGCCCAGGTCGACCACGGCTGCTCCAGCAGCCGCGCGCGCGCCGCCGCCAGTTGCGCGGGCGAATCGCCGCCGAGCGCCCAGTACGCGGTCAGCACGGTCGGGCCCGGCAGGCTGCGCGTGCTCTGGTGCATCGCGTCGACGTAGCCGAGCGTGGGCTCGGCCCGCGCGGGCTCGTAGACCACGTTGTCCCAGGACAGCGGCGCGCCGGGCCGCTCGTCCAGCGGTTCGCCCAGGTGCAGGTTCGAGACCAGCCACGGCGCATGCGGCACCGCAGCGGCCGCCGCCAACGCGGCCGGCGGTGCAGCGAGCAGCCGCTGCGCAACGAACAACGGCACCGCCATCACCACATGCGCGGCCTGCCAGCGCTCGCCGCGCTGCGCGGCCACGTTCCACAGATCGACTGCGACCGCGTCGCGCGCCTCGGTGGCCCGCAGCGCGACGCAACCGGTGTGCAGCCGGTCCCGCAGCGGCTGCGCGAGTTGCCGCGCGAGCCAGGCATTGCCCTCCGGCCAGGTCAGCACGCCGTCGCGCTCCTCCGCCGCGTCACCGGGCGCGTGGAAGCCGTGCCGGCTCGCGAAATAGTGCAGCCCGGCCCAGGCCGAGACCTGCGCGGCACCGGCGCCGTAGTCGTCGCGGCAGCAGTAGTCGAGGTACCAGCGCAGCGCCGGCGCGTTCAGGCCCTGCGCGTCGAGCCACGCCGCGAAGGTGACCGCGTCGAGCGCGCCGAGCTGCGCGCTCCAGGGGCTGCGCGCGGTCGGCATCGCGAACGCGCCGGCGGCACCGGCCGGGTCGACCGCCGCACCGAAGCGGCGGTACTGCGCGAGCGTGTCGGCGCGTTGCGCCGGCGGCAGCGCCTCGATCGGCGGCAGCAGCCCGTCGTGCCAGAAGCCCTCGATGTGCAGCCGCTCCTGCGGGCTGTGGCACAGCATCCGTTCGTCGTAGACCGCCCGGCCCTGCTCGGTGCGCCGCACGCCGAGTGCTTCGAGCAGGTCGATCACCTCGACCGCGTGCTCGCCGGGCACCGGCAGGTAATGGGCTCCCAGCGGGCAACGCATGCCGGCGATCGCGTGGCCGCGGCTGTTGCCGCCGGCCGCGTCTTCGAGGTCGAACACATGGACGTCGTCGATACCGGCACGCGCCAGCGCGCGTGCGGCGGCCAGGCCCGACACGCCGGCGCCGACCACGATCGCGCCGACGCGGCGCTGCACGGCCGGTGCGGCGCGCAGCAGCGCGTCCCGATCGCGCACACGGTGCCCGCGCTGCGCGCTCGCGCCGATCCAGCCGCCGCCGTAGGCGGCCGGCGCATCGCGCGTGCAGGCCGCCAGCGGCGCGAGCGCGGCGCCCGCCAGCAGCGTGCGGCGGCGGATCGTCGCGGGCGACGTCACTGGTGCACCTTGCCCCATTCCTCTTCGAAGGTTTGCACCAGCACCTGGTTGGAGAGTCGGTTCACCTCGGTCGGCACGCGCGCCATGTCGAGCGGGAAGTTGAACAGCGTCGGCAGGTCGGCCGGCGACAGGAAGCGCAGGCCGGCGGGCAGCGCGGTCGGCATCCGGAACGGCCGGCGGCTCGCGAGGATGAAGCCCCATTCGCCGAAGCTCGGCACGTGCGCGTGGTACGGCGTGGTCGCGAGGCCCGCGGCCTCCAGCGTGGTCGCGACGGTCCAGAAGCTCTTGCGCGCGATCAGCGGCGAAGTCGTCTGCACGACCGCGTAGCCGCTCGCCGTGAGGTGCTGGTCGAGCAGGCGGTAGAAGCTCGAGGTGTAGAGCTTGCCGATCGAGAAGTTGGTGGGGTCGGGGAAGTCGACCACGATCACGTCGTAGCGGCCGGCGTCCTGCTCGAGCCAGCCGAACGCATCGGCGTTGACGATGTGCACCTTCGGCGACAGCAACGCATCGCGGTTCAACTGGCGCAGCAGCGGCTGGATCGAGAACAGCTGCGTCATGCGCGGATCGAGCTCGACCAGCGTGACCCGTTCGACGCTCGGGTACTTGAGGATCTCGCGCGCCGCCATGCCGTCGCCGCCACCGAGCACCAGCACCTGTTTCGGCGCCCCGTGTGCCGCCATCGCCGGGTGGACCAGCGCCTCGTGATACCGGTACTCGTCGCGCGAGTGGAACTGCAGGTTGCCGTTCAGGAAGAGGCGCACGCCCTGCGGGCTGGCGGTGACGACGACGCGCTGGTACGGGGTCGATTCGCTGAACAGCACGGTGTCGGCATAGAAGCGGTCCTCGGCCCAAGTGGTCACGTGGTCGGCCGCGGCGAATGCGGCGAGCAGCGCGGCGATCGTCGCGGCGCACGCGAGCGCGTGCGCGCCCAAGCGGCGCAGCTCGCCGCGGAACAGCAGCAGCGCCCAGACTGCCACCGCCGCGTTCATCAAACCGAACAGCGCGCCGGTGCGGATCAGCCCGAGGTGCGGCACCAGCAGCAGCGGGAACGCGACCGCGACCGCGAGCGCGCCCAGGTAGTCGAAGGTCAGCACCTGCGAGACGAGCTTGCCGATGCCGCCGTGCTGGTGGCGCCGCAGGATGCGCATCACCAGCGGGATCTCCAGCCCGACCAGGATGCCCACCAGCAGCACCAGCGCGTACAGCGCGAAGCGGAACGAGCTGCTCGCGAGCGACTGCAGCGCGAACAGCGCCACCGGCATCAGCCCACCGACGAGACCGACCAGCAGTTCGATGCGCAGGAAGTGCGCGACCAGCTGCCGCTCGAAGAAGCGCGACAGGTACGAACCGACGCCCATCGCGAACAGGTAGGCGCCGATCACGGTCGAGAACTGCAGGATCGAGTCGCCCAGCAGGTAGCTCGCCAGCGTGCCGGCCGCGAGCTCGTAGACCAGCCCGCAGGCCGCGACGACGAAGACCGACGCGAGTAGCGCGACCTCGGCCGGGCGCGGCGCTGGATTCACCCGTGGACCGCGGCCGCGACGATCAGCCCGATCGCGATGCACATCGCGCCGACGACGATGGCCAGCGCGACGTTCTTCTTCTCGACGATCTCGCTCCACAGGTCGTAGGGCGTGAGCTTGTCGACGATCACGAAGCAGATCCAGAAGATCGCCACGCCGATCAGCGCGTAGAGGATCGAGCCGGCGACCACGCCGGGCTTCAGCCATTCAATTCCGTTCATCGCGAACCTCCTGTCGAAAACTGTGAAGCTACTTGTGGCCGCCGCCGCTGGAGAAGCCACCGAACGAACCGCCGGTGCCGCCGTAGTAGCCGCCGCCGCTGCGGTTGCTGTTCAGGCAGTTCTGGTACTCGGACGAGGCCGCGCCAAAGGTGCTGCGCACCTCATCGCAATTGGACGACCTCCCGCCGCGGCTGCAACGGAACAGCATCAGCACGACGATCACGACGAAGGCCCAGAAGAAGATCTTGGCGAGCAGCGACGCACCGTTCAGCGACGTCGGCAACGCATCGCGCTGCAGCGCGGCGCTCTTGTCGGGCGCGAGGCGGAAGGCCTTCAGCACCGTCTCGGCCGACAGCGTCTCGCCGCCCGACCAGACCACCTCCTGCGTCGCACCGTCGCCGGTCTGCTCGCGGTTCAGGCGCTTGGCGCCGGCACTGCCGGTGCCCTGGTAGTCGCTGTTGAACGTGCGCTGGTTGCGCGTGACCTGCCAGTAGAACTCGCCCAGCACGTAGGTGACCATGCCGGTGTAGTCGTAGAGCTTGCGGTAGGTCGCGCCCTGGTAACTCACGACCTGCCCGCTGCCGGACGGCACGCCGGTCAGCGGCGCGGTCCAGCTCCAGCCGTCCTGCGCGTCGACCAGGAACGCGAAGCCTTCGGTGCGGTGGTACAGCAGGTACT
Source organism: Rhizobacter fulvus (assembly GCF_964020785.1). Classification (NCBI taxonomy): domain Bacteria; kingdom Pseudomonadati; phylum Pseudomonadota; class Betaproteobacteria; order Burkholderiales; family Sphaerotilaceae; genus Rhizobacter; species Rhizobacter fulvus. Next base: position 1,789,966 of record NZ_OZ224516.1, read on the forward strand.
CGCGCCAGACGGTCTGCTCATCGCCTTCGCCCTGGTCGACCTCGCAGCGCTCGGCGTAGCCGACCACCTGCCACGGCAGCGCCGCCTTGCCGAGCGCGAGCGTGCCGGTGCTGCCGAGCGGGATCTGCGGCTCGCTGCCGTTGGCCTGCGCGTAATGCTGCAGCGCGCCGCCGACGCCTTGCGACACGTCGACCACCGCATGGCACTGGGTGCAGACGATCGATTGGGTCGTCGCGAGCTTGATCTCGAGCGCGGTGCCGCAGCTCGGGCATTCGACGGTCTTGCCCTTCAGCGTCTTCTCGGTCGCGTCCGCGAGCCCGGTCAGCGCGAGCTCGCTCAACGCCACCGAGCGGCCGATCGACCAGCCGGGAGCGTCGCGTTCGCTGTAGTCGAGCGTGCCGACCTCGCCGCGGGTGTTGCGCAGGTCGGCGACGACGAAGCTGCCGGCCCCGTTCGGCCGGCGCGGCAGCTCGCCCTGCGCGGCCAGCAGCGTGGCGCTCGTGATCGACGCGACCGACCACGCCTGCCCTTCCACCTGCACCGGTGCGCCGGCGCGCAGGCTGCCCGCCGCCGGCGCCGGGGCGGCCAGCGGCGCGTCGAACGCGATCACGTAGCGGCCGTTGTCCTCGCTCAGCCAGCCGGACTTGCCGCTGTCGAACAGCACGTGCCATTCGTTCCACGTGCCGTCGCTGTAGCGGTACTGCAGTCGGCCGACCAGCGTGAACGCCGCGCCCTGGTAGGTGCCGGCGGCGCCCAGCTGCAGCGGCGAGAAGTCGTCGAAGACCTCGGCGCTCTCGCCGATCTTGCGCAGCGCGTCGCCCTCGCGCACGACCGTGCTCTTGCAGAAGCTGCAGACGGCGAACGCCGACGCCGCCGATCGAAACTCGACCGGCGCGCCGCAGTTGGGACACGCCGCGCGGTAGGCGCGCTGCGGGGACGGTTCGGTGGCCAAGTGGGCGCTGGCCAGGTCAGACGAGCTTCTTCAGCAGCTCCGCCTTCTTCGCGTCGAACTCGTCCTGGGTCAGGATGCCCTTGGTCTTGAGTTCGCCGAGTTTCTCGAGCGTGGCCATCACGTCCTCGGGCTTCACGCCCACCGCCGCGGCAGCACCGGCGGCCGCAGCCGGCGCCCCGGGCGCATTCGCGCTCAGGCCCTGGCCGAGCTGCTGGGCCATCACCTGGCCGAGCGCGACCCCGGCGCCCAGGCCCATCGCGTCGCCGACCACGCCGCCGCCGTTGGCCGCCCCCTCGGCGAACTTCGGGATCGCCTGCGCGGTCTGGTACTGCATGAACTTGCCCATGTCGCCGCCGACCATGCCCATGCCGATCTTCTGGTCGAGGATCTTCTGCAGCTCCTCGGGCAGCGAGACGCTCTGCATCGTCACGCTCTCGAGCTTGAGGCCGAGCGCGGCGAACGACGGCGCGGTCGCGTCGAGCAGCGCCTTCGCAAACTCGACCTGGTTGGCCGCGAGGTCGAGGAACGCGACGCCGCTGGAGGCCACCGCATCCGAGATGTGCTGCAGCATCAGCCCGCGCAGCTGGCCGTCGAGGTCGGCCACGGTGTAGGTATCGCGCGTGCCGGAAATCTCGGTGTGGAACAGCTTAGGATCGGCGATCCGGTAGCTGTAGTTGCCGAACGCGCGCAGCCGCACGGCGCCGAAGTCCTTGTCGCGGATGGTCACCGGCTGGGTCGTGCCCCAGCGCTGGTCGACCTGCTGTCGCGTGCTGAAGAAATAGACGTCGCTCTTGAACGGGCTCTTGAAGAGCTTGTCCCAGTTCTTCAGGTAAGTCAGGATCGGCAAGGTCGCGGTCGTCAGCGTGTAGCGGCCGGGGCCGAACGCGTCGGCGATCTTGCCCTCGTTGACGAACACGGCCATCTGCGACTCGCGCACCGTCAGCGAGCCGCCGTTCTGGATTTCGCGGTCCGCCATCGGGTAGCGCCAGGCGAGCGTGCCGTCGCCCGTCTCCATCCACTCGATGATGTCGATGAACTGTTTCTTGATGAAATCCATCAGCGCCATGGCAGATCGCTCCTCCAGAACCCCCGGGGATCCGGGTGCGGCGAATAATACGCCGGAGCCTCCTTTTTCAACCCCCTGCAACGGGTGAGTCCGCATGCCTGAAACCCCACCCGTCACAGCGCTCCACATCGCGGTCATCGGCGCCGGCCCGGTCGGCCTGGCGCTCGCGCTGCAAGCGGCGCGCGCGCTGCCCGATTCGCAGGTGACGCTGTTCGACGCGCGCCCGGTCGACAAGGACGTGTCCGGCGACCCGCGCACGCTGGCGCTGTCGCTCGGCAGCGTGCAGCTGCTCGAGCGGCTCGGCGCGTGGCGCGCCGAGCTGGCGCAGCCGATCCTCGAGGTCCACGTGTCGCAGCAACCGCCGTCGATGCTGCCGCTGCCGGGTCGGCTGGCCGATCTGCTGGGCGAACCCGAGCTGCGCATCCGCGCGGTCGACGAGGCGGTGCCGCTGCTCGGCGCGGTGCTGAGTTACGGCAGCATCGTGGCACCCCTGCAGCAGGCGTGGCTGGCGGCCGAGGCCGCGGCGCCGAAGCGTCTGCACAGCCGCTTCGGCCAGCCGGTCGCGGCGCTGAAGAACCTGGAGCATGGGATCGAGGTCGATGCCGGCATCGCCGAGCGCTTCGACCTGGCGATCGTGGCCGAGGGCGGCGTGTTCACCACCGACCCGTCGCGCCAGCTCGTGGGCGTGACCGAGCGCCCGACGATCCGGCACGACTACCGCCAGACCGCGTGGGTCGGCCAGGTGACGTTCGAGGACGACGCGACGCGGGCCAAGGGCGTCGCGTTCGAGCGCTTCACGCGCCACGGCCCGGCCGCGCTGCTGCCGCTGAAGGCCGGCGGTGCCGGCCTGGTCTGGTGCGTGCCGACCGACGACGACCCGGTGCGCGAGCTCGACGCGGCGCAGCGCGTGACCGTGCTCAACAGCATCTTCCACCCGGCCGCCGGCCGCATCGCGTCGGTCACGCCGCTGAAGGACTTCGCGCTCGGCCTCAGCGCCGAACGCACATTGACCGACGGCCGCACGGTGCGCATCGGCAACGCCGCCCAGACGCTGCACCCGGTCGCCGGCCAGGGCCTGAACCTCGGGCTGCGCGATGCGTTCGAGCTGGTGCATGCGCTGTCCCGCAACCCGGATGTCGACGCGGTGCTGCGCCGTCTCGAATGGCAGCGCGGCCCCGACCGCTGGGCGATGATCGCGGCGACCGATTTCCTCGCCCGCAGCTTCACCTGGAAGCTGCCCGGCGCCGGCGCGGCCCGCGGTCTCGGGCTGGCTGCGCTGCAGTTGATCGGGCCTGCCAAGTCGGCGCTGGCGCGGCAGATGATGTTCGGCTCACGCTGACGCCCGCGACCGCCGGCAGAGCTTGAGGCAACTCAAAGTCCATCCGTGCTTTTGCCGTACCGTCAACGGACCGCCGGCTTCGGCATCCGCATTCACGAGATCATCATGCACAAGGCCATCGGGCTGTTTCTGACGGTCGCCGCGGCGCTGTCGTCGAACACCAGCGCGCTCGCGAACGCCAGCGCCAAGGTGGCGCTGACGCCGCACGGACAGGTTCCGGTCGTCCTCCAAACGACCACTTCGACCTACGGTGTCGACACCGGCCTCGTCGACATCGTCGTGCCGCCGGGCGAGTCTCGCGACTGGTACTGGGACTACACGGTCATGCTCGCCGACGACGGGCTGCCCGCCTTGCGGACCTACCAGTTCTGCACCGGCGAGACGCTCCCGAACTGCGGCCCACAGCCGACCGGCTACGAGTTGGCCTATGCCCAGATCGTGGTGGGTCGGGTCGAGCCGCGGGGGGCCAACCCCTACGTTTCGATCAGCGAGGAGGTCGTCACGTTCCAGACCCGGAGCGGCGCGACGGCCGACACCTTGACCGAATCCGGAACCCTTCATGTGCATGCGACCAACTCGAGCCTGATCGGGCCGTCCGACGCCCGGTTTCTGGTCTACGTCCTCGAATTCGTCGACGTGTCGCCGGTGCCCGAACCCAGCAGCTATGCGCTGTTGCTCGGGGGGCTCGGCGCCATCTGCGCGGCACAGTGGCGACGACGCCGCGCTTGAGTTTCAGGTGATCACGGTCGGCTGAGTTCGACCGGTGCGTTCGCGGATGCCGGCGAGCGTGTCGGCCAGCGCAATCAGCGGCGCCAGCGCCTGCTGGGTCTCGACCGCGTGCTGCGCCGGATCGGGCTCGAAGCGTTCGAGGTAGACCCGCAGTGTCGCGCCCTCGGTGCCGGTGCCGGACAGCCGGAACACGATCCGCGAGCCGTCGGCCAGCCCGATCCGGATGCCCTGCGCGCTGCTGACCGAGCCGTCGACCGGGTCGGTGTACGAGAAGTCGTCGGCGCTCGCGATCGTCGCACCGTCGATGACCTGGCCGGGCAGCGTCGCGAGCGATTCGCGCAGGTGAGCGACCAGGCCGTTCGCGGCCGCGCTGTCGACGCCTTCGTAGTCGTGGCGCGAGTAGTAGTTGCGGCCGTAGGTGCGCCAGTGGTCGCGCAGGATCGCCTCGACCGATTCGCCGCGCACCGCCAGGATGTTGAGCCAGAACAGCACGGCCCAGACGCCGTCCTTCTCGCGCACGTGGTCGCTGCCGGTGCCGGCGCTCTCCTCGCCGCACAGCGTGACCTGGCCGGCATCGAGCAGGTTGCCGAAGAACTTCCAGCCGGTCGGCGTCTCGTAGCACGCGATGCCGAGCTTCGCGGCAACGCGGTCGACCGCGGCGCTGGTCGGCATCGAGCGCGCGACGCCCTTCAGCCCGCCCGCGTAGCCGGGCACCAGATGCGCGTTCGCGGCCAGCACCGCAAGGCTGTCGCTCGGCGTCACGATGAAGCGGCGACCGACGATCATGTTGCGGTCGCCGTCGCCGTCGCTCGCGGCGCCGAAATCAGGAGCGTCGCTGGCAAACATGACCTTGATCAGGTCTTCGGCGTACGTGGGGTTCGGGTCCGGGTGGCCGCCACCGAAGTCGGGCAGCGGCACGCCGTTGATCACGCTGGCGGCCGGTGCACCGAGGCGCTCGATGAAGATCTCGTGCGCGTAGGGGCCGGTGACTGCATGCATCGCATCGAAGCAGAGACGGAACGCCCCGCCGCGCAACAGCGCGCCGATGCGCTCGAAGTCGAACAGCGATGCCAGCAGGTCGGCATGGTCGGCGACCGAATCGATCACGACGACCTGCATCGCACCGACTTGGCTGCTGCCCTGCGTGCCGAGGTCGACATCGGGCGTGTCGGTCGTCAGGTAGCGCGCGATGCGCTGGGTGTTGGCGTAGATCGCCTCGGTGATCTTCTCGGGCGCGGGACCGCCGTTGCCGGTGTTGTACTTGATGCCGAAGTCGCCGTCCGGGCCACCGGGATTGTGGCTGGCCGACAGGATGATCCCGCCGAACGCCACATGCTTGCGGATCACGCAGCTGGCCGCCGGCGTCGACAGGATGCCGCGCTGGCCGACCAGCACGCGGCCGAAGCCGTTGGCTGCGGCCATGCGCACGATCGTCTGGATCGCCACGTCGTTGTGGAAGCGGCCATCGCCGCCGACGACCAGCGTCTGGCCCTGGAAGCCTTCGAGCGCGTCGAAGATCGACTGCACGAAGTTCTCCAGGTGGCCGGGCTGCTGGAACACCGCAACCTTCTTGCGCAGGCCCGAGGTGCCGGGGCGCTGGCCGGCGATCGGTGCGGTCGGCGTGGTGATGAGGTTCATGGGCAACTCTCCAGGTGAGCGGTCATTGTGCCGGCGCCCCCGCAGCGCTGCAGGTCATGCGCCGAGCTTCAGGAACAACTCGCGGTCCGGCGCGAAGTTGGCGTAGAGCGGCAACAGCGCGCCGCCCATCGCGCGCGCATCGGAGCCGATCGTGCCCTCGAACACCTGCGGGCGCGCGACGCCCTCCCAGCTGTACTGGTCGAGCGCGTGGTTGATCGCGGTCAGCGTCGCGCGCAGCAGCTCCCGGCTGAACGAGCCGTCGACGATCACGCCGTCGAGGTCGAGCAGGCAGGCCGCGCTGTTCGCGGCCAGCGCGACCGCCGGCGCCGCGTCGCGCAGCCAGCGCTCGGTGTGCGGCCACCAGGGCTTTTGCATCGCGCGGGCGTCGGTGACGGCGTTGACATCGAGCGCGGCGGCCGCAAAGCGCGCCTCGAGGTTGACCAGCGACGCGTGGCTCAGCAGCTGGTCCGGCGCGTGCGCACGGCCCGCGCCGGCCAGGCCGAGCGGCAGCGAGCCGACCGCGCCGGCGTTGCCGCTCGGCCCGGCGCGCAGCTGGCTGTCGATCACCAGGCCGCCGCCGATGAAGGTGTCGAAGAACACGTACAGGAAGCTGCGGATGTTGCGGCCGCGCCCGGACACCAGCTCGGCGACGCAGGCGGCCGCGGTGTCCTTGACGAACTCGACCGGCAGCTCGGTCATCGCGGCGATGCGCTCGCGCATGTCGATGTCCGCCCACTTGGCGGCCTGCGCGCGGCCGATGCCGAGCACGTCGTGCCAGCCTTCGAGCGACAGCGGCGCGGCGACGCCCACCCCGTGCAGCCGCCCGCGCAGCTTGACCGGCAGGCTCAGCGTGAGGTGGCGCAGGCGCGCCTCGATCTCGGCGAACAGCGTGTCGGGGTCGGGGAATTCGTAGTCGAGCGACAGCCGCTCGCGCACCTGGCCAGTGAAGTCGAGCAGCAGCATGTCCATGCTGCGCCGCCCGATCTTGATGCCGATCGAGAACGCGCCGTCGGGGTTCAGCGCCATCGGCACCGAGGGCTGGCCGACCTTGCCGCGCACCGGCTCGAGCTTGGTGACGAGGCCGTCGGCCTCGAGCCGCGCGATGATGACCTGCACCGTCTGCGCGGTCAGGCGCGTCAACCGCGCGATCTCGGCCTTCGGCACGCTGCCGTGCAGCCGGATCGCCTGCAGCACGACGCGCTCGTTGAACTGGCGCATGCCGACATGGTTGGACCCCCGAGGCCGCAACCTGCTCTCGGCGCCGGCAGCGCTCATCACGCCAGGCATTCGGCCGGCAGCTCGTCGGCCCGCTTGGCCCCGGTCATCACCGCGACGGTGTCGCTCATGCTGATCGTCTTCGGGTTGACGATGCACGCACGTTTGCCGAGGCGGGCGATGTGGATGCGGTCGGCGATCTCGAAGACATGCGGCATGTTGTGGCTGATCAGGATGACGGGCAGGCCCTTGTCGCGCACGCGGCGGATCAGCTCCAGCACCATGTTGCCTTCCTTGACGCCGAGCGCGGCGGTCGGCTCGTCGAGGATCACCACGTGCTGCGCGAACGCGGCCGCGCGCGACACGGCGACGCATTGTCGCTGCCCGCCCGAGAGCGTCTCGACCGCCTGCGTCATCGAGCGGATGCCGACCTTCAGGTCGTTCATGCGTGCGACGCTTTCCTCCAGCATCTTCCTCTTGTCGATGATGCGCAGGAGCTTTGCGACGAAGCCGCTCTTGATGATCTCGCGGCCGAGGAACAGGTTCTCGGAGATCGACATCGCCGGCGCCACCGCCAGGTCCTGGTAGACCGTCTCGATCCCCTCGCGGCGCGCGTCGGCGGGGCTCTTGAAGTGGATGACCTTGCCGTCGAGCTTGATCTCCCCTTCGTCGGGGATCGTCGCGCCGGACAGCGCCTTGATCAGCGAGGACTTGCCGGCACCGTTGTCGCCGATCACCGCGAGGATCTCGCCGGCGCGCAGTTCGAAATCGGCGCCGTCGAGCGCCGTCACCTGCCCGTAGCGCTTCACGAGGCCGCGGGCTTCCATCACCAGCGGAGAAGATTGGTTCGGGGTGCTCATCAACGTGCTCCCTTGCGCGAAAGTTGGTCGGTGGTCACCGCGAGGATCACGAGGACGCCGGTGATCAGCACCTGGTAGACCGAGGACACGCCCATCAGCGTGAGGCCGTTGCGGAACACGCCGACGATGACCGCGCCGAGCAGCGAGCCGAGGATGATGCCGCGCCCGCCGAACAGGCTGGTGCCGCCGAGCACGACCGCGGTGATCGCGTCGAGGTTCTCGGTCTGCCCGGCGTTCGGATCGCCGACGCCGGTGCGCGCCACCGACAGCAGCGCCGCGATGCCGTAGAACAGGCCGGCCAGCACGTAGACGCCGAGCAGCACGCGGTCGGTCGGGATGCCGGTCAGGCGGGTCGCTTCCGGGTTGTTGCCGACCGCGTAGACATGGCGGCCGGGCTGGGTATCGCGCAGGCCCCACCACATGAACGCGTACATCAGCAGCATGAACACGGTGCCGTAGTTGAACGCGGCGGTCCCGAGCGAAACGGTGTTGCCGAAGAAGGTCATCGCCGGCGGCAGGTCGGTGATGGTCTGCGCGCCCGAGTAGAGCTGCGTGATCGCGAACGCGATGTTCATCGTTCCGAGCGTGACGATGAACGGCGGCAGCTTGATGCGCGTGACCAGGAGCCCATTCAGCAGCCCGAAGGCCATGCACGCCAGCAGCCCGCAGACGATCGCGAGGTAGGCGTTCATGCCCGCGCCGACCGCCAGCTTGGTCATCACGATCCCGCCCAGCGCCATCACCATGCCGCAGGACAGGTCGATGCCCGCGGTCAGGATGATCAGCGTCTGGCCGATCGCGATCGTGCCGACCACCATCACCTGCTGCAGGATCAGCGAGAAGTTCTGCACCGACAGGAAGCGGTCGCTCTGCGTCGAGAAGAAGATCACCGCCAGCAGCAGCGCAATCAGCGGGCCGAGCGTCGCGATGGGCGGCAACTTCGAGGTCTTGGAATCACTCATGGGGGCGGCTCCGGTGGATGGATGGGCGGCTGCCGCTTACTTGTTGCCCCAGCAGAGATCGGTACCGACCTTGGTGTCCTTGCTGTCGACGCCGGCCATCGGCTTGTCGGTGATCAGGGTCACGCCGGTGTCGGTGTAGCCCTTGACCTTCTTGCCGGTCTTCGCGTACTCGATGCCGGCCTCGACGCCCATCGAGGCCATCTTCAGCGGGTACTGCTGCGAGGTCGCGGCGATCACGCCGGCCTTGACGTTCTTGACGCCGGCGCAGCCGCCGTCGACCGAGACGATCACGACGCCCTTCTCCTTGCCCGCCGCCTTCAGCGCCTGATACGCGCCGGCCGCGGCCGGCTCGTTGATCGTGTACACGACGTTGATGTCGGGATTTTTCTGCAGGCAGTTCTCCATCGCCGTCTGGCCCTTGGCCTGGTCGCCGAAGCTGTCGGCCATGCAGACGATCTCGGCGCTCTTGCTCAGCTCGTTGCTCTTGGCGTCCGCCGCCTTCAGGCCGTAGCCGGCCATGAAGCCGTTGTGGCGCTGCGCGCCGACCGGGTGGCCGGGGAACAGGTCGAGCGTGGCGATCTTGGCGGGCTTGCCGGCGAAGTTGGCAAGGACGGCTGCCTTGGCGTACTGGCCGATCAGCTGGCCGGCCTTGTAGTTGTCGGTCGCGAACAGCGCGTCGGTCGCCTCCATCGGGTCGGCCGGGCTGTCCAGCGCGATGAACATCACGCCCTGCGCCTGCGCCTTCTTGATCGCCGGGACGATCGCCTTCGAGTCGTTCGGCGTGATCATGATGGTCTTGGCGCCGCCGGCGATCATGTTCTCGATCGCGGTGACCTGCCCGGCGTTGTCGCCGTCGACCTTGCCGGCTGCGGTCAGCAGCTTCGCGCCCTTGGCCGTCGCGGCCGCCTGAGCGCCCTCCTTCATCTTGACGAAGAACGGGTTGGTGTCGGTCTTGGTGATCAGGCCGATCACCGGCTGGTCGGCGGCGCTGGCGAGCGTGCACGCGGCAGCGAGCGCGAGCAGGGTCAGGGCGGGACGCGAGAAGGAAGTGGCGGTCGAGGTCATGGCGGGTCTCCTGGGGGTGTTTCTGGGATCGGTGTGGCTTCATTGTCGGTACTCTCTTTTAATAAATCAACTTGATTTATTAATGGAAAACCCGAATGGCAGATGTCGGCGCGGCGCGCGAAGCTGACGCCCGAATTCACTCGGAGACACACCCATGCTGATGATCTGCGGCGAGGCGTTGTTCGACGTCTTCCAGGGCGCGGACACCCCCACCGGCATGTCGCTGGATGCGCGCGTCGGCGGTTCGCCGTTCAACCTCGCGGTCGGGCTGGCCCGCCTCGGCCAGCCGGCCGCCCTGTTCACCGCGGTCTCGACCGGCTTCGCCGGCGAGCGCCTGATGCGGGCGCTGGTGGCCGAGGGCGTGGACACCCGCGCCATCGCCCGCACCGACGACCCGACGACGCTCAGCCTGATCGGGCTCGATGCGCACGGCGTGCCGAACTACGCGTTCTATGGCGAGGGCGCGGCCGACCGCAACGTCACCGCCGAGCACCTCGCCGCGGTGGCGAGCGGCGTCGCACTGGTCCACCTCGGTTCCTACGCGACGGTGGTCGAGCCGGTCGCGTCGACCCAGCGTGCGCTGGTCGAGCGCGAGCGCGCCCGCGGCGCGCTGATCGCATACGACCCGAACATCCGGCTCAATGTCGAGCCCGACCTCGCCCGCTGGCGCGACCAGCTCGACTGGATGCTGCCGCGCACCGACCTGCTGAAGATCAGCGACGAGGACCTCGGGCTGCTGCTGCCCGCCACGGGCATCGATGCGTTCGCGGCGCGCGCGCTCGCCGCCGGCGTGCGCCTGGTCGTCGTGACGCGCGGTGGCGAAGGCGCGGTCGGCTGGGCCGGCGGCGCGCGGGTCGAGGCGGCGCCGGTGCCGGTCGAGGTGGTCGACACGGTCGGTGCCGGCGACACGTTCCAGGCCGCGCTGATCTGCTGGCTCGCCGAGCACGGCGCGCTGACGCGCGCAGGGCTGCAGGCGCTGCTGGCCGACAGCCTGCGCGCGGCGCTGCAATTCGCCGCGCGCGCCGCGGCGATCACCTGTTCGCGCCGTGGCGCCGACATGCCGCGCCGCGCCGAACTGGGCTGAACCGGCGCGCTACGGGCGCCGCAGGCGCAACTCGGCGATCACCGGCCGGTGTTCGGACGCCTTGCCGCCGCCGACCGTGCAGGCCGCCACCTCGATGCCCTCGCTGACCAGGATGTGGTCGATGCGCAGGAACGAGCGGCCGATCCGCAGCGCCTGACCGTAGGTGAACCCGTAGCCGCGCCCGGCGGCCGAGTGCGCGTCGCGCAGGCCGGTCGCGAGCAGCGTCTGCACGACCGGCGAGGCCTCCGGCGCGTTCAGGTCGCCGGCGACGATGCGCGGGCGCTGTGCCGGGCCGAGTTGCCGGGCGAGCAGGCGCGCCTGGTCGAGGCGGTCCTGATAGTTTCGTCGCCATTCGTCGGCGCCGTCGAGTCCCTCGCGCCGCGCGGCGTTCAGGCCGCTACGGGGTGAATCGAAGTGGACCGTGACGAGGTCCAGGTCGACACCGCCGAACCGCACCGTGCACTGGAGCGTGCCGACGTCGTCGCCGCGCACCTCGAGCCGCCCGGCCCGGCAATCGCGCAGCGGGTAACGGCTCGCGATCACGTACTGCCCGACGCGGTGGCGCTCGCGCGCGCCGAACAGCGCGGCATCGTCGGCGACGCGCGGCGCCGCCAGGGGATGAGCGTCCTGCGCGAGCACGATGTCCGGGTCGTGGCGGGCGATCTCGGCGGCGAGGCGACCGAACCCCTCGGGCTGCAGGCCGGCCCGGTACGCCTTGATGTTGTAGGTCATCACCCGCAAAGCCGGCACGCCCGCGGTCGGGGCCGGGTTCCAGACCCAGCCCATCGTCAGCGTCGCCACCAGCACGAGCGCGCCCAGACTGGCCAGGATCCAGCGGCGGCCGCACGCGAGCGACAGCAGCACCGCCACGCCGGCGAGTGCGAGCCACAGCGGGTACGGTGCGTAGCGGGTGAGTTCCAGCCACCAGGGGCTGACGGGGCTCAGGCGCTGCGCGAGGGTCAGCGCCACGAGGCCGGCGATCACCAGCGCAACGGCGGCGCGCGACAGACGCGCGACCGGGCCGGGCCGGCGTGAAGGCGGGGAGGTCAAGGGGGAAATGCGGGGCAATGAACGAGGGGCCGCAGCTTAGCCGAGCGGGCGCAGGGCGTCGCGGATACTCGCCACCATGTCGTCCCTCGTGTTCTTCAAGTTGCTCGCGATCTTCGTGATCGTGGCGATCGGCTGGATCGTCGGCAAGCTGCGCTGGCTCAGCCCGGCGGACGCCGAAAGCGGCGCGCAGGCCGATCCGGCGCGCGTGCTGGCGAACGCCGCGTACTACATCTTCGTGCCGGCGCTGCTGTTCCGCACCACCGCGCGGATCGACTTCCACGCCATGCCCTGGGACACGCTGATCGCGGTGTTCGTGCCGCTGGTGCTGATGCTGCTCGGCGTGTACGTCGTGATCAAGCGGCGCAACCGCGACGGCGCGCTGCCCCCGGCGGCCCCCGCCGTCCGTGCGATCACCGCGGCGTTCGGCAACACCGTGCAGGTTGGCATCCCGATGGCGGCGGCGCTGTTCGGCGAGCGCGGGCTGCAGATCCACCTCGCGATCGTCAGCCTGCACGCGCTGGTGCTGCTGACGCTGTCGACGGCGCTGGTCGAGCTCGATCTGGCAAAGGCGCAGCGCGTGCTCGGCGGCGAGGCCCCACATCTGGCGAAGACGCTGCTCGGCACCGCGCGCAACACCGTCATCCACCCGGTCGTGCTGCCGGTGCTGATCGGGCTGACCTGGAACGCGCTCGGCTTGCCGATCCCGACCGTGGCCGACGAGATCCTGGCCACGCTCGGTCAGGCGGTGGTGCCGCTGTGCCTGGTGCTGATCGGCATGTCGCTCGCGTACTACGGCGTGCAGGGCGCGGCCCGGGCGGCGCTGGGGCTGTCGGCGCTGAAGCTGCTGGTGCTGCCCGCGGTGGTGCTGCTGATCGCGCACTGGGGCTTCCACCTGAGCGGCCTGCCGCTGACGGTGATCGTGATGATGGCGGCGTTGCCGATCGGCAGCAACGCGCTGATCTTCGCGCAGCGCTACCGCACGCTCGAGGGCGAGGTGACGGCCGCGACGGTGTTCTCGACGCTCGCGTTCGTCGCCGTCGCGCCGGCGTGGCTGGTCGTGCTGGGCTGGTTGCAGCGCTGAGCCTGGCCGGCGGATTGCTAGGGGGAACACCAGCATGGTGCGCAAATCACGCCGCCTATCATTCAGCCGCTCCCACGAGGAGCACTCGTCGCCCCCATCTTCCGGAACCACCCCATGACACTCCGCGGCTTCACTCTCTCCACGCTCGCAGCCGGCGTGCTGCTCGCCGGTACCGGCGCGGCCTTCGCGGCCAAGACCCTCGTGTACTGCTCCGAGGGCAGCCCCGAGGGCTTCAACCCGCAGTACTACACGACCGGCACGACCTTCGACGCGGTCTCGGTGCCGATGTTCAATCGCCTGGTCGAGTTCGACACCGGCACGACCAACATCGTGCCGGGCCTGGCCGAGAGCTGGACTGCCGCGCCGGACGGCCTGTCCTATACCTTCAAGCTGCGCAAGGGCGTCAAGTTCCACTCGAGCGCCAAATTCACGCCGACCCGCGACTTCAACGCCGACGACGTGCTGTTCTCGTTCAACCGCATGGCCGACCCGGCGATCCCGAAGACCACGCCGGGCGTGACCTACGCGTACTTCGACGACATGGACATGAAGAACATCGTCGACAAGGTCGAGAAGGTCGACGCGATGACGGTCAAGTTCGTGCTCAAGAAACCCGAGGCGCCGTTCATGGCCAACATGGCGATGGACTTCGCGTCGATCCTGAGCGCCGAATACTTCGACAAGATGAAGGCCGCCGGCACGCCCGACGTGATCGACCGCGAGCCGATCGGCACCGGCCCGTTCACCTTCGTCTCGTACCAGAAAGACGCGGTCGTGCGCTACAAGGCCTTCGATGCGTACTGGGGCGGCCGCCCGAAGATCGACAACCTGGTCTTCGCGATCACGACCGACGCGTCGGTGCGCTACGCCAAGCTCAAGACCGGCGAATGCCACGTGATGGCCTTCCCGAAGCCGGCCGACGTGGCGCTGATGAAGAACGACCCGAACATCAACCTGGTGCAGAAGAACGGGCTGAACGTCGGCTACATCGCGTTCAATGTCGAGAAGAAGCCGTTCGACAACAAGCTGGTGCGCCAGGCCCTGAACATGGCCGTCAACAAGAAGGGCATCCTCGACGCGGTGTTCCAGGGCGCCGGCGCCGTCGCCAAGAACCCGATCCCGCCGACGCTGTGGAGCTACAACGACAAGGTCGTCGACTACGCCTACGACCCGGCCAAGGCCAAGGCGTTGCTGGCGCAGGCCGGTGTGCCCGCCGGCACCGAGGTCGACCTCTGGTACCTGCCGGTCACCCGCCCCTACAACCCGGACGGCAAGCGCATGGCCGAGCTGATCCAGTCGGACTGGGAGAAGGTCGGCATCAAGGCCAAGCTGATCACCTATGAGTGGGGCGAGTACCGCAAGCGCAGCAAGACCGGCGAGCAGCAGTCGATGATGTTCGGCTGGTCGGGCGACAACGGCGACCCGGACAACTTCTTCGTCCCGCTGCTCGGTTGCTCGGCCGTCAAGGGCGGCGGCAACGTCGCGCGCTGGTGCAACAAGGACTTCGAGGACCTGATCCAGAAGGCCAAGCTCGCGACCAAGCAGGCCGACCGCGCCGCGCTGTACGAGAAGGCCCAGGTGATCGCGAAGGAAGAAGCGCCGTGGATCACGATCGCCCACTCGGTGCGCTTCGACCCGATCCGCAAGGAAGTGATCGGCTACAAGATGGACGCCACCGCTCACCACTACTTCAACAAGGTCGATCTGGCCGACAAATAGATGTCAGCCCCCACGTCGCTGCGCTCCTGCCCCCCTCGGGGGCACTCAGCCGCCTTGGGGCGGCCCGGCGCCGGCTGAGCTTCTGATCAGGCTGAGGGCGATTCCCTTGTTCACCTTCGTCCTCAAGCGCCTCGGCCTGGTGCTGCCGACCTTCATCGGCATCACCTTGCTGGTGTTCTCGCTGATCCGGCTGCTGCCCGGCGACCCGGTCGAGGCGCTGTCGGGCGAGCGCGGCATGGACCCGGCGCGCTACACGCGGCTGCTGCACGAGTTCGGCCTCGACCGGCCGCTGCCGGTGCAGTACGCAGACTACGTCTGGAAGGCGCTGCACGGCGACCTGGGCCTGTCGACGATCACGCACGAATCGGTGTTCCGCGAGTTCATCGCGCGCTTCCCGGCGACGATCGAGCTTTCGGTCTGCGCGATGCTGCTGGCGCTGCTGATCGGCCTGCCCGCCGGCATCATCGCGGCGGTCAAGCGCAACACCGTGTGGGACTACTCGGTGATGGGCGCCTCGCTGACCGGCTTCTCGATGCCGATCTTCTGGTGGGGGCTGCTGCTGATCCTGACCTTCTCGGTCTGGCTCGGCTGGACGCCGGTCTCGGGCCGCATCGCGATCCAGTTCGACATCCCGCCGGTGACCGGCTTCATGCTGATCGACTCGCTGCTTTCCAGCGACAAGGGCGCGTTCAAGAGCGCCGTCTCGCACCTGATCCTGCCGGCGATCGCGCTCGGCACGATCCCGCTCGCGGTGATCGCGCGCATGACGCGTTCCAGCATGCTCGAGGTGCTGCGCGAGGACTACGTGCGCACCGCGCGCGCGAAGGGTGCTTCGACCTTCCGCATCGTCGGCATCCACGCGCTGCGCAATGCGCTGATCCCGGTGATCACGACGATCGGCCTGCAGGTCGGCACGCTGCTGGCCGGGGCGATCCTGACCGAGACGATCTTCTCGTGGCCTGGCATCGGCAAGTGGCTGGTCGAGGCGATCGGGCGGCGCGACTACCCTGCGGTGCAAGGGGGGTTGCTGATGAGCGCGAGCGTGATCATCGGGGTGAATTTGATCGTGGACGTGCTGTATGGCGTGATCAATCCGCGGATTCGGCATCACTGACATGGGTGTGATCCTGCGATCGTTCGAGCGGCAAAGGCGCGCGCGGGTGGGCTGCGCAGCGCCCCGGAGGCGGTCATCGCTGCGCGATGACTGCTCTGCGCTGCTCGGTCGCGTGGCCTCGTCGCCAACTCACTCCGCGAACTTCGTCCGCTGCGTTCAAACATGCGCGACGAAGTCAGAGGACGAGCGCGCTGCGCGCGCGGCCACACGCCCTGCGCTGCTCGACGCCTCCCAGGCGCCGCGCAACCCACCCGCGCGCGCCTTTGCTGCCAACCACCGTGGCTTTTCGGTCGAAGAGCTCCGGTGGTGGCCTTCGCGGCAGGCGGCAGCCGGCAGGGGCGATTTGGGTGGCGGTGAGGAGCGCAGCTTCGGGGCCGGCGCGCGCAGCGCGCTTCGTCATCTGACTTCCGAGCGCCTGTCTGAACGCAGCGAACGAAGTGAGCGAAGTGAGTTGGCGAGGAGGCCCCGGAGCGAGCACCGGAGCGCAGTCGATGCGCAGCATCGACCGCCACCGAATGAGCCCCTGACGGGTGCCGCCTGCCGCGACGCAAAGAACCGCCGCACGCCATGAGCGCCATCCTCAACACCACCACCCCACCCTCCCCGTTCGCCGAGCTTTGGCGCGACTTCCGCCGCAACCGCGGCGCGATGATCGGCCTGGCGGTGATCGTCGCGCTGCTGCTGTGCGCGCTGCTCGCCGACGTGATCGCGCCGTACTCGCCGAAGGAACAGTTCACCGATGCCGTGCTCAAGCCGCCGTCGACCCAGCCGATCGGCGGCCACGTGTTCCTGCTCGGCACCGACCCGGTCGGGCGCGACCTGCTGTCGCGGCTGATCCACGGCACGCGGCTGTCGCTGCTGATCGGGCTGGTCTCGGTGAGCCTGTCGCTGAGCCTGGGCGCGCTGCTCGGGTTGCTCGCCGGCTTCTTCCGCGGCGGCGTCGAGTTCACGATCATGCGGCTGATGGACATCATGCTCGCGCTGCCGAGCCTGCTGCTCGCGGTGGCGGTGGTCGCGATCCTCGGGCCCGGGCTGATGAACGCGATGTACGCGATCGCGATCGTGATGCTGCCGCACTTCGTGCGCCTGACCCGCGCCGCGGTGATCGGCGAACTCGCGAAGGACTACGTCAACGCCTCGCGCATCGCCGGCGCGAGCCGGGCGCGGCTGATGTTCGACACCGTGCTGCCGAATTGCGCGGCGCCGCTGATCGTGCAGGCCACGCTCGGCTTCTCGACCGCGATCCTCGACGCCGCCGCGCTCGGCTTCCTCGGCCTGGGCGCGCAGCCGCCGACGCCGGAGTGGGGCTCGATGCTCGCCAGCGCGCTCGAGTTCATCCAGAGCGCATGGTGGGTCGTGACCTTGCCAGGCCTGGCGATCCTGGTCTCGGTGCTCGCGTTCAACCTGATGGGCGATGGCCTGCGCGACGCGCTCGACCCGAGGTTGAAGCGATGAGCGCTCCGCTGCTGGAGGTCGAGAACCTCGGTGTCTCTTTCGGTGCGTTCAAGGCGGTCGACGGCGTCAGCCTGACCGTCAACGCCGGCGAGGTCGTCGGCATCGTCGGCGAATCGGGCTCGGGCAAGAGCGTGACCGCGCTGGCGCTGATGGGGCTGATCGACGAGCCTGGCAAGGTCGGCGCGACGCGCCTGTCGTTCGACGGCCGCGACCTGCTGGCGATGCGCGAGAAGGACCGCCGCCAGATGCTGGGCCGCGACATCGCGATGATCTTCCAGGACCCGATGACCAGCCTGAACCCGTGCTTCACGGTCGCGTTCCAGCTGGTCGAGACGCTGCGCATCCACGAAGGCGGGTCGAGCAGGGCGCTGCGCGCACGCGCGCTGCAGCTGCTGCGCGATGTCGACATCCCGGACGCCGAGCGCCGCCTCGACGCGTACCCGCACCAGCTCAGCGGCGGCATGAGCCAGCGCGTGATGGTCGCGATGGCGATCGCCTGCAACCCGCGGCTGCTGATCGCCGACGAGCCGACGACCGCGCTCGACGTGACCATCCAGGCCCAGATGCTGGCGCTGCTGCTCAAGCTGCAGCGCGAGCGCGGCATGGCGCTGGTGCTGATCACTCACGACCTGGGCGTCGTCGCCGAGGTCGCGCAGCGGGTGCAGGTGATGTACGCGGGCCAGGTGGTCGAGACCGCCGCGGTGCCGCAGATCTTCGAGGCGCCGCGGCATCCGTACACCGAGGCGCTGCTGTCGGCGCTGCCCGAGCACAACATCGGCCAGCGGCGCCTGCGCTCGATGGGCGGCATGGTGCCGGGCGCGTTCGACCGGCCGGCCGGCTGCCTGCTGGCGCCGCGCTGCGCGTACGTCCAGGACCGCTGCCGCGCCGAGCCGCCGGCGTTGTATGGCGCGCCGGGTGCGCAGGCGCGCTGCTTCTATCCGCTGCAGCCGACGACGGGGGTGCCGGCATGACCGACGACACCACGGTCCTCGAAGCGCGCGACCTCAGCAAGCACTACCCGGTGTCCACCGGCTTCATGAAGCCGAAGGCGCTGGTGCGTGCGCTCGACGGCGTCTCGTTCACGCTGGCCGCCGGGCGCACGCTCGCGGTTGTCGGCGAGTCGGGCTGCGGCAAGAGCACGCTGGCGCGGCAGCTCACGATGATCGAGCCGCCGACCGCCGGGGCACTGCTGATCGGCACCGGCGGCGGCGCGCGCGCCGACGTGACCCACGCCGACGCGGCGACGAAGAAGGTCCTGCGCCAGCAGGTCCAGATGGTGTTCCAGAACCCGTTCGCGAGCCTGAACCCGCGCAAGAAGATCGGCCTCGCGCTCGAGGAGCCTCTGGTCATCAACACCACGGACGGCAAGGCCGAGCGGCGCGACAAGGCGCGCGCGATGATGGCCCGCGTCGGCCTGCGGCCCGAGCACGACGCGCGCTACCCGCACATGTTCTCCGGCGGCCAGCGCCAGCGCGTCGCGATCGCGCGCGCGCTGATGCTGCAGCCGAGCCTGGTCGTGCTCGACGAGCCGGTCTCGGCGCTCGACGTGTCGATCCAGGCGCAGGTGCTGAACCTGCTGATGGACCTGCAGGATGAAACCCGCGTCGCCTACGTGTTCATCTCGCACAACCTCGCGGTCGTCGAGCTGATCGCCGACGAGGTGCTGGTGATGTACCTCGGCAAGGTCGTCGAGCAGGCGCCCAAGACGACGCTGTTCGCGACGCCGCGGCACCCGTACACGCGCGCGCTGCTCGCCAGCACGCCGCGCATCGACAAGGCCGCGCGCCAGCAGCGCCAGGTGCTGAGCGGCGAGCTGCCGTCGCCGCTGAATCCACCGAGCGGCTGCGCCTTCCACAAGCGCTGCCCGTACGCCGTCGAGCGCTGCCGCGTCGAGGTGCCGGTGCTGCAGGACCTGGGCGGCGGCCAGCAAGTGGCCTGCCACCGCGTCCACGAGCTCGGCTGACGCGCGACTTCAGCGCCGCGGCTTGCCGCGCCAGAGCGGGCGCGGTTCGGGACGGGCCGCCGGGTGGGCGCGGGTCGCCAGCAGCGACGCGCCGAGGTACAGCCCGTTCACGAGCCGGCTCGCCCGCTCCACGCTCATGCCCGGCCAGCCGGCGATGTCGCGCAGCGCCACCGTCTCGCGGCGCAGCCGCAGCGCCGCGGGGCGCAGCGCACCGCTGAGCGCCACGCCGTCGTCCGCCGGGTCGCGCAACGCGCGGTAGGCCGCGGTGCCCGAGATCTCGGCCAACAGCGTGGCGCGCGGGCCCGCCAGCGCCAGTTGCCACAACAGCGGCGCGAGCGCGCGGTAGTGCGCGGTCTGCGCGACGCGCTCGTGCATCCAGTGGCCCGGCGGTCGCACGCCCGGCGGCTCGGTGCCGATCAGGCGGAGCTGGGCCAGCGCGTCCGTGGCCGCGTCGGCAAAATCGCGCGGCGAGTGGTACAGCTGCTGCTGCGGGAACACCGTGACCGGCCAGACCAGCCCTTCGTAGTCGAACAGCAGCAGCGCCGGCTCGCGGTGCCGCACGCAGGCGGCCACGACCTCGAGCAGGTCGGTGCTGCCGCCATCGGCATCCAGCCGGCGCAACTCGGCCATCAGGGTCGTCGGCAGCACGGTCGGGCGATTCAGGCCGGCGAAGCCGCTGCCGCCGTTCAATTCGCGAACGCGCTCGAATTCACTCACACGCCAGAGCGTGGATTCCTCAAAATCGCGCATGCCTCATGCTGCCCGCCCAGGCCACGAACGCGTTCGAAGATGTAGCGCCCGGGTTGTGCAGGTCAGGCCCCGGCCTACATATCGGAACATCTCCACGGATCCGCGGCGCTAAGCTGCGGCGCGCACATGCCCCCGACTCCGCCGATGAACGACCGCCACCTGCCGCCCTTGCACCCAGCCTCCGGACTGGCCGATCCCGGGCTGCCCCCGGGCACGCGGCTGGGTCCGTTCGAGGTGCAGCGGCTGATCGCGCGCAGCGCGAGCAGTGCGGTCTACCTCGCGACCGACCATGCGCTCGCGCTCGCGGTGGCGGTCCAGGAGTACCTGCCGTCGCGACTGGTGCATCGGGACGCCGCGCTGCGCCTGCACGCGACCGACGAGTGGCACGAGGACGTGATCGCGCGCGGCCTGCGCGCGTTCGTCGACGAGGCACGCCTGCTCGCGCACTGCGATCACCCGGCGCTGGTGCGCGTCAACCAGCTGTTCGAGGCCAACGGCACCGCCTACCGCGTGATGCCTTACTACTCGGGCAGGCGGCTGGTCGACATCCGCCGCGACATGCCCGAGGCACCGGACGAGGCCTCGCTGCGCAGCCTGCTGGAGGACCTGCTCGGCGCGCTCGAGGCGATCCATCAGGGCGGCCGCTCGCACGGCGGCGTCACGCCCGGCAACATCATGCTGCTCGGCGACGACCGACCGCTGCTGCTCGGGCCCGGTGCCGCGGGCCGCGAGATCGGCAGCGACCTGGTCGAGACGCTGATGGCGACGATCGAGACGCCGCTCGGCCCGCAGCCCGGTATGCGCGCGGCGCACTCGCCGGCGCACGGCGCGATCGCCGACCTGCGCGCGCTGGCCGAGGTCACCCGGTTCTGCATCACCGGCACCTTGCCGCCGCCAGCCGCCGACCCGGCGCGCGCGCAGGCACTGGTAAAAGTAATCGCGCAAACCTTCGAGCCGGCGCAGCGCCCGCGCTACAGTGCCGGCCTGCTGCGCAGCCTGGATGCCGCGCTGTCGCCCCTGCCCGCCGACTGGCCGACCAGCGCCGCGCAGTTTCGCGCCTGGCTGGACGACAACGCCCCACCGCCGGCGCGGCAGCGCGCCGAGCCGGTGTTCGATCCGTTCGGCAGCCCGGCACCGGAGCCGGCGCCGCGCAGCACCGGGGGCGAGGCGCTTGCGCGCGCCGGTGACACCGCGAGTCTCGGCGAGACCACGGCGACGCGGCCCACCTCGACCGCATTGCCCCCGCCGGTGCGGCCGACGCCGTCGTCGCTGCCGCCGGTCGCGCCCGCGGCCGGGCGTCCGGTCGAGGCACCGACCTTCGCCGACACGGAATTCGCGGCAGTCGACCGCGCGCCCTGGGTCGCGCCGGCCCTGTCGCGCGCTCCGAACCGGGCACGCCGCTACAAGTTGGCGCTGGCCGCCGGCCTGACGGTGCTCGCGATCGGCGTGCTCGGTCTGGTCAGCGGCGGCTGGAACATGGCGCCGGAGATCGCGGTCGAGCGGCCGCTCGCCACCGCGCCGGCACCCACCCGCGTTGATCCGACGCCGCCCGTGACGACGACCACCGCACCTCCACCCCCCGCCGCGGCCACGGCGACCTCGGCAGAGACATCGCCGGGTCCCGCGGCCAGCGCCACGGCAGCCCTCGCAGCGGGTGCCGATACGGCCGCTGCATCGGCGCCGGTCGCGGTCGCAAACTCGAGCGCGAGCCTGCCGGCCGCGACGACACCGGCCGCCGCGCCCGCCAGCGAAGCCGCCACGCTGGCGGCGACGCCGGCACCGCCGTCGACCGTCACGCCGCCGCAGCAATCCCCATCGCCGGCGATCGCCGGTCTCGATCCCGAGCGCATGATCGAGCGCAACCCGCCCGCCGCAGCGCCGCGCCAGAACAACCCGCCCCCGGCGCCGCGCGCCCCGACGTCGCGCCAGGCCGCCCGCGGCGAGAACGCGAGCCCGCGCGCCGCCTGCAGCGGCCGCACCGAGTTCGCGCTGTACCGCTGCATGCAGCAGGTGTGCCGCGCGTCGCGCTGGCAGCTGCACCCGCAGTGCGTGCGGCTGCGCGCGAACGACCGCGTCGACTGACGCAGCGCACGGGCGCGCGCCCGGTTTGAGACAATCGGGCATGACCTCGACCGACCTGCAAGCCCTCATCGCCCACATGGGCGCGGCGGCGCGCGCCGCGAGCGCGCACATGGCCGCGGCACCGACCGCCGCGAAGAATGCCGCGTTGCTGGCGCTGGCCCGGCGCCTGCGCGCCGCGCCCGACGAACTGGGCACCGCGAACGCGCTCGACATCGCCGCCGCCCAGCAGGCCGGCCTGGCCGCGCCGCTGGTCGACCGACTGAAGCTGACGCCGAAGGTGATCGAGACCGTCGCCCAGGGCTGCGAGCAGATCGCGGCGATGGCCGACCCGATCGGCGAGGTCAGCGGCCTGGCGCAACGCCCCAGCGGCATCCAGGTCGGTCGCATGCGCGTGCCGCTCGGCGTGTTCGGCATGATCTACGAGAGCCGGCCGAACGTGACGATCGAGGCCGCGTCGCTGGCGATCAAGAGCGGCAACGCGGCGATCCTGCGCGGCGGCTCGGAGGCGATCCACTCCAACCTCGCGCTGTGGAAGATCGTGCAGGCGGCGCTGGTCGATGCCGGCCTGCCGTCCGACGCGGTTCAGCTGGTGCAGACCACCGACCGCGCCGCCGTCGGGCACCTGATCGGCTCGCCCGACGCGGTCGACGTGATCATCCCGCGCGGCGGCAAGGGGCTGATCGAGCGCATCTCGCGCGAAGCCAGGGTGCCGGTGATCAAGCACCTGGACGGCAACTGCCATGTGTACGTCGACGCCAGCGCCGACCTGGAAATGGCGCTGCGGGTGACCGACAACGCGAAGACGCAGAAATACAGCCCGTGCAACGCCGCCGAATCGCTGCTGGTGCACGCGGCGATCGCGCCGACGTTCCTGCCGCGGATCGGCGCGCTGTTCGCGGCCAAGGGCGTCGAGATGCGCGGCGATGCCGCCGCGCTCGCGCTGCTGCGCGCCGTGCCGGGCACCACGCTCGCGCCGGCCACCGAGCAGGACTGGAGCGAGGAATACCTTGCGCCGGTCATCAGTGTCAAGGTCGTCGACGGGCTCGACGCGGCCATCGCGCACATCAACCGCTACGGCTCGCACCACACCGACGCGATCCTGACCGACACCCACACCCATGCACAGCGCTTCCTGCGCGAGGTCGACTCGGCCAGCGTGATGGTCAACGCGTCGACCCGCTTCGCCGACGGCTTCGAATACGGCCTGGGCGCCGAGATCGGCATCAGCACCGACAAGTTCCACGCGCGCGGGCCGGTCGGCCTGGAAGGGCTGACCTCGCTGAAGTGGATCGTGCTCGGGCACGGCGAGCTGCGCGGCTGACGGCGATGGTCGCGGCGGTCGACCCGCGCCGTGCGCTGGTCCTCTTCTCGGGCGGGCAGGATTCGACCGCCTGCCTGGCGTGGGCGCTGACGCGCTACGCGCATGTCGAGACCATCGGCTTCGACTACGGCCAGCGCCACCGCATCGAACTCGACGCGCGGCGCGAGGTGCGCGGCGCACTCGTCGCCGCGTTCCCGCACTGGGCCGCGCGACTCGGCGACGATCACCTGCTCGACCTCGCGCTGCTCGGCCAGCTCTCGGACACCGCGCTGACCGGCGCGCGCGCCATCGAGATGACGGCGAAGGGCCTGCCGAACACCTTCGTGCCCGGCCGCAACCTGCTGTTCTTCAACTTTGCCGCGGCGGTCGCCTATCGACGCGGTGCGAGCGTGCTGGTCGGCGGCATGTGCGAGACCGACTACTCCGGCTACCCCGATTGCCGCGACAACACGCTGCGCGCGCTGCAGGTCGCGATCAGCCTCGGCCTGGACGCGCCGATGACGATCGAGACGCCGCTGATGTGGCTCGACAAGGCGCAGACCTGGGCGCTGGCCGAGCAGCTCGGCGGCGATGCGCTGGTCGACCTCACGATCGAGCACACCCACACCTGCTACCTCGGCGACCGCGCGCAGCGCCACGCGTGGGGCTACGGCTGCGGCGCGTGCCCGGCCTGCGTGCTGCGCCGCGACGGCCACGCGCGCTGGCTGCGCGAGCGCGCACCGGCTTAGCGCTCAGGCCGGCGGCCCGAGCCAGCGCGCGAGTGCCTGCGCGCCCGGCGGCGTCAGCTGCAGGGCCCGCGAGCCCCGGGTGCGCCGCACCCAGCCCTGCGCCAGTCCGTGATCGAGCAGCGTCACCGCGAGGCTGCCGGCAAGGTGATCGCGACGCTCGGACCAGTCGAAGCACGCGTGTGCGAACCGGCGCGAAGGGGTCGCATCGGGCGGCACCGCGATGCCGAGTTCGGCCAGGTCGGCGCGGCCGGCGGCGCTGAGCGCGAACTGCCCGGCGTGCTCCCCGCGTTCGGCCGCGAGCGTGCCGCGAGCGAGCAGGCCTTCGAACAGCGCGACGCCCAGTTCGCCGGCGATGTGCCGATAGCAGGTGCGCGCGGCCTTCAGCGGCTTGTACGCGCCGCGCTCCCACTTGTCGACGTGGGCGCTGCGCTCGGCGACGAAGGACAGCGCCTCCAGCACGTGCGCGACCTCCTCGCCGGCAAGTCGCACATAGCGGTGCCGGCCCTGGATGCGCACGACCACCAGTTCGGCGTCGAGCAGCTTCGCGATGTGCGTGCTCGCGGTGGCCGCGCTGACGCCGGCGGCCGCGGCGAGCTCGCCCGCAGCGAGATATTCGCCGCCCATCAGCGCCGACAGCATGCGCGCGCGCGTCGGATCGCCGATGATCGCGGCGACTTTCGCGAAGCGGGGCTCGGGGGCGTCGGCCATCGCGGAATTCTCGACCAGGCTCAGGCGAGGCGCAGCACCGCCCGCACCGCCAGGTACGCCCCGAGCAGCAGCAGGCCGATGAAGAACACGGTCTTGAAGGTCTCCGGGCGGACCCGCCCGCGCAGCCACTGGCCGGCGCCCATGCCCAGCAGTGCCGGCAGCACCGCGAGCGCCGACGCGAGCAGCGACGCAGCCGGCAGCGCGCCGCCGTGGCCCAGGCTCACCCCGAGCGCGATCGTCGAGACCAGGAACGACACGCCCAGCGCGCGCACCAGCGCGTCCTTCTCCAGCCCGAGCGCCTGCAGGTACGGCACCGCCGGGATCACGAACACGCCGGTGGCCGCGGTGACCAGCCCGGTGGCGACGCCGACCAGCGGCCCGAGCCACGGTTCGTGGGCCGGGCGCACATGCGCGCGCCACTGCAGCAAGCCGAGCGTGGCGTAGACGATCAACGCGATGCCGAGCCCGAGGCTCGCGAACGCCGCACCGCGCGCGCCGGCCCCGCCGCCGGCGATCCAGCCGGCGCCCAGGGCCACGCCGGCGCACACGCCGAGCAGCAGGCCGGCCAGGCGGCGCAGCAGCGCCGCCAGCCCCGGCCCGCCGATCTGCCACAGGTTGGTCACCAGCGACGGCACGACCAGCAGCGCCGCCGCCTGTGCCGGCAGCATCAGCACGCTGAGCAGGCCCATCGCGATCGTCGGCAGCCCGAGGCCGACGACGCCCTTGACGAAGCCGCCGAGCGCGAACACCGCCGCGACGAGGGCCAGGAACGTGGGCGTGGTGACATCGGACATGGACAAAGAGGCGTGGCGTGACAGAGCCGCAATGATCGCCGGGCCGAGCTGGTCGAAACTTCGTCGCGCATCGAAGCATTCGCGCCCTGACGTAGAGTCCCTCGCATGAACACATCCGAAATCGTCGGCTGGGCGGTCGCGGCCCTGCTGGTGTTCTGGGCCGTCGGCGCCTACAACCGCCTGGTGCGGCTGCGCGGCACGATCGTGCGGCTGTTCGTGCCGGTGGACGAGCAGTTCCG
This sequence comes from Rhizobacter fulvus, assembly GCF_964020785.1. Classification (NCBI taxonomy): domain Bacteria; kingdom Pseudomonadati; phylum Pseudomonadota; class Betaproteobacteria; order Burkholderiales; family Sphaerotilaceae; genus Rhizobacter; species Rhizobacter fulvus. The sequence goes on from NZ_OZ224516.1 coordinate 1,815,880, forward strand.
CCAGCGCCACGCGCTGTTGCTGGCGCTGCTCGACACGCTGGCGCCGCTGTTGACCAACGCCGGCCCGCGCCTCGATGGGCTGCGGGCTGCCTGCGGGCAGGTGGAGGCGGCGTGCGCGAACGCGCGGGTGCGGCCGGGCACCGTCGGCGCGATCACCAGCCTGCGCCTGGCCGACGAGATCCTCGCCGAGGCACGGGCGCGTCTGCCGGTGCAGAGCGCGCCTGGCAGCGAACTCGCGAACCTGAACGCGCAGCTGCAGGCGACCGATGCGACGCTGGCGTTCGCGCGCCGCCAGTTCGACGAGGCGGTGACCGAATACAACCGTGCGATCCGCCAGTTCCCGACCGTGCTGCTGGTCGGCCTGTTCGGTTTTCGCAGCGCCGCGACGCTCTGACGGCGCTTGCGTGACACTACGTCCGTTGCCGACTCCGGAGGTGCACCGATGACACCCAGCCCGCTCGCCCGCGTCACCGCCGCCGCGCTGCTCGCAGCCGCGTCGTGCGCGCACGCACAGGACGCGCTCGCGCTGCGCGCCCGCAGCCTGGCCGCGACCTGCGCGCAGTGCCACGGCACCGATGGCCACGTGCCGCCGGGCTCGGCGATGGCCGCGCTGGCGGGCAAGCCCGCGACCTACCTGATCGAGCAGATGACTGCGTTCAAGAACGGTACCCGCCCCGGCACGCTGATGCCGCAGCTCGCCAAGGGCTACAGCGACGCGCAGATCGTGCTGCTGGCGGCCTACTTCGCGAACCCGGTCGCGGAGGTGAAGCGATGAGCGCGGCGCCGACCCGGCGGTCCGTGCTGGCGCTGGCCGGAGCCGCCGGCCTGGGCCTGGCCGGCTGCGCCGCGACCCCGCGGCCGGGTGCCGTCGGCACGCCCGAGCGCGCGCGCGTGCTCGTCGTCGGCGGCGGGTATGGCGGCGCCACCGCGGCCAAGTACGTGCGGCTGCTGTCGCAGCACACGATCGACGTGGTGATGATCGAACCGGACTCCGCGTTCGTCTCCTGCCCGCTGTCGAACCTGGTCGTCTCGGGCCACCACGCGCTGACCGACATCACGCGGCCGTACGATCGACTCGGCGCGACCCACGGCGTGCGCGTGGTGCGCGACACGGTCGCGCGCATCGACCCGACCCAGCGCGTCGCGGTGCTCGCCTCGGGCGCGACGATCCGCTACGACAAGCTGGTGCTGTCGCCCGGCGTCGAGATGATGTTCGACGAAGTTGCCGGCCTGCGGGCCGCGCAGCGCGACGGCCGCATCCTGCAGGCCTGGAAGGCCGGGCCGGAGACGGTGGCGCTGCGCCGCCAGCTCGAGGCGATGCCGGACGGCGGCGTGTTCGCGATCGCGATCCCCGAGGCGCCGTACCGCTGCCCGCCCGGGCCGTACGAACGCGCCTCGATGGTCGCCGCGTATTTCAAGGCGGCCAAGCCGCGCTCGAAGGTGCTGATCGTCGACGCCAACGAGGACGTGACCAGCAAGGGCCCGTTGTTCAAGAAGGCCTGGGCCGAGTCGTACAAGGGCATCGTCGAGTACCGGCCGCAGAGCAAGGCGACCGCGGTCGACGTGACGACGAACACGGTCAAGTTCGAGATCCAGGACGACGTGCGCGCCGCCGTGCTGAACGTGCTGCCGCCGATGCGTGCCGGCGCGATCGCGGTGCAGACCGGCCTGGCCAACTCCAACGGGCGCTGGTGCAATGTCGACTGGATCAACTTCGAATCGACCGCGGCGAAGCACATCCACGTGATCGGCGACGCGATCCAGATCGCCTCGCTGATGCCCAAGAGCGGCCACATGGCCAACAGCCATGCCAAGGTGACCGCGGCGGCGATCGTCGCCGAGCTGGCGGGCTGGGAGCTCGATCCGGCGCCGATGCTGACGAACACCTGCTACAGCTTCGTCGACGACAAGCGCGCGGTCCACGTCGCCAGCGTGCACGCCTACGTGGCCGGCGAGAAGACCTTCAAGCCGGTCGCCGGTTCGGGCGGCCTGTCCGCAGCGCCGAACGAACTCGAAGCCTCGCTCGCGTTCAGCTGGGCGCGCTCGATCTGGGCCGACATGCTCGCCTGACCCTGCCCCGCGCACTGGCGCAAACCCCCGCTGACAGGGAGCGGGACGCGTCCTAGGATCGGCTCACCGCACAGATGCGCCACAGCGCGTCGGCCCCGGGCCCCTGCCGGAATCGAGCGCGCGGAAAGAGACTGCTTGCAAGCGACCGACATCCACGCGCCCGACTACTTCCACAAGGTGGTCGACTGCCAGTGGGCGTGCCCGGCCCACACCCCGGTGCCCGAGTACATCCGCCTGATCGCGGCGGGCCGCTACACCGATGCCTACATGGTCAACTGGGCGTCCAACGTGTTCCCCGGCATCCTCGGCCGCACCTGCGACCGGCCGTGCGAGCCCGCGTGCCGGCGCGGCCGCGTCGAGGAGGCGCAGGCCGAGAAGCCGGAGCCGGTGGCGATCTGCCGCCTGAAGCGCGTCACCGCCGACTTCAAGGACGACGACATCAGCGACCGCTTCCCGCGCGCCCCGCAGGTGATGAACGGCAAGCGCATCGCCTGCGTCGGCGCGGGACCGGCGGCGCTGACGGTGGCACGCGACCTCGCGCCGCTCGGCTACGCGGTCACGGTGTTCGACGGCGACACGAAAGCCGGCGGCATGATCCGCTCGCAGATCCCGCGCTTCCGGCTGCCGGAGGAAGTGATCGACGAGGAGACCGGCTACGTGCTGAAGCTCGGCGTCGAGTTCCGCGGCGGCACGCGGATCGAGTCGCTGAAGGCGCTGCTGGCGGAGAACTACGACGCCGTCTTCATCGGCTCGGGCGCGCCGCGCGGGCGCGACCTGAAGATCCCGGGCCGGGACGAGGCCGCGAAGCACATCCACATCGGCATCGACTGGCTCGCGTCGGTCTCGTTCGGGCATGTCACGTCGATCGCGAAGCGCGTGATCGTGCTCGGCGGCGGCAACACCGCGATGGACTGCTGCCGCAGCGCCAAGCGCCTGGGCGGCGACGACGTGAAGGTGATCGTGCGTTCGCCATTCGACGAGATGAAGGCGTCGCCGTGGGAGAAGGAGGACGCCGCACACGAGGCGATCCCGATCCTCGACTGCCTGGTGCCGATCGCGTTCCTGCACGACGGCACCGGCCGCCTCACCGGCATGAGCTTCGACAAGGTGCGCGCCGAGCGCGACGCTTCCGGCCGCCGACGCCTGGTCTCGACCGGCGCGCCGCCGCAGGTGGTCGAGTGCGACGAGGTGCTGGTCGCGGTCGGCCAGGAGAACGCGTTCCCGTGGATCGAGCGCGACGCCGGCATCGATTTCAACGAATGGGGCATGCCGGTGCTGAACGACGTGACGCTTCAGTCGAGCCGGCCGAACGTGTTCTTCGGCGGCGACGCCGCACTCGGCCCGAAGAACATCATCTGGGCCGTCGCGCAGGGCCACGCCGCCGCGATCTCGATCGACAAGTTCCTGCATGGCGAGGACGTCGCAAAGCGCCCGGCGCCCGGCGTCACGCTGGTGTCGCAGAAGATGGGCATCCACGAGTGGAGCTACGACAACGCCGTCTCGCCGGACCTGCGCCACAAGGTGCCGTGGCGCGACGTCAACGCGGCGCTGCGCAACATCAAGGTCGAGGTCGAGCTCGGCTTCGACGTGCAGGCGGCGTGGAAGGAAGCGCAGCGCTGCCTGAACTGCGACGTGCAGACCGTGTTCAACACCGGCCAGTGCATCGAGTGCGACGCCTGTGTCGACATCTGCCCGACCGACTGCATCACCTTCACCGCCAACGGCGACGAGGCCGACCTGCGCACCCGCCTGCGCGCACCGGCGCGTCACCCCGACCAGGCGCTCTACGTATCGGGCGACCTGAAAACCGGCCGCGTGATGGTGAAGGACGAGGACGTGTGCCTGCATTGCGGCCTGTGCGCCGAGCGCTGCCCGACCGGCGCCTGGGACATGCAGAAATTCCTGATCGACCTGACGCAGGCCGGGCGCGGCTGCCGCGACAAGAACACGTCGACCACGAGGATCCTCTGAGATGCCGACGACCGCCAAACCCCGCATCACCGCCGTCAACGATTTCGTCGTCAAGTTCGCGAACGTCAACGGCTCGGGCTCCGCATCCGCCAATGAGCTGTTCGCACGCAGCCTGCTGCGCATGGGCGTGCCGGTGAGCCCGCGCAACATCTTCCCGAGCAACATCCAGGGCCTGCCGACCTGGTACGAGGTGCGCGTCAACGAGCGTGGCTACCTCGGCCGGCGCGGCGGCGTGGACCTGATGGTCGCGATGAACCCGCAGACCTGGGACAAGGACCTGGCCGAGATCGAGCCCGGCGGCTACCTGCTCTACGACAGCAGCAAGCCGATGCCGTCGGCCAAGTTCCGCGACGACATCCACGTGCTCGGCGTGCCGCTGGCCGACCTGTGCGCCACGCGCTACAACGACCCGCGCGAGCGCCAGCTGCTGAAGAACATCGTTTACGTCGGCGTGCTGTCGGCCATGCTCGGCATCGAGCCCGAGGTGATCGCGACGCTGCTCGGCGAGCAGTACAAGGGCAAGGCCAAGCTGATCCAGCCGAACCTCGACGCGTTCATGATGGGGCTGCACCACGGGAACGAGTATTTCGACCACGCGCTCGGCCTGAAGATCGAGCGCCGCGACGCGGTCGGAAAGCGCATCTTCATGGAAGGCAACGCCGCCGCCGCGCTCGGCTGCGTGTACGGTGGGGCGACGGTCTGCGCGTGGTACCCGATCACGCCGAGTTCGTCGGTCGCCGAGGGCTTCCAGAAGTACTGCAGCAGGCTGCGCGTCGACAAGGCCACCGGCAGGAACAAGTTCGCGATCGTGCAGGCCGAGGACGAGATCGCGTCGATCGGCATCGTCACCGGCGCCGGCTGGAACGGCGCGCGCGCGTTCACCTGCACCTCGGGCCCGGGCGTCTCGCTGATGACCGAGTTCATCGGCCTGGCGTACTTCGCCGAGATCCCGGTCACGATCATCAACGTGCAGCGCGGCGGCCCGAGCACCGGCATGCCCACGCGCACCCAGCAGGCCGACATCCTGAGCTGCGCGTACGCGTCACACGGCGACACCAAGCACGTGCTGCTGTTCCCCGAGGACCCGAAGGAGTGCTTCGAGTTCGGCGCGAAGTGCCTCGACCTCGCCGACCGGCTGCAGACGCCGGTGTTCCTGATGACCGACCTCGACATCGGCATGAACCACCGCCTGTGCGACCCGCTCGAATGGGACGACAGCAAGCAGATGGACCGCGGCAAGGTGATGACCGCCGAGGAGCTCGAAGCGGGGAGGGACTTCGGCCGCTACCTCGACGTCGACGGCGACGGCATCCCGTACCGCACCTACCCCGGCACGCACCCCGACAAGGGAGCCTACTTCACCCGCGGCACCACGCGCGACGCCTACGCCCGCTACTCCGAGACCGGCCCCGATTACCTCTACAACGTGCAGCGCCTGCTGACCAAGTTCGAGACCGCGAAGACGCTGGTGCCGCAGCCGATCCGCCGCGATGCGGCGCGACCGACCCGGTTCGGCGTGATCCACTTCGGCTCGACCAGCCCGGCGATGAACGAGGCCTTCGACGTGCTGCAGGCGCAGGGCGTGCATGTCGACGTGCTGCGCGTCCGCGCGTTCCCGTTCAGCGAGGCGCTCGACCAGTTCATCGCCGCCCACGAGACGGTTTTCGTGGTCGAGCAGAACCGCGACGCGCAACTGCGCACGCTGATCGTCACCGAGCACGAGATCAACCCGGCGCGGCTCGTCCCCATCCTCCACTACGACGGCACGCCGATCACCGCCCGCTTCATCACCGACGCGATCGCGAAGCACATCCGGTCTCACAACGTCGAGCCGATCAAGAAGGGGCAGGCGGCATGAACGCCGTTTGTTATGCGTCGAGCGGGATCGGGCGAGCGGGGTGTTCTGCTCCGCTCATGTCCCCCGTCGCCGGCCTGCGGCCGGCGACTCCTCCTTTACTTCGCTCCACAGAACACCCCGCCCGCCCGATCCACCACCCAAACCGCCCTCCCCCAAAGAACAGCGACGGTGACCGGTCGCGAGCGTCGGGTGGCCGGCGGAGCGAAGTAAAGGAGGAGGCTCGGGCGCAGCCCGGGCCGGGGGACATGAGCGCAGCCGGCCACCCGACGCTCGCGGCGCGCTCCACTCCAGCGGACTTCACCCCATGACCTACCTCGCCAAGCCCCGACTCCACCATCCGACCTTGCAAAGGAACGCGCTTGGCTTCACGCGGCGCGACTACGAGGGCAAGATCAGCACGCTGTGTGCCGGCTGTGGGCACGACTCGATCTCGGCCGCGCTGGTGCAAGCGTGCTGGGAGCTGGACATCGAGCCGCACCGCGTCGCGAAGCTGTCGGGCATCGGCTGCTCGTCGAAGACGCCGGACTACTTTCTCGGCGCGTCGCATGGCTTCAACACCGTGCACGGCCGCATGCCCTCGGTCGCGACCGGCGCGAACCTCGCGAACCGCGAGTTGCTCTACCTCGGCGTCAGCGGCGACGGCGACTCGGCGTCGATCGGCCTCGGCCAGTTCGCGCATGCGATGCGGCGCGGCGTCAACCTCACCTACATCGTCGAGAACAACGGCGTCTACGGCCTGACCAAGGGTCAGTTCTCCGCCACTGCCGACCAGGGCAGCAAGAGCAAGAAGGGCGTCGTCAACACCGACTCGGCGATCGACCTGGTCGCGCTCGCGCTGCAGCTCGGCGCGAGCTATGTGGCACGCAGCTTCTCGGGCGACAAGGAGCAGTTGATCCCGCTGATCAAGGGCGCGATGCGACACCACGGCGCCGCGCTGATCGACGTGATCAGCCCCTGCGTCGCGTTCAACAACCACGCCGGCAGCACCAAGAGCTACGACTACGTGCGCGCCCACAACGAGGCGGTGAACCGGCTCGACTTCATGCCCAGCCGCGACGCGATTCACCTGATGTACGCGCCCGGCGAGGTGATCGAGGTGCAGCAGCACGACGGCAGCGTGCTGCGCCTGCGCAAGCTCGCCGCCGGCTACGACGCGGGGGACCGGCTGGCGGCGATGAGCCACATCGCGACCCACGAATCGCGCGGCGAGATCCTGACCGGGTTGCTGTACGTGAACGCGTCGGCGCAGGACCTTCACGAGCACCTGAACACGGTCGACGAGCCGCTCAACCGGCTCGGCGACGCGCAACTCTGCCCGGGGTCGGCCGCACTGGCGGCGATCAATGCAGAGCTTGCTTGAGCTTCTTCAGCGCATCGCGGCAAGAGCTCTTCTTGGGAAAAGCCCCCGCGGTGGCTGCAAAGGCGCGTGCGGCGCGCCTGTGAGGCGCCGAGGAGCGCAGGGCTCGCGGCCGCGCGCGCAGCGCGCCTCCATGACGGCAGTGCATCAAGCGACGCGCCGATGCTCCAACGCCGGCAACTGCATCCGCACTGACGCGATGCGCTCGCGTTCGACCTCGGCCAGCACCACGCCCTCGCCTTCCGGCAGCATCGCAAGCACCTCGCCCCACGGGTCGACCACCAGGCTGTGGCCGAAGGTGCGTCGGCCGTTCTCGTGCGTGCCGCCTTGCGCGGCGGCGATCACGTAGCACTGGTTCTCGACGGCCCGGGCACGCAGCAGCAGTTCCCAGTGCGCGAGGCCTGTCGTGTGCGTGAACGCGGCAGGCACCGAGATCAGGTCGCACGGCGGGTGCATCATTTCCCGGTACAGCTCGGGAAAGCGCAGGTCGTAGCAGACGCTCAACCCGACCCGCAATCCGGCCGCCTGCACCGTCGTCGGCACGCTGCCGGCGCGGATCGCACAGCCCTCGTCGTAGCGCTCGCGGCCGTTGTCGTACTTGAACAGGTGGATCTTGTCGTAGCGGGCGGCGAGCGTGCCGTCGGGCGCGTAGACGCAGTTCGAGTTCAGCACACGCTGCGGGTCGTCGGTGCGGATCGGCAGCGTGCCGCCGATCACCCACACGCGGTGCTCGCGCGCCGCATGCGCCAGCATCGCCTGGATCGGCCCGTCGCGGGGCCCTTCGGCGACGCCGAGCTTGTCGCGATCGGTGCGGCCCATCAGGCAGAAGTACTCGGGCAGCGCGACCAGCTCGGCGCCGTCGCGTGCGGCCTGCGCGATCAGGCGCTGGGCCGTCGCGAGGTTCTCGTCGACCCGGGTGGTGGACACCATCTGCAAGGCAGCGATCTTCATTTCTTCTCCGGTGCCGAGGCAGCGGCCTCGGCCGAGGGCACATCATCGCCCAGCTTGCGGTCGACGCGCTCGACCTTCGGATCGGCCCACGGCCCGCTGATGTGGAATTCGCGCGTGCTCGCCGCGGTGAGCGGCTTCTTCAGCAGCGCCTGCGCGAGGAATGCGCCCAGGCCGATGGCCGGGTTGATCACCGCGTAGGCGAGCGCCGCGGTGCCGGCGTTCAGCTCGGGCACGACGATGACGCGCAGGTCCTGCGTCTCGCGTTCGATGTCCGCGTGGCCTTCCATCAGCACCAGCGCCTGCACGCCGCGCATGCGCAGGTTGTTGGTCACCGCGACGCCGAGGCCGATCTTCACGTCGCCGGTGATGCTGTCGAAGGCGAAGCCTTCCTGGAAGAGGTCGCGGAAGTCGAGCGACAGGCGGCGCGGCAGCGACTGCAGGCTCAGCACCCCCAGCAGCCGCGCCGCGCCCGGATCGACCTTCAGGAACTGGCCCGACTCGACCGCGACGTTGATCTGGCCGCCCAGCGTCGGGTAGTCGAGCGCGAATGGCGAGCCGCTCCAGCCGATCTGGCCCGACAGCTGCCCCTTGCCGCCGCGCACCGCGCCCTTGGTGCCGAGGCGGTCGAGCAGCGCGCCGCTGTCGGCGATCTGCAGCTTGAAGTCCATCACCGCGCGCCGCTCGGCACCGCCGCGCGCGCCACCCGGCCCGGCCGCCGACCAGTGGCCGGTGGCGACGAACTGGGCCTCGGGCGTCGTGATGTTGAACTTCGACAGCTGCCAGTCGCGGCCCGTACCGCCTGCGCGGTTGACCGCCTCCACCTCGACGCGGCCGAGCTTCTTGCCGCGCAGTTCGAAGTCGTCGATCACCAGGTCGAGCGCCGGCATCGTCGCCGGCTGTTGGTCGAGCAGGCTCTCGACCTGCTCGTCGTCGCCCTTCGGCAGCGACAGCCGCGACAGCCGCGCGTACACGCGCCCACCCGCCACGGCCGCCCCGGCGCGGCGCACCGGCAGCCGGTATTCGACGTAGCCATTGAGCTGCTCGGCATCGACGTTCGCGCGCCAGACTCCGCCCTGCTGCGACAGCCCGGCGGACACGCGCGTCAGCCGGCGCGGCCCGGCCACCAGCTCCTGCACGCGCAGGCCGATCGTGTCGGGCACGTAGGCCGAGGGCGTCGCGGCGTCGCGGGCCTCGGCGGCGCCGAAGAGGCGATCGACGGCGCTTTCCCATTCGTCGGTCGCCAGGCGCGGCAGGTTGATGCTGGCGGCGACGCCGGTCGCCGGCTGCGGCGCCGGCTCGAGCACGCCGATGCCGCCGCGCAGCACGCGCGGCTGGTCGCCGGTGAGGTCACGCTGATATTGCGCCTGCACCAGGTTGCCAAGCTCGAAGCGCAGCGTGTCGCGCTGCGCCGGCTGACCGGGCGCCGTAGCCTCGGGCATGCTCGACAGGCGCAGCGCCACAGGCGTTTCCGCCGCCTTGGCCAGTGGCGCCGGCAGGTTGATCGCCAGGCCGACCAGGTTGCTGGTGATGTTCAGCTCGGGCTGGCCGCGCACGAAACCGACGCTCGCGCGGTAGCTGGCCTGCCCCGCGAGCGCGCCGGCGGCGCGAGACAGCGCGCCGAGCTCGACGGCGCGCCGCAGCCCGTCGGCGTTGACGGTGCCGGTGCCGCTGAAGCGGACCGATCCATCCGGCTGCGTGCCGCCGTCGAACGTGGCGTCGCCGCCGTACAGCTTGGCGCTGGCGCCGACGACGTTCACGCCCTTCTCGGTGAAGTCGACCCGGCCCTTGGCGGCGCCGAGCAGCGGGCTGTCTGGCGTGAGGCGCACGTCGTTGCCGCCCAGCCCCAAGCTGCCCTTCACCGTGCTCGCGTTGACCCGCAGCAGCGGGATCGTCAAGCCGAGCGTCAGATCGGCCGCGCCGGTGCCGGTACCGCCGGCCAGCGCCTTGCCGATCCAGCCGCCGACCGGTGTGGTGTTGACGACGCGAAGCATCTCGCCGAGCGGCCCGCGGCCGCTGGCGTCGAGGCTCAACACCGGGTCGGCCTCGAGGTGGCGGATCGTCGCCTGGACCTTCGGGAAGTCGACGTTGGCGATCTGGGTGCGGCCGTTGCGCAGCTCGAGCGTGCCGCGGTCGACGATCAGTTCGACGCTCGTCCGGGTCAACGCCGGCCACGGCGATTCGAACGCGGGCGCGGTGCCCTGCGCGGGCGTGCTCGGGATGAAGGCGTAGGCGCCGTCCTCGATCTTGCCGGCGATGTGGAACTCGCCGTCCTTCGGGTTCTTGACGTTGAGGAAAGGGAACTCGTTCAGGTCGCCCTTGACGCGGAAGGTGGCGCTCGCGATGCGCCCGCCTTGCACCGCGTGCTGAAGGTAGTCGCGCGTGCCCTTCGGCAGCCCGAGCGGCAGGTAGCGGTAGACGCGTGCGGCCGTGCCGTTGGCGAGCCGGGCGTCCAGTTCCAGCCGGCCCGGGAAGCGTCCGCCGCGCGCGGTCGGGGCGCCGGTGCTCCAGGTGCCGGCCAGGTCGCCACTCGCATCGGCGTTCGCGAAGCGCGCCTCCTTGACCTGCACCGTGAGTTGCGGCGCGATGCCCGGCACCGGCGTCGGCTCGATCTTCCACAGCACTTGCGCGCTCAACTGGTCCAGCACCAGCAGCGGGTCCTCGAACACCCCCGGCAGGTCGAGCGCACCGCCGTTGATCGCGACGCGCGCGCTGCCGCCGGCCTCGGTCGCGTCGAGCTGCACAGTCGCGCCGCGCAGGCCCGGGCGTCCGACGCCACGCGGCTCTTCAGCCGGCCGCGCGGTCAGCGCCAGGCCGTTGACGCGGGCCTTGGCGCGGTAATGGCGCGGCGCATCGAACGGGCCGTCCCAGGTGGTCGAGAGATCGGCGACCAGGCCGCGCGGGTTCAACTCGGCGAGCAGCTTGCGCACCGGTGCGCCGAGCGGCACCCGCGTCGCGACCTGAGCCATCAGCGCCAGGTCGAGGCGCTGGGCCGTGAACTCGCCCCCGGTGGACGGCTGCCCGGCGCGCTGCCGCCAGGCGAGCGTCATGTCGCCCTGCGGCCAGCGGATGTTGTCGCCGGTCTCGAACGTGAAGTGCTGCAGCGCGACGCTGACGCCTTCCTCGGTGCGCTGGCCGACCAGGCGACCCTCGACCTCCTCGACGACGAGCGGCTCGGCCTCCGGCGCGAGCTGCAGGGTGACTGCGCGCAGCGCCAGGTCGACGGTTGCGGCAACCGGCTCGCCGGCCTTCAGATCGACCCAGCCACGCAACGCGCCGACGCCCTCGCCGAGCTCGAACGGCAGCGTCGCGTGGCGGCGCAGCTCGCGCACGTCGGCGCGCGGCAGGTTGGCGTAGACCGTGCCGTTCCAGCGCCGCCAGTCGCCGCGGCGCGCCAGCAGCGGCTGGCTGAAGCGGCCGGTCGCGGTGAAGCGCTCGCCCCAGTCGGGCGGCGGGGTGGCGTCCAGCCGCAGCTCGTGATGGCGCAGGCCGTTGCGCACGACGAGTTGGACATCCGTGAGGGCCAGCGGCGGGGCACCGCGCAGCTCGTCGGTCCAGCGGATCGAACCGCCGCGGATCACGAACTCGTGCTGCGCGAAGAACCAGTCGGACGAGGCGCTGCCGTTGCCGACCTCCGGGCCGCTGAAGTCGAGCCCCGCGACGAAGATGCGGCCGGTCGGATCGCGCCGCGCCTCGAGCTGCGCGCCATCGATCAGCAACTGCTCGAAGCGCAGTTCGAACGACAGCAGCGAGCGTGGCGAGATCGCGGCGAACACGCGCGGCAGGCGCAGCGCGGGCTGCTGCTTCGCGTCGAGCAGCACCACCTCGCGCAGCTCGAACGACGGCACCCAGCCGGCCGAGCGCACCTCGATCTGGCCAATCTTCACGGGAACCCCGAGTGCCGCGCTGGCCCGCGTTTCGATCGGCTCACGCCACTGCTGGATGTGGGGCAGAATCCCCCAGTGGAGTGTCAGCCACGCGATCAGCAATAAGCTCCACGCGATAAAGATCAGGCCCAGCAACACGCGTGCAACCCAGCGCAGCGCCGTGAAGCGCGGCGGGCCACGGTCGATGACGGAGGGCGACGTGGCAGGCGGGATCAAAGGCATGAAGACATCGGTGCGCCAGCCACGGGTGGGGCGATTCAGGGGTGGGCGGCATGCCGCCAGCGGGTCTGTCGGCGCGCGCCGCTGACAACTCAATCTAGCACAGACACGTCGCAGCACTCATGGGTTCCCGCCCTCTTGAACCGGTCATCGCGAACGCGCCCGTCTCGGCATTGGCCGACCACAGCCGCTTCGTGCAGCGCATCCGGCGTCGCTACGCCGCCGAACTGCCGCTGCTCCCGCCGGGCCTGCCGACGCGCCAGCACATCGACGCGCTGATCGAGCGCCTCCAGCACGAGGGCCGCGGCCTCGCCAGCGCGATGCGCGTGACACGCCAGCTGGTGCTCGAGCGCCTGGCGGTGCTCGATGTCGAGCAGGCGGCGCCGATGCAGGACGTGACCGTCGCGATGACCGAGCTCGCCGAGTGCACGCTCGACCGCGCGCTCGCGCAGGCCCGGCTCGACCACGAGGCGCGCTACGGCACGCCGCGCAACGCCGCCGGCGAGCGCATCGACTTCTGGGTCGTCGGCATGGGCAAGCTCGGCGCGCGCGAGCTGAACGTCTCGTCCGACATCGACCTGATCTATGTCTACGAGGAAGACGGACAGACCGACGGCGCGCAGCCGATCAGCGCGCACGAATACTTCTCGCACGTCTGCAAGAGCCTGTACACGCTGATCGGCGAGACGACCGAAGACGGTTTCGTGTTCCGTGTCGACCTGGCGCTGCGCCCGAACGGCAATTCCGGCCCGCCCTGCGTGAGCCTGGCGATGCTGGAGGAATACCTGCAGGTGCAGGGCCGCGAGTGGGAACGCTTCGCGTGGCTGAAGAGCCGCGTGGTCGCGCCGACGGCGAGCGTCAAGAACGGCCGCGCGGTCGCGCTGCGCGGCCTGGTCACCTCCTTCGTCTACCGGCGCTACCTCGACTACGGCGTGTTCGAAGGCCTGCGCCAGCTGCACGCCAAGGTCCGCGAGGAAGCGCAGCGCCGCGCCGCCGGACGTCCCGAGCGTGCCAACGACGTCAAGCTCTCGCGCGGCGGCATCCGCGAGATCGAATTCATCGTGCAGCTGCTGCTGGTCGTGCGCGGCGGTCAGTTCCCCGAGATCCGCACCCGGTCCACGCTGAAGGCGCTGACCAAGCTTACGGCCGGCGGCCTGATGAAGCCGGCCAGTGCCAACCGACTGGCCGAAGCCTACGAATTCCTGCGGCGCATCGAACACCGCATCCAGTACCTCGACGACCAGCAGACCCACCTGCTGCCGACCGTGGACGCCGACCTGGCGTGGATCGCGCAGAGCCTGGGCTTCAGCAGCCGCGAACGCGGCCCGTCCGGCACCGCAGCCTGCGACCTGCTCGACCTGCTGGGCGCGACGCGCGAGTTCGTCGCGCTCGAATTCGACGCGCTGCTGCACGACGGCCGTGCGCCGACCGTCAAGACCGGCAGCTGCCGCAACGGCACCTGTGGCGCGCCGCCGCTGCCGGTCGACAGCGACGCGTTCCTCGATCAGCTGCCGCCTGAACTGGCGGCGCGTGTGCGACCGCTGCGCGAGCAGCCGAAGATCCGGATGCTGCGCGACGAGAGCAAGCTGAGGCTGGCGCGGCTGATCAAGCGCGCCGGCCATGCCGCCCGCGACGGCGAATGCACGATGGATGCCGCGACCCGCTTCGTCGACTGGATCGAGCCGCTGCTGCGGCGCGAGAGCTACCTGGCGATGCTGGTCGAGCGGCCCGAGGTGCAGACCCGGCTGCTGCGCCTGCTCGGCCTGGCGCGCTGGCCGATGCGCTACCTGATGCTGCACCCCGGCGTGATCGACGAACTCGCCGACGAGCGCCTGCTGCATGGCCGCTTCGACGCGGCGCAATTCACGGCCGAACTGGACGCACGCCACGAGGCCTGGACGCGCTCGGGCGAGGCACACGAAGAGTCGCTGCTCGACACGCTGCGCCGCGCCCACCACGCGGAGGTGTTCCGCACGCTGGTGCGCGACGTCGAAGGCCACATCACCGTGGAGCAGGTGGCCGACGATCTCTCCGCGCTTGCCGACGCCACGCTCGACATCGCGCTGCGCTGGGCGTGGTCGCACCTGAAGCAGGCGCACCGCGACACCCCGCGCCTCGCGGTCGTCGCCTACGGCAAGCTCGGCGGCAAGGAGCTGGGCTACGGCAGCGACCTGGACGTGGTGTTCCTGTACGACGACGCCGACGAGCCGGACCCGGACAAGGCCACCGAGGTCTACGGCGCGTTCGTGCGCAAGGTCATCAACTGGCTGACGCTGCGCACCGCGGCCGGCGAACTGTTCGACATCGACACCGCGCTGCGGCCCAACGGCAACTCCGGGCTGCTCGTCACGTCGATCGCGTCGTTCGCGCGCTACCAGGCCGGACGCGGCAGCAACACCGCGTGGACCTGGGAGCATCAGGCGCTGACCCGCGCCCGCTGGTGCGCCGGCTGGCGCGCGCTGGAGCCGCAATTCGAGGACGTGCGCCGCACGGTGCTGTGCGCGCCGCGCGATGCGACTGCGTTGCGCACGGAGGTGCGCGCGATGCGCACCAAGCTGCGCGACGCCCACCCGGTGCGCGCCGGCCGCTTCGACGTCAAGCACAGCCCGGGCGGCATGGTCGACGTGGAGTTCGCGGTGCAGTACCTGGTGCTTGCGCATGGCGCGGCGCATCCGGGCCTGCTCGACGATGTCGGCAACATCGCGCTGCTTCAACGATCACAGGAAGCCGGCCTGCTGCCCGACCACATCGGCAGCCGCGCCGCCGACGCCTACCGTGAGCTGCGCCGCGCGCAGCACACCGCGCGCCTCGACGAGCAGCCCACGCAGGTCGATCCCGACGCGCTGGCCGCGCCGCGCGACGCGGTGCTGGCGCTGTGGCACACCGTGTTCGACGCGCCCGACGGGATCCCGCCGCCGGCACCATGACCCGCGGCGCGCGCGCCTGGCTGGCGGTGGCGGCGCTGCTCGGCGTCGTCGCCATCGCCGGTGCAGCGCTTCCCCGGACCTCGATCGACTGGCAGCCGGCGTTGGCCTGGCATGAGCCGTGGCGCGCGTTCAGCGCGGTCGGCGTGCACTACAGCGCGCAGCATCTGGTCATCAACCTGGTCGGGCTCGCGGTGGCGGCAGCGTTCGGCGTCATCGCGCAGGTCCCCGCACGGGTCGCGTGGGCGTGGCTCGCCGCCTGGCTGTTGACCCATGTCGGCCTGCTGCTGCGGCCCGACCTGACGCATTACGGCGGCCTTTCCGGCGTGCTGCACGGTGGCGTTGCGGCCGTGACCGTGTGGTTGCTCGCCCACGGCACGCGCGCGCAGCGGCTCGTCGGCGCCGCCGTGCTGGCCGGCCTGTGCGTGAAGATCGCCAGCGAATCGCCGTGGGGACCGGCGCTGCGGCATCCGGTCGGGCTGGACATCGCCGTCGCACCGTTCGCGCACGCGACCGGCGCGATCGCCGGGGCCGGCTGCGCCACGCTGGCGCTGTGGCTCGGCAGGCCACGTGCCGAGGCGCGGGGATGATGCAGACGGCCGCCTTCCGCATCGCGTGGCGGCTGGCGCTGTGCGTGGCGATGGCGTGGGCGGTGTGGCGAATCGGCGGGCTGGTACCGATGGTGGCGGTCGCGCCGCTGTTCGGCGTCGCGCTGGCCAAGCCACTGCTCGACCTGGCCAGCGACCTGCGCCACCAGGCACGCGCCCGGGCGCTGAAACCGGTGCAGGGCCGCCACTTCGCGTTCCGCGGCATTCCGGTCGACGTGCTGGAGGACGCCGACCACCGCCGCTGGGTGCGCGCCGCCGACGTGCGCGCGATCGTTGGCATGACCGCGTCGAACGGCGCGCTCGCCCTGAGCTACCCGGCCGGCTGGCGCGAGTTCGGCCGTCCGGCCACGCCGTATTTCAGCGACGACGCGCTGCTCGCGCACCTGGCGAAGGAACGCTCGCCCGAAGCGCTGCGCTTCCTGCACTGGGTCGAGCGGGACATCGCGTTCCCGGCGCAGCGGGTGCGCGAGCGGCTCGGCATCCGCGTGAGCGCGCCGGACGCGGTCGAGCGCTGAACCGGTTCAGCTGCGGATGCGCTGGACCAGCGCGGTCGTCGAGTACCCCTCGACGAATGGCAGCGTCAGCGCCTGCCCGCCCCAGCGGCGCACGCGCTTCGTCTCCTCGAGCGGTTCGATGTCGTAGTCGCCGCCCTTCACATACAGCTGCGGCCGCACGAGTTCCAGCAACTCGACCGGCGTCGCCTCGTCGAACAGCGTGACGAGGCTGACGCTCTCCAGCGCGGCCAGCACGCAGGCGCGGTCGAGCTCGCTGTTCAGCGGCCGGTCCGGCCCCTTGCCGAGCCCTCGTGCCGAGGCGTCGCTGTTCAGCCCGATCACCAGGCTCGCGCCCAGTGCGCGCGCCTGCGCGAGGTAGCTGACGTGGCCACGGTGCAGGATGTCGAACACGCCGTTGGTGAACACCACCGGCTGCGGCAGGGCCGCGACCCGCGCGGCGAGTTCAGCGCGGGTGCAGAGCTTGTCGAGGAACGCAGGCGCGGCGCGCATGGCCGGCCCGCTCAGACCGGCTGCGTCCCTAGCGTGGCGCCCAGCGCGGCGGCTGCCACGCGTGCGGTCACTTCCTTGCGGAAGCGGTTGAGCTCCTGGACGCTCGCGAAGCTGCGTTCCATCAGCAGGCTCATGTTGTGCAGGATGCGCTCGACCACGCGCGTCTCCCAGACCGCGTCGAACTGGATCTGCTTGTCGAGCCACTGCTCGAGCCACTCGGGGTCCGGCAGCCGGCTCTGCACCGTGTCGCGCGGGAACAGGCTGGCGTTGACGTGCAGATTGGTCGGGTGCAGCGCCTGCGCGGTGCGGCGCGCGCTGGCCATCAGCACGCCGACCTTGGCGAACGCGGCCCGCGCTTCGTCGCCGAAGTTCTGCAGCGCGCGCTTCATGTAGCGCAGGTAGGCGCCGCCGTGACGGGCCTCGTCGCGTGCGAGGGTTTCGTAGATCGCCTGGATGACCGGCTCGCTGTGCCACTCGGCCGCGCGGCGGTACCAGTGGTTCAGGCGGATCTCACCGCAGAAGTGCAGCATCAGCGTCTCCAGCGCCGGCGCCGGGTCGAACTCGAAGCGCACTTCCTCCAGCTCCGCCTCGGTCGGGACCAGATCGGGGCGGAAGCGGCGCAGGTATTCCATCAGCACCAGCGAGTGCTTCTGCTCCTCGAAGAACCAGACACTCATGAAGCCGCAGAAGTCGGCGTCGCCCTTGTTGTCGCGCAGGAACATCTCGGTGGCCGGCAGCGCCGCCCACTCGGTGATCGCGTTCATCTTGATCGTCTGCGCCTGCTCTTCCGTCAGGCGGCTGGCGTCGAACTGGTCCCAGGGGATGTCCTTGTCCATGTTCCAGCGCACCGCTTCGAGCTGCTTGAAGAGTTCGGGGTAGATCATCGCTTGGGCCTTCATAGTGCGCGCGATTCTAGTCCGCGGCTCGTGACCCTGATGCGGCGTCCCCGTGCGGCCGGCACATCCCGGCGCATCCGGAACTGCCGCCCGCGCGTATATGCGACTACTCGGTTATATTTAATACCAGCCAGTCACACCGCGATCCCATGCCCCACGACGATCCTGCCGACCGGCCGCATTTCTTTACCTTCGAGACGAGGGAACTCGGCCGGGCCGGTCGTTTCATAACGAGCATGCCGCGGCGTGGCGCTGCGGCCGGTGCCGGGCACCCTGTTTTCGTTGCGAAGCCGCCGGTTCGATCCGGTTGCAATCCCCGGGCGGTTGATCTCCTCCCTCCTCCCTCCCTGATTCCCCTGGGGGCGCTTCGCAACACTCTTCCACGTGCGGCGGCCGTTCGCGGCCCCGCCGCCTGACCCGCGATGCGCCGCGTCGCTGTCATCGGGTCGGGTATCTCCGGGTTGTCGGTCGCGCATGCGCTGGCCGGCGAGGCCCGCGTCACGCTGTTCGAGGCCGGCGACTACTTCGGCGGCCACACCCACACGGTCGACCTGACGCTGGACGGCGTCACGCACGGCGTCGATACCGGCTTCCTGGTGCTGAACGAGCGCACGTACCCGCAGTTGCTGCGCCTGTTCGACGAACTGGGCGTGCCGATCGCCAAGTCGGAGATGTCGTTCTCGGTGCAGGTCCCCGGTGACGGGACAACGCGCGACCTGGAGTGGAGCGGCTGCGACCTGAACACCGTCTTCGCGCAGCGCCGCAACCTGCTGCGGCCGGGGTTCTGGCGCATGCTGGCCGACCTGCTGCGCTTCAACCGGCTGGCCACCGCGCTGGCGGGGCGCGACGCGCTCGCCGGCGAACAGGCCATCGGTGACTTCCTCGACGAACATCGCTTCGGCCGCGAGTTCCGCGAGTGGTATTTCCTGCCGATGATCGGCTGCATCTGGTCCTGCCCGGTGGATCAGATGCTGCGCTTCCCGGTCGCGACGATGCTGCGCTTCTGCCACAACCACGGGCTGCTGCAGGTCGCGAACCGGCCGCAGTGGTACACGG
Source organism: Rhizobacter fulvus (assembly GCF_964020785.1). Taxonomy (NCBI): domain Bacteria; kingdom Pseudomonadati; phylum Pseudomonadota; class Betaproteobacteria; order Burkholderiales; family Sphaerotilaceae; genus Rhizobacter; species Rhizobacter fulvus. The sequence continues at coordinate 1,834,678 of NZ_OZ224516.1, forward strand.
TGCGCGGCGGCGCGCGGACCTACGTCGAGAAGATGCTGCGCGCGGTCCCCGATGCTCGGTTGGCCACGCCGGTGCGCCGCATTCGGCGGGTCGAGGGCGCGGTGCAGGTCACCTCGCGCGACGGCACCGAGCGTTTCGACGACGTCGTGCTCGCCAGCCACAGCGACCAGTCCCTGGCGCTGCTGGCCGACCCGAGCGAGGCCGAGGCCGCGGTGCTCGGCGCGATCCGCTACCAGCGCAACCGCGCGCTGCTGCACACCGACACCGCGCTGCTGCCGAGCCGCCGCAGCGCCTGGGCGGCGTGGAACTACGAGCGCGCCGCGACCCATGCGCCGGAGCAGGCGTCTGTCTGCCTGCACTACCTGCTGAACCGGCTGCAGCCGCTGCCGTTCACGACGCCGGTCGTGGTCTCGCTGAACCCGGTGCGCGAGCCGCGCGCCGAGCTCGTGCACGCCGAGTTCGACTACGCCCACCCGGTGTTCGATGCCGCGGCGATCCGGGCGCAGCAGCGCGTCGGCGAGTTGCAGGGCGAGCGCAACACCTGGTTTTGCGGCGCGTGGACGCGCTACGGATTCCATGAGGATGGCCTGATGTCCGGCCAGGCCGTCGTCGCCGACCTGCGCCGGACCTGGGCTGCGCCGCACGCGCTGCGGGAGGCCGCATGACCGAGGTGCGGCCGGCGGTCCCGCTGCTGGGCATCGGCGAGGTGCGCCACGCGCGCGAGCGCCCGGTGCCGAACCGGTTCGCCTACCCGACCTACTTCCTGATGCTGCCGATGCGCAGCCTGCGTGCGGCGCCGTCGGACGCGCTGGCGCGCAACAGCTTCGGGCTGATCAGCTTCTTCGACCGCGACCACGGCGACGGCCGGGCCGACAGCCTCGCCTGGCTGGACGCGCTGCTGGCGCGCGAGGGCGTGCGCGACGCCGACGGCGAGATCTGGCTGCACTGCTATCCGCGGGTGCTCGGCTTCACCTTCAAGCCGGTCAGCTTCTGGTACTGCCACCGCGCCGATGGCAGCCTCGCGGCGGTCGTCGTCGAGGTCAACAACACCTTCGGCGAGCGCCACTGCTACCTGCTCGACGGGCCGGAGGTCGGCTTCGGTCGCGAGCTGCAGGCGGCCAAGGTCTTCCACGTCTCGCCGTTCTGCGAGGTGACGGGGAACTACCGCTTCCGCTTCGTGCGCAGCGCCGAGCGCACGATCGCCTGCGTCGACCACCACGACGGGCACGGCCTGCTGATCCGCACCAGCGTCGGCGGCCAGTTGCGCCCGCTGACCGCGGCGCGGGCGCGGGCGGCGTTCTTCGGCATGCCGCTGATGACGCTCGGCGTGATCGCCCGCATCCACTGGCAGGCGCTGCGCCTCTGGCGCAAGCGCGTGCCGTTCTTCCGCAAGCCGGCACCGCCGCCGAACTTCACGACCCGCTGAGCACATCGACGATGGACACCAGCCGCACCCTGCTCCCGCCTCACCTGGTCGACTCGGCCCCGGCCGCCGCACGCGCGGTGTTCCGGTTGCTGCGCGATCTCCAGCACGGCACGTTGACCGTGCAGGTCCCCGACGGCAGCACGCTCAGCTTCGGGACCAGCACCGACGCCGGACTGCGCGCCGCGATCCGGCTGCGCAACTGGTCGCCCTGCGCCGCAGCGCTCAAGTCGGGCGACATCGGCTTCGCCGAGAGCTTCATCGCCGGCGACTGGACCACGCCGGACCTGACCGCGCTGCTGACGCTGTTCATCGCCAACCGCGACGAGGTCGAGGCCGTGATCTACGGCAGCTGGTGGGGCTCGCTGCTTTACCGCGCCAAGCACCTGTTCAACCGCAACTCGCGCCGCGGCAGCGCCAAGAACATCCACGCCCACTACGACCTCGGCAACGCGTTCTATCGCCTGTGGCTGGACCCGACGATGAACTACAGCAGCGCCTGGTTCGAGGGCGACCGCAGCGGCGACCTGGTGCACGCGCAGCACGCCAAGGTGCGGCGCGCGCTGCGCGAATGCGGCGTGCAGCCGGGCGACCGCGTGCTCGAGATCGGCTGCGGCTGGGGCGCGCTGGCCGAGGCGGCGGCGCGCGAGTTCGGTGCCACGGTCACCGGGGTCACGCTGTCACGCGAACAACTGTCGTGGGGCCAGCAGCGCCTGGCCGACGCCGGCCTGCCGGGCGACCTGCGCTACCAGGACTACCGCGACATCACCGACGGCCCGTTCGACGCCATCGCATCGATCGAGATGTTCGAGGCGGTCGGGCGCGAGTACTGGCCCAGCTTCTTCGCGACCCTGAAGGCCCAGCTCAAGCCCGGCGGCAAGGCCTGCATCCAGAGCATCACGATCCGCGACGACCTGTTCGAGCGCTACGTGAAGTCGACCGACTTCATCCAGCAGTACATCTTCCCCGGCGGCCTGTTGCCGAGCCCGTCGGCGTTCCGCGCCGCCGCGGCCGCGGCCGGCTTGCGCGTGGACAACGAACTGGACTTCGGGCTCGACTACGCCGAGACGCTGAAGCGCTGGCGCGCCAGCTTCCTCGCGGCCGACGGGCCGGTGCGCCGGCTCGGCTTCGACACCCGCTTCATGCGGATCTGGGAGTTCTACCTCGGCTACTGCGAGGCCGCCTTCGCGACCCGCAACACGAGCGTCATGCAGTTCACGCTCGTGCGCGACTGAGACTCAATCGTCCAGCCAGGCGACGAGTTCGTTCAGGTCGCGCACCACGCAGCTCGCCTGCGCGGTGCCGGCCGGCATCGTCGGGTCGCCTTCGCGGCGCACCCATGCGCTGTGCAGCCCGGCGCCGTGCGCGCCGACCACGTCGAGCGCCCAGTCGTCGCCGATGTGCAGCACCTCGTGCGGCTGCACCTCGAGCCGCCGGCAGGCCTCGTGGAAGATCCGCGGATCGGGCTTGCCGATGCCGAACTCGCGCGCCGAGACCGTCGTCGTGAAGTGCGCGGCCAGGCCGATGCCGTGCAGGTCGGCATTCCCGTTCGTGACGGCCGCGATCGGCCAGCGGGCGGCGAGCGCCTGCAGCGCCGGCAACGCGTCGGCGAACAGCTCGACGCGGTTGCGGGCCGCGAAGAACACCGCGAACGCGCCGTCGGCATGCGCGGGGTCGTCTCCACTGAGCGTCAGCGCGCGCACCAGGCTGGCGTGGCGCATGCGCATGAAGTCGTGGCCCCACGCGGGGTTCTCGGCGGCGATCGCCTCGCGCAGGCCGCGCAGCGCGGCGATGTCGAAGCGCTGCGCCGTTGCGCTGGCGTGTTGCGCGAGCCAGCCATGCAATTCGTGCTCGGCGCGCTCGATCGCGGGCCAGATCGGCCAGAGCGTGTCGTCGAGGTCGAGCGTCAGCGCGCGGATGCTGGCGGCGCGGCGACCGGCCATCAGCGCATCCAGCCCTTGCGGCGGAAGTAGATCAGCGGCGCCGCGACCGACATCACCATCAGCCCGAGCGCGTACGGGTAGCCGAGCGACCAGTCGAGCTCCGGCATGGCCTTGAAGTTCATGCCGTAGATGCTCGCGATCAGCGTCGGCGGCAGCAGCGCGACGCTGGCGACCGAGAAGATCTTGATGATCTTGTTCTGGTTGATGTTGATGAAACCGACGGTGGCGTTCATCAGGAAGTTGATCTTGTCGAACAGGAAGGTGCTGTGGCTGTCGAGCGAGTCGATGTCGCGCATGATCTGGCGCGCCTCCTCGAACTGCTCGGCATTCAGCATGCGGCTGCGCATCATGAAGCTGACGGCGCGGCGCGTGTCCATCACGTTGCGGCGGATGCGGCCGTTCAGGTCTTCCTCGCGCGCGATCGCGTTCAGCACCTCGCCGGCGGCCTGGTCGTCGAGCTGCTGCTTGAGCACGCTGGAGCTGACCTTCTCCAGGCTGTCGTAGATGCCTTCGAGCGCGTCGGCGCTGTACTCGGCGTCGGCGTCGTAGAGCTTGAGCAGCACGTCCTTGGCGTCCTCGATCAGCGCGGGGATGCGGCGCGCGCGCAGGCGCAGCAGCCGGAACACCGGCAGTTCTTCACCGTGGATCGAAAACAGGATCTTGTTGAACAGGATGAACGCGACCCGCACGTTGCGCGGCGTCTCGTCGTCATCGATCAGGAAGTCGGAGCGGATGTGCAGCTCGCCGTTGTCTTCCTCGTAGAAGCGGGCCGATTCCTCGAGGTCGTCGTCGACCGCGTCGGCCGGGATCGTCAGCCCGAAGTGCTGCGTGATCCAGCCCTTCTCTTCCTCGGTCGGCGCGTCCAGGTCGACCCAGACGGGACGCACCTGCGTCAGCGCCTCGGCGAGCGCATCCAGGCTTTCGATCTCTTGCTGGGCGAGCCGGCCGTTGGCCAGCGTGAAGACATTGAGCATGGGGGCTCCGGCGCGTCGGGCGGGCGGGCAAGCGCTGGAGCGGACGGCTCACCGGCAGTGAGCGAGGAGTCCAGGCCAATCTCCGGGCGGTAGCCTCGGATTATCGCACCCGTCAGGACACAAATTCTTGCCGCTCCGGGCCTTGAAAAGCGGACCTTTTCGGCATCCCCGGTATGCGCTTGTCAGCGGCGCTGAACCTGTGCACACTGGGTTCGACGGCTTCCCTGCGCCGTTCCCGCCTGACGATTCCATTCCCCTTCCCCGCTCCCTCCCACCCCGCGAAAGGAACCCCCATGAACCTGACGATCAGCGGTCACCACCTTGATGTCACCCCGGCTTTGCGAGAGTATGTGCTCACCAAGCTGGACCGGGTCACGCGCCACTTCGACCAGGTCGTCGACATCAACGTGCTGCTGTCGGTGGAGAAACTGAAGGAGAAGGAACGCCGCCAGAAGGCCGAAGTCACCCTCCATGTGAAGGGCAAGGACATTTTCGTCGAGCAGTCCAGCGAGGATCTTTACGCAGCGATCGACCAGCTCATGGACAAGCTGGATCGTCAGGTGTGCCGCCACAAGGACAAGGTCCAGGATCATCACCATGCGGCGCCGAAGCGGATCGACGCAACGCCGGTCTGAACAGCCTCCGAACCAACCGAACCGGGCGGCCTGCGGGCCGCCTTTTTTTGCGGGCGCGGCGATTTCCTGCACGCAAGTGCGTGATCGTCCGTTGCTGCGGCGCAGCAGGGCATGCAAAATCGTGCATGGGCGTCATGTCGATCCTGCACGCGTGTGCGGCAGGCGCTCCATAATTCGAGACCCGTTACCCCTGCGGTCGCGTGTCGATCGGAGTCGAACCTTAGGCCAGTGCCAACGATGAATCGCCTCGCTGCCATCCTTCCTGCCAGCAACGTGCTGGTGGATGTCGACGCCACCAGCAAGAAGCGCGCTTTCGAGCATGCCGGCCTGGTGTTCGAGAACCAGCACGCCATCGCGCGCGCCACGGTCACCGACAACCTGTTCGCCCGCGAGCGGCTCGGCTCGACCGGCCTGGGCCACGGGGTGGCGATCCCGCACGGGCGCATCAAGGGCCTGAAGAACCCCCTCGCCGCGGTGCTGCGCGTGCAGCAGCCGATTCCGTTCGATGCACCCGACGACCAGCCGGTCGGGCTGCTGATCTTCCTGCTCGTGCCCGAGGCCGCCACGCAGCGCCATCTCGAGATCCTGTCCGAGATCGCCGAGATGCTCTCCGACCGCGAACTGCGCGAACGCCTGAAGACCGAGGCCGACGCGGCCACCGTGCACGAGTTGATCGCGAACTGGGAACCGTTGAAGTCGGTCGCCTGACAAATGCGCTTCTCCGTCGGTGACGCGCGGGCCGAGCGCCGGGCCGCCCCAGGCCGGCCCGCACCCCCCCGGGGGGTGGCCCGGTATTCCGGGCCGGGGGCTCCATGAAACCCACGGTCATCAGCGCGGAAGCGCTGTTCGAGGAACACCGCGAGATCCTGCACTGGGAGTGGATCGCCGGGCACGCCCACCCGGAGCGCCGGTTCGACGAGGCCGCGGTGCGCAACGCGCAGTCGGCCGCCGACCTGGTCGGCTACCTGAACTACATCCATCCGTATCGCGTCCAGATCGTCGGCCGGCGCGAGGTGGCCTACCTGAACACCAGCTCGCCGGACGTGGCAGAGCGCCGGATCTCGCGCATCGTGACGCTCGAGCCGCCGGTGCTGATCGTCGCCGACGGCGACACCGCCCCCGACAAGCTCGTCGCGATGTGCGACCGCGCCGACATCCCGCTGTTCGCGACCGGCGAATCCGCCGGTCACGTGATCGACGTGGTCCGCGCCTACCTGGGCCAGCATTTCGCCGAGCGCACGACGCGCCATGGCGTGTTCATGGACATCCTCGGCGTCGGTGTGCTGATCACCGGCGAATCGGGCCTGGGCAAGAGCGAACTGGGGCTGGAGCTGATTTCGCGCGGCCACGGCCTGGTCGCCGATGACGCGGTCGACCTGTACCGCGTCTCGCAGACCGGACTCGAGGGCCGCTGCCCCGACCTGCTGCTGAACCTGCTCGAGGTGCGCGGCATCGGCCTCCTGGACATCAAGGCGATCTTCGGCGAGACCGCGGTGCGCCGGAAGATGCGGCTCAAGCTGATCGTCCACCTGGTGCGCAAGGAGACGATGGATCGCGAGTTCGAGCGCCTGCCCTACGAGCCGCTGAACGAGGACATCCTCGACGTGCCGGTGCGCAAGACCGTGATCGCGGTCGACGCCGGGCGCAACCTCGCGGTGCTGGTCGAGGCCGCGGTGCGCAACACGATTCTGCAGCTGCGCGGGATCGACACCTACAAAGAGTTCATCGAGCGCCACGCGAAAGCCATGCTCAAACCCGAATAGGTTTGATCACGACTTGGTCTTGTGGGGACACGCCTTCTTCGTGCAGGTGGCGTACAGCGCGAGTGCGTGCTCCTGCAATTCGAACCCGCGCGCCTGCGCGACGGCACGCTGGCGCTTCTCGATCTCGGCGTCGAAGAACTCCTCGACCCGGCCACAGTCCATGCAGACCAGGTGGTCGTGGTGCTTGCCTTCGTTGAGCTCGAACACCGCCTTGCCGGTCTCGAAATGGTTGCGCGACAGGATGCCCGCCTGCTCGAACTGCATCAGCACCCGGTAGACGGTTGCCAGCCCCACGTCGGCGCCCTCGGCGAGCAGCATCTTGAAGACATCCTCGGCGCTCATGTGGCGCTGCGAGGTCTTCTGGAACATCTCCAGCACCTTGATGCGCGGCAGCGTGGCCTTCAGGCCGCTGTTCTTCAGTTCGTCGGCGTGCGTCATGGCGAGGGTGGCGGTCATCGAGCGGCGCGGTCCGGGCCGGGAAGCCAGCCGCTAGAATGAACCGATCATATCGAGGTTGGCCGCCGTCCACGGCGCGCCGGGTTGCCACCATGTCCCTGTCATCGCCTTTTGTTCGACCCAGCCTCGCGATCGCCGTGGCGGCGGCGTTGAGCGGTTGTCAATACCTGCCGTCGCTTCCCACCTCGACCGATCGGTTCCTGGGCGTCGTCACGCCGTACAAGGTGGAGGTCGTCCAGGGCAACGTGATCACGAGCGAGCAGGCCGCCGTCGTCAAGCCCGGCATGAACCGCGCCCAGGTGCGCGACGTGCTGGGCTCGCCGCTGCTGACCGACGCGTTCCATGTCGACCGCTGGGACTACGTCTTCACGATCCGCCGCCAGGGCGCCGAGCCGCAGGCGCGTCGCGTGGTCGTGCTGTTCGAAGGGGACGCGCTGAAGAGCATCGACACGGGCGGCGACTTGCCGACCGAGCGCGAATTCGTCGCGTCGATCGACACCTTCAAGACGTCGCGCAATGCGCCCCCGCTGGAACTGACGCCCGAGCAGCTGAAGGCGCTGCCCGCGCCGGCGCGTCCGGCCCTGGTGGAAGCCGAGCCGATCGGCCCGGTCCGCACCTACCCGCCGCTCGAACCGACGCCATGACGGGCGCGGTCGTGCCGATGCGCGTGGCGGTGGCGGGCGCCTCGGGCCGCATGGGCCACATGCTGATCGAGGCGATCAGCGCCGCACCGGACCTGATCTTGAGCGGCGCGCTCGACGTGGCGGGCAGCCCGGCGCTCGGCCAGGACGCCACCGCCTTCCTCGGTCGCCAAGGCGGCCCGACGATCACCGCCGACCTGCGTGCCGGCCTGGGCGACGCGCAGGTTCTCATCGACTTCACGCGCCCGGAAGGCACGCTCGCCCACCTCGCGGTCTGCCGCGAGCTGGGCGTGAAGGCAGTGATCGGCACGACCGGCTTCGACGACGCGCAGAAGGCGCAGATCGCCGAGCACGCGCGCCACTTCGCGGTGATGATGGCGCCGAACATGAACGTCGGCGTCAACGTGATGATGAAGCTGCTCGACCAGGCCGCCCGCTTGCTGAACGTCGGCTACGACATCGAGATCATCGAGGCCCACCACCGCCACAAGGTCGACGCACCCAGCGGCACGGCGCTGAAGATGGGCGAGGTGATCGCCGCCGCGCTGGGCCGCGACCTCAAGGACTGCGCCGTCTACGCGCGCGAAGGCGTCACCGGCGAACGCGATCCATCGTCGATCGGTTTCGCGACCGTGCGCGGCGGCGACATCGTCGGCGACCACACCGTGCTGTTTGCCGGCACCGGCGAGCGCATCGAGATCACCCACCGCTCGAACAGCCGCGCCGGCTACGCGCAGGGCAGCCTGCGCGCGGCGCGCTTTCTCGCCGACCGCGACAGCGGCCTGTTCGGCATGGACGACGTGCTCGGCCTGCGCTGAACGATGGGCGGCCTGGCGGTCTTCTGGAACCAGGGCGACGCGGTCACGCGCGGCGTCGCCGCACTGCTGCTGATCATGTCGATCAGCGCCTGGATCGTGATCTTCTGGAAGGCCTGGCTGTTGCGCCGCGTGCGGGGCGACATCGACCGCGCCGTGCCCGCGTTCTGGGCCGCGCCGACTTTGGACGCCGGGCGCGACGCGCTGCTCGCCTTCGACCGCGAGCGCGCGCTGCTGCCGCTGCTGGGCGCTGCCACCGCTGCCGCGCCGGACGGCACGCTCGAGGCGAAGGGCCACAGCGATTCGCAACTCACCCGCCGCCTGCGCGATGCGCTGCACCGCGTGCTCGACCAACTCCAGTTCGGTCAGGTGCTGCTCGCCTCGATCGGCAGCACCGCGCCGTTCATCGGCCTGTTCGGCACGGTCTGGGGCATTTACCACGCGCTGGTCGGCATCTCGGCCGCGGGCTCTATGTCTATCGAACGCGTGTCCGGGCCGGTCGGCGAGGCGCTGGTGATGACGGCCGCGGGCCTGGCCGTCGCGATCCCGGCCGTGCTGGCCTACAACATCTTCGGCAAGATGGTCGCGGGCAGCGAGGCCGAGCTCGAAGGCTTCGCGCATGATTTGCGCGAGATGATGACGAACACGACGGCGTGATGGCCTTCGGTCGCCTCGAACGCAGCAGCCGGGCGTCGCCGATGAGCGACATCAACATGACGCCGCTGATCGACGTGATGCTCGTGCTGCTCGTGATCTTCATGATCACCGCGCCGCTGATGAGCTCGAGCCTCAAGCTCGACCTCCCGAAGGCCGAAGGCGCGCAGCCGAACGACGCGCCGCAGTTCATCAGCGTCGCGCTCGATCCGCAGGGGCGGCTGTACTTCGGCGAAGACGCCATGGAGCCCGCGGCGTTCGCGGCTCGCGTCGCCGAGGCCGCGAGGCGCAACCCACGCACCGAAGTGCAGCTGCGCGCCGACCAGGGCGTGCCGTACGGCCGCGTGGCCGAGGTGATCGGCCTGGTGCAGAAGGCCGGGCTCAGCCGGATCGGGTTCGTCACCGAGACCGCGCCGGCCAAGCCCTGACCGTCGATCGGGGGCCGCGATGCTGACGATCCACAACCCGCTTCATCATCTTCATCAAGGCCGCGAGGAGATGTACCGCGGCCGGCTCGTGCCTTGCCACGAGACCGCGCAGCGGCTCGATCACGTGCTCGCCGAACTGCAGCGGCGGGGTGCCGGTCCGTTGCAGACACCGGCGTTGAACGATGACGAACTCGACGCCGCGCTTTCGCGCACTCACGCGCCGCGCTACCTGCACTTCCTCGAGCGCGCGTGGAACGACTGGGTGGCGCTCGACCCGAGCAATGCCGAGCGCGACGCGCTGCCTTCGGTGTGGCCGGCGCCCGGCATGCGCTTCGATGTGCTGCCCGACAACTTCGCCGCCCGCCTGGGCCTGTTCTCGTTCGACGCCGGGACGCCGCTGACGGCCGGCAGCTGGGCCGCCGCACGCACGGGCGCGGCCTGCGCGATCGCCGCGGCACGCGTCGTCGGGAGCGGCGCCGCGCGCAGCGCGTTTGCGCTGTCGCGTCCACCGGGCCACCACGCCGGGGCGGACTTCTTCGGAGGCTACTGTTTCCTCAATAACGCCGCGCTCGCCGCCCAGGCGTTGCGTGACGCCGGCGCCGCGCGCGTGGCCGTGCTGGACGTCGACTACCACCACGGCAACGGCACGCAGGCGATCTTCTACGACCGCGCCGACGTGACGACCGTCTCGATACATGGCGACCCGCGCACCGAATACCCGTTCTTCCTCGGCCATGCCGACGAGCGCGGCGTCGGGGCCGGCGAAGGCTTCAACCTGAACCTGCCGCTGCCGCGCGGCACCGGCTTCGCGCGCTGGCGCGAGGCGCTTCACGCCGGGCTCGACACGATCGCACGTGCGGGCGCCCAGGCGCTGATCGTCTCACTCGGCGTCGACACCTTCGAGGGCGACCCGATCTCCGGCTTCCTGCTGCGCAGCGACGACTACCTGCGGGTCGGCCGCGACATCGCGGCCGCGAACCTGCCCACCGTGTTCGTGTTCGAGGGCGGCTACGCGGTCGCCGAGGTCGGCATCAACACCGTCAACGTGCTCGACGGATTCGACGCCGCGGCCCGCGGCGGGTGAGGGTCAGTCGACCTTCTCGGCGCCGGACAAGAGCGCGACGAACCGGTCAAGCCCCACGTTCCCGCCCGACAGCGTGATGCCGACGCGCCGGCCGCGGAAGCGCTCGGCGTTCACCATCAGGGCCGCCAGCGCACAGGCGCCGGATGGCTCGAGCACGACCTTCATGCGCTCGAACGCGAAGCGCATCGCGTCGACGACGGCCGGATCGCTGGCGGTCAGCACGTCGGTCACGTGGGTGCGGATCACCTCGAAGGGATGCGCGCCGACCGCCTGCGTCTGCTGGCCGTCGCAGATCGTGCGCGGCACCTCGATGCTGACGATCCGCCCGGCGCGCAGCGACTGCTGCATGTCGTTGCCGCGTTCGGGTTCGGCGCCGAACATCTCGATCGCCGGCAACAGATGCTTCGCGGCGACCGCACAGCCCGACAGGAAACCGCCACCGCCCGCGCAGACCACCAGAGCGTCGAGCGTGCCCACGTCCTCGATCAGCTCCAGCGCCGCGGTGCCCTGCCCTGCCATCACCGGCAGGTAGTCGAACGGCGGAATCAGCGTCGCGCCGCGCTCCTCGACGAGCCGCTTCGCGATCGCCGCCCGGTCCTCCTTGTACCGGTCGTAGATCACCACCTCGGCGCCGTAGCCACGCGTTGCCGCGAGCTTGAGCGCCGGCGCGTCGTGCGGCATCACGATGGTCGCGTGGCAGCCGTGCAGGCGGGCCGCGAGCGCGACGGCCTGCGCGTGGTTGCCGGACGAGAACGCGACCACGCCGTGGGCGCGCTGCGCATCGCTCAGCGCATTCACCGCGTTGTAGCCGCCGCGGAACTTGAACGCGCCCATGCGCTGCAGGTTCTCGGCCTTCATGAAGACCTGCACACCGAGCAGCGCGTCGAGCGTGCGCGAGGTCAACACCGGCGTGCGGTGGGCGACGCCCTTGAGGCGGGCGGCGGCGAGTTCGATGTCGTTGAATTGCAGCATGCCGCCAGAATACGCGGCACGCAGCGGCGGCGACAGGCACAGACCGCTTCGCGGCGGCGTCGATCTGTACTGCCCAGCCCGCGCGCAGCACGGCATCATCCACCTCTGATGGATTCGCCCGCCACGACCCCGCTTTACGCCCGCATCGCCCGCCACTACCGCGGCGCGATCCGCAGCGGCGCGCTCGCGCCAGGCGACGCGATGCCCTCGGTGCGGGCGCTGACGCGGCTGCACCGCGTCAGCCTGTCGACCGCGCTGCAGGCCTGCCGCAGCCTCGAGGCCGAGGGCCTGCTCGAGGCGCGGCCGCGCTCCGGCTACTTCGTGCTGCGACGCCGGCGCGCCGCGATCCTGCCGCTCGACGAGCCGGACCTGCGGCACGCGCCCGACGCGGCCCAGTACGTCGGGATCCATGACCGCGTGTCGCGCTATGTCGCGATGAGCGAGCGCCATCCGGTACGGGTCGACTTCGCCGCCACCTACGCGTCGCCCGAGGCCTATCCGGGTGCCGACCTGCAGCGCGCCGCGATGCGCGCGTTGCGCCGCGACCCGGGCCTGCTGGTGCGTCCCATCGCGCCGAACGGGGAGGCCGGGTTGCGCGCGGCGCTGGCCCGCCGCGCGCTCGACGCCGGCATGCAGCTCGCGCCCGAGCAGATCGTCGTGACCCACGGCTGCATCGAGGCGCTCAACGTCGCGCTGCGCGCCGTCGCGCAGCCCGGTGACACGGTCGCGGTCGAGTCACCCACGTACTACGGGCTGCTGCAGGTGCTCGAAAGCCTGGGCTTGCGCGCGCTCGAGATCCCGACCAGCCCGAGCACCGGCCTCTCGGTCGACGCGCTCGAACGCGCCTTGCGCGAACCGGCCGGCATCAAGGCCGTGGTCGTCGTGCCGAACCTGCAGAACCCGCTGAGCTGCACGATGCCGGACGCCGCCAAGGAACGCCTGGTGGCGCTGTGCGAGCAGCATGCGTTGCCGCTGATCGAGGACGACACCTACAGCGCCTTCCACGCCGACGACGTGCCGCTGCCGGCGCTGAAGAGCTTCGACCGCAGCGGCCATGTGATCCACTGCGCATCGCTGCGCAAGACGATCGCGCCGGGCATGCGGCTGGGCTGGATGACCGGCGGCCGCTGGCAGGCGCGGATCGAGATGCTGAAGTACGCGCAGAGCCGCGCCAACGAGGCGCTGTCGCAGATCGCGATGGCCGAGTTCATCGCGTCGAGCGCGCACGATCGGCACCTGACGCGCCTGCGCCGGGCGCTGCAGCACCAGCGCGAACAGATGGCCGACGCGATCGCCGCGCACTTTCCCGCCGGCACGCGGCTGAGCGTGCCGGCGGGCAGCATGCTGCTGTGGGTCGAGTTGCCCGGGCAGCGCTCGGCGGACGCGGTGTTCGAGACTACGCTCGCACAAGGCATCCGCATCGCCCCGGGCACGCTGTTCTCGAACTCGCGGCGCTTCGATCACTTCATCCGCATCAGCTGCGGCACGCCCTTCACGCGCGAAACCGACGCTGGCCTGCGGCAGCTCGCCGCGATCGTCGCGGCGGGTTGAACGTCAGCGCTGCGCGTCGGCGCGGCACTGCGCCTGCAGTTGCGCCCAGCCGTCGGCGCCGAGCGCCTCCAGCGTCGCGATATTCGCCTCGTAGATGGCCTCGGGCGCCGGCATGGCGGCGACGGCGCGCTCGATGCTCGCCTCGCGCAGCAGGTGCAGCGTCGGATGGGGCGAGCGGTTGGTGGCGTTGCCGATGTCGTCCGCGGGGGCGTCCGCGAACCGGTAGTCGGGGTGGAAGCTGGCGACCTGCAGCACGCCGTCCAGTCCCAGGTCGTCGAGCGCGGCATCGGCCGCGTCGAGAAAATCGTTGAAGTCGGCGAAATCGCGCAGCACGTTCGGGTGGATCAGCAGCGTCGTCTCGACGACGGCCGGGTCGGCCGCTGCCAGTTCCCGCATCTGCGCGATCAGCACGTCGAGCAGCGTGCGCGGATCGTCGGTCTCGCAGACGACGAAACGGACCTGCTCCTTCACCAGCGGCGCTTTCGCGAACGGGCAGAGGTTCAGGCCGACGACGGCGCGCCGGACCCAGGCGCGGGTTTCGGCGATCACGCGGTCGGCGGCGGACAAGTTCATCGGTCGTAGTGTGGACGATGCGGCGCCGCGCGTCAGGGCGCGGCGTGCAGCCGCCAATAGGTGGCGAAGCGCGGCAGCCCGCGGCCGGTGAGCTCGCGGTAGCGGTACGTGACGACGCTGCCGATCGGCGGCGGATCGCGGCGCAACGCATCGGTCAGCCCGCTGCCGAGCAGGAAACGCCGGCCCTCGGGCGTGCGCATGGCGAGCGCGCCGAGCTGGCCCGCGTACTTGCCGCGCCCGGCGTGGTGGCCGACGACCGTCGCTTCGGCGTCGAGGCTGGGCTTGAGCTTCACGAGGGCGTCGCTGCGGCCGGTGACATAGGGCGCGTCCGCGCGATGCAGCGCCAGCCCTTCTCCGCCCTGCGCGAGCACGTCGGCCAGGCGCCGTTGCAGCGCCGCGTGGTCGCCGACGAACGACTGCTCGACCGCGACGAGGCGCGGCGAGCCGCTGCGCTGCACCAGCGCCCGGATCGCGCGCGCCCGCTCGGCGAAATCGCCGCGCGCGCCGGGGCACTCGAACACCAGGTAGCGCACGCCGCGCCAGGCATCCGCCGCGGGACGCTCGCGGCGCACGATGCCCGAGAGCTCCTCGAAGCGCCCGCGGCCCAGCCAGAGTTCGCCGTCCAGCGGCGTGCTCGGCCAGCCCGCGGTGAACGCCGGCGGCGGGGCGAGCCGGCGGCCGGTGCGCGAGCGCAGCGTCGTGCCGTCCCACACGCCGCGCACGCCGTCGTACTTTTCGCTGACGAGGTAGGCGGCAGGGTCGAGCGCGTCGCTCCAGACGCCGAGCAGCGGCAGCGCCGGTGCAGCGAGTGCGCCACGCGGGGCCGCCAGCCCGGCGGACAGGAGGGAGAAGAGCAGTTGGCGGCGTGACAGGAGGGACATGGTGCGGGGCTCCGGGTTGGTCGAGCGCATCGTCCCGCGCAGTGGCCGCCACGGCCATCCGCCATCGGAGCGGTCTGCGGGCGCCCCCGCAGGGGTGAGTTCACCCGGCCCCGCCCGGGCCGCGCCACACCCCCGTTCCTATAATCGTCCTCAATCGTTTCAGGCGCCCGGTGGCGCAACTTCATGACTCCCGACTTCAAACCCGACGAGATCGAGCGTTCCGCACAGGCGGCGTGGACCGCCGCCGATGCGTACCGCGTCGTCGAGGATCCGAAACGCCCGAAGTTCTACGCCTGCTCGATGCTGCCCTATCCCAGCGGCAAGCTGCACATGGGCCACGTGCGCAACTACACGATCAACGACATGCTCACGCGCCAGCTGCGCATGAAAGGCATGAACGTGCTGATGCCGATGGGCTGGGACGCCTTCGGCCTGCCGGCCGAGAACGCGGCGATCGCCAACAACGTGCCGCCTGCGGCCTGGACGCGCAGCAACATCGCCGAGATGAAGGCGCAGTTCGCGCCGCTCGGCCTCGCGTTCGACTGGACCCGCGAGATCGCGACCTGCGACCCAGGGTACTACAAGTGGAACCAGTGGTTCTTCCTGAAGATGCTCGAGAAGGGCATCGCTTACCGCAAGACGCAAGTCGTCAACTGGGACCCGGTCGACCAGACCGTGCTGGCGAACGAGCAGGTCGAGAACGGCCGCGGCTGGCGCAGCGGCGCGATTGTCGAGAAGCGCGAGATCCCCGGCTACTACCTCGCGATCACGCAGTACGCCGACGAGCTGCTGGCCAACGTGGCCGACCCCGCTGCGCCCGGCTACCTGCACGGCTGGCCCGAGCGCGTGCGGCTGATGCAGGAGCACTGGATCGGCAAGAGCGAGGGCGTGCGCTTCGCGTTCACGCACAAGATCGCGGGCCCTGACGGCCACCTGATCGGCGACGGCCGGATGTGGGTCTTCACGACCCGCGCCGACACGATCATGGGCGTGACCTTCTGCGCCGTCGCGCCCGAGCACCCGCTGGCGCTGCACGCCGCCGCGGGCAACCCGGCCATCGCCGCGTTCATCGAGGCGTGCAAGGCCGGCGGCACGACCGAAGCCGAACTGGCCACCCAGGAGAAGAAGGGCATCGCGACCGGCCTGGTCGTCGAGCACCCGCTGACGCACGAGTCGATCCCGGTGTGGATCGGCAACTACGTGCTGATGGGCTACGGCGACGGCGCCGTGATGGGCGTACCGGCGCACGACGAGCGCGACTTCGCGTTCGCGAAGAAGTACGGCATCGACATCCTGCAGGTGATCCACGTCGATGGCGAGCCGCACTTCACCTACGACCACTGGCAGGAGTGGTACGGCCTGAAGGACACCAGCGGCGAACGCGCCGTGACGATCAACTCCGACATCTACAGCGGCCTGCCCTACCAGGTCGCGATCGACACGGTGGCGAGCGCGCTGCACCACAAGGGCCTGGGCGGCAAGAAGACGACCTGGCGCCTGCGCGACTGGGGCATCAGCCGCCAGCGCTACTGGGGCACGCCGATCCCGATCATCCATTGCGCCAAGTGCGGCGTGGTGCCCGTGCCCGAGAAGGACCTGCCGGTCGTGCTGCCCGAGGACCTGATCCCCGACGGCTCCGGCAACCCGCTGAACAAGAGCGAGAAGTTCCTGAACGTCGATTGCCCGACCTGCGGCCAGCCGTCGCGGCGCGAGACCGACACGATGGACACCTTCGTCGACTCGGCCTGGTACTTCATGCGCTACACCTGCCCGGACAGCCATGACGCGATGGTCGACGCGCGCAACGCCTACTGGACGCCGATGGACCAGTACATCGGCGGCATCGAGCACGCGGTGCTGCACCTGCTGTACGCGCGCTTCTGGACCAAGGCGATGCGCGACCTCGGGCTGGTCGACCATGGCGAGCCGTTCACCAAGCTGTTCACCCAGGGCATGCTGCTGAACGAGTCGTTCTACCGCGAGGAAGGCAGCGACGGCAAGCGCGTCTGGTTCTACCCGAGCGAGGTGACGGTCCAGGTCGACGAGAAGGGTCACCCGACCGGCGCGACCTTGAACGCCGATGGCCGGCAGGTGCAGCTCGGCGGCATCGAGAAGATGTCGAAGTCGAAGAACAACGTGGTCGAGCCGCGCGACATCATCGCGAAATTCGGCGCCGACACCGCGCGTCTGTTCACGATGTTCGCCGGCCCGCCGGACCAGAGCGCGGCCTGGTCCGACTCGGGCGCGGAAGGCTCGTACCGCTACCTGCGCCGGCTGTGGAACTTCGGCGTCCGGCATGCCGACGCGGTCCGCGCGGCCGGCAGCGATTTCACCGGCCTGAGCGACGCCGCCAAGGAACTGCGCCGCGAGGTCCACCTGCTGCTGCGCCAGATCAGCCACGACTACGACCGGCTGCAGTACAACACCGTCGCCTCGGGTGCGATGAAGCTGCTCAACGCGCTCGAAGGCGCCAAGCTCGCCCACACACCCGCCGACGCCGCCGCGCTGCGCGAGGGCCTGAGCGTGCTGCTGCGGGTGCTGTATCCGGCGACGCCGCACATCACCTACGCGTTGTGGGGCGAGCTCGGCTTCAAGGCCGCGCTGGGCGACCTGCTCGACACGCCCTGGCCGAGCGTCGACGACGCGGCGCTGCAGCAGAGCGAAATCGAGCTGATGCTGCAGGTCAACGGCAAGCTGCGCGGATCGATCCGCGTCGCGGCCGATGCCGGCAAGCACACGATCGAGCACGCGGCGACGCACAGCCCGGACTTCATCAAGTTCGCGGAAGGCAAGCGCGCGAAGAAGGTGATCATCGTGCCCGGTCGCCTCGTGAACATCGTCGTCTGAGCGCGATGCCGACGAATCCCCTCCGCCGCCACCTGTTGCTCGCGGCGCTGCTGCCGCTGGCGGGTTGCGGCTTCGAGTTGCGGCGCGCGCCGGAGCTGAAGTTCCGCACCATCCAGCTCGCGAACTTCCCGCGCCGCTCGCCGCTGGCCGACGAACTGCGGATGAACATCAACGCGAGCACGACCACGCTGGTCGTCGAGGGCATCGCGCAGGCGCAGGTCGTGCTCGAGGCGATCGAGGACGTGCGCGAGAAGGTCGTCGTCGCCAGCGGCGCGGTCGGGCAGGTCACGGAGTTCCAGCTGCGCGAGCGCTTCCGATTCCGCCTGCGCAGCGTCAACGGGCGCGAGCTGATCCCCGAGACCGAGATTCTTCAGAACCGCGACCTCAGCTACACCGAGAGCGCCGCGCTCGCGAAAGAGCAGGAAGAGAACTTCCTGTACCGCGCGATGCAGACCGACATCGTGTCGCAGGTGATGCGGCGCCTCGCCTCCGTCCAGACCTTCTGATGCAGATCCGCGCCGATCAACTGACCGCGCACCTGCAAAAGGGGCTGCGCCCGATCTACACCGTGTGGGGCGACGAACCGCTGCTGGCGCAGGAAGCCGGCGACGCGATCCGCGCCGCGGCACGCGCGAGCGGTTGCAGCGAGCGCCAGGTGCACACCGTCGCCGGCGCGCACTTCGACTGGAGCGGGCTGCTCGGCGCGTCGATGGCGATGAGCCTGTTCTCGGAGCGCCAGCTGATCGAGATCCGCATCCCGTCCGGCAAACCGGGCAAGGAGGGCTCGGAGGCCTTGCAGCGTTACTGCGATTCGCTCGGCGACGACGTGGTCACGCTGGTGCAACTGCCCAAGCTCGACCGCACCCAGCAGGGCAGCGCGTGGTTCACGGCGCTGGACGGCGCCGGCGTCACCGTGCGGGTCGACCCGATCGACCGCAAGGCGCTGCCGCAGTGGATCGCCCAGCGGCTCGCGCAGCAGGGCCAGCGCGTGGTCGGCGGCGAGGACGGGCAGCGCACGCTCGCGTTCTTCGCCGACCGGATCGAGGGCAACCTGCTCGCCGCACACCAGGAGATCCAGAAACTCGGGCTGCTCTACCCGGCTGGCGAACTCGGCTTCGAGCAGATCGAATCGGCGGTGCTGAACGTGGCGCGCTACGACGTGTTCAAGCTCGGTGAAGCGGTGCTGGCCGGCCAGGTCGCCCGCGCGCTGCGCATGCTGGATGGCCTGCACGCCGAGGGCGAGGCCGCGGTGCTGGTGCACTGGACGCTGACCGAGGACATCCGCGCCCTCAAGCGCGTGAAGGACGCGGTGGCCGCCGGCAAGCCGCTGCCGATGGCGCTGCGCGAAGGCCGCGTCTGGGGCGCGAAGGAGCGCCTGTTCGAACGCGTCGTGCCGATGCTGACCGATCACACGGTCGCGCACCTGCTCGACGCGGCGCAGATCTGCGACGGCCTGGTCAAGGGCCTCAAGCACCCCGACTGGCCGCAGGACCCGTGGGACGGCCTGCGCCGCCTGGTCCTGATGTTGCTGCAGCACACCTCGGCGGCGTCCGCCGGCGCGCGCGGGCGGGTCGTGGTGCAGCGGCTCGCGCTGCAGGCCTGATCTCAGTAGCCGCGGGTGCGGTCGACGACGTGCTGCAGCGGCTCGCCGCGGCGCAGCGTGGCGACATTGCGCGCGGCGATCAGCGCGGCGCTGCGCGGATCGGTCGGTGCCGCGACATGCGGCAGCACCGTGATCGACCGATGCGACCAGAACGGGTGGCCGGCGGGCAGCGGCTCGGTCGCGAACACGTCGAGCACCGCGTGGCGCAGGTGGCCGCTGGCGAGTGCGGCGAGCAGGTCGCCCTCGACGACGTGCGCGCCGCGCGCGAGGTTCACGAAGCTCGCGCCTCGCCGCATCTGCGCGAAGGTCCGCGCATCGAACAGCCCACGCGTCGCGGGCGTCAGCGGCAGCAGGTTGACGACCGCGTCGGCCTGCGCGAGCACCGCCTCGAGCGGCCCGGCGTCGCGGCTCCAGACATCGACCGGGTGCCCCTGCTCGGTCAGCCGCCGCGCCGCCGCGCGCCCCATCTGGCCCGTGCCGAGCACCGCGACCGCGAACTCGTCGGCACGCCGCAGCCCATGTTGCCGCCACACGCCGGCACGCTGCTGCGCCGCGTAGTCGAAGAAGCCGCGCTGCAGGCTCGCGACCGCCCACAGCGCGGTCTGCGCCATCGTCTCGTTCATCGCCGGGTCGACCATCCGGGCGAGCGGCACGTCGGCCGGCACGCTGGCGTCGTCGAGCAGGCGGTCGACGCCGGCCCACAGCGACTGGATCAGCCGCAGGTTCGGCAGCCCGCGCAGGCTGCCGACCGGCGGGTTGGCGACGAGCGCGACGTCGATCTGGTCGGGCGACACGCCGTGCAGATCGCGCAGCAGGCGCTCGCCCGGCAGTGCCGCCTCGAGCAGCGGCCACCACGCCGCCCAGTCGGCAGCGTCGAACCCGGCCGCGACGAGGATCGCCATCGCCGTCAGCCAGCGCCGTTCGCGCGCTCGATCAGCCGTTGCAACGCGTGGCGCACCGTTTCCGCGCGAATCGCCGCGCGGTCGCCGTGGAGTTGCAGCAGCTCGGCACGCGTGGCCTCGCCCGCGCGGGCGGTGGCCAGCCAGACCGTGCCGACCGGTTTGGTGAGCGTGCCGCCGGTCGGCCCGGCGATGCCGGTGACCGCGACGGCCAGCTGCGCCGCCGAATGCGCGAGCGCGCCCTCCGCCATTGCCAGCGCCACCTCGCGGCTGACCGCGCCGTGCGCGGCGACGAGCGCGGCATCGACGCCGATCGCCTCGGCCTTGGCCTCGTTCGAGTAGGTCACGAAGCCGCGCTCGAACCAGTCGCTCGAGCCGGCGACTGCGGTGCAGGCGGCGGCGATCATCCCTCCGGTGCACGACTCGGCGGTCACGAGTTTGAGCCCGCGCCCACGCAAGGCGTCGGCGAGCGCGAGCACGAGTGGTTCGACGTCACTCATACGAACCTCCACAGCGCGATCAGGAACAGCGCACACAGCGCGGCGACGAAGTCGTCGAGCAGGATGCCGAAGCCCTGCGCCCAGCCGATCGGCATGCCGCGCTTCAGCTTGAACAGCTTGTCGGCCCAGGCCACCGGGCCCGGCTTGGCCGCGTCGAACGCGCGGAACAGCAGGAAGGCGACCGCCTGCGCCCACAGACCGGCCGGCATCACCAGCCACAAGACGAGCCAGAACGCGAGCACCTCGTCCCAGACGATCGCACCCGGGTCGGCGACCGCGAGATGGCGCGCCGTCACCGTGCAGGCCCACCAGCCGACCAGGCTGCCGACGCCGATCAGCAGCGCCCAGCGCAGATCGGTCATGTGCGGCTGCAGGACCAGGAACGCGACCCACGCCCACAACGTGCCAACCGTGCCCGGCGCGACCGGCGACAGCCCGCTGCCAAAGCCGAGCGCGATCGCATGCGCCGGGTGCGCGAGCAGGAAGCGCCAGGTCGGCTTGCGCGCCGCGATGGGGAGCGGCGGATTGAGCGAAGGCGTCGGATCGCTCATGCCTTGAAGTGGTCGAAGGAGCCGAACGTGTTCGGCACGATGGCGCCGGCCTCGTCGAGCAGGCGCAGGCCGCCCTCGGCGACGACGCGGCCGATGCGCGTGACGCGGACCTGCGCGGCTTGCGCCGCCGCGTCGACCTGCGCGGCGCGTGCCGGCGCTGCGGTGAACACCAGCTCGTAGTCGTCGCCACCCGCCAGCGTGCAGGTGCGCTGCAGCGCCAACGGCAGCGCGCGCAGCGCGGAGCTGCGTGGCAGCGCATCGACATTCACTTCGGCACCGAGCGCCGAGCGCCGCAGCACATGCGCCAGATCGCCGAGCATCCCGTCGGAGACATCGATCGCACTCGTCGCCATCCCACGCAGCGCGAGACCCAGCGCCACCCGTGGCTGCGGCCGCTCCATCGCGACGCGCACCCGCTCGAACGCATCGCCCGCGAGCGCGACCGTGCCGCGGAACGCCTCGAGCGCGAGCCGCGCATCGCCCAGCGTGCCGCTGACGTACAGGTCGTCGCCCGCCTGCGCGCCGGAGCGCAGCAGCGCCTGGCCTTGCGGCACTTCGCCGAACACCGTGATGCACAGGTTCAGCGGGCCTTGCGTGGTGTCGCCGCCGATCAGCTCGCAGCCGTGCGCGTCGGCCAGCGCGAGCAGGCCGCGTGCGAAGCCTTCGAGGAAGCGCTCGTCGACGCGCGGCATCGCCAGCGCGAGCGTGAACGCGAGCGGCTTCGCGCCGCACGCCGCCAGATCGCTCAGGTTCACTGCCAGCGCCTTGTGACCCAGGCGTTCGGGGTCGACGGTCGGCAGGAAATGGCGGCCTTCGACCAGCATGTCGCTCGACACCGCGAGCTGCATGCCCGGCGAGGTCGCGAACAGCGCACAGTCGTCGCCGACGCCGAGCGCCGCGCGCGTGACGGTGCGGGTGAAGTACTTCGCGATCAGGTCGAACTCGCCGAGGGACATCGCGATGGGTCGGTGGGTGGAAGGGAGGCCGGCATGCGGCGCGAACCTGCGCACATGCGGCATCGGCATTATCCGCGTGGCCCGCCGCGGCGCCGCGCGGCGCGCCCGACTTCTACAATCATCGGCCCGCGGGCGTGCGTGCTTGGCATGCGCTGCGGCTCCGACAACCATCACCGAGACAACCGCATGTCCACCAACGCCGAACAGAAGGCCGCTGAACTTCGCCGCGACGCGCTCGACTATCACCAGTTTCCGACGCCCGGCAAGGTGGCCATCCATGCGACCAAGCAGATGGTGAACCAGCGTGACCTGGCCCTGGCGTATTCGCCCGGCGTCGCGTTCGCGTGCGAGGAGATCGTGGCCGACCCGGCCGCGGCGTTCAAGTACACCTCGCGCGGCAACCTGGTCGCGGTGATCACCAACGGCACCGCGGTGCTCGGCCTGGGCAACATCGGCCCGCTCGCGAGCAAGCCGGTGATGGAAGGCAAGGGCGTGCTGTTCAAGAAGTTCGCCGGCATCGACGTGTTCGACATCGAGATCGCCGAGAACGACCTCGACAAGCTGGTCGACCACATCGCCGCGCTGGAGCCGACCTTCGGCGGCATCAACCTCGAGGACATCAAGGCGCCCGATTGCTTCTATGTCGAGCGACAGCTGCGTGCGCGCATGAAGATCCCGGTCTTCCACGACGACCAGCACGGCACCGCGATCGTCGTCGGCGCCGGGCTGTTGAACGCGCTGAAGGTCGCCGGCAAGCGCATCGACCAGGTCAAGCTCGTGACCTCGGGCGCCGGCGCCGCGGCGCTCGCCTGCCTGGGCCTGTTGATGAAGCTCGGGCTGCCGCGCGAGAACATCTGGGTCACCGACCTGGCCGGCGTGGTCTACGAGGGCCGCACCGAACTGATGGACGAGGACAAGGTCCAGTTCGCGCAGAAGACCGATGCGCGCTCGCTGGCCGACGTGATCAAGGGCGCGGACATCTTCCTCGGTTTGTCCGCCGGCGGCGTGCTGAAGAAGCAGATGGTCGCGACGATGGCGCCGAACCCGATGATCTTCGCGCTCGCGAACCCGACGCCCGAGATCCTGCCCGAAGAGGTGCAGGAGGTGCGCAGCGACGCGCTGATCGCCACCGGCCGCAGCGACTACCCGAACCAGGTCAACAACGTCCTGTGCTTCCCGTACATCTTCCGCGGCGCGCTCGATTGCGGGGCGACCACGATCACGATCGAGATGGAGATCGCGGCGGTCCACGCGATCGCGGAGCTCGCGCAGGCCGAGCAGAACGAGGTGGTCGCGGCGGCCTACGCGGGCGCGTCGCTGAGCTTCGGGCCCGAGAACCTGATTCCGAAGCCGTTCGACCCGCGGCTGATGATGAAGATCGCGCCGGCTGTGGCGAAGGCCGCGGCCGACTCGGGCGTCGCCGCGCGCCCGATCGAGGACATGGACGCCTACCGCGAGAAGCTGCAGACCTTCGTCTACGCCTCGGGCACGACGATGAAGCCGATCTTCACGATGGCCAAGCGCGCGGCGCACAAGCGCGTGGCCTATGCCGAAGGCGAAGAGGAACGCGTGCTGCGCGCGGTGCAGGTCGTCGTCGACGAGAACCTGGCGCGGCCCACGCTGATCGGCCGCCCCGAGGTGATCGCCCAGCGCATCGAGAAGTTCGGCCTGCGCCTGACCGCCGGCACCGACTACGACCTCGTCAACACCGAGAACGACCACCGCTTCCGCGACTACTGGCAGACCTACCACCGCATGACCGAGCGCAAGGGCGTGACCGCGCAGCTCGCCAAGATCGAAATGCGCCGGCGCCTGACGCTGATCGGCGCGATGCTGCTCAAGACCGGCGAGGTCGACGGCATGCTGTGCGGCACCTGGGGCACAACCGCGCTGCACCTGCACTACATCGACCAGGTGATCGGCAAGCGCGAGGGCTCCAAGACCTACGCCTGCATGAACGGCCTGGTGCTGCCGGGCCGGCAGGTGATGCTGGTCGACACCCACGTCAACTACGACCCGACCGCCGAGCAGTTGGCCGAGATCACCGTGATGGCGGCCGAGGAAATGATGCGCTTCGGCCTGCAGCCGAAGGCGGCACTGCTCTCGCACAGCAACTACGGCTCGAGCAACCAGCCGTCGGCCGTGAAGATGCGCGAGACGCTGGCGTTGCTGCAGCAGCAGGCGCCCTGGCTGGAGGTCGACGGCGAGATGCACGGCGACACCGCGCTGGACGGCGCGTACCGCAAGACCATCATGCCGAACAGCGCGCTGACCGGCGAAGCCAACCTGCTGGTGCTGCCGAACATCGACGCTGCCAACATCAGCTACAACCTGCTGAAGACCGCGGCCGGCGGCGGCATTGCGATCGGTCCGGTGCTGCTCGGGGCGGCCCAGCCGGTGCACATCCTGACGCCGTCGGCGACGGTGCGCCGAATCATCAACATGACCGCGCTCACCGTCGCGGACGCCAACGCCGCGCGCTGAGCCGAAAAACACCCTTCGGCCAATGACCGGGAAAACCCGAAGGGTTTGTCAGCACGCCCTTTCGGGGCGAGCGTCCAGTTGACGGGGGGTGAATTTCGCCCCGCATAACGGCCGGAAATAGCCGAAAAGCAGAGTGAGCGCCCACAAAGCCGGGTCCGCGATTGCCCCATTTTGAGGCAGGCGCTTGAGGTTTCCGGCCCGATTCGGTAACATCGCGGCTTCTGAATTCAGGGATTTCCCGTGTTTCTCTCCGGTCGGCCACCGTGGTGGCAAGCCCTGCACAAGACGGGGCTGTTGGTCACACTGGCAGGCGCGGTCCTGATGGCCGGTTCGGTTCAGGCCAGGGGCTCACGGCCGGAGACGGTGTCTGCGGTGGCGTTGGCGAGTTTGCCGGCCGAGGCGCAGGCGACCCACCGGTTGATCCACGCTGGGGGGCCCTTTCCGCATCGCAAGGACGGCGCAGTGTTCGCTAACCGTGAGCGGGCGCTGCCGGGCAAGCCACGCGGCTACTACCACGAGTACACGGTCGAGACCCCGGGGGCGCGGGACCGCGGCGCGCGGCGCATCGTCTGCGGCGGCGTGCCGGCGACACGCCCCGACGCCTGTTTCTACACCGCCGACCACTACACGTCGTTCCGACGCATCGTGCAGTGACCGGCCGCAACGTTTTTGTTTTTTGACACGAGGAGGAACGTGACCATGCTGTTGCAGACAGTCCGTCCGAACATTGTTCAATCGATCCGCGCGTTTCGCGTCGAAGATCTGATGCAGGCGGCGCAAGGCGCCGAGCAGCATTTCCTCTATGCGAACCTGACCGCGGCCCAGTCCAAGCAGGACGTCCTCGAAGGCATCGCCCAGGCCTTCATGTTTCCGGCGCACTTCGGCAAGAACCTGGACGCGCTCTACGACTGCATGACCGACCTGGTTCACAAGTCCGGCGCGCAGCCCGGCTTCGTGGTGGTGCTGGAGCAGTTGCCGGACAACCCGCGCTTCGACCGCGAGGCGCGCGAGCAGCTGCTCGACGTGTTCCGCGACGCGGCGGACTTCTGGGCGGAGCGAAAAATACCGTTCAGGTGCTTCTATTCTTTTCAGTAGCCCGCTCACAAGACCTCGCGTCTTGGGAGCGGGCTACCGAAGTGACCCCCGCCGTGGCAGACAAGCCCGCCAAGCCGGCCGCCAAGAGCGCCGCCAACAGCACCTTCGGCATGAACATGCCGATGATGAGCAGCGCGTTCGATACCGCGATGTGGCTGAACGCGGCGTGAGCCGCGTCGCCGGACAGGCGGCACAGGCCGCATCCGGCGTCTGAAATCGCTGCCCCGCCCGGCTCACGCCGCGCGGGGCTTTGCTATTGCGCCGCCAGCGCGGCAGCGAGCGCGAGGTACTCCGCCACCGGCACCTCCTCGGCCCGCCGCTGCAGGGCGAAGTCGCCGGCATACCCACGCTCGTCGAGCCAGCGGCCGAGCGTGTTGCGCAACACCTTGCGACGCTGCGAGAACGCGACCCGCACCAGTTCCTCGAGCAGCGCCGCGTCGACCGGCGCGGCGGGCCGCAGCGGGCGCATCCGCACGATCGCCGAATCGACCCGCGGCGGCGGGTCGAACGACTCGGGCGGCACGTCCAGCACCGATTCGATCGCGTAGCGCCACTGCAGCATCACGCTCAGGCGCCCGTAGTCCTTGCCGCCCGGCTCGGCGGCCATCCGGTCCACGACTTCCTTCTGCAGCATGAAGTGCTGATCGACCACGCGGTCGGCCGCGCCGAGCAGGTGGAACAGGATCGGCGTCGAGATGTTGTACGGCAGGTTGCCGACCACGCGCAGCGCCTGGCCGTGCTGCTCGGCCAGCGCGGCGAAGTCGACCTGCAGCACGTCGGACTCGATCACCGTGAGCTCGGGGCGGCGGCGCAGGCGCGCGGCCAGGTCGCGGTCCAGTTCGATGACCGTCAGCGTCTTGCAGCGCGCGACCAGCGGATCGGTCATCGCGCCCAGGCCTGGCCCGATCTCGACCAGGACCTCGCCGGGCTGCGGATCGATCACGTCGACGATCGCGTCGATGATCGCGCCATCGGTCAGAAAATGCTGCCCGAAGCGCTTCCGCGCGATGTGTTTCAAGTGCTCACTGCGGCGCTTCGCGCATCTCGATGTAGGCGCGGCCGCGCAGGTCGCGCACCCAGTCGAGGTAGGCGGCTTCGAACTTCTGCTCGCGCAGCACGTTGCGCGCCTGCTCGCGCTGCTGCTTCGCATCGAGCAGCACTTCGCGCCGCTCCAGCACCTGGATCAGGTGCACGCCGAAGCGCGAGAGCACCGGCTCGGAAATGCCGTTGATCGGGAGGGCGTTCATCGTTTCCTCGAACTCGGGCACGAACGTGCCGGGCGAAGTCCAACCCAGGTCGCCGCCGATCTGCGCCGAGCCGTCCTCGGAGTTCTCGCGTGCCAGCTGCTCGAACGACTTGGTGCCCGCGACGATCTGGCGCTTGAACTCGGCCAGGCGCCGGCCCGCGGCCTCGGCCGACAACTGCGGCGAGACGCGCAGCAGGATGTGGCGCGCATGCGTCTGTTGCACCGAGAACGCCGCGCCTTCCTGGCGCGTGATCACCTTCAGCACGTGGAAGCCGGCACCGCTCTTCAGCAAGGTCGGCGCGATTTCGCCCGACTTCAGCCCGCGCACCGCCTCGACGAACACGTCCGGCAGGCGATCGGCCTGGCGCAGGCCGATCACGCCGCCCTGCGCCTTGTTGCCGTCCTCGGAGATTTCGCGCGCGACCGCGATGAAATCCTCTCCGCCGCGCACCCGCGCGAGCGCCGCCTCGGCCCGCGCGCGGCGCTGCGCGACCACCTCCGCGCTCGCGTTTTCCGGCACCGTGACCAGGATCTGCGCCAGGTTCAACTGGACGCCGTTGCCGCTGGCGGCGCGGCGCTGCTCGATCAGCGCGTCGATATCGCTGTCGGTGATCCGGATGCGCTGGTTGACCTCCCGCTCGCGCACGCGCTCGACCGCCAGCTGGTCGCGCACGTTGTTGCGGAAGGTGCTGTACGCCATCCCCTGCTGCTGCAATCGTGCCCGCAATTGCGGCATCGTCATCTGGTTCTGCACCGCGACGTTGGCGACCGCGCGGTCGACCTCGGCCTCGTCGATCTTCGGACCGGTCTCGCGGGCGTTGGTGACCTGCACGCGTTCGTCGATCAGCGCATCGAGCACCTGCTTGCGCAGTTCGGCCGGCGGCGGCAGGGTCTGGTTGGTGCGCGCCGCCTCTTCGCGGATCCGCGCCAGCCGGGCTTGCAACTCGCCGTTGGTGACCAACTCCTGGTTGACGATGGCGACGATGTAGTCGGCCATGCTCGGCGCAGACGACGATCGGGTCTGCGCGGGCGCGAGCGGCACGGTCAGGCACAGCGCGAGCACGCTCGCGGTGCGCAGGGCAGCGCGGCGGAAGAACGAGAATTCAGTCATAGGCACTCGACGCTGGCGCCACCGCACGGCCTTCGCGCAGCAGCTTGTAACCGGGGATATTGTCCTTCAAGACCTGGAGCGGGTTGCTTCCGAGTCGGGACAGGCCGACGAGTTCCAGCTGGAACAGCAATCGGGTCGTGGCTTCGGACAGGCCGGTGGACTGGCGCGTCGCGACGACGCGGCCGATCCAGCACCCCGCGTCGTACTCGACGCCGACCACCGCATCGACCAGCCGGCGCTCCAGCGTGCTGTAGTTGACGCGCCCGACACCATACCAGCTGCCCTGGCAGCCGCTGCCGTCGGTCGAGCGCGGCCGCGAGGCATCCGGCGTCGGGCCGTAGAGCGGCCACTGCCAGCCGAGCTCCACCTGCTCGCTGAGGCCGCGGGTCAGCCGATAGGTCGCGCTGATCGTGCGGTACGGACCGGGCGAGTAGCGTGCGCCGATCACCGAGCGCGAGACCCGGTTGCTGTCCGGGCTGTACTGCACCGAGGCGTCGAGCGACCACGACGGGATCACCGTCGTCGAGCCGAGCAGGAGCAGGTCGGAAAAGCGCTGGGTCAGCGGCTGGCCGTCGGGCGTCACGAGCTGATCGCGCAGCAGGTAGCGCTGCGCGAGCCCGAGGCGCAGGCGCTCGGCGCCGGTGTCGGGGTCGATGAAGCGGGTGGTGACGCCGGCAGTGACCTGGTGCGCGTCCGAGACACGGTCGACGCCCGAGAACGCGTTCTCGGTGAAGATCGAGTCGAAGTTGAAGTCCTTCGCGTACGCGTCGAAGTTCGGCAGCCCGCTCTGGTCCCGGTACGGCGTGTTGACGTACAGCAGACGCGGCTCGAGTGTCTGGCGCATCGCCTTGCCGAAGATGCGGGTGTCGCGCTCGAACACCCAGGCGCTGTCCAGGCTCACGGTCGGGATGACGCGCGAGCCGTTCGCCGCGCCGGTCGCGACGCCGAGCGGCTGGTCGACGGCGTACGACGCGGCGTTGAACGCGATCTTCGGCGTCAGCGTCCAGCCCGGCGTGACGTACGGCCACGCGACGCTGCCCAGCGCATGCACGCGGTTGCCGGTGGGGCGCGGCACGAGCGACGCGTTGATGGGGTCGGTGAAGCGATTGAACTCGGTCTCGAAGCCGATTTCAAGCCCCGGCCCGAAGCGCCCGCCGTAGCGCGCGCCGAGCTGCGGAGCCCGCTCGTACGGCGCCTCGATGCGCGTGGTCGGGTCGACCGTCTGCAGCACCTGCCACTTCTGCACCCGGGCATAGGTGGTCCAGTCGCCGAACGGACGGCTGACCTGGAAATCGGACGGCAGCAGGCGCGGCGTCAGGCTCGAGGAGACGTCGCGCGGGAAGTCCTTCCAGTAGTCGTCGTCCGAGACGCGCAGCGCGCGCATCTGCAGGCGCAGGCCGTCGCCGAAGTCGCTGTCGTGCGCGGCCGCCAGCGAATAGCGCTCCCTGCCGGTGACGCGGTCGTTCGGCATCAGGTTGAGCTTGACCTCGCCGGCGTAGTTCGGCTCGAGGTAGCGGAACTCGGTTTCCACCGAGGGCCCGCGCCGCGTGCTGATCGCCGGCGTGATTGTCGCGTCGCGGTTCGGCGCGATGTTCCAGTAGTACGGCATCGAGAACTGGAAACCGCTCTTCGAATCCAGCCCCATGCTCGGCGGCAGCCAACCCGACTTGCGGTCGTCGGTGAGCGGAAAGCTCAGGCGCGGCGCCGCCAGGATCGGCACGCCATAGAAGCGCAGCACGCCGCCCTCGGCGATGCCCTCGTTGGTGGCGAAATCGAGGTGCACCTTGTCGGTGGTCAGCAGCCACGCCGGACCGCTGCCGGCGTCGTCGGCGGGACAACTCGTGTAGGTGGCGGCGGTTGCGGTCGCGCGCTGCTCGTCGAGGAAGTCGATGCGCTGCGCCGTGCCGCCCGCGCCGGTGCGCGCGAAGTAGTAGGTCGGGTTGCGGAAGAAGCCCTCGAAGCGCTGCACCTTCAGCTGCAGCTCGGGGCCGCTGTAGACATTGCCGTCGCGGCTGATGCGCACATGGCCGAGCGCGGTCGCGAGGTCGTCGACCTGCTCGTAGCGCAGCTTGTCGGCGCGGATCACCGTGCCACTGCGGCGGAATTCGACGTTCCCCTCGGCGACCGCGTCGAGCTCGGGGCTGCCGCTCACCGACTGCGCGTTCAGGATGATCGGCAGCCGGTTGGCGGCTTCGCCACGTACCGGCGGCTGCAGCGCGGGCGAGGCGCGCAGCTCGATCGGCTCGTCCGGACCCCGGTCCTGCGCGCACACCGGCGCCGCGAGCGCCGCGGCCAGCGCGGCCGCGAGTGGCGTCAGGAGCGGGCGCGCGAGGCGGGGTCGGGAGTGCAGCACCAAGGAGTGACGATCGAGAGCGTTGGGGAGTCGCCGGCCGTGGCGCGCCGCAGTGATGGCGGCGTGCCGTCACCCAGGCTGCCCGGGGCAGTGTGGTTTGTAGAATCGATTATCCACGAGCCCTCCAGCGACACCACCGATTGAGCACCCCGAGTTCCCCCGCGTCCGCCACCGCCGTTGCGTGGCCCGATGCTGCCCGCCACTCCGCCTTCGACGCCTGGCTGGCGCGCGTTGCGCCAGCGCACGGCCTCGATACGGGGACGCTGCGCGCCGCCTCCAGCGACGCCAGCTTCCGGCGCTACCTCCGGATCGACGGTCGCGGCGCGAGCTTCATCGTCATGGACGCCCCGCCGCCGCAGGAGGACGTGCGGCCGTTCGTCGCGATCGCCGCACTGCTCGAGCGTGCCGGGCTTCATGCACCGAGCGTCCTCGAACAGGATGCCGACCACGGCTTCCTGCTGCTCACCGACCTCGGCAGCACGCTTTACCTGAACGCGCTCAACGAGGCGGTCGCGCGCGACGACGCCGCGCGGCGCGAGAGCCTGATGCGCGACGCGATCCGCGCGCTCGTCCAGTGGCAGACCCGCGCCGACGCGAGCGGGTTGCCGCCGTACGACGACGCGCTGCTGCGCCGTGAGCTGCAGCTCTTCCCCGACTGGTGCGTGACCCGCGAGTGCGGTGTCACCTGGACGGCCGAGGAGCAGCAGACCTGGGCCGCCGCCTGTGACGCCCTGGTCGCCAGCGCGCTCGCGCAACCCACCGTCGCGGTGCACCGCGACTTCATGCCGCGCAACCTCATGGTCACGGCTGAGAACAATCCCGGCATCCTCGACTTCCAGGACGCGGTGCGCGGCCCGATCAGCTACGACCTGGCGAGCCTGCTGCGCGACGCGTTCATTTCGTGGGACGAGGAGCTCGAGATCGACTGGGCGGTGCGCTACTGGCAGGCAGCGCGCAAGGCCGGCCTCGAGCTGCCCGACGACTTCGGCGAGTTCTGGCGTCAGGTCGAGTGGATGGGCCTGCAGCGCCACCTCAAGGTGCTCGGCATCTTCTGCCGCCTGAAGCACCGCGACGCCAAGCCGAACTACAGCACCGACCTGCCGCGCTTCTTCAACTACGCGCACAAGGTCTCGTCGCGCTACAACGCGTTGCGGCCGCTGTCGCGGCTGCTGGAGCCGCTGATGGGGGCAGAGCGTATCGAAGGGTTCTACTAGCCGGCGCGCGTCAGCGTGCGCACCACTGCTTCTCGCACGGGACGCCGTCGTGGTCGCCGTCCATCTTCACGCCCGGGCAGTTGAGCAGGGCCGCGGCACGCCGCTGTTTCTCCGCGGCGTTGAGTTCTTCGAGCGTCGGCTGCTTGCGGATCTGGCCCGAGGAACCGGGCCCCTGCTGATAGGTGACCGTCCCGTTCACCACGCACTGGTTCGGCGGCGCGGCTTCGACACGCGCCATCGCGCCGCCGAGCGCGGCCGCCAGGGCCAGGGTCAGAAACCGATAGTTGCTCATGCCGTCAACTCCAGCGACGCCTGCACCGGCGCGCCCTTCTTCGGCCGCGGCTGGGTCTCGCAGCCAGCGGCGATCAGCCACGGGTCGCGCTCCTCGCCGCCGAAGGTCTTGACCAGGAAGTCGACGAACACCCGGGTGCGCGCAGGCACGTGCTTGCGGGTCGGCATGCCGGCGTAGAGCGTGGTCGTGAACAGGTGCCACTGCGGCAGCACGCGCTCCAGCGCGTTCTCGAGCAGCGCATCCTCGGCGACGAACGACGGCAGCCCGGTGATGCCCAGGCCGGCCAGCGCCGCCGCGTACATCGTGTCGGTGTGGATGGTGCTGAGCCCCGAACGCTTGGGCACCAGCGTGTACGACTCGCCGGGCGGCTCGTCGTCGCCGCCGGCGCCGGTTTCCAGCACCAGTTCGCGCAGGAACGGCGGCACCATCGATTCGTGGCTCTCCAGGTCCTTGGGGTGCTGCGGCCGGCCGCGCTTGTCCAGGTATTCGGGCGACGCGCAGAGCACGACTTCCGAACGCGCCAGCCGCCGCGCGATGAAGTTGCCATCCAGCGGGCGCCGGCCTTCGGTGAGGATGCTGACGTCGAAGTTCTCGTCGACCGTCTCGACCGGCCCCGGCACCGACAGCTCGATCGAGACGCGCGGGTAGAGCGCGCGGAACTTCGGCAGGTGCTTGGCGATCTGGTGCACCGCGAAGGCCGGCGGGCACAGCACGCGCAGGTGGCCGCGCGGCTCGGCGGTGGCGGCCGTCGCCAGGGCCTCGGCCTCTTCCACTTCCGTCAGGATGTGGCGGACGCGTTCGAGGTAGAGCTCGCCGGTGTCCGTGAGCGACAGGCGGCGCGTCGTGCGGTTGATCAGCCGCGAGCCCAGGTGCTCCTCGAGGTCGGCGACGAGCCGCGTCACGACCGCGGGGGACAGGTTCAGCTCACGGGCGGCCCGGGCGAAGCTGCCTTCGTCGACGACCCGCGAGAACACCCGCATGGAATGCAGTCGGTCCATGTGCAACTCCCGGCTTTGTTTCTATTTCAGCAATGTGCAATTGAACCATACGCTGTTTATTGATGCTTCGGCAATGCCTACAGTTCATCCCATCGATGAGGAAGACCTCACCGAGGTTGGACAAGACGGCACCGAACAACAACCGCCGCCCTGCCCGGAACGTCAATCACATTGGATCGAAAGTCATCACCATGAACAGCAAGTTCCTCTATGCCGCCACCGTCGCCGTCTCGTTGATCAGCTCGCTGGCGTTCGCCGACGAAGCGCCGATGACCCGCGCGCAGGTCAATGCCGAAACCCAGCAAGCCATCGCCAACGGCACGCTGCGCCGCACCGACTACGACGTCGGTTCGTACCGCCCGCAAGCCGTCGCGTCGACCGTGACGCGCCAGCAAGTCGCCGTCGAGCTGGCGGAGGCCAAGCAGGCCCGCAAGGCGCTGGTCGGCCCCGACGCGAACCGCACCTACAACCCGTTCGGCACGCAGGTCCTGGAGACCTCGACGCTGGCCCGCAGCGAGGTGAAGGACGAGGTGCTGCAAGCCGCCCGCGCCGGCACGCTGCAACGCACCGACTACGACGACGTGGCCTCGTTGACTCGCCAAGCCAACCAGCACGCCGCCTCGGCGACGTTCGCGCAGCGCGTCAAGGCGAAGTTCGCCCGCGACGCGAGCTGATCGCCGCCGCGCGCAACACGCGACACAGGCCGCCTGCGGGCGGCCTTTTCCATGGCACGGCGACAATAGCGGGCTCATGCTGACGACCCTCGCTCCCTGACGTGCTGCGCATCACCGAACTGCGCCTGCCGCTCGGCCACGCCGACGACGCCCTGCGTCCGGCGATCGTCGCGCGGCTGGGCATCGCCGACCACGCGCTGTCCGCGTTCACCGTCTTCAAGCGCAGCTACGACGCGCGTAAGAAGGCCGCGATCGTGCTGATCTACACCGTCGATTGCGAGGTGCGCGACGAGGCCGTCGTGCTCGCCAGGCTGGCCGGCCAGCCGCACATCCGGCCGACGCCGGACACGGCCTACCACTTCCTCGGCCACGCGCCGGTCGACTGGCCGCGCGAGCCGCGCCCGGTCGTGATCGGCTTCGGCCCCTGCGGCATCTTCGCGGCACTGATCCTGGCGCAGATGGGCCTGCGGCCGATCGTCCTCGAACGCGGCAAGGCCGTGCGCGAGCGCACCCGGGACACCTGGGGCCTGTGGCGCAAGAACGTCCTGAATCCGGAGTCGAACGTGCAGTTCGGCGAGGGTGGCGCCGGCACCTTCTCCGACGGCAAGCTGTGGAGCCAGATCAGCGACCCGCGGCACCTGACGCGCAAGGTCCTGAACGAATTCGTCAAGGCCGGCGCGCCCGAAGAAATTCTGTTCGTCGCGAAGCCGCACATCGGCACGTTCCGGCTGGTCGGCATGGTCGAGAAGATGCGCGCGGAAATCGAGGCGCTGGGCGGCGAGATCCGCTTCGGGCAGCGCGTGACCGACCTGCTGATCGAGGGCGGCGCGGTGCGCGGCATCACCTTGGCCGGCGGCGAGCAGATCGCCGCCGAGCACGTCGTGCTCGCGCTCGGCCACAGCGCCCGCGACACCTTCGAGATGCTCCACGCACGCGGCGTGTTCATGGAACCGAAGCCGTTCTCGATCGGCTTTCGCATCGAGCACCCGCAGTCGATCATCGACCGTGCGCGCTTCGGGCCGAACGCGGGCCACCCGATCCTCGGTGCGGCCGACTACAAGCTGGTCCACCACGCCCAGAATGACCGCTCGGTCTACAGCTTTTGCATGTGCCCGGGCGGCACGGTGGTGGCGGCCACCTCCGAGCCCGGCCGGGTCGTCACCAACGGCATGAGCCAGTACTCGCGCAACGAGCGCAACGCCAACGCCGGCATCGTCGTCGGCATCGCGCCGCAGGACTACCGGCAGGACGGGCGCGCCGACGGCCCGGTGAATCCGCTCGACGGCATCGCGTTCCAGCGCTTCTGGGAATCGCGCGCGTTCGAGCTCGGCGGCGGCAACTACGAGGCGCCCGGCCAACTCGTCGGCGATTTCCTCCAGGGCACGCGATCGACGGCGTTCGGCAGCGTGCTGCCGTCGTACAAGCCCGGCGTGAAGCCGACCGACCTCGGCGCGCCCGGCCACGCCGCGCTGCCCGACTACGCGATCGACGCGATCCGCGAGGCGCTGCCGGCGTTCGAGCGCCAGATCCGCGGCTTCTCGATGTCCGACGCGATGCTCACCGGCGTCGAGACCCGCACCTCGTCGCCGCTGCGGATCACGCGCGGGCGCGATTTCCAGAGCCTGAACGTGCAGGGCCTGTACCCCGCCGGCGAGGGCGCAGGCTACGCCGGCGGGATCATGTCGGCCGGGGTCGACGGGATCGAGGTCGCGGAGGCGGTGGCGCGCAGGCTGCTGAAACTGCCCGTCTGAACGGCGCCGCCATTGCGGTTCGTCGGCCGCTGCTGCAGCCTGTCGCAAAGCACGGGCACGGGTCTCGGGCCGCCGCTACAGTGTCCTACATCAGTAACACACTGAACGGACGACATGCACACCTGGAACGAAACCGCGCCGATCTACCGGCAGCTGGCGGACCGCCTGACCGGCCAGCTGCTGGCCGGCGACCCGCCCGAGGGCGAGGCGATGCCGTCGGTGCGCGCGCTGGCGAGCCGCTACCTGATCAACCCGCTGACGGTCGGCCGCGCGCTGCAGATGCTGGTCGACGACGGCCTGGTCGAAAGCCGGCGCGGCGTCGGCATGTACGTGCAGACCGGCGCGCGCTCGCGGCTGCGCAGCGCCGAGCGCGAACGCTTCCTGAACGAAGAATGGCCGCTGCTGCGCGCGCGCTTGCGCCAGCTCGGCATCGGCCCCGACGAACTGAACTGGACACCCTGATGACCACGCCCCTGATCGAAGCCCGCGGCCTGACGGTGCAATACGGCAGCAAGACCGCCGTGGACCACATCGACTTCGCCATCCCGCCCGGCCGCGTCGTCGGCCTGCTCGGCCACAACGGCGCCGGCAAGACCTCGCTGATGAAGGCGCTGGTCGGCCTGGTGCCGTGCAGCGGCGAGCTGCGCGTGCTCGGCCTGGCGCCGCAGCGCGAGCGCGTCGCGATGCTGGAGTCGCTGTGCTACATCCCGGACGTGGCGGTGCTGCCGCGCTGGGCCCGCGTCGACCAGCTGATCACGCTGATGAGCGGGCTGCACCCGCGCTTCTCGGCCGAGCGCGCGCGGGCGCTGCTCAAGCGCACCAGCATCGGCCCGCGCGACAAGGTCAAGACGCTGTCGAAGGGCATGGTGGTGCAGGTGCATCTGGCGCTGATCGCCGCGGTCGACGCGCGCGTGATGGTGCTCGACGAGCCGACGCTCGGCCTGGACATCCTGTCGCGCAAGTCGTTCTACGAGATGCTGGTCGACG
This sequence comes from Rhizobacter fulvus, assembly GCF_964020785.1. NCBI lineage: Bacteria > Pseudomonadati > Pseudomonadota > Betaproteobacteria > Burkholderiales > Sphaerotilaceae > Rhizobacter > Rhizobacter fulvus. The sequence goes on from NZ_OZ224516.1 coordinate 1,871,032, forward strand.
AGTGGTGCGACGGCGAGCGCAGCGTGCTGATCTCCACGCACCAGGTCGAGGAAATCCAGCCGCTGCTCAGCGACGTGATCATGCTCAACGAAGGCCGCGTCGTGCTCGCGACCAGCCTGGTCGACATGGACCAGCGCTTCGTCGGCCTGAGCCACGACGCCGCTGCGGCCGACCGCGTGGCCGCGGCGCACCCGCTGCTGCGCTACCGCCAGCAGGGCCAGGCCGCGGCGCTGTTCGACGGGCCGCCGCCGGCCGACGTGGCGGCGCTGGGCCAGCGCTTCCAGCCCAGCCTGGTCGACCTGTTCGTCGCCCTCACCCGCGCTCCCGAAATGAACCGGACGGTGGGCTGAATGGCCGCCGCTCACACCATGACCACCGCCTCCCGCTTCAACACCCTGCTGCTGCGCGAATGGATGCAGCACCACCGCGGCTGGCTCGCGCTGATGCTCGCGCCACCGCTGATCCTGCTGCTCGTCGTGCCGTTCGGCACGGTCGAGTTCGGCCCCGGCGAGCTCGGCCCGCTGCCGGCGGTCGGCATGATGCTCGCGGCGATGTTTGGCGTGCCGGCGCTGGTGCTCGGCATCACCGCGATCGCGCTGCTCTTCCAGACGCCGGGGCTGGCGCGGCGCGACCGCCAGGACCGCTCGATCGAGTTCTGGCTGTCCCTGCCGACGAGTCACAGCGCCAGCGTCGCGGCGCCGCTGCTGATGCACCTGGTCGTGGTGCCGCTGCTCGCGCTCGCGATCGGGGCCGCGTTCAGCTACGCGATCGGCTTCGCGCTGCTCTGGAAGGTGTTCGGCAGCGCGCAGGCGCTGGCGTTGCCGTGGGGGACGCTGCTGGCCGTCGGCCTCACCGGCCTGCTGCGCGGCCTGCTCGGCGTGCTGCTGGCGCTGTTCTGGCTGATGCCGCTGCTGCTCGCGACGATGGCCGCCTCGGCCTGGCTCAAGCGCTGGGGCATGCCGGTGCTGGCGCTGGTGCTGGCGCTCGGACACAAGCTGCTGGCGACGCTGTACGGCATCACGATCGTCGGCGACACGCTCAGCGCGCTCGGCCGTCAGGCCGGCCTGGCGATGCTGCACGGCAAGCCGCCGACGCCCCGCGGCAGCGCCGAGGCGGCGATCGCCTGGATGGCCGAGGCGCCGCGGTGGTTCGCCGCCGACGCGCTCGACGCGCTGCATGAACTGGCCCAGCCGCTGGCGTTGTTCGCGCTCGCCGCCAGTGCCGCGTGCTTCGCGCTGCTGGTGCTGCGGCGCAGCCGCAGCGGCTGAGCCCGGGCGCGGCGCCCGGGCCGTCGTTCAGGGGCAGGCGGCCATCACCTGCGCGACGGCCGCGGTGAGCTTCTTGCCGTAGGGCACGTGCAGGAACTCGTTCGGGCCGTGCGCGTTGCTCTTCGGGCCGAGCACCCCGCAGACCATCATCTGGGCGGCCGGGAAGCTCTTCTGCAGCATGCTCATCAGCGGGATCGTGCCGCCCTGCCCGATGTAGCCGCACGGCGCGCCGTAGTGCGCCTGCGAGGCCGTGTTCAGCGCGCTCTCCAGCCACGGCGCGAGGCTGGGCGCGTTCCAGCCGGTTGCGCCGAACGCGCCGGCGCGGCCGTCGGGCGAAAACGTGACCTTGGCGTTGTACGGCGCGTTGTCCTCGAGCAGCGCCTTCAGCTTCAGCGCGGCCTCGTTGCCGTCGATCAGCGGCGGCAGCCGCAGGCTGAGCTTGAACGCGGTGTAGGGGCGCAGCACGTTGCCGGCGTTCTTCAGTTCCGGAAAGCCGTCGGCGCCGGTCACGCTCAGCGTCGGCTTCCAGGTGCGGTTCAGGAGCGCCTGGGTCGGGTCGGTCGTGGTCGGCAGCGCGACCGTGCCGTCGGCGCCGCAGGCCCACGGGAAGCGCTTCCAGACCCCGTCGCCGAGGATCGCCGCGGTCGTGCGGGTCTGCTCGATGCGGTCGGCCGGGATCTCGCAGTGGAAGCTTTGCGGCAGCAGGTCGCCGGTCTTGCTGTCTTCGAGCCGGTCCAGCACCTGGCGCAGGATGCGGAAGCTGGACGGCACCAGCCCGCTGGAATCGCCCGAGTGCACCCCTTCGGTCAGGATCTCGACCTTCAGCACGCCGCTGACCATCCCGCGCAGGTTGGTGGTGAGCCAGAGCTGGTCGTAGTTGCCGGCGCCGCTGTCGAGGCAGACGACCAGGCTGACGTTGCCCAGGCGCGGCTTGAGCGCGTCGATGTAGGCCGGCAGGTCGAACGAGCCGCTTTCCTCGCAGCTCTCGATGATGCCGACGCAGCGCGGCCGCGGGATGCCCTGCTTGTCGAGCGCCATGATCGCGGTGAGCGAGGCATAGACCGCGTAGCCGTCGTCGGCGCCGCCGCGGCCATAGAGCAGGCCGTTCTCGTACTTGGGCGTCCACGGGCCCAGGTCGTTGCGCCAGCCGTTGAACTCGGGTTGCTTGTCGAGGTGGCCGTAGAGGCAGATCGTGTCGGTGCTGCCGGGCTTGGTCGCCGGCACCTCGAAGAAGATCACCGGCGTGCGGCCCTCGATGCGCACCACCTCCAGCTTCAGGCCGGCGACGTTCTTGCTTTCGACCCAGGCCGCGGCGTCGCGGATCACCTTCTCGAGGTGGCCGTTCGCGGCCCAGTCGGCATCGAACATCGGGCTCTTGGCCGGGATCGCGATGTAGTCGGTGATCTTCGGGACGATCTCCTCGTCCCACATCCGGCTCGCGTACTGGGCGATGGCATCGGCTTCGTCGGGCTGCACGGGCAGCAGGGGGTCGCGTGCGTTCATGGCGTCGTTCTCCTCAACGGTCAGTGGCCAGTGTAGGGCGCCGTGCCCAGCCACGCCGTCAGCGCGGCCAACACCTCGGCTTGCTCGGGCTCGTTGAACAGCTCGTGGTACAGCGCGGGGAAAGCCCGCACCGTGGCGACCGATGCGGGCGCCGCCGCGGCGAACGCGGCGCTGCCGGCGGGCACGACGCAGCGGTCGGCGCCGGCGTAAAGCAGCAGGGTCGGCACGCGCCATTGCGCGGCCTGCGCGCGCACGAACGCGCCCGCGTCGGCCATGAAGCGCACCAGCTTCGCCGATACACGGTCATGCACCAGCGGGTCGTCGATGTAGGCCGCGACGACGGCCGCGTCCCGCGAGACCCACTCCGGCTCCAGCCCGTTGCCGATCGCGAAGTTCGGCGCCAGGCGGCGGAGCACGGCCAGCAGCGCCTGCTGCGCGCCGCCGAGGCCGATGTCCAGCGCCGGCGACGACAGCACCAGCGCATCGACCGCACGGTGCCACCGCGGCGGCTTCGGTTCGAGCCCGGCCGCGACCATGCGCGCCGCGACCGCGCCGCCCATGCTGTGCCCGAGCAGCACCAGCGGCCCCGGGCGCGCCGCGCGCACCGCGTCGATCACGCGCGCCAGATCGCGCAGCAGGTCGTCGGGGTGGTGCAGCCGGCCGCGCGGGCCGTCGCTGTCGCCATGCCCGCGGTGGTCGTAGGCGACGACATGGTGGCCGTGATTCACCAGGTGCGCCGCGACGTGCGCGTAGCGGCCGGCGTGCTCGCCGAGGCCGTGCACGATCAGCACCGTGCTGCGCGCGTCGGTGGCCGGCCACTCGCAGGTGCGAAGGGTCAGGCCATCGGCCGTGGTCAGGGTCGTCGGCATCGGCATGGGCGGCAGTGTAGGCTGCCGGTTTCGCGCGCCGCATCCACAGGAACACCATGAGCAACGACTTCTTTTCGCTGGCCGTCGACAACGGCATCGCCCACCTGCAATTGAACCGCCCGGAACGCCTGAACACGATGGCGCCGCCGTTCTTCCCGCTGCTGCGCGACGCGGTGCGCGGGCTGCAGACCACCGGCGACACGCGCGTGCTGGTGATCTCGTCGACCGGCAAGCACTTCTGCGCCGGCATGGCGCTCGACGTGTTCGGCGCCGACGACGCCATGTTCGTCACCGCCACCGCGCGGGCGCGGCTCGCGTTCCAGGAGACGCTGCGCGAACTGATCGACTGCTTCAGCGCGCTCGACGAGGCGCGCTTCCCGGTCGTCTGCGCGGTCCAGGGCGGCTGCGTCGGCGGCGCGCTCGACCTGGCGACCGCCTGCGACATCCGCGTCTGCACTGCCGACGCGTTCTTCACGGTGCAGGAGATCCACATCGGCATGATGGCCGACCTGGGCGTGCTGCAGCGCCTGGCCAAGATCGTGCCGCCCGGCATGGCGCGCGAGATGGCCTACACCGGCGACCGGGTCGGCGCCGAGCGCGCGCTCGCGGTCGGCCTGGTCAACGCGGTGCTGCCGGATGCCGACGCGGCGCTCGCCCACGCGATGACGCTCGCACGCGCCATCGCCGCCAAGTCACCCCTGGCGATCACCGGCAGCAAGCTGGCGCTGAACCACGCCCGCGATCACGGCACCGCCGCGAGCCTGGCGCAGATGACGCTGCTGCAGAGCGCGATCTTCGACACCGACGAGATGGCGGTCGCGATCGCGGCCTGGAAGACCAAGGCCACGCCGGAGTTCGCGGCGCTTTCCTCGACGCGCTGAGCCGCGCGCCGCGCCACGTCGCCGATCAGCGGCTGCTGCCGGGCGGCGTGCCGGCGAGCTGCTGGCGGCGCGCGCCGCCCTGGCGCTTCAGCATCCAGCCCGGGTACTCGGTCGGCAGCGCGCTGACGGCGTCGATCGCCGCCAGCTCATCGGCCGTCAGCGCCACCCTCGTCGCGGCGATGTTGTCGGCCAGCTGGTCGGGCCGCTTGGCGCCGACGATCACGCTCGTCACCTGCGGCTGGTGCAGCAGCCACGCCAGCGCGATCTGCGCGACCGAGACGCCCTTCGCGTCGGCGATCACGCGCATCGCATCCACGCAGTCCCACGCGCGGTCGCGGTTGACCGGCGGGAAGTCGAACTGCGTGCGCCGGCTGCCGGCCTCGCCCTGCTGGTCGCGGCCGTACTTGCCGCTGAGCAGCCCGCCGGCCAGCGGGCTCCAGACCATCAGGCCGACGCCTTCGCTCTCGAGCATCGGCACCAGCTCGCGTTCGAGGTCGCGCCCGGCGACCGTGTAGTACGCCTGCAACGACTCGAAGCGCGCCAGGCCGTGGCGCTCGGCGATGCCCAGCGCCTTGACGATCTGCCACGCTGCCCAGTTCGAGACGCCGACGTAACGCACGTGGCCGTGCCGCACCAGCTGGTCGAGCGCGCGCACCGTTTCCTCGATCGGCGTGGCCGGATCGAAGCCGTGGATCTGGTACAGGTCGATGTGGTCGAGCTGCAGCCGCGCGAGGCTCGCCTTGACGCCGTCGGCGATGTGGCCGCGCGAGGCGCCGCGCATGTTCGGCCCCGGCCCCGTTTCGCCGAACACCTTGGTCGCGACGACGACGCTGTCGCGCGCGACCTTCAGGTTCTTCAGTGCCTGGCCGGTGATCTGCTCGGAGACGCCGCCCGAATACACGTCCGCGGTGTCGATGAAGTTGATGCCGGCATCGAGCGCGGCGCCGACCAGGCGTTCGGCATCGGCCTGCTGCAGGTCGCCGATCTGGCCCCAGATGCCGTCGCTGCCGCCGAAGGTCATGGTGCCCAGGCAGAGCTCGGACACGAACAGGCCGGTGCGGCCGAGAGGATGGTGGCGCATGGTTTGGGACTCCGTTGAGGGATGGGAACGCGCTCAGGCGCCGTCGGCGACGAAGCCGGTGCGGCCGTGCGAGCCGTCGCAGAACGGCTTGTTCTGCGACTGGCCGCAGCGGCACAGCCAGGTGGTGGTGACGCGGTCGACCGTGCGACCGGTGCCCGAGCAGATCTCGAGGTTGCCCTTCACCTCGAGCGGGCCGTTGCGCGTGGGCGTGACCTCGAGCGGACCGTTGCGCAGCGCGAGCGGCTGCGACTCGCGCGTCGCCGGCTCGCCGCTCGCCTTGAAGCCCGCCGCGTTGTGCGAGCCGTCGCAGAACGGCTTGTTGGCGGACGCGCCGCAACGGCACAGCGTCGCACGGAAGTGCGAACCCGTCGCGTTCTCGTGGCCGACGAGGTGCATCTCGGCCACCACCGCCAGCGGGCCGTTCTCGCGCACCCGCAACGCGTTGACGCGCGGCGCGGCCTCGTCCGGGCCGCCGTCGAGCCGGTCGTAGGTGATCGCGCCGGACGGGCAGGCGGCCGCGACGATCGCAATCCGCTCCGGCGTCGCCTTGTCAGGGAACAGCCATTCGCCCGGTGTGTTCGCGAGGAACACCTCGGGCTCGCCAAGCACGCACATCCGCGCATGGATGCAGCGCTGCGTGTCGAAGCGCAGCAGCACGTCGCGGCCGCGTGCCTCGTCGGGGGCCTTGGGGGCGGGCGCGGCGGCGGGTGTGGCGGCGGGTGTGGCGTCCATCGGGTTCTCCTTCACTGCGGGCTCGGCCGGCGGCACAGCGCCTTCCGGCCAGCGGCGATCATGTTCCGCCGACCAGTGGTCGGAGAAGCGCTGCAGGGTCTTTGCGTGGCCGGCCAGCGACGGCAACTGGGCGGCGAGCGTCGCGAACCGGTCGGCCACGCAGCCGAAACGCTCGGCCAGCAGCAGCGTCGCGGTCTCCGGCGACAGGAACGCGAGCACGGTGCGCGAGGCGGTGAACGTCAGGCCGGCATTCGCGCCAGGGTGGCGCCCGGGGTTCGCCGGCAGCCCGCTGAGCAGCGCGCCGACCTCGGCCAGCGTGTGCATCAGCGCCAGCGTCTGGTCGCAGATCGCCTGGCGGCGCGCGATCGCCGCGGGGCTGCTGGGCACCACGTCGGACAGAGCGGTCAGCAGCCGCAGCATGAGCTCGTAGCAGACGTTGCCGGCGTCGAGCAGCGTCGCGGCCGGTTCGGCGACAACCTGGACGCGCGTGGCCGGGTCCACCGGATCGCGCAGCACCGGGTTGCGCGCCGCCGCACGCGCCGGCACGAAGCCCGGCCGCGCGCGCGTCAGCGCCTCCCACTCGCGGCGGATCGCGCGGAAGCGCGCGTAGTGCGAGCCGGCCTTCTCGTCCCGCGAGCCTTCGCCCTGGTGGCGGATGAATTCGAGCGCCTCGTGCGCTTCGGCCAGGCTGCCGATCGTCATGATGCCGGGCAACCGGAAGTCGGCCGGGCCGAGTTGCGAGTCGCGCGGGCCGATGAACAGTGCCGGCTCGCCGAGGTGGCCCGCGATCAGGTCGCAGCTCTGCGCGATCGCCTCGTACAGCTCGCCGACGGTGGCGTAGTCGTCCGCCACCTGCATCAGCCGGCCAGCGGGCGCGTGGCGTTCGTAACGGGCCTTCTCGTAGCGCGCGCCGTCGCGTTCGGCCACGTCGGCCGGGCGCTCGAGGTAGACGAAGTGATCGAGCGTGGCCGCGTCGAGCGGCGCCAGCTCGACCGCTACGTCCGCCGGGAACAGCCCCGGCGCGATCGGGAAGTTGAAGCGCCGGTAGTGCGGGCGTGCGCCGACCGCGATCGCGAGGTTGTTGGCGAGAACGAGGTGCAGCATCTCGTCGGTCGCGATCGCGATGATCTCGCGGCGCCAGCGCTGCACCGCCTCGAGCTCGTGCGGCTGCAGGTCCTCGTCGACCGACTGCTTCAGCGAGAACGCAGCATAGAGATACGTGCACATCAGGCAGTGCTCGATCTCGGCCGCCTCGGCGAGCAGCCCGACCAACTGGGCGCGGTGCGTCGCCGGGCGCATGGTCAGTTGGGCCGGGACGGCTCGGTCCAGCCGCCGCCGAGCACCTTGTAGAGCGTGACCAGGTTCTGCGCCTGCGCCGACTGCACCTGCACCGTCGCCTGCTGCGCCGCGAACAGCGTGCGCTGCGCGTCGAGCAGGTCGAAGTAGCTGGCCACGCCGTTGCGGTAGCGCAGGTCGGCGAGGTTGTAGCCGACCTGCGCCGCGTTCGCGACCGCGGCCTGCGCGCGCAGCTGCTCGCCGAGCGTGGCGCGGCCGGCGAGCGAATCGGAGACCTCGCGGAACGCGGTCTGGATCGCCTTCTCGTACTGCGCGATCGCGATGTCCTTGTTGACCTTCGAGATCTGCAGGTTCGCCTGGTTGCGCCCGGCGTCGAAGATCGGCTGCAGCAGGCTCGCGCTGCCGGTCAGCGCCCAGCTGCCGCCCTTGAACAGGCCCGACAGCTCGGTGCTCGCACTGCCGGCGTTCGCGGTCAGCGAGATGCGCGGGAAGAACGCCGCGCGCGCCGCGCCGATGTTGGCGTTGGCGGCCAGCAGCTGCTGCTCGGCGGCGAGCACGTCGGGCCGGCGCGTCAGCAGGTCGGACGGCAGGCCCGCGGGCAGATCGGTCACACCCTGCTGAGCGGCGAGCGGCAGCGGCGCCGGCAGACCGGCCGGCAGCGGCTGACCCACCAGCAGCACCAGCGCGTTCTCGTCGAGCGCACGCTGGCGCTGCGTCTGCGCGAGCGTCGCCTTGGCGGTCTCGAGCAGCTGCTCGGCCTGGCGCAGGTCGATCTCGCTCGACGCGCCGTTGTCGAAGCGCAGCTTGGTCAGGCGGAACGAATCCTCGCGGGTCTTCAGCGCCTCGCGCGTGACGCGCAGCAGTTCCTCGTCGGCCAGCAGGCCGATGTAGGTGGTCGCGACGCCGGCGACGAGCGCGATCTGCGTGGTCTTGCGCGCCTCCTCGGTGGCGAGGTATTGCGACAGCGCGGCCTGGCTCAGGCTGCGCACGCGGCCGAAGAAGTCGAGCTCGTACCCGGTGACCTGCAGGCCGGCCGCGTAGACGTTGACGAGCCCGCCGTTGGTGCCGGCCTCGCGCGCGGCCGAGACGCCGGCGCCGAGCGTCGGCAACTGGTCCGCGCGACGCACCTGGTAGGTCGCGCGCGCCTGCTCGATGTTCAGGATCGCGACGCGCAGGTCGCGGTTGTTCTGCAGCGCGAGTTCGATCAGGCGCTTCAGCCGCGGGTCGGCGAAGAAGCGCTGCCACTCGATGTCGGCCGCGGCCGGCACGCCGGCAGCGCCGACCGGCGTCAGCTCGGGCGCGTAGGCCGGTGCGACCGGCGCGGCCGGGCGCTCGTACGGCGGGATGAAGCTCATGCAGCCCGCCGACAGCAGGGCCAGGGCGAACGCGCAGAGCAGACCCGCGCGTTGAAGGTTTTGTCGTTTCATCATGCGCTCTCCTGCGCCGGCGCCGGTGGCGTGTCGTGGCCGAGCGGCGCACCGCGGTGCGGCTTGACCCTGCTCTTCTTGAAGACGGCGCGCACGACCACGAAGAAGGCCGGCACGAACAGCACCGCGAGCGCGACGGCGGTGATCATCCCGCCGATCACCGCGGTGCCGATCGCGCGCTGGCTCGCCGAGCCGGCACCGCTGGCGATCGCCAGCGGCAGCGTGCCGAGGATGAACGCGAGCGAGGTCATGATGATCGGGCGGAAGCGCAGGTGCGCGGCGGCCAGGGCCGCCTCCATCGGACTCTTGCCCTCGGCCTCGAGGTCTTTCGCGAACTCGATGATCAGGATCGCGTTCTTCGCCGCGAGGCCGATGATCGTGATCAGCCCGACCTGGAAGTACACGTCGTTCGACAGGCCGCGGAACATCGTCGCCAGCACCACGCCGAGCACGCCCAGCGGCACCACCATGATCACCGCGAGCGGGATCGTCCAGCTCTCGTACAGCGCGGCCAGGCACAGGAACACCGCCAGGATCGCGAAGCCGTACAGCAGGTAGGCCTGCGAGCCGGCGAGGCGCTCCTCGCGCGACTGGCCGGTCCACTCGAAGCCGAAGCCGGCCGGCAGCTGCGCGGCGAGCCGCTCCATCTCGCGCATCGCCTGGCCGGTGGACTGCCCAGGCGCCGCGTCGCCGGAGATCCGCATCGTCGGGTAGCCGTTGTAGCGCACGGTCTGCACCGGGCCGTTGATCCAGCGGGTCGAGACGAACGCGGACAGCGGCACCGGCTGACCCTTGCTGTTCAGCGCGTTGATGCGCAGCAGGTCGTCCGGCTGCATCCGCTCGGGCGCGTCGGCCTGCACGACCACGCGCTGCAGGCGGCCGTTGTTCGGGAAGTCGTTGATGTACGACGAGCCGAGCGAGGTCGACAGCGCGGTGTTGATCGAACCGAAGTCGACACCGAGCGCGTTGGCCTTGTCGCGATCGATGTCCAGCTGCAGCTGGGGGGCGTCCTCCAGGCCGTCGGGTCGCACGCCCGCGAGGATCTTGCTCTGCCCGGCCATGCCGAGCAGCTGGTTGCGCGCGGCGACGAGCGCCGCGTGGCCGTTGCCGCCGCGGTCCTGCAGGCGGAAGGTGAAGCCGGTCGCGTTGCCCAGTTCGGGGATCGGCGGCGGGCTGAGCGCGAAGATGAACGCGTCGCGCACGCCCATCAGCGCACCGAAGCCGCGACCGGCCAGCGCCTGCGCCGAATGCTCGGCGCCGTGGCGCTCGCTCCAGTCCTTCAGCGGCACGAACGCCAGGCCGGCGTTCTGGCCGGTGCCCGAGAAGCTGAAGCCGAGCACGCTGACCATGTTCTGGGTCTCGGGCTGCTTCAGGAAGAAGTTCTCGGCCTGCTTCATCGCCTCGAGCGTGCGCGCCTGGGTCGCGCCCGGCGGCAGCTGCACGTTGGCGATGATGTAGCCCTGGTCCTCGTTCGGCAGGAAGGACGTGGGCAGGCGCACGAACAGCAGGCCGACCGCGACCGCGATCGCGGCGTAGATGATCATGAACCGGCCCGCGCGCTTCAGGATGCGTGCGACCCAGCCCTCGTAGCCTTTCGCGGTCGACTTGAAGCCGCGGTTGAACCAGCCGAAGAAGCCTTTCTTCTCCAGGTGCGAGCCGGCCTCGACCGGCTTCAGCAGCGTCGCGCACAGTGCCGGCGTCAGCGACAGCGCCATGAACGCCGAGAACGCGATCGACGCGACCATCACCGCCGAGAACTGGCGGTAGATGTTGCCGACCGAGCCGCTGAAGAACGCGAGCGGCACGAACACCGAGATCAGCACCACGGTCACGCCGATGATGGCGCCGTAGATCTGGCCCATCGCCTTGCGCGTGGCCTCCTTCGGCGGCAGGCCCTCCTCGCTCATGATGCGTTCGACGTTCTCGACGACGACGATCGCATCGTCCACCACGATGCCGATCACCAGCACCATGCCGAACATCGTCAGCACGTTGATCGAGAAGCCGAGCGCGAGCAGCACGCCGAAGGTGCCGAGCAGCGCCACCGGCACGACGATCGTCGGGATGATCGTGTAGCGGATGTTCTGCAGGAACAGGTACATCACCAGGAACACCAGCACCACCGCCTCGACCAGCGTCTCGGCGACCTGGCTGATCGAGATCTTGACGAAGCGCGAGCTGTCGTACGGGATCGTGTACTTGACGCCGGCCGGGAAGTACTTCTGCAGCTCCTCCATGCGCGCCTTCACGAGCTTGGCGGTCTGCAGCGCGTTGCCGGTCGGCGAGAGCTGCACGCCGATGCCGGTGGACGGCTTGCCGTTCAGGCGCGCCGAGGTCGCGTAGCTCTGGCCGCCGAGCTCGATGCGGGCAACGTCCTTTAGCTTGACCGTCGAGCCGTCGGCGTTGGCGCGCAGCACGATCTCGCCGAACTGCGCGATCGAGCTGAGCTGGCCCTTCACGACCACGGTCGCGAAGATCGACTGGCCCGGCACGTTCGGCAGGTCGCCGATCGTGCCCGACGAGACCTGCGCGTTCTGCTGCTGGATGGCCGCGGTGACGTTGGCGGTTGACAGGTTGAAGCCGACCAGCTTCTGCGGGTCGATCCAGATGCGCATCGCGCGCTCGGTGCCGAACAGCTGGGCCTGGCCGACGCCGGGCAGGCGCTGCAATTCGGGCAGCACGTTGCGCGAGGCGTAGTCGCCGAGCGCGATCGGATCGATGCTCGGGTCGTCGCTCGACAGGATCGTGAACAGCAGGAAGTTCGAGCGCGACTTGTCGACCCGCACGCCCTGCTGCGTGACCGCCAGCGGCAGGCGCGGCGTGGCGCGCGACAGGCGGTTCTGCACATCCACCTGCGCCAGGTCGGGGCTGGTGCCGGCCTCGAAGCTGAGCGTGATCGAGCCGGTGCCGTCGGCCTGGCTGACCGACTCCATGTAGAGCAGGCCCGGCGAGCCGTTCATCTCGCGCTCGATGACGCTGATGACGCTGTCCTCCAGCGTCTGCGCCGAGGCGCCCGGGTAGGCGGTGTTGATGACGATCGACGGCGGCGCGACCGATGGGTACTGCGCGATCGGCAGCTGCGTGATCGCGGTGCCGCCGAGCACGATGATGAATAGCGCGATCACCCACGCGAAGATCGGGCGATCGATGAAGAACTGGGCCATGTGCCGTGCCCCTTCTTACTTCGACGCCGCGGCGGCGGGTGCGCTGGCGGCCGATGCCGGTGCGGCCGGCGCGGCTGCGGCGCCGGCCGGTGCCGCGCCTGACGCCGCCGCACCGGAGGCCGCCGGATGCCATGGCACCGGCTTGACCGGCGCATTGCCGCGCAGCTTCTGGAAGCCGTCGACCATGACCTGCTCGCCGGCCTTCAGGCCGTCGAGCACGACCCACTGGCCGTTGACCGCGGCGCCGACCTTGACCGGCCGCGGCGCGACCTTGCCGTCGGCGCCGACGACCATCACGGTGTCGCCGCTGGTGCCGCGCGTGACCGCCTGCTGCGGCACGACGATGCCGGCCTCGGCCTGCGCCTCCTCGAGCCGAACCCGCACGTACATGCCGGGCAGCAGCAGCCCGGTCGGGTTGGGCACTTGCGCGCGCAGCGTGATCTGGCCGGTGGTCGGGTCGACGGTCAGGTCCGAGAACAGCAGCTTGCCGGTCTGGCCGTAGTCGCTGCCGTCCTCGAGCAGCACGCGCACGGCGGCGCCGTCGGTGCCGGAGCGCTTGAACTTGCCGCTCTCGACCGCGCGGCGCAGGCGCAGCACGTCGGTCGTGCTCTGCGTGAAGTTCACATACATCGGGTTGATCTGCTGGATCGTCGCGAGCGGGGTGACCTCGCCCTGGCCGACCAGCGCGCCCTCGGTGACGAGCGCGCGGCCGATGCGGCCGGAGATCGGCGCGGTCACGGTCGCGTAGCCGAGGTTGATCTGCGCCGTCTGCACGGTGGCGCGGCCGCTGGCCACGTCGGCCTGCGCGGTCTTCTGCGCGGCGACGGCGTTGATGTACTCCTGCTTGCTGATCGCGTTGGCTTCCATCAGCGGCTTGTAGCGCTCGGCGAGCGCGGTGGCCTGCGTCAGGTTGGCCTCGGCGCGGGCCAGCGCGGCGCGCGCGCTGGCGGCGGTGGCCTGGTACGGCGCCGCGTCGATCGTGAACAGCACCTGCCCGGCCTTCACGTCGCTGCCTTCGGTGAACAGGCGCTTTTGCAGGATGCCGGCGGCACGCGCCCGCACCTGCGCGACGCGCGAGGCCTCGAGCCGCCCCGGCAGTTCGGTCGCCAGGCCGATCGACTGCGTCGCGACCGTGATCACGCCGACTTCGGCCGGCGGCATGCCGCCGCCGGGCGGGCCGCCCGCACCCTCGGGCTTCTGCCCGCACGCCGCGAGGAGCGAAATGGCCAGCACGACGGCCGAGGCGGCCGGGATGATCTTCAACGCGGACATGCAGAACCCTTCAGTCTGGTGGGCGCGTCGGCGCGCCGGCGGATAGGTGTCGATCGATCGTGGGGAACCGCAAAAGGCGATTCAAGAATCGAGCCAGCGGGGCTGGAGGGCGACATGCTAATGCCTCAATGTGAAAAGAACACACGTCCCGGGGTCGATCGAGGTTAGTATACATACATCGTTGAATGTATGTAAGCGGCGCGAGGCGCCGCATCAAATCTTCACCACCTCATGGTCCGCCGCACGAAAGAAGAGGCCCAAGCCACCCGCAGCCACATTCTGGACACGGCCGAGCTCGTGTTCGAGGCGCGCGGCGTGTCGGGTACGTCGCTGGCGGAGATCGCGAAGGCCGCCGGGTTGACCCGCGGCGCGATCTACTGGCACTTCGAGGACAAGGCCGACCTGTTCAACGCGATGATGGACCGCGCCACGCTGCCGCTCGAGGAGGCCGACGCCTGCGGCGGCTTCTGCGGCCCTGACGCCTCGCTGGTCCAGGTGCGCGACGGCTTCGTCGAGACCCTGCGCCGGGTCGTGCGCGACCCGCAGCTGCGCCGCGTGTTCGACATCGCGACCCACAAGGTCGAGTACGTCGGCGAGATGAACGCGGTGCGCGAGCGCCACCTGGGGATGCGCCGGGAGTGCCTGTCCGACATCGAACGCGCCCTCAAGCGTGCGCTGCGCAGCGGCGAACTGCCCAAGGGCACGCGCGTGCGCAGCGCCGCGCTGGGGCTGTTCGCGCTGTTCGACGGCCTGCTGCAGAACTGGATGCTCGACCGCGACGGCTTCGACCTGCTGCAGGTCGGCCCGCAGGTGTTCGACGCCTACCTGCGCGGGCTGCGGCAGCCGGCCTGAATAGTCGATTCAGCGCCGCGTCGATGCGGCGCGGTGCACTGCCCTTAAGCTGACGCCCATGACGCCCATGACGCCCCCGAAGATCATCGGCCTGGATGCGGACGACACGCTCTGGCACAACGAAACCCTGTTCCGGCTCACCCATGAGCGCTTCAACGCGCTGCTCGCGCCGTGGGCCGATGCGGCCACGGTCGAGGACGCGCTGGCCGCCGTCGAGCGGCGCAACCTTGGCACCTACGGCTACGGCGCGAAGGGCTTCACGCTGTCGATGCTGGAAACGGCCCTGCAGCTGAGCGACGCGCAGGCGCCCGGCACCGTGCTGGCGGAGATCCTGGCGGCCGGCCGCGACCTGATGCGCCACCCGATGGAGCCGCTGCCCGGCGTCACCGAGGCGCTGGAGCGGCTTGCGGACATCGCGCCGCTGGTGCTGATCACCAAGGGCGACATGTTCCACCAGGAGAGCAAGCTCGCGGCCTCCGGCCTGGGCCGCTTCTTCTCCGGCGTCGAGATCGTCAGCGAGAAGAGCGCCGAGACCTACCGCCGCGCGTTCGCGCGCCACGGCGTTCGGCCCGAGCACGCGCTGATGGCGGGCAACTCGGTGCGCTCCGACATCCTGCCCGCGCTCGAGGCCGGCTGCTTCGCGGTGCTGATCCCGTACCCGCTGGTGTGGGCGCACGAGGAGGCCGCGGCGCCGCTCGGCGATCCGCGCTTCCGTCAGTGCGACTCGATGACCGCGCTGGCCGACTGGCTCGCCGGCGCGGCGGCGTGAAGCGGCTGCGGCCGCACCGCCTCGACCAGCCGCGCGAAGCTGCCGTCCGAGAACTGGAAGTGCACCCAGCGCATGTCGCAGGCGAGGCTTGCGAGGTCGTCGCTGTCGCGGTGCGCCTCGCGTGCGGGCGACGCGGCGAGCAGGCGGTGGGTCAGGTCGCACATCAAGTGAACCGGCGCGCGCGGGCTCTGGCCGTTCAGCGCGCGCCAGGCGCGCAACGAGCGGCCGAGCGCACGCCCGTCGCCGCTGCTGATACGGAGAAGCGTGGACACCGTGCCGGCGATGGTAGCGCCGCGGGGCCGATGCGATGACCGCCGCGCGTTCGCCCTGGCCGCTGGTCGGGCTGCTGTACCTGTGCGGCCTGCTGGCGGCGGCCCAGCTCGGCAAGATGTCCGCGCTCGCCCCGCTGATCGCGACGGCGCTCGGCCTGAGCCTGACCACGGTCGCGATCGCGATCTCGCTGATCGAGATCGGCGGCGCGACGCTTGGCACCGTCGCCGGCCTGATCGCGCACCGGCTCGGGCTGCGGCGCACGCTGCGCGCCGGCGTCGCGTGCCTCGCGCTCGCCGGCCTGGGCGGTGCCTCCGCCCACGGCGCGACCGGTCTGCTCGGCTGGCGGCTGCTCGAAGCGGCCGGCTACCTCGGCGTGATCGTCAGCGCGCCGGTGCTGATCGCCCACCATGCCGGCGCGGCCGGCCCGCGCGTGCAGCTCGCGCTGACGCTGTGGAGCACGTTCGTGCCGGTCGGCCTGGCGCTCGGCGCCGCGGCGAGCGCGAGCGTCGCGACGGCATGGGACTGGCGCACCGCGATGGCCGCCAGCGGCGCGGTCGGCGCGCTGCTGTGGGCGGTGTTGTGGCGCGCCGGCGTGCCCGAGCACGCGGACACGCCCACCGACGCGCCGGCCGCGCGGCTCACGCCACCGCTGTGGTGCCTGACGCTGGCGTTCGGGCTGTTCGCACTGTTCCAGGTCGGCGTGCTCGGGCTGTTGCCGACGCTGCTGGTGCGCGAAGCAGGGCTTGGCGCACAGGCGGCCGGACAGTGGACCGCGATCGCCTCGGTCAGCGCGATCGCCGGCAGCGCGGCGGCGGCCTGGCTGTTGCGTCACGGCGTCAGCCTGCGCGGGCCCGCGATCGTGTCGCTCGGCCTGCCGCCGCTGCTGTTGTTCGGCGTGTTCACGCCGGGCCCGTCCGCGACTGTCGCGATTGCGCTGGCGATCGCGCTCAACATGGCCGGCGGCGTGTTCGCGAGCCTGGGCTTCGCGCTGCTGCCGCGGCTGGCGACCGCGCCCGGCCAGATGGTGCGCGCCAACGGCCTGCTCGCGCAGTGCGGCGCGAGCGGCTCGCTGCTCGGCCCGCCGACGATGGCCGCCTGCGTGCAGGCCGGCGGCTGGACCGCGGCGGCGGCGCTCGGCCTCGTCGTGTCGCTGGTGGCCCTGCCGCTGGCCTGGCGCGCGGCATCGGCCGCGCACGACGCTCAGGCCGGGACGAGCTGACCGGCCAGCCACTCCTCGAAGCGCGTCGCGCCGAGGCGCGGATTCGGGCCGGGCAGCAGGGTTGCATCGTCCAGCTCGGCGCCGAAGTAGCGCGCGTGCTCGTCGGCGACCACGATGCGCGGGTCCTTCTTCGCGGCCAGGTAGGCCTGCACCAGCTCGGACAGCCGCAGCCGTTCCGGCCCGGCGACCTCGAGCGTGCCGTTCAGCGGCGCGCCGAGCGCCACGTCAGCCATCGCTGCGGCGATGTCGTCGGACGCGATCGGCTGGATGCTCGCCGGCGACAGGTGCACCGTTCGACCGTCGGCCGCGGTGCCCGCTTGCGCGATGCCGCCGACGAACTCGAAGAACTGGGTCGAGTGCACGATCGTGTAGGGCACGCTCGCGGCCCGGATCAGGCGCTCCTGCGCCGCCTTGGCGCGGAAGTAGCCGCTCTGCTGCAGCCGCTCGGTGCCGACGACCGACAGCGCGACGTGGTGCTTCACACCCGCCTCCGCCTCGGCCGCGAGCAGGTGGCGGCCCGAGGTCTCGAAGAACGCGAGCACGGCGGCGTCCTCGAACGACGGCGAGTTCGCGACGTCGACGACGACCTGCGTGCCCGCGAGGGCCTGCGCCAGGCCTCGGCCGGTGAGCGTGTCCACGCCCGATTGCGGCGAGGCCGCGACGACCTCGTGGCCGCGCGCGCGCAGCCGGCCGACGAGCTTGGCGCCGATCAGGCCGCTCCCGCCGATGACGACGATCTTCATGGTGCTGCGCTCCGGGTTCAGTTGAGATGGGCCTTGTCGAGACCGTAGGCCGCGTCGAACGCGCCCGGCACGGTCCTGAACGCGACGTTGGCGCGGTTCCAGGCGTTGATCGACATCACGATGAAGGTCAGGTCCGAGATCTCCTTCTCCGACAGCTGGGCGCGCACGCGCTCGTACAGCTCGTCGGGCACGCCGTGCTCGGGAATCTTCGTCAGCACTTCGGTCCACGCCAGGCAGGCGCGCTCGCGCGGCGCGAACAGCGGCGACTCGCGCCAGATCGCCAGGTGGTGCAGGCGCAGCTGGCGCTCGCCGTGGATCGTGGCCTGCTTGACGTGCATGTCGACGCACAGCCCGCAGCCGTTGAGCTGCGAGGCGCGGATCTCGACCAGGTGGCGGGTGCCCGCCTCGATCGAGCTGCCGTTCAGCGCGGTGCTGAAGGCGGCGAACTTCTTGAAGTACTCCGACGACTGTTCGGCGTAGTTGATGCGTTGGGTCATGGTGCGGCTCGCTTCAGGTGGTTGAACACATGCCCTGAAGACGCGCGGGCCGCGCCGGTTGTGACAACGCCGGGTCAGACCGGCCCGAGCGCGGCGGCGATGCGCGCCAGCTTGTCCGGATTGCGCTGCACGTGGATGCGCACGACGCGCTCACCGTCGGTCTCGTACGACTGTGCCGATTCGAGCACGCCATCGATGAAGCGCAGCACGCCCCACTGGCCGTTGATCACCGCCAGCTCGATCCGCAGCCCCGCCTTGAAGCGCAGGTTGGCCGCATAGAACAACTGCGCGATGCGCGGCCCGCCGAGCAGTACCTTGCCGAAGCTCGGCACCTTGCCGCCGCCGTCGCCGATCAGCTCCGCGTCCTCGACCAGCATCGCCTTCATCGACGCGAAGTCGCCTTGCGCGAGCGCGTCGGCGAAGCGGCGCATCACACGCTGGTGGGCGTCCGGCGTGACCGTGTAGCGCGGGCGGGCCTCGCGCAGCTGCGCCTTCGCGCGGCTGACCATCTGGCGGCACGCGGCCTCGCTCTTGCCGATGGTCTGCGCGAGTTCGTCGTAGTCGGCGTCGAACACCTCGCGCATCAGGAACGCGGCGCGCGCCTCGGGCGCGAGGCGCTCCAACAGGGTGAGGAACGCGACCGAGAGATCGTCCGCCCGCTCCAGCACCTGCTCGGGCGAGTGCGGCGAATCGGCCAGCTGCGGCTCGGGCAGCCAGAAGCCGACATAGTGCTCGCGCTGCACCTTGGCCGCGCGCAGCCGGTCGATCGCCAGGCGCGTGGCGATCGTGACCAGCCAGGCCTCGGCGTTGGCGATGGTCGCCCGATCGGCTTCGTGCCAGCGCAGCCAGGCGTCCTGCACCACCTCCTCGGCCTCGCCGGTCGAGCCGAGCATGCGGTAGGCGATGCCCTGCAGGCGCGGGCGCAGGCGGTCGAAGGTGCGGGTGGCGTCGTCCATTCGGAGTTCCAGGTCTGGCCGATGAAGGGTCAGACGTTCGAACCGGCGTGCTTGTGACATGCATGCCCAAAATTGCTGTCGCCCGATTGTCGATCGCCGGGCCGCCCGACCGTCGTCAGGTCAGGATCCGGCGGTCCGCATCGTCAACCCCCCGGAGGAATCACCATGACCCAAGCCATCGCCTACCTCGCCTTCGACGGCACCTGCGCCGACGCCATGCGCTTCTACGAGCAGGCCCTCGGCGGCCGACTCGAAGTGCTGATGAGCGGCGCCGATTCGCCGATGGCCGAGCAGATGCCCAAGGAGTTCGCGAACCGCATCCTGCACGCGCGTCTCGTGCTGCCGGGCGGCGGCATGCTCTACGCCGGCGACGCGCCGGCCCATGTGCCGTACGAAGGCATCAAGGGCGTGTCGATCGCGGTCGACTACGACTCGGTCGCGCAGGCCCAGACCGTCTTCGCCGCGCTGGCCGCCGGCGGCCAGGTCACGATGCCGATGCAGCCGGCGTTCTGGGCCAAGACCTGGGGCATGTGCATCGACCGCTTCGGCACGCCGTGGGTCGTCAATGGCGAACTGATCCCGTTCTGAGCGTGCTCAGCCGCGGTCGAACTTGAACACTGCCACGCTGGCGCGCAGGTTCGGCCAGCGCCGCACCGCGGCGCCGGCCTGGATGCCGAAGGCGTCCAGGATGCGCAGCCCGTCCTTGCGCGCCAGTACCTCGAAGTCGGCGAAGGTGCCGACGCGGATGTTCGGTGTGTCGTACCACTGGTAGGGCAGCACGCGCGTGACCGGCATGCGGCCGGCCGCGACCTGCAGCCGGTTCGGCCAGTGCGCGAAGTTCGGGAAGCTGACGATGCCGATGCGGCCGACGCGCGCGGTCTCGCGCAGCATCTTCTCGGTGTTGCGCAGGTGCTGCAGCGTCTCGATCTGAAGCACCACGTCGAAGCTCTGGTCCTCGAAGAGCGCCAGGCCTTCCTCGAGGTTCAGCTGGATCACGTTGACGCCACGCTGGGTGCAGGCGAGCACGTTCGCGTCGTCGATCTCGATGCCGTAGCCGGTGCAGCCGCGGGTGTCGCGCAGCAGCGCCAGGAACTCGCCGTTGCCGCAGCCCAGGTCGAGCACGTGCGAGCCCCTCGGCACCAGTTCGGCGATCAGCTCCATGTCCTTGCGATCAGACATGGGGCCCCCACGTCGCTTCGCTCCTGCCCCCCGAGGGGGCGCTCGCCGGCTTGGGACGGCCCGGCGCTCGGCTCGGTCCGAACTCCTTCGCGATGTTGTCGAAGCACGCGCGCAGCACGCCGTGGTAGCGCGGGTCGTCGAGCAGGAAGGCGTCGTGGCCGTGCGGCGCGTCGATCTCGGCGTAGCTCACGTCGCGCTTGTGGTCGACCAGCGCCTTGACGATCTCGCGCGAGCGCGCCGGCGCGAAGCGCCAGTCGGTCGTGAAGCTGACGAGCTGGAACTTGCAGCGCGCCGGCGCGAACGCGGCCGTCAGGTCGCCACCGAACTCGCGCGCCGGGTCGAAGTAGTCGAGCGCGCGGGTGATCAACAGGTAGGTGTTGGCGTCGAAGTACTCGCTGAACTTGTCGCCCTGGTGCCGCAGGTAGCTCTCGATCTCGAACTCGACGTCCTGGGTGCTGAAGCCGCTGGCACCGGCCCTGCGCTCGCGGCCGAACTTGGCCTCCATCGCGTCGTCGCTGAGGTAGGTGATGTGGCCGATCATCCGCGCCACCCGCAGCCCGCGCCGCGGCAGCGTGCCGTGCGCGTAGAAGTGGCCGCCGTGGAACTCGGGGTCGGTGACGATCGCCCGCCGCGCGACCTCGTTGAACGCGATGTTCTGCGCCGACAGGTTCGGCGCCGTCGCCACCGCGATGCAGTGGCGCAGCCGGTCCGGGTGACGCAGCGACCAGCTCAGCGCCTGCATGCCGCCCAGGCTGCCGCCGAGCACCGCGGCCAGCTGCGTGATCCCGAGCGCATCGAGCAGGCGGGCCTGCGCGTCGACCCAGTCCTCGACCGTGACGACCGGGAAGTCGGCGCCATAGGTGCGGCCGGTGTCCGGATTCGTCTGCATCGGCCCGGTCGAGCCGAAGCACGAGCCGGGGTTGTTGACGCCGATCACGAAGAAGCGGTCGGTGTCGAGCGGCTTGCCGGGGCCGACGAGGTTGTCCCACCAGCCCTCACTCCGGGGTTGCCCGGCATAGGTGCCGGCGACGTGGTGGCTCGCGTTCAGCGCGTGGCACACCAGCACGGCGTTGCTGCGCGCCGCGTTCAGCGTGCCGTAGGTCTCGTACGCGAGCGTGTAGTCGCGCAACTGCGCGCCGCTGCGCAGCGGCAGCGGTGGCGCGAAGTGGAGAAATTGCGGCTGGACGTCGCCGATCGAACCCATGACACCCCAAGAATGCAAAAGACCCGGACCGCTGCGGAGGCGGACACCGGGTCGGGCGTCCCTCTTTAGCGGCATTTTTAAAGCGCCCGCAATTCGGAACAAATCGGCGCTGTGGGGCGAGTATAACGAGGCGCTTCGCGGCCCGGCGCCGCGCTCGGGTTGCCGCCGCGCATGCGATTCTTCGTCGATCGGATTTTTCTTCGCCTTGTCGCGCCGCTGCTGCTCTGGCTGTTCGCGGCCGTGGCGGCGGCGCAGGCGCCGGCGGCACCGGGCGGAGACATCGACGCCTCGCTCGACCGCATTCGCCTGCAGATCGACGCCTCGCAGCGCGCCCTCGCCCGGGCCGAGCCGCCGGGCGACGCCGAATTGCGCCAGCTGCGCAGCGCGGCGCAGGCGGCGCAGCAGCAGGCCTCGGACATCGCCGACCTGCTGGCGCCGCAGCTGGCGAGCGTGGATGCACGCGTGGCCGAACTCGGCGCGCCGGCGGCCGGCGCCAAGGAGGACGCCGACGTCGCCGCGCAGCGCGCGCTGATCGCCAAGAGCCGCGGCACGCTGGACGGCCAGGTCAAGCTCGCCCGGCTGCTCACCGTCGAGAGCCAGCAACTCGCGGCGCAGCTGTCGACGCTGCGGCGCGCGCAGTTCCAGGCGCAGCTGGGCACGCGCACCAACTCGATCCTGGCCGGGCCGTTCTGGTCGGACTGGCGGGACGATCTTCCGAACGACCTGGCGCGGGTGCGCAAAGTCGCCAGCCCGCTGGTGGACGCGGCGCGCGCCGCGCCGATGGCGGTGTGGCTGGCGCTGCCGGTGGTCGCGGCGGCGCTGGTGTGGGCGCTGGCCTGGGGCCGCAGTGCGCTGGTGCGATGGCTGACCGGGCACACGCCGCCCGGGCGCCTGCGGCGATCGCTGTATGCGACGCTGGTGGTCGCCCAGTGGACGCTCGCGTTCGGCCTGGTGGGGGCGGCCGTGTTCGCGGCGTTCGACTGGAACGGCACGCTCGCCGAGGCCCCGGCCACCGACCTGGGCGTGTTCATCGCGCTGTTCTGGGTCGCCGGCTTCATGTATGGCCTGGCGACCGCGCTGATCTGCGCGCGCCGGCCGAGCTGGCGGCTGCTGCCGCTGCCGGACGCGGTCGCCACGAGCCTGCGCCACTTCCCGGCGCTGATCACGTTCGTCAGCGTCGCGACCTGGTCGGCCGAGCGCATCGCGGTGATGGCGAATGCGAGCCTGTCGACGACGGTGGCGATCAACTGCATCGTCGCGCTGACGGTCGGGCTGACGGTCGGGCTCGGGTTGATGCATGGCGAACGCGTCTGGCGCCAGGAGCTCGCGAAGGAAGGCGCGCGCGGTCGCCCGGTCTGGCTCGCGGTGCTCGGCGGCCTGAACTGGCTGGTGCTCGCGACCGCGGTCGTATGCCTGCTGGCGGGCTATGTCGCGTTCGGCAGCTTCGCGGTGCGCCAGGTCGTGTGGGCCGGCATCGTGCTCGGCTCGGCCTACCTGCTTGCCGCGCTGATCGACGACCTGCTGATGGCGTGGCTGGCGACCGAGCCCGCCGCCGCGGACGAGGCCGCCGAGCACAAGGCCAGGCTGCCGGTGACGTCCAAGCCCGCGGCGCAGATCGCGGTGCTGGCGTCGGGCGCGCTGCGGTTGGCGGTGCTGCTGGTCGCGCTGATGCTGCTGGTGGCGCCCTTCGGCGAGAGCCCGGCCGAGCTGCTGCGGCGCAGCGGGCAGTGGCAGCAGGGCATCGCGATCGGCGAGTTCAAGCTGCTGCCGGGCGCGGCACTGCAGGCGCTGCTGGTGCTCGTCGTCGGCCTCGGCGTGGTGCGGGTGCTGCGCCACTGGCTCGCCACGCGCTACCTGCCGACCACCATGCTCGATGCGGGCATGAGTGCCTCGACGACCTCGCTGTTCGGCTACGCCGGCGTGGTGATCGCGATCGCGCTGGCGATGTCGGCGATGGGGGTCGGGCTGGAGCGCATCGCATGGGTCGCCAGTGCACTCTCGGTCGGCATCGGCTTCGGGCTGCAGGCGGTGGTGCAGAACTTCGTCTCGGGCCTGATCCTGCTCGCGGAACGGCCGGTGAAGGTCGGCGACTGGGTGTCGCTGGGCGGTGTCGAAGGCGACATCCGGCGCATCAATGTGCGCGCCACCGAGATCCAGATGGGCGACCGCTCGACGGTGATCGTGCCGAACTCCGAGTTCATCACCAAGATCGTCCGCAACGTCACGCTGGCCGACCCGCTCGGCCTGGTGCAGATCAAGCTGCCAGTGCCGCTCGGCAGCGACGCGGAGACCGTGCGCGAGCAGCTGCTGCAGGCCTACGATGCGAACGACGACGTGCTCGAGACCCCCGGGCCTGCGGTGCTGCTCGACGGCGTCGACCACGGCCAGCTGATGTTCAACGCGACCGGCTACGTCAACTCGCCGCGCAGCGTCGCGCGGGTGCGCAGCGCGTTGCTGTTCGATGTGCTCAAGCGCCTGCACGACGCGCAGATCAAGCTCAGCAGCCCGCCGACGATGCTGATCAGTGCGGCCGAGCCGGCGCCGCCGACCTCGGCGAACGCGCCGACTCCGCCGGCGACCTGAAGGGCACCGGCGCGGCGGTTCGTCAGCCGCCCGACAGCGCGTGCCGAACCAGCAGCGCCGCCAACAGGCACATCGTCCCGCCGATCAGCGCGTCGAGCACCTGCCAGGCCCGTGGTCGCGCGAACGAGGGCGCCAGCCGACGGGCGCCGAAGCCCAGCAGCACGAACCACAGCAGGCTCGCGCCCGCCGCGCCGGCGATGAACCAACCGCGCAGCGCCGCCGGCTGCTGCGCGCCGATGCTGCCGACCAGCAGCACCGTGTCGAGATAGACGTGCGGGTTGAGCAGCGTGAATGCCGCCGCCTGGGCGATCGCGGCGCCACGGCGAAGCCCGTTGCCGCCAGGGGCCGCCTGGAGGCTGCCGGCGTGACGCGCGCGCCGGAGCGCCTGCCAGCCGTACCACGCCAGGAAGGCCGCCCCGGCCAGCGCCAGTGCCTGCGCCAGCCGCGGGCTCTCACCGAGCGCCTGCGCCATGCCGAGCACCCCGGCCGCGATCAGCACCGCGTCGGCGACCGCGCAGAACAGCACGACCGTGCCGACGTGCTCGCGGCGCAGCCCCTGGCGCAGCACGAAGGCATTCTGCGCACCGATCGCGACGATCAGCCCCAGGCTCAACACCAGCCCGTTGAAGAAGACAGGGAAGGCAGCCACGGTGCTCAGGGTCGGCGTCATGCGGTCAGCTTGCCAGCCCGACGTGCCGTAGGCAAACTAAGCTTTCTACGTCGAATGAAGCGAAACTGAACCGATGCTGGACTACGCCGCGCTGGCCGCCCTGGCGGCCGTCATCCGCGAGGGCAGCTTCGAGCGGGCTGCGCTCGCACTCCACGTGACGCCCTCGGCGGTGTCGCAGCGCATCCGCCTGCTCGAGGAGCGCATCGGTTGCCCGCTGGTGGTGCGCGAGCAGCCGTGCCGCGCCACGGAGACCGGGCGCCGGCTGTGTCAGCACGTCGATCGCGTGCGGCTGCTCGAGCAGGAACTGCAGGGCACGACCCCGGCGCTGGCCCGGAACGGCATCGCGCGCGTGCGGCTGCCACTGGCGGTCAACGCCGACAGCCTGGCGACCTGGTTCGCGCCGGCCCTCGCGGCGTTCGCCGCCGACGCGCACGTGCTCGTCGACGTGGCGGTCGACGACCAGGACCACACCGCCGAGTGGCTGCGCAGCGGCTCGGTGCTGGCCGCGGTGACCGCCACCGCCCGGCCCGCGGCGGGTTGCAACAGCCGCCCGCTCGGCGCGCTGCGCTACCTGGCGGTCGCAAGCCCCGCGTTCGTGGCCCGTCACTTCGCCGGCGGCGTCGGGGCTTCCAGTCTGGCGCAGGCGCCGAGCCTGGTCTTCAACGCCAAGGACGAACTGCAGGCCCGCTGGGCGCGACGACAGTGCCATCGGCACGTCGACCTGCCGCGCCATGGACTGCCCTCGCCGCAGGCCTTCGTCGTCGCGGCGCTGGCCGGCATGGGCTGGGGGCTGCAGCCACAGGCACTGATCGCGTCCCACCTCGCGGCCGGCCGCCTGGTCGAACTCGTGCCCGGCACGCCGCTCGACACGCCGCTGCATTGGCAGCACGCACGCTCGGCCGCGCGCCTGGTCGACGGGCTGAGCCGCGAGGTGCTGTCCGCGGCCAGACGCGCGCTTCGGCCTCCCTGAGCACCGGGCAGCGTCGGTTGCGCGCCCGGCGATGCCCGCGTCTGCACCGGTATTCGGGCATTCCCGCACCGAACATCGCCGCGGCGCGGCCCTACCATCGCGCCAAAGACGCGGGGTGAACGCTCATGTTCGATTGGCTCAAGCAGCTCGACCGGCACGTGCCGGTGCGGTATGCGGTGTGGTTGCTGTGCGCCGTCGGCGCGCTGCTGTGCGCCTTCACGTGGGTCGGCTTCGGCGTCGGCGGCGCGCCGGCGCTGGCCTTCACGCTGCTCGTCGGACTGGGCGTGCGCGACACGCGCCAGACGCGCCATTCGGTGCTGCGCAACTACCCGGTGATCGGCCACCTGCGCTTCCTGCTCGAGTTCATCCGGCCCGAGATGCGGCAGTACTTCATCGAGGGCGACAACGAGGCCGCGCCGTTCTCGCGCCAGCAGCGCTCGCTGGTCTACCAGCGCGCGAAGGGCGAGGCCGACAAGCGGCCGTTCGGCACGCAGATGGACGTCGGCGCGGTCGGCTACGAGTGGATCAACCACTCGCTGCAGCCGACCACGCTCGCGTCGCACGACTTCCGCATCACGATCGGCGCGGCGCGCGCGCAGCCGTACAGCGCCAGCATCTTCAACATCTCGGCGATGAGCTTCGGCGCGCTCAGCGCGAACGCGATCCTGGCGCTCAACGCCGGCGCCAAGCGCGGCAACTTCGCGCACGACACCGGCGAGGGCTCGATCAGCCGCTACCACCGCGAGAACGGCGGCGACCTGATCTGGGAGATCGGTTCGGGCTACTTCGGCTGCCGCGACGAGCACGGCGCGTTCAGCGAGGAGCGCTTCGCCGCCAACGCCTGCCAGCCGCAGGTGAAGATGATCGAACTCAAGCTCAGCCAGGGCGCCAAGCCGGGCCACGGCGGCGTGCTGCCGGGGCCGAAGGTCACGCCCGAGATCGCCGCGGCGCGCGGCGTGCCGGCCTGGATCGATTGCGTCTCGCCGGCCAGCCACGCGGCGTTTTCGACACCGATCGAGATGATGCAGTTCATCGACAAGCTGCGCACCCTGTCGGGCGGCAAGCCGACCGGCTTCAAGCTGTGCATCGGCCACCCGTGGGAGTGGTTCGCGATCGCCAAGGCGATGCTCGAGACCGGCATCACGCCCGACTTCATCGTCGTGGACGGCGCCGAAGGCGGCACCGGCGCGGCGCCGCTGGAGTTCACCGACCATGTCGGTGCGCCGCTGCAGGAGGGGCTGCTGCTGGTGCACAACACGCTGGTCGGGTTGAACCTGCGCAGCAAGATCAAGATCGGGTGCGCCGGCAAGGTGGTCAGCGCGTTCGACATCGCGCGCATGCTCGCGCTCGGAGCCGACTGGTGCAACTCGGCGCGCGGCTTCATGTTCTCGCTCGGCTGCATCCAGGCGCAGAGCTGCCACACCGGCCATTGCCCGACCGGCGTCGCGACGCAGGACGAGCAGCGCGCGCGGGCCCTCGTGGTGCCGACCAAGGCCGAGCGGGTCTTTCACTTTCACCAGAACACGCTGATGGCGTTGAAGGAACTGGTGCAGGCCGCCGGCCTCGCGGACCCGAGCCAGATCACCGCTTCGCACATCGTGCGCCGCACCGCCGAGCAGAGCGTGAAGCTCCTCGCGACGCTGATGCCGTTCGTGCAGCCCGGCGAACTGCTGCGCGGCGAGATGTCGCAGCAGGTGTTCAGGATCTACTGGCCGCAGGCGCAGGCCTCGAGCTTCGGGGTCGCGGCCACGCGCTGACGCGCCCGGGGGCCGCCGCGCCGCCGGCGCACGAATGTGTCCGCAGTTCACAGCGTGTCAGCGCCCTTCCGACACGCGGCGTCGGCTGCGCACGCACACGACCCGCGGGATGCGCAAACCGGGCCGGTTCGGAACAATTCGCTCCTCGATTCACGCGACGAGCGTTCATGTCCAGCATTCTTCTCATCGTCCTCGACGCGACGGCGCGCGCCGAGATCAGCCGCCTCGCCGGAAGCGACGCCACGATGGCGGTCAGCGACGCGGTCGACTCGCTCGCCGCTGCCCGCACGGCGCTCGCCCGGCGCCTGCCCGACCTGATCGTCGCCGACGTGCGCCTGCCCGACGGCCCGCTGGTCAACCTGCTCGACGAGCTGCGGCCGCGTCGCTCGCATGTGCTGGCGCTGACGCCATCGCTGCGCGATCCGCACCTGATGCACACGCTGCGGCACGGCGCCGACGGCTATGC
Source organism: Rhizobacter fulvus (assembly GCF_964020785.1). Lineage (NCBI taxonomy): Bacteria > Pseudomonadati > Pseudomonadota > Betaproteobacteria > Burkholderiales > Sphaerotilaceae > Rhizobacter > Rhizobacter fulvus. The sequence continues at coordinate 1,898,663 of NZ_OZ224516.1, forward strand.
GCTCTCCGGCCATGTCGGGCCCGACCTGTTGCTGCGGATGCAGCGGATGCTCGCCGGCGAGTCGTCGATGGATGCACGCGTCGCGCAGCTGCTGACGATGCAGTTGCGCACCGGTGCACACCCGCTGCTCGAGCCCGAATTGAAGCTGCTGCACGCCATCGGCGCCGGCGCCTCGATGGCCGAGGTCGCACGCAGCACGCAGATGACGCCGCAACAGATCGGCCTGACGCTGCGTGCGATCTACCGCAAGCTGCACCTGGACCTTCGTCCGCGTCCGGCCGCCAACGGACCGGACTGAACGCTCAGGTGCCCGGCGGCCGGGTGTCGGCGAAGCTGGCGCGCGTGGCGAGCTTGTCGGCGAGCTTCGCGAGGTTGGCATGCTTCTCGCGCCAGGCGACCTGCGGGAAGCGAAAGCTCATGTAGTCGAGCGCGCACCCGACCGCGATATCGGCCAGCGACAGGTGGATGCCCGTGCACCACGGCTTGTCCGCCAGGCCGGTGCTGACCGCGTCGAGCGACACGTCGATCTTGTGCATCTGCCGCTCGATCCAGGCCGGACTGCGCTGCGCGTCGGTGCGGCCGGCCCAGGTCTGTTCCAGCCGGGCCAGGATCGCGGCATCGAGGATGCCGTCGGCCAGCGCCTCCCAGGTGCGCACCTCGATCCGCTCGCGGCTGCCCTCGGGGATCAGCCGGCTGACCGGCGAGCGGGTGTCCAGGTACTCGACGATCACGCGCGAATCGAAGATCGCCTCGCCGCCCGGCAGCACCAGGCAGGGCACCTTGCCCAGCGGGTTGGACTTCATGATCTTGTCATTGGCCCACACGTCCTCGAGCTCGTGCTGGTAGTCGAGTTTTTTCTCGGCCATCACGATGCGCACCTTGCGCACGTACGGGCTGGTGAGAGAACCAATGAGTTTCATGGAGAGCCGTCCCTGTGGCCACACTGGTGGCTCTGGCCCATTTTAGCGGCGCCCCTCGTGCGCACCGCCTCAGCGACGTAGCGTCCAGTCCACACTTTGCGGCCGTCCCGGCAAGTGCACTGCGGCGGTGGCCGCCGGCGTCTGCGCCACCACCCGACCGCGCCGCACCACCTGCAGGCGTTGCGCGCGCAGGCGGATCGCCTCGACCGGGTCGCGCGCCTGCAGCAGCACGAAGTCGGCGTGGCAGCCGACGTCGACGCCGTAGCCCTCGAGCCCGAGCACGCGCGCGGCGTTGACCGTCACCGCGTCGAAGCACGCGCGCATGCCGGCCTGCGAGGTCATCTGCGCCACGTGCAGCCCCATCTGCGCGACCTCGAGCATGTCCCCCGAACCGAGCGAATACCACGGGTCCATCACGCAATCGTGGCCGAATGCGACGTTGATGCCGGCCGCCATGAGTTCCGGGACGCGCGTCATGCCGCGGCGCTTGGGGTAGGTGTCGTGCCGGCCCTGCAGCGTGATGTTGATCAGCGGGTTCGCGATGGCATGCAACTGCGCCTCGCGCATCAGCGGCAGCAGTTTGCTCACATAGTAGTTGTCCATCGAGTGCATCGAGGTCAGGTGCGAGCCGGTGACCCGGCCGTGCAACCCCAGGCGATGGGTCTGGAACGCGAGCGTCTCGACATGGCGCGACAGCGGGTCGTCACTCTCGTCGCAATGCATGTCGACCCGCAGGCCGCGCTCGGCCGCCAGCTCGCAAAGCAGGCGCACGCTCTCGGCGCCGTCGGCCATCGTGCGCTCGAAATGCGGGATGCCGCCCACCACGTCGACGCCGAGGTCGAGCGCGCGCTTCAGGTTGGCGAGCGCGGTCGGCGAGCGCAGCACGCCATCCTGCGGGAACGCGACGAGCTGCAGGTCGAGGTACGGCGCCACCGTCTTCCTGACCTGCAGCAGCGCCTCCACCGCGAGCAGCCGGTCGTCGCAGACGTCGACATGGGTGCGGATCGCCAGCAGCCCCTTGGCCACTGCCCAGTCGCAATACTGCAGCGCGCGTTCGACCAGGGCCTGCTGCGTCAGCTCGGGCTTCAGTTCGCCCCACAGCGCGATGCCTTCGAGCAGGGTGCCGCTGGCGTTGATGCGCGGCAGGCCGTAGCTGAGCGTCGCATCCATGTGGAAGTGCGGGTCGACGAACGGCGGCGCGAGCAGCCCGCCGCCGGCCTCGATCACCTGCGCGTCGGCCGGCGCGGCAAGGGCGGTGCCGATCGCCGCGATGCGGCCGGCCTGCACCAGCACGTCCTGGTCGACCCGGCCATCGACGAGCGACGCGCCGCGGAATAGAAGGGGCTGGTGTTCTTGCATCTGCCAATCTTTCCACAAACGTCCGGAAACACACGCCACCTCAAGCAACCGGCCAGGAGGTCGAAAATGGAGAATCGACTCCGAGTCTAGGCCCCAGGCACCCGCCCCGCCCCCGTGTTCAAGCTGCTTCTCCTGTTCGCCCACCTGCTCGGCACCAGCCTGGCACTCGGGGCGATCGTCGCCACCGACATGCGGCTGCTGCGCCGCCTGGCCGATGACCGCGTGCGCATCGCGCCGCCCAACCCCTACGTGATGCGCCTGATCACGATCGCGCTGATGGTCCTGTACGTCACCGGCGGCGCCATGATCCTGCTCGGCCTGGGAACCGATCCCAGCTACCTCAGCGGCAATCCCAAGCTGCAGGGCAAGCTGGTGCTGGTGGTGGTGCTGACGATCAACGCCTTCGTGCTGCACCGCTACACCTTCCCCGGTTTGGCCCGCGGCCGACGCGTCGCGCGCTGGAAGCCGCGTGACTTCCTGCGGGTCGCGGTGCCGGTCGCGCTGTCCAACTGCCTGTGGCTGTACTGCGCCTTCCTCGGCATCGCGCGGCCGTGGAGCCGCACGGTGTCGATCGACTTCGTGCTCGGCACTGCGCTGTGGCTGTTCGGCACGACCCTGGTCGCCGTGATGGCGGTGCTGGTGATCGCCGCGCAGGACCGCACCAACGCCGAGCCCGGCTGGATCGACGTGCTCAAGCGCCGCATCGACCGGCTCGCGACCGCCCTGCGGATCTGAGCCGCGCGCGGCCATGACCTGAGAGGTCATCGCCCCAATGATCGCCCGGCGGGAAGATGCCCTCAACGCAGCTTCTCAACCCCCGGAGTTCACATGGACGGCATCAACCTCCTCCCGCTCGGCGTCAGCCACATGATCGGTCTCGGCGCGATCGGCTCGTGCCTCGGCGTCGGCCTGCTCGGCAGCAAGTACCTCGAGGCCTCGGCGCGCCAGCCGGAGCTGATGGAAACGCTGCAGAACAAGGTGTTCCTGCTGGTCGGCGTGCTCGACGGCGCGTTCATCATCGCGACCGGCATCGGCCTGTGGTTCGCGACCGCGAACCCCTTCAAATGAATCGTCAGCGTTCGCCCTTGCGATAGGGCTTCATCAACGCCTGCGGATACGCCGCGCAGCGCGCCACCAGCACCAGCGCGGCGATCGACAGCAGGTACGGCAGCATCAGGTAGACCTGGTACGGCACGCTGACGCCGAACAGACCGGTGCCGGACTGCTGCAGGCGCAGCTGCAGCGCGTCGAACACCGCGAACAGCAGCGCGCCGAGCAGCGCCTTGCCGGGCCGCCACGACGCGAACACGACCAGCGCGACGCAGACCCAGCCGCGGCCGTTGACCATGTTGAAGTAGAACGCGTTGAACGCCGCGAGCGTCAGGAACGCGCCCGCCACGCCCATCAGCGCCGACCCCGCGGCAAGCGCGCCGATGCGCAGCGCCGCGACATTCAGCCCCTGCCCTTCGGCGGCGGCCGGGTTCTCGCCGACGGTGCGCAGCGCCAGGCCGAGCGGCGTGCGGTACAGCAGCCACCCGATCGCCGGCACCAGCACGAGCGCCAGCAGCGTCAGCGGCGTCTGCCCGCTCAGCACCGGAACGGGCAGCCATTCCATCGCTGCGAACGGCTGGATCGTCGGCGGGCTCTCGACCTTCGGAAAGCTGACGCGGTAGCCGTAGCTCGCCAGGCTGGTCGCGAACAGCGTGATGCCCAGACCCGAGACATGCTGCGACAGCGACAGCGTCACCGTCAAAAGCCCGTGCAGCAGCCCGAACAACGCACCGACCAACGCAGCCACGGCCACGCCCACCCACAGGGCGCCGCCCTGGTAGACCGTGAGCCAGCCGGCGAACGCGCCGGCAACCATGATCCCTTCGATGCCCAGGTTCAGCACGCCGGCACGCTCGCACAGCAGCACGCCGAGCGTGCCGAGGATCAGCGGCGTCGCGATGCGCAGCACCGCGACCCAGAACGGCGCGCTCAGAAGCAGGTCGGCGATCTCAGCGAACATGGGCGCTCCTCGCGCGCACGACGCGGTACTGGGCCGCGAGCGTGGCGACCAGCATGCTCAGCAGCGAGACCGAGACGATCACGTCGGCGATGTAAGTCGGCACGTTGACGGCGCGGCTCATGCTGTCGGCCCCGACCAGGATGCCGGCGACGAACACCGACGCCGCGATGACGCCGAGCGGGCTCAGCCCCGCCAGCATCGCGATCACGATGCCGCTGTAGCCGTAGCCCGGCGACATGTCGAGCGTGACGTAGCCGGTGCGGCCCGCGACCTCGATCGCGCCGGCCAGCCCGGCCAGCGCACCGGACAGCAGCGCGACCTTCACGTTGACCCACGCCACCGGCATGCCCGCGAACGCCGCGGCGCGCGCATTGAAGCCGACGGCCCGGATCTCGAACCCGGTGGTCGTGAAGCGCAGCAGCGCCCACAGCGCGACCGCCAGCACCAGCGCCCAGAGCAGCCCGGTGTGCACGCGGGTGCGCTCGATCAGCTTGCCGAGTTGCATCGACTCCTGCAGCGCGACGCTCTGCGGCCAGCCCATCGCGGTCGGGTCCTTCATCGGGCCGTCGAGCATCATCGAGACGAACAGCAGCACGATGAAGTTCAGCAGCAGCGTCGTCACGACCTCGTCGACGCCGAGCCGGCTCTTCAGCAGCGCCGGGCCGAGCAGCAGCAGTGCCCCGGCGACGGCCGCGGCCAGCATCATCAGCGGGAACAGCATCCACGGGCTCCATGCGTACCCGGTGCCGCCGTGCAGGCCGCCGATCGCGACCGCAGCGAGCGCGCCGGCATACAACTGGCCCTCGGCGCCGATATTGAACAGGCGCGCCCTGAACGCGACCGCGGCCGCCAGGCCGGTCAGGATCAGCGGCGTCGCGCGCGTCAGCGTCTCGCTCCACGCGAAGCGCGAGCCGAAGCCGCCGTCGAGCAGCAGCGCATACGCGCGGCCGACCGGCGCGCCGGCCCATGCGACCAGCGCCGACGTGACCAGCAACGTGAAGGCGACCGCGATGAAGGGCGCGCCGGCCTGCAGCGCGCGCGACGGGCGGGCGCGGCGTTCAAGGCGCATGGGCGTGCGCCTGGTCGGGCGCCTGCGCGCCGGCCATCGCGAGACCGATCGATTCGAGCGTCCAGTCGGCGACCGGCTTCGCGGCCGTCAGGCGGCCGGCATGGATCACCGCCACGCGGTCGGCGATGGCGAGGATCTCATCGAGATCTTCCGAAATCAGCAGCACCGCGGCGCCCCGCGCGCAGGCGTCGAGCAGCTGCTGGTGCACGAAGGCGACCGCGCCGATGTCCAGCCCCCAGGTCGGCTGGTCGGCGACGATCAGGCGCGGGCCGATCGCAGCGCCCGGATCGCCGAGCAGCGCGCGCCCGAGAATCAGCTTCTGCATGTTCCCGCCCGACAGCGACCGCGTCGGCGTCCCCAGGCCGGCCGACTCCGTGCCGCGCACATCGAAGCGCTCGATCACCTTGCGCGCATGCGCCTGCGCCGCGGCGCGCCTGGTCACGCCGAAGCGCGCGAAGCTCGGCGTCGCGTAGCGCTCGAGCACCGCGTTCTCCCAGATCGGCAGGTCGCCGACGACACCGACCGCGTGGCGGTCTTCCGGGATGCGCGCAACGCCGGCCCGCACCCGGGCGTGCGGGTGGGCCGGCAGCGGCTGGCCGTCGAAAGTCAACCTGCCGGCGCTGGCCGCGAGCATGCCGAACAGCAGTTCGGCGAGCGCCTGCTGGCCGTTGCCCGCGACACCGGCGATCGCGACGATCTCGCCGGCACGCAGGTCGAGGTCGACGCCTTCGAGCCGCGCGCCGTGGCCCGCGCCGGCCACGCCGACGCCGCGCAGCGAACACACCACGGCGCCGGCCGCGCGCGGCGTGCGCGTCGCCGGCGCGACCTCGCGTCCGACCATCAGCGCCGCCAGAGAGGCTTTGCTCGCGTCCTTCGCCGCCACGGTTGCCACCAGCTTGCCGCCGCGCAGGACGGCGACCCGGTGCGACACGCGCAGCACCTCGTCGAGCTTGTGGCTGATGAAGATCACGCCCAGGCCCTGCGCGACGAGTTGCTCCAGCGTCGCGAACAGCGTGACGACCTCGGGCGGCGTCAGCACCGCAGTCGGTTCGTCGAGGATCAGGATCTTCGCGCCCCATCTCGTTCCGAAGGACACCAGCGCCTTGAGAATCTCCACCCGCTGGCGCTCGCCGACCGACAGGTCGACGACCCGCGCGTCCGGCTCGACCTGCAACCCGAAGCGCTGCGCCGTCTCGAGCAGCGCGGCCCGCGCCGCCGCGCGCCGCGAGAACGGCTGCCACAGCGGCTCGGTGCCGAGCATCACGTTGTCGAGCACGCTGAGGTTGTCGGCCAGCGTGAAGTGCTGGTGCACCATGCCGATGCCGGCCGCCAGCGCCGCCTTGGGGTTGCCCGGCGGCAGCGGCTGGCCGAAGGCCTCGATCCGGCCCTCGTCGGCGACGTAGTGGCCGAACAGGATCGACACCAGCGTGCTCTTGCCGGCGCCGTTCTCGCCGAGCAGCGCCAGCACCTCGCCGCGCGCCAGCGTCAGCGAGATCGCGTCGTTGGCGACCAGGCTGCCGAAGCGCTTGGTGATCGCGTCGAGGCGCAGCACCTCGACCGGCGCGGCGGCGGGCGTGGAGGCTCTAGACTGCGGCGCCATGCGTGATTCCCCCGCCGCCGACGCCCCGCCACCGGCCGCCTGCCTGAATTGCGGCGAAGCGTTCGGTGCGAACCGGCCGCGGTTCTGCCCGGCGTGCGGCCAGGACACGGCCATCAAGCCGCCGACGCTGCTCGAGTTCGCGCAGCAGTTCGGCGGCGCGTACCTGTCGACCGAAGGCGCGCTGTGGCGCAGCCTCAAGCTGCTGGTGCTGCGGCCCGGCGAGCTGACGCGCCAGTACCTCGCCGGCCGGCGCAAGCACTACGTGCTGCCGCTGCGGCTTTACCTGACGATCAGCGTCGCCGTGCTGCTGATGCTGCGCGTCGCGTCGAGCCTCGACCCGGACGCGGCGGCGATCGCCAAGGGCGACGGCTTCGACCCGCGCGCCGGTGCCTTCGCGCTCGACATCGGGCCCGGCCGCCTCGAGATGAAGGACGGCCGGTTCAGTTGCGAGCGCCTGCCGGCCGGGCTGTGCCGGCGCATCGAGCAGCGCGTGAACCTCGACGCGGCCGGCTTCCAGCGCGAACTCGACCGCTTCGGCGACCGCTTCGTCTCGAACCTCGGCGTCGCGATGTTCGCGGTGCTGCCGCTGCTCGCGCTGTGTCTGGCCGTGCTGTATCCGAACCGGCAGCGCCGCTACACCGAGCACCTGGTGGCCGCCCTGCACCTGCAGGCGTTCTGGTTCCTCGCGATGGTGCTCGCGCTGCCGGGGATCGGCCTGCTGAAAGCGGTGACCCTGGTCGCGGTGCCGCTGCACACCTGGTTCGCGCTCGGCCGCATCTACGGCGGACGCCGCTGGCCGCGCCTGCTGCGGCTGGCGGCGCTGGGGGCGGTCTACCCGGTCGCGATGGGCCTGGCGATGCTCGCCATCCTCGTCTGGGCCGCGGTGACCTGAGCCGGCCGGCGCGGTCACTTCGCGGTGGGCTTCGGCTGGCTGTCGTCGACCGGCACCGTGAAGCTGCCGGCGAGGATCGCCTTCTGCTTCGCTTCCATCTTGGCGACCACGTCGGCCGGCACCTTCCTCGCGAACGTGCCGAGGGCGCTGAGCTCGCTGCCCTTGTGCTTCATCATCGAGTACTCGCCGTACTCCTTGGCCTCGAACCTGCCGGCCTTGACGGACTTGATCGCCAGGTCGATCGTCGGCTCCATGTTCCACAGCGCCGAGGCGACCACGGTGTCGGGGTACTTGTCCTGCGTGTTGATGACGTTGCCGATCGCGAGCTTGCCCTTCTCCTTCGCGGCATCGCTGACGCCGAAGCGCTCGGCATACATCACGTCGGCGCCCTTGTCGATCATCGCGAACGCGGCCTCCTTGGCCTTCGGCGGGTCGAACCAGCTGTTGATGAAGCTGACCATGAACTCGACCTTCGGATTGGTCTCCTTCGCGCCGGCCATGAACGCGTTCATCAGGCGGTTGACCTCGGGGATCGGGTAGCCGCCGACCATGCCGATCTTGCCGCTCTTGGTCATGCCGCCGGCGATCATGCCGCTCAGGTACGCCGGCTCCTGGATGAAGTTGTCGAACACGCCGAAGTTCGGCGCCTGCGGCTTGCCGCTGGAGCCGAGCAGGAAGCTGACCTTCGGGTAGTCCTTCGCGACCTTGCGCGCCGCCGCCTCGACCGCGAACGCCTCGCCGACGATCAGCGTGTTGCCGCCCTCGGCGTAGCCGCGCATCACACGCTCGTAGTCGGCGTTCGTGACGTTCTCGCTGAACACGTACTCGATCTCGCCACGCGCGACCGCGGCCTTCAGCGCCTTGTCGATGCGGCTGACCCACTGTTGCTCGACCGGCACCGTGTAGATCGCGGCGACCTTGATCTTGGCTTGCGCGAACGCACCGGCGCTGGAAAGCGCGGCCAGAGTGGCCGCGGCAAGGGCCAGGGCGAGACGACGGGAAGGCTGCATGGACGGATCTCCTCGTGGGTTGATGCGGCGCGCGCCGCGATCGCGATTAAGCAAGAGCCGTTCCGCGCACGCAACGGGGTTGGCCCGATGACGGCGTCGGATGCTAGATTTGCGGCACCCCAACTGCACCCAGACAGGCACGGGGAGGGAGGTTCACGATGGAAGACACGATTCCGATGCCGCTCGAGTCGATGCGGTTCGGTTCCCCTGCCGCCGCCTCGGCACCGCTGCCGCTCACCGGGCCGCGGCACCCGCTCGAGATCGCGTTCAGCGGCTCGGGCAGCGAATACTTCCGGATCTGGATCGTCAACCTGCTGCTCACGCTGGTGACGCTCGGCCTCTACTACCCGTGGGCCAAGGTGCGGCGGCTGCGCTACTTCTACGGCAACACCTCGGTCGGCGGTCACGCGCTCGACTTCCACGGCGACCCCAAACGCATGCTGCGCGGCTTCCTGCTGGTCGGCGCGATGGTGCTGCTGTATTCGGTGGCGGGCCGGGTCTCGCCGACGGCCGGGCTGATCGCGTTCCTGATCGTCGCGGCGCTGTGGCCGGCGCTGTTCCGCGCGTCGATGCAGTTCCGGCTGGCCAATACCAGCTGGCGCGGCCTGCGCTTCCGCTTCGACGGCGACCTGCGCGGCGCCTACCTCGCGATGCTGCCGCTGTTCGTGCCGGGCGCGATCTCGCTGATCGGCGTGATTCTCGACGGCCGGTCCGCGCGCGCCGGCGATCGCGTCGCGGGGCTGGCGTTCCTGGCGGCACTCGCCCTGTTCCCGCTGTTCTTCTGGCGCCTGAAGAAGTACCAGCACGACCACTACGCGCTCGGCCAGGCCCGCACCACCCTGGACACCGGCGCCGGCTCGTTCTACGGGCTGGCGCTCAAGACGATCGGCGTCGTGCTGATCGTCTCGCTGCTGGCCGGCGCGGTCGCCGCGGTCGTCGGCGGGTTCGGCGCGCTGGCGCTGGTGTTCGGCGGCAACGGCAACCGCGCGTCGGTGGCGGCGATCATCGCGATGACGCTGCTGTTCATCAGCGCGTATGCCGCGATGATCCTGGTCATCTCCCCGTACCTGACCTCGCGGCTGCAGAACCTCGTCTGGGGTCGCACGCGCGGGCCGCTGGTCGAGTTCGACAGCCGGCTGCGGTTCTGGCCGCTGTTGCGGCTGACGCTGAAGAACTGGCTGCTGGTGCTGGTGACGCTCGGGCTCTACCTGCCGTTCGCCAAGGTCGCGATGACGCGTCTGCGGCTCGAGGCGATGAGCGTGCAGACCATGCTGCCGCCGGACGAACTCGCCGACCGGCTGCGCCGGCGCGCGGACGACGCGGCGGGCGATGCCGCCGGCGACCTGTTCGGGATCGACATCGGCCTGTGAACGCCGGCGCGCCCCTGCCTGCGCTGGCCGCCGACCTGTTCGACGGCAGCTCCGCGCGGGCGCGGCGCGTCACGCTGCGCATCGACGGCGCGGCACTGCAGATCGACGGCGACGACGGCGCCGCGCGGCGCGTGCCACTGGCCGCCGTGCGCTGGCCGGAGCGCACCCGGCACGGCGCACGCGTCGCCCACTTCGACGACGGCGGCGCGGTCCACGCGCTGGACGCAGGCGCATGGGACGCTTGGGCGCGCGCCAGCGGCCTCGGCGAATCGGCGGTGGTCCGGGCGCAGCAGAGCTGGCGTGCGACCGGCGTGGCGGTCGTGCTGCTGCTCGCGCTGGCCGCCGCCGGCTACCTGTGGGGCGTGCCGTGGCTCGCGCGCTCGGTGCTCGTGCTGCTGCCGGTGTCGATCGACCGCACGATCGGCGACGCCGCGCTGCGCTCGTTCGACGGCACCTTGCTGGCGCCGAGCCGCGTGCCCGAAGCCCGCCGGCTCGCATTGCGCGTTGCGTTCTCGCAGGCGCTCGCGCGCGCCCATCCGCCGGGCGCAGGCCCCGGCGCGCGCCACGAACTGCTGTTTCGCGCCGGCCGCGCGAGCGGGCCCGATGCACCGTCGCCGCTCGGCCCGAACGCGTTCGCACTGCCGGGCGGCACGATCGTCGTCACCGACGAGATGCTGGCGCTGCTGGAAGGGCGCGACGACGTGCTGATCGGCGTGCTCGGCCACGAGTTCGGGCATGTGCAGCGCCGCCACGGCATGCGCCTGCTGGTGCAGGCCACGCTGATCGGCACGGCCACCGGGATCGCGATCGGCGACTTCAGCAGCGTGCTGGCCGCAGCGCCGGCGCTGCTCGGGCAGTCCGGGTATTCGCGCGATTTCGAGCGCGACGCCGATCGCGACGCGATCGCACTGCTGCGCGCCGCCGGGGTTTCACCGGCGGTGATGGTCGAGCTGTTCGAGCGGCTGGCCGCGCAGCGTGGCGCGGCGCGCGGGCGCCAAGGCGTCGACCTGGGCATCGCGCTCGCCAGCCACCCGGCCGACGCCGAACGCATCGCGCGGTTCCGCGAGGCCGCGGCGCGCTGAAGCGCATGGCCGGCATTCAGGCCGGGCAGGCCGCGACGACGAGCTGGTTGCGCCCGCCAGTCTTGGCCGCGTAGAGCGCATCGTCGGCGCGCCGCACCACCTCGGCGACGCCATCGCCCGGCAACGCGGCGGCGACACCGGCCGAGAAGGTGTAGGGCAGCGGCGGCGGCGCCTGCATGTCGTCGAGGCGCGCGCGCAGGCGCTCCAGCACCGGCAACGCACTGGTCGCGTCGGCGTTCGGCAGCAGCATCAGGAACTCCTCGCCCCCGATTCGACCGACGGCGTCGAGCGGGCGCAGGTGTTTGCGCATCTGCTGCGCGAAATGCTGCAGCACGCCGTCGCCGACCGCGTGGCCGTGCACGTCGTTGACGCGCTTGAAGTGATCGAGGTCGAGCATCGCGACCGCGAGCGGGATGCGCATCTTCTGGGTCGTGCACAGCAGGTCGTCGAGCCGGCGGAAGATGTAGCGGCGGTTGTACAGGCTGGTCAGCGGGTCGGTCATCGCCGCGATCAGCGCGTCGTCGCGGGCGCGGCGCAGCGTCGCCTCGTTGACCTTCAGCGGCGTGATGTCGACCAGCACCACGAACACCCAGCCGTCGGGGCGGGTCGTCTCGGTCACCCACATCCAGCGGCCATCGGTCAGGTCGGACTCGAAGCTTCGCACCGGCTGGCGGCGGTACGCCCGGCGGACGCGGACGAGCCACCGATCGATGTCGTCGGTGTTGATCATCAGGCCGCGCCGGCGCTGGTGGCAGTTGCGCATCATCTGCTCCCAGGTCGGGTGCTCGTCCGGCCCGATGCCGAGCGCCGCGCGGCCACTCCCGTTGGCCGCGGCGAGCCGGTCGCGCGGGTCGAACAGCAACCAGCCCGCCGTACTGTGCTGCATCGAGGCGATGAGTTCGTGCTGGACGGTCGGGGTCATGGATGGGGTGCGGACGGATTCAACCCGGTTATCGGTACCCAGCGCCGCCGCTGGAGCCGAAGGACACGGCCGCGACGGGCCGAATGTGTGCACTTCTACAATCTGGCACCGATACGCCGCCGACCCGCGCGCGACCCGCGCCAACCGCCATGAACCTGTCCGCCCTCTCCGCCCTGTCGCCGCTCGACGGCCGTTATGCCGCCAAGGTCGCCGCGCTGCGCCCGCTGCTGTCCGAATTCGGGCTGATGCACCGGCGCGTGCAAGTCGAGGTCGAGTGGTTCATCGCCTTGTCGGATGCCGGCTTCGCCGAATTCAAGCCGCTCTCGGAGGCCGCGCGCGGCCTGCTGCGCGGACTGGTGCTGCGCTTCTCCGAAGCCGACGCGCAGGCGATCAAGGACATCGAGCGCACCACCAACCACGACGTGAAGGCGGTCGAATACTGGCTGAAGGCACGCTTCGAATCGATGGCCGAGCTCCGCGCCGCCGGCGAGTTCGTGCACTTCGCCTGCACCAGCGAGGACATCAACAACACCAGCCACGGCCTGATGCTGCGCGCCGCCCGCGACGAGGTGCTGCTGCCGGCACTCGACAAGGTGATCGCCAAGCTGACGGCGATGGCGCACACGCTCGCCGCCGTGCCGATGCTCAGCCGCACCCACGGCCAGACCGCCAGCCCGACGACCGTCGGCAAGGAAATCGCCAACGTCGTCGCGCGGCTCGCGCATGCGCGCACCCGCATCGCCGACGTGAAGCTGCTGGCCAAGATGAACGGCGCGGTCGGCAACTACAACGCCCACCTCGCCGCCTACCCCGAGTTCGACTGGGAGGCGTTCGCGCGCCGCGTGATCGAGCAGCAGCTCGGCCTCACGTTCAACCCGTACACGATCCAGATCGAGCCGCACGACTGCATGGCCGAGCTGTTCGACGCGGTCACGCGCACCGACACGATCCTGATCGACTGGTCGCGCGACGTCTGGGGCTACGTCAGCCTGGGTTACTTCAAGCAGCGCACCAAGGCCGGCGAGATCGGCTCGTCGACGATGCCGCACAAGGTCAACCCGATCGACTTCGAGAACGCGGAGGGCAACTTCGGCCTGGCCAACGCGCTGCTCACCCACCTGAGTCAGAAGCTGCCGGTCAGCCGCTGGCAGCGCGACCTGACCGACAGCACGGTGCTGCGCAACATGGGCGTGGCGCTCGGCTATTCGCTGCTGGGCCTGGACTCGCTGCTGCGCGGCCTGGACAAGCTGGAGATCAACGAAGCCGCGCTCGCCGACGACCTCGATCACGCCTGGGAGGTGCTGGCCGAGCCGGTGCAGACCGTGATGCGGCGCTACAACCTGCCGAACCCGTACGAGCGGCTCAAGGAGCTGACGCGCGGCAAGGCCATCACCCGCGAGGCGATCGCCGCGTTCATCGCGACGCTCGAAATCCCGCCCGCCGAACGCGAGCGCCTGCTCGCGATGACACCGGGCAGCTACACCGGCCGAGCGGTCGAACTGGCCAAGCGGATCGGGTGAGCGCGATGAATTTCACCACCCAGCTCGCCCGCGCCGAAGCCGCCAACGACTCGATGCTCTGCGTCGGCCTCGACCCCGACCCCGCGAAGTTCCCCGGGTCGTGGAGGGACGACCCGACGCGCATCTTCGACTTCTGCGCAACCATCGTCGACGCGACCCGCGATCTGGTGATCGCATTCAAGCCGCAGATCGCCTACTTCGCCGCCCACCGCGCCGAGGAGCAGCTCGAGCGGCTGATCGCGCACATCCACCAGGTCGCGCCCGAGGTGCCGGTGATCCTCGACGCCAAGCGCGGCGACATCGGCAGCACCGCCGAGCAGTACGCGCGTGAGGTGTTCGAGCGCTACCAGGCCGACGCGGTAACGCTGTCGCCGTTCATGGGTTTCGACTCGATCGAACCCTACCTGGCCTACGACGGCAAGGGAGCGATCCTGCTGTGCCGCACCTCGAACGCCGGCGGCTCGGACCTGCAGGCGCAGACGCTGCCCAACGGCGACAAGCTGTTCGAACACATCGCGCGTCTGGCAGCCGGACCCTGGAACCGCTCGGGTCAGCTGGCCCTGGTGGTCGGTGCGACCTTCCCGGCCGAGATCGAACGGGTGCGCGAGCTCGCCCCGACGCTGCCGCTGCTGATTCCGGGCATCGGTGCGCAGGGCGGCGACGCGGCCGCGACGGTGCGCGCCGGCTGGCGCCCCGACGCACCGATCATCGTCAGCTCGTCGCGGGCCGTGCTGTACGCGAGCCGGGGCGACAACTTTGCGGAGGCGGCGCGGGCGGCGGCGCAGGCGGCGCGCGCCGAGCTGAACGCCGCGCGACCGGCGGCGTCCTGAGACAGCGCTGCCGCGCGCGGCGGCCGCCTGCATGAGCCAAATTGACTCATTGCGGTCACTTCGCACGACGCGAAACGGCTTGAACTCGTACCATGCGCCGAGTTTCGATGTCCCACGCACGATGACTTTCCTCGCGGCCGACGTTCAACTGCCCGACTCCGCCGCGCGGATCATCGGTCGGTTCTACTTCGGCACGACGGCGGCGGCGACGACGATGAGCGCCGCCATCCTCGGCTGGCTGCCCTCGGCGCTGGCGCCGTCGCGGCAGCTCGGCGTGGTCGCCGCACTGGCGTGCTTCGCCCTGTTCTGTGCCGTGCTGGCGCGCCTGAGCGCGCAGCGGAACTTCCCGATCCGCGCCGCAATGTGGGCGGTCGCGCTGCTGGCGATTGCGCTGAGCAGTGCGGTCAGCTTCTCGCTCGGCGAAGGCCTGCGCAGCCCGGTAATGGGTTTCTGCCTGCTGGTCGTGTTGGCGACCGGCGCGGTGCTCGGCGCCTGGTCGGGCCCGGCGCTCGGTGCGTTCGCGCTGGCCCAGGTGCTGCTGCTCGCCTGGCTCGAGATGAACGGGTTGACGCCCATCGCGGCGGGTACGCCCACGCCGCTGCCGGCGGCGCTGCTGTACCAGAGCCTGATGGTGGTGAGCAGCTCCATCGGCGGGGTGCTGATCGCCCGCGTCCTCGACCACTATCTGCGCGCGGCCCATGAACGCGAGCAGCGCTTCCGCGGGCTGCTGCGCGTCGCCGCCGACTGGTACTGGGAGCAGGACCGGCAGTTCCAGTTCACCCGGGTCGCCAAGGTGGCGGCCGACGCCGTCGAGACCGGCGCCACCCTCCAGCCGCCGTGGGATCCGCAGCGCATGGGCCTGACCGACGAGCAGCTCGACGCGCACCGCGCCGACCTGGAAGCACACCGCGCGTTCAGTGCGGTGCTTGCACGCTGCCGCGAGCCGAACGGCCAATGGCGCACGGTGAGCATCAGCGGCGAGCCCAAGTTCGACGCTGCCGGCGCGTTCAGCGGCTACTGGGGCGTCGCCCGCGACGTGACCGAAGAAGTGCTCGCGCAGCGCGCCGTCGCGGCGAGCGAGACCCGCTATCGCGAGCTGTTCACGCGCTCGCCATCACCGCTGTTCCTGCATCGGCGCGGCACGATCTTCGATGCCAACGAAGCGGCGGCGCGGCTGTTCGGCTTTGCGAACGCCGCGGCGATGAACGGCATCGGGATCGTGACGCTCTTCCCGCCGGGGACGCAACGGGAGCGTGTGCTCGAACGGCTCGCACAGCTGGAGTCGATGCCGCTCGGCGACGGCCTGGCGGTGGCGGACTTCCAGCTGCGCGCCGTCGACGGACGTCCGCTCAGCGTGCAGGCGACCGCGGTCCGGGTCGACACCGTCAGCGGGCCGGCCAACCTGTCGATCTTCTTCGACATCACCGCGCGCAAGGCCGCCGAAGGCGCGCTGCGGCGCAGCGAGGCGATGCTGTCGCAGCTGTTCGCGACCAGTCCCGACTGCATCGCGCTGGCCGAGATGGAGACCGGTCGCTACACGCTGGTCAACCCGGCGTTCTGCCGCGTCACCGGCTTCGCTGCCGACGAGGTGGTCGGACGCACCGGCGCCGAGCTCGGCCTGTGGGCCGACCCGGCGCAGGCCGCGAACCTGCTCGCGCGGGTGGAGCGCGACGGCACCGTGCTCGACCTGCCCGCGGTGTTCGTCGCCAAGTCGGGCGCGCACGTGTCGATGCTGCTCGGCGCCGGGCGTTTCGAGATGGACCGGCGCGACTACCTCGTCGTCAACGCGCGCGACGTGACCGACAGCGAGCGCACCCGGCTGCAGCACGCCGCGATCCTCGAACGCGCCTCGATCGGCATCGCGTTCACGCGCGCCGGCCGCTTCGTGCAGGCCAACCCGTACTTCGAGCGCATGTTCGGCTGGCCCGCCGGCACGCTGCCGGGCGAGCCCGGCTCGGTGGTCTGGTCCACCGACCGCGACCACCGCGAGATCAGCGAGCTGGCCGGGCCGCTGCTTTCGACCGGCAAGCCGTTCGAGATCGAGCGCCGCGTCAGCCGGCGCGACGGCAGCCGCTTCTGGTGCCGCCTGCTGGCTCAGGTGGTCGACCGCAACGACCCGGTCAACGGCGGCACGATCTGGATCGCCGAGGACGTGACCGAGCGGCGCCGCCTCGATGCCGCACTCGCCGCGGCGCGCGACGCGGCCGAGGCCGCGAGCCGCGCCAAGAGCGCGTTCCTCGCCAACACCAGCCACGAGATCCGCACGCCGCTGAACGGGCTGCTCGGGCTCGCCCGTCTGGCGATGCAGGCCGACCTGCCGGAGGCCCGGCGCCAGCAGTACCTGGCGCAGATCGTCGACAGCGCCGAGAGCCTGGGCGGCATCATGTCGGACATCCTCGATGTCTCGAAGATCGAGGCCGGCAAGTTCGCACTCGAGGACACGCCGTTCGACCTGCGCGATGCGCTGAAGGCCGTGCACCACGCCTACGACGCGCTGGCCGCGGTCAAGGGACTGGCGCTGCTGCTCGACATCGACGAACAGCTCCCCGCCACCGTGCGCGGCGACCCGCTGCGGGTGCGGCAGATCCTGTCGAACTTCATCACCAATGCGCTCAAGTTCACCGAGCGTGGCCACGTGCGCATCGCGGCGACGCTGCGCCCGGACGGCGCGGTGCGGCTGGCGGTCTCCGACACCGGACCGGGCGTGCCCGACGAAACGCAGGCGCGGCTGTTCAGGCCGTTTTCGCAGGGCGATTCGTCGACCACGCGGCGCTACGGCGGCACCGGCCTGGGCCTGTCGATCTGCCGCGAGCTGGCGCAGCTGATGGGCGGGGCGGTCGGCATGGAGAGCACGCCCGGGCACGGCAGCACCTTCTGGGCCGACCTGCCGCTGCCGAGCAGCGCGCCGGTGCAGCGCTCGGCCAGCACCGAGGCGAGCGAGATCGCCGACCTCGCCGACGCGCGCGTGCTGATGGCCGAGGACAACCCCGTCAACATGATGATCGCGGTCGCGATGCTCGAGCACTGGGGCGTGCACGTCGAGCAGGCCCACGACGGCCGCGCCGCGATCGACGCGGTGCACGCGGCGGCAGGCCAGGGCCGGCCGTTCGACGTGGTCCTGATGGACGTGCAGATGCCGGTGATGGGCGGGCACGAGGCGGCGCGCGAACTGCGCCGCCACTACGCGCCGGAGGCGCTGCCGATCATCGCGCTGACGGCCGCCGCGCTGGTGTCCGAGCGCGCCGAGGCGCTCGACGCCGGCATGAACGATTTCCTGACCAAGCCGATCGACGCCAGCAAGCTGCGCCGCACGCTCGCCGCGCTGGTGCCGGCGCGCCGCGTTCAGGCCCGGTAGTAGACGATCTGGTGGCTGCTCGCGAGCAGCTGGCGATCGTCGCCCCAGACCTCGGCGCTCTGGTCGAAGTATCCGTTGCGGAAGTTCAGCGCGCGGGCGGTGCCGAGCACGTGCCGCGCGCCCTGCGCGGCGAGCAGGGCGGCGTCGGCGTGGAAGTAGGTCGTCAGCGACACCGTGCCAATCGGCGCGAGCTCGCGCCGGCGCACGAAGATGCGCGGGAAGAAGCTGTCGCACAGCGCCGCGAGCGAGATGAAGTCGAGCGGACGCGGCGGCTCGTCGCGCGTCCAGACCTCGCTGTGCGAGTCGGCCTGGTGCGCGGCGTCGAACACTTCGGGCATCGGGCCGCGCACGAAGCGCATGTCGTAGTGGCGCGTCCAGGCAGGCCGGCCGAACACGGGCGAGCGCGCGAGCGCGTCGGGCGGCGGGATGTCGGCCGGCGGCGCCGCCTCGGGGGCCGACCAGGTCTCGCGGCGCAGCGCGAACACCGCGCTGCCGCTGGCCGCGATCTCGCCGCCCTGCGACAGCTCGATCGACCAGTGCTGAGTCGACCGGTTGGTGCGCAGCGGCCGCGCGACGAGCTCGAAGTCGCCGTCGGCCAGGGCCGCCGCGAAGTTGACCGTCAGCGCAACCGGATCGCCCTGCCGCGCCGGGTGCTGCAGGGCGGCCTGCAGCACGCAGGCCGCGGTCACGCCGCCGAACGGGCCGACCATGTTCGCGTAGGCGGGGCTGGTGTGGCCGCGGAAATGGCCGTCCGACGGCGGCTCGATCAGCGTGGCGGTGTCGAAGGGGTGCATGCGGTCGCGCGGCGCATCAGCCGGTTCGGTGGTGGGCGATGGCCAGCACGAACGGCAGCACGAGTTCGGGGATCAGGTAGCCGAGCCAGACCGGCGCCGGCTTCGGCAGCCCGACCTTCGCGATCGAGACAAGCCGGCCGACCCCCGCCAGCAGCACGCCGAGCGCGAGCAGGTAGACCAGCGTGCCCTGCTGGCGCACGGTCAGCGCGGCCCACAGGCTGATCAGCCCGGTCGAGAAGTACACGCCCGCCATGAAGCGGTGGACGTTGTCCAGTCGCGGCGAGGTCTCCGGCTGGCCGAGCACGAACTGCAGCGCGCCGCCGGCCATCGCGATCGCGGCGATCAGGAACAGGCAGACCTGCACGATGACCTGGCTGGTCAGGAGGGGGGCTTCGGGCATCATGGTGGAGGAACAGAACCGGCGACTGGACCGTCATTCTGAGCGCACCGCGGCGCTCACGCCACCAGCGGCAGCGAGCGCATGCGCCGGCCGGTCAGCACGAACATCGCATTCGCGACCGCCGGCGCGATCGGCGGCGTGCCCGGCTCGCCCACCCCGCCCGGCGACCGCGTGCTCGGCACCAGGTGGGTCTCGATGCGCGGCGCCTCGGCCAGCCGCACGACCGGGTAGGTCGGGAAGTTGGTCTGGCGCACGACGCTGGCGTCGATGTCGATGCGGCCGTACAGCGCCGCGCTCAGCCCGAACAGGATGCCGCTCTCCATCTGCTGCGCGACGATGCCCGGGTTCACCACCGTGCCGACATCGGCGGCGCAGACGACCCGCCGCACGCGCGGCCGGCCGCCGTCCATCGACACCTCGACCACCTGCGCGACGATGCTGTTGAAGCTGTCGTGCAGCGCCACGCCGCGCGCCACGCCCGCCGGCAGCGGCTGCCCCCAGCCGGCTTTCTCGGCCGCCAGCCGCAGCACCGCGGCATGGCGCGGCGCCGCCGCGAGCAACGCGAGGCGGAACGCGACCGGGTCCTGCCTGGCCTCGTGCGCGAGCTCGTCGATGAAGCCCTCCGAGAAGAACGCGTTGTGCGAATGGCCGACCGAACGCCAGAAGCCGACCGGCACGCCGCTGTGCGTGGCGACGTGCGCCATGCGCTGGTTCGGGATGCCGTACGGGAGGTCGATCAGGCCCTCGGCCGCGGTCTTGTCCGGCATGTCGATCGGGCCGGCGAGCGCGGGCAGGCTGCGCTCCATCCAGCGCGGCGTGATCGCGTCGCCGGCGCTGGTGATGCGCAGCGCGGTCGGCATGCCGGTGGCGTCGAGACTGGCCTGCAGCAGCGCGACGCCGGCGGGGCGGTAGAAATCGTGGGTCAGGTCCTCTTCGCGCGGCCAGACCAGCTGCACCGGGCGCCCGCCGGTCTCCATCGCGACGCGCACGGCCTGGCCGACGACATCGACATCGAGCCGCCGGCCGAAGCCGCCGCCGAGGTAGGTCACGTGTACGGTGACCGCGTCCGGCGCGACGCCGGCCACGCGGGCGGCCAGCGCGCGCGCCGCGCCCGGCACCTGCGTGGGCACCCAGACCTCGACCTTCCCGTCGGCGACGCGCGCGGTGCAGTTGATCGGCTCCATCGGCGCATGGGCGAGGTACGGCGCGCTGTAGAGCTGCTCGACCTGCCGCGCCGCGGCGCCTGCCGCCACCGTCACGTCGCCGCGGCTGTGGAACGTCGTACCGCCGCCGATGGCCGCCGCACTGCGCGCGGTGCGGCCCAGCGACTCGGCGATCGCCGCGCTCGACACCGTGCCGGCCGGCGGCGCCTGCCACTCGACCTGCAAGGCCTGCGCACCGCGCTGCGCGTGCCAGTAGGTGCGACCGACGACCGCGAGCGCCGCGGTCGAACCGGCGACCGGCCCGAGGCGCACGACCCGCTCCACGCCGGGCAGCGCCATCGCCGCATCGGCCCGCACCGCGCCGGGCGCGCCGCCCAGCATCGGGCTGTGGCGCACGACCGCGTAGAGCTGCCCCGGCAGGCGCACATCGATGCCGAACTGCGCGCTGCCGTCGACCTTGGCGGCGAGGTCGATGCGCGGCGCCGCGGTGCCGATCAGGGTCCAGTCCTTCGGCGCCTTCAGCACCACGTCGCCGGGCGGCGTCGCGGCCGCGGCCTTCGCGAACAGCCCGTAGTGGCCCTGCGGCCCCGACGCGTGGCTGACCACGCCGTTCTTCACGCCGAGTTCGGCGACCGGCAGCTTCCACGCCAGCGATGCGGCGCCGAGCAGCTGCGCGCGCGCGGTCGCGGCCGCCAGGCGCAGCACGTCCCACGCGTCGGCGACGGTCGACGAGCCGCCGGTCATGTTGATGCCGAGCTCGCGGGCGAGCTTTGCGACGATCCACTGGCCGGACTTCACCATCGTCGTCTCGTGGCCCGCCTCGGTGTCGGCCGGGTGGAACGGCAGCGACGCGACGAACCCGGCGACGTTGCCGTACAGCGCGTCCGGCCCGGCCTGCTGCAGGCGCAATTTCGCGAGCGCGATGTCGAGCTCCTCGGCGACCAGCATCGCCAGCGCGGTGTGCACGCCCTGACCCATCTCGCTGCGGTGCATCGCCAGCACGACCGTGCCGTCTTCGGCAACCTTGATCCAGCCGTTCAGGCCGACCTCGCCCGGTACGACCGGCAAGGAATCCGCGCTGCCGAGGCGGCCGCGCGGCGGCAGCACGCCCCAGCCGACCACCAGTGCGCCGGCCGCGCCCAGGCCGCTCAGCAGCAGCGTGCGGCGCTTCATGGCTTGGCCCGCGCGAGCTTCGTCGCGATGGGCGGGCGCAGCGCCGCCGCGGCGCTGCGGATCGCCGCGCGGATGCGCGGGTAGGTGCCGCAGCGGCAGATGTTGGTGATCGCGGCGTCGATCTCGGCGTCGCTCGGGTTCGGCTTGGACGCCAGCAGCGCCGCGGCCGCTATCAGCATGCCGCTCTGGCAGTAGCCGCACTGCGGAACCTGGTGGTCGATCCAGGCCGTCTGGAGCGGGTGCGGCGCCGCTGCGCTGCCGAGCGCCTCGATCGTCACGATGCGCTTGCCGGCCACGCCGGACAGCGGCGTGACGCAGCTGCGCACCGCCTGGCCGTCGACCTGCACGGTGCAGGCCCCGCAGGCGGACACGCCGCAGCCGAACTTGGTGCCGGTCAGGCCCAGCACGTCGCGCAGCGCCCACAGCAGCGGCATGGCCGGGTCGACCGCGGCGTCCGGGAGCGTGCGGGTCTGGCCGTTGATCGAAAGCTCCACGCGGTCTCCAGGGTCGTTCGGGGCGGCCCGATTCTGCGGCATTTCGCCAGGTCGCCGGAGCGCCCCGCCCAGTCGTGTTCCACTGGCGTCAACGACATCACGACCGCCGCGTGCCATGACCACCTCCGCCCTCGCCCACCTGCCCGAGTCGGGCGACCCCGAGCTGCTGTACCTGCTGTTCCACGGCGTCGGCGCGACCGCCGACGCGATGGTGCCGCTGGCGCGCCGCCTGGTGCAGGAGTACCCGCAGGCCGCGGTGCTGTGCCTGAACGCGCCCGACCCGTTCGACGCGGTGCCCGGCAGCGGCGCGGGCCACCAGTGGTTCTCGGTCCGCGGCGTCGACGAGCACAACCGACCCGGGCGCGTGGCGGCCGCGTTGCCGGCCTTCGTCGCGACCGTGCGGGCGCTGCAGGGGCGCTTCGGCATGGCCTGGGAGCGCACCGCGCTGGCCGGCTTCTCGCAGGGCGCGATCATGGCACTCGAGGCCGTCCAGGCCGAGCCGCTGCTGGCCGGCCGCGTGCTGGCCTTCGCCGGCCGCCACGCGAGCGCGCCGGCGCACGCCCCGCTGGACACCACGGTGCACCTGCTGCACGGCCTGGCCGACCCGGTCATCCCGGCGGCGGCCGCCGTCGACTCGGCGCAGACGCTGGTCGAGCTCGGCGCCGACGTGACCGCCGACGTGCTCCCCGGCATCGGCCACGAACTGCATCCCGCGCTGATCGACAAGGCGATCGAGCAGCTGCGCACCTTCCTGCCGAAGAAGGTCTGGCGTCAGGCGCTCAGCGAGGCACCGGTGCTGCCGCGTACCGCGTCGAGCAGCGAGCTCGACGACTGACGGGCGGGCTCAGCGCCACTGGCGCGCGTACAGCCGGTTCTCGAACGATTCGCCGTCGAAGGCGTAGGTCGTGGCCCCTTGGTCGACGTAGCCGCGGGCCGCGTAGAAGCGCCGCGCGCGCTCGTTGCCGACCCAGGCGGTCAGCCACAGCGTCGATGCCCCGTCGGCCTTGGCCTGCGCCTCGCAGCGGCGCAGCAGCGCGGTGCCGATCCCGCGCCCCAGGAAGGGCCGCTGCACGTAGAGGCGGACGAGCTCGACCGCGCGGGCGGCCGGCGTCGTCAGCAGCGCGTGGGTGATGTGCCGCGTCGATTGCGCGAACCTTAGGCAGGGGACATCGGCCGTGACCGCATCGCGCAGCACCAGCTCCTGCGCAGGCACCCGCGTCATAGCGCGCGCCGACCGACGGATCAGCCGAAGACGGTGTCGCTCTCGGCGTGGCCGCTGCTCAGGAACAGCCGCAGCACCGGCGCGGTGCCGTCGTGCTCCCAGACGCGGCCCTGCACGGCGAACTGCCGGCCACCGATGCGCAGCACGTCGCCGACCAGCGGTGCGACGCTGTGGCCTTGCCAGAACTTCGGCATCGCGACCGACGAGCGCCGCATCCAGGCCTGATCGTCCATCGAGAAGACCGGGACGATCCGAAGATTCTGGGGGTCCATGCCGACAGCTCCTGCGCGTGAAGAAAACGGGGTGCGAGCTTAGCGCGTCGGCGCGGCGCTCAGGGCGTGCGCGGCGCGCCGCACGCGGTGGCCGGGTCGGGCACTTCGGTGCAGCGCTGGAACGCCTCGGGCTTGATGCCGCCGTTGACGAGCTTGTAGGGGGCGAAGCATTCCTGGCTTTCGATGTAGCGCCTCTGCCAGCCTGCGCAGTCGCGCGTATCGTTCGCGGCGGCGCGCGACGCCGCGCCGATCGAGGCAGCGGGCGCACCGCCGAGACTGATCGCGGGCGCTGGCGACGAGGCGGTGGAGGCCGCCGCCGCACGGCCCGCCCGGCGGGCGCGCGCCTCGGCGATCGCCCGCTGCGCCGGGCTCAATTCGTACGCGTCCGAGTCGACCCGGGTCGCGCGACTCCGGTACTTCTCGGGCACCGTGTCCGACAGGTGGGTCTTGCCGGCGTCGTCGACCCAGCGATAGATGTCGGCCGCGTGCGCCGCGGGCAGGCCGATGGCCGCAGCGACGAGCGCAGGAAGCAGGCGGGCCTTCATCGCACGACCCCCCTTCAGCCGCGCTTGCCGCCCAGCACCAGCAGCAGCCCGCCGACGACGATGGCGCCGACACCGGCCCAGATCGGCACGTTGACCGTCTCCTTCTGCTTCGCCGAAACCTCGAGCGGCCCGAGCTTCACGACCGTGGTGTCCTTGGTGTAGCTGAAGCTGCCGTAGGCCAGCCCCAGGACACCGGCGACGATCAGCACGATCGCGACCAACTTGATGGGATTCATGCGTGGATGCTCCTGAGTCGATGCGCGATTGAAGCACAGCGCGGTGACGGGTGTCCCGCCGCTTCAGTCCAGGCGAACCTCGGTGCGCACGACGCCGGCACGCTCGGCCTGGGCCGTCAACGCGAGGCGCGTGCCCTTCGGTGCCCGCACGACCCACTCGACCACGGCCCGGTCGCCGGTGACCTCGCGGTTGGGCAGGAAGGCCTGCAGCGATGCCTTCGGGGCGTGGCCCTCCAGGTGCGGCCCCTCGACGCGCGGCTTGCCGCCGATCAGCGCGACCTCCGGGTGGTGGGGCGGCAGGTGGATCTCGAAGATCACACCGCGCACGACCTTGCGCGCCAGCGCCCGCTTCGTCACCGCGGCGGGCAGCCAGCCGGCGTTGCCGACCGCGAAGCGGATGCGCCAGGTGTCCGGCCCGAGCGCACGCACTTCGGTGCGCAGCAGTTCGAGCTTGGGCAGGCTCAGCGCGATCTGGTTCATCCAC
This sequence comes from Rhizobacter fulvus, assembly GCF_964020785.1. Classification (NCBI taxonomy): domain Bacteria; kingdom Pseudomonadati; phylum Pseudomonadota; class Betaproteobacteria; order Burkholderiales; family Sphaerotilaceae; genus Rhizobacter; species Rhizobacter fulvus. The sequence continues at coordinate 1,923,386 of NZ_OZ224516.1, forward strand.
GCCGGGAAGCGCGCGACCTCGCGCTCGCGCAACTGGGGTGGCGGGTTGCGCCAGTAATTCATCTTGTCCCAGCCGCCGATCTCGACCGCGCCGAGCTGCGGGTGCATGAACGGGCGCCAGTCGGGGTGGGCATCGCCGCGGCACTGCTCGTCGCTCCACTTCAGCAGCTTCAGGTCGTCCTCGATCGGATGGTCGCGGTACCAGTCGATCCACTTGTAGTCGGTGATGCCGGCGGCCTTGTTCGGGCCCCACAGCTCGACCACCCAGAACAGCGCGCCCAGGTGCTCGTACAGCCAGTCCTGGGTGCCGCCGATCGTCTCTTTCGGGTGGTACTTGAAGTCGTGCCAGATGCTCACCGCCGGGTAGCCGGTCAGCTCGGTGCCGAGCGCACTGAAGCGCTTGATCGACCACAGGTCCTCCGGGATCATGTCGTCGTCGCTCTGCGTGCCCATCGGCCGCAGGATCACGCCGCTGTGCGTGTGATAACTGATCGCCGCACCGATGTTCGGGTGCGCGAGCACGAAGTCGACCATCGCCTTGACCTCGGGCTCGCTGGTCGGGTAGTCGCCGGCGCCGGCCTGCTCGAACTCCTGGCGCCAGAAGGCCGGGAAGTTGCGGTTCAGGTCCAGGCCTTCCGGGTCCTTGTTGACCTGGATCGTCAGGCCGTCGTAGTTCGTCAGCGAGCCCTCGGGCATCAGCCGGTAGTACTCGCCGCCGAACTCGCCGGGCCGGCGCGGCACCATCAGGCGCGGGTCGCGATCGCACTTCTTGTAGCCGCCGTGCGGGTCGGGGATGCGCATGAACAGCACCCGGCCGTCGCCGTCGATGTCCTCGACCGTCAGGCCCTCGACATGGTCCTCGTCGTATGGATACCGGCGCGTGCTCGAGCGGATGTGGCGCGGCTTGTCGCCGAGCGCGAGTTCGGCGCCGTCCGGGTTCAGCCGCGGGCACAGGTAGACGACGCGGGTGTCGAGCAGGTGCGTGACCTGGTCGTCGCTGCCGAAGCCGGTGACGAGCTGGTGCAGGTAGTACAGCACCGCGGTGCTGGCGGTCAGCTCGGCGGCGTGGATGTTGCCGTCGGCCCAGAACGCCGGCTTGTCGGTGTCGGGGCCGGTGGCGGTGTTGGTGACGGTCGCGACCCAGATGTCGCGGCCTTCGTAGCTCTTGCCGATCGATGCGACCGAGACCAGCCCGGGGTGGGCATCGGCATAGTCGAACAGCAGGCGGGTGAGTTCGTCGTGGCGGTAGAAGGTGTCGAAGCGCGGCACCGGCGTGGCGGGGGTCGTCATGGGTCGGTCGGGGTCTCGGCTCGGGGGGGGTTGGTTCGGGCCGCGGCCGGCTCACCGGTCGCGGAACAGGGACTGGAAGTGTCGCGCGACCGGCAGTTTCTCGCTGCGACCGCGCAAGCTCAGCAGCATGCTGCCGGGACCACGCTCGACGCCCGCGACCAGCCGGTGCTGAACGATGACGGATCGGTGGATCTGCCAGAACACCGCGGGATCGAGCTCCGCGCTCAATTCCTTCAGCGGCGTGCGGATCGCCCATTCGGCGTCGCCGTCGGGCCCGCCGCAGACGACGCGCGTGTAGCGGCTGTCGGCCTCGAAGTAGGCCACCCGCTCGACCGGCACCCACTGCGTCTCCTTGCCGGAGCCGGCCTGGATCGCCTCCAGCGGGGCCGGCTTGCGGACCTGGCCGACGAGCTGCGCCAGCAAGTGCTGCCGATCGTCGGCGGCACGGTCGGGCGCGGCCAGATGCGTTTGCACGCGCTCGATCGTCAGCGCCAGTCGACGCGGGTCGATCGGCTTGACGACATGGTCGACATCGCCGCCTTCGAAGGCGGCCAGCGCATGGTCGCCGCGGGCGGTCACGAACACCACGCGGGCGTGCGGACCGATGCGCTGCGCGACCTCGATGCCGGTCAGCCCGGGCATGCGCACATCGAGAAAGCACACCGCCGGCTCGTGCTCGAGGTAGGCGTCCCACGCGTCGACACCGTTGACGCATTCCGCGACCACCTGCAATGCCGGCCAGGCGCTGCCCAACGCCGCGACCAACTGGGCGCGCGGCGCCTCTTCGTCATCGGCGATCAAGGCGGTGGGCATGCGGCAGAACGCGGTGGCACGGCATTCGGTAACCGTACAGTTTGCCCCAATTCACCCTCGCTGCGTCCTCCGGAACCGGTTTCCCGCGCCTCACACCGGCTGCGGTGCGCCGTCGACGAACACGCGCAGTTCACCCGGCGCGAACGCGGTCCAGGCTTCGTCGCGCGTCAGCGGCTCGGTCACGATCACCGCGACCCGGTCGCGGGCCGACGTGTGCTGGGCGAAGTCGACCGTCACGTCGTCGTCCTGCAGCGAGGCGCGCGTGAACGGGTGCTGGCGCACCAGGTGGTGCAGGTGCGTCGAGCAGTGCGCCCACAGGGCCTGGCCGTTGCTCAGCATGAAGTTGAAGGTGCCGTGCGCGGCCGGGATCGGCGCGAGTTCGCGCAGCGTCGCGGTGAGCTCGGCGATCGGTGGCACGGTGGCGTGCGCCTTCGCCAGCTCCTGCATGAGCCAGCAGAACGCGCGCTCGCTGTCGGTCTCGCCGACCGGCCGGAACGCGCCGTGCAGCCGTGGCGCGAAGCCCTTCAGGTCGCCGTTGTGCGCGAACACCCAGTAGCGGCCCCACAACTCGCGCACGAACGGATGCGTGTTCGCCAGCGTCACCTGCCCCTGCGTCGCCTTGCGGATGTGGGCGATGATGTTCTCGCTGCGGATCGGGAAGCGCCGCACCATCTCGGCCACGGGCGATTCGCGCGCGCTCTGCGCGTCGACCATCAGCCGCACGCCGGCACCCTCGAAGAACGCGATCCCGAAACCGTCCTTGTGTTCCTCGGCGCGGGTGGCGAAGCCGGTGAAGCTGAACATCACGTCGGTCGGCGTGTTGGCGTTCATGCCGAGGAGTTGGCACATGGTGTCGGGTCGCTCAGCGTCGATCGAGGAACAGCCGCGCGATGCCTTTCACGCTGACCAGGTTGCCGGGGTTGCTGGTCTCGTTCAGCACGCCGCTCATGCGCCGGACGATGCGCGGGCTGCGCTTCGCGCGCCAGATCAGCAGGTCGGCGAGCCAGGGGTGGCGGTTGACGACGTTGGCGCGCTGGTACAGGTCGAAGCGCGGCTTCAGCGCCAGCAGGCGGGCCTCGTAGTCGGCGCGCACCGCGGCTTCGGGCCGCATGCCGCCCGCCAGCACCGCCTCGGCCGCGTGGATGCCGGTTTCGAAGGCCTTGCCGATGCCCTCGCCGGTGAACGAGTAGGTGCTGCCGGCCGCCTCGCCGACGACCATCAGGCCGGGCCGCGTGTAGCGCGCGCCTTCGAGCGTGCAGCGCAGCGGCGCGCCCTTCATCGGCCCGAGCAGCGTGCCGCCCTGCATCAGCGCGCGCGCCGGTTCGTAGGCGGACTGGAAATCGCTCATCACCTGGCGCAGATTGACCTCCTGCTTGGTCAGCTTGCCGCCCTTGTGCTCGCTGTGGCTGTCGGCGATGCCCACGCCGATGTTGAACACCCCGTCGCGGCACGGGAAGATCCAGCCGTAGCCCGGCGTCAGCGCGCGGTGCCAGACGACCTCGAGCGCGGTGATGCGACCGACCATCGCGTCGTTCTTCACGTAGCCGCGCAGCGCGACACCGCTCGGCGTGTGCCGGCTCGACATGCCCGCGGCAATCAACGCCTGCGGCACCGCGCCGGTGGCCAGCAGCACCCAGCGCGCGCGCGCGTCGCGCGTGACGTCGCCGTGGTGGAGCTGCGCACCGACGACGACACCGTTCTCCTCGATCGGCGCGGTGAAGCGCACCGGCGCGAACATGCGCGCGCCGGCCGCGACCGCCGCGCGGCAGACGATCAGGTCGAGCTGCTTGCGCGGCAGCACCGCGAGCACGCCGGGCACGTCGATGCGGCCGCCGCGCGGCGCGATGCAGCCGACGAAGCCGCTCGCCTGCGCCTGCGCCATCACCTCGTCGAGCAGGCCGAGCTTGCGCAGCGCGTGGTGCGAATCGGGGATCAGCCCGTCGCCGCAGACCTTGTCGCGCGGGAACGCGTGCTGGTCGACCAGCACCACGTCGAGCCCGGCGCGGGCGAGCAACAGCGCGGCACTTCCGCCAGCCGGGCCGGCGCCGATCACGAGCACGTCGCACGCGGCGGGGAGGGAGTCGATGCCGAGATTCATGGGCGCGAAAGGGACCGGATAAAGCGGTGGGATTCTAGGAGGCGGACGGCGACGAGCCGGGCGCGGGGACGCCCATGCGCAAGGCCGCGATCACCGCGCACGCGGTGATGAAGCCGACCAGCACGAAGGTCTCGTGGAAGGCCCGCACCGCCGCGCCGGGCTGGGCCTGCAGCCGCCATTCGAGCACGATGCCGACCAGGCTGATGCCGACCGCGCCGCCGAGCTGGCGCATGAAGTTGATCGTGCTCGCACCCTGCGAGATCAGCGTGTCCGGCAGGCCGCGCATCGCGCCGACGTTGAGCGAGGGCAGCACGAAGCCCAGCCCGATGCGCCCGACCACCGCCCACGCGACGATCCACCACAGCGAGCTCGCCGGGCCGACCGTGACCATCAGCAGGAACGAGGCCGCGAGCAGCGACAGGCCGAAGGCGACGATGCGGCCGAACGGTAGCCGGTCGGTAAGCCGGCCGGCGAACGGGATCGTCAGCGCGAGCACGATCCCGGCCGGCAGCAGCGCGGCGCCGGCCTGGCTCGGCGGCAGCTGCAGCGCGATCTGCATGAACACCGGCACGAGGTAGGTCGAGCCGAACAGCGCCATGCCGTAGATGAACGCGACGACGCCACCCAGCGCGAAGTTGCGATGCGCGAACAGCCCGAGCGCCATCAGCGGCTGCGCGCCGCGGCGCTGGTGCGCGATGAAGCCGATCAGCGCGGTGGCGCTGCACGCGAGCAGCGCCCAGCCGGTGGCGGTGCCGGCGCCATGTAGCTGCACCATGCCGTTGAGCAGGGCGAGCACGGCGATCGCCATCAGCCCGAGGCCGACCACGTCGAGCCGCGCACCGCCCCGGTCCACCGGGGCGCCGCCGGGCGCGCTGATCGGCAGGTAGCGGCGCGCCAGCGGCAGTGCGACCAGGCAGAACGGTGCGACGACGAAGAAGATCGAGCGCCAGCCGAACCACTCCACCAGCACGCCGCCGACGCTCGGCCCGATCGCCGGCGCGAGCACGACGCCGAAGCCGAAGATGCCCATCGCCTTGCCCTGTTCGGCGCGGCCGAAGGCGTGCATCACGACGATTGCCGGGATCGGCTGCAGCACGCCCGCCGCCAGGCCCTCGGCCACGCGCATCGCCAGCACCAGCTCGAACCACGGGCTCAGGCCCCCGATCACGCCGCCGGCCAGCAGCAGCGACACGACGCCGTAGTAGGTGTGGCGATAGCCGAAGCGCTGCAGCAGCCACGGCGTGGTCAGCATCGACAGCGTCATCGCCGCCATGAAGCCGGCGGACAGCCACTGCGCGCGCTCCTGCCCGAGGTGGAACACGCGGCTCATGTCGGGCACCGCGACGTTGACGATGGTCGACGCCATGATCGACGCCATCGTGCCGATCATCACCGTCAGCAGCACGCGCCAGCGGTAGCGCGGGCCGAAGCGCCGTTCGAGGCCGGCGCGCGAGTGCGGATGCGGGTCGGTGTCGGTCACCAGATGGAGACCCGCTCGGTGGGCGGCAGGTACATGCCGTCGCCCGGCTTCAGGCCGAACGTGGCGTCGAAGGCCGGGTGGTTGCGCAGCGTGCCGAGCACGCGAAACTCGTCGGGCGAGTGCGGGTCGGACTTGATCAGCGCGAGCAGCGCGTCGTCGCGCGCCTTGCCGCGCCAGGCCTGCGCGAAGCCGTAGAAGAAGCGCTGCGCGCCGGTCAGCCCGTCGATCACCGGCGCCGGTTTGCCGTTCAGCGAACGCTGCCACGCCTTCCACGCGATCGCGAGGCCGGAGTTGTCGGCAATGTTCTCGCCGAGCGTCAGCTCGCCGTTCACGTGGTAGGCCGGCGGCACGGCGACGAACGCGTCGTACTGCGCGACCAGCGCCTTGGTCTTCGCAGCGAAGCGGGTCTTGTCGGCGTCGGTCCACCAGTCGCGCAGGTTGCCGTCGCCGTCGTACTGCGCGCCCTCGTCGTCGAAGCCGTGGCTGATCTCGTGGCCGATCACGCTGCCGATCGCGCCGTAGTTGGCGGCGTCGTCGGCGTCGGGATCGAAGTTGGGCTTTTGCAGGTAGGCCGCGGGAAAGACGATCTCGTTCATCGAGGCGTCGTAGTAGGCGTTCACCGTCTGCGGGTTCATCTGCCACTCGCCGCGGTCGATCGGCTGGCCGAGCTTGGCGAGCTGGCGCGTGTCCTCGAAGCGGCGCGCGCGCATCACGTTGCCGACCAGGTCGTCGCGGCGGATCTCGAGCGTCGCGTAGTCGATCCAGCGCGCCGGGTAACCGATCTTGGTGTTGAACTTGGCCAGTTTGGCCAGCGCCTGCGCGCGCGTGGCCGGGCCCATCCAGTCGAGCGTGACGATGCTCTCGCGGTAGGCGGCGCGCAGGTTATCGACCATCGCGTCCATGCGCGCCTTGCTGGCCGGCGGGAAGTAGCGGGCCACGTAGGCGCGGCCCAGGCCCTCGCCGATCGACTCGTCGACCAGCGCGATGCCGCGCTTCCAGCGCGGACGGTTCTCGGTCGTGCCGCTCAGCACGGTGCCGGCGAAGGCAAAGCGGTTGTCGACGAACGCGCGGCCCAGGTACGGCGAATAGGCGCCGAGCAGCTTGGCCCGCGCGTAGACCTTCCAGGTCGGCAGCGCCGTCGCCGCGACCAGCCGGCCCAGGCCGGTCAGGTAGCTGGGCTGGCGCACCAGCACATCGGGCGTGCGGCCGGCGAGGCCGGCGGCAGCCAGGTAGGCCGGCGCGTCCAGGCCCGGCGCCAGCGCGGCCAGGTCGGTCAGCGCGACACGGTTGTAGGCCTTGACCGGGTCGCGGTTCTCGACCGCGCTCCATTGCGCGCGGGCCAGTTCGGTCTCGAGCGCGAGGATGGCCCTGGCGCCGGCGGCGGCGCCGGCCGCGTGCTGCCCGCCGAGGGTCAGCAGGGTCGTGAGGTACTCGACGTACTTGCCGCGCACCGCGGCGAACTTCGCGTCGTCCAGGTTCAGGTAGTAGTCGCGGTTGGGCAGGCCGAGGCCGGATTGCACCAGCGAGGGCACGTAGCGCGTCGCGTCGCGGTCGTCCTGGCCGATGTACATGCCGATCGGCATGCCGACGCCGATCGCGCCGAGCCGCGCCATCAGTGCCGCGAGCCCGCGGCCATCGGTGACGGCATCGATGGCCGCGAGCTCCGCGCGCAACGGCGCGAGGCCGCGTTGCTCGACCGTCGCCTCGTCCATGAAGCTGGCGTAGAGCTCGCCGATCTTGCGCGCGTCGACATCGGCGGGGCGGCGCTGAGCCTCCTCGACCAAGGTGCGCAGGTGCTGCTGCGTGGTGTCGTGGATCTGCTCGGCGGCGCCGATGTAGGCCTTGTCGGGCGGGAAGGTCGTGGCCTTGAGCCAGCGGCCGTTCGCATGGGCGTAGAAATCGTCCTGCGGGCGGACGCCGGGATCGATCGCCGCCAGGTCGACGCCGCTGGTGGGCGCGGCCGGGCGGAAGGCCGAGGGCGTGCCGGCGCACGCGACGAGCAGCGCGGCGGCTGCGAGGCTCAGGGTGAAGGCGGGCAATCTCAAGCGGGGCTCCTGCAGCGGTCGGTCAACCGCGGGTCGTGTCGACGCGCCGGTGGGCGCAGCGCGCGACTCTACCCCTCGCGGGCGCCGCAGCGCCCGCGCCGGATCACAACGCCTTGACCTTCAGCCGCCAGGCGTGCAGAAGTGGCTCGGTGTAGCCGCTCGGCTGCACCAGGCCCTTGAACACCAGATCGTGCGCAGCCTGGTAGGCGGCCGATTCCTTGAAGCGGCCGGCCATCGGCCGGTAGAGCGGGTCGCCGGCGTTCTGCCGGTCGACGACCTTGGCCATGCGCTTGAGGGTCGCGTTGACCTCCTTCTTGCTCACCACGCCGTGCAGCAGCCAGTTCGCCATGTGCTGGCTGCTGATGCGCAGCGTCGCGCGGTCTTCCATCAGGCCGATGTTGTGGATGTCGGGCACCTTGGAGCAGCCCACGCCCTGGTCGATCCAGCGCACCACGTAGCCGAGGATGCCTTGCGCGTTGTTGTCGAGCTCCTGCTGGCGCTCGGCGTCGGTCCACTTGGCCTTCTTGACGACCGGCACGGTCAGCAGGCCTTCGAGGATCGCGGGCGCCACGGCAGCCGCATCGGTCTTCTCGAGCGACTTCTGCACCGCGGCCACGTCGACCTGGTGGTAGTGCAGCGCATGCAGCGTCGCGGCGGTCGGGCTCGGCACCCAGGCGGTGTTGGCGCCCGAGCGCGGGTGCGCGATCTTCTGCTCGAGCATCGCGGCCATCAGGTCGGGCATCGCCCACATGCCCTTGCCGATCTGCGCCTTGCCGCGCAGCCCGCATTGCAGGCCGACCAGCACGTTGTTGCGCTCGTACGCGGCGATCCAGGCGCTGCCCTTCATGTCGCCCTTGCGCAGCATCGGGCCGGCCTGCATGGCGGTGTGCATCTCGTCGCCGGTGCGGTCGAGGAAGCCGGTGTTGATGAACGCGACACGGTCGGCCGCGGCGGCGATGCAGGCCTTCAGGTTGACGCTGGTGCGGCGCTCCTCGTCCATGATGCCGAGCTTGACGGTCGCCTTCGGCAGCCCGAGGAGTTGCTCGACGCGGCCGAACAGCTCGCTCGCGAACGCCACCTCGGCCGGGCCGTGCATCTTGGGCTTGACGATGTAGACCGAGCCCTTGCGCGAGTTGACGATGCCGTCCTTGCCGTGGCGTTGCAGGTCGTGCAGCGCGATGGTCGTCGTGATGACGGCGTCCATGATGCCTTCGGGAATCTCCTGCCCGTCCGCGCCCCACAGGATCGCCGGGTTCGTCATCAGATGGCCGACGTTGCGCAGGAACAGCAGGGAGCGGCCGTGCAAGCGGACGGGTTCACCGTTGGCACCGACATAGACGCGGTCGGCATTCAGGCCGCGCGTGAAAGTCTTGCCGCCCTTGCTCACCGCTTCGGTCAGCGTGCCCTTCAGGATGCCGAGCCAGTTGCCGTAGGCCTGGACCTTGTCGTCGGCATCCACCACCGCCACCGAGTCCTCCAGGTCGAGGATGGTCGAGAGCGCCGCTTCGAGCACCAGGTCGGCCACGCCGGCCGGGTCGGTCTTGCCGATCGCGGTCGAGCGGTCGATGCGCAGGTCCAGGTGCAGGCCGTTGTGCTGCAGCAGCACGCCGGACGGCGCGGCCGCATCGCCCTGGTGGCCGATGAATTGCGCGGGCTTGGCCAGGCCCGTCGTCGTGCCGTTCGCGAGCGTGACGACGAGCGCGCCGGCGACCACCTTGTAGCCGGTCGAGTCGACATGCGAGCCCTTCTTGAGCGGTGCGGTGCGGTCGAGCACATGGCGTGCGTAATCGATCACCTTCGCGCCACGCACCGGGTTGTAGCCCGTTCCCTTCTCGGCGCCGTCTGCCTCGGAGATCGCATCGGTGCCGTACAGCGCGTCGTACAGCGAGCCCCAGCGCGCGTTGGCGGCGTTCAGCGCGTAGCGGGCATTGGTGATCGGCACGACGAGTTGCGGGCCGGCCTGCAGCGCCAGTTCGGCGTCGACGTTCTTCGTCGTCGCCTTGACGACCGGCGGCACCGGCACCAGGTAGCCGATCTTGGTCAGGAAGGCCTGGTACTTGACCGGATTCTTGATCGGCCCGGGGTGCTTCTTGTGCCAGTGGTCGAGCTCGGTCTGCAGCCGGTCGCGCTCGGCGAGCAGCGCGGCGTTCTTCGGCGCGAGGTCGCTGACGATCGCGTCGAAGCCCTGCCAGAAGGCGGCGGCGTCGATGCCGGTGCCGGGCAGCACCTGCTCCTCGACGAAGCGGTGGAGCGTGGTGGCGACCTGGAGGCCGTGAAGCGTGGTGCGATCAGTCATGGTCATGCAGCGGTTGGTTGATCGAAAAAGGAAAGGACGTCGCGCAGGCTGGTGCCGATGCGCGTGGGGTTCGTGTCGAGCTGCTCCAGTGGCAGGTCGAAGCGGTTGACCCAGAGTGTGGTGTAGCCGGCCCAGGTCGCGCCAATCGCGTCCCAGCCGTTGCTCGACACGAACAGGATCTCCCGCGCGGGCAGGTTCAGCGCCTGCGTGCCGAGGGCATACGTGGCCGGGTCGGTCTTGAACTTCTTCAGCGCGTGGACGCTGATCACGTGCGCGAGCAGGCCGGAAAAACCGGCACTCTTGACCGCGACGCCGAGCATCTCGGGGTCGCCGTTGCTCAGGATGCCGGCCGGGATGCCGCGCGCCTTCAGCTCGGCCAGCACTTCGCGGTTCTCGGGGAAGCTGCTGAGGTGACGGTACTGGTTCATCAGCCGGTCCTCGGCGACCGGCGTCAACGCCAGGCCCAGGCGCAGCGCCGCGAAGCGCAGACCGGCGCGGGTCAGCTCCCAGAACGGCTTGTACTGGCCGCTCATCGAGGTCAGGCGGGTGTAGTCGATCTGCTTGTCGCGCCACAGCACGGACAGGCGTTCACCGAAGCCGGGGAACAGCTGCTCGGCCAGCAGCGAGACGCTGTAGACATCGAACAGCGTGCCGTAGGCGTCGAAGAGCACCGCGCGGGGACGGATGACGGGGGCAGCTTTGTCCATCCAGGAAATTTATTCGAGAACCCAACCGGCATTAAGTACGATGCGATTGCTGGATTGATGACTAAATTGCACTGAATCGTGGACAAGCTGAAGCAGATCGAGTCGTTCGCCGCCGTCGCGACCCGCGGCAGCCTGACGGCCGCCGCCGCCGCCGAAGGCGTCGCGCCGGCAGTGATCGGGCGCCGCATCGACGCGCTGGAAGCGCGGCTCGGGGTCAAGTTGCTGGTGCGCACGACGCGGCGGATCAGCCTGACGCACGAAGGCAGTGCCTTCCTCGAGGACTGCCAGCGCCTGCTCGCCGACTGGGCGAACGCCGAGGCCAGCGTCAGCGCCGGCGGCGTGAAGGCCAGCGGGCACCTGCGGATCACCTCGCCGGCCGGCTTCGGGCGCCGCCATGTCGCGCCGCTGGTGCCACGCTTCCTGGCGCTGCACCCGGAGGTCAGCCTGTCGCTGAACCTGTCGGACCGCGTCGTCGACATCGTCAACGAGAGCTTCGACTGCGCGGTGCGCGTCGGCGACCTGCCCGACAGCAGCCTGGTCAGCGTGCGGCTGGCCGACAACCGGCGGCTGTGCGTCGCCACACCCGCCTACCTGAAGCGCGCGGGCACGCCCATGCACCCCGGCGACCTGGCGCGCCACGAGTGCCTGGCGCTCAGCAGCGATGCCAGCCAGACGCGCGGCTGGGCGTTCCGGGTCGACGGCGAAGTCATCCACCTGCGCCCCACCGGGCGCCTCGACTGCACCGACGGCCAAGTCCTGCACGCCTGGTGCTCGGCCGGGCTCGGGTTGGCCTGGCGCTCGGCCTGGGAGGTGGCGCAGGAGGTCGCGAGCGGCGAACTCGTCAGCGTGCTCGACGCGTTCGCCGCGCCGCCGAACGGCATCTACGCGGTGTTCCCGCACGCCAAGCACCTGGCGCTGCGGGTGCGGCTGTGGATCGACTTCCTGAAGCACAGCTACGGCGATGCGGCGTACTGGAAGCGGTCACCCGCTTGAACTGACCGGCGCGGACGCGCGCCTGTCGACGCTCAACTCGCCTTGCGCAGCCGCTGCACCAGGAAATCGGTGACCGTGAGTGCCCGCGGGTTGTCGCCGGCCAGCGTGCCCGAGGTGAAGAAGCGGCCCTGGATGCCGAGCGCCGGCACGCCGTCGATCTTGTAGCCGCTGACGAGCTGGTCGGCCTGGCGCAGCTTGGCCTGGATCGCGAACGAGTCGTAGGCTTCCATGAACTTCGGCGCGTCGACGCCGCTCTTCGTCATGAAGGCGGAAATCTCGGCCGGCTGGTCCAGGCGCATCCGGTCGGCGTGGATGGCATAGAACACGCGGCGGTGCATGGTGGCGAGCAGTCCGAGGCTGTCCAGCGCATAGAAGATGCGCTGGTGCGGCACGAAGCCGGCAATGCCGAACGCCGCCGGCACGCGCCGGAACGCCACATCGGCCGGCAGTTGCTTGGACCAGGCGTCGAGCGTGGGCTCGAAGGCGTAGCAGTGCGGGCAGCCGTAGCGGAAGAAGTCGATCACCTCGATCTTGCCGGCCTCGGCGAACACGGCCACGGGCTGGCTGAGCCGTACATAGTGCTGGCCCTCCACCGGGCCGCCCTGGGCGGGCGCGAGCGCAGGCCAGGCCAGCGCTGCGGCGCCGGCGCCGAGCAGGGAGGTCGAGAAGACGCGACGTTTCATGGGAGGTGCCGGTGGTGGAAGAGTGGACGACGGACCCGGACGGATCAGCAAAGTTCAGGCCCGGGGCAGCGCATGTTCAACGCTGGACCCGCACCAGCGCCGCCTCGACGCCCGCATCGCCCAGCTTGGCCTTCGTGGCCTCGGCGTCGCCCTTGCGCTCGAAAGGGCCGACGCGCACGCGATAGACCGTGCGGCCGGCCTGCTCGCGCTCGGTCAGGCGGCCCTCCATGCCGAGCATCGCCAGCTTGGCGCGTTGCTGTTCGGCATCTTCCGGCCGGCCGTACGCACCGGCCTGGACGTAGTAGGTGAACGGGTCGGCGCCGCCGGACGCGGCAGGGGCCGTGGTCGTGATCTTCGGCGCGGGAGGCGGCGCCTTGTCGGCCAGGATCGCGGCCGGGTCGCGGGTGCTCGCCGGCGCCGAGGCTCGGCCGGCGGGCGCGGACGCGCGGGCAGCAGGCGGCGGCGTGACGCTGCCGGTGACCGCCGGCGCGGGCAGCGCACCCGGCTGCGGCGTGGCCACCGACGGCAGCGGCGCCACGGTGCCGCTGGCCGCGTTGTTCGGCTTGGCCGGGTTCTTGCCGTAGAGCGGGCTGTTCGGGTCCCAGTTCTTGTTCTTCTGGGTCTCGGCCGCGTCCTGGTCGGCGGTGCGCTGCGGCACCTTGTTGACGAACGGGATCGGCACCTTGGTGACGTACAGCGCCACGCCGAGTGCCAGCGCCAGGCCGATCAGCAGGCCGATGATCAGGCCGATGGCGAAACCGCCGCGTTGCCCGGCGATGCGGCCGACTGCGTTGTTCTTGTGCTTGCTGCTCATGCGGTTTCCAGCTTGTCTCGGGATTCGGCGTCGCGGTCCATGCGCTCGGGCGCGTCGACGCCGAGCACCGCGAGCGCATTGCGGATGACCTGGCGCGTCGCGATCAGCAACGCGATGCGCGCCCGCGCCAGCGCCGCGTCGTCGACCAGCACGCGCTCGGCGGCGTAGTAGGTGTGGAACGCGCCGGCCACGTCGCGCAGGTAGAAGGTCAGGTCGTGCGGCGCCAGGCCGGCGGCGGCGTTCGCCAGCATCGCCGGGAACTCGGCGAGCTTGAGCATCAGCGCCGCCTCGGTCGGCGCGGTGAGCAGCGACAGGTCCGGCGTCGCGTCGAGCGCGCCGCGTTGCTCGATGTAGTTGCGGATCACCGAGCAGATCCGCGCATGCGCATACTGCACGTAGAACACCGGGTTCTCGTCGTTCTGCTTCAGCGCCAGGTCGACGTCGAACGTGAACTCGCTGTCCGCCTTGCGGCTGAGCAGGAAGAAGCGCACCGCGTCGCGGCTGGTCCAGTCGATCAGGTCGCGCAGCGTCACGTAGCTGCCGGCGCGCTTGGAGATCTTGACCTCCTCGCCGCCCTTCATCACCGTGACCATCTTGTGCAGCACGTACTCGGGGTAGCCGGCCGGCACGCCGCGGTCCGCAGCCTGCACGCCGGCGCGCACCCGGGCGACGGTGCCGTGGTGGTCGCCGCCCTGGATGTTGATCGCCTTCGTGTAGCCGCGCTCGTGCTTGTGCAGGTGGTAGGCGACGTCGGGCACGAAGTAGGTGTAGGTCTGGTCGGACTTGCGCATCACGCGGTCCTTGTCGTCGCCGTATTCGGTGGTGCGCAACCAGAGCGCGCCGCCTTCCTCGAAGGTCTTGCCGGCGGCGATCAGGCGCTGCACCGCGTCGTCGACCCGCCCGCTCGAATACAGGCTCGATTCGAGGAAGTAGTGGTCGAAGCGCACGCCGAAGGCCTGCAGGTCCAGGTCCTGCTCGTGGCGCAGGTAGGCGACGGCGAACTGGCGGATGCCGTCGAGGTCGTCCACGTCGCCCGAGGCGGTGTACGCGCGATCGTCGGCGGTCACGGTCTTCTTCGCGAGGAAATCGGCGGCGATGTCGGCGATGTACTCGCCGTTGTAGGCAGCCTCGGGCCACTGCGGGTCGCCCGGTTTGAAGCCGCGCAGGCGCGCCTGCACCGAGTTGGCGAGCGTGGCGATCTGCACGCCCGCATCGTTGTAATAGAACTCGCGGCTGACCTGCCAGCCCTGGGTCTCGAACAGGTTGCAGATCGCGTCGCCCAGCGCCGCCTGGCGCGCGTGGCCGAGGTGCAGCGGCCCGGTCGGGTTGGCCGAAACGAACTCGACCAGCACCTTGTCGGCCTTCGCCGGCTGGCGGCCGAAGGCGTGGCCGGCGGCGGCGATCTCGGCGACGATCGCCTGCTTGGCCGCGGCCTTCAGGCGCAGGTTGATGAAGCCGGGACCGGCGATCTCGAGCGCGTCGACCCAGCGCTGCACGGCCGGCTGGCGGTTCAGCGCGTCGACGAGTGCGGCCGCGACCTCGCGCGGGTTCTTCTTCAGCGCCTTGGCGAGCGGCATCGCCGCGGTGCAGGCGAGGTCGCCGTGCGCGGCCTGCTTGGGGGATTCGAAGGCCGGGGCGAGCGTGCCACCGGGCGCGACCTCGGCCATCGCGGCGCCGAGCGCGTCGAGGAGGTCCTGCTTGGCTTGGATCATCCAACGATTCTACGGGGGGCGACGTGGCGGGATTGGTTGCACATTGCCCGCCAGTTCGGCCGAGCGCGCGCCCCGCGCCGATGCGAAGATGCGCCCTGCCGACCGCCTCATGAAAACCGTTCCGACGCCCTTCTCCGCCAGCCCGCCGGACGAACCCGCGCTGCCCAGCCACATCGGCAAGTACCGGGTGCTGCGGCGCCTGGGCGAAGGCGCAACCGCGGAGGTGTTCCTGTGCCACGACGCGTTCAAGGGCATCGACGTGGCGATCAAGCGGGTGCGACCGAATGCCAGCGGCGACGCCACGGCCGAGCGCTATTCCGAGCGCTTCTTCGCGGCCGAGGCGGCCCTGGTCGGACGCCTGAACCACCCGAACGTGGTGCAGATCTTCGACGCCGTGCCCGACCCGGTCGCGCCCTACCTGGTGATGGAGTACGTGCCCGGCAGCACGTTGCGGCCGTTCGGCCGGCCCGACAACCTGATCGCGCTGGAGCTGGTCGTCGAGATCGGCTTCAAGTGCGCGATGGCGCTCGGCTACGTCTACCGCCAGGGCCTGATCCACCGCGACGTGAAGCCGGCCAACCTGCTGGCGGTGCTGACCAACGGCGCGGTCACGGACGTGAAGATCAGCGACTTCGGCAGCGTGTTGAACCTGTCGGCCGACACGACCCAGATCTACCGGGTCGGCTCGCTGGCGTACATGTCGCCCGAGCAGCTCGACGGCAGCGCCCTCGATTGCCGTGCCGACATGTACTCGCTCGGCGCCGTGCTTTACCAGCTGATCGCCGGGCGGCCGCCGTTCGATGCGCAGGTGCAGTCGGCCATGATGCACCAGATCTACCACATCAAGCCGGCCTCGCTGGCCTCGCTGCGCGACGGCGTGAGCCCGGCGCTGGACGCGACGATCCAGCGCGCGCTGGCCAAGCAGCCGGAGCAGCGCTATGCCAACTGGGAGGAGTTCGCGCAGGCGCTGTCGGCGCTGATCACCAACCAGCAGGTGCCGCGCGGGCAGCTGCAGGGCGTGCTCGATTCCGAGCGCTTCAACCTGCTGCGCACGCTCGACTTCTTCTCGAGCTTCGGCGACGTGGAGTTGTGGGAGGTGGTGCATCGCGCGAAGTGGCAGCGCTTCCATTTCGGCCACGCGCTGTACCGCAAGGGCGAGGAAGGCAACAGCTTCCACATCCTCGCGCAAGGCGAGGTCGAGGTGTTCCGCGACGGCAAGCGGGTCGCCAAGCTGGGGCCGGGCACCTCGGTCGGCGAGATGGCCTACCTCGCGCCGAACCCGGAACTCAAGCGGCACAGCACCGACGTGCTGGTCAGCGAGCCGGCGACGACGATCTCGTTCACCCCCGACACGCTGGTGCAGGTGAGCCCGGGCTGCAAGCACCTGTTCGACGAGGCATTCATCCGCGTGCTGGTCCGGCGCCTGCACGTCGCGCACGAAGCGCTCGCCCATCCGCGGCGCATCCTGTAAGCGAGAGCAGCGGCACACGCTCGTGTCCACCACGAGACAGCCGGCGGCGTTGTGCCCTTGCTGGCACATCGGCCCCATGCTTCAATGTCCGCCGGCGCCCTGCCCCACTTCAACAGACTCCTGAGGAGCCCCGATGAAACACCTGATGACCGTTCTGGCCCTGTCCGTGGCCTGCCTCTCCACCTCGGCCTTCGCGACCACCCACAAGGAAGCGCCCGACATGGCCAAGGGTGCCAGCGCGCCGATGGGCAAGCAGCAGACCAAGATGGCCGAGTGCAACAAGGACGCCGGCGACAAGAAAGGCGACGAGCGCAAGGCGTTCATGAAGACCTGCCTGTCGGCCAAGAAGGCGACCCAGCAGGAAAAGATGAAGGCCTGCAATGCCGACCCGAAGGCCAAGGCCGCGAAGGGCGACGAGCGCAAGGCATTCATGAAGGAATGCCTGAGCAGCTGATACGCTGCAGAGCCCTGGCGCCAACCAGGGCTTCAAGTGCGACATTTCTCGCGCTCCGCCCCCGATCCGTCGGATCGACCCGGGCGGTCGGCGCGCCGGGCATGAAACCACGTCGGCTAGAATGGCCTGCAAGTTTCATGCCCTTTATGACCCACTTCCGCCTCCCCCCTTCGATCCGCCGATCCGCGGCCGGCCTGTCGTGCCTGGCCGCATTGCTGCTGGGGGCGCCGGTGGCGCAGGCCGAGCGGAGTGACCGGCTGCAGAAGATCAACATCGCCGCCGACCGCGAGGGCCTGATCGACACCCGCCAGCAGGTCGTCACCTACGACGGCAACGTCGTGATCAGCCAGGGCACGATGGTGATCCGCGCCGCCCGCGTCGAGGTGCGGGAGCTGCCGAGCGGCTACTACACCGCGGTGGCGCTGGGCAGTTCGAGCAAGCCGGCCACCTTCCGGCAGAAACGCGACGGCGTCGACGAATACTGGGAAGGCGAGGCCGAGCGCCTCGAGTTCGACGGCCGGACCAACGTGGTGCGCTTCGTCAACGGCGCGCAGCTGCGCCAGCTGCGCGGCGCCACGCCGGCCAGCGAGATCGCCGGCAACCTGATCACCTACGACGCGACGACCGAGAAGACCACGGTCACCGGCGGCGCCAAGCCGACCGCCGCCAATCCGAACGGCCGCATCACCTCGGTGATCACACCTCGCCAGGGCACCGAGGCTGCCGCCGAGATCGAAGCCGCCGCCGCGATGGCCGCCTCGGCGCCGCTGAAGACAAGCCCCGCGCTGGGTGCCTCCGCGCCCGCACCCGCAGCCGCCGGGAAGGACAAGCGTTGACCGTCTCCGGCCTGGACCCGAACGCCGTTCGCGAGCACCGGCTCGAAGCCTCCGGCCTGCGCAAGTCCTACGGCGCACGCACCGTCGTCAAGGACGTGCACCTGTCGGTGCGCAGTGGCGAGGTGGTCGGGCTGCTCGGGCCGAACGGCGCGGGCAAGACGACGAGCTTCTACATGATCGTCGGCCTGGTCCGGGCCGACGCCGGCGAGATCACGATCGAAGGTGAGCGCGTGGAGCGGCTGCCGATCCACCGGCGCTCGCGGCTCGGCCTGTCGTACCTGCCGCAGGAGGCCTCGATCTTCCGCAAGCTGACGGTCGAGGAGAACGTGCGCGCGGTGCTCGAACTTCAGGTGGATGCGAACGGCAAGGCGCTGAAGCCGGCCGTGATCGACGAACTGCTCAACGGGCTGCTGCACGACCTGTCGATCGACAAGCTGCGCGCCTCGCCGGCGCCGGCGCTGTCGGGCGGCGAGCGCCGCCGCGTCGAGATCGCGCGGGCGCTGGCGACGCAGCCGCGCTTCATCCTGCTCGATGAGCCGTTCGCCGGCGTCGACCCGATCGCGGTGATCGAGATCCAGCGGATCATCGGCTTCCTGAAGAGCCGCGGCATCGGCGTGCTGATCACCGACCACAACGTGCGCGAGACGCTGGGCATCTGCGACCGCGCCTACATCATCAGCGAGGGGCGTGTACTGGCCGAGGGCACGCCGACCGAGATCGTCGACAACCCCGACGTGCGCAAGGTCTACCTCGGCGAACACTTCCGCATGTAGGCCGAGATGAAGCCGACATTGCAGTTCCGGCTGTCCCAGCACCTCGCGCTGACGCCCCAGCTGCAGCAGTCAATCCGGCTGCTGCAGCTTTCCACGCTCGAGCTCCACCAGGAAGTCGAGCAGATGCTGGAGCAGAACCCGTTCCTCGAAACCGATGGCGACGACGGCCCGGCGTTCGAGCCGCTGGTCGAGCGCACGACGGTGGCCGAGCGGGTCGGCGAGCGCGAGACCGAGCGCGCTGCCGAGACCGGCGGCGACGGCGTCGGCGCCAGCGACGAGGCCGCCGCGCCGCTGGACGCCGCCGAGTTCGGCGCCACCGAGCGCGACGACTGGGAGAACGGCACCGAGCGCGAGGACTTCGACGGCATCCGCGAAACCCCGGGCAAGAGCAGCGCCAGCCCCGATGGCGATGACTTCGACGGGGCCGACCGCGATACCGCGATCCCGAGCCTGCAGGACCACCTGCGCGAGCAACTGTCCAGCCTGCGCCTGCCGGCGACCGACGCGGCCGCGGTGATGGTGCTGATCGAGTCGCTGAACGACGACGGCTACCTCGACGACCCGCTCGAAGACATCGCATCGCAACTCGCCGGCGACGATGCCGAACAGCGCGAGGAACTGCTGGAACGCCTGCAATGCGGGCTGCGCTACCTGCAGAGCATGGAGCCGACCGGCGTCGGCGCGCGTGACCTCGCCGAATGCCTGACGCTGCAATTGCGCCTGCTGCCGCGCAGCGAGGCGCAGATGGTCGCGATCATCGTCTGCAAGTCGCACCTCGAACTGCTGGCGCGCCGCGACCTGAAGAAGCTCTGCGCCGTGACCGGCGCCGACGAGGACATGCTGCGCGAGGCGCAGGGCCTGATCGTCGCGCTCGAGCCCAAGCCGGGCCGCCAGTTCGCTCGCGCCGAGGCGAACATCATCATCCCCGACGTGATCGTGCAGAAGGCCGGCCGCGGCTGGAAGGTCACGCTCAACCCCGACGT
Source organism: Rhizobacter fulvus (assembly GCF_964020785.1). NCBI lineage: Bacteria > Pseudomonadati > Pseudomonadota > Betaproteobacteria > Burkholderiales > Sphaerotilaceae > Rhizobacter > Rhizobacter fulvus. The sequence goes on from NZ_OZ224516.1 coordinate 1,942,833, forward strand.
GATGCCCAAGCTGCGCATCAACGACCTGTACGCCAACGCGATCCGCGCGCAGCGCGGCCCCGGCTCGCGCAGCGCGCCCGACGCCCTGAACGGCGCCGGCGCCGGGTTGAACTCGCGGCTGCAGGAAGCACGCTGGTTCATGAAGAACATCCTGCAGCGCTTCGACACGATCCAGCGCGTCTCGCAAGCGATCGTCGAGCGCCAGAAGAACTTCTTCACCCACGGCGCGATCGCGATGAAGCCGCTGGTGCTGCGCGAGATCGCCGACGAGCTCGGCCTGCACGAATCGACGATCTCGCGCGTCACCACCGCGAAGTACATGAACACGCCGTTCGGCACCTTCGAGCTGAAATACTTCTTCGGCTCGTCGCTGAACACCGAGGCCGGCGGCAACGCGTCGAGCACCGCGGTGCGCGCGCTGATCAAGCAGATCGTCGCGGCCGAGAACCCGGCCAAGCCGCTGAGCGACAGCCAGATCTCGCAGATGCTCGACGAACAGGGCATCCAGGTCGCGCGCCGCACGGTCGCGAAGTACCGCGACGCGCTGAAGATCGCGCCGACGCAATTGCGCAAGGCGATGTGATGCCGTTGCCGCTGTTCCTGCCCTGCGCCGCGGGCGTCGAGGCGCTGCTCACCGAAGAGATCGAACGCATCCTGCCGAAGGCGCGCGTGCATCAGGCGCGCGGCGGCGTCGCGCTCGAAGGCGACCCGCTGGAGGTGATGACGCTGAACCTCGAAAGCCGGCTGGCGCAGCGCGTGCTGATCGAGGTGGCGCACGGCTCGTACCGGGTCGAGAACGACATTTACGAACTCGCGCACAGCGTCGACTGGACGCAGTGGATCACGCCACAGCACACGCTGCGTGTCGACACCACCGCACACCGGTCGCCGCTGAAGAGCCTGAACTTCGCGGCGCTGCGGGTGAAGGATGCCGTCTGCGATCTGCTGCGCGACGCGACCGGCGAACGCCCGAGCGTCGACACCCGCCACCCCGATCTGCAGATCGTGCTGCACCTCGGCGAGCTCGAAGCGACGATCTATGTCGACAGCTCGGGCGAGTCCCTGTTCAAGCGCGGCTGGCGCGAGGACAAGGGCGACGCGCCGCTGAAGGAGACGCTGGCCGCCGCGATGCTCGCCGCCGCCGGCTGGCGCGGCACCAAGGAAGCCGGCGGCGCATTGCACGACCCGTGCTGCGGCTCGGGCACGATCGCGATCGAGGCCGCGCAGATCGCCTGCGGCATCGCGCCCGGGCTGAAGCGGCGCTTCGCGTTCGAGCGACTGTTGCCGTTCATCGGCGACGAACAGCGCGCCGAACTGCAGCGCCTGCGCAGCTTTGCTACGGCACGCATCCACGCGAGCGCGGTGCCGATCTTCGCCAGCGACGTGTCGTTCCGGATGGTCGACTTCGCGCGCCGCAACGCCGAGCGGGCGGGCGTGCTGAACGCGATCACGTTCAACGGCGGCGATGCGCTGGAGCGTCCCGCCCCGGAGCTGCCCGCCGATCTCCCCGGTACGCTGATGATCAACCCGCCGTACGGCGAACGGATCGAGGTCGGCGGCAAGGCGGCGCGCGACTCGGCGGAAGACCGCGACACCCCGAGCGACTTCTTCCCGCGCCTGTCCGCGCACTGGAAGCGTGCCTACACCCAGCACCCGGCGGGCTGGACCGCCTACGTGCTCAGCCCCGACATGAAGCTGCCGAGCGCGATGCGCCTGAAGGAATCACGCCGCGTGCCGATGTGGAACGGGCCGATCGAGTGCCGGCTGTTCCGCTTCGACCTGGTCGCCGGTTCGGCCCGCAACAAGGTCTAGCGCCGCGCGGTCAGCTGACCGAGCAGCGCACCCATGTCGTCGCCAAGGCCCTCGCCGGGCGCCTGACCCTCCGGCGTCAGCCGGTTCACGACCTCGGGCAGCATCTGCGCCAACTGGCTGGCGGCCTCGCCATGCGACAGGCCCAACTGCGCGGCGATCTGGCCAATCGTGTCGGCGCCGAGCACGTTCGACAGCTGGTCGCCCGAGATCGGCGCGTTCTGGCCGTGGCCGATCCACGAGCCGATCACGTCGCCCATGCCGCCCTGCGTGAAGCGGCCGATCAGGTCGCCGAGCCCGCCGACGCCCGCGCCCTGCGACTGCTGGCCGTTGGCCAGCATCGCGATCACCGTGCTCAACAGGACCGAGCCCGCGGTGCCCTGCGTGGCGCCGGGCGAGGGGGGCTGGGCTCCGGGTTGGGCGTTCGCCAGGGCGCCGATCACCGAATCAAGCAAGCTCATTGCAGCACTCCTCAGGTTGACACCGGATTCTGGGCACCCCGGCGCTGCAGCGCAAGCCAGGCGATCGCCAGACCGGCGATCGTCACCGGCACGATCGAGCCGGCAACGATGAACACCGGTTGGCGGGCGATCTCGCGCAGCGGCCGGGCGGGAGCCGCGGCACTCGGTTTCGGCAAGGGCGGGAACCCGATGAACGAGATGGTCAGCAGCGCGAGCAGCGCGACGACCACCAGCGCAGCATACGCACCGGCGAAGGGCACGGGCAGCGCGTCGCGCGTCAGGCTCGCGAGGTTCGGGCCTGCGACGGCGCCGAGGATGCCGCCGGCAAGCACCCACGAGATCGCGCGCTCCTTGAATGCCGGCGCGCCGGCGTCCCCACGCACGCTGGTGGCGCGCCACGAGCCCCGCGCACAACGCACCGCCGGCGACGTAGCCGGTGATCGGCAAGGTCGCCATCCACGCGGTCGGCGCGAGCGCGAGGCCGACCAGGCCGTTGATCGCGATGAAGGTGACGTTGTTGGTGAGGAAGAGACCCTGGCAAAACGTGAGCAGCAGCAGTCGCAGGTTCATGGGGCGCCGATCGAGAGGTGGGCGAGCAGTGCGAGCGGTGCGGTATCGGCCCGCAGCACGCGCGCGCCCAGCGAGACCGGCAGGAAACCGGCGGCGCGCGCCAGCGCTTCCTCGGCCGGCGAAAGACCGCCTTCGGGCCCGCTCAACGAGATCACGCCGCCGGCCGGCAACGGCATCGATGCCAACGGCGTGGCTCCGTCGAAGCTCAGCAGCCAGCGCGTCCGCCCGTCCGGCGCCGGCAGCTCGCGCAACCACTCGCCGAGCGACCGCACCGGCGCGACCTGCAGGACGCGCGTGCGCCCGCTCTGCTCGCTCGCGGCCAGCGCCACGCCCTGCCAGTGCGCGACCTTCTTCTGTGCGCGCTCGCCGCTCAGGCGCAACACCGAGCGTTCGCACAGCAGCGGCTGAACCGCGACCGCGCCGAGTTCGGTCGCCTTCTCGATCACGGTGTCCATGCGCTCGTTCGCCGGCATGCCGAGCGCGAGCGTAATCGGCCGCGTCAACTCGCGATCGACGTCGGCACGCGCGCCGAGCTGAACCGTGACCTCGCTGCGCCCCATCTGCACGACGCTGGCAGCCTGCTCGCCGCCGGCGCCGTCGAACAACGTCAGCGCCGCGCCGGGCTGCAGCCGCAGCACCTGCACGTGACGCGCCGGACCGGGAGGCAGTGCGAACGTGCTGCCGATCGGCGGCAGCGGGTGATCGATGAACAGGCGAGGCGGCATGCGCCGAGTGTGCCTCAGCGCTCGCGCATGCCCGCCTCCGCACGGCGCCGCAGCGAGCGCCAACGACTGCGCCAGCGCCTGGCCCTCTGGCGCAGTCCCTGCCATGCGGCCGATGCCAGCAATGCATGGCGCACCCGGCGGCGCAGGTAACGCCATCGCGCCATGGCGCGGGCGAACCAGCGCAGCGTCATCAGCTGGGGCCGCAGCAGCACGAACAGGCGTCCGCCGATCGCGGTGCCCACCAATTTGGCAGCCAGGATGACGACGAGGCCGAGCAGTGGCTGGCCGGCGCCGAGCAACCGCAGCGCCAGCAGCTTGACCGGCAGCAGCGCCAGCACCGGCACGAGGAACAGCACCAGCGCCGGGCGCGGCGGCAACGCGGCGATGCGCGCCTCCATGCGCTGCCACGGGCCCCAGCGCGCGAAGCGGCCGAGCCATGTCGCCAGCGGGTGCCAGCCGAATTCCTCGAGGAAGAACCACAGCGCCGCCAGCGCGAGCAGCAGCGCGCGCAGTGCGCGCCACAGCGGTCGGATCGCATTCACATGCCGACTTTACGCGCGGACGCGGTGCTGGAGCCAGTCCGCGACGATCGCGCGCGTGTAGACGCTCGCGACCTCTTCGATGAAGCGCGTGAAGTCGACATGCGCGCTGTCGTCGGCGCGGTCGGAGATCGTGCGCAGCACCGCGAACGGCCGGCCGAAATCGGCGCAGACCTGCGCGACCGCCGCACCTTCCATCTCGACGGCGAGCGCGTCCGGAAGCACCTGACGCAGCTCGTCGCTCGCCGCGACGCTGGAGACGAAGCGGTCGCCGCTGACGACCAGCCCCCGGTGCACCAGCGGCGTCTCGATGGCGAAGCTCAACAGGTGCGCGCTGCCGATCAACGCGGCGGCATCGTCGACGCAGCGCTGCGACGCTGCCGCCAGCGCATCGGCCAGCCCGGCGTGGACATCGAAGCGCGAGCGGCCGGTCAGCGGCACCTCGAAGCGCGGGAACAGCGGCGAGGCGTCCATGTCGTGCTGCAGCAGCTGCTCGGCGACGACGACATCGCCGACCTTCACGCCGCGCCGCAAGCCGCCCGCCACGCCGGTGAAGACCAGCTCGGTGGCCTGGAACTCGTGCAGCAGCAGAGCCGCGGTGGTGGTGGCGGCCACCTTGCCGATGCCCGACAGCACCAGCACGACCGGCTGGCCGTGGACCGTGCCTTGATGAAAGTCGCGCCCGGCGAGCCGCACCGGCTGGGGGTCGCGCAACAGCGGCAGCAACGCGCGCAGTTCGTCGTGCATCGCGCTGACGATAGCGATCGGCAGGCGCGACATCGGCGGGAGGTCGGGCGCCGCTCAGCCGCCGTACAACGTGCGCCGCGCGGCGGCAGCGACCGCTTCGCCCTTGCGCTCGGCGATCTGCGCCAACGTGCGCTGCGCGACGGCCTGCAGTTCCTCGATCGTGCCGGCCTTCTCGACCGCCAGCGTCAGCACGAAACCGCGCAGGCCGAGCTCTTTCGAGATCATCTGCGTCAGCGCCGCGGTGAATTGCGCGTAGTCGAGCACCACCGGTTCGGCCGGCGCGGCGGGCGCCGCGGCAACGCCCGGTCGATGGGCCGGCGCCGCGCCCGAGCGGCCCACCGGCGGCGCGATCGGCACGATCAACCCGAGCGACTGCAGCGCGGCAAAATCGTCGGCGCTGATGCCGGCCAGGTTGGCCAGCAGCATCTCCTCGGTCTTGACGCCGTCGATGACAAGCAGCAGGTTGCGCTGCGCGCGCTCCTTCACGAGCGCACGCGCCTGGATTTCCGTTCGCCCTGCTTCGGTCTTGGCCCAGATCACCTGTGATGTCCCATTGACGCCGCGCGCCCGGCGTGCGGGGGCCGGGCGATCAGCGCGAATGTATCAGCACCATCGCTACAAAGGCGTGCCGCAGTGCCGGGCCGCGTTGCCACGGCGGCACGATGCGTGACAGGCGTCACTGTCACGCCTTGTCGCGCAATTCCCGGCGCAGGATCTTGCCGACGTTCGTCTTCGGCAGCTCGTTGCGGAACTCGACGACCTTGGGTCGCTTGTACCCGGTGAGGTTGGCCTCGCAGTAGGCGCGCACGTCGGCCTCGGTGACCGCCGGATTGCTGCGCACGATCACCAGCTTGACCGCCTCGCCGGCCTTGGCGTCCGGGATGCCGACCGCCGCGCATTCGAGGATGCCGGGCATCTGCGTGACCACGTCCTCGACCTCGTTCGGGTAGACGTTGAAGCCGCTGACCAAGATCATGTCCTTCTTGCGGTCGACGATCTTGAAGTAGCCGCGCTCGTCGACGATGCCGATATCGCCGCTGCGGAAGAAGCCGTCGGGCGTCATCACCTTGGCGGTCTCGTCCGGGCGCTGCCAGTAGCCGGCCATCACCTGGGGGCCCTTGATCGCGATCTCGCCCGGCGTGCCCAGCGGCACCTCGTTGCCGTCGTCGTCGAGCAGCTTCAGCTCGGTGTTCGGCATCGGCAGGCCGATGTTGCCGCTGTACGCGGTGCTGTCGACCGGGTTGCAGGTGGCCGACGGCGAGGTCTCGGACAGGCCGTAGCCCTCGACGATCGGGCAGCCGGTCTTCTCGAGCCAGAGCTTCGCGGTGGCGCTTTGCACCGCCATGCCGCCGCCGACCGAGATCACCAGCCCGCTCCAGTCGACGCTGCTGAATTCGGGGTGGTGCGCCATCGCCTGGAACAGCGTGTTGACGGCCGGGAAGCTGTGGAAGGTCTCGCCCTTGAGTTCCTTGAACACGCTCGGCAGGTCGCGCGGGTTGGCGATCAGGATGTTCGCGCCGCCCATGCGCGCGCTCAGCATCATGTTCGTGTTGAAGCCGAAGATGTGATAGATCGGCAGCGCGCAGATCGTCACGATCTGCTGGCCGGCCGGGATCTTCTTCAGCGCCGGCTGATACCAGGCCTCGGCCTGCAGGATGTTGGCGACGAGGTTGCGGTGCAGCAGCACCGCGCCCTTGCTGACGCCGGTCGTGCCGCCGGTGTACTGCAGCACCGCGATGTCGTCGGGGCCCACGGTGGCGGGCTTGAAGGACTTGCCGCGACCCTGCGAGATCGCGGCGTTGAAGCGCACCGCGCCGGGCAGGCTGTAGGCCGGCACCATCTTCTTCACCTTGCGCACCACGTAATTCACGATGGCGGACTTCGGGAAGCCGAGCATGTCGCCGAGCGCGGTGATCACGATCTTCTGGGTCGGCACCGCGGCCAGCACCTGCTGCAGCGTGGTGGCGAAGTTCTCGACCATGATGATCAGCTTCGCGCCGGAGTCCTTCAGCTGGTGCTCGAGTTCGCGCGGCGTGTACAGCGGATTGACGTTGACGACGACATAGCCGGCGCGCAGCACTGCGGCGACCGCGACCGGGTACTGCGGCACGTTGGGCATCATGATCGCGACGCGGTCGCCCTTCGCCAGGCCCTGCGCCTGCAGGTAGGCCGCCAGCGCGCGCGAGGCGTCGTCGACCTGCGCGAAGGTGATCGTCTTGCCCATGAACTTGTACGCCATGCGGCCGGCGTACTTCTTGAAGCTCTCGTCCAACAGCGCGACCAGCGAGCCGTACTGCTCGACGTCGATCTCGGCCGGCACGCCGGCGGGGTACTGCTTCAACCAGGTCTTTTCCATCGAGGGCTCCGAGAAACAGCGGGGAATTCTGACCGAGCACCGTGACACCCGGCCTAGGGTCTTGCCCCGGGGCACGCGCTGGTTAGCATGCCGCCATGACCGACCCCCACACCGCCGCACCCGTTCTCGTGATGGGGGCCGGCACGATCGGCTGCTACCTCGGCGGCTGCCTGCAGGCGGCCGGCGTGCCGGTGGTCCTCGTCGGGCGGCCGCGGGTGCTCGATGCGTTGCGTACCCACGGGCTCACCGTCTCCGATCTCGACGGCGGCAGCCAGCACATCGACGCGGCCGCGTTGCAATTGCATGAACGCATGCCCACCGGCATCCTGCCCCGGCTGGTGCTGCTCGCGGTGAAGAGCGGCGCGAGCGCGGAGGCCGCCGCCATGCTGGCCGCTGCGCTGCCCGCCGGCACGCCGGTGGTGTCGATGCAGAACGGGTTGTCGAACGCGCTCGTCGGCCGCGGCGCCGCACCGTCGCTGCGCTGGCTGGCCGGCATGGTGCCCTACAACGTCGCCGAGATCGGGCCGGGCCACTACCACCGCGGCACCACCGGCACGCTCGCGGCCCAGGACGACCCCGCGCTGCGCGCGCTCGCGGCCGACTTCGCCCGTGCCGGCCTGCCGCTGCAACTGCATGCCGACCTGCGCGCGGTGCAGTGGGGCAAGCTGCTGCTGAACTTGAACAACCCGGTCAACGCGCTCTCGGGCTTGCCGCTGCGCGCACAGCTGATGGACCGCGGCTACCGCCTGTGCCTGGCCGCATTGCAGACCGAGGCGCTCGGCCTGCTGAAGCAGGCCGGCATCGCGCCGGCCCAGGTCGGTGCGCTGCCGGCACACCGCATCCCGCAGCTGCTGCGGCTGCCGACGCCGCTGTTCAAGCTGATCGCCGCGCGCATGTTGCGCATCGATCCGAAGGCCCGTTCGAGCATGGCCGACGACCTGGCGGCCGGCCGCACCACCGAGATCGACGCGCTGTGCGGCGAGGTCGTGCGGCTGGCCGAATCGCTCGGCCGCACGGCGCCACGCAACGCGCGCATGGTCGCCGCGGTGAACGCCTGGCCGCAGCAGCGCCTGCCGATGACCGCGCAGAGGATGAAGGCTGCGCTGGGGCTCTAGTTCAAGGCCGGCGCATGCCAGCCGCCACCGAGCGCCTGGATCAGTGCGATCGCCGCGGCCTGACGGCTCGCCGCCAGTTGCGCCAGCGTGCGACGCGCGTTCAACGCCGACGCCTGCGCCGTGACGACTTCGGTGTAGCTCACCTGGCCGGCCTGATAGCGGTTGAGGAGTTGCTTCTCGGTCAGGTCGGCGGCTTCGGACGCGGCCTTGCGCAGGCCCGCCTGCTCGGCGAGCGCGCGCGTGACCGAGAGCTGGTCCTCGACTGCCTGGAACGCCGTCAGCACGGTCTGGCGGTAGCGGGCCACGGCCGCGTCGCGGGCGGCCTCGGCACCCGCGACCTTCGCGCGGGTCGCGCCCGCATCGAACAGCGTCTGCGCGACCGACAGGCCGACCGACCACAGCGTGGTCGAGGCGTTGAACAGGTCGCCGATGCGGCTGGTCGAGTTGCCGAGCGACGCGCTCAGGCCGAAGCTCGGGAAGTAGGCCGACCGCTGGATGCCGATGTTCGCGTTGGCGACCGCGACGGCGCGCTCGGCCGAGGCGATGTCCGGCCGGCGCTGCAGCAGTTCCGACGGCACGACCAGCGGCACCGCCGGCACGGCCATGTTCCAGGTCGTCGGCGCGATCGAGAATTCGGCCGGCGCCTTGCCGATCAGCACCGCGATCGCGTGCTCGAGTTGCGCGCGGGTGCTGGTCAGGCTGGCGAGATCGGCCTGCGCGTTGGCGAGCTGGGTCTGCGCCTGCAGCAGGTCGGTGCGCGGTGCGATGCCGGCGGTGTAGCGGTTCTGCGTGATCGTCACGGCGCGCTGGTAGGCCGTGACCGTGCGCCGCAGCAGCTCGAGCTCGGTGTCGGCGTCGCGCAGCGAGAAGTAGTTGGTCGCCAGTTCGCCCTGCGCCGACAGGCGCGCCGCGGCCAGGTCGGCGGCGCTCGCCTGCACGCTCGCCTGCGCGCCCTGCGCGGCCAGGCGAAGCGACCCCCACACGTCCGGCGCCCAGCTCGCACCGACACCGAGCCGGAAGTCATTGCCGCTGCTGCTCGCGCCGCGCCCGCCGCTGCGCTGCGCGCTGCCGTCGAGCGTGATTTGCGGGAACAGCGACGCGCGCGCCTGCGCCACCAGCGCCTGCGCCTGCGCGTACGCGGCCACCGCGGCGGCGACGTTCTGGTTCGAGACCTCGACCTGCGCGGTCAGCCGGCTCAGCTCGGCGTCGCCGAACAGCTCCCACCACGGGCCGCGGTCCAGCGTGTCGGCCGGCGCGGCCGGGAACCAGCCGGCGTCGGCGGCCGGCGCCTCCTTGAAGGCTGCGGGCGTCGTGACCTCGGGCACCCGGTACGGAGGGGAGGCGCAGGCCGCCAGCAGCGCGGCGGCCATCGCGGTGAGCACGAGCAGGGGTGTCTTCATGGGGCGTTCGCAGGGGTCGGCGTCGGGTCGATGCCGCGACTGAGGTGGCGTTCGTCGGCGCCGCGGCGACGCAGCTTGTCGAGCAGCAGGTAGACGACCGGGGTGGTCAGCAGCGTCAGCAACTGGCTGGCGATCAGCCCGCCGATGATCGCTATGCCCAGCGGCTGGCGCAGCTCCGAGCCCTCGCCGAAGCCGATCGCGAGCGGCAACGCGCCCAGTGCGGCGGCGAGCGTGGTCATCAGGATCGGGCGGAAGCGCAGCAGGCAGGCCTCGCGCACCGCCTCGAGCGGGCTCAGTCCGCGTGAGCGCTCGGCCTCGAGCGCGAAATCGATGATCAGGATCGCGTTCTTCTTGACGATGCCGATCAGCAGGAACACGCCGATCAACGCCATGATGGAGAACTCCATCCTGAACATCAGCAGCGCCAGCACCGCGCCGACGCCGGCCGACGGCAGCGTGCTGAGCACCGTGACCGGGTGCACCAGGCTCTCGTACAGGATGCCGAGCACGAGGTAGATCACGACGATCGCGGCGACGATCAGCAGCGTCTGCTGGCTGTTCGACTGCTGCGCGCTCGCGGCGCTGCCGGCGAAGTCGCCGCGCACGCTGGTCGGCAGGCCGATGTTGGCCTCGGCGGTCTTGATCGCGTCGCGGGCCTGGTCGAGCGTCGCGCCGGGGGCGAGGTTGAACGAGATCGTCGTGGCGAGTTCGGTGTCCTGGTGGTTGACCGAGGTCGCGGTCGACTCCTCGGCGAACGAGGCGATGGTCGCGAGCGGCACGAGGTTGGTCACGCTGTTCGCCAGCACGCTGCCGGTCGACGCGCCCTTGACGCCCGGATTGGCCGAGACCGCGGGGGTGGTCGACGAGGACGTGCCGCTCGTCGCGGCGGTCGACGCCGCCGTGCTCTCGACCGCGACGGTCTGCCCGCCGCTCGTGGCCAGACGCGTGGCGGGGACGTAGATGTCGGCCAGCGCGTTCGGGCTGGTGGTGTAGCCGGGCGCCCATTCCATGACCACGTGGTACTGGTTCAGCTCGGTATAGATCGTCGCGACCTGGCGCTGGCCGAACGCGTTGTAGAGCGCCGAGTCGATCGCGTTCGAGCTGACGCCCAGGCGCTTCGCGGCGTCGCGGTCGACCTTCACGACCGTCTGCACGCCGTTCTCCTGCTGGTCGGTGTCGACGTCGGTCAGCACCGGCTGCAGCTTCATCTCGTCGTTGAGCCGCGCCGCCCAGGTCTTCAGGGCCTGGTTGTTGTCGCTCTTGAGCGTGTACTGATAGGTCGAATTGCTGGAACGGCCGCCGGAGCGCACGTCCTGCACCGGGTTCAGGAAGATCGACAGGCCGGTGACGCGCGCGAGTTGCGGGCGCAGCCGCGCGATCACCGCGAGGCCGGTGTCGGTGCGCTGGCCCGCGCCGCGCCCGAGCGGCTTCAGGTTGACGAACATGAAGCCACCGCCGGCGCGGCCCCCGCCGGTGAAGCCGACGACGGTGGAGACGGCCGGGTCCTTGCGCACGATGTCGACGACCTGGCGCAGCTTCTCGCCCATCGCCTTGGTCGAGATGCTCTGGTCGGCGCGCAGGCCACCGTTGAGCTGGCCGGTGTCCTGCTGCGGGAAGAAGCCCTTGGGGGCGACCGCGAACAGGTAGACGTTCAGGCCGATCACCGCCAGCAGGATGAACATCACCAGCGCCTTGCTGGCCAGCGCCCAATCGAGGCTGGCCTCGTAGCGCCGCCACACCCACTGGTAGCCGCGCTCGGCGACGCGTGCCACGCGCCCCGGTGGCTTGGTCTGCGCGCCGCCCGGCTTCAGCAGCCACGCGCACATCATCGGCGTGGTGGTCAGCGAGATCACCAGCGAGATCAGCACCGCGGCCGACAGCGTGACCGCGAACTCCTTGAACAGCCGCCCCTGCTGACCGCCCATGAACAGCAGCGGGATGAACACCGCCACCAGCGACACGCTGATCGACAGCACCGTGAAGCCGACCTCCTTGGCGCCGAGCAGCGCGGCCTGCATGCGCGCCATGCCGGCCTCGATGTGGCGGCTGGTGTTCTCGAGCACGACGATCGCATCGTCGACGACGAAGCCGGTCGCGACGGTCAGCGCCATCAGCGACAGGTTGTTCAGCGAGAAGCCGAGCAGGTACATCACGCCGAAGGTGCCGAGCAGCGCCACCACGGTCGCGACCGCCGGCACGATGGTCGCGCGCACGCTGCGCAGGAACAGGCTGACGACCAGCACGACCAGCAGCACCGAGATCACCAGCGTGAGTTCGACCTCGTGCAACGAGGCGCGGATCGAATTGGTGCTGTCCGTGGCGACCTGCAGCGTCACGTCGGCCGGCAGGTCGGCCTGCAGTTCGGGCAGCAGCGCGCGCACCGCGTCGACAGTCTCGATCACGTTGGCCGACGGCTGCCGCGTGACCAGGACGATGATCGCCGGCTCGCCGTTGAACAGACCGAGGGTGCGGGTGTCCTCGACGCCGTCGACGACCTGCGCCACATCCTGCAGCCGCACCGCCGCACCATTGCGCCACGCGATCACCATCGGCGCGTAGTCGCTCGCACGCAGCGCCGGCGTCTGGGTGTAGATCTGCAGCCGGCGGTCGTCGCCCTGGACAATGCCCTTCGGCCGGTTCGCGTTGCTGGCCTGGATCGCGGCGCGCACGTCTTCGGTGCTGATGCCGACCTTGTTCAGCGCGAACGGGTTCAACTCGATCCGCACCGCCGGCAGCGAGCCGCCGCCGATCTCCACGTCGCCGACGCCGTCGACCTGCGACAGCCGCTGGCTCACGATGTTGGAGACCGACTCGTAGATCTGCCCCGGCGTCTTGGTCTTGGACGTGAGCGCCAGGATGATCACCGGCGCCGCCGCCGGGTTCACCTTGCGGTAGGTCGGATTGCTGCGCAACGTGGCGGGCAGGTCGACCCGGCTCGCGTTGATCGCGGCCTGGACCTCGCGCGCGGCGCCGTCGATGTTGCGGCTCAGGTCGAACTGCAACGTCACGCGGGTCGAGCCCGTGCCGCTCGACGAGGTGATCTCGTTGACCCCGGCGATGGTCCCCAGGCGCCGTTCGAGCGGTGTCGCCACGCTCGTCGCCATCGTGTCCGGGCTCGCGCCGGGGATGCTGGCGCTGACCGAGATCACCGGGAAGTCGACCTGCGGCAGCGGCGAGACCGGCAGCGCGAAGAACGCGCCTATTCCTGCCAACGCGATGCCCACTGTCAGCAGCACGGTGCCGATGGGGCGGCGGACGAAGGGGGCCGACAGATTCACGGGTTGCCTGCGCAGGTCTGAGCGGCAAAGGCGCGGTCGGGTACGCTGCGCCGCGCCGCGGAGGCGGCCGCCGCTGCGCGGCGACTGCTCTGCGCTGCTCGGGCGCGTGGCCTCCTCGCCAACTCACTGCGCTCACTCCGTTCGCTTCGTTCAGACAGGCGCTCGGAAGTCAGTTCACGAGCGCGCTGCGCGCGCGGCCACACGCCCTGCGCTGCTCGACGCCTCCCAGGCGCGGCGCAGCGCACCCGACCGCGCCTTTGCTGCAACCGTGGAAGCGGGTCCGAAACGCTCAGGTGGTGGGGGTCGCGGCAGGCGGCACCCGGCAGGGGCGATTTGGGTGGCGGTGAGGAGCGCAGCTTCGGGGCCGGCGCGCGCAGCGCGCTCGTGAACTGACTTCCGAGCGCCTGTCTGAACGAAGCGAACGAAGTGAGCGCAGTGAGTTGGCGAGGACGGCCCCGGAGCGAGCACCGGAGCGGAGTCGGCGCGCAGCGACGACCGCCACCGAATGAGCGCCTGCCGGGTGCCGCCTGCCGCGACGCGCGACTCACTGCGCAGTCTCCGCCACCGGATCGCCACCCGGACGCGAACCGCGAAACCGCCGACCCAACCGATCGAACCCAAGATAGATCACAGGCGTAGTGAACAAGGTCAGCAACTGACTGACGATCAACCCGCCGAAGATCGCCAACCCCAAGGGACGACGCAGCTCCGCCCCGTCCCCCCAGCTCAGCATCAGCGGCACCGCCGCGAACAGCGCCGCCAGCGTCGTCATCAGGATCGGCCGCAGCCGCAACAGCGCCGCCTGGTGGATCGCCTCGCGCGCGCTCTTGCCTTCCGTACGCTCGGCGTCGATCGCGAAGTCGATCATCATGATCGCGTTCTTCTTGACGATGCCGATCAGCAGGATGATGCCGATGATGCCGATCACGCCGAGGTCGTTGCCGGTCAGCATCAGCGCGAGAAGCGCGCCGACGCCCGCCGATGGCAGCGTCGACAGGATCGTCAGCGGGTGCACGTAGCTCTCGTACAGCACGCCGAGCACGATGTAGACGCAGATCACCGCCGCCAGGATCAGCCACAGCTGGTTCGACAGCGACTTCTCGTATGCGCCGGAGGCACCGAGGAAGGTCAGCGTCACGTTCGGCGGCAGGCCGATGTCCTTGGCGGCCTGGCGGATCGAGTCGACCGCGGCGCCGAGCGCCACGCCGTCCGCGGTGTCGAAGTTGAGCGTGCTGGCCGGGTACTGCGCCACGTGCGTGATCTGCAGCGGCGCCTGGCGCTCGGTGATGGTCGCGAACGCCGACAGCGGCGTGGCGGTGCCGCCGCCGGTGATCAGGTTCAGCTTGCCCAGGTCGGGCGCGTTCTCCACCAGCCCGGGGCGCGCCTCGAGGATCACGCGGTACTGGTTGGTCTCGGTGAAGATCGTCGAGACGATGCGCTGGCCGAACGCGCTGTAGAGCGCATCGTCGACCGCGCTCGCCGTCACGCCCAGGCGCGAGGCGGTGTCGCGGTTCACCTCGATGTACGCGGCCAGGCCTTGCGCGCCGGCGTCGCTGCTGACGTTGCGCACCTGCGGCACGTCGTGCAGCCGGTCGACCAGCTTGTTCATCCACAGCGTGATCGTCGCGCTGTCCACGCCTTCCAGCGACACGCGGTACTGGGTCGGGCCGGTCTCGGCGTCGATCGTGAGGTCCTGTGTCGGCTGCAGCGCCAGCGTCACGCCCGCGACCTTGGCGACACGCTCGCGCAGCCGGTCCATCGTGGCCTGCTGGTCGCCGTGGCCGGGCTTCAGGTTGATCAGCAGGCTGCCGGCGTGCAGCATCGTGTTGTTGGCGGCGTCGACGCCGACGAACGAGCTCAGGTTCTCGACGTCCGGGTCCTCGAGGATCGCGCGGGCCGCCTGCTGCTGCAGCTGCGCCATGCGCGCGTACGACACGTCCTGCGCGGCCTGGATGCGGCCCTGCAACTGGCCGGTGTCCTGGGTCGGGAACAGGCCCTTCGGGATCCACAGGTACAGCAGCACGGTCAGCGCGAGGGTCGCGAGCGCCACCAGCAGCGTGAGCGCCTGGTGGTCGATCACCCACACCAGCGATCGGTCGTAGCGGTGCATCACGTCGCCGAAGAAGCGCTGCGTGCGCGACGGCGGTTTGGGGCTGTCCCGCTCGGCCTTCGGCTTCAACCAACGCGCCGACATCATCGGCACCAGCGTGAGCGACACCACGGCCGAGATCAGGATCGTGATCGCCAGGGTCACCGCGAACTCGCGGAACAGGCGGCCCACCACGTCGCCCATGAACAGCAGCGGGATCAGCACCGCGATCAGCGAGACCGTCAGCGAGATGATCGTGAAGCCGATCTGCGTCGCGCCCTTCAACGCCGCGGCCATCGGGTGCTCGCCCTCCTCGATGTAGCGGGCGATGTTCTCGATCATCACGATCGCGTCGTCGACGACGAAGCCGGTCGCGATCGTCAGCGACATCAGGCTCAGGTTGTTCAGGCTGTAGCCGAGCAGGTACATCACGCCGAAGCTGCCGACCAGCGAGATCGGCACCGCGATGCTGGCGATCACCGTCGCGCGCAGGCTGCCGAGGAACGCGAAGATCACCAGCACGACCAGCACCACCGCGAGGATCAGCTCCATCTGCACGTGCTCGACCGACGCGCGGATGCCGGTCGTGCGGTCCGACAGCACCTCGATCTTCAGCGCCGCCGGCAGCCCGGCCTGCAGCACGGGCAGCTGCTTCTTGATCGCGTCGACGGTGGCGATCACGTTCGCGCCGGGCTGGCGCTGCACGTTCATGATGATCGCGGGGGTCAGCGTCCGGCCGTCGGGAGTCGCCGTCCCGGCCCAGGCGCCGAGCTGGTTGTTCTCGGCGCTCTCGACGACCCGCGCCACGTCGATCATGCGGATCGGCGCGCCGTTCTTGTAGCTGACGATCAGGTTCTTGTAGTCGTCGACCGTCAGCAGCTGGTCGTTCGCGTTGATCGTGTAGGCGCGCTTCGGCCCGTCGAAGCTGCCCTTCGCGGCGTTGGAGTTCGCGGCGCTGATGGCGGTGCGCAGCGTGTCCAGGCCGATGCCGTAGGACGACAGCGATTGCGTGTCCGCCTGGATGCGCACCGCCGGCCGCTGCCCGCCGCTGAGCGACACCAGGCCCACGCCGCTGACCTGGCTGACCTTCTGCGCCAGCCGCGTGTTGACGAGGTTCTGCACCTCGGTGAGCGGCAGCGTGTCGGAGGTGATCGCGAGCGTCAGCACCGGCGCATCGGCCGGGTTGACCTTGGCATAGACCGGCGGCGCCGGCAGGTCGGCCGGCAGCAGCGAGCCGCCGGCGTTGATCGCGGCCTGCACCTCCTGCTCGGCCACGTCCAGCGTCATGCCGAGCGTGAATTGCAGCGTGACGATCGAGACGCCGGCCGCGCTCGTGGAGGCCATGCGGTCCAGCCCCGACATCTGGCCGAATTGGCGCTCGAGCGGCGCGGTGACGGTGTTGCTCATCACCTCCGGGCTGGCGCCGGGGTAGATCGTCTGCACCTGGATGGTCGGGTAGTCGACCTGCGGCAACGCCGACAGCGGCAGGAAGCGGAAGCCCACCAGCCCGGCCAGCACGATCGCCAGCATCAGCAGCGAGGTCGCGACCGGCCGCTCGATGAACGGGCGGGACGGGCTCATGCGCGCGCCCCCACCGCGCCGGCGCCCGTCATTGCGTGGCGCTCGCCGCGCGGTCGCGCCAGCGGGCGCCCGAGGCCGACGGCGACGCGCCGTCGCCGAACGCGCCCGACGCACCGCTGGCCGCGCCGCCGCGGCGCCCGCGCGCGCCGGACGCTGCGCCCGATGCCGCGCCGGCCGGCCGGTCGACCGCCGTCTGCACGCGCGCACCATCCTTCAGCCGGTCGCCCCCTTCGGTCACGACCTGCTCGCCGAGCGCGAGCCCGGCGGTGATCGCGACGTTGTCGACGCCGGCCTCGCCGCGGGTCACGTTGCGCAGCGTGACCGTGCGGTCCTCGTTGATCACGTAGACGAAGTCGCCGCTCGGGCCGTGGCGCAGCGCCGTCACCGGCACGACGATCGCACCTTCGATCGTGCGCAGCAGCAGCCGCGCATTGACGAACTGGTTCGGGAACAGCGTGCCTTGCGCGTTGGCGAAGCGCGCCTTGGCCTTCACGGTGCCGGTGGTCGTGTCGATCTGGTTGTCCAGCGTCGAGAACGTGCCGGTGTCGAGCTGGCGGGTGCGCGAGCGGTCCCACGCGGCGACCGCGAGCGTCGCGCCGCCGCCGCTGCGCGCCTGGATCTCGGGCACGCGGTCCTGCGGGATCGCGAACTCGACATCGATCGGCGCGACCTGCGTGATCAGCGCGACGCCGCCGGTGGTATTGGTGCTGATGGAGTTGCCGGCATCGACCGGTCGCAGGCCGACGCGGCCCGAGATCGGCGCGACGATGCGGGTGTAGCCGAGGTTGAGCCGGGCGGTGCCCTCGTTGGCCCGGTCGATCGTCACGGTGCCCTGCAGCTGCTTGACCAGCGCGGCCTGGGTGTCGACGTCCTGGCGCGCGATCGAGTCCTGCGCGAGCAGCGTCTGGTAGCGCTGCAGCGTGACCTGCGCGGCCTGCAGCTGCGCCTCGTCGCGCAGGCGCGCGCCGGTGGCCTGTTGCAGCGCCATCTCGAACGGCTCCGGCGCGATCGTCGCGAGCAGCTCGCCCTTGCGCACCATCTGACCTTCCTTGAACAGGACCTGGGTCAACACGCCGGAGACCTGCGGCTGGACCGTGACGCTGGCGACCGGCAGCACCGTGCCCAGCGCCTCGATGATCACGGGAATGTCGGCGCGCTTCGCGACCGCGACGCCGACCGTGCTCGGGGGACCGCCGCGGCCGCCTCCCGGGCCCCGTGCGCCGGGAGCGCCGCCGGGGGCCGACGCGCCTGACGCGCCAGCGGTCGTCGCGGGGTGCGTCAGGTGCCACGCCCACCACCCGATCGCACCGAGCGCGAGCAGCGCGACGAGGCTGCCGAGCCAGCGGCTGCGGCGCGTGACGGGCGCGCGCGGGGCGCCGCTCGACAAGGGGGAAGAATGCGGTGGCGGCTCGGGTTGTTCCATGCGTGGAATTCTGATGGCTGCGAGCTGGCGCGCCGGCAGCGTTGTTCGGCCCCCGGGGACCGCAGGTACAGGGCCGGGGAAACCCGATGTTGACCCGATCCGGCAGCATCCACTATTCTTTACCGAAATTGGTCAGGCCACTTGACCGCGGGCCCGCCCTCCACTGTCGCCGTCATGCCGATCCAGACCATCGAACCCCGCCGCCTCTACCGCCAGATCGCCGACCAGCTGCGCGGCCTGCTCGAGCGCGGCGAATACGCGGTCGGCTCGCGGCTGCCGCCCGAGCGCGACCTGGCGCTGCAGCTCGGAGTGTCGCGCCCCTCGGTGCGCGAGGCGCTGATCGCGCTGGAGGTCGAGGGGCTGGTCGAGGTGCGGATGGGCTCGGGCATCTACGTGCTGCCGCCGGACGACGCGCCGCGCACCCACCACGTCGGCGCGGAGGGACCGCTCGAGACCATCCGCGCCCGCCAGGTCATCGAGAGCGGCCTGGCCGCGCACGCCGCGCAGCACATGAAGAAGGCGCAGATCGCCGGGCTGCGCAACGCCGTCGCCCTGATGCAGCAGGAGCTGGACAGCGGCCTGCTCGCCTGGCAGGGCGACCGGCTGTTCCACGCCCGCATTGCCGAGGCGTCCGAGAACTCGGTGCTGGTGCGCATCGTCGGCGAGCTGCACGACGAGCGCCACAACCCGCTGGCCGAGCAGCTGATCAGCCACTTCGAGACCGAGCGCAGCTGGCGCGCCGCGATCGACGAGCACCTCGCGGTGATCGACGCGATCGCCAGCCGCTCGCCCGAGGCCGCGCGCAGTGCGATGGCCACGCACTTGCAGAACTCGCACGACCGCTACACCGCCAGCATCGCCAGCGCCAAGCCGGTCGACGCCCGCGCGCGCCTCAAGCCGCCCGCGCTGCGCCGCCGGCCGGTGCGCAGGGCGGCCTGATCCTTTCCCGATGAATCAACCCGAAAGCTTGCAGACATGACCCAACGACTTCAGGGCAAGACCGCCTTCGTGACCGCCGCCGGCCAGGGCATCGGCCGCGCCACTGCCGAGGCCTTCGCGCGCGAAGGTGCGCGCGTGATCGCCACCGACATCAACGAGGCGCTGCTCGCCGACCTCGCGAAGGCGACCGGCTGCCAGACCCGCCTGCTCGACGTGACCGACGCCAACGCGGTGACCGCCGCGGCGCAGGCCGCCGGCGCGGTGCAGATCCTGTTCAACGGTGCCGGCTACGTGCATGCCGGCACGATCCTCGACTGCGACGAGAAGGCCTTCGAGTTCTCGTTCGACCTGAACGTGCGGGCGATGTACCGCATGACCCGCGCGTTCCTGCCGGCGATGCTCGAATCCGCCGCCACGGGCAAAGGCAACGGCTCGATCATCAACGTGGCGTCGGTCGCCGGCAGCATCAAGGGCGCGCCGAACCGTTTCGTCTATGGCGCGACCAAGGCGGCCGTCATCGGCATGACGAAGTCGATCGCAGCCGACTTCATCACCCGCGGCGTGCGCTGCAACGCGATCTGCCCGGGCACGGTCGAATCGCCGTCGCTGCGCGAGCGGATGGCCGCACTCGCAAAATCGACCAACCAGACGCTCGAACAGGCCGAGGCCTGGTTCGTGGCGCGCCAGCCGATGGGGCGCGTGGGCACGACCGCGGAGATCGCCGCGCTGGCGGTGTATCTCGCGTCGGACGAATCCGGCTTCACCACCGGCACGGCGCAGATCATCGACGGCGGCTGGTCCAACTGATCACTCACAAGGAAGCGAAAATGAAACTGATGCGATACGGCGCCAAGGGCGCAGAGAAGCCCGCGGCGGTCGACGCCCAGGGCGTGGTGCGCGACCTGTCCAGCGAACTCGTGGACATCACCGCCCACACGCTGACGCCGCACGGCCTGCAGCGCCTGCGCGAGCTCAACCTCGCGTCGCTGCCCGAGGTGAGCAACCCGGGCCGCATCGCGGTGCCGTGGTCGGGCATGCAGAAGTTCATCTGCGTCGGCCTGAACTACGCCGACCACGCTGCCGAATCGAACCTGCCGGTGCCGGCCGAGCCGGTGCTGTTCACCAAGCAGATCAGCGCGCTGATGGGGCCGAACGACCCGGTCGTGATCCCGCAGGGCTCGGTCAAGACCGACTGGGAAGTGGAGCTCGGCGTCGTCATCGGCACCAAGGCGCGCTACGTCAGCGAGGCCGACGCGCTGAAGTACGTGGCCGGCTATTGCGTCGTCAACGACATCTCCGAGCGCGAGTACCAGATCGAGCGCGGCGGCACCTGGGACAAGGGCAAGGGCTGCGACACCTTCGGCCCGGTCGGCCCGTGGATGGTCACGGCCGACGAGGTGCCGGACCCACAGGCGCTGTCGATGTGGCTCGAAGTGAACGGCAAGAAGGTGCAGAACGGCAGCACGAAGACGATGGTGTTCGGCGTGGCTCACCTCGTGAGCTACATCAGCCGCTTCATGACGCTGATGCCCGGCGACCTGATCAGCACCGGCACGCCGCCCGGCGTCGGCATGGGCCAGAAGCCCAGCCCGTGGTACCTGAAGGCCGGCGACACGATGAAGCTCGGCATCGAGGGCCTGGGCCAGCAGGACCAGTCCGTCCACGCCTGGGACCCGGCGCTGATCGACAACTAGGACCGGCCATGAGCGACCCCTCGATCATCCGCATCCACCCGGCCGACGACGTCGTGATCGCACGGCAGCAGCTCGTCGGCGGCACGGTGCTGGCGAGCGAGGGCGTCACCGTGATCGGCCTGGTGCCGCCGGGCCACAAGATCGCGGTGCGCGCGATTGCGGCCGGCGCGCCGGTGCGGCGCTACAACCAGATCATCGGCACGGCCAAGCAGGCGATCGCCGCCGGCCAGCACGTGCACACGCACAACCTGGAGTTCAGCAGCTTCGCGCGCGACTACGCGGCCAGCACCGGCACGCATTCGACCGCGTATGTCGATACACCGGCCACCTTCATGGGCATCCGGCGCGCCGACGGCCGCATCGCGACGCGCAACTACATCGGCGTGCTGACCTCGGTGAACTGCTCGGCCACCGTTGCGCGTGCGATCGCCGACCACTTCCGGCGCGACATCCACCCCGAGGCGCTCGCCAGGTACCCGAACGTGGACGGCGTGATCGCGCTGACCCATGGCGCCGGCTGCGCGACCGACAGCGCCGGCGAGCCGCTGCAGATCCTGCGGCGCACGCTCGGCGGCTACGCGAAGCATGCGAACTTCGCCGCGATCCTGGTCGTCGGCCTGGGCTGCGAGACCAACCAGATCTCGGGGCTGATGGAGCAGGAGAGCCTGTCGACCGGCACCCAGTTCCACACCTTCAACATCCAGGAGACCGGCGGCACCGCGAAGACCGTTGCGCACGGGGTCGAGCTGGTGCAGTGGCTGCTCGAGGAGGCCAACCGCGTGCAGCGCGAGCCGGTCAGCGCCGCGCACATCACGGTCGGGCTGCAGTGCGGCGGCAGCGACGGCTACTCGGGCATCAGCGCGAACCCGGCGCTCGGCGCCGCGGTGGACCGGCTGGTGCGTCACGGCGGCACGGCCATCCTGTCGGAGACGCCCGAGATCTACGGCGGCGAGCACCTGCTGACGCGCCGCGCGGTCACCCCGGCCATCGCCGACAAGCTGATCGCGCGCATCAAGTGGTGGGAGCAGTACACCGCGCGCAACGACCAGGAGATGGACAACAACCCCTCGGCCGGCAACAAGGCCGGCGGCCTCACGACCATCCTCGAGAAGAGCCTCGGCGCGATCGCGAAGAGCGGCACCACCAACCTGACCGACGTGTTCGAGTACGCGCAGCCGGTCACAACCAAGGGCCTGGTCTTCATGGACACGCCGGGCTACGACCCGGTGAGCGCGACCGGCCAGGTCGCCGGCGGCGCGAACCTGATCTGCTTCACCACCGGCCGCGGCTCCGCCTACGGCTGCGCGCCGTCACCGTCGCTCAAGCTCAGCACCAACACCGCGCTGTGGATCAAGCAGGAAGACGACATCGACATCAACTGCGGCGAGGTCATCGACGGCAGCGCCAGCATCGACGAGATGGGCGAACGCATCTTTCAGCTGATGCTGCGGACCGCGTCCGGCGCAAAGACCAAGAGCGAGGTCCACGGCTACGGGCAGAACGAATTCGTGCCGTGGGCGCTGGGGGCAGTGATGTAGGGCTGCTCAGCGCTTCGCGCGCAGGCGCAGCAGCAGCTTCAAATATTCCAGCCGCGCATGCATCTCGGCGAGTTCGTTGCGCAGCACGAGCCACGAGCGGATGCGCTGGTCGTCGGCCGACGCGCGTCGAGAGGGCATGGGGGTGTTCATCGGTTCGCGCCACGAGTTCAAATGTGAACCGATGGTCGCGAACGCGGGGTTCCCGGTCAACCCCGCGTTCCGGGTGCGCGCTGGTCGACGCGCACCGCCGCCGCGTCAGTTGCGCGTGCGGGTCTTGCTTTCCGCCGGCACGCGACGGGCCACGCGGGTGCCGTCCGCGCCGACGGCGCTGCCGACGACGAACGCATGCGGTTCGCTCCAGCCGTTGGAGGACTTGCCGAAGACCAGGTCCGTGGTGCGGATGCGGCCTTCGGTGAGTTGCACATAGCCTTGGGGCAGGTTCGGTTGATCGTTTCCGGTCATGGGACAGTTCGAGTGAGTGAAGGGGTGATTGTCCCGCACATCGGGCCGGCTTCCGCAGGCATCATCCGGCGGTACTTCGAAGGCGTGAGATGAACGATCGAATCCTTCTGCTCGGCGGCACCGGTTTCGTCGGCCGGCAGCTGTGCAGTGCTCTGGTCGAGCGCTCCGGCGGCGCGGCCGCCGACCTGCTCGTGCCGAGCCGGCACCCGGAGCGCGCCAAGCACCTGCAATCGCTGCCGACGGTGCGGCTCAGCGCGGCGGACGTGCACGACGAGGCGCGGCTGACCACGCTGCTGCGCGGCCGCGACGCGGTCGTCAACCTCGTCGCGATCCTGCACGGCAGCGACGCGGCGTTCGAACGCACCCATGTGGAACTGCCACGCAAGCTCGTGCGGGCCTGCGCCGCCGCGGGCGTTCGGCGCGTGGTGCATGTCAGCGCGCTCGGCGTCGGGCCGAACGCACCGAGCCGCTACCTGCGCTCGAAGACCGCCGGCGAGGCGGTGCTGCGCGCCGCCGGACTCGATCTGACCGTGCTGCGCCCGTCCGTGATCTTCGGCGCGCACGACCGCTTCCTGAACCTGTTCGCGCAGCTGCAATCGGTGTTCCCGGTGATGCCGCTGGCGGGGGCGCAGGCACGCTTCCAACCGGTGTGGGTGGGTGACGTGGCCGGCGCGATCGCCCGGGCGCTGGTCGACGATGCGACGATCGGCTCGACTTACGAGTGCGCAGGGCCGCAGGTGTACACGCTGCAGCAGCTCGTCGCGGCGGTCGGCCGCTGGTCGGGCCATCCGCGCCCGGTGATCGGCCTGCCGGCGGCAATGGGCCGGCTGCAGGCCCTGGCGATGGAGCTGCTGCCCGGCGAGCCGCTGATGTCGCGCGACAACCTCGCGTCGATGCAGGTGCCGAACGTCGCCACCGGCCAGTTGCCGGGGCTGGCGGCGCTGGGCATCACGCCGGCGTCGCTGGACAGCGTGGGGCCCACCTACCTGTCCCCGGGGCGCGGCCCGGCCCGCCTCGACGCGTGGCGCGCGCGACGCGGCCGGTGACCCGTCCTCACTTCTGGCGCCACTCCGACTGCCAGAGGCGCTCGAGTTGGGCCGCCTGCGTCGGGGCAGGCGACCCGACCAGCGTTTTCGCCCCCTTCTGCTGAACGAGGCCGATCACCTGCTGCTGTGCCGCGGAATAGAGGAAGACCGCGTTGTGGTCGTAGCAGTCGTGGGCCTTGCAGATCGCGATGACGACGTAAGGAACGCCCCCGACGCGCAGTTCCCGCGTCTCCGGTGCCGGGCCCTCGAGCCGCGCCAGCCAGCGCTCACCGGCGCGCGGCCCCAGCGCTCGCAGGTAGGCGCGCTTGAACGCCGGATCGGCGGCGAGGCTGCCGAGTGCAGGCACCGCGCCCGGTGCCGGCGCGGCGCGCGGCGACGGCACCGCGGCGGGTCCGGGCAGCGCGGGGGCGGGCGGCAGGGCCGCGGCTTCGCAACGCCGGTACTTCGGCGACGTCAGCGCCCGGCCGAGTGCGGCGGCGACCTTGGGATCCGCCTCGATCCGGATGTACGGGCCCGCACGGTCGGAATAGACCATGAAGATCAGCTGCTGGTCACCGCGGACCTCGCTGATCAGCGCGACCTGGAAATCCTTGGGCGGCGGGCTGTTGCCGAAATAGCTGTATGCGCTCATGGCGTTGCGACCGGTCATGCGCTGGTTGCCCTGTTCGACGGCGAGCGCACCGGCCTGCACTTGCAGCCGCGGCGTGCCCGGCCGGCCGCAGTCGACGGCGTAGCTGCCACCGTAGCGCTTGAGCGTCTCCGCATCGATGGGCTGTGCCGTCGCGGCGACGCAGGCGGACATCGCCAGCGCGGCCGCGATGACATGGCGAAGGAGGGTCGGTGTCGGCATGTCGCTTCTCCCCGGCAACGCAAAGCTTCGGCGAGCGTAGTACAAGATGGCCTCGCAGCGCGAAAACCTTGACATACGGTCGCGCGCCCGCCGTTCGATAATGGCCTGACCTACCGTTGCGCCGCCCACGTCATGTTCGAAGGAATCCTCGCCGCGATCGTCCTGGCCGTCTGCGCCGTGCTGATGCTGCGCCTGGTGCTGAGCGCGCCGCGGCGCTACCGCTTCGACATGGCGGTGCGCCGGGCCTGGCTGCCGATTCGGCGCTTCGGGCTGTGGGTCTGGAACTGGCGCGCGGCCCGGCGCGATGCGCAGCGCGCACGCGAGGCCGCGGCCGAGGCGATCGAGCGCGCGCGCAACCGCGGCAACTGGGACGGCAACGTCTACACCCCGAAGTCGTTCCGCAAGCCGCCGCGCGACAAGATGCATTGAGCCGCACCCGACCGCCCTCCACGCCGGCGCCGGGCGCGCCGACCGAGCGCCGGCCGGAGCACTGGTCGGCCGACGCCGGCCACCGCGACGTCGTCAAGCTCGACATTCCGGCCGATGCACTGCGCGAGCGCCGCTTCGAGATCTATGTGCGGCTCATCGCCGCCAACCCGGCCGGGCGGCCGGGCGCGAGCCACGCGCTGCGCGTGCTGGTCGACGGCGCGCTCGAATGGGAGCGCAGCGCGCCGACGCCGGCCGACGGACCCGATTCGCTTGACCTGCGCCTGGCGCGCACCGTGCCGGTGGGCCGGCCGCTGCGCCTGAACGCAACCTGCGCGGTGCGCGGCGGCGCCCAGCGGGTGGCGCTGTCGATCACCGCCGACGAGGAGCCGTAGCGCCCGCGGCCGCGCCGCTCACCTCATCATCAGGTGCGGCAACCACAGAGACAGCGTCGGCCAGTAGGTCACCAGCACCAGGAACGCAATCATCGTCAGCAACCACGGCCCGACCGCGACCGTCAGCTCGGTGATGCCCATCTTGGTGATGCCCGAGGCCACGTACAGGTTCAGCCCGACCGGCGGGTGGCACAGCCCGACCTCCATGTTGACCGCCATCAGGATGCCGAAGTGCACCGGGTCGACGCCCAGCTTGACGGCCACCGGGAACAGGATCGGCGCCATGATCAGCACGATCGCGGCCGGGTCCATGAAGTTGCCCGCGGCCAGCAGGATGATGTTGACCAGCAGCAGGAACACGACCAGGCCGAAGCCCTGGCTCGTCATCCAGGCCGCCATCGCCTGCGGGATCTGCTCGCTGGTCATCAGGAAGCTGAACAGCACCGCGTTGGTGATGATGTAGAGCAGCATCGAGCTCATCGCCGCGGCGCCGAGCAGCGACTTCGGCACTTCGCTGAGCTTCAGGTCCTTGTAGACGAACACGGAGATGAAGAAGGCGTAGACCGCCGCCATCGCCGCCGCCTCGGTCGGCGTGAACATGCCACTGTAGATGCCGCCGATCACGACGACGATCAGCAGCAGGCCCCACATGCTCTCGCGGAAGGCGCGCCAGCGCTCGCCCCAGGTCGCCTTCGGCATGCGCGGGTAGTCGAACTTCTTCGCGCGCCACCAGGTCGTGACGCCGAGCAGGAAGGACAGGCACAGCCCCGGCACCACGCCGGCGAGGAACAGCTGGCCGACCGAGGCCGAGCTGACCGGCTCGCCGTTCGGCCCGGTCGCGTTCATGCCGGCGGTGGCGATCGCGTACATCACCAGGTTGATCGACGGCGGGAACAGGATGCCCAGCGCCCCCGAGGTCGTGATCACGCCGGCGCCGAAGCGCTTGGGGTAGCCGGCCTTGACCATCGCCGGCAGCATGATCGAGCCGACCGCGACGACGGTGGCGACCGACGAGCCCGAGATCGCTGCGAACAGCGCACACGCCATCACGCCCGCCAGCCCCATGCCGCCGTACCAGTGGCCGATCATGGAGGTGCAGAAGTTGATCATCCGCTTGGCGACCCCGCCATGCGTGAGGAAGTTGCCGGCGAGGATGAAGAACGGGATCGCCATGACCTCGAACTTCTCGATCCCGGTGAACAGCTTCAGCGCCACCGATTCGATCGGCACCTGCGTCAGCGTGAAGAGGAAGGTCAGCACCGTCAGGCCGAGCGAGATGCTGATCGGCATGCCGGTCAGCATCAGCGCCAGCAGCAGCACGAAGATGATGAGCGTGTTCATCGCTTGTCGCTCCCTTGCGCGGCGGCGGACGTGGGGCCGGTCGCGACGAGCACGTCGAGCTCGGCTTCGTCGACGCCCTTGACGCCGTGGTCGGCATGCGGCACGTCACCGGTCTTCCAGAACGCCCAGGCGACCTGCAGGAAGCGGAAGCACATCAGGTACGAGCCCAGCGGCACGCACGAGTAGGGGATCCAGGTCGGCACTTCGAGGTCCGGCGAGGTCGGCCCCTCGGGCAGATCGCCCACGTCCATGCCCAGCCAGTTGTGCAGCAACGCGTAGTGGAAGCCGTTCTCCCAGACGAAGCGCGCGCCCAGCGTGCCGACGATGCCGGTGAACAGCGCGCCGGCCAGCAGCCCGAACATGATCAGGTAGCGCGCCTTGCTCTTCGGCAGCGCCCGCACCAGCACGTCGACGCCGACGTGCGTGCCGTGCCGCACGCCGTACGCCGCCCCGAACTTGGCCATCCAGACGAACATGTAGATGCACAGTTCCTGCGCCCAGCTGACGTTCATCCGGATGGTGTAGTCCTGGATGACCGGCACGCCGGAGGCGAAGCGGTGCAGCACCGCGAGGAAGATCACGAAGGTGGCCGCACCCATCAGGAAGGTGATCAGCCATTCCTCCAGGTGATCGAGGGCACGCAGGACCACGGTGCGGTCACTTCGGCGCGACGAAGCCCGACGCCGCGTAGACGGCGTCGATCGTCGCCTTGCCCAAGCGCGCTTCCATCTCCTTGTGGACCGGCATCAGCGCTTTCTTCCACTCGTTGCTCTCTTCCGGCGTCAGCGTGTAGATCGTGGTCTTGCCGCTGGCACGCATCTTCTCGAGGTCCTCGACGTTCTCCTTCGTCGCCATCTGGTTGGCGAACGCGGTTGCCTCCTTGAGCGCGCCTTCGAGCGTGGTGCGGATGTCGGCGGGCAGGCCGTCCCAGAACTTCTTGTTGACGATCACCGCATAGGCCAGGTGGCCGTGGTTCGAGATCGTCGTGTGCTTCTGCACCTCGTAGGTCTTCTGCGTGTAGAAGTTGGACGGCACGCCTTCGCAGCCGTCGACCACGCCCGACTGCAGCGCCTGGTACAGCTCGCTGAACGCCATCACCTGCGGGATCGCGCCGAGCGCGCGCATCTCGGCGTCGAGCACCTTGCTCGACTGGATGCGCATCTTCAGGCCCTTGAAGTCCGCGACCTTGTGCAGCGGCTTGTTGGCCGACATGATGTGGAAGCCGTTGTCCCAGTAGGCTAGGCCCTTGATGCCCTTGGGCTCGAGCTTCCTGAACAAGTCGGCACCGACCGGCCCGTCGGTCACGGCACGGAACGCGGCCTGGTCCTTGAAGATGAAGGGCAGGTCGAACACCTCGAATTCCTTGACGCCGAGCGGGCCGAACTTGGCCAGCGAGGGCGCGAGCATCTGCACCGAGCCGAGCTGCAGCGCCTCCATCTCCTCCTTGTCCTTGTAGAGCTGACTGTTCGGGTAGACCTCGACCTTGACCTTCCCGCCGGTGCGCGCCTCGGCGAGCTCCTTGAACTTCTGCGCCCCGTTGCCCTTGGGCGTGTCGGGCGCGACGACGTGGCTGAACTTGATGACGATCGGCGCCTGCGCGCGCACGACGGCAGGCAGCGCGAGGGAGGCGGCGGTCGCGGCGGCGGCGCCGAGCACGAGGCGGCGTGAAGGGTGGCTCATCAGCTTGTCTCCGGTCTTGGAATGAAATCTGCGCCGCGATTCTGCGAGCCGGGGCCGGGGTCGCGACATTGTGGAGTTCCACATTTCGGCGGCGTGTGCGTCGGCCCCGCGCGGGGCTCGGCCTAGACTTCCGGGCATGTCCTCGCACCGCCTCGTCACCGCGCCGCCGCGGCCGCTGCTGGCGCTGCCGCCGCGCCCGGCGCTGCGGCGCGGACTGTGGGCGCTGCCGCTGCTGATCTCGCTGGCGTTCGTCGCCGCGGTGCTGGCGTGGCTGCGCGCCGACGAGCGCGCCGAGCTGGAGGGCCAGCGCACCGAGCTGATCTCGGACGCCCTGTCACTGCAGGCGCAGGTGAGCGCCCGCATCGAGCGCGAGAGCGCGCTGCTGGCCGCGTTCGCCGCGACGATGGAAGTGCGGCAGCTCTCGCCCGCCGCCTTCGCGGCCGCGCCCGAGGTGCAGCAGGGGCTGCACCGGTTCTGGGTCGCGCTGACCTGGCTGGATGCCGGCAACCGCATCGTCGCGCACGTGCCCGACCTGGCGCCGCGGCCCGATCTGCCGACGAGCCTGGTCGCGACCTGCCTGAGCGCGCACCTGCGCGTGCCGCTGGCCTCGGGCGGCGCGCTGGTGGCGCGCTACTCGCCGACCGACATGCTGCGCCAGAACGTGCCGTGGTGGCTCGCCCGCAAGTACGACGTGCGACTGGTCGACAGCTTCGGCGACGTGATCGCCTCGACCACCGACAACCGCGACCCCGGCGACCGCCAGTTCCACCGCACCAGCCTGGAGCCGACGCTCAGCGATGCCTACCTCGAGCTGATCGCGCGCGACCGCGTCACGCCGTGGTACCGCAGCCTGCCGGTGGCGATGGTCGCCGGCTTCCTGGTGCTGATCGGCGCGATCACGGCGCTGCTGAGGCGCCAAGTGCACGACGTGTCGCGCGCCGAGGCGGCCTGGCGCACCGAGGCGGCGTGGCGCGGCGCCATGGAGGATTCGCTGACCGTCGGGCTGCGCGCCCGCGACCTCGACGGCCGCATCCTGTACGTCAATCGCGCGTTCGCCGACATGGTGGGCTACGGCGCCGACGAACTGAACGGTCTGCGCCCGCCGATGCCCTACTGGCCGCCCGACGCGCTCGACGAGTCGATGCAGCGCCACCGCCGCAACATGGCGGGCGACGCGCCGCGCGGCGGCTACGAAGCACGCTGGCGGCATCGCGACGGGCGCCCGATCGACATCATCCTGTTCGAGGCGCCGCTGGTCGACGCCAGCGGCCGACACGTCGGCTGGATGGGTTCGGTGCTGGACAACACCGAGCGCAAGCGGCTCGAGGAGCGCGGGCGCCGCCAGACCGACACGATGGCGCACCACGCGCGCCTGACGATGCTCGGCGAGATCGCCTCGACGCTCGCCCACGAGCTGAACCAGCCGCTCAGCGCGATCTCGAGCTACAACGCCGGCGTGATGAACTCGCTGCAGCGGGCCGCGCCCGAGGCAGCGCCTGTCGACCCCACCGTGTTGCGTGCCCTGCAGCGGCTGGGCGAACAGGCCGCGCACGCCGGGCGCATCGTGCAGCGGATCCGCCAGTTCCTGACGCGGCGCGAGCCGCAGCTCGAGACCTGCTCGCTGAACGCCATCGTGCAGGGCGGGGTCGACCTGCTGCGGCGCGAGATCGCGCGCCAGCAGGTGCAGATCGCGCTGACCTTGCAGCCGGAGCTCGAACCGGTCATCGCGGATGCGGTGCTGATCGAGCAGGTCGTGATCAACCTGGTGCGCAATGCGGTCGACGCGCTCGCGGCCCGGCCCGTCGATCCGGAACGCCCGCGCCGCATCGAGGCCTGCACGCTGCAGACGCCGGATCGCCGCTTCGTGCGCATCGACGTGCGCGACAACGGCCCCGGCCTGCAGGGTCGCCGCATCGAGGCGCTGTGCGCACCCTTCTACTCGACGAAGGTCGAAGGCATGGGGATGGGCCTGGCGATCTGCCGCTCGATCGTCGAGGCGCACCATGGCGCGCTCGACGCCACCGAGGCACCGGGCGGCGGCGCGTGGTTCTCGATGACGCTGCCGGTGGAGCTGCCGATGACCGAGTCCGCACCGGGCGCGGAGACCCTGGCATGAATGGGGTGTCGCGCGGCCAGGTCTACCTCGTCGACGACGAGGCCGCGGTGCGCGATGCGCTCGCCTTCCTGCTCGGCTCGCGCGGCCTCGCGGTGCGCAGCTTCGCTGGCGGTGCGGAATTGCTCGCGGCCGTCGACGCGACGGCGCGGCCGCTGGCGGGCGTATTCGTGCTCGACGTGCGGATGGAACCGATGTCGGGCCTGCGCGTGTTCGACGAGCTGGTCGCACGGCGACTGCGCAACCCGGTGCTGTTCCTGAGCGGGCACGGCGACATCCCGATGGCGGTCGAGGCGCTGAAGAACGGTGCGTTCGATTTTCTCGAGAAGCCGTACAGCGACAATGCGCTGGCCGACCGGATCGAGCAGGCGCTGGCCGTCGACACCGCGATGCACGCGACCGACGCCCGAAGTGCCGAGCGCAGTGCCCGGCTGGCGAGCCTGACCGAGCGCGAGACCGAGGTGATGCACCGCGTCGCCGCCGGCAAGCTCAACAAGGTGATCGCCGACGAGCTGCACGTCTCGGTGCGCACGGTGGAGGTCCACCGCGCCCGCGTCTATGCCAAGCTGGGGGTGCGCTCGGCGGCCGAGGTGGCCACCGTGCTGGCGGGTTGAACCGGCGTTACTCGATGGCCTTGACCATGTCCTCGACGACCTTCTTGGCGTCGCCGAACACCATCATCGTCTTGTCCATGTAGAACAGTTCGTTGTCCAGGCCGGCGTAGCCGGCGGCCATCGAGCGCTTGTTGACGATGATGGTTTTGGCCTTGTAGGCCTCCAGGATCGGCATGCCATAGATCGGGCTGCCCTTGGTGTGCGCGGCCGGGTTCACCACGTCGTTGGCGCCGAGGATGATCGCCACGTCGGCCTGGCCGAACTCGCCGTTGATGTCCTCCATCTCGAAGACCTGGTCGTACGGCACCTCGGCCTCGGCCAGCAGCACGTTCATGTGGCCCGGCATGCGGCCCGCGACCGGGTGGATCGCGTACTTCACGGTCACGCCCTTCTCGGTCAGCTTGGCCGCGAGTTCCTTCACCGCGTGCTGCGCGCGCGCCACCGCTAGGCCGTAGCCCGGCACGATCACCACCGTCTCGGCGTTGCCGAGCACGAAGGCCGCGTCGTCGGCGCTGCCGCTCTTGACCGGGCGCTGCTCGGCCTTGCCGCCGCCGGCGGTCGCCGCCTCGCCGCCGAAGCCGCCCAGGATCACGTTGAAGAACGAGCGGTTCATCGCCTTGCACATGATGTAGCTCAGGATCGCGCCCGAACTGCCCACCAGCGAGCCCGCGATGATCAGCATCGCGTTGTTCAGCGAGAAGCCGATGCCGGCCGCGGCCCAGCCGGAGTAGCTGTTGAGCATCGAGACGACCACCGGCATGTCGGCGCCGCCGATCGGGATGATGATCAGCACGCCGAGCACGAAGGCGATCGCCAGCAGCACGATGAAATCGGTCCAGCTCTGGCTGTCGACGAAGCCGTAGATGAAGAACAGCAGCGCCAGGCCCAGCACCAGGTTGAGGATGTGCTGCCCCGGGAACTGCACCGGCGCGCCCTGGAACAGGCGGAACTTGTACTTGCCGCTGAGCTTGCCGAACGCGATCACCGAGCCGCTGAAGGTGATCGCGCCGATGGCGGCACCGAGCGCGAGCTCGAGGCGGTTGCCGGCCGGGATCGGGTCGAGCGCCTTGGCGACGATCGCGAACGCGTGCGGCTCGGCCACTGCCGAGATCGCGATGAACACCGCCGCCATGCCGATCATGCTGTGCATGAACGCGACCAGCTCGGGCATCTTGGTCATCTCGACCTTCTGCGCCATGTAGGCGCCGAGCGCGCCACCGGCGAGCAGGCCGATCAGTACCCACGCCAGGCCGGCCACGCCGCTGTGCCCGGCCTCGCCGGCGAGCTTGAAGATCAGCGCCGCGGTGGTCACGACCGCGATCGCCATGCCGGTCATGCCGAAGACGTTGCCGCGGATCGAGGTGGTCGGGTGGCTCAGGCCTTTCAGGGCCTGGATGAAGCAGACGCTGGCGATCAGGTACATCAGCGTGACGAGGTTCATGCTCACTTGGAGACCTCCTTCACGACGACCTTCTTGTCCTTCTTCTTGAACATCTCCAGCATTCGCCGCGTCACCAGGAAGCCGCCGAACACGTTGACCGCCGCGAGCGCGACCGCGAGCACGCCGAAGACCTTGCCGACGCCGCCTTCGGTCAGCGCGGCGGCGAGCATCGCGCCGACGATCACGATCGCCGAGATCGCGTTGGTCACGGCCATCAGCGGCGTGTGCAGCGCAGGCGTGACGGTCCAGACGACGTGGTAGCCGACGTAGATGGCGAGCACGAAGATGATCAGGTTGGTGATCGTGTGGGAAACGATTTCGTGTTCCATGGTCCGCTTTCCTATTTCCGCTTCACTTCACCGGCCTGGGTCATCAGGCAGGCGGCGACGATGTCGTCGTCCATCGGCACGACGAAGCCGCCGTCCTTGGGCAGCACGAGCTTGAGGAAGTCGAGCACGTTGCGCGCGTACAGCGCGCTCGCGTCGGCCGCCACCAGGGCCGGCAGGTTGGTCTCGCCGACGATCGTGACGCCGTGCTTGACGACCGTCTTGTCGGCCTCGCTGAGCGGGCAGTTGCCGCCGGTCAGGCCACCGGCCAGATCGGGGCCTTTGCCGGCGGCGATGTCGACGATCACCGAGCCCGGCTTCATCGACTTGACCATCTCTTCGGTGATCAGCGTCGGCGCCGCGCGGCCCGGGATCAGCGCGGTGCTGATCACGATGTCGGCCGCGGCCACGCGCTTGGCGACCTCGACCTGCTGGCGCGCGAGCCAGCTCGGCGGCATCGGCTTGGCGTAGCCGCCCACGCCTTCGGCGGCTTCCTTCTCCTCGGGCGTGTCGTAGGAGACCTCGATGAACTTGCCGCCGAGCGATTCGACCTGCTCCTTCACCGACGGGCGCACGTCGCTGGCCTCGATCACCGCGCCGAGGCGCTTGGCGGTGGCGATCGCCTGCAGACCCGCGACGCCGACGCCCAGGATCACGACGCGCGCGGCCTTCACGGTGCCGGCCGCGGTCATCAGCATCGGAAAGAAGCGCTGGTACTTGTCGGCCGCGATCATCACGGCCTTGTAGCCGGCGATGTTGGCCTGCGAGCTCAGCACGTCCATGCTCTGCGCCCGCGTGGTGCGCGGCGCGGCCTCGAGTGCGAAGCTGGTGATGCCCGCGCCGGCCAGCCGGTGCAGGCCGTCGCTGTCGAACGGGTTCAGCATGCCGACCAGGTTCGCGCCGGTCTTCATCTGCGACAGCTCGCTGTGCAGCGGCGCGCGCACTTTCAGCACCAGGTCGCAGCCGAACGCGCCGCTGGCGTCGGTGATCTCGGCGCCGGCCGCCTCGTACGCGGCGTCGGTGACGCTGGCGGCGACCCCCGCGCCCGATTGCACCCGGATCGTGTGGCCCTGCGCGACCAGCTTCTTCGCCGTTTCGGGCGTGACGGCCACGCGCGTTTCACCGACCGCCGTCTCCAGCGGAACTCCTATCAACATGGGTGCCTCCTCAGGCGCTTGGACTTCTGGATTTTGGCGGAGCTTACACAACTCTCAGGCGTGGCTAAGATGGCCGCATGGCCGACCGCTGGAAACCGAGTGTCACCGTTGCCGCGATCATCGAGCGACGCGTCGGCGACACGCCGCAGTTCCTGTTGGTCGAGGAGCACACGCCCGAGGGTTTGAAGCTCAACAATCCGGCCGGCCACCTCGATCCCGAAGAGTCGCCCCAGGAGGGCGTGATCCGCGAGGTGCTGGAGGAGACGGGCTGCGTGTTCACGCCCGACCGCCTGATCGGCATCTACCTGTCGCGCTTCAAGCGCCCGGCGCGCGACGAGGACGTGACCTTCGTCCGCTTCGCCTTCGGCGGCCGCGTCGGCGCGCCCGACCCGGCGCGCCGCCTCGACGACGGGATCGTCCGCACGGTCTGGATGACGCTCGAGCAGCTGCGCGCGAGCCGCGCGCGCCACCGCAGCCCGCACGTGCTGGGCTGCGTCGAGGACTACCTGGCCGGCCGGCGGCTCCCGCTCGACGCGATCACCACCGACCGGACGGTCTACGACCCCGAGATCAAGCGCTGACCGGCGTGTCCTCGATCTCGCGCCGGTACGCGACCAGCTCCGCGATCGTCAGCATCGGGTAGCCATGCAGGCGCGAGAACGCGACGAGTTCGTCGCCGCGCATCATGCTGCCGTCCTCGTTCATCAACTCGCACAGCACCGCGGCCCGCTGCAAACCGGCTAGGTGCGCCAGCTCGACCGCGCCCTCGGTATGACCGCGGCGTTCGAGCACGCCGCCGGGCGCGGCGCGCAGCGGGAACACGTGGCCGGGGCTGACGAGATCGGACGCTTGCGCGCCCGCCGCGATCGCGGTGCGGATCGTCGTGACGCGGTCGGCGGCACTGACGCCGGTCGTCACGCCGTCGCGCGCCTCGATCGAGACCGTGAACGCGGTGCCGTAGCGGCTGCCGTTGTTCGCGACCATCGGCGGCAAGGCCAGGCGCTGCAGTTCGGCATCGGCCATGCACAGGCAGACGATGCCCGAGCACTCGCGGATCATCGTGGCCATCATCGGCACGGTGATGCGCTCGGCGGCGACGATCAGGTCGCCCTCGTTCTCACGATCGTCGTCGTCGAGCAGGACCACGGCGCGGCCGTGGCGGATGGCATCCAGCGCGATCCTCAGTCGAGGCGGCAGGGGGCGGTGGGTGGCAGAGAGGTTGGACATGGTTGAAACGCTCCTCGTTTGAACGAAAAACATTCCAGGGCGCGCAAACACGGCGCAGCCACGCCGGGGGACGGCGCAGCCGCACTGCGTGAGCACATCTTCTTTCATCCGGACTGTGACCGTCGGCCCTGGTATCGCACCAGATCTGCTGACCTCTCCACCGGGAGGTGGGGAGCGCTCGCGGGCTTCATCACTTGCGTGATTTACCGCCGGTGGGGAATTCCGCCCCGCCCTGAAGACGTGTGCCGACCTTGCGGCCGGCGACCGAATTTTACGGCCAAGCCCTTGGGCGTATACGTCGCAGGGGCGACATGGCCTGAGCGCCGGGCCGCCCCAAGCCGGGCCCGCATCCCCTCGGGGGATCGGACGATGTACCCATCGGCCGAGGGGTCCCGTCACCTAAAATCGCAGGGATGAAACCCCAGCGTGTCGTCGTCGGCCTGTCGGGCGGCGTCGATTCGGCCGTCACCGCGCACCTGCTCAAGCAGCAGGGCCACGAGGTCATCGGCATCTTCATGAAGAACTGGGAGGATGACGACGACAGCGAATACTGCTCGTCGAACATCGATTTCGTCGACGCCGCCGCCGTGGCGGACGTGCTCGGCATCGAGATCGAGCACGTCAACTTCGCCGCCGACTACAAGGCCCGCGTGTTCGCCGAGTTCCTGCGCGAGTACGAGGCCGGCCGCACGCCGAACCCCGACGTGCTTTGCAACGCCGAGATCAAGTTCAAGGCCTTCCTCGACCACGCGATGCGCCTGGGCGCCGAGAAGATCGCGACGGGTCATTACGCCCGGGTCCGCGAGAAAGCGGGCGAGTTCGAACTGCTCAAGGGTCTCGATCCGCTGAAGGACCAGAGCTACTTCCTGCACCGCCTCACGCAGGCGCAGCTGGCGAAGACGCTGTTCCCGGTCGGCGAACTGCCGAAGACCGAGGTGCGCCGCATCGCCGCCGAGATCGGCCTGCCGAATGCGAAGAAGAAGGACTCGACCGGCATCTGCTTCATCGGTGAACGGCCGTTCCGCGAATTCCTGAACCGCTACCTCGCGAACACGCCCGGGCCGATCAAGGACGACCGCGGCCGCACGATCGCCGAGCACGTGGGGCTGAGCTTCTACACGCTCGGCCAGCGCAAGGGCATCGGCATCGGCGGGCTGAAGGAGCGCGGTGCCCCGCGGGGCGGGGGAGACCACGACCCCTGGTTCGTCGCCCGCAAGGACATGGCCGCCAACACGCTCTACATCGTGCAAGGCCACGACCACCCGTGGCTGCTGGCCCAGCGCCTGAGCGCCGACGACACCAGCTGGATCGCCGGCTACGCGCCGCGGACCGACGCACTCACCGCGAAGACCCGCTACCGCCAGCAGGACGCGACGTGCACGTTCACCGCGGCCGGCGCCGGCGGGTTCGACCTGCGTTTCGATCGGCCGCAGTGGGCCGTCACCCCGGGCCAGTCGGCCGTGCTGTACGACGGCGAGGTGTGCCTCGGTGGCGGGGTGATCTCGGGTTCGTCCTGAACGGAAAGGAAACCACCGATGGTCCGATGGCGAATGCTCGTGCTGGCGCTCTGCTGCATCGCCGGCGCCGCCGGCCCGGTCCGCGCCGAGACCGACGCCCAGGCCACGCAGCGTCTGCATGCACTGTTCGACGCCGAGTGGGAATGGGAGATGCGCGACGACCCCGAGCGCGCCACCTACACCGGCGACCACCGCTACGGCGCACAGCTCACCGACCGCTCGCGCGCCGCCGATGAGAAGCGCTACGCCCATGCCCGCGAGCGTCTCGCGACGCTGCGCGGCATCGACCGCGAGCAGCTCGCGCCGGCCGACCGCGTTTCGCGCGACATCATGGTCCAGGGCACG
This sequence comes from Rhizobacter fulvus, assembly GCF_964020785.1. Taxonomy (NCBI): domain Bacteria; kingdom Pseudomonadati; phylum Pseudomonadota; class Betaproteobacteria; order Burkholderiales; family Sphaerotilaceae; genus Rhizobacter; species Rhizobacter fulvus. The sequence continues at coordinate 1,980,037 of NZ_OZ224516.1, forward strand.
CAAGAGTGGCTCGACGGCGAGAAATTCGCCGGCCTGAACACGCTGGTGCTCGACGGAGAGGGCGGCCTGCACAACGACCTCGCCAGCCTGCTGCGCGTCAGCCCGGTCGCCACCGAGGCCGACGTGCGCAACATGCTGGCCCGGCTGGCGCAGTTCCCGAGCCGGGTCGATCAGGTCATCGCCCGCCTGCGCGACGGCATTGCGATGGGATGGGTGGCGGCGCGGGCGTCGATGCAGCAGGTGCCGGCGCAGATCGACGGCCAGTTGCCGGACGACGTGACCCGCAGCCCGCTGTACGAGCCGTTCACGCGGCTGGGAATGGGCATCCCGCCCGACACGCGCACCGCGTTGGCCGCCGACGGCGCCGCGGCGCTGCGCGCCCACGTGTACCCGGCGATGCGCCGCCTGCGCACGTTCATCGTCGACGAGTACCTGCCGCACACCCGCGAGAACGGCGCGATGAGCACGCGCCCGAGCGGCGCGGCCGCATACGACTACCTCGTCCGCCAGCACACCACCACCGACCTGGGTGCGGCGCAGGTGCACGAGATCGGGCTGCGTGAAGTCGCGCGCCTGCGCGGGGAGATGGAGGCGCAGATGCGGGCCGCCGGCTTCGCGGGCAGCTTCGCGGAATTCGTCCACTTCCTCAACACCGATCCGCGCTTCTTCTACACCGACCCCGAGGCGCTGCTGGCCGGCTACCGCGACATCGCCAAGCGCGTCGACCCCGAGCTGCCCAAGCTGTTCGCCGAGCTGCCGCGCACCCCCTACGGCGTGCGCGCCATCCCGGCGCACGAAGGCATCGGCAAGTCCGAGAACTACTCCGGCCCGCCGCGCGACGGCAGCGGGGCCGGGTGGTTCAACGCCAACGTCGTCGCGATCGCGCAGCGGCCGATCTGGAACATGGAGACGCTTTTCGCGCACGAGGCCGTGCCCGGCCACCACCTGCAGACGGCCCGGGCGCGCGAGCTCACGGACCTGCCGCGGTTCCGCCGCGGCGGCGGCTACACCGCGTACGGCGAAGGCTGGGCGCTGTACGCCGAGACGCTGGGCCCGGAACTCGGTCTGTACAAGACGCCGTACACCCGCTTCGGCCACCTGCAATGGCAAAGCCTGCGCGCGGCGCGGCTGGTCGTCGACACCGGCATCCACGCGTTCGGCTGGCAGCGCACGCAGGCCATCGAGTGGATGACCGAGCGCACCGGCATGGCGCGCGAGTTCATCGAGCCGCAGGTCGACCGCTACTACGTCTGGCCGGGCCAGGCGCTGAGCTACATGATCGGGCAGCTGAAGATCATCGAGCTGCGCGACCGCGCGCGCGCCGCGCTCGGCGCGCGCTTCGACATCCGACGCTTCCACATGGCCGTGCTCGACAATGGCGCGATGCCGCTGGGCGCGCTCGAGCAGCAGATCGACGACTGGATCGCGCGTGAAAAGGCGCGTCCGTGATGCGAGACTGACCGGCCTCGCGTTCCCTTCACCCGACCCGCCATGTACCTGCCCGCCCATTTCGAAGAGAAGCGCCCCGAGGTGCTGCACGCCCTGCTCCGCGAGCATCCGCTCGGCCTGCTGGTGACGCAGGACGCGGCCGGCGAGCTGGCCGCGAACACGGTGCCGTTCGTGCTCGATGCCGACCCGGCCGGCGGCCCCGGCATCCTGCGCGCGCACGTCGCGCGCGCGAACCCGGTGTGGCGCGAAGCGCGCACCGATCGCGATTCGCTGGTGGTGTTCCAGGGTCCGCAGGCCTACATCTCGCCGGGCTTCTACCCGAGCAAGGCCGAGCACGGCAAGGTCGTGCCGACCTGGAACTACGTGATCGCGCAGGGCCGCGGCCGACTGCGCGCGGTCGACGACGCGCCGTGGCTGCGCGCGTTCGTGACGCGCCTGACCGATCGACACGAGGCCGCGCGCGAACAACCGTGGGCGGTCACCGACGCGCCCGACGACTATGTCACGTCGATGCTGCGCGCGATCGTCGGCATCGAGATCGAACTGGGCTCGCTGGTCGGCAAGTGGAAGGTGAGCCAGAACCGCAGCGCCGCCGACCGCGACGGCGTGGCGCGCGGGCTGCGCGACGCCGGCGTTCCCCGGGCAGCGGAGCTCGCCGGCTACCCGGCCGCGGAGAGCTGAGGGTCGCGCGCGCGGCGCGGCAGCACACTCGCACGCTTTGAGGCATGCTCGGCACCCCGCCGTCGCCGACCCGCCCGCATTGAGTGCTGCCCACACCCCGTTGACCCCGAGCCAGTTCCGCGCCGCGACCGCCGCGGTGATGATGACCATCCTGCTAGCGGCGCTCGACCAGACCATCGTCAGCGTCGCCGTCCCGACGATCGCGCGGCAGCTCGGCGGTTTCGAGTGGATGGCGTGGGTGATCTCGGGCTACCTGATCGCATGCACTGTCGTCACGCCGCTGTACGGCCGGCTCAGCGACCTGGTCGGGCGGCGCCGCGTGATGACGATCGCGATCCTGATCTTCCTGACCGCCTCGATCGCCTGCGCGCTCGCCCAGACGCTGCCGCAGCTCGTGCTCGCGCGCGTGGTGCAGGGCATCGGCGGCGGCGGGCTGATCGCCACCGCGCAGTCGGTGATCGCGGACGTGGTGCCGCTGCGCGAACGCGGCCGCTACCAGAGCTACGTCAGCATCGTCTGGGCGGTCGCGAGCATGCTGGGACCGGTCATCGGCGGCGTGCTCACCGAGTACCTGTCGTGGCCCTGGATCTTCTGGATCAACCTGCCGGTGGGGCTGGTCGCGCTGTTGCTGGTGCACCGCTCGCTGAAGGCCCTGCCGGTCACGCCGCGCCGGGCGCGCATCGACGGCATCGGCGCGCTGCTGCTGCTGACCGGCCTGACCGCGCTGCTGATCCCGATCACCCGGGTCGGCCAGGGCACGGCCTGGTCCGACGCGTGGAACCTGATCGGCTGGGCGATCGCGGTGGCGCTGTTGGTGGTGTTCGTCGCGCAGCAGCGCCGTCACCCGCAGGCGATCGTGCCGATGGCACTGTTCGCGAACCGCACGGTGGTGGCGTGCTGCGCGCTGCTGTTCATCTGCTTCTTCAACTTCATCGCGATGTCGGTGCTGGTGCCGTTGCGCCTGCAGCTGGTGGCCGGCTACAGCGCAGCCGATGCGGCACTGCGGCTGCTGCCGCTGACACTCGCGATTCCCGCCGCCGCGTTCGCCAGCGGCCGCTGGCTCTCGCGCACCGGGCGCGTGCTGCCGATGCAGCGCCTCGGCGTGATGCTGGTGCCGGTCGCACTGGCGGCTTCGGGCTTCGCGTCGGCCGGCGGATGGGCCGCGACCGCGGCGCTGGTGCTGCTGGGCGCCGGCATGGGGCTGCAGATGCCTACCACGCTGATCACGGCGCAGCAGTCGGTGTCGCGCGACCAGCTCGGCACGGTCACGGCGCTGACGTCGTTCTTCCGCCTGCTGGGGGGCGCGATCGGCATCGCGGTACTGAGCTCGGTGGCGTTGCTGCTGCTGCGCGAACACCTGCCCGCCGGCGTCCAGGGGCTCGATGCCGAAGGCCTGGGACAGCTGATCGACGCCTCGCGCGGCGGCCATGGCGCGCCGGCCAGCGACGTGGCGTTCCAACGCGTGATGTGGTTGAGCGCCGCGATCTCGCTGCTGTCGCTGTGGTTCGTCGCACACCTGCCCGACCTGCGCCTGCACGAGGCACGCCACGCATCGCCCGGGGCGGCCGCGGAACCCTGATACAACCTCCCCATGGCGGAATTGAATCTGAAGGCTGGCTGGCGCGCGCGATGCGCCGCGGCGACGATGTGCGCCGCGGCCACCCTGGCGGGCGCCGCACCGAAGGTCGAGGACACGATGGCGCAGCGCGTGCAGGCCTGCACCGGCTGCCACGGGCCGCAGGGCCGCGCGGCGAGCGACGGCTACTACCCGCGCATCGCCGGCAAGCCCGCGGGCTATCTGTACAACCAGCTCGTGAGCTTTCGTGATGGCCGGCGTCAGTACGCGTTGATGACGAACCTGCTCGCGCCGCTGTCCGACGCCTACCTCCGCGAGATTGCCGAGCACTTCGCGAACCTGGAAATTCCCTACCCGCCCGCACAGGCGGCGACCGGCAGCGTCGATGCGCTGAGCCGCGGCGAGGCGCTGGTGCTGCGCGGCGACGCGGCGCTGAAGATCCCCGCCTGCGTGCAGTGCCACGGCAGCGCGCTGATGGGTGTCGCGCCTGCGGTGCCGGCGCTGATCGGCATGCCGCGCGACTACCTGAACGCGCAGCTCGGCGCGTGGCGCACCGGCACCCGGCACGCGAACGCGCCGGACTGCATGGCGCAGATCGCGCAGCGCCTGGCGCCGGCCGACATCAGCGCGTTGTCGCAATGGCTGGGGGCGCAGCGCGTGGCGTCGAACGCCAAGCCCGCGACGCAATTGCCCGAGCCGCTGCCGATGCCGTGCGGCGGCGTCCCCGACGGGCCCGCGAAATGAGCCGGCTCTTGATCCGCGCCGCGCTCGCGGTACTCGTGCTCGGTGCGCTCGCCGCCGGGCTGGTCGCCTGGCTGAACGTGCGCGGCGAGTCGCCGCTGGGCAGCGCTGTGTCGGCTCCCGCCAGCGCCGAACTCGTCGTTCGCGGCGCCTACCTGGCGCGAGCCGGCAACTGCATGGGCTGCCACACCGTACCCGGCGGCGCCGCGTATGCCGGCGGGCGCGGCGTGCCGACGCCGTTCGGCACCATCTATGCGCCCAACCTGACGCCCGACGGAACGACCGGCATCGGCGAATGGTCCCCGGACGAGTTCTGGCGCGCGCTGCACAACGGCCGCTCGCGCGACGGGCGCCTGCTCTACCCGGCGTTCCCGTACCCGAACTACACGCGCGTGACGCGCGCCGATTCGGACGCGATCCACGCGTACCTGAAGAGCCTGCCGCCGGTCGTGCAGGCGAACAAGGCACACGAACTGCCGTTCCCGTTCGACCAGCAGGCAGCGCTCGCCGTCTGGCGCGCGCTCTACTTTCGCGCGGCCGAACCGATGTCCGCGAACGACGCGGCCGGCACGACACCGGTGCAGCGTGGCGCCTACCTTGTCGAGGGCCTCGGCCACTGCAACGCGTGCCACGCCAGCCGGAACGCGCTCGGCGCGACCACCAGCACGCTGGACCTGGCCGGCGGCCTGATCCCGGTGCAGAACTGGTACGCGCCGGCGCTCGATTCGCCCGACGAAGCCGGCGTGGCCGACTGGGACCTGGCCCACATCGTCGAGTTGCTCAAGTCCGGCGTCTCGGCACGTGGCGCGGTGATGGGCCCGATGCGCGAGGTCGTGGCCGGGAGCACTCAGCACCTGAACGACGCGGACCTGCAGGCGATGGCCGCCTACCTGAAGGCCCTGCCGCAGCGCCCCGCGTCCACGACGTCCCGGACGAGCGCCACCGGCGCCGCACCGGCCGATTCGAGCACGCCCGGCGCCAAGCTGTACGCCCAGCACTGCGTGCAATGCCATGGCGAGCAGGGCGAGGGCGTGGCGGGCATCTACCCGGCGCTGGCCGGCAGTCGCGCGGTCACGCTGCGCACGCCGGCGAACCTGGTCCACATGGTGCTGGAGGGCGGGTTTCCGCCGAGCACCGCGGGCAACCCGCGGCCGTTCGGCATGCCACCCTATGCCACCGTGCTGAGCAATGACGACGTGGCTCAACTGCTGAGCCACGTGCGCACCAATTGGGGCAATCGCGCTGCGCCGGTATCGGCGCTCGACGTCGCGAAGTACCGCAGCGTCAAGTGACGATGCGGCGGCGCGGGCCGCGTCAGAACGGGATGTCGTCGTCCATGTTGTCGAAGCCGGTCGAGGCCGACTTCGGTGCCGGACGCTGCGGCGCCGCCTGCGGGCGAGCCGCCGGCGCCGAGCGCGCCGGGGCGCTGCGCTCGCTGTAGCCGCCGCCTTCGTCGTCGCCGCCGCTGGCGCGACCGCCGCCGCTGTCGTCACGGCCGCCGAGCAGCTGCATCGAGTCGGCCACGATCTCGGTGGTGTAGCGGTCGACGCCTTCCTTGTCCTGCCATTTGCGGGTCTTCAGGCGGCCCTCGATGTAGACCGGGCGGCCCTTCTTCAGGTACTCGCCGGCGATTTCGGCCTGGCGGTCGTACAGGACGACCGAGTGCCACTCGGTCTCTTCCATCTTCTCGCCGGAATCCTTGCTCTTCCAGTTGCGCGTCGTCGCGATGCGCAGGTTGCAGACGGCGGCGCCGCTGGGCGTATAGCGCACCTCGGGATCACGGCCGAGATTGCCGAGGACGATGACCTTGTTGACTGATGCCATGGAGCGCTCCGAACACTGTTTTCGAGCCGAAGCTTACTCCAGCCCGATCCGGCGCGCCGGGCCTCACGGCGCCCCCGCCGCGCGCGAGTCATTTCGCCTCGAGCTCCTCGGGCGGCATCGGCCGCGCATGGAAGTAGCCCTGGGAAACATCGCAGCCCATGCGCGTCAGCAGCCCGGCGATCTCGGCCGTCTCGACCGCTGGCCGTCAGCGTCAAGGACACGCCGCTGATCGTGAGCGCCTGGGCGACGTGTCGTCAAGGTCGCCGTACAGCGTTCCGATCACGTTCTCGCGCGCGGGCAGCGAGACACACAGCGCGATCTGGTCGCCGCCCAGGCGGGCGATGAATCCGCCGCTGCCGAAGCGCTGCGTCAACCTCGGCCAGGGCCCGCAGGATGGTGTCGCCGGCCGCATGGCCCAGGGACTCGTTGACCTCCTTGAAGCGATTCAGGTCCAGCGTCACGACACCGAGCGCGCCCTGGCGGCGCTCGTCGATCGCCTGCTGCAGCCGGTGCTGGAACGCGTACCGATCGAGCAGGCCGGTGAGCGGATTCGCGCGCGGTGCGCGCGACGATCGACTCGGACAGGTGGCGCACCATCGAATTCTTCCGCGCGAGCGCGGATCGCGCCGCGTACAGCCGCGACCCGAACATGATCGCCGCCAGCCCGGCGAGCAGCAGGCAAAGGATCAGGCCCGGCGACCGGCGCAGCCAGTTCTGCTCGACCAGCGGTGCCGACACCGCGACGGCTCGACCCGACTTGTCTCCTCGAAGTAGCGAAACAGCGGCACGCCCGCCGGCGTCGAGAACATCACATGCACACCGGCGACGACGCGGATGCTGACGGACGTCGCGACCAGGCGCCGTACCGGCACCAGCGCCACCATCTGCCCGGCCTGAACGAACTCCTGCTGCGCGCCCAGGCGGATCGGCAGGCACCAGTCGAGCCCCGGCAGGAACACCGCCGGCAGCAGCTGCAAGCCCGACCCGTCGCTGGCGAACAGTTGCACGCCTTCGGCCACCTTCACGGCGCGGGCCTGGTCCTGGGCGATCGCCGCCTGTCGGTCCTGCCGCAGCGTCAACACGACCGCTGCCGCCAGCGCGCGTGTCCGGACCACCGGGCCGTCGCCTTTTGTCAATCTGGCGACATTTGCCGGCCGCGCTCCCTTCAATGTCGGCCACCCGACAAAACAGGGCTCGCGGCGTTTGTCTGTCCCGCCCCCGCGCCGATACCGAGAGTCAACCGTTCAATCCGGAAGGAAAGAGATGTTCGCCAAGATGAAGATCGGCCGGCGCCTGACGCTCGCCTTCGCGGTGCTCGGGGCCATGCTGCTCGGGACCGCCGGCATCGCGTTGTGGGGCATGAGCAGCATGCGCGCATCGGCGGTCGCGATCAACGCGAACTGGCTGCCCAGCGTCGAGACGCTGGGCCAGATGCACGTGGCGAAGTCGGACCTGCGGGTGCTCGAGCTGCGCCACTTGCTGATGACGGACGACCGCGAGCGCGCCGAGGTGGAGATCCGCATCGCCAAGACGCTGGCCCAGTTCGACAAGGCGCGAACGACCTACTCGCATGCGCTGATCGGCAGCGTCGAGGAACGCCGGCTCTACGAGGGCTTCATGGCCCGGTGGAAGGGCTACCTGGCCACCAGCGAGCAGGCGGTCGCGCTGTCGAAGCAGCACGATGCCGAGGGCGCGCGCCGCCTCGTGTTCGGCAGCTCGCTCGATCAATACACCGCAGCGACCGAGTCGCTGATCAAGGTGATCGCGTTCAACCATGCCGGCGCCGTGACCGCAGGACTGGCCAGCGACGCCGCCAACACGCGCGCGCGGGTCGCGATGCTCGCCGCCGCCGCGCTCGGCCTGGGCTGTGCCGGACTGCTGTGCCTTCTGGTGGTGCGCAGGCTGGACCGCGACCTGGGCGGCGAGCCGTCCGACGTGGCCGCCCTGGCGAACCGGATCGCCGGCTCGAACCTCGGCGGCACGATCGCCGTGAGGCCCGGCGACACCACCAGCGTGATGGCAGCGATGGCGCGCATGCAGGCGTCGTTGCAGCGCATCGTCGGCTCGGTGCTCGGCAGTTCGGACCACGTCGCGACCGCGAGCGCGCAGATCGCGCAGGGCAATGTCGACCTGAGCGAACGCACCGAGCGCCAGGCCTCGGCCCTGGAACAGACGGCCGCATCGATGGAGCAGCTCGCCGCCACGGTCCGCCAGAACGCCGACAACTCCAACCAGGCGAATCAGCTGGCGCTCGGCGCCAGCGCGGTCGCGATCCAGGGCGGCGAGGTGGTGCGGCAGGTGGTCGAGACGATGCGCGACATCAACGCGAGCTCCAAGCGCATCGCCGACATCATCGGCGTGATGGACAGCATCGCCTTCCAGACCAACATCCTCGCGCTCAACGCAGCCGTGGAGGCGGCACGCGCCGGAGAACAGGGGCGTGGGTTCGCGGTCGTCGCCAACGAGGTCCGCAGCCTGGCCCAGCGCAGCGCCGACTCGGCCAGGGAGATCAAGGATCTGATCTCGTCGAGCGTCGACCGGGTCCACCAGGGCACGACGCTGGTCGATCGGGCCGGCGCCACGATGAGCGAGATCGTCGCGTCGATCCGGCGTGTCAGCGACATCGTCGCCGAGATCAGTGCGGCCAGTGCAGAGCAGAGCGCCGGCGTTGGTCAGGTCGGCGAAGCCGTCGCGAGCATGGACCAGGCCACGCAACAGAATGCCGCGCTCGTCGAGCAGAGCGCCGCGGCCGCCGAGAGTCTGCGCGACCATGCGCGCCAGCTCGTCACCTCGGTGGCGGTGTTCGATGTCGGGCAGAGGCCGCGGTCGACTTGATTGTCGGCGCTGCGACTATGTCTGCCCGCCCGTCCGTTGACGAGGCCGAAGCGCCCGCGCACCCTTCGATTCACAGACGCGTCGACATGGCTCTTTCAGCGCAAGCCCCGCCCCTTTCGAAGGATCTGCTCGATCATGCGCACCGCGAGAAGGTGCAGCACACGATCGAACAGGTCTTCACCACGCAGGCCACCACGCCGCTCGGCTGGCTCGTCGTGCTGGGCCTGGTCTCGACCCGCGCACCGGTGGGCCCGACCCTCTACTGGATCGGCTGCTTCTCCGTGGTGCTCGCGTTCATCCTCGAGCGGCTCTGGCACGCGCGCTCCGAGCGCTGTTCGCCGACGCGCAAGCTCGCCTGGCTGCATGTCGCGGCCTTCCTCGACGGGCTCGCCTGGGGCAGCTTGGCGCTGTTCGTCTTCGGCGTCGACGGCGTCCTCGACACCTGGCTGGTGACGACGCTGTGCGGCGTGGCGGCGGTCAACGCGCCGCCAAGGGCGCTGGTGCTGACCGCATACGGCGCGCAGCTGTTCGCGATGTGGCTGCCGATCGCGGCATTCGGCATCGCGCACCTCCACACGCCGGGCTCGCTCCAGATGGTCGTGGCGGTGGCGGTGTTCCAGGGCGTCCTGATGCTGTATGTGCGCCGCGTGGAACGGGTGATGAGCCACAACATCCTGCTGCGCCTGCAGAACGCGGAACTCTCGGCGCAGTTGCAGCAGTCGCTCGAACACGTGGTGCGCGAGGCGGCGACCGATCCGCTGACCGAGCAGGCCAACCGTCGCGAGATGGACCGCGTGCTGCTCGAGGTCGACCGGCGCCGGCGCTCGGTCGGCGGCACCTACTCGTTGCTGATGCTGGACATCGACCACTTCAAGCAGATCAACGACCGCTTCGGCCACGATGTCGGCGACCGGACCCTGCAGGCCTTTTCGCGCCGGGTGTCCGACTGCCTGCGCCCCTTCGACCTGCTGGCCCGCACCGGCGGCGAAGAGTTCACCGTGTTGCTGCGGGACGCCTCGGTCAGCCAAGCCGCCGCGATCGCGCGGCGCATCTGCGAAGCCGTCGCCGCCCAGCCGCTGCTGGTCGATCCGCTGCTGCACGCGACAGTCTCGATCGGCGTGGCCGAGCAGCGCGGCCAGCAGACGCCCGCCGACGTGGCCAAGTGCTGCGACGTCGCGGTCTACGAGGCCAAGCGCAACGGCCGCAACCGGGTCTGCGTGGCGGATGCGCGATGAGCCCGTCGGCAAGCAAGGGCCCCGGTTGAACTCGCCTGCAAAAGCCGCCCGCGGCGCGAAAGCGAACCTGTCGCGTCCCTCGAACCCGCTGGCCCGGGCGCAGCAGCGGCGGCGCAGAGCGTCCCGCAGCGGTGCCCACGTCGCGCTGGCCGAGAAGGAGCGTGCGCTCGAGCTGACGCTGGAGAGCATGCTGCACGGCATCATCAGCGTCGACCGGGACGGCGTGATCAACATCCACAACACGCGTGTGTTCGAACTGCTCGATCTGCCGGCCGCGCTGTTCGAGGGCAGGGCCCGCTTCGAGGACATCCTGCGCTTCCAGATGGAACGCGGCGACTTCAGCGCACCGGCCGTGCTCGCGCAGGGCGCCGACCCGTCGCTGGGCAACGGCACCGGGCCCGGCGCGCGGGAGGGCCAGCACGTGCGGCGCACGCGCTCCGGCGGCTACATGGAGGTGCGCACGATGCCGACCGCAGACGGCGGCTTCGTGCGCACCTATGTCGACGTGACACCCTACGTCCGTACCCAACAGGCGCTGCGCAATTCCGAACGGGAAATGCGCGCGATGCTCGATGGCTTCCCGGGGCTGATGGTGGTCTGCGACGACGAGCTGAACTATCTCTACGTCAACGACCGCGCGGCCGCGTGGATCGGCCATCCGCGTGCCGAACTGATCGGCCGCTCGGCGCGGCCGCACCTGAGCGCGCAGCGCGCCGCCGACATCCTCGACTTCATGCACCAGGCCACCACCGGCGCCCAACTGACGGTCGAAAGCGCCTACGACCCCGGCCCGGACGTGCCCACGCGCTGGCTCCAGGTCACCCAGGTGATGGGCGCGGATGCGCGGCCCGGCAAGCGCAAGTGCTATGCGTTCGCGCTGGACATCACCGCCCGCAAGGAGGCCGAAGAAGCGCTGATCGCCGCGAAGGAACAGGCCGAGCGTGCCAGTCGCGCGAAATCCGATTTCCTGCGCAACATCTCGCACGAACTGCGCACGCCGATGAACGCCATCGCGGGGTTCGGCGAGCTGCTGCTGTCCGACCGGGACTCGCCGCTGTCCGACAAGCAGCGCCTGCAGATCGGCGAAATCCGGCACGGGGCGCGGCACCTGCTCGCGCTGATCAACGAGCTGCTCGACCTGTCGATCGCCGAGCAGGACCAGCTGAAGATCACGCTCGCGCCGGTGCCGATGCGCGGCGTGATCGACGAGTGCGTGGCCCTGCTGCGGCCACTGGCCGACACGGCCGGCATCCGCCTCGTGGCACTCGACGCCGGCGCCCCGGAGGTCCATGGCCTGGGCGACCGGACACGCCTGACGCAGGTGCTGCTGAACCTGATCTCGAATGCGATCAAGTACAACGCGCGAGATGGCAGCGTGCGCATCCGCTGCGCGCTGGTCGCGGGCGAGGTCGAGGTCGAGGTCGTCGACGACGGTCCCGGACTGAGCGCGGCGCAACGCGCCCGCTTGTTCGAGGCCTTCGAGCGGCTCGACGCCGGCAAGACGACGATCGAAGGCGCCGGACTGGGCCTGGCGCTGAGCCGCGTGCTGATGCGCGCGATGGGCGGCGCGATCGCGGTGGACAGCGCGGTGGGTCGGGGCAGCACGTTCCGGATCTCGCTGCCGGCGGCCGATCGGCCGCGGTCGAGCCGGCGCGGCATCGGCGCCGCCGGCTCCGCCCCCGCCACGCCCGCCGCCGCGCAACGCCCGCGCAAGGTGCTCTACATCGAGGACAACCCGGTCAACATCCTGCTGATGGAGGCGATGCTGGCGCGCCTGCCCACGGCGAACGCCGTGACGATGGTGTGCGCCGAGCTGCCCGAAGTCGGCCTGCGCATGGCGGTCGACGAGGCGCCGGATCTGATCCTGCTCGACATCCAGCTGCCCGGCATCGACGGCTTCGAGGTCCTGCGCCGGCTCCGCCTCGATCCGGCGTGCCGGCACCTGCCGGTGATCGCGGTCAGTGCGAACACGCTGGCAGGAGACACGATGATCGCGCGCGCGGCCGGGTTCGACGGCTGCCTCGGCAAGCCGTTCGAGATGCACGAGCTGCACAGCGCCGTGATGGGCGCGCTCGCGCGCCGGGTGACGCCCGAGCCCGATCGCGCGGCGAGCTGAGCGGGGGCACCCGCCCGCTCAGTTGGCGCGCGACGGTCCGATCGGCAGGCACGCCGCCGGGGGCGGCGGCATGACCGGCATCTCGCGCGAATCGGTCAGCCACAGCAGCAGGATGCGGTAGAACGTATCGAAGTCCAGCGGCTTCGCGATGTGGTCGTTCATCCCGGCGGCGAGCACGGCCTCGCGGTCACCCGTCATGGTGTTGGCGGTCATCGCGATGATCGGCAGGTCGACCCACTGCGGCTCCTGGCGGATCGACCGGGTCGCGGCGAAACCGTCCATGTCGGGCATCTGGCAATCCATCAGCACGCCGTCGACCTTGAAGCGCTCGAGCTGGGCGATGGCCTCCCGGCCGTCCCGTGCCGTCAGCACCTCGATATCGACCCGCCGCAGCAGCTCGGTGGCGAGCAGCAGGCTGAGCTCGTCGTCTTCGGCGAGCAGCACGCGGCGACCGCTGAGCTGCGCGCGGTACGACTCGATCTGGCTCGGCGGCGCCGCCACCCGCGGCATGCGCAACGAACTCCCGCTCAGCGCCGTCTCGTAGGCCTCGAACAGCGAGGAGGGCGTGACCGGCTTGGTCAACACGGCGCCGAGACTGATGTGCATCGAACGCACCTTCTTCAGCGTCTCGTCGCGACTGAACGCGGTGACCATCAGCACGCACGGCGGGTGGGCCACTTCGATCGCCATGCGCTGGATGCAGGCGAGCACGTTGGTGCCCGGGATGTGCCAGTCGAACAGCACCAGGTCGAAGCGGCGCTTCTGTGCCTCGGCCGATGCCACCCGGATCAGCGCCCGTTCCCCGCCCTCGACCTCCTCGACATCGAAGCCGAGGCGCCGCGCCATCGAAGCCAGCATCTGGCGGGCCGGCACGTTGTCGTCGACGACCAGCAGGCGCCCGGCGACCGGCAACGCGTCCGACCACAACAGGCGGCGGCTCTGGGGAGGCAGCCCGAGTTCGAGCGTGAACTCGAAGGTGCTGCCCTTACCGACCCGGCTGGTGACATGGATCGCGGAATTCATCAGCCCGAGCAACTGCTTGGTGATGGCAAGCCCCAGCCCGCTGCCGCCATAGCGGCGGGCGCTGTGGGTGTGGGCCTGCGTGAACGGCTCGAACAAGGTGTCGAACTTGGATTCGTCGATGCCCACGCCGGTGTCCGTGACCCACAGCCGCAGCGTCGTGGTCGTCTCCGTGCGGCCCAGCTGCGAGACGCCGATCGTCACCTCGCCGCGGTCGGTGAACTTGACCGCGTTGTTGCACAGGTTGAGCAGCACCTGGCGCAGCCGCAGCGGATCGCCGATGACGATCGGCGGCAGGCTGACGGGCTGATCGAAGATCAGCTCCAGGCCCTTCTCCTCGGCGCGCAGGCCGACGATGTCGGCGACGCTCTCCAACACGCTCTCGATGCTGAATTCCACCGCCTCGATGTCGAGCTTGCCGGCCTCGACCTTCGAATAGTCGAGGATGTCGTTGATGATCCGCAGCAGCAGCCGCGCCGAGGCCAGGACCTTCTCCATGTAGTTCTTCTGCCGCGGGTCGAGCGGGCCATCCAGCGTCAGCTTCGACAGGCCCAGGATCGCGTTCATCGGGGTGCGGATCTCGTGGCTCATGTTCGCGAGGAAGTCGCTCTTGGCCTCGTTGGCGAGTTCCGCCGCCTGCTTCTGGATCAGCAGTTGGCCGGACTGCGACTCGGAGGTCAGACGCCGTTCGATCTCGTGGCGCAAGGTCATGCGCATGTTGTCGATCGACTCCGCCAGCCGGTCGATTTCGTCGCCGCCGCGCCCGCGTGGTGCCGGCATCACCAGGGCCCCCTCCAGATTCTCGATCGAGAGGCTCGCGCTGTACTGAGCGATGTGCAGCAGCCGGCTCGCCACCAAGGCGCGCAGGCCCAGCGCCAGCAGGCCCCCGAGCAGGCCGGCACGCAGCAGTTCAGTCAATGTCAGGACGCCGACCGCGTCGAGCACGCGCTGGTTCACGGCATCGAGCGACGCTTCGAGCTGCAGCCGGCCGGTGCCGGCACTCGGGATCATGTCGTCGTCGATCGCGCGGTCGATCGGGAACGACCGCAGCAGCCGCTCGGTCTGCCCGGCGCGGACCGGGTTCACGTTGGGGGCGGACGCCTGGGTCGTGCCGTCGGCGGCCACCAGCGCCACGCCGACGATGTTGGGCATCGCCGCGATCCGGCGCAGCGCCTTCTCGACATCGACATGGCGGGACTCGCCGATCGCCGCCCGGAGCTCCGGCAACGATTCGCTCGCGACCCCTTCGAGCATCGACTCGACGCTGCGCTGGCCACGTCGGTATTCGCTCACGGCCTGCACCGCGATCGACACGACGGCAATCAGCAGTGTCGCGGCGACCGTCAACAGCACGACCTTGCCGGTGATGGACGCGCCCGGCCCCTCCATGCGTCGCTTCTCCATGTGCCCCTCGCCCTTCCGGTCTCCATCCGCACACCGCGGTGAGCACAGACCTCGATGCTCGGAATCGAATGTGCGCTCGCCGTCCCGGAGTGACCACCCGACAGGTGATGCAGGCGTCGCGGACCGGTGGAGGTTGTCGATCCGACCTTTGACGGGTAGCGCCGCCAGCGTCGCGGGCGTATGGTCTCGGCTCGGCGTCGAGAACCCTCGACACCATCTCCGGCGACCGCTCCCATGGTGACAAAGGTTCTTCTCGTCGAGGACCAGCAGCTCGTTCGAACAGGAATCCGGATGATGTTGCACATCGCCGAGCCGCGCTGCCACATCGTCGAGGCCGGGTCGCACGAGGAGGCGATCCAGCGCATGGCCGAGCACGACTTCGAAGTGGTGTTCCTCGACATCGACCTGCGTTCCGAGATGTCCGGCATCGAAACCCTCGCCGCGATCCGCGATGCCGGCCGACCGGTCAAGGTGGTCATGCTGTCCGGCCGGGACGACCCGGTCACGGTGATGCAGTGCATCTCCGCCGGCGCCTCCGGCTTCATCACGAAGGGCCAGGGCGACGAGTCGGTTTTCGGGCGCGCCCTCGCCACCATCTTCAACGGCGGCGTCTACCTGCCGTCGTCGATCGTCGGCAGCAACCGCCTCGGCAGCGCCGGCGCTGCCACCGACCTCGGCCTCACGCCGCGCCTGTGCGAGGTGCTCTACTACGTGTGCCAGGGCTTGCCGAACAAGTCGATCGCCAACCGCCTGGGCATCAGCGAGGGCACGGTGCGGCGCGACTACGTCTCGGACTTGCTGCGCTTCTTCAAGGTGGCCCGGCGCACCGAGCTGATCGTCGAGGTGGCACGCCGCGGCATCACGATTCCGCCGCCGCGTGCGGCGCTTGCGCCACCATCGCATCGATCGCCCGAATGAGCTCGACGGCCGGAAGCGGCTTGTAGAACACGGCGGCCGGCGCCAACGCCGCCAGCATGGTGGGCGACAGGACTTCGCCGGTCAGCACCATGATCTGCATCTGGTGGTCGAACAGGCGCGCAGCGCGGCAGACGTCGATCGCCGTGCGGTGGTTGGGCAGTCGGAAGTCCGAGAGGACCAGGTCGGGCGTGCGTTCCAGCATCGGCAGCAGCTGCTCGAAGGCCTCGAACGACGCTACCGTCTCGTGAATGGCGCCGTGCGCCTCCAGCAGCAGGGCCGTCGAGGTGGCGACCAGTTCGTCGTCCTCGACCATCACCACGTACACCCCGGCGAGCTGCACCATCGACGCCACCGCGACCGCCTCGGCGTCGGCGGCGGCGGCGACGAACCGCGCCGACCCGTGCGGCATCGTGACGATCATCCGGCTGCCGCGGCCCGGAACGGACTCGATGTCCAGGTGGTGCTCCGGCAGCAGCCCGAGCAGCGCACTGACGATCGACAGGCCGAGCCCGACGCCCTTGTCCGCCTGCGGCCGCCGATTGCCCACCTGATAGAACGGCTTGAAGATCGCGCCGTCCGCCAAGTGCTCCGGCGCGATGCCCAGGCCGTTGTCCTCGATCTCCAGTCGCACGCACGCCGGCAGGTTGCTCACGCGAATGCACACCTCGCAGCCCGGGCTCTTGGACGGATCGCAGTATTTGACGCCGTTACCGACCAGGTTGCGCAGGATGCGGCCCAGGAAGTGGCGATCGCTCTCGACCCAGACACGGGCAGCGGGCTTCTCGATGCGCAGCCGCACGCCCTCTTTCGCGGCGCCCTTCGCGAGCTGCACGATGCCGGCTTCGGCAATCGCGACCAGGTCGACCGTCTCGATCTCCGCGCGCATGAACCCGGATTCGAGGCGCGACATCTCCAGCATCGCGCCCAGCTGCTCCGCCATCAGGACCGACGCGCGCTGCGCCAGCTCGAGCATCTGCGCCGCAGCCGCGGCGTCGCCTTCCGCAACGCAGAGCCGGGCGGGCTCCAGCGCATTGCCGATGGCCTGGAGCGGCTGGCGCAGATCGTGGACGGCCCCGGCCAGGAACTGCGACTTCTCCTGATTCTTCCGATCTGCGCTCGCGCGCAGCTTCTCCTTCAAGTCGATCAGCGCCAACGCCTTCTCCTCGGCCTGCTGGCTGGACAGCCGGATTTCCTCGTTGCGTTGCTGCAGTTCCTGGCTCTGGCGCCGGAACGCGGCGTTGGACAGTGCGAGCTCGTACTCGCGCAGGAAGGTGAGGCGCTGCGACCGCTCCAGCTGATGGCCGAGGCTGGCGCTGAGCAGCCCGGCCGCGCAGAGGATGTTGCTGAAGCGGAAGACGTAGTAGCGGTCGCCGGTCAGATCAGCTGCGCTCAACAGCACCTCGATCGAGATCCACAGCGTCGGCGACACGAGGCAGGCCACGAGCAGCAACGTCATCGCCTTGACCGGCAGCCGGAAAGCCGCGAGCGTGTAGCTGACGACGACCATCACGCCGGGGCCGTAGTACGCCTCGGCATCCGCGTCCGGCACCAGCCGCATCTGCCAGTAGGCGCAGGCGAACACGATGTACGACCCGATCGCACAGGTTGCCGAGGCGACGCGCTCGTCGCTCTCGAACCACTTTCCGACCGTGGTGGCGAACAGCATCCCGATCAGGAACACGAACACCCCGAACCGGATGCCGAGCAGGAGCCAGAATGCCGCGTCCAGGCTGTTCGCACGAATCAGCGTGTCGCGGTCCCAGTACGCGAACACGACCCAGGCGAAGGCGCCGAGTACGATCATGGCCTGGCGCTGGCCGGCGAAGCGGCGCGCGCATTCGGCGCGGAAGGCGTGCTCGAGCGCCACCGACTTGAACGGTCGGGCGAAGGCGGACTGGTAGACCCGCGCCAGGATGCCGCGGCCGGGCACCTGCGGGCGCCCGGGGCGTGGTGGGATGGCCGTCATCGATCGACCACTCTACTGATTCACCTGCCGACGGTCGTGTCGACGCGGGCGCAATCGTCAAACGTCTGACACTCTTTCACGGGTAGCCGGGGCCGCTCCCGTACCATCGAGGGTTTAGCGCGCCCCCGCCCCGTGACCACACCCGCCTCCACCGCGCCCGACGCCATCCTGCACGACGTGTTCGGCTACAGCGCGTTCCGCGGCGCGCAGGCCGAGATCGTCGACCACGTCATCGCCGGCGGCGACGCGCTGGTGCTGATGCCCACGGGCGGCGGCAAGAGCCTGTGCTTCCAGGTGCCGGCGATCGCCCGGCACCGCCGCGAGCAGGGCGTGGCGGTGGTGGTCTCGCCGCTGATCGCGCTGATGCACGACCAGGTCGGCGCGCTCGAGGAAGCCGGCGTGCATGCGGCGTTCCTGAACTCGTCGCTGACGCTCGACGAGGTCCAGCGCATCGAGCGCGAGATGATGGGCGGCCGGCTCGTGCTGCTGTACGTCGCGCCCGAGCGCCTGACGACGCCGCGCATGCTCGCGCAGCTCGATTCGCTGGAGGAACGCGGTCTTCTCAGCCTCTTCGCGATCGACGAGGCGCATTGCGTGAGCCAGTGGGGCCACGACTTCCGCGAGGACTACCTCGCGCTCAACGTGCTGCACGAGCGCTACCCCGGCGTGCCGCGGATCGCGCTGACCGCGACCGCCGACGACCTGACCCGTACCGACATCATCGAGCGCCTGTCGCTGCACGAGGCGCGCGTCTTCATCAGCAGCTTCGACCGCCCGAACATCCGCTACGCCGTGGTCGAGAAGGACGACGCGCGCAAGCAGCTGCTGCGCTTCATTC
Organism: Rhizobacter fulvus; assembly: GCF_964020785.1. Lineage (NCBI taxonomy): Bacteria > Pseudomonadati > Pseudomonadota > Betaproteobacteria > Burkholderiales > Sphaerotilaceae > Rhizobacter > Rhizobacter fulvus. The sequence goes on from NZ_OZ224516.1 coordinate 1,998,640, forward strand.
AGGACGAGCACGAGGGCGAGGCCGGCATCGTCTACTGCCAGTCGCGCAAGAAGGTCGACGAGACCGCGGCGTGGCTCAGCAGCGAGGGCCTCACCGCACTCGCGTACCACGCCGGGCTCGACGCCGACGTGCGCCGCAAGCATCAGGACCGCTTCCTGCGCGAGGAGGCGATCGTGATGGTCGCGACCATCGCGTTCGGCATGGGCATCGACAAGCCGGACGTGCGCTTCGTCGCCCACATGGACCTGCCGAAGAACATCGAGGCCTACTACCAGGAGACCGGCCGCGCCGGGCGCGACGGCCTGCCCGCCGACGCGTGGATGGCGTACGGCCTGGCCGACGTGGTCAACCAGCGCCGCATGATCGACGAGAGCCCGGCTGCCGAGGAGTTCAAGCGCGGGCAACGCGGCAAGCTCGACGCGCTGCTCTCGCTGGCCGAGGCGCACGACTGCCGGCGCGTGCGCCTGCTCGCCTACTTCGGCGAAGAGAGCAGCGCGTGCGCCGCGTACCAGAACGCCTGCGACAACTGCCTGAACCCGCCGGCCACCTGGAATGCGACCGAGGCGGCGCGCAAGGCGCTGTCCTGCATCTACCGCTTCCACCAGAACCGCGGCCAGCGTTTCGGCGCCGGCCACCTGATCGACGTGCTGCGCGGCAAGGTCACCGACAAGGTCGCACAGAACGGCCACGAAAGCCTGAGCACCTTCGGCATCGGCGCCGACGTCAGCGAGGCGCAGTGGCGCGTCGTGCTGCGCCAGCTGATCGCGCTGGGCCACCTGCGCACCGAGGGCGAGTACAACACCCTCGAACTGACCGCCACCGCCCGGGACGTGCTGCGCGGCGACGTGCAGCTGCTGCTGCGCCAGCCGAGCGAAGCGCCGAAGCGCCGCGGCGGCACCGGCAAGACCACGCGCGGCGCGCGAACCAAGGACAAGGCGCCACCGATCCCGCTCGACGCCGCGGCCACGGCGCGCTTCGACGCACTGAAGCACTGGCGTGCCGAGGTGGCGCGAGAGCACAACCTGCCGGCCTACATCGTCTTCCACGACGCGACGCTCGCCGAGATGGCGCAGTCGATGCCCGACTCGCTCGATGCGCTCGGCGCCATCAGCGGCGTCGGCGCGAAGAAGCTCGAGGCCTACGGGCGCGAGATCCTGCGCGTGCTGGGCGACTGACGCGTTCAGGCAAACTTCACGCGTGAGCGCCCACCGCCCCGATCCCGCCGACGACGCCTTGATGGCCGCCTACGCCGCAGGCGACGCCCGGGCGTTCGAGCAGCTCTATGCGCGCCATCACGCCGGTCTGTACCGCTTCATCCGCCGGCTGCTCGGCAGTGCGTTGAACGCCCAGACGGACGAGGTGTTCCAGGACACCTGGTTGCGGGTCGTGCAGGCGCGCACGCGCTGGACGCAGGACGGCGCGAGCTTCCGCACGTGGCTGTTCACGCTGGCCCATCACCGGGTCGTCGACCTGCTGCGCCGCAGCGGGCGCGAGGTGGCGCTCGACGCGTTCGAGGACGACGACGGCGCGCCGTGGGAACCCGTCGCCGACGCCTCGGCCGCGTGGCAGCACTGGCCGGCGCCGGCCGGCGCGGCGGCGCACACCGAGGAGCTGGCGTTCTGGCGCCGTGCCGGCGAGCAGCTGCTGGGCTGCCTGGATCAGTTGCCGCTGCCGCAGCGCAGCACCTTCCTGCTGCACCACGACGACGGTTTCGCGCTCGACGACGTGGCGCGCGCGCTGGACGTGGGCTTCGAAACCGCGAAGACCCGCCTGCGCTACGCGATGAGCAAGCTGCGCACCTGCATGGGCGCGCACCTCGCGCCGCTCGGAAGCGGACCGCGATGACCGCGCCCATGCACCCGGATGACCGGGCCGACCCCGAGCGCGACGCCTGGCTGCGCGAGGCGCTGCGCCACGCGCCGGACGCGCGGGCCGCGCCGCCGACGGCCGTGAGCGACGCCATCCTGCGCCAGGCGCGGGCCGCCGCGAGCGCCGCACCCGCCGCTGCATCCGCGGCGGCGCGCGGTCGCTGGGCCCAGGCGTGGGCCTGGCTGGCCCGCCCGCCGGTGGCGGCCGGGTTCGCCAGCGTGATGATCGCCACTGTGGTGGGACTGATGTGGTGGGGCCAACCCATCGACCCGCACGCACCCCCGGCACCGGCGGCAAGCGCCGAGCCCGGCCCGCGCGACGCGGCGCCCGCCGGTGCGGCGGATGCCCGATTGCGCACCGTCGAACCCGCGCCGGCGAAGAAGCCGGCGCCGGCAAAACCTGCACCGCCAGCGGCGCCGCCGGCACCCTCGCCCACGGCCCCGATGGCGGCCCCGGCACCGGCCCCGATTCCCTTGCCCGCCCTGGAGAGCGCCGACAACCGCGCGGCAGCGGGCAAGGGCCTTGCGGAGTCCAGTGACCGGCCGGTGAGCCGCTCCGCGTCGTGGGCCGAGGCGCTGGCGTCGATCCGCGCCGAGCCGCAACGCTGGCACTGGCAGCGCAACGGCCTGGCGCAACCGATGACGCCGAAGATGCAGCGCTGGCTGGCGCAGTTCGACGCGGCCACGGTCGGCCGCTGGCGGCGTACCGACGAGGCCGCGCCGGCGCAGGCGGGCCGCGTGCTGCGCCTGTACCGCGACGGCGCGCCGACGGCGACCCTGCGTTTCGACGCCGAGCACGCCTGGTCCACGCCCGACACCCACGCCGCCGCGCTGCCGGCGGCCACCGTCGACCAGTTGCTTCAGGACCTGGACGGCGCCGCGCCCTGAGTGGCCGCCCGGCGGCGGTGAATGCCCGCAAAGGGCCGGGCCGTTATCATGGTCGGTTTTGCGCAACTCACCGATGCCCCACCCCACCGAGACCGCCGTCGTGCCCGAGGTCGCCAACGCGATCCGCGTGCGCGGGGCTCGCACGCACAACCTGAAGAACATCGACCTCGACATCCCGCGCAACCAGCTCGTGGTGATCACCGGGCTGTCGGGCTCGGGCAAGAGTTCGCTGGCGTTCGACACGCTGTATGCGGAGGGGCAGCGACGCTATGTCGAGAGCCTGTCGGCCTACGCGCGGCAGTTCCTGCAGCTGATGGACAAGCCCGATGTCGACGTGATCGAGGGCCTGAGCCCGGCCATCAGCATCGAACAGAAGGCGACCTCGCACAACCCGCGCTCGACCGTCGGCACCGTCACCGAGATCCACGACTACCTGCGCCTGCTCTACGCCCGCGCCGGCACTCCCTACTGCCCCGACCACCACCTGCCGCTGCAGGCGCAGTCGGTGAGCCAGATGGTCGATGCGGCGCTGGCATTGCCCGAGGGCACGCGGCTGATGGTGGTGGCGCCGGTGGTGCGCGACCGCAAGGGCGAGTTCACCGAGCTGTTCGCCGACATGCAGGCGCAGGGCTACGTGCGCTTCCGCGTCGACGGCACCGCGTACGAGGCGGCCGACGTGCCGAAGCTCAAGAAGGCCGAGAAGCACGACATCGATGTCGTGATCGACCGCGTCAAGGTGCAGCCCGGCCTGCAGCAGCGCCTGGCCGAGAGCTTCGAGGCAGCGCTGCGCATCGCCGAGGGCCGCGCGATGGCGCTGGAGATGGACACCGCCCGCGAGCACCTGTTCTCCAGCAAGTTCGCGTGCCCGGTGTGCAGCTACAGCCTCAGCGAACTCGAGCCGCGGCTGTTCTCCTTCAATTCGCCGGTCGGCGCCTGCCCGACGTGCGACGGCCTCGGCCACACCACCGTGTTCGATCCGGACCGCGTCGTCGCCTTCCCGTCGCTGAGCCTGGCCAGCGGTGCGGTCAAGGGCTGGGACCGGCGCAACGGCTACACCTTCTCGCTGCTCGAGAGCGTCGCGAAGCATTACGCGTTCGACATCGACACCGCGTTCGAGGACCTGCCGCCCGACGCGCGCAAGGTGCTGCTGCACGGCTCGGGCACGACCGACATCGAGTTCGTCTACGAGGCCGAGGGCGCCCGCGGCAAGCAACGCGTCGTCAAGCGCTCGCACCCGTTCGAGGGCATCCTGCCGAACCTGGAGCGGCGCTTCCGCGAGACCGACTCGGCCGCGGTGCGCGAGGACCTGATGCGCTACCAGAGCGCCAAGCCCTGCCCCGACTGCGAGGGTTCGCGGCTGCGGCGCGAGGCGCGCAACGTGTTCCTGGTCGACGCCACCAGCGCCGACAAGGAACCCATCTTCCGCGTCGAGCACTTCACCTTGCGCGAGTGCCTCGCCTACTTCGAGTCGTTGACGCTGCAGGGCGCGAAGGCCGAGATCGCCGACAAGGTGGTGCGCGAGATCCGCTCGCGCCTGAAGTTCCTGAACGACGTGGGGCTGAACTACCTCAGCCTGGACCGCAACGCCGATTCGCTGTCGGGGGGCGAGTCGCAGCGCATCCGCCTCGCGTCGCAGATCGGCTCCGGCCTCACGGGCGTGATGTACGTGCTCGACGAACCGAGCATCGGATTGCACCAGCGCGACAACGAGCGCCTGATCGGCACGCTGCGCCACCTGCGCGACATCGGCAACAGCGTGCTCGTGGTCGAGCACGACGAGGACGCGATCATGGCCGCCGACCATGTGATCGACATGGGCCCGGGCGCCGGCGTGCACGGCGGGCGCGTGATGGCGCAAGGGACCGCGGCGCAGGTGGCGGCCAACCCCGCGTCGCTGACCGGCCAGTACCTGTCGCGGGCGTTGCGCATCGAGGTGCCGAAGCGCCGCGTGCCGCGTCGCGGCCAGGCCTGGGGCGCGCATGGCGACGGCCCGACCGAACTGAGCATCGTCGGCGCGCGCGGACACAACCTCAAGAACGTCAGCGTCGAGATTCCGGTGGGGCTGCTGACCTGCGTGACCGGCGTGTCCGGCTCGGGCAAGAGCACGCTGGTCAACGACACGCTGTACGCGACCGTCGCCCGCAAGCTCTACAACAGCCACGCCGAGTCCGAGCCGGTCGAGTCGATCGAGGGCCTCGACGCGTTCGACAAGGTGATCAACGTCGACCAGAGCCCGATCGGCCGCACGCCGCGCAGCAACCCCGCGACCTACACCGGCATGTTCACGCCGATCCGCGAACTCTTTGCCGAGATGAACACCGCGAAGGAACGCGGCTACGGGCCCGGCCGGTTCAGCTTCAACGTGGCCGGCGGGCGCTGCGAGGCCTGCCAGGGCGACGGCGTGCTGAAGGTCGAGATGCATTTCCTGCCCGACGTGTACGTGCCCTGCGACGTGTGTCACGGCAAGCGCTACAACCGCGAGACGCTCGAGGTGCTCTACAAGGGCAAGAACATCACCGAGGTGCTGAACCTGACCGTCGAGGACGCGCACGCCTACTTCAACGCGGTGCCGAACATCGCCCGCAAGCTGCAGACGCTGCTCGACGTGGGGCTGGGCTACATCCGTCTCGGCCAGAGCGCGACGACGCTGTCCGGGGGGGAGGCGCAGCGCGTCAAGCTCGCGCTCGAGCTCAGCAAGCGCGACACCGGCCGCACGCTCTATATCCTCGACGAGCCGACCACCGGCCTGCACTTCGCCGACATCGACCTGCTGCTCAAGGTGCTGCACCAGCTGCGCGACGCCGGCAACACGATTGTCGTGATCGAACACAACCTCGACGTGATCAAGACCGCCGACTGGATCATCGACATGGGCCCCGAGGGCGGCGCCGGCGGTGGCACGGTGCTGGTGACCGGCACGCCGGAAGACGTGGCCGCGAGCCCGGCGAGCTTCACCGGGCGCTACCTGAAGCCGCTGCTCAGCGCCTGATCGCCGCGCGGCGGCGGATCAACGCGCCGGCGGCCAGGCCGGCCAGCATCAGCGCCCAGGTCTGCGGCTCGGGCACGGGCGTGGTGACCGGAGGCGCGGGTGGCAGCGGGTTGCCGTCCGAACCGAAGGGCGGCTTGGCTGTCGCGACGGTCGAACCGCCACCACCACCGCCGATCAGGCCCGGCACGATCACCGGCAAGCCATACCAGCCGGACCCCGGCAGCCCGGCCCACTCCGGACCCGCGAGTGCGGGTACGCCGTCCGCATGGCCGATCGGGCCGGCTTCGAGCGGGCCCGCGCCGGTCGGGCCGTCCCAGTCGATCGGCGGCAGCGCGTCGTCCATGGCCGGCGGCGGTGCGAGCGCGGCGACCGGCGGCTCGCTGCCGAGCAGCGGCGCGTTCTCGGCCATCGCTGGCCCCACACCGCGGCGCGTCACGCGGCTCACGTTGCGGCACACGGTGGGCACCAGGATGCAGTGCCCGCTCTCGCAATAGACGAGTCCGCGCTCCTGCATCTGCGGGGTCCACGAGTTGCGCGTCACCGTGCGGCAGACCTGGTGCGTGCCGAAGTGCATGTCGGTGATCGTGTTGCCGTAGTCGTAGCCACCGCGACCGATCATGCTGTCACGGCGGATCTCGACGAGGTCGTCGTACTCGCGCTTTTCCATGCGCGCCTTCAGGCGCTCGCGCACGTCGACCGGGATGTCAGCGTATCGGTCCACCGCGGCGACGACGTCGCCCATGAACGGGTTCACGCCCGGATGGTCCCAGCTGCAGCGCTCGAGCGCGAGGGTCGGTGGCGCCGACGATGCGGCCGCCGCGGCCATCAACGGAAAGGCGGCGAAGCTGCACAGCAGCAGCTCCAACACCCGGCGGGACGACGACCTCTTCATGGCAGTTTCGTAACTGTTTGCGACATGGAGCCAATCTAACGGGGCATGCCCGTTTCCGTGCTCCCGGGGACGCGGGGGGTTCCCTCTGACCCAGGGAGTCAATAAGTCACACCTGAGTGCCCGAGACACCATTTTCGAAGTGTCACTCATGGTCGGGCGGATTCGCGGCGCCGATTTTGCTCAAGACAGGTGTCTCCCGTTCCGATGCTTCCGCCATGACTTCTCCCGTGTTCAAGCCGGCCCTCTGGGTCACCGCGGGCCTGATTGTGACGGTTGGCACGCTCGCGCCCCGCGCAGTTCATCCGGAAGCGGCTGCGGCGACGCGTTGCAGCGCGGCGCTCTCGCCCGACCAGGTGCTGGAACGACTCAACGCGACCCGCGCGCGCGGCGCCGCGTGTCACCGTCCGGGAACGCCGACCCGGGCCGCGCCGCTCGCGTGGAATCCGCGCCTGGCCGCCGTCGCGGCGGCACAGGCGCAGGACATGGCGAAGCTCGACCAGATGAGCCACCGCGACAGCCTCAACCGCAACCTCGGCGAGCGCCTGGATGCGATGGGCTATCGCTTCAGCACCGCAGTCGAGAACGTGGCGGTCGGTTACGCGTCGCTCGATGCGGTGGTCGATGCCTGGCTCGACAGCGAAGCCCACTGCGCCAATCTGATGAGCGCGAAGGTCGCCGAGCTCGGCCTGGCCTGCAGCGACGGCAGCGTCAGCGAGAGCGGCACCGGCCGCTACTGGACGCTGGTGCTCGGCGCCCCGTCGCGCGTGCGTTGACCGAAGCGGTTCACAGCGTGGGCCCGGCGCGCAATGCGCGCGTGCTCTCCTGCACCATGCTCTGCGCGTTGCGCGTGCGCGCGAACACCTGGCGCAGGTGCGTCGCGTGGTTGCCGGCGCTGGCCGCGCAGCGCTCGATCTCCTCGAGCGCCGGCAGGCTCTGCAGCACGGCGCCGTGCGTCTCGACATGGCGCAGCGTCGCGAGGATGTCCTCGCGGATCGTGCGGCTCTCGCGCGTCTGCGGGTCGACCATCGTGCCGTCGAGGCCGAAGCGGCAGGCCTGGAAGCGGTTGAAGGTGTAGACCAGGTAGTCGTCCTCCTGCGGCATCGGCTCGGCGCGTTCGAGCAGTCGCCGGCAGATCGCCTGCAGGTAGCACGCGAGCGCGGCAGCGCGTTCGACGGTCAGCGGCGTGTCGCACACGCGCAGCTCGATCGTGCCGTACTCGGGCTTCGGGCGGATGTCCCAGTAGAAGTCCTTCATCGACTTGACGACGCCGGTCGCTTCCATCTTCGTGAAATAGCCGTTCGCGAAATCGTCCCAGCTCAGCGTGAACGGCGCGCGCCCGCTCAGCGGGAACGCGAACACCGAGTTCAGCCGCGCCGAATCGAACAGCGTGTCCACGCCCTGGAAGAACGGCGACGACCCGGACAGCGCGATGAAGTGCGGCACGTAGCGATTCAGCGAGTGCAGCAGGAACAGCGCATCGTCGCCCGACGCGCAGCCCACGTGCACGTGCTGGCCGAACACGGTGAACTGCTTCGCCAGGTAGCCGTACAGCTGCGACAGCTGCTGGTAGCGCGGCTTCTCGAACACGCGCTGCTCCGACCAGCGCTGGAACGGATGCGTCCCGCCGCCGGCGATGCCCATGTTGAGGCGATCGCACGCCGCCACCAGCGTGTCGCGCATGCCGCGCAGCTCGGCCAGCAGCGGGGCGTGCTGCGTCTGGATGCCGGTGGCGATCTCGATCATGCTCTGCGTCATCTCGGGCGTCACGGTGCCCGGGAACGGCTTGCGCGAGAGCAGCTCCAGCAGGTCGTTGGCGCCCGAGGTCAGGTCGTAGTCGACGGTGTTGACGAGCTGCAGCTCGAGCTCGACGCCGAGCGACAGCGCCTGCGATTGTCCGAAAGGTCCGAGCGGCATCAGGCTTCCTCCGGGTGGGCCTCGCCCGCCAGCATCAGGGCGCGCTGCGTGACCAGCGGGCCGATCACGTCGAGCAGCACCAGCAGGCCCACGATCACCGGCAGGCTGTCGCGTGCCAGGTCGAAGCCGTAGAGCCGGCTCTCCTCCAGCAGCAGCAGCGCGAACGCCGACATCGGCATCAGCGCCAGCCCGGTCAACGCGCCCTTCCGGAAGGTGGTGCCGCTGACGCGCGCGACGCTGACGTTGACCAGCGTGTGCGCGGTGCTGCGCGCTGCCAGCACCGCGACGCCGAGCACCAGCCCGGCGACCAGCCCGTGCCACGACAGCAGGCTGCCGATGTAGACGAACAGGAACACCGTCAGCACGTCGCCGAGCGCGCCGAAATTGCGCTGCGCGTGGCTGAGCATCAGGCGCCGCTCGCGCGCGACCACGCCGAACGCCAGCGCGGCCAGCAGCGGCGACAGGTGCAGGCTTTGCGCGAGGCCGGTCAGCACCAGCACCAGGAACGCGAAGGTCACGGTGGTGCTGTTGCTGCTGGTCGCGAGGCGGTTCAGCAGCGGCGCGACGAAGCCGAACACCGCGCCCGCGACCAGCGACAGGCCGATCACGTAGATGCTGTTGAAGGCCGCCTGGCCGAAATCGCCGCTGGTCTCCAGGTGCCAGTAGCCGACGACGAGCTTCAGCAGCAGCACCGCGACCAGGCAGTTCAGCGCGCACAGGTGCAGCAGCCGCTCGGTCACCTGCCCGGCGCTGCGCAGCTCGTGGGTCACGCGCATGATCGCGGCCGGCGAGGTCGCGACGCACAGCGCGGCCAGCACCAGCCGATGGTCGGTGTTCAGCGCGAACAGCCCGCCGACCCAGAACACCGCGCCGAAGGTCAGCAGCGCCTGCGCGATCCCGGCCGCCAGCACCCAAGGGTTGTGGCGGAACCAGCGCGGGTTGATGCGGTAGCCGAGCTCGAACAGCGTCAGCGCCAGCGCCACGTTCGCCATGAAGCCCTGCGCCATGTGCGACGCGACGTTCTGCGACACGCCGATGCCGCCGAGCAGCAGCCCGACCGCGCCGTAGGCGCACACGCGCGGCACGTTCCAGTGCCGGAAGACCCATTCACCGGCGGACCACGCGGTCAGCAGCATCAAGGGCCAGGCCACGAGCGGGCCGAGCAAGTCCGGGTCCATGCGATCCCTGTCTCTTTGTCGTTGTGTGCGGGCGCGCAGCCTAACGCGACGCACCCCAATGCCGCAAATGTGGCCTTTGGAAACAACTTGGCAACATCCGGAGATTACATTTGCGGCAATATACTTTGCGCAAATGAAAGCCCCTGTTGCTCCGACCCGCCGGCGCCGCGCCGCGCCGGGCGCGCTCGATGTGCTCGAACTGTTGCGCGTGGTGTTCCGGCTCGCCGGCAACCATTCGGCAGTGGTCGAGCGCGCGACCGGCCTGCCCGGTGCGCAGATGTGGACGCTGCACGAGGTCGCGCAGGCCGATGGCCTGAGCGTGGGCGAACTCGCGCAGCGCCTGCGCGTGCATCAGACGACGATGAGCAACCTGTTGAATCGCCTCGAGGCCGCGGGCCTGGTGCGCAAGGGCCGTTCGCCGGACGATCAGCGCATCGTCCAGGTGCACCTCGCGGCGGCGGGCCGCAAGGCGCTGGCGCGATCGGCCGGTCCGGCACGCGGCTTGCTGCCGGACGTGCTCGACGGCATGAGCCCGGCGCAGCGCCGGCAGGTCCATGACGGCCTCGCGGTGCTGGTCGAGTGCATGGGCGGCTTCGACCCGGCACTCGCCGGCGCACCGTTGCCCTTTACCGAATAGCGGGCGTCGTCCGCTGCCATCCCCAAGGAGAAACTCGATGACCTTCAAGACCCTGACCCTCGCGCTCGCCGCGGCCGCTGCGCTGGCCGCCTGCAGCAGCACGCCGCTCGACACCCCGAAGCCGCCGGTGACCAGCGCCACGACGTTGCCGCCCGCGACGCCGCCGGCCGGCACCGCACAGAGCAAGGTCGCCACCGTCACGCTCGATCCGCTGGACGATCCGAAGAGCGAATTGGCGGCGCGCAGCGTCTACTTCGGCTACGACGACTTCGCGGTCGACCCCAAGTACCAGCCGCTGGTGCAGGCGCACGGCCGATTCCTGCAAAGCCATGCGCAGGTGCAGATCCGAATCGAAGGCAACACCGACGAGCGCGGCTCACGTGAATACAACCTCGCACTCGGCGACAAGCGCGCCCAGATCGTGGCCAAGCAACTCGAACTGATGGGCGCGAAGCCGGCGCAGATCGAGCCGGTCAGCTACGGCGAGGAGCGGCCGAAGTCCGAGGGCCACGACGAAGCGGCGTGGGCCGAGAACCGCCGCGCGGACATCCGCTACGTGAAGCGCTGATCACGGCGTCGGGCTGACGAGAGCGGCGGGCCGATCGATGCGAGCGCGCGACGGCCTGGCGTGGCTGACGAACCGGCGGCTGCGCCAGCGCTGGCAGATGCGCGCCGTCCTGTGGTTCGCGGCCGGCGCGGCCGGGCTCGCGGTGGTCGGCTTTGCCACGCTCGCCGAACACGCGCTGGCGTTGTTCGACATGCTGCAGCGGCGCTGGTGGTGGTCGCCGTTCCTGCTCAGCCCGGCCCTCGGCGTGTTCGTCGTCTGGGCGACGCGCCGCTATGTGCCCGGCGCCGCGGGCAGCGGCATTCCGCAGGTGGTCGCGGCGACGCGGCTCGCGGCGATCGGCCGGCCGGTGACGGCGCTGCTGTCCTGGCGCGTCGCGAGCGCGAAGGTGGCGCTCGGTTCGCTGGCCCTGGTGGGCGGCTTCTCGGCGGGACGCGAGGGGCCGTCGGTGCAGGTCGCGGCGTCGGTGCTGCAGTTCGCGAACCGCTTCCTGCCGAACGGCCGCACGCTGCGCCAGTCCGACCTGATCCTGGCCGGCGGCGCGGCCGGCATCGCCGCGGCGTTCAACACGCCGCTGGCCGGCATCGTGTTCGCGGTCGAGGAACTCGGTCGCCGGCTGGAAAGCCGCACCAGCGGCGTGCTGGTCAGCACGATCATCATTTCGGGCCTGGTGGCGATCGCGCTGAAGGGCAATTACACCTACTTCGGGCAGTTGACGGTGCGCGATCTCGGCACCGCGGTGTGGCTGCCGACGCTGATCGCCGGCATCGTCTGCGGCGTCGGCGGCGGGCTGTTCAGCTGGCTGGTGCTGTGGCCCCAGCGCCATCCGATGTTCGGCCTGTGGGCCTGGCGGCGCGCGCACCCGCTGTGGTTCGCGGCGGGCTGCGGGCTGGTCGTCGCGGGGCTGGGCTGGGTCAGCGGCGGCACCTCGTTCGGCAGCGGCTACGCCGCGGCGTCGCAGGCGATCGGCGGCCAGATCACGCTGGAATGGCACGCGCCGATCACGCGCTTCCTGGCGACGCTGGCGACCTACTTCAGCGGCATGCCCGGCGGCATCTTCGCGCCGTCGCTGGCGGTCGGCACCGCCGTGGGCAGCGACCTGTCGCAGTGGGTCGGCCTCGGCATCGACGCGCACGCGTGGATCGCGCTGTGCATGGCGGCGTTCCTCGCGGCCGTGACGCAATCGCCGATCACCGCAGCGATCATCGTGATGGAGATGGTGAACGGCCACCAGATGGTGATCAGCCTGATGGCGGTGGCGTTCCTGTCGAAGACGGTCAGCGGGCGTTTCGGGCCCGAGCTGTACCAGGAGCTGGCCGAGGGCTGGATGCCCCGACCCGCGCCGCAACTCGAGACGAACGCGCAGTCGCCGGACCGCGCCGTGGGCCCGCCCGCCCCTCACTGACGGGTGGGCGCGGCAGCGCCCTACAGCCGCGCGAGCCTCACTCGGCGACCCTGCGAGCAGGGCGCATGCGCGCCGTCATGCCAGGAGAACCTCATCGCGCCGACACGCACCGAGCACTACCGCGCGGACATCGACGGATTGCGCGCCGTCGCCGTGCTCGCGGTGATCGCGTACCACGCGTTTCCGCACGCGCTGCCCGGCGGGTTCGTCGGTGTCGACGTGTTCTTCGTGATCTCCGGCTACCTGATCACGGGCATCGTCGCGCGCGAGATCGCGGCCGGCAGCTTCACGCTCGCCCGGTTCTACGCACGCCGGGCGCGCCGCATCCTGCCGGCGCTCGCGGTCGTGCTGGCGTTCGCGCTCCTCGCCGGCTGGCTGATCCTGTCGCCGAGGCAGTTGGCGACCCTGTGCCGGCATGTCATCGGTGGCGTGACCTTCAGCTCCAATGTCGTGCTGTGGCGCGAGTCGGGCTACTTCGACACCGACGCGGCATTGAAGCCGCTGCTCCATCTGTGGTCGCTCGCGATCGAGGAGCAGTTCTACCTGGTGTGGCCGCTGGCCCTGCTCGCGCTCTGGCGCTGGCGTGTCGGACTCACGGTCGCGATCGTCGTCGCGTCGCTGGCCGCGTGTGTCCTGCTGTCGCGGGAGTCGCCCTCCGCAGCGTTCTTCCTCCCGCACACCCGCGCGTGGGAGCTGCTCGCCGGCGCGATGCTGGTGTGGCTGCCGCGCCTGGCGGATCGGCTGCGGCACGCCGCGTCGGGTCTCGGTGTGCTGGCGATCGGTGCCGCCTGCGTGCTCTACCACCGCGACCTCGCCTACCCCGGCGCGTTCGCCCTCGCGCCGACGCTGGGCGCGACCCTGCTGATCGCGGCCGGCCCCGGGGCGGCGCCCAACCGGCTGCTCGCGCACCCGGCCGCGGTCTGGGTCGGTCGGATCAGTTATCCGCTGTACCTCTGGCACTGGCCGTTGCTCACGTTCGCGTGGATCTGGAACGACTACGACTCGTTGACCACGCCGCAGCTCGGCGCGGCGCTCGGCCTCACGGTCGTGCTGGCGGCGCTGACGTACGTCGCCGTCGAACGGCCGATCCAGCTGCAGCGCCGCGTGCCGGTGACACGGGTGGCCACGGCCTTCGCGAGCCTGCTGGTCCTGGCCGGCGCGGCATGGGCCACGGCCGACTACCGACCGACCTCTCAGGCACAGGACAAGCGCTTCGCCGACATCTACGCCGACGGCGATCCGTTCGACACCGACGCGACGATGCGCGAGGCCTGCAACTTCCACGACGTCCGGACCAAGTCGGCGCGGGCCTCGATCGATGCCGAATGCCTGCCCGCCGGTGCCGGGCGCGGCCTCTTCCTGCTGTGGGGCGACTCGCACGCGCAGTCGCTCTGGTACGGCTTCGACCGGGTCGCGCCGCCGGGCACGATCGCCCTCGTCGCGGCGAGTGCGTGCCCGCCGCGACTGGACGATCTCGCTCCCGGCGCGATCGACCCTGCGGCCTGCCGCGCCAGCAACCGCGCCGCGCGCGACTACATCCGCAGCCACCGGCCGCGGCGGGTCTTCGTGGCGCAACGCGAAGGCCACGAGCTCACCGACTGGGCGGCGATCGCGCGCTTCGTGCGCGACCACGGCGGCGAGATGGTGCTCGTCGGTCCGTCGCCACAGTGGCTGCCTTCCCTGCCGCTGCGCTACGCGCACGCGCTCGACACCCGGCCGCGCTACCTGCGCGACGGTCTCGACACCACCATCCTGCGGACCGATGCTCGCTTGCGCGCCGCCTACCCCGCGGGCGGCGACGTGCGCTTCGTCTCGCTGATCGACGCCCTGTGCAACCCGCGGGGCTGCCTGGCGATGACCGACTCGGCCGAATCGCTCAGGCTGCTGGTGCGCGACTACGGCCACCTGACGCCGGCCGGCTCCGAGACGGTCGCGCGGCTCGTCTTCGCGCCGCTGCTGCGGTGACGCGCGGCTACTTCCGCACGAAGCGCACGATCATCTCGACGATGTTGTCGCGGCGCGCCCGCAAGGCGGCCGGCGTGTCCAGCGAGCCCGCAAAGATCAGGCTGAAGGTGTGGCGGTTGGCGACGTTGAAGAAGCACAGGGCCGAGATCGACATGTGCAGGTCGACCGGGTCGACCCCGCGGCGGAACACCTTGGCCTTCACGCCGCGCTCGTAGATGCTCTTCACGGCGTTGATCGCCGGCACGTTCAGCTGGTGGATCGTCTTGCTCTGCGCAAGGTATTCGCCGCGGTGCATGTTCTCGTTCATCACCAGGCGGATGAAGTCCTCGTTGTCCTGCTGGTAGTCGAACGTGAACGCGACCAGCTTGCGCAGCGCGTCCTCGGGCTCGAGGTCCTCGAGATGGAGCTGCGACTCGATCTCGCGGATCCGGCGGTACGACTCTTCCAGCACCGCAAGGTAGAGCCCCTCCTTGCTGCCGAAGTGGTAGTAGATCATCCGCTTGCTGGTGCGCGTGGCGGCGGCGATCTCGTCGATCCGCGCGCCGGCCAGGCCCTTTTCGGCGAACTCCGCGGTGGCGACCGCCAGGATGTCGGCCATGGAGCCCTGCGCGTCGTACGCGCGTTTCGGACGGATACCCCCGGCCGCGCCCGTATCGGTCGTTTCCTGTACTACTTGGTTCATTTGGCAAGCCTAGCACGTCAATCAAAACGCCTCTTTACAGGTGAATGCGGGTTTCCCCGCATAAAAGAAAACGAACTAGTTAGTACATTGTGATCCGTGGTCACGGTTCGATGACCCGAGCTTCAGGAGACATCCATGACACCCCTTTCCCCGTCATCCACCGCGCAGCCGGTGCGCTCCCCGCGCAAGGCGGCCATCGCCAGCTGGATCGGCAGCGCGGTCGAGTATTACGACTTCTTCATCTACGGCACCGCCGCGGCGCTGGTGTTCGGCAAGATCTTCTTCCCGTCGATCGACCCGCAGCTCGCCACCGTCGCCGCGTTCGCGACCTTCGGCGTCGCCTACATCGCGCGGCCGTTCGGCGCCGTGATCCTGGGCCACGTCGGCGACAAGTTCGGGCGCAAGAAGGTGCTGACCTTCACGCTGCTGCTGATGGGCATCTCGACCTTCCTGGTCGGCGCGCTGCCGACTTATGAGCAGATCGGCATCGCCTCACCAATCATGCTGGTCATCCTGCGCCTGCTGCAGGGTATCTCGGCGTCCGGCGAACAGGCCGGCGCCAACTCGATGACGCTGGAACACGCCCCCGACAACAAGCGCGCGTTCTTCACCAGCTTCACGCTGTCGGGCACGCAGGCCGGGCTGATCCTCGCGACGCTGGTGTTCATCCCGGTGTCCGCGTTGCCGGAAGCCGACCTGCTCGCCTGGGGCTGGCGCATCCCCTTCTTCCTGAGCGCGGTCGTCGTGGCCGTCGGCGTCTGGGTGCGGCGCACGCTGCCCGAGACGCCGGCCTTCGCCGCCGAGGAGAACGCCCACGCCACGCCGAAGCTGCCGATCGTCGAGCTGTTCGCCAGCCACTGGCCGGACGTGCTGCGGGTCGTCTTCGCCGCGCTGGTCTCCGTGGTCAGCACGATCTTCAGCGTGTTCACGCTCTCGTATGCAGTCAACACCGTGCACATCCCGCGGGCGACGATGCTGACGGTGCTGGTGCTCGCCAACCTGGTGGCACTCGGCGCGATCCCGCTGTGGGCGATGCTGTCCGACCGCATCGGTCGCCGCCCGGTGTTCGTGCTGGGCGCGCTCGGCTCGGCCGCGCTGATCTGGCCGTACATGTGGGCCCTGAGCACCGCGAACATCCCGATGATCTTCGCGCTCGGCCTGCTGCTGTCGGGCGTGGTCTACAGTGCCGCCAACGGCGTGTGGCCGGCGTTCTATGGCGAGATGTTCTCGACCCGGGTGCGCCTGTCGGGCATGGCGATCGGCACGCAGCTCGGCTTTGCGCTGGGCGGCTTTGCACCGGCGATCAGCGCCGCGGTGATGGGAGCGGGGCCGAACGGCTGGATGCCGGTGGCGGCGTTCACGACCGCAGCGGCCGTCGTCTCGGCGCTCGCGGCCTGGTCGGCGCGCGAGACCAGCAACGTGCCGATGGAAATGCTCGGCCAGCGCACGCCGTCGTCTCCCGCCTTCGCCTGACCCGTCGACGGAGATCGCCATGATCAGCGGCAAGACCCAGCTCATCGCCCACCTCGGCTACCCGACCGAGGCGTTCAAGGCGCCGATGATCTACAACCCCTGGTTCGAGACGCAGGGCATCGACGCGGTCGTGGTGCCGATGGGCGTCAAGCCCGACGACTACCCGGCCACGCTGGCGGCGCTGGCGCGCGTGACCAACCTGCGCGGCGCGCTGGTCACGATGCCGCACAAGGTCACCACGCTGACGCTGGCCGACGAGGTCACCCCGACCGCGAAGATCGCCGGCGCCTGCAACGCGCTGCTGCGCCGGCCTGACGGCTCGTGGCTCGGTGACCAGTTCGACGGCACCGGCTTCGTCCGCGGCGCGCAACGCAAGGGCCTGCAGCTGACTGGCGCGCGCGCGCTGGTCTCGGGCAGCGGGGGCGTCGGCTCGGCGATCGCGGCGTCGCTCGCGGCGGCCGGCGTCGCGGAACTCGCGCTGTTCGACAGCTTCCCGTCGTCCGCCGAGGCGCTGGCAGCGCGCCTGCGCGCGCACTACCCGGCCCTCCTCGTGCGCACCGGCTCCAACGACCCGGCCGGCTTCGACCTCGTCGTCAACGCGACCCCGCTCGGCATGACCGACGGCGACCCGCTGCCGTTCGACGTCTCGCGCATCGCCGCGCGCACCTTCGTCGGCGAGGTCGTGATGAAGCAGGCGATCACGCCACTCCTCGCCGCCGCACGGGCCAAGGGCTGCCCGGTGCAGGTCGGCACCGACATGCTGTTCGAGATGATCCCCGCCTACCTGGAGTTCTTCGGCTTCGGCACTGCCACGCCGGACGAGCTCCGTGCGGTCGCGCAGATCATGTATTGACCTTCAGAGAACTCCCACCATGACGCCCCCCTGCATCATCTCCGTCGCCATCACCGGCTCGCTGCCGAAGAAGAAGGACAACCCCGCGGTGCCGATCAGCATCAGCGAGCAGATCGAGTCGACCCAGGCCGCCTACGAGGCCGGCGCCACGCTCGTCCACCTGCACGTGCGCAACGACGACGAGACGCCGACCTCGGCGCCCGAGCTCTTCGCGACCGTTCTCGACGGCATCCGCAAGCACGCGCCCGGCATCATCACGCAGGTCTCGACCGGCGGCCGCTCCGGCGCCGGGCACGAGCGCGGGGCGATGCTCTCGCTGCGGCCCGACATGGCCTCGCTCGCGACCGGCTCGGTCAACTTCCCGACCCGCGTCTACGACAACTCGCCCGAGCTGGTCGAATGGCTGGCCGGCGAGATGAAGCAATACGGCGTCAAGCCGGAGGTCGAGGCCTTCGACCTGTCGATGATCTTCCAGGCGGTCGCGATGCAGCGTGCCGGCCAGATCGTCGGGCCGCTGCACATCCAGTTCATCATGGGCATCAAGAACGCGATGCCGGTGGATCGCGAGGTGTTCGAGTTCTACGTCAGGACGTTGAAGCGCCTGGCGCCCGACGCCACCTGGACCGGCGCCGGCATCGGCCGCGCGCAGCGCACGCTGGCGCAGTGGTCGCTCGAACTCGGCGGCCACTGCCGCACCGGGCTCGAGGACAACGTGCGGCTGGACAAGGACACGCTCGCCCCGTCGAACGCCGCGCTGGTGAAGCAGGTGGCCGAGCTGTGCGCCGAGTACGGCCGCCGGCCCGCGAGCGTGGCCGAAGCGCGTGCGCTGCTCGGCCTGCCCGCCGCCGCGGCGGCATGATCGCCCTGGAGGAGAACGCCATGAAGAACACCCCCGCGCCCGACGCCGAATACCTGATGCGCGACACCACGTCGCACCCGCCGGCGCTGACCCCGGCGTACAAGACCAGCGTGCTGCGCTCGCCGCGTCTGGCGCCGATCTCGCTGCAGCAGTCGCTGTCCGAGGTCACCGCGCCGGTGTTCCGCGCCGAGGAGTTCGGCCCGCTCGACCACGACCTGATCCTGAACGCCGCCAAGGACGGCCTGCCGATCGGCGAGCGCATCGTCGTGCACGGCTACGTCCACGACCAGCTCGGCCGCCCGGTGCCGAACGCGCTGGTCGAAGTCTGGCAGGCCAACGCCAGCGGCCGCTACCGCCACAAGAAGGACCAGTACATCGGCGCGCTCGACCCCCACTTCGGCGGCTGCGGGCGCATGCTCACCGACGCCAACGGCTACTACGCCTACCGCACCATCCGCCCCGGCCCCTACCCGTGGCGCAACCGCGTCAACGACTGGCGCCCGGCCCACATCCACTACGCCATCTCGGGCAACGGCTGGGTCCAGCGCCTGATCACCCAGATGTACTTCGAGGGCGACCCGCTGATCGCCACCTGCCCGATCCTGCGCATCGTGCCCAGCGAGGAGCAGATCCGCGGCCTGATCGCGCTGCAGGACACGAGCGCCTTCGTCCAGCTCGACAGCCGCGCCTACCGCTTCGACATCGTGCTGCGCGGCCAGCGCGCGACGCTGTTCGAGAACGCCGTGCAAGGGAGCGCCCAATGAGCCAGCAGCAAATGCAGCCGCTGATGAGAGAAACCGCCTCGCAGACCGCCGGCCCCTACGTGCACATCGGGCTGGCGCCGCAGCAGGCCGGCTTCGAGATCTTCGAGCACAACTTCGGCAGCGTGCTGACCAACGAGCGCACGCAGGGCGAGCGCATCCGGATCGAAGGCCGGGTGTTCGACGGCATCGGCACGGTGCTCAAGGACGTGCTGATCGAGATCTGGCAGGCCAACGCCGCCGGCCGATACGCGCACCCGGCCGATCGACAGCCGGGCAAGGCCGAAGACCCGGACTTCCGCGGCTGGGGGCGCAGCTGCACCGACTTCGACACCGGGGTCTACAGCTTCGACACGATCAAGCCAGGGGTGGTGACCGGCCGGAACGGCCGCTTCATGGCGCCGCACATCAACGTGTGGGTGGTGGCGCGCGGGATCAACCTCGGGTTGAACACGCGGCTGTACTTCAGCGACGAGGCCGAGGCGAACGCGAAGGACGCGGTGCTCAACCTCATCGAGTGGGAGGCACGCCGCACCACGCTCATCGCGCAGCGCAGCGCGGGTACCGGCCCAGGTGCCGTCCCGGTCTACCGCTTCGACATCCGCCTGCAGGGCGAGGGCGAGACGGTGTTCTTCGACATCTGAGCGGACCTGTCACGCCATGCGCAAGTCGATCGCCACCGTCTCCCTCAGCGGCACGTTGCCGCAGAAGCTCGAGGCGGTCGCGGCCGCCGGCTTCGACGCCATCGAGCTGTTCGAGGCCGACTTCATCAACTTCAACGGCAGCGCGGCCGAGTTGAAGGCGCGCGCCGACGACCTCGGCCTCGGCATCGACCTGTACCAGCCGTTCCGCGACTTCGAAGGCATGCCCGAGCCGCTGTTCCGGCGCAGCCTCGACCGCGCCGAAGCCAAGTTCGACCTGATGCAGACGCTGGGCACGCCGCTGATGCTGGTGTGCTCGAACACCTCGCCGCAATCGCTGAACGACCCCGCGCTCGCGGCCGCGCAGTTGCATGAACTGGCCGAACGCGCGGCCCGGCGCGGCCTGCGCATCGGCTATGAGGCGCTGGCCTGGGGCCGCTGGGTCAACCTGTACCGACAGGCGTGGGACATCGTGCAGCGCGGCGACCACCCGGCCCTCGGCCTGATCCTCGACAGCTTCCACACGCTGTCGCTGCGCGACGACCCAACCGGCATCCGCGCCATCCCCGGCGACAGGATCTTCTTCGTGCAGATGGCCGATGCGCCGCTGATGGCGATGGACGTGCTGCAGTGGGCCCGGCACCACCGCAACTTCCCCGGCCAGGGCCAGTTCGACCTGGAGCACTTCTTCGAGCAGGTGCTGCGGGCCGGCTACACCGGCAACCTGTCGCTCGAGATCTTCAACGACGTGTTCCGCGCGACGCCGAACCGGCGCACCGCGCTCGATGCGATGCGCTCGCTGCTCTATCTGGAAAGCCAGGTGCGTGGGCGGCTCCAGCGCGCCGGCGACGCGGCCATCGTCGACCGCGTGCCGCTGGCCGATCCGCCCGCCGCGGCGCCGTTCGACGGCTTCGCGTTCATCGAATTCGCGGTCGATCCCGCCGCCGGCCGCGCGCTTGGCGAGCTGCTGGAACATTTCGGCTTCCACCGCCACGGCCAGCACCGCAGCAAGGACGTGGCGCTGTATCGGCAAGGCGACATCCGCCTCGTGCTCAACGCGCAGCCGGGCTCGGACGCGCAGGCGCGATTTGCCCAACAGGGTACGAGCGTCTGCACGATCGGCTTGTCGACCCGCGATCCCCGGCAGGCCGCCGAACGCGGGCAGGCCCTGCTCTCCGCCCGCTGCGACAGCCCGCGCGGCGCGCAGGAGCTGGAGCTGCCGGCGATCGTGTCGCCGGGCGGCATCGTGATGCAGTTCGTGCCGACCGGCCAGGACATCGAGGCCGATTTCGTTCCCGCGGACGGCGCGGCGGCTGACGGCGGCGCCGGCCTGCGCACGATCGACCACGTCGCGCTCGGCCTGGCCAATGACCAGCTCGACACCTGGACGCTGTTCAGCCGCGCGGTGCTCGACCTGTCCTCGGGCGAAAGCCTGGAACTCGCGGACCCGTTCGGCCTGATCCGCAGCCGCGGCGTCGCCAACGCCGACGGCAGCGTGCGCTTCGTGCTCAACACCTCTATCGGCGACCACACGCGCACCGCACGCCAAGTCAGCGCGAGCGGCCGTTCCGGCGGGGGCGTGCACCACATTGCGTTCGGCTGCGACGACATCTTCGCGACGATGGCGCAGCTGCGTGCGCGCGGTGCGCGCTTCGTGCCGATCTCGGCGAACTACTACGACGACCTGATCGCACGCCTCGCGCTCGACGAGACGCTGGTGCGGCGGATGCAGGCCCTCGACATCCTGTATGACGCCAGCTGCGATGGCCGCTATCTCCACGCCTACAGCAAAACATTCGACGATCGCTTCTTCTTTGAGATCGTTCAGCGCAACGGCTACCAATACTATGGGGCGTTAAACGCTCCAGCTCGGCTGGCATCTCAGGAACAGCTCAGCCAATGAATAGCGAGATCACCACACTAGTATCTGAGCGTGGGAATTGGACGAAGCCCTAACAGCCTTGCAGCCCCACTTCATTGCCATTGAGACTCAATGTCGCTGACAAGCGATCGCGTTTCGATGCGAGCGCAACCCGCAGTCGTATTTCGCAAGCAGTGAAGTGAGTGGCGCGCGGTCGCCCAAGCGCCAGACTGAGCCCGCACTTAAAACTTCCGGTGCGCACTTCCATATTCACTTGGCAGATCGGAGCAACGGCGGTTCACACAGTTGATTCACGCCACCGAAGGTGCGGCGACTACAAACCGATCGTTATTTGTAAGCATACAGTCAGAACACAATAGTTGTACCGGTCCTCCTATGCGATCCAGTTTAGGCACGTAGTCGACTGATACGCGCGCACGGAGGAACTTGCGCGCACGGAGGAACTTGCTCGCACGCATGAAATGCCAAAACGGAAATGACACTGACTTGCACCATATCGCGCGTAGTAGTCAGTATTTAAGTTTACTCTTCGCGGACTCCGCAAATTCATGGAATGTGTAATGACCATCAGGCCAGAGAGCCCGCCTACTTATGCCTCGGAGCGCTCTCTGGAGCCTAAGCCCACACACCGACTATGAATTGCCGTTGCAATCACCTTCGAAGCCGAACGAACGGCTGACAGTTTCAATATTGCACGACCTGAAAGCGCCTCCTCGCAGCGAGAAGTCGTGTAGGGCTCGCAACCACGCGGCTCAGCGACGCGCTTAATGTTGTCCGTGGTCTGATACCTACATGAAATCCTTCAAGAGCGCTGGCTGGCTATGGTGCATTTGCGTGTCAGGATAGCTTCGAAGGTGCGAGCGGCATCTAGTGCAGTAATGCACCCATAGCGCTCAGCTCCTGCGCGTTTGAACGCGACTACGGAGCCTAGAGTTAACGCGATCGACCGAGAGCCATTGATAAAGCACTGCGGACTTCCGCCTGATCTCGAACAAGAGTTCCGATCACCCAATGCGAGGTATCGCGTGCGCAACGCGGACACCAAGGCGGAAAACGTCACATAGTCGGAAGATCTTATAACTGGTCCACACGACGGCGAACAAAGAACTGGGAAGTGCACTGAGGATCTCGCCCATTCAATTGGTGGAGGACTTACTAAAAAACGCAGCAGCATATCAGAAGAGCTTGCGGATTTCTTACCGGGCCCTAGCCCTTGCCAACGCGACCAGCATCGGAAACGGTCCGCTCCTTATGATAAAGCTTTCAACGCCCTACAGTGGGTTCGCTATTCTGACTCACATCCCTTGATGGAGAGATTCGAAATAGATGCGGGCTATGACAGGACCGCTGACTTAGATGAATCGCACAACGGATTGGGGCTTGACTGGATTCGAGTTGAACTTCCGACTGGTACAAGACCAAAGGAATGGTCGGGGCATCGTGGCGTAATGCCGACGAAGAAATACTGCCTCTTACTAACGGAAAGCGCGAAAACGCTGGGTCGATGCCTACGGGCGGTAACATCTACGACATGAGCCGACCACGCCAAATCTATTATCCCTGACTGTCGGCGTTGCATACCGATATTGCGACACTCGATATCGCTATCGCACCAAATGATCACTTTTGGGTACACCTTCCTTTGAGGTCTTTGCTGGGATCTTGACGCAAAAGCATTCGAAGCGACGAGAGAACTTTTCTGCTTGTTATAAGATGAGCCGAGAAGTTACCTCCGCAGTGCGTGTCATAAGGCGTTCCGCAGCGAAAAGATAAATTCTTTATATGCAACGAGGTCGCAATATGCTCTCAACATGCAGGCAAGCCTGCCGCTAGAACAAGTCGCTGAACGGATGCGGCACGAAAAGACGGGAGATTACGCGCCGCAACTACGTCCAAAATGGGCGTCTCACAACCCCCATTCGCAAAGCAACGCGGTCACACAAACGCAGGGTGCCGCCCAGTCATCGGAGTCGCGAAGTGACGTGCGACCGTTAAAGATGGGCGGCATACATCGCGGCCTACCGGATGCTGACGTATTGCGAGCTGCGGTCCGAGTGATGGACTAAGCCACTGGTGCGCTAAGGCTTGCGCGCGACAGCGCCTGCTCAAGCGCAACGAGAACGAAGTCGGTCCGCATCCCATTGCTCACCGGCCAGCCGACGCTGCGCCGGGCGAATATGTCGATGACGAGGGCCACGTAGAGCCAGCCCTGCCAGGTCGACTGGTAGGTGAAGACTCCCAGCTGCTCGGCGCGGAACTCCAGTTGACCCGGTCCAGTGGGCACTGCCTTGCCGTCGCTGACGGCGGTGCGCACGACCTTGCCGTGCCTGATGCCCTGCAGGCCGTGCCTGGTGCCGCGTGCGTCGATAAGCCGATGGGGCATCTGATCGACTCGATCCCGTGGCTGGCGCGATCTTTGACGATGAAGTTTTCAAGACTTGAGTCGGCGGTCGAGCTCCTCCTGGGAGAAAGGCGCGCTGGCCAACTTCAGGACCCTGTTAGCCCGGACGCGCTGCGCCTCGGCCGTCGTCAACCATCGCGCAAACCGCTGTCGTTTCCGTCGCACTGGACCCACGTCAACAGCGCCTGAGGCACGCAGCCGACCGTCGGCGCGATCGACTCCACGGCCGCCTACAACGACGGACACTCGTATCGTTTTTCCTGCACCATGCGCACGGCGCACGGCGCACTCACAGGCATAGGGTGAGAACTTGGTCGACTTGTTCATGGTTCCATCTCTTCAAGAGGCGGAGCCTCCCCAAAAAACCCGGGGCGGTTCAGTCTGGCGCACAGGCTTCGCGGAGACCGGTATCGATGAATTTTCGACGCAAGCCGTCCAGCGACCCGCTCGCCAATGGAACCCGATGATGAAAGAGATTCTGGCGCTTTGCCCTAAGCCTCTGAGAGGGTGCAGCCCGAACCACTACCTCGAAACGAGAGTGCCCCAATATCTCAGGTTGCGTCTCCTACGACTACTCAGCCGAATATACGGGGTCGGTAGACTACGGTCTCCTCCACGGGAGCACACGCTTTGCATCTTTCTGTTGACTACTACTTCTCGCCGCAATCGCCCTGGACCTACCTGGGCCATGAGCGCTTCGCGGCCATAGCGCGCGCAGCTGGCGCCACGATCCACGTGCGGCCGGTCGACCTGAGCCAGGTCTTCCCGGTCACCGGCGGCCTGCCGCTCGCCAAGCGGGCGCCGCAGCGCCAGGCCTATCGGCTGGTCGAGCTGAAGCGCTTCAGCGAGCACCTCGGCGTGCCGCTGAACCTGCATCCGAAGTTCTTCCCGGTCGCGAGTGACGCGGCCTCGCGGTTGATCATCGCGGTCGACACGCACGACGGCAGCGACGCAGCGATGGACCTGGCCGGCGCGGCGATGCGCGGCGTCTGGGTCGACGAGCTCGACATCGCCGACGAGTCCACGCTGGCCGCGCTGCTCGCGACCTGCGGGTTGCCTCCCGCGCGTCTGGACGACGCGCAGGCGCCCGAGGTCCAGGCCCGCTACGACGCCGACTCGCGTCACGCGATCGAGATCGGCGTGTTCGGCGCACCGAGCTACGTGGTCGACGGCGAGATCTTCTGGGGCCAGGACCGGCTCGACTACCTCGAGCGCCGGCTGGCGCGCGGCTGATGCGCCGCGGCTGGCTCGCCGGCGCCGCGCTGCTGGCCGCGGCGCTCGGCGCGCGCGCCGAGCCCTATGGCGGCCCGCTGTTCGACACCCACCTGCACTACAACGAGGAAGCGGCCGCGCCGTTCCCGATCGCCGACGTGCTGGCGCGCATGCAGCGCAGCGGCGTGCGCGCGATCGTCGCGAACAGCCGGCCGAACGACGGCACGATCGCCCTCGCGGCAGCGCCGCAGGCGGCCGCGGCCGGCGTCACCGTCGTGCCTTTCGTGCGGCTGTACCGCAACCGCGCCGACTACACCGGCTGGTTCGGCGACCCGACGATCTACACGATGGTGAAGCAGCAGCTCGCGGCCGGCACGAAGGCCGGTCCGTTCCGCGGCATCGGCGAGTTCCACCTGTACGACAGCGCGAATGCCGAGGGGTCGGTCGCGCGCCAGCTGATGCAGCTGGCGCAGCAGAACAAGCTCGCGGTGCTCGCCCATGTCGACGACGACGCGATAGACCGGCTGCTGCGGAACGCCCCGGGCGCCCGCCTGATCTGGGCCCACACCGGCATCGGCGGTGCTCCGGTCGCGCGGGTGCGGGCGCTGCTCGCGCGCTACCCCGCGCTGATGGGCGAGCTGTCGTACCGGCCCGGCCTGACCGAGGCCGACGGCCACCTCAGCGCCGAGTGGAAGGCGCTGATCGGCGAGTTCCCGGACCGGTTCATGGTCGGCTCGGACACCTGGATCAACGCGCGCTGGAACGACTACGAGAACCTGATGCGCGCCGCGCGTGTCTGGCTCGGCGACCTGCCGCCGGCGGTGGCGCAACGTGTGGCGTGGGGAATGCGGCGGCGCTGTTCGAGGTGGCGACGCCGCGCTGACATGAAAAAAGCCGGTGCATGCACCGGCTTCTTCCTCGCGCGCGGAACGCGCGACTCGACGATCAGCTCAGGTGAGCGTTGATCAGCTTGGTCATCTCGAACATCGAGACTTGCGCCTTCTTGAAGATTTCCTTCAGCTTGGCGTCGGCATTGATCATCGTCTTCTTCGCTGCGTCCTGCAGCTTGTTGGCCTTGATGTACTCCCAGACCTTCTTCGTCACCTCGGTGCGCGGCACCGGCTTCGGGCCGATGATCGCAGCGAGCGCGGCACTCGGGGTCATCGCCTTCATGAAGGCGGCGTTGGGAGTGCGCTTCTTGGCCGGTGCTGCAGCCTTCTTCGCAGGAGCCGCCTTCTTGGCGGGCGCTGCCTTCTTGGCAGGCGCGGCCTTCTTCGCAGGTGCCGCCTTCTTGGCCGGTGCGGCCTTCTTCGCTGGTGCCGCTTTCTTAGCCGGCGCTTTCTTCGCAGTTGCCATGTTGATTCTCTCCATCAAAGTTGGTTGATGTGCCCGGGATGGGCGAGAGCCGCGTGGACTCTCATTTCTCCATAGCACCGTGCGGAGCGAATAGTAATGCCTGCGTAGTACAGAGAGAAGAAGTTTTCACAGGAGAAACGCGCATTTCTTCGAGGTGGAACGCGCTTTGTCGCCGCACGACATCACCGCGCGCGCACCGCGCTCACGCGATGTCGTCGCCGTCGGGCGCGCGCTTGTCGCCATGCAGCATGCTCGCGACGAGGTTCTCGCGGTGCCGCAGGCCGGTGAACATCACGCCCGCGACGTGCGCGACGACCAGGCCGAGCAGCGTCCATGCGAGCGCGCGATGAACGCCCTCGACGGTCTCGTCGCCCCAATACGCGTCGGTCGTGTAGAGCCAGCCGGTCAGCGCGAGCCCGGCCACGCAGGCCATCAGCGCGACCACCATCCACGCGCCGAGCGGGTTGTGGCCGAGGTAGCGCGGCTCGCGGTGCGCGGCCACCGCGCGGGCGTAGCGCCAGGCGGTGCGCGGCCCGCGGACGAACTGGGCGAAGCGGGCGTAGCGCGTGCCGGCCACGCCCCAGACGAGGCGCACCCCGACCGCGGCGAGCGCGACATACCCGGCCGGCTGGTGCACGCCGAACAGCGCGACCAGGCCGAGCGCCGACAGCGCGACCGCACCGACCAGCACCCAGTGCAGGGTGCGGACCGCGCGGTCCCAGACGCGCAGCGTCTTGGTCATGGACGGCGCAGCGTCTTGGTCATGGCCGGCGCAGCGTCGTCATCGACCTATCACTTGGCCGGCGCGGTGACGACCTCGAAGGTCTTCGGATGGAAGAAGGTCTCCATTTTCTTGCCGGTCGCGTTCTTGCCGTAGACCTCGTAGCAGCCGTTCTCGATCTTCACGCGGCTGATCGTCCAGCCCTCGTTCTTCAGCTTTCGCTCGAGCTCGGCCTGCGGCTTCCACTCTGCCTTCGGGATCGGCTCGCACTTCTCGGCGTGCTGCGCGAACGCGCCGCCGGCGGCAAGGGCCAGGCACAGGGTCAGGAGTTGGCGTTTCATGGGTCTTCCTTTCAGGGTGAAGAAGCGATGCGCTCAGGCGTCGGCCCACAGGCGCAGCAGGTTGTGATACGTGCCGGTCAGGCCGATCACCGCGGGGTCGGACTCGCCCACCGAGGTGCGCAGGCGCATCAGGTGCGAGTCCATGTCGAACAGGAGCCGGCGCTGCTCGTCGCTGCGCACCATGCTCTCGAGCCAGAAGAAGCTCGCGACGCGGTGGCCGCGGGTCACCGGCTCGACGCGGTGCACGCTGGTGCCGGGGTACAGCACCATGTCGCCGGCCGGCAGCTTGATGCGCTGCGGGCCGAAGGTGTCTTCCACGGTCAGCTCGCCGCCGTCGTACTCGTCGGGCTCGGCGAGGAACAGGGTGCAGCTGACGTCGGTGCGGATCCGGTCGCCCTGTCCGCCGGGCAGGAAGCGGATCGCGTTGTCGACGTGGTCGCCGAACGCGTTGCTGGCGCCGCCGTAGCGGTTGAACAGCGGCGGGAACACCCGCTTCGGCAGCGCCGCCGAGAAGAACACCGCGTGCCGGTTGAGCCCGCCGAGCACGATCTGCTGCAGCGCGCGCGTCTCGGCGGCGTCCTGCGGCAGCTGCTCGTTGTTCTTGGCCTGGGCCGATTGCACGCCGGCGGTGACGCGCCCGTCGCCCCAGGTCGCGCGCGCCAGGATCGCGCGGGCTTCGCGCAACTCGTCGGCGTTCAGGACTTGCTTGACGCGGAGCAGCATCGGCGGCGCAACCCTCGCTAGAACCGGGTGGTCATCGTGACCTGGATCGAGCGTCCGGCGCCCGGGATGTAGTGGCCGCTGTAGAGCGCATCGGCGTAAAACTTGTTCGCGACGTTGTTGACGTTGAGCTTGAACGCGACCGCGTCGCTGAGCGTGTACTCGGCCATCAGGTCGCCGGTGACGAACCTGGGCGCGACGATGCCGGCGGGGTTGCGGTTCGGCGTCTGCGAGCTGCGCGCGTTCAGGCCGCCGCCCAGGCGCAACGCCGGCGTGAACTGGTAGGTCGTCCAGAACGTGCCGCTGTGGCGCGGGGTCAGCGACGAGCGGGTGCCCGCCCCTTCGCCGACGCCGGCGACCGAACCCGGCGCACCGATGTCGATCTTCGCGACCGGCGTCCAGGCATAGGACGCGAACACCTCCCACGCCGGCGTGATGCGGCCGGCCGCCTCGAGCTCGAGGCCGGCGGCGTGGCGCTTGCCGGAAAGCAGCGCGGCGGTGGCGGCGCTGTCCGGATCGCGATTGCGCTCGTTCGTCTTGATGCTGTAGAAGGCCGCGACGCGCGTGCTCAGCTTGCCGCCGAACCAGTCGACCTTGCCGCCGAGTTCGTAGTTCTCGCTGCCTTCGGGCGGCGTGTTCGCGGTCTGCGCGTCGTACTGGTAGGTGTCGCCCGAGGTGTTGAAGGAGGTGCCGTACGAGAAGTGGAAAGAGGTCTCGTCGGTCGGCTGGTAAAGCACGCCGAAGCGCTTGCTCCACAGCTTGTCCGAGCGGCCGCGGTCGGCGAGCTGCGTGCCGACCGGCGGCGGATTCGGCACCGCCGTCGTCGGCTCGGCGGTCTGGAAGGTCTGGTAGCTGCCCTTGAAGTAGTCCCAGCGCAAGCCGCCGAGCAGCTTCCAGTGCGGCGCGACTTCCACCAGATCCTGGAAGTACACGCCCAGCGCTTTCGCGTCGAACGCGCTCGCCTGGCGCTTCAACCGCAGGCTTTCGTCGACGCTGTTGGGGTTGCCGCCGTCCAGCGTGAACGGCACGGCGTTCTTGTTCAGCACGGCGCCGGCGGGCAGCGCCGTGGCGTAGCCGTGGAACACCTCGTGCGCGGCATCGACGCCGGTCAGCACGTTGTGCTTCATGCCGAACCCGCCGAACTGGTTGCTGTAGTCGCTCTGCGCGTAGGTGGTCGTCATGTCCTGAACCTTGTTGTTCGGACCGTTCTCGACCAGGCGCGTCGCGCCGTTCACCGTGTCCAGGCCGGGCGCGGCGACGATCGGGCCGTTGGCCGCATTCGCGTTCATATAGAAGCGGATCGTGCCGGCGCGCTGGTCGCGGTCGTAGCGGCCGTGGCGGATGGCCGACTTGAGCTCGCCGCCGTCGGCGAAACGGTGCGTCCAGCCGGCGGTCGCGAGCGCGGCGCCGCCGGCGTTGTAGTCGCTCGCGGCCTGGTAGTAGGCGTGGTTCGGATCGAGGCGGGTGTCGATCGACGACGGGTTCGCGCCGGTCTGCGTCTGGGTCTGCTTGACCCACGGCAGGCCGTAGTTGATGCCGTTGTTGTTGCGCAGGTAATAGCCCGACACGTGGAACTCGTCGTCGGTGCCGATGCCCCAGCGGAAGCTCGGCGCGAGACCCTGCTTGTCGAGCTTGTTGCCGTCGTTGGTGGCCTGCGTGACCATCGTGTTGACGCGCAGCGCCGAGGCGTCGCCGGTCTTCAGGTTGAAGTCGCCGGTGAAGCGCATGAAGCTGCCGGTGCCGGCCGTGAAGTCGACCTGCGATGCGTTCGCCAGGAACGGCATCTTGCTGACCTGGTTGACCACGCCGCCGGTCGAGCCGCGCCCGAACAGCATCGAGGCCGAGCCGCGCAGCAACTCGATGCGGTCGAAGCTGAAGGTGTCGCGCTCGTAGAACGCCGGGTCGCGCAGGCTGTCGGCGTAGATGTCGCCGCTGGCGGCGAGCGAGAAGCCGCGCAACCGGATGTCCTCCTCGCCGCCCTCGGCCGCGAGGAACGAGACGCCGGCGGTCTGGTGCAGTGCTTCCTTCAGCGTGTCGATGCGGCGGTCCTCCATCAGCTTCTCGGTGATCACGGTCACCGATTGCGGGATGTCGCGCAGATCCTGCGTGCCCTTGCCGATCGTCGAGGTGGCGGCGCGCAGCGAGTTCGCGTCGGTCTCGGCCTTGCCGTTGACGACGACCGGCGTCAGCGTCACCGACGGCGCAGCCGCCACGACCGCGGTCTGCGCGCCGACCGGGCCGGCCAGCAGGCCGAAGCCGGCCGCCAGCGCGCCGAGCGGCAACAGCCGCGGTGCGGCCGGTGGAAGGAATGGGGTGGACATGGGGACGGTCGGCACGTGAGGCTCCTTGGACAAGGGGTCGGCACGGGCTGGCGATGGCGGGCTGGTGCGAGAGGCGAAGAACGGAACGGGGCGCTACTTGGTCAGGATCAGCTTTCCGAGCGCGGTCAGTTTCAGGCGATAGATCACGCCACCATGGTCGATGCGCAGTTCGGTCGCGCCGCGAAACAGCGCGTCGCTGGCCACCGTGCGGGCATCGCCCTGGGCGGCGGGCACCGGCGACACCTCGCCGCGTGGCGCATCGAGCGCGTCAGCGGCAGGGGTCGACGGAGGCGCGCGGTGGTTCGACATCGGACACGGATATTAACACTAATGCGAACCATTCCTATTCACGAATTGCACCCCGCGCGCGGCGCGGTATTCTTCGCGCATGAAAATCATCGTCCGCTGGCTCCTGCTCGCCGCCGCCCTGCTGCTGGTGGCCTACCTCTACCCCGGCGTGACGGTGAACAACTTCACCTCTGCGCTGATCGCGGCGTTCGTGCTCGGCTTGCTGAACACGCTGCTGCGGCCGATCCTGGTGCTGCTGACGCTGCCGGTCACGGTGCTCACGCTCGGCCTGTTCCTGTTCGTGATCAACGCGCTGATGTTCTATTTCGCCGCGTCGATGCTCGACGGGTTCCACGTCGCCGGCTTCGTCGCCGCGCTGATCGGCTCGCTGCTCTACAGCCTGTGCGGGATGGTGATCGACGTGGCGATGGAACGAATCTTCTCGCGCTGACGCCTAGCGGCGCGCGGCGGCCGGCGTCGCCCTGACGCCCGCGCCACGCACCTCGAACCGCACGGTCTCGACGACCGCGCCGTCGCGCCCCAGCAGCGCGAGCTCGTGCCGGCCCGGCCACGGTGCCCACGTGATCCGGCGCGCCTGGCCCAGGCGCCTGCCGTCGAGCATCCACACGCCGGCGGCCCCTTCGAAGGTGATGCGCTGCGCGGCGGGCGGCATGTCCGGGTCGAGCGCGAAGATGCTGCCGTCGCGCGGGCTCGCGATGCCGAAGCGCTGCGACTGCGCCACCTGCACGCCGGCGCGCTGCACGGCCTGCTCGGTGCCGGCGATGAAGAACTCGCCGCGCGCCGGCTCGCGCTGCGCGTCGAACGCGACGCGTGTCGCGACCACACCGGCCGGCGCACGCGGCGCGCGTGACGGCGCAGCCGCATGGAGTCGCTGCACCAGCGCGTGCCAGATCGGCGCGGCGCCGCTCACGCCGCTGACGTCGTGCATCGCCGCGCCGCTGGCGTTGCCGATCCAGACGCCGACCGTGTAGCGGTCGGTGAAGCCGACGCACCAGTTGTCGCGCATGTCCTTGCTGGTGCCGGTCTTGACGGCCGCGAAGCCGCGCGTCGCGAGCAGGTTGTTCAGGCCGAAGGTGCGCACGCGGGCATTGTTGTCGGCCAGGATGTCGGTGACGAGGAACACCGCGGCCGGGTCGGCCACGCGGACCGTCGCGGTGGCGTGGCCGGCGAGCGCGACCGGCGCATAGCGCCCGCCGTTCGCGAGCGCGCGGTAGGCGTTGGTCAGCGCGAGCAGCGTCACGTCCGCCGCGCCGAGCGCGAGCGCGTTGCCGTAGAAGCCGCCGGGCTTCGGCAGCGCGAATCCGAGCGCGTTGAAGCGTGCGACCAGCGTGTCCGGCCCCAGCATCGCAC
The DNA here is from genome assembly GCF_964020785.1 of Rhizobacter fulvus. Lineage (NCBI taxonomy): Bacteria > Pseudomonadati > Pseudomonadota > Betaproteobacteria > Burkholderiales > Sphaerotilaceae > Rhizobacter > Rhizobacter fulvus. Next base: position 2,030,823 of record NZ_OZ224516.1, read on the forward strand.
CGACGCGCACCGCCGGCACGTTCAGGCTCGCGCCGAGCGCGGTGCGCGCGCTGACCCAGCCCTTGAAGTCGTGGTCGTAGTTCTGCGGCAGGTACAGGCCGTTCTGGGTTTCGAGCTGCGCGGGCGAATCGTCGATCAGGCTGGCCGGCGTGATCAAGCGCCGCTCGAACGCGAGCGCGTAGACGAAGGGCTTGAGCGTCGAGCCGGGCTGGCGGCGCGCGAGCACGCCGTCGACCTGCGCCGCGCCGGACAGGTCGCCGCTCGAGCCGACCCAGGCGCGGACCTCGCCGCTGGCGTTGTCGAGCACGACGATCGCGCCGTCCTCGACGTTGCGACCGGCCAGCTCGCCGAGCTGCTGCCGCAGCGCCGCGACCGAGACGCGCTGCAGGCCGGCATCGAGCGTGCTGCGCTGCACCGCCGCGCCGCCGGCTGCGACCACTTGGCGCGCGAAATGCGGCGCCAGCTGCTCGCCCAGCGGCATGCCGCCGCGGCGCGCGAGCGCGGTCGCGGCCAGCGCGTTGACGCCCGTGCAGGGTTGCGATTGCAGCTGCAGCACGCCGCAGGCGCGTTGCGCGACGGTCTCGGCGCTGGCGTTCGGCCCGCGCAGCAGCGCTGCGGCGATCGCCGCCTCGTGCACGTCGAGGCCGCTCGGGTGCTTGCCGAACAGCGTCAGGCTCAGTGCGTCGATGCCGACGACCTCGCCGCGGAACGGCACCGAATTGAGGTACGCCTCGAGGATCTCGCTCTTGTTCCAGCGCGCGTCGAGCTGCGCCGCGGTCAGCGCCTGGTCGATCTTCTGCACGACGCTGCGGCCCCCGGCGGGCCGCGCGAGGCCGTTGTCGAGGAGGCCGGCGAGCTGCATCGTCAGCGTCGATGCGCCGCGCGTCTTCGTGTTCCAGAGGTTGCCCCAGGCGCTCTTCGCGACCGCGCTCCAGTCGACGCCGGCGTGCTCGTAGAAGCGGCGGTCCTCGCTGAGCACGATGGCCTGCAGCAGCGCGGGGGACATCCCGTCGAGCGGCACCCACGGCAGGCGGCGCACGGTCTTGTCGACGCGCAGGGTCTGGATCGGCACGCCGGTGCGGTCGGTCAGCGTGACGTCGGACGGGCGATGGGCGGCGCGCACCTGCTCGAAGGTCGGCAACGCGCTCGCCGCGGTGGACGCGCCGAGCAGCGCCACCGCGATCGAAGCGCGCCATCGCCTCACGGCCGGACCTCGAGCGCCGCGTTCGGCGACTCGCCGAAGCTCTCCGGCGCGTACATCGCCTCGACCCGCGTCGGCGGCAGCGAGAACTGGCCCGGGTTGTTCAGCCGCACCGTGTACTCGATGACATGCTTGCCCTTCGGCATGAACTCGAAATAGCTGCGGAAGGCCTCGAACCCGCGCTCGTCGAACGCCGGCCAGGCGCTGCCGGCGCGCCGCTCGGTGCGGGTCGCGATCGCCGAGTCGCGGCCCAGGCCGCTGCCGAGGATGGTCGCGCCGCCCGGCACCGGGTCGCTGACGACGACCCAGGTCATGTCGCTCTGCGCGTCGACCTCGATGCGCACGCGGACCACGTCGCCGCGCGACCAACCCGCCTTGTCCTTCTGCTCGACCGGGCTGACGCTGCGAACCACGCTGTAGCCGGCGCGCAGCGGCGCGCGCAGCGGGATCGCGGCCAGACTCTGCACTGTCAGCCACGGCTTGCCGGTGCCGTCCTGCGCGACGTTCAAAGGCCCCGGCGCGGCCGGCCACGCCAGCATCATCGAGCCGCCGTTCGGACTCTTCGCCCAGTCGATCGCGCCGCTGCGGTCGGCCAGTGTCGCGGCGGTGCGGCCGCCGACCTTGACCGACTCGAACTTCGCCGAGAACTTGTCGAGCGCGAGCGAGCCCCACAGGTTCGCGGTCGTCGTCAGCCACGCGCCGGCGCGCTGGCGGCTCAGCGCGCCGACGACCATGCGCGGGACGTCCTCCTTCCACGCCGGGTCGTCCATCACCGCGAGGATGAGCCGCGCGGCGTTCGCGTCGGCGCTGTCCATCAGCCACCACCAGAAGTCGTCCTGCTCGTTGCTGAACTTCAGCGTCGTGCCGGCATACGTCAGGCGGCTGCGCAGGATCTGGTTCGCCTCGTCGATGCGCTTCGCCGCGTTCGGCACGCCGTCGAGCTGGCGCAGGAGGCGCAGCCAGTCGATCACCGCGGCGGTCGGCCAGGTGTTGGGCGTGAGGTTGACCGAGCCGAGCATCTTCGGCTGCGCGCGGCCGTAGCGCGAGAGCGCCTCGATCGCCGCGATCTTGCGCACGTCCAGGTCGGCGCGCGGCGACCAGAAGCTGCGCTCGATGCGGCCTTCGACGAACGCGGCGAGGCCGCCGAGCATCGCGTCGCGCGCCGGCGCCGGCAGCTCGAAGCCGGCCTCGTGCGTCGCGGCGAGCACGTAGGCGGTGAGCCGGTCGCTGCCGCGCGGGCCGTCCTCGGCGCGCGGCGGGAAGTAGCTGGCCAGGCCGTCGCTGTCGAGGTAGGTCGGCAGCGCGCCGGCGACCGCGGCCCACAGCTTGGCGTCCTTCAGGCCGACCGCCTTCGAGGTCTTCTGCTCCAGGCAGATGAACGGGTAGGTTTCGAAGTAGCGGCGCATGCCGGGCAGCGCGCCGCTCAACTTGGGCTGCGTCGCGACCAGGATGCCGCCGCGCTTGGGGCCGTTGGCGGGCAGCGCGTCGGCCGGTGCGGCGATCGGCAGCGTCAGCGTGCCTTCGAGCTGCTGCAGCGTGGCCTGCAGCACGCGCACCGGCACGGCGGGCGCGACCAGTTGCGTGACCTTCACGCGGTCGCGCGCGCGTGCCGCGGCGGGCCCGGCGCCCTGCTCGTCGGCACCGGCTTCCCAGGTCACGCTGAACGCATCCGCCGGCACGCTGACCGGCCAGGCGAGTTCCTGCGCGCCGCCGGCCGGCACGACCACGTCCTGCGCGGGCACGTTCAGCGGCGTGCGGACGATGTCGGGCGCGGTGCCCGAGTTCACGGTGCCCTGCAGCGTCGCGTGGACCTTCATCTCGCGCGCGGTGGTGTTGCGCAGCGTCAGCATCGCGCCGAACTGGTCGCCCTCGCGCACCAGCGGCGGCAGGCCGGCCAGCAGCTGCAGGTCCTGTGTGACGCGGATGCTGGCGCTGCCGGTGCCGAACTGCTGCACGCCGGCATCCGCGATGGCCACGAGCCTGAAGCTGGTCAACGAATCGTTCAACGGCACCTCGATCGTGGCCTCGCCATTCGCGTCCAGCAGCACGTCGCCCTTCCACAGCAGCAGCGTGTCGAACAGCTCGCGCGTGCTGCCACGCCCGCCGCCGCCGCCGGCCGCGACCGCCTTGCGGCCGTAGTGGCGCCGGCCGATGATCTCGCTCTGCGCGGTGCTGGTCTCCACACCCCAGGCGCGCGGCTTGATCATCGTGTTCAGCAGGTCCCACGAATCGTTCGGGCGCAGCGCGAGCAGGCCCTCGTCGACCGCCGCGAAGGCCACACTGGTACCGGCCAGCGGCTTGCCGCCGAACGCCACCCTGACCTTCGCGACCGCCTTCTGCCGCACCGAATACTGCGGCTTGTCGGTCGTCACGCTCACCTGCAGCTCGTGCGCCTTCAAGCCGATCTTCAGCGCCGCGACGCCGAGCTTGAACGCCGGCTTCGCGAGGTCGACCATCGCGGTCGGCGCCTGGTAGTCACGGCCCTCGACGCGGAACGCGCGCCACCAGTTCAGCGGCTCCTTCCAGCCCCAGGTGAACAGCGAGTACCACGGCACCTCGCGCAGGCGCCCGCGCAGCGCGAGCACGCTGACGTACACGTTCGGACCCCAGCTCGGCTCGATCTTGAGCTCGACGGTCGGGTCGTCGCCGCGCAGCGTGACGACGCGCGTGTCCAGCACGCCCTCGCGCTCGACCGCCACCAGCGCCGTCGCCTCGCGGAACGGCATGCGGACCTGCAGCTTCGCCGTCTCGCCCGGTTCGTAGCGCTTCTTCTCGGGCAGCGGGTCGATGCGGTCGTCGTTGTCCTGCGCGAACCAGAGCTCGCCCTGCTTCGTGACCCAGAGGCTGGCGGCGGCCTGCGCGGCGTTGCCAGCGGCATCCTTGCTCGACGCGATCAGCTCGACCTGGCCGGCGGTGTCGAGCTCGGCCTCGCAGGCGAGCAGCCCGCGGTCGTCCGTCTGGCCGCTGCACAGCGCGCCGAGGTCCTTCTGCTCGGTGCGGTTGTCGTAGGCGTAGAAGCCGCCGACCATGCGCTTGCGCGTGCTGATCACCTGGCTCAGGCGGCCGCGCACCTCGATGGCCTGGTTCCTGATCGGCTGGCCCTGGGTGTCGAGCGCGACGGCGCTGAAGCGGGCCTTGCCGCGGCCGCTCGCCCACGAGCCGGTCTTGACGCCGAGCACCACCGCGCTCGGCCACAACGGGATCGTGGTCGCGACCGTCTGCACTTCGCCGTTCGGGTCGTTGTAGGTCAGCTCGGCGGTGACCTCGCTGGCGCGCCTGGTCGGCGGCAGGTCCTTCAGCGTGAAGTTGGCGGCGCCGTTGCGGTCGGTCGTCAGCGCGAGCTTGTCGGCGATCAGCTTGCCGTCGCGTGCCTCGGGTGCGGTCTCGCTGTCCTCTTCGTCGCGGGACGCGGGCGTGGCGGCCGGGTCGCGCGGCGGCTCGAACGAGAACTCCTCGTAGCCGGCGAACGCGACGCTGCGGCTCTTCAGCAGTGCCGACGCGCGCGCCGGCTGCTGCACCATCGGCCCGCCGGAGAAGTAGTTGAGCTGCGCGGCGATCGGCAGCTCCTTCGGTGCGACCGCGACCGCCTTCGGCCCGGTCAGGCGCGCATCGACCAGCGGCAGGCGGAACTCCTCGACGCGAAAATCGCCGCTGGTCCACTCGCGGCGGCGCTTCGCGTCAGCGCTTTCGCGCACGAGCACGACGTTGTAGACCCCGAGCTTGGCGGCCGGCGGGATCGCCCAGGTGGCGAGCGCATGGCGCGCGCCGTTCCACTTCAACGGCTGCACGAACTCCTGGCCGGTGCCGGCGTGGACGATCTTCATGCGCGTCGGCAGGTCCTCGGGCTTCAGCGCGGCGAGGCCGGCCGAGGTCTCGGTGCGCGCGAAGTGCTTCATCGACACCGTCTCGCCGGCACGGAACAGCGTGCGGTCGAACACCGTGGCGGTGCGCACGTCGGGCTCGACGCCGCGGCCGACCGGCACGTTGAAGCGCCACGATTCGATGCCCTTCTGCCAGCTGCTGAACACGAACGCGGTGTCGACCACACCCTTCGCATCGGCCTGGCGCGCGGTGACGAACAGGCCCGATTCGGCCGGGCAGACCGCCACGTCCGCGTCAAGCGCCTGAGGAATCCGGGCCAGCCCGTTCGCGTCGGTGCGGCCGGACCACAGCTTGCGACCGGTGCAGTCGTTGACGACGACCTCCGCGCCGTCGACCGGCTTGCCGCGATCGAGCGAGGTCACCCACGCCAGGCTGTTCTCGCGCCCGAGCTTGAAGTGCACGCCGAGGTTGGTGACCAGCACGCCGGTGCGCACGAACATCGGCGCGCGCTTGTCGAGCAGCGACTGGCCGAGCCGCAGCGACTCGATCTCGACGACGTGATAGCCCGGCTCGGCGATCGGGATGCCGACAACCTCGAACGGCCGCGGGTCGCCGCCGTTCAATTGCGGCAGGTCGAGGCGCTTCGCGGACGCGTCCTTGTTCAGCAGCGAGAGCTCGCGGGTCGCGACGAACCGCTCCGCCTTGCGCTTGATCGGCCGGCCGCGCGCGTCGGTGTCGGTCTCGGTCGTGAACCACTGCGACTCGGGCAGGCCGGCGTCCTTCGCGCTGATGCGGCTCTCGTCGTAGCGGCGCAGCGTCGCGAACCAGGCGAGGATGTCGGCGTCGGTCTGCAGGTGCTTGATGCGCACCTGGCCGCCCGGCGCCGCGGGCCTCAGGTCGCCTTGCACATGACGCACCGTGACCGGCAACAGCGGGTCGGCCGCCTCGATGACGCCGAACGGCGCCGCGGCGAACTTGGCGATCGGCGGGGCCTCGCCGGTCGCGACCTGAAGCGGGAACATCGACGCGTTGTCCAGCGTCCGGCCGGCGTTGTCCTTGAGGTCGGCCGGCAGCGCGATCGTGAACGCCGCGCGTTCCGGCAGCGGGATCGGGAACGTGACGGCGCTGACCTCGGTCGACTTGTCGTCCTTGTCGAACACCGGCGCGAGCGCGCCGCCGGACGGCGGATTCAGCCGCAGCTTCGCCGCCGTCTCGCGCGCGACGGGCGCCGAGAAGCGCACCGTCATCGGCCGGATCGGCAGGCACGGCGCGTTCGCGTTCTCGCGCTCGCAGCTGAACTCGGCCGTGAACGCCGGGCGCACCGTGAAGCGGTAGCGCTGCTCGATCGTCGTTGCGATCTTCGGGTTCGCGACGCCGGTGATGCCCTGGCCCCAGGTCAGCCGCACCGCCGCGGCGTGGGGCAGCGGGCGCTTGCAGGCCAGGATCAGCGTGCGCTCGATTTGCTCCTTCTTGTCGATGCCGCGCGTCTTCAGCAGCGCGGCGCGCGCGTCGCCCCCGATCACGGTGACGCCGATCCGCTCGCCGATGCCCTCGACCTCGCACCAGGCGTTGGCGAGCACCGTGCGCTCGACCGCCGCGCCGTTCAGGCGCAGCAGGAAATACTGGTCCTCGGCGATCTGCGAGCCGTCGTACGGCTGCATCGAGACGATGGCCGGGCCGCCGGTGTTGAAGCTGTACTCGGCCGGGCCGGTCAGCGCGCCGTTCAGCGGCTTCCAGTCGCTGCGCGCCTTCAGCGTGCAGCGCGTGCCGGGCGGCAGCGGCTCGCGGAAGTCGTAGAGCCAGACGCGGTCATTGGCCCAGCGGCCGGCGCCGGCCGGCACCGCGCCCTGGCAGGCGAGCGCCATCGGGTCCGGCAGGCGCAGGTCGCCGAACGCGACCACGGCCTCCGAGAACTTCACGGTGATCTGCCGCACCTGAGCGACCTCGCCTTGCGGCGTGACCGCGGCGATGGTCGCGGCGTGTGCCGGCGGCACGGCGGCGAGCGCCGCCAGGAATGCAATGACTGTGGGCCAGGCCCGGAACTTCTCGACGACTGACCGCATGCACCGACTCCCTGATTCGCGCCGGGTCCGGCCCGGCGTCGCGAGAGTCTACGAGCGGTGCCGCACTACTTGAGCGACTTCTCGTCGGCCTTGCGCTGGCGCAGTTGCGCATCGACATCACGCAGCCGCGCGTCGATCACCGAGACGTCGATGAAGTCGACGGCGCCGCCGCTGCGGGCGCGGCGCTGGCCGGCGCGCAGGCGGTCGGCCGCGCCCTCCAGGTCGCCGAGCGCGACCCGCGATTCGGCATCGGCGCGCAGCGCCCGCAGCGGCTGGCCGAGACGCTCCTCGGTCTGGCTCAGCGCGGTCCACGCGAGCGAGTCGGTCGGCCGGATCGCCGTCCAGGTGCGCAGTTGCTCAGCCTGCTGGCGCAGTGCCGGGCTGTCGGGCGCCTGCCGGGGCACCGCGGCCAGCGTCGCCTGCGCCGCCAGCAGCAGCGTCGGCCGCGAACCGTCGGTGCGGTACGGATCGAGCACCGCGGTGGCGCGCGAGACATCGCCGCGCGCCAGCAGCGACTGCACGTTCAGCAGCGCGACCGCGCGTTCGGCGCGCGCGTTGCCGCGCACCAGGGCGGCGGCAGCCCCGATCGACGCGTCGGCGCGCGACCAGTCGCGCAACAGCGTCGAGGCGAGCGCGCTCGAGTAGGCCGAGAGCAGTTTCTCGCCGGTGGTGGTCGCGATGCGGTCGCCATCGAGCGCCTGCCAGCGGCGCAGCGCGTCGAAGCGCGAGTCCATCAGCACCCGCGCACGGGCCTGCGCGGCGATGTGCTCCAGCTGCGCCGGCGTCGCGGGCAGCGCGACCACCGCACTGGCGGCACTGGCCGCGCCGGCCGTGCCCATGCGCGCGCGCGCCTCGCCGATGCGCTCGCTCGTCAGCGGGTGGCTGCGCAGGTACGGGTAGCCGCCGAAGTCGTTCAGCCGCGAGGACTGCTCGAGCTTCTCGAACATCGCCGCCATGCCGCCGGGTGCGAAGCCGGCGCCGGTCATCACCTGCCAGCCGACGCGGTCGGCCTCGCGCTCCATGTCGCGCGAGAAGTTGAGCTGGCCCTGAGCCGCCAGCGCCTGGCTGCCGACGACTGCCGCATTGGCGGCGTCGATGCTGCTGTTGCCGGCACGGCTCGCGACGACCAGGCCCGCGAGCATCGCCGCGAGGCTGAGGATCGACTGGCGCTTGGCGTTGCCGATGCTGCGCGCGATGTGGCGCTGCGTGATGTGCGACATCTCGTGCGCCAGCACCGAGGCCAACTCGTCACGGCTGCCCGTCAGCGCGATCAGGCCGAGGTACACGCCGACGAAACCGCCCGGCAGCGCGAACGCGTTGACCTCCTTGTCGCGCACCAGGAACGGCTCCCACGCGAGGCGCTGGTCGATGTCGGCGCTCAGGTTGCCGCGCACGCGCGCCTGCGCGACCAGCGGCTGCCACAGCAACTGGACGTATTCGAGCAGCACGGGGTCGTCGAGGTAGTCCGGGTCGGCGCGGATCTCGCGCATGATCTCGGCGCCGAGCTTGTGTTCGGTCGCGATGCTGAAATCGTCACCCGACGGATCGCCCAGCGACGGCAGCTGGTTCTGCGCCCACACCGGCGGCAGCGTGCTCGGCAAGAGCAGCGCGAGGGCGGTGGCGGCGGCGACGAGGCGGCGCGGCAGCGGGCGGGGGCGATCGGGTGGTGTCGACACGGAGGTGGGCTGCGAAAGCGCGTGGCTATGATGCCGCACAAACGTTTCGAGGATGTTTCGCGCCATGAGTTCAACGCCGCCCGCATCGCCTGCCGCCTCGCCGCTGACGCATTTCGACGCGCAGGGGCAGGCGCACATGGTCGATGTCTCGGCCAAGGGCGAGACCCACCGCATCGCGCGCGCGACCGGCACGATCCGCATGCTGCCGGCGACGCTGGCGCTGATCGAGGGCGGGCAGGCGAAGAAGGGCGACGTGATCGGCGTCGCGCGCATCGCCGCGATCCAGGCCGCCAAGCGCACCGCCGAGCTGATCCCGCTGTGCCACCCGCTGCCGATCACCCGTGTGGCGGTCGAGTTCGAGACCGACCGGGCGACCAGCAGCGTGCGCTGCACCGCGCAGGTCGAGACGCTCGGCCGCACCGGCGTCGAGATGGAGGCGCTGACCGCGGTGCAGATCGGCCTGCTGACGGTCTATGACATGTGCAAGGCCGCCGACCGCGGCATGGTGATGGACGGGATCCGCGTGCTGGAGAAGCACGGGGGGAAGTCGGGGGATTGGGTCGCGGGCTGAGCGCGCGCGACCCGCTCAGCGAAAGTCCTCGAACTTGAACGCGCGGGCAGGCGCCAGGCACTGGAACGGCAAGGCCGAACCGGGTGCGGGCGGCGCGTCGCACGGCGCAAAGAAGTCGGCCGACTGGTCGTTGCGGAACTCGCGCAGGCGCTGCGCGAGGTAGCGCGCGTGCTCGGTGTCGCCGGCCTGATCGAGCGCGGTGGCCCAGGCCTGCAGCAGGCGCGCGTCGAGCAGGTAATGCGGTGCGCCGAGGAAGGCCGGCATCACGTCGGCCGGGTGCTCGCTGGTGGTGGCCGCGGCGTAGTCGGCGTGGTGCGAGAAGAAGATGCTCTTGCGACCGTCGACGATGCGCTGCGCCAGCGCCGGCGAACCGGCGGACGGCGAGAAGATCACGACGACGCGGGCGTAATCGACCACCGACAGCGCGCCGCCCAGCATCAGCGCGACCGCGCCGATCAGGAGCCCGTTCACGCCGCCGCGCTTCGCCGCAGGCGCATCGACCGGCGGTGACGCGAGGCACAAGCCGAACGCGAAGGCGGCCGGCAGCAGGTAATAGGCATACCAGAGCGGGTACTCGAGCAGGCTGTGCACGAGGATCAGCAGCACCATCGCGAACGCCGCCGGCCGCAGCAGCGACTCGCCGGGCGCGGCATCGCCAGGCACCGGCGCACGCGCCGCGCGCCAGGCGATCGACAGTGCATACAACATCAGCCCGAGCACCAGCGCGCCGAGCGGAATGCCCAGTTCGACGAGGAACTGCAGCGGCAGGTTGTGGGTGTGGTCGAAGAACGCGACCGGGCGGCCGGGGAACGGCGTCAGCGTCCAGGCGAAGTTGAATTCGCCGAAGCCGACGCCCGTCCACGGGTGCATGCGGATCAGCGCCAGCGTGTTCGACCAGATGCCGAGCCGCGAGCTCGACACGTCGCCCTGCGTGCTGAAGCGCGTCTCGCCACCGAACACGTGGTGGCTGGCATCGGCCCAGACGCCGGTGCCGTACCAGAACACGAAGTAGATCAACGGCGCGAGCCCGAGCAGCCAGCGCGCCGGGCGCGACAGGCGACGATCGAGCAGCGCCCAGGCGGTGAGCAGCAGCATGCTCAGCGCACCGGTGCGCGAGGCCGTCAGCACGACGACGAAGACGAACAGCAGGGCGAGCGCGTTCACCAGCCAGCGCCGCAGCACCTGCGCCTCGCCCAGCCACGCCGCCGCGACGACGGCCCACAGCAGCAGGCTGCTCAGGTGGTTGGGCTGCCGCATGTTGCCGACCGCGCGGCCCTCGATGTACGTGCGTGCGATCCAGTTGCCGTCGGTCCAGCCCGGCGCGAACACCTGGATCAGCCCGACCGCGCTGCTGAGCGTCCCGGCCACGACCAGCCCGAGGCACAGCGCGCGAAACGCGGGTACCGCGAACCCGTCCCCCTGCGCGCGCGCGCCCGCCTGCACCGCCAGCATCGCCGCGGCGATCATGCCGGCCGACGACAGCGACAGCGACCAGGGCAGGTCGGCCCACAGCGGGGAAGCCAGCGCAGAAGCCAGCAGCACGAGCAGCGCCGCCTGCAGCGACATCAGCCCGGCCGGCCGGCGGCCACGCGGCGCCCGGGCCAGCGACGCCGCCAGCACCGCCAGCCAGCCGCCCCAGCCGACCAGCGCGACGGCCTGGTTCAGGAAGGTGGAGGACGGTGGCAGGTTGAAGGCCAGCAGCATCGGCAGGCCGATGGCCAGGGAGGCCAGCGCGGGCCAGAACGGGGTGGTGGCGGTAACGGACAGGGGCGCAGAGGACGGAGTGGGCGGCATCGCCAGATTGTCCATGCCCCCGACGTAGGAGGCGCCCTACCGGGAAAAGCGCGGTGCCCGGATGGTGCGTCCCGGCCATCGACCGTAGCCTGCGAATCTCGATGCAGCGCCTCCATCCACCGTGTGCGCATCAATCCACTTGAACGAAGGAAGCAACATGACGACCAACCGATTCACCCTGCTGATCGCCGCCGCGACCACCGCCTTTGCCCTGAGCGCTGGCGCCGCCGAACCGACGACGATCACCAAGGACGAAGCGAAGAGCCTGAAAGCGCAGTCCGAAGGGCAGTACAAGGCGCGCAAGAACGTCGCCGAAGCCAACGAAGACCTGAACCGCGCGGACTGCAAGTCGGCCCTCGAAGGCAGCGCCAAGCGCGCCTGCGACAAGTCAGCCAAGCACGCGGCCAAGAGCGACAAGGCGGCGGCTAAGGCGGTGCACGAGATGGAAGAGAAGAAGATCGACGAGAAGAAATAGGCGAACGGTCGACAGGGTGTCGACACCGATGGCGAATCGTCTGGTCTTCAACTGACGAAGTCGATCCTGGTAGCGCCGAATTGCGCGGGAGTTGCGGATTCTGGAATGGTCAAGAGCTGGCTGGCGACCCGAGCCCTCCTAGCGCGGTGTTACGCTACTCGCATCTTCGGAGGCAACGGACGGCGAGCCTGTGAAACTTCTCTTGACCGGTGCGGCCGGATTTATCGGCATGGCCACCGCCTTGCGGCTACTGGCGCGTGGCGACGAGGTAGTCGGTCTGGATAACCTGAACGACTACTACGACGTACGCCTCAAGAGCGACCGGTTGGCGCAGTTGACGTTGAGCCCCCATTTCCGATTCGTGAAGCTTGATTTGGCGGACCGCGCGGGCATGGCGCAGCTCTTCGAAGTCGAACGTTTCGAGCGGGTCGTGCACTTAGCAGCGCAAGCCGGCGTTCGCCACTCATTGAAGGACCCCCACACATACGTCGAAAGCAATGTCGTTGGCTTCCTGAACGTGCTCGAAGGCTGCCGATACACCGACGTTCGCCACTTGGTGTACGCGTCGAGTTCCAGCGTCTACGGCGTCAACACGAAGCTTCCGTTTTGCGAGCACGACAGCGTCGATCACCCTGTAAACATTTACGCCGCCACCAAAAAATCGAACGAGCTGATGGCGCACAGTTACAGCCATCTCTTCGGCTTGCCGACCACGGGGCTTCGGTTCTTCACGGTGTACGGGCCTTGGGGCCGACCCGATATGGCGCCCTTCCTGTTTACGAAGGCAATCCTCGAGGGTCGTCCAATCGACGTATTCAATCACGGCCAGATGCGACGTGACTTCACCTACATCGAAGACATCTGCGAGGGCGTTGTGCGCGTGCTGGATCGCACGGCCGGCGCCGACGCCAACTTCAAACCCGCAACGCCCGACCCCGCTACCAGCAACGTGCCATATCGTTTGTTCAACATCGGCAATCACGAGTCCGTGCCGCTGCTCGAATTCATAGCAAGCATTGAGGTCGCGCTGGGGAAGAAGGCCGTTTTGAACATGTTGCCTCTACAGAACGGCGATCTGCCTGCTACTTACGCCGATGTCAATGCGCTGCACGACTGGGTCGACTTTGCGCCAAAGACGCAGATTCGCGACGGCATTGCCCGATTCGTTGATTGGTACCGCGACTACTACAACGTTTGAATTGACGTGGCGGCTGGAGCTGAAACCTAAGCGCCGTCGCTTCAATCCCCAGCTGCCCGGCACCTAATTTGTACAACATTCTGATCCTTCTGCAAGGATCATTGTTCAAGTCAAACAGAGACTGATATGAAGATTACTGTGATCGGCAGTGGCTATGTTGGTCTCGTTACGGGCGCATGCCTTGCCGAAATGGGCAATCACGTTGTGTGTGCGGACATTGACGAGAAAAAGATCGAGATGCTCAAGGCGGGCGGTATCCCTATCCACGAACCTGGCCTTGACAAGCTTGTGCATCGCAACGCGGAGGTAGGGCGTCTGCAGTTCACCACCGACATGGCGAGTGCCGTGTGCCATGGCACGATGCTGCTCATAGGAGTAGGCACGCCGCCCGAGGAAGATGGCTCAGCGGACCTGCGCCATGTACTCGCCGCAGCGCACAGTATTGGCACCCATATGACCGACTACAAGGTCGTCGTTGACAAGAGCACGGTACCGGTAGGCACGGCCGATAAAGTGCGCGCCACGATCGATGCCGAACTCGTACGCCGCGCGATCAACGTCGAGTTCGCGGTTGTCAGCAACCCGGAGTTCCTTAAGGAAGGCGCGGCGATCGACGACTTTATGCGTCCCGATCGCATCATCGTCGGCGCCGAGGACGAACGCGCAATTTTGCTGATGCGCGCGCTATACGCGCCGTTCACGCGCAACCGCGATCGGCTGCAGATCATGGACTTGCGCAGCGCCGAATTTACCAAGTACGCGGCCAACGCGATGCTCGCGACCCGCATCAGCTTCATGAACGAGTTGGCGCTGCTGGCGGAGCGCGTCGGGGCCGACATCGAACTGGTGCGCCGCGGCATGGGCAGCGATCCACGCATAGGCAGCTCATACCTCTACCCGGGAGCAGGCTACGGCGGCTCGTGCTTCCCGAAGGACGTTAAGGCCCTGCTTCGCACCGGACGCGACCATGGCATCGAACTTCGCTTGCTTGCCGCCGCGGAAGCCGCCAATGAGCGCCAGAAACGGGTGCTCGTCGACAAAGTAGTCGAGCGCTTCGGTGACGACTTGCACGGCCGAACATTCGCAATTTGGGGCCTGGCCTTCAAACCCGATACCGACGATATGCGGGAGGCGCCGAGTCTTGTCGTCGTGCGCGAGTTGGCGCGCCGTGGTGCCCGTCTACAGGCCTTTGATCCAGCGGCCATGGCGCAAGCGCGGCGCGTGTTGGAGGATGTGCCAGGGGTCGCGTACGCTGCAGACCAGAACGCGGCTCTGGCCGGCGCCGATGCGCTCATCATCTTGACCGAGTGGCGCGAGTTCCGTAGCCCCGACTTCCCGGTCATCCTAAGCGCGTTAAAGCACGCGCTGATCTTCGACGGTCGCAACTTGTTCGAGCCAACCACCGTCCGTGCACTGGGTATCGAGTACCACGCCATCGGGCGCGGTGTATCGGTCCGCGGGGCCGCGCCAGCCACTGCCGGCACTGCATAGGTCGCCTTGGCCATGGTATGCCCAGTTCATAAGCAGTTGCTCTTGAGGCTGTTTCGCACCTGCGCCCATTCAGGACTTTGCATCGTCGCCGATTCCGGTTCGAGCGAGCTGACACGCGGAGATGGCAGAGAGTTTCTCAGATGAGGGTGCTCCATGTGATCACGGCGTTAGGTATCGGCGGCGCCGAGCGCATGTTGTTGAAGTTGCTTGGCGCGCGCGCATTGTCGGGGTTCGACCAGCGTGTCATTGCGATGCTGCCGGGCGGCGCCATGGCTGCGCCGATGCGCGCCACCGGCGCCCGCGTGGATGAGCTGAATTTTCTGGGCCGACTGCCGTTGATCGAGGGCTCGGTCCGCCTGGCTCGGCTCGCGCGACGCGCCCAACCCGACTTGGTGCAGGGCTGGCTGTATCACGGCAATCTTGGCGCGTCGCTGGCGCACCGGGCGCTGGCGCGCCCTTTGCCGTTGGTATGGAGCATTCGTCAATCGCTTCCCAGCCTCGATGGTGAGAACCTGTTCGCGCGCATCGGCATCGCGCTAAATCGCGTCGGATCAGTTTGGCCAGATCGACTGCTGTTCAATTCGAACATCAGCCTAATGCAGCATCGGGTGCAGGGTTTCAATACTTCGCGCGCCGAGTATTTGCCAAACGGCTTCGACACTGCGGCATTCGCACCTGATGCCGCGAAGCGGGCGCGTTGGCGCGCGATCTGGGGCGCGGGCGAGGAAGATGTCGTATTTGGCATGTTTGCCCGCTATCACCCAGCAAAGGACCATGCCGGTTTCTTGCGCGCGGCTGCGCGAGCTCGCGACGTTCGACCAAACGTGCGTTTTGTGCTCGCAGGGACTGGCGTTGATGCGGACAACGCGGATATCGCTCGAGTGATCGCCGAAACCGGATTAGGCGAACGTGTCTGCCTGCTGGGCGAGCAGCGTGACGAGATTGCATCACTGCTGACGGGCCTGGATGTCTACGTCTCCGCGTCGGCGCGTATCGAGGCCTTTTCGAACTCGATCGGCGAGGCGATGAGCTGTGGGCTGCCGTGCGTTGTGACGAGCGTCGGCGATTCACCCCAAGTGGTCGGCGACTCCGGCTGTCAGGTGCCACCGAGCGACTGCGGCGCACTTGTCGACGCAATGGTCGCAATGGTCGACCGCGGATTGAGCGGCCGGGCCGAGTTGGGCAGCCGGGCGCGCCAGCGTGTACGTGCCGAGTTCGATATGGAGGTTGTCGCGCAACGTTACGCCGAGATATACCGAGCGCTTATCGACCCCGCCCAGAGCAAGGCAGGCTGACATGTGTGGCATTGCCGGCTTCTTCTGTCAGGAACCACTGACGGCTGATGCAATCGACATCGCTCAGGCGATGGGAAATCGCCTGCGGCACCGCGGCCCCGACGGTCGCAGCGAGTGGATCGACGCAGACGCCGGTGTCGCGCTCGCTCACCGTCGCCTGGCGATCGTTGATCTGACACCGGCGGGTAGCCAGCCGATGGTCAGCGCCGACGGCCGCTGGGTCATCAGCTTCAACGGCGAGATCTACAACCATGCGGCGCTGCGTCGCGAGCTGGAAGCCCGTCAGGAGGCCCCAGCGTGGCGCGGTCACTCAGATACCGAAACACTGCTCGCCGCCATCGCGGCCTGGGGCATTGGAAAGACTATTGAGCGTTCGGTTGGCATGTTCGCGCTCGCTCTGTGGGACCGTCGGCAGCGCGTCCTGACGCTGGTGCGTGATCGCCTGGGCGAGAAGCCGCTGTACTACGGCCTCCAAGGCGGTGTGTTGCTCTTTGGCTCGGAGTTGGCGGCCCTACGTGCGCACCCGTCCTGGCGTGGCGACATCGACCGCGACGCGCTTGCTCTGATGCTTCAGTACGGCTATGTGCCCACCCCGCGATCTATCCATACAGGGATTCGCAAGCTACCCGCGGGTACGATGCTGCACCTTTCTCGCCCCTCGGATGCAGATGCTGCGCCGACGACTTATTGGTCGGTTCAGGACGTCGCGCTGGCCGGAGCACGCGCCCCGCTCGAGATGAGCGACGATGACGCGGTCAACGAGCTGGAATTCCTCTTGCGCCGATCCATAGAAGGTCAGCGCATGGCCGACGTTCCGCTCGGCGCTTTCCTGTCGGGCGGCATCGACTCGACGACGATCGTCGCGATGATGCAGTCCATGTCTTCGACGCCGGTGAGAACGTTCACCATCGGCCTGCCTGACGCAGCCCTCGACGAATCGGCCGATGCGCGGTCGATCGCCCAATACCTCGGCACTCGCCACACCGAGCTGGTGGTCACGGCGGCAGAGGCGCTGCGCGTCATACCCGAATTGCCGCGTTTGTACGCCGAACCCTTCGCCGATGCCTCCCAGATTCCCACGTACCTCGTGAGTCAGCTCGCGCGACGGGAGGTCACCGTCTCCTTGTCCGGCGATGCGGGCGACGAACTGTTCGGCGGCTATGAGCGCTACCGCTGGGCCGCGCGCGTCGCCGCCGTACCGCCGGCGCTGCGCCGTGCCTGCGGTTTGGCGCTGCGCGCCTTTCCCGCCGAAGCATGGAGCACGATGCTCGCGCCAATTTCACCGCTGCTGCCGCGCGAGTTCCGCGTACGCGACCGAGCGGACCGGCTGCGCAAGCTTGCCAGCGTGTTCGGCGCACGCACGGACGACGAGGTTTATCGGCAAGTCGTCGCCTTCTGGCCACCCGGCACCAACCCGGCGTCTCACGGCGTCGAGCCGTACACGGCGTTCACCGACCCGCCCTGTGGCGATCTCGAGTTCGCTACGCGCATGATGTTGTTGGACCTCCGAACGTACCTGCCGGACGACATACTGGTGAAGGTCGATAGGGCGGCCATGGCGGCCTCTCTCGAGACCCGTGTGCCGCTGCTGGACCATCGGATTGTGGAGTTCGCGCTTCGGCTACCCCTGCACCAGAAGATCCGCGCGGGGCGGGGCAAGTGGATCCTGCGCCAGCTGCTCGAGCGTCACGTACCGCGCGTCCTGACCGAACGACCCAAGAAGGGTTTCGGCATTCCGATACACGCTTGGTTGCGCGGGCCGTTGCGCGAGTGGGCCGAGGGGCTGCTGGCTGAAGACCGGCTTCGCCGGGCAGGTTTGGTTGATCCTGCGCCGGTGCGCGAACTGTGGCGGCAGCACCTGTCTGGCCGTAGCGACTGGGGCTATCGACTCTGGCCGGTGTTGATGTTCGAGGCTTGGCGGGAGCAGGCCTGTCATGGAAGACAATTGGGCGCATGAGGTCTACACCGGTGACCGCGAGCGACGCATCCCACGCCCGAGAGATCGAGACAGGCGAGAGGTTCGCCTTTGGCGCGAACTGGGCGCGCTTCTTGCGGCACCTCGACGACGTGCGCATCCTCGAGGCGGAGCAGTCGCTTCAGCAAATGCTGGGGATTCAATCCCTTCAAGGCTTGCGCTTTCTCGACGCTGGCTCGGGCAGCGGCCTGTTCAGTCTCGCTGCTCGACGCCTTGGCGCAAGCGTGCACTCCTTCGACTACGATCCGAAATCCGTCGCTTGCACACACGCGCTGCGGCAGCGCTACGCGAGGGACGACGCGCTGTGGCGAGTCGAAGAGGGCTCTGTACTCGATACCCGGTATCTGGCGGACCTGGGAACCTTCGACATTGTCTACAGCTGGGGCGTCCTGCACCATACGGGGCAGATGTGGACCGCGATCGACAACGTCAGTCGGCGAGTCTCGGCCGGCGGGCGACTGTTCATCGCAATCTACAACGACCAGGGCGGCATCAGCCGCTATTGGACCGGCGTCAAGCGCCTCTACAACCGCAACGCAGCGGCGCGAACACTCCTAATCGCCGTGTATACGCCATATTTCATTTGCCTGCGATGGATGTATCGCCGACTCACCGGTCTAGGTCGGATAAAACGTGGCATGACCCTCTGGTATGACATGCTCGATTGGCTGGGAGGTTACCCGTTCGAAGTGGCGAAACCTGAAGAAGTTTTCCGATTTCTTCAAACGCGCGGCTTTACGATGCGCGAAATGACGACCGCCGGCGGTACTGGGGCTTGTAATGAATTCTTATTTGAGCTCGTACGTTGATACTACCAGCCGAGAGCTTCCGGGTTTAAAAGTCATTTAAATACTTGG
Source organism: Rhizobacter fulvus (assembly GCF_964020785.1). Taxonomy (NCBI): domain Bacteria; kingdom Pseudomonadati; phylum Pseudomonadota; class Betaproteobacteria; order Burkholderiales; family Sphaerotilaceae; genus Rhizobacter; species Rhizobacter fulvus. Next base: position 2,049,241 of record NZ_OZ224516.1, read on the forward strand.
ATTTTTAGTTAACAAGCGATCTTTTCGGACCGAGTGATGCCGCGAATCATAAGGCTAGTCATCGAATCTCTTAAGCGCGACGGCCTATCCGAGACGATGGTCCGTGTTAAGACTTATCCTTTTCGGCGCTTGAAAGAATTGTACTTTACAGGAAGAGTGCTGCGACGAGATTCCGTGGAAGCAACTTTCTCATGGATATATCAAAATAATCACTGGGGTAGCGCCGAAAGTGTCAGCGGACCTGGCTCTACCCTTGATTCCACTCAAAATCTGCGAGCGGAGTTACCGCGATTACTCGAACGCCTGTCTGTCAAGGTCTTGCTCGATGCGCCTTGCGGCGACTTTAACTGGATGAGGCATTTGCTTCCCGAGCTCAACCTGCAATACATCGGCGGCGATATTGTCAAAGAAATTATTGATACTCATACTCAAAATTATTCGAGCGATCGAATTTCATTTATGCATGTCAATTTGATCTGCGATCCGCTTCCGCGCGCCGATCTATTAATATGCCGAGATTGTCTCTTTCATTTTTCCTACGAAGACACCAAATTGGTGCTTGAAAATTTTATTCGCTCCGATATTACGTATTTGCTCACCACCACGCACACTAGGGTGAACGAATTTCAGAACAAGGACATAAAGACTGGCGAAGGTCGCCTAATTGATCTCTTCTCTTATCCATACAACTTTCCAAAATCTCCAATTGCCACAATCGAAGATTGGATTCCACCTTACCCCGAAAGAGCCATGTGCTTGTGGACAAGGGAACAGGTGGCTAAAGCGGTGGCAAATTTTGGAAAGGTAGATGCATGAAATAAGCAGAGCGCGCCATTAATCAGGCAGACCAAGTATCCCGGCGTATTTCGCGACGGCGCTGTCAACAGAAAACTCAGCGGCCCGAACTCGTACATTCGGCGGATCATTGTCATCTAATGCAGCGCAAATGGCTGCCGCTAGCGCACGGTGGTCGTTGACGGGCACAAGACGGCCCCAACGACCTCCTTCCAAAACCTCTCTAGGTCCACTTGGGCAATCGGTGCTCACCACCCTTGCCCCGCAAGCCATTGCCTCGACAAGAACATATGACATGCCCTCAAAGGCTGATGACAGCACGAACACTCGGGCGGCGCGCATTGCGGAGTACGGGTTAGGTTCAAACCCAGGCAAATTCAAATCGCTGGCAATTCCAAGACGCTCGCCTAGCTGCAAAAGTGGCATCCGCAACTCACCTTCGCCAAGAATGATCAGCCGAGCAGTTCGAAGCCGTCTTACCACCGCGAACGCTTCGAGCAAGTTTGAGAAATCTTTCTGGTGAGTGAGTCTACCGGCGGCGAGCACAACCGGTACGGCAAGGTCCACGAGCCATGGATGTGACGGTTGCATCGCAGCCTTCACAGTTAGCGCGGCGTCCACCACCGGGTTGTATATGACCATTGATCGATCATCAGCGATCTTGACGTGATGGTGCATGTCGGCCCGTACGCCTTCTGAGACGGAGATCACTGCATCTGCCCACGGGTATGTCAATCGAATTAGACGCCTTGTTAGCCGTGTCTGAATATCTCTGTACTGCCGAAATACCGAGGTCATGTGCGCGTGCTCGCTAAGGACCAAACGCGCCCTAGACCCCGCGACGCGATGGGCGATCGCGGCAACGACATTGGCGTGACTCATCCCAGCCATAAGCGCCGAGGGGCGAACCTGTTGGAGATGCGATATCAACGCTGGCAGCGCCCGCGCTATCGACGCCTGCCTAAGGTCGACAATTCGCACGTCGCTACTGACGCTACTGAGAATTGGCCCGACGGCTTGAGCGACAACCAGATAAACTTCCGCCCCTCTAGCCGCCAAGCCGTTCGCAATAAGTGCGAAAGCTCGTTCAGTCCCACCTCCGGCGAGAGACGGCAAAAATAGAGATATCCGGGTGGGTGCGCGAATAGACTGACTCATGTCCGCCTACTTTGCAACGCGATCCAAGCTACTGTGGCCGTCACAAGGTACATCACGCACGTTGCCAACATTAAGCCAATTGCGCCGTGGCCTTGTATCAGGAGTGCGCTTGCCAGAAGCTTAGCCGCGAGCCCTAGAACCGCTACTAAAGCCAGGGACCATCTGGCGCCAGCTGCCGCCAAGGTAGCGACAAGAATCAGGCCACCCAAAAAGCTTGGCATTTGAAACATGCCGTAGCGCAACAAATGTGCAACCAACACTCGATCCTCTGCAGTAAAGCGACCGCGCTCGTATAAGAGCGACACAAGTGGCTCCGCGAAAAAAGCAATGGCAAGCCCTAGTAGAGCGCCAGCTCCAGCCGCCACTAGTGCCCAACGGAGGCCCGCCCGGCGAGCACCAATGGGGTCTCGCGCCATCCAATTCGCCATCAGTGGCAGGCTCGTGCGCTGGAGCGCGATTCCCGCAAGCCCTTGCATTCCGAGCACCAAGCGGTTGGCGTAGCTAATTGTCGCAATCGCACTGTCGCCTAACCCGGCCGCGAAGAACGGATCCACCAGAGGTACGAGTGTGAACAACACCTGGCTGATTAGCAGCGCTGAGGCGCCCCGCCTGAAGCCACTCCAAGCTTCGGATTCGAATCCTATTCTCGGACTGGGAAGTGTGTCGGAAACTCGTAGGGCAAGTGCCATCACGATCACCTGAAGCGTCAAACCGAAGCTGGTTCCCCAGAACAACATCGAGTCGTTCATCGTTAGGAGCGTCACTATGAGCACTACCGGCGGGACAGCCTCTAACAGCGTCAGCAGATGCAACCCCGAGGAAACCAACCAGGCTGCGAACAACGCGCCAACCAGTCCCACCGGCACCACCCAAACCAACGCATGCACGCCAAGCGCCGCTTGTGCCGACGCGCTGCCGCTTGGCGCGCCGAAGACGCCTCGCGCGAACAGCGACATTCCCCACCATGCAATAGGCAACGAGATCAGTGCTACCACAAGCATCGCGCCAAAAAGCTCAGAGCGAAAGCGTCTGATGACAAGTGGCCGTTCCGAACGAAGGGACGCGTCGACAGGCGCCACCAAGAGTGTCAACGTCGATATCGCTACTGCGACAGGCCAGTTGACTAGGTTCAGTAGGTAATAGTACGCGTCGACGGTCGGGCCCGCGCCGTAACGCCAAGCGATGGCGGCGTCTTGCCCGACGCGCGCCGCGCCCGTTAAAGCGGCAAAGGCCGCGACGATTGCCATCCCGCGACCAAGTGCACGAGCCTGTGAGGACTGGTCGTCGCTACTCACGACGCGACTCTGCCAACTGTTGCAAGTGCCAGTGCACTGCCGCGTCCCAGTTCCAGTACGCTGCGGCGAAAGCGGCACAGTCATGCCGCTGCTGGTCGCGCTGAGCATCGGGCAGGGCGAGCCAGCCCGCGACCGCGGCGACGGCACGATGTGACGTTTCAATTCCGGCCTCGGGCAGGATGACGCGCAGAGATGGCGGCACCGCGGACCCGGCGGCGACCGATTCGGTGATGCACGCCGGCAAACCGCAAGCCATGGCCTCCTGCACCACAAGTGGAAAACCTTCGCCATGACTTGGCAAGACGAGCAGGTCGGCGGCTTGGTAGTACGCAACCAGGTTCGATTGGTCCATCGCGGGCAGCACGCGCACCTGCGGCAAACCCCACCGTTCCGGCTGCTCCGGCCCATGACCGATGACGCACCATTGCCAATCCGGACGCGCAGCGGCCATTTCGCGAAGCAGCGGTAGCCTCTTCTTCGGCACGAACCGGCCGACGAACAACATCAATGGGCGGGATGGGTCGAATCCGAGCCGGCTGCGAATTTCGGCGGGGTCGCCTTCACTGGGTCGGAACACCCCACCATCTACGCCGTTGGGCACGTCATGAAATCGGGGCGAAGGTCTCGTCAAGGTCTCGAAGTATCTACGCACGGCCGGACTGATGAACGCGACAGCGTCTGCGGGGTGCAGCACATAGCGTGCGCCGGTTCGGTTGGCCAATACCAAGAGCGGTCGAAGCAGCGCTGGAAGTGGCACTGGCCCGATGTGCTGTGTGACGATCAGGCGCTTCCGATACCGACGCGCCAGCCAGGCGCCGGCTAGGCTTCCCGCATAAATGGCGTCGTGTACGTGCACGGCATCGGCATCACGCACACGGCGTGCCAGACGCATCAATGATCGCGGACTCCACAGCGGGTAGGGTAGACCGGAAATGCGCTCCATCGCATTGAATGTCGTCATCGGCGCGCATGAGACACCGGGCAGCGCAGGGGGGGGGTCAGTGTCGCTCGCACACCAGACGACCTCCGCGCCGCTCTTTGCCATCGAAGCAGCGAGCTGCGCTGCCACGCGCTCGATGCCACCGCCATGGGCGGGGTAGTAGTGGGTCACCAGCACGATGCGCAGCACGCGTTGATGGACGACCGCGCTCATTTCACCGCGTCCGCGCCGCGGTAGTAGTTCATCATGGCCCTTGCATCGATCGCGCTTTCGGACGCGCGGCGGCCAATGAAATAGAAACCACCGCCGCCATCGAGTGCGGCCGCGCGTCGGGCAAGTATCGGGTCCAGCAACGTAAGCCAGCCCAGCAACAGACGAGTGATTCCTTTGAAGACTCGCCTCAGCGCGACCGACGATGTCCACGCTAACAGAAAGTACTCGACGCTCCAGACCAGAACGCTTGCCGGGCCGGTTGCCAGTCCACTCGCCTCTTCATGAAACTCGCGGAACAGCCAGCGGTGCCCGGAACGGGTAAAGCGAGTGAAGTCAAATTCACCCATGTGGACTTGCTGCATGAATGGTGTGGTCGCGTAGATCAGGCCGTCGATAGCGAGCACGCGCCGCATCTCGTCGACGCAGCGTTGCGGCTCGAGCACATGCTCAAGGACCGCAATGCAGATGATCAGATCAAAGCCGCCGTCGTGGAATGGAAGATCGGAAGCGTCGCACACGATGCGTGCGCGTCCGGCGAGCGACACGTCGGTCTCGAGCCAGAGAGCACCCTCGACGTCAGCAAGCTCACCATAGCCCGCGGTTCCGTCGCCGCAACCGACAACTAGCACACGCCGTCGGTCCACCGGCCGCGCCGCGAGCATCGCAGTCAACCGCCGACGGCAGTGAACTGACGATACGTCGCGGCTAGGTGAAGGCAGCCATCGTCCCAGTTTCAGCGCCCACGGGGCGGGATTCTTGAAGGTAGTACGCGCACGTGGCTGAAAATCTTCGGCGCGGAATACGCTGCGCGCAGGATTCAGCAGGACGGGCACACCTTCGATGTCTGGATGGACGTGCACCGGCTGCCCGAGGCAATGCCACGTAGGCGAGTCGTACTTCAGTCCGCTCGCACACATCGGGCATCGCAACGCGAGGCGCGAGTCGTGCGCATTGAGAAATCGCGCCGCTCCCGCGTCTTTTGCGCCGACGGCGGCCGCAGTCAAAAATCCTTGTCCCACGGAAAGTGGTAGCGCCCCTGCAAACGATCGCAGGGCATCGCAAAGTCGGGGCGGAGAATCGTCGCGACATTGCCGACGACGACCGGATTGAGCGCTCGGAAATACTTGTAGTAGACCAAGCCGTCGTCTCTGACAATTGCGCCAATGTCGGTCATTGCATACCCACGCCGATAGTCCTCGCGGCCTCTGACGGCCAGGCTATTTCCAGAACGCGGGAAGAACTTCGGACACGCCATTTCAAGCTTCTGCAACACAGCTTCGGCGCGTACGCGCAACTCGCTCGCCTCGGTGCGTTCTGATTTCGAACTCGCTGGGCTCTTGGTTAGGCGACAGATCGTAAATCCCTGCAGCAGTTTCGGGTGCAAGGCCTTCGCATCATCAGGAATCTTGGGGAGACTGGTCGATTCAAGGAACCTGCAGTTCAGAGGATCCTTCAACCGCAAACCATACGGCGCCATCATTGCGTCGATGGCTTCGGCAGTCCGTTGTTGCGGCTCGCCGTTTCCATTGAATTGGGAATCGAGGCGGGGACCGATCACCCAAACTGCCTCGTTCCTGGAAATCAGCCGTGAGATCCTTTCGTTTGCCAGTCCACCCTCGATTTGCCTCGCATCGGAGATGCTGATCCAACTGGATTGGGGGTGGAACTTTGGCGCGATTAGCGAGAACGAGATGCCACTTGCCGTCAAAAATGTGGCTGGTTCGTGTGCCAGGTCGTTGGGTAGCCGCAGATCGAAGTAGTCGCGCTTCCAACGCGTCAGGGCCCATTCGTCTGGCGCCCAAGCGGATTGCATTGACAGGCCCTGCAAAGCTAGAACTCCTATCGCGATGCACACCGTTGTCCGGGTCGAAAGCGCAAGACGAACCATCAGCGCGGCAATCAACGGCCCCACAACCAACAGAGCCGGTACGAAGTACCGCCCGTTGCCGGAGGTGGCCTCCCAAAGAGCAAAGCCCGAGATGATGAACCCCGCGAGCCCGGTCAGCGCACGGCCGCATCGTGCACGCTGGTTCCAGACCAATGCGCCGAGCCACAACGCGAGAAGCAGGGCGATTGCAAATCGCGAATCTGGTGCAGGGATTTCCAGGTAGACGCCACTGGAAGGGTCGGCCATCACCAAGGGGCGCGCCAATGCTTCAGCCAGGGTCTCCGGGATGAAACGCGACATCAGGGCGCTCCCGCCCCCGCCTGGGGGTGAGGCCACGTTGTGAAACCAGCCATCGAACATCGGATAAAAAGGATTGCCGAATGACTTCCACAACTGAAAGCCCCATGGCGCGTATGCGATGACATAGCCAACGATTGCAGATGTGCTCGCCAGCAATGCCGTTCGCAACCAGTTCATCAGACCCGGCGGAGAGGCAACGAGCCAGAGCGGGATCGTGGCCAGCAGCATCGGTGCATTCGACAACTTGAAGCCCACCGAAGCGCCACCCAGCGCTCCAGCGAGTGCGGCCGTTCGCCACCAACCTTCTGGCTTTCGCTCATCGCCCACCAAGAGGGCGACCGCAAATACCAAGGGGATGCTTGCAAGGAGATCATTCGATGTGCTGTCCATCTGCGACAGCACCACCGGGCTGAGCAGGCCAAGCAGGACGCCGAACCAGCGTAGCGCTATATCCCGGGCGCTTTCACCAGGCAGCAGCTTGCGTGCAAGCAACGCAAGTGGTACCGCCACAAGCGCCTGTAGCGCCGCTAAAGCCACTCCCGCTTGGACGCCGGTGGCGCCGGCAGCAGCAAGCAAATACAGCGGAACGTACAGATAGGGGTATTGATAGACCTGGGAGTGCGCCGCGTCCACATCCAGATGGAAGCGCGGATGTAGGGCAGACCACCCGAGGTAGAAATGATGGTTAAGCGCAGCCCACGACAGGCCGAGACTGACGTATGCAAGTGGAACGCTCGCAAACAGCAGCAAAGCCGTCAGCAATGCCAGCGCGACGTCTCGCCAGATGGGGGTCATCCGCGACAGGAGGGCGCGGCCGGAGTCAATGGGGCCACCGGGCAGCAACGAGCTGGTTGTCAATTGCAGATTGGGAGGTAGGGTTGTCAGTTGAGCGCTGGGTTTTGCGCACGCCGGGCAACGGCAGGCGAACGTATTCGAGCACAAAAGCAGCTACCACCAGTTGGCTTCCCGAAAGCAACAGGGCGCCCGACGGCACTGCGATGCGCATCAACACACGCGGATCGGTAGCGGCGAAACCCACACCCGACCAATAGGCAACGCTCAAGATTGCGAACCCGAGCCCGCACAAGACCAGTAGGCCGGCAACCAGCAGGCCGTGTTCGAGAGTCACGCGGTCAAGCCATTGAAGCGCGCGAGGGAGGAGCGGAAGGGTGCGCATTCGCACCGCATGCATGTAGGAAAGCGCACCGAAAAGCAGCATCTGCCATCCGACATTGAAGCCAACCATCGCATAGACCAACGTATGCACGTCGAGGCCCAGCGGGCCGAGCACCACCGGCCCAAGCTCAAGCATGATCATGAGCGCCAAGCAGAGACCGGCGAGCATCGCACCAGGATACAGAAAGAGCCACTGCGGCGCGTGAATCAGTAGAAAGCGCAAATGTCGCCATCCATCGCGCCAACTACGCAGATGGGGTGGGCGACCGCGGCCATCGGGGCTGAGCGTCGTCGGAACCTCGACGATACGCAGGCCGTACAGCGACGCCTTTACGACCATCTCGCTCGCGAACTCCATCCCTGTGCAGCAGAGATCCAAACCAAGGATGGCGCCGCGCTCAAAGCCGCGCAGACCGCAATGGAAGTCGCGTATCGGCGTGCGAAAGAATACCCGGCCAATCCCGCTTAGCGCGGGATTGCCCAGATAGCGATGCAAGCGCGGCATTGCGTTCGGCGCGATACCGCCGGCGAAGCGGTTGCCCATGACCAGTTCGGCGCCTCCGCGCAGTGCGCCGACAAACGCGTCGAGTTGCGAGAAGTCGTAGCTGTCGTCGGAATCGCCTATCACGACGAACTTGCCGCGGGCCGCACGTATTCCAGCAATAAGGGCCGCCCCGTAGCCGCGCACTGGAACTTCGACGACTCGCGCGCCGTGAAGCTCGGCGATTGCGCGCGAACCATCGGTAGAGCCGTTGTCAGCAATGACTACTTCGCCATCGACCTTCGCTCGCTCAAGATAGGATTTGGCCTTCTCGATACAGCTTCCGAGGGTGCGCGCCTCATTGAGGCACGGCATCAAGATCGTCAGGTCCATGGAAATGCCGTCCAGGGCTGAAACGAAAAAGAGGCGCTCGATCTGAGCGCCTCATTGGACTACCCAGCTACTGCTACTTGCAGGAGCCTGGCAGATACTTGGCCGGGATGGTGCCGGCAGCGCACTTGAACGTGCCGACCTGAATCGGGATGTCCGTCAACGCCAGGGCAGAGCCGTCCGCCTTCAGCGGGGTCAGTGTGATCGTGCCGCCGGCCGCGTCCTTCAAGTCTGCCGCGCTCGTCAGCGTCACAGTGATCACACCAATGTCGCTTGTAGTGACGGTACTAACGTACTTTGACGAGCTATTCGCGGTCGTTTGTTCGCAGCCCCAGCCGTTTGTGCCTGGCCCAGCAGTGGCGTTCGAGGTCTGATAGACCTCGGCCACTGCTGTGCGGCACTGACTGGTCGCCAAAATACCTTCCGAGACCTTGGCCTTGATCGTGTAAGTCTGGTACGCCGGCAGCGCAACCGCCGCCAAGATGCCGATGATCGCGACAACGATCATCAATTCGATGAGGGTGAACCCTGCTTGAACTCGACGCTTCATAGGTGACCTCCTATTAGAAGTGATTGGCTGCCGAACTATCGTTACTTGCAGGAGCCCGGCAGGTACTTGGCCGGGATGGTACCGGCGGCGCACTTAAACGTACCGACCTGAATTGGGATGTCAGTCAACGCAAGCGCAGAGCCGTCCGCCTTCAGCGGAGTCAGCGTAATCGTGCCACCGGCCGCGTCCTTCAGGTCGGCGGCGCTCGACAGCGTCACGGTGATAACACCGGTGGTACCGGTAGTAACGGTGCTAACGTATTTGGACGAACCGTTCGCGGTGGTTTGTTCGCAACCCCAGCCGTTTGCGCCCGGCCCAACAGTCGCATTCGAGGTCTGATAGACCTCAGCGACGGCAGTGCGGCACTGACTGGTCGCCAAAATGCCTTCCGAGACCTTGGCCTTGATCGTATAGGTTTGATACGCCGGCAATGCGACGGCTGCCAGGATGCCGATGATCGCTACGACGATCATCAACTCGATAAGGGTAAAACCTGCTTGAACGCTGCGCTTCATAAGAGAACTCCGTTGAGATATAGGGATGGGGCAGCGCGTAGATGCGAAGCGTGTGCCAAGCCGTTTTTGGGTGAGATCGGTAAGGCGCGGTCGAAAAGTGACACTAAAGGTCACCGTTTTTCCCTAATCGCGGGCGCGCTGCGTCACTACGACCCATTAGGTCACCCCAATTCGCATCGCCTGCCCCGCCCCCAACGCCGCAATCCGATGCGGCGACCCCAGCCGCCCGATCTCCGCCATCACCGCCTCGCTCTCGCCCGGCTTGATGTGCGTGATGTGCACGTCGACGCTTCCCGCCAGCTGCGCCAGCTCGTGCCCCAGCGCCGCCGGGCACAGGTGGCGGCTGATGCGCGCCAGCTGGCGCTCCTCGTCGCTGAAGGCCGTCTCGATGACGAGGTGCGCCACCTTGATCGTCCGCAGCCGCTCCCACAACGCCGGGTTCGGCCCGGTGTCGCCGGTGAAGACCCAGGCGCCGGCCGCCTCGTCCCGGGGCAGCACCGCGAAGCCGACGGCCGGCACGGTATGCGATGCGGTCAGTACCTCGATGCGCTTGCCGTTGACTTCCAGGACATCCCCGACCGCGAACGGCACGAGCTTCAGGATCGGGTCGTCGGCGCTGGGCAGGCGGGTGAAGTCGGGCCAGATCACGCCGTTGAAGATGTGGGTGCGCAGCGCGGCGATGGTCTCGGGCAGCGCGTGCACCTGGATCGCGCCGCGCTGGTGCTCCTCGCGCACGCGCATCACGGCGTCGGCGAGCAGGCCGATCGAGAGCACATGGTCGAGGTGGGAGTGGCTGATCAGGATGTGGTCGATGCGGGCGAGCGCGTCGAGCTCCAGGTCGCCGACGCCGGTGCCGGCGTCGATCAGCACGTCGCCGTCGAGCAGGAACGCCGTGGTCTTGCAGCCCTTGGCGATGGACCCGGAGCAGCCGAGCACGGTGAGATTCATTTGCTGTCGAAGGTGTGGGCCCCGTCCCATCCGTCGGGTGGGGGCGTGGTGCGATGGTGGCAGGTGCGTTCGTCGAGCTGGCGGTACAGACCGGCAAGGCCGGACTCGGCGAACCCCTCGAGCAGCCCCTGCAGGCGGGCGTGGGTAGCGTCCCAATCTTGCAGCCGGTACGAGGTGAGCGCAAGCTGCCAAAGTCGCGTTTCCTCGTCGAAGCGTGCAGATCGGTCGAGCGGGATCACGACCGGCGTGAAAAGCGTCACGGGTCGGTTCTTGCCCTTGACCCGCACCCGGTCGACCTCGACCCAGCGCCAGTCCGCCGGCGCCGGCACGCCGCGACGCGTGTCCTCGCCGACGAGGATGTCGACGCCGTAGTGCCGGGTCAGCCCCTCGATGCGTGACGACAGGTTCACGGCGTCGCCCATCACGGTGTAGCTGCGGCGCATGCTGGAGCCCATGTCGCCGACGCAGACGATGCCGGTGTTCAGCCCGATGCCCAGGCCGATCTCGGGCAGCTTGCGTCCGCGCAGCTCGGCGTTGAGGGCCTCCAGGCGCTGCACCATCGCCAGTGCGGCGCGGGTGGCGTGTTCGGCATGCGCGGTGTCGGGCAGCGGCGCGCCCCAGAAGGCCATGATCGCGTCGCCGATGTACTTGTCGAGCGTGCCGCGCTGGGCGCGGATCTGCGTGGTCATGGCCGAGAAGAAGCTGTTGACCAGGCCGCGCACGTCCTCCGGCGGCAGCAGCTCGGAGACGCGGGTGAAGTTGCGCATGTCGCAGAACATCACGGTGAGCTCGCGATTCTCGGCGCGCATGTCGTAGCGCGCCGGGTCGCGCGCCATCTCCTCGACGAGCTCGGGCGGCACGTAGGTGCCGAACAGGCGGGCCAGCGAGCGCCGGCTGCGGCCTTCCACGATGTAGCCCCATATCGTGGCGCCGAAGTAGATCGCGACCGTCAGCAGCAGCGGGCCGGCCAGCGGCAGCAGCAGGCCGTGAGCGCGGTAGGCCCACAGGTTGGTGCCCACCAGGATCAACGCCACCGCGGCGGCCACCTGCGCGCCGCGCAGCGCGCGCGCCCTCGGCAGCGCCCAGGTGAGCAGCGCGGCGATGGCCAGCAGCTGCAGCACCTCGAACGCGCTCGCCCAATCGGGGGCGGCGGGCACCTGGCCGTCGAGCAGGCCGGACAGCAGGTTGGCGTGCACCTCGACGCCCGGGAAGACCTCGGCCACGGGCGTGGCGCGCTGGTCGTACAGGCCCGGCGCGGTGGTGCCGATGAACACGAGCTTGCCGTCCAGGTGCCCCGGCGCGATCCGGGCGCGCATCAGATCGACCGCGGAGACGTACTCGAACGAGCCGCCGTGTGGCCCGCCGGGCCCGCGGTAGGGCACGCGCACGCGTGCGTGCTGGTCGACGGGGATGGCCTGCTGCTGCGTGCCCCGGCCGGCGCTGCCCGCCTGCTGCAGGATCACGCTCTGCAGCGCGTTGTAGTCGCTGGCGAGCCAGCGCTCGTGCGGGAAGCCGGGCAGCACCGCGGGCGAGCCGGTGTAGAGCCGGTACATCGCGAGCGACAGCGGCTCGTAGTGGCGCCCGCCCAGCTCGGAGATCAACGCCACCGCGCGCACCAGGCCGTCCGGGTCGGGCACGTTGTTGAAGTAGCCGGCGGCGGGCGCGGCGCGCGCGAACTGCGGCAGATTCGACGCGTACCCGTCCCAGCGGGTGAACGAGATCGGCCGGCCCTGCAGCAGCGCGGCGTCGAACACCGGCGCCGGCAGCTGGCCGCTCTGGCGGCCGTCGCGCAGGTTGGTCAGGTAGTAGCCGAGGACGACGTTGCGGTCGGCGAGCGAACGGGCGAAGCGGGCATCGAAGTCGAGCTGCGGGCGCAGCGGTTCGATCGCGCTGGCCAGGGCCGGCGCGGTGGCCGCGAGGCGTTCGAGCGTCGGCAATCCGGAACTGGTGTCCGGCTCGGCGAACACGAAGTCGAAGCCGACGACGGCGGCGCGCTGACGCGTGAACAGCTCGTCGACCAGCGCCGCGACGTGGTCGCGGCTCCAGGGCCAGCGGCCAACCTCGGCGAGGCTTTTCTCGTCGATGTCGACGATGACGATCCGCGGATCGGACGTGCGCGGCATGAAGGTGCGCAGCCGCGCGTCGTCGATCGCCAGATCGAGCCCGGTCAGCGTGCGCAGCGGCCGCAAGCCGGTGGCGTGGCCCAGCGCGACCAAGAGCGCGGCCAGCAGCAGCAGCGCGCGCAAGGCGCGCCACAGGCCGGAGCGCGAGGTCATCGCAGGAGAGGCTGGCAGGTCCGCAACGGCGCGGGCCGGAAGGGAATCAGGCCTGGACGAACTGCATCTGCGTGCCGGCGAGCTCGATCACGTCGCCGTTCTTGAGGTGCACGGTCTCGCCGACGACGGGGTTGCCGTTGACGGTGGGCTGCAGCGCGCCTTCGACGTGGGCCAGCACGTAGCCGCCCGGCCGCTTGGTGATCGACGCGACTTGCACGCCGGGCTTGCCGACGGTGGTGACGACCTTGGTCAGCGACACCTCGCGGCCGGCGGCGGCGCCGTTCAGCACGCGGATCGAGGCCGGGATCGTCGACGAGCCGAGGGAACCGAAGCCGGAGTTGCCGAAGCCGGAGTGCGGCGGCTGGCCCGGCACGCCCGGCGGGCGAGTGCCGGGCTTCATGATCATCGTCTTCTCGTAGTCGGTGCCGTCGTCGACGATGAACTTGATCTTGTACTTGCCGATCTCGACGGTGTCGTTGTGGCTCAGCAGCTGCTTCTTGACGGCCTTGCCGTTGATGTAGGTGCCGTTGGTGCTGTTCAGGTCTTCGATGAAGACATCGGCGCCAACCATCTGCAGCACGGCATGCTCGCCGCTGACCGCGAGGTTGTCGATCACGATGTCGTTGTAGGGCCGCCGGCCGAGCGTCGTCTTGTCCTTGGTGATCTGCACTTCCTTGATCACCACACCATCGAGCGATACGACCAGTTTGCCCATTGCTGTTTGACCTCTTGTGACTAAGTCTTAGCGGCGGAACGGCCACCAGGAGCGCGCGGCACCGGCGCCGCCGCGGACTCGCGCCAGCACCACGGAGATATTATCCTTGCCGCCCGCCTCGTTGGCCGCGTCGATCAACGCGCTGGCCGCCTCGGGCAGCGTCTCGGCGCCCATCAGCAACTGCGCGATGCTTTCGTCGTCGAGCATGTCGGACAGTCCGTCGGAGCATAGCAGGTAGGTGTCGCCGGGCATCACGTCGTGCAGGTGGGTCTCGAGCAGCACGGTGTCCTCGACGCCGACCGCCCGGGTCACGAGGTTCTTGTTGGCCGAGAACGCGGCCTGCTCGGGGGTGATCAGGCCGGAGTCGATCTGCTCCTGCAGCAGCGAATGATCGTGGGTGATCTGGGTCAGGCGCGACGCGCGCAGCCGGTAGGCCCGCGAATCGCCGACGTGGCCCACGAGCAGCCGCGATTCGCGGAACACTCCGACGACCAGCGTCGTGCCCATGCCCGCGTACTGCGGGTTCGAATTGGCGGCATTGAAGATCGCGCGGTTGGCGTTGTCCACGCAGATGTCCATCGCGCGGCGCACGTCGGTGTCGGTGGCGGTCTCGGAGGCTTCGGCCAGCCAGCGGCCGAGTTCGGACTTGATGAAGGCGGTGGCCATGCCGCTGGCGACCTCGCCGGCGTTGTAGCCGCCCATGCCGTCGGCCAGCACGACCAGTGAGGTGGCGTCGTCGACGGCGACCGAATCTTCGTTGTTGCTGCGCGCGCGGCCGGTGTCGGTGGCGCTGAAGAATTCGAGGGTCATGGACGGAACGTGTACGGGCATGAAGAACCCTGATCAGTGCCCGGCATTGTGCCTTGGATCGCCCGGAGAAAATCTCGTCGTGGCCTCGAACGTCGCCGATTTTGCCCCCACGCTCGCGGGTGCCGGCGGCGCCGGCTCGGCGTCGGCGTCGATCATCGCGGCGACCTGCAGCAGGTCCTGCGCCAGCTGCCCGCCGTCCGCGTAGCGCACCTCGACGCGCTTCTCGAGCGCGAGCGCGACGACGTTGGCCAGCGCTTCGGGCAGCTCCGGCCGGAGGGTGCGCACATCGGGTGCGGCGTCATTGACGATCTGGCTCATCAGCGCCGCCATCGACTCGGCACGGTGCGGCAGCGCACCGGTGAGCAGCTGGAACAGCATCACGCCGAGCGAGTACAGGTCGGTGCGGCCATCGACCCGGCGCCCCGCCATCTGCTCGGGCGACATGAACGACGGCGTGCCCAGCACCATGCCGGTTCGCGTGCGGCAGGCGTCGGTGATGCGCGCGATGCCGAAGTCGGTGACCTTCACGGTGCCGCTGGCCGGATCGATCATCACGTTGGCCGGCTTCACGTCGCGGTGGATGACGCCCTGCGTGTGGGCGTGCCCGAGCGCCTGCGCCACGCGCGCCAGCGTGCGCAGGACCTGCGGCACGGGCAGCAGCTGGTTGGGCAGCGTGTGGCTCACCAGGTCGTGGCCCGTGACGAACTCCATCGCGATGTAGGCCAGGCCGTCTTCCTCGCCGGCGTCGAAAATCGTCACGATGTCCGGGTGGTGCAGCCGACCGGCCATCTCGGCCTCGCGGAAGAAGCGGGCGCGCGCGTCGGCCAGTTCGCTGCCCTCGAATTCGCGGCTCAGCGCCATCGTCTTGATCGCGACGGCGCGGCCGATCTGCGGGTCGTGGCCCAGGTAGACGGCGCCCATCGAGCCGCGGCCGAGCTGACGCTCGATCCGGTAGCGCCCGAGGGTGGCGCGCTCCGGCTGCACGCTCGGCCCCTGCGGGTTGCCGACGACTGCGGCGTTGCCCGGTGCAGCGTCGGACGGGGAGCCGAGCGCTCGCGCTGCTCGATCGGCCGCGCCGGAGGCGGATCGGCGGCGCGACCCGAACCACCAGCCCAGGCCGAACGCGCCGGCCACCGCGACCACCAGCGGGGCCCAGACCGCCAGACCCCACTCAGGCCGCATCGACAGCGCGGCCCGGGGCCGGCGCGGGGTTCGGGGAGGGGTGCCTACTCATTGCGCAGGCACGTTAGCACAGGGGTGCGGCCAGCCGAACCCCCGACTGCGACACGCGTGCCGGTTCAGTCGGCCAGCGCCAGCATCACCGACAACCCGGCTGTGGCGGCGACGGGCGCGGCCCAGCGTGGCCCCGGCTGACCGGGTTGCGCCGCGCTGATCGGCTCGTCGGCGCGGCCGACGCGCGGCTGGCGCGCATCGAGCAGGCGCAGGTGCGGCAGGCGCGCGACCAGGCGGGCCGACACGTCGACCAGCGGCCGGTTCGCGATCAGCGTCTCGACTTCGCTGCCCGCGCGCGCCTGCAGCTCGGGCTGCAACGCGGTGAAGAGGTCCGTCGCCCAGCGCTCGCGCCACTGGCGGCGCGCGCTGTGCGAGACCCAGCGGCCGATGTGGCGGGTGAGCGTGGGCGGGCACGCCACCAGCACCCAGTGCGTCGGGCCCTCGCCTTCGAGCATCGGTTGCAGGATGTGGCGTGCACTGGCCACGTCGTTGACGAACACGGCGATCTTTTCCATTTGTAGTGCTCCTGTTCAGGGGTGGGTGACGCGGGGATCAGGTGGCCGTGGGTTCACGGCCCGAGGGGGAGGCGCGGTGGGTCGCCCACCAGCCGGCGGCGAGCACGCCGACGATCAGCACGGCGTGGGTGGCGACGCGGATCGCCAGGTTCGGGTCGAACAGCTCGTCGAGCAGCGGTTCGCTGACGATCATGTGCGCGGCGGTGTAGGCGAGCACGCCCGCACCGAGGTACATGATGATCGGGAAGCGCTCGACCAGCTTCAGCACGAGGGTGCTGCCGAACACCACGATCGGCACGCTGACCAGCAGGCCGATCACGACCAGGTCGATGCTGCCCTTGGCCGCGCCGGCGACGCCGAGCACGTTGTCGACGCCCATCAGCGCATCCGCGATCACGATGGTCTTCATCGCGCCCCAGAAGGTGGTGGCGGTCGGCTCGTGGCCATGGCCGCCCGAGTCGGGCGCGAGCAGCTTGTAGGCGATCCAGACCAGGCCCAGCCCGCCGATCAGCATCAGGCCCGGGATCTTGAGCAGCCAGACGACGCCGACGGTCATGATCGTGCGCACGACGATCGCGCCGACCGTGCCCCAGATGATGGCCTTGGTCTGCAGCTGCGGCGGGAGCTTGCGGGCGGCCAGCGCGATGACGATCGCGTTGTCGCCGGCGAGCACGAGGTCGATCAGGATGATCGCGAGCAGCGCGGACAGCCACGCGGCGGAGAAGAGTTCCATACGGTCTCCATGGACAGGGCAATGCACGACGAACGATGCAAAGCCGCGCCGATGGCGAACGCAGACAGCGAACTCAGGAAGGTGGCGGTGGGTGAAGACCGCGCGCCGACCTCGAGCCCGCCGCCCTGCTCACGCAGAAGCGGCTTGCATCGAAGGTCTTGCCCGGCATGGAGTGAATGTTTTGGCCCGGTGAACCGGAAGCGGGTCGTGGACCCCGCTTCGTATTGACGGCTCACCGAAACGCCTGCTGCACCCTGAGGCGCGAGACGTCGAGCTACTCCCCTTCAAGGCCCCGATTAGGACAGGGCCGCCCGACCCGTGTCAAGCGGGGGATTTGGCGCGCGCTCGGCGCTGCATCCACAGCCCGACCGCGACGACGATCACCGCGCCGATCACGCCGGCCGCGTTGATGACCATGTGCGGCTGCTCACCGAAACGCGTGACCACCGCCGGGTCCGTCAGCAGCATCTCGCCGGCCAGGAAGCCGAGCAGCGCGGCGCCGAGCGTGATGATGATCGGGAAGCGCTCCATGACCTTGAGCAGCAGCGTGCTGCCGAAGATGATCAGCGGGATGCTGACCGCCAGGCCGATGATCAGCAGCGCGGTGTTGCCCTTGGCCGCCGCCGCGACGGCCAGCACGTTGTCCAGGCTCATCACCAGGTCGGCGACGAGGATGGTGCGGATCGCCGCGGCCATGCCGCCGATCTCCTTGTGGCCGTCGTCGTCGCCATCGTCCTCGCTGAGCAGCGAGATGCCGATGTACAGCAGCAGCAGCGCGCCGACGATCTTCAGGTACGGCCACTTCAGCATCTCGACCGCGATCAGCGTCAGGATGATCCGCATCACGATGGCGGCGGCGCTGCCCCAGAAGATCGCCTTCTTCTGCTGATGCGGCGGCAGCGAGCGCGCCGCCATCGCGATGACGACGGCGTTGTCGCCCGACAGCACGATGTTGGCGAGGATGATGGAACCGAGTGCCGCCCAGTAGGCGCCGGAAGTGAAGTCCATGAAGCAGGCCCGTATGTAGGAATGAAATCGGGCGGCACGCGGCCGCCCGTTGTCGAGCTGGTATGGATTCTAGGCAGGCCGGCGCGCAGCGTCGGTGGGACTATCACCGACGCGGCACGGCGTGCCTCGTCAAGCCGGCGTCAGAGCAGACCCTTGAGCAGCTTGCCCATCTCCGACGGGTTGCGGGTGACGGTGAAGCCGCAGGCCTCCATCACCTCGAGCTTGGCATCGGCCGTGTCGGCGCCGCCGGAGATCAGCGCACCGGCATGGCCCATGCGCTTGCCGGCCGGCGCGGTGACGCCGGCGATGAAGCCGACGATCGGCTTCTTCATGTTGGCCTGGCACCAGCGCGCCGCATCGGCCTCGTCGGGGCCGCCGATCTCGCCGATCATGATCACGGCGTCGGTGTTCGGATCGTCGTTGAACAGCTTCATGATGTCGATGTGCTTGAGGCCGTTGATCGGGTCGCCGCCGATGCCGACGGCGCTCGACTGGCCGATGCCGAGCTCGGTCAGCTGCGCGACCGCTTCGTAGGTCAGCGTGCCCGAGCGCGAAACCACGCCGACGCGGCCGGCCTTGTGGATGTGGCCCGGCATGATGCCGATCTTGATCTCGTCCGGCGTGATCAGGCCGGGGCAGTTCGGCCCGAGCAGCAGCGTCTTCTTGCCGCCCTTGGCTTCCTTCTCCTTCATGCGGTTGCGCACCATCAGCATGTCGCGCACGGGGATGCCTTCGGTGATGCAGATCGCCAGGTCCAGGTCGGCCTCGACGGCCTCCCAGATCGCCGCGGCGGCGCCGGCCGGCGGCACGTAGATCACGCTGACGGTGGCGCCGGTGGCCTTGGCGGCCTCGGTCACGTTGGCGTAGATGGGGATGCCTTCGAAGTCCTCGCCGGCCTTCTTCGGGTTCACGCCGGCGACGAACGCGGCCTTGCCGTTCGCGTAGTCACGGCACATCCGAGTGTGGAACTGGCCCGTCTTGCCGGTGATGCCTTGCGTGATGACCTTGGTGTCTTTGTTGATCAGGATGCTCATGGTGTTCCTTGCTTACTTGGCCAGCGCGGCCATCACGGCCTTGGCGGCGTCGGCCATCGATTCGGCGGTGATGATCGGCAGGCCCGAGTCCTTCAGCATCTTCTTGCCGAGGTCTTCGTTGGTGCCCTTCATGCGCACGACCAGCGGGACGTTCAGGTTCACGGCCTTGCACGCGGCGATCACGCCCTCGGCGATCGTGTCGCAGCGCATGATGCCGCCGAAGATGTTGACCAGGATCGCCTTGACCTTCGGGTTGCCGAGCATGATCTTGAAGGCCTCGGTCACCTTCTCGGCGGTCGCGCCGCCGCCGACGTCGAGGAAGTTCGCCGGCTCGCCGCCGAACAGCTTGATCGTGTCCATCGTCGCCATCGCCAGCCCGGCGCCGTTGACCAGGCAGCCGATGTTGCCGTCGAGCTGAATGTAGGCGAGGTCGAACTTGCTGGCCTCGATCTCGGCCGGGTCTTCCTCGTCGAGGTCACGGTAGGCGACGATCTCGGGGTGGCGGAACAGCGCGTTCGAGTCGAAGTTGAACTTCGCGTCGAGCGCCTTGATGTTGCCGTTGCCTTCCAGGATCAGCGGGTTGATCTCGGCCAGCGAGCAGTCGGTGTCCATGTAGCACTGGTAGAGCTTCTTGAACACGTCGATCGCCTGCGCGGTGGAGCCCGGCGGCACGCCGATGCCGTTCGCGAGTTCGGTGCCCTGCGCATCGGTCAATCCGGTGGCCGGGTCGACGAAGACCTTGAGAATCTTCTCGGGCGTGGCGTGGGCCACTTCCTCGATGTCCATGCCGCCCTCGGAGCTGGCCATGATCGCGACCTTCTGCGTCGCGCGGTCGGTGACCGCGGCGACGTAATACTCCTTCTTGATGTCCGCGCCTTCCTCGATCAGCAGGCGGCGCACCTTCTGGCCTTCCGGGCCGGTCTGGTGGGTCTTGAGCTGCATGCCCAGGATTTCGTTGGAGAGCTTCTCGACATCGGCCATCGAGCGCGCCAGCTTCACGCCGCCGCCCTTGCCGCGCCCACCGGCGTGGATCTGCGCCTTCACGACCCAGACCGGGCCGCCGAGCTTCTGCGCGGCCTCGTTGGCCTCGCGCACGCTGAACGCGGGATAGCCGCGCGGCACCGGCACACCGAACTGGCGCAGGATTTCCTTGCCTTGGTACTCGTGGATCTTCATGGTCGGTCTCTCGGGCTTTCAGGTTTCGGAGGGGACAACAACGGCGGCGCCGGGTGGCGCGCTGCGGGCAGGGGCGCTGTTCTGCGGGGCTCGATACCAGCGCGGGTAATACGTCTTGACGGCCAGGCCATCGGCGCGCAGCGCGTGGCAGCGGTCGATCTGGAACGGTTGGGTGCTGTCGGCGCTGTCGCCGCGGGTGTCGAGCACCTCGCCGGCAAAGGCCTGCACAACCGCGGTCGGCAGCACCTGGGTCAGCTCCGTGATGTGGGTGCAGCCTTGAACGCCGCCGAGCCGCTCCTTGACGGCCTGGCGGAACCCTTTCATCAGGTTCAATCCGACAAGTCGGCCGTAGACCTCACCATGACTGTTGCATTCGCCCGGGTAGGGCATCGCCGCCGTCTCGGCGCCCGCTTCGACGACGTTGAAGCGTTCGTCGACGACCAGTCGCAGCAGCATGTCGTGAATCGGCGCCCCGGCCGGCAGCATGCCGGTGGCCATGCGGGTCTCGCGCGGGCGCACGTCGGTGATGTGCGCGTCGACTTCCCACAGGCCGTTGCCGCGTGCGTAGATCTGCACGTCGATGCTGCGGCGGTGCTTGAGCTGGCGGTCGCTGGCTGCGGTCGGCAGGGCCATCGGTGGGGCGAAGGGCGAAGTGAACGGAGTTCGGGGTGGCGGCGCTTCGGGGCGGGGCGGCCGGGGCGACGACGCCCGGGACGAACCCGCAAATCAGCCCGCGAATGTAGCATGCTGCTCTGCACCATCGCTGACGCCGGGATGACAGCCGCGCGAACGCGGAACCGCTCAGCCCCCGTCGTCGTCGCCGGGATCGCGGGGCCGGGGCGCGCCCCGCAGCGCGCGCGAGATCACATCGGGCGAGAAGCCGCGACCCGCCAGGAACCGGGCCTGCCGAGCCCGTTCGGCAGCGTCCGCCGGCCACAACGGGAACTTGCGCTCGCGCACGGCGCGGGCGCGCGCCAGTTCGCTGTCCTTCAATGCCTGCGCCGCATCGGCACCGAGTGCGACCTGGTGCTGCTTCAATTCCTGGCGAATGCGCAGGTTGCCGAATCGCGCCGAGCGGGCATGGACGCGTGATTCGACAAAACGCTCCTGGGACAGGTAGTTGTGGGTCTCGAGCCAGTCGAGCACCGCGTCGACGCGCGCAGCGGCGCTCGCAGCGGCCTCCGGTTCGGTGGGGTCGGTCGCCCCGTCACCCGTCGCCGCCGCCAACTCCGCGACCGCGTGCGGCAGCAGCTTGCGCCGCAACTCGACGCGGCTCTGTTCGCGCTGCGCCAGCCACTGCAGCGCACGCGCCTTCAGCGACCGGGGCTTGGGCGCGGGCGTGGCCTACTCCTTCACGACCTTCAACTTGGCCGGCTTCTCGTCGGCCAGCCCGGCGTCGGCCAGGAGGCGGATGCCGGCAGCCTCGCGGACCTTGTTCTCGATCTCGAACGCCAGCGCCGGGTTCTCGCGCAGGAACTCGCGCGCGTTGTCCTTGCCCTGGCCGATCTTCTCGCCGTTGTAGGCGTACCAGGAGCCGCTCTTCTCCAACACCTTCTGCTCCACGCCCATGTCGATCACCTCGCCCTCGCGGCTGATGCCCTGGCCGTAGAGGATGTCGAATTCGGCGGTCTTGAACGGCGGCGAGACCTTGTTCTTGACGACCTTGACCTTAGTCTCGTTGCCGATGACCTCTTCGCCCTTCTTGATCGAGCCGATGCGGCGGATGTCCAGGCGCACCGAAGCGTAGAACTTCAGCGCATTGCCGCCGGTGGTGGTCTCGGGCGAGCCGAACATCACGCCGATCTTCATGCGGATCTGGTTGATGAAGATCACCATCGTGTTGGTGCGCTTGATGCTGCCGGTGAGCTTTCGCAGCGCCTGGCTCATCAGGCGGGCCTGCAGGCCGGGCAGCGAGTCGCCCATCTCGCCCTCGATCTCGGCCTTCGGCGTGAGCGCGGCGACCGAGTCGACCACGACCAGGTCGACCGAGCCGGAGCGCACCAGCGCGTCGACGATCTCGAGCGCCTGCTCGCCGGTGTCGGGCTGGCTGATCAGCAGGTCCTGCAGGTTGACGCCGAGCTTTTGCGCGTAGCCGATGTCGAGCGCGTGCTCGGCGTCGATGAACGCGCAGGTGCCGCCGACGCGCTGCATCTGCGCGATGACCTGCAGCGTCAGCGTGGTCTTGCCGCTCGATTCAGGGCCGTAGATCTCGACGACCCGGCCGCGCGGCAGGCCGCCGACCCCCAGCGCCATGTCGAGGCCGAGCGAACCGGTGGAGACCACCTCGATGTCCTCGATGACTTCGCCCTCGCCCAGGCGCATGATCGTGCCCTTGCCGAACTGCTTCTCGATCTGCGAGAGCGCCGCCTGCAGGGCCTTGGCCTTTTCGGTGTTGAGAGCGGTCGGGGCGGGGGCAGCGGCTTTTGCGGTGGCGTCCAAGGGATTCTCCTGAAGTAGGGCGCATTATCTCAAAAGCTGGATGTTTGTACAGTGCCAGTGCGCCGATTTTTGCGGCGCTCCCTACAATGAAGACGCGGCCCCGAGCCGCGCCCGTCTGGAGACTCGCATGCGCATCCTCATCGCCGAAGATGACCAAGTCCTGGCCGACGGCCTGTTGCGCTCGTTGCGCAACGCGGGCTACTCCGTCGATCAGGTCGGCAGCGGCACCGAGGCGGACGCGGCGCTGTCGTCGCACGAGTTCGACCTGGTGATCCTCGACCTCGGGCTGCCCAAGCTGCACGGCCTGGAGGTGCTGCGCAAGCTGCGTGCGCGCGGCGCCAGCGTGCCGGTGCTGATCCTCACCGCCGCGGACAGCGTCGAGCAGCGCGTCAAGGGGTTGGATCTCGGCGCCGACGACTACATGGCCAAGCCGTTCTCGCTGCAGGAACTGGAAGCGCGGGTGCGGGCGCTGACGCGGCGGGGCCTCGGCACCGCCTCGGCGATCATCAAGCACGGACCGCTCAGCTTCGATGCGACCGGGCGGGTGGCCTACCTGAACGACCAGATGGTCGAACTGTCGGCGCGTGAACTCAGCCTGCTGGAAGTGCTGCTGCAGCGCGCCGGTCGGCTGGTCAGCAAGGACCAGCTGGTCGAGCGCCTGTGCGAGTGGGGCGAAGAGGTCAGCAACAACGCGATCGAGGTGTACATCCACCGGCTGCGCAAGAAGATCGAGCAGGGCCCGGTGCGCATCGCCACCGTGCGCGGCCTCGGCTACTGCCTCGAGAAGATCGCGGCTTAGCGGCTGCGTCGCGACCGCAGCCCGACCACCAGCAGGCCCGCCAGCGTCAGGGCCCACGCGCCGGGCTCGGGCACGGCGCTGGTGAAGGTGACCGCGACGTTGTCGAGCAGCGCGCCGACGTTGTCGCCGCCGGCATTCTGGAACGTCAGCGCGTAGTCGCCTGTGGTGTCCGGCGTGAAGGTCAGCACGTAGCCGGCAAAGTCGGTGGCCGAGGCAATCTGGTAGGTGAGCGAGGCGGCTCCGAACGTCACGGTCCCGCTCTCTGTTGAGCCGCGATGGCTGCCCGCGAGGTCGAAGCTGGCGGTGTATTCGACGCCTGCGGTCAGCATGAACGACCGGCTCAACAGCCCGGCATCGGCCGAGCTGCCGTCCAGGTCGATGTACGCCCCGTGACCGGGCACCAGGTTGAACGCGGTGCCGGAGAAGTTGCTGCCGATGATGTCGACGGTGCCGCCGGTGACGCTCCACCCGGCCGGCACGCCGTTCAGCTTCAAGGTGTTGGCATCGAAGTCGTCGCTCGCCAGTGGCGCAGCGTGGGCGGCGGCGGCCAGGCTGGCGGCGGCGAACGCGGTGGCGATCTGCGGGAAGTGCATGGCGATCTCCTTCTTCGTGCTTGACTTTAGGAACATGTGCCGCGCAGCGATACCCGGGGAAAAGGGCAACGGCGCAACACGTTGTCAGCCACCGTGACAGGCCACGGCGCTATGCTCCGCCGCACCCATGCCCACGCTGCCCGATTCGCGCCCCCGCGAGCAACGCTCGCTGTTCGGCGAGATCCTCGACTGGATGCTCGCGCCGCTGCTCCTGCTGTGGCCGATGAGCGTGGTGCTGACCTGGCTCGTGGCGCAGGGCATCGCGAACAAGCCGTTCGATCGCGAACTCGGCGAGATGGTGCGCGTGCTGTCCAAGGAAGTCTCGGTGCGCGGCGAGCCCGGGCGCGCGCGGGCACAGTTCAAGCTGCCCGCCGCGGCGGCCGAGATCCTGCGCACCGACGAGGCCGACGACATCTACTACCAGGTGCTGGGCCTGCGCGGCGAGTTCCTCAGCGGCGACGCCGCGCTGCCGGTGCCGGCCGACGAGGACCGCGCGCCGCCAGGCGAGGTGCGCTTCCGCGACGAAACGCTCAACAACGAGAGCGTGCGAGTCGCCTACCTGTGGGTCAACGTCCAGGACCGGCCGCCGGACCCCGATGCGACGACCCCGGCGACCGGCGAGGCCCCGCTGGTGCAGGTGGCCGAGACGCTCGGCAAGCGCTCGCGCCTGGCCACCGAGATCATCAAGGGCGTGATCCTGCCGCAGTTCGTGATCCTGCCGCTCGCGGTGCTGCTGGTGTGGCTGGCGCTGGCGCGCGGCATCGCGCCGCTGAACGAGCTGCAGCAGCGCATCCGTCGGCGAGACAGCAACGACCTGAGCCCGATCGACGAGCGCCAGGCGCCCGAAGAGGTCTCGCCGCTGGTGCGCGCGATCAACGACCTGCTTGCCCGACTCGACCAGTCGCTGCGTTCGCAGAAGCACTTCCTGGCCGACGCCGCCCACCAGCTGAAGACGCCGCTGGCGGGCCTGCGCACCCAGGCCGAACTGGCGCAGCGACAGATCGACGCCGGCCAGACCGACCCGCAGGCGCTCAAGAAGACGCTCCAGCAGATCGCCCGCTCCAGCCAGAGCGCCGCGCACATGGTGAACCAGCTGCTCGCGATGGCGCGTGCCGAGAACCAGCAACAGGCACCGCAGCGCCAGGTCGTGAACCTGGCGCGGCTGGCGACCGAGACCGTGCACGACTTCGTGCCGCGCGCGCTCGAAAAGCGCATCGACCTGGGCTACGAGGGGCCCGGCGACATGGCCGCCGCGCGCCACCCGCAAGGCCCGCAGGTGCTCGGCCACGCGCTGCTGCTGCGCGAGCTGATCCGCAACCTGGTCGACAACGCGCTGCAGTACACGCCCGCTGGCGGCACGGTGACGGTGCGGGTGATCGACGATCCATTTGGCCAGGTGGTGGTCCTGCAGGTCGAGGATTCGGGGCCCGGCATCGCGCTTGCCGAACGCGAGCTCGTGTTCCAGCCGTTCTACCGTTCACTGGGCACCGAGGTCGACGGCTCCGGCCTCGGCCTGGCGATCGTGCGCGAGATCGCCATGCAGCACGGTGCGGAGATCGCGATCACAGACGCGTCGACCCGCACGCCACCCGGCACGCTGATCACGGTGCGGCTGCAGGCGAGCAGTGCAACGCCGGCAGACGAAGAGGCGGGGCCGACCGTCAGCTTTGAATCAGGCGACGGCTCTTCGAGATCGACATCAGGATCCCCAGCCCCAGGCCGAGCGTGACCATGGCGGTGCCGCCGTAGCTGATGAACGGGAGCGGCACGCCCACCACCGGCAGGATGCCGCTGACCATCCCCATGTTGACGAACGCATAGGTGAACCAGCTCAGCGTGATGGCGCCGGCGAGCAGCCGCGTGAACGCCGTGGGCGCCTCCGCGGCGATCATCAGCCCGCGAAAGATCAGGAACACGAAGCCGAGCACCAGGCCGATGCAGCCGACCAGCCCGAACTCCTCGGAGTAGGCCGCGAAGATGAAGTCGGTCGTGCGCTCCGGGATGAACTCCAGGTGCGTCTGCGTGCCCTTCATGAATCCCTTGCCGTGGACGCCGCCGGAGCCGATCGCGATCATTCCCTGGATGATGTGGAAGCCCTTGCCGAGCGGGTCGGTCGTCGGGTCCAGCAGCGTGCAGACGCGGTTCTTCTGGTAGTCCTTCAGTACCGGTTGCCAGCTCACGTCGGGCTGGCAGATCTTGTCCTCGGAGACGACGATCGCGGTGATCCCGATCGCCCCGACCAGCAGCACCGGCAGGATCAGCTTCCAGCTCAACCCGGCGAAGAAGATCACGTAGAAGCCGGCCGACAGCACCAGGATCGCCGTGCCGAGGTCGGGCTGCTTGACGATCAACCCGACCGGCACCAGCAGCAGCAGCGCCGCGATCACGAAGTCGGGCGCGCGCAGTTGGCCCTCGCGGCGCTGGAACCACCACGCCAGCATCAGCGGCATCGCGATCTTCAGGACCTCGCTCGGCTGGATCACGACGCCGACGTTGAGCCAGCGGGTCGCGCCCTTCTTGGTCACGCCCATCACGGCCACTGCGATCAGCAATGCCACACCGACCGTGTACAGCGGCACCGCCGCCTTCATCAGCGTCTGCGGCGAGACCTGAGCGACGATGAAGACCACGCCCAGCGCCAGCAGCATGTTGCGGCCGTGGTCGACGAAGCGCGTGCCCGAGTCGAAGCCCGCCGAATACATCGTGACGAGCCCGGCACCTGCGAGGAGGAGCATCGCCAGGATCAGCGGTACGTCGAACCCGGTGAACACCGGCTTGATGCGCAGCCACAGCGACGGCCGCTCGAAGATCGCGCTCACCGAGACCTCTCGTTCGCCGCAACCACGGCAGAGGCCGCCGGCGCGGGCGGCGTCAGCAGCGCCGCGGCCGCGCCGTCGACCGTGGTGCCGGGCAAGGGCACCGAGGCCGCCGGACGCGGCGTGCCGATCGGCGCGGTCGACTGGCCCAGCTTGGTCGCCGCGATGTCGGCCTCGCTCGGGACCATGCCGGTGAGCACGTAGTCGATCACGCGGCGCGCGATCGGCGCGGCGGCGCCGGCGCCGAAGCCGGCGTTCTCGACCACCAGCGCGATCGCGATCTGCGGCGATTCGAGCGGTGCGAACGCGGTGTACAGCGCGTTGTCGCGATGCCGCTCGTCGAGGTTCTTGGCGTTGTACTTCTCGCCCTGCTTGATGCCGATGACCTGCGCGGTCCCGGTCTTGCCGCCCGACTGGTAGGGCGCATTCAGGAACGCGCCGCGACCGGTGCCTTCCTGGGTGACGCCGTACATCGCCTTGCGGATGAACTCGACATGCTCCGGCTTCCAGTTCAGCGGCGGCAGCGCCTCGCCGACGGCGCGCCGCTGCGCGCGCGTCTCGAAGTTCTCGACGATCTTGACCAGGTGCGGCTTGAAGCGCAGCCCGCCCGACGCCATGGTGGCGGTGGCCTGCGCCAGCTGCAGCATCGTGAAGGTGTTCTGGCCCTGGCCGATGCCCAACGAGATCGTCTCGCCGGCATACCACTTCTGCAGCTCCTTCTTGCGGTAGGCGTTGCGCTTCCACTCGGTGGACGGCAGCACGCCGCGCAGCTCGCCCTGCATGTCGATGCCGGTCAGCTGGCCCAGGCCCAGCGGCGCCATGAAGTCGTGGATCGCATCGACGCCGAGGTCGTTGGCGAGCATGTAGTAGTAGGTGTCGCACGACTGCACGATCGACTTGTACATGTCGACCGAGCCGTGGCCGCCTTCCTTGTCGTCGCGGAAGCGGTGGTTGCCGAAGTTGAAGTAGCCGGGGTCGCTGATCGCCTGCTGCGGCGTGCGCTTGCCCAGCGTCAGTGCCGCCATCGCCATGAACGGCTTGTAGGTCGAGCCGGGCGAGTAGGTGCCGCGCAGCGCGCGGTTCAGCAGCGGCTTGTCGAGCGACTCGTTCAGCGCCTTCCAGTTCTCGCTGTCGATGCCGTCGACGAACAGGTTGGGATCGAAATTGGGCTTGCTGACGAAGGCGAGCACCTCGCCGTTGCGCGGGTCGATCGCGACCAGCGCGCCGCGGCGGTCGCCGAACAGCTCCTCGACGAGCGCCTGCAGCCGGATGTCGATCGACATCACCAGCGCGTTGCCGGGGGTGGCCGGGCGGCTGTCGAGGCGGCGCACCGGGTGGCCGCCGGCGCTGGTCTCCATCTCCTCGAAGCCAGTCGTGCCGTGCAGCTCGGCCTCGTAGCTCTGCTCGACGCCGAGCTTGCCGATGTACTGCGTGCCGCGGTAGTTGGCCTCGTCCTCGGAGTCGTCGATCTTGGCCTTCTCGGCCTCGTTGATCCGGCCGATGTAGCCGATCAGGTGGCTGCCGACCTGGCCCAGCGGGTAGTTGCGGAACAGCCGCGCCTTGATGTCGACGCCGGTGAACATGAAGCGCTGCGCGGTGAAGCGCGCGACCTCGTCGTCGCTGAGCTTGGTGCGGATCGGCAGCGACTCGAAGCTCTTGTTCTCCTCCATCAGCCGCTTGAAGCGCTTGCGGTCGCGCGGCTCGATCGTGACCAGCGCGGCGAGCCGGTCGATCGTCGCCTCCAGGTCGTCGATCTTGGACGGCGTGAGTTCGAGCGTGTAGGCCGAGTAGTTGTTCGCCAGCACGATGCCGTTGCGGTCGAGAATCAGCCCGCGGTTCGGCACGATCGGCACGACCGTGATGCGGTTGTTCTCGGCCTGCGTCGAGAGCTCCTCGTGTTTGTAGATCTGCAGGTAGACCAGCCGCACGCCGAGCAGGCCGAACGCCAACAGGACGAACGCCGCCGCCGCCGCCAGACGCATGCGAAAGCGCCCGACTTCCTGTTCGACGTTTTTCAGCTCAGTCACAGCGGTCGATTTTCGTCCCGATCGGGCGCGCGGCGCTGCGGAGCCAGCAACAGCCATGTGGCGATCGGCCACAGCAGCGCTTCGAAGACCGGCGCGAGCAGCACCTGCCACCCGGGGAACATGCCCCCGGCGATCATGCGCACGACCAGCGAGACGGCGTGCGCGGCGAAGAACAGCGGCAGGATCTGCACCGCCTGCGACGGCACCGTGAACCACAGCAGCCGGCGGTGGATCGTGATCGCGAAGAAGCTCAGCAGCGTGTAGGCCAGCGCGTGCTGGCCGAGCACCGCGCCGTCGTGCACGTCCATCATCAGCCCGAACAGGAACGCCAGGCCGACGCCGACGCGGCGCGACTGGTGGACATTCCAGAACACCAGCACCAGCGCGACGAAGTCGGGCAGCAGCGGCACCCGGCCGAGCGGCACGATGTTCAGCGCGAACGCGAACAGCAGCGTGAACGCGACGAACAGCGGGTTGACCGGCAGCAGCAGCTGGTCGCTGGCGCGCGGCATGATCATGACGTGCGACCTCCGGGCAAGCTCACGGCGCGGCCCCCGAGGCGGCGGCCGAGGCCTTCGCGGCAGCGGCCTTCGCACCCTTCTTGGCTGCCGCGGCGGCCTTCGGGTCGAGCGCCGGCGGCACCTCCGGCCGGGCCGGCATCTGCAAGCCGATCGGCTCGATCACGAGCACGTGGCGCACGCCGTCGGTCTTGGCGTTCGGTGCGAGCAGGATGCGGGCGAAGCCGGAATCGAGCTTGCGGTCGACGCTGATGACCTTCGCGACCGGCAGCCCGGGCGGGTAGATGCCGTCGACGCCGGTGGTGGTCAGCACGTCGCCGGGCTGAACGTCGGCATTGCCGGCCATGAAGCGCATCTCCATGCCGCCACCGAGCGCGCCGGCGCTGCCGAACGCGGCGCTGCGGACCTGGGTGCGCGTGTTCAGCACCGGGATCGCGGCGTCCTTGTCGGTCAGCAACGTGACCTCGCTCGACAGCGGGTAGACGCGCGTGACCTGCCCGAGCACGCCGGTTTCGTTGATCACCGGCGAGGCCAGCGCCACGCCGTTGGTCGCGCCGCGGTCGATCACGACCTTGCGCGAGTACGGGTCGGAGGCCTCGTACAGCACCTGCGCCGCCTGCGAACGCACCGTGAGGCTCGGCCGCAGTTCCAGCAGGCCGCGCAGGTGCGCGTTCTCGGTGGCGAGCTGGTCGACCCGCAGCGCGCGCTCGGCCTGCGCGGCCAGGTCGCGGCGCGCAGCCTGCTCGCCGGACAGCGCGCCCTGCAGGCCCATGAAGTAATTGCCGACGCCACGAATCGCCTCCACCGGCACCAGCAGCGCCTGCTGCGGGTAGTAGAGCGCTGTCGCGACGACGGCGCGGAGCTGACGCGTGATCGTGAAGCGGTTGTCCGCCACCATCAGGAACAGCGCCAGCGCCGAGCACAGGATCAGCTTCGTCAGCGCCGACGGCCCCTGGCGGAAGAAGGGCGGCGGCGTGCGATCAATGGTGCCGATGGACATGGCCGCGGACTCGGTGCGTCGAACAAGCGTCGAAAGAAGAAACGGCGAAGCCGGCCACGCGACGAACGTGCCGGCTTCGCAACTGCATTCTGGTTACTCTGACGTGAAGATCGAGCCGAGCCGCTCCATGCGCTCGAGTGCCATGCCGCAACCGCGCACCACGCAGGTCAGCGGATCCTCGGCGACGAGCACCGGCAGGCCGGTCTCTTCCGACAGCAGGCGATCCAGGTCGCGCAGCAGCGCGCCGCCGCCGGTGAGCATCATGCCGCGCTCGGCGATGTCGGCGCCCAGTTCGGGCGGCGTCTGCTCGAGCGCGTTCTTGACGGCCGAGACCATCTGGTTGAGCGGGTCGGTCAGGGCCTCGAGGATTTCGTTCGACGAGATCGTGAAGCTGCGCGGCACGCCCTCGCTGAGGTTGCGGCCCTTGACTTCCATCTCCTTGACCTCGGAGCCGGGGAAGGCGCTGCCGATGCTCTTCTTGATCGCCTCGGCAGTCGGCTCGCCGATCAGCATGCCGTAGTTGCGGCGGATGTAGTTGATGATCGACTCGTCGAACTTGTCGCCGCCGACGCGGATCGAGCCTTTGTAGACCATGCCGCCGAGCGAGATCACGCCGACCTCGGTCGTGCCGCCGCCGATGTCGACGACCATCGAGCCGCTGGCCTCGCTGACCGGCAGCCCGGCACCGATCGCGGCGGCCATCGGCTCCTCGATCAGGTAGACGTCGCTCGCGCCGGCACCCAGCGCCGATTCGCGGATCGCGCGGCGCTCGACCTGGGTCGAGCCGCAGGGCACGCAGATGATGATGCGCGGGCTCGGCCGCAGCACCGAGCGCGGGTGCACCATCTTGATGAACTGCTTGAGCATCTGCTCGGTGACGGTGAAGTCGGCGATGACGCCGTCCTTCATCGGGCGGATCGCCTCGATGTTGCCCGGCACCTTGCCGAGCATGGCCTTGGCCTCGGCGCCGACCGCCTGGATGGTCTTCTTGCCGTTGGGGCCGCCTTCGTGGCGGATGGCGACGACCGAGGGCTCATCGAGCACGATGCCTTTGCCACGCACGTAGATCAGCGTGTTGGCGGTGCCGAGGTCGATGGCCAGATCAGTCGAGAAATAGCGACGAAAGGATCCGAACATGGTGTGTGGGCTGGGGATTCGTCAAGCAGCCTGCGGGCATTGAAGCAGACGCGGCACTGGCGGGACGGATCGTATTCCGTGGGTTGAACGTGTTGTCGGGGCGCCGACCGTGTGCTTTCGCAGGCCGGTGGGCTCATGGCACGCGCGCTGCGACCCGGCGTCAAATCGCCATCGGATGACGATTTGCACAGGCTCGAAGGGCTTGTGGATAACCGGGGATAATACCGCAAGCCCCGTCGCATTCGTGACGGCGCGCCCTGTTTTGGGCCCCTGAAGAGCCCCTCCTTTTCCCACCCACGCCATGGCCCTGACCCCGCAAGACGTGAGCCGCATCGCCCAGTTGGCGCGGCTCGAACTCCAGCCCGCCGAACAGGCCGCGATGCTGTCGCAGTTGAACGGCTTCTTCGGCATCGTCGAGCAGATGAGCGCGGTCGACACGAGCGGTGTCGAACCGCTCTACACACCTCTGTCGGCGGTGCAGGAAGTGACGCTGCGGCTGCGCGACGACGTGGTCACCGAGACCGACCAGCGCGCGGCCAACCAGCGCAGCGCGCCGGCCGTCGAGGACGGCCTGTTCCTGGTGCCGAAGGTGATCGGCGCATGAAGCAGATCCACGAGATGGGCGTGGCCGAACTTGGCCGCGCGATGGGCGCGAAGCAGCTTTCCAGCGTCGAGGTGACGAAACATCTGCTCGCACGGGTTGCCGCACACCAACAACTCGGCGCGCTGCTGCACGTCGACGAGGCCGGCGCGCTCGCGCAGGCCGCCGCCGCCGATGCGACACGCGCAGCCGGCGACGCAGGCGCGCTGCACGGCGTGCCGCTCGCGCACAAGGACATCTTCGTCACGCGCGAACTGCCGACCACCGCGGGGTCCAAGATGATCGAGGGCTACCGCAGCCCGTTCGATGCGACCGTCGTGGCCCGCCTGGCCGAGTCCGGCGTCGTCACGCTCGGCAAGCTCAACTGCGACGAGTTCGCGATGGGCTCGAGCAACGAGAACTCGGCCTACCGGACGGTGCGCAACCCGTGGGACCCGGCCCGCGTGCCGGGCGGCTCGTCGGGCGGCTCCGCTGCCGCCGTCGCCGCGCGGCTGATGCCTGCCGCGACCGGCACCGACACCGGCGGTTCGATCCGCCAGCCGGCCAGCTTCACCGGCATCACCGGAATCAAGCCGACCTACGGCGTGTGCTCGCGCTACGGGATGATCGCCTTCGCCTCCAGCCTGGATCAGGCCGGCCCGCTGGCGCGCAGCGCGGAGGACTGCGCGCTGCTGCTCGGCGCGATGAGCGGCTTCGACGAGCGCGACTCGACCAGCGCCCAACGCCCGCCGCAGGACTACCACGCCGCGATGCTGCAGGCCCGCGCCGGCGCGACCGCCGCGCAGCCTTTGCGCGGCCTGCGCATCGGCCTGCCGAAGGAGTTCTTCCCGGCCGCACTCGCCGCCGACGTGGACGGCGCGGTGCGCGCCGCGCTCGCCGAGTTCGAGAAGCTCGGCGCCACGCTGGTCGACGTGAGCCTGCCGCGCACCGAGCTGTCGATCCCGGTGTACTACATCATCGCGCCGGCCGAGGCGTCGTCGAACCTTTCGCGCTTCGACGGCGTGCGCTACGGCCACCGCGCGGCGAAGTACGGCGACCTGGAGGACATGTACAAGAAGAGCCGCAGCGAAGGCTTCGGCCCGGAAGTCAAGCGCCGGATCATGATCGGCACGTACGTCCTGAGCCACGGCTACTACGACGCGTATTACCTGCAGGCGCAGAAGCTGCGCCGCATGATCGCGGACGACTTCCAGGCCTGCTTCACGCAGTGCGACCTGATCGCGGGTCCGGTCGCGCCCACGGTCGCGTGGAAGCTCGGCGCGAAGAGCGACGATCCGGTCGCTAACTATCTCGCCGACATCTTCACGCTGCCCGCCAGCCTGGCCGGTCTGCCCGGCATGAGCCTGCCTGCCGGCTTCGGCGAAGCGGCGATGCCGGTCGGCCTGCAACTCATCGGCAACTACTTCCAGGAAGGCGCGCTGCTGCAGGCCGCGCACGCGTTCCAGCAGGCCACCGACTGGCATTCGCGGGCGCCTTCGGGCTACTGAACACGAGCATGAGCACACCCGCACTGATCCGCGGTTTCGAGGTCGTCATCGGCATCGAGACCCACGCGCAACTCTCCACGCAATCGAAGATCTTCAGCGGTTCGTCGACGCACTTCGGCGCGGCGCCTAACACGCAGGCGTCGCCGGTCGACCTGGCGCTGCCGGGCACGCTGCCGGTGATGAACCGCGGCGCGGTCGAGCGCGCGATCCGCTTCGGCCTGGCGGTCGGCGCCAAGGTGGCGCCGCTGTCGATCTTCGCGCGCAAGAACTACTTCTATCCCGACCTGCCCAAGGGCTACCAGATCAGCCAGTACGAGACGCCGGTGGTGCAGGGCGGCGCGGTCGAGTTCTTCGTCGATGGTCCACAAGGAGAGCGGGTGAAGCACAAGGTCAACCTGACCCGCGCCCACCTGGAAGAGGACGCCGGCAAGTCGCTGCACGAGGACTACCAGGGCCAGAGCGGCATCGACCTGAACCGCGCCGGCACGCCGCTGCTCGAAATCGTCACCGAGCCCGACATGCGCAGCAGCCGCGAGGCGGTGGAGTACGCCAAGACGCTGCACCAGATCGTCACCTGGATCGGCATCTGCGACGGCAACATGCAGGAGGGCTCGTTCCGCTGCGATGCCAACGTGTCGGTGCGCCGCCCCGGGGCGGAGTTCGGCACGCGCCGCGAGATCAAGAACCTGAACAGCTTCAAGTTCATGCAGCAGGCGATCGACTACGAAGTGCAGTGGCAGATCGACCTGCTCGAGGACGGCGGCAGCGTGCACCAGGCCACCGTGCTGTTCGACCCGGACAGCGGCGAGACCCGCGCGATGCGCAGCAAGGAAGACGCGCACGACTACCGCTACTTCCCGGACCCGGACCTGCCGCCGCTGGCGATCGCGCCCGAGTGGATCGAGCAGGTGCGCGCGCAGATGCCCGAGCTGCCGCGCCTGATGGCCGCGCGCTTCGAGCGCGACTACGCACTGGCCGCGTACGACGCGACGCTGATGACGCAGAGCAAGGCGTTCGCCGCGTTCTTCGAGACCGCGGCGCAGGCCAGCGGCCAGCCCAAGCTGGTTGCGAACTGGCTGATGGGCGAGCTCTCGCGCCGGCTCAACGCGCAGGGCGGCGCCATCGAGGCGAGCCCGGTTTCGGCCGAGGCGCTGGCTGCAATGATCCGGCGCATCGCCGATGGCACGATCTCGAACAACGGCGCGAAGCAGGTGTTCGACGCGCTGTGGACCGGCGAAGGTCAGGACGTCGACGCGCTGATCGAGGTCAAGGGCCTGAAGCAGATGAGCGACTCCGGGGAACTCGAGCGCATCATCGACGACGTGCTGGCGGCCAACGCCAAGTCGGTCGAGGAGTTCCGCGCGGGCAAGGAGAAGGCGTTCAACGCGCTGGTCGGCCAAGCGATGAAGGCGACCAAGGGCAAGGGCAACCCGAGCCAGGTCAACGAGCTGCTGAAGAAGAAACTCGGCTGACCGCCGCGGCGGTCACTTGGCCGGCGTCGACGCTGCGATGGCCGCCTGGACCTCGAACGATCCGGGCGGCATGCCGGCCCACATCTTCTTCAGGCGCAGCAGCTCTTCGTCGAAGCGCTGGTTGATTCGCGCGATCTCCTGCTTCTGCGATTCGATCTGCGCGCGCTGCGCCTCGGTGGACACCTCGTTCGCGTCGAGCTGGGTCTTCAGTTTCGGCGGCAACCGCTTGCCGGCATAGAACTCGGCGTCGGCCAGCAGCGGCTTGCGCTCCTCCTCCAGCACCTTCAGGCGGACCTCGCTCGCGGCGACCAGCTTGCGGACCGAGTCGAGCGACGCCTCACGGGCGCGCTTGTGCGCCTTGTCGTCGGGGTAGCGGGTCAGCAGGCTGCGGTCGCGGCGCACGGCTTCGGCCTTGGCGGCGCGCACGGCGGCCGCCGCAGCCTCGCGTTCCTCGGCCTTGGCGCGCTCCTCGGCAGTCAGGCTCGGCGGCACGATGCGGTTCAGCGAGCCATCCGCATTGAGCACGCGCTGTTCACGGCCGACGCAGTCGGCGATCAGCCGGTCGGAAGTGAGCGTCTTGCCGGCGGCCGAGACGCAGGTGAAGATCGAACGCCCGCCGGTCGTCTGGGCCGTCGCCAGCGGGCTCGCGGCCAGCAGCGACAGCATGATCAGCGCAGCGCCGGCAACAGGACGGTGGGCTCTCATTCAGACTCCATAGCGTTCACGGTAGGCGGAGACCCGCTCGAAATGGGCCCCGAGCGCGGTATCGGCATTGGAATGCAGGTACTGAAGCAAGTCGTCGAGCGACGCGATCGAAATCACCGGCAACCCGTAATCGTGCTCGAAATCCTCAACGGCCGAGCGGGCCGACAGGTTGTCGTCGGTGCCGCCGCGCTCCATCCGGTCGAGCGCGATCAGCACCGCGGCCGGCGTGCCGCCGGCCGCGCGCAGCATGTCGACCGATTCGCGCTTAGAGGCCCCATCGGTGATCACGTCGTCGATGATCACGACCCGCCCCTGCACCGGCGCGCCGACCAGCGTGCCGCCTTCGCCGTGGGCCTTGGCCTCCTTGCGGTTGAACGCGAACGGCACGTTGCGGCCGAGCTGCGCGAGCGCCATCGCCGAGGCCGCGGCCAGCGTGATGCCCTTGTAGGCCGGGCCGAACAGCATGTCGAACTCGCAGCCCGACGCCAGCAGGCGCCGCGCATAGAATTCCGCCAGACGCGCCAGCTTGGCGCCGTCGTCGAACAGGGCCGAATTGAAGAAGTACGGCGACAGCCGGCCGGCCTTGGTCCTGAATTCACCGAAGCGCAGCACGCCCGCCTCGACCGCGAACTTCACGAAGTCCTGCGCGAGTGAATCCTGGGGGTCGGTGGTGCTCATCCCGAAGGTCCTCTGTCGTGTTTCGTCTCGTGTCGCTGAATCTGAACGGCATCCGCTCCGCCGCCACCAAGGGCTTCGAACCCTGGGTCGCCGGGCTGGCGGCCGATTGTATGGGGGTGCAGGAGATCAAGGCCCAGGCCGACACGGTCGTCGGCCGATTCGACACGGTGGCCGGCATGACCGGGCATTTCCACTACGCCGACAAGAAGGGCTACTCGGGCGTGGGCTTGTACAGCCGCAAGGCGCCGAGCGCCGTGGTCACCGGCATCGGCAACGCCGAGTTCGATGCCGAGGGCCGTTACGTGGAGGCGCGGTTCGACACCCCCACGCGCCGACTCAGCCTGATCAGCTGCTACTTCCCGAGCGGCTCGAGCGGCGAGCTGCGCCAGGCCGCGAAATTCCGCTTCCTCGCGCTGATGGCGCCGCACCTGAAGGCGCTCGCCGCCGAGCGCGAGCTGATCCTGGTCGGGGACATCAACATCGCCCACAAGGAAATCGACCTGAAGAATTGGAAGGGCAACCAGAAGAACAGCGGCTTCCTGCCCGAGGAACGCGCCTGGATGACCGCACTGCTCGACGAGATCGGCCTGGTCGACGTGTTCCGCACCCTCAACCCGCGCTCCGAGCAATACACCTGGTGGAGCAACCGCGGTCAGGCGTGGGCGAAGAACGTCGGCTGGCGGCTCGACTACCACCTGGCCACGCCAGGCATCGCCAAGCACGCGGTCGCCGAAAACATCTACCTCGAACAGCGTTTCAGCGACCACGCGCCGCTGGTGATCGACTACGACTTCACCCTCTGAATCCGAAAGAAGCACCCACCATGTCCCTCGACGTCATCGAATTCGAAACCGCGCCGAACCCGACCGCGTCGATCATCGTGCTGCACGGTCTGGGCGCCGACGGCAACGATTTCGTGCCGATCGCGCAGGAGCTCGATCTCACCGCCATCGGTCCCGTGCGCTTCGTGTTCCCGCACGGCCCGACGCGGCCGGTCACGATCAACGGCGGCTACGTGATGCGCGCCTGGTACGACATCCTCGGCGCCGAACTCGGCCCGGGCGGCGTCAAGCGCGAAGACGAGGCCGGCCTGCGCGAATCGCAGGCGCTGGTCGAGACGCTGATCGCACGCGAGAAGGCACGCGGCGTGCCGGCTTCGCGCATCGTGCTGGCCGGCTTCTCGCAAGGCTGCGCGATGACCTTCATGACAGGGCTGCGCCACGGCGAGCGGCTGGCCGGGCTGCTCGGTATGTCGGGCTACCTGCCGCTTGGCGCGCTGACCGCCGCGGAGCGCAGCCCGGCCAACGCCGACCTGCCGATCTTCCAGGCCCACGGCACGGCCGACCCGGTGATCCCGATCGCGCGCGCGCTGCAGTCGCGCGACGCGCTCGTCGCGCTCGGCCACCCGGTCGAGTGGCACGCGTACCCGATGCCGCACTCGGTCTGCCCCGACGAGATCGCCGACATGAACCGCTGGCTGCTGCGCGTGCTGGCGCCTGCGCCAGCGAGGTAAACGCGCGCAGAAGCCGCCGCTGGGTCAGCGCGCGGTGTCGAACCGCTGCGCGGGCTTCCCCGCCCGCGCATAGAGCGGCTCGACTTTGGGAAGGCTTCGCTCGATGTCGCGGATGCGCGTCGGGCCCGAGGGGTGGGTCGACATCCACTGCGGCGGCGCGCCCTTGCTGGCCGCGGCCATCTTCTGCCACAGCGTGACGCCGGCGTGCGGGTCGTAGCCGGCGCGGGCGGCGAGTTCCATGCCGACCAGGTCGGCCTCGGATTCGTCATCGCGCCCGAACTTGAGCGTCAGCAGCTGCCCGCCCATGCCGGCCAGGTAGCGCCCGCCGTTGCCGAGGCCGAAGATCGCCGCGCCGATCTCGATCGCGCCCTGGGTCGCGGCGTTCTTGCCCATGCGCTCGCGGGCGTGCTCGCGCAGCGCGTGGGTCATCTCGTGGCCCATGATCATCGCGACCTCGTCGTCGGTGAGCTTGAGCTTCTCGAGGATGCCGGTGAAGAACGCGATCTTGCCGCCCGGCATGCAGAACGCGTTGATCTGCGGGCTGTTGATCAGGTTGACTTCCCAGCGCCACTGGCGCGCACGCTCGTTCCACTCGTAGGTGTACGGGATCAGCCGCTGCGCAATCGCGCGCAAGCGGGTGAGCTGCGGGTGCGAGGGGCTGGCGACCGCGCCCTTCGTGTTCGCCTGCTGCAGCAGCTGCAGGTAGTTCTGCTGCGCCGCCTTCTCGATCTGCTCGGCCGACACCAGCTTGCTGAAGCTCGACTGGGGACCGACATCGACGCCCTCGCGCGCCCATGCCGGCAGCGCGAACAGCGTGGCGCCGCTGCCGAGCAGCAGCCCGCCGGTGAACAGCCGGCGGCCGTGGAAAGCGCAGCTGCAGCCGACGTGGTGCAGCAGGGAAGTGTCTTGGTTCATCGGTTCTCGCCCATGCTCGGAAAGCGGCGTGTAGGTCGGGTCGCGCGTCGGCAATTCAATCGTCGGCCGGCGCCGTCGCCGGATCGTATTCGAGCGCACGCACGGTATCCCGCATCCACCACAGCATCGCCAGGGCCGGCAGCGCAACGGCGGTCGAGACGAGGAAAAACACCGGCCAGCCGATCGACTCCGCCAGCACGCCGGCCAGCGGCCCGACCCACACCCGGCCGACCGACGCGAACGCGCTGAGCAGCGCGAACTGGGTCGCGGTGAAGCGCTGGTTGCACAGGCTCATCAGGAACGCGAGGAACGCCGCGGTGCCCATGCCGCCGGACAGGTTCTCGGCCGCGATCACCAGCAGCAACCCGCCGTCGACCGGGGTGGCGTGCAGCAGCTTGACGAAGCCCCAGTCGAAGGCCGGGATCGTCAGGCCCGGCAGCACGTCGCGGCCGTTGACGGCGAGCCACCAGAACCCGAGGTTGCTCGCCATCTGCAGCACGCCGAACAGCAGCAGCGCGCGCCACAGGCCCAGCTTCAGCATCAGCGCGCCCCCCAGCAACGCGCCGCCGATCGTCAGCCACAGGCCGATCACCTTGTTGACCACGCCGACCTCGGCGGTGCTGTACTGCATCGCCTGGAGCAGGAACGGCGTCATCAGCGAGCCGGCGAACGCGTCGCCGAGCTTGTAGAGCACGATGAAGGCGAGGAAGGCCGCGGCGCCCGGCTGCGAGAAGTAGCTGCGCAGCCCGCCGAGCAAGGTCTCGAAGCGTGCCGCCCGCGCCGCCCACGCCGCCAGCGGCAGCGTGAACGCGATGCCGAGCATCAGCGCCGCGAGGTCGATCCACTTGCCCTGCAACGCCGTCGGCATCGCACCGCTCGCGAGCCAGCCGCCGAGCAGGCCCTTCGCGATCGGCGGGCCGAACCGGTCGCTCAGGAACACGCCGACCGCCACCGCCGCGAGCACCGCGAGGAAGCCCAGCAGATCGCGGCGCGGCACGCTGGACGGCACCAGCGCGAGCGGCAGGCGCGGCAGCGCGACGGCCGACAGCACCGCCGCGCCGACCATCACGCCGGCCATGAAACGGTAGACCTCGGGCCAGGTCCAGCCCCCGCCCTGCGCCGGATCGACCCAGATGAACGCGATGCCGCCCGACACGATCATCGCGCCCCGGTAGCCGAGCACGAACAGCGACGAGCCCAGGCCACGCTCGCTCGCATGCAGCGCATCGGTGCGGTAGGCGTCGATCACCACGTCCTGCGACGCCGACAGGAACGCCACCAACACCGCGAGCAGCGCGAAGAAGCGGGTCGCGCCGCTCGGCGACGTGGCGGCCATCCACATCAGCGCGCCGGCTAGCAAGAGCTGGGTCAGCACCAGCCAGCCGCGGCGTCGGCCGAGCCACGGCAGCTCGAAGCGGTCCATCAACGGCGCCCACAGGAACTTGAACGTGTACGGCAGGCCGACAAGGCTCAGGAAGCCGATGGTCGCGATGTCGACGCCCGAGACGCTCAGCCACGCCTGCATGGCTTGCCCGGTCAGCGCGAGTGGCAACCCCGACGCGAAGCCGAGCGCCGTGACGACGACGAGCCGGTAGAAGGTGGCGGCACTGAAGCGTGCGGGCGGGTGGACGCTGCTAGAGGTGTCCAAGACGGCGGCATGAAGTCATGGCCGTAGCTTATGCGACCGGCACGCCCGGCCCGCGCCGCGGAACGTCGAACGGTCAACCGTTGGACAACGAAACAGGCGACAGCCACCCCCCGAAACGAGGGCCGCGGCGCACGCATGCCGCGAAAAATGCGAAGCAGTTCTCGAACGAGCTGTGGCGTGCCCCGCGTCTCGGGGGTGCGAGCAAACGTTGCCGAACGCCACACTTCTCTTCACTCGCCGTGCAGTCCTGACGACACGACGAATCGCTTCACCACCGTCATCACACCAAGGAAACCACATGAACTTCTCGCGCAATGTCCTCGGCGCCCTGATCGCCGTTTCGACCCTCGCTGCTTCCGGCTCCAGCTTCGCTGTCAACGCCCCCGTGGCCGACGGATCGTGGGCCTGCGGTGCCGTCACCTTCTCGGCGGCCGCGTCCGACTGCTACGGCTCGATTGCACCGCCGCCGAACGACGACCTGACGCAAGTCAACGCGATCATCGCCGCCGAAGGCTGGGGCGCGCCCTTCAGCATCCAGTACAAGGACAACAGCTCGGCCGTCGGCACGACCACCTCGTTCATCGACGCGGTCGGCCTGTCCAACAGCGGCGGCTACGTGACCTTCGCGCAAGCCTTCTCCAGCCCGCTGGTGCTGACGCTGAAGCTGGGCCAGGCCTGGTCCGCCTATTACTTCGCCGACGGCGTCGCCGCCGGTAACCTGGCCTACACCGTGAACCTGGCCAACACCAGCGGTCTCGGCCTGTCGCACGCGTCGCTGTTCACCAACGTGCCGGCCGTTCCGGAGCCGCAGACCTACGCGCTGATGCTCGCCGGCATGGGCGCCATCGGCTTCATGGCACGTCGCCGCAAGCCGGCGGCCTGAGCTTCGCCAGCATGCGCTCGCCCACGGCGCGGATCGCGCCGTGCGGCGACTGCAGCAACAGTGTGCCGGCCTGCTCGAGATAACGCGGCGTCGCGGTCTCGGGCACCTGGGCCAGCCAGCGCAGGGCCTCGTCGTGCCGGCCGTCCTCGGCCAGCATGCCGGCGTGGCAGAACTGGCCGCGAAAGTCGCCACCTTCGGCGCCGCGGCGGTAGCAGTCGCGTGCCTTCTGCGGGTCCCGCGGCACGACCACACCATCCTCGAAATACCGCCCGAGCTTCGCGAACGCCTTCGCGTAGCCCTGCTCGGCCGCGTCCCGGTACAGCCCGAACGCTTGCGCGTGATCGCGCTTGACGCCCTGCCCCGCGGCCAGCAGGTTCGCGAGGTTGTACTGGGCCTGCGGCAGGTTCGTCCGTGCCGCCAGCCGGTACCAGTGCACCGCCTTGGCGGCATCGGCAGGCGCGCCCCAACCCTGCTCATGGCAGCGGCCCGCCATGTTCATCCCCATCGCGTGGCCGTGGTGCGCCGCGCGCAGGAACCAGTGCAGCGCCTGCGCCGGGTCGCGCACGACGCCGTGGCCGTCGAGACACCATTGGCCGAGCACGGCCTGCGCTTCGGCGTGCCCGAGCCGGGCGGCGGCTGTGACCCAGCCGGCGGCCTGGTCCGGCGCACCGTCGAGCACGGCGCGCCACTGGGCGATGCTGATCGCGGCCAGGTCCTCCGGCGCGACCGGCCGGGCGGGCCAGGGGGCGGCACTTGTCGTCATCGGGCGATTCTCGCCCGCCTCACTTGGCCGGCGCAGCGCCTTGCCGGTAGATCGCCTCGGCCATCGCCAGCAACTGCGCGCGCGGCAGTTCGCCGACCAGCGCGTAGCCGACCGGGCCGCCCTGCGGGCTCGCGCCCTCGACCCAGTAGAACATCCCGAGCGCGCCCTGCTGCTCGTAGCGGAACGCGGCCGGGGTGTCGCGATCCGGCTTGCGCAGGTAGACGGTCACCCGCAGCGGCTTGGCGGCGACACCCGACGCCGCCGGCGCCGCCGCCCGCTCGTACATCAGCTGAGCGCTCGGCCCGGACGCATCCGGCAGCAAGCGGCCGCCGACCAGCTCGAAGCCTTGCGCGCGCAGGTCGAACAACTTCACCGGCACGTCGAGTCGGCGCGTCAGCCAGCGGCTGAGGTGCTCCTCCTGGGCCTTGACCTCGACCGGGTGGCGCACCTCGGGCACGTAGACCGCATGCGCGACCGCCGCGCGCCTGACCCAGGCCGGCTCGCCGGCCCCCGCGGCGGCGAGCGGCTGGCCGGTCGCCTGCACGCGCCACATCGCCCCCGCCCCCAGCAGCCCGCCGAGCGCGAACACCGCGGCAGCCGCGGCCCAGCGCTGCCAGCCCGCGCCGAGCACCCGGCCGCGCTCGCCGCGGCGCCACACCACCTGTTGCAGCGCGGGCGGCACCGGTTCGTCGAGCACGGCACCGAGCCGCGTGCGCATCAGTTCGCGGTCGGCGGCCCACAGGCGCACGCGCGCGGCGTCCTCGGGGTGCGCCTGCAACCATGCCTCGACTTCGGCGTGGCGCTCGGGCGGGAGTTCGCAGTCGAGCCAGGCGTGCAGCGTGAGGTCGTCGATCGGGGCGGAGGTCATGGTGGTTCGTTCGAGGCGCGCGGCATCAGACCACGCGGCGCAGGCCGGGCGCGGTGGCATGCGGCGCACGCCCGTCGAGCAGCGCGCGCAGCGCGACCCGCCCGCGCGAGATGCGCGACATCACGGTGCCGATCGGGATGCGCAGCAGCTCGGCGCATTCGGCGTAGGAGAGTTGTTCGAGCGTGACCAGCAACAGCGGCTCGCGCTGCTCGACAGGCAATTGCTTCAGCGCGGCGACCAGGTCGAGCCGCAGGCCGATGTCCGGCGTCTCGGCGGCATGGCGCTCGTCCAGCCCGGCGTTGCTTGCATCGTGCGGATCGGCGATCGGCAGGCGCGCGTGGCGGCGGCGGTCGTCCATGTAGGCGTTGTGCGCGATGCTGAGGGTCCAGACCAGGATGTCGCGCTGCTGGTCGAACTGGTGCCAGTGGGCGAGCGCGCGCTCCAGCGCGGTCTGCACCAGGTCGTCGGCAGCATGGGTGTCGAACACCAGTGAGCGCGCGTAGCGCCGCAGGCGCGGTATCGCTCCGAGCAGCTGCTGGCGAAAGGCGGCGGGGGCGTGCACGATCGGTATACGCGCGGCGCCGGCGGCTTATTCCGCCGGACGGATCGCGGCTTCGCCGAGGGCCTGCTCGCGGAGGTTGCGGGCGTTGCCGGAGGCCGCGGTCGGCAGGGGAGGCGCCAGGGGGTCCATGCGCCAAAGTGTAGGCCGGCCGGGCGGCGGCGAATCCCGGACAATGCGACCCATGACTCCCCCGCTCCGCGCCGTGGCACCCAGCTTCTCGGCCCGCGACTTCCGCGCCGCGCTCGGCATGTTCGCGACCGGCGTGACGATCGTCACCGCGCGCGGTGCCGACGGCGCGCCGGTCGGGCTGACCGCGAACTCGTTCAACTCCGTCTCGCTCGCGCCGCCGCTGGTGTTGTGGAGCCTCGCCCGCAGCGCCGGCTCGATGCCGCACTTCGAGCGCGGCTCGCATTACGCGATCAACATCCTCGCGGCGGACCAGCATGCGCTGGCCGAGCGCTTCGCCAGCAAGTCGGCGCGGCGCTTCGAGGGCGTGGCGTTCAGCGAGGGCGCGGGCGGCGCGCCGATCCTCGCCGGCTCGGCGGCGGTGTTCGAGTGCTTCAACCGCAGCCGCTACGAAGAGGGCGACCACGTGATCTTCGTCGGCGAGGTGGAGCGCTGCGCGCACCGGACCGACGCGCAGCCGCTGATCTTCCACGGCGGCCGCTACTTCACCGAGCTGCCGATTCAGGGCGGCGACGGGGACGACACGACCTCGCCTTCGAGGTAGTCGTCGAGCGGCCGACGCCCGGCCACGGCCGACGGCGCGCGCGCCCGACCGAGCCGGAACAGCATCTGCGGCTGCTCGCCCACCGCCGGGCCGAGCGTGGCCAGCAGTCGCTTCAGCTCCTGCTGCACCGATGGCGCGACCCAGTCGCCGCCGGCATGCTGGCGTGCCAATGCCGTCGCGGCGGCCATCGGCTGCAGTGCGAGGCCGGCGGCCGCCGCGGCGAGCCACAGCCGCTGGAATGCGCGGCCGGCGCTGAACGCCGTGGCCGCGTCGTCTTCGCCGCGCGCGAGCACGATGCCCAGATGCGGCGACAGCGCCGCGGGC
Source organism: Rhizobacter fulvus (assembly GCF_964020785.1). Taxonomy (NCBI): domain Bacteria; kingdom Pseudomonadati; phylum Pseudomonadota; class Betaproteobacteria; order Burkholderiales; family Sphaerotilaceae; genus Rhizobacter; species Rhizobacter fulvus. The sequence goes on from NZ_OZ224516.1 coordinate 2,093,868, forward strand.
AGGTAGCCGGCGCGCAGCCCGAGCATCGCCGGCGCGCCGACCCACGCGGCGGCGCGCATCGCGCGCCAGTGGCGCAGCGCGCCGAACATCGGCCGGGCCGGCGGCTCCACCTCGAGCGTCGCCGGTGCCAGCCACTCCGGCAGCGTGCCCTCCCAGCCGGCCTCGAAGCGCACCGCGCCGAACAGTTCGGCGTGCAGCGCGCGGCGCTTGAAGCGCTCGGTCTCGGCGAGGCGGATGGCGCGCAATGCGCGGCGGCGTTCGTCGGGTGCGGCCAGCCAGCGGACACGCGCGCCGTCCACGCCAAGCGCCGCCTGGGACAGCGCCGCGAGCGTGGCCGACTCGACCGGCGCACGCGCGTAGAACCGGCGGTTGGTGTGGCGCAGCGCAACTGCGTCGGCCAGCGGATCGAGCGCCCCGATCGACGCCGGCCGCTCGCGCCAGCGCAGCAGCACGACGGCGCCGTCGCGCGCCTGCAGCGACAGCGCGGGCTGGAGCAGCAATCCGTGCCGCGCGGACATCAACGCGATGTTCTCGACGATCGCACCGAACGACATCAGCGTGAGCAGCTCGCGGTGCGGCGCCGCCGCCCAGCTCGCGCGCTCGGTCGGCACCAGGGCGACCTGGTCGCGCTCGACGACGAACCGCAGCTCGTGCTTGTTCTCCGCGGACGGCGCCAGCAGGCCGGCCGCGAGGAGCTCGCGCAGCGTCTGATCCGCGGGTTTCATCGCGTGCTCAGGCGACGCCGCGCCACGTTCATCAGCAAGCGCTGCATCGGATTGCCGTTGCCGCCCGGCCGCCAGGTGTGCTTGAGCCGGTTGCGGTAGGCGTCGAAATGCAGGCCGCGCGGCGCGGCGACGACGGGGCCCCGGCCCAGCACGAGCTTGATCACCTGCGCCGCGGCCAGACCACTGCACAACTGCACCGCGATGACGGTCGACGGGCCGCGGCGGCGTGCGAGGTCGACACGGGACGGGTCGACCAGGTAGCGCAGCTGCAGCATCGCCGGCGACAGGCCGACCAGGAAGCGCAGCGCCTGCTCGTCGTCGGTCTGGTCCTCGAGCCGGAAGTAGTCGTCGAAGCTCATGCCGCCGGGCACGAAGTTCAGCAGCGCCGCACCCATGCCGAGCGGCGCCACCGTGGTCGCCGGCATGCCCATCGCCGCGCAGCGCGCGAAGACCTGGCGCCGGATGTCGAGCGCGAAGAAGTCCAGCCCGTCGAGGTAGGCGTCGCCGTCGGCGAGGAACGCGTCGAGGTTGGACGCGTCGAGGCCCTGGTCGAACACCCGCACGTCGAGGTCGGGGTTGATGTCGCGCGCCATCTCGAGCATCACGTCGACCTTGGGCCGCCCCATCGACGACACGGTGGCGCCGGCCTGACGGTTCATGTTCGCGGGCGCGAAGGTGTCGAAGTCGGCGATGCTGAAGGCACCGACACCCAGCCGCGCGAGCGTCAGCAGGTAGATGCCGCCGACCCCGCCCATGCCGGCGATGCAGACGCGGCTCCGGCGCAATTTCGCCTGCTCGGCTTCGGTGACCCAGCCGAGGTTGCGAGAGAACGCCTCGTCGTAATCGAACGACGCCACCGAACCCGCGTCCCGCACGTTCATGCCGCGGCCGCGCGGCTGCGCTGCGAGCGGAGGAAACACGATGGCGACAGGCGCATGATCAGTCGGCGGTCCGGGGCACTTCGGGGACGGCCAGCTTCCTCCACACCACGCCTCGCGCACGTAGGAATTCGTCCCGCTCACCAGTCGGAATACATGTTGCATTTGCTTGCGGTGTAACGACGGCCCCCGCGTTCACGGGGGGGAGACGGCGGGGTGCGGCGTCGTCCTACAAGAACTTCGATCGTCCCTGGTTGAAATGTGCTGTCCGCGACAAAAGCGGGCCCATCACACACCTTCTCAGGAGAGCGCCATGTCCATGAAAATTTCCTCGACCCGTTTGCCGCTGCTACGCACTGCCGTGGCACTGGCAATCGCCGCTGCCGGCTCGGCGGCGATGGCGGCAGACCCGCCGTCCTTCACGTTCGATCCGGCCGCTGCGGGCCTGACCGGCGACAGCGTCACCGCAAACAATATCCTGATCTCCGACTATTCGAAGGTCACGTTCACCAGCGCGTCGACCTTCACCGAGACCGGCTACCTGGTCATGACCGGCTTCCAGTCGGCCACCGATCCGAAGATCACCGTCCCGGGTCTGGGCATGTACGTGATGTTCACCGCCAGCGGCACCACCGTCGGGACCGACCCGACCGCCGCGGGCACGATCGCGACGTTCAACTCGCTGACCTACACGCTGTACGGCTACAACGACGTCGGCACCGCGACCTTCGGCTTCGATGCCGGCGGCAACGCTGTGGAAACCGCGGCTGGCGAGAAGGTTCTTGCGACCGGCTCGCTGATCTCGGGTGGCGGCTCGACCCTGCCCGACCCGACGACCGGCAAGTTCTACGCTTTCGCCGGCGCCTCGCTGAACTTCGACATCGACGCGACCAACGCCGGCTTCTTCGCCGCGCCGAACCCGTTCTACGACATCGCGCTGACCACGTTCGCGAACACGCCGGACACGGTCACGCCGTTCGAAGGCGGGTTCTACATCACGCAAGGCGGCGGCAAGATCAGCTTCCAGCAGGTGTCGGCCGTCCCCGAGCCCGAGACGTATGCGCTGATGCTGGCGGGCCTCGGTGCCGTCGGCTTCGTCGCTCGTCGCCGCCAGCGCAGCTGACGGTCTGATCCGACGGGTCGCGCGCGGTTTCTCCTACACGCGCGACCCGTCGACTTCAGCGAACATCGGGTTCCGGACCACTCCACCCACCACGATGCAGGCACAAGGCAATTTCAAGCGCGGCACCGCCGTCCCGCTGGCCGCGTTGCGCTCGCCGCGCGCGCAGTGGGTCGAGGCGTTCTCGAGCACGCTGATGGAGCTTCGACCCCATTTGGGGCAACAGCGTACGCGCCGACTGGCGTGCGACCTGTGGGGCGACCTGGGGCACTTCGACCCGGTGATGGCCGCCGAACTCGAATACGAATCGTCGCTCTGCGACGCCTGAGTCCCGCCCTCAGTGGTGCGGTGCGCGCGGCTGCACCGGCCGCGTGAAGAACGACGGCGCCGGCTGATCGTCCAGCAGCGCCCAGTCCGGCTGGGTGCGCCGCAGGCGACCGACGATCGACGCCTCCTCCTTCACCGAAAAGAAATACGGGTACAGCGAGCGTTCGCTCGCGCCGAGTTCCGGTCGCCCGCCGAAGCGGTCGATCTGCTCGTGTGCGTGCGAAAAGCGCAGGCGCATCAGCACCGCCGGCGCGTTGACGCGCCCGTTGTGGCGCGGCTCGCCGATCGCCTCGAACCCCAGCATCCGCTCGTAGTAGCGCACGTGGCGCGGGTTGACCTCGATCACGAGGTCGTCGATGCCCATGATGCGGTGGGCGAAGATGTAGGCGACGTGAAAGAGCGACGCGAGCACGCGCTTGGATTTGACGACGCTGTCCATCGCCAGCTTCGTGAACTCGCACAGCCGGCGACCCTGGGCGCGGATCTGCTCGGTCTCGACCTCGAACAACTCGTCCACATGCAGCCCGTTGGCGGAATCGAACCCGACCGTGATGGTGCCGATGGTCTCGTCGTGCTCGGTGGCGGTGAACGTGATGCGGGTCGGCTGCTGGCTCGTCGGCAGCGGCGTGGTGCGGTAGCCGCGCGCCGAATACATGCGGTTGATCAGCACCGACGCGGAGCTGCGCTGGCCGAACGAGTCGGCACTGCGGATCTTGAACAGCCGGCTGACTTCGTCTTCGCTGCCGGCTTCCGGGCCGAAATCGCTCTGCAGCATCGAGCGCAGCGGCAGGTGCGCCTCGTGCAGCACCCCGATGATCGTGTCGCTTTCCAAGAACTTTCCTCGAATGTCCGGGCGAACCCTGGCGGGTTTCTTTTGCGCGCCCGCGGCGCGACGGCCGACAACCAATCCCTTGGGTGCGGACTTTAACTGCGGTGTACCGGCCCCGCGACGGCCCATGCCGAAAGGGTATGTAACGAGTGCGCGCACCCCGGGGGGAGTTTCCGGGTGGGTCAGTAGCTGCTCCTGAATGCGCTGGCCTTGACCGTGTACATCGACTGGTCGCTGCGATGCAGCAGCGTGCCGACGGTGTCGCCCTCGACCGCGGTCGCCATGCCGATGCTGACCGACGCCTGGAGCCCGGGCGCGATGGCGCTCCAGTCGAACGCCGCGATCGCGGCGCGGATGCGCTCGCAGATTTCGGCCGCGACCTCGGTGTCGGCGTCGTGGAACAGCACCACGAACTCGTCACCGGCCAGGCGGGCGGGGAGGTCGCCCTGTCGCACCGTCCGGGCCATCACGCCGGCGAGCGCACTCAACACGCTGTCCCCGACCTGGTGGGTGTAGGTGTCGTTGACGGCCTTGAAGTGATCGAGGTCGATCATCGCCACGGTCAGCGGCCGGCCGTCACCGGCGGCCCGGGCGAGACGCTCGCTCAATTCCTGCTCGAAGTAGCGCCGGTTCGCGATGCCGGTCAGCGGGTCCTCGAACGACCAGCGCTCGAACTGCTTGGACTCGACCAGCGCGCGCTGCAGGTGGGCCTCGCTCTGGCGCGCGCCGAGCTGCCACTTCACCACCGCCTCGCGGCTGCTGACGCTGTCGCTGCGCATGCGCCGCTCGCGCGAGCGCAGCGCGCGCTGCTCCTGCTGCGCGGCGGGAAACTTGCCCTGCTGCTCAAATACCTGGATGAGCAGCAGATGGGCCATGCAGGCGAGCTGCTCGTGCTCGACCGCGAGACCCAGCTCCTTCATCTCGCGCAGCGCGATCTCGGCGCTACTCCAGTCCGATTGCAGCCACGCCAGCTCGGCGAGGACCCAATGGACGACCGCATCCAGCCAGGTGACGATGCCGCCCAGCGAGCGGACCGCCAGCTCGGCCTCGCGGCGCGCCGCAGGCACGTCGCGGCGCCAGGCGGCCAGCAGCGCCCCCAGCACGAGGGACACCGTGCGGGCGGCCGGCATCAGGCCGGGCAGCACGGTGGCGCCGGCGCCTTCGCCCTCGAGCGCGCGGCACTCCTCGACCAGGCTGGCCAGGCGGGTCAGGCTGCCGATCTCGCCCTTCTCGTAGCGCTCGTCGGCCAGGCGTGCCGCCTCGATCCACGCCTGGTTCAAGCGCGGCTGGTAGGCGCTGACCGGCGGGTCGCACAGGGCGGCGACCTCGACTGCGAACGCCAGTGCCGCGTTGGCGCGGTCGTAGTTGCCGCTCCATCCATAGGCAATGCCCAGGCCGTTGTAGGCCAGCACGGCCTGGGGCGTCGGCGTGTCGGGGTTGCACAGGCGCACGCACAGGATCGCGGCCTCGACGGCCTCGTCGTTGCGGCCGAGCAGCATGGCGACGTGTGCGAGCGTGGTCAGCGCGCCGGCCTCGCCCTCGACGTCGCCCAGGCGCTGAAACACCTGCGCGGCGCGTCGGCTGGTCTCTCCGGCGCGGCGCAGGCGCGAGTCGATCCGGTCGGCATGCGCGAGGCAGTTCAGGGCTTGCGCTTCGCCGTGCAGATCCGCACGCGCCTTGGCGGCGATCAGCGCCGACTGGCCGATGTTGCGCGCCTTCTGCGCATCCCCAGCGTCCAGAGCCCGCCAGGCGTCCGCCAAACCGCCAAGCGCGCTGTCCTCGAACGGCTGGGCGGCAGCAGCAGGGTCAGGAGGCACCGACAGGATGCTGCGGCGAGAGCTCGACTTGGTGCGCACGTTGTCCCCGGTTCGACCGATGCGGCGCGATCCCGCATCCAGCCTGTCGCAGGACTGTAATGAGCGCGCCGGCGCCGCAACGTCGGAAGCCGCGGGCAGCCGGCGTAGGACAGCACCTGCCCGCCGTCGCGCCAGGTCGCGTCAGGCGTCGGCGCGCCGCTTCGCGAACGCGACGAACCAGGCGACGCAGCCGGCATTGGCCATCGCGTCGAGCTTGAACACCTGCTCGGCGGGCGTGCCCATCAGCAGCTTCTTGACTGGCAGCTCCGCGCTTGCCGTCGGCATCGCCCCAGAAGTACAGCGGCATCGACGGCATCGGCTTGGCGCACACCAGCTCGCCGACCTCGTCGATCAGGTCGCGGCCCTGCTCGTCCCAGGCGTGCACGGCCGCGCCGAGACAGCGGCACTGCATCTCGCCGATCACGGTCGGCAGGGTCGGCAGGCCGGCGACGAACGCGCCGGCGAAATCGGTGCCGCCGGAGATCGGCGTCAGCCAGATGTCATGGCCGTCGACCTTCGGCATCTGGTCGTAGACCCACTGGTACGAATCGACCGACAGCGGCGAGCCGGTCGACCCCACCGCGCGCAGTGCCGACAGGTCAGCCACCTTCGCCGGCTCGATGCCGGCCTTCAGGCAGTTGGCATAGAACGCCGCGCCGGCGCCGAAGAAGGTCACCCCCGCGTCGGCCGCGAAGCGCCACAGCGTGTTCAGGTCGGGCGCCTTGATCGCGCCGCCCGGGTTGCCGTCGTACACGCAGATCGTGGTGCCGCCGAGCAAAGCGCCGACCTGCGAGTTCCACATGATCCAGCCGGTCGCGCTGTACCAGTGGTAGCGGTCGCCGCCGAGCGCGCTCGGGCCGACGTCGTTGTGCAGCGCGCCGGCCTTGAGCGCCTCGATCATCACGCCGCCGTGGCCGTGAACGATCGGCTTGGGCAGACCGGTGGTGCCACTGGAGTAGACGACCCACAGCGGGTGGTCGAACGGCAGCCACACGGGCGCGAACGGCAGGTCGACGGCGCAGGCCGCGGCGAAGTCGTGCACCGCGCGCCGCGGGCCGGCGAGTGCGGCCGCGTCGGCGGCTTCGTCCTGGTATTTCAGCAGCAGCACGTGGTGCACGCTGGGCAGTTCGTCGAGCAGGCCGCGCAGCACGGCGAGGCGGTCGTGCGCGACGCCGCCGTAGGTGTAGCCGTCGACCGCGATCAGCACCTTCGGCTCGATCTGGCGGAAGCGGTCCAGCACCGCGACCGGCCCCATGTCCGGCGAGCAGACCGACCAGATCGCGCCGAGGCTGGCGCAGGCCAGGAACGCGACGATGGTCTGCGGGATGTTCGGCATGAACGCGCCGACCCGGTCGCCGCGCTGCACGCCGAGCGCCTGCAGCCGCGCGGCGAGCGACGCGACCTGGCGGCGCAGCTCGGGCCAGGCGATCTCCTGCAGCTCGCCGCGCGCGCGCATCGCCTCGTTCTGGAACACGATGGCCGGGTGCCCGGCCGCATGCGCCGCGTCGGCATGCGAGAACAGGTGCTGCGCGTAGTTGACCTGCGCGCCGACGAACCAGCGCGCGCCGGGCATGACCTCGGCCTCGAGCACGGTGCCGTACGGCGTCGGCGACTGCATGCCGAAGTGCTCCCAGATCGAGCCCCAGAACGCGCGCAGGTCGGTGACCGACCAGCGCCACAGCGCGTCGTAGCCTTCGGTCGTCGCCGGGTCGAAATGCAGGCCGCGCTCGCGCGCGAGCCAGTCGGTGTAGCGGGTGATGTGGTGAATGCGGGGCGAGGTCATGCGGCCATTGTGCAAGCCGCCGACCGGTCGTCAACGAGACAAACGCTCACGCAGCGGGCCGTCGACCTCCGCGAACATCCACGACTCGCGGCGGAACAGCCCCTCGCGCCAGCCGGTGATCCACGGTTGGGTCAGGTCGGTGTAGACGCGGTGCACGTGCATCTTGTAGGGCATGTAGGCGGTGACGAGCTTGGCCGCCTCGAGGAAGAGCGCGGCGCGCTCGGGGCCGTCGGGCAGCACCAGCATGCGCCGGTAGATCGCGTCAAACGCGGGCAGCTTGAAGCGCGCCAGGTTGCCGCTGCCGATCGACGGGCCATACATGTATTCGAGGCCGGCCTGCGCGTCCTCGCCGAGCGTGGAGCCGAGGCCCCACATCTGCAGCTTGCCCGCGCGCGCGGCCTTGAAGTTCTCGGGCCACTGCGCGGTGTCGAACACGACCCGCACGCCGACCGACGCCATGCTCTTCTGCCAGTTCTCGTCGAGCTGCCGCTCGATGTTCGAGGTCTGCGTCGCCATGTGCAGCACCAGCGGCGAGCCGTCCGGTTGCTCGCGCCAGCCATCGCCGTTGCGATCGACGTAGCCGTACAGATCGAGCAGTGCCTTGGCGCGCGCCGGGTCGTGCTGGCTCTGCTCGGTACGGAACGCGGCGTCGTAGCCGTAGGTCCCGGGCGGCATCGGCGCCTGCGCCGCGATCGCGCTGCCGCGTCGCACGATCCTGATCTCGCGATCGATGTTGTACGACAGGCCGATCGCCCGCCGCAGCGCAACCTTGTCGGGCGTGTAGCCGCCGACGACCGGGTCCTCCATGTTGAACCAGGAGACCGTGAAATCGGGATTCACGTATTTGCGCGCCCGGATGCCACGCTTCACGAGGTTGGGCGCCAGCGTGCCGGCGGGCGCCGCGAAGTTGGTGAACTCGGGCGGCACGCGCACGTAGTCGACGCGCCCTTGCAGGAACGACAGCCAGCGCGCCTGGCCCTCTTCGAGCACCGAGATCTCGACGCCGTCGTTCAGCGGCAGGCGGCGACCCTTGAAACGCGCCAGCCAGGCCTGTCCCTGGACGTCGTCCGCGGCCGGCTCACCGTCGTACAGCACTTCACGGAAGGTCGGGTTGCGTTCGAGCACGATGCGCGAGCTGCGCCGCCAGCTCTTCAACCGGTACGGCCCGGTGCCGACCGGGTGCGCCATGATCTCGTCGCCGTAATGCTCGACGACCTCGCGCGCCACCGCGCCCATGATCGACGACGCGCACAGCCCGGCGACGAAGCGTGGCCGCGACTCCGGGAGCCGGAACTGCAGCGTGTAGCGGTCGAGTGCGCGCAGGCCCGGCACCGGCGTGTCGTAGTCGAACGGCTTCTTCTGGCGCAGCGCGGCCTCGCGCAGTTCCGCCAGCCCGAGCGGCGCGTCCTCTTCCAACGTCGACAGGCTGGGGCTCTTCGTCGCCGGGTCGTACATGCGCTTGATCGAGTAGACGTAATCCTCGGCGACGAGCTCGCGCCGCCGGCCCTTGAACGCCGGGTCGTCGGCGAAGAAGATGCCGGGCTTGAGCCGGATCGTCCAGACGCGGTAGTCGTCGGTCACCTCGGGCAGTGCGGCCGCGGTGAGCGGCTTGACCTTGACCGGCATCGCGAGCCAGTCGTAGCGGTAGAGCGACTCGAAGATGTGCGCGGTGACCCGAGCCGAATAGAGGTCCGCAATCTGCGCCGGGTCGAAGCCCGTCTCGGCCGACTCGAACGGTACGCGCAGGATGTTCTCGCCGATGGTGTCGGGTTCGGCCGCGTTCGCCCACGACGGCAGCGCCAGCCCGCCGAGCATCGCAGCCGACCAGCTGCGGCGGTCGATCACCGGGCCACCCGCTTCGTGTTGTCGATGTCCACGTACTGCCACCAATCCTTCCAGAACACCGGCCGGCGATAGCCGATCAGCTGCGGCTGGGTCATGTCGAGCGACACCCGGGTCAACGTGAACTTGTACGGCATGTAGGCGATCGCCAGGCGCTCGATCTCGCGGAAGGTCGCTTGCCGCTCGGCGCCGTCGGGCAGCGTCTGCAGCCGGTCGTAGAGCACATCGACCTCGGGCAGCTTGAAACGCGCAAGGTTCTGGCCACCGGCCTGGCGACCGTCGTAGCGGGCGAACGATCCGCCCGCATCCGGCGCGGTCGAGATCGAGCCGAGGAACCACATCTGCAGCTTGCCGGCGCGCGCCGCCTTCAGGTTCTCGGGCCACTGCGCCGTCAGCAGCTGCACGCGGATGCCCAGCGCCTTCATGTTCTTGTTCATCACCTCGGCGATCTTGCGGTCGCGCTGCACCGGCGTGGTCGAGACGCGCAGCAGCAGTGGCGCGCCGTCGGGCAGCTCGCGCCAGCCGTCGCCGTCGCGGTCCGCGTAGCCGTACAGGTCGAGCAGCGCTCGCGCGCGCGCCGGGTCGTAGTCGCTGAACTCGGTCTTGAGCAACGGGTCGTAGGCGCTGGTGAACGGCAGGGTCGGGCCCTGCGAGTAGGTGCCCAGGCCGTTGAAGGCGTAGTCGATCACGTTCTTCGCGTCGATGCCGAGCGCGATCGCGCGGCGCAGCGCGACCTTCTCCGGCGTGTAGCCGCCGACGGTCGCGTCCTCCATGTTGAAGTAGTAGTAGTTGCCGGCCGACTCGACGATCGGAAATCCGCGGATGCCGCGCTTCGCGAGGTTCGGCGCGACCTTGCCGTTCGGCATCGCCTGCGGTGCGAACTGGTAGCCCACGCGGTACGCAAGATCGGCCTCGCCGTTGACGTAGGCGAGCCAGCGCGGCTGCTCTTCCTCGACGATCGAGATCTCGACGCGATCGACCAGCGGCAGGCGCCGGCCCTTGTACTTTGCGAGCAGCGCCTGGCCTTCGGTGTCGTCGGCGGCGGGCGCCGCGTCGTACAGCACCTCGCGGAAATCGGGGTTGCGCTCGAACGCGATGAACGAGCTGCGCCGCCACTGCGCGAGCTTGAACGGCCCGGTACCGACCGGGTGCGCATCGAACCGATCGCCATAGAACTCGACCACCTCGCGCGCGACGGCGCCGAACAGGTCGCCGCCGGCCAGGCTCTCGTTGTAGCGCGGGCGCGGCTCCTTCAGCGTGATGCGCAGCGTGTAGCGGTCGAGCGCGCGCAGGCCCTCGATCTCGCGGTCGTAGTCGAACGGCGTCCGGTTCTTCAGCGACTGCGCGCGGAGCTCGGCCAATCCGACGATGCCGTCGGCCTCGACGCCGCCCCAGCTCGGGCTCTTGCTGGCCGGATCGGCGAAGCGCTTGATCGAGTAGACGTAGTCCTGGGCAACCAGCTCGCGCTTCTGACCCTTGAAGGCAGGATCGTCGGCGAAGTAGATGCCGGGGCGCAGCCTGATCGTCCAGACCTTGAAATCATCGCTGACCTCGGGCAGCGCGCGCGCGGTCCACGGCTTGATCTTCACCGGCCGCGCGAGGTGGTCGTAGGCGAACAAGCCGTCGTAGACGTTGCCGATGACCTGCTTGGAATAGAAGTCGTTGGTCTTGGCCGGATCCAGGCTCGACTCGGCGACTTCGAACGCGTAGCGCAGCACCTTCAGCGGCTCGGCGCGCGCGCCCGCTGCCCCGGCCAGCACGGCGACGATGCAGAGGAACCGGCGCAGCCTCATGCTTTCAGCGCCTCGGGCGCAGGGAGTCGTCGATGTCGACGTACTGCCACCAGTCCTGCCAGAAGACCGGATGGCGGTAACCGATCACCTGCGGCTGCGCCATGTCGATCGAGACGCGGTTCAGCGTGAACTTGTAGGGCATGTACGCGAGCGCGATCTGTTCGGCCTGGCGGAACACTGCCAGGCGCTCCGGCCCGTCGGGCAGTTCCTGCAGCTTGGCGTAGGCGGCGTCGAGCTCGGGCAGGCGCACGCGCGCCATGTTCTGGCCGCCGATCTGGCGGCTGTCCATGCGCTGGAATGCGCCGGCCGAATCCGGCGAGGCGGACGAACCGCCGAGCGCCCACATCTGGTACTTGCCGGCACGCGCCGACTTCAGGTTCTCGGGCCATTGCGCGACCTTCATCCGCACCCGGATCCCGAGCGCCTTCATGTTCTTGGTCATCACCTCGGCGATGCGCCGGTCGCGCAACTGCGACTGGGTGTTGACGTCCAGCACCAGCGGCGAGCCGTCGGGGCGCTCGCGCCAGCCATCGCCGTCGCGGTCCTTGTAGCCGTAAAGATCGAGCAGCGCGTTGGCACGCGCCGGGTCGTAGTCGCCCACCTCGGTCTTGAGCTTCGGGTCGTAGGCGCTAGTGTGCGCCAGCGTCGGCCCTTGCGCGATCGTGCCCATGCCGCTGTAGGCGTAGTCGATGATGTTCTGCGTGTTCAGACCGAGCCCGAACGCACGGCGCAGCGCCACCTGCTCGGGCGTGTAGCCGCCCACCACCGGGTCATCGAGGTTGAACAGGTAGTAGTTCGCCGCCGCCTCGACGTAGCGGAAGCCCTGCACGCCGCGCTTCGCAAGGTGGGGTGCAACCTTGCCGCCCGGCATCGCCTGGTTCACGAACTGGTAGCCGACGCGATAGGCCAGATCGGCCTCGCCGTTGACGAACGACAGCCAGCGCGGCTGCTCCTCCTCGATGATCGAGATCTCGACCCGGTCGACCATCGGCAGGCGCCGACCCTTGAGCCGCGCCAGGATGGCCTGGCCTTCGGCGTCGTCGACGGCCGGTTCGGCGTCGTAATAGCGCTCGCGGTAGCCCGGGTTGCGCTCCAGCGCGATGAACGAGCTGCGCCGCCACTGCACGAGGCGAAACGGTCCGGTGCCGACCGGGTGCGCCTGGAACTGCTCGCCATAGAACTCGACTGCCTCGCGCGGCACCGCGCCGAACAGATCGCCGCCGGCGAGCGCCTCGATGAAGCGCGGGCGCGGATCGGCGATGCGGAACTGCACGGTGTAGCGATCGAGGGCGCGCACGCCCTCGATCTCGGTGTCGTAGTCGAGGGGCTTCTTGCTGTCGATGGCGCGCTGACGCAACTCCGCCAGGCCCAGCAGCTTCTCGTTCTCGAGCCCGCTCCAGACCGGGCTCTTGTTGGCCGGGTCGGCGAAGCGCTTCATCGCGTAGACGTAGTCCTGCGCGACAAGCTCGCGCTTCGCCCCCTTGAAGACCGGGTCGTCGGCAAAGTAGATGCCGGGCTTGATCTTGACCGTCCAGGTGCGGAAGTCGGCCGAGTTCTGCGGCATGCCGTCGGCCGTGAGCGGCTTGATCTTCACCGGCCGCGCGAGGTGGTCGTAGGTGTACAGGCCCTCGAAGATGTGCGGCGTCAGCGTGCGCGAATAGAGGTCGTTGATCTTGACCGGGTCGAGGCTGGTCTCGGCGACCTCGAAGGCGTAGCGCAGCACCTTTTGCGGCGACGCGGCCGGCGCGGGGGTTTGCGCGTGGGCGGCCGCAGCGGCGAGCAGGCCGGCGGCGAACAACAGGTCGTGCAGCTTCTTCATCGGGTGGGATGGGGCAAAGAGTCGTCGATGTCCACGTATTGCCACCAGTCGGTCCAGAACACCGGGTGGCGGTAGCCGATCAGCCACGGCTGGGCCATGTCGGTGGAAATTCGGTGCATCGTGTACTTGTACGGCATGTAGGCGACGGCAAGCTTTTGGGCCTGCTCGAACAGCGCGGCGCGTTCCGGGCCGTCCGGTAGCGCCTGCGCTCGGTCGTACAACTCGTCGAACGCGGGCATGCGGAATCGCGCCATGTTCTGGCCGCCGATCTGGCGGCTGTCGTAGCGCGCAAGCGCGCCGATCGAATCGGGCGCGTCGGCCTGCGATCCGACCGTCCACACCTGCAGCTTGCCGGCACGTGCGGCCTTCAGGTTCTCGGGCCACTGCGCCACGACCGACTCGCTGCGGATGCGCAGCGCGCGCAGGTTGCGGTCCATCACCTCGGCGATCTTGCGCGAGCGCTGGTCCGCCTGGGTGTTGATGCGCAGCACCAGCGGCTTGCCATCGGGCTGTTCGCGCCAGCCGTCGCCGTCCTTGTCGACATAGCCGTAGAGGTCCAGCAGGGCCTGTGCACGCGCGGCGTCGTACTCGCCGAATTCGCTGCGGTACTTCGGGTCGTAGTTGCTGGTGTGCGGGAGCAGCGGGGTCTGCGCCGGTGTCCCCTGGCCGTTGAAGGCATACGCGACGAGCACGCGACCGTCGAGGCCCAGCCCGATCGCGCGGCGCAGTGCGATGCGTGCCGGCTCGTAGCCGCCGACGACCGGGTCCTCCATGTTGAAGAACGCGCAGTAGACCGTCGGCTCCAGATAGCGGTAGCCCTGGATGCCGCGCTTCGCCAGGTTCGGCGCGACCTTGCCGTTCGGCATCGCCTGCGGGATGAACTGGAAGCCCATCTCGAACTGCAGGTCGGCCTGGTTGTTCAGGAACGCCAGCCAGCGCGGCTGCTCCTCCTCGATGATCGAGATCTCGACGCGATCGACCATCGGCAGGCGGCGTCCCTTGAGTCGCGCCGCCCAGGCCTGCCCCTCCGCATCGTCGGCGGCAGGCTCGGCGTCGTAGAACATCTCGCGGAAGCCGGGGTTGCGCTCGAATGCGATGAACGAGCTGCGTCGCCACTGCACGAGGCGGAACGGGCCGGTGCCAACGGGATGGGACTCGGCCTCCTCGCCGTAGAACTCGATCACCTCGCGGGCCACCGCCCCGAACAGGTCACCGGACGCCAGGTTCTCATGGAAGCGCGGGCGCGGCTCGGCCACCTTGAACTGCAAGGTGTAGCGGTCGAGCGCGCGCAGTCCTTCGATGTAGCGGTCGTAGTCGAACGGCTTGCGCGCATCGAGGCCGGCCTGGCGCAACTCGTTGAGGCCGAGCAGCCGTTCGGTCTCGAGGCCCGACCAGACCGGGCTCTTGTTGGCCGGGTCGGCGAAGCGCTTGAAGCTGTAGACGTAGTCTTGCGCGACGAGTTCGCGTCGCTTGCCTTTGAAGGCGGGGTCCTCTGCAAAGTAAATGCCGGGCCTGATCTTGACCGTCCACGTGCGGAAATCGCTCGACGCCTGCGGCATGCCGTCGGCGGTGAGCGGCTTGATCTTGATCGGCCGCGCCAGGTGGTCGTAGTGGTACAGCCCTTCGAAGATGTGCGGCGTCAGGATGCGCGAATAGAGGTCGTTGATCTTGGCCGGATCGAGGCTCGTCTCCGCGACCTCGAACGCATAGCGCAGCACCTTCTTTCCCGGCTCGGCACGCGCGGCCGCCGGCAGGCCCAGCGCCGCCCCGGCGCCGGCCGCGAGCACGCTGCGGCGGGTGAATTCGGCGCCGCTCATCCCAGGCGCCTCGCCTTCTCGTCCAGATCGATGTCGACGTAGCGCCAGAACTCGGCGACGAACAGGTTGCGGTGGTAGCCGACGACCCAGGGCTGCGCCAGGTCGGTCCAGATGCGGTGCACGTGCGCCTTGTAGGGCATGAACGCGACCAGGATCTCCTTCATGCGGGTCATCACCTTCAGCCGTTCGGGGCCGTCGGGCATTACGCGCATCTGCTGGAACAGGCGGTTGTATTCGGGGTGGTCGAAGCGGGCGTGGTTGGCCTGGCCCTTCTCGGGGCCGTCGCCGAGCACGAGGAACTCCTCGCCGTCGGGCCCGCCGGTCCAGGCCACGCCCCACATCATCAGCTTGCCGGCGCGCGAGGCCTTCAGGTTCTCGGGCCACTGCGCGGTCTTGAAAACCATGCGGATGCCGATCGCATCCATGTTCTTCTTCCACTGGGTGATCAGCTGGCGATCAAGGTCGTTCGGCTGGGTCGCGTACTCGATCGTCAGCGGCGAGCCGTCGGGCTGCTCGCGCCAGCCGTCGCCGTCGCGGTCCGTGTAGCCGTACAGGTCGAGCAGCGCCTGCGCCTTGCCGCGGTTGAACTCGCCCATCTCGCTCTTGAACGCCGGGTCGTAACCGTACAGGCCCGGCGGCACGATCGACTGCGCGACGATCGCCTGGCCTCGCCGCACCACGCGGATCTCCTCGTCGACGTTGACTGCCAGCGCGATCGCGCGGCGCAGCGCGACCTTCTCGGGCGTGTAGCCGCCAACCACCGGGTTCTCCATGCCGAAGTACGACATCGACGCGTCGTTGCGCTGGTAGCGGACCTGGTAGACGCCCTGCTTCGCGAGGTTGGGTGCGACCTGGTTGTTCGGGATCGCGATGTTGGTGAAGTCCTCGGGCACCTGCCAGACGACGTCCATCTCGCGGTTGATGAAGGCCAGCCAGCGCGGCTGCGGCTGCTCGATCACGCTGAGCTCGACCCGGTCGACCATCGGCAGCTTGCGGCCCTTCAGCCTGGCGGCGGCGGCCTGGGCGAGCGCGTCGCCGGCGGGCGCCTCCTCGTCGTAGAACTCGTCACGGTAGCTCGGGTTCTTCTCGAGCGCCACCAGCGAGCTGCGCCGCCACTCGGCGAGCCGGAACGGCCCGGTGCCGACCGGGTGCTCCATGATCTTGTCGCCATAGAACTCGACCACCTCGCGTGCGACCGCGCCGAGCTTGGACGGATCGCTCAGCGCATCGGTGAAGCGCGGGTTCGGCGTGCCGAGGATGAACTGGATCGTGTAGCGGTCGGTCGCGCGCAGGCCCTCGACCGGCGTGTCGTAGTCGAACGGCGTCTTGTTCCTGATCGATGCCTGGCGCAGGTCGTCCAGACCGACGATCGCGTTGTTCGCGAGGGTCTGGTACGTCGGGCTCTTCCAGCGCGGGTCGAAGTGGCGCTTGATGCTGTAGACGTAGTCGGCCGCGACGAGTTCGCGCTTCACGCCCTTGAACGCCGGATCGTCGGCGAAGAAGATGCCCGGCTTGACGCGGACGGTGAAGCGCTTGAAGTCGGCCGACGCTTCGGGGAACGCCGCGGCGGTGCTCGGTCGCAACCGCACCGGACGCGCGAGGAATTCGTAGGCAAACAGCGAATCGAAGATGTTCGAGGCGATCAGGCTCGAGTAGAGGTCCGAGATCTGCGCCGGGTCGAAGCCGGTCTCCGCGACGCGCATCGCGTAGCGCAGGACCTTCTTGCCGCCGGGCGCCGTGGCCGGCGCGGGTTGCGCCCCGGCCCGCGGCGCGAACCAGCCGCCGACGAGCGCCGCGAGGCCGCGAAGGACGAAAGCGCGGCGCGGCGCGGCGGCGCGAGAGGGCATGGACGGCGTTCCTTGTGGGATCACGACAGGGGCCCGGGTGGGGCCGGTGAATCGAAGGCGGGAGTCTAGGGGCAGCGCTGCGCCGTCGGACACGGTGCAAGCACCAAGGTTCCGCCGCCGCCGACCCGGGGCACGCGAATTGCGTGCCGGCCCGCCAGCCGCGCGGCGGTGAAAGAGGGCAAACGCGGGGGAGGGCGGCCCCGCGCAGGCCCTAGACTCCCGTCCGCTCGCACCCTGCGCCGCCCGCCCCGCCACGAGCACGGGCGGCGCGCGGGGTGCCCCGATTTGACTGAATGAGGAGTGTGCCCCGCCATGGCGGCCTATCTGATCCGACGCCTTTGGCAGATGATCCCGACACTGTTCGGCGTCGTTCTGCTGGTGTTCCTGCTATTCAAAGCCTTCGGCGGCGATCCCGCTGAAATCCTCGGCGGCCTGAACGCCACCCAACAGCAGGTCGACGCGATCCGCCAGCAGCTCGGGCTGAACGAGCCGCTGTGGACCCAGTTCGGCATCTTCCTCAAGCAGATCGTCACGTTCGACTGGGGCAAGAGCTGGGCGACCAACGAGGCGGTCTCCAACCTGTTCGCCACCCGCCTGCCGGCGACGCTGACGGTGATGGTGCCGATCCTGATCCTGGACACGCTGCTCGCCATCCCGTTCGCGATGGGCGTGGCCTACGTGCGCGGCTCGCTGACCGACCGCGCGATCATGGTGCTGACGACGGTGGCGCTGTCGATCTCGTTCCTGGTCTACGTGATCGTCGGGCAGTACGTGTTCGCGTTCCAGCTCGGGCTGTTCCCGGTGCAGGGCTGGAGCGACAGCGTCTGGACCAACCTGACCACCTACGCGCCGCTGCCGGTGCTGCTGGCCGTGGCGGTCTCGCTGGCGCCGACGACGCGCCTGTATCGCACCTTCTTCCTCGACGAGATCGGCCACGACTACGTGCGCACCGCGCGCGCCAAGGGCCTGACCGAGCCGGTCATCCTGATGAAGCACGTGCTGCGCAACGCGATGATCCCGATCCTGACCAACGTGGCGGTCAGCCTGCCGGGCATCTTCGTCGGCTCGTTCCTGATCGAGGTGTTCTTCTCGATTCCGGGCCTGGGCCGCGAGATCCTGCTGGCGGTGAACCGCAGCGACTACCCGGTCATCCAGGCGTTCGCGATCTACATCGCGGTGATCACGATGGTCGTGAACCTGCTGACCGACATCCTCTACAAGCTGGTCGACCCGCGGGTGGTGCTGAAATGAGTTCCACGCTGGTGAGTCCCCAACTGACGCCGAGCATGACGCGCGGCAAGGGCGTGTGGGCCGCGGCGGCCACACGCTTCAAGACCGACCATGTCGGCCTGACCTCGCTGGTGATCGTGGCGCTGTTCCTGCTGCTGGTGCTCGCGTCGGGCCTCGGCCTGGTCGCGAAGGACTGGCAGGTCGAGCGCGGCGTGCCCGACGCGCCGCCCACCTTCATCGGCCCCGCCGCCAAGACCGAGAGCGTCGCGATCGCCGCGCCGAGCGGCCCGAACGTCGACATCTCCGCGGTCGACCCGCTCGCGCCGCGCTACGCCGAGTGGGCCGAAGCGGCCAAGAAGTACCAGACCAAGGACGCGGTGCGCGCCGACACGCTGCCGTTCGGCGGCGACCGGCTCGGCCGCGACGTGCTGGCCAAGGCGATCAAGGGCGCGCAGGTCTCGATCCTGGTCGGCGTCTCGGCCGCGGTGCTGGCCACCGTGATCGGCACGCTGCTCGGCGCCGTCGCCGGCTTCTTCGGCGGCAAGGTCGGCGACCTGCTGGAGTGGGTCTACAACGTCTTCACCGCGATCCCCGGCATCCTGCTGATCTTCGCGTTCGCGGCGGTGTTCGGGCGCGGCATCGGTTCGGTCGTGCTGATCCTGGGCCTGGCGGGCTGGACCGGCATCTACCGCCTGGTGCGCGCCGAGTTCATCAAGCACGCGAACCGCGACTACGTGCGTTCGGCCGAGGCGATCGGCGCGAGCAATGCGTCGCGCATGTTCCGCCACATCCTGCCGAACGTCAGCCACGTGGTGCTGGTGCAGCTGTCGATTCACGTCGTCGGCTTCATCAAGAGCGAGGTGATCCTGTCGTACCTCGGCCTGGGCGTCGGCGTCGACCAGGTCTCTTGGGGCACGATGCTCAGCGAGGCGCAGAGCGAGCTGATCCTCGGCCACTGGTGGCAACTGGCCGCCGCGACGATCTTCATGGCGGTGTTCGTCACCGCGTTCTCGCTGATGACCGACGCGCTGCGCGATGCGCTCGATCCGAAGCTGCGGGGTCTGGAATGAGCACGCTACTGAGCATCGACAACCTGCGGGTCGCCTTCCGGCTCGGCAAGGAGAACGGCGTCGTCAAGCGGTTCGAGGCGGTCAAGGGGGTCAGCTTCGACGTGCCCGAGAACACCACGGTCGCGCTGGTCGGCGAATCGGGCTCGGGCAAGAGCGTGACCGCGATGTCGATCCTGAACCTGCTGCCCGACAACGCCGAGCGCAGCGGGGCCATCACGTTCCAGGGTCGCGACATGCTCGCCACGCCGATGAGCGAGCTGCAGAAGCTGCGCGGCAAGGAGATCGCCTGCGTCTTCCAAGACCCGATGACCTCGCTGAACCCGGTGTTCACGGTCGGTCAGCAGATCTGCGAGCCGCTGATGAAGCACCTGGGGCTGAATGCGCGCGATGCGATGAAGCGCGCCGAGGCGCTGCTGACGGAGGTCGGCATGCCGGAGCCGAAGCGGCGTCTCGGCGTCTACCCGCACCAGCTGTCGGGCGGCCAGCAGCAGCGCGTGATGATCGCGATGGCGCTGGCCTGCGAGCCCAAGCTGCTGATCGCCGACGAACCGACCACCGCGCTCGACGTGACGATCCAGCGCCAGATCATGGAGCTGCTGGCCGGCCTGAAGGCCAAGTACCGGATGAGCATGCTGTTCATCAGCCACGACCTGGGCGTCGTCGGCGAGATCGCCGACCACGTGGTCGTGATGCGCCACGGCACGGTCCGCGAGCAGGGACCGGTGGCGCGGATCTTCGCCGACCCGCAGGACGCGTACACCCGCGCGCTGCTGGCCTGCCGGCCGACGCTGGAGCAGCGCGCCCCGCGGCTGATGGTGATCGACGACCACATCGCGGGCCACGCCCGCGATGCCGTGGGCAAGGCCAAGGACCCGAACGCCCGGGTGATCATCGAGGCCAGCGCGCTGACCAAGAGCTTCTGGCTGCGCAGCGGCGTGTTCGGGCGCAAGGAGTTCAAGGCCGTCAAGGGCGCGACCTTCAAGCTGCGCCAGGGCCACACGCTGGGCGTCGTGGGCGAGTCGGGCTCCGGCAAGACGACGATGGGGCTCGCGCTTCTGCGCCTGCACGAGCCGAGCGGCGGGCCGGTCACCGGGAAGGTGACATTCGACGGCATCGACCTGCTGGCGCTGAGCAAGGGCGAGATGCTGCCGATGCGCAAGCGCATCCAGGTGGTGTTCCAGAACCCGTACGCGAGCCTGAACCCGCGCTTCACGGTCGGCCAGACGCTGGTCGAGCCGATGACGATCCACGGCATCGGCCGCGATCAGGACGATCGCGAGGAGCGCGCCCGTGCGCTGCTGCGCAAGGTCGGCCTCGACGACGCGGCGATGGACAAGTACCCGCACGAGTTCTCCGGCGGGCAGCGCCAGCGGGTGGCGATCGCGCGCTGCCTGACGCTGGACCCCGAGGTGCTGGTGCTGGACGAAGCGGTCAGCGCGCTCGACGTGTCGGTGCAGGCCCAGGTGCTGAACCTGCTGAAGGACCTGCAGGACGAATTCGGCCTGGCCTACATCTTCATCAGCCACGACCTGGCGGTGGTGCGCTTCATGGCCGACGAGGTGCTGGTGATGAAGGACGGCGAGGTCGTCGAGCAGGCCAGCGTGGCGCAGATCCTGGACGCGCCGCAGCAGGAGTACACGCGGCGGCTGCTGGGGGCCATCCCGCGCGGGTACCGCGCGGTCGCCTGACCGCAGGCGCGCCGGCCAGCCCGCGACGAATCCGGTCGAACCTGTAACGCTCCGCTTACGGGTACGCCGGTTTTCGTTCGCGCTTGTTCGATTTGGCGTCACCCGACCCGTCGGCGCCACCGTTGGCGGGGTCCACGGGCGCTGGCACGGAGGTTGCGCCTGTGGGCTCACAGCACCCGCGCAGCCGCCGGCCGCGACGGGTCAAGGACTCCAAGGACGTCGTTGCCATGCCGCTGAACCGCTCTGTCCGGACTGCCTCCTCCACGCCGCGCCGCCTGCGGCCGGCCACCCCCCGCTGCCGCGGCGGCGCCTCCTCGGTGCTGCGGCTGACCCAGCCCGGCGCCCAGCGCCTGCCGACCACGCTGGACCTGTCCGACTGGATGAGCCGCGCCGCCAGCGTGCTGCTGCCGGTCACCGGCCCGCACTTCGACGTGCCCGCCCGCGGCACGGGGGCCTGAGATGAACCAGAACGCCACGTCGCCCATCGTCAAGCGACCTGTCGCCGCCGCCAGCCGCGTGCTGCCGCAGCGCCGCGACCCGGTGCTTCAACCCAGCGCACCTCGCCAACCGTTCCGCGTGCTGCAGACCAGCCGCGCGCCGGCCCAGCTGTCGTTGTGGCTGCGCGCCGAACTGAACTTGCGTTGACAACGCGGCGTCTACCCTTTTGCGGACGGTCCTGACGTCCTGAGGGGAGCGGGCAGGCTGGGGCGGAGTCGAGAGCGAGCCCCCGCGATCACTGTCCCGCTTCCCTTCTTTTTTTCTGCGGGCAAGCCCTCTGACCCCCGGACGTGCGGCGCGCGACACTCTCGCGCACCATGCAGTCCACGAAGGGGTTCCCCATGCCGACGATCGATCGCCGCCGCCTGCTGCTTGCCAGCGCCGGCTCCCTGCTCGCACCCGCCGCCGTGCGCGCCCAGTCCGCGTGGCCGAACAAGCCGGTGCGCATCGTCGTGCCGTTCGCGCCCGCGGGCACCACCGACATCCTCGCCCGTGCGCTGACCCCCGAGCTGACGAAGGCCTTCGGCCAGACCTTCATCATCGACAACAAGCCCGGCGCCGGCGGCAACCTCGGTGCCGACGCGATCGCCAAGTCGGCACCGGACGGCTACAACCTGCTGATGGGCACGGTCGGCACGCACGCGATCAATGCGGCGCTGTACCCGAAGATGCCGTTCGACCCGGTCAAGGATTTCGTCCCGGTCGTGCTGGTCGCGGGCGTGCCAAACGTGCTGGTGATGAACCCGGCGAAGGCCGAATCGGCCGGGATCCACAACGTCGCCGACCTGGTGCGGTTCGCGAAGGCGAACACCGGCAAGCTGAACATGGCGTCAAGCGGCAACGGCACCTCGATCCACCTGACCGGCGAGCTGTTCAAGAGCGTGACCGGCACCTACATGGTCCATTTCCCGTACCGCGGCTCCGGCCCGGCGCTGCTCGACCTGATCGGCGGCACGATGGACCTGATGTTCGACAACCTGCCGTCGGCGCTGCCGCACATCAAGTCGGGCAAGCTGAAGGCGCTCGCGGTGACGTCGATCCAGCGGAGCGCCGCGTTGCCCGACCTGCCGACCATCGCCGAAAGCGGCGGCGTGATGAAGGGCTTCGACGCGAGCTCCTGGTTCGGCCTGTTCGCGCCGGCCGGCACGCCGATGGACATCGTCAACCGCATCAACCAGGAAACCGCCAAGTCGTTCCAGTCGCCCGCGTTCAAGGAGCGGCTGCAGTCGCAGGGCGCGATCCCCGGTGGCCAGCCGCCGGCCGAGTTCGCGGCCTTCATCGCGGCCGAGACGAAGAAGTGGGCGCAGGTCGTGAAGGTCTCGGGCGCGAAGGTGGATTGAGCCGCACCGTCCCGCGTCCCGATCGCCTGCGTGACGCGTGGTCCAGGGGTGAGCCGATGGTCTAATGGCGCGCCACTCCGACCCCGCCGCGCCGATGCCCGCTCCCGCCCCTGACTCCCGTGCCGCCGCCGCCCCGGCTTCGGCGCCGGTGCTGCTCGGCGCGCTGGCGCTGTGGCTGCTCGCCACGCTCGGTCTGCGTCCGCTGCTGCTGCCGGACGAGGGCCGCTATGCCGAGGTGGCGCGCGCGATGTGGCACGGCGACTGGCTGGTGCCGACGCTCAACGGGCTGCCGTTCTTCCACAAGCCGCCCCTGTTCTACTGGCTCGACATAGCCGCGCTGCAGCTGCTCGGCGTGCACGAATTCGCCGGGCGCTTCGGCTCGGCGGTGGGGGCCTGGCTGATGGGCGCGGCGCTGTTCCTCGCGATGCGCCGCTGGCACGGCGCGCGCACCGCCGCGCTCGCGCTCGGGGTGCTGGCGACGACGCCGTTCTTCTTCGTCGGCGGCCAGTACGCGAACCACGACATGCTGGTCGGCGGGCTGATCACCGCCGCGGTGCTGGCGATGTCGCGGGCGGTCGACAAACCGCCCCGGGTCGATCTGCGCTGGCTCGTGGCCGGCTGGCTGTTGTGCGCGTTCTCGATGCTGGCCAAGGGCCTGATCGGCATCGTGCTGCCGGCGCTGGTGATCGGCCCGTGGCTGCTCGCGCAGGGGCGCTGGCGGCAGGTGCTGGGGCTGCTGCACCCGCTCGGCCTGGTCGTGTTCGCCGTCGTCGGGCTGCCGTGGTTCATCGTGATGCAGCAGCGCTATCCCGGCTTCTTCGACTACTTCGTGATGGAGCAGCACTTCCGCCGCTTCGCGCAGTCGACCTTCAACAACGTGCACGGTCCGTGGTTCTTCCTCGCCGTGCTGCCGCTCGCGACGCTGCCGTGGAGCGCGTGGACGCCGGTGGCGTTCAAGCGCGCGTGGGCGGATCGCAGCCCGACCACGTTGCTGTACGCGTGGTGGGTCGTCGCGATCGTCGGCTTCTTCTCGATCCCGAGCTCCAAGCTGGTCGGCTACGCGCTGCCGGCGCTCGCGCCGTGGTGTGCGCTGCTGGCGCTGGCCGTCGCGGCGGGCACGGGGCGCGCCTGGCGGGCGGTGATGGGCGCGGCGGCGCTCGCGTGCGTGGCGATCGTCGGCTTCGCGGCCTGGAAGGCGCCGCAGTCGAACCAGGCGCTGGCGCAGGTGCTGCGCGCGGCGATGCAGCCCGCCGACCGGGTCGTGATGGTCGACGAATACTTCTACGACGTGCCGTTCTATGCCCGGCTCGCGCGGCCGGTGGTGATCGCCGCGGACTGGGCCGATCCGGAGATTCCGCGCCGCGACAACTGGCGCAAGGAGGTGGCCGATGCGGCGCGCTTCGACCCGCCGCTCGCGCGCCAGCTGCTGCGACCGCTGACCGAGCTGGACCGCATGGCCTGCGGCACGAGCGCGACCTGGTTCATCGTGTCGGCCGGACACGCCGACCGCGTCTCGGGCCTGCCCGGCGCCTCGCGTGCGTTCGCCGACAAGCGCACCGAGCTCTGGCGCTTGCCGGGGCGGGTGTGCCCTTGAGCACGGCCCGCCATTTCTCGCGCTACACGCTGGTCGGTGCGGTGGCGACCGCGCTCCACTACGGGGTGCTCGCAGGGCTCGTCGAGGGCGCGGGCTGGGCCGCCTGGCTGGCGTCCGGCACGGGGGCGGTGGTCGGCGCGCAGCTGGCGTATGCGGGCAACCGCTGGTTCACGTTCGCACACCGCGGCGGCATCGGTGCGTCGTGGCCGCGCTTCATGCTCACGGCGCTGTTCGGCGCGGTACTCGGGATGGCGATCGTCGCGCTCGGCGTGCGGCTCGGGTTGCACTACCTGATCGCGCAGGTGATCGCGACGCTGACCAGCCTGCTGCTGACGTTCGCGATCAACCGGGTCTGGACGTTTCGGTGACGGTCCGCCAGACGCGCCCGAGGCGCACGCCGGCCGCCGCCAGATCGTCGTCGAACGCCACGCTGCCCAGGTAGGCGAGCTCGCGCTTGCGCGCCGCCTGGATCGCATCGGGCGGATCGCCGGGCAGGTGCTCACCGGGGTGGCAGAACAGCAGGCCGCCCTCGGCGGGCAGCTCGGCGAGCCAGCGCCGCATGCACCCCTGATAGTCGGGATCGACGAAGTCGTACGCACCGAGCAGCACCGCGTTGTGCGGAATCACGCGCTGGGTCAGTTCCCGCTCCAGCGTGCGCCCGCCGGTGCGCTCGATCACCCAGCGCTTGAAGCCGGCGCCGGGCCCGATAAGCCGGCCGGTATTGCGCAGCGCGGGCAGCGGCTGCACATGCTCGACCATGTCGAGGATCACGCGGCGCACGCCCGGCAGATGGTGAACGTGCTGGTGGCCGTCGATGAACGCGGGCGGACGGCCGAGCACATGGTTGAAGGCGGCGAGTTGTGCATGGACCTCGTTGCGCACCTGCGAGATCGGCAGCAGCCGCAGGTGCGCCTGTGCGATCAGGCGCGGCAGCGGCGGGAGAGTCGGCCAGTGCCGTGCGAGGCGCGTGCTCAGCGGCCGGCCTTCGGTGAAGTTCAGGTGCAGGCCGACATCGACCGTGTCCGGCAGGCCGTTCAGCAGCCCGGCCGTCTTCGGCCAGTGCGGGCTGTTGGTGATGCACGAGATCGCGGTCAGGCGCTGCGCGTGGGCCAGCCGGGCGATGCCGGCGGAGATGCCGGGCGCCAGCCCGAAATCGTCCGCACACAGGGAGAGCAAGCGCTGCCCGCCGCGGCCGGCCGAGGCGCTCATGCGCCGGCGTCGTCCGAGGCGGCGGCGATCGCGC
This sequence comes from Rhizobacter fulvus, assembly GCF_964020785.1. Classification (NCBI taxonomy): domain Bacteria; kingdom Pseudomonadati; phylum Pseudomonadota; class Betaproteobacteria; order Burkholderiales; family Sphaerotilaceae; genus Rhizobacter; species Rhizobacter fulvus. Next base: position 2,119,167 of record NZ_OZ224516.1, read on the forward strand.
CGCGCCCGGCCTGGCTGCCGATCAGGTAGACCGGCCGTTGCTTGACCTCGTCGAAGATCCGCCCGACGTATTCGCCGAGGATGCCGATCGACAGCAGCTGGATGCCGCTGAAGAACATCATCCCGCACACCAGCGTGGCCCAGCCGGGCACGTCGCTGCCGTAGATGAAGTGCTCGATGACGATCCACACGCCGAACGCGAGCGCGAACAGCGCGACCACGACGCCGAGCGCGCTCCACAGCCGCAGCGGCGCGTTGGTGAACGCGGTGACGCCGGTGAACGCGAGCTTCGACAGGCTGCGCAGCGAGAAGCTGCTGGTGCCCGACAGGCGCTCGGCCGGCACGTACGGGATGATCACGGTGTGGAAGCCGACCCAGGCATACAGCCCCTTCATGAAGCGGTTGCGCTCGGGCAGCGCCTTGAGCGCATCGACGACGCGGCGGTCCATCAGCCGGAAGTCGCCGGCATCGACCGGGATCGGCACCGCCGCGTTGTGGTTGACGAGCCGGTAGAACAGCGCGGTGCCGATCCGCTTGGGCCAGCTCTCGTCGGCGCGTGACGCGCGTGCGGCGCAGACCATGTCGGCGCCGGCCTGCCAGGCCTGGACCATCTCGGGCACGAGCGAGGCGGGGTGCTGGAGGTCGGCGTCCATCAGCAGCACCACGTCACCGGCGGCGTGGTCGATGCCGGCGGTCAGCGCCGCCTCCTTGCCGAAGTTGCGCGACAGGCGCAGGTAGCGCACGCCCGGCGCCAGCAGCCACGGGGCGACCGCGGCCGGCGTGGCGTCGCGGCTGCCGTCGTCGATGACCAGCACCTCCCAGCGATCGGTCAGGTCGGCCAGCTGCACCGTCAGGCCGGCCAGCAACGGGCCGAGGTTCTCGGCCTCGTTGTACGCGGGCACGACGCAGCTGATGGCGGGGCGGGCGGGGCGGGGTGTGGTGGGCGTCATGAATCGTCGGAGCGCGGATGCGACTGTAAGCTGGCCGCCGGCCCGCCGCGCGCGATGCGTGTCGGTGGCAACATGCCATCGTTGCAATCCGCCGACTTTCCGCCCGCACGATGCCCCGTGCCACCTCGATCCACCGCTGGCTGCTCGTCGCCGCATTCGTGCTCTCGCACGCCTACCTGCTGATGACGCAGGAAAAGTAACCGGAGAATCCGCATGAACGACTCGCAGATCCGCTTCGACGACGGCGCCGCGTACGAGGAATTCATGGGCACGTGGAGCCGCCTGGCCGGCGAGGTCTTCCTGCCCTGGCTTGCGCCGCCGACGGGGCGGCGCTGGGTCGACGTGGGCTGCGGCAACGGCGCGTTCACCGAGATGCTGGCGACGCGCTGCGCCCCCAGTTCGCTGCAGGGCATCGATCCCTCGCCCGAGCAGATCGCGTATGCACGTGCGCGGCTGGACGGCGCGGTCGCCCGCTTCGACGTCGGCGATGCCCAGGCGCTGCCGTATGCCGATGGCGCGTTCGATGCCGCGGTGATGGCGCTGGTGATCTTCTTCGTGCCCGACCCGGCGCGCGGCGTGGCCGAGATGGCCCGCGTCGTGCGGCCGGGCGGCAGCGTCTCCGCCTACGCGTGGGACATCCTCGGCGACGGCTTCCCGTTCGCGGTGCTGCAGGAAGAGATGGCCGCGCTCGGCGTGCCGCCGCTGTGGCCGCCGAGCGTCGAGGCGTCGCGGCTCGACGCGCTGCGCACGCTGTGGCGCGACGCCGGGCTGGTGGAGGTCGAGACGCGCGTGATCACCGTGCGCCGCGAGTTCGACGACCTCGAGACCTTCTGGCGCATCGCGCAATCCGGCCCGCGCCTGGCGCCCCGGCTTGCCGCGATGCCGGCGGCCGACGTCGCGACGCTCCGGACACGCCTGCGCGAACGATTGGCGCCGGACGCACGCGGCCGCATCACCTGCGAAGCCCGCGCCAACGCGATCAAGGGCGTCGTGGCCGGGTAGATCGGCCCGACGCGTCAGCCGTGGTGCCACACCACACGCTGGTGCGTGCCGGTCCAGCGCTCGTACAGCGGCGCATAGGCCTCCTCGATCCGGTTGCGCTTGACCTTGAAGGTCGGCGTGATGAAGCCGTTGTCGACCGTCCACGGTTCGCTGACCACGACCAGGCAGTCGAGCTGCTCGTGCGGATCGAGCTGGGCGTTGACGGCGTCGAGGTGGGCCGACAGCGACACCGCCATCGCCTGGCGCTGCGTCGAATCTTCGGCGCGCTTGGCCGACTCGGCATTGAGCATCACGATGCCGAGCGGCTGGCCGAGGTTGGCGCCGGTGACGACGCAGGCCTCGACCGCGCCGTTCATCACCAGCTTGTCCTCGATCGGCGCGGGCGCCACGTACTTGCCCTTGCTGGTCTTGAACAGGTCCTTCACGCGGCCGGTGATGCGCAGGTTGCCCTCGGCGTCGAGCTGGCCCTTGTCGCCGGTGTGCAGCCAGCCGTCGGCGGTGAACGCGTCGCGCGTCAGCTCGGGCTCCTTGTAGTAGCCGAGCATCAGGCCGGGGCTCTTGACCTGGATCTCGCCGGTCTGCGGGTCGAGCCGGCTCTGCACGCCGTCGTACGCGAGGCCGACCGTGCCCGGCCGCTGCACGCCGGGCAGCGTGGCGTGCGAGACGCCGCAGTTCTCGGTCATGCCGTAGACCTCGATGATCGGCAGCCCCAGGCGCTCGTACCAGCGCAGCAGTTCCGGCGGCATCGGCGCGGCCCCGCCGGCGGCGATGATGCACTGGTCGAGGCCGAGCGCGGTCAGCACCTTCTTCGCGACGATTCGGCGCACGATCGGCAGCTTCAGCAGCCGCGCCAGCTTGTCGGGCGGCATCTTCGCGTGCACCCCCTGCTGGAACTTGACCCACAGCCGCGGCACCGAGAAGAAGCAGGTCGGGCGGGCGCGTTGCATGTCGACGCCGAAGGTCTCGAGGCTTTCGGCGAAGTACACGTGCATCGAGGTGGCCAGCAGCCCGTGTTCGACCAGCGTGCGCTCGGCGACGTGCGCAAGCGGCAGGTACGAGAGCATGCGCGCGTCGCCCTGCAGCGGCACGCGCTTCAGCGCCGTCGACAGCGACCACGCGAAGGTCTCGAAGCTGTGCATCACGCCCTTGGGCATGCCGGTCGTGCCCGAGGTGTACATGATGGTCGCGAGTTCGCCCCCGTCGCGCAGCGGCTGGCCCTGCAGCGGCGGCGTCTCGGCGACGATCGCCTCCCACTGCGGGTAGTGGGTGCGCGGCGCGAGCGGTGTCGCGATGCAGGGCAAGCCCTCGGGCACGCCGGGCTGCATCGCGTCCCAGCCGTCGAGCTTGCCGACGAACAGCAGCTTCGCCTCGCTGTGCGCGAGGATCTGGCGGATCGTGCCGGCCGCCAGCGTCGGATACAGCGGCACCGACACGTGCCCGGCGAGCCAGATCGCGAAGTCGCACATCAGCCAGTGCGCGCAGTTCTTCGACAGGATCGCGATCCGGCTGCCCGGGGCGAACCCGAGCGCCTGCAGGTGCGCGGCCATCCGGCGCGACTCGTCCATCACCTGCGCCCAGGTGTAGTCGCGCACTGCGCCGCCGCCGAGCGGCTGGCTCAGGATGACGCGGTCGGGCGCGGTGCGCTCCCAGTGGTACAGGCGCTGCAGCGCCAGGGCATCGGGCGAGACGGTGGAGGGGGTCGACATCGGGGCGTTCCTCGGCCGCGGCGGGCAACAGGCCCGGTGCGCGCCGCCGAAAATAGGGCAAGGCGCACGCGGCGCCAAGAGAGGGACTACCGAGTCCGCGTGCGCCGCCGTCCCGGACACGCCCGCGGGTTTGCAGCGATGATCGCGCGATGAGATTTCCGCTGCTGCGTCTGCCCCTCGCCCTCCTGTTCATCGTGCCGGTGTTCATCGGCCAGGCCGCGGTCTGGGGGCTCGCGAAGCGTTTCGGCAAGGTGCCGGTCGCGCTGCTGTCGGTCGCGATCGCCTGCCTGCTCGGCTGGGCCGCCTACGCGCTGTACACGCGCTGGGTCGAGAAGCGCCCGGCCGACGAACTGCGCGGCCCGGGCGCGCTGAAGGAGCTGGGCGCGGGCCTGGCGTTCGGCGCGGTGCTGTTCAGCAGCGTGATCGCGGTGCTGGCGCTGCTCGGCGTCTACAAGATCACGGGGCTGCGCGACGACGTGACGGTGATGTTGATCCCGCTGTGCGTCTCGCTCGCGGCCGCGGCGATCGAGGAGATCCTGATGCGCGGCGTGGTGTTCCGCCTTCTCGAGGCCTCGCTGGGCACCTGGATCGCGATGGCGATCTCGGCGGCGATCTTCGGCGCCGGCCACCTCGCCAATCCGAACGCGAGCGCGCTCGCGGCGGTGGCGATCGCGATCGAGGCCGGCGTGCTGCTGGCGGCCGCCTACCTGCTGACGCGGCGACTGTGGTTCGCGATCGGCATCCACGCGGCGTGGAACTTCACGCAGAGCGGCATCTACGGCCTGCCCACCTCGGGCATCCCGATGAACGGCATCTTCGTCAGCAGCGTGGCCGGGCCGGAGTGGCTGACCGGCGGCGCGTTCGGCGTCGAGGCCTCGGCGGTCGCATTCGTGCTCGCCAGCGCCGCCGGCGTCGTGCTGCTGGTGATCGCCGGGCGGCGCGGCCGCTTCATCGCGCCGTTCTGGCGGCGGGGCGGCGAAGGTGCGCCGCCCGTGGCCGCTACTGCGCGTTCACCGGCGATTTCGGGTCCAGCAGCAGCGCCATCAGATCCTTGATCTGCGCTGGCGTGAGCACGCCGGCGTGCCCGAAGCGCGGCATGCCGGAGCAGGCGTTGTAGGCCTTGGCGTTCCACAGCTTGCCCCAGGTGTACTGGACGATCGCGGCCGACTTCGGGTCGGCCGGGTCGGTCACGCCGCGCAGCTTGCCGTAGTGGTACAGGCTCGGGCCGATCGTGCCGTACGAGATCTCGGCCTTGGTGATCTGGTGGCAGTTGTAGCAGTTGCCGCCAGCGGGCACGCCGGCCGGGTCGGTCCAGGTCATGCCGCGGCCGTTCTGCGCCAGTGCCTCGCCGACCTTCCAGTCGCCGAGGTAGACGCCGTCGGTCGGCCACTTCACGGTCGCGAGCTGGGCGGCTTCGAGGCGCTTGATCACGTCGGGCGGCGGCGACTGCTCGGCGGAGCAGGCCTGCTGGACCTCGTCCTGCGTCAGCCGGTCGAGCTTGGCAATGCCCTGCTCGTGGAACGACGACTGGATGACGCCCTGCGTGATGCGCTGAGTCTCCTGCGGATTCGGCGCGCTGCTGCAGCCGGCGACGAGCGCCACGGCAGCGAGTGCGAAGGTTCGGGTGGGGATGCTCATGTCGTTCACCGCTTGATCGCCGGCGCGGTCGACGCCGCGCCCTTGGCCTGCACGCCCATGTAGACGCCGAGCGCGATGGTCGCGTCCGACGCATAGCCCGGGTACGGGAAGCGCTGCTGGCGGTAGCAGTCGTTCAGCCGCCGCTGCATGCTCCACAGCTCGCCGCTCGACACGCGGTACGCCGGCCAGGCGGCGAAGCCGACGCCGTCGCCGGGGTTCACGGTCAGGTTCGGCAGGTCCTGCAGGCGGATGCGCTTGCCCGCCTCGCCGTGGCACGACGCGCACGCGAAGTCGTACGGCCCGCCGCGGAAGAAGAAGACGCGCTTGCCGACCTCGTACATCTGGCGCTCGGCCGCATGCGCCTGCGGCAGGTTGAACTTCAGCCCGCGCGATTCGGCCGAGATGTATGCCACGAGCGCCTCGATGTTGGTCTGTTCGCCGCGGCCGAACGGTGTGGCGGCGATCTCGCTGGCCTTGAAGCCCTGCTGCGTCTCCATGCAGCTGAGCAGGCGCGACTCCAGGTCCTGCACCCGCTGGGTGTCGACGAAGTAGCGCGGCAGCTCGACGAACGCGCCCTTCACGACGCCGGGGCCCTTGCCCAGGTCGCATGCTTCGAGCGAGGCGTTCTTCGGGCCCCGCCTGGTCTTCCACAGCGCCTCGCCCTTGGCTTCCCACAGGTCGGCGGGGTTGCCGTCGGCCAGCAACGCGCGGTACTGCGCGATGCCGTCCGCGGCGCTCGTCTGCGCCTGTGCGCCGGCGGTGGCGAGAGCGACCGCGGCCAGCGCAGCCATGCGCAGCGCCTTCATGCGACGACGGCCTCGTCGCTGCGCTTGTCGCCGCGGTTGTCGACCCAGGTCACGGTGATCTTGTCGCCAGCCTTCGCCCCCTTGACGACGAACTCGGTGAACGGGTTCTTCGCGATCGCGGTGCCCCACTGCGCGGTCATCACGGTCTTGCCGTTCAGCGCGGCGGTGACCTCCGTGATGTGCCAGGCGGGGATCGTCTTGCCGGCGGCGTCCTTGCGCTGGCCGGTCTCCATCTCGTGGCTCATCAGCACGCGCACGACGGCGCCGCTGCCTTGCACTTGCGCGCGGATGCGCATCGGGTCGGACATGTTCTGTACTCCTGTTAGCCGCCGCAGCCGCCCAAAGTGACCTTGACCTCTTTTTGCGCGTACAGGACCTTGCCGTCGCCGGTGATCGCGACCGCGAGCACGTTGGAGGTCTGGCCCATCTTGATGCGCGTCTTGACGCTGGTCTCGACCGCGTCGGTGAACTCGAACACGCCGGCCAGCGTGGTCGGGTTCTTCTCGACCAGGAAGGCGATGCGCTTGACGCCGGGCAGCGTGGTGGCGACGCCGATCGGCACGACCGCGCCGTTCTCGGCGATGTCGGGCGCGGTGAAGACGATGTCCTTGCTCTCGACCGGCTTGGCGATGCCGAGGCCCTTGATCACGTCGTCGATGGACTTGCCTTCGAACGCCGCCTTGTTCCACGCGCTCTGGGCGTGCGCGGGCAGCACGCCGGCGCCGGCCAGCAGCATGGCCACCGCGGCGCTGCGGCTCATCATCTCTCGTCGGGTTTGCATGAAGTGAGTTCCTTGCGCGGCCATCGCGCCGAGCCGGAACTGTAGGGCCGAATGGGCGCCCCCGCAGCTTGCGCGGCGCGACAACCGCGCCGAGTCAGGGATATTCCCGAGGCCCGCGCAGCGCGTCAGTCCGCAGCTTCGCGAGCGACCGCCGCCTCGATCTGCTCCTGGATCTTGCGCGCGCCGCGCAGCACCAGGGTCGGGTCCAGGCCGGCCTGCGGCGCGACCGCCTGCGCGACCTCGTCGAGCGAATCCGGGTCGGTCATCAGCGCATGGGCCAGCGCCGACAACGCACAGATGCCGCGCCGCGGCAGCTGCATCGGCAGTTCGCGCGTCGAGATCACCAGCACGTGGAAGCGCACGCTCGCGACCGCCGCGGGCGCGAGGCCCCAGCTCTCGCACAACGCGGCGCCGAGCGCGTCGTGGCTGACGCCGAACTCCTGGTGCTCGAGCATCAGCAGTTCCTCGTCGTCGGCGGCCTGCGCCAGCAGTTCGCGGTAGCGCGTCGTCGCATGCCGCAGCAGCACGGCCTTGCCGCATTCCTCGAACAGGCCGGCCGAGTGCGCGGCCCACGGGTCGACACCGACGGCCTGCCCGATGCGGCCCATCAGCAGCCCGCGCACGCTGGCGCGTTCCCAGATCGGCGTGAGTTCCGGCCCGGCCGGGAACACGGCCTTGAGACCCATCGCGAAGGTGACCGACGCGACTTCGCGCGTGCCGAGGTGGGTGATGGCCTGCTGAACCGACTGCACGCGCCCGCGCAGCCCGTACAGCGACGAGTTGACCGCCTTCAGCACGGCCGAGGCCAGCGCCATGTCGCCCGAGATCAGCGCGCTGACGGCCTGCAGGTTGATGTTCTCGTCCGCCAGCATCGTCGACAGCGTGACGAGCGACTCCGGCTGCGACGGGATGTCGATGTTCAGCGAGCGCAGGGCGGGGTCGACGGGCATGGGCGGCTTTCGGCAGCGAAGCGAGGACAGCTTGCATCCTAGGCACTCGCGCCGCGCCCCGTCGCCCGAAAAGCGGGGTGCTCGCCCCGCTGTTCAGCGGCCGAAGGCGTCCCAGCCGGTCTTCAGGATCAGCGCCGCGACCACGCCGATGAACACCACGCGCACGAAGCCGGCGCCGTGTTTCAGCGCGAGCCTCGTGCCGATCAGGCTGCCGGTGACGTTGGCGACGGCCATCACCGCGGCCACGTGCCACCACACATGGCCCTTCAGGGCCAGCAGCGCGAGCGCCGCGAGGTTGGTCGCGGTGTTCATCAGCTTGGCGCTGGCGCTGGCGTTCAGGAAGTCGAAGCCGAGCACCCGCACCAGCGCGAACACGAAGAAGCTGCCGGCCCCCGGGCCGAAGAAGCCGTCGTAGAAGCCGATCACGCCGCCGATCGCCGCCGCGGCCGCCGCCTGGTGCCGACCGCGCAGCGCCGGCGCGTGCGTGATGCCCAGGTCCTTGCGGACCAGCGTGTACGCCAGCACGGCGACGAGGACGATCGGCAGCGCCTTGCGCAGGCCGTCGGCGCTGACCAGCGTCAGGGTCCAGGCGCCGGCCAGGCTGCCGAGCGCGGCGACCAGCGCGGCCGGCACCATCGCGCTCCACGGGATCTGCACCCGGCGCGCGAACTGCCGCGTCGCCCAGGCCGTGCCCCAGACGCCGGTCGCCTTGTTGGTGCCCAGCAGCGTGGCGGGGGGCGCGTTCGGAAAGACGCTGAACAGCGCGGGAACGAGGATCAGCCCGCCGCCCCCGACGATCGCATCGACACAGCCGGCGAACAGGGCAGCCAGCGTGACGATGGCGGTCTCAAGCAAAGGGAACGGTCCGGAGAAATGGAAAAGGGCGTCAGGATCAACTGACGCCCTTCGCATTTTGCATCGGCGCGCATGGCGGCCTGCGTATCGTTCGCGACCGCGGGCATGTCGCCTGGGTGCGTTGTCTCTGTCTCCTCAGCCCCGTCCTGCGCGGCACCACGAAGGTGCCTGCCGCGAGAACCCAGACTGTAGGCGCGTCCCGGAACCGGTGCACTAGGGGTTTCCCGGCCGGGATTCTGAGGAATGGTCAACCGGGCGTCGTGGCGGCTGGCAGGGTCAGGCGCACGGTAGTGCCGGCACCGGGCGCACTGGTCACCGCCACCGCACCATCATGGAGCTCGGCGATCCGCTTGACGATCGCCAGGCCCAGGCCTTTCCCGCCCTCGCCGGTGGCGGGGGCGACGCTGTGGCGGCTCTGGTAGAAGCGGTCGAACAGGTGCGGTAGGTCGGCCGCGGCGATGCCCGGGCCGGTATCCGCGACGCTGACCTCGACGCGACCGTCGACCGCCATCGCGCCCAGGGTGATCCGTGCGCCGGGCGGGCAGAACTTCAGCGCGTTGTCGACCAGATTGGCGATCGCGCGCTCGAAGAGTTCGATGTCGACGCGGGCGATCGGCAGCGCGCGCATCTCGTCGGCGGGGCGCGCGGCTTCCAGCGCGATGCCCTGCTGCGCGGCGCGCTCGGCGAAGCGCAGCGCGATGTCGTCGAGCAGCTCGCCCAGGTCGACGACCTCGGCGTGGAGCGCGAACTGCGGCTCGTCGAGCTTGGCCAGGTCGCCCAGCGACTGCACCAGCCGCGCGGCGTTGCGGGTGTTGCGCAGCGCGACCTCGACCAGGCGGCGGTCCTCGCCGCGCGCGGCATCGCCGGCCCAGCGCTCGTCGAGCGTCTCAAGGCACGCGACGGTCGCGGTCAGCGGCGAGCGCAGGTCGTGCGACAGGTTGCTGACGCCCTCGCGGCGGAAGTGATCGAGCCGGCGCAATTCGGTCCACTGCCGGCGCAGCGTCGCCAGCATCATCTCGAACGCACGCGTCAGCTGGCCGAATTCGTCGCGCGTGACGGCGGGCAACGCGGTCGGCGCGTCGGCCAGGCCGGCGTCGAGGCCGCGCTGGGAGATCGTCGAGACGGCGTCGGTGAGGCGCCGCAGCGGCCGCGTGACCGAGACGATGATCAGCACCGACAGCAGCGTCGTGAACGCGACCACCGCGACGATCAGCCCGAGCGCCGGCCGGCCGAAGCTCATGCGCAGGTCGCTCCAGCGCCCGTCGGGCGCGTTGGCGCCCGGCGGCGGGCCGGTGTGCAGCACCAGGTAAAGGTAGCCCACCACCGCGTCGCCGGCGCTCATCGTCGCGCGACGCACCGGTTGAACCGCGACGACGGCGTTGGCGTCCATGCGCTCCGGGTCGTCGCCCATCACGTAGGCGGCGTCGGGGTGGCCGACCGCCTGCAGCACCGGCGTCAGTGCCACCTTGAAGCCGGGCGGGATCTTCGCGTTGCCGCTGCTGGCGAGCACGGCGCCGTCGAGCGCCAGGAGATAGAGCTGCGTGTCCGGCTCGAACAGCACCATGTTGCGCAGCCAGCCGCGGAACTTGTCCGGCTCGCCTTCGTAGGTCTCGAACAGGTAGTCGTTGTTCGCGACCACGCGGCCGAGGAACGCGGTGCCGCGGCGGTAGGTGGTCTCGTGCTCGAAGCGCTGGAACGCGTAGATCACGGTGGCGACCACCAGCAGCATGGTCACCAGCCCGGTCGCGAAGATCGCCAGCGCCAGCTTGAGCCGGACGGTCATGGCGCGAGGTCGCGCATCTTGTAGCCGGCGCCGCGCGCGGTCAGGATGATCTGCGGCCGCATCGGGTCGGCCTCGAGCTTGGCGCGCAGGCGGTTGATGTGGGTTGTCACCGTGTGCTCGTAGCCGTCGTGGGTGTAGCCCCAAACCGCGTTCAGCAGCTGCGAGCGCGAGAACACGTGGCCGGGGTGCGACGCGAAGTGCAGCAGCAGGTCGAACTCGAGCGCGGTGAACTCGATCGACTCGCCGCGGCAGCGCACCTGGCGCTTGGCCGGCAGGATCTCGAGCTCGCCGTTGCGGATGCTCGCGGCCGCCTTGGCGCCCGCCGCACCGGCGGTCTGCGCGGCCGCCAGCAGCTGCGCACGGCGCAGCAGTGCCTTCACGCGCGCCAGCAGCTCGGCGAGCGAGAACGGCTTGGTCAGGTAGTCGTCGGCGCCGAGTTCCAGGCCGAGCACGCGGTCGAGCTCGGTCGACTTGGCGGTCAGCATCAGGATCGGTGCCGCGCTGCCCTTGGCGCGCAGTGCCTTGCAGACCTCCAGTCCGCCCATGCGCGGCATCATCAGGTCGAGCACCAGCAGGTCGGCCGGCGCGGCCAGCTGCTGCGCCAGCGCCGCCTCGCCATCGCCCACCGCCGAGACCTCGTAGCCGGCGTTGCGCAGGTTCATCACCAGCAGGTCGCGGATGTCGGTCTGGTCTTCGGCAACGAGGATGTGGGCAGGCGGCATGGGCAAGGTAGGTCGGACGGAACCGCCGGCTCTTACGCCGGCGCCTTGACGAGATTGTGATCTTCCCGTGAGGTTCGGTGAGGTGGGCGCGAGGTGCGCCGCCGACAGTTCATTCCATCGCCACCCGATGGACACCGCCCCATGAACACCGCCGCTGCCGCCCACCCCGTCGCCTTCGTCCCCAGCGTCTCGTGGACCGAGATGGTCGCGCACCGCGGCTACCTGGTGCGCTTCGCCCAGCGCAAGCTGCGCGACCCGCTGCTGGCCGAGGACGCGGTGCACGACGTGTTCGAGGCCGTGCTCTCGGGCCGCGCCGTGTTCGCCGGCCGGGCTGCGCTGCGCTCGTGGCTGACGGCGGTGCTCAAGCACAAGATCGTCGACACGGTGCGTCGCAATGCCGGCACCGACTCGCTGGACGACGCGTTCGGCCACGACGACGACGAATCCGGCGTCTGCGACATCGAGTGCCCGCAACCGCGTCCCGACCAGGTCGCCGAGCAGCACCAGTTGCTGATGCTCGCGCTGCAACGGATCGAGGCGCTCCCGCCCGGCCTGCGCGACGCGATGCGCCTGCGCGTGCTGGAGGAGCAGAGCACCGAGGAGGTGTGCCGCGCGCTCGGCATCAGCGAGGAGAACCTGTTCGTGCGCATCCACCGCGCGCGCAAGCAGCTGCTGTCCTGAAAGGGGCGGCTTGGGTACGATCGGGCCGATGCGCCTTCCGTTGCCCGATCTCCTCTCGACCCGCATCGGCCGCCTGGTCGCGTTCTTCCTGCTTTACGTGACCGAAGGCATCCCGCTCGGGTTCACCGCCGTCGCGATCGCGACGCAGATGCGGCGCCAGGAGCTCGGCCCGGCCGAGATCGGCGCCTTCGTCGGCTCGCTGTACCTGCCGTGGGCGTTCAAGTGGGTGATGGGCCCGTTCGTCGACACGCTCAGCACCGACCGCTTCGGTCGGCGCCGCCTGTGGATCCTGATGATGCAGCTCGGCATGGTCGGCACGCTGGTGCTCGCGATGCCGGTGAACTTCGTGACCCAGCTCGGCCTGTTCACCGCGATCATCTTCCTCCACAACGCGTTCGCCGCGACGATGGACGTGGCCATCGACGCGCTCGCGGTCGGTGTGCTGCCCGAGCCCGAGCGCGGCACCGCCAACGGCTTCATGTTCGCCGGCGCCTCGATCGGCCAGGCGATCGGCGGCGCCGGCGTGCTGTTCCTGTCCGACGTGCTGCCGTTCAGTTCGACCTACGTGTTCGTGATGGCGGCGATCTTGGCGGTCACGGTGTTCGTCGTGCTGCCGCTGAACGAGCCGAAGCGCGGGCCGCATCCACCGCAGCCGGGCAGCGCGGCCGCTGCGATCGGCCGCGAGCTGGCCGCGTTCGTGCGCGACTCGTGGCGTGCGTTCACCGGCTCGCGCGCGGCGCTGGTCGGCGTCGTCGTGGCCTTGCTGCCGGCCGGCGCGTACGCGCTGAGCCTGGCGCTGCAGTCGAATCTCGCGGTCGAGCTCGGCCTGTCGGACAACCAGATCGCGCAGCTGAACCTGGCCTCGACGGTGATCTTCGCGTTCGCGTGCATCGCCGGCGGCTGGCTGTCCGACCGCTACGGCCGGCGCCGCATGCTGGCGCTGTTCATCTTCCTGACCGCGCTGCCGACGCTGTACCTGGCGTGGACGATGGCGCAGGCGCACTGGATCATGCCGGTCGAGCTGAAGGCCGCGAACCGGCCGCAGCCGTCGGCCGCGCTGCTCGCGGCGTTCTGGATCGCGAGCCTGTCGTTCGCGATCTTCCAGGGCCTGTACTACGGCGTGCGCAGCGCGCTGTTCATGGACGTGACGACGAAGGCCGTGGCGGCCACCCAGTTCACCGCGTACATGGCGATGTCCAACCTGGTGATCAGCTACACCGCGTGGTGGCAAGGCTGGGCGATCACGCGCTGGGGCTACCCGGTGACGCTGGCGGTCGACGCCGCGGTCGGCATGATCGTGCTGGCGGTGCTGCCGCTGATGAAGCCGCGCGCCGCGGAGGCGGCTATGCCGGCACCCGCGTGACGACCCGCACCGGGGTCTCGATGCGCTCCCGGAACCCCATGCGGCGATAGAGTCGCACGGCGTTGGCGTTGCTGCGCATCACGTGCAGGAACGGCACCTCGCCCTCGGCCAGCTGGCGCCTGATCAGCCGGGTCATCAGCCCGGCCGCCAGGCCGCGGCCCTGCGCGTCAGGGTGGGTGCAGACGCCGCTGATCTCGTGCCAGCGTCCGGCCTGCGAACGCTCGCCGGCCATCGCGATCAAGCGCTCGCCGTCGAAGCAGCCGAGGTACTCGCCAAGCTCGATCGTGCGCGGGCCGAACGGGCCCGGATGGGTCAGCGCCGTCAGCGCCAGGACCTCGGCCACGTCGGCGGCGCCGAGCGCGCGCAGGCCGGGCAAGGGCCCGACCTCGGGCGCCGGCGCGTCCCAGACCATCTGCAGCATCGTCGCATCGGCATCGAGCCGCCAGCCCGGCGGCAGCGCGCCGGACCAGCCCGCGACATAGAGCGACTCGCCTTCGGCGGTGCAGGCGGCCAGGGCCTCGAAGTCGGCGTTCGACGCGTCCTCGAACGCGACGATCGGCGAGAAGCCCGTGGCGTAGCGTCGCACACCGCCGCCACCCGCCGCCCACTGCGCCTGCGGGCCGTTCAAGGCATGCCAGAAGATGTTGTCGAGCAGCGCGGTCGCCATCGGCTGCAAGCTTACTCCGCGTCGAGCGCGCCTTTCACGACCGCCGGGGTCAGCGTCGGCGAGCATTCCTCGAGAAAACGGTAGGCGTAGCCGCGCAGGTAATGGCCGCGCCGCACGGCGATGCGTGTGGTGTTCGGCGGGAACAGGTGCGAGGCGTCGATGCTGCGCAGTGCGGCGTCGCGCGCGGCGTCGAACGCCATCGACGCGATGATGCCCACGCCCAGCCCGACCTCGACGTAGGTCTTCACCACGTCGGCGTCGAGCGCACTCATCACGACATCGGGCGCCAGCCCGGCTTCGCGGAAGCTGGTGTCGATGCGCGGCCGGCCGGTGTAGCCGGCGTGGTAGGTGATCAGCGGGTGCTCGGCCAGGCCCTGCAGCGTGAGCTTCTTGACCCGGGTCAGCGGATGGCCGTCGGGCACCACGACCAGGTGGTGCCAGTCGTAGAACGGGAAGCTGGCGAAGTTGCCGATGGCCGAGTTGCCGCCGTCGAGGGCCTCGGTCGCGATGCCGATGTCGGCCTCGCCCGACTGCAGCAGCGCGACGATCTCGGCGGGGCTCGCCTGGTGCAGTACCAGGTGCACCTTCGGGAACGCCTGCTTGAAGCGCCGCACCACGGGCGGCAGCGCGTAGCGCGCCTGGGTGTGGGTGGTCGCGATCGTCAGGCTGCCCTCGTCGCGGTTGGCGAACTGTTCGGCCAGCCGCTTGATGTTCTTCGCGTCGATCAGCATGCGCTCGACGATGCCGACCAGTTCGTTCCCCGGCTCGGTCAGCCCGGTGAGCCGCTTGCCCTTGCGCACGAACAGTTCGATGCCGAGCTCGTCCTCCAGATCCAGGATGTGCTTGCTGACGCCCGACTGCGACGTGAACAGCGCGTTCGCGACCTCGGTCAGGTTGAAGTTGCGCTGGACCGCCTCGCGGATGATGCGCAGTTGCTGGAAGTTCATGCCGTGACTATGCCGCCTCGTCGAGCGGCGCGGCGAAGACGCTCAAGCGCTGCGGCACCAGCCAGACGCGCTGGTCCGGCTGCAGCGCCAGCGCCTCGGCCCGCTCGCGCGCGAGCTCGACCTCGAAGTGCTGGTCGCCGGCACCGGTCAGCTCGACGCGGCTGGCGGCGCCGAAGCTCAGCACGCGGAACACGCGCGCCTCGGTCCCGCCGGCCGCCGGCTGGGTTGCGATCGCGACCTCGTGCGGGCGCGAGAAGCCCAGCTCGCCGCCCGTCTGGCCCGGAAAGCGGTTCGACGCGCCTAGGAAGCCGTAGACGAACGGCGTCGCCGGGCGCTCGTAGACCTCGGTCGGCGAGCCGACCTGCTCGACGCGGCCGTGGTCCATCAACACGACCCGGTCGGCGACCTCGAGCGCCTCCTCCTGGTCGTGGGTGACGAAGATGCTGGTGATGTGCAGCTCGTCGTGCAGGCGCCGCAGCCAGCGGCGCAGCTCCTTGCGCACCTTGGCGTCGAGCGCGCCGAACGGTTCGTCGAGCAGCAGCACGCGCGGCTCGACCGCGAGCGCGCGGGCCAGCGCGATGCGCTGGCGCTGGCCGCCGGAGAGCTGCGGCGGGAAGCGGTCGGCGAGCCAGTCGAGCTGCACCAGATCGAGCAGCTCGTGCACCTTGCGCCGGATCTCGGCGTCGCTCGGCCGGTGGCCGCGCGGCTTGACGCGCAGGCCGAACGCGACGTTGTCGAACACCGTCATGTGGCGGAACAGCGCGTAGTGCTGGAACACGAAGCCGACCTGGCGTTCGCGCACGTGCGTGTCCGAGGCATCCTCGCCATCGAGCAGCACGCTGCCGCGGTCGGCGCTCTCCAGGCCGGCGATGATGCGCAGCAGCGTCGTCTTGCCGCAGCCCGACGGGCCGAGCAGCGCGACGAGCTCGCCGATCGGAAAATCGAGGCTCACGTCGCCGAGCGCGGTGAAGCTGCCGAACGACTTGTGGATGTGGCGGACCTGGATGCTCATGCGACTGCTTCCGTTGAACTGCTGCGCGCCTGCCGCCACTCGACGAACTGCTTCAGCGCGAGCGTGACCAGCGCCAGCAGCGCGAGCAGCGACGCGACCGCGAACGCGGCGGCGAACTGGTATTCGTTGTAGAGAATCTCGACGTGCAGCGGCAGCGTGTTGGTCAAGCCGCGGATGTGCCCCGAGACCACCGAGACCGCGCCGAACTCGCCGAACGCCCGCGCGTTGCACAGGATCACGCCGTAGAGCAGTCCCCACTTCACGTTCGGCAGCGTCACGTGCCGGAAGGTCTGCCAGCCGGAAGCGCCGAGCACGGCCGCGGCCTCTTCCTCCTCGCGGCCCTGCGCCTCCATCAGCGGGATCAGCTCGCGCGCGACGAACGGGAAGGTCACGAAGGTGGTCGCGAGCACGATGCCCGGCACCGCGAACACGATCTTCAGGTCGTGCGCCTGCAGCCACGGGCCGAACCAGCCCTGCGCGCCGAACATCAGCACGTAGATCAGCCCGGCGACGACCGGCGAGACCGAGAACGGCAGGTCGATCAGCGTGACGAGGAAGCTCTTGCCGCGGAAATCGAACTTCGTCACCAGCCACGCGGCCCACACGCCGAACACCAGGTTCAGCGGCACCGCGATCGCCGCGGCGATCAGCGTGAGCTTCAGCGCGGCGACCGCGTCGGGCTCGGTCAGCGCGGCGAGGTACACGTCGACGCCCTTGCGCAGCGCCTCGGTGAAGACGGTCGTCAGGGGCAGCAGCAGGAACAGCGCGAAGAAGGCGTGGCCGAGCGCGAGGATCGTGCATCGGACCCACGGCGCCTCGCGTGTCGCGGGGTTGGCTTCGCAGCGCGCGGCGGGTGCGAGCGCGCTCATCGCCCACGCCCCGCGCCGACGCCGCGCGCCTTCGCGCTCCACGCCTGCAGCCCGTTGATCGCGAGCAGCAGTGCGAACGAGAACGCCAGCATCACGGTGGCGATCGCCGTCGCGCCGGCATAGTCGAACTGTTCGAGCTTGGTGATGATCATCAGCGGCGTGATCTCCGAGACCATCGGCAGGTTGCCGGCAATGAAGATCACCGAGCCGTACTCGCCGACCGCACGCGCGAACGCCAGGGCAAAGCCGGTCAGCAGCGCCGGCGTCAGCACCGGCAGCACGACGTGGCGGAAGGTCTGCCAGCGGTGTGCGCCCAGGCTGGCGGCGGCCTCCTCCAGCTCGGTGTCGATGTCTTCCAGCACCGGCTGCACGGTGCGGACGACGAACGGCAGGCCGATGAAGGTCAGCGCGACCAGCACGCCGAGCGGCTTGAACGCGACCTGGAGGCCGAGCGGCTCGAGCAGCCCGCCGAGCCAGCCGTTCTTCGCGTACAGCGCCGTCAGTGCGATGCCGGCGACCGCAGTGGGCAGCGCGAACGGCAGGTCGATCAGCGCGTCGACGAGCTTCTTGCCGGGGAAGGTGTAGCGCACCAGCGACCATGCGAGCAGCAGCCCGAACACGGTATTGATGGCGGCCGCGAGCAGCGAGGCGCCGAAGCTGAGCTGGTACGACGCGACGACGCGCGGCGAGGTGACGACGCTCCAGAAGCGCTCCCAGCCCATCGAGGCGGTCTTGAAGAACACCGCGGACAGCGGGATCAGCACGATCAGCGAGAGGTACGTGATCGTGACGCCGAGCGACAGCCCGAAGCCGGGCAGCACGCGGCGCGGCTTGCGGCGCGGCAGCGGGGCGGCGTGATCGAGGGGAGGAAGGGCGAGGGTGGCTGGCATCGGCCGCGCAGGTTAGTCGCGGCCGGCGGCGCGCGGAACCATGAAATCCGAATTTGCATATCCGTGGATTCGATTGCAGGTTTTCAGCTAAGCCCAGCGGCTGCAAGGCGAGCGCGGCCACGGCACACTGCGCGGATGAACGACGACACCGCGCTGCGCGTGATCTGCCTGTGCGCCGGCTGGTGCGGCGTGTGCCGCGACTACCGCGCGACCTTCGACGCCGCGGCGACCTCGTTCGATGCGGGCACCGCGTTCGCGTGGTTCGACATCGAGGACGACGCGGCGCTGCTCGACGACGTGGATGTCGAGAACTTCCCGACGTTGCTGATCGCGCGCGGAGCCCACACGCTGTTCTTCGGCACGATCACGCCGCAGCCGGCCACGCTGGCGCGCCTGGTGCAGCGCGCGCTCGACGGCGACCTGGCGCCGCGCACCGATGCGCCCGAGGTCGACGCGTTCGTGCAGCGCCTGCCGGCCGGTCAACCAGGCGACAGCGACCCCGGCTGAATCGGTGCACGATGCGGGCACTGCGCCGCGCCGTCGGCGCGCCCTCACGGAGACACCGACGATGAATTTCGAGACCCTGCGCTACGAGGTCGAGGACCAGATCCTGACCCTGACGCTGAACCGCCCCGAGCAGCTCAACGCGTTCAACGGCCCGATGATGAACGAGCTGATCAAGGCGTTCGACGCCGCCGATGCCGACGACGAGGTGCGCGCGATCATCGTCACCGGCGCCGGCCGCGCGTTCTGCGCCGGGGCCGACCTGTCGCAGGGCGCCAAGACCTTCGACTACGCCAAGCGCGAGGACAAGCCCGACAAGGCCGGCACGCCGCTCGACGCGGCCGGCCAGCCGGTCTGGAGCCACGAGTCGGTGCGCGACGGCGGCGGTCGCGTCACGCTGCGGATCTACGAATGCCTGAAGCCGGTGATCGCGGCGATCAACGGCCCGGCGGTCGGCATCGGCGCGACGATGCTGCTGCCGATGGACATCCGGCTCGCCTCCGAGACGGCGCGCATCGGCTTCGTGTTCGCGCGCCGCGGCATCACGCCCGAGGCGTGTTCGAGCTGGTTCCTGCCGCGCCTGGTGGGCATCAGCCGGGCGCTGGAGTGGACGTACTCGGGCCGCATCTTCCCGGCCGCCGAGGCGCTCGCCGGCGGCCTCGTCAGCGCGGTGCACGCGCCGGACGCGCTGCTGCCGGCGGCGCGTGCGCTGGCGCGCGAGATCGTCGACCATGCGGCGCCGGTCTCGGTCGCGCTGACGCGGCAGATGATGTGGCGCATGCTCGGCGCCGACCACCCGATGGAGGCCCACAAGATCGACAGCCGCGCGATCTATGCGCGCGGCGCGTCGCCCGACGCGAAGGAAGGCGTGATGTCGTTCCTCGAGAAGCGCCCCGCGCAATTCAGCAGCAAGGTCTCGACCGACATGCCGGCGTTCTTCCCGTGGTGGCAGGACCGCCCCTACGAGTGACTCAGCTGCGCCGCGGCTGCATCGGGTTCGGCGCCACGTAGGCCGTGATCTTGCGGGCGAGCAGCCCGGGCGGCGCCACCTTGGCGAGGTCGAAGCTGCTGCGCTGGCCATTGAAGTTCCAGACGAAGCTCTTGTCGCCGATATCGAAGCGGATCACCTCGCCGCCGGTGACGTTGACGTAGCTCGTGCCCGGCCCGATCGCGATCGTCCGCGTCACCAGCGAGACCGGCGCCGGGCTGCCGAACAGTTCCAACGACGGATCGCTGCGCGCCGCAAGCACTTGCGGGCCCGAAGGTGGTGCGGCGGCCACCGGCGGCGCCGGTGCCGGCCGCGGCGCGGCGGAGATCGGTGACGGTGACGGTGACGGTGACGGTGCTGGCGCTGCCGCGGGCGCAGGCGCATAGCCCGACCCGGCGTCCGCCGGGCGGGGGTACGGCTGTGCCGCAGGCGCAGCCGTGGGAGCCGGTGCCGGTGCCGGTGCCGGTGCCGGTGCCGGCGGGCGTGGCGACGGCGGCTTCGGCGCCGGCGCGCGGCTCGCGGCTGGCGGCGCGGCGGGCACCGGCGCGGGCCGGGTTGCGGAGGCGGCCCCGACCGTCGCCACGACCGCCGGGGCGCTCGCGGCAACCGATGGCGTCGACGCGGCGCGCGCCAGCGACGACGCGGACGCGGGCTGCGCGACCCCCCGCGCGGCCGACGCCGCCGCCGCGGCCGACGCGCTTGCCGACAAGTTCGGGGACGAGGCCGGCGACGCGACCGGCGGCTCGTCGCCCGCTGGCGGCGCGGGCGCAAAGTGGTCCCACGCCGCGTAGCCCACACCGCCGGCCACCAGCACCGCGATCGACGCGGTCGCCCAGCCCGGGAAGCGCACCGCCGGATCGGCTCGCTCCACGTCGACATGCGGCAGCAGCGCCTGGATCAGCAATTGCACGTCGGACGACCAGCGCGCATGGTTCAGCTCGACGCTGTTGCGGAACGCCAGTTCCCGGAGGTCGTCGGGCAGCTGCTCGGCGCGCGGCATCTCGGCGTCGTGCACCAGCACCGGGATGACCGGGATGTCGCGCTTCAACGCGCTCGCGGTTTCAAGGCGCACGAAGTCGTACGGGTCGTCGAGGCGGCGCTGGCCGTGCTTGTCGGCGACGGTCAGCCAGTTCTTGCCGATCACTGCCAGCAGCACGCCGCAGGACGAGACCTGCTGCTCGATCACGCGCCGGAAGTCGCGCCCCGGCTCGATCCCGGCCACGTCCATGAACACCGAGCCCTTGCCGAAGCGATCGCACAGGTCTTCGAACAGGCGCCCGGCGTGGCCCTCGGTGTCGTCGCGGCGGTAGCTGATGAAGATCGCGCGCATGCGGCGAATTGTGATCAGTTGCGTCTGTGCGGCGTACCCCTATCAGATGCGAACCGCTGTAACGAGCCGGCCGGCGCGCGGCAGAATGCCGCCCTGAACTCCG
This sequence comes from Rhizobacter fulvus, assembly GCF_964020785.1. Lineage (NCBI taxonomy): Bacteria > Pseudomonadati > Pseudomonadota > Betaproteobacteria > Burkholderiales > Sphaerotilaceae > Rhizobacter > Rhizobacter fulvus. Next base: position 2,139,713 of record NZ_OZ224516.1, read on the forward strand.
GAGACACCGATGTCCTACATGCTGTTGATCGTGGAGCCGCGCGGCCAGCGCGAGGAGCGCGGGCTCGAGGCGGGCCAGCAGGTCTATGCGCAGATGCTTGCGTTCGCCGAGGCGCTCAAGCAGCGCGGCGTGCTGCTCGGCGTCGAGTCGCTGGCCCACGACAGGAACGCCACCCGGGTGCAGGTGCGCGGCGGCCGCACCAGCCTGGTCGACGGGCCCTTCGCCGAGGCCAAGGAGATGGTCGGCGGCTTCTTCCTGCTGAACTGCAAGACGCGCGACGAGGCTGTCGCGATCGCGGCCGAGTGCCCGGCGGCGGCGTGGTGCACGGTCGAAGTCCGCCAGCTGGGACCGTGCTGGGCGTGACCGCGCGCATGTAACGACGGCGGCTGCGTGTCGATCCGCCCGCGGCCGGCGCGTCGTACGGGAGACAGCAACCGCATCGACACGGAGATTCCCCATGCGCTTCATCATCATCGTCAAGGCCACCGCCGAGAGCGAGGCCGGCATCTTTCCCGAAGACGACACGCTGATGGCCGAGATGACCGGCTACCACGAGGAACTGCAGAAGGCCGGCGTGCTGCTCGACGGCAGCGGCCTGAAGCCCAGCGCACAGGGCTGGCGCATCCACTACGGCCGCGACGGCAGCCGCCGCGTCGTCGACGGCCCGTTCACCGAGACCAAGGAGCTGGTCGCCGGGTACACCGTGATCCAGGTGCGCTCGATTGAGGAGGCGATGGAGTGGGCGCGGCGCTTCCCGGCGCCGATGGGACGCGGTGTCGAGGCGACGATCGAGGTCCGGCCGCTGTACGAGATCGACGATTTCCCGCAGACCGAGTCGATCGCGCGGCTGCGGGAGCTGGATCGCATCAGCAAGTGAGCACCGCCGCGCACCGTGCGATCGAGGCCGTCTGGCGGATCGAATCGGCCAAGGTCATCGCGCACGTCGCGCGGCTGGTGCGAGACGTGGGCGTGGCCGAGGAGCTGGCGCAGGACGCGCTCGTCACCGCGCTCGAACGCTGGCCTGTCGACGGCCTGCCCGACAACCCCGGCGCCTGGCTGATGACCACCGCGAAGAACCGCGCGCTCGACCGGCTGCGCGCCGACGCACTGCACGCCCGCAAGCACGACGAGCTCGGCGCCGACCTGGACGCGCTGCAGGCCCACGTCACGCCCGACTTCGTCGACGCGCTCGACGCCGCGCGCCAGGACGACATCGGCGACGACCTGCTGCGGCTGGTGTTCACCGCCTGCCACCCGGTGCTGTCCACCGACGCGCGGGTCGCGTTGACGCTGCGCCTGCTCGGCGGCCTCGCGACCGAGGAGATCGCACGCGCGTTCCTGGTGCCCGAACCGACGATCGCGCAGCGCATCGTGCGCGCCAAGCGCACGCTCGCCGCGGCCAAGGTGCCGTTCGAGGTGCCGCGCGCCGCGGCGCTGCCGGAGCGGCTCGGCTCGGTCCTCGAAGTCATCTACCTCATCTTCAACGAAGGCTATTCCGCGACCGCCGGCGACGACTGGATGCGCCCCGCGCTGTGCGAAGAGGCGCTGCGCCTCGGGCGGATCCTCGCCGGCCTGGTGCCCGACGAACCGGAGGTGCACGGCCTGGTGGCGCTGATGGAGATCCAGGCCTCGCGCACCGCCGCGCGCACCGACGCCGAGGGCCGCCCGGTGCTGCTGATGGAGCAGGACCGCAGCCGCTGGGATCCGCTGCTGATCCGCCGCGGCCTCGCCGCGCTGGCCCGCTCGGAAGCGCTGGGCGGCGCGCGCGGGCCGTATGCGCTGCAGGGCGCGCTCGCGGCCTGCCACGCGCGGGCGCGTACCGCCGACGCGACCGACTGGGCGCAGATCGTCGCGCTGTACGACGCGCTCGTGCAGGTCGCGCCGTCGCCGGTGGTCGAGCTGAACCGGGCGGTCGCGATCGGCATGGCGTACGGTCCGGCCGAGGCCTTGCCGCTGGTCGGGGCGTTGATCGAAGACCCGCGGCTGGCGAGCTACCACTGGCTGCCCAGCGTGCATGCCGACCTGCTCGCCAAGCTCGGGCGCGCGGCCGACGCGCGCGCCGAGTTCGAACGCGCCGCGGCGATGACGCGCAATGCGCGCGAACGCGAGTTGCTGCTGGCGCGGGCGGCGGCGCTGCGTTGACGGGTCAGGTCCTGCTCGGAAGACCGTTTCGAGTCCGCGAGCAAGGCGTCGAGTTCGGCGGTCGCTGGTCCGGGCAGGGGTTCACGCCTCCGGATCGACCGTGCGGTCGTGCTCCGGATCCTCGGGGATGGCCGGCGGCACGGGGCCCTGGTCGGGCTCGACCGGCAGCATGCCGGGTTCGGGATCGTCCTCGGCCTTTTCGGCGTTCGTGCGGTGCGGCTTGTGCGGGGTGTGCGTGGCCATGAGGTGGTCCTTCGGGGTTCTGGGCTTCGACATCGTCGACGGTCGCGCGGGCCGCCGGCCCCGGACAGGGGCGCGACGCCCTGTCGGCCGACACCCACAGCATAGGCCTCAGGCCAGCGGCAGCGCCGCGAGCCGCTCACGCAACGCCGCGCTGGCCATCGTCATCGGCGGGCGCAAGGCGTCGTGCAGCAGCCCGAGTTGCGCCAGGGCGGCCTTGACCGGCGCGGGGTTCGGCTCGCTGGTCAGCGCCGCGATCAGCGGCACCAAGGCGTGCCAGGCGGCACGGGCGTCGGCGAGCCGGCACTGCGCGAGCGCGCGCGCCACGTCGACGAACGCGCGCGGCCGCAGGTGGGCCGACGCGGCGATCGCGCCGGCGCCGCCGGCGCACAGCGTGCCGAAGATCTCGATGTCGTTGCCGGCGAGCACCTGCAGCCGGCCATCGCGGATCAACGCCAGCGTCGTGTCGACCGAACCGGCGCAGTCCTTGATCGCGACGATGTTCGGGTGCGCGGCGAGCGCGAGCAGCGTGTCGAGCGCGATCGTCACGCCGGTGCGGTAGGGGATGTCGTAGAGCACCAGCGGCACCGCGCTCGCGTTGGCCAGGCGCACGAAGTGATCGCGGATGCCGTCCTGCGCCGGCCGCACGTAGTACGGCGCCGGCACCAGCAGCCCGGCGATCGGCAGCGTGGCGAGGTGCTTCGCGCGGGCCAGCAAGCCCGGCGCGTGGTTGCCGGCGAGGCCGACGATGACGGGCAGGGTCCCGCCCGCCGCGTCGAGGATCGTCGCGAGCACCGCGTCCTGCTCGGCCTCTGTCAACGACGACGGCTCGCCGGTCGTGCCCAGCGCGACGAAGCCGGCGACACCCGCGTCGGCACAGCGCTTCGCCAGTCCGCGCAAGGCCGCGTGATCGACCGTGCCGTCGCGTGCGAACGGCGTCACCAACGGCACCCAGATGCCAGAGAAATTCATCGTCATCGCTTCCACTCCTGAACGACCGAACGGTGGAAACCGTCAGCGGTGCGCGGGCAGGAGGGCGATTGAGATCAGGGAGAAGAGGCTCTGCTGCGGTTCCGTCACACATCTGACGGAACGGCGAGCTCCGGTCAGACGAGCCGCTGTTTTTCTTTGGATTTGCAGGACGCGCACGCACCCGCTGCCGTGTCGGCGAAGGCGGTATGAAGCGTGCGGTCCATGGCGCGCAGTCTAGCGTCAGACGATCCGCACCGACAGCTCGGGCAGCCCGTCGATGTGGCCGACCAGCACGTCGCCCTTGACGACCGGGCCGACGTTCTCCGGCGTGCCGGAGTAGATGATGTCGCCGGCCTTCAGCTCGAAGGCCTGGCTCAGCTGCGCGATCTGCTCGGCCACGCTCCAGATCATGTAGCTCAGGTCGGCGAGCTGCTTGGTCTGGCCGTTGACCTTCAGCTCGATCTTGCCCTTGGTGATGTGGTTCGTCATCGCCACCGGATGGATCGGCCCGATCGGCGCCGACATGTCGAAGCTCTTGCCGATCTCCCACGGCTTCTTCTGGTCGCCCATGCCGCGCTGCAGGTCGCGGCGCGTCATGTCCAGCCCGATCGCGTAGCCGTAGACATGCTGCAGCGCCTGCTCGATCGGGATGTTCTTGCCGCCACTCTTCAGCGCTGCGACGAGTTCGAGCTCGTAGTGGTAGTTCTTGGTCAGCGACGGGTACGGGTGGTCGGCCGTCGTGCCGATCGCGACGTATTGCACCGCGTCGGTCGGCTTCTGGAAGAAGAACGGCGGCTCGCGCGTCGGGTCCGAGCCCATCTCGCGCGCATGGGCCGCGTAGTTGCGGCCGATGCAGTAGATGCGCCGCACCGGGAACACCTCGGCCGAGCCGACGATCGGCAGCGTGACCGCCGCCACCTTGAACGGGCTGCGCGGGCTGCCGCCGTCGGCAGCCACCGAGGCGCAACCGGCGGCGAGCGCGCCGCCGAGTGCGGCGGTGCTGGTCCTGAGAATCGAACGGCGGTCCATCGTTATGTCTCCTGGTCAGAATTCGAGCGCGTCGCCCGGCTTGATCGCCAGCACCTTCACCGACGCATTGCCCAGTGCCTTGCTGTACTCCTCCGGCGTGCCGACCAGCGCGGCGTTGGTGCCGTAGTGCATCGGCAGCGCCATCTTCGGCTTGATCAGCTCGCGGGTCGCGTAGGCGGCGTCGGCCGGGTTCATCACGAACTGGCCGCCGCCGATCGGGATCAGCAGCAGGTCGGGCCTGAGCATCTCGCCGAGCAGCTTCATGTCGCCGAACACGCCGGTGTCGCCGAGGTGCCAGAGCTTGAAGCCGTTCTCGAACTCGATGACGAAGCCGCACGGCTCGCCGCCGACATGGGTCTCGTCCTTGTCGGTCGCCGGGTTGCGCCAGACCAGCTCCGAGCTGTGCTCGGCATGGGTCATCGTGATGCGCACGCCGGCCGGGCCGAACGGGCGGATGCTGCCGCCCTTGTTCATGCGGTTGGCCTGCGCGACCGGCAGCACGCCCAGCGTCTGCATGGACTGCGACAGCCCGGCCGGCGCCCACAGCGGCGCGTTGTTCAGCTTGGCGAGCGCGGGCGCGTCGAGGTAGTGGTCGAGGTGGCCGTGGGTCACGAGGATCAGGTCGACCTTGCCGAGCGCCTCGAGCTTCTTGTAGGCCTCGGGAGTCTTCGGATTCGCGGTCAGGTACGGGTCGATCACGATCACCTTGCCGGTCGGCGTGGTGATCTTGAACGCCGACTGGCCGAGCCACAGCACGCCGACCTTGCCGGCAGCAGGGGCTGGCGCGACGGCGGCGGTCGCGGGTGCCGAGGCTTGCGCGTGGGCAGTGCCGGCCGCGATCAGCGCGAGCGCGGCGGCGGCGAGGCCGCGGGCGAACGAACGGGTGAGGGTCATCGGTACTCCGGGTGGCATGGGCGGGTGTCGGTCAGTCGAACTCGAAGCCGCCGGCGCGGCGCAGTTCGCGGCTCTGCGGCCCGGCCAGCAGCTCGACGAAGCGTTGCGCGAGCGCAGGTTGCGCGGCGCGTGCGGCGATCGCGGCGGTGTAGACGGTCGCGAGCTCGAACGCGGCCGGCAACGGGCCGGCCAGCGCGATGCCGGGCGTGTAGAGGATCTCGGTGATCTGCGTGCAGCCGATCGGCGCGGCGCTCGGGTCGGCGGCGAGTTCGCGCATCGAGGTCGCGCCGTTCGGAAAGTTGCGCACGCGCCCGGCGAGTTCGTCATCGATGCCGAGTTGTGAGAGGACGGATGCGAAGTGAATGCCTGCCGTCGCGCGCTGCGGATCGGGAAAGTACACCGCGCTCGCCGCCAGCAGCGCGGTCTTCAACGCGTCGGGCGTGGTGACGTCCGGCACGTTCGATCCGGAGCGCACCGCAACCCCCGTGCGCACGCGGCCGAGCGGCGCGCGTGCCGCGCTCGACAGCTGGCCGTCGGCCTGCAGTGCCACCACCATCGCGTCGGTGACGATCATCACGTCACACGGCTCGCCGGCCAGCAGTGCTTCCTTCATCGCACCGACGGCACCGAAGCGCGCCTGCAGCGTCGCGCCGGCGTCCTGCTCGAAGCACGCCTGCAGCGCCTTGACGACGCCCTGCACCGCACCGGCGCAGAGGATGTTCAACGTGGGGGTCGTCATCCGGCACTCACTCCGGCTTCGCGCCGGAGACCTTCACGATGTGGGCCCACTTCGCGATGTCCTCGTTCAGGTAGCGGCCGAACTCCGCGGTCGTCATCACCATCGGCGTCGCGCCCTGCGCCTTCCACGCCTTCGCGGTGTCGGGCGCACCGACGATCTTGCCGACCTCGGCATTCAGCCGCGCGACGACCGCGGGCGGCGTGCCCTTCGGTGCCATTAGCCCGAGCCAGATCGTCGCCTCGTACTTCGGCACACCGGCTTCGGCGACGGTGGGCACCTCGGGCATCACGGCCGAGCGGGTCAGCCCGGTGGTGCCGAGTGCCTTGACCTTGCCGGCGCGCACGTGCTCGCTCATCGTCGGCACCGCGTCGAACATCAGGTCGACCTGGCCGCCGAGCACGTCGGTGCGGGCGCCGGAACTGCCCTTGTACGGGATGTGCAGGATCGAGACCCCGGCCATCGCCTTGAACAACTCGCCGGCCATGTGGTACGGCGTGCCCGGGCCGGACGAGGCGTACGACAGGCTCCCCGGCTTCGCGTTCGCGAGCTTCAGCAGCTCGCCAAGGTTGGCCACCGGCAGGCCGCTGCGCGCGACCAGCACCAGGTCGGAGTAGTTGATCGGCGCGACCGGCACGAAGTCCCGCATGAGCTGGAACGGCTTGGTCGGGATCAGCGATTCGTTCACCGTGTGCGTGTTCGACATCAGCAGTAGCGTGTAGCCGTCGGGCGCGCTCTTCGCGACCGCGTCGGTGCCGATGATCGAGCCGGCGCCGGGCCGGTTGTCGACGACGAAGGTCTGGCCGAGCGACTCCTGCAGCCGATTCGCGATGAAGCGCGCATAGACGTCGGCCGGCCCGCCGGGCGCGAACGGCACGATCACGCGCACCGGGTGCGCCGGGTACTCCTGTGCCGACGCCGCGAACGGTGCGCCGAGCGCGAGCGCTGCTGCGCCGACACCGGCCAGGAAGGCGCGACGCGGGACGCCGTGGACACGGGCTGCGGTCATTCGTTGTCTCCGGGAATCGGCGCAGTCGCACCGTCGATTGGTATGAATTGGTTGCGGAGGTCGCCGCAGCCGGCCCAATATAGCGAGCGCCCCGGGTGCGGTCAATGCGACAGCGGGTTTGCCCCTGCCGCGATCACGCGCGCTCAGAACCCGAGCAGGTTGCGCCGCACGTGGTCGAGGTGCGCAAGGCACAGCGCCGTCGCGCGCGCGCCATCGCGGTCCTGCAGTGCGGCGACCAGCGCGCGGTGCTCCGACTGGTACTCGCGGCGCCGCTCCGGCGTGGCGCTGCGGCGCTTCAGCGCGCCCCACTCGCCCTGCTCGCGCACCTGGTTCATCAGCCGGAACACCTTCGAGATGAAGCTGTTGTGCGCGGCATCGGCGATCGCCTCGTGCAGTTGTGCGTCCCAGTGCTCGAACTGCTCGAGCGTCTTCGCGGCCTCGCCCTTGTCGCAGCACTCGTTCATGCGGGCGAAGTCGAGCGACGTCGCATTGCCGACGACCATCGCGACGATCGCCGGCTCGAGCACGGCGCGCGCGCTCATCAGTTCGGCCGGGCTGGTCGGCAGCGGGCCGACGCTGCTCGCGGCAGCGGCCAGCGCCTCGTTGACCTCGTCGCTCACGTAGGTGCCGCTGCCCACCGTCTGGATGATCAGGCGCTTGTCCTTCATGTCGGCCAGCACGCGCCGTACCGCCGATCGGCTCAGGCCGAACTGGCCGCTCAGCTCGCGTTCGGTGGGGATGCGGTGGCCGGCCCGCCAGTGGCGGGATCGCAGGTTCTCGAGAATCGCTTCCCGCAGGGCCACGGCGCTGTCCATCGTGCCCGCATCGTATCAAGCGGTGAGCGCGTCGTGCCGTTCGGGTTGACGCGCATGGTCGATTGGTAGCCAATTGGTAGCATTTGGGCCGAACTGCTGGAGACCCCCTTGCGCATCGCCACCTACCGCCGAGACGGCCGCCGCGAAGTCGGCCGCGTGACCGAGGACGGGCTGTCGCTGCTGCCGTTCGCGCTCGATGCCGCGCAGGCCGAGCGCGGCGCGCTGCCACTGATCGAGGCGCTCGCGCGCGGCGAAGCGCTGCCCGCGACCGGCGCGGCCGTGCCGCTGGCCAACGTCGCCCTCGAAGCTCCCCTGCCGCGCCCGCGCCGCAACCTGTTCTGCGTCGGCCGCAACTACCGCGCGCATGCGAAGGAGCTGCAGGGCTCGGTGTTCAAGGCCAGCACGCCCGACGCCGACGGCTGGCCGATCGTGTTCACGAAAGTGCCCGAGTGCGTGATCGGCCCGCACGACGAGGTGCGGCTGCCGGGGGACGCGGTCTCCGCACAGATCGATTACGAGGCGGAACTCGCCGTCGTGATTGGCCGGGAGGGCCGCAACATCTCGCGTGCCGATGCGCTCGGCCACGTCTTCGGCTACACGATCGTCAACGACGTGACCGCGCGCGACGTGCAGATGCGCCACCAGCAGTGGGACCTGGGCAAGAGCTTCGACACCTTCTGCCCGATGGGGCCGTGGCTCGTCACCGCGGACGAACTCGACGGCACCGCGACCCGCGTGCGCTGCTGGGTCAACGGCACGCTGCGGCAGGACGGGCTGACGACCGACCTGATCTTCGACATCCCGACGCTGATCGAGACCTGTTCGCGCGGCATCACGCTCTACCCCGGCGACGTGATCGCCACCGGCACGCCGGCCGGCGTCGGCATGGGGCTGACGCCGCCGAGCTTCCTGCGCCGCGGCGACGTGGTGCGGATCGAGATCGACGGCATCGGCCGGATCGAGAACCGCTGTGTCTGACCGCGCCCCACCCCTTCAGGAGACGAACCGATGACCCAGCGAAACACGCGCCGCACGTACCTGCTCGGCGCCGTGCTGTGCAGTGTGCTGGGACCGGCCGCCGCGCAAGCCCCGGCCTGGCCCGACAAGCCGATCACGATGATCGTGCCGTTCCCGCCCGGCGGCGTGGCCGACACGGTGGCACGCCCGGTCGCCGAGGCGCTGGCGCGCGAGCTCAAGCAGACTGTGGTCGTCGAGAACCGCGCGGGCGCCGGCGGTGCGCTGGGCATCGGCCAGGCGGCGCGCGCGGCGCCCGATGGCTACACCGTGTTGCTGAGCCTGTCGTCGATCTCGATCCTGCCCGAAGCCGACCGCGTGCTCGAGCGCAAGCCGGCATTCAGGCTCGACGACTTCAAGCCGATCGCGCGCTTCACCGCGGACCCGACCGTTCTGGTCGTGCGCGCGGATGCGCCGTGGCGAACGCTGGCCGATTTCATTGCCGATGCGAAGGTGCGGCCCGGAGCGATCAACTACGGCAGCTCGGGCAACTACGGCACGATGCACGTGCCGATGGAAATGCTCAGCGCCGATGCCGGACTGAAGATGACGCACATCCCGTACACCGGTGCCGGGCCGGCGATCGTTGCGTTGCTGGGGGGCCAGGTGGACGCGATCGCCAGCGGCCCGTCGACCGTGGTGCAGCAGATCCAGGCCGGCAAGCTGCGCGCGCTCGCGCACTGGGGCGAGCAACCGCTGGCCGCGCTGCCCGGTGTGCCGAGCCTGACGCAGACCGGTCACGCGGTGCGCTTCGCGCAATGGTCGGCGCTGTTCGTGCCGGCGAAGACGCCCGACGCGATCGTGCAACGGCTGCGCGCGGCAGCCGCCAAGGTGGCGACGGACCCGGCCGTGCGTCAGGTCGTCGCCAAGGCGGGCAGTCCGATCGAATACCTCGATGCGCCCGAGTTCCAGCGCTATTGGGACAGCGACGCCGCCGCGATGACGCAGGCGGTGCGCCGCATCGGCAAGCTGGAGTAGCTAGACGCCGCGCCGGCCGGTCACGAGCTGGTAGACCAGCACGATGACTGCGACGACCAGCAGGATGTGCAGCAGGCCGCCGGCGGTGAACGAGGTCACCAGGCCGAGCACCCAGAGGGCGAGAAGGACGACGACGATGGTGTAGAGCATGGCGTTCTCCTGAAGTGGCGGGCGCGGGGCTCGGTGGCTGCGCCTCGGTGATCCGGAGAATGCCCGCGTCGAACAGCCGGCCGAATCGGCCGAACTGCCGCGCGTGTGTAGGTGGGGAGGCCTGCGCTGGTCGCGTAGGTCGCGTGTCTCGGTCGAGCGCGTCGGCGGAAAAGCTTCCACGGTTGCAACAAAGGCGCCGCCCGCCGGGCCGCGCCTTTGCCGCTCAAGCCGTGATCAGCGAGGATCCGAGAGCTCAAGCCTCCACCAGCCCCGCCCGAGCAAACGGCAACCGCCTCACCCTCGGCCCGCCCAAGCGCGCGACTGCGTTCGCCACGGCCGGCGCGAGTGGCGGGACCCCCGGCTCGCCGACGCCGCTGGGCGCCACCGTGCTGGGCACGATGTAGACCTCGACCTTCGGCATCTCGTGGATGCGCAGCGATTTGTACGTGTCGAAATTCCGCTGCGCGGCGCGGCCGTTCTTGACCTCGATCTCGCCGTAGTAGAGCGCGCCGAGCGCGAAGCCGATGCAGCCTTCCATCTGGGCCTTGATCACGTCCGGGTTGACGGCGATGCCGCAGTCGACCGCGCAGACCACGCGGTCGACCTTCACCCTGCCGTCCTTCATCGACACATCGGCCACCTGCGCGACGAACGAACCGAACGACTCGTGCACCGCCAGGCCTTGCGCCATGCCGGCGCGCGTCGGCTTGCCCCAGCCGGCCTTGTCGGCCGCGAGCTTGAGGACACCGGCGGCGCGGTCGCTCTTGCCGAGCAACGCGAGGCGGAACGCGAGCGGGTCCCGGCCCGCGGCGCGCGCCAGCTCGTCCATCATCGTTTCCATCACGTACGCGGTGTGGGTGTTGCCGACCGAGCGCCACCACAACGGCTTCGGCGCCGCGGTGGTGGTGTGCAGGTCGGCGCTCAGCATCGGCAACGCATAGATCGACGGCGAGACGCCCTCGACCGACGTGGGGTCGATGCCGTCCTTGACCATCATCTCCATCGCGGTGCCGGCCATGATCGACTGGCCGACCACGGTGTGCTGCCAGCCGGCGATCTGGCCCTGCGCATCGAGGCCGGCCTTGACGGCGTGCACGTACATCGGGCGGTACAGACCGGCGCCCATGTCGTCCTCGCGCGAATACTGGAGCCGCACCGGTGCGCGGCCGTTGATGGCCTTGGCGACGTTGACGGCGGCGACGGTGAAGTCGCTGTACGCGTTGGCGCGCCGCCCGAAGCTGCCGCCCGAGACCAGCGTGTGCAGCTTGACCTTCTCCATCGGCAGGCCAGCGGCCTTGGCGGCGAACATGTGGTCGAAGGTCGGGAACTGGTGGCCGCTCCAGGTCTCGAGCATGCCGTCGTGCAGCCAGGCGACGCAGTTCATCGGCTCCATCGTCGCGTGGGCCAGGAACGGGAACTCGTAGACGGCCTCGATCGTCTTCGCGACCGCTTGCGCGGCAGGCGCGTCCTTCGCGGGCCGCGCGAACGGCTTGCCGGCGGTGGCGGCCTGCGCCTTGTACTGCGCGAGCAGCGCGTCCGAATCGAGCTTGCCGCTCTCGGCCTCGTCCCACACCACCTTCAGCGCGCGGCGCCCCTGCAGCGCAGCCCAGGTGCCGGTGGCGACGACGGCCACGCCTTCGGCCACCTGCACCACGTCGGTCACGCCCTTGACCTTCTTCGCGTCGGTCGCATCGAACGACACCAGCTTCGCCCCGAACGACGGCGGCCACGCGATCACCGCGGTCAGCAGGCCGGGCAGCTTGACGTCGATCGTGTAGGTCGCCTTGCCGGTGCACTTCTCGAGCGAGTCGACGCGCGGCGTCGCGTCGCTCTTGCCCATCAGCGTGAATTGCGCCGGGGTCTTGAGCACCGGGTTCGCCGGTGGCGTCTGCTTCGCGGCAGCGGCGGCCATCTCGCCGTAGGTGGCGCGCTTGCCGGAGGCGTGGGTCAGCACGCTCTTCGAGGCCTTGATCTCGCTGGCGGGCACCTTCCACGCCTCGGCAGCGGCCGCGACAAGCATCGCGCGGGCCGTCGCGCCGGCGCTGCGCATCTGCAGATACGAATTGGAGATCGCCGACGAGCCGCCGGTGCCCTGCATGCCGAACGCGAGGTTGGCGTAGAGCTTGGCATCGGCCGGCGCGAACTCGGTGCGAACGAGCGACCAGTCGGCGTCGAGCTCGTCGGCCGCCATCGAGGCCAGCCCGGTCGCGTTGCCCTGGCCCATCTCGTGGTGCTTGCAGACGATCGTGACGAGGTTGTCAGTGCCGACGCGGACGAACTGGTTCGGCGCGAGCGGCCCGGTGGCGGCGCCCTCGGGGCCGGGCGCGGCGGCCATCGCCGAGGACGGCAGCAACCCGCCGACCGCGATCAGCAGGCCGGTGCCGGCACCGCCGGCGAGCACGGCGCGGCGCGTGACGCCGCGGCCGACGACGGCGCGCGGCGGCAGGCCGAACGCCGCGTCGAGCTCGGCGCGCTGTTCGGGGGTGTTCAGGCTCTGGAGCAGCGGATGCATCGTGGTGCTCCTCAGGCGGCCAGCTGCTTCGACGCCGCGTGGATCGCGGCGCGAATGCGCTGGTAGGTGGCGCAGCGGCAGATGTTGCCGGCCATGGCCTGGTCGATGTCGGTGTCGGTCGGCTTCGGGTTCTGCTGCAGCAGCACGGTGGCGGTCATGATCTGGCCCGACTGGCAGTAGCCGCACTGCACGACGTCGAGGTCGACCCAGGCCTTCTGCACCGCCTGGGCGGCACGCGACGACAGGCCTTCGATCGTCGTGATCTTGCGCCCAGCCATGGCGCCGGCCGGCGCCGAGCACGAGCGCAGCGACTCGCCGTCGACATGCACGGTGCAGGCGCCGCATTGCGCGACGCCGCAGCCGTACTTGGTGCCCGTCAGGCCCAGGTCTTCGCGGATGACCCACAGCAGCGGGGTCTCGGGATCGGCGTCGACGGTCCGGTTCTGGCCGTTGACGTTGAGGGTGAAGGGCATGGCCGGCATCCTGTGAAAAAGCGGATGCCGCAGTATGCTGGTGCATCGAAAATTCTGCAGGAGCTCGACGATGCAAGGATCGCTACGAGATGCGGCGCTGGTGCTGATGACGGGTCTGCTGAGCGGCGGCGCATTCGCGCAGGCGGTCGAACTGCGCACGCCGCAGAGCTTCGACGCGATCGCCGACAAGACCGAGCGCTCGCGCGCACTGTTCGTCGAGGCCGGCAAGGTGATCCAGAGCCCGCGCTGCCTGAACTGCCATCCGAACGGCGACCGCCCGACGCAGGGCAACGACATGCACCTGCACCTGCCGATGGTGGTGCGCGGCCAGGCCGACATGGGCGCGACCGCGCTGCGCTGCATGACCTGCCACCAGGGCGCCAACTTCGCGCCGTCCGGCGTGCCGGGGCATCCGCTGTGGCACCTGGCGCCGATCTCGATGGCATGGCAGGGCAAGTCGCTCGGCCAGATCTGCGAGCAGATCAAGGACCGAAGGCGCAACGGCGACAAGTCGCTCGCGCAGATCCACGAGCACATGGCGCGCGACACCTTGGTCGGCTGGGGCTGGAACCCGGGCGCCAACCGCACGCCGGCGCCCGGCACGCAGGCCGCATTCGGCCAGCTCGTCGAGGCGTGGATCTCGAACGGCGCCGCCTGCCCCCCTGGTTGAGGCAGGAATTCGCCTACAGCGGATTCGACAAACGTCCGGCAGTCCGCGGCCGGAGCGCAAGGGAACATCTCCTTACCGAACGCGACCCCCGCGTCGGATTCAGGAGCTGACCATGTCCTCGTTCGACACCGGCCGCCGCGCGCCGACCCTGCCGCACAACTCGAGCCGCCTCACGTTTCGCCGCCTGCGCCAGCCGACGCCGCTGCCGAGCCTGCCGAACCGTTCGTGGAGCCAGTATCTGGCGCGCCTGAACTGGCTCTTCAGCTGACGGGAGTCCGCCATGCAGCTCGCCTCCAACATGCTCGGCCGCAACTCGGTCGACTGGATTCGCATCTGTGCGACGCGCCTGCAGCAGACCCGGCCCGAGTTGAGCGCCGAGGATGTGGTGCGGGTCGCGATCCGACAGTTCCACGCGTCCGGCCACCTCGCGCCCGAGCAGGCCGCGGAGCAGCCGCCCGCGTCCTGATCGACGCTGCGCGCGGGCGCAGCGTTCGCCTCACGCTCCTGCGAGCAGCCACCCCGCCGCGCGCTCCGCGATCATCAGCGTCGGCGAGTTGGTATTGCCGCTGGTGATGCGCGGCATCACGCTCGCGTCGACGACGCGCAACCCGCCGACCCCATGCACGCGCAAGCGCGCGTCGACCACCGCCATCGGGTCGGCCGCCGGGCCCATCTTCGCGGTGCCGACCGGGTGGAAGATCGTCGTGCCGATGTCACCGGCGAGCTTCCACAACTCGGCGTCGGTCTCGAACTGCACGCCCGGCTTCACTTCCTTCGGACGGTACCTGCCGAGCGCCGGCTGGGCGACGATGCGGCGCGTCAGCCGCAGGCTGTTCGCGGCGATCAGCCGGTCCTCGTCGGTGCTCAGGTAGCGCGGCGCGATGCTGGGCGCGTCCTGCGCGTTCGGCGTCCTGATCGTCACCGCGCCGCGGCTCGAGGGATTGAGGTTGCACACGCTCGCGGTGAATGCGTTGTAGCCGTGCAGCGGCTCGCCGAACGCATCGAGCGACAACGGCTGCACGTGGTACTGCAGGTTGGCGTGCGGCCGGCCCGCGTCACTGCGCGTGAACAGGCCGAGCTGCGATGGCGCCATGCTCATCGGCCCGCTGCGCTTGAACGCGTACTCCATGCCGATCAGCGCCTTGCCCCACCACGTGTTGGCCATCGTGTTCAGCGTCTTCACGCCGTCGACGGCATACACCGCGCGGATCTGCAGGTGGTCCTGCAGGTTCCGGCCGACACCGGGCAGCGCGTGGACGACCGGGATGCCCAGCGGCTGCAGCAGCGCCGGGTCGCCGATGCCCGAGAGCTGCAGCACCTGCGGCGTGCCGACCGCGCCCGTCGCAAGGATCACCTCGCCGCCCGGCGACAACCGCGCCTGCACGGCTGCGCCACCGTTGACCGGCAGCGCCTCGACGCCGACCGCCACCCGCGCGCCGTCGCGATCCTCGATCAGCACGCGGCCGATCTGCGCGCCGGTCCAGACCTGCAGGTTGCCGCGCTTGTGCTGCGCCGGCCGCAGGAAGGCCTTGGTCGCGTTCCAGCGGATGCCGGCCTTCTGGTTGACGTGGAAGTAGCCGACGCCTTCGTTGTCGCCGCGGTTGAAGTCCTCGCTGTGCGGGATGCCGGCCTGCTGCGCGGCCTGCGCGAACGCGTCGAGCACGTCCCAGCGCAGGCGCTGCTTCTCGACGCGCCACTCGCCGCCGGGGCGCGCGCCGGTCGGGTCGAAGCCGGGCGCAGCGTGGAAGGCGTCGGCGCCCTTGTAGAAGTCCTCGTGCTTCAGGAAGTTGGGCAGGCATTCTTCCCAGCTCCAGCCCGGGTTGCCGCCGTAGCCGTCGCCGGCGCCCCAGCCGTCGTAGTCGCGCGCCTGGCCGCGCATGTAGATCATGCCGTTGATGCTGCTGCAGCCGCCGAGCACCTTGCCGCGCGGGTAGCGCAGGCTGCGGCCGTTCAGGCCCGGGTCCGCGTCGGTGGCGTAGAGCCAGTCGGTGCGCGGGTTGCCGATGCAGTAGAGGTAGCCGACCGGGATGTGGATCCAGTGGTAGTCGTCGTTGCCGCCGGCCTCGACCAGCAGCACGTGCTTGCTCGAATCGGCGCTGAGGCGGTTGGCGAGCAGGCAGCCGGCGGTGCCGCCCCCGCAGACGATGTAGTCGTAGGTCGTGTCGCTCATGGTTCTATTTGAGGCCGGACAAGGCCGGGAACAGCTTGATCAGCCCGTCGGACATCACCTCCACCGCGAGCGCGGCGAGCAGCAGGCCCATCAGACGCGTCATCACGTTGATGCCGGTCTGGCCGAGCGCCTTGGCGATCGTGCCCGACAGGCGGAACGCGATCCACAC
The DNA here is from genome assembly GCF_964020785.1 of Rhizobacter fulvus. Classification (NCBI taxonomy): domain Bacteria; kingdom Pseudomonadati; phylum Pseudomonadota; class Betaproteobacteria; order Burkholderiales; family Sphaerotilaceae; genus Rhizobacter; species Rhizobacter fulvus. Next base: position 2,155,686 of record NZ_OZ224516.1, read on the forward strand.
CACCAGCCCGATCACGACGCCGTAGCCGACCAGCACCGCGAGCTGCCACCAGTGGCGCGTCTTGTCGGCGTAGATGATCATCGTCGAGATCGACGCCGGCCCGGTCAGCAGCGGGATGGTCAGCGGCACGATCGCGATGCTGGCGCCGGTCTCGGCCTTGTCGCCGCCCTGGTCGAGGTCTTCCTTGCGGCTCTCGGCAGGTTGCGCATTCAACATCTGGATCGCCGACATCAGCAGCAGCAGCCCGCCGCCGACCTGGAACGACGCGAGCGAGATGCCGAACATCTCGATGATCCGCAGCCCCGCAAGGGCACTGACGGCGATCACGCAGAAGGCCGCGATCCCGGCGACCCGGGCGGTGTTGTGGCGCTGCTCGCGGGTGAAGCCGTGGGTGAAATGGATGAAGAACGGAATCACCCCGATCGGGTTCACGATGGCGAGCAACGCGATCAGCGGCTTGTAGATGTCCATGTCGAATTGTGTCTCGTCAGGCCACCGCGTCGGCCAGGGCACGCAGGTAGCGCAGGCCCGGCACCGCGCGGGGCCCGTACCAGCTCAGCATTTCCCCGTCGACGAGGCGCGCGTGCGCGTTCGGGCACAGGCGCTGCGCTTCGGCCAGGTGCGAGGCGTCGAAGCGGTACGGTTCGGAGCTGAGCAACACGTGTTCCACGTCGGCGAGCCAGGGCTCGTCGCCGCGCAAGGCCGGGTAGCGGGCGGCGCCGGACGCGCCACCGGTGACGGCGGGGAGCGTGTGCCAGCCGACGCGGGCGAGCATGCGGGCGATGTAGGTGTCGCGCGCGACCGTCATCCACGGCTCGCGCCAGATCAGGTAGAGCACGCGCTGTGGTGCGCGGCCTTCGGGGCGAGTCTGCGCGAGCTCGGCGGCCAGCGTGCCGGTCAGCGCGGCGGCGCGCTCGTGCACCCCGGGCAGCGCGCCGAAATGCGCGACCAGTTGATCGATCAGCGCGAGGTTGTCCTCGGGATCGAGCGGGTGCGTCACGATGACCTGCGGCGGCTGCGCCCAGGTGGCGAGCGCGTCGACCGTCTCGCGACGGTTCTCGTCGACGTTGACCAGCACGTGGGTCGGCGCCAGACGTTCGAGCTTCGCGAGGTTGACGTCCTTGGTGCCGCCGACCTTGGGCACCGTGCGCAGCACCTGCGCCGGATGGATGCAGAAGCCGGTACGCGCCACGAGCACGTCGCCGAGCCCGAGTGCCACGACCAGTTCCGTCAGGCTCGGCACCAGGCTGGCGATCCGCACCGTCATGGCGCCACGGGATCGTCGTCGATCAAGGCCAAGTAGGCCGCACAGGTGCCGCGCAGGTAGACGAGGCCCGGCAGCAGCAGCGCGATCGCGAACACGACGCCGCCGCCGACCAGGGCCGCCGCCGCGTGGCCGGTCGAGCCGGTCGGCGCGCCTGCCGCCCCCAGGCTGCGCAGGCCGTAGCCGAACAGCCCGGCCGTCAGCTGCTGCGCCGGCACGTCGACGCCGACCACGCGCACGCCCAGTTCGGCCACGACCCGGCCGCCGATCATCACCACCGAGGTGACCAGCGCGCCCATCGCCGCGGTCAACAGGCTGACGACGGCCGCCAGCAGCGCCGCGATCGGCAGCCGCCGACGCATCACGCGGACCAGGCCGGCGACGACCCGGCCCACGCCGGCACCGGACCAGACCGCGGGCGCCGACAACGGCACGACGACGGCCATCGCCGTGACCGCCGCCAGACCCGAGACGACCACGCCGACCGGCACGGCCAGCCCGAACAGCAGCGGGCCGACGACCGCCCCGGTCACGGCCGCCCGGCTGAGCCAGAACAGGACCCAGACGCCTGCGGCGACGACCCCGTAGGCGACGATCCACAAGGCCAGCACCAGCAGCAGCCGGTGCGCGCGGGCCAGCGAGGCGCGCAACGCTTCGGGCACCTCGCGCACCGGGCGTCCCCGGGCGTCGTCCATCACCAGGATGCCGGCCGCGTTGCCGCCGTAGAACGCGACGAACAGCGCGGCCCCGGCCTGCACCGGGCCCCACCAGCCGGCGTCGCGCGCCAGCGACGCTTCGGCCATCGCGACCAGGATGCCGGCGATCGCGAACGTGCCGAGCAGCACGAACAGCGCGCGGGCATTGCGCAGCGCGTCGACGCTGCGTAGCACCAGGCTGAGGGCGCTCAACGGGTCGCGCTCGGGCATCGGGAAGGCTCGTTCAGGGGGACCAACAGGCGAGCCGGATCATAGCGGTGGCCCTGTGAAGGGTCGGCTGTGAACGGGTTGATATTCGGGTTGATACTTGCTTGCCCGAAAACAACACTTTATTCAAGCGGTTCCTGCGCGGTTTCGTGCAATTCACTTATATTCACAAATCTGTGTATGGAAGCAGCGCCTTCGCTTGAATGGTTCACGATGGGTAGAAGCTCCACATGGTCTTCAGGAAATGGAAAGGGGCTCTCCCATGGGCAACAAACTCTACGTCGGTAATCTCTCCTACAACATCCGTGACGAGGATCTGCAGCAAGCGTTCGCGCAGTACGGCAGCGTCTCGTCGGCCAAGGTCATGATGGATCGCGACACCGGTCGCTCCAAGGGCTTCGGTTTCGTCGAGATGGGTTCGGATGCGGAAGCGCAGTCGGCCATCAACGGCATGAACGGCCAGGCCCTCGACGGCCGTGCGATCGTCGTCAACGAGGCCCGTCCGCGCGAAGAGCGTCCGGGCGGCTTCGGCGGCGGGCGTCCGGGTGGCGGCGGTGGCGGCTTCGGCGGCGGTGGCCGTTCGGGCGGTGGCGGCGGCGGCTTCGGCGGCGGCGGTGGTGGCGGCTACGGCGGCGGTGGCGGTGGCCGCTCCGGCGGTGGCGGCGGCTACGGCGGCGGCGGCGGCAGCCGTTCGGGTGGCGGCGGCGGCGGTGGCCGCGGCGGCTACTGAGCCGAAACCGGATCGACTCTGAAAGCGGTGGCGCGAAAGCCCACCGCTTTTTTCATGGGCGCGCGCCGCGCTCAGCGGGTCTGGCGGGCCTTGCGGCCACGGCCGCTGACGACCTTGTCGTACAGCGCGTTCGGCAGCAGCCGCAGCATTTTCGCGACAAGACCCATTTGCCATGGAATCACGCGGTAACTCGTGCCGGCATCGATGGTGCGGAAGGCCCGATCGGCGAACGCCTCGACCGGCATCAGGAACGGCATGCCGTATGCGTTGCCGCGGGTCAGCGGCGTGTCGATGTAGCCCGGCACGATCGTGACCACCTTGACGCCTTGTCCGGCCAGCTCGACCCGCAGGCTCTCGCAAAAGCTGATGACGGCAGCCTTGCTGGCGCTGTAGGCGCCATGGCCGGGCAGGCCGCGGATGCCCGACACGCTCGCCACGCCCACCAGCGTGCCGCTGCGGCGCGCCGTCATCGGCCCGACGAACGGGTGGAACGTGGCCGCGGTGCCGAGGTTGTTGGTCTCGAACACGGTGCGCATCACCTCCAGGTCGGCGAACTCGGCGGTGTCGAACCCGATGCTGATGCCCGCGGCGGCGATCACGACGTTCGGCACACCCTGGGCCGCGATGCAGGCGTGGCCGGCGCCGACGATCGAATCGACCTGACGCACGTCGGCTGCGTAGACGGTGGCGCGGTCGGCGGCGATGCCCTGCGCGTCGACCCAGCCCTGCAGCTCCGCCGCGCGGCGGGCGACCAGGGCGAGCCGGTAGCCGGCGCGATGGAAGCGCAGCGCCAGCGCCTGCCCGATGCCGCTGGACGCGCCGGTGATGAAGACGAGCGGCGCGCTCACTTCCTGGCTCCCGGCGGCATCAGCACGCCACGCACGTGGCCCTTGAGGCTGAGCAGCCCGGACAGGTTGTCGTATTCCATCGCATCGGCACGGACCTCGGAGCTGCCGCGCGTCACGACGATCGGCAGGTGGGAGCGCACGCGCTCGGTGTACTGGAAATAGTGGAGGAACTCGCCGCGGAAGTCGATCGCCGCGTCCTTCGCCGTGGCCTCGCGCACCACGTGCGCGCCACCGGTCAGCTGCACCTCGCTGCCGTCGCGGTTGGACAGCGCCTGGCGCGCGCTCGCGAGCGTGACGCGGCCGTCGTCGCCGATCGCGCGGATGCGCGGGTTGTCGATCTCGATGGTGTCGGTGTCGGGGTAGTGGCGCATCAGGTCGCCCTCGATCTGCACCCGCATCGCGCCGTTGGCGCCGAAGCGCTGGACCAGGAACTGGGTCATCGTGTAGTCGGGTTCGTGGCGCGGCGGCGCAATGACGCGGTCGTTCTCGAACAGCGGCGTGTTCTTCACCAGCCACCAGGTGCCGAGCGCGAGCACCGCCATCAGCAGCAGCGGCAGGTAGGTCGAGGCCGCGTCGATCACGCGCAGGTACCACGATGCGCGCCGCTGCCAGGGCGCGGGCGGCGGGGTGGCGATGGCGTTCACGGCGCGGTGCCGCCGTCGAGCGTGACGAGGTGGTCGCGCAGCGCGTCGGCGTAGCGGCCGGCGGCCGTCAGCAGCAGGTCGCAGCACTCGCGTGCGGCGCCGTGGCCGCCGCGGGCCGTGGTCACGTGGTGCGCGATCGCCTTCACCTCGAGGTGGGCGTTGGCCGGCGCGCATGCGAACGCGGCGCGGGTCAGCAGCGGCAGGTCGGGCCAGTCGTCGCCCATCGCGGCCAGCGTGTCCCAGCCGAGGCCGAGCTGCGCCATCAGCGCATACGCGGCGGCGAGCTTGTCGGCGGCGCCGTAGACCGCGTGGGCGATGCCGAGGTCCGCGACCCGGCGCCGCACCGCCGGCGAATCGCGGCCCGTGATCACGACCGGCACGATGCCGTATTTCGCGAGCAGCTTGAGGCCGTGGCCGTCGAGCGTCGAGAACGCCTTCACGGCCTCGCCGTGCTCGCCGATGTAGAGGCGGCCGTCGGTCAGCACGCCGTCGACATCGAAGATCGCCCAGCGGATGCCCTGCGCCTTCAGCAGCAGCTCGGGCGGCAGCGCGAGCGCCGGGGTCAGCGCCGTCGGCATCGTCGGATGACCTTCGCCCGGCATCGTCGGATGACCTTCGCCCGTCATCGTCAGATGACCTTCGCTCTCATCAGGTCGTTCGAATTCAGCGCGCCGGCGAGCCGGCCGGCGGCGTCGACGACCAGCACGCTGGTGATCCGGTGCAGCTCCATCAGGTCGGCGGCCTCGACCGCGAGCGCGTCGGCGTGGATCAGCTTGGGCGATGGATGCATCACGTCGGCGGCCCGCAGCGCGCGCAGGTCGGCGCCGCGCTCGATAAGGCGGCGCAGGTCGCCGTCGGTGAAGATGCCGAGCACGGCGCCGTCGGCGTCGGCTACGGCGGTGAAGCCCAGCCCCTTGCCGGTCATCTCGCGCAGCATCTCCGTGAATGCCGTCTCGGGCGTCACGCGCGGCACGTCGGCGCCGCTGCGCATCAGGTCGCGCACATGCATCAGCAGCTTGCGGCCGAGGCTGCCGCCCGGGTGCGAGCGCGCGAAGTCTTCCTCGCGGAAGCCGCGCGCGTCGAGCAGCGCGACCGCCAGCGCGTCGCCGAGGGCCATCTGCGCGGTGGTGCTGGTGGTGGGTGCGAGGTTGAGCGGGCAGGCCTCCTGGTCGACGGCACTGCTGATCGTGATGTCCGCGGCGGTGGCGAGCGTGGAGTCGGGCCGGCCGGTCATGGCGACCAGCGTGACGCCCAGGCGCTTCAGGGCCGGGATGATCGCGCCGAGCTCGTCGCTCTCGCCGGAGTTGGAAATCGCGAGCACCACGTCGCCGGGCGCGACCATGCCGAGGTCGCCATGGCTGGCCTCGCCGGGGTGCACAAACAGCGCGGGCGTGCCGGTGGACGCGAGCGTCGCGGCGATCTTGCGGCCGACATGGCCGCTCTTGCCCATGCCCATCACGACCACGCGGCCGCGGCACTCGAGCATCGCGCGGCAGGTTCGCGTGAAGCCCTCGCCCTGGCGCGCCTTCAGCGCGAGCAGCGCCTGCGCGGCGATGTCGAAGGTCTCGCGCGCGAGTTGCAGCGCGCGGTCCGCGTCGAAGTCGGGAAATGAGGCTTGGGCAGGCACTGTACGGATAGGAGCCCGGCGGGGGGTCCAGTAGGATCGGTCGATTCTATGACCCTGCCTGCGCGCGCCGACCGCCCGGGGCACGCCGCTTGCAATCCCCTCGACGATGATCTCTTCCCCGCTCGGTCTGGTGCTGCTCTACCTCGTGGCCGCGGTCGCGGGCGTGGTCGTGTGCCGCATGGCCAAGCTGCCCCCGATGCTGGGCTACCTGGCGGTCGGCGTGCTGATCGGCCCGAACGCCACGGCGCTGGCGAAGGACACCGCGCGGGTCAGCTACCTGGCCGAGTTCGGCGTCGTGTTCCTGATGTTCGTGATCGGGCTGGAATTCAACCTGCCGAAGCTGAAGAGCATGCGCAAGCTGGTGTTCGGGCTCGGCCTGAGCCAGGTCGCGCTGACGATCGTCGCCGCGGTAGCCGGCAACCTGCTGCTCGGCTGGGGCTTCGCGATGACAGGGCGCGCGTGGGGGCTGAACTGGCAGAGCTCGGTCGCGCTCGGTGGCGCGCTCGCCATGAGCAGCACCGCGATCGTCGTCAAGCTCATGGCGGAGCGGCTCGAGCTCGAGAGCGAGCACGGCCGCCGCGTGATGGGCGTGCTGCTGTTCCAGGACCTGGCCGTGGTGCCGCTGCTGGTGCTGATCCCGGCGCTGGGCTCGCCGCCGGCCCAGTTGCTCGAGGCGCTGGCGATCGCCGGGCTGAAGGCGGCCGCGCTGCTGACCGTGCTGCTGGTGGGCGGCCAGCGCGTGATGCGCTGGTGGCTGACGATCGTCGCGCGCCTGAAGAGCGAAGAGCTGTTCGTGCTGAACCTGCTGCTGGTGACGCTGGCGCTGGCCTACCTGACCGAGCATGCCGGGCTGTCGCTCGCGCTCGGCGCGTTCGTGGCCGGCATGCTGATCGCCGAGACCGAGTACAAGCACCAGGTCGAGACCGACATCCGGCCGTTCCACGACGTGCTGCTCGGCCTGTTCTTCATCACGATCGGCATGAAGCTCGACGCCGAGGCCGTGTGGCGGCAATGGCCGCTGGTGCTGGCGATGACGGTGGCGCCGGTGGTCTTCAAGTTCGTGCTGGTGACGCTGCTGGCGCGCCTGTTCGGCGCCGCACCCGGCGTGGCGCTGCGCACCGGCCTGTACCTGGCGCAGGCGGGCGAGTTCGGCTTCGTGCTGCTCGCGCTCGCCACCGACGGCGGGCTGCTGCCGCCCAATTTGCAGAGCCCGGTGCTGGCCAGCATGGTGCTGTCGATGCTGGCGACGCCATTCCTGATCATGTACAGCAACCGCATCGTGATGCGGCTGTCGGCGAACGACTGGCTGATGCAGTCGGTCGCGATGACGACGATCGCGAAGCGCTCGATCAACGCCGAGGCCCACATCATCATCGCCGGCTACGGCCGCAGCGGCCAGAACCTGGCGCGCCTGCTCGACGGCGAGAAGATCCCGTACATGGCGCTCGACCTCGACCCCGACCGCGTGCGCCAGGCCGCCGCCGCCGGCCAGAGCGTGGTGTTCGGCGACGCGGCGCGGCTGCAGAGCCTGATGGCGGCCGGCCTGGCACGCGCCAGCGCAGTCGTCGTCAGCTATGCCGACACCGCGTCGGCGCTGAAGATCCTGCGGCTGGTGCAGGAGCACGCACCGAAGGTGCCGGTGATCGTGCGCACGATCGACGACACCGACATCGAACGCCTGCAGGCCGCCGGCGCGACCGAGGTCGTGCCCGAGGCGATCGAGGGCTCGCTGATGCTCGCGAGCCACGCGCTGGCGCTGGTCGGCGTGCCGATGCGGCGCGTGATCCGCGTCGTGCAGGACCAGCGCGACGCGCGCTACGGCCTGCTGCGCGGCTACTTCCACGGCGCCGACGACGACACCGTCGACGAAATGAAGACCGCGCGGCTGCTCAGCGTCACGCTGCCGGCCGCCGGCAGCCACCTCGGCCAGACGCTCGCGGCACAGGCGTTGCACGCGGTCGGCGTGTCGGTCGCGTCGGTGCGGCGCGCGAGCGGCGCGGTCGTCAAGCCGGACGAGTCGATGGTGCTGGCGGCCGGCGACACGCTGGTGCTGGCCGGCAAGCCGGAGGCGCTGGCGCTCGCCGAAGGGCGGCTGCTCGGCAAGAAGTAGCGCGACCCTGTCCGTCGCAAGGTTGCCGCGTTCCGGCAGCATGCGCGCGATGCAACGACGTGACCTCCTTCGCCTCGCCGCCGCGCCGCTGGTCGGCCCGGCGCTTGTTCGTACGACGATCGCCGCGCCCGCCGATGCCCTGGTCGAGCGCCTGCGCGCGGGCGGCGTCATCCTGCTGCTGCGGCACGCGACGACCGACCCAGGCGTCGGCGACCCGCCGGGCTTCCGGCTCGACGACTGCAGCACGCAGCGCAACCTCAGCGACCCGGGCCGTCAGCTCGCGCAGCGCATCGGCGCGTGGGCGCGCACGCACGGGCTCGTGCCGGCGCGGGTGCGCAGCAGCGCGTGGTGCCGCTGCGTCGACACCGCCCGCCTCGCGTTCGGCAAGGTCGAGCCGTGGCCGGCACTGAACTCGTTCTTCGGCGACGACGCGGCGCGCCAGCGCCAGACCGCGGCGCTCGCCACCGCCGCGGCGACGATCCCGGCCGGGCGGTTCGAGGTCTGGGTGACGCACCAGGTCAACATCACCGCACTGACCGGCCAGTTCGCCGACATGGGCGCCGGATGCGTGATCGAAGGCCGGCCCGACGCGCCGGTGCGCGTGCTCGGCGCGTTCGCGGTCAGCTGAACGGCGTCTGCTTCGCGAGGTTGGCGCGCATCCGCGTCGCCATCACGCCGCCAGCGGCGCGCAACAGTTCGAGCGCGAGGGCGGGCAGGCGCTGGGCGAGTTCCTCAAGGCGCGGCACGCGCAGCGCGTAGACCACGCACGGCGTCATCGCCTCGACGTTGGCCATCCGCGGGCTGTCGCCGAACAGCCCGGGCTCGCCGACGACCGAGCCGGTGCGCAGGATCGCGATGCGGTTGCTGCCCGGCGGGCCGCCGGTCACGAAGATCTGCAGGCTGCCCTGCGCGAGGAAGTACATCGAGCGGTCGGCGTCGCCCTGCTTGATCAGCAGGTCACCGGCGCGGATCTCGTGGCGCGTCAGGTACGGCGCGATGCTGCGCCACTGCTCGAGGCTCAGGCGTGCTCGGAACGCGTCCTCCGCGTTGAGGGTCTGGATTGCCTGGACCAGTTCGTCGATTTCCATCATGAGGTACCTCCCAACGACGGCGACGGCATGCATGCGACGCTCGTGCTCCGCGATTATGGGCGCGCGCATGGGCGTCGCGCGTGCCTGCAAGCGTGGGGGGCCGCCCCCTGTCCGCGGGATTGGCCCGTCTGTCCTGCTCGCCCGCACCCTCAACAACCGTTATGTACTCCGTTATATTTCGGTCCCATGCACACCCGCTTCGTTGTCCGGCTTCTGCTCGCTGCCGTGGCGCTGCCGCTGGCGCTGGTGTCGCACGCCGCCGACCTCACCGTCTCGGCCGCCGCCAGCCTGACCAACGCGTTCCGCGAACTCGGGCCGGCGTTCGAGGCGCAGCACGCGGGCACCGCCGTCGTCTTCAACTTCGCGGCGTCGGATGCGCTGCTTGCGCAGATCGCGAAGGGTGCGCCGGTCGACGTGTTCGCGTCGGCCGACCAGGACGCGATGGACCGCGCGGACCGGCAACGGCTGCTCGTGCCGGGCACGCGCCGCAACTTCGTCGGCAACACGCTGGTGATGATCGCGCCGACCGATGGCGCGCTCGGCCTGAAGGCGCCAGCCGATCTGGCGCAGGCCGCGGTCCGGCGCGTCGCGATCGGCAACCCGGCCAGCGTGCCGGCGGGCCGCTATGCCCGCGGTGCGCTCGAAGCCTCGGCGTTGTGGCCCGTCGTCGAACCCAAGGCCGTGCTGGCGCAGAGCGTGCGCCAAGCGCTCGACTATGTCGCGCGCGGCGAAGTCGAGGCCGGCTTCGTCTACGCGACCGACGCGGCGGTGCTGAAGGACAAGGTGAAGGTCGTGGCCACGGTGCCGACCGGGACGGCGATCACGTATCCCGTCGCCGTGGTCGCCGGCGGGCCGAACCCGGCGGCGGCGCGCGCGTTCCTCGCCTTCCTCGCGACGCCCACGGCGCAGGCGGTGCTGGCGCGCCACGGCTTCAGCCGGCCCTGAGCACGCACCGCATGGACACCCCGATCTGGATCACGCTCGCGCTCACGCTCAAGGTCGCCGCGTGGGCGACGGCCATCAACCTGGTGCTGGGCGTCGCGGCAGGCTGGCTGCTGGCGCGACGCCGCTTCCCCGGTCGCGAGTTCGTCGATGCGGTGCTGACGCTGCCGCTGGTACTGCCGCCGACCGTGCTGGGCTACTACCTGCTGGTCGTGATCGGCCGGCGCGGCTGGCTCGGTGGCTGGCTGGAACAGCACCTCGGCATCCACCTGATCTTCACGTGGCAGGGCGCGGTGATCGCCGCGACGATCGTCGCGTTCCCGCTGGTGTTGAAGGCGGCGCGGACCGCGTTCGAGGCGGTCGATCCGCAGCTGGAGAACGCGGCGCGCGTGCTGGGCCTCGGCGAGTGGGCGCTGTTCTGCCGCGTCACGCTGCCGCTGGCGTGGCCGGGTATCCTGGCCGGCACGCTGCTGGTGTTCGCACGCTCGCTCGGCGAGTTCGGCGCCACGCTGATGGTCGCCGGCAGCATTCCGGGCCGCACGCAGACGCTGTCGGTCGCGGTGTACGAGGCGGTGCAGGCGGGGCAGGACGACACGGCCAACCTGCTGGTCGCGATCACCTCGGTGACCTGCATCGTGGTGCTGCTCGCCGCCGGGCGTCTCGCACCGCGCCGGACGGCCGCAGCGCGATGAGCTTCCAGGTCGACATCGTCAAGACCGTGCGCAGCGCGCGTCGCAGCTTCGAGCTGCGCGTGCGCTTCGACACGACCGTGCGACGCACGGTGATCTTCGGGCCGTCCGGTGCCGGCAAGACGCTGACGCTGCAGGCGATCGCCGGGCTGGTCACGCCCGATCGCGGCCGCATCGCGTTCGACGGCGCGGCGCTGTTCGATGCCGACGCCGGCATCGACCGGCCGGCGCGCGAACGCGGCTTCGGCTACCTGTTTCAGGACTACGCGCTGTTCCCGCACCTGAACGTGCGCCAGAACATCGCGTTCGGCCTCAAGCGTGGCTGGCGCAACCCGCCGGCGCGGGGCGACGACGACGCGGCGGTCGAACGCTCGCTGCGGGCGTTCGAACTGACCGAGGTCGCAGCCCAGCGGCCCGATGAACTCTCCGGCGGCCAGCGCCAGCGCACCGCGCTGGCGCGGGCGCTGGTGCATTCGCCGCGCGCGCTGCTGCTCGACGAACCGCTCTCCGCGCTCGATCCGGCGCTGCGCGACCGCCTTCGCGCCGAGCTCGACACGCTGCTGCGGCGCATCGACATCCCGGTGCTGATGATCACGCACGACCCGGACGATCTCGGGTGGTTCGGCGACGCGGCGCTGTACCTCCGCGACGGCCGCATCGCCGACGCCCCCGCGGCCGTCGAGCGGCTCGTGCCGCCGCGTGCGGCGCGCGGGCCTGTGCCATGAGCCGCGCCCGGTCCGCCGCGCCGGCGCTGACGGTCGGGGCCGACCTCTGGCTCGACCTCGGCGGCCAGAACCTGGCCGGGGCGCGGCGCGTCGCGCTGCTGGCCGAGATCGCGCGGGTCGGCTCGATCACGCAGGCCGCGAAGGTCGTCGGCCTGAGCTACAAGGGCGCCTGGAACGCGATCGAGGACATGAGCAACCTGGCGGGCGAGCCGCTGCTCGAACGCGCGGCCGGCGGCAAGGGCGGTGGCTTCACGCGCCTGACGCCGCGCGGCGAGAAGCTGGTGCGCAACTTCGAACTGGTGCGCGACGAGCACGCCCGCTTCGTCGCGCGCCTGAACCGCCAGGCGCGCGGCCTGACCGACGACTACGCGCTGATGGAGAGCATGGCGATGAAGACCAGTGCCCGCAACCAGTTCGCCGGCGTTGTGCGTGCCGTGCGCAGCGGCGCGATCAACGACGAGATCGAGCTGCAGGTGATCGGCCGGCTGAACATCATCGCGACCGTCACGCGCGAGAGCCGCACCGAGCTCGGGCTCGAGGTCGGCGCGAAGGCGTTCGCGCTCGTGAAGGCCTCGTCCATCCTGCTGATGACCGACGCCGGCGACGTGCGCCTGTCCGCGCGCAACCAGCTCGCCGGGACCGTGACCCGCGTGCTGCCGGGCGCCGTCAACACCGAGGTGGTGCTGACGCTGCCCGGCGGCGGCAGCGTGGCCGCGGTCGTCACGAACACCAGTGCGGACGCGCTGGGGCTGAAGATCGGGGCCGCGGCGACGGCGGTGTTCAAGGCGTCGAGCGTGATCCTGGGCGTCGCCGCCTGAGCAGGCGTCGCCTCGGCCGGGCGTCAACGTCGGCTTGTCCTACCCGCAGGGCACCTGGGGGCAGGGAAGATGCGGACTCACTCCACGAAAGCATCCCATGACCGACCCGCGCAACATCGCCCACGACAAGAAAGTCCAGCAGGAAAAGAAGCATCAGGGCGAGGCGATCGCGCCCGGCGCCGACAAGACCCCGCAGCCGGGCAAGAAGACGCACATGGAGCACCACGCCTCCGATGTCGCGAAGGTGCCGGACGAAGCCGCGCCAGTGCCGACCGAGGAAAAGCCGCTGGTCTGAACTACTTGCCGATACAGAAGCGGCTGAAGATTTCGCCGAGCAAGTCATCCGGCGTGAACGCGCCAGTGATGGCGCCGAGCGCGTCGTGCGCCAGGCGCAGTTCCTCGGCGAGCAGATCGAGCGCCGCGTCGGCGCGCGCCGCCTGCGCCAACGCCGATGCCAGGTGCTCGCGCGTCTCGCGCAGCGCCTGCACGTGGCGGGTTCGGGCGATGAACAGGCCCTCGGGCTGGGCGTGCCAGCCCGCCAGTTCGAGCAGCGTCGTGCGCAGCGCGCCGATGCCGGCGCCGGTGCGGGCCGACACCGTCAGGCCGCTCGCCCCGGCTTCCCCCGCCGGCACGGCGTCGGCCTTGTTGAAGACGTGCAGCAGCCGGTCGCTGGCGCGCAGCGCCGCCGGCAGCCGTGCGGCGATATGGGCCTCGCCGGCTTCGTAGGCGGGCTCGCCGACGCGCGTGAGGTCGTGCAGCAGCAGCACGGCGTCGGCGCGTTCGATCTCGCTCCAGCTGCGTGCGACGCCGATCTGCTCGACCTCGTCGGTCGAGTCGCGCAACCCGGCGGTGTCGATCACATGAACCGGCACGCCCTCGATCTGGATCGTGCTGCTGACCTTGTCGCGCGTGGTGCCGGCGATCGGCGTGACGATCGCCAGCTCCGCACCCGCCAGCGCGTTGAGCAGCGAGCTCTTGCCGACATTCGGCTGCCCCGCCAGCACGACCGTGATGCCCTCGCGCAGCAGCGCGCCCTGGCGCGCGCGGTCGAGGACCGCGTCGACCTGCGCGGCGATCGCCTGCAGCCGGCCGCGCGCATTGGCCTTCTCGAGGAAGTCGATCTCCTCTTCGGGGAAGTCGAGCGTGGCCTCGACCAGCATGCGCAACTCGATCAGCCGATCGCGCAGCGCGTTGATCTCGGCCGAGAACGCGCCGGTCAGCGAGCGCCCGGCCGAGCGCGCGGCCGCCTCGGTGCTGGCTTCGATCAGGTCGGCGACGGCCTCGGCCTGCGCGAGGTCGAGCTTGTCGTTGAGGAAGGCGCGTTCGGTGAACTCGCCGGGCTCCGCCAGACGCAGGCCCGGCAGGTTCGTCGCGGCCAGTTCGAAGCAGCGCGCGAGCAGCAGCTGCAGCACGACCGGGCCGCCGTGGGCCTGCAGTTCGAGCACGTCTTCGCCGGTGTACGAGTGCGGCGCCGGGAAGTGGATCGCGAGCCCGCGATCGATCGGCGCGCCGCTCGCGTCGGTGAACGGCAGGTAGGTCGCGTGGCGCGGCAGCAGCGGGCGACCGAGCAGCGCGCCGATGAAGGCGCCGAGGTCGGGCCCCGAGACCCGCACGATGCCGACCGCGCCGCGCCCGCTCGCCGTCGCGACGGCGACGATCGGCTCGTGGTGGCGCGGCAGCATCGCGGCGACGGCGCGTCTACTTGCCGAGCACGCCCAGCCGCTTGTTGATCACGTACTGCTGCGCGATCGACAGGATGTTGTTGGTCAGCCAGTACAGCACCAGGCCGGACGGGAACACGAAGAACATCACCGAGAAGATCAGCGGCATGAACCACATCATCTTGGCCTGCACCGGATCGGGTGGCGTCGGGTTCAGCCAGGTCTGCAGCAGGCTGGTCAGCGTCATCAGGATCGGCAGGATGAAGTACGGGTCCTTGGCCGAGAGGTCGGTGATCCAGCCGATCCACGGCGCGCCGCGCATCTCCACCGTCGACAGCAGCACCCAGTACAGCGAGATGAAGAACGGCATCTGCACGAAGATCGGCAGGCAGCCGCCGAGCGGGTTGATCTTCTCCTCGCGGTAGATGCGCATCATCTCCTGCTGCATCTCCTGCGGCTTGTCCTTGAGCCGCTCGCGCATCGCGGTGATCTTCGGGTTGATCGCCTTCATCTTGGCCATCGAGCCGTAGGCCTTGGCGTTGAGCCAGTAGAACGCGATCTTCAGCAGCACGACCAGGCCGACGATCGACCAGCCCCAGTTGCCGATCACCTTGTGCAGCTGCGTCAGCAGCCAGAACAGCGGCTCGGCCAGGATCTTGAAGATGCCGTAGTCCTTGACCAGCTCGAGCCGCGGCGCCAGCTTGGCGAGCTTCTCTTCTTCCTGCGGACCGACGAACAGCTTGGCGTCGAACGCCTTGGTCGCGCCGGGCGCGATCTCGCCGAGCGGCACGAACATGCCGACCGAGTAGACCCGCGCGCTCTGGCCGGTCGACGGGTTCGTCATGTCGGTCTTGCCGGTGAAGTATTCGCGCGGCTGCTTGCTGCCATCGGCCTTGTCGATCAGCCAGGCGGAGGTGAAATAGTGCTGGACCATCGCGACCCAGCCACTGTCCGACTCGGTGGTGTGGTCGGGCTTGTCCGCCGGGGTGCGCTTCTCGATGCTCTTGAAGTCGACCTTCTGGAACTTGTTGCCGTCATCGACCGCCGGGCCGGTGAAGGTCGAGTAGACGCTCGACTCGCCCGGCGGCGGCACGCCGTCGCGCACCAGTTGCAGGTACAGCCGCGGCGAGACCGCGGCGCCCGACTCGTTGACGACCTCGTTCTTCACGTCGATCACGTAGTCGCCGCGCTTGAAGGTGTAGGTCTTGACCAGCTTGACGCCGCCGACGACCGGCGATTCGAACTTGACCTGCAAGGTGTTCTGCCCGGCCGCCAGCGTGCGCTCGCCCGGCACCAGCGTCATCACGGTGTGGTGGTTCGGCAGGCCGGAGCCGCCCGCCGCGGGGATCAGGCCGGATTCGGCGACGTACAGGCGCTCGGGTGATTCGTCCAGCAGCACCACGTCCTTCGGCGCGGCCGCGGCGGCCTTCTTGCCGAACAGTTCGAGCAGCGGGTCGTACCACTCCTTCAGCACGTGATCCGGGTACTTCAGCAGTTCGACGCGGGTCAGCGTGCCGCCCGCGCCGCTGAGCGTGGCCTTGACGACGTCGGTCGTGATCGTCGTGCGCTCGGCCACGGTCGGCGCCGCGCCGGCCGGTGCGCCAGGCGCGGCAGCCGCGGCACCGGTGGCCGGGTTCGCGGCCGTCGGGGTGGGCAGACCACCGGCGGCCGACGCCGCGGGCGCCGCGACCTTGGCCGGCACCGGGCTGAAGAACGACGGGTGGCCGTTGTGCTTCTGCCAGGCGTCGTAGATCAGGAACAGGGACATCGAGAACACCACCCACAGCAGGGTGCGGCGCATATCGGTCATGGGGAGGCTTTGTCGGTCGAGGTGGGGAACAGGGCCGGCGCGCGCTCCGGCACCGGGTCATGGCCGCCGGCGCAGAAGGGGTGGCAACGCGCCAGCCGATGAAGTGTCATGTAAGTGCCCACTGCCGCACCGTGTCTTTCGAGTGCTTGCAGCGAGTACGCGGAACAGGTCGGCTCGAAGCGGCATGAACTGCCCAGCCACGGGCTCAGCACCAGCCGGTAGCCGCGCACCAGCGCCATCAGCGCGCGCTGCGGCAAGAGGGCGATCGCATTCAGCATGGCACGCGCGCGGCGACTAGGCGCCGGCGGCCACGCGTTGGGCGGCGCTGCCGATCAGGCTGTCGAGTTCCTCGCGCGCAACGCGCCGCAGTTCGTCGGACGCGGCGCTGACGAAGTGCGCACGGTCGAACGGCGCCCGCAGGCGAACGACCCAGAGGCCGCCCGCAAGCGCTCCCGAATGGGCCGTGACGGCGTGCCGGATCTGGCGTTTCAGCAAGCTCCGCGTGACCGACCGCTTGGCATGGCGCTTCGGCACGACGGTGCCCAGCCAGACCGAGTCATCCACAGGCGGAAGTTCAATACGTACCTCACCTGTTGACAACTCACCCGGGAGCGCCTTGGCGGCCGGCCTGGAGGGCGTGCTCGGACGCTCAGCCACGTGGTGCACTGCGAAGTGCTGGCTGTTCACCCGGGTTCGCGTGCGCAGCACGCGTTCGAAATCTGCCGACCGCACGAGGCGCGCGATCATGAACTGGCGCGGTTCGACGAGGCGCGGACCTCAGACGGCAAGGCGCTTGCGGCCCTTGGCGCGGCGCGCGTTGATCACGGCGCGGCCGCCACGCGTCTTCATGCGGACGAGGAAGCCGTGGGTGCGGGCGCGGCGGACTTTGGAGGCTTGGTAGGTGCGTTTCATGATCTGATCCCCGCTGGCGAAGACCAGCATGTGCCCTGGCGAACGCCAGGTCGATGTTTCGATTTGGTTTTGGCCGTCTGCCGGAGTCGGCTTCGGGAAACCCACTATTACACCAAAAACCCCCTGCTCGGTCAATGACTTACACCGCGGGCCTTGCAGGAGCGGGGGCATTCGAGGCGCCCCCGGGACTGTGGATAACCATCCCCGACCGCCCCGCGCAACGTACAATTCGCCCGCTCCCGAGACAAGTTTTCCACAATGAGCGCTGACCTTTGGCAACGCGGCTGCGAGCGACTCGCCGCCGAGCTGCCTGAACAACAATTCAACACCTGGATCCGCCCGCTGGCGGCTGCCGAGGTCACCGACCAGGGCGAGGCCGGCGCCGTCGTGACGCTGCGCGTGCCCAACCGGTTCAAGCTCGACTGGATCCGCAACCAGTACGGCGGCCGCATCGAGGCCGTGCTGGCCGAACTCGCCGGCAAGCCGGTGCGCCTGGACATCGCGCTGGCCGCGCGCACGGCTCCGGTGCAGCACGAGGCCGCGCATCAGGCGGTGTCGAACGGTGCGGGCGGTGCGGTGCCGGTCTCGCAGGCGCTCCACATGACGCGCCCTCCGGCTGCCGCTGCGTCAGTCGGCGCGGGGCAGCAGGTGCCGTCGCGCAGCCGGCTGAACCCGGCGCTGACCTTCGACACGCTCGTGCCCGGCCGCGCCAACCAGATGGCGCGCACCGCGGCGCTGCATGTCGCCGGCGCGCCGGGCCAGATGTACAACCCGCTGTTCATCTACGGGGGCGTCGGCCTGGGCAAGACGCACCTGATCCACGCCGTCGGCAACGCGCTGCTGGCCGACAAGCCGGACGCGCGCATCCTCTACCTGCACGCCGAGCAGTTCATCACCGACGTGGTGAAGAACTACCAGCGCAAGACCTTCGACGAGCTGAAGGCCAAGTACCACCAGCTCGACCTGCTGCTGATCGACGACGTGCAGTTCTTCGCCGGCAAGGAGCGCACGCAGGAGGAGTTCTTCAACGCCTTCGAGGCGCTGCTGGCCAAGCGCGCCCACATCATCATGACCAGCGACACCTACCCGAAGGGGCTGGTGGACATCGACGAGCGGCTGACGTCGCGCTTCGACGCCGGGCTGACGGTGGCGATCGAGCCGCCCGAACTCGAGATGCGCGTGGCGATCCTGATGCGCAAGGCCGAACTCGAGGCCACGCCGATGCCCGAGGACGTGGCCTTCTTCGTCGCCAAGAACGTGCGCGCCAACGTGCGCGAGCTGGAAGGCGCGCTGCGCAAGATCCTCGCGTACTCGCGCTTCTCGCACAAGGAAATCAACATCGGCCTGGCGCGCGAAGCGCTGAAGGACCTGCTGTCGATCCAGAACCGCCAGATCGGCGTGGAGAACATCCAGAAGACGGTGGCCGACTTCTACAAGATCAAGGTCGCCGACATGTACAGCAAGAAACGCCCGGCCTCGATCGCCCGGCCGCGTCAGATCGCGATGTACCTGGCCAAGGACATGACGCAGAAGAGCCTGCCCGAGATCGGCGAGCTGTTCGGCGGCCGTGACCACACGACCGTGCTGCACGCGGTGCGCAAGATCGCCGCCGAACGCCAGAAGAACACCGAGCTGAACCAGCAGCTCCACGTGCTCGAGCAGACCCTGAAAGGCTGAGATGAATCGCGCCGTGTCAAGCCACAACCCTGGGGACAACTTTCTGGCAACTGCCGGTCTGTCCACAGGCCCGACGGGTTCCGGGAAGTTGTTGTCTGTTCGGCACGAGCGTGCCAAGGGGTCGGGCCCCAGGCTTGTCATTGGCCTAAGTGATTGATGGAACAGGCGAAAATGGCGTTGTCCACAGAAACCGGCGTTCTCTACTATTACGACCAAGTTGAGAGGTTCAAATGATTGTCTTGAAGACAGCACAAGAAAAAGTTTTGAGCGCGTTGCAGGCGGTGGCCGGAATCGTCGAGCGGCGCCACACGCTGCCGATCTTGGCGAACGTGCTGATCCGCAAGACCGGCGAGAACCTCGAACTGACCACCAGCGACCTGGAGATCCAGGTCCGCACCCGCGCCGAACTGGGCGGTGACAGCGGCAACTTCGCGACCACGGTCGGCGCGCGCAAGCTGATCGACATCCTGCGTTCGATGCCTGCGGACCAGATCGTCACGTTGACCGCGAACCAGAGCAAGCTCACCCTGCAGGGCGGCAAGAGCCGCTTCACGCTGCAGACACTGCCGAGCGACGACTTCCCGCTGGTGCAGGAGGCGGCCGACTTCGGTCCGGCATTCAGCGTGCCGCAGAAGGCCTTGAAGGGGCTGATCAACCAGGTGCACTTCGCGATGGCGGTGCACGACATCCGCTACTACCTGAACGGCATCCTGTTCGTCGCCGAGGGCAAGAGCCTGACGCTGGTCGCAACCGACGGCCACCGACTCGCGCTGGCGCAGGCGACGCTCGATGTCGAGATCCCGAAGCAGGAGGTGATCCTGCCGCGCAAGACGGTGCTCGAGTTGCAGCGCCTGCTGAAGGACGACGGCAAGGACGACGAGGGCCTGATCGAGATGCGCTTCGCCGGCAACCAGGCCAAGTTCAGCTTCAGCGGCATGGAGTTCGTCACCAAGCTGGTTGAGGGCAAGTTCCCCGACTACAACCGCGTGATCCCGAAGAACCACAAGAACTCGGTGACGCTCGGCCGGGCGCCGTTCCTGGCCAGCCTGCAGCGCGCTGCGATCCTGACCAGCGAGAAGTTCAAGGGCGTGCGCGTCAACCTCGAGCCGGGCACGCTGCGCATCGCGTCGAGCAACGCCGAGCAGGAAGAGGCCAAGGAAGAGCTCGAGGTCGACTACGGCGGCGACGCGATCGAGATCGGCTTCAACGTGACCTACCTGATCGACGCGCTGTCGAACATGAGCGTCGACATGATCAAGATGGAGCTGCAGGACACCAACTCCAGCGCGCTGATCACCGTGCCCGAGCAGGCCGGCTTCAAGTACGTCGTGATGCCGATGCGCATCTAGCGCCGCTGCGAACGACCCACGACCAAGCGGGCTTCGGCCCGCTTGAGTGCTTTTCAAAGGGCTGGCTTTTAGCGATTCCGGCCCCAGATGCGAGTGTGAAAGACCCGATGAGCGACACCCCGATCACCCCCGAAGACGACGCCGCGAAGACCACCCGTCACGCCGCCGACAGCGCCGCGTACGGCGAAGGCAGCATCCAGATCCTGGAAGGCCTGGAGGCGGTGCGCAAGCGGCCCGGCATGTACATCGGCGACACGTCCGACGGCACCGGGTTGCACCACCTCGTGTTCGAGGTGGTCGACAACTCGATCGACGAGTCGCTGGCCGGCTACTGCGACGACATCGTCGTGACGATCCACTCCGACAACTCGATCAGCGTGACCGACAACGGTCGCGGCATCCCGACGCGCGTGAAGATGGACGACAAGCACGAGCCCAAGCGCTCGGCCGCCGAGATCGCGCTGACAGAGCTGCATGCCGGCGGCAAGTTCAACCAGAACAGCTACAAGGTTTCCGGCGGTCTGCACGGCGTGGGCGTGAGCTGCGTCAACGGCCTGTCCAAGTGGCTGCGCCTGACCGTGCGCCGCGACGGCGAGGCGCACTTCATGGAGTTCAAGCAGGGCATCCCGCAGGACCGGCTGATCGAGCAACGTGACGATGGATCGGGAAAGAGCGTGGAAGTCAGCCCGATGAAGATCATCGGCCAGACCGACCTGCGCGGCACCGAGGTGCACTTCCTGCCCGACCTCGAGATCTTCTCGAACATCGACTTCCACTACGACATCATCGCGAAGAAGCTGCGCGAGCTGAGCTTCCTGAACAACGGCGTGAAGATCCGCCTGAAGGACGAGCGCAACAACAAGGAAGACACCTTCGCGTTTGCCGGCGGCGTCAAGGGCTTCGTCGAGTTCATCAACACCGGCAAGAAGGTGCTGCACCCGACCGTGTTCGGCGCGACTGGCGAGAAGGTTAGCGAACAGGGCACGACGATCACGACCGACGTGGCGATGCAGTGGAACGACGGCTACAGCGAGAGCGTGCTGTGCTTCACCAACAACATCCCGCAGCGCGACGGCGGCACCCACCTGACCGGCTTGCGCGCCGCGATGACCCGGGTGATCAACAAGTACATCGAGGACAACGAGCTCGCGAAGAAGGCGAAGGTCGAAGTCACCGGTGACGACATGCGCGAAGGCCTGTGCTGCGTGCTCAGCGTCAAGGTGCCCGAGCCGAAGTTCAGCTCGCAGACCAAGGACAAGCTCGTCAGCAGCGAAGTGCGCGGCCCGGTGGAAGATGTCGTCAGCAAGGCGCTGACCGACTACCTGCAGGAGAACCCGAACGACGCGAAGATCATCTGCAGCAAGATCGTCGACGCCGCCCGCGCCCGCGAGGCCGCGCGCAAGGCGCGCGAGATGACGCGCCGCAAGGGCGTGCTCGACGGCATGGGCCTGCCCGGCAAGCTGGCCGACTGCCAGGAGAAGGACCCGGCGCTGTGCGAGATCTACATCGTCGAGGGCGATTCGGCTGGTGGCTCGGCCAAGCAGGGCCGCGACCGCAAGTTCCAGGCGATCCTGCCGCTGCGCGGCAAGATCCTGAACGTCGAGAAGGCGCGCTACGAGAAGCTGCTGACCAGCAATGAAATCCTGACGCTGATCACCGCGCTCGGCACCGGCATCGGCAAGGGCATGGGCGGCGACGACTTCAACCCCGACAAGCTGCGCTACCACCGCATCATCATCATGACCGACGCCGACGTGGACGGCGCGCACATCCGCACGCTGCTGCTGACCTTCCTGTTCCGCCAGATGCCGGAGCTGGTGGAGCGCGGCCACATCTACATCGCGCAGCCGCCGCTCTACAAGGTCAAGCTCGGCAAGGAAGAGCAGTACCTGAAGGACGGCCACGAGCTCGACGCGTACCTGCTCAAGGTCGCGCTGAAGGACGCCAAGCTCGACACCAAGGTGCCCGGTGCCGCGCTGCTGCAGGGTGATGCGCTCGAAGCGCTGGCGCGCCAGTACGTGCTCGCGAAGAACGTGGTCGAGCGCCTGTCGAGCTGGATGGACGTGGAAGCCCTGCGCGCGATGGCCAACGGCCTCGCGCTCGACGTCGACACGCTCGAGGCCGCCGAGCAATCGGCCGCCGCGCTGAAGGCCGCGCTGCACGACGCCGAGGTCACCGCCGAGTTCGACGCCCGCACCGACAAGCACATCCTGCGCATCAGCCGCATGCACCACGGCAACGTGAAGAGCAGCGTGATCACCGCCGACTTCGTGCACGGCGCCGACTACGAGGCGCTGAGCACCGCGGGCGCGACCTTCCGCGGCCTGGTCGGCGAGGAGGCCGTGGTGATGCGCGGCGAAGGCGAGAAGCAGAAGGAAATGCGCGTCGGCGATTTTCGCGAGGCGATGGCCTGGCTGATCCAGCAGGCCGAAGGCGCCGTCGCGCGCCAGCGCTACAAGGGTCTGGGCGAGATGAACCCCGCGCAGCTCTGGGAGACGACGATGGACCCGGCCGTGCGCCGCCTGCTGCGCGTGCAGATCGACGACGCGATCGAGGCCGACCGCGTCTTCACGATGCTGATGGGCGACGAGGTCGAGCCGCGGCGCAACTTCATCGAGACGAATGCGCTGCGGGCGGCGAATATCGACGTTTAAGTAGTATTGAGAGGAAACGGAATTAGTTGGACTATTCCGGAATTCCCCGGACTCGATTGACGGATATCGTTGGACTTTCCACTCGATTGCTTGAGGGCGCTATTCAGCCGTAGCACCTGCTAGTAGGTGGCGCTATGGGGCGACAGACCTTGCGAGGCCACGAGTGACGATACTCAGCGAAATCCAGAAGTGGGCCGAGAAGCTGCCGGTCTGGCAGCAGCACGCCGTCGCTGTGCTCTACGAGCGTCCGACCCCATCGGCCGACGACCTCGAGGACATCCTGGCGCTGCTTCAGGATACCCATGGAATAGCTGACCTTGTCGGTCGCGAAGCGAGAAAGCTGACCAAAGAGCAAGTCGCTGTGCCGCAAGCCGGCCAGCCCCTTGTTCAGCTAACCGCAATCAAGAACCTTCAGAACGTCAACGCTCTGGCACCTGGAAAGGTGCTATCCATTGCCCCCACCGGGCTGACCAACATCTACGGTGACAACGGCGCTGGCAAGTCTGGGTACACCCGCGTGCTCAAGAAGGCCTGCCGCGCGAGAGACCGGTCGGAGCAGATTCGACCTAACGCCTACAAGCACCCTCTTCTGGCCGAAGCCGCGACCGTTGATTTCGACACCCTCGTCGATGGCGAGGCCACCGAGTACCACTGGACCGACGGAAATGCGTCGCCGGCTGAACTGTCCAGCATCGCAATATTTGACTCTCGCTGTGCCCGCGCATACGTCGACAACCAAGGCGACTTCTCTTACGTCCCCTATGGCCTCGACATCCTGGAAGGCCTCGCCAAGGTATGCACCTGGCTGAAGGAACGTATTCAGCAAGAACAGCGCACCGCCAAGCCCAACGTGGAACCGTTCACTAGGCTCGCCCTCACCCCCACCCAGGCAGGCCTTCTTGCAAAAGGACTGTCTGGCAAGACCCGCAAGGAAGACATCGAGAGGCTGGCGACGCTGTTGGATCAGGACTTGGCCCAGCTCGAAAGCCTCGCCAAGACCCTGGGCGAAGCCGACCCCAAACGGCGGGCCGCCGAGCTGCGCGTCAAAGCCACTCGCGTCGACGCACTGGTACAGCGCCTCGACGCCGCGGTAGAGATCGTTGCACAGCCCAAGGTCGACGGTCTCCGCGCCTTGGTCGACAAGTCCAACCAGACCAAGGGCGTCGCTCAAACTGTGGCGCAGCGCTTCAAGGAGATGGACACCCTCGAAGGGACCGGCGACGACCCGTGGCTGGAGATGTTCAGGGCCGCTCGGCAGTTCTGCGCAACGTCGCACGCCGTCCAGGCCTTCCCGCGCCTCGCCAGCGATTCTCGGTGTCCGCTCTGCCAGAACCCAGTCGGTGAGGCTGGCGTCACGCGCCTAGTTGCCTTCGACGAGTTCATCGAAGGCGAAGCCACAAAGGCCGCGGACAAGGCCCGGAGGGAAGCGGTGGCGGCCTTCAAGGCCGTCGTGGATGCTCCGCTCGACCTGAACTTTGACGAGACGCTGGCCCACGATCTTGAGGCGAACCCCGATCTCGTGGCTGCCTGTACTGCATTCCAGAGGGCGCTGAGGGATCGCCGTGATGCTGTTCGTGAAGCAGCCAAGCCTGACTCTGGCACTACGTGGGGCCGGGTTCCGGAACTCCCAGCTAGCCCGCGCGACACGCTCCATCAGATTGCCGCTGCCTGGCGCGAGGCGGCCCTCAAGCTCGACCAGTCCCAGGACACGGCCGCCCGGACCAAGATGGAGAAGGACCTGGCGGAGCTCCAGGCTCGGGGCCAACTCTCCGACCTCAAGGCTGTGGCACTCGACACAGTGGACGGCTTCATCCTGAGTGCGAAGCTCGCCGAATGCCTCACAGCGACTAGCACTACGGCCATCTCACGCAAGTCGACTGAGTTGACCAGCACCATGGCCACCGAGGAGGTTGCAGAAGCATTGAGCGACGAGCTTCTGGCTCTGGGCGTAAATAGCATCAGCGTCGCCATGCAGCCCTCCTCTACCAAGGCCAAGACCACGTTCAAACTCGTCTTGAAGTCTGAGAGCGGCGCCGCTCCCCAGGACATCCTGAGTGAGGGCGAGCAGCGCGCTATCGCCATCGCGACGTTCCTTGCCGAGGTCAAGCTTGGCAAGGGGAAGGGCGGCATCGTCTTCGACGACCCGGTCTCATCACTCGATCACGCTCGTCGCGAACGCGTCGCTCGACGCATAGCGGCCGAGGCACAGGAGCGCCAGGTCGTCGTTTTCACCCACGACATCTTCTTTCTCAACGTGCTCATGTTTGAGGCCGCGGCGTTGGGGCTCACTCCGAAAGCGCTCACCCTCAACCAGACCCCCGAGGGCTTCGGCGTTGCCGAGGAGACCTTGCCCTTCGCTGGTGCAAACGTCTCTCAGCGCGTTGGCATGCTGCGCAACAAGCAGGTCGAGTGCGCGAGGAGACACAGGGACGGGGATCAAGCCGGATTCCGACTTCTCGCCCGAGACCTCTACAACGACCTCCGTATGGCATGGGAACGCGGCGTGGAGGAGGTCCTTCTGAATGAGGTCGTTCTTCGATTCCGCAAGGGCATCGAAACGCAGCGCCTGAAGAAGGTTGGTGTCGAGCCCGAAGACATCGTAGCCATCACGGCTGGCATGGCAAAGTGTTCTAACTACACCGGCCATGATGGCGCGCAAGTGGCCAACGTTGCGCCGCCGTCGCCTGATGAAATGCATGCCGACGTCAATGCCTTGGAAGCTTGGCGGAAGTCGGCCATCGAGAGGCAGAAGAAGAGGTAGTTCGGAGCAGCGGCGGCCTAGTGCCCTAGGCCCAAGATTCCACGTTGGTGCTCTGCTGGCATGCGTACCAGACCGAGGGGTCATTCGTCGACGTCGCTGAAGACAGAGCGGCCACCTTGCTGTTCACGTTGTACAGCGCGGGGAACGCTGTTGAAGAAGCTCTCTTCTTCCTCGGTTGACTTCTTTGCCTTGACTTCTTCTTTGGCTTTTTCCAAGGCGCGACTCAGCTCGCTGTGCTTTTCTTCGAAGAACCCGTCAGCCTCAACTAGGTATCGGATGTGGTCGAGGAAGTCGGTAACCTCTTCGAACTGACTGTCAATGTCGCCATTTGGGTCTGCTTGCTTTCGGCAATCTGCAATCTTCTGCGCGATTTCCGAGTCCAGCTTGGCTAGCAGGCTGGCGGTCAGGTGCATCAGTTCCGAAGGCCGGAACATTGCGAGGATATTGTCATCTTGAACGAACGAAGCGTCGAGTGAGTAGAGGGCGCCTTCCTTAAGCACCGCTACCGTGTCGGAGCGAACTCGCTCGTTGAGCAACCCCATCGCATGTGCAGTCGCGCGGAGCCGAACCTCTTCGCTGCGACGGAGGCGAAACCAGAGGGGAGGCTCTCCTTGCCTGCCAAGGATGGCGGGCGCACGCTCCAAGATCTCCTTGACCAAATCCTTGGGTAGCCGACGATTCAAGAACTCAAATAGCTGTTCGTTCGCACCCTTTTCATCAGGGGTTTCAAGCAGCCGCCCGATGAGCGCTTCGCTGCTACTAAGCGGAACCACTACGGCATCGCGAACGGGGGACGCGCCTTCGCAGACCACCTCGTTGAGGAGCGTGTCGAGTCCTGCTCCCCGCACGTAGACGTCAATCAGGTCCGGTCGCTTGCTCAGAATCGCGCTGATAGCATCGGCAAATGTGGGGTGCCAGAAGGCCCAATATTGCTTGTCACCGTCTTTCCGACGGACGACGAACGAGCCCGCGAGCTGCAGCAGAGCCTGAGTCAGGCTGGCCTTTGTCACACCATAGCTTGTTGCCACCAAGGTAACCTCTTCCTCCGGTAGCAACTGAACCGGCAGTCGTGATCGAGTCAGGAACACCAGCGTCATCGCGGCTCGCTGCTCCACCGACAATTCCTCGAAGGTCTGGACCAGGAACTGTTGCGGGTGAGAAATGAAGCGCAGCAGGTCCTCTGGGAGCTTATTGAGGTGCCCGGTGAACTTCTCGTCACCTAGGCGCCGTGCAAATTCCGGCAACAGTCGAACCTCTCTTGACAGCCGCGACAGGTGGTCCTTGATGTCCGCCTTCCAGCGAGGCGGCTGGGTGCCTGCCTTCACGTGGTTGTAGAGAATCTGCTCCCGCTCGGATTGCGTCAGGTCACCGACGTTGACGACGGCCGTGCCTGTTTCCAGGAGCTGGTGGTTTCTGGAGCCAATGCGGGGCTTCGCATCGTTCCAAATGTGGGTACGCGACGTGAGGATGAAATGGCATCCATGGTCAAGCGCCGTTTTGAGCTTCGGCATGAACTCAATCCAGGCGTTGACGTATTCGGGCATCAGCAGGTTGGAGCCGAAGGCATCGTCAACCCAGAACAAGCGCTTGTTGTCGTTGGGATTCCAGTGCTGCTTCAGTTCTATAGGCCCGTCGCACTTGAACGCCTGCACTTCGTTCTTGTCGACGGCCATCATGGCGAGGATCGCCGCCAAGGTGGACTTGCCTGTTGCCGGCGCGCCAAGAAGGAGCACCAGCTTGTGCTGCGCCAGAATGTCTACAGCGGCTCGATGCGGTGCCGTCGGTACATACACGTTGAGGGCCTTGCGATGGTCGCCTAGCAACGCGAGGGTCTGGGCCGCACACCGCTCGTCAAGGATGGTGGAGAGGTCGCCAAGTCCGTAAACGCGCGGAACCAGCGCTCGCAGGCGAGGACTGCCCTTGATCTTCCCCAACAACCAGTCCTTGCCGACGACATGAGGCTCCGCTACTCCTAGTGCCGACAGTCGCTCGCGAACCTCCCGCGCGACGTCGGCATCCACACTCATGCTGGTGATGAAGTAGTAGACGGCCGCCATCTTTTTGGCGACGAGCTGTTCGACATGTTCCAGTTCGCCCGTGACGTCTGATGGCCGCAGACGTTGCTCGCGCTTGCTGGAGAACTTGCATTGCACCGTACCCACTACAGTAAAGACATCGGGGCCGTTTGCAAGGAACACAGCATCCTGACCGCCATCTTGGGCTTCGCGATACACCGAGACCGTGGTCTTCAGCTCTTCCTCCATGACCTGCGCGCATAGGTCCTGGAAGGCCTTCCAGCCCAATGTGTGAAGAGCGAAGTCAACGTGATACGCCTGAGTTTCTGAAGTCGGCATTTGCGTAGGCGGCTTGGGTTCTTGGTTAGCCGGCGACGGGCGGCGAAATCTCAAGCTTGGGCAACGACCCCACGATCTTCATCGTTTCCATGCTGACCGTGACCACGCGCTGGAACAGCTCCAGCGGGTAGCGCGGGTTGCCCATGGTTTCGACCGCCCAGTCGTTGGCGTCGTTGACGATGCCGCTGTCCTTGTCGGTCTTGACGGCCTGGCGCTCGACCACCCAGTCCAACGCCGGCTTCCCGTTGACGACATAGTCGTAGGCTTCGGGCGGGATGCCGGTCAAGGTGATCCTGTCGTTGTAGTGCAGAGTCGTCAGGTCCTTGTCCTTGCCCTTCTTGCCATAGCGCATCTT
This sequence comes from Rhizobacter fulvus, assembly GCF_964020785.1. NCBI lineage: Bacteria > Pseudomonadati > Pseudomonadota > Betaproteobacteria > Burkholderiales > Sphaerotilaceae > Rhizobacter > Rhizobacter fulvus. The sequence continues at coordinate 2,183,630 of NZ_OZ224516.1, forward strand.
CTCGACGCGGTAGTCGGCATTGGTGAGCGTCTTGCCGGCGCTGTCGATCTTCAGCGGGTAGGGATCGACGCTTTCGTAGTTCAAGTGAAGGTCGGCCAGCCTGCGGCCAGCCTGGGAGAACGCCCAGAAGTCGGTAGCCGTCTTCACGCGCGGAATGCGCGGCAGTTCCTTCCCCAAGTTGTCGGCGAAGCGCTCGCGGTAGTCGGGCGAGTGCAGCAGCCCGTAGACGTAATAGAAGATGTCCTCGCGGGTGATGGTCTCCGCCGGGTACGCCGATTGAAGGTGCGCCAGCCCCTCAGCGGTGATGGCGTCGCGGCGCGTACGTGCGGGTGGCGTCGCTGATGTATTGGCTGCGCCGAAAAGCGCAGATTGCTCATGTGCAGGGTCTGCCGCGTCCGACTCAGATTCGTCGTACAGGTAGAGCGGGAAACACTGGCCACCGTGCAAAACATGGATGTTTGGTAGGACCGAGGCCATCAACACGGTGAACGGTAGGACTTCCCCAGGCCCGTGAATCACGATAACGCGGTTGTCCGCGGCGCCTTCAGGAAAGATGCGCGGCATCTGCAGAACCCGCTCATTGAAACTGCGACTGAAATACATCCACTGCTTGTTGAACGGACGATATAGCCCCGGAACAAGGCAACTCGTGTCCGTAGCAAATCGCCGATTACGAACCAGCTCCTGCTTCAGATTCACTGTCCAAGCAATCTGGGCAGGATCGGTGTCAACAAAGGCGTCAACGAGCGAGTCGCGTTGCTTCTTGTCTGCCCCGTGATGCGTGTCGAAAAAGCGTTGGGCTTCCTTGTTGTAGAAGGCAATCATGCGCGTCATGTTGGCCGTCAAGCCGGCCTTCGAGGCGTTGTAGCACCAAGCGTCCCGGTTGGTTGACACGCCGAGTGAGAAGTTCTCAAACAACGTCGACGCATTGCCCTTCTTGTCCCCCAGCACCAAGTGCTCGGCAAAGCTGTCATTGCGCTGTTTCAACCAGTCGCCATGCGCGTCTGGCGTTATGAACTCCCACGCGTTTTGTGCCGCGATTCCACCAATGCTGCCGAAAGCTTCGATCTTGGATAGTTTCTCTTCCCGGCTTAGATAGTCCCCTATGTCGTGGAAGTGGACTTGGCCCTGAAGCTGCGCGGCTGGATTCTTGACAAGGATCGAAATGGCGATCGGAGCGCGGCTGCCGCTACCGAAAATCTTGCCCCCTTCTCTACGCGAGAGTTCGCCAGACGTACGTTGGTTACCGCGAAGATGGAAGACGTAGATGCTGCTGAACTCGGCAGCAAGGCACTTGCGAAGGCCGTCAGCAGAGTTCGCTTCTACGAATCCGGCATTAGTAACAAAGCCGATGACGCCGCTTGCCCCAACGCGGTCACTTGCCCACCGAATAGCCCGTACGTAGCTGTCGTAGAGGCCACGGGAAAGAGCGGCATTCGACTGCGCTGAATACGTCGACTCGATGCGAGCATCCAGGTGCGGATAAGCGAGGTTCTGGTTGTTGTCGTTCTGACTACCCTGCCCGATGGAATAGGGCGGGTTGCCGATGATGACCCGAATGTCTAATTTCTTCTGCCGCTTGCGCCGCGCGCTGTTGTCCACTAGTAGCGCATCGACTAGGTCTTCCTTCTCGTACATCTGGAATGTGTCGGTCAGGCAGATGCCCTCGAACGGCTGGTAGTTGCCGCCTACGATGCCGTGGTAGACCGCCTCGATGTTGATAGCGGCGATGTAGTAGGCCAGCAGCACCAGCTCGTTGGCGTGGATATCGTGCTTGTACTTGTGGGGCAGGTGCTCGGGCGCAATCAAGCCGCTCTGCAGCAGCCGGGTGATGAAGGTGCCGGTGCCGGTGAAGGGGTCGATGATGTGGACGCCCTCATCGCCCAGCGTCTGGCTGAACTCCGTCTTCAGGATGTGGGCGACGCTGTGGATGATGAAGTCGACAACCTCCACCGGCGTATAGACGATGCCCAGTCGCTCGGTCATCTTGGGGAAGGCGTTGCGGAAGAACTTGTCGTACAGCTCGACGACGATCTTCTGCTTACCCGCCGCGTTGTCGATGCCCTGGGCACGCATCTTCACGCTGTCGTAGAAGCGCTGGAGTGTGTCCGCCTCCTTGTCCAGCCGGTGCTCCTGCAGCACGTCGAGAACGCCCTGCATGGCCAGCGACATCGGGTTGTGCTGGGCGAAGCTGTAGTCCTCGAACAAGGCATCGAACACCGGCTTGGTGATGAGGTGCTGGGCCAGCATCTCGATGATCTCGCCATCGCTGATGCTGCCGTTCAGGTCGTCGCGCAGCTCTCCGGCGAAGGTGTTGAAGGCCGCGCGCTCTTTCTCATTGGCCGGGTCTTCAACGATGCCGGTGATGCGGTCGATGTGGGTGCGGGCGATCTTGGCGATGTCGTTGGCCCAGTCCTCCCAATGGTGGCGGTTCCCCACTTTCTGCACCAGCTTGGCGTAGATGGCCTTCTCAATCTCGCCGATTTCGAACGGCAGGGCCGTCTGGTCTTCCCTGCCGTAGCGCTTGGGTTCCGGTTCGCCGATGCTGAAGCCGCCCTTGCCTGCGTCCTTGTTCTTCGGCCCCTTCGCCTTCTCCGACTTCTTCTGAATCTTGTCGGTGATGGCAACGACTTCCATCTTGCTGGTGTCCCTGCCGATCAAGTCCAGCTTGTTGACCATCGCATCGAAGCGGTCGTCGTGGGAGCGCAGCGCCTGCAGCACTTGCCACACCACCGCATAGGTCTTGTTGTCGCTCAGCGCATCGTGCGGCTCCACGCCGGCCGGAACGACCACTGGCAGGACGACGTAGCCGCGCCTTTTGCCTGGTGCGTTGCGCATAACCCGGCCGACTGATTGCACGACGTCCACCTGCGAGTTGCGCGGGGTCAGGAACAGTACGGCGTCGAGGGCCGGCACATCGACTCCTTCGGAAAGGCAGCGCACATTGCTCAGGATGCGGCAGGTGTCTTCGGCGGCATCGGCCTTGAGCCACGCCAGCTTGGCTTCCTTTTCACTGGCATTCATGCTGCCGTCTACGTGGTCAGCTTCGCAGGCCAGCGTCGAGGCAGCGTCGTCCTCCTCGGATGCCTGGTAGGCCTCCACCACCGCCTGGAACATGCCGGCGATGTTCTTGGAGCTGACCTTGTGGGTCTTCGCACCCTTGCTCACCTCGATGACCTGGCAGAAGGCCACGGCGCGCTTCATGGCCTGGTGGTCGCCATTCAGCTCCTCGGTGAGCCCCTGCTTTGCCAGAGCCTTCCAGCAGCCGATGATCTTGGCCGCGTCGTCCACTTTCAGCTGATTGTCCTGGTCCTTGAGCAGGGACTGGAGGCGGCGGCTGACATGACTCTCCTCCACCGACAGCACGATGACCTTGTAGTCCACCAGCAGGCCACGCCTGACCGCCTCGGAAAAGGTGATGACATGGAGCTCCGGGCCATAGAGGGCCACGTCGTCCATCGAGCACAGCGCTACGCTGCCTTGCTCGGCCTTGGCCTTGGCGCTGTCGCCATAGATGCGCGGCGTGGCCGTCATGTAGAGACGTTTGGCTGACCGGATGAACGCCGCGTCATGCACCTTGACGAAGGTGCTCTCGTCGTCGTCGCCGAAGGTGGCTCCCGTGGTCCGGTGCGCCTCGTCACAGACGATCAGGTCGAAATCAGCCAGACCGTGGCTCTGCTGGGCACCGCTGATTACGTCAATGGAATGGTAGGTACTGAAGACAACGCTCATGTGCGCGGCGTCGTGCCGCTTGGCCATCTCGGTGGCTAGGCGGGCCGGTTCGGTCGTGGCCGGGTAGCGCAATTCGTGGGTGAAGGTCTGGACGCTGTCGTCTTCCCTTTGGCGCTTCTTGCCGACGTCGCTGTCCGAGCAGACTGCGAAGCTGTGCAACGGCGTGGCGCTTTCCTGGGTCCACTCGGTCAGGGTCTGCGACAGGAGGGAAAGGCTGGGCACCAGGAACAGAACGCGCTTCCCCCTGCCGGCCAGGGCCTCGGCGATCTTCAAGCTGGTGAAGGTCTTGCCAGTGCCGCAGGCCATAATGAGCTTGCCCCGGTCAGCGGTCTGAAATCCGGCTAGCGAGGCATCCTGCGCCTGCTGCTGATGGGGGCGAAGCTGCTTCTTGACCTTCAGTACCGGCGCAGCTTTGGGCTGGTACCTGGCCCAGTCGATCTGGCTGTTCTCCAAATCGTTCAGATCGATCTTGCTGACCGGCGGCTGCTGGTCGCGCAGAGCCTCCTCTGCGTGGGTGCTCCAGTGGTTCGTCGTGCTGACGATGACGCGGTGGGTGAAGGGCTTCTTGCCCGAGGCGGTGAAGAAGCTGTCGATGTCGCTCTTCTGTAGCCGGTAGTCTTCAGCGTACAGCTTGCACTGGATCGCGTGGATTTCGCCGGTGCCCTGGGTCTTGGCCACCAGGTCAATGCCCGCGTCTCGCTTGTCCAAGCCCTGAAGTTGCGCCCAGTCGGCGTAGGTCCAGACCTCGCTGTAGAGGTCGCGATAGGTCGCCTCGTTGCGCAGGTAGCAGAGCATCAGCTCTTCGAAGTAGGTGCCCTTCTCACGCTCAGACATTGAGGATTGGCGGTAGTGGTCGAGCAGCGTGGAAAGAGCGGTCATGTCGTCAGCGAGAGATTGCTTTGTTTGTGATGGAAGTTGGAAGCTCGACCTACGTTGCCTTGCGCGGCCTTGCGGACTTGATCGGCGGTGCCAGAACGACGCCGCGGGTCCTGCAGTAGTCCAACACCATGAACTCCAGCATGGAGGCCTGACTACGCCGTTCTTGCGCGGCTGCAGAGATCAAGGCGGCCTTCACATCCGGCGGGACACGAACGCTGATGACTTCGGTTTTGGTGACGCTCAAACGAAGCTCCTGTGTGAAAAACGCTAGCGTTTTGCTGAGCCTATCAGGTTGGCGCGCCGGTGCCGAGGAACTCGTCCCTGCAAGCACGTGGCGCGATGCCGCCTGCTGTGTAGCCGGATAGAGGCATGAGGAAAGTCGCGTGAAACATGTCGACGGCCATGGTGCAGGTCTCACCTGGCGGAAATTGACTGTCAAGTCACCCACTGCGCAGGTGGGACTTTGCCGAAGGACGGTAAGCACGCCCATTATTTTTGACATGGTTTCCCGACGATCTTCTACACGAACCATGTTGGCTATGCGCATCCGACAGCGCGCCAGCGTCTCAATGAATCTGCACGAAAGTGCTCGGCCACTTTTGCAAGCAGGTTTGCGCGCATGCGCGATATACCGTATGTGGGTAGGTCCGAATCGTCGGCGGGCGACCCTCTGGTATTTCACTTTCATTCCTGATCTAGTGGTCGCTCGCGTGCCGTTCCAAGCGCGCTCGAATCCGCCCCCAGTTCAACTTTCACACTAGGTCCATGGCGAATCCATTTGCAGAAACTTTGAGATTGCAGCGGATCGCGCGTGGGCAACGCCAAGACGAGCTCGCGCGTGCCGTGGGTTGCGACCGCGGAACAATCTCGGCGCTTGAGAACGACCACAGGGAGTCGGTAGACCAGGAATTCGTTGGGGCGCTTGCCAATGCATTGACGCTCTCAGACTCGGAGCGCGCCGAGCTGTTTGCTGCACACCGTGACTCACAGCGGGTCTACGTGATTCCGCCAGAGACTTCGCCAAGTAAGTTCGTGCTGGTCAGACGCCTGTTCGACAGGCTAGAGCGGATGCCGCCGGTCCAGGTCGACGCCCTGCTGACTTCACTGGACGCGTTCGCGAGCGTCGACGTGGGCCAGGCCGAGCCTTCCACTTCACGCCTCTGGCGCAGAGACAAGGTCTGGAAGCCACAGCCCGAGCCGTGACGGGCCTGACATGGGCAGACAAAGAAAAGGGGCAGCACCTTGATGGTCTGCCCCTGTGGAGAACCGCTCGCGCGATCTCGGTGTCAACGATTGCAGTATTGCGCGTGCGCCTCCCGGCGGTCAAGTCATTTTCGATGCTTGCGCAAGTCGAGCGCGGAACCTGACGCTAGCTCAGGGACGCACTCGTGTGCGCTGGCAATGACACATCCGAAGGAGTTTTGGACATGCGTGCAATTCAACAAGGTTTTGGGCCCGACCTGCGTCGGGCGGCGTTCAAGGTGTCCCGCCTGGTCGGCGCTTGTCGTCAAGGAGGCGCCCAGTCGGAGAGCAATGGGCGACTGATCCGATGCGACGCGGAGAAGAAGCGAAAGCTCGAGCAAGCCATGAACGCGTGCGAGGGCATCTCGGATTTCCGATTCTTGGGGCGGGTATTCGAATCAAGCGAACCTGGTGACGATTCCGTCGTCGCCAGCGTTCAGTGGACGAACGGCGATGTTTGGTACGTGTGGCTTGCGAGCACGACGGTATCTGTCGCCAGGGACAAGGAACGCTTCGCGCGACTGTGTCTTCTTGCGCTGACAAACGAGGCGAGGCTCGTGGTTCTGAGGGACAGCCACCTCGATCAAATTGATGAGTCGGATCTCGCTCGGGTGCGGGAGGTATGGCGCCGCCGTCGCATGTGCATGTCCGACCGCGCTGTCGTCACGAACGATGACACGTTAGCCGAGGACGTGAGCTCGCAAGTTCACCGCATGCTCTCACGTGCTGCACTCAGCCAAGACTCGTTTGCTACTGCTTAGGCGGTAACGCAAAAAGGATTGACGCCGCGCGCGAGCGCGGCGCGGTCGACTTCGTCCACTTTCCGCGAAGGGAGCTTTGCCGCCACAAACAACAAACGGGACCAACCTTGCGGTCAGACCCGTCTGAGGGATATCTCGCGATATCGGGTAGGAGTGCCTCAAGTGTTGCGAGCTTTCAGCAGACGGTCAAGCCGCGTGTCGCTACGTGCGCATCTGGCATCACCGATGTGTGCGTAGACAACCTCGTCAATGACCGTCGAAGCCGCGCCTCTACGCGTAGCTTCGCTGGAGGAGCTCACCTATGCAAGTCATCACCCCGGACGGCGTTCGGCCTTCTCGCGACCCTGCGCGCGTGCCTGGCCGACTTAGCTTTCGCGCGAAGCACTGGTCGCTTTGCAACGACCGCCATCTGAAGTGCGAGTCACTTTTGGAACTCAGTGTGTTCCAAGCGCTAGAAACTCTCCCATCTATTCGTTCGTTCACAGAACAGCCGCCGCGCCTGCGCATCAAGGTCGAAGGCGCGCGTCGCGCAAGCGGATACACGCCCGACGTATATGTCGAATGGTTTGAATGCGTCCCCTGGCTCATCGAGGTCAAACCGCTCGAACTCGCCATGCTTCCTGTGTGGCAGAAGAAATTCGAAGCCATCGGCGTGGCCGCGCTAGCGCACGGCTATCACTTCGTAGTCGTAACCGAGCGGCATTTTCCACGCGACGGCATGCCGGACATTCGCCTTGCAGCTGAGGCCGGGCGCCGCCACTACGTCGAGTCGTTGGGGAGCCCGCGGACGGTGGTGAGTCTGGTCGACGAGTACGAGCATGTTCGCTTGCGTGTCCTTGGGGCGCTGGCAGAAGCGCTTCGTGAATCGCCGACGTATCGCTCGCTGCTCAAGATGGGCGTCGCGGACGCTGCGCAGTGGACGCCGCTTACCAGATTGCGAAATGCTCAGGGACGGCGATTCGTTGGTCATCGGCTCAGCAACCGCTTTGTGCGGGGTGAAGCATGAGCGCGACGGAATTCGCAGTGGGGATGCAGTTCTGCGAGCGGAACAGGCGCTTTTGTGTAGTCAAAGAAGAGGGAGTGCGGAAGCGCATCGTCCGGGACGAGACCAGCGGTGCCTTGGAGACGCGTGATGTGTCAGCCCTTCGTCAGGCGTTCCGCAGAGGGACGTTAGAGCATTTCGATTTGTTTTCAGATCGCTCGCCCACGGTGAATTTCAGAGCCGTCAACCAAGCTCTCTCGGACTACAGCGAGAAGCAGCGCGAAGAGGTCGCGGTGAAGGTGTACTACCTTCAGGAGATCTGTCCTGGAGGGGTGATCCAGGTTCGCCGAGACCAGCTCAAGAAAGCTCTGTTTCAACTGCACAAGGAACTCCCTTTTAAGTTGAAAGGAGTGGCGTTGCCCAAAAGTCCCCCTGGTGCGTCTACGTTTTATGAGTGGTTGCGCTGCTGGCGACATCCGAACTTTCTCATGTCGCGCCTTGTCAACCGGTATGACCTGCGTGGTGGTCGAAGCCCGAAGGCGCTCCCAGCCACTCTGAAGCCAATCATGGAGCGTGTGATCGATGAGTTTCACGCCAAGGCGACGCGGCCTACCGTGTCTGCCACGCTCGAGTCCATCGAGGCCCAAGTCAATGAGGCGAACAAATACAAGCGGCCCAACGAACTGATTCCGAAGCCGACACGCCGCCTGCTTCAACGATTTTTGGATGGAATGGATCGCGAAGAGCTGCTCAACAGGCGATATGGACCAGCCGTTGCTCGACGGCGGACCCGAATATTCGGCAAAGCTGCAGAGGTCACACGCCTTCTCGAGCGGGTGGAGATGGATCACACGCCGCTGGATCTCCTGTGTATTGCCGAGGACGGCGGCATGCTGCTCGGTCGACCGTATCTGACGGTACTGATCGATAAAGCTTCTCGGATGATTCTTGGAGTATGGATCTCGTTCAGACCGCCGAACGCTTCGACGGTCTTGCGGTGTTGAGTTCCACGTAATCCTGACCCGCCTTTTCCATTCAATAGTGACCCACCCGTATTTGAGCCCCGCGGGCTCACGTTGTGGATAACTTCTTGGTCTTGGACTCCTTCTTGGGTTGGGTTGGTTGGGCTGAACTGTTCTTGAAGCGGTAGCTGTCGTTGCCGGTCTCCAGGATGTGGCAATGATGCGTGAGCCGGTCCAGCAGCGCCGTCGTCATCTTCGCATCGCCGAACACGCTGGCCCACTCGCTGAAGCTCAGGTTGGTCGTTATCACCACGCTGGTCCGCTCGTAGAGCTTGGACAGCAGATGGAACAGCAACGCCCCGCCTGACGCGCTGAACGGCAGGTAGCCCAGCTCGTCGAGGATGACCAGGTCGGCGTACATCAACCGGTGCGCGATCTGACCGGCCTTGCCCGTGGCCTTCTCGAGCTCCAGCGCATTGACCAGCTCGACCGTGGAGAAGAACCTTACGCGCCGATGATGATGCTCGACGGCCTGCACCCCGAGCGCAGTGGCCAGGTGCGTCTTGCCCGTGCCCGGCCCGCCGACGAGCACCACGTTCTGCGCATCCTCTAGGAACTCGCATCGGTGCAGCTGACGCACCAGTGCTTCGTTGACCTCGCTCTGCCCGAAGTCGAAGCCTGCGAGGTCGCGGTAGACGGGCAAGCGCGCCAGCTTCAACTGGTAGGCCACCGAGCGCACCTCGCGCTCCGCCGTCTCCGCCTTGAGCAGCTGCGACAGGACCGGCTGCGCGTCTTCGAAGGCGGGTGCACCTTGTTCGGCCAGTTCCGCTACCGCGTGCGCCATGCCGTGCATCTTGAGTTCGCGCAGCATGATCACGATCGCCGCGCTCGCAGGGTCATGACGCATGGCAGTTCTCCTTGGCCGCGTAGGCGTGCACAGCGGCCTGGGCCTTGCCCCGCAGCGCGTCGTAGCGCAGCACGTTGGCCTGCGGCTCGTTGACCAGGCGCAGAGCCTGCGGCGCGGTCACCGGCGGCGCGGGCGGCTTGCCGTCGAGCAGCCGGTGAAGCACGTTGAGCACATGCGTCTTCGTCGGCACGCCGGCTTCCAGCGCCAGCTCCACCGCGGCGAGCACGGCCTGCTCGTCATGGTGCAGCACCAGCGCCAGGATCTCCACCATCTCCCGGTCGCCGCCGGGTTGTCTGAGCAACGAGCCTTGCAGCCGCCGGAAGCCCTCGGGCAGCTCGGCGAACGGCGCGCCGTTGCGCAGCGCTCCCGGCTTCCTCTGCAGCACCGCCAGGTAGTGGCGCCAGTCGTAGACGGTCTGGCCGCTCGTGTCGTGGCGCCGGTCGATGATGCGAACGTGCTCGCACACGATCTGGCCCTCGGCCGCGACCACGAGCCGGTCGGCATAGGCCCGCAGGCTCACCGGGCGGTTGGCATACGACGCCGGCACGCTGTAGCGGTTGCGCTCAAAGTGCACGAGGCATGTCGGCGAGACACGCTTGGTGTGCTCGACGAAGCCGTCGAAGGCGCGAGGCCGCTCCATCAGGAACGCCTTCTCTTGCGCCCACACGTCGGCAACGGTGCCGGGCAGCCTGCCGTGGCTGATCTCGGCCCACAGCGCCTTGCAGCGTTGCTCGAGCCAGTCGTTCAAGGCGTCCAGCGTCGGGAACGCAGGCGTCGGTTGCCACAGCCTGTGCCGAGCGTCGCGCACGTTCTTCTCGACCTGGCCCTTCTCCCAACCGGAGGCGGGGTTGCAGAACTCGGCCTCGAACAGGTAGTGGCTGACCATGGCCTGGAAGCGCGCGTTGATGTCGCGCTCCTTGCCGCGTCGAACCTTGTCGACGGCGGTGCGCATGTTGTCGTAGATGCCGCGGCGCGGGACGCCGCCCAGCACCTCGAAGGCGTGGTTGTGCGCGTCGAACAGCATCTCGTGGGTCTGCAGCGGGTAGGCCCGCAGCAGGAACGCCCGGCTGTGGCTGAGCTTGAAGTGCGCAACCTGCAGCTTGGTGCGCTCGCCGGCAATGACGGCCCAGTCCTCGCTCCAGTCGAACTGGAAGGCCTCACCCGCGCCGAAGGTCAGGGGCACGAAGGTGCCGCGTCCAGTGGTCTGCTCGACCTCGTGCCGCTGCGCGGTCCAAGCTCTGGCGAAGGCAGCGACGCGGTTGTAGGAACCCGCGTAGCCGAGCACGACGAGGTCGGCGTGCATCTGCTTCAACGTTCGCCGCTGCTTGCGCGACTTGGTCGCCTCGGCCTTGAGCCAGCCCGAGAGTTTGTCGGCATACGAGTCGAGCTTGCTCGGGCTCGCGCGCTTCGCGTACCGGGGCTCGACCGTACCGGCCCGAAGGTACTTCCTGATGGTGTTGCGAGACAGGCCGGTGCGTCGGGCTATCTCGCGGATGGACAGCTGCTCGCGCAGGGCCCACCGCCTGATGACACTCAGTGTCGCCACGTCAATCACTCCTACTGCTCCCTGCCACTCAAAGCAGCAGGTTAGGGTTCTTGCGTGGGTCAGTTTTAAATGGAAATCAGCGAGGTCAGTGGATCACTTCTGGATGGAAATCAACACTATCAACGTCTGAAACGCGTCTTTGCTTCGGAGGAAACCGTGAAGGCCGCGAACGACGAGGAATTGTTCGACGCGCTGGCAACGCTCCATTCCTTCCATGACCGATTCCGGTTTTTCGCAGGTGGCTTGAAGACTTGGAGGCAAGTCTTTCCGAAGGCCAACGATCCGGCGCGCGCCCGCGAGTCGCTAGCCTATCTTGTGTTCGGTCCGGGCGATGTTGTCGAGCGCATGAGCAACCTAATCTACGAACCGCGTTACAAACTCGACGAGTTCGGGCAATCGAACGTACAGGAGCTCATTGGATGGTGCAACCGCGAGGATCTGCCGGTACTGAATGGGCGCACGACGAAAATCTTGCGCTTCTTCGGATCCAAGGTGCGTCAAGTGCAATGAAGGCTCCTCTGCCAATCTGCCCGCTCGCGACATCGGGAAGGCGCTCAAGCGGATCGACAGATTGCCGCTCAAGGTCGTGCTGTGCGACCGTTCGCGGAAGTTCATCGACCACGCTGCAACGTATGGCCAGTAGAGCAGATACCTCGAAGTCTCTACGTTCGCAGTGGGCTACGTTCTCGTCAACTTGGACCTCGCGGTGTGGGACGCGAGCGGGGTCATGTAGCTCCCCCCATGTAACATAACGCTCAGAACAATGAGGGAGTGGAAATGGTGAGAATCCATGCCGCCATGACGGCGGCCGTTTCAATGCTTTTCGCAGGCACTGCGTTTGCAGCTGACGTCTACAAGGTGACAGTCACCCGAAAAGATCAGGACTTGTACAAAGTCGACGGCGGAAAGAACTACGTAGTCACCCGGTATTGCTACGAATACGCGTATGGGGACGAGGCGATCCTGCGCATCGACAGTACAGGCGGCTTCTCAATCGGCAAGATCATCTTCAGCACTGGAACGAGCTGCGAAGTCGAGAAGGTCCTTTGAATGACGAGCGTCACGCGGATTCTCACTTTCCTTGCGAGCACCTGCGTGCTTACCTCAGTCTTGAATGCGAACGCGGTGGCGCAGTCGCTTGGCTATACGAGGCTGAACGTCAGGGACAGGGTGCTGTTGGAGGTGCCCGAGAACTGGACAATCCGTGACGCGGAGGGCCGAAAGAGCGTCACGCGATTGGCGGAAAAGATCACCGGCGTTCAGGATCAGCATGTAGCCTCCCTGTCGGCTCAATCTTCACCCTCCGCCGCGCGGGTGTCTGTGCGGGCATCGTTCATCAATCTTTCGCCTCCAATTTCCCAATCGGACGCCCGTGAAGATGCGAAGGCTGATCGAAATCAGGTCGTGAGAGACCTTGACGACCTCTGGAAGGCGGAGTCGGCCCCGATGTGGGTTGGGCTCGCAAAAATGGGGTCAACGGAAGTCGGTCGGGCCGCTGCCGCAGTAGAGATGTTGGGGGGGCAGCTTGCGTGGGTCTTTCGTTACGCTCGCACATCAACTATCAACCCGGCAGAAACGATGATGGTCGCTCAGTACCACGTACCAATGGGCGCAGACAAGGTTCTGATTACCTTGTCGTACATAGATAAGGACAAGGCCGCCATGGCCGCGCACGACCGACTGAAAAGTAGCATTGTCATTCGGCAGTAGCAACGAAGAAAGAAGTACCAGATGAGCAACGATGAACAGATAGCACAGGCGGCTATTGCAGAAACGAAGAGCAGTTCTTGGGGCTGGCTATTGCCCTCGGTGGCCACCTTGGTCATTGTGAAATTGTTCGGCTTGGTCGGTGGTCTCGTGACTTTCGGGATGTACTACGTTCTGAAGCCGAAGATTGGCGCTTGGGGCGGTGCCGCAGTGGCGGCCGTTCTGGGCGTTGTGGCCGCGCTCTCATTTGTGGCGATGATGCGTTGATAGCGGTTCGGGCGGCCCGCTTCGCCCCCCCACCTGAGGGTTGGGCAACTCCTAGAAATCAACCCACCCGAGGCCTGCGACGCTCGACCATGCCTTCGGGAAGCACCGATGCCGGACGGGCCGGGGGCGCTGCCGGATGCGGCGGTACCGCCAGGTGCTGGCCGTGTTCGGAAAGAAGCTCATTTCCGCCGAAGTCAGTGAAGTCACGCGATGTGATGCAAGCGTTCAACGCTTCGCTGTACCTGTTCCCCAACATGTTGGATGAGTTGGTCAAGTATGTGTTCATCCACAAGGGCACGTGTGTGCTTGGAGGGAGCACTTGCGGGCGATCCGTGCCGATCCCTCGAAGCGCCCATGAACGCAGAGGCTCGCTCTGCGGGGGCCAAGGTCATCCAAGGACTTGTCCAACCGCTTGGCAAAAGCAGTCCATCCCAGTAGCGGAGTACAAATAAACCAGATCGCGCGGTCTCAATTTGGGACGCATCGGAAATTGCTCAAACAAGCTGCCGACCCACTCGCAACACATGATCGAAACTGAAAACATGTTCCCGGCCCGATCCGCGACACCGTCCGACCAAGCGGTCAGGAAAACGTCGCCGCCCTGGCATTACGGACACTGATCCGTCGCAAAGCGGGCAGATCGCCGAGTACCTTACAAACGCGAGCTCGCCCACTTCATCTTCGCTGTCCCGCCGTCTGGCTTCCAGCGTGACGTTGTGATGTGCAAAGGGGGTCAGGATCAGCGGCGCCATGACGATTCGAAGATCGAACAGGTCATCCAAGAACCGGTACAGGGACATCAGCCATAGCGCGATTGCGGCTACGCTGATGATGCCGAGCACATCGGCCAAGCTCAGCGCCCGGGTCGATCTGATGCCGACAGTAAAGACGGCCCAAATCCCCAACAAGACGACCACAGTGGTGAGCACCAGCGCTCCGAGAATGCCCCAGCGAATACCCACGGTCCACCTGACGACGCCGGACTTGAGCGCGCTACTGAGCCAAGCCGCGGGCGCCTTGACCGCTTCCGGCGTGTAGCGCACCCCGCCGTCAGGAACCTCGGATAGCGGAGTGCCGGGCTCCTCGTCGGATAGCGGTACCGGCTCCAGCGTGTACAGCGCAGGGGATCCGGCGTCCTTCCGTAGGCGCGGTGTGAATCGCAAGCTCAGAACCCGAGCGGTCGCGGTCAGGCCCTCCTGCCATTCCAACTCAAGGCTCGTGAGCCGAGCCCAGTGGGGGCTCATCCATCCGCTCGCCTCCTTCGCTGCATGCGGTGCCACCGCCGCCTTCAGGTTGGCTGCGCTGAACTCAACGGCCAAGCCCCGAAGGCTCCGCTCGCGCGTCGCCTGAGCCAGCGCAAAGAACACCTGAAATGCGTGTGATTTGTGGTGTTGCCTAGTCTCCAGAAGGTAAGCGCACGCTACCGCGGCGGCCTGCGCTGCCTCGGGGCTGGAAGCGTCCACCGACGGTTCTAGGATGGTTTCGGACTGCAAAAAAACGGCCATGCGGACTAACTTGAGCCTCTCAGTTACATAGGGAGTGCTCCCATGCTAAGGCCGAAGTCGACGATGAACTTGCGCTTGTGCCGTTCCAGTTCCGTGCAACGCAGACGGCGTCTTGGCTGGGGAGGTCACCCGCCGCACGGACTCGCCATCAAGCGGCTCCAGGTGGCGCTCACGACAGAAATTGGGCTTGAGGCCCGATTTCACTCCGGAGTCGACTGGTGTGGGCTGCAGCGGCTGTTGCCCGATGGCGGCGACCACCACGTGTTGCGGGAGCGACCTCTAATGGTGGGCGGTCGCAGGTGCGTCCCGGACCTCACGGTCACGAACTCGGACGGCAAGATTCTCTTGCTGGTCGAGGTCTGGCATACCCACGCGGTCGACGACCGAAAGCGCCAGGCCTTCGCTGCCAAGAACCTTCCTTGGATAGAGGTCCGCTGCTGGCACGTCATTGCGCGTCAGTTTGGCCAACCGCTGCCCGTCTTGGACTGGGGCGGGCTGTGGCAGCCCGCGCCGCCGGCGCAGTCGGATCTGCACTGCGCGCTCGATCAACCATTCGCAGAGGCTGTGCAAGAACTGACCGTTTTCGATGTCGCTGCGGCTTGGCAGCGCCGGCTCGGTGCTCGGCTCGGCGTGGTCCGGCGCGGGGGCGTTGCCGGCGCGCGGGCAAAAGTGAGCGTTCGATAAGCCAAAGCTGCCCCAAACCACGTCAGTCACGGCAAGGCTTGGCTGGCATGGGCCGGTCTTAGGTAAGGGGCGACGGCCTCAGGTCGACCGTTCAAAGAGCTTCGCAAAGGCATGCGGACCATCGTGCGCCGAGATCTGGCCGATCTTGGCCGGCAGCGCCTTCAGGTCGACCGTGGGTTCATCCGGTTGAGGCTCACCACCGAACAGGTCGGCGGCCTTGGCCAGCAACTAGTGTTCTTCCAGTCGGTGATCTGGTTGGGGTGCACGCCATGCTGGCTGCGCCACCTCGGCCGGAGGATTGTCGCCGCGAACGCATTGACTTCCTCCTTCACCGATCTTGGCGCATCGCATCGATGGCATCAGTGAGTGAACGCTAGCAGCAATCGCTCCCTTGACATGACGTCGAGCGGTGTCATCACTGTTTCGTGGCGGGAGGCGCGGCTTGTTGACTTCCATCTCGAAGTGACCCACAAACGCCGATGATTTCCATCTAAAACTGACCCACGCAAGAACCCCGACTGCTGCTTTGAGAGGCAGAGAGACAGCGGTCGGGGGCGCGTAGACGCATGTCGATAGAAGGGCGGCGACGCTCGGGCGGGGACACCGACGGGTGGTTTGCATTGCCGCCTCGGGCGAGGACGCAGTTCCGTGTCGCCAAAATTTGACGCTTACAGCCAGTAAGTGATGTCGCCGGTCGGGCTTACTGCGATTGCGCCCTTGGCCACGAGGTTATTGATTGATGCGGTCACCGCATCGTCGGAGGCGCTCTTACCCAGGTGTGTCTTGACGGTACGGCGAAGTGAAGCCGCCTTGGCAGGCCGCGCAACGCCCATCTTTCGCAGGCTGGCAAGGATCTTTGCCAGCATGGCAGCTGAACCCGGTGCAACGGCTTTCACCACCTTTTTGGTCGTTCCAGATCTGTTTGCAACTTTTTTCGTCGGTGGGTTCACTTTGGCCGTGACAGGCGCCGCTTTCTTGGCTGCAGTCCTTCTAGTTGCGACCGTCTTCGCCGCCACTGGCCTCTTCGCAGGCTTCTTCTTTGCCGCGGCCTTCGGTACTGTCGGCTCCGGTGACACCTTCCTGCTCACCACCGCGCGCGGTGACTCCGCACCCACCCGCTGATGACCGCGCTTCTCGACAGCGAATCCCAACTCCTTTGCATGCTCCAGCATCGAGTCGTAGCCCTTGTCGTTGGCCACCACGACGAACCGCGCGTTCGGATTGCGCGATGTGATGTAACCCATGTAGTACGAGAGGTGAAAGTCCAGCGCGTTCTTCCCTGTCTTGCTGATGGGTATCAGGGTCACGCCCCTGCCGAACGACGTGAAACGCGCGTCGACCAGCTTCTGGTGCGTGCCGTGGAACACCCACACGTCTGACACGCCGGGGACCAGCGCTCGCAGCTCGGCTTCGCTCGGCTGGACGTTCTCGTAGTCGAGCAGGACGTGTGTCTCGCCAGGCCGCGATGCTGCGGATGCGGCCGCTTCGATGGATCGCACCGGCGGATACTTCTCGGCGTTACGCACGAGCTTGTGTTGAACCGCCTGCGTCAGGTCGACCTTGGTGTGGTCCGCGACCTGCAGCAGGTAGAGCAGGACGTCGGCAAGCTCTTCGCCGATACGGGCCTTCACGTCAGCCTCGTCGTGAGCCTGACGTGATTGCTCAGGCGTCATCCATTGGAAGATTTCCGCCAGCTCGGCCGCTTCGACCATCAGCGCCGTGGACAGGTTCTTCGGTGAATGGAACGCTTGCCAGTCGCGCTCGGCGGCGAAGTGACGCAGGGTTGCCTGAAGGCGGGCGTGATCCATGTCCAGCATCTCCATTCGAGACGTTTAGCCGGCGTGATGATGCCTTGTCTGTGAAGGATGTTGCGTAGCGACTGGACCCGATCCGACGTACGGTTCGCGTCGCCATGCGCAGAGTTGGAGTTTTTTCCAAGCGGCGCTTGGACACTTGTGCAGCAGCCTGCTGCACAGATGCCGTCCGGCGGGCAGTCGCGGCGAGTTCAACGCGCCGGCCGTCAACTCACCTTGGTCAAGGGGTCGTGAACTGCTCTTACATTGAACATACTATTTGGGGCAGGTCCGCGGCGGGCTGGTAGCTGTGGGCTACTCGGCAAATCCGAGCGCTTGCAGGCGGGCTTTGGCGGGAGCCAAACCGCTGGCGAGCGCTTTCCTATAAAACTCCGCTGCCTTGTTTTTGTCAGGCGCGGTGCCAGCGCCTTGATCGTAGGAAAGCGCAAGCTGAAAGTGCGCGTACCCGACATTTTCTTCACCCAAGCTGCTCAGTATTTCAAAGCTCTTGGGGACATCCGTGGGACCGCCCACGCCATCCCGCAGCATCGCCGCATAGGCGGCCCTGCCAAACATGTCGCCCTTGGAGGCAGCGCGGCTTGTCAACTCTCGCGCTTTGACCAAGTCTTTCGGGACTCCCGCCCCCTCCGCATACATGAGGCCAATCATCGCCGTGGCGCGCGGCAAACCTCGCGCTTCGGCGGAAGAGTAGAGGGTCATGGCTTCGGTCGGGTCGACTGCTTGTCCTCGGCCCGCCAGGTTCATGGACGCCAGTGCGAAAAGCCCCGGGCCGAACCCTTTGCTAGCGGAGCGCTTGTAGTAGTCGATTGCGACCGCGAAATCCTGGTTGGCGCCTTTGCCTGTGCTGTAGGCATCGCCGAGGGCGGCCATGGCGCGCTCGTCACCCTGCTCAGCAGCTATCGCGTACTGCTCGACGGCCTCGACGAGAGCCCCGCTCTTGGTAGCCACGACTCCCCTGCGGTACGGGCCGGGCTCGAGGGCGCCAAGCTCTTCGCTTGTGAGCGCCATGGTTCGGTATACCGATACGGGATAGGGGTCGTAGGGCGCCGGGGTGGTGTCCGTCTTCGCATAGGTAGTCGTCGAAGCGGAAGGGAGCTTGGCCGCAGCGACAGTCAGAGTCTGGAACCTCTCTGCGCTGCTTGGATGCGAGGACAGCCAAAGGCCGCTGCCGCCGCCGCTAAGGGCCTCCATCCGGGCCCACAAACGAGGGGCCGCGTGCGGGTCATATCCAACAGACGCCATGCTTCGAAGACCGATGTCGTCCGCTTCGCGCTCCTGGTCCCTCGAGAACTTTGCGTTGACGAGTTGCCCGCCCAGGCTTCCCACCTGAGTTCCAAGGCCTCCCGTGTCGACTCCGCGCTTTGCTTGCGCGATATCCACTGCGAGCCCGGCAAGCGTACTTAGCAACGAGACTACTGCAGCACGATTCTTTCCGTCGGTGAGGTGGTTCGCCTTGAGGTGACCCAGCTCGTGCCCGATGACGGCAGCCATCATGTCGTCGTCATCGCCGGCGAGCCGGAGCATGTCGGTGTTAACGAACATCGCCGGCTGGTCTTTGTAGAACGTAACGAAAGCGTTGGGGCCGCTCTGCTTCACGAGGTATTGGTCGGGTGCCCGCAATCCGTAAGCAGGAGCGAGCCGCTCAGTCACGGTGGCAACGCGCAGAACCCACTCGCGCTTGACGGTGTCGACGGTCTCGACATTGCCGTTCTTAGTGGCTGTCAGGCGAACGTTTGGCTGCTGGACGTTCGCAAGGATGGACTTGACCTCCCAGTGCTGTGCACGCGCGTTGAAGCTGCAAAGGAGCGCCAAAGCGCAGACGAATCGGAGGGCTCGCAAAACGTGCATTTCGTTACAGTATCACGAGATGATCCGCTGGAACAGTCGGTGGGGGGTGCGCCGGTACCGGTGGGTCGGCGGCAGAACCGACCCGTTCCTACATTGGCGGGCGCGCCATGCCGACACGCAGTCTCGATGGGATGGCTCAAATTCGTCGTGCGAACAATCAGAGGCGCGCATGAAGACACTGAGCTCTCTCCCGCCAACTGCGAAGTTGCTGCTTTGGCTGGCTCTGGTCGGGTCTGCTCCTTGGGCGGCCGCACAAGCGGACCCCACCCCTCACTTCCGCGCGAACTCGCAAGCGGCCTATGGCTCGGTCGACGTTTCTGGCGGTTTTCCGGACCTGGAGTATCCGCAGCCTCGGGCGTCTATAGTGCTCACGTCGCTCGAGCTAGAAGTAAAAGCTAAACGAAGCCGACACTGCGCTTGGCATGTCTGGAGGTAGTCCAGCCATATTGGTGAACTGCCGGCAGTAAGTCTGGTGATTTCAATGAATTTCGAACTTGGGCCGGACAGAAAATGTTGGACAGACGTTGATTTGTGGCACCCCTCAGTCCAGCCATTTCAGTGGCCTCTCATATCAGGTCGTCGACCCGGGGAAGAGCCCGGGCCCCCAAGCACTTGCAAGGCGCCGTCGCGCCGCCGAATATCCGGGCTTCCTCTGTCGGCGGGAGACGACCATGAGACTCGCGTCCTGCGTCATTGCTGTCCTCGCAAGCGCCAGCTTCGGGGTTCACGCGCAGAATTTCGTCAACCTCGGATTCGAGGAGGCGCAGCTGTCCGAACTCGAGCAGGGCGGCCTGCTGACCTGGAGCCAGGGGGCCCCGGGATGGAGTCACCGGGCGGCCGATGCCTACCTCGGCTACGAGAATCTCAACGTCGGCTACAGCGTGAGCTATTCGCTGTATCCGGTGTCGGGGTGCTGCACGGCTTTCGGGACGGGCTCGTACGCCTTGTACATGCACAGCGGAACCTTGTACGAGCAGATCCCGCGTGGCGGCTTCGTCGAAGCCGAGGTCTGGCAGACCGGCACGGTCCCGATCGGTGCAACCACCGTGAGCGTGCTCGCCAGCGAGTCCGCGTTTTCGCTGTCGCTCGACGGCACGATGATCGACATGCGGCCCGTCGGCGGCGAATGGCGCGGGGACGTGTCGGCGTTCGCGGGTCGGCTGGTCGAGCTGAGGATCGGTTTGCGCACCCCGGACGAACGCACGGCCGTGGCGATCGACGACATCCGCTTCCTGCCGGTGCCGGAGCCGTCGACGACCGCGCTGCTCGGGCTGGGCGTCGCGGTCGGGATGGCGATGTTCAGACGTTGCGCCGATGCGTCCCGCCATCCGTCAGCGGATGCGCGTTCGGCGACAGGTCGACGTTCATCTGCAGCGCATGACCCTCGCGCTTCCAAGCGGCCACGGTGGCCGTGGACCCGTCGGTGAATCGCATCACGAACTCCGCGTCGCCGCTCGGGCGTTCGAGCACTTCGGCCGATTCGATGGTCTTGCCGTGAAGCTCGGGCTTGATCTGCTGCGACGTCATGGGGGATCTCCTGGGGTTGAGGGTCGATGGCCGAGCAGCACCAGCGTGCGGTCGTCGCGCATGCCGCCGAACAGCCGGTCCAGCGCCCGCCCGAACACCGGGTCGTGCGGCGCCACGTGGTCGAACAGCGTCAGGCTGGAGCGCAGCTTCAGGTCGTCCGGGCTGCCGAAGATGTCGTGCGCCGAGCGGCCGTCGACGGCGAGCACCAGGTCGACGCACTGCCTGAGTCGTTGGCTGAGCACCGGCTGCTCGAGGTAGGCCCGGGCCTCGTCCGCCGATGCCAGCCCGTAGAACTGCGCCGCCGGGCTGCGGCCCAGGCCGCGCAGCTGCGGGAACACGAACCACATCCAGTGGCTGGTCTTGCGCCCGCGGCGCAACTCCTCGACGACCTGTCCGTAGATCGGCTCCTGGGCGTCCAGGAACCGCTCGACGCCCTCGGCACTCATGCGCTGGCTCCTTCGCGGCTGGCAGGCTCGGTCCTGAAGCCTCGAACTTAGCCCATCGGCGCGGGCGGCGATGTAGGGCGTCGCCGCGCGACCGTCAGGGCTTGCCGGCGCGCCGCTTCGCGAACGCCATGCCGACCGTGGCGCCGCCGACGCTGCCCGCGTAAAGCATCGCCATCATGAAGCCGTCACTGTCCTTGTGGAAGTCGATCAGCGCCAGCAGGGCGGTGGCGGGCAGCAGCGCCGGGATCGTGCCGAGCATCGCGATGACCAGCACCTCGGCGATGGCCCGGATTCGCACCTTGATCGACGTCGACGCCTGCACGTTGGTCCCCGGGAGTTGAAGGGGCGGGTGTTGCAAGCTTCATGCCGCGGATTCGCTGGTGGACCGTGTTCGCCGGCCCCCGCTGAAGAGCCCGCCGTCAGGGCTTGCGCGCCGCCGCCTCCGCCAGGCGCTTGCGCTCGCGCATCTGTTCCAGTTCCGCGTCCTCGCGCCGGCGGCGCGTCTCCTGCTGCCGCAGCAGCTCCTCGTGGCGCTGCTCCTCGAGCTGTTCGGGCGTCGGTCCGTCGTCCTCGATCGCCAGGTCCATGAAGTTGGACGGCGGCGGCTCGCCGCGCTCGCTCTTGAGCTTGATGTGCAGGCGCAGTTCGTTGGCCGAGTCGGCGTTGCGGATGGCCTCCTCGAAGCTGATCGTGCCGGCGTTGTAGAGCTCGAACAGCGCCCAGTCGAAGGTGCGCATGCCGAGCTCGCGCGACTTGGACATGATCACCTTCAGTTCGTGGAACTGCCCCTGGAAGATGCGCTCCGCGATGATCGGCGTGTTCAGCAGGATCTCGATCGCGGCGGCGCGGCCGTGGCCGTCCTCGCGCCGCACCAGGCGCTGCGAGACGATCGCGCGCAGGTTCGCGGACAGGTCCATCAGCAGCTGTGCCCGCCGCTCCTCGGGGAAGAAGTTGATGATCCGCTCGATCGTCTGACTGGAGCTGTTGGCGTGCAGGGTGCCCAGGCACAGGTGGCCGGTCTCGGCGAACGCGATCGCGTGTTCCATGGTCTCGGCATCGCGGATCTCGCCGATCAGGATCACGTCGGGCGCCTGACGCAGCGTGTTCTTCAGCGCGTGGTGCCACGACTTGGTGTCGACGCCGACCTCGCGGTGCGTCACCAGCGACAGGCGCGACGCATGCACATACTCCACCGGGTCTTCCACCGTGATGATGTGGCCGGCATGGGTGCGGTTGCGGTGGTCGATCAGCGCGGCCAGCGTGGTCGACTTGCCGGAGCCGGTCGCGCCCACCACCAGCACGAGCCCGCGCTTGTTCATCACGACGTCCTTCAGCACCTCGGGCAGCTTGAGCTTCTCGAAGTTCGGGATCTCCGAGGCGATCGTGCGGATCACCATGCTCACGCACTGCTGCTGCACGTGCACGTTGACGCGAAAGCGCGAGATGCCCGGGATCGAGATCGCGAAGTTGCATTCCATCTCGCGCTCGAACTCGGCGCGCTGCGCTTCGTTCATCAGGGCGTTGGCCAGTTCGCGGGTCAGCTCGGCGCTGAGCTTCTGCGTGGTCAGCGGCTTCATCGCGCCATGCGATTTCATGCTCGGCGGAAAGTCCGCCGCGATGAACAGGTCGGAGCCGCCGGCCTGGCTCATGGCCGCCAGCAGCTTGTGCATGTAGGCGCGGGCTTGTTCTTCGGTGAAGGCGGGCATGTCGGGACGGTGCGGCGGGCAGACCAGATGGCCCAGCCCGCAGCATGCCGCGACGCGCTCTGCGCGATCGCCGGAAAAGAGCCGTCAAACCCGGCTCGCGGCGCGCGAGCCGGTAACGACGGTCAGGCGGTCAGTTCGACGCGGCGCTTGCCGGCGGCGTGACGATGACGGTCGTGTCGCCCGCCTTGCCGGCTTCGCCTTGCGGCCCCGGCTGTCCCGGGGGGCCCGGCACGACTACGGTGGACGGGGCGGGCGACGGCGCCGGCACCGCCACGACGGCCGGCTTGTCGCAGGCGGCCAGGGCGAACAGGGAGGCCAGGGCGGCCGGGATCAGGATGTTTCTCATGCGGGGTTCTCCTCGGTTTCTAGGTGCGGGAAGCTTACGCAGGCCCGACCGGCCCCCTTGCCGGCGTGCAGCGGCTCGTGCTGTAGGACGACAGGCGGCCACCCCGGATGCGAGACGTAGGCGATGTCCCACGCCGTAAAGGGTCGCTGCCGATGACGCCGGAACGAAAAACGAGGCACTATGCTGCACTGCACCATTTCTCTTTCCCACTGGACCTCCATGAGCCTGCACACCATTTCCGACACCATCGAGCGCGCGCTGCGCTCGGCCGGGCTCGACCCGACCACCGGTCCCGCAAAGGGCGTTTCCGAGACGATCCGCCGCGCGCTCGCCTCCGCCGGCCTGACCCAACAGGCACCCCATGCGAGCGGCCTCGCGCCCGCCGCGCGGACCACTGTCGACGAGCCGTTGCCCGTCGTCGAGCGGGTCGACGGCGGGGCCTTCCTGGCCCTCAACCACACCGGCTCGGCTGGCAGCCGCCCGTACAAGCTCTACGTGCCGGCCGGCGCCGCCGACCGGCCCCGACCGCTGGTCGTGATGCTTCACGGCTGCAAACAGAATCCGGACGACTTCGCCGCCGGCACGCGCATGAACGCGCTGGCCGAGCAGCACGGCTTCCTGGTCGCCTACCCGGCCCAATCGCGGAACGCAAACGGCTCGAACTGCTGGAACTGGTTCCGCCGCGAGGACCAGCGGCGCGAAGGCGGCGAACCGGCGATCCTCGCGGGCATCGTCGCCGACGTGGTGCGCGACCACCGGGTCGACCCGGCGCGGGTGTTCGTCGCGGGCCTCTCGGCCGGCGCCGCGATGGCGGTGATCCTGGGGCAGACGCACCCCGAGGTCTTCGCCGCGGTCGGCGCGCACTCGGGGCTGCCGATAGGCGCCGCGCACGACGTCGGCTCCGCCTTCATGGCCATGAGCGGCGCGCAGGCGGGCCACTCGCGGCCGCCGTCGCGCCGCGGCGCTGGCGGCGCGCCCGGTCCGCGCACCATCGTTTTCCACGGCGACCAGGACGCGACTGTGGTCGCGCGCAACGGCGAGGCGATCGTCGCGCAGGCGGTGGCTGGTGGCGTGCCGTTGACGCCGACGCCGCGCGAGCGGGCCAGCGCGCGCGGCCGCGACTACACCCGCACGGTCTACAC
The DNA here is from genome assembly GCF_964020785.1 of Rhizobacter fulvus. NCBI lineage: Bacteria > Pseudomonadati > Pseudomonadota > Betaproteobacteria > Burkholderiales > Sphaerotilaceae > Rhizobacter > Rhizobacter fulvus. The sequence continues at coordinate 2,207,633 of NZ_OZ224516.1, forward strand.
CGACGAGGACGGCCGCGCGCGGGTGGAGTCGTGGCTGCTGCACGGCGGCGCGCATGCCTGGTCGGGCGGCAGTGCCGAAGGGTCGTACACCGACCCGACCGGCCCGGACGCCTCGGCCGAGATGGTCCGCTTCTTCCTGGACCCCCGCTGACGCGGGCGGCGCGTCAGGCGAACGCGTCGGCCACCGTGTCGCTCCAGACCATCACGCGGTTCTTGCCGGCGCGCTTGGCGTCATAGAGCGCGCCGTCGGCGCGCTTCAGCACCGTGGTCACGGTGGTGCCGGCCTCGGACAGCAGCGCCACGCCGATGCTCGCGGACACGGCCGTGCCCACGCCCGGGTAGGGCCGCGCGAGCGCTTCGACCAGCGTGGCGGCGAAGCGGCTCGCGCCGTCGCGGTCGGCGCCGGGCAACAGCATCGCGAACTCGTCACCGCCGAGGCGGGCGACCGTGTCGGTCGAGCGGGACATGCTCAGGATCCGGTCGCTGGCGGTTTTCAGCACCAGATCGCCGGCGGCGTGGCCGTGTTTGTCGTTCACTTCCTTGAACCCGTCGAGGTCGATCGCCAGCACGGCGAGCGCCCGGCCATAGCGCCGCGCCGCGGCCAGTTCGCGCCGCGCCAGCTCATCGAACAGCATGCGGTTGCACAGGCCGGTGAGCCCGTCGTGGTTGGCCAGGTGCTGGGCGCGCGCCAGCATGTCGGCCGCGCGCTGCAGCGCCTGGCCGACCGCCTGAGTCTCGCGCAGCGGCTGCGGCGGCATCTCCACCGGCCGGCCGCTCCCGAGCGCCAGCGCCGGCTCGATGAGCCCGCGCACCGCGTGGGCGATCCGCGCCGCGATCGAGGAGGCGAGCCACAGGCCGACCAGAAGCGCGACCAGCATGCCGATCCCGACCCCCGTCAGCCCCTGATCGACCTGGGCGCTCAGGGCCTGCCGCGGTGCGCCGACGGCGATCGTCCAGGGCGACATGGTCGATCGGTTGAAGGCCGTCAGGACCGGCACCCCGTCCTTGGTCACCGTCTCGAGCGTGCCTTCGCGGCGCTCGCGCGAGGCCTGGATCAGCGGATCGACCGCGCGCTGGCCGACGTAACGGGCGGCGTCGCGGCTGCGCGCGACGATGGTGCCCGAGCTGTCCAGTAGCGCCGCGACCCAGCCCTCGGGCAGCTTCTGGCGCGACAGGATGTCGGTGAGGCGTTGCGGGGACAAGCTCGCGTTCAGCGTGTAGACGACTTCGCCGCGGCGTTGGACCGGTACCGCCATCACGATCAGCGGCCGGTGGGTCAGCGTGCCCTGGAACAGGTCGCTCAGCACGACCGACCGCGTGGCGAACACCGGTGCGAGCTGTGCCGCAGCTCCGCTGGGCGTCAGCAGGCTGCCGAACGGGCGCAGGGTGTTCAGCACCTGCTGGCCGCTGCGGTCCGTCAGCGCGTAGTTGTCGGCGTTCTGGAATTTCAGGGCCTCGAGCGCGCGCAGGTGGAAGGTCGGCAGGTCGCCGCGCTCCAGGTCGGCCGAGGTGGCCAGCACCCGCAGGCCCGATTCGATGCCCTGCAGTTCGCCGTCGACATCACCGATGAGGTTGCGCGCGACGCGCTCCGCATCGTGATATGTCCGCTCGCGCTGCAGCCGGTAGTTCTGGAAGACGAGGAACACCGACGCGGCGATCGCCGGGATCACGCACGCGGCCACCAGCGTCAGCAGGTGGGTACGGATGGAGCGGTGGCGGAGCAGCGGCACGGCACGGTTATCGTCCGCAACCCGTTGCCCCTTAAATCATTTCTGAGCTATGACCCCAGATTGTTGACGGTTTGGCGCAGCGGCGGCGGCCGGCCGTCTCGCAAAGGAATCGCGGATGATCCGGGCATGCTGCACCCGCCCACGGCCTTCCTGATCGTCGGACTGCTGTTCATCGCGCTGCCCGCGGCCGCATGGACGATCCTGCATCGTCGGCACGACCGGGTGGCGGTGGCGTTGTGGTGCAGCGGCAGCCTGCTCTATGGCGTCGGCTTCATCCTGCTGGTGCTGCGCGAGCCGCTGCCGGACTGGCTGGCGCCCGGCCTGGCCAGCCCGCTGATGTTCGCGGCCTACCCGTTGCGCGGCGCGGCCATGCAGCGTGAGCGCGGCCTGCCCGTGGACTCCCTGCGGCTGGCACTGCCCTGGGTTCTGGCCGCGGGCCTGTATTCGGCCACGTGGCTGCGGCCGGGCATCGATGAACCGCGCTTCCTGATCGCCTTGGCCGTCAACCTCGCGGGCGCCGGCTGGCTGGCGTGGACGGCTTGGCAACTGCACCGCGCCACCGGGTACCGCAGCGCCGCACTCGTCAGCGGCACCTTCGCGCTCTACGCGTTGGCGCTGGCGGTTCGCCTGACCTTCGTCGGCGGCCACTGGAGCGAGCCGCGGCCGTTCGCCGGCAGCCTCGACTTCGTGCTCAGCTTCGCTTCCTCGGTGGTCGCGGCGTTGTTCGGCAACCTCGGCTACATCGGCATCGCGCTCGAGAAATCGCGCGACCACGAGTTGCGGCGCTCTGCCGAACTGGCCCGCGAACTCGAGCGCCGGGCCCAGACCGAGCTGCGCAACGCCGAGCAGGCCGCGCTGCTCGACGAGCGCGGGCGTCTGCTCTCGTCGCGCGAGGAGATGCTCGCGGTGCTGGCCCACGAGGTGCGTCAGCCGCTCAACAACGCCTCCGCGGCGCTGCAGAGTGCGGCCCAGGCGCTGGCCGGCGGGCCGGACGACCGTGAGCGCGCCTCGGCCCGGCTGCGGCGCGCGAAGACGGTGCTGGCGCAGGTGACGGCCTCGCTCGACAACACGCTGACCGACGCGGTCCTGCTCGGCGGCGACGGGCCGCTCGCCCGTCAGGACATCGACATCGACACCCTGGTCTCGCTGGCGATCGCCGACATCGACCCGGCCAGCCGCGAGCGCATCGTGCGCAGCCGCACGACGTCGACCCGCACGGCCTCGATGCACGCCGGCCTGATGCGCCTGGCGCTGCGCAACCTGCTGACCAATGCGCTGGCCTACGGCCCGCCCGATCAGCCGGTGACGGTGCAGATCGCCGATTCCGACGAACCCCTCGCGCTGCTGATCGAGGTCAGCGACCGGGGCGCCGGCTTCCCGCCCGAGCTGGCGGCGCGGCTGTTCACCCGCGGCGCCCGCGGCGACCACGTGAACAACCCGCGCGGGCACGGCCTCGGGCTCTATGTCACGCAGCGCATCCTGCAGATGCACGGCGGCGAGGTGCGGGTGCGGCAGGAGCCGTCCGGTCTGACGATGCAGCTGGTGGTGCCGCAGGCGTTCGACGACTGATCGGCGGCGTGCGCCGGCGGGCGTTCAGCCGCTCGACAGCGTCGCCCGGAACACGTAGCCGACGCGTGATTGCGACTGCAGCGGCACCAGCACCGGCGTGGCGCGCTCGATCCGGCGGCGCAGCCGGTAGATCGTGGCATGCAGCAGGTTGTCGGGCTCGTCTGCGGCGGGACGGCCCAGGCGCTCGCGCAAGGCCTCGCGGGTGACCGTCGCGCCGCCGGCGGCGGCGAAGCACTCCATCACCAGCAGGTCGGTCTCGCTGAGCGCGATGCGGGCGCCATCGGGCGCGACCAGCTCGCTGCCGCGCCGGTCGAGGCGCCAGTTCGAGACCTGCTCGCGGGCGGTCGCGCTGCGACGGTGCACCGCCTTGACCGCCAGCGCGACCTGCTCGAAGCGCACCGGCTTGGCCAGGTACATGTCGGCGCCGGCGTTGATCACCGAGTCGAACACGTCGGGCGCGAGGCGGCCGGAGACCACGAGGATGCCGGCGCTGGTGCGGCGGCGCAGCAGCCGGATCAGCTCGAGGCCGTCGACGCCCGGCAGCGACAGGTCGAGCACGTAGAAGTCGAAGTCGTACGGCTCGCGGTCGGTCAGCAGCTCGTCGCTGTCGTGGAACACGCGCACCGCGACCTCGCGCTCCTGGAGGTACTGGGCGAGGAATTCGGAAAACTCGGCGTCGTCGTCGACGAGAGCAAGCGTCTTGGGGAGCATGGGAAAGGCCCGTTCATTCCGTCGTTCCGAGGTTACCCGAACTGGCCCGCGGCGCAGTCGTCGCCGGGGTGTGAGAAATGACGCGCAAAACGAGTCTCGACATTGATAAGAATCAGTTCTGAGCTGTTTCTGTTTCAGAACCTTCTGCGCGCGCCGATAGCGACCGTACGCCTCGTCCCACCCAGCCCGACGGAACCTTCGATGCCAGCCGACTCCTCCTTCGACACCAAGTCGGCGCGAATCCTCGCCGTCGACGACGAACCCGCGAACCTGAAGCTGCTGGGCTTGATGCTGCGCACGGCCGGCTACCACGACATCGAACTGGTGCAGGACCCGCGCGAGGCGCTCGGCAGCTACCTGCGCGCCCGGCCCGACCTGATCCTGCTCGACATCAACATGCCGCACCTCGACGGCTTCGGCGTGATGGAGCAGATCCGCGGCGTCGGCGACCCCCTCGCGCCGCCGATCGTGATCCTGACCGCGCAGTCGGGCGACGACTTCCTGCTGCGCGCGCTCAACGCGGGCGCCACGGACTTTCTCAGCAAACCATTCAACCGCCGCGAGCTGTTGGCGCGTGCCAACAACATCCTGCTCGCCCACCTGGCGCGCCAGGCGATGCTCAGCCAGAACACCGTGCTGGAGCAGATGGTGCAGCAGCGCACCCGCGAATTGAGCCAGTCACGCCTGGACATCGTGCACTCGCTGGGCCGCGCCGCCGAGTTCCGCGACAACGAGACCGGCCAGCACGTGATGCGCATGAGCCACGCGTCGACCCTGCTCGCGCGAAGCATCGGCTGGAGCCGGGAGCGCTGCGAGCTGATGCTGCACGCCAGCCCGATGCACGACGTCGGCAAGATCGGCATCCCGGACCGTATCCTGCTCAAGCCCGGCCCGCTGACTCCCGAGGAACGTCGCGTCATGCAGACCCACACGACAGTGGGCGCGGCGATCCTGGCCGGCGGCGGCAGCGACCTGATGGTGATGGCGCGCGAGATCGCGATCTCGCACCACGAGAAATGGGACGGCAGCGGCTACCCGCACGGACTGGCCGGCGAGGCGATTCCCGAGGCCGCGCGCATCGTCGCGATCTCCGACGTGTTCGATGCGCTGACCTCGGCGCGGCCCTACAAGCCGGCCTGGCCGGTCGACGAGGCGATCACGTACATGCACACGCAGTCGGGCATCCACTTCGAGCCGCGCCTGCTCGAGCACTTCGTCGCGCTCGTCCCGCAGGTGCAGGGCATCAACCAGCGCTTCGCCGAACCGCCGGCCACCGAGCCCGCGCCCTTCCACACCACCCACACGCTCGATCGGATACCCGCATGAAGACCACCGCTCCGTTCACCGCCGTCGCGCTCGCCGCCGCGCTCGTCCTGACGCTCGCCGCCTCGGCGCACGCCGGGCCGGTGCAGGACCGCGTCACCGCCGCGTCGAGTCTGCGCGTGTGCATCTGGCCCGACTACTACGGCATCACGTTCCGCAGCCCGCGCACGCAGCAGCTCGCGGGCATCGACGTCGAGCTCTCGCAGGCCTTCGCCGCGGACCTGGGCGTGAAGCTCGTGTACGTCGATTCCTCGTTCCCGAAGCTGATCGATGACCTGGTCGCCGACCGCTGCGACATCGCGATGTTCGCGATCGGCGTGCTGCCGCAGCGCCAGCAGGCGCTCAGGTTCTCGCAGCCCTACCTGCAAAGCGACATCTACGGCGTGACGACACGCAGCAACCGCGCAATCCGCAGCTGGGCCGACATCGACAAGCCCGGCGTGCAGGTGGCGGTGCAGGCCGGTACCTTCATGGAACCGGTGATGGCCGCCGGCCTGAAACAGGCCAAGATGGTCGTGGTCCGCCCGCCGCAGACGCGCGAGCAGGAGCTCGAGGCCGGCCGGGTCGACGTCTTCATGACCGATTACCCGTACAGCCGGCGCCTGCTCGACAACGCCGACTGGGCGCGCCTGGTCGCACCGCCGACGCCGTACCACGTGCTGCCGTACGCCTACGCGGTGAAGCCCGGCGACGACGACTGGCTGCGCCGGGTCGACGACTTCGTCGCGCGCATCAAGCGCGACGGCCGGCTCGAGGCCGCGGCCAAGCACAACGGACTCAGCGACATCGCGGTGACCAAGTAGCAGGCGGTTGCCGGCATGCCCCATCGCCAACGTTCCGGACTGCCGGGCTGGCTGAGCCGGCGCGCGATCGCCTGGACCGGTGCCACGCTGGCCGGCGCGGTGCTGGCCGTGGTCGCCGCCTTCCTCTGGTACGAGCACCGCGAGATCGAGCGCCACGAGCTGCGGAGCAGCGAGATGCTGGCGCGCGTGATCGAGGACCATGCGAACCGCACCTTCGACACCGTCGACCTGACGCTCGCGACGCTGGCCGAAGCGATAACGCCGGACGCGACGCGTGCCGACCCGGCGGGTGCGGGCCGCGCCCTGGCCCAGGCCCAGCGCGGCATGCCGTTCCTGCGCAGCCTGTCGGTGGTGAACGCGGCCGGCGTGGTGCTCGCGAGCTCCGACACGCGCAACGTCGGCGCCACCGTCGCGGCGCGGAAGCTGCCGCTGCCGGGCGAGACGGCGGTCGACCGGCTCGGCTCGCTGGTGCTGGGGCGCGACCTGGCCGACGCCGCCGCGCCGCCGGTCGGCAGCTCGCACAGCTTCGTGCCGCTGGTGCGGCGCGTCGGGCCACCGGCCGCCGACGCGCTGTACCTGGTCGCCGCGCTGAACCCGGACTTCTTCGCGAACGCCTACGAGCTGACGCTGGCCGACCGCGACCGCGCCGCCGCGCTGCTCGGCATCGACGGCACGCTGCTGGCGGCCACCGGCAACATCCAGCTCGCCCCCGGCAGTTCGGCCGCGCGCCACGCGTTCTTCACGCGCTTCCTCCCCGCGCGCGAGAGCGGCAGCTATGTGGGCCCCGGTCTCGACGGCGCGCCGGTGCTGACCGCCTTCCGCACCCTGCGCAAGCGCGCGCTGGCGGTGATCGTCGAGTGCGACCATGCCCGGGTCGATGCCGAGTTCCGGCGCATCGCCGGCTGGCTGGTCGGCGCCTGCACGATCGCGTTGCTGCTGATCGGCGTGATGGTGGCGCTGGGGTGGCGCAGCCTGGGCAGCCACGCGGCGGTGCAGCTGGCGCTCCAGGCCACGCGCGACCGCGTCGCCACCAGCGAGCGCGACCTGCGCACGCTGGTCGAGAGCGTGCAGGAACTGATCTTCCGCACCGATCCCGAGGGCCGCATCACCTTCGTCAACGCGCGCTGGACGCAGATCACCGGCCGCCTCGAATCGAGCGCGATCGGGCGCCGCCTGTCGGAGCTGTGCGTGCCCACCGGGCAGCCGGAGGTCGATGCGCTGTTCGGCCCGCAACCCGGTGGCTACGGACCGGGCACGCTGACGGTGCAGATCGTCGATGCGCGCGGCGCCGCGCGCACGTTGGAGGTCAGCGTGGCGGCGGTGCACGGCCGGGACGGCGCGGTCGAGGGTTTCGCCGGCTTCGCGATCGATGTGACCGAGCGCCAGCGCGCGCGCGCCGAGCTCGAATCCCAGCTCGCGTTCACCGCCGGTCTGCTCGAGGTCAGCCCGACGCCGCTGTTCGTGAAGGACCGCGAAGGGCGCTTCGTGACCGTCAACCACGCCTGGCTGGACCTGATGGGCCTGAGCGCCGACGCCGTGATCGGCCGCGATTCGATCGAACTGTTCGGTGCCGACGTCCAGACCCACGCGCAGAGTGACCGGGCACTGCTGACGACCGAGCAGCGCGTGCGCTACGAGAACCGACTGACCCGCCCGGACGGCGAGGAGCGCGACACCGTCGTCACCAAGGTGCGCTTCACGCAGGCCGATGGCAGGCCGGCCGGCATCGTCGGCAGCATCATCGACGTGACCGAGTTCCGCGAGGCCGAGCGCCACACCCGCGAGGCGCAGGCCGCCGCGGAGCGCGCCAACCGCGCCAAGTCGGAGTTCATCGCCAACATCAGCCACGAGCTGCGCACGCCGCTGCAGGCCATCATCGGCTTCTCCGAGCTCGGCGCCGAGCTGGCCGGTGCGCAGCCGGAGCTGCACGAGATGTTCGGCGACATCCAGGCCGGCGGCCAGCGCATGCTGCGGCTGGTCAACGGGCTGCTCGATGTCTCGAAGATGGACAGCAGCGTCGGCTCGCTGGCGCTGCAGCGCCGCGATGTCGTCGAGCTGGTCGACGCGGTGGTGCGCGAGCTGCGGCCGATCGCCGCCGGGCGCGCCCTCGCCATCGAGGTGCCGCGGCCGGCCGCCGAATTGCCGGCCGATGTCGATGCGTTCCGGATGCAGCAGGTGATCCGCAACGTGCTCGCCAACGCGATCCGCTATGCGCCCGAGGGCTCGCGCATCGAGGTCGACTGCCGCGCCGCGGATGCGCTGGGCACGGTCGAGCTGGTCGTCCGTGACCATGGGCCCGGCATCCCGCCGGATGAGCTGGAGACGATCTTCGACGCGTTCGTTCAGTCCTCGCGCACCAGCGACGGCTCGGGCGGCACGGGCCTGGGGCTCACCATCTGCCGCAAGATCATGAGCGCCCACGGGGGCCGGATCAGCGCCGCCAATGCGCCCGGCGGCGGCGCGGCCATCCACATCACGCTGCCGCCGCCGTCCACGCTGCCGCCTGCGGCGCTCGCCGAGCCGGCGCTGTTCTCGGAGACCTGCTGCTGATGCCGACCACCGACTTGCACCCTGCGCTGCAGCGTCAGCTGCAGGTGTTGGGCCTGGCGCCCGGCCAGCTGCCCGAGGGCGCGACGTATGCGTCGCTGCTGGCGCGGATCAGCCAGGCCTACGTCGATGCCGATCGCGAACGCGGCCTGCTCGATCGATCCCAGCACGACGCCACGGCCGAGATGGCGGCGCTGAACGCGGCGCTGCAGGCCAGCCAGTCGCGCCTCGCGAGCCTGCTCTCGCTCTCGTCCGACTGGGCCTGGGAGCAGGATGTCGAGGGCCGCTTCACCTACGTGTCCGAAGACCTGGAGGTACGCACCGGTCTCGCGGCGGAACAGCTGCTCGGCGCCGCCTGCGCGGTCGACGGCGCGCTGCGCTGCGCGCCCGCCGAGCTCGACCGGCTGCAGCAGCGCATGGCCGCGCGCAAGCCGTTCCACAACCTGCAGTTCGAGGTCACCTCGGCGCAGGGCCCGTGCTACCACATGCGCATCAGCGGCGAGCCGGTGTTCGAGGGCGATCGCCACATCGGCTACCGCGGCGTCGGCAACGACATTTCGGCAGCGGTGATCGCCGACCGCAAGACCCAGCAGACCGCGCGCGACAAGCTCAAGGCGCAGCTGGCGTTCAACGCGCGGCTGCTGGAGATCAGCCCGATCCCGGTGTTCCTGAAGGACGATCAGGGCCGCTATGCGATCGTCAACCAGGCCTGGCTGGACCTAATGGCGCTCCCCCACGAGGCGGTGATCGGCCGCCACCCGCACGAGCTTTTCGGGGACGAGGCCCCCACGAACCTGGAATGCGACGCGGCGCTGCTGCGCGAACCCGGTCGCGCCAGCTACGAGAAGCAGCTGCGTCGCCCGGGTCGGCCGCCGCGCGACACGATCGTCACCAAGGTGAGCTTCAACAAGCTCGACGGCTCGCCGGGCGGCATCGTCGGCAGCATCGTCGACGTGACCGAGTTCCGCGAGGCCCGCGACGCCGCCGAGCGCGCCAACCGCGCGAAGAGCAGCTTCCTCGCCAACATGAGCCACGAGATCCGCACCCCGCTGACCTCGATCATCGGCTTCGCCGAGCTGCTGCTCGACCCGAGCGGCTCCGCGGGCGACAAGGCCGATGCGGCCACGACCATCATCCGCAACGGCCGCCACCTGCTGGAGGTCATCAACGACATCCTCGACCTGTCGAAGATCGAGACCCAGCAGCTCGAGGTCGAGCGCATCGAGGTCGCGCTGCCGAAGCTGCTGGGCGACGTGACGGCGCTGGTCTCCGGCCGGGCGCGCGAGAAGGCGCTGAAGTTCTCGGTCGCGCACCACCTTCCGCTGCCGGCGGCGTTGCGCACCGACCCGGTCCGGCTCAAGCAGATCCTGCTCAACTTCTGCAGCAACGCGATCAAGTTCAGCGCGGCCGGCGAAGTCCGCATCGACGTGCGGCACGACGCGGCGACGCAGACGCTGCGCTTCGAGGTGACGGACAGCGGCATCGGCATGACGGCCGAGCAGATCTCGCGCCTGTTCAAGCCCTTCGTGCAGGCCGACGTGTCGACGACCCGCGAGTTCGGCGGCACCGGCCTGGGGCTCTACATCTCGCGCCAGCTCGCCGACCTGCTCGGCGGCGACGTGGGCGTGACCAGCGAGCCTGGCGTGGGCAGCTGCTTCACGCTGAGCGTGCCGCTCGGCATCGACGCAGGTGCGTTGCAGCTGCTGGCCGATCCGCGCGATTTCGAGGAGGCGCAACGCCCGCAGGCGCTGAGCGCGCCAATCGCGGTGCCGGGGCTGAACGGTCGGGTGCTGGTGGCCGAAGACGGCGTCGACAACCAGCGCCTGTTCGCGACCTACCTGCGCCAGACCGGCCTGACGTTCGAGATGGTCGACAACGGCCGCGACGCGGTCGAGCGGGCGCTGGCCGGCGACTATGCGCTGGTGCTGATGGACATCCAGATGCCCCTGATGGACGGCGTGACCGCGACCCGCGCGCTGCGCGACCGGGGCTACGCCGGCCCGATCGTCGCGCTGACCGCCAACGTGATGCGCGCCGATGTCGAAACCTACCGCGACTGCGGCTGCGACGACGTGCTGGCCAAGCCGGTCGACCGTGGCCACTTCTACGCGGTGCTGGAACGCCACGTCGCCGCGGCGCACACGGTCGCGGCGCCGTTCGAAGACACCGAGACGGGCTACGAGCGCCGTCTCGCGGCGCTGACCGCCGAGTTTGTCGCCGGCCTGCCCGACACGCTCGCCGCGATCGACCGCGCGCTGAACCACGGCGACTGGCCGGCACTGCGCCGCCTGGCCCACACGCTGAAGGGCACGGCCGGTTCGTTCGGCTACGGCGGCATCACCGCGCTCGCCGCCGAGGTGGACGCGGCCCTGGCTGACGGCGCGCTGGCCACCGCCGCCGAACTGTGCGCGCGGCTGCACGCGCAAACCCGCGCCGAGATCGGCATCGCCGACACCGCCTGACGCGCGTCGCGGCTACGTAGTTCCCACAGCGCACGGGCGGCGGCGCTGCCTAGACTGGGTCGACCACTTTTCGGGAGACCCACCGTGCCGCGACCATCCACCTGGAGCAAGGACCACCTCGGTGCGCTGCTGCTGCTCGCGCTCGGTGCGGCCGTGCTCGCGCTGGGCATCGGCTACCACATCGGCAGCCTGAACCACATGGGCGCGGGCTTCATCCCGGTCGTGCTGGGCGTGCTGCTGATGGCGGTCGGCGCCGCGATCGGCATCACCGCCGCACCGGCCGGGCGCGAGATGACCAACCCGCTGCCCGGCCATGACAGCGGCGCGCACCACGGGCCGGAATGGCGCGGCTGGGGCTGCATCCTCGGCGCCGTGCTGGCGTTCGTCGTGATCGGCGACCACGGCGGGCTGCTGCCGGCGACCTTCGCCTCGGTGTTCGTCGCGGCGCTCGGCGACCGGCAGAGCACCGTGAAGGCGTCGGCGCTGCTCGCGGCGACCCTGACGCTGTTCTGCCTGGTGGTCTTCCACTTCGGGCTGAAGCTGCAGCTGCCGCTGTTCCAGTGGGTCTGAGGAGCCGACCATGTACCAATCGATGATGGACCTGTGGTACGGCTTCGGCATCGCGCTGCAGCCGAGCAACTTCATGTGGAGCGTGTTCGGGGTGCTGATCGGCAACCTGATCGGCGTGCTGCCCGGAATGGGCGCGCTCACCACGATCTCGATGCTGCTGCCGCTGACCTACGTGATCGCGCCGGTGCCGGCGATCCTGATGCTCGCGGGCATCTTCTACGGCTCGCAGTACGGCGGCGCGATCGGCGCGATCCTGCTGAACCTGCCGAGCCACCCGCCGCACGCGGTGACCTGCCTCGACGGCTACCCGATGACCAAGGCCGGCCGCGGCGGCGCGGCGCTGGGCATCACGATGATGTCCTCGTTCTTCGCCGCGTCGGTCGGGATCGTCGTGATGATCTTCCTGTCGCCGCTCCTGGTGGAGATCGCGTTCAAATTCGGCCCGACCGAGATCTGCTCGATCATGCTGCTCGGCCTGCTGGCCGGCGCGACCATGTCGCGCGGCTCGCCGCTGAAGGGCGTGGCGATGACGATCTTCGGGCTGCTGTGCGGCGTGGTCGGCACCGACGTGATCAGCGGCACCACGCGCTACACCTTCGACCTGCCGGAACTGGCCGACGGCGTCGAGCTGGGTGCGCTGTGCATGGGGCTGTTCGGCATCGCCGACTTCCTGGTAAGCGTCAACCGCACGACGGTCAAGGCGAGCGACGCCAAGGTCAGCATGAAGGACATGCGGCCGACCCGCGCCGAGATGAAGCAGGCGTTCTGGCCGATGGTGCGCGGCACGATGGTGGGCACGCTGTTCGGCGCGATGCCCGGCACCGGGCCGACGATCACGACCTTCATCGCCTATGCGCTGGAGCGCAAGATCGCCAAGGACCCGAGCCGTTTCGGCAAGGGCGCGATCGAGGGCGTGGCCGCGCCGGAGGCGTCGTCGCACTCGAAGACGCAGGTCGACTTCATCCCGACCATGTCGCTGGGCATCCCCGGCGACGCGGTGATGGCGCTGATCCTGGGCGCGCTGATCATCAAGGGCATCCAGCCCGGCCCGCAGCTGATCACCGAGCACCCCGACCTGTTCTGGGGCCTGATCGCGAGCTTCTGGATCGGCAACGTGCTGCTGGTGATCATGAACGTTCCGATGATCGGCGTGTGGGTACGCATGCTGCAGGTGCCGTACAAGTACCTGTACCCGGCCGCGCTGTTCTTCATCTGCGTCGGCGTCTACAGCACCAAGAACAGCCTGTTCGACGTCGGCGAGGTGGCGGTGTTCGGCGTCATCGGGGCGGTGTTCCTGTCGCTCGACTTTCCGGTCTCGCCGATCGTGCTCGGCTTCGTGCTCGGGCCGATGCTGGAGGAGAACTTCCGGCGCGCGATGCTGCTGTCGCGCGGCGACCTGATGGTGTTCCTGCACCGGCCGATCAGCGCCTGGTTCATCGGCGCCTGCAGCCTGCTGATCATCGCCCAGCTGGTCGCCTACGGCCGCAAGATCCGCCTGGCGCCGAAGCTGCGCGAGCCGGCCGAGCTGATCGCCGAATAGCGCGCGGCGGCCCCCGCGCGCCGGCCGGATCGGCTACCGTGCGGGGCTGACCCGCCCGCCCCCGATGAACGCTCCGCCCGCCCTCCTGCTGCCGCCGCTCGACGCGGTGGCGGCGCCCCGCCCGCGCCGCTGGCGCGCGCTGCTGTGGGTGGCGCTCGTGGTGCTGCTGATCGCGGCGCAGACGCTGCTCGTCGCGCTGGCCTTCCACTACCGATCGGCGCGCACGCAGGAGGCCGTCGAGGCGAATGCCGCGGCCGCGAGCGCCGAACTGGCGCAACTGTTCGCGCGCGACCTGCAGGCGATGCTCGACATGCCCGGCCCCGGCGCGCCGGCGGCTGCGTGGCAGGCACGCGCCGAGCAGCTGCTCGTGGCGCGGCCCGAGTTGCTGCGCTTCGAGCGCCGCGATGCGCAGATGCGGATCGTCAGCGCGGTCGACACCCGCGCCCGGCCGCCGCTGTTCGGCCGCTACCGGCGCGAGGAGGTGCAGTTCGAGATCGAGCTCGCCTGCCGCGCGACGCAGCGGCGCGGCGGGCCCACGTATTCGCACAGCTACTACGTCCCGCAGCCGGACGGTCTGGGCGTCGAGGTGATGGACCTGTGCGTGGCCGAGCGCACCAGCGATGTCGTCACCGGCTTCGTGATCGCGAGCTACTCGCTGACCGGCCTGCTGGACCAGCTGTCGGCGCAGGCGCTCGCGCCCGGCCACGACCTGTTCTTCGTCGAGGCCGACGGGTCGCGGCTGGCGCATGGCCGGATGCACGTCGGCGCCGGCGTCTACAAGGCCAGCCGGATGATCGACCTGCCCGGCACCGCGATGCAGTTGCAGGTCGACAGCGCGGCCCGGGCGCCCAGCCTGGTGCCCGATCTCGTCACCGGCCTGGTGATCGGGCTGTCGGTGACGCTGTTCGGCGTCGTGGTGCTGCTCGCGCACGACGTGCGCAAGCGGGCGAAGGCCGAGGGCGCGCTGGCCGATGCGCTGGCCTTCCGCAAGGCGATGGAGGACTCGGTCGTGACCGGCCTGCGGGCGCGCGACCTGCAGGGCCGCACCACCTACGTCAACCCGGCCTTCTGCGCGATGGTGGGCTACTCCGCCGACGCCCTCGTTGCCCAGGACCCGCCGCCGTACTGGCCCCCCGAGCAGCTCGCCGAGTACCAGCAGCGCCAGCAGCGCCGGCTCGCCAGCTCGCCGGCGACCCACTCGCGCGAGGCCTTCGAGACGGCGTTCGTGCGCCGCGGCGGCGAACGCTTCCCGGCGATGGTGTTCGAGGCACCGCTGCTCGACAGCACCGGCACCCACACCGGGTGGATGAGCGCCGTGCTCGACCTGTCCGCGCAGCGCCGTGTCGAGGAGGTCGCGCGCCAACAGCAGGAGCGGCTGCAGGCGACCGCGCGGCTCGCGACCGCGGGCGAGATGGCCTCGCTGCTGAGCCACGAGCTGAACCAGCCGCTGTCGGCGATCGCGGCCTACGCGACCGGCTCGCTGAACATGATGGAAGCGCAGGCCGCGGGCGCCGCGAACGACCCGACGCTGTGGCCCTTGCTGCACCAGGCCGCCCAGCGCATCGCCGAGCAGGCCGAGCGCGCCGGCCGGGTCATCAAGAGCGTGCACGACTTCGTGCGGCGCCGCGAGCAGGCGCGCGAGGCGGTCGGCGCCGATGCGCTGATCGATGCGATCCTGCCGCTGGTGCGGCTGCAGGCGCGCAAGAGCGGAACCCGCGTCGAGCTCGACCTCCCGGTGCCGATGGCGCGCGTCGTCTGCGACCGCGCGATGGTCGAGCAGGTGCTGCTGAACCTGACCCGCAACGGCCTCCAGGCGATGCAAGGCGCGCCCGCCGGCCACCAGCCGGTGCTGACGCTGCGGGTGCGCCAGACCCATGCGCCATGGGTGCAGCTGTCGGTCGTCGACCGCGGGCCGGGCATCGCCGACGAGGTCGCGCGGCAGCTGTTCACGCCGTTCTTCACGACCCGCAGCGACGGCATGGGGCTGGGCCTGAGCGTGTGCCGGACGATCGTCGAGCAGCACGGCGGCGCGCTCGATTTCGCCAACCTGCGCGACGCCGGCGGCGCGGCCGCCGGCACCGAATTCCGCTTCACGCTGCCGGCGGCGCCGGGTCCTGAGGCGCGGGCAGCGCGCGAGAGCGAGGCGCTCGCGTCGTGAGCCTCGACCTGCCCCCCGGGCTGGGCCTGCCGATGGTCTACCTCGTCGACGACGAGGACGTGGTGCGCGATGCCGTGGCCTGGCTGCTGCGCTCGCGCCGGCTGCTGTCACAGGGGCACGCCAGCGCCGAGGCGTTCGAGGCCGCGCTGGCCGGGGCCGAGGCCGACGCCTGGCCGAACGCGCCGTCGTGCCTGCTGCTCGACCTGCGCATGGGCGGCATGAGCGGGCTGGCGCTGTTCGAGCGCCTGGTGGACCGGGGCCTCACCGCCGCGCTGCCGGTGATCTTCCTGACCGGCCATGGCGACGTGCCGACCGCGGTGGCGGCGGTCAAGCGCGGCGCGTTCGACTTCGTCGAGAAGCCGTTCTCGAACAACGCGCTGGTCGACCGGATCGAGCAGGCGCTCGCGGCGAGCGCCACGGCGCTCATCGCGCGGCGCGAGCGCGCGCGCCGGCTGCGCGGGCTGGCCGAGCTCAGCGAGCGCGAGCAGGAGGTCATGGCGCTGATCGCCCGCGGCCTGCCGAACAAGCGCATCGCCGACGCGCTGGCGCTCAGCGTGCGCACCGTCGAGGTCCACCGGGCGAAGGTCTTCGACAAGCTCGAGGTCGCCTCGGCCGTCGAGCTCGCGAACCTGCTGCACGCGGCGCGCGGTTGAAGCCGGCCACAATCCGGCCGGGGTGCATCCGGCACCGGGAGTGGGAACAGCGTCATGGACAAGCGAGTGCTCGTCACCGGGGGCAGCGGCTACATCGCCGGCTTCCTGATCCGCCAGCTGGTGGCCGAGGGCTGGACCGTGCACTCGACGGTGCGCGACCTGGCCAAGGAGGCCGGCGTGCGGCGCCTGCTGGCCGTCGACGACAGCCGCCTGCACTTCTTCGCGGCCGACCTGAACGCCGACGCCGGCTGGGCCGACGCGGCGGCCGGTTGCAGCCACGTGGCGCACCTCGCGTCGCCGTTGCCGGCCGGCGTGCCGAAGCACCCGGACGAGCTGATCGTGCCGGCGCGCGACGGCGCACTGCGGGCCTTGCGCGCCGCCCGGGCCGCGGGCGCACGGCGCTTCGTGATGACGTCGTCGGTCGCCGCGATCGCCTACGGCCGCGGCCGCGGCGTGCACCACTTCACCGAGGCCGACTGGACGCGGCTCGACCGGCCCGGCCTGACGCCGTACGTGCGCTCCAAGACCATCGCCGAGCGGGCCGCGCGCGACTGGGTCGCCGCCGAAGGCGCCGGGCTTGAGTTCTGCAGCATCAACCCGTCGGTCGTGCTCGGGCCGGTGTGGAGCGCCGACTACTCGGCCTCGGTGGTCATCGTGCGCAAGCTGCTCGACGGCAGCGTGCGCGCCTGCCCGAACTTCGGCTTCGGCATCGTCGACGTGCGCGACGTGGCCGACCTGCACGTGCGGGCGCTGACGGCACCGCACATGGCCGGCGAACGTTTCATCGCCTCGGGCCGCTTCATGAGGATGCGCGACGTCGCCGAGGTGCTGCGCGCCGGTCTCGGGGCGCAGGCGCGGCGCGTGACCACGCGCGACGTGCCCGACTGGCTGGTGCGGATCGCCGCGCACTTCAACCCGGTCGCGCGCGCGGTCGCCCCGGAGCTCGGTTCGGTCCGGAACCAGGACGCCTCGCATGCCCGGGCCGTGCTCGGCTGGGCCACGCGGCCCGAAGAACAGAGCATCCTCGACACCGCGCGCAGCTTGCTCGCGCTCGGCATCGTCCACCCCTGACCTTCATCACCACCATGACTGCACCGATCGACCTGCGTTCCGACACCGTCACCCGCCCGACCGACGCGATGCGCGCCGCGATGGCCGCCGCCCCGGTCGGCGACGACCAGTACGGCGAGGACCCGACGACCAACCGCCTGCAGGCGCGCGTGGCCGATCTGCTCGGCCAGGAGGCAGCGCTGTGGCTGCCGACCGGCACGATGGCCAACCAGGTCGCGCTGCGCGTGCTGACGCGGCCGGGCGACGAGGTGATCGCGTCGCGCGAGTCGCATGCCCGCTGGCACGAGGCCGGCGGCGCGGCGGCCAACGCCGGCGTGCAGGTCCACGAGATCGGCGCGCGCGGTCTGTTCAGCGTCGACGAGATGCTCGCGGCGATCAAGCCGAAGAGCTTCGCGATCTTCCCGTCGACGACGCTGGTGCAGATCGAGAACACCCACAACCGCGCCGGCGGCGTCGTCGTGCCGCAGGCCGAGGTGCAGCGCCTGTGCGATGCCGCGCGGGAACACGGGCTGGCGCGGTTTCTGGACGGCGCGCGGCTGTGGAACGCGAGCGTCGCGAGCGGGCTGGCGCCGGCCGCGCTGGCGGCCCCGTTCGACCTGATCGCGGTCGCGTTCTCGAAGGGCCTGGGCGCGCCCGGCGGCTCGCTGCTGGCCGGCAGCAAGGCGCTGATCCAGTCCGCGCACCGGCATCGCCAGCGCCTGGGTGGGGCGATGCGGCAGAACGGCATCTTCGCCGCGGCCGCGCTGCACGGTCTGGACCACCACCTCGACCGGCTCGCCGAGGACCATGCGAACGCGCGTGCCTTCGCGGAGCAGTTGGCGGCCGCGGCACCGGTGCAGCTCGACCTGGCCAGCGTGCAGACCAACATCATCGTGTTCCACCTGCCGGCCAGCGTCGCGATCGACGCGCCGACGCTGACGGCGCGGGCTCGCGAGCGCGGCGTGCTGCTGAACGCGTTCGGCCCGCGCACGGTGCGCGCGGTCACGCACCTGGACGTGAGCGGCGCGCAGTGCAGGCAAGCGGCCCAGGTGCTCGCGGCGCTGCTGAACGGCTGAGCGCGCGCCGATCGGCGCGAGGCGGCCGGCACAATCGGGCCGATGAACCTGAACCAGCGCAGCGCCGGCGTGCTGCTGCACATCACCTCGCTGCCGGGGCCGCACGGCATCGGCGACCTCGGCCCCGAGGCCCATCACTTCGTCGATTGGCTGGCGGCGTCGGGACAGTCGATCTGGCAGGTGCTGCCGACCACCCCGGTCGGGCCCGGCGACTCGCCCTACCAAAGCGTCTCGGCGTTCGCCGGCAGCCCGTTGATGGTGGCGCTGGAGCCGCTGGTCGCGAAGGGCTGGCTCCCGCCGCCGTTGCTGCCCGAGGGCGGCTTCGGCGCCGCGCGGGTCGACTTCGCGCGCGTCGGGCCCTGGCGGCTGGCCCAGCTGCGCACGGCGGCCGATGTCTTCTTCGCGCGCGCGTCGCGCGACGACCGGGCGGCGTTCGCGGCCTGGTGCATCGAGCAGGCCGGCTGGTTGGACGACTACGTGCTGTTCATGGCGCTGGAGACGGCGCATGCCGGCGCGCCCTGGTGGCACTGGCCGCAGCCGCAGCGCGCGCGCGAGTCGGCGGCGCTGGCGGCGGCGCGGCGCGAGCTGGCCGGCGAGATCCGTTTCTGGCAGTTCGTGCAGTGGTGCTTCGACACCCAATGGGCCGCGCTGAAGGCACATGCGAACCAGCGCGGCGTCTACCTGATGGGCGACCTGCCGATCTTCATCGCGCACCACAGCGCCGATTGCTGGGCCCGCCCCGACCTGTACACACTGGACGCCGATTGCCAGCCGACCGTGGTGGCCGGCGTGCCGCCCGACGCCTTCGCCGCCGAGGGCCAGCGCTGGGGCAACCCGCTGTACCGCTGGGACCGCATGGCCGCCGAAGGCTACGCCTGGTGGATCGCCCGGATGCGGCGCGCGCTGGCGCAGACCGACGCGTTCCGCATCGACCACTTCCGCGGCTTCGCGGCGTACTGGGAGGTGCCGGCGACCAGCCCGACGGCCATCGACGGCCGCTGGGTGCCCGGACCGGGCCAGGCCTTGTTCGACGCCCTCGCGCGCGCGCTCGGCCCGCTGCCGATCGTCGCCGAGGATCTCGGCGTGATCACGCCCGACGTGACCGCGCTGCGCGACGACTGCGGCTTCCCCGGCATGCGCATCCTGCAGTTCGCGTTCGGCGACGACGCGCGCAACGTCTACCTGCCGCACCACCACACCCCCGCCTCGGTGGTCTACAGCGGCACGCACGACAACGACACCTCGCGCGGCTGGTGGGCGGCGATCCCGGTGCACGAGCGTGCCTTCGCCGGTGCGTACCTCGCGGCGGATGCCGACGACGTGCACTGGGCGATGATCCGCGCCGCGTTCAACTCGGTCGCGAACACCGCGATCGTGCCGATGCAGGACGTGCTCGGCCTGGACGGCAGCCACCGCATGAACCTGCCCGGCACGCCGACCGGCAACTGGAGCTGGCGCTTCGACTGGTCGATGGTCGGCCCCGAGCCGGGCCGCACGCTCGGGCTGCTGACCGCCGCCAGCGGGCGCGGGCCGTTCGCGTTGCTGCGCGGCTGACGCGCCGCCGGCCGCTCAGTCGGCGGCGAGGCTGGCGACGGCCTGCTCGACGCCGCCGCGCCCGAACGGGATGCGCTGCACCGCCATCGCGGCTTCCACGCCGGCCAGCGCGCCCAGCACCATCGCGGCGTTGATGTCGCCGAGGTGGCCGATGCGGAACGCGCGACCCGCGAGCGGCCCGAGGCCTCCGGCGATCGCGACTTCGAAGCGCTCGCGCGCGACGGTGCGCATCGCCTCCGGGTCGACGCCGGGGGCGACCGCGATCGTCGTCACCGAGACCGAGCGCGACGCCGGCACCTGCCCGAAGAAGCTCAGCGCACCGGCCTCGCTCCAGCGCGCGACCGCGGCGTGCACCGCATCGGCCAGGCGGCGGTGGCGTGCCAGCACGGCCGCTTCGCCTTCGCGCGCGATCAGCGCGAGCGACGCCTCGAGCCCGGCCAGCAGGCTCTGCGGCGGCGTGCCGCAGAACTTGCGGTACGACAGCGGGCTCTGGCGCAGCCGCCAGTCCCAGTAGAAGCGGGGCGCCGGGTTGCGGCGGGACGCTTCCATCGCGGCGTCGTCGACCGCGACGAAGGCGAGCCCGGGCGGCACCATCAGCCCCTTCTGGCACGCGCCGAGCACGACGTTGGCGCGCAGCGCGTTCATGTCGAACGGCGCCGCGCCGAGCGAGGCGACCACGTCGACGACGAACAGCGCCGGGTGGCCGGCGCGGTCGATCGCGGCCCGGATCGCCGCCAGGTCGTTGGTGATGCCGCTGGCGGTGTCGGTGTGGACGACGAACACCGCGGCGATCGCCCGAGCGGTGTCGTCGCGCAGCGCGGCTTCGATGTCGGCCGGTGCGATTGGCAGGCCCTCGACCCACGGCGTGCGGATGACCACGCCGCCCATCGCCTCGGTCTGCACCGCCCATGATTCCGAGAAGTGGCCGGTGCCGGCGATCAGCACCTTCGTGCCCGGCGCGACGAGGTTGGCGATCACCGCCTCCCACGCGCCGTGGCCGTTGGCGGCGTAGAGGAACACGTCGTGCTCCGTGTGCAGCAGGCGCTTCAGGCCGGCCTCGCACGCGGCGATCGTCGCGTCGACGCGCGGATCGGCCAGGTCCATCGGCTGCCGGCTCATCGCGTGCAGCACCTCGTCGGGCACGCGGCTCGGGCCGGGCGAATGCAGGAAGCGGTGGCCGGGCAGGCGGGTGAGCGGGTTCATGCGGGGTGATTCGAGTGGAGGCGACGGTGATCGTAGCGGGCGCGTGGGAAGGCGTTCGCGACGCGGCTCCTCACAGGAACCCTTGGACTGCCCGCGCCAGCAGCGCGAAGTTCGTCGCGATCTCCTCCTCGCGCACGGCGCCGTAGCCGAGCAGCAGGCCTTTCGATGGCGCGGGCCGGCGCATCGAGTACAGCGACAGCGGCCGGGTCGTGACGCCCGCGCGCAGCACCTGCTGCACGACGGCTTGGTCGTCGAGGTGATCCGGCAGGCCGAGCACCAGGTGCAACCCCGCATCGCCGCCGATCACTGGCAGCGCACGGCCGAAGTGGCGGCCGATCGCGTCGATCAGCGCGTCGTGCCGGGTGCTGTAGACCGCGCGCATCTTGCGGATGTGGCTCGCGTAGTGGCCCTCGGCCAGGAAGCGCGCGAGCACGGCCTGCTGCAGCGTCTGGCCTTCGCGGAAGAGTTCGTTGAGCGCGCGCGCGAACGGGTCGACGAGTTCGGGCGGCAGCACCAGGTAGGCCAGGCGCATGGCCGGGAACAGCGTCTTCGAGAAGGTGCCGAGGTAGATCACGCGGCCGTGTTCGTCCAGGCCCTGCAGCGCGGGCAGCGGGCGCGCGCCGTAGCGGAATTCGCTGTCGTAGTCGTCCTCGACCACCCAGACGCCGTGGACCGCCGCGTAGTCGAGCAGCTGGCGCCGGCGGCCGTGGCTCATCAGCGCGCCGGTCGGGTACTGGTGCGACGGCGAGACGAACATCGCGCGCGGCGGCTCGCGCAGGTGCTCGGGGCCGGGCGCGAGGCCCTCGGCGTCGACCGGCACCGGCACCAGCTTGAGCCCGAGCGCGCGGAACACGCTGCGCGCCCCCCAGTAGCCCGGGTCCTCCAGCCAGACCGAGTCCCCGGGGTCGGCGAGGAGTTGCGCGATCAGGTGGAGCGACTGCTGGGTGCCACTGGTGATCACGACCTGCTCGGCCGTGCAGCCGACGCCGCGTGTGCCCTGCAGGTACTCGGCGACCGCCGCGCGCAGACCGGGATCGCCGGCGCCGGTGGCGTAGGTGAGGTGATGCGGGGTCGCGCTGCGCCAGACCTTGGCCTGCAGGCGAGTCCAGACCGGCGACGGGAACATCCGGACCTCCGGCACGCCGGGCGTGAACGCCCCCCATTGCAGCCGGGCGGCGCTGGCGTCGGCGACGAGCCTGCCGCCACGCTGCGACAGCGCGGCCTGCCGAGTCAACGAGGTCGCGGCGGAAGGCGCGCTCCCGCGCTCGACCAGCCGCGGTCCGACCGCGGCCACGAAGGTGCCGCGCCCAACCCCTGCCTGGACATACCCTTCCAGCGCCAGTTGTTCGTAGACATGGACAACCGTGTTGCGAGCGATGCCCAGGGCCTGAGCCAGCGCGCGAGTGGGCGGTAACTTCGATCCCGCCAAGAGCACCGCCTCGCGGATGCCGGACTGAAGGATCCGGTAGAGCTGCCGGTGGTCGTGCTCGGTGCTCCGCGGGTCGAACAGGCGCAGCACGAAGTCGGGCAGCGCCGCGGCCTGGGGCCGCCGCGAAAGAGCGGCATGGGCGGATGCAAAACTCATCGCATTGGTTCTATGAAATGGCCAAGATTGGTTCCAATCATAGGGCCAAGACCGACCTAGACTCGCGCTTTGAACCAGCTTGTCGGGCCCTGTGCGTGCCCGTCCGGAGGCCCCATGAACACGACGACCCAGACCGAATCCGCCCGCATCCAGGCGGCCGCCCGCAAGGCCCTGACGAACGCCGAGATCGACGCGCGCCGCGTCGCCGCGACCCCGCGCGGCGTGGGCATCGGCTTCAACATCTATGCCGAGCGCGCGCTGAACTCGGAGCTGTGGGATGTCGAAGGCAAGCGCTACATCGACTTCGGCTCGGGCATCGCGGTGCTGAACACCGGCCACCGCCACCCGCGCATCGTCGAGGCGATCCGCCACCAGCTCGATCACTTCACGCACACCGCCTATCAGGTCGTGCCGTACGAGAGCGTGGTGCGCCTGGCCGAGCGCCTGAACCAGCTCACGCCGGGCACGCATGCGAAGAAGACTGCGTTCTTCACGACCGGCGTCGAGGCGGTCGAGAACGCGATCAAGATCGCCCGCGCCCACACCCGCCGCCCCGGCGTGATCGCGCTGACCGGCGCGTTCCACGGCCGCACCTACATGGGCATGGCGCTGACCGGCAAGGTCGCGCCGTACAAGATCGGCTTCGGGCCGTTCCCGGGCAGCATCTTCCACGTGCCGGCGCCGATGGCGTTGCACGGCGTCTCGGTCGACGACACGCTCAAGGCGATCCAGAACCTGTTCAAGTCGGACATCGAGCCGACCCAGGTCGCCGCGATCATCCTGGAGCCGATCCAGGGCGAGGGCGGCTTCTACGTGATGCCGGCCGAGCTGATGCGCGCGCTGCGCGGCATCTGCGACCAGCACGGCATCGTGCTGATCTGCGACGAGATCCAGACCGGCTTCGCGCGCACCGGCAAGATGTTCGCGATGCAGCACCATGACGTGCTGCCCGACATCATGACGCTGGCCAAGAGCCTCGCCGGCGGCGTGCCGTTGTCGGCCGTGTGCGGCCGCGCCGAGATCATGGACGCGCCGGCCCCGGGCGGGCTGGGCGGCACCTATGCCGCGAACGCGCTGGCGATTGCCTCCGCGCACGCGGTGCTCGACGTGATCGAGGACGAGCAGCTCTGCGCCCGCGCCGAGGTGCTGGGCACCAAGCTCAAGGCGCACCTGAACGGCCTGCGCGCCAAGGTGCCGGGCATCGCCGAGGTGCGCGGCCTGGGCGCGATGGTGGCGGTCGAGTTCGCCAAGGCCGACGGCACGCCCGACCCCGATTTCACCAAGGCGATCGTCACCCGCGCGCAAGCGGCCGGCCTGCTGCTGCTGACCTGCGGCGTGTACGGCAACGTCGTGCGCTTCCTGTTCCCGCTGACGATCCAGGACGCGGTGTTCGACGAAGGCATGGCTATCCTCACGACAGCGATGACCGCTTAAGGAGCAGCCCATGTTGAAGTTGAAGGATCCCAGCCTGTTCAAGCAACAGGCCTACGTGGCCGGCCAATGGATCGATGCCGACAGCGGCGAGACCGTGGCCGTGACCAACCCCGCGACCGGCGAGCAGCTCGGCACCGTGCCGATGTGCGGCACCGCAGAGACCGTGCGCGCGATCGAGGCCGCCGACAAGGCGCAGAAGCAGTGGCGCCACGTGCCCGCCAAGGAACGTGCCGCGATCCTGCGCAAGCTGAACGACCTGATGCTCGCGAACACCGACGACCTGGCGCTGATCATGACCAGCGAGCAGGGCAAGCCGCTGGCCGAGGCGAAGGGCGAGATCGCCTACGCCGCGTCGTTCATCGAGTGGTTCGCCGACCAGGCGCGCCGCGTCTACGGCGACACGATTCCCGCCACCTCGAACGACAAGCGCATCCTCGCGCTGAAGCAGCCGGTCGGCACGACCGCGGCGATCACGCCGTGGAACTTCCCGACCGCGATGCTGACGCGCAAGGCCGGTCCGGCGCTGGCGGCGGGCTGCTCGATGGTCGTCAAGCCCGCGACGCAGACGCCGTTCTCGGCGCTGGCGTTCGCCGAACTGGCCGAGCGCGCTGGCGTGCCCCAGGGCCTGCTCGCGGTGCTGACCGGTTCGGCCTCGCAGATCGGTGGGGAGATGACCCGCTCGCCGATCGTGCGCAAGCTGACCTTCACCGGCTCGACCGAAGTCGGCCGCACGCTGATGCGTCAATCGGCCGACACGATCAAGAAGCTCTCGCTCGAACTTGGCGGCAACGCGCCGTTCATCGTGTTCGACGATGCCGACATCGATGCGGCCGTCGACGGCGCGATGATCTCGAAGTACCGCAACACCGGCCAGACCTGCGTCTGCGCGAACCGCCTGTACGTGCAGCGCGGCGTGCTGCAGGCCTTCACCGACAAGCTGGTCGCGAAGGTCAAGGCGCTCAAGGTCGGCAACGGCCTGGAGGCCGGCGTCAATCAGGGCCCGCTGATCGACGCCAAGGCGGTCGCGAAGATCGAGGAGCACATCGCCGACGCCCGCGCCAAGGGCGGCGAGGTGCTGACCGGCGGCAAGCGCCACGCGCTCGGCGGCCTGTTCTTCGAGCCGACGGTGGTGGGCGGCGCGACGTCCGACATGCTGTTCGCGAAGGAAGAGACCTTCGGCCCGCTCGCGCCGATCTTCGCGTTCGACACCGAGGCCGAGGTCATCGAGCTGGCCAACGACTCCGAGTTCGGCCTCGCCGCGTACTTCTACAGCCGCGACATCGGCCGCGTGATGCGCGTCGCCGAGCAGCTCGAATCGGGCATCGTCGGCGTCAATACCGGGCTGATCTCGACGGCCGAGGCGCCGTTCGGCGGCGTCAAGCAATCGGGCCTGGGCCGCGAGGGCTCGAAGTACGGGCTCGACGACTTCCTCGAGGTCAAGTACGTGTGCCTCGGGGGTCTGGACAAGTGAGCGTTCCCGTGAGCACGTCCGCGGGCACCTTTGGGGTGGCCGGCGTGCAGATGAGTGTCTCGGCGTTCGAGGACAACGTCGATCGCATGGGCGCGTACCTGCGCCACATCCGCGTGCGTTTTCCGTGGGTGCGCA
The DNA here is from genome assembly GCF_964020785.1 of Rhizobacter fulvus. Classification (NCBI taxonomy): domain Bacteria; kingdom Pseudomonadati; phylum Pseudomonadota; class Betaproteobacteria; order Burkholderiales; family Sphaerotilaceae; genus Rhizobacter; species Rhizobacter fulvus. The sequence goes on from NZ_OZ224516.1 coordinate 2,233,207, forward strand.
TGGTGCTGTTCTCAGAGCTCGCCGCCCTCGGCCCCAAGCACTCGAAGGCCGAGCCGCTGCCCGGCCCGACCGAGCAGCGCCTGTGCGCGCTGGCGCGCGAAACCGGGCTGTGGCTGATCCCGGGCTCGCTGTTCGAGCAGGCCGACGGCAAGGTCTACAACACCACCTCGGTGATCGACCCGCAGGGCGAGGTGATCCGGCGCTTCCGCAAGCTGTTCCCGTTCCGTCCGTATGAAAGGGACGTGGAAGGCGGCACCGGGTTCTGCGTGTTCGACGTGCCCGGCGCCGGCCGCTTCGGCGTTTCGATCTGCTACGACATGTGGTTCCCCGAGACCACGCGCACGCTGGCCGCGATGGGCGCCGAGGTGATCCTGCACCCGACGATGACCGACACGATCGACCGCGACGTGGAGCTCGCGATCGCGCGCGCCTCGGCGGTGACGAACCAGGTGTACTTCTTCGACATCAACGGCGTCGGCGACGGCGGCGTGGGCCGCTCGATCGTCTGCGACCCGTCGGGCAACGTCATTCACCAGTCGCAGGTGGGCGCCGAGATCGTGCCGGTCGCGGTCGACTTCGCGCTCGTGCGGCGCGAGCGCGAGCAGGGGCTGCGCAGCAACCTTGGCCAGCCGCTGAAGAGTTTCCGCGACCGCGACTGCGATTTCGACGTGTATCGAAAGGGCAGCGAGGCCCAGGCATTCCTGCACACCCTCGGGCCGCTGACCAAGCCCCTTTGACCTTTCCTGATTTCTAATTTCCCCGCGCCGACAGGCGACAACACGAAGCCGGGTTCCACGCGAACACCGTGCTCATTGGAGGTGACATGACAGAAGCCGACGTGGTCAACAGCCACACCGCCGACTCGCTGAGCCGGCACCGCAGCGTCTGGGAGATGCGTGCCGACGGCTGGATCGGCCTGGTCGACGACCTGGGCCGACTCGCCACGCTGCCGCGCACCCATGCCGACTTCGAGCCCACGCTCGCGCGCGTCCGCACGGTCGTCGCGGCGCTCGCGCCGATCGAGAGTTACTGGGCCTTTCCGGGCGGCCGCGTGTTCGGCGAACTCGGCAACTGGATCGAGCGCGGTGAACTCGCCCGCGCGCACCAGGCTGCCCGGCGCATCCACCGCATGCTGGCGGCGCAGACGTACCGCCACGAGTCAGCGGCAATCGACGCCGAGGGCGACCTGCCCTCGCAGATCGAGACCGACAGCGAGCGCGAGAAGCAGTTGTCGCGCCCCTACTTCGAGGTGCTGATCGTCGACGAGATGAGCGCCGGCGAGGAGCAGGCGCTGCGCCGCCGCGTGCAGAGCAAGCGCAACCCCGACGACGACTTCATGTTCGACGTGGTGATCGTGCCGAGCTTCGAGGACGCGCTGATCGCGACGCTGGTGAACTTCAACCTGCAGGCGGTCGTGATCCGGCACGGGTTCCCGTTCCGCTCGATGTACCACAACGACATGCTGCGGCGCTTTCTCGACGGCGTGGACAACAGCATCGAGAAGCTCGCCGAATCGGAGCGTGGCCCGCTGCTCGGCCGGCAGATCGCGCAGCTGCGGCCCGAGCTCGATCTGTACCTCGTCACCGATGTGAACGTGGAAGAGATCGCGGCGCGCGCTGGCGAGATCTTCAAGCGCATCTTCTTCCGCGAGGAAGACCACATCGAGCTCTACAGCTCGATCATGAAAGGCGTCGGCGAACGCCACAAGACGCCGTTCTTCAACGCGCTGCGCGAGTACGCCAAACAGCCGACCGGCGTCTTCCACGCGCTGCCGCTGGCGCGCGGCAAGTCGATCATGAACTCGAACTGGATCGGCGACCTGGCGCAGTTCTACGGCATGAACCTGTTCATGGCCGAAACGTCCGCGACCTCCGGCGGGCTCGATTCGCTGCTCGACCCGGTCGGCCCGCTGAAGGTGGCGCAGGAGTACGCGGCGCGCGCGTTCGGCGCCAAGCGCACCTACTTCGCAACCAACGGCACCAGCACCTGCAACAAGATCGTCGTGCAGGCGCTGGTGCGGCCCGACGACATCGTGCTGGTCGACCGCAACTGCCACAAGAGCCACCACTACGGCATGGTGCTGGCGGGCGCGCAGGTGACCTACCTCGACTCCTACCCGCTCGACCAGTATTCGATGTACGGCGCCGTGCCGGTGCGCCACATCAAGCAGACGCTGCTCGACTTCCTCAAGGCCGGCACGCTGAACCGCGTTCGCATGGTGCTGCTGACGAACTGCACCTTCGACGGCGTGGTCTACGACGTCGAGCGCGTGATGATGGAGTGCCTGGCGATCAAGCCCGACCTGGTGTTCCTGTGGGACGAGGCCTGGTTCGCGTTCGCGCGCTGCCACCCGATCTACCGCCAGCGCACCGGCATGGCCACGGCCGCGAAGCTCGCCGACCTGTTTGCCGACCCGGCCTACGCGAAGCGCTATGAAGAGTTCAAGGCCGGCTTCGACGACGCGGCCTGGGGCGACGACGAGAAGGTGCTGAACGCCCGCCTGCTGCCCGACCCGAAGAAGGCGCGCGTGCGCGTCTACGCCACCCACTCGACCCACAAGACGCTGACCGCGCTGCGCCAGGGCTCGATGATCCATGTGTGGGACCAGGACTTCAAGGACAAGGCCGAAGAAGCCTTCCACGAGGCCTACATGACGCACACGTCCACGTCGCCGAACTACCAGATCCTCGCGTCGCTGGACGTCGGCCGCCGCCAGGTCGAGCTCGAAGGCTACGAACTCGTGCAGCGCCAGCTCGAACTCGCGATGACGCTGCGCGAGCAGGTGCTGAACCACCCGCTGCTGAGCAAGTACTTCCGCTTCATGCGCGTCGGCGACCTGGTGCCGCCGCAGTACCGCGAGTCGGGGGTCGAGACCTACTACAACGTCGACAGCGGCTGGAACAACCTCGAGCAGGCCTGGCGCACCGACGAGTTCGCGATGGACCCGACCCGCGCCACGCTCTACATCGGCCTGACCGGCATGGACGGCGACACCTTCAAGAACAAGGAGTTGATGGACAAGTACGGCATCCAGATCAACAAGACCTCGCGCAACACGGTGCTGTTCATGACGAACATCGGCAGCACGCGCTCGGCGGTGGCCTACCTGCTGGAGGTGCTGGTCAAGATCGCGCGCGACGTGGACAAGCGCGTGGCCGACATGAGCGCGATCGAGCGCCGCATCCATGACAAGCGCGTGCGTTCGCTGACCTTGGAACAACCGCCGCTGCCGGACTTCTCAAGCTTCCACTTCGCGTTCCGCGGCCGCAGCGTCGAGGGCCGGGCGCAGACGCGCGACGGCGACATCCGCAGCGCATTCTTTCTCTCGTATGACGACGAGAACTGCGAGTACATCGGCATGAACGAGGCCGCGCAGGCAATCAAGGGGGGGCGCGAGCTGGTCTCGGCATTGTTCGTGATCCCGTACCCGCCGGGCTTCCCGATCCTCGTGCCGGGCCAGGTGATCAGCGCCGAGATCCTGCAGTTCATGCAGGCGCTCGACGTGAAGGAGATCCACGGCTTCCGCCCCGAGCTGGGCTTTCGCATCTTCAACGACGAGGCGCTCGGGCGCGTCGCCGAGGCCACCGCGGCACGCGCCGCGCTGGCCGCGACCGGACGCGCGGCGTTCCCGGTCGAGCGCGGTTCGCAAACCGTGTCCGAGACCGTCGAAGTCCAAGAAGGCATCACCCCCGCCACCCCAGCCACCACGCGAGTCCAGTCATGAGCATCAACAAAGTCAGGAACGTCTCCGATCTCAAGCTGATGTTCCACACGAACGAACGGCCGATCTACTTCATCAGCGCGACTAACTTCAACCTGCTAGGCGTCGACCGCTGGGTCAACCGCTTCCGCTACATCAGCTACATCGACTGTTTCGACGGCCGGCACCCGAACGTGTTCGTGCCGGGCGAGGCGCCGCACGCCGAGTTCGAGTCGATCGAGGACATCAACAACTACCTGTTGCAGCACAAGGACGTGGTCGACCTGATCGAGCGCCGCGGCGGCAAGCCGGTCGGCACCTTCCTGATGTTCGACGAGAAGACCGAGGCGCTCGCGAAGGAGATCGGCCTCGACATCTGGTTCCCGCCCGCCAAGCTGCGCCAGCGTTGCGACAACAAGATGGAGACCGTGCGCATCGGCCACAAGGCCGGGGTCTTCTCGGTGCCCAACGCGCTGGAAAAGGTCGACAGCTACGAGCACCTGATGCAGATCGCCGAGCGCAACAAGCTCGGGCGTGATCTGGTCGTGCAGTCGGCGTTCGGCGATTCGGGCCACACCACCTTCTTCATCTCCAACGAAGACGAGTTCAACAAGCACAAGGACGAGATCGTCAACGACCCCGAGGTGAAGATCATGAAGCGGATCAACTGCCGCGGCGCCACGCTCGAAGCGTGCGCCACGCAGTCGGGCACGCTGGTGGGGCCGCTGCTGACCGAGGTCGTCGGCGCGAAGGAGCTGACGCCGTACAAGGGCGGCTGGTGCGGCAACGAGGTCTTCCCCGGCGCGTTCAGCGAGGGCGTGCGCCAGAAGGCGCGCGACATGGCCGAGAAGTTCGGCAACCAGCTGCTGGCCGAGGGCTACCGCGGCTACTTCGACCTCGACTTCCTGATCGACCAGGACAACGGCGAGGTGTATCTGGGCGAGCTGAACCCGCGCATCTGCGGCGCCAGCCCGATGACCAACCACGCCGCGTTCGCGTATGCCGACGCGCCGCTGTTCCTGTTCCACCTGCTCGAGTTCTCGGGCGCGCCGTTCGACCTGAACGTCAAGGAGATCAACGAACGCTGGGCGCAGTCGCACTTCATCGATTCGTGGTCCCAGGTCGTCATCAAGTACACCGAAGACAAGGTCGACCAGGTCACGCGCGCGCCGGCCACCGGCATCTACAAGATGAACGAGGACGGCTCGATCGGCTACCAGCGCTACGACCACGAGCGCCGCGCGATCGACAGCGAGCGCGAGGCCTTCTTCATGCGCATCACCGGCCCGGGCGACTACCGCTACGAAGGCGCCGACCTCGGCATCCTGATCACGCGCGGGCGCTCGATGGACGACAACTTCCGCCTGAACATCCGCGCCCGCGACTGGATCCGCGGCATCAAGAGCCACTACGACGGCAAGCCGATCGTGACGACGCAGCACGCGCTGGCGCCCGAGCCGGGTTCGTTCAAGATCCTCTGATGGCCGACATCTCGGTCACCTTCAAGACCTTGATCGAAGACGCGCCCGGCCCGCAATGGCAGGCGCTGTTCGAGCGCCTGTGGCCGGCGTACCGCTCGTGGTTCCTGCGCAGCGGCGCGGTCGGCCGGCCGAGCTACCTGGAGAGCCGGCGCGCGCTGCGCGAGCACATGCCCGAGCTGGTGCCGACCTGGGAGAGGCTGGTCGCGCTCGCCGGCGGCGGCGACGTCGAGGCGCGCTTCCTGTCGCTGTGGTGTCCGCCGCCCTACATCGCCGGCTGCTCGCAGGCGATCTGGGTCGACCCGCTCGGTAACGAAGAGCCCGCGCTGCTGCGCAACTACGACTTCGCGCCCGGCCTGCTCGAAGGCAGCTGGCTCGCGACCCGCTGGAACGGCCAGCGCGTGGCGGCGCTGGGTGACTGCCTGTGGGGCGCGCTCGATGGCCTGAACGACGCCGGGCTCGCCGCCGCGCTGTCGTTCGGCGGGCGCACGGTCTCGGGCACCGGGTTCGGCATCCCGCTGGTGTTGCGCTACGTGCTCGATGTGTCGCACAGCACCGCGGAGGCCATTGCGATCCTGCAGCGCGTGCCGGTCAGCATGAGCTACAGCGTCACGCTGCTTGACGGCACCGGTGACTGGGCCACGGTGTTCGTCGCGCCAGACCGGCCGACCGAGGTGACGCGCCACCGGGTCGTCACGAATTTCCAGCACCGCGTGGAGTGGCCCGAGCACGCACGGGCGACCCATTCCGTGGAGCGCTGCGGCGCGCTGCAGGCGCAGATCGACAGCCCGGGCTCGCTGACCGAGGCGACCGGGGCGCTGCTGCGTGCGCCGCTGTTCCAGTCGGCCTACCTGCGCGGCTACGGCACGCTGTACGGCGCGGTGTACCGCCCGCGCAGCGGGCAGGTGGAGCTGCTGTGGCCGGACCAGCGCTGGGCCCAGTCGCTCGACAACTTTGAGGAGGGCGAGCGTCGCATCGCGTACCGGCCTGCCGAGTGAAGCGGTGACTTCACAGTAGGGATTCCGTCGGCGGTGGGGCGTGGTCATAGTGCCCGGCGGCCCGCACCGGCCGAGGGGACCCGCGATGCTCACCGACGCCCAGCTCCAGCAGATCATGCCCAACCTCGCTGCGGCGAAGCGGGCGCTCTACCTGCCGCACCTCGACGCCGCGATGCAGGCGCACGGCATCGACGGCCCGCTGCGCATCGCGGCCTTCGTCGCGCAGCTGGCGCACGAGTCCGGCGAGTTCCGCTGGATGGAGGAGATCTGGGGCCCGACCGATGCGCAGCGCCGCTACGAGCCGCCGAGTGATCTGGCCAAGCGACTCGGCAACACGCAGGCCGGCGACGGCAAGCGCTTCAAGGGGCGCGGGCCGATCCAGATCACCGGCCGCTTCAACTACGAGAAATACGGCGCGCTGCTCGGCCTCGACCTGACGAGCGACCCGGCGCTCGCGGCCACGCCCGGCGTCGCGTTCGCGACCGCGGGCCTCTACTGGCAGAAGAACGGCCTGAACGAGCTGGCCGACGTGCGCGACTTCGTCGCGATCACCAAGCGCATCAACGGCGGCACCAACGGGCTGGCCGATCGTCAGCGCTACTACGCGCTGGCGCTCGGGGTCCTCGGCGTCGGCGCCGCGCCGAGGGAAGCGCCGCTCGGTCGCGGGTACGAGGCGATCGTGGCCGACGCGAAGGCGCCCGCTCGCCGGCGCGCGGCGAGCAAGAAGACGGTGCCTGCGAAGAAGGTGCCTGCGAGGAAGGCCGCCCGGCCCGTCGCGGCGAAGAAGGCGGCGTCGCGCCGCACGGCCTGAGTCGCGGGCCCGTGCACGTGAGGTGAAGCGCGGCATGGGTTCGCCGGGCGCGGCCGTGCCAGACTCGGGGCTCCGATCGAGCCCGCCATGTCGTTCTTCAACCCCAAGCGCCTGAGCTGCGGTGTCGTGATCCTGAATCCGGGTCGCGAGCTGCTGCTCTGCCACGTCACCGGGCAGAACCACTGGGATCTGCCCAAGGGCGGCATCAATCCCGGCGAGACGCCGCTGGAGGCGGCGGTGCGCGAGACCCGCGAGGAATCGGGCGTGCGGCTCGAACCCGACGCGCTGATCGACCTGGGCCGCTTCCACTACACGAACAAGAAGAACCTGCACTTGTTCGCGACCTGCATGCCGCGCTTCGACCTGAAGGACCTGCGCTGCGAGACGCGCTACCTCGACCGCTGGTCCGGCCGCCAGCTGCCCGAGATGGACGGCTACGGCTGGTTCGCGTTCGAGCGGATCGGCCAGCTGTGCACGCCGAAGATGGCCCAGGTGCTGACGGCGCGGATCGAGCTCGACGCGGTCCTGGCGCGCTTGCTGGCGCCGCCCGCGCCGCCCCAGTCGCTGCCGCCGGATTCGGCCACGGCAGCCCCCGCGGGCTGACCGGTCAGCGGTCGAACAGGCCCGGCGTCCCGCCGAGCCGCGCGCCTTCGATCTCCAGCAACCGCAGCTTGGTTCGCGTGCCGCCCGGCGCCGAGAAGCCGCCGGCGCGACGGCCCGCGGCCAGCACCCGGTGGCACGGCACGATGATCGGGAACGGGTTGGCGCCCAGGGCCTGGCCGACCGCGCGCGCCATCGGCGCGGCCTCGCCGAGCGCTGCGGCCACCTCGCCGTAGCTGCGCGTCTGGCCCGGCGGGATGCCACGTGCGTACGCGTAGACGCGGGTGTCGAACGCCGGCACGCCGCGCAGGTCCAGCGCGATGTCGGCCAGGTCGTCGGGCGCGCCGTGCAGCAGCGCCTGGACGCGCGCGATCACGGCCTGCAGCTCGGCGGGCGGCGCCGCGTCGGGCAGGGCGCCGAACCGGCGTTGCACCCGGGCCCGCGTGGCCGCGTCGCTGGCCTCGGGCAGCGCAGTGCCGACGATGCCGTGCTCGCCCCAGACCAGCGCGCAGGTGCCGACGGGCGTGTCGAACAGCGTGAAGGCGATGGCGGTCATGGCGCGATGATGATCCGTCATCCCTGCCAGACGCCATAGCCGGCTTCGCGCAGCGCGATGCCGAGCTCGACCTCCATCTCGCAGGCGCCGTGGTACGGCATCGGGTTGTAGACGGCATACAGCTGCGGCAGCAGCCGCAGGCCGTAGTCGCGCACGTAGCGGTTGGCCTGGATGCCGGCCTTGTGGCGGTCGAAGCGCAGGTCCGGGTCCAGACCGGTCATGCCGACGTAGACGAACGGCTTGCCGAGCACGTAGCCGGGGTTGGCCTTGCGAAAGCCGGCGAGGTTCCAGACCGTGTCGGCGAGTTCGACGACGTACACGCTGTAGTGGTGCTTCCGGTTGCTGCGGGGCGCGCGCGTGGCCATGCTCCCTACACTAGCAGCATGGCCGACCTCGATCCCCTCGCGACATTCGCTTCGCTGCTCGACAACGCGATCGCGCAGGGCACGTTCGCCAAACTCGTGCTCGCCAAGCCCGGTGCGGCGGCTGGCGACCTGGTGCGCGTGACGGTGCGGCCGGTGACGCTGAAGGGGGCGACCCAGCTGTCGTTCGTCCATACCCACCCGACCCGCGACATCACCAAGAACCTCGATCCGGCCGACGGCGTGCAGCGGGTCCGGGCGCTGATGGACGGCGCGTTCGCCCACGCGCACCTGTTCACCGCGGTGGAGGAGATCCAGCTGCTCGTCAGCAAGAAGGGCAAGCGCACGCTGCTGCGCGGCAAGGCAAGCCACAGCGCCGCGCCCGCGGCCCACGACCGCGAGAAGCACCGTTTCCTGGACCTGGACCGCGCGTTCCTCGCCGAGCTCGGCGTCACCGACGCGCAGCACCGGCTGGTGCCGGCGATGGCGCGCAAGTGGAAGCAGATCAACAAGTTCATCGAGGTGCTGGACCATGCGCTGGCCGAGACGACGCTGAAGTCGGCCCCGCAGCTCGACGTGGTCGACTTCGGCAGCGGCAAGGGTTACCTCACGTTCGCGATGCACGACTACCTGCACGAGACGCTTGGCCTGCCGGCGCGCGTGGCCGGCGTCGAACTGCGCCCGGACATGGTCGCGCTGTGCAACGGCGCGGCGCAGCGGCTGGGCGCGCAGGGCCTGCGCTTCGAGGAGGGCGACGTGCGCAGCGTCGTGCCGCCCAAGATCGACGTGATGATCGCGCTGCACGCGTGCGACGTGGCCACCGACTACGCCATCCACACCGGCGTGCGGGCCGGGGCGCAGATCATCATGTGCTCGCCGTGCTGCCACAAGGAGCTGCGGCCGCAACTGCTCAGCCCGCACCCGCTGCGACCGATCCTGAAGCACGGCGTGCACCTGGGCCAGCAGGCCGAGATGCTGACCGATGGCCTGCGCGCGATGCTGCTCGAAGCCTGCGGCTACGACACGCAGGTGTTCGAATTCGTCGCGCTCGAGCACACGAACAAGAACAAGATGATCCTGGCGGTGAAGCGGGCGCGGGCCACGCCCGCCGATGAAATCTGGCGCGAGATCGAGGCCGTCAAGGGCCATTACGGCATCCGCGACCAATGCCTCGAGACGCTGCTGAAGGCGGACCGCGCCGCGACGGCGGCCTGAGCGCCGCGCGACGCGCGGCGCTCAGGTCAGTTCGTCGATGCGGGCCATGCCGTCGGTCGTGCCTGCCGGTGCCAGCCCGACCAGCGTGACGCTGAGCACGTTCGCGATCGTCGTGAACGCATTGCCGCCGACGAAGAAGGAGACCGAGCCGGTCGCGGGGCTGTACTGCTCCGCGTAGGCGGTCCAGTGCGTGCCGTCGGTCGTCACGATCGCGTACTTGTTCATCGTCAGCATGGGTCGGTCTCCGGGGATGGCGCGCGTCGCGCGGGAGCCGTGATTCTGGCGGCGACGTGCGCGGCGCGGCGGCGTCAAGTTGGGGGTTCGCGGCGCGCGTCAGCGCGTGTAATGCACGCGCCAGTCACGCGTCCAGGTGCGGCCACCGTCCTCCGAGCGCTCCCAGTCCCAGGTCAGCGACACCGGCGTGATCGTGTGGAACACCATGCGCTGGACCAGCGTGCGGCCGTCGCGCAGCGTGCGCGGCTCCGTGACGAACAGCCGACGTTCGCCGTCGACCCGCGCGCTGAACGCGAAGAAGCCGCCCTGGTTGTCGACCCACGACTGACGCCACACGCCATTGTTGAGAACGGAGAGCGAGCGGCCCTTCAGCAGCGGCGGTGACGGGTCCGTCAGCGCCTCGAAGTCCTCCTGGATCACCCGGCCATCGAGGATCCGGGTGATGCGGTTGCGGCCGGTGCCGGTGCTGCCGTCGGCGTTCTTCCAGGTGAGCGACCAGTCGCCGAGCCAGAAATCGAACAGGTCCGCCGGTTGCGGTGCCGCTGCGGGTGCCGATGCCGCCGCGGCACTTGCCGGTGCTGCCTCCGCCGCCCGGGACGAAGGGGCGGTCCACCCGGCCACTGCGGCCAGCACCGTGAGCGCGAGGGCGATCGAGGCGCGCATCGATGCCGCCGCTACGCGACCGCCGGCGTGCGCCGGCCGAACATGCCCCAGCCCTGCATCGTCAGCACCTGCTCGCGGTCCTGGTTGAGCACGTCCCACTTCGACAGGATCAGGCCGACCGCGGACCGACTCTTCATCGGCCGCGCCTCGAGCACCGTCATGCGCACGCTCAGCGTGTCGCCGACCAGCACCGGCTTGGTCCAGCGCAGGCTGTCGATGCCAGGCGAGCCGAGGCTGCTGGATTCGAGCAGGTACTCGTCGCACATCATCCGCATCGACATCGCGCAGGTGTGCCAGCCGCTGGCGGACAGCTTGCCGAACAGCGACGCCTCGGCGGCCGCGTCGTCGAGGTGGAAGGGTTGCGGGTCGAACTGCCCCGCGAACGCGAGGATCGCCTCGCGGGTCACGTGCATCGCGCCGAACTCGCGCAGGTTGCCGACCGGGAAGTCCTCCCAGTACCAGCGGATCGTGCGGGGTGCGGGTGCGGCGGCCGGGGTGATGTCGTTCATCCGCACGAGGATAGCGATTCGCGCTGGACCGCGTCGAACACCAACTCGGCCGCCGCCAGGTCCTCCAGCGCGGTGCCGACCGCCTTGAACAGCGTGCGCTCGGCCGCGTCGCGTCGGCCAGGGCGCGTGCCCGTGCACAGCTCGGCGAGCGTGCCCTTCAGTTGCGCCGGATCGAACGCGCCGGCGGCGATCGCCTCGAGCACGTCGCCGGACTTCACGAGCGCTTCCTCGGTGTCGACGAACACGCGGCTGCGGGCGAAGCAGTCGGCGTCGGCCTCGCGCATCTGCGGCGTGAAGCTGCCGATCAGGTCGAGGTGCGTGCCGGGTTGCAACCATGCGCCGCGCACCAGCGCGGCGGTCGCGAGCGTGGCGCAGCTGACGATGTCGGCCTGCGCGACGGCGGTCTCGAGATCGGTCGACGCGCGCGCGGCGATGCCCGCGGCCCGCAACTCGCCCGCGAGCCGTTCGGCAGACGCTGACCGGTGGTTCCAGATCACGACGTCGTCGATCGGTCGCACCACGCGCATCGCCTCCGCCAGCAGCGTGGCGACGCGGCCGGTGCCCAGGATCAGCAGCCGCCGCGCATCGGTGCGCGCGAGGTACGACGCGGCCAGCGCGGAGGCGGCCGCGGTGCGCCGCGAGGTGATCTCGTTGCCGTTGAGCTGCGCCAGCGGCACGCCGGTGGTGGCGTCGAACAGCAGGTAGGTCGAGTGCAGGCCGGGCAGGCCGAGCGCGCCGTTGCCGGGGAAGATCGTCACGGTCTTGATGCCGAGCCGTGCGCCGTTTCGCCAGGCCGGCATCAGCAGGATCGTGCCGCCATGGCCGTCGCCGCCCTGGCCACCGACGCGGTGCGCGGTGCGCAACGGCACCTCGGCGCCGGCGACGAACATCGTCCGCAGCGCGGGGATCAGCGCGTCGAATGGCAGGTGGCGGCGCGTCGTCGCGGCGTCGATCAGTTGCATCGCCAGCGCCCCGCCGGTTCAGCCCGGACGGTCCAGCGTCCAGCTGGCGCAGACGCCCTTGTCGAACGTGATGCGCACCTCGGCGCCGGAGTCGTCGGTCCACGACCAGATCTCCGGCGATTCGCTGACGCGCCGGCCGAGGCTCTTCGTCATCCTGACGATCTGCAGCATCGGCTGGCCGACGTTCAGCTTCGAGTGCAGCATCACCGCGCTGGGGACGTGGCCGACCGGCGCCTCCGACGCGTCGCGCATCACCCGCACCGAACGGTTGAACTGGATCAGCAGCCAGAACACGATCACGCTGAACGCCAGCGCGATACCGGGCCAGCCGTAGCTGAACCAGCCCGCGACCAGCGCGATGAACGCGAGCGCCCAGCCGACGACCGGATTCATGCGGCGCGCGACCCCGCGCCGATGTCCGCCCGCAGGTGCGACGGCAAGCGGCCGAGCAGCCAGCGGATCGCGAGCGGCACGATCACGATGTCGTCGAGCACACCGAAGACCGGGATGACGTCCGGGATCAGGTCGATCGGCGACAGCAGGTACAGCGCGATCCCGAGCGTGCCGAGCTTCAGCCAGCCCGGCGCCTGCGGATGCCGAAGCGCGCGCCACAACAGGCGGGCGTCGCCCTTGACCAGCGACCAGAGCACGGCGATGCGTTTGAACATGGGACTTACTCCAATCGAGGCGTCGCGACACGGCGACCAGCGCTCAACGTGCGGGCGGCGGGGGCGATGACAAGGCCGCTGTTGTAACCGACGGCGCGGCTCGCGGCCCTTCTCACAACCCGCGCACCACGTCGATCGCCTGCTCGATGCGGTCGACGGCGTGGATCGTCAGGCCTTCGATCGGCTTCTTGGGCGCGTTGGCCTTCGGCACGATCGCGACCGAGAAGCCGAGCTTGGCCGCCTCCTTCAGGCGCTCCTGCCCGCGCGGCGCGGGCCGCACCTCGCCGGCCAGCCCGACCTCGCCGAACGCGATGAAGCCGCGCGGCAGCGCCTTGCCGCGCAGGCTGCTCTGGATCGCCAGCATCACCGCCAGGTCGGCCGCCGGCTCGCTGATGCGCACGCCGCCGACCGCGTTGACGAACACGTCCTGGTCCGACGCGCTGACGCCGGCGTGGCGGTGCAGCACCGCCAGCATCATCGCCAGCCGGTCGCGCTCGATGCCGACCGACAGGCGCCGCGGCGACGGCCCGCCCGAATCGACCAGCGCCTGGATCTCGACCAGCAGCGGCCGCGTGCCTTCGAGCGTGACCAGCACGCACGAGCCGGCCACCGGATCGCCGTGCGTCGACAGGAAGATCGCGCTCGGATTCGCGACCCCTTTCAGGCCCTTCTCGGTCATCGCGAACACGCCGATCTCGTTGACCGCGCCGAAGCGGTTCTTGATCGCACGCACCAGGCGGAAGCTCGAATGCGTGTCGCCCTCGAAGTACAGCACCGTGTCGACGATGTGCTCGAGCACGCGCGGGCCGGCCAGCGCGCCCTCCTTCGTGACGTGGCCGACCAGCACGATCGTCGTGCCGCTGCGCTTGGCGATGCGGGTGAGCTGCGCCGCGCACTCGCGCACCTGGGCGACCGAGCCCGGCGCGGACGACAGCTGATCGCTGTAGACCGTCTGGATGGAATCGATCACGCAGACCGCGGGCTGCTCCTGGTCGAGCGTGGCGCTGATCTTCTCGAGCTGGATCTCGGCGAGCACGCGCACCTGCGAGCCGTTCAGCCCGAGGCGCCGCGAGCGCAGCGCGACCTGCGCGCCGCTCTCCTCGCCGGTGACATAGAGCGTCTTCATGCCGCGCGAGAGCGAATCGAGCGCCTGCAACAGCAGCGTCGACTTGCCGATGCCCGGATCGCCACCGATCAGCACCACCCCGCCGGCGACGATCCCGCCGCCCAGCACGCGGTCGAGCTCGTCGATCCCGGTCGGCTGGCGGTCGACGTCGCTGGCCTCGATCTCGGACAGCGTGGTGACCGGCTGGCTCGCGATCAGGCCGCGCGTGGTCGTGGCGTAGCGGTTCTTCGGCGTCGCGTCGGCAACCGACTCGACCAGCGTGTTCCAGGCCTCGCAGCTCGGGCACTGGCCGAGCCACTTCGCGGACGTGCCGCCGCATTCGGTGCAGAGGTAGATCGACTTTTCTTTGGCCATGCGGGGATTGTCATCGCAAGCGAAACGTCGCCGCGGTCACAACCGGACGCTTCTTCGCGGCGTGCGGGGCGACCGACGCCCTCCACAATCGGCCGTCACGACTCTCCTGCCCTGCCATGACCCGCCAGCTGATCAGTTCCGGTTCCCGCTTCGAGGAGGAGATGGGCTACTCCCGCGCCGTCGTCGACGGCGATTGGGTGTTCGTCTCCGGCACCACCGGCTTTGACTACACCACGATGACGATCGCCGACGACTTGGTCGAGCAGACCGAGCAGTGCTTCCGCAACATCGAGGCCGCGCTCGCGCTCGCGAACGCCGCATTCAAGGACGTCGTGCGCGTTCACTACGTGCTGCCGCCCGGCAACGACTTCAGCCGGTGCTGGCCGGTGCTGCGCCGTCACTTCGGTGACGTGCGGCCCGCCGCGATGATGATCCACGCCGGCCTCGCCGACCCGCGCATGCGGATCGAGATCGAGGTCACGGCGCTGCGGGCGGCGCGGCCGGTGGCCGACCTCACGCCGCCGTGAAATTGCCGTGGAACCCGTACGGCAACCCGTACGGCAGCGTCGCCTGCGCGACCGGGCCGTCGGCAAGGTGGCGGGCGTCGAGCAGGTTGACGCGGGTCACGCCCCGCTTCACGTCATAGGTCGTGCCGAGCAGCCACGCGTCGAGTTCGCCCTGCGCGCCGGGCTTGGGCACGAGGATGTGCTCCTCGACCACGGTCTGCGGGCCGTAGTCGTAGCGCTGCGCTCGACCGGTCTGCAGGTCGCGCAGCTGCAGGCCGTGAAACCACAGCGGCTTCGCGGCGCTGCCGGCCCAGGTTGCAGCGGTCAGCAGCCAGCGCGTGTCCAGGCCGTTGCGCAGCGGGTGCACGCGCGGGAACTCGACGATGTCGTTCATCGACTCCACGCGCACGCGGCCGCTGCGCATGTCGAGCACCGCGAGCTGCGTGCTCGAGCCACCGAAGCTGCCCGGATGACCGGCCAGCAGTGACGACGCCGTCTTCATCACGAACTCCGGCGTCGGCGAGCCGACGAAGCTCAGCGCGATGCTGCCGTCGGCGCGCTCGTGCGCGTTGCCGACGTGGAACACCATCTGCGACGGCAGCTCGAAGACGCGGCGCTGCGCGATGTCCTCCTTCCGCATCACGAGGACGCGCAGTGGCTCGTTCGCTTCGTACGTGAAGGCCTGGCCCGACGCCGCGTCCTCGCCGAAGCGCAGCTTGATCGGCGGCAGCGGCAGCACGATGTAGCGCTCGGTGATCGCCGCGTCGTGCGCCATGCCGCCGTGGTAGGGCGTCTCGCCGATCTGCGCGTCGACGAGTCGGCCGGCCGCGTCGATGTGCCACACGACCAGGTTCTTTCCGGCGCTGCCGAAGTTCCACAGGTGGCCCTGCGCGTCGAGCTTCGGATGGGCCGAGAACGGCATCTGCGCCAGGCCCTCCTGCCAGGTGACCGGGCCGAGCGTGGCGAGGTCGTCCGGGCGCATCGCGAACGCCGAGCCGCCCTCCCACAGCGCCAGCACCCGGCCGGCGTGCTCGATCGCGTTGGTGTTGGCGACGTTGAAGCTGTCGGCGCCCTGAGTCGGCGCGTCGCTCTCGATCTTCGTACCGTAGGCGCTGACCAGGAACTTGCCGGCCTGCTGCTCGGCGGCGAGCTTGGGCGTGCGCACCAGGCGGCCGAGGTGGCGCACCGCGGGCCGCGCACCGCCGCCGAAGCTGAACTGCTGCACCATGCCGTCGCCAGCGAACCAGTGGTGGTAGCGCTGGCCGTCGCGCTCGTACAGCGCCGGGCCGTTGCGGTAGAAGCGGCCCCGGAAGTCCGCCGGCCAGCGGCCCGACAGCGTCAGCGCGTCGCAGCGCAGGTCCTGGTCGGTCACGCCCTTGAACGGCTTGAGCCAGGGCTGCGCGGCGACCGCGGCATCGAAGGCCCGGCCCTCGGGCGAGAGCGCGAATGCGGGCCACGCGCTCGCAGCGCCGAAGGCGGCGCCGGCGCGCAGAGAGGCGATCAGGAAGTCGCGGCGTTGCATGGCGGCGCTCCTCACTGCGACAGCTTGACGACGATGGTCTCGGTGTCGAGCGGCACCTGCGCCGACGCCCAGCTCGGGCCCATCGGCGCCGGCTTGCCGGAGGCGCCCCACGGCTCGGTCGGCATGCCGAACGGGTTGGCATCCAGGCGACCGTTGGCGTTGAGGTCCTGGTACAGCGTGATGGCGATGGCGTCGCCGCTCAGGCCGCAGACGGCGAGCGTCATCGTCGGGTTCGTCACGGCGACCTGCATCTGCGTCGCTGCCGTCTTGCGGAAGGTGGCCGCATCGCTGTACGCGGCCAGCATCAACGGCCCCTGGCCGACGCGCAGGTTCTGGACCTCGACGTTGGCGCAGCCGGGCTGTGCGTGCGCCAGCGTGGCGAACGACAGCAGCGCGAGGGTGGCGGTGGCGACGGTGAGAAGGGCTTTCATGGGGACTCCCGAAGGTGGCGGATGAGTCACTGTAGGAAGCCGGGCCGTGTCGCGCACCCATGTTGCGACGAAGCGCCGACGCGCGGCGCGAGGCGTCGGCAGCCGGCGCGAAATGCGGGCGTGCGCTTGCGCTACTCGTCGACCCGGCCGCGTCCGGCCTTGACCTGCGCGCGCTGGCTCTTGCCGGCGAGACGCCGCTGCTTGGAGCCGAAGGTCGGCTTGGTCGGCCGCCGCGCCTTGGGCGGCACCGCGACCGCATCGACCATCGCCTGCAGGCGTGCCAGCGCATCGGCGCGGTTCATGTCCTGGCTGCGCGTGGTCTGGGCCTTGATCACGACCACGCCTTCGGAAGTGATGCGCGAATCGCTCAGCGCGAGCAGGCGCTCCTTGATCGGCTCGGGCAGCGACGAGGCGCGGATGTCGAAGCGCAGGTGCACCGCGCTCGAGACCTTGTTGACGTTCTGTCCGCCGGCGCCCTGCGCGCGGATCGCGGTGAACTCGACCTCGTGCTCGGGGATGGTGGGCATCGGGCGCTCAGATCGCCCGCGTCGGCACCCGCGGAGCCAGCGCGCACATCAACTCGTAGCCGATCGTGCCGGCCGCGGCCGCGATCTCGTCGATCGCCAGCACCGCGCCGCCCGGGCTCGTGCCCCACAGCGTCGCGACGCTGCCGACGCCGGCCTCCGGCGCCGCCGTCAGGTCGATCGTGATCATGTCCATCGAGACGCGGCCGATCAGGCGCGTGCGCACGTCGCCGATCAACACCGGCGTGCCGTTGGGCACGACGCGCGGATACCCGTCGGCGTAGCCGCAGGCGATCACGCCGATGCGCATGTCGCGCTCGGCGGTGAAGCGGCTGCCGTAGCCGACCTGCTCGCCGGCCTTGAGGTCCTGCACCGCGATCACCTGCGCACGCAGGCTCATCGTCGGCTGCAGGTCCCAATCGGCGATCGAGTGATCCGGGAAATCCGGCGACGAGCCGTAGACCATGATGCCGGGGCGCACCCAGTCACCGCGCACGTTCTCCGCACCGGGTGCGAAGCGCAGCGTCGCGGCGCTGTTGGCGACCGTGCGTTCCCCGGGCAGGTCGTGCGCGGCCTCGTCGAACACCGCGAGCTGGTGCGCGATGCCGCGCGGGCCGTCGGCATCCGACAGGTGCGTCATCAGCGCGATGCTCTCGACCTGCGTCAGCCCGCTCAGGCGCCGCCAAGCGTGCGCATACGCCGCCGGCTTGAAACCGAGCCGGTTCATGCCGCTGTTCATCTTCAGGAACACCTGGTGCGGCACGTGCGTCTTGTGCGCAGCGAGCCAGTCGATCTGCGCCTCGTGGTGCACCGTGTGCCAGAGGTTCAGACGCGAGCACAGCTCCAGGTCGCGCGGCTCGAAGCAGCCTTCGAGCAGCAGCACCGGTCCGCGCCAGCCGAGCGCGCGGATGCGCTCGGCCTCCGCCAGGTCGAGCAGCGCGAAGCCGTCCGCACCTCTGAGCCCCGCGTAGGCGCGCTCGATGCCGTGGCCGTAGGCGTTGGCCTTGACGATCGCCCAGACCTTCGCTTCCGGGGCCGCGGCGCGGGCGCGGACGAGGTTGCGGGCCAGGGCCTCGGTGTGGATCAGCGCTTCGATGGGGCGGGGCATCGATCGATTCTGCACCACCGAGCTAAGGGGTAACCCGGCGTACCGCCCGTGACAAAACGTCACCTGGCTCCGGCGACAATGCCGGCATGCTCGCCCGACCCCCCCAGTTTGAAGAGAAGCCTCCGCACGCATGAAAAAGGGCTTCTACACGATCATGTCGGCGCAGTTCTTCAGCTCGCTGGCCGACAACGCGCTGCTGGTGGCCGCCATCGAGATGCTGAAGACCACGAACGCGCCGTCGTGGAACATCCCGGCACTGGGGCCGATGTTCGCGCTCTTCTACGTGATCCTCGCGCCGTTCCTCGGGGCGTTCGCGGACGCCGTGCCCAAGGGCAAAGTCATGTTCCTGTCGAACGGCATCAAGGTGGTCGGCTGCCTGTTGATGCTGTTCGGCGGCCATCCGTTGTTGGCGTATGCGATCGTCGGCCTCGGCGCCGCCGCCTACTCCCCCGCGAAGTACGGCATCCTGACCGAGCTGCTGCCCAACTCGCAGCTCGTCAAGGCCAACGGCTGGATCGAAGGGCTGACGATCATGTCGATCATCCTGGGCATCGCGCTCGGGGGGCAGCTGATCGGCGCCGTGGTGTCGCGCCACCTGCTGGCGATCGACCTGCCGCTGATCGATACCGGCATCGTCACCGCGCCCGAATCGGCGATCGCGGTAATCGTGTTCCTGTACCTGATCGCGGCGGCATTCAACCTGCGCATCCCGCGCACCGACGCGCCGCTGCAGCCGCTGGCGCACGGCGTGATCGGCCTGATGCGCGATTTCTCGAGCTGCAACGCGCGGCTGTGGTCGGACAAGCTGGGCCAGATCTCGCTGGCGACGACGACGCTGTTCTGGGGCGTCTCCGGCAACCTGCGGATCATCGTGTTCGCGTGGGCCACCGCGGCGCTCGGCTACACGACGACGCAGGCCACCTCGCTGGTGGCGGTGGTGGTGATCGGCACGGCGGCCGGGGCCGTCGTGGCCTCGATGCGCATGCGGCTCGACCAGGCCACCAGCGTGATCCCGATGGGCATCCTGCTCGGCCTGCTGGTGATCGGCCTGAACGCGATCACCAACGTCTGGGTGGCCGCGCCGTTCCTGATCATGCTGGGCGCGATCGGCGGCTACATGGTCGTGCCGATGAACGCGCTGCTGCAGCACCGCGGCGCCAACCTGATGGGCGCGGGCCGCTCGATCGCGGTCCAGAACTTCAACGAGCAGGCCTGCATCCTCGGCCTGGGCGCGTTCTACACCGGTATGACGAAGTTCGGCCTGTCGGCGTTCACCGCGATCGCGCTGTTCGGCGGCGTCGTCGCCGGCACGATGTGGCTGATCTACCGCTGGCACCGCTCGAACGGGGTGAAGTACAAGACCGAACTCGATCACCTGCTGGCCATCGCCCGAAGCGACAAGCATTGACCACGGCGCGGCCCGCCTAGCGGAAGGCCGGGTCGACGCCCGCGAGCACGGCCAGCAGCGCGCTCTCGTCCAGCGGCTTGGTCAGGTAGGCGTTGCAGCCGGCCAGGGCGCCGCGCACGCGGTCGCTGGCGCCGAGCCGGCCCGTCACGAGCACGAAGCCCGGCGCGCCGGTTCCGCCCGCGCGCGGCAGCTGCTTGACGGCCCGGCACAGGCCGAGCCCGTCGAGCGGGTCGTCCGGCCCGAGCGAGAGTTCGCAGAAGACGACCGCGAACGGCTGCGTGCCGAGGCGTGCCAGCGCGTCGTCGCCGCGCTCGGCGCCCTGCGCGCGATAGCCGAAGCGCTCCAGCCGCTGCATCAGGAACTTGCGCGCGATGGCGACGCTGTCGATCACCAGCACGTCGCGCCCGGCACCGTCGCGTCGCTGCGAGCGGGCTCGCCGCGGGGCCTCGATGTCGAGCAGCAGATCGACGTCGGCGGAAGGGACAGGCGTGGAGGATGTCATCTGCGTAGGGGGCGGCGATCGCGACAGGCGGGGGCTGCGCGGGGGCACATCGTCGTTGGCCGCCCGTGGCGGCGCAATCCGCCGGCCCGGTCGCACCGGGCGGCGGCGGTACGATTGCACGCATCCCGCAGCATCGCGGCACATCGGAGACACGTCATGGCCACCACGCCCACCAGCATCTACGACTTCGAGGCGCAAAGCATCGATGGCCAGCCGGCGGCGCTGTCGACGCAGCGCGGCAAGGTCATGCTGATCGTCAACACCGCGAGCGCCTGCGGTTTCACGCCGCAGTTCGAGGGACTGGAGAAGCTGTGGAAGACCTACGCCGACAAGGGCCTGGTGGTGCTCGGCTTTCCCAGCAACGAGTTCGGCGGGCAGGACCCCGGCAGCGACGGCGAGATCGCGTCGTTCTGCCAGCTCAACTACGGCGTCAGCTTCCCGATGATGAGCAAGGTCAAGGTCAATGGCGCCGAGGCGCACCCGCTGTGGCAATGGCTGACCAAGGAGGCGCCGGGCATCCTCGGCAGCAAGGCGGTGAAGTGGAACTTCACCAAGTTCCTGGTCGGACGCGACGGTCGCGTGCTCAAGCGCTACGCCCCGACCGACAAGCCCGAATCGATCACCCGCGACATCGAGGCGGCACTCGCCGCCTGAGCCTTCCTGAACCCACCGACACGCGCGCCCCATGTTCGAGCACATTCCCCCTTTCGCCGGCGATCCGATCCTGAGCCTGAACGAGGACTTCCAGAAGGACCCGCGGCCGCACAAGATCAACCTGAGCATCGGCATCTACTTCGACGATGCCGGGCGCATCCCGGTGATGGACTCGGTGCGCCGCGCCGAGGCGATGGTCGTCGCCAAGGGCGGGCCCAAGCCGTACCTGCCGATCGAGGGCGCCGCGAACTTCCGCACCGCGGTGCAGCACCTGTTGTTCGGCGCCGGCCATGAAGCGGTCACGTCGGGCCGCGTCGCGACGATCCAGTCGGTGGGCTCCAGCGGCGGGCTGAAGGTCGGTGCCGATTTCCTGGCGACGTATTTCAAGGGCAGCCAGGTCTGGGTCAGCGACCCGACCTGGGACAACCACCGCTCGATGTTCGAAGGCGCGGGCCTGACGGTGAACACCTACCCGTACTACGACGCCGCCACCGGTGGCCTGAAGTTCGAGGCGATGCTCGCCACGCTGCGCAGCCTGCCCGCCAAGAGCATCGTGCTGCTGCACGCCTGCTGCCACAACCCGACCGGCGTCGACCTGACCCGCGCGCAATGGGAGCAGCTGATCCCGGTGCTGCGCGACGGCCAGCTGATCCCCTACCTCGACCTCGCGTACCAGGGTTTCGGCGACGGCATCGAGCAGGACGCGTACGCCGCCCGCGCGCTGGCGAGCGCCGGGGTCAGCTTCTTCATCGCGAACTCGTTCTCGAAGAGCATGAGCGTGTACGGCGAGCGCTGCGGCGCGCTCAGCGTGGTCTGCCCGAACGCACACGAGGCCGCGCTCGTGCTCGGCCAGATGAAGTTCACGGTGCGCCGCAACTATTCGAGCCCGCCGATCCACGGCGGCCAGATCGTCGCGACGGTACTGACCGACCCGGGCCTGCGGCAGAGCTGGGAGACCGAGCTCGGCGCGATGCGCGAGCGCATCCTGGCGATGCGCACCCAGCTGCACGCGGTGCTCGCCGCCAAGGTGCCGGGCCGCGACTTCGGCTACTTCCTGACCCAGCGCGGCATGTTCAGCTACACCGGCATGACGACCGCGCAAGTCGACGCGCTGCGCGAGGTGCACGGCGTCTACATGGTGCGCTCGGGGCGCATCTGCGTCGCGGGGCTGAACAGCGGGAATGTGGAGGCGACCGCGGTGGCGATGGCGGCGGTGCTCGCCGGCTGACGCGTCAGGTGCTGCCGAACCAGCGCTGCGCGTGCAGCCCGAGCCCGGTCGCGACGCTGGCGAAGCGGTCGCCGCGCGCGACCTGCGCTGACGGGAACGCCGCAGCGATGCGATCGGCCAGCAGGCGCAGCCCGGTCGAGCCGCCGGTGAAGTAGAGCGCGTCGACCTGCGCCGGCTGCAGCCCGGCCTGCGCGACGGCCTCGCCGGCGGCGTCGACGATCCGCGCGATGTCGACCTCGATGGCTTCCACCGCCTGCCGCTCGGTCAGCGCGGCCGCGAGGTCACGTTCCGTGTGGCTCAGATCGATCCTCGTCGCGCCGCCGTCGGCCACGTCGATCTTGGCGGCTTCCGCTCGCGCCATCAGCTCGTGGCCGAGGCGTTCGTCGACGACGACCATCAGCCGCTCGTGGTGCTTCGGATCGCCGTAGAAGCTGCGCATGCCGCGCAGCTCCGCGACGCGACCAGGGCTGTAGACCGTGTTGATCAGGTGCCAGGTGGCGAGGTCGAAGTACACGCCGCTCGGCACCTCGCGCGCCGGGGCGCCCGCCACGCTGGGGCCGTACGCGCCGTAGCCGTACTGCGGCAGGATCGCGGCGAGCTCGATGCGGCGGTCGAAGTCCGTGCCGGCGACGTGCACGCCGTGGTTGGCCAGGATGTCGGCCTTGCGGTCGAGCAGGTCGATGCGCTGCGGACCGACCCGCACGACCGAGAAGTCGGAGGTGCCGCCGCCGATGTCGGCGACCAGCACGACCTGTTCGCGGTCGACGCTGCGCTCGTAGTCGAACGCCGCGGCGATCGGCTCGTACTGGAACTGGAGGTCGTCGAAGCCGACCTGCCGCGCCGCCGCCTCGAGCGCGGCCTGCGCCTGCGCATCGCGTGCCGCATCGTCGTCGACGAAGAACACCGGCCGCCCGAGCACGGCGCGGCGGATCGGCGCGCCGGCCTGCGCTTCGGCGCGGCCCTTCAGGTGCTTCAGGTAGCCGGCGACGATGTCCAGGTACTTCGCACCGCGGCCGCCGCCGACGTCGGTGGTCTGGTCGATCAGGTTGCTGCCGAGGATGCTCTTCATCGAGCGCATCAGCCGGCCGTCGAGCCCGTCCACATACGCGGCGACCGCGGCGCGGCCGAAGGCGCGGGGCGGGCCGTCGAACTCGGGCCCCGTTCTGGGGTCATCCACGAAGTAGAAGACGGCCGTCGGCATCGTCGTGTATCCCGGCTCCAGTTCCACCAGGCGCATCGCGCCCGCGGCGGCCGGGATCGCGATCGCGGAATTCGAGGTGCCGAAGTCGATGGCGCAGAACATGGGGCGAGGGCCGGCGATGGCAGTGGGGCGGGGGCGCGATTCTACTGACCGCCGCTCGACCGGCTTGCGCCGGGCGCGCAATGGTGCGACGCTGAGCCCTGAGTTCGTTCCACGGAGAGACCGATGCGCGTCCGCCCGACCCTCGCTGCCGCCCTGCTCGCCTCGATGCTTGGCGCCAGTCACGCGGCCGACACCGCACCCGCCAAGGCCGATTCGCTCGCGCCGGCGCGTGCCCAGATCGCCAAGAAGAACTGGAGTGGCGCGATCGACGAACTGAAGAAGGTGAACGAGACCGGCAGCGCCGACTGGAACAACCTGATGGGCTACAGCCTGCGCAAAGGCCCCGCGCCGGACTATGCCGCCGCCGAGAAGTTCTACAACGAGGCGCTGCGGATCGACCCCAAGCACCGCGGCGCGCTCGAATACTCGGGCGAGCTGTACCTGATGACCGGCGACCTCGCGAAGGCCGAGGAGCGCCTGGCCACGCTCGACCAGGTCTGCCGGCTGCCGTGCGAGGAGTACACCGACCTGAAGAAGTCGGTGGCGCGCTTCAAGGCGAACGGCAACAAGTACGTCGCGTCGCCTTGAGCGCGCTGCTTACTCGACCCCGAGTTGCGTGATCAACTTGGTGTTGAGGTACGCCTCGATGGCCTCGGTGCCGCCCTCCGAGCCGTAGCCCGAATCCTTCATGCCGCCGAACGGCAGCTCGGGCAGCGCAAAGCCGACGTGGTTGATCGTGACCATGCCGCTCTCGATCGCCGCACCGATCGCCTGCACCGTCTTCGACGAGCGGGTGTAAGCGTACGAGGCCAGCCCGAACGGCAGGCGGTTCGCCTCGGCGACGACCTCGTCGAACGAGCTGAACGACACGATCGGCGCGATCGGGCCGAACGGCTCCTCGCTCATGATGCGGGCGCCGGCAGGCACGTGACCGAGCACGGTCGGCTCGAAGAAGTTGCCGGTCGTGCCGATGCGCTTGCCGCCGGTCAGCAGCTTCGCGCCCTTGGCCACCGCATCGTCGACGAACATCTGCATCGCCTCGATCCGGCGCGAGTTGGCCAGGGCGCCCATGCGCGACTCGGCGTTCATGCCGTCGCCGACCTTGATCGCCTGCGCGGCCTTGACGAAGCCCTCGGTGAAGCGCTCGTAGACCGATTCGTGGACGAGGAAGCGGGTCGGCGCGATGCAGACCTGGCCGGCGTTGCGGAACTTGGACGCCGCGAGCTGCTTGACGGCGGTGTCCACATCGGCATCGCCGAACACGATGGCCGGCGCGTGACCGCCGAGCTCCATCGTGATGCGCTTCATGTGCTGGCCGGCGAGCGCGGCGAGCTTCTTGCCGACCGGTGTCGAGCCGGTGAAGGTGATCTTGCGGATCACCGGGCTGGGGATCAGGTACTCGGAGATTTCCGACGGCACGCCGAACACCAGGTTCAGCACGCCGGCCGGCAGGCCCGCGTCGGCATACGCCTTGACCAGCGCGGCGACGCTCGCCGGCGTCTCCTCCGGCCCCTTCAGGATCACCGAGCAGCCCGCGGCCAGCGCGGCCGAGACCTTTCGGACCGCCTGGTTGATCGGGAAATTCCACGGCGTGAACGCGGCGACCGGGCCGACCGGCTCCTTCACGACCAGCTGCATCACGCCGTCGGCGCGCGCCGGGACGATGCGGCCGTAGGTGCGGCGCGATTCCTCCGCGAACCAGTCCATGATGTCGCCGGCGAGCATCGTCTCCATCTTGGCTTCAGCCAGCGGCTTGCCCTGCTCCTGCGTCATCAGCGCGGCGATCTCGTCGGCGCGGCTGCGGATGATGTCGCCAGCCTTGCGCAGCAGCTTGGAGCGCTCGAAGCCCGAGACCTTGCGCCAGACCTTGAATCCCTTGTCGGCGGCGTGCAGCGCCTCGTCGAGATCGGCGGTGCCGGCGTGGGCGAGGCGGGCGAGCACCTGGCCGGTCGCGGGGTTCACGATCGGCTCGCTCTTGCCCGAGGAGCCGGTGGTCCATTCACCGTTGATGAAAAGCTTGACGTCGGAGTACATGGCGGTCCTTCGGTTCGGGAGGTGGGCGCGCGCGGCAAATGGCCGCGTCGCGGGTCAGACCGAATTAGACCGCATCGCGCCCGACATTGGCCGGGCCGGGGGCTCAGTGCGCCGCGCTGACCGGGCCGGACGACGGGGCGCGTTGACGCATCAGCGTCGGCGCATCGCGCCGCTCGGCCGCGCCGGGCTGGGCGTTCAGGCGCGGAATGCTGCCATCGGAAGCGCCCAGCCACAGCGCGCTGAACACCGCCGCCGCGATGGTGCCCCACACCAGCGTCTTGCGCCCTTCCAGAATCATGATCGGCTCCCTGCGTTGCCAGTGGCGCGTGAAAAGGTGGCGCGCGCCGTCCCAACCATAGGCGGCCCGCAAGCTCCGCGCCATCCGTCAATGAGGGGAATCGCCCCAGGCCGACGCGTTGCGGCGCATCGCGCACAGGGGTGGTGCCAACTGCGACCGAACTCGCCCTCATATCGGCGTATCGCCAGCCGAAAACAATTGCACACTCATTGCACATCACAAGGTCACGCGGGAGGTCGCGATGAGCTGGTCCACAGGTCTTTCATGGTTGGCGGCACTCCGGCCGCCTGCACACTCCGCCACCGACGGCGCGGACCCGGCCGACATGGGCACGGCGTTCGGGCTCGACGCGAGCTTCGATGCCGTCGGCAGGGGCGAGCCGTCCCCGCCACCCGCCGCAGCGGAGTCGCCCGTGCCGTGGGAACACCGTCTGACCCGACGCACCGGGTTGTGAGTCCACGCTGAACTTGTCGGTCGCGCCGCGACCGGCACGTTTGCCCGCGTCGCGGGCGGCCTAGAATCGGTTCATGGCGCGAGGCTCATTCCGGGAACAGGTGCTGATCGCGCGCGAACGGGCGATCGTCGAGGCCGTCAACCGCCTGCTCGCCGAAAAGGGCTTCGAGGCGATGACGGTCGACGAGGTCGCGGCCGAAGTCGGCATCGCCAAGGCCAGCCTCTACAAGCACTTCAAGTCCAAGGAAGACCTGGCCGCCGCAGCCATGATCGGCGTGCTCGACCGGGCGTTGGCGTTGATCGAGACCCTGGAGCGCGACAAGACCACCAGCGCGCGCGAGCGCCTCGAAGCCGTGACTCGCTGGGCCATGCAGGCACAGCTCGCGGGCGAGATGCCGTCGCTGCCGGCGCAGAACTCGGCCCTGCGCAGCGCGCTGATGGCCAACCGCGCCTACCTGGACCGGGTGATGCAGGTCAGCGATCTGCTCGGGGCCTGGATTCTGGCGGCGCAGGCCGCCGGCGAGCTGGACCCGGCGCTGCCGCCCGAGGTCATTCTCTACACGATCTACGCCCGCGCCTGCGACCCGGTGTCGGGTGTCTTGAAGGCGAGCGCCAACTTCACGGACGAACGCATCGTCGAATTGTTGCTCTCGACCTGCTTCCGCGGCCTGGCCGGGGCGCCGCCAGCGCGGGCCTGACGCCGCGCGCCCGGCGCTTCAGCCGGGGATCTCGATCACCAGGTCCTCGCGAAAGGCGAGCTGCTCGCCCTTGTCGGCATAGCCCAGCGGATTGGCGACCACGCGGCAGCGGTAGGGCCGAGCGCCCGCCTCGCCTTGCGCGAGGTAGTCGTTGGCGCAGTGCAGGTGACCGTGCAGCCACAGGTCGGCCTGCGGCAGCCAGTCGTCCATCGCGTTGCAGAAGCCCGCGGTGCCGGGCGTGAGCCCGTAGCGCGGGTCGGCGCTGCGCAGGCTCGGCGCGAAATGCGTGACGACTATCGTCGTGCCGTCGAACGGCTGCGCCAGCGCGGCGCGCAGCCAGGCCTGGCAGTCGAGCGACAGTTCGCGGATCGCCTCGGCCAGCATCGGCTGGCCGTCGCGCAGGGTCGTGAAGCGGCGCAGGTAGAAGTTCGCGGCGCGAAACGCCTTGTCGCGCCGCTTGGCCTGCTCGGTCGGCTTGATCGCCGCACTGGCGAATGCGTCGAAGTCGCTCCACAGCGTCGTGCCGATGAAGCGCGCCCCGCCCAGCGTGACGGTCTCGCGTTCAAGCCAGGTGATGCCGAGGTCGGCGCACACACGCTTCAGCCGGGCGGTGGTCGCGTCGAAATCCAGCCCGTCGAATTCATGGTTCCCGGGGACGTAGAGCACCACCGGCCAGGGCGCGCCGGGCCGCAGCGGCGAGAAGCGCGCGAGCCCGAAATCGTCGTCGCTCAGGCGCGAGCCGGCCTGGTACGAGCCGATGTCGCCGGCAAGGACCAGCGCGTCGACGGCGGGTGCGGGTTTCGGCTGGAACGACGGGTCACGCTCCAGGTGCAGGTCGGACAGCAGCTGCAGTCGCATCGGCGCCGGGGCTCACGCTCCATGGCATTGTTTGAACTTCTTCCCGCTGCCGCACGGGCACGGCTCGTTGCGGCCGACCTTGGGCGTCTCGCGCTTGACGGTCTCGACCTTGTAACGTTGCTCGGCGGTGAGGTCCTGCAGGTCGGCAATCGTGACGACCAGTTCTTCCATCGCGTCGTCCAGCGTCGCCAGCGGGTGCTCGCGGTCGAGCAGCGCGACCAGCTCGCGCTGCTCGTCGTCCTCGACCGGCAGGTGGCGGTACAAGCGCGCGAGGGCAGCCATCACCGCGTCGTCGGGCATCTCGGCCAGGTCGGGGAAGGTCTCGGCGGCGTGGTGGAAGCCGGCGACCCAGGGCATCAGCGACTGCGATACCGGGCTCAGGCCGGCCATGGGGTCGATCTCGCCCTCGGGCACCGGCTCGCGCGGGTGCTCGTCGTCGAACTCGAGCACCAGCGGATCGAACCAGCCATCCTCCACGATCGCGCGGTTCAGCGCCGCGTGGCGGCGCATGATCAACGCGGTCGTGCGGGCGAGCCATTCCTGGTTCACGTCGTCGGGCAGTGGCCGGCCGTCGAAATCGAACACATGGGCCAGCCAGGTGGCCGGTTCGAGCAGCACCGGCTGCACGATCACGCCGCACAGGTAGCCGTCGAGCATCACCGCGTCGAGGGGTTCGAGCGGCTCGGGAGTCTCGAGCAGCAGGTCGTCGAGCTCGGCGAACTCGGCGTCGGTCAGGTCGTGGGCGCGCGCGGCGGTCGACGGGGGTGTTTCTTTGGGCGTCATGCCCGGATTGTGATCGTTCGCTCCGTCAGACGGAGCGAACGATCAGGCGGTAGCGGGTGCCGGGGTGATAGAGGCGGGCCACCGACGCGACGGCGCCTTGCGAGACGGTGCGGCGCGACACCATCAGCAGCGCGCTGCCTTCGGCCACGTCGAGCAGCGATGCCTGCTCCGCGCTGGCCAGCACCGCCTCGACGACCTGCTCGGCTTCCGTCAGCGGCGCGTGTTCGAACAGCACGAACGACGGCGTGACCTGCGTGAAGTCGCGCGCCAGCAGGTCCGGCGCCAGCGCCGGGTTGACATGCCGGTCCTCGAGCTGGATCGGCACGCCGTTCTCCAGATGGACCAGCTGCACGCGATAGACCGGCGCGCCCTTCGTCAGCCGCATCGCCGCCGCGGTGCGCGCGTCGGCCTTCTCGCGCACGACGCCGACGACCCGCGTGGTGTGCGCGTGGCCGCGTTCGCGGATCTCGTCGTGGATGTCGCGCACCTGCAGCAGGTTGGAAATCGGGTGCAGTTCGGCTACGTACGAACCGGAGCCCTGGCGGCGCTCGATCAGGCCTTCCTCTTCGAGTTCGCGCAGCGCGCGCTGCACCGTCATGCGCGCGCAGCCGAACTCCTGCACCAGCTCGCGCTCCGACGGCAGGCGCACCCCCGGCTCCCAGCCGCCTTGCGCGATGCGCTCGCGCAACGCCGCCTTGACGGTCGCATACGGCAGTGTGCGGATGGCCACGGAGGGTGATTTCATCGCCGCATTCTATCGACCTGCATGCTAAAGTTGTCTAGTCCACTTTGGAGTTAGTCCATGCACTCGACCCTGCCGCAGCACACCATCGTCCCCGGTCGACTCGACGCCACGATGCTGGAGCAGGCCGCCGCAGGCGGCGCGCGCTGGGCGATCGACGCCTCGGCCCGCGCCGATATCGAGGCCAGCGTCGCCACGGTGCGCGAGCTGGTCGCGCAGCACGCGGCGGTCTACGGCATCAACACGGGGTTCGGCAAGCTGGCGCAGACCCGCATCGCGGACGACGATCTCGCGCAGCTGCAGAAGAACCTGGTGCTGTCGCACAGCGCCGGCGTCGGCCAGCCGCTGGCGGCGCCGGTGGTGCGGTTGATGCTGCTGCTGAAGGCGGCGAGCCTCGCGCATGGCGTCTCGGGCGTGCGGCCCGAGGTGATCGATGCCTTGCTCGCGCTGCTGAACGCCGACGTGCTGCCGGTCGTGCCCGAGAAGGGCTCGGTCGGCGCCTCGGGCGACCTGGCGCCGCTGGCACATCTCGCCGGCGTGCTGATCGGCGTCGGCGACGCGTTCGTCGACGGTCGACGCATGCCGGCCGCGCAGGCGCTCGCGCATACCGGGCTGGCGCCGCTGCAGCTCGGCCCGAAGGAGGGTCTCGCGCTGCTGAACGGCACCCAGGCCTCGACCGCGCTGGCGATCCATGCGGTGCAGCGCCTGCGGCGCGTCTTCGATACCGCGGTCGCGGTCGGTGCGATGACGGTCGATGCCGCGAAGGGTTCCGACACGCCGTTCGACGACCGCATCCACGCGGTGCGCGGCCAGCGCGGCCAGCGCGCGGTCGCGAGACGCTACCGCGACTGGCTCGCCGGCAGCCCGCTGCGTGCGTCGCACCTCGACTGCGACCGCGTGCAGGACCCGTACTGCCTGCGCTGCCAGCCGCAGGTCATGGGGGCATGCCTGGACCAGATCGAGCACGCCTGGGGCATCCTGCTGATCGAGGCGAACGGCGTCTCCGACAACCCGCTCGTGTTCTCGGACACCAAGGAGGCGCTGTCCGGCGGCAACTTCCACGCCGAGCCGGTGGCCTTCGCCGCGGACAACCTCGCACTCGCGATCGCCGAGATCGGCGCGCTCGCCGAGCGCCGCACCGCGATGCTGATGGATCCGGGCCTGTCGGGCCTGCCGGCGTTCCTGATCGAGCACGGCGGGTTGAACTCGGGCTTCATGATCGCGCAGGTCACGTCGGCGGCGCTCGCGTCCGAGAACAAGTCGCTCGCGCACCCGGCCAGCGTCGATTCGCTGCCGACGTCGGCCAACCAGGAAGATCACGTCTCGATGGCGACCTTCGCCGCGCGCCGCCTGCATGCGATGCTCGACAACACCGCGGCGGTGGTGGCGATCGAGTGGCTTTGCGCGGCACAGGCGGTCGAGTTCCACCGGCCGCTGCGCTCGTCCGAGGCACTCGAGGCGCAGTTGGCGCGACTGCGTGCCAAGGTCGAGCACTTGAGCGTCGATCGGTTGATGGCGCCCGACATCGCCGCGGCGACGGCGCTGGTGGAAGCCGGGATCGACGCCTAGGCGCTACCGCTCCATCTGCACCGCGCGCAAGGTCTCGACGCGGATGTCTTCCGTGACCTGCGCCTTCAGTTCCGAGAAGCGCGGCGTCGTCTTGACCGTGTAGTGCCGCGGGTACGGCAGGTCGATCCGCAGCTCGTTCTTGATGCGGCCGGGCCGCGCGCTGAACACCGCGCAGCGGTTGGCCATGAAGATCGCCTCGTCGATGTCGTGGGTCACGAACAGCACGGTCTTCTTGTGCAGCTCCCAGATCGACAGCAGCAGCTCCTGCATCAAGGCGCGGGTCTGGTTGTCGAGCGCGCCGAACGGTTCGTCGAGCAGCAGGATCTTCGGATCGTTGGCGAGCGCACGGGCCAGCGCGACGCGCTGCTGCATGCCGCCGGACAGCTGCTTCGGGTAATGCGACTCGAAGCCCGTCAACCCGACTTCGGCGATGAACCGCTTTGCGATCTCGGCCTGTTCGCCGGCCGGCATGCCTTTCTGCTTGAGCCCGAAGCAGATGTTCTCGCGCACCGTGAGCCACGGGAACAGCGTGTAGCTCTGGAACACCATGCCGCGGTCGGCGCCGGGGCCGGTGACCGGTTGCCCGTCGAGCAGCACCTGGCCGACCGTGGGCGTGTCGAGCCCGGCGACGATGCGCAGCAGCGTCGATTTGCCGCAGCCCGACGGCCCGAGCACGGTGATGAAGTCGTTGTGCGCGACGTCGAGGTTCGTGGGCTGCAACGCGAGCGTCGGCTTGCCGCCGTGGACGGCGGCGAAGGTTCTTCCAACGCCTTGGATGGAGAGGGTGCTCATGGCTGTGCGTTGGTTGGGGCGGCAAAGGCGCGCTCGGCTGCCGCCTGCCGCGACGCGGCGAACTTGCCCATCAGATCGATGCCCATCCGAACATCCTGCGATTCAAGCGCTTGAACAGCACGTCCGACACCAGCCCGATCGCCCCGATCGTGATGATCCCGAAGATGATCTGGTCGGTCGCGAGCAGCGCCTGGCTGTCGGTGATCATGTGCCCGATCCCGTTCGACGCGCCGATCAGCTCGGCGACGATCACGTAGGTCCAGGCCCAGCCGAGCACGAGCCGCAGCGTCTCCGCGATCTGCGGCGCCGCGGCGGGGATCAGCACGCTGCGGACGATGCCGACATCGCTCGCACCCAGCGTGTACGCCGCCTCGACCAGGTCGCGCCGGGTGCCGCCGACCTGCAGCGCGATCATCAGCACCAGCTGGAAGAACGAGCCGATGAAGATCAACGCGAGCTTCTGCGCCTCGCCGATGCCGGCCCACAGGATCAGCAGCGGGATGAAGGCCGAGGCCGGCAGGTAGCGCGCGAACGAGACGAACGGCTCGAAGAACGCCTCGACCGGCTTGTACGCACCCATCGCCACGCCCAGCGGCACCGCGACGATCGCGGCCAGCACGAAGCCGCCGAGCACGCGCCAGATCGTGAAGCCGATGTCCGTCGCGAAGCCCTGCTCGGTCAGCAGCACCCAGCCCGAACGCAGCATCGCGATCGGGTCGGCGAGGAAGGTCTTCGGCACAAAGCCGCCCAGCGTCGCGATCCCCCACGCGACGAAGAACAGGACGAAGAAGGCCAGGCCGAGGGCGTTGCGGCGCCCCGGGCTGATCTCGCGCAGCGGCTTCAAGATCGTCGGCGCAGGCTTACTTGATGAAGCTGGTGTCGGCCAGCGCCTTCAGGTCGGGGATCGCCTTGATCGTGCCGATCTCGAGCAGCAGGTCGGCCGCCTCCTTCGTGAATTGCGCGTGCTCGCCGGCGAAGAACTTCTGGTTCGCGGCCTTGTCCTGCCAGCGCAGGTAGGCGGCGGACTTCTCGAATGCTTCGCCGCTCTGCTTCACGTCCGCGCCCATGATCTCGTAGGACTTCTTCGGATCGGACTTGATCATGTCGAGCGCGGCGAAGTAGCCGTCGGCCAGCGCCTTCGCGGCTTTCGGGTTCTCCTTCAGGAACTTCGGCGAGCAGCCGAAGGTGTCCATCACCATCGGGTAATCGAGCGTGGTCGCGATGATCTTGCCGGCCTCGGGCTTGGCGCGGACGGCGGACAGGTAGGGCTCGTAGGTCATGCCGCCGTCGAAGTCGGTCGTGCCGGCGATCATCGCGTTGGCGACGGGTTGCGGTTCGAGCGTCAGCACCTTCACGTCCTTCATCGACAGGCCGTTCTTCTTCAGGATCCAGGCCAGCCCGAAGTACGGTGCGGTACCCGGTGCCGACGCGGCGACGGTCTTGCCCTTCAGGTCGGCGATCTTGGCGATGCCGGGCTTGACGACCAGGCCGTCGGCACCGTAGCTCTTGTCGAGCTGGAAGATCTGGGTGGTCGCGACGCCGCTGGCGTTCCAGCCGATCCAGGTCTCGACGGTGGTCGCAGCGCACTGCACGTCGCCCGAGGCGATCGCGAGGTGGCGGTCCTTCTGCGGGATCTTCTTGATCGTCACGTCCAGGCCCTGCTTCTGGAACAGGCCGGCCTCCTTGGCCAGCGTGAGCGGCGCGAAGCCGGTCCAGCCGGAGATCGCGATGGCGACCTTGGTGTCCTGGGCGGAGGCCGATGCGGCGAGCAAGGCGGCGCCGAGCGCAGCGGCGAGCGAAGTGAGCTTGGCGAGGCGGCGAATTGGACTCATCGTGACTCCCGTGAGGATGTGAGGTGGTGCGCAGCCCGGATGCAAGCCGCGTGCCGCGCAGTCTACACTCGGGTTCCAACCGGTCTAGACCACTTTCGACCATGTTCACGCTGACGCCCGGCACCGCGCCGCTGCTGGTCTCGTTCCCGCACGCGGGCACCGAGATCCCGAACGCGCTTGCCGCGCGCATGACCCCCGAGGCGCTGCAGCGCGCCGATGTCGACTGGCATCTGCCGCAGCTGTACGCGTTCGTGCGGGCGCTGGGCGCGAGCACGCTGGTGGCGCGTTTCGCGCGCCACGTGGTCGACCTGAACCGCCCGCCGAAGGACGAGAGCCTCTACCCCGGTCAGGACGTGACCGGCCTGCTGCCGCTGGACACCTTCCGCAAGGAGCCGCTGTACCGCCCGGGCGAGGCGCCGACGGCCGGCGAAGTCGAGCAGCGCCGTGCGACCTACTGGCAGCCGTACCACGATGCGCTGCGCGCCGAACTGACGCGTCTGCAGGGACTGCACGGCAGCGTCGTGCTGTGGGACGCACACTCGATCGCGAGCGTGCTGCCGCGCTTCTTCGACGGCAAGCTGCCGGACCTGAACCTGGGAACCGCCAACGGCACCAGTTGCGCGCCCGTCGTGCAGGCAGCGGCCGAGGCGGCGATGGCCGGACAGGCGCAGTTCACCCACGTCAGCAACGGTCGCTTCAAGGGCGGCTACATCACGCGCCACTACGGGCAGCCGGACACGGGCGTGCACGCGCTGCAGCTGGAAATGTGCCAGTCGACCTACATGAACGAGACGGCGCCGTTCGACTACCGCCCCGACCTGGCGGCACAGGTGCAGCCGCTGCTACAGCGGATGCTGGACGCCGTTCTGCAGGCGCGCGCGCAAGGGGCTTGAGCCGATCGCGTAAGCCAGCTCGGCGGGCTGGTCGATGTCCCACAGGCACAGGTCGGCACGCAGGCCGGGCGCGATGCGCCCGCGGCTGTGCGCCAGCCCCAGCGCCTGCGCGGCGTGTCGCGTGACGCCGAGCAGCGCCTCGGCGGGCGTCATCCGGAACAGCGTGCAGGCCATGTTCAGCATCAGCGGCAGGTGCGTGCCGGGGCTGGTGCCCGGGTTGCAGTCGGTCGCGATCGCCATCGGCACGCGGTGCTCGCGGAACAGCGCGATCGGCGGCGGCTGCGTGTCGCGCAGGAAGTAGTAGGCCCCGGGCAGCAGCACCGCGACGGTGCCGGCTTGCGCCATCGCCCGCACGCCGCTCTCGTCGACGTGCTCCAGGTGGTCGGCCGACAGCGCGCCGAACTCGGCGGCCAGCGCCGCGCCACCCTGGTTCGACAGCTGCTCGGCATGCAGCTTGACCGGCAGCCCGTGCGCGCGCGCCGCCTCGAATACCCGCCGCGTCTGCGCCGGCGTGAACGCGATGTGCTCGCAGAACGCGTCGACGGCGTCGGCCAGCCCGAGGCGCGCGGCCTCGGGGATGATCTGCGCGACGATCGCGTCGACGTAGGCGTCGGCGCGGCCGGCGAACTCGGGCGGGATCGCGTGCGCGGCGAGCAGCGTCGTGCGCACGTCGATCGGGTACCGCTGGCCGAGCGCACGCGCGACCTGCAGCATCTTCAGTTCGTCGGCCAGCGACAGGCCGTAGCCGGACTTGATCTCGACCGTGGTGACGCCGTGGCGCATCAGCTCGATCAGCCGGCGTGCCGAGGCCGCGAACAGGTCGTCCGCGCTGGCGGCGCGGGTCTGGCGCACCGTCGAGACGATGCCGCCGCCCGCCCGCGCGATCTCCTCGTAGCTCGCGCCGGACAGCCGCATCTCGAACTCGCGCGCGCGATTGCCGGCGTGCACGAGGTGGGTGTGGCAGTCGATCAGCCCGGGCGTCAGCAGCGCGCCGGCGCCGTCGAGTTCGGCTGTCGCAGTCGCGCCCGGGGCGAGTGTTTCGCTGGGACCGAGCGCCGCGATCTGGCCGTTCGAGATCGCGACGAAGGAAGGCGGCGACGCCGCGCCGGCGTCGTCGTCGCACGCGACGATGCGGACGTTGCGGATCAGCAGGTCGAACTCGGGGGTGGGCATGGCGGCTCAATCCTCCTGCAGCAGCGCGCTGCGCGTGGCGACGAATTGCCGGCAGGCGACGCCCTGCAGCGCGTGCTCGCCATCGCAAACGCGCTGCACGCCGCCGACGAACACGTCGCGAACCGCGCTGCGGCCACTGTTCGCGAACACGTGGCTGGCGAGAGCCTGCGCAGGCCCCAGGCCGCCCAGCGGGCCGCTGCCATCGAGCACGACGAAATCGGCCTGCTGGCCGACCGCCAGGCCGCGGACCGCGCGACCGCTGGCTTGTGCGCCGCCGGCGACGGCGCCGAGCCACAGGTGATCGGCGACCTGGCGCGGGGCCGCGTCGTCGGGCCGACCGTCACCGGCCAGAACGTTGCGGCGTTGCTGCGCGAGCCGCTGCGTGTACTCGAGCAGGCGCAGCTCTTCGGCGGCGTCGACGCTGATGTGGCTGTCCGAGCCGATGCCCCAGGCGCCGCCGGCGCCGAGGTAGGCGGCGGCCGGGAACACGCCGTCCCCCAGGTTCGCCTCGGTCGTCGGGCACAGCCCGGCAACGGCGCCACTCGCCGCCAGCGCGCTGCGTTCGGTGGCGTCGAGATGGGTCGCGTGAACGAGGCACCAGCGTTCATCGACCGATGCGTTCGCGTGCAACCATGCAATCGGGCGCTGCCCGCTCCAGGCCAGGCAATCGTCGACCTCCTGCTGCTGCTCGGCGATGTGGAGATGGATCGGCGCGCGCGGGTCGATCGACTGCAGGCCGGCGAGCAGCTCACGCAGTGCCTGCGGTCCGACCGCCCGCAGCGAGTGCGGCGCCACGCCGACGCGCGCCCCGTGCGCGCGGCCACGCTGCACGAGGTCGAGCAGCGCGTCGACGCTGTTCAGGTAGCGCCGCTGCTCGGGCCGGGGCGGCTGTCCGCCGAAGCCGGCGTCCTGGTACAGCACCGGCAGCAGCGTGATGCCGATACCGGCCCGCTGGGCGGCCGCCAGCAGCCGCATCGACATCTCGGCCGCGTCGGCGTAGCGCTGGCCGTCGGGTGCGTGGTGCAGGTAGTGGAATTCGCACACCGTGGTGTAGCCGGCGCGCAGCATCTCGATGTAGAGCTGGGTCGCGATGACCTCCAGCTGGTCGGGGCCGAGGTCGCGGGCGAAGCGGTACATCAGCGCGCGCCAGGTCCAGAAGCTGTCCTCGGCGCGGTCTGCGCTGCGGAATTCGGAGAGACCGGCGAACGCGCGCTGGAAGGCGTGCGAGTGCAGGTTGGGCATGCCGGGCAGGACCGGGCCGTTCGCGCGCGCGGTGTCGGGTGCCGGCGCGGCGCCCACGGTCACGCCGGTCAACATGCCCGCGGCGTCCCAGCACAGCAGCACGTCGCGCGCCCAGCCGCCGGGCAGCAACGCGTGTTCGGCGAGCAGCATGTTCTTCATGGAGATCGGTCGTCGAGGAGGCGAACCGCCAGCAGCGAGACGCCTTCGCCCCACCCCGCTGCCGGAGGGATGGCGAGCACGAGTCCCTGCATCGGCTCGAGCGTCACGCCATCGACGGTCCAGTTGCCGTCCACGCACATCACCATCGTCACGTCGGCGGGTGTCAGCAGACCCTGGCCGCGCTGCACGCTGACCTCGGCTCGCCACGCGCCGCGGCGCGTCATCACGTTGAAGTCGCGGCAGGGCCCATCGACGAGTGTCGCGTCGAGCGCCACGTCACCGCTGAAGCGGAACGGGTCGAGCGGCACGGTCAGCGCGTGATCGAGCGTGCCGTCCGGCGAGCGCAGCCGCATGCCGGCACCGCGCAGCAGCACAATGCAGCGATCGATCCCGGGGAAGGCCGAGAACGGCGCATCGCGCGCGACCTCCGCGACGCTGAGCCGCCAGTCGAAGTCGCCGGCGCTGACGCCGCCGAACGCGATCTCGCGCGTCACGCCGGCGCCGTTCTTCCACGGCTGCGGCGCGATCTCGCGCAGGTCGAAGCGCTGCGGCGCGGCGCTCACGTCGCGAGCATCGGCAGGTTCAGGTGCTGCTCGCTCGCGGTCCGGATCGCCAGTTCGTAACCGGCATCGGCATGGCGCATCACGCCCGAGCCGCTGTCGTTGACGAGGACGCGCGCCAGCCGTTTCGCCGCGGCCTCGGTGCCGTCGGCGACGATCACCATGCCGGCGTGCTGCGAGTAGCCCATGCCGACCCCGCCGCCGTGGTGGATCGAGACCCAGGTCGCGCCGCCGGCGCAGTTGAGCAGCGCGTTGAGCAGCGGCCAGTCGGAGACGGCGTCGGTGCCGTCGCGCATGCTTTCGGTCTCGCGGTTGGGGCTGGCGACCGATCCGGTGTCGAGGTGGTCGCGGCCGATCACGATCGGCGCCTTCAGTTCGCCGGTGCGCACCATCTCGTTGAACGCCAGCCCGGCCAGGTGCCGCTCGCCCAGCGCCAGCCAGCAGATCCGGGAGGGCAGCCCCTGGAACGCGATGCGCTGGCCCGCCATGTCGAGCCAGCGGTGCACGTGGGCGTTGTGCGGGAACAGCTCCTTGATCTTGCGATCGGTCTTGCGGATGTCCTCCGGGTCGCCCGAGAGCGCGACCCAGCGGAACGGCCCCTTGCCCTCGCAGAACAGCGGGCGAATGTAGGCGGGCACGAAGCCGGGGAAGTCGAATGCGTTCTTCACGCCTTCGTCGAACGCGACCTGGCGGATGTTGTTGCCGTAGTCGACGGTGGGCACGCCCATCGCCTGGAACTGCAGCATCGCCTTGACATGCTCGGCGCAGCTCTTTGCAGCCGCGGCCTTCAGCGTCGCGTGTTGCGAGGAGTCTGCCTGTGCCGCCTGCCAGTGCTCGACCGACCAGCCGGCCGGCAGGTAGCCGTGGATCAGGTCGTGGGCCGAGGTCTGGTCGGTTACCAGCGCCGGCCGGTTCGAGCCGCTGTTCTTGAAGTGCTCGGCCAGCGCCGGCACGATGCGCGCGGCGTTGCCGAGCAACGCGATCGACACCGCCTTCTTTTCGGCGGTGTATTTCGCGATGCGGGCCAGCGCGTCGTCGAGGTCGGTCGCCTGCTCGTCGACATAGCGGGTGCGCAGCCGGAAGTCGATGCTGGCCTGCTGGCACTCGATGTTCAGCGAAACCGCGCCGGCGAAGGTCGCGGCCAAAGGTTGGGCGCCGCCCATGCCGCCGAGGCCGGCGGTGAGAATCCATTTGCCGGCCAGGCTGCCGCCGTAGTGCTGGCGCGCGGCCTCGGCAAAGGTTTCGTAGGTGCCCTGCACGATGCCCTGGGTGCCGATGTAGATCCACGAGCCGGCCGTCATCTGGCCGTACATGAACAGGCCCTGGCGGTCGAGCTCGTGGAAGTGCTCCCACGTGGCCCACTTCGGCACCAGGTTCGAATTGGCCAGCAGCACGCGCGGCGCATCGGCATGGGTCTTGAACACGCCGACCGGCTTGCCGGACTGGATCAGCAGCGATTCGTCGTCTTCCAGCACGCGCAGGCAATCGAGGATCTTGTCGAAGCAGGCCCAGTCGCGTGCGGCGCGGCCGATGCCACCGTAGACGACCAGTTCTTCGGGGCGCTCCGCAACGTCCGGATCGAGGTTGTTCTGCAACATGCGGAACGCGGCCTCGGTCAACCACGACTTGCAATGGAGCGTGCTGCCGTGCGGGGCGCGCACGACGCGGCCAGGGGCGGAGCGTGCACCGCGCGCGGCGGCGTCGGCGAGCGTGTTCGGGTCGGTGGAGGAGTTCATCGCGCGTCTTTCCGTGCATGGAGGCAAAGTGGTCTAGACCACTTTGCGGAGCATGAGGGAAGATGCGCGCCGCGTCAACCGTTGGCGGTGTGCTGCGCTGCGGCTTCCAGCAACCGAGCGCGCAGCCACTGGTGCGCACTGGAGCGGTCGTTGCGCTGGTGCCAGACCATCGCCACGTGCAAGCCGGCCAGGTCAAACGGCAGCGGTCGGGTGACGACGTGTTCGTGGTAGCCCGTCGCCTCGACGAAGTAGGCCGGCAGCACGGTCAGCAGGTTGCTGTTGGCGACGACACGGCCCGCCGTGAAGTATTGGTTCACCGTCAGGACGATGCGGCGCTTGCGGTTCAGTGCCGCCAGCGCCTGGTCGGCCAGGCCGTGCGGGCGACCGGCGAAGTTGACCAGCAGGTGATCGGCCGCGCAGAAGGCGTCCAGTGTCAGCTCGCCGGCGGCGAGCGGATGGCCCTCGCGCATGACGCAGACGTACTCGCTGTCGTGCAGGTGCGCATGGTGGAGCGGCGCATCGCTGCCCTGGCTGGTCAGCGCGGCGATCGTTTCGGGGAAGTACCCGATCGCCAGGTCGGCATCGCCGCGCTCCAGCATCTCGCTCGGGTCGCGGGTGGCCAAGGGCAGCACCCGCACGTTGGCGAGTGCCTCGCTGGACTCGATCTGCGCCACGAGCGGCGGCATGAACAGCGCCGCGGTCGCGTCGGCCATCGCGATACGGAAGCTGGCGGCGTCGGACTGCGGGTTGAACTCGCCGGGCGCGAGCGCCGCGCGCAGGTGGCCCAGCGCCGTGCGGACTTCCGGCCAGAGGGCTTCGGCCCGCGGGGTCGGCTTCACGCCGGTCGCTGCACGTGTAAGCAAGTCCTCACCTACCGATTCCCTCAGGCGCTTCAAGGCATTGCTGACGGCGGGTTGCGTGATCGACAGGCACTCCGCGGCGCGGGTGAGGTTGCGCTCGGCCATCACGACGTCGAACACGCGGAGCAGGTTCAGGTCGAGGGTTCGGAAGTTCAGCGCGGTGGGCATTCGTCATACGCCGTCGTGATAACGGCGATTCATAAGATTGATTGGAGAATTATCCGGGTTAACCCTAGTATCTGCACATCGGGACCAGAACGGCCCCGGCAAAGAAGGGAAATTCGCATGAACACCGCTGTCACATCGCTGCCGATCACGTCCGCTGCCGCGGACACCGCATCGACCGGCGCCGGTCTGCGCCGTCAGTTCAAGCAGGCCGGTGCGGCCATCTGGCGCGCGCTGGAGGCGGCCGGTCGCGCCCGCGCCCAGCGCCACCTGCTCGCCTTTGCCGATCAGTGCGAGGCGCTCCAGCCTGAACTGGCCAAGGAACTCCGGGCCGCGTCCCGCCAGGGCCCGTTGGCCTGACGCGCCGCGCACCACCTCTCAAATCGAATACGTCAAGGAACACACCATGACCACCGCCACCCTGCACGCGAATGTGCAACGCAACCGCTTCGCCCATCACCTGCTCGCCGCGCTGACCAACCTGATCCCGGCCGCGCGCACCGCGGCGTCGACCGCTGCGGCCGGTGCCGCCGAATCGGCCTCGATCGAAGCCCAGAAGGTCCGCCAGCTCGCCTCGACCTACGCCAAGACCGATCCGGGCTTCGCCGCCGACCTGTACGCCGCCGCGGCACGCCATGAAGGCCTGTATGCGGACTGACGGCCACGACACGTCGCGGTTCGCACCGCGCAGCCGCCTCCCGGCGATCGACCACGAGGCGAACGGGCCGATCAGCGCGCTGGTGCGGCTGGCGGCTTGGTTCTCGAACTGGCGCACCGCGCCCGCACATTGAGAAAGGCCGGCAATCGCCGGCCTTTGCTTTGGTGAGGCGACGCGCCGTCAGGCGGCCAGGCGACGCTCCAGCGCGGCCTTCGCGGCGGTCAGCTCGGTCGGCAGGTGGTAGGCCAGTTGCTGGAACAGCTCGGCGTGCAGACCGAGTTCCGTCTTCCACGCCGCGTTGTCCAGGTGGGTCACCTGGTCGAACTGGGTCGGCGTGAAGTCGAGGCCGGTCCAGTCAAGATCGCCGTAGCGCGGCGTGACGCCGAAGGCGGTTTCCTCGCCCTTCGCGGTGCCGTCGGCACGCCCGATCATCCATTGCAGCACACGCATGTTTTCGCCGTAGCCGGGCCAGACGAACTTGCCGTCGGCGCCCTTGCGGAACCAGTTGACGCAATAGATCCTGGGCAGCTGGGCGCCGGACGCCTCGAGCTTGTGGCCGAGGTCGAGCCAGTGCTGGAAGTAATCGCTCATGTTGTAGCCCATGAACGGCAGCATCGCGAACGGGTCGCGGCGAACGACGCCTTGCGCACCGGCAGCGGCGGCGGTGGTCTCCGAGCCCATCGTCGCGGCCATGTACACGCCCTCGACCCAGTTGCGCGCCTCCGTGACGAGCGGCACGGTCGTCGAGCGCCGTCCGCCGAAGATGAACGCGTCGATCGGCACGCCGGCCGGGTTGTCCCATTCCGGGTCGAGCGCCGGGTTGTTGGTGGCGGGGACGGTAAAGCGGGCGTTCGGATGGGCGGCCTTGGCGCCGGTCTCCTTCGCGATCGCGGGCGTCCAGTCCTTGCCCTGCCAGTCGGTCAGGTGCGCCGGCGGGGTGTCGGTCATGCCTTCCCACCACACGTCACCGTCGTCGGTCAGCGCGACGTTCGTGAAGATCACGTCGCGCTTGAGGCTGGCCATGCAGTTGAAGTTGGTCTTGTCGTTGGTGCCCGGGGCCACGCCGAAGTAGCCGGCTTCCGGGTTGATCGCGTAGAGCTTGCCGTCGGCCGCCGGCTTGATCCAGGCGATGTCGTCGCCGATCGTCGTGACCTTCCAGTCGCCTAGCTGGGCCGGCGGGATCAGCATCGCGAAGTTGGTCTTGCCGCAGGCGCTCGGGAACGCCGCCGCGACGTGGTGCTTCTTGCCCGCGGGCGAGGTGACGCCGAGGATCAGCATGTGCTCGGCCAGCCAGCCCTGCTCGCGCCCCATGGTGGACGCGATCCGCAGCGCGAAGCACTTCTTGCCGAGCAGCGCGTTGCCGCCGTAGCCCGAGCCGTAGCTCCAGATTTCCTGCGTCTCGGGGTAGTGGACGATGTACTTGGTCGTGTTGCACGGCCAGGACACGTCCTTCTGGCCGGCGGCCAGCGGCGCACCGACGGTGTGCATGCACGGGACGAAATGGCCATCGGTGCCGAGCACGTCCAGCACCTTGGCGCCCATGCGCGTCATCAGCTTCATGTTGACGGCGACGTACGCGCTGTCCGACAGCTCGACGCCGATGTGCGCGATCGGCGAACCCAGCGGACCCATCGAGAACGGCACGACATACATCGTGCGGCCCTTCATGGCGCCGCGGAAGAGCGCGTTCGGGCCGGTCTGCAGCAGCTCACGCATCTCGCCGGGCGCCATCCAGTTGTTGGTGGGGCCGGCGTCCTCCTTCTTCTCGGAGCAGATGAAGGTGCGGTCTTCGACCCGGGCCACGTCGCTCGGGCTGCTGCAGGCGAGGTAGCTGTTCGGCCGGAGCTCGGGGTTGAGCTTCCTGAACGTGCCGGCGGCGACCAGCTGCGCACACAGGCGGTCGTATTCGGCGCTGCTGCCGTCGCACCAGTAAACGTCGGCGGCTTCGGTCAGCGCGGCCATTTCGGCCACCCATTCGATCAATTGGGCGTGGCGAACGCTCGAGGGCACGTTCAGGCGCACGCCTTCCATTGCGGGACGGTTCATCGTGGGTCCAGTCATCGGAGTCAAAAAAAGCGGGATTGGGCAAACCCGCTCGGCCCGTAGCAGGGGCCGGACCGGCTTGCCCAATGCCGCTGGGCGCAAGCCCCGCAACGGTGGTTACGGGCCGATTACGAGCGCCCGAATCGGTCGGACCGGCGCCGCTCTCTACAGTTCCTTTTGGGGATTGTCGTCCCAGTGTAATG
This sequence comes from Rhizobacter fulvus, assembly GCF_964020785.1. NCBI lineage: Bacteria > Pseudomonadati > Pseudomonadota > Betaproteobacteria > Burkholderiales > Sphaerotilaceae > Rhizobacter > Rhizobacter fulvus. The sequence continues at coordinate 2,276,380 of NZ_OZ224516.1, forward strand.
GGCAGGTAACCACCATTTCCCGGGGGGTCATGCGCTTTCGGTATGACTTTATGCCGCCCCGAGGCCTGGCGATAATCGACGATGCCCTTGCGCCGCCGCCTGCTGTTGTCGTTGCCGTGGATCGCCGTCACGGCGCCCGGGGCGGCCCAGCCGCAACGGTCGAACGCCGACCCGTTCCGCCTGGGCGTGGACACGTCGCTGGTCGAGTCGGGCCTGGCGCCGGCACTGCTCCGCGCGTTCGGCATCGATACCGGAATCGCCGTGAAGGCGGTGGCCGGTCCGGCGCGGCCGTTGCTGGACGCGCTGGAGCGCGGCGAGCTGGATGCGGCGTTGACCAACGCCCCCGACGCCGAAGCGCGCCTCGTGCAGCAGGGCTTCGCGCACGACCGCCAGCCGGTCGCGACGGGGGCGTTCGTGCTGGTCGGCCCGCTGGTGCGCGGTAAGTCCAAGGAAAGGGAAAAAGATCCGGCCGGCATCGCCGGTGGGACCGACGCCGCCGCCGCGCTGGCGCAGGTGCAGCGCGCCGCGCTCGCCATGCCCGGTGCGGTGACCTTCCTGTCCGCGGGCGACGGTTCGGGCCTGCACCTGGCCGAACAGGCGCTCTGGCGCCTGGCCGGCATTGCGCCCGCGGCGCCCTGGTATGGGAGCGGCGACCCAGCTGCGCGCCTGATCGCGCAAGCACGCGCCCGCGGCGCCTACGCGCTCGTGGAACGCGGCGCCTGGGCCCCGCAGGGTGGCGCGCCGCTCGGCGTGCTGGTCGAAGGCGATCCGGTGCTGGCGGAGCCGGTGCACGTGATGCGTGCGTTCGCCAGCCGGCACCCCGCTGGCAAGCTGTTCGTCGCGTGGGTCGCCGGGCCACGAGGGCGACGCGTGGTCGCTGCCCACCACGGGAAGTACCGCTCGCCGTGACCCATCCTGCCTCGCGCTTCGGCCAGCTGCTGAGCCTGAACGTGTCCGCCGCGCGACCGATGCTGATCGACGACCGTGAGGTGATGACCGGGATCCTCAAGCGGAGCGTCGCCGGCCCGGTCGAGGTCGGGCCGCTCGGCCTCGCGGGCGACGAGCAGGCCGATCTGTCGGTGCACGGCGGGCCCGGCAAGGCGATTTACGCCTATCCGAGCGAGCACTACCCGTTCTGGCAGACGGTTCGGGCCCAGGCGCGCGCCGCGGCATGGGGTGAGACGCTGGTCCCCGGCGCGCTGGGCGAGAACCTGACGATCGCCGGGCTGCTCGAGGACCAGGTCTGGGTCGGCGACGTGCTGCGCTTCCCGGATTGCGAGCTGGCGGTCAGCGAGCCGCGCTTCCCCTGCTTCAAGTTCAATGCCGCGATGGGGTTCAAGCAGGCGTCGAAGTTGATGGTGCAGAACAGCTGGTGCGGCTTCTACCTCGACGTGCGCCGCCCCGGCACGCTGCGTGCGGGCGAGGCGTTCGAATGGGTTCCCGGGCCGCAGGAGGTCGGCATCGCGGAACTGTTCCGCGCGCGTGTGGCGCCGCACCGACGCTGAGGCACGCGCAGCGGGCGCCTGTTACAACCGCCGACCATTGGTGCTGCGCGGCTTTGCACTGCCTCGCTACATTGCGGGGCTGTGCGGCTGAAAGCTCTCGATCGAAGCCGCATCCGTTCGATCACCCACCAGGAAAGCACCCATGAGCATCATCAGTTTCATCAAGGAAGCCGGCGAAAAGCTGTTCGGTCACAAGCCCGCCGCTGCCGCCGAAGCGCCCGACGTCGATGCCGCCAACAAGACCGCGGCCGATGCGATCACCGCGTACATCAAGACGCAGAACCTGAAGGTCGAGGGCCTCGATGTGGCGTTCGACGGCGCGACCGGCACCGTCTCGGTGGCCGGCGAGGCCGCCGACCAGGCGACCCGCGAGAAGGTCGTGCTGTGCTGCGGCAACGTGTCGGGCGTCACCCAGGTCGACGATGCGATGACGACGGCCGAGCCGGCCGACGAATCCCGCTGGTACACGGTGGTGCGCGGCGACACACTGTCGGCGATCGCCAAGACCCAGTACGGCAATGCCAACGAGTACCCGAAGATTTTCGAGGCCAATAAGCCGATGCTGACCAGCCCGGACAAGATCTACCCGGGCCAGGTGTTGCGCATCCCCGCCTGATCGATCTCGCCTCGAGTGGACAACGGGCGGCCCGCGGGCCGCCCGTTTGCGTGGGACCGCGCGTCGATCAGGCCGGCGCCAGCTCCATCGGCGGATAGTCGGTATAGCCCTCGGCGCCGCCGCCATAGAAGGTCTGGCGGTTCGGCTGGGCGAGCGGCGCATCGCGCTTCAGGCGTTCGACCAGGTCCGGGTTGCTGATGAAGTGCTTGCCGAACGCGACCATGTCGGCCGCGCCGCTCGCCACGGCTTCGATCGCCATCTCGCGGGTGTAGCCGTTGTTGACGATCCAGGCGCCTTGCGGGTGACCCTGCTTGAAGCGCGCGCGCAGTGCCGCGAAGTCGAACGGCGCGACATCGCGCGGGCCGCCGGTCGCGCCCTCGACGACGTGGACGAAGGCGAGCTTCAGTGTCGCGAGCTTCTCGACGATGAGTTCGTAGGTCGCCTGCGGGTCGCTGTCCGGCCCGGCGTCGTTGGCCGGCGTGACCGGCGACAGGCGGATGCCGGTGCGGCCGGCGCCGATCTCGTCGACGATCGCGGTCATCACCTCGACGACCAGTCGGGCGCGGTTCTCGCGCGAGCCGCCATACACGTCGGTGCGGTCATTGATGCTGTCGCGCATGAACTGCTCGAGCAGGTAGCCGTTGGCACCGTGCACCTCGACGCCGTCGAAGCCGGCGTCGATCGCGTTGCGCGCGGCCTGGCGATAGTCGGCGATCAGGCGCGGAATCTCGTCGGTGCGCAGCGCACGCGGCTCGGACACGTCCTCGAAGCCCTGCGCGGTGAAGGTCTTGCCCTTTGCGCGGGTCGCGGTGCTGGACACCGGCTGCAGGCCCGGCGGCAGCAGCGACAGGTGCGAGATCCGCCCGACGTGCCACAACTGCACGACGATCTTGCCGCCTTTGGCGTGCACGGCGTCGGTGACCTTCTTCCAGCCGGCGATCTGCGCGGCGCTGTAGATCCCCGGCGTGTCGAGGTAGCCCTGGCCCTCGGCGCTGATCTGCGTGCCTTCGGTGACGATCAGGCCGGCCGTGGCGCGCTGCCCGTAGTAGCTCGCCATCAGCGGCGTCGGCACCTGATCGGGACCGGCGCGGTCGCGCGTCAGCGGGGCCATCACGATGCGGTTGGCGGCGGCGATGTCGCCGAAGTGGATGGTGTCGAACAGCGTGGTCATGCGGGCGGGCCGGGAAGTCAGTGGATGAAGCCATCGTACGGCTGCGCCGAATAACAGGCCGGCGCACGGCGCGCCGCGAAATCGGTTAAAGCGGACTGCCCGCGAGCGGCTACAGTGCCTGCCCGGCCCCGACCTCCAAACGCGACGACACTAGCGCCATGCTTGCCTACCGACACGCCTTCCACGCGGGCAACCATGCCGACGTGCTCAAGCACACCGTGCTGACGCTGGTGCTGCGCTACATGAACCAGAAGGGCAAGCCGTACCGCCTGGTCGACACCCACGCCGGTGCCGGCGGCTACTCGCTCGAGGGCCGCTTCGCGCAGAAGAAGGGCGAGTTCGAGCAGGGCATCCTGCGTCTTTGGGATCGCGACGACCTGCCGCCCGCGGTGGCCGACTACGTGCAGCTCGTGCGCCAGTTCAACCCGGACGGCATGCTCGAGCAATACCCCGGCTCGCCCGCCTTCGCGCAGATGCTGCTGCGGGCCCAGGACCAGCTGCGGATGTTCGAGCTGCACCCGACCGACCACCGCATCCTGCAGTCGTACATCGGGGAGGTGCCCGGCGCGACGGTCTACGACACCGACGGCTTCGAGGGCCTCAAAGGCCAGGTGCCCCCGTCGTCGCGGCGCGGCGTGGTGCTGATGGACCCGAGCTACGAGGGCCACAAGGACTACGGCAAGGTCATCAGTTCGCTGCGCGAAGCGCTGCTGCGCTTCGCCGAAGGTGTGTACCTGGTGTGGTACCCGCAGGTCAGCAAGCTCGAGGCCGCGCAGCTGCCCAAGCGGCTCGAGGCCCTCGCGCCCAAAGGTTGGCTGCACGCGCGGCTGACGGTGCAGCAGCCCGACCAGCAGGGCTTCGGCCTCGCCGGCAGCGGCATGTTCGTGATCAACCCGCCGTTCACGCTGCACGACGAGTTGCTGACCGTGCTGCCCTACCTGACTGACGTGCTCGGCCAGTACGACGGCGCCAACTACCTGCTCGAGCAGCGCGCGGCGTAACGCCTTGGCCCCCCAAGCGTAGGGGTGGCGGCCGATGAGCGTGGGATGGGCGTGTGCCCGTCGCGCGCCGACCATCTGAAGCCGCGGTCGCCACTCCGGCCGACCCGACTTCGAAGGAGCGTTGCCATGTCAGTCATTTCCCCAACCATTCGCCGCGGCGCGGTGGTGATCGCGCTGTGCGGCGCGGCGCTGCAGGCCGTGGCCGCACCCTACGTCGTGGCCGGCGCGAGCCAGACGATCACCTCCGACAGCGGGCAGTGGGCCTGGGACGGTTCCTACCTCACCGGCTTCCGCGCGGCTCTCGAGAACCCGATCTACTTCGGCCCTGCCGGCGTGGTCAACCGCAGCATCCAGACCACGACGCTGGGTTCGGTGACCGCGGGCACGCTGGCCGGCGTCAACATGTTCGTCGGCACCTGGATCTCGGATGCGCAGGCGGCGCCGATCTCGGCCGCCGTGACGAACTTCTTCCTCGGTGGCGGCGACCTGTTCCTGCTGCAGGACGACGCCGGGCACGACGGCCTCGGCGCCGCGCTCGGCATCAGCACCACCGCGAGCAGCGGCTCGGTGTCGAACGGCGGTGCACCGCTGTTCGACGGACCGTTCGGCGCCGCGCAGGACGTGAACCAGTATTACCTCACCGGCCAGCTCGATGGCGCGGCGATCACGGCGCACAACGGGCACGTCGGCGGTGTCAACGCCGATGGCCAGATCACCTCGGCCTACTGGAAGGCGGGCGAGTACGCCGCCGGTGCCGGCGCGCTGTTCATCATTGCCGACATCGACATGATCTCGACCACCACCGCGTGCGGCCTGCCGGTTTGCGGCGGCAACTACGCGCCGCTCAACGACAACGGCATCTACGCGCTGAACACGTTCTCGTTCCTGCAGAGCAACGGCGGCACGCCGCCGATCCCGGAACCCGAAACCTACGCGCTGATGCTCGCCGGCCTCGGCCTGATGGGTTGGACGGTGCGGCGCCGCCAGCGCTGAGCGACTTTCACGCGGGCCGCGGCGCGGCCCGTTTGAGGTCCCGGAAGGGACCGAACAGCCACGAGCGCATGCCGACGACCAGCGTGTAGTGGCCCTTCTGTTCGGCGGAGAGCTTCTGGTCGGCCAGGTGCTGCTGCGCGAAGTCCTGGCCGACGCGCTGCAGCCGCTCGACGAAGTTGACCGCCTGCGCGGTGCTGATGTGGCCGTGCACCAGCATCAGCGTCTCGCCCTCGCCGTCGAATCCGCCGCTGTAGTAGTCGTCGGCGACGTGCTCGCGGAAGTAGGCCATCGCCGGGCCGTGCGGGCGCCAGCGGAAGCCCTTGCCGACCTTGAGCCGGTAGCGGTTCAGCGGCCGAAGTTCGATGAAGCCGAGCTTGTCGAGCTGCAGCAGGTAGCGCACGCACTCGGCCTCGCTGATCGCGTAGGTGGCCACCATCTGCTCGAAGGTCCACTGGCTCACGCAGCACAGTGCCAGCAGCATCAGCTTGCGGTCGGCCACCACCGCGGTCTCCTGCTCCAGCGTCAGCTCGCGGCGCAGCGGTTGCGCGTCGGCGATCTTTCGCGCGAGCTCGGCGAAGTCCATCTTCAGCACCCGCAGCACCTCGTCGATGCGCGACAGCGGCATGTCGCCCTTCGCGAAGATGCGCTTGATGCTGGACTCGGCCATGCCGAGCTGATCGGCGAGGTCGGCGTAGGTGATGCCGGCGGCCTTGAGTTCGGCCTTCAGCGCGATGACCAGGTCGTGGGTGGTGCTCATGCGGTCCCCAAAAGTACCTTGAAACGATACCAGAGGGCTGCAACTCCGCGACCCTCCTTCGGGTGATTGATACCCGAGGGCGCGACGACGACCATTCGCTCCGTGTTCAACCCACCCCGAAAGCACCTCATGTCACGCACCTCGATCCGTCAAGACACCCGCGCCTGGAAACTTCAGGTCTGGGTCTCGTTCGGTGTGGCCGTTCTGCTCTGCGGTACCGGCCTGGCCTACCTGCCCGGCGCCGACCTGGACCGGGTGTTCATGGTGATGGGCTACATGTTCTGCCTGTCGACCGCGTTCGCGCTCGCCAAGTACGTGCGGGACAACGAGATCGCCCGCAACGACACGCCGATGTGGGGCCTGGTCGTCTGGGGCGGCTTCGCGCTGGCGATGGTCCTGACGGGCTGGGGGCTGTGGCGCATGGACGTGAACCCGACCTACAAGGCCTTCCTCGGCGTCAGCTGGCTGTTCCTGATCTCGACCGTGTTCACGCTGGCGAAGACGCTGCGCGATGCCCACGAAGCGCTGCGCGCCGAGCGCGACGTCGCCTGACCCCTGACTCGATCTGGAGACTCTTCATGAAATCGATTCGTCACTTTGCCCTCGCGGCCTTGCTGGCCGGGCTTGTCGCCGGCGCGCAGGCGCATTCGGAGGTGTCCGAGGCGAGCGCGCTCTCGGCGCTACCGATCGCGGTGTCGGTCGCCGCGCCCGTGGTGCTGCTGTCGGCCGGCGCGACGCTCAGCGTCGTCGCGGTCGAGTACTCCGCGGCCGGTGCGCTGTGCGTGCTGGAGCGCGCCTCGGACGGCGCCCGCACGACGCTGCGATTGAGCGGGCAGGCGGCGGCGGGCCTGTCGCTGGCGGCCGGCACCGTGGTCGTCGTCACGGCCGTCAGCACCGGCTGGGTGCTGTCGACCGCGAGCCGCGCGATCGCGTTCGTGCCGAACGAGATCGGCAACGCGCTGCTCTACAACGAACGGGTGACGCGGTGAACGCGGCCTCGCGTGCCGGCGCGGCTGCCACACTGCTCATGTTCGCCGCCACGCAGGCGCAGGCCGGCCGCAGCTGCGAGAACCGCCCGCCGACCGTGAGCGCGGTCGAGCGCTCGATGGCGCTGGCCGAGCACACCGCGCAACAGCTCGATCGCAGCGGCGCGCAGGTCGTGCTGCTGGCGCGCGCCGGACAGGACCTGAGCGAGTACCACCTGCGCTATTCGCACCTCGGCTTCGCGTACCGCGACGGCGAGCGCTGGCGCGTCGTCCACAAGCTGAACCAGTGCGGCACCGCCAACGGCTCGGTCTATCGGCAAGGTCTCGGCGAGTTCTTCCTGGACGACCTGTTCGATTACGAGGCGGCGATCGTCGTGCCGCAACTCGAGGTGCAGGCGAAGCTGTTGCCGGCGCTGAAGGACAACGCCCGGCTCGCGCAGCTCAACACACCGGCCTACAGCGTGGTCGCGTACCCGTGGGCGCAGCGCTACCAGCAGTCGAACCAGTGGGCGATCGAGACGCTGGCGATGACGCAGGAGCCGGGCGCCCGCACCCGCGAACGCGCGCAGGCTTGGCTGCAGCTGAAGGACTACCAGCCGACGACCTTGCACATCGGCGCGCTGAAGCGCCTCGGTGGTCGCCTGACCGCCGCCAACGTCGCGTTCGACGATCACCCGAACGAGAAGCGCTTCGCCGATCGCATCGACACCGTCACGGTCGACTCGGTGTTCAGCTGGATGAATCGCAGCGGCCTGGGCGGCCCGGTCCAGGTGATCCGGTAGATTCCGCCTGCGCTCAACAACACGACAGGGACCCGCATGACCCCGAACGAGCACGCCGCCGCGCATCCGAACCAGTTCGCGCTGCTGAAGCAGAAGCGCTTCGCACCGTTCTTCTGGACCCAGTTCCTCGGGGCCGGCAACGACAACCTGTTCAAGTTCGCATTCACGGTGATGATCACCTACCAGCTGCAGGTCAGCTGGCTGCCGGCGAGCATGGCCGGCCTCGTGATCGGCGCGCTGTTCATCCTGCCGTTCCTGCTGTTCTCGGCGACTGCCGGCCAGGCGACCGACAAGTACGACAAGACCGCGGTGATCCGCTTCGTCAAGAACCTCGAGATCGCGATCATGGCGCTCGCGGCGTTCGGCTTCTGGACCGGCAACGTGATCGTGCTGCTCGCCTGCGTGCTGCTGATGGGCCTGCACTCGACGATCTTCGGCCCGGTCAAGTTCGCCTACCTGCCGCAGCACCTGAACGAGCGCGAGCTGACCGGCGGCAACGGCATGGTCGAGATGGGCACCTTCGTCGCGATCCTGCTCGGGCAGGTGGCGGGTGGCCTGCTGGTGGCGATCCCCGAGGTTGGCCGCCACTACGTGGCGATCGGCTGCGTGGCGGTCGCGTTGCTCGGGCGCCTGACGGCGCAGGGCGTGCCGCCGTCGCCGAGCAGCGACCCGCAGCTGCGCATCAACTGGAACCCGGTCACCGAGACCTGGAGCAACCTGATGCTGGCGCGCGAGAACATCGTCGTGTTCCGCTCGCTGCTCGGGATCTCGTGGATGTGGTTCTTCGGCGCGGTGTTCCTGTCGCTGTTTCCGGCCTTCGCGAAGGACGTGCTGCATGGCGACGAGCGGGTCGCGTCGCTGCTGCTGGTGGTGTTCTCGATCGGCATCGGCACCGGCTCGCTGCTGTGCGAGATGCTCTCCAAGCGCCATGTCGAGATCGGTCTGGTGCCGATGGGCGCGATCGGCATGAGCGTGTTCGCGATCGACCTGTACTTCGCGGCGCGCGGCCTCGCGCCGTCGGCCGGCTACACGCTGGGCGGCTTTCTCGCGCAGCCGGCGCACTGGCGCGTGATGGCCGACCTGGCGCTGCTGTCGCTGTTCGCGGGGCTGTACAGCGTGCCGATGTATGCGCTGATCCAGCTGCGTTCGCAGCCCAGCCACCGCGCGCGCATCATCGCGGCGAACAACATCCTGAACGCGCTGTTCATGATCGTGAGTTCGCTGATCGTCGGCGCGCTGCTGGCCGCGCACTTCACGATCCCGCAAGTGTTCCTGATCACCGGCCTGCTGAACGCGGTGGTCGCGTTCTACATCTTCATGCTGGTGCCGGAGTACTTCCTGCGCTTCGTCGCGTTCATCGTCACGCGTGTGGTCTACCGCTTCAAGGTGCGCGGCGACGAGAACATCCCGGCCACCGGCGCGGCGATCCTGGTGTGCAACCACGTCGCGTTCGTCGACCCGGTGCTGCTGATGGCGGCGAGCCCGCGGCCGATCCGCTTCATCATGGACCACAAGATCTTCGCGATGCCGGTGCTCGGCTGGTTCTTCAAGCTCGCCAAGGCGATCCCGATCGCACCGCAGCGCGACGACCCGGTCGCCTACGAGCAGGCGTTCGCGAGGGCGCGCGAGGTGCTGAACGAAGGCGACCTGCTGTGCATCTTCCCCGAGGGCGCGCTGACCCGTGACGGCGAGCTCGGCGAGTTCAAAGGCGGCGTGATGAAGCTGCTCGAATCGAACCCGGTGCCGGTCGTGCCGCTGGCGCTGCAGAACCTGTGGGGCTCGTACTTCTCACGCAAGGACGGCTCGGCGATGAGCAAGCCGTTCCGGCGCGGCTGGTTCAGCCGGGTGGGTCTGGTCGCCGGCGATGCGGTGGCGCCGGCGGCCGTCACGCCGGCCGGGCTGCGTGAAAGGGTTTCGCACCTGCTGGCCTCCTGATCTGGCATCCTCTGCGGCTTTTGCCGCCCGGGGAGTCGAACAAGAATGGCCTTGCAGTTGAGCCGCGCCGCTGTCGCGCGCATCCTTCCGTTCGCGGCATTCATGCTGCTGCTGGCCGCGCGCGGCGCGGTGCCGGTCGACGGCTCGTGGGGCATCGACCCGCGCTGGATCTACGGCCTCACCGTGCTCGTGGTCGGCGGGCTGCTCGCGTACTTCTGGCGCGAATACGGTGAGCTGGTCGCGCAGACCTGGCCCAACTTGACCGAACTGGCGCTGGGGGTCGCAGCCGGGTTGGTCGTGTTCGGGCTGTGGATTCACCTCGACGCCCCGTGGATGACGATCGGCAGCCCCTCGGCGACCTTCCTGCCGATCGATGCCCAAGGCGCGTTGATCTGGCCGCTGGTGATCGTCCGCTGGATCGGTGCCGCGCTGATCGTTCCGTTGATGGAGGAGCTGTTCTGGCGCTCGTTCCTGATGCGCTGGATTCAGAGCCCGCAGTTCGAATCGGTCGTGCCGCAGCAGGTGGCGCTGAAGGCGATCGTGCTGTCGACGTTCGTGTTCGTGCTGGCGCACACGCTGTGGCTGGCGGCGATCGTCGCCGGTCTGGCGTACGCGCTGCTGTACGTGCGTACGGGCAAGCTGTGGGTGCCGGTCATCGCGCATGCCGTCACCAACGGCGCGCTCGGCATCTGGGTGCTGGCGACGCGGCAGTGGGCGTTCTGGTGAACGCGCGCTGAAGCTCACGCCGGCTTCGCGGCCGTGCGGCCGAGCCGCTCGTACTCGGAAATCACCTGTGCGCCGAGCAGCAGCAGGGTCGCCGCGATCTCCAGGCTGAGCAGCACGACGATCGCCGTCGTCATCGAGCCATAGACGACGCTGACCTGCGACAGCGTCGCGAAGTACCAGACGAGCACGTGGCGCGTGATCTCCCACAGCACCGCCGCCGTGACGCCGCCGATCAGCGCGTGGCTGACCCGCAGCCGCCCGACCGGCATCACGAGGTACACCGACGTCAGCACGAAGATCTCGCCGGCCACGCCGAGCAGGTACAGCAATGCGCCGGACACGCCGTGCAGCGACCAGGCGCGGCCGAACAGCTCGACGTTCGCCTGGCCGATCGCCTGCAAGCTGCCGGCCACGAGCGTGACCAGCAGGAGCCCGATGCCCAGCGACAGGATGTAGAGATACGGCAGGACCGCCGAGGCCAGGAAATGTCGGCGCCGCACGACCAGCCGGTGCAGGAAGATCACCGTCATCGCGCTCTCCAGCACCGTGAACGCCAGCGTGCTGAAGAAGATCATCGTGACGACCAGCACCCCGCCGATCAGCTCGCGGTGGGCGAGGAAGTTCGACAGTTCCGCGATCACCGCGCGCGATTGCCCGGGCACCAGCCATTCGAGGTACCGCGCGAGCGTCTGCAGCAGCGCCGCCTGGTCGACGAAGTGCGACAGCGCGATCACGGTGAGGATCAACAGCGGCACGATCGACAACAACGCGTAGTACGCGACCGCGCCGGCCAGCAGCAGGCCCTGGTTCTTGCGGAACGCCTTCAGCGTGTTCCACGCGAATGCGCCGGGGTGCTGCAAAACCGTCGTGAACTGGGGACCGAGGACGCGTTCGCGAAAGAGCGCGACGCGACCGCGCGGCGGCTTGCCCTCGGCCGCCAAGTGCGCCATGGCGCGCCTAGACCTGCGCGTCGTTCTCGGAGATCTCTCGAAGGGCTTCATCGGTGGGTGCGCTCTGGCGCGTGGCCAGGTCGCCCAGCGCGACGATACCGATGATCCTGCCGTTCGGGTCGACCACCGCGAGGCGGCGCACTTGCGCGTCGCCCATCAGCTTCATCGCGGTGTCGACGGTGTCGGTCGCGCTGCACGAATGTACTTCGTCGGTCATCACGTCCGAGACCAACGCGTCACCGGGCGCGAGACCGGCGGCGACACCGCGCACCGCGATGTCGCGGTCGGTCACCATGCCGACCAGCGTCTCGCCGTCGCAGACCGGAAGGACGCCCACGTCGAGGTCGCGCATCTGCTGTGCGGCGGTCTGCAGGTTGTCGGTCAACTGGATGGTCGTGACCTCGCGGGTCATGATGTCGTTGATGGTGGCCATGTCGGTGTCCCTGGGGATGCGGCGAACGGGGCGTTCGGCTGGTTCGATGAGACTAGGCGCCGCGTTGCGTGCGAGATATCGGGGGACGGGCGCCCGCCGCGTAAGAAATCTCCGACGAGGCCGCTTGCGTCGGGTCGGCGTGATCCTGCCGAAAGAGGTGCTGGCGCAGCTGAAGGTGGAGAAGGGCGACCTGATCTACCTGACCGACAGCGCCGAAGGCCTGCGCATCACGCCGCACGATCCGACCTTCGAGGCGCAGATGAAGGCGGCGCGCGCGATCATGCGCAAGCGCCGCAACGTGCTCCACGAGCTGGCGAAGTGAATCCGGCCAACGACCCGTGGATCTGGATCGATCCTTCGGTCATCCACGCGGTGCACGAGGAGCAACTCGCCGAGCACGGTGGCTCGACGGGGGGGAGTCGAGTGAACTGGAATTCGCGGAATGGGTGCGCGCCAACAGCGTGAAGGACTGAACCGCTACACCCCCCGCGCCCGGTCCTCCCGGAACCGCTTCGCGAACGCCGCGAACTCGCCCGCGTCGAGCGCCTCACGTACTTCGCGCATCAGGTTCACGTAGTAGTGCAGGTTGTGGATGCTCGCCAGCATCGGCCCGAGCATCTCGTTGCAGCGGTCGAGGTGGTGCAGGTAGGCGCGCGAGAAGTTCGCGCAGGTGTGGCACGTGCAGGTCATGTCCGGCGGCGACTCGTCCGTCTTGTGGCGCGCGTTGCGGATCTTCAGGTCGCCGAAGCGGGTGAACAGGTGGCCGTTGCGCGCATTGCGCGTCGGCATCACGCAGTCGAACATGTCGACGCCGCCTTCGACACCCTCGACCAGGTCCTCCGGCGTGCCCACGCCCATCAGGTAGCGCGGCTTGTGCGCCGGCAACCGGTGCGGCGTGTGCGCGACGATGCGCTGCATCAGCGGCTTGGGTTCGCCGACGCTGACGCCGCCGATGGCGTAGCCCGGCAGGTCGAGCTCGACCAGCTGGGCGAGCGACTCCTCGCGCAGGTTCTCGAACATCCCGCCCTGCACGATGCCGAACAGCGCGTTCGGGTTCTCGAGCCGCGCGTGCTCGGCCAGGCAGCGGGCCGCCCAGCGCAGGCTCAGTTCCATCGAGACGCGCGCCTCGCGCTCGGTCGTGAGGTGGCCCTTGGTCTCGTAGGGCGTGCACTCGTCGAACTGCATCACGATGTCGCTGTTCAGCACGCGCTGGATCTGCATGCTGATCTCTGGCGTCAGGAACAGCTTGTCGCCGTTGACCGGCGACGCGAACTTCACGCCCTCCTCGCTGATCTTGCGCATCTCGCCGAGCGACCAGACCTGGAAGCCGCCGCTGTCGGTCAGGATCGGTTTGCTCCACGCCTCGAAGCGATGCAGGCCGCCGAACTGCTTCAGCACGTCGAGCCCGGGCCGCAGCCACAGGTGGAAGGTGTTGCCGAGGATGATCTGCGCGCCCATCGCCTCGAGCGACGCCGGCATCACGCCCTTGACCGTGCCGTAGGTGCCCACCGGCATGAACACCGGCGTCTCGACGACACCGTGGTTGAGGGTCAGCCGGCCGCGGCGCGCGTGGCCCTCGGTCTTCAGCAGGTCAAAGGTCAGCATGGTCGATCCCGGGGTGGTGCGGCGTGCGTGCGATCAGCATCGCGTCGCCATAGCTGAAGAAGCGGTACTGCTCGCGGATCGCGTGGGCATACAGCGCACGGATGCGATCGAAGCCCGCGAACGCGCTGACCAGCATCATCAGCGTGCTCTTCGGCAGGTGGAAGTTGGTGATCAGCACGTCGACGACGCGGAACGCGAAGCCCGGCGTGATGAAGATGTCGGTGTCGCGCGCGCCGGCTTCGAGCACGCCGCAATGACCGGAAAAAGCGGCGGCGGATTCGAGCGCACGCAGCGTCGTCGTGCCGACCGCGACGATGCGCCCGCCCGCGGCGCGGGTGCGCGCGATCGCGTCGACGGTCGGCTGCGGCACGTCGAACCATTCGCTGTGCATCGTGTGCTCCGCGAGGTTCTCGGTGCGCACCGGCTGGAAGGTGCCGGCGCCGACATGCAGCGTGACGCCGGCGGTCGCGACGCCACGATGGGCGAGTTCGGCCAGCAGCGCTTCGTCGAAATGCAGCGCGGCGGTCGGCGCCGCCACCGCGCCCGGTTTGGTCGCGAACACGGTCTGGTAGCGGCGCTCGTCTTCCGCGGTGTCCGCGTGCGTGATGTAGGGCGGCAGCGGCACGTGGCCGTGGGCGGCCAGCAGTGCGAGCGGGTCGGCAGGGAAGCGCAGGTGGAACAGCGACTCGTGCGGCCCCGCGCGGCCCAGCACCTCGGCGTCGAACGCGTGCTGGCCGTCGGTGCCCGTGAAGCGCACCGTGCTGCCCGCCTTCGGCGACTTGCTCGCGCGCAGGTGCATCAGCACCTCATGGCCCGGCAGCACGCGCTCGACCAGGGCCTCGACCGCACCGCCGCTGGCCTTGAGGCCGAGCAGCCGCGCCTTGATCACGCGGGTGTCGTTGAAGACCAGCAGGTCGCCGGCGCGCAGCAGCGCCGGCAGCTCGCGGAACACGCGGTCGACCGGCGCGGCTCCGGTGCCGTCGAGCAGCCGCGAAGCGCTGCGCTCGGCGGCCGGTTGCTGGGCGATCAGTTCGGAGGGCAGAGCGAAATCGAAGTCGCTCAGCGAATAGGTAGGCGTCATGCGGTTGAGGGCTGGACCGGCCCGTGCCAACTGGAAGAAGAAGGGCAGAATTCTCCCATGCCCGCCGTGCCCGCTTCTCCTGCCGCCAAGGACAAGTCCGGCCCGCAACGCGCACTGGAAAAGCTCGGCCTGGTGCGCCCGATCGACTTCGCGCTGCACCTGCCGATGCGCTACGAGGACGAGACCCGGCTGGTGCGGATCGCCAGCCTGCGCGACGGCAGCGTCGGCCAGGTCGAAGGCGTCGTCGCATCGTGCGAGGTGCAGATCCGCGGCCGGCGCCAGCTCGTCGTGCGCCTGCACGACGGCAGCGACGACCTGGTGCTGCGCTTCCTGCACTTCTACCCGTCGCACCAGAAGGCGCTCGCGGTGGGCGCGCGCGTGCGCGTGCGCGGCGAGGCGCGCGGCGGTTTCTTCGGGCTGGAAATGGTCCACCCCACCTTCAAGGCCGTGGCCGAGGGCGCGCCGCTCGCAACCGCACTGACGCCGGTCTACCCGACCAGCGCGCAGCTGCCGCAGGCCTACCTGCGCAAGGCGATGGATGCCAACTTGGCACGGGCCGATCTGTCCGAGCTGCTGCCGTCCGAGGCGGTGCCGGCCGGCATGATGAGCTTGCGCGAAGCGCTGCTGTTCCTGCACCACCCGGCGCCGAACGTCGGCCTCGCGACGCTGGAGGATCGCAGCCACCCGGCATGGCAGCGGCTGAAGTTCGAGGAGCTGCTGGCGCAGCAGCTCTCTCAGCTGCAGGCCAAGCGCGAGCGCGAATTGCAGCGCGCGCCGCCGTTCCGCGTGCGCGGCGGCGGGCTGCAGGAACGGCTGCTGGCCGCGCTGCCGTTCGCGCTGACGAAGGCGCAGCGCCGCGTCGTCGACGAGATCGCGCACGATCTGCAGCGCGCGGTGCCGATGCACCGGCTGCTGCAGGGCGATGTGGGCTCCGGCAAGACCGTGGTCGCCGCACTCGCGGCTGCGATCGCGATCCATGACGGCTGGCAGTGCGCGCTGATGGCGCCGACCGAGATCCTCGCCGAGCAGCACCTGCGCAAGCTCGTCGGCTGGCTCGAGCCGCTGGGCATCACGGTCGCCTGGCTGACCGGCAGCCGCAAGGGCAAGGGGCGCGCGGCGATGCTCGCGCAGGTCGCGTCCGGCGAGGCCATGCTGGTCGTCGGCACGCATGCGGTGATCCAGGAGCAGGTGCAGTTCGCGAAACTGGGCCTGGCGATCATCGACGAGCAGCATCGGTTCGGCGTCCAGCAGCGGCTGGCGTTGCGCGAGAAGCTGCGCTCGAACCAGATCGAGCCGCACACGCTGATGATGAGCGCCACGCCGATTCCGCGCACGCTGGCGATGACGCTGTTCGCCGACCTTGACGTGAGCACGATCGACGAGCTGCCGCCGGGCCGCACGCCGGTCGTCACCAAGCTGTTCGCCGACGACAAGCGCGAGGCGGTGATTGGCCGCATCCGCGACGCGGTCGCGCAGGGCCAGCAGGTCTACTGGGTCTGCCCGCTGATCGAGGAGAGCGAGACGCTGGACCTCCAGAATGCGACCGAGACCCACGCGCACCTCACCGCGGCCTTGCCGGGGCGGATGGTGGGTTTGCTGCACGGGCGCATGAAGGCGAGCGAGAAGGCCGCCGTGATGGCGCTGTTCACGGCGGGCGAGATGGCGGTGCTGGTCTCGACGACGGTGATCGAGGTCGGTGTCGACGTGCCCAACGCCTCGCTGATGGTGATCGAGCACGCCGAGCGCTTCGGCCTGTCGCAGCTGCACCAGCTGCGCGGGCGCGTCGGCCGCGGCACGGTGGCCAGCGTGTGCGTGCTGCTCTACACCGCGCCGCTGTCGGACACCGGCAAGGCGCGGCTGAAGGCGATGCTGGAAACCGGCGATGGCTTCGAGATCGCGCGCCGCGACCTCGACATCCGTGGCCCGGGCGAGTTTCTCGGCGCGCGCCAGTCGGGCGCGCCGCTGTTGCGCTTCGCCGACCTGGCCGAGGACGAGGCGCTGGTCCATCTCGCACGCGACGCTGCCACGCTGCTGCTGGACCGCCACCCGCAGGTCGCGCTTGCGCACGTGAACCGCTGGCTCGGCGGTCGCTCCGACTACCTGAAGGCCTGAATTGCCCACAGAATCGCGGCCATGACGCTCACCGAACTGCGCTACATCGTCGCCGTGGCCCGCGAACACCATTTCGGGCGCGCCGCCGAAGCGTGCTTCGTGTCGCAACCCACGCTCAGCGTCTCGATCAAGAAGCTCGAGGAAGAGCTCGACGTGAAGATCTTCGAGCGCGGCGCCAACGAGGTGACCGTCACGCCGCTGGGCGCGGAGATCGTGCGCCAGGCGCAAATGGTGATCGAGCAGGCCGCCGCGATCAAGGAGATCGCGCAGCGCGGCAAGGATCCCGTGAGCGGCCCGCTGCGTCTGGGCGTGATCTACACGATCGGCCCGTACCTGCTGCCCGACCTGGTGAAGCAGGCGATCGAGCGCGTGCCGCAGATGCCGTTGATGCTGCAGGAGAACTTCACCGCCAAGCTGCTCGAGATGCTGCGCAACGGCGAGCTCGACTGCGCGATCATGGCCGAGCCCTTTCCCGACACCGGCCTGGCCGTCGCGCCGCTGTACGACGAGCCGTTCATGGCCGCGGTGCCCAAGCTGCACCCGCTCGCCAAGCGCAAGAGCCTGAGCACCGACGAGCTGAAGGACGAGACGATGCTGCTGCTGGGCACCGGCCACTGCTTTCGCGATCACGTGCTCGAGGTCTGCCCCGAGTACGCGCGCTTCGCGAGCAGCGAGGCGGAGGGCATCCGAAAGAGCTTCGAAGGCTCGTCGCTCGAGACGATCAAGTACATGGTCGCCTCGGGCATGGGCGTGACCGTCGTGCCGCAACTGAGCGTGCCGAAGGACAAGCAGCCGCACATCGTCTACATCCCGTTCACCAAGCCGGTGCCGACGCGCCGCGTGGTGCTCGCGTGGCGCCGCACCTTCACCCGGTACGAGGCGATCGCGGCGCTGCGCAACGCGATCTACGCGTGTCCGCTCGAAGGCGTGAAGCGGTTGTCGTGACCGACGGGCGGCCCGCGCGGATGCGCGGGCCGCGACGGATCAGCGGAACACGTCCTGCGCGATGCCGGCGGCGCTGAACAGGTAGTCGCGCGAGTCCTCGAGCTGCGTGCGCAGGCGCGACAGGTTGGTGTCGAGCAGGCGCCCTTTCCACTTGCGCACCTTGCCGGCGACGATCACGGTCTCGACGTTGGAGCGCTCCATCAGCGAGACCACGGCGCCGGGCACGCTGTTGAGCGGCGCGACGTTGATCGCGCTGGCGTCGAGGATGATGATGTCGGCCTCCTTGCCCGGCGTCAGCGAGCCGACCTTCTTGTCCAGCCGCAGGCCCTTCGCGCCGTTCATCGTCGCGTAGCGCAGCACGTCGCGGGTCGTCAGCAGCGGCGGCACGCCGGCGGCGGGCGTCGGGTACTGGGTCGGCGGCGTCAGGGCGCCCTGCTCCAGCACCATCTGGTTCACCAGCGCGCGCTGCACGTTCATCGTCGAGCGCATCTGGGTGAAGAAGTCCGCCGTCAGCGTGCACTCCACGTCCGTGCTCAACGACGGTTCGATGCCCAGGCTTTGCATCTTCAGGATCGGCGGCATGCCGTGGCGCATGTTCATCTCGATCGGCACCGCCAGCGAGACCTGCGCACCGACCTCCTTGACCCGCTGCCAGCCCAGGTCGGACATGCCGGTCATGTGCACGAACAGGTTGTCCGGCCCGAGGCCGAGCGTGCCGCTGTCGCCGCCCTTGCCCTGCGCGAGCAGGTCCAGGGTCGGGCGGATGCCGAACGGCGAGAGCACGTGGGCGGCCACCTGCAGCCCCAGTTCGCGCCCGATCTTCCAGGCCTTCTCGTAGGCCGGCAGGTACAGCTCGCCGCCCATGATCATCGTCATCAGCTGGTCGCTGGACGAGAACCACTGCTTCTTGATGCGGATCGCGTCGTCCGGGTACTTGTTGCCCGGGTTGGTGCCGAGGATCGCGGCGCCGGCGCTCTCGAAGTAGCCGAACACGCTGCGCCGCCCGGAGTCCATCACGCCCTTGATCGCGGCGTCCGAGTGCTGCGGCGAGTGGTGGATCTGCGAGATGTCGTGCACCGTCGTCACGCCCGCGTCGAGCTGGCTCAGCGAGCCGAACAGCTGGTTGATGTAGACGTCCTGCGGGCGGTAGAGCGGCGCGAACTTCAGCAGGATGTATTCGAAGTAGGTCGGGTCGGCGCTGCGCGTGCCCGAGCCGTCGTTGATCAGGATGCCGTCGGCCAGGAAGCTGCGCAGCGCGGTCTCGAACAGGTGATGGTGGGTGTCGATGAAGCCCGGCATCACGATGCGGCCGCGCGCATCGATCTCGGCCGCGCCGCCGGCATGCAGGCTGCGGCCGACGGCGACGATCTTCTTGCCTTCGACGAGCACGTCGGCCTGCGCGAAATCGCCGACCTTCGGGTCCATCGACATCACCGCGCCGCCGCGGATCACGTAGCGCCTGCCATGCTGGCCGCTGTCGTCCGGCGCCTTGTCCTCATGGGCGGCGGCCGGGCCGGCGGCAAGCAGGTCGAACGCGGTGGCCGCGACGCCGGTGGCCGCGGCGGCCTTGAAGAATCCTCGTCGCGAGCCGAAGTAATGGTTCTGGGGTTTCCCTTCGTCACAGAGTCTGCACATGGCGTTGTCTCCTCAAAGGTGAGTCACGCCCAGCCATGACCCGTTGTTTGGTGTGCTGCTTGCGCAGTGCTGGGTTGAAAGAATCTCCTCAGTTCGGTGGGGCGACGAACCCGGTGCGCTGCGGCCACAGGTTCTGGAAGGCGTGCACCTGCGTCTGGCCGTAGAGGCCGGCGACGGTGAACGGCTCGCGGGACAGCCACGCGAGCGCCGCGGGCCGGTCGGCGAAGTCGATCACCAGCAGGCTGCCCAGCATCGTCTGCCCGTCGTCGCCGGTCAGCGGCCCGGCGAACGCGATGCGGTCCGCCACTTGCGCGAGGTAGGCCTTGTGCTCGGGCCGCACGCGCGCGCGCAGGTCGCCGGCATCGGCGCGATCGACGAGGTGGAACGCGAACAGCATCGCCGCTCAGCCGCCGTGCCGCTGCCTCAGCACCTTCGCGGCCTCGACCATCGCGCGCAGCTTGCCGACGGCGGTCTCGCGCGGCAGGTACTTCATGCCGCAATCGGGGGCAAGGATCACGTTCTCGGGCGCAACAAACGGCAGCGCGCGCTCGATGCGCTCGACGATCGTCGCGACCGACTCGACTTGCGGGTCCGACAGGTCGATGCAGCCGACCATCAGCCGCTTGCCGTCGAGCGCGGCCAGGGCCGAGCAATCGAGGTGCGACTGCGCGGTCTCGAGCGAGATCTGCTTGCAGCTGCAGCCGGCCAGCTCGGGCAGGAAGGAATAGCCGCTCGGCCGCTCGTGGATGATCGCGGCGTAGCCGAAGCAGATGTGGACGGCGGTCGTGCCGGTGATGCCGTCGAGCGCGCGGTTCAGCGCCGCCAGGCCGTACTGGCGCGCCTTTTCGGGCCGCGCCTGCATGTAGGGCTCGTCGATCTGCACCACGTCGGCGCCGGCCGCGAACAGGTCGCGGATCTCGGCGTTGACGGCGGCGGCGTAGTCCATCGCCGCTTCCTCTTCGGTCTTGTAGAAGTCGTTCTGCGCCTGCTGCAGCATCGTGAACGGGCCGGGCACGGTGATCTTCACCATGCGGTCGGTGTTGGCGCGGAGGAACTTCAGGTCGTCGACCTCGACCGCGTGCATGCGGCGGATCTTGCCGACGATGCGCGGCACCGGATTCGGGTGACCGGAGCGGTCGAGCGCGGTGCCGGGGTTGTCGAGATCCACGCCCTCGAGCGCGGTCGCGAAGCGGTTCGAGTAGCTCTCGCGGCGGATCTCGCCGTCGCTGACGATGTCCAGGCCCGCCGCTTCCTGGGCGCGGATCGCGATCAGCGTCGCGTCGTCCTGCGCCTGCTCCAGGTACTGCGGCGGGATGCGCCACAGTTCCTTGGCCCGCGTGCGTGGCGGGAAGCGGCCAGCCAGCTTGGCGCGGTCGATGAGCCATTCGGGCTGCGGGAAGCTGCCGACGATCGTGGTGGGGAACAGCATGGGTGGGTCCTTTCAGACGCCGAGGTAGGCGCGTTGAATTTCAGGGCGGGCGAGCAACTCGTCGGGCTCGCCCTCGGCGACGATGCGGCCCTCCTCGAGCACGTAGGCGCGGGTCGAGACCTGCATCGCCATCACGACGTTCTGCTCGACCATCAACACCGACATGCCGGCCGCGTTGATGCGGCGGATGGCGGCGAACATGTCGTGCACGATCAGCGGCGACAGGCCGAGCGACGGTTCGTCGAGCAGCAGCAGCCGCGGCCGCGCCATCAGCGCTCGCGCGATCGCGACCATCTGCTGCTGGCCGCCCGAGAGTTCGCCAGCGGCGCTGGTCAGTTTGGCCTTCAGGGCGGGGAACAACTCGAGCACCGAATCGAGCGACTCCTGCCGATGTGCCTTCGCGGCGGGCAGGTAGCTGCCGAGCTCCAGGTTCTCGAGCACGCTCATCCCGGTGAACAGCCGCCGGCCCTCCGGCACGACCGCGATGCCGGCCTCGCAGAAGCGGTGCGGCGCGAGCTGCGTGATGTCGCGGCCCTCGAACACGAGCCGCCCGGCGTTGGCGCGCAGGATGCCGGCCAGCGTGTTGATCAGCGTCGTCTTGCCGGCGCCGTTCGGGCCGACCACGCACAGCAGCTCGCCGGCGCGCACGTCGAGCGAGACGCCCCACAGCGCGCGCGCGGCGCCGTACGCCACCTGCAGGTCGCGGACTTCAAGCATGGGCCGTCCCCAGGTACGCGGTCATCACCTCCGGGCGCTGCATCACGTCGGTCGCGCTGCCCTCGGCCAGCAGGTCGCCGTGGTTGAACACGACGATCCGGTCGGTCAGCGCCATCACCGCGCGCATCACGTGCTCGACGAACACGATCGTCGAGCCCTGGTCGCGGATGCGCCGGATCAGCGCGACCGCGTCGTCGATCTCGCTCGGCGTCAGGCCGCACAGCACCTCGTCGAGCAGCACCAGGCGCGGCCGCGACGCGAGCGCCCGGGCGAGCTCGAGGAACTTTCGCTGGTGCAGGTTCAGGTCGTCGGGGCGCGCTGCGGCCTTCTCAATCAGGCCGGTGAAGTCGAGCCAGGTCAACGCCTGTCGGCGCGCGGCGGCCACGTCGTGCACCGCGCCGCCGAACATCGTCGCGAGCGCCACGTTGTCGAGCACGCTCAGGTGCGCGAACGGCCGCGGGATCTGGTACGTGCGGGCGATGCCCGACGCCGCGATCTCGTGTGCGGCGCGGCCGGTCAGGTTGCGACCCTCGAACACGATCTGCCCGGCGGTCGGCGTGTAGTGGCCGGTGACGACGTTGATGAAGGTCGACTTGCCCGAACCGTTCGGCCCCAGCAGGCCGAGGATCTCGCCGCGGCGCACGTCCACGTCGACGCCGGTCAGCGCATGCACGCCCTTGAACGACTTCTTCAGGCCGCGCACCCGCAGCAGCACCTCGCCGGGTGCGACACCGGCGGAGCGCGCGATCGGTGCGTCGACGGGTGCGGGCGCCGGGGTGCCGTGTGCCGCGACCGGGACCGCGGCCGTACGCCGCGCGAACAGCTTCTGCAGCCGCGAGAGGATGCCGTCCGGCATGAACAGGATCGCCGCGATCAGGATGACGCCGACCATGGCCTTGCCGGCGATCGCGTGGTCGGCCGCGGTGAAGCTGTAGAGCAGCGCGGTGATCGCGATCGCGCCGATGGCCGGCCCGGCCCAGTGGCGCGTGCCGCCGAGCACGCTCATCAGCACGACGGTCAGCGGCACCGCGATCGTGAACACCTCGCCGACCGTCACGTACGACAGGAACAGGGCATGGATGCCGCCGGCCACGCCGGCCAGCGCACACGAGATCGCCAGCGCCAGCAGCTTGTAGCGGTAGGTCGGCACGCCCATCACTTCGGCGGCGTCCTCGTCGTCGTGAATCGCGAACAGGCCGGCGCCGAACTTCGAGACGTAGATCGCCCAGGCGATCAGCAGCGTCGCGGTGGCGGCGGCCAGCGCCAGCAGGTAGAAGGTCGACGAGGCCGTCGGCCCGATCTTCGGGATCGGCACCGCGCTGAGCGACACGCCGTTGCCGCCGTCCAGCGGCGTGTTGACGACGATCGTGCCGATCACGAACGTGATCGCCAGCGTCAGCAGCGCGAACAGTTCGCCGCGCACGCCCTTGACCCGGAACACCACCGCGCCGAGCGCGACGCCCAGCACCGCCGCGACGAGCGCGGCGATCGGCAGCGTCCACAGGAACGGCCAGTCGTAGCGCGCGAGCATCGTGCTGGTGGTGTACAGGCCCGCGCCGAAGAACGCGCCGTGGCCGAACGAGAAGTAGCCGGTGTAGCCGGACAGGATGTTCCACGACGTCGCGAGCACGATCCAGTGCAGCATCAGGTACAGCAGCGAGTCGTAGAACGCCGGCAGGCCGAGCTGCGGCACGAAGGCCAGCGCGATCGCGGCCGCGACGATGACGAGCGGGGTGCGCTTCATGCGGCCCGTCCCGGACGCAGCACCAGGATCACGATCAGGAGCGTGAACGACACGATCGGTGCCCACGACGGCGCGGTCACCGCCATCGTGATCGCCTCGCTGACGCCGATCACGGTGCCGGCGATCAGCGGGCCGAGCGGGCGCGCCAGGCCGCCCAGCATCACGGCGGCGAACACCACGCCGATCCAGGCATAGATCTGCGACGGCGCGAGCGTGAAGCTCAGCGCCAGGCAGACGCCGGCGATGCTCGCGAGCGCCGCGCAGGTTCCGGCCAGCAGCAGCGCGTTGCGTTGCTGGTTGACGCCGAACGCCGAGGCGATCGGCGCGTCCTCGGCCGCGGCGCGCATCGCCTTGCCGAGGTCGGTGTAGCGCAGCACCGCCCAGGCGGCGACCGAGATGCCGACGGCCAGCACCAGCGTGATCAGCTCGGGCACCGGCACGAACAGCCCGCCGACCTTGAACTTCATCTCGCCGTAGTGCGATTCGAGCTTGCGGAAGTCCGCGGTCCAGATCGTCTGGATGATCGCCTCGATGATGCCGACCAGGCCGAAGGTCAGCAGCAGCGAGTTGAACGGCGTGACCTTGAAGCGTGCCATCACCCAATGCAGCGCCCCGCCCAGCGCGAAGAACGCCGGCGCGATCACCAGCATCGTCAGCAGCGGATCGATGTGCATCGTCGTCGTCAGCTGCAGGCACAGGTACGCCGCCAGGAACGCGAACGCGAAGTGCGCCAGGTTGATCAGCCGCAGCAGGCCCCAGCTCAGGCTGAGGCCCAGGCCCATCAAGCCGTACAGCCCACCGACGAAGATGCCCGACAGGATGCTTTGCGACAGCAGCGAGACGCTGGGCAGCGTGAAGCCCATGCTGGGCCTCAGCCGGCGCCGGGCCGCCCCAAGGAGGCTGAGCGCCCCCGCGGGGGGCAGGAGCGAAGCGACGTGGGGGCGAACATCATTGCGCGAGCAGCTTCGCGCCGCCAGAGGTCACTTCCTTCGGCCACACCACGACCCACTTGCCGTTCTGCACCTGCTTGACGCGCATCAGGTCGTCGCCGAAATTGCCGGTGCCGTTGAAGCGCAGCTTGCCCTGCAGCGTGTCGACCTTGTTGGCCTTGAGCCACTCGCCGATCTTCTTGTCGTCGATGCTCTTGGTGGCGACCACGCCGGCCTCGAGGATCTGCCATGCGGTGTACGACGCGGCGGCCTGGGTCTCGACGGAAGGATCGGTCAACCCCGCCTTGGTGGCGCGCTCGCGGTAGAGCTTCACGAACTCGGCCGCACCGGTGTTCGACGTGAACGGCGGCTGGTCCTCGAAGATCGTCACCGACAGCGCGTTCTTCGCTTCCGGCAGCGAGACCAGCGGGCCGGGCGCCGGGTACATGTAGAAGTGCTGCGGCGGCACGTAGTCGATCTTCTTCATCGCGTCGAGCAGCAGGTTGCCCTCGAGGCCGATCGCGCCGACCCAGACGAAGTCGGGCTTGGCGTCCTTGACGCGGTTGGCGATCGGGCCGAAGTCGCGGTTGCCGAAGTCCCATTCGAGGAACAGCACCTCGGTCAGGCCGCGCTTCTTCAGCACCTCGCGCGCGCCGGCGCTCATGAACTGGATCGACGGGAACTTGCTGGTCACGACCGCGACGGTCTTCGGCGGCTTCGGCCCGGCGGCGAGCGCGTCGAACACCGTGTTCGGCACGGTGGTCTGCGGTTCGGAGCCGATCGACCAGGCCGGGAAGGTCATGTCGTACTTCGCCAGCGACGGGATGCCCAGCGTGTGCTGCACCAGCACCTTGTTGTAGCGTTGCGCGACGCCGATCGCCGACAGGATCGCGCCGGTCGCGTACGGCCCCATCAGCAGGTCGACCTTGTCGGCGGTGACCAATTGCTCGTACAAGGTTCTGGCGAGGTCGGGCTTGGACTGATCGTCCTTCACTTCCCAGACCACCGGCCGGCCCAGCCAGCCGCCGCGCTTGTTGACCTGCTCGATGTAGATCTCGCCGGCCAGCTTGTGGATCTGCGCCGTCGCCGAGAGCGGCCCGGTCAGCGCGAGCGTGCTGCCGACGCGGATCGGCGCGCCGGTGGGCGTCTGCGCCTGTGCGCCCGAGATACCGAGGCCCGTCAGGCCGAGCAGCGTGGCGGCCACCGCGGTGCGGCGCGAGAAGTTCGTCGTGTTCATCAGCCTCGTCTCCAGTTGTTGTCGGGAAATCTCAATCGACCTGCGCGCTGGAGCGCTTGACCAGCTCGGCCCATTTGCCGAGCTCGACCTTGTTGAACGGCGCCATCTCGTCGGCGCGCATCGCGCGCTGCTCGACGCCCTGCTCGCGCAGCCGCGTCGCGACCTCGGGGCTCGCCAGCGCCGCAGCGCTCGCGCTGCGCAGTTGCGCGAGCATGGCCGGCGGCGTGGCCGCAGGCGCGTAGAGCATGAACCAGGCGACGAGGTCGAAGTCCTTGAGGCCCTGTTCCATCAGCGTCGGCACGTCGCTGGCCGCGCTGCTGCGCACCGCGCCGCTGGCGCCGAGCGCGCGCAGCTTGCCGGCCTTGATCTGCGGCATCACGGCAGCCGGGTGATAGAACATGAAGTCGGCCTGGCCGGCCATCACGCTGGTCATCGCGACCGCGCCTTCCTTGTACGGCACGTGGATCATCCGGCCGCCCAGGCGCTGCGCGAGCAGCTCGCCGGCCAGGTGGCCCGAGGTGCCGTTGCCGGCGGACGCGAAGGTCACGCCGTCGGGCCGCGCGGCCAGCGCCGCCAGGTCCTTCAGCGACTTGATCGGCGAATTCGCGCCGACCACCAGCAGCGTCGGCGTGTAGCCGACGAACGCGACCGGCGCGAAGTCGCGCAGCGTGTCGTACGGCAGCTTGCGGAACAGCGCCGCGTTGATCGCGTGCGTGCCGACGGTGCCCATCACCAGCGTCTTGCCGTCGGCCGCGGACTTGGCGACCTGGTCGGTGCCGACCGAGCCGCCGGCGCCGGCGCGGTTGTCGACGACGACGGTCTGCTTCAGCTCCTTGCCGAGGCCCTCGGCGACGACGCGGGCGATCGTGTCGGTCGTGGTGCCCGGGCCGAACGGCACGATCATCCTGACCGGGCCGTCCTGTGCGTGGGCGGCGGCGAAGACGGCCAGCAGGCCAGACGCGATCAGGTGGCGGCGGTTCATGCGGAGGCCTTCGGCAGGTGGAGTGACGCGCGGATCTCTTCGTTGTGCTCGCCCAGCGTCGGCGGCGGACGCACGTGCAGCGCGCGCTGGCCGTCGAACGAGACGGGGGAGCGCACGGTGCGGAACAGCCCCATCACCGGGTGCTCGGCCTGCGTGGTCATCTGCAGGTGGACGGCCTGCGGATCTTCGAGTGCCTCGCTGGTGTCGTACATCGGCGCGTGCGGCACGTCGCCGGCCTGCAGCCGCACGCACCAGTCGTCGCGGGTGCGGCGCTTGAAGCGCTCGCCGAGCAGGCCGATCAGCGTCTCCTGGTTGGCGATGCGGGCGTCGCGGGTCGCGAAGCGCGGATCGGCGAACAGGTCGGGCTGCTCGATCGCGTGGGCCAGCCCCTGCCAGAACTTCTCGGGCGAAGACATGTGCAGCGCGATCCACTTGCCGTCGATGCACTCCAGCACGTAGGACTGCGAGACGCTCGGCCGGCTGTACGGGCCCATCACCTCGTTGGCCTGGAAGAAGTGCGTGAACGCGTCGAGGTTGAAGTGCGCCATCGCCTCCAGCATCGACACTTCGACGGTGCGGCCCACGCCCGTGCGGCCGCGCTCGAACAGCGCGCCCAGCACGCCGTAGGCGGCGTAGAAGCCGGTCAGCGAGTCCGCGATCGCAGGCCCGACGACGCGCGGGTTCTCGGGGTTCACCAGCAGGTTCAGGAAGCCGCTCGCGGCCTGTGCGACGGTGTCGTAGGCGGGCCGATTCGCCGCCGGGCCGGTGGCGCCGAAGCCGCTGATCGAGCAGTAGATCAGCTTCGGGTTCAGCGTCCGCAGCCGCTTTTCGCCGGCGCCGAGCTTGTCGGCGACGCCGGGGCGGAAGTTCTGGATGTAGACATCGGCGTCCGCGATCAGCGCGTCGAACACCGCCCGGTCCGCTTCGGACTTGGTGTCGAGGGTGATGCTGCGCTTGTTGCGGTTGTAGGTCTGGAAGTGCGGGCTGTACAGGCCGTCCTTGAAGGCGCGGAACGGGTCGCCGGTGCCCGGCATCTCGACCTTGATCACGTCGGCGCCCAGGTCGCCCAGCAGCATGCCGGCCGCGGGGCCGGTGATGAAGGTTCCTTGCTCGACGACCTTCAGCCCGTTCAACACCTGGATCATCGGTGGGCTCCGAAGCCGGCCGGGACCTCACCCTCGTACACCGCCTCGCGCGTGGCCTGGTACGACAGCGCGAAGCCGATCGGGTCGTTGATCTCCTCGAACAGGTGCGCGATCAGGCCGGCGGTGCGCGCGAGGATCGGCACGCCCTTCAGCGCCTGCACCGGGAAGCCGGCGCCGAGCAGCACCGCGGGGATGGCGCCGGAGACGTTGAGCTTGAGGTCCTTCTTCAGGACGGCCGGCATCTGTGCCTCGGCAGCCTCGGCGATCGCGATGAAGCGCAGGTCGGTGCCGGCATTGCGGGCGACATGGAACAGCGCCCCGACGCGCTCGTCGCGCTCCTTGTGCAGTGGATGGCCGTAGCCGGGGATCGCCTTGCCGGCCGCGCGCCACGACTGCATCACGCGCAGCGCGGCGGCCTCCAGCGGCGTGCCGGCCTGCACCATCGCATCGATCTCGACATACATGCGCCCGGCGGTCTCCGACGAGCCGAGCACGACCGAGCCGCAGCCCAGGATGCCAGCCGCGACCGCGCCCTGCATCGCGTCCGGCGCGGCGGCGAAGGTCATGCGTGCCGCCTGCACGCTCGGCACCAGGCCGTGCTCGGCGATCGCGACGAGGGTGGCGTTCAGCACCGCCGCCTCTCCGGAGGTCGGCGGCCGGCCCGTCAGCAGCAGGAAGAAGTGGTCGATGAACGAGACCTTGCCGATCAGTTCCTTCGACAGGTCGCGGCCGCGCACGACGATGGTGTGCTCGTCGGAGGTGCAGATCGAACTGCGCGGAACGGTGGCTTTGCCGATCTTCATGGGGACGTCTTTCAGGCCGGGGTCGGCGCGGGGGTCGGTGCCAGGCGGAAGTCGTAGCTCGCCGAGTGGTAGGGCTTGGCCATCTCGCGGCCGTCGGGGGCCTTGCCGGGCGCGTGGTGGTCGAAGTCGACGACCAGGCTGTCGCGCTTGCCGAAGACCGCGTCCTGGTCGATGTACGGGCTGTTGGCGACGAAGATGTGGGTGGTCAGCATCACGTGGCCGGGCGCCGAGACCTGCATGTGGATGTGGCCGGGGCGGTAGATGCTGCGGTCGGTCGCGCGCATCATCGAGCCGACCGGGCCGTCGTCCGGAATCGGGTAGTAGGCCGGCAGGATCGACCAGAACCAGTAGCGGCCTTCGGCGTCGGTGCGGAAGCGGCCGCGTGCGCGCATCGTCGGCTCGGCCGCCAGCTGCACGTCGTACTTGCCCTCGCCGTCGCCGGACCACACGTCGAGCAGCGCACCGGGCAGCGGCTGGCCGTCGGTGTCGGTCACGCGGCCCATGTAGAACGTCGGTTCGCCGGGCACGCCTTCGCCGATGTCCGCGCCCAGCGGCAGGTCCGGCGCGCCGGGCCAGTAGAACGGACCTTCGACGGTCGCCTCGGTTGCGGGCGTCGCGCCCTTCGCGCCGCCGGTGGCGCGGGCCTGTTCCAGCGCGACGACCATCATCGACAGGCCGAGCGTGTCGGACAGCAGGATGAACTCGGGGCGCCGCTCGGTCGAGATCCGGCCGATCGCGTCGAGGAACTTCATGCCGGCCAGCCATTCGTCGGGCTTCAGGTCGACCTCGCGGGCGAAGGCGTGCACGTGCTTGACCAGAGCCGTCATCAATTCGCGCAGGCGCGGGTCGGGCGTGTTGGCGAACGCGGCGAGCACGTCCTGCGTCAGCTTTTCCTGGTTGTACTCGGACATCTCGACTCCCGGGGTCTCGGCAGGAGCGAAGCTTAGGGAGATCACCGGTCGCACGGAAATGGTGAATTCACATCGATATGATCGATGGCATCGATTCGATACGGGGGTTTACATGGAGATGAGGCATCTTCGCTACTTCGTGGCGCTGGCCGAGTACCTCAGCTTCACGAAGGCCGCCGACCGCGTCCATGTGACCCAATCGACCCTGTCGCACCAGATCCGCCAGCTCGAGGAGGAGGTCGGCCAGCCGCTGTTCGACCGGATCGGCAAGAAGGTCGTGACGACCGAGGCTGGCGAGCTGTTCCTGGCCTACGCGACCCGCGCGCTGAAGGAGGTCGACCACGGCATCGCGATGCTCAAGCCGGGCGGCGGCGGCCTGACCGGCGAGGTCTGCATCGGCGCGACCCACACCTTCAACATCGGGCTGATCCCGGAGTGCGTCGCGCAGTTCCTCGCGCGGCACCCGACGGTGCGGGTGCGCATCGACGAGCTGCCGGCCGTCCAGATCATCGCCAAGCTGCACGCCGGCGAGCTCGACATCGGCATCGCCTACAAGCCCACCGGCCCGACCGACCTGTGGTTCGAGCCCCTCTACAACGAGGAGATGGTGCTCGTCGTCTCCGACACCCACCCGCTCGCCGGCCGCAAACGCATCCGCATGGTCGAACTGCACCAGCAGCGGCTGGTGCTGATGCCCGACTACTTCTCGACCCGCACGCTGCTGGACGAGTGCTTCAAGGCCAGCGGCGCCGAGCCGATCGTCGTCGCCGAGATGTCGACGATCGCGCCGATGCTCGGGCTGGTGCTGCGCACGCAGATCGGCGCGATCGTCGCGATCAACGCGGTGCCGGCGGCAATGAGCGGGCTGCAGATGATCCCGATCGAGAGCCCGACGCCGATCCGCACGCCCGGCATCCTGTGGCGGCTGGATGGGGAGAAGGCCGCGCCCGTGCACTCGTTCGCGGTGATCGTGCGCAAGACGGCGTTGGGCAACAGCCTGCGGCACGAAGGCCCCGGCTGATCGAGCCTATCTATTGCATAGGATAGTTCAATTGACTACAGCTATGTGGTTTCCCTAGACTGGTGCCTATCGCCGCAACCCGTTCAGGAGTCACCCATGTCCGAGCAAGCCCAATGTCCGTTCGCCGCCGGCAACAAACCCGGCGCCCGCGCCACGACGAACTCTGCCTGGTGGCCCGAAGCGCTGAACCTCAGGCTGCTTCACCAGCAGTCCGCGCTGTCGAACCCGATGGACCCGGACTTTGACTATGCCGCCGAGTTCAAGACCCTCGACCTCGATGCGGTGATCAAGGACCTGCTTGCGCTGATGACCGATTCGCAGCCCTGGTGGCCGGCCGACTACGGTCACTACGGCCCGTTCTTCATCCGCATGGCCTGGCACTCGGCCGGCACCTACCGCACCAGCGACGGCCGCGGCGGCAGCGGCAGCGGCGAGCAGCGCTTCGCGCCGCTGAACAGCTGGCCGGACAACGGCAATCTGGACAAGGCGCGCCGGCTGCTGTGGCCGATCAAGGCCAAGTACGGCCGCAAGCTGTCGTGGGCCGACCTGTTCATCCTGACCGGCAACGTCGCGCTCGAATCGATGGGTTTCAAGACCTTCGGTTTCGGCGGCGGGCGGCCCGATGTGTGGGAGCCGCGCGAAGACATCAACTGGGGCACCGAGACCACCTGGCTCGGCGACGAGCGCTACAGCGGCGACCGCGAGCTCGCGAAACCGCTCGCCGCGGTGCAGATGGGCCTGATCTACGTGAACCCGGAAGGCCCGAACGGCACGCCCGACCCGCTCGGCTCGGCTCGCGACATCCGCGAGACCTTCGCCCGCATGGCGATGGACGACGAGGAGACCGTGGCATTGACCGCCGGCGGCCACACCTTCGGCAAGGCGCACGGCGCGGTCGACCCGAAGCACCTCGGCCACGAACCCGAGCGCGCCGACATCGAGCACATGGGCCTGGGCTGGATCAACAGCTTCGAGACCGGCCACGGCGTGAACACGACGACCAGCGGCATCGAAGGCGCGTGGACGAAGAACCCGATCCGTTGGGACAACGGCTACTTCGAGAACCTGTTCGGCTACGAGTGGGAGCTGACCAGGAGCCCGGCCGGCGCGCACCAGTGGAAGCCGGTCGGCGCCAGCGGCGACGGCACCGTGCCCGACGCGCACGACCCGGCCAGGCGCCATGCGCCGATGATGACGACGGCCGACATGGCGATGCGCATGGACCCGGCCTACGAGAAGATCTCGCGCCGCTTCATGGCCAACCCGCAGGAATTCGCCGATGCGTTCGCGCGCGCCTGGTTCAAGCTGACCCACCGCGACATGGGGCCGCGCTCGCGCTACCTCGGCCCGCTGGTACCCCAAGAGGAACTGCTCTGGCAGGACCCGGTGCCGGCCGTCGATCACCCCCTGGTCGACGCGCAGGACATCGACGCGCTCAAAGCGAAGCTGCTCGCCTCGGGCTTGACCATCCCGCAACTGGTGACGACCGCGTGGGCCTCGGCCTCGACCTTCCGCGGCAGCGACAAGCGCGGCGGCGCCAACGGCGCGCGCATCCGTCTGGCGCCGCAGAAGGACTGGGAAGTCAACCAGCCGGCCGAACTGGCCAAGGTGCTGGTGACGCTGGAGCGCGTGCAGAAGGCGTTCAACGACGCGCAGACCGGCGGCAAGAAGGTGTCGCTGGCGGACCTGATCGTGCTGGGCGGCTGCGCCGCCATCGAGTCGGCGGCGAAGAAGGCGGGGCATGCGGTGAGCGTGCCGTTCGCCCCCGGCCGCACCGATGCCTCGCAAGCCCAGACCGACGCCGCCTCCTTCGCGCCGCTGGAGCCGGTGGCCGACGGCTTCCGCAACTACGTTCGCCAGGGCCAGGAGGCGGCCGTCGCCGAGTTGCTGATCGACAAGGCGAACCTGCTCACGCTGACCGCGCCCGAGATGACGGTGCTGATCGGCGGCCTGCGCTCGCTCGGCGCGAACGTCGGCGGCGCGAAGCACGGTGTGTTCACCGAGCGCACCGACGCGCTGACGAACGACTTCTTCGTGCGGCTGCTCGACATGAATACCGCCTGGAAGAAGTCCGCCGATGCCGAGTTCGTGCTCGAGGGGCGCAACCGCCAAACTGGCGAACTCCAGCTCACCGGCACGGTCGTCGACCTGCTGTTCGGCTCGAACTCGCAGCTGCGCGCGCTGGCCGAGGTCTACGCGAGCAGCGACGCGCAGGCCGTGTTCGTGCGCGACTTCGTGGCGGCGTGGAACAAGGTGATGAACCTCGACCGCTACGATCTGGCCTGACCTTTCAACCGTCCGCCGCAGGAGAAGACCCCATGGCAAAGAACAGCAAGAGCAAGACAGCATCGGCCACGCCGACCGGCCGCCGCGCCGAGATCCACATCGGCATCAGCGACAAGGACCGCAGCGCCATCAGCGACGGCCTGTCACGGCTTCTGGCCGACACCTACACGCTGTACCTGACCACGCACAACTTCCACTGGAACGTCACCGGGCCGATGTTCAACTCGCTGCATGCGATGTTCATGGCGCAGTACACCGAGCTGTGGAACGCGGTCGACCCGATCGCCGAGCGCATCCGCTCGCTCGGCCACGTGGCGCCCGGCTCCTACGCGCAGTTCGGCGCGCTCACCTCGCTGAAGGACGCGCCGGCCGTGCCGCCGAGCGCGCTCGACATGGTGCGCGTGCTGGTCGAGGGCCACGAGGCCGTCGCCCGCACCGCGCGCAGCATCTTCCCGCTGGCCGACAAGGCCGGCGACGAGCCGACCGCCGACCTGCTGACCCAGCGCCTGACCGTCCACGAACAGGCGGCGTGGATGCTGCGCGCCAACCTCGAGGCCTGATCGTGTAACGTCCGGGCGTGCGCATCGCGATCCTCACCTTCGACGGCTTCAACGAGCTCGATTCGTTCATCGCGCTCGGCCTGCTGAACCGCCTGGGCGCGGACGGCTGGAAGGCCGAGATCACCAGCCCGAGCGCGCAGGTCACGTCGATGAACGGCGTCACGGTGCAGGCCCAGCAGCCGCTGGAGTTCGCGAACGAGGCCGATGCCGTGATCTTCGGCAGCGGCATCTACACCCGCGCGATCGCCGAGGACTACGGCCGGCGCGGCGCCCTGCTCGACCGGCTGCAGCTCGACCCGGTGCGCCAGCTGATCGGCGCGCAGTGCTCCGGCGCGCTGCTGCTGGCGCGCCTCGGCCTGCTGGCCGACATGCCGGCCTGCACGGACCTGACGACCAAGCCCTGGCTGGTCGAGGCGGGCGTGCGGGTCGAGGAGGCGGCGTTCCACGCCCGCGGGCCGATCGCCACGGCCGGCGGCTGCCTGGCGTCGCAATACCTGGCCGCGTGGCTGATGGTGCGTGGTGCGGGCGTCGACGCGGCGATGCGGGCTTTGCACTACGCGGCGCCGGTCGGCGAGAAAGAGGCGTATGTTGAGCGTCTGCTGGACGTGGTGCGACCCTTCGTCCCGGCGCCGTAGTCGGACAGCCCCCGGTCGCCGCCAGCGACGCGAGGAGCCCACCATGCCGATGATCACCACCCCGATTCGCCGTGGCCTCTGCTGCGCGATGCTGTTCGCCTGTTGTGGCGTCGCCGCTGCCGCCATGGCACCCGGTGCGCCGGTCAGCAACGACCGGGTCGCGGTCAGCTACCGCAACCCGGCCGGCTTCACGGAGATGGATCGCGACTTCGGCGCGCGCCGAGACTGGCTCGATGAATTGAGCCGGTACGTCGCCAGGCGCGCCGCCGTGGCCGTGCCGGAAGGCCGGCACCTGTCGGTGACGATCACCGACGTGCAGCGCGCCGGCATGATCGAGCCGTGGCACCGCGCGGGCACCGACCTGCGCGTCGTGCGCAACACCACGCCGCCGCGGATCGACCTGAATTTCCAGCTGGTTGACGCGAACGGCGCGGTGCTGAAGGAAGGCTCGCGCCAGCTGCGCGACATCATGTTCCTGACCCGCCACACCCGCTACAGCAGCGAGCCACTCTCATACGAGAAGAACCTGATCGACGATTGGGTGCGTGACGAATTCGGCGGGTCGGCCCGCTGAGCGCCGGCGCGCGCCGCGACCGATAATCGCGGGTTGTCCTTTCGAGGCGGCCCGCGCGAGCGGCCGCGCACGCATGTCCGAGCTCACCCCGTCCCCGCTGGCCAAGGAAGTCCGCCGCCGGCGCACCTTCGCGATCATCAGCCACCCTGACGCCGGCAAGACCACGCTGACCGAGAAGCTGCTGCTGTTCTCCGGCGCGATCCAGATCGCCGGGTCGGTCAAGGCGCGCAAGGCCACGCGGCACGCCACCAGCGACTGGATGGAGATCGAGAAGCAGCGCGGCATCTCGGTCGCCTCCAGCGTGATGCAGATGGAATACCGCGACTGCGTCATCAACCTCCTCGACACGCCGGGCCACCAGGACTTCTCGGAAGACACCTACCGCGTGCTGACCGCGGTCGACGCCGCGCTGATGGTGATCGACGCGGCCAACGGCGTCGAGCCGCAGACGCGCCGGCTGCTGCAGGTCTGCCGCGCGCGCAACACGCCGATCCTCACGTTCGTCAACAAGATGGACCGCGAGGTGCAGGAACCGATGGCGCTGATGGACGAGATCGAGCGCGAGCTGGGCATGGAGGTCGTACCCTTCACCTGGCCGGTCGGCATGGGCAAGGCGTTCCACGGCGTGATGGACCTGCGCGAAAAGCGCATGCGCGTCTTCGGCGGCGAGGAAGGCGGCGCCGAGTTCCTGGACGGGCTGGACAACCCGGTCTACCCCGAGCGCTTCGGGATGCAGTACGCGCAGTCGAAGGACGAGATCGAGCTGCTGCGTGACGCCGCGCCGCCGTTCGACAAGGCCGCGTTCCTGGCCGGCCGCCAGACGCCGATGTTCTTCGGCTCGGCGGTCAACAACTTCGGCGTGCAGGAGGTGCTGGACGCACTGGTCGACCTGGCGCCGCCGCCGGGCCCGCGGGCGGCGATCCAGCGCGTCGTACAGCCGGAGGAGCCCAAGCTCACCGGCGTCGTCTTCAAGATCCAGGCCAACATGGACCCGGCGCACCGCGACCGGATCGCGTTCGTGCGGGTGGCCAGCGGCCACTTCAAGCGCGGCATGCGGATCAAGGTGGCGCGCTCGGGCAAGGAGATGCGGCCGAACACCGTCGTCTCGTTTCTGAGCCAGCGCCGCGAGCTGCTCGACGAGGCCTTCGCCGGCGACATCATCGGCATCCCGAACCACGGCGTGCTGCAGCTCGGCGACACGCTGACCGAGGGCGAATCGCTGCAGTACACCGGCCTGCCGTTCTTCGCGCCCGAGATGTTCCGCAGCGTCGAGGTGGCCGACCCGCTGCGCATCAAGCAGCTGCGCTCCGGGCTGCAGCAGCTCGGCGAGGAGGGCGCGATCCAGGTGTTCCGCCCCGTGGCGGGGTCGGTGCTGCTGCTCGGCGCAGTGGGCCAGCTGCAGTTCGAGGTCGTCGCGCACCGGCTGGAGCATGAATATGGCGTGAAGGCGCGGATCGCGCCGGCGCGCTACAACGTCGCGCGCTGGGTCACTTGCGACGAGGCCGACGGTGGCGAGCGCGAACTCAAGCGCTTCATCGACGGCAATGCCCACCGCGTCGCGCTCGACGCCGTCGGCGCGCCCTGCGTGCTGCTCGAATACGCCGGCGAGCTGCGCGCGATGCAGGAGAACTGGCCGAAGATCCACTTCCATGCGCTGCGCGAGCACGCGGGGCTGGTTTTCCAGAAGCAGCTCGACGGCTGATCGGCCTAATATGGTCTTCTCGACTCCGAGGAGGCGCGATGAAGACCCTGGCCGCCCTGTTGATCGCCGTGTTCCTGGCTTCCTGCGCGAGCACCGCGCCGATGCCGCCCGCGGCGCCCCTGCTCCACGACGAGGCGTTCAGCGCACCCGTCAAACCGGTCGATTCGGCGGCGGTGCTGGCGTTGAGTCCGGCGATGCGCGAGTACCTGCGCTCGAAGCGCGTCAGCCAGGCATTCGCGGGCGACCGACGCCGCCAGTTGATCGACGCGCTGTATCACGGCGACCTGAAGCTCGAGTACGACGCCGCGATCACCCGAACGGCGGCCGAAGCCTTCGACGCGCGCTCCGGCAACTGCCTCGCGCTGGTGCTGATGACCTCGGCGTTCGCGAAGGAGCTGGGCCTGACCGTGCACTACCAGGCCGTCAACGGCGAGGACATCTGGGACCGCAACGGCGAGCTCTACATCGGCATCGGTCACGTCAATCTGGTCCTGGAGGACAACAAGCCACGGTTGGGCATCGCGTTCACTCAGCGCCCGTTGATCGTGGACTTCCTGCCTGCGCGCGACGCGATCGCGCTCGACACGCGCGAGATCGACGAGCCCACCGTGGTCGCGATGTACCTCAACAATCGCGCCGTGGAGTCGCTGGCGCATGGCCGGCTGGATGAGGCCTACTGGTGGGCTCGTGAAGCGATCATGACCGCGCCCAAGCTGCTGAGTTCGTACGTCACGCTCGGCGTGATCTACCGCAAGCGCGAGCGGCCCGAGTGGTCCGAGGCGGTGCTGCGTCGCGTCGAGGAGCGCGAGCCGGACAACCTGTCCGCCATGTCGAACCGCGTGCTGGCGCTGCGCGACCTCGGGCGCAACGCCGAGGCACAGCAGCTGGGCGAGCGCCTCGCGCGGCTCGATCCGCACCCGCCATTCAGCTATTTCAAGCAGGGCCAGGTGGCGCTGCGCGAAGGACGATTCGAGGCCGCGCGTCGCCTGTTCTCGAAGGAGATCGAGCGCGCGCCTTACCACCATGAATTCGAGTATTGGCTCGCCGTGACCTACATGGAGATGAACGATGCCGAGCGCGCGACGCTGCACCTGAAGCGCGCGATGGACGTGAGCACGACCCGCAAGGACCACGACCTCTACGCCGGCAAGCTCGACCGGTTGAAGGCGCTGCGCCAGCAGTGAGCGTCGCCGCCGGCGCGACAATCGTCGCTCCCTGAACGGAGACAATTCCATGAAAGCAGCAGTGATCCATCGCAACGGTGGCCCCGAGGAACTGGTCTACGAGGAGCTGCCCGATCCGGCCTGCGCCGACGACGGCATCGTGATCGATGTCGAGACCATCTCGATCGAAGGCGGCGACCTGCTCGCGCGCCTGATGACGCCGCCGCTGAGCGCTGCGCACGTCGTCGGCTACATCGCGGCCGGCACGGTGCGGGAGGTCGGCGCCAAGGTCACCGGGCGGCGCGTCGGCGAGCGCGTGGTCACGCTCAACGCGAACGGCTCGCACGCGAGCGTGCGCGCGGTGCCGGCGGCGATGGCCTGGGCGATCCCCGACGGCCTGTCGACGCAGGCCGCGGCGTGCGTGCCGGTGGCGTTCGCGACCGCGCACGACTGCCTGTTCAACGCCGGCGGCCTGAAGCGCGATCAGACGGTGCTGATCCATGCCGGCGCCGGCGGGGTCGGCATGGCGGCGATCCAGCTTGCGAAGGCGGCCGGCGCGACCGTGATCGCGACCGCGTCGAGCGCCGACAAGCTCGAGCGCCTGAAGGCCTTCGGCCTCGACCACGGCATCAACTATGTGGAAGACGACTTCGTTGCCGCGGTCCAGGGGCTGACGGGCAAGCGCGGTGTCGACGTGGTGGTCGACAGCGTCGGCGGCAAGACGCTGGCGGACAGCGTCAAGGTGCTCGGCTGGCGCGGCCGGCTGATCAGCGTCGGCGTCGCCGGGCGCGGCGGCTCGGCCGTCAACGCCTTCAACCTCTGGGCGCGCAACAACACGCTGCATGGCGTGCTGTTCGCGACCGCGCTGCAGCACGAGTACCCGCGCGCCTATGAACTCGTGGCCGAGTGCCTGGCGCGAGTCGCGAGCGGCGAGCTGAAGGTCGAGATCGCGCGCGTGTTCCCGCTCGCCGAAGCGGCGCAGGCGCACGCCTACATCGAGGGACGGCACGCGTTCGGGCGGGTCGTGATGACGGCGTGACGGCCTCGGCAGAAGCCGGGTCGCAGTCGGCGCCACCGGTGCGCTCGCGCCTGGCGCTGTACCTCGACCTGATCCGCTGGAACCGCCCGGCCGGCACCTACCTGCTGCTGTGGCCGACGCTGTCGGCGCTGTGGATCGCGGCCGGCGGCTTCCCGGGCTGGCATCTGCTGATCGTGTTCGTGCTCGGCACGTTCCTGATGCGCAGCGCCGGCTGCGCGGTCAACGACGTGGCCGACCGCGAGTTCGACAGGCACGTCAAGCGCACCGCGCAGCGCCCGGTGACCAGCGGCGCCGTCGGCGTGCGCGAGGCGCTGCTGCTCGGCGCGGGGCTCGCGCTGCTCGCGTTCGGGCTGGTGTTGACGACCAACGCCGCGACGATCGCATGGAGCGTCGTCGCGCTCGCGGTGAGCATCGCCTACCCGTTCACCAAGCGCTTCTTGTCGATGCCGCAGGCGGTGCTCGGTGTGGCGTTCAGCTTCGGCATCCCGATGGCCTTCGCGGCGGTGCAGGGAGCGGTTCCGCCGCTCGCCTGGGGCCTGCTGATCGGCAACCTGTTCTGGGTCCTGGCCTACGACACCGAGTACGCGATGGTCGACCAGGACGACGACCTGAAGATCGGCATCCGCACCTCGGCGATCACGCTCGGCCGTTTCGACGTGGCCGGCGTGATGCTGTTCTACGGCCTGTTCATCGCGATCTGGGGCGTGCTCGGGGCGCAGCTCGGGCTGCGCTGGCCGTACTTCGCCGGCCTGGCCGCGGCGGCGCTGCTCGCGGCCTGGCACTACACGCTGATCCGCACCCGCTCGCGCGACGGCTGCTTCCGCGCATTCCGGCTCAACCACTGGCTCGGCTTCGTGGTGTTCGCCGGAATTGCGGCGGCGTTCGCACTGCGCTGAGCGTGCTCAGTTCGCGCGCACCTCGATGCGGCGCGGGCGCGCATGCTCCTGCTTCGGGATGCGCAAGCGCAGCACGCCGTCCTTCATGCTGGCCTCGATGCGCGCGCTGTCGAGCTCGCGGCTCAGCGTGAACGCGCGGCGGTAGCGCGGCACGCGGATCTCGGCATAGACCGACTGCATCTGCGCCGGCATCGGCGTGCCGACTTCGCCTTCGATCAGCAGCGTGTCGCCCTCGACCTTCAGCTCGAGCCGCTCCTTCGATACGCCGGGCAGGTCGGCCAGCAGCGTGATGCCGGCGGTGTCCTCCAGCACGTCGACGCGCGGCAGCAGCGCCCGGGTGTCGCGTGACTCGCGTCCGTTGCCGCTGTCGGAAGACGCTCGCACCGCGTTGTCGGCGGCGCTGGTCGTGGTGGTCAGTTCCTTGTCGTTGCCCATGATTCGTTTCTCCTTTCCTCGCGTGGCGTTTACTGGACGGTGATGCGGGTCGGCTGCGCCGCCTGCTTGCGCGCGACGCTGACGTGCAGCACGCCGTCGCGGTACTGCGCGGTGATCTGCGCCGGGTCGGCGTCCTCCGGCAGGCTGATCGCGCGGCGGAAGCTGCCGCTGATGCGCTCGCGGCCGAAGACGCTGGGCGTGCTCTCGTTGCCATTGCCGTTGCCGTTGCCATTGCCGCCGCTGCGCGCCTCGCGCGACGGCAGGTCGGACGGGCGCTCGCCGGCGATCGTCAGCACGCCGCGGTCGACCGTGACCTCGATCTTCGCCGGGTCGACGCCCGGCGCGAACGCGTAAACCTCGAGGTTCTGGGGCGTGTTGCCGACGTTGATGGCAGGGAAGGCCCCGGGAGCCACCGAGCGGATGCTGGCGGGCATGCCGGCGCTCTCGAACACGTCGTCGAGTTCGCGGCGCAGGCGTTCGAAGTCACCGAACAGGGCGCCCGGGGTGTTGAGCAGTGATGCATACATGGCCGTATCTCCTTTCGCGGTCCGTGGAACGAAGTCGACGCCCGCTGCGGGTGGCCGCAGGCCGGGCGTCGATGGAGATATTGGCGGGCGCGACCCTTTCAAGGGGGCGCCGGATGACTTGCGATCAGCGACCGTAACGGGCCGTGAAGCTGGCTTTGCCGATGCGGTTGGCGTTGATCATGAACCCGACGAGCGCGGCGCTGGCGTCGGCCGGCACCTCGATCTTGTCGGTCTTCAACGCGTGGACCGTGAAGATGTAGCGGTGCGGCTTGTCGCCCTTCGGCGGGCAGGCGCCGCCGAAGCCGGGCGCGCCGAAATCGGTGCGTCCCTGCACCGTGCCGGCGGGCAGCGCCTTGCCGTCGGCTGTCCCGGCGCCTTCGGGCAACTCGGTCGTGCCGGCCGGGATGTTGAACGCCACCCAGTGCCACCAGCCCGAGCCGGTCGGCGCATCGGGGTCGTAGACGGTGACGGCGAAGCTCTTGGTCCCGGCCGGCGCGCCGTGCCAGCTCAGCGCCGGCGAGATGTTCTTGCCGGTGCAGCCGAAGCCGTTGAACACCTGCGCATCGGTCAGCCGGGCATTCGGCTTGACGTTGGCACTGGTGAGCGTGAAGCCGGCTGCGTGCGCGACCGCGCCGAGGCCGAACAGCGTGGCCGCCAGCAGCGGACGGGTGACGTGAGCAAGCATGATCTTCTCCTCGGGTTGGTCAGGGGTACAGGCCGCGCTCCTCGCGCGCGGTCAGGATGCGCTCGCAGGCCACCGCGAAGGTGGCGGTGCGCAGGCTGATCTTGTGGCGGTCGGCGGTGTCCCAGATCTTCTTCAGCGCGTCGACCATGATCTTGTCGAGCCGCAGGTTGATCTCGTCCTCGCTCCAGAAGAACGACGAGAAATCCTGCACCCACTCGAAGTAGCTGACGGTCACGCCGCCGGCGTTGCAGATCACGTCGGGCACGACCAGCACGCCACGGTCGTGCAGTACGTCGTCGGCGTCGGGCAGCGTCGGGCCGTTCGCGCCTTCGAGCACGAGCTTGGCCTTGATGCGCCTGGCGCGCGCCGCGGTGATCTGCGATTCGAGCGCGGCCGGGATCAGGATGTCGCAGTCGACGTCCCAGAACGACTCGTCGTCGACCCGCTCGGCGCCAGCGTAGTTGGCGATGCCGCCGTCGCGGTGCAACACCGCCATCGTGTCGGCGATGTCGAAGCCGTTCGGGTTGACGAGCGTGCCGGTGTGGTCCTGCACCGCGACGAGTTTGGCACCGGCCTGCACGAACAGTTCGGCCGCCGCGCCGCCGACATTGCCCATGCCCTGCACCGCGATGCGCACGCCCTCCAGGCTCAGGCCGAGGCGGCGCGCCGCCTCGCGCCCGGTGACGAACACGCCGCGGCCCGTCGCCTTGACGCGCCCGAGCGAGCCGCCCAGGTGCAGCGGCTTGCCGGTGACGACGCCGGTGGCGGTGGTGCCGGTGTTCATCGAGTACGTGTCCATCATCCAGGCCATGATCTGGCCGTTGGTGTTCACGTCGGGCGCCGGGATGTCCCGCTGCGGGCCGATGATGATGCCGATCTCGCTGGTGTAGCGGCGCGTCATGCGCTCCAGTTCCTTCAGCGAGAGCTTCTTCGGGTCGACGCGGATGCCGCCCTTGGCGCCGCCGTACGGCAGGTTCACCGCGGCGCACTTGACCGTCATCCAGGCGCTCAGCGCCATCACCTCTTCGAGCGTCACGTCGGGGTGGTAGCGCACGCCGCCCTTGCCGGGGCCGCGGCTCAGGTTGTGCTGCACGCGGTAGCCCTCGAAGTGCGCGACCTCGCCGCTGTCGAGCTCGATCGGCACGTCGACGATCAGCGCGCGCTTCGGCCGCTTCAGCGTCTCGGACCAGCGGGCGAGGTGGCCCAGGTAAGGGATGACGCGGTCGACCTGGGAGATGTAGGTGTCCCAGGCGGTACCCCCGGTGTGGCTGACGTAGGAAAGTTGGCTCATGCTTGTCTCTTCATGGGAATCGAACGATGCGACATGCACGGCCACCTGCTCGTGGCGCGTGACCGGCATGGGGCGACACTGTAGGCGCAGCCTGCGCCGTTTCGGGGCGCGGCGCCATGCCGGGTTTGCATGCGTTGACGCGCGCCCGGCATCGGCGCCGCGCCCGCCGGCGTACTTCGATGCGCTGCCGAGCCTCAACGCAGCGGCCGGAGACCGCCAAGCGCTACGCCATGCCGACGGCGAAGCAGCGCGCCACGTCCGGCCGCGTGGCCGATGCCGCCGCGTCGCGCTGCCGAACCGAGCCGCGAGGTTCAGGACCGGCGCCGCATCTCCATGATCCAGTTCGTTTCCCACGCCTGTCCGGGCAGGGCGAAGGCCTGGGTCCAGCGCGCTGCGTCGCCGCCGAGGCGCTGCCAGACGAAGCGCACGCGCACCGCTCGGCCGTCGTCCGTGTCGTCGCCGAAGAACTCGCCGCGGTCGCCGCGGAACCCGCCGTGCACCGGCGGCTCCAGCCGCCCGCTGCCGCTGTTGATCCAGTGGATGGACCAGCGTTGCGCCGCCAGGTCCAGCGTGCGCACGGTGCAGCCGCTGAAGCCCCGGGTCGGGAAGTCGATCTGGTCGACCGAGACCAGGCCGTCGAGCTGGGTCGTCGCCTGTTCGAGGCCGGGGAATTCCTCCCACGCCGTGCTGCCGACATGGCGCCGCGCGAGACGGCGGTTGTGGACCTCCCAGCGGCCCACGAGGAAATCGAAGTCGTGCCGCCGTCCGACATACGCCGGCCCGATCGCCGAGCGTGTGGTCGGCGCGAGGCGGCGCGTCGACGCGGGCTCTTCCAGCCCTTCGCACCAGCGCTGCCAGTCCGCGCCCGCGGCCATCTGCGCGGCATGGCGCTGCTGCGCCCCGGCGTCGGCAAAGCCGCTGAGCCAGACGATCACCGATTCGCCCTCGCGCACCGGCAGCCGCGGGAAATTGTTGGGCGACGCATCGGTGACGAGGCCGACGACCCACTGCGCGCCGGCCGCCAGCCACGGCGCGCGCACGTGCTGCTCGAACGCGTCGATCAGCGCGCGGGTGTGGGAACGCACCGCGCACACCGTCGCGGTCACCAGGCCGGCTTCGCCGAGCACGGCGTGCGGGTCGGCCGGATTCAGCAGCAGCACGTCGTCGCTGTCGATCATGGTCGCGTTCGCGGCGTCGCGGTGGGTGCGCCAGACCGGGCCGTCGTAGAAGCCGGCCAGCGCGGCGGGCCGGCCGGCCATGTCGGTGAAGCCGCGCAACCAGACGAAGCGGTCGGGCTCGTCGAGGTCGCGGAAGATGCCGGCCACGGTGATGCCGAGCGCCTCCTGTGG
Organism: Rhizobacter fulvus; assembly: GCF_964020785.1. Lineage (NCBI taxonomy): Bacteria > Pseudomonadati > Pseudomonadota > Betaproteobacteria > Burkholderiales > Sphaerotilaceae > Rhizobacter > Rhizobacter fulvus. The sequence goes on from NZ_OZ224516.1 coordinate 2,319,673, forward strand.
TTCGATGAATTCGCGTTCGAACAGCGCGATCAGCGCGTCGCGACGGCCGGGATGCAGGGTGTACTGACGCAACTCGATGACAGGGGGCAAGGTGTTCATGAAGGCTCCGGGCAAACATTGGAACGGCATGATCGCGACCGATACCTGCCAACGGATGTCAGCTTTTTGAAGCACACTGGCCCGCATGCGAGCGAGCCGCCTGTTGTCGATCCTGATGCTGCTGCAAAGCCGCGGCCGGCTGAGCGCCCAGGCACTGGCCGCGGCACTCGAGGTGTCGGTGCGCACCGTGTACCGCGATGTCGACGAGCTGAGTGCGTCCGGCGTGCCGGTGTGGGCGGAACGCGGCCGGCAAGGGGGTTTCGTGCTGCAGCCGGGGTGGCGCACACGGGTCGACGGGCTGACGGCCCGCGAGGCGCAGGCAATGTTCCTCGGCGGCCTGCCCGGGCCGGCGGCCGATCTCGGCCTCGGCGAGGCGATGGCCTCGGCGCAGCTGAAGCTGCTGGCGGCGCTGCCGGACGGCTGGCGCGAGGACGCGCGGCGCGTCAGCTCGCGCTTCCACGTCGACCCGATCGACTGGTACCGCGGCCCGGCCGAGACCGATCACCTGCCGGCCATCGCGCAGGCCGTCTGGGGCGAGCGCCGGGTCGACGTGCGCTACGAGAGCTGGCGCGGCACGAACCGGCGCCGGCTCGACCCGCTCGGCATCGTGCTGAAGGCCGGCGTCTGGTACGTCGTGGCGAGCCATGGCAAGGGGCCGCGCACCTGGCGCCTGTCGAACATCCTGGAATTGGCGGTGGGAACCGAGCGCTTCGAGCGGCCGAAGGATTTCGACCTGGCCGCGTACTGGACCGAATCCACCCGGCGCTTCGAGGCGGAGCTGGTTCAGGGCACGGCCCTGCTGCGCATCACGCCGCTCGGCATGAAGCGGTTGCGGAACCTTGGCCCTGCGCTCGGTGATGCGGCGGCGGCCAGCGCACGCCGCGACAGGGTCAAGCCCGGCTGGCAACGCGTCTCGATCCCGATCGAGACGATCGAGCACGCGACCGGGCAGATGCTGCGCCTCGGCCCGCAAGCCGAGGTGATCCGCCCCGCGGCGCTGCGGCACGCGGTGGCGCGGACGGTGGCCGAGATCTCGGCGCTCTACGGCGCCTAGCGGCCGAACTCGTCGCCGAGCTCGCGCGCGCGCTGCTGCGCGGCGGTGATCGCCGTGACGAACGCGGCCTTGACCCCCGCTTCCTCGAGCGACGTCAGCGCGGCGTGGGTCGTGCCGCCCTTGGACGTGACGCGCTCGCGCAGCACCGAGGGCGCGTCCGGCGAGGCCTGCGCCAGTGCGGTCGCGCCGGCGAAGGTGCCGAGCGCCAGCGCCTTGCCCTGCTCGGCGGTCAGGCCCATCTGCACAGCGGCTTGCGTCATCGCCTCGACGACGTAGAAGACATACGCCGGCCCGGAGCCCGACAGTGCGGTGACCGCGTCGAGATCGGCCTCGCGATCGACCCACAGAAGCGCGCCGGTCGGCGCCAGCACGGCCTCGACCTGCGCGCGGTCGGCGGCGCCGACCGCGTCGCGCGCGAACAGCCCGGTCATCCCCTGGCCGACCAGCGCCGGCGTGTTGGGCATCGTGCGGACGATGCGTGCCGCGCCGGTGGCGTGCGCGATCGATTCGCTGCGGATGCCGGCCATCACGCTCAGTTGCAGCGCCGGGCCGATGAACGGTGCGCACGGCCGTGCGGCCTCCTGGAAGAGCTGCGGCTTGACGGCCCACACCACCATCGCGGCCTGGGCCAGCGTCGCGTCGGCCGCGGCCAGCGTGCGCACGCCGAAATCGGCGTGCAGCTTGTCGCGCTGCGCCGCACCCGGGTCGATGACGACGATCGACTCGGGCGCGCGGCCGCTCTTGACCAGCCCGCCGATGATGGCGCTGGCCATGTTGCCGCCGCCGATGAATGCGATCATGTTCATGAAAGGCTCGATGCTCGAAGGAGAAGGGGATGCGTCTGGAAGGTTCATGCCATTGTCGCGCGGTGACGTTCAGCGTCGAATCGCACAGCCCGGTGCCGTTCATGCACTGCCACTGCTCGATCTGCCGCAAGACGGCCGGCAGCGGCGGCTATGCGATCAACCTGGGTGCCGATGCCGCGACGCTGAAGGTGCGTGGCCGCAAGCACCTTGGCGTCTACCACGCCGTGCTGCGCGAGCCGGGCCAGCGCGCCACGCGCTCGCCGGCCGGGCGACGCTTCTGCATGCAGTGCGGCAGCCCGCTCTGGCTCTTCGACCCGCGCTGGCCCGAGCTGGTGCACCCGCACGCGTCGGCGATCGACACGCCGCTGCCGAAGCCACCCGAGGTGGTCGAGATCGGTCTGGCGTGGGCGCCCGATTGGATCGACGTGCCGGCGGGCGACGGGCACGCGCGGTTCGAGCAGATGCCGGACGAGTCGCTGGAGGACTGGCACAGGCGCCACGGCCTGTGGAGCGCGTGACAAGGCCTCAGCGCCCACACGGTCAACGCCGGGCGAGCCGGGTCAGTGCCCGCCGGCCAGCAGCGTCGCATTGCCGCCGGCCGCGGCGGTGTTGATCGTCACGGTCTGCTCGGCGCAGAAGCGGTACAGGTAGTGCGGCCCGCCCGCCTTCGGGCCGGTGCCGCTCAGGCCCTCCCCGCCGAACGGCTGCACGCCGACGACGGCGCCGATCATGTTGCGGTTGACGTAGACGTTGCCGATGCGCGCCGCGGCGGCCAGGCGCAGCGCGCGCGAGTCGATGCGCGTCTGGATGCCCAGCGTCAGGCCGTAGCCGAGCGCATTGATCTGCGCGACGACTTCGTCTACGTCGCCGCGCCAGCGCACGACGTGCAGCACCGGTCCGAAGATCTCCTGCGTCACGTCGGCAATCGCGTCGAGCTCGAAGGCGATCGGCGCGATCAGGCGCGGGACGTCGGACGCGAGCGGTGCCTCGCCGATGGCCTTGGCCTGCGCGCGCAGGCGCGCCACGTGCGCGCCGATGCCGGCGAAGGCCTCGTCGTCGATCAGCGGGCCGACATCGGTCGCGAGCCGCGCCGGGTCGCCGACGTTCAGTTCCTTCAGCGCACCCCGCACCATCTCGATCACGCCGTCGGCGATGCCCTCGTGCACGCACAGCAGGCGCAGTGCCGAACAGCGCTGGCCAGCGGAGCGGAACGCGCTCTGCACGACCGCGTCGACGACCTGCTCGGGCAGCGCCGTGCTGTCGACGATCATCGCGTTGATGCCACCGGTCTCGGCGATCAACGGCACCATCGCGCCGTCCTTGGCCGCGAGCGTGCGGTTGATGAGCTTCGCGACCGCCGTGGAGCCGGTGAAGCAGACGCCCGCCGTGCGCGCATCGGCAACCAGCGCCGCGCCAACTGTCTCGCCCGGGCCGTGGAGGAGCGCGAGCGCGTCGGCGGGCACGCCCGCGGCGTGCAGCAGCTCGACGAAGCGTTGCGCGACGGCGGGCGTCTGCTCGGCCGGCTTGGCCGCGACCGCATTGCCGGCGACGAGCGCCGCGACGACCTGCCCGGCGAAGATCGCGAGCGGAAAGTTCCACGGGCTGATGCAGACGAACACCCCGCGGCCATGCAGGTGCAGCTCGTTGCTCTCACCGGTCGGGCCCGGCAGCACCTGCGTGGCCAGGCGCGCCTCGGCCTGGTCGGCATAGTAGCGGCAGAAGTCGACCGCCTCGCGCACTTCGGACACGCCATCGCCGAGCGTCTTGTGCGCCTCCTTGACGAGCAGGCCGCAGAACTCGGGCAGGTGTGCTTCGAGGGCGTCGGCCGCGCGGCGCAGCACTGCGGCCCGTTGGGGGAGCGGGGTGGCGTTCCAGGGCTTGGCGCCGGCGGCCAGGCGCGTCATCGCCGCGTCGACCTCGGCGCGGGTGGCTTCGCGCACCACCGGGACGCGGGTCGCGGCGAGCGCGGCGTCGAGCGGTGCACGCTCGGCGAGGCAGGCCAGGTCGACGCCGCGCGAGTTCGCGCGCCCGCGGTGGCCATCGAACCCGTACAGCGCGACCGGCGCCGCGATACCGGCCTGCGCCGCCGGCACCAGCGGCGACGCCAGCAGCATGTCGACCTCGACGGCGTCGTCGGACAACTGGTGCACGAACGACGAGTTCGCGCCGTTCTCCAGGAGCCGCCGCACCAGGTAGGCGAGCAGGTCGCGGTGCTCGCCGACCGGCGCGTAGACGCGCACCGGGATGCGCGGGTCGCGCATCACTTCACGGTACACGCCCTCGCCCATGCCGTGCAGGCGCTGCATCTCGTAGTTCGCGCCCGCAGCCTGTGCCATGCCGATGATCGCGCCGATGGTGCCGGCGTTGTGGGTCGCGAACTGCGGGTAGATCACGTCGGCGTTCGCGATCAGCGCACGGGCGCAGGCGAGGTAGGAGATGTCGGTGTGGTGCTTGTGCGTGAACACGGGGTAGCCGGCCAGGCCCATCTCCTGCGCGCGCTTGATCTCGCCGTCCCAGTACGCGCCCTTGACCAGCCGGACCATGAAGCGCAGCCGGTGCTCACGCGCCATGCGCGCGACTTCGGCGATCACGTCGAGCGCGCGGGTCTGGTAGGCCTGCACCGCGAGGCCGAAGCCGCGCCACTGCGGGAACTCGCGCGCGATGCGGGCGGCCAGCGCGTCCAGCACGTCGAGCGAGAGTTCGAGGCGGTCACTTTCCTCGGCGTCGATCGTCAGGTTGATGTCGGCCCGCGCGGCCGGCTCGATCAGCTGCCAGACGCGCGGCAGCAGTTCGGCGAACACCCGCTCGCGCTGCGCATCCTCGTAGCGCGAGAACAGCGCGCTGAGCTTGATCGAGATGCCGTCGGCCGCCTCCGGGCCGGCGCTGCTCGTCGCGCCGGCGATCGCGTGGATCGCGTTCAGGTACGAGGCGAGGTAGCGCTGCGCGTCGGCCTCGGTGCGCGCGCCTTCGCCCAGCATGTCGTAGCTGAAGCGCAGCCCCCTCAACGCCTTGCGCGCCCACGCCGCCTCGCCCATCGCTTCCTTGATCGAACGGCCGAGCACGAACTGCTTGCCGAGCAGCTGGATCGCGCGCACGGTGGCGGCGACGACCGTCTGCGCACCCAGGCGCTTCAGGATGCCGCGCTCGGCGTCGTTCTCGGGCAGGAACTTCTTCGACAACGCGATCGCGCTGGCCGACAGGTTCGCGAGAAGCTTGTGCGCGCCGCCGGAGTCGGCATCGAAGTCGGCCTTGCCGAGCTGGTCGGCCGTCAGTGCGATCGCGGTCTCGGCGTCGGGCACGCGCAGCAGCGCTTCGGCCAGCCGCATCAGCGCCAGGCCCTCGGCGGTGGAGATCGGGTACTCCTGCAGCAGCGATTCCATTGCCCAGAACGGGGCCGGGTTGTCGCGCACCGACTGCACCCACGGCCGCGCCATGCGGACCGCGGCCGGCCAGTCGACCTGCCCTTCCAGCGACTTCAGCAGCGCGCCCAGCACCTCGAATTCGCCCCGATACGGCTGGGGCAGGCGGGCGCGGGCGGTGGGCAAGTCGAACATCGTGGACCTCGCTGGGGCGGGATGGATGGCTAGGTTATGGGTTTGCTTCCTGCATTAATCTCCGAATCGCCGCGGTTTGGTGGAGAATAATTCGGTATGGGAGCTGACGACACGCCACCGCTGCTGCTGGACCGGATCGACACCCGCATCCTGCGCGTGCTGCAGTCCGATGGCCGCATCTCGAACCTCAAGCTGGCCGAGGCGGTGCACCTGTCGCCCACCGCGGTGCTCGAACGCGTCAAGCGCCTGACGCGCGATGGTTTCATCCTCGGCTACGAGGCCCGGCTGAATCCGGACAAGCTGGGCGCGGGCCTGCTGGTGTTCATCGAGGTGGTGCTTGACCGCACCACCCACGACGCGATGAACATCTTCAAGGCCGCGGTGCAGGTGCGGCCGGAGATCCTCGAATGCCACCTCGTCGCGGGGGGCTTCGACTACCTGATCAAGACCCGCGTGGCCGACATGAACGCCTACCGCGGCTTCGTCGGCTCGGTGATCTGGGCGCTGCCCGGCGTGCGCGAGACGCGCACCTACGCGGTGATGGAAGAGGTGAAGAATACGACCCTGCTGCCCCTCTGAGCCGACGATGAGAATCGAACTCGACGACCTGTCCCGCCCCGAGATCCATGCGCTGCTCAAGGAGCACTTGCGCAACATGCATGCGCTCGGGCCACCCGAAAGCGTGCACGCGCTCGATCTCGCCAAGCTGCGTGCGCCCGGCATCACGTTCTGGTCGGCCTGGGAAGACGGGGAGCTGATGGGCTGCGGCGCGCTGTCGGAGCTGAGCCCGACGCATGGCGAGATCAAGTCGATGCGCACGCCCGAGGCGCGCCGCCGCACCGGTGCAGGGCGTGCGCTGCTGATGCACATCCTCGATGTGGCGAGGTCGCGCGGCTATGAGCGGCTGAGCCTGGAGACGGGCTCGGTCGCGGCGTTCGCGCCGGCACATCGCCTGTACGAAAGCGTCGGGTTCGTCCGCGCCGGGCCGTTCGCCAGCTATGTGGAAGACGTGAACAGCGTGTTCATGACGCTGGCGCTTCGCCCCGACTGAACAGGCTGGTCAGGCCGCGGTACGCCGCGCGCCGAAGATCGCGCTGCCGATGCGCACGATCGTTGCGCCCTCGGCGATCGCCGCCTCGAGGTCGGCGCTCATGCCCATTGACAAGGTGTCCAGGCCCGTCAACCCACCGGCGCGCAGGCGCGTCAGCAGTTCGCGCAGCGCGCGGTGCGGTGCGCGCTGGGCGGCCAGGTCGGTGGCGGGTTCGGGAATGGCCATCAGCCCGCGCAACGTCAGCCGGGGCAGCATGTCGACCGCGCGGGCGACATCGGGCACCTCGTCGGGCCTCAGCCCGCTCTTGCTGGGTTCACCGCTGATGTTGACCTGCAGGCAGACCTGCAGCGGCGGCAGGTGGGCGGGGCGCTGCTCGGACAGCCGCTGCGCGATCTTGAGTCGGTCGACCGAATGCACCCAGTCGAATTGCTCGGCGACGATGCGGGTCTTGTTCGACTGCAGCGGCCCGATCAGGTGCCATTCGAGCTGCGCGCGCAGATCGGCCAGCGCAGCGATCTTCTCGACGCCCTCGAGCACGTAGTTCTCACCGAAACGGTGCTCGCCGGCCGCAACAGCCTCGCGAACTGCGCCCGCATCGAAGGTCTTGCTCACCACCAGCAACGTGACGCTTCGCACGGGCCTCGTGGCCTGCGTGCACGCAGCGGCCACGCGCTCGTGCACTTGTTGTAAGTTGTCTGCGATCATCGCCATAATGCGCCGAAGTATCCCGCAGGGCTTAGGGTGAGCCTAGCCTGCCGTCTGGTTCACCGCACTTCGCGCCAACCTACCCACGGATTCATGGACATCACCCAGCTGCTGGCTTTTTCGGTCAAGAACAAGGCGTCCGACCTCCATTTGTCGGCGGGGCTGCCGCCGATGATCCGGGTGCACGGCGACGTGCGCCGCATCAACATCGATCCGCTGGACCACAAGCAGGTCCACGGCATGGTGTACGACATCATGAACGACTCGCAGCGCAAGGCGTATGAAGAAACGCTGGAGTGCGACTTTTCGTTCGAGATCCAGGGCCTGGCGCGCTTCCGCGTCAACGCGTTCAACCAGAACCGCGGCGCCGGCGCCGTCTTCCGGACGATCCCGTCGAAGATCCTGACGCTGGAGCAGCTCAACGCGCCGAAGGTGTTCGCCGAGCTGTCGCTGAAGCCGCGCGGCCTGGTGCTGGTGACCGGGCCGACCGGCTCCGGCAAGTCGACCACGCTGGCGGCGATGGTCAACCACCTGAACGAAAACGAGTTTGGCCACGTGCTGACGGTGGAAGACCCGATCGAGTTCGTCCACGAGTCGAAGAAGTGCCTGATCAACCAGCGCGAGGTCGGCCCGCACACGCTGAGCTTCAACAACGCGCTGCGCAGTGCGCTGCGCGAGGACCCGGACGCGATCCTGGTCGGCGAGCTGCGTGACCTGGAAACCATCCGGCTGGCGCTGACCGCCGCCGAGACCGGCCACCTGGTGTTCGGCACGCTGCACACCTCGAGCGCGGCCAAGACGATCGACCGCGTGGTCGACGTCTTCCCCGCGGCCGAGAAGGAAATGGTCCGCGCGATGCTGTCGGAGTCGCTGATCGGCGTGATCTCGCAGACGCTGTGCAAGACCAAGGACGGTGGCGGGCGCGTCGCGGCGCACGAGATCATGCTGGGCACCGCGGCGATCCGCAACCTGATCCGCGAGGCGAAGATCGCGCAGATGTATTCGTCGATCCAGACCGGCAATGCGATGGGCATGCAGACGCTGGATCAGAATCTTTCCGACCTGGTGCGGCGCAACGTCATCTCGCCCGCCGAGGCGCGCGGCAAGGCCAAGTTCCCCGAAAACTTCCCCGGCTAGGACCCTGTCATGGAACACGATCAGGCTTCCAAGTTCATCAACGACCTGCTGCGGCTGATGGTGTCGCGCAACGGCTCGGACCTGTTCATCACGGCCGACTTTCCGCCCGCGATCAAGGTCGACGGCAAGGTCACCAAGGTCTCGCCGCAGCCGCTGACCAGCCAGCACACGCTGGCGCTGACGCGGTCGATCATGAACGACAAGCAGGCGGCGGAATTCGAGCGCACCAAGGAATGCAACTTCGCGATCGCGCCGCAGGGCATCGGGCGCTTCCGCGTCAACGCGTTCGTGCAGCAGAGCAACATCGGGATGGTGATGCGGACGATCCCGCAGACGCTGCCGACGATCGACAGCCTGAACCTGCCGCAGGTGCTGAAGGACGTGGCGGTCACCAAGCGTGGCCTGGTGATCTTCGTCGGCGCTACCGGCTCGGGCAAGAGCACCTCGCTGGCGGCGATGGTCGACTACCGCAACGAGAACTCGTTCGGCCACATCATCACCATCGAGGATCCGGTCGAGTTCGTGCACCCGCACAAGAACTGCATCATCACGCAGCGCGAGGTCGGCATCGACACCGAGGGCTGGGAGCAGGCGCTGAAGAACACGCTGCGCCAGGCGCCGGACGTGATCCTGATGGGCGAGATCCGCGACCGCGAGACGATGGAGCACGCGGTGGCGTTCGCCGAGACCGGCCACCTGTGCCTGGCCACGCTGCACGCCAACAGCGCCAACCAGGCGCTGGACCGGATCATCAACTTCTTCCCGGAAGAGCGGCGCGCGCAGCTGCTGATGGACTTGTCGCTGAACCTGAAGGGGCTGATCTCGCAGCGCCTGATGCCGCGCCAGGAAGGGCGAGGCCGCGTCGCCGCGGTCGAGATCATGCTCAACACGCCGCTGATCTCCGACCTGATCTTCAAGGGCGAGGTCTCCGAGATCAAGGAAATCATGAAGCGCTCGCGCGAGCTCGGCATGCAGACCTTCGACCAGGCGCTGTTCGACCTGTACGAGGGCCACGCGATCACGTTCGAGGATGCGCTGCGCAACGCCGATTCGGTCAACGACCTGCGGCTTCAGATCAAGCTGCACAGCCAGCGCGCACGCAGCAGCGATCTCTCCGCCGGCACCGAACACCTCACCATCGTGTAGGCTTCGCGCACACCATTCCGGCGGCCTCTTCGGAGGCCGCTTCGCATTTCAAGGAACCCCTCGATGAGCACCAGGACCTACGAACCCACTCCGGCACGCCGTGTCGCCTTCCTCGGCCTCGGCGTGATGGGCTACCCGATGGCTGGACACCTGGCCGCGGCCGGCCACACCGTGACGGTCTACAACCGCTCGCCGGCGAAAGCCGCGCAGTGGACGGCCGAACACGGGCACGCCGCTGCCGCGACGCCGCGGGCCGCCGCGACCGGCGCGGAGATCGTGTTCTGCTGCGTCGGCAACGACGATGACCTGCGCTCGGTCGTGCTCGGCGACGACGGCGCGCTGGCCGCCATGGCGCCCGGCGCGATCTTCGTCGACCACACGACGGCCTCGGCCGAGGTCGCGCGCGAACTGGGCGCAGCCGCGCAGGCGCGCGGTCTGCAGTTCATCGACGCGCCGGTCTCGGGCGGCAACCTCGGTGCGATCAACGGCGCGCTGACGGTGATGTGCGGCGGCGACGCGGCCGCTTTCGCGGCGATCCAGCCGGTCGCGATGGCCTTCTCGAAGGCGGTGACGCTGCTCGGCGAAAGCGGTGCCGGCCAGCTCGCGAAGATGGTCAACCAGATCGCGATCGCCGGGCTGGTGCAGGGGCTGGCCGAGGCGATCGCCTTCGGCACGAAGGCCGGCTTGGACATGAAGGCGGTGCTCGGCGTGATCGGCAAGGGCGCCGCCCAGAGCTGGCAGATGGACAACCGCGGGCCGACGATGATCGACGACCAATTCGACTTCGGCTTCGCGGTCGACTGGATGCGCAAGGACCTCGGCATCGCGCTCGACGAGGCCAAGCGCAACGGTGCGCGCCTGCCGGTGACCGCGTTGGTCGACCAGTTCTACGCCGACATCCAGGCCCAGGGCGGCAACCGGCTCGACACTTCGAGCCTGCTGCGCCGCCTGCGCTGAGTCACACGCCGGCGCGCGATCAAGTCTTGGGCGCGGCGCCGGGCTTGGGCTGCAGATCGTTCAGCTCGGCCTCGGTGACGATCTCGAAGACCTTCACGACCTTCTGCACGCCACCGACACCGCGGGCGATGTCGCCGGCGCGGGTGGCCTCGCGCTCGGTGACGCGGCCCATCAGGTAGACGATGCCACGCTCGGTCACGACCTTGAAGGCGCTCGCCTGAACGTCCTTCGCGTCGACCATGCTGGCCTTGACCTTGCTGGTCAGCAGCGTGTCGTTCGAGCGGTTGCCGAACGACGCGGTCGGCCCGATCGCGACCTCGTTGACGACCGAGCGCACGCCCTCGATCGCCGAGACGACGCGCTCGACGGCGGCCTTGTCGGCCTCGTTGGTCACCGCCCCGGTCAGCAGCACGATACGGTTGTAGCTGGTGGTGCTGACGTTGCCGCGGTCGCCGATGGTCTCGTTGATGCGCTTGGTGGCCTTCAGCTCGATCGCCTGGTCGTCGACCTGCGCGCCGGAACTGCGACGATCGGTGACGACCATCGAGCTGCCGACGATCGCGCCCCCCAGCAGCAGCGGCGCGCAGGCGGTGAGTGCGGTGGAGGCGACGACGGCGCCGAGCAGCGCGCTCAGGCGCCAGATGGAAGTCTTGGGAGTCATGTGTTTTCCTGTTCGCCGAGCAGTTGCAGGTCGACCGCATCGCACAGGCAATGCACTGTCAGCAGGTGCACCTCCTGGATGCGCGCGGTGCGCTCGTGCGGTACGCAGATGAGCACGTCGGTCTCGGTCAGCATCTCGCGGATCTTGCCGCCCTTGTGGCCGGTCAGCGCGATCACGACCATCTCCTTCGCGCGGGCCGCCTCGATCGCCGCGATCACGTTGGCGGAGTTGCCGCTGGTGCTGATCGCCAGCAGCACGTCGCCGGGCGCGCCCAGCGCCTGCACCTGCTTCGAGAAGATGGCGTTGAAGTCGTAGTCGTTGCCGATCGCGGTCAAGATCGAGCTGTCGGTCGTCAGCGCGATCGCCGCCAGGCCGGGCCGCTCGCGCTCGAAGCGGCCGACGAACTCGGCCGCGAAGTGCTGCGCGTCGGCGGCCGAGCCGCCGTTGCCGCAGGCCAGCACCTTGCCGCCCGCGGTGATGCTGCCGACCAGGGCGCTGACGGCGTCGGCGATGGGCTTCGCGAGAACTTCGGCGGCGGCGTACTTCAGGTCGGCGCTGTCGAAGAACTGCTGTTGGATTCGTTGTTCAAGCATGACCACGGATCATATGACACGGTCCTGGCGCGCCAGTTCCCGCGACGCGGCGTCAGCGGGGCAGGTACAGGCGGTCCGTGTAGGTCGAGAGATGATGCGGCCGAAACGCGACCAGTGCGGCCACCACGAGCCCGCTGATGGTCGCTTCGCCGAAGGCTGCCAGCAGGGTGCCGAGCCACTGGTCGCCCCGTGCGAGCCCGCTCGCCGGCCAGACCGTGGGCGCGACGGCGAGCGCGGCGGCTCCCGCCAGCGCCAGTGCAACGATGATCGCGAAAAAGCCGCGCACGAGGATGTAGATGAACAGGTGCCGGGGCAGCCAGCGCCGGGACGCCGCACCGAGCAGGAGCGTCAGCGTGGCGGGCGCCAGGCCCAGCCACAGCAACCGGTGGACCGCCTCGAACGGCTCGAGGTGCCCGGCCAGCCCGGCCAACAGGGCCATGGGCGCCATCATCACGACGGTCAGCGGCCAGCCGGCGAGCAGCACGGACAAGGGCGCGAGCGACATGACCGGCACGATCGGATTCGCGAGCAATCGATCGAGCGACCACAGGACCGGCATCGCCGCCCAGGTCCCGACCCAGACCCAGGCAGGCCCGGCAGGACCGATGCAACGCAGCGGCCGCAGGCTGACCGCCACGGCAACGAGCAACACCGCCGCGAGCGCTTCGGCCATGCCGGTGATCGGGGCGGACGATGGATTCATGCACGCAGCTTAGTCCTGCCGTGCCCTGGCGGCTGTGGGAACGGCCAATGGCGCGCCGTAGTCCCGCGCCCGGGCGTGTCGCTCAGGCGTCGAACGCACCGCGCAGCCACTCGATCCGTGCGCCGTCGATCGCGACCACGTCGAAGCGGCAAGGGGGCACGGTGCGCAGGGTGCGCAGGAAATACTGCGCCGCGAGGATGAGGCTGCGCTGCTTGACGGCGGACACGCTCGCTGCGGCGCCGCCGTGACTGGCCGAGCGCCGCGCGCGGACCTCGGCGAACACCAGCGTGCCGTCGCGCTCGCGCAGGATCAGGTCGATCTCGCCGCCGCGTGCGTTCGGGCCGCGCGCGACCCGATAATTGCGGCGCACCAGGGTCAGGCCCTGGGCCAGCAGGTGCGCCAGGGCGCGCGCCTCGGCGGCGTCGCCACTCTCTTTGGTCGTCATACCCGGAACCGCCGTGCCCTCATCCCCCGCCGACTCGCTCTCGATGCTGCAGTCCGCGGTCGCCCATGCGGCCGGCGCGCAGCAGTACCCCACCGGCGCACTGTACGTGGTCGCCACGCCGATCGGCAACCTGGCCGACATCACGCTGCGTGCGATCCATGTGCTCGGGCTGGTCGACGCCGTGGCCTGCGAGGACACGCGCCACAGCGGGCCGCTGCTGCGCCAGCTCGGCATCGAGGCCAAGTCCCTGCTGGCGGTCCATGAGCACAACGAGCGCGAAGCTGCGGCGGGCGTGCTGCTTCGCCTGGCGCGCGGCGAGCGCGTCGCCTACATCAGCGACGCCGGCACGCCGGCGATCAGCGACCCGGGCGCGGCGCTGGTCGCGGCGGTTCAGGCTGCCGGCTACCGGGCGCTGCCGATCCCGGGCGCCAGCAGCGCCGTGGCCGCGATGAGCGTGGCCGGCGATGCACTCGGCGGACCGTTCACCTTCGTCGGCTTCCTGCCGCAGCGCAGCGGCGAGCGCGCGCTGGCACTGAAGCGCCTGGCGGGCGATGCGCGCACGCAGGTGCTGTTCGAGGCGCCGCACCGAATCGACGCGCTCGCGTCCGCTCTGGCCGAAGCGTGCACAGGTCGCGCGGTGACGGTGTGCCGCGAGCTGACCAAGCAGTTCGAAACCGTGCAGACGCTGCCCGCGAACGCGCTGCCGGCGTGGCTCGCGTCGGACGCGAACCGCAGCCGCGGCGAGTTCGTGCTGGTCGTGCACGCGCTCGCCGCCGCCGAGCCCGACGCCACCGCGCCGGCCCATGACGCGACGCTGCGCACGTTGATGGCGGCGCTGCCGCTGAAGCAGGCTGTCGCGCTTGCGGCCGAACTCACCGGCGCGCCGCGCAACGCGCTCTACGAGCGTGCGCTGGCACTGAAGAACGCCGCCGCCGACGAGTAGGGCACCTCAGCGCGCCGCTGCGCCGGCCGCGCTCAGCGGCGGGGCGAGCGGCGCGTCGAGTTCGACCAGCGCCGCATGCAGCGCCTGCGGCAGCGGTGTGTGCGGCACGGGGCCGATCAGCGCACGCAGTGCCGAATCGTCGAGCGCGTGCGGGCGCTGCCACAGGTAGCGCATCGTCTGCAGTTCGCGCCACATCGGGACGAACGGCGACACCAGTCGGATCAGCGTCCACGGGAGGTCGACGCGCCGCAGCGTGCGGCCGGTCTGGGCCTCGAACGCCCACTTGAAGTCCTCGCCGGTCAGTGTGTGGCCGGCGAAGTGCAGTCGCCGGTGACCGCGCAACTGCTGGCGGCGTTCCGCCACCTTCACGAAGGTTTGTGCCAGGTCCGGCAGGTAGGCCCAGGCGTGGGCGACGTCTGCGCGGCCGGGGTAGACGAACCGGTCCTTGCCGAGCTTGGACGCGAGTGCCATGTCGAACCACGTGCCCGGCCCCGGGCCACCGAAGAAGTCGCCGGCGCGGATCACGACGCTGTCGACACCGTCGAGCGCGGCGGCGGCCAGGCGCGCCTCCATCTCGATGCGGATCCGCGCCTTCGGCACGTCGCCACGTTCGGGCGTGTCCGGCGTCAGCACCGGCGGGAGGTCGCGGCCGAAGTTGTAGACGTTGCCGGGCAGCATCAGCAGGGCGCCGCTGGCGCGGGCCGCGGCGAGCGCCGCGTCGGCCAGCGGCAGCGCCAGGCGGTCCCACTCGGTATAGACCGGATTCAGCGCGTTGACGATTGTGATGCAGCCTTGGGCTGCGGCCGCCAGCGCGGTGTTGTCGGTCGCGTCGCACCGGACCGGCTGGATGCGGCTGTGCGTTGCGAGCGTGACCGGCAGGGGCTTGCGGGACTGGGCGCGCACGTGCCAGCCGGCCGAGGCAAAGGCGAGCGCCAGCAACTGGCCGATGCGACCGGCGGCGCCGAGGATCAGGACGGTGGATGACATGGCGGATCTCGCTGGATGGTGGATCGAATGACATGATTCTTGGACGCGGCGGCGCGATGCACAATCGACTCCGTTGCATGAACGTCATTCATCGATGAATAGCAAGATCGTCGGATCACCGGCTCGTGCCGAGCCGGACTGGAGTCTGCTGCGCGCGTTTCTCGAGGTCGCGACCAGCGGCTCGATGAGCCGCGCGGCACAGGCGCTCGGCAGCAGCCAGCCGACGCTGAGCCGGCAGATCGCGCAACTCGAGGCCCAACTCGGGCATGCGCTGTTCGAGCGCACGACGCGCGGCGTGCGCCTGACCGACGCGGGCACGGCCCTGCGCGAGCCGGCCGAGCGCATGCGCGAGCACGCGCAACAGCTCGCGATGGTGGCGGCCGGCCGTTCTCAGGCGCTGGCCGGCACGGTGCGCATCACCGCCAGCGAGATGGTCAGCGCCTACCTGCTGCCGGACATGCTGCGCGCCCTGCGCGCCACGCACCCGGAGATCCAGGTCGAACTGGTGGCCAGCAACGCGGTCGAGAACCTGCTCGAACGCGAGGCCGACATCGCGCTGCGCATGGGTCCGGCCGCAACAGGGCACGCTCATTGCGCGCCGCCTGCCCGACCAACCGCTGGCGCTGTACGCCCATGGCGACTACGTGCTGGCGCACGGCCAGCCGACGCCAGCGACGCTGGAGCGGCACGAATGGGTCGGCTACGACCGTTCGGACCAGATGCTGCGCGGCTTTCGCGACGCCGGGTTCCAGGTCGGCAAGAAGATGTTCGCCTTCCGCTGCGACAACCAGATCGTGGCCTGGCACGCGGTGCTCGCGGGGCTGGGGATCGGCGTCGGCATGGTGCGCGTCGCGGCCCTGTCGCCGCAACTGGTGCGGGTGCTGCCGAAGATCCCGGTGCCGCCGCTGCCGTTGTGGCTCACGGCGCACCGCGAGTTGCGCGGCACGCCGCGGCTCAAGCTCGTGTTCGACTTCCTTGCCGCGGCGTTCTCGTCCTCACGCTGAACTGCAGCGCCTGCCGTGCGCAGGGCCAAGCGCGGCCGCGCGCGCGTCCCGCGGGGCCGACTCCTACAATCGCCGCACCCCGCTTCAGGACGCTCCGATGATCTCTCGCGAACCCACGATCGAACGCCTGGCCGTTGCCCGCTCGCTGCTGCTCGAGCCGTTCGGCCTGAGCGAGGCCACGCTGGCCAAGGCGCTCGCGACGATCGCGACGCACCGCATCGACGACGCCGACCTCTACTTCCAGTACACCCGCAGCGAGGGCTGGAGCCTGGAGGAGGGCATCGTCAAGAGCGGCAGCTTCGGCATCGACCAGGGCGTCGGCGTGCGCGCGGTTGCCGGCGAGAAGACCGCGTTCGCGTACTCGGACGACATCACCGAGGCCGCTCTGATGGACGCCGCGACGACGGTGCGCACGATCGCCGCGGCCGGCCAGAGCCGCAAGGTCAAGGTCGGCACGAAGCAGAAGGTCGGCGCGAGCCGAGTGCTCTACGCGCCGATGGATCCGATCGCGACGCTGGACAGCACGCAGAAGGTCGCGCTGCTCGAGAAGGTCGAGAAGCTGGCACGCTCCAAGGACCCGCGCATCGTGCAGGTGATGGCGGGCCTGGCCGGCGAGTACGACGTGGTGATGGTCGCGCGCGCCGACGGCACCCTGGCCGCGGACGTGCGCCCGCTGGTGCGCCTGAGCGTCACGGTGATCGCCGAGCAGACGATCGGCGGCGAGTTGCGCCGCGAGGTCGGCTCGGGCGGCGGTGGCGGGCGCTTCGGCTTCGGCTACTTCCACGACGACGTGATCGAGGGCTACGTGCAGGACGCCGTCACCGCGGCGCTGACCAACCTCGAATCGCGGCCCGCGAAGGCCGGCGAGATGAGCGTGGTGCTCGGGCCGGGCTGGCCGGGCGTGCTGCTGCACGAGGCGATCGGCCACGGCCTCGAAGGTGACTTCAACCGCAAGGGCAGCAGCGCGTTCAGCGGCCGTGTCGGCCAGCGCGTCGCCGCCAAGGGCGTGACGGTGCTCGACGACGGTACCATCCCCGACCGGCGCGGCTCGCTCAACGTCGACGACGAGGGCAACGCCTCGCAGCGCAACGTGCTGATCGAGGACGGCATCCTGAAGGGCTACATCCAGGACTCGATGAACGCGCGCCTGATGGGCGTCGCGCCGACCGGCAACGGCCGCCGCGAGAGCTACGCCGCGGTGCCGATGCCGCGCATGACCAACACCTACATGCTGGGCGGCGACAAGACCAGGGAAGAGATCGTCGCCGGCCTCAAGCGCGGCCTGTACGCCACCAACTTCGGCGGCGGCCAGGTCGACATCACGAGCGGCAAGTTCGTGTTCTCGGCGAGCGAGGCATTCTGGGTCGAGAACGGCAAGATCCAGTACCCGGTGAAGGGGGCGACCATCATCGGCAACGGGCCCGATGCGCTGACCCGCGTCAGCATGATCGGCAACGACATGAAGCTCGACCCGGGCGTGGGCGTGTGCGGCAAGGAAGGGCAGAGCGTGCCGGTCGGCGTCGGCCAGCCCACGTTGCGCATCGACCGCCTCACGGTCGGCGGCACTGCCTGAGCACGGCGGGGGCGAGACGCTGTGCTACATTCGCGGCCATGAATTCCCGCGCCGTTTACTTCGCGTACTTTTGGAGCTCCCACCGCCCTGCGGCCGGAGAGGCCAGCGCACACGCCAAGTAAAGCGCCAAAGAATCTCCGAAAACCGCCGGGCTCACCCCCGGCGGTTTTTTTTCGCCTGCACGAACTCGAATCCCCCTTCAGGAGCAAAGCCATGACGAACAAGACGAACACCGCATCCGCCGAGGGTTGGTATGCGCACAGCGAACGCACCAGCCAGACCGACGACCAGCGGATCGAGGACGTGACGCCGCTGCCGCCGCCGGAGCACCTGATCCGCTTCTTCCCGATCGCCGGCACCCCGGTCGAGACGCTGATCGGCAACACCCGCGCTGCGATCCGCCGGATCATGCAGAAAAAGGACGACCGGCTGCTCGTCATCATGGGCCCCTGCTCGATCCACGACCCGGTCGCCGCCGCCGAGTACGCGCGCCGGCTGCTGGTGCAGCGCGACAAGTACAAGGACACGCTGGAGATCGTGATGCGGGTCTACTTCGAGAAGCCGCGCACGACGGTCGGCTGGAAGGGCCTGATCAACGACCCGTACCTCGACGAGAGCTATCGCATCGACGAAGGCCTGCGCATCGCGCGCCAGCTGCTGCTGGAGATCAACCGCTCGGGCATGCCGGCCGGCAGCGAATTCCTGGACGTGATCTCGCCGCAGTACATCGGCGACCTGATCTCGTGGGGCGCGATCGGCGCGCGCACCACCGAGAGCCAGGTGCACCGCGAGCTGGCGTCGGGCCTGTCGGCGCCGATCGGCTTCAAGAACGGCACCGACGGCAACATCCGGATCGCGATCGATGCGATCCAGGCGGCGGCGCGGCCGCACCACTTCCTGTCCGTCCACAAGAACGGCCAGGTCGCGATCGTCGAGACGCGCGGCAACAGGGACTGCCACGTGATCCTGCGCGGCGGCAAGGCGCCGAACTACGACGCCGCGCACGTGGCAGCGGCCTGCAAGGAGATCGAAGCCGCCAAGCTCGACTGCACGCTGATGGTCGACTGCAGCCACGCCAACAGCAGCAAGCAGCACGAGCGTCAGGTCGACGTGGCGCGCGACGTGGCCGCGCAGATGCGCGCCGGCAGCCGCTGCATCTTCGGCGTGATGGTCGAGAGCCACCTGCAGGCGGGCGCGCAGAAGTTCAGCGCCGGCAAGGACGACCCGGCCAAGCTCGAGTACGGCAAAAGCATCACCGACGCGTGCATCGGCTGGGAGCATTCGCTCGAGGTGCTGGACGTCCTCAGCGAGGCGGTGAAGTCACGCGCCGCGCTGAAGTGAATCGGCCCGCGGCGTCGGTAACCGACGTAATGGTGCGCAAGCGGACTGGCGCGGCGGCGGCCGAGCAGGTCCAATCGATCATCGCCGTTGGCGCCCGGAGCGGCGCATGGAACCTACGAGATGCCTGACAAGCTGGTTCGGCCGCTGCAAGTTGGCCTGTTGATGCTGCTGGCCGGGCTGCTCGCGACGGCGTTGCCGGCCGCGGCCGAGTTGTCGGCCGTCGACCGGGAAGCGATCGAGGCCGCCTTCGCGCGCGCCGACACCAACGGCGACGGCAAGCTGTCCCGCGACGAGGCGCAGCGCTTCCCCGAAATCGCTGCGCGCTTCGACGAGCTCGACCGCGACCGCGACAGCTTCCTGTCGTTCGCCGAGTTCGCGGTCGGCGCGACGCCGCCGGTCAAGCAGTAGGCTCAAGCGGCGGGTTCGTCGCCGGCGGTGTCGCGCGCGAGGCGCTCGCTCTTCCAGTACACGTCGTCGCCGCCCAGGCCGTCGAGGTTGGCCCGGTTCAGGACGCGCGCGAGTACGAACAGCAGGTCGGACAGGCGGTTCAGGTAGTGGCGCGGCTCCGCGCGCACCGCGTCGGCGGCCGTCAGCGCCACGACTGCGCGCTCGGCTCGGCGAGCGATGGTGCGCCCGACATGCGCGAGCGCCGCGCTGCGCGTGCCGGCCGGCAGGATGAACTCCTTCAGGCGCGGCAACTGGTCGTTGTAGTGCGCAAGTGCCTCGTCGAGCCGCAACACCGCGGCGGCCTTCAGCAGCTCGAAGCCCGGGATCGACAGCTCGCCGCCGAGGTTGAACAGCTCGTGCTGGATCACGACCAGCAGCTCGCGCACGTCGGCCGGCAGTGGCTCGGCCAGCAGCACCCCGAGCTGCGAGTTCAGCTCGTCGACATCGCCCATTGCCTGCACGCGCAGGTGGTCTTTCGGCACGCGCGTGCCGTCGCCGAGGCCGGTGGTGCCATCGTCGCCGGTGCGCGTCGCGATCTGGGAGAGTCGGTTGGCCATCGGCGGATGCTAGCGCGGCGCGTCGACCTTGGCACAATCGACATTCGGTCATGCCTCGCGTGGCCACGGAGACCCGCATGAACGCACCGCTGCCCGCCCACCTGTTGCCCCGCCTGGAGCCGCGTCCCGTGCCGGCCGCGATGTTGGCTGCGCTGCAGGCGCACTTCGGCGTGCGCTGCTCGACGGCGCTGGCGGTGCGCGAGCAGCATGGCCGCGACGAGTCGCCGATCGACGCGCCGCCGCCCGAGGCGGTGGTGTACTGCGAGAGCACCGAGGACGTCGCAGCGTTGGTCAAGCTGGCCGACCAGCATGCGGTGCCGGTGATTCCGTTCGGCGTCGGCTCGTCGCTCGAAGGTCATCTTCTCGCGGTGCAGGGCGGCATCAGCATCGACCTGTCGCGCATGAACAGGATCATCGCGGTGCAACCGGAGGACCTGACGGTGACCGTGCAGGCCGGCGTCACGCGGATGCAGCTGAACAACGAGATCCGCCACACCGGATTGTTCTTCCCGATCGACCCGGGCGCGGACGCGAGCCTGGGCGGCATGAGTGCGACGCGGGCCAGCGGCACGAACGCGGTGCGCTACGGCACGATGCGCGAGAACGTGCTCGGACTAACCGTGGTGACCGCCAGCGGCGAGACGATCCACACCGGCACGCGCGCGCGCAAGTCGTCCGCCGGCTACGACCTGACGCGCCTGATGGTCGGCAGCGAAGGCACGCTGGGCGTGATGACGGAGATCACGCTGCGCCTGTACCCGCTGCCCGAGGCGATCTCGGCGGCGACCTGCACTTTCCCCAGCATCGACGCGGCGGTGCGCACGACGATCCAGATCATCCAGATGGGCATTCCGATCGCACGCTGCGAGTTGCTCGACGCGCACGCGGTGCGCGCCGTGAACCGCCACGACAAGCTGAGCCTGCCGGAGTCACCGCTGCTGCTGATGGAGTTCCACGGCAGCGAGGCGAGCGTCGCCGAGCAGGCCGCGACGGTGCAGGACATCGCGAGCGAGTTCGGCGGCTCCGGCTTTCAGTGGGCGACGACGCCGGAGGAGCGCACCCGGTTGTGGACCGCACGTCACCACGCCTATTTCGCCGGCGCGCAGATGAAGCCGGGCTGCCGCACGGTGAGCACGGACACCTGCGTGCCGATCTCGCGCTTGGCAGAGTGCGTGACGACGGCCTCCGAGGCGGCCACTACCGCCGGCATGCAGCACTACATCGTCGGCCACGTGGGCGACGGCAACTTCCACATCGCCTATCTGGTCGATCCGACCGTGCCGGCCGAGCGCGAACTGGCCGAGCGGTTGAATCAGGAACTGGTGCAGCGGGCGATCGACGTGCAGGGCACCTGCAGTGGCGAGCACGGCATCGGGCTGCACAAGATGGATTTCCTCGTCAACGAGGCGGGCGCCGGTGCGATCGACATGATGCGCACGGTCAAGCGCGCGCTCGACCCGAAGAACATCATGAACCCCGGGAAGATCTTCTCGCTCTGACCGCGCGCTCAACTGGTCGGCGCCGGGACCGACAAGGTCTGCTGACTCGTCCCCGAACTGTCCACGCTCTCGAGGTGCACGCCGAAGCCCCACAGCCGCGCCACGTGCTTCAGCACCTCGTGCGAGCTCTCGTGCAGCGGGCGGTTGTTGTGGCGTGTGTGGCGCAGCGTCAATGAGCGGTCGCCGCGCAGATTCACGTTCCAGACCTGGATGTCGGGCTCGCGGGAGCTGAGGTCGTACTGCTTCGACAGCGCCTCGCGCAGCCGCTTGAACCCCGACGGGTCGTGGATCGCCGAGACCTGCAGGTTCTCGGCCTTTTCGTCGTCAAGGATCGCGAACAGGCGCAGGTCGCGCATCAGCTTGGGCGACAGGTACTGGCCGACGAAGCTCTCGTCCTTGAAGTTGCGCATCGCATGGTCGAGCGTCGGCAGCCAGGGCTGGCCGGCGAAGTTCGGGAACCACTCGCGGTCCTCGTCGGTCGGGTTCTCGCAGATGCGCTTGATGTCGGTGTACATCGCGAAGCCGAGCGCGTACGGGTTGATGCCGCTGTACGCGCGGTGCCCGACCGGTGGCTGGTAGATCACGTTGGTGTGCGACTTGAGCCACTCGATCATCACGCCATCGGTCAGATACCCGTCGTCGTACATCGTGTTCAGCAGGTGGTGATGCCAGAACGTCGCCCAACCTTCGTTCATTACCTGCGTCTGGCGCTGCGGATAGAAATATTGCGCGATCTTGCGCACGATGCGCACGATCTCGCGCTGCCACGGTTCGAGCAGCGGTGCGTTCTTCTCGATGAAGTACAGGATGTTCTCCTGCAACTCGGCCGGGAAGCGCTTGACCTCGGCGGCTTCGCCGGTCTTCTCGGCCTTGCGAGGCAGCGTGCGCCAGATGTCGTTGACCTGCGACTGTGCGTGTGCCAGTCGGTCCTTGCGACGCTCGAGTTCCTCGGCGAACGAGAGCTTGCTCGGGCGGCGATAGCGGTCGACGCCGTAGTTCTGCAACGCGTGGCAGCTGTCGAGCAGTTCCTCGACCGGGCCGAGGCCGTGCTTTTCCTCGCACTCGGCGATGTAGTTCTTCGAGTAGACGAGGTAGTCGATGATCGACGACGCGTCGGTCCACAGCTTGAAGAGGTAGTTGCCCTTGAAGAAGCTGTTGTGGCCGTAGGCGGCGTGGGCGATGACCAGTGCCTGCATCGCGGTCGTGTTCTCCTCCATCAGGTAGCTGATGCAGGGGTCTGAGTTGATGACGATCTCGTACGCCAGCCCCATGTGGCCGCGCTTGTAGTTCTTCTCGTTGGCGATGAACTCCTTGCCGTAGCTCCAGTGGCGGTAGTTCACCGGCATGCCGATCGACGCGTAGGCGTCCATCATCTGTTCGGCGGTGATGATCTCGAGCTGGTTCGCGTAGGTGTCGAGGCCGAAGCGCGCCGCAGTCGCGCGGATGGCCTCGTGATATTGCTCGATCAGCTCGAAGCTCCAGTCGCTCGGGTCCGGAAGCGGTGCGGCGGGGCGCGGGCCGGGCGGGCGCGGCGCCTGGAGCGGGCCGAACTCGGCCTTGCGGCGGTCGTGCGGATAAAGCGTGGGCGGCTCGACGCTGACGCGCCGCTCACCAGGGAACGTGCTCATGATGGTGCCCTTCTCATGCCGCCGCGCCTTCCTTCTTGAAGAGTTCGCGGAAGACCGGGTAGATCTGCGATGCCTGCGTGACCTTGCGCATCGCGAACGCCGGGTGGCTCTCCTGCAGGCGCGAGTACTCTTCCCACAGGTTTTGCTCTTCCTCCGCGACCTGAACGTACGCGAAATAGCGGCAGGCGGGCAGCAGGCTCTCGGTCAGGATCTCGCGGCAGCGGCCGCTGTCGTGGTGCCAGTTGTCGCCGTCGCTGGCCTGCGCGCCGTAGATGTTCCATTCGGTCGGCGAGTAGCGCGCCTTGATGATCTCGTCCATCAGCACCAGCGCGCTCGACACGACGGTGCCGCCGGTCTCGCGGGCGTGGAAGAAGTTCTCCTCGTCCACTTCCTGCGCCTGCGTGTGGTGGCGGATGAAGACCAGCTCGATCTTGTCGTAGTGCCGCGTCAGGAACAGGTACAGCAGGATGAAGAAGCGCTTGGACAGCTCCTTGCGCGCCTCGTCCATCGAGCCTGACACGTCCATCAGGCAGAACATCACCGCCTTGGTGGTCGGCACCGGCACGCGAACGCGGCTGCGGAAGCGCAGGTCGATCGGGTCGAGGTAGGGGATTCGCGACAACCGGTTCTTCAGCGCATCGATGCGCAGCATCAGGTCGTCGCGGTGCGCGTCGCGCAATTCGCTGGCGGGTTCGAGGAGCAGCGCGGCGAGTTGCTCCTCGAGTTCGCGCAACTCACCGCGCGAGCCCGCGCCGATGGCGAGCCGTCGTCCGATCGCGCCGCGCATCGAGCGCACGACGCTGAGGTTGCTCGGCGTGCCGTCGCTGACGAAGCCGGCGCGATGGCTCTTCCATTCGGGCGTCTCGGCGAGCTGCGTCTGCGTCATGCGTGGCAGCGCGAGATCGTCGAAGAAGATCTGCATGAACTCTTCCTTGGTCAGGTGGAAGACGAAATCGTCTTCACCTTCCCCGGAGTCGCCGGCCTCGCCCTTGCCGCTGCCCTTGCCGCCGCCGCCCTTGGGCCGCTCGATCTGGTCGCCGGTCACGTACTCCTGGTTGCCCGGGTGCACCATCTCGCGGGTACCGCCGGGGCCGTGGCCGAATACCGGCTCGGAGATGTCCTTCTTCGGGATGCGGATGTCTTCGC
Source organism: Rhizobacter fulvus (assembly GCF_964020785.1). Classification (NCBI taxonomy): domain Bacteria; kingdom Pseudomonadati; phylum Pseudomonadota; class Betaproteobacteria; order Burkholderiales; family Sphaerotilaceae; genus Rhizobacter; species Rhizobacter fulvus. The sequence goes on from NZ_OZ224516.1 coordinate 2,343,709, forward strand.
CGCGCTCCATGTCGCGGATGCCGCGGCCGTCGACCGCGCGCCGCACGGCATCGCGCACCTGCGCGTGGTGGCGACGCAGGAAGCGCTCGCGGTTGCCGATCGACTTGTTCTTGCCTGCGAGCCTGCGATCGATGATCTGCTGAAGCATGAATACTCCGTTGGTCGCCCCGGGCGGATCAGCTGCTCTTGCGCACCCTCAGGTACCACTCGCAAAGAAGACGGACCTGCTTGGCCGTGTAGCCCTTCTCGACCATCCGGTTGACGAAGTTCTCGTGCTTCTTGGCCTCGTCGGCGCTGGCCTTGGCGTTGAAACTGATGACCGGCAGCAACTCCTCGGTGTTCGAGAACATCTTCTTCTCGATCACGGTGCGCAGCTTCTCGTAGCTGGTCCACAGCGGGTTCTTGCCGGCGTTGCTGGCCCGCGCCCGCAGCACGAAATTGACGATCTCGTTGCGGAAGTCCTTCGGGTTGCTGATGCCGGCGGGCTTCTCGATCTTCTCGAGTTCGGCGTTCAGCGAGGCGCGATCGAACACTTCGCCGGTGTCGGTGTCGCGGTACTCTTGGTCCTGGATCCAGTAGTCGGCGTAGGTCACGTAGCGGTCGAAGATGTTCTGACCGTACTCGCTGTAGCTCTCCAGGTACGCAGTCTGGATTTCCTTGCCGATGAACTCGGCATAGCGGGCCGACAGATGTTCCTTGATGAAGCCCAGGTACTTCTGCTCGAGCTCCGCCGGGAATTGCTCGCGCTCGATCTGCTGTTCGAGCACGTACATCAGGTGCACCGGGTTCGCGGCGACTTCTGCCGGGTCGAAGTTGAAGACCTTCGAAAGGATCTTGAACGCGAAGCGCGTCGACACGCCGCTCATGCCTTCGTCGACCCCGGCATAGTCGCGGTACTCCTGGTAGCTCTTGGCGCGCGGGTCGGTGTCCTTGAGGTTCTCGCCGTCGTAGATCTGCATCTTCGAGTACAGCGACGAGTTCTCGGGCTCTTTCAGACGCGTCAGCATCGCGAACTGGCTCATCATCTTCAGCGTCCCGGGGGCGCACTTGGCGTCGACCAGGGACGAGCCGCGCAGCAGCTTCTCGTAGATCTTCACTTCCTCCGAGACGCGCAGGCAGTACGGCACCTTGACGATGTAGATGCGGTCGAGGAACGCCTCGTTGTTCTTGTTGTTGCGGAAGGTCTTCCACTCGCTCTCGTTGCTGTGCGCGAGCACGATGCCGTCGAACGGGATCGCGCCGAAGCCTTCGGTGCCCTTGAAGTTGCCTTCCTGCGTGGCGGTGAGCAGCGGGTGCAGCACCTTGATCGGCGCCTTGAACATCTCGACGAACTCGAGCAGGCCCTGGTTCGCCAGGCACAGGCCGCCGGAGAAGCTGTAGGCGTCCGGGTCGTCCTGCGCATAGGTCTCGAGCTTGCGGATGTCGACCTTGCCGACCAGTGCCGAGATGTCCTGGTTGTTCTCGTCGCCGGGCTCGGTCTTCGCGACGCCGACCTGCTTCAGCACGCTCGGCAGGCGCTTGACGACCTTGAACTTGCGGATGTCGCCGCCGTACTCTTCGAGGCGCTTGACGGCCCACGGACTGAGGATGCGCTGCAGGTAGCGCGCGGGGATGCCGTACTCCTTCTCGAGCAATGGCCCGTCTTCGGTCGGGTCGAACAGCCCGAGCGGCGATTCGTTCACCGGCGACCCCTTGATCGCGTAGAACGGCACGTGCTCCATCAACTGCTTCAGGCGCTCGGCGATCGAGCTCTTGCCGCCGCCGACCGGGCCCAGCAGGTAGAGGATCTGCTTCTTTTCCTCGAGGCCCTGGGCGGCATGGCGGAAGTACGAGACGACCTGTTCGATCGCGTCTTCCATGCCGTAGAACTCGGCGAACGCAGGGTAGATCTTGATGACCTTGTTCGCGAACAGCCGCGACATGCGCGGGTCGTTGCGCGTGTCGACGAACTTGGGTTCGCCGATCGCCTTGAGCATGCGCTCGGCGGCGGTCGCATACGCAATCGGGTTGCGCTTGCACTCGGCGAGGTACTCCTCGATCGAGAGTTCTTCTTCGCGGCTGCGTTCGAACCGAGCGGCAAAGTTGCTGATCACGTCCATGCTGACTCCTGGGTGGTTGCCAAGGAGACGTTGAAGCGGGCGATGCCTTCGGCTTCAACGTCTTGGGGAAGTTCTGATGAAACCCGGTGGGGCGCCATCAGAGCTTTCCGTTTCAGCGGAGCGGTGTGTGAATCAAGCTTCGTTCATTCTGCGCCAGGCGGTCCTTCGAGTACAAGGTTCAAGACCACCCTTTTCGATGGGCTCGCACAACAACAAATGTCGGTACGGGTGTTTAGCAAACAACGTGCCGATGCGCTGCCGGTTGACCCTGTTACGTCACAGAGCGCCGCTGGATGCATGAAGTTCCGTGCGACGGTTCTCAGCGTGGCGGCAGGCCGAGCTTGTGCAGCAACCCGGTGAGTTCGTCGAGCGAGCCGAAGGCGATCGCGACCTCGCCCTGTTCGCCGCGTTTGGTCCGCTTCTTCACGCGGATGTCGACCTGTGCCGTCAACGCATCCGACAGTTCCTGTTCGATGCGTTGCAGGTCGCGCGGCTTGTCGTGGCGCGAGCGCAGCAACGGCGTCTGACGGCCGGCGCTGCTGCTCGCGCTCGCGCGGGCGACCAGCTTCTCGGCTTCGCGCACCGAGAGCTTCTTCGAGACGATCGCGTTGGCGCTGAGGATCTGCTGTGCGCCGTCGAGCGGAAGCAGTGCGCGTGCGTGGCCCATGTCGATGTCGCCAGCCATCAGCATCTGCTGCACCGGCTCGGTCAGGTTCAACAATCGCAGCAGGTTGCTGGCCGCGCTGCGCGAGCGACCGACCGCCTTCGCCGCGAGTTCGTGCGTGAGGCCGAACTCGTCGGTCAAGCGCTTCAGGCCTTGCGCTTCCTCGAGCGGGTTGAGGTCTTCGCGCTGGATGTTCTCGATCAGCGCCATCGCCGCGGCGGATTCGTCCGGCACGTCCTTCACCAGCACCGGCACCTCGTCGAGCCCGGCCAGGCGCGCGGCGCGCGTTCGGCGTTCGCCGGCGATGATCTCGAAGCGGTCGCCGCCGACCGGTCGCACCAGGATCGGCTGCATCACGCCCTGCGCCTTGATGCTCTCGGCCAGCTCGTACAACGAGCCTTCGTCCATGCGCGTGCGTGGCTGGTACTTGCCGGGCTGCAGCTGCGCGAGCTTCAGGGTGTGCGGCACGCCGTCGCTGACCGTGGCGGGCGTGTCGCCGGCCTCTTTGACTCGCGGGCCGAGAAGCGCTTCGAGGCCGAGGCCGAGGCCTTTGGGTTTCTTGGTGACCATGCGCGGATTGTCGGTGATCAGTCGAGCAGGGTCCGCAGCAGGGCGCGACCCTGCGGCCAGTCGCCCAGGCCCGACTCGCCGTTCAGGTGACCGCGCGGGCCGGCGTCGAACGACTGCGCGCCCCAGTCGCTTGCGAATTGCTGTGCGCGCAATGCATCGCAATACGGATCGTCGCTGCTGATGACGACCACGCTCGCGAACGGCAGGCGCGTGCGGACGATCGGGCGCCAGCTGAACAGGTGCGGCGGCATGTCGTCCCGCTCGGCATCCGGCGGCGCGACCAGCAGCGCGCCGCGCGCCCGCGCCGTGTGCTGCGAGTGGGCCGCCCACGCGGCGACGAGCAGGCAGCCCAGGCTGTGCGCGACCAGCACCGCGGGCGTGTCGGACGCCAGCAGCGCTTCGTCGAGCCGCGCCATCCAGTCGCCGCGCCGCGGCCACTGCCAGTCGTCCTGTTGCACGCGGCGGTCGCCATGCAGCGCCTCCCAACGCGTCTGCCAGTGCGCGGCGTCGGAGTCGAGCCAGCCGGGGAGCAGCAGGATGCGGGGCGTGGTGGCATCGTCGGTCATGGGCGCTGGTTTATCCTTGCGAGTTGCTGTTTTGAAGGAGAAGGTGCCATGGCTTACCGCGCTTTTGTAGATGGCCAGGAGGGCACGACCGGCCTGCGCATCCACGAGTATCTCGCGCAGCGCGACGACATCGAGGTCCTGCGCATCGATGCCGACAAGCGCAAGGATGCTGCGGAGCGCGCGCGCTTGCTGAACGCGGCCGACGTGGCGTTCCTGTGCCTGCCCGATGCGGCGGCCAAGGAGGCGGCGGCGTTGGTCACCAACCCGAACACCTGCCTGATCGATGCCAGTACCGCGCACCGCACCGCGCCGGGCTGGGCCTTCGGGCTGCCGGAGCTGGCGCCGTCGCAGCGTCAACTCATCCGCGACTCGAAGCGCATCTCGAACCCTGGCTGCCATGCGTCGGCATTCATCCTGCTGCTGCGCCCGCTGGTCGATGCCGGCCTGGTGCCGCCCGGGCTGCCGATCTCGGCCAGTTCGATCACCGGTTACTCGGGTGGCGGCAAGAAGATGATCGAGCAGTACGAGGCCGGCGGCGACGCGCGGCTCGACGCGCCGCGCCCCTACGCGCTCGGCCTCGGCCACAAGCACGTGCCGGAGATGACGGCGCACACGGGGCTTGCCACGAAGCCGATCTTCCTGCCAATCGTCGGCAAGTTCTACAAGGGATTGACGGTAAGCGTGCCCTTACATCTTTCGCAGTTGTCGGCGAGCGCCACGCCGGAGTCGGTTCAAGCCGCGTTCGAAAAGCGCTACGCGGGCGAGCGCTTCGTCCGCGTGATGCCGTTGCGGGATGCGCCGACGCTGGAAGACGGCTTCTTCGACGTCCAGGCGTGCAACGACACCAATCGTGTCGACATCTTCGTGTTCGCCAACGACCACCAGCTGATCCTGATGGCCCGGCTGGACAACCTGGGCAAGGGGGCGAGCGGCGCGGCGGTCCAGTCGATGAACGTGCACCTCGGCGTGGACGAGTCCAAGGGGCTCTGACGCCCGCGGCGCCGCTCAGGCGGCAGAGGGATCGCGCGTGCGGTAGTGGTACGCGTAGCCATCGGTGAAGCCGAGGCGGTGGTACACGGCCCGGGCGGCGTGATTGTCGCCTTCGACCTGCAGGTAGGCGTGGCGCGCCCCTTGCGCCTGCGCTTCGACCAGCAGGTGGCGGCACAGCACGCCTGCGAGGCCTCGGCCACGCGCGGCGGGCGCGGTGAACACGTCGTACAGGCCGACCAGTTCGCCCTCGCGGGCAAACTGTCCGCAGGCGACCGCCTCTCCGTCCTCCTGCAGCTCGTACGCGCTGAAAGGCACCGGCGAGTTGATCAGACGTTCCGCTTGCGCTTGCTGCTGAGCGAGCGGCGAGCCGCGGAAACTGCCGACGCGGCGCGCGAAGGCGTGGGCGCCGATCGCCGTGATCGTGATGCCGCGTGCAGCCGGCCGCGCCGCGAGGCGGCCCAGCTCGCCGAGCACCATCACGCGGGTGTCATCGAAGCGGCGCATGCCTCGACTTTCGAGATGCGCGTCCAGCTCGGCAGGCCGCGTGAATGGGGTGATCCGCACGATCAGCGGCAGGCCGGCCTCGGCGAACACCGCTTCACAGACGGCGAGCCGCTCGACAATCGGCAGCCGTCCGTCGGCCACCGCGTTGATGCAGCGGGCCCGCTTGGCCTTGCCGGGCGAAAAGCGCACCAGCCACCCATCGACCCAGCGCTGCTGCGTGGGCGCGCTGGCATTCAGACCGGCGTCTTCGATTCGCGACAACAGGGAAAGAGCCGGACCGGAGGGGAGCGCCGAGGTGGGGCCGGGGGTCACGCGGCAACGCGCACCGGTGCGCCCAGGCGCTGCGACATTTCCTTCGCGAACTCGACGAACGCGATCGCGCCCTTGGACGCCGGGTCGAACACGACGCCCGGTAGCCCGTAACTCGGCGCCTCGGCCAGCCGCACATTGCGCGGAATCACGGTGTTGAACACCTTCTCGCCGAAATGCGCCTTGAGCTGTTCGCTGACCTGCTGCTGCAGCGTGATGCGGGGGTCGAACATCACGCGCAGCAGGCCGATGATCTCCAGATCGGGGTTGAGGTTGGCATGCACCTGCTTGATCGTGTTGACCAGGTCGCTCAAGCCTTCGAGCGCGAAATACTCGCACTGCATCGGCACGACGACACCGTGGGCGCTGCACAGGCCGTTCAGCGTCAACAGGCTCAGCGAAGGCGGGCAGTCGATCAGCACGAAATCGTAGTCGTCCCGCACCGCCTGCAGCGCCCCCTTGAGCCGGCCGTTGCGGCGTTCGAGCTCGACCAGCTCCACTTCGGCACCCGCCAGCTCGCGGTTGGCGCCCAGCACGTCGTAGCCCGCCTTGGTATGGACCTGACGAGCTTCCGCAATCGACGCGTTTTCGAGCAGGACGTCATAGACGGTCAGGTCCAGCGCGCGTTTGTCGACCCCTGAACCCATCGTCGCGTTGCCCTGGGGGTCCAGGTCGACCACCAGCACGCGCTTGCCGATTTGCGACAAACCCGCCGCAAGGTTGACCGTCGTCGTGGTCTTGCCGACGCCGCCTTTCTGATTCGCGATGCAGAAAATCCTGGCCATTGGCGCTCGAGAAAGGGGTTGGGAGGAGGGCGAGTGCCCCGGCGTAGAGGGGGAATTATAGGGAGAGCGGCACCCGCGACCGGCGCTGTTTCAGCCCTTGGGGCGCATCCAGACGATGCAGCGTTCGGCATCCAGGCCGGGCACCGCCAGTTGTTCCACGTGAAACACGTCGATGTCGGCCGGCAGGGACTCGATCTCCGCGGTCGGCGTCTTCCCCTTCATCGCGAGCCAGATTCCGCCGACGGCGAGCCGTGCCCGGGTCAACGCAATGAAGTCTTCCAGCGACGCGAACGCCCGAGCGGTGATCAGGTCGAACGGTGCGGTCACCAGGTTCTCGACGCGCGAATGCGCCGCATGGAGGTTCTTCAGCCGCAGCTCTCCGGCGACCTGCTGGACGAAGGCCGCCTTCTTGCCGACGGTATCGACACAGGTCACCTCGACCTCCGGGTTCAAGGCCGCGATGAGCACCCCGGGCAAGCCGCCGCCGCTGCCGACGTCCAGCACGCGCAGCGGGGAGGTGCCGACCAGGCGGCGCAGCGGTGCCATGATCGCGAGGCAATCGGCGAGATGGTGGGTCAGCATCTGCGCCGGATCCCGCACCGAAGTCAGATTGTAGTGGGCGTTCCAGCGCTGCAGCAGCGCCAGATAGCCGAGAAGGGTATCGGCCTGCTGCTCGGTGAGGTCCAGCGCAAGTTCAGCAGTGATGGTGCGCAAGGCGGGGCGCAGCGCCCCAGTCGTGGCAACCATCGCTCAACGCGCCGACGTTATCGACTCGGCGTCGGCAGGAGGCGTCGCGAAGCCCTTGAACTTGCCCTTCTTCAAGTGCACCAGCAGCAACGAGACCGCAGCCGGCGTGATGCCGGACAGGCGCGAGGCTTGGCCCAATGTCTCGGGGCGGTGCTTGGCCAGCTTTTGGCGGGCCTCGAACGACAGCGCCGTGACCTGCGCATAGTCGAGGTCATCCGGCAGCCGCAGCGATTCGAACGACCCGGCGCGCTCGACATCGCGGATCTGCTTGTCGATGTAGCCGGCGTACTTGATCGAGATCTGGGCCTGCTCGATCACCGAATCCGCCAGCGACACGCCGAACTCGGCTCGCAGTGTTTCACGTGAAACAGCGATGTCCGGGCGCGCGATGTGTGCAATCTCGGCCAGGCGGTCGAACTCGACATCCGGCCGCTTCAGCAGATCGGCCAGGCTGTACTCGTGCTCGATCGGTGCGCCCAGCAGGCGGGTGGCATTCTCGGCCGACAGGCTCGAAGGTTGTACCCAGGTCGACTTCATTCGCTCGGTCTCTCGCGCAACCGCATCCCGCTTCCGGTTGAACGCAGCCCAACGCGCGTCGTCGACCAGCCCCATCGATCGACCGGCCTCGGTCAGTCGCATGTCCGCGTTGTCCTCACGCAGCTGCAACCGGAACTCGGCGCGGCTGGTGAACATGCGGTACGGCTCGGTCACGCCCTTGGTGATCAGGTCGTCGACCAGAACGCCGAGGTAGGCCTGGTCACGCCGGGGCAGCCACGGTGCGTCCCCACGCACTTGCAGCGCCGCATTGATGCCCGCGAACAGACCTTGGGCCGCGGCTTCCTCGTAGCCCGTCGTGCCGTTGATCTGGCCGGCGAAGTAGAGCCCGCCGATCGAGCGCGTCTCGAACGACGCCTTCAGCTCGCGGGGGTCGAAGTAGTCGTATTCGATCGCGTAGCCCGGCCGCAGGATGTGCGCGTTCTCCAGCCCGGCCATGCTGTGCACCGCAGCGAGCTGCACGTCGAACGGCAGCGAGGTGGAAATGCCGTTCGGGTAGAACTCGTGCGTCGTCAGGCCTTCGGGCTCGAGGAAGATCTGGTGCGAATCCTTGTCCGCGAACCGGTTCACCTTGTCCTCGATGCTCGGGCAGTATCGCGGGCCGACGCCGTCGATCAGGCCGGTGAACATCGGGCTGCGGTCGAAGCCGGCGCGGATGATCGCGTGGGTGCGTTCGTTGGTGTGGGTGATCCAGCAGGGCAGCTGGCGCGGATGCTGCGACGCGTCGCCCATGAAGCTGAACACCGGCACCGGATCCAGATCACCCGGCTGTTCGGTCAGCACGCTGAAGTCGATGGTGCGGCCGTCCAGGCGCGGCGGCGTGCCCGTCTTCAGGCGGCCTTGCGGCAGTTTCAGCTCTTTCAGGCGGGCCGACAGCGCCACCGCCGGCGGATCGCCGGCGCGACCGGCGCTGTGGCTCTGCAAGCCGACGTGCACTTTCCCGTCGAGGAACGTTCCGGCAGTCAGCACGACCGCACGAGACTTGAAGCGAATGCCCACTTGCGTAATCGCGCCGGCGATCCTGTCCCCGTCGAGGATCAGGTCATCGCAGGCGCCTTGAAACAACCACAAGTTCGGCTGGTTCTCGATGCGCTGGCGGATCGCGGCCCTGTACAGGATGCGATCCGCCTGCGCGCGGGTTGCGCGCACGGCAGGACCCTTCGAGCCGTTCAGGATGCGGAACTGGATGCCGGCTTCGTCGGTCGCGGCCGCCATCGCCCCGCCCAGCGCGTCGACCTCTTTCACCAGGTGCCCCTTGCCAATGCCGCCGATCGACGGGTTGCAGCTCATCTGGCCGAGCGTCTCGATGTTGTGGGTCAGCAGCAGCGTGGCCGCCCCCATGCGCGCCGACGCGAGCGCAGCCTCGGTGCCGGCGTGGCCGCCGCCGACCACGATCACGTCGAATTCCTTCGGGAACAGCATCTCGTCTTGCCTATTTTTTGAGCACCCCGGATTGTAGGGAGTGCCCGCCGGCACGTCACGGTCAGGGGTGCCGCAGCATCTCGGTGTGCGGGATGCCGTCCTCGAGGTACGGCGCACCGACCGCGACGAAACCGAACCCGGCGTAGAAGCGCTCGAGCCGCGTCTGCGCCGAGATGCGGATGCCGCGGGCCGGATAGGTCTGCACGCACAGCGCCGTCGCCCGCCCGACGAGCTCGCGGCCCAGGCCGGTGCCGCGCGCCGCCTCGGTCGTGATCACGCGGCCGATCGAGGGCTCCGCGTACTTGCGCCCGGGGTGCACGAGCCGCGCGTAGGCGAGCGGCAGCGTCCGGTCGTCGCCCGCCCACGCCGCGAGGTGGTGCGAATGCGCATCGTGGCCGTCCGCATCCAGATAGATGCACTGCTGTTCGATCGTGAAGACCTGCTGGCGTGCGCGGTAGATCGCATCGAGCTCGATCACGCTCAGTTCGTCGAAGCGGCACCAGCGCCAGGCCGGCGGCGGCAGGGCGGGGCGGTCCATCACCGCACCGCCGCGCTGCGCAGGGTGCGCGCGACGAACCAGACCGAGGCCGCGGCGATCGCCGCGCACACCAGCAGCGGCGGCGCCAGCCGGTCGATGCCGAGCGCCTCGCCCTTCAGCACATGCGTCATCAGAACGTTTTGCGCGAGCGCCGGCACCCAGAGATACCAGGGCGATTCCTCACCGAGGCTGAACACGTTGATCAATGGCAGCAGCGAGGCCGCGAGCATCACGACGGTGGTGCTTGCCTGCGCCTCCTTGAAGGTCTTGCAGCGGATCGCCACCGCCATCAGCAGCGCCGATGCCGCGGCGGCGAACGGCAGCAGCACGACCAGGAACCGCAGCAGCTCCGGCACCCCGTACTGGAACATCGCCGCCAGCGTGTCGCTGCGCAGCAACCACTGGCCGGGCAGGAAGCTGGAACACGCCAGCACTGCGATCAGCATGCCGACGCTCGCGACCGCCCCCCACTTGCCGAGCACCAGTACCCAGCGCTCGGCCGGGTTCATCAGCAGCGGTTCCAGCGAGCCGCGCTCGCGCTCGCCGGCGGTGGTGTCGAGCGCCGCATTGAGCGCGCCGGTGAGTACCGCCATCAGCACGAAGAACGGCAGCATGCCGGTGATCTGCGTCGCGCGCGTCTGCGTGCTGGCCAGGTCGCGCTCGGCCACGCGCAGCGGCTCGAGCGCGTCGGGCGAGACGCCGCGCAGCGCCAGCGTCAGCAGCGCGCGTTCGCGGCTGAAGCCTTCGACCAGCCGCGCCGCGCGCGCCGCGCTGGCCTGCGAGCGCTGGTTGGCGCTGTCGGAGACGATCTCGACGATCGGCGCTTCGCCCCGCACCAGCGCCGCCTCGAAGTCGTCCGGCACCACGACGACCGCGTCCGCCAGCGTGGCCTTGCGCAGCCGCTGCTCGTAGTCGGCCGGCGCGGGTTTCACGGTGTAGGTCTGGCGGGCGATGAAGTTGACCAGCGTGGGCGCGCGTTCTAGGCCGGCGATCGCGACCTCGCGCTGTTCCGCATTCGCTTCCAGCGACGCCACCAGCGCCGAGATCGCCAGCAGCACCAGCGGCCCCATCAGCACCGACGACGCGAGCACGGTCAGCAGCGTGCGGCGGTCGCGCAGCGCGTCGACGATCTCCTTGCGGTAGATCGTCAGGACGGTCGCGAGGCGCTTCATGCCGCGGCTCCCTGCTGCGCCTGCTCCTCGGCGAATGCGAGCTTGACGAACGCCTCCTCGAAGTCGGTCTCGCCCGTCTGCGCGAGCAGTTCGTCGACCGTGCCGCTCGCCACCGTGCGCCCGTGCGCGACGACGACGACGCTGTCGCACAGCCGTTCCACCTCCTGCATGATGTGCGTGGAGAACACGATGCACTTCGCGCCGCCCGCGGGCGTGCGCAGCCAGCGCAGGCTCTCGCGCAGCGCGCGGGTGGCGAGCACATCAAGGCCGTTGGTCGGCTCGTCGAGGATGATGTTGGCCGGGTCGTGCACCAGCGCGCGCGCCAGCGCCGTCTTCATGCGCTCGCCCTGGCTGAAGCCGTCGGTGCGGCGATCGAGCAGCGCGCGCATGTCGAACATGCTGGCCAGCGACTCGGCGCGCGCGTCGGCCGCGTCGGCCGGCATGCCTTGGAGGCGGCCGTAATAGGCGATGTTCTCGCGCGCCGTGAGCCGCGGGTACAGGCCACGGGCGTCCGAGAGTACGCCCATGCGCGCAAGCGCTGCACGCGGGCGAGCGCTCACATCGATGTCATCCACCTGCATCCGGCCCGCATCCGCGGGAATCAGGCCGGCGAGCATCCGCAGCGTCGTCGTCTTGCCGGCCCCGTTCGGGCCGAGCAGGCCGGTGATGTGGCCGTCCGGGGCGTGCAGGTTGACGTCGCGTGCCGCGTGCACGATGCGGGGCGGCGTGCGCTTCAGCGCCAGCCGCCGCGCGCCGCCCGCCGGGGCCGAGAACGACTTGGCGAGGTGTTCGATGTGGATCATGGCTTTGCACGGCCCGCGTCGAGATCGATCGGGTGGAACACGCCGGGCCGCGGGATCGCCTTCAGGCAGCCGGCGTCGACCGCGGTTGCCGCCGCGTCCTCGGCCGCGTCGATGAAGCGGAACAGCACGTCGCGCGCGCAGCCGACGCCAAGCACGCTGTGGCCCGCGTTCGGCACGATCACGTGCTGCGCCGCCGGCCCGAGCGCCGCCGCCACGCGCGCGCCGTGGCGCGGCGGCGTGGCCGGATCGAGCCCGCCGCTGAGCAGCAGCACCGGCGTGCGCGACGGCGGGATCCGGTAGAACGCGTCCGGCACCGCGCCGCGCGGCCAGTCGGCGCACGCGCGCTGGTAGACCCGGGCCTGCGCGTTGCCGAAGTCGGCGCCCGGCGCGTCGGTGGCCTTGGCCACCAGCGGCATGTCCTCCGCGCAGACGACCGAGAAGTGCATGCCGATCGCCAGTTGCAGCCCGCGCCGCGAGCCGAGCAGCGAACCCATGCCGACGAGGCCCTCGTAGTGCCCGGCCTTCGCCGCGGTGATCGCGGCCGGGAGCGCGGCGGCCATCGCGGGGTTGTAGAGCGCACCGCGCACCGCACCGAGCACCATCTCGCGCGTCAGCGTGAAGTTCTCCCTCGCGCCGCTCAGCGGGTGCGGTGCGCTCACGGGCTTGGGCAGGCCGGCGAGCAGTGCCGCCCAGTCCGTGCGCAGCGTCGGGTACGAGGTGGCGCAGCCGGGCTCGCGTTCGCACGCGGTCAGCAGCGCATCGAGCGCGGCCTGCCCGTCGGTGGAGAAGCTGGTCGGCAACACCATGTCCGGTGGCGCGACCGAATCGAGCACCGCGCGGCGCACCGCGCCCGGGAACAGTCGCATGTACTCGAGCACCGCGCGCGTGCCGTACGAGACGCCGACCAGGTCGACCTGCGGCGCGCCGAGTTGCGCCCGCACCGCGTCCAGGTCGCCCATCGCCAGCGTCGTCGTGAAGAAGCCCAGGTCCTCGGGTGCCCGGATGTACGGCTTGTTCAGCAGCGCGGCTTTGCACTCCTGCAGCTGGCGCAGCTGCGCACCTTCGTCGGCCTGCTCGGCCAGACTCTCGCGCTTGGCATCGGGGCAGGTCAAGGGCGCGCTCTGGCCCGTCCCGCGCTGGTCGACGAAGACGATGTCGCGGCGGTTGTTGAGCCGAGTGAACAGCGGCATGACCTGCGGCGCCACGTCGATCGCGCTCTGACCCGGGCCACCGGCGATCAGGAACACCGGATCCGGCAGCTTGCGCCGCGCCATCGCGGGCACGACGACGTACTTGATGTCGATCTTCGGACCGTCCGGCCGCGCCGGATCGAGTGCGCGCGGCACCACGCCGCATTTGACGCTGTTGCGCAGCCCGGCGACGCGGCAGTCGACCAGCGACGACACCTGCGCCTGCACCGCGCCGGCCGCCAGCAGGCCGGCCAGCGCGAGCGCGCTGCACCGCACGGCCGCCCGCGTCATTCGCCGAGGAGGCGCTTGATCTCGCCGCTCTTGATCAGCCGCTCCAGGTCCGCAGCGCCGCCGATGAGGTTGCCTTTCACGAACACCATCGGAAAGGTCGGCCAGCCGGTCCAGGCCTTGAGCGCCCCGCGCGGCCGCCATTCGGCCAGGTAGCTGCCGTAGCCGAGGTAGTGGAATGGGATCGCCGCTTCCTCGAGCAGCCGCCGGGCGCGCCGGCAGTGCGGGTTGCCGGCCATGCCGACGACGAGCACCGGGTTCGACAGCGCCGCCGCGTTGACGTTGTGCACGATGTCCGCGTGCAGGTTCTCGACCTTGTCGCGGATCGCAGGGTGGAGGCGGGAGTCGTCGAGCGTCTGGCGGGGCATGGTGTCTCGGCCTTCCGTGGTCTGGAAAGCCGAGAGCCTAGCCTACACCGCGAGCGCGCCGCGCTGGAAGTCGGCCACGGCTTGATGAATCTCGGCGGTCGAGTTCATCACAAACGGGCCGTACTGCGCGATCGGCTCGTTCAGCGGCGCGCCGGCGACCAGCAGCACGCGGGCGTTCGACTCGGCGGTGAACCGCACGCCATCGGCCTGCGCGTCGTTCGCGAGAATCGCCATGCGCTCGCTTTCGATGCGCGCCGCGCTGTTGGCAGCCTGGCCGTCGCCGATCGTCACCACGCCGCCGCCGTACACGTACGCGAACGCGTTGTGCCCCGGAGGCAGCGCAGCCTCGAATGAGCGGCCGGCCGGCAGCACGATGTCGAGCACCAGCGGCTCGGTCGTCGGCCGCGTCACCGCGCCGGTCACGCCGAGCGCGCTGCCGGCGATCACGCGCACGCTGACACCGCCGTCGAGCGTCACCACCGGCACATCGGCCGGCGGCACGTCGCGGTAAGCGGGCGGCTGCATCTTGTCCTTTGCCGCGAGGTTCACCCACAGCTGGAAGCCGGCCATGCGGCCTTCGTCCTGCTCCGGCATCTCCGAGTGGATGATGCCGCGCCCGGCCGTCATCCACTGCACGCTGCCCGGCTCCAGCAGGCCGACGTTGCCGACGCTGTCCTGGTGCCGCATGCGGCCCTCCAGCATGATCGTCACGGTCTCGAAGCCACGGTGCGGGTGGCTCGGGAAGCCGCCGATGTAGTCGCTCGCGGCGTCGCTGCCGAAGGCGTCGAGCATCAGGAACGGATCGAGCCGCTTCTGCAGCGGCTGGGTCAGCACGCGGGTCAGCTTGACACCGTCGCCGTCGGACGTGGGTTGGCCGCGCACGAGCCGCTCGACCTGGCGCGAGCGCCGAAGCGTGGAAGAGGCGGCCGGGATGGAGGAGGTGGTGGTGTTCATGGGATCAATGTAGTGCCGCGTCCGCGCCACGCAAACGGCGGCGACTGCACACATCCTTCAAAGCGCTTGAACGGCCCGTCAGCGCGGTTGTCCGGAACGCGGTGTAATGCGGGTCCCCCGACTTCCGACTGACCGACCATGAAGCTCTACTACAGCCCCGGCGCCTGCTCGCTCGCCCCGCACATCGTCCTCAACGAAGCGGGCCTGCCGTTCACGCTGGTCAAGGCCGACCTGAAGACCCACACGCTCGCCGCCGACGGCAGCGACTACTACCCGGTCGCGCCCAAGGGCCAGGTGCCCATGCTCGAGCTCGACGGCGGCGATCGCCTGACCGAAGGCCCGGCCATCACCCAGTACATCGCCGACCAGGTGCCGGCCAAGAACCTCGCGCCGGCCAACGGGACGATGGCCCGCTACCGCCTGCAGGAGTGGCTGAACTTCGTCACCAGCGAGCTGCACAAGGGCATCGGCGGGCTGTTCAATCCGGCCATGCCGGAAGAGGGCAAGGCCGTGATCCGCGCCAAGGCGCTGTCCAAGCTCGAATGGGTCGACCAGCAGCTCGAAGGCAAGCAGTACCTGATGGGCGACGCGTTCTCGATCGCCGATGCCTACCTGTTCACGGTCACCAACTGGACCGCGCACACCGGCATCGACATCTCGAAGCTGAAGAACCTCGGCGCGTTCCAGGCCCGCATGGCGGCACGCCCGGCGGTGCAGGCGGCCATGAAGGCCGAAGGCCTGGTGAAGTGAGGGCAGCGGCGCGGCCGATCGTTGCCGCGCTGCTCGCATCGGCGGTCGGCGGCCTGGCGGTTGCCGCGCCGCCATCGCGACCCGACGTCGGCCGCCATGCGGCCGAACTCTGCGTGGCCACCTTGCCGATGCCGCCGAGTTGCGGCCCGGCGCAGGTCGATCTGCGCGCGGACGGCTCGCTGCGCATGCGCGTCGACGACATCGTCTACAACCTGAAGCTCCACAGCAGCCAGGTCGACGTGATCGTGATGCACCACGTGGTGCAGATCGACGAGTTCACCGCCCCCTACGAATGGCTCGGCCCGACGCTGCAGTTCGTCGACAACGACCGCCGCTCGCGCTACGAGGTTCGCTTCTCGTCCGCGAAGCGCTGATTCACCAGCGCTCCATGTAGGGGCGCAGATCGAGCTCGAAGGTCCACGCATCGCGCGGCTGCAGGTGCAGGTGCCAGTAGTTCTCGGCGATGTGCTCGGGGTTCAGGATGCCGTCCTGCTCCTTCAGCGCGTAGCGCTCGGGGAAGCTGCTGCGGATGAACTCGGTGTCGATCGCGCCGTCGACCACCACGTGCGCGACATGCACGCCCTGCGGCCCGAGCTCGCGCGCCATGCTCTGCGCCAGCGCGCGCAGCGCGTGCTTCGCGCCGGCGAACGCCGCGAAGTTCGCGGCCCCGCGAAGCGCCGCGGTCGCACCGGTGAAGATGATCGTGCCGCGGCCGCGCGCGACCATGCGCTTCGCGACCTCGCGCCCGTTGAGAAAGCCGCCGAAGCAGGCCATCTCCCAGATCTTGAAGTATTTGCGCGCGGTCTCGTCGAGCACGCTGCACGGCACGTTGGCACCGATGTTGAACACCAGCACCTCGATGGGGCCGATCTCGCGCTCGATCCGCTCGACCAGCGCGACCACTTCATCTTCCTTGCGCGCGTCGGAGCCGAAGCCGTGGGCCCGGCCACCGGCCGCGCGGATCGACTGCAGCAGCGGCTCGAGCTTGTCGGCCTCGCGGCGCGTCACGCAGGCGGTGTAGCCGCCGGCGGCGAAGCGCTTCGCGATCGTGCCGCCGGTGGCGTCGCCGGCCCCGATCACCAGCGCGACGCCGGGGCGGTCCGTGTCCGTGGTCATGCCCTGCCTCCTGGTTTGAAAAACGATCGTTCAGGCATTGACGGTAGGCGACGCGCCGACGGCTGTCAATCCGCCCGCGTCGCCCTCTCGACCGAGCGGCGGCTCGCGGCGAGGATCTCCTGCCGCGTGCGCTCGCTTTCGATCACCCGCGCCATCACGATCGCCCCGACGCACTGCGCCAGGAGCGCCCAGGCCTTGTCGCCGTCGCCGTCCAGCCGCCCGCTCCAGCTGCGCTGCAGTTTCTTGAGCGCGCGTTCCACGCCGGCGCGCACGGCCGGGTCGGCGCGCGCGATCTCGGGCCCGAGCGTGGTCAGCGCACAGCCGGCTTCGGGATGCAGTGCGTGGCGGGTGCTCAGATAGCCGCGCAGTGCCTTCTCGACATGGTCGGGCGCCGAGTCGTCGTCGCCGGCCAGCATCGCGGTGCTGTTGTCCATCTCCTGCGCGACGATCGCCGCGAACAGCTCGTCCTTGGACTTGAAGTGGCTGTAGAACGCGCCGCCGGTCAGGCCGATCGCGGCCATCAGCGCATCGACGCCGGTCGAGGCGAAGCCGCCCTTCTTGGCGATCGCGCGGCTGCTGGCGAGCAGCTTCGCGCGGGTTTCCTGCTTGTGGGTGGCGGCGTAGCGCACGGCGGTCGACCTTTCCGGAAACGCTAGAGACTCGCCCGGTTGACACCGGCCGGAGCCTCACATTCAATCCGTTCAGTGAACGATCGTTGATTGAATCGGGATGATGCCATGAGCAAGCAAGTCGAGTTCTTCTTCGATGTCGGCAGCCCGACGACCTACCTGGCGTGGACGCAGCTGCCCGGGCTGTGCGCGCAGGCGGGGGCCGAACTCGTCTACCGGCCGATGCTGCTCGGCGGCGTGTTCCAGGCGACCGGCAACGCCTCGCCCGCCAACGTGCCGGCCAAGGCCCGCTACATGGACACCGACATGGCTCGCCATGCGCGCCGCTACGGCGTGCCGCTCGCCTCGAACCCGTTCTTTCCGATCAACACGCTGGTGCTGATGCGTGGCGCCACCGGCGTGCAGCTGCGCGCGCCGGCGCGCCTCGATGCGTACCTGCGCGGCGTCTTCCACGCGATGTGGGTCGAGCCGCAGAACCTGAACGATCCGGCCACGGCCGCCAAGGCCCTGGCGGTCGCCGGCTTCGAGCCTGCGGAAGTGATGGGCTGGGCGAACGACGCCGAGGTCAAGGCCGCCCTGCGCGCGACCACCGAGGAGGCCGTCGCGCGCGGGGTGTTCGGCGCGCCGACGATGTTCGTCGGCACCGAGATGTTCTTCGGCCAGGACCGGCTCGACGCCGTGCGCGAGGCGCTGGCCTGAGGCCGACCCGCGCTCAGCGGTAGAACGCTTCGACGCGCCCCTTCAGCTGGATCATCAACGGCTGACCCTTGCGATCCAGGGTCTTCCCGGCGGGCACGCGCACCCAGCCTTCGCTGATGCAGTACTCCTCGACATCGAAGCGCTCCTTGCCGTTCAGGCGGATGCCGATCGGGTGCTCGAACACGGCCGCCACGTGATGGCGGCTGCGCGGGTCGACCGACAGGCGGTCGGGCAGCTCGGGCTTCGACGCTGTCTCGGGGGCAGGGATGGGGGCGGGGGCGGAATCGGTCATTCGGAACGGGCCAGTGGAAGCAGGTGGCGGAGCATGCCAGAAGCCGCGCCCGACGAAATTCAGGCCGCCGCCAGGTGCGCGGCCGCGAGCAGGCGGCGGGTGTAGTCCTCGCGCGGCGCGTCGAACAGCGCGAGCGCCTCGCCCTCCTCGATCACGTCCCCGTTCTGCATCACCATCACGCGGTGCGACATCGCCCGCACCACCGCCAGATCGTGGCTGATGAACACGTAGCTCAGTCCGTAGTGGCGCTGCAGCTCGGCCAGCAACGCGAGCACCTGCTGCTGCACCGAGACATCGAGCGCCGAGGTCGGCTCGTCCAGCACCAGCACCTCGGGCCTCAGCACCACCGCGCGCGCGATCGCGATCCGCTGGCGCTGGCCGCCCGAGAACTCGTGCGGGTAGCGCTGCAGCACGTTGAACACGCCGTTCGCTTCGCTCAGGCCGACTTCGGCGAGCATGTCCAGCACCAGCTTGTCGCGCGCCGATCGGGTCAGCTCGGGTCGGTGCAGCGCCAGCCCCTCGCCGACGATCTGGCCGACCGTCATGCGCGGGCTCAGCGACGCGAACGGATCCTGGAACACGACCTGCATGCGCTTGCGCATCGCGCGCAGCACGCCGCGGTCGGCGTTGTCGATGCGCTGGCCGCCCATCTCGACCTCGCCGCTCGCGATCGGCTGCAGTGCGAGAAGCGCCATGCCCAGCGTCGTCTTGCCCGAGCCCGATTCGCCGACGATGCCGAGCGTCTCGCCGCGCTTCAGCTGCAGCGTGGCGCGGCGCACCGCCTCGAACACGCGCTTGCCGAACCAGCCTTGCGCGATCGCGAAGTTCACGCCGACATCGCGGCCGGACAGCAGGATCGGCGCGTCCGCGGCCAGCGGCTCGACGACGCGCTGCGGCCGGCTCGCCATCAGCTTGCGCGTGTAGGGGTGTTGCGGCCTGGCGAACACCGCAGCGGTCTCGCCGCTCTCGATCAGCTTGCCGCGCTCCATCACGCCGACGCGGTGGGTGAAGCGTCGCACCAGGTTCAGGTCGTGCGTGATGAACAGCAGCGCCATGCCCATCTCGGCCTGCAATTCATCGAGCAGCGCGAGGATCTGGGCCTGGATCGTCACATCGAGCGCGGTGGTCGGCTCGTCGCAGATCAGCAGCTTGGGCTTGCAGGCGAGCGCCATCGCGATCATCGCGCGCTGCCGCTGGCCGCCCGAGAGCTGGTGCGGGAACGCGTCGATGCGGCGTTCGGGTTCCGGGATGCCGGTACGCCGCAGCAGCTCGATCGCGCGCTCGCGCGCCTGGTTCTTGCGCAGGCCCTCGTGCAGCTCCAGCACCTCGCCGATCTGGTTGCCCACCGTGTAAAGCGGGTTCAGCGCCGTCATCGGCTCCTGGAAGATCATCGCGATGTCGGCGCCGCGGATGCCGCGCATCTCGCGCTCGGACTTCTTCAGCAGGTCGGCGCCGTCGAAGCGGATCGCGCCGCTCGTCGTCGCCGCATCGACCAGCCGCAGCACCGACAGCGCGGTGATCGACTTGCCCGAACCCGATTCGCCGACGAGTGCGAATTTCTCGCCCGGCGCGATCGCGAACGACACGTCGTCGACGACGGTGCTCGCGCCGAAGCGCACCGTCAGGTGCTCGACCGACAGGAGGGGCGTGGTCATGATTTGCGGGTGTCGAAGGCGTCGCGCAGCGCGTCGCCGATGAAGGTCAGCAGCAGCATGGTCAGCACCAGCACCGCGAAGGTCGGGAAGATGATCCACCAGGCGTCGAGGTTGGCCTTGCCCTGGCGCAGCAGTTCGCCGAGCGACGGCGTGCCTTGCGGCACGCCGAGGCCGAGGAAGTCGAGCGAGGTCAGCGCGATGATCGCCGCGCTCATCCGGAACGGCAGGAAGGTGATGACCGGCGTCAGCGAGTTCGGCAGCACGTGGCGCCAGATGATCTGCGCGTTCGACAGGCCCAGCGCGCGCGCCGCCTTGACGAACTCGAGCCCGCGGTTGCGCAGGAACTCGGCGCGCACGTAGTCGGACAGGCCGAGCCAGCCCCACAGCGACAGCAGCACCAGCAGCAACAGCATCGACGGCTCGAAGATCGACGCGAAGATGATCAGCAGGTACAGCTCGGGAACCGCGCCCCAGATCTCGAAGATGCGCTGCAGGAAGAGGTCGGTGCGACCGCCGAAGTAGCCCTGTACCGCGCCGGCCAGGATGCCGAGCACGGTGCCGACCAGCGTCAGCGCGAACGCGAACCAGATGCTGACGCGGAAGCCGTAGATCAGCTTGGCAACCATGTCGTGCGAGTCGCCGTCGGTGCCGAGCAGGTTCTGCGCGCTCGGCGCCGAGGGCGCGGGCGCTTTCAGGAAGTAGTCCTGCGACTGGTCGGAGTGCTCGTTGAGCGTGAACACCGCCCAGTTGCCCGGCTTGGCGAACTGCTCGCGCACGAACGGGTCCTTCCAGTCGGTGGGCGTGCCGAAGTCGCCGCCGAAGCGGGTCTCGGGCGGGTTGTGGAACAGCGGCGTGACCAGTTCGCCGTTGTAGCGCGCGAGCAGCGGCCGGTCGTTGCTGACCAGTTCCGCGAAGGTCGCGAGGAACAACAGCACGCTGAAGATCCACAGCGACCAGTAGCCGAGCCGGTTGCGCTTGAAGCGCGCCCAGGCGCGTTGATTCGGTGACATCGGCTTCGCGTGAGCCACCGGTGCGAGGGCTGGCGCGGTCGGGGCTGCCGGCAGGGGTGTCGGAATCGCGCTCATGTCACTTGCCCACGCTGCTGAACTGCACGCGCGGGTCGACCAGCACGTACAGCAGGTCGGCGATCAGCTTGACGACCAGCCCGATCAGCGTGAAGAGGTAGAGCGATCCCAGCACGACCGGGTAGTCGCGCCGCACGACCGATTCGTAGGACAGCAGCCCCAGGCCGTCGAGCGAGAACAGCGTCTCGATCAGCACCGAGCCGGCGAAGAACG
The DNA here is from genome assembly GCF_964020785.1 of Rhizobacter fulvus. NCBI lineage: Bacteria > Pseudomonadati > Pseudomonadota > Betaproteobacteria > Burkholderiales > Sphaerotilaceae > Rhizobacter > Rhizobacter fulvus. Next base: position 2,364,672 of record NZ_OZ224516.1, read on the forward strand.
CGCCGACGAACGCGGCCGGGAAGCCGGTGATCAGCGGGATCAGCGCGTTGCGGAAGATGTGCTTGTACAGCACGCGCTTCTGCGACAGGCCCTTGGCGCGCGCGACCAGCACGTACTGCTTGCGCATCTCCTCGACGAAGGTGTTCTTGGTCAGCATCGTCACGATCGCGAAGCTGCCGATCACCATGCAGATCAGCGGCAGCGTGATGTGCCAGAAGTAGTCGGCGATCCGCGCCGGCCAGCTCAGCGTGGCCCAGTTGTCCGAGGTGAGGCCGCGCAGCGGAAACCACTCGAAGAACGTGCCGCCGGCGAACAGCACGATCAGGAACAGGCCCAGCACGAAGCCCGGGATCGCGTAGCCGATCAGCACGATCATCGACGTCACGGCGTCGAAGCGCGAGCCCTCGCGCACCGCCTTGATGACGCCGAGCGGGATCGAGATCATGTAGGTGAACAGGAAGGTCCACAGCCCGAGGCTGATCGACACCGGCAGCTTCTCCTTGATCAGCTGCCACACGTCCTTGTTCTGCAGGAAGCTGCGGCCGAGATCGAAACGCAGGAAGTTGCCGATCATCTCGACGAAGCGCTCGGGCGCCGGCTTGTCGAAGCCGTATTGCTTCTTCAGCGCGGCGATCTGCTTGGCGTCGTTGTCGCGCGAGGCGCGGTAGCCGCCGCCTTCGCCACCGCCACGCTGGCTCGCGCGGGCCTCGGCCATCAGCTGCTCGACCGGGCCGCCGGGCACGAACTGGATCACGACGAACGTGATCGCCAGCGCGCCGAACAGCGTCGGGATCATCAGCAGCACGCGTTTGAGGATGTAGCTCAGCATCGAGTCGTCGCTCTCGGTTCGGGGCTCAGGCGGCAGCGCCGGGCTTCATCCACCAGGTCGTGATCGGCCAGGCGGGTTGCAGGTCGCCCGGGCTCTCGACGGTGTAGTACTGCGGCCGCACCGCCGGTTTGGCGAACTTGTTCCAGTACGAGGCGCGCTCGTTGGCCGTGTAGTAGCCCGGCACCTGCCAGGCGCTCCACATCACCACCCGGTCGAGCGCGCGGCTCGCGGTGACCAGCGTGTCCATCGTGGTCGCCGCACCCATCACCTCGAGCAGCTTGTCGACCGCGGCGCTCTTCACGCCGCGGTAGTTGCTGTTGCCTTTCTCGTCGGCGGCCTTCGAGCCGTAGAGGCTGACGAGGTCGGTGACCGGCGGCAGGGTGAACTTGCCCTCGACGATCGCGACCATGTCGAAGTCGTACGCCTCCAGGCGACGCTGGTAGAGCGCGAAGTCGACATCGCGGAAGGTCAGCCGGCCGCCGAGCTTCTCGAGGTTGGTCTGCCACTCGGGCAGGTTGTTGCTCGCCTCGCCGGGCCGCATGTACTCGATCGTGAACGCCTCGCCGGCGGCGTTGCGCAGGCGCCCGTCGGGCGCGAGGGCCCAGCCCGCGGCCTTGAACAACGCGCGCGCCTGCAGCAGGTTGGCGCGCAGCTTCGCCGGGTCGCCATCGGTGCGCGGGGCGACGAACGCCGGGCCGAACACTTCCGGCGGCAGCTCCTTGCGGAACGGCTCGAGCAGCGCGAGTTCCGCGGCCGACGGCGTGCCGGCCGCGGCGAACTCGCTGTTCGCGAACATGCTGTCGCCGCGGGTGTACTGGCCGTAGCGGTTCACGACCATCTTGAAGTCGTAGGTCAGGTCGATCGCGCGGCGCACCCGCAGGTCCTGGAACTTCGGCCGGCGCAGGTTCAGGTCGAAGGCCTGCTGCATCTGCCCGAACGCGGTCGGGAACGGGTCCTTGATGATCTGCCCGCTGTCCCATTTGGGCCCCGCGTGCTGGCGCACCCAGCTGCGCGCGCTGTACTCCTTCAGGATGTCGAACTCGCCGGCGCGGAAGGCCTCGCGGGCGACGTCGTTGTCCTTGTAGTAGCGGTAGACCACGCGGTCGAAGTTGAAGAAGCCGCGGCGCACGGGCAGGTCGCGGGCCCAGTAGTCGGGGTTGCGCGCGAACTCGATGCGGCGGTTCGAGTCGACCACGCCGATCGTGTACGGCCCGGTCGTGATCGGGTACTCGGTGATGATCTGGTCGAAGGGCTTGCGTTGGCCGTCCGGGCCCACGCCCCACTTGGCCGAGAAGATCGCCAGGCTGCCGACGACGAACAGCGTGTCGGTGCTGCGCTCCTTCAGGTCGAAGCGCACGGTGCGCGGGTCGAGCACGACCGCGGCGCTGATCACGGCGAGCTGGCTCTGCAGCGCCGGCGACGCGAGCTTGCCGGCCATCGAATCGAAGCTGTGCTTCACGTCCGCCGCGGTCACCGGGTCACCGTTGTAGAAGCGCGCCTTCGGGTTCAGGCGGATCGTCATCGACGATTTGTCCGGCGCGATCAGCATCTCCTCGGCAAGCAGACCGTACATCGTCTGCGGCTCGTCGCCGGAGAGCACCGCCAGCGTCTCGAACATGAAGATCGTGATGCCGGCCGGCGCCGCGCCCTTCAGCGTGAAGCCGTTGAACTTGTCGAAGCTGGAGCGGCGGTCGGGGTTGCGCAGGTACAGCGTGCCGCCCTTGGGCGCCGCCGGATTCACGTAGTCGAAGTTCGCGAAGTCGCGGGCGTATTTCGGCTTGCCGAACGCCGCGTAGCCGTGGGTCCAGACGTCGAGCAGCGGGCCGTCGCCGGCCGTCGCATCGTCGGCAGCGGACGCGCGCGGCCACATCGAGCCGCCCAGCGTCGCGGCGGCGGCGGACAGCACCGCGCGGCGCGTCGCGTCGAAGGAGGAGGGCGCCGGCACCGGGTCGCGTGCGGGCGGCTTCACGCGGTGGTCTTCGCCGCGGGCTTCAGCAGCGCGGCGCAGTTGGCGCGCTTCGGGTCGTTCGCGTCGAGCGCATTGCACACGCCGTCGAGCTGCGTCTGCAGCCGCTTCATCGCGGCGCCGTGCGCGCCGCCCTTGTTCCACGCCTGCAGCTTGCTGCCGACGCGCTGCAACGAGCGGCCGCTGCGCTCGTAGAACGCGTCCGGCTGCTTGGCGGCTTCGGCGAACAGCTGGCTCGCGGCCTTCTCGATGCGCGCCTCTTCGGTCGGGCCGAGCTCGACCAGTGCATTGATGTAGCTCGAGCCCCATTGCAGGCGCGTCGCCGGCCCCTCGCTCTTGTCGAAGGCCTGCTCGTACCAGTTCAGCGCCTCGGCCTTGTCGCCGCGCGCCTTCGCGTTGCTGGCCAGCTCGCTCATCAGGTAGTAGGGCGAGTGGCTCTTCGCGAGGTTGGCCTTCAGCAGCGTGTCCGACTCGGCGCCGAGCCCGGCCTTCTCGAGCAGGTAGGCGGCCGCGGTGATGACGGCCTGGCGCTCGTAGCCGTCGGTGATCTCGCGGTCGGCGCGCGCGGTCTGTTCGCGGATGTCGGCGAGCAGCGCGGCCGGCAAGGTCGGCTTGGCCTTCGCGTCCCTGGGCGCATCGATGGTGGCCAGGTCGACCTGTGCGATCAGCGCGCCCATGCGGTCGGCACGCGAGAGCGTGGTGTCGGCCTCGAAGCGCTTGAGCGCGCCGTCGAATGCGGCCAGCAGCTCGGCACGCTGCGGCGTGCCCTTGGCGCTGAGCGCACGGGTGATGTCAGTGGCGTAGTTGGTCAGCACGTCCATGTACGGGCGCGCGGCTGCCGCGTCGGCGAGCACCTTGAGCAGCGTGGCCTGGGCGGCGGGGTCCGGCTTCGCCGGGGCCTTGTCGTCGACCGCGGCGAGCGCCTTCAGGCGCAGCCGTGTGGCGATCTCGGTCTGGTCGGACGGGCAGGCGTCGGCCAGCTGCTTCAGCAGCGCGGGCACGCCGTCCTTCGGCACGAGCTGCTGCTGATCGGTGTCCCACGAGTAGAAGGCGAGCAGGCGCCAGTCGTTCGCGGTCAGGCCCGCGCCGCCGGTCCTGGCCTGCGCCAGCACCTCCTTCACCGGCTTCTGCGCGTTCATGCCGAGCGTCAGCACCTGGGTGTAGCGCTCGGCTTCCACCTCGCCGGGCAGGCGCGTCAGCTCGGCGCCCTGCGGCGTGAACAGCACCATCGTCGGGTAGCCGCTGACCTTGAAGCGCGCGCCCAGCTTCTGCGCGCCGGGGCTGTCGCCGTCGACGTACACCGGCACGAACGCGCGTGAGCGCTCGATGAAATCCTGGCGATTGAACAGCGTCGCCTTGACCTGGTTGCACGGCGGGCACCATTTGGCGCCCCAGTAGACGAACACCGGCTTGGTCTCGGCCTTGGCCTGCGCGAACGCGGCATCGACGTCGGCGTCGTTCGACGCGTTCTTCCACGCGATGCCGGCGGCATGGTCGGCCGGCGCGGGCGCGGCGGCCACCGTGGCGGGCGCGGTCGCGGTGACCTCGGCAGTCTTCGGCTTCGGCGTCTTGTCGGCGGGCTTCGAGCAGCCGCCGAGCGTCACCGCGCAGAGCGCGGCGACGGCCATGGCGGACAGGGCGTGGCGGGGCGGTTGGGACATGACGGCTCCTCGTCGAAGTGCGAAGTGTACGAAGTGTGTCAATCAGTCGACCAGGGCGGGGGCTTCGCGCACCGGATCGCCGGGCCGCGTCGACGCGAACTGGGCCACCGCGACGCCCGCCAGCGTGAGTGCCGCACCCGCGAGCTTGGTGCCCGTGTAGCGCTCGCCGGTCAGCGCCCACGCGACCAGCCCGGCCACCGGCGGCATCAGGTACATCAGCGGCGCGCTGCGGGCCACCCCGCGCACCGCGTTGACCCAGCCCCACACCAGCCAGCCGAGGAAGGCCGAGATCAGCACCGCGTAGCACAGCCCGGCCCAGATCGCCGGGCTGACCGCGCGCCAGTCGACCGCCAGCCCCGCCGGCAGGCTCAGCAGCACGACCGGGCCGCTGCCGAGCAGCGTCGCGTAGGTCATCACGGTGACGCCGCCGTGGCGCTCGATCAACGGCTTGGCGCTGACCGTGTAGTACGAGAAGAATGACGCCGCGACCAGCAGCGTGATGTCGCCGCCGCTGGCCTGCCAGTGGCCGCCGAGCAGCTTGTCGGACAGGAACACCAGCACGCCGGCGCACGCCACCGCGACGCCGGCCACCTGCCCGCGGGTCAGCTGCTCGACGCCCTGCCAGCGCAGGATCAGCAGCGTGAACACCGGCCCGCACGCCAGGATCAGCGAGCTCGAGAACGCCGTCGACCAGTGGATGCCGTAGGTCACCAGGCCGACGTGCAGCAGGTGCCCGGCGAGACCGAGCTTCAGCAGCGCGAACAGGTCGGCGCGTGGCACGCGCGGCCAGGCCAGGCCGCTGCGCCACAGCAGCAACCCGGCCGCTGCCGCCGGCATCATCAGGTAGCGCGCGAACAGGAAGCCGCCGGGCGACAAGGCCGTGAACACGGCCTTCTGGACGCTGAAGTTGCTGCCCCAGACGGCGACCATCGCGATCGCGGCCCACAGCGCGTGGCGGGCCTGGCGGGCGGGATCGTGCCGCGCGGGCGGCGGCAGGTCGGAATCGGTGGGCGCGTCGAACGCAGGCGGCATCCGGGTCAACTTTCTTCGGTGGAGCAACCCGAAGTGTCGCCGAGCCGGCCCTGTGCCTCGTCGAGCCGCCACCCTTCCAGCGGTGTGGCGCGCGCCAGCGCCATCCAGAGCCCGAACGGCATCTGCATCGGCCGCTTCGGCGCGGGCCGCGCCACGTCGAGCGCGCCGTCGTGCGCGACCAGCACGCCGCACTCGGGCGGGATTTCGTCCGGCGTCGCGATGCCGGCGCGGATCACGTACCAGCATTCGCTGCTGAGCTGCAAATAGGCGGCCCGCTTGGTCGCGCTGCGCAGGTCGGACAGCAGGTCGCTGCGGTTGACCTTGACCTCGTGGACGATCGGCTCGAGGTAGGCCTCGACGCTGGTGTGGCGGATCGAGAAGACATCGGGCATCGCCATCGCCCACGCATCGCCGACCTTGGCGCGCAGGCTCAGCCCGCGCCACGCGAGGCGACCGGCGCGCGTCATCTCGCGGGCGACGCGCTCGACCAGCACCTCGTGCGCGTCGCGCCGCGCGCGGTTGCGCTGCAGCGTGTCGGCGATCAGGGCGAGGCCGGCGTCCGTCACGCGCACCGTCTCGTGGCCCGGCGCGGCGCGCTGACGCTCGAGCAGGCCCGCGGCCAGCAGCTCGATCTCGATGCCGTCCAGGCACGGCCAGCCGGCCGAGCGATAGACCTCGCGCAGCCGGCGCCGGTGGACCACGGTGATCGTCACGTCGACCATGCGCCAAGCTTACGATGCGCCACCTTGTCCGACCCCGGAGCCGCCTTGGCCAACAGCCCCTATCCCCACCTGCTCGCGCCGCTCGACCTCGGCTTCACGACCCTGCGGAACCGGGTGCTGATGGGCAGCATGCACACCGGGCTGGAGGATGGACGCAGGCACTTCCCGGCAATGGCGGCGTTCTTCGCCGAGCGGGCGCGCGGCGGCGTCGGGCTGATCGTGACGGGCGGCTTCGCGCCGAACATCGAGGGCTGGGCCAAGCCGTTGGCCGGCACGCTGAGCACCGGTGGCGCGGCGCGGCGCCATCGCGTCGTCACGGACGCCGTGCATGCCGAGGGCGGCAAGATCGCGCTGCAGATCCTGCACACCGGGCGCTACGGCTACTCGCCGTTCTGCGTCGCGCCGTCGCGCATCCAGAGCCCGATCTCGCCGTTCACGCCGCGCGAGCTGAGCGCGCGCGGCATCGAGCGCCAGATACGCGCGTTCGTGCGCTGCGCGGTGCTGGCGCGCGAGGCGGGCTACGACGGCGTCGAGGTGATGGGCAGCGAGGGCTACTTCATCAACCAGTTCCTGGTCACCCACACCAACCACCGCTCCGACGAGTGGGGCGGCGCGTACGAGAACCGCATGCGACTGGCGGTCGAGATCGTGCAGCGCGTGCGCGAGGCGGTCGGGCCCGACTTCATCCTGATCTACCGGCTGTCGATGCTCGACCTGATCCCGGACGGCAGCAGCTGGCCCGAGGTCGTCACGCTGGCGAAGGCGATCGAGCGAGCGGGCGCGACCATCATCAACACCGGCATCGGCTGGCACGAGGCCCGGGTGCCGACGATCGCGACCAGCGTGCCCCGCGGCGCGTTCGCGTGGGTGACGCAGAAGATGCGCAAGGAGCTGCGCGGCGCCGGGTTGAACATCCCGCTGGTCACCAGCAACCGCATCAACATGCCCGAGGTCGCCGAGGCGATCCTGGCCGAAGGCTGCGCCGACATGGTCAGCATGGCGCGGCCGCTGCTGGCCGATGCCGAGTTCGTCGTCAAGGCGGCGCGCGGCCGGCGCGACGAGATCAACACCTGCATCGCGTGCAACCAGGCCTGCCTGGACCACACCTTCAAGGCGCAGCTCGCGTCCTGCCTGGTGAACCCGCGCGCCGGGCACGAGACCGAGCTGGTGCTGCGGCCGGTGGTGAGGCGCAAGCGCATCGCCGTGGTCGGTGCCGGTCCGGCGGGGCTGGCCACGTCGACGGCGCTGGCCGAGCGCGGCCACGAGGTGCACCTGTTCGAGGCCGCGTCGGAGATCGGCGGCCAGTTCAACATGGCGCGGCGCATCCCGGGCAAGGAAGAGTTCAGCGAGACGCTGCGCTACTTCGCCCGGCGCCTGGCGCTGACGGGCGTGCAGCTGCACCTGTCGCGCCGCATCGAGGCGGCGGCGCTGATCGCGCAGCGCTTCGACGAGGTCGTGCTCGCCACCGGCGTGCTGCCGCGCATGCCGAAGATCCCGGGCGCCGACGGGCCGAACGTGCTGAGCTATGTCGACGTGCTGCTGCACCGCAGGCCGGTCGGCGCGCGCGTCGCGATCGTCGGCGCCGGCGGCATCGGCTTCGACGTGGCCGAGTACCTCGTGACTGTGCCCGGCCACTCGCCGACCCTGAACCTGCACGAGTGGCTGGCCGAATGGGGCGTGGCCGATCCGGCGACGGTGCGCGGCGGCGTCGTGCGCGCGCAGCCCGCCGCGCCGGCGCGCCAGGTGACGCTGTTGCAGCGCAAGTCCGGCAAGCTCGGCAAGGGGCTGGGCAAGACGACCGGCTGGATCCACCGCGCCGCGCTGCAGATGAAGCAGGTCGAGATGATCGGCGGCGTCAACTACGAGCGCATCGGTCCGCAGGGCCTGTTCGTGACCTACGGCGACAAGCGCGCCGATGGCCAGTTGATCGAGTGCGACACGGTCGTGCTGTGCGCCGGCCAGGAGCCCTTGCGGGAGCTCCTCGCGCCGCTGAAGGCGGCGGGCGTCAAGACCCACCTGATCGGCGGCGCGGATGAAGCCGCCGAGCTCGACGCCAAACGCGCGATCGACCAGGGGACGCGGCTGGCGGCGACGCTCTGACCCATCAAGTCGCGGGCTTGTCGCTCAGCGCCTTCAAGTTGTCCACCAACTCCTTGCTCATCGGCGCGTTCAGGTTGATTCCCTTCGGCGGGATCGGCGACATGAACCACTTGGTGTAGAGCTTGGTGAACTCGCCGCTGGCCATCAGGTTGGCGAGCGTCGTGTCGACCAGCTTCTTGAACGCCGGGTCGTCCAGGCGCAGCATGATCGCGTACGGCTCGACCTGGATCGGCTCGCCGACCACCGCGAGCGACGCCGGGTTCTGGCTGCTGGCGCGCAGGCCGTACAGCAGGATGTCGTCCATGCCGAACGCGACGGCGCGGCCGCTCTCGACCAGCAGCGCGGATTCGGCGTGGTCCTTCGCGGCGATCAGGTCCATGCCGAGCTTGTTCTGCTCGTTGAGGTTGCGCAGGATCTGGAAGTTGGTCGTGCCGGCGGTCGAGACGACGGTCTTGCCCTTCAGGTCGTCGATGGTCTTGATCGTGGTGCCGGTCTTCACCAGGAACCGGGTGCCGGTGTAGAAGTAGTTGGTCGCGAACTGCACCTGCTTGCCGCGGGCGCTGTTGTTGGTCGTCGAGCCGCATTCGATGTCGATCGTGCCGTTCTGCAGCAGCGGGATGCGGTTGGCGGAGGTCACCGACTGCAGCGCCACCTTCAGGTCGGCGCGGCCGGTGGCCTTCTTGACCTCGTCGACGATCTTCAGGCAGATCTCGTGGCCGAAGCCGACCGGCTGGGCCTTGTCGTCCAGGTATGAGAACGGGATCGACGACTCGCGGTAGGCGAGCGTGATCGTCCCCGAGGCCTTGACCTTGTCGAGCGTGCCGCCGGCCTGGGCCTGCACCAGCTCCGGGATCATCCCCAACAGCGGGGCGGCCAAAGCCAGCAGCGGCAATGTCTTGTGAACGTTCAGGCGCATGGAGAGTCCTTGTGGGGTGGGGTTGAGAGCGGCGCCGATCATGCCTGCGTCGCGAAATCCCCGGCAAGCAATTTCCGGTCGCATGAGGGTTTGCCGCTAGCATTTGCACCTGGACCCGAGCCACAACTTCCCGAGGAGCCCGACCCGTGATGACCACGTCCAAGCTGAAGAAGACCGCGCTGCTGTTCGCCTTGGGGGCGTGCGCCCTCGTCGCCCGCGCGGCCGACGAGCCGAAGGTGCTGAACATCTACAACTGGTCCGACTACATCGCCGACGACACGATCAAGAACTTCGAGAAGGAGACCGGCATCAAGGTCAACTACGACAACTACGATGCCAACGAGATCCTGCACGCCAAGCTGGTGGCCGGCAAGACCGGCTACGACATCGTCGTGCCCGGCTCGCACTTCGCGAAGACGCAGATCGCCGGCGGCCTGCTGCAGAAGCTCGACCGCAGCAAGCTGACGAACTGGGGCAACCTCGACAAGGGTCTGCTCGAGCAGCTCGCCAACGTCGACCCCGGCAACCAGTACCTGGTCGACTGGATGTGGGGCTACGTGACGGTCGGCATCAACACCGCGAAGGTCAAGGCGGCGCTGGGCGACCTGCCGATGCCCGACAACGCCTGGTCGCTGATCTTCGACCCGAAGTACGCGGCCAAGCTGAAGAGCTGCGGCGTGAACTTCCTCGACTCGGCGTCCGAAGTGCTGCCGGTCGCGATGCTGTACGTCGGCAAGCCGGCTTACAGCACCAAGGCGGCCGACTACGACGCGGCCGCGGCGATGCTCAAGAGCGTGCGCCCGTTCGTCACCCGTTTCTCGTCGTCGGGCTACATCAATGACCTGGCCAGCGGCCAGCTGTGCGCGGTGATGGGCTACTCGGGCGACATCAACATCGCGCGCGCCCGGGCACTGGAAGCCGCACCCAAGGCGCCGCCGGCGATCGAGGCGCTGATTCCGAAGAGCGGCGCCACGCTGTTCTTCGACACGATGGCGATCCCGAAGGACGCCCCGCACCCGAACAACGCGCACCTCTTCATCAACTACATCCTGCGGCCGGAGGTCGCGGCCGGCCTGACGAACAAGGTCTTCTACGCGAACCCGAACGCGGCCTCGCTGAAGTTCGTCAAGAAGGACGTGGCGGCGAACAAGACAATCTTCCTGAGCGATGCCGACCTGAAACGCCTGACCCCGCCCGACGCCGCGCCGCAGGAGATCCGCCGCGTTCAAACGAGGATCTTCACCTCGTTCAAAGCCGGGAAGTGATCACGAAACGACTACGCCCTTCCAGAACGCGACGCGCCCCTTGATGTTGGCGGCGGCCTCGCTCGGCTCGGGGTAGTACCAGACCGCGTTCTCGTTCATCTCGCCGTTGACGAACAGGCTGTAGTAGTACGCCTGGCCCTTCCACGGGCAGCTGCTGCGGTGGTTGCTGAAGGTCACGTACTCTCGCTTCAGGCTGCTCTCGGGAAAGTAGTGGTTGCCCTCGACGATCACGGTGTCGTCGCTCTCGGCGATCGTGACGCCGTTCCAGCTTGCTTTCATGGGGTGGTCTCTCGGTGGCTCGGTCGGCCCGGATGATCGCGCATCTGCCAGGACCGTGCTGGCCTCCCTAGTTTGAGGGCCGGCACTGGGGGGTCAAGCGGTTTTCGGAAGTTCACACTTCGGTCCCCCAGGCGGTTGCCTGACACCGTTGCCAAGGAGACTTCCCATGACCCTCCCGAGACTGTTCCGCCGCAGCGCGCTCGCGCTGGGCCTGCTGGCCGCGGCATGTGCGCAGGCGGCGCCGCAGGTCGACGTGATCGCCCGCGGCCTGGCCAATCCGCGCGGCATCGGCTTCGCGCCCAACGGCCAGCTGTTCGTCGCCGAGGCCGGCAGCGGCGGGAACGGCGCCTGCACCGTGCTGGGCGACGGGCAGACCGCCTGCTACGGGGAAACCGGCGCGCTGACCCGCGTCGACCCGACCGGCGCGAGCGCGCCGGTTCGCGTGATCAGCGGGCTGCCCTCGCTGGCGCCGGCGGGCGGCTTCGGTGCCGGCGGGCCGACGGCGATCTCCTTCGTCGGCACCGGCAACGGCCAGCTCGCGATCGGGCTCGGCACGGTCGGGTCCGCACGCCAGGGGCTGGGCGCGAAGGCCGCGCTGTTCGGCACCACGCTGCGGGTGAACGTCGCCGGGGGCTGGAAACCCGGCGCGGATATCGCGGCGTTCGAGCAGGTCAACAACCCGGTCCCCGGCGGCAACGACAGCAATCCGTTCGGCATCGTCGCGCTACCGTCGCGCCACGTCGTCGCCGACGCCGGCGCGAACGCGCTGTACGAGGTTGCCGCCAACGGGACCATCAGCACGTTGGCCGTGTTCCCGGCGCGCATGGTGGCGGCCCCGCCTTTCCTCGGCCTGCCGGCGGGCACCAACATTCCGATGCAGGCGGTGCCGACCAGCGTGGCGCAGGGGCCGGACGGATGGCTCTATGCCGGGCAGCTGACCGGCTTCCCGTTCCCGGTCGGCGCGGCGAACGTCTACCGCATCCCGCCGCAGGGCGGCACGCCGCAGGTCTACGCGAGCGGCTTCACCAACATCGCCGGGCTGGCGTTCGACGCCCGCGGCACGCTCTACGTGCTGCAGATCGGCGACGGCTTCGCCGGCCCTGGCGGGCCACCGCTGAAGGCGCCGGGCAAGCTGATCCGCGTCGCGGCGAACGGCGCGCAGACGATCGTCTATGCCGGGCTGTTCTACCCGGGCGGCCTCGCGATCGGGCCCGACGGCGCCGCCTACGTGACGAACTTCGGCATCGTGCCGGGGCCGATCCCCGGCGCGTTCCCGGACGGCGGACAAGTGCTGCGCATCACGCTGGACTGAGCTTGGCGGCGGGCGGCGCCGCATAGCGCGCCGCCGCGCTGCGCAGGCGCTGTGCGATCAACGCCGCCAGCGCCTTGTCGCCGGTGACCACGACGCTGTCGCCGTGGCGCAGGATGTCCATCGCGAGCTCGGTCGGGTCGCTGTACGGCACCTGCAGCTCGTAGCGGCCCTCGCCGGCCGCGCCATCCAGCCAGCGAGCCTTCTGCTGCGGGTGCCACTCCTCGTTCGCGACCCATTGCGCGGCCTCGGCGCTGAACACCAGCGTCGCCCACTTGACCTTGGCATCGCCGCCGCCGTAGATGCCGTAGCCGGCATCGAGTGCGCCCTCGAGCTCGCGCAACGGCACGTGCTTGGCCTTCGCGACCAGCAGCGCCGCGTCGCGCACCGCATCGAGCGCGAAGCGGCGCAGCCCCTCGCTGGCGTGGCACCAGGCGTCGAGGTACCAGGTGTTGCGGTAATTGATCAGGCGCTGCGGCGAGACCTCGCGATCGCTGGTCGAACGGTCGCTGCGCTTGAAGTAGCGCAAGCGCAGCCTGCGCCGCTGCAGCAGCGCGCTGCCGAGCAGTTCGAAATGCTTGCTCGGCACGCGGCGGCGCGCGGTGCCGATCACCTTGACGCGGCGCATCAGTTCGCGCGCCGCGCTCTCGTCGGTGCCCAGCATGCCCTGCAGCTTCTCCATCAGCGGTTGCAGGTGGCGCGCCAGCACGCCGTCGTCGTCGAGGCCGGCCAGCAGCTGGTGCATCGTCAGCAGCGCGTGGATCTCGTTCTCGCTGAACCACAGGCCGGGCAGTTCGCGGCGCGTGTCGGCCGACGGCCCCGACTCGCCCGCGGCGAAGCGGTAACCGTTGGCGAACGCGTCGTAGACGATCGGCGCGGCCAGCCGGTCGCGCAGGTACTGCAGGTCACGCTTGAGCGTCGCCGGCGAGACATCGAGCTCGGCCTGCAGCGCCGCGAAGCTGACGCAGCCCCGGCTCTTGAGCAGCAGCTCGATCTTGTAGAAGCGTTCGGTACGGTCCATCGCGGCGATTCTGGATCAGGTCGGTGGCTCACCAGGTGAGCCAGTGGCGCAGAGCATACCCCGAGCGGATCGGCCGTGGGTAGCTCACGCCTTGAGCTACCTGATCGACACACTGCCTCCATCGCTGCGAAACGGTCGCCGCGAAAGTTCTGGAGCCCTGCCATGACCCACACCACCGCGAGCCTGATCGACCTGCAAACCGGCCTCCCCATCTCCGGCCTGACGGCGCACGAGCACGTCGGGTTCGAACTCGGCTGGGACTATGCCCACTACCGGGTCGCACTGCCGACGCCGTTTGCGCAGGAGCCGTCCCCGCTGCGCAACGGCCTGCTCGCCGGCGACGCCGCGTTCGGCACGCGCACGCTGGCCGCCAACCGCCACGTGCGCAAGTGGCTGCAGCTGCGCCTGAACGCCTGGCTGCGCGGCCGCAGCGTCGAGCTGGTGCAGGTGACGCCGAACTACCTGCAGCAGATCGACGCCAGCCACTGCCCGATCACCCGCGTGCCGCTGTCCAGCGCCACGCTCGAGGGCAGCGACGGATCGATCGACCGCGTTCGCAACGACGCCGGCTACGCCGCCGGCAACCTCGCGGTGATGAGCACCAAGGCCAACCATGCGAAGGGCGCGCACGGCTTCCGCGACGCGATCGGCTTCGTGCAGCAGATCGAGGCCGAGCAACTGCCCGGCCTGGGCGGGCTGTCGGCCGAGCAGTGGTCGCGCACCGCGGTGCTGTGCAGCTTCGTCGAGCCGCTGCCGCACGACGAGGCCTGCGCCCTGCCGCTGCTGGTGCTGCCGCCGAACCGGCTGCGCCTGTTCAACCCGGTGCAGGCGCTGCAGGCCTTCGTCAGCCAGCAGCTGTTGAAGCCGGGCTGGAGCCACCGCATCAGCCGCTTCGAGGACCTGCTGCCTGGCAAGGCGCTGAAGCGGGATTTCCGCGGCTTCTTCATGAGCCTGCTGCCGCGCGTGATCGAGGCCGGGCGTGCCGGCGACGAGTGCCACGCGCGCTGGGCCGTCGAGGACGCGTGGCGCGCGACGCTGGTGCAGCAGCGCTGGACCCGTTTCGCGCGCCAGCTCAGCGCGGCGTCGTGCGAGGCATTGCTCGCGCGCGCGGTCGCCCGCAAGCTGAGTTCGGCGGTGATGCTGCCGCTGAGCGAGGCCAGCGCCACCGAGGGCTGGAACCTCGCGACCCGCGGCTACGTGCCGCACGCCGCGCCCGTCGCGGGGCCGCGCGCCGAGCCGGCACAGCGCCAGTTCGCCTGGTGAGCTCGCGCGTCCGCTGCTGACACCGTGTTGTCAGCAGCCGCGCGGCCGTGTCGATTTCGGGCCGCGACGAACGTCGTCTCGTTGCTATGCTGCGGGCCTCGTCGAGGCCGATCCCGTTCCGACGGGTGCACGCGACAACGAAAGCGACCTGTGATCAGACCCTCGTTCAACCCGTGGCGCACCACCCTGGCGGCCGCGGCCGCGGCGGCGCTTGCCGCCTGCAGCAGCGGGCCGCCGACGCGCCCGCCGTCCCCCGGCACCGATGCGCCGCCGCAATGGCAGGCGCCGTTGCCGCACCGTGGCGAGCTCACGGCGCTCGCCGAGTGGTGGAGGCAATTAGACGACCCGGTGCTGCCCGCGCTGATCGACGCCGCGCAGGCGGCGAGCCCCACGCTCGCGACCGCAGCGGCGCGGATCGCGCAGTCGCGGGCGACGCGCGTGGCCGTCGGCGCCGCGCTGCTGCCGTCGGTCGATTCGAACGCCAGCGCGGTGCGCGGCCGGCAGGACTTCATCAGCGGCCTGGACAACAGCGCCAGCGCCGGCGTGCAGGCCGCGTGGGAAATCGACCTGTTCGGCGGCCGCCGCGCCGCGGGCGAGGCCGCCCAGGCGCGCTTCGAAGGCGCGCAGGCCGGCTGGCACGACGCGCGTGTCGCGGTTGCCGCCGAGGTCGGCACCGCCTACACCAGCCTGCGCGCCTGCGAGGCGCAGGTGGCGCAGAGCGAACTCGACAGCCGCTCGCGCAACGAGACGGCGCGGCTGACCGATCTCAGCACGAAGGCCGGTTTCGAATCGCCCGCGAACGCGGCGCTTGCCCGCGCAAGCGCCGCGCAGGGCAACGGTTTGCTGACCCAGCGCCGTGCGCAGTGCGACGTGCTGGTCAAGGGCCTGGTCGCGCTGACCGGCATCGACGAGCCGGGCCTGCGCAGTCGGCTCGCGCCGAACGCGGCCCGCCTGCCGCAGCCCGCGCCGATCGCGCTGGCCGCGGTGCCGGCGCAGGTGCTGGCGCAGCGGCCCGATCTGGCGGCGGCCGAGCGCGAGGTCGTCGCGGCCAGCGCCGAGGTGGCCCAGGCGCGCGCCGCACGGCTGCCGCGCATCACGTTGAACGGCAGTCTGAGCGCGGCGCGCATCGAGTCCGCCGATTTCGGCAACAGCAGCGGCACGCTCTGGTCCATCGGCCCGATCACCGTGGCCCTGCCGCTGTTCGACGGCGGCACGCGCCGTGCCAATGTCGACGCCGCGCGCGCCCGCTACGACGAGGCCGGCCTGCTCTACCGCGCCCGCCTGCGCACGGCGGTGCGCGAGGTCGAGGAGGCGCTGGTGGCGCTGCAGAGCACCGCCGACCGCAGCACCGATGCGCAGACCGCGAGCGCCGGCTACGCGGCCTCGTTCCGCGCCACCGAGGCGCGTTTCAAGGGCGGCCTGGCGAGTCTGTACGAACTCGAAGACGCGCGCCGCTCGGCCCTGCAGGCCGAGATTGCGCTGATCGACCTGCAGCGCGAACGTGCCACTGCCTGGATCTCGCTGTACCGCGCGCTCGGCGGCGGCTGGTCCGCCACCGACACGTCACTCGCCACGCTGACCCCATGACTCCCATCATCCGTTTTCCCTGGCCGCGTGCACTGCCCGCGACGCTGTTGATCGTTGCCGCGGCACTCGCGACCGGCACGCTGGCCGTGCGTGCGGCCGATGACAAGGCCGCTGCCGCGCCGGCCCGCCCCGCGCTGACGGTCACCGTCACGCAACCGCAGTCGATCGCGCTGCCGTTGCGCATCACTGCCAACGGCAGCATCGCCGCCTGGCAGGAGGCGAGCGTCGGCACCGAGGCCAACGGGCTGCGGCTGGCGACCGTATTGGTCAACATCGGCGACGTCGTCAAGCGCGGCCAGGTGCTCGCGACCTTCGCGCCCGACACCATGCAGGCCGACGTGGCGCAAGTGCGCGCCGCGGTCGCCGAGGCTGAGGCCACGCTCGCCGAGGCCTCGGCCAACGCGCAGCGGGCGCGCGGCCTGCAGGCCACCGGCGCACTCAGCGAGGCGGCGATCAACCAGTACCTGACGGCGGAACGCACCGCGAAGGCGCGGCTCGACGCGCAGCGCGCGTTGGCCCGCACGCAGCAGCTGCGGCTGAAGCAGACGCAGGTGCTCGCGCCCGACTTCGGCGTGATCTCGGCGCGCAGCGCCACCGTCGGCGCGGTGCTTCCTGCTGGGCAGGAGCTGTTCCGGATGATCCGCCAGGGCCGGCTCGAATGGCGCGCCGAAGTCGCGGCGAACGACATGGCGAAACTGAAGCCCGGAATGGTCGCGCAGGTCACCGCGGGCGATGCGGCACCGGTGCGTGGCACGGTGCGCATGGTCGCGCCGACGGTCGACCCGCAGACCCGCAACGGCATCGTTTACGTCGACCTGCCGGCGCCGGCCGGCGCGGCGCGCGCCGGCATGTTCGCGCGCGGCGAGTTCGAGATCGGCAATGGCTCGGGGCTCACGCTGCCGCAGAGCGCGGTGCTGCTGCGCGACGGCTTCAGCTACGTGCTGCGGGTCGGGCCGGACTCCAAGGTCGCGCAGGTCAAGGTCGCTGTCGGCCGGCGCCTGGGCGACCGGATCGAGATCACAGGCGGGCTCGACGCGAGTGCCCGCGTGGTTGCGGCCGGCGGCGGCTTCCTGGCCGATGGCGACCTGGTGCGCGTGGTCGCAGCGCCCGCCGCCGCGTCGGCTGCCAAGTGAGGTCCGCGCGATGAACGTCTCCTCCTGGTCGATCCGCAACCCGGTGCCGGGCGTGCTGCTCTTCATCATGCTGACGCTGGTCGGCCTGGTCGCCTTCAAGGCGATGAAGATCCAGAACTTTCCCGACATCGACCTGCCCACCGTCACCGTGACCGCGGCGCTGCCCGGCGCGTCGCCGGCGCAGCTCGAGACCGAGGTCGCGCGCAAGCTCGAGAACTCGATCGCCACGCTGCAGGGCGTCAAGCACATCTACACCACGGTGCAGGACGGCTCGGCGATCGTCACGACCGAGTTCCGCCTGGAGAAGCCGACGCAGGAGGCGGTCGACGACGTGCGCGCCGCGGTCTCGCGGGTGCGCTCCGACCTGCCCGGCGACCTGCGCGACCCGGTGGTCACGAAGATGGAGCTGTCCGGCGCGCCGATCCTGACCTTCACGGTCGCATCGACCCGCATGGACGACGAGGCGCTCAGCTGGTTCGTCGACAACACGGTCGCGAAGACGCTGCTCAGCGTGCCCGGCGTCGGCGCGGTCAGCCGGGTCGGCGGCGTGACCCGCGAGGTGCGCGTCGAGCTCGATCCGGGCCGGCTGCAGGCGCTGAACGCGACCGCGGCCGACATCTCGCGCCAGCTGCGCATGGTTCAGCAGGAGGCGTCTGGCGGGCGCACCGACGTCGGCGGCGCCGAGCAGTCGGTCCGCACGATCGCCACGGTCAAGTCGGCCGACGAACTCGCGCGCATGGAGATCACGCTGACCGATGGCCGCCGCGTGCGGCTCGACCAGGTGGCCAGCGTGCTCGACACGGTCGGCGAGCGGCGCTCGGCAGCGCTGCTCAACGGCAAGCCGGTCGTCGGCTTCGAGATCACGCGCACCCGCGGCGCCGGCGAGACCGAGGTCGCGGCCGGCGTGCGCAAGCAGCTGGAGACGCTGAAGGCCGCGCACCCCGACATCGCGATCACCGAAGCCTTCAACTTCGTCGACCCGGTGCAGGAGAACTACGACGGCTCGATGATCCTGCTGTACGAGGGCGCGGCGCTGGCGGTGCTGGTCGTGTGGCTGTTCCTGCGCGACTGGCGCGCGACGCTGGTCTCGGCGACCGCATTGCCGCTGTCGATCATCCCGGCGTTCGCGGCGATGTACCTGTTCGGCTTCACGCTCAATGGCGTGACGCTGCTGTCGCTGTCGCTGGTGGTCGGCATCCTGGTCGACGACGCGATCGTCGAGATCGAGAACATCATGCGGCACCTGCGCATGGGCAAGAAGCCGTTCGAGGCCGCGATGGAAGCGGCCGACGAGATCGGCCTCGCGGTGATCGCGACCACCTTCACGCTGATCGCGGTGTTCCTGCCGACCGCGTTCATGAGCGGCGTGCCGGGCAAGTTCTTCGTGCAATTCGGCTGGACCGCGGCGATCGCGGTGTTCATGTCGCTGGTCGTGGCGCGCCTGCTGACGCCGATGATGGCCGCCTACGTGCTCAAGGTGCCGAAGAAGGAACACCGCGAAGGCGCGTGGCTCGGCATCTACATGCGCTGGGTCCAGGGCGCGCTCAAGCACCGGGTGTGGACGACGATTGCGGCCACCGTGTTCCTGGTCGGCTCGTTCATGCTGGTGCCGCTGCTGCCGACCGGCTTCATCCCGCCGGACGACCTGTCGCAGACCCAGGTCTCGATCTCGCTGCCGCCGGGCGCCACCTTCGCGCAGACCTTCGCGACCGCCGAGGCGGCGCGGGCGATCGTGCAGAAGAACGAGCATGTGAAGCTCGTCTACACCGCGATCGGTGGCGGCAACACCGGCGCCGACCCGTTCGCGCCGAGCGGCGCAGCCGAGGTCCGCAAGGCGACGCTGACGATCAACATGACGCCGCGCGACCAGCGCCACGGCATCAAGAAGCAGGCGGTCGAGGCGCAGCTGCGCGACGCACTCGAAGTGCTGCCCGGCGCGCGCGTGAAGGTCGGCTTCGGCGGCTCGAGCGAGAAATACGTGCTGGTGCTGGCCGGCGAAGACGGCGACGCGCTCGCCGCGCACGCCAAGCTGGTCGAGCGCGATCTGCGCACGATCCCCGGCATCGGCTCAGTCACGTCGACGCTGAGCCTGGTGCGGCCCGAGCTGATCGTGCGGCCCGATTTCGCGCGCGCCGCCGACCTCGGCGTCACCTCCGCCGCGATCGCCGACACGCTGCGGATCGCGACCGCCGGCGACTACGATCAGGCGCTGCCCAAGCTCAACCTGAGCCAGCGCCAGGTGCCGATCGTCGTCAAGCTCAAGGCCGATGCGCGCACCGACCTCGACCTGCTGTCGCGCCTGGCCGTGCCCGGCGCGCGCGGGCCGGTGATGCTGGGCAACGTCGCGACGCTGGCGATCGACAGCGGCCCGGCGCAGATCGACCGCTACGACCGGCAGCGCAACATCAACTTCGAGATCGAACTGAACCAGCAGCCGCTCGGCGAGGTCGAGAAGCACGCGCAGGCGCTGCCCAGCCTGAAGGACCTGCCGCCCGGCATCTCGCAGCGCGGCGTCGGTGATGTGGAGGCGATGGGCGAACTCTTCGCGAGCTTCGGCCTGGCGATGCTGACCGGCGTGCTGTGCATCTACATCGTGCTGGTGCTGCTGTTCCACGACTTCGTGCAGCCGGTCAGCATCCTGGGCGCGCTGCTGCTGGCGATCCCGGGCGCGTTCCTGGCACTGTTCGTCACCCACACGGCGTTGTCGATGCCGTCGATGATCGGGCTGATCATGTTGATGGGCGTGGCGTCGAAGAACTCGATCCTGCTGGTCGAGTACGCGATCATGGCGCGGCGCGACCTGGGCCTGTCGCGCACCGACGCGCTGCTCGACGCCTGCCACAAGCGCGCCCGCCCGATCGTGATGACGACGATCGCGATGGGCGCCGGCATGCTGCCGATCGCGATCGGCCTGGGCACCGACCCGAGCTTCCGGGCGCCGATGGCGATCGTCGTGATCGGCGGGCTGATCACCTCGACCTTCATCAGCCTGCTGGTGATCCCGGTGATCTTCAGCGTCATCGACGACCTGATGGAATGGGCGCGGCGCACGCTGCATCGCCGACGGACCGGAAAAGGCCCGGCTCAGGCCGAGCCGGCAACGGCCGATATCCACTGACCGGTGCCGGCTCGACGCGGCACGGGCACCCCACCCGATGCTGAAGAAAATCGCCACCGCCGATCTTCGCCTGGGCATGCACCTGCATGCCCTGGAGGGGCCGTGGCTCGATCACCCCTTCTGGCGAACGAAGTTTGTACTCGCTGACGCGGCAGACTTGAGCGCCGTTCGTTCCAGCGGCGTCATGCACTGCTGGATCGACTCGTCCAAGGGTCTCGACGTGGCGGCCCCTGCGGCGCCTGCGATGCCGGCGGTGGAGGACTCGCCGACCGCGCCGGCGCCGCTCGCCGGGCTGCCCGACCCGGCCGACACCGTGCCCGCGCCGAGCGTCGCGTTCGAGGAGGAGCTGGCCCAGGCCGCGCGCCTGTGCAAGAAATCCAAGCTCGCGGTGCAGCAGCTGTTCGGCGAGCTGCGCATGGGCAAGGCGCTCAATGCCGAAGCCTTCCAGCCGCTGGTCGAGGAACTCGCGGCTTCGGTGTTCCGCAACCCGGGCGCGCTCGTCAGCCTGGCGCGGCTCAAGACCAAGGACGACTACAGCTACATGCACTCGGTGGCCGTCTGCGCGCTGATGATCGCGCTGGCGCGCGAAGCGGGCCTCGGCGCCGCGGCGTGCCGCGAGGCCGGGCTGGCCGGGTTGCTGCACGACGTCGGCAAGGCGCTCATGCCGCTGGAGGTGCTCAACAAGCCCGGCAAGCTGACCGACGCCGAGTTCGGCGTGATGCGCTCGCATCCGGCCCGCGGCCACGCCGTGCTGCTCGAAGGCGGCACGGCCGGCGCGGTCGCGCTCGACGTCTGCCTGCACCACCACGAGCGCGTCGACGGGCGCGGCTACCCGCAAGGACTGGCCGGCGACGCGATCTCCCAGATGGCGCGCATGGGCGCCATCTGCGATGTCTACGACGCGATCAGCTCGAACCGCCCGTACAAGGCGGCGTGGGACCCGGCCGACTCGATCTCGCGCATGGCCTCCTGGGCCGGCCACTTCGACCCGACGCTGTTCGCGGTGTTCGTGCGCAGCCTTGGCATCTACCCGACCGGCTCGCTGGTGCGGCTGCGCTCCGGGCGCCTCGCCGTGGTCGTCAAGCAGCACGCGACCAACCTGACCGCGCCGACCGTCAAGGTCTTCTTCTCGACCCGCTCGAACATGCCGATCCCCGCCCAGCAGATCGATCTGGCGCGCGCCGACGCCAGCGACGCCATCAGCGCTCGCGAGCCGCGCGGAGACTGGAGCGCCTCGCAGCTCGACGCGCTGTGGGCCGGCGACGCGCTGCGCGGCTGATTCGGCGGTTGCAGGCGGCCCGGCCGCCCCCAGATGCGGTGGATGAAGACTCCGCTTTCCGTACTCGACCTCTCGCCGATCACGCAGGGCAGCGACGCCGCGGAATCGTTTCGCCGCACGCTCGACCTGGCGCGCCATGCCGAGCGCCTCGGCTTCCACCGCTTCTGGCTCGCCGAGCACCACGGCATGCCGGGCATCGCCAGCGCCGCGACCGCGGTGCTGATCGGCCACGTGGCGGGCGGCACCTCGACGATCCGCGTCGGCGCCGGCGGCATCATGCTGCCCAACCATTCACCGCTGGTCATCGCCGAACAGTTCGGCACGCTGGCGGCGCTGTACCCGGGCCGGATCGACCTCGGCCTCGGCCGTGCGCCGGGCTCCGACCAGCCCACCGCCCGCGCGCTGCGCCGCCACCTCGGGTCCGACGTCGACAGCTTCCCGCAGGACGTGCTCGAACTGGCCGACTACCTGAGCGACGCGCCGCGCCAGCCGGTGCTCGCGGTGCCCGGGCGCGGCGCGAACGTTCCGCTGTGGATCCTCGGATCCAGTCTGTACGGCGCGCAGCTCGCGGCCGCCCTCGGGCTGCCGTACGCCTTCGCGTCGCACTTCGCGCCGGCGCAGATGATGCAGGCGATCGCGCTGTACCGGCAGCAATTCCGGCCCTCGGCGCCGGGTGGCAAGCCGCACGTGATGCTCGGCTTCAATGTCTTCGCGGCCGACACCGACGACGAGGCGGAGTTCCTCGCCACGTCGATGCAACAGGCCTTCGTGAACCTGCGAAGCGGCCGGCCAGGCCAGTTGCAGCCGCCACAGGCCGGCTACCGCGAGCGCCTCGGCCCGCAGGAGAACGCGTTGCTCGACTCGGTCCTGTCTTGCGCCGCGGTCGGCTCTCCCGACACGGTGCGGCGCGAGTTGCGCGCCTTCATCGACCGCACCGGCGCCGACGAGCTGATGATCACCTCGCAGGTCTTCGACCACGCGGCGCGCCTGCGCTCCTACGAGATCACCGCCGAGGTCGCACGCGGCTGACGGCCGCGGTCACCCGCCCGACTTGTTCGGATCGCGCCAGGCCCGCTCGAACGGCAGCCGCCAGGCATGCGGCGCGATCAGCTGGTGGATCGACTTCGGGCCCCACGAGCCCGGCGGGTACAGCCGCACCGGCGGGGGCGCTTCGAGCAGCTGTGTCGACACTTCCCAGAGCCGCTCGATGCCTTCGGCGGTCGTGAACAGCGTGCGGTCGCCGCGCATCGCGTCGAGGATCAGCCGCTCGTAGGCTTCGAGCACGTCGCCGATCAGCCCGGTGTCGTGCATCGCGAACTGCAGGCTCAGCTTGTCCAGCCGCATGCCGGGGCCGGGCCGCTTGCCGTAGAACGACAGGCTCATCTTCGACGCGTCGGCCAGGTCGAAGGTCAGGTGATCGGGCCCCTGCGCGCCGACGCCCGAGCCGGCCGGGAACATGCTCTTCGGCGGCTCGCGGAACGCGATCGAGATGATCCGCTGGCCCTCGGCGAGGCGCTTGCCGGTGCGCAGAAAGAACGGCACGCCGGCCCAGCGCCAGTTGTCGATGAAGCACTTCAGCGCGATGAAGGTCTCGGTTTCCGATTCGGGGTCGACGCCCTCCTCCTGCCGGTAGCCGTTGTACTGGCCGCGCACCACGTCGCCCGGCTGGATCGGCAGCATGCTGCGGAAGACCTTGTTCTTCTCCTCGCTGATCGGCGCGGGCTCGAGCGAGGTCGGCGGCTCCATCGCCATGAAGCCGAGAATCTGGAACAGGTGCGTGACCACCATGTCGCGGTAGGCGCCGGTCTGCTCGTAGAAGCCCGAGCGCTTGCCCAGACCCAGCGTCTCCGGCACGTCGATCTGCACGTGGTCGATGAAGTTGCGGTTCCAGATCGGCTCGAACAGCCCGTTCGCGAAGCGGAAGGCGAGGATGTTCTGCGCCGGCTCCTTGCCGAGGAAGTGGTCGATGCGGAAGATCTGTTCTTCGGCGAAGACCTCGTGCAGCTTCGCGTTCAACGCCACGGCGCTGGCCTTGTCGGTGCCGAACGGCTTTTCCATCACGATGCGCGAGCGTTCGACCAGACCCGCCTCGCCCAGCATGCGCACCGCCGACAGCGCGGCGCTCGGCGGCACGCTCAGGTAGTGCAGCCGGCGGCTCTCGCCCGCGAGCGTGGCCTCGGCGGCATCGACCGCGGCGCGCAGCGCGGCCGGGCCGGCGGTGAGCGGCACGTAGTCGAGCGTGGCGGCGAAGGTGGCCCAGTCGGCGTCGCTGACCTTGCGCGCGGCGAACTCGTCGAGCGCGCTGCGTGCCGCGGCGCGGAACTCCTCGACGCCGTACTCGTCGAGCGAGACGCCGATGATCCGGCAGCCCGGAATGAAGCCGGCGCTCGCCAGGTGGAACAGCCCCGGCAGCAGCTTGCGCCGCGCCAGATCGCCGGTCGCGCCGAACAGCACCACGACCTGCGGGAACCGCGGGCCCACACCTGGAGGAATCTTTGCCACCGCGCTCACCCTTCGTCAGCCCTGCCTGCGCCGACCCACGTGTCGGCGCCCAGCGGCATTCTGCGTCAGGCAACGCAAGGAGCGGGCCCGCCTCCCGCGCGCGGCTGCGCGCTCAGGGCTTGGCGGTGTGCCAGATGCCGAGCACGCCGTCGCCGGTCTTGTCGCCGGCCTTGGTGTCCTTGGCCCAGTAGTACAGCGGCTTGCCCTTCAGCGCCCACTGCTTCTTGCCGTCGTCGCGGGTGACGATGCTGTAGTCGCCGGCCGGCTTGTCGGTGTCGGCGGCCATCAGCGGCGGCCAGTTGGTCGCGCACGCACCGTTGCAGACGGACTTGCCGCTGCCGGCGGTGTCCTTGTCGAAGGTGTAGAGCGTCATGCCGTTGGCGCCGACGAGCACGCCGTCGGCGGTCCGCGCCGGGGCGGGCGCCATGACGGCGCAGGCGCCGAGCAACGCGGCGCTGAAGATCAGGAGCGATAGGGGGCGAAGGGCGAAACGCATGGCGGCAGTCCGGAGGCGCGGACGAGACGTCCGCTCTCGGTAGACGCTTGGGACGGTGCCGCTATTCCCTCGCGGGCCTCAGCGCAACGCGTCGGGCAGCTCGATCTTGACCTGCAGCACCTCGAGGTTGTCCTGGCGCTCCAGTTCGACCTTGATGTCCTCGGGCTTGATCGACACGTACTTCGAGATCACCGCCATCAGCTCCTTCTGCAGCGCGGGCAGGTAGTCGGGGCGGCTGGCGCCGCGCCCGCTGCGCTCGTGCGCGAGGATGATCTGCAGCCGCTCCTTGGCGACGCTGGCGGTCTTCTTCTTTTCTCCGAGCAGGAAGGACAGCAGAGACATGCCTTACCTCCCTCCGAAGACGCGTTTGAAGAAGCCGGGTTTCACGGCCTCCGTGAAGCGCATCGGTCGGCTTTCGCCGAGGAAGCGCGCCACCACGTCCTTGTAGGCCTCGGACACGTCGGTGCCCTTCAGGTGCACTGCCGGCACGCCCTGGTTCGAGGCGTCGAGCACCGTCTCCGACTCGGGGATCACGCCGATCAGGTCGATCCGCAGGATGTCCTTGATGTCGCCCAGCGACAGCATCTGCCCGCCCTCGACCCGGTTCGGGTTGTAGCGGGTGATCAGCAGGTGCTCCTTGATCGGCTCCTTGCCGTCGATCGCGCGCTTGGTCTTGGAGGACAGCATGCCCAGGATGCGGTCGGAGTCGCGCACCGACGAGACCTCGGGGTTGGTCACGACCAGCGCCTCGTCGGCGAAGTGCATCGCCATCAGCGCGCCGGTCTCGATGCCGGCCGGCGAATCGCAGACGATGTACTCGAAGTCCATCGCGGCGAGATCGTTCAGCACCTTCTCGACGCCCTCCTGCGTCAGCGCGTCCTTGTCGCGCGTCTGCGAGGCCGCGAGCACGAACAGGTTGTCGCACTGCTTGTCCTTGATCAGCGCCTGGTTGAGGTTGGCCTCTTCCTGGATCACGTTGATCAGGTCGTAGACGACGCGGCGCTCGCAACCCATGATCAGGTCGAGGTTGCGCAGGCCGACGTCGAAGTCGATCACTGCGGTCTTGTGGCCGGCGAGTGCGAGGCCCGAGGCGAAACTGGCGCTGGTGGTGGTCTTGCCCACGCCACCCTTGCCGGAGGTCACGACGACGATCTTGGCCATGGTCTCGGAATCCTTTGGTTCAATCTGATTGGAGGGGCTCGACGACGAGCTTCTCGCCCGCGAGCCGCACCTGTGCGGGCTTGCCCAGCACGGCGGCGGGCAATTCGTGTTCGGTGGTTCGATAGATGCCCGCGATGGAGAGCAGCTGCGGCTCCATGCAGGTCGTGAAGATGCGCGCGCTGGTGTCGCCCAGCGCGCCGGCCAGCGCCCGGCCGCGCAACGGCGCGTAGACGTGGATGTTGCCGTCGGCGATCACCTCGGCACCGAAGCTGACCACCGCGAGCACGATCAGGTCGGCGCCCTTGGCATAGACCCGTTGACCGGACCGCAGCGGCTTGTCGATCACCAGCGCCGTGCGCGGGGGTTCGGGCATCGGCTCGGGCTCGGTGGCCGGTGCCACCGCCGCCACTGCCTTCGCCGGCGGCTCCGCCCCGGCATCGATCGGCGTGTGCTGGCGCACCGGCAGCGCGCCCGGGCCACTGCCGTGGGCCTCGCTGAGGCCGGCGGCGAGCGCATCTTCCATCTGCTGCGCATTGCCGGACTTGACGGCCACCGGCAACATCTTGTGACCGCGCAGCAGGTGCATGAGCACGACGAAGTCGATCGGCTCGTCGGCGTCGCGCACGTGCGAGAGGTCGATCGCGACCGGATCGTTGTCGAACAGGCCCGGTGCGTCGGCGAAGCGCTCGTCGAGCGCCTGCGACAGGCGCGCGAGGTCGGTGGTCTTCAACATCACCGCCACCAGCGTGAGCGCGGCACTCTTGAGTTCGAAGGCAGCAGGAGCCTGGAGGACGACAGCCATGGATTCGTGCGGCGGCAAAGGCGTCGAGTTTAGCGGGTGCCCTCGGCCGACCGCGGTATCCCCCGATTCAGGGGTCCTGCCCCTAGGACTTGGGGTGTTCAGACGGGTTGACGAATCCGACAGTCCAGCTTCGCGCTTTGCATTGTCGCAATCCAGACAAATTGCCCGCCACGTCCACCTTCGAGGAGACCCACCCGTGACCACTCGCCTGAACCGCTTCGCGCTCGCCGCACTGTTGTCGGCCGCCCCGTTCGCCGTGTCCGCGGACCCGCTCGACCTGTCGTCCTGGACGCCGCTCACGCTGAACTACCCGGGCGGCCAGGGGTCCGGCAGCTGGGTGCTCTCGGCCGGCAACACCACCGTGAAGCAGGTGATCAACGCCGATCCGTCCTTCTATCTGAACAATTTGAACCAGACGAAGTACTCGATCGACGGCACCTGGCGCGTCGACGCCGGCACCGGCGACGACGATTACATGGGCTTCGTGTTCGGCTACCAGAACTCGAGCAACTTCTACCTGTTCGACTGGAAGCAGGGCACGCAGGGCTACGTGGGCCGCACCGCGGCCGAGGGCATGGCGATCAAGAAGTTCACCGGCGGCACCGGCAACGGTGCCACCGATCTCTCGCTCGAGGAGTTCTGGGAGAACCAGGTCAGCTTCGGCGACATGGTCGTGCTGGCGAAGAACCAGTCGTCCTCGGCCGGCTGGCTCGCGGCCACCGACTACAGCTTCCACCTCGACTTCGACCAGAACCCGGGCGAGATCCACGTCGTCGTGAAGAACGGCGCGACGACGCTGTGGGACACCACGGTCGTCGACACCACCTTCACCGGCGGTCAGTTCGGCTTCTTCAACAACTCGCAGGCGAACGTGACCTACGCGGGCTTCACGCAGACCGGCGGTGTGCCGGTGACGCCGATCCCCGAGCCCGGGACCTACGCGCTGATGCTCGTCGGTCTCGGCGCACTCGGGTTCGCGGCGCGGCGGCGCCGCGCCTGAGCCTCAGGCGATCACTGGTTCAACAGGATCGACGCGATGATGCCGGTGGCGATGGCCACCAGCACGTAGTCGCCGCCGGTCTGCACCCAGTGGTAGCCGCGCGGCGGCGCGGTGAGGCGGTGGCCGCGCCAGTCGTCGACGACGTACTGGCGGCTGCGCCACTCGGGCGGCAGGCGCCCGCCGCGGTAGAAGTTGTGGTTCGGGCCGGCGCCGCGACCGTCGCGGTAGCCGTACGCAGGCGCGTGGCCGGGCGGGCCGCGCCGGTCGTCACGACCACGGTAGTCGTCCCGGCGGTCGTTGCGGCTGCGGTAGTCATCGCGACGATCGCTCCTGCGGTCGTCACGGCGAGTGTCCACCGGGCGGTCGCGCGGGTCGGCGTGGCGCGGCAGGCGAACGTCATAGCTCCCCTGGCCGGCCCGGTCGGCGCGGACATCCTTGTCGTTCTGAGCGAACGCCAGACCGCTGACGGTCATGGAAAAGGCCGCGACGGCGCTGACGATGGCGTGGTATCTCATGGGACGCTCCTTGGATGATCCGGTGGACCAGTCTGTACTCAACGCCGGCGCCGGGCTGTAGGCCGACATCCGCCGCGGCGATCGGAGGGCACGCGGTCGTGACAATTCGAAAGCGGTCTCCTACAGTCGAGGATTCCACAGAAACGGAAGCCGCCGATGAGAGCCCCCGCGCCCGACGCCGAATACCTGATGCGCGACACGACGTCGCACCCGCCGGCGCTGACGCCGGCGTACAAGACCAGCGTGCTGCGCTCGCCGCGTCTGGCGCCGATCTCGCTGCAGCAGTCGCTGTCCGAGGTCACCGCGCCGGTGTTCCGCGCCGAGGAGTTCGGCCCGCTCGACCACGACCTGATCCTGAACGCCGCCAAGGACGGCCTGCCGATCGGCGAGCGCATCGTCGTGCACGGCTACGTCCACGACCAGCTCGGCCGCCCGGTGCCGAACGCGCTGGTCGAAGTCTGGCAGGCCAACGCCAGCGGCCGCTACCGCCACAAGAAGGACCAGTACATCGGCGCGCTCGACCCCCACTTCGGCGGCTGCGGGCGCATGCTCACCGACGCCAACGGCTACTACGCCTACCGCACCATCCGCCCCGGCCCCTACCCGTGGCGCAACCGCGTCAACGACTGGCGCCCGGCCCACATCCACTACGCCATCTCGGGCAACGGCTGGGTCCAGCGCCTGATCACCCAGATGTACTTCGAGGGCGACCCGCTGATCGCCACCTGCCCGATCCTGCGCATCGTGCCCAGCGAGGAGCAGATCCGCGGCCTGATCGCGCTGCAGGACACGAGCGCCTTCGTCCAGCTCGACAGCCGCGCCTACCGCTTCGACATCGTGCTGCGCGGCCAGCGCGCGACGCTGTTCGAGAACGCCGTGCAAGGGAGCGCCCAATGAGCCAGCAGCAAATGCAGCCGCTGATGAGAGAAACCGCCTCGCAGACCGCCGGCCCCTACGTGCACATCGGGCTGGCGCCGCAGCAGGCCGGCTTCGAGATCTTCGAGCACAACTTCGGCAGCGTGCTGACCAACGAGCGCACGCAGGGCGAGCGCATCCGGATCGAAGGCCGGGTGTTCGACGGCATCGGCACGGTGCTCAAGGACGTGCTGATCGAGATCTGGCAGGCCAACGCCGCCGGCCGATACGCGCACCCGGCCGATCGACAGCCGGGCAAGGCCGAAGACCCGGACTTCCGCGGCTGGGGGCGCAGCTGCACCGACTTCGACACCGGGGTCTACAGCTTCGACACGATCAAGCCAGGGGTGGTCACCGGGCGCAATGGCCGCTTCATGGCGCCGCACATCAACGTGTGGGTGGTGGCGCGCGGGATCAACCTGGGGCTGAACACGCGGCTGTACTTCAGCGACGAGGCCGAGGCGAACGCGAAGGACGCGGTGCTCAACCTCATCGAGTGGGAGGCACGCCGCACCACGCTCATCGCGCAGCGCAGCGCCGGCACCGGCCCAGGTGCCGTCCCGGTCTACCGCTTCGACATCCGCCTGCAGGGCGAGGGCGAGACGGTGTTCTTCGACCTCTGAGCGGACCCCCCGGCCGCGCGTGCGGCCGGGGTGCAGGGCCTTACGGGCAGGCCGGCGTCGTGGCCGCGATGATCTGGCGCAGACCCAAGGTGCTGGCCGAATCGTCCGGCCCCGGCGTGTTCTTCGTGAACGTGCAGCCGTAGGTCGTCGCGGCCACGGTGGCAGGCGTCACCACATCGTCACCGGCCGGCTTGGCGCCGCCGGCTTCCCACTTGACCATGTCGTCGAATCGGCGACCGTGAAGTCGCAGTGACTGATGCCGCGGATCGCGCGCTGCACCAGCCAGGCGCTGTTGCCCTTGGCGGCGGTGCGCTTCTGGTAGACCTGCTCCATGCTGAACGGCACGAACAGGTCGCCGAGCGTGTGGATCGACACCACCGGGATCTTGAATTCACCATTCACCTTGGGGATCCAGCGCAGGCCATCGGTGCGCAGCCGGTTGGCGTCGGCGTCCGGCGTGATCTTCTGCACCGACGCGTTCAGCGCGGTCGTCGCGGCCGCGTCGCCGTCGATCGTGTACGTGAAGCCGGTGGTGTCGAGCACGTTCTTGTTCAGGATGCCAGTGACCGAGCCGTACGGCGTGTTCGGGTCGGCCGCGAAGGTACCGTAGGCCGACGGGAACGACTGGCCGTAGGCCAGCCCCTGCGCGAACATCGGCCGCGGGCCGCCGGTGATGTTCTGCAGCACCGACACATACTGGGCGCCGGGATGCGGCGAGCGCAGAATATCCGCGCGCTTCTCCGCGAGCAGGCGCACTAACCCTCGAAGCCTGTCACCTGCGGGACAGCAACCTTGTAAAGGGATTTTTCAGACGGACGGCGGGCCGAGCAGGCGCTCGCGCACGAGGCGGTCCTCGAGCTCGCCGACCTGCGCGGCCAGTGCGTTGCTGCTCTGCTCGATGGCGATCCGCGAGTCGCTCTGCATGCGGTCGAGCCGCGCCATCAGTTCGCTGCGCAATTCGGTGAAGCGCGAGGCCTCGGCCCGGTCCGCGAGGTCCCGCTGGGCCTGCAGCTCGCGGGTCTGGCGGCGGGCTTCCATCAGCGAGCTGGCCTGCAGCGTGACCACCCAGACGGTGAACAGCACGCACAGGAATGCGACCAGCCCGAGCATGATCAGGCCGAGCGGCGCCTGGACGGTGGTCAGGCCCAGGTTCAACGGCGTGAGCGCCGAGAACGCATCCCAGTTGAGCAGGGCGAACAGCCCGACGAGGACGAGGACGAGAAAGAATGCGAGCGCGCGGACCATGGTGTCGGCCTCCGTGTGGCAGGAAACGAGTAGGTTAGCCGCCGCCGACGGCGCTGCCATCGGGGCAGCCCGCGTGGCGTGTCGGAATCGGCGCGCTCGTGGCGCCGGACGACGCGCCGTTCGCGCAGGTGCCGGAAGGCGCGAGAATGCCCACCACGCGTGATGCGGCCGATGCGCGTTCCTCTGTCCAGCCACGAGACCTTCTCCGCGATGCAACCCGTCATCACCAGCCTGCTCGACACCGACCTGTACAAGTTCACGATGTGGCAGACGATGCTGCATCGGCACCCGGCGACGCAGGCGGAGTACACCTTCGTGTGCCGCAACGAGCCGGCGTTCCCGCTGGCCCAGCTGGTCGACGACGTCAACCGGCAGCTCGACCACCTGTGCAACCTGAAGTTCACCGCGCCCGACCTGGCCTACCTGGGCGGGCTGCGTTTCATGCGCTCGGACTTCATCGACTTCCTGCGCATCTTCCACTTCCAACGCGAGTTCATCAGCGCGCGCGCGGTCGGCAAGCAGCTCGAGATCGTCGCCAGCGGCCCGCAGGTCCACGTGATGGCGTTCGAGATCTACGTGCTCGCGATCGTCAACGAGCTGTACTTCCGCCGCTTCGACCAGACGCCGGCGTTCGCCGAAGGCCGCAAGCGGCTGCACGCCAAGATCGAGCGCCTGCGCGCGTTCGACGACGAGCCCAAGCGCCGCCACCCGTTCGAGTTCTTCGACTTCGGCGTGCGCCGCCGCTTCTCGGGCGACTGGCAGCGCGAGGTCGTGGCGATGTTCAAGCGCGAGGTGCCGCAGTACTTCAAGGGCTGCTCGAACGTGCTGTACGCGCGCGACCTCGGCCTGGTGCCGATCGGCACGATGGCGCACGAGTACCTGCAGACCTACCAGACCCTCGGCGTGCGCCTGCGCGATTTCCAGCGCGCCGCCCTCGAGGACTGGGTGCAGGAGTACCGCGGCGACCTGGGCGTGGCGCTGACCGACGTGGTAGGGATGGACGCCTTCCTCGGCGACTTCGACCTCTACTTCGCCAAGTTGTTCGACGGCCTGCGCCACGACTCGGGCGACCCGTACGTCTGGGGCGAGAAGGCGCTCGCGCACTACGCGAAGCTGCGCGTGGACGCGCAGACCAAGCGGCTGGTGTTCTCCGACGGCCTGGACTTCGACCGCTCGATCGCGCTGCACCACCATTTTTCCGACCGAACCCAGTGCGGCTTCGGCATCGGCACCAACCTCACCAACGACATGGGGCTGAAGACGCTGCACATCGTGATGAAGCTGACCCACGCCAACCGCCAGCCGGTGGCCAAGCTCAGCGATTCGCCCGGCAAGCTGTTGTGCGACGACGAGACCTTCCTCGCGTACCTGCGGCAGGTGTTCGCGGTGAACAGCTGATGCCCGCGGTGCGCGCGCCGGATCGACCCGCAGCCGAGCCCTACGGCCGGCCGCAGACGGGCTGGCGGTTGCAGCTCTACACCATCATCTTCGAGGCCGACACGCGCGCCGGGCGCGCTTTCGACCTGGTGCTGATCGCCCTGATCGTGGCCAGCGTCGGCGTGGTCATGCTCGACAGCATGGCGGCCGTGCACGCGCGCCACGCCGATCTGTTTCTCGCGCTCGAATGGGGCTTCACGCTGCTGTTCGCGGCCGAGTACGTGGCGCGCCTGATCTGCGTCCGGCACCCGATCCGCTATGCGCGCAGCGTGCTCGGCATCATCGACCTGCTCGCGGTGCTGCCGACCTTCCTGGCGTTCCTCGTGCCCGGCCTGCATGCGCTGATCGACGTGCGCATCCTGCGGCTGCTGCGTCTGTTCCGGATCCTCAAGCTGGGCGCCTACGTCGAGGAATTCGGTGCGCTCGGGAGCGCGCTGGCCGCATCGCGCCGTAAGATCTTCGTGTTCGTGACGTTCGTGCTGATGGTCGTGCTCGTGATGGGCACGCTGATGTACGTGGTCGAAGGGCCCGACAACGGCTTCACCAGCATCCCGATGGCCGTGTACTGGGCGATCACGACGATGACGACCGTCGGCTTCGGCGACATCACGCCGCGCACCGACCTCGGCAAGAGCATCGCCTCCGTGATGATGCTGCTCGGCTGGGGCACGCTCGCCGTGCCCACCGGCATCGTCAGCGCCGAGTACGCGGCGCAGCGCAGCGGCGCCGGTCCGACCACGCGCACCTGTCCCGAATGCCTCAGCGAAGGCCACCTGCCCAGCGCGCGGTTCTGCCGCGACTGCGGTGCCCGCCTCCCGCCGTGGCGCACCGACCTTCCCACTGCCCCATGAACCCTGCCGACGATTCGATCCACGAACCCACGCTCTGGCGCGACAACGGCTGGACCGCACGCGTCATCAAGAACGAGGACGACGAGGGCTGGGCCGTCGCGATGACGCGCGACGGTGAAGCCGAGCCCGCGCTCGTCGGCCCGTGGACCATGGGCCGCGACAAGAAGAACCCGAAGCCGCTCGACACCGCGGCGTTCAACGTGCTGGTCAAGACCGCCGCCGAAGTGATCCGCCGTCACGAGCAGGCGCTCCACGCGCAGCACCACAAGAACGTCAGCGTCACGGTCGACGGCCGCCGCGTGCTGGTGACGCTGGACATCGTGCCCGACGAGGACGACCCGCACGCGGTGCTCGCGGCGCAGGATCCCTATGGCGAGACGCTGGCGTCCCTGCGCGTCAAGCCCGACTTCCGCCTGACGACCGCCAGCGCGAGCGCCTGGATCGAGGACGGCTTTCGCAAGCCGGGCTGACCGGCGTCAGCCGGCGGCCTGCATGCGCAGCCGCCGCGCCGCCTCTTCCATCTTGGCGTCGTCGATCTCGCGCAGCACGCCGCCCAGGTCGACCGCCCCGGCCTTGCGCTCGTAGCGGCCCGTCAGCACGCTGTCGTTCGTCAGTTCGCCGCGCTCGTACAGGCTCCAGATCTCGGCGCCGTACTGCGTGGGCAGCAGTTCGGGCGCGGACTGTCCGAAGAAGTGGCGCAGGTTCTCCACGTCGCGCAGCAGCATCCGCTGCGCATGGTTGTTGCCGGCCGCGTCGACCGCCTGCGGCAGGTCGATGATCACCGGCCCGTCGGCAGCGAGCAGGATGTTGAACTCCGACAGGTCGCCGTGCACGACGCCGGCGCACAGCATCCGCACGACCTCGCGCAACAGCGCGGCGTGGTGCGCGCGCGCCTCATCGGGCGTGAAGCGGCAATCGTTCAGGCGCGGCGCGGCGGCACCGTCGGCGTCGGCCACGAGCTCCATCAGCAGCACGCCTTCGTGGAAGTTGTACGGCTTGGGCACGCGCACGCCGGCCGCGGCCAGGCGATAGAGCGCATCGACCTCGGCGCTCTGCCACGCCGCCTCCTGCGCCTCGCGGCCGAAGCGGGTGCCCTTGGCCATCGCGCGCGCCTGCCGGGTGTTCTTGACCTTGCGGTTCTCGGTGTAGTCGACGGCCTGGCGGAAGCTGCGGTGCGTGGCTTCCTTGTAGACCTTGGCGCAGCGCGTCTCGTCGCCGCAGCGCACGACGAACACCATCGCCTCCTTGCCGCTCATCAGCTGGCGCTGCACCGAGTCGATCAGGCCTTCGTCGATCAGGGTCTGCAGTCTGGCGGGTGCTTTCATCGACGGATTCTGCGCCCGCCGGCGTTCAGTGCGCCCCGACGACGACGGGGATCTCGGTCGCCGGCGGCGTATTGCGGCTGCGGCCGCAGCGCACGATGCCGTCGATCATCACCATGCCGACGCCCGGGATGTCGCCGAGCTGCACGCTCTCCAGCAGCGTGCGTCCGGCCGTGTGCTGGGCGCGGTCCATGAAGACGAAGTCGGCCGCGCGGCCGGCCTCGATCAGCCCGCAGTTGAGGTTGCGGATGCGCGCGGTGTTGCCGGTCGCGAAGCAGAACACCAGCTCGGCCGGGATGTTGCCGAGGCTGGACAGCAACGCGACCATTCGCAGGATGCCCAGCGGCTGAACGCCCGAGCCGGCCGGTCCGTCGGTGCCGAGAATCACGCGGTGCGGGCACTTCAGCTGCAGTGCCGCCTGGGCCGCCGCGATCGCGATCTTCTCGTTGCCGTTGTGGACGATCTCGATCGCGCGGCTGCTTTTCTCGCAGAGTTCGCAGACATGCTGTTCGCTCAGCGACGTGTGGCCGCCGTTGATGTGGCCGATGATGTCGGCGTCGGCCTCCAGCACCACGTCCTTGTCGATCAGGCCCGAGCCGGGGATCGACGGCCCGCCGGTGTGGATCGTGCTCTGGATGCCGTGTTGGCGCGCCCACTTGACCATCGTCGCAGCCTCGGTGCCGCCCTTGACGGAGCCCAGGCCGATCTCGCCGAGCAGGCCGACGCCCGCCTCGGCCAGTTCTTTGAAGTCGCTCTCGACCATCCCCTTCTCGATCACCGGCGCGCCGGCCAGCACCTTCACGCCGCCGGGACGGAAGTTGTCGAACGCGCGCTGCGCGGTGATCGCGAGCGCCTTCAGGCCGACGATGTCCTTGGGTCGGCCGGGCAGGTGCACCTCGCCGGCCGAGATCATCGTGGTCACGCCGCCGTTCATCGTGCTGTCGATCCAGCCGAGCTGGTTCTGGCGTGGCGTCCAGTCGCCGAACACCGGGTGCACGTGGCTGTCGATCAGGCCCGGGGCGACGCAGGTCTGGCGCGCGTCGATCAGCGTGTCGGGTTCGTCGGTGTCCAGGTCGGCTTCGCGGCCGACTCCGACGATCAGGCCGTCGCGCACGACGATCGTGTCGGCGTCGAGGATCGGACGGTCGATGTCGCCCGACAGCAGCAAGCCGATGTTGCGGATCACGACCTTGCCCGATTTGCCGGTGGTTGCTGCGTCTGCCATGGGTGCTCCGGGATGCGCCGGCTGCCGGGTGCAGGGGCTCGCGGGAAATTATGACGTGGGCATGCGGCGCCGACCTACAACGCGCGCGCCGCGGTGTCCTAGGCTTCGCGTTCGCCATCTCTTCGCCGACCCACCGCCGATGAACCTCCTGCACCACCCCGCCCCGCACGTCCTCGACGCCGAGTTCCGCTACCCGGTCTACAGCCCGCGCGGCGGCATCGAGGGGGCGATGCTGCTGGTCGACGAGGACGAGCTGCAGCTGGTGTTCGACCCGCACGACGCGGCCGGCACCGCGGCCTTCGAGCGCCTGCGCGCCGGCGCCCGCATTCGCGTCGAAGCGCGCCCGCAGCCGGCCTCCGATCACCACGGCGAACCCGCGCACCACGTCTATGCCCTCGAGCGGCTGGTCGACATCGACGGCCGCGCGGCCGGGGACCCCGCGCACGCCATGCGGCGCGCGCCCTACAGCGGCATCGTCGTGCGCCTGAATTTCGCGCGGCATGGCGAGCCGAACGGCTTCGTGCTCGACACCGGCGACTTCATCCACACCCGCCCCGAAGGCATGGCGCAGCTGCGACTCGGGATCGGCGACCGCGTCGAGGCGGACGGCGAGGCACGGCCGCTGGCCGGCGGCAGCGGCCGGGTCGTCGAAGCCTCGGTCGTCAACGGCCGGCCGCTGGCCAAGGCGAAGCGCCCCGTCCACGCCTGAGGCCCCTCTCCCCGAGGCGCCGCCTATCATCGGCGCATGCCCAAACCGCCTTCGACCCTGCGGCTGCTCCAGGACGGCCTCGGCGACCTCGGCCGCAGCGGTCTGCGCTCGTCGATCGGCTGGTCGGTGAGTTGGTGGCACGTCGTCAAGGTGGGCGCGCTGATCATGGTGCTCGCCCTGTCGCCGTCGACCTACGACCGCGCCAACCGCCGCGCGCTCGCGCACCATGTCTACCTCGACACGGCGCCGATCCTGCCGTGGTTCGCGCTGCTGTCGGCGGTGATCAGCGTGGTGCTGATCCGCATTGTGCTCGTGACGGCGCTGAGCTACGGCCTGTCGCAGTACGCGCTGCAGCTGCTGATCCGGGTGCTGGTGCTGGAGCTGATCCCGCTGACCGCAGCGCTGTTCGTCGCGATGCAGGTCACGGTGCCCAGCGGTGCCGCGCTGCTGCGCCTGCATGCGCGCGGGGCCTTCACCGAGCTCGTGCAGGCCGGCGGCGATCCGCTGCGCCACGAGCTGATGCCGCGGGTGGTGGCCGGCATCTTCGCGGTGCTGCTGCTGGCCGCGGTCAGCTGCGTGATCGCGACCGGCCTGGCCTACGCGGCGGTGTTCGGCTTCACGTTCGGCGCGTTCGACGGCTTCACCCGCGCGATGGGCCAGATCTTCGATCCCGGCGTGACGATGATCCTGGCGTTGAAGACGCTGTTCTTCGCGCTCGCGGTCTCGCTTATACCGGTCGCGGCCTTCCTGCGCGGGCCGCGCGGCGGCGCGGGCAGCGCCGAGCTCGACAGCCTGGTCCGCCTGTTCGCGGCGATCCTGGTGATCGAAGTCGTCTCGCTGATGGGCAACTACTACTGACTCGCCGATGGACGAACCCGCCGAACCCGTGACGTCGCCGCCGGCGCCCGCCCACCTCGAATTCAAGGCCTCGCTGCTGTTGCTCGTGCTGCTGCTGCTGGTGGCCGGGGCCGGGCTGTACCTGAGCTATGCGCGCGGTGCGTTCGAGCGCACCCAGCAACTCGTGCTCGTGGCCGAGGATTCCGAAGGGGTCGCGGTCGGCATGGACATGACCTTCGCGGGCTTCCCGATCGGCCGGGTGCGCCGCATCGAACTGGGCCCGGACGGCAACGCCCGCATCGCCGTCGACGTGCCGGTCAAGGACGCGCACTGGCTGCGCGAATCGAGCGTGTTCGCCGTGCAGCGCGGCGTGGTCGGCAACACCAACATCCGCGCCTACACCGGCGTGCTGACCGACCCGCCGCTGCCCGACGGCGCGGTCCGCACGGTGCTGCGCGGCGACGCGGCGGCCGAGATCCCGCGCCTGATGGCGGAGGCACGCCAGCTGCTGGTCAACCTGAACGCGATCAGCGCCGAAGGCTCGGCGATCAACGAGAGCCTGGCGAACCTGAAGACCTTCACCGGCAAGCTGAATGCACCCGGCGGCGCGATGGGCGCGCTGCTCGGCGGCGACGCGCAGGCCGCCAAGATCCTGTCCGCGCTGGACCGGACCAACGCATTGCTCGCGCGGCTCGACAGTCTGGCCGCGAAGGCCGACACCCAGGTGTTCGGCGCCGACGGCGTGATGCGCGACGCGAAGCAGACCGTGCAGCAGCTCAACGCCGTGCTCGGCGACGCGCGCGCGAGCTTGAAGAAGGTCGACGCGGTGCTCGACGACGCGAAGGCCGTCGGTGCGAATGCGCGGGTGGCCACGGCCGATCTGGGCACGCTGCGCGCCGAGGTCGAGGCCAGCCTGCGCAACATCGACCAGCTGATCGGCGAGGTCAACCGCAAGTGGCCGTTCGCGCGCGACACGGAGCTGAGACTGCCATGAGCGCGCGCTGGCTTGCCCACATGACCTGCGCCGCCGCGCTGGCTGCCTGCTCGAGCCAGCCACCCGCGCCCGACTGGCAAGGCCGTGCCAAGGCAGCGAGCGAACGTGCGGTGGCTGCCTACCTCACCGGCGACGCGCGGGTCGAGGCCGCCGAACTGGCACGCGCCCGCAGCGAGGTTTCGCGCACCGGGCGCGCCGATCTGCTGGCGCGGGTCGAGCTAGCGCAATGCGCCGCGCAGGTCGCGAGCCTCGCCTTCGGTCCGTGCGCGGCGTTCGAGCCGTTGCGCGTGGATGCCCCCGCCCCGGAACGCGCGTATGCGGCCTATCTGGCGGGTCGCGCCAGTGGGGACGAAATCGCGTTGTTGCCGGCAGCGCACCGCGGTGGGCCGGTGGCGGGCATCCCGGATCCGCTCTCGCGCCTGATCGCCGCCGGGGTGCAGTTCGAAGCCGGTCGGGCCGATCCGTCGGTGATTTCTACCGCCGTGGATACCGCTTCCGCACAGGGTTGGCGGCGACCGCTGCTGGCCTGGCTCGGCGTCCAGCTGCGCCTCGCAACACAGGCCGGCGACGCGGACGAGGTCGCTCGCCTGAAACGGCGGATCGCGTTGACCGAGGGGCCAGCGGCGCCCTGATTCGTCCGCGGTTCAGGCCGGCAGGCGCTCCATGTCGTGCACCTCGCGCTCGTGCGTGGGCGGGCCATCGAGGGAGACCGTTTCCCATCCGCTGTCGTAGTCGACCACGCGGAAACGGCGCTCCGGCAGGTGGCCATGGGTCGACGGGAACAGCGCGAAGACCTCGTGACCGCTGTGCAGCGCACGCACCGCGTCTGCCACCGGTGCGATCGTTTCGCCGTCGGCCCATTCGTTGCGTCGGGTGTCCACCTCACCCCACAGGACGTGGGTAATGCGCCCGTCGGCATCCAGTCGCACCTTGGAAACGGCATACACCTTCATCGAGATCTCCGCGCAGCGTGGCCTGGGCGCGATGATGCTACGGTTTCGGCGTTGCCGCGTCCTCGAGTTTCTCGCCGCCGCGGCCGATCGCCTCGCCGGTCTTGCGCACCCCCTTGCCGATCGCGTGGCCGGCCTTCTCGGCACCGTGCTTGATCGCATGCCCGGCGCGGTGCACGCCGCGCTTCATCGAGTTCTCGGCGCGCGCGGCCGGGCCCGGTTGCGGATTGCGGTAGTCCTCGTAGGCCTGGTCCATGCGCTCGCGGCGGGCCGCCTCGGCCGAAGCGTCGGCGGCAAACGTGCTCATCGAGGCGACGCCGAGCAGCGCGGCCGTCAGGATCAATCGAATCGCTTTCATGGTGAGTCCTGGTGGTTGAGAAACGCAGACCTTATTCACGAAGCGCGGTCCAGGACAGCGGTCGACGACGGGCGTCACTGTCGGTGCGGTCCTACCTCCCGTGCGCCGACAAGGAAACATCTCGAGACGTTTGATTGGTGCAGACACATATCCGGCATACCTAGGGGTATCGCGGCGTGCAGGCGGCTACCTAGACTTTGTTCAATCTTGAACTTTCCTGATGGAGCGCGCATGTCTGCAGTATCGAAACCTCTCGTCGCGATGGCCGTCGCCGTGGCCGCCCTGACGGGCGCCAGCGTGGCGCAGGCTGCGGCATGTACTGCCACGGCAGGGTTCGAAAGCTTCATCGGCAATGCATCGACCGACGACGTCACGCTCGGCGGGATGGATTCGTCGATGTGCGTGCTCTCCGGCGTCAATCCGTCGCAGGGCCCGAACGGCAACACCAGCGGCTTCGACGGCACCTTCGGCGGCGGGTGGACGTTGCTGAGCAAGGGCGCCGGTTCGGCGACCGTCGGCGGCGTGACCTTCACGCTGGGCTTCTCGCAGGCCGACGGCACCTGGTCGCTGACAACCGACCAGAACGCGACCTACGACCTCGTGTTCGCGATGCACGCTTCCGACCGCAGCGGCGCCTTCCTGTTCGACGACCACACCTCGTTCGCGTCGGTCACGCAGAACGGCACCTGGTCGATCGAGTGGCTGAACAACGGCGGGCAGGTGCCCGGGTTCTCGAACATCAACTTCTTCGTTCGCGATGTCGTGACGCCGGTGCCCGAGCCCGAGACCTACGCGCTGCTGCTGGCCGGCCTGGGCGCTATCGGCCTGGTCGCGCGCCGCCGCCGCGGCTGACCGGCGAGAAGTCGACGACGCGAAGGCTCAGGCCTTCAGTCGCCAGCCCGTCCGCATGATCCACGTGGCGAACCACAGCGCCACGAAGAAGAACACCAGCGTCACCGAGAAGCTGACGCCGATGTGCAGTTCCGAGTTGCCGAAGAAGCTCCAGCGAAAGCCGCTGATGAGGTAGACCGACGGGTTCAGCATCGACAGCTTCTGCCACAGCGGCGGGAGCATGCTGATCGAGTAGAACGGTCCGCCGAGGAAGGTCAGCGGCATCACGATCAGCATCGGGATCAGCTGCAGCTTCTCGAACCCGTCGGCCCAGATGCCGATGATGAAGCCGAACAGGCTGAACGTGACCGCGGTGAGCACGAGGAACAGGAACATCCACACCGGGTGCTCGATGTGGATCGGCACGAACAGGGCCGCGGTCGCCAGGATGATCAGGCCGATCACGACCGACTTGGTCGCCGCCGCACCCACGTAGCTGAGCACGATCTCCAGGTGCGAGATCGGTGCCGAGAGCAGCTCGTAGATCGTGCCGGTGAACTTCGGGAAATAGATGCCGAACGACGCGTTCGAGATGCTCTGCGTCAGCACCGACAGCATGATCAGGCCCGGCACGATGAACGCGCCGTAGCTGACGCCGTCGACCTGCGCGATGCGCGAACCGATCGCCGAGCCGAAGACCACGAAGTACAGCGCGGTCGACAGGACCGGCGAGATGATGCTCTGCGTGATGGTGCGCCAGGTGCGCGCCATCTCGAAGTTGTAGATCGCGCGCATCGCGTGCAGGTTCATCGTGCGCCCTCCACCAGGCTGACGAAGATGTCCTCGAGCGAGCTCTCGCTGGTCTGCAGGTCCTTCAGGCGGATGCCGGCGCGCTGCAGGTCGTCGAGCAACGAGGCGATCGCGTCCTGCGAGGCGCGCGGGTCGTAGGTGTATTTCAATTCGGTCCCTTCGGCGTTCAACGCCAGCGTGTGGGCCTCGAGCCCGGGCGGGATCCGGGCGAGCGGCTGTTGCAGCGTCAGCGTCATCTGCTTCTTGCCGAGCTTCTTCATCAGCGTGGCCTTCTCCTCGACCAGGATGATCCTGCCCTTGCTGATCACGCCGACCCGGTCGGCCATGTCCTCGGCCTCTTCGATGTAGTGGGTGGTCAGCACGATGGTCACGCCGGACTCGCGCAGCTGCCGCACCATCGCCCACATGTCCTTGCGCAGCGCCACGTCGACGCCGGCGGTCGGTTCGTCCAGGAACAGCACGCGGGGTTCGTGCGACAGCGCCTTGGCGATCATCACGCGGCGCTTCATGCCACCCGAGAGTTCGCGCAGCTTGTTGTCCTTCTTGTCCCACAGCGAGAGCGCGCGCAGCGTC
Organism: Rhizobacter fulvus; assembly: GCF_964020785.1. Taxonomy (NCBI): domain Bacteria; kingdom Pseudomonadati; phylum Pseudomonadota; class Betaproteobacteria; order Burkholderiales; family Sphaerotilaceae; genus Rhizobacter; species Rhizobacter fulvus. Next base: position 2,406,308 of record NZ_OZ224516.1, read on the forward strand.
TTCTCGATGTACGCCGGATCCGGCGCCTTGCCGAACAGGCCGCGGCTGAACGACACGGTGGCCCACACGGTCTCGAACGCGTCGGTCGTCAGTTCCTGCGGCACCAGGCCGATCATCGCGCGCACCGCGCGGTAGTCGGTGCCGATGTCCAGGCCCGCCACCGTCACGTGGCCTTCGCCGAGCTTGACGATGCCGCAGATCAGGCCGATCAGCGTCGTCTTGCCGGCCCCGTTCGGGCCGAGCAGCGCGAAGATCTCGCCCTGCCGGATCTCGAGGTCGATGTGGTCCAGCGCCCGAAAGCCGGTGGCGTAAACCTTCGAGACACCGGCGACGGAGATGATGGCGTTCATGCGGGGGTGGGCTTTCGGCGGCGAGGACGCGCCATTAGACCAGCCGCGCCCGGATCGCGTCGGCGCCCGCCCGGCCGGCCGACGCCGCCGGCCGGACCGTCCGGGCCGACATGGCGTCGAACGCATGAACCCATTGCGTCTGCCGCGCCTTCCGCCCGCGCGGGTGCCCACGTATCTTCATCGCACCCCGAGGCGCGATGGGCGCGCCATCGACATCGAAGGAGAAGCCGCATGGACAAAAGCACCCTCGACATTGCGATCGACGGCATCACGGCGGCCTGGGGGCCGTTGAGCAGCCAGGTCGTCGACGGCTGTCGCGCACACCTGGAGCGCCTGCTCCAGGCCCCCGTCGCGGAATCGTGGCTGGCCGCGCTGCGCCGTGAAGGACCCGCGAATCGGGAACTGCACCGAGACCCCGAGCGCGGCTTCGTGCTGCTGGCGCACACCGAACACGCCGGCCTGTACCGGCCGCCCCACGACCACGGCCGCGGCTGGGTGATCTACGCGATCCAGCAGGGCGAGATCGACATGGGGACCTACGGCCGGGTCGAGGACGCGGACGGCCGCGTGCGGCTGGTCAAGCGGAACTCGACCCGCGTCAGGCCCGGAGAAGTGCAGGTGTACCTGCCCGGGGACATCCATGACACCCGCTGCGTCAGCGGTCCCGCGCTGCTGTTCAGGTTCACCGAGCGGGACCTGAAGAAGGAGGACCAGGAGGCGCGCCGCGTGGCGCGTTACGTCGAACGCGACGGCGCGTGGACGACCGCCGGGTCGCCATGACCGCCTCCGTCGGTCCGGGCCTGGTCGGGCGCGAGCGCGCCATGGCGATCGCCGCCGTGCTCGGCGCGATGGTGCTGGCGGTGCTCGACGCCGCCATCGTCAACGTGGCGCTCCCAACGATGGCCCGATCGCTGCAGGTGACGCCGGCCGCCGCGGTGGGGATCGTCACCGCCTACCAAGCCGCCTTGGTGATGGGCCTCCTGCCATGTGCGGCGCTGGGCGACAAGCTCGGCCATCGGCGGGTCTTCACGGCGGGGGTTGTGCTCTTTACGCTGGCCTCCGGCGGCTGCGCCGTGTCCGGCTCGCTGCCGGCCTTGCTCGCGGCGCGCTTCGGTCAAGGGCTGGGCGCCGCCGCCGTGATGGCGCTCGGGATCGCCCTGCTGCGGCGTGTCGTACCGCCGCGCGAACTGGGCGCGGCCATCGGCTGGAATGCGCTGGCGGTGGCCCTGTCGTCCGCCGCCGGTCCCGCTCTCGGCGCGGCCGTCCTGTCGTTCGCGGGCTGGCCCTGGCTCTTCGCGCTGAACCTCCCGTTCGGCGTGGCGGTGCTCTTCGCGACGCGCGCGTTGCCCGATTCGCCCGGGACGGGCCGAAGCCTCGACCGGTTCAGCGTGACGCTCCATGCCGTCGCGTTCGCTTCGCTGGTGGTCGGTGCCGAGATGTTGGCGACGGCCCCGGGCCGTGCCGGCGGGTTGCTGCTCCTGGCGATGATGAGCGGCACCGTGCTGATCCGCCGCGAGCTGAGGCGCGACGTGCCGCTGGTTCCCTTCGATCTGCTTCGGGCCGTATCCTTCCGGCGCTCCGTCCTCGCATCGGTCTGTTGCTTCGCCGGGGTGACCCTGGCGCTGCTGGCCCTGCCGTTCCACCTGCAGCACCAACTCGGCCGGTCCGCGCTGGCCACGGGGCTGCTGATGATGCCGTGGCCGCTGACCGTCGCGATCGCGGCGCCGCTCGCCGGCCACCTCGCGAGTCGCGTGCCGACCGCGTGGCTGTGCGGCGCCGGCGCATCGTTGCTGTGCGGTGGGCTCGCCATCGCATCGCTGCTGCCGGTGCACGGTGGCGCGGGGCCGCTCGTCTGGACCACGGTGGCATGCGGTCTCGGATTCGGTTTCTTTCAGGTCCCGAACAACCGCAACATGTTCCTGTCGACGCCGGCCGAGCGCAGCGGTGCGGCCGGAGGCATGCAAGGCACCGCCCGGCTGGTCGGCCAGACCATCGGCGGCATCGGCATGAGCCTGCTGTTCGCGCTCGCGCCGACCGGGTCGGCGCCGCGAGTCGGCCTGGGTCTCGCGGCCGGGTTGGCGCTCGCCGCGGCAGCGATAAGCCTGACGCGCACCGAGCCTACGCCGGCGTCGGATCCGTCACCCTGCACACCTCCCGGACGCAGCCGCGCAGCCACCGGTGCGCCAGGTCGCCATCGAGCCGCGGGTGCCACAGCAGCGAGACGGTGAACGGCGGGATGTCGAGCGGGATCGCAAAGCTGTGCATGCCGGCGTAGAGGTTGCCGGTGTGCCGCTCGTGGACGCAGGCGACCAGATCCGTGGCCCGGGCGAGCGCCAGTGCCGCCGTGAACCCGCCGACGGTCGTGGCCACCTTCCGCTCGAGGCCGAGCGCGGCGAGCGCCTCGTCCAGGGGCCTCTTGTCCGGGTCGCGGCGCGAGACGTGGACGTGGCTCGCGGCTGCGAAACGTTCGGGTGTGATCTCGCCCTGAGTGAACGGGTGACCGGGACGGACGACGCCGACATAGCGATCGCGAAACAGCGCCTGGGTGCGGACCTCGGGCGAAATGTCCTTGTCCAGCACGCCGGTTTCCAGATCGACGGTGCCATCGCGCAGCGGGCCGCTGTCCTTCTCGAGCTTGTGCAGGAAGTGCAACCGGACCCCCGGTGCGTCCGCCGACGTGCGGGCCAGCAGGTGCACGCCGAAGTTCTCGACGAAGCCCTCGCTGCACCGGATCCTGAACGTGCGGTCCAGGGCGGCCAGGTTCAATTCGCCGGCCGGACGCAGCGCGGCCTCGGCCTCGCGAACGAGGCGGCCGATGGAATCGCGGAGTTCGAGCGCGCGTGGCGACGCCACCAGCCCGCGACCGGCCCGCACGAGCAGCGGGTCGCCGGTCGCCTCGCGCAGCCGTGCGAGGGCCCGGCTCATCGCCGAGGGGCTCAGGTGCAAACGCCGCGCGGCGCGCGCCACGTTGCCTTCGGCCAGCAGCACGTCGAGCGTGAACAGCATGTTGAGGTCGGGTCGGGACACGTCTTGCTCCGGTGTCGGACATTCCTGAGCTCGGCCGACGCCATCTCGCGCCCGAGCCGACCGATTCCGCGACGCGGACTGTCGTCTCGTCGCAGCGGAGTCGCCCTTCAGTATCGCGCTTCGCAGAATGGGCTTCATTCATCGATCGGACCCCCATGAACCTCGTCGCATCCACCTTGCTCTCAGCCGCCGCGGCCTTGGCCGTCGCGCTCGCCACCGAATCGGCGCAAGCCGCAGGCTTCCAGCAAGGGACCGCGGCCGACCCGCCGGCCCGGCGCTCCAGGTGGGCATCTGGTACCCGAGCCGCAGCCCGGGTCGGCTTGTCGCGCTGGGACCGACGAGCATGACGGTTGCGACGGACGCGCCGATCGACGGTTCGGGGTTGCCGCTGGTGGTGATGTCGCACGGCACGGGCGGCTCGTTCCTCAGTCACTTCGACACGGCCATCGCGCTGGCCGACGCCGGCTTCGTCGTGGTGGCCCTGAGCCACACGGGCGACAACTACGCGGACCAGCGCCGCAGCGTCGACGTCATGGACCGACCGCGCCAGGTCAGCCGGGTCATCGACCACATGCTGTCCGCATGGTCCGGGAGCGCCGCGATCGACCCGGCGCGCATCGGGATGTTCGGCTTCTCGTCGGGCGGCTTCACCGCACTCGCAAACATCGGCGGCGTGCCGGACTTCGCGACGGTCGCGCCGATGTGCCGCCAGCACCCGGGCGACTATGCCTGCCGCTTGCTCGCCACCCGCGAGGCGCCGGTGGCCGCCCCGGCGCGAATTGATTCGACCGACCTGCGCATCAGGGCGGCCGTCGTGGCCGCGCCCGCGCTCGGCTTCACGTACGCGCACGGCGGCCTGGAGAAGGTCAGGGTGCCGGTGCAGCTGTGGCGGGCCGAGAACGACACCATCGTCCCCCATCCCCGCTACGCCGAAGCGGTGCGGCTGGCCCTGCCGAACGACCCTGAATACCATGTCGTCCCCGGCGCCGGCCACTTCGACTTCCTCGCGCCTTGCAGCGAGGCGCTCGCGACGCGGGTCCCTTCGATCTGCACCAGCGCGGACGGCTTCGACCGGGCGGCGTTCCACGCGGACTTCAATGCCGCCACCGTGCGCTTCTTGAAGGCGAATCTGCCTGCCCGCTGAGGCGGCAGCGCCGCCTCAGGTCACCGGCGCCGGGTTGAACAGCACCAGCGCGTTGTGCAGCTTCCAGCGCTCGGCCCAGGTCTGCCGGCGGCCGCTGGCCACGTCGAGCATCAGGCGGAACAGCTCCCAGCCGACCTCCTCGATCGTCGCGTCGCCGTCGGCGATCCGGCCGGCGTTCACGTCCATCAGGTCGTGCCAGCGCCGCGCCAGGTCGCTGCGCGTCGCGACCTTGATCACCGGCACCTGCGCCAGGCCATAGGGCGTGCCGCGGCCGGTGGTGAACACGTGCAGGTTGATGCCGGCGGCGAGTTGCAGCGTGCCGCAGATGAAGTCGCTCGCCGGCGTGGCGGCGTAGACCAGGCCGCCGGTGATGCCGCGGTCGCGCAGCTTCTCGCCCGGCGACAGCACGCCGCTGATCGGCGCGCTGCCGCTCTTGACGATCGAGCCCATCGCCTTCTCGACGATGTTGGACAGCCCGCCCTTCTTGTTGCCCGGCGTCGTGTTGGCGCTGCGGTCGACCCGGCCTTTCGCGAGGTAGGCGTCGTACCAGGCCATCTCGCGGATCATCGCGTCGGCGACTTCGGGGGTCGACGCGCGCGACGTCAGCTGGTCGATGCCGTCGCGCACCTCGGTCGTCTCGCTGAACATCACGGTCGCGCCGGCGCGCACCAGCAGGTCGGTGCAGAAGCCGACCGCCGGGTTCGCGGTGACGCCGCTGAACGCGTCGCTGCCGCCGCACTGCACGCCGACGACCAGGCTGCTGGCCGGGCAGGTCTCGCGGCGACGTGCGTTCAGGCGTTCCAGGTGCAGCTCGGCCGCGGCCATGATCGACTCGATCATCGACATGAAGCCCACGTGCGCCTCGTCCTGCAGGCACACCACGTCGAGCGGGGTCTCGGCGCTCGCGCCGACGTCGGCGACGCTGCGCTCGTCGACGATCGCGAACGAGCCCGGCGGCAGCAGCCGCTCCGGCTGCAGCTTCTCGCAGCCGAGGCTGACGACCATCACCTCGCCGCCGAAGTTCGGGTTCAGCGAGATGTTGCGCAGCGTGCGGATCGGGATGATCGCGTCCGGCGCGTCGATCGCGACGCCGCAACCGTAGGTGTGCTCGAGCCCGACCACGTCGTCGACCTGCGGGTATTTCGTCAGCAGCTCGGCCTTGATGCGCTTGACCGCGAAGTCGAGCACGCCGGCCACGCACTGCACCGTCGTCGTGATCGCCAGGATGTTGCGCGAGCCGACCGAGCCGTCGGCGTTGCGGTAGCCCTCGAAGGTGTAGCCGGCCAGCGGCTCCAGCGCGGGCGGCTGGACGGTCGCGATCGGCAGGCCGTCGAGCGAGCGCGCGTCGGGCATCTCGAGCAGGCGCTCGTGGACCCAGCTGCCCTTCGGAATCGCCCGCGCGGCGCGGCCGATCACGACGTTGTAGCGCCGCACCTCGTCGCCGGGTGCGAAGTCGACCAGCGCGACCTTGTGGCCTTGCGGCACCTTGTCGACCAGTGTCAGCCCCGAGGCGAACACGGTGCCGGCCGGCAGCCCGCCGTCATTGGCGACGATCGCGACGTTGTCGAGCGCGTTCATCGTGATGAACAGCGGGGCGCGGGGCAAAGTGATCTCGGTCATGGGGGCTCTCGTGGAACGGCGGTCTGATTTTCGGTCAGTTTCGGCTAATCGTCATACCATTCACGTACAGCCGAACCACGGAGACAAGCGCATGCAGATTTCCCGCCGCCACTTCACCCTGACCGCCACGCTCGCGGCCCTTGGAGGCCGCGCCTCCGCGCAGGACAAATGGCCCGGCAAGCCGATCACCTACATCGTGCCGTTCCCGGCCGGTGGCACGACCGACGTGCTCGGCCGCCTGATCGGCCAGAAGCTCGGGCCGATGCTGGGCACCACGATCGTCGTCGACAACAAGGGCGGTGCCGGCGGCAGCGTCGGCTCCGAGATGGCGGCCCGCGCCGCGCCGGACGGCTACACGCTGCTCGGCGGCACGATCAGCTCGCACGCGATCAATGTCAGCCTGTATCCGAAGCTCGGCTACGACCCGATCAAGTCGTTCGCGCCGATCACGCTGATCGGCACCAACCCGGTCGTGCTCGTCGTCAACCAGGCCAGCCCGTACAAGACGCTGGCCGACGTGGTCGCCGCGGCCAAGGCCAAGAAGCCGCTGAGTTCCGCGTCGGCCGGCAGTGGCACCTCGCAGCACCTGGCGCTGGAACTGCTCAAGTCCAAGGCCGGCATCGACATCACGCACATCCCGTACAAGGGCAGCGGCCCGGCGATCCAGGACGTGATCGCGGGTCAGGTCGACATGATGTTCGACACCACCGTCGTCGCCGGCCCGCACATCGAGAGCGGCAAGCTGCGCGCGCTGGCCGTGACCTCGGCCAAGCGCCTGCCGACGATGCCGAACGTGCCGACCGTCGCCGAGAGCGGCGTGCCCGGCCTGGCCGACTACGAGGTGATCTCGTGGCAGGCGATCTTCGCGCCGGCCGGCACGCCAAAAGCCATCGTCGACAAGCTGCACGTCGACATCGCGAAGATCCTGAAGGAGCCGGAGATGCAGGAGCGCATCGCCAAGCTCGGCATGCAGGGCGCCGACATGACGCTCGAGCAGATCGCCGCGTTCCAGAAGGCCGAGGTCGCCAAATGGGCCGCGGTGATCAAGTCCGCCAACATCAAGCTGGAGTGAACGACAACATGCAGAAGATCGGATTCATCGGCGCCTCGGGCCTGATGGGCCACGGGATGGCCAAGAACCTGCGCGCCAAGGGCCATCCGCTGGCGCTGACCGTGCACCGCAACCGCGAGCGCGTGGCGGACCTGCTCGCCGCGGGCGCGACCGAGGCGGCCTCGCCGGCCGCGCTCGCGCAGGCGTGCGAGATCGTCTTCATCTGCGTCACCGGCTCGCCGCAGGTCGAGGCGGCGGTGACGGGTGCGAACGGGCTGCTCGGCGCGGCGAAGCCGGGGCTCGTGATCGTCGACTGCTCGACCAGCGAGCCCGGCTCGACGACGACGCTGCGCGAGCAGTGCGCGGCCGCCGGAGTCGCGTTCGTCGACGCGCCGCTCGCGCGCACGCCGGTCGAGGCCGAGCTCGGCAAGTTGAACGTGATGGTGGGCGCCAGCGCCGAGCACTTCGCGCAGCTGCAGCCGGTGCTCGCGACCTTCGCCGAGAACGTGATCCACGTCGGCGGCCCGGGCGCCGGCCACACGATCAAGCTGCTGAACAACTTCATCGCGCAGGCGATCTGCACCGCGACCGCGGAGGCTTTCGCGACCGGCCAGCGCGCGGGTGTCGACCTGAAGAAGCTGGTCGAGCTGGTCTCGGCCGGGGCGGTCAACTCGGGCCTGTTCCAGGCGATGGCCAAGACGCTGGACGGCGACATGACCGGCCTGAAGTTCGAGCTCGACAACGCCCGCAAGGACCTGCGCTACTACACCCATCTGGCCGAGTCGCTGAACGTGCCGAGCGTGATCGGCGAGGCGGTGCACCAGTCGCTCTCGATCGCCAGCGCGCTGGGCCACGGCGGCAAGTACGTGCCGGCACTGGTCGAAGCGCAGGAGCAGCTCACCGGCGCAAAGATCGTCCCGCGATGAAGGGACGCTCGGCGAGCGGCGGGCTCGTCTACTCGACCGACGCCGGGCGCATGTGCCCGGCGTGCCGCCAGCCGATCGCGGCGTGCGTCTGCGGTCGGAAGGCGGTGCCCGCGGGCGACGGCATCGTGCGCGTCTCGCGCGAGACCAAGGGCCGCGCCGGCAAGGGCGTGACGCTGGTGAAAGGTCTCGCGCTCGATGCGGCGGCGCTGACCGTGATGGGCAAGCAACTCAAGGCCGCCTGCGGCTCCGGCGGCACGCTCAAGGACGGCGTGATCGAGATCCAGGGCGATCACGTCGAGCGCGTGATCGAACGCCTGAAGGCCGAGGGCCACGTCGTCAAGCGCGCGGGCGGCTAGCTCAGGCGCGCTGCACCGGATATGCCCGCACCATCCACAGGTACAGGCCCGCGCCGACCACCAGCGCCCCGGCCGCGATTTCGAGTGACAGCGTGAAGCCCGCCCCCGCGCTGGCGCTGCGGTGCAGCAGCCACGCGACCAGCGGCGGGCCGACGATCTGGCCGATGCCGTAGGTGGCGGTCAGCAGCCCCATGTAGCTCGACGCCAGGGCCGGGCGCAGGCGCCGCACCTCCTGCATCGCGAAGAAGGTGATCGCGGTGAACGGCACCCCGAGCATCAGGCTGCCGATCGCGAACCCGGACAGGCTCGGGCTCCAGACACTGATGCCGATGCCCGCCGCCTGGATCGCGTAGCTGCCGGCGAGCAGCAGCCGCAGGTCGCCGTCGGTGCGCAGCCGCGTCGCCAGCAGCGCGCCGATCATCACGCCGGCGCCGAAGATCGGCCAGAACATGTCGAGCCACGGCGAACCGGGCAGCGCGGCGCGCGCGATCACCGGCAGGAACGTGGCGGTGACGATGTAGCCGAAGCCGGCGATGCCATAGGCCGCGGTCAGCGCCGCGATCTCGCCGCGGCCATGGCCCGCGTCCGGCGGCACGCCGGCGGCCATCGCGCCTGCCGCGGGCGCCGGCGCCCCGGCGCCCCCACGGAACGTGCGCCACACGAGGGCGATCAGGCCGGCGGCCAGCACGCCGAAGATCGCCCAGCCGGTCGCCGCATGCCAGCCCCACTGCACCATGCCGCTGGCGAACACGCCGCTGACGACGATGCCCGCGCCCGGGCCGGTGTACATCACGCCGCCCATCGCGCTCGCGCCGCGCCGCGCGAGCTGTGCCAGGCACCAGCCCGAGGTGTAGACGAACACGACGGCGCTCGCCACGCCCGCCGCGAAGCGCAGCAGCGGCCACGCCGTCGCCACCGGCAGCGCCATCCCCAGCGTCAGCAGCGCGGTGGCGACCAGCCCGGCGCGCAGCAGCCACGGCCCGTTGACCGGCGGCAGGCGCGGCGCGCGCTTCCAGATCCACGGCTGGAAGGTGCACAGCAGCGCGCCCGCCAGGTAGCCGAGGTAGTTCGCGCTGGCGAGCCAGCTGGCGGTGGGCAGGTCGACGACGCCGTCGTGCAGCATCATCGGCAGCAGCGGCGTGAACGCGAAGCGGCCGATGCCCATCGCGACGGCGAGCGACACCGCGCCGGCCAGTGCGACCGCCCAGCGGCCCGGCCGAGGCGCCGTCACTTCGACGGCGGCGCGCCGAGCGGCTTGACGTCGCCGCAGTCGGCGCCGAGCCACTTGCCCGTCATCTCCATCGTCATCTGCCGGGCCTGGCCCTGGGCCTGCGTCGTGACGTTCGCGGTGCCGGTGTAGGCCTTGTCGCTCACGTAGGTCAGCTGGCCTTCGCCGTTGACCTGCTGCGGCGTCGTGCAGGCGAACTTGTAGCTCATCGTGTTGCCGCTGCGCTTGATGTCGGCCGGCTTGCAGTCGCCGGTCATGCGCGCCTCGGGCGGCTTGGCCGCCTGCTCTTTCGTGAGGCAGAACTTCGCGGTCGTCCCCTGTGCGCCCATCGTGACGCCGCGGCTCTTCATCATCGCGTCCATCTGCTTGCGCTGCTCGGGCGGCATCGCATCGAGCTGCGCCTGCATCTGGGCTTGCGCCTTCTCCATCTCGCCGCCGGGCGACTTCATCCTGAAGGTGTGCTCCCAGAGGCCCGGCGCCTGGGTCTGGGCGTGGGCGACACCTGCGACGAGGGTCAGGGTCAGTGTGGCGGCGATCAGGCGGATGGATGTCATGGCGGTCCTCGGTCGGTGAGGCGCCAGTTTACGGGGCGACCATCGTCACGATCAGGCCCGCGACGGCGCAGCCCGCGAGCAGCGGCAGCACGCCGACCTTGAAGCGGAACAGCGCCAGCGCCGCGCCGCCCATGATCACCGCCGACGCCATGCTGACCGACCCGCCCAGGCCCTGCGGCCACAGCACGTGGTACGCGAAGAACAGCGCCAGGTTCAGGATCACGCCGACGACCGCGGCCGTGATCGCGGTCAGCGGCGCGGTGAACTTCAGCTGCCCGTGGGTCGACTCCACGATCGGCCCGCCGGCCAAAATGAATACGAACGACGGCAGGAAGGTGAAGAAAGTCACCACGCTCGCCGCCAGCGCCGCGCCAAGGAACAGCGCGTCGGGCCCGAGCACCTGCTTCGCCCAGCCGCCGACGAAGCCCACGAACGCGACCACCATGATCAGCGGACCGGGCGTCGTCTCGCCGAGCGCGAGGCCGTCGATCATCTGCGCGCCGGTCAGCCAGTGCTGGTGCTCGACCGCGCCCTGGTAGACGTAGGGCAGCACCGCGTACGCGCCACCGAAGGTCAGCAGCGCGGCCTTGGTGAAGAACCAGCCCATCTGCGTCAGCGTGCCGTCGGCGCCGACGCTGGCGAGCAGCACCGCCATCGCCGCGACCCACAATCCGAAGCCGATCGCCAGCACCCGCGCGAGCCGGGCACGCGTGAACAGCGCGTGCGGCGGGGTCGGCGTGTCGTCGTCGATCAGCGCGCGGCCGCAGGAGGCCTGCGCCGCACCGTGCCCGCCCCCGAGCGCGAAGAATGCCGGGGCGTGACGGCCGCCGAAGTGGCCGATCAGCCCTGCGGCCAGCACGATGAACGGGAACGGCACGTCGAACGCGAAGATCGCGACGAACGCCGCTGCGGCGATCGCCCACAGCCAGGGGTTCTTCAGCGCCCGCGAGCCGATGCGGTGCGCGGCGTGCACCACCAGCGCCGCGACCGCCGGCTTCAGCCCGAAGAAGACGCCCGCCACCACCGGCACGTGGCCGAACGCGAGGTAGATCCACGACAACGCGATCAGGATGAACAGCGACGGCAGCACGAACAGCGCGCCCGCAACGATGCCGCCGCGCGTGCGGTGCAGCAGCCAGCCGATGTAGGTGGCGAGCTGCTGCGCCTCCGGTCCGGGGAGCACCATGCAGAAGTTGAGGGCGTGCAGGAAGCGCCTTTCGCTGATCCAGCGGCGCCGTTCGACGAGCTCGGTGTGCATGATCGCGATCTGCCCCGCCGGCCCGCCGAAGCTGATGAAGCCGAGCTGCAGCCAGAACGCGAACGCTTCGCGGAAGGGGACGGCACGCGGCGCCTCCGAGGGTCCGGCGGCTCGCCCGGCATGCTTGTCGACGGCGGCATCGGGGTTCATCCGGCCGCACTCTACCGTGGCGCTACAGTGGCCCGACCATGCCTTTCCGCTTCGATCTCCCCGCGTTGCGCGGCGGCCTGCTCGCGCTGGCGGCGGCGCTGCTGTTCGGGCTCAGCACGCCGCTGGTCCAGCGCTTCGGCGCCGGGCTGGGCAGTTTCACGACCGCGGCGCTGCTCTACGCAGGGGCCGCAGCGGTCGGCGCGCTGTCGCGGCGCTCGGCCGCGCGCGAGGCGCGGGTGCGGCGCGAGGACATCGGCCGGCTGGCGCTGATGGCCTTGTTCGGCGCGGTGATCGGCCCGGTCGCCCTGGCCTGGGGGCTGCAGCGAAGCGGCGGCGCCGCGGCCTCGTTGCTGCTGACGCTGGAGGCCGTGTTCACGGCGGTGCTCGCGCGCGCCTGGTACGGCGAGGCGATCGACCGGCGCCTCGTGGTGGCGCTGGCGCTGCTGACGGCGGGCGGGATGCTGCTCGTCTGGCGCCCGGACGCCGCGGCCGAAGGCCTGTCCATCGGCCTGCTCGCGGTCGCGCTCGCGACGCTCGCCTGGGGCGTCGACAACGCGCTGTCGCGCGGTGTCGCAGCGCGCGACCCGGGCGCGGTCGTGATGCTGAAGAGCGCGCTCGGCGCTTCGGCCGCGTTGGCGATCGCCGTCGGCCTCGGCGAGCCCGTGCCGGCCACGACGGCGGCGCTCGCGCTGCTTGCGGTCGGCGCGGCCGGTTACGGTCTCAGCCTGCGCCTGTACCTGCTGGCCCAGCGCGCGTTCGGCGCCGCTCGCACCGGCTCGGTGTTCGCGCTCGCCCCGTTCGTCGGCGCGCTCGGTGCGATCGCTCTGGGGGATCGCAGCGGCACCGTATCGACGCTGCTGGCCGCCCTGCTGATGCTCGGCGGCATCGCGCTGCACCTGGCCGAGCGCCACGCGCATGCCCATGCGCACGAGGCGCTGGCTCACGAGCACGCGCACCGTCACGACGACGGGCACCACGACCACCCGCACGCCCAGATGCCCGAGGGCGCGCACAGCCACCCGCACCGCCACGCGCCGGTGCGTCACGCGCACCCCCACGTGCCGGACGCGCACCACACCCACTCGCACTCGCCGCGCACGCGGCTGCGATCCCGATGACCGTCAGGCGGGCGCCAGCGTGCGCAGCACCGAGTCGATCAGGAACGACTCCCAATGCGCCAGCGCCGTGGGCGTGTCGAGCTGCTCGCCGAGGAAGGCCGAGAGGGTGAACCGGTTCGACAGGTAGAAGTAGCCCATCGACGCGATCATCAGGTAGACGTCGCGCGCCGCCACGTCGGCACGGAACAGGTTCTGCTGCACCCCGCGCGCCAGCACGTCGCCGAGCGCGCTGACCGCGGGCGACGAATACTCGCGCGCCCGCAGCGACTTGGCGATGTGCTTGCCGCGGTGCAGGTTCTCGGTGTTGAGCAGCGTGATGAACTCGGGGTGCTTCTGGTAGTGCAGCCACATGAAGCGGATCACCGTCTGCAGCGCCTCGACCGGATGCGCGTCGGCAAGCGAGAGCTTCGACTCGGCCTCGTTGAAACGCCGGTACATCTCCTCCAGCACGGCAATGAAGAGACCTTCCTTGCTGCCGAAGTAGTAGTAGATCATCCGGTCGTACGACTTCGCGGCCTTGGAGATCTGCTCGATCCGCCCGCCCGCGTAGCCGTGCTTCGCGAACACCTTGGTCGCCGCGCGCAGGATGTTCTCGCGCGTGGCCGCCGCCGCCTGGGCCCGGACCCCGAGCGGCCGAGTCGCGGTCATTGCTCGGCGAAAGCCCGCTCGATCACGAAGGCGCCGGGGGTCGACGTGTTGCCTTCCTTGAAGCCGCGTGCTTCGAGCATGTGCTTCAGGTCGCGCAGCATGCCGGGGCTGCCGCAGATCATCACGCGGTCGTGCACCGGGTCGAGCGGCGGCAGGCCGAGGTCGGTGAACATCTTGCCGCTCTCCATCAACTCGGTCACGCGGCCCATGTTCTTGTAGGCCTCGCGCGTCACGGTCGGGTAGTAGCGCAGCTTGCTGCTGACCATGTCGCCGAGGAACTCGTGCGCCGGCAGGTGCTCGGTGACGAGGTCGTGGTACGCCAGTTCGTCCTTGGTGCGCACGCCGTGCACCAGGATCACCTGCTCGAAGCGCTCGTAGGTCTCCGGGTCGCGGATGATGCTCATGAACGGCGCCAGGCCGGTGCCGGTCGACAGCAGGTACAGGTGCTTGCCGGGCGTCAGGTAGTCGATGACCAGCGTGCCGGTCGGCTTCTTGCCGACGATGATCTTCTCGCCCACCTTGATGTGCTGCAGCTTGCTGGTCAGCGGGCCGTCCGGCACCTTGATGCTGAGGAACTCGAGGTGGTCCTCGTAGTTGGCGCTGACGATGCTGTAGGCGCGCAGCAGCGGCTTGTTGTTGACGCGCAGGCCGATCATCGTGAAGTGGCCGTTCGAGAAGCGCAGCGCGGGGTCGCGCGTGGTCGTGAACGTGAACAGCTTGTCGGTCCAGTGGTGCACGCTCAGCACGGTTTCTTCGTTGAAGGCGCTCATGGTCGGGTCCAGCGAGAGGTAGGAGTGATTCGGTTGCGCCGGCCGGGGCCGGCATGTAGTATCCGCAACATCGTCGTTCAGTAAATACTACATGAAACGGCGATCCGGGGCTTGCTTCAGGGTTGGAACACGATCGTACCGCGATGAACGAACACACCAAGACCGACGGCTTGCCCGAGACCCTGCAGGTGCTCGAGCGCTCGCGCCCGCGCAACGAGCGCATGGCCACCGACAAGATCGAGTGCAATGCCTGCCCGGTGCTGTGCCAGATCTCGCCCGGCAAGACCGGCGCCTGCGACCGTTACGCCAACGCCGACGGCACCCTGATCCGGGTCGATCCGGTGGTGCTGCTGCGGCGCACGCTGGACAGCGGCGACGCCGCGCTGGTGCCGTTCGTCGCGCGCAGCGATGAAAGCGACGCGGCCATCGCCGCCAACCCGCTCGCCGCGCAGGACGAGGTGTTCGTCACCGGCGTCGGCTCCGGCACCACCTACCCCGACTACAAGCCGGCGCCGTTCATCGTCGCCTCGCAGGTGGCGGGCGTCGACATGATCACCGTCGTCACCGAGGGCATCTTCAGCTACTGCAGCCTGAAGGTGAAGATCGACACCGACCGCTGGCTCGGCCCCGAGCAGGCCAACGTGCGCTGCAGGGGCGAGGTGGTCGGCCACGTCACGACGGCCGAGTACGGCTCGCAGATGCTCTCGCTCGGCGGCGTGCACCACCTGACCGGCGGCAGCAAGAAGGAGGGCCGCGTCACCTGCGAGATGATGCTGGCGCTCGGCAACAAGCAGGCGGTCGAACTCTCGATCGACGGCGGCGCCCAGGTCGTGATCCAGTCCGGCAAGGCGCCGATCGTCGGCGGCGTCGAGGAGCAGCGGATGCGGGTCGGCTGCGGCTCGGCCACCGTCGGCATCTTCGCGAAGCAGTTCTTCGGGCAGGCCGACGAGGTCGTCGTCGTCGACGACCACATCACCGGCGTGCTGACCCAGCACCAGGCCGGCCGTTGCCTCGACATGCGGCCCTCGGGCATCCAGATCCGCGGCCGCAAGTCGACGCCGGGGCGCTACTTCCAGGTCGCGAACCCCGGCACCGGCTGGGGCGGGACCGACCTGGTCGATCCGCTGGCGATCGTCGAGGGCTGGGACGGGTCGGTCGCGTGGCCGGGCCTGAAGTTGCTGATGGTCTCGACGACCGGCGAGCACGCCGCGTGGTACGTGCTCGACGACGCGCTGGTGCCGCAGC
Source organism: Rhizobacter fulvus (assembly GCF_964020785.1). NCBI lineage: Bacteria > Pseudomonadati > Pseudomonadota > Betaproteobacteria > Burkholderiales > Sphaerotilaceae > Rhizobacter > Rhizobacter fulvus. Next base: position 2,421,753 of record NZ_OZ224516.1, read on the forward strand.
AAGCGGCGATGCCGGCGGCCGTCCAGGCGGTCGTCGACCGCATCGGCGAGAACTGCGAACCCTCGCTGACGACGGTGCTCTTCCTTGGCGGCGCGGGCGGCAGCCTGCGCGCCGGCGTCACCGACAACCCGGTGCGGCTGACGCGCTCGATCAAGCAGGCCGTCGTCAACGTCACCTGCGGTGGCGCGCCGGCCTATGTGTGGCCGGGCGGCGGTATCACGGTGATGGTCGATGTCGCGCGGATGCCCGACAACAGCTTCGGCACCGTGCCGACGCCGGCGATCGTCGCGCCGATCGAGTTCAGCATGACGCTGGCGGACTACCAGGCACTCGGCGGACACATGGAGCACGTGCGCTCGCTCGGCGACGCGCTCGCCCGCGGCGCCTGGCACGACGACGGTGCACCGACCGCGCGGCGCTTCGAGGCGCTGCCGGCCGCCACTCCGTGGCCGCTCGGGCAGCCGCCGCTGCTGGGATGAGCGCGATGCACGCGACACGCGCTCGCCTGGCCGACGGCCGCTGGCATTTCCAGCACGGGCCGATCGATCTCGTGATCGGCGCCGAGGGGGAGCCCGGCGCCGTCGAGGCCGCGCACGGGGCCGCCTGGGCGCGGTTCCAGACCGTTCTGCCCGAACTCGTCGCCGAGCTGCGCACGCTGCGCCTGCCGGTGCGCGGGCCCTGCCCGCTGCAGGGCGTGGTCGCGCGCCGCATGTGGCTCGCGTGCCGGCCATTCCATTCCCAGTTCATCACGCCGATGGCGGCGGTCGCGGGCGCGGTCGCGCAGGAGATCGTCCCGGCCTATGAGCGCCCCGGCATCGACCGCGCGTGGGTCAACAACGGCGGCGACATCGCGCTGCACCTCGCGCCGGGCGCATCGGTCAAGGTCGGCCTGTTCGCCGACCTCGCGCGCTTCGACCCGGCCGATGGCGCGCCGCGTCTCGACGGCAATTTCACCGTGACCGCCGACCTGGCTGTCCGCGGCATCGCGACCAGCGGCTGGCGCGGGCGCAGCTTCTCGCTCGGCATCGCCGACAGCGTGACGGTGCTGGCACGCACCGCCGCGATGGCCGACGCCGCGGCGACCGTGATCGGCAACGCCGTGAACGTCGACGACAGCCGCATCGCACGCCGCCCGGCGTGCGAACTGAAGGACGACAGCGACCTCCGGGATCTGCCGGTCACCGTCGCGGTGCCGCCGCTGCCGCCCGTGCAGGTGCAGGCGGCCCTGCAGGCCGGCGCGGCCCGCGCCCGCGCGCTGCAACGCGACGGGTTGATTCATTCGGCGCTGCTCGTATGCCAACATCGCGCCCTCGGCGTCGAAGCCACAGCGCCTGGCGAATTGCCGTCGGCCGCCAAGGCGGTTGGTTCAGTATTTGCTTAACGAAAGTCGAGATGCACGCCACTGACTTCACGACCGCAAGGAGCGCCCGGTGATCGAGATCCGCCGCGTCTTCACCCACGTCGAGGACATCCACCACGAGTTCGGCCCGGTCGCCGCGGTGCCGTTGCGCCGCGGCGCCATTGGCGCGGTGCTGACGAACCCGTTCGCCGGCCGGTACGTGCAGGACATCCTGCCGATGATGGACGCGCTGCAGCCGGTCGGTATCGACATGGCGCAGCAGCTGCGCGCCGCGATGGACGTGCCGGTCGAGCGGATCGAGGGCTACGGCAAGGGCGCCATCGTCGGCGCCGCCGGCGAGCTCGAACATGGCGCGCTGTGGCATGTGCCGGGCGGCTACGCGATGCGCGAGCTGCTGGGCTGGAAGGGCGATCGGAACGCCTACGCGGCGGGCAAGTCGTCAAGCATCGCGGCCCCCGCCGGCCAGACCCAGAACGCGCTCGCGATCGTGCCGTCGACCAAGAAGGTCGGCCCGCCCGGCGCGACGCTCGACGTGCCGCTGACCCACATCAACGCCGCCTATGTGCGCAGCCACTTCGACGCGATCGAGGTGCGCGTGCCGGGCGCACCGTTGCCCGACGAGATCGTCTTCATCCTGGTGATGAGCACCGGAGCGCGGGTGCACTCGCGCGTCGGCGGGCTGAAGGCGGAAGACATCGCCAAATGGGATGGACTGCGCTGAGCGCAGGGAACGGCCTGCGCCGAAGGAACCACGACCATGCTTGCAAAGATCAGAAAACTCATCGTCCAGGTCGACGAGACCCGCATCGAGATGGGCCGGGCGGTCACGCCGCCGACCCGCCGCGCGCTCGCGATGGCCGTGATCGAGAACCCGTTCGCGGGCCGCTACGAGGAAAACCTGGACGCGCTGATCGCGATCGGCGAGGAACTCGGCGGCCTGCTCGGCGACAAGTGCGTCGCGGCGCTCGGCATCGCGCCCGGTGCGGCGCAGAGCTACGGCAAGGCCGCGATCGTCGGCGAGGCCGGCGAGCTGGAGCACGCCGCCGCGATCCTGCACCCCAAGCTCGGCGCGCCGCTGCGCAAGGCGGTCGAGAAAGGCGCCGCGCTGGTGCCGTCGGCCAAGAAGCGCGGCGGCCTGGGCGCCGCGATCGACGTGCCGCTCGGCCACAAGGACGCCGCCTTCGTGCGCAGCCATTTCGACGCGATGGAAGCGCGCGTCGCCGATGCGCCGCGCGCCAACGAGATCGTGGTCTGCGTCGCCGTCACCGACAGCGGCCGGCCGCTGCCGCGCATCGGCGGCCTGCAGGCCCACGAGATCAAGGGCGAGGATGGTTTGCGCTGATTCGCGCCTGCACGCCCCGCCAGCACAATTCACCGAACCTGTTTTCCCAAGGAGCCACCGATGACCCAACGCCGCCCCCTGCTGCTCGCCGCCACCGCCGCCGCGGCCTCGCTGATGTTCTCGGCCGCGCACGCGCAAGGCGGGCCGACGATCAAGATCGGCGAGGTCAACAGCTACAAGGCGCAGCCGGCCTTCCTCGAACCGTACAAGAAGGGCATGGAGCTGGCGGTCGAGGAGATCAACGCGGCCGGCGGCGTCAACGGCAAGAAGCTCGAGCTGATCACGCGGGACGACAACGCCAGCCCCGGCGACGCGGTGCGCGCGGCCGAAGAGCTGGTCTCGCGCGAGAAGATCGACGTGCTGGCCGGCGCGTTCCTGTCGAACACCGGCCTGGCGCTGACCGACTTCGCGAAGCAGAAGAAGTTCTTCTACCTCGCCGGCGAGCCGCTGACCGACAAGATCATCTGGGGCAGCGGCAACAAGTACACCTTTCGCCTGCGCCCCGGCACCTACATGCAGGCCGCGATGCTGGTGCCCGAGGCGGCCAAGCTGAAGAAGAAGCGCTGGGCGATCGTCTACCCGAACTACGAGTACGGGCAGTCGGCCGTCGCGGCGTTCAAGGAGCTTTTGCGCGCCGCGCAGCCCGACGTGGAATTCGTCGCCGAGCAGGCGCCGCCGCTCGGCAAGCTCGACGCCGGCAGCGTCGCGCAGGCGATCGCCGACGCGAAGCCCGACGCGATCTTCAACGTGCTGTTCGGCGCCGACCTGACCAAGTTCGTGCGCGAGGGCACCACGCGCGGCATCTTCCAGGGCAAGGAAGTCGTCAGCGTGCTGACCGGCGAGCCCGAGTACCTCGACCCGCTGAAGGACGACACCCCGAACGGCTGGATCGTCACCGGCTACCCGTGGTACGGCATCCAGACGCCCGAGCACAAGGCCTTCTTCCTCGCGTACCACGGCAAGTACAAGGACTACCCGCGCCTGGGCTCGGTGGTCGGCTACACGATGATCAAGTCGATCGCCGCCGGCGTGAAGAAGGCCAAGAGCACCGAGGCCGACAAGCTCGTCGCCGCGTTCGAGGGGCTGCAGATGGATTCGCCGTTCGGCAAGTTCACCTACCGCGCCGAGGACCACCAATCGACCATGGGCGCGTTCGTCGGCCGGACGAAGAACGAGGGTGGCAAGGGCGTGATGGTCGACTACAAGTACCTCGACGGCGCGAAGTTCCTGCCGTCGAACGACAAGGTCAAGGCACTGCGCGCGCCGAACTGATCTTTCCGCGCCCGCATGAACTTCTCCGGCCTCGTCGTCCAACTCCTCAACGGCCTGGCCGGCGCCTCTTCGCTGTTCCTCGTCGGTGCCGGGCTGTCGCTGATCTTCGGCGTCACCCGCATCGTCAACTTCGCGCACGGCTCGTTCTACATGCTGGGCATCTACATCGCCTACATGCTGACCGAGAAGCTCGGCGGTGGCCTGTGGTTCTGGCCGGCGCTGCTGCTCGCGTCGCTCGCCGTCGGCGTGATCGGCGCGGTCGTCGAGGTCGTGCTGTTGCGCCGCGTCTACCGCGCACCCGAGCTGTTCCAGTTGCTCGCCACGTTCGCGCTGATGCTGGTGATCAAGGACGCCGCGCTGTGGATGTGGGGCGCCGAAGACCTGCTCGGCCCGCGCGCGCCGGGGCTCTCGCACGCGGTGCCCATCCTTGGCCGCATGTTCCCGACCTACGACCTGTTCCTCATCGTCGTCGGCCCATTGGTGCTCGGCCTGTTGTGGCTGCTGCTGACCAAGACGCGCTGGGGCACGCTGGTGCGCGCCGCGACGCAGGACCGCGAGATGGTCAGCGCGCTCGGCGTCAACCAGGCGTGGCTGTTCACCGCGGTGTTCGCGCTCGGCACGATGCTCGCCGGCCTGGGCGGCGCGCTGCAACTGCCGCGCGAGCCCGCCAATCTGGGGCTCGACCTGGCGACGATCGGCGATGCGTTCGTCGTCGTCGTGGTCGGCGGGATGGGCTCGATCCCGGGCGCCTATGTGGCCGCGCTGCTGATCGCCGAGATCAAGGCGATCTGCATCGGCATCGGCGCGGTCGAGATCTTCGGCATCGCATTCTCGTTCTCGAAGCTGACGCTGGTCGTCGAGTTTCTCGTGATGGCGGTCGTGCTGGTCGTGCGGCCGTGGGGGCTGATGGGCAAGCCGCAGGCGGTGAGCCGCAATTCGGCACCGGCCGAAGCGCCGCTGCGCCAGGCGGACGCCGCGCTGAAGATTGCCGGCGGCGTGCTGCTGCTGGCGCTGCTCGCATGGCCGGTCGCGACCGCGAACTCGCCGTACCTGACCGTGCTCGCGATCGACCTGCTGACCGCGGCGCTCTTCGCGACCAGCCTGCACTTCATCATGGGCCCGGCCGGCATGCACTCCTTTGGCCACGCCGCGTACTTCGGCCTCGGCGCCTACGGCGCGGCGCTGCTGGTGCGTTCGCTCGGGCTGCCGATGGAGCTGACGCTGCTGCTGTCGCCGCTGGTCGCCGCCGTCGGCGCGCTTGTGTTCGGCTGGTTCTGCGTGCGGCTGTCGGGCGTGTACCTCGCGATGCTGACGCTGGCGTTCTCGCAGATCGTCTGGTCGGTCGTGTTCCAGTGGGACGACTTCACCGGCGGCAGCAACGGGCTGACCGGCGTCTGGCCGGCCGAGTGGCTGGCCGACAAGCGCACCTACTACTACCTGACGCTCGCGCTCGTGGTCGGCGGCATCCTGCTGATCCGCCGCGCGCTGTTCGCACCGTTCGGCTACGCGATGCGCGCGGGCCGCGATTCGCCGCTGCGCGCCGACGCGATCGGCATCGACGTGAAGCGCATCCAGTGGGTCGCGTTCGTGATCGCCGCGGTCTTCGCGGGGCTGGCCGGCGCGCTGTACGCGTTCTCGAAAGGCAGCATCTCGCCCGACACGGTGGCGGTCGGCCGCTCGGTCGACGGCCTGGTGATGGTGCTGCTCGGCGGGCTGCAGACGCTCGCCGGCCCGATCGTCGGCGCGGTCACGTTCACGTGGCTGCAGGACGCCGTCGCGCGCAACACCGATTACTGGAAGGCCCTGCTCGGCGGCATCATCCTGCTGCTCGTGTTGGTGTTCCCGCAGGGCATCGCCGGCTTTGTCGGCGGGCTGTTCGATCGGCGCCGGGAGGCCAAGGCATGAGCCTGCTCAAGGTCATCAACCTCGGCAAGAGCTTCGGCGGCAACCGCGCGGTCGATGGCGTGAGCTTCGAGGTCGCGGCCGGCGAATTGCTGGCGCTGATCGGGCCGAACGGCGCGGGCAAGTCGACCACGTTCAACATGGTCAACGGGCAGCTGCGCGCCGACACCGGCTCGATCACGCTCGATGGCGTCGAGCTGATCGGCCGCAAGCCGCGCGACATCTGGCACCGCGGCGTCGGGCGCACCTTCCAGATCGCCGAGACCTTCGCGTCGCTGACGGTTGTCGAGAACGTGCAGATGGCGCTGCTCTCGGCCGATGCCAAGCTCTACCAGCTGTGGCGGCGGGCGGCGATGCACCGTCGCAACGACGCGCTCGCGCTGCTGGCGCAGGTCGGCATGCAGGCGCAGGCCGATCGGCCGTGCAGGGAGCTGGCGTATGGCGACGTCAAGCGCGTGGAACTGGCGATCGCGATGGCCAACGATCCCAAGCTGCTGCTGATGGACGAGCCGACCGCCGGCATGGCGCCGAAGGAGCGCAACGAGCTGATGGCGTTGACCAAGCGGCTCGTCGTCGAGCGTGGCCTGGCCGTGCTGTTCACCGAGCACAGCATGGACGTGGTGTTCGCGCATGCCGACCGAATGATCGTGCTCGCGCGCGGGCGGCTGATCGCCGAAGGCCAACCGGCCGAGATCCGCGACCACCCGAAGGTGCAGGAGGTGTACTTCGGCACCGGCAAGACCTTCGAAAAGAAAGTCGCGGCATGAGCGCGCCGCTGCTCGAAGCGAAGGGCCTGAACGCCTGGTACGGCGCCGCGCACATCCTGTTCGACGTCGACCTGCAGGTGCACCGCGGCGAGGTCGTCGCGCTGATGGGGCGCAACGGCGCCGGCAAGTCGACGACGCTGAAGACGCTGATGGGCCTGCTCGCCAAGCGCAAGGGCACGATCCACTTCCTCGGCACCGACGTGTCGAAGGCCGACCCGCACGACGTGGCCCGCGCCGGCCTCGGCTATGTGCCGGAGGACCGCCGCGTGTTCGCCGATCTGACGGTGATGGAGAACCTCGAGGTGGGCAAGCAGCCACCGCGCACCTGGGCCGACGGCAGCGCCGCGCCGGTCTGGACGCCGGAGAAGCTGTTCAAGCTCTTCCCCAACCTCGGCGAGATGCCGGACCGCCCGGGCGGCCGCATGAGCGGCGGCGAGCAGCAGATGCTGACGGTCGCGCGCACGCTGATGGGCAACCCGTACCTCGTGCTGCTCGACGAGCCGAGCGAGGGCGTCGCGCCGGTGATCGTCGAGCAGATGGCGCAGATGATCCTCGAGCTGAAGGCGCAGGGCGTGAGCATCCTGCTGTCCGAACAGAACATGCATTTCGCGGAGCTGGTGTCCGACCGGGCCTATGTGCTCGAGAAGGGCCAGATCCGCTACCAGGCTTCGATGGCCGAACTCGCGGTCAACGAAGACGTGCGGCGGGCCTACCTGAGCGTCTAGCTGCACCACCATCCAGCACACCACCGGAGGTTTCGTCATGCACCACCCCACCCGCAGATCCCTGTTGAAGGCCTTGTCCGGCGCCGGCGCGCTGGCGGCCACCGGCTTCTCGGCCACCGGCGCCATCGCCGCCGCCAAGTTCACCCCCGACGCGAAGAGCGCGCTGATCGTCGTCGACGTGCAGAACTGCTTCGTCACCGGCGGCACCCTGCCGGTCAAGGACGGCGAGGCCGTCGTGCCGGTGATCAACAAGCTGGCCGCGGCGTTCCAGAACATCGTCGTCACGCAGGACTGGCACACGCCGGGCCACGCCTCGTTCGCGAGCACCTATCCCGGCAAGAAGCCGTTCGAGACCACCAAGCTGAGCTACGGCACGCAGGTGCTGTGGCCCGACCACTGCGTGCAGGGCACGGCCGACGCCGACCTGCACAAGGACCTGAAGCTGCCGACCGCGCAGATCATCATCCGCAAGGGCTTCCACAAGGAGATGGACAGCTACTCGGCGATCGAGGAGGCCGACCACAAGACCGCCACCGGCCTGGCCGGCTACCTGAAGGCGCGCGGCATCAAGACGCTGTACGTGACAGGTCTCGCGACCGACTTCTGCGTCGCCTGGACCGCGATGGACGCGCGCAAGGCCGGATTCAACGTCTACGTGATCGAGGACGCGACCCGCGCGATCGACCTGAACGGCTCGCTCGCCGCCGCCTGGAAGCAGATGACGGCCAAGGGCGTGAAGCGGATCCAGGCCAGCGACATCGCCTGACGTGCCGGCGATCGCGTTGACCGTCAACGGCCGCGCCCACGCGCTGGCCGTGCCGCGCGATGCACCGCTGCTGAACGTGCTGCGCAACGACCTCGGGCTGAACGGTCCGAAGTACGGCTGCGGGCTGGGCGAGTGCGGCGCCTGCACGGTCTTGGTCGACGGCGTCGAGGCGCGGTCGTGCGTGATCCCGGTCGGTGGTGTCGAGGGCCGTGCGATCACCACGCTCGAGGGCCTGGGTCGCGACGGCCAGTTGCACCCGGTGCAGCAGGCCTTCATCGACTGCCAGGCCGCGCAGTGCGGCTACTGCCTGAACGGGATGATCGTCAGCACCGTCGCGTTGCTGCAGCGTTACCCGCAGCCGACCGAGCGGCAGGCGCGCGACGCGCTCGCGCACAACCTGTGCCGCTGCGGCACGCACCTCGAGATCCTGCAGGCGGTCCAGCGCGCAGCCGGGCTGCTGGCGCCGCGATGACCGGCCTGCGCGCGCAGACGCCGCATTCGCGCGCCGACCTGCGCGCCGCGACGGGCGTGTTGCTGGTGTCGCGCCCGCCGCCGCCCGCGGGCGTTCCGGCCCAAGGGCAGCCGGCCGCGGTGCCGTCCAACCCGGCCGAGGGCGACGAGATCCTGGTGGCGGTCTGGGACGACGGCAGCGTCACCGCGCTGCACGGCCATGTCGATCTGGGCACCGGCATCCGCACCGCGCTGGCGCAGATCGTCGCGGAGGAACTGGATGTCGATCTGACGGCGGTCCACGTGGTCCTCGGCAGCACCGCGATCGCGCCGAACCAGGGCGCGACGATTGCGAGCAGCTCGATCCAGATCCATGCCGAACCGCTGCGCCGCGCGGCCGCGCAGGCGCGGGCGTGGCTCGCCGCGCAGCCGGGCACGGGCGTGCGCGAGAAGCTCGCCGGCCGCCAGGTCGAACTGATGCTGACGAGCGCCGCCCCGCTGAAATCGCCGCAGGACTACCGCGTGGTGGGCCGCTCGCCGCCGCGCGTCGACATCCCTGCCAAGGCGGGTGGCGACGAGGTCTTCGTCCACGACAAGCGCGTGCCGGGCATGCTGCACGGCCGCGTCGTGCGCCCGCCGTATGCAGGCGTCGACGCCGGCGACTTCGTCGGCAACACGCTGGAGGCGGTCGACGAATCCTCGATCGCTCATATCGCAGGCATTCGCGCGGTGGTCGTGATCCGCGATTTCGTCGGCATCGTCGCCGAGCGCGAGGAGCAGGCCGACGCGGCGATGCGCACGCTGAAGGTCACCTGGCGCGACTGGCCCGGCAGCGTGCCGCTAGGCGATCTCGCCAACGCGCTGCGCAACAACCCGTCGACCCGCCGCGTGCTCGTCGATCAGGGCGATGTGGACGGCGCGATCGCCCGCGCTGCGCAGCCGCTGCAGCGCACCTACGTCTGGCCGTACCAGCTGCACGCGTCGATCGGCCCGTCGTGCGCGCTGGCAGACTGGCACCCGGACCGCATGACGGTCTGGGCCGGCACGCAGAACCCGCACGTGCTGCGCGCGGACCTCGCGACGCTGACCGGCCTGCCCGACACCGCGATCGACGTGATCCGCATGGAGGCGGCCGGGTGCTACGGTCGCAACTGCGCCGACGATGTCGCGGCCGACGCCACGCTGCTGTCGCGCGCCGTCGGCGCGCCGGTCCGCGTGCAGCTGACCCGCGAGCAGGAACACCTGTGGGAGCCGAAGGGCGCTGCGCAGCTGATGCAAGTGAACGGCGGGCTGGATGCGGGTGGCGGTGTCGCGGCCTACGATTTCCAGACCTCGTACCCGAGCAACGGCGCGCCGACGCTGGCGCTGCTGCTGACCGGCACGGTCGCCTCCGACGCGCACGCCTACGAGATGGGCGACCGCACCGCGGTGCCGCCTTACCAGGTCGACCACCTGCGCGTCGTTGCCAACGACATGCCGCCGATCCTGCGCGCCTCGTGGCTGCGCGGCGTGTCCGCGCTGCCGAACGCGTTCGCGCACGAATCGTATGTCGACGAGCTCGCCACGGCGGCAGGCGTCGACCCGGTCGAGTTCCGGCTGCGGCACCTGAAGGACGGGCGCGCGAGCGATCTCGTGAAGGCGACAGCCGCGCGTGCCGGCTGGCGCGCGCACACGCAGCCGCAGCAGCAGGCGGCCGAGGGCGATCTGCTGAAGGGCCAGGGCTTCGCCTACGCGCGCTACGTGCACAGCAAGTTTCCCGGATACGGCGCCGCGTGGGCGGCGTGGGTCGCCGATGTCGAGGTCAACCGCACGACCGGTGAGGTCCACGTCAGCCGCGTCGTCGTCGGCCAGGACGCCGGGTTGATGATCAACCCGGCCGGCGTGCAGCACCAGATCCACGGCAACGTGCTGCAGACGACCTCGCGCGCGCTGAAGGAATCGGTGCCGGTCGATGCGGCGACCCACGTGCCGGTGGCGCGTGAATGGGGCAGCTACCCGATCCTGAACTTCCGCGAGGTGCCGGTCGTCGACGTGCTGATGATGCCGCGGCCCGGCGAGCCGCCGCTGGGCGCCGGCGAGTCGTCGTCGGTGCCGGGCACCGCGGCGATCGCCAATGCGATCTTCGACGCGACCGGCGTGCGCTTTCGCGAGCCGCCGTTCACGCCGGAGGTGGTGCGCAAGGCGCTCGGGATCGAGGAGCCGGCGAAGAATCAGGCCGCCTCTTCCGCCCCGCGCTCACTTCCCTCTGATGGGAAGACCGGCGCGAGGGCGACGCGCGGCGGCGTCGCCAAGGCGGCTGCGCTGCTCATCGGCTTCGGCGCCGCTGCGCTCGGGCTGCTCGGCTGGCGTTCCACGATCGCGCCGATCGCGGCCGGCAGCGCGAACGTCTACACCGCCGCGACGATCGAGAAGGGCCGCCTCCTCGCCGCGGCCGGCGACTGCATCGTCTGCCACTCGGCGCCCGGCGGCGCGCCGAACGCGGGCGGCCGCGCGCTCGAAACGCCGTTCGGCATCGTCTATTCCACGAACCTCACGCCCGATCCGGTGCACGGCATCGGCAGCTGGTCGTTCAGCGCCTTCAAGCGCGCGATGCGCGAGGGCATCTCGCGCGACGGCCGCCACCTGTATCCGGCGTTTCCGTACACCGCCTTCACGCGCGCCACCGACGACGACCTGACCGCGCTGTACGCCTACCTGATGGCGCAGCCGCCGATCGCCGCCGCCGCGCCGCAGACCCGGCTAGCGTTCCCGTTCAGCGTGCGCCCGCTGATGGCGCTCTGGAATGCGCTGTACCTCACGCCCGGCCCGGTCGCGGCGGTCGCGACGCAGTCCGCCGAATGGAACCGCGGCGCGTACCTGGTCGACGGCGTCGGCCACTGCGGCGCCTGCCATACCGCGCGCAACGCGCTCGGCGCCGAGCGCGGCGGTGCCGGCTACCTGGCCGGCGCGATCGTCGACGGCTGGGAGGCGCCCGCACTCACCACACTCAGCCGCGCGCCGGTGCCGTGGACCGAGGCGGCGCTCTTCGACTACCTTCGCCACGGCCATTCGGCCCAGCACGGCAATGCCAGCGGGCCGATGGCGCCGGTCGTGCAGCAGCTCGCGCAACTGCCCGAGGCCGACGTGCGCGCGATGGCCACCTACCTCGCGTCGCTCACGGCGCCCGGTCCCGACGCGCGCGACGCGGCAGCACGCGTCGCGCGCAGCCAGGCGCCGGAAGCCCTCGCGACGGGGCCGGCGCAGCGGCTCTTCACGACCGCCTGCGGCGCCTGCCACCACGACGGCAGCGGCCCGCAGCTGCTCGGGCAGAACCTCCCGTTGGCCTTGAACACCAACCTGCACAGCGACCGACCCGACAACCTGCTGCGCGTGATCCTCGAGGGCATCCGCGAACCGGCGACGCGCGAGATCGGCTTCATGCCCGCGTTCCGGGACCACCTGGACGACGCGCAGATCGCGCAGCTCGCCGCCTACATGCGGCAGCGTTTCGCGCCGGACAAGCCCGCGTGGCCCGACCTCGCGGCCACCACGGCGCGCCTGCGCGCGGCGGCGTCGCACTGAGCGCGCGGGCGCGCGCTAGAGCCGGCCGACGCAGCCCGGCGCGCCGCAGCGGCAGCGCAAGCGCCCTTCGTGATGCGTCTCGCCGTAGTTGACCGTCAGTTCCTCGCCGATCGCCACGTCGCGCATCGCATAGAACTCGACCCGGCCCTGGCGAATTCGCAGCACCGCGTTGGGCCGGCAAGAGTGGTTGGTGAAGCGCAGCGGGTCGGTGGATTGCGAGGCGTCGATCGCGCGGGTCTCGCTGAGCTCGACGATCATGATCCGGTCGACGCCCTTGGCGCGCCGCCGGGCCTCGCGCACGCTGATCGATTCGCCGCGGATCTCGCCGATCTTGCGCCGCGCCGGGATCGGCTCGGCGGCGAACGCGCCCTGGCCGTCGATGCGGCTCGCGGCGACGTGCACCGCGTATTTTTGCGGGCCGGGACGCGGCGCGACCGGGGCTGGCGCCGCCGCTGCCGGAATCGGGTTCAGGGTCGGCATCGTGCGATTGTCGCGCGGTGCCTGCGCGTGCCGGCCAGACGCAAAAAACCCCGCCGAGGCGGGGTTGTCTGGCGAGCGCCTGTCAGGCGCTTCAGGCTTGCTGCTTGCGGCGGCGGGCCATGAAGCCGACGACGCCCAGGCCGGCGAGCATCAGCGCATAGGTCTCGGGTTCCGGGACGGCCGGGACGGTCGCACCGACCGAGCCGGTCGACGAACCGCTGATCACGTCTGCCGAGAAATAAGCGCCGGCGGTGCTCAGCGAAGCGAAGTCGCCGAGGACCGAGTTCAGAACCGTGAAGGTCAGCGGGTCAGCCTGTTGACCGGCGCCACCGTTCTTGCAGTCCGAGCAGTAGATGCCGAAGTCGAACGTGCCGAACGGGCTGTTGTTGCCCGGTGTCCAAGCGGCGTACGAGCCACCACCGGCGGTCATGATGTCGGTGATGTCGGTCAGCGTGACGCCTGCGCCGTTGAACGAGAACGTGGCCTTGCTGTTCTGGTTGCCTGTGGTGACGAAGTTGAAGCCGTCCGCGAGCACGACGCTGAAGTCGACGTCCGAGCCGTTCTGGGTCAGCGTGATCGTGCCGTAGTTGCCCGGCGACGGGAAGGCAGAGCCACCGTCGTTGAACGTGTAGACCGCTTGCTGAGCAAACGCGGGGAGGGCACTGGCGCAGAGGGCGACTGCGGCGGCAGCACCAAGCAGCGAGCGGGAAAATTTCATGTATGAACTCCTGAGACAGCGTTAAGGGGAAAACTTGCCGGGCTTCAACTCTCTCAACGACCCGGAGTGATTCGGCTGAGTCGATTGTGCGCGCCTGATTTTCGTTAGCAATGCACGAGACCCCCCCACTCGCGGGGGAAAAAGCTCCCAAATTGGCTTGCCGAACCCCCTAGTTTGATGGTTGGCGTCGCACTTGGTGCAAACCGGGCGTCGCGACCGCCCGAATGACCCTCTCGCCTAGAATCTCCGCTCCCGCACCTTTGGAGCTCCCCATGTCGATGGCCGACCGCGATGGAAAGATCTGGATGGACGGCACGATGGTCGACTGGCGCGACGCCAAGATCCACGTGCTGACCCACACCCTGCATTACGGATGTGGGGCCTTCGAGGGAGTGCGTGCTTACAACACCGTCAAGGGCACGGCGATCTTCCGGCTGCGCGAGCACACCGAGCGGCTCTTCAACAGCGCCAAGATCCTGCGCATGAAGATCCCGTTCAGCTTCGACGAGGTGATGCAGGCGCAACTCGCCGTCGTGCGCGAGAACAAGCTGGAGAGCTGCTACCTCCGCCCGCTGACCTGGATCGGCTCCGAGAAGCTGGGCGTTTCGCCCAAGGGCAACCAGGTCCATCTGATGGTGGCGGCCTGGCCCTGGGGCGCCTACCTCGGCGAGGAAGGCCTGAAGCGCGGCATCCGCGTGAAGATCTCGAGCTACACCCGCCACCACGTCAACATCACGATGACGCAGGCCAAGGCGGTCAGCAACTACACCAACTCGATCCTGGCCAACATGGAGGCCACCGACGACGGCTACGACGAGGCGATGCTGCTCGACGCGAACGGCTTCGTCAGCGAGGGTGCCGGCGAGAACCTGTTCGTGATCAAGAACGGCGTGGTCTACACGCCCGACCTGTCGGCCGGCGCACTCAACGGCATCACCCGCAACACCGTGTTCGCGATCTGCGCCGATCTGGGGTTGAAGGTGGTCGAGAAGCGCATCACCCGCGACGAGGTCTACATCGCCGACGAGGCCTTTTTCACCGGCACCGCCGCCGAGGTCACGCCGATCCGCGAGCTCGACCGCATCGAGCTTGGCTCCGGCTCGCGCGGGCCGATCACCGAGAAGATCCAGAGCGCGTTCTTCGACATCGTGAACGGGCGCAATCCGAAATACGCCGAGTGGCTGAGCAAGGTGTGACCATGACGACCCCTGTTGCAACGGTCGAGGTGACCGCGAACGACCTGGAAGGCCCGGGCGTGGTGTTCTGCCCGAACCCGAAGATGGCGTTGTGGAGCACCCACCCGCGCGTGTTCATCGACGTGGCCACCACCGGCGAAGGCAAGTGCCCGTACTGCGGCACCGTCTATCGCCTGAAGGCCGGCGAAAAAGTCCACGCCCATTGACGGTGTGATCCGCTCGCTGATCATCGCCCCGCAATGGATCGGCGATGCGGTGATGACCGAGCCGCTGCTGGCGCGGCTGGCCGCGCGCGGTGAGCAGCTGACGGTCGCGGCGCTGCCGTGGGTCGCGCCGGTGTACCGCGCGATGCCGCAAGTCGCCGAGGTCATCGACCTGCCGTTTGCGCATGGCCGGCTCGACTGGGCCGGGCGCCGCCGCGTCGCAGCCACGCTGCGCGGCCGCTTCGACAACGCGTATGTGCTGCCCAACTCGTTGAAATCGGCGCTGCTGCCCTGGCTGGCAGGCATCCCGCGGCGCGTCGGCTATCACGGGGAGGGTCGCTATCTGCTGCTGAACCGGCGCCTGCCGAACCCGGCGGGCCGGCCGCCGATGGTGGCGTTCTACAGCGCACTGGCCGGTGAGCCCTGCGTCGCGGGCGAACGCCCGACGCTGCGGTTCGACGCCGCGACGCTGGCGCGCGTGACCGCGGCCGCGGGCGTCGCGCCTGGGGCGTACTGGGCGTTCGCGCCCGGCGCCGAGTACGGGCCGGCCAAGTGCTGGCCGCCCGAGCACTACGCCGAACTGGCCCGCGTGCTGCATGCGCGCGGCGGGCAGACCGTGCTGCTGCTCGGCTCGGGCAAGGAGGCTGCGCTTTGCGCACAGATCGAGGCGGCGGCCGACGGCGCCTGCCGGGTGCTGGCCGGGCAGATCTCGCTGATCGACGCAATGGCGCTGATCGCGGCCGCGCGGGGCGTCGTCAGCAACGATTCAGGGCTGATGCACGTGGCGGCCGCGTTCGGCGTGCCGCAGGCCGCTGTCTTCGGCTCGACCAGCCCGGAGCACACCCCGCCCCTGAACCCACGCGCGCGGGTGCTGTGGCTGAAGGAAGAACTGCAGCTCGATTGCGCACCGTGCTTCGACCGCGTCTGCCGGTTCGGTCACACGCGCTGCCTGACCGGCGTCAGCGCCGGACGCGTCGAGCAGGCGCTCGACGACGCGCTGGGCGGGCCTCAGAGCGTCAGCTTGCCGACGTAAAGCACCGGACCGGTCGGCGCGCCGGTCGGCGAGCCGCCCGGCGGCTCCAGGCTGACGGCGAGATGGTCGGTCCCCGGCGGCAGCACCGCCTTGCGAACCACGGTGGCGCCGTTGGCCGAGATCAGCCCGAGCGAGCGCGGTGCGCCGGTGCCGGCGGCGGCCCAGAGCTCGAGCGCGCGATCGGGTTGCAGCGCAACGTTGGTGAGCGGACGGGTCACGACAGCGCGCCCGTCGCCGCTGATGCTGGCGACGAATGACGCCGGCACCACCGCGCCAGCCGGTGCCCCCGGTGCGGGCGCCGTGGCCGACAGCACCACGACGACCGGCGGCTGCACCGGGCCCGGGTTCGCGACCATCAGGCCGAGCGTCAGCGCCGCGACACCGGCAAACGCCGAGACGCCGCGCCAGAACGCCAATTGACGCCACCAGCCCGGCTCGGCCGACGAGGCGGCGTTCGCGGCGGGGGCCGGGCCGCCATGGACGCGGGCCTCGATCTTCGTCCAGACAGCCGGCGACGGCGTTTGCGGCGTGATCGCGGAGGTCAGGGGCATCAGGCGGTCGTGCCAGGCCTGCACCGCGCCGCGCAGTGCGGGGTGCGCCGGCAGCAGCGCCTCGAAGCGGCGCCGCGCCGGCCCGCGCAGCAGCCCCGCGGCGTACTCCGCGGCGAGGCGATCGGCGAGTTCGGGGCGGCTGTAGTCCATGGCGTTCTCGGGGGCGGGGCTCAGCCGCCCGCGGTACCGGCGTCGCGGCGCACCGCGGCGTCCAGGCAGCTTTTCAACGACAGCAGCGCACGCCGCACCCACGATTTCACGGTGCCGAGCGGCTGGGCCATGTTCTCGGCCACCTCCGCGTGACTCAGCCCGTCGAAGAACGCCAGCGCCACGCTCTGGCGCTGAGGCGCGCTCAGGCCCTCCATGCACGCTGCGAGCGCGCGGGCATCCGATGCCCGGCTCAGCAGATCGAGCGGGCCGGGCGCGTCGCTGGCCACGGTGTCGTACACGTCGGAATCCTCGTTGTCGGGGTTGGAGAAATGGGTCTGCAACTGCGGCTGGGTTTGCGTGCGGCGCAGGCTGTCGATCGCGCGGTTGCGCGCAATGCTCGTCAGCCAGGTCAAGGGCTGGCTTTGGGCAGCATCGAAGCTTCGCGCCGCGCGCCAGACGTTGACATACACCTCCTGGAGAATGTCCTCGGCCTGGGCCCGGTCACGCTGGATACGCAGGATCACGCCCAGCAGATGCGGGCTGCTGCGCTCGTAGAGCGTGGCAAATGCCGCACGATCGCCGAGACCCGAGCGCGCAAGGAGCCTCGAAAGCTCGAGGCTGCGTTCGGACCAGTCGCTTTGGGGCGTCGGCATCGGTGGTGGCTTGTTCCGGCGGGGTCGATCGGGGCGCGGGCGCGGCGCCGGGCGCGGTTTCACGGGTCGTTCGTACAATCGAACGCGGAGCGAAGCCTATCCTAATGTCCGAACACCGCGAATTCATCCTGACCCTGTCCTGTCGCGACACCAAGGGCATTGTTTACGCCGTGTCCGGACTGCTGTACGAAGCCGGCTGCAACATCCTCGACTCCCAGCAGTTCGGCGACGTGCTCAGCAGCGACGCCACCGGCCTGTTCTTCATGCGGGTGCATTTCGAGGCGCCGCCGGCGTTGGCAACCGACCCTGCGGCGCTGGAAGCGCTGGTCGCGCCGCTGCGCGAACGCTTCGCGATGGACCTGCAGGTGCACGCGCTGGCGCGCCGCCCGCGGCTGCTGCTGATGGTCAGCAAGCACGGCCACTGCCTGAACGACCTGCTGTTCCGCTGCCAGTCGGCCCAGTTGCCGGCGGAGATCGCCGCCGTCGTCTCCAACCACCCCGATTTCGCCGAGCTGTGCGCGAGCCACGGCGTGCCGTTCCACCACCTGCCGCTCGCCACCGGCGCGAGCGCCGAGGCCAAGCGCGCGCAGGAGCAGCAGGTCGAGCGGCTGATCGCCGCCGAGCAGATCGACCTGGTCGTGCTGGCGCGCTACATGCAGATCCTGAGCCCGGCGTTCTGCGAGTTCCTGCGCGGCCGCGCGATCAACATCCACCACAGCTTCCTGCCGAGCTTCAAGGGGGCGAAGCCGTACTACCAGGCGCACGAACGCGGCGTGAAGCTGATCGGCGCGACCGCGCACTATGTGACGGCCGAACTCGACGAGGGGCCGATCATCGAGCAGGACGTCGAGCGGGTCGACCACTCGCGCGGGCCGGAGGACTTCACCGCGGTCGGCCGCGACGTGGAGAGCGTCGTGCTCGCGCGTGCCGTGCGCTGGCATGTCGAGCACCGTGTGCTGATCAACGGCCGCAAGACCGTCGTGTTCACCTGAGAGCCCCCGATGGCCCGCAGCAAACCCGCCCCGCCGATCGCCTCGCCCGACGAGATCGAGCAGCAGTTCTACGAGGCGCTGCAGCGCGGCGACCTGGAGCGGCTGATGGCCGTCTGGTCGGACGACGAGGAGATCAGCTGCGTGCACCCGGGCGGGCCGCGGGTGGTCGGCGCGACCGCGATCCGCTCGGCCTTCGAATCGATCTTCGCCAACGGCGCGGTCAACGCGCAGCCCGAGAAGGTGCGGCGCCTGCAGACCCACGACTGCGCGGTCCACAGCGTGCTCGAGCACATCCAGGTCATGACGGCCGAGGGGCCACAGTCGGCCTGGGTGGTCGCGACCAACGTCTACGTCAACGGCGCGCGCGGCTGGCGGCTGGTGTCGCACCACGCGAGCCCGGGTTCGCCGCGCGAGGTCCAGGAGATCGTCGAGGCGGCGTCGGTCCTGCACTGATCCGCGCCGCGAATGGACGACGCTGGCTATCTCGCGCCGCGCTGGCTGATCGGCGGCAACGCCCAGACGATCTGGCCGGCGCTGTTCGGCAAGCGCTTCGACGGGCCAGTGCCGACGTTCCGCCGCGAGCGCTGGGACACGCCGGATGGTGACTTCATCGACGTGGATTGGCAGGTCTCGCCGAGCGCTCGCGACGCGACGACCGAGCGGCCACTGCTGGTGCTCTTCCACGGCCTCGAGGGCTCGTCCGGCAGCCACTACGCCCAGGCCTTCGCGCACTGGGCGCGCGCGAACGGCTGGGATTTCGTGGTGCCGCACTTCCGCGGCTGCTCGGGCGAGCTCAACCGCGCACCGCGCGCCTACCACTCGGGCGACTTCGAGGAGATCGGCTGGGTGCTGCAGCGCATACGCGCGGGACGACTCGGCAGGATCGCCGCGGTCGGCGTCTCGCTCGGCGGCAACGCGCTGCTGCGCTGGGCCGAGGAGGCGGGCGAGAGCGCGGCGCGGATCGCCGACGCGGTGTGCGCGGTCTCGTCGCCGATCGACCTGGCGGCCGGCGGGCGGGCGATCGGCACCGGCTTCAACCGGCAGGTCTACACCCGCATGTTCCTGCGCACGATGAAGCCCAAGGCGTTGGCCAAATTGGCGCAGCACCCGGGCCTGTTCGACCGCGAGCAGCTGCTGGCCGCGCGCACGCTGTACGACTTCGACAATGTGTTCACCGCGCCGCTGCACGGCTTTCGCGATACCGACGACTACTGGTCCCGCGGCTCGGCCAAGCCGCACCTGCACCGCATCCGCATCCCGGCGCTGGTGCTGAACGCGCTCAACGATCCGTTCGTGCCGGCCGCGTCGCTGCCGCTGCAGCGGGACGTGGGGCCGTCGGTCACGCTGTGGCAGCCGCGGCATGGCGGGCACGTCGGCTTCCCGGGCGGGCGCTGGCCGGGCCACGTTCTCACCTTGCCCGAGCGGGTCATGGGCTGGATCCAGGCCGCGATCTAAGATTTGCGTCAGCATCGAAGGATGGACGACATCGTCAAGCAGGCCCTCAAGAAGTGGCCGAACGTGCCCCACTGCTACGACTGGCTCGCGCTCGACGCGCGCGGCGACTGGTACATGCGCGACGAGCGCATCCAGCACGCCGGGCCGTTCCCGCAGGTGAAGGGCAGCCGCATCCAGCACGAGAAGCTGCGCGAGTTCATCGAGCGCAACTACCTCCACGACGACGCGGGCTGCTGGTTCTTCCAGAACGGGCCGCAGCGGGTCTATGTCGAACTCGAGGCGGCGCCGTGGGTCTGGCGTCTCGGTGGTGAAGCGAACGCGCCGACGATCACCAGCCACACCGGCCGAGCTGCGCAGTTCCAGAGCGCGTGGCTGGACGAGCACGGCCGCCTCTTCCTGGCGACGGACCTCGGCCTGGGCGTGGTCCACACGCTGGACATGGAGCTGGCCGCAGACGCGGTCGAAGCGGGTCGGTGGCCGCCCACCGAGATCCGCTTCGACGAACTGTCGGAACGCTTCGGCTTCGTGCTGAAGCCGAAGAAGGCCTGATCACATCCCGTAGAACACGTAGTCGGCTTCGTACGCGACGACCTGGCGCTTGCCCTTGCCCATCGCATCGCAGGCCATCGCCGGCGCCACGCCGCCCTTGGTGTTCAGGCGCTGGATGTAGCTGACGCCGGTCATCGCGCCCGCGCCCATCGCCGGGTCGGCCTTCACGAGCTGCAGCGGGATGCTGCCCGGCTTCGCCGGCGCGACCGCGACCTGCTTGCCGGTGACCTTCGAGCCGTCGGCCGCTTCCCAGGTCGGGCCGGCGTAGTACTTGCCGACCATCTTCTTGTCGGCGCCGTAAAGCGTCGCGACCGGGCCGACGAACGCCCACTCGTGTGCGCCCGCCATGTCCTTCTTCTCGCGGCATTCGTAGGTGATCTCGCCGGTGGCGGACGTGGCCATCATCAGCTTCTGGCCGGCCGGCACGCGCACGGCCTCCGGCAGGGCGGCGTTGTCCACCTTCATCATCATCGGGCTGGTGGCGCAGGCGCCGAGAACGGCTGCGGCGGCAATCATCAGGACGGTCTTCATGGGTGGGCTCCTCTGGGGTTGTTGGATGTGGCGCGATGGGCCACGCCCGACACCTACGGCCGGACCGTGCAACTGGATGCAGCCGCGGCAAAAACCTCCTTGGCGCCGCGAGGCCATTGCGCCGCGTGCGGACGCAAAAAAGCCGGCCCAGGGCCGGCTCGTTCGCGAACGCGGGCAGGACTATTTCGATGCATTGACCATGTAGGTCACGACCGCCTTGATCTCGGCGTCCGAAGCGGTCGAGCCGCCCTTCGGCGGCATCGCGCCCTTGCCTTTGATGGCGATGGCGGTGACGCCGTCGATGTCCTTCGCTTCGGCCAGGCGCGCGGCCCAGGCTGCCTTGTCACCCACCTTCGGTGCGCCCGCGACGCCGGTGGCGTGGCAGGTCTGGCACAGCTGCGTGTAGAGCGCCGGCACGGCACCCGCGGCATCCGCCTTCGCCGGTGCGGCGGCCGCGACAACCGGCGCTGCCACCGGAGCAGCCGCCGAAGCGGCCGGGGCCGCCATTGGCGCCGGCGCTGCCGCCGTGGTGGCGGCCGCTGCCGAGGCGCCGGCGGCCGGGGCCTTCGGCTCGTCGAACTTGCCGCCGGCCTTGTTCGCCATGTAGACCACCGCGCGGCCGATTTCGAGATCGGTGTAGTCGCCACCGCCTTGCGCGCCCATGTTGCCCTTGCCGGCCAGCGCCGAGTGCAGCAGCGCGTCGTAGCCGGTCTTCAGGCGCGGGCCCCAGGCATCGGCGTCGCCGAGCTTCGGCGCGCCGACGAGGCCGGCGGTGTGGCAGGTCGTGCACTGGGCCGCAAAGACCTGCTCGCCGGTCTTCAGGGTCGACAGGTCCGAAGCGTCTTTCACCTGCACCATGCCGACCGGGCGGATGCGCTCGGCCACAGCGGCGGGCGCGAGCGCCTCGGTGCCGGCCGCGGGCCGGTGGTCGCTGGTCACGTATTCAACCAGCAGCACGATCACGATGACCGGTACGACGAACGCATACAGGACCGCGAGGATCAGTTGCTTGGGCGTCTTGATGGGGCCTTCGTGCGGGCCATCGTGATCGTGCTGGTTCTGGGCGTCGCTCATGAGATCCTCAAACTGCGCAAATCGGGGAGGCGGGGAGGGCCGGCGAGCCCCGAGCCCCGAAAGGCCCCGCGCAAAACCTCGGAATTATAGGGCCGACGCCCAGCTCACCCGCCGCCGCGACCGGGGGTCCGCAAGGGGCGCTGATAGAATCGCGGGCGTCGCGTCCGTAGCTCAATGGATAGAGTACTGCCCTCCGAAGGCAGGGGTTGCTGGTTCGATCCCAGCCGGGCGCACCACCGCAGAATTCGCGTGATCGGCAGCCCGCCCGCCACCGGCTCCGCCGCACTGTGACACAGCGACACTTCCGGACTCCGTGGACCGCATGCAGCGCCTGTTCGTCGACGCCGAGTTCAATCCCGCCCCCGACGCAAAGCAGCTGCCGGCCATCGGCCTGATCTCCGAAGATGGGTCGGCCAGCTGCTATTTGGGCATCCACGACGAGGCGGAAACCCCCGAGACGGCCGACCGCTCGAACGCCAAAGTGGTCCCGTTGTTCGGACGCGCGCCCGGCGCCCAGAGGGCCGGTCTGGCGGTGCTCGGGCGCAGATTGGGGAGTTTCCTGAGGGAGCTCGGCGAGCCCGTTTCCCTCTGCTACGACGACCGGTCCGCGTGGCAACTCGTGGAGGCCGCGTTGATGGCCGCCGGTTGCTGGAAGGAGCTCGCGCCACACATCCATGCGCGCAACGTCCACGCGGAAGTCGCGGACGGCAACACCGGCGAGTCTTCATCGCCAGTCGCGCCGAGGCTTGCGCTCGAGCGGGCAAGGGCGCTGCGTACGCGCTGGTTGTGCCGCCCGGCGCTGGACAGGACCCGCTACGGAGTTCTCAGATCGTTCCTGGGGTACCGCGGCCTGGACAGCCACGGCAGTACCTTGTTCACGATGCTGTCACAGAGCGACGAATGGATGGGTGCGCACACGACGTTCATCCAGTGGATGCTACCGACCGCCGAGAGAAGCATGTTCACTCAGCGCGGCCCGTTGCTGACGTCGGATGAAATCGAGCGGCTGTCGCTGGATCATCGCGTTCGTGCCGGCATCGCATTGAGCAGGGATCGGGTACTCCGGTATCTGGGCCTCGAACTGCGGGAAGGTCTGCTGCTGAAGCGAGAGAGCTGGCAGGACTCCTCGGAATGGTCGCGTGTAGCGGGCCCCGATGATCTGCGGGTCAGCCGACTGCTTCGATCGCTCGTTCTGTTCGGCCTGGCCGAGGACGCGCGGGCGTTGTATCGAGGCCTGGAGTCGCTGGTCCGCGGGGCCAGGAGCGAGGAGGCGGCCGAGCAGGTGCTGGGCTACTGGCGCGCGGCGTCGTTCAAGGAGACCGGCCAGCCCTGATGAGGGGTCTCGAGAGCGCCGCTGTCGGACAGCACCGTCAACGACACGCGCCGTTCTCTCGCATCGGTCGCGCGCCGGATCGACGCATTTGCGTTCGACAGGAGCACCCACATGTCCGATGACAAGACCAAGGTTGGCGGCCAGGACCGCGCCCGCATCAACATCGATGAGGATTACGAACTCGCCGACTGGTCGAAGAAGTTCGGCGTCTCGAAGGAGCGCCTGAAGGAGGCCGTGGCCGCTGTGGGCGACCGCGCCAGCCGGGTCGAGTCGTACCTGCAGTCGCGCCGCTGAACCTGCCATGCGCCTCGCCCTCATCCTCATCCCGGCGGCGCTCGTCGTCGCGCTCGCCGGCTGCGACAAGCGGACCCCCGCCGACGTGCCGAACCCTGCGCCTACCGCACCGACCGTGACCAGCGCGCCCGTCGGCGTCGTCCCGGCCTCGTCGCCCGCGTCCGATCCCTCCGTGCCGTCGGCTGCGTCGGTCGTGTCCTTGCCGGCCTCGTCTGCGAGCGCGCCGTAGCCCGGCGGCGTCAGGGTCGATCGAATTGCGCTAAAAGCCCGGGTGGCCTTGCCGCGTGGACCACGCGGTGGTGAACAAGTCCCCCTCGAACCAGCAACCCGGAGCGCCGTTCATGCCTTCATCGACGATCACCCTCACCGCTGCCGACGGCTTCACGTCGTCGGCCTATCTCGCCGAACCTTCCGGGACGCCGAAAGGCGCCATCGTCGTGCTTCAGGAGATCTTCGGCGTCAACTCGCACATCCGGCAGGTCGCTGACGGGTATGCCAGGGCCGGCTACCTCGCGATCGCGCCGGCGACGTTCGACCGCATCGAACGCGGCATCGATCTGGGATACACGCCGGACGACATGGCTCGCGGCATGCGCCTGAAGGCGGCCGTCGAGGCGCTGCCCGCGCCCGGCGTGCTGCAGGACGTCCAGGCCGCGGTCGACCGGGTCGCGGCGGCCGGCAAGGTCGGCATCGTCGGCTACTGTTGGGGCGGACTGCTGGTGTGGCGTGCAGCAGAGTCCGTGCGCGGGCTGTCAGCAGCCGTCGCGTACTACGGGGGCGGCATGACGGTCGGCAGCGAGCCATCGCGCCGCCCCGCGGTGCCGACGCTGGCGCATTTCGGTGACCAGGACGCGCACATCAGCGTCGAGAGCGTGAAGGCGTTCGAGCAGGCGCAGCCGGGCGTGGAGGTCCACCTGTACGCCGCCAACCATGGCTTCAACTGCGACCAGCGCGGTTCCTACAACGCCGGTGCCGCAGCCACGGCGCTCGAACGTTCGCTCGCTCACTTCGGCCGGCACGTCGGCTAGACGCGCTCGTCGGCGACCCGGCGGCGTCAGCCGCGCGCGCGTTCGGCCATCTTGGCCAGCGCGATCGTCAGCGCGGCGCTGCCCACGGTCTTCACCAGCGTCGGGTGTTCGGCGTAGAAGTTGCTGAGCCGGTCGATGATGCCGGGATCGGCCTGCTGGGCGTGGTCGACGAGGACCTCGACCTGCTCCGGCGAAAGCTGCGAGGCCTGGGCAGGCGTCAGCGCGGGCACGACGGCGCCGCCGCCGGAGAGTTCGCCGAGCAAGCCGCCCAGCCCACCGAGCGCGCCGGCGCCCGACGCGCCCTTGTTCAGCAACGACGCCAGCACGGCCGGCCCCATCGAGGCGATCAGCGAGTTCAACATCCCGGCCTGCTGGTTCGGGTTGGCCTGGCCGAACATCTGCCCGGCCATCTGGCCGAATGCAGGCGTCTGGTCGGAGCGAAACATCGCCGCCAGCCCGGCGCTGAGGATGTCGGTCGGCGCCGCCTGCGCCGCCTGATCGAAGTGGTTTTCGGTGTGCTGGCCGGCGGCGACCGGGCCGCCGATATACTGCTGAAGCAGGCTGCCGAGATCGAATGACATAAGGTGTTCCTTGAAAAGGGGATTACTTCTTCGTCGCGAGGTGGTAGCCCAGCAGCAGCACGACGGCGCCGATGACCGCGCCGATGAACCCCGCCGATTGCCCGGCGGTGTAAAGGCCCATGAAACGGCCGAGAAAGGTGGCGACCAGCGAGCCGCCAATGCCCAGCGCGCTGGTCAGCAGGAAGCCGCTGGGGCCGCTTCCCGGCGTCAGCAGCTTGGCAACGAAGCCGGCCAGCAGGCCGATCAGAATGATCCAGACGAGATTCACGCGCACTCCGAGACGATTGGCCGCTTGAACAGCGGCGACGCGCGAGTCTCGGAGGCGGCGGGCATTCGCGCAAACGATTGCGCGACCCTCTCGGACCTAGCACCGAAAGTTTCGGTGCGTGTGGCCTTTGCGGCCACACGGTCGTGAAACCTTACCGCTCAGGCGACGGCGTGCGCCGCCATCAGCTCCAGCGCCTGCACCAGCGCCGAGTGGTCCAGGTCCTGCCCACCGTTGGCGGCACAGGCCTGCATCAGCTGCGCCGCGCCGGCCGTCTGCGGCAGCGCGACGCCGAGCGCGCGCGCGCCGGCCAGCGCCAGGCTCAGGTCCTTCTGGTGCAGCCCGATCCGGAAGCCCGGCGCGAAGGTGCGCTTGATCATCCGCTCGCCGTGCACCTCCAGGATGCGGCTGGCCGCGAAGCCGCCCATCAGCGCCTGGCGCACCTTGGCCGGGTCGGCGCCGGCCTTGCTGGCGAACACCAGCGCCTCGCCGACCGCCGCGATGTTCATCGCGACGATGATCTGGTTGGCGACCTTGCAGGTCTGGCCGTCGCCGTTGCCGCCGACGAGGGTGATGTTCTTGCCCATCAGCTCGAAGAGGGGCTTGACGCGCTCGAACACCGCCTCCGGCCCGCCGACCATGATCGTCAGCGTGCCGGCCTTGGCGCCGACCTCGCCGCCGGAGACCGGCGCGTCGAGATAGTCGCCGCCGAGCGCGTTGATGCGCCGGGCGAAGTCCTTGGTCTCGATCGGCGAGATCGAGCTCATGTCGACGACGGTCTTGCCCTTCGACAGGCCGGCAGCGACGCCATCGTCCGCGAACAGCAACTTCGCGACGTCCGGCGTGTCCGGCACCATCGTGAAGACGATGTCGGCGCGCTCGGCCACTTCCTTGGCGCTGGCGCAGCGCAACGCGCCGGCTGCCAGCACCTCGGGCTTGGGCTCGCTACGGGTGTGGATGAACAGCTCGTGGCCCCCGGCCGCCAGGCGCAGCGCCATCGGCGTGCCCATGATGCCCAGGCCGATGAATCCCAACTTGCTCATGTCGATTGCTCCGATGTCAGTGAATGTTCAGGAGGCCGCGAGGTATTTGTCGCGCAGCGCCTGCGTGCCCGAGCGGAACACGCCCAGGTCGCTGCCGACTGCGACGAAGGTCGCGCCCTGCGCGATGTAGCGCCGCGCGTCGGCCTCGACCGGCGCGAGGATGCCGATCGGCTT
Organism: Rhizobacter fulvus; assembly: GCF_964020785.1. Taxonomy (NCBI): domain Bacteria; kingdom Pseudomonadati; phylum Pseudomonadota; class Betaproteobacteria; order Burkholderiales; family Sphaerotilaceae; genus Rhizobacter; species Rhizobacter fulvus. The sequence goes on from NZ_OZ224516.1 coordinate 2,448,201, forward strand.
GCCGTGCGCCTTGCCGGCCGCGAAGACCTGCGCCATCGCGGCCTGCACCTCGGGGTGGGCCGGGTTGCCGAAGTGGCCGAAGCCGGCGGCCAGGTCGGACGGCCCGATGAACAGCCCGTCGACGCCGTCGACGGCTGCGATCTCGGCCGCCGCCGCCACGCCCTTGCGACTCTCGATCTGCACCATCACGCAGATCTGCTCGTTGATGCCCTCGAAGTAGCCCGGCACGGCGCCGAAGCGGTTGCTGCGCTGCGAGACCGAGACGCCGCGGAAGCCCTGCGGCGGGTAGCGCGTGGCCGCGACCGCGCGCTGCGCCTCCTCGCCGCTCTCGATGAACGGGATCAGGAAGTTGTAGAAGCCGCCGTCGAGCAGCCGCTTCAGCTCGACCGGGTTGTTCCAGGTCGGGCGCACGACCGGCGCGCTCGGGCTGTCCTTCAGCGCCATCAGCTGCGGGATGAATGTGATCACGTCGTTCGGCGAGTGCTCGCCGTCGAGCAGCAGCCAGTCGAAGCCGGCGACGCCGAGCACCTCGGTCGTGATCGGGTTGGCGAGCGAGCACCAGCAGCCGATCAGCGTCTTGCCGGCGCGCAGGTCGGCGCGGAAGCTGTTCGGGAAGGGCTTGTAGGGGGTGGGCAAGGTCATCGTGGATCTCCCTGATCAGTCGAGCTTGATGCCGCCCTGGGAGACGACGCCGGCCCAGCGCTTGCGCTCGGCTTCGAAGAAGCTCGAGAATTCGGTCGGCGACATCGTGTTGACCTCGGCGCCCTGCGCGGTCAGGCGCGAGCGCACGTCGGGCGAGCGGATGATCTTCGTCAGTTCGGCGGAGAGCCGCGCCAGCACGGCCGGCGGGGTGGCCGCCGGCACCAGGGCACCCTGCCAGGTGCCGGACTCGAAGCCCTTCACGCCCTGCTCGGCGATCGTCGGCACGTTCGCGAGCAGCGGCATGCGCGTGGCCTTCGAAATGCCCAGCACCTTGAGCTTGCCGCTCTGAACGAACGGCAGCGTCGCCAGCATGCCGTTCATCAGCACCTGGGTCTGGCCGGCGATCGTGTCGGTGATGGCCTGCGAGCCTCCCTTGTACGGGATGTACTCCCATTTCGCGCCGGTCGCCTTCTCGACCGCGACGCCGGCCACGTGCGGCGCGCTGCCGATCGCGGTGACCGCGAAGTTCAGCTTGGTCGTCTTCGACAGCGCGACCAGTTCCTGCAGGTTGTTGGCCGGCACCGACGGGTGCACGACCAGCATGTGCGGCGAATACGCCAGCATCGTCACGCCCTTCAGGTCCTTGCTCGGCTCGAACGGCAGCTTGGTGTAGACCGAGGGCGTGATCGCCAGCGCGCCGACGTCGCACAGCAGGATCGTGTAGCCGTCGGCGGGCGACTTGGCGACCAGGTCGGTGCCGGTGTTGCCGTTCGCGCCGGGTTTGTTCTCGACCACGACGGTGGTCTTCAGCGCCTCGGCCAGCGGCCCGCTGATGGCGCGGGCGATGATGTCCGACGAGCCGCCGGGCGTGTACGGCACGACGATGCGGATCGGCTTGCTGGGCCACGCCTGAGCGTGGGCTGCGGGGCCGGCAAGGGCGGTCGCCAGCAGCGTGGCGGCCGCGGCGATCAGGTTCTGGCGCTTGTTCATCGAGTCGTCTCCGGGAAAGTGTTCTGTGGGTGCGCGGTTTCAGCGCACCATGCACGGCCGCTTCGGGTCGAAGCGCCAGTTCGGGATCAGGTGCTGCATTGCGATCGCGTCATCGCGTGCGCCCAGACCGTGCTGCAGGTACAGCGCGTGGGCCTTCTCGACCTCGGCCATGTCCAGCGTCACGCCCAGGCCGGGCGCGGTCGGCACGTCGACCAGCCCGCCCTTGATCTGCAGCGGCGCGGTCGTCAGGCGCTGGCCGTCCTGCCAGATCCAGTGGGTGTCGATCGCGGTCACTCGGCCGGGCGCGGCGGCCGCGACGTGGGTGAACATCGCCAGCGACACGTCGAAGTGGTTGTTCGAGTGCGAGCCCCAGGTCAGGCCCCAGTCGCGGCAGGTCTGCGCCACGCGCACCGAGCCGGCCATGGTCCAGAAGTGCGGGTCGGCCAGCGGGATGTCGACCGACTGCAGCGACAACGCGTGCGTGAGCTGGCGCCAGTCGGTCGCGACCATGTTGGTGGCGGTCGGCAGGCCGGTCGCGCGGCGGAACTCGGTCATCACCTCGCGGCCCGAGAAGCCGTCCTCCGCGCCGCACGGGTCCTCGGCATAGGCCATCACGCCGTGCAGGTCGCGGGTGATGCGGATCGCATCCTTCAACAGCCAGCCGCCGTTCGGGTCGAGCGTGACGCGCGCGGTCGGGAAGCGTTCGTGCAGCGCGCGGATCGCCTCGACCTCGGCCTCGCCGGCCAGCACGCCGCCCTTGAGCTTGAAGTCGTTGAACCCATAGCGCGCGTGCGCGGCTTCGGCCAGCCGCACGATGGACTCGGGCGTCATCGCCTCCTCGTGGCGCAGCCGCGACCAGTCGTCGGCTGCGCCCGGCTCGCTGACATACGGCAGGCCGGTCTTCGCCTTGTCGCCGACGAAGAACAGGTAGCCCAGCATCTCGACCTGCGCGCGCTGCTGGCCTTCGCCCAGCAGCGCCGCGACCGGCAGCCCGAGGTGCTGGCCGAGCAGGTCGAGCAGCGCGGATTCGATCGCGGTGACGACGTGGATCGTCGTGCGCAGGTCGAAGGTCTGCAGCCCCCGGCCGCCCGCGTCGCGGTCGGCGAACGCGGCGCGCACCTCGCCGAGCAGCTGCTGCATCGTGCCGATCGGTTGGCCGACCAGCAACCCGCGCGTCTCTTCGAGCGTCTGGCGGATCTTCTCGCCGCCCGGCACCTCGCCGACGCCGGTGCGGCCGGCGCTGTCGGTCAGGATCACCAGGTTGCGGGTGAAGAACGGCGCGTGCGCGCCGCTCAGGTTCATCAGCATCGAGTCGCGGCCGGCGACCGGGATGACGCGGACGTCGGCGACGAGGGGGGTCGTGCTCATGCTCAATCCGCGGTGATCTTGCCGGTCTCGATGACGGTCTTCCAGCGCGCGAACTCGTCGGCCTGGAACTTGGTCATCTGCTCGGGCGTGTTCGCGACGATCTCGAAGCCCTGCTCGAGCAATTTCGGCTTGACCTGCGGGTCGTTCAGCGCGGCGACCATCGCGGCGCTCAGCTTGGCCTTGATGTCGGCCGGCAGGCCGTGCGGCGCGGCCACGCCCTGCCACGAGTACACGTCGGCGCCCTTGACCCCGGCTTCCGACAGCGTCGGCACCTGCGGCAGCAGCGCCGAGCGCTTGGTGCCGGTCACCGCCAGCGCGCGCAGCTTGCCGGAATTCACGTGCTGGATCACCGCGTTGATGTTTTGGAACGAGGCGTTGACGACGCCGCCCAGCAAGTCGGTCACGGCCGGGGCGCCGCCCTTGTACGGCACGTGCACGCCGCTGGTGCCGGTGCGCTGCCAGAACAGCTCGACGGTCAGGTGGTCCGACGAGCCGTTGCCCGACGACGCGAAGGTCTGCTTGCCCGGGTTGGCCTTGGCATCGGCCAGCAGGTCGGCCAGCGTCTTGTACGGCGATGCGGCCGGCACGACCAGCACGTTGGGCGCCTGCACTGCGACGGTCAGGTAGTCGAAGTCCCGGGTCGCGTCGTAGGGCACGCCCTTGATCAGGTGCGGTGCGATCACGTACGGACCGAGCGACGAGACGAGCAGCGTGTAGCCGTCCGGCGCGGCCCGCTTGACGAAGCCGGCGCCGATCGTGCCGGTCGCGCCGGCCTTGTTGTCGACGATGAAGGTCTGGCCGAGCTTCTCCTGCAGCCGCGCCGCGAGTGCGCGCGCGATCACGTCGGTCGAGCCGCCCGGCGGGAACGGCACCACGATCGTCACCGGCTTGTCGGGGTAAGCCGCCCAGGCGGCCGGTGAGGCCACGGCGGCGAGCAGGCAGGCGGCCGTCAGGCCGAGGCAGCGGAGGAAGGTCGAGCGCATTCGGAAGTCTCCAGTTGTACGTCGTCGTACAACTATCCTAGATCACTGGCGCGTGCCCGACAAGCGGGCCAACCCGAGATCAGGGGCTTTCGCCCGCCAGTGCGGCGGCGCGGCGGCGGCGCTCCCGGCTGTTGGCCAGATGGGTGCGCATCGCCGCGCGGGCGGCCTCCACGTCCTGGTTTTCGATCGCGTCGAGGATGCTCAGGTGCTCGGCGTTGACGCGGCGCAGGTAGGCCAGGCGCTCCTCGTCCGGCGGGCGCGACGGGTCGAGCCTGGCGCGCGGGATGCTCATCGTGCCGAGCGTCGCCATCAGGTTGACGAAGTGGGCGTTCTGGGTCGCGCGCGTGATCTCCTGATGGAACTGGAAGTCAGCGCCCACTGCGTCTCGACCTGCTTCCACTGCTTGGGTGAACGCGTCGAGCGCGTCACGCATCGCGATCAGGTTCTGGGTCGTGCGGCGTTGCGCCGCCAGCCCCGCGGCCTCGGTCTCCACGCCGATCCGGAGCTCCAGCATCGCGACGACGTCGCGCAAGGTCGCCAACTGCTCCGGCGCGATCCGGAAGGCCGATGCGTCGCCCATGCCGACGACGAAGGTGCCGACGCCGTGGCGCGTCTCGACCAGCCCGGAGGCCTGCAGTTTTGAGATCGCCTCGCGCACCACGGTGCGGCTGACGCCGAACTCGGTCATGAACGCCGCTTCGGTGGGCAGCTTGTCGCCCGCCGCGAGCCGACCGTCGCGGATGCGGTCGCCCAGCGATTCGACCAACTCATGGGCGAGCGTGCGGGCGCGGCGAAGGGGCGGGGTCGAATTCATCGATCGTTCAGTACAAACCCCGACGGGGCGGCATTGACAGGAATAGGAGGCTGGCTACCATCTAGTTGTACGACAACTGATGACAAGCTGCTCTACATTCTGCAGGACAGCCGACAAAAACAATCCGTGGCAACCCTTCCAAATCGATCGCCGCTCATGACCCCTGCCGCCCCCATCGCCCCGCTGTACGCCCGCCTGCTGCTGACCGGCGCCGCCGGTGGCCTGGGCCGCGAACTCCGGCCGCGCCTGAAGGCGCATTGTGGCGTCCTGCGCGTCAGTGACATCGCCGACCTCGGCGCGGCCGCGCCGGGCGAGGAACTGGTGCCCGCCGCGCTCGAGCAGGCCGACGCGGTGCACGCGCTGCTCGACGGCGTCGACGCGGTCGTGCACCTCGGCGGCGTTTCGGTCGAGGGACCGTTCGGCCCGATCCTGCAGGCCAACATCGTCGGCGTCTACAACCTCTACGAAGCGGCGCGCAAGCACGAAGTGCGGCGCATCGTGTTCGCGAGCTCCAACCACGTGACCGGCTTCTACCGCCAGGACGAGGTGATCGACGCCACGATGCCGATGCGCCCCGACGGCTACTACGGCATCAGCAAGGCCTTCGGCGAGAACATGGCGCAGTTCTACTTCGACCGCTACGGCATCGAGACGGTCAGCCTGCGCATCGGCTCGTCCTTCCCCGAGCCGGTGGATCGCCGCATGCTGGCGACCTGGATGAGCGTCGACGACCTCGAACGCCTGGTCGTCGCGAGCCTGTCCGCCCCGATCGTCGGCCACAGCGTCATCTACGGCATGAGCGACAACGCGACGACCTGGTGGGACAACACCCCGGCGCGCCACATCGGCTATCGCCCGCAGGACAGCTCCGAGCCGTTCCGCGCCGACCGCGAGGCGCGCCAGCCGCGCATCGACCCGACCGACCCGGTCGCCAGGTACCAGGGCGGCGGCTTCTGCATCAAGGGGCCGTTCGAGTGAGTCCGCGCTCGACGCCCCATTCATCACCTCACAGGAGACAACCATGAACTTCAGAAGAACCCTGCTGACCGCCGCCGTCGCATTGAGCGCTCTGTCCGCCGGCCTGCCGGCCCACGCCCAGACGATGGTGATGAAGGCCGCCGACGTGCACCCGGCCGGCTACCCGAACGTGGTCGCAATCGAGAACATGGGCAAGAAGCTCGATGCCGCGACCAACGGCCGCATCAAGTTCCAGATGTTCCCCGGCTCGGTGCTCGGCGGCGAGAAGGAGATGATCGAGCAGACCCAGGTCGGCGCGATCCAGATCCTGCGCACCTCGCTCGGCCCGATCGGCCCGGTCGTGCCCGAGGTCAACGTGTTCAACATGCCGTTCGTGTTCCGCAACGAGGCCCACATGCGCGCGGTGATCGACGGCCCGATCGGCCAGGAGATGCTGGACAAGATCACCGCCTCGCCGGCCAAGCTCGTCGCGCTCGGCTGGATGGACGGCGGCTCGCGCAGCCTCTACACCAAGAAGCCGGTGCGCACGATGGCCGACCTGAAGGGCCAGAAGATCCGCATGATGGGTAACCCGCTGTTCGTCGACACGATGAACGCGATGGGCGGCAACGGCATCTCCATGGGCTACGGCGAGGTCTTCACCGCGATCCAGACCGGCGTGGTCGACGGTGCCGAAAACAACGCCCCGACGCTGTTCACCGCCAACCACTACCAGGCCGGCGCGAAGTACTACACCCAGACCAACCACCTGATCATTCCCGAGATCTTCGTGATGTCGAAGGTCACCTGGGACAAGCTCACGCCGGCAGACCAGGCGCTGGTCAAGAAGTTCTCGCGCGAGGCCCAGATGGAGCAGCGCGTGCTCTGGGACAAGAGCGTCGCCGACTACACCGCCAAGCTGAAGGCGGCCGGCGTCGAGTTCATCGCGATCGACAACAAGCCGTTCTACGACGCGACCGCGCCGGTGCGCGCCAAGTACGGCGAGAAGTTCGCCGACCTGATCAAGCGCATCGAAGCGGTCAAGTAGCCCGGCGCCACGCGACGACATGGACCGTCCCTACATCCGCCTGATGGACAGGCTCTACCTGGCCTGCATCTGGATCTCCGGCTTCGCGATCCTGCTGATGTCGCTGATCATCCCGTGGGGCGTGTTCACGCGCTACGTGCTGGGCACCGGCTCGCAGTGGCCGGAGCCGATCGCGATCCTGCTGATGATGGTCTTCACGTTCCTGGGCGCGGCCTGTGCCTACCGCGCCGGCGGTCACATCGCGGTGACGATGCTGACGGACCGCCTGCCGGCCGGGGCGCGGCGGGCGCTCGCGCTCGTCGTCGACCTGCTGATGGTGGCGGTGTGCCTGTTCGTCGCCTGGTACGGCACGCGGCTGTGCATCGAGACCTGGGGCCAGTCGATCAGCGAGCTGAGCTGGCTGCCGGTGGGCGCGACGTACGCCGCACTGCCGATCGGCAGCGCGATCACGCTGCTGTTCGTGATCGAGCGCATCGTGTACGGGGCGCAGGAGCACCGTCCGATCGTGCGCTATGAGGAACAGCTCGTCGAGGCCGACGCCGCCGGGAGCGCCCGCTGATGGACATGATCGTGCTGCTCGGCAGCTTCATCGTGCTGATGATGATCGGCGTGCCGATCGCCTACTCGCTGGGCCTGGCCTCGCTCGCCGGTGCGCTCTGGATCGACCTGCCGCTCGACGCGGTGATGATCCAGCTCGCCTCCGGCGTCAACAAGTTCTCGCTGCTCGCGATTCCCTTCTTCGTGCTGGCCGGCGCGATCATGGCCGAGGGCGGCATGTCGCGCCGGCTGGTGGCGTTCGCGAGCGTGCTGGTCGGGTTCATTCGCGGCGGGCTGTCGCTGGTCAACATCCTCGCCTCGACGTTCTTCGGCGCGATCTCGGGCTCGTCGGTGGCCGATACCGCGTCGATCGGTTCGGTGCTGATCCCGGAAATGGAGCGCAAGGGCTACCCGCGCGACTTCGCGACCGCGGTGACCGTCAGCGGCTCGGTCCAGGCGATCCTGATCCCGCCCAGCCACAACGCGGTGATCTATTCGCTGGCGGCCGGTGGCTCGGTTTCGATCGCCAGCCTGTTCATCGCCGGCGTGATGCCGGGGCTGCTGCTCGGCCTGACGCTGGCTGCGCTGTGCCTGTTCATCGCGCGCCGGGAGAACTATCCGAAGGGCGAGGTCATCCCGCTGCGCCAGGCGATCCGGATCTGCATCGAGGCGATGTGGGGCCTGATGACGATGGTCATCATCCTCGGCGGCATCCTCTCCGGCGTGTTCACGGCCAACGAGTCGGCGGCGGTCGCGGTGGTCTGGGCTTTCATGGTCACGATGTTCGTCTACCGCGACTACAAGTGGCGGGACCTGCCGAAGCTCGTGCACCGCACCGTCAAGACCGTCACGGTGGTCATGATCCTGATCGGCTTCGCGGCATGCTTCGGCTACCTGATGACGCTGATGCAGATCCCGCTGAAGATCACCACCTTCTTCACCAGCGTATCGGACAACAAGTATGCGATCCTGATGATGATCAACGTGCTGCTGCTGGTGCTGGGCACGTTGATGGACATGTCGCCGCTGATCCTGATCCTCACACCGATCCTGCTGCCGGTCGTGAAGACGCTGGGTGTCGACCCGGTGCACTTCGGCATGATCATGATGGTCAACCTCGGCATCGGCCTGATCACGCCGCCGGTCGGCACCGTGCTGTTCGTCGGCAGCGCCGTCTCCAAGTTGCCGATGGCGGCGATCACGCGCGCGATGAAGCCCTTCTTTGTCGCGCTGTTCGTGGTGCTGATGCTCGTCACCTACGTGCCGGCGATCTCCCTGTGGCTGCCCCAGCTGCTGCTGAAGTGATCGTCTACGTCTCGAACGCCGACAGCGGCGAGATCGGCGTCTACCGCCTGGACGCCGCGCGCGGCGAGCTCGCGCCGGTCCAGGCCGTCGCGGTCGGCGGGCAGGTGATGCCGATGGCGCTGAGCCCGGACAGGCGCTTCCTCTACGCCGCGCGCCGATCCGATCCGCTCGAGGTCCTGAGCTTCGCGATCGACCCGCGCAGCGGCGAGCTCGCCGCGCTCGGCGCCGCGCCGCTGCCGCACAGCATGGCGAACATCGCGACCGACCGCAGCGGCCGCTGGCTGTTCAGCGCGTCGTACGGGGGCAACCTGATCGCGGTGAGCCCGATCGGGGCCGATGGCGTCGCGCAACCCGCGCAGCAGGCGATCGCGACCGCGCCGCATGCGCACGCGATCGGGGCGGACCCGTCGAACCGGTTCGTGTTCGCGACCTGCCTGGGCGGCGGCCACGTGATGCAGCTGCGCTTCGATGTCGCCACCGGCCGGCTGTCGCCGAACGATCCGCCGCTGTTCACGCCGCATGCCGGCGCGAGCCCGCGTCACTTCGTGTTCGACCCGGCTGGGCGCTTCGTCTACCTCCTCAACGAGCTCGACGCGATGATCGACGTGCTGGCCTTCGACGCGGCGGCCGGCACGCTGCGCACCGTGCAGACGTTGGCGTCGCTGCCGCCCCGTGTCGACGGCGCCCCTTGGGCCGCGGACCTGCACCTCAGCCCCGACGGCCGCTTCCTCTACGGCAGCGAGCGCCGCTCCAGCATGCTCGCCGCGTTCCGGGTCGATCCTGCGAACGGACAGCTCGCGCCGCTCGGCCACGTGCCGACCGAGGCCCAACCGCGCGGTTTCGCGATCACGCCCGATGGGGCGTTCCTGATTGCCGCCGGCCAGCAGTCCGACCGGCTCGCGGTCTACGCGATCGACGCGCGTCACGGCGTGCTGGCACTGCGCAGCACCTGCGCGGCCGGCCGCAACCCCAACTGGATTGAAGTCGTCGCGTTGACCTGAGCGCAGGGCCGATTCGCAGGCACGCTTCATGCTGTGCACTTTTTGGTATACCAACGAGTGCACCATTTGACTGCATGAAGCCGACTTCGCTCCTCACCCTGGCCGACTGGCGGCACGCGTACCGTGACGGCGCCGCGCCGCGCGCGCTGCTCGGCGCGCAGCAGCAGCGCCTGGCCGCCGCGAGCCCGCCGGAGCTCTGGATCACGCGCGCCGGCGCCGCCGACATCGACGCCGCCGTCACCGCGCTCGAGGCCCGCGCTACGCGCCATGCCGACCGCGCCGCTGCACTGCGCGCGATGCCGCTGTTCGGCGTGCCGTTCGCGGTGAAGGACAACATCGACGTGGCCGGCCTGCCCACCACCGCGGCTTGCCCCGCCTATGCACGGACCCCGCTGGCGCATGCGCATGCGGTCGCCAGGCTGATCGCGGCCGGCGCCGTGTGCATGGGCAAGACCAACCTCGACCAGTTCGCGACCGGTCTGGTCGGCGCGCGCTCGCCGTACGGCCGTCCGAGCAGCGCCTTCGCGCCCGAGCGCATCAGCGGCGGCTCCAGTTCGGGCTCGGCCGTGGCAGTAGCGCGTGGCGACGTGGCCTTCGCGCTCGGCACCGACACCGCCGGGTCCGGACGGGTGCCCGCCGGCTTCAACAACCTGGTCGGCCTGAAGCCGACGCCGGGCCGGGTGAGCAACGCGGGCGTCGTGCCGGCGTGCCGCAGCATCGACTGCATCTCGGTGCTTGCGCTGGAGGTCGCCGATGCCGCCGCGGTGCTCGCGGTGATGGAAGGCCCCGATGCCGCCGATGCGTACAGTGCGTTCCGCACCGGCGCGGCGCAGTGGAAGCCCGCGCTGCGCATCGGCGTGCCGGCCACGCCGCTGTTCCACGGCGATCTCGGGTACGGCGTCTGCTTCGATCAGGCGAAGGCGCGCGCCGCCGCCCTCGGCCACACCCTGGTGCCGCTGGACTTCGCGCCCCTGCTCGCCGTCGCGCGGCTGCTCTACGGCGGCCCGTGGGTGGCCGAGCGCCACGCCGTGGTGCAGGCGCTGCTCGAGCGCGACCCGCAGGCCCTCGACCCGGTCGTGCGCCGGGTGATCGAGGTCGCGGACAACTTCAGCGCGACCGACGCCTTCCGCGCCCAGTACACGCTGCGCGAGGCCCAACGCGACACCGCGGCGCTGTGGGCGGACTTCGACCTGCTGATGGTGCCGACCGCCCCGACCCACCCGACCCATGCCGACGTCGATGCCGACCCGCTGGGCACCAACGCACTGCTCGGCACGTACACGAACTTCGTCAACCTGCTCGGCTGGTGCGCGCTCGCGCTGCCGGCCGGATTCACCACCGGCGGGCTGCCGTTCGGCGTCACGTTCATCGCGCCCGGCGCGGCCGATGCCGCACTTGCGCGCTTCGGTCAGACCTGGGAGGCGGCGCTTGCCGGACCGCTCGGCGCGACCGGCCGCCCGCTGGCACTGGGTGCGGCCTCAGCGGACGCGCCGGGCGCGTGGCCCGCCAGCGCGCCGACGCTGCCGATCGCGGTCGTCGGCGCGCACCTCAGCGGGCTGCCGCTGAACGGCCAGCTGACCGAGCGTGGCGCGACGCTGCGCGACACCACGTTCACCGCGCCCCACTACCGCCTGTTCGCGCTGCCGGGCACGGTGCCGCCCAAGCCCGGCCTGCTGCGCGTGGCCGAAGGCGGCGCCGCCATCGCGGTCGAGGTGTGGGACGTGCCTGTGGCCGCGGTCGGCTCCTTCCTCGCGCTGATTCCGCCGCCGCTCGGCCTCGGCTCGCTCGAACTCGCCGATGGCCGCCAGGTGCACGGCTTCGTCTGCGAGGCGCACGCGCTCGGCGCGGCGCGCGACGTCACCGCGTTCGGCGGCTGGCGGGCGTTCGTCGCAGCCGGCATGCCGGGCTGAGCCGCCTTCGTCCGCGTCGGTCGAGCCGCGGCTTTGCGAGCGTCCTGGCCGACCGGGCGCGCATGCCGACCCAACGGGCTCCGGGTGGCCGGGATCTTGCAATACGATGAAGCGCGACCGCGAACCGTCGCCACGCTGTCCGGACCGGTTTCGGGGCGGCGAACGAACCCGCCCCGACATTGAAAGGCGCCCTGCCCGATGACCCCAGCGCAGATCGAACACTACGTGGACGCGGCGGCTGCCGCATTGGCCCTGCCGATCGCGGCCGAGCACCGGCTCGGCGTGCTGAACTACTTCGCGCTCGCGGCCGGCATGGCCGAGCTGGTCGGGGCGCACCCGCTGCAGATCACCGACGACCCGGCCGAGGCCTTCGTGCCGATCGCGCCGCGCGGCGGCCACGCATGAGCGCCGAGGCCCTGCTGCGCGGCAGCGCCGCCGCGATGGCCGACGCCGTGCGCAGCGGCGCGGTGACGGCGACCGCGCTGGTGCAGGCGAGCCTGATGCGCATCTGCGCGACCGACGAGCGGGTCAACGCCTTCACCGACGTGACGGCGCAGCGTGCGCTGCAGGCCGCCGCAGCGCTCGATGCCCGGCTCGCGGTCGGCGACACGACGTTGCAATCGCTGCCGCTGCTCGGCGTGCCGTTCGCGGTCAAGAACCTGTTCGACGTCGCGGGCCTGACCACGCTCGCCGGCTCGAAGATCGAACGCGGCCGGCCGCCCGCGGTGCGCGACGGCGCGCTGGTGGCGCGCCTGCAGGCGGCCGGCGCGGTGCTGGTCGGTGCGCTCAACATGGACGAGTACGCCTACGGTTTCACGACCGAGAACAGCCACGAGGGCCCGTGCCACAACCCGCACGACCTGGGTCGCACGGCGGGCGGTTCGTCGGGCGGCTCGGCCGCGGCGATCGCGGCCGGGCAGGTACCGCTCACGCTCGGCTCCGACACCAACGGCTCGATCCGCGTGCCCTCGTCGCTGTGCGGCACCTTCGGGCTGAAGCCGACCTACGGCCGCCTGCCGCGCCACGGCAGCTACCCGTTCGTCGCCAGCCTCGACCACCTCGGCCCGTTCGCGCGCAGCACGCGCGATCTGGCGCTCGCGTACGACGCGCTGCAAGGCTTCGATGCGCACGACCCGGGCTGCGTCGAGCGCGCCGTGGAGCCGACCGCACAGGCGCTCGCGCTCGGCACCCGCGGGCTGCGCATCGCGACGCTGGACGGCTACTTCGCGGACTTCGCCGACGCCGACGCGCGCGCCGCCGTCGCGCGGGTCGCGCACGCGCTCGACGCGACCCGCAGCGTGGAGCTCCCCGAGGTCGCGCGGGCGCGCGCCGCGGCGTTCCTGATCAGCAATGCCGAAGGCGCCGCGCTGCACCTGGCCGACCTGCGCACCCGTGCCGCGGACTTCGAGCCGCTGTCGCGCGACCGCTTCCTCGCCGGCGCGTTGCTGCCCGCCGCGTGGGTGCAGCAGGCGCAGCGGGTGCGGCGCTGGTTCGCGCTGCGCGCGGCCGAGCTGTTCGAGGAGGTCGACGTGCTGCTCGCCCCGGCCACGCCCTGCGTCGCGCCCGGGCTCGGCACCGAGTGGCTCGAGATCAACGGCCGGCGCCTGCCGGCGCGTCCGAGCCTCGGGCTGCTGACGCAGCCGATCTCGTGCATCGGCCTGCCTGTCTGCGCCGTGCCGGTGTGGGGCGTGCACGCGACGCTGCCGATCGGGGTGCAGGTGATCGCCGCGCCGTGGCGCGAAGACCTGGCGCTGCGCGTCGCGCACCAGCTTGAATCGTCGGGCATCGCCACCTCCCCGGTGGCCGCACTGTGATGGACATCAATCGACCCGAGGTGCTCGCCGAAGTGACGGCGGTGTTCGCGCGCTACGAAGACGCGCTGGTCCACAACCAGGTCGAGGTGCTCGACGAGCTGTTCTGGGATTCGGCCCGGACCGTGCGCTACGGCATCGGCGAGAACCTGGTCGGCATCGAGGCGATCCGCGCCTTCCGCGTGGCGCGGCCCGCGGCCGGCCTGGCGCGGCAACTCGTCAACACCGTGATCACCACCTACGGCCTGGACGCGGCGACGGCGATGACCGAGTTCCGGCGCGAGGGCAGCGCGAAGATCGGCCGCCAGAGCCAGACCTGGGTGCGCCTGCCGCAGGGCTGGCGGGTGGTGGCGGCGCATGTCAGCCTCATCGATCCATGACGGGTCGCTAAGATCGGGTCATGACCACGCTGCCTCCGCCTGCCGTACCGCTCGCCGCGCCACGTCCGAATCTGGCCGAGCAGGTGTATGCGCGACTGAAGGCGGAGATCCACGACTTCCAACTCGTCGCTGGCGACCGCTTCTCGGAGGCCGAGCTCGGCAACCGGCTCGGCGTCAGCCGCACGCCGGTGCGCGAGGCGCTGTTCAGGCTGCGCAACGAGGGGTTCCTCGAGGTCGAGGCCAAGCTGGGCTGGTTCGTCCGTCCGATCGATTTCGACAAGCTCGAACACCTGTACGACCTGCGGGTCGTGCTGGAAATGGCGAGCCTGGTCAAGCTGTGCAACCGCGTCGAGGACCCGCCGGAACTCGAGGCGCTGAAGGACGCGTGGCTGGTGCCGGTGGCCGAGCGCCTGACCGACGCGCGACAGGTCGGTGCGAACGACGAGCAGTTCCACGCCACGCTGGTGCGCGCCGCAGGCAACCCCGAGATCGCGCGGGTGCATTGGGACGTGACCGAGCGCATCCGCATCATCCGGCACCTCGATTTCACCCGCCTGGACCGCATCGAAGCCACGTACGCCGAGCACGGCAAGATCCTGCGCGCCGTCATGCAGCGCAAGGCCGATCAGGCGCAGTTGCTGCTGAAGACACACATCGACCAGAGCAAGGCCGAGGTGCGCAAGATCACGCTGCACACGCTGCACGAGGCCCGCTCGCGCCTGCCCGGGAAATAGGCGGACGGCGACCGGGCCGGGGCGCACCGCGAGGGCCCCGGTACACGCGCGCGACGGGCTGGCAGCGGGCACGGCTTTTGCTGAATCCCTCTTGGTATACCAAGGCGTGCACCAAAGTGCGGCCGGCCCTTCACCTCGCGGAGAAACTTCCATGTCGAATCCTCACGATGCCTCGCGGCGCCGCTCGCTGGCGCAACTGTCTGCCCTGTCGTTCGCGGCGGCGTCACCGTTCGCGCTGCGCGGCGCCTTCGCCCAGAAGCCGCTGACCGTCGGCGTGATCTACGTCGGCCCGCGCGACGACTTCGGCTACAACCAGTCGCAGGCCGCGGCCGCGGCCGAGCTGAAGAAGATGCCGGGCGTCAAGGTGGTCGAGGAAGAGAACGTGCCGGAGACCGCGGCCGTCACCAAGACGATGACCGGCATGATCAAGCAGGACGGCGCGACGCTGCTGTTCCCGACCTCGTTCGGCTACTTCGATCCGTACATGGTCGCGATGGCCGCGAAGGACCCCGAGGTGCGCTTCTCGCACTGCGGCGGCATGTGGACCGAAGGCAAGCACCCGAAGAACACCGGCAGCTATTTCGGCTACATCGACGAATGCCAGTACCTGAACGGCGTGATCGCCGCGCACATGACGAAGAGCAAGAAGCTCGGCTTCGTCGCCGCCAAGCCGATCCCGCAGGTGCTGCGCAACATCAACGCGTTCACGATGGGTGCGCGCTCGGTCAACCCCGCGATCACGACCACGGTGATCTTCACCGGCGAGTGGTCGATGCCGGTCAAGGAGGCCGAGGCGACCAACAGCCTGGCCGACCAGGGCGTGGATGTGTTCACGATGCACGTGGACAGCCCGAAGGTGATCGTCGAGACCGCCGCCAAGCGCGGCAAGATGGTCTGCGGCTACCACGTCAGCCAAGCCAAGCTCGCCCCGGCGGCGTACCTGACGGGTGCCGAATGGAACTGGACCACCGCGTACAAGACGGTCGTCGACGCCGCCCAGGCCGGCAAGCCGCATCCGAACTTCCTGCGCGGCGGGCTGAAGGAAGGCTACGTGAAGATGTCGCCGTACGGCGCGATGGTGCCCGACGTGGCGAAGAAGCAGGCCGAGGACATCAAGGCCAAGATGCTCGCCGGCACCTTCGACATCTTCGCCGGCGGCCTGAAGAGCAACAAGGGCGTGGTCGTCGTGCCGAAGACGCTGAAGCAGACCGACCCGGCGCTCGAAGGGATCAACTACCTGGTCGAAGGCGTGATCGGCTCGGTCTGAATGGAACCGAATCCTCTCGGGCTGGTGGCATCGGCGCGTCGCGGCAATGGCAGCCCGCCGGGCGCTCATTCGGTGGCGGTCGCCGCTGCAGGGCCACGAAGGGCCCCCTTCGTGGCCCTCCAGCGGCGACCGCCTCAGCGAAGCGCCGCGGCCTGCCCGCATGCGCCTTTGCTCGCGCCGATCGTGCCAGCGTCCCGATGAGGACATAACCACTATGCGCAACACCCTCGTCGACGCCCTGCTGCCGATCGGCGCGCTGATCGGCGCGTTGCTGCTGTTCGGGCTGTTCGTCTGGTTAGGCGGGGTCAGCCCGGTCGAGACCTGGGTGCTGCTGTTCAAGGGCGCGTTCGGCGACTGGTTCTCGTGGCAGAACACGCTGACGCGCGCGGCGCCGCTGATGCTGACCGCGCTGTGCGTCGCGCTGCCGGCGCGCGCGGGACTCGTCATCATCGGCGGCGAGGGCGCGGTGGTACTCGGCGGGCTGGCGGCGGCGGCGCTGCCTTACCTGATGCCGCTGCCCGGCAATGCGGCGGGCACGGTGCTGGTCTGCCTGGCCGGTTTCGCGGTCGGCGCGGGCTGGATCGCACTGGCCGGCGCACTGCGCCAGTACCGCGGCGTCAACGAGACGATCTCGAGCCTGCTGCTGGCCTACACCGCGATCGCGATCTTCAAGCAGCTGGTCGAGGGACCGATGCGCGATCCGGCGACGCTGAACAAGCCGTCGACCCGCGCGCTCGACGAAGCGATCCGCATCGGCGGCATCTTCGGGTCCGATGTGCACTGGGGCTTCGTGATCGGCGTCGTCGCGTGCCTCGCGCTCGGCCTGTGGCTGGCGCTGACGGCGCGCGGCTTCTCGGTGCGCGTGGTCGGCGGCAACCCGCGCACCGCGCAACTCGTCGGGTTGCCGGCGAGCGCGCTGATCCTGCTGGCATGTGCGCTCGGCGGCGGCAGCGCGGGGCTGGCCGGCGCGATCGAGGTCGCGGCCGTCCACACCAACGCGAACGCCTCGCTGATCGCCGGCTACGGCTATGCGGGCATCCTGGTCTCGTTCATCGCGCGGCACTCGCCGTTCGCGATCATCCCGGTCGCGATCCTGTTCGGCGGCTTCGGTGCGGCCGGCAGCCTGCTGCAGCGGCGGCTCGGCCTGCCCGATGCGTCGGTGCAGGTGCTGCAGGGCATCGCGTTCGTGCTGATCCTGGCCAGCGAGGCGCTGCGCGGCGTCGACTGGCAGGCCGCCGGCGAGCGCTTCCGGCGTTCGATGCAGCCCAAGGAAGTGCCGTTGAGCAGCACGATCAAACCGACATGAACACGCGATGAACGACATCCTGCTGCCATTCGTCGCGGCGATCTTGGGCGGGGCGCTGCGGGTCGGCGTGCCCTTCCTGTTCGTCAGCCTCGGCGAGTGCCTGACCGAGAAGTCCGGGCGCATCAACCTCGGCCTCGAAGGCGTGCTGGTGCTGTCGGCGATGGCCGCGTTCGGCGGCTCGTACCTGAGCGGCTCGCCGTGGATCGGCGTGCTCGTCGCGGCGGGCACGGGCGCGCTGCTCGCGCTGCTGCACGGCCTGCTGTGCTCGCTGCCGCGGGTCAACGACGTGGCCACCGGCATCGCGCTGATGCTGCTCGGCACGGGCCTGGCGTTCTACCTCGGCAAGCCGCTGATCCAGCCGCAGGCGACGCAGTTGCCGGCGCTGGCGCTCGGCGCGTGGAGCAGCTCGCCGCTGTTCCAGTCCGCGCTGCAGGTCAACTCGCTGCTGCCGCTCGGGCTGCTGCTCGCGCTGGCCATGTACTGGGGCTTCGCCCGGACACGCTGGGGGCTGCTGGTGCGCCTGGCGGGCGACTCGGCCAGCGCGACCAAGGCGCTGGGCTACTCGGTCAACGGCATCCGCATCGCCGCCACCGCGGCGGGTGGCGCGATCGCGGGCCTCGGTGGCGCGTCGCTGACGCTGTTCTACCCGGGCAGCTGGAACGAAGGCATCTCCAGCGGCCAGGGCCTGATCGCGGTGGCGCTGGTGATCTTCGCGCGCTGGAGCCCGCTGCGCTGCGTCGGCGCGGCGCTGCTGTTCGGCGGTGCGGGGGCGATCGGGCCGGCGCTGCAGTCGATCGGCATCAGCGCCGGCTACAACCTGTTTGCCGCGGTGCCGTACGTGCTGACGCTGGTGATCCTGGTGATCAGCTGCCGGCCGGGCAAGGTGGCGGTCGGCAGCCCCGGCGAACTGTCGTCGACGCGGTGACCCGATGAGCGCCACCGTGATCGACGCCAACCCGTACCCGTGGCCCTACGACGGCGACCTGCGGCCGGCCAACACCGCCCTGGTCGTGATCGACATGCAGACCGACTTCTGCGGCGTCGGCGGCTACGTCGACCAGATGGGCTACGACCTGTCGCTGACCCGCGCGCCGATCGCCCCGATCAAGACGCTGATGGCGCGGATGCGGGCGCGCGGCTTCCACGTCATCCACACCCGCGAGGGCCACCGCCCCGATCTCGCCGACCTGCCGGCGAACAAGCGCTGGCGCTCGCGCCGCATCGGCACCGACGGCGTGGGCATCGGCGACGCCGGCCCGTGCGGGCGCATCCTGGTGCGCGGCGAGCCGGGCTGGCAGATCATCGACGAGCTCGCGCCGCTGCCCGGCGAGATCGTGATCGACAAGCCCGGCAAGGGCTCGTTCTGTGCCACCGACCTCGAGCTGATCCTGCACACACAAGGCATCCGCAACCTGCTGCTCGCCGGCATCACGACCGACGTGTGCGTGCACACGACGATGCGCGAGGCCAACGACCGCGGCTTCGAGTGCCTGCTGCTCGACGACTGCACCGCCGCCACCGACCGCGGCAACCACGAGGCCGCGCTGAAGATGATCGAGATGCAGGGCGGCGTGTTCGGGGCGCATGCGGAGTCCGCCAACGTACTGGAGGTGCTGGGATGACCGCTCCGCTCGACCCCAAGCCCGCGCACACCGGCGCGCTGACGCTCGACACCTTCGAGCTGACCAAGCGCTTCGGCAGCTTCACCGCGATGGACGCGGTGACGATGAACGTCGCGGCCGGCTCGGTGCATGCGCTGCTCGGCGAGAACGGCGCGGGCAAGAGCACGCTGGTCAAGTGCGTGGCGGGCTCGCAGCGGCCCGAGGGCGGTGCGATCCTGCTCGACGGGCGCGAGCACGACATCGCCACACCGGTGGTCGCGCGCGAGCTCGGCATCGGCATGGTCTACCAGCACTTCACGCTCGCGCCGGGCATGAACGTGGCCGAGAACCTGCTGCTCGCCGGCGGGCGCACGCCGGCGCTGATCGACTGGAAGAAGGAGCGCGCCGCGCTCAATGCCTTCCTCGAAACCACGCCGTTCAAGCTCGACCTCGATGCCACGCCCGCCGGCCTGGCCGCCGGCGAGAAGCAGAAGCTCGAACTGCTGAAGCAGCTGTATCTCAAGCCGCGCCTGCTGATCCTCGACGAGCCGACCTCGGTGCTGACGCCGCAGGAGGCCGACGAGGTGCTCGCCTACGTGCGCGCCGTCGCGCGGCGCGGCGAGTGCACGGTGCTGATGATCACGCACAAGTTCCGCGAGGTGATGGCCTATGCCGATGAGGTGACCGTGCTGCGCCGTGGCAAGCGCGTGCATGGCGCGAAGGTCGCCGGCACGACGCCCGAGCAACTTGCGCAGGCGATGATCGGCGACTCGGCCGCGAGCGCGTCGGCGCTCGTCTCGGAAGGCAGCGCCGCGCCGCGCGCGCCGACCGCCACGGATGCGCCGGTCGCCTTGCAGGTCGACGGCCTGGCCGCGATGGGCGACCGCGGCACGCTCGCCGTGCAGGGGCTGACGCTGGCGGTGCGCCAGGGCGAGATCCTCGGCATCGCCGGCGTCTCGGGCAACGGCCAGCGCGAGCTGGTCGAGGCGCTGGTGGGGCAGCGGCCGCGCGTGGCCGGCACGGTGCGCGTCGTCGGTGAGCCCTACATGGGCCGGCGCAGCGAGAACCGCATCCTGCAGCTGCGCGCGCTGCCCGAAGAGCCGCTGCGCAATGCCTGCGTCGGCGAGCTCAGCGTCGCGCAGAACATGGCGCTGCGCGATTTCGACGAGGCGCCGCTGAAGCGCGGCTGGCTGCGCTTCGGCACCTGGCGCGAGCGTGCGCGCCGCTGGATCACCGAATACGGCGTCAAGACCCGCGGGGAGAACGCGCCGATCGCCAGCCTGTCCGGCGGCAACGTGCAGCGCGCGGTGCTGGCGCGCGAGCTGGCCGGCCAGATCAACGTGCTGATCGCCGCGAACCCGGTGTTCGGGCTCGACTTCGCGGCGGTCGCGGAGATCCACGCCCGCATCCTGCAGGTGCGCGCGAAGGGCGGCGCGGTGCTGCTGATCAGCGAGGACCTGGACGAGCTGCTCGAGCTCAGCGACCGCATCGCGGTGATGAGCGAGGGGCGCATCGTGTTCGAGACCGCGGCGGCCGGCGCCGATCGGCGCGTGATCGGCGCCCACATGGGCGGCGGCCATCACGAAGAACCGCAGGCGCTGCCGGAGGCCGCATGAGCGACGACGAACCGATCCCGATCGCGGCCACGCCGTTCCCGTACCCGTTCGCGCCCGGCGGCAGGACGGCGCTGATCGTCATCGACATGCAGCGCGATTTCGTCGAGCCCGGCGGCTTCGGCGCCTCGCTCGGCAACGACGTGAGCCTGCTGCACACCGCGATCGAGCCGATCGCGGCCCTGCTCGCGGCCTGGCGCGCGCGCGGCTGGCCGGTCGTGCACACGCGCGAGGCGCACCTGCCCGACCTGTCCGACTGCCCGCCTGCGAAGCGCCTGCGCGGCGCGCCGAGCCTGCGCATCGGCGAGACCGGCGCGATGGGCCGGCTGCTGGTGCGCGGCGAGCCCGGCACGTCGATCATCCCGGCGCTTGCGCCGCAGCGCGGCGAGCTCGCGATCGACAAGCCCGGCAAGGGCATGTTCTGGGCCACCGGCCTGCACGAGATGCTGCAGGCGCTCGGCGTCACGCACCTGGTGTTCACCGGCGTGACGACCGAGGTCTGCGTGCAGACCTCGATGCGCGAGGCCA
Source organism: Rhizobacter fulvus (assembly GCF_964020785.1). Classification (NCBI taxonomy): domain Bacteria; kingdom Pseudomonadati; phylum Pseudomonadota; class Betaproteobacteria; order Burkholderiales; family Sphaerotilaceae; genus Rhizobacter; species Rhizobacter fulvus. The sequence continues at coordinate 2,468,996 of NZ_OZ224516.1, forward strand.
ACGACCGCGGCTACGACTGCCTGCTCGTCGAGGACGCGACCGAGAGCTACTTCCCCGCGTTCAAGGCCGCCGCGCTCGCGATGATCGCGGCGCAGGGCGCGATCGTCGGCTGGCACACGCCGAGCGCGGCGCTGCTCGCCGCGCTGCCGGCGTCGGCCGTCAAGTCGCCTGGAGCTTGAAGACGGCGACGGCGCGCACCAGCTGCTGCGCCTGCTGCGTCATGCTCTGCGCCGCCGCGGCGCTCTGCTCGACCATCGCGGCGTTCTGCTGCGTCGCCTGGTCCATCTGCGACACGGCCTGACCGACCTGCGCGACACCGCTGCTCTGCTCGCTGCTGGCGGCGCTGATCTCGGCGACGATGTCGGTGACCCGCTTGATCGAGCCGACGATCTCGGTCATCGTCTGGCCGGCCTGGTCGACCAGCGTGGTGCCGTCGGCGACGCGCTGGACGCTCGCGTTGATCAGCCCCTTGATCTCCTTGGCGGCCTCGGCGCTGCGCTGCGCCAGGCTGCGCACTTCACCGGCGACGACCGCGAAGCCGCGGCCCTGCTCGCCGGCACGTGCGGCCTCCACGGCCGCGTTCAGCGCCAGGATGTTGGTCTGGAACGAGATGCCGTCGATCACGCCGATGATGTCGGCGATCCGGCGGCTGCTGTCGTTGATGCCCTTCATCGTCGTGACGACTTCGCCGACGACCGCACCGCCCTTGACCGCGACGGCGGACGCGCCCTGCGCCAGCTGGCTGGCCTGCTGCGCGTTCTCGGCGTTGTTGCGCACCGTCGCCGCGAGCTGGTCCATCGTCGCGGCGGTCTCCTGCAGCGCGCTGGCCTGCTGCTCGGTGCGGCTCGACAGGTCGTGGTTGCCTTGCGCGATCTGCGCGCTGGCGGTCGCGACGTTCTCGGAGCCGCGGCGCACTTCCGCGACGGCACCGGCGAGGTTGCGCTGCATGGTCTGCAGGCGCGCCATCAGGCTGTCGGTGTCGCCGGCGCGGATCGTGACTTGCGCGGTCAGGTCGCCATCGGCGACGCGGCGCGCCAGTTCGGACGCCACCGCAGGTTCGCCGCCCAGTTGGCGCAGCAGGTGGCGGGTGATGAGCCAGCTCAGCAGCACGCCGACCGCGAGCGCGCCGGCCAGCAGGCCGATCACGAGCAGGCGGGCGCGCGCATAGATGGTCGTGGCGGTCGCCGCTGCGGTGGTGCCGCCGGCGAACGCGTTCTTCGACAGGCCGTTCAACGCACCCATCGCCTCGTCGAACGCCATGCTGGCGCCGCCATCGCTGATGTCGGCGGCGTCCTGCTGCTTCTTCTCGCGGCCGAGCGAGACGACGCGCTCGCTGAACTGCCGGTAAGCGGTCCAGCCCTTGCCGAACTTGGCGATCGCGGCGCGTTCCGTGTCGTCGCCGGGCAGGGCGGCGAAGCTCGCGAGCGTGGTCGTCACCTGCTTGGTCGCGACACCGAGCTTCTCCTCGTATTCCGAGTGGTAGCTGGTGTCGGCGGTGCGGCTGTGCTTGATCTCGAACTCGCGCGCGTCCGCCAGCGCGATGCGCATCTCGCCGAGCAGGCCGACGCTGCGCAACCACTTCGTATCCATCGCATGGGCCTGCGCATCGACGCGGCCGAGGCCGTCGAGCGCGACGGCGCCGACGCCGGCCGTGAGCAGCAGCACGAACCCGAACGCAGCATAGAGCTGGCGGCGGATCGGCATGCGGCCGACGTGCGCCCGCAGGCGGTGAATCATCTTCATGGGGCGGTCTCCGTCGGCGTGCGACACGTGAGGGGAATTACTTCTTGTGGCCGATGTAGCTCACGCCGACCAGCTTGCCGCCGGCATCCTTGATCGGGTTGTAGCAGGCGTCGAACGCGGTGCCGAGCACGTCGATCGGGCCGCAGTACTGGGTTCCCTTGATGACCGCTTCGTAGGCCTTGTTGCGTGCCAGCTGGGTGCCGACGCCGCGCTTGCCCTCGGGCGTGAGCACGTTGGTGCTGACGCGCACGAACTCGTCGCCGTCCTTGACGAAGACGGTCGCGGTCGCATCGTGCGCCTTGCGCACCGCGTCGACCACGTCGTAGTTGTTGTTGATCTTGCGCTCGCCGAAATAGAGCGCCGGCACGTTCTTGTCACCGGCCTTGTCGGTGCCGTCGACCTTGGCGACGCCGATCTTGGCCAGGCGCGCATCCAGGTCGGCGATGGTCGCCTTGGGGTCGGCGGCGTGGGCGCTGCCCAGGGTGAACAGCGTGAGGGCGACAGTCGCGGCGATGGATTGGAGCTTCATGGTGGTCCTGTGCAATGGAGTGGGAAGGGGCGGCGCCCCTCGACGGCAGGGCAGTGGACCTATTTCGACACAATAAGGACAGTCTTGAACCGCGCATTTCGCGCAGGAGTTCCGCATGAGCATCGTCAAGGTCAGCTGCGTCGGCGTTTCCATCGACGGTTTCAGCGCCGGTCCCCGGCAAAGTCTCGAGAACCCGCTGGGCGTCGGCGGGCCGGCCCTGATGGGCTGGGCGTTCCCGACCCGCACCATGCAGCAGAAGGTGTTCGGCGCAGCAGGCGGCGAGACCGGCATCGACGACGACTTCGCGGCGCGCGGCTTCGCGAACACCGGCGCGTGGATCCTCGGCCGCAACATGTTCGGCCCGGTGCGCGGGCCGTGGCCGGACGACTCGTGGCGCGGCTGGTGGGGCGACAACCCGCCGTACCACGTCCCGGCATTCGTGCTGACGCACCATCCCAGGGCGTCGATCGAGATGGCCGGCGGCACGAGCTTCCACTTCGTCACCGACGGCATCCACGCGGCGCTGGAACGGGCCCGCGCGGCGGCCGGGACGCGCGACGTGCGCATCGGCGGCGGCGTCGCGACGATCCGCCAGTACCTGCAGGCCGGGCTGGTCGACGAGATCCACCTCGCCCTGACGCCCGCGCTGCTCGGCTCGGGCGAGGCGCTGCTCGCCGGCATCGACCTGGCGGCGCTGGGCTATGCGTGCACCGCGCACGCCGGCACGCCGAACGCGATGCACGTGGTGCTGAGCCGGCGCGCGGCCGGATCAGCGGCGGCCGGTCAGGAACCGCGGTAGGTCGAGCAGCTCCAGGGCGTGCACAGCAGCGGCACGTGGTAGTGCTGCTTGACGTCGAAGATCGAGAAGCGCAGCGGCACGACCTGGTCGAGGAAGACCGGGTCGCCGATCGCGGTGCCGCGCGGCGCATAGAAGTCGGCGACGTGGAACGCCAGTTCGTATTCGCCGACCGCCGCGTCGGCGGCCGCAAGCACCGGGCCGTCGGTGCGGCCGTCGGCGTTGGTCCTGACCGACTTGACCAGCTTCCAGCTGCCGTCGGGCTGGCGTGCCGAGAAGTCGATGCGCATGCCGGCGCCGGGGCGGCCGGTGTAGTTGTCGAGCACGTGGGTGGAGATGCCTGCCATGGGTGTTCCTTCGAGGTGGGTGCGAGGGCGCGATCGGTTGTGGTCAGGACCCGCGGTAGTACGAGTAGCCCCAGGGCGAGAACAGCGCCGCCAGGTGCACGCGCTGCGAGGCGTCGGCGATCACGAAGCGCAGCGGTACCTTCGAGAGGAACGACGGTTGCGGCAGCTTCGCACCCATGGCCGCGAAGTAGTCGTCCAGGTGCAGCAGCACCTCGTAACGGCCGGGCGTGTAGGCGCTGTCGAGCAGCAGCGGGTCGGCGGGCCGGCCGCCGGCCAGGGCCTGCACGCGCTTCAGCACCACCCACTTGTCGCCCTCGTAGCGCGACAGGTCCATCTTCAGCCCCGCCCCGGTGACGCCGTGGAACGAGTCGATCGCGTGCACCGTCAAGCGCGGCGAGACCCCCGACATCGATGTCGGCGCGGCCGTCAGCCCGCCCGGTGCGGAGGCCGGTGCGTCGGCGGCCTGCGCCTGGGACAGTTGCAGGCCGAGGCCGCCGAGCGCAAGGCCGGCGGGCAGGAAGGAGCGGCGGGTCAGCGGTCGATCGAGCATGGTGGGTGTTCCGGAGTGGAGGGGGCGGGGAGGATCAGGAAGGAGCTAAACGCGCTCAGCTGGCAGCGGCAAAACGCGCGCTCAGTCGACGGCGGGTGATCTGCGCGATTTGCGCGAGCGCCTCTTCGCGTTCGGTCTCGGTGTCGCGCTCGGTGCGCGAGCGCAGCGCCGCGAAGATCTGCGGCTTGGTGTGGCCGAGCACCGAGATGATGAACGGGAAGCCGTGCCGCTCGGCGTAGGCGGCATTCAGGCGGCGCAGCTCGTCGACCTCGTCGCGGCTCAGCGCGTTCAGGCCGGCCTGTTCGAAGGTGGAGTGCCCGGTCATGGTGCCGGCCTGGGCCTCCTTGCCGGCGAGCTCGGGGTGCAGCCGCAGGAACGCGACCTGCACCGCGAGTGGCGCGCTGCGCACCGCGGCCATCATCGCGTCGTGCAGCGCGGCCTCGCTCGCGAACGGACGCCGGCCCCAGGCCGCCTCGGCCACCCAGGGCGAGTGCTCGAACAGGTCGCCGAGCGCGGCCATGAAGGCGGGGCGGTCCAGCGCCGCCAGGTCGTCGAACCTCATGCCGGCACCTTCTTCGCGAAGCGCGGGATGAACAGCAGGATCAGCACGGTGACGCAGACCTCGACCGCGGCCACGATCAGCAGCCCGGGTGCGAGGCCGCCGGTCTGGGTCTTGATCACGCCCAGCATGAACGGCGCGCCGAAGCCGGCGAGGTTGGCGATCGAGTTGATCAGCGCCACGCCGCCGGCCGCCGCGGCGCCGGCCAGGAAGCGCCCCGGCAGCTGCCAGAACACCGGGATCGCGCTCATCGTGCCGATGATCGCGAGCGTCTGCGCGGCCAGCGCCAGCGTCGGGCTGGTCTTGATGAACAGCGCCGTCAGCAGCAGGCCGACCGCACCGAGCGCCGCCGCGATGGCGCAGTGCAGCCGCGCCTCGTTGCTGTGGTCGGAGTGCAGGCCGTTGACGACCATGCCGATCGCACCGCACAGGTAGGACAGCGACATGATCCAGCCGACCGTGGCCGGGTTCGAGAACCCGACTTCCTTGACCACCGACGGTCCGAAGAACGTCAACGACGAGTTGGCCGCGATCACGCAGAAGAACACCAGGATCAGCAGCCAGAGGCGCCCGTTCTTCAGCGAGGCGAGCAGGCTTTCCTCGCGATGGCCGAGCGCCGCGGCGTCGCGCGCCAGATCGTCCTCGACCAGCTGGCGCTGGGCCGGCGTGAGCCAGCTGGCCTGCGCCGGCTTGTCGGTCAGATAGAACCAGGTCACGACCGCCGCGATGATCGACGGGATGCCCTCGATCAGGAACACCCACTGCCAGCCCGACCAGCCGTTCACGCCGTGCATGCCGTTCATCACCGTGCCCGCCAGCGGCCCGCCGATGACGCCGGCGATGCCCGAGGCCGACATGAACATGCCGAAGGCCTTGGCGCGGCGCGCGCTCGGGTACCAGTAGGTCAGGTACAGGATGATCCCCGGATAGAAGCCGGCCTCGAACACGCCCATCAGGAAGCGCAGGAAATAGAACATGCCGGGCGTGGTCGTGAACATCATCAGCACGCACACGACGCCCCAGCCCATCGTGATCCGGGTGATCGTCTTGCGCGCGCCGATCCGCTGCAGCAGCAGGTTCGACGGCACCTCGAAGAAGAAGTAGCCGAGGAAGAAGATGCCCGCGCCCAGGCCGTAGACGGTCTCGCTCCACTTGAGCTCGTCGAGCATCGTCAGCTTCACGAAGCCGACGTTGACGCGGTCGATCCACGCCAGCACCCACAGCACGAACAGGAACGGGATCAGGCGCCAGGTGATGACGCGGTAGGTCTCGTCGAGCGCGCTCGGGGTCGGTGCGACGAGGCCGGACGGGGGCGTGGCTTCAAGGGTCGACATGCGAATCTCTCCAACGATGGGGCCGGTTGCGAGGTGCAAGGAGTGCGCCACTGTCCGCCTGAATCGCGCGCCGCGCGAGCCCGGAAACGGATATAGAGTCCATCAGCCAAACGCATGACCCCGGGAGCCGCCCTTCGCCATGACATCGCGCAGCAACGTGGACCAACTCGACGGCTACCTGCTGCGCGTGCTCTGCGTGCTGGTCGACGAGTGCAGCGTCTCGCGGGCCGCGCGGCGCCTGTCGCAGACGCAGCCGGCGGTCAGCGCCGCGCTCAAGCGCCTGCGCGCCGTGTTCGCCGACCCCTTGCTGGTGCGCGACCAGCTCGTCATGGTGCCGACCGCACGCGCGGTCCAGCTGGCGGTGCAGGCACGCACCGCACTGGACGCGATGAGTGCGCTGGTGGCCGAGCGCGAGGCGTTCGACCCGGCGGCCTCGACCCAGACCTTTCGCGTCGCCTCGCCCGACTACCTGGCGCCGGCGGTGCTCGCCGAGGTCACGCGGCGCCTGCACGGCGAAGCGCCGAACTGCCGGATCGAACTGCACCCGCTGGGGCCCGAGTTCGATTCAGAACGCGCCCTGGCCGAAGACCGGCTCGACGTGATCATCGGCAACTGGCCCGAGCCGCCCGAGCGGCTGCATCTCTCGCTGCTGATGGAGGACGAGCTGGTCTGCCTGGTGCGCCGCGGCCACCCGCTGGCCGAGGGCGAGCTGACCGAGGCGCGCTATCTCGGCGCGCAGCACGTGGTGCCGATGCGCTACTCGAGCCTGAACCGCGGCGTCGTCGAGACCCACCTCGCGCGCCACGGCCTGGCCCGCGACGGCCGCGTGGCGGTGCCGTACTTCGGCCTGGCGCCCTACGTGGTGGCGCAGACCGACCTGGTGTTCACGACCGCGCGCCACTTCGCCGAACCGTTCACCGCGCTGCTGCCGCTGGTGCTGCTGGCCGCGCCGGCCGGCTTCCCGACCATGCGCTTCTACCAGCTGTGGCATGAGCGCGCGCACCACGCGCCGGCGCACCGCTGGCTGCGCGGGCTGATCGCCGGCGCGGCGCGCGCACAGCTCGGGCAGGGCTGAGCGGACCGGCTATTCTTGGGCTCTCGCCACAGAGCCGGACGCCGGCGCGGAGCTGCACCCATGATCGACAAGCAAGTCGCGTCCGTCGCCGACGCGGTCGCCGGCACGCCGGACGGCGCCACCGTGATGATCGGTGGCTTCGGCGGCGCCGGCCAGCCGAACGAACTGATCGACGCGCTGATCGCGCAGGGCGCGAAGGACCTGGTCATCGTCAACAACAACGCCGGCAACGGCGAGACCGGGCTGGCGGCGCTGCTGAAGGCCGGGCGGGTGCGCAAGATCATCTGCTCGTTCCCGCGCCAGGCCGATTCGCAGGTGTTCGACGGCCTCTATCGCAGCGGCAAGCTGGAACTCGAACTCGTGCCGCAAGGCAACCTCGCCGAGCGCATCCGCGCCGCCGGCGCCGGCATCGGCGGCTTCTTCACGCCGACCGGCTACGGCACCGACCTGGCCAAGGGCAAGGAGACGCGCGAAATCGGCGGCCGCATGTACGTGCTCGAATCGCCGATCCACGCCGACCTGGCGCTGATCAAGGCCGAGCGCGGCGACCGCTGGGGCAACCTGACCTACCGCAAGACCGCGCGCAACTTCGGGCCGATCATGGCGATGGCGGCCAAGGTCACCGTCGCGTCGGTCCACGAGTTCGTCGCGCTCGGCGAGCTCGACCCCGAGCACATCGTGACGCCGGGCATCTTCGTGCAGCGGGTCGTCAAGATCGCGCGCACCGCGACCGCTGCGGCCGGTTTCAAGCAGGCGGCGTAAACAATGAACAAGCTCAACCGTGACCAGATGGCGGCGCGCGTCGCCCGCGACATCCCCGAAGGCTCGTACGTCAACCTCGGCATCGGCCTGCCCACGCTGGTGGCCAACCACCTGCCGAAGGAGCGCGAGATCTTCCTGCACAGCGAGAACGGCCTGCTCGGGATGGGCCCGGCCCCGGCCGCGGGCGAGGAAGACTACGACCTGATCAACGCCGGCAAGCAGCCGGTCACGCTGCTGCCCGGCGGCGCGTTCTTCCACCACGCCGACAGCTTCGCGATGATGCGCGGCGGCCACCTCGACATCTGCGTGCTCGGCGCGTTCCAGGTCTCGGCCACCGGCGACCTGGCGAACTGGCACACCGGCGGCGCCGACGCGATCCCCGCGGTCGGCGGCGCGATGGACCTGGCGATCGGTGCCAAGCGCACCTTCGTGATGATGGAGCACCTGACCAAGCAGGGCGAGAGCAAGCTGGTCGCGACCTGCAGCTACCCGCTCACCGGCATCGGCTGCGTCAGCCGCGTCTACACCGACCTCGCGGTGATCGACGTGACGCCGCAGGGGCTCAAGGTGGTCGAGAACACCTCGGGCCTGTCGCACGACGAATTGCAGAAGCTCAGCGGCGTGCCGCTGATCGCGTGACCTTGACACTGGAGACGAAAACATGACCCAAGCTTTCATCTGCGATGCAATCCGCACACCCTTCGGCCGCTACGGCGGCGCGCTGTCGTCGGTGCGCACCGACGACCTGGCCGCGGTCCCTATCAAGGCGCTGATGGCGCGCAACCCGAACGTCGACTGGACGCAGGTCGCCGACGTGGTCTACGGCTGCGCCAACCAGGCCGGCGAGGACAACCGCAACGTCGCGCGCATGGCCGCGCTGCTCGCCGGGCTGCCGCTGGACGTGGCCGGCACGACGATGAACCGCCTGTGCGGCTCGGGCATGGACGCGGTCGGCACCGCGGCGCGCGCGATCAAGGCCGGCGAGGCGCAGCTGATGATCGCCGGCGGCGTCGAGAGCATGAGCCGCGCGCCGTTCGTGATGCCCAAGGCCGAGAGCGCGTTCAGCCGCGCCAACGCGGTCTACGACACGACGATCGGCTGGCGCTTCGTCAACAAGCTGATGAAGCAGATGCACGGCGTCGACTCGATGCCCGAGACGGCCGAGAACGTCGCGACCGATTTCAGGATCGAGCGCGAGGCGCAGGACCGCATGGCGCTGGCCTCGCAGCTCAAGGCGGTGGCGGCGCAGAAGAGCGGCTTCTTCGACGCCGAGATCACGCCGGTCAGTGTCGCCCAGAAGAAGGGCGATCCGATCCAGGTGACGAAGGACGAGCACCCGCGTGAAACGTCGCTCGAAGCGCTGGCCAAGCTCAAGGGCGTCGTCAAGCCCGACGGCACCGTGACGGCCGGCAACGCCTCGGGCGTCAACGACGGTTCGTGCGCGCTGCTGCTCGCCAGCGAGTCGGCCGCCGCGAAGCACGGCCTGACGCCGAAGGCGCGGGTCGTCGGCATGGCGGTGGCGGGCGTCGCGCCGCGCATCATGGGCTTCGGCCCGGCACCGGCGACGCGCAAGGTGCTCGAACTCACCGGCTTGTCGCTCGCGCAGATGGACGTGATCGAACTGAACGAGGCGTTCGCGGCACAGGGCCTGGCGGTGCTGCGCGATCTCGGGCTCAACGACGACGACGCGCGCGTCAACCCGAACGGCGGCGCGATCGCGCTCGGCCACCCGCTCGGCGCCAGCGGCGCGCGGCTGGTGACCACGGCGATCAACCAGCTCCACAGGATCAACGGCCGCTACGCGCTGTGCACGATGTGCATCGGTGTCGGCCAGGGCATCGCGCTCGTCGTCGAGCGCGTCTGACGGGCTAGAGATCCAGCAGGTAGATGTCGGCCGAGGCGCGCTCGCGCGCGCTGTGGCTGGCCAGGGCCTGGTCCCACTCGGCCGCATCGGCGCCGTTCTGCGGCGCAAGGCCCTTGGCCATCACCGCCACCTCTTCGGTGCCCGCGTCGAACTCGGCCACCAGCGCGCGATGCGCGTCGAACAGGCGGGCGATTTGTTCGCCGCCGGCGTCGATCACGACCAGATAGCGGGCCGGAGGGCGGTGCGCGCCGTGGCGATGCGCACCGTGCGATTCGATTCCGAAGCCTTGTCCCATGGCTGCATCTTGCCATGCCCGGCGCGTGCGCGGCGAGCGGCGTATCGTGCGGGCTGACCTGGCACCCGCTCATCGACCCATGAAATCACTCGGCAAGAAGCCCGACGGCGCCCGCCTGGAACGCATGCGCGCGTCCCCGTTGTGGACCGGCGATTCGTTCCGCAACCAGCACCCGATCGCGCCCGGGCTGCGCGACCCCGCGGCGCCCAAACCGACGCTGAGCGAGTTCCTCTGCGGCGGCCCGCGCCGGCTGCCGAAGGCGCCGCTGCCGTCCGTGAACCCGCTCGACGGATGGCGCAAGCCGCCCGATACCGGCCTGCGCGCGACCTGGCTCGGCCATTCGACCGTGCTGATCGAGATCGGCGGCCACCGCGTGCTGACCGATCCGGTCTGGGGCCCGCGCGCGTCGCCGTCGCGCATCGCCGGGCCAAAGCGCTTCCAGCCGGTGCCGATCGCGCTGCGGGCCTTGCCGCCTGTCGACCTGGTGCTGGTCTCGCACGACCACTACGACCACCTCGACTACCCGACGATCCAGGAGCTCGCGCGCATGGGCGTGCCCTTCGTCACCTCGCTCGGCGTCGGCGCGCACCTGGAGGCCTTCGGTGTCGCGCCGGAGCGCATCACCGAGCTGGACTGGTGGGAGTCGCACACGCTGCCGGATTCGGAGCTGACGATCACCGCCGCGCCATCGCAGCACTTCTCGGGCCGTGGGTTGAAGGACCGGAACGCGACGCTGTGGTCGTCGCTCGCGATCCGCACCGCGAAGCATTCGGTCTTCTTCAGCGGCGACACCGGCCTGACCAGCGAGTACGCGACGATCCGCGAGCGGCTCGGCCCGTTTGACCTGGTGATGCTCGAGGTCGGCGCGTTCCACCCCTCGTGGGGCGACATCCACCTCGGCCCCGAGAACGCGCTCGAAGCCTACAAGCTGCTCGGCGGCGGCGCGTTCCTGCCGGTGCACTGGGGCACGTTTGCGCTTGCGGTGCACGACTGGGACGCGCCGGCAGAGACGCTGCTCGCGCTGGCACCGGCGTTCGACGCGCAGCTCGTGATGCCGCGGCTCGGCGAGGCCGTCGAGCCGGCGCGCGCCGAGGCGGTGACGCCGTGGTGGCGCGAGGTCGACGCGCGACCCACTGCCAAGGCGCCGGCCACCGAGCCCGAGCCGATGACGCTGCCGAAGGCGATGCCCTGGCCGGTCGACTGACCCGTCCCTACTTCTCCGTCAACGCCTTCAGGTTCGCCAGCCCTTCCTCGAAGTCCTTGCCGATCATCGCGTCCATGCTGACGAACACCTGCATCAGTTTCGAGACGAACGGCGCGGGCCCGCTCATCACCCAGTTCACCTGGGTCGCGTCGCCCTGCGGCGTCAGCGTGAAGTCCGTGCGGTTGTGGCCCTCGAACGGCTTGATGAAATCGAGCTGGATGCCGACCTGGCGCGCCGGCGCCGACTCGACGATCTCCATGCGTCCCGCGCCGGCCTTGCCGTTGCCTTCCCAGGCGTAGGTCGCGCCCTTGCCGGCGGGTGCGCCGCCGAGCGTGCGCTTCATCGCCGGGTCGAGCTTTTCCCAGGGCGACCACTCGGTCCAGCGGTGGAAGTCGTTCAGCACCGCGAAGATCTTCTCCGGCGGTGCCTTGATCGTGGCCGATCGCTGGACCGAGAAGGTGTCCGGCTTGGTGGTCGCGAAGATCAGCACGCCGGCGACCAGCGCGACGATGACGAGCGCCAGGGCCTTGATCACGAACCGTCCCCGACCATCACCATCCAGCCGATGCCGAAGCGGTCGGTGAGCATGCCGAACTTCGGCGCGAAGAAGGTCTTGGTCAGCGGCATCGTCACCTGGCCGCCGTCGCCGAGCGCACCGAACACGCGCTCGGCCTCCGCTTCGTCCTTGACCGCGAGCGACAGCGAGAAGCCCTGGAACCTGGGGTGACCGGTGCAATCGTCGGCGGCCATCACCGAGTGGTCGCCGATCTTCAGCGTCATGTGCATCACCTTGTTCTCGAAGCCGGGCGGCACCATGCCCGGCGGGTGCGGATCCGGGCTGTCGCTGTAGCGCATCATGTATTCGGTCTCGGCGCCGATCGCCTTCTCGTAGAACGCGGCGGCCTCTTCGCAGCGGCCGTCGAAAAACAGGTAGGTGCCCAATTGCATGTCAAACGCTCCTCGTGGTGTCGGGCCATCGGTGACCCTGTCGAGGAAGATAGCGGATGCAGGCGCTCGCGGCCAGCGCGGTCAACCCCGAGCCGGCGGCGCGGCTGATGTCACGCTGCCGCGAGCGCCAGGGCGCGAGAGATCCTGTGTCTGTGCACCTTGGTCTTGGGCACCCGGAAGTCGAACCACTGGCGCACGTCCTCGTCGAGGCCGATCCCGTGCATGTAGTTGTAAAGCGCCTTCTTCAGCCCGACGCCGAGCGCGTCGTGATCGGTGCCGGTGGGGTCGATGAAGCCGATGTCGTTCTTCGCGAAGCTGACCGGCGGCAGCGGCTGCAGCGTCACGCCGTAGTCGGAGGGGTTCTGGCCCACCGGCGAGTGCACCGTGCAGGCGAACCGGTGGAAGAACCCGGACTGGATGCAGCCCGCCTCGAACAACTGGCGCACGTACTCGAGCGCGTCGACGGTGTCCTGCACAGTCTGCGTCGGGAAGCCGTACATCAGGTACGCGTGCACCAGGATGCCGGCGTCGGAGAAGCCCTTGGTCACGCGCGCGACCTGCTCGACCGACACACCCTTCTTCATCAGGTCCAGCAAGCGGTCCGACGCCACTTCCAGCCCGCCGGAGATGGCGATGCAGCCGCTGTCCGCGAGCTGCTGGCACAGCCCGGGACTGAACGACTTCTCGAAACGGATGTTGCCCCACCACGAGATCGAGAGCTGCCGCCGCTGCAGCTCGGCGGCGAGCGTCTTCAGCGCCTTCGGCGGCGCGGCCTCGTCGACGAAGTGGAAGCCGGTCTGGCCGGTCTCCTGCACGATCGCCTCGATCCGGTCGACGAGTGTGGCGGCCGACGCGCCCTCGTAGCGCGAGATGTAGTCCAGGCTCACGTCGCAGAAGCTGCACTTCTTCCAGTAGCAGCCCTGCGCGACGGTGAGCTTGTTCCAGCGCCCGTCGGACCAGAGCCGGTGCATCGGGTTCAGCATGTCGAGCAGCGACAGGTAGCGGTCGAGCGGCAAGCCGTCCCAGGTCGGCGTGCCGACATCCGCAAAGGCGATGTCGGGCTCGACGAGGTTGACGTAGCGCACGGCTTGCGTCTGGGCATCGCGCACGAAGGTGCGAACAAGTCGCTGCGACGAGCGCCTGCCTTGCAGATGCTCGAGCAGCGCGAGCAGCGGCCGCTCGCCGGCGTCGAGCGTGACGTAGTCGAAGTGGTCGAACACGCGCGGCTCGGTCAGCTCGCGCAGTTCGGTGTTGACGAAGCCGCCACCGAGCACGGTGACGATCGTCGGGTCGTGCGCCTTGACCGCCTGCGCGATCCGGAACGCCGCGTAGACCGAACCCGGGAACGGCACCGAGACCAGCACGACGCGCGGCGCGTGGCGCTGCAGCGCGTCCCGTGTCAGATCGACCAGCGTGCGGTCGACCAGGTTCAGCGGCGCGGCGAGCGCGGCGGCGAGCGGCTCGAAGGTCGGCTGGCTCTGCGCCAGCGATTCGGCATAGCGCACGAACTCGAAGCGCGGGTCGACCGCATCGCGCAGCACGTCGGCGATGTCGTTCAGGTAGAGCGTCGCGAGGTGCCGTGCGCGGTCCTGCATGCCGAGCGCGCCGAACGCCCAGGCGAGCGGGTCCTCGCCGTCCTCGGCGATGTAGGCATCGAGCGAGTCGAAACGCATTCCCTCGGGCAGGAAGGCGCGGCCGGCGATGCGGTGGCCGATCGTCGGGTCGCGACCCTGCAGGAACGCGATCGTCGGCGTGATCGTCGCGAGATAGCGCTCGAACTGGGCCACGAACGCGTCGAGCCCCGGCGTGCGCGCCGGCAGTGCATCGATCGCCGCGCGCAACTGCGTCAGCCCGCCGACCGAGAACAGCTGCAGCACGAGCGCCAGCGCGAGATCTTCCTGCACCGCGTCGACGCCGCGCGAGCGCAGGAAGCCGGTCAGGTAGGCGGTCGACGGGTAGGGCGTGTTCAGCTGCGTCATCGGCGGGATGACCGACAGCACGTGCAGGGCGGCAATGGACATGCTCCGAGTCTGCCACGCAGGTTGCGGCAAGGGTCGGCCGTGTCGCGCCAAACCGGGTCGTCGAGCAACGAGCCGCCACAACGCCTACAGTGCGCGCATGAGTTCCGACACCCACTTCTACGAACCGCGGCTGGGCCACGGCCTGCCGCACGACCCGTTCAACGCGATCGTCGGGCCGCGGCCGATCGGCTGGATCTCGTCGATGAACGCGACCGGTGCGCTGAACCTGGCGCCGTACAGCTTCTTCAACGCCTTCAACTACGTGCCGCCGATCGTCGGCTTCGCCAGCATCGGCGCGAAGGACACGCTGCACAACGTCCAGGCGACGCGCGAGTTCGTGTGGAACCTCGCGACCCGGCCGCTCGCCGAGCGCATGAACGCGAGCTGCGCGCCGGTGCCGCCGGAGGTCAACGAGTTCGAGCTCGCCGGCCTCACGCCGGCACCGTCGCGGTTGATCGCGGTGCCGCGCGTGGCCGAGAGCCCGGTGTCGTTCGAATGCCGGGTGACGCAGATCGTGCAGCTGCAGGGCGTGGACGGCACGCCGGTGCCGACGTGGCTGACGCTCGGCGAGGTCGTCGCGGTGCACATCGACAAGGCGCTGTTGAAGAACGGCGTCTACGACACCGCCGCGGCGCGGCCGATCCTGCGTGCCGGTGGACCGGCCGACTACTTCGAGATCGGGCCGGAGCAGCTGTTCCGGATGCGGCGCCCACCGGCGTGATGACGACGTCCCTGCCGCATCGCGCCCGGTCGCGCTGGCGCGCCGTGGGCCCGTGGTGCGCGGTGCTGCTGGCGATCTGGCTGGCGGGCTGTGCCACGCGACCGGCGCCCTCGCCGGGCGGCGTCCCGGCGCGGCCCGCGCTCCCGTCCGACCGCGACGGCCCGGAGGCGAATCCGCCGCCCGACCTCGCGCGTGTGCCCGATGCCGAGCCGCGCCTGGAGCCGATCCGCAGCGGCGGCCCGAACAAGCCCTACGAACTGCTCGGCAGGAGCTACGTGCCCATCACCCAGGACGCGCCGTTCACCGAACGCGGCCTGGCGTCCTGGTACGGCCGCAAGTTCCACGGTCGGCGCACCGCCAGCGGCGAGATCTACAACATGTACGCGATGACGGCGGCGCACCCGACGTTGCCGATTCCGAGTTATGCGCGCATCCGCAACCCGGCCAACGGGCGCGAGATCGTCGTGCGGATCAACGACCGCGGGCCGTTCCACTCGACCCGCATCGTCGACCTCAGCTACACCGCGGCCTTGAAGCTCGACCTGTTGCGTGGTGTCGCGCCGGTGGAGCTGCAGCGGATCACGTTCGACGACATCCGGACCGGGGCATGGCGGCGTGGTCGCGAGGGCGAACCGGTGCTGGCCGCCGACGTGCCCCCGCCGGCTGCTGCGCCCTCTGCGGGCGTCGCGGCCGTCGCGGCCGATGCGTCGCCGCCGATGCCCGCGGTGGCCGTTCCCGACGCGGCGGTGACGCCGGTCGCGAGCACCGGACCGCTGCCGCCGGTGGCCGATGCACCGGACGCCCGCGCCTACACGGTGCCGGCGCGCGGGTTCTGGGTGCAGCTCGGCGCCTTCCGCGCCCGCGACGGGGCCGAGGGTTTCCAGCGGCGCGTCGCCGCCGAACTCGACTGGCTGTCGCCGTTGCTCGCGGTGTTCGACGACGCGTCGGTGTTCCGTCTGCAGGCCGGCCCGTACCCGCGCCGCGACGAGGCGCGCACCGTGGCCGAGCGCGTGCGCGGGGCGCTGCAGCTGGTGCCGGTCATCGTCGAGCGGCGCTGAGGCAAGCGGTCCGCGCCGTCGGACGCGACCTACCCGCAAATGCGCCACCGCCGGATTCCCGCCACGGCGCGACACGCGAAGAATTGCGCTCATGGGATCAGAAGGCAGACCATCATGAGCGCGAGCGAACCGACGCCGTTGAGCGTGGCGATCGCCGCGGTGCACGACGTGCAGCCGGCCGCCGACGGCGCCGCCATCATCGTGACCGGGCAGGCGCGCAGCGGCGACACGCGCTCGCCGCTCGAGATCGCGATCACCACCGAACTCGCCGCCGCGGTGGCGATCTCGCTGCTGCAGACCACGGCGCGTGCGCGCCGCTCGCGAGACACGATGGAGCCGGCGCTGGAGTGCTTCGCCGTCGGCGTCGAGGACAGCTCGCAGCACCGCGACCGCGTGCGCCTGCAGTTGCTGTTCGACGGCGGCACGGTGCTGCCGGTCGAGATCCGCCGGGACGCCGGCGAGGCGCTCGCCGGCGAACTGGCCGACTGGCTCGCCCACACGCGAGACGACGCGCCGGTGCCCGCGAAAGAGAACTGATCGCAGCGTGCCCCGGCGCGGGATTGACGCGCTGCCGGGGGCGGTCCAGGATGCGCGCGCCCTCCGCCGCGCCTTCATGCTCGTCTCCACTTCCCAGATCGCGTTCATCCTGCTCGCTGCCTTGCTGCTGGCGTGCGCCAGCGCGTGGGCGCTGGCGCGCCGCTACCGCAGCGCGATGCGCCGGCTGATGAGCGCACCGGCCATCGCAGCCGTCGATGGCGCGGCGCCGATCGGCGACTCGGAAGCGGCGCGGACGTGGTCGCCACCGTTCGCGGCATCGTTCGCGGACAACCGCCGCGCCGCCGCGCGGCTCACGGTCTGGCTGGGCGTGATGTCGGTGCTGATCGCCGCGAGCAGTGCGACGCTGTGGCTGTTGCTCGCCTTCCCCGGCGAACCGTTCGCACCGAAGCGGGCGGCGGTGCTGGCACTGATGCACCTGTGGCCGGTGATCCCGGCGATCGGGCTGATGCACCGCTGGTCCTGGCCGCGGCTGCTGGGCGCGCTCGCGTTGTGGGTGCTGTTCTGCTTTGCGGTGATGCTGTGGCGTTCGATCGAGCCGCGCCCGCTCGAACTGCTGCTGGCGCTCGCGGTCGAGATCGGTCCGGGCCTGGCGATCGTCGCGTTGATCTTCGGCCACAGCGCCACGCGCGCGGCCGCCCCGTGGCTGCTGCCGCTGTTCATGCTGCTGATGTGGGTCTCCATGGCTGGCGTCGATGTGCTCGCGCTGCTCGTCGAGCGGCGCTCTCCCTGGATCGCGAGCCTGCCGGGCTGGCTCGGCGCGCCGGCGGTGATCGCGCTGTTCGCGCTGCTGCCGTGGCTGCTCGCCTGGTGGCCGGTGCAGCGGCTCGGACGCGGGCTGGCGCGGGCCTACGCGCGCAGGCAGCTGTCCGACCTGATGGTGATGTTCGGCTCGATCTGGGCGATTTCGCAGCTGCTGCAGGCGCTGTCGGTGGCGAGCCATGCCGGCGTGGCCGGTATCGCGATGCTGCTGCCGCTGGTGTGGGTGCCGCTGGCCATGGCGCTCTACACGCGCACGCAGGCCGCGCCGGCCCATCCGCCGACCCTGCTGGTGCTCCGCGTGTTCCAGCACGACGCGCAGGTGCAGGCGCTGTTCGATCACGTCATCGAGCGCTGGCGCCTCAGCGGTCCCACCGTGCTGATCGCCGGCACCGACCTGGCCGACCGCACGCTGGACGCCGACGACCTGTTCGTGTTCCTCGACGGCGATCTCGCGTCGCGTTTCATCCGCACGCCGGCCGAGGTGCCGCTGCGCCTGGCCGCGTTCGATGCGACCCCCGACGCGGACCGCCGCTACCGCGTCAACGAATGCTATTGCCACGACTCGACCTGGCAGCACGCGTTGCGGGCCCTGGTGCAGCGCAGCGACGTGGTGCTGATGGACCTGCGCGGTTTCCAGGCCCGCAACGCCGGCTGCGTGTTCGAGCTCGGGACGCTCGCCCGCGCGCCGCGCCCGTTGCGTGTCGTCGTCCTGATCGACGGCACGACCGACCGTGCCGCTGCGGCGGAGGCTGCGGCCGGTGCGCCACCCGGCCGTTTCC
This sequence comes from Rhizobacter fulvus, assembly GCF_964020785.1. Taxonomy (NCBI): domain Bacteria; kingdom Pseudomonadati; phylum Pseudomonadota; class Betaproteobacteria; order Burkholderiales; family Sphaerotilaceae; genus Rhizobacter; species Rhizobacter fulvus. The sequence goes on from NZ_OZ224516.1 coordinate 2,486,898, forward strand.
ACTGGATCGAGACGCCGCCGGCCACCGCTGCGCCGCAACGCGCGGTGCTCCCGCACCTGTTCGGAGCCGCGGCCTAGCATGTCGGTCGGTGCGGTGCCACGTCAGGTGCTGCTGTTCTCGGGGCATCGCGTCGACGAGCCCGGGCGCGTGGCGCGGCGGCTGCCGCCGTCGTGCGTCGATGCGGCCGCGGCGGCGATCACGGCCGCCCTCGAGGCGCTCGACGCCGGCCCGACAGACCTCGCGCTGACGCAAGGGGCGAACGGCGGCGATCTGCTGTTTGCCGAGGCCTGTCTCGCGCGCCGTGTGCCGCTGCAGTTGATGCTGCCCGAGCCCGAGGAGGCGTTCATCGCCCATTCGGTCGCCGGCGCAGCGGGCCTGCACCACTGGCTCGCGCGCTATCACGCGGTGCGCGCCCGGCTCGTCGAACCGCCGCGCGTCATGCCCGCCGACGCGAACAGCCAGCTCGATCCGCTCGAGCGCTGCAACCTCTGGTTACTCGCTGCCGCGCTCGCGCACGGTGTACAGCGGCTACGCTTCGTGTGCCTGTGGGATGGCGCGTTGCAGGGCGACGGCCCCGGCGGCACGGCGCACCTCGTGCGCGAGGTGATGCGACGGACGAATCGCATCACGTGGATCGACACGCGCGTGCTGGTCGCGGCGCCTCGCGGCGCCCCATGAACTAGGGCTTCCGGTGTCCTGGGGCGACGCCGATCATGCCGCGCACTCGTCGCCTCGGAGGCTCACCATGGTTGCCACCTCGTCCGGTTCGTCCGCTGCCACCAAGCCGCGCGGCCTCTCGTTGAACATCGGCCTGAACGCCGTCAGCGCCGCCGCCTACGGCGGCTGGGACGGCCCGCTCGCCGCGTGCGAGTTCGATGCCAACGACATGGCCGCGATCGCGCGCAAGAAGGGCATGAAGGCCACCGTGCTGCTGACCAAGAAGGCGACGCGCGCGAACCTGCTCGCGGCGATGCGCAGCGCCGCGAAGGCGCTGAAGTCCGGCGACTTCTTCTTCCTCACCTACTCCGGCCACGGCGGCCAGGTGCCCGACACCAACAACGACGAGCCGGACAAGAAGGACGAGACCTGGTGCCTCTACGACGGCCAGCTGATCGACGACGAGCTCTATTTCGAACTCAGCCGCTTCAAGGCCGGCGTGCGCGTCCTGCTGTTGTCCGACAGCTGCCACAGCGGCAGCGTCGCGCGCGAGTTGGCGCCGCCGCCGCCGCCTGTCGGCCAGCGCGTCAAGCTGATGCCCGAAAGCGTCGCGCGCCGCACGTACCAGGAGCATCAGGCGTTCTACGACAAGCTGCAGGCCGACGTCGCCGCCGCGGCGCGCAAGACCTTCACCGACCCCGACGCCGCGCTCGCGCAGGTCGGCGCCGCCGCCGAGGCGACCGCGCTGGTCGGCAAGTTCAACCCGGCCGTGATCCTGATCTCCGGCTGCCAGGACAACCAGACCTCGATGGACGGCGAGCACAACGGCGCGTTCACCGAACAGCTGCTGAAGATCTGGGACGGGGGTGCGTTCCGCGGCGACTACAACGCGTTCCACGCGCACATCCGCAGCGGCATGCCGCGCAGCCAGTCGCCGAACCTGTTCGTGCTCGGGCGGGCGGTGGCCTTCCTGAAGCAGAAGCCGTTCACGGTCTGACGCGCTGTGGCCACCGACCGCACCGTCCCGATCCGCCTCGTCGGCCAGGTCGCCGATCGCGATCGCCCGCCGCTGTTGAACCGCAGCACGCGCGCTGCCGGTCGCGCCGACGACATCTTCCTGCCCGACGGCTACCTGCTTCCGCAGGCGGCATTCGACGTCGGCCCGGCGGCACGCGACGTGGTCAACGCGGCGCCGCAGGCGCACGACGCCGCGCCCGGCGAGATCGTCGTGCTCGAACTCGCCGATGGCAGCACGCTGATCACCGGCGCCGAGCGGCTGCGCGCGTCGCTGCAGCTCACCCATCCGGAGATGATTGCCGCCGACGGCGCGATCCTGCTCGAGAAGCTGCGTGCCGACGGCGCCGCGCCGGGGCGCGGCTTCGGCGAAGCGATCGGCGGGATGATCAGCAAGGTGTTCGCGTTCGCGGTCGGCCAGGAACCGGACGCGATCATCCGCGATGCGCTGCTCGACGTGCCGAACCCGCTCGAGCTCGGCGTGACCTGGGCCGGCACCAAGGCGCTGATGGCCGCGATCGAGAAGCGGCTCGACCAGCCGCCCGGCCTGTACCGCTGGATCGGCGCGACCGGCAAGCCGACCGACCTGGAAGCAGTCGATCTCAACGACCCGCTGCTGCCGCGCCCGGCGGCCGAGCGACCGATGCTGGTGTTCGTACACGGCACCGCGTCGAGCACGCTCGGCAGCTTCGGCGACCTGCGCAGCGGCGACCGCGACCTGTGGGGCATGCTCGCCGGCCACTTCAGCGGCGGCATCTTCGCGTTCGAGCATCGCACGCTGTCGCAAAGCCCGATCGAGAACGCGATCGATCTCGCGAAGGCGCTGCCGCGCGGCGCGCAGGTCAGCCTGGTCTCGCACTCGCGCGGCGGGCTGGTCGCCGACCTGCTGTGCCTGGGCGAATTCGACAAGCTGATCGACCACTACGCCTATGCGTTCAAGGGCACCGGCGATGCCGATCCCGAGGAAGCGCGCCGTGTCATCGGCGAACTGAAGAAGGCGCACAAGGAGCAGCAGGCGCAATTGCGTGTGTTGGCCAACGTGCTCGCCGATCGCAAGATCACCGTCCAGCGCTATGTGCGCGCCGCGAGCCCTGCGGCCGGCACGCTGCTGGCGAGCGGCAACCTCGATGTCTTCCTGAGCGGCATCCTGAGCCTGATCGGCCTGGTGCCGTTCTTCTTCGGCAGCCCGATCTATTCCGCATTCAAGCGCGTCGTCTGCGAGATCGCGAAGAACCGCACCAACGCGCACGTGGTGCCCGGCATCGAGGCGATGCTGCCCGACTCGCCGATGGCCCGCCTGCTGCGCGACGCGCCGGTGCGCGCCGGCACGCAGATGGCGGTGATCGCCGGCGACATCCAGGGCGGCAACATGCTCAGGCGCCTGGGCGTGCTGCTGACCGACTTCCTGCTGTTCGACAACGAGGACAACGACCTCGTCGTCAACACCACGTCGATGCTCGCCGGCATCGCGCCCAAGGCCGAGGCGCGCGTGCTGTTCGATCGCGGTGCGGATGTCTCGCATTTCCGCTACTTCGCCAACATCGACACCCGCGCGGCGTTGCGCGACTGGCTGATCGTGCGCGAGCCGGCGGAGCTCACCGTCTTCCGCGGCCTGCCCACGCCGACCGAGTTCGCCCAGGCGCTCGCCAATTCCGCGCCGAGTCGCGACGCGTCGGCGGCGGACCGCCCGGTCGTCGTCGTGCTGCCGGGCGTGATGGGCTCGCACCTGCAGGCCGCCGGGCGCGACCGGGTCTGGTTCGACCCGCTGGACATCGCTTCCGGCGGCCTCGCGAAGATCGCCTGGGGCGAGCCGTCGGTCGAGGCCGAATCGCTGTTCGCGATGTTCTACGGCAAGGTCTGCGAGCACCTGGCCGCGAGCCACCGCGTCGAGCCGTTCCCGTACGACTGGCGCCAGCCGCTCGACGTGCTGGCCGAGCGTTTCGGCGAGTTCCTCGACCGCCTGATGAAGGAGACGCAGCAGCCGATCCGCCTGCTCGCGCACAGCATGGGCGGGCTGGTGGTGCGTGCGACGATCCACAAGCGCCGTTCGGTGATCGACGCGCTGATGGCGCGCGACGGCGCGCGCTTCGTGATGCTGGGCACGCCGAACCAGGGCGCGCACTCGATGGTCGAGAACGTGATCGGCAAGGGCGACACGCTGCGCACGCTGGTGCGGCTCGACATGCGGCACGACATGCAGCAGGTGCTCGACATCGTCGCCGGCTTCCGCGGCGCGCTGCAGCTGCTGCCCAAGCCCGGCTTCGTCGACATGTTCCAGGGGCTGGAAGGGGGCGGCGGCCACTACGCCTACCAGCAGGCCGACACCTGGGTCGCCATGAAGGAGAAGGTCACCGATCTCTGGTTCGGCGACCACCACGCCGGCACGCCGGCGCAGGACGTGCTCGACCAGGCGAGCTGGCTGTGGGCCGCCGATGGCCTGGACACGCCGAAGCTGCCGGCCGAGTACGAGGGCAAGAGCATCTACGTCTTCGGCGTCGCGCCGAACACGCCCTGCGGGGTGCGCGAGGAGCCCGACGGTCGGGGCGGCGTGCGCCTCAAGATGGTCGGCACCACGCGTGGCGACGGCACCGTGAGCTGGGAGTCGGGCCGCATCGGCGGCATCGGCCGCTACTACTACCTGCCGGCGGCCCACGGCGACCTGCCGTCGACCAAGGAATATTTCGAGGCGCTGGCCGACCTGCTCAGCGCCGGCTCGACCGCGCGGCTGAGCACCAGCCCGCCGGCGGTGCGCGCGATCCAGCAGCCGCTGCCGATCACCTACGACGCCGGCCCGCCGACCGCCGACGACCCCGACGCGCTGCAGCGCGGCCTGATGGGCGGCTCGCGTCGCAACCGCGTGCCGCCGCGTCCGAAGCGCCGACTCGAAGTCAGCGTGCGGGCGATGGACCTGCGCTTCATCTCGCAGCCGATCATGGTCGGCCATTACGAGCGCGATCCGATCGCCGGCGCCGAATCGCTGATCGACCGCGAGCTGCTCGACAACGACCTCAGCGAGCGCTACAGCCTGGGCATGTATGCCGGTGCACGCGGCACCGCCACGGTGGTGCTGCGCGTGCCGAACGAGCTCGAGCGCCGGCGCGGCAGCCTGAGCGGGGCGGTCGTCACGGGCCTCGGCTCGTACGACCGGGCGCTGAGCCCGCTCGACCTGACCGACGCGGTGCGCACCGGCGCGCTGCGCTACCTGCTGCAGGTGATCGACGTGCTCGGCAACGCGCCGCGCAAGGTGCCGCTCGCCACGCTGCTGATCGGCTTCAACTCGTCGGCCAACCTGACCGTGGCCGCCTCGGTCGAGGCGCTGGTGCGTGGCGTGATGCAGGCCAACGCCAAGTTCTTCGAGACCACGGGGCTGGCGATCCACATCGACCGGCTCGACATCGTGGAGCTCTACATCGACACGGCGATCAGCGCCGTCTACGCGCTGCGCAAGCTCGCGCCGCAACTCGCGACGCTCGCCACCAAGCACGGCGCGATGCTGGTGTGCCGCAGCGAGCTCACCCAAGGCGAGGGCATGCGGCTGCGCCTGTCCGACGAGCGCAGCTCGAGCTACTGGCCACGCCTGATCATTGCCGACGCGGACCAGGGCGAGCAGGATGTCCAGCCGCCGCGGGGCGCGCCGCCGCCGCTGCTGGCGCGGATGCCGGCGCCGATTGCCGACCGGCTGCGCTTCACCTACGTGGGCCAGCGCGCGCGCTCGGAGTCGATCGCGCTGCAGCGCCAGCCCGGGCTCATCGAGCAACTGGTCGCCGAGCAGATCCACAACCCGACCTGGAACGAGGACTTCGGTCGCATGCTGTTCCAGCTGATGGTGCCGCACGACTTCAAGGACGCGGCGAGGCAGCTCGCGCGCGTCGTGCTCGTCGTCGACGGCTGCACCGCCAACCTGCCCTGGGAGCTGATGCTGGCCGACGAGAGCGGCCGCGCCGACGACGACAAGCGTCCGCTCGCGCTGCGCACCGCGGTCGTTCGCCAGCTCACCACCGGCACCTTCCGCAACCAGGTGCGGCAGGGCATCGAGCGGCGCGCGCTGGTGATCGGCAACCCGTCGGTCGCCGGCTTCACCGACGCGTTCCCGCTGTTCGAAGGCCGGCCGACGCAGGCCCCGCCGCCGCTTTCCGGCGCGCAAGCCGAGGCCGAGGCCGTCGGCGGCGTGCTCGCGAGCATGGGCTACCAGGTCGAGACCGCCATCGGCCCCGACCAGCTGGCCGCGCACGTGCTGACCAAGCTGTTCGCGCAGCCGTGGCGCATCCTGCACATCTCGGCGCACGGCGTGTTCGACCTGCCGCATGTCGACGGCCGGCACCGCAGCGGCGTGCTGCTGTCGGGCGGGTTGCTCATCACCGCCGCCGAGATCGCGGCGATGGAGACGGTCCCTGATCTCGTGTTCCTGAACTGCTGCCACCTCGGCCAGATCGACAGCGGCGGCGGGCGCGGCAACAAGCTGGCGGCGAGCATCGCGCGCGAGCTGATCGAGATCGGGGTGCGCTGCGTGATCGTCGCGGGCTGGGCCGTCAACGACGACTCGGCGCGTTTCTTCGGCCAGAGCTTCTACGAGCGCCTGCTGCTCGACCGGCTGCCGTTCGGCGAGGCCGCGTTCAAGGCGCGCGAGGCCGTCTGGCGCGAGCACCCCGAGGACATCACCTGGGGCGCGTTCCAGGCCTACGGCGAGCCGAGCTGGCTGGCCGAGCCGCGTGCCGCCGACACGCCGGCCGGCGCCGGCGGCGATCCCGTCGTCTCGCCGGAGGAACTGCTCGACGAGCTGGCGCGCCGCCGCGCCGACCTGTCCCGCCGCCGCGACAAGCTCTCCGACGCCGAACGCCGCAGCCAGGTCACCGCGATCGACGTGCTGCTGCGCGAGCGCTGCCCGCCAAGCTGGCAGTACCTGCCGCAGCTGCAGTCGGCGCTTGGCCGCACCTGGTTCGAACTCGGCCAGTACGAGCTGGCGCGCGAGTGCCTGCTGCGCGCGGTGCAGGCCGTGGACACGACCGGCCTGGTGCCGATCCAGGACATCGAAAAGCTCGCGAACGTCGAGATCAAGCTCGGTGAGCAGCGCGCCGAGGCCGAGATCGTGCCCGGACGCGCCGGCGAACCGGGCGCGCATGAAGCGGCGCGCCTGATGGACGTGGCGCTGGAACGCCTCGACGGCCTCGATGCGGTGGTGCGCAACGCCGAGCAGGCGGCCGAGGCTGCCCAGGGGGCCGGCGCTTCCGACGCCGTGCGCGCGCCCGCGCTGGCGCCGCACCGCGAGCGCGCCGCGCTGCGCGGCAGCGCGCTGAAACACAAGGCCACGTACCATGCGCGCCGGCTCCTCGCCGGGGGTCTGGACGAGGCCGCGAAGGACGCCGTTCGCCATGCGATGGAGGACTGCCTGCTGCGCGCCATCGCCGCCTACCAGAGCGGCGAGGGCAGCCCGGGCAGCGATGGCTTCAGCCCGTACCATGCGCTGAACCGGCTGGCGCTGGACGCATTGACCGACTGGGCCAGCCCGGACAACCTCGGCGCCGCGGTCGAACTGGCGCAGCAGTGCCGGCGTGCGGCCGAGCAAGGCTTCAACACCACGCCGAACCTGTGGGACGCGGTCACGCAGCCGGAAGCGCTCCTGATCGAACGCGTGCTCGACGGCCAGTTCAGCCAGTCCGGCGAGGCCGGCCGCGCGGTGTTCGAGGAGGTCGCACGCGCATATGCCGACGCGATGCTGAACATCACCGTCAAGCCATCTCAGATCGAGGCGATGGTGTCACAGATGGAGCTGATGTCGCGGCTGTGCGATGCGCTGTCGGTGCTGCGCTTCGGCGACGAGGCGCTGGCGCGCACCGCGACCCGGCTGCTCGACCTGGTGCAGCGCGTCCAGCCCGGCCGCGCGCCGCGGCGGGATCGGCCGCATGCGCGTGCGAACAATGGCGCGTCGCCGACGCAACCGGTTCCGCCCGCAACGGAGAAGGCGACCCGACAGGCGCCCGCGAAGGCGGCAGCCAAGAAGGCGGCAGCCAAGAAGACGGCAGCCAAGAAGGCGGCGCCGCGCCGCGTCGCAAAGAAAGCTAGCGGCCGGCCGCGTTGAGCGCGCGGCGCCGCGCCGCCACGCCCATCAGCGCCATGCCGATGAGCATCAGTGCCCAGGTCGAGGGCTCGGGGATCGCCGCGGTGGTGACTGCGAATGAACCGTCGGCGCTCAGCCGCAGACTGGTGACATCGAACACGTCGGACTGGGCGGCGATGCGGCTGCCGTCGATCACCGTGGACCAGTCCTGGCCGGCGCCGAACACCGTCGACAGGCCGGTGATCTCGCCGGTCAGCAGGTTCTGCGACTCGATGAAGTTGTCGAGGTCGAAACCACCGCTGGCGGCAAACGCCGTCGGGTCGGTGTTGCCGAGGAAGTTGAAGATCACCTGCAGCTTGCTCAGGTCGAAGGTCGCATCGTTGCCGATGATCAGGTGGTCGATGCTGTAGCCCGCGCCGGTGTCGAGGATGTCGAGCACCAGGCGGCTGCCGTCCAGCGTGATCAGGTTGCAGTTGATCGTGATGCGACCCGGCGAGTTGCCCGGGCTGATCGTGCCGCCGACGATCACGTTGCCGCTCGCGTTGATCACGCCGCCATCGCCGCTCAGCAGCCCGAGCGCGCCGATCTCGAAGGTCGTCGTGTTGACCGTGCTGTCGTTCAGGATCAACTGGCCGGTGCCGCCGGGGTTCTGCACGCCGACCACCGCGCTCGGCGTGGCGCCGACGCCGACATAGCCCGTGTTCAGCACCGTCCCGGCGCTCAGCGTCAGCGTGCCGGTCGAGCCGGGCTGGCCGGCGATGATCACCGAGCCGTCGGCGGCCGTCGCAGTCAGGCTGCCGATGTTGACCGTGCTCGCGCTGATCGTCGCGGTGCCGGTACCGTCGTGACCGACCCGCATCGACGCCAGGCCCGGTTGTGCGATCACGTTGATCGTCGAGTTGCTCACATTGAGGGTGCCGGTGCCGAGGGGATTCACCGGCGTGCCACCGATATTCAGGCTGGCGCCGGCGGAGCCCGGATTGGAAATCGTGACGGTGCTGCCGTTCGAAATCGTCGCGGTGCCGGTGCCGCCGCGGTTACCGATCGACAGCGATGCGCCGCTCAGCACACTCCCCGTCTGCTGTCCGGTCATGGACAAGGTGCCGGCGTTGACCGTCAGGCTCCCGAAGCCCTCGCTGCGGCCGACGTTCATGTTGGTCGCGCTGACCGAACCGCCGTTGTTGATGGTCAATTGGCCGCTCGCACCGGCTCCGCGCCCCACGGAGATGAACGCGTCGCTGCCGGACACCGCGATCGCTGAGCCGGCGCCCGTGACCGTCGCCGAGCCGGAGCCGCCACCGACGGTGTCGCTGAATCCGCCGATGCCGAGGTAGGTGATACGGTTGTCCGCCACCGTCGAAACGGCGTTGCCTTGCATCAGCAACTGGCCGCCGCCGGAGACCAACAGCTGGCCGGTCGCGTCCGCAAAGCGACCGACCGCCATGAACGGATTGAAATTGTCCGGCACGCCGGCCGGGAGGGCCAGGGAAGTCGACGCGATTTGTACCAGCGAGCCCGGGCCGCTGATCGTCAGACTGCCGAACGAGCCCGCGTCACGACCCACATTCATTCCCGGGCTGCTGTCGCCCGATCGTGTGTCGCCGCCGCCGTCGGAGATCGACCAGACTCCGCCGTTGCTGACCGTCGCGGTGCCGTTACCGCCGCGGCCCACGGTCGCGAACGCAGCGCTCGGGATGCCGTTGGTGCCGGTACCGGAAAGCGTCACGTTCGACCCGGCGCCGCTGATCGTCAGCGTGCCCGAGGCGCCGGCGACCGTGCCGAGGTTCATGCCGCCGGCGACGATCGCCGAGCCGCCCGTCACGGAAACGGTACCGACGCCGCCGACCTCGGAGCCCATCGACATCCCGCGCGTCGGGCCGATCAGCAGCGAACTCCCTCCCGCCAGCGTCATCGTGCCGTTGCCATCTCGCCCGACGGTCACGCCGCCACCCGGCACCGGCCCCAGGATCTGAATCGACGAGCCGCCGCTCAGCGACACGGCGCCGGTGCCGCCGCCCACGAACTGATCGCCGCCGACCGCCATGCCGCCCGGCGACACCAGATTGGTGATCGTGAACACCGAGCCGTTGCTCAGGTTCAGCTGGCCGCTGCCACCCGTGCCGCGCCCGACGGTGACGCCGGCGCCGAGGTTGACGTTGTCGGTCCTCACGCCGGCGAGCGCCACTGTGCCGTTGTTGAGCGTGACGGTCCCGGTGCCGCCGGTGTCGCCGATCAGCAGGCTGGTGGCGGTGACCGTGCCCTGGTTCGTCACGTTCAGCGTGCCATTGGCGCCCGCGCCGCGGCCGACGCCGATGAACGCGTCGACACCTTGCACCCGGATCGCCGAGCCCGCGCCGGTCACCGTCGCCGTGCCGGTGCCGCCGGCGGTCGCGCCGTTCTGGCCGCCGATCAGCAGCGTGGTGTCGTGCGAGTTCGCGACCGTCGACAGCGCGTTGCCCTGCAGCACCAGCTGCCCGCCGCCGCTGACGGTCAGGCTGCCACTCGCGCCGGCGAAGCGCCCGACCGCGACGAAGGGGTTGAAGTTGTCCGGCAGGCCGGCGCTCGGCGCGATCGATGTCGAGGTGACCTGCACCAGCGAGCCAGGCCCCGCGATCGTCATCGCGCCGAACGAACCGGCATCGCGGCCGATGTTCATGAACGGGCTGCCGCTGCCGGTGCTCGAGTCCGCGCCGCCGTCGCTGATCAGCAGGCTGCCCCCGTTGCTCACTGTCACCTGGCCGGTGCCGCCATCGCGTGCGATGTTGATGCCCGCGGCACCGTTGCTGGTCGGCGTTCCCACGCCGCTGAGCGTCATCGTCGAGTTGGCGCCGTCGATCGTCAGCGTTCCGTTGCCACCATTGCGCCCCACGGTCACGAACATGGCCGAGGCGGTCGCCCCGCTCAGCACGCTCATCGCACCTTGACTGCTCGCGGCGTTCACGCCGATGGCGATGTTCGGGTTGTTCCCCTGCACTTTCACCGCGGAGCCGACACCGGTCACGGTCAGCTGGCCCTGCCCGCCGTTCGTGCCCAGCACCAGGCTGTCGAAGTTGGTGCTGGCGCCGCCGGTGCCGTCGACGATCAGCTGGCCGCCGTTGCGCACGGTGATGTCGGCATGGCCGCCGGCGCCGCTTCCCGCGGCGAAGAACGCGCCGGTGTTGTCGATGGTGTTGCGCGTGGCGATCCACTGCGAGCCCGCGCCATCGACCACGATCGTCGCGAACGCCTGCTCGGTGCCGAGCGCGGCGCTGCCGCCGTACGGTCCCACGCCGGCCGAGACGTTCTGCGTGCGCAGCGTGCCGCCGTTGAGGACATTGACCGCGGCCGTGGTGGTGCCGCCGGGTGTGCCGAAGTCGAAGCCGTCGCGGGCCTGGGTGAACACCGCGGCCTGGCCGACCACGAAGTTGCGCAATGTGCGCACCTCGGAGCCGGCCCCGATGACGTTCAGCGTGCCGGTCGAGCCGGCGCCGTTGCCGACGAAGCCGTAGCAGAAGCCGGTACTGCAGGCGGCGGCATTGAGCGTCGCGTCGACCAGCGCGCCGGCCGACACCGTGAGCGTGCCGGTGCCCCAGTTGCCGATCTCGAGGCGGTTGTTCGTGCCGCCGAATTGCGCCACGGTGCCGGCGCCGGTGACGGTCACCGTGCCGCTCCCGTTGCCGGCATTGGCGACCGTCAACATGTCGGCCTTGAGCAGGGCGCCGGTCAGTGCGGAGAAGCTCCCCGGCGCAGCGTTGCCCACCGACAGCGTGTTGCCGGTGAAGTCCAGCACTGGCGCGGCCGGGTTGATGGGAAAGTTGGTCGGGAAGGTCGAGACCGACCCGCTGGACGTGAAAAACTGCGCCTGCGCGGGCTGCAGCGGCCAGGCGGCTGCGATGGCGAGGGTGATGCCGGCCAGCCGGCGCGCAGCCGAGTTCGCGTGGTTCATGTCCGCCTCTGCAAACGTCGGTAGCGTTTGATGTCGCGGACTATGACGCTCGTCTACCGGCTTGGATACCCCAAGAACTTCACAAAAAGTTGCATTTGACCCCCGCGGTCGCGCGCGGGGAAAGCCCGTTTGTGGCGGTCAACCGCGCCTTGCTCGGACGCGTGCCCGGGTCAGCAAGGCACGGGTCCGGCGGATCGCTTCCTCGGCATCGGGGCGGGTCGACTGGATCATCAGCGCGCGCTCCAGCAGCGGCCGCGCCAGTGCGCGCTCACCGCGGGCGAGCAGCGCCTGACCGAGCAGGACGAGCGTCTCGGCCACGGTGGCGTGCTCGCTGCCGAGCGCGCGCTCGTGGATTTCGAGCGCCCGCCGGGCCAGCACTTCGGCATCGGCGGCATCACCCTGATCGAGGCGCAGGCGTGCGAGGCTGCCGAGGCTCCAGGCGGTCCATTCGTGCTGCGGCCCCAGCGTCTTCTCCCACATGGCCAGGCTGCCGCGCGCCAGCGGTTCGGCCTCGGCCAGACGCCCGAGCCCGCGCAGCGCCTCGGCCAGGTTCCACATCGACAAGCCGGTGTTCGGATGTTCGGCCGGCAAGGTGCGCTGCTGCGCGGTCAGCGCGCGGCGGATCAGCGGTTCGGCGGCAGCGTGGTCCTGCTTCTTCGACAGCACGTCGCCGAGCGCGGTGAGGGCGAACAGCGTGTCCGGGTGATCGGAGCCGAGCAGCCGCTCGCGGATCTCGAGCACGCGCCGGCTCAGCAGCTCGGCCTCGTCGTTGCGCCCGAGTTCGCCGACGGTGCTGGCCAGCAGGTCCAGCGTGCCGACCGTCAGCGCATGTTCGGGGCCCAGGGCCCGCTCGCGAATGGCGAGCGCGCGCCTGAATTCCGGTTCCGCGGCCCGGTGATCGCCGCGGCCGACGTACAGGCCGCCGAGCACGGCGACGGTGCGCGCGGTATCGGGATGGTCCGGCCCCGGAGCGACCTGCTGGATCGCGATCGCGCGCCGCAGCAGCGGCTCGGCGCGTGCCACGTCGCCCTGCTGCACGCAGACCCGTGCGAGGTTGGTCAGCGCCTTCGCGGTCTCGGCATGATCGGCGCCGAACTGGGTTTCGCACAGGCCGATCAGGCCCTCGGCGAGCGGGCGCAGGGTCGGCCCCGCGTAGGCATTCAGGTAGTTGTAGAACTGCGTGTCGAACCAGCCGACGTACTCGGGCAGGTCCGCGATGCAGCGGTGGTAGTGCACCTCCGCCAGCGCGCGGCACGAGGCCGGCGTCACCGCCTGCGGCGATTGCACCTCGGCGCGGGCGCTCCAGTAGCTGCCCATCGCACGGTGCCCGGCGCGCTTCGGCCCCTTGAGCACCGAGTCGTAGGCGACCTGGTGCAACAGGTTGTGCTTGAACGCGTACTCCTGCCCACCGTCGCTGCCCGACCCGTCGCGCCGGACGATCAGCTGCTTGTGCAGCAACGCGGGCAATGCCGCAGGTGCGGCGGCGTCGAGGGCGGCAAGGGACTGGTCGGAGAACACCTGCCCGATCACGGCCGCGTGCTGCAACGCCGAACGCTCCGCGCGGCCGAGCGCGCCGAGCCGCGCTTGCAGCACGCCGGTCAGCGTCGGCGGCACGCTTGCGCGCAGCAGCCGGTCCGCCTGCACCCGCCAGCCCTCGGCGTCGGCAACGATCACGCCGTCGTCGAGCAGCATCTTGACCAGTTCCTCCATGTAGAACGGGTTGCCCTCGGCGCCGGTGGTGATCAGCGCGCGCAGCGCCTCGGGCACCTGCTCGATGCGCTGCAACAGTGTCTCGGCCAGCCGGATGCTGTCGTCGCGGTCGAGCGGCGCGAGGTCGAGGCGCTGGTGCAACGGGTCGGCGTCGGCCCAGTCGGGATGCTGCTCGAACAGTTCGGGGCGGGTCAGGAACAGCAACAGCAACGGCGTGTCGCGGTTCGACTGGAGCAGGTAGCGGGCGCAGGCGAGCGAGCCGCCGTCGGCCCAGTGCAGGTCGTCGAGCACCTCCAGCACCACCGGCCGGCCCGTGCCGCGGGCAAGGCCGCGCACCAGTTGGCCCACCACCGCGAAGGCCTGGTCGCGGATTCGCTGCGCGTCCCCGAGCAGCGGCCCGATGTGGGGACTGCCGGAGAAATCGAGGCCGATCAGGTGTCCGACCAGGTGCGCGGGAGCTTCGCCGGCCTCGCCCAGCAGCGGCGCGAGGCCGGCGACGAAGCGGCTGCGCGCGTCATCGGCGCTGTCGGTATCGGCGATGTCGAGCTGACGCAGCAGCAGGTCCCGCAGCATGCCGTAGGGTTGCAGCGCGCTGCGTGGATGGGCCTGGCCGAGAAGCAGATGAACCGCGCGCGATTCGCGGGCCAGTTCGGCACGGAATTCCGCGAGCAGCCGCGTCTTGCCCAGCCCCGCCTCGCCGACGATGGTGACGGCCTGCAGCCGGCCGCCTTCGGCCGCGACGCGGAAGGCGGCATGCAGCCGCCCGAGTTCACGGTCGCGGCCGATCAGCGGCGTACGAACGCCGCCCAGGCCGCGACCGGATTCGCGCTGCGCGCGCGGGCGCACCCCACGCACCAGGTAGCTGCGCACCGGCGCTTCGACGCCCTTGACGGCGATCGGGGCCTGCTCCTCGCAGTCCAGCGCGCCGAGCACCTGACGGTAGGTCGCCAGGCTGATGCGCAACCCGCCGGCAGGCGCCGACTGCTCCATGCGCGCCGCCACGTTGACGACCGAGCCGCGAATGCTGCCCTCCGCATCGACGCCGCCGCCCAGCAGCACGGTGCCGGTGTGGATGCCGGCGCGCACGTCGAAATCGGGGATGCCGTGCTCGCGGCGGACGCGTGGCGCCATGGCCTTGGCTTCGGCCAGGATGCCCAGACCCGCGAGGACCGCGCTCTCGGCGTCATCCTCGAGCGAGGCGTCGGTGCCGAAGGCCGCGAGCATGCCGTCGCCGGTGTATTGCAGCACGCGACCGCCGCGCGATTCGACGATCGAGGTGAAGCGCTCGAGCGCGCCGTCCATCACCGTGTGGATGTCCTCGGGCGCGAGCTTCTGGCCGATCGCAGTCGAGCCGACGACATCGACGAACAGCACCGACACCTGCTTGAGCTGCTGCGCCGTCGCGTTCTGCAGCGCCGCGAGCGCGTGGCGCAGCGGCGCGAGCGCGGTGTCGACCACGACGTCGCCGAGCAGGCCGCGCTGGGCCTCGAGTGCAGCGATCGTCGCTGCGATCCGTTCCGGGGTGTCGTTCATGGCGGCCGACGCGAGTCGTGTTGCCGCCGGAGTGTCTCAGCGTCCGCCGGTCACGTCGAGCACGCTGCCGGTGGTGTAGCTCGACGCGTCGGACATCAGCCAGACGATCGCCTCGGCGACTTCCTCGGCGCTGCCGGTGCGCTGCATCGGCACCATCGGCGCCATCTGCTTGGCGCGGTCGGGCGTGCCGCCGGAAGCGTGGATCTCGGTCTCGATCAGGCCCGGCCGGACCGCGTTGACGCGGATGCCTTCGGTCGCGACTTCCTTGGCCAGACCCATCGTGAACACGTCGATCGCGCCCTTGGCCGCGGCGTAGTCGACGTACTGCCCCGGTGCGCCGAGGCGGGCCGCCGCGGACGACAGGTTGACGATGCTGCCGCCGCTGCCGCCGTGCGTGGTCGACATCCGCTTGATCGCCTCGCGCGCGCAGATGAAGCTGCCGAACACGTTGATCGAGAACATGCGCTGCAGGCGCTCCATCGTGATGGCGTCGATGCGGGTCTGCAGGTCGACGACGCCGGCGTTGTTGACGAGCGCGCCCAGGGGCGGCAGCTCGGCGTCGATCGCCGCGAACATCGCCAGCACCTGCGCCTCGTCGGCGACGTCGGCCTGCACGGCCAGCGCCGTGCCGCCGGCGTCGCGGATGCGCGCGACCATCCCTTGCGCGGCGGCCGTGCCGTGGGTGTAGTTCACCGCCACGGCCCAGCCCCGCTGGGCGGCGAGCCAGCTCGTCGCGGCGCCGATGCCGCGCCCGCCGCCGGTCACGAGGACGGTGCGGGGGGCGGATGGGGAAGTCGTGGTCATGGGGTCTCCTGTGTGTTCTTGGGGGTGGACGGTCACTCGTCGTCGGCGCGCGGGCCGTCATCGCCGCGCGCCGGTTCCTTCGCCTTCTTGTCGAGCTGGGTTTGCAGTGTCGCGAGGGCGTCGACGAAGGTCTCGACCGGCACCGGGCGAGCCAGCCGCAATGCGGGGGGGAACAGGTGGCTCATGTAGAGCTCGTCGCCGAACTGGTCGGTGCGCTGCACGTTGAACCAGAACGCGACGGCCACGCCGACGACCGCGCAGGTCGCCGCGGCCCACTTGAGCATGCGGTGCTTCGTCTGTTCGACCGCGAGCAAGTGGAAGTACAGCGCGGTGGCGATCACGACGATCGAGCCGACGAAATCGAAATCGGTCAGCCATGGCCACGAGAACGCGAACGCGAGCAGCGCCGGCACCACGGCGACCGCCATCAAGGCGAGGCTGGCATACAGGAACACGCGCAGATGCCAGCCGAAGCGTGCCTGGCGCGTGAAGGTCTTGGACAGCAGCGCCCAGGAACTGCACCACACCGCCGCGCCGAGCAGGCCGGCGAGCAGCGCGCTGCCGGCGGCACGCGCCAAGCCGTCGGGGTCGGTGTCGAGGTAGGTCGCGAACAGCGTGCCGCCGATCAGCAGCAAGGCGGCCAGCAGCAGGCTGCCGATGCGCCGATTCAGCGACCCCTCCGGCGCCAGCGCGACCTCGGGCGCCACCACCTGGCCCGACAGGCGCAGGCGCAACGGCGTGCGACCCAGCATCAGCTCGATCGGCGCACCGTCGGTCGCGAGCGCGGCGCGCTCTCCGCGGCCCAGGTGCCGGCGCCCGAGCGCGACGCCGTTGCGCGTGTCGGCGACCTCCAGCGCCAGGCCCGCGGTGTCGGGCACGATGCTCAGGTGGTGCGGCGCGACGTGCGCGTCGCCCAGCACGATGTCGTTGTCCAGCGCGCGGCCGATGCGCAGCGGCCACGCGTGCACCGTGAAGGTCTGGCGCGGGTGGCCGTCGCGGTCGAGCACGTCGACCACGGCCAGCGTGGCTGGGCCTACTTCACCCATTGGTAGGCCTCGAGGTAGTACTTCGCGAGCCGCTGCGCGTTCGCGAAGCTCAGCCCCTGCGCATCGAAGCGACCCTGGACGCCGGCCTGCGCCTGGTCGAGCGTGGCCACGAGCACGGCCAGGTCGTACAGCCCCGGCAGCTTCTTGTACGCACGCAGGCAGACCACTGCACGCAGCGGCAGCCCGCCCCGGTCGACATAGTCCTCGCGGCACTGCGGCTTGGTCTGGTGTTCCGCGCGCAGCCGCGTGAAGCTCTCGTTGCGAAAGCTCGCGGCGTAGCGCGCCGCGAAGCGCAGCGTGCCGAGCTTGCTGCCGTCGTAGCTCTCGTGGCGCACGCCGATCGCGCCGGTCGTGTAGTCCCCGACGAAGATGCGCGTGTCCATCACGCAGTCGGAGCGTTCGAGGTCGAGGCCGCCGGTGCGGGACGGCTCGCTGCTGCCCCAGCAGCGCATGAACTGGTCGATCGGCACCGGCACCTTGTAGCGCGGGTGGGTCATCGGCTTCCAGCCCTGCGCGATGAAGCGCTCGGTCAGCAGCGCCTGGTGCTGCATCAGCTGGTCGGTCACGAGGCCGTACGCGGCGGTCTTGATCGGCACGGCCTCGCGCCCGCGCGCCAGCAGCGCGACC
Organism: Rhizobacter fulvus; assembly: GCF_964020785.1. Classification (NCBI taxonomy): domain Bacteria; kingdom Pseudomonadati; phylum Pseudomonadota; class Betaproteobacteria; order Burkholderiales; family Sphaerotilaceae; genus Rhizobacter; species Rhizobacter fulvus. The sequence goes on from NZ_OZ224516.1 coordinate 2,504,269, forward strand.
GCGAAGCTCGCCGGCACCAGGAAGCTGACCTGCTCGCCGTCGACGCGCCGCGCCACGTTGATGCCGATCACGCGCCCCTGTTCGTCGAGCGCCGGCCCGCCGCTCATGCCGCCGCTGAGCGCACCGCCGAAAAAGATCTGCGGATAGAAGCTGCGCCGCACCAGCCCGTTGTAGGTGCCCTCGGTGACCGCGAAACCCACGTCGAGCGGGTTGCCGAGCGAGTAGATGCGCTCGCCCTGCGACAGCGGCTGCGCGTCGGGACGGAACGCGAGCGCGTCGAACGGGGCGGCCGGCTTGCCGGGGTCGGCGGTCTTCAGCAGCGCCAGGTCGTGCAGCACGTCGAGTTGCAGGATCGCCAGCGGCGCCTCGCGGCCGTCGGCGGTGACATAGACCAGGTCGTGGTGCTCGGGCTTGAGCGCCGCCTCTGCGACGACGTGGAAGTTGGTGACGATGTGGCCCTCGCCCGAGACCAGGAAGCCCGAGCCGACCGAGGTCTGGCTCGCGCGCCCCTTGAGCACGGTGCGGATCTGCACGAGCTGCGAGCGGGCCTGCTCGTAGACCTTGCGTGCCGACAAAGAGATCGGCGCCGAGGCCGCCGCGGTGGGCGCCGCGGCGGGCTGGGCGGCCGCGCCGGTCCCGAGGCCGAACGTGCAGAGCAGCGCGAGGATCGACCACACGGACAGCGACTTCATTGAAATTCATTCTACGGGCCGCGCCCGTGCGGCGTCGGACGGGGTGCGTTTCCCCGCTGTTGCGATGCGGTCGCCGCGGCTAGATTCGACCCTTCAAACCATGGAGAACCCACCGATGCAACGCCGAAGTTTCGTGGCGGCCGCCAGCGCGATGATCGCGCTGCCGTCGCTCGTGTGCGCGCAGAACCTCGAAAAGCCCAAGATCACGATCGCCGTGGGCGGCAAGAACTTGCTCTATTACCTGCCGCTGACGATCGCCGAGAGCCTCGGCTACTTCAAGCAGGAGGGGCTGGACGTGACCATCGCCGACTTCGCCGGCGGCTCGCGCGCGCTGCAGGCGATGATCGGCGGCAGCGCCGACGTGGTCTCCGGCGCGTTCGAGCACACGATCAACATGCAGGTGAAGGGCCAGCGGCTGCGCGCGTTCGTGCTGCAGGGCCGCGCGCCGCAGATCGTGCTCGGCATCAACCCGAAGACCATGCCGGGCTTCAAGAACGTCGCCGAGTTGAAGGGCAAGAAGCTCGGCGTCACCGCCCCCGGGTCGTCGACCAACGTGCTCGCGAACTTCGTGCTCGGCAAGGCCGGTTTGAAGCCGGGCGACGTGGCGATCGTCGGCGTCGGCGCCGGCAACGGCGCGGTCGCGGCGATGCGCGCCGGGCAGATCGACGCGATCAGCAACCTCGACCCGGTGATCACGCTGCTGGCCCGCTCCGGCGACCTGAAGATCGTCTCCGACACCCGCGTCGTCGCCGAGGCCGACCGGGTCTTCGGCGGGCCGATGCCGGCCGGTTGCATGTACGCGCCGCAGAGCTTCCTCGACAAGAACCCGGCCACCGCGCAAGCCATCGCGAACGCCATCGTGCGCGCCGATCGCTGGATCCATCAGGCCGGCGCCGGCGACATCATCAAGGCCGTGCCCGAGAGCTACCTGCTGGGCGACCGCGCGGTGTATGTCGACGCATTCCTCGCCGCGAAGGGGGCGTTGTCGGCCGATGGCTTGTTCCCCGAGGCCGGCGCCGAGACCGCGCGCCGCGCGCTGGCCAGCATCGACCCGGAGATCGCCGGCGCCAAGATCGACCTGGCGGCGATCTACACCAACGAGTACGCGCGCAAGGCGGCCGCGAAGTACCCGAAGGCGTAGCAGGGCCGGACGCGGATCACTTCGCCTCGAAGTGATACCGCATCACCCACTGCGCCGTCTTGCGCCCGAGCTGCACGCCGGCCTCGCCCGAGTTGCGGTAGTGCATGCCGCCGTAGACCCGCGCGTCGACGATGTCGCGCAGGAACGCGTCGGTCGAGTCGTAGTGGCGCGTCTTCTGCACCACCGAGGCGACCGTGCTGTCCCAGTCGAACGACAGCTTCTTGGTGCCGTAGAACTCGCGCAGCGACTCGGCGGTGGCGGAACTGACGCACCCGTGCGCGGCCGGGTATTCCGGGTGGTTCGGCGTGGGCACGACCGGTGTCCAGGCCGGGTCGGCGGTGGTGGCGGCGTTGCCGTCGGTGTCGGCCAGCGTGATCGCGCTGGTCGGGCGCCAGAACCCGTAGTGGTATTTCGCGTCGAAGCAGCCGATCGTCGCATCGGCGAGGGCGACGCTCAGGATCGCGAGCAGCCGCGCGTTGTCGGCCAGCGAGGCGTTGACGGTCGCGAAGCGGCGCTGATTGCGGTACGGCGCGACTGCGGGTGATTCGGTGTGGAAGCGCGCCAGGTCGAGCTGCTCGGCAGTGCGAAGGCTGCTCACGGTGCCGCCCATCGCCTTCGACTCGTCGAAGTCGCGGGTGTACACGTCGCTGCTCAATGCCGGTGGCGGCTCCGGCCGGAACTGGTCCGCGCTGCGCAACGTGAAGGGCCGGATGAACGGCCACTGGCGGTTCACCGGATTGACGCCGCGGAAGTCGCCCGCGGCCGTGCCCGGTACGAACGGCCCGAGCGCGACGCTGCGGCCGTCGTTCGCGCGCAGCGCCAGCGCGCCGGCAGCCGCCTCGGCGCCGATCGACACGCCGCGGGCCTTCGCATCGCCGTCGGCGATCGCGGCGAGCGCGCTGGCGTGCGCGGCCTCGTACTTGTCGCCGCGGCTCGGGAACAGTCCCTTCAGCACGCGGTAGGCGGCCTCGACGACCGCGGCCTGCGCCGACGCGCCGGCGGCCGGCGTCGTCGGCGTGGTCGCGAACGGGCGATGCGTGCCGGCGATCGCGATCACCGCGTCGTAGACCGCGACCTGCACGGTCGCGATGTCGGGGCCGCCGACGCGCTCCTCGGGCGTCGCGCCGGTCGGCGAGGACGGCACGTTGATCGTGTCGATCGCGATCGCGTGCCAGGTCGAGACCACGTTCGGGCCGAGCGGCACCAGGTCGTAGGCCTTCTCGCCGGTGCGCGCAGCGGCATTGACGGTCGCGGTGGGACCGCTGTCGGCGCTGCTGCCGCCGCCGCCGCAGGCGACCAGCGTCAGCGCGGCCAGTACCGAGGGGAGAACAGGGTGGATCGTTCGGGTTCGCGGGATCAGGGTCGTCGTCATGGTGGCCTCCGCTGGGATCGTGATGTGGGCCACGGCAAGGTACGTCGCGGGCGGAGCGATGGAAAGCGTCGGCCGACGAACCCGCGCCGGCGCCGACCAATCGGCCGCACGGCGGCATGAACGTCGCGCCGCCGCGGCCGCAGCTACATGTGCTTGAACAGATGCGTGTAGGCGCTGCTGACGCGCAGCGTCTCCGGGCGTTGCTTGAGCCGCAGCTCGAGGCGCCCGGAAACGCCGCGCCGCACGCTGTTCACCGCGTCGACATTGACGACCGTGCCGCGGTGGATGCGCCAGAACGTCGCCGGATCGAGGCGCGCCACCAGGTCCTGCAGCGGCGTCGAGATCAGCGCCTCGCCGTCCGCCGTGACGACGGCGACGTACTTGCTGTCGGCGCGGAAGTAGCAGATGTCCTCGACCGTGATCAACCGGATCTCGCGCCCGTTCAGCACCGTGATCCAGCGCAGCCGCTCGGTGCCCGGGCCCTGGCGGATCTGGTCCAGCAGGCGGCTGAGGTCGGCCGGCGGCCGGGGCAGGCGCTCGCGCACGCGGTGCAGCGCCCGGGCCAGGCGCGAGGTGTCGAGCGGCTTGAGCAGGTAGTCGACCGCGCCTTCCTCGAAGGCCTGGACCGCGTAGTGATCGAACGCGGTGATGAAGACGACGTGGGCGCGCACGCCGGTGACCCGTGCGACCTCGATGCCGGTCGGCCCCGGCATCTGCACGTCGAGGAACAGCACGTCGGGCCGGTGCTGCTCGATCGCGTGCAGCGCGGCGTGGCCGTCGTGCGCGACCGCGCAGATTGCCAGCTCGGGCCACAGGCGGGCGAGTTCCTCGCGCAGTTCGGCGGCCAGCAGGGGTTCGTCTTCGGCGATCAGCGCGGTGGGCATGGGCTCTCCCGTGGACGCCGACGTCAGGCGGCGTCGGCGAGGGCCGAATCGGCCCCCGTTCGTTCGACCAGCGGCAGGTCGAGGACCAGCAGCGGTGGCGCGGCCGTGACCCACAGCCGGGCCGCCTCGCCGTGCAACAACGCGAGGCGCTCGTGCAGCGGGCCGAGGTCGAGGGGGGCGCCCGCGCCCGGGTCGGTGCCGCAGCCGCTGCCCGCGAGCGTCACCAGCAGACGGCCGCCCGCGGCTTCGGCGTCGAGCTGCCAGGTACAACGCACGGCCCCTGGCGGGTCGATCATGCTGCGCAGCATCGGCAACGCGAGCATCGGCGCGAGCGCCGCCCGGCTGGCGCGCTCCGCCCGCGTCACTGCGACGCGCGGCAGGTCGGGCCGCAGCGCGCGCGTCACCTCCAGCCAGCGGCGGACGACCGCGAACTCGCGCTCGACCGTCGAGCCGGCGTCGGCCCAGCGCGGCAGCATGGCGCGCAGCAGCGCGATCAGGTCGGTCAGCAGGCGGTCGGCCGCGGGCGGGTCGTGGATCTGCAAGGTGCCGACGCGGCCGAGCGCGTCGAACAGCAGTTGCGGGTCGACCCGTGCCTGCAGCGCGAGCAACTCGGCCGACTGCAGCCGCTGCAGGTCCTGGGCGCGGGCGGCTTCGCTGGCACGCACCCGCGCATGGGTGCGCTGACTCGCGCGCCACAACGCATAGATCACGACGATCGTGCCGAACTGGAACGCGTAGGTGATCAGGAACCACGCGTGCCGGCCGACATGCTCGGCCGCCCGGTTGATCCGCCCGATCGGCAGGTGGAGCACCGCCTGCGAACAGGCCAGCGTCACCAGCAGCGCGGCCAGGTAGGCGCGCCACGGCCGCACCCCGTCGGCGATCGCCACCTCCGCGACGCGCAGCGTGAACACCAGCGGCAGGGTGCGGCCGATGAACGAGGTGAGCAGGGTCTTGCCGTAGGTCTTGGCCGGATCGAAGATCGGGTTCGTGCCCTCGGTCAACGAGATCAGGACGTAGCCACCGCTGTTGCCGAAGGCGAGCACGAACACCGACAACCCGGCCGCGAGCACCGCGTCGCGCCAGCCGAACGCCCGAGCGGCCTGGCCGACCCAGCGCAGCAGCGGCGAGGCCAGGCTCATCCGGCGAGCTCCGGCAGCACGATGGTCGCGATCACGCCGCGCGGCTGGTTGAGCTGCAGGCTCAGCGACGCCGCCGCCCCGTAGGCCGCGCGCAGCCGGCCGCGGATGTTGGCCAGCCCGGTGCCGCCGCCGCTGCCGGGCACGAGCCCGCGCCCGGTGTCCGCGACGCTGATCTGCAGCCGCCCCGCGGCGGCGCTGGCGCTGAGCCGGATCGCCCCGCCCTCGGGCAGCGGGTTCAGGCCGTGCTTGAGCGCGTTCTCGACCAGCGTCAGCAGCATCATCGGCGGCATCGGCCGCGTCTCGAGCGGCGCCGGCACGTCGACCTCGACCTGCAGCCGCGCCCCCATCCGCACCTGGTGCACCGCGAGGAAGGCCCGCACCAGCTCGGCCTCGCGGCCGAGCGTCGACTGCGCCGCGCGCATGCGCGGCAGCGCGACCTCGAGGTAGCGCTTCAGGTCGGCCAGCATCGCGAGGCCGGCCGCGCTGTCGGTTCGCAGCAGGCGGCGCAGGTTCGCCAGCGAGTTGAACAGGAAGTGCGGTTCGATCTGCGCCAGCAGCACCTGCAGTTGACCGGCTGCGAGCCGGCCGTCGAGTTCGACCCGTTCGAGCTGCTCGGCATGCAGTGCGTCGGCCGCGCGCTGCCGGGCGCGCACGAACTCGTGCACGCCGGCGACGGTGGCGGTGATCACCAGCACCTGGTGCAGCCGCGCCAGGCCCGCGAACGAGGTCATCGCCGGGGTCTCGCAGCCGCACGCCAGCCCCTGGAACAGCAGCATCAGCGCGCAGCCGGCGACGCTGGCCCCCAGCACCACCGCGGCCAGCACGAGCCAGCGTGCCGGGCCGCGCGCGGCGAGCAGCGGCCGCGCCGCGAAGACCAGCGTGACCGCCGGCAGCAGTCCGCCCAGGTAGCCCCGGATGCCGAGCAAGAGGTCCAGACCGATGGTCGCGGGCGCCGCCGCGCCGCGGATCCAAGCGCTCAGGCGCTGCTGCAGCACCACCCCGACGATCAACGTGACGGCCAGCGCCACGTCCAGCCCGTAGGCCTCGATCCAGGAGCGCGTGCGGCGGAAGCGGGGCAGCAGGTCCATGGTTCCCACGACGGCGGATGGGCGACCCCGGCGGGGCGCAGCCCGAACGAGCGTAGGCCCGAAGCGGCGCCTGTGCCATCCCCAACCGACGAATCGGCACTCGGCCCGTCCGGAACCGCCTGTGGTGTTCCCGAATCGCGCCGGGCCGGGCGATTGGTACAGTCGGCGGCCATGCCTCACGCCGAACCCACCGCCGCGCTCCGCCTCGGCAACGTCAGCTGCACCTTCGCGGACAAGGACGATCCGGGCCAGCGCTACACGGCCGTGCGCGACGTGTCGCTGACGGTCGGCGCGGGCGAATTCGTCAGCGTCGTCGGCCCCACCGGCTGCGGCAAGAGCACGCTGCTGAATGTCGCCGCCGGGCTGCTGGCGCCGAGCAGCGGCAGCGTCAGCGTGTTTGGCGAGGCGCTGAATGGCATCAACCGCCGTGCCGGCTACATGTTCCAGGCCGAGAGCCTGATGCCGTGGCGCACTGCGGCGCAGAACGTGACGGCCGGCCTCGAGTTCCGCGGTGCCGCCGATGCGCGGGCGCAGGCCGACGAGTGGCTGAAGCGCGTCGGTCTCGGCGGCTTCGGCGACCGCTATCCGCACCAGCTGTCGGGCGGCATGCGCAAGCGCGTCAGCCTGGCGCAGACGCTGGTGCTCGACCCGGACATCATCCTGATGGACGAGCCGTTCTCCGCGCTCGACGTGCAGACCCGCCAGCTGATGGAAAACGAGGTGCTCGACCTGTGGTCGTCGAAGAAGAAGGCGGTGCTGTTCATCACCCACGACCTGGACGAGGCGATCGCGATGAGCGACCGCGTCGTCTGCCTCAGCGCCGGGCCCGGCTCGCACCCGATCGGCGAGTTCGCGATCGATCTGCCGCGCCCGCGCGACGTGGCCGAGGTGCGGGCGACGCCGCGCTTCGTCGAGCTGCACCAGGCCATCTGGACGGTGCTGCGCGACGAGGTGCTCAAGGGCTACCGGCAGCAGCTGGCGGCATGAAATACCTTCGCCGGCCATGAAGTACCTTCGGTTTTGGCAGCTCGGGCTGCTGCTGCTGATCTTCGTGCTGTGGCACCTGCTGACCAAGCCGGGGCTGATCCCGCCGATCGTGTTCGAGAACGACCAGCAGGCCGCGTTCTTCTTCGGCGAGCCGTTGAAGATCTTCGGCCGGATCTGGGACTGGTTCGTCGTCAACGCCAACATCTACGAGCACCTCGGCGTCACGCTGCTCGAGACGGTGCTGGCGTTCGGCATCGGCACCGTGCTGGGTCTGGGCTGCGGGCTGTGGCTGGCGCTGAGCCCGATGGCCGCGGCGATCACCGACCCGTACATCAAGGCGCTGAACAGCATGCCGCGCGTGATCCTCGCGCCGATCTTCGCGGTCTGGTTCGGTCTGGGCATCGCGAGCAAGGTGGCGCTCGGCGTCACGCTGGTGTTCTTCATCGTCTTCTTCAACGTCTACCAGGGCGTGAAGGAGGTGAGTCCGGTCGTGCTCGCGAACGCGCGCATGCTCGGCGCGTCGCAGCGCCAGCTGCTGCGCCATGTCTACCTGCCGAGCGCGACCAGCTGGGTCTTCAGTTCGCTGCACACGAGCGTCGGGCTGGCGTTCGTCGGCGCGGTCGTCGGGGAATACCTGGGCTCGTCGCGCGGCGTCGGCTACCTGATCCTGCAGGCCGAGGGCTCGTTCGACATCAACACCGTGATGGCCGGCATCCTGGTGCTGACCGTGTTCGCGTTGCTGCTCGACGCGCTGGTGGGCCGGCTGGAGAAACGGCTGATGAAGTGGCAGCCCAAGACGGGCGAAACCGAGAAACTCTGAGAAGGCAGGGCGCGCAATGGCCAAGGACTTCGACACGATGGAGGACAGCAACCGCGCCTCCAATCCCAGCATCCACGACGTGTCCGATCCGGCGCGGCGCGTGTGGCTGCAGGGCGGTCTCGCCGCTTTCGCCGGTGCGGCGTTCGGGCCGCTGATGGCGGGCTGCGCCGCAGCCGGTGCGCGCACCGGCGCTCCGTTGCTCGGCTTCAAGGGCATCCCGGCCAGCGCGGCCGACAGGATCACGGTGCCCGACGGCTATGTCGCCACCGTGATCGCGGCCTGGGGCGAGCCGATCGGCGTGCCCGGCCAGATGCCCGCGTGGCGCGAGGACGCCTCGGCCAGCGCCGCCGACCAGGCGGTGCAGATGGGCATGCACCACGACGGCATCCACTTCTTCCCGCTGGCCGGCAGCAGCACGCGCGGGCTGTTGACGATGAACCACGAGTACACCGACGACGGCCTGCTGCACGCCGACGGCATGGCCACCTGGTCGGCCGAGAAGGTCCGCAAGGCGCAGGCCGCGCACGGCATCGCGGTGATCGAGGTCGAGCGCCGCGGCGACGCCTGGACGATGGTGCGGCCGTCGCCCTATGCGCGGCGCATCACCGCGACCACGCCGTTCGCGATCGGCGGGCCGGCCGGCGGCCACGCGCTGATGAAGACCGCCGCCGACCCGGCCGGCCGCACCGCGCTCGGCACGTTCAACAACTGCGCCAGCGGCAAGACGCCGTGGGGCACCTACCTGTCCGGCGAAGAGAATTTCAACGGCTACTTCGCGCTCGGCGACGCGCAGCCCGACGCGCACCAGCAGCGCTGGGGCCTGCGCAAGACCGCGTTCTACCGCTGGAACGAACATGACGATCGCTTCGACGCCGCGAAGCACCCGAACGAGTTCAACCGCTTCGGCTGGATCGTCGAGGTCGACCCGATGGACCCGAAGAGCACGCCGGTCAAGCGCACCGCGCTCGGCCGCGCGGTGCACGAGGGGGCGTGGGTCGCGGTCACGCGCGACGGCCGGGCCGTCGTCTACTCGGGCGAGGATTCGCGCTTCGAGTACATCTACAAGTTCGTCAGCCGCGACCGGATCGCGCCGGCCGGCAACGGCCTGACGCAGGCCCAGGCGAACCGCGAACTGCTCGACCACGGCACGCTGTACGTCGCCCGCTTCGATGCCGACGGCACCGGCCGCTGGATGCCGCTGGTGCACGGCACCGGCCCGTTGACGGGGGCGAACGGCTTCGCCGACCAGGGCGAGGTGCTGATCAAGGCCCGCCAGGCGAGCGACCTGCTCGGCGCCACCAAGATGGACCGCCCCGAGTGGCTCGCGATCGACCAGCAGGCGCGCGAGGTCTACTGCACGCTCACCAACAACACCGCGCGTGGCGCGAAGGGCCAGCCCGGCGTCGATGCCGCGAACCCGCGCGTCGACAACGCGATGGGCCAGATCATCCGCTGGAAGGAGGGCGCGGCGGCCGGCGGCGATTTCGACGCCACCACGATGCGCTGGGACCACCTGGTGCTCGCCGGCGACCCGGCCAACGCGCGTGCCGAGGCCCAGGGCAACATCAAGGGCGACATCTTCGGCTGCCCCGACGGCCTGATGCTCGACGCCCGCGGCGTGTTGTGGATCCAGACCGACGCGCATGCCAGCGTGTTGAATAAGGGCGAGTTCGCGCGCATCGGCAACAACCAGATGCTCGCGTTCGACCGCGGCACCGGCGAGGCCCGGCGCTTCCTGACCGGCCCGGTCAACTGCGAGATCACCGGTGCGACGCTGACGCCCGACGGCACGACGATGTTCATCAACGTGCAGCACCCCGGCGAGACGCCGAGCGACCGCAGCGACCCGGCCGAGCCGAACAAGTTCTCCAAGTGGCCGAGCGGCGGGCGGCCGCGTTCGGCCACGGTGGTGATCCGCCGCCTCGATGGCGGCGTGATCGGCGCCTGAGCGTCAGCCGGCGCGCAGCGCCTCGATCTGCCGCGCCAGCGCGATCGTCGTGCGGTCGTGCAGGAACGCGCCGATGATCTGCACGCCGATCGGCAGGCCGTCAGGGCTCTCGGCAATCGGCGCGGCGGTCGCGGGCAGGCCGGCGAACGTCGCCATGCCGGACCACGCCAGCTGGTCGCCGAAGGCAGTCGGCTCGCCGTCCAGCAGCAGCGACCGCTTGCTCCAGACCGGCTCGTCGGTGAGCGGGAACGCGGCCGTGCCGAACACCGGCGCGAGCACCACGTCGAACTCGGCGAACAGCGCGCGCCACTCGCGCCGGACCTTCGCGCGGCGCTGGACCAGGTTGAACCACTCGTGCGCCGAGATCACCTCGCGTCCGCCCGGCGCGCCGTAGGTCGTGATCGTCATCAGCATCTGCACGTAGGGGCGGTGCACGCCCGCGAGTTCGGGCAGCAGTGCGCTCGACCGCTCGATGCGGGCGCCTTCGCGCACCAGGTCACCGGCCAGGAGATGCAGCGCCTCGCGCGTCGGCGCATCGGCGCGGGCGCTCGGATGCGTGTCGAGCAGCAGCACGCGCATGCCGTCGATCGTCGGCACGCGCGGTGCGGGCAGGTCGAGGCGGTAGCCGTTCGCCTCGTCGCCGTCCGGGCCGGCGAGCACCCCCAGCGCGAGGTCCAGGTCGGCGGCGCGGCGTGCCATCGGGCCGCACACCGCAAGGTCGATGCCGGCGCCATCGGTGCCCGGCGGCGCGTGGCCGCGCGAGGGCAGCAGGTCGAAGCTCGGCTTGTGGCCGAACACGCCGCAGAAGTGCGCCGGCACGCGGATCGAGCCGCCGATGTCGGAACCGAGCTCGAGCGGCACCATGCCGGCCGCCAGCGCCGCGGCGCCGCCGCCGGACGAGCCGCCGGGCGTGCGGGTCGCATCGTGCGGGTTGACGGTGACGCCGTGGATCGGGTTCGCGCTCTGCCAGTCGCCGAGCGACGGCGGGACGTTGGTCTTGCCGAGGATGATCGCGCCGGCGGCCTTCAGGCGCCGGACCAGCACCGCGTCCTCGGTGGGCACGAAGTCGCGGAACGCGGCGATGCCCCAGGTCGTCGGCAGGCCGGCGACGTTGTACGACTCCTTGACCGTCATCGGCACGCCGAGCAGCGCGCCGGTCGTGTCGCCCTCGGCGATGCGGGCGTCGCAGGCTAGTGCCTGCGCGCGAGCGCGGTCGAAGTCGCGCACGACGACGGCGTTGATCGGCCCGTCGAGGCGCTCGATCCGCGCGATTGCCGCGTCGCACAACGCCACCGCGGTGATGCGGCGCGTGCGGACCGCCTCGGCCAGTTCGCCGGCGGTGGCGGAATCGAGATCGGAAGGTGCGGCATGCGTCATCGGAGGCCTTCGGAGATGGTGTTCATGGCGGCCCTGCAGGCGCAAAATGAACTCGCACTCGACAGGAGACGACCATGTTGACACATGCGCCCGTGACCACGATGTTGCCGGTCAAGGATCTCGCCCGGGCCCGCCAGTTCTACGAGGGCCGGCTGGGCCTGACGCCGATCGGCGCGCAGGCCGACGGCAAGTTCACGTTCGACTGCGGCGGCGCGACCCTGGCGCTCTTCCCGAAAGAAGGCGGCACCAAGGCCGATCACACCGCCGTCAGCTTCCGCGTGCCCGACATCGCAGCCAGCATCGCGGAACTGAAGGCGGCCGGCGTGGTGTTCGAGGACTACGACTTCCCGGGGTTGAAGACCGTCGAGCATGTCTGCGTGCTCGGTGCCGAGAAGGCCGCGTGGTTCCTCGACACCGAAGGCAACATCTTGTGCCTGCACGAAGACCTGTGACTACTTCGCCGTCGGCATCACGAACTCGGCGCCCTTGCCGATGCTGGCGGGCCAGCGCTGCATGATCGACTTCTGCTTGGTGTAGAAGCGCACGCCTTCCTCGCCGTAGGCGTGCATGTCGCCGAACAGGCTGCGCTTCCAGCCGCCGAAGCCGTGCCAGGCCATCGGCACCGGGATCGGCACGTTGATGCCGACCATGCCGACCTGGATGCGGCGCGAGAACTCGCGCGCCACGTTGCCGTCGCTGGTGAAGCAGGCGACGCCGTTGCCGAACTCGTGCGCGTTGATCAGGTCGACCGCCTCCTTGAGGTCGTGCACGCGCACGCAGCCGAGCACCGGGCCGAAGATCTCTTCCTTGTAGATCCGCATCTCGGGCGTCACGTGGTCGAACAGCGTGCCGCCGGTGAAGAAGCCCTGCTCGTGACCCGCGACCTGGTGGCCGCGGCCGTCGACCACCAGCGTCGCGCCTTCCTCGACGCCGGTGCCGATGTAACCCTCGATCCGCTCCAGCGCCTGCTTCGTGACGATCGGGCCCATCTCGGCATCGAGTTCCATGCCGTTCTTGATCTTCAGCGCCCTGGCGCGTTCGGCCAGCTTCGGCACGACCTTGTCGGCCGCGTCGCCGACCAGCACCGCGACGCTGATCGCCATGCAGCGCTCGCCGGCCGAGCCGTAGGCCGCGCCGATCAGCGCGTCGACGGCCTGGTCGATGTCCGCATCCGGCATCACGACCATGTGGTTCTTCGCGCCGCCCAGCGCCTGCACGCGCTTGCCGTGGTGCGCGCCGGTCTCGTAGATGTATTGCGCGATCGGGGTGGAGCCGACGAAGCTCAGCGCCTTGACGTCGGGGTGGGTCAGCAGCGCATCGACCGCGACCTTGTCGCCCTGCACGACGTTGAACACGCCCGGCGGCAGGCCGGCCTGCGTCAGCAGCTCGGCCATGAACACCGAGCACGACGGATCGCGCTCGCTCGGCTTCAGGATGAAGGTGTTGCCGCAGGCGATCGCGACCGGGTACATCCACATCGGGACCATGCACGGGAAGTTGAACGGCGTGATGCCGGCAACCACGCCGAGCGGCTGGCGCAGCGTCCAGTTGTCGATGCCGGTGCTCACCTGATCCGTGTAGTCGCCCTTCAGCAGCTGCGGCACGCCACACGCGAACTCGACGATGTCGATGCCGCGCGTGACCTCGCCCTGCGCGTCGGTGAAGACCTTGCCGTGCTCGGCGGTGATCATCGCGGCGAGAGTGTCGCGGTGCTGGTTCAGCAGCTCGAGGAACTTGTTCATGATCCGCGCGCGGCGGATCGGCGGCGTGTCGGCCCAGGCCGGGAACGCGGCCTGGGCGGCGGCGACCGCGGCCGACACTTCCTCGACCGAGGCCAGCGCGACCTGGCGTGCCACGGCGCCGGTGGCCGGGTTCCAGACCGGCTGGCGGCGCCCCGAGGTGCTGGCAACCGCGCGGCCGCCGATGTGGTGCCCGACCTCGGTCGTGGCCGTGAATGCTTCGGGTGCGCCCATGGTGAATCTCCTCGCAGCGGTGATGGCGGAACAGCCGGACAGTCTATGCCAGCCCGAAAAAAAGCCCACCCGCGTGAGCGGGTGGGCTGGGAAGTCCTTCGGAAAGGACGTCGTTGGGACCGGTACCGGTTCAGCGCCCTGTTCGGTGTGGTGTTCTTGGCCGGGCGTTTCGAACCATGCGTCGTGCCTTCCGGAGAAGACGCCGTGTGACAGCAATCAGGGCACTCTAGGGACGCGTTCCGGCACCCACCATCCCCAATTCGAGGGACCGGGCGGCGACGTTGCTTTTTGCCCCGCATCGCAGTGAAAAACGTCACACGGGCCGCGCCGCGCGCAGCGGTGACAATCCGGGCATGGCCGCCCCACCCCCCCGCCAGACGCCGCGTTCGGCCCAGCCGCTCACCGAGCGCGAGCTCGACGAACTGCAGGCGCTGCTAGATCGCGTGCCCGCGCCGCTGGAGGCGCTGGATGTCAGCATGGTCGACGGCTACCTGTGCGGCGTGCTGCTGCAGCCGCGCCGCATCGCCGTCGCGCGCTGGATGCCGCATGTCACCGATGTCGATGGCCGCGCCCTGCCGGCGAAGTTCGACGCCGCCAGGCTGCACGCGCTGGTGCTGCGCCGGCATGCCGAACTCGACGACGCGATCCAGCGTCGCCAGTGGTTCGATCCGTGGGTGTTCGAACTGGCCGACGACGATGCCGACGCCGGGACGCCCGCCCGGGCGGACGACGACGATGAAGACGACCCGGGCGACGCCGGCGCGATCGACGCCGTCTACCCCTGGGTCGCCGGTTTCGCGACCGCGCTGGAGCTGTTCCCCGATTTGATGGCCCTCGACCCGAAGGCGCTGACCGAGCCGCTCGCGCTGGTCTACCGCCACCTCGGGCCGGACGACCTCGAGGACGCCGACGAGTTGCTCGCCGAGATCGAGTCGCTCGAGCCGCCGGAAGACCTCACCGAGGCCGTCGAAGGCCTGGTGCGGGCGACGCTGCTGCTCGCCGACGTCTCGCGCCCGGTCGGCGGCTCGGGCCCGCCGGCGCGCCGCATGCGGCCGTCAAATCGCTGACGGATCGACGTCGACCGCCCAGCGCAGGATGCGCTCGTCGGCGCCCTTGCGCTCGCGCCGCAGCCCGTGCAGCGCGGGCAGCCACAGCGCCAGGAAGCGCTGCAGCGCGACCCGCGACGCGGACTCGATCAGCACCTGCATGCGCTCCACGTCGGCGACCCGCGCCACGCCCAGCGGCACCGGCGGGTACACCATGACCTGATCGGCACCGGGCAGCGTGGTCGCGAGTTCGGCCGCGGCATGCAGGAACGCGCGCGCCGCCTCGGGCGTGCGCGCGTCGGCGCGCAGGATCGCGAGGTGCGAGAACGGCGGCAGGCCGGCCATCTCGCGCTCCTTCAGCTGGCTCGCCGCGAACGCGTCGAAATCGTGCGTCCGCAACGCGCCGTACAGCGCGTGGGTGGGGTGCCAGGTCTGCACCCACAGCTCGCTGCGGTCGGCGTGCGCGGCGTCGCGCCCGGCGCGGCCGCCGGCCTGCATCAGCAGCGCGAACAGGCGCTCGGGTGCGCGGAAGTCGCTGCTGAAGAGCGAGCTGTCCGGATTGACCGCGGCCACCAGCGTGATGCGCCGGAAGTCGTGCCCCTTGGTCACCATCTGCGTGCCGACCAGCACGTCCACGTCGCCGGCGTGCACGGCGCCCAGTTGCGCCTCGAGCGCGCCCTTCAGGCGCGTGCTGTCGGCGTCGATGCGGGCGACGCGGGCCGGCCGGTCGTCGGGCGTGCGCAGCAGTGCGGCGAGCTGCTCCTCGAGCCGCTCGGTGCCGCGGCCGATCGGCGCGATGTCGAGGTTGCCGCAGTCGGGGCACGCACGCGGGACCCGCTCGGTGAAGCCGCAGTGGTGGCAGCGCAGCGTGCGGTCGAGCTTGTGGAACACGCGCCAGGCGCTGCAGTGCGGGCAGCCGCTCTTCCAGCCGCATTCGCCGCAATGCAGCACCGGCGCGTAGCCGCGGCGGTTCAGGAACACCAGGCTCTGCTCGCCGCGCGCCAGCCGGTCCTGCAGCGCCGCCACCAGCGGTGCGGACAGCGCGGTGTTCACGCCGTGCAGCTTGGGCTGCTGCGTCATGTCGACCAGCCGCACCTTGGGCAGCGCGCCGCCGCCGATGCGCGCCGGCAGCGCCAGCTTCAGGTACTTGCCCTCGGCGGCGCGCTGCCAGCTCTCCAGCGACGGCGTCGCCGAGCCGAGCACGACCGTCGCCTTCTCGAGCCGGCCGCGGTAGACCGCCAGATCGCGGGCCGAGTAGCGCGCGCCCTCTTGCTGCTTGTAGGACGGGTCGTGCTCCTCGTCGACGACGATCAGCCCGAGCCGCGGCATCGACGCGAACACCGCCAGCCGCGTGCCCAGCACCAGATCGGCCAGACCGAGGTGCGCGGCGAGCCAGCTGCGCAGCCGCTGCGCCGGCGTCAGCGCGCTGTGCAGCGAGACGATGTGGCGGCCGGCGAAGCGTTCGGCGAAGCGCGCTTCGAGTTGGGGCGTCAGGTTGATCTCCGGCACCAGCACCAGCGCCTGCCGGCCAGCGGCCAGCGCGCGCGCGGCCGCGCCGAGGTAGACCTCCGTCTTGCCGCTGCCGGTCACGCCGTGCAGCAGCACCGGGGGCGGCAGGGCCTGCGCGCCGGCCTGGGCGATGCGATCGAGCACGTCCTGTTGACCGGTCGTCAGCGGCGGGGCGCCGGTAGGGGGCGCGCCGGCCGGCGCGGCCGCCATCGCCTTGTGCAGCTTGCGGATCCGGTTGGCGAGTTGCGCGTCGTCGAGCTTGCGCAGCTCGGGCGGCAGGACAGACAGCGCGACCTCTCCGGTGCTGCGCTGGTAGTAGCCTGCCGCGAAATCGACCAGCTCGCGCCATGCAGCACCGAGCGGCGGCAGTGCCGCCAGCGCCGCGCCGACCAGGCGCAGGTTGACGCCGGGGTCGGCGCTCGAGCCGTCGCCCCACACGATGCCCGGCACCTCGCGTCGGCCCAAGGGCACGCGCACCAGCGTTCCGGCCGCGAGCGTGTGCTCGCTCAGGTAGTCGAGCGGGCCGGACAGGCCGGTGTGCTGCGGCGCCTCGACCGCCACCAGCACGCGCGCGCCCTGGGGTACCGGCTGACAGGGCAGGTTACCGGTCAAATCTCAACTTTCGTTCACAAAGTAGCGTTAAGTCGATGATTTTGAAGCGCTTTCCAAACTTTCCACTTCTGCTGTGGATAACTTTGTGCGTAACCATGTCGGCAATGCCCGCAAAGGCTTGCTGCGCTTGGCATCGCCAAAGAATGCCCGCTGAAGCAGCAACACTACGAAGTCAATGAAATCAACGACTTAGCGTAAAGAAACAGAACGCTCTTGTTGCGTCGCAGCACTGAATGCTGCGTCTGTTACGCATGCCCGATTTTGGGGATAAGTCAAGCCCTGAGCGCTCACTTACCGGCAAAAGAAAAACGCGGGCCAGTCGTGCGCGCCCGGCCGGCGTTCAGCCGGAGGCGAGTTGACGCTTCGAGACCTCGTGCACGGTGTCGACCAGCACGCTGACGTTTTCCGGCGGCGTGTGCTGACTGATGCCATGGCCGAGGTTGAACACATGGCCGCCCGGCCGGCCGTAGCTTTCCAGCGTGCGGGTCACTTCGGCACGGATCGCGTCGGGCGTCGCGAACAGCACGTTCGGATCGATGTTGCCCTGCAGCGCCACCCGGTCGCCGATCCGCGCGCGCGCCGTCCCGAGGTTCACGGTCCAGTCCAGGCCGACCACGTCCGGCTGGATGGCGGCGATGTCCTCCAGCCACAGCCCCCCGCCCTTGGTGAAGACGATGTGCGGGATGCGCTGCCCGTCGTGCTCGCGCTTCAGCTGCTGCAGCACGCGGCGCGTGTAGGCCAGGCTGAATTGCTGGAACGCGCCGTCCGCCAGCACGCCGCCCCAGCTGTCGAAGATCATCACGGCCTGCGCGCCGGCCTCGATCTGCGCGTTCAGGTACTGCGCGACCGCGGCGGCGTTGACCTCGAGCATGCGGTGCATCAGGTCCGGGCGGCTGTAGAGCATGGTCTTGACCAGGCGGTAGTCGTCCGAGCCGGCGCCTTCGACCATGTAGCAGGCCAGCGTCCACGGGCTGCCGGAGAAGCCGATCAGCGGCACGCGGCCGTTCAGCGCCTTGCGGATCGACGCGACCGCGTCGAACACGTAGCGCAGCTTGGCCATGTCCGGCACCTCGAGCTTCGCGACCGCGGCCTCGTCGCGCACCGGGTGCGCGAACTTCGGGCCCTCGCCGAGCGCGAACGACAGGCCAAGACCCATCGCGTCCGGCACGGTCAGGATGTCGCTGAACAGGATCGCGGCGTCGAGGGCGTAACGTTCGAGCGGCTGCAACGTGACCTCGGTCGCGTAGTCGGTGTTGGTCGCCAGCCCCATGAAGCTGCCGGCCTGGGCGCGCGTGGCGCGATATTCCGGCAGGTAGCGCCCCGCCTGGCGCATCAGCCAGACCGGGGTGTGCGTGGTGGGCTGGCGCAGGCAGGCGCGCAGAAAGCTGTCGTTCAGCAGGGGTGCAGGCATGGCGGGATTGTCGCAAACCGTTGCGTGTCCATAATTGGTGGCGCAACCCACGGAGGAACCCGATGCTGGCCAACGACATCCTGAGCACGATCGGCAAGACGCCGCACATCCGCGTCAACCGCCTGTTCGGCAACACGCACAGCGTGTACATCAAGAGCGAACGCTCGAACCCGGGCGGCTCGATCAAGGACCGGATCGCGCTGGCGATGGTTGAGGCCGCCGAGGCCTCGGGCGCGCTCAAGCCGGGCGGCACGATCATCGAGCCGACCTCGGGCAACACGGGCGTCGGTCTGGCGATGGTCGCGGCCGTCAAGGGCTACAAGCTGATCCTGGTGATGCCCGACAGCATGAGCGTCGAGCGTCGGCGCCTGATGCTGGCCTACGGCGCGAAGTTCGAACTGACGCCGCGCGAGAAGGGCATGAACGGCTCGATCGCGCGGGCCACCGAACTGCTCGCGCAGACGCCCGACAGCTGGATGCCGCAGCAGTTCGAGAACCCGGCCAACATCGACGTCCACGAGCGCACCACCGCGCAGGAGATCGCGGCCGACTTCCCGAGCGGCATCGACGTGCTGATCACCGGCGTGGGCACCGGCGGTCACATCACCGGCTGCGCGAAGGTGCTGAAGGCGATGTGGCCGAAGCTGCAGGTGTTCGCCGTCGAACCGAGTGCCTCGCCGGTCATCAGCGGTGGCAAGCCGAGCCCGCACCCCATCCAGGGCATCGGCGCCGGCTTCATCCCGAAGAACCTGCACACCGACTTGCTCGATGGTGTGATCCAGGTCGAGGCCGAGGCTGCGCGCGAGATGGCGCGGCGCGCGGCGCGCGAGGAGGGCATGCTGGTCGGCATCTCGTCGGGCGCGACGCTCGCGGCGATCGGCCAGAAGCTCGCCAGCCTGCCCGCCGGCGCGACGGTGCTGGGCTTCAACTACGACACCGGTGAGCGCTACCTGTCGATCGAGGGGTTCCTGCCGACCGAGTGAGGGGGTCGCCGCTTCAGGCGAGTTGGCAGCGCACCGCATCGCCGGTGCGCAGCTGCCCGCCTTGCAGCACGCGCGCCGTGACCCCGCCGTGGCCGCGCATCGCGTTGTAGCCGCCCGGGCCGAGCCGCGCTTCCATCTGCGAGCAGGGATCGCACGGGCCGGTGATCTCGAGCACGACGTCCATGCCGAAATGCAGATGCAGCGGCTGGTCCTTGAACAGCGTGCGCGCGGCGAGCAGGTTGATGCCGCTCACCACGAGGTTGCGGCGCAGCGGCGCGGCATCGAGGTGCGGCAGGCCGGCCAGCGACGCAATCACCGCGAGGTGCTCGGCCTGGATCAGCGTGACCTGCCGCTTGCCGCCCAGTGGCGAGGCGCCGGCAAGGGCCGCGCTGCGGTCACCGTCGAGGCCGCGGGTGGCGAGGGCCCGGACCGTGTCGACCACCCGCATCGGCGCCCCTCGCGCGGGCCGCAGCAGGATCGTTTCCAGGCGACCCGCGCGCGGAAACTGAGCCGTCAGCGCGCGCAAGCCCCCGGCATCCGGTGCGCTCATCGACCGTTCGCGATCTTCAGCATGAGGTCGGCGTGGCACGGGCCGTCGAGCGCGCACCAGCAGGCGAGGTGGCGGCCGCGAAGTGCGCCGCGGATCTCCTCGACCGACGGCGGCACGGCACCGTCGGGTGCCGCGAGCGCCCCCTTCATCCAGGCCGCGTGATTCGCCACGGCCGCCGCCACCGAACCGCACGCCGCCGGCGTGAACGGATTGCCCCAGCGCGTGGTCCGGTCGATCTTGACGGTGTTCTCGGGCATCTTCCAGCCCTTGGTTCGCTTGAGCTGGACGCGGTGCGGGGCGGTGGCGGGAGCGGCGGGCATGTGCAGGCAGAAACGGAACGTCGGGGCGCTCAGCTTAGACGCGCCGCGCCGGATCTCAAAGCGCGCGTCGGGGCAGCACGATGGCCGGGGCCTCACCGCGCGCCAGCCAGGCGTCGACCAGCAGGCACGCGTCCGCCAGTTGCGCGGCCTGCCACACCAGCTCGGGCGGCGCGACGCGCGTGCCAGCCGCGCTGCCCGGCAGGCGCGCCGCCAACTCGACCACGAACTGCGCGACCTTGCGCGCCCGCACCGGCTGGTTCGAGGCCGCGACCATCATCTGCATCTGCGCGAGCACGCCGTCGGCCAGGCGTTGCAGCCATTGCGCGGCGCGCGCGGCGCCCGGCTTCTGCGCCGAACGAACGAACACCAGGTGCTCGAAGCCGAGCGCCGCGACGGCCTGCTCGTCGAGGTTGGCCAGGCCGATCTTGAGCGCGTCCGGCAGCCCGGCCGGCGCGTGCGGCAGCACGACGATCAGGTGCTTCACGCTGCGTGCGATCAACCAGCGCGCGAGCGGCAGCAGGTCGTGCGGCTGCGGTCGCGCGAAGGCCAGCTCGCGGCCGTTCGCGTGCCGCTCGCGATCGAACACGATGATCGCGAGGTCGGCGATCGGCGCGCCCTCGGCGACAGACGCGTCGAGCGACTCGACGACAACCGGCTCGAGCCCGTGCATCGCCGTCGTCAACGCACGCGTCGCCAATACCTTCACCGGCGCGAAGCGGCGGCTCGCGAGCATCGATTCGAGCACCGCGGACCCGAGCGCGCCGCCGCCCCCGACCACGAGCGCCGCTCGCGACGCCGCGGCCGCCGCGCGGGGCGACGTGCGTCCGGCGCGCAACGCATGATTCAGCAGGGTCATGCGGCACTGTAACCACGGCATCGCGGCCTACAGCATTGAAAGCGAACCGGACGGCCGCATCTCGCGGCTGCGGGGTAGGATTGCCGCGCCATCTTTCAGGAGGAACAGAACATGACCCTTGCTCTCTCATCGCGCCCGTTCGCCGTCGGTCGCGCGCTGGTCGCCGGCCTGGCCGCGCTGGCGATGCTCGCGCTCTCGGGCTGCGGCTACAACACGTTCCAGTCGCTCGACGAGCAGAGCAAGGCCGCGTGGTCCGAGGTGCTGAACCAGTACCAGCGCCGCGCCGACCTGATCCCGAACATCGTCGCCACCGTCAAGGGCGAGGCCAGCTTCGAGCAGGACACGCTGACCAAGGTGATCGAGGCGCGCGCCAAGGCCACCAGCATCCAGGCCACGCCCGAGCTGGTCAACGACCCGGCCGCATTCCAGAAATTCCAGCAGGCGCAGGGTGAACTCACCGGCGCGCTGAGCCGCCTGATGGTCGTCGCCGAGCAGTACCCGCAGCTCAAGGCCAACCAGGCCTTCCAGGACCTGCGCGTGACCCTCGAAGGCACCGAGAACCGCATCACCGTGGCGCGCAACCGCTACATCAAGACGGTCGAGGAATACAACGTGCTCGCGCGCAGCTTCCCGAACAACCTGACCGCGATGATCTTCGGCTACAAGACCAAGCCGAACTTCACGGTCCAGAACGAAGCGCAGATCTCGGTGCCGCCGAGCGTCGATTTCAGCAAGCCGGCCTCGGCCGCGAAGTGATCCGCGCGAGCCGCTGAGATGCTGCGACGCCTGCTCGCCGCGCTGCTGGGCGCGCTGCTGTGGTTCGCCACCGCGGCGCACGCGCAGGGCGTGCTGCCGGTGCCGCCGCTCAGCGCCCGCGTGATCGACCAGACCGGCACGCTCACCGAGGCGCAGACCACCGCGCTGATCCAGAAGCTCGCGCTGATCGAGACCCAGCGCGGTGCGCAGGTCGTGGTGCTGATCGTGCCGACGACCGCGCCCGAGGACATCGCCGCCTACGGGCAGCGTGTCGCCGACACCTGGAAGGTCGGGCGGCGCGATGTCGGCGACGGGCTGGTGATCGTGGTCGCGAAGAACGACCGGCGCATCAACATCGAGGTCGCGAAGACGCTCGAAGGCCCGATCCCGGACGTGCTCGCCGGCCGCATCATCAACGAGCAGATCAAGCCGGCGTTCCAGAAGAACGACTACGCCGGCGGCCTGAACGCCGCCATCGACCGGCTCGACAAGGCGATCGCCGGCGAGGCGCTGCCCGCGCCGACTCGCCAGGGCGGCCAGGCCAGCCGCAACAACGGCTTCGACCTGCAGGACCTCGCGATCTTCCTGTTCTTCGGTGTGATCGTCGGCGGTGCGGTGCTGCGCGCGATGCTGGGCCGCGGGCTCGGATCGGTCGCGACCGGTGCGCTGGCCGGCGGCATTGCGTGGTGGATCACGGCGAGCGTGCTGATCGCCGGCGGGGCCGGGCTGATTGCGCTGATCGTCGCAGCGCTCGGCGGACTGGGCCTGGGCGGCGGGCGGCGCGGCGGCAGCGGGCCGATCATCTGGGGTGGCGGTGGTGGTGGTGGCTTCGGCGGCGGATCGGGCGGCGGAGGCGGCGGCTTCAGCTCGGGCGGCGGTGGCGATTTCGGCGGCGGCGGCGCCTCGGGGAGCTGGTGATGGACTGGCTGCGCACTTTCAGGCACCAACGGCTGGACGCGCGCGATGCCAAGCGCCTGCTCGGCGACGGCGCGATGCAACGCATCGAACAACGCGTGGCAGCGAGCGAGCGGCGCCACAGCGGCGAGATCCGCGTCTGCATCGAGGCCGGCCTGCCGATCAGCTACCTCAAGCGCGACGCACCGACCCGCGAGCGCGCCGTGATGATGTTCGGCAAGCTGCGCGTCTGGGACACCGAGCACAACAACGGCGTGCTGATCTACCTGCTGCTGGCCGAGCATGCGATCGAGCTCGTCGCCGACCGTGGCGTCGCGCGTCATGTCGACGCCGTCGAGTGGACGCGCATCACCGCGACGATGAGCGCCGCGTTCAAGGCCGGCCGATTCGAGGAGGGGCTGAACCAGGCGATCGATGCGGTCGACGCGCTGCTCGCGAAGCACTACCCGCTCGCGCCCGGCGAGACCAATCCGAACGAGTTGCCGGACGCGCCGTACCTGCGCTGACGCCGCCTACATCGGCCGGAACAGGTGCCCGAAGGCGCGGCTGACCTTCAGTGGCCGCTGCAGCCCGCGCAGGCTCAGGCTGTAATGTCCGTTCTCGTCGCGCGTGGCGCTGACGATCGCGCTCGAATTGACCATCACGCTGCGATGCACCTGGATGAAGTCGGTCGAATCGATGCGGGCCATCAGTTCGCGCAGGCTCATGCGCACCAGCGCCTCGCCGGTCGGGGTCACGACGTTCACATACTTCTCGGTGGCCTCGAAGCAGACCACGTCGGCCAGCGGAATCATTCGCACCGTGTTGCCCACGCCCGCGCGTATGACCTTGATGCGTTCGCCGGATTCGCTTTCGGGCCCGGCGATGGCTTGCACGCGCCTCATCAGCGCCGCCATGTCGCCCGCCTGGGGCGACGCCGCCCGCTGCGCCAGCCGCGCCTTCAGCCGATCCACGCTCTGCTGCAGGCGGTCGGGCGTCGCGGGCTTGAGCAGGTAGTCGACGGCGGCGCGTTCGAACGCCGGGATGGCGAAGTTGTCGTAGGCGGTGATGAACACGAACAGGGGTTCGGCGCGGTCGTCGGGCCACTCGTCGGCCACGACCTCGGCCACCTCGATGCCGGTGCGGCCAGGCATCTTGATGTCGAGGAACATCACGTCGGGCAGCGACGTCAGGGCGAGTTCGGTGGCCCCGAGGCCGTCGTCTGCGACGCCGACGATGCGCAGCTCCGGCCACGCCTGGGCCAGCAGGCGCGCGAGTGTGCGGGCGAGAACCGGCTCGTCCTCGGCGATCACGGCAGTCGGCGTTCGGCTCGGGGTCATGAAGGTGTCCTTCGCAGGCGGCACATCAGGTCGGAATGAATACGACGGCGTTGATGCCGCTGGGGTCTCGGCGTTCGAGGTGGAGGCGGGCCGCAGGGCCGTAGACCACGCGCAGACGATCCCGCACATGCTGCAGCCCGTAGCCGCCAGGGGCCGACCGGCTGGAGGGCGCCGAAGGGTCGTCGTCGGCGTCGGGCGGCAGTCCCAGGCCGCTGTCACTCACGCGGATTTCGATGCCTGCGGGCAGCGCGCGCGCTACGATCTCGATGCTGCCGTGGCCCACCTTGGGTTCCAGGCCATGCTTGATGGCGTTTTCCACCAGCGGCTGCAGCAGCATCGGGGGCACCGTGCTGCGCTCCAGGGCGGCGGGCAGCTCGAGGCGATAGCTCAGGCGCGGCCCCATGCGCACGGCCATGATGTCCAGGTAGGCGCGCAATTGCGCGAACTCCCGGCTGAGTGCCACCGATTCGGTTTGCGACGCGACCAGTGCGCTGCGCAGATAGACGATGAGCTGGTCGATCATCGTCTCGGCGCGGTCCACGTCCTCGCGCACCAGAGAACGCACATTGGCGAGCGAATTGAAGAGCATGTGCGGATCGAGCTGGGCGCGGAGCAGCCGCAGCTGGGCTTCGACCGCGAGCCGCTGTGCTTCGGAGCGTGCCGTCGCTTCCCTCGCGAGGGTCTCCCTCGTCGCGAAATGGTTCAGGGCGATGCCGCCCGCCAGCACGGTGAAGAGAATCGGGATCAGGCTGATCTGCTGGTGGCCCACCATGCGCATCGGTTCGCCCAGCGCCAGAAACGCGAACTGGTGTCCCACGAAGTAGCCGACCGGAATGGCGATCAACCCGATCAGCATCCAGCGCAGCGCGGGCCTGAAACGGTCGAAGCGGCGGGTGCGCAGCAGCACGAACACGCACGCCATCATGGTCAGGCCGACGCATTCATGGAACACCAGCAGCCGCGGGTAGGTTTCGAGCCCGGGCACGAGGACGTACAGCAGCGTCGAGGCCAGGGCCCAGAACGCGATGGCAGCGCCGATCACGGGCAGTGCGACCTTGAGCCGGTCGGGCCAGGCGCGGGCGAGGGGGAGGCTAGACGGAGGCATGGCGGGCAACGGTGTTGCGACGGGCGGTGCTGATCCGACTCTAGGGCCAGGGTGATCCACCGCCAAGCGCGGCCCATGGGTATCCGGTGCCGAGCGCCATGACGACGCCGAGGCCGAGGCCGTACGGGATGTGGGAGAGCGGGCTGGCCAGCAGCGCATGGGCGCCGGGCGGGCCGCGCCGGCCGAACCAGCCCCAGCCGAACGCGGGCAGCAGCACCAGCCAGGGCAACAGCGACGTGACCAGACCGAACACCAGACCGCCCAGGACCGGATCATCGGACGCAGGCAGCCCCATGACCAGCCGCGCGCCGGGGTACAGGAGCGCCACGCCGCCGCCGCCGATGAGGAAGTGGAACGCCCAACCCACACCGGCCTCGTGCGGCAGCGCGGGCGATGCCCGGATGTCGGCGTGGGCCAGGCGTCCCCGCGCGAGGCCCAGAACCCAGCGGCCCACCAGGGCGACCTGGACGCCGCTCCCGATGCCGACCCGGGCCATCGCGGCCTCGGTGACGTCCATCAGGACGGCGCCGACGATGCCGCCGATGAAGGCGAGCGCAAAGCTGTCCATGGGGCGCCTGACGGTCAGGCCTTCGGGCAGGTGCAGGCCGCGCCGCAGGGGCACGACGAGCCGCAAGCGCAAGCGGCCGGGGCGGCGGGCGGGGCCGCGACCTGCGGGGCGCGGGTCTGGCAGCCGCAGCGGCAGGACGCTCCCGTGCAGTTCGCGCAGGTGCAGCGGGTGGGTTGCTGGTCGTCGTTCATCGTGAATCTCCTGGGTGGCTCGACGACGGGATGTCATCGATGGCGTCACTTTCGGCGGGTCGACTGCTTCCCGACAGGCGTTTGCGACGAACCGTCCGCGCGCATGCCGGACCGGTCGTTCACATCGACCGAGTGGTTCACGGCACGCCCCGAGGAGGTCGAGCGCTCGAGGTCCGCAGAGCCTCAGACCGCAGCGCGACAAGGCGCCGCGTCAGTTGGGATGCGCGTCCACCGTCGCCTGCGCCGGTTGCGTGCGCACCGCCCAGATCACGCCGGCGATCAGCAGCGCCACGCCGACGAGCGTGCCCGCCTGTGGCCAGCTCTTGCGCAAAAGGAACGCATAGCTGAGCGCGGCGAGCGTCTCGAACACGATCAGCTGGCCCGACAGCGTCGGCGGCAGGCGCTGGCTGGCCTCGTTCCAGCACAGCGTGCCGAGCCACGACGCGAACAGCCCGATCGCGAACATCAGCAGCACGAAATCCGCGGCGCGAGGGCCGAACGGCATCGGGAACGGATCCCCGCTCGCCACGTTCCAGAGCCACGTGGCGGCGTAGCCGACGAGCGCGAGCGGCAGCGTCATCAACCCTTGCGCGGTGGCCCAGCCGCGCGGGCTGCGCTCGGGGTGGGCACGCAGCCATTCGGCATTGCGGATCGGGTACCAGGTCCAGCACGCGACCGCGCCGATCGCCAGCAGCCCGCCGATCGCATAGCGCATGAAGTCGGCGTTCGGGTCGGCGCGCAGGTGCTCGAGCTCGACGCGATTGACCAGTGCGATGCCGGCGCCGATCAGCAGCAGCGACGGCAGCAGCCGGCCCCACGCCAGCGGCGCCTCGGCGCGTGCGCCCGCGCGCGCGGTGCGCAGCTTCGAGGTGATCGCGATCACGACCGGCAGCGTGCCGATGATCATCGTCGGCAGCGGTCCGCCGGCGCGCTGGATGCTGCTGGCGAGGAACAGGTAGTAGACGATGTTGCCCACCAGCGCGAGCTTCAACGCCTCGATCCAGTCGGCACGCGCCAGCTGCTTCAGCCTGCCGCGGTCGAACCAGGCCAGTGGCAGCGCGATCAGGCCGAACGCGAGGTAGCGGCCGAACGATTGCAGCGTGGCCGGGTACTCCGGCAGCAGCAGCGGGCCGACGAACACCAGGCCCCACATCAGCCCGGCCGCGAGGGCGAAAAGGATTCCGGAGAACAACGGTGCGGCGGTCATCCCGCCAGTGTCGCTCAGCCCTTGCGCGCGCCTGTCGCCTCCCAGCCGCCGCCGAGCGCACGGATCAGGCCGATCGTGGATTGGTACTGCGCGGCGCGCACCTGCAGCGCCTGCCGCCGGTTCGCGAGCTCGCTGCGGCGCGCGTCGAGCAGTTCGAGCTGGCTGACGTAGCCGTTGCGGTAGCGCGAGGTCGACAGCACCGTCGCGCGGCTCGCGGCGTCGACGGCCTGCGTCTGCGCGGCGGCCTGGTCGGCCAGCAACCGCAGCGCGGACAGCTGGTCCTCGACCTCGCGGAACGCGACCAGCACCTGCTCGCGGTAGCCGGCCGCGGCCGCGTCCCACGCTGCGTTCGCGCCGCGCACGCCGGCCTCGCGGCGGCCGCCGTCGAACACCGGCAGCGACAGCAGCGCGCCGACGCCCCAGGCGCGCGCCGACCACTTGAACAGGTCGCCGAGGTCGGTCGACGCGAAGCCGCCGGACGCCGTCAGCGACACGTCCGGGAACCACGCGGCCTGCGCGACGCCGACGCGCGTCTGCGCCGCCTGCATCGCGCGCTGCGCCGCGGCCACGTCGGGCCGGCGCGCGAGCACGGTGCCCGGCACGCCAGGGGGCACTTGCGGCAGCGCGCCGGCCCAGTCGGCCTCGGTGACGTTCAAGGCGCTCGGCACCTCGCCGACCAGCACGGCCAATGCGTGCTCCAGCTCGGCGCGGCGGCGGTCGAGCGCGAGCGCCTGCGACTCGGTGGCCGCGACCTCGGTCTGCACGCGCGCGAGATCGAGCTCGGCCACGTCGCCGGCCGCGAAGCGGCGCTCGGTCAGGCGCAGCGTGTCGCGGTAGGCGCCGACGGTCTGGCGCACAAGCGCGCGTTCGGCGTCGAGCGCGCGCAGGCCGAAGTAGGCCTGTGCGACCTCGGACTGCACCAGCAGCCGCGCGCTCTGCACCAGCGCTTCGCGCGCTTGCGCGTCGAGCGTCGCGGCCTGGCTCGCCTTCGCGAGGCGGCCGAACAGGTCGGGCTCGTACGAGATGCTGGCGCCGGCGTTGATCACGGTGGAAGGTGCGGTCGTGCCGAAGGCCGGGCTCGCGCTGCCGCGGTTCACCCCGGCGCCGACGCCGACCTGCGGCAGCCGGTCCGCATCGGCCGCTCTCACCAGCGCGCGGGCCTGCGCGAGGCGCGCCGCGGCGAGTTGCAGGCTGGTGTTGCCGCGCTCGGCGCGCGCGATCAGGTCGTCGAGCAGCGGGTCGGCGAAAGCCTTCCACCAGTCGCCGCGCGGCTGCGCCTCGGCCGGCTGGATCGCGACCCAGCGACCGTCGAGTTCCTTGAAGGCGGCGGGTGCGGCCGGCGGCGCGACCGGCTCGACGATCGGCGCCGACGCGCAGCCGGCGAGCACCAGCGCGGCCAGGAGCGTCGCGAGGGTCCAGCGGGTCGGGAAGAAAGTCTTGTTCATGTCGTGTCCTTCCAGGTTCATTCCGGCAGGCGCAACGGCGCGGCCGGTTGGGGCGTCAGCGGGTGGCTCGCGCCGCCGCCACCGCCGCCGATGGCGTGCGCGGCGTCCACGTGCGGCACGTCGCCGTGCAGCTTCAGCGGCCGGTTGCGCGTCATGCGGCGCACCAGCACGTAGAACACCGGCGTCAGGAAGATGCCGAACGCGGTCACGCCGATCATTCCGGCGAACACCGCGATGCCCATCGCCTGGCGCATCTCGGCGCCGGCGCCGGTGGCGAGCACCAGCGGCAGCACGCCCATCACGAAGGCCATCGAGGTCATCAGGATCGGCCGCAGGCGCAGGCGACTCGCCTCGATCGCGGCCTGCACCGGCGTGCGCCCCGCGAACTCCAGCTCGCGGGCGAACTCGACGATCAGGATCGCGTTCTTCGCGCTCAGCCCCACCAGCACCATCAGGCCGATCTGCGTGAACACGTTGTTGTCGCCGTCGGTCAGCCACACGCCGGTCATCGCGGCGAGCAGGCCCATCGGCACGATCAGCAGGATCGCCAGCGGCAGCGTCAGGCTCTCGTACTGCGCCGCGAGCACCAGGAACACCAGCAGGATCGCGACCGCGAACACGAACGAGGCCGAGTTGCCGGCGAGGATCTCCTGGTAGGTCAGGTCGGTCCACTCGTACGAGATGCCGGGCGGAAGCGTCTCGGCGGCGATGCGCTTGACGGCGTCCTGCGCCTCGCCGGACGAGAAGCCCGGGGCCGGGCCGCCGTTGATGTCGGCGGTCAGGAAGCCGTTGTAGCGCATCGCGCGTTCCGGGCCGAAGGTCGGCGTGACCTTCATCAGCGCCGACAGCGGCACCATCTCGCCGGTCGACGAACGCACCTTCAGCGCGCCGATGTCCTCGGCCCGCGCGCGGTACGCCGCATCGGCCTGCACCCGCACCGAGTACGTGCGGCCGAACTTGTTGAAGTCGTTCGCGTACAGGCTGCCAAGGTAGATCTGCATCGTGTCGAAGATGTCGGTCACCGCGACGCCGAGCTGGCGCGCCTTGGTGCGGTCGATGTCGGCGTAGAGCTGCGGCACGTTGACCTGCCAGCTCGAGAACATGCCGGCCAGCTCGGGGGTCTGGTAGGCCTTGGCCATGAAGGCCTTCTGCGCGGCGTCGAGCGCGTCGAAGCCGAGCGACGCGCGGTCTTCGAGCTGCAGCTTGAAGCCGCCGGTCGTGCCCAGCCCCTGCACCGGCGGCGGCGGGAAGATCGCGATGAACGCGTCCTGGATCTGGCCGAACTGGCCGTTCAGGCTCTGCGCGATCGCGCCGGCCGACAGGTCCTTGGTCTTGCGCTGGTCGAAGTCCTTCAGCGAGACGAACACGATGCCCGAGTTCGAGCTGTTCGTGAAGCCGTTGATCGACAGGCCCGGGAACGCGATCGCGTGCTCGACGCCGGCCTGCTTCGTCACGATGCCGTTCATGCGGCGGATGACCTCCTCGGTGCGATCCAGCGTCGCGCCGTCGGGCAGCTGCGCGAAGCCGATCAGATACTGCTTGTCCTGCGCCGGCACGAAGCCGTGCGGCACCAGCTTGAACACGCCGACGGTCGCGATCGCCAGCACCGCGTAGACCCCGAGCATGAGTGCCTTGCGCGAGATCGCGGTTTTCACGCCGCCGCTGTAGGCGCTCGATCCGCGCTGGAACACGCGGTTGAACGCACGGAAGAAGCGGCCGAGCACGCGGTCCATGCCGCGGGTCAGCGCGTCCTTCGGCGCGTCGTGGCTCTTCAGCAGCAACGCGGCCAGCGCAGGCGACAGCGTCAGCGAGTTGATCGCCGAGATCACGGTCGAGATCGCGATCGTCAGCGCGAACTGGCGGTAGAACTGGCCGGTCAGCCCGCTGATGAACGCGAGCGGCACGAACACCGCGATCAGCACCAGCGCGATCGCGATGATCGGGCCCGAGACCTCGCGCATCGCGCGGTAGGTGGCCTCGCGCGGCGTCAGGCCGCCCTCGATGTTGCGCTCGACGTTCTCGACCACCACGATCGCGTCGTCGACGACGATGCCGATCGCCAGCACCAGCCCGAACAGGCTCAGCGCGTTGATCGAGAAGCCGAAGACGCTCATCACCGCGAAGGTGCCGACGACAGCGACGGGCACGGCCAGCAGCGGGATGATCGAGGCGCGCCAGGTCTGCAGGAACAGGATCACGACCAGCACGACGAGCGCGATCGCCTCGAGCAGCGTGTGCACCACCGACTCGATGGACGCACGCACGAACTGCGTCGGGTCGTAGACGATCTCGTAGCTCACGCCCTCGGGCATCGCCTTCTTGACGTCCTCCATCGTCGCGCGCACGCCGTTGCTGATCGCGATCGCGTTGCTGCCCGGCGCGGCGAAGATCGGCACCGCCACCGCGTCCTTGTTGTCGAGCAGCGAGCGCAGCGAGTAGTCGGCCGCGCCGAGCTCGATGCGGGCGATGTCGCGCAGACGGGTCACCGCGCCGTCCGCGCCGGTCTTGACGATGATCTCGCCGAACTCCTCCTCGTTCTGCAGCCGGCCCTGCGCGTTGACCGAGAGCTGCACGTCGATGCCCTGCAGCCCCGGCGACGCGCCGATCACGCCGGCGGCGGCCTGGATGTTCTGCTGCCGGATGGCGGTGACCACGTCGCTCGCCGACAGGCCGCGGTTCGCGACCTTCTGCGGATCGAGCCACACGCGCATCGAGTAGTCGCCCGAGCCGAACAGCTGCACGTCGCCGACGCCGGGCACGCGCGCGAGGCGGTCCTTGACGTTCAGCACCGCGTAGTTGCGCAGGTAGGTCATGTCGTAGCGGCCGTTCGGCGACAGCAGGTGCACGACCATCGTCAGGTCGACGCTGCTCTTGACGGTGGTGATGCCCAGGCGCCGTACTTCCTCGGGCAGGCGCGCCTCGGCGCGCGCGACGCGGTTCTGCACCAGCTGCTGCGCCTTGTCGGGGTCGGTGCCGAGCTTGAAGGTGACGGTCAGCGTCATCAGGCCGTCGGTCGTCGCCTGGCTGCTCATGTAGAGCATGCCCTCGACGCCGTTGATCTGCTCCTCGATCGGCGTGGCGACGGTCTCGGCGATCACCTTCGGGTTCGCGCCCGGGTAGGTGGCACGCACGACGATCGAGGGCGGCACGACATCGGGGTACTCGGAGATCGGCAGCCCGCGCACCGCGATCAGGCCGCCGAGGAAGATCAGCAGCGACAGCACGCCGGCGAAGATCGGCCGGTCGATGAAGAATTTGGAGAGGTTCATGACGAGCCTTGTTCTCAGGAACGTGGAGCGGCTTCGCGCGGTGCGTCGGCCCGGGTCTGCATCTCGACCGCCTGCGGCGCGACCAGCGCGCCCGGCCGCACCCGCTGCAGCCCGTTGACGATCACCCGCTCCTGCGGCTGCAGGCCGGAGGTCACGATACGCAGGCCGTCGACGTGCGAGCCGAGCGTGACTTCGCGGTACGCCGCCTTGTTGTCGTTGCCGACGACCATCACGTACTTCTTGTTCTGGTCGGTGCCGACCGCGCGCTCGTTGACCAGCAGCGCCTCGTTGCGCTTGACCTGGCCCATCCGCAGCTTTGCGAACTGGCCCGGCATCAGGCTGCCGTCGGCGTTGTCGAACACCGCGCGCACGCGAACCGTGCCGCTCTTCGCGTCGACCTGGTTGTCGACGAGCTGCAGCTGGCCGCTGTACGGCGTGTCGGCCGTGCCGGCGGTGCCCATCTGCACGGGGATCTTTTCGAGTTGCGCGCGGGCGCTGGAGCCCGGCGGCAAATCCTTCAATGCGCGGGCGACGATCTGCTCGTCGGCGTCGAAGCTGGCGTAGATCGGGCTGACCGACACCAGCGTCGTGAGCACCGGCGCACCGGGCCCGGCGGCGACCAGGTTGCCCACCGTGATCTCCAGGCGCCCGACCCGACCCGCGACCGGCGCGCGCACCTGCGTGTAGCCCAGGCTCAGGCGCGCACTCTGCAACGCGGCCTGCGCGGCGCGCAGGTTGGCGTCGGCCTCGCGCTGCGCGTTGATGCGCTCGTCGGCCTCGCGCTGGGCGATCGCGCGCTCGTCGAGCAGGCGCTGCGCGCGCTCGTACTCGCTCTTCGTGTACGACTGCCGGGCCTGCGCGGCCGCGACCTGGGCCTCTGCGCGCTCGACCTCCGCGGCGTACGGGGCCGGGTCGATCGTCAGCAACAGGTCGCCCTTGCGGACCAGCGCGCCTTCGCGAAAGTGCACCGCCTGCACGGTGCCGGCGACGCGCGAGCGGATGTCGACCCGCTCGACCGCCTCGAGCCGCCCCGAGAACTCGTCCCAGGTCGCGACGTCGCTCTTCACGACGGTGGCGACCGAGACCGCGATGACCGGTGCGGCCGTTGCCGGCGAGGCCTCGGCGCTCGTCGTGCGCAGGCTGAAGACGGCGGTGGCGATGGCGGTGAGCGCCGTCAGCGCGGTCCCGGCGACCCAGAGGCTGCGGCGGGTCGGCGGGGTGGTGTGCTTGTCGTTCGACATGATGATTTCCCTCGATGTTCCGATTGCTTTTCCGATGGGCGGTCCCACGTTCGTCCGAGACCCGGCAAGGCTTCGCCCCGACTCGCCGAAACGCGTTTCGGCGGTGCTGGTCGTGGGGAACTGGAGGCCTGGGGCCGGGGTCGAATATTTCGTAGTGAACGCTACGGCATGTGGCACAATGTAGCCATCGCACAAGGGCGCGTCAAGCTATTTCTTAGCGATCGTTATGAAAAATACTCCAGAGACAACGGCGGGCTGCGCGGCAGCCCCCGCCAAACCGCGCGGCCGACCGCTGTCGTTCGATCGCGACACCGCGCTCGACAAGGCGATGCACGTGTTCTGGGAACACGGCTACGAGGCGGCGTCGATCAGCGACCTGACCGCCGCGATGGGCATCACGCCGCCCAGCCTTTACACCGCGTTCGGCGACAAGGCGCACCTGTTCATGGAGGCGATCGAGCGCTACGGCAACGGCCCCGGCGGCTTCGGCCAACGTGCGCTCGACGAGGAGCCGACCGCGCGCCGCGCGGTCCAGCGGCTGCTGGAAGAGGCGGCCGCCGAACTCACGCAGGACTGCCACCCGCTCGGCTGCATGATGGTGATGGCCACGACCAATTGCTCGGTCGCCGCCGAGCACATCCAGAAGGCGCTGGTGAAGCGCCGGGCGCTTGGCGTCGCGGCGATGCAGGCGCGGATCCAGCGCGGCATCGACGAAGGGGAACTGCCGGCGGGCACCGACGCCGGTGCGCTCGCGAGCTTCTACGCGACCGTCTACCAGGGCATGTCGATGCAGGCCAAGGACGGCGCGAGCCGCGAGAGCTTGCTGGGCAGCGTCGAGATGGCGATGCGTTCGTGGCCGGCGTCGCCGCCGACGCCAGCACGCAAGCGGGTCAAGGCCTCGGCCTGACGCGCGAGCGGCGACCGAAGAAAAACGCCCTCGGCGCGAATCGCACCGAGGGCGTTTCCGTTTTCGGGACCGCGGCTCGCGGCCCCGATCACCGCTGAGCGATCAGCGCACCTTGCCCGCCTTCCACGCGTTCAGCAGCGTGTCGTAGGCGATGGTCTCGCCCTTGGGCTTCTCGTTCGCCAGCTTCTTCCACGGCGCGCCCTTGTCGGACAGGTACTTGGCCGGGTCGCCCTTCGGGTTCAGCTTGGGCGCGCAGTGGGCCATGCCGGCGCGTTCGAGGCGTGCCATCACCTGGTCCATCTCCTCGGCCAGGTTGTCCATCGCGGCCTGCGGGGTCTTCTCGCCGGTCACCGCCACCGCCACGTTCTTCCACCACAGCTGCGCGAGCTTCGGGTAGTCGGGCACGTTGGTGCCGGTCGGCGTCCAGGCCACGCGCGCCGGGCTGCGGTAGAACTCGACCAGCCCGCCGAGCTTGGGCGCCATGTCGGTCATCGCCTTGCTCTGGATGTCGCTCTCGCGGATCGGCGTCAGGCCGACGATCGTCTTCTTCAGCGAGGTGGTCTTCGCGGTCACGAACTGCGCGTAGAGCCAGGCGGCGGCGGTCTTGTTGGCGTCGTGGTCCTTGAAGAAGGTCCACGAGCCGACGTCCTGGTAGCCGTTCTGCATGCCCTGCTTCCAGTAAGGGCCGTTCGGGCCGGGCGCCATGCGCCACTTCGGCGTGCCGTCGGCATTCACGACCGGCAGGCCGGCCTTGATCATGTCGGCGGTGAACGCGGTGTACCAGAAGATCTGCTGCGCGATCTGGCCTTGCGCGGGTACCGGGCCGGCCTCGCCGAAGGTCATGCCGGTGGCTTCCTTCGGGGCGTACTTCTTCATCCAGTCGACGTACTTGGTCAGCGCGTAGACGGCCGCCGGCGAGTTGGTCGCGCCACCGCGCGAGACCGAGGCGCCGACCGGCGTGCACTTGTCGGCACCGACGCGGATGCCCCATTCGTCGACCGGCATGCCGTTCGGGATGCCCACGTCGGCGGTGCCGGCCATCGACAGCCACGCGTCGGTGAAGCGCCAGCCCAGCGAGGGGTCCTTCTTGCCGTAGTCCATGTGGCCGTAGACGGGCTTGCCGTCGATCGTCTTCACGTCCTCGCTGAAGAATGCGGCGATGTCCTCGTAGGCGCTCCAGTTCAGCGGCACGCCCAGGTCGTAGCCGTACTTGGCCTTGAACTTCTCCTTCAGGTCGGGGCGCGCGAACAGGTCGGCGCGGAACCAGTACAGGTTCGCGAACTGCTGGTCGGGCAGCTGGTAGAGCTTCTTGTCCGGTGCGGTCGTGAAGCTGGTGCCGATGAAGTCCTTCAGGTCGAGGCCGGGGTTTGTCCACTCCTTGCCGGTGCCGGCCATGTAGTCGGTCAGCGACATGATCTTGCCGTAGCGGTAGTGCGTGCCGATCAGGTCGGAGTCGCTGATCCAGCCGTCGTAGATCGACTTGCCGGATTGCATCGAGGTCTGCAGCTTCTCGACCACGTCACCTTCCTGGATCAGGTCGTGCTTGACCTTGATGCCGGTGATCTCCTCGAAGGCCTTGGCCAGCGTCTTCGATTCGTACTCGTGGGTGGTGATCGTCTCGGAGACGACCGAGATCTCCTTCACGCCCTTGGCCTGCAGCTTCTTGGCGGCGTCGATGAACCACTTCATCTCGGCCATCTGCTGGTCCTTGGACAGGGTCGACGGCTGGAACTCGGCGTCGATCCACTTCTTCGCAGCCGCTTCGTCGGCCCACGCGCTCTGGCCGATGGCCAGAGCGGCGGCGGCCAGGGCCACAGCATTCAAGCGCAGTTTCATGTCTAGGTCTCCTGAAGGTCGCTTCCCGTTGGTTGAGGTGACACATCGGCCGGGAAGTGATGACCGAGTGCCTTTGAAAACAAGCCCTATCCCTTGCGCATGATCAGCGCGAGCAGCGCCATCGAGATGCCGAAGCTGATCCAGATCGACGGCTCGCTCCCGAGCCCGAACCACACGATCATCTTTTCGCTGACCGCGACGAACGCGAGGTTGACCCACGCGGCGGTCAGCAGTCCGATGAACAGGCGATCGCCGCGCGTCGTCGTGATCGGCAGCCAGCCCTTGCGCTCGACCGTCGGCGACTTGAGCTCCCACACCGTCATGCCGATCAGCATCAGCACGATGCTGCAGAAGAACACCGCGACCGGTGTGGTCCAGGCCATCCACTCGAACATCTCGGTGCCTCCTCAGACGCGACCCATCGCAAAGCCTTTTGCGATGTAGTGGCGAACAAACCAGATCACGATTGCGCCCGGCACGATCGTCAGCACCCCGGCCGCGGCGAGCACGCCCCAGTCCATGCCGGAGGCGCTGACGGTGCGCGTCATCACCGCGACGATCGGCTTGGCGTTGACGCTGGTCAGCGTGCGCGCCATCAGCAGCTCGACCCAGCTGAACATGAAGCAGAAGAACGCCGCCACGCCGACGCCGGCCTTGATCAGCGGGATGAAGATGGTCAGGAAGAAGCGCGGGAACGAGTAGCCGTCGATGTAGGCGGTCTCGTCGATCTCGCGCGGGATGCCGCTCATGAAGCCTTCCAGGATCCACACCGCCAGCGGCACGTTGAACAGCAGGTGCGCGAGCGCCACCGCGATGTGCGTGTCCATCATCCCGAGCGTGGTGTAGAGCTGGAAGAAAGGCAGCAGGAACACGGCCGGCGGCGTCATGCGGTTGGTCAGCAGCCAGAAGAACACGTGCTTGTCGCCGATGAACGAGTAGCGCGAGAACGCGTAGGCCGCGGGCAGCGCGACGGTCAGCGAGATCACCGTGTTGATCGCGACGTAGATGATCGAGTTGATGTAGCCCGAGTACCACGAGGCGTCGGTGAAGATGACCTTGTAGTTGTCCCAGGTGAATGCGCGCGGCCAGATCGAGAAGACGCTGAGGATCTCCTCGTTCGTCTTGAACGACATGTTGATCATCCAGTACACCGGCAGCACCGCGAACACCAGGTACGCGATGAGGAACAGCGTGCGCTTCTTGAAGCGGTTGTCATTCATGGCCGGCCTCCGACTTGTCGGTGGTGCCTACGCGCTGCATCCAGTTGTAGAGGATGAAACACAGCAGCAGGATGATCAGGAAGTAGATCAGCGAGAACGCCGCCGCCGGGCCGAGGTCGAACTGGCCGACTGCCTTCTGCGTCAGGTACTGGCTCAGGAAGGTCGTCGCGTTGCCCGGGCCGCCGCCGGTCAGCACGAACGGCTCGGTGTAGATCATGAAGCTGTCCATGAAGCGCAGCAGCACCGCGATCATCAGCACGCCGCGCAGCTTGGGCAGCTGGATGAAGCGGAACACCGCGAACTTGGAGGCGCCGTCGATGCTCGCGGCCTGGTAGTAGGCGTCGGGTATGGCGCGCAGCCCCGCGAAGCACAGCAGCGCGACCAGCGGCGTCCAGTGCCACACGTCCATCAGCAGCACCGTGAGCCACGCATGGGTGGCGTTGCCGGTGTAGCTGTAGTCGATGCCGAGCCTGGCGAGCGTGGCGCCCATCAGGCCGATGTCGGCACGGCCGTAGATCTGCCAGATGGTGCCCACCACGTTCCACGGGATCAGCAGCGAGATCGCGACCAGCACCAGCACGGCCGACGACTTCCAGCCCTTGGCCGGCATCGCCAGCGCGAGCGCGATGCCGAGCGGGATCTCGACCAGCAGCACCGACAGCGAGAAGCCGATCTGGCGCAGCAGCGCCTCGAGCAGTTCGTCGTCGCGCATCACCGACTTGAACCATTCGGTGCCGACGAACACGCGACGCTCGGGCGAGATGATGTCCTGCACCGAGTAGTTGACGACCGTCATCAGTGGCAGGATCGCCGAGAAAGCGACGCACAGCACCACCGGCAGGATCAGGAACCAGGCTTTCTGGTTGACGGGCTTCATGAGAGCAGTACCTCGTCCTTGTAGTAGCAGGTGTGGTGGCCCCTGACACCCAGCCACACCGCGGCGCCGACGGTCGGCACGGCCTGCGCGCCGGTGAGGCGGGCCCGCACGACGCTGCCGTCCGCCAGCTTCGCGGTCAGCAGCCAGTAGGTGCCGATGTCCTGCGCCTGCGTGATGGTCGCAGGCACCGCGCCCTCGGCCTGCGGCGCGGCGAGCGTCACGTACTCCGGCCGCACGCCAAGCAGCGTGGCGCCGGCCGGCGCGCCCGGCGTCACCGTCGCGGGCAGGAAGTTCATCCCCGGCGACCCGATGAAGTGGCCGACGAAGGTGTGCTGCGGGCGCTCGAACAGCTCCGACGCGCTGCCGACCTGCACCGCACGCCCGCGCGTCATCACGACGACCTGGTCGGCGAAGGTCAGCGCCTCGACCTGGTCGTGGGTCACGTAGACCAGCGTCAGCTTCAGCTCGTGGTGGATCTGCTTCAGCTTGCGCCGCAGCTGCCACTTCAGGTGCGGGTCGATCACGGTCAGCGGCTCGTCGAACAGCACCGCGCTCACGTCCTCGCGCACCAGGCCGCGGCCGAGCGAGATCTTCTGCTTCGCGTCGGCCGCGAGGCCGGCGGCGCGCATGTTCAGCTGGCCGCTCATCTCCAGCATCTCGGCGATGCGGCCGACCCGCTGCTTGATCTTGTCGGCGCTGGCGCTCCGGTTGCGCAGCGGGAACGCGAGGTTCTCGGCCACCGTCATCGTGTCGTAGATGACCGGGAACTGGAACACCTGCGCGATGTTGCGCTGCTGCGGCGTGCGGCCGGTGACCTCGACGCCGTCGAATTTGACGCCACCCTGCGACGGCTTGACGAGGCCGGAGATGATGTTCAGCAGCGTCGTCTTGCCGCAGCCCGACGGGCCGAGCAGCGCGTAGGCGCCGCCGTCGTCGAAGGTCATCTTCAGCGGCAGCAGCGCGTAGTCTTCGTCGCGCTGCGGGTTCGCCTTGTAGGCGTGGGCGAGGTCGAGGTCGATGCGGGCCATCGTCAGATCCCCTGGGGTGCGACAAGCAGCTGGCCGTCGGCGCCGAACACATAGGCCTGCGCCGGGGCCAGGTACAGCGTGACCTGCGCGCCGAGTTCGAACTGGTGCACGCCGGTCAGTTGCGCGACGAGTTCGCCGACCGGCGTGGCCACGTGCACGAAGGTGTCGCTGCCCGAGATCTCGGCGAGCTCGACCTTCCCCGGCAGCGCGATGTCGCCGTCGCGGCCGTGCACCCGCAACGCGGCGGCGCGCACGCCGACGGTCAGCGCCGCCGCCGCGCCGGCCGGCAGCGAACGCCCGAGCTGCACGCCGCCGGGCAACGCGACGCCGTCGGCGTTGGCGGTTCCCTGGATCAGGTTCATCGGCGGGTCGCTGAAGGCGCGCGCCACGCGGATCGACTTCGGGTGGTGGAAGACTTCGGCGGTCGGCCCGTACTGCAGCAGCTCGCCGGCGTCGAGCACGGCGGTGTAGCCGCCGAGCAGCAGCGCCTCGGTCGGCTCGGTGGTGGCGTAGACGACGGTCGACTGGCCGGTCGCGAACAACTGCGACAACTCGTCGCGCAGTTCCTCGCGCAGCTTGTAGTCCAGGTTCACGAGCGGCTCGTCGAGCAGCATCAGCGGCGCGTTCTTGGCCAGCGCGCGGGCGAGCGCGACGCGCTGCTGCTGGCCGCCGGAGAGCTCGGCCGGCAGGCGCTGCAGGAACGGCTCGATGTGCAGCTTGGCGGCGAGCTCCGCGACGCGTGCGTCGACGTTCGCTTCCTTGCGCAGCTTCAGCGGCGAGGCGATGTTGTCCGCCACCGTCAGCGACGGGTAGTTGATGAACTGCTGGTAGACCATCGCGACATTGCGCTGGCGCACCGGCTGGCCGGTCACGTCGACGCCGTCCGCGAGCACGCGGCCCTTCGACGGCGCGTCGAGCCCGGCCATCACGCGCATCAGCGTGGTCTTGCCGGCCTGGGTCGCGCCGAGCAGCACGGTGACCGCGCGCGGCACGAGCGTCAGGTCGAGCGGGTACAGCCA
Organism: Rhizobacter fulvus; assembly: GCF_964020785.1. NCBI lineage: Bacteria > Pseudomonadati > Pseudomonadota > Betaproteobacteria > Burkholderiales > Sphaerotilaceae > Rhizobacter > Rhizobacter fulvus. Next base: position 2,543,883 of record NZ_OZ224516.1, read on the forward strand.
GGTGCTGGCGCCCACCTTTTGCTCGACGCGTTCGAGCTTCAGTTCCATGCGGTCTCCGGGGTCGGACGGGAAGCGGTCGGGGCCGCAGGTGCGATCGCGTCGGGCCAGTGCGCGGCGCACCAGTCGGCCACGTCGCCGCGCTGCGCGGGGGTCAGGTGCAGGCCGAGCTTGCTGCGGCGCCACAGCACGTCGTCGGCGCTGCGGGCCCATTCGTGCGCATGCAGGTAGTTCAATTCGGCCTCGAACAGATCGGGTGCGACTTCGGCGCCCAGGCCGCCCTGCAGCAGCAGCTCGACGCGCGAACCGTAGGCGTGCGCGAGCCGGTCCGCCAACGCCACCGAAAGCTCCGGGTGGCGCGTGGCGAGCGCGTGCGCAAAGCGCGCGATGTCGGTGTCCGGCCGCTGGGCGGGACCGATCCAGGCGCTCAGGTCGCCGCCGGGCAGCAGCGCGCCGCGGGTCCAGGCGCCGCGGGTCGCGCCGAGCGGCGCGGCGAGCAGGTCGCCCGCCTCCTCGGCCAGCTTGCGGAAGGTCGTCATCTTGCCGCCCCACACGGTCAGCAGCGGCGCGGCCGAGGTCTCCAGTTCTAGCTGGTAGTCGCGCGTCACGGCCGACGCATCGGCGGCTTCGTCCTCGAGCAGCGGGCGCACGCCGGAGTAGCTCCAGACCACGTCGGCGGGCGTGATGGTCTGCTTGAGATAGCCGCTCGCCTGCTCGCACAGGTAGGCGGTCTCGGCCTCGTCGATGCGCGCTGTGCCGACCGAGCCGTGGTGCTCGACATCGGTGGTGCCGATCAGCGTGAAGTCGCGCTCGTACGGGATCACGAAGATGATCCGCCGGTCCGGGCTCTGCAGCACGTAGGCGTGGTCGTGGTCGAACAGCTTCTTGACGACGATGTGGCTGCCCTTGACCAGCCGCAGCGACTTCGAATCGCTGACATGGGCATGCTCGCGCAGGAACTGCGCCGCCCACGGGCCGGCAGCGTTGACCAGCGCGCGCGCGGTGATGGCGCGCTCGCGACCGTCGCTGGACTGCAGCGTCGCGCGCCATCCGCCGGCGGTGCGCTGGGCGTTCGTGCAGCGCCAGCGGGTGAGCACCTCGGCGCCGCGCGCCGCCGCATCGACGGCGTTGAGCACGACGAGGCGCGCGTCGTCGACCCAGCCGTCGGAATAGACGAAGCCCTTGCTGAACTTGGGCTTCAGCGGCTCGCCGATCGGGCCGCGGCGCAGGTCGATCGTCGTCGAGGCCGGCAGCACCTCGCGCCGGGCGAGGTGGTCGTACAGGAACAGGCCGAGCCGGATCATCCAGACCGGCCGCAGCGGGTTGACCAGCGGGTCGTGCGGCATCACCAGCCGCAGCGGCCGAATGATGTGGGGCGCGCTCTTCAGCAGCACCTCGCGCTCGGCCAGCGCCTTGCGCACCAGCGCGAACTCGTAGTACTCCAGGTAGCGGATGCCGCCGTGGATCATCTTGGTCGACGACGACGAGGTGTGCTGGGCCAGATCATCCGCCTCGCACAGCAGCACGTGCTGCCCGCGACCCGCCAGGTCGCGGGCGATGCCAGCCCCGTTGATGCCGCCGCCGACCACCAGCACGTCGACCGCATCACGCGGCCTGGGACGGGCAGGATCGGGCCAGCCTGGGGGCGCGCCGGAGGGGCGGTCGATGGTCACGGGTCTCCTCGGTGGTCTTCGAACGAACCGCCAAAAGGCGGTATTGGGGTTCGTTTGAGTTCGTTTATGTTTTTCTGTGTTCCATTTTTAGCAAATCAAACCACCTTGCGCAAGCGAGCAATCCGCGATGACGCAACAAAATGCGTTGGCTACGCTGCAGCCATGACGCCGAATCCCCGCCAGGCCCAGTTGCTCGACGAGGTGCGAGCGCGCGGCTCGATGTCCGTGGAGGCGCTGGCCGAGCGCCTGGCGGTGACGCTGCAGACCGTGCGGCGCGACGTAAAGCTGTTGTCCGATGACGGGCTGCTCGCGCGCTTCCACGGCGGCGTGCGCGTGCCGAGTTCGACCACCGAGAACATCGAATACCTGCAGCGCCAACTGCTGAACGAGCGCGCCAAGCAGTGCATCGCGCGCGCGGTGGCCGCGGCGGTGCCGGCGGGCTGCTCGCTGATCATCAACATCGGCACCACCACGGAGGCGATCGCGCGCGAGCTGCTGCATCACAAGGGACTGCGCGTGATCACGAACAACCTGAACGTCGCGGCGATCCTGTCGGGCAACCCGGACTGCGAGGTGATCGTCGCCGGCGGCATCGTGCGCTCGCGCGACCGCGGCATCGTCGGCGAGGTCACGGTGGATTTCATCAAGCAGTTCAAGGTCGACATCGCGCTGATCGGCATCTCGGGCATCGAGGCCGACGGCACGCTGCGCGACTACGACTACCGCGAGGTGAAGGTGGCGCGGGCGATCCTCGAGCACTCGCGCGAGGTCTGGGTCGCGGCCGACCACAGCAAATTCAACCGGCCGGCGATGGTCGAGCTGGCGCGTTTCGACCAAGTCGATATGCTGTTCACCGACGCGGCCCCACCGGCGCCGTTTCCGGCGCTGCTGGCGCAGGCCGGCGTCAACTGCGTGACCTGCACCGAGGACGCTCCATGACGGACAAGACCTTCATCCTGGCGCTCGACCAGGGCACCTCGAGTTCGCGCAGCATCGTGTTCGACGCGCGCGGCCGCATCGTCGCGATGGCGCAGCGCGAGTTCCGGCAGATCTACCCGCAGCCGGGCTGGGTCGAGCACGATCCGAAGGAGATCTGGGCCACGCAACTCGCCACCGCGCAAGAGGCGCTCGCGAAGGCGGGCTTGAAGGCCGCGCAGATCGCCTCGATCGGCATCACCAACCAGCGCGAGACCACGCTGCTGTGGGACCGGCGCACCGGCGCGCCGATCCACAACGCGATCGTCTGGCAGGACCGGCGCGCCGAGCCGACCTGCGCGGCACTGCGCGAGCGCGGTCTGGAGCCGATGTTCCGCGCCAGGACGGGCCTCATCGTCGACGCGTACTTCTCGGGCACCAAGCTTCAATGGATGCTCGACCACGTGCCCGGTGCGCGCGCTGCCGCGCAGCGCGGCGAGCTCGCGTTCGGCACGGTCGATTCCTGGCTGATGTGGCAGCTCACCGGCGGTGAGGTGCACGCCACCGACGTGAGCAACGCCTCGCGCACGCTGCTGCTGAACGTGCACGACAACGCCTGGGACGACGAGCTGCTCGCGCTGTTCGACGTGCCGCGCGAGGTGCTGCCGGCGGTGCACCCGTCGAGCCACGTGTTCGGCCACACCCAGGCGAAGTGGCTGGGCGGGAGCATCCCGATCGGTGGCGTCGCCGGGGACCAGCAGAGCGCGCTGTTCGGGCAGGCCTGCTTCAAGGCCGGGCTGGCGAAGAACACCTACGGCACCGGCTGCTTCATGCTGATGCACACCGGTGCGCAGTTCCAGACCTCGACCAACGGCCTGATCACCACCAGCGCCGCGCAGCCGACGGCGACGCCCGAGTTCGCGCTCGAAGGCAGCGTCTTCATCGGCGGCGCCGTCGTGCAATGGCTGCGCGACGGGCTGCGCGCGATCCAGGGCAGCGGCGAAGTGCAGAGCCTGGCCGAGAGCGTGCCCGACGCCGGCGGCGTGATGTTCGTGCCGGCCTTCACCGGCCTGGGCGCGCCGTACTGGAACGCCGACGCGCGCGGCGCGATCGTCGGCCTGACCCGCGGCAGCACGGTCGCGCACATCGCGCGCGCGGCGCTCGAGAGCATCGCGTTCCAGAGCGCGGCGCTGCTCGCCGCGATGAGCCGCGACGCGGTCGCCGCCGGCGGCGCGCCGGTCGCCGAGCTGCGCGTCGATGGCGGGGCGTGCGTCAACGACCTGCTGATGCAGTTCCAGGCCGATCTGCTCGGCATCCCCGTCGTGCGGCCGCAGGTGATCGAGACCACCGCGCTCGGGGCGGCCTATCTTGCCGGCCTGTCCTGCGGGCTGTACCGCAACCTCGACGAACTCGCCGCGCAGTGGCAGGTCGAGCGCACGTTCCACCCGACGCTGCCGCGCGATCGCGCGGCCGAGCTGATGGCGAACTGGGAGCGCGCGGTGCGGCAGACGGTCGCCACGTGAGCAGCCTCCTGACCCGACGTTGTCAGGAGCCGCAACGCAGCATCCACTCCTTTCAACCACGAGGAGTCACCATGGCCGACTGGATCGCTGTCGCGAGTGCCGAGCATGTGGGGATCGGGCGCCGTCTCGGCTTCATGCAGGTCGGACACGGCAAGGGCGCGCCGCTGAAGCGCCTGCACGCCGGCGACCGCGTCGCCTACTACTCTCCGGTGCGGGTGTTCGGCGGCAAGGACTTCTGCCAGGCCTTCACCGCGCTCGGCACGGTGCGCGACGAGCGTCTGTACCAGGGCGACATGGGCGGCGGCTTCCAGCCGTTCCGCCGTGACGTCGACTGGTTCGACGCGCAGGAAGCGCCGATCCGCCCGTTGTTGGAGTCGCTCGCCTTCATCGACGGCAAGACGAACTGGGGCTACGCGTTCCGCTTCGGGCTGCTGAAGGTGTCGGCCGACGACATGGACGTGATCGCCGCGGCGATGCGCGCGAACGTGCCCGTCGATGCGTAGGGCCGAGCGGCTGTTCCAGATCGTCCAGCTGATCCGCGGCCGGCGCCTGAGCACGGCCGCGTTCCTGGCCGAACGGCTTGAGGTGTCGGAGCGCACGGTCTATCGCGACGTCGCCGACCTGATGACGCAGGGCGTTCCGATCGAAGGGGAGGCCGGCGTCGGCTACCGCATGCACGCAGGGTTCGACCTGCCGCCGATGATGTTCACGAACGAAGAGGCGCAGGCCCTGGTGGCCTCGGTACGCGTCGCGCAGTCGCGGCTCGATGTCGCGCTCGGTCGGCATGCCGAGGTGGCGCTGTCGAAGATTCTCGCGGTATTGCCGCCGGCGGCGCGGGCCGCGGCGGAAAGCCTGGCGGTGTACGCCCCGCCCACCGGGCCCGACGCGTCGACCCGCGGTCACCTCGAGACGCTGCGCCTGGCCGCGGAAGGGCGCCGTGTGGTGCGGCTGGCGTACGAGGACCTGAAGTCGCAGCGCAGCGAACGTGACGTGCGCCCGCTCGGCTGCTTCTACTGGGGCGCGGTCTGGACGCTGGCCGGCTGGTGCGAGGCGCGCGCCGGCTTTCGCAATTTCCGGTTCGATCGCATCGTCGGGCTGCAGGTGCTCGACAGGGCCTTCCGCGACGAGCCGGGCAAGACGCTGCCGGACCTGTTCCGCCAGATCGAGACCGAAATGGCGGAGCGCGACAGCAGCAACGACGCCTGAACGGCGTCGCCGCCGGCGCTCAGGCCGGGCGCGCCGCGGCGAGTGCGTCGCGAACGTCCGCCGGCATCTGGCCGGACCAGCTGCGTTCCATCTCGGCGAATTCGGCGTGGTCGATCTCGGTCGCGTCGCCGACCGCCGGGCCGACCAGCGCGCCGCCGAGTTCGGGTTCGCCGGTCTTCGCGGTGGGCGCGGGTGACGGTGCGGCGCCCGAACGCGCCGGCGCATCGACCGCGCGCGTCCGCACGATCACGGCCAGCCGCGATCGCAACTCCGCCAGGCCCGCGGGCGTCCAGTCCCAGACCAACTGTTCGAGTTGCTGCAAGGCCCGCGCGATCACACGCACCGGCAGGGCCTGGACGGCGCTGAAGCCTTCCTGTCGCAACGTGCGCTCGACCAGGTCGAGGTGGCGCATCAGGTCGCGCGACGTCGGGTGCTGCTCCATCAGCTGGTAGAGCTCGCGGCGCATGAGCCGCACCCGGCGGTGATGTTCCTCACGGGCTCGCAGTCGCGCGTCGCGGGCGCTCCCGCGACGTTCGTCGGCGGCCGCAGGCGCCGGGCGCTGGAACAGGCGCCGCACCGATTCGACCGAGCTGCCGAGATGATTTTTCAGGTCGTTGAGCATGCTGATGACCGGATTAATTGCCAACCATTTCTTTCGTCTGGCACCGTAACCGAGTGCGTCTCGGCCCGGGTGTGCATATGTCTCGGGATCCGCGACGGCGCGGCCCGGCCTGTTTTCAATGCGGGGAATTCCGCAGTCGACCCCGGACATTCCTGGTTACAAGGGTTCGTGGATGTGACGAAGATCACAATTTTGGCGGAATGCTTGTTGGTATACAGCAACTGGTCTCGCCGACAGGAGGAAAACATGTGGTTCAGTCTCTTCGGCCCGGGCGGGCCGCATCGCGTCGCTCGCGGGCACGTGCGGAATCGTCTCTCGTTTGCACGCTCAGGCGCATGCCTGGGGTTCGCCTTCCTGGCTGCCGCGTTGGGCACCGCATCGACCGCGTCGCGCGCCGCCAATGCCAACTTCGAGGTCATCGTGGTGCCCGTGGGCGCCAGCGCCAGCAGCCCGGCCAGCGTCTCGGTGAGTCGCAGCGGGCTCACGACCTACGCCGCCTACAAGGTGTCGATCACCAACTCGTCCGGCAACACGAACAACGCGATCCGGTTCGACGCCTCCTCGGTCGTGACGGGGGACCTGACAGCCCTGAACGCGGATGCCGGTGCCATGGCGCCCTACGTGGAGGCGATTGGCACCCAGGCATGCACCGGAACCGGATCGTCGGTCACGTGCAGCTTCCCGCAGATGAAGGCGGGTGCCAACAATTCGTTCGTCCTGATCTTCTCGGCCCCGCCGCTCGCCGCTGCCAACCAATGGGCCGCGAATGCGGCGATCGCGCTGGGCTGGAGCTTCGACTACGCTAGCGGCAACAGCTCGAGCACGCCGTCGTCAATCCTTTGCAACGGTATGCAGGTCCCCTCTCCACCGTGTACCGGCAGTGAAGCGATCGCCCTGGTGACGACCGTCACCGATTCGATCCTCGCCGGCTTCACCACCTACATCCCGAGCTTCGGCGGGACGTTCTTCACCGGAAGCGGCTCGGTGCTGCCGCCCAGCGGGACGAACCTGCGGCCCACGGCGGCGGTCAAGCTGGCGGTTCCGCCCGGCCAGAATCTGACGACCGCCCAGGTGGACGTGACGGTCACGCTCGGCGGGGCCACGGGTGACACCACGACGACCAACACCGCGATCGTGCAGGTGCCGAACAACGATCAGCTCTTCCGGACGTTCGCGACGATCGAGCTCCGCCGCGATGCGAGCACGATCGCGAAGGGCGCCAAGATTGCCAACGCCGTGGTCAGCTACTCGCACTACGACGACGGACGGGATCTCGGCCCGCTGTCGGCCTGCCCGGCGAATGGCGTCCCGACGGCGGTCAGCCCGGTGTGCGTCTTCTCGCGCACCGAGTTCACGAAGAAGAACGCGCCGACGGCGGACGATGTCGGCGACTGGCAGTTCATCCTGCACGCACTGGAGAACGGCGTCAGCCGCTGGTGATGACACCCCGGGCGCGCGCCGTCGAGACGGTGTCGCCCTTCTCGGCGTACAGGGCGATCGCCTCGTCGATCGCGGCGCGCGCTTCTTCCGCCCGGTCGGCCAGGCGCAGGACCGAGCCCAGTTCGACCAGCGCGTCGGCGAGGAAGATCGGTGCGTCGGTGCTGCGCGCGAGTTCGATCGCGCGGCTCGCCAGCGCCTCGGCTTCGGCCAGGTCCCCCGAGCGCGCGATCAGCGGCGCCCGCGCGACCCGCCACATGATGTGCGAGACCGTGTCGTCCTCGGCGGCCGCCTGTTCGGCGGTCAGCGACAGTTCGAGCGCCCGCGCGTCGTCGCCGAGCCCGCGCACGATGCACGACAGCTGCGCCGCCATCGACGAGAGGAAATAGGTCTCGCCGCGTTGCGCGAGGAAGTCGAGATCGGCCTGGACCTCGCGCTCCGCCGTCACGAGGTCGCCGGCCAGCCACTCGACGCGGCCGACGTCCATGCCGGTCGACGCGGCATTCACGCCTTGCCCGAGGTCGTGCAGCATCGCCCGGCCGCGGCGGTAGAGCGCGCGCGCGCGGTCGAACTCACCGCGCATCGCGTGCAGCTGGGCCAGCGTGCACATCACGATCGCCTCGACCTGGCGGTTGGTCAGCCCGCCGGACAGGATGCCCTCGCATTGCTCGATCGCCTGCGCCACCGGCGTGGGGCCGTACAGGGCGGTCGTGGACAGCGCCAGCCCGGCGCGCGCGACCATGCGCGCGTCGCCCGCGAGGCGCGCATGCGCGATCGACTTCTCGATCGCGACGACGATCTGCCGATAGCGCAGCGCGATCCCGTGCACCTGGCCGCTCAGGCGCCAGGCGTTCGCCAGTTCGTCGTGGGCGCCTTCGCGTTCGAGGATCGGAATGGTCTCTTCGGCCACCTGCAGCGCCATGCTGCTCCAGTCGCCGGGCTCGGCGCTGTACAGGCGCACCAGCATCCGGACGATCCGCGCCGAGGCGCGCACCCGCTGATTGCCGACCTGCTCGGCGGTGGCCGCCGCCTCGTCGAGCACGGCCCGCGCCTCGGCGAAATCGCCCAGCTCCATCAGCGTCTCGCCGAGCTCCGGCAGCAGCGCCAGCCGCTGCGCGTGGTCCGCCGGCAGCAGCGCGGTCGAGCGGCGATACAGGTTGACCGCGGCATGCATGTCGCCACGCGCGAATGCGCGCCGGGCGGCGCCGGTCAGGCGCCGCGCCGCATCGATACCGGTGGCGATGGCCTGCTCGTCCAGCGGTCCGAGTTCGCCGAAGTAGCGGTGTGCCTGCTCGAGGTGGTAACCGAGGATCTCCTCGAACTCGAGCGCGCGCCCGCGCTCGGCGTTGACCTGATCGGCCCAGCGCACGAAGTCGATGTGCAGGCGCGCCCGGGCACGCTTGAGCAGCCCGCCGTAGACCGTCTCGCGCACCAGGTGATGGTGGAAGCGGAACAGCACCTCGCCCTCGGCGGTCGCCGCCGACTCGATGAACCGTTTGCGCGCCAGCGTCTGCAGGCGTTCGCCGATCTGCGGGCGCGTCGCCTCGGGGGCCAGCGCCGTGACCGCGGGCACGGCGAACTGCATGCCGATCACCGCGGCCGGCTCGACCGTGAAGCGCTCCTCGCGCCCGAGCCGGTCGAGCCGTGCTTCCAGCAACGCCTGGATCGTCGGCGGCACCGCGATCTCGGCATAGCGCTCGCCGCGCACCCAGTGGCCGTCTTCCTGGCGGATCGCCCGGTTGTCGATCAGCATCGACAGCATCTGCTCGACGAACAACGGGTTGCCCTCGGCGGCCGCGACGATGCGCTGCACCACGTCCTCCGGCAGGTTGGCGCTGCCGAGCAGGTTGACGACGACCGCCGCCGAGGCGGCGTCGCTGAGCGGCTTCAGCACGAGCCGGGTCGAGCGATCCCGTTCGCCCCAATCGGGCTTGTCCTCGAGCAGGTCGTGGCGCGCGGTGGCGAGCAGCAGGGCGGGCGCGCTGGCGTCGGAATCGAGCAGGTGCTCGAGCAGGTCGAGGAACGCCGGCTCGGCCCAGTGGATGTCGTCGACGATCGCGAGCACGATGTCGTCGCCGGCCATCGTCTCGAGGAACTTGCCTGTGGCCCAGTACAACTCGGGCAGCGGGTACGGCTTGGCGCTGAGGCCGGCCGCCGCGGCGAGGCGGTCGACCACATCGGCCTCGCCGATGACGGCCTGCATCTTCGCGCGCGCGTCCTCCGGCGCGTCGTCGTTCGTGATGCCGGCGGCGCCGAACACCATTTCGCGCAGCGGCCAGAACGTGATGCCGTCGCCATAGGGCAGGCACCGGCCGCGCAGCACGCGGGCGCCTTCGCCGGCCCGGCTGACGGCCTCGTGCACCAGCCGCGACTTGCCGAGCCCGGCGTCGCCGATCACCGTGACCAGACGGCTCGATCGCGTCATACGGGCCTGCGAACAGGCCTTGGCGAGCGCGGCCAGTTCGGCGTCGCGCCCGACCACCGGCGTGTCGACGCGGCGCACGCTGCCCATCAGGCCGTGGGCGGAGACGAGGCGGTACGCCGGGATGCGTTCCGCCTTGCCCTTGAGCTCGAGCGGCTCGACCGCCTCGACGGTGACGGCGTCGCGCACCAGGCGGTAGGTCGTCTCGCCGAGGTAGATATCGTTCTCGGGCGCGGCCTGCTCGAGCCGTGCGGCGAGGTTGACGGCGTCGCCGGTGGCGAGCTTCTGCGCCGCGTTCGGGTCGTCGTCGGCGACGACCTCGCCGGTGTTGACGCCGGTGCGGTTCGCCAGCGCGACGCCGTGGCGGCGCAGCAGATCGGCATTGACGCGCTGCAGCGCCTCGCGCATGCCGGCGGCGGCGCGTACCGCGCGCAGGGCATCGTCCTCGTGCGCGCGCGGCAGGCCGAACACCGCCATGATCGCGTCGCCGATGTACTTCTCGATCTTGCCGCCGTGGCGGGTGATCTCCGCGGCCATCGCGGTGAAGTAGCGGTCGATCACCTCGCGCACCGCCTCCGGGTCGAGGCGCTCGCCGAGCGCGGTCGAGCCCTTCAGGTCGGAGAAGACGAGCGTCACCGTCTTGCGCACTTCGTGCGCCGGCAGTGCCGGTGCCGCGGCCGCCGACAGCGCTGTACCGCAATACCCGCAGAGTCGGAACTTGGCCGGGTTCTCTTCACCGCAGCCAGGACAGAGGATCATGGCCATGGCTGGCAGTCTAAGGCCGCAGCGCGGCGCGTGCGGGGCGGTCTGCGGTCTGTGGGGGATGCGCCGCCGCGCTCAGAGGCTGCCGGTGCGCCGCAGTTTCTCGAGGCGCAGCGCCAGGTGCTGCTGCAGCTCGCTGAGGCGGTGGCGCAGCGCGTCTGCCGCGGCGGGGTCGGACTCGGCATCGATCTGCCTGCGCAGCGCGGCGATGGTCTTCATCGTCTCGACCTCGGGCGGCGCGAAGCCGGCGTCCTTGAGGGCCTTGAAGCCCATGCGCAGTTCCTCGGGTGTCTGCGCGAAGCCGTCGTCCAGGTCCAGCGGCTTGCCCCAGCTCGCGGCCGATTGCAGCTCGCCGTTGCGTTGCGCCTCGCGCAGGCTCTGCGCGATCTGTTCGTCGAGGGTGGCCATCGCGTTCCTCCGTGGCAGCGCCGATCACGCGGCGCGGGCGTGGCGCAGGCCGAGCCGGCGCGCCCAGTGGTCGGTCAAGGGCGTCTCGGGCTTGCCGAGACGCCGTTCGTTCAGCAGGGCGCGGCCGACCGCACGATCGGTCGCGCGCGCGGCGGCGGCGAGCAGCGTCTGGTCGATCAGGTCGCGCTGGGCGTGGCTGCCGCCGAAGCGGCTCGCAAGCGCCCGCACCGGGTAGAGCGTCTCGATCGCCTCGTCGAAGCGCCCGAGCGCGAGCGCGAGCACGCCGCGCATCAGCGGGCCGCCGACGTCGCGCGCCACGGCCCGGTTGCTGCCGCCGCTGCGCTCGGCCTGCAGCGCGACCCGGCGCGCCCAGTCCTGCGCAGCCGTCAGGTCACCCGCGCCGATCAGCGCGAGCATCGCGTGCAGGTCGTTGAACGGGTAGATGCCGGCGGCGTGGTCGGACAGGTCCCAGCCTTCGACCAGCGCGGCCCAGCGCGCACCGACATCGGCACCGACGAGCTGCAGCCGCCACAGCAGCGACGAGGCGTCGAGCCGCTGCAAGGTGATCTGCGCCGGATCGGCGCGCAGATGCGCATCGAACAGGCGCAGCGCCTCGGCATGATCGAGCGCCTCGAGCGCGAACAGCGCCTGGTGCCAACCCAGGTGGCCGGAAAAGCCGTTGCCTTCGGCCCAGTCGCCCTGCCATTGCGCCATCCAGGCCCCGCCTTCGAGGTAGCGGCCCTGCATCTCCATCACGTGCGCGACCGCGTGGATCGCCCACGGCACCTTGGCGCCGCCGGCGAGCGCGCGCCGGCCGGCCGCCTCGGCCTGGGCGTAGAGCTGGCATTCCTCGAGGCCGAACGCGTACTGGCCCAGGGCGTACGGGTACAGCGGGTCGGCCTCCGACCACTCGGGCAGCACGCGGGCCACGCGCTGGCGCAGCTGAACCGCGTCGCCGCGATAGAAGTCGAACAGGTGCGCCCACTGCAGTGCGAGCGCGTCGCGCGGCTCGTGCAGCAGCAGCGCTTCCCACTCGCGGCAGGCGCCGTGCAAGTCGCCGGCGAGCAGCGTGTGCAGCGCGACGAGGTGGTCGCGCTCCCGATGGTTGGCGCGCGCGATCATCGGCTCGGCGCGGTCGAGCAGCGCACTCGCCTCCGGGACCAGCGACGGCTCGGTCAGGCTCAGCAGGAAGCCGGCGTGCATCACCAGCGGCAGCGCCCAGGCGGGATCGGCGGCGTGGGCGGCGAGCAGGTCGTCGACCGGCGTGCCGTAGAACGACATCATCCGCCACAGGGCGCGCTCGGTCGCGGCGAGCGCCTCCGCCGAGCGGGTGCTGACGGCGATGCCGCGCAGGTCGAACATCGGGCTCAGCCGGCGCGCGCCGGCGGTTCCGGCCACGGCCGCGGCGGCGCGCGCAGCTGTTCCCAGGCGCGGGCGACCTGCAGCACGCCGAGGTCGTCGAAGCGGTGGCCGACGATCTGCAGGCCGATCGGCAACCCGGCCGCGGTGTAGCCGCAGTTGATGCTGGCGGCGGGCTGCTCGCTCATGTTGAACGGCAGCGTGAACGCGATGTGCTCGAACGGCGTCGCCGGGTCGTTGGTCGGGCCGGCATGCTCGGCCGGGAAGGCCGGCATCGGCGCGGTCGGCGACAGCAGCACGTCGAACGGTGCCGTGGCGGCCACGGCGGCCTCGCGCATCGCGCCCATCATCCCGTAGCCGCGGAACACACGCTCGCCGCTCAGGCCCTCGCCGCCGCGCGCCCACGCGGTGATGTAGGGCAGCACCTTCGCGCGGCGCGCTTCGGGCAGCGCCGAGATGTCCATCCAGGAACGGGTGCGCCAGAAGTCGTCCATGCCGTCGATCATCGCGCGCGTCATGAACGCCGGGATCGGCGTGACGATCGCACCGGCGGCCTCGAACGTGCGTGCCGCGGCCTCGATCGCCGCGCGCACCTCCGGCTCGACGGCCAGGCCCCAGCCGGCGTCCATCAGCAGGCCGATGCGCAGGCCGGTGACGTCGCGGTCGAGCTGTCGCCAGTCGATCGCCTGGTACGGCAGGCTCATCGTGTCGCGCGCGTCGGGCAGGCTCAGCGTGGCCATCATCAGGGCGGCGTCGGTGACGCTGCGCGTCATCGGCCCGGCGACGCGCCCGGCATACGGCGGGAAGATCGGGATCCGCCCGAGGCTGGGCTTGAGCGTGAAGATGCCGCACCAGCCGGCCGGCAGCCTCACCGAGCCGCCGATGTCGGTGCCGACGTGCAGCGGCCCGTAGCCGGCCGCGGCCGCGGCGGCTGCACCCGCGCTGCTGCCGCCGGGGTTCTTGCGCAGGTCCCAGGGGTTGCGGGTCAGCGGGTGGAAGCTCGACAGCCCGGACGACAGCATCCCGTAGTCGGGCATGGTCGTCTTGCACAGGATCACCGCGCCGGCCTCGCGCAGGCGTGCCGCCGGGGGGGCGTCGGCCGTGGCGGGCACGAGCTCGGTCGCGGCGGTGCCCAGCGGCACCGGCACGCCGCGCGTGGCGATGTTCTCCTTGATCGTCACCGGCACGCCGTCGAGCGCGCCCTGCGGCGCGCCGCGCTGCCAGCGGGCCTGCGAGGCCTCGGCCTGCGCGAGTGCCGTATCGGGCTCGAACGCGTAGGTCGCGTGCAGGTGCGGCTCCCAGGACTGCATGTGCGCGACCACGTCGCGCACGACCTCCACGGGCGACAGCGTGCCGGCGCGGTAGCCGGCGAGCAGTTCGACGGCCGATAGTTCGTGCGGCGCCGTCATCGCCTCACTGCCAGGACAAAGCCGCCAGGTCGTTCGCGAACACCGGCGAGCTGCTCCACAGGCCCTTCAGCTGCTTCTTGCCGACCGCAAACTGCGGCAGCTGGTACAGGTAGACGTTGACCGAGTCGGTGGCGAGCTGGCGCTGGATGTCGCCGATCAGCTTCAGGCGGCCCTTGGCGTCGGTGGTGCTGTTGTACTTGGCGAACAGGTCGTTGTAGGCCTTGGAGTTGTAGCCCCAGTAGTAGCTGGGGTCGGCATAGCGGTCGAAGTCGAGCGGCTCGACGTGGCTGATCACGGACAGGTCGAAGTTGCCCTTGAAAGTGCCACTGAGCCACTGCGCCCACTCGACGTTCTCGATCTTCGCGACGATGCCGACCTTGGCCAGTTGCGCCGCGACGATCTCGCCGCCTTGCCGCGCGTACTGCGGCGGCGGCAACGTCAGCGTCACGTTCAGCGGCGTGGCCACGCCTGCCTCCTTCAGCAGCGCCTTGGCCTTCTCGGGGTCGTACGGGTTCGCGCCGGTCAGGTCGATGTAGCCCGCGTCGCTGGGCACCATGTGGCTGCCGATCGGCTTGCCGTAGCCCTCGGACGAGCCGTCGATCACCGCCTTGCGGTCGATCGCCGCGGCGATCGCGCGGCGCACCCGCACGTCGTCGAACGGCTTCTTCTTGTTGTTGATGGCGACGATCGTCTTGCCCTCGGTGCCGCCCGGCGTGACCGTGAAGCGCGGGTCGCCCTGGAACTGCTTCAGGCTCTGGAACGAGCCAAAGCGCGGCATGCCGTCCACGTCGCCCGCCAGCAGCGCCGCGACCTGCGCGGCCGGGTCGTTGATGAAGCGGAAGGTGACCTTCTTCAGCTTGATCGCCGCGGGGTTGCGGAAGCCGTCGTTCTTCGACAGCGTGATCGACGCCCCCTTGGCCCAGTTGTCGAGCTTGAACGGGCCGGTGCCGACGGGCTTGGTCGCCGTGGTGGCGGCGCTCTTCGGGTCCAGGATCACCGCGGTGTTCTCGCCCATGCGGAACAGGAAGTTGCCGTCGGGCTGGTTCAGCACCACGATCACGGTGTACGCATCGGGCGTGTCGATGCGGCTGATGTTGTCGAACACCGCCTTCTTGCCCTTGTTGGTCGAGCCCGGCGCCTTGGCGCGCTCGAAGCTGAACTTCACGTCGCTGGCGTCGAAGGCCTCGCCGTCGCTGAACTTGACGCCCCTGCGCAGCTTGAAGGTGTAGCTCTTGCCGTCGGGGTCGATCGTCCAGCTCTCGGCCAGCAGCGGGACGATGCTGCCGTCCATGTTGATCTTGGTCAGCCCCTCGAGGATGTTGTAGTGCACGACCTCGCCGATCGCCGCGGCCGAGGCCGTGGTCGGGTCCAGCCCGGGCGCGGGCTCGAGGACCATCGCGAGCACGGCGCTGTCCTTGCGGGCCTGCGCCTGCGCGGCAGGCGCCGCGAGCGACGCGGCTGCGGCGAGGGCGAGCAGTGCGACAGTGGTGGTGCGGGGGTTCGAGGTCTTCATCGGCTCACTCTCCGGGGGCGGGGGATTCGACTCTAGCGGAACGCGGCAGCGCGTCCACCGCCTCGGGCATCGCGGCCAGCAAGGCGCGCGTGTACGCATGGGCCGGCCGCTGCAGCACCTGCTCGGTCGGCCCGTACTCGACGATCAGGCCGCTGCGCATCACCGCCACGTCGTCGCACACGTGGTCGACGACCGCGAGGTCGTGGCTGATGAACAGGTAGGTGACGCCGAACTGCTGCTGCAGGTCGGCCAGCAGGTTCAGCACCTGCGCCTGGACCGAGACGTCGAGCGCGCTGACCGGCTCGTCGGCGACGATCAGCTTCGGCCGCGTGATCAGCGCGCGCGCGATCGCGATGCGCTGGCGCTGGCCGCCGCTGAATTCGTGCGGGTACTTGTCGGCATCGGTGGCGCGCAGACCGACCGCGTCGAGCGCCTCGGCGACTCGGGCACGCCTTGCCGTCGCGTCGACGCCGACCAGCGGCTCGGCGACGATGCGGCCGACGCGCTGGCGCGGATCGAGCGAGCCATACGGGTCCTGGAAGACCATCTGGAAATCACGCCGCGCGGCGCGCAGCTCGGTCGCCGGGAGCGCGTGCAGGTCGCGTCCGAGCAGCGTGACGCGCCCTTCGGTCGGCGCCTCGAGCGCCATCACCAGGCGCGCCAGCGTCGACTTGCCGGAGCCCGATTCGCCGACGATCCCGAGGCTGCGACCCGGCTGCACCGCGAAGCTGACGCCGCGCAACGCCTCGACCACCGGCGCCGGCTGCAGCAGCCGCTCGCGCGGCAGGTGGTAGCGCTTGACGACGTTCTCGACGCTCAGCAACGGCTCGGTCATGTCGGCGCACCCAGCTCGCCGACGCGGATGCAGCGCGCCGTGTGCGCCGGCCCGACGTCGACCGGCGGCGGCGGCGCAGCCCGGCAGGCGTCGATCGCCCAGGCGCAGCGGTCGGCGAACGGGCAGCCGGCGGGCATGTCGACCAGCTCCGGCACGCGCCCGGGGATCGTCGCCAGCCGCGGCTTGCGGCCGTCCACCCGCGCGGCGCCCATCCGCGGGCGGGCCGCGAACAGCCCGCGCGTGTAGGGGTGCGCGAGGTGCGCGAACACCTCGGCCGTCGGCCCGGCCTCGACCACCGTGCCGCCGTACATCACCAGCAGGTTCGCGACGGTGCGGGCCATCACGCCGAGATCGTGGCTGATCATCAGCAGCGCCATGTTGGACTCGGTGACCAGCTCGCGGATCAGGTCGAGGATCTCGCCCTGGATCGTCACGTCGAGCGCGGTGGTCGGCTCGTCGGCGATCAGCAGGTCGGGCCCGCAGGCCAGCGCCATCGCGATCGTGACGCGTTGGCGCTGCCCGCCGGAGAGCTGATGCGGGTAAGCGTCGAGCCGCTGCGCGGCCTGCGGCAGCCGCACCCGTTCGAGCAGGCGCAGCGCCTCGGCTCGGGCCGCCGTGCGGCCGAGGCCGTCGTGCAGGCGCAGCGGCTCGGCTATCTGGTCGCCGATCGTGTGCAAGGGGTTCAGCGCCGTCATCGGCTCCTGGAACACCATCCCGATGCGGTTGCCGCGCAGCCGGCACAGCGCGGTGTCGCTCGCGCCGACCAGCTCCTGCCCGTGCAGGCGGATGCTGCCGCTGACCCGCGCGCCGGCCGGCAGCAGACCCATGATCGCCATCGCCGTCATCGACTTGCCGCAGCCGCTTTCGCCGATCAGCCCGAGCGTTTCGCCGTGCGCCAACGCGAGATCGACACCGCGCAGCGCATCGGCCGGGCCGCGCGCCGTGTCGAGCCCGACGCGCAGGTTCGTCACTTCGAGCAGCGGCGCGGCGGTCGGGGCGGGGGCAGGCACGCCGGCATTGTGCCGCGGCCCCGCAGCCCGGGCCGCGGCGCGACGCCGGTGTGTGAATGTGCCGCTCAAACGGCGCCATGACTTGCCACTGCGCCAGCGAATCGCGAGCCTTGCGGCTTTCGCAGGCCGCGCCGAGTTCCGTGAACGATTCCTTCCGCTCCGTCCGACGAGCCCTGCGTGCGCGCTCCCCGGTCGTCGTCGACGTGCCGGTCCCGGTTCGCCAGCTGCTGCTGCGGCGCTATGTCGAGGTCTCGATCCGCAACGGCCGCCTCGGCGTGATCTCGCTCGGCCTGCTGCTGTTCGGCCTGGCCCACGAGGTGCCGCTGATGGCGCGCCTGGTCGCCGGCGCGGTGCTCAGCGTGGTGCTGGTGCTTCGGGTTGCGCTGGCCGAGCGCATGGTGCGCGGGCTCGACTCGCCGAACCCGCCGTCCACGCTCGCGCACGACCTGCTGCTGCTCGCCGCCTCGACGAGCTGGAGCTTCGCGCCGTTCGTGCTGCAGGGCCACGTCTCGCCGCCCAACCTGGCCGGCGTGCTGTACGGCGCGCTCGCGGTGATCGCGGTGCTGTCGGTCAGCTACCACTCGGCGCTGCCGGCCACAGTGGTGCTGATCACCGCCAGCGTCGTGCCGCTGGTCACGTTCATGGCGTTGCAGCGCACGCTGACCTCCGGCGTGCTGGCGGTGACCACGGCGATCTGCGTCGGCGCGCTGCTGACCCGCGTGCTCGCCGGCCATCGCACGCTGCTGCGCGCGCTCGCGGCGGAGCAGGCGAATGCCCAACTGGTGCGCGAACTCCAAGGCGACGGGCGGCGCCTGGAGCACGAGAACGCACAGCTCGGCCATTCGCTGCGCGATGCCCGCCTCGCCGCCAGCCGTGATCCGCTGACCGGTCTGTACAACCGCCGCCACCTCGAGGCCTTCGCCGCGCCGCTGGCCGACACGGTGCGCCGGCGCGTGGAGGAGGTGGCGCTGTGCGTCGTCGACATCGACCACTTCAAGCGCATCAACGACGCGCACGGCCACGCCGTCGGCGACGAGGTGCTGCAGGCCGTCGCCGACCTGCTCGGATCGCGCCTGCGCGAGGCCGATTGCCTGGCCCGGCTGGGCGGCGAGGAATTCGTCGCGGTGCTGCGGCGCTGTGACATCGGCCGCGGGCAGCGGGTGGCCGAAGCATTGCGGCTGATCGTCGGCGGCGTCGAGATCGAGACCCATGCCGGCCCGGTCGGGGCCACGGTCTCGATCGGTGTCGCGCAATGGGCGGTCGACGAGACCTTCGAGTCGGCGCTGCGGCGCGCCGACCGCGCGTTGTACCAGGCCAAGCGCGCCGGGCGCGATCGCGTCGAGGTCGACACGGCCGACGCGATGCGCCTGTCGGTCGCGGCCATCGAGCGCACCCGGCCCGGGGCACTGCACTAGTCACGCCGCCCGCGGTCGAAGTCCATGCCGGCCACTTCGGCCGCCGTCGCGTTAGCATCCGCGTCCACCGCCCGCTGTGGCACGGCGCCGATCCGGCGCCACCCGGCGCGCCCGGGTCATCTGCCATGCCGTACCAGCAGGAGTTCCGTTCGGTCCGCGCCGCGTTGCGCCAGCTCTCGCCGGTCGTCGTCGACGTGCCGCCGGCGATCCGCTTGACGCTGTTGCAGCGCTACGTGGACATGTCCATGCGCAACGGCCGGCTGTCGCTGGCCTCGTTCGCATTGCTGCTGTTCGGGCTCGCGTACGAGGCGCCGCTGGGGCCGCGTGTGTTCGCGTGGCTCGCCCTGGCCGCGGTGTTCGGCGTGCGCGTCGTGCTCGCGCGTCGCCTGCTGGCCGGGCTGGACCCGGCCGATCCGCGCTCCGACTGGCGCTACGACGCGCTCGTGCTGCTGGCCTCCTCGGTCTGGGGCGTGGCGCCGATCGCGCTGCACGGCTCGATCTCGCTGCTGTCGCAGTACTGCGTGGTCTATGCCGCGTTCGTCGCCACCGCGCTGCTCGCCATCACCTACATCGCGGCGCTGCCGGCGAGCGTGGTGCTGGTCGCGGCCAGCGTGCTGCCGCTGGTCGGCTTCATGGTCTGGGAGGGGCCGGGCGTGATGGTGCTGCTCGCGCTCGGCACGCTGGTCTGCGCGGTGGCGCTGCAGCTGCGCGTCTTCAGCATCCACGGGACGTTGCTGCAGGCGCTGGCCGCCGAGCGCCAGAACGCCACGCTGGTGCAGGAGCTGCAGGTTTACCGCCAGGCGCTCGAAACCGAGAATGCCTCGCTCGACAGCTCGCTGCGGGCCGCGGCCCATGCCGCGCACCGCGATCCGCTGACGGGGCTGTTCAACCGGCGTCACGTCACCGCCTTCGCCGAGCCGCTGGCCGAGGCCGTGCACGCCGGGCGCGAGCAGGTGACGCTGTGCATGGTCGATGTCGACCACTTCAAGCAGGTCAACGACCGCCACGGCCACCGCGTCGGCGACGAGGTGCTGCGCGCGGTCGGCACGCTGCTCGGCGCCCGTCTGCGCGACGGCGATTGCCTGGCGCGCGTCGGCGGCGAGGAGTTCATGATCGTGCTGCGCCAGTGCGATGCGAGCCGCGGGCGGCGCGTCGCCGAGTCGGTGCGCCACAACGTCGCCGCGTCGGAGATCCGCACCCGCGCCGGCGAGGTGCCGATCACCGTGTCGGTCGGGCTGGCGCAGTGGGCGGCGGGCGAGACCTTCGACGCGGTGGTCGAGCGGGCCGACCGGGCGCTGTACGACGCCAAGCACAGCGGCCGCGACCGGGTGGAGGTCGACGGCAACGATGCGCGCCGCATGTCGACGGTGCCGATGG
This sequence comes from Rhizobacter fulvus, assembly GCF_964020785.1. Taxonomy (NCBI): domain Bacteria; kingdom Pseudomonadati; phylum Pseudomonadota; class Betaproteobacteria; order Burkholderiales; family Sphaerotilaceae; genus Rhizobacter; species Rhizobacter fulvus. The sequence continues at coordinate 2,563,766 of NZ_OZ224516.1, forward strand.
ACTTCCTGCCCACCGGGCCGATCCACTGATCGGTCGGGCCGCCGGGCGGTGCCCCAGTCAGCGTTGGCGGGCGAGGCGCGGGTCGAGCAGGTCGCGCAGGCCGTCGCCCATCAGGTTCAGCCCGAGCACCGAGAACACGATCGCCAGGCCGGGCCAGACCGCCAGCAGCCATGACTGGTACATCAGGTTCTGGCCCTCGTTGAGCATCCGGCCCCAGCTCGGCATCGGCGGCTGGGTGCCCAGGCCGAGGTAGCTGAGCGCGGCCTCGGCCAGGATCGCGACCGCGAACTGGATCGTCGCCTGCACGATCAGGATCGCCGCGATGTTCGGCAGCACGTGGCGCAGCGTGATGCTCCACGCGCCCTTGCCGCAGGCGCGCGCCGCGAGCACGAACTCGCGCGCCCACACGCCGTTGGCCGCGGCGCGGGTGATGCGCGCGAACACCGGCACGTTGAAGATGCCGATCGCGACGATCGCGGTGCCCAGCCCGGGGCCGTAGACCGCGGTCAGCATGATCGCCGACAGCAGGGCCGGGAACGCGAACGTGAAGTCCGAGAAGCGCATCACCAGCTCCTCGACCCAGCCGCGCCGCGCGGCCGCGAGCAGCCCGAGCGCCACGCCGAACGACAGGCCGATGCCGACCGCGATCAGCCCGACCGCGATCGAGTTGCGGCTGCCGACGATCAGCAGCGTGACGATGTCGCGGCCCAGGCTGTCGGTGCCCAGCCAGTGCGCGGCGCTCGGCGGCTGCAGCTTGTTGGGGATGTCGAGGTCGGTCGGCGAATACGGCGTCCAGACGAACGACAGCAGCGCGGTGGCGATCAGCATCGCGACCAGCAGACCGCCGATCGCGAAGCTCTTGTGGCGAAGGGCCCTCTGGAGGAACGTCATGCCGAGTGCACCTTGAGCCGCGGGTCGATCACCGCGTACAGCACGTCGACGACGAAGTTGATCACGATCACCGCGGCGGCCAGCAGCATCACGACGTTCTGCACGACCAGGATGTCGCGGTTCGAGATCGCCTGGAAGATCAGCCGCCCCAGTCCCGGCAGCGAGAACACGTTCTCGACCACGATCGTGCCGGTCAGCAGGTTCGCGAACTGCAGGCCCATCACGGTCAGCACCGGCACGAACGCGTTGCGCAGCACGTGGCGCCACAGGACCTGGCGCTGGCTCAGGCCCTTGGCGCGCGCGGTGCGCACGAAGTCCTCGCGCAGCACGTCGAGCACCGCGCTGCGGGTGATGCGGGCGAGGATGGCCGCCTGCACCACCGCGAGCGCGACGGCCGGCAGGATCAGCGCCTTGAAGGCCGGCCACGTGCCGCCGCCATCGTCGACACGCCAGCCCGGGAACCCGCCGGCCGAGAACCACTGCAGCTTCACCGCGAACACCAGGATCAGCAGGATCGCGAACCAGAAGTTCGGGATCGCGATGCCGATCTGGCTCGCGGCCATCACGCCGACGTCGCCGAGCCGGTTGTGGCGCGAGGCCGCGTAGATGCCGAGCGTCAGCGCGATCACGGTCGTCAGCGCCATCGCCATCAGCGCCAGCGGCGCGCTGACCGCGAGCCGCTCGGCGATCAGCTGCGCGACCGGCGTCTCGTAGGCGACGCTGGTGCCGAGATCGCCCGTCACGAAGCCCTCGATCCAGCGGCCGTAGCGCACCGCGGCGGGCTGGTCGAGGCCGAGCTTCTTCGACAGCGCCTCGACCGCCTCGGGCGTGGCCGACTCGCCGAGCATCACCTGCGCCGCGTTGCCCGGCAGCACGCCCTGGACGGCGAAGACGACGATCGACGCCGCGAACAGCGTGGCGACGAAGGTCGCGAAGCGCCGGAGAAGGAAGATGCCCATTCCAATATCATGGCCCATCACCGCGCGGTGGCGCAGGAGAACAACGTGGCAGCGACGAGATTCGAGATTCCGTTCGACCCCGGCACGGTGCTGGTCGGCGGCGCGTGGCGCGCGCCGGCAGGCGGCCAGACGCTGGCGCTCGAGAACCCGTCCGACGGCAGCGTGCTCGCGCGGATCGCGCGCGGTGGCGCGGCCGACATCGACGCCGCGGTCACCGCCGCGCAGGCCGCGCTGGCCGGCGACTGGGGCCGCCTGACCGCCGCCGAGCGCGGTCGCGTGCTGGCCGCGATCGGCCGCAAGGTGCTCGACAACGTCGAGCTGCTCGCGATGCTGGAGGCGCTCGATGTCGGCAAGCCGCTGAAGCAGGGCCGGGCGGACGCGATCGCGCTGGCGCGCTACCTCGAGTTCTACGGCGGCGCAGCCGACAAGGTGCACGGCGAGACGCTGCCGTTCCAGAACGGCTACACCGCAATGACGCTGCGCGAGCCGCATGGCGTGACCGGCCACATCGTGCCGTGGAACTACCCGATGCAGATCGTCGGTCGCAGCGTCGGCGCCGCGCTGGCGATGGGCAATGCCTGCGTGTTGAAGCCCGCCGAGGAGGCGTGCCTCACGGTGCTCGCGTTCGCGCGGATCGCGATGGAGGCGGGGCTGCCGGCCGGTGCGCTCAACGTGGTGCCGGGCCTGGGCGAAGAGGCCGGCGCGGCGCTGTCCGCGCACCCCGGCATTCACCACATCTCCTTCACCGGCTCGGTCGCGACCGGGCGGTTGATCCAGTCGGCGGCGGCGCAGAACGCGGTGCCCGTGACGCTGGAACTCGGCGGCAAGAGCCCGCAGGTCGTGTTCGCCGATGCCGACCTCGACGCCGCGCTGCCGTTCCTCGTCAACGCCGGGTTGCAGAACGCCGGGCAGACCTGCTCGGCGGCCTCGCGCATCCTCGTCGAGCGGCCGGTGTTCGAGGCCGTGCGGGACCGGATGGCCGAGCGCTACCGCGCGCTGCGCATCGGCCCGGCGGTGGCCGATCTCGACATGGGGCCGCTGATCTCGAAGCGGCAGCAGCAGGTCGTCGAGCACTTCCTCGCGATCGGCCGCGACAGCGGCTTGCGCATCGCCGCGCAGGGTGAACTGCCGGCCGACCTGCCGCGCGGCGGGGCCTACGTGCGCCCGACGCTGTTCGACGACGTGCCGGCCGACCATGCGCTCGCGCAGCAGGAGATCTTCGGCCCGGTGCAGGTGCTGATCGCGTTCGACGGCGAGGCGCAGGCGCTGCACATCGCCAACGGCACCGCGTTCGGCCTGGTCGCGGGCGTCTGGACACGCGACGGCGGCCGGCAGATGCGGATGGCGCGCGCGCTGAAGTGCGGCCAGGTGTTCATCAACAACTACGGCGCCGGCGGCGGCGTCGAGCTGCCGTTCGGCGGCGTGCGCCACTCGGGCCACGGCCGCGAGAAGGGCTTCGAGGCGCTGTACGGCTTCTCGACGCTGAAGACGGTCGCGATCCACCACGGCTGAAAACCACAAGGAACGACATGAGACTCGAAGGCAAGGTGGCGATCGTCACCGGGGGCGGCTCCGGCTTCGGCGAGGGCATCGCGACCAAGTTCGTCGCCGAGGGCGCGCGCGTGCTGATCGCCGACCGCGACGCGGCCGGCGGTGCGCGCGTCGCGACGGCGCTCGGCGCGAACGCGCGGGCGCTGCAGGTCGACGTGGCCAAGGCCGCGGACGTGAGCGCGATGGTCGACGCCGCGCAGCAGCACTTCGGGCGCCTGGACATCCTCGTCAACAACGCCGGCGTCTCGCACCTGCCGCAGCCGATGGAAGAGGTGGGCGAGGACGACTTCGACCGCATCCTCGCGATCAACGTCAAGGCGATCTACCTCGCGGCGAAAGTCGTCGTGCCGCTTTTCAAGGCGCAGAAGTCCGGCGTGATCCTGAACGTCGCGAGCACCGCCGGCGTGAGCCCGCGGCCGCGCCTGAGCTGGTACAACGCGAGCAAGGGCTGGGTCATCACAGCGACGCGTGCGATGGCGGTCGAGCTGGCCCCGTTCGGCGTGCGCGTGGTCGCGCTCAACCCGGTCGCCGGCGAGACGCCGCTGCTGAAGACCTTCATGGGCGAGGACACGCCGGAGATGCGTGCCAAGTTCCTCGCGACCATTCCGCTCGGCCGCTTCTCGACCCCGCAGGACATGGGCCATGCCGCATGCTTCCTGTGCAGCGACGAGGCCTCGATGATCACCGGCGTCGCGATGGAAGTCGACGGCGGTCGCTGCATCTGAATCGGCTCGCGTGCCGCTGTTCCGCCGCCGCGCTGTCTGGCTGCCGACGCTGCCCGTCGCGTCGCTGATGGTCGCCGCCCTCGCGGCGATCCTGTTCTGGACCGGCCGCCACGCGTACGACTGGTTGGCGCCGCACGCGCCCGCGCCCGGCGCCCGCACGCTGGTCGTCGAAGGCTGGCTGTCGCGGGCCGATCTGCAGCAGGCGCGGGCATTGCGACGCAGCGGACACTATCAGCGCGTGCTGACGACCGGCGGCCCGATCGACCCGGACCAGGACGTCGGCGGCTGGCGCCATTACGCCGCGCGCGCCGCGGCGATCTTGCGCGAGGACGCGGACAACGCGGTGCCGGTGCTCGCCGTGCCCGCGCCGCAGACGCTGCAGGAGCGCACCTACCTCAGTGCGTTGCAGGTGCGCGAGTGGGCGGCGCTGAACGGCGTGCGGCTCGAGGCGGTCGATGTCTACACGCTCGGGGTGCATGCGCGGCGTTCGCGCCAGGTGTACCGGCTCGCGCTCGGCGACGCGGTCGACGTGGGCGTCATCGCCGTGCCGCCGAGCCTCTACGACGGGCCGCGTTGGTGGACCAGCAGCGACGGGGCGAAGAACACGCTCGGCGAGATCGTCAGTCTGGTCTGGACCAGCTGCTGCTTCTGGCCGCCGGCCGCGCCGGCGCCCCGCTGAGCGCGCGCGCTCAGGCCAGCGCGTCGTCCAGCACCTCGACCCAGTGCCGCACCGGCGTCGCGGTGCCGGTCTGCAGGTGCTGGATGCAGCCGATGTTGGCCGACACGATCGCCTGGGCCTCCAGGGGCGCGAGGTTGGCGAGCTTGCGGTCGCGCAGCTGGTAGGCGAGTTCGGGCTGGAGCACCGAGTAGGTGCCGGCGGAGCCGCAGCACAGGTGCGATTCGCTGGGCGCCACGTCGATGTCGAAGCCGAGCGCGCGCAGGTGCGTCTCGACGCCGCCGCGCAGCTGCTGGCCGTGCTGCAGCGTGCACGGCGGGTGGAACGCGAGCTTCATCGGCCCCTGGCGCAGCCGCACCTTGTTCTTCAGCGCCGGCACCAGCACCGGCAGCAGCTCGCTCAGGTCGCGCGTCAGTTCGCTGATGCGCGCCGCCTTCTCGGCGTAGGCCGGGTCGCGGGCGAGCGCGTGGCCGTACTCCTTGACCGTCACGCCGCAGCCCGATGCGTTCATCACGATCGCCTCGACGCCCTCCAGCGAGCCCGGCCCGCCCGAGATCAGCGGCCACCAGGCGTCGATGTTGCGGCGCATGTCGGCCAGCCCGCCCTCGATGTCGTTCAGGTGGGTGCGGATCGCGCCGCAGCAGCCGGCCTCGTCGGCCACGACGGTCTGGATACCGGCGGCATCGAGCACGCGCGCGGTCGCGCTGTTGATGTTGGGCATCATCGCCGGCTGCACGCAGCCCATCAGCATCAACACCTTGCGCGGATGGGTGCGCGTCGGCCACTGGTGGGCGCGCGCGCCGGGCCTGGCGGGCACCTTGTTCTTCAGCGCGGCCGGCACCAGCGGGCGCAGCGCCTGGCCGAGCTTCATCGCCGGTGCGAACAGCGGCGAGGTCAGGCCTTCCTTCAGCGCCCAGCGCACGGCGCGCTCGCGCGTCGGCCGCTCGACCACGTCGTCGACCATCGGCCGCACGATCTCCACCAACTGCCCGTACTGCACGCCCGAGGGGCAGGTGCTCTCGCAGTTGCGGCAAGTCAGGCAGCGGTCCAGATGAAGCTGGGTGCTGCGGGTCGGCGTGACACCTTCCAGCACCTGCTTCATCAGGTAGATGCGCCCGCGCGGGCCGTCGAGCTCGTCGCCCAGGAGCTGGTAGGTCGGGCAGGTCGCGGTGCAGAAGCCGCAGTGCACGCACTTGCGCAGTATCGCCTCGGCTGCGTCGCCCTCGGGTGTGCCTTTGAACTGGGGAGCGAGGTGGGTCTGCATCGGTGGGGTGGAATCCTGCGCGGGTCAGAGGCCGGGGTAGAGCCGGCCGGGATTGAAGATGCCCGAGGGGTCGAACGACTTCTTCAGGTCGCGGTGGATGCGGTCCAGCGGCGATTGCAGTGGCGCGAACACGCCGGCTGCCTTGTCCCGCGCAGCGAACAGCGTCGCGTGGCCGCCCACGCGGGCCGCGGCGTCGCGCACCGTGGCGGCCGGCAGCGCGCTGCACAGCCAGCGTTGCGCGCCGCCCCACTCGATCATCAGTTCGCCGGTCAGCGCCAGCGGCGGCGCGGTCTGCGGCACCGACAGGCGCCACAGCGTCGCGCCGCGGTCGACCGCCGCGTGCGCGGCGGTAAAGAACTCGTCGGTGTGGTCGCGCAGGCCGGCCCAGAACGGGCTGGCGTGCTCGGGCTCGACGATGTCGCCACCGAGCCGCACGCGCGCCGCCTGCACCGCGGCCAGCGCGCCGCGCAGCCGCACGATCAGGTTGCCGTCCCACCAGGCGCTGGCGTTCAGCGGGATCGGCTGGCCGCCCCAGTCGTTGAGCTTCGCGAGCGCGGTCGCCTGGTCCATCTCGAGCCGCAGCGTGACCGTGGCGGGTGCCATCGGCATCACCTTCAGCGAGACCTCGAGGATCACGCCGAGCGTGCCGAGCGAGCCGGCGAGCAGCCGCGAGACGTCGTAGCCGGCAACGTTCTTCATCACCTGCCCGCCGAAGGTCAGCACCTCGCCCCTGCCGTTCAGCAGCGTCGCGCCGAGCACGTAGTCGCGCACCGCGCCGACGGTCGCGCGCGACGGGCCGGACAGCCCGGCCGCGACCATGCCGCCGACGGTCGCGCCGCGGTTCTTCGGGCTCAGGTTCGGATCGCCGAAGTGCGGCGGCTCGAAGGGCAGGCACTGCCCCTTGGTCGCCAGCAGCGCTTCGAGTTCGGCCAGTGCGGTGCCGCAGCGGGTGGTCACGACGAGTTCGGTCGGCTCGTAGCTGGAGATGCCTTCGAGCACGCGGGTGTCGAGCACCTCGCCCTGCGGCGCTTCACCGTAGAAGTCCTTCGAGCCACCACCGCGGATGCACAGCTGTGCACCGGCCTCGCGGGCGGTCGTGACGCGGTCGATCAGGCGTTGGAGCGCGGGGTCGTTGTGGTCCATGCGGGGCGCGGTCAGAAACGCGGGATGTCGGCGAACGGCAGCAGCCCGCGCCGCACGTGCATCTTGCCGTACTCGGCACAGCGCGCCAGCGACGGGATCACCTTGCCCGGATTCAGCAATTCCTTCGGATCGAACGCACGCTTCAGCGCCAGCATCTGTTCGCGCTCCTCGGGTGCGAACTGCACGCACATCGCCGACAGTTTCTCGATGCCCACACCGTGCTCGCCCGACACGGTGCCGCCCATCGCGACGCTCGATTCGAGAATGTCGGCGCCGAACAGCTCGCAGCGGTGCAGCTGGTCCGGGTCGTTCGCGTCGAACATGATCAGCGGGTGCAGGTTGCCGTCGCCGGCGTGGAACACATTCAGGCAGCGCAGGCCGTACTTCTTCTCCATCCCCTCGATCGCGAGCAGGATGTCGGACAGGCGGTTGCGCGGGATCGTCGAGTCCATGCACATGTAGTCGGGGCTGAGCCGCCCGGTCGCGGGGAACGCGTTCTTGCGCCCGCTCCAGAACTTGAGCCGCTGCGCCTCGCTCTCGCTGACCTCGATCCGCGTCGCGCCGCTGGCGTCGAGCACCGCCTCCATGCGGCTGATCTCCTCGGCCACCTCTTCGGGCGTGCCGTCGCTCTCGCAGAGCAGGATCGCGACGGCGTCGAGGTCGTAGCCGGCGTGGACGAAGTCCTCGACCGCGGCGGTCATCGGCTTGTCCATCATCTCCAGGCCGGCCGGGATGATGCCGGCCGCGATCACGTTGGCGACCGCGTCGCCGGCCTTGCGGATGTCGTCGAAGCTGGCCATGATGCAGCGCGCCAGTTGCGGCTTGGGCACGAGCTTGACGGTGACCTCGAGCGTGACCGCCAGCATGCCCTCGCTGCCGATCAGCACGGTCATCAGGTCCAGGCCGGCGCAGTCGAGCGCCTCGGAGCCGAACTCGACCGCCTCGCCGGCGACCGTGAAGCCGCGCACCCGCAGCACGTTGTGCAGCGTCAGGCCGTACTTCAGGCAGTGCACGCCGCCCGAGTTCTCGGCGACGTTGCCGCCGATCGTGCAGGCGATCTGGCTGCTCGGGTCGGGCGCGTAGTACAGGCCGTAGGGCGCGGCGGCCTCGCTGATCGCGAGGTTGCGCACGCCGCACTGCACGAGCGCGGTGCGCGCGGTCGGGTCGACCTTCAGGATCCTGTTGAACTTGGCCAGGCTCAGCGTCACGCCCAGCCGGTGCGGCAGCGCGCCGCCGGACAGCCCGGTGCCGGCCCCGCGCGCGACCACCGGCACGTTCAGGCGATGGCACTCGCGCAGCACCGCGGCGACTTCGGCCTCGGTCTCCGGCAGCGCGACCACCAGCGGCTGCTCGCGGTACGCGGTCAGGCCGTCGCACTCGTAGGGCGTGGTGTCCTCGCGGTGCCAGAGCAATGCGTGCTTCGGCAGGACCGCGGCGAGCGCCGCGACGACCTCGCTCTGGCGGTGGGCGCGGTCGTCGATCTCGATCGCGAGCGCTTCGGGCAGCGGGGCGTTCATTGGGGACCCTTCCGGAAGACGGTGAGCACACCGGTGTAGCCGTACAGATGGCGCCGGGCGATCTCCCCGGCGGCGAAGAAGCCGACCAGCGGCACGTCGCCGAGCGCGTGGCGCACGATCGCGAGTTCTGCGGATGGCGCGCCGAAGTGCGCACCGCCGCGGCCGGCGCAGCTGACGTAGATCGCGCCGGCGATGCCGGAGGTGTCGGCGGGCGACTCGCCGAAGGCGGCGTCCTTCAGCGCCAGCGCGGCCGGCAGCGGCAGCTCCTCCGGCTCGATCTCCTCGCGCAGCTCGGCGCAGATGCGCATCAGGTCGCGCCGCGCCGCCTCGACGCCGCGGGTGCAGAACGCGAGGTGCATGCCGACGGTGGCGGTGTCGGCGATGGCAATGCCACGCCGGCCGGGATCGAGCCCGATCAGATGCCGCACGCGGGTATCGGCCCCGAAGGCATCGCGCTGCCTGAACCCGTCGAAGGCGCTGCGCGTGGACAGGTCGTCGTCGGCGGCGGTCTCGGGCACGCCGTCGGCGAGGCCGACGAGCACCTGGCGCAGTGCCGGCAGCGCGGCGCGTGGCTCCGCACCGTCGAGGCCGACATCGCGCAGCAGGCAGTCGAGCGCCGGCTGGCCATCGAGTTCGGTGACGACGTTGCGGTCGGCCGCAGTCACGCGCCGCTGGGGCCCGACCGGCTGGCAGCCCTGCGTGACCCGCGAGACCAGCGGCACGCTCCGGTCGAACGCGACGCCCGACAGGCCGCCCGCCAGCACGCTGCCGGCGATGTGCAGCAGGCGCGACTGGCCGGAGGCGAGGCCGCCGAACAGGTAGCCGGTGGCGGTGCGCGCGCTCATGTCGTGGATCAGGCCGGCCAGGTCGGCGGTGCCGGGATCCGCGTGCACGTTCGCGGTGTGCGCCGCGAAGCCGGCAAGCGGGCGCGCGCCGGAGAAGACGCGGAAGTGCTCGGTGCCGAGGTCGGTGAGCATCAGCGACAGCGCCGGCTCGTCGAAGTACTCGACGCCGCCGGCCGCGATGCCGATTCCGGTGGCGCCGACCCATTCGACGCCGGGCCAGCGCTGGCGCAGGTCCTCGAGCAGCGCCGCGGCGTGCGGCGCGTACGCGTCGGTCAGGTAGACCCAGCCGAGTGTCGGCTCGGCGGCGACGCCGGGCTCGCGGCGCTGCGCGTCGATCTGGGCGGCGGCGAGCGCGAGCGCCATGCGGCAGTCGGGGTGCGTCGCGTGGCCATGGAGGAAGCGGTTCATCGGGGTGGGATTGTCAGGGCGCCGGACGCTCCGGCGCGCCGCTTTCGCGAATGAGTGCTATGCCCGCGCGGTCAACGGCGCGCCGCGGCCTTCTTGGCGGCGGCGCGGGCGCCGGTCTTGCGCGCGCCCGACTTCCTGGCGGCGGGCGTCTTCGTCGCGGGCGCCGGGCTGTCGAGCGCGGCGCCCAGCGTGGCGCCCGCCATCTTGCGCGCGGCGTCGGACGCGGTGTCCTTCATCGCGGTCGTCGCCAGCTCGGTGAACTGCTTGGTCAGTGCACCCCACCACTGCAGCGGATCGACGACGCCGGCCGCCGGCGGCGCGGCCGACGCGGCATCGGCATCGGGCTCGACTGCCATCGCTTCCGGTTCGGGCGGCGGCGAGGCGACCGGCGCGCGCCGGGGCGCCGGCTCCGGGGCCGGCGAGGCGGTCGGCATGCGGATCTGCAGCGAATCGCGCAGGCCCTCCATCTGGACGTTCATCGTCTTCAGCGTGGACAGCGTCATCTTCTGGACCTCGAGCGCCTGGATCGTCGCGCCCAGCATGCGCGCGTTCTGTTCGAGCCAGAACTGCACCGTGCGCAGCTCCTCGATGCGCTTTTCCAGTTCCGCCGGGTCGATCGTCGGCGCGACCCACTGGCCGATGCCGGGCAGCGCGGCGCCCGCGTTCTTGACGAGGCCCTGGAGGAAATCGAAGCCCGGGACGAGTTTCGTGAACGCGGATGGGTCGGTCATGGTCTTGTCTCCTGAGGCTTCTGGGGGAACACGATGCGCTCCACACGATACCCGCGCTGGGCCATCAATGTGGGTAATCCTGTCGGTCCGATCATGTGCAGGCTGCCGACCGCCGCGAACACGCGCTGGCCGACCGCGTGCAGTTGCGCGATCGAATCGGCCAGTTTCGGGTTGCGCTCGTCGAGCAGGCGGACCAGCGAGGCGCGGTCGGCCGCGGTCTTGACGCAGTCGCACCAGCTCTCGTAGCGCTGCAGTTCGGCCAGGTCGCCGTCGGCCCAGATCGTGGCCATCCGCCGCAGCGCGGCGCGTGCGCGGCCGCTTTCCATCTCGGCCAGCGCGCCTTCGACGAGCTCGACCGTCTCGGCGGGGCTGCCCATCTGCAAGGTGCGGACCTGCAGCTCGGGTGTCTCCAGCGAGACGATGTCCAGCTTCGCGGCGCGGCCGTAGCCCGCCAGCACCGCGTCGATCCCGTAGGCCGCATCGAAACCGTCGCGCCGGCCGGCGAGCGTGGCCAGCACCGCGACCTGCATCTCGGGCGCGAGCGCGGCGATCGCCTGGCGCGGCAGGCACTCGGCCTGCGCCTGCCGGTCGAGCCGCGCCTGCAACGCGGCCGGCAGCGCCACCTTCGGCTGCGCGGCCAGCGCCTGGGCCATCCGCGCCTGCAACGTCGGGTCGAGCAGGTCGAGCTCCAGCGCGAGGGTGTCGCTGCGCGCCAGCGCGTCGCGCTGCGCCGGACCAGGGAAGGCCCAGGCCAGTTTGGCCACATGCAGCGTGCCGTACAGCCACGAGCTGCGGCCGTCCCGGCTGATCCGCCAGAGGAAGCCGTGGTCGCGCGCATCGCGCGCGCCGGCGGCGAGCTGGTCGGGGGTCGGTTCCGGCGCGACCGGCGGGCAGTCCGCGGGCGCTTGTGCCAGCGCGCCGGCACACAGCAGGGGCGCGACCAGCAGGGCGAGGGCGGTGCGTATCAGTCGAGTCATGGGGTCGGAGTCGAAAGGTCGTGGGTGGCGCGGCCGGCTCAGCGCGGGTCCGCGAGTTCGATGCGCAGCACGCCGTCGCGCTGCTGCCAGTGCAGCTTGCCGAGCACGTCCATGCCGAGCAGCGGGCTCTCGCCCAGCCGCGGCAGCGCGACGATGTGCAGCCGTTCCACCTTGACCCCGCCCTGCAACTCGATGTCCGCCCGCACGACGCTGCCGGTGACGACGCCGCCGGCGGTGTTCGAGCGCACGCTGCCGATCGGCTCGAGCTTCAGCGCGCTCGCCAACGCCGCCGGGATCGCGGTCCCGGTGGCGCCGGTGTCGATCAGGAAGTCCACGCGCCGGCCGTTCACGCGGCCCGGCCAGTGGTAGTGCCCGTCGTCGCCGCGGCGGATCTCGAGCGTGCCGCCGCTGACCTGGAAGCGCGTCTGCTGCGCCCGGTGCTGCCACCACTGGATCGCCACGAACACCGCCGCGCCGAGCAGCAGCCAGACCGTGACCAGCTTCAGACTGTGCGGGAGGTCCTTGTCCACGGGTGAAGTGTCGGTCTCGTCGCGCCGGCCGTCAGGCGAGCGGCACGACCTTCTGCTCGATCGCGCCGAACACGCTCAGGCCGTCGAGCCCCTTCATCTCGATGCGGATCGTGTCGCCGAACTGCATGTACTCGGTCTTCGGGGCGCCGCCCTCGATCGTCTCGATCGCGCGCTTCTCCGCGATGCACGAATAGCCGCGGCTCCAGTCCTTGTTGCTGACCGTGCCGCTGCCGATGATGCTGCCGGCGCGCACGTTGCGGGTCTTGCACAAGTGCGCGATCAGCCGGCCGAAGTGGAAAGTCATCTCGTCGCCGGCGCTGCACAGGCCGACGCGCTTGCCGTTCCAGGTGCTCTCGAGGTTCAGGTGCACGCGACCGCCGTTCCAGGCGTGGAGCAGTTCGTCCGGCGTGACGGCGACCGGGCTGAACGCCGTCGCCGGCTTGCTCTGCAGGAAGCCGAAGCCTTTCGCGAGTTCGGCAGGCACGAGATGGCGCAGGCTCACGTCGTTGGCGAGCATCAGCAGGCGGATGCCCTCCAGGGCCGCATCCGGGCCGGTGCCCATCCCGACATCGCCGGTGATCACCGCGACCTCGGCCTCGAAATCGACGCCGTGCTCGACGCTGGCCGCGACGATGTCGCCGCGCGGACCGACGAAGTCGTCGCTGCCGCCCTGGTACATGAGCGGGTCGGTCCAGAAGCTCTCCGGCAGCTCGGCGCCGCGCGCCTTGCGCACCAGCTCGACATGGTTCACGAAGGCCGAGCCGTCGGCCCACTGGTAGGCGCGCGGCAGCGGCGCCATGCACAGCGCGGGATCGAACGGGAACGCGTGCCGCGCCTTGCCGTGGTTCAGCGTCTGCGACACCTCTTCGAGCTGAGGGGACAGAAAGTTCCAATCGTCCAGCACCTGCTGCAGCCGCGTCGCGACGCCGCTGGCATAGTGGGCGAGGGTCAGGTCGCGCGAGACGACGACGAGCTGGCCGTCGCGCGAACCGTCTTGGTAGGTCGCAAGCTTCATGGATGTCCGGGTCGGGGCGGGGTTTTCGAAGGAGCGCTATTGTCGACGCATGACTTCGATCCGCTTCTTCCGCCGCGCACGGCCCTTCGGCGACACGCGCCGCGCGTCCTCGTGCTGAGTGCCGCCGCCGTGCTGCTGCACGCGGCCGTCCTGGGTGGCGCGGATTGGGCCTGGCCGTCGAACGCGCCGCCGAGTTTCCAGGCGCCAGCCGTTGTGCAAGTTCGCCTCGTCGAGCCGCCCGTGCTCCCCGTGCCCGCGTTGACCGAGCCGGACATGACGTCGCCGGCGCCCGGTCGCGCTCGGCCGCCTTTGCGCGCCGTGGTCGCGAGATTGCCGGCGGCTGCACCCGTGCGGCCGCGCGAGGCGCCGCCCGCGCAGGCCGCGATCGAGGCGCCGGCGATCGAGCCGCCCATGCAACTCGCGCTGGCGGCCTCGACGACGGTCACCGCGCCGGCAAGTGCACCCACCCCGTCGCAGGATGACGAGAAGATTCCGCATTACCGCACCCGCATGCCGCCGCCGGCGACGCTGCGCTACGAGGTCAGTCGCGGCCTTCTGCATGGCACCGGCGACCTGGTCTGGCGGCCGCAGGCCGATCGGTACGAGCTGAAGCTCGATTTCAGGCTCAGCGGGCTGACGATCCTGTCGCAGGCGAGCAGCGGGGCGTTCGACGCCGCGGGTATCGCGCCGGTGCGTTTCACGGACCAGCGCTTCAAGCGCGGCACGACCGCGGCGAACTTCCAGCGCGAGGCCGACAAGATCACCTATTCGGGCTCGGCGAGCGAGTTTCCGCTGCGTTCCGGTGCGCAGGACCGGCTCAGCTGGATGATGCAGCTCGCGGCGATCGTCGCGGCCGAGCCGCAGCTCGCGAAGCCGGGCGGGAAGGTCGCGATGTACGTCACCGGCGCGCACGGCGATGCGGGAGTGTGGGTATTCCGTTGCGTCGGCCCGGAGGCGGTCGACCTGCAGGGCTCGCCGGTCAACGCCATCAAGTTCGTGCGCGAGCCGCGCGAGCCCTACGACACCGCGGTGCAGGTCTGGCTCGACCCGAAGCAGCACGACCTGCCGGTGCGCGCGACACAGAAGTCGGGCGCGAACGACGAGGGTTACGAGCTGCGGCTGATCGAGGTCCGGGCCGCGAGCTGACCCCCTGGTCGAGGGGAAAGCGTGTCGCAGGGCCGACCCTGTCGTCCGCTGGCTTGATATTTGCGTTGCAATCATCAGGTTAGTGGTCAGGAAGTCGTCAGTTCGCCGAACCCGAGGATCACCGAATGCAGATGCTCTACAACTCCGACAGCTACGCCGTGGTGCTGTTCGACGTGGCCGCTGCGGTCGCGCCCGATGCTGCGCCCGTCGTCGCAGATGCGCCCGAGCCGCTCAGCCACGGCGGCTACGAGATCGTCGACAAGTTCGCGCGCAAGGAGATCTTCCTGCAGGGCGTGATGGCCGAGAGCTTCAAGGAAGGCGTCGAGGCGCTGATCCAGACCCAGCCGACCGAAGAAGAGATCGACGACTACATCGAGCGCTTCACCTCGCTGATGCAGCAGCCCGTGATCCTGCACTGACCGTCGGTCTCCTCGGCGGCGCGCGGGGTGCGCGAGGCGGTGTCGTCGCGAACGGCGCCGCTGCGTTATGGTCGGTGGTGAGGGTGCGTTGCCGGGGCTTGCCCGGCTGTGCACTCTGCGCCAAGATGGTCCACCGACTCGCCCCCACGGAGGTGTCATGGTCAAGAGCCACGCTGATGCACGCTTGCTGCTGTCCCCGGGGCTGAAGGACGCGCCGGTGCTCGACCGGATGTGCTCGCAGTTCGTGCTGACGCTGACGATGCACGCCGCCGGCCGCTTCAACCTGCGGCGCGACTGGAACAGCCTGCTGTCGCTGACCGGCAAGCACCTCGTCTGGCCCGGCTCGGTGCTGACGCGCCTGCGCGGCTTTCTCAAGACCCGCTGCAAGGGCAACGAGCACTGGCGCGGCCACGACCTGCTGGACGACGACGCCTTCATGCTGCGCCATGGCGGCTGGCGCGGCCCGTACGAGGAGGGAACGCTGTTCTTCTACATCGACGAGTACATCAAGGACGCGCCCAAGGACCTGCTGGCCGTGCTGGGCGCGACGGCCGACTGGTTGGGCCGCAGCCTGAAGAAGGAATCGACGCTGGTCCAGAAGAACATCGATTCGCTGGCCGGCCTGTTGCAGCTCAACCCGGCCGAGCGTGCGCTGCTGCTGTACGGCACGCTGGCGCGCTACCAGCGAGACCTGCGCGGGCTGCTGGTCGAGTTCAAGGTCTCGAACGCGCAGGAGGCCTACGCGGCGATCGCGAGCGTCGCCGGCGTCAGCGAGACCGACGTGGCCGAGGCGCTGCGCGCCGGTTCGCGGCTGGAGCGCATCGGCATGGTCGAGAACCTGATTTCGGAGCACAACATCACCGACCTGGCCGACCTGATGAAGGTCAGCGAGCAGCTGCCGCCGGTGCTGATGCGCAAGTACGAGGGCCCGTCCGACCTGATGGCGGTGTTCACGCGGCCGGCCAAGCGCAGCGAGCTGACGATCACCGATTTCGATTTCGTCGGTGTCGACCAGAAGATGATGACCGCGCTGCTCGCCAACGCGGTCGCGCGCAAGGAGCCCGGCGTCAACGTGCTGCTGTATGGCCCGCCCGGCACCGGCAAGACCGAGCTCGCGAAGGTGGCGGCGCAGGCGGCCGGCCTCGAGCTCTACGAGGTCGAATACGCCGACCGCGACGGCAACTCGCTCAGCGGCCGCGACCGCTACCGCTCGCTGCAGATCAGCCAGGTCTTTCTGAAGGGCAGCCAGAACGTCGCGTTGCTGTTCGACGAGGTCGAGGACGTGTTCCCGCCGATCTCGACCGACGCCGCGCAGCTGATGGCGCGCATGGACACCGGCGACGGTGCGGCGCTGACCGGCAGCGTCAGCGGCAAGGCCTGGGTCAACCAGATCCTCGAGACCAACCCGGTGCCGGTGATCTGGGTCACCAACCGGATCGAGCAGATCGACCCGGCGTTCCGGCGCCGCTTCCAGTACCACCTCGAGTTGAAGAGCCCGCCGCCCGGCGCGCGCGAACTGCTGGTGTCGCGCGCACTCACGGGCGTCGACGTGGAAGTCGGCTTCGCAGCGAAGCTGGCCGAACGCAAGGGGCTGACGCCGGCGCAGATCCGCACCGCGGTCAAGTTCGCGCGCCTGGCGAGCACGCCCGAGGCGGGGCACGACCTGCAGTCGCTGATCGAGCGCCAGCTGGTCAACGCCGACAAGGCGCTCGGCAACAGCAGCAGCGAGCGCGGCGCACGGCGCGTCGTCACGAACTACGACCTCGACCTCGTCAACACCGAGTCGCGTTTCGAGGTGCCGAAGATCGTGGAGGCGCTGCGCCGCAAGACCTACGGCACGCTGTGCTTCTACGGCCCGCCCGGCACCGGCAAGACCGCGCTGGCCGAGCACATCGCCAAGGCGCTCGACCGCCCGCTGATGATCCGCCAGGCCAGCGACATCATGAGCAAGTACGTCGGCGAGACCGAGCAGAACATGGCCAGGATGTTCGAGGAGGCGCAGACCGAGAACGCCGTGCTGCTGCTGGACGAGGCCGACAGCTTCCTGCGCAGCCGCAGACTGGCCGAGCGCAACTACGAGGTCAGCGAGGTCAACGAGATGCTGCAGGGCATGGAACGCTTCGCCGGCGTGTTCATCTGCACGACCAACCTGTTCCAGGAGCTGGACGAGGCGGCGCTGCGGCGCTTCACCTTCAAGGTCCAGTTCAAGCCGCTCACCGCGCCGCAGCGCGAACGCATGTTCGTGGCCGAGGCGCTCGGCGGCGACGTGACGCTGCTGACGCGCGAGCAGGCCGGGCGCCTGGCGCAGCTGGGTTCACTCGCACCGGGCGACTTCGCTTCGGTGAAGCGGCAGATCGACGTGCTCGGCGAGGCTTTCGGGCCCGACGAGTTCCTGTCGCAGCTCGAAGCCGAGCACCGCGTGAAGCCCGAGGTGCGACAGCAGCGCGGGATGGGCTTTTTGCACTGAGCCGGGCGGGTGCCGTCAGCTCACATTTGTTCCCACGGCAGGCCGTCGAAGCGCCAGCCGTTGAGGTTGCCGCGCTGGAAGTGCTCGTCGAGCTCGCCCTCGAAACCGTGCACGACGTTGACGACCTCGCCGAAACCCGCTGCTTCGAGCGCCTGAGCCGCGGGAATCGTGCGCCGCCCGGAGCGGCACAACAGCACGATCGGTCGCGATTTGTCTCCGGCCTCGCGCTCGACCAGCGACGCAAAGCGCGCAGGATCGACGTGCATCTCCGGGTACTCGTACCACGGGATGTGCACCACACCCGGCGGATGGCCGACGTACAGGTGCTCGATCTCCATGCGCACGTCGACGAACAGCGCGTCCGGGTGGGTGTGCAGGTAAGCCCAGGTGGCGCGGGGCTCCAGGTGCTTCATGCTGGCGTGCGGCGTGGGCTTGACATGCTTTCTACAATACCCCAATGAACAGCTCGAACTTCACCCGCGGTGCGCAAC
This sequence comes from Rhizobacter fulvus, assembly GCF_964020785.1. Taxonomy (NCBI): domain Bacteria; kingdom Pseudomonadati; phylum Pseudomonadota; class Betaproteobacteria; order Burkholderiales; family Sphaerotilaceae; genus Rhizobacter; species Rhizobacter fulvus. The sequence goes on from NZ_OZ224516.1 coordinate 2,581,521, forward strand.
TGCCCGAGATTCTCAAGCAGCGCATCGCCGTGCTCGACGGCGCGATGGGCACGATGATCCAGCGCTACAAGCTCGGCGAGGCCGACTACCGCGGCGCGCGCTTCGCCGATCACCCGAAGGACCTGAAGGGCAACAACGACATGTTGCAGCTCAGCAAGCCCGAGGTGATCCTCGAGATCCACGAGCAGTACCTCGCGGCCGGTGCCGACATCATCGAGACCAACACCTTCGGCGCGACCACCGTCGCGCAGGACGACTACGGTCTGGGCGCCTACGCCCGCGAGATGAACGTGGCCGCCGCGAAGCTCGCGCGCCAGGCCTGCGACAAGTTCAGCAGCGCCGACAAGCCGCGCTTCGTCGCCGGCGCGCTCGGGCCCACGCCCAGGACCGCCAGCATCAGCCCTGACGTGAACGACCCGGCGGCGCGCAACGTCACCTTCGACGAACTGAAGGCCGCGTACTACGAGCAGGCCAGTGGCTTGCTCGAAGGCGGCTGCGACCTGTTCCTGGTCGAGACGATCTTCGATACGCTGAACGCGAAGGCCGCGATCTTCGCGCTCGACGAACTGATGGAAGACACCGGCGAGCGCCTGCCCGTGATCATCTCGGGCACGGTCACCGATGCCTCGGGCCGCATCCTGTCCGGCCAAACCGTCAGCGCGTTCTGGCACAGCGTGCGCCACGCCAGGCCGCTCGCGATCGGCCTGAACTGCGCGCTCGGCGCGACGCTGATGCGGCCCTACATCGAGGAGCTGTCGCGGATTGCCGGCGGCACCTTCGTCAGCTGCTACCCGAACGCCGGCCTGCCCAATCCGATGAGCGAGACCGGCTTCGACGAGACGCCCGAGATCACCGGCAGCCTGCTCGAGGAGTTCGCGAAGGCGGGCTTCCTGAACATCGCCGGCGGCTGCTGCGGCACGACGCCCGCGCATATCGCGTCGATCGCGCAGAAGGTCGGGAAGTACCAGCCGCGTTGCGGGCACAAAGGCACGTTGTTCGGCGAACTGGCGCTGGAAGCCGAGACGGCCTGACCTAGAATCCCGACTCGCCCGAGGAGCGTTGCGACAGTCGATCGACGACTGCCAGGCTCGGGCACGGTGGCGCAAGCCGCTGGTACAACGGCGCTCACCCGACCTTTCACGGTCCGCGGTGAGCAGCGCGGGCCTCATTCGAGCTCTCCCGCGATGTCCAAGATCACTGTCCCCCCGATGAAACTGTCCGGCCTGGAGCCGGTGCTGATCGGCGAAGGGTCGCTCTTCGTCAACGTCGGCGAGCGGACCAACGTGACCGGCTCGAAGGCCTTCGCGCGGATGATCCTGAACGGCGAGTTCGAGCAGGCGCTGAGCGTGGCGCGCCAGCAGGTCGAGAACGGCGCGCAGGTCATCGACATCAACATGGACGAGGCCATGCTCGACAGCAAGGCCGCGATGGTGCGCTTCCTGAACCTGATCGCCGGCGAGCCCGAGATCGCGCGCGTTCCGATCATGGTCGACTCGTCGAAATGGGAGGTGATCGAGGCCGGCCTGAAGTGCATCCAGGGCAAGGGCATCGTCAACTCGATCTCGCTGAAGGAGGGCGAGGCGCAGTTCAAGCACCAGGCCAAGCTCGTCAAGCGCTACGGCGCTGCGGCGGTCGTGATGGCGTTCGACGAGAAGGGCCAGGCGGACACCTTTGAGCGCAAGACCGAGATCTGCGAGCGGGCGTACAGGATGCTGGTCGACGAGGTGGGCTTCCCGCCCGAGGACATCATCTTCGATCCGAACATCTTCGCGATCGCCACCGGCATCGAGGAGCACAACAACTACGCGGTCGACTTCATCAACGCGACCCGCTGGATCAAGCAGAACCTGCCGGGTGCGAAGGTCTCGGGCGGCGTCTCGAACGTGAGCTTCAGCTTCCGCGGCAACGACCCGGTGCGCGAGGCGATCCACACCGTGTTCCTGTACCACGCGATCCAGGCCGGCATGGACATGGGCATCGTCAACGCCGGGATGATGGGCGTCTACGACGACCTGGAGCCCGAGCTGCGCGAGCGCGTCGAGGACGTGGTGCTGAACCGTCGCGAGGACGCCGGCGAGCGCTTGGTCGAGGTGGCCGAGAACGCGAAGGGCGCCGCCAAGGACGACAGCCAGCGCCTCGCCTGGCGCGCCAAGCCGGTCGATGAGCGCCTGAGCCACGCGCTGGTGCATGGCATCAACGACTTCATCACGCAGGACACCGAGGAGGTCTACCAGCGCGTGCTCGCGCAGGGCGGCCGGCCGCTGCACGTGATCGAAGGGCCGCTGATGGACGGCATGAACATCGTCGGCGACCTGTTCGGCCAGGGCAAGATGTTCCTGCCGCAGGTGGTCAAGAGCGCGCGCGTGATGAAGCAGGCGGTCGCCCACCTGCTGCCCTACATCGAGGAAGAGAAGCGCCTGCACGTCGAGGCGGGCGGCGAGGCCAAGGCCAAGGGCAAGATCGTGATCGCGACCGTCAAGGGCGACGTGCACGACATCGGCAAGAACATCGTCACCGTCGTGCTCCAGTGCAACAACTTCGAGGTCGTCAACATGGGCGTGATGGTCGCGTGCCAGGACATCCTGGCGCGCGCCAAGGTCGAGGGCGCGGACATCATCGGCCTGTCGGGCCTGATCACGCCGAGCCTCGAGGAGATGCAGCACGTCGCCGGCGAGATGCAGCGCGACGACTACTTCCGCATCAAGAAGATCCCGCTGCTGATCGGCGGCGCAACCACCAGCCGCGTGCACACGGCGGTGAAGATCTCGCCGCACTACGAGGGCCCGGTCGTCTACGTCCCGGACGCGAGCCGCTCGGTCAGCGTCTGCTCCGACCTGCTCAGCGACGACCGCGCCAAGGCCTACATCGACGAGCTGAACGCCGACTACGTGCGGGTGCGCGAGCAGCATGCCAACAAGAAGGCGACGCCGCTGGTCACGCTGGCGCAGGCGCGCGCGAACAAGACGCCGATCGACTGGTCGAGCTTCGTGCCGGCGGTGCCGAAGTTCACCGGGCGCCGCGTGTTCAAGAACTACGATCTGGCTGAAATCGCGCAGAGCATCGACTGGGGTCCGTTCTTCCAGACCTGGGACCTGGCCGGCCCGTACCCGGCGATCCTGAACGACGAGATCGTCGGCGAGTCGGCGCGCCGGGTGCTCAGCGACGGCCAGCGCCTGCTGCGCCGCGCGGTCGAGGGCCGCTGGCTGACCGCGAACGGCGTGATCGGCCTGTACCCGGCCAACACGGTCAACGACGACGACATCGAGATCTACACCGACGCCACCCGCAGCGAGGTGCTGATGACCTGGCGCGGCCTGCGGATGCAGAGCGTGCGTCCGGTGGTCGACGGGGTGATGCGCCCCAACCGCTGCCTTGCCGACTTCATCGCGCCGAAGGGTTCCGGTGTGGCCGACCACATCGGCCTGTTCGCGGTCACCTCCGGCATCGGCGCCGAGAAGAAGGACCGGCAGTTCCTCGCCGACCTCGACGACTACAGCTCGATCATGTTCAAGGCGATCGCCGACCGCCTCGCCGAGGCTTTCGCCGAGCGGCTGCACCAGCGCGTGCGGACCGAGTTCTGGGGCTACGCGCCCGAGGAACAGCTGACGACGCCCGAACTGATCGCCGAGAAGTACCGCGGCATCCGCCCGGCGCCCGGCTACCCGGCGTGCCCGGACCACACCGTCAAGGCCGAGATGTTCCGCGTGCTGGGCTGCGCCGAGATCGGCATGGGCCTGACCGAAAGCCTGGCGATGACGCCGGCGGCCAGCGTCAGCGGGTTCTACCTGGCCCACCCCGAGGCGACGTACTTCAATGTCGGCAAGATCGGCGAAGACCAGCTGGCGGACTGGGCGCGCCGCAGCGCGCTGGACACGGATCTGGTGCGTCGCTCGCTGTCTGCGTTGCTCTGACCCGTGCGCGTGCCTGGCGCGCGGGGCGGTTGCGCCTGCTTACGGCCAGAAGCATTCCTTCGCAACATGTCCGACTAATGTCGTTGATCCGACGATTGGCTTCACGCTGACTGCCAAATCGTTCACGACCTGAAGGCAGACCTGACGGTCCCCGGCAGCGCTGCGCCGGGCACATGCCCTGCGTTCGATCCTCCCCGAAAAGACCAACTTCGGGGGTGCGTGTGCAGACGATCCAGGTGTTTCATGCCCGTTCGGGCCGCGTGGCGATCGCCGCGGCCCTGCTCCTCGGCCTCGCCGCTTGCGGCGGCGGCAGTGGCGGTTCCGGCGAAGCCGATGCCGGCCCGACCGCCAGTCCCGCGGCCGCCGGCCCGACGAACGCGCCGCTCGCCGCCGCGCGCTTCCTGACCCAGGCGACCTACGGCCCGACGCCGGCCGAGATCACGCGGCTGCAGACGATGAGCTACGCCGCCTGGATCGACGAGCAGTTCGCGAAGCCACAGGTCTCGCATCGCCTGACGATGAACCAGGCCGCGGCCGACCTCGCGGCCACCGGCGGCACCATCAGCCAGACCAACTTCTTCGACTCGTACTGGAGCCAGGCGATCGCCGGCGACGACCAGCTGCGACAGCGCGCTGCGTTCGCGCTGTCGCAGGTCTTCGTGATCTCGTTCACCGACAGCACGCTGCGCAGCCAGCCGCGCGGCGTGGCGTCGTACTACGACATGCTCGGCGAGAAGGCCTTCGGCAACTTCCGCGATCTGCTCGAAGCCGTCGCGCTGCACCCGATGATGGGCGTCTACCTGTCGCACCTGAAGAACCAGAAGGAAGACCCGGCCACCGGCCGCGTGCCCGACCTGAACTTCGCGCGCGAGATCACCCAGCTGTTCACGATCGGCCAGTACAAGCTGAACGCCGACGGCACGCCGGTGCTCGGCGCCGACGGGAAACCAGTCGCGGCCTACGTGTCGGCCGACCTCGAGGGCCTGTCGCAGGTCTTCACCGGCTGGAGCTGGTACGCCGGTTCGCTGACGAGCGACCGCACCAGCCGCCGCTTCTTCGGCAACGACGCCGACCTCGAGCGCGACTGGCGCCCGATGCAGGACTACAACCAGTACGCTGCCAACACCAACTTCCATTCGATCAGCGCGAAGAACTTCCTCGGCGTCACGATCCCGGCGCAGACGCTGACGACGGCGAACACCGTCGGCGACCTGAAGATCGCGCTCGACACGCTGTTCAACCACCCCAACGTCGGCCCGTTCATCGGCAAGCAGCTGATCCAGCGGCTGGTCACCAGCAACCCGAGCCCGGCCTACGTGGCGCGCGTTGCGGCCGCGTTCAACGACAACGGCAGCGGCCAGCGCGGCGACATGAAGGCGGTGTGGAAGGCGATCCTGCTCGACGCCGAGGCGCGCACCGCGAACACCGCGCCAAGCGCCGGCAAGGTGCGCGAGCCGGTGATCCGGCTGGCGAACTTCATGCGCGCGTTCAAGGCAACGTCGAGGTCGGGCCGCTACAGCGGCATCGGCAACACCGACGACCCGGCCACGCGGCTGAACCAGACGGTGATGTTCGCGCCGACGGTGTTCAACTTCTACCGCCCGGGCTACGTGCCGTCGAGCAAGCCGATCGCCGATGCGGGCCTGGTCGCGCCAGAGTTCCAGATCGTTCACGACGTGTCGGTCGCGGGCTACATGAACTACATGCGCAGTCTCGTCACGGTCGACGCGAACCGTGACATCCAGCAGGACTACACGGCCGAGCTTGCGCTGGCCGCGACGCCCGCCGACCTGGTCGAGCGCATGAACCTGCTGCTGTTCTCCGGCACGCTGCCCGACGCGCTGCGCGCGCAGATCACCGCGGCCGTGACGAGCCGCACGATCCCGGCACCCGTCTACCCGACGCCGGCCGGCGCGAGCGCGCCGGATCCGTCGCAGCCCCCGACCAACCAGGCCAACATCGACGCCGCCAAGCGCGACCGCGTCTACCTCGCGGTGTACCTGTCGCTGGCCTCGCCCGACTACCTGATCCAGAAGTGACGACGAGGACACACGCCATGACGATCTTCAAGACTTCGCGCCTCGACGCCTCCCGGCGCCGCTTCCTGCGCACCGCCTCGGTCGTGTCGGGTGCGGTCGGCCCGTTCGCGGCGCCGTTCGCGCTCAACCTGGCCAGCCTGAACACCGCGGTCGCGCAGACGACCGACTACAAGGCCATCGTCTGCCTGTTCCTGTACGGCGGCAACGACTCGTCGCACATGGTGCTGCGCACCGACGCGGCGTCGTTCAACGAGTACACGCGCATGCGCTCGGTCGCGCCGGAGTCGATCGCGCTGAAGGCGCCGGGCACCGCGCCGGTCGCGACCGCGCCGCTCGCCTCGCCGGACCGCCTCGGCGGCGTGCGCGCGATCGTGCCCAAGTTCACCGCCGGCATCGCCGGCACCGCGGAGAACAGCCCGCTGACTTTCGCGCTGCACCCGAGCATGCCCGAGGTCGCGACGCTGTTCGGCGCGGGCCGCCTCGCGATCCTGGCCAACGCCGGCCCGCTGGTGCAGCCGCTGACCCGCGCCGAGTACGTGGCCAATGTGCTGCCGCGGCCCAAGGCGCTGGGCTCGCACAACGACCAGCAATCGACCTGGCAGGCGCTCGGCCCCGAGGGCGTGAAGATCGGCTGGGGCGGCCACCTCGGCGACCTGGTCGCGAGCAGCAACGCGAACACGGTGTTCACCAGCATCTCGGTGTCCGGCAACGCCGTCTTCTCGGCGGGCGAGACGGTGTTCCAGTACCAGGTCGGCAGCGGCGGCGCGACGCAGATCGGCGGGCTCAGCGGCAACCTGTTCGGCTCGAGCACGGCGGCCGCGACGCTGAAGAGCATCGTCACCGCGAGCAACCAGCACCTGTTCGCGAACGAGTACGGCGCGATCGTCAAGCGCTCGGTCGACGCGCAGGCGGCATTCCAGGTCGCGTACAACGCATCGACCGTGACGGCACCGACCCAGTACGTGCAACCGTCGACCAACAACCTCGCGAACAACAGCCTGGCGCAGCAGCTCCAGACCGTCGCGCGAATCATCGGCGCGCGCAGCGGCCTGGGCGCCAAGCGGCAGGTGTTCTTCGTTTCGATGGGCGGCTTCGACACCCACGACGGCCAGAACGCCAACCAGGCCGACCTGCTGGCGCGCCTGTCGCACGCGCTCGGTTACTTCGACGGCGCGCTCGCCGGGCTCGCCGGTGGCGACATGCGCAACAGCGTCACGCTGTTCACCGCGTCCGACTTCGGCCGCACGCTGACCAGCAACGGCGACGGCACGGACCACGGCTGGGGCAGCCACCACTTCGTCAGCGGCGGTGCGGTCAACGGCGGCGAGATCTTCGGACGCTTCCCGCAGTTCGGTCTCAACCTGAACGACTCGGCCAACAACGCCTACTTGCCGGTCACGTCGGTGGACACGATCGGCAGCACGCTGGGCAAGTGGTTCGGCGCCAGCGACGCGCAGCTCGACACGGTGTTCCCGAACCTGCGCAACTTCCCGCGCGACCTGGGGTTCCTGAAGGCGACCTGAGCGTTCAACCGGCGCCCAGCACGCGCCGGTACTGGATCGCCTCGGCGAGGTGGGCGATGCCGATCGACTCGCTGGCCGCCAGGTCGGCGACGCTGCGCGCCACGCGCAGCACGCGGTGAAAGCCGCGCGCCGACCAGCCGAGGCGCGCCGCGGCACTGCGGAGGAACGAAGCGGTGGCCTCGTCGAGCGCGGTGTGCGCGTCGAGGGCTGCGCCGGCGAGGTCGGCGTTGACGCAGCCCTGGCGTGCCAGGGCACGCGCGCGCGCCACCTGCACGCGCACGGCGATCGCGGCGCTCGGCTCGCCGTCGGGCGCGGCGGCCAGCGCCTCGGGCGCGACGGCGGGCACCTCGACCTGGATGTCGATGCGGTCGAGCAGCGGGCCGCTCAACTTGCCCTGATAGCGCGCGATCGCATCGGGCGTGCAGCGGCAGCTGTTCAGCGCACTGCCCAGATGCCCGCAAGGACAGGGATTCATCGCCGCGAGCAACTGGAAGCGCGCCGGGAACTCCGCCTGGCGCGCGGCGCGCGAGATCACGATGCGCCCGGTCTCGAGCGGCTCGCGCAACGCTTCCAGCGCGCCGCGGCGAAATTCCGTCAACTCGTCGAGGAACAGCACCCCGTGGTGCGCGAGCGAGATCTCGCCCGGCCGCGGCGGCGAGCCGCCCCCGGCCAGCGCCGCGGCCGACGCGGTGTGGTGCGGGGTGCGCAGCACGCGCCGGCCCCAACGTTCGGGTGCGAACGCCCCTGCCAGGCTCAGCACGGCTGCCGATTCCAGCGCCTGTGCATGCGGCAGCGGCGGCAGCAAGCCGGCGAAGCGCTGCGCCAGCATCGACTTGCCCGTGCCGGGCGATCCGACCATCAACACGCTGTGCGAGCCCGCCGCGGCGACCTCGAGCGCACGTTTGGCACCGGCCTGCCCCTTCACGTCCCGGAGGTCGGGGCCGGCCGCAATGGTGGGCTGCGGGCTGGCCACGACGAGTGGCAACGGGACCGGCGCCGCGTCGCCCGCCGGGCGCATCGCGGCGACGACCTCGAGCAGGTGCCCGGCGCCGTGGATCACCAGGCCGTCCACCAGCGCCGCCTCGCGCGCGCTCGCCTGCGGCAGCACGAGCGCACGCATGGGTCCGGCGCGGTGACGCTGCAGCGCAAGCGCCATCGCGAGCGCGCCGCGCACCGGGCGGAGTTCGCCGCCGAGCGAGAGTTCGCCGGCGAACTCGAAGCCGCCGAGTCGCGCCGGGTCGATCTGCCCGCTGGCGGCGAGGATGCCGAGCGCGATCGGCAGGTCGAAGCGGCCGGATTCCTTGGGCAGGTCGGCCGGGGCCAGATTGACAGTGATCCGCTTGTTGGTCGGGAAATCGAGCCCGCTGTTCTGGATCGCCGCCCGCACGCGTTCTCGCGCTTCCTTGACCTCGGTGTCCGCGAGCCCGACAAGCGTGAAGCTGGGCAAGCCGTTGGCCAGGTGCACTTCGACGGTGACTTCGGCCGCATCGAGGGCGTGCAGCGCGCGGCTGTGGATGACGGACAGGGACATGGGCGGACCCGGAATGCGACCCGGGCAAGCTATCGGGTTGCGCGTTCTCGCCGTTCCCGCCGCGGTGCGAAATGTCGCAGGTCGGGCTTTTGACGTGTCAAGTGCGTGCGAGCCGTGCACTTTCATGCATTCGACTGCAGCCAATGCGCGGAATTGGTGCGGTCGAGTCGGATGCATCTCTTTGGTGCGGAAAAGCCCCACGAGAAGGTCAGCCATCGGGTCCGCCCAGCCGTAACGAGCTGCAAGGCCGCTGGCACACATCGTGCAAAACCGGGGCATCCCTTCAGAAAACCCCCAACGGAGCTCCACGATGACCAAGTCGATTCTCTTTCTCGCGATCGCCACGACCCTGACCGGCGCGGCCTATGCCGAAGACCCGGCGGCGCCGTTCCCGCTGACCGCCAACATCAGCCTGACCAGCAACTACAAGTACCGCGGCCAGGACCAGGGCAACAACAAGCCGGCTGTCCAGGGCGGTTTCGACTGGTCGGCCAACGGCTTCTACATCGGCAACTGGAACTCGAGCATCGGCTTCACGAACGCGGGTGTCGAGATGGACTTCTACGCCGGCTACAAGGGCGAGATCACCAAGGAGTTCACCTACGACGTGGGCATCCTGCAGTACTACTACCCGCAGAAGGACAAGACGGTCGACTTCAACACGACCGAGATCTACGGCGCTCTGAGCTATGGCCCGGCCACGCTGAAGTACTCCCACACGGTGTCGAAGGACTACTTCGGCTGGGGCGGCGGCACCTACAGCGGCCGCAACACCGGCTACATCGACCTGTCGGCCAACTTCCCGCTCGTCGACGCGCTGACGCTGAACACCCACGTCGGCTACACGCGCTACTCGAGCGACCTGCGCAACAACGTCTCGGTGCCGAACTACTACGACTACAAGGTCGGCGTGACCTATGACCTGAGCAAGTTCGCCGGCTCGGGCGTGTCGATCTCCGGTGCCGTCGTCGGTGCGAACAAGAAGGACTTCTACGGTGACATCAACAAGGTCCGCTTCATCGCGACCCTGACCAAGTCCCTGTAATCCGGTCGGCGGCCGCTGCGCCGCCGTTGCTTTCACTCTCCGATCAGAAAGAGGTTCGACCATGAAGATGGTGACCGCCATCGTCAAGCCGTTCAAGCTTGACGAAGTCCGCGAAGCCCTCAGCGCCATCGGCGTCCAGGGCATCACGGTGACCGAAGTCAAGGGCTTCGGCCGCCAGAAGGGCCACACCGAGCTGTACCGCGGCGCGGAGTACGTCGTCGATTTCCTGCCGAAGGTGAAGATCGAGGCCGCCGTCGACGACGCGATCGTCGACCGGGTCATCGAGGCGATCGAAGGCGCGGCGCGCACCGGCAAGATCGGCGACGGCAAGGTATTCGTGTCGGCGCTCGAGCAGGTGGTCCGCATCCGCACCGGCGAGACCGGCAAAGACGCTCTCTGAAGCACAGGACAACTACAACCATGAGAAAACTCATTGCTTCGATGGTCCTGGGCTTCGCCGCCCTGGGCCTGTCCGGCGTCACGCTGGCGCAGGATGCCGCTTCGGCGCCTGCGGCTGCGTCCGCCGCCGCCCCCGAGGCCGCCTCGGCCGCAGCGCCTGCGGCGGCTGCCTCCGGCGCGGATGCGGCTTCGGCCCCGGCCGCCGCCGCCTCGACCCCGGTCGCCAACAAGGGCGACGTGGCCTGGATGATCGTCGCCACGCTGCTCGTCATCATGATGACGGTGCCGGGCCTGGCGCTGTTCTACGGCGGCCTGGTGCGCAGCAAGAACATGCTGTCGGTGCTGATGCAGGTGATGGTCACGTTCTCGATGATCGTCGTGCTGTGGTGCGTGTACGGCTACAGCCTGGCGTTCACCGAAGGCAACGCGTTCATCGGCGGCTTCGACCGGCTGTTCCTGAAGGGGCTGTTCGATCCTGCGACCGGTACGTTCGCGATGGGGGCGACGTTCAGCAAGGGCGTCTACATCCCTGAAATGCTGTTCACCGCCTTCCAGGCGACCTTCGCCGGCATCACCTGCTGCCTGATCGTCGGAGCGTTCGCAGAGCGCGCGAAGTTCTCCGCGGTGCTCGCGTTCATGGTGTTGTGGTTCACCTTCAGCTATGCGCCGATCGCGCACATGGTCTGGTTCTGGATGGGCCCGGACGCGTACACCGGCAAGGAAGTCGTCGACGCGATGAACGCGAAGGCCGGCTACCTGTGGCAGATGGGCGCGCTCGACTTCGCAGGCGGCACGGTCGTGCACATCAACGCGGCCGTCGCCGGTCTGGTCGGTGCGTACATGATCGGCAAGCGCGTCGGCTACGGCAAGGAGGCGTTCACGCCGCACTCGCTGACGCTGACGATGGTCGGTGCTTCGCTGCTGTGGGTCGGCTGGTTCGGCTTCAACGCCGGCTCGGCGCTCGAAGCCGGCAACAGCGCCGTCCTGGCCTTCATGAACACCTTCAGCGCCACCTCCGCGGCGGTGCTGGCCTGGTGCCTCGGCGAAATGCTGATGAAGGGCAAGGCCTCGATGCTGGGTGCGGCCTCGGGTGCGGTCGCCGGTCTGGTCGCGATCACGCCGGCGGCCGGCAACGTCGGCCTGATGGGCGCGATCGTCGTCGGCTTCATCGCCGGCTTCGCCTGCCTGTGGGGTGTCACGGGCCTGAAGAAGATGCTGGGCGCGGACGACTCGCTCGACGTGTTCGGCGTGCACGGTGTCGGCGGCATCGTCGGCGCGCTGCTGACCGGCGTGTTCAATGCGCAATCGCTCGGCGGCCCGGGGCTGGTGGGCGACTGGGTCACGGCCTCGGTCACCTCCAACGCGATCGGCGCGCAGGTCTGGATCCAGCTGAAGGCGGTGCTGCTGACCGTCGTCTGGTCGGGTGTCGTGTCGATCGTCGCCTACTTCATCGTCGACAAGGTCATCGGCCTGCGTGTCAACGAGGAAGACGAGCGCGAGGGCCTGGACATCAGCGCCCACGGCGAGACCGCGTACCACAACTGACGCGCGTCGCGCGTGACCGGGGGCCGCCGCGAGGCGGCCCTTTTTCGTTGGCGCCGCGGGTTGCGTGGCGCGATGGGCGCCCCCAGATGCCTAGAATCCCACCATGGTTCCCCACCTCATCACCGCCCTGAACGGCCCGATCAACGAACTCGAGCAGCGCATCCTCGAGTCGCTGCCCGCGATCGAGCGCTGGTTCCGGCTCGAGTGGATGGAGCACACGCCGCCGTTCTACACCTCGGTCGACGTGCGCAACGCCGGCTTCAAGCTGGCGCCGGTCGACACCAACCTGTTCCCCGGGGGCTTCAACAACCTGACGGTCGAGATGCTGCCGCTGGCCGTGCAGGCCGCGATGGCCGCGATCGAGAAGATCTGCCCCGAAGCCAAGAACCTGCTGCTGATCCCCGAGAAGCACACCCGCAACACGTTCTACCTCGCGAACGTGCAGCGGCTCATGCAGATCTTCCACATGGCCGGCCTCAACGTGCGCCTGGGAACGCTCGACGAGACCATCACCCAGCCCACCGAGCTCGCGCTGCCGGACGGCAGCACGCTGACGCTCGAGCCGCTGCTGCGCACCCGGGGCCGGCTCGGCCTGAAGAACTTCGACCCGTGCACGATCCTGCTCAACAACGACCTCTCGGCCGGCGTGCCGAAGGTGCTGGAGAACCTGCACGAGCAGTATCTGCTGCCGCCGCTGCATGCCGGTTGGGCGATGCGGCGCAAGACCAACCACTTCCACGCCTATGAGGAGGTCGCGAAGAAGTTCGCCAAGCTCCTGGGCATGGACCCGTGGCTGATCAACCCGATGTACACCAAGTGCGGCGAGGTCAACTTCGAGGACGGCACCGGCGACGAATGCCTGATGACCAACGCCGAGGCGCTGCTCGGCAAGGTGCGCCGCAAGTACAAGGAATACGGCATCCAGGAGAAGCCGTTCATCATCGTCAAGGCCGACGCCGGCACCTACGGCATGGGCATCATGACCGTGCGCGATCCGAAGGACCTGGCCGACCTGTCGCGCCGCACGCGCAACAAGATGAGCGTCGGCAAGGACGGCCGCGAGGTCCACGAGGTCATCCTGCAGGAAGGCGTGCCGACCTACGAGCGCGTCAACGACGCGGTCGCCGAGCCGGTCGTCTACATGATCGACCGCTACGTGGTCGGCGGCTTCTACCGCGTCAATGCCGAGCGCGGCATCGACGAGAACCTGAACGCCCCGGGCGCGCACTTCGCGCCGCTCGCGTTCGCCGAGCACAACCAGTTGCCCAAGCCCGGCGCCAAGCCCGGCGCGAGCGCGCCGAACCGCTTCTACATGTACGGCGTGATCGCGCGCCTGGCCATGGTGGCCGCCAGTTACGAGCTCGAAGCGACCGACCCGAACGCCGAGGTCTACGAGTAAGTCCGTCGCGCCGCCGCGGCCCCATCCCGTGAAAAGCAAACCCGGCCCGGCGCGCACCGCGGCGCTGACCCTCGGCGCACTCGGCGTTGTCTACGGTGACATCGGCACGAGCCCGCTGTACGTGATGCAGACGGTGTTCGACCCCGCCAACGGCCTGGCGCTGACGCCGGCCAACCTGACGGGCATCGTCTCGCTGATCTTCTGGTCGCTGATGGTGGTCGTCACGCTGAAGTACGTGACCCTGATCATGCGCGCCGACAACCACGGCGAAGGCGGCATCATGGCCCTCCTGTCGCTGGCCGCCTCGTCCGTGTCCGACCGGCCGCGCCTGCGTGCCGGGCTGCTGCTGATCGGCGTGTTCGGCGCCGCGCTGTTCTACGGCGACGGCGTGATCACGCCGGCGATCTCGGTGCTCTCGGCGATCGAGGGGCTGAAGCTCGCGACGCCGTGGCTGACGCCGTATGTCGAGGAGATCGCGGTGGCGGTGCTGATCGCGCTGTTCCTGCTCCAAAAGCACGGTACCGCCGGCATCGGCAAGGTGTTCGGGCCGGTGATGGTCGTGTGGTTCGCGGTGCTGGCCGGCATGGGTCTCTTCCACCTGCTCGAGGCGCCGGCGATCCTCGCGGCCCTGAATCCGCTCGAAGCGCTGGCGTTTGCGCTGCATCACCGCTGGCTGGCGTTCATCGCGCTCGGCTCGGTCGTGCTCGCACTGACGGGTGCCGAGGCGCTGTACGCCGACATGGGCCACTTCGGCGCCGGACCGGTGCGGCTGTCCTGGTTCGCCTTCGTGCTCCCGGCGCTGGCGCTCAACTACTTCGGCCAGGGCGCGCTGCTGCTCGCGCACCCGACGGCCATCGAGAACCCGTTCTTCCGCATGTTCCCGGGCTGGGCACTGGTGCCGATGGTGCTGCTGGCGACCGCCGCGACGGTGATCGCCTCGCAGGCCGTGATCTCGGGCGCGTTCTCGATGACCAAGCAGGCGATCCAACTCGGCTTCCTGCCGCGCATGCGCATCGTCCACACCTCCGCCAAGGAGGCCGGGCAGATCTACGTGCCGGCCGTCAACGCGGCGCTGCTGGTCGCGGTCATCGCCGCGGTGCACGGCTTCGGCTCCTCGACCGCGCTCGGCGCGGCCTACGGCATCGCGGTGACGGGCACGATGCTGATCACCACGCTGCTGACGTTCTACGTGCTGCGCTACGCCTGGAAATTCAGCCTGCTGCCGGCACTGCTGGCCACAGGCTTCTTCTTCGCGATCGACGTGGTCTTCTTCTCGGCCAACCTGCTGAAGATCGTGCAGGGCGGCTGGTTCCCGCTGGTGATCGGCACGCTGATCTTCACCGGCATGGTCACCTGGGCGCGCGGCCGCGAGCTGCTGTCGGCCAGCCTGCGCGCCGACGCGATCGAACTCCAGCCCTTCCTGAAAAGCGTGCTGTCCGACCCGCCGATGCGCGCACCCGGTGCCGCGGTGTTCATGAACGCGGTCGCCGACCTGACGCCCACCGCGCTGCTGCACAACCTGAAGCACAACAACGTGCTGCACGAACTCAACCTGTTCGTCACCGTGCACACCCACGACGTGCCATGGGTGCCGTTCGCGGAACGGGCGCGCGCGCGCCAGCTGTGCAAGGGCTGCTGGGAGGTCACGCTGAACTTCGGGTTCAAGAACGACGTCGACGTGCCTGCCGCGCTCGAGCTGCTGCAGGGCCACGGCTTCGAGCTGGACCCGATGACGACCTCGTACTTCCTCTCGCGCGCGACGATCGTTCCGTCGCTGGGCGCCGGCATGGCCCCCTGGCGCGAGAAGCTGTATGCCAGCATGCACCGCAATGCCGCATCGGCCGCGGACTTCCTGAACCTGCCCCCGAACCGGGTGGTCGAGCTCGGCACCAAGGTACAGATCTGACGACGGCCCGTGACGTTTTGGGCGCTGCCGTGGGCGCACAATCACCCGACAAGAATTTCCGGCAGTCCGCTTGAGCTCCTCTTCCTCGTCCCACAAGTCCGGCATGGCCGGGCTCATGCTCGCCGCCATCGGGGTCGTCTACGGCGACATCGGCACCAGCCCGCTTTACGCGCTGAAGGAGGTGTTCGCGCACGGCCACGTGATCCTGACCGCCGAGAACATCTACGGCGTGCTGTCGCTGGTGTTCTGGACCCTGACCGTCGTCGTCTCGATCAAGTACGTGGCGTTGATCCTGCGCGCCGACAACAACGGCGAGGGCGGCCTGATCGCGATGCTGGCGCTCGCTTCGACGGCAGTGCGCGGTCGGCCGGCGCTGCGCCGCAAGCTGCTGCTGCTGGGCATCTTCGGCACCGCGATCTTCTTCGGCGACGGCGTGATCACCCCGGCGATCTCGGTGCTCTCGGCGGTCGAAGGCCTCGAGGTGGCGGCGCCGGCGCTGCACAAGTACGTCATCCCCATCACGCTGATGGTGCTGACGGCTCTGTTCATGGTGCAGCGCCACGGCACCGCCAGCGTCGGCAAGATGTTCGGCCCGGTGATGGTGACGTGGTTCCTGGTGCTGGCGCTGCTCGGCGTGATCCACATCGCCGAGAACCCGGCGATCCTGTGGGCGCTGAGCCCGCACTACGCGCTGATCTTCCTGGTCGGCAACCCGGGCGTCGCGTTCATCGCGCTGGGCTCGGTCGTGCTGTGCGTGACCGGCGCCGAGGCGCTGTACGCCGACATGGGCCACTTCGGCAAGCGCCCGATCCGCCTGGCCTGGTTCAGCCTGGCGATGCCGGCACTGGTCCTGAACTACTTTGGCCAGGGCGCGATGCTGCTCGAGCACCCCAGTCGCGTGAAGAACCCGTTCTTCGAGATGGCGCCCGAGTGGGCGCTGTTCCCGCTGATCGTGCTGGCCACCTGCGCCACGGTCATCGCGTCGCAGGCGCTGATCACCGCGGCGTTCTCGGTCACCAAGCAGGCCACGCAGCTCGGCTACCTGCCGCGGCTGCGCATCCTGCACACCTCCGTTCGCGAGGCCGGCCAGATCTACGTGCCGTTCATCAACTGGAGCCTGTACGTCTGCATCGTGATCGCGGTCGTGGTGTTCGGCTCGACCACTAAGCTGGCCGCGGCCTACGGCATTGCCGTGACGATCGACATGCTGATCACGACCACGATGACCTTCTTCGTGATCCGCTACGGCTGGAAGTACCCGTGGTCGCTGTGTTTCGGCGCGACCTTCTTTTTCTTCATCGTCGACTTCGTCTACTTCAGCGCCAACGTGGTCAAGGTGTTCGACGGCGGCTGGTTCCCGGTCGCGATCGGCGGCGTGATGTTCACGCTGATGATGACCTGGAAGCAGGGCCGCAAGCTCATGTCGGCCCGGCTGCGCGAGGACGCGATCGACCTGAAGAGTTTCCTCGAGGCGGTGTTCGTGAGCCCGCCGACCCGCGTGCAGGGCACCGCGGTGTTCCTGGTCAGCGACCAGGGCATCACGCCGAATGCGCTGCTGCACAACCTCAAGCACAACAAGGTGCTGCACGAGACCAACCTGTTCGTCACCGTCAAGCAGCACGAGGTGCCGTGGATCGGCTTCGACAAGCGCTGCGAGATGGAAGCGCTCGGCCACGACTGCTGGCAGGTCACGCTGAACTTCGGCTTCAAGAACGAGCCGGACGTGCCCGAGGCGCTGGCGTTGCTGGAGCGTCGCGGCTGCGTGATCGACGAGATGGACACCTCGTACTTCCTGTCGCGCGACATCGTGATGCCGACGATCGGCGGCGGCATGGCCGACTGGCGCGAGAAGCTCTTCGCCAGCATGCACCGCAACGCCGCCGCCGCGGCCGACTTCCTGAGCCTGCCGACCAACCGGGTGGTGGAGCTGGGGTCCAAGGTCGAGATCTGACCCGGCGGCGGCGCCGCGCGGCGCCACGATCCGGCCGTTCGGGCCGACGCTATCCTCCTTCCGATGCGCTCGCCTCTCCAAGATCTCTCCCTCTCGGCGGCGACGGCCGGTTTCGTCGCGGTGCTCGTCGGCTTCACCAGTTCGGTCGCGATCGTGTTCTCGGCCGCGACCGCGCTCGGTGCCACACCGGCGCAGATCAGTTCGTGGATGTGGGCGCTCGGCCTGGGCATGGGGCTGTGCACCGCGCTGCCGTCGCTGTGGCTGCGCCAGCCGGTGATGGTGGCGTGGAGCACGCCGGGCGCGGCGGTGCTCGCGACGGCGGGTGTCGCCGGCGGCTTCGGCATGGCGGAGGCGACCGCGGCATTCATCGCCTGCGCGGCGCTGATCACGCTGTTCGGCGTGACCGGCTGGTTCGAGAAGCTGCTGGGCCGCATCCCGATGCCGATCGCCAGCGCGTTGCTCGCCGGCGTGCTGACGCGCTTCGGGCTCGATGCGTTCGTCGCGCTGAAATCGGCCTTCGGCCTCGTGCTGGCGATGCTGCTGGCCTACCTGGTCGGGCGCCGCCTGTGGGCGCGCTACGCGGTGCCGGTGGTGCTGCTGGTCGGGATCGGCTATGCCGCGGTCGAAGGCCGGCTGCATCTGGGCGGCGTGCAGTGGGGACTGACCTTGCCGGTGTTCACGAGCCCCGAATTCACGTGGCGCGCGACGGTGAGCCTGGCGCTGCCGCTGTTCGTCGTGACGATGGCCTCGCAGAACCTGCCGGGCGTCGCGGCGATCCGGGCCGCGAAATACGACATGCCGATCTCGAAGATCATCACGCTGACCGGCGTGGCGACACTGGTGCTCGCGCCGTTCGGTGCCTTTGCGTTGAACCTTTCGGCGATCACCGCGGCGATCTGCATGGGCCGCGAGGCGCATCCCGACCCGGACAGACGCTACATGGCCGCAGTCGCGTGCGGCGTGCTGTACTGCATCGTCGGCCTGTTCGGTGCCGCGGTGACGGGCGTGCTGACCGCGTTCCCGCGCGAACTCGTCGTCGCGATCGCGGGATTGGCGCTGCTCGGCAGCATCGGCGGCGGGCTGGCGGTGGCGCTCGCCGACGACGCGTACCGCGAGGCCGCGCTGATCACCTTCCTCGTGACGCTCAGCGGCGTGAGCCTGGCCGGCATCGGCTCGGCGTTCTGGGGCGTCGTCGCCGGCGCGCTGGCGCTTTTTGTGCAACAGTGGCGGCCCCGCGCCTCCCGTCTCCGATCATGAAACTGCTCTTCGTCGCCGATCCGCTCGACACCTTCAAGACCTACAAGGACTCGACCTTCGCGATGATGCGCGAGGCCGCGTCGCGCGGCCATGAACTGCTCGCTTGCGAGCCGCAGGACGTGATGTGGCAGCGCGGCGGCCGGGTCAGCGCGCCGCTGCGGGCGTTCACGCTCACCGGTGACGCCTACGACTGGTTCAAGCCGCAGGGCGAGCCGCAGGTGACCGCGCTCGCCGATGTCGACGCGGTTGTGATGCGCAAGGACCCGCCGTTCGACAGCGAATACTTCTACGCCACCCACCTGCTCGGCCAGGCCGAGCGTGAGGGCGCGCGTGTGTTCAACAGCCCGCGCGCGCTGCGCGACCACCCCGAGAAGCTCGCGATCCTCGAGTTCCCGCAGTTCATCGGGCCCACGCTGGTGACGCGCAGCGAAGCGGACATCAAGCGCTTCCACGCCGAGCACCGGGACATCATCCTGAAGCCGCTCGACGGCATGGGCGGCATGGGCATCTTCCGTGTCGGGCCCGACGGCCTGAACCTCGGCAGCATCACCGAGACGCTGAACAAGGGCGGCGCCGAGACCGTGATGGTGCAGAAGTACCTGACCGAGATCGTCAAGGGCGACAAGCGCATCCTCGTGATCGACGGCGTGCCGGTGCCGCACGCGCTCGCGCGCATCCCGCAGGGCAGCGAGATCCGCGGCAACCTGGCGGTCGGCGGCAAGGGCGTCGCGCAGCCGCTGAGCGCCCGCGACCGCGAGATCGCCGAGGCCATCGGTCCGGTGCTCGCGAAGCGCGGGCTGCTGCTGGTCGGCCTCGACGTGATCGGCGATTGCCTGACCGAGATCAACGTCACGAGCCCGACCGGCTTCCAGGAAATCACGCAGCAGAGCGGGTTCGACGTGGCGAAGATGTTCGTCGATGCGCTGGAGTCCGCGCTGAAGAACTGAGTCACGGGGATAATCCGCGTTTTCCCTGAGAGTCGTGCGCGCGTGATGCGCGGCGGCACACGCGTGACCCCATGGCCATTCTTTCCCTCTCCAACGCCCACCTCGCCTTCGGCCACGTGGCCCTGCTCGACAACGCGGCGTTCTCGCTCGAGATCGGCGAGCGGCTCGGCCTGATCGGTCGCAACGGCGCCGGCAAGTCGTCGATGCTGAAGATCATCGCCGGGCTGGAGAAGCTCGACGACGGGCTGCTTCAGATGACACAGGGCGTGCGCATCTGCTACGTGCCGCAGGAGCCGACTTTCGAGCCCGGGCACAGCGTCTACGAGGCGGTCAGCGAGGGCGTGGCCGAGGCGCGTGATGCGCGCCAGGCCTACGAGGAACACGCCGACGGCGTCGATCTCGACGCGCTGCAGACCCGCATCGAGGCGCTCGATGCATGGAACTGGGAGCAGCGGGTCGACACCACGCTGCACCAGCTCCACCTCGACGGCACACGCGAGATCAGCGAGCTCTCGGGCGGCATGAAGAAGCGCGTGGCGCTGGCGCAGGCGCTGGTCGCGGTGCCCGACGTGCTGCTGCTCGACGAGCCGACCAACCACCTGGACCTCGATTCGATCGCCTGGCTCGAAGAGCTGCTGCGCGGTTTCAAGGGCGCCGTGATGCTGATCACCCACGATCGCGCGTTCCTCGACGGCGTGGCCACGCGGATCATCGAGCTCGACCGCGGCATCATCCGCAGCTACCCCGGCAACTTCACGGCCTACGAGCGCATGAAGGAAGAGCAGCTCGCGTCCGACGCGCTCGCCAATGCGCGGGCCGACAAGCTGCTCGCCGCCGAAGAGGTCTGGATCCGCAAGGGCGTCGAGGCCCGCCGCACGCGCAGCGTCGCGCGCATCCAGCGCCTGGAGGTGCTGCGCGACCAGCGCCAGAAGCGCCGCGATTCGCTCGGCCAGGTGCGCCTGGAAGTCGACTCCGGCGCGCCCAGCGGCAAGATCGTCGCCGAACTCAAGGAGGTGTCGTTGCGCTTCGGGGAGAAGGTCATCGTGAAGGACTTCAGCGCCACGATCCTGCGCGGCGACAAGGTCGGCCTGATCGGCCCGAACGGCGCCGGCAAGACGACGCTGCTGAAGCTGATCCTCGGCGAGCTGCAGCCCGACAGCGGCAAGATCCGCCAGGGCAGCAAGCTCGAGGTCGCGTACTTCGACCAGATGCGCAGCACGCTGAACCTGGACGCGACACTGGCCGACACGATCAGCCCGGGCAGCGAGTGGGTCGAGTTCGCCGGCCAGCGCAAGCACGTGATGAGCTACCTGAACGACTTCCTGTTCTCCCCCGAGCGCGCCAACTCGCCGGTGCGCACGCTCAGCGGCGGCGAGCGCAACCGCGTGCTGCTGGCCCGCCTGTTCGCGCTGCCCGCCAACGTGCTGGTGCTCGACGAGCCGACCAACGACCTCGACATCGACACCCTCGAATTGCTGGAGGAGCTGCTGCAGTCGTACAAGGGCACGGTCTTCCTCGTCAGCCACGACCGCCGCTTCCTCGACAACGTCGTGACCAGCACGATCGTCTGGGAAGGCGACGAGGCGCCGGGTCGCTGGCGCGAGTACGAAGGTGGCTACGAGGACTGGAAGATCCAGCGCGACCGCGCCAACGCGATCCGCGAGCAGGCCGCCCGTGCCGCCCGCGCCAAGGACACCCCGCCCGCCGCCAGGCCGGCCGCGCCCGCGCCCGCTGCGCCGGCCGCCAAGGCGCGCAAGCTCAGCTACAAGGAACAGCGCGAACTCGACGAACTGCCCAAGCGCATCGAGGCGCTGGAGGCCGAGCAGAAGGAGCTGGCGACGTTCCTCGCTCAGCCCGAGTCCTACGCCAAGGAGGCCGACCGCGCGATGAAGGCGCAGACGCGCGTTGCGGCGATCGACGACGAGCTGCTGGCCGCGATGGAGCGGTGGGAAGAACTCGGCGCGCGCTGAGCGCGCCCGGTACGGTCAGCCGCCGAACCAGCTCTCGCGCACCGCGTCGGGGTGCGAGCGGCTGACGATCAGCCCGGCCTGCAGGTACAGCGCGTTGAGCATGCGCGCCGCGCGCTCGCGGTCGAAGGCCGGCCACGCCGCGATGGCGCTGAGGGGCATTGCCTGCAGGCGCAGGCGCTCGATCGCCGCTCGCAGGCTGCCGCTGATCGGCGCGGTGTCCAGGTCGAGCGCCGGCGAGACCCGGTAGACCGCGGGCCCGGCGATCTCCGGCAGCAGGTCGCGACGCGGGCCGCGCAGCGCGAGCACCCACAGCAGCGGGGCCAACGATCGGTACAGGCGCGGCTCGCCGATCAACTCGCGCACCGGATCGCCGGGCGGCCGGAGGGTGGCCGGCTCGAGATGCATCACGTGCAGGTGCTGCAGGTGGCGCTCGACGAGTTCGTCCAGGTCGATCGGGCAGTGCACGAGGCGCTCGTACGGGAAGACCGTCAATGGCACCACCCGGGCGCCGCATTGCAGGTGGACCGTGACGCGGGACGAGTGCCGCAGGCACGCCGCCATCACCTCCACGATCTCGTAACTGCCGGTACGCTGTTCATGCCGCCAGAGGTCGGCTTGCAGCGACGAACTCAGCTGGGACAGGCGCGTCGCGGGGCTGCCCGGCACCGAGTCGGCGTCGAGTTCCTCGAGGTAGCGCTGGTACGAGCTCGCCTTCAACAGTTCGGGTTCGCCGAACGGAATGGTCGAATCGAAGAGTTCACCTTTGATCACGACGGTATTTTCACCTGTAACCCCTGCTTACGCGCAACTTCGCGTCGACTTTGACCTTGCGATGTAACCGGTCACCCGCGCCGGCGGATCAGCGACGCGCGGCGTCCAGCGCGCGCCAGAAGCGCGGGTCGTGGGACGTGGCGAAGTTGATGCGCATCAGGGTCGTCGGGCGATGCGTGGCGTGGAACAGCGCTCCGGGAGCGATCAACCAGTCGTCCAGCAACACCTGCGCCAGGCGCTCGGTGTCGGTGCCGACATCGACCCAGCCGAACAGGCCGCGCGGTGGCGCCGCGAAGCTGCAACCGTGGGCCTCGACCAGCGCGATTGCCCGTTCGCGCGCCTGGGCGAGCTTGTCGGCGACGCGCTCGGTGTGGCGGCGCAGGCCGCCCTGTTCCAGGCAGTGCGCCAGCGCCAGTTCGGTGAGGCCGGGTGTGGTCAGTGTGGTCAGCAGCTTGGTGTCGATCAGCCGGTCGACCAGCGCATGCGGGGCTGCGATGAAGCCGACGCGCCAGTTCGGCACCAGGATCTTCGAGAAGCCCGAGACATAGACCGTGCGCTCCAGCGCGTCGAGGGCGGCCAGGCGCGGCAGGTGCGCCGGCGCCAGGTGCGCGTAGGTGTCGTCCTCGACGATGTGGAGGTCGTTGGCCTGCGCGAGTTGCAGCACCCGGTGTGCGGCCTGCAGCGACAGCGAGGCACCGGTCGGGTTGTTCAGCACCGAGACGGTGACGTACAGCCGGGGCCGCTGCGCCGGCTTCTGCGCGTCGATCAGGTGCTGCATCGCGACCAGGTCCGGCCCGTCGTCGCCGCGGGGCACCGGCAGCACGCGCATCCCGAGGGCCGCCAGGCGCGCGTATTCGACCGACCACCCGGGTTCGTCGACGAGCACGCTGTCGCCGGCGCGCAGCAGCGTGCGGGTCAGCACGTCGAGCGCGTGGGTGGCGCCGATCGTCGTGACGATCTGCTGCGGCGAGGCGGTGACGCCGAAATCCGCGAGCTTGGCCGACAGGGCTGTGCGCAATCGCAATTCGCCGGCCGGCTCGCCATACTGCAGCGACACCGCGCCGAGTTGCGCGCTGCTGCTGACCTTGCGCAGCGCCGCGGTCAGCAGCGGCAGGTCGAGCCAATCGGCCGGCAGGGTGCCCAGGCCTGGCATCGGGCGCGCGCCGGGCGGCTGGAACATGCCGCGGATCAGCGCCGTCGCGCTGACCGGCAGCGGCATCGCCGGCGCCCGCCCGGCGGACGGTGCGGTCACGCTCGAGGCGCGCGCGACCGTCGATTCCCGCACGAAGAACCCCCGTTGCTTGCGGGCCTCGACCAGCCCGAGCGCCAGCAACTGGTCGTAGGCGGCGACCACGGTGTGCGGGCTGACCTGGTGGCGACGGGCGCATTCGCGCACCGAGGGCAGCCGCGCCCCGGGGGGAGCAGGCGTTGCCGGATGCGCTCGATGAACCGGGCAGCCAGCTGCTCGGTCAGCGTGGTATCGGCCGCGCGCGTGAGCGGGAGCGACAGGGTGACGGCGTCGTTCATGGGGCTTGTGCCGCCGGCAGGTCCGATACAGATGCGCTAGACGTATCCCAAAGTGTACTGGTTCTGTGCTGGTGTGTGGACGTAGACTGCCGGCATGGGCACGACCACCGCGCACGACGAAACCCGGGGCCTGTGGCTCGGCCTGCTGGGTGTCGTGATCTTCGCGATGACGCTGCCGATGACCCGCCTGGCCGTCGGCCCGGCGGCCGACCCTCAACTGCCGCCGCTGTTCGTGACCGCCGGCCGCGCCGCCGTCGCGGGCCTGCTGAGCATCGGCTACCTCTGGATCACGGGCGCGCCACGCGTGCAGCGCCGCCACCTGCCGGCGCTGTTCACGTCGGCGCTCGGCACGGTGGTCGGGTTCCCGCTGTTCCTGAGCCTGGCACTGCGCCAGGTCGACGCGATGCACGCGGCGGTCGTCACCGGGCTGATGCCGCTGGCGACCGCGGTCGGCGCGGCCCTGTGGTTCCGCCAGCGCCCGTCGAACGGGTTCTGGATCTGCGCCGGCCTGGGCTGTGCGATGGTGCTCGCGTTCGCCACGTACCGCGGCGCCGGGCACGTCAGCGCCGCGGACGGGCTGCTGCTGCTGGCGGTGTTCTTCACCGCGGTGGGCTACGTGTCCGGCGCGCGTGTCGCGGGCGAGCTGCCGGCCGAACAGGTGATCTGCTGGGTGCTGGTGCTCAGCCTGCCGCTCACCTTGCCCGCGATGCTCGCGACCTGGCCGACGGCGCCGGTGCGGGCCAGCGCGTGGGGCGGCTTCACCTACGTCACGCTGTTCTCGATGTGGCTCGGCTTCTTCGCGTGGTACCGCGGCCTGGCGCTCGGCGGCACCGTGCGCGTCAGCCAGGTGCAGCTGGTGCAGCCGTTCCTGGCGCTGCTGTTCGCGGTGCCGGTGCTCGGCGAGACGCTCGACGCCGTGACCGTGATGTTCTCGCTGGCGGTGATCGCCGTCGTGTTCGTCGGCAAGAAGATGCCGGCTCATTCCCCATCGCTCCAACCCCGGATTCCGTGATGACGATCCCTTCTTCCAATCCCTGGCAGCTCGCACGCCGCGCCGAGCGCATGAACCCGTCGGTGATCCGCGAGATCCTGAAGGTCACGGAGCGGCCGGGGATCATCTCGCTGGCCGGCGGCCTGCCGTCGCCGGACAGCTTCCCGATCGACGCGATGCGCGAGGCCAGCGCCCGCGTGCTGCGCGACAGCCCGCGCGAGGCGTTGCAGTACGCCGCGAGCGAAGGCTACGGGCCGCTGCGCGAATGGGTCGCCACGCAGATGGCGGCGCAGGGTCTTCGCGTCGATGCGTCGCAGGTGCTGATCACGACCGGCTCGCAGCAGGGCCTCGACCTGGTCGGCAAGGTGCTGATCGACGCCGGCAGCACGGTGGCCGTCGAGTCGCCGACCTACCTCGGCGCATTGCAGGCGTTCGCACCCTACGAACCCGAGGTTGTGACGGTACCCTGCGACGACGACGGCCCGCTGGCCGCCGGCCTGGCCGTCGCGAAGGGCGCCCGCTTCCTGTACATGCTGCCGAACTTCCAGAACCCGAGCGGTCGCTGCATGGGCGAGGCGCGGCGCGCCGCGCTGGTCGACGCGGCCCGCGCGATCGGGCTGCCCATCGTCGAGGACAACCCGTACGGCGACCTGTGGTTCGACGCCGAGCCGCCGCCCTCGCTCGCGTCGCGCTGGCCCGAGGGGACGGTCTACCTCGGCTCGTTCTCGAAGGTGCTGGCGCCGGGCCTGCGGCTCGGCTACGTGATCGCGCCGCCGGCGATGATGCCGAAGCTGCTGCAGGCCAAGCAGGCGGCCGACCTGCACACGCCCGGCTTCAACCAGCGCGTCGTGCACGAAGTGATCCGCGACGGCTTCCTGCGCGACCACGTGCCGACGATCCGCGCGCGCTACAAGCAGCAGCGCGATGCGATGCGCGCGGCGCTCGAGGCGCATCTGCCGCCCGGCTGCCGCTGGAACGTGCCGAGCGGGGGGATGTTCTTCTGGGTCGAATTGCCCGCCGGCGTCGACGCCACCGCGCTGCTGCCGAAGGCGGTCGACCTCGGCATGGCCTATGTGCCCGGCGCCGCGTTCTTCGCCGCCGACCCGAAGCCGAACACGTTGCGGCTGTCGTTCGTCACGGTGTCGCCGGCGGAGATCGAGCGCGGCGTGGCGCTGCTGGCGCGGGCGTTGAAGGGCGACCGATGAGCACGCTTCGCTTCACGCAGCTGGATGTGTTCACCGACACCGCGCTGCTCGGCAACCCGCTCGCGGTCGTCCACGACGCCAACGCGCTGACCGATGCGCAGATGGCCGCGTTCGCGCGCTGGACCAACCTCAGCGAAACCACCTTCCTGCTGCCGCCGACCGATCCGGCCGCCGACTACCGCGTGCGCATCTTCACGCCGCAGCGCGAGCTGCCTTTCGCCGGCCACCCGACCCTGGGGAGCTGCCATGCCTGGCTCGCCGCCGGTGGCAGGGCGCGCGCTGCCGCCGAGGTCGTGCAGCAGTGCAGTGCCGGCCTGATCCGCGTGCGGCGTGGCGGCGCGCGGCTCGCGTTCGCGGCGCCGGCGTGTGTGCGCAGCGGCCCGCTGGAGGACGAACTGCTGGCGCGCGTCGCCACGGCATTGGGCCTGCGAGGCGAGGAGGTGGTCGATCACCAGTGGGTCGACAACGGCCCAGGCTGGAGCGCGATCCGCTTGGGCTCGGCCGACGCGGTGCTGGCGCTGCGGCCGGACTGGCCGGCGCTGAAGGGCATCAAGCTCGGCGTCGTCGGCGCCCATGCGCCTGGCCACGACGCGCAGTTCGAGGTGCGCGCGCTGATCGGCGAAGGGCCGGGCTATGAAGACCCGGTCACGGGCAGCCTGAACGCGAGCTTGGCGCAGTGGTTGATCGCCAGCGGCGCCGCACCCGAGCGCTACGTGGCCGCGCAGGGCAGCTGCCTGCAGCGCCGCGGCCGCCTGTTCATCGAGCGTGTCGACGGGCAGGTCTGGGTCGGCGGGCACAGCGTCGACTGCATTCACGGCGAGCTGACGTTGTAAGCGCGGGCGACGCGATGACGCTCGCGCTCGACCACCTCGTGATCGCCGCGCGCACGCTGGCCGAGGGCGTGGCCTGGTGCGAGGCCACGTTGGGCGTGCGGCCCGAGGCCGGCGGACGGCACGCCTTCATGGCCACCCACAACCGCGTGTTCACCATCGGCTCCGCAACGTTTGCGCGCGCCTATGCCGAGATCATCGCGATCGACGTGGAGGCGCCGGCGCCGACGGGACATGCGCGCTGGTTCGATCTGGACGATGCGGCGCTGCAGCGCTCGCTGGCCAGCGCCGGACCCCAGCTCGTGCACTGGGTCATGCGCTGCGAAGACATCATCGCCACCCGCGATGCGCTGCGTGCCTGCGACATCGAATGCGGCGAGTTGACGGACGCCGAGCGCATGACGCCGCAGGGCCTGCTGCGCTGGAGGATCAGCGTGCGCACCGACGGCCGGCGCCCGCGCGAAGGTGCGGTGCCGGCGCTGATCGCGTGGGGCGACGCGCACCCGACCGACGCGTTGCCATCGAGCGGCGTGGTGCTGCGGTCGCTGAGCGTGTCGGGCTGGCCGGCGACGCTGTCCGCATGGCTGCCGCGCGCGGTCATCCCCGACGGGTCCGCCGAGGCGGCCCCGCTCTGCGTCGAACTGGACACGCCGCGCGGCGCCGTCACCCTCCGCTCACCCCGCCTGAACGCCTGACGATGAACGACGACCGCCATCCCCTCGACCGCGCCCGCCGCCTCGTCCGCGACGCCATGCCGCCGACGCCGCAGCAGCGCTGGCCCCTGCTCGACCAGCGCCTCGGCGCGCAGGCCTGGGTCAAGCACGAGAACCACACCGCCGTCGGTGCATTCAAGCTGCGCGGCGGGCTGGTCTACTTCGACGCGCTGCGGCGCCGCGAGCCGCAGTTGCGCGGCGTCGTCAGTGCGACGCGCGGCAACCACGGCCAGTCGGTCGGCTTCGCGGCGCGCCGCCACGGCCTGCAAGCGACCATCGTCGTGCCGCGCGGCAACTCGGTCGAGAAGAACGCCGCGATGCGCGCGCTCGGCGTCGAGTTGATCGAGCACGGTGACGATTTCCAGGCCGCGCGCGAGCATGCGGCGGCACTCGCTCGCGACCGCGGGTTGCACATGGTGCCGTCGTACCACGACGACCTGGTGCGCGGTGTCGCGAGCTACTGGCTGGAGTTCTTCGATGCGGTCGAGCCCGAGGTCGTGTTCGTGCCGATCGGCCAGGGCTCGGGCATCTGCGCCTGCGCCTTGGCGCGCGCTCATGCGGGCGTGAAGACCAGGATCATCGGCGTGGTTTCGGCGCATGCGACCGCGTACCAGCAGTCGTTTCTTGCGGGCCGCGCGATCGAGGCGCCGGTCACGACCGACCTCGCCGACGGCATGGCCTGCCGCGTGCCCGACGAGCAGGCGCTGGCGATCATCCGCCGCGAAGTCGACGACGTGGTGGCAGTCACCGACGGGCAGGTGG
This sequence comes from Rhizobacter fulvus, assembly GCF_964020785.1. NCBI lineage: Bacteria > Pseudomonadati > Pseudomonadota > Betaproteobacteria > Burkholderiales > Sphaerotilaceae > Rhizobacter > Rhizobacter fulvus. Next base: position 2,609,743 of record NZ_OZ224516.1, read on the forward strand.
CGGACGCGATGCGCGTGCTGTTCGCCGACACCCACAACGTCGCCGAAGGCGCGGGAGCCGCATCGCTCGCCGCCGCGCTACTGCAGCGCGAGCGCTGGGCCGGTCGATGCATCGGGCTGCCGCTCACAGGCGGCAATGTCGACAGCGCGGTGTTCGCGCGGGTGCTGGGCGGGGGCTGAGGGCGACAGTGGCGCTTCGCGCGCCTCGTCAACTGCGCCAGCGCCACGCGCGAGCCAGGGCCGCGCGTGCGGCCTCGTCCTGCGGGGATCGCGCGTGACCATGCGGTAGCGCCGCGTAGCGCCGCCACCGTGGTGATGATCGTCACGTTCGCGATCGCGCGCTTGTCTTGGCCGAGCCAGACCAGCCGATAGGTCAGGCTGACGCTGGGGCCGAGGTCTCCGCCGTTGCAGTCGACGCCGGCGGCCTGGGCGTCGGGTCGCAGGTCGTCCCCGTCATGGAGTGCCCTGTGTCAAAGCGAATGGATCGCGGCGAGCCCCAGCCCGAATCCTGTGAAGATTTGCGCGAAGTCCTTCATGTTGCGCACGAACGCGCGACCCCAGGTCTCGAAGTCGAGCTGATTCGGGACGATCAACGCGTCGCCCGGTTGCATGACCTGCGACTCCAGCTTGTTTCGGCCCCAGAAGCCGCGGTTGTCGTTCGCATGGCTCACGGTGCCATCGGCGCGCAGGATGAACATGTTGGCAGGCTCCGCGGCCTCGTCGGCGCCGGCCAGCTTCAGGTATTCCCCGGCGGTCCGGCCTGGCTTCCACAGGAACGCATTGCTGTTGACGACCGCGCCGGCGACCGTCACAAAGCCCGGGCGCGCCGGCACGGTGATGCGATCACCCGCTTCCAGAGGAACGGCGGGCAGTTCGGCCAGCGTCGAGGCTTCGGCTGACAGCTCGAGGGCGATGCGCCCGTTGGGCTGCACATTCCGCAGCCGGCCGAGTTGCGCCTGCGTGGCGGCATTGCTGACTGCCGCGGTGGTTGCCGCGCCTTGCGCATCGTCGCGCCGGTTGGCCGCGTCGCGCGCCGCCTGTACGGCCGACAGCGCCTCCAGCCTGGCGATCGCCGCCGTCAGGTTTTCGCGTTGGCGCAGCCGCGTCTCCTCGCGGCTGAATTCAAGACCGTAGAGGTAGGCTTGCGGGGTGAAGCCGCCGGCGCGCGCGATGAGGCTTTGCAGTGTGTCCCCCGGCTGCAATTGGTAGACGCCGGGGGACGAGACTTCGCCTTCGAGCGAGACCAGGCGCGTCTGGCGCGATACCGGCACGCGGATGTCCTTCTGGCTGTAGACCGTGACCACGTCGCCGGCCATCAGCTCGACGTTGCTCGCGTCGTCGCCCTGAAGCACCGCCTTGCCGAGGTTGAACGGGATGACCTGGGTGCTCAGTGTGCGGGTGTCGAGCCGCTCGATCACTGCGTAGTCCCAGTTCAATTCGTCGAAGAGCGGCGTCGGCGCGCGTTTCGACGCAGCGACGATCGCCAGGTCGTCGGCCCGCCGCTGGCGCTCGGCGCGGCTGCGCTGCATGCCCGAGTTGTCCATCGATGGGACGTTGCCGGCGGCTTGATCGTCCCGGGCGTTTCCGCTCGTGCCATCGTTGCGGTTCGACGCGTTGTTGTTCGCGCCGCCGGCTGCTGCAGCGGCGGTTCCGGCCAGACCGCCCGAATTCGTCTCGTTCATCCTGGGACCGCTCTGCAGCGGTCGATTGTTGGCGTCCAGCACGGGGCGCCCGTTGCGGTAGCGCGTGTCGTTGGGCCGCAGATCGACGTCCTCGTCGACGATCTGCACCAGCAGGTTCTTGCGGCGGTAGAAGTCGGGGGATATGAGCGCGTCGCGGTCCGGGATCAGGTCGCGGATGCGCATGCCAGGCGTGAAGGGGTAGCGCAGCGGTTGCGCCACGTGACCGCGCAAGGTCACCGCATTCGCAAACTGGGGCGAGATGGGCAACAGGGTCAGCACGTCGCCGTCGCGCAGCTGCTTCAGCAGGCCTGCGCCGTCGAGCTTGAACTCCTCGACAAAACGGGCCGCGCGCTGTGCCACATCGATCCGCTCGAGTTGCGCGCGATTGGGGTTCGCCAACGTCGGTGTGCCTCCCGCGTAGCGGAGCACTTCGCGCACCGGCTCCTGCGGCGTCTTCAATTCGTAGATCGCGGGCGTGTCGAGCGCGCCATTGAGCGCGACCCGGGCGCCGGCCGGCTGGAACACGACCACGTCACCCGCAACGAGCTGCATGTCCTTGGACTTGTCCCCTTGCACCAGGAACTCGTAGATGTCGAGTTCCGAGATCACCTTGCCGTCGCGTCGCAGCAGCACCTTGCGCATCGAGCCGTTCGGCGCCGGGCCGCCCGCCATCACGACCGCCGACAGCAAGGTCGACTGGCTCGCCAACGTGAAGACGCCGGGCTGCTGAGCAGGGCCGACGACGAACACCTTGACGCCGCGCAGCTGTCCCAGCGACGCGCTCAGGTCGAAGTTGGTGTACAGCCGTCCGATCTGGGTGCGCAGGTGCTTCTCGAGGTCCGCGGCTTTCACGCCGGTGACGTTGAAGCTGCCGACTTTCGGCAGGTTGAGCAGGCCATTGCGATCGACGGTGCTGCGGTAGTCGACGTCGATCGAGCCCCACGCGCGAATCAGGACTTCGTCCCCGGGCCCGACGGTGTAGTCGGCCGACACCGGCACGTTGTCCAGGGGTGTCGACGGGTCGGTCGCGTCGGCGAAGAAGCTGGTGCCGAACAGAGGCAGCAGTCGACCGGTCGCGCCTTCAACGAACTTCTGGAATTCGCCCGGCTTCGGCGGCGGCAGGTCGGTTCGACGCACCGTCAGTTCAGGGCGTGTCGATTGGCGATACAGATCGCGGAAATCGAATGCCGAGCCGATGGAAGCGCGCGAGCCTCCTGTGATGCTCGGCATTCCCAGTGGCAACCCTTGCCCCTGTCCTTGCAGGGCGCCGCCCTGCTGCGTCGAGCCCGAATAGCCTGGCGTGCCGAAGCTGCCGCTGCCGTTCTGCGGATCGTCGGCAGCATGCGCGAGACCCGCTGCGAGCGCGAGGCCGCAGAGCAGGCGGGCGAGGAGCCGACGGCCAGGGGCGGCGGGGAAGCGAGGACGGAAGACTGTCATGAGGGTGTCGGCCACGGATTCGGTATCGGGCGTCGGCCGCTCGCGGCCGACGCGATCGCTGCGTCGGGGAGTCGATCCACGGGTCGCGGCAGCACGTTGTTCTCGACCGCAGATCGGGTCAGCGCGCGAGTTTAGCGGAAGGCCGGGGCCTGCCTCGGCCCGCGGGCGGGCCCAAAAAGTAAAGCCTGCGCCGCTTCCGCGACGCAGGCCCGTGGCGTCCGATACGGCCTATTCCTTGCGGTAGTTGTCGTGGCAGGCCTTGCAGCTCTTGCCCGTCTCACCGACCGCGGCCTTGATCGCGTCGAGGTTGCCGCCCTTGGCCGCGACGTTCAGCTTGGCCATTTCTTCCTGCATCTTCGTGGCAGCGGCGTTGAACTTGTCCATCTCGGTCCAGATCTTCGGCTCCGCCTTGGTGTCGCCCTTGTCCGTGCCGGGGACGAAGCCGGCATACGGCAGCTTGGACATCACGGTCGCGATCTCGGCGTTGTCCGCCGCGGCCTTCGCGTCGAACGGGATGCGGCCGTTCGCCATCGCGGCCACGCGGCCGAAGTGCGTGCCCATCACCGTGAAGGCGGCCTTGCGGTACTTGATCGCGTCTTCGGGCTTGGCGAACTGGGCGGCGGCGGGCAGGGCGATGGCGCTGCCCAGCAGCGCGGCGCCGGTCATCAGCAGTGTCGGGACAAAGCGTTTCATGCGGTCGGTTCTCCTCGCCGGTGGCGGTGGTGGGTCGGGTGGGGCGCCGGGACACTGCGGTCCCCCCATGACCCGGCGCTGGCGAGTGTACGCAGCGGGGTGCGGGCGAATTCCCGACCTCGGGAATCCCCGAGGTGCATTTGCCGCGGCGGCGATTGCGGGTATCTTCGCGCCATGACCGCTGTCGACCCGTTGGCCAGCCTGCCGCTTTCCACCGTGCGCGTCTGGGATCTTCCCACCCGCATCTTCCACTGGCTCCTCGCGGTCTGCGTGTTCGCCTCGATCGGCAGCGCCTGGATCGGCGGCAACGCGATGGTCTGGCACTTCCGGCTCGGCTACGTGGTGTTCACGCTGCTCGCGTTCCGGTTGCTGTGGGGAATCGTGGGGGGGCACTGGTCGCGGTTCGCGACCTTCGCCTATCCGCCGGCCACCACGCTGCGCTATCTGCGGGGCGGGGGCCGGCCCGAGGAGCACCATGAGGTGGGGCACAACCCGGTCGGCGCGTTCTCGGTGTTCGGCCTGCTCGCGCTGCTGGCGGCGCAGGTCGCCACGGGCCTGTTCGCGGACGACGAGATCTCGAACACCGGCCCGCTGATCCGCTTCGTGACGGGCGAGACCAGCCTGGCGCTGACGCGCTGGCACAAGGGCTACGGGCAGTGGCTGATCATCGCGATGGTGGTGCTGCACATCGCCGCGATCCTCTATTACCTGCTGGCCAAGCGCCGCGACCTCGTGCGACCGATGCTGCACGGCGACAAGCAACTGACGGTGGCCGCGCCGGCGGCGCGCGACAACGCCGCAACCCGGTTGCTCGCCGCGCTGTTGGTCGGGCTGTGTGCCGGCGGTGTGGCCTGGGTCGTCAGCCTGGCCGGCTGAACGGCGCCGGGTCGATGGCATGATCGTTCCCGCATGGAAGACGAACCGCCCCGCATCGAGTTGATCCACGCCGCCGCGTCGCCGTGGCTCGAGCCGGCGCGCGAGATCCTGCGCGAGTACGCGGCCAGCCTCGCGATCGACCTGTGCTTCCAGAACTTCGACGAGGAACTCGCCGCGTTGCCGGGCGCCTACGCGCCGCCGTCCGGGCAACTGCTGCTGGCCTATGTCGATGGCGCGCTCGCGGCATGCGGCGCGCTGCGCGGCCTCGACGACGTGGACCATGCGAACGCCTGCGAAATGAAGCGGCTGTATGTGCGCCCGGCGTTCCGGCGCTTCGGCCTCGGTCGCACGCTGGCCGAGGCGCTGCTCGACGAGGCGCGCCGCGCCGGGTATTCGACGATGCTGCTCGACACGCTCGACGAGATGGAATCGGCCCGCGAGCTCTACGCCAGCCTGGGCTTCGAGGAATGCGCGCCTTACTACTTCAACCCGATTCCCGGCGCGCATTACCTGAAGGTGGAGCTGGACTGAGGCACCGCGGGTTCGTCCGGAGCACGGGGCGGCGTAGGATCGGCGCGTGGCGGATGCGCGCCGTGTCGGCGCGACTCCTGCCGTGCCACCACCACCGGAACCGCCATGACGGGAAAACCCAAGCCATCGTTCGAACTCCATGCCGGCGCGTTGCGCCTGGCGCTGCGCCCGGACCTGGGCGGCTGCATCGCCGGGCTGTGGCACCGGGACACGCCGATCCTGCGCTCGACCGAGCCCGACGCGCTGCAGGCATCGCGGCCATCGGCTTGCTACCCGCTGGTGCCGTACTCGAACCGCCTCGCGTTCCGCAAGTTCCGCTGGAAGGGGCACGACTACACGACTCAGCCGAATTTCGACGACAGCCCGCACTCGGTGCACGGCATGGGATGGCAGCGGCCGTGGGAGATCGTCTCCAGCAGCGTGCTCGAGGTGGTGATCAGGCTCGTGCACCCCGGTGACGCCGACTGGCCCTTCCCGTTCGAGGCGACTCAGTACTTCACGTTGACGCCGCAATCGATGAGCGTCGAGATGGTGTTCACCAACACCGGCGAGATCGCGCAACCCGTCGGCCTGGGCTGGCACCCGTACTTCAACAAGCGCTCGCGCAGCCGCCTGCACATCGAGCTGACCGACCGCTGGGATGCGGACGCGAACCAGCTGCCGGTGCGCAAGGTCGCGCAGCCCGGCATCGACAGCGACGTGTCGCACCTCGATTTCGACAACTGCTTCGACGGCTGGAAGGGCCCGGCGCGCATTCGCGACGAGAAGTTCTCGCTGCAGCTGACGTCCTCGCTGAACCGCCTGGTGGTGTTCACGCCGCAGGACCGCGACTACTTCTGCGTCGAGCCGGTGAGCCACGTCTCCAATGCGATCCACATGGCCGACCCGGCGGCACACGGCCTGCGCACCGTCGCGCCGGGCGAGAGCCTGGACGTCTCGATGAAACTCGAGGTCGCGGTGGTCTGATGACGATGGGCAATCTGGCGCACGGCGAGGTGCGCGTGGCGGTTGCATCGGCTGCCGTGCTCGGCGAATCACCGGTCTGGCACCCGCGCGAACAGGTGCTCTACTACGCGGACATTCCCGGCCGCCGGCTGCAACGCTTCGACCCGCGCAGCGGCGAGCTGCGCCACTGGGCGTTCGACACCGAGGTGTCCAGTTTCGCGCCGATGGTCGACGGCCGGTTGCTGCTGGCCATGCGCGACGGACTCTGGCGCTTCGACCCGGCGACCGGCGAGCGCAAGCGCGCCGCCGAACCGCCGTACGACCCGAGCGTCGAGCGTTTCAACGACGGCAAGTGCGACGCGCAGGGCCGGTTCTGGGTCAGCACGATCTACGAGCCGCGCCAGCCCCCGCGCGCCACGCTCAACTGCTTCGCGAACGGTCAGCTCAGCCGGAAGGCCGAGGGCCTGACGGTCGGCAATGGCCTCGCCTGGAGCCCCAACGGGCGCACGATCCACTGGAGCGACACGACCAGCCACACGATCTTCGCCGCCGACTTCGATCCGCAGACCGGGGGCCTGAGCCGGCAGCGGGTGTTCGCGAGCTTTGCGCCGAAGCAGCCGGGCCAGGACCTCGCCACCTACGGCGGTCGGCCGGACGGCGCGGCGATGGATTCGGAAGGCTGCTATTGGGCTGCGATGTTCGAGGGCCAGCGGCTGGTGCGCCTGTCGCCCGATGGCGAACTGATCGGCGAGGTGAAATTGCCGGTCCGGTGCCCGACCATGCCGTGCTTCGGCGGGCCCGACCTGAAGACGCTCTACATCACGACCGCGCGCGAGAACCGTCCCGCGGCCGAACTGATCGAGCAGCCCTATGCCGGGTGCGTACTCGCGCTCGACGTGGACGTGCCGGGGCTGCCGGTCAACTTCGCCCGATGAGGCGCGGGGTGCGCGGATGAACCGCGACGAGCAACTCGCCCGGCTGCGTGCCGACGAGGCCTGGGACGTCGCGGTGATCGGCGGTGGCGCGACCGGGCTCGGTGTCGCGCTCGATGCCGCCGCGCGCGGCTGGCGCGTCGTGCTGGTCGAGGCCAGCGATTTCGCGCAGGGCACCTCGTCGCGCAGCACCAAGCTGGTCCACGGCGGGGTGCGCTACCTGGCGCAGGGCAACGTCGCGCTGGTGCGCGAGGCGCTGCACGAGCGCTCCACGCTGTTGGCCAACGCGCCGCACTTGGCGCAGCCGCTCGCGTTCGTGATGCCCGGGTACACCTGGTGGGAGCGCGGCTTCTACGGCGTCGGGCTGAAGGCCTACGACGCACTGGCCGGCAGCCGCGGCCTGGGCAGCACGCAGTTGCTGTCCACCGCGCAGGTCAAGGCGCTGGTGCCGACCGTGCGCACGCGCGGCCTGTCGGGCGGTGTCAAGTACTGGGACGGCCAGTTCGACGACGCGCGGCTCGCGGTTGCGCTGGCGCGCACCGCCGTGTCGCGCGGCGCCTGTGTCGTCAATCACGTGCGTTGCGCAGCAGTGCGGCGCGAGGACGGCAAGGTTCGCGGCCTGGTCGCGCAGGACGCCGAGACCGGCGAGCGCTTCGCGCTGCGCGCGAAGTGCGTGATCAACGCGACCGGCGTCTGGGTCGACGCGGTTCGCGACATGGACACCGACGACGGCGCCGCGCAGCGTCCGCCGATGGTCGCGCCCAGCCAGGGCGTGCACCTGGTCGTCGACCGCACGTTCCTGCCGACCGACCACGCGCTGCTGATCCCGAAGACCGACGACGGTCGCGTGCTGTTCGCGGTGCCGTGGCTCGGCAAGACCGTGCTCGGCACGACCGACACGCCGCGCGACGACGTGGTCGCCGAACCGGCGCCGTTCAAGGACGAGGTCGAATTCATCCTGCGCGAGGCGGGCAAGTACCTCAGCAAGCAACCGACGCGCGCCGACGTGCTGTCGGTCTGGGTCGGGCTGCGGCCGCTCGTGCGCCCCCCGCAGGACGAGGATGGCCACACGCAGACCAAGGCGCTGTCGCGCGAGCACACGGTCCTCGTCGACCCGTCCGGCCTCGTCACGGTCACCGGCGGCAAGTGGACGACCTACCGGGCGATGGCGGAAGACGTGCTGAGCCATTGCATGGCCGCCGGCCTGTTGCCGCAACGTCGCGCGGGCATCACCGAGCACCTCCGGCTCGCGGGCGCACCCGCCGGTGCCGGCGAGACCTTGACGCAGGCGCCGGGCGAGCACGAGTACGGTGCCGATCTCGCGGCACTGCGCGCACTGCCGGGTGCCGACGACTGGCTGTGGCGCGACGAAGGCGGCGGTCTCAGCGTTGCGATGGTGCGCTTCGCCGCGCGGGTCGAAATGGCGCGCAGCGTGGAGGACGTGCTCGCCCGGCGCTGCCGGTTGCTGTTCCTCGACGCGCGGCGCGCGGCCGCGCTGGCCGACGCCGTGGCCGCGATCCTGAGCCAGGAACTGGGCGCCGATTTCGATGCGGCCGCCTCCGCAGCGTCGTTGCAGGCGCTCGCGGCGCGCTACCTTCAATTGCCCTGACCCGTCAAGTCCTCGTGGTGTGGTGGGGCAGTCTGGAGCCTCGGTGGTTTCCCCATATAATTCCGAGGCTTTGCTGCGCGCGCACCCTGTTGGACCATGATGAACTCGATCGGTACGGCTGGTGCGCATGGCAAGGCCGTCGACCCCGGCGAAGACTGGGGCGATGAAGCGCCCGCGGCGGCATTCAAGCCCTGGTCCCGAGAAGAGGCCGAGGCCTGGAGAAAGTCCAACCCGTCGTCATCGCCCTGGCGGGTCGTGGCGGCCCAGGCCGTGGTGGGGCTGGTGTGTGCCGCAGTCGCCTGGGTACTCACCCGCCAAGGCGTGACGGCCTGGTCGGCGCTGTACGGCGCGGCCGCTGTCGTCTTGCCGAGTGCCTTGCTGGCGCGGGGGATGACGAAGAGAGCGCGAAACCCGATGGCCATGGCCGCGGGTTTCATGTTCTGGGAGATGCTGAAGATCGGGGTGGCGATCGCGATGTTGGCGATCGCCGTGAGGGTTGTACCGAACCTGAGTTGGCCGGCGCTGCTGGTCACGATGGTCGTGTGCATCAAGGTCAACTGGGTCGCGCTGCTGTGGCGTGGCCGGCGTGCGGACAACAAGGCGTAGCAACAAGATGGCAGCAGAGGCAGTGGCGAAAGAAGGCGCGGCGCATGCCCCCACCGCAGGTGAATACATCATTCACCACCTGCAGCACCTGCAGAACCAGCACCAGCATGGTGTGGCCGATTTCTCGGTCGTCAACCTGGATTCGATGTTCTTCACGATCGTGATCGGCGTGATCGGCTGCTGGCTCCTGTGGCTGGCCGCACGCAAGGCCACGTCGGGCGTGCCGGGCCGCTTCCAGGCGGCCGTCGAGCTGCTGGTCGAGATGGTCGACAGCCAGGCCAAGGGCATCGTCCACAACGCGCAGAGCCGCAAGCTGGTCGCGCCGCTGGCCCTCACGGTGTTCGTCTGGATCTTCCTGCTGAACGCGATGGACCTGCTGCCGGTCGACCTGCTGCCGTGGATCGGCGAGCATGTGTTCGGCCTGTCGCACCTGCGCGTCGTGCCGACCGCCGACCTGTCGATCACGATGGGCCTGTCGCTCGGCGTGCTGATCGTCTGCCTGATCTACAACGTCAAGATCAAGGGCGCGGGCGGCTGGATCCACGAACTGTTCTCGGCGCCGTTCGGCGACAAGTGGTTCCTGTATCCGGTGAACTTCCTGATGCAGATCATCGAGTTCGTCGCCAAGACCGTCTCGCACGGCATGCGGCTGTTCGGCAACATGTACGCCGGCGAATTGATCTTCATGCTGATCGCCCTGATGGGCGGTGCCTTCGCGCTCAGCGCCACCGGCATCCTGCTGACCATCGGCCACATCGTCGCCGGTTCGGTCTGGGCGATCTTCCACATCCTGATCATCACGCTCCAGGCGTTCGTGTTCATGATGTTGACGCTGGTGTATGTCGGCCAGGCGCACGACCATCACTGAGCCTTGAAACGGTTTTTCCCGCGGCATCTCATTTCTCGAGATTTCATTTTTCCTTTCTAACAAACCTCAACTGGAGTCATCATGGAAGTCATTAGCTTTGTTGCCCTCGCCGCTGGCCTGATCATTGGTCTGGGTGCCGTCGGCGCCTGTATCGGCATCGGCATCATGGGCAGCAAGTACCTCGAGTCGGCTGCCCGCCAACCCGAACTGATGAACGAGCTGCAGACCAAGATGTTCCTGCTGGCCGGCTTGATCGACGCCGCGTTCATCATCGGCACCGGTATCGCGCTGTGGTTCGCCACCGCCAACCCGTTCCTGGCGCAGATCGCCAACCTGCCGAAGTAAGCCATTGCGGCGCCGCGTGACCGGCGCTTCGCAATCCCCCTTTCTTCCCATAAAGGCAAGAACGTGAGCATCAACGCAACGCTGATCGTGCAAATGATCGTGTTCCTGATCCTCGTCGGCTTCACGATGAAATTCGTGTGGCCGCCGATCGTCAAGGCACTCGACGAGCGCGCGAAGAAAATCGCCGACGGCCTGTCGGCCGCCGACAAGGCCAAGGCCGAGTTGACCAACGCCAACAAGCGTGTCGAAGAGCAGCTGTCGAGCGCCCGCAAGGACGCCGCGCAACGCCTGGCCGATGCCGAGCGCCTGGCTCAGTCGATGATCGAAGAGGCCAAGGGCCGTGCGACCGAAGAGGGCGCGAAGATCATCGCGTCGGCCAAGGCCGAGGCCGAGCAAGAGTCGATCAAGGCACGCGAAACGCTGCGTGATCAGGTCGCCGCGCTGGCCGTCAAGGGTGCCGAGCAGATCCTGCGCAAGGAGGTCGACCCGACCGTCCATGCCGCGCTCCTGTCGCAACTCAAGACCGAGCTCTGAACGATGGCCGAGCTTGCAACCCTTGCCCGGCCGTATGCCGAAGCGCTGTTCCAGGTCGCCGAGAAGGGCGATCTGAAGCAGGCGAGCGCCCAGCTCGACGCACTCGCGCAGGTCGCCGCGAATCCGCAGCTGCGCCAGTTCGCCGACGCGCCGAAATCGGGCGCGCAGCAGGTGTTCGACGTGATCACCGGTGTGGCGAATGTGCCGCTGTCGGACGCATCGAAGAACCTGCTGCGCACCGTGATCGACAACGGCCGCTTGAGCGTGCTGCCCGAGATCGCCGCGCAGTTCCACGCGCTGGTGAGCGAACGCTCGGGCGTGTCGGACGCGGTCGTCTACAGCGCCTTCCCGATCGAGCCGGCACAGCTGGCCGACGTGATCGCCTCGCTGGAGACGCGCTTCAAGCGCAAGCTCAACGCCACCGTGCAGGTGCAACCCGATCTGATCGGCGGCATCCGTGTCGTCGTCGGCGACGAAGTGCTCGACACCTCGGTGAAGGCACGCCTCGAACAAATGAAGGCGGCGCTCACGGCCTGAGGCCTGTGAGCGACGTCCACCGGAGAGAGCAATGAACCTGAATCCCGCAGAAATTTCCGAACTGATCAAGAGCCGCATCGAGGGTCTCGGCGCGGCGACCGACATTCGCAACCAGGGCACCGTGGTGTCCGTGACCGACGGCATCTGCCGCGTCCACGGCCTGTCCGACGTGATGCAGGGCGAAATGCTGGAGTTCGCGCCGGCACCCGATGGCTCGCCGACCTTCGGCCTGGCGCTGAACCTCGAGCGTGACTCGGTCGGCGCCGTGATTCTGGGCGAGTACGAGCACATCTCCGAAGGCGACGTGGTCAAGTGCACGGGCCGCATCCTCGAAGTGCCGGTCGGCCCCGAGCTGAAGGGCCGCGTCGTCAACGCGCTGGGCCAGCCGATCGACGGCAAGGGCCCGGTCGGCGCCAAGATGCAGATGCCGATCGAGAAGATCGCGCCGGGCGTGATCGCCCGCAAGTCGGTCGACCAGCCGATGCAGACCGGCCTGAAGTCCATCGACTCGATGGTGCCGATCGGTCGCGGCCAGCGCGAGCTGATCATCGGCGACCGTCAGACCGGCAAGACCGCCGTGGCGATCGACGCGATCATCAACCAGAAGGGTCAGAACATGACCTGCATCTACGTCGCGATCGGCCAGAAGGCCTCGTCGATCAAGAACGTGGTGCGCGCGCTCGAAGCCAACGGCGCGATGGAATACACCATCGTGGTCGCCGCGTCGGCCGCCGAATCGGCCGCGATGCAGTACGTGTCGGCCTACTCGGGCTGCACGATGGGCGAGTACTTCCGCGATCGCGGCGAAGACGCGCTGATCGTGTACGACGACCTGTCCAAGCAGGCCGTCGCCTACCGCCAGGTCTCGCTGCTGCTGCGCCGCCCGCCGGGCCGTGAAGCGTACCCGGGCGATGTGTTCTACCTCCACTCGCGCCTGCTCGAGCGCGCCGCGCGCGTGAACGCCGACTATGTCGAAGCGTTCACCAACGGTGCCGTCAAGGGCAAGACCGGCTCGCTGACCGCGCTGCCGATCATCGAGACGCAAGCCGGTGACGTGTCCGCGTTCGTCCCGACCAACGTGATCTCGATCACCGACGGCCAGATCTTCCTGGAGACCTCGCTGTTCAACGCCGGCATCCGCCCGGCGATCAACGCGGGCATCTCGGTGTCGCGCGTCGGCTCGTCGGCGCAGACCAAGATCATCAAGGGCCAGTCGGGCGGCATCCGTACCGACCTGGCGCAGTACCGCGAGCTGGCCGCGTTCGCGCAGTTCGCCTCCGACCTCGACGAAGCGACCCGCAAGCAACTCGACCGCGGTGCCCGCGTGACCGAGCTGCTGAAGCAGAACCAGTACTCGCCGCAGCCGATCAGCTTGATGGGCGCGACGCTGTTCGCGGTAAACAAGGGCTTCATGGACGACATCGACGTCAAGAAGATCCTCGCGTTCGAGCACGGCCTGCACACGCACCTGAAGACCAGCCACGCCGCGATGCTGAAGAAGATCGAGGACACCAAGGCGCTCGACAAGGATGCCGAGGCCGAGCTGTCCGGCGCGATCGCTGCGTTCAAGAAGTCCTTCGCCTGATCTAACTAGGAGCCGTCATGGCAGCAGGCAAAGAAATCCGCGGCAAGATCAAGAGCTTCGAGAACACGAAGAAGATCACCAAGGCCATGGAAATGGTCTCGGTCGCCAAGATGCGCAAGGCGCAGGACCGCATGCGCGCGGCGCGCCCGTACGCCGAGAAGATTCGCAGCCTGGCGGCCAACCTGTCGACCGCCACGCCCGAGTACAAGCACCCGTTCATGGTGAAGAACGAGTCCGCGAAGACCGCGGGCATGATCCTCGTCACGACCGACAAGGGCCTGTGCGGAGGCTTGAACACCAACGTGCTGCGCGCGGTCACCAACAAGTTCAAGGAACTCGAAGCGGCCGGCCAGAAGATCGAAGCGGTCGCGATCGGCAACAAGGGCTACGGCTTCCTGAACCGCATCGGCGCGCGTGTCGTCTCGCATGCCACGCAGCTCGGCGACAAGCCGACGCTCGAGAAGCTGATCGGCCCCGTCAAGGTGCTGCTCGACGCGTATGCCGAGGGCAAGCTGTCGGCCGTGTACCTCAGCTACACCAAGTTCATCAACACGATCAAGCAGGAGCCGGTGGTCGTGCAACTGCTGCCGCTCTCGGCCGAGAGCCTGGCCGTCGACAAGAACGCCGACGGCCAGACGCACGGCTGGGACTACATCTACGAGCCCGACGCGGCCACGGTGATCGACGAACTGCTGCTGCGCTACACCGAGGCGCTCGTGTTCCAGGCCCTGGCCGAGAACATGGCCTCGGAGCACTCGGCGCGCATGGTCGCGATGAAGGCGGCGACCGACAACGCGGGCAACCTGATCGGCGAACTCAAGCTGATCTACAACCGCACGCGCCAGGCCGCGATCACCAAAGAACTGTCCGAAATCGTCGCTGGTGCAGCGGCGGTTTGAGCATCCCGAATTGAGTCAAAGGAAAAATCATGGCTGACGTGCAAACCCAAGGCAAGATCGTCCAGTGCATCGGCGCTGTCGTGGACGTCGAATTCCCGCGCAACGCGATGCCGCACATCTATGACGCGCTGAAGATGGACGGCGGCGAGCTGACCCTCGAAGTCCAGCAGCAACTCGGCGATGGCGTGGTGCGCACCATTGCGCTCGGCTCGTCCGACGGCCTGCGCCGCGGCCTGATGGTGACGAACACCGGCAAGCCGATTTCGGTGCCGGTCGGTCGCGCGACGCTCGGTCGCATCATGGACGTGCTCGGTCGCCCGATCGACGAGCGCGGTCCGGTCTCGCAAGAGCTGACGATGTCGATCCACCGCAAGCCGCCGGCGTACGACGAGCTGAGCCCGTCGCAAGACCTGCTCGAGACCGGCATCAAGGTGATCGACCTGATCTGCCCGTTCGCCAAGGGCGGCAAGGTCGGCCTGTTCGGTGGTGCCGGCGTCGGCAAGACCGTCAACATGATGGAGCTGATCAACAACATCGCGAAGGCGCACAGCGGCCTGTCGGTGTTCGCCGGTGTCGGCGAGCGCACCCGCGAGGGCAACGACTTCTATCACGAGATGGCCGATTCGAAGGTCGTCGACCTCGAGAACCTGCCCGAGTCGAAGGTCGCGATGGTCTACGGCCAGATGAACGAGCCGCCGGGCAACCGCCTGCGCGTCGCGCTGACCGGCCTGACGATCGCCGAGTCGTTCCGTGACGAAGGCAAGGACGTGCTGTTCTTCGTCGACAACATCTACCGCTACACGCTGGCCGGTACCGAAGTGTCGGCGCTGCTGGGCCGGATGCCTTCCGCGGTAGGCTACCAGCCGACGCTGGCCGAGGAAATGGGACGCCTGCAGGAGCGCATCACGTCGACCAAGGTCGGCTCGATCACCTCGATCCAGGCCGTCTACGTGCCGGCGGACGACCTGACCGACCCGTCGCCTGCCACGACCTTCGCCCACTTGGACTCGACCGTCGTGCTCTCGCGCGACATCGCCTCGCTCGGCATCTACCCGGCCGTGGACCCGCTCGATTCGACTTCGCGCCAGCTCGACCCGAACGTCGTCGGCGAAGACCACTACAACACCGCCCGCGCGGTGCAGGGCACGCTGCAGCGCTACAAGGAACTGCGCGACATCATCGCCGTGCTCGGCATGGACGAGCTGTCGCCGGAAGACAAGCTGGCCGTGGCCCGCGCGCGCAAGATCCAGCGCTTCCTGAGCCAGCCGTTCCACGTTGCCGAGGTCTTCACCGGCTCGCCGGGCAAGTACGTCCCGCTGAAGGAAACCATCCGCGGCTTCAAGATGATCGTCGCCGGCGAGTGCGATTCGCTGCCGGAGCAGGCGTTCTACATGGTCGGCACCATCGACGAGGCCATCGAGAAGGCCAAGAAGATCAACTGATCGGAGCATCACGATGGCCACCCTGCAAGTCAGTGTCGTCTCCGCCGAAGGCAGCATCTTCGAAGGCGAGGCGAAGTTCGTCGCGCTGCCGGGCGAGGGCGGCGAGCTCGGCATCCTGCCGCGCCACACGCCGTTGATCACCCGCATCAAGCCGGGCGCGGTGCGCATCGAGCGTGCCGACAATGGCGAGGAAGAATTCGTGTTCGTCGCCGGCGGCATCCTCGAGGTGCAGCCCGGCACGGTGACCGTGCTGGCCGACACCGCGATCCGCGGCCACGACCTCGACGAAGCCAAGGCGAACGAAGCCAAGCGCCTGGCCGAGGACGCGATGAAGAACGCCAAGAGCGACATCGACTTCGCGAAAGCGCAAGGCGAGTTCGCGGCCATGGCAGCGCAGATCGCGGCGATCCGCAAGTTCCGCGGCAAGTAATTCCCGCCTTGATCAGAAGCCCGCCGGCGCAGTGCGTCGAGCGGGCTTTTTCGTGGGCGCGCGCAAACGACCCGCATGCGTTACCCTGCGACCCCACCAACGGAGAATCGCATGGCCATCCAGGCACAACGCAATCGAGCACGACTTCATGTTCTCCGCGACAACGTCCATCGCGCCAAGCGCGATGTGAAGCGCAAGCTGCCGGGAGCGGCAGAGCGGCTGAAGGCTCACCAGGCCGTTCGCCTCGCGTTCGCTGAGAACGGCAAGTAAGGCTCGCCATCCTCGCTCGCCGCCTGGCGAGTGAGGTGGTTATTGATCTCGTGTATCAGAAGTGACAAAGTAACGCGACCAAGCCCGGGCATTCCGGAGCCGCACACGGTGGCAGCATGGACGCGTTCGACGACAGACCCCCGATCCGCCACGACGTCGGAGACGCCGACCGCAGGAACATCGCGGACCCTCGGCGCGCCCTGCTGGACCGGCACCGTGGCGCACGCATCCTGGTGGCCGAGGACAACGAGGTCAACCAGATCGTCGTGCAGGAGTTGCTGGAGGCCGTGGGCTGCACGGTCGACACGGCCGGCAACGGTGGCGAAGCGGTGGAACTGGCCCGCGACGGCCGCTACGACCTGATCCTGATGGACGTGCACATGCCGGTGATGGACGGCCTGGCCGCGACCCGCGCACTGCGTGCCTGCCCCGGGTGGACGACCCGGCCTATCCTGGCGATGACCGCGGACCTGTTCGACGCGAGCCGACAGGACTGCCGCGAAGCCGGCATGGACGATTTCGTGATCAAGCCGTTTCGACCCGACGATCTTTACGCGGCCCTGCTCAAGTGGCTGCCGCCGGATGCAGCAGCCACGCCACCAGCGTGAAGCTCGCGAACGCAAGCACGGTCGAGGCCATGATGATCCGCGCCACGCGGCCGTTGTCGGCACCGTAGCGCTCGGCCAGCAGCGAGACGTTGCTGGCGCTCGGCAGCGCCGCCGCGAGCACCAGGATGGTCAGGCCGAACGCCGGCACATCGACGCCCGTCGCCCGCAGGCCCAGACCGACGGCGCCCACCAGCAGCGGATGCACCAGCAGCTTGATCAGCGCCGCCGGCAGGTAGTCGCCCAGCGGCGTGCGGCTGTGGGCGTGCTGACCTGCCCGCCAGAGCACGGCGCCGATCGTGAACAGCGCCACCGGTGACGCCGAATCGGCGAGCATCTTCACGACCTGCGCGGCGGCCGCGGGCAACTGCAGCGACGTCGCCGCCGCCAGCGCCCCCAGCGCGATGGCCCAGGGTTGCGGGTTGGTCGCCGCGCCGCGCATGGCGCGCAGGGCAACCACCGGCCACGCGGCATCGCCCCGCGCGCCGTGTCCGTGCGCCTGCGCGAGTGCCAGGCACAGCGTGCTGGTGAGGAACAGGTCGACCAGCAGGGTGCCGATGACCGGGCCCGACGCCGCGTCGCCGAACAGTGCGACGAGCAGCGGCACACCCATGAAGCCGCTGTTCGGGAACGCCGCGACCAGGGCGCCGAACGCGCCGTTCTTCAAGCCCACGCGGCGCAGCGTCAGCGCGACCGTGAGGCCGACGATCCCCAGCGCACACAACGCGTAGACCGCGATCAGCGCCGGGTCGATCAGCCGCGCGAACGGCATGCTCGCGCCGAAGCGAAACAGCATGCAGGGCAGCGCGAAGTACAGCACGTAGGCGTTGAGACCGGGTATCGCGGCCTCGGGCAGCAGCCGCCGCTGCGCCGCCACGAAGCCCAGCAACACCAGCGCGAAAAACGGGATCGTGACGGTCAGGATCGCTTGCATGTTCCGGCGAGTATCGCAAGCGATTTGCGCGGGGAGCGATAGCTATGATGGCGCCCTTCCGCCCCCACCGACGACGTGTCCTCCGCCCCCGACCCCCTCAACCCTGCACAGCTCGACGCCGTCCACCACCTGGGCGGACCCTGCCTCGTGCTCGCGGGTGCCGGCTCGGGCAAGACGCGCGTGATCACGCACAAGATCGCGCGGCTGCTGCAGGCCGGCTACGCGCCGGGCCAGATCGCCGCGATCACGTTCACCAACAAGGCGGCGCAGGAGATGCGCGAGCGCGCGAAGGCGTTGATCGGCCCGCGCGCGGCCAAGCACCTGGTCGTCAGCACGTTCCATTCGCTGGGCGTGCGCATCCTGCGCAGCGAGTACGACAAGCTCGGGTTGAAGCAGCAGTTCAGCATCCTCGACAGCGACGACGTGCTCGGCATCCTGAAGGAAGCCGGCGCGAGCAGCGACAACGCCCTCGCGCGCCGCTGGCAGTGGACGATCAGCCTGTGGAAGAACGAGGGCCTGCACAGCGGCACCGTGGAACCGGCGAACGCCGACGAGCAGGTCGCGCAGCGCGTGATGCAGCGCTACGAGGAGCGGCTCGCCGCCTACCAGGCGGTCGACTTCGACGACCTGATCGGCCTGCCGCACCGCCTGCTGCAGCGCGACGCCGAGGTGCGCGCCAAATGGCAGGACACGCTGCGCTACCTGCTGGTCGACGAGTACCAGGACACCAACGCGATCCAGTACGAGATGCTGAAGTCGCTGGCCGGCGAGCGGGCCATGTTCACCGCCGTGGGCGACGACGACCAGAGCATCTACGGCTGGCGCGGTGCGACGATCGACAACCTGAAGCGCCTGCCGCAGGACTATCCCAGCCTGAAGGTCATCGCGCTCGAACAGAACTATCGCTCGACGGGCCACATCCTGCGCGCCGCGAACATGGTGATCGGGAACAACCCGAAGCTGTTCGAGAAGAAGCTGTGGAGCGCGTTCGGCGACGGCGAACCGGTGCGCGTGATCGAGTGCGACAACGAGGAGCACGAGGCCGAGCGGGTCGTCGCGCGCTTCCAGGCCCTGCAGGCGGCCGGCACCGTCGAGTTCAAGGACTTCGCGGTGCTGTACCGCGCCAACCACCAGGCGCGCGTGTTCGAGAAGGCGCTGCGCAAGGCCGGCATCCCGTACAAGGTCTCGGGCGGGCAGAGTTTCTTCGACCGCGCCGAGATCAAGGACCTGTGCGCCTGGCTGCGCCTGATCGTCAACAACGACGACGACCCCGCGTTCCTGCGCGCGGTGACGACGCCCAAGCGCGGCATCGGCCACCAGACGCTCGCCGCGCTCGGCGAATTCGCCGGCAAGTGGAAGACCAGCCTGTACGAGGCGCTGTTCGCCGAGAGCCTCGGTTCGGTGCTGAGCGGCCGCGCGCTCGGCTCGCTGCACGAGTTCGGCCGCTACGTGAACGACTTCGAGTTCCGCGCCCGCCAGACCACCGGTGCCGAGGACGCGAAGGTGCTGCTGTCCGGCTGGCTCAAGGACCTCGACTACGAGAAGCACCTGCACGACGGCGAGGACAGCGAGAAGCTCGCCGCCGCGCGCTGGAGCAACGTGCTCGACTTCGTCGACTGGATCGCCAAGCGCTGCGGCGGCGAGCTGGAGAACGATGGCGGCTTGGCCATCGAGAGCGAGAAGAAGAGCGTGCTCGAGGTCGCGCAGACGATCTCGGTGATCATCAGCCTGGCCGAGCGCGGCGACGACCAGAACGTCGTCACGCTGTCGACGCTGCATGCGGCCAAGGGACTGGAATGGCCGCATGTCGTGCTGGCCGGCGTCAACGAAGGCCTGCTGCCGTTCCGCAGCGAGGACGACGACATGACCGCCGAGCGGCTGGAGGAGGAACGCCGGCTGATGTACGTGGGCATCACACGCGCGCGCACCACGCTGGGCGTGAGCGTGCTGCGGCGGCGCAAGCGCGGGCGCGAGTTCATCGCCGGCGTGCAGAGCCGCTTCGTCAAGGAGATGAAGCTCGACGAGGTCACCGCGAAGGAAGATCCGCGCGAGAAGCTGAAGGCCTTGCGCGCGGCCGCTGCTGCGCGGGCGCAGAAGGCGGCTGCCGAGGCGCCGCTGCGTTGACGCGGTCGGCGCAGGTCAGGCGGCGTGCAGGTTCTCGCGCAGGTCAGGCCCGGGTGTCTGCAGCAGCGTCACCCGGCCGTCGCGCCAGGCGCGGTCGAAGTCGGACTCGATGTCGTGCAGCGCCTCGCGTGTCGCCGCGGTCGACGACGCGATGCCGACCGCGCGGTTGCGGCCCTGGTTCTTCGCGGTGTAGAGCGCCATGTCGGCCAGGTTGACCGCCTGCTCCCACGGGACCTCGGCGCCGTATGGCGGCAGCGGGAAGCGCGCGTAGCCGATCGAGGCCGTCACGCGCAGCGCCTGGGCGCCGACCGTCACCGGCGTCTGCCCGATGATGCGCAGCACCCGCGCTGCCATCTGCTCGGCCTGCTCGGGGGCCGCGCGCGGCGCGAGGATCAGGAACTCCTCGCCGCCCCAGCGCACCACCAGGTCGTCGCTGCGCACCGCTTCGTTCAGGCGCCGCGCGACCTCGATGAGCACCTGGTCACCGGCGGCATGGCCGCTCACGTCGTTGACGCGCTTGAAGTGGTCGATGTCCACCAGCAGCAGTGCGCCGTCGAAGCCGCCGCTGCTGCACAGCCGGGACATCACGGCATGGAAGTGGCGCCGGTTCGCGAGGTTGGTCAGCGGGTCGCGTTCGCTCTGCGCCTGCAGTTGCACGTGGCTCGCGGCGAGGCGGGCATGCGTGTCGCGCACGCGCCGGTACAGGATCACGACCAGCACGATCGCCAGCAGCATCACCGCCGCGAGCAGCCACCAGATGCGCTGCTGCAGGTCGCGGCTGGCGAGCGCCTCGGTCTTCAGCGCGTTGTCGCGGGCCAGCAGTTCGATGTCGCGCTGGCGCGCATCGGCATCGTTGCGGCTCTGCATCTCCTTCAGCGCGATGCTGCGGTTCGCGCTCATCACTTCGGCACTCAGGGCGCGTTCGCGGTGGTAGAGCTCGAGTGCGCCCCGCGCATCGCCCGCGGCGGCGAGGGCCTCGCCGAACTCCTGCAGCGTGCCGACCTGGCGGCCGGTCTCGCCGCTGCGCTGCCAGAGCTCGAGCAATTCGGCCAGGTCGCGCTTGCCCTCGGCCAGGCGCCCGAGGCCGATCTTCGCGATGCCGGCGTTGTTGAGCAGCACGCGCTCGGCGCGCACGTCGTTGTGCCGACGCACGATGATCAGCGCCCGGTCGGCCGCGCGCAGCGCATCGGCCGGGCGGTCCAGCCGCGCGTAAGCGTCGCTGAGGTTGTTCAGAAGCGTGGCTTCCAGGCGCGGCGCCTGGGCCAGCATGGCCAGCGCCAGCGCCTCCTCGAAGTGCCGCAGGCCCGCGCGGCGGTCGCCCTGCATGTTCGCCAGGCGGGCCTCGACATTGCTGACCCGCGCCTGCAGCGACTGGTCGTCGCTGTCGGTGGCGAGCCGCCGGGCCTGCTGAACCAGTTGCTGCGCCCGTTCGCGTTCGCCCCGTGCCTGTGCCGCCAGGGCCAGCGAGCCGAGGTTGGCGATGCGGCGGCGCGCATCGCCGGCCCATTCGGCGAGCTCCAGCGCGCTCTGGGCCATGCTTTGGACGGTGACGGACAGGCCCTGGCTGAGCGCGCGGCCTTCGAGGATGGCGAGGACGCGCCAGGCGGCGCGGTAGTCGCACTCCGGCGCGGGCGTGCTCGCCGCCGGCGGCCCGCCGGGGCAACCGGCGTGCAGTGCCGGCAGCGCCGATTGCGCCAGCGCCGCGGCGACGTCCAACTGCCCGGCGTTCTCCGCCAACGCGGCGCGCACGAGGTTCGATGCCGCCATCCAGCGGCCCTGCGGGTCCTCGACAGCGCTGGCGAGAAGCTGTTCGGCGATCGTGCTCGCGCGCGCCGCATGGCCCGTCTGCGCCTCGACCAGTCCCATGCCCAGCAGCACCGCGCGCTGGTCGGCCGCAGCCGAGAGCCCCGGGTCGCGACGCATCGCCTCGAGCGTCGCGATCGCCTGGGCGGGGCGTTCGTAGCCGGCGGTGACGATCGCGTCGATGCGCTGCGCCACCGGATCAACCTTGGGCGTGGCCACCGTGGTCTTCGCCGCGCCGGGCGCATTCGCCGCGGCGGGCAGTGCCGTCGCTGCCAGCGCCAGCGCGCACGCGTACAGGGCCAGGCGCGGCTTCATGCCGCCACCGCCAGTGGGGTGCGCCCTTGGAGCAGCGTGAGCGCCACCTGGCCGTCGCGCCAGGCAGTTTCCAGCGAGCGCGTGATCGCCTCGATCGACGCTTCGTCGCGCGCATGGAGCAGGCGGACGCCGTAGGCCCGGTTGCGGCCGTGGGCCTTGGCCAGGTACATGGCGGTGTCGACGAGGTTGATGGCGCGCTCCCAGGTCACGCGCACCTGGGCCGGGCCGATCGGGAACGTCGCGTAGCCGATCGAAGCCGTCACCGCGATGCGCTGTTTCTCGCAGGCCACCGGCGTGCGGTCGAGCGCGCCGAGCATGCGCTGCGCCAGCGTGTCGACCTGGTCCGGCGCGAGTGCCTGCACGACGACGAGGAACTCCTCGCCGCCCCAGCGCACGATCAGGTCCTCCTCGCGCAGCGTCTCGCGCAGGCGCTTCGCGACCTCGACCAGCACCGCGTCGCCGGCGCTGTGGCCGTGGCGGTCGTTGACGTGCTTGAAGTGATCGATGTCGACCAGGTACACGGTGCCGGTCAGCTTGCCGTCGTCGGCGAGCTGCCGCATGACGCTCTGGAAGTGACGGCGGTTGGCCAGCCCGGTGAGCGGATCGCGCTCGCCCTGCACCTTGAGCATCTCATTGCTGGTCGTGAGTTGCCGGTTGGTCTGGCGCACGCGGCGGTACAGCAGCCCGACGACCGCGAACGACATCACGAACGCCGCCGCCAGCAGCCACCACAGGTGTTGCTGCAGATCGCGCCGGTGCAACTGCTCGGCCTTGATCTCGTTCTCGCGGTTCAGCAAGGCCAGTTCACGGCTGCGCCGGTCGGCGTCGTACTGCTCCTGCATCGCGAGGATGGACTTCTGCTGGTCGTCGCGCAGCAACGTCGTCGCCAGCCGGCGGTGCTGGTGGTAGGCGCTGGCAGCGCCCGCGAGGTCGCCGGCCTTCTCGAGGTAGGTGCCGAGTTCGTTCAGCGTGTCCGTCACCCCGGTCAGCGAGCCGCGCCCCTCGTCGATCGCGATCGCGTCGCGCACATAGCGCTTGCCGAGCTCGAGGTGCTGAAGCGCGATGTGCGCCAGCCCCATGTTGGCCAGCGCGACCATCTCGACGTTGGCGTCCTTGAGATCGCGGGCCAGCGGCAGCGCCGCTTCGGCGCGGGCCAGGGCGATCCGGTACTCGCCGTTCTTCAGGAAGAAGTCGGCCAGGTTCGCGAGGTAGCGCGCTTCGTCGGCCTTGGCGCCGGCGCGGCGTGCCGCGACGATCGCGGCCTCGAACGAGCGGCGTTCGCCGAGCTGGTCGCCCAGGCTGTCGAGCACGATGCCGACGACGGTCAGGGCACGACCGAGCGACACCGGATCGTCGGCCTTCTCGGCGATCGCCACCGCCTCGTCGCCGATCGCGCGCGCCCGTTCGAACTGCTTGGCGCCGAAGTAGCTGTACGCGAGCGCGCTGCGCGCCTCGGCCTGCCGCCACGGATCGTCCTGCGTGTCGGCGATCGCGAGCACTTCGTGATGCATCCGCACTGCCGCTTCGAGCTGGCCGGCGTGGTCCTTGATGTAGCCGTGGGTGAAGACGTAGCGGAAGCGTTCGCGCGGCAGCAGCATCGTCGGCAGCGTGGCCATCACGTCCTGCATCATCGCGTCGGCGCGCTGCAGGTTGCCGTCGCGCGCCATCGAGCGGGCGCGCACCAGCTTCGCCGCGACGCCGGCCGCGGCGGCATTCGGGGCGCCCGGCTCGCCGGCCCAGGCCTCGAGCCGGGTGGCCGCGGGTTCGATGCTGTCGCCGGGCGCCCCGGCGGCCAGCACGAGGCCCTGGACGGTCAACAGCTCCAGGCGCTGCTCACTGTGCGGGGCGGTCGCCGGCAGCAACGCTTCGAGCGCCTGGGCGGCTTCGAACGGGCGCCCGCGGCCGCTGTCCTCCAGCGCGAGGATCCGGGCGGTCACGCTGTCGAACGACTGCGCGCGCGCCGGAACGAACGTGGCGCTTGCCAGCGTCAGCGCTGCACACCAGCCCAAGCCAAGGCACCAGCGGCGGAGGGTGGCGGCGCGGCTCATCGTCGGGGCCTCAGCTCACCGCCACCAGGGCGGGGCGCATCGTCTGGGCCAGCAGCGAGGCCAGCGCCGCTTCGGGCATCGGTTTGCCGAACAGGTAGCCCTGGTATTCGTCGCAGCCCTCGCGCCGCAGGAAGTCGAGCTGGTCGCGCCGCTCGACGCCCTCGGCGACGACATGCAGGCCGAGCGAGTGGCCCATCGCGATGATGGCGCGGGTCAGCGCGGCGTCGTCGCTGTCGGCGGGGATGTCGTTGACGAACGAGCGATCGATCTTCACGCAGTCGACCGGGAAGCGCTTGAGCGCCGCCAGCGACGAGTAGCCGGTGCCGAAGTCGTCCATCGCCAGCCGCACGCCGATCGCCTTGAGCCGGCGCATCGTTGCCTCGGCCGCGTCGGGCTGGTCCATCACCGCGCTCTCGGTCAGTTCGAGCTCGATCTGGTGCGGCGCGCAGCCGGCGATTGCCAGCATCTCGGCGACCTCGTCGACCAGCCGCGGGTTCTTGAACTGGCGCGCGCTGACGTTGACCGACATCGTGAGGCCTGTCGCGCCGGACTCGTGCAGCCGGCGCAGCGCGGCGGCGGCCTGGCGCATCACCCACGCGCCCATCGGCACGATCAGGCCGGTCTCTTCGGCGATGTCGATGAAGTGCCCGGGTGCCAGCAGGCCGCGCTCCGGGTGCTGCCAGCGCACCAGCGCTTCCATGCCGGCAGGGCGGCCGGTGATCACGTCGACGCGGGGCTGGTAGTGCAGCACGAGCTGGCCGAGGTCGATCGCGGTGCGCAGTTCGAGTTCGAGGGTCAGGCGCGCTTCGGCCGGCCCGCCGTCGTGCGCGCCGAACAGCGCGAAGCCGTCGCGGCCCGCGGCCTTGGCGCGGTACATCGCGATGTCGGCGTGGCGCAGCAGCGTCTCGACATCGGTCCCGTCCTGCGGGAACACCGCGATGCCGGCCGACACGGTGACGTGGTGCTGGATGCCGCTGCGCAGTTCCACCGGCACGCGCAGCGCGCCCAGGATGCGCTCGGCGATCTCCGCCGCATGGGACGCGTCGCGCACGTCGTGCAGCAACAGGCACATCTCGTCGCCACCCATGCGGGCGACGAGGTCGCGGCCGCGCACCACGTGCTTCATGCGGCTCGCGAGTTCCTGCAGCAGGTGATCGCCGGCGGCATGGCCCAGCGTGTCGTTGATGACCTTGAAACGGTCGACGTCGACGAAGATCACCGCGAACTGGCTCGAATCGCGCGTGCTGTGGTCGAGCGCCTTGCCGACCGCGAACTGGAAGGTCGCCCGGTTCGGCAGCGTCGTCAGCTCGTCGTGCTCGGCCAGGAACAGCGCGCGGCGCTCGGCGACCATCACGTCGGTCACGTCGCTGGTCAGGATGTAGACGCCGCTGACGCCGCCGTCGGCGCGCACCTTCGGCATGTACATGATGTTGAACCAACGGCCTCGCAACAGCTCTGTGCCGGTCACCCGGTGGTCGATCGCGAAAGTCTGGCCCGCGAGCGCGCGCTCGATGTGCGGCCGCAGGATGTTGTAGTGCTCCTCGCCGAAGATTTCGAGCGCGGTGCGGCCGAGCATCTGCTCGGGCGACTTGCCGAGCCAGCGCTGGTAGTTGCGGTTGACGAACTGGTAGCGCTGCTCGTTGTCGACGAACGCGACCATCGCCGGGATGTTGTCGGTGATCGTGCGCAACTCTTCCTCGCTGTGGCGCAGGCGGTGGCGCGAGTCGAGCAGGCGCTGGTAGGGCGAGCGGATGCTGTCGGCGACGATGGTGCGGTAGACCATCCAGAAGCCCGCGACCTTGTAGAGGTGGCCCGCGACCAGCGCGAGGTCGCTCAGCCGCGTGAACATCGTGAACACCACTTCGCCGATGGCCATCAGCGCGGCGGCGCACAGCAGCGAGGGCACGTCGAACGGTGGCGGCGCAGCGGCCCTGGTGCGACGCACCAGGAGCGCCGCGGCCATGAGGAACATCGCGACCAGCACGCCCTCGCCGGCATGCTTCAGGAAGGTCAGCGACTGGCCTTCGATCACCAGCGCCGGCAGGCTCTCGCGCCAGCCGAACACCCAGCCGAGCACGATCAGCACATAGGCCACGACCGCCAGCGGTGCGTGGCGCGTCCAGCGCGGCTGGTCGTCGGCGCGCCAGGGCAGCGCCGCGACGCACAGCATCGCTGCCGCGATCAGCAGCCGGCCGCCCATGAACAGCGCAGCCGCGCGGGTTGCGTCGTTGAGGCCGGCCAGATCGGGCATGCCGGGGAACGACAGCGTGTGGGCCAGGTCGAGCAGCAGCGCGCCCCCGCAGGCGCTGCCGAGCACGTTGACGCTGCGCGGCACCTCGAGCTCGCGGGCGTTCCACGCGACCGCGGTGATCGCCCCGCAGACCAGCATCGAGCTGAGCTCAAGCAGGGTGTGCCACTGGGTGTAGGTCAGACCGCCCCAGACGTCGGGCAAACGCACCGGGGACCACCAGAGCGCGACCATCGGGACCAGCGCCAGCGCGAGCAGGACGGCCTGGCGGCGGCCGTGCACCGCGCTGATCGAGGGCACGGCGGTGCCCGGCATGGCGCTCGCTGGATCGTTGCCCTGGGGGAAAGAAGTCATCGCCTGGTGCCCGGTTGCAGTCGCGGCGCGTCGAGCGCCGTCCGCGAGCCGGCCGTCAGGGGCGATGGCAGCTCGCGGTCAACCGTCTTCGGCCGGACCCCCGGGCGCTTGAGGGAAATGTGAATTCATCCGTTAACTATTTCGGTGTCGGGCGCCGGCGGACTCACAGGAACGCGAGCCGCCGGACCGTCCCGAAGTTCTTCAGATTCGGCAGCACCGTGTCCAGCTGGGCGTCGGTGGCGCCGAACCAGCCGAGCAGCGTGGCGGCGTACTGGTCGACCGCGGTGGTCGGGATCCAGCGGCCCTGCAGCTCCCACGCCTCCTGGCCGACGTCGTTCGGCCCGCCGAGCACCAGTTCCGGATAGCTGCCGTAGGTCAGCCCGCCCTTGACCGCCCCGCCCATCACCAGGTGCTGGTTGCCCCAGGCGTGGTCGGTGCCGGTGCTGTTGTTCGGCGCGAACGTGCGGCCGAAATCGCTCTGCGTGAAGGTCGTGACCGCGTTGGCCAGGCCCAGGTTGGTCAGCGCGGCGTTGAAGGCGGCCAGCGCGTCGCCCAGTTCCTTCAGCAGCCGGGCGTGGTCGCCTTCCAGCGGGCTGCCGGTGACGAGCTGGTTGCCGTGGGTGTCGAAGCCGCCCATCGACGCGAAGAAGAGCTGCCGGTTGCCCTGCACGGTGGCGTTGCCGGCGATCAGCTTGGCAAGCTGGTAGAGCTGGTTGCCCAGGCCGCTGGTGATCTTGCCGGCCGCGGTGATCGGCGCGAAGGCGGTGTCGATCGCGGCGATCGCGTCCGGGTCGCCGGGCTTGGTCTTGACCAGCGCGCCGAGCCGCGCCGACATCGCGAACGCATCGCGCTGGGCTGCGGTGTAGGCGTCGGCCAGCGCGACGTCCTGCGGCGCGGCGTAGAGCGCGTCGATCGCGGCCTTGCGGGCGAGCTGCGGCGCCCAGGTGTCGCCGGGTTGCAGGCCGTAGGCGCCGAAGGTCGATCCCGGGCCGGGCAGCACCAGCGGCGTCTGCAAGGTCGACAGGCCGAAGCGCGCGCTGCCGGCGACCGAGATCACCGGGTTGACCGTGGCCAGCGTCTCCGACGCGCGCCCGCCCCAGCCGGTGCGGGCCAGCGCGTCGCCGGTGCCGGATTCCCACAGGATCTGCTGGTCGGAGTGCGAGAACAGGCTGTCCGGCAGCACCTCGGAGTTGGCCGCCGCGGCCCGGTACTGGGCCTTGGTCAGCGGCTGCACCAGCGGGCCGACGTTGAACACCGGCGCCAGGCGCCCGGCGCTCCACGCGGCAGCGAGCGCGGACATCGCCGGATGCAGCCCGTAGTTCACGCCGGCCAGCGGCACCAGGCTGGCCTTCGGGATCGCCAGGCCCTTGCGGACCGTCGCGTACTGGTCGTAGCGGGCGGTGTCGGTCGGCACGATCATGTTCATGCCGTCGTTGCCGCCGTACAGGAAGATGCAGACCAGCGCCTTGTAGTCGGCGGCGTAGGCCGGGCGCGCGTGCATCAGGTTGGCGAGCGTGCCGGCGCCAAGCGCGCTGGCGAGCGTGGCGCCGCTGCCGAGCAGCCAGCGGCGGCGGGTCGGGGTCGGGGTCGGGGTCGTGGAGGTGGTCTTCATCTCAGCGCAGCACCTGGTAGTTGGGCGAGCCGAACACGAGGTAGGCGGCGGCCTTCACCCGGTTCGTCTTCCAGTTCGTCGGGTCGTTCTGATCGGTCCACCAGGCGACGGCGGCGATCACCTTGTCGCGCGGCGCGGCCGGCAGCGGCGCGCCGGTGGCGAGCACCGAGAGCCGGTCGACCAGCCCCGCGGCGTCGGCCGCGCCGGTCGTGAAGGCGCTGAGATCGACCTTGTTGCCGACCGCGTTCGGCACGTCCGCCTCCGGTGGCGAGCCGCCCCAGTCGAGCAGATAGGTCAGGTAGTTCAGGCGCTCGAGCGCGGCGTTGGCGCTGTGGACGCCGAACTCCGGACCGACCAGCGCGGTGCCGGGCACCGGGTAATCCGGCGGGTAGAAATTGAACACCGACGGCGGGCGGAACACGTGCTGGCGCAGGCTGGCGCCCCACCACCAGCTCAGCGCATGACCGTCGGTCTGGCCGTTCAGCGCGCGCAGCACGCCCGCGAACATCAGCGCCGGCTCGCGCAGGCGACCGGCGTTGCGGGCGGGGGTCGCGCTGCGCGCTTCGGCGTCGAGCAGCACGGCGCTGACGGTGGCGGCAAGGTCGCCCTTCACGCCGGTCCCGACGCTGCCGTACTTGCCGGCGTTGAACGCTGCGGCGACGCGGCCCACGTAGGCCGGCGACGGGTTGCTCGCGACGAGGTGCTGGATCAGCTGCTTGCCGATGAACGGGCCGATGTTGGGGTGCGCCATCAGGCTGTCGAGCACCGCTTCGAGCGCGGGCGCGGCGGCCGTGCCGGCGGCGACGGTGATGCCGGACAGCAGCTTGCGCTCGGCCGTGTCGTGGAAGGTCGCGACCGGCACCATGTCGCCGCCGTAGTAGCGGCAGTTCAGGCCCTTGGGCCAGCAGCCCCACGGCGTGGCGCCGCCGGCCGGGTAGGTCCAGCCGGTCATCGCGTAGGCATACGAGCGCACCGTGTCGTTGCCGTAGGTGGCGGTGCACACGCCGCCCTTGAGGCTGCCGTCGGCGTTCAGCTCGCAGGTGCCGACGCTGAACAGCTGCAGCAGCTCGCGCGCGAAGTTCTCGTTCGGCGCGGCCTTGTCGTTGTTCGCGTTGTTCAGGAAGTCGCCCATCACCGGCGACAGCGCGACCTTCCTGAGCACCTGGCGGTAGTTGCCGAAGGCGTTGTCGAGCAGGTTGTTGTAGTACAGGCGGAAGCCGTAGGTGCCGCTGACCTCGAGGTTGTTGACCACCACGATCTGCTGCAACGCGAACGCGACGCGCTGGCGCAGCTGGTCGGGCTGGTTGACCGCGTTGCGGTAGAAGTCCCAGAGCAGCGGCTCGGTCGACGACCAGTCGCGCCAGCAGTTGCTGCCCTTGCCGTCGCAGAAGTCGCCGCTGCCGGTGTACTGGTGCACCTCGCCGCCGTTGCCGCCGCTGTAGCGGGATGCGCTCGAGGCCAGCTGCGCGGTGAGCCACCCCTGCGCGCCCTGGCTCCTGATCGACGCGACCAGCGCCTCGGTCGGGCCGAAACTCGCCTGGGCCGCGAGGCGCACCGCATCGGCGGTCGTCATCGCCGGAGCGGGAGCGGGGCCGGGGGCGGGTGCCGGCGCGGGAGACGGCGCCGGTGCACGCTTCTTCAGCGCTTCCTGGTCGGTCGTGCCGGCGGCGAGCGTGCTGTCGGTGCTGCCCGGATCGCTGGTGCTGCCGCCGCCGCAGGCGCTGAGCAATACCGCGGTGCCGAGCAGTGCGCTGGTCCGGCGCCAGGTCAGTGCGACACCGAAGCGGCGCAGCATCGTGTCTTGAGGTGAATTCATCGTTTCAACTGCTTTCGAAGAGCTTGAATCCTGGCGCGCGCCGGTTACACAACCGACCACGCAGGTCGCGCTTGTCACCGTCTGCGACCACCCGCACCCATGGAACCGGGGTCACCTCCCAAGCAGCAGGATCGGGGCCCGCGCGACGGACGCACAATCCCGGCGCGAGGAGACCCGAACGTGATGAGGACGACGAACGAAGCTGCCGGCGAAGGCCCGCGCATGACGCCGGCGCGAGCGCTGCCGGCGCTGGCGGGGCTCGCGCTCGCGAGCGGCATCGGCGCGATCCTCGCGGCGCTGGGCACGCTGCCGCCGTCCTGGCTGTTCGTGCTGAAGCCGCTGACGACCGCCCTGGTCATCGCGTACGCCTGGCCGCGCGGGACCGACGCGCCGAAGCAGCGCCGGCTCGTGCTCGTCGGGCTGGTGCTGTCGCTCGCGGGCGACGTGGCCCTGCTGTGGCCGAAGGAGGGCTTCCTGCCTGGCCTGGTCGCCTTCCTGCTCGCGCACCTGGCCTACATCGCGGCGTTCTGCGTGCCGCTGCGGCTCGGGGCGCGACCGGTGGTGTTCGCGGTGTACGGCGGCGTCGCGGCGCTGATCCTCACGCCGCTGTGGCCGGGCATCCCGACCGCCTTGCGCGCGCCGGTCGTGGCCTACGTCGTGTGCCTGGCGACGATGGCGGCGCAGGCGGGCGCGTGGTGGCGCAGCAGTGTCGCGCGGGGCTCGGCCGATGCGGCGCTCGCGCGCTCGGCCGCGCTCGGCGGGGCGCTGTTCATGGTCTCCGACAGCCTGCTCGCGATCAACAAGTTCGCGTCGGCGCTGCCGCTGGCGTCGTTGTGGATCCTCGCGACCTACTGGGTCGCGCAGGGGTGCATCGCGGCGGCCCTGCGGCCCGCTACATCCCCTTGAACAGCCCGGTGAAGCTGCGACTCACCTCGAGCTTCTCGGGGTGCCCCTTCACCGCGACCAGCTGACGCCCGCGCAGGTCGCGGCTGACGCCGGCAATGAATTTGGTGTTGACCAGCGTCGAGCGGTGGATCTGCCAGAACATGTCGGCGTCCAGCTCCTCGATCAGTTCCTTGATCGGCTTGCGGATCAGCGCTTCGATCGTCGCGGTCTGCACGCGGGTGTACTTCTCGTCGGAGATGAAGAACAGCACCTCGTCGACGGGGATCATCTGGATGTTCTGGCCGACCGTCGCCTGGATCCAGCGCAGCGTCGGCGCCTTCGCCGGGTCCATCTTCGCGGCCAGCTTCTGCAGCAGCTGCTGCATCGCCGGCGGCGGATCGTCGGTGGCGGGGTTGCCGCTGGCGCGCTGGGCCAGACGCTTGCGGATGCGCTCGACCGTGACCGTCAGGCGCTCGCGCTCGGCGGGCTTGAGCACATAGTCGACCACGCCCTGCTCGAACGCCTCGATCGCGTACTGGTCGTACGCGGTGATGAAGACGATCTCGCAGCCGGGCCAGCCCTCGGCCTCCTCGTCGACCGGCAACTGCGCGATGGCCCGCGCCGCCTCGACGCCGGTCATGCCCGGCATGCGGATGTCGAGAAACACCAGGTCGGGGTGCTCCGACTCGGTCATCGACACCGCTTCCAGCCCGTTCTTGGCCTCGGCGACGATCTCGAGTTCGGGCCAGACCTCGGCCAGGCGCGCGCGCAGCTGCTCGCGCATCAGGCGCTCGTCGTCGGCGATCAGCGCACGCGGGGCGCGCGTCGGTGAAGGGATCGGCGTGGTGTTCATCCAGCCATCGTAGCGCCCGCCGGGGTGCGGCTGCGCGGGCTGCCGCGCACTAGCTTCACGAGCAGCCAGATGCACAGCGCCAGCAGGATCAGCGGCGAGAACACCGTCGCGAGCACGCCGGCCACGACCAGCAGCACGGCCACCACGAGCACCGCGGCGATCGCCAGCGGCAGCAGGACCGCCAGCGGAATCACGAACGCGACGATCAGGAGCACCAACAGCGTGAGCATCATGCGGACTCTCCTTCACGGGTCTGGGCCTGGTACGGCACCGTCAGCGTCACGACGGTGCCGCTCGGGTTGTTCTCGGCGACCGTCATCGAGGCCTTGC
This sequence comes from Rhizobacter fulvus, assembly GCF_964020785.1. Taxonomy (NCBI): domain Bacteria; kingdom Pseudomonadati; phylum Pseudomonadota; class Betaproteobacteria; order Burkholderiales; family Sphaerotilaceae; genus Rhizobacter; species Rhizobacter fulvus. The sequence continues at coordinate 2,641,890 of NZ_OZ224516.1, forward strand.
TGCCGTACAGCAGTTGCAGCCGCTCGCGGATGTTGTTCAGGCCCACGCCGGTGCCGGCGGTCGCGGCGCGGCCGAAGCCCAGGCCGGTGTCCGCCACCGTCACCGCGAGCTTGCCGTGGACGATCTCGGCGCGCACGGTGAGCTTGCCGCCTTCGGCCTTCGGCTCGAGGCCGTGCTTGATCGCGTTCTCGACCAGGCTCTGGATCATCATCGACGGGAAGTCGGCCGACAGCAATCCGTCCGGCACCGCGATCTCGGTCTGCAACCGGTCCTCCATGCGCACCTTCAGGATCTCGAGGTAGGGCCGGATCACCGCCATCTCGCGGCCGAGGTTGTGCGCGGCCGGGTGGTTCTCGCGCATTGTCGGCATCGAGGCCCGCAGCAGCGCGATCAGGTTCTTCTGCATCTGGCTGGCGCGCGGCGGGTCGGTCTCGATCAGGTGGTCGATGCTGGCCAGCGTGTTGAACAGGAAGTGCGGCTCGACCTGCGCCTGCATCGCCGCCATCCGCGCCTCGACGACCTGGCGCTTCAATTGCTCGGACTCGGCGGTCTCGGTCGCCTCGGCGGCCTTGACCTCGGCCTGCATGCGGCCCTTGTAGGTGACCTTCAGCAGCGCCGACGCGACGATCCAGAAGAACGCCAGGTCGGTCAGCGAATCGCCGAGGTGGACGACCCGGGTGCGCTTGACCTTGCGCGCCTCCTGGGCTTCGCGGCGCGCCTCCTCGGCATCGCGTTGCGCCTCCTCGATCGCCTCCTGGGCTTCGCGGCGGGCCTCTTCGGCCTGCTGGCGCGCCTCCTGGGTGGCCTCGCGCGCCGCCTCGCGGGCGGCCCGCACCGCCTCGCGGATCGTCTCGCGGGTCGCACCGGGCAGCGCGATCTGGATCGAGCTGCCGGCATCGGCGGCGGTCGATGCCGCCGACGCCGGGTCCGGGGCCGGGCTGGCCGCGCTCGCCGCGCCCGAAGCGGGCGCCGATGCCGCCGCCGGTGCGCTGCGCGACGTGATCCGCACGCCCTTGCCGTCGATCGAGATCAGCACGTCGTCGTCCTGGCCGCCGCTGGCCGGACTGGACGGCGTGGTCGGGGCTTCGATGCGGATCTTCGGCACCTTGATCGGCGGGATCGGCGGGATCGGCGGCACCGTGACCGTCGGGATGTCCTCGACGATCTCGCTCCACGAGGTGCGGAACGGCGGCAGCTTCTGCAGGATGCTGGTCAGGATCAGCAGCAGCAGCGCGAAGGCGCCGAAGCGCCACCAGCTGATGCCGACCAGCCAGTTGCCGTATTGGTGGAACAGCCGGACCGCGGTGGCGGAGACGGTCTTCCAGGTGCTGGCGACGGTGGTGGCGAAATCGGACATGGGAGCGGGCCGGGGCGCAAGGGTGCAATGGCCCGCACTGTAGGCGGCCCGCCGGCCGCGGGCGACCGCGCTGCGATGGCCTGCGCCGGCGGTGCGACAGGCTGCACCGGCCACCGACGGACCGGTGCGTGCCCGCCGCTTACGGCAGGTAGTTCAGCGTCTCCGGCAGCGGCGGCACGATCGGCATCTCGAAGATCGGGCTCGCACCGTCCGGGTCGATCGTCAGCGTGCCGAAGGACTGGAAGAACAGCGCGATCTGCGTCTGCGCCGCCACCGCGAACGGCGCACCGGCCGCCGAGCCGATGTTCGTCAGGAAGGTGTGCGGGTTCTTCGGGATCGCGCCGCCGGTCGCCGCATAGGCCAGGTCGTTGCGGAACAGCAGCGTGCGGTCGGCCAGCGCGCCGGCGCGGACGATCGCGGTCGTCGTCGGGTTGGGCACCGTGCCGTCACCCTTGGCGAATTGCAGGATCACCGGCTTCGGCCCGTTGCCGGCGTAAGGCTGCTTGCGGATCGCCGCGGCGTAGGAGACCGGGTTGCCGGCCTGCTGCACCCACTCGTTGCGCTCCAGCACCTCCTGGATCGCACTGGCGCCCGGCACCGCGTTGATCGACGGCGCCAGGTTGCGCAGCGGGATGTTCTCGTTGAAGTTGTACGGCACCGGCAGCTGTGCGGTCGGCGCCAGGTTCAGCAGCTGCGGCTGGCGCGTCGCGAGCGCCAGGCCGGTCAGCACGCGGAACGCGCCGAGTCGTGCGACCTCGGTGATCGAGCCGCCCGGCACGTTCGGCACGCCGGCCTTCACCGCACCTTCGACGCCGAGGAAGATCGTGCCGTAGATGCCGCCGAACGACTGGCCGGCGTAGTAGATGCGGTTCGCATCGAGATCGGCCGCGCCGTCGCCGTCGACGTCGACGCCGACCTGGATCTGCCGCACGAGCTGCATCAGGTCGGCCACGGTCTGGCGCAGGCCGTCGCGGCTGGAGACGATCGACAGCGCCCCGACCGCGCCGACGCCTTCGGTCGAGTCGATCTTGCCGTTGCCGTCCTGGTCGATGCCGCGCCCGCCCGAGGGCACGACCACCGGCGCGCCGCCGGTCGGCAACACGTTCAGCACGCCCTGCGCGCCGCCGCCATGGCCGGCGACGCTGATCGCGACGGTGGCGATGCCGTAGTGCGCGAAGGTCGACGCGACGGTCCAAGGCGCGCCATACATGCTGTCGGTGAACCCATGCCCGAAGATCGCGACCGGCCAGCCGCCGGCCGGGCGCGGACCGCTCGGCAGGAACACTTCCATGACCAGGTCGTTGACGCCCTGCGGCTGCGGCACCCCGGTCATCGTGCCGGTGACCGGGATCACCTTCGCGGCGTTGGTGTAGTCGGCCGAGCGGAACTTGGCGAACGCCACGCTCGCGACCGCGCCGGGATAGACCTGCAGCGCCGGCGTCGGCACGAAGGACGCGGTGAACGACGGTGCGGTGCCGGTCTGCTGCTGCCACTGGATGCCCTGCAGCCCCGCGACCGGAAACACGGCGCGCACCGCGCCGCCGTTGCCGATCATGAAGTTCGCGCGCGCCGGCGTTGCGGCCTGGATCTGGGCACGGATCTTCAGCAGATCGGCGCTGATGCTCTGGGTCGTGAACACGCTGAGCGCGACGGCCTGCTGGCGCGGCGCGCCCGAGGCGTTCCCGGCATCGAGCAGCGTCTTGCGGTAGTCGGCGAGCGCGCGGTCCTTGGTCTGGCCGAAGTTCAGGTCGTGGCGGAAACGGCCGAAGTCGCCGGCCTCGATCGGGTCGCCGGCGGCATCGCGCACGCCGTTGGTGACGACCAGCAGGTAGCGCGAATGCTCTTCGAGCAGCTCGTCGGATTCGACCACCAGCGTCTTCGCGGCACTGTCCCACTGGATCTGGTTGATGCCGACCTTACGGCCCGCGCCGGCGCCACTGAGTGTGTCGCCCAGGTTCACGAGGTAGACGGTGTTGCTGTTGACCGAGGCGATGTCGATGTTGCCGGTGAACGGGATCGTGATGCGCGGCTGGGTGTTGAAGCCGTCGAGCGTGTTGATCACATCGATGTCGGCGCAGTCGGACACGCGCACCGCGCAGTTCGGCTTCGGCAGCGCCACGCGCTTGAGCGTGTTGTTCGTGAAGTCGGGCTGCGTGAAGCGGTCGCTCGGGAACGGGCTGGCGGCCGGGTCGGACACGTCGAAGCGGACGGCGACGCCGGCGGCCAGCGCCAGGGCGGGGGCCAGGCCCAGCGCGACGAACATGGCTGACGTCCTTGAAAGGCGGAAGTTCATTCTGAAAGTCTCCTGCGGGTTGTTGTCGCCGACGCGCGAACGCGCGTGCACTGGCCTCGGCGGGCCGGTGTGCGGTTATAGCCGCCGACGCTGCGCGGCAGGCTAGGGATAGTCCGCCCCGCAAGCCGGGGGTGGCAGACGGAGCACCCGGCGCGGGGTACCGCACCACCCGCCGGGCGGGTGCGTGCCGCTTGGGAGCGGCCCGGCGCTGGCCACGCTGATCAGGGGGAGATCGCCTCGACCTGCACGACCAGCCGCACGGTGTCGGCGACGAACGGCAGGCTGTGCGTGATGCCGAAGCTGCTGCGCACGATCTGCGCTTCGAAGTCGCCGCCGCAGACGGTGCGGCGGAACAGCGGGTTCAGGCCGCAGTTCCAGCGCAGCGCGCGCAGCGTCAGGGGCTGGCTGACGCCGCGCAGCGTGAACTCGCCGCGCAGTTCGCGCGGCCGGTCGCCGTCGAAGGTCGCGCCGCGGGCAACGAAAAAGGCCTGGGGGTTCGCCGCGGTGTCGAGCATCGACGGGCCCTTCAGCAGCGCATCCAGGATCGGCACGCCGCTGCTGACCGAGGCGGTGTCGACCGCGATGCTCACATCGAGCTGCTGCGCCTTCGGATCGAACTGCACGCTGCCGGCCGCCTTGTCGAAGCGGCCGCGGATGGTCGAGGTGCCCATGTGCACGACCTCCCAATGGACGAACGTGTGCGTGGGATCGAGCGTCCAGGTCGGCGCGGCGGCAGCCGGCGCCGACGCCTGCGCGAACGCCGCGGACGCGGCGCCGCAGAGCACCAGCGCGCCCAGTGCCGCGGGCGCGCTCAAGCGGCGCGCTGCTGCCGGCCGGCGCGCCATTCGGTCATCAGCGCGGCCCACTTCGGGCGCGCGGCTGCGAGGTGGCGCTCCTTCACGTGGCCGTAGCCGCGGATGTCTTCGGGAATGCGCGCGATCTCGGTGGCGAGTGCGAGGTTGCCGGCGTTCAGCGAGCCGAGCAACTCGTCGATCGACGCCTTGTACTCGTCGATCAGCGCGCGCTCGGTCTTGCGCTCCTCGGTGCGCCCGAACACATCGAACGCGGTACCGCGCAGTCCCTTCAGCTTCGCGAGCCACTTGAAGCCGGTCAGCATGGCCGGGCCGAACTTCGACTTCTGCAATTCGCCGGCCGCGTTCTTCTTCGCGGTCAGCGGCGGCGCGAGGTGGTAGTTCAGCGTGTAGTCGCCTTCGAACTGCGCGGCGATCTTCGCGAGGAAGGCCGGGTCGCTCTGCAGGCGCGCGACCTCGTACTCGTCCTTGTAGGCCATCAGCTTGAACAGGTAGCGGGCGACGGCCTCGCTCAGCCTCTTCGTGTTCAGCGGTGCTTCCGCGGCGCGGACCTTCTCGACGAAGGCCTTGTACTGCTGGGCGTACGCGGCGTTCTGGTAGGCCGTCAGGAACTCGACGCGCTTCGTGACCATGTCGTCGAGGTTGGTGGTCTTCTTGACGAACTCGATCACGTTGGTGGGCTTGAGCAGCGCTTGCACCGCTGCGAGATCGTGCGCCGCGCGCCGGCCCCACTCGAACGCCAGCTTGTTGTTCTCGACCTGGACGTTGTTCAGTTCGATCGCCCGCATCATCGCGGCGTGCGACAGCGGGACCTTGCCCTTCTGCCACGCGTAGCCGAGCATCAGCGGATTCGTGTACAGCGAGTCGCCGACCAGCTGCACCGCGAGCGCATCGGCGTCCAGCGTGCCGACATTGCCGCCGGCCGCGTTCGCCACCGCGGCGTCGCAGTTCGCGGCCGGGAACTGCCAGTTCGGGTTGGTCACGAACGCCGCGGTCGGCGTGCCGTGGGTGTTCATCGCGACATACGTGCGGCCTTCGCGCATCACCACCAGCGTGCTCTTGTTCGCGGTGACGATCGGGTCGCAGCCGATCACCAGGTCGGCCTCGGCGGTCCCGACCTTGGTGGTCAGGATCGCCTCGGCGCGGTTCGCGATCTGGATGTGGCTCCAGGTCGCGCCGCCCTTCTGCGCCAGGCCGGCCGCGTCCTGCGTGACGATGCCCTTGCCCTCGAGGTGCGCGGCCATGCCGAGCAGCTGGCCGATCGTGATCACGCCGGTGCCGCCGACGCCGGCGACGACGATGCCCCACGGCGTCTCGGCCAGCGGCAGCGCGGGCTCGGGCAGCGGCGGCAGCGCGAACGGGTTCGGCCGCGACGTGTCCTTCTTCTTCCCTTTGAGTTGCCCGCCCTCGACGGTGATGAAGCTCGGACAGAAGCCCTTCACGCAGGAGTAGTCCTTGTTGCAGGTGTTCTGGTTGATGCGGCGCTTGCGGCCGAACTCGGTCTCGACCGGCTCGACGGACAGGCAGTTCGACTGCACCGAGCAGTCGCCGCAGCCCTCGCAGACCAGCTCGTTGATGATGACGCGCTTGGCCGGATCGACCAGCGTGCCGCGCTTGCGGCGGCGGCGCTTCTCGGTCGCGCAGGTCTGGTCGTAGATGATGATCGTGCAGCCCTCGATCTCGCGCAGCTGCTTCTGGATCGCGTCGAGGTCGTCGCGGTGGTGCACCGTCACGCCTTTCGCGAGGCGCGCCTTGATGTCGCCTTCCTCGTACTTCTCGGGCTCGTCGGTGACGACGACGATCTTGACCGCGCCTTCGGCGTCGAGCTCGCGGGTCATCTCGGGCACCTTCAGCGTGCCGTCGACCGGCTGGCCGCCGGTCATCGCGACCGCGTCGTTGAACAGGATCTTGTAGGTGATGTTGACCTTGGCCGCGATCGACTGCCGCACCGCGAGCAGCCCCGAGTGGTAGTAGGTGCCGTCGCCGAGGTTCGCGAACACATGCTTGTCGGTCGTGAATGCCGACTGGCCGACCCACGACACGCCTTCGCCGCCCATCTGGCTGAACGTGGTCGTGCTGCGGTCCATCCACACCGTCATGTAGTGGCAGCCGATGCCGGCCACGGCGCGCGAGCCTTCGGGCACGCGGGTGCTGGTGTTGTGCGGGCAACCGCTGCAGAAGAAGGGCGTGCGGTCGCTGGTGTCGATCGCCTGCACGACCATCGAGCGCTCCTTGGCCTCGATCAGTGCGATGCGGGCGTCCATGCGCGCGGCGGTGTCGCTGTCGACGCCGAGCTTCTTCAGGCGCTTGGCGATCGCCTTGCCGATGATCGCGGGCGTCAGGTCGGCCTGCGCGCGCAGCAGCCAGTTCTGGCTCGGGTTCGGGCGGCTCCATTCGCCGCCGGAGTCGTCGCCCTCGGCCTCGTCGAACTTGCCGAGCACGTTCGGGCGCACGTCGGGGCGCCAGCCGTAGAGCTCTTCCTTCAGCTGGTACTCGATGACCTGGCGCTTCTCCTCGACGACCAGGATCTCCTGCAGCCCCTGCGCGAAGTCGCGCGTGATCGTCGCCTCCAGCGGCCACACCACGTTGACCTTGTGCAGCCGGATCCCCAGCCGCCTGCACTCGGCGTCGTCCAGGCCCAGGTCGTGCAGCGCCTGGCGCGTGTCGTTGTAGGCCTTGCCGCTGGCAATCAGGCCGAAGCGGTCGTTCGGGCCGCTGATCACGTTGTGGTTCAGCTTGTTCGCACGCACGTAAGCGAGGGCCGCATACCACTTGTGGTCCATCAGCCGCGCTTCCTGCTCCAGCGGCGCGTCCGGCCAGCGGATGTGCAGGCCGCCCTCGGGCATCGGGAAGTCCTCGGGCAGCACGATGTCGACCCGGTCCGGGTCGACGAACACGCTGGCGGTCGATTCGACGATCTCCTGGATCGTCTTCATGCCCGACCACACGCCGGCGAAGCGGCTCATCGCGAAGGCGTGCAGGCCCATGTCGAGGATGTCCTGCACGCTGGAAGGGAAGAACACCGGCAGGCCGCAGGCCTTGAAGATGTGGTCGCTTTGATGCGCCGCGGTCGAACTCTTCGCGATGTGGTCGTCGCCGGCCAGCGCGATCACGCCGCCGTGCTTCGAGGTGCCGGCCATGTTGGCGTGCTTGAAGACGTCGGAGCAGCGGTCCACGCCGGGGCCCTTGCCGTACCAGATGCCGAACACGCCGTCGAACTTCTTGCTCTGCGGGTACAGGTCGAGCTGCTGCGAGCCCCAGACGGCGGTGGCCGCGAGTTCCTCGTTGACGCCGGGCACGAACTGGATGTTCTGCGCCGCCAGGTGCTTCTTGGCCTGCCACAGGGCCTGGTCGTAGCCGCCGAGTGGCGAGCCGCGGTAGCCGCTGATGAAGCCGCCGGTGTTCAGCCCGGCGAACGCGTCCCGCTTCTTCTGCAGCATCGGCAGGCGCACCAGCGCCTGCACCCCGCTCATCAAGGCCCGGCCGTTCTCGAGGGCGTACTTGTCGTCGAGGGACACGGTCTCGATGGCCTTGCGGATCGACTCGGGCAGCGGTGCGTTCATCTTCTCGATACTCCAGCAGTGACGGGGTTCGTTCGGGCGCACGCGCCGCCGCTCGTGGCGACGGGGTGCGCGAGGCACAGTTTAGGGAATCGCTGGCGGCGTGTCTTTTCTATCTTTGTCCTGAAATGGGGTGTTCAAGCAATAATCTTGCGGTGATTGGACAAAGGGAAAGCAAATGGCGCTGAAAAGGCCGACTTCGGGTAAGTCCCCTCCGGCCCTGGAGACGCCGGCGGCCGAGGCACACGGTGCCGACCTCGACCGCTACGACCTGCTGATCCTGCACGAGTTGCAGCACGACGCGCGGCTGTCGAACACCGAGCTTGCGGCGCGGGTCGGCCTGTCCGCCGCGCCGACCTGGCGCCGCGTGAAGTGGCTGGAGGACCAGGGCTTCATCACCGGCTACCGGGCCGAGATCGATCGCCGCAAGATCGGCCTGGGCGTGCTCGCGTTCGTGCGCATCGACGCCGACCGCAACAACGCCGCATCGACCCGCGAGCTCGAGGAGAAGATCCGCCGCATCCCCGAGGTGATCGCGTGCCACTACATCTCCGGCTCGGGCACCTTCGAACTGCAGGTCATGGCGACCGACCTCGACGCGTTCTCGAAGTTCTCGCGCGACACGCTGCTGCACCTGCCGCACGTGAAGGATCTGCACACCAGTTTCTCGCTCGGCGAGGTCAAGGCCGGCGCCGCGCTGCCGCTGACCCACCTGCGGAGCCGCGTCCGCGCCTGATCGCGGGCTCCTCCACGCCCGCGTTCGCGACCAGGAAGTCGAGCACCGCACGCACGCGCGCCGGCAGCCGGCCGGCCTTGCCGAGGCAGACCGCGTGGATCGGCTCGACGTCGCCCGGGTTGAAGGCCTCGAGCAACGGCACCAGCCGGCCCGCCTCGAGATCGGCGCGGATGTGGTACAGCGAGAGCCGCCCGATGCCGACGCCTTCCAGCACCAGCCGGCGCAGTGTCTCGCCATCGCCGGCGCGCACGTTGCCGACGAGCGGCACCGCGATCAGCCGGCCATCGACGCGCAGCGGCCAGTCTGGCACCTGGCGCCGGTAGTTCGAGCCGAGCCGGTTGTGCGGTTCGAGGTCGGCCGGCACCTTTGGCGTGCCGCAGCGTGCGAGGTACGCGGGCGACGCGACGATCGCCTGCCCGGTCTCGCCGATGCGCCGCGCAATCAGGTCGGAGGCCGGCAGCCGGCCCCAGCGGATTGCGATGTCGGTGCGCTCGTCCATCAGGTCCACAACGCGGTCGGTCAGCACGATGTCCAGCGTGATTTCGGGGTGCAGCGCCAGCAGCTGCGGCACCAGCGGGATCAGCACGTGCTGGCCGAACGACACGCTGGCGTTGACGCTGACCCGCCCGCGCGGCGCGGCGCCGGCCGAGGCGTGGCGCTCGGCCTCGTCCATGTCCGCGAGCACGCGCGTGCTGCGCTCGTAGAACTCGCGGCCCTCGGGCGTGAGCGTCAGCTTGCGGGTCGAACGGTGCAGCAGCCGCGTGGCCAGGCGCGCTTCGAGCCGCGCGATCAGCTTGCTGATGGCCGACGGCGTCATGCACAGGTGCCGCGCCGCCGCCGAAAAGCCGCCGCGCTCGACCACCTGGACGAAGGCGTCCATCTCGCCGGAGCGGTTCAGGTCGAGGCGCGGCATTGATGAATTGGAATCACAGATGCAAGTCCTGCGGGCATTCTAGTCATCACGAGGCGGGCGCCCCAAAGTATGGCCCATCATGCCCATCGCACTCCTCGCCCTCACCGCCGGTGCCTTCGGAATAGGCGTCACCGAATTCGTCATCATGGGCCTGCTGCTGCAGGTCTCGACGGACCTCCACACCTCCATCGCCGGCGCCGGCCTGCTGATCTCGGGCTATGCGCTCGGCGTCGCCGTCGGCGCGCCGGTGCTGACGCTCGCGACCCGCCGGCTGCCGCGCAAGACCGTGCTGCTCGCGCTGATGGCGATCTTCGTGCTGGGCAACGCGGCCTGCGCCCTGGCGCCGACCTACGAGGCGCTGATGGCTGCGCGCGTGCTGACCTCGCTCGCGCACGGCACCTTCTTCGGCGTCGGCTCGGTCGTCGCGACCGGGCTGGTGCCGCCGAACAAGCGCGCCTCGGCGATCGCGATCATGTTCACCGGCTTGACCGCGGCGACGCTGCTCGGCGTACCGGCCGGCGCGTGGCTGGGGCTGCACTACGGCTGGCGCTCGACCTTCTGGGCCGTCACGGTGATCGGCGTGATCGCGTTCGCGGTGCTCGCCGCGTTCGTGCCGCGCGGCGCGCCCGAGCAGCCGACGCTGCTGCGCGACGAACTCGCGGTGCTGGCCCGGCCGCAGGTCTGGCTCGGCCTGGCGATGACGGTGCTCGGCTTCGCCGGGCTGTTCGCGGTCTACACCTACATCCAGCCGCTGCTGACGCGGCTCACCGGCTTGTCGGAGGGCGCGGTGTCGCCGGTCCTGCTGCTGTTCGGTGGGGGCCTGGCGATCGGCAACCTGCTCGGCGGCAAGCTGGCCGACCGCGGGCCGAGGCAGGCGGTGCTCGGCACCCTGGTTGCGATGGCGCTGGTGCTCGGCAGCATGCAGTTCGTGATCGGCCACGCGGTGACGGCGATCGCGTTCGTCGGTTTGCTCGGCATCGCCTCGTTCGCGACGGTCGCGCCGCTGCAGATGCGGGTGCTCGACAGCGCAGCCGGTGCAGGCCAGAACCTGGCGTCGAGCCTGAACATCGCGGCGTTCAACCTCGGCAACGCGCTCGGCGCCTGGGTCGGCGGGCTGGTGATCGACCACGGCCCGGGCCTCGCGGCGCTCGGCTGGGTCGCGGCCCTGCTGACGCTCGCCGGCCTCGCGGTCGCACTGGGGAGCCGGGCGCTCGAGCGGCGCACCGGCGCGGGGCGGGCGCTGGCCGGTGCCTGACCGGCGCAGATGGCGTCAGCCGCGCGTCGCGGTGCGCCGGCGCACGACGCCGAGTGCGACCAGGCCGGCGGCCATCAGCGCCCAGGTCTGCGGCTCGGGGATCGGCGCGGTCGGCGCGAAGGTCGCGACTGTGGTGACGCCGAGCGTCGCGAGCGCCGAGGCGTCGTAGCTCGTGGCGGCCGAGTGCAGCAGCAGGAAATAGCTCTGCGAGCCCGGCCCGAAACTCAGGTTGCTGAAGGTGTAGCTGAAGCTGCCGGCATCGGTCGAGAACGCACCGGACGGGGCCGTGGTGCCGAGCCCGTCGGTGCGGTAGTTCGCGTCGAAGCTCGCGCCGGTCAGGAAGTTCGCGAGCGAGAGACCGGTGATCGCGAGCGACGTCGGCACGAAGTTCGGGTACGACGGCGGCTCGACGGTGATGCGCCAGTAGAAATCGAGCGTGCCGCTGCCGGTCTGGCGCACGACCCGCGAGAACAGTTCGCCTTCGGCACCCGGGAACCCGTACAACGGATCGATCGCCGACACCCAGTGCGACTGCACATCCGCCAGCACGGTGCCGGCGAGGGACGGATCGACGGCGACCGTGGTGCCCGGGAGCGCGACGGGTCCCGCGCCCGGCGTCACCGGCACGGCGCGGGCCGGCAGCGCGCACAGCAAGGCGAAGGCGAGGCCGGTCAGGGTGAACGCGGCGGATCGGGGCGGGTGGTTCATGCGGCAACTCCTGGACGGTGTGAACGCGTGCGTCGAGCCGGCGCAGTGTTCGCCGTGGGTCGACCGGTCGCAATCCCTAGCGCGGCGCTGGAAACGTCGGGTTACATCGCGAGGCGTTTCGTCGATGCTTCAATGGCGTCATGACCTTCGATCTGTTCGATGCACAAGACGATGTCGAGCCGGCGACCGAGCCGATCGCGGACGGCGCGGTCGTGTTGCGCGCCTTCGCCCGTGCGGTCCAGGGCGGGTTGCTGGCGGACGTGACGGCGGTGATCGCTGCCGCGCCGCTGCGCCATCTCGTCACCCCGGGCGGATTGCGCATGTCGGTTGCGATGACCAATTGCGGCGCGCTCGGCTGGCTCAGCGACCGGCGCGGCTACCGCTACGACGCGGTCGACCGGGATCGTGGCGTGCCGTGGCCGCCGATGCCCGACTCGTTCATGCGACTTGCCCGCGAGGCGGCCGCGGCCGCGGGCTTCGCCGGCTTCACGCCCGACGCCTGCCTGATCAACCGCTACGTGCCCGGCACCAAGCTGTCGTTGCACCAGGACCGGGACGAGCGCGACCACGGCGCGCCGATCGTGTCGGTGTCGCTCGGCCTGCCGGCGGTGTTCCTGTTCGGCGGGTTGAAGCGCACCGACCGCGCCCAGCGCCTGTCGCTGCGCCACGGCGATGTCGTCGTCTGGGGCGGCCCCTCGCGGCTGCGCTTCCACGGCGTGCTGGCGCTGGCCGACGGCGAACATCCCTTGCTGGGGCGGCAGCGTATCAACCTGACCTTCCGCCGCGCGGGCTGAGCAGCGCGCGGCTCACTTCGCGATCCGCGTCGTCTGCACGCTGCAGACTTTCCAGCGCCCGCCGCTGCGCACATAGACGTCGATGTAGCGGTAGTGGCTCGCGAACGGCTTGTCGGCATAGCGGCCGGTCATGCGGGTCGTGCCGCTGAGCAGCGCCGTGTCGCCGTACAGACGGACGTCGAAGTCCTCGACCGTGTACGGGTCGATCTGCAGTTCGGGTGCCAGCAGGTCGCGGATGAACGATTCGCGGTCCTCGACCTCGCCGCCGGGGCCGATCTGGCGGAAGTCGTCGCACATGTTGGCGGCGATGCCGGCGCGGTCCTTCGCGACGATCGCGCGGTCCCAGGCGTCGGCCTGGCGTGTCAGTTGCGCGATCGTCGCGCCGCGGTCCTGCGGTGCCGCGCAGCCGGCCATTAGGCCCGCGAGAAGGAGACCGATGCAAGGCGCCCTCACGGCGTGATCTCGAACGTGGCCGAGCCGTCGCCGTTGTCCTTGACGAGCCGTATCGACGGGTGGCGCGCCAGGTACTTCAAGGCCCCGCTGCCGGTGCGGAAGGTCAGCGCGACGCCCGGGACCGGCTCGATCGACCAGTTGCCGTCGGCGCTCGGGTTGACCTGCCCGCCCGTCGTGGCCGCGCCGATCCGCGCCAGGTGGTCGATCAGCACCTGGCGGTTCTCGTCGGGCGAGTCGACGACGACGTTGCTGCCGTCCAGGCCGGGGACGTTGCCGCCGCCGAACGCGCGGTAGTTGTTGGTCGCGACGATGAACTTCGCCTCCGGCGCCACCGGAGCGCCCTGGAAGCGCAGGTCCTGCACGCGATGGGATTCGGGGTGCAGCAACTTGCCGTTGCCGTCGTAGCGCGCCGGCCGGGTCAGGTCGAAGCGGTAGCTCACGCCGTCCAGCGTGTCGAAGTTGTACGAGCGGAAGCCTTCGTCGAGCAGTGCCTGCCGCGGCGGGCCGGCCGGGTCGATGCGCCGGAACTGGCCGGCCGACATCTCGATCCACTCGCGCACCTGCGCGCCGGTCAGCAGCACCGCCTTCAGCGTGTTCGGGTACATGTACAGGTCGGCCGCGTTGCGGAACGCCAGCGGGCCGGCCGGGATGTCGGTGTAGTAGCCCCAGCCCTGGCGCCCGCCGGTCTTGAACGGCGCGGCCGCCGACAGCACCGGCAGCTTCTCGTACGCGGTGCCCTGGATCGCGCGGGTCACGTAGGCGCGCTGCGCGTTCGCGACCACCTGCACCGACGGGTCGTCGGCCACCTGCGCGAAGTAGCTGTAGATCGGCGCGCTGCTGACCGCCACCTGGCCGCGGATGTGCTCGAGCGTGCGCGCGTGCTCGGCGCCGATCGCCTGCTCGACCATCGGGTCGGCGGCGGCCAGCGAACGTTTCGCGGCCTTGTCGTAGATCGGGCGGATCGAGGCCTGGCTCGCGGTCACCTTCCAGGCGCCGCCGGCGTCGTCGAGCGTCAGGTCGATCACGCCCAGGTGGTCGCCCCAGCGGCCCGGCATCACCGCGGGCACGCCGTTGATCGTGCCGCGCACGATGTCGGCATTCGGTCGGCCGGCGAAGTCGGGGCCCGGGAACTCGGCGTGCGAGTGGCCGAACAGGATCGCGTCGATCCCGGCGATGCGCGACAGCTGGGCCACCTCGTTCTCGGCCAGGTCGCCGCCGGCAACGCGCTCGAAACCCGAGTGCGGGATCGCGATCACGAGTTGCGCACCCTTCGCCCGCATCTCGGGCACGTAGCGACGCGCGGTCGCGGCGATGTCGCGCACGACGACGCGGCCCGCCAGGTTCGTCTTGTCCCACTGCATGATCTGCGGCGGCACGAAGCCGATCACGCCGACGGTGATCGGGTGCCTCGCGCCGGCCGCGTCGACCAGCTCGCGCGCGAGCAGCACGTACGGCGCGAACGCATGGCGCGCGTCCGGGCCGTTCTTCTGCGCGTCGTCGAGATAGACGTTGGCGTTGACGTACGGGAACGCCGCGCCGGCGAGCGCGCGGCGCAGGAACGGCAGGCCGTAGTTGAAGTCGTGGTTGCCGAGGTTGGCGGCGTCGTAGCCGAGCCGGTTCATGACCTTGTAGGCCGGGTGAACCTGGCCGTCGCGCAGCGGTGCGACCTGGGCGACCACGTCGCCGAGCGGGTTGCCCTGCAGCAGGTCGCCGTTGTCGAACAGCAGGCTGTTCGGCACCTCGGCGCGCGCCGCCTTGATCAGCGTGATCGTGCGCGCCAGGCCGTACCGGTCGGTCGGCGCGTCCTGGTAGTAGTCGTAGCTGAGCAGGTTCATGTGGAGGTCGGTGGTCTCCAGGATGCGCAGCTTCACCTCGGCGGCCGGCGCGGCGGCGCAGCCGAGGGCGAGCGTGAAGGCGATACCGAGCGCGCGGGTGTGCAACGAGGTCGTCATGGGTCAGTTTTACGCACGGCAATGAAGGGAGCCGGCGACTGCATGGGATCATCTCGCATGTCCCGTGCCCAGCCCATCCAGCACCGCCGCATCCCGTCCTTCCTGCGCCATGTCGGCCCCGGCGTGGTGACCGGCGCGGCCGACGACGACCCGTCCGGCATCGCCACCTACACCCAGGCGGGCGCGCAGTTCGGCACCGGTGTCTTGTGGACCGTGTTCCTGACCGTGCCGTTCATGATCGGCATCCAGCTCGTCAGCGCCCGCATCGGCCGGCAGTCGGGTCAGGGCATCGCCGCGAACCTGCGCCAGCACACGCCGAAGTTCTTCCTGTTCGCGATCGTCGCGCTGCTGCTGGCCGCCAACACGATCAACATCGCGGCGGACATCGCGGCGATGGGCGAGGGTCTGCAACTGATGGTCGGCGGCGGGGCGCATTTCCACGCAGTGGCGTTCGGCGTGATCACGCTGCTGCTGCAGGTGTTCGTGCCGTACCGCCGGCTCGCGCCGATCCTGAAGTGGCTGACGCTGACGCTGTTCGTCTATGTCGCGGCGGCCTTCACGGTGAACATTCCGTGGGCCAAGGTGCTGCACGACCTGGTGCTGCCGCAGATCATTCCGACCTCGGCGTTCTGGATGATGATCGTCGCGATCCTGGGCACCACGATCTCGCCCTACCTGTTCTTCTGGCAGGCCTCGCAGGAGGTCGAGGAGATGCGCCTTCATGGCGTGCAGGCCGGCGGCGAGAGCCGCGAGACGCTGCGCCGCGCCAAGCGCCGCATGCGGCTGGACACGGTGATCGGCATGACCTTCTCGAACGGCATCGCTTTCTTCGTGATGCTGACCGCGGCGCTCGTGCTCCACGGCGCCGGCGTCACCGACGTGCAGAGCGCCGCGCAGGCCGCCGAGGCGCTGCGGCCGCTGGCCGGCGACTTCGCATTCACGCTGTTCGCGCTCGGCATCATCGCGACCGGGCTGCTCGCGGTGCCGGTGCTCGCGTCGTCCGCCGCCTACGCGGTCGCCGAGGCCTTCGGCTGGCCGGAGGGGCTGGAGCGCCACTGGCGCGAGGCGAAGGGCTTCTACGCGATCATCGGCATCGCGACCATCGTCGGCACCGGCCTGGACTTCACGCCGATCGACCCGATGCAGGCGCTCTACTGGAGCGCCGTGATCAACGGCGTGGTCGCGGTGCCGATCATGGTCGCGATGATGATCCTGGCCGGCAACCCGACCGTGATGGGCGTGCTGCCGGTCAAGCGCAAGACCCGCTTCTTCGGCTGGGGGGCGGTGGCGGTGATGGCGGTGGCGGTCGCGATGATGTTCTGGGACCTGGCCCGCTGAGCCCCGCCCCGGCGCCGGCTCAACCCGGCAGCTTGGCGGCGAGCAGGTCGATCTTCTCGATCTTCGGCGGTTCGGCGAGCAGCGCTGCGGCGTTCGCCATCAGCGCCGCGGCGATCGGGCCGTTCAGATGCGCCTGTCGGCCGGCTTCGTCGGCGAAGGCATCGAACACGCCGAACGTCGACGGGCCGAACTTCAGCGCGAACCAGGCCGTGGTGCCGGCTTCCGCATTCGCGAGCGGCAGCGCGCCGGCGAGGAAGTCGGCCACCGCCGCCTCCTGGCCGGGCTTGGCTTCAAGGCGGACGAACAGGGCGAGCTTGACCATGGTGTGTTCCTTTCGATGAACGTTGACGAGGCCCGCAGTCTGGGGGTTACGGTGCCCCGGCGCCTAGTGGCAGGAAAGACAAGGTTGATGTCATTCCTGCCACGGATCCCGCGTTACGATCGACCCATGCGACTGCACCTGCTCGTGCTCGACGGCGTGTTCGATCTCGGCCTCGCGGCGCTGGGCGACACCTTCGCCACCGCCAACGAACTCGCCGCCACGCTGCCCGATGCGCCGGCGCCGATCGAGTTCGCGTTCGCCGGCGTGCGGCGGCGCGTGCACACCGCACAGGGGCTCACGGTGCCGGTCGTGCCGGCCGACGCGCTGCCGCCGCCTGATGTCGTGCTGGTGCCGGCGCTTGGCGCCAAGATGCCCGACACGCTCGCCGCGCGCCTCGCACGGCGCGACGTTGCCGATGCGGTGACGCTGCTGCAGCGCTGGTCGGGCGGGGCTGCGGTGCTCGGTGCAGCGTGCACCGGCACCTTCGTGCTCGCCGAGAGCGGCCTGCTCGATGGCCAGCGCGCGACCACCTCCTGGTGGCTCGCGCCGATGTTCCGCCAGCGCTACCCGAAGGTCGCGCTCGACGAATCCCGCATGCTGGTGAACTCGGCCGGCTTCACGACCGCGGGCGCGGCGATGGCGCATCTCGACCTGGCGCTCGGCGTGTTGCGCCAGCGCAGCCCGGCGCTGGCCGCGCTGGCCGCGCGCTACCTGCTCGTCGAGCCGCGCGGCTCGCAGGCCGAGTTCGTGATCCCCGATCACCTGGCGCATGCGGACCCGCTGGTCGAACGCTTCGAGGGCTGGGCGCGCCATCGGCTGGCGCACGGCTTCTCGCTGAACGACGCGGCCCGCGCGGTCGGCGCCAGCGAACGCACGCTGGCGCGACGGATGCATGCCGTGCTCGGCAAGACACCGCTGTCGTACTTCCAGGACCTGCGGGTCGAGCGTGCATTGCACCTGCTGCGCACCGGCAGCGAGAGCGTCGACCAGATCGCCGCGCAGATCGGCTATGCGGACGGCGTGACCCTGCGCAGCCTGCTGCGCCGCCGGCTCGGCAAGGGCGTGCGCGAACTGCGGGCGCGCGCCTAGGGCTGCGGCCCGTCGTAGCCTTCGACGATCACGACCTCGGCGGTCGAGAACGGCTGGCGCAGCGCCAGCGCCGCCTGGTAATCGGCCGAGCGCCAGCACGCGAGCGCCGCGTCGTACGACGGGAACTCGATCACCACGTTGCGGCTGCGGCTTGCGCCCTCCGGGGCCTCGTAGCGGCCGCCGCGCGTCAGGAAGCGCGCGCCGAAGCGCTGCAGCGGCGCCGCGTTCGCGGCCACGTAGGCCTTGTAGCCTTCGGGGTCGCTCACGTCGACCCGCGCGATCCAGTAGCCCTTGGCCATCGCCTGCTCCTTGGTGGTCAGACGCGGATTGTCGCTTCCCGAGGCGGCGTCCGCCGGCCTCAGCGGCCGTCGACCAGCCGTGCGAACCCGGCGTCGCGGAAGCGCTCGGTGAGGTACTCGGCGAACACGCGCGTCTTCGCCGGCAGCAGCCGGCGGGTCGGGTAGTACAGCGAGAGGGCGCCGGCATCGTGGTACCAGCCGGGCAGCAATCGCACCAGCGTGCCGCCGGCGATGGCCGCGAACGCGAACGGCAGCGGCAGCAGCGCGACGCCGAGGCCGAGCAACGCGGCCTCGGCGATGGCCTCCGGGTCGCTGAACACGATGCGCGGGCGGCACGGCACCGGCTGATCGACGCCGCGGCGCGAGCGCAGCGTCCAGGGCCGCACGCGGCCGGTGGGCGACGAGCGACGCATGATGCCGTCGAAGTCGGCCAGGTCCTCCGGCTGGCGCGGCGTCGGTCGGCCGGCGAGGTACCGGGGCGACGCGACCGCGACGATGTGCACCCGCGCCAGCTCGCGCGCGACGACGCCGGGCGTGAGCTCGAAGCCGCCGCCGATCGCCGCGTCGAAGCCCTCGCCGATCATGTCGACGGCGCGGTTGTCGAAATGCCAGTCGGGCACGATCGCCGGGTAGCGCTGCAGGAACTCGCCGAGCAGCGGCACGACGAAGCGGCGCCCGAAGGCCTGGCCCATGCTGACCTTCAGGGTGCCGGCCGGCGCCTCGTCGCGCTCGCGCACGCCGGTCATCGCGCCGCGCAGCGCACCGAGCGGTTGATCGACCTGGCGCAGGAAGCGCTCGCCGCTCTCGGTCAGCGACAGCCGGCGCGTGCTGCGGTGGAACAGCCGCACGCCGAGCCCGGCTTCGAGCCGTGCGACGTTCTTGCTGACGCCGGCGGGCGTCAGCCCCAGGCTGCGTGCGGCCGCGGAGAAGCTCCCGTGCTCGGCGGTCTGCACGAACGAGATCAGGTGCTGCAGGTTGGCCATGCGGCATCTTAAACCGCTGGTTGAAGCTGATTGGATCCTGTCCGGGCTGGTCGAGCGCGAGCGTGCGGCGCAGACTTCGCGCCAGTTTCATCACTCAGGAGTCATCCGATGCGCCACCTGTTGTCCCTCTGGGCCGCCTGCCTCGTCACGCTGGCCATGCCGGCGTCGGCCGCGGATGCCGGCTTCACCTTCCCGACCGGATTCAAGTTGCGCGAGGTCGCGACCAACGGCACCACGCTCCATGTGCGCTCGGGCGGCAGCGGCCCGGCCGTCGTGCTGCTGCACGGCTACGGCGAGACCGGCGACATGTGGGTGCCGCTGGCGGCGGACCTGGCCCGCGACCACACCGTGATCGTCCCCGACCTGCGCGGCATGGGCCGCTCCGCGCGTCCCGCCGGCGGTTACGACAAGAAGACCCAGGCGGTCGACATCGCGGGCGTGCTCGAGGCGTACGGGGTGCGCGAGGCCGACGTGGTGGCGCACGACATCGGCAACATGGTCGCGTTCCAGTTCGCGGCCCAGAATCCGCAGCGGGTGCGCCGCCTGGTGCTGATCGATGCGCCGGTGCCCGGCGTCGGGCCGTGGGAAGAGATCCTGAAGAACCCGCTGCTGTGGCACTTCCGCTTCGGCGGGCCGGACATGGAGCGCCTCGTGGCCGGCCGCGAGCGCATCTACCTCGACCGGTTCTGGAACGAGTTCTCGGCCACGCCGGCGCGCTTCGGCGAAGCGGCGCGCCGCCACTATGCCGCGCTGTACGCGCAGCCGGGCGCGATGCACGCCGGCTTCGCGCAGTTCGCGGCGTTCGACCAGGACGCGATCGACAACCGGGCCTGGCTGGCGCGCGACCGGTTGAAGATGCCGGTGCTCGCGGTCGGCGGGGAGAAGTCGTTCGGGCCGATGATGGCCACCGTGATGCGCGCCGGGGCCGACAACGTGACCGAAGGCATCGTGCCCGATTCCGGCCACTGGATCATGGAAGAGAACCCGCGCGCGACCACCGCGCTGGTGCGCGACTTCCTCGCCCGCTGACGCGCCCGACGCACCTTCCTCCGCGCACCGCGCCGGGGCGGCATCGCGCTTGCATGCCAACGCGGCGACACCGTCCCCACGCACCGTTCGGAGGATTTGCGATGAACGACCACACGATCTCGCTGGTGCGGGAGAGCTTCGACCTGGTCGAACCGATCGCGCCGCAGGCGGCCGAGCTGTTCTACGCGAACCTGTTCGAGGCCGATCCGGTGCTGCGAGCGCTGTTCCGCGGCGACATGGTCGAACAGGGCGCCAAGCTCATGCAGATGATCGGTGTGGCTGTCGCGACGCTCGATGCGCCCGAGGTGCTGCTGCCCGCGCTGCGCCAGCTCGGCCAGCGCCACGCCGGCTACGGCGTGAAGGAGGAGCACTACGAGGTTGTCGGCGACGCGCTGCTCAAGACCCTGCAGCAAGGCCTCGGCGCCGCGTGGACGCCGGAAGTCGAGACCGCATGGATCGACGTGTACGGCGTGCTCGCCTCGACGATGAAGGACGCGGCCTCGGTGCCCGCCTGAAGGCGTGCGCGCGGTGAACCCGCGCACCGGCAAGGGTCGGTCTCGAACTGTATATTCGTACAGCTTTCACCTGACCCGCCTTGGAACTCGACCGCAAACTCGCCATCCTGGCCGACGCCGCCAAGTACGACGCCTCGTGCGCGTCCAGCGGCACCACCACGCGCGATTCGCGCGGCGGCCGCGGCATCGGCTCGACCGAGGGCGCCGGCATCTGCCACAGCTATGCGCCGGACGGCCGCTGCATCTCGCTGCTGAAGATCCTGCTGACCAACCACTGCCTGTACGACTGCCTGTACTGCATCAACCGCGTCACCAGCAACGTGCCGCGCGCGCGCTTCACGGTCGATGAGGTGGTCGCGCTGACGTTGGACTTCTATCGCCGCAACTGCATCGAGGGCCTGTTCCTGAGCTCCGGCATCATCCGCAGCCCGGACTACACGATGGAGCAGGTGGTCGAGGTCGCGCGGGTGCTGCGCGAGGACCACGACTTCCGCGGCTACATCCATTTGAAGACGATTCCCGAGGCCAGCCCGGAGTTGCTGGCGCGCGCCGGGCGTTACGCCGACCGCCTGAGCATCAACATCGAACTGCCGACCGACACCGGTCTGGTCGCGCTGGCGCCCGAGAAGGACGGCCCGGCGATCCGCCGTTCGATGGCGCGCCTGCGCATCCACATCGACGACGCCAAAGAGGCCGCCAGGCCGCAGCCCGCCGCGTCGCAACCGGCCATCCAACCGAAGCGTGCGAAGCCGCCGCGCTTCGCGCCGGCCGGACAGAGCACGCAGATGATCGTCGGCGCCGACGCGGCCGACGACCGCAGCATCCTGAGCACCAGCGCGACGCTGTATGGCTCGTACCGCCTCAGGCGCGTCTACTACTCGGCCTTCAGCCCGATTCCCGACGCCTCGCGCGACCTGCCGCTGGCCGCGCCGCCGCTGGTGCGCGAACACCGCCTGTACCAGGCCGACTGGCTGATGCGCTTCTACGGCTTCGCGCACGACGAGATCGTCGGTGCCGTCGACGGCATGCTGGCACTCGACATCGATCCCAAGCTGGCCTGGGCACTGGCGCACCGCGAGCGCTTTCCGGTCGACCTGAACCGCGCGCCGAAGGAGATGCTGCTGCGCGTGCCCGGGCTGGGCGTGACCTCGGTCAAGCGGCTGCTGCAGGCGCGGCGCGCGCGTGCCCTGCGGATGGACGACCTGTCGCGGCTGAACGTTCCGCTGCGCCAGGTGCTGCCGTTCGTCACGCTGCCGGGGCACGGCGCCGCGCACGGCCTGGACGCTGCCGACCTCGCGGCTCGGTTGCGGCCGAAGCCGCAGCAGCAATCGCTGTTCTGATGGCCGAGCGGGTCGTCGTGCTCGCGGGCGAGGCCGATGTCGCGGGCTTTCGCGACGCGGCGCGTGGCCTGCTGGTCGACGGCGTGGCACCGGAGCGGGTCGAATGGCAGGTGCGGTCGCGTGCCGATGGCGACCTGTTCGCCGACGCACCCGTCGAGCCGCCGTCGGCGGCGTCAGCCGCGCCGTCACCGACTGTCCGCGTGCCCGCGTTCTTCGTGCCGCTGTGCGAGCGCGCCGCGCTGCATGCCGACCCGAACCGCTTCGGGTTGCTGTACCGGTTGCTCTGGCGCCTGGTGCATGAGCCCGCGCTGCGCGACGATCCACTCGACTCCGACCGCATGGCGGTCGAGCAGATGGCGCGCACGGTGCGGCGCGAGATGCACAAGATGACCGCGTTCGTCCGCTTCCGCCCGCTGCCGTCGACCGGCGAAGGCGGCGCCGCGGTGCAGCACGTCGCGTGGTTCGAGCCGGCGCACCACATCGTCGAGGCGACCGCACCATTCTTCGCGCGCCGCTTCGCGCAGATGCACTGGGCGATCCTGACGCCCGAGCGCTGCGTGCGCTGGGACGGCACCGAACTCGTCTTCGGCCCCGGCGCGCGCCGCGAGGACGCGCCGCCGGCCGATGCCGCGGAGCAGTTGTGGCTCACCTATTACGCGAGCATCTTCAACCCGGCGCGCCTGAAGATCGCGATGATGGAGAAGGAAATGCCGCGCCGGTATTGGAAGAACCTGCCCGAGGCCGCGTTGATCCATCCGCTGTCGGCGTCGTCCGCCGAACGCAGCCACCGCATGGTCGAGAAGGCCGCGAGCGAGCCGAGCAGGCGGCGGCCGGCCGCCTCCACGGCGTTGCGTGTCGACCAGCGCCCGGTCGAGGTCCATGCGCCGGGCTCGCTGCCCGCGCTGTTCGACGCGACTTCGCACTGCCGCGAGTGCCCGCTCGGCGCGCTGGCGACGCAGGTCGTCAACGGCGAAGGGCCGGCGCAGGCGCAGCTGATGCTGGTCGGCGAACAGCCGGGCGACCGGGAAGACCTGCGCGGCCGCCCGTTCGTCGGCCCGGCCGGCCAGCTGCTCGACCGCGCACTCGCGGCGCTCGGCTGGCCGCGCGACGCGCTCTACCTGACCAACGCGGTGCGCCACTTCAAGTACGAGCTGCGCGGCCAGCGGCGCATCCACAAGACGCCGGCGCAGCAGGAGATCGCGGCGTGCCTGCACTGGCTGGAGAGCGAGATCGCCCTGGTCGCGCCGCAGGCGATCGTCGCGCTCGGCGCCACCGCGGCGCGCGCGCTGCTCGGACGGCCGGTCGCGGTGATGAAGGAGCGCGGCCGGTGGCTGGCGCGCGCCGACGGCCTGCGCGTGCTGGTCACGCTGCACCCGTCGGCGCTGCTGCGCACGCCGCCGGACGAGCGCGACGCGGCGTTCGAGCGCTGGCTCGAGGACCTGCGTCAGGCCGGCACGAACTTCAGGGCCACGCCGTTGTTGCAGTAGCGCTTGCCGGTTGGCCGCGGGCCGTCGTCGAACACATGGCCCTGGTGGCCTTCGCAGCGCGCGCAGTGGTACTCGGTGCGCGGCGCGATCAGCTTGAAATCGGTCTTGGTCGCGACCGCCCCGGGCAGCGGCGCGAAGAAGCTCGGCCAGCCGGTGCCGCTGTCGAACTTGGTGTCGGACGAGAACAACGCCAGCTCGCAGCCGGCGCAATGGAACACGCCCTTGCGCTTCTCGTGGTCGAGCGGGCTGGTGCCGGCGCGCTCGGTGCCTTCGTAGCGCAGCACCTGGTACGCGGCGGGCGCCAGGCGCTTCTGCCACTCGGCGTCGGTCAGGCGCAGCGGTTCGATCTTCGGCCCCGACGATTGCGCGCGAGCGGCGCTCGCGGCAAAGCCGAACGTGCCGAGCAGGGCGAGCAGGGGGCGGCGGGTCATGACGTGTCTCCTTCGAAATGAGGCCTTAGGTCGCAGTCTGCCCGCGAATCTTTCACGCCGTCACGGCTTCGGCCAAAGCACCCACATCCGCAGCGGCTGCTTCATGCGCCCGGCCTGGTTCTCGGCGGTCTCGCCCCAGCCCCAAAAGTAGTCGGCGCGCACCGCGCCGGTGATCGCGCTGCCGGTGTCCTGCGCCATCGCCAGGCGGCGCAGCGGCGTGGTGGACAGCGGCTCGGTGCTGTCGAGCCAGACCGGCGTGCCGTACGGGATCGCCAGCGGGTCGACCGCGATCGAGCGTCCCGGCGTCAGCGGCGCACCCTGCGCGCCTTTCGGGCCGGCCTGCGGGTCGGGCAGCGGCTCCTCGCGGAAGAAGACGGTGCGCGGATTGGCCCACAGCATCTCGTTGATGCGCTTCGGGTTCGCGCGCGCCCAGGCCTTGATGCCGGGCCACGAGGCCTGCGCGGCGGACAGCTCGCCCTGGTCGATCAGCCAGCGGCCGACCGACTTGTACGGGTGGTCGTTGTGGCCGGCGAACGCCACGCGCACCAGCGTCTTGCGCCCGTTCGGCTCGACGATGTTGAGCCGCCCCGAGCCCTGGATCTGCAGGATCAGCGCATCGAGCGGGTCGGCCACCCAGGCGATCGCGCGACCGCGCAGGCTGGCCTGGGCAGCCGGCATCGAATCGATCTGCTGGCGCGTCCAGTACGGCTTGCGCGTCGCCAGGTCGGCCGGCGGGCCGTACAGCGGCACGCGGAACGCGCCGCGCGGCTTGCGCACCGCGTCGACCAGCGGCTCGAAGTAGCCCGTCATCAGGCCATCGGGCGCGCTGTCGAGTGATTCGACGCGGTACGGCTGCAGGCGTTGCCGCAGCCAGGTCCGCGTCGCGTCGTCGCTGAACGCCGGCGTGGTCGCGGCCCGTGCCTGCTCGCACAGCGCCGCCCAGTCGAACGCCGGGCGCTCGCAGCCGCGCAGCAGGGCCGGCCAGAGCTCGCTGCTGCGGTCGGCCTCGAAGCCCGGCAGCTCGGCCCAGTCCACCGGCACCCAGCGCGCCTTCGCGCGCACGATCGTCGCGTTGACCATCGGCACCGGGAACGGGTTGGTCGGCACGACGTTCGGGTCGGCCGGCCGCGGCACCGGTGCGACCGGCGGCAGCGGCGTGGAGCAGGCGACGAGCGTGCCTAGAATCGCCGGCGCCAGCAGGCGCTTGATGATCAATGACGCCGTCAGGCGGCGAAGGATGTGGGGCATGTGGGTACTCTTTCTCGAAGCGCTCGGCGCCGTCGCGCTGCTCGTGCTGATCGTCTGGTGGACGATGTTCCACGGGCGCAGCAAGGGCGAGCGCGATCGCGACACGTGATCACCGAGTGGGCCAGATGAACGACAGCGGCCGGTGCCAGAGCCGCGCCCGGATCGCGCGGTAGATCCGGCTGCGGTCGACCAGCCGGATGCCGCGCGAGCGCAGCGCGACGCGGAAGGCCATCAGGAAGCTCACCGTCAGGTTCAGCACGCCGGTCACCGCGATGCCGGCGACGCACCACCAGAACGGTGCGGTCGCCATCAGGCCGACCCCTTCGGCGCCGACCGCCGCAGCAACCTGGCCGGTCGACAGTGTGACGTGCCGCACTTCGAGCGGCACGCCGAAGAACAGCGCGACGACCGGCAGCACGCCGAGCATCATGCCCAGCGACGTGTTCGACGCGAAGCCCGAGATGTTGGCGCGCCAGTACGCGCCCCAGCGCGCCGCGCGGCGGGCGCCCAGGCGCGCGACGATGCGCGGGTTCCACGCGATCGCGCTGTCGAGCCGGTGCCAGACGAACCAGTTCTCGACCCAGCCCGCGATCAGCGAACTCGCGAACAGCAACACGCCGGTGAACGCGGCGAACAGCGCGGTCGGGCCCAGCAACGTCAGCGACTCCAGCACATGCTGCGCATCCCGGTGCCCGACCAGCGGCGCACCGAACGCGGCCTGCCAGCCGAGCTGCACCGCGAGCACGATCGGCGCCACCAGCGCGAGGTTGCCGAAGATGCCGGCGGCCTGCGAACGGATCAGCTGCGCGACTTCGTCGACGAAGCCCTCGACGTTCTCGTCGCTCGACAGGTCGGCGAGCTTCTCGGCCATCGCCGGCGCCGTCATCGCCGGCTGCTTGGTCGCGACCGTGAAGTGCAGCAGCTGGATCAGCACGAAGCTGGCCGCGTAGTTGACGCCGGCCCAGAAGCCGCCCCAGAACGGCGACAGCGCGAGCGCGAGCACGGCGAACTTGATGAAGGTGGTGGCCGCCAGCACCGAGCCGCCGCCGGCCGCCGCGCGCAGCATGCGCCGGTACTCGGGCATGTCGCGGGTGATGTAGTGCTGCCCGGTCTCGGCGCTGCGCTCGGCGACCTTGCGCGCCAGCAGCGAGTAGTGGCTGGACATCAGCCCGCGGATGCTGCGCCCGTCGTCGGCCACCTGCACCAGGTGGGCGATCAGCCGCGTGATCTCGCGCGCCGGCTCGGGGCTGATCACGCAGGTGAGCAACGCGTCGATGCGGTGGGTGCGCTCGCGCAGCTGATCGACCTCGAACACGACATCCACCGAGACGCCGTGTGCTTCGAGGTGCTCGTGCACGCTCTCGGCGCAACGCCGGCATTGGTCGAGCAGCGCACGCAGGTACTGCGCTTCCTGCAGCAGCGCGGCCTCGCTGCTGGCATCGGCGGCCTGCGCGTGGTCGCTGAACTGCTCGGCCACGCGCGCGAGCTGCCGGAACGGCTGGTTCACCAGCAGCTCGGCGCTCATGCGTTGGCGCAGCGCCGGCGAGAAGCCCGCGGCCCGCACCGCGCTCGCGAGGAAGACGATGGCGTCGAGGAACGGATGGCGCCACACCAGCGTGCCGCGCACCGGCGCGACGTAGGTGCGCAGGCGTTCGAGCGTGCCTTTGTCGATCGCGAGCAGCCAGGCGGCGTCGTTCTTGTCGGGGAAAAGCAGCGCGAAGAGTTCGCCGAGGTCGGTGGTCGCGGGCGTCAGTGGCAGCACGCGGGCGCGCAGGCGCCGGCCGAGCTCGCCCCACAGGTCCATCCGCGGGGCGAAACCGAAATCGGCCAGCAGCGCAGCGTTGTCGACCTCGGCCCAGATCCGCCGCAGCAGCCCGGTGACGCGCTCGTGGTGCTCGGGGTGGCGGTCGAGCACGCCGAGCAGGTGCTTCAGGCGCAGCACCGGCATCGGCGTGGTCGCCTCGGCGCGCGGCGGTGCGTCGACCGGCGCGTGGCGCAGCCATTCGAGCAGGCGGATCAGCCACAGGTGGCGTTCGGGGAGCCCGGCCTTCGGGTCGGCCGCGTTGAGCAGCGCCGTGAGGTCCCAGTGGGAGACGCCGCCTTTGCCTTTCGCCATCAGTGGAGTGCCGACGCCAGCGTCAGGCCGAACTCTTCGACCGGCGCGTCGAACGGGTGGGCGTCCTCGGTCATGCAGAAGAAGGTGCCGCGCATCGTGCCCTGCGGCGTCGCGAGCAATGTCCAGCTGGTGTACTCGAAGGTCTCGCCGGGCTTGAGCAGCGGCTGGTGGCCGACGACCGCGAGGCCGCGCACCTCGTCGACCTGGCCGTTCGCATCGGTGACGATCCAGTGCCGTGCGATCAGCTGCGCGGTGACCTCCCCGGTGTTACGTATCGTCACGGTGTACGCGAAGGCATTTCGGCCGGTCGACGGGTCCGACTGTTCGGGCAGATGGCGCACGCTGACCGTGCTGGTCAGTTCGGCTTTCGAGGGGTCGTTCGACATGCGGGCGATTCTGGCAGCAACGCGATGCGGCCACCTAGAATCCCGCCGAAACCGGACGGACCCTCATGTCGACACGCACCTACTGCATCTCCCCGAGCATCCTTGCTGCCGACTTCGCGAAGCTGGGCGACGAGCTGCGCGAGGTGATCGCGGCCGGCGCCGACTGGATCCACTTCGACGTGATGGACAACCACTACGTGCCGAACCTGAGCTTCGGCCCGATGGTCTGCGAGGCGCTGCGCAAGCACGCGGTGCGCGCCGACGGCGCCAAGGTGCCGATCGACGTGCACCTGATGGTGCAGCCGGTCGATGCGCTCGCGGTCGCGTTCGCGAAGGCCGGCGCCGACCACATCCTGTTCCACCCCGAAGCCAGCCTGCATGTGGACCGCACGCTGCAGCTGATCCGCGCCGAGGGCTGCAGCGCCGGGCTCGTGTTCAACCCGGCCGCGTCGCTCGAGGTGCTGGACTGGACCATCGACCAGCTCGACTTGATCCTGGTGATGAGCGTGAACCCGGGCTTCGGCGGGCAGAGCTTCATCCCGGGCGCGTTGAAGAAGATCGAGAAGATCCGCCGGCTGATCGAGGCCAGCGGCCGCGACATCCGTCTCGAGGTCGACGGCGGCATCAAGGCCGACAACATCCGCGCAGTGGCCGATGCCGGTGCCGACACTTTCGTCGCCGGCAGTGCGATCTTCGGCCAACCGGACTACAAGGCGGTGATCGACGCGATGCGCGCGCAGCTCGCGCGCTGAGCCGGCGCTACAGCGGCGCGAGCGCGGCGTCGCGAAGCCCGACCAGCACCGCCTCGCCGCTGGCGCGATCGACCCGGAACTCGCCGAAGCGCGCCCCTGTGTAGCGCTCGGCCGCGCCCTCCTCGAAGAAGAACGCGTTCGTGCCGAGCCACACCTGGCCGCCGCGGATGCGGTAGCGCAGGTTCAGCGCGGCGCCGCCCTCGCCGTTGGCGGAATGGGCGACGCGCCGCGTATCCAGCGTCACCGGCGCCAGGCGCGTCTCGCCCTCGCGCGCCGGCGGGAAGGTGTCCAGCCGGTCGAGGTCGCGGGTCAGCGCGAAGCGCAGCGCCATGTATTCGCCTTGCATCAGCGAGCGCGGGTCGACCGGCGCGAGCTCGAGGTAGACGATCTCGCCGTCGCGCCGGATCCGCTCCTTGCCGATGATCGAGAGATTCACGGCGCCGAGTACCAGCAGCCCGCCGAGGGCGATCGACGCCCGCACCAGAGGCATATTCATGCGGCTTCTCCCGTTGGCGCGAGCACGCGTGCCGCGAGCAGCATCGCGGCGCCCATCGCCAGCATCAGCAGCGACTTCAGCAGCAGGCCGGTGCCGAGCGCGTAGTAGAAGTGCGAGACGTGCAGCAGTGCCGCGAGCGCGCCCGCGCCGAGCAGCGCCCGCTGCCCCAGCGCGAACGCCGCGGCGACGGCCGCAAGCGCCGCGCCGGCCGACAACAGCGGCCACAGCGCCAGCCACCCCTGCGCGACTTCGCCGCCGCCCCACCAGCGGAACGACTCGAACGGTCGCGATGCGAGGGTCGCGAACGCGAGGCCGATGATCAGCCCCGTCAGCACCGGCCGCAGCGCGCCGGCCCGGCCGCGGGCGATCCAGCCCGCCTCGCGGCGGATCAGCAGCGCGATGCCGGCGCCGACGGGCAGCCAGGCCAGCGCCCAGCCGATCAGCGACGGCCCGAGCGAGACTGCACGTTCGCGATCGCCATGCCAGAACTCCGGTTCGCCGAACAACGCGAACCGCACCGTCAGTGCCCACGCGATCGTCGCGAAGAAGGCCGAGAGCGCGCGGTGCAGCGGGTTCGGCATCAGCAGCGCGAGCACCGCCTGCAACAGCAAGGCGCTCGCCGCGATGCCGCCGATGCCGTGCGCGCCGTGATTCAACGCGAACAGCAGCAGGCACTGCCCGGCGATCGACAGCGCCAGCGCCAGTTGCGCGACGAACGCGCCTTCACGGTCCGCCGTGTACAGGCCCCAGGCCGATGCAAGCAGCACCGCGCCGGCGAGGCCGGCGGCGGGCGGTGTGTCGGGCCGGAACAGCAGGCCGACGAAGCCGAGCAGGAACAGCCCGGCCAGCCAGCCGCTGACGCCGAGCAGCAGGCCGATGTACCAGGGCCGCGCGGTTGACGGATTGGCCTCCGATTCGGCGACCGGCCCCGTGGTCTCGGTCAACCCGCGCGTGACGAGCGCGTCGTGGAGTTCGGTCGTCGTGGCGATCATGCGGTCACTCCGGTGGGTGAAGTCGTGGACGTCGCACGCCACGTGCGCACCCAATGCATCAGCAGCAGGCCGCTTGCCGTCGAGGTGCCGACCAGCCACGCCGCCATCAGAAAGAACGCGCCGATGTCGTTCAGGCGCAGCGTCGTCGTGAGCCAGGTCGTCGAGATCGCGATCCACGCGGCGGCGATCAACGCCATCGGGAACACGTCCCGTCGGCGGCGCCAGGTGGCGAACGCCAGGCCGGCGCAGATCGCCGCGAACAGCAGCACGACGGCGGCATCGGCGCCACCGACCGCGTCGTCGGGGCTGCCGTGGCGGTGGTGCCGGCTCACGACCGCGATCACCGCCGCGGTGCCGTAGGCGAACGCTGCGCTCGCCAGACCGCGCAACAGCCACAGCGGCGCGGCCGGCGACGCGCCGGTGCCGCGCAGCGCAAGAAACACCGCCGCGCCGAGCAGGTTCACCACGCTCGGCAGCATCAGCAGCACGGCCTGATCGAAGTGGCGGCCGTCGACGAAGCGCCAGAAGAAGTGGTCCGGCCCGAGCCAGCCGCACAGCAGCGCCAGCGCGATGTTCAACACCGCCCACCACACCGCCCAGAGCGCGCCGCAGCGCCCCGCCAGTGCGAACGGCAGCGCCAGCAGCGCCCAGGCGAAGAACAGCTCGTGCACGTCGGCGCCGGTCTGGTAGGACTGGCCGAACAGCGCGAGCAGCCCGCCGGTCAGCAGCGTCGCGAGGATCAGCGCGGCCTGGCCGACCGGGGCCGGCGGCACCCGCCACAGCGCGACGGCGATGCTCGCGAGCAGCGCCCCCTGCAGCAGCGCGAAGCGGCCGAACACGCCGTAGTCCTGCCAGTTGGCGGCGACGAAGAACAGCACGCCGGCACCGAGCGCGCCGAGGCCGGCCGCATGCAGCAGCGCGGTGGCGAAGGCGCGCCACGCGGTCGCATCCGGGCGGGCGCCGGTGAGCGCCAGCGCCGCGTCGACTGCGGCGGATGTCAGGCGGTGCTGGCGGGCGAAGGCGTCGAGTGCGGGTCGGTCCATGGCGCGAGATTACCCGCCGCCATCGGGCGCTTCGAGTGCCGGTTGCGACGGCATCGGGCGTTGCGCCCGGCGGTACCGCGGGGCGATGCCGGCCGGCGACGTCCATCGTCGCGCCGGGGCGGCCGCGGCTGAGTCACACTGTCGACATGGCAGACACGCACGCGCATTCAGGCCACGGCCACCACGATCACGACGAACCGGGCCATGCACACGGGCACGACCACGCGCACGGCCACCACCACGCGCCGGCCGACTTCGACCGCGCGTTCGCGATCGGCATCACCGTCAACGTGCTGTTCGTGGCGATCGAGGCGTTCTACGGCTGGAAGGTCGATTCGCTGGCGCTGCTGGCCGACGCCGGCCACAACCTGAGCGACGTGGCCGGCCTCGTGATGGCCTGGGGCGGCGCACTCGCCGGCAAGCTGCGGCCCGACGCGCGCTACACCTACGGCTGGAAGCGCGCGTCGATCCTCGCGGCGTTCTTCAATGCGCTGCTGCTGCTGGTCGCGATGGGCTCGCTCGCCTGGGAGGCGGTCGGCCGGCTGCACACGCCCGAGGCACTGCAGGGCGGCACGGTGATGGTCGTCGCGGCCGTCGGCATCGTCGTGAACCTGGGCACCGCGCTGCTGTTCATGCGCGGCCGCCACGACGACATGAACATCCGCGGCGCCTACCTGCACATGGCGAGCGATGCGCTGGTTTCGGCCGGCGTCGTCGTCGTCGGGGCCCTCGCGCTGTGGACCGGCTGGACCTGGCTCGACCCGGCGGCCAGTCTGGTGATCGCGCTGGTGATCGTGGTCGGCACCTGGGGGTTGTTCCGCCAGTCGCTGCGGCTGATGTTCGACGGCGTGCCGCACCACATCGACCTGGCCGCGGTGCGCGCCGCGCTGCAGGCGCTGCCCGGCGTGGCGCGCGTGCACGACCTGCATGTCTGGGCCACCGGCACCACCGACGTGGCGCTGACGGCGCACCTGGTGATGCCCGACGGCCATCCGGACGACCCCTTCTTCGAGCACGCGACCACCCAGTTGCGCGAGCGCTTCAAGATCGGCCACGTCACGCTGCAGGTCGTGCGCGAACCGTTCATGACCTTGTGCGAGACGCCGCCGACCGCACATGGAGCGGCATCCGCGCACCACCACTGATCGATCAGCGAGACCCTGCCATGGAGTTCAAGGACTACTACAAGACCCTCGGCGTCGCCCGCGATGCGTCGGTCGACGACATCAAGAGCGCCTACCGCAAGCTGGCCCGCAAGTACCACCCTGATGTGAGCAAGGAGCCGGATGCGGAAGCCCGCTTCAAGGAGCTCGGCGAGGCCAGCGAGGTGCTGCGCGACCCCGAGAAGCGTGCCGCCTACGACGCCGCCGGCAGCCAGTGGGAGCGCCAGCGTGCCGCCGGGGGTGCCGGGGCGCAGGGCTTCCAGCCGCCGCCGGGCTGGGACACCGGCTTCGAATTCAGCGGCCGCGGCGATGGCGCGGACGACCCGTTCGCCGGGGCCGACCACAGCGACTTCTTCGAGGCCCTGTTCGGCCGCGCCGCCCGCGGCGCCCGCGGCGGGCCGCGTCGCGAATCCTCGATGCCTGGGCAGGACCACCACGCCAAGGTCATGATCGACCTGGAAGACGCGTTCCGCGGCGCCCAGCGCAGCATCTCGCTGCGCATGCCGGCGTTCGACGACGAGGGCCACGGCGTGATGCGCGAGCGCACGCTCGACGTCAACATCCCGAAGGGCATCCGCGAGGGGCAGCACCTGCGCCTGGCCGGACAGGGCGGCCCGGGCCTGGGCAGCGGGCCGGCCGGCGACCTGTTCCTGGAAATCGTGTTCCGCCCGCATCCGCGGTTCCGCGTCGACGGCCGTGATCTGTACGTCGACCTGCCGCTCGCGCCGTGGGAGGCCGCGCTCGGCGCCAGTGTGCCGGTGGCCACGCCCGACGGCGAGGTCACGCTGACGATCCCGCCGGGCTCCGCCGCCGGGCGCAAGCTGCGCCTGAAGGGTCGCGGCATTCCCGGCAACCCCGCGGGCGACCTGTACGCGGTGCTGTCGATCGCGCTGCCCCCGGCGCAAGGCCCGGCCGCCCAGGTGGCCTACACCGAGTTCGGCGCGGCGTTCGGCGGGTTCGACCCGCGCGCCGCCACGCCATGACGAACGAAAGGATGCACGCATGAGCCGCTCATTGGCCGCCACGCTGATCGACGACGCCCCGTCGATAACGCTCGCGGAACTCGCCCGCGCTTGCCGCGCGCAGGAAGAACAGGTCCAGGTCTGGGTCGTCGAGGGCGTGCTTCAGCCGACCGGCCGGACGCCGCAGGACTGGCGCTTCTCGGGCGCCGCGCTGCGCCGGGCCCGGCTGGCGATCTCGCTGTCGCGCGACCTGGAGGTCAACACCCCCGGCATCGCGCTCGCACTCGACCTGATGGAGCAGATCGACGCGCTGAACGCGCAGCTGCGCCGCGCGACGGTGCGCGGATGAGGGTCGCGATCCCGAACCAGGCCAGTCTCGGCGCGGCGATCGTCGACCTCGACGGCACGATGGTGGACACGCTCGGCGACTTCGTCGTCGTGCTCGGCACCGTGCTCGACGAGCTGGGCCTGCGCCGGGTCACGCGTGAATTCGTCGGCCGCACGGTCGGCAAGGGCTCGGAGCACCTGATCCGCAGCACGCTGGCCGAGGTGGATGCGGAGCCCGTGCTTTATGACCAGGCCTGGGCGCTGTACCAGCATCACTACCTCGCGGTCAACGGCGACCACTCGGCCGTCTACCCGGGCGTGGTCGACGGGCTGGAGCGCCTGCGCGCGCGCGGCTGGAAGCTCGCCTGCCTGACCAACAAGCCGACCGCGTTCGCGCGGCCACTGCTGCGCAAAAAGGGACTCGACGGTTTCTTCGACGTGGTCTTCGGCGGTGATGCGTTCGAGCGCAAGAAGCCCGATCCGCTGCCGCTGCGCAAGACCTGCGAGGCGCTCGGCCTGCCGCCGTCACGCACGCTGATGGTCGGCGACTCGAGCAACGATGCGCGCGCCGCGCGCGCTGCGGGCTGTCCGGTGGTGCTGGTCAGTTACGGCTACAACCACGGCGAGCCGGTCGCCGCGGTCGATGCCGACGGCGTCGTCGACCGCCTCGATCAGTTGTAGCTGGTGCCTGCGCTCGCGGTCGGCGCACGGCCGAGCAGCGCTTCCTTCAGCTGCGGATCGGCGGGCACCTTGCCGAGCCAGATCTTCATCAGCGCGGCGTGGAACTCGGGCTCCTTGATCGGCGCGCCTTCCGGCTTGCCGTTGACCGAGATCACCGTGCCGGTGCCGGGCACCCACTCGACCGCGAACGATTCGCCGGCCAGCAGCTTCTTGTGGCTCGAGAAGATGTCGCTCATGCGCAGGATGCCGGCGATCGACTTGGAGAACTCGTCCCGCGCCGCGTTCTGCTCCATGCCCTTGGTGAAGAGCTTGCCGAGTTCGTTGGCATCGATGTCGCGCAGCATCACGATCTGCAGCCGCTGCGGGCCCGGTGCGGCGAGCACCGCTTCGGGCGTGGCCGCCTTCTCGGCGAGATACAGGCCGGCGGCGTAGACCTTGAACACGACCTTGAAGCGCACGCCGGCGCCGTTCAGCGTCAGCCTGGTGCCGGCCACCTGGGCCGTGTTCGCGAACTTGACCCCGGCGACGTCGGTGGTCTGGGCCCGGCCGGCCTGCGGCAGGGCGAGGGCGCCGGCAACGGCGAGCAGCGAAAGGAATCGGCGCATGGTCGGTGGGTCCGCGGACGACAGCGCCTGCGGACAACGGAGGTGATGGAGAGCTTATCGGTCGGCCCGGCATGCGACTTTAGCCCTGCTACACTTTTGGCGATGTTCACTCCACGCATGCTTGCTGCAGGGTCGATCGACCGGGGAGCCTGGCCCTGGCGGGGCTGAGCCGTTTGCGCTGACGCGCTGCGCGTCGCGCCTGTCACTCGCTGCGGTCGGCAGCCTGCCTCGCGACGCACGCGGGCGCCGACTCCACCCCGGGCCGCCGCGCCGGCCCCGACCTCCCCGGCCCGTGGAAGGCCCCTGAACATCATGATCACCGAACTCGAATTCAAGAGCCTGGCCAGCCAGGGCTACAACCGCATCCCGCTGATCGCCGAGGCCTTCGCCGACCTCGAGACGCCCCTCTCCCTCTACCTCAAGCTGGCCTACGGCTCGGGCGGCGGCAAGCACAGCTTCCTACTCGAATCCGTGGTCGGTGGCGAGCGTTTCGGGCGCTACTCGTTCATCGGCCTGCCGGCGAAGACGCTGCTGCGCGCGACCGGTTTCAATACAGAGGTCGTGACGAACGGCGTGGTCGTCGAGACGCATGCGGGCAACCCGCTCGACTTCATCGCCGCCTACCAGCAGCGCTTCAAGGTCGCGCTGCGCCCGGGCATGCCGCGCTTCTGCGGCGGGCTGGCCGGC
The DNA here is from genome assembly GCF_964020785.1 of Rhizobacter fulvus. Taxonomy (NCBI): domain Bacteria; kingdom Pseudomonadati; phylum Pseudomonadota; class Betaproteobacteria; order Burkholderiales; family Sphaerotilaceae; genus Rhizobacter; species Rhizobacter fulvus. The sequence goes on from NZ_OZ224516.1 coordinate 2,677,014, forward strand.
TACTTCGGCTACGACGCGGTGCGCTTCATCGAGCCCAAGCTCGCGAAGACGCAGAAGACCGGTGGCGTCGACACCCCGGACATCCTGCTGCTGCAGTGCGAAGAGCTGGCGGTGATCGACAACCTGTCCGGCCGCCTCTACCTGATTGTCTACGCCGACCCGGCCGAGCCCGAAGCCTTCCACCACGCCAAGCGGCGTCTGGCCGACCTCGGCGACAAGCTCAAGTACAGCGTCACCGCCCCGGCAGTCAAGCGCGGCGCGGCGCACGGCGTGGAGCGCGAGTTCGGCAAGGAGGCCTACATCGCCGCGGTGCTGCGCGCCAAGGAGTACATCGCGGCCGGCGACATGATGCAGGTGCAGGTGGGGCAGCGGCTGCGCAAGCGCTACACCGAGTCGCCGCTCAGTCTGTACCGGGCGCTGCGCTCGCTGAACCCGTCGCCGTACATGTACTTCTACGACATGGGCGATTTCCAGATCGTCGGCGCATCGCCCGAGATCCTGGTGCGCCACGAGCGCGTGCCCGAGGGCGACAAGGTCACGATCAGACCGCTCGCCGGCACCCGCCCGCGCGGCGCGACGCCGGAGCTCGACAAGGCACTCGAGGTCGAGCTGAAGGACGACCCGAAGGAGCGCGCCGAGCACGTGATGCTGATCGACCTGGCGCGCAATGACATCGGCCGCATCGCGAAGACCGGCAGCGTCAAGGTGACCGAGGCGTTCACGGTCGAGCGCTACTCGCACGTGATGCACATCGTCAGCAACGTCGAAGGCCTGCTGAAGGACGGCATGACCAACCTCGACGTGCTGCGCGCGACCTTCCCGGCCGGCACCCTGACCGGCGCGCCGAAGATCCGTGCGATGGAGATCATCGACGAGCTCGAGCCGGTCAAGCGCGGCATCTACGGCGGCGCCTGCGGCTACCTGAGCTTCGCCGGTGACATGGACGTGGCGATCGCGATCCGCACCGGTATCGTCAAGGACCAGGTGCTGTACGTGCAGGCGGCCGCCGGCGTCGTCGCCGATTCGGTCCCGGAGATGGAATGGCGCGAGACCGAAGCCAAGGCGCGCGCGCTGATCCGTGCCGCCGAGCTGGTCGAGGAGGGCTTCTGACATGAGCTTGCTGCAATCGTTGTTCCGCCAGAAGGCGGCGATCAACCAGGCGTTCTTCGACGTGGTCGGCGAGCTGGATGCCGAGGCGCACGCCACCGAGCGCCACGCGATCATCCGGCTGCTGAACCACATCCACGTCGTCGACCGGATCTTCGCCGCCCACCTGCGCGGCGAGGCCCACGGATACGCCTCGACCAACACGCCGCACACGCCGGAACTCGACGCCTTGCGCGAGGCCGTGCGCGCGTCCGACCAGGGCTACCTCGAACTCGTCGATGCGATGACGCCGCCGCAGCTGGCGCAGGCGGTCGATTTCACGTTCACCGACGGCCAGCATGGCCGCATGACGCGCGAGGAGATGCTCGGCCACGTGCTCACGCACGGCAGCTATCACCGCGGCGAAGTCGGCCAGATGCTCAAACGCATCGCCGCCGCGCCGCCGCGGGACCTGTTCACCGCTTATCTGCACCGCGCCGAGCCGCAGCGGCGCTTGCCTGTCTGACGGAGTCGACCATGCTGCTGATGATCGACAACTACGACTCCTTCACCTTCAACCTGGTGCAGTATTTCGCCGAGCTCGGCGAGGACGTGAAAGTGCTGCGCAACGACGAGATCGACGTGGCCGGCATCGGCGCGTTGAAGCCCGACAGGCTGGTGCTCTCGCCGGGCCCGTGCTCGCCGGCCGAAGCAGGCGTGTGCATCGCCGCGATCGAGGCGTTCACCGGCCGGCTGCCGATCCTCGGCGTGTGCCTGGGCCACCAGGCGATCGGCGCGGCGCTGGGCGGCAAGGTGATCCGCGCGCAGACGCAGATGCACGGCAAGACCGACGTGATCACGACCGACGAGCGCGGCGTCTACACCGCGCTGCCGCGCGAGTTCACGGTGATCCGCTACCACTCGCTGGTGATCGAGCGCGCGACGCTGCCGGCGTCGCTCGACGTGACTGCCACGTCGCAGGACGGCGAGATCATGGGCGTGCGTCACCGCGCGTTGGCCGGCACCGCCACGCCGCTCGAAGGCGTGCAGTTCCACCCCGAATCGATCCTGACCGAGCATGGTCATGCGATGCTGAAGAACTTCCTGGAGTTGCGGCCATGACGATCAACAACCTCGACGCGCTGACGCGCACCATCGACCACCGCGAGATCTTCCACGACGAGATGCTGTCGCTGGTGCGGCGCATCATGAGCGGCGAGATGTCGCCGGTGATGATGGCGGCGCTGCTGGTCGGCTTGCGGGTCAAGAAGGAGACGATCGGCGAGATCACCGCCGCGGCGCAGGTGATGCGCGAGTTCTCGACCAAGGTCGAGGTCGCCGACCGCACGCACCTGGTCGACATCGTCGGCACCGGTGGCGACGGCTCGCACACCTTCAACATCTCGACCTGCAGCATGTTCGTCGCCGCCGCGGCGGGTGCGCGCGTCAGCAAGCACGGCGGGCGCAGCGTCAGCAGCAAGTCGGGCAGCGCGGACGTGCTCGAGGCGATGGGCGTCTCGCTCGCGCTGCCGCCTGCTGCCATCGCGCAGTGCATCGCCGACACGGGCATCGGCTTCATGTTCGCTCCGAACCATCACCCGGCGATGAAGAACGTCGCGCCGGTGCGCAAGGAGCTCGGCATCCGCACGATCTTCAACATCCTCGGGCCGCTGACCAACCCGGCCGACGCGCCGAACATCCTGATGGGCGTGTTCCACCCCGACCTGGTGGGCATCCAGGTCCGCGCGCTCCAGCGGCTGGGCGCCGAGCACGCCGTGGTCGTCTACGGGCGCGATGGCATGGACGAGGTGTCGCTTGGCGCCGCCACGATGGTCGGCGAGTACAAGGACGGCGGCATCCACGAGTACGAGATCCACCCGGAGGATTTCGGCCTGACGATGGCGAGCAACCGGGCGCTGAAGGTCGAGACGCCGGCGCAATCGATGGCGCTGCTGCAGTCGGTGCTGGACAACGAGCCCGGTCCGGCGCGCGACATCGTGATCCTCAACGCCGGCGTCGCGCTGTATGCCGCGAATGTCGCCCCGTCGATGCTCGCCGGGGTGTCGATGGCGCGCGATGCGCTGGCCACGGGCAAGGCGCTGGCCAAGATGCATCAGTTCGTCGCGCGGACGAAGGAACTGGCGGCAGCATGAGCGACATCCTGGACAAGATCGTCGCGGTCAAGCGCGACGAGATCTCGCTGGCGCGGCGCAAGCGCGACCTGCCCTCGCTGCGGCGCGATGCCGAGCAACTCGGCGGGCAGCGCGACTTCGTCGGCGCGGTCCGCGGCAAGATCGCTGCCGGGCGGGCCGGCGTGATCGCCGAGGTCAAGAAGGCCAGCCCGAGCAAGGGCGTGCTGCGTGCCAACTTCGTGCCGGCCGCGATCGCCGAGCGCTACGAGACGCATGGCGCCGCGACGCTGAGCGTGCTCACCGATGTCAACTTCTTCCAGGGCAGCGCGGCCTACCTGCGCGAGGCACGCGCGAATTGCAGCCTGCCGGTCCTGCGCAAGGATTTCATGGTCGACGCCTACCAGGTCTTCGAGGCCCGCGAGATGGGCGCCGACTGCATCCTGCTGATCGCCGCCTGCCTCGACGACGCGCTGATGGCGGATCTGGAAGCCCAGGCCCACGAACTCGGCATGGCGGTGCTGGTCGAGGTGCACGACGGCGCCGAACTCGACCGCGCACTGCGCCTGAAGACGCCGTTGGTGGGGATCAACAACCGCAACCTTCGCACTTTCGAGGTGACGTTGCAGACCACGCTGGACCTGCTGCCGCGCGTGCCGGCCGAACGCCTGTTGGTGACCGAAAGCGGCATCCTGGCGCAGGACGACGTGCAGCGCATGCGCGATGCCGGCGTCCACGCGTTCCTCGTCGGCGAGGCGTTCATGCGCGCCCCCGATCCGGGCCGAGCGCTGGCGGCGCTGTTCGGTTGAGCGTGTCGCAGGCCGGCCTGTTCGTCACGGAGGCCGCGCCCGACAACCGTCTGCGCGAGCCGCTCGAGGCGGTGTTCGACCGCGTGCCGGCCGCCTGGCGCGATGTCACCGATCCGTTCATCCAGAGCCATGCCGGCCGCGCCCTCGCTGCGTTCGTCGACCAGCGTCTGCACGAGGGGGCCGTCATCTACCCGCAGCATGTGTTGCGTGCGCTCGAGTACGGCCCCCCCGAGGCGATGCGCGTCGTGATCGTCGGCCAGGATCCGTACCACGGTGCCGGGCAGGCGCAGGGTCTGGCGTTTTCGGTGGCGCCCGGGCAGCGCAAATTGCCGCCCAGTCTGCGCAACATCCTGAAGGAAGTGAGTGCCGACACCGGTGCTGCGTCAAGCTGTGTCGATGATCTGAGCCCGTGGTCGGGTCAGGGCGTGCTGCTGCTCAACAGCGCCTTGACGGTCGAAGACGGCGCGCCGGCCAGCCACGCGGGTCGGGGTTGGGAGGTGCTGACCGATGCATTGCTCGCCCGCGTCGCCGCGCAACCCGCGCCGACGGTGTTCATGCTCTGGGGTGCCTCGGCGCAGCGCAAGCGCGCGCTGGTGGAACGGCTCGGGCCGGCGGCCCACCTGGTGCTGGAGGCCAATCACCCCTCACCGCTATCGGCCACTCGACCGCCCGTTCCGTTCATCGGCTGTCGGCACTTCAGCCGGGCGAACGCTTTTCTGGCTTCCACTCGTCGCGGATCAGCGATCCGCTGGTGAGAGGGCGCCCGGCGACGCCATTTTTCCCTGCTATACTCCGCGGTTCGTCTTGGAGGGGTGGCCGAGTGGTTAATGGCAGCAGACTGTAAATCTGCCCTCTTACGAGTACGCTGGTTCGAATCCAGCCCCCTCCACCAGGATGAGCGTGTATTGAAGAGGTGAAGCGAGTGGCTCCCGGGCGGGAGTAGTTCAATGGTAGAACCCCAGCCTTCCAAGCTGATGACGCGGGTTCGATTCCCGTCTCCCGCTCCAAGGTCTCGTCAGCACAGGTTTGGTCGCCGCGGCCGCCAAACCTGTACTGATTTGATTGTGATCAGTGCCCATGTGGCTCAGTGGTAGAGCACTCCCTTGGTAAGGGAGAGGTCGCGCGTTCGATCCGCGCCATGGGCACCAAACAGGAGATATTGAAATGGCAAAAGGCAAATTCGAGCGGACCAAGCCGCACGTCAACGTGGGCACGATCGGTCACGTGGACCACGGCAAGACCACGCTGACGGCAGCGATCACGACGGTGCTGAGCAAGCTGTTCGGCGGCGAGGCCAAGGCGTACGACCAGATCGACGCGGCCCCCGAAGAGAAGGCGCGCGGCATCACGATCAACACCGCCCACGTCGAGTACGAGACCAAGAACCGGCACTACGCCCACGTCGACTGCCCCGGGCACGCCGACTACGTCAAGAACATGATCACCGGCGCGGCCCAGATGGACGGGGCGATCCTGGTGTGCTCGGCCGCCGACGGCCCGATGCCGCAAACGCGTGAGCACATCCTGCTGGCCCGCCAGGTCGGCGTGCCGTACATCATCGTGTTCCTGAACAAGTGCGACATGGTCGACGACGCCGAACTGCTCGAGCTGGTCGAGATGGAAGTGCGCGAGCTGCTCGACAAGTACGAGTTCCCCGGCGACACCACCCCGATCATCCACGGCAGCGCCAAGCTCGCCATGGAAGGCGACAAGGGCGAACTCGGCGAAGGCGCGATCCTGAAGCTGGCCGAAGCCCTCGACACCTACATCCCGACGCCCGAGCGTGCCGTTGACGGCGCGTTCCTGATGCCGGTCGAAGACGTGTTCTCGATCTCCGGCCGCGGCACCGTGGTGACCGGTCGCGTCGAGCGCGGCATCGTCAAGGTCGGCGAGGAAATCGAGATCGTGGGCATCACCCCGACGCAGAAGACCACCTGCACCGGCGTCGAGATGTTCCGCAAGCTGCTGGACCAAGGTCAAGCGGGCGACAACGTCGGCATCCTGCTGCGCGGCACCAAGCGCGAAGACGTGCAGCGCGGCCAAGTGCTGTGCAAGCCGGGCAGCGTCAAGCCGCACACCCACTTCACGGCCGAGATCTACGTCCTGAGCAAGGAAGAGGGCGGTCGCCACACGCCGTTCTTCAACAACTACCGCCCGCAGTTCTACTTCCGCACGACGGACGTGACCGGCGCGGTGGAGCTGCCGAAGGACAAGGAAATGGTCATGCCGGGCGACAACGTCAGCATCACCGTGAAGCTGATCAACCCGATCGCGATGGAAGAAGGCCTGCGCTTCGCCATCCGTGAGGGCGGCCGCACCGTCGGTGCCGGCGTCGTTGCCAAGATCATCGAGTAAGAGGGTTCCACAGGGGCGTAGCTCAATTGGCAGAGCGCTGGTCTCCAAAACCAGAGGTTGGGGGTTCGATGCCCTCCGCCCCTGCCAGCTAACTGAGCAGCTGGCGAATCCATCAGCAGCCCGCAAAGTCCTGAAAGGGGCCGGCGGGCTTTGCTGCTAGTAGGCGGTACGGCTTTTGGGGCCGCCACCGCGACGAATCGAAATCAACACCATGGCCAATCCTCCACAAGTCGAAACGATCTCCACCGGCGCAGACAAGGCCAAGCTGGCCGTCGCCGGCGTGCTGGTCGTGGCCGCCGTGGTCGTGTTCTACATGCTGGCCAGGCAGGACCTGTGGGTGCGCGTCGGCGCGCTGATGGTGCTGCTCGCCGCCGCGGTCGCCACCTTCTTCACCTCGGAGACGGGCAAGGAACTGATCGCCTACGGCCGCGACTCGATCCGCGAGGTCAAGAAGGTCGTCTGGCCGACCCGCAAGGAGGCGCTGCAGATGACCGCCTACGTGTTCGCGTTCGTGTTCGTGATGGCGCTGTTCCTGTTCCTGACCGACAAGACGCTCGAGTGGCTGCTGTACGACCTGATCCTGGGCTGGAAGCGTTGAGGGCCCGCTGAGGCACACATCCTATGACCGAAGAACTCAACACCGCCGTCGTGACGCCCGAGACCGTCGCGCCCGCCACGAACAAGCGCTGGTACGTCGTGCACGCCTACTCCGGCATGGAAAAGGCCGTCGAGCGCAACCTGCGCGAGCGTATCGACCGCTCGGAGTTGCAGGACAAGTTCGGCCGCATCCTGGTGCCGATGGAAGAGGTCGTCGAGCTGAAGAACGGCAAGAAGTCCGTGTCCGAGCGCCGTTTCTTCCCCGGCTACGTGCTGGTCGAGATGGAGATGGGTGACGACACCTGGCACCTAGTCAAGCACACCAGCAAGGTCACCGGCTTCGTCGGCGGTGCCAAGAACCGGCCGTCGCCGATCTCGGAAGCCGAGGTGCTGAAGATCGTCCACCAGATGCAAGAGGGTGTCGAGAAACCGCGCCCGAAGGTCCAGTGGGAAGTGGGCGAGCTGGTGCGCATCAAGGAAGGCCCGTTCACCGACTTCAATGGTGCGGTCGAGGACGTCAACTACGACAAGTCCAAGGTTCGCGTCTCGGTCACGATCTTCGGTCGGGCCACCCCGGTGGAACTCGACTTCGCGCAGGTCGAAAAGGTTTGACGAGCTTGGCGAGGCGCTCCAGAGCCTCGCCCGTAGCCAGCCCGGGACGAGATCCGGGCAGGAGGAGCCAAGGTAACCAGTCCTTGGCGTTTGACTCAACGGCTCAACCGCGTCAGCGACCGAGTCGAATTGGAGAGTAGAGATGGCAAAGAAAATTGTCGGCTTGATCAAGCTGCAAGTCCCCGCGGGCAAGGCGAACCCTTCGCCCCCGATCGGCCCGGCCCTGGGCCAGCGCGGCCTGAACATCATGGAGTTCTGCAAGGCGTTCAACGCCCAGACCTCGTCGATGGAACCCGGCCTCGTGCTGCCGGTCGTGATCACCGCGTTCGCGGACAAGTCGTTCACGTTCGTGCTGAAGAGCCCGCCCGCGTCGGTGCTGATCAAGAAGACGCTGAAGCTCGACAAGGGCTCGCCGAAGCCGCACACCGACAAGGTCGGCAAGCTCACGCGCGCGCAGGCTGAAGAGATCGCGAAGATCAAGATCAAGGACCTGACCGGCGCCGACCTCGACGCCGCCGTGCGCACCGTCGCCGGCACCGCCCGCTCGATGGGCATCACCGTGGAAGGAGTGATCTGATCATGGCCAAGCTCACCAAGCGCCAGAAGGCACTCGTCGGCAAGGTCGAGACGACCAAGCTGTACCCGGTCGACAACGCCCTGGCGATCGTCAAGGAATGCGCGGTCGCGAAGTTCGACGAATCGATCGACGTCGCCGTGCAACTCGGCATCGACGCGAAGAAGTCCGACCAGGTCGTCCGCGGCGCCGTCGTGCTGCCCAACGGCACCGGCAAGACGAAGCGCGTCGCCGTGTTCGCCCAGGGCGCCAAGGCTGAGGAAGCCCGCGCCGCCGGCGCGGACGTCGTCGGCATGGAAGACCTGGCCGAACAGGTCAAGGCCGGCAACCTGAACTTCGACGTCGTGATCGCCTCGCCGGACACGATGCGCATCGTCGGTACGCTCGGCCAGATCCTCGGCCCGCGCGGCCTGATGCCGAACCCGAAGGTCGGCACCGTGACGCCCGACGTGGCCCAGGCGGTTCGCAACGCGAAGGCCGGCCAGGTGCAGTTCCGCGTCGACAAGGCCGGCATCGTGCACGCCACGATCGGCCGCCGTTCGTTCGAGTCCGACAAGCTGGTCGGCAACCTGCGCGCGCTGATCGAGGCCCTGAACAAGGCCAAGCCGGCGTCGAGCAAGGGCATCTACCTGCGCAAGGTCGCGCTGAGCTCGACGATGGGTGTGGGCGCGCGCGTCGACATCGCGTCGATCAACGCGTCGGCTGTCGCCGCGTAATAGAAGAGTGACGATCGACGCGAGTCTGGCGTCGGTCTGAATGAGTTTGGTGGGCTGCGCGAACCGCAAGGCGAGCGCAGGTCATCCAAGACCGCTGGTGTGATCCTTGTGGTCGCTTAATGGACGGCAAGACGCGAGTCTTGCAACAAGCCAGCGCAGATGGCGGCTCACCGAAGAGGAATTCTCGAGTTCCGGTTCGGTTGTTTCGCTGATTACCTTGGGGTGTTCGGAGCCTGGCGACAGGCGAAGAACACATGATGTGAGGAGTAGACCTTGAGTCTCAACAAAAGCGAGAAGCAGACCGTCGTGGCCGACGTGGCAGCCCAAGTGGCGCGCTCACAGACGCTGGCGCTGGCTGAATACCGTGGCCTCACCGTGGCTCACTTGGACGTTCTGCGCAAGACCGCGCGCGAGAAGGGTGTGTATCTTCATGTCTTGAAGAACACGCTGGCTCGTCGCGCCGTTGCGGGCACGCCGTTCGAGGTGGCCTCGGAGAGCATGGTCGGCCCGCTGATCTATGGTTTTTCCGAAGACGCTGTCGCCGCGGCCAAGGTCCTGTCGGACTTTGCCAAGGGCAACGACAAGCTGATCGTCAAGGGTGGCGCCTACGCAGGCAAGTCTCTGAATGCCGAGGGCGTCAAGTCGCTCGCGAACATTCCGAGCAAGGAAGTCCTGCTGGCCCAGCTGCTCGGCCTGATGCAATCGCCGGTCTCGCGCATGGCGCGCGTGCTGGCAGCCATCGCCGAGAAGAAGGCCGAAGGCGCACCTGCGGCTCCCGCCGCCGAAGCAGCACCCGCTGCCGAAGCGCCGGCCGCGGAAGCCCCCGCCGCCTGACCTTGAACGATCGATCTTTGTAACTATCTACTGAACTGGAAATCAAAATGGCATTCGATAAAGACGCATTCCTGACCGCCCTCGACAGCATGTCGGTGATGGACCTCAACGAACTGGTCAAGGCGATCGAAGAGAAGTTCGGCGTGTCGGCCGCTGCGATGGCGGCTCCGGCTGCCGGCGGCGGTGGCGGCGCGGCCGCAGCGGCTGCCGAAGAGCAGACCGAATTCAACGTGATGCTGCTGGAAGCCGGCGCGAACAAGGTTTCGGTCATCAAGGCCGTGCGCGAACTGACGGGCCTGGGCCTGAAGGAAGCCAAGGACCTGGTCGACGGCGCGCCGAAGGCCGTGAAGGAAGCGGTGGCCAAGGCCGACGCCGATGCCGCCCTGAAGAAGCTGGTTGACGCCGGCGCGAAGGCCGAAATCAAGTAATTCGATGCTTTGCACGGGGCTGGGTGCCGTTTTCGGCCCCCAGCCTTTTGTGCTTTCTCGGGGTGTAAGCCCTTGTGAGAGCACTTGAAAGCGCGAACCTCGACAATCGAGGGTTCTTTCAAGTGTTTTCAAAAGCTCTCTGATCCGACTGCAGAGAGCGGGTTTGGTCGGGCTCCGGTGCAACGCCGGGGTTGTCCGCCAGCGGTTGGTAGTGGCCAACCACCAAGCTTCGAACCCCCCTCCTGCGGCAGGAGCCTGGGTTCGTAAGACAGTCGCCGACGGGAGCGGAGCCTAGGCCGGGCCGAGTTCCCTGAGACGGAGTGTGTATGGCGCAGCAAACAACCCCCTACAGCTATACCGAGCGCAAGCGTATTCGCAAGAGCTTCGGTAAACGCGAGAGTGTCCTCAATGTCCCCTATCTGCTGACGATGCAGAAGGAATCGTACGTCGCCTTCCTGCAGAAGGACGTACCGCCGCAAAAGCGCAAGCCCGAAGGCCTCCAGGCCGCATTCCTCTCCGCCTTCCCGATCGTCTCGCACAACGGGTTCGTGGAGATGAAGTTCATCGAATTCAACATGGCCAAGCCCGCGTTCGACACGCGCGAGTGCCAGGTGCGTGGTCTCACATATGCAGCTGCCGTGCGCGCGAAGCTGCAGATGATCATCTATGACCGTGAGAGCCCGCAGGCCAAGACGGTCAAGGAAATCAAGGAGCAAGAGGTCTACATGGGCGAAGTGCCGCTCATGACCGACTACGGCTCGTTCATCGTCAACGGCACCGAGCGCGTGATCGTCTCGCAGCTGCACCGTTCGCCGGGCGTGTTCTTCGAGCACGACAAGGGCAAGACGCACTCGAGCGGCAAGCTGCTGTTCTCGGCCCGGATCATCCCGTACCGCGGCTCGTGGCTCGACTTCGAGTTCGACCCGAAGGACATCCTGTACTTCCGCGTCGACCGCCGCCGCAAGATGCCGGTCACGATCCTGCTGAAGGCGATCGGCCTGAACCCGGAATCGATTCTCGCGAACTTCTTCGTGTTCGACAACTTCCGCCTGATGGACTCGGGCGCGCAGCTCGAATTCGTCGCCGACCGCCTGCGCGGTGAAGTGGCGCGCTTCGACATCACCGACAAGAACGGTGTCGTCGTGGTCGAGAAGGACAAGCGCATCACTGCCCGCCATGTGCGCGCGATCGAGCAGTCGGAGACGCAGTTCATCAGCGTCCCCGAGGACTACCTGATGGGCCGCATGCTGGCCCGCAACGTCGTCGACGCCGACACCGGCGAGATCCTGGCCAAGGCCAACGACGAGCTGACCGAAACGCTGCTGAAGAAGCTGCGCGCCGCCGGCATCAAGGAAATCCCGGCGCTGTACACCAACGAGCTGGACGAAGGCGCGTACATCTCGCAGACCCTGGCCGCGGATGAAACCGCCGACCAGCTGGCGGCGCGCGTGGCCATCTACCGCATGATGCGCCCCGGCGAGCCGCCGACCGAAGACGCGGTCGAGGCCCTGTTCCATCGCCTGTTCTACTCGGCGGACACGTACGACCTGTCGCGCGTCGGCCGCATGAAGTTCAACGCCCGTGTCGGCCGCGACGTGCCGGAAGGCGCGATGACGCTGTCGAACGAGGACATCCTCGACGTCGTCAAGATCCTCGTCGAGCTGCGCAACGGCCGCGGCGAGGTCGACGACATCGACCACCTCGGCAACCGCCGCGTGCGTTGCGTCGGCGAGCTGGCCGAGAACCAGTACCGCTCGGGCCTGGCGCGGATCGAGAAGGCCGTCAAGGAACGCCTCGGTCAAGCGGAAACCGAAGCGCTGATGCCGCACGACCTGATCAACTCCAAGCCGATTTCCGCGGCGCTGAAGGAGTTCTTCGGCGCATCGCAGCTGTCGCAGTTCATGGACCAGACCAACCCGCTCTCCGAGATCACGCACAAGCGTCGTGTCTCGGCCCTCGGGCCGGGCGGTTTGACCCGCGAACGCGCCGGCTTCGAGGTGCGCGACGTGCACCCGACCCACTACGGTCGTGTCTGCCCGATCGAGACGCCGGAAGGCCCGAACATCGGCCTGATCAACTCGCTGGCGCTGTACGCCCAGCTGAACGAGTACGGCTTCCTCGAAACCCCGTACCGGCGCGTGGCCGACGGCAAGGTGACGATGCAGATCGACTACCTGTCGGCGATCGAAGAAGGCAAGTACGTGATCGCGCAGGCCTCGGCCACGCTCGACGCGGAAGGCAAGCTGATTGACGAGCTGGTCTCCGCGCGTGACAACGGCGAGTCGATCCTGACCTCGGCCGAGCGCATCCAGTACATGGACGTGGCGCCGACACAGATCGTCTCGGTGGCCGCCTCGCTCGTGCCGTTCCTCGAGCACGACGATGCGAACCGCGCGCTGATGGGCGCCAACATGCAGCGCCAGGCCGTGCCGACCCTGCGTCCCGAAAAGGCGCTGGTCGGTACCGGCGTCGAACGCGTCGCCGCGAAGGACTCGGGCACCGTCGTCGCCGCCAAGCGCGGCGGCATCGTGGACTACGTCGACACCAACCGCATCGTGATCCGCGTCAACGACAAGGAAACGGTCGCCGGTGAAGTCGGCGTCGACATCTACAACCTGATCAAGTACCAGCGTTCCAATCAGAACACCAACATCCACCAGCGCCCGATCGTCAAGCGCGGTGACAAGGTGTCGGCCGAGGACATCATCGCCGACGGCGCATCGACCGACATCGGCGAACTGGCTCTGGGCCAGAACATGCTGGTCGGCTTCATGCCCTGGAACGGCTACAACTTCGAAGACTCGATCCTGATCAGCGAACGCGTGATCGCCGACGACCGCTACACCTCGATCCACATCGAGGAGCTGGTGGTCATGGCACGCGACACCAAGCTGGGCTCGGAAGAAATCACCCGCGACATCCCGAACCTCTCCGAGCAGCAACTCGGCCGCCTCGACGAATCCGGCATCGTGTATGTCGGCGCCGAGGTGAACCCGGGCGACACGCTGGTAGGCAAGGTCACGCCCAAGGGCGAGACCACGCTGACGCCGGAAGAGAAGCTGCTGCGCGCGATCTTCGGCGAGAAGGCGTCCGACGTGAAGGACACCTCGCTGCGCGTGGACCAGGGCACCAACGGCACCGTGATCGACGTGCAGGTCTTCACCCGTGAAGGCATCCCGCGCGACAAGCGCGCCCAGCAGATCATCGACGACGAGCTGAAGCGCTACCGCCTGGACCTGAACGACCAGCTGCGCATCGTCGAGGCCGACGCGTTCGACCGGATCGAGAAGCTGCTGGTGGGCCAGACCGCCAACGGCGGCCCGCAGAAGATCGCCAAGGGCACGGTCATCGACAAGGCCTACATGGCCAGCGTCGAGAAGTACCACTGGTTCGACATCCGCCCGGCCGACGAAGCCGTCGCGAGCCAGCTCGAGAGCGTGAAGAACTCGCTCGAGCAGACGCGCCACAGCTTCGACCTCGCGTTCGAGGAGAAGCGCAAGAAGCTGACGCAGGGCGACGAGCTGCCCGCCGGCGTGCTGAAGATGGTCAAGGTCTACCTGGCCGTCAAGCGCCGCCTGCAGCCGGGCGACAAGATGGCCGGCCGCCACGGCAACAAGGGTGTCGTGTCGAAGGTCGTGCCGGTGGAAGACATGCCGTACATGGCCGACGGCACGCCGTGCGACATCGTGCTGAACCCGCTCGGCGTGCCGTCGCGGATGAACGTCGGGCAGGTGCTCGAGGTTCACCTCGGCTGGGCCGGCAAGGGTATCGGCCAGCGCATCGAGACGATGCTGCGCGAGCAGGTCAAGGTCGCCGAGATCCGCAAGTTCCTCGACGAGCTGTACAACAAGTCGGGCGGCAAGGGCGAGCGCCTGAACGACCTCAGCGATGCCGAGATCGTCGAGATGGCCGGCAACCTGAGCAAGGGCGTGCCGTTCGCGACGCCGGTGTTCGACGGTGCCGCGGAAGAAGAGATCCGCGCGATGCTGAAGCTCGCCTACCCGGACGACATCGCGAAGGCCAAGGGCCTGACCGAAACCCGTACGCAGGCCACGCTGCACGACGGCCGCACCGGCGAGGCGTTCGAGCGCCCGGTCACGGTCGGCTACATGCACGTGCTGAAGCTGCACCACCTGGTCGACGACAAGATGCACGCGCGCTCCACCGGCCCGTACTCGCTCGTCACGCAGCAACCGCTCGGCGGCAAGGCCCAGTTCGGCGGCCAGCGCTTCGGTGAAATGGAAGTGTGGGCACTCGAAGCCTACGGCGCGTCCTACGTGCTGCAGGAAATGCTCACCGTCAAGTCCGACGACGTCAATGGCCGCACCAAGGTGTACGAGTCGATCGTCAAGGGCGAGCACGCCATCGAAGCCGGCATGCCGGAATCGTTCAATGTCTTGGTCAAGGAAATCAGGTCCCTTGGCATCGACATCGAACTCGAACGCAACTAAGAAGGAAGGAAACAGACATGAAGGGTTTACTCGATCTGTTCCGTCAGTTCACGCCGGATGAGCACTTCGATGCCATCAAGATCGGCCTGGCTTCCCCCGAGAAAATTCGGTCCTGGTCGTTCGGCGAAGTCAAGAAGCCGGAGACCATCAACTACCGCACCTTCAAGCCGGAGCGTGACGGGCTGTTCTGCGCCAAGATCTTCGGGCCGATCAAGGACTACGAGTGCCTGTGCGGCAAGTACAAGCGCCTGAAGCACCGTGGCGTGATCTGCGAGAAGTGCGGAGTCGAAGTGACGCAGACCAAGGTTCGCCGCGAGCGCATGGGTCACATCGACCTGGCCGCGCCGTGCGCGCACATCTGGTTCCTGAAGTCGCTGCCGTCGCGCCTGGGCCTGGTGCTCGACATGACGCTGCGCGACATCGAGCGCGTGCTGTACTTCGAGGCGTATGTCGTCGTCGACCCGGGCATGACCCCGCTGAAGAAGTTCAGCATCATGTCCGAGGACGACTTCGATGCGAAGCGAACCGAGTTCGGTGACGAGTTCGTCGCGTTAATGGGCGCCGAGGGTGTGCACAAGCTGCTGGCCGAGATCGACCTCGACGTCGAGATCGACAAGCTGCGCAACGACATGACCGGCTCCGAGCTGAAGGTCAAGAAGAACTCCAAGCGCCTCAAGGTGATGGAAGCCTTCAAGAAGTCGGGCATCAAGCCGCAGTGGATGGTGATGGAAGTGCTGCCCGTGCTGCCGCCGGACCTGCGCCCGCTGGTGCCGCTGGACGGTGGCCGCTTCGCGACCTCCGACCTCAACGACCTGTACCGCCGCGTCATCAACCGCAACAACCGCCTGGCCCGCCTTCTCGAACTGAAGGCGCCGGAAATTATCGTGCGCAACGAAAAGCGCATGCTGCAGGAAGCGGTCGACTCGCTGCTGGACAACGGCCGCCGCGGCAAGGCGATGACGGGCGCGAACAAGCGTGCCCTGAAGTCGCTGGCCGACATGATCAAGGGCAAGTCGGGTCGGTTCCGCCAGAACCTGCTGGGCAAGCGCGTCGATTACTCGGGCCGTTCGGTCATCGTGGTCGGCCCGACGCTCAAGCTGCACCAGTGCGGCCTGCCCAAGCTGATGGCGCTCGAGCTGTTCAAGCCGTTCATCTTCTCGCGCCTGGAAGCGATGGGCATCGCCACGACCATCAAGGCGGCGAAGAAGGAAGTCGAATCCGGCACGCCGGTGGTCTGGGACATCCTCGAGGAAGTCATCAAGGAGCACCCGGTCCTGCTGAACCGCGCGCCGACGCTGCACCGCCTGGGCATTCAAGCCTTTGAGCCGGTGCTGATCGAAGGCAAGGCGATCCAGCTGCACCCGCTGGTGTGCGCAGCCTTCAACGCCGACTTCGACGGCGACCAGATGGCCGTCCACATCCCGCTGTCGATCGAAGCGCAGATGGAAGCCCGCACGCTGATGCTGGCGTCGAACAACATCCTGTTCCCGGCCAACGGCGAGCCGTCGATCGTGCCGTCGCAGGACGTGGTGCTGGGCCTGTACTACGCGACGCGCGACCGCATCAACGCCAAGGGCGAAGGCATCATCTTCTCCGACATCGGCGAAGTGCAGCGCGCGCTCGACAACAACGTGGTCGAGATCACCACGAAGATCAGCGTCCGCCTGACCGAGTACACGAAGAACAAGGAGACCGGCGAATTCACCGCGTCGACCCAGCTCGTCGACACCACGGTCGGCCGTGCGCTGCTGTCGGAGATCCTGCCGAAGGGCCTGCCGTTCAGCAACATCAACAAGGCGCTGAAGAAGAAGGAAATCTCGCGCCTGATCAACACCTCGTTCCGCAAGTGCGGTCTGAAGGACACGGTCGTGTTCGCCGACAAGCTGCTGCAGTCGGGCTTCCGCCTGGCCACGCGGGCCGGCATCTCGATCGCGATCGACGACATGCTCGTGCCGAAGGAAAAGCACGGCCTGATCGAGCGCGCCGAGAAGGAAGTGAAGGAGATCGAGCAGCAGTACGTCTCGGGTCTGGTCACCTCCGGCGAGCGCTACAACAAGGTGGTCGACATCTGGGGCAAGACCGGCGACGAAGTCGGCAAGGTCATGATGAGCCAGCTGTCGAAGCAGAAGACGATCGACCGCCACGGCAAGACGGTGGACCAGGAGTCGTTCAACTCCATCTACATGATGGCCGACTCGGGTGCGCGCGGTTCTGCGGCGCAGATCCGCCAGCTGGCCGGCATGCGGGGGCTGATGGCCAAGCCGGACGGCTCGATCATCGAGACGCCGATCACGGCGAACTTCCGTGAAGGCCTGAACGTGCTGCAGTACTTCATCTCGACCCACGGTGCCCGCAAGGGCCTCGCGGACACGGCGCTGAAGACTGCCAACTCGGGGTATCTCACGCGCCGCCTGGTCGACGTGACGCAGGACCTGGTCGTGATCGAGGACGATTGCGGCACCGAGAATGGCATGAACCAGCGCGCGCTGGTCGAAGGCGGCGAAGTGATCGAGTCGCTGCGCGACCGCATCCTCGGCCGCGTCACCGCGATCGAGGTGCAGCACCCGGAGACCCAGGAAACCCTGCTCGGCGCCGGCACGCTGATGGACGAGGACATCCTCGACACGCTGGAAGCGGCGGGCGTCGACGAGGTCAAGGTCCGCACCGCGCTGACCTGCGCGACGCGCTTCGGCATCTGCGCCAAGTGCTACGGCCGTGACCTCGGCCGCGGCGGCCTGGTCAACATGGGCGAGGCGATCGGGGTGATCGCGGCCCAGTCGATCGGCGAGCCGGGCACGCAGCTGACGATGCGCACGTTCCACATCGGTGGTGCGGCGTCGCGTGCGGCGGTGGCCTCGAGCGTCGACGCGAAGAGCGAAGGCATCATCGGCTTCAACGCGACGATGCGCTACGTGACCAACGGCAAGGGCGAGCTGGTGGTGATCTCGCGTTCCGGCGAGATCATCATCTCCGACCAGCACGGTCGCGAGCGCGAGCGCCATAAGGTGCCGTACGGTGCGCTGCTCAGCATCAAGGCCGACCAGCAGGTCAAGGCCGGCACGGTGCTGGCCAACTGGGACCCGCTGACCCGCCCGATCATCACGGAATTCGCCGGCAAGGCGAAGTTCGAGAACGTCGAGGAAGGCCTGACGGTCGCCAAGCAGCTGGACGAAGTGACGGGCCTGTCCACGCTCGTCGTGATCGACCCGAAGCGCCGCGGCGCGACCAAGGTCGTGCGTCCGCAGGTCAAGCTGCTCGACGTTCAGGGCAACGAGGTCAAGATCCCCGGCACCGACCACTCGGTGACGATCGCGTTCCAGGTCGGCTCGCTGATCCAGATCCGCGACGGCCAGGACCTGATGCCGGGCGAGGTGCTGGCACGCATCCCGGTCGAAGGCCAGAAGACGCGCGATATCACCGGCGGTCTGCCGCGGGTGGCCGAGCTGTTCGAGGCCCGCACGCCGAAGGACAAGGGCACGCTGGCCGAGATGACCGGCACCGTGTCGTTCGGCAAGGAGACCAAAGGCAAGGTCCGTCTGCAGATCACCGATCCGGAAGGCAAGGTCTACGAAGAGCTCGTTCCGAAGGAAAAGAACATCGTGGTCCACGAGGGCCAGGTGGTCAACAAGGGCGAGTCGATCGTCGACGGGCCGGCGGATCCGCAGGACATCCTGCGCCTGCTGGGCATCGAGGAACTGGCGCGCTATATCGTCGACGAGGTCCAGGACGTCTACCGGCTGCAGGGCGTGAAGATCAACGACAAGCACATCGAGGTGATCGTTCGCCAGATGCTGCGCCGCGTGCAGATCGTCAACCCGGGTGACACCGGCTACATCCTGGGCGAGCAGGTCGAGCGTTCCGAGCTGCTCGGGCGCAACGACAAGGCGCTGGCCGAGGGCAAGCTGCCGGCGACGCACAGCGACGTGCTGCTGGGCATCACCAAGGCGTCGCTGTCGACCGACAGCTTCATCTCAGCGGCGTCCTTCCAGGAGACGACGCGGGTGCTCACCGAGGCGGCCATCATGGGCAAGCGCGACGAGCTGCGCGGCTTGAAGGAAAACGTCATCGTCGGTCGTCTGATCCCCGCCGGCACCGGCATGGCCTTCCACGACGCCCGCAAGGCCAAGGAAGCCATGGACGACGCCGAGCGCAAGGCCATCGTGATGCAGGAGGCCGAGGAACTGGCCGCCGTGCAACTCGCGGCGGTCGATGCCGCGACCGACGCTGCCGCTGCCGAATAAGCGGCGCGCTGCACACTCCCCAAGGGCGACTTCGGTCGCCCTTTTTCATGGACCGTGCCGCTTCAGTCGGTTGCGACGGGCGGGCGCCACGCCCCCGGCGGAATCACCAGGACGCCGTGCTCGCGCAGGCGGGGAGCCAACTTCAGGACCGCACGGTCGCGGCTGACCAGCCACCTGGCGCCGGCGGTGCGCGCCAGGTCGATGAAGGGTTGGTCGTCCGGGTCGCTGCAGCGGAATTTGCCCTGTGGGCTGGCGGGCGCCGGGGCCGGCTGCTGCGCGCAGTGCCGCTCCCAACACGCCTCGACAGCCCGTCGGTCGGGACTCCAGGCGTCGAGATGGCCGCGGGCGAGCACATGCGCCAGTTCCTCGCGCATCCACGGGGTGGCGATCCAGCGGACGCCGCCTGCGACAATGGCCGCGCCCAGCGGTTCGAAATCCGGGTTGCGAAAAACCAGCCAGTCGAGCACGGCATTCGTGTCGAGGACGACGGTCGGTGCGGCCGGTGCAGGGACGGACATGCCTGCATTGTCACCGGGCCGAAGGGTCTGTCTTGCGGGCTTGGCCGGAGCGGCATACAATCGAGGGCTTTTCGGCAGACACTGCTGCGCTCTTTGCTGGGCCAATGACAGGTCACAGTAGCTAGTTCGCCGGAAACCAGTGACTTCAAACGGGAACAAGTTACCAATGCCTACCATCAACCAGCTCGTGCGTCACGGTCGCGAGACCGAGATCACGAAGTCCAAGTCGCCGGCGCTGCAAGGCGGCCCCCAGCGACGCGGCGTGTGCACCCGCGTGTACACCACGACGCCGAAGAAGCCGAACTCTGCGCTGCGTAAAGTCGCCAAGGTTCGCCTGACCAACGGGTTCGAGATCATCTCGTACATCGGCGGCGAAGGCCACAACCTGCAGGAGCACAGCGTCGTGCTCGTGCGCGGCGGCCGCGTCAAGGACCTGCCGGGTGTTCGCTACCACATCGTGCGCGGCTCGCTCGACCTGCAAGGCGTGAAAGACCGCAAGCAGTCGCGTTCCAAGTACGGCGCGAAGCGCCCGAAGAAGGCCTAAAGGCCTTCCAGCCCGAAGAAGGAAGGCTTAAAGCCTTCACCCCCATGCGGCAGGCCAATCCCGGACCTGCCGAGTAAGTGGATGGCCGCAGCGTGCCGTCCGCGGCGGGTGCGAAAGCACTGCGCCAACTGAAGCCAAAGGAAGAGAAATGCCTCGTCGTCGCGAAGTCCCCAAACGGGACATCCTCCCCGATCCCAAGTTCGGTTCGGTTGATCTGTCCAAGTTCATGAACGTCATCATGGAATCGGGCAAGAAGGCCATCGCCGAGCGCATCATCTACGGTGCGCTCGAGCAGGTCGAAAAGAAGTCGGGCAAGGACCCGCTCGAGATCTTCGTCACCGCGCTGAACAACATCAAGCCGATGGTCGAAGTGAAGTCACGCCGCGTCGGCGGTGCGAACTACCAGGTTCCCGTGGAAGTTCGCCCGGTGCGCCGCGTGGCGCTCGCGATGCGCTGGCTCAAGGAATCGGCCCGCAAGCGCGGCGAGAAGTCGATGGCGCAACGCCTGGCCAACGAGCTGCTGGAGGCTGTCGAAGGCCGCGGCGGCGCGATGAAGAAGCGCGATGAAGTGCACCGCATGGCAGAAGCCAACAAGGCGTTCTCGCACTTCCGCTTCTAAGCCCTACTCAACCGTTACACGGCCGCTCCTCGGGTTTGTACGAACCCGCGAGCGGCCCACGCATTTGGAGTGCCATCATGGCCCGCAAGACCCCCATCGAGCGCTATCGCAACATCGGTATCTCGGCTCACATCGACGCCGGCAAGACCACGACCACCGAGCGCATCCTGTTCTACACCGGTGTGAACCACAAGATCGGTGAAGTGCACGATGGCGCCGCCACGATGGACTGGATGGAGCAGGAGCAGGAGCGCGGCATCACGATCACGTCGGCGGCCACCACCTGCTTCTGGAAGGGGATGGAGATGGGCTTCCCCGAGCACCGCATCAACATCATCGACACCCCGGGGCACGTCGACTTCACCATCGAAGTCGAGCGCTCGATGCGCGTGCTCGACGGCGCGTGCATGGTGTACTGCGCCGTGGGCGGCGTGCAGCCGCAGTCCGAGACCGTCTGGCGCCAGGCCAACAAGTACAAGGTGCCGCGTCTGGCGTTCGTCAACAAGATGGACCGCACCGGCGCGAACTTCTACAAGGTCTACGACCAGATGAAGGTTCGCCTGAAGGCCAACCCGGTGCCGATCGTCATCCCCATCGGCGCGGAAGAGAACTTCACCGGCGTGATCGACCTGATCAAGATGAAGGCGATCATCTGGGACGAGGCCTCGCAGGGCATGAAGTTCGACTACCGCGAGATCCCGGCCGAGCTGCTCGAGGAAGCCAAGAAGTGGCGCGAGAACATGCTCGAGGCGTCGGCCGAATCGAGCGAAGAGCTGATGAACAAGTACCTCGAAGAGGGTGACCTCTCCGAGGCCGAGATCAAGCTCGCGATCCGCACCCGCACGATCGCGGCCGAGATCCAGCCGATGTTCTGCGGTACCGCGTTCAAGAACAAGGGCGTGCAGCGCATGCTCGATGGCGTGATCGACTTCATGCCGTCGCCGATCGACATCCCGCCCGTGCCCGGCACCGACGACGACGACAAGCCGACCGAGCGTCGCGCCGACGACAGCGAGAAGTTCGCGGCGCTGGCGTTCAAGCTGATGACCGACCCGTACGTCGGCCAGCTCACCTTCGTGCGCGTCTATTCGGGCGTGCTGAAGTCGGGCGATTCGGTCTACAACCCGATCCGCGGCAAGAAGGAGCGCATCGGCCGGATCCTGCAGATGCACGCGAACCAGCGTGAGGAAATCAAGGAAATCCTGGCCGGCGACATCGCCGCCTGCGTCGGCCTGAAGGACGTGACGACGGGCGAGACGCTGTGCGATCCGGAAGCGATCATCACGCTCGAGAAGATGATCTTCCCGGAGCCGGTGATCTCGCAGGCCGTCGAGCCGAAGACCAAGGCCGACCAGGAAAAGATGGGCATCGCGCTGGGCCGCCTGGCCCAGGAAGACCCGTCGTTCCGCGTCCGCACCGACGAGGAGTCGGGCCAGACCATCATCTCCGGCATGGGCGAGCTGCACCTCGAAATCATCGTCGACCGCATGAAGCGCGAGTTCGGTGTCGAGGCCAACGTCGGCAAGCCGCAGGTGGCCTACCGCGAGACGATCCGCAAGGCGGTGTCCGATGTGGAAGGCAAGTTCGTGCGCCAGTCGGGCGGCAAGGGCCAGTACGGTCACGTCGTGCTCAAGATCGAGCCGCAGGAGCCGGGCAAGGGCTTCGAGTTCGTCGACGCGATCAAGGGCGGCGTCGTGCCGCGCGAGTTCATCCCCGCGGTCAAGAAGGGCGTCGAAGATTCGCTGCCGGCCGGCGTTCTGGCGGGCTACCCGGTGGTCGACGTGAAGGTCACGCTGACCTTCGGTTCGTACCACGAGGTCGACTCGAACGAAAACGCGTTCAAGATGGCCGCGTCGCTCGGTTTCAAGGACGGCTGCCGCAAGGCCGGCCCGGTGATCCTGGAGCCGATGATGGCGGTGGAAGTCGAGACGCCGGAAGACTACGCCGGTGGCGTGATGGGCGACCTGTCGTCGCGTCGCGGCATGGTGCAGGGCATGGACGACATGCCCGGCGGCGGCAAGGTCATCAAGGCCGAGGTGCCGCTGTCGGAGATGTTCGGCTATTCGACCACGCTGCGTTCGATGTCGCAGGGCCGTGCCACGTACACGATGGAGTTCAAGCACTACAGCGAGGCTCCGAAGAACGTGGCCGACGCGATCATCACCGCGCGCGGCAAGTAAATATTCAAGCTGGTCTTCTTCGGGGCATCGCGCGTTGCCAGTGGCGCGCGAATCAGTACCTCGATGGAAACCTTAAACACCACACTGGCAATGCTCTTTACTCCCTGGAGATATTGAAATGGCAAAAGGCAAATTCGAGCGGACCAAGCCGCACGTCAACGTGGGCACGATCGGTCACGTGGACCACGGCAAGACCACGCTGACGGCAGCGATCACGACGGTGCTGAGCAAGCTGTTCGGCGGCGAGGCCAAGGCGTACGACCAGATCGACGCGGCCCCCGAAGAGAAGGCGCGCGGCATCACGATCAACACCGCCCACGTCGAGTACGAGACCAAGAACCGGCACTACGCCCACGTCGACTGCCCGGGTCACGCCGACTATGTCAAGAACATGATCACCGGCGCGGCCCAGATGGACGGTGCGATCCTGGTGTGCTCGGCCGCCGACGGCCCGATGCCGCAAACGCGTGAGCACATCCTGCTGGCCCGCCAGGTCGGCGTGCCGTACATCATCGTGTTCCTGAACAAGTGCGACATGGTCGACGACGCCGAGCTGCTCGAACTCGTCGAGATGGAAGTGCGCGAGCTGCTCGACAAGTACGAGTTCCCCGGCGACACCACCCCGATCATCCACGGCAGCGCCAAGCTCGCCATGGAAGGCGACAAGGGCGAACTCGGCGAAGGCGCGATCCTGAAGCTGGCCGAAGCCCTCGACACCTACATCCCGACGCCCGAGCGTGCCGTTGACGGCGCGTTCCTGATGCCGGTCGAAGACGTGTTCTCGATCTCCGGCCGCGGCACCGTGGTGACCGGTCGCGTCGAGCGCGGCATCGTCAAGGTCGGCGAGGAAATCGAGATCGTGGGCATCACCCCGACGCAGAAGACCACCTGCACCGGCGTCGAGATGTTCCGCAAGCTGCTGGACCAAGGTCAAGCGGGCGACAACGTCGGCATCCTGCTGCGCGGCACCAAGCGCGAAGACGTGCAGCGCGGCCAAGTGCTGTGCAAGCCGGGCAGCGTCAAGCCGCACACCCACTTCACGGCCGAGATCTACGTCCTGAGCAAGGAAGAGGGCGGTCGCCACACGCCGTTCTTCAACAACTACCGCCCGCAGTTCTACTTCCGCACGACGGACGTGACCGGCGCGGTGGAGCTGCCGAAGGACAAGGAAATGGTCATGCCGGGCGACAACGTCAGCATCACCGTGAAGCTGATCAACCCGATCGCGATGGAAGAAGGCCTGCGCTTCGCCATCCGTGAAGGCGGCCGCACCGTCGGCGCCGGCGTCGTTGCCAAGATCATCGAGTAAGGCGGACCCCACCATGCAAAAGCAAAAGATCCGCATCCGCCTGAAGGCGTTCGACTACAAGTTGATCGACCAGTCGGCCCTCGAAATCGTCGACACCGCCAAGCGCACCGGCGCGATCGTCAAGGGCCCGGTGCCCCTGCCGACCCGCATGCAGCGTTTCGACATCCTGCGTTCGCCGCACGTCAACAAGTCGTCGCGCGACCAGTTCGAGATCCGCACGCACCAGCGTCTGATGGACATCGTCGACCCGACCGACAAGACGGTCGACGCGCTGATGAAGCTCGACCTGCCGGCCGGCGTCGACGTCGAGATCAAGCTGCAGTGAGATGTGAGCCCCTCGGCTGACGAGTACGTCAGCCGATCCCCCGAGGGGACTCGGGCCGGCTTGGGGCGGCCCGGCGCTCGTCCCGAAGGCCCCGCCCGAGGCCTGGCACTTGCGGGTTCGCCCGCTGGTGCTAGAATCGCAGGCTTTTCCGCGTTCGCGTGCCCGCAAGGGCGGCGCGACGACGGAAAACTTATCAACCCGACCAATCGATGTCGGGCTCGTGAACAAAGGCTCTCATCGTGAACAAGCGACGGGAGCTGGAGAAAACTTTATGACGACAGTCAATCCAGGCCATCGCCTCGGTTTGCTGGGACGCAAGGTGGGCATGATGCGCATCTTCACGGACGATGGCGATGCCATTCCCGTGACGGTGCTCGATGTGTCGAACAACCGTGTCGCCCAGGTCAAGACCGAGCAGACCGACGGCTACAGCGCCATCCAGGTCGCCTTCGGCGAACGCAAGGCCTCCCGTGTCTCCAAGCCCGAAGCGGGCCACTTCGCGAAGGCGGGTGTCGAGGCCGGCGAGATCCTGCAGGAATTCCGTGTCGCCGCTGACGTGGCTGCCGAATACAAGCCGGGCGCGCAAGTCGCCGTGGGCGGCGTGTTCGCGGTCGGCCAGTTGGTCGACGTGCAGGGCACCTCGATCGGCAAGGGCTTCACCGGCACGATCAAGCGCCACAACTTCAGCTCGCAGCGCGCGTCGCACGGCAACAGCCGTTCGCACAACGTGCCGGGTTCGATCTCGATGGCGCAGGACCCGGGCCGCGTGTTTCCGGGCAAGAAGATGTCCGGCCACCGCGGTGACGTGACCAAGAGCATCCAGAACCTCGACATCGTCCGCATCGACGAAGCCCGCCAGCTGCTGCTGGTGCGTGGCGCCGTCCCTGGCGCGAAGAACGGCCACGTGGTCGTGAGCCCGGCGATCAAGGTCAAGGCCAAGAAGGGAGCCCAGTAATGCAACTCGAGCTCCTGAACGAACAAGGCCAGGCGACCAGCAAGGTCGACGCGCCGGACACCCTGTTCGCGCGTGACTACAACGAAGCGCTGGTGCACCAGATCGTCGTGGCCTTCCAGGCCAACGCGCGGCAGGGCACCCGTGCCCAGCTCGACCGCACGATGGTCAAGCACTCGACGAAGAAGCCGTGGCGCCAGAAGGGCACCGGCCGTGCCCGCGCCGGCATGACCTCGTCGCCGCTGTGGCGCGGAGGCGGTCGGATCTTCCCGAACAGCCCGGACGAGAACTTCACCCAGAAGGTCAACAAGAAGATGTACCGCGCCGGCATGGCGGCCATCTTCTCCCAGCTGGCCCGCGAAGGCCGCCTGGCCGTCGTCGACTCGCTGACCGTCGATTCGCCGAAGACCAAGAATCTCGCTGCCAAGTTCAAGGCGATGGGCCTGGACTCGGTGCTGGTCATCACCGACCAGCTCGACGACAACCTGCTGCTCGCCTCGCGCAACCTGATCAACGTGCTGGTCGTCGAGCCGCGTCACGCCGACCCGCTCGCGCTCGTGCACTTCAAGAAGGTGCTCGTGACGAAGGCGGCTGTCGAGCAACTCAAGGAGATGCTGGCATGAACGCAACCACTACTGCTACCGCTGCGAAGCCCAAGCACCAGGCCGACCGTCTGGCGCAAGTGCTGGTGGCGCCGATCGTTTCCGAAAAGGCGACGATGGCTGCCGAGAAGCACAACCAGGTGCTGTTCAAGGTGCTGCGCGACGCCACCAAGCCCGAGATCAAGGCCGCCGTTGAACTGATGTTCAAGGTCGAAGTCGAGTTCGTCTCGACCGTGATTCAGAAGGGCAAGGTCAAGCGCTTCGGCAAGTCGATCGGCCGCCGTGACCACGTCAAGAAGGCGTACGTGTCGCTGAAGGCCGGCCAAGAGCTCAACTTCTCCGGGGAGGCAGCGTAATGCCTGTCATCAAGATCAAACCGACCTCGCCAGGCCGTCGCGGCATGGTGAAGGTGGTGCACCCGCACCTGTACAAGGGCAAGCCCGAGGCATCGCTGCTCGAGCCCCAGATGCAGAACGCGGGCCGCAACAACAACGGTCACATCACGATTCGCCATCGCGGCGGTGGTCACAAGCACCACTATCGCGTCGTCGACTTCGTGCGCAACAAGGATGCAATCCCGGCGAAGGTCGAGCGCATCGAGTACGACCCGAACCGCACCGCGCACATCGCGCTGGTCTGCTACGCCGACGGCGAGCGCCGCTACGTGATCGCCCCGCGCGGTCTCGAAGTGGGCGCCACCATCATGAGCGGCGCCGAGGCGCCGATCAAGGCGGGCAACACGCTGCCGATCAAGAACATCCCGGTGGGCTCGATCATTCACGCGATCGAGATGCTGCCCGGCAAGGGCGCGCAGATCGCGCGTTCGGCCGGCACTTCGGCGACGCTGCTGGCGCGCGAAGGCATCTACGCTCAGGTCCGCCTGCGCTCGGGTGAGGTTCGCAAGATCCACATCGACTGCCGCGCGACCATCGGTGAAGTTTCCAACGAAGAGCATCAGCTGCGCCAGTACGGCAAGGCCGGCGCGATCCGCTGGAAGGGCATCCGCCCGACGGTTCGTGGCGTCGCCATGAACCCGGTGGATCACCCGCACGGTGGTGGTGAAGGTCGTACCGGTGAGGGCCAGGCTCCTGTGTCGCCGTGGAACACGCTGACCAAGGGCTACCGCACTCGCAACAACAAGCGTACGCAGACGATGATCGTCGCGCGTCGCAAGAAGTAAGGGGAACGGCAATGACTCGTTCACTCAAGAAGGGCCCGTTCGTCGACCATCACCTTCAGGCGAAGGTCGAGAAGGCGGTTGCCATCAAGGACAAGAAGCCGATCAAGACCTGGTCGCGCCGCTCGACGATCCTGCCCGATTTCATCGGCATCACGATCGCGGTGCACAACGGCAAGCAGCACGTGCCGGTCTACATCACCGACCAGATGGTCGGCCACAAGCTCGGTGAATTTGCGCTGACCCGCACGTTCAAGGGGCACCCGGCCGACAAGAAGGCCAACAAGAAATAAGGATGACGACGATGGAAACCAAATCGATCGTCCGCGGTGTTCGCCTGTCTGCCGACAAGGGTCGGCTGGTGGCCGACCTGGTCCGCGGCAAGAAGGTGGACCAGGCGCTCAACATCCTGACTTTCACCCCCAAGCGCGCTGCCGGCATCATCAAGAAGTGTCTCGAGTCCGCGATCGCGAACGCCGAGCACAACGACGGTGCCGACATCGACGAACTCAAGGTCAAGACGATCTTCGTAGAGCAAGGCGCCACGCTGAAGCGTTTCTCCGCACGGGCCAAGGGCCGCGGCAACCGCATCAGCAAGCCGACCGCGCACATCTACATCACCGTCGGCAACTAAAGGCAAAGACCATGGGACAAAAGATTCACCCCACCGGGTTCCGCCTGCCGGTCACGCGCAACTGGTCTTCGCGTTGGTACGCGAACAACCAGAACTTCGCGACCATGCTGGCCGAAGACCTGAAGGTTCGCGAGTACCTGAAGCTCAAGCTCAAGAGCGCCGCCGTCTCGCGCATCCTGATCGAGCGCCCCGCCAAGAACGCCCGCATCACCATTTACTCGGCACGTCCGGGCGTGGTGATCGGCAAGAAGGGCGAGGACATCGAGAACCTGAAGGCCGAACTGACGCGTCGCCTGGGCGTGCCGGTCGCTGTCAACATCGAGGAAGTGCGCAAGCCTGAAGTCGATGCGCAGCTGATCGCCGACAGCATCACGCAGCAGCTCGAGAAGCGCATCATGTTCCGCCGCGCGATGAAGCGTGCGATGCAGAACGCGATGCGCCTGGGCGCCCAGGGCATCAAGCTGATGTCCTCGGGCCGCCTGAACGGCATCGAGATCGCGCGTTGCGAGTGGTACCGCGAAGGCCGCGTGCCGCTTCACACCCTGAAGGCCGACATCGACTATGGCTTCTCCGAAGCCAAGACGACCTACGGCATCATCGGCGTGAAGTGCTGGGTCTACCGTGGCGACCGCCTGGCCAACGGCGAATCGCCCGGCATCGTGACGCCCCCGGGCGCCGAGGACGATCGCCGTGGCCCGCGCCGCGGCCCGCCGCGGGGTCCGGGCGGTGCGCCGGGTGGCCGTGGTGGCCGTCCGGGTGGTGGTGGTGGTTTCGACCGGGGCGCGCCGCGCACCGATCGCCCGGCTGACGCCGGCACCGCCGCAGCAGCCCCGGCCGCACCGGCCGGCGACGCGCCCAAGGGACCGGCTGTCAAGCGTGTTCGCAAGGCTGCGGCGCCCGACGCTGCGCCGGCGACGCCTGACGCCAAAGGAGAATAAGCATGCTGCAACCCGCACGCAGAAAATACCGCAAGGAACAGAAGGGCCGCAACACCGGTGTCGCCACCCGTGGCGCAGCCGTCTCGTTCGGCGACTTCGGCCTGAAGGCCACCGAGCGCGGCCGCCTGACGGCGCGCCAGATCGAGGCCGCACGTCGTGCGATCTCGCGTCACGTGAAGCGCGGCGGCCGCATCTGGATCCGCATCTTCCCGGACAAGCCGATCTCGCAGAAGCCGGCCGAAGTCCGCATGGGCAACGGCAAGGGCAATCCGGAGTACTACGTCGCCGAGATCCAGCCGGGCAAGGTCCTGTACGAGATCAACGGCGTCGATGAAGTGCTCGCACGCGAAGCGTTCACCCTGGCCGCAGCCAAGCTGCCGCTGAAGTGCACCTTCGTCGCGCGCCAGGTCGGCGCGTAAGGAGAACATTCATGAAAGCATCTGAACTCCGTGCCAAGGACGTCGACGGCCTCAAGAAGGAGATCGGCGACCTGCTGAAGGCCCACTTTGGCCTGCGCATGCAAAAGGCGACGCAGAACCTGAGCAACCACACCCAGCTGGGCAACACGCGTCGCGACATCGCTCGCGCCAAGACCGTGCTGGCCCAGAAGAAGAAGGAAGCGACGAAATGAGCGAGCAGCAAGCCACCGCCGCCGCAGCGACCGACAAGCCGGCGAAGAACACCCGCACGCTGGTCGGCAAGGTCGTCAGCGACAAGCGCAGCAAGACCATCACCGTGCTGATCGAGCGCCGCACCAAGCACGAGCTGTACGGCAAGATCGTCGCGAAGTCGAGCAAGTACCACGCGCACGACGAGAACAACGAGTACAAGATGGGCGACGTCGTCGAGATCGCGGAAACGCGCCCGATCTCGAAGACCAAGGCCTGGACCGTGACCCGTCTCGTCCAGAAGGCGATCGTGGTCTAAGCCACCGCGCGCGCATCGAACGGTCGGATTGCTGATACTGGCGCCCGGCCGTTTTTCCTTTCAGAACACCTCAGGAGACCCCACATGTTGAAAGTTGGCGACAAGCTGCCCGCAGGCAGCCTCTCGGAATTCGTCGAAGTCGAAGGCAACGGCTGCTCGCTCGGCCCCAACACCTTCGACCTCGAGAAGTCGACCGCGGGGAAGAAGATCGCAGTGTTCGCGCTCCCGGGCGCCTACACCCCGACCTGCTCCGCCAAGCATGTGCCGGGCTATGTCGAGAAGGCCGACGCGCTCAAGGCCGCCGGCGTCGACGAGATTTGGTGCGTGTCCGTCAACGACGCCTTCGTGATGGGCGCCTGGGGTCGCGATCAGCACACGGCCGGCAAGGTCCGCATGATGGCCGACGGCAGCGCCGACTTCGCCAAGGCCACGGGCCTGACCCTCGACCTGACCGCGCGCGGAATGGGTCTGCGCTCGAACCGCTACTCGATGCTGGTCGTCGACGGCGTCGTCAAGACGCTCAATGTCGAGGCGCCTGGCAAGTTCGAAGTCAGTGACGCCGACACGATGCTGAAGCAGGCGAAGGAAGTTCTGGCCTGAGATCATTGACGCAGTGCGCAAAAGTACTGCATAATCTAAGACTTCGCCGAAATCGGCTGCGGTTCGCACGAACCAGCAAGTGATTTCGGATCTGACGATTCTTTGCCCGAACGGGCCCAAGACTGCCGCACTCACACTGACTTCAGGGTGGTGCCGCAAGTTGGGGACAGGACAACATGATTCAAATGCAATCGCGGCTCGACGTCGCGGACAACACTGGCGCGAAATCCGTCATGTGCATCAAGGTGCTGGGCGGCTCCAAGCGCCGTTACGCCGCCATCGGCGACGTGATCAAGGTCAGCATCAAGGAAGCCGCGCCGCGTGGCCGCGTGAAGAAGGGCGAGGTCTACAGTGCCGTCGTCGTTCGCACCGCCAAGGGTGTGCGTCGCCAGGACGGCTCGCTCGTCAAGTTCGACGGCAATGCCGCCGTGCTGCTGAACGCCAAGCTCGAGCCGATCGGCAC
This sequence comes from Rhizobacter fulvus, assembly GCF_964020785.1. Classification (NCBI taxonomy): domain Bacteria; kingdom Pseudomonadati; phylum Pseudomonadota; class Betaproteobacteria; order Burkholderiales; family Sphaerotilaceae; genus Rhizobacter; species Rhizobacter fulvus. The sequence goes on from NZ_OZ224516.1 coordinate 2,707,634, forward strand.
CCGCATCTTCGGGCCGGTGACGCGCGAACTGCGCACCGAGCGCTTCATGAAGATCGTGTCGCTCGCACCCGAAGTGCTCTGAGCGCCGCCCCAGATATACAGGACAGGCCATGAACAAGATTCGCAAGGGCGACCAGGTCATCGTGTTGACCGGCCGCGACAAGGGCAAGCAGGGCACCGTGCTGTCGCGCGAGAGCGAGGACCGCATCGTCGTCGAGGGCGTGAATGTGGTGAAGAAGCACGTCAAGCCGAACCCGATGAAGGGCACGACCGGCGGCGTCGTCGACAAGACCTTGTCGATCCACCAGTCGAACGTCGCGATTTTCAACGCCGCCACCGGCAAGGCCGATCGCGTCGGCATCAAGCTCGGCACCGATGCCAAGACGAACAAGGTCACGCGCGTGCGTGTCTTCAAGTCCAGCGGCGCCGAGATCAAGGCCTAAGGGAAGATCATGGCAAAGCAACAAGCTGCCTCCACCGGCAACAACTCCCCCGCTCCGAAGGTCGCGCGCCTTCAGGCCATCTACCGCGACAAGATCTCGCCGGAACTGGTCGAGAAGTTCGGCTACAAGTCGCCGATGCAGGTGCCCCGCATCACCAAGATCACCCTGAACATGGGCGTCTCGGAAGCGGTGTCGGACAAGAAGGTCATGGACCACGCCGTGAGCGACCTGACCAAGATCGCCGGCCAGAAGCCGGTCGTCACGAAGTCGAAGAAGGCGATCGCCGGCTTCAAGATCCGTGACGGCGTGCCCATCGGCTGCATGGTCACCCTGCGTGGCGTGCAGATGTACGAGTTCCTCGACCGCTTCGTGACGATCGCGCTGCCCCGCGTGCGCGACTTCCGCGGCATCTCGGGCCGTGCGTTCGACGGCCGCGGCAACTACAACATCGGCGTCAAGGAACAGATCATTTTCCCTGAAGTCGACTACGACAAGATCGACGTGCTGCGTGGCCTGAACATCAGCATCACCACGACGGCGAAGAACGACGAAGAGGCCAAGGCGCTTCTGACCGCGTTCAAGTTCCCGTTCAAGAACTGAAGGACCGAGCCCGTGGCCAAAACCTCCCTCATCCAGCGCGAACTCAAGCGCACCCAGCTCGTCGCCAAGTACGCGAAGAAGTATGCGGAGCTCAAGGGCACCGCCAACGACGCGAAGAAGTCCGACGAAGAGCGTTACGCCGCGCGCCTCGAGCTGCAGAAGCTCCCGCGCAACGCCTACCCGACGCGCCAGCGCAACCGCTGCGAGCTGACGGGTCGCCCGCGTGGCACCTTCCGCAAGTTCGGTCTCGGCCGCAACAAGATTCGCGAACTGGCGTTCAAGGGTGATATCCCTGGCGTCGTCAAGGCCAGCTGGTAAGCCCCGCGCTTATCGAATCTGACCTGATCAGGAGATATTTCAAATGAGCATGAGTGATCCTATCGCCGACATGCTGACCCGCATCCGCAACGCGCAGATGGTTCAGAAGGTCAGTGTGGTGATGCCGGCGTCGAAGCTGAAGACCGCGATCGCCGAGGTGTTGAAGGCCGAAGGCTACATCGACGGTTTTGCGATCGAAGGCGATGCGGCCAAGCCGCAGCTGAAGATCGGCCTGAAGTACTACGCCGGCAAGCCGGTGATCGAGCACATCGAGCGCGTCAGCCGTCCCGGCCTGCGCGTCTACAAGGGTCGCCACGACATCCCGAACGTGATGAACGGTCTGGGTGTGGCGATCGTGACCACGCCGAAGGGCGTGATGACGGACCGCAAGGCGCGCCAGGCCGGTATCGGCGGCGAAGTCCTTTGCTACGTGTCCTAAGGAGTAACGGTCATGTCTCGCGTAGGAAAAATGCCGCTGCCGCTCCCGAAGGGTGTGGACGTGTCGGTCACCGCTGAGCAGATCAGCGTCAAGGGCGCGATGGGCACGCTGGTGCGTCCCGTCAACAGCCTGGTCACAATCAAGAACGAAAACGGCAAGCTGAACTTCGCCCCGGCGAACGACAGCGTCGAGGCCGATGCGATGTCGGGCACGATGCGTGCGCTGGTCTCGAACATGGTCAACGGCGTCAGCAAGGGCTTCGAGAAGAAGCTGTCGCTGGTCGGCGTCGGTTTCCGTGCCGCGGCCGCCGGCAGCAAGCTGAACCTGCAGATCGGTTTCTCGCACCCGGTCGCCAAGGACATGCCCGAAGGCGTGAAGGTGGCGTGCCCGAGCCAGACCGAAATCGTCATCTCCGGTTCCGACCGTCAGGTGGTGGGCCAGATCGCCGCCGAGGTCCGCGCGATCCGTCCGCCGGAGCCCTACAAGGGCAAGGGCATTCGCTACGTCGACGAGAAGGTCGTCATCAAAGAGACCAAGAAGAAATAAGGGGCGAATGACATGTCACTGAACAAAAAAGATCAGCGCGTTCGTCGCTCCCGCCAGACCCGCGCACGCATCGCCGTGCAGCGCGTCGCACGTCTGTCGGTGTACCGCACCAACCTGCACATCTATGCCAGCGTCATCTCCGACGACGGCTCCAAGGTGCTGGCCAGCGCATCGACCGCCGAAGCCGACATCCGCAAGGAACTGGGCACGGCCGGCAAGGGCGGCAACGTCGCTGCCGCGACGATCATCGGCAAGCGCATCGCCGAGAAGGCGAAAGCCGCCGGCATCGACAAGGTGGCGTTCGACCGCGCAGGTTTTGCGTACCACGGCCGCGTCCAGGCGCTCGCTGAAGCCGCTCGCGAAGCCGGCCTGCAGTTCTAAGGAATCAAGATGGCAAAGTTTCAACCCCGCGTCCAGGACGAAGGTCGTGACGACGGTCTGAAGGAAAAGATGATCGCGGTCAACCGCGTCACCAAGGTGGTGAAGGGCGGCCGCACGCTGTCGTTCGCCGCACTGACCGTGGTCGGCGACGGCGATGGGCGCATCGGCATGGGCAAGGGCAAGGCCAAGGAAGTGCCGGTCGCCGTGACCAAGGCCATGGACTCGGCCCGCCGCAACCTGTTCAAGGTCGCGCTGAAGAACGGCACGATCCAGCACAAGGTGGTCGGCGAGCACGGCGCGTCGCGCGTGCTGATGGCACCGGCGAAGCCTGGCGACGGCATCATCGCCGGCGGCCCGATGCGCGCCGTGTTCGAGGTGATGGGCGTGACCGACATCGTCTGCAAGAGCCTCGGCTCGTCGAACCCGTACAACCTGGTTCGCGCCACGCTCGACGCGCTGAAGAACACCAACACCCCGGCCGAGATCGCTGCCAAGCGCGGGCTGACGGTCGAAGAGCTGTTCGGCTGAGCCGCTCGAGCAGGAGAAACACGATGGCAAACAAGCAAACCACGACGAGCGAGCCCAAGGGCACGCTGACCGTCAAGCTGGTCCGCAGCATCGCCGGCACGCGCGAGTCGCACCGTGCGACCGTGCGCGGCCTCGGGCTGCGCAAGCTCAACAGCGAGTTCACGCTCGAAGACACGCCCGCGGTGCGCGGCATGATCAACAAGGTCTCGTACCTGGTGAAGGTGCTCTGAACATGGAACTCAACACCATCAAGCCGGCAGACGGCTCCAAGCACGCGAAGCGTCGCGTCGGTCGCGGCATCGGCTCCGGCCTGGGCAAGACCGCCGGCCGTGGCCACAAGGGTCAGAAGTCGCGTTCGGGCGGCTACCACAAGGTCGGCTTCGAAGGCGGCCAGATGCCGCTGCAACGTCGCCTGCCGAAGCGTGGCTTCAAGTCGCACCTGCTGAAGTTCAACGCCGAGATCAATCTGACCGACCTGCAGAAGCTCGGGGTCGGTGAAGTCGACATCCTGACCCTGAAGCAGGCCGGCCTCGTCGGTGAACTCGCCAAGGTCGTGAAAGTCATCAAGTCGGGTGAACTGACGTCGGCCGTGGTGCTCAAGGGCATCGGCGCGACCGCAGGCGCCAAGGCGGCGATCGAAGCGGCCGGCGGCTCGCTGGCCTGAAGGTCGGCGAAGTCAACGACCTGAATCTCTAGGACCTCAGTGGCAACCAACGCGAATCAACTGGCGAAGAGCGGCAAGTTCGGCGACCTGCGTCGCCGCTTGACGTTCCTGCTGCTCGCGCTCGTGGTCTACCGCGTCGGCGCGCACATTCCCGTGCCCGGCATCGACCCGGACCAGCTGCGCCAGCTGTTCAACAGCCAGGCCGGTGGCATCTTGAGCCTGTTCAACATGTTCTCGGGCGGCGCGCTGTCGCGCTTCACCGTGTTCGCGTTGGGCATCATGCCGTACATCTCCGCCTCGATCATCATGCAGTTGATGACCTACGTGGTGCCGACGCTCGAGGCGCTGAAGAAGGAAGGCGAATCGGGCCGTCGCAAGATTACCCAGTACACGCGCTACGGCACGCTGGGCCTCGCCCTGTTCCAGGCGCTCGCGATCGCCACGGCGCTCGAGAGCTCGCCGGGCCTGGTGATTTCGCCCGGCTTCGGCTTCCGCATGACGGCGGTCGTGAGCCTGGTGGCCGGCACGATGTTCCTGATGTGGCTGGGCGAGCAGATCACCGAGCGCGGCCTGGGCAACGGCATCTCGATCCTGATCTTCGGGGGCATCGCGGCCGGCCTGCCCGGCGCGCTGGGCCAGTTCGGCACGCTGGTGAGCCAGGGCTCGATGAGCATCGTCGCGGCGCTGTTCATCACGTTGCTCGTGTTCGGCGTGACCTTCGCGGTCGTGTTCGTCGAGCGCGGCCAACGCAAGATCCTGGTCAACTACGCGAAGCGCCAGGTCGGCAACAAGGTCTACGGCGGCCAGTCGTCCCACCTGCCGCTGAAGCTGAACATGTCGGGCGTGATCCCGCCGATCTTCGCGTCGTCGATCATCCTGCTGCCGGCCACCGCGGTGGGCTGGTTCGCCACCGGCGACAGCTTCCGCTGGCTGAAGGACGTGGCCGACCTCCTGCGTCCGGGTCAGCCGATCTATGTGATGCTGTACGCCGCCGCGATCGTGTTCTTCTGTTTCTTCTATACGGCGCTGGTGTTCAACAGCCGCGAGACCGCCGACAACCTGAAGAAGAGCGGTGCGTTCATCCCGGGCATCCGTCCGGGCGACCAGACTGCGCGCCACATCGACCGGATCCTGTCGCGGCTGACACTGGCCGGCGCGATCTACATCACGCTGGTCTGCCTGCTGCCCGAGTTCCTGGTCCTGAAATACAACGTGCCGTTCAATTTCGGCGGCACGTCCCTGCTGATCATCGTCGTCGTGACGATGGACTTCTGGGCCCAGGTGCAGAGTTATGTGATGAGCCAGCAGTACGAGTCACTGCTCAAGAAGGCCAACTTCAAAGCGAGCTGATTGAGTACATGGCAAAAGACGATGTGATTCAGATGCAGGGTGAGATTCTCGAGAATCTGCCCAATGCAACGTTCAGAGTGAAGCTGGAAAACGGGCACGTCGTGCTCGGCCACATCTCCGGCAAGATGCGCATGCACTACATCCGCATCCTGCCGGGGGACAAGGTCACTGTCGAGTTGACGCCCTACGATCTGAGCCGCGCTCGCATCGTGTTCCGGGCAAAGTAGAGGCTTAGGAGAAGAGAATGAAAGTCGCAGCGTCGGTCAAGAAAATGTGCCGCAATTGCAAGGTCATCCGCCGCAAGGGCGTGGTGCGCGTGATCTGTACCGATCCGCGTCACAAGCAGCGTCAAGGTTAAGAGAGAACGAACATGGCACGTATTGCTGGCATCAACATTCCGCCCCACAAGCACACCGAGATCGGTCTGACCTCGATCTATGGGATCGGTCGCACCACGGCCCAGAAGATCTGCACGAACAGCAATGTGCCGTTCGATCGCAAGGTCAAGGACCTGACCGACGTCGATCTCGAGAAGATCCGGGAAGAAATCGGCCGCCTGACGATCGAAGGCGACCTGCGTCGCGAGATGTCGATCAACATCAAGCGCCTGATGGACCTGGGTTGCTACCGTGGCTTCCGCCATCGCCGTGGCCTGCCGGTTCGCGGCCAGCGCACCAAGACGAACGCTCGCACCCGCAAGGGCCCGCGCAAGTCGGGCGTCGTGAAGAAGTGATCTGACGGTCTCCGTCTCATCGCATCTACAGATTTGTAAAGGTCAACATGGCTAAGTCACCCGTCAACACCGCCGCCCAGCGCGTGCGCAAGAAAGTCCGCAAGAACGTTGCGGACGGTGTCGCGCACGTTCACGCGTCGTTCAACAACACGATCATCACCATCACCGATCGTCAGGGCGGCGCGCTGTCCTGGGCATCGAGCGGTGGTCAGGGTTTCAAGGGCTCGCGCAAGAGCACGCCCTTCGCTGCGCAGGTCGCGGCCGAAGTGGCAGGTCGCGCCGCCCAGGACCAAGGCATCAAGAACCTCGACGTGCGGATCAAGGGCCCCGGCCCCGGCCGGGAGTCGTCGGTGCGTGCGCTGGCCTCGCTCGGCATTCGCATCAACTCGATCTCCGACGTGACGCCGGTGCCGCACAACGGTTGCCGTCCGCAGAAGCGCCGTCGCATCTGAGGTCGACCTGTTTCGTCGTCGGCGATGCCTTGTTGGCCTCGCCGACTTTTTCACTTCCACCAACGGAAGTTGAAGCCCACCGTCTGAGCGCCCAAAACAACACTCGCCAGACTCGCGCAAGCTGAACGTTCAGCCTGCGTCAGATTGAACTAAGGACATCAACGTGGCACGTTTCCTCGGCCCCAAGGGCAAACTTTCCCGCCGTGAAGGCACCGACCTGTTCCTGAAGAGCGCCCGCCGCCCGATCGGTGACAAGGTCAAGTTCGACAGCAAGCCCGGCCAGCACGGCCGGACCTCGGGCACCCGCACGTCCGACTTCGGCCTGCAGCTGCGCGAGAAGCAGAAGGTCAAGCGCATGTACGGCATCCTGGAGCGTCAGTTCCGCCGCTACTTCGCCGAAGCCGAGCGCCGCAAGGGCAACACCGGCTCGAACCTGCTGATGCTGCTCGAGTCGCGCCTGGACAACGTCGTCTACCGCATGGGCTTCGGCTCGACCCGCGCTGAAGCGCGCCAGATGGTGTCGCACAAGTCGATCACCGTGAACGGTGCCTCGGTGAACATCGCTTCGTACCTCGTCAAGCCGGGCGACGTCGTCGCGGTGCGCGAGAAGTCGAAGAAGCAGCTGCGCATCATCGATGCGGTCAAGCTTGCCGAAGGCCAGGGCATGCCGAACTGGGTGACCGTCGACGCGGCCAAGCTCGAAGGCATCTTCAAGAAGACGCCGGACCGCGACGAATTCGGCGCCGACATCAAGGAAGCGCTGATCGTCGAACTGTATTCGCGTTAAGCGAGCAGACGACGGAGTGCTGGCCTTGCGCCGGCGCTCCCTCATGGCTATTGGTTGCTGTGTTTTGCCGGGCACACAGCAACGACTCTCTCGCCCGGCGCTGTGTCTGTCAGCCTTATCGGTGTAACGAGCCGAGGGTATTGAGACGAACAGGACTTCAATGCAAACCAATCTGCTGAAACCCAAAGCCATCAATGTGGAGCCGCTCGGCGGCAACCGCGCCAAGGTCACGCTCGAGCCGTTCGAGCGCGGCTACGGCCACACGCTGGGCAACGCGCTGCGCCGCGTGCTGCTGTCGTCGATGGTCGGCTACGCGCCCACCGAGGTGACGATCGCCGGCGTGCTGCACGAGTACTCGGCCATCGACGGCGTGCAGGAAGACGTGGTTCACATCATGCTGAACCTGAAGGGCGTCGTGTTCCGCCTGCACAACCGCGATGAAGTCACGCTGGTGCTGCGCAAGGAAGGCGAAGGCCCGGTCACGGCCGGCGACATCCAGACCCCGCACGACGTGGAGATCATCAACCCCGAGCACGTCATCGCGCACCTGTCGCATGGCGGCAAGCTCGACATGCAGATCAAGGTCGAGAAGGGCCGCGGCTACGTGCCGGGCACGATGCGCCGCTACGGCGACGAGCCGACCAAGTCGATCGGCCGCATCGTGCTGGACGCGTCGTTCTCGCCGGTCGCTCGCGTGAGCTACACGGTGGAGTCAGCCCGCGTCGAACAGCGTACCGACCTCGACAAGCTGGTGATGGAGATCAACACCAACGGCGCGATCACGCCGGAAGAAGCGATCCGCAACTCGGCCAAGATCCTGGTCGAGCAGCTGATGGTGTTCGCGCAGCTCGAAGGCGAGATCAGCTCGTTCGCCGATGCGCCGGTCGCCCGCAACACGCAGTTCGATCCGATCCTGCTGCGCCCGGTCGACGAGCTCGAGCTGACGGTGCGTTCGGCGAACTGCCTGAAGGCCGAGAACATCTACTACATCGGCGACCTGATCCAGCGCACCGAGACCGAACTGCTGAAGACCCCGAATCTCGGTCGCAAGTCGCTCAACGAAATCAAGGAAGTGTTGGCATCGCGCGGGCTCACGCTCGGCGCGCGCCTCGAGAACTGGCCCCCGCAGGGCCTGGACAAGCGGTAAGCCGCTCGTCATGTGCACACCCCAGTACCTGATACGGCTGGGGTCAATAAGTTAGTCAAAAGGAAACAGCACCATGCGTCACCGTCACGGACTCCGCAAACTCAACCGCACCAGCGAGCATCGCCAGGCGATGCTGCGCAACATGTGCAATTCGCTGCTGCAGCACGAAGCGATCAAGACCACGGTCCCGAAGGCCAAGGAACTGCGTCGCGTCGTCGAGCCGCTGATCACGCTCGCGAAAGAAGCGACGTTGGCGAACCGTCGCCTCGCGTTCGACCGCACCCGCGATCGCGACATCGTCACCAAGCTGTTCAACGAACTCGGCCCGCGCTACAAGGCGCGTCCGGGCGGCTACACCCGCATCCTGAAGATGGGTTTCCGCGTCGGCGACAACGCGCCGATGGCGTTCGTCGAGCTGGTCGATCGTCCGGAGCCCGCTGCGACCGACACCGTCGCCGAGGCCTGACCCGCTTCCGCGTCACCCGAAGGGCCGGCATCTGCTGGCCCTTTTGTCGTCTGCGATGAAAGACCGGAACCCGGCAGTCGACCGAGGGTCTTTCCAGGCATCGCTGAGAATCAGGTTTCCATGCGCAACCGACCCGTCGCCGTTCTGTCCTTGTGGCTCCGCCTGTTCACGGCGCTGACCTTGCTCGCCGGCCTTCAGCTGGCGCGCGCCGAAGAAGACTTCCTGGATCCCGAAGTCGCGTTCAAGCTCGCGGCGCGCGCCGTCGATGCGCGCACCGTCGAGGTCAGCTACACCGTTGTGCCCGGCTACTACCTGTACCGCGAGCAGTTCAAGTTCGCCGCGGTCAACGCCACGCTCGGCGAGCCGGTGCTGCCGCAGGGCAAGACCAAGTTCGACGAGACCTTCCAGAAGAACGTCGAGACCTACAGCGACACCGTGCGCATCGCGATCCCGGTACAGCAGGCGGCCGGCCGGTTCCAGCTCCTCGTCACCAACCAGGGCTGCGCGGACAAGGGCCTGTGCTATCCGCCGCAGCCGCGCGGGATCGAGGTGAGCCTGGCCGGCTTCGGCGGTGACGGCTCGGCGCGGCTCATGACGGCGGACCAGAGCCTCGCGCTGGCCACGGCGGGTGCGTCGCCCACCGCGGCCGCAGCGGCAGTGACCGCATCTCCCGCCTACGCCGCCGACGACGCGGCGATCGACGGCGCGCTGCGCAGCGGCAGATTTTGGACGGTCGTCGGCGTGTTCTTCGTCGGCGGCCTACTGCTCTCGCTGACGCCCTGCGTGCTGCCGATGCTGCCGATCCTGTCGTCGATCATCGTCGGCCACGGCGCGCAGGTCTCGCGCGGTCGCGGGCTCGGGCTGGCGGCCAGCTATTCGCTCGGCATGGCGCTCGTCTACACCGCGTTCGGCGTGGCCGCGGGCCTGGCCGGGGAGGGGCTGGCTGCGGCGTTGCAGAAGCCCTGGGTGCTCGCACTGTTCGCAGCCGGGCTGGTGGCGCTGTCGCTGTCGATGTTCGGCGTCTACGAGTTGCAGTTGCCCGCGCGGCTCACCGGCCGGGTGTCGAGCGCGTCGCAGCGCCTGCCTGCCGGGCGGTTCGCTGGCGTGTTCGCGATGGGCGGCCTGTCGGCCCTCATCGTCAGCCCGTGCGTGGCGGCCCCGCTGGCCGGCGCGCTCGTCTATTTGAGCCAGACGCGCGATGTCGCGCTCGGCGGCACCGCCCTGTTCTCGCTCGCCGGTGGGATGAGCGTGCCGCTGCTGCTGATGGGCGCCTCGGCCGGCGCGTTGCTGCCGCGGGCCGGCGGCTGGATGGAAGACGTCAAACGCTTCTTCGGGGTGATGCTGCTGGGGGTCGCGCTGTGGACCGTGCAGTCCATCCTGCCCGCGTCGCTCGTCCTGGCGTTGTGGGGCGCGCTGGCCATCAGTGCGGCGGTGATGCTGGTCGCCCACCGCCACGGGGCCGTGGCCGGCTGGACCCGCAGCCTGTGGCGGCTCGCCGCCGGCGCGGTGCTCGCGGTCTGCGGGCTGCTGCAGCTCGTCGGCGCCGCTTCCGGGGGCACCAACCCGCTGCAGCCGCTGGCCCAGTGGCGCGGCGCGGGCGGGCCGGGAACCGAGCAGGGGCCTGCCTTCACCCTCGTGCGCAGCGTCGCCGACCTGGACGCCGCCTTGCAAACCACGAAGCGCCCGGTGATGCTCGATTTTTATGCCGACTGGTGTGTCTCCTGCAAGGAGATGGAACGCTTCACCTTCGTCGACCCCGCCGTGCGCCAGCGGATGGCCGGCGCGCTGCTGCTCAAGGCCGATGTCACCGCCAACAGCGCCGACGACCGCGCGCTGCTGAAGCGCTTCAACCTGTTCGGCCCGCCCGGTACGATCTTCTTCGATCCCCAAGGCCGCGAGATCGCCGGCGCGCGCATCGCCGGCTTCCAGGACGCGACGCGTTTCCTGCAGACGCTGCAAACCGCCGGCCTCTGAATCGCACACGCGGTTTGCAGTTGTGCTATAGTCACAGGCTCAGTCGCGAGGTGGAGCAGTCTGGTAGCTCGTTGGGCTCATAACCCAAAGGTCGCAGGTTCAAATCCTGCCCTCGCAACCACAAATTCAATAACAAAAACAACAACTAACGAATTGGCAAACGCCGTCCCTGTGGACGGCGTTTTGTTTGGTGGGATTGATTCCTGCGCCGAGCGGAAGTCACGCACCGCCGCGGTGCGGTCGCCTCATCCGGGGTAGTGTCCCGTTTGCTACAGGTGGCCGATTCAGATCGCAGATCGACCTCCGATATGCCGCCATGTGCGGGCCCTCGCCCCGCTCGAGGGCGCTGCCATGAACCTTCGCGACATCACGATCGCACCCCCTCCTGCGCCGAACAGCGGCCGGGTAACCGCCAGCGCCGATCTGACCGGCATCGCCCGGCTCGGTGACCTGATCATGGTTCTCACGCTGCTCGGCTCATGCCTCGCCGCGGTGGCCATCGGCTGGTACCACGCCACGCTGCCCCTGGCGCTCGCAGTGGGCGGGCCGGTGCTGCTCGCCGGGCTGACGGTCTTCGCTCTGGCGCGCGGTCGCATGGCGGCATGCTGGGTACTGACCGTCTGCAATGTCGCGCTCGTCGCGCTGCACATCCAGCTCGGCCGGGGGACGGTCGAATTCCATTTCGGGGTCTTCGTGCTGCTGGGCCTGCTGCTCGTCTATCGCGACTGGCGACCGATCGTGCTCACGGCGGCGCTGTTCGCAGTCCATCACCTGGTGTTCGATCGTTTGCAGGCGATGGACTTCGGCGTCTATTGCACGCCCGAGCCCAGCGTGCTGAAGACCTTGATGCACGCCACCTACGTGGTGGGCCAGACCGGCGTCGAGATCTTTCTCGCGCGCGCGCTCAGGCGCGCCGCCAACGAATCGTCGGAACTGACCGACCTGGTGCGCAGCCTGGATCGCGGCGAGTTGCTGTGCCTGGACACGTCCACGGTCCCCGTCCGGTCGTCCAGCGCACGGACGCTGCAACTCGCGCTGGCCAAGATGGCCAAGGCCATGCGCGATGTCAATCAAGTCACCGCGTCGATCGAAGCGGCCAGCACGGAAATCGCCCTCGGCAATGCGGACCTGAACCGGCGCACCGAGGATCAGGCGCGCAGCCTGCAACAGACGGCGGCGTCGATGGAGCAGTTGTCCGGCACGGTCAGCAGCAGCGCCCAGACGGCGGGCAGTGCGGACGAGCTGGCGAGGACCGCTTCGGTCGCGGCCGTGAAGGGTGGCGACCGTGTCGGGCAGGTCGTCACGACGATGCAGGACATCGCGGCCTCGTCACGCAAGATCACCGAGATCATCGGGCTGATCGACAGCATCGCGTTCCAGACCAACATCCTGGCGCTGAACGCGGCGGTCGAGGCCGCCCGTGCCGGGGAACAGGGGCGCGGGTTCGCGGTCGTCGCGAGCGAGGTACGTGGCCTTGCCGGCCGCTCGGCCGAAGCCGCGCGCGAGATCAAGACGCTGATCGGCGCGAGCGTCGCGAAGATCGAGGCGGGCTCGAACCAGGTCAGGGACGCCGGCGCGTCGATGGACGAGATCGTCGCCCAGGTCCGGCGCGTCAGCGAACTGATCCGCAAGATCTCGCAGGACGCCTCGGCGCAGTCCAGCGGCATCGTTCAGGTCGGGGATGCGGTGTCGCAGCTCGATCGATCGACTCAGCAGAACGCGGCACTCGTCCAGCAAAGCGCTGCGGCAGCCGGGAGCCTCAAGCATCAGGCGGCCACGCTCGCGGCGGTCGTGCGCGTCTTCCGCATCGTGGACGTCGACGAGGTCCGCGCAGCGCCCGGCAGCTGAGTTGCCAGTCTGGCGCTCGCGGCGGCAACGCGCTGTGCGGCTGTCGCAGCGCATGCACTGACCGCCTGTCCTCGGTGCGAAAAATACGCTGTTCAATCAACCACTTGCGCACGCCGCTAGTGGTTTTCCCGTCGAGGCCGGCCGACAGGCACGGCTCTTGTGATCTCCAGGGTGCATCGCTGCCGCGCGTGGCGGCGGCGACACACCAAACCGGAGACAAGCCACGATGGAAACCTTCTACGAGGTCATGCGCCGCCAGGGCATCTCGCGCCGCAGCTTCCTCAAGTACTGCTCGCTGACGGCCACCTCGCTCGGCCTCGCACCGTACTTCGTGCCGACCATCGTGCATGCGATGGAGACCAAGCCGCGCACGCCGGTGCTCTGGCTCCACGGCCTGGAGTGCACCTGCTGCTCCGAGTCGTTCATCCGCTCCGCGCACCCGCTCGCGAAGGACGTGGTGCTGTCGATGATCTCGCTCGACTACGACGACACGCTGATGGCCGCCGCGGGCCACCAGGCCGAGGCCATCCTCGAAGAGATCATGGCCAAGTACAAGGGCAACTACATCCTCGCGGTCGAAGGCAATCCGCCGCTGAACCAGGAGGGCATGAGCTGCATCATCGGCGGCCGGCCGTTCATCGACCAGCTGCGCCATGTCGCGAAAGACGCGAAGGCGATCATCTCGTGGGGCTCCTGCGCCTCGTGGGGCTGCGTGCAGGCCGCCAAGCCGAACCCGACGCAGGCGACGCCGGTGCACAAGGTCATCACCGACAAGCCGATCATCAAGGTGCCCGGCTGCCCGCCGATCGCCGAGGTGATGACCGGCGTGATCACCTACATGCTGACCTTCGACCGCATCCCCGAGCTGGATCGGCAAGGCCGGCCGAAGATGTTCTACAGCCAGCGCATCCACGACAAGTGCTACCGCCGCCCGCACTTCGACGCCGGCCAGTTCGTCGAGGCCTGGGACGATGACTCGGCGCGCAAGGGCTACTGCCTCTACAAGGTTGGCTGCAAGGGCCCGACCGCCTACAACGCCTGCTCGACCACGCGGTGGAACGAGGGCACCAGCTTCCCGATCCAGGCCGGCCACGGCTGCATCGGCTGCTCGGAAGACGGCTTCTGGGACAAGGGCTCGTTCTACGACCGCCTGACCAATATCCACCAGTTCGGTATCGAGGCCAACGCCGACGAGGTCGGTGGCACCGCGGCCGCCGTCGTCGGCGCCGCCACCGCCGCGCATGCCGCCGTCTCGGCGATCAAGCGCGCGACCCAGCAAAACAAGGAAGGACAGAAGGCATGACCGCGTACGCCACCCAGGGCTTCAACATGGACAACTCGGGCCGGCGCATCGTCGTCGACCCGGTCACGCGCATCGAGGGTCACATGCGCTGCGAGGTCAACCTCGACAGCAACAACGTGATCCGCAACGCCGTCTCCACCGGCACGATGTGGCGCGGCCTCGAGGTCATCCTCAAGGGCCGCGACCCGCGCGACGCGTGGGCCTTCGTCGAGCGCATCTGCGGCGTGTGCACCGGCTGCCATGCGCTGACCTCGGTGCGCGCGGTCGAGGACGCGCTCGGCATCAAGATCCCGAAGAACGCCTACCTGATCCGCGAGATCATGGCCAAGACGCTGCAGGAGCACGACCACGCGGTCCACTTCTACCACCTGCACGCGCTCGACTGGGTCGACGTGGTCTCGGCACTGAAGGCCGACCCGAAGAAGACCTCGGAGCTGCAGCAGACGGTCTCGCCGGCGCACCCGCTGTCCTCGCCGGGCTACTTCCGCGACATCCAGAACCGGCTGAAGAAGTTCGTCGAGAGCGGCCAGCTGGGGCCCTTCATGAACGGCTACTGGGGCAACAAGGCCTATGTGCTGCCGCCCGAGGCCAACCTGATGGCCGTCACGCACTACCTCGAAGCGCTCGATCTGCAGAAGGAGTGGGTCAAGGTCCACACCATCTTCGGCGGCAAGAACCCGCACCCCAACTACCTGGTGGGCGGCGTGCCCTGCGCGATCAACCTCGACAAAGACGGCGCGGCCGGCGCCCCGGTCAACATGGAGCGGCTGAACTTCGTCGAGGCGCGCATCAAGGAGATGATCGAGTTCAACAACAACGTCTACGTGCCGGACGTGCTGGCGATCGGCACGATCTACAAGAACGCCGGCTGGCTGTTCGGCGGCGGCCTGTCGGCCACCAACGTGCTCGACTACGGCACCTACGAGAAGGTGATGGGCGACCCCAGGACCCAGCAGCTGCCGGGCGGCGCGATCCTCGACGGCAACTGGGACGTGATCCACCCGGTCGACCCGCGCGACCCCGAGCAGGTGCAGGAGTTCGTGCCGCACAGCTGGTACAAGTACGCCGACGAATCCAAGGGCCTGCACCCGTGGGACGGCGTCACCGAGCCCAACTACGTGCTCGGCGCCAAGACCAAGGGCACCAGCACCAACATCCAGGAGCTGGACGAGAGCGCCAAGTACTCGTGGATCAAGTCGCCGCGCTGGCGCGGCCACGCGATGGAGGTCGGGCCGCTGTCGCGCTACATCCTCGGCTACGCGCATGCGCTGCAGGGCCACAAGTACTGCCAGCGCGTCAAGGAGCAGATCGAGAGCTCGGCCCGCATCATCAACAGCGACTTCCCGAAGGCGCTGGGCCTGCCCGAGACCAAGTACACGGCCAAGCAACTGCTGCCGACGACGATCGGCCGGACGCTGGCGCGCGCCCTCGAAGCGCAGTACTGCGCCGAGATGATGCTGGAGGACTTCCACGAACTCGTCGCCAACATCAAGGCCGGCGACACCAGCACCGCCAACGTCGACAAGTGGGACCCGGCCACCTGGCCGAAGGAGGCCAAGGGCGTGGGCACCGTCGCGGCGCCGCGCGGCACGCTCGGCCACTGGATCCGCATCAAGGACGGCCGGATCGAGAACTACCAGTGCGTGGTGCCGACCACCTGGAACGGCAGCCCGCGCGACAACAAGGGCCAGATCGGCGCGTTCGAGGCCAGCCTGATGAACACGCCGATGGCCAACCCCGAGCAGCCGGTCGAGATCCTGCGCACGCTGCACTCGTTCGACCCGTGCCTGGCCTGCTCGACCCACGTGATGAGCCCGGACGGCGCGGAACTCGCCACCGTCAAGGTCCGCTGACCGCCATCCCTTCCTCAGGAGACACCGCATGAAGACCTCGACTCTTCGCCGCCTCGGCGCGGCGGCCACGCTCGCGGCGCTGGCCGGCAGCGCCGCGGCCCACACCGGCCACGGCACGCACGGCCTGCTGGCCGGGCTGGAACACCCGCTGGCGCTCGACCACCTGCTGGCGATGGGCGCCGTCGGCGTCTGGTCGATGCTGGCGCTGCGCGGGTCGCAGCGCGCGCTGGGCCCGCTGACCTTCCTCGCCGCGATGGTGGCGGGCGCGGCGCTCGGCGTCATGGGGCTGCAGCTGCCGTTCGTGGAGCAGGGCATCGCCGCGAGCGTGCTGCTGTGCGGGCTGATGCTGGTGTTCGCGCAGCGCCTGGCGCCCGCGCTCGGGCTCGCGCTGGTGGCCGCGGCCGCGCTGCTGCACGGCCTGGCGCACGGTGCGGAGGCGCCGGCGGGGGCCGGGTTCGCCGCCTATGCGATCGGCTTCGTCGTCACCACGGCCGCGCTGCACGCCGGCGGGCTCGCGCTGGGCGCGCGGCTGCAGCGGATGCACCGGCTGGTGTGGCCGCTCGGCACGCTGCTGGGCGCGGCCGGGCTCGCGCTGCTCGTGCGCGCCTGAGCGGTCCAACACACCAGGAGCCGCGACCATGTCCTCCGCCATTCCCGCCAGCCGCCCCGTGGCCCGCGATGTCGACGCCAGCGACATCGCCCGAGCCGCGTCGATCAAATCGGTCTACGTGTACGAGGCGCCGGTGCGCATCTGGCACTGGATCAACGCCCTGGCGATCGTCGTGCTCGCCATCACCGGCTACTTCATCGCCCGGCCGTTCCCGACCCAGCCCGGCGAGGCCAGCGCCAACTACCTGATGGGCTACATCCGGTTCGCGCACTTCGCCGCCGCGTACATCTTCGCGGTCGGGCTGCTCGGGCGCATCTACTGGGCCTTCGTCGGCAACCACCATGCGCGCGAGCTCTTCAGCGTGCCGATCTTCCAGCGCGCGTACTGGCGTGAAATGCTCTCAATGATCAAGTGGTACGCGTTCATCAGCAAGCGGCCCAATCGCTACGTGGGCCACAACCCGCTGGCGCGCTTCGCGATGTTCTTCGTGTTCTTCCTGAACTCGGTGTTCATGCTGTGCACCGGCTTCGCGCTGTACGGCGAGGGCACGCAGGCGGGCTCGTGGGCGAACCGGTTGTTCGGCTGGGTGATCCCGCTGTTCGGCCAGTCGCAGGACGTGCACACCTGGCACCACGTCGGCCTGTGGGTGATGGTGTGCTTCGTGATCCTGCACATCTACGCCGCCATCCGCGAGGACATCATGGGACGGCAGAGCATCGTCAGCACGATGGTGTCGGGTCACCGCACTTTCAAAGACTGAGATGAATCGGCTTTTCCTTCGTTTCGCGGTTTCGTTTTCGGCGCGTCGCGGCAAGGGCTGCCCGCCGGGCGCTCATGCGGTGGCGGTCGCCGCTTCGCGACGACTGCACTGCGCTGCTCGGTCCGGGGTCGCGCCGCAGAACTCACTCCGCGAACTGCGTTCGCTGCGTTCAGACAACCGCGGCGAGTCAGATGACAAGGCGCGCTGGCGCGCGCCGACCCCGGCCCTGCGCTGCTCGCCGCCACCCAAATCGCGCCCGGCGGGCAGCCCTTGCCGCGACATTCACGGTCGGAGCTGTTCGTTGGAACTGCCCGCACGCGCCTTTGCTCGCGCTGACGGTTGCAGGCAAGCCGCGTATGGCGCGACGACAGCCTGCGGGGAACGATTCAGATGACCACGCCGGAAACGATCACCGTGCTGGGCATCGGCAACGTGCTCTGGGCCGACGAAGGCTTCGGCGTGCGCTGTGTCGAGGCGCTGCAGCGGCGCTACCAGTTCGCGCCGCACGTGCAGCTGATCGACGGCGGCACGCAGGGCCTGTACCTGATTCAGCATGTGCAGGCGGCGCGGGCGCTGCTGATCTTCGACGCGATCGACTACGGCCTCGCCCCCGGCACGCTGAAGCTGATCGAGAACGACGACGTGCCGCGCTTCATGGGCGCCAAGAAGATGAGCCTGCACCAGACCGGTTTCCAGGAGGTACTGATGCTCGCGCAGCTGACCGAGAGCTACCCCGAGCAGGTGCTGCTGGTCGGCTGCCAGCCGCAGGAGCTGGAGGACTACGGCGGCAGCCTGCGCCCGGTCGTGCGCGCGGCGCTGGAGGACGCGCTCGCGCTCGGCGTCGACGCGCTGCGCCGCTGGGGTGCCGCGCCGGTTGAGCGCCGCGAGCCGCTGACGGAGGACGAATCGGTCACGTTCTCGCTGCTGGCGATCGAGCGCTACGAAGGGCAGCGGCCGTCCGAAGAACTCGCGTGCCGCATCGGCGACGAGCGTTTCATGCCCGCGGCCTGGCCGACCTGACCGAGACGCCCACCATGTGCATCGCCATTCCGCTGCGCGTCATCAAAGTGAGCCCGGGCCGCGCCGTCTGCGAAGGGCGCGGCGAAGTCCGCGAGGTCGAGACCGCGCTGGTCGGCGACTGCGCGGTGGGCGACTGGCTGCTCGTGTTCATCGATTCCGCGCGCGAGCGCATCACCCCGGCGCGTGCCGCCGACGTGAACGCCGCACTCGACCTGCTGCAAGCCGCGCTGCGCGGCGAGGCCGGCGCGGCCGGCGACTTCCATTTCGCGCTTCCGTCGGCGATGAGCGCCGACCAACTCGCCGCGCTCTCCGGCGCCTCGGTACCCCACCATGAGCATTGAACTGAACCTCCCATTGGCCAGCGCGGCCGCGCCTGCCGAATTCGCCTCCAGCGTCGCGCCGCCCAAGGCCTCGGCCACGCCGGCGCTGATCGAGCGCCTGGTCGAGCAGCACGGCGCCGAGTGGGTCGACGAGCAGAGCGTCGACGCGTGGAAGAGCGGCCCGGGCAACCGCGTGCTGTTCTTCGCCGGCGACCCGGTGCGCTTCCCGGAGTGCCTGGACGTGGCCGTGGTGCTGCCCGAGCTGCAGCGCAGCTTCCCCGGCACCTTCATCGTCGGCGTGGCGCGCCGCGAGGTCGAGGACGCGGTCGCGCGCCGCTTCAGCTCGCAGCGCTGGCCCGCGCTGATGTTCTGGCGCGACGGCGGCTACGTGACCGTGGTCGCCGGCATGCACGACTGGGACGTCTACCTGAAGCTGATCGAGCAGGCCCTGGCGATGCCGACCTCGCGCCTGCCCGGCATCGGCATCCCGGTGGTCGCGGCCGGCGGCGCCGCATCGTCCTGCCACTGAAGGAGCCGCCCCGATGAAGCCCTTTCCCATTCCCGTCGTCGCGCTCGGCCCCGGCAGCCAGCCCGAGGAGGACGAGACGCTGGACTACATGAACATGCCGCAGGGCATGGAGACCTACCGCCCGCCGGTCCTGCCCGAGCCCGAGGACCTGGCCGCCCGCGCGGGAGCGCACCGCGCGCTGCGCGCGGTGCTGCGCGCGCTCGACAACGTGCGCCATGGCGGTGCGTCGCAGTGCGTCGACCTGCACGGGCTGGACGCCGACGACCTGGCGCTGATCAACCAGGTGATGGGCGAGGGCGAGGTCAGCGCGCGCGTCGCCGCGCCCGAAGGCCGCCGCCCCGCCGGCGCGGCCGGCGTCGAATGGCGGATCCAGGAGTCGGTGTTCGCCGGCGTCTGGCGGGTGATGGCGTTCGACGGCGACGCGCTGCTGTCCGACCACCTCGAGGTCGGCCGCATCCCGGCCGGGCTGGTGCAGGCCGCGCGCGACGACGTGCTCGCGCGCCGCGTCCCGCCGCTGTCCGCGCCGCTGCCGCCCGGCGTGATGAACTCGCCGATGCTGCTGACCGAGATCGAGGACGCGTGGCTCAAGTGGCAGCCGGGCGACCCGCCGCACGTCATCAACCTGACGCTGCTGCCGATGGACGTGCCCGACATCAGCTTCATGGACCACCAGCTCGGCACCGGCCGCGTGCTCGTGCTGTCGCGCGGCTACGGCAACTGCCGCATCACCAACACACGCATGCCGAACTGCTGGCGCGTCGTGTACTACAACTCGCAGGACCTGGTGATTCTCAACACCGTCGAGGTCGTCGACCTGCCCGAGGTCGCCTGCGCGGCCGATGTCGACCTGCACGATTCGCACGAGCGCCTCGGCGAGGTGCTGCAGTGGGTCGAGGGCGTGCTCGATGCGGCGGCCGCCACCTCATGAACGACGCCGCACCGCGCTTCGAGGGCAGCTACCTCGGCGACCGCAGCAAGCTCGCGCGGGCGGGGCGGCTCGAATGCAAGATCTGCTGGTGGGTCTACGACCCGGCGCTCGGCGACCCGGTCTGGCAGGTGCCGCCGGGCGTGCCGTTCACCGAGCTGCCGCCGCACTGGCGCTGCCCGACCTGCGACGGCGAAGCCGACCAGTTCATGGTGCTGGACGACGCGCCATGACCACCCGCGTGCCCCGGCTCGTCGCCGCGTTCGAGCACATCGCGCGCACGCGGATGGCCGGCGTGCCGGTGCTGAACCCGGCGCTGTCGGTCGAGGCGGTCGGCTTCGAGCCGCAGGCCGATGCGGCGGGCGAGTCGGGGGTCGTCGGCGTGCTCGTGGCACCATGGTTCATGAACTTGATCTGGCTGCCGGCCGACGCCACCGACGAATCGCACCGCATCGGCGAGACCCGGCTTCATGTGCTCGGCGGCGAGCGCTTCGAGTTCATCGGCGCCCACGAGCCCGGCATCGGCGCCTACGCGCTGTGTTCGCTGTTCTCGCCGATGTTCGAGTTTGCCGACCAGACGGCGGCGCGGGCCACGGCGCAGGCGGTGCTGGAGTCGCTGCGCGAGGCGCCGGTGCCACCCCCCGCAGCGGCGGCTTCGATGACCGAGACGGCGCCGGCGCGGCGCTCGTTCCTCTTCGGTCGGAGCGCCGCGGCATGAGCTTCTCGCTCGCCGGCTCGCTGCAACTGACGGCCGGCGCGCCGCTGCCGAACATCGTGCGCGAGCGACCGCAGGGCCTGTCGCGGCTGTGGCGCGGCCAGTCGGCGCGCGCGCTGCCCGGCCTGCTCGGCACGCTGTTCACGCTGTGTGGGCACGCGCACCGCCTTGCCGGGCGCCTGGCGGTCGCGGCGGCGCAGGGGAGGGACGACCCGCTGTCGACGGACGAGCGCGCGCAGCTCCGCTGGCACACTGCGCGCGAGCACGTGCGCCGCGTCACGCTCGACTGGGCCGCGCTCGCGCGCCAGCCCGCCGCGCTCGCGCTGCGTGCATTGCGTGCGCTGCCGCCGGCCCACGACGGCAACGCGGCCGACGCCGCGCTCGCCGTCTGGCTGGAGCGCGAAGTGCTTGCGATGCCGGTCGCCGCGTGGCTCGCGCAAGCCCAAGCCCACGGCGAAGCCTGGCTGGGCAATTGGTGCAGGCACACCGCGACGCCCACGGCGTACGCGCTCGACGCCGGTCGTATCGCGCTGCGCGGCGTCCACCTCGATGCGGCGCCGCTGCGCCTGCATGATCGACCGGCCGCGCGACGGCACCTCGCGCGCTCGCTGGCCGGCGCAGCGGGCGACGCGTTCGTCGCCGCGCCGTCGACAGCGTTGGGCTGCGCCGACACCGGCGCGTGGTCACGCGCCGCTGCGCCGCATGCGGCCGGCACGCAGGGTGCATGGATGCGGTTGGCGAGCCGGCTGGTCGATCTGGCGCGACTCGCATCGCCCGCGTCCGACGCGATCCCGCTCGACAGCGGTGCCTGCAGGACCGGCCCCGGCGAAGGCCTGGCGTGGATCGAGACCGCGCGCGGCCTGCTCGTGCACTGGGTGCGGCTGGATGGCGACCGCGTCGCCGATTGCCGTGTGCTGTCGCCGACCGACTGGAACTTCCACCCGTCCGGCGGCCTGGCGCACGCGCTCGCGCGGACGCAGTCGACCGACACCGCCGACTGGCTGGTCGCCGCGTTCGACCCGTGCGTCGCACACCGCATCGTCGCAGCCCGCGAGGAGCCGGCACATGCATGAGATGAGCCTGGCCGGCGGCATCTTGAAGCTTGCCGAGGATGCGGCGCTGCGCGAGCGCTTCGCGCGCGTCACGCACCTGCGGCTCGAGGTCGGGCGTTTCGCCGGCGTCGAGGTGCGGGCGCTGCGCTTCGCGATCGAGGCAATGAGCCCGGGCACCTGCCTCGACGGCGCCGAGGTCGAGATCGACGAGCCGCCCGCCACTGCGTGGTGCCTGCAGTGCAACGGCAGCGTCATGATCGAGCGCCGCGCCGACCCGTGCCCGAAATGCGGGAGCTTTCGTTGGCAGGCGACCGGCGGCACCGAGCTGCGCGTGGTCGACATGCGTGTGATCGATTGATGGACTCAGGAGCGAACCATGTGCGTGGTGTGTGGATGTGCGGCCGGTGACGGCGACGTGGTGATCAGGGCCGAACCGGGGCGCCACGAGGCGCTGCATTTCGGGGCCGGTGCGGCGCGCGTGTCGGTGCCGGGCATGAGCCAGGAGCGTGCGATCACGATCGAGCAGGACGTGCTCGGTGCGAACAACCGCATCGCCGCCGACAACCGCGCGCACTTCGCCGCGCACGGGGTGACGGCGCTGAACCTCGTCTCCAGCCCCGGCTCCGGCAAGACGACGCTGCTGTGCGCGACGATCGCGGCGCTGCGCGCCCGCGCGCCGGGCGTGCAAGTCGCGGTGATCGAGGGCGACCAGCAGACCAGCTTCGACGCCGACCGCATTCGCGCCAGCGGCGCGCCCGCGGTACAGGTCAACACCGGCAAGGGCTGCCACCTCGACGCCGAGATGGTCGCGCAGGCGTGGTCGCACCTGCATGCGCATGAGCATTCGCACGAGCACACGCACCGGCACGCGCACCATCACCACAACGACCAGCTGCTGTTCATCGAGAACGTCGGCAACCTCGTCTGTCCGGCCCTGTGGGATCTGGGCGAAGCCGCCAAGGTCGCGATCCTGTCCGTCACCGAGGGCGAGGACAAGCCGCTGAAGTATCCGGACATGTTCGCCGCCGCGTCGCTGATGGTGCTGAACAAGATCGACCTGCTGCCGCATGTGAGCTTCGACGTCGCGCGCTGCATCCAACTGGCGCGGCGCGTCAACCCGGGCATCGAGGTGATCCAGCTCTCGGCCACGCGAGGCGAGGGCATGGACGCGTGGCTGCACTGGCTGCAGCACGCGGGGCAGCCTGCATGAACGCGGCCTCAAGGGTGCGCGTGCTGGCGGTTGGCGCGTGGCTGAAGAATGCCGCGTGCCGGCTCGACGGGGCGACCGCGCGCTGGTCGGCGCCGCACGGCGACCTCGCCGACCCCGCGGCCTGCCTCGCGCTCGAACGCTCGCTCGACGGGCTGCTGATGCTCGGTCCGGTCGACGCGATCGCGCACGACCTGCACCCGGACTTCCACAGCACCCGGCTCGCGATCGCGATCGCGCAGCGCCTGGGCGTGCCGGCGATCGGCGTGCAGCACCACCACGCGCACATCGCGGTGCTGCAGGCCGAGCAGGCGCGGCCCGAGCCGCTGATCGGCCTCGCGCTCGATGGCGTCGGCCTCGGCACCGACGGCCTGGCCTGGGGTGGCGAGTTGCTGTTCGTCGACGGCGCGCGCTGGCAGCGCCTCGGCCACCTCAGCCCGCTGGCGCTCCCCGGCGGTGACGTGGCTGCGCGCGAACCGTGGCGAATGGCGGCGGCGGCGATGTTCGCGATGGGCGAAGGGGCGGCCATCGCCGCGCGCTTCGCGCCGCGCGTCGGCAGCGCCGCGACGCGCCTGCTCTACACGATGCTGCAGCGCCGCCTGAACACGCCGACCACGACCAGCGCGGGCCGCTGGTTCGACGCCGCCGCCGGCGTGCTCGGTCTGAGCGTGCGCCAGTCGGGGGAGGCCGAGGCGGCGATCGCGATGGAGCGCGCCGCGACCGACTGGCTGGCCGCCACCGAGGTCTCGCCGCTCGCCGAACTCACGCCGATGCTCGCCAACGGCCAGCTCGACCTGCGCCCGCTGTTCGCGCACCTGTACGAGCACGACGCCGACCCGGCGCAC
Source organism: Rhizobacter fulvus (assembly GCF_964020785.1). Lineage (NCBI taxonomy): Bacteria > Pseudomonadati > Pseudomonadota > Betaproteobacteria > Burkholderiales > Sphaerotilaceae > Rhizobacter > Rhizobacter fulvus. The sequence goes on from NZ_OZ224516.1 coordinate 2,731,449, forward strand.
GCGTCGGCGGTGTTCCACGTCAACCTGGCGGCCGGTCTGGCGCGCTGGGCCATCGCGGCCGCACGACGGCACGCGATCGGCGCGGTCGCGCTCGGGGGCGGCTGCTTCATGAACCGCGTGCTGACGCAGCGACTCGCCGCGCACCTGGAGTGTGCCGGCCTGCGCGTGCTGCGCACCCGCACCGTGTCGTGCGGCGACGCCGGGCTGGCGCTCGGCCAGGCGTGGGTTGCCGCCGATCAGCTGCGCCGCGCCGCGGCGGCCGGCCAGCCCGTCACCCATCACACCCTCACCGAGCCCCCGCCATGTGCCTAGCCCTGCCCGCCCGACTGGTCCAGCTCAAGAGCGCGGACCTCGCCGTCGTCGACCTCGGCGGCGTGCGCAAGGAGGTCTGCATCGCGCTGGTGCCGCAGGCCCGGGAGGGCGACTACGTGATCGTCCACGTCGGCCATGCGATCGGCATGATCGACCCGGACGAGGCCGAACGCACGCTCGCGCTCTTCGGTGAACTCGCGGCCTGGCAGGAGACGACCCATGAAGTTCATTGACGAGTTCCGCGACGGCGCGATCGCCGCGCGCATCGGCCAGCGCATCGCGGCCGAGGTCGACCCGGCGCGCACCTACAGCTTCATGGAGTTCTGCGGCGGCCACACCCACGCGATCTCGCGCTACGGGATCAAGGAACTGCTGCCGGCCAACGTGCGCATGGTGCACGGCCCGGGCTGCCCGGTCTGCGTGCTGCCGATCGGGCGCATCGACCTGGCGATCCGCCTCGCGCTCGACCGCGACGTGATCGTCTGCACCTACGGCGACACGATGCGCGTGCCGGCCTCGAACGGCCTGTCGATGATCCGCGCCAAAGCGCGCGGCGGCGACATCCGCATGGTCTATTCCGGCGCCGACGCACTGCAGATCGCGCGCGACAACCCGGGCCGCGAGGTCGTGTTCTTCGCGATCGGCTTCGAGACCACGACGCCGCCGACCGCGCTGGTGATCCGCAGCGCGCAGCGCGAGCAGCTGGCCAACTTCAGCGTGCTGTGCTGCCACGTGCTCACGCCGTCGGCGATCACGCACATCCTCGAGTCTCCCGAGGTGCGCCAGTACGGCACCGTGCCGATCGACGGCTTCATCGGCCCGGCGCATGTGAGCATCGTGATCGGCTCGCAGCCCTACGAGCACTTCGCCGAGGAATATGCCAAGCCGGTCGTGATCGCCGGCTTCGAGCCGCTCGACGTGATGCAGGCGGTGCTGATGCTGGTGCGCCAGGTCAACGAGGGCCGCGCGGAGGTGGAGAACGAATTCACGCGCGCCGTCACGCGCGAGGGCAACGCGGCGGCGCAGGCGGTGTGCAGCGAGGTGTTCGAGCTGCGCCCCAACTTCGAATGGCGCGGCCTCGGCGAGGTGCCGTACAGCGCGCTGAAAATCCGCCCGGCGTTCGCCGCGTTCGATGCCGAGCGCCGCTTCGCGCTCGACTACACGCCGGTCGCCGACAACAAGGCTTGCGAGTGCGGGGCGATCCTGCGCGGCGTCAAGAAGCCGACCGACTGCAAGATCTTCGGCACCGTGTGCACGCCGGAGAACCCGGTCGGCTCGTGCATGGTCTCGAACGAGGGCGCCTGCGCCGCGCACTACGCCTACGGCCGCTTCCGCGACATCCCGGTGGTGGCCGCATGAAGACAGACTACGTGCGCCCGCTCGATGTGCGCCACGGCCGCATTGACATGAACCACGGCGCCGGCGGACGTGCCGCGGCGCAGCTGATCGAGGAGCTGTTCGTCGCCGCGCTCGACAACGAATACTTGCGGCAGGGCAACGACGGCGCGACGCTGCCGCTGCCCGGCTTCGACCCGACGGCCGGCCGGCTCGTGATGGCGACCGACGCGCATGTGATCTCGCCGCTGTTCTTTCCCGGCGGCGACATCGGCTGCCTGTCGGTTCACGGCACCCTCAACGACGTGGCGATGAACGGTGCGACGCCGCTCTACCTGGCCGCGAGCTTCATCCTCGAAGAAGGCTTCCCGCTCGCCGAGCTGAAGCGCATCGTCCAGTCGATGGCGCAGGCGGCGCGCGAGGCCGGCGTGCCGGTCGTCACCGGCGACACCAAGGTGGTCGAGAAGGGCAAGGGCGATGGCGTATTCATCAGCACCACCGGGGTCGGCGTGGTGCCGCGCGGCGTCGACGTGGGCGGCGCCAACGCGCGGCCGGGCGACGTGATCCTGCTGTCGGGCTCGATCGGCGAGCACGGCGTGGCGGTGCTGTCGAAGCGCGAGTCGCTGCAGTTCGAGACCGAGATCGTCTCGGACACGGCCGCGCTGCACACGCTGGTCGCGGCGATGCTGCGCGCCGGCGGCTCCGGCGTGCGCGTGCTGCGCGACCCGACCCGCGGCGGCCTGGCGACCACGCTGAACGAGATCGCGCGCCAGTCGCGCTGCGGCATGCTGATCGACGAGGCGGCCATCCCGGTCCGGCCGCAGGTCGAGGCAGCGTGCGAGCTGCTCGGGCTCGATCCGCTGTACGTCGCGAACGAAGGCAAGCTCGTCGCGATCTGCGGCGCCGAAGCGGCCGACGCCGTGCTCGACGCGATGCGCGCCCACCCGTGCGGGGCGGGCGCGGTGCGCATCGGCAGCGTGAGCGACGACCCGCACTGCTTCGTGCAGATGAACACCCGCTTCGGCGGTCGCCGCGTTGTCGACTGGCTCAGCGGGGAGCAGCTGCCACGAATCTGTTGACTTCGCTCTCGTTGCGCATGCCCCGACTGTTCTATCGCAAGACCGAACTGGGCGTCCGCGAGGTCGCCGAGCGTACGCTCGGGTTGCCGCGCCTGTTGCGCACCCTGCTGATCCTGGTGGCGCCGCAGGTCTCGTCCGACGAGCTCGCGCAGCGCATCGGCGACGACGCCGAGCCGAAGCTCCAGGCGCTGGTCGCGATGGGCTTGATCGAGCCGGCCGTGCCGGTGGCGCGGCTGGCGGAGGCAGCCGACGCCGCGCCGCAGCCGGCGCCGCCGGCCCGCAGCGTCGACCTGCGCGCCGCCAAATCGCTTGCGCTGCGCGAACTCGCGCCGGTGTTCGGCCCCGAGGTCGATTCCGTCCTCGGCGGCCTGCTCGGTGCCGATTCCAGCGAAGCGCTCGGTACCGAGCTCGACGCGCTGCGCGAGAAGCTCGTGATGTACCAGGGCCGGCGCCGCGCCGACGCCCTGATCCGCAAGATCACCGATGCCGCATGACACCGCCCCGCTGCGCGTGCTGCTGCTCGCGCACAGCTTCAACAGCCTGACGCAGCGGGTGTTCGTCGAGTTGCAAACGCGCGGCCACGTCGTATCGCTGGAACTGGACATCGCCGATGCGGTGACCGAGGAGGCCGTCGCGCGGTTCGGGCCGGACGTGATCGTCGCGCCGTTCCTGAAGCGGCGCATCCCCGCATCGGTGTGGGAGCGCTGCCCGTGCCTGATCGTGCACCCCGGCATCGCCGGCGACCGCGGGCCGTCCGCGCTGGACCGGGCGATCCTGCGCGGCGAGGCGCGCTGGGGCGTCACGGTGCTGCAGGCGAACGCGGAGTTCGATGCCGGCCCGGTCTGGGCGCATGCCGAATTCGCGATGCGCGATGCGACCAAGAGCAGCCTGTACCGGCGCGAGGTCACCGACGCCGCGGTGCACGCTGTCGTCGAGGCGCTCGTGCGCTGGCGTCGCCACGAGCGTCCGGCGCTGGTGGCCTCCACCGGGCGCGCGTGGCCGGCGCTGCCCCAGGCCGAACGCGCGATCGACTGGACCCACGCGACCACCGCCGAGGCGCTGCGCCGCCTGCGCTGCGGCGACGGCAGCCCGGGCGTGGCCGATGCGCTCTTCGGCTTGCCCTGTCACCTGTTCGACGCGCACCCGGCGAGTGCGGCGACGCTGGCGCGTGTTCCCGCCGCTGCGGCGGGTGATGTCGTCGCGCGCCGCGGCCCGGCCTTGTTGCGCCGCACCGTCGACGGCGGCGTGTGGATCGGCCATGTGCGCGCCGCGCCCGACGCGCGCGGGCAGACGGCGATCAAGCTGCCGGCGACGCAGGTGTTCGCCGTGCAGGCCGGTGCGTTGCCCGAGTGCGCGGTCGCGCTCGATCACGACGACCCGGCGGAGTGGGACGAGCTCCACTACGCCGAACAGCCTGCGCCCGACGGCCGCGCCCGCATCGGGCTGCTGCGCTTCGAGTTCCACAACGGCGCGATGTCCACGCGCCAGTGCGAACGGCTGCGCGATGCACTGCGCCACGCCAAGGCGCGCGACACCCAGGTGCTGGTGCTGCTCGGCGGCGCCGACTTCTTCAGCAACGGCATCCACCTGAACGCGATCGAGGCCGCGGCGCAGGACCCGGGCGACAGCGCGGCCGATGCGTCGCTGCGCAACATCGAGGCGATGAACGACGTGGTGCTGGAGCTGCTGACCGCAACCGACCGCATCACGGTGGCGGCGCTGCGCGGCAACGCGGGCGCCGGCGGTGTCTTCCTCGCGCTCGCGGCCGACGAGGTCTGGGCGCACGAGGCCGTGCTGCTGAATCCGCATTACAAGAACATGGGCAACCTGTATGGGTCGGAGTACTGGACCTATGTACTCCCGCGCCGCGTCGGCACCGAGCAGGCGCGCCGCACCACCCAGGGCCGGATGCCGCTGTCGGCCGCGCAGGCCCGTGAGATCGGCCTGGTCGACCGGTGCCTGACGCCCGACGCGCGTGACTTCGAGCGGGAAACCCTGCTGCGCGCCGCCGCGATCGCGACGCAGAATGTGGCCGAGCGGGTGCGCGCCAAGCAGACGCAGCGCGCGCACGATGAAGCGACCCGGCCGCTGGCCGACTACCGCGCGACAGAATTTACGCAGATGCATCGCAACTTCTACGGGTTCGACCCGAGCTACCACGTCGCGCGCTACCACTTCGTGCGCAAGCTGCCGCACGCGCGCACGCCGCGCCACCTCGCGCTCCATCGACCGTGATCGCCGCACCGGAGTTGCCCACCGTCCTCGTCGTCGACGACGAGGTGCGCTCGCAGGACGCGATGCGCCGCACGCTGGACGAGGACTTCCGTGTCCTCACCGCGAGCCACGCCGACGAGGCCCGCACGCTGCTCGAACGCCACGCCGTCGACGTGATCCTGTGCGACCAGCGCATGCCCGGCCTGACCGGCGTCGAATTCCTGAAGGAGGTGCGCGAGCGCTGGTCCGACACGGTGCGGATCGTGATCTCGGGCTACACGGACAGCGAGGACATCATCGCCGGCATCAACGACGCCGGCATCTACCAGTACATCCTGAAGCCGTGGGTGCCCGAACACCTGCTGGGCACCGTGCGCACCGCGGCCGAGGCGCGCAGCCTGCAGGGTGGGCTGCACCGGCTCGATGTCGAACTCCGCGCCGGCACGCCGGTGCTGCGCCAGCGCAGCCACGACAAGCTCGCGCGCGCCCGCTCGGTGTTCGATTTCGATCGCATCGAGCGCGCCCCCGGCAGCCCGCTCGACGCGGTCTGCGAGATGGCGCGGCGGATCGCGCGCTACGACCTGTCGGCGCTGGTGCTGGGCGAATCCGGCACCGGCAAGGAGCTGATCGGCCGCGCGATCCACTACGCGTCGCCGCGCGCGGCCGGGCCGTTCGTGCTCGAGAACTGCGCGGCGATCACCGACTCGCTGCTCGAATCGGAACTCTTCGGCCACAAGCGCGGCGCGTTCACCGGCGCCTACGAAGACCACATGGGTCTGTTCCAGCGCGCCCACGGCGGCACGGTGTTCCTCGACGAGATCGGCGAGACCTCGCCGGCCTTCCAGGTCAAGCTGCTGCGGGTGCTTCAGGAGGGCGAGGTGCGGCCGGTCGGCGCCGCGCGCGCGATCGCGGTCGACGTGCGCGTGATCGCTGCCACCCATCGTCAACTGGAAGACGAGGTCCGCGCCGGCCGCTTCCGCGAAGACCTGTATTACCGCATCGCCGGCGTCACGCTGCAGGTGCCGCCGCTGCGCGAACGCAGCGGCGACATCGCGCCGATCGCGCAGCGCCTGCTGACGGATGTGAGCGCCGAGCTTGGCCGCCCCGGCGTGCGATTCGCCGACGACGCGCTGCCCTGTCTGATGGCCTACCCGTGGCCCGGCAACATCCGCGAACTGCGCAACGAGATCGGCCGCGCGGTGGCCTTGACGGAAGGCGAGCGCATCGGCGCCCAGTCGTTCTCGCGCCGCGTGCTGCACGGCCAGGCCGGTGCCAGCGCCGAACGGAGTGCGCTGACGATCGCGCAGACCGGCACGCTGCAGGAGCGGCTCGACGCGATCGAGGCCGCGGTGCTCCGCGAGGTGATGCTGCGGCTGCGCTGGAACAAGACGCATGCGGCCAAGGAACTGGGCCTGTCGCGCGTCGGGCTGCGCGCGAAACTGATCCGCTTCGGGCTGGAGGTCGCGAAATGAATGTGCTTTGGCTCCAGTCGGGCGGATGCGGCGGCTGCAGCATGTCGCTGCTGTGCGCCGACACGATCGATTTCAACGGCGCGCTGCGCGATGCCGGCATCGAGCTGGTCTGGCACCCGTCGCTGTCGCTGGCCAGTGGCGCCGAGATGATCGACGTGCTCGACCGGTGCCTGGACGGCCGGCTGCGCCTGGACGCGCTGTGCATCGAAGGCTCGCTGCTGCGCGGGCCGAACGGCACCGGGCGCTTCCATGTGCTGGCCGGTACCGGCATCGCGATGATCGACTGGGTCAGGCGCCTCGCGGCGGTCGCGCAGCACGTCGTCGCGATCGGCGCGTGCGCCGCGTGGGGTGGCGTGACGGCGGGCGGCGGCGGCCACCACCACAACCCGACCGACGCCTGCGGCCTGCAGTACGACGACGACCGCATCGGCGGCCTGCTGGGCGCGGAGTTCCGCGGCCGCGCCGGCCTGCCGGTGATCAACATCGCCGGTTGCCCGACCCATCCCGGCTGGGTCACCGACACGTTGATGGCGCTGGCCGCGGGCCTGTTCACCGCGGCCGACCTCGACCCGCTGAACCGCCCGCGCTTCTACGCCGACCAGCTCGTCCACCACGGTTGCACCCGCAACGAGTACTACGAGTTCAAGGCCAGCGCCGAGAAGTCGTCCGATGCCGGCTGCATGATGGAGAACATGGGCTGCAAGGGCACACAGGCGCATGCCGACTGCAACACGCGGCTGTGGAACGGCGAGGGCTCGTGCACGCGCGGCGGCTACGCCTGCATCAGTTGCACCGAGCCGGGTTTCCAGGAGCCGGGCCACGCGTTCCACGCCACGCCGAAGATTGCCGGCATTCCGATCGGGCTGCCGACCGACATGCCCAAGGCCTGGTTTGTCGCGCTCGCGTCGCTGTCGAAGAGCGCGACGCCCAAGCGCGTGAAGAGCAACGCGACCGCGGATCATCTGGTGATCGCGCCGGCGGTGCGCAGGACGCGGCTGAAGTGATGACGACCACCTCGCGCCTGCTGGTCGGGCCGTTCAACCGTGTCGAGGGCGATCTCGAGGTGCAGTTGGAGATCGCCGATGGTCGCGTCGCCAGCGCGCGGGTCAACGCGCCGATGTACCGCGGCTTCGAGCAGATCCTGCAGGGCAAGGACCCGTTCGACGCGATGGTCTACGTACCGCGCATCTGCGGCATCTGCTCGGTGTCGCAGTCGGTCGCGTCGGCGCGGGCGCTCGGCGACCTGGCGGGTGTGCAGGTGCCGGAGAACGGCGCTCACGTGATCAACCTGATGCTCGCGACCGAGAACCTCGCCGATCACCTGACGCACTTCTATCTGTTCTTCATGCCCGACTTCACCCGCGCGGTCTACGCGGCGCGGCCTTGGCATGCGCAGACGCTGCGGCGCCTGGAGGCGCAGCGCGGCGAGCATGCGCGGCTGGCGATCGCGGCGCGTCAGCGCTGGTTCACGATCATGGGCACGCTCGGCGGCAAATGGCCGCACACCCAGAGCGTGCAGCCCGGCGGCTCGTCGAAGCCGGTCGAGTCGGCCGAGCGGATCCGGCTGCTGTCACGGGTGCGCGAGTTCCGCAGCTTCCTCGAGCAGACGCTGTTCGGCGCGCCGCTCGAGTTCATCCACGCGCTCGACGACGAGGCGACGCTGGCGCGCTGGCACGCCGCCGATCCGCTGGGCGGGGACTTCCGGCTGTTCCTGACCATCGCGGCCGACACCGGCCTCGATGCGCTCGGCGCCGGCCCCGGCCGCTACCTGAGCTACGGCGCCTACCGACAGGCCGATGGCCGCCACGTCACGCCGCCCGGCGTGTGGGACGCGGCGGCGCGCGCGCTCGCTCCGCTCGACCTGGCGCGCATCAGCGAGGACGCGAACAACGCCTGGCTGAGCGACGCCGGAGGCCCGCGCCATCCGGCGCAGGGCGTGACGCTGCCCGATGCGGACAAGCCCGGTGCGTACACCTGGAACAAGGCGCCGCGGCTGGGCGGCGACGTGGTCGAGACCGGCGCGATAGCGCGTCAACTCGCCGCCGGGAATCCGCTGGTGCGCGCGGCGGTCGCCCGCTGCGGCGGCACGGTGTACACGCGGGTGCTCGCGCGCCTGCTCGAACTCGCGCGCGTCGTGTCGCTGATGGAAGACTGGCTGCGCGCACTGCGGCCTGGCGAGCCGTGGTGCCACGTCGCGCCGCTGCCGGAGCAGGGCGCGGGAGTCGGCCTGACCGAGGCGGCGCGCGGTGCGCTGGGCCACTGGCTGTTGGTCGAGCAAGGCCGCATCGCCAGCTACCAGATCGTCGCGCCGACCTCGTGGAACTTCTCGCCGCGCGACGCCGCGGGCACGCCCGGCGCGCTCGAGGCGGCGCTCGAAGGCGCGCCGGTGCAGCCCGGCGAGACCACGCCGGTCGCGGTGCAGCACATCGTCCGATCTTTCGACCCGTGCATGGTCTGCACGGTGCATTGATCACGAGTCGCCGATGAGCCCGCCGCGCACGCCCAAGCCGCCGCGCATCTCACCCGCCGCCGGCTCGGCCTCCCCACCGCTCGAAGGCGTGGATGAAAGCGCGTGGCTGGACGTGATCCACAAGATGGACGAGGTCTACTCGCAGCTCGTCGCCGACGAGGTCGCCCTCGAAGAGAAGAACATTGAGCTCGAGCAGTCGCAGCAGTTCATCTTCAGCCTGCTGTCGGCGATGAGCGACGTGCTGGTCGCGTGCAACGAGCACGGCGCGATCGAGGAGACCAATGCCGCGCTGTGCGAACTGGTCGGCCAGGGCGACTCCGCGCTGCGCGGCACCAGCGTCTACGCGCTGCTGGCCGACGACGCCAGCCGCGCGCGCATCCGCGGTGTGATCGAGCACACCGCGCCGACGCGCGCCGGCGCCGTCGTCGAGATCGACCTGCGCGATGCGCTGGGCCAGCCGGTGCCGGTGGACCTGAACTGCACGCCGCGGCTGAACAGCACCGGCCGTCGCGTCGGCCATGTGTTCGTCGGCCGGCCGATGGGCGAGATCAAGCGCGCGTATCACCAGCTGCGCGAGGCGCACGAGGCGCTCAAGCGCACCCAGCAGCAGCTGCTGCATTCCGAGAAGATGGCGTCGCTCGGGCGCCTGGTGGCGGGCGTCGCGCACGAGCTGAACAACCCGATCAGCTTCGTGCTCGGCAACGTGCATGCGCTGAAGCGCTACAGCGAACGGCTCGAGACGTATGTCGGCGCGCTCCACGCCCAGCTGCCGGCGCTGCCGACCGGGGCCGCACGCGAACTGTCGGCGCTGCGCGCGCAGCTGCGCATCGACCACCTGATGGGCGACCTGCCGTCGCTGATCGAGGGCACGCTCGAAGGCGCGCAACGCACCGCCGACATCGTCAACGGGCTCAAGCGCTTCTCGGCCGTCGACCGCGAGGAGCGCACGCGTGTCGACCTGAACGGCGTGATCGAGCGCGCGATCCACTGGGTGCGCAAGGGCACCGCGCCGGCGTTCGACGTGCACTGGACGCCGACGGCGCCGATGATCGTCAGCGCGAGTGCCGGACAGCTGTTGCAGGTGGTGATGAACCTGATCCAGAACGCGTACGACGCGGCGGCCTCGGTCAAGGGTATGCAGCCGGCGATGTGGATCACCGCGGAGGTGACCGACACCAGCGCGACGCTTCGCTTCCGCGACAACGGTCCCGGCATCCCGGCGCTGCACCTGTCCCGCATCTTCGACCCGTTCTTCACGACCAAGCCGGTCGGCAAAGGCACGGGGTTGGGGCTGTCGATCAGCTACGGCATCGTCGAGCAGCACGGCGGCCGGCTGAGCGCCGACAACTCAGCGCAGGGCGGGGCGGAGTTCATGCTGGAGTTGCCGTTGGCGTGAAGGTCCGTGGGGCCGCATCTCATGCCAGTGTCGCAGCGTGTTGACGTCGACCACGCCGCGCCATGGCCGCAAGCCATCGATGGTCGGCGCCAGGCCGAGCGCCGGCTGCGGGTGGCTTCCGAGGCCGTCGAGGTCGGCGAGTGCGCCGTCGATGGGCTCGCCGGCGCTGTAGACGCTGCGGGTCAGCAGCGTCGCCAAGCCAGCGGCCCGCGCGGCGGCGACGCCGGGCGCGGAATCCTCGAACGCGAGGCACTCGGAGGCGGGCAAGTGCAGCCGCTCCAGCACCCAGTCGTAGATGTCGGGCGCCGGCTTCTTGTGCGCGACCGCGTCGCCGGCGCCGATCACCTCGAACCAGCCGGGGGCCAGCGGGCTGATCGTCGCGGTCAGCAGTTCGCGCACGTTGGCTTCGGTGGTGGTCGTGGCGATCGCGAGCCGCAGGCCGCGCGCACGGGCCTCGATCAGCAGCCGGCGCACGCCGGGGCGCAGTACCACGGTGCCGCTGCGCACCAAGTCGAGGTAGTGGGTGGTCTTGGCGGCATGCATCGCGCGGACGCGGTCCGGCGCCTGCGGCGAACCGGCGGCGTAGGGGTCGATCGCGTGCCAGTGGTGCGCGATCCGCTCCTTGCCGCCGGTGACCGCGAGCAGCGCGCCGTAGTGCTCGACGTCCCAATGCCAGCCGAGGCCGGCGTCCTCGAACGCGCGGTTGAACGCGATGCGGTGGCCGTCGCGCTCGGTCTCGGCGAGCGTGCCGTCGACATCGAAGATCAGGGCCTTCAACACGGCCATGAGCACTCCGCCGCGTGCCGCAGGGTCGCGATCGTCGCGCGCCAGTCGCGGCTGCCGAACACCGCAGAGCCGGCGACGAAGGTGTCGGCGCCGGCGCGCGCGATGCTGGCGATGTTGTCGGGCTTGACGCCGCCGTCCACCTCGAGGCGGATGCGCCGGCCGGTGCCGCGCGCGTAGGCGTCCAGCCGGTCGCGCACGAGCCGCAGTTTGGGCAGTGTAGACGGAATGAAGCTCTGGCCGCCGAAGCCGGGGTTGACCGACATCAGCATCACGCAGTCGATCTTGTCGAGCAGGTGATCGAGCCAGTGCAGCGGCGTCGCGGGGTTGAACACCAGGCCGCTCTGGCAGCCCTGGTCGCGGATCAGCTGCAGCGTGCGGTCGACATGCAGGCTGGCCTCCGGATGGAACGAGATCAGCCCGGCGCCGGCCTTCGCGAACGGCATCACCAGCGCGTCGACCGGCTCGACCATCAAGTGCACGTCGATCAGCGCGCGACCGGCGAACGGGCGGATCGCTTCGCACACCATCGGACCGAAGGTCAGGTTCGGCACGTAGTGATGGTCCATCACGTCGAGGTGCACCCAGTCGGCGCCCGCCTCGACGACGCCGGCCACGTCCGCGCCGAGCTGCGCGAAATTCGCCGACAGCAGGCTCGGCGCGATCACGGTGGCCTGCCGCATGCTGGTCATGCTGCGAGCCTCGGTGCGAGCTTCGCGTAGGCGGCGGCCATCGAATCGAGCGTGCGCGGCTTCAGCTTGCTCGCCTGGCCGGCGCAGCCGAACGCCTCGAAACGCTCGCGGCAGATGCCCTTGGCCGCCGCCGTCGCGGCTTTCAGGAACGCGCGCGGGTCGAACTCGTCGGGGCGCTGCGCCATCGCCAGGCGCATCGCGCCGGTCATCGCGAGGCGGATGTCGGTGTCGATGTTGACCTTGCGCACGCCGAAGCGGATGCCCTCGCGGATCTCGGCGACCGGCACGCCGTAGGTCTCGCGGATGTCGCCGCCGTGGTCGCGGATGACCTTCAGCCACTCCTGCGGCACGCTGCTGGAGCCGTGCATCACGAGGTGGGTGTCGGGGATGCGCGCATGGATCGCCGCGATTCGCGCGATGTCCAGGATGTCGCCGGTCGGCTGGCGCGAGAACTTGTACGCGCCGTGGCTGGTGCCGATCGCGATCGCCAGTGCATCGACGCCGGTGCGGGCGACGAAGTCGGCGGCCTGCTCGGGGTCGGTCAGCAGCTGCGAATGATCGAGCGTGCCTTCGGCGCCGACGCCGTCTTCCTCGCCGGCGGTGCCGGTCTCCAGCGAGCCGAGGCAGCCGAGTTCGCCCTCGACCGACACGCCGACCGCATGCGCCATCTCGACGACGCGCGCGGTGACCGCGACGTTGTACTCGTACGAGGCCGGCGTCTTCTGGTCCTCGCGCAGCGAGCCGTCCATCATCACGCTGGAGAAGCCGCTGCGGATCGCCTGCTGGCACACCGCGGCCGAGGCGCCGTGGTCCTGGTGCATGCAGACGGGGATCTGCGGGTATTGCTCGATCGCGGCCTCGACCAGCTTGCGCAGGAAGGGCTCGCCCGCGTACTTGCGCGCGCCGGCACTCGCCTGCAGGATCACCGGGCTGTCGCAGGCCTCGGCCGCCTGCATGATGGCCTGGATCTGCTCCATGTTGTTGACGTTGAAGGCGGGCAGGCCGTAGTGGTGCTCGGCGGCGTGGTCGAGCAGTTGACGCAGGGAAATCAGGGCCATCGAAGGTCTCCTCGGTACGTTGAAATTTCTTGTGTCGGGCGTCAACCCGCCGCGCGCTTGCGCAGGATCTCGAACGCCGGCAGCGTCTTGCCCTCCAGCACCTCGAGGAAGGCGCCGCCGCCGGTGGAGATGTAGCCCACGTCCTTCTCGATGCCGTACTTGGCGATCGCCGCCAGCGTGTCGCCGCCGCCGGCGATGCTGAATGCGTCGGACTTGGTGATCGCACGCGCGATGGCTTCGGTACCGCCGGCAAACGCGTCGAACTCGAACACGCCTACGGGTCCGTTCCAGACGATCGTGCCGGCCTTCATCAGTTGCTCGGCGAGGCGCTTCGCGGTCTCGGGCCCGATGTCGAGGATCAGGTCGTCGGGCGCCACGTCGGCCGCGGCCTTGACGGTCGCGACCGCGTCGGCCTTGAACTCCTTGGCCGTCACGACGTCGGTCGGGATCGGCACCGCGGCGCCGCGCGCCTGCATCGCGGCGATCACCGCCTTGGCGTCGTCGAGCAGCGTCGGCTCGGCCAGGCTCTTGCCGATCGGCAGGCCCGCGGCGAGCATGAAGGTGTTGGCGATGCCGCCGCCGACGATCAGCTGGTCGACGTTCTTGGCCAGCGCCTGCAGGATGCTCAGCTTGGTCGAGACCTTGCTGCCGGCGACGATCGCCACCAGCGGGCGCTTCGGGTGGCCCAGGGCTTTGGTGATCGCATCGATCTCGGCCGCCAGCAGCGGGCCGGCGCAGGCGATCGGCGCGTACTGGGCGATGCCGTAGGTCGAGGCCTCGGCGCGGTGGGCGGTGCCGAAGGCGTCGTGGACGAAGATGTCGCACAGCGCGGCCATCTTGCGGGACAGACCCTCGTCGTTCTTCTTCTCGCCCGGGTTGACGCGGCAGTTCTCGAGCATCACGAGTTGGCCGGGCTTCACGTCGACGCCGTCAGTCCAATTGGAAACGACCGGGATCTCGCGGCCCATCAGCTCGCCCATGCGCTGGGCGACCGGGGCGAGCGAGTCTTCGGGCTTGAACGCGCCCTCGGTCGGGCGGCCCAGGTGCGAGGTCACCATCACCGCCGCGCCGGCCTTCAAGGCGAGCTCGATGCACGGGATCGACGCGCGGATGCGGGTGTCTTCGGTGATGCGGCCCGCGTCGTCGAGCGGGACGTTCAGGTCGGCGCGGATGAAGACGCGCTTTTGCTGCGTGAAGCCCGAGGCGGTGACCTCGCTGAAGCGCAGCACCTTCACTGCAGGCCCCCGGCGCGGGCCAGCGCGATGCTGGTGTCGAGCATGCGGTTCGAGAAGCCCCATTCGTTGTCGTACCAGGCCGAGACCTTGACCAGCCGGCCGCTGACCTTGGTCAGCGTGCCGTCGTAGATGCTGGACGCGGTGTGGTGGTTGAAATCGACGCTGACGAGCGGCCCGTCGCTGAACGCGAGCACGCCCTTCAGCGACCCCTCGGCGGCAGCGCGCAGGACCTGGTTCACCTCGTCGACCGTGGTCTCGCGGGCCGCGATGAAGCTCAGGTCGACGATCGAGACGTTGATCGTCGGCACCCGCAGCGCGTGGCCGTCGAGCCGGCCCTTCAGCTCGGGCAGCACCAGGCCGAGCGCGGCGGCGGCGCCGGTCTTGGTCGGGATCATGCTGTGGGTGGCGCTGCGCGCGCGGCGCAGGTCCTCGTGGTACACGTCGGTCAGCACCTGGTCGTTGGTGTAGGCGTGCACCGTCGTCATCAAACCCGAGACCACGCCGATCGCCGCGTGCAGCGGCTGCACCAGCGGCGCCAGGCAGTTGGTGGTGCAGCTCGCGTTGCTGATCACCGTGTCGCTGCCGTTCAGCACGCCGTGGTTCACGCCGTAGACGATGGTCGCATCCACATCGACGCCACCCGGTGCCGAGATCACGACCTTCTTCGCGCCGCCGCGCAGGTGCGCCGAGGCCTTCTCCTTCGTGGTGAACAGCCCGGTGCATTCGAGCACCACGTCGACGCCGAGCGCGTGCCAGGGCAGCTCGGCGGGGTTGCGCTGCGCGAACACGCGGATGCGGTCGCCGTCGACGACCATGCAGTCGCCATCGACGCCGACGCTGCCGGGAAACGGTCCGTGCGCGGTGTCGTACTTCGTCAGGTGCGCGTTGGTGGCGGGCTGGCCGAGGTCGTTGATCGCGACGATGCGCAGGTCGTGGGCCTTGCCTCCCTCGTAGTGGGCGCGCAGCACATTGCGGCCGATGCGGCCATAGCCATTGATGGCGACGTTGATGGTCATGGAATGCAGTGGGATCGGAGTCAGGAAAGGGTGATGTGCGTGGGGTGCGTCAGCAGTGCATCGAGGCTGTCGACCAGCCGGTCGGGCGCATGGTCGTCGCGCAGCGCGGCGCTGTCGTAGCCGTAGCTCACGGCCCAGACCGGCACGCCGGCGTTGCGTGCGGCCTGCACGTCGATGGCCGAGTCGCCGATGAACAGCGCGTCGTCCGCCTCGACGCCGAAGGTGTCCAGCGCATGCCGCAGCACCGCCGGATCGGGCTTGCGCACCGGCAGCGTGTCGCCCGCGACGATCAGGTCGAAGTAGCTCGTGAGGCGATGCGCGGCGAGCACGCGCTGCGTCAGCACGCTCTCCTTGTTGGTGATCAGCGCGAGGCGCACGCCCTGCGCCTGCAAGGCGTCGAGCGTCGACACGACACCGGGATAAGGTGCGCTGCGCGTGCCGCACGCGGCGGCACAGTCGCGCTCGAAGCCGGCCCAGGCCGCGTCCACGCTCGGCGACTCGCCGCCATCGACGTCGTGGTGGCGCAGCGCCTGGCGCAGCAGCTCGCGCGCGCCGCGACCGATCCAGGTGCGCACCTGTGCCAGCGGCACCGGCGGGCGGCCCAGGCGCGCCAGCAGGGCATTGACGGCCGTCGCTAGCTCGGGCGCGGTGTCGATCAGCGTGCCGTCGAGGTCGAACAGGATCAGGCGCGGCATCGTGGGTCTCCCGGAAACGTCAGGCGGCACCCGCGCGCTCCGCGGCGGCGAGGCACTGCAGCGTGGCCTCGACCACGCGCTCGGCGGTCAGGCCGAAGTGGCGATACAGGTCGGCGGCGGGGGCCGACTCGCCGAAGCTCGCGATGCCGATCACCGCGCCGGAGCGGCCGACGTACTTGCGCCAGAAATCGGGGTGCGCAGCCTCGACGGCAATCGCGGGCAGCGGGATCGGCAGCACCGCGTTGCGGTAGCTTGCGCTTTGCCGATCGAACACCGTGGTGCTCGGCATCGAGACCACGCGTACCGGCACGCCGCGCGCCTCGAGCTGCGCCTGCGCCTGCACGGCGAGCGCGAGTTCGGAGCCGGTCGCGATCAGCACGGCGCGCGCGCCCTGTCGGTCGCTGAGGACATAGCCGCCGCGTGCGATCCCGGCCGCGTGTTGTGCCTGGGCGGCGACCGGCAGCGTCTGGCGCGAGAGCGCGAGCACGCTCGGGCCGTCGCGCCGCTGGAGTGCACTGGCCCACGCCACCGCGGTCTCGAGCGTGTCGGCGGGCCGCCAGACGTCGAGGTTCGGAATGATGCGCAGCGACGGCACGTGTTCGACCGACTGGTGGGTCGGCCCGTCCTCGCCCAGGCCGATGCTGTCGTGGGTGAAGACGTGGATCACGCGGCGCTTCATCAGCGCAGCCATGCGGATCGCGTTGCGGCTGTAATCGCTGAAGGTCAGGAAGGTGCCCGCATACGGGATCAGTCCGCCGTGCAGCGCGATGCCGTTCATGATTGCCGCCATGCCGAACTCGCGCACGCCGTAGCTCAGGTGGTTGCCGAGGCGGTCGCGGCCCGCGGCGACGTGACCGGTGAAGTCGGTGAGGTTCGATCCGGTCAGGTCGGCCGAGCCGCCGAACAGCTCCGGCAAGCCCGGCGCGAACGCGTTCAGCGCGAGCTGCGAGGCGCGTCGCGTGGCGACCGCCTGGGCGTCGGCGGCCAGGCGCGGCAGGACCTGCGCGAGCTGCGCTTCGAAGCCGGGCGGCAGGTCGCCCTGCATGCGGCGCAGGAACTCGGCGCCGAGCTCCGGGTGCGCGCGTGCATATGCGGCGAAGCGGTCGGCCCAGCCGGCCTGCAGCGCCTTGCCGGCGGCGCGGGCGTCCCATGCGGCACTCAGCTCGGCCGGGATCTCGAACGGCGGATGCGACCAGCCGAGCTGTGCGCGCATCGCGGCGAGTTCGTCGGCGCCGAGCGCGGCGCCGTGCACGTCCGCGCTGCCCGCCTTGTGCGGTGCACCGCGGCCGATCGTGGTGCGGCAGCAGATCAGCGTCGGGCGGCCGTCCGGCGACCCGGCCTGTGCGCGCGCCTGCCGGACCGCCGCGTCGACCGCGTCGGCGTCGTGGCCGTCGACCATCGCGATCACATTCCAGCCGTAGGCGCGAAAGCGCGCCGGCGTGTCGTCGGTGAACCAGCCTTCGACCTTGCCGTCGATCGAGATGCCGTTGTCGTCGTACAGCGCGATCAACTTGCTCAGCCGCAGCGTGCCGGCGAGCGAGCAGGCTTCGTGGCTGACGCCTTCCATCAGGCAGCCGTCGCCGAGGAAGACCCAGGTCAGGTGATCGACGATCGCGTGGCCGGGCCGGTTGAACTCGGCCGCAAGCTGCTTCTCCGCCAGCGCCATGCCGACCGCGTTCGCCAGGCCCTGGCCGAGCGGGCCGGTGGTGGTCTCGACGCCGGGGGTCACGTCGACCTCGGGGTGGCCCGGGGTCAGGCTGTGCAGCTTGCGAAAGCGCTTGATGTCGTCCATGGCGAGCGGGTAGCCGCTCAGGTGCAGCAACGCGTACAGCAGCATCGACGCGTGACCGTTCGACAGCACGAAGCGGTCGCGGTCGGCCCAGTGCGGGTCGGCCGGGTTGTGGCGCAGGTGGCGGCTCCACACCACCTCGGCCATCTCGGCCATGCCCATCGGCGCGCCGGGGTGGCCGCTCCTGGCGTGTTCGACGGCGTCGGCGGCGAGCACGCGGAGCGCGTCGGCCATGCGGCGGCGCAACTGGTTGTCAGTCGTGGTCATCTCGGGGGTCTCTCAGGTCAGGCGGCGCGGCGCTTCTGGTCCATCAGGCGCAGGATCATCGGCGTGAAGATCAGCTGCATCGCCAGCCCCATCTTCCCGCCGGGCACGACGAGGTTGTTGGGTCGGGACATGAACGAATCGTGCAGCATGCCGAGCAGGTAAGAGAAGTCGATGCCCTTCGGGTTGGCGAAGCGGATCACGACCAGGCTCTCGTCCGCACTCGGGATGTCCTTGGCGATGAACGGGTTCGAGGTGTCGACCGTCGGCACGCGCTGGAAGTTGACATGGGTGCGGCTGAACTGCGGGCAGATGTGGTTCACGTAGTCGGGCATGCGGCGCAGGATCGTGTCAGTCACCGCCTCGGGGCTGTAGCCGCGCAGGTTCTGGTCGCGGTGCAGCTTCTGGATCCACTCGAGATTGATGACCGGCACCACGCCGACGAGCAGGTCGACATGCCGCGCCACGTCGGTCGTCCCGTGCTCGAAGCCTCCGTGCAGGCCCTCGTAGAACAGCAGGTCGCTGCCGTCGATCATCGGTTGCCACGGCGTGAAGGTGCCGGGCTCGCCGCCGAGTTCCTTGGCCTCGCCGGCGTCGTGGATGTAGCGCCGGACCTGGCCGGTGCCGCTCTCGCCGTAGCCCTGGAAGACCTCGGCGAGGGTGTCGAGCAGGTTGGACTCGGGCCCGAAGTGGCTGATCTGCGGCCCTTCGCCGGCATCGGCGCGGCGCACGCGCTCGCGCATCTCGGCGCGGTCGTAGCGGTGGAACGAATCGCCTTCGAGCACCTGCGCGCGGATCTTTTCGCGGCGGAAGATGTGCGTGAAGCTCTTCATCACGGTCGTGGTGCCGGCACCGGACGAACCGGTCACGGCGATGATGGGGTGGCGTGTGCTCATGGGACGGTCTTCAGGCCAGCGCGCCGAACAGCGAGCGCTCGTTGAACAGGGGCGAGGCGAACGGGCGGTCGGTGCCGGCGTCGAATTCGGCGTGGTAGCGGTCGATGCGCTCGACTTCCTCGCGCGAGCCGAGGATCACCGGCACGCGCTGGTGCAGCCCCTCGGGCTGCAGGTCGAGCAACCGGCCGCGGCCGGTCGAGGCGGCGCCGCCGGCCTGCTCGATCAGCATCGCGATCGGGTTGGCCTCGTACAGCAGGCGCAGGCGGCCGGGCTTGCTCGCGTCCTTGGTGTCGCGCGGGTACATGAAGACGCCGCCGCGCATCAGGATGCGGTGCACCTCGGCCACCATCGAGGCGATCCAGCGCATGTTGAAGTCGCGCCCGCGCTCGCCGCTGCGGCCGTCCTGGCACTCGGCCACGTAGCGCTTGACCGGCGCCTCCCAGAAGCGGGCGTTGCTGGTGTTGATCGCGAACTCGCTGGTCTGTGCCGGGATCGTCAGGTGCGGGTGGGTGAGTATGAAGTTGCCGATCTCGCGGTCGAGCGTGAAGCCGTGGGTGCCGGTGCCCACGCTGAGCACCAGCATCGTCGCCGGGCCGTAGATCGCGTAGCCGGCGGCCACCTGCGTGCGGCCGAGCTGCAGGAAATCGGCCGTCGCCGGCGCGGCGGTCGCGTCGTGGCGCAGCACCGAGAAGATGGTGCCGACCGAGACGTTCACGTCGGTGTTCGACGAGCCGTCGAGCGGGTCGAACACCAGCAGGTAGCGGCCGCGCGCGTACTCGCCGGGAATCGCGTGCGGCTCGTCGAGTTCTTCCGAGGCCATGCCGGCCACCAGCCCGCCCCACTCGCAGCTGCGGATGACGGCTTCGTTGGCGAGCACGTCGAGCTTCTTCTGCGTCTCGCCCTGGACGTTGCGGTTGTCGAGCTCGCCGAGGAAGCCGCCGAGCGCGCCCTTCGCGGTCATCGCGGCGATCGCCTTGACGGCGGCGGCGACGTCGACCAGCAGCGCGCCGAGGTCGTTGGCGCCCTCGACGTTCTTCAGTTGCTGGATCAGGAATTTCGACAGCGTGGTGCGTCCGAGATGCATGTGATTTCTACCTCATTCCTTGTTCGTGGACGCGGCCTGGAAGACACGGCTCGCGAGAATGTCGGCCGGCAGCAGCGTCGTCAGGTCGTCGCGCGTCAGCCTGCGCTCGCGGTCGACGAAGAGGCGGCTCGCCTGGCGCAAGCGCGAGCGATCGAGCGCGTTGCGCACGCTGCGGGCGTTCGCAAAGTGCGGCTGCGCGATGCGGCGTTCGAGATAAGCTGCGAAGGCCTCGCGCGCGCCGTCGCCGAAGCTGTAGTTCATGCCGGTCAGCATGCGGTCGGCGATCTGCACCAACTCGTCTTCGGCGTAATCGGGAAAGTCCAGGTGATGCGCAATGCGCGAGGACAAGCCGGGGTTGGACTTGAAGAAGGTGTCCATGCGGTCCTTGTAACCGGCGACGATGACGACCAGATCGTCGCGCTGGTTCTCCATGACTTGCAGCAGGATCTCGATCGCCTCCTGCCCGTAGTCGCGTTCGTTCTCGGGGCGATACAGGTAATACGCCTCGTCGATGAAGAGCACACCGCCCATCGCCCTCTTCAGCACTTCCTTGGTCTTGGGCGCGGTGTGGCCGATGTACTGGCCGACCAGGTCGTCACGTGTCACGCTCACGACATGGCCCTTGCGCACGTAGCCGAGCCGATGAAGGATCTCTGCCATGCGCATCGCCACCGTCGTCTTGCCGGTGCCCGGGTTGCCCGTGAAGCTCATGTGCAACGACGGGGCGACATTGCCGCCCGCGGCTGCAAGCCCGAGGTTCAGACGCAACTTGTCGATCACGAGCAGCGCCGCGATGTCGCGGACGCGGGCCTTGACCGGCGCGAGGCCGATCAGGTCCGTATCGAGTTCGTCCATCACCGCTTCGACCTGGCTTTGCGCAAGAACATCGCTCACGGTGACTGCGGTCGACGTGGCCTGGCCTTCCTGGGACATCGCATTCACGTCGCGGCTCCTTCGTCGGCAGACGATCTAGTAACGCTCGCCTTCGGGCTTGTCGGTCGCGTAGGACGAGATGCGGTAATGCACCTGCCGGCCGTCGCCCTCCTGGCGCGCCAGACCGAAGCCCGGCTCTTTCGGCGGTCGGTTGACGATGAACGACATGCGCGGCGATTCCACCCCCTGCGTCGAATCGAAGGCCGTGACGCGAACGTAGTGGTTCGGGAACGTCTTGCGGCAGCTGTTGATCTCCATCAGGATGCCGGCGGGATCCTTCAGGTCGAACATCGGGTTGCCGAACATCTCCCAATACGTGTTGCGCGGGTGCGGGTCGTCGGTGTATTCGACGCCGACCGCGTAGTTGTTCTTCAGCGCGTACTCGATCTGCTTGCTGATCTGCGCGTCGGTCAGGTCGGGCAGGTACGAGAACTGGCCCTGCGTCACGCGGTTGCCGTGGTTGGTCATCATGGTGTGGTCTCCTTTCAGGTCGACATCGACGGCGTCGGCACGAAGTCGGCCGTGTCGGTGGATTCGTAGTTGAAACTGATGTCGCCCCAGGTATCGATCGCCGCCTTCAGTGGCGAGCACCACTTGGCGGCGTCCTTCAGGATCTGCGGGCCCTCGTTCCAGATGTCTCGGCCTTCGTTGCGCGCCATCACCATGGTTTCGAGCGCCACGCGATTCGCCGTCGCACCGGCCTGGATGCCCTGCGGGTGGCCGATCGTGCCGCCACCGAACTGCAGCACCACGTCGTCGCCGAGGTAGGTCAGCAGCTGGTGCATCTGGCCGGCGTGGATGCCACCCGAAGCGACCGGCATCACCTTGTTCAGCGAGGCCCAGTGCTGCTCGAAGAACAAACCCTTCTCCAGTTGGACCGGGGTGTGCGTGTCGAGCAAGGTGTCGTAGAAGCCGCGGATCATCGCCGGGTCGCCCTCGAGCTTCCCGACCACCGTGCCGGCGTGGATGTGGTCCACGCCTGCCATGCGCATCCACTTGCAGATCACGCGGAAGTTCATGCCGTGGTTCTTCTGCCGCGAGTAGGTGCTGTTGCCCGCGCGGTGCAGGTGAAGAATCATGTCGTTCTTGCGCGCCCACAGCGCCATGCTCTGGATCGCGGTGTAGCCGATCACCAGGTCGATCATGATGATCACCGAGCCCAGGCTCTTCGCAAACTCGGCGCGTGCGTACATCTCCTCCATCGTGCCTGCGGTGACGTTCAGGTAGTGGCCCTTGACCTCGCCGCTGGCCGCGCTCGCCTTGTTGACGGCTTCCATGCAGTAGAGGAAGCGATCACGCCAGTGCATGAAGGGCTGCGAGTTGATGTTCTCGTCGTCCTTCATGAAATCGAGGCCGCCCTTCAGGCCTTCGTAGACGACACGGCCGTAGTTGCGGCCCGACAGGCCGAGCTTGGGCTTGGTCGTCGCGCCGAGCAGCGGGCGGCCGAATTTGTCGAGGCGCTCGCGCTCGACAATGACGCCTGTTGCCGGGCCCTGAAACGTCTTCAGGTAGGCCACCGGAATGCGCATGTCTTCCAGACGCAGCGCCT
The DNA here is from genome assembly GCF_964020785.1 of Rhizobacter fulvus. Classification (NCBI taxonomy): domain Bacteria; kingdom Pseudomonadati; phylum Pseudomonadota; class Betaproteobacteria; order Burkholderiales; family Sphaerotilaceae; genus Rhizobacter; species Rhizobacter fulvus. The sequence continues at coordinate 2,753,721 of NZ_OZ224516.1, forward strand.
TCACCGCCTTGAAGCCGAAGACGTTGCCGATGATCGACGCCGTCAGGTTCGCGATCGAGCCGCCTTCGAACAGGTCGATGTCATACGCGATGTAGGCGAAGTACTGCGCCTCGGTCTTTGTGCCCACGCCGGTGTTGGGCACCGCGTCGACGCGGAAGGCCTTGGCGCGGTACAGGTCGCAGGCGGTCAGGCGGTCGGTCCACACCACCGTCCAGGTGGCGGTGGACGATTCGCCGGCCACGGCCGCAGCGCACTCTTCGGCATCGACGCCTTCCTGTGGCGTGATGCGGAACAGGGCAATGAGGTCGGTCTCCTTCGGGACGTAGTCGGGCTGCCAGTAGCCCATCTGCTTGTATTTGAGGACGCCAGCGCTGTATCGCTTCTTGACGTCTGTCATCATGCCGTCTTCGATCGGTTTGTTCATCGCCGCGTCCTCCAGTGGTTGTGCGTTGGATGGACTGTAGAAAGAGGCTCGCCGTCAGGGAAGTCACGTGTTTTGACCGCTCGCGTAAGGAACGCTGAAGATGAAGAACGTGACGATGCGGCAGCTGCGCATCTTCTCGGCGGTGGCGCAGCACCTGAGCTTCGCGCGAGCGGCCGAATCGCTGCACCTGACGCCGCCTGCGGTCTCGATGCAGGTCAAGGAGCTCGAGGTCAGCGTCGGCCTGCCGCTGTTCGACCGAACCGGTCGACGCGTGAGCCTCACGACCACCGGCGAGTACATGCTTTCGTACGCCCGCCGCGTGCTGGCCGTCATGAAGGATGCGGAGGACACGATCGCGCGCTTTCGCGGCCTGACCGGCGGGCAGTTGTCGATCGGCATGGTCAGCACGGCCGAATACTTCCTGCCGCAGTTCCTCGCGCGCTTCCGCGACGAGCACCCCGGCGTCGCGCTGTGCCTGCGCGTGGGCACGCGCGAGCAGGTGGTCGCGATGATGCAGGGCAACGAGGTCGACCTCGCGATCATGGGCCGGCCGCCGAAGGAGTGGGCGACGCGCGCGGAGCCGTTCGCGCTGCACCCGCACGTCGTCGTCACCGCGGTGGACCACCCGTTCGTGCGCCAGGGGCGCGTGCAGGCGTTGGCGCTCGCCGGCGAGGCGTTCATCATCCGCGAGCAGGGCTCGGCAACCCGGGCGCTGCTCGAGACCTACATGCAGCAGCATCGTGTCGAGATGCGCGCGACGATGGAGATGACGAGCAACGAGGCCATCAAGCAGGCGGTGATGGCGGGCATGGGGATCGGCTTCATGTCGGCCCACACGATCGCGCTGGAACTGCAGTGCGGCCTGATCGCAACGCCCGATGTCGAAGGCCTGCCGGTGGTGCGGCGCTGGCACGTCGTGCACAACCTGGGCAAGACGCTGTCGCCGGCGGCCGAGGCGTTCCGCTATTTCACGCTCGAACACGGCGAGGGTTTTCTCGCCGAGCGCTTCGGCCAGGCGCTCCCGGCCGCCCGCTGACCGGGCCCCGGTCACCGGCCTCCCCTACACTGCGCCGCTGTGAACGACGCCAACGCCCCCGACGCGCGCACTTCCGTCTCGACCACCGAGGCGGCGGCGCTGCTCGGCGTATCCAAGCCGACCGTGCAGCGCTGGGTCGACCGCGGTCACCTGAAGGCGTGGAAGACGGTCGGCCACCACCGCCGCATCGAACTGGCCAGCGTGCTGGCGTTCATCGCCGAGAAATCGACCGGGGAGGTCACGCCGATGCCACGGAGCGCCGCGCCGCGCGCGCTGACCGTGCTGATCGTGGACGACAGCCCGGAGGACCGCGCGCTGCTGCGTGCGCTGGCCGTGCGCGTCCTCTTCGGCGCCACCGTCGACGAGGCCGACGATGGCTTCGCGGCGCTGGTCGCGATCGGCCGGCAGGTGCCGGACGTGCTCATCACCGACATCATGATGCCGCACATGGACGGCCTGGAGATGCTGCGCCACGTCTGTGCGCTCGAGACCGGGCGCCCGCGCGTGATCGTCGCGGTGTCGAATCTGGCGCCGGCGCGCATCACCGAGCTGGGTGGCGTGCCGAAGGACGTGCTCCTGCTGCGCAAGCCGGTGTCCCAGGCCGCGCTGCTCGGCGCGATGGGACGCTCGGGTCTGGTCGCCGGGCTGCCCGACGCGCCGACCTGAACCGCACGGCCCTCAGGCGAAGGGCACCAGCAGCACGGCGCGGCGGTTCTGGCGGCGGCCGGCCTCGGTCGTGTTCGGAGCCACCGGCCGGCTGGCGCCGAAAGCCCGCTTGATCGTCTTCTCGCGCGACATGCCGCGGGCGATCAACGCCTCGGCGACGACCTCGGCGCGGCGCTCCGAGAGGCGCTGGTTGTACTCGTCGGTGCCCTGGTTGTCGGAGTGGCCGTCGACCGTGAGGCCGTCGATGCCGACGCTCATCAGCATCCGCGCGATCCGGGTCAGCGTCGCATCCACCTCGGGCGACAGCGTCGCGGCGTCGACCGCGAACGGCACGCGGGCCGCCAGATCGAACTCCCACGCATCCGCGCCCTCGGTGAAGCCGAGCGTGTTGAGGGCGGCCTTCTGCTCGGACGAGAGCTTTCCGGTGGGGATCGCTGCGCAACCCGATGCGACCGTCGCGATGCTGGCGGCCAGGGCCAGCCAGTGGCGGCGGTTCAGGGAATGGACGGGACGGCGCAGAAGCATGGCGTGAGCTCCAGGGGTCAATGGTCAGCCGACTCGGGGCGTGGCAGGGATCGGGCGACCCGCGCGGCGTTCTTCGCGCGGTACATGGCGTCGTCCGCGGCCTGCATCAGCGTCATCACGGAGTCGGCGTGGTCCGGGTAGACGGCCACGCCGATGCTGACGCCGATCAGGTGAAGGTCACCGTTCGGCAATCGGATCGGGATCTCGAGCGCCCGGTTGATGCGATCGGTGAGGTGCGCGGCGTCGACGTCGGCGTCGGGCGGGTTCAGCACGACGACGAACTCGTCGCCGCCGACCCGGGCGATGAAGTCAGACTGGCGGATGGACCCGCGCAGGCGCTCGGCCAGCTCGATCAGCACCCGGTCGCCGGTGGCGTGGCCGTAGGTGTCGTTGATCTCCTTGAACCGGTCGGTGTCGATGAAGGCCAGGCCGGCGCGGCGCTTGGTCAGCGCGCATTCGGCGACGACGCTCGCGAGGTGCTCGAACAGGTAGGCGCGATTCGGCAGGCGCGTGAGCGGGTCGTGCAGGCTCGCGGCCCGCAGCGATTCGTTGGCCCGTTCGAGGCCGGCATGGCTCAGGCGGATCATCTCCTGGTGCGACTGGAGCTCGGCCAGGAACGCGTTGAAGTCCTCGGCGAGCGCGTTGATCTCGCGCAGCGAACTGCCGCTGGCGCGGCGATCGAATGCGCGGGTCTCGCGGATCTCCCGCGTCAGCGTGGCCAGCGCGTCGATCGGCTGGACCAGGGCGCGGCTCACGCTGCGAGAGTAGCGGCGCACGACCAGGGCGAGCACGGCCAGGCAGGCGATCAGCGACAACAGCGACCAACCCGCGTACTGCAGCAACGTGCGGCCGTTGGAGCGCACGGCGAGGGTGCCCAACGTGTCCTCGCCGTCGCCGAAGGCGGTGGTCGCGGCGGCGGGCACGAGCCACCGCGCCACTTGTCGCGCGACTTGCCCGCCGACACTGCGGACCGGCCGCTCGAAGTGCATCCATTGCCGGCCGCGCCGGTCGGTGATGGTCACTTCGGCCAGTTGCGCGCGGTCGGCCATCTGCTCGAGCAGGGCACGCATGGCCGTCCGGTCGTCGAAGCGCAGTGCCGGCTCGCCTGCCACGGCGAGCGACTGGGCCACCAGCATCATCGCCCGGTCTTCGTAGGCGCGCGACGCATAGAGGCCGGCGGTGGCGAGCAGCAGGCCGACGCAGGCGATCGTGAAGGTGGCGATCCGCCACTGGCCGCGACGGACCAGGCTGGCGACGTGGGTCGGCGCACGCATGGTCATTTTGCGGCGTTGCGCTGCTGGGTCAGCCGCAGCAGTTGCGGGTTGATTCGCATGCCGCTGCGCGAGATCGAATCGAGGTTGGCGCGGATCTGCAGCTTGCCGCTCGAGTTGTCGAGGCAGAACATGCCGCCCAGCGAACAGAACTCCTCGTCGAAACCGATCGTCAGCACCGGCCGGTCCAGCACGCCCAGCAGCATGCCGCGCCACTGCATCGGCGCGGTGCTGTTCACCAGCACGACGTGGCACTCGGCGGCGTCGATCGGCGTGCCGGCCATGAGGCGCCGGCTCGACACCGCGATCGCGACCGCACCTTCTCTCGGCTCGGTGACCGCGCGGGTGAAGGCGGCTTCGGTCGCGGCATCGAGCGCATCGCTGAGGCACAGACGTACCGGCACCATCGCCTGCGACCAGCGCGTGTACTGGACGATGCCGCGGACGATGTAGGCCACGTCGGGCGCGCGCTGGAGCGTCAGCGCAGACGATTCCGACTGCGCCCACGCGAACGCCGGGCCGCCCGCCGCCATCGCCACGGCGACAAGTGCGTGTGCCAGTCGGATCAATTGACGTGCGCCGAGCGGCCCGCAGCCATGCGCAGTGCTCCGCGGTCCAGGATCGTCAGCGAGTTGTAGTCCGGCGAGACGACGCCGGAGCGGTGCAGGGACTGCAGCTCGCGGTTGATGCTCTGCCTGGACACCTGGAGCATCGCCGCCAGGTCTTCCTGGGTCAGGCGCAGGCGCAGGCTCTGCTTGGCGCCGTCCGACACGCCGTGTTGGGTGGCGAGACGGTCGATCGTCGCGGTCAGACGCTGCCTCAAGCCGCCGACGAAGCGGTCGATCAGACCGTCGAAGGCCTCGCGCTGCTCGCGCAATGCCATGCGCAGGGCGTCCTTCCAGAGGGAGGGGTCGGTCTCGAGCACGCGCATCAGCGCGGAGGCCGGGATATGGACGATGACCGCGTCGCTGTGCGCCACATAGTCGAAATAGGAACTGTCCTGGACGCCGAGCGCCTGGGTCATCTCGACGACCTGCCCCGGGCCGATCACGTCGAACGACGAGCGGGAGCCGACCGCGTCGATGCGGCGCGCGAGCATGTAGCCGGAGATCACCGCCAGAACGACCGGAATCTCGGCGTCGGGGCTGGCGATCAGGTCGCCGCGTTCGTAGCGCTTGAGCTGCGCTGCGGTGGAGAGATCGCTGAGGCACCGCTCGGGCCAGCGCGAAAAGCCCTCGGTCCAGCGCAATGAGCGTTCGATCAGCGTGCGTTCGTCTTTTTGACCATGTGTTCTGTTCATCAGGCACCTCGTACCGCGCATCTGGAGCAGGCTGCGCTTCGGCTGTCGACCGCAAGAGCAGCGGCCGTGTCGAATTCTGAACAAATGATTCAAAAAGATCAAAACGATTAATAGGAATTTTTCCCTACAAATCTGCCCGCTGACGCTCGTCCGGGCCGCGTCCGTGCCGCGCCACGAACTGCAGGGCGGGCCGGTCGAGGATCTTCAGCGAGTTGTAGTCGGCGGCGAGGACGCCGTTGCCTGCGAGCGCGCGGAGCTCGCGGTTGACGGTCTGGCGCGAAACCTGGAGCAGGTCAGCCAGGTCCTCCTGGGACAGTCGCAAGCGCAGGCTGCCGTCGACGCCTTCGGACAGGCCGTAGGTCGAAGCCAGCCGGTCGACGGTGGCGGCGATCCGCTGCCGGGTGCCGCCGAGCGCACGGTCCATCAGGCTGGCGCTCAGATCGCGTTGCTGGCGCAGCAGCATCAGCAGCATCGGCCGCCAGCGCTGCGGTTCGGAATCGAGCAGTCCGGTCAGCAGCGCCGTGGGGATGTGGATCGTGGTGGCATCGCTGTGGGCGTGGAACTCCAGCGCCGGGCTGCCACCCAGCTGCAGTCGGCCGGTCGCCAGCACCGTGCCTGGACCCACCAGGCCCACGGCGTAGCGGGTGCCCTCGCTCGCGATCGTGCGGACCATCAGTTGCCCTGTGACGACGGCCAGGGTCTGGCGTGGGGGCAGCGCGTCGCTCGCCACCAGTTCCCGGCGCGGATGCCGGGCCAGCCGCGAGCCGGCGGCCAACTGCTTCAGTGCCTGCGGCGTCCAATCGGAGAAGCCCTCGGTCCAGCGCAGTGAGTGCTCGATCAGTGCAAGATCGGCGGCCGCTTCGTTCGAGAGATCCATGGGCATCTGTCCGCAGTGGAGACGGCATCGTCCTGCGCTTCGTCACCCATGGGCAGCCCCGGCGGCAAGAAGTGGGAAGCCGGTCAACAAGTTGGCATGGCCGTTGCCGCGACGAATCTGCTGCAGACCTGGGGATTGACCGGCGAAACAGCCCGAGAATCAGGCAGGCAGCCCGATCGGCAGCGCGATCTCCGACTTGATCTCGCGCAGCACGATGCTCGAACGCACGTGGGTCACGCCGGGCAGCTTGAAGATCGTCTCGTGCAGGAAGCGCTCGTAGTGCTTGATGTCGGGCGCGAGCACGGTCATCAGGTAGTCGGACTGCCCGGTCGTGGCCTGGCAGCGCGCAATGTAGGGGCTGGCCGCGATCGCCTGCTCGAAACGCTGCACCAGCTCCTCGTTGTGGTGGGTCAGGTTGACCTCGACCATCACGGTCAGGTGCAGGCCCACCTTCTCCGGGTCGACCAGCGCGGTGTATCCGCGGATCACGCCGGCCGCCTCCATGTCCTTGACGCGTTTCCAGCACGGCGTGGGCGACAGGCCGACGGCGGCGGACAACTGCTGCACCGTCTGGCGCGAATCGCGCTGCAATTCGGAGAGGATCTTCAGGCTGTAGCTGTCCAGAAGAACAGATCCGTCGTTCTTGGCCATCTTGCTGCTTGTTTGTGCTGAAAACAGGGGTTGACCTTAGCGCATTCGAGAAACCTCTTCTCGCGTCGCGGCGCAACAATTCGCCATGAACGCCGCCCCCCTGCCCGACGCCTCCGTGCAACGCCCCGACTACCGCCTGTCGGACAACCTCTGGGCCGAGTGCGGTGCGATCTACCTGACCGGGACGCAGGCGCTCGTCCGCCTGCTCGTGATGCAGCGCCAGCGGGACGCGGCGGCCGGCTGGAACACGCAGGGCTTCATCAGCGGCTACCGCGGCTCGCCACTCGGGATGGTCGATCAGGCGGTCTGGAAAGCGGGCCAGAAGTTCACCGAATCCGGCATCCGCTTCGTGCCGGCGATCAACGAGGAACTCGCAGCGACCCAGGTGCTGGGCACGCAGCGGGTCGAGTCCGACCCCGAGCGCACGGTCGAGGGCGTGTTCGCGATGTGGTACGGCAAGGGCCCGGGCGTGGACCGCGCCGGCGATGCGATCAAGCACGGCAACGCTTACGGCTCGTCGCCGCACGGCGGCGTGCTGGTGGTCGCCGGCGACGATCACGGCTGCGTCTCGTCGTCGATGCCGCACCAGAGCGACCACGCGTTCCAGGCCTGGCAGATGCCGATCGTCGCGCCGGCCAACGTCGCCGAGATGCTGAGCTTCGGCCTGTACGGCTGGGCGCTGTCGCGCTTCTCCGGCGCGTGGGTCGGGTTCACCGCGCTGTCGGAAGTGGTCGAAAGCGCCGGCACGGTCGACCTCGATGCGGTCCTCGCGCAGGCCGATGCCTGGGTCGACGCCGACACGGTGCGCGCGCGCACCGGCCACGTCGCACCGGCCGACGGGCTGCACTACCGGTGGCCGGACCTGCCGTCGCTGCGGATCGAATCGCGCCTGGCCGACAAGCTCACTGCGGTCGCCGCATTCGCACGCGTCAACTCGATCGATCGGGAGGTGATCTCGAGCCCGCAGGCGACGGTCGGCATCGTCACCTGCGGCAAGGCGCACCTCGATGTGATGGAAGTGCTGCGGCGGTTGCAGATCAGCCCGGCGATGCTGGCTGCGGCCGGCGTGCGGCTCTACAAGGTGGGCCTGAGCTTCCCGCTTGAGCAGACCCGCATGAGCGCCTTCGCGCAGGGCCTGAGCGAGATCCTGGTGATCGAGGAGAAGGGCGCGATCGTCGAGACCCAGATGCGCGAGCTGTTCTACAACGCGCCAGCGCACTCGCGGCCGGTGATCGTCGGCAAGCGCGATGCGCACGGCGCGCCGCTGGTCTCGGCGCTCGGCGAGGTGCGGCCGTCGCGGTTGATCGAACTGGTCGCGCACTGGCTGGCCGCGCACTTCCCCGACGACAGCGTGCTCGACTACCACCTGCAGCACGTGCGCGACTTCACGCCGCCCGAGCTGCTCGCGAACCCGTCCGACAGCGTCAAGCGCGTGCCGTACTTCTGCGCCGGTTGCCCGCACAACACGAGCACCAAGGTGCCCGAGCGCTCGACCGCGCGCGCCGGCATCGGCTGCCACTTCATGGCGAACTGGATGGATCGCGACACCGCCGGACTGATCCAGATGGGCGGCGAGGGCGTCGACTGGATTTCGCACGCGATGTTCACGAAGACGCCGCACGTCTTCCAGAACCTCGGCGACGGCACCTACTACCACTCGGGGTACCTCGCGATCCGCCAGGCCGTGGCCGCGAAGGCGACCATCACCTACAAGATCCTCTTCAACGACGCGGTCGCGATGACCGGCGGCCAGCCGGTCGACGGCGTCATCAGCGTCGACGCGATCGCGCGTCAGGTCGAGAGCGAGGGCGTGAAGCAGGTCGTTGTCGTCAGCGACGCGATCGACAAGTACGACGAGATCAGGTCCAAATTTCCCGCCAGCACCGAGTTCCACGATCGCACCGAGCTCGACGCCGTGCAGCGCCGCCTGCGCGAGATCGCCGGCGTGACCGTGCTGATCTACGAGCAGACCTGCGCGGCCGAGAAGCGGCGCCGCCGCAAGAAGGGCGAACTGGTTGATCCGCCGAAGCGCCTGCTGATCAACGAGGCGGTCTGCGAAGGCTGCGGCGATTGCACGGTGCAGAGCAACTGCGTCGCGGTCCTCCCGCACGAGACCGCGATGGGCCGCAAGCGCAAGATCGACCAGACCGCGTGCAACAAGGATTACTCCTGCGAGAAAGGCTTCTGCCCGAGCTTCGTCGGCGTCACCGGCGGCAAGTTGCGCAAGAAGAGCGGCGCGCTGTCGGCCGGCAAGGAGGCGTTCCTCGCGAACGTCGGCGCGCTGCCGCTGCCGGCGGCCCACGAGTGGGACGGGCCGTGGGACCTGCTCGTCACCGGCGTCGGCGGCACCGGCGTCGTCACGGTCGGCGCGGTGATCGCGATGGCCGCGCACCTGGAAGGCAAGGCGGCCAGCGTGCTCGACTTCATGGGCTTCGCCCAGAAGGGCGGCTCGGTGCTCAGCTTCGTACGCCTGGCCGACCTGCCCGAGCGCCTGAACCAGGTGCGCATCGACACCCAGCAGGCCGACGCGGTGCTCGCTTGCGACATGGTCGTCGGCGCGTCGCCCGAGGCGCTGCAGACCGTGCGCCACGGCCGCACCCGCATTGTCACCAACGTCCACGAGATCCCGGTCGCCGAGTCGCTGAAGAACCCCGACGCCGACCTGAAGACCGAGCTGCTGCTCGCCAAGATGCGCTTCGCGGCGGGCGACGAGTTCGTCGAGACCTTCGATGCCCAGTCGCTGGCCGAGGAGTTCCTCGGCGACACCGTGACCGCCAACATCCTCGCGATGGGCTACGCCTGGCAGCGCGGCCTGGTGCCGATCAGCCTGGCGGCGATGCAGCGCGCGATCGAGCTGAACGGCGTCGCGGTCGAGAGCAACCTGCTGTCGTTCGCGCTCGGGCGGATGGCGGCCGGCAATCCGGCGGCGCTGCGCGACGACGCGCCGGCCAAGTCCGAAGACGAATCGCTGGAAGGCCTGATCGCCCGAGGCGTCCAGCACCTCACCGGCTACCAGAACGCCGCGTGGGCGCGGCGCTTCGAGGCAACGGTGCGGCGCGCGCAGCGGGCCGAGCAGGGCTGCGCCGGCCACGATGCAACGCTGCCGTTTGCCCGCGCCGTCGCCCGCAGCCTCACGAAGCTGATGACCTACAAGGACGAGTACGAAGTCGCGCGCCTGTACACCGACGGCGGCTTCCAGCGCCAGCTCGCCGACCAGTTCGAAGGCGACCTCAAGCTCGAATTCCACATGGCGCCGCCGCTGCTCGCGCGACCGAAGAACGGCCAGCCGCCGAAGAAGATCGCGCTCGGCGCGTGGATGTTGCCGGCGATGAAATGGCTCGCCAAAGGCAAGGCGCTGCGCGGCAGCGTGTTCGACATCTTCGGCCACACCGAAGAACGCCGCATGGAGCGCGACCTGGTCACGCAGTTCGAGCGCCGTGTCGACGAACTGGCCGCGAACCTCAGCGCCGATCGGGTGCCCAGCGCGATCCAGATCGCCGCGCTGCCGCTCAGCATGCGCGGCTATGGCCACATCAAGATCGCCAACGTCGCGCTGGCGCGGATGCGCGAGGCCGAGCTGCTGCACCGCTTCCTGCCCGAGCGTTACCCGAAGCCGGTGGCGGCCACGCCCGCGGCGGGGCAGTTCAAGGGGATCGCTGTGGTGTCTCGAACTTCCTGACGCCGGTCTCCGACCGTGAACGCGCGCTTCGCGGTCTGACTCGTCGCGGTTGTCTGAACGGAGCGAACGCAGTTCGCGCAGAGAGTTCTGCGACGGGCCACGAGACCGAGCACCGCAGGGGAGTCAACGCGCAACGTTGACCGCCTCAGCGAAGCGCTGCGGCCTGCCCGCACGCGCCTTTGCCCGCACCGACCTGTCGGATGCCTGCACGCCGGCGCAATCGTAGAAACTCCCGCATCCGACTCAAGCCCGAACATGACCCCATGACCACCCCCGACGACCACACCCACGACCGCGAGGTCGGCGCCCGCGACAGCACGCTCGACACCACCCGCATCGACGACGTGCGCATCGGCGCGGTGCGCCCGCTGATCACGCCGGCGCTGCTGCAGGAGCGGGTGCCGGTGCGCGACGACACGCTGACGCTGGTCGAGCGCAGCCGCCGCGCGATCGCCGACGTGCTGCATGCGCGCGACGATCGGCTGGTCGTGGTCGTCGGCCCCTGCTCGATCCACGACCACGACCAGGCGATCGAGTACGGCCAGCGCCTGAAGGCTGTCGCCGACGACTTGCAGCGCGACCTGTTGATCGTGATGCGCACCTATTTCGAGAAGCCGCGCACGACGGTGGGTTGGAAGGGCTACATCAACGACCCGCACCTGGACGGCAGCTTCACGATCAACGAGGGCCTCGAGCGGGCGCGTCGCCTCTTGCTCGAACTGACGACGCTCGGCCTGCCCACCGCGACCGAGTTCCTCGACCTGCTCAGCCCGCAGTACATCGCCGAGCTGATCGCGTGGGGCGCGATCGGTGCGCGCACCACCGAGAGCCAGAGCCACCGCCAGCTCGCCTCCGGGCTGAGCTGCCCGGTCGGCTTCAAGAACGGCACCGACGGCAGCATCCGCATCGCGGCCGACGCGATCCTCGCGGCGCGCGCCTCGCACGCCTTCATGGGCATGACCAAGATGGGCATGGCCGCGATCTTCGAGACCCGCGGCAATGACGACTGCCACCTGATCCTGCGCGGCGGCCAGGCGCCGAATTTCGACGCCGCCAGCGTCGCCGCGAGTTGCGCGGTGCTGCGCGCCGCGGGCCTGCGCGAGCAGGTGATGATCGACACCTCGCATGGCAACAGCAGCAAGCAATACCGACGGCAGATCGAGGTCGCGGCCGATGTCGCTGCGCAGATCGCCGGTGGCGAGCGCCGCATCGTCGGCGTGATGATCGAGAGCCACCTCGCCGAAGGCCGGCAGGACCTGACGCGCGGCGTGCCGCTGCAGCGCGGCGTCTCGATCACCGACGCCTGCCTCGGCTTCGAGCAGACGGTGCCGGTGCTGCGGGGCTTGGCGCGCGCGGTGAGCGCGCGCCGCGGCGTCACGCGCTAGGCAGTTCGTCCCAGCGGCGCATCTCGCGCATCGCGGTCGCGCGCACGTCGGCGGGCAGGAACGACGCGACCACCGCGCTGCGCATCATCCCGGCCAGCTGCGCGGTGCTCAGCCCCGGCTGGTCGTGGATCGCCGCCAGCTCGCCGCTCAGCGTCACGCCCGACATCAACCGGTTGTCCGTCGAGCACGAGACCGACAGCCCGGCCTCGACCATCGCCTTGATCGGGTGCGCCGCGAGCGACGGGTAAGCGCCGGTGTGCACGTTGCTGCTCGGGCAGACCTCGAAATGCAGGCCGAGGGTGCGCGCCGCGTCCACCCAGGCCGCGGTTTCGGCGGCTGTCGCGCCGCTCATGAGGTGCACGCCGTGGCCGATGCGGGTCGCGCCGAGCGTCGCGGCTTCGAGCACGCGCGCGCCGACGTCGGCCTCGCCGGCGTGGCAGGTCAGCCCCAGTCCGGCGTCGCGCGCGTGCGCGAACGCGGCGGCGTGGTCGGACGGCGGGAAGCCGCGCTCGGCACCCGCGAGGTCGAAGCCGATCACGCCGCGCCCCGCGCGCTGTTGCGAGTACCGCGCGGCCAGACCGGCGGCGCGCAGCGTCTCGGCCGGCGAATCGGTGCGCATCGCGCAGACGATCAGGCCGCACGGCAACGCGCTGCGGCGCAGTCCGGCCACCAGCGCCTCGACCACCGCCTCGCCCGCGAGCCCCAGTGGTTCGAGCAGCAGCGGGGCCATGCGGAACTCGGCGAGCACGCAGCCATCCAGCCGCGCATCCTCGGCGGCCTCGAATGCGACGCGCTCGCAGGCGTCGGCCGAGGCCATCGCCGCGACCGTCAGCGCGAAGCCGCGCAGGTAGCGTTCGAGGCTGCCGGAGTTGGCATTCGCGTGCATCCACTCCGCCAGCGCGTCGGGCGCGTCGGTGGGCACCGGCAGGCCGCGCGCGTGCGCCAGGTCGAGTAGGGTGGCCGGGCGCAGGCCACCGTCCAGGTGTTCATGCAGCAGTGCCTTGGGCAGGGTCTGGAAGGAGGAGGGCGGCATCGGTGCAGGTGCTTGGGGGCGATCGCCGGGCTTTCGCAGGATTCGAGCCATCATGATGCCGCAACGCTCGCGCGGGAAAGTTCTCTCCGGACAGGCCCACTTTCTGCTTAGAGTGGGTCTTGCAAACGTTTGCGCCTTGTGACGGTGCAGAATTCCTGTTCGAGCCCTCGACCCGCAGCCCACGTCAGCGAGCACAGACCATGACCCCCACCCACCGCCTCGGATTCCTGGCCCTCGCCCTGGCCGCGTGTGCCACCACCGCGCGCGCCGAGCCCGCCGTCGTCTACGACATGGGCGGCAAGTTCGACAAGTCCTTCAACGAGGCGGCCTACCGCGGCATCGAGAAGTGGAAGAAGGAGACCGGCAAGCCCTACCTCGAATTCGAGATCGCCAACGAGACCCAGCGCGAGCAGGCGTTGCGCCGCATGGCGGAACGCGGCGCGAGCCCGATCATCGGCATCGGCTTCGGCCAGGCCGCGGCGATCGAGAAGATCGCCAAGGAATTCCCGAAGCTGCAGTTCGCGCTGATCGACATGGTGGTGCAACTGCCGAATGTCCAGTCGGTCGTGTTCAAGGAGCAGGAAGGCAGCTTCCTGGTCGGCGTGATGGCCGCCACGGCGAGCAAGACCGGCAAGGTCGGCTTCGTCGGCGGCATGGACATCCCGCTGATCCGCAAGTTCCAGTGCGGCTACGAGCAGGGCGCCAAGTTCGCGAACCCGAAGGCGGAGGTGTTCTCGAACATGACCGGCACCACCGGCGCCGCCTGGGCCGACCCGGCGCGTGGCGGCGAACTCGCGAAGGCGCAGTTCGGCAAGGGCGCCGACGTGGTCTTCGCCGCGGCGGGCGGCACCGGCATCGGTGTCTACCAGGCCGCCAAGGACGCCGGCAAGCTCGCGATCGGCGTCGACAGCAACCAGAACCACATCCAGCCCGGCACGATGCTGACCTCGATGCTCAAGCGCGTCGACGTCGCCGTCTACGAGGCCGCCAAGGCCTTCAAGCCAGGCGTCACGGTGCTCGGCCTGAAGGAAGGCGGCGTCGACTACGCGATGGACGAGAACAACGCCAAGCTCGTCAGCGTCGACATGAAGAAGAAGGTCGAAGCCGCCAAGGCCGACATCATCGGCGGCAAGGTGAAGGTCGCCGACTACATGGCAGACAACGCCTGCAAGTTCTGAGCAACGGCTGAACCGACGCGAAAGGGCCCGGCGTGAGCACGATCAAGCACGTCGCGGCGCGCGCGGGCGTGTCGTTCACGACCGTCTCGCATGTGCTGAACGGCACGCGCCGCGTCAGCGACTCGGCACGCGAGCGGGTCGAGCGCGCGGTGGCCGAGATGGGCTATGCACCCAGCGCCGTGGCACGTGCGCTGAAGATGAGCGAGACCTGCATCCTCGGCGTGCTGGTGCCCAACATCACGAACCCGTTCTTTGCCGAGCTGACGCGCGGCATCGAGGACTGCTGCCGCCGCACCGACTACTCGGTGTTCCTGTGCAACTCGGACGACGATCCGCAGCGCCAGTCGCGCTACCTGCAGACCCTGCTCGAGCGGCGGGTCGACGGCCTGCTGATGGCCGCCGCGGCCGGCGACGCGGCCGCGCTGGTGCGGCGCCTCGCGCCGATGCGCGTGCCCACGGTCGTCGTCGACCGCGACGTGCCGGGCCTGGGCGCCGATCTGGTGCGGGTCGACCACGAAGGCGGCGCGCGGCTCGCGGTCGAGCACCTGCTGGGGCTCGGCCACCGGCGCATCGCGTGCCTGTCGGGCCCGTCGGAATTTGCGGTCAGTCGCGCGCGCACGGCGGGCTGGCGCGCTGCGCTGGCGGCGGCGCGGATCGCACCCGAACCCGGCTGGTTGCTCGAAGGCGAGTTCAACGCCGCCGCCGGTCACGCGCTCGCCTCGGAGCTGCTCGCGCGCGATGCGGTCACCGCGATCTTCGCCAGCAACGACCTGCTCGCGATCGGTGCGCTGCGCGCCGCGGCGGAGCGCGGCGTTTCGGTGCCGGGTGCCCTGTCGGTGATCGGTTTCGACGGCATCGACCTGGGCGCCTATGCCTACCCGGCGCTGACGACTGTCGGCCACCCGATCCGCGCGCTCGGCGAAGCCGCAGCGCAGGCCTTGATCGACCGCATCGGCGCCGGCCCGTCGCCCGGACGCGAAGTGGTCCTGCCGGCGCAATTGCTGATGCGCGAATCGACTGGCACCGTACCCTCATGAGCGACGCCCCGAACGCCCCGGCACCGCTCGCGGTCCGCATGGTCGGCATCGACAAGCGCTTCGGCAGTGTGCAGGCGAATGCCGACGTGACGCTGAACGTGCGCGCCGGCACCGTTCACGGGCTGGTCGGCGAGAACGGCGCGGGCAAGAGCACGCTGATGTCGGTGCTGTATGGCTTCTACGGTGCCGACAGCGGCCACATCGAGGTCGACGGCGCGCCGGTGCGCATTCGCAACGCGTTCGAGGCGATCGCGCTCGGCCTGGGCATGGTGCACCAGCACTTCATGCTCGTCGAGACGCTGAGCGCGATCGACAACGTGATGCTCGGCGCCGAGCCGCATGTCTTGCTCAAGCGCTCCGACGCGGTGGTGCGCGCCGGGCTCGAGGCGCTGATGACGTCGACCGGGCTGCGCGTCGAACTCGACGCGATCGTCGGCGACCTCTCGGTCGGCGACCGGCAACGGCTCGAAATCCTGAAGGCGCTGTACCGCGGCGCGAAGATCCTGATCCTCGACGAGCCCACCGCGGTGCTGACGCCGCAGGAGACCGAGGCGCTGTTCAAGGTGCTGGCGCGGCTGCGCGACCGGGGCACGACGATCATCCTGATCACCCACAAGCTCAAGGAAGTGATGCGCCTGTGCGACCGCGTCACCGTGATGCGTGGCGGCCGCGTCGTGCACGAGACCGACATCGCCGACGCGTCGATCCAGGGTCTAGCGGAGGCGATGGTCGGCCGCCAGGTCCACATGGGCCGGCAAGGCGATGCGAAGGGCGCCCCCGGCGCCGTGGCGCTCGAAGCGGTCGGCCTGACGGTGCGCGACGCGCTGCAGGTCGAACGCTTGCGCGGCGTCAGCATCCGCTTGCGCGCCGGCGAGATCGTCGGCGTCGCCGGTGTCGCGGGCAACGGCCAGAGCGAGCTGCTGGAAGTGCTCGCCGGCCTGCGCGCGCCGCAGGAAGGCCGCCTGACGGTGGCGGGCGAATCGTTCGGCCCGGCACGCTGGCTCGACCCGCGCACGGCGCGCGCGCTCGGCATCGCCCACGTGCCCGAAGACCGGCATGCGCGTGCGATGGTGATGAGCTTCGGCGCGTGGGAATCGGCCGTGCTCGGCTACGAGGAACGGCCGGCCTACAGCAGCCCGCGCGGCTGGATGCTTCACCGCCGCATGCGCGACGCGACCGCGGCGCTGATGCAGCGCTTCGACGTGCGCCCGCGCAACCCGGCGCTGGCGAGTTCCAAGTTCAGCGGCGGCAACCAGCAGAAGCTCGTGCTCGCGCGCGAGATCGGGCAGGGGCCGCGCGTGCTGCTGGTCGGCCAGCCGACCCGCGGCGTCGACATCGGCGCGATCGAGTTCATCCACGCCCAGCTGCGCGCGTTGCGCGACGCGGGCTGCGCGCTGCTGGTGGTGTCGAGCGAGCTCGACGAGATCCTCGCGCTCGCCGACCGGGTGCTGGTGATGAACGAGGGCCGCATCACGGGCGAGCTGCCGATCGCGGAGTGCACCGAGGCGAAGGTCGGCCTGCTGATGGTCGAGACCGAAGGCGTCGCGGCATGAGCGCGCGGGCCCTGCCGCGTTGGGCCGACGTCGTGCTGCTGCCGATCGTCAACCTGGCGATCGCGCTCCTCGTTGCGGCGCTGGTCGTCGCGCTGATCGGACAGAGCCCGGCGCAGGTGATGACGATGCTGGTGAAGGGTGCGTTCGGCAGCGAGCGCGGCCTGTCGTACACGCTGTACTACACGACCAGCTTCATCTTCACCGGCCTCGCGGTCGCGCTCGCGTCGCATGGCGGCCTGTTCAACATCGGCGCCGAGGGGCAGGCCACGCTCGGCGGCCTGGGCACCGGGCTGGTCGCGCTGTGGCTCGCGGACAAGCTGCCCGCACCGGTGCTGCTGCCGCTGATGCTGGCCGGCGGCGCGCTGTTCGGCATGGTGTGGGCGGCCGTGCCCGGTTACCTGCAGGCCTACCGCGGCAGCCATGTCGTGATCACCACGATCATGTTCAACTTCCTCGCCAGCACGCTGCTCGTCTACCTGCTGGTCAACCGGTTGAAGGCGCCCGGCGGCATGTCGGTCGAGAGCGTGCCGTTCGGGCCGGCCGCGCACCTGCCGGGCATGCACGAGGCGCTCGCGTGGTTCGGCATCGCCTGGCCGTCGTCGCCGCTGAACCTGAGCCTGCTGCTGGCGCTGCTGGCCGCGGTCGGCGTCTGGGCGTTCCTGTGGAAGAGCCGCGCAGGCTACCGGCTGCGCGCCGTCGGCGCCAGCGCGAGCGCGGCGGCATATGCCGGGATCCGCCCGACGCGCCAGATCATCCTCGCGATGGCGCTGTCCGGCGCGTTGGCCGGCATGGTCGGCATGAACGAGATCGCCGGCGTCAACGGCAAGCTGTTGCTCGACTTCGTCGGCGGCGCCGGCTTCACCGGCATCGCCGTGGCCGTGATGGGGCGCAACCATCCGTTCGGCATCGTGCTCGCGAGCCTGCTGTTCGGCGCGCTGTTCCAGGGCGGGGCCGAGGTCGCGTTCGAGGTGCCCGGGTTCAGCCGCGACATGGTCGTCACGCTGCAGGGCTTCATCGTGCTGTTCTCGGGCGCGATGGCGTACGTGGTCGCGCCGGCGGTCGCCCGCGTGGTGCACCTGGGCGCGCAGCGCGCGCCGGCCGCCGCGGCCTCGACGGAGGCCGCGAATGGATGAGGCGCTGATCGGTGCGCTGATCGCGTCGACGCTGCGGGTCGCGACGCCGCTGATCCTGTGCGCGCTCGCCGGTCTGCTCGCCGAGCGCTCGGGCGTCGTCGACATCGGCCTCGAAGGCAAGATGCTGTTCGCCGCGTTCGCCGCGGCGGCGGGGGGCGCGGCGTTCGGCTCGACCGTGATCGCGCTGCTGCTCGCGATGGGCGTGGCGGTCGCGCTGTCGTGGCTGCACGGGTTCGCATGCGTCAGCCACCGCGGCGACCAGGTCGTCTCCGGGATGGCGATCGACATCATCGCGGCCGGCCTGACCGTGGTCCTCGGCATCGCCTGGTTCCACCAGGGCGGACAGACGCCGCCGGTGGCCGACACGGTGCGGCTGCACGCGTTGTGGCCGGGCGCATCGGCCGCGCTCGGACCGGCGCTCGGCGAAGGCCTGCTGAGTCACAACCTGCTCGTCTACCTGACGCTCGCGTTGGTCGGCGGCGTCTGGTGGCTGGTCTACCGCACCCGCTTCGGCCTTCGGCTGCGTGCGGTCGGCGAGAACCCGCACATGGTCGATGCGGCCGGCGTGTCGGTGATCCGGCTGCGCTACGCGGCGCTGACGCTCAACGGCATGCTGTGCGGGCTGGCCGGCAGCTACCTGGTGCTGGCGCAGAACGCGTCGTTCGCGCCGAACATGACGGCGGGCCGCGGCTTCATGGCGCTGGCCGCGCTGATTTTCGGCCATTGGCGGCCGGTGCCGGCATTGCTGGCCTGCCTGCTGTTCGGCTTTCTCGATGCCGCGGCGATCCGCCTGCAGGGCGTGAGCCTGCCGGGTATCGGCGAGGTGCCGGTGCAGGCGGTGCAGGCGCTGCCGTACCTGCTGACCGTGATCCTGCTGGCCGGATTCATCGGCCGCACGACCGCGCCCAAAGCCCTCGGCGTGCCCTACGTGAAGGAACGCTGACCGATGAAGACGACACCATGCTGAACGACCTGGACCGACAACGCCTGCTCGACGCCGCGCGCGCCGCACAGGCCCGTGCCTACGCGCCGTACTCGCATTTCGCGGTCGGCGCGGCGGTGCTCGACGACCAGGGCCGGGTGCACGCCGGCTGCAACGTCGAGAACGCGGCGTACCCGCAGGGCGTGTGTGCCGAGGCCGGCGCGTTCAGCGCGATGGTGCTGGCCGGCAGCACGCGGGTGCGCGCGCTCGCCGTGGTCGGCGATGGCGCGGGGCTGGTCACGCCCTGCGGGGGCTGCCGCCAGAAGCTGCGCGAGTTCGCGGCGCCCGACACGCCGGTGCTGGTCGGTGACCGGCACGCGCTGCGCGCGCAGTTCACGCTGGCGCAGCTGCTGCCCGACAGCTTCGGGCCGGAGAACCCTTCGTCATGACGAGGTCGTCCGACGCCGCTCGCCAGGTGCGCGCGCTCGCGCCCGGCGCCCGCCCGCGCATCGCCGTCGTGCTCGGCTCGGGGTGGGGTGGGCTGACCGCACAGGTGCGCGACGCGCGCCGCATCCGCTACGACCAGCTCGACGGCTTTCCGCAGGCCACCGTGCAGGGCCACTCCGGCGAACTCTGGCTCGGCAGGATCGGCCCGCACGAGGTCGCGGTGATGAGCGGGCGCAAGCACGCGTACGAGAGCGGCGAAGTCACCGGCATGCGCAGCCCGCTGCACACGCTGCGTGAACTCGGCTGCGAGGTGCTGGTGCAGACCAACGCCGCCGGCAGCCTGCGCGCCGAGATGATCCCCGGCAGCCTGATGGTGCTCGCCGACCACATCAACCTGCCGCAGCGCTCGCCGCTGGTCGGCGCCGGCGGCTCGGAGCGTTTCGTCAGCATGCTCGATGCGT
Source organism: Rhizobacter fulvus (assembly GCF_964020785.1). Taxonomy (NCBI): domain Bacteria; kingdom Pseudomonadati; phylum Pseudomonadota; class Betaproteobacteria; order Burkholderiales; family Sphaerotilaceae; genus Rhizobacter; species Rhizobacter fulvus. Next base: position 2,773,299 of record NZ_OZ224516.1, read on the forward strand.
ACGATCCGGCGCTGCGCAAGACGGCGCATGCGGTGGCCGACCGCCAGAACCTGACGCTGCACGAGGGCGTGTACGCGTGGACGCTCGGCCCGCAGTTCGAGACGCCTGCCGAGATCCGCTTCTTCCGCCAGATCGGCGCCGACGCGGTCGGCATGAGCACCGTGCCCGAGACCATCCTCGCGCGCCACGCGGGCATGCGGGTGCTGGCACTCTCGCTGCTGACGAACATGGGCGCCGGCCTGTCGGACGAGTCCTTGAGCCACGCCCACACCTTGTCGCAGGCGCTGGCCGCGAGCGACGTGGTCGGCGACCTGCTGGCCGACATCATCGCGGCCATCGAACTTTGATCTGAACCGACCTTGCCCATGACCCCTGTCCCGTTCGACCCGATCGCCAGCGCGCGCCTGGCGCTGGCGTGCCTGGACCTCACGACGCTGAACGACGGCGACACCGAGGCCGACGTCGTCAAGGTGTGCGCGCGCGCCCGCGGCCCGCACGGCCACGTGGCGGCCGTGTGCGTGTGGCCGCGCTTCGCGGCGCTGGCGCGGCGCGAGTTGCCCGCGAACATCGCGGTCGCTGCGGTCGCGAACTTCCCAGACGGCGGCGCCGACCGGGCGCGCGCCGTGGCCGACACCCGCGAGATCGTCGATGCCGGTGCGCAGGAGGTCGATGTGGTGCTGCCCTTCGCGCGGCTGCAGCAGGGCGACGAGCGCGCGGTGAGCGCGCTGCTCGACGCGGTGCGCGCCGCCTGTCCGGGCCTGGCCTTGAAGGTGATCCTCGAGACCGGCGTGCTGGTCGACGAGGCGCTGATCCGCCGCGCGGCGCAGCTCGCCCTCGACGCCGGCGCCGACTTCCTGAAGACCAGCACCGGCAAGACGCCGGTCAGCGCGACGCCTGCCGCCGCGCGCGCGATGCTGGCCACGATCGCCGCCGACCCGCGCGCTGCCCACCGGGTGGGTTTCAAGGCCTCGGGCGGCATCCGCACGGTCGCCGAGGCGGCGCTGTATTTCGGCCTCGTCGAGCAGGCGCTGGGCATCGCGGCGCTGACGCCGCCGCGCCTGCGCATCGGCGCGAGCAGCCTGCTGAACGATATCGAGGCGGTGCTCGCGGGCCATGCGGCCGCGGGGCCGCCGGCGGCCCCGGGCAGCTACTGAGCCTTCGGCCATGCTCGCGCAGGAAATCATCCGCCTGAAGCGCGACGGCCACGCGCTCGGCGCGCCCCAGATCGACGCCTTCGTGCGCGGCCTGGTCGACGGCTCGTGGAGCGACGCGCAGGCGGCCGCGCTGGCGATGGCGATCCTGCTGCGCGGCTTCGACCCGGCCGAGACGGCCACGCTGACCGGCGCGATGGCGCGGTCCGGCGACGTGCTCGACTGGGCCGGTGCCCAGCTCGGCGGCCCGGTGCTCGACAAGCACTCGACCGGCGGCGTCGGCGACAAGGTCAGCCTGCTGCTCGCGCCGATCGTGGCCGCCTGCGGTGGCGTGGTGCCGATGATCTCGGGCCGCGGCCTCGGCCACACCGGCGGCACGCTCGACAAGCTCGAGGCGATTCCCGGCTACCGCAGCACGCCGTCGACCGACGAGCTGCGCGCCGCGTTGCGCGCCGCCGGCTGCGCGATCGTCGGCGCGACGGCCGCGCTCGCGCCCGCCGATCGGCGCCTGTACGCGATCCGCGACGTGACCGCGACGGTCGAGTCGATCCCGCTGATCACCGCGAGCGTGCTGTCGAAGAAGCTCGCGGCGGGACTGCAGGGGCTGGTGATGGACGTGAAGGTCGGCAACGGCGCGTTCGCGGCCGACCTGCCGACGGCGCGCGCACTTGCGCAGTCGCTGGTGCGCGTGGCGGGCGCGTCAGGCTTGCGCACGCATGCGCTGATCACCGACATGAACGAAGTGCTCGGCACCAGCGGCGGCAACGCGTTGGAAGTGCACGAGGCGATCGACTTCCTGCACGGCCGGCGGCGCGAGCCGCGCCTGCTCGCCGTGACACGCGCCCTCAGTGCCGAACTGCTGCTGATCGGCCGCCTCGCCGCTGACGAAGACGCGGCACTCGCGCTGGTGGACGCCGCGCTCGCCGGCGGCCGTGCGCTCGACCGTTTCGCGCGCATGGTCGCGGCACTCGGCGGGCCCGCCGACCTCGTCGAGCGGCCTGCGGCGTACTTGCCGACCGCGCCGGCGCAGCAGGAGGTGCTGGCGCCACGGGCCGGCTGGCTCGGCGCGATGGCGACCCGGGACATCGGTGTGCTGGTGGTCGAGCTGGGAGGCGGGCGGCGGCTCGTCGGCGACCGCGTCGACCACCGGGTCGGCGTGAGCGGTGTGTTGTCGCTCGGCAGCCGCGTCGAGGCGGGCGAGCCGCTGGCCATCGTTCATGCCGCCGACACCGCGTCGGCGCAGGCCGCGGCCGCGCGCCTGTCGGCGCTGATCGACATCGTCGAGACGGCGCCGGCGCTTCGGCCGGCGGTCCTCGAACGCATCACCTCGGAGACCGCCGCATGAGCCGGGCCCTCGTCATCGTGCTCGATTCGTTCGGCCTCGGCGCGGCGCCGGATGCGCCGCGCTTCGGCGATGTCGGCGCCGACACCTTCGGCCACATCGCGCAGTGGTGCGTCGCGAACGGTCGGCCGCTGCGGCTGCCGAACCTCGCGCGGCTCGGCCTGCCGCAAGCGGCGCGGGCCGCCGGCGGGCAGTGGCCAGCCGGTGTCGAGCGCCGGGCCGAGCCGGACGGCGCATTCGGCGCCGCCGCCGAAGTCAGTCTCGGCAAGGACACGCCGAGCGGTCACTGGGAGCTGATGGGTTGCCCGGTGGCGTTCGACTGGGGCTACTTCCCCAAGACCGACGATCCGGCCGCATCGGTCTTTCCACCGGCGCTGATGCAGCGCTGGCTCACGGCCTGCGGGCTGGGCGGCGCGCTCGGCAACTGCCATGCGAGCGGCACCGAGATCATCGAGCGGCTCGGCGACGAGCACCGGCGCACCGGTTGGCCGATCTGCTACACCAGCAGCGACAGCGTGTTCCAGGTCGCTGCGCACGAGACGCACTTCGGCCTCGACCGGCTCTATGCCATCTGCACGCAGGCCAAGACGATCTTCGACGAGGCCAACATCGCGCGCGTGATCGCGCGGCCGTTCGTCGGCGAGAACGGCCGCTACCGCCGCACGGCGCACCGCCACGACTACACCACGCCGCCGCCCGCGCCGACACTGCTCGACGTGTTGAAACACGCCGGCCGCGAGGTCCACGGCATCGGCAAGATCAGCGACATCTTCGCGGCGCGCGGCATCACCCGCAGCCGCACGGGCGACGGCAATGCCGAGCTCTGCGCGCAGACACTGGAGGCCTGGCGGGAATGCGCCGACGGCGGCCTGGTGTTCTCGAACCTGGTCGACTTCGACATGCTGTTCGGCCACCGCCGCGACGTGGCCGGCTACGCCGACGCGCTCGAAGCCTTCGACGCCTTCCTGCCGCGCCTGCTCGCCGAACTCGGCCCCGGCGACCTGCTCGCGCTCAGCGCCGACCACGGCTGCGATCCGACCTGGCCCGGCAGCGACCACACCCGCGAGCACGTGCCGATGCTGTTCGCCGGCCCCGCCGCGCCGCGCGGCCGCGATCTCGGCGTGCGGTCCACCTTCGCCGACCTTGGCCAGACGCTGGCCCGACATCTCGGCGTTCCGGCCCTGGCCCACGGGACAGCCTGCTGGTGAAGCGCACGACGGGCCGGCGCACTTGTTTCATCCGCTGGATCGAATACGGACAATGACGGCCATGAAACCGTTCTGCATTCCAAACCCGCTTCGCTCGTTGCTCGGCAGAGCGCTCCTCGGCGGATGGGTCGCCGTCGCTTCCAGCACGCTGGTGCAAGCCGCCGAACCGGTCGCGCTGCGGCTCATCGGCATCAACGACTTCCACGGCAACCTCGAGCCCGCGAACCTCACCCTCACGCTGGCCGACCCGCAAGGCGGCAGGCCGCTGCGCGTGCCGGTCGGCGGCGCCGCGGCCGTGGGCGGGCTGGTCAAGGCGCTGCGGGCCGGCGCCCCGCACAGCCTGATGATCTCCGGCGGCGACCTGATCGGCGCGGCGCCGCTGGTGTCGACGCTGTTCCGGCACGAGTCGACGATCGAGGTGATGAACGCGATCGGGCTCGATGCGTCGACGGTCGGCAATCACGAGTTCGACGCCGGCGCGGCCGAGCTCAAGCGCATCGCGAACGGCGGCTGCCCGCCGCCGCAGCCGGACGCGGTCGCGACCTCGTGCACGCTGGCGCCGTACACCGGCGCACGCTTCCCGTACCTGTCGGCCAACGTGTTCGACGGCCACGGGCACACGCTGTTCGCGCCTTCGTTGATCCGCGAGATCGACGGCATCCGTGTCGGCATCATCGGCGCAGTCACGCGCAACACGCCGACCCTGGTGACGCCGTCCGGCGTGGCCGGCCTGCGCTTCATCGACGAGGCCGAAGCGATCAACCGCGCCGCGCGTCATCTGAAGGCGCAAGGCGTGAAGGCGATCGTGATGACGATCCACGAGGGCGGCGAGCTCGGCCCGCCGAGCCAGCGCGGCGACTGGAACGATGCCAGCTGCCCCGATGCGCACGGCCCGATCTTCGCGATCGCCAAGCGCGTGACCAGGGACGTGGACGTGATCTTCTCGGCCCACACCCACCAGGGCTACCGCTGCGTCATCGACGGCCGCGTGATCATCCAGGGCACGTCCTACGGCCGCGGTCTCTCGGTGGTCGACGTGGTGCTCGATCCGAAGAGCAAGAAGGTGATCCCGTCGCAGACCCGCACCATCAACCTGCCGGTGCTGAACGACCAGACCGATCCCGCGCTGCGCGAGCGTCTGGCGGCGGCGCTGCCCGAGCCGTACGGCGACGTGCTGCGCAGCGCGCGGCCCGACCCGGCGATCGCCGAGTTGGTCGCGAAATACGCCGCGGTCGTCGCGCCCAAGGCGGCCCAGCCGGTCGGCCTGATCGGCGGCAGCTTCCCGCGCGGCGGGCGCGCGGACAGCCCGGCCGGACGCCTGATCGCCGACTCGCAGCTCGCCGCCACGCAGGCACCGGCGGACGGCGGCGCGCAGATCGCGCTGATGAACCCGGGCGGCATCCGCAGCGACCTCGACTGCAAGGGCGCGCCGCCCTGCACCGCGACCTTCGGCCAGATCTTCACGATGCAGCCGTTCGGCAACAGCCTGGTCGTGATGACGCTGACCGGCGCGCAGCTGAAGGCGCTGCTCGAGTCGCAACAGCGCCCCGGCGCACAGGAGGCGACCTGGTTGCAGCCCTCCGCCGGATTCACCTACACCTGGCAGTCGGATGCTCCGGCCGGCGAGCGCGTGCGCGACATGCGCTTGAATGGCGAGGCCATCGTGCCCGACCGCGACTACCGGATCACCGTCAACAGCTTCCTGGCCGAAGGCGGTGACGCGTTCACCGTGTTGACGCGCGGCACCGCCCGCACCGGCGGGGGGCAGGATCTGGACGCGCTGATCGCCTACCTGAAGGGCGCGCCGGAGCGGTCACCCGTCCCGACGCGCATCACGCGGCTGCCGTGACGGCGCGCCGGCCCTTGCGCCGGCGCGTTTCGCATCCAGATGAGGGCGACACTTCTTCGCCGGTCACGCGCCGGCCGCTGCCGATGTCGCTGTTCCTGATTTCCGCGCTGGTCCACGCCTATGTGGGCTGGCGCGTTGTGCCCGACCTGCCGTCCGGACCGGGGACGCCGGCCTTCGTCGCGCTGCTCGTCGCGTCGGCGGCCCTGATGCCGATGGCGCTGCTGGCCCGACGCGTGCGCCCGCCCTGGTCCGACCGGCTGGCCTGGGCGGGCGCGTTGGCGATGGGGCTGTTCTCGTCGCTGTTCGTGCTGACGCTGGCCCGCGACGTGCTGCTGCTGGTCGCTGCGCTCGTCGGCCTGGCCGCGCCGGCCGCGTTGGACCCGTCCGCGCTCGCGCTCTGGAGCGCCGTGGCGGTGCCGCTGCTCGGCCTGGCCGCCAGCGCCTGGGGCTTCGTCAACGCGCGGCGCACGGCGGCGGTCGTCTCGGTCGACGTGCCGATCGCGGGGCTGCCGGCCGCGCTGCACGGCTTCACGATCGCGCAGATCAGCGACATCCACGTCGGGCCGACGATCAAGCGCGCCTACCTGGGCCGCATCGTCGCGGCCGTCAACGCGATCGGTGCCGACATGGTCGCGGTGACCGGCGACCTGGTTGACGGCTCGGTGCGCGAACTCGCGGGTCATGTTGCACCGCTGGCATCGCTCACCTCCACGCACGGCACCTTCTTCGTCACGGGCAACCACGAGTACTACTCGGGCGCACCGGCCTGGGTGGCGGAATTGCGACGGCTGGGCTTGCGCGTGCTCATGAACGAGCACGTGGTGCTGCAGCACGCGGGGGCGGTGCTGGTCGTCGCCGGCGTCACCGACTTCGGCGCGCACCACTTCGACGAAGCCGAGCGCAGCGATCCGCAGGCGGCGCTCGCCGGCGCGCCGGCCGGCGCGGGTGCGAAGCTGCTGCTCGCCCATCAGCCGCGCAGCGCCGAGGCGGCCGAGCGCGCCGGCTTCCAGCTGCAGCTCTCCGGCCACACCCACGGCGGCCAGTTCCTGCCGTGGAACCTGTTCGTGCGCTTCCAGCAGCCGTTCACCGCCGGGCTGCACCGGTGGCGGCGGCTGTGGGTCTACACCAGCCGCGGCACCGGCTACTGGGGGCCGCCGAAGCGCTTCGGCGCTCCGTCCGAGATCACCCGGCTGCGGCTGGTGCCGGCGCCGGGCTGAGGCGCCCGCGGCGCCCTGTCAGGGCATTGCACAGCGCCCGGAGGGCGCGTCTTACAATCGACGGGTTTCGCTTCCGGCGTCGTGCCGGGCTCCACAAGAGGATTTCCAAGTGTTCATTTCCGAAGCCTTTGCCCAAGCCGCGCCCGCCGCCGCTGCCGACTCGCCGTTCGGCAGCCTGGGCAGCATGCTGCCGCTGGTGCTGATGTTCGTGGTGCTGTACTTCGTGATGATCCGGCCGCAGATGAAGCGCCAGAAGGAAGCCAAGGCGATGATCGATGCGCTCGCCAAGGGCGACGAGGTCGTCACCTCCGGCGGCATGCTCGGCAAGATCGCCAAGATCGGCGAGAGCTATCTGACCGTCGAGATCGCCAACGGCGTCGAGATCCAGGTGCAGCGCGGCGCCGTCGTGCAGGTGCTGCCCAAGGGCACCGTCGCCACCAAGTAAGACCCGCCGCGTCCGCGCGGCCAACGCCCGCTCGCTCTCGCGCGGCTCGCTCGCAGGCAGCCCACCCCGGCGCTGCGCGGCCGTCGCCATCGTGGCGCGACCCGCGCCGCTGAAGGAACTTCGATGAATCGCTACCCCGCCTGGAAATACGCGCTGCTGGTCGTCGCGCTGCTCGTCGGCCTGATCTACACGCTGCCGAACTTCTTCGGCGAAGCGCCGGCCGTGCAGGTCAGCAGCGGCAAGGCCACGCTGAAGCTCGACGGCTCGATGGCGCCGCGCGTGTCCGAGATCCTGGCCAAGGCCGAGTTGAAGCCCGACTTCGTGCAATTCGAGGGCAACTCGGTCAAGGCCCGCTTCGGTGACCTGGATGCGCAGCGCAAGGCCAAGGACGCGCTCAACGCCGCGCTCAATCCCGACCCGGCAAACCCGAGCTACATCGTCGCGCTCAACCTGCTGTCGCGCTCGCCGGGCTGGCTGACCTCGCTGCACGCGCTGCCGATGTTCCTCGGCCTCGACCTGCGCGGCGGCGTCTATTTCCTGATGCAGGTCGACATGAAGTCGGCGCTGACCAAGAAGGCCGAGGCGCTGAGCGGCGACATCCGCACGCTGCTGCGCGACAAGAACCTGCGCCACGCCGGCATCACCCGCGACGGCAACAACGTCGACGTGCGCTTCCGCGACCGCGAGACGATGACCGCCGCGCGCAACCTGCTGCAGGACCAACTGCCCGACCTGCAGTGGACCGAGACGCCGGACGGCACCGACATCCGGCTCGCCGGCAGCCTGAAGCCCGAGGCGGCGAAGCGGGTTCAAGACACCGCGATCACCCAGAACATCACGACCCTGCACAACCGGGTCAACGAACTGGGCGTGGCCGAGCCGGTGATCCAGCAGCAGGGCGCCGACCGCGTGGTCGTGCAGCTGCCGGGCGTGCAGGACACGGCCAAGGCCAAGGACATCATCGGCCGCACCGCGACGCTGGAGCTGCGCATGGTCGACGACAGTGCCGAGGCGCAGGTGGCCGCACGCGGCGCCGGCCCGGTGCCGTTCGGGACCGAGCGCTTCACCGACCGCGACGGCAGCCCGCTGATCGTCAAGCGCCAGGTGGTGCTGACCGGCGAGAACCTCACCGACGCGCAACCCGGCTTCGACGGCCAGACGCACGAGCCGGTCGTCAACCTGACGGTCGACGCGAAGGGCGCGCGCATCATGAAGGACACCTCGCGCGACAACATCGGCAAGCGCATGGCGATCCTGTTGTTCGAGAAAGGCAAGGGCGAGGTCGTGACCGCGCCGGTGATCCGCGGCGAACTCGGCTCGAACTTCCAGATCTCCGGCCGCATGACCGCCGGCGAGGCCAATGACACCGCGCTGCTGCTGCGCGCCGGCTCGCTGGCCGCGCCGATGGACATCATCGAGGAGAAGACCATCGGCCCGAGTCTGGGCGCCGACAACATCGCCAAGGGCTTCCAGAGCGTGCTGTACGGCTTCGCGGCGATCGCGCTGTTCATGTGCGTGTACTACCAGTTCTTCGGCATCGTCTCGACGCTGGCGCTGGGCTTCAACCTGCTGCTGCTGCTGGCGCTGCTGTCGATGCTGCAGGCGACGCTGTCGCTGCCCGGCATCGCCGCGATCGCGCTGACGCTGGGCATGGCGATCGACTCGAACGTGCTGATCAACGAGCGCGTGCGCGAGGAATTGCGCGCGGGCGCGTCGCCGCAGGTGGCGATCCACACCGGCTACGAGCGCGCCTGGGCGACGATCCTGGACTCGAACGTCACGACGCTGATCGCCGGTCTGGCGCTGCTCGCGTTCGGCTCCGGTCCGGTGCGCGGCTTCGCGGTCGTGCACTGCCTGGGCATCGTGACCTCGATGTTCTCGTCGGTCGTGTTCTCGCGCGGCCTGGTGAACCTCTGGTACGGCCGCCAGAAGAAGCTCAAGAGCGTGTCGATCGGCCAGGTCTGGAAGCCGCAGCCGGACGTGCCCGCGGTCAAGACCTGACCCGCGCCGGCCCGACACCTCAGCACAAGGATCCATCATGGAGTTCTTCAGAATCCGTCGCGACATCCCGTTCATGCGGCATGCGCTGGTCTTCAACATCATCTCGGCGGTCACGTTCGCGTTGGCGGTGTTCTTCCTGGTCACGCGCGGGCTGCACTTCTCGATCGAGTTCACCGGCGGCATCGTCACGCAGGCGAGCTACGCGCAGGTGGCCGATGTCGAGAAGATCCGGGCCAACGTCGACAAGCTCAACCTGGGCGAGTCGCAGGTGCAGAACTTCGGCAGCTCGCGCGACGTGATCATCCGGCTGCCGATCACGCCGGGCATGAAGCAGACCGAGGTCGCGACGACCGTGTTCGACACGTTGTGCAAGGCCGAGGGTGGCACCGTCAGCGTCCGCCAGACCACGACCGACAAGGGCGAGAGCGTCAGCCGCCCGGCGTGTTCCGCCGGTGCCGCCGAGCCGGTGCAGCAGCGCAGCGTCGAGTTCGTCGGCCCGCAGGTCGGACGCGAGCTCGCGGTCAACGGCGCCTATGCGCTGCTCGCGGTGGTCGTCGGGATCATGATCTACCTCGCGATCCGCTTCGAGTGGAAGTTCGCGGTCGCGGCGATCATCGCCAACCTGCACGACGTGGTCATCATCCTCGGCTTCTTCGCGTTCTTCCAGTGGGAATTCAACCTGACGGTGCTGGCCGCGGTGCTGGCGGTGCTGGGCTACTCCGTCAATGAATCGGTGGTGATCTTCGACCGGATTCGCGAGGCCTTCCGGCGCTTCCGCAAGATGAACACGCACGAGGTGATCGACCACGCGATCACCAGCACGATGAGCCGCACCATCATCACGCACGGCAGCACGCAGATGATGGTGCTGTCGATGCTGATCTTCGGGGGCCCGACGCTTCATGGTTTCGCGATCGCGTTGACGATTGGCATCCTTTTCGGCATCTACTCGTCGGTGTTCGTCGCGGCGGCGATCGCGATGTGGCTGGGCGTCAAGCGCGAGGATCTGGTCAAGGCCGGACCGGCCAAAGAGCTCGATCCCGACGATCCCAACGCCGGGGCGGTGGTGTAGAGTCCCACCGTCACTTTCAGTCAGGATTCGCCGCACCCATGCCGACCCCCGCCAACCCGACGGCATTGGCCCGACAGGCGAGGCGCGCGTATCTCGAGTCGCTGATTGCCGGCCTGCCCGGGCTGGTTCAGGCGGTCGACCAGGGCTCACGCGTGCTGCTGAGCCAGGTCGCCGAACCCTCTGTCGTGATGCGGCGGCGCGAGCTGATTCCCGATTTCCCGAAGTCCGCACCGCTGTGGCTGCAAGGCATGAGTGTGATGCTCGGCGGTGCCCGGCGCTCCGGCCTCGTCTCGGCAACCCACCCCGGTGAGCTGCCGCTGTCGGCCAGTCGCCAGGCCAAGCTCAGCCTGGTCGATGACGACACGATCGAGCACGAGATCATCACCTCCAAGCTCGCGCTGGCGATGATGGACCGCGCGTCCTGGGAGTTCAGCGACCTGCGCTCGCGCATGAACGTGCTCGAACGCCGTGAGGAAATGGACACGAACGACGTGATCCGTCCCCACGTGATCGCGCGCGTCGCGACGGCGTCGTGGCGCTCGGCCGGCCTCGGTCTGGACTTGTGGCGCCTGCTGCAGGGGCTGATCCACGAGGAATTCACCTTGTTCACCGAAGAGGCGTACCACGAGACCAACCGTTTCCTGCTCGAGCGCCACGTGCTGCCCGACATCGACCTGCGCCCGTTCATCCGCCGCTCGCGCAACTCGGCGATGACGGGTTTCGGCGGCGCGCCGCCGGTGGCCACCGGCGGCGGCAGTGGCGGGTTCGTGGCCTCAGGCGGCGGCGAAGTGAACGAAGAGACGCGCATGATGACGCGGGCGGGTGCGCTGTCCAACGCCGCCGGCCATGCCGAACAGGTGCTCGGGCGCCTGAACCGCCTGGTGGCGCGGCAACTGCCGGGCTTCGGTGTGACGCAGCAGGACAGGCCGGTGATGACCGCGCCGCGGCTGAAGAACGCGATCAACGACGCGCAGCAGGCGGTCGCGCGGCGCATGGCCACGGCGGAGCACGCGGCCACCATTGCCGGACACGTCAGCACGCCGGCGCTGCTCGAGGAGCTGAACCAGCGCAAGCAGGCGCTGAAGCAGGCCGCGACCACGCCGGTCGAGCGGGCGACGATCGAGATCGTCGCGCTGCTGTTCCAGAGCATCCTGACCGAAGAGCGCATCCCGCCGGCCGTGCGGGTGTGGTTCGCGCGACTGCAGATGCCGGTGCTGCGGGTGGCCGTCAGCGAGCCGGATTTCTTCGCGACGATCGATCACCCGGCGCGCCGGCTGATCGACCGCATGGGCTCGTGCGTGATGGGCTTCGACGCGACCAGCCGCGCGGTGGGCGACGTGATCGAGAAGGAAATCAAGCGCGTCGTGCAGGTCGTCGAGGCCTACCCTGACACCGGCCGGCGCGTGTTCCAGACCGTGCTGGTCGAGTTCGAGAAATTCCTCGAGCACTACTTCAAGAACGAGAACGAGGCCTCGCGCAAGGGCGTATCGCTGGCGCAGCAGGTCGAGCAGCGCGAGACGCTCGCGATCCAGTACACGATCGAGTTGCGCAAGATGCTCAACGAGGTGCCGGTGCAGGAAGGCGTGCGCGAGTTCCTGTTCCACGTCTGGGCCGACGTGCTCGCGATGGCCGCCGTCAAGCATGGCAACCAGAGCGACGCGACCCGGGACATGAAGCGCGCCGCCGCCGACCTGATCTGGTCGGCCAGCGCCAAGGTCTCGCGCGAAGAGCGCGCCGAGGTCATCCGGCGCCTGCCACCGCTGCTGAAGACGCTGCGTGACGGCATGGACAACGCCGGCGTGCCGGCCGGCAAGCAGGACGAGCACATCCAGCAACTCAACAACTCGCTGGCCGCCGCGTTCACCGCCAAGACCGCGGCGATCCCGCACGAGCGGCTCGAGGAACTGATGGCCCGGCTCGACACGCTCGAGGAACTGCTCCCCGAGGCCGACGACCTGGAGATCGACGAGGCGATGGTCCACGATCTCTCGGGTCACGAATCGTCCGAGCTGGAAGTGGTCGCCGAGGGCGGCTCGATGCCGACCCCGGCCATGGTCGCGTGGGCGCGCGAGCTGCAGGTCGGCAGCTGGTACATGCTCGACTACCGCAACCGCAACGAGCCGATGCAGTTGGCGTGGCAGGGCATGCGGCGCCAGCTGACGCTCTTTGTCTCGCCGCAGGGTCGGGGCGTGCTGTTCCAGCAGAATCGCCTCGCGGCGTTCCTGCAGGCCGGGCTGCTGGTGCCGGCGCAGGACGAATCGCTGACCGTGAAAGCCACGCGCAGCGCGCTGGCCAAGATCGACGGGGATCCGTCGCGCCTGCTGAACTGAATCCTGCGGGAAGGGCGGCGGCCGGCTTGGCCGTGCCGCCCGTCGCGGCTTCAGCCGCTTCTGCTAGTGGATCAACCGGTCTTCTTCGTCGACGAACAGTTCGTCGAGGATCAGCGCGTCGGGCTCCTCGCCCAGGCTCCAGAAGACCATCAGCACGATGATCTTCAGGTCTTCCAGGTCGATCGGACCGCCCGGAATGGCGCTGGCGCGGTCGATCACCATTTCGCGCATCGGCGGCGGCAGCACGCCCGCGGATTCGAGGAAGCTGATGAAGCCGATGGACGGCTCCCCGAGGTGATCCTGCTCGGCCGGCGAGTACACGCGGATGCTGTGCGCGCCCTGTTCGCCGACGTACGCCTCGGCGGCCGTGGCCACGCCGTCGAGCCACGACAGCGCCTCCTGGATCTCGTCCGATTCGAAACCGACCGACGACAGCTTGCGGGTCAGCTGATCGTGGTCCGGGCACGCATCGGGACGCCAGTAGTTTTCGTACAGGTACACGAGCACATCGAACATGGATTCACTATACCCCAGTGGGTCTGTCCGCGCGGTTCTGCCAAGCGCCGTCAGCGGCCTGCCACACGTTGGAACAGCTGACCGGGCAGGCGGGCCACGACGCCGTCCAGCTCGAGCCCGAGCAGCCGCGCGCTGAGCGCCGCGGCGCCGAGACCCGTGCGAGCGGCAAGGGCGTCGAGCGTGACCGGGTCGAAGCCGAGCGCGTCGAGCAACGGATCGGTGTCCGATGGAGACTCCACGGCCGCCGCCGGCGCGTCGCGCGCCACCGTCGGGCGCAGCTCCTCGAGCACATCCTGCGCCGTCTCGACCAGCTTCGCGCCCTGGCGCAGCAGAACGTGACAGCCGCGCGCCTGCGGCGAATGAATCGAGCCGGGAATGGCGAACACCTCGCGCCCGGCCTCGTTGGCGAGCCGCGCGGTGATCAGCGAGCCCGACTGGACCGCCGCCTCCACCACCAGCGTGCCGCGGCTCAGGCCGGCGATGATCCGGTTGCGCTGCGGAAAATGCGTCGCCAGCGGCGGCGCGCCGAGTGCGTATTCGCTGACGATCAGGCCGTGCTGCGCGATCCGGTGCGCCAGTGCGAGATGGCGGCGGGGGTAGACCCGGTCGAGACCGGTGCCCACGACCGCGATGGTGCTCGCGGCGCCGTCGAGCGCGCCAGCATGTGCGGCTGCATCGACACCGAGCGCCATGCCCGAGACGATGGTCAAGCCCGCGCGGCTGAGCTCGCGCGCGAAGTCGGCGGCATTGGCGGCGCCCTGCGCGGTCGGGTGGCGGCTGCCGACGATGGCGATCGAGTCGGCCTGGAGCAGTTCGACGCGGCCTTGGGCGTAAAGCATCAACGGCGGATCGGGCGAGTTCAGCAGTGCCGCGGGATAGCGCGCGTCGTCCAGCGGGATCACGCTGCGCGGCGCTGCCGCGTCGACCTGCTGCAACCAGGCCAGGGTCGCCGCGTGAAGTGCCGCGAGCCCTTCCGGTTCGTCAACGAGCGCGTTCGCCTGCGCCGCACCGACCACCGCGCGTCGTGCGTCGGCGTCCGCGGCGATCACCGCCTGCGGCGAGCCGAACGCCGCGAGCAGGCGGCGTACCGACTCGCGCCCGACGCCGGGCGTCTCCAGCAGGCGCAGCCAGGCGCCAAGTTCTTCGGGGTCGATCACGCGAGAGGCCGGCGGGAGCCGGCGGGGAAATGGGCCGGGTCAGGGTTGCGTGAAGCGGTCGCCGGGCGACACCGGTTCCTTGACCGACAGGATCAGCGCGTACGACATGCGGTCAAACACGCGGAACACGAACAGCAGCCCGTGGCGCTCGTCCGGCAGCTTGATTGTCGGCTTGGTCGGGTCGGTGGTGTCGACGACGCGGGAGCCGTTGCGCACCAGCGCCAGCACGTGGCCGCGTTCCATGCCGTCCTTCGCGCCCTTGTTCAGCGAGACGATCTGGTTCTGGCCGGCGGTGAGCGCCTCGCCGTAAAGCGAGACGATCCGGCCTTCCATCGGGCCCTGGGGCGCGTGCGGTGCGTAGTTGGTGTACTCGCGCGGCGGCACGACCGCCAGGCGGTCGCCCACGCCGGCTTCATAGCGCACGCTGGTCACGGTGAACGTGGCCGGCACGATCTCGGACTTGCCGGCGGCGTCGACCCGGGTCTCACCCTGGCGCGTGTACTCGGCACCGCCGACATAGACGGCCTCGTAGCCGAGCAGTTCCTTGGTGGTCGGATCGAGCAGTGGCTTCGGGCTGCGGAAAATCCGGTAGTCGGTGCCGTTGCTCAGGTCGCCGCGCACGTAGGCGGTGTCCCCGCGGCCCAGGATGACGCGGTTTTCCTGCGTCGCGACGATGCGCGGCGCCTGTTCGAGCTCGTTGCCCTGGAAGATCACCGCCTCGTTCAGGAACGGCTCGATCAGGCCGAACGGGATCGACGCGAGCGCGTCGGCACCGATGTCGGACGAGCGCACGCGCGGCGACAGCTTGTCGGTGCCGCCGCCCACCGCCTGGCCCATGCGCAGGCGCGCACGGCCGCCGGTCTTGTCCAGGACCAGCACCTGGCCGGGGTAGATCAGGTGCGGATTGCGGATCTGGTCGAGGTTCATGCCCCACAGCTCGGGCCAGCGCCATGGACTCCTGAGGAAGATCTTGGAGATGTCCCAGAGCGTGTCGCCGCGCTTCACGGTGTGGGAGTCGGGCGCATTGGGCGCCAGTTCGGACAGCGGCACGCCGTCCTGCGCGACCTTCTGCGCGGTGCCGCGCTGCTGTGAAGTGATCGGATAATCAGCCGCCTGGACCGTCGCGGCGCCGAAGACCAGACCCAGCATCGCGCCGATGGACACGGCACCGGTGGCGCGGCGAGCACGAGAAACAGATCGATCACGACGGGTCATGTGGGTCTCTCAGGAGATGCACGGCATCGTCGCCCGCGCGATGGGGTTGTGTCCGCAGGCTTCGCCGGGCAAACCACAGTTCGGCGAAAATCCTCAATCAGTTTCACAGATTCTGCCCCTAAACCCTTGATATCGCAACGAAAGTGACCTCGTCTGGCGCGTCGTGTGAGACCTGTCACGGATCACGAGTGTTGCGCCCGTTCCACACCTTGGCCGACTACGGCACTGAAACCAATTCCAGATGGCCAGCCTGAACATCCTCCGCTACCCCGATCCACGCTTGCACACGGTGGCCAAACCCGTCGCCCAGGTCGACGACCGCATCCGGCGACTGGTCGACGACATGCTGGAGAGCATGTATGCCGCCGACGGCGTGGGCCTGGCCGCCACGCAAGTCGACGTGCACGAGCGCGTGATCGTGATGGACACCTCCGACGCGCGCGACGATCCGCGCGTGCTGATCAACCCCGAGCTGATTGCGCGGAGCGAGGAGATGACCTTCGCGGACGAAGGCTGCCTGTCGGTGCCGCTGGTCTACGACAAGGTCAAGCGCCACGCCCGTGTGACGGTCCGGGCGCTCGACCGCGACGGCAAGACCCAGGAATTCGAGGCCGACGGGCTGCTCGCGATCTGCGTGCAGCACGAGATGGATCACCTGATGGGCAAGGTCTTCGTCGAGTACCTGAGCCAGCTCAAGCGCGACCGCATCAAGACCAAGATGCTCAAGAAGGCGCGCGAGGAATGAGGGTCGCGTTCGCCGGCACGCCCGAGTTTGCGGCGGTCGCGCTGGCGCAGCTGCATGCGGCCGGCTTCGAGATCGTGCTGGTGCTGACCCAGCCCGACCGGCCCGCCGGGCGCGGGCTGAAGCTGCACCCGTCACCGGTGAAAGCCTTCGCGACGGCGCAGGGCATCCCGGTGGCGCAACCGCGCAGCCTGCGGCTCGACGGCAAGTTTGCCGATGAAGCCGAGCATGGCCGCGCGGCGTTGCTGGCCGCGCGCCCGGACGTCCTCGTCGTCGCCGCCTACGGCCTGATCCTGCCGCAGTGGGTGCTCGACGTGCCGCGCCTGGGCGGGCTCAACATCCACGGTTCGCTGCTGCCGCGCTGGCGCGGCGCCGCGCCGATCCACCGCGCGATCGAGGCGGGCGACGTGCGCACCGGCATCACGATCATGCAGATGGACGCCGGCCTCGACACCGGCCCGATGCTGCTCGCCGAGTCGATCGCGATCGCGGCCGACGACACCACCGCCACGCTGCACGACAAGCTCGCCCCGCTCGGCGGGCGCCTGGTCGTCGAGGCGCTCGAACTCGCCGCCTGCGGCGGCCTGGTCCCGCAGCCGCAGCCGACCGAAGGCATCACCTACGCCCACAAGATCGACAAGACCGAGGCCGCGATCGACTGGCGCGTCGATGCCGCCGCGATCGAGCGGCGCCTGCGTGCCTTCGACCCGTTCCCCGGCGCCAGCACGCAGCTCGATGGCGAGACCGTCAAGTGCTGGCGCGGCGACGTGGTGCCGGGCGCGGGCGCGCCGGGCCAAGTGATCGGCGTGAGCGACGCCGGCATCGTCGTCGCCTGCGGCACCGGCGCACTGCGCCTTACCGAACTGCAGCGCCCCGGCGGCAAGCGGCTCGTCGCTGCGGCCTTCGTGCAGGGCCGGCCGCTTGTCGCCGGCATGGTCTTCGCGTCCCCGTCGCATTGAACTCGCGTACGCTGCCCGCATCTACGCGGCTCCAGCGTTTCCGACGAGGTCACCACGCAATGTTCAATCTGATGAAGACCGCCGTCCTGATGGCGGCGATCACCGCCCTGTTCATGGCCATCGGCTCGTTGATCGGCGGGCAGCAGGGGATGATGCTGGCGCTCGTCGTGGCGCTTGGCATGAACTTCTTCAGCTACTGGTTTTCCGACAAGCTGGTGCTGAAGATGTACAACGCGCAGGAGGTCGACGAGACCTCCGCGCCGCAGTTCTACCGCATGGTGCGCGACCTGGCGCAGCGCGCGCAGCTGCCGATGCCCAAGGTCTATTTGATCAACGAGGATGCGCCCAACGCGTTCGCGACCGGGCGCAACCCCGAGCATGCCGCGGTCGCCGCCACGACCGGCATCCTGCGCGTCCTGTCCGAGCGCGAACTGCGCGGCGTGATGGCGCACGAGCTGGCCCACGTGCGCCACCGCGACATCCTGATCAGCACCGTCAGCGCGACGATGGCCGGCGCGATCTCCATGCTCGCCAACTTCGCGATGCTGTTCGGCGGGCGCGACAGCGAGGGCCGTGCGCACAACCCGATCGTCGGACTGCTGGTGATGTTCCTTGCGCCGATCGCGGCGAGCCTGATCCAGATGGCGATCAGCCGCGCCCGCGAGTTCGAGGCCGATCGCGGCGGCGCGGAGATCTCCGGCGACCCGCACGCGCTCGCTGCGGCGCTGCAGAAGATCCACCGCTACGCCCAGGGCATTCCGCTCGAAGCGGCCGAGCGGCACCCGGAGACCGCGCAGATGATGATCATGAACCCGCTGTCCGCCGGCGGGTTGCGCGGGCTGTTCTCGACGCACCCGTCGACCGAGGAGCGCGTCGCACGCCTGATGGCGATGGCGCCCGCCGCCGTCTGACACCGGTTTGCCATCGGCACCGAGCCGCCGCGAGGCGGCTTTTTTGCGCCTTCGGCCATCTGGGCTGGGATCGTCAACAAAGGTTTGCGCACCGCAATTACCCGTATTGGTACCTTTTCGGACAGTGATAACGTTTACATCCCCAAAGTCGTGCCTGGGAGCCGCCGTTGAAGACCTACGCATTTCCCCAATCCTTTCTTTGGGGCGCAGCCACCTCGGCGTACCAGATCGAAGGCTCGCCCCTGGCCGACGGCGCCGGGCCGAGCATCTGGCACCGTTTCGTCCGGACGCCGGGGCTGGTGAAGAACGGCGACACCGGCGACGTCGCCTGCGACCACTACAACCGGATGAAGGACGACGTGGCGCTGATGAAGCGCCTCGGCCTCACCGCCTACCGCTTCAGCATCGCCTGGGCGCGCGTGCTGCCGGAGGGCCGCGGCCGCGTCAACGAAGGCGGCTTGGGTTTCTACGAGCGCCTGGTCGACACCCTGCTCGAGAACGGCATCGAGCCGCTCGCCACCCTCTACCACTGGGACCTGCCCGCCGCGCTCGATGACCGCGGCGGTTGGCTCAACCCCGACGTGGCCGACTGGTTCGCCGACTACGCGAGCGTGATGTACCAGCGCCTCGACGGCCGGGTGAAGAAGTGGGCCACGCTGAACGAGCCCTGGGTCGTCACCGACGGCGGCTACCTTCACGGCGCGCTCGCGCCCGGCCACAAGAACCGCTTCGAGGCGCCGATCGCCTCGCACCAGCTGATGCGCGCGCACGGCAAGGCGGTGCAGGCGTATCGCGCGGTCGGCAAGCATGAAGTGGGCATCGTCGTGAACCTGGCGCCCAAGCACCCGGCGAGCGACAAGCCCGAAGACATCGCCGCCACGCAACGCGCCGATGCCTACATGAACCGCCAGTACCTGGACCCGGTCTTCCTCGGCAGCTACCCGCCCGAGATGAAGGAGATCTTCGGCGAGGCCTGGCCCGAGTGGCCGGCCGCCGACTACGCGCTGATCAAGCAGAAGATCGATTTCGTCGGCATCAACTACTACATGCGCGACATGATCCGCCACGAGGAGACGGCGTGGCCGGTCAAGACCGCCGTCGTGCCGCAGTCGCAATCGACCTACACCGACACGGGCTGGGAAGTGCATCCGCAAGGGCTGACCGAGATCCTGGTCTGGCTGAAGAACCGCTACGGCAACATTCCGCAGTACGTGACCGAGAACGGCGCCGCGTTCTACGACCCGCCCAAGGCCATGGACGGAAAGGTCGCCGACCCGCTGCGCCTGGGCTACTACCGCGCCCACCTGCGCGCGATCCACGACGCGATCGAGCAAGGCGTGGACCTGCGCGGCTACTGCGCCTGGTCGCTGCTGGACAACCTCGAATGGTCGCTCGGCTACTCGAAGCGCTTCGGCATCGTCCACGTCAACTTCGACACCCAGGAGCGCACGCTGAAGGACAGCGCGCACTTCTACGCCAGCGTGATCGCCTCGAACGGCGCGGTACTCAACACCGACTGACCGGCAGCGCTCGCATGGCCACCACCATCAAGGACGTCGCACGCGTGGCCGGGGTGTCCGTCGCCACCGTCTCGCGCGCCTTGAACGGCCACGCGAACGTGACCGCGCCGACCCGTGCGCACGTGATGGGCGTCGTCGCGCAGCTGCGCTTCGTACCGTCCAGCGCGGCGCAAAGCATGATCACGCGCCGCACCCACACCGTCGGTGCGCTGTTGCCCGACCTGCACGGCGAGTACTTCTCCGAGCTGATCCGCGGCATCGACCTTGCCGCCCGCGCGCGCGGTCTGCACCTGCTGGTGTCGAGTTCGCACGGCGACGCGGCCGAGGCGGCGGCTGCGCTGCGCGCGATGAACGGCCGGGTCGACGGGCTGCTGGTCATGTCGCCCCACGTCAGCGCCGATTTCCTGTGGGGCAACGTCGCCGACGACCTGCCCGCGGTACTGATGAACACGCACGTCGCCGGCGGCGCGCACTCGTCGTTCGCGGTCGACAACCACGGCGGCGCCTACGCGATGGTGCGCCACCTGGTCGAGCGCGGCCACCGCGATATCGCGTTCGTCGCCGGCCCGGAAAGCAACTTCGAGGCGCAGGAGCGCCTGCGCGGCTACCGCAGCGCGCTCGCCGATCTCTTGCCCGGCATGGCCGAGCGCGTGCTGCAGGGCGACTTCACGCAGGACTCCGGATTTCGGGCCGGCAGCCAGGTCGTCGCCCTGACGCAGCGTCCGAGCGCGGTCTTCGCGAGCAACGACATGATGGCGATCGGCTGCCTGTCGGCGCTCAACGAGGCCGGCGTGAACGTGCCCGACGACATCGCGCTGGCGGGCTTCGACGACGTGCCCGTCAGCCGCTACATCAACCCGCCGCTCACGACCGTGCGGGCCCGCATCACCGAACTCGGCGGGCTCGCGCTCGAACGCCTCGCCTCCGAGATCGAGGAGGCCGCGCCCGGCGTGCCGCTGCACCAGACCTTGCGCGCCGACCTGGTCGTGCGCCAGTCCACCGCCCGACCCGACACCTGAGCGCTTTCGCCCCGTTCCGCCATCAGAACCGGAGATCCACGGCCGAACGGTTTCTTCCACTGACAGAGCTTTCTAACCACAAAGGCCGACCATGAGACAAGACCCCCGATTCCAGTTCCGCGCACTCGCCGTCGCAGCGATGCTCGCCATGTCACTTCCCGCCGCAGCGCAGCTCAGCAGCGCCACCATACGCGGCGACGTGACCGCCGACGCCAAGGCCCAGGGCGGCGCGGCGATCGTCGCGACCAACGTCGCGACCGGGCAGACCACGCGCACGACGAGCCGCGCCGACGGCAGCTACACGCTGGTCGGGCTGGCGCCGGGCAGCTACAAGATCACCATCAACGCCCCGGGCTTTGCGCCGCAGACCATCGACCTGACGGTACTGGTCGGCCAGACCGTCGACCTCGACCTGCCTCTGGCGCGCGCCGGCGCCACTCAGTTGAACACGGTGACCGTGGTCGGTTCGCAGACGATCGACCGCAAGACCTCGGAAGTCGGCACCAGCGTCACCTCGAAGCAGATCGAGGCCTTGCCGCAGAACAGCCGCAACTTCCTCGCATTCGCCGACCTCGCGCCCGGCGTGCGGCTCGACACCGACCCGAAGACGGGCCAGGTCACGCTGCGCGGCGGCGCACAGAACCGCGACAACACCAACGTGTTCATCGACGGCGTCGGCCAGAAGAACTACATCCTGCGCGGCGGCGTGTCCGGGCTCGACTCGACCCGCGGCAACCCCTTCCCGCAGTCGGCGATCGGCGAGTACAAGGTGCTGTCGTCGAACTACAAGGCCGAGTTCGACCAGGTGAGCAGCACCGCGATCACCGCGATCACCAAGTCGGGCACCAATGAGTACCACGGCGACGTGTTCGTCGACCGCACCGGCACCAACTGGCGTGCCTACTCGCCGTTCGAGAAGATTGCCAAGGATCAGGGCGTCGACCGTCAGTCAAGCTCGGCGTACCAGTACGGCTTCAGCCTCGGCGGGCCGATCAAGAAGGACGTGGCGCACTTCTTCCTCGCCTACGAGGGCAAGAACATCGACGACTCGCGTTCGGTGATCCCGCAGCGCAGCGACCTGGTCCAGGACCGCTCGGCCGGCCTGTTCCCGTCGCTGTTCGGGCAACAGGGCTCGACCGTCGACAAGTTCAAGGAAGACCTGCTGCTCGGCAAGCTCGACTTCATCGTGTCGGACGAACACAAGCTGATCCTGACGACCAAGATCCGCCGCGAGACCGACAAGGTGCCCGAAAGCGCGACGGTCAGCGTGCCTGGCAACGACAAGGCCCGCAGCAACGACGAAACCCGCATCGACCTGAAGCACGAGTGGTCGCGCGGCGACTTCTTCAACGAAGCGCGGATCGGCTACGAGGACTACCGCTGGAATCCGCACTCCAGCGCCACGACACCATTCCTGAAATACAAGATATCGCAAAGCAACACGCTCGCCGGCTCGTCCGATTTCCTGTGGACCGGGGGCTCGCCGGATGCGCAGAACCGCCAGCAGAAGGCCTGGAACTTCCAGGAAGACCTGACCTACACCGGGGTCCTGCGCCACACGATCAAGGGCGGCTTCAAGTTCAAGGACGTGACCTTCAACCTGTCCGGCACGCCCAACAGCGTCGACACCGTCGAGGCCGTCCTGGACAACCTCACCGGCCTGCCGTACTACGACGCCGCCACCCGCAACTGCACCACCGTGGCGGGTGCCGCCTCGGGCGCACCGATCGCGAGCGTCAGCGACACGGCCTCGTGCCACCAAGCGTTCGCCGTGCCGGGCTCGACGTTGAACTACAAGAACAAGCAGTTCGGCATCTACATCCAGGACGACTGGGCCGTCACCAACAAGCTGGAACTGAACGCCGGCATTCGTTGGGACTACGAAACCAACATGCTGAACGACAAGTACGTGACGCCGGCCGATCGCGTGGCCGCGCTGTTCTCGCTCGAACCGCAAGCCGGCGGCGTCTCGACCGGGCGCGGCGCGTCGCCGGCCGGCATCCCGGTGGCACCGGGGCAGACCTACGACCAGTCGCTCGCGCTCGGCGGCATCAACATCCGCGACTACATCGCCAACGGGTCGAGCCGCAAGGCCTTCAAGGGTGCGTTCCAGCCGCGCATCGGCTTCTCGTACGACATCAACGGCGACCAGGACGCGGTGCTGTTCGGCGGCTTCGGGCGCGCCTACGACCGCACCATCGCCAACCACATGCTCGACGAGCTGCAGAAGAACGGCGTGCCGAACGGCGAGATCTGGCTGATCAAGAACGACCACAAGATGCCGTACACCGACCAGTTCAGCCTCGGTCTGCGCAAGGGGCTGATGGGCTGGAACGGCGAGGTCGGCGTGAGCTACGTGCGCGGCTACAACCAGTTCAACTGGTTCGGGGGCAATCGTGACCCGCAGGGCGGCTGGGGCAACCAGTCGCCCATCGATCCGCTGTGGGGTGGGCCGCAAGGCTACGGCACGGTGATCCTGGGCGACTTCATCACCCAGACCAAGAGCTCGTCGATCTACTTCAAGCTGGACAAGCCCTACACCCGTTCTTCGGGCTGGGGTGTCGCGGCGACCTACACCTACACCGACGCGAAGACCACCAACAAGGAGTGGACCGACGACATCTTCAACTGGACCTATGGCCGGTCGACCTCGGGGTACAACCCATCGAAGGACGTCGAGCGGCACCGCATCGTCGCGACCGCGGTCACCGATCGCATCCTCCCCTGGGGCATGCTGATCTCGGGCAAGATGACGCTCGGCTCGGGCCTGCCTTACCGGATCACCGACTGCTCGAAGGGATTCGACACGGCCAACGGTCAGGCAGGTTGCGTGTCGGTGGCGGGTGACTCGCCGACCTTCCGTCAGTTCGACCTGACGATCGCGAAGGACGTGCCGCTGGCCGGCGGCCAGCTGACCTTCCGGCTCGACGTGATCAACTTGTTCAACACGACGAATTACAAGGGCTTCGACGAGTGGGGCGGTGGCCCGGGCAATCCGCAAAACTACCTGGGCGGCGACAATGCCCACCTCGGCGTGCCCAACGACATCCAGAGCCCGATGCGCACCGTGAAACTTTCAATGCGTTACGCGTTCTGACGCGGAGCCCGCGGCCATGGGGCCGCGATGATCGGGGCGGGCATCTCCCGGTGTCCGCCCGACTCCTGCCTGATTCTCTCAATGCCCGACCTGTCCCGACGCCGACTGCTCGCCTGGGGGGGCTCCGCCCTTCTCGGCGGGCTCGCCGGCTGTGAATCCATCTCGCGGCTGCCGATCCTGCGCAGCCCGGTCTACGACACGACGGCGGTGGATGCGGCGTCGGGCGCCGCGCAGCCGGTCGAGCCGCCGGCCATCGCCGCACGCACCGCGCTGCCGCCGCTGTTCGAGACGATCGAGCGCCGCACCTTCGACTTCTTCTGGTCCACCGCCAACGCCGCCAACGGCATGGTACCGGACCGCTACCCCAGCCCGTCGCCGGCCAGCATCGCCGCGATCGGCTTCGCGCTGACGGCCTACGTGATCGGCGCGGACCGCGGTTTCGTCACGCGCGAGCAGGCCCGCGAGCGGGTGCTGACGACGGTGCGCTTCTTTCGCAACGCGCCGCAGGGCCCGCAGGCGCGCGGCACCACCGGCTACAAGGGCTTCTTCTATCACTTCCTCGACATGAAGACGGGGCAGCGCGCGCCGAAGAGCGAGCTGTCGACCGTCGACACCGCGCTGCTGATGGGCGGCATGCTGCATGCCCAGGCGTTCTTCGACGGCGAGCACCCGGACGAGGTGGCGATCCGCGACGGCGTCGATCAGATCTACTGGCGGATCGACTGGAAATGGGCGCAGGTCCGCGGCCAGTTGATCAGCATGGGCTGGAACCCCGAGAAGGGCTTCATCCCGCACGACTGGAACGGCTACAACGAGGCGATGCTGGTCGTGCTGCTGGCGCTCGGCTCGCCGACCCACCCGGTCGAGGAGGGCGCGTGGAGCGCCTGGTCCGAGAGCTACCGCGGCACCTGGGGCCGCTTCATGGGCTACGAGCACCTGAGCTTCGCGCCGCTGTTCGGCCACCAGTACTCGCACGTGTGGATCGACTTCCGCGGCCTGCAGGACGCGACGATGCGCCAGCGGGGCATCGACTACTTCGAGAACACGCGCCGCGCGGTCTACGCGCAGCGGGCCTACGCGATCGCCAATCCGAACGGCTGGTTCGAGTACGGCGCCAACGTCTGGGGCTTCACCGCCTGCGACGGCCCGGGCACGATGCGCCAGTTCGACCGCAACGGCCGCATGCGCGGCTTTCTCGACTATTCCGCACGCGGCGCGGGGCGCGCCCACACGGTGGACGACGGGACGATCGCGCCGACCGCAGCAGTTTCGTCGCTGCCCTTCGCGCCCGAGATCGTGATCCCGGCGGTCGAGGAGATGCACGCCCGCTACGGCTTCTACATCTTCCAGAAGTACGGCTTCCTCGATTCGTTCAACCGCAGCTTCACGGCGACCGAGGCGCGGCTGACCGATGGCCGGGTCGATCCCGGCTTCGGCTGGATCGCGAACGACTACCTGGGCATCGACCAGGGCCCGATCCTCGCGATGATCTGCAACTACCGCAACGAACTGGTCTGGGACGACATGCGCAAGTGCCTGCCGATCCGCCGCGGCCTGGAGCGCGCCGGGTTCAGCGGCGGCTGGCTGTCCAAGCCCAAGCCGACCTGAGATGCGAATCGCGCGACGCACTGCGCTGCAGGGCCTGGGCGCGTTGGCGCTCGGTGGTGCCCTGGCCGGCTGCGGGCGGCGCGACGATTCCGCAGGCCCGCTGCACTTCTGGGCGATGGGGCGCGAGGCCGAGGTCGTCGCCGAGCTGCTGCCGGCATTCCACGCCCGCCATCCCGGCATCCGGGTCATCGTGCAGCAGCTGCCGTGGACGGCCGCGCACGAGAAACTGCTGACGGCCTACGCCGGCGATGCGCTGCCCGACCTCTGCCAGCTCGGCAACACCTGGCTGCCCGAGTTCACCGCGCTCGATGCGCTGGAACCGCTCGACGCGCTCGCCGCATCGGCCGGCATCGATCGCGCCGACTACTTCGCCGGCATCCTCGACACCAACGTGATGCCGACCGCGCGCGGCGCCCAGCTGTTCGGCCTGCCCTGGTACGTCGACACGCGCCTGCTGTTCTACCGCACCGATCTGCTGCGTGCGGCCGGCCATGCGCGCCCGCCGCAGAGCTGGGCCGAGTGGACGGACGCGATGGGGGCGATCAAGGCGCGCGGCGGCGCGAACACCTTCGGCGCGCTGATGCCGCTGAACGAGCCGGACCCGCTGTTCGCGATGGCCCTGCAGCAAGGTGCCTTGCTCGCGGACGACGACACGCGCGGCGCGTTCTCGAAGCCGGCGTTCCGCCGCGCCCTCGACTTCTACGCCGGCATCTTCCACCAGGGCCTCGCGCCCGCGATGACCGACACGCAGATCTCGAACGTCTGGGACGAGTTTGCGCGCGGCATGTTCACGTTCTATGTGAGCGGGCCGTGGAACATCGGTGAGTTCCGGCGGCGCCTGCCGGCCGCCGTGCAGGGTCACTGGGCGACCGCGCCGCTGCCGGGGCCGGACGGTCCGGGCGTGTCGACCGCGGGCGGCTCCAGCCTGGTGCTGTTCAAGGGGAGCCCGCGCAAGCAGGCCGCCTGGCAGCTGATCGAGTTCCTGAGCCAGCCCGAGACGATGCAGCGCTTCCACGCGCTCACCGGCGACCTGCCGCCGCGGCGCAGCGCGTGGCGCGCGCCGGCGCTTGCCAACGACCGGCCGTCGCAGGCCTTCGCGCAGCAGCTCGAGCGGGTGCGCGCGGCGCCGAAGATCCCCGAGTGGGAGCGCATCTTCCAGGAGATGCAGCAGACGGCGCAGCGCGTCGTCCAGCGCACGCAGAGCGCCGAGGCCGCGACGGCGCAGCTCGATGCGTGGGTCGATGCGCTGCTCGAGAAGCGGCGCTGGCTGCGTGCGCGCGCGGTGGCTGCGAAATGAGGAAGGTCGGCGCCGTCGGCTGGGCGCTGGCCGCGCCCGCGCTCGTCGTGATCGCGGTGTTCTTCGCGGTGCCGGTCGCCGCCGGCCTGGCGCTCAGCCTGACCGACTTCGACCTTTACGCGCTCGCCGATCTCTCGACGCTGCGCTTCGTCGGCCTGCAGAACTACGCGCGGCTGCTGCAGACGCCGCTGTTCTGGCAGGCGCTGGGCAACACGTTCTACTTCGTCGTCGTCGGCGTGCCGGTGTCGATCGGCCTGTCGCTCGCGGCGGCGCTGCTGCTGAATGCGCGGGTTGCGAAGTGGCAGCCGTTCTTTCGCACCGCGCTGTTCGCGCCGGTGGTCACCACAGTGGTCGCGGTCGCGGTGATCTGGCGCTACCTGCTGCACACGCGCTACGGCCTGATCAACCAGGGGCTCGCGTCGCTCGGCATCGACCCGATCGACTGGCTCGGCAACCCGCACTGGTCGATGCCGGCGATCATCCTGTTCGCGGCGTGGAAGAACTTCGGCTACAACATGATCATCCTGCTGGCCGCGCTGCAGGCCGTGCCGCGCGAGATGTACGAATCGGCGCGCGTCGACGGTGCCGGGCCCTGGCGCCAGTTCGCCGACCTGACATTCCCGATGCTGACGCCGACGCTGGTGATGGTCGGCATCATGACGATCTCCGGCTACTTCCAGCTCTTCGCCGAGCCGTACGTGATGACGCAGGGCGGACCGCTGCGCAGCACCGTCAGCGTCCTGTACTTCATGTACGAGGAAGGCTTCCGGTGGTGGAACCTCGGCAATGCGAGCGCGGTCGCGTTCCTGCTGTTCGTCGTGATCTTCGCGGTCAGCTGGGTGCTGCTGCGCTTCGACCGCGACCCGACGGGGGCGACGTCATGAACGCGCGCTGGGCGATGTGGGTGGTGAACGGCCTGCTCTGCGGGTTGGCCTTCATCGCGTTGTTCCCGCTGCTGTGGATGCTGTCCGTGTCGTTCATGCCGGCCGGCGCGTCGAGCACGCTGCCGACACCGATCCTGCCGACGCAGATCACGCTCGACAACTACCGCCAGCTGTTCGGCAGCATCGGCATGGGCCGCTACTTCGCCAACAGCCTCGCGCTGGCCCTGCTGTCGAGCGTCATCTCGGTCAGCTTCAACGTGATGGCCGGCTACGCGTTCGCGAAGCTGAAGTTCCGCGGCCGCGACGCGATCTTCAAGACGCTGCTCGGCGCGCTGGTGATCCCGGGGCAGGTCGCGATGCTCCCGCTGTTCCTGATGCTCAAGCCGCTCGGGTTGATCAACACCTACGCCGGCGCGGTGGTGCCGATGATGGCCAGCGTGTTCGGCATCTTCCTGGTGCGCCAGTTCGCGCGCGGCATCCCGGACGACCTGCTCGAGGCGGCGCGCATCGACGGCGCGAGCGAGTGGCGCATCTTCCTGACCATCGTCGTGCCGGTGCTGACGCCGGTGCTCGCGACGCTGGCGATCTTCTCGTTCCTCGGCAGCTGGAACGACTTCATGTGGCCGCTGATCGTGCTGACCGACGACTCGCTGCACACGCTGCCGGTCGCGCTCGCCGGCCTGTCGCGCGAGCACGTGCAGGACAACGAACTGATGATGGCCGGCTCGGTCGTGACGATTCTGCCCGTGCTGGTGGTGTTCCTCGCGCTGCAGCGGCACTACATGGCGGGGCTGATGGCCGGGAGCGTGAAGGGATGATGAAGCCGCTGTTCGTGGCGGGCGCGTTCGCGGCCGCGACGCTCGCCCACGCGCAAGACCGCGTTCTCGACGATTTCGAGAACCCGGCGGCCTGGACGGTCAGCGCGACCGACGATGTGAAGGCCGCGCTGCGCGCCGTCGACGCCCCGCATGGCAAGGCGCTGTGCATCGACTTCGACTTCGGCCACGTCACCGGCTACATCAGTGCGCAGCGCGCGTTGCCGATCGAGTACCCGGCGCGCTACGAGTTCAGCCTGGACGTGAAGGGCGACGCGCCGCGCAACGCGCTGCAGTTCAAGCTGGTCGATGCCAGCGGCGAGAACGTCTGGTGGGGACAGCGGCCGGAGTTCCGCTTCCCGCACGAGTGGCAGACGTTGAAGTTCCGCCAGCGGCAGATCGAGTTCGCGTGGGGGCCGACCACCGACAAGGCGCTGCGCCAGACCGCGTCGATCGAACTGGTGATCGCCTCCGGCAGCGGCGCGGGCCAGGGCACGGCGTGCTTCGATCGCCTGACGCTGCGGCAGCTGCCGGACGTCGCGCCGCCGATTCCAGCAGCGTTGCTGCGCGCCGACGGCCTGAGCGTCGACTACGGCATCGCGCGCGAGTTCGGCGCACTGGCCGTGCGCTGGCGGGCCGGTACGGCGCCGGCGCGCTACGACATCGAGCTGTCCGACGACGGCGTGCAGTGGCGGCGCGTGCGCCGCGTCGAGCGCGCCCGCGGCGACGTGCAGGCGCATTGGCTGCCCGAATCGGAGGCGCGCTTCGTGCGTGTCGTGCCGGCGGCCGACAGCCGCGCCGCACTGGCCGCGATCGAGCCGCGCGACGCGCCGACCGCCAATGCCTTCTTCATGCAGCTCGCGAAGGACGCGCCGCGCGGCCACTACCCGCGTGCCTACGTGGGCGAGCAGTCGTACTGGACCGTCCTCGGCGTCGACGGCGCGCGCGTCGCGTCGCTGCTGAGCGAGGACGGCGTGCTGGAGCCGGTGCCGGGCGCCGGCGGATTGGAGCCGTTCCTGGTCGCCGACGGCCGCGTGCTGAGCTGGGCCGACGCCCGGATCAGCCACTCGCTGCGCGACGGCGATCTGCCGATGCCCGCGGTGCACTGGACGATCGGCGACCTCTCGCTCGACGTCGAGGCGTTCGGCAGCGGCACGCCCGACGCGGCGCAGGCGCTGGCGGGCTACACCGTGCGCAACCGCGGCAAGGCGGCGCGCACCGTGACGCTCGCGCTCGCGTGGCGGCCGTTCCAGGCGAACCCGCCGACGCAGTTCCTGGCCCATCCCGGTGGGGCGAGTGCGATCGAGTCGATCGGGTGGAACGGGCAGGCGTTGTCCGTCAATGACGCACCGCGCGTCCAACCGCTGGTGGCGCCGAGCAGCGTTCAACTCGAACCCTTGGCCGCCGGCGCGACCGCATGGCTGCCTGGCGCCGCGGGCGAGCGTTCAGGCATGAGCGAGCGGCGCGTCGTCGACGACGCGGGATTCGCGAGCGGCGTGCTGCGCTACGAGCTCCGGTTGCGCCCCGGCGAATCGCGTCGGATTGCCGTTGCGTTGCCGGTCAGCGGCCGGCCCGTCGCCCCGACGCTCGCGGCCTTCGCGGCCGAGGAACGACGCGTGGCGGCCCGATGGCGCGAGCGCCTCGATCGCGTGCGCATCTCCGGCCCGGGCGAGGTGGCCGACGTGGCCGCGACGCTGCGCACCGCCCTCGGCCACATCCTCGTCAACCGCAGCGGTCCCGCGCTGCAGCCCGGCGCGCGTGCGTATTCGCGCTCGTGGATCCGCGACGGTGCGCTGACCTCCGCGGCGCTGCTGCGCCTCGGGCACGACGCCGAGGCGCGCGCGTTCCTGCAGTGGTTCGCGCCGTTCCAGTTCAAGAGCGGCAAGGTGCCGTGCTGCGCCACCGTCCGCGGCGCCGACCCGGTGCCCGAGAACGACAGCGACGGCGAGTTCGCCTTCGCGGTCGCCGACCTGTGGCACCACACGCACGACGAGGCCACGGCGCGCGCGCTGTGGCCGAACGTGCGCGCCGCGATCGGGCACATGGAGACGCTGCGCCAGAGCGAGCGCACCGAGCGGAACCGGACGCCCGGGCGTGCCGCCTACTTCGGCCTGATGCCGCCGTCGATCAGCCACGAGGGCTACTCCGACAAGGCCGCGTATTCGTACTGGGACGACTTCTGGGCGTCGATCGGCTACCGCAGCGCCGTCGAACTCGCGCAGGCGCTGAACCTGCCCGACGACGCGAAGCGCATCGCCGCGCAGCGCGACGAGTTCAACGCCGATCTCGCGAGTTCGCTCGCTGCCAGCACCAGCTTCCACCGGATGGACGTGCTGCCCGGCGCGGCCGACCGCGGCGACGTCGATCCGACGTCGAGCACCGTCGCGCTCAGCCCCGGCGGGCTGCTGGGCACGCTGCCGGACGCGCTGGTGCGCAACACCTTCGAGCGTTACTGGCGGGACTTCCAGGCGCGGCAGAAGAACGAGGCCGCCGGCATCCGCCACGGCGACGGCGCCTACACGCCCTACGAGTGGCGCAACGTCGGCGCGCTGGTGCGGCTCGGCCAGCGCGAGCGGGCGTTGCAGGCCATGGACTATTTCTACCGCGATCGCCGCCCGGCCGGCTGGAAGCAGTGGGCCGAGGTGGTCCTGCGCGAGCCGCGCGAGCCGCGCTTCCTCGGCGACATGCCGCACGGCTGGGTCGCGTCCGACCAGATCCGTTCGGTGCTCGACCTGTTCGCCTACGAGCACGAAGGCCGGCGTGCGCTGGTGCTCGCGGCCGGCGTGCCACAGGCGTGGCTGGCCGGCCCGGGCCTGAAGATCGACGGCCTGCGCACGCCGTACGGCGCACTCGGCTGGCAGGCGCGTGCCCGCACCGCGGCGGGCCGGACGACGATCGCGTTCGCGCTGAAGCCGCTCCGCGACTTTCCGCCCGGCGGCATCGAGCTGCGCGGGCCCTGGCCGGCGAACGCGCGCGTCACGGTGGACGGTCGGCCGGTCGCCACCGCGGCCGACCGCATCGCGCTGCCGCGCGCGCCGGCGCGCGTGCAGATCGACTTTCCCGCGTCGACCGCGGCGAGGTGACCGATGCCGAAACGACGTGTGCTGATCGGAATGACCGCTGCGGCAGCGCTGCTGCCGGGTTGCGCGGCGACCGGGCCGCCGCTCGCCGGCGAGCAGACGCGGACCTTCACCGGCGTGATCCGCAAGTCCGTCGAATGGCGCTACCTCGTGTGGATGCCCGAGGCCGCGGACCGCCCGGCCGCCGGCTGGCCGCTGTTGATCTTCCTGCACGGCTCGGGCGAGCGCGGCACCGACCTCGCGCGGGTCAAGGCCCACGGCCCGCCGAAGTACGCGGCGGCCGGGCGCCGCTTCCCGTTCGTGCTGGTCGCGCCGCAACTGCCCGAAGAGCGGCAATGGGACCCGGACGCGATCGAGGCATTGCGCGCCGACCTGGTCGCGCGCGGGCCGATCGACCCCGATCGCGTGCTGCTGACCGGCATGAGCCTGGGCGGCCACGGCACCTGGGACTACGCCGTCGAATACCCCGACCGGCTCGCGGCGATCGCGCCGGTCTGCGGGAGCGGCGTACCCAGCCTGGCGACGAGGCTGGCGC
The DNA here is from genome assembly GCF_964020785.1 of Rhizobacter fulvus. Taxonomy (NCBI): domain Bacteria; kingdom Pseudomonadati; phylum Pseudomonadota; class Betaproteobacteria; order Burkholderiales; family Sphaerotilaceae; genus Rhizobacter; species Rhizobacter fulvus. The sequence continues at coordinate 2,805,269 of NZ_OZ224516.1, forward strand.
GGCTGTCGGTCTGGTCGTTCCACGGTGCGCTCGACGACGTGGTGCCGATCGCGCCCGACCGCCTGATGATCGACGCCGTGCGCGCTGCCGGCGGTCGACCGAAGTTCACGGTCTACCCCGACGTGGGCCACAACGCCTGGGACCCGGCCTATGCCGACCCGGCGCTGTACGACTGGCTGCTGGCCCAGCGCCGCGCGCAGCCGGCACGCGGCTGAGCTCGCCGCCGGCACGGGGCTCAAGTCCCCGTTCGGCTCGCCGATAAACCGGGCACCACCCGTATGCACCACACCGCCATGCCCCGCCGTGCCCTCATCGCCATCCTCCTTGCCAGCAGCGTGCTGGCGGGGTGCGACATGCTCGGCGGCGCGCTCGGGATCGAATCGCCCGAGAAGGTGGCCGCCGCCCGCGAGGCCGACGGCAAGGCGATCGGCGGCGCGTGCCGCCACGCCGGTCGGGCGATCGAGGATTGCTACGCGCTGAACAAGAAGGCTGAGAAGGCCGCGGTGTTCGCCGGCTGGCGCGACATGAACGACTACATGCGAGAAAACAAGATCGACCCGGTTCCACCGCAGCTCGTGACGCAGGTCGCCGGGGCGAAAGCCGCCGTGGTCGAGACCGAGGACGCCGGGCGCGACGCGCCGGCCGCCGACAAGCCGGGCGCGAAAGCCGAGGGCGCCGCCAAGCCGCGTGCCCGCGCCAGCGCCAAGGCACACGACTCCTGATCTGCAGTCCGTCGCACGCTCGTGCAGTTCGTCGCGCCGCGCGTGACGTGACGGGCGCAAGGCGGCAAATTCGCGTTGTCCGATCCCTCCCGGAGACGCCATGAACTCACCTGCATCACCGCTGCTGCGCTACCTGCTGACGCTGGTCGTGGCGGCCATTGCCGCGCTGTTGCTGACCGCCGCTCCGGCGCGCGCCGACGACGGCGTCCGCTTCTCGTGGTTCGGCAGCGGCGACCGCGTCGCCGGTTCGGGCACGCCCGGAACCGAGTCGCGCGTCGTGAGCGGCTTCCAGGCGATCGCGCTGCGCTCGTCGATGAAGCTGGTGCTGCGCCAGGGCAGCCGGGAAGGCATCGAGCTGCGCGCCGACAACAACCTGTTGCCGCTGATCGAGACGCGGGTCGTCGACCATCGCGGCGTACCGACGCTGGAGATCGGCGTGAAGAAGGGCACCAGCGTGTCGACGAACACCCCGATGACGGCGACGATCGACCTCGTGACGTTGCGTTCGTTGTCCATCCACGGCTCGGGCGACGTGGTCGGCGACGCGTTGAAGACGCCGGGCCTCGCGGTCTCGATCAGCGGCTCGGGCAACGTGCGCCTGAAACAGCTGGCGGCCGACGAAGTCTCCGCCCGGATCTCGGGCAGCGGCGACATCGCGTTCGCCGGCCGCACGGGCAAGCTGTCCGTCGCCATCTCGGGCAGCGGCGATGTGGACACGCGCGACCTGCAAGCAGACGACGTGACGGTCAGCGTGGCCGGCAGCGGCGATGCCGACGTCAACGCGCGCAAGACGCTGAACGTCTCGATCGCCGGCGTCGGTGACGTGAAGTACAGCGGCGATGCCGTCGTCAAGTCCTCCATCTCCGGCCACGGCCAGGTCACCAAGAAGTAGCCCGCGCGCACTCATAGGACAATCGTCCGAATGAGTGAGGAAGTTCTGCGGCGCCCGATCTGGCGCCACCCGGAGTTCGCGCGCGGCTCGCGCGACATGGTCGGCGTGTCGCTCGGCATCGCCGCCTGGGGCCTGGTGACGGGCGTCGCGATGGCCAAGAGCGGCATGCCGCTGCCGCTGTCCATCCTGATGTCGCTGCTGGTGTTCGCGGGCAGCGCGCAGCTCGCGGCGCTGCCGCTGATCGTCTCGGGCGCGCCCATCTGGATGGTCTGGGCGATCGCGCTGTGCGTGAACCTGCGCTTCGTGATCTTCAGTGCCCAGTGGCGGCCGTACTTCGCGCACCTCCCCAGGTGGCAGCGCATGCTGCACGGCTACTTCACGGCCGACCTGAACTACGTGGTCTTCATGTCGCGCTTCCCGGAGCCGCGGCCTTCACCGGAGCAGCGGCCCTACTTCTGGGGCGGCGTCGCGACCAACTGGCCGTCGTGGCAGTTCCCGACCCTGGCCGGGCTGCTGCTGGCCGATTCGATCCCGACCGAATGGGGCTTCGGCTTCGCCGGCATCCTGGCGCTGCTCGGGCTGATGTACTCGCTGCTGACCGACCGCGCGAGCTGGGTCGCGGCCGGCGTGGCCTGTGCCGCGGCCGTCGCGACGGTCGCGCTGCCGCTGAAGCTGAACGTCGTCGTCGCGATCGCCGCGGCCGTGGCGATCGGGCTGCTGATGGACCACGTCACGCCGACCGAGGCGAAGCCGGTGGAGGACAACACATGAGCACCTGGGAGACGGTGCTGGCGATCCTCGGGCTGACGGTCATCACGGTCGGTACGCGCGGCTTCTTTCTCTACCCCGATCGCGAACTGCCGCTGCCTGTCTGGCTGAAGCAGGGCCTGCGCTACGCGCCGCTGGCCGCACTCGCGGCGGTCGTCGCGCCCGAGGTCCTGATGACGCAAGGCCACCTGATCACGACCTTCAGGGACGCGCGCCTGTATGCCGTGCCCGCCGCGACCGCGTACTTCTTCTGGCGCCGTGGCATCCTCGGCACCATCGTCACCGGCACGCTGGTGATGGTGGCGCTGCGCATCGGTCTCGGCTGGTGAGAGCCGCGCCGCAACCCCTTTCATCGACTACCGACACACGACCATGAACGTCCTCCGATTCGAAGACCTCGTTGCCCAGGGGAAGGCCGCCGGCCGGCGCGTCTTCATCCGCGCCGACCTGAACGTCCCGCTGGACGACGCGGGGCGCATCACCGAAGACACCCGCATCCGCGCGTCGATCCCGTGCATCGAGCTCGCCGTGAAGGCCGGCGCGGCGGTGATGGTGACCTCGCACCTGGGCCGCCCGACCGAGGGCGCGTTCAAGCCCGAAGACTCGCTCGCCCCGGTCGCCCGGCGCATGGGCGAGCTGATGGGCCGCGAGATCCCGGTCGTTTCCAATTGGACCGACGGCGTCGACGTGAAGCCCGGCCAACTCGTGATGCTCGAGAACTGCCGCGTCAACCCGGGCGAGAAGAAGAACGACGAGGGTCTGTCCCGCAAGATGGCCGCGCTGTGCGACATCTTCGTCCACGACGCCTTCGGCACCGCCCACCGCGCCGAGGCCTCGACCTACGGCATCGCCCAGTACGCGCCGATCGCCTGCGCCGGCCCGCTGCTGGCGGCCGAGATCGACGCGATCACCAAGGCGCTGGCGAACCCGAAGCGCCCGCTGGTGGCGATCGTCGCCGGCAGCAAGGTCTCGACCAAGCTGAGCATCCTGCAGGCGCTGGCCAAGAACGTCGACCAGCTGATCGTCGGCGGCGGCATCGCCAACACCTTCATGCTCGCCGCGGGCCTGCCGATCGGCAAGAGCCTGGCCGAGCCGACGCTTCTCGACGACGCCAAGGCGGTGATCGCCGCGATGCAGGCGCGCGGCGCCGCGGTGCCGATCCCGACCGACGTCGTGACGGCCAAGGAGTTCAAGGCCGACGCGGTCGCGACCGTCAAGGCCGCGGCCGACGTGGCGCCCGACGACCTGATCCTCGACATCGGGCCCGAGACCGCGAAGCGCCTCGCCGAGCAACTGATGAAGGCCGGCACGATCGTCTGGAACGGACCCGTAGGCGTGTTCGAGTTCGACGCCTTTGCCGGCGGCACCGAAGCCATCGCCCGCGCCATCGCGAAGAGCGACGCCTTCAGCATCGCCGGCGGCGGCGACACGCTGGCGGCGATCGCCAAGTACGGCATCGAGAAGGACGTGGGCTACATCTCTACCGGCGGCGGCGCCTTCCTCGAGGTGCTGGAGGGCAAGACGCTGCCGGCGTTCGAGATCCTGCAGAAGCGCGCGGCCGCATAACAATCATTCCCGCGTGCCGCGCCTGTAATCGCGCGGTAACCGCCGGGCGCTCCGATAATCCGCCGACCAGAACAATACGGAGACTCCGCCCATGCCCCGCGCCACCAAGATCGTCGCCACCCTCGGCCCCGCGTCCAGCTCACCCGAGGTGCTGGAGCGCATGATCCGCGCCGGTGTGGACGTGGTGCGGATGAACTTCTCGCACGGCAAGGCGCAGGACCACATCGACCGCGCGACGCTGGTGCGCGAGATCGCCAAGCGCTGCGGCAAGGAGGTCGCGATCATGGCCGACCTGCAGGGGCCGAAGATCCGCGTCGGCAAGTTCGACGGCGACAAGACGATGCTTGTGGTCGGCCAGTCGTTCGTGCTCGACGGCGCGACCACCGCGCTGGGCACCAACGAGCGCGTCGGTCTCGACTACAAGGAGCTGCCGCGCGATGTGCGCGCCGGCGACATCCTGCTGCTCAACGACGGCCTGCTGAAGCTCGTGGTCGACGCGGTCCGCGGCGACGAGGTCCACACCACCGTCGTCGTCGGCGGCGAGCTGTCGAACAACAAGGGCATCAACAAGGCCGGCGGCGGCCTGACCGCGCCCGCGTTGACCGCGAAGGACATGGACGACATCAAGACCGCGATGAGCTTCCAGTGCGAGTACCTCGCGGTCAGCTTCCCGAAGACTGCGACCGACATGGAGATGGCGCGCCAGCTCGCCAACGTGGCCGGCGAACCGTGGCGCCACAAGCCGCAGCTGATCGCGAAGATCGAGCGCAGCGAGGCGATCCCGGTGCTCGACCAGATCCTGAAGGCGAGCGACGGCATCATGGTCGCGCGCGGCGACCTCGCGGTCGAGGTCGGCAACGCCGCGGTGCCGGCACTGCAGAAGCGCATGATCAAGATGGCGCGCGAGATGGACCGCGTGGTCATCACCGCAACGCAGATGATGGAGTCGATGATCGTCAACCCGGTGCCCACCCGCGCCGAGGTCAGCGACGTCGCCAACGCGGTGCTCGACGGCACCGACGCGGTGATGCTCAGCGCCGAGACCGCGGCCGGCAAGTACCCGGTCGAGACGATCGAGATGATGGCCAGCATCTGCGTCGAGGCCGAGAACGCCGAGGAGATCGCACTCGACGCGAGCTTCACCAACAAGACCTTCGCGCGGATCGACCAGTCGATCGCGATGGGCGCGCTGTTCACCGCCTACCACCTGGGCTGCAAGGCGATCCTGGCGCTGACCGAATCGGGCTCGACCGCGCTGTGGATGAGCCGGCACCGCATCCACGTGCCGATCTACGGCCTGACCTCGCAGGTGCGCAGCCAGCGCCGCATGGCGCTGTACCGCAACGTCACGCCGATGCTGATGCCCAACTTCAGCGACCGCGACCAGGCGCTGGCCGAGGCCGAGGCGCTGCTGGTGCAGAGCGGCGTGCTCAACCCCGGCGACACCTACGCGATCACCTGCGGCGAGCCGATGGGCCACCCGGGCGGCACCAACATGCTCAAGGTCTGCCGGGTGGCGTGACCCGCGCCACGCGGGTCGGTCAGTCGAGCTTAACCGAAATGCCGGTGACGAACAGGGTGTCGCCCTTCTTCAGGCCGGCACCCGGGTCGCTGTTGTAGCGGTAGTTCAGACCGGCGGTCAGGCTCAGCGCGTTGGTCATCGCGACCGACAGGCCCGAGTCGAACACCCCGCGGTAGCCGCCGCCGCTGCGCAGCGCCGGGTACAGCGAGAGCTTCTGGTGGAAGCTGGTCGTCTCGGTCCACTGGTGGCGCGATTCCTCGGCCAGCAGCGCCTCGGCGCGGCCGTAGCGGCTGCGGAATCCGCCGTTCACGTCCGCCGGGTCGACGTACCGGTCCTCGGTGTAGCCGAGGCCGGCCGAGAGGTCGAAGGTCAGCGTGTCGGTCTTGACCACGTGCCGGCCGACGCCGCCGAACAGTGACGCGCGGGACGACACATTGGCGGGCTTGTCGCGCAGGAAGTCGGCCTTGCCGAAGCCGAACCACGCGGGCGTGATGTCCTGGTCGTACTGCGTGCCCAGGGCCAGGTTCTCGACCGTCGTGACGCCGTCGGTGCGGCCCCAGTTCGCCTTGCCGCCGAGCTGCCACTTGCTGTCGGCGGTGGCGCGCACCGCGTCGCCGCTGAGGTTGACGCTGGACGCGCTGGTGTTGCCGGAGGCGTAGCTCGCCCCCGCGCCGAAGGCGGAACGGAACTGGCCGTCGGGCTTGATCGTGGCCTGAGCCTGCGCGAGTGCGAGTGTCGGCGCGAGGAGCAGCAGCGCCGTGAGCGGAAAGGCGGGACGAAACATCATGGGGATTCCTTCGGTCGAACTGCAAAAGCGGTCGAGGCTACAGAGGCCGCTGCCGCGCGTATGTAGGACCGCAGGCAGCGTGTGTGGCGTGAACCGGCCGCGCCACAATGCGGCATGACCGCGACCGACTCGACCCCGACGCTGACCCTCACCGACATCCAGGCCGCCGCCGAGCGCCTGCGCGGCGAAGTGATCGACACCCCGTGCATGCCCTCGCGCACGCTGTCCGCGCTGACCGGCTGCGAGGTGTTCCTCAAGTTCGAGAACCTGCAGTTCACCGCGTCGTTCAAGGAACGCGGCGCGCTCAACAAGATGGCGCAGCTGACGGCCGCCGAGCGCGCCAGCGGCGTGCTCGCGGTCTCGGCGGGCAACCACGCACAGGGCGTGGCCTATCACGCGCAGCGCATGGGCATTCCGGCGACGATCGTGATGCCGCGCTTCGCGCCGGCGGTGAAGGTCGAACGCACGCGCGGCTTCGGCGCCACCGTGGTGCTCGAGGGTGACACGTTCGACGATGCCCGCGCGCACGGCCTGCAGCTCGCTCAATCGCGCGGGCTGACGCTGGTGCACCCGTACGACGACCTGGCGGTGATCGCCGGGCAGGGCACGATCGGCCTGGAGATGCTGGCGCAGCAGCCGTCGATCGACACGTTGGTGGTCGCGATCGGCGGCGGTGGCCTGATCTCGGGCGTCGCGACCGCGGCGCGCGCGCTGCGGCCCGACATCGAGGTCGTCGGCGTGCAGACCGAGCGTTTCCCCGCCGCGTGGAACGCCAAGCACGGCCAGTCGCACGAGAGTGGGCAGGCGACGATCGCCGACGGCATCGCGGTCAAGTCGCCGGGCGCGCTGACCGTGCCGTTGATCAAGCAGCGCGTCGACGACATCGTGCTCGTCAGCGAGGACGACATCGAGCAGGCGATCCTGATGCTGCTCGAGATCGAAAAGACGGTGGTCGAGGGGGCCGGTGGCGTCGGCCTGGCCGCCTTGCTGAAGCATGGCGATCGTTTCAAGGGCCGCAAGGTCGGGCTGATCCTGTGCGGCGGCAACATCGAGCCGCTGGTACTGGCCGAGATCATCGAGCGCGGCATGGTCAAGTCCGGGCGCCTCGCGCGGTTGCGCTTCGACGTGCGCGACGTGCCCGGCGCGCTGGCCGACGTCGCGACGCTGCTCGGCAAGCTCGGCGCGAACATCGACGAGGTCCAGCACCAGCGCGCGTTCACGTCACTGTCGGTGGAGCGGGCGCAGATCGAGGTCGTGGTGCAGACGCGCGGCGTCGCTCACATCGAGCAGATTCTGGTCGCGATGCGGGGGCAGGGCTACCACGCCGAGCGAATCGGATAGCCCGCGCGGAGCGGTCGGTTGCAGGGTGCTCGGTACAATTCGCCGAGTTACGGCGCAGTTTCACGCCGGCCCCACTCATCGCTCACAGGAGACTGCCATGCTCGTTTCGTTGCGTCAGCTGTTGGACCACGCCGCCGAGAACGGCTACGGCATTCCGGCCTTCAACGTCAACAACCTGGAGCAGGTGCAGGCGGTCATGACCGCGGCCGACGAGGTCGGCGCGCCGGTCATCCTGCAGGCCAGCGCCGGCGCGCGCAAGTACGCCGGCGAGCCGTTCATCAAGCACCTGATCCTCGCGGCCGTCGAGCAGTGGCCGCACATCCCGCTCGTGATGCACCAGGACCACGGCCAGAGCCCCGAGGTCTGCAAGGGCGCGATCGAGCTGGGCTTCAGCTCGGTGATGATGGACGGCTCGCTGCAGGCCGACGGCAAGACCATCGCGAGCTTCGACTACAACGTCGACGTGACCCGCAAGGTCGTCGACATGGCCCACAAGCTCGGCGTCACCGTCGAGGGCGAGCTCGGCTGCCTGGGTTCGCTCGAGACGATGAAGGGCGACAAGGAGGACGGCCACGGCACCGAGGCCACGATGACCCGCGACCAGCTGCTGACCGACCCGGAAGAGGCGGCCGAGTTCGTCAAGCGCACCCAGCTCGACGCGCTCGCGATCGCGATCGGCACCAGCCACGGCGCCTACAAGTTCACCCGCAAGCCGACCGGCGACATCCTCGCGATCGACCGCATCAAGGACATCCACAAGCGCATCCCCAACACGCACCTGGTGATGCACGGCTCCAGCAGCGTGCCGCAGGACCTGCTCGCGGTGATCCGCGAATACGGCGGCAACATGAAGGAGACCTACGGCGTGCCCGTCTCCGAGATCCAGGAGGCCATCAAGCACGGCGTGCGCAAGATCAACATCGACACCGACGTGCGCCTGGCGATGACCGCGGCGATCCGCAAGTTCTTCGCCGAAAACCCGGAGAAGTTCGACCCGCGCGACTACCTCAAGCCGGCCCGCGAGGCGGCCAGGAAGATCTGCCGTCAGCGCTATGTCGAGTTCGGCTGCGAAGGGCAGGCGGGCAAGATCGAGGCGCAGACCCTGCCGCAGGTCGCGCAGCGCTACGCGGCCGGGGAGCTGGCGCAGACCGTCGTCTGACCTCGCAGCGCTTCGCGCCGAGCCCTTCGAGACCCCGCCCCGGCGGGGTCTCGTTCTTGGGGCGTGCAGTCGTGTGCGAAACGCGCGACGACAATGCAAACAATATTGAAAGAAATCGTTGCGGCGCTGTCGGCCGCGCATGATCCGGTGCCCCCGGAGGCGCGCGGACCGGCTCCCTACAATTTGAGCCTCCCCTCCACGCGTTTCCAGGCGTGCCTCGCGGCACGAACCGACCATGCTCCACGACCTGACCGCCACGCCTCCGCTGCTCGAAACCAGTCTGCATTCGCTGCCGCTGCTGGCGCGCGGCAAGGTGCGGGACAACTACGCGGTCGGTACCGACCGCATGCTGATGGTCGCCACCGACCGGCTCAGCGCGTTCGACGTGGTGATGGGCGAGCCCATTCCCGGCAAGGGCGCCCTGCTGACCGCGATGGCGATGTTCTGGTTCGCGCACCTCGAAGGCATCGTGCCGAACCACCTCACAGGTGACGATCCGCTGAGCGTCGTCGCGCCCGACGAGCGCGAGCAGGTGCGGGGCCGCTCGATGCTGGTCAAGCGCCTCAAGCCGCTGCCGATCGAGGCGGTGGTGCGCGGCTACCTGGCCGGCAGCGGCTGGCAGGAGTACCAGAAGAGCCAGTCGGTCTGCGGCGTCGCGCTGCCGCCGGGGCTGAAGAACGCCTCGAAGCTGCCGGCACCGATCTTCACGCCCGCCACCAAGGCCGAGATGGGCGATCACGACGAGAACATCGACTTCGCGCGCATGACCGAGATCGTCGGCCCGGCCCTCGCGAACCAGGTGCGCGACACCGCGATCAAGCTCTACACCGCCGCCGCCGCGCTCGCCCTGACCAAGGGCATGATCATCGCCGACACCAAGTTCGAGTTCGGCCTCGACGCCGATGGCACGCTGGTGCTGATGGACGAGGTGCTGACGCCCGACTCCTCGCGCTTCTGGCCGGTCGAGGGCTACGCCGAAGGCAGCAACCCGCCGAGCTACGACAAGCAGTTCGTGCGCGACTGGCTCGAGCAGGTCCGCGTCGACGGCCAACCGTGGGGCAAGCGCCCGCCGGCCCCGGCACTGCCGGCCGCAGTGATTGCACAGACCGCCGGCCGCTACCGCGAAGCCCTGGAACGGCTCACCACATGAAATCGCGCCTCCTGAGTCGACTCGACAACGACATCAGGGAGGCGTCCCACCCCCTTGCCGCCGACAGCCTGCGCTGCGAACGCGCGGCCTACCTGGCCCGGCTCGGCGATTTCGACGAAGCGCGGCGCGAGATCGCGGCGCTGCGCGAGCGCTACGGCCCGCAGCCCAGCACCGCGATCAGCGCCTGGCTGCATCTGGCCGAGGCGCTGGTCGGCCACTACACCGATCTCGGGCCGGCCGTCCGTGACAAGCTGGCGCGTGCCCATGCGCTGAGCGCCGCTGGCGGGCTCAAGCCGCTGCAGGCGCTCAGCGCGGCCTGGCTCGCGCACCTCGACTACCTGGCCATGGATGCGACGGCGCTGGTGCGGCGTGCCTCCGAGGCGCTGTCGCTGGCCGAGGCCGACCACCACGCGGCGCTGGCCCGGGTCAAGCTGGTGATCGCGCAGGCGTACCACGAGGCCGGCCGATACGACCGGGCCCAACCCTGGTACCAGCAGGCGCGCCGCCATGCGACCGCCGACGGCGACGACGCGACCTTGAGCGCGATGATGTGGAACATGGCCTCGTTGCGCGTGGCCGCCTGGCGCCAGCTGGCGGCGCGCGGCACGCCAGGAGCCGACAGCGAGATGCACCTGCTGCTCGGCGCCGAATCGACGGCCCATTTCGACGCGATGGTCGGCGTGCGCAGCCTCAGCGCGCTGCAGCCGATCCTGCGCGCGCAGGTGTGCGCGCTGCTCGGTCGCGTCGACGAAGCGCTGGCGCTGTTCGAGGCGCATCTGGACGATTCGCTGCGCCAGGGCATGGAGCCGGTCGCCGGCATCCTGCTGGCCGACCGGGCCTGGTGCCGGTTGCAGGCGCGGCATGCGGTCTCGGCACGCGCCGACGCGACCGCCGCGGCGGCGGCACTCGACCGGCCCGGCTGCGCCTGCGACCGCGCTCCCGGCCACACCCGTCTGGCGCAGGTGTTCGAGGCGCTGGGCGATTCGGCGGCCGCCCGACGCCAGCATGCGCTGGGGGCCGCAGCGTGGTCGGACCTCGAGAACGACCAGGCCCGCCTGATCGCGGCGCTGGACGCCGCCGCGTTCGTCCCGGGCTGAGATCGCACCCGGGGCCGCGGCGCCGGCGTCAGAACAGCGTCATGCTGAGCTTGCGGCGATAGCCGTCGACGACCGGGTCGGCGGGCGTCACCGCCGCCTGGCCGGCCAGTTCCAGCTTGCCCTTCGGCGCGGCGGCGGCCTCGGCCTTGGTCGGCGCCGGCTTGGTCATCAGCTCGAGGATCGCGACGAAGGTCTTGCGCGCGAGTTCGTCCTTCCAGGCCTTGTCGCGCATCAGGATCTCGAGCAGCTCGTCGAGCGCCTGGGTGAGGCGCTGGGCCGCGAAGTGGCCTTGCGCGAGCTCGAAGCGCGCGTCGAAATCGCGCTTGTTGGCGGCGATCGCGGCGGCGAGCTGGTCGGGCGAGCGCGCTGCGCCGGCCTGTTCGCAGGCCTCGAGCCAGCGGCCCGCGGCGGCCAGGCGCGCGTCGAGCATCACCTTGGTCGCGACCGGCTCGTAGGCGCGGCGCGCTTCCTCGATGCGGCCGGCGCCGAGCAGCGCGCGCAGGTAGTCGTAGCGGGCGGCGTCGTTGCCGGGGTTGACGGCGACCGCCTCCTGCAGCTTCTCGAGCGCGCTGTCGGTGTCGCCATCGGCCAGCAGCGCCTGCGCCTCCTCGACGTCCTCGGCCGCCGCGACTGCCTCGCTACTGGGCACGTGCTTGTCGAGGAAGGCGCGCACCTGCGCCTCGGGCAGCGCGCCGACGAAGCCGTCGACCGGCTGCCCGCCCTTGAACAGCACGCAGAACGGGATGCTGCGCACGCCGAACATCTGCGACAGCTGGCCGGCGATCTCGGGCTGCTCGTCGGAGTTGAGCTTGGCCAGCACGAAGCGGCCCCCGTAGTCGGTCTCGAGCTTCTCCAGCACCGGGCCGAGCGACTTGCACGGGCCGCACCACGGGGCCCAGATGTCGAGCAGCACCGGCTGCTGCATCGAGGCGGTGATCAGGTCGGATTCGAAGTTCTGCAGCGAAATGTCTTGCATGGCGGGAGGTTCCGGAGCGGCGGCACGAGGCGGGGAGATGGCGCCGCGCCGCCTACAATTCAAGTTCATCAGCACCTGGAGCGAGCCTTGAGCAGCGCCCCCGTGGTGGTCGGCGTGGTGATGGGTTCCAGCAGCGACTGGGACACCCTGCGCGCGGCCACCGAGATTCTCGCCGAGTTCGGCATCGCCCACGAAGCCCGCGTCGTCTCGGCCCACCGCATGCCGGACGAGATGTTCGCGTACGCCGAGCAGGCTGCGCCGCGCGGCCTGAAGGCGATCATCGCCGGCGCCGGCGGCGCCGCGCACCTGCCCGGCATGCTGGCCGCCAAGACCACCGTGCCGGTGCTCGGCGTGCCGGTCGCGAGCCGGCATCTGCAGGGTGTCGATTCCCTGCACTCGATCGTGCAGATGCCCAAGGGCATCCCGGTCGCGACATTCGCGATCGGGATCGCCGGCGCCGCGAATGCGGCGCTGTTCGCGGTCGCGATGCTGGCCAACGAGGATCCGGCGCTGCGCGCGAAGCTCGATGCCTTCCGCGCGCGCCAGACCGACGCCGCGCGGGCCATGTCGGCCGAGCTGAAATGAGCGCTTCATTCATCGCGCCGGGCGCAACCCTGGGCGTCATGGGCGGTGGTCAGCTCGCCCGCATGTTCGTGCACGCCGCGCAGCGGCTCGGCTACGCGACCGCGGTGCTCGATCCGGATCCCGACAGTCCGGCCGGGCTCGTGTCGCACCACCATATCCGGGCCGACTATCTGGACGGGAATGGCCTCGACGAACTGGCCGAACTGAGCGCGGCCGTGACGACCGAGTTCGAGAACGTGCCGGCGCAGGCGCTGGCGCGGCTGGCCGAGCGGCGCCCGGTCGCGCCGGCGGCGGCGGCCGTCGCGATCTGTCAGGACCGCGCAACCGAGAAAGCCCACTTCGCCCGCAGCAACGTGCCTTGCGCGCCGTACACCGTGCTGGCCGGCGTCGGCGAGCTGGTCGGTGTGCGCGGCGACTTGCTGCCGGGCATCCTCAAGACCGCGCGCCTGGGCTACGACGGCAAGGGCCAGGTGCGCGTCGGCACGCGCGCAGAGTTGTCGTCGGGCTGGGCGGCGCTCGGCAGCGTCGCCTGCGTGCTCGAGAAGATGCTGCCGCTGGCGCACGAGATCAGCGTGATCGTCGCGCGCGGTGCGGATGGCGCGCTGGTGAATCTGCCGGTCCAGCAGAACCTGCATCGCGACGGCGTCCTCGCCGTGACGCAGGTGCCGGCGGCGGCCGTGCCGGCCGACGTGCAGCAGCGTGCGGCGGCCAGTGCGCGGCAGATCGCCACGGAACTCGGCTATGTCGGCGTGCTGTGTGTCGAGTTCTTCGTGTTGCGCGACGGCAGCCTGATCGCCAACGAGATGGCGCCTCGCCCGCACAACTCCGGCCACTACAGCATCGACGCGTGCGACATCTCGCAGTTCGAGCTGCAGGTGCGCGCGATGACCGGCGCGACGCTGCCCGAGCCGCGCCTGCATTCGCCGTGCGTGATGCTCAACCTGCTCGGCGACCTGTGGTTCGACGACCAGGGCGGGGAGCGCCCGGCCGGTCCCGACTGGGCGTCCGTGCTCGCCCTGCCCGGCGTGCACCTGCACCTGTACGGCAAGTCGCAGGCCCGCTCCGGCCGCAAGATGGGCCACCTGACGGTCACCGCGTCCAGTCTCGAGGCGGCCGACGCCGTCGCGCGCGAGGCCGCGGTGCGTCTCGGCATCGAGGGCTGGTAGGCGTGTTGCTGGACGGGTTGCTGGCGAGCGCCATCGACGCCGCCGCCGCGCGGCTGGCCGACGGCGAACTCGTCGCATTCCCGACCGAGACGGTCTACGGCCTCGGTGCGCGCGCCGACCGGGCCGACGCGGTCGCGAAGATCTTCGCGGCGAAGGGCCGGCCGAGCGATCACCCGCTGATCGTCCACGTGACCGGCCCGGCGCAGATCGACGTGTTCGCCAGCGCGGTACCGCCAGTCGCGCGGCGCCTGATCGATGCGTTCTGGCCCGGCCCGCTGACGCTGATCCTGCCGCGCCGGGCCGACATCGCGGAAGCCGCCGCGGGCGGCCAGGACAGCATCGGTCTGCGCTGCCCGGCGCATCCGGTCGCGAACGCACTGCTGCAGGCCGCGGAACGCCTGGGCGTGCCGGGCGTGGCGGCGCCGAGCGCGAACCGCTTCGGCCGCGTCAGCCCGACGCTCGCGGCCCATGTGGTCGAGGAATTCGGTGCCGATCTGCTGGTGCTCGATGGCGGAGCGACCGAGGTCGGCATCGAATCCGCCATCGTCGACTGCTCGCGCGGGCATCCGGTGCTGCTGCGCCCCGGCACGCTGACCCGCGCGCAGATCGAGGCGGCGGCCGGCGAGCCGCTGGGCGCTCCGGATGCCGATGCGCCGCGCGCCCCCGGCACGCTGGCCGCGCACTACGCGCCGAACGCCCGGCTGCGGCTGATGTCGTCCGCGATGCTTCACACGGCTTTGCAAGTCCTCGGCGATGAGCCGCTGAAGCTGGCGGTATATTCACGCGGCGCGCCGCCGGCCGCGGCCCGTGGCGTGCGGTACCGCCGCATGCCCGCGCAGGCGGCGCAGGTGGCGCATGAATTGTTCTCGGTGCTGCGCGAACTCGACGCCGAAGGCGCGCAGCTGATCTGGGTCGAAACGCCCCCGCCCGAGCCCGAATGGGACGGCGTGCGCGACCGCCTCACGCGGGCCGCCGCCGCCTGATATCTCCCCGCATCCTTGCCTGATCGCCTGACCCTCCGGAGCCCCGAATGAAGTTGAACCTGAATCGAACCGCCCGCGCCGTCCTCGGCGCCGGCCTGCTGGCCTCGGCGGCATTGCTGGCGGCGTGTGGCGGCGGCGAGCAGGTGCAGCGCTTCTACCCGAGCCGCGTGCTCGCCTTCGGCGACGAGTCGAGCGTGATCAATGCCAATGGCACCAAGTACACGGTCAATGCGCTGGTCAGCGGCAGCACGACACAGGTCGACTGCAGCGCGAACCCGATCTGGATCCAGTCGCTCGCGGCAAACTACGGTCTCGTGTTCCCGGAGTGCCGCGGCACGACCGTGGCCGACCCGGTCAGCCGCATCTACGCCGCCAACGGCGCCAAGGTGGCCGACATCGCGGCGCAGATCGACAACCACATCGCCAACGGCGGTGGCTTCGTCAACGGTGACATGGCCACGTTGCTGGTCGGCGCGAACGACGTGATCGCGCAGTTCCAGCAATACCCGGCCGTCGGCGAGGACCAGCTGTCGGCGAACCTGGTCGCGGCCGGTGTCGCGCTGGCCGACCAGGTCAATCGTCTCGCCGCCCTCGGCGTGAAGGTGCTGATCGTGACGATTCCCGACATGGGGTTGACCCCCTTCGCCGGCGACCGCAGCGCCGGGGCGACCAACGGGAACCCGGCGCTGCTGACGCGCCTGTCGACCAAGTTCAACGATGCGCTGCTCTCCAACATCCTGAACGATGGCCACCAAATCGGCCTCGTGCAGCTCGACCAGTACCTGCTGGCGGTCGACACGGCGACGATCAACAAGTACTCGGGCGCCAGCTACAGCAACACGACGCAAGCCGCCTGCGCGGTCGCGCTGCCCAACTGCACGACCAACACCCTGGTCGCCGATGCGGTCAACAGCGTCTGGCTGTGGGCCGACGACCGTCACCTTGGCGCCGCGGGCCAGAACGCACTGGGCTCGTTGGCCGTGACGCGATCGCAGAACAATCCGTTCTGATCGCACGTTGAAGCGGCGCGCGAAACACACGCGCGCCGCGTATTCAAGCGTTGCGCGAGGAACTGGCGTGCGCCGGGGATTGCCCGAGCGCGACGTGATTTGACGCCACCCTAGAGTTTCCCTTTCAAGACGGACACCCCGTCCGTGGGTGCTGCCTTGCAGGCCGCATGGGACCTTGGGGGCATGCCATGAAAGAGATCCGGATCTGGGCGTCCGGCCTCTGTGCGGCGCTGGTGTCGGTGCTTGTCGCCGCGTGCGGTGGCGGCGCTAGCGACACCACCCGGCCGCGTCGATCACGTCGGTCCGGATGATGGGCGACAGCCTCGCCGACAGCGGCACCTTCGGCTTCGAGTTCACCGTCAACGGCACGTCTTCATCCCCTTCAGTTCGCCGGTTCGGCGGCGGTGACCGGCAACGCCGCGTCACCGGCAGCCCACTGCACCAGCGCATCGAACGCCGGCCGCGCGGCGTTCGCGTTCGGATGGTTCGCGATCATCACGACGACGTAGCGCCGGCCCGAGTTCGCGAGCACCTGACCGGCGATCCCTGCCACGTCGCGCAGCGAGCCGGTCTTCAGGTGCGCACGCCCCAGCGTCGCGCGCGAGCGCTTCAACGTGCCGTCGACGCCGCTGACCGGCAGCGAACTCAGCAGCTCCGGCATCACCGGGCTGGCCCAGGCCGTGACCAGCAGCCGCGCCAGCAGCTCCGCGGTGACGCGCGCCTCGCGCGACAGGCCCGAGCCGTTGTCGAGCACCAGCGCGCCGGCCGCGCTGCCCAGACGCGCGGTCGCCCACTGGCGCAGCACGTCGCGCGCCGCATCCGGCGTGCCGGCGCCGCGTTGCGTCAGGCCCAGCGTCAGGAACAGCTGTTGCGCCATCACGTTGTTGCTGTACTTGTTGATGTCGCGCACGATGTCGGCGAGCGGCGGCGAGGTCGACTCGAACGTCGGCGTTGTGTCGGGTGCGGCCCCATCGCGCACGCTGCCGGTGATGCGGCCGCCGAGTTCCTTCCACATGCCCAGCAGCGCGCGCTCGTTGAAGCGGGCCGGCTCGGCGTGCGCCACCGCCCAGCGCTTCTCGCCGCACGCGGCCGCGAGCCTGCCGGCGAAGCGCGCATGCAGCGGGTCGGTGAAGTCGGCCCGCAGCGCGCCGCGCCAGTCCTCGCACGGCCCGGCGGCGAGCGCCACGCTCGCGTCGTGGCGCACGCCGGCCAGCGGCGGGTCGGCCGAGACCACCGCGATGCCGCGGGCCGGGTCCGGCGTGAACGTGTAGACGACCGCGCGGTAGTTCAGCATCAGCGCATCGGCGCGCACGTTGTAAGGCCGCAGCGCCTCGCCGTCGAAGTCGCCCGCGGCCTGTTCGGGCACCGAGAAGGCGCTGCGGTCGAGCACGATGTCGCCCCGGATCTCGCGCACGCCCAGTTGCTGCACGCGCCGCAGCAGCAGCCACAGGCGTTCGACAACGAGCTTCGGATCGCCGTTGCCCTTGATCACCAGGTTGCCGTCCAGCACGCCGGCCCGCACGCTGCCCTGCAGCCACACCGGGGTGCTCCAGGTCCACGCCGGGCCCAGCAGGTCGAGGGCCGCGAAGGTCGTGAGCAGCTTCATCAACGACGCGGGGTTGACCGGCTGTTCCGTCTGCCAGGCCAGGCGCGGGCGGGCGCCGCTCACCTCCTGCACGATCGCGACGACCGACTCGCGCGGCACCTTGGCGCGGTCCAGGGCGTCGAGCACGGCGGCCGGGAGTGCGTCGGCGGTCGTTGCGGGCGCCGCCGCCGCCAGCGGCGCGAGCAGCGCGAGCGTGGCCGCGGCCAACGCACGGCGGACTCGGGAAACAGGCATGCGCGATGATCGCATGCGGGCGCGGCGGCTAAACTCGATCCATGAGCCAGAAGTCCCTGCGGCCGCGTCGCCGCGGCGCCCTTCCAGAGGCCGGCCGGCGCCGCGCATGACGGCCACCCTGCTGGCCTTCGACACCGCGACCGAACACCTGAGCATCGCGCTCCTGTCCGGTGGCGGCGTTCACGTGCACGAGGGCGCGGGCGGTGCGCAGGCGTCGGCCACGTTGATCCCGTCGATCCTGGCGCTGCTCGCACGCGCGGGGATCGCGCTGAAGGACCTGGATGCGATCGCGTTCGGCCGCGGCCCCGGCGCCTTCACCGGGCTGCGCACGGCGTGCTCGGTCGCGCAGGGCCTCGCGTTCGGCGCTGGCAAGCCGGTGTTGCCGGTCGACACGCTGCTTGCGGTCGCCGAGGACGCGCGCGCGGGCGAGGACCGCCCGCAGCGCGTCTGGGTCGCGATGGATGCGCGCATGAACGAGGTCTACGCGGCGCAGTACGCGTGGGCGGCCGGCCGCTGGACCGTGCTGGACGCGCCGATGTTGATCGGCCCCGACGCGCTGGATGCGCGCTGGCAGGCGCTTGCGCCGGAGCATGTGGCCGGCAACGCGCTGACCGCGTTCGCGGGCCGGACCTGGACCACGGGCACGGCGCGCCGGTCGCCCGACGCGTTGCCGCGCGCCGGCGCGATGCTGCCACTCGCGCAGGCCCTGTGGGCCGATGGCGGCGCGGTCGACGCGGCCGCGGCGCTGCCCCTGTATCTGCGCGACAAGGTCGCGCAGACCACCGAGGAGCGCGCCGCCGTGCGCGCCGCGAAAGACGCGCTGGAGGCCGCGCGATGAGCGCGCTGTGGCGCGGCCCGGCGCGCCGCATCGCCGGCGATGCCCCGCTGCTCGTGCCGATGACGATCGCGCAACTCGACGCGGTGATGGCGATCGAGGTGGCCGCCTACGCGTTCCCATGGAGCCGCGGCAACTTCATCGACTCGCTCGCCGCCGGCTACCCGGCGCGCACGCTGGTCGACGCGCACGGCGCACTCCTCGGCTACTTCGTCGCGATGGGCGGCGTCGACGAGATGCACCTGCTGAACATCACGGTCGCCCCGGCCGCGCAGGGGCGCGGGTACGCGCGGCGCATGATCGATGCGCTGGTCGCGCTGTGCCAGGCCCTGCCGGCCCGCTCGCTGTGGCTGGAGGTTCGCGCCAGCAACACGCATGCGCGTGCGCTGTACGAGCACCTCGGCTTCGTGCAGGTGGGGCTGCGCAAAGGCTATTACCCGGCGCCGTTCGGGCGCCGCGAGGATGCGATCGTGATGAGCCTGGCGATGGAACCCGCCGCCTCCGGAGGCCCCGATGCGCTGGGATGAGCGGCAACGCGCGATGCTGCGCGAGATCGGCGTGCACGACTGGTGGCCGGTCGACGACGAGGTCGCCACCGAGGAGCAGCCTGCCGTCGAGGCCCGGGAGCACGCCGCGCCCGCGATCGTCCCGGGTCGCGAACCGCCGCCCGCAGCGCCGCGCGTGGCGGCCGAATCCGGCGTCGCGGCCGGTCTCGACTGGCCCGCCCTGCGTGCGGCCGTCGCCGCCTGCACCGCGTGCCCGCTCAGCGCCAGCCGGCGCCAGACCGTGTTCGGCGTCGGCCACGAGCAGGCGCACTGGATGATCGTCGGCGAGGCGCCGGGCGAACAGGAGGACCGCGAGGGCGAGCCCTTCGTCGGCAAGTCGGGCCAGCTGCTCGACAACATGCTGCGCGCAATCGGGCTGACGCGCGGTGCGGCCGAGCCGGCGCGCCAGGTGTTCATCGCCAACACGCTGAAGTGCCGCCCACCCGGCAACCGCAATCCCGCGCCGGACGAACTGGCGCAGTGCGAGTCCTTCCTGATCCGGCAGGTGCAACTGGTGCAGCCGCGCATCATCCTCGCGATGGGCGCGTTCGCGGTGCAGAGCCTGCTGCGCAGCAGCGAGCCGGTCGGGCGCCTGCGCGGGCGCGTCCACCGCTACCAGGGCGTGCCGCTGATCGTGACCTACCACCCGGCCTACCTGCTGCGCAACCCGGTCGACAAGGCCAAGGCCTGGGACGACCTGTGCCTTGCGGTCGAGACCGCGGCGGCGACCGCCGCTACGTCGACTTCGGCGCCTTGACCGGCCGCTTCCAGCCGGCCAGCGAGAGCTGCTTCGCACGCGACACGGTGAGCTGTCCGGCCGGTGCGTCCTTCGAGATCGTCGAGCCCCCGCCGATGGTGGCGCCCGCGCCGAGCGTGACCGGTGCGACCAGCACGCAGTTGCTGCCCACGTGCACGTCGTCGCCGATCACGGTGCGGTGCTTGTTCGCGCCGTCGTAGTTCGCGGTGATGCTGCCGGCGCCGTAGTTGACCCGCGCGCCGACTGTCGCATCGCCGAGGTAGGCGAGGTGGTTGGCCTTCGCGCCGCGGCCCAGCGTCGAGTTCTTGACCTCGACGAAGTTGCCGATGTGGACCTCGTCGCCCAGCACCGCGCCCGGCCGCAGCCGCGCGAACGGACCCACCTGCGCACCCGCGCCGACCTGCACGCCGAGCGCTTCGCCGTCAATGTGGGTGAAGGGCTGGATCAGCGCGCCGGCCGCGATGGTCGCGTTGCGGATCACGCAGTTCGCTCCGATGCGAACGCCGTCGCCGAGAACGACGCGGCCCTCGAACACGCCGTTCACGTCGATCTCGACGTCGCTGCCGCAGTCCAGGGTGCCGCGCAGGTCGAACCGCGCCGGGTCGGCCAGGCGCACGCCGGCCTCCATCAGCGCGTCGGCCTGGCGACGCTGATAGCGGCGCTCCAGGTCGGCCAGTTGCAGCGGGCTGTTCACGCCCAGCACTTCGGTCTCGCCGGCGGCGCGTTCGGTGACCACGGCGACGCCGTCGGCCACCGCCAGCGCCACCACGTCGGGCAGGTAGTACTCGCCCTGCGCGTTCTCGTTGCGCAGCGCGCCGAGCCAGCGCTTCAGCGCCGCGGTGGGCGCGGCCATCACGCCGGTGTAGACCTCGCGGATCAGGCGCTGCGCGGGGCTCGCGTCCTTGTGCTCGACGATGCCCTGCACGCGCCCGCCTTCGGTCGCGGAGCGGCCGGCCGGATCGCCGCGCACGATGCGACCGTAGCCGCTCGGATCGTCGAGCAGCACCGTCAGCAGCGCGAGGCGCTCGCCGCCGCAGGCGGCGACCAGCGCGGCAGCGGTCGCGGGTTCGATCAGCGGCACGTCACCGTTCAGGATCAGCGTCGTGCCCGCGTCGTGCAGCAGCGGTGCGGCCTGCTGTACGGCATGGCCGGTGCCGAGCTGCGGCATCTGGCGCACGAATTGCACCTGCGGCGCGGCCACCGCCGCCTCGACCGCGTCGGCGCCGTGGCCCGTGACGACCACGATCCGGTCTGCCCCCAGCGCGGCAACGTTTTGCAGAACATGCTGCAATAGGCTGCGCCCGGCCAGGTTGTGCAGCACTTTGGGCAGGTTGGAGCGCATGCGGGTGCCTTTGCCCGCGGCCATGATCACGATGTCGAGCGCCATGTTGGGTTTCTTTCGAACGGTCGGGTCCAGGTCGCTGATTATCGTGGCGCTGTGCTGCCTCCTCGCTGCGGTGTCAGGCTGCAGTGCGCTGCGCATCGGTTACGCCACAGCGCCCGATCTCGTCTACTGGTGGCTCGACCGCTATGTCGACCTCGACGACGTGCAGACGCCGAAGGTGCGCGCGGCGATCAAGCAGTGGTTCGCCTGGAATCGCCGCACCCAGGTGCCCGACTACGCGGCGCTGCTCGCGCGGGCGCAGGCCGAGGTGCTGGCGGACACCACGCCGGCGCGCGTCTGCGAGTGGCAGGGCGACGCGGTCAGGCGCGCGCACGTCGCGTTCGACCAGATTGCCCCGCAGGTCGCCGAGCTGATGCTGACGATCACGCCACAGCAGGTGCGCCACATCGAGCAGCGCTACGCCAAGGTCAACACCGAGTTCCGCGACGACTTCCTGCAGCCGGACCCGCGCGAGCGCGCCGACGAGGCCCGCAAGCGCGTCGTCGACCGGGCCGAGATGCTCTACGGCCGGCTCGACGACGCGCAACGCGAGCGCATCGACGACGGCCTGAAGCGCTCGCCGTTCGACCCCGAGCTGTGGTTCGCCGAGCGCCGCTTCCGCCAGCAGGAGGTCTTGCAAGGCCTGCGCCGCTTGCAGACCCAGGAGGGCCGCGCGAGCCGCGAGCAGGCGCTGACGATGCTGCGCGGCTATGTCGAACACCTCGAGCGCTCGCCCCGCGACAACTACCGCCGGTACTACGAGCGCCTGACCGAGTTCAACTGCGGGTTCGCCGCCGCGTTGCACAACGCAACGACCGCGGCACAGCGCAAGACGGCAGCGAGCCGGCTTGCCGGCTGGCAGGGCGACCTGCGGGCGATCGCCACGGCCGCCGAGCCGGCCGCCGCGCCGTAGCGGGCGCCGCTCAGGCCGGCGGCTTCTTCGAGATCTGCGTCGTGACGCTGCGCGGCGCCGGGCTGACGTTCGGAAAGTCCTTCAGCGCCGCTTCGAACATCGCCGGCAGCAGGTAGTCGATCGACGGCGACGGCCCGTTGTTGTTGGCGCGTGCCTCGTAGAGCAGCTGTCCGGTGCGGCGGTCGCGGATCAACAGTGCCACCTCGCGCTCGAAGCTCTGGCTTTCGTACGGGTAGTTCCAACCCCAGCCCGGGCCCCAGTAGCCTCGGTTAAAGCGCCACGGGCCGCGGTGGAACCCGGCCCCGCGCCAGAACAGCGGGTCGTTGTAGATCCAGGGGTCGTTGCTGGTCACGCGCGCGCCGACCTGCACGAGGTACTGCGCATCGTTCGCGTCGGCGGCGGCGCGGAAACCCGCCGCCTCGAGCGCGCCACGGGCTGCGTCTTCCAGCTGCTGGCGCCGTTCCGGATGTGCCTGCTGAGAGGGGAGCCGTTCGAACACGAAGGTCGCGGGCTGGCGCTCGGCCGGCCAGGCGCCGTAGGTCGAGACCTCGTTGCTGAGGTTGTTGAAGGCGGCGCAACCGCCTAGCGCCAGGGCGACGATGGCGGCGGTGAGCAAGCGGATCATGGATGGCTCCTTCGGGCGCGGGCGCAGGGGTCAGATCGGCGGCCGGAAGCTGATCGTCGACGCCACCGGCGTCGCGCAAACCTCCTCGTCGTCGAAAGCGCGGTCGCCTGCTGCATCGGCCACACCCGTGGCTTGGAGCGTCGTGAACGGGTAGAGGTTCCGGTCCATCAGGTGCGACGGGACCACGTGGGCCATCGCGTTGAACATGTTTTCGATCCGGCCCGGGAAGCGCCGGTCCCAGTCGCGCAGCATCTGCTTGGTCTGCACGCGCTGGAGGTTCTCCTGGCTGCCGCACAGCGTACACGGGATGATCGGGAACTGCCGGTGCACGGCCCAGCGCTCCAGATCGAGCTCGTTCACGTAGGCCAGCGGGCGGATCACGACGTTTCTGCCGTCGTCGCTGACGAGTTTGGCCGGCATGCCCTTGAGCTTGGCGCCGAAGAACATGTTCATGAACAGCGTCTGCAACATGTCGTCACGGTGGTGACCGAGTGCGATCTTGGTCGCGCCCAGCTCGCCGGCCACGCGGTACAGGATGCCGCGGCGCAGCCGCGAGCACAGGCTGCACATCGTCTTGCCCTCGGGGATCACGCGCTTGACGATCGAGTAGGTGTCCTGGTTCTCGATGTGGAACGGGATGCCCAGCGATTCCAGGTACGCCGGCAGCACGTGCTCGGGGAAGCCCGGCTGCTTCTGGTCGAGATTGACGGCGACGATGTCGAAGCGGATCGGCGCGCGCGCACGCAGGTTGATCAGGATGTCGAGGAGGGCGTAACTGTCCTTGCCGCCCGAGACGCAGACCATGACCTTGTCGCCCTCCTCGATCATGTTGAAGTCGACGACCGCCTGGCCGACCTGGCGGTGCAGGCGTTTGCTGAGCTTCTGCAGTTCGACCGACAGCTTGTTCGTCGGCGTGTCGAGCACGGCGCTCATTCGTTCTTCTCCTTGAGGCCGAAGACCTCGCAACCGACCGAGACGCAGTCGGGGTAGACATCGGGTTTCTGGGTCGAGACGCGCGCTGCCCGCACCTTCGGGTGCGCCAGCATCAGCGCGAGCAGGTCGTCGACCAGCGTCTCCTGCAGCTGGATGTGGCCGCGGCCGACGCGCTCGGCGATGCTGCGGCGCATGAAGTCGTAGTCGACGACCTCGTCGAGCTCGTCGGTCTTGGGCGTCGACAGCGCGAGCGGCACGTACAGGTCGACATTGATCAGCACGCGCTGCTCCTTCGTCTTCTCGAACGCGTGCACGCCGATGTTGATGAAGACCTCGTAGTCGCGCAGGAACAGGCGACGGCAGTCCATCAGGCTGGGGTGGCTGAGCAGGCTTTGCATGCGGTGGTCCGGCTAGTGCTTCGCGAGGTAGAGCACGTCGCGCGGCTGCGCGCTCAGGTGCTGGCCGCCGTCGACCAGCAGCGTGGTGCCGGTGATCGCGGGCGATTCGATCAGGAAGCGCACGGCGCGGGCGATGTCCTCGGGCGTCGACGAGCGCTCCAGCGGCGTCATCCTGTGCGCCGCCGCGAACTCGTCGGCGCTCATCGGCCCCGACAGCAGCGTGACACCGGGCGCCACGCCACACACCCGCAGCCGCGGCGCGAGCGCCTGCGCGAGCATCACGGTCGCACTCTGCAGCGCGGCCTTGGACAGCGTGTACGAGAAATAGTCGGGGTTCGGGTTCCAGAGCTTCTGGTCGACGAGGTTGACGACGCAGCCGCGCCGGTCGGCGCCGGCCAGGTGATCGTGCAGTGCCTGCGCCAGGATGACCGCCGGTGCGGTGTTGGCGCGCCAGTGCTTTTCCATCATCGCGACGCTGAAGCTCGCCGGATCGTCGTGCTCGAAGGTCGATGCGCTGTTGACGACGGCGTCGAGGCGACCGAAGTGGGCGACGACGGCGGGCACCAGCGTGCGACAAGCCGGCTCGTCCGACAGATCGGCCTGGAACGCCTGCGCCCGTGCGCCGGCCGCGCGCAGATCGTCGACCGTGGCGTGTGCGTCCGCCTCCGAGCCGCGGTAGTGCACCGCCACGTCGAACCCATGCGCGGCCAGATCGAGCGCCATCGTGCGACCGAGCCGCCGGGCGGCACCGGTGACGAGGACGACGGGTCGTGAAGCTGCGGTCATGGTTTCTACAATGCGGCGATGCAAGCGCTCGAAGCCGCCAGTGTATCGGCGCCCCTCTCCCGGCTGATCCATGCGGCCATCGCGCGCGACGGCGGCTGGCTGCCGTTCGACCGCTTCATGGCGCTGGCGCTGTACGCGCCGGGCCTCGGCTACTACGCGAACCACGGCCGCAAGTTCGGGCTGATGCCGCAGTCGGGCAGCGACTTCGTCACCGCGCCCGAACTGTCGCCACTGTTCGGCCGCGCGCTGGCCCGCCAGATCGCGCAGGCACTGGCGGCCGGCGGGACGCGCGAGGTCTGGGAGTTCGGCGCAGGCTCGGGTGCGCTCGCGGCACAGTTGCTGGAGGCGCTGGCGGACCTCGGCCAGCCGCTCGACCGCTACACGATCGTCGATCTCTCGGGCACGCTGCGCGAACGGCAGCAGGAGCGCCTCGCCGCTCACGGCGCGACGGTGCGCTGGGTCGACGCGCTGCCCGACGCGATCGACGGCGTGATCGTCGGCAACGAGGTGCTCGACGCGATGCCGGTGCAGCTGCTGCACTTCGACGGCACGCAGTGGCTGGAGCGCGGCGTGATGGCGCGCGACAGCGGGTTCGGCTGGAGCGACCGCCCGACCACGCTGCGCCCGCCGGTAGACGGCCCGTTCGTCCCGGGCACCGTGACCGAAGTTCATCCGCAGGCTCGCGCCTTCATCACCACGCTCGCCGAGCGCCTGACCCGCGGCGCGGCCTTCTTCATCGACTACGGCTTCCCCGAGGCCGAGTACTACCACCCGCAGCGCACCGGCGGCACGCTGATGTGCCACCGCGCGCACCAGGCCGACACCGACCCGCTGGTCGACGTGGGCCTCAAGGACATCACCGCGCACGTCGACTTCTCCGGCATCGCGCTCGCCGCCCAGGAGGCTGGGCTGCACGTCCTGGGCTACACCTCGCAGGCGCACTTCCTGTTCAACTGCGGCGTGACGGAACTGCTTGACGGCGCGGACCTGATCGCTCGTGCGAACGCGCAGAAGCTGCTGGCCGAGCACGAGATGGGCGAGCTGTTCAAGGTGATCGGCTTCGCGAAGGGCTGCGACGCGGACTTCCTCGATGCGCCGCTCGGCTTTGCGCACGGCGACCGGACGCACACGTTGTGATCCGCTGGCGCCATTCGAAAGTGCCATCGTGATCCGCTGGCTGATCGTCGTCTTCATTGCGTTGATCCTGTTCAGCGGGCTGCGCCCGTGGCTCGAGAAGCTGGGCCTCGGCCGGTTGCCGGGCGACTTCCGGTTTCGCCTGTTCGGCCGTGAGTGGTTCGTGCCGTTCGCCAGCAGCGTCGTGCTGAGCCTGCTGGCGATGGCCTTGATGAAGTTGCTGTAGCCTGCACGCGAAGCGTCACCCCTCGAACACCCACGGAGAGAGTCACGATGAGCACCCCCACCGGCAACGCCACCCGCTTCGGCAGCGGCCAGGCCGTCAAGCGCGTCGAGGACGCGAGCCTGCTGGTCGGTCGCGGCCAGTTCACCGACAACGTCACGGTTGAGGGCGCGGCCCACGTCGCGTTCCTGCGCTCGCCCTACGCGCATGCGCGGATCGTCTCGGTCGACACCGCGGCTGCGGCCGGCATGCCTGGCGTGATCGCGGTCTACACCGGCGCTCAACTCGTCGCGGCCGGCGTCAAGCCGATGCCGAAGGCGGCCGGCTTCCAGCGCGCGAACGGCCAGCCGCCGGCGTCGGCAGCGCGCCACGCGCTGGCGGTGGACGCGGTGCGCTTCGTCGGCGAGGCGGTCGCCGCGGTCGTCGCCGAGACGCGCGACGCCGCGAAGGATGCGCTCGAAGCGGTGCTGGTCGACTACGAGGAACTGCCGGCCGTCGTCGACCCGGTGCGCGCCACCGCGCCCGGCGCGCCGGTCATCTGCCCGGACGCGCCCGACAACATCGCTGCCGAGATGCGCCACGGCAGCATCGCCGCGACCGAGGCGGCCTTCGCGTCCGCGGCGCACCGCGTCTCGCTCGATCTGGTGAACCAGCGCCTCGCGCCGAGCCCGATGGAACCGCGCAGCATCGTCGCCGCGTTCGACGCCGCCGCGAGCCACCTCACCGTGCGCCTGAGCAGCCAGATGCCGACCGGCACGCGCGGGTCGCTGGTCGATGCGATTCCCGGCCTCACGCTCGAGAACACCCGGGTCGTCGTCGGCGATGTCGGTGGCGGTTTCGGCATGAAGACCGGCATCCACCCGGAGGACATCGTCGTCGCGTACGCGGCCAAGGACTTGAAGCGCCCGGTGCGCTGGCAGGCCGAGCGGGTCGAGGAGTTCCTGTCCGCGGTGCACGGCCGCGACGTGGTCAGCCACGCCGAGATGGCGCTCGATGCGCAAGGCAAGGTGCTGGCGATGCGGGTGCGCTCGCTCGCGAACGTCGGCGCTTACGCGATGGGCGTCGGCGTCGCGATCCAGCTGCTGATCGGGCCGTGGGTCTCGACCAGCATCTACGCCATCGAGACGATCGACCTGCACTTCCTCGCGGTGATGACCAACACCACGCCGACCGGCGCCTACCGCGGCGCCGGTCGGCCGGAGGCGATCTACATCACCGAGCGCCTGTTCGACGCGGCCGCGCGCGAGATGCGCCTCGACCCCGCCGAGCTGCGCCGCCGCAACCTGATCGCGCCCGAGCAGATGCCGTACAAGAACGCGATGGCGCAGACCTACGACAGTGGCCGCTTCGAGCAGATCCTCGACCGCGGCCTCGCGCTCGCGGACTGGAACGGCTTCGCGGCCCGCCGCGCTGCGAGCGAAACCAAGGGTTTGCTGCGGGGCCGGGGCCTCGCGAGCTTCCTCGAGTGGACCGGCGGCAACGTGTTCGAGGAGCACGTGACGGTCGACATCTCGGCCGACGGCTTCATCGCGATCGTCTCGGCCACACAGGCGATGGGGCAGGGCATCGCGACCAGCTACGTGCAGCTCGCGGTCGACGTGTTCGGCGTGCCGGTCGAGCGCATCCGCATCGTGCAGGGCGACACCGACCGCGCCAACGGCTTCGGCAGCGCCGGTTCGCGCTCGCTGTTCACCGGCGGCTCGGCCGTGCGCGTGGCCTCGGAGCGCACGATCGACAAGAGCAAGCAGCTGGCCGGCGAGGTGCTCGAGGTGGCACCGGCCGACATCGAGTACCTGGAAGGGCGCTTCAAGGTCGTCGGCACCGATGTCGGCATCGACCTGTTCGAGCTGGCCGCGAAGCAACCCGAGCAGCACATCGTCGTCGACTCGACCAGCGCGGTCGGCGGGCCGACCTGGCCGAACGGCTGCCACGTCTGCGAGGTCGAGATCGACCCGGCCACCGGCCATGTCGACGTGGTCGCGTACAGTTCGGTCAACGACATCGGCCGCGTCGTCAGCCCGGCGATCGTCGCCGGGCAGATCGAAGGCGGCGCGGTGCAGGGCATCGGCCAGGCGCTGGCCGAGCAGATCGTCTACGACCCGGACTCGGGCCAGATCCTGACCGCCAGCTACCAGGACTACGCGATGCCGCGCGCCGACATCGCAAGCCGGATGTTCACCACCGAGTTCGACACCTCGATCCCGTGCACGACCAACCTGCTCGGCGTCAAGGGCGTCGGTGAACTCGGCACGATCGGCGCGACGCCGGCCGTCGTCAACGCGGTGATCGATGCGCTCGACCATGCCGGTCACGGCCGCAAGGCCGAGCTGATCCAGATGCCGCTGACGCCGCCGCGGGTCTGGCGCGCGCTGGCCGGCGAGTTCGATCCGTCGCCGTTCGCGTGATCAACGGGGACCATGCCCGAAACCCCACAAGCGGGGGGTTGTGAGTTTTTACATCGATTGCTTCAATCTGGTTGCTTTTTAGCTACAACCAGGGAGTACATCGTGCAGTTATGGATAACGACAATCACCGCGGCGCTGTTGGTGGTCGCCAGTCAGGGCGCCGTCGCGCAAAGCTTCAACGGCGGGCTGCCTGCCGGCTGGACGGCCAGTGGCACGGCCGGCACGTCGGGTGCCAACGGCGTCGTGACGCTCGCCCCCATCGTGGGCTCGACCGCCTACGGCTGGGTCTCCACCGCCAACTCGAACGCGAAGGCCGGTTATGGTCTGGGCGACGAGACCAACGGCTCCAGCCTGCGTTCGGTGGTGTTCGCCGCAGCCGCCGGCGACGCGCTGAAGTTCTCGTTCAACTACGTCACCAGCGACGGCTCGGGCTACGCCGACTATGGCTACGCAAACCTGCTGAACGCCTCCGATGGTTCGATCGCGGCGGTGCTGTTCAACGCCCGCACCCGGCCGAGCGGCACGATCGCCCCGGGTTTCGATCTGCCGGTGCCGGTGGCCACGTTGACTCCGGCGAGCGTGCCGATCATCGGCGGTGGCCCCCTCTGGGCACCGCTCGGCGGCGATACAGGTCAGTGCTTTGCCGCCGGTTGCGGCTACACCGGGTGGATCCAGTCGACCTACGACATCGGCGCAGCCGGTAACTACGTGCTGGAGTTCGGTGTGACGAACTGGTCCGACCAGGACTACGAGTCGGGTCTCGCATTCGACGGCATCACCGTCGCTGGCGTCGAGATCCCGCCCGCGATCCCCGAGCCAGAGACCTATGCGCTGATGCTCGGCGGTCTGGCGGTGGTGGGCTGGGTGGCCCGCCGTCGAAAGAAGCCCGCCTGATCGTAGAGCAAGCGCGCGCGTCTCGCGGACGCGCTGAAGAAACGGGGCGCGTGCGCCCCGTTTGCCATGCTGGCGGCCGAGTGAAAACGCCAGCGTGACGGGGCTCGGACGCTTCTATAGTCCGTCGTCGGCTCGGCCGGCCGCTCTCCACTTTCCGAGACCCGCCCCATGAAATTCGATTCGCCCGCCCGATCGCTCCTCGTTGCAGCGCTGGTCGTCTGTATTGTCAATGTGCAGGCGGCTTCGCAACCGCCGGTCGCGGCCGAGAACGGCATGGTCGTGACCGCGCAGCACCTGGCCACCCGCGTCGGCGTCGACGTGCTGAAAGACGGCGGCAACGCGGTCGATGCCGCGGTCGCGGTCGGCTACGCGCTGGCGGTCGTCTACCCGGCGGCCGGCAACCTCGGCGGCGGCGGCTTCATGACGATCCAGCTGGCCGATGGCCGCAAGACCTTCCTCGACTTCCGCGAGAAGGCGCCGCTGGCGGCCACCGCCAACATGTACCTCGACAAGGACGGCAACGTCGTCAAGGGCCTGAGCACGGTCGGCCACCTCGCCGTCGGCGTGCCGGGCACCGTCTCGGGCCTGGAGTTCGCGCTGAACAAGTACGGCTCGATGAAGCGCGCCGCGGTCATCGCCCCGGCGATCAAGTACGCGCAGGACGGGTTCGTGCTCGACCAGGGTGACGTGGACATGTTCGTCACCGCGACCGACGCCTTCGGCAAGGACCCGGCCACCGCCGCGATCTTCCTGAACAACGGCGAGCCGTTCCAGGTCGGCCAGAAGTTTGTGCAGAAGGATCTGGCGCAGACGCTGAAGGCGATCTCCGACCAGGGCGAGGCCGGCTTCTACAAGGGCCCGGTCGGCGCCGCGATCGTCGCCAGCAGCCAGGCCGGCAAAGGCATCATCACCCAGGCCGACCTCGACCAGTACAAGACCCGCGAGCTGAAGCCGGTCGAGTGCAACTACCGCGGCTACGGCGTGGTCTCGGCGCCGCCGCCGAGCTCGGGCGGGGTGGTGATCTGCGAGATCCTGAACATCCTCGAGGGCTACCCGCTGAAGGAGCTCGGCTTCCGTTCGGCGCAGTCGGTGCACTACCAGATCGAGGCGATGCGGCACGCGTACGTCGACCGCAACAGCTACCTCGGCGACCCCGACTTCGTGAAGAACCCGCTCGACCGCCTGCTGTCGAAGGACTACGCCGCCAAGATCCGCGCCGTGATCGACCCGAACAAGGCCGGCGTGTCCAAGGACATCAAGCCCGGCGTCGCGCCGCATGAAGGCAGCAACACCACCCACTACTCGATCGTCGACAAGTGGGGCAACGCGGTCTCGGTGACCTACACGCTGAACGACTGGTTCGGTGCCAAGGTCACCGCCGCGAAGACCGGCGTGCTGCTGAACAACGAGATGGACGACTTCACCTCGAAGATCGGCGTGCCCAACCTGTACGGCCTGGTGCAAGGCGAGGCCAATGCGATCGCCCCGGGCAAGCGCCCGCTGTCGTCGATGAGCCCGACCATCGTCACCAAGGACGGCAAGCCGGTCATGGTCGTCGGCACGCCGGGCGGCAGCCGCATCATCACCGCGGTGCTGCACACGATCATCAACGTGATCGACTACGGCATGAACGCGCAGGAGGCAGTCGACGCGCCCAAGTTCCACCAGCAGTGGCTGCCGGAGGCGACCAACGTCGACAACTTCGCGCTCAGCCCCGACACCCGCAAGATCCTCGAAGGCTGGGGCCAGAAGTTCGGCAACCCGCAGCCGGTGAACCACCTCGCGGTGATCCTGGTCGGCGCGCCATCGCTCGGCGGCAAGCCCGTCGGCAAGAACCGCTACTACGGCGCCAACGACCCGCGCCGCAACAGCGGGCTGGCGCTGGGGTACTGAGCCGATGACCGCCGGTTGGCTGAGCCGCGCCGCGGCGGCGACGCTGCTGGCATCGGCGCTCGGCTGCGCCGCTCCACCGTCGTCACCGCCTGCGCCTGCGGCCGATGCGCCGCTGGTCACGATGGCGTCCGACGAGGGCCTCGCGCGCCTGTCCCGCGCGAGCGCGAAGGCCGATTTCGCGGCGCTCGCCAACCAGTTCGAGGCGCAGATCAACGGTGCGTTCTGCGGCCCGACCAGCGCGGCGATCGTGCTGAACGCGGTGAGTAGCCGCAGCGCCATGCTGCCGCGCGACCACGACCGGCTGCGGCCCGATGATCTGCGCCATCTCCCGACCGGCGCCGACCCGATCGTGCCGCGCTACACGCCTGACCTCGTGATCGCGAAGGGCGCGAAGACCCGCGCGCAGGTCCTCGGCGAACCGGTCGTGATCAACGGCAGGACGACGCGCGACTTCGGCTATCAGCTGCGCCAGTTCGACGAGATGCTGCGCGCCAACGGGCTGTCCACTCGCGTGGTCGTCGTCGACGACGCGAAGCCAGACGCCGAGATCCGCGCCGACCTGATCGCCAACCTGAAACGGCCTGGCGACTACGCCATCGTCAACTACCGCCGCGAGGCGGTCGGGCAGAAGGGCGGCGGGCACATCTCGCCGCTCGGCGCCTACGACGCCGCCTCCGACTCGTTCCTCGTGCTCGACGTGAACCCGGCCGCCGCGAGCTGGGTCTGGATGCCGACCGCGACGCTGGTCAAGGGGATGCGCACCTTCGACACGGTCGAAAACCGCGGCTATGTGCTGGTGTCGCCGCGCTGACGCGGCCTTCTCCTCGCTGCGAAAAGGGCTCGCATGAAATTCAGGAAGATCGCGCTCGGCCTGCTCGCCGCGCTGGGCGTGGCGGCCGCAGCCGGCTGGGCCAGTCTCGACAAGGAAACCCGCGCGCTGCTCGCGACGCTGCCGACCAACCGCGACCTGCTGTTCTGGAGCCAGGCGCAGCGTGACGCCGGCTTCCGCGCGCTCGACCGGTTGCCGATCCTCGCCAAGTCGCACGTCGTGGCGGCCGGCCCGTCGCCGTCGCCGCTGCCGCCCGGGCCGCCGCTCAAGCTCGCGGTCGATGTCGACGCCTACATGGCCGGCCAGCGCAGCGCCGCGTTGCTGGTGCTGCACGACGGTAAGCTCAGGCTGGAGCGCTACGGCCTCGGCTTCGACCGTGACGGGCGATGGACGAGCTTCTCGGTGGCCAAGTCCGTGACCTCGACGCTGGTCGGCGCCGCGATCCGCGACGGCTTCATCCGCAGCATGGACGACAAGGTCAGCGACTACCTGCCGCAGATGAAGGGCTCGGCGTACGACGACGTGAGCCTGCGCCAGCTGCTGACGATGACCTCCGGCGTGCGCTGGAACGAGGACTACGCCGATCCGAATTCCGATGTGGCGCGTTTCAACAACCACAAGGCAGAAGATGGCGTCGACTCACTCGTCAGCTACATGCGCCGCCTGCCGCGCGAGGCGCCGGCCGGCCAGCGCTGGCACTACAGCACCGGCGAGACCAACCTGGTCGGCGTGCTGCTCGCCGCGGCGGTGAAGAAGCCGCTGGCGACCTACCTGTCCGAGAAGATCTGGGTCCCGGCCGGCATGGAGCAGCAGGCCACCTGGCTGCTCAGCCGCACCGGCAAGGAGATCAGCGGCTGCTGCCTGCAGGCGGCATCGCGCGATTTTGCGCGGCTCGGGCAGTTCATCCTGAACGGCGCGCGCGTCAACGGCCAGAGCATCGTGCCCGACGGCTGGCTGCTGGAGGCGACCACCGAGCGCACCGGCATCGGCCAGCCGGGGCGCGGCTACGGCTACCAGTGGTGGACCTACACCGACGGCAGCTTCGCCGCCCGCGGCATCTTCGGCCAGGGCATCTTCATCGACCCGAAGCGCCAACTGGTGATCGCGTCGAACGCCGATTGGGGCGGCGGCGCGACCGACCGCACCGCCAGCCAGGCCCGCGACGCGTTCTATCGCGCGGTGCAGCAGGCGGTCGACGATGAAGTGGCCGGCACGGCGCCGGCGCGTTGAACATCCGCCGCTGCGCTCTTTTGACAATACGTATCGAAGGCTTATGATTGACGCGTGAACTCGATCAACTGGCGGCCCAAGGCGCTGAGGCAATTGCGCAAGATCGATGTTCATGCCGGCAAGCAGATCCGCACCGCAGTCACCGGCGAATTAGCCGACCTGTCCACCGCCAGGAACGTCAAGGCGCTGAAGGACCATCCCTTTGGATATCGGCTTCGGGTCGGCGACTACCGGGTGTTCTTCGACTTCGATGGGTCCGTGAGCGTGGTCAGCATCGAAGAAGTCAGGAAGCGAGATGAACGCACGTACTGAATTTCAGATCATTGTCGGCGCGGACGGCAAGCCCGCATTCGTGGTCGTTCCCTACGATCAGTTCCGGCGCATGCAAGGGGGTTTCACGAAAGGCACGGTCCCGAACGAAGTCGTCAATCTGGCGTACGAACGCGGCGTGTCGCCGATGGCGGCGTGGCGTGAGCATTTCAAGCTCACGCAGGCCGAGCTTGCAGCGCGCATCGGCGTGGCGCAGGCGGCCTATGCGCAGATGGAACGCGTCAAGAACCCGCGCAACGCGACGCTCGAGAAAGTGGCCGCCGCGATGGGCCTGGAAGCTGAGCAATTGCGCTGGTAATTCGACTCAACTCCGCTTCGCCACCAGCGTCAGGATGTCGTAGCTCGCGACGACCTCGTCGTTCTGGTTCGTGACCTCGACGTCCCACGCGACGACGCCCTGGCCGACGCCATTGGCGTCCTTCTTGTTGCGATCGATCTTGCGCTTGGCGGTGAGCCGCGCGCGGATCGTGTCGCCGATGCCCACCGGCTTGACGAAGCGCAGCGTGTCCAGCCCGTAGTTCGCGAGCACCGGGCCGGGCGCCGGCGAGACGAACAGGCCGGCGGCGGCCGAGAGCACGAAGTAGCCGTGCGCGATGCGCTTGCCGAACGGGCTTTCCTTGGCGGCGATCTCGTCAAAGTGCATGTAGAAGTAGTCGCCCGAGATGCCGCCGAACGCGACGATGTCGGCCTCGCCGACAGTGCGGCGGTGGGTCAGCAGCGAGTCGCCGATCTTCAGGTCCTCGAAGTGGCTGCGGAACGGGTGGGTGGGCGTGTCGTTCACCTTCGCGCCGCGGATGTGCTCGCCGGTCACCGCCGCGAGCATCGTCGGCGAGCCCTGCACCGCCGCGCGCTGCAGGTAATGCTTGACGGCGCGGATGCCGCCCAGTTCTTCGCCGCCACCGGCGCGACCCGGGCCGCCGTGCTTGAGCAGCGGCAGGGGCGAGCCGTGGCCGGTCGATTCGGCGGCAGCCTCGCGGTCGAGGATCAGCAAGCGTCCGTGCAGCGCGGCAGCGGCCGGAATCACGCGCGCGGCGATCGCCGGGCTCTTCGTGACCAGCGACGCGACCAGGCTGCCCTTGCCCTTGGCCGCGAGTGCGATCGCCTCGTCGATGCCGTCGTACGGCATGAGCGTGCTGACCGGGCCGAAGGCCTCGACGTCGTGCACCGCGTCGTGCGTCATCGGGTGTCGGCTGAGCAGCAGCGTCGGCGCGAAGAACGCGCCTTCGGCCACGCCGTCGCCGAGTGGCGCGAAGCCGTCGCGCGCGCCGTGGATGAGCTCGGCGCCCTGCAGCAGCATCGCGACCCGCTCGGAGACGTCGTCGAATTGCGCGCGCGACGCGAGCGCCCCCATCCGGACGTCCTCGCGCGACGGGTCGCCGATCACCATTTTCTTCAGCCGCGCACTGAGCTTCGCCGCGACGGCATCGAGCTGCGCGCGCGGCACGATCGCGCGCCGGATCGCGGTGCACTTCTGGCCCGCCTTGACGGTCATCTCGCGCGCCACCTCCTTGACGAACAGGTCGAACTCCTCGTCGTCGGGCGTCACGTCGTCGCCGAGGATCGCGCAGTTCAGCGAGTCGGCCTCGGCGTTGAACGGGATCGAGTGGCGCACCAGGTTCGGGTGCACGCGCAGCTTGGCGGCGGTGTCGGCCGAGCCGGTGAAGGTGACGACGTCCCGGCCGTCGAGCCGGTCGAGCAGGTCGCCGGTGCCGCCGATCACGAGCTGCAGCGCGCCCTCGGGCAGGATGCCCGATTGCTGGATCAGCCGCACGGCCGCTTCGGTCAGGTAGCTGGTCGCGGTCGCGGGCTTGCCGATGCACGGCATGCCGGCGAGGAAGGCCGGCGCGAACTTCTCGAGCAGGCCCCAGACCGGGAAGTTGAACGCGTTGATGTGCACCGCGATGCCGCCGCGCGGCACCAGGATGTGCGTGCCCTGGAAGCGGCCGGTCTTGCCGAGCAGGACAGCCGGCCCCTCGTGCACGAGGTTGCCCGAGGGCAGCTCGTTGCTGCCGACGCTCGCATACGCGAACAGCGTGCCGCTGCCGCCCTCGATGTCGATCCAGCTGTCGGTGCGGGTGGCGCCGGTGTGGGCCGAGATCGCGTACAGCGTCTCCTTGTGCTCGTTCAGGTACTTGGCGAGCGCCTTCAGACGCTCGGCGCGCTGCTGGAAGTCCAGTGCCATCAGCGCGGGCAGGCCGACGTGGCGCGCGTGCGCGACCGCTTCGCCGAAGTCGATCGCCTCCGCGTGCGTGCTGTAGACCGGCTTGCCGTTGATCGCGCTGCGCAGCGCCTGCGCGGCCTGGGCGCCGAGCCAGCGGCCGCCGATGTAGCTTTGAAGCGTGGGGGTGGTCATCATCGATTCCTGGTTTGATCAGCGCTCGTCGAACGACAGCGTCACGGTCGGGGTCAGCGGATGCGCCTGGCAGGTCAGCACGAAGCCGTTCGCGACCTCGTTCTTGTCGAGCGCGAAGTTGCGTTCCATGCGCACCTCGCCGGAGATGCACTTGGCGCGGCAGGTGCCGCAGACGCCCGAGGTGCACGAGAACGGCACTTCGAGCCCGGCCGCCGAGGCCGCGTCGAGGATGCTCGGCTGGTCCTTCGTGAAGCTGATCTCGCGCGACAGGCCGTCGCGGATGATCGTCACGCGCGCCGTCTCGGCGTCGCCCGGCTTCGCCTCGTGGATCACCGCACCGACGGCTTGCGCTTGCGGCGCCAGCCCGAAGCGCTCGATGTGGATGCGCTCCTCTGGCACCCCGGCGGCGAGCAGCGCCGCCTCGGCCTCGTCGTTCATCTGGAACGGGCCGCAGACGAACGCGTGGTCGATGCTCTCGGCCGGCACCACGGTGCGCAGGAACTCGCCGATCTTGTCGCGGTTCATCACGCCCATGTTGAGCGGCGCGTCGGTGTGCTCGTCGGAGAACACGTGGTGCAGGGTCAGGCGCGTCAGGTACTTGTTCTTCAGGTCCTCGATCTCTTCCTTGAACATCGTGGACTTGAGCTGGCGGTTGCCGTAGATCAGCGAGAAGCGGCTCAGCGGTTCGCGCGCCAGCACCGTCTTCATCGTCGACAGGATCGGCGTCACGCCGCTGCCGCCGGCGATGCCGACATGGTGGCGGCGCGCTCCCGGCTCCATCGGCACGAAGAAGCGGCCCTGCGGCGCCATCACGTTGATGGTGTCGCCGTGCGCGAGGTGCTCGTTGATCCAGTTGGAGAAGACGCCGCCCTTGACCTTGCGCACGCCGACGCGCAGCTCGCCGTCGTCGACGCCGGCGCAAATCGAGTACGAGCGGCGCAGGTCCTGGCCGTCGATCTCCTTGCGCAGCGTCAGGTACTGCCCTTGCGTGAAGCTGAAGACATTGCGCAGTTCGTCCGGCACGTCGAACGAGACGACGACCGCCTCGGCCGTGTCGGGCAGGATCGCGCGCACGCGCAGCGGGTGGAAGATGACGCTCATCGAGGTGGTCTCCGCCGGACTTGTCAGATCGGCTTGAAATGTTCGAACGGTTCCAGGCACGCGAGGCAGCGCCAGGTCGCCTTGCAGGCGGTGGAGCCGAAGGCGGCGAGCTGCTCGGTGTTGTGGCTGCCGCAGCGCGGGCAGGCGAGGGGCTTCAGGCGCGGGCGACCGACGAAGCGGATGGGCACGGCGCCATCGTCACGCGTCGGCGACGGCGGCGCGATGCCGTAGGCCAGCATCTTCGCGCGGCCCTCCGCGCTGATCCAGTCGGTCGTCCAGGCCGGCGCGCGGCGCAGCGTGACGCGCGCCGCGCCGAGGCCGGCCGCGGCGATCGCCTTCAGCACGTCGGCCTCGATCACCTCGGTCGCGGGGCAGCCCGAGTAAGTCGGCGTCAGCACGATCTCCAGCCCGTCGTCGTGTTCGATCACGTCGCGCACGATGCCGAGGTCGCGTACCGAGACGGCGGGGACTTCGGGGTCGAGCACGGTGGAGAGCACCTCCCACGCGCGCTCGACCCGCGACGCCGTGGAGAGGTTCACCACGCGGCTCCGGGATACGCACGCTGCAGGTACTGCATCTCCGTCAGGATGAAGCCCATGTGCTCGCTGTGCACGCCGCGCGTGCCGGTCGGGCGGAAGCCCGAGGCGGGGGGCAATGCGAGGCCGGCTTCGTCGAACACCGCGGTGATCTCGGCGACCCAAGGCTCGTGCAGATCGGCCCAGCGCGGGCCGAGGCCCGTGGCGAGCGCGTGGTTGTCGACCGCATCCGCGCCGAACAGTTCGCTGGTGTAGCGCCAAAGCTCGTCGAGCGCGGTGTCGACGCGGCGGCGCGCCTCCTCGGTGCTGTCGGCGAGCCGCACAACCCAGTCGGCGGCGTGCTGCTGGTGGTAGCGCACTTCCTTCACCGCCTTGCCGGCGATCGCGGCCACCTCGGCATCGCTCGAATCGAGCAGCCGCTCCCACAGCAGCTTGGACCAGGTCGCGATGAACAGGTTGCGCAGCACGGTGAACGCGAAGTCGCCGCGCGGCAATTCGACCAGCGTCGCGTTGAAGTAGTCGCGCTCGTCGCGCAGGAAGGCGAGCTGGTCCTCGTCGTGGCCGCGGCCTTCGAGCTCGCCGGCCCGCGTCAGCAGCGCGCGCGACTGGCCGACCAGGTCGAGCGCCATGTTCGACAGCGCGATGTCTTCCTCGAGCGCCGGCGCATGGCCGCACCATTCGGCGATGCGCTGCGCGAGGATCAGGTTCGTGTCGGCGATGCGCAGCAGGTACTGGACCTCGGGCGCACGCTGGAGTTGGATCGAAGCGGTCATGGTCGGCACGCGCTCACATGTGGTCGAGCGACTTGGGCAGCTCGTAGAAGGTCGGGTGGCGGTAGACCTTGTCCTCGGCCGGGTCGAAGTACATCGCCTTGTCTGCCGGATCGCTGGCGACGATCTGGTCCGAGCGCACCACCCACACGCTCACGCCTTCCTGGCGCCGCGTGTAGACATCGCGCCCCATCTGGATCGCCATCTTCGCGTCGGCCGCATGCAGGCTGCCGCAGTGCTTGTGGTCGAGGCCGGCCTTGCTGCGCACGAACACTTCCCACAGCGGCCATTCGTGTTGCAGATCGGCGCTCATGCGGCCTCCTTCATCGATTGCTTGTTGGCGTGGACCATGGCCGCCTCGCGCACCCAGGCGCCGTCGTCCCAGGCCTTGACGCGCGCAGCGAGGCGCTCCTTGTTGCACGGTCCGTCGCCGGCCAGCACGCGCTTGAACTCGCTCCAGTCGATCGCGCCGTAGTCGTAGGACTGGCGCGCCTCGCTCCACTTCAGATCGGGATCCGGCAGCGTGACGCCGAGCAGCTTCGCCTGGTCGACGGTGGCGTCGATGAACTTCTGGCGCAGCTCGTCGTTGCTGACGCGCTTGATGCCCCAGCGCATCGACTGCGCGCTGTTCGGGCTCTGGTCGTCCGGCGGCCCGAACATCATGATCGACGGCCACCACCAGCGGTTCACCGCGTCCTGCACCATCGCCTTCTGCGCCTCGGTGCCGTGGGTCATCATCGTCAGCAGCGCCTCGTAGCCCTGGCGCTGGTGGAAGCTCTCCTCGCGGCAGATGCGGATCATCGCGCGCGCATACGGCGCGTACGAGCAGCGGCAGATCGGCACCTGGTTCATGATCGCCGCGCCGTCGACCAGCCAGCCGATCGTGCCCATGTCGGCCCAGCTCAGCGTCGGGTAGTTGAAGATCGAGCTGTACTTGGCCTTGCCGGAGTGCAGCGCGTCGAACAGCTGATCGCGCGAGGTGCCCAGCGTCTCGGCCGCGGCGTAGAGGTACAGGCCGTGGCCGCCCTCGTCCTGCACCTTGGCCAGCAGGATCGCCTTGCGCTTGAGCGTCGGCGCGCGGCTGATCCAGTTGCCCTCCGGCAGCATGCCGACGATCTCGGAGTGCGCATGCTGGCTGATCTGCCGCACCAGCGTCTTGCGGTAGTGCTCGGGCATCCAGTCCTTCGCCTCGATGAAGTCGCCGGCGTCGATGCGGGCATCGAAGCGCTCCTGCAGCTGCAGTTCCTCGGCCGAACGCAGCGCCTTCGGCGCCTCGTCCTTGCCCATCGTGTCCATCGCTTGCGTATACATGGCGTCGTCCTTTACTTGGGTCGCTTGTCGATGACGCGGCGGGCTTTGCCCGTCAACGTGCGTTCGATCGAATCGGGCGTCAGCACCTTCACCTTGGTCGAGATGCCGACCAGCGTCTTCACGCGGTGCTGCACCCAGACCGCGATCTCGTTCGCATCGCCGTCGGCCCCCGGCTGCATCTCGCAATGCACCTCGACCTCGTCCATCAGCCCCTCGCGGCTCACGTGCACCTGGTACTGGCCGGAGAGCTTGGCGTGCGCGAGCACGATCTCCTCGATCTGGGTCGGGAAGACGTTGACGCCGCGGATGATCAGCATGTCGTCGCTGCGGCCGACGATCTTGCCCATGCGGCGGAATGCACGCGCGGTCGGCGGCAGCAGGCGCGTGAGGTCGCGGGTGCGGTAGCGGATGATCGGCAGCGCTTCCTTTGTCAGCGAGGTGAAGACGAGCTCGCCTTCGCTGCCGTCGGGCAAGACTTCTCCGGTCTCCGGGTCGATGATCTCGGGCAGGAAGTGGTCTTCCCACACCACCGGGCCGTCCTTGGTCTCGACGCACTCGCTCGCCACGCCGGGGCCCATCACTTCGCTGAGGCCGTAGATGTCGACCGCGTCGATGCCGGCCTTGGTCTCGATCTCGCGCCGCATCGCCTCGGTCCAGGGCTCGGCGCCGAAGATGCCGATCTTCAGCGAACTTTCGCGCGGATCGATGCCGCGGCGCGTCATCTCCTCGATGATCACCTGCATGTAGCTCGGCGTGACCATGATGATCTTGGGCTGGAAGTCCTGGATCAGCTGGATCTGCTTCTCGGTCTGCCCGCCCGACATCGGGATCACCGTGCAGCCGAGACGCTCGGCGCCGTAATGCGCACCGAGGCCGCCGGTGAACAGGCCGTAGCCGTACGCCACCTGGATGATGTCGCCCTTGCGCCCGCCGGCCGCGCGGATCGAGCGCGCGACCAGGTCGGCCCAGGTCGAGATGTCGTTCGCGGTGTAGCCGACCACGGTCGGCTTGCCGGTGGTGCCGCTCGACGCGTGCAGCCGCACGACCTCTTCGCGCGGCACCGCGAACAGGCCGAACGGGTAGTTGTCGCGCAGGTCCTTCTTGACCGTGAACGGGAACTTCGCCAGGTCGGCGAGCTGCTTCAGGTCGTCCGGGTGCACGCCCTTCGCATCGAACGCCTGCTTGTAGTGCGGCACGTTCGCGTAGGCGCGCTGCAGCGTCGCCTTCAGGCGCTGCAGCTGCAGCGCGGTGATCTCGTCGCGGCTGGCCGTCTCGATCCGGTCGAGTTCACCGGGCGCGGGGTGTCGGGCTGACATGTCGATGGGTCTCCTGTGCGTGGGTCAGCCGGCGGTGCGATCGGGGACCGCCGGTTTGCCCTTCATCGTGTACGAGCGGCCGCGGAACAGCGCGACCCGTTCGCCGCGCTGATTCGTGACCTCGGTGTCGTAGACGCCGGTGCGGCCGGCCTTGGTCACCTCGCTGCAGCGCGCGGTCAGCACGTCGCCGCCGCGGCCCGGCGCAACGAAGTCGACCGCGAAGCCGGAGGCCACGGTCAGCTCGTCGTACGAGTTGCAGGCGAACGCGAACGCCGAATCGGCGAGCGTGGCGATCAGGCCGCCGTGGCAGATGTCGTGACCGTTCAGCATGTCGTCGCGCACCGGCATCGTCAGCGTCGCGCGGCCGGGGGCGATCTCGACGATCGTCATGCCGAGCATCTTGGTCGCGCGGTCGTTCGCGAGCATGCCGTCGCGCACATGCTCGGCGGTCGCTTGAGCGTCGCGCGGCTCAACCATGGAAGCGCGCGCCGGTGTGCTGCAGCCGCGACAACCGGGGCGCACGCCGGTAACGCACTTCGCCGTAGTGCGCCTGCAGGTTCGCGAGCACGGTCGCGACGCGCGCCGCGCCGAGCGCATCGGCCCAGGCCAGCGGGCCCACCGGGTACGCGGTGCCCAGCACCATCGAGGTGTCGATGTCCTTCGCGGTCGTGCCGGTCCAGGTCATCACGTCGGCGCCTTCGTTCGCGAGGCAGCAGACGATGCGCATCAGCGCCAGGCCAGCCACGTCGTCGAGTTCGATCAGCGCGATCTTCGCGGCCTGCAGCAGCCCTGCCAGGGCCGGCAGGCACGCGGCGGCCGCGGGGCTGGCGGTGGCGCCGAGCGTCGTCGTGGTCGAGAAGTCGCGCGCCAGGTCGAGCAGGATCAGCGCGCCACCGTCGCAGCGCTCGGCGGCGGTGCGTCCGTCCGTCAGCGCGATGCGCAGATCGCCGATCGCCAGCGTCTCGGCCGGCAGGTCGGTGCGGCGAACGATGTGCACGCCGGCGCCAAGCAGGCGCTCGACCAGCGGTGCGAGCAGGCCGGCCTCGGCTGCCACGTCGAGCGTGCCGTTGCCGTCGGCCGGCGCCACGGTCGCGACGACCGGCGCGGCCACGTCCTTGCCGTAGGCATAGAAACCGCGCCCGCTCTTGCGGCCGAAGCGGCCGCTGCGCACCAGCTCCTGCTGGATCAGGTGCGGCGCATAGCGCGGGTCGTAGGCGGTGGCCTGGAACACCGACTCGGTCACTGACAGGTTCACGTCCAGCCCGATCAGGTCCATCAACTCGAACGGCCCGAGCGCGAAGCCGCCGGCCTCGCGCATCAGTCGGTCGATCGCCGGCGCGGGCGCGAGCCGCTCGGCCAGCAGGCGCAGCCCCTCGGCGTAGTACGGCCGCGCGACGCGGTTGACGATGAAGCCGGGCGCGTTCGGCGCGTCGACCGAGGTCTTGCCCCAGGCCTTCGACAGCGCATGCAGCGCCGGCACCAGCGCGGGGTCGGTCTCGACGCCGGCGATCACCTCCACCAGCTTCATCCGCGTGGCCGGGTTGAAGAAGTGCCAGCCGATCAACCGCTGCGGCCGCTGCAGGCCCTGCGCGACCGCAGTGATCGAGATCGACGAGGTGTTGGTCGCGAGCACCGCGTCGGGGCCGAGCGCGGCCTCGAGCTGCGCGAAGACCTGGCGCTTGACCTCGAGCTTCTCGACGATCGCCTCGACGACCAGCCCGCAGCCCGCGAGCGCGGCGATCGAATCGGCCACCGTGATGCGGGCGTGCACGGCATCGCGCTCGGCGGCGTCGAGCTTGCCACGCCTGACGGCGCCATCCAGGTCGGCACCGATTCGCGTCAGCGCCGCTCCGGCGGCGCCGGCCTGTGCGTCATGCAGGCGCACTGCGTGGCCCGACTGTGCGGCCAGCTGCGCGATGCCGGCACCCATGCTGCCGGCACCGATGACCGCGACGGTCGTCTGCTTGTTCAACGAATAGCCCATGAAAACCTTTGCCAGCGGAAGGGGAGGCAGCCAGTGTGCGGCGCGCCCGGGAATCGGTCAAAAGGGCTTGCGAGTGCCCCGACAAAACATATTCGACCGTCCGGTCGGTAAATAATACGGTCCGGCTGGGGCGATTGCAAGCGCCCACCGCGAGGGTTAACCCGGTGTGACGCCCGGGACTGGGCGCCCGTCGTGCGGCTGTCGAGCCGCCACGCCGGCGACGGAGCGTCCGAACGCGTCGAGCAGGGGCGCGGCGTCGAAGGACGGACCCTCCAGCATCGCCAGGGCGTGCACGGTCGCTTCCAGCGTCGAGACCTGGTCGGCGCGCCGTGCCGCGCGGATTGCGCGGTA
This sequence comes from Rhizobacter fulvus, assembly GCF_964020785.1. Taxonomy (NCBI): domain Bacteria; kingdom Pseudomonadati; phylum Pseudomonadota; class Betaproteobacteria; order Burkholderiales; family Sphaerotilaceae; genus Rhizobacter; species Rhizobacter fulvus. The sequence goes on from NZ_OZ224516.1 coordinate 2,848,669, forward strand.
GCGGGTGGGTGCCGGTGTGTCGAGCGACAGTCGCGGCAGCGCGGCCAGCGCCGGGTGCTCGAGCAGCATCCGCAGGCTCTTGCGCCACGTGGCGTCGAGCACCACCAGCCGCACGGGCGTCGAACCGGCGGTCGCCGCCGTTGCAGCAGGCGCCGGCGCCGCGGGCACGTCGGGGTACAGCAGCCGCGTGTCCCGCCCGGGGCGCCACAGCAGCGCCTGCAACGCGTCGTGCGTGAAGCGCTCGCCGACCACGACCTCGCAGCGTGCGAGCGACAGCCGCAGCAGCGCCACGCTGTTCTTCGCCTGGCGCTGTTCCTGCGGGTGTTGCAGCACCAGCACCTCGGTGACATGGGCAGTGGGCGCCGCCAGCGCGCACAGGCAGGTCGGCGTCGGACGCAGGCAGCGCGGGCAGATCGCGCGAGCGGGAGTGGACGTGCAGGTCAAGCTCGCATGGTCGCACGCCGCCTGTCGGGCGGATGATGTCGATCCGGCGTCCCGTCGCTCGTCGATGAGATGTGCGGCGCCCTCAGTTGGGCGCGCCGACCGGTCAACCTCACAGGAGTGAAGACATGTCCTACATCGATGGTTTCGTGATCGCGGTTCCCACCGCCAACAAGCAGAAGTTCATCGAGCACGCGCGCCAGCTCGACCCGATCTTTCTCGAGCTCGGCGCGATCCGGGTGGTCGAGGGTTGGGGCGACGACGTCCCCGACGGGAAGGTCACCGACTTCCGCCGCGCCGTCCAGGCCACGGCCGAAGAGACGGTGGCCTTTTCATGGGTCGAATGGCCGGACAAGGCCACGCGCGACGCCGGCATGAAGAAGATGATGGAAGACCCGCGGATGGACCCGTCCGCACCCGGCAACCTGCCCATGCCCTTCGACGGCAAACGCATGATCTTCGGGGGTTTCGAACCGGTGGTCGAAGTGAAGGCCTGACCGGCGCGAGGGCGGCGCGTTCGCCCTGTACGTTAGCCGCCTGCCGACAGGAAGTCGCGCAGCGACAGCGTCGGCCGCACGACGGGGGCCACCGGCGCGATCCAGGTGGCACCGGCCGCGCTCGCCATGGCGGCGATCTCTTCAGCAGCCCGTGCCGCCACTACGGCGGTCTCGACATCACGCAACAAGGGCTCGTCGGTGGAACGTGCCAGCACGCCGATGTTGATCTTCAGCGGATGCTCGAACGCCGTGCGGGACAGCGCGGTCTGCGGGTGAGCCGCCCGGTACCGGTCCCAGACGGCGATGTCCACCAGCGCGAAGTCGGCGCGGCCCGCCGCGACGGCGCCCAGCAGATCATCGCGAAGGTTGTAGCCCCTGATCGACGAGGCCAGCGCGCCCGAACGCCAACCCGCGAGCGCGAGCGCGGCCATCGAGCCGGCGCGCACGGCCACCGACCGCCCTCGAAGCGACTCGAGCGCAGCGACCGCGGCGTCGTTCGGCTCGCGTGCGATCAAGGTCAGCGCCGACGCGCGGTAGGGGGCGCGGCCGGTCACGGGGACCAGGGTCTGCCACGGGCGCTGCCGCAAGGGCTGGGCCCCCGGATAGTCGGGCGTGCGCGCCTTCTCGGCGATCATCGGTGCGAGATGCGGTTCGTAAAGCGGCACGCCGGCGACCAGATCGCACGCGTTCGCGGCGAGCAGGGCGCGCGCGTCGAGCGAGTCGTTGCCCTGGCTGTCGTAGCGGCTCTCGAACCAGACCGGCTGGAACGCGCGCCCGAGCCGCTGCACCGCGGCCTGCAGGATCGCGACGTCCAGGCCGCGCGGCTGGCCCTGCTGGAGCGTGGAATACGGTTCGCTGTCCTCGGGCAGGCACACCCGGACCGGCGCGGCCTGCTGCGCCAGCGCGCCCGCCGCGACCAGCGAGAACGCGACGAGCGCGGACCAGCGGGTGCATTGCGTCACGGCGTTCCCCGCGTCTGGACGTAGGCCCAGATCTTCGCGATCTGCTCGCTGGTCAGCGAGTTCTTCCAGGCCGGCATGCTGCCCTTGCCTTCGCGCACCGAGTGGAAGAACCGGTCCGGATCTTCGAGCGGGAACTTGCGCAGGTCATAGGACACGGTGCCGGGGTTGACCATGTTGAAGCCGTGGCAATGCGAGCAGTTCTGGCCGTAGAGGCGCCGGCCCGCCTGCGCCAGATCCGTGTCCGGGGTCGCGCGCTCGGAGCCCGCCGCTGCGGTCGCCTGGGCGCGCGCCGGCGGTGCCGGCAGCCACCCCAGCGCGAGCGCCGCGAGGAGGGCCACGCTCGACCGCCGGATCGCCTCCCGCATCACTGCGGCACCGCGAAGGTCCACACCGCGCCGCCCGCCGGCACGGAGGCCAGGCGCTCGTCGCCCGAGAACAGCGGGTAGACGCCGCCAATGCCGGAGAGCGCGGTGATGTACTGCCGCCCCTTATGCGTCCAGGTGATCGGCTGGCCCATCGAGGCCGAGCCGGTGCGGTACGACCAGAGCAGCGTGCCGTTCGACGCGTCGCGCGCCTCGAACTCGCCGGTCATCGTGCCGGTGAAGACCAGACCCCCGGCGGTGGTCAGCACGCCGGAGTAGCTGGGGATGTCGCGCGGGATCGACCACTTCTCCTTGCCCGAGACCGGATCGATCGCCTTGAAGAAGCCGCGCGGTCCCTCGGGATAGGCGAAGCCGGTGAAGTCGATCGCCAGGTAGAACTCGCCCTGCTTGTACTCCGGGGTCACGGTCTTGTAGGGCATGCCGGCGTGGATGGCGTTCAGGTAGACCAGACCGGTCTTCGGGCTGAACGACATCGGTGGCCAGTTCTTCGCGCCGAGCGCGCCCGGCCAGACCTCGGTCTTCTCGCCGTTGCGTGCCTTGGTCGTCACCTCGGTGTCGATAGGGCGGCCGGTCGTCAGGTCGATGCCCGAGGCCCAGTTCACCTTCGGTACGAACGTGTTCGCCGCGAGCACCTTGCCGTTGGTGCGGTCCAGCATGTACAGGAAGCCGTTGCGGTTGGCATGCAGGATGACCTTCTTCAGCTCGCCGCCCACCCGGATGTCGGCCTGCACCATCTCGTTGGTGCCGTCGTAGTCGAAGGTATCGTTCGGATTGAACTGGTAGTGCCACACCACCTCGCCGGTCTTCGGCCGGATCGCCAGCACCGACGCGGTGTAGAGGTTGTCGCCCTTGCGCACCGCGGCATTCCACGGGCCGGCGTTGCCGGTGCCCCAGAACACCAGGTCCTGCTCGGCGTCGTAGCTGCCGGTCAGCCAGGTCGAGCCGCCGCCCTTGAGGTGCGCGTCGCCGGGCCAGCTGTCGCCCCCCTTCTCGCCGGGCGCGGCCGTGGTGTAGCGGCGCCAGAGCTGCTTGCCGGTGGCCGGGTCGAGGCCGTCGATGAAGCCGCGCGTGCCGTACTCCGCGCCGGCCATGCCGGTGATCAGCACCCCACCGACGATCAGCGGCGCGCCCGTGACCGAGTAGCCCTCCTTGTACTCGGCGAGCTTGGCCTTCCAGACCTGCTTGCCGGTCTTGGCGTCGAGCGCCTGGATGTGCGCATCCAGCGTGCCGCGGTAGACCTTGCCTTCGTAGAGGGCCACGCCGCGGTTGACCAGCCCGCAGCAGACGACCTTGGACACGTCGGCGGCGAACTCGAGGCCGGTCTTCCACAGCTGCTTGCCCGTCAGCGCGTCGATTGCGACGGTCGAGTCGTGGGTCGGGATATAGAGCACGCCGTCGTACAGCACCGGCATCGCCTCCTGGCCCAGGTTGTTGCCCAGGCTCTGGGTCCACACGGGCACGAGCTTCTTGACGTTGTCGGTGTTGATCTGCGCGAGCGCGCTGTGGCGCTGCGCGCCGTAGCCCATGCCGTGCACGAGCACGCTGTCGGTCTTCCTGCCGTCGGCCAGCAGGTCGGCCGAGGTCTGCGCCATCGCGGCAGAGGCCAGCGCCAGCAGCGTGAACGCGGCGAATCGGGGTGACAGGGTCGTCATGTTGTCTCCAGGGGTTGTCGTTGTGGTTCGCTTGCGGGTGGATTCAGGCGCGCAGCGGGAGCTCGCGCTGCCGCTTGCCGGTCAGCTTGGCGACGGCGTTCGCCACCGCCGGGGCCACGCCCGGCGTGGCGGGCTCGCCCATGCCGCCGGGCTTGGCCCCGCTCTCGATGAGCACGACGTCGACCTTCGGCATCTCGGCCAGGCGCAGCACCGGGTGGTCGTGGAAGTTGCTCTGCTCGACACGCCCGTCCTTGAACGTGATCTTCATGTGCAGCGCCTGCGACAGCCCGGTCGCGATCGAGCTCTCGACCTGCGCCTCGACCGTGGCCGGACTGATGTACCGCCCGCCGTCCACCGCCGAGCTGACGCGGTGGACGCGGATGCTGCCGCCGTCGATCGAGACCTCGGCGACGTGGGCGACGATCGTGTCGAACGACTCGTGGAGCGCGATGCCGTGCGCGCGGCCTGCCGGCAGCGGCTTGCCCCAGCCGGCTTTCTCGGCGGCGGCGCGCAGCACCGCGGCGTGGCGCGGCTTGTTCTTCAGGTGGCGCAGGCGGAACTCGACCGGGTCCTGCCCCACTGCGGCGGCCAGTTCGTCGACGAAGCTCTCGTTCACGAAGCCGTTCTGCGAATGCCCGACCGAGCGCCAGAACCAGACGTGCGGCCCCGGCTCGTAGCGCACCCACTCGACCGCGAGGTTCGGCAGCTCGTAGACGTTGCCGTGGATCCCTTCGACGGCCGACGGGTCGAGCCCGCTCTTCTCGAGCGGGAAGCCGGCCGCCGCGAAGATCGAGCTGCTCACCAGCCGCGCGTGCATCGCCTGGATGCTGCCGTCGCTGCCGAGCACCGCGCGCATCCGCGCGAACTGCGCCGGGCGGTAGAAGTGCGCCCGCATGTCGTCCTCGCGCGCATAGACCAGGCGCACCGGCGTGCCCGCGCCCTTGGCGACCTCGAGCGCGTACTGGACGAAGTCGACGCCGAAGCGCCGGCCGAAGCCGCCGCCGAGCATCGTCGTGTGGACCCTGACCTGCTCGGGCTTGACGCCGCCGACCTTCGCGCACTGGTCGGCGTTGACGAACTGGAACTGCGTCGGCGACCAGATCTCGACCCCGTCGGGCCGCACCCACGCCGTCGTGTTCATCGGCTCCATGCAGCAGTGCGCGACGTAGGGCACGTGGTACTCGGCCTCGACCACGCGCGCGCCGGGCGCATCGAACACCTTCGCGGCGTCGCCGACCGGCGCGGCTTCCAGCCCGGGCGTCTCGGCGGCGCGAACCATGCGATCGCGCAGCGCGTCGCTGCTGAGGAAACGCATGTCGCCGGCGTCCCACTGGATCGCGTCGACCAGCGCGTCGCGGCCCTTCTTCGCGGTCCAGAAGTCTTTCGCCAGCACGGCCACGCCGGCGCTGAACGGCACGACCTTCTGCACGCCCGGCACCGCCATCGCCTTGGCGGCATCGAAGCCCTTGACCTTGGCGCCATGGACCGGCGGCAGGGCGATCGACGCGACCAGCAGCCCGGGCAGCTGCACGTCCATCGCGTAGGTCGCGCGGCCGGTGACCTTGGCCACCGCGTCGAGGCGGCGCACCCGCTTGCCCACAAGCTTGCGGTCGGCCGGCGCCTTCATGGCCGGCTCGGCCGGCGGTGTCAGCTTCGCGGCCGACGCGGCCAGTTCGCCGTAGCGCGCCTTGCGACCCGAGCCCTTGTGCGTGACCACGCCGCCCGCGGTCGCGAGCTCGGTCGTCGGCACGTTCCAGCGTTGCGCCGCGGCCTCGACGAGCATCTGGCGCGCCGCGGCGCCGGTCTTCGCCATCGGCTCCCAGAAGCTGCGAACGGTCGTCGAGCCGCCCGTCAGCTGCAGGCCGTAGATCAGGTTCTTGTAGCCGGCGTCGACCGGCGCGAACTCGAAGCCGACCTTCTTCCAGTCGCAGTCGAGTTCGTCCGCGAGCGCCATCGCGAGCGACGAGGCAACGCCCTGACCCATCTCGGACGACGGGATGACGATCGTCACCGCGTCGTCGGCGGCGATGCGGACGAACGCATTGAGCTGCGTCGTGCCGGCCTCGCGGGGCGCCGCTTCGGCGAAGCCGAATCCGATGCACAGCGCCCCGGCGCCGCCGCCGACCGTCTTCAGGAACGTGCGACGCGAGAGCCGGGCCGCCGCATCGGCCTGGCGCTTCAGGCGGAAGGCGTGTTCGAGCGCGTTCATGCGACGCTCCCGACGTGTTCGCACGCGCCGCCGCAGGGGCCCGCCGGGACCGCGTCGTCGACCCACGCCATGAAGCGCGCCGATGGGTCGGCCTGGCCCGCAGCATCGTGGATCGCGGCACGGATGCGGTTGAAGGTGCCACAGCGGCAGATCTGCGAGCCCATCGCCTCGTCGATGTCGGCATCGCTGGGCCGGGCCTTGCGCGTCAGCAGGGCCGCGGCGCTCATCAGCATGCCGCTCTGGCAGTAGCCGCACTGCGGCACGTCGAGCTTGACCCAGCTTTTCTGCAACGGGTGCTCGCCGGCCTTCGACAGGCCTTCGATCGTGGTGACCGAGCGACCACCCACCGCCGCGAGCGGGACCGAGCACGAGCGCACCGTCTGGCCATCGAGATGCACGGTGCAAGCGCCGCACTGCGCAATGCCGCAGCCGTATTTCGTCCCCGTCAGCTGGAGGTGATCGCGCAGCACCCACAGGAGCGGCGTGTCGGGTGTCGCCTCGACCTCGCTGCGCTTGCCATTGACCTTGATCTTCACTGCTTGTCTCCTTGTCGATGTCCCGGGTGCGCAGCTTAGGAATCGAAGGGCCACGGCTGGAATCAGAACTTGGTCAAGAGGGCTATGCGCCGTTCGAAGTCCGGAACAACCCCAATCCACGCGGTGCGGCCCACGACGAGAAGCCTGCGCGAGGCAGGCGATTGCGGGCGCAGCGCTTCGCTGCGTGCGACGCGTCGCGGTCGGGAGCGACTCAGCCGCCGGACCGGCGCGGTGGCAGCTCGGCGTGTTGTCCGATGGCCGGCAGTGGGGCGAAGGTCGGCTCGTCCCACTCGGTGACGTACGGTGGCGCCGGCACCTGGACGGTCATCCCGTGGACGTCCATGTCACGGGTTCGCAGTTGCGGATGCTGGATCAGGTCGTGCACGGAATTGATCGCACCGAACGCCGTCTGCGCCTCGGTCAGGCGGTCGACCGCCTCGGCGTAGGTCAGCCCCGAGAAGACCTGCTGGATGCGGGCCTCGAGGTCGTCCCGGTTCGCGGTGCGCCGGCTGTTGCTGTCGAAGCGCGCATCGGTGGCGAGCTCGGGCAGGCGGACCACCGAGGTGCAGAAGCTGACCCACTCGCGCTCGTTCTGGATCGACAGCACGATCTCGCGGCCGTCGGTGCAGGTGAACGCGCCATACGGCGCGATGCTCGGGTGCTTCAGGCCGACGCGGTCGGGTGCGCTGTCGCCGTAGCGCGCCTGCAGGTACGGCACGGCCATCAGTTCCGCCGCCGAATCGAACAGCGAGACCTTGATGCCGCTGCCGGTGCCGGTGCGGGCCAGCTGCAGCAGGGCCTGCTGGATGCCGATCAGCGCGTTCATGCCGGCCGTGATGTCGCAGATCGACACGCCGATGCGGCCCCACGGCCCGGGCGCGCCGCTGACCGCGACCAGGCCGCTCTCGGCCTGCACGAGCAGGTCGTAGGCCTTCAGGTTCTTCAGCGGGCCGCTCTCGCCGTAGCCGGAAATGTCGCAGGTGATCAGCCGCGGGTGGCGCGCACGCAGGCTGTCCGAGCCGAAGCCGAGCCGCTCGGCGGCGCCCGGCGCGAGGTTCTGGATGAACACGTCCGCGCCGGCGACGAGCTCGGCCAGCGTCGCCTTCGCGTTCTCCTGCCGCAGGTCGAGCGCAACCGACTCCTTGCCGCGGTTGATCCAGACGAAGTACGACGACTCGCCGTGCACCGCCTTGTCGTAGCCGCGGGCGAAGTCGCCCTCGGGCCGTTCGATCTTGATCACCCGCGCGCCGGCATCGGCCAGGCGGCTCGAGCAATACGGGGCTGCCACCGCCTGCTCGAGCGCGACGACGACGATGCCTTGCAGAGGTTTGATGGTCATGGGCGTCGAAGGTTGAGGTGCCGGGAGAGTGGATCACACCGTGCGGGCGCCATCCACGGGAAACTCGACGCCGCTGATGAACTCGGCCGCATCGCTGGCGAGGTACAGCGCCGCGTTGGCGACGTCCGCCGGCCGGCACAGGCGGCCGAGCGGGATCGTGGCCAGGAAGCGGGCGCGGTTCGCGGGGGTGTCGGGCATGCCCATGAACTTCTCGAGCAGGGCCGTCTCGCCCATGACCGGGCAGATCGCGTTGACGCGGATGCCATCGGGCCCGAGCTCGACGGCCATCGACTTCGACAGAAGATTGACCGCGCCCTTGCTGCCGTTGTACCAGGTGAGGCCGGGCCGCGGCCGGATGCCGGCCGTCGAGCCGACGTTCAGGATCACACCCTTCTTCCGCTCGCGCATCAGCGGCACGACCGCGTGGGCCATGTGGTAGATCGACTTGACGTTGACCGCGAACATGCGGTCGAAGGTCTTCTCGTCGACCTGCAGCATCGGCTGGTTGTCGTGCGTGGTGCCGGCGTTGTTGACGACGATGTCCGGTGCGCCGAAGGTGCCGACGCAGGCCTCGACCAGCGCGTCGATGTCGGCGCGGCTGGAGACGTCGCAGCGGAAGAAGTGAGTTGCCGCGCCGAGCGCGCCGGCCAGCGCCTGGCCCTTCGCGGTGTCGAGGTCGGCGATGACGACGCGCGCGCCTTCATTCACGAACAGGCGCACGATGCCTTCGCCGAAGCCGGCGGCGCCGCCGGTGACGATGGCGACCTTGCCTTGGAGCTGATTCATGGTGGGTTCCTCGTGGAGTCGCGGGTGTCGCGGGACGTGCGCCCGCATCAGCCGTGGTAGTTGACGACGGTCTTGGTGGTGCTCAGTTCCTCGAGCGCCATCAGGCCCTTCTCGCGGCCGTGGCCGCTGCGCTTGGTGCCGCCGAACGGCAGTTCGACGCCGCCTCCGGCGCCGTAGCAGTTGATGAAGACCTGGCCGGAGACGATGCGCTTGGCCAGTCGCTGCTGGCGCGCGCCATCGCGCGTCCACACGCCCGCCACGAGCCCGAACTCCGTGCCGTTGGCGATCGCGACGGCCACGTCCTCGCTGTCGAACACCTGCGCCGCGAGCACCGGACCGAAGATCTCCTGGCAGGCCACCGGGTGGTCGATCGCGACCGGCCCGAAGACGGTCGGCGGCACGAAGAACCCGTGCGCCAGCTCGGCTGCCGGGCGGACCTGGGCCAGCACCGGTACGCCGTCCTTCACCGCGTTGTCGATGAAGCCGAGGATGCGCCGCTGCTGGACCTCGTTGATCACCGGTCCGAGGTCGGCATCGTCCTCGGGCCGGCCGATCTGCAGGTCGGCGAAGCGCTGTGCGACGAGTGCCATGAACGGCTCGAAGATCGAGCGCTCGACCACCACGCGGCTGCCCGCCGAGCAGGTCTGCCCGGCGTTCTGCGTGATCGCCTTGCACACCGCCGCCGCGGCGGCCTCCAGGTCGGCATCGGCGAACACCACCTGGGGCGACTTGCCACCGAGCTCGAGCACGACCGGCACGTGGTGGATCGCCGCCGCCTCCTGCACCAGCCTGCCCACCTCCGGCGAGCCGGTGAAGGAGACGAAGTTGATGCCCGGATGGCGCGTGAGCGCCGCGCCGGCCTGCTCGCCCAGCCCGGTGACGATGTTCAGCGCACCGGGCGGAAAGCCGGCCTCGATGGCCAGCCGCCCCAGCTCGAGGCAGACGACGCACGCCTCCTCGGCCGGCTTCAGCACGGCGGCATTGCCCATCGCCAGCGCCGGGGCGATCGTGCGGCCGAACATCTGCGCCGGATAGTTCCACGGTGTGATGTGCGCGGTGACGCCGAGCGGCTCGCGGACCATGGTGACGTTGTAGCCGTCGAGGTACGGGATCACCTCGCCGTGCACCTTGTCGGCGGCGCCGCCGTAGAACTCGAAGTAGCGCGCCACCGCGCGCATGTCGGCGCGGGCCTGCGAGATCGGCTTGCCGGTGTCGTGCGCCTCGAGCCATGCCAGCCGCTCGACGTGGTCCAGCACGAGCGCCGCGAACCGCATCATCAGCCGGCCGCGGTCGGTGGCCGTGGTGCGACCCCAGTCGCCGGCCAGGGCGGCGCGCGCGGCGGCGACGGCCCGGTCGATCTCGGCCGCCCCGCCGCTCGACAGGTAGGCGAACCGCGTCGCGGTGGCGGGCGCCAGCACGGTCAGTGGCGCACCGCCGCCGCCCACCCACTGGTTGGCGATCAGGTGGCGGTACAGCGGCAGCCCGTCGAACCGGCCGACGGCAGCGGGGAAGAGGACGGGATCGTCGTGACGCATGAGGGTTCCTGTCTGGAGGGACGCGGGGTCAATGGAAGGCGAGGGCGGCCGCCACGGAACGGGCCGGGCCGCCGGGTCCGGGCTCGACGGCGAGCTCGCCGCGCTCGAGCGCGAGCGTCGTGCACTCGACCCGGTCGAGCAGCGCGCGGTTCGATTCCGTGATGACCATGCACAGCTCGGGCCGCAGCCGGTACATGCGGCTCAACGCCTCGGCGTACTGGCGCGCCAGTGCCGGCGCGAGTCCCTGGAACGGCTCGTCGACCAGGACCAGGCGGGTGCCGACCATCAGCGCGCGGGCCAGTGCGGCCATCTTCCCCTGCCCGCCGGACAGGGCCGCCGCGGACCGCGGCAGCATCTCCTCGATCTGCGGCACGATCTCGACCGCTTCGGCCACGCGCTTCTGGATCTCGGCGTCGGTCATGCCGATCGCCTCGCACGGCAGGCGCAGGTTGTCGAGCACGGTCATCGTCGGGAACAGGACGCGCTCCTCCGGCGCGTAGCCCACACCGAGCCCGGCGCGGGCGTGCGGCGGCTGCGCACGCAGATCCACGTCGGCGAGCTCGACGGTGCCTTCCCGCACGGCCGTGAAGCCCATGATCGTGCGCAGCAGCGTGGTCTTGCCGGCACCGTTGCGACCGACGACCGCGTAGGTCGCGCCGGACCGCATCTCGACCGTCAGGTGGCGCAGCACCGGGATGCCGGCTATGTCGACGGACACGTTGTTCAGCGTCAGCATGCGTGGCTCCTCAATGCCCGAGCACCACGGTGCGGACTTCCGGGTCGTTCATCACGACGCCGGGCGGCCCGTCCGCGGCGATCCGGCCGGAGATCCAGGCGGCTACCCGGGTCGCGTACTGGTTGACGATGTCGACGTCGTGCTCGACGAAGATGGCGGTCACGCTGCGTTCGGACAGCGCCTTCATGATCGTGGCCATCAACGGATGCTTCTCGTCGGCGGCGACGCCGCTGGTCGGCTCGTCCATGATCAGCAGCTTCGGTCGCAGCACGAGCGCCATCGCGATGTCGAGCAGCTTGCGGTGCCCTTCGGGCAGGCCGTCGCAGCGGTCGTCGGCCCGCGCTGCCATCCCGACGACGTCCAGCACGTGGTCCACCTCGGCGCGATCGACGCAGCGCTCGATCGGTCGGAACAGGCGCATCCGTCCCAGGCGCGCCGCGATCGCCAGTTCGACGCTCTGGCGCACGGTGTGGTCCAGGAACAGCTGCGGCAGCTGGAACGAGCGGCCGATGCCGCGCCGCACGATCTGACGCGGGTGCTGGCGGGTGATCTCGGCCCCGTCGAAGCGGATCTCGCCGCTGGAGGGCTTGATGTAGCCGGTGACCATGTTGATGAAGGTCGTCTTGCCCGCGCCGTTGGCGCCGATGACCGCGAGCCGCTCGCCGGCCTGCAGGTCGAAGTCGATGCCGTCGGCGGCCACGACCCCGCCGAACTTGAGCGTGAGGCCGCGTGTCTGGAGCAGTGCAGCCATGTCAGTTCGCCGGGCGCTTCTTGTCGAGGCGGACCAGCCAGGCCACCAGGCCGGCCGGCGCGAGGAAGATCAACGCCAGCAACACGGTGCCGATCACCATCTGCCACGCGCCGGTGAGCGCCGAAGCGGCGAACAGCTTCAGGAACTCGAACGCGATCGCGCCGAGGAAGGCGCCCACCGGCTGCATCGTGCCGCCCAGCACGGCGATGAACACGTACTCGCCGGAGCGGACCCAGTAGCCCATCTCGGGCGTCACCATGCCTTGCACCAGAGCGAACATGCCGCCCGAGAAGCCGCACAGCACGGCGGAGGCGATGTAGCCCTTGTAGAAGACCCGGCGGGCGGAGATGCCCAGGTACTCGAGGCGCACCTCGTTGGTCTTGATCGCGCTCAGCGCCTGCCCGGTCGGCGAGGCGTAGAAGCGCCGCACCAGCATGCACACGGCCACCACGAGCAGCGCGCTCAGCACCAGCAGCGCCGTCTCGTAGCCGGCCCGCTCCAGCACCTGGCCGAAGAACGGCGGGCGCTCGAGGCGCAGTCCGTCGGTGCCGCCGGTGACGTTGTAGAACTTGCCGAGCACCGCGAACAGCACCATCGACAGCGCGAGGTTCAGCATGCCGAAGAAGATGCCGCGGTAGCGCGCCATGAACGGGCCGACGATCGCGCCGCTGAGCAGACCCGCCACGGCCCCCGCAGCCAGCAGCAGGGCGCCGTCCACCTGCGGCCAGGTTCGCGAGATCGCGACGAGCGCGTAGCCCGACAGGCAGGTGAAGCCGGCGTGGCCGAACGACACCTGCCCGGCGCGGATCAGGATGCCCACGCCGAGCGCCGCGAAGCCGTAGGACAGCCCGATGATGAGCGGCGTCTTCAGCCACGGGAACAGCAGTCCGAGCACCAGCGAGAGGCCGGCGATCATTGCGGGAGACAGGCGCACCAGCATCACACCCTCCGCGCTTCGGCGACGGCGAACAGGCCCTGGGGTCGCCACAGCAGCACCAGCAGCATGATCAGGTAGGGCACCAGCACGTCGAGTTCGGGCAGCAGGTAGACCGCGAACGCCTTGCCCATGCCGATCAGCAGCGCCGCGATCGCCGTGCCGGTGATCTGCCCGAGCCCGGCCACCGCGACCACCGCGAACGAGAGCACCATCATGTCGCCACCGATGCCGGGCACCAGCGCCGTGGTCGGCGAGGCGAGCGCCCCGCCGAGCGTGCCCATCACCGCCCCGAGGCAGAAGGTGATCAGCCCGATGCGACGGGCGTTGATGCCCATCGCACTGGCGACCTCGCCGTGGTGGGTCACGGCCATGATCTGGCGGCCGAAGCGGGTGTGGCCCAGCGACCAGCGCAGCCCGAAGAACACGGCGATCGCGGCCACCGGCAGCAACAGCAGCTGGTAGGCGGTGTAGGTGACGCTGCCGACCTTGATCGTCCCCATCGCATCGACCGCGTGGGTCACCGACACCGGGCTGGCGCCCCAGAGCATGCGCTGCAGGTCTTCCATGATCATGAAGACGGCGAAGGTCGCGAGCAGCTGCATGACCGGGTCGATGGTCAGGATGCGGCGGATCAGACCGGTCTCGATGATCACGCCCAGCAGCACGCCCATCGCCAGCGCGCCCAGCAGGAGCGCCAGCAACGCCAGCGGGATCGACTCCCCGTTCGCGAGCAGTGCGCTGACCTTGGCGGCCGCGTACCCGCCGAAGGCATAGAAGCTGCCGTGGGCGACATTCAGGATGCGCATCACGCCGAAGATCAGCGTCAGGCCCAACGCCACCAGGAACAGCAGGGCCGCCTGGGTGGTGCCGTCCAGCAGCGCGAGGAGGAACAGGGAGGCGTTCATCTTCGGTCGGTCAGAACGTCTTGATCCGCGCGTCCTTCAGCAGGTCGACCTTGAGCGTCTTGACCCAGTCGGGCGACTTGGTGCCCACCGGGTTCTGGACCATCTCGCCCGGGTAGATCGTCAGGCCCTGGATGACCGGGAACGGGTAGGCGGCGGTCAGCTTGGTGACGCCGAGCATCTGGTCCTCCAGGCCCTGGCCGTCCTCGCGCATCTGCACCGGGCGGGTCATTGCGCGGAACTTCAGGCTGCGCATCGCGTCGGCCACCTGTTCGGTGCTCGGCCAGTTGCCGCCGCCGGCCTTGAGGGCCGCGTTGTAGGCATCGGCCACGGCCTGGATCGCGGCAGCCGCGTGGTAGGCCGAGTAGATCGGGTACTGGCCGGTCTTCGCGCGGTACTTCTCCACGAAGGCCTTGTGCTTGGCGTCGTCCTTCAGCTCGGGGTGCAGGAAGTAGTGGTCGCCGCGCATGCCCACGAGCACGCCGTCCGGCAGCGCCTTGCCGACGCGCTCGAGCGAGCTCTCGGCGAGCGGCAGCACCCAGGTGGAGGTGCGGATGAGGCCGCGCTGCGCGGACTGCCGGATCAGCGTGTCGAGCTCGCCGCCCCACGACGTGCTGAGGATCACGTCCGGCGAGAGCGCCTGCAGGCGGCTGATCTCGGAGCTGAAGTCGGTCGCGCCGAACTTCGGGAACATCTCGGCGACCACCTGCACGTCCGGCTTCATCGCGCGCAGCGTGCTGATGAAGATCTCCCAGGAGTCGCGGCCCCAGGCGTAGTCCTGGTTCACGACGGCGATGGTCTTGAAGTTGGGCTTGGTCCGCAGCAGGTGCAGCACGGTGGCGACCATCTCCGACGTGGCGTTCGCCTGGGTGCGGACGACGTACTTGAAGCGGCGGTTCTCGAGCACCTTCTCGGTACCGCAGTCCCACATCACGTTGAGCACCTTCAGGTCCTCGGCCACCGGCGCCAGCGCATTGCAGTTGCCGCTCGAGATCGACGCGAGCGTGACCTTGACGCCTTCCTCCTGCACCACGCGGCGGTACTCCGACAGCAGCTTGTCGCCGCCGATGCCCTCGTCGATGATCACCGGCTTGAGCTTGGCGCCGCCCACCCCGCCGGCCGCGTTGATGTCGTCGATCACGATCTCCGCGGCGGCCTTGCCCGGGATGCCGAACACGGCGGCTGGCCCGGACAGGAACGTCGTCATGCCGATCTTCAGCTCGGCCGGCTTGCCCTGCGCGTGGGCCAACGCGGCGGCAGCCAGCAGGCCCAGGCCGAGGGCGCTCGCGCGGATCAGCTTCTTCATTCGGAGTCTCCTTGTGTGTGGACAGGATCGGTGACCCGGGACGGTCGCCTCGACGTGGAGCGCATTTTTCAAAACGCTCGCGCTTGCGGCCATCGGAATCTGGGCAAGCCGGACTTGTCCAAATTCGAGCTTCGGGTTTGCACCAGGGGTGGCGGTTTCGAAGGCCGCGATCGCCTTTCTCGAATTCCATATCGCGCGCATCGCATGGGACGATCGACCGCATGCCCGAGCCCTTCTCCCCCCCGATCGCTGCACCGCGCAGCTATCTGTTCGTGCCCGGCGACCGCCCCGAGCGCTTCGACAAGGCCTGGGCCAGCCCGGCCGACGATGTGATCCTCGACCTCGAGGACGCGGTGCCGCCCGAGCGGCGCGACACCGCACGCGCGGCCGTCGCCGACTGGCTGCGCGCCGAGCGCCCTGTCTGGGTCCGCTGCAACGCCGCGGACAGCGACTGGTTCCCGCATGAGTTGGCGCTGGCGGGCCGGCCCGGGCTCGCCGGGTTCGTGCTGCCCAAGGCGGAGGAGCTGCCGGCCGCGCTGCTCGACCGGTGCGGGGACCATGGCCTGGGGCTGATCCCGCTGATCGAGACGGCGCAAGGCATCGCGCGGTGCGAGGTGCTCGCCCGGTCACCGGCCGTGCGCCGCCTGGCCTTCGGCTCGATCGACTTCCAGGCCGACCTCGGCATCGAGGGCGAGGACGACGGGCTGCTCCACTTCCGCTCGCGCCTGGTGCTCGCCAGCCGCCTGGCCGGCCGGCCCGCGCCGATCGACGGCGTGACGCCGGCGATCGACGACGAGGCGCGCGTGCGCGAGGACACCCGCCGCGCCCGGCGGCTGGGGATGAAGGCGCGGCTGTGCATCCACCCGCGCCAGGTCCCGTGGGTTCACGAGGAACTCGCGCCCTCGATCGGCGAGCGGGACTGGGCGCGGCGCGTCATCGAGGCCATGGCGTCGGCCCGTGGCGCCGCGGTGGCGGTCGACGGGAAGATGGTCGACCGCCCGGTCTGGCTCCGCGCGCGCGAGATCGACGCGGCGCCTGCGGCGTCCGGGCGCATGCGCGCCTGACCGTCCGGCCGTCAGGCCGCGGCCGGCGCGCTCGAACGCAGATGCTGCAGCAGGGTCTCGACCGAGCTGTTGGCCGCGCGGTCCTTGCGCACGCAGATCAGCATCTGCCGCTCGGCCCATTCCTCCGGCAGCTGCCGCACCACCAGCCCCATCGCCTGGCCGAGCGTCAGTGCCGCCTGATGGGGCAGCAGACCGATGCCGCGGCCGGCCTGCACCATGCGGCACACGGCCTCGAAGCTGCGGACCTGGATGCGCAGCTGCAGCGTCCGCTCCGCGACGACGGCCTGTTCGGCCAGCAGCCGCATCATCGACGAGCCGCTCTCCAGCGCGACGACGTCGTGCTCGAGCACGTCGACGAAGCGCATCGATGCGTTCGCCGCCAGCGCGTGATCGGCCGGCATCACCGCGGAGATCCGGTCGCTGCGGTACGGGTGGATGTCGAGCCCCTCGGTGCGCAGACCCTCGACGACGATGCCGATGTCGGCGTCGGCCGACAGGACCGCCTTGACGATCTCCGCGCTCCAGCGCTCCTCCACCACCAGCCGCACGTCGGGATGGATGCGCGAGTAGTCGGCCAGGTCGTCGGGCAGGAACTCCGTCATCGCCGAAGTGTTGGCGAGGATGCGCAGGGCGCCGCGCTTGCCGGTCGCATGGTCGTTCATCTCGGCCTGCATCTGGTTCATGCGCATCAGCAGCGCCTTGGCATGCACCAGCAGCGACGCGCCGGCGGGCGTCAGCTCGACACCGCGCGGCGAGCGCTCGAGCAGCGCGGTCTTGAACCGGTGTTCCAGCAGGGCCATGCGCCGGCTCGCGGCGGCCAGGCCGATGTGCGACGCTTCGGCCGCCTTCGTGAGGCTGCGGAGTTCCGCGGCGCGGACGAACAACGCGAGGGAGTCGATGTCTGGGAGCATGCGGACAGTCCGTGGAACGGCGTCGAGGGGCACGCCGCGGGCCGCTTCGAATTGTACGAACCCCCCTGTGCCTGATTGAGCTTCCCTCGGCCGCAAGACTCCCGCATGCTCGCGCCCAAGCCGACATCACTTCTGCCCGAACCGCCACGCCATGCGAACCACCCCCGAGAGACACCCGGAAATCCGCGACGCCATCCGCGGCCTGTGCGCCGACTTCCCGGATGCGTACCACCGCGACGTCGACGCCCGGCGTGCCTACCCGGAGGCCTTCGTCGCTGCGCTGACCCAGGCCGGCTGGCTCGCCGCGATGATCCCGACCGCCTACGGCGGCTCCGGGCTGGGGCTGTCCGAAGCGAGCGTGGTGATGGAGGAGATCAACCGCTGCGGCGGCAATGCCGGCGCCTGCCACGGTCAGATGTACAACATGGGCACGCTGTTGCGCCACGGCTCCCCGGCCCAGAAGGACCTGTACCTGCCGAAGATCGCCAGCGGCGAGTGGCGGCTGCAATCGATGGGCGTGACCGAGCCCACGACCGGGACCGACACCACCCGGATCAAGACCAGCGCCGTGCGCCGCGGGGACCGCTATGTCGTCAACGGCCAGAAGGTGTGGATCTCGCGGGTGCAGCACTCCGACTTCATGATCCTGCTCGCGCGCACGACACCGTTGGCCGAGGTGCGGAAGAAGACGGAGGGCCTGTCGATCTTCATGGTCGATCTGCGCGACGCGGTCGGCCAGGGGCTGACGGTGCGGCCGATCCCGAACATGGTCAACCACGAGACCAACGAACTCTTCTTCGAGAACCTCGAGATCCCGGCGGAGAACCTGATCGGCGAGGAAGGCCTGGGGTTCCGGTACCTGCTGGACGGGCTGAACGCCGAGCGCACCCTGATCGCCGCGGAGTGCATCGGTGACGGCCACTGGTTCATCGACCGGGTGTCGGCTTATGTCAAGGACCGCGTCGTGTTCGGCCGGCCGATCGGCCAGAATCAGGGCGTGCAATTCCCGATCGCCGAGGCCTACATCGAGGTGGAGGCCGCCAACCTGATGCGTTGGCAGGCCTGCGACCTGTTCGACGCGCACCAGCCCTGCGGGGCCGAGGCCAACATGGCCAAGTACCTGGCCGCCAAGGCGAGTTGGGAGGCGGCCAATGCCGCGATCCAGTTTCACGGCGGGTTCGGCTTCGCCTGCGAATACGATGTCGAGCGCAAGTTTCGCGAGACCCGCCTGTACCAGGTCGCACCGATCTCGACCAACCTGATCCTGAGCTTCGTGGCCGAGCACCTGCTTGGCCTGCCGCGCTCCTTCTGAATGAAGGCGGTTCCGCAGGCCCGGTGAGGAGTGGACGAGCCCGCAAGATCAGAGCAATGCCGACTGCGGCGGCGGCGAGGAGTGTCAGATCCGGAGGAACATCGAAGAAGAGCGCCGCTTGTGCCCCCACAAAACACCATGCGACAAGGTACGGCGAGAGGCGCGCGCGGGTACGGAGCAGTGAGGAGGGAGAGCATCCCAACGGTAAACAATGCGGTGGGGCAAGGCAGGCCAAATGTCGGCAGTTCAGGGTAGCGATGGCCGGCAACAATGGACCACGCCGGATACACGGCCAGGGCGAACACGATCAAGCCCATTCCGAGCATTGACCACGCCCCGCCAGTGGCGCGGAACCGAAGTCGCCGCTGAATGACGCCTTGCCGAATGAACACGCTCGCACCGATTACTGACGGGGCAGCGAAAACGTAGGCAAGAGGGTTGATGGCCGCAAAGAACGCCAGGTGGTATCCAAGACCGGTCCACAGCCACAGGAAACCGAGGATGGCCGAAATGACGACACCGGAGTGGCGATGCGGTCGGACTGCCAAGTAGAAAGCGAGGAGCGCGATCGCCAGGAGCAAGACTTGCGTGGGCCAGACGGCAATGTTGTAGTGACGGATGACGCCAAAGAATTGGTCAATGGTGAGAGGGATCTGCATGCTCAAATCCTGGTGACCGACGAATGGCGCCAGCGATGCAGTGCGCCGCTACCGCGTCTTCTAGATGACGCGCACACGCGACGAACTGCGCAGAATCAAGAGGCACGCATGTGCCGCGACCCGGCGCATGCTGCACTTAGCGACGCCGTCGGGACGCACCGCCCTCGGCCAGGCCGCCCAGCGCGGCTTTCACCAGCGCTTCCAAGGCTTTCACGGGCTCCGAGGCCCGCGGATCGGGGCGCGTTACCGACAGAACCGTGCTGCGCAGTGCCGGCAGTCCGAGATCCTCATCGACCTGCCGGGCGGTTCGCGGCGCGCCGAGGTCCATGCGGGCCGTGACGCCGACGCCGGCCGCGACGGCCGCCCACATCGCCGTCACGCTCGCGGTACTGAAGGCGACCGTCCAGGCGATGCCAGCGCTTTCGAGGGCGGTCAGCGCGCCGTCCCGATAGATGCACGGCCCGTCAAGCAGCACCAAGGGCAGCGGGCTTGGCGGATGCCACTCAAAGCCGCGTCGGGCGTACCAGTGTGACGGGCGCTCCACCGACATCGTCGCGCGGGCAGGCGCACGTCGCGAGATCACGAGGGCCAGGTCGAGCTCGCCGCGTCGCGCCAGCGTCAGGATGGTCGCGTTTCGCTCGATGACGGCCGTGACGCCCACGCCAGGATGGGCCCGGCGGTAGCGCTGGAGCGTACTGGCCAGCTTCGACGACGCGAAGTCCTGGGGCATGCCGAAGCGCACGTGGCCCGACAACGCCTTGGTCCCCAGGTCCGCCTCGGCTGCCTGCGCCGTGGCCAGCAGCACCTTCGCATGCCCCAGGAGCGCCTGGCCTTCGTCCGAGAGCCGCATGCCGCGAGCCCCCGGACGAACAGCTTTCGTCCCAGGCGGTGTTCCAGCGCTGCGATCTGCAGGCTCACCGCGGAAGGGGTTCGGCTGACCGTTTCGCCCGCGCTGCTCAGCGTGCCGCCTTGGGCCAGTGCCACGAACGAACGGAGGGAAGGGTGAATCAGGTGGGACATGGCGGGGTGACCGGGCTCAGCATTGAGCTTATCTCAATGCTGAGCCCGGATGTTCTCGCTGGACCTGACGGCACCGCTCACCTAGCCTGCGAGGCATGGACCTGCTTCAGTACAGCTTCACTCTCGATCCCAGCCATCCCATGGAGGCCGTGCGCGAGCGCGTGGTGGCCAAGCGCCATTTGATCGATGGATTGCACGGGCTCAGGTGGAAGGCCTGGATGATCTCGGAGCCGCTGGCCGGCCGCGACCAGCCCAAGACCTATGCACCGCTCTACCTGTTCGACAACACGCAGGCCACTGTCGCGTTCCTGCGCGGCAGCATCTACAAGGGCGTGACCGACGCCTTCGGGTGGACCTCGCCGCTGCATGGCCACGTGGAGGAGGGCGCGCTGTGCGCACTGGGCGGCGCGAGGTCTTGCGCCGTGCACACCACTAATATGCGCGATCACCAGTCGCTTCAGGCAGCACGGGGCGCCCTTGCGCCCGCGGACGACGCGATCCTCGTTGCACGGCTGCTCGACGTCTCGCGGATGGTGCTGCGTCGTTACACCTTCCGGGCCGTCGTGCCGAGCGCGGTGGAAGACGCGGATGCTGAACTCGTCTACGAGGTTGTCTCCGTGTCGTACCCGCCTGAGCGGCGGTGACGGGGTCGAGCGTGACGAAAGGCGCGGCTTCCCCAGTGGCGCGTCATTAGTGATCAGCTGCAATCATAATTCTCTCAAGGGTGAGGACCAAGGGCCGAAAGCACAGGGTGGATGACCGTCTCAATCTGCCCATTGCAATGAAAGAGAACCCAGCCGACACCGTCAATCCTCACTACCTGAGCCATGTCCTCGCGACGTCGAAGACCCACGACGTCGTGGTCACCGAAGACATCGTCTCGGGAAACGGCATGAAACTGTTGGCCAAGGGGGCGCGGCTCGACGAGAACACGCGCGAACGGCTCCTGGCGCACAAGTTGCGCCTCCCGCTGGAGGATTGCGTTCAGGTCGTCGACGGCGTCATTCCGGCGAGTTTCGAGCCTGTCGCGGAGCGGCTTCTGGCGGCCCACCCGCTCCTGAATGCGCTCTGCGCGTCGAGCCGTGGGCGCACGGTTTCGGCATCGGTCGCATCACTGGCACTGTCGCTTCCCATGCAATCGCTGCTGACGGTGCAGTCGCAGTTTCAGCAGGCTCGCCTGGACCACTTTGTCGGGGTCGCGATCCTGGCGCTCGCGCTGGCGCGCCGACTGTTGCCGGACCAGGTCGACCGCCACCGCATGCTGGCGACCGCCGGACTCGTCCACGACGTCGGCGAGCTCTACATTTCACCCGACTATCTCAGCAAAGGTTCACGTCTCACGTCTGAAGGATGGCGCCACATCGTGACGCATCCGCTGGTCGGGCACCGTGTCCTGTGCGACATGGTCGGCGCGGGCCGCTCCGTCGCCGCCGCCGTATTGCTGCACCACGAGCGATTGAACGGATTCGGCTATCCCCGCAGCGTGGCAGGACATTCGTTCGCGTTGGACGGCCAGATCCTGGCAGCAGCCGAATGGCTGATGGCGCTGGTGGAATCCGGAAAGTCGCCGCTGGCTCGGGCGCGCATGGCGGAGCGTCTCGTTCCAGGGGAATTCAGCGAGGTCTTGCTGCAGGCGGTGGCCACCGCCGCACGTCTGCACGAAGACGAAGAAGTCGAACTGAGCGAAGCGGTCCCTCTGGAGGACGCGATTCCGAGGATCGAGCGCCTGGCCGCGACGCTGTCACGCTTTCGCAGCATGCGCGAATGGATCGACGAGCGATTGACCACTGCAGATGGCGAACTTCGGGAGGTCCTCTCTTCGGGAGTGAATCGCCTGGTGCGAATCCAGACTTCCTTCTCGAGCACCGGTCTCGATGCCCAGGATCCCAAGCACCTGATGACCGAACTGGCGTCGCTCAAGGAGCCCAAGGTCTACACCGAAGTCATGACGCTGGTAGGGGAACTGGAGTGGCGCATGCGCGAGCTGGAGCGCGACCAGATGCTGCGGTCCAGCCGGTTGCTCGGTCGCGACAACATGGCCGTGGTGAGCGACGTGATCGGGCGATTGAAGGGACTGGACCCCGTTGACGATGGCGCGCCCGCATTCAGTCGTTAGCTCGCGTCGGGGCGCCGCACGCACAATGACGGCCTGCCGATCCCCCGTTGCACCCACATGCCGCACTGTTCCCGCCGCCGCCTCTTCGTGGCCGTTCTCGGCGCCACGCTGCCTTGGCGAGCTCAGGCCGGATTCAATTTCTGGAACAGCGAGTACACGGCCACGCGTTCCGAACTGCAGGCCACGATCGCGACGCGGTTTCCGCTGTCGCAGCGGTACGCTCAGATCATCACCGTGGGACTCAGCGACCCTCAACTCGGACTGAACGCCTCGGCCAACCGCGCGGCCATCACGGCCCGTGTGTCGATTGCCAGTCCGCTGCTGCGTGCGGGCCTGGTCCGTGGGACCGTGGAGCTAAGCAGTGCGTTGCGTTACGACGTCGCAATGCGCGCCTTGCGCCTGGAGCAGCCCAAAGCCGAGCGCCTGGAGCTGCAGGGTGTCAGCGGCGCGGACGCCGAGCGGCTGCGGCAGGTCGGCGGCCTGGTCGCCCAGGAGTTGCTGCACGGTCAAGTTCTTCGCACGTTCACGTCCGAGGAACTGAGCTTTGGAGGGAAGACCTACGAGATCGGCGACATCACGGTGCTGGACGACGGCATCAAGGTCCAGCTGCAGTAGCCGGCCGGGATCCATTCGCTGTTGTGCGGCGTCATGCAGTCTGCGAGACGTCGCTACTGCGGCGAGTGCGGCCATTCGAGCGCGCGCGTACCGTCCCCGCTGTCTGTCAGGACAGCACACACGGCTTATGCTGCACGCGTGCTTGACGATTGAACGAGAGGGACCATCGATGGGCGCGTCGAAATTCAGAATGGGAAGGCTCGACCATGTCCACGTTCGAGTGCCCAATCGGGCTGAGGCGGCGAGTTGGTATGCCCAGCATCTCGGCTTTGAAACCCGTCGGCAGATTTGACTTCTGGGCCAACCGCGTCGCAGGCGGTCCATTGCAAATCTCCGCGGATGGTGGCGCGACCATGCTCGCGTTGTTCGAGGCCACCGAACACCATCCCATGGTCCCGCAGACTCAAGGGATCGCATTCAGTCTCGATGCCGATGCGTTCATCGCCTTCGGCCGCTCGCTGCCCGGGGAGATCAGGAACCCGTCGGGACAGCCACTGGAGCTGCATCACATCGTCGATTTCGATCTGTGCTGGGCTTTTAATCTGACGGACCCGTGGGGCAACCACTACGAACTGAATTGCTACGAGTACGAGCGCATAAGAAGAGAACTCGTGGAGGCCTGGAATGTCGAGCCGCAGCGCTATTGGCCGCGTGGTGATTGACGCGCCGGCAAGCGGTCGCCTGCAATCCGTGATCGGAACACCGGTGACGAGATCGCCTCGGCTTTCCGTGTCAATGCTGATTCGCTAGACCCGCGCGCGGCAGGAGGGCGTCGAGTTCCCGCCCGGCCACTGGTCGTGCCAATGATGCTCCGTACGCATCAATCATTTCGAATCTTGCAATTCCATGTTGGGCATGGGCTGGTCAAACTGCGTGTCATGAGTTGCCGCCTCAAGGCACCAGCAGGAGACACCATGCACAACGCAGAAAGCCCGTTGACCGAATGGATTGGTCGCAGCGAGACGGTCGAGGATGCCGCCTACCCGACGCCCGCGATGGCGCTCACCGCGACGCTCGATCATCCGCCCGCCACGCTCGCCACGGGCAGCACGCTCCCACCCCTGTGGCATTGGCTGTACTTCCTGCCGTTGCATCGGCAATCGCACATCGGCCCGGACGGCCACGCCAAGCGCGGCGGCTTCCTCCCGCCGGTGCCGTTGCCGCGGCGCATGTGGGCCGGCAGCCAGTTCGAGTTCCGCTCCCCGATCCGGATCGGGGACCGGATGGTGCGCACGTCCACGATCGACGATGTGACGACCAAGGATGGGCGCACCGGCCAACTGGTGTTCGTCAAGGTCCGTCATGAGGTGCGCACCAACGGCGCCGCCGAGCCGGCGCTGGTCGAGTTCCACGACATCGTCTATCGCGAGGCGCAGCGACCCGGTGACGTCACCCCGCCGCCGCAGAAGGCCGATGCGAACGCGCCGTGGCAGCGCGAGATCGTGCCGGACGACGTGCTGCTGTTCCGCTACTCGGCGCTCACGTTCAACGGCCACCGCATCCACTACGACCGCAAGTACGTGACCGAGGTCGAGGGCTACCCGGGCCTGATCGTCCACGGCCCGCTGATCGCCACGCTGCTGATGGACCTGCTGCGCCGCGAGCTGCCGCAGGCCGAGGTGGCGAGCTTCCGGTTCAAGGCCGTCCGGCCCACCTTCGATCCGCATCCGTTGCGCGTCAACGGCGCGCTGCAGCCCGACGGCAAGACCGTGCGCCTGTGGGCGCAGGACCATGAAGGGTGGCTGACGATGGACGCCACCGCCACCCTGCGTTGAAGGAGCGACCCGCATGCAACCCCTCAAGGGCCTCACGGTCGTCACCCTCGAACACGCCATCGCCGCGCCGTTCGCGACCCGGCAGCTCGCCGACCTCGGCGCCCGCGTCATCAAGATAGAGCGGCCGGGCGCCGGCGACTTCGCACGCGCCTACGACTCGCGGGTGCGCGGCCTGGCCTCGCACTTCGTCTGGACCAACCGCTCCAAGGAGAGCCTGACGCTCGACGTCAAGCACCCCGAGGCCGCCAAGGTGCTCGAACGCCTGGTGCTCGAGAAGGCCGACGTGGTGGTGCAGAACCTCGCCCCTGGCGCGGCCGCGCGGCTCGGGCTCGGCTACGAGGCGCTCGCCGCGAAGAAGCCGGGGATCATCGTCTGCGACATCTCCGGCTACGGCGGCGATGGCCCGTACCGCGACAAGAAGGCCTACGACCTGCTGATCCAGAGCGAGGCCGGCTTCGTGTCCGTCACCGGCACGCCGGACGAACCCAGCAAGGCCGGCCCGTCGATCGCCGACATCGCCGCGGGCATGTACGCCTACACCAACATCCTGGCCGCGCTGCTGCAGCGCGGCCAGACGGGCAGAGGCCAGCACATCGACATCTCGATGCTCGAATCGCTGGCCGAGTGGACGAGCTACCCGCTCTACTACGCCTTCGACGGCGCGCCGCCGCCGCCGCGCACCGGCGCCAGCCACGCGACGATCTACCCCTACGGGCCGTTCCAGACCGGTGGCGACGGCACGGTGATGATGGGTCTCCAGAACGAACGCGAGTGGCTGAAGTTCTGCGAGCTGGTGCTGCAGCAGCCTGGCGTGGCGACCGACCCGCGCTTCACCGGCAATGCCAGGCGCGTCGCCAACCGCGATGCGCTCAAGGCGCTGATCACCGAGGCCTTCGCGTCCCTGACGGCGCCGCAGGTGGTCGAGCGGCTCGAGGCCGCCCAGATCGCGAACGCGCGGGTCAACACGATGCACGAGGTCTGGGCGCATCCGCAGCTGAAGGCGCGCGGTCGCTGGCGCGAAGTCGGCTCGCCGGCCGGCGCGCTGCCGGCGATGTTGCCGCCCGGCACCTGGGACGAGGGGCCGCGCATGGACCCGGTGCCCGCGCTCGGGGAACACACCGACGCGCTGCTGGCGGAACTCGGGCTCGACGCCGCGGCGATCCGGGCGCTGCACGCAGCCGGAGCGGTCTGACATGAAGGCTCCCGTCGCCCGCACCTACCTGTTCGTTCCCGGCAATCGGCCCGAGCGCTTCCCGAAGGCGCTCGAGAGCGCGGCCGATGCCGTGGTGATGGACCTGGAGGACGCCGTGGCCGCCGACGACAAGTCGAGCGCGCGTGAAGCGGTTGCCGCCCACCTGGCCGGCATGGCACCGGAAGCGCGCGGCCGCGTCGTCGTGCGCATCAACGACATCGCGAGCAATTGGTGCGTGATGGACCTGCGCGCGCTGCTGCACGCCGGCGGAACGCGAGTCATGCTGCCGAAGGCCGAAGCGCCGGCACAGATCGCAGCGGTTCGCGGCGCGTTGCCGGATGCCGATGTGCTGGCGTTGATCGAGACCGCGCGCGGCGTCGCGGCCGTCGAGCAGATCGCCGCCGCCAGCGGGGTCACCCGCCTCGTGTACGGAACGCTCGACTTCGCGCTCGACCTCGATCTCGACGTCGGCACCGGCGACGAGGGCCTGGCCTACGCGGCGGGCCGCATCGCCGTCGCATCGCGCGCGGCCGGGCTGGCTGCGCCGGTGGCCGGTGTGACGCCACAACTCGACGACGAGGCGCGGCTGCTGGCCGACCTGGCGCAGGCGCGCCGCTTCGGCTTCGGCGCGAAGCTGTGCATCCACCCGAAGCAGGTCGCCCCGATCCATCGCGCCTTGCAACCGAGCGCGTCGGCCATCGAATGGGCCCGGCGCGTGCTCGCGGCGGAAGCCGCCTCACCCGGCGCGGCCCGGCTCGACGGCCGCATGGTCGATCGGCCGGTCGTGCTGCAGGCCGAACGCATCCTGATGCGCAGCGGCCACTGATTCGTACCCACTTCAAGCAACGGAGACAAGCATGGCATCCACCATCATCGATTCGACGATCTTCCAGGGCATCTTCAGCAGCGATGCGATGCGCGAAGTCTGGTCCGACGAGAACCGCACCCGCAAGTACATCGACATCGAACGCGCGCTCGCCAAGGTGCAGGGGCGGCTCGGGCTGATTCCTCAAGAGGCGGCCGACGAGATCATCAGCCACTGCCATCTCGACCAGATCGACATGGTGAAACTGCGCGCGCAAACCGAGCGCATCGGCTACCCGATCCTCGGCGTCGTCTCGCAGCTCAACGCCCTGTGCCGCGACAAGCTCGGTGAATACGTGCACTGGGGCGCGACCACGCAGGACATCACCGACACCGCGACCGTGCTGCAGATCCGCGAGGCCCTCGCGCTCGTCGATGCCGACCTGTCCGCCATCTCGAAGACCATGGCCGACCTGGCGCGCAAGCACCGGTTGACGCCGATGATCGGCCGCAGCAACCTGCAGCAGGCCATCCCCGTGACCTTCGGCTACAAGATGGCCGGGCTGCTGTCGGCGATCGAGCGGCACCGCACGCGACTGGAGCAGCTGCGTCCACGCGTGCTGGTGGGTGAGTTCGCCGGCGCGGCCGGCACGCTCGCGTCGCTCGCCACCGGGGCCATGGAAACGCAGGCCGGGCTGATGGCGGAACTCGGCCTCGGCCAGCCCGACATCGCCTGGCACACGATCCGCGACAACATCGCCGAGGTCGGCTGCTTCCTCGGCCTGGTCGGCGGCACGCTCGGCAAATTCAGCATGGACGTGAAGCTGATGATGCAGACCGAGGTCGGCGAGGTCTTCGAGCCGTTCGCGCACGGCCGCGGCTCGAGCAGCACGATGCCGCA
This sequence comes from Rhizobacter fulvus, assembly GCF_964020785.1. Taxonomy (NCBI): domain Bacteria; kingdom Pseudomonadati; phylum Pseudomonadota; class Betaproteobacteria; order Burkholderiales; family Sphaerotilaceae; genus Rhizobacter; species Rhizobacter fulvus. Next base: position 2,876,010 of record NZ_OZ224516.1, read on the forward strand.
GAAACGCAACCCGATCAGCAGTTGCTACATCCACGCGCAGGTGTCCGTGGTGCGCCAGCACGCGGCGGCGTTGATGGACGCGATGATCGCCGACCACGAGCGCAGCACCGGCCCGTGGGAGATCGAGTGGATCGTCCTGCCGGAGGCGTTCTGCCTGATGGCCGGCGCGCTGAAGCAGACGCGCTTCGTGCTCGACGGGCTGGAGGTCGACGAAGCGCAGATGCGCGCCAACATCGACATGACCGGTGGGCTGGTGATGAGCGAGGCCGTGATGATGGGCCTGGGCAACTTCATCGGCCGCGAGTACGCGCACGACCTGGTCTACGACATCTGCCGCGTGGCCGTGAAGGAAAAGCGGCCCTTGCTCGACCTGCTGTGCGAGCACCCCGAGATCAACAAGCACCTCGACCGCGCCGCGCTCGCCAGGCTCTGTGATCCGTCCAACTACCTCGGCCAGTCCGGCGTGATGGTGGACCGGGTGCTGAGCAAGTTGCGCTAGCCCACCCACGCCGCCGAGAGGCATCAGGCCGGCACAGACCGGCTCGCCGTCGCACGCCATTCGCCGCAGGAGACAACGCCATGAAACACCTCAAACACCTCTACGTCCAGGTCCTGATCGGGCTGGCGATCGGGATCACCGTCGGGCACTACTGGCCCGAGTTCGGCGCGGCGCTGAAGCCGCTCGGCGACGGCTTCGTCAAGCTCGTCAAGATGATGATCGCGCCGATCGTGTTCTGCACGATCGTCAGCGGCATCACGTCGCTGAACGACTCGAAGGAGATCGGCAAGACGTTGCTGAAGTCGATGGGTCTGTTCTACGTGCTGACGATCCTGGCGCTTTTCACCGGCCTGGCGGCGGTGATGCTGCTGCAGCCGGGCCACGGCATGCACATCGACCCGGCGCACCTGGACGCGTCGGTGGCCGCCAAGTTCGGCAACAAGGCGCCGCAGGGCTTCACCGAGTTCGCGCTGCACATCATTCCCCACTCGTTCTTCGGCGCCTTCGCCGAGGGCGAGGTGCTGCCCGTGCTGCTGCTCGCGGTGCTGTGCGGCTTCGGTCTGACGCGCATCGGCCAGGCTGCACGCCCCGTGCTCGACAGCATCGACGGCTTCTCGCACATGCTGTTCGCCGCGTTCGGCTTCATCATGAAGCTGGCCCCGCTCGGCGCCTTCGGCGCGATGGCGTTCACCGTCGGCCGCTACGGGATCAAGTCGATCGGTTCGCTGGGCCTGCTGATCGGCACGTTCTACGTGGCGTGCATCTTCTTCGTCGCGGTGGTGCTGGGCCTGCTGGCGCGCATGCATGGCTTCAAGCTGTGGCAGCTGATGCGCTACATCCGCGAGGAACTTCTGGTCGTGCTCGGCACCTCGTCGAGCGAGCCGGTGCTGCCGCGCCTGCTCGTGAAGCTGGAGCGTCTCGGGTGCAAGAAGGGCGTCGTCGGACTGGTCCTGCCGACGGGCTATTCATTCAACCTGGACGGCACCGCGATCTACCTCACGCTGGCCTCGATGTTCATCGCCCAGGCCTGCGACATCACGCTGTCGTGGGCGCAGATCTTCTCGATGCTCGGCGTGATGCTGCTGACCTCGAAGGGCGCGGCAGGCGTGACCGGCAGCGGCTTCGTCGCGCTGGTCGCCACGCTGACCGTGATGCCGGACCTGCCGGTGGCCGGCGTCGCGCTGATCGTCGGCATCGACCGCTTCATGTCCGAGGCCCGGGCGCTGACCAGCACGATCAGCAATGCGGTGGCCTGCATCGTGGTGTCGATCTGGGAAAACGCCTGCGACCGCGAGACCCTGCAGCGTGAACTCGGCGTCGACTACGGCCGCACCGAGGAGGCGCTCGAAGAAGACGGCGCGGGCATGGTCCCGGCACCGGCCGGCACGCTGCCGGTCAGCGCACTTCACTGAGGTCGCACGCGCCGCTGGCCTTTCATCTCGGTGAAGAACTCGTAGATCTGGAGTGCGGCAGGCGAGAGCGATCGCCCCTTGCGGCGGATCAGTCCGATCCGCCTCGTGATGACCGGATCGACCAGCGGCACGCTGACCAGCAGCGGATGGTCGGCCGCCGGCATGGCCATCGAGGGCACCGCCGCGACGCCCAGGCCCGCTTCCACCAGCCCGAGCAACGTCGTCACGTGCTGGGCCTCGAACAGGATCTGCGGGCCGTTGGCCAGACCGGACAGCGCCTGGTCGAGCAGCAGCCGGTTGCCCGACGACTTGCCGACCGAGATGTAGTCGTACTCGGCGAGTTCCGTCCACGAGACGCGCCGCTTCTTCGCGAGCGGGTGGTCACGCCGGCAGGCGGCGACGAACCGCTCCTCGAGCAGCGGCTTGAACTCGATGTCCGGTTCCTGGCTGCCGATGAAGTTGAGGCCGAAGTCGGCCTCGCTGCGCGCCACCGCCGAGAGCACCTCGTTCGCGCTCGCATCGAAGACCTTGATGCGGATCTTCGGGTAGCGCTCGTGATGGCGCGAGATCACCTGCGACAGATAGTAGTAGACGGTCGACGGCACGCAAGCGATCGTCACTTCGCCCATGCGCGTCGCGGCGATGCCCCGGATGCCGAGCAGGGTGTTGTCCAGATCGTCGAGCAGGGTCTGCACCTTGCGGTCGAACTCGCGTCCGACGGCGGTGAGGCTGACGCGTCGCGTCGTGCGATCGAGCAGACGCACGCCCAGCGCCTGCTCCAGCTTCTCGATGCGCCGGCTGAAGGCGGGCTGCGAGATATGGATCGCCTCCGCCGCCTTGCGGAAGTTGCTGCTCTCGGCCACCGCCCGAAAGGCCTGCAGGTCGTTCAGATCGAAGTTGATCGCCATGACATCTCGCTCCCTCGGAGTGATCGACAGTGTGCATCAATCGATCCCAATTACGCAATTCACAGGCAAGTATCTGGCCGCGATGATCCCGTCCATGAACAAGAGCCTGCCCTGTGTCCTGATGCGCGCCGGAACATCGCGCGGTCCGTTCTTCCTGCGGGAATGGCTGCCCGAGGACGACGCCACGCGCGACGAGGTGCTGATCGGCGCCGTGGGCGCGTCCGACCCGTTGCAGCTCGACGGCGTGGGTGGCGGCAGCACGCTCAACAGCAAGGTGGCGATCGTCTCCCGCTCGGCTCAGGAAGGCTGCGACCTGGACTACCTGTTCGCGCAAGTGGGCGTCGGCCAGCGCTCGGTCGACACGCGACCCAATTGCGGCAACATGCTGTCGGGCGTGCTGCCGTTCGCCATCGAGCAGGGGCTGGTCGAGGCGACGGAGGGCACCACCACGGCGCGGGTGTTCAACGTCAACACCCGCTCGCGGATCGACGTGACGGTGAACACGCCGGGTCGGCGCATCACCTACGACGGGGATGCGCGCATCGATGGCGTTGCGGGCACGGCCGCACCGATCCGCCTCAACTTCCTCGACGCGTGGGGCGCCGTCACCGGCAGCGTCTTCCCGACCGGCCAGCGCATCGACCTGATCGACGGCACGGCGGTCACCTGCATCGACGCGGCGATGCCGCTGATGATCGTCAGGGCCGCGGACCTGGGTGTCACCGGCGCCGAGACGCCCGCGGAGCTGGACGCGAACACCGCGCTGCTCGTCAGGCTCGAGGCGCTGCGGCTGCTGGCCGGCGAGCGCATGGGCCTGGGCGACGTCTCGGCCAGCGTGATCCCGAAGCCGGTGCTGGTCAGCGACGGCTACGGCAGCGACAGCATCACCTCGCGCTACTTCACGCCCCGGCGATGCCATGCCTCCCATGCGGCGACCGGCGCGATCGGCGTCGCCAGCGCATTCGCCCTGCCGGGGACGGTGGCGAGCAGCCCCGGGCCCGGGAGCGGCAAGCGCGCGATCGTGGTGCTGCATCCCGCCGGGCAGATCGACGTCGAAGTCGAGCTCGAGGGCAGCGGCGAGACCGCGACCATCCGCACGGCCTCGCTGGTCCGCACCGCCCGAAAGATCTTCCAAGGGGAACTGCATATCCCCGACTACGTTTTCTCAAGACCGACCCACGGAGACACCATGAACCTGCAGCAACTCATTGCCCCCGCGCTCGCCGCAGGGATCACCGCTCTCACGGCGCCGGCCGCGCTGGCGGCCTTTCCGACCAAGACGATCACCATCGTCGTTCCGACCGCTGCGGGCGGCGGCAACGACGCGATGGCGCGGACCATCGCCCAGAAGCTCGGCCCGCTGCTCGGCCAGACGATCATCATCGACAACCGTGCCGGCGCCAACGGGTCGATCGCCAGCGAGTTCGTCGCCCGCGCCACGCCCGACGGCCACACGCTGATGCTCGGCTACATCGCGACGCACGGCATGAATCCGGCGTTGCAGAAGCTGAAGTACGACCCGGTGAACGACTTCGAGCCCATCGGGCTCGTCGGCTACTCGCCGACGCTGATGGTCGCGAATGCCGCAGTCGGCGTGAAGGATGTGAAGGACCTGGTTGCCCAACTCAAGGCGAAGCCCGACCGGTACACCTATGCGTCGGCCGGCAACGGCACGGCGCCGCACTTCGCGGCCGAGCTCTTCAAGCTGAACGCCGGCGTCGTCATGCTCGGCGTTCCGTACAAAGGCGCGGCGCCTGCAATCAGCGACACGATCGGCGGCCAGACGCAGTTCATGTTCCCGAGCCTGTTCACGGCGTACCCGTTCATCAAGAACGGCAAGCTCAAGGCCCTGGCCGTTGCGGGGCCCAAGCGCGTGGCCAGCCTGCCGGACGTGCCCACCCTCAAGGAGGCCGGCGTCGATGGCGTCGATGTGACGCAGTGGTACGCCATCTTCGCGCCGGCCAAGACGCCGAAGGCGGTGGTGGACCAGCTGAACAAGGCGCTCAACCAGGTCCTCAGCGACAAGGAAGTGATCAAGCGCATGGAGGACCACGGCGCCGATGTCTCGACCAGCACGCCCGAACAACTGCGCACGCTGGTCGCAAGCGAGCTCGTGAAGTGGAAGGGCGTCGTGCAGAAGGCCAAGCTCACGGCGGAATGATCCCGCGGTCGTGCCGGGAACGCCGTTCCGATAACAACTCAACTGGAGACAGCTCATGATCGATCGCCCGTTCACACGCCTGGCCGTGTCCCTTGCCGTCACCGCCCTCGGCGCGCTCGCCGGGTCGGCGCGGGCGCAGTCTTCGGTCACGATGTTCGGCATTGCCGATCTGGCGGCGCGCAGCGTGCACAACGAGGGCGCCGCGGCGATGAGTTCGCTCGTCAGCGGCAGCAACTCGACCAGCCGCATCGGCTTTCGCGGCATCGAGGACCTGGGGGACGGACTCAGCGCCGGCTTCCATCTGGAATCGGGCATGCTGCTCGATACCGGCAGCAACGTGGGCGGCAATCAGTTCTTCGACCGGCGGGCGACCTTGAGCCTCGCCAGCCGGACGCTCGGCGAATTGCGAGCGGGCCGCGATTTCGTCCCGTCCTATGTCGGCTGGACGCGCTTCGATCCGTTCAGCTATGTCGGCGTCGCGGGATCGAACAATCTGGTCAGCGCCAGCCCCGCCGGGCCGATCCGGTCCGCCTTCGGCAGCGCTGCCAACACCACGGTGCGGTCCAGCAACTCGATCCAGTACATCCTGCCGGCCAATGCGGCGGGCATCGAGGGCGGCTTGATGGTGGCTGCCGGCGAAGGCGCCGTCGCGGCGAGCGGCACGCACAAGGTCATGGGCGCGCGGCTCGGTTACGCGTCGGGCGCGATCGTCGTCAGCGCTGCGTTGACGCAGACGGAGAACAGCGCGACCGTGGCGGACAAGTTCAAGGACGCGACGCTCGGCGCCTCGTACGACTTCGGCGTCGTCAAGCTCAGCGCGGCGTGGCGCCGGTTCAGCCTCGGCAGCCCGCGCCAGACGAACATGCTGCTGGTGGCGGTGGTCCCGATCGGTCTCGGCGACCTGAAGCTGTCATACCTGAAAGCCGACCTCGACGGCCGTGTCGGCGCAACGAACATCGGCACGGCGGACGCGACCCAATGGGGGCTCGGCTACGTGTACAACCTGTCCAAGCGCTCCGCGTTGTACGCGACCGCGTCTCGCATCAGCAACAAGGGGGCCGCCACCTTCGCCGTACCCGGCGGCTCGGCTGCGCCGAAAGCGGGTGGCACGTCCAGTGGCTATGAGGCGGGGCTCCGGCACAGCTTCTGATGCACCAGCCTCGAAGGGCGGCTCCTTGCGATGCTTCAAGTGCGCCCGGCGTGGTCTGGAGCCGACGCGCATCAGTTCCGTCATGTGTGATCGGAAAAGCCGCACGCCAGCGCACATCCGCAATGGACGATTGTTGGTCCGACTGGAGGACTCTCACCGCCTCTTCCGATCGACGATCCTGGATATACCGCTGTGGCGTCGTCCCGAACGTCCCGTGACCTGACAGTGCTCCCTCCGTCAAAGCGTGTCCAAGATCCGGGGCATGCCAGTCCCTATCGGTCCGCGTGGCGCACCATCCGGACCCGGCCGACTACGCGAATGCCGAACTCGCTCAGGTGGTCTCGGTCGCACTGCCGCCCAGGCCCTCGCAGACCCGACGCAGACGCTGCTCGGCAGCATCGGCCACCGACCGGACTTCCGGCTTGCCGACCAAGTTCACCATGATCTGCGGATCGAGAAATCCGACGACGACCCGGCCCGGCGCCTCTTCGCGGACGATCACGTTGCACGGCAGCAGGAGGCCGATGTCGGGCACGGCAGTAACGGCCTGGTATGCGAGCGGTGGGTTGCAGGCCCCGAGGATCCGGTAAGGCGGCATGTCTTTGCCGAGCTTCTCCTTCATCGCGTGCTGGACGTCGATGTCGCTCAGGATGCCGAAGCCCTCTGCCTTCAGCGCGGACGTGGTCTTCAAGATGGCCTCGTCGAACGAAACGCCCGTGAGCATGGTGGTGAATCCGTACATGGTGAACCTCCGGTTTGAGCCGTTATTCAGGCAGCTGCGGCGGCCGCGGGCATTGGCGTGCACACCAGCTTCGACAACTCTGCAAGACCGATTGGTGGTACCGACAACCACGGCAACGTGTAGAGACGCTGGGCGAGACCTGCTGACATGCGCGCGATCTGCTTGCGTTCACCTGCCAGCCTGGCCTGCAGCAACGGATCGCGCGTTCTCGCCGCCAGCACGCTCTTGTTGAGCACCCAGGCATACGGCTCGATGCCGGCGCGCCGCAAGTCGTCCTGCAACGCAGCGGCTTGCGACACCGGCGTCACCTCAGGCAAGGTGACCAGGATGATCTTCGTGTACGTCGAATCCTGGAGTCGCATCAGCGGCGTGACGACGCGCGCCGCACCATGGCCTTCGAACTCGCGCGTCGTCTGCCGGTGGTAGGCGCCGGTCGCGTCCATCAACAGCATCGAGTGTCCGGTGGGCGCAGTGTCCAGCACGACAAAGGCACTGCGACCCTCGCTGACGATGCGCGAGAACGCGTGGAAGACCGCCACCTCTTCGGTGCAGGGCGATTGCAGATCCTCCAGCAACAAGGCCCGCTCCTGCGCGTCGAGCTGGGGGGACCGAACGTCCATGATCTTGTCGATGTAGCACTGCGTCTCGACCTTGGGGTCAATGCGGCTCAACTTCAGGCCTGGCAGGTCACCGTCCAGCGTGCTCATCAGGTGCGCTGCCGGATCGGTCGTGCTCAAGTGCACGGTCTTGCCGCGCTGCACGAGGCCGACTGCAAGGGCTGCGGCGACGGTGGTCTTGCCGACACCGCCCTTGCCCATCACCATGATCAGGCCATGACCGGCCGCGGCCAGGTCATCAGCCAGCGTCGCGAGTCCCGGAAGAGCCTCGAAATCCCCGTCGTGCGGTTTCGTCCGAAGTGCCGCGGGTCCGGCTCCGGGAACCAGCAGGGCGCGCAAAGCCGGCAACCCGACCGTGTCGAAGGGGCGCAACGGGACCCTGTCTTGCGGGAGCGCGCTCAACGATGCGGGCAGATCCTTCAGTGCCTGCTGCCCCAGGTCCTCGATCGCACGAGCCACGGCGTCGCTGCGGTCACCGGCGTGGAACACGCCGTTGATCGCCAGGCGCTGGTTGTTCAGGCCCAGCTCGCGCAATTCAACAGACGTGCGCGCCGCCTCTGCAATGGCGCCGCGCTCAGGCCGGGTCACCAGGACGACTGTGGTCTTCGCGGGGTCACTCAGCGCGTCCAGCGCGGCCTTGAACCGAACCTCCTGCATCTTCAGGCCCGAGTGCGGCCCGAGACACGAGGCACCGCGGTCGTTGCCGTCCAAGAAGCCGGTCCATGCCTTGGGCAGGCTGAGCAGGCGCAGGGTGTGCCCCGTCGGCGCTGTGTCGAAGACGATGTGGTCCCAGGCTTGCGCGCCGTCGGCGAGCAGGGACGAGAACTCGTCGAACGAGGCAATCTCGGTCGTGCACGCACCCGACAGCTGCTCTCGAACCGTCGAAAGTTCCTCAGCGGTCGCGTCCGCGCCCATCTGCGCCAGCACGCGCTGGCGGTACGACTCGGCCGCGTTGTCGGGGTCGATGTTGAGCACCGACAGGCCGGGTGCGCCGGGCACGGGGACCGGCGTGTTGCGCAGTTCGATGCCGAGCATCTCGTCCAGGTTGGACGCGGCATCGGTGCTGACGAGCAACACCTTCTTGCCGCAGTCGGCCAGCGTCAGCGCCACGGCTGTTGATAGCGAGGTCTTCCCCACGCCGCCCTTGCCGGTGAAGAAGAGATGTCGGGTGGGGTGGTCGATGCAGCCGACGCTGGTGGGCTTGAGCCAGGACTTCACGTCCTCATGCGACGGAATGCCGCCGCTGTGGACGACCTGGTCTGCGATGACGACGGCCGGTGTGGCATGCGCACCATAGGCCCTGATCTCGTCAGGATTCTCGACCTTGACGATCTCGACTTCCACACCTGCATCTCGGGCGGTGCGCTCGATGATGCCGACGGTGCTTTGGCACTTGCTGCAGCCCGATCCCAGAACCTTGATCTTCATGGTTGTGTCCTCTGCGGGAACTATGCTGCGCCCGATGCCGACACACTTTGACCTCGATCAGTTTGCGGGGCGGGAGGGTGGCGTCTGTTCGCCACCGCTCCACAGGCATCACCTATCGCGGTTGCCGCCGCTCTCTCGGTGCCTGTTCTCGCTGCCGTCGCGCAGCGTCAACCGAGGTTGCCAAGCTCGGTGTCGACGTGATGTCGTTCAGCCTTTCGGCCGCCGGGCGCCCGGCAGAGACCACGGTGTTCGTCGCCGGCCACTGGCGCGCTGCGGCTGCTTGCGCCGCTGGCGTCTTCGCCTGAGTCGGCCCTCGGCAGCGTCACGCGTGCTCGCGCAACCACGCACTCGCCTGCCCGCGCGACTCCAGCCCCAGCTTGTCGAGGATGTTCGCGACATGCCTTTTCACGGTGTGCGGGCTGATGTCCAGTGCGCGGGCGATCAACTTGTTGCTGTCGCCGGCGGCGATGCGTTCGAGGACTTCGCGCTCCCGGCTGCTGAGCAGGCCATCGTCGCGGCTGTCGGCGGACGCCGCCGCCGCGGACGGCTGTTTCGCGCAGTCCGCGGGCATGACCGCTGTCGATTCCACGCGCAGCTCGGCCGCCAGGCGCGCGACGGCGCGCAACTCGTCCTGCAGCTCGGGCGCCAGGCGCGCCTCCCACGGCGCCTCGGCCAGCGCGGCGAGCACCGCGACGCCGCACATCAGCGCGTGACCGCGCTCGTCCTCGTCGCGCATGCGCTGCAGCGCGGGGCGCGCGGCGTCGGCGGCGTCGTCGAGGCGGTCACAGCGCAGGCGGGCGTGTGCGCAGCGCAGCCGCAGTTCGATCGCCTGGCCGTTCACGTCCATGTGGTCGGCGCGCGGCAGCAGGTGGTCGAACAGCGGCATCGCGTCGGCCCAGCGGCCCTGGGCCGCGGCGTAGCGGGCGCGCGTGGCGACCGCGCGAGCGCTGTCGCTGGACGGGTCCTCGAGCGGGCGTTCGAGCAGGTGCGCGGCCCAGCGGCGCAGCGTCGCGGGGTCGCCGTCGATCGCGTCGGTGACGCGCACGCCGTAGATCGCGACCTGGTGCAGCCACAGGCTGCGGCGCTCCTCGGTGCTCGAATCCTCGCGGACGAACAGCGTGTCGAGCCGGCGCGCGACCTCGTCGCGGCGGCCGCGGAAGCCGGCCTCGATCACGCGAAACAGCTCGACGCTGATCTCCATTTCGGCCGAGCAGGCGAGCCAGTGCATGTCGGCCTCGGCGCGCTCGGCTTCGCGGGCGGCGTTGTCGAGCCGGCCCGACCACAGCTCGGCCAGCGCGCGCTTGATCTGCACCTCGCCGCGCATCGGCAGCGCGCGGTCGCCGAGCCGCGCCAGCGCGCCGCGCACGTAGCGCAGGATCTGCAGCCGCATGCCGCGCACCGTGGCCCAGCTGTTCGCGGGCACGCACTCCCACCAGTCGTACAGGCCCGCGCCGGCCTCGAGCGAATCCATCACCTCGGCGAACACGCCCGGCAGCTCCGCGTGCTCGCCGCGCCGGAAGCGCTGGTTCGCATCGGCCATCAGCATCACGCGGCGCGCCACCGCGTTCAACGGCGGCTGCGCCGGATCGCGCAGTTGCGCGATCAGCGTCTCGCTCTGCGCGTTGCGACCGAGCGGGTAGACGGCCAGCGCCAGATAGGCCTGTGCGAGCTGCCGTTCGGCGGTGTCACCGGCCGCCTCCGCGGCCTGCGCGGCGTCCTCCATGCAACGAGCCATCTCGGTCCACTGCCAGCGCAGGCACGCGGCGATGCCGGCCAGCCGCAGCAGCCGCGGCGACGCGTTGCGCCACTCCGGCTCGAACTGCGCGACCAGCCGCTGGACCTCGCCGCCGCCGCCACCCAGGAACAGTTCGGGCGCGGCCGCGACCAGCGCGGCCTCGGCACCGGCCCAGTCGTCGGCGCGCAGCAGGTAGCCGACGCGGCGCAGCGGATCGGTCTCGCCGGCGGCGGCACGCTTCAGCAACTGCGGCAGCTCGTCGGCGAAGCGGCGGCGCAGCCGCTCGTGCAGCGCGTCGCGGAACAGGTCGTGCAGCACCAGCGTTCGCTCGTGCGCTTCGAGTGCGGTGACGAACAGGCCGCGCGCCTCGATCTCGTCGAGGCGCTCGGCGGCGCGCGCATCGCCGCTGACGGCGGCGGCGCGCGCCGCGGTCAGTTCAGGCAGCACCGAGCAGCGCACCAGGAAGTCGTGCAGGGCGGCGGGCATGTCGTCGAGCACCTCGGTCGCGAGGTACTCGAACAGGTGGCGGTCCATGCGCGCGCCGCTGTCCGCGGCCAACCCGCCGGCCGCGCCGGGCCGGGTGCGCATCGCGGCCAGGCACAGCTGCAGACCGGCCGGCCAGCCCTGGGTGCGCTCGAACAGCTCGTCGACCCGCTCGCGCGCCGCGGCGCTCGCCTCGGCACCGGCCAGCGCCGCGGCTTCGCCGGCATTGAAGCGCAAGTCGTCCTGGGTGAACTCGGCCAGCTCGCCGGCCACGCGCATCCGCGCCAGCGCCAGCGGCGGCACGACGCGGGTCGACAGCACCAGCGTCCACTTCGGCGGCAGCCGGGCGATCAGCGCGTCGAGCATCGCGTGGGTCGGTGCCAGCGCGACGCGGTGCAGGTCGTCGAGCACGATCACGCCGCGCGGGGCCTCGGCGCCGGCCAGCGCGTTCACGAGTTCGGCGACGGCGCGGCGCAGCGTCACGCCGTCGTCGACCAGCTGCGCGACCAGCGCCTCGGGCGAGGTGCGCCACGGCAGGTCGTGCGGCTCGAGCGCGGCGGCCAGGCAGGCGAGCAGGCGGCGCGGATCGTCGTCCTCGTCCATCGAGACCCAGGCCAGCGCGGTGCCGGCCGGCAGTCGCGCCAGCTGCGCGGCCAGCGTCGAGGTCTTGCCGAAGCCGCCGGGGGCCTGCAGCAGGACGAGGCGGCAGTCGAGCAGCGCCTCGGTGACGGTGGCGTCCAGCAGCGGCCGATCCACCCGCACGGCGCGCGAGCGCGGCGGCTGGATCTTGGTGGTGGGGAAACGCGGGGCGTCCATCGTGGGCCCCGGATTCTGCAGTGCCGGGGCCGCACTGCAAAGACCCGCATTCGTGGGCGGTGCCGCCGCGCCGTCAGCGCACGAGGCCTTCGGTGGTCAGCTGCAGGAAGTGGTCGAGCATGTGGAAGTGGTCGTCGTGGAAGCGGTCTTCGAGCGCCATGACCGCCTCGATCGGCAGCCACTCGGCCGAGCGGGCGTCGTCGCCGCCGCGCACCTCGGGCAGCTCGCGGTCGCCCAGGTCGAAGAAGTGCGCATGGGTGATGGTGCGGCCGCGCAGGCTGCGGTCGGGGTGGTCGAACACCGCGGTCGCCTGCAGGCAGCGCTGCATCGTGTCGCCGAGCAGCGCCAGGTGCGTCTCCTCGGCGAGCTCGCGCAGCGCCGACTGATACGCCGTCTCGCGCTGATCGATGAAGCCGCCGGGCACTGCATACAGGCCTTCGCCGGGCGGTGCGCCGCGGCGGATCAGCAGCACGTGGCCGGCGCAGCGCACGACCGCGTCGACCGTCACGAACACCGGCGGGTAGGGCGTGCCGCGCCACGCCGCGTGGTATTCGACCAGCATCTGCCACTCGTGCCGCAGCGTGGCGATGAACGGCAGCCCGGCCCAGGCGCGCACGAACTCGAGCGTGCTCGCCGGCGCCTGGTCGACCAGCGCGGCCAGCGTCGCGTCGAGCCGGTCCGGCTCGGCGGCGAACAGCGTGTCACGCAGCTCGGTGCCGCCGGCACCCGGCAGGCGCTCGACCGGCACGAACGGCCAGCCGGCGAAGCCGCGCAGGTACTCGCTGGTCGCATCCTTCAGGTGGCCGACCAGCGCCACATTCGCGTGGTGGCCGCCGGTCAGCGCGTCGATCTCGGCGCTGACCACGCGCAACCAGCGCGCCTGGTCGTAGTAATCGCGCACCGGCAGGAAGCGCACGCGCGCACGCTCGTCGTCGGTCAGCGCGAGGCGGATCATCTCGGCACGCTCGGTCCACGTGAACGGGTTCTTCGGCGTGCGCGCCTGGTGCGCCGAGCCGATCACGACGATCGCCTGCGGCGCCACCGCGAGCGCGCGCCGCAGCAGCGCGAGGTGGGCGTTGTGGAAGGGCTGGAAGCGGCCGACCAGGACCGCGACATCGGGCTGCGTGGCGCCGTTCATGCGTCAGACGAACTTCGCCGCGATCGGCATCTGCCGGCCGACTCCGAAGGCGCGCGAGCGCACGCGGATGATCGGCGGCGCCTGCCGGCGCTTGTATTCGTTGCGCGCGATCATCGCGCGGACGCGCTGCACCAGCGCCTCGCCCTCGGGCCGCGCGCGCAGCTCGGTGACGAACGCATAGGCCGCGTCGTACTCGGCGCGCGCCAGGCGCCGGCCTTCGATCAGCAGCTTCAGGATCTCGTCGAGCACCGGGTAGGGCGGCAGGCTGTCGGTGTCGCGCTGGCCAGGCGCGAGTTCGGCCGACGGCGGCTTGTCGATGATCGCGGCCGGGATCAGCTCGCGGCCCGCGGCCTCGTTGACATGGCGCGCCAGCGCGAACACCTCCGTCTTGTACAGGTCGCCGAGCAGCCCGAGGCCGCCGTTGGTGTCGCCGTACAGCGTGCAGTAGCCGACCGACAGCTCCGACTTGTTGCCGGTCGTCAGCAGCAGGTGGCCGAACGCGTTCGAGTGTTCCATCAGCACCGTGCCGCGGATGCGCGCCTGCAGGTTCTCCAGCGGCAGGCCGGTGAGCGTCTGGCCGAACGAGGCCTCGAACTGCTGCGCGTAGTCGTCGACCAGCGCCGCGATCGGGTGGGTCGCGAGCGGGATGCCGAGGTGGCGGCACAGCACGACCGAATCGTCGACCGAGCCGGTCGACGACCAGACCGACGGCATCGTGACGGCGGCGACGTTGTCCGCACCGAGCGCCTCGACCGCGAGCGCCAGCGTCAGCGCGCTGTCGATCCCGCCGGACGAGCCGACCACTGCCTGCCGGAAGCCGCAGCGCCGCGCGTAGTCGCGCAGGCCGAGCACGATCTGCGCGCGGTAGAACGCCATCGTCGGCAGGCCGTGCGGGTCGACCGGCGGCAGCGCGCCGCCGTCGCGGGCGAGGAAGCGGCCCTGGTCGAATCGCAGCGTGGTCACGTCCTCGACGAAGCGGTGCGCCTCGAAGGTCACGCCGCGCTCCGGTTCGACGGCGAACGACGCGCCGTCGAACACGATCTGGTCCTGCCCGCCGACCTGGTTCACGTACAGCAGCGGCAGGCCGTGGCGCCGGCTCGCGGCGCCGAAGACCTGGTGGCGCTGCTCGCGCTTGCCGACTTCCGACGGGCTGGCGTTGATCGAGACCACCAGGTCCGGCGCGGCGTCGGCCAGGCGCGCGAACGGGTTCACCGCGTAGGCCAGGCCGGCGTCGTTCCAGCCGTCCTCGCAGATCAGCAGGCCGACCTGGGTGTGGCCGATGCGCAGCACGCGCGCCACGTCCGGGCCGGGCTCGAAGTGGCGGTGCTCGTCGAACACGTTGTAGGTCGGCAGCAGCTGCTTCGCGTAGCGGCGCACGACCGCGCCGTTGCACAGCACCAGCAGCGCGTTCTGCAGCTGCTTGCCGGCGCCCTCGCGGCCCTGCGGCGCGCCGATGACCCAGTGCAGCGCGGGCAGCTCGCGCGAGGCGTCGAGGAGCGTGCCCAGGCTGTCGTCGACGCGCTGCATGAAGCCCGGCTCCTCGAGCAGGTCGGCCGGGTAGTAGCCGGTCAGGCCGAGCTCGGTGAACACGACCAACTCGGCACCGGCCTGCGCGGCCTGCCGCGCGGCGGCGATCATCTTCTGCGCGTTGCCCTCGATGTCGCCGACGGTGTAGTTCAGTTGCGCGACGGTGATCGTCAGCATCGGGATCCTCCTGGAATGCTGCGGCCACTGTAGCGCCGCGCGGCGGCACGCACCGGGCGCGCGCTGGTGTTCCACAATCGCCGCTCCGAATCGCACCTCACGCCCATGGACTCACTCCTGAACCTGGCCCGCGAGGCCATGCGCCAGCGCGGCCTGCAGCCCGACTTCCCGGCCGCCGCGCGGCAGGAGGCCGAAGCGCTGGACGATGCGCCCGCCGCGCCCGGCCCGGCCCTGCGCGACTTGCGCGAGCTGCTCTGGTGCTCGATCGACAACGACGACTCGCGCGACCTGGACCAGCTCACCGTCGCCTTGCCCGAGACCGGCGGCGTGCAGCGCATGCTGGTGGCGATCGCCGACGTCGACGCGCTGGTGCGCCCCGGCGATGCGATCGACAGGCATGCGCGCACCAACACCACCTCGGTCTACACGGCGGCCGGCGTGTTCCCGATGCTGCCGCTGCGGCTGTCGACCGACCTGAGCTCGCTGAACGAGCACGAGGACCGGGCGGCGGTCGTGATCGAGATCGGTGTCGTCAGCGGCGCGGGCGAGGGCGCGCCGACCGACCCGCAGGTCTACCGCGCCGTGGTGCGCAACCGCGCGCAGCTGACCTACAACGCAGTCGCGGCCTGGCTCGACGGCGAGGCGCCGGTGCCGCCCAAGGTCGCCGCGTTGCCCGGCCTCGAGGAGCAGCTGCGCGCGCAGGACCGCGCCGGCCAGGCGCTCAAGGAATTGCGGCGGCGCCACGGCGCGCTCGGGCTGAACACGCCCGAGGCGCGGCCGGTGTTCGACAGCGACGGCGTGCTGACCGACCTGCGCGCCGACGAAGGCAACCGCGCGAAGGAGCTGATCGCCGGCTTCATGATCGCGGCCAACGGCGTGACCGCACGCTTCCTCGACGCACGCGGCTTCCCGTCGCTGCGGCGCTTCCTGCGCGAGCCGGCGCGCTGGCAGCGCATCCGCGAGATCGCCGCCGGCCATGGCGAGGAGCTGCCGGCCGAGCCGAGCCCGCTCGCGCTGGATGCATTCCTGACGCGGCGGCGGCTGGCCGCGCCGGAGCGCTTCGCGGAGCTGTCGCTGACCATCGTCAAGCTGCTCGGCTCCGGCGAGTACATGCTGTCGCGGCCCGGCCACCGGGCACCCGGCCACTTCGGCCTGGCGGTCAACGACTACACCCACTCGACCGCGCCGAACCGCCGCTACCCTGACCTGATCACGCAGCGGCTGCTGAAGGCGGCGCTGAAGGGCGAGCCGCCGCCCTACGGCGACGAGGAGCTGATCGAGCTCGCCGCGCACTGCACCGCGCAGGAGGACAACGCGAACAAGGTCGAGCGCCAGGTGCGCAAGTCGGCGGCCGCGCTGCTGCTCGCGCCGCGCATCGGCGAGACGTTCTCCGCGATCGTCACCGGCGTGTCGGCCAAGGGCACCTGGGTGCGGACCACGCGGCCGGTGGCCGAGGGACGGGTGGTGCAGGGCTTCGAGGGGCTGGATGTCGGCGACAAGCCGAAGGTCGAGCTGGTCGGCGTCGACGCGGCGCGCGGCTTCATCGATTTCAGAAGGGCGGGGTGAGCATGGACCGCTGGTTCGCCTCGGCGCTCGACTACATCCCGCGCTGGCTGGCGCACCAGATGCGCCTGACCGAACAGCCGGGCTGCGCGATCGCGGTCGCGTACCGCGGCAGGCTCGTGCTCGAGGCCGCGTTCGGCCACGCCGACCTGGCACGCGGCGAGGCGCTGACGCCGCGCCACCGCTTCCGCGTCGCGTCGCATTCCAAGAGCTTCACCGCCGCGGCCGTGCTGAAGCTGCGCGAGCAGGGCCGGTTGCGGCTCGACGACCCGGTCGGCCGGTTCGTGCCCGGCCTGCACCCGCAGGTCGCTTCTGCGACGCTCGCGCAGCTGCTCTCGCACGCCGCGGGCCTGGTGCGCGACGGCGCCGATGCGGGGCAGTGGGCCGACCGCCGCCCGTTCCTGGACGAGGCCGGCGTCCGTGCCGACCTGGCCCACGGCCCGGTGATCGATCCGAACACGCGGCTGAAGTACTCGAACCACGGCTACGCGCTGGTGGGGCTGGCGATCGAGGCGATCACCGGCGAGCGCTACGCCGAGTGGATCGCGCGCGAGATCGTCGCGGCCTCCGGATTGCGCGAGACCGTGCCGGACGCGCCGCTGGCCGCCGGCGTGCCGTTCGCGCGCGGCCACAGCGCCAAGTGGCCGCTGGGCCGCCGCGTCGTGATCCCGGGCGACAACGACACCCGCGCGCTCGCCGCCGCCACCGGCTTCGTCGGGACGGCCGGCGACCTGGCGCGCTTCTTCGGCAGCCTGGCGCCGGACGCGTCGCGCAGCGTGCTGTCCGTCGCGAGCCGGCGCGAGATGTGGCGCCGCCAGTGGCGCGACGCGCATTCCAGCCTCGACCGCTGGTACGGCCTCGGCACCATCAGCGGCACGCTCGCCGATTGGGAATGGCACGGCCACACGGGGGGCTTCCAGGGCACGATCACGCGCACCGCGTGCGTGCCATCCCAGGGGTTGACGGTGTCGGTGCTGACCAACGCGGCCGATGGCGCCTCGCACGGCTGGGTCGACGGCGCGCTGCACATCCTGCGCGCCTACCGGCAGCACGGCGCGCCGTCGCGCCGCGCGGCGCCGTGGACCGGGCGCTGGTGGAGCCTGTGGGGCGCAGTCGACCTGCTGCCGGTCGACGGCAAGGTGCTGGTCGCGAACCCGGCGCTGCCCAACCCGCTGCTCGATGCGACCGAGTTGGGCATCGACGCGCCCGGCCGCGGCACGATCACGCTGGCCGGCGGCTTCGGCAGCCACGGCGAGCCGGTTCGGCTGGAGCGCGATGGCCGGGGCCGGGCCAGCGCGTTCTGGCTCGGCGGCACGCGCATGCAGCCGGAGGCGGCGGTCGCGAAGGAACTGGTCGCGAAATACGACGCGGCGGCGCCCGCGCTCCGGGCGCCGGCCGTCAGCCGGCGCGTGCCTCGAACACGAGGTTGAACGGCGTCTGCGCGGCGCGCCGGAAGTGGGCGAAACCGCCTTTCTTGACCACGTCGCGCAGCCGCGCCTCGCCGGCCTGCGCGCCCAGGCACAGGCCGACTTCCTGCGAGCGTGACGCGGGTGTGCAGATGCAGGTGGAGGCGGAATAGAAGATGCGCCCGACCGGGTTCAGGTTGTCCTCGACGCGGTCGTTCGCGAACGGCTCGACGATCATCCAGGTGCCGTCGGGCTTCAGCGACTGGCGCACGTGGCGCGACGCGCCGACCGGGTCGCCCATGTCGTGCAGGCAGTCGAACACCGCGACCAGGTCGAAGTCCCGCCCCGGGTAGTCCTGGGCGCGCGCGATCTGGAAGTCGACCCGGTCGGCCACGCCCGCCTTCACCGCAGCAAGACGCGCGTAGCGGATCGACGGCTCGTGGTAGTCGTAGCCGACGAAGGTCGAGTTCGGGTAGCTCTGCGCCATGATCAGCGTCGACGCGCCGTGGCCGCAGCCGACATCGGCCACGCGGGCCCCGCGCTCCAACTGCGCGACCACGCCGTCGAGCGACGGCAGCCACTGCGACACGAGGTTCGCGACATAGCCGGGCCGGAAGAAGCGCTCGGTGCCGACGAACAGCGACGGGTGCTGCTCGTGCCAGCCGATGCCGTCGCCGCTGCGGAACGCGTCGATCAATTTGGGCACCGCGTGGAACATCGCCATCGCGGCCTGGAATGCGCCGGGGATGAAGGCCGGGCTGTCCTCCTGCGCGAGCGCGAACGCCTGCTCGGGCGTGAGCGAGAAGCGCTCGGTCGCGGCGTCGTACTGCGCATAGCCGCCGGCGGCCTGCGCGCACAGCCATTCGCGCACGTAGCGGGGGTCGGTCTCGGTGGCCGCGGCGAGTTGCTCCGGGGTCATCGGGTCGCGTGCCAGTGCCTTGTAGAGGCCGAGCTGATCGCCGACGACGACCGTCGCGGCGTGCGCCACCGCCCCCATGTCGCGCACGAAATTGCCCATGAACTCGTTCAGCTTCGCTTCGTCGATCGCCATGGTTCGCCCCTTGATCGAGGCCTTCGGGTTCGCGCGCTGGCGCGCCGGGGCCGTGCCTCGAGCAGCATCCCGGAATGACCAACATAGTTCAGCGTCCGGACGGCGTCCAGCGCATCGCGACGCGCACGCTGGGGGTGGCATGCCACACTTGGCGCCCTGATGTCCGCTGCCTCCCACTTCACCGAGTCCGCGTTGCTCGGCCCCCCGGCGCTGGTCGGCATCGACTGGGGCACGACCAACCGGCGCGGCTACCTGCTCGACGCCGCCGGCCGCTGCCTGGCCGAGTACGAGGATGGGGACGGCATGCTCGCCGCACGCGGCCGCTTCGATGCCGCGCTGCAGGCGATGCGCGCCGCGCTCGGGGTCGCCGACACGCCGCTCCCGGCGATCCTGTCCGGCATGGTCGGCAGCGCCAGCGGCTGGGTCGAGGCGCCGTACCTCGACCTCGCGGTGCCGCTGACCCGGCTGCGCGAGCACCTGGTGCCGGTGCCCGGCGTGTCGGACGCAGTCATCGTGCCGGGCTACTGCGAACGCGACCCGACGGCCGTCGACGTGATGCGCGGCGAAGAGACCCAGTTGCTGGGCGTGCTCGCGCTCGGCGACGACCCGGACCGGGGTGACGGCTGGTGCGTCCTCCCGGGCACCCACAGCAAGTGGGTGCGTCTGCAGCACGGCGCGATCGCGGCGTTCGCGACCTTCATGACCGGCGAGCTTTTCGCGCTGCTGACCCAGCACGGCACGCTGGCCGCGGCGAGCGGCGCCGCGGACGCGCCCGCGGTGCCGGCGGCGTTCGACGCCGGCTTGCGCGCGGCGATGGCCGGCGCGGTGCTGTCGAACGCGCTGTTCGGCTGCCGCGCGCGCGTGGTCAGCGGCGCGATGCCGGCAGCCCACGCGCGCTCGTACCTGAGCGGTCTGCTGATCGGCGCCGAGTGGCAGGGGCTGCGCCTGCGCCACGGCGGCCAGTTGCCGCCGCGCATCACGCTGATCGGCAGCCCCGCACTTGCCGAGCATTACGTCACCGCGGGCGCGGCGTTCGGCGTCGAAGTCGTGCGGCTGGAGCCGCGCACTGTCTACCTCGCGGCGCTGGCGGCGCTGCGCGCGCCCGCCTGCACCTGGAACCGAGCCCCATGAAGACCGACACCCTGCCGCTCGTCGCGATCCTGCGCGGGCTCACGCCCGACTCGGCCGAGGCGGTGGGCGCCGCGTTGTTCGAGGCCGGCTTCCGCCTCGTCGAGGTGCCGCTGAACCGGCCCGGCGCGCTCGCCTGCATCGAGACGCTGGCGCGGAATGCGCCGGCCGATGCGACCATCGGCGGCGGCACGATGCTCAGCGTGGCCGATGTCGACGCGGTGCATGCGGCTGGCGGGCGGATGATGGTCGCGCCGAACACCGACCCGGCGGTGATTGCGCGCGCGGCGCAACTGGGGATGTGGTGCGCGCCCGGCATCGGCACCGCGAGCGAGGCGTTCGCCGCGCTGCGCGCCGGCGCGAATGCGCTGAAGCTGTTCCCGGCCGAGGTCTGGGGGCCGAAGGGGTTGAAGGCGCTGGGGTCGGTGCTGCCGCCCGGCACACCGCTGTGGCCGGTCGGTGGCGTCACGCCGGACAGCATGGCCGAGTGGGTCGCGGCGGGCGCGACCGGCTTCGGCATCGGCGGGCAGCTTTACAAGGCGGGCGCCGGCGCGGCCGAGGTCGGCGCGCAGGCGCGGAACTTCATTGCGGCCTGGGCGCGTACTGCGCCTTCGCGATGACCAGCGCGGCGGCCTCGCGGGCGTCGCGCCGGAAGTCGCTGTCGCCGGCGAGGTGGTCGATGCCTTGTTCGATGAGCACGTTGTCGGCCAGGTCGGCGATCACCGCCATCCGGCTGCGCTTGATGATCACCAGCTCGAACACGCCCATCTCGCGCAGCGCTTCGGTGATGCGGCGTGCGGACGTCAGGTACTCGGACGAGTCCATGCCGATGTGCTTGTTCTCGAGCTGACGCAGCACGCCCACAGGGTCGCGGAGGGCGGCGAGGCGCGTGCGGTAGGTCGTGGACATCGGTTGATCCGTCGTGGTGATGACGGGATTTCGGCGCGACCGGCGCCGACTGAAGCACGCGCTTGCATCCGGGCGTGACGAAGCCGACGCGCCGGGCGCCGGGTCGCCGCCGCCGGCCTCAGCGCCGGATGTCGCAGGACTTGCGCCGCCCGTCGAACGGATCGCGGCCGAAGCTGCGCGTGTCGCAGCGCACTTCGCGCACCACGTCACGGTAGACGTAGCGCCCGGCGGTGCCGTATCGCACCTGCGCCCGGCCGCCGACGCGGCAGACCTGGCCCTCGTCGGCGCAGCGCCGCCAGCCGGCATTGCCGCCGCCGTTTCCGGGCGGCTGGCTGTTGCCGCCGCGCACCAGGCAGCGCTTGCGCCGCTCGGGCGCCGGGTCGCCGAAGGTGTCGTTGTTGCATGCCACCGGGCCGCTGACGGTGCGCGTGTTCCAGCGCCCCTGGTCGCCGTAGCGCACGACCGCCCGTCCGCGCACGTCGCAGGTCTGGCCTTCCTGGGCGCAGTTGCGCCACCCGTTGTCGGCGGCGCTCGCCGTGCCGGCGGCGAACAGCGCCGCCGCGGTGATCAGGAACTGGCCGGCGATCACGAACCTGATTTTCATGCGGTCTCCTCGGGTGGGTGGGCACAGTCTAGCCAGTTCGGGGGCGCGGAATGGGTATGCTTTTCCGCGTGTGTCGAGAACGGTCGCGGCCGATCGTCGTGATCGACACGCCTTTGCGCGCCCACAGTCGAGGAACCCCATGAGCCCAGCATCCACCCCCGTCCGCGCCGCCACGAAGAAGGCGGCCTCGAAGACGACCCGACCGGTCGTGCTCGTGGCCACCCGCAAGGGCGCGTGGCTGTTCCACGGCGACGCGCGACGCAAGACCTGGGTGGCCGACGGCCCGCACTTCCTCGGCCACACCATCAGCCACGTGGTGCTGGACCCGCGCGACCGCCGCACCCTGCTGGCCGCCGCGAAGACCGGCCACCTCGGGCCGACGATCTTCCGTTCCACCGACCTCGGCCGCACCTGGAAGGAGGCGCGCCAGCCGCCCGCGTTCGCGAACCCGCCCGGCCTGCCGGCGCGCTCGGTCGACCACACCTTCTGGCTCGCGCCGGGTCATGCCGACGAGCCCGACACCTGGTACGCCGGCACCTCGCCGCAAGGCCTGTTCCGCTCCGAGGACGGCGGCGTCAGCTGGGCGCCGCTGCCCTCGGTCAACGACGACCCGCAGTTCCGCGAGTGGATGGGCTCGGCGCAGGACGGCACGCCCGACGGGCCGAAGCTGCATTCGATCATCGTCGACCCGCGCGACCCGGCACACCTGCTGTTCGCGATGTCCAGTGGTGGCGTGCACGAGTCGCGCGACGCCGGCCGCAGCTGGTCGGCGCTGGTCGACGGGATGCAGGTCGTCGAGGGCTTCGACCCGACCACGCTGACCTTCCACGACCCGCACTGCGTGCGGCTGTGCCCGTCGCGGCCGGATCGCCTGTACCAGCAGAACCACTGCGGCATCTACCGGCTCGACCGGCCGGGCGACACCTGGCAGCGCATCGGCGCGAAGATGCCCAAGCGCGTCGGCGACATCGGCTTTCCGATGGTGGTGCACCCGCACGACGCCGACACCGCCTGGGTCTTTCCGATGGACGGCACCGACGTCTGGCCGCGCACCAGCCCCGCCGGGCGCCCCGCCGCCTACGTCACGCGCAACGCCGGCCGCACCTGGCAGCGGCTCGATGCCGGCCTGCCGCAGAGCCAGGCGTGGTGGACGACGAAGCGCCAGGCGATGACGGTCGATGCGCGCCCGACCCCGGCGCTCTACCTGGGCACCACCAGCGGCGAGCTGTGGATCGGCCACGACGAGGGCGCGCGCTGGTCGAACATCGCCCGCCACCTGCCGGAGATCTACGCGGTGGAAGTGGCTGAAGTGGCATGAAGGTGCTCGTCCCGGGCGCGCTGCGTTCGTACACGGGGGTCTCGCATGTGGCCGCGGTGGGCGACACGCTGACGGCGCTGTTCGCCGACCTGGAGCACCAGTACCCGGGCCTGCGCTTCCGCGTCGTCGACGAGCAAGGTCAGCTGCGGCCGAACATGCGCATCTTCGTCAACGGGCGCAGCGTGCGCGCGCTCGACCACGGGCTGCGGCCCGACGATTTCGTCGCCCTCGTGCTCGCGCTGAGCGGCGGCTGACATCCCGCGAACGCCGGCCCGGACGGCACCCCCGGCACCGCCGACGACCGGCGCGATGCGCGAACCGTCCAGTGGATCTGGGCCGTCAACCACGACGATGCCCCCAATGCGCGCGCCGAGGACGCGTATCCCGGCGACGGACTGGTCGACTGGATCGCGATCGACGGCTACATCGGCGCGCGCGTCGCCGGGCGGCGCGCGCGACAATGGCCGGGCCATGCCGCCGCTGCGCCAGTCGATCCGCTTCGCCACCGCCGCCGACGGGGTGCGCATCGCCTGGGCCACGAGCGGCAGCGGGCCGGCGCTGGTGAAGGTCGGCACCTGGATGTCGCACCTCGAGTTCGACCTCGCCAGTCCCGTCTGGGGGCACCTGTTGACCTGGCTCGCGCAGCGCTTCACGCTGCTGCGCTACGACCAGCGCGGAAACGGCCTGTCCGACTGGAACGTGGCCGACCTGTCGTTCGAGGCCTGGGTGCGCGACCTCGGCGCCGTGATCGACGCCAGCGGGCACGCGCGCGTCGCGCTGCTCGGCCTGTCGCAGGGCGCGCCGGTGGCGGTGGCCTACGCGGTGCGGCACCCGGAGCGTGTCTCGCACCTGATCCTGCACGGCGGGTACGCGCGCGGGCGACGCCGACGCGGAGACGAGTCCGCGCCCGCCGCGCTCGACGCCGCGGTGATCCAGCTGATCGAGCACGGCTGGGGCGGCGACGACGCCTCGTTCCGCCAGTTCTTCACCAGCCAGTTCGTGCCCGACGGCACGGCCGAGCAGCACCGCTGGTTCAACGAGCTGGAGCGCATCTCTGCGTCGCCCGCCAACGCGGCGCGCCTGCTGTCCACCATGTACGAGATCGACGTCACCGCGGACCTGCCTGCCGTGACCTGCCCGACGCTCGTGCTGCATGCCACCGGCGACCTGCGCGTGCCATTCGCCGAGGGGCGATTGCTGGCCGGTGCGATCGCGCAGGCGCGTTTCGTGCCGCTCGATTCGCGCAACCACCTGATGCTCGAGCACGAGCCGGCCTGGCAGCGCTGGACCGAGGAAGTGGCGCAGTTCATGGGCGCCGCGGCGGACCTGCCGGCGCCGCCGTCGCAGCGCCTGGCCGGACTGACGCCGCGCGAACGCGAGCTGCTGGAACTGATCGCGCAGGGCCGGGACAACGCGCAGATCGGCGCGGTGCTCGGCCTGTCGGACAAGACGGTGCGCAACCACATCACCAGCATCTTCGCGAAGCTGGCGGTCGAGAACCGGCCGCAGGCGATCGTGTTGGCGCGTACCGCCGGCCTGGGCCGGCCCTAGGCGTCTGGGGCGGCTGCCCCGCTCGCCGGGCGCCGCCCTGGGACTGTCGTCTCAGGCGCGCGAGGCGGCTGGCGCCGATGCTTCGGACACGTCGATCCGACGTGCATCCGCAGGACCACCACCATGCAAACCGCCACGCTTCCCACCGACAGCGCGCGTTACGCCCGCTGCATCGATACCTCCAAGCGCATCCGCTGGGACATCGACCGCGACGTGATCCGCGGCCGCCACTTCGACCTCGACCACAAGTTCCTGCCCGACGGCCTGTCGCTCGCGCACCAGCTGTCGTTCCTAAGGCCGGCGCAGCGCCTGTTCTACGGCCAGGTGCAGGGCCGCACCTACGCCAACATGTTCGGCATGATCGAGCGCTACATCGGCGTGAAGATGCTCGACGTGAGCCGCACCCACGGCTTCGGCGACCAGGTCGCGTTCGAGGCGCTGATCCGGCTGACGGACGAGGAGCTGAAGCACCAGGAGCTGTTCCGCCGCATCGAGCGGCTCGCGGCCGAGGCCATGCCGGCGGGCTACCGCTTCGAGCTCGACGGCAACGCGGTCGCCGCGTTCGTGCTCGGCAAGTGCAGCTGGGCGGTGCTGGCGCTGACCTGCCACATCGAGCTGTTCTCGCAGGCGCACTACCGCGCCAGCATCGACGGCGCGGTCGGCCTGTCCGACCTGTTCAAGGACGTGTTCCTGTTCCACTGGAAGGAGGAATCGCAGCACGCGATCCTGGACGAGCTGGAATGGCGGCGCGAGGACGCGACGCTCGCGCCCGAAGCGCGCGACGCCGCGGTCGGCGAACTGGTCGAACTGGTCGGCGGTGTCGATGGCCTGCTGCAGGTGCAGGCGAAGGCCGACGCGGCGTACTTCTGCCGCACCGCACATGTCGACGCGATGCACGCCGGGGCGGTCGAGTCCAACACGCTGCGCGCCTACCGCTGGCAGTACATCGTCTCCGGCGCACTGGAGCCGCGCTTCCAGCAGGTGCTGGGTGACTTGACGACCGAGGCGCAGATGGCGCGCATCCAGACCGCGCTGGCACCGCTGGTGGCGTTCGTCGGCGAGCGGGGCGAGCCGCAGGACGCGGGCGTCCGGCACTGAGGCCGGAGAACCCCTCAAAGATCGGCCGGGGTCAGCGAGCTCGACAGGCGATAGAGACCCGGGACCGGACCCCCCGCTGCGCCTGCCGCGCCTGCCGCGCCGAGCTGCGGCGCGCCGAGCGCGTCATCGGCCATCGCTTGCAGCGCGGGGACGTCGTAGCCGCTCACCAGCACGATCCAGTCCGCCACGTCGTCGGCGCCGCCGCGGATCTTCTGTTCGGTCGTGGCGGCGGCGGTCGGCGTGTGCGTGTGGAGCAGGTGCGCCCCCGTCATGCCGGGGCGCTGCGGCAAGTCGCGCAGCACGGCCTGCAAGTGCAGCCGCAAGGCGTCGGCACGCCCGGGCTGCGGCGACAGGCGGACCGTCAGCAGCGCACCGGCCAGGCCGCCGCCGTGGCTGTCGAGCACGTGGCATTGGCTGCGCACCATCCGGCTGTGGTGCGGCATCAGCTTCTGCGACCAGGGCGTCGGGTTGTTGAGCCGCGCGAAGTAGGCCGGCGAGGTCAGCGTCTCGTACGACTCGAGTTCGTACATCACGAAGAAGCCGTCGGCGCCGTCGGCGCTGGCCCAGCGCGAGCCGCGCCGGAAGCCGGGGATGGCCAGGCGCTCCGGGAAATGCTCGTGCGCGTGCCAGTCCTCGAACTCGGCACGGTGTGCTGGCGCCATGTCCCACCACATGGCCACCGCGGCCCGCCCCAGCAACGGCATCGCGGGTCAGAGCTTGGAGACGCGCTCCAGCTCGCTCCTGAACAGCGTCATCACCGCCGGCTCGTACGAGGCGGCGAACTTGTCATGCACCGGCTTGACGGCGGCGCGCATGCGGTCCATCTCGGCCGGGGCGATGTCGTTGTAGACCATGCCTTTCGCCTTCAACTCGGTCAGCGCCTTGCCGGCGGCCTCGCGGCTGACGCCGCGCTGGTAGTTCTGCGCCTCGATCGCGGCCTCCTGCAGCAGCTTGTGCTCGACCGGCGTGAGCTTGTCCCAGAATTTCTTGCTGACCTGGATCGGGTTGGTCGCGTAGACGTGGTTCGTGCCGCTGACGAACTTGTTCACTTCGTAGAACTTGCTCGACAGGATCACCGAGTACGGGTTCTCCTGCCCGTCGACGGCCTTGCTTTCGAGCGCGTTGTAGAGCTCGGCGAAGGGCATCGGCAGCGGGTTGGCCTTGAAGGTCTTGAAGGTCTCGAGGAACACCGGATTCGGGATCACGCGCAGCTTCAGGCCCTCCAGGTCTTCGCCCTTGGTGATCGGCCGCTTGCTGTTGGTGACGTTGCGAAAGCCGAGGTCGAAGAAGCCGAGCACGACGACGCCCTTCTCGGCGAGCTTCGCGCTGAGCATCTTGCCGAGCGGGCCGTCGACCATCGCGTCGGCCTGCTTCGCGTTGCTGAACAGGAACGGGAAGTCGAACAGGCCGAATTCCTTGACGATGCCGGTCAGCGACGTGGTCGATGCCGTGAGCATCTCCTGCACGCCGCCCTGCAGCGCCGACTGCTGCTGCAGCTCGTTGCCGAGCTGGCTGCTGGGGTACTCCTTGACCGTGATCTTGCCGCCGCTCTTGGCCGCGACGATCTCGGCGAACTTCTTGACGCCGGTGCTGGTGGGGTGGTCGGGGTTGTTCAGGTGGCCGAAACGGATCGTGCGCTCCTGGATGTCCTGGGCCACGGCCACGCCGCCGGCCACGAGCAGCGAGACCATCGCGGTCAGCCGGATCAATGTCGATTTCATGGGATCTCCCGTAGACGAGGTGGGCGACGGCTGTTCCGTCTGTCAGAACTCAATTCCAAGTCTCACGCAGAGCGTCGGGTGGGTCAACGGGGTCAACCCGATGGGACCCCCCCGGCTGCCGCGGGCCTCGGTCGGATGCGTAGGACGGCACCTCTGGCGTCACCCGGCACCGTCCGGCTGCGCGTTTCGCGCGCCGTCATCACGATGATCGCTCCTGCAACGTCACCCACGGAGTCGACGATGGACCTCACGAATCACAGCGTGGCCGACCTGTTCGCGCAGCTCGGTCTGCCGAACGAGGAGCACGACATCCAGGCGTTCGTCGACGCGCACCGTGGCCTGCCCAACGACGCGCGGCTCGCCGACGCGCCGTTCTGGACCGACGCGCAGGCGCGCTTCCTGCGCGACGAGATCCGCGAGGACGCCGACTGGGCCGGGGTGGTGGACCAGCTGAACGTGATGCTGCACCAGTAGGGGGCCATGCCTGTGGCGAACTGACCGCGTCGGCTACCTGGAACGCGGCATGTCGCTAGTTGCCAAGCCGTTCGAGATCGACACGCTGGCTCGCAAGGTCCGCGAAGCGTTCGACGCGGTGCGGGGCGGGTAGGCGCGCACCTACCTGCCGCGGGTGCGCCTTCCGACGCGGCCGCGACGAAGCGCCCGATCCCCGTCGCCGCCGCGTGCGGTCAATGTAGGGGCCATCACCCCACCCAGGAGACCGTCATGAACCACCCTCTCTCGCGCACCGGAATCGCTTCACTGCGCGCGCTTTCCGCAGGCATCGCGCTCGCGCTCGCTCCCGTCACCGTCGTCCACGCGCAGCAGCCGATGGCCGCGGCCTCGGCCGCATCCGCGGCATCGGCCGGCAATGCCGCGTCGTCGGCCGCCGCGGGCAACAAGGCCGCGAAGCCGCCGGTCGACGCAGCCGCCTCGCGCGCTGGCGTCGCGACCAAGAAGCCGGCCAAGCCCGGCGCGCAGTCCGGACCGATGCCGGCATCGGCCCCGCAGCGCTGACCCCGCGACGGGCGGTCGCGGGGCGTTGACCGCGTGCGCGGCGCCCGAGCGCATAGAGTGAGGCCTTCACAGGAACGGGAGGCCCGCAATGCCCAGCTTTTCCACGCTGACGATCGAGCAGGACGCACGCAGCCCGCGCATCGCGCGACTGCTGCTCAACCGCCCCGAGCGACTTAACGCCATCAACGAGGAGATGCCGCGCGAGATCCGCGCCGCCGTCGAGTGGGCCAACGCGCAGGCCGAGGTCCACGTCATCGTCGTCGAGGGCGCCGGCAAGGGCTTCTGCGGCGGTTACGACCTCGGCCTGTACGCGGAGCAGGATCGCGACCACCCTTGCCAGCAGGAGCGCTACCCCTGGGATCCGATGGTGGACTATGCCCAGATGAAGCGGTTCACCGAGGACTTCATGAGCCTGTGGCGCAGCGCCAAGCCGACGATCGCCAAGGTGCACGGCGCCGCGGCCGCGGGCGGCAGCGACATCGCGTTGTGCTGCGACCTCCTCGTGATGGCCAACGACGCGCGCATCGGCTACATGCCCACGCGGGTGTGGGGCTGCCCGACCACGGCAATGTGGACCTTCCGCCTCGGCCCGGTCCGCGCGAAGCAGATGATGTTCACCGGCGACCTGATCGACGGCCGGCAGGCGGCCGAATGGGGGTTGGCGAACTTCTCGGTACCCGGTGCGGAACTGGACGCGCGCACGTTCGAACTGGCCGAACGCATCGCCGGGGTGCCCAGCAGCCACCTGGCCATGCACAAGATGGTCGTCAACCAGGTGATGCTGACGATGGGCCTCGAGCAGGCCCAGACGATGGCCACCGTGTTCGACGGCATCACCCGCCACAACCCGGAGGGCCTGTGGTTCCGCCGCTTCGCGCAGGAAGCCGGCTTCAAGGAGGCCGTGGCCTGGCGCGACAGCGGGCGCCCGATCCCGGAAGGCGACGAGGCGCGCGCGCTGATCGAGGAGCTGGAGCGGAAGAAGCGGCGCTGAGACCATCCTGCGGCCGGCCCCGCGCCCCGGGGTAGTCCTTGAACCCGGGTCGCGCCGGGGTCGATCACGTCAAGGCAAGGGCCCGTCGCTTCCCGCTTTGTCCCGGGGGTCCAGCACCTGTCTGACCATCCGCGAGAGCTTGTCTGCCTGGGCCTCGACGACCTCCTGAACGCGCGCAAGAAGCACGCTTTCCGTCCCTGACATGCCCAGCGTTGCCGCGGCGAGCCGAATCGGCGCGAAAGGGTCGCTCAACTCACCTGCAACCATGTTCAACAGTTCGGCCTGTCGGACTCTCGACGCTTCAGCGGCAGCGAGAAGCTCATGGGCGCCGAGCGCTGCCAGGACCAGCGCTTCGTTGGCCTCGCGGAGCTGCAAGTTTCGCTGGTCATGCGCGAGCACCGACAGTTCGTCCTGGGTTGGTCGATCGTTCGAGAGATCGCCCGCCCGGGTCGACGGTGACGAACCTGACGCGGGATGCGGTGCATGAAAGACGTATCCACCGGAACCCCGCTGCTTGGCCCGGTTCATCGCCGCATCTGCGCACTCGATCAACCCCTTGGGGTCTGCACCGTCCTCGGGATACACGCTGATCCCGATGCTCGCCGTCAAACCGGCGGCGCCGATGGTCAAGCCTCGAGCAGCCAGGACCGCGTTCACCTTGCTGGCGACCTGCGCCGCATCTTCGGGCTGCGCGACTTCCGCCAGAAGGATCAGGAACTCATCGCCACCGTGACGGCTTACCGTGTCCGTCTCGCGAACGATGGACTTCAGGCCATCGGCCGCGAGCTTGAGCACGAGATCTCCGGCCCCGTGGCCGAGGGTCGCGTTGATCTTCCTGAACGCGTCGAGATCGAGGAACAAGAGCGCCACACGTTGCCCATGTCGCTTCGCATTCGCGATGGCGCCTTCGAAGCGGTCCAACAGCAGCATCCGATTGGGCAGCCCGGTCAGTGGGTCGAGGCGGCTTGCCCGGGAAGCGGCCTCCAGCGCGCGATGGGCCGCTTCCGCTTTCGTCTGGGCGTCGAGCGCGCTCACGATCAGGCTCTGGTTGGCTTCCATGAGCTGGTCTGCCTGGCTGCGGTCCAGTCGGCTCTCGGCCCTGACCACCTCCTGCAGCAACTGCACCAGCACTGCACGCATCGTCGCAACCGGACCATTCAGGTCAGTCGGGCCCCCTTGCGACGGCGCCGGCGGTTCCTCGGGCAGTTCGGTCGTCTTGTCCACGGTGGCGTGTCAGTCAGCCGACAGCGGGGTGACGGGTGTGACGGCGGGGACCGCCTGGTCCGCGGTCTTTCGGGTAGGCCTGCCGCCCAACAAGCCCTCCTGGTCGGTCAGCATCTCGCCGATGCGAATGCCCTGATCGTCGATCACGAACTCGCGCAACTGATCCGAGTGTCCGCTCGCGCGCACCTTGACCACCGCCATCACGCGGCGCAAACGGCTGTCGACCTCGATGTAGCGTTGCACGATGATCGCGTCCGTCATGAACGCCGTGCCATAGGGGCTGAATCGCAAGTCGGTATAGCGGTCTTCCAGTTCGGAAGTCATCACGACGGTCACGCCGATGCCGGCCAGCGCCGTCACCATGCTCGACAGTGATTCCCGGAAGTCTTCGCGGAACGTGGGTGCAAGCGCCAGTTCAAAGCCTGACAGCGAATCGATCACCACGCGGGTCGCCCCGAGCCGAGTGATCTCGCGCATCAGCATGTGGACGGTCTCGTCGATGGACAAGTCCGCGCATCGGCTCTCCACCAGGCCCACTTTGCCCTCGGCAATCAAGTCCGCGACGATGCGACTGCGCGAGCGATTCGGATGCTGCTCGAAGGCAGCGATGACGCTGGTCTCGCCATTGCGTGCGCCTTCCGCGAGGAAGGAGGCCGCCAGCACGCTCTTTCCCGATCCCGAGGGCCCCGCGATCAGCAGCGAGTAGCCGCGAGGCAACCCACCGCCGAGCATGTCATCGAGGCCGGGCACGCCCATCAGCAGCCGCGGGGCCGACTGCGGCGCACCGGCGTGGGCGCGCGTGCCGACCGCAACGGTCGCCGGTGCGAACACCTCGACCCCGCCCGCATCGATTCGAAAGGTGTGCAGGCCCTGCAGGGTCGGTTGCCCGCGCATCTTCATGATTTCCATCTTGCGCACCATGGAGTTGCGCTGAACGCTCTGGCGCAGCCAGATCAGGCCGTCGCAGACCGTGAACACCGGGTTCGCATCCGTTTCGGTGAAATATTCGCCGATCAGGAACGTCGTGGCCTGCCAGCTTGTCATGAGCAGGCCCAGTTGCTGGACGAAATGCTGCAGGCGGTTGTGCGGGTTGCCGGCGACGGTCTCGCTCGCGAGCACCACGGAGCGGAACGAGTCTACGAACACCAGCGCCGGTCCGTGCGCCGTCACTTCGTCGACGATCCGCTGCAGGACGCGGTCCAGATCGCCGGCCATCGCTTCTTCCGAGAGGTTCACGAATCGAACCGCCTGGCCGATCTTCTCGGCATCGAAGAATTCGAACTGCTGCTGGTATCGCAGCATCTTCAGCGGGGGCTCTCCGAGCACGGTGAAGTACAGGGCGGGTCGCTCGGTGCTGGCCAGCGCGAACATGATCTGGTGGGCCAGGGTCGTCTTGCCGCAGCCGGGCTGCCCGGCGATCAGGTTGAACGAAAACTCGGGCAAACCGCCGCCCAGAATCTCGTCGAGGCCGGGCACACCCGTGGCCAAGCGGTTGATGATCGCCTTGCTGGTCATTGCGTGTTGTCCTGCGCGGATGGGCCGCTCATAAAGTTGACCCAGACCGAACGAAGCAGGCGCTCCGTCAGCGAGGGGCCGATCAAAGTGACCAAGAGATCGTGGAAATTCCTCAGCAATCGCGCACCGGCAAGCGCGGCGTCGGCCGCGCTCTGCTGCGCGAGTGCCGCGACCAACGGGCCGGCATCCATGGACGTGGCCGGGCCCGAGGGAGAGTCGGGCAACCAGCCGTAAGCGCTCCGGCTCAGGTGAACCGAACGTTTGTAGAGCGCGGCCACGCCCAGCGCGCCCACGATCGGGGTCAGCACTTGCTCGATCGAACGGAGTGTCAGTTCCACCGCTTCCGCCACTGGCTGGGCTGAACTTCTGTCCGCGGCCAACCCGCTCAGGTAGGCTGCGATGCCGTCGGTCTCTTCGCTCTGCATGGATGGCCTGATGTCCCGACTACTTGTTCCGCTTATCGTACGCCTGCGTTGGTCCGATCACGTCGATTGCGCACCGGACCGAAGGATCGCCAGAACGCATGCCACCGTACGACACTCATCCTCCGTCGCCGCCACCGTGTCTGTTCGGTAGCGCACGCAGTCAGAGCAATCTTTTGCGGCTGGCGCCCTTCAAGTGTCGAACCCGATGAACGACGCGCGAGGCAACCGCCTGCTCCCGCCTGTTGTTCCGTAGACGCAGGGCGGGCGCCGACCGCCCGCGCTTTCGCGGTCTACCGCGCCCATTCACCTGCACAGGTTGGACAGAATGGCTTTCGCCCTGGGGTTCAAGGCTTCTTCCAGCGCGGCAGCCTGATCGCGAAGCTCGTTCGCGAGGGGCTGGAATCCACGGTGATCGATCCGTGGTGCCCGACGACGATCTCGCGCGCGATGAAGAGGCCGAGGCCCATGCTGGACCGGGACCGCGCGCTGAGCTTGTCGGAGCTGCTCGGAGCGCGGGTCATCGGTTCGAAGATGGATTCGAGCGCGGTGGGTGGTATGGGGTCGCCCTGGTTGCTCACTTCGATCACGATCGCGTCCCCTTCGTCGGCAACGCCCAGCGTGATCGCCCCTCCTCGATCGCCATGCTGTACCGCGTTTCCCAGGAGATTGGTCAGCGCCTGGCCCAGCTTGGGGCCGTCCGCCTGCGCGCGCAAATCGCCGGACGTCTCGAACTTGAATTGAACCTCGGGATGACTCGCCTGAATCGCGTCCAGCGCTTCGTGGCACACCGCCGCCAGGTCGCATGCGGCCAGCTCGAGAGGGATGCCCTCACCAAGCCGGCTTCGCGTGTAGTCCAGCAGATCGGCGATGAGCCGATTCATCTCCTTCGCTGCGCGGGCGCTGCGCGCTACCGCCCTGGCCCGAGCCGGCTCCGACAGGTTCGGCTTGTCGAGCAGCAGATTGGACATCGTGATGACGGAGAGCGGGCCCCTGAGATCGTGACCGAGCACTCCGACGAACAGGTCGCGGGAGTCCGCGAGGTCTGCCGAGTAGCTCTCGACGGATTCGGCCAGTGCCTGGTCGAGCCCCTCGTTGAATCGCGTGATTCCTGAATGGCCGCACCCGGCACGCTCGTTTCCGCAGAGCGCTCCCACAGCGACAGGACGCTTGCCCGCAGGGCTCTGAACTCGGCGACCAATTGCACGAGGTCGAAGCCGGCGAGATGCCGCAGCGTGCCGTGCGACTCCGCGGCGCTCTCGTGCGTCCCGACAGCCGGCGCCACGTCCTTCGACTTGCTCGATTGCTGCTCGCGGGTCTGGCTCGTTTCCATGTCCAGAGCGATCGCGGTAAGGATCTCCCGGCAATGGTCGCGCAGCGCCAGGTTGGTCATGGACCGACCTGCGGGCAGCGCTCGGGCGAACGCCTCCCATTCGTTGACGATCGCATCGCGGTTTGCCCCGATGAAGGCACTCAGTTTCATCCTGAGGGGTTTAACACACGGGCGGTTGCCGCGCTCGTCCGTACGAGTGTGTCGCGCTGTCCTACGAGGTCCCTCGATGCGGTCCGCTAGATTGAGTTCAGATGCATGACCACCTGAAAGCGTTCAGCCCTGAGGAGCGGTACCGCCTGTTGGTCGATGCGGTGACCGACTATGCGATCTACATGATCGACCCCGACGGGTTCGTCGTCAGTTGGAATTCGGGTGCGCAGCGTCTGACGGGCTATGCGGAACACGAGATCATCGGCCGCCACTTCTCTTTGCTGTATGTGCCCGATGACGTGCGCGCCGACGGACCGAACTGCACCTTGCGCGTCGCTGTCAACGAGGGTCGCTTCAAGGCGGACACGTGGCGCATGCGCAAAAGCGGCGAGCGGTTCTGGGCCCAGGTGGTGGTCGACCCGATCCGCGCGGGGGACGGCACCTTGCTGGGCTTTGCCAAGGTCACGCGCGACCTGACCGAGCGCCGCGCGGCCGAAGAAGCGCTGCGCGACAGCGAGGAGCAATTCAAGCTGCTCGTGCAGAGCGTGACCGACTACGCGATCTTCATGCTCACGACGGACGGCGTCGTCAAGAGCTGGAACGCCGGCGCGCAGCGCATCAAGGGCTATGCGCCGCAGGAGATCATCGGCACCCACTTCTCCCACTTTTACCGCGAAGAAGACCGCGTTGCAGAACTCCCCGCGGCGGCGCTGCGTATCGCCGCGGCCGAAGGGCGGTTCGAGAGCGAGGGTTGGCGCGTCCGCAAGGACGGCAGCCAGTTCTGGGCCAACGTGGTGATCGATCCGATCTTCAACGCGCAGGGACAGCTGAGCGGCTTCGCCAAGGTGACTCGGGACGTGACCGAGAAGCGCGAGTCGCAGCTCGCGCTCGAGCGCGCGCGCGAAGCGCTGTTCCAGTCCCAGAAGCTGGACGCCATCGGTCAGCTGACCGGAGGCGTGGCACACGACTTCAACAACCTGCTGATGGTGGTGCTCAGCAGCCTGGAATTGCTCAAACGGCGGATGAAGGCCGACGAGAGGTCGCAGCACCTGATCGACAACGCGGTGCAGGGCGCAAAGCGTGGCGTGACGCTCACCAAGCGCATGCTGGCGTTCGCCCGGCGGCAGCAACTCGCCCCGGTCGCGGTGGACGTGCCGGGGCTGGTCGACGGCATGCGGGATCTGCTCGAACGTTCGCTTGGCCCGACGATCCGCATCGAACTCGATTTTCAGCCCGGGCTGCAACCGGTGTTCGTGGACCCCCATCAACTCGAGCTGGCGGTCCTGAACCTAGCCGTGAATGCGCGCGACGCCATGCCGCAAGGCGGCACCCTGCGCGTAGGCGCGCGACTGGACGAACTGAACAAGGGCACGGCCAAGTTGGCGTTGGGGACGTATGTCTGCCTGTCCATCGCGGACACGGGGGCGGGGATGAGCCCGGCGACGCTGGCGCGTGCCACCGAGCCCTTTTTCACGACGAAGGGCGTCGGCAAGGGAACCGGTCTGGGCCTGCCGATGGTGCACGGTCTGGCCGCTCAGTCGGGTGGCCACTTCGCCCTGCGAAGCGGCGAGGGCAGCGGTACCACCGGCGAACTCTGGTTGCCCGTGGTACTCGCAGGCGCCGACGTGGCGGAAGCGAACGCCACGCCAGCGCCGCCTGCCGACGCCGAGCGTTCACTGCGCATCGTCGCAGTGGACGACGACGCGCTCGTGCTGGAGGGCACCGTCGCGATGCTCGAGGACCTCGGGCACGACGTCCTCCGTGCGACCTCCGCCCATCGGGCGCTGGAACTGATCGCGGGAGACCCCGGCGTGGCGATGGTGATCACCGACCAGGTCATGCCGCACATGACGGGCGGCGAACTCATCGAACGGCTGCGGCGCAATCATCCCCGCATTCCGGTGATCCTGGCTACCGGCTTCGGCGAACTGCCCGATTGCGTCGATCCGATGGCATTGCGGCTGGCGAAGCCGTTCGACCAGGCCGAACTGTCAGAGGCGATTCGCAATGTGTTCGCCAGCAGCGTCTCGCGCCGATCGCCAGCGCCAGGCGGCACGGCCAGCGCCGGCGACGCCGCGCAGCAAGCCTACTGATCCGGGGCGGCGTTCCCGTCGGCGGCGCCAGACGCCCGCGTCGCGCGGGCAGCGCTGCACAATCTTTTCGGCCTGCGTTCGGCACCGCACGGACCTTGCCCAAGTCCCTTGCTACCTTGCCCCGAGCGATGTCCGGCGCCTCCCGCAGTCGGCAGCGTGTTTGTGAGGCCCGCCATGCAAAACCCTACGGCTACCCAGCCTTCACGCGCCAGCTTCGATTCATTCCTTGACGAAGAAAGGTCAGCGGCCGATGAGTCGCTCGCTGAGTACCTCCGTTCGGAACGGATCAACAACTACCTGGAGGCCGCGATCTTCGCAGCGATGGTGGTGACGCTCACGGTGGTCCTCTTCTACGCGCGGTTCTGAGGAGCGAGTGCCCCGACGCTCCCAATGAGGGGCGGGCGTGCCCGCGGCGTCCGCGGCGTTCGTCGCGTGTGCGCCCGAAACAGAGTTGTTGACTGGAACCGCTCACAACCCGCACCGTAGCTAGTGCCTCGGCTGGCCCACCGGAAAAGGTCGCTTACCACCGGCGGTTCAGAGTGGGGGATTCTTTGGCCGAGGGGAGGCGCTGCAAAACATAGTTCATTACTCACCCAGCGAGCCGCTTAGTTCCGGCGACTTGGGCGACAAGTCGCTTGCCTTCTGGGGCCCACGCACGCGCAACGCAGCAAAAATTGCGGACCTGGCGGGCGTCCTGTTGCCCCGCCATTGTCAGTGGCGTTCGAGTGCGCTCGGGTGGGTCTTACTAGGCAATTGGCCCCCAGAAACCCTGGAAAGCTAGCACCGGTGAGGCCTGGCGGCCAGCTAGACCGTTCGCCCTAAAGAAAGCTCGGCCTCGGCCGCGTGACTAGCAGTTGCGAGACGCTTTCATCGGCGCAAAGGGCTACGTGGCGCTCGTCCGGCAACGAGAGGTCGATGACTGCGCTTCTTTGGCCCACCCGTCGGCGGCGCAGCGGTACCACTGCGAGTGACGTTTGTGCTACGTTGTTGGCTATGAAATCCGTCAGCCTTCCGGCCGTGCATGTCGAGCCAGAGTTTCGAGCTGAGCTCGAATCGGTGCTGGGTGAGGCAGAAACCGTCAGCGCCTTCGTCGAGCAAGCCGTCCGCTGCGCGGTGAACTACCGGCGTATGCAAGCGAAGTTCTTGGCGCGCGGCGAACAGGCTTGGCAGGAATATCAAATCGGTGGGGAGTCGCGTCCTGCCTGTGAGGTATTCGACCGAGCTCAGAAGCTCATCGACGCGCGTCGCCAAGAACTCCTGGCAAAGCCGTGACTGCCCCTCAGAACCTCGTGCAGTGCACGTTCGACGCCCTCATCAAGTCTGGTGAGCTGCTGACGACCGACGCATTCCTGCAGCGCATGGATTGGACGCGTGAGACTGCAAGCAGGGCGGTAGCGTCTCATCATCTCTTCCGCATCGAGGTCGGCGGCGTAAGCGCGTATCCAGCTTTCTACCTGGACACCCGCTATGACCGACGAGAGCTTGAGAGCGTCATCGCACTCTTGGGCGACCTACCGGGAGGCAGCAAGTGGTTGTTCTTCACGAAGCCGAAAGCTTCGCTCTCAGCGCCACTCGCCGGCTCGCCCACTGCTCGGGCAAGGGCTGGCGAAGTACCCACGTGGCCTGTACCAACGGAAGGCGTCTACATCGGCCCGTCAGGGGAGCCGCGCACGCCTCTTCAGGCGCTTGAAGCCGGGGAGCTCTTGCGAGTACGGCGGACGGCGGCAGCGTATGCGCAACGCTAGTTGAAAGCGCTTCTCAGCGTAGGCGCCGTTATAGAAAATTATTCACGATTCTTATAATTATAAGAATCCACAATAATTTCTTATAGAAGCGCAGCAGCCCTGGGGCTACTGGCTCACCAGTCGACTGTCCGCGATTACGGGTCCGGCGCCCCTCCCCGAGCTCAGAAAGCCCTACGTCACCAGCCGACGTAAGACTCGTCACCTGGGAAGTCGTGAGGCCCCCGTCGGCTGCCCCACCAGCGTCCGGCGACAACTCGCCTCGACGAAAAGTGGGGGCTCATCAAGGCCAACTTCACAGCATACGAAGGCGGCAAAGACGGACTGCACACGCGCGCTTGCTCAGCCAGGAATAGCGCATCCGCCTTCCCGACCTTCGTCTCCTCGACGAGGAGCGATGCGAAGGCCTCGCACCAACGATTTCGCTCGTCAATCTCTCGCACCATGGGACACCTCGCGAACCGGGCGCCGAAACACACTTGCTGTTCTACGCGCTTGATGTGACAGCTCCGAGATGTCCTCACGTAGGAATCCGCTGACATCTTGACGGCGCTCAAGGTCGATGCTCGAACTGGCTTCGATTTGGTAAATTATTCCCATGAACTCGACCGCACCCCCACTCGCTGCGGACCAGCGCCGACTGGTGTGGTGCACCTTGTTCGCAAGCCTGTTCAAGTTCGAGACCAGGTGCGATTCGAGTCGAGCTCGGGTGGCGGCGGCCAGCGCATTCGAACGCCATGGTGGGCGTGAACCATTCGCCGCTGTCGAGGCCGTGATTCGTGGCGAGCTCAGCTGGCCTGCCCATTCAGACACCCAAGAGGGTCTCGGAGGGTCGCACTAACAGGAGTTGTCGGACGCAACTGGCAGTCCTGCGCGCTGTCATCTGGCGAGGCATCGCAAGCGCCGAGCGCAACATCAGGTCACGTCAAAACGTGGAGCCAGCATGTCAGATGACAAGGCCAAATCCGGTGGACAAGACAGGACGCGAATCAACCTCGCTGAGAGCTACGAGGTGGCCGACTGGTGCAAGAAGTTCGCAGTCACGAAGGAACAGCTTCAGTCCGCGGTATCGGCGGTTGGCGACCGAGCGAGCCGAGTGGAGTCGTATCTTCAGGCTCGGGGCTGAGGGCTAGGCAGCTCACCAGCTCTTGGCACGAGTCGTCAATGAACCCTCCGCCGCAATCTGACTCCGGGAAGGCTGCCAGGACTGATTCGTTCAGAGCGCTGCAGCTGATGGCAATGTCGGTCGCCTTCGTCCTGACCGCCTGCGCGAGCTCTTCACCATCCGACCCACGCCGGACAGTTCAAGCGCCGCCCGGATTCAAAGGCAAGAAATGCGAGATGGTTTCGCCTGACCTAAACCCAGACCTGATGCGTCCCGGGAAGCCCGCGACGGTTAAGGCGCGAGCTCACTTCGTCGACGGCGAAGTGAAGTCGGTTGAAATTCTGTCGGGTCCCGCGGCTTACCGACAACCTGTCATCGACGCGATGACGAAGTACACCTGCTCAGGAGGTCTTACCTTCGTCGCGGACCAGAAGTTTGTGTTCGGAGTCGACCCTCTGAGCGGGCGCCTCGGTCGGCCGCAGCGTTGAGCACCCCGATGTTCGTTCGCGCCGTCGGTACATGCCAACCAGGCCCCGGTGCTCAACGTTAAGTTCTAACGAACCACTGCCGCGGAGGTCAATTGCACTGCTCTCACATCATCAGGTTTGTTTCGCTGTTTAACCCCGGCAAGGCGCTCTTATTTCCTTGCGCCGCGGAAGGTCACGTTCCCCTCGACGACCTGTCTGAACGCGCTCGCGAGAACTACTTATACGCGAGGCCAGTCGTGGGTCGAGAGTTCGCGTTTCCGGCTGTTCTTCCAGAAAACAGCGGGCGCTGACGGAGGTCGCCTCCTGGCGGCATGCCCGGTCCAGTCAGTTCGTCATGAGCATGTCGACGTTGGCGCCTTTTGGAAGTCGGTCTTACACCGGGACCACGTCATTTCCTACGCTCTACTACGTCGCAGTACATGCAACATCGCCTCTACCAGTGATACCGCGCAGTCCAGTCATGGCCTACGAACTCGCCGATTTGTTCGCCGAGCGGCACGCTTACCTTGCGTGCTCACTGACGGCGCTCGGGCATCTGGAAAGCGGACCTGCCCGCGATGCGTGTATGTCTGACCTTACCAGTGTGATGGCCGCGCACCTGCGCAGTGTGGAGCATGGGACGACGTCCGTGCTGCGCTGGTTCGGGCCCTCGAAAACACTCGACCAAGTTGTCGGAGCCTATGGCGGTGTGGGCCTAGCGCTTGCCAATACTCTCATCTCGCTCAACTCCACTGACAACTTCGTGTCGAACCTGGAAAGGCTCGCTGTAGCTGTTCAATCCATGTGTCAGGTAGAACGACTCATCGTGCTACCGGCTTTGGAGTCGTTCCTTGGATTCGAGGACCGCATCCACCTCGCATTTGAGATGCAGGAGATGTTCGACGAGCATGTGGGGGTTGTCGGCATCGACGGCTTTCCGCCCAAGAAGGCGTCTCGAAGCGGAACGCATCAGCCTGTTCAGGCTGCGTCTCCAAATTAGACGATAGAGGGGCCCACCGAACTAGAAAAATGCCTGCAAGCGGGCTGGAAGTGATGCAGTTCGCTTGTCGGCAATCAGAAGGGGCAGCGCCCGGTGGTGCGGTTGGGAATGTCCGAAGGGCGGCCCATGCTTAGGCGCGATGAAACCTGGCTTTGGCTCATCGACGTACCACCGCACGCAAAACGGCGGTGAACAGCGGCTCACCCGGCTATCGGGGACAAGAAGCCCCACGGGCTCTTCGTGATGGCGACAGAAACTATCCATGCGGCTATCGCGAGCGCACCCGCAAACGCCTTCGCGCGTGTCCTCCAACAGTACCGCGCTTTCAACGCGACCGTTCCGAGAACGACGTAGCCCACCAAGCCAAGAAGTTTGGCGAGTAGCCAAGGCACATCGACGGGGTTCAGACCTGCCTTCCATGCGAGAGTGATTGCGGAGGCGAGCAAGACCGTGTCGATGATGTGCGGGAGTGTCCTAGCAGGTCGATGCTGCACCCATGCTGCCCCCGAAAGCGATGCGGTTCCCCTCGCAAGAAAGCCGGTCAGTGAGAGCGCGACCGCTGCCTGGTGAACGAGCTTGATGGTTGAGTAGTCCATTTGAGCCAGTTTGCCTGCGAGCCGCCTCGCGCCGTTGTCCGACGACTGTTCGACCGCCTCTCCTGTGACTGCAGGCGTGCCAGACCGCCATGCTGGGCTCACTTCAACCACTTGGGTCCACACGTGTCAGTTTCACGCACTCTTCGCTCCGCTTTCCTTCTTGGCGCAGTTGCGCTTGCCGCTTCCACCCTTGTCTCGCGCGCACAAGCCGCTGATGCCGTGAGACCGGAGACCGGTACCAAGTACAAGGCTGGCCGTGACATGCAGGAGGTTCTCGACACCCTTGGCACGTTGAATGGCAAGCCCATCGAAACACTTGAACCCGCTGAGGCGCGCAAACAGCCGACGCCGACGGATGCTGTGATGGCCGTTCTAAAGAAGCGTGGCAGAGACACCAGCCCGACCGCCCTGGTGCCGGGCGTCATGAGCAAGGACATCGAGATTGCAGGCCCAGCTGGACAGCTGCCCGTCCGCATTTACACGCCTCAGGGTGCGGGCCCGTTCCCGGTTGTGGTCTATTTCCACGGCGGAGGCTGGGTGATTGCCAACAAGGATGTGTACGACGGCGGCGCTCGCGGGCTCGCGAAGCAGTCAAATGCGGTCGTCGTCTCGGTGGACTACCGCCTCGCACCGGAGGCGAAGTTCCCAGCTCAGCACGACGATGCCCTTGCGACCTACAAGTGGGCGGCGCAGAACGCGGCCAGTTTCAATGGCGACCCGAAACGGATGGCCCTTGCCGGCGAGAGCGCAGGTGGAAATCTCGCCATCGCGACAGCCATGGCGGCGCGCGACCAGAATCTCGCAAAGCCTGCGCACGTGGTCGCGGTGTACCCGATTGCGCAAGCCACTGACCTGGCAACGCCCTCCTATGTCGACAGCGCGTCAGCCAAGCCCTTGAACAAGCCAATGATGGAATGGTTTGCCAAACACGCCTTGCGCAACGACGCCGACAAGAAAGACCCGCGCATCGACCTCGTGCACGCCAATCTGAAGGGGCTGCCGCCGGTGACCCTCATCAATGCACAGATTGACCCGCTCCGCAGCGACGCCGATTTGTTGGAGACCGCATTGAAGAAGGCGGGCGTGAAGGTCGAGCACAAACTGTACGCGGGAACCACACACGAATTCTTCGGCATGGCGGCCGTAGTTCCCGAGGCGAAGCAAGCTCAGGAGCTGGCTGGCAAGAGGTTGCAGAGCGCCTGGAAGTAAGCAAGGAGACTTGAAAGACGGCCCACTTCGGGTCGTCGTGAGACGACTGCTCCCGCAAGCGCACCAGAAATTCGGCGGCACCGGTAACGCCCAGTGCGGACGCAGTGGGCTCAAGGACCGCTAGGACTTGTCCCTGCTCTCTGCGACTGCCGCAAGGGGCAGCTCACTCAAGACCTCTGTTAGACCCGCAGCCAGCGCTTCACCAGCGGCTCGGTCCAGTTCGACAGGCAACAAAGAGCCGTCTGGGAACATCAGCTGAACTCTGACCTTGCTGTCGTCATCGGCGCCAGTCACGCCTGCTGCAACCGGCTTCAGTGCCGCATCCAGAGCGTCAGGTGGCGTCTCGGCCTTGGCCAGGACAGCGATGGCGCTGGCCGGAGCGAGGTCAGTGGAAATCGCTTCCGCGACGGCTTCCTTGCGCTCGGTCTCGGCTTTGGCGTCCGCGGCTTGAGAAGGAGAAGGCTCAAGGCGGGAGATGGAGGTTTGCATCGTGCCGTCAGCGTATCAGACACGACGACCGTTCTGAGACGGAACAGACGCCCAGTCCCGGCGCGAAGCACCAACGTGGGGCAGAATTGACTGCGCAGAGACGACATCCCTCGTCAACGCAGCCCCGCTTCTGACCCATGCCCGCTCGAAGGATAAGTGCGTTTCTGGTTGAAGACAGCCCCTTGCTTCGGACCCAAGTGACCGAACTTCTGGAAGAGTTGGCGCCCGTGACGGTCGTCGACGTGGCAGAGGATGA
Source organism: Rhizobacter fulvus (assembly GCF_964020785.1). Lineage (NCBI taxonomy): Bacteria > Pseudomonadati > Pseudomonadota > Betaproteobacteria > Burkholderiales > Sphaerotilaceae > Rhizobacter > Rhizobacter fulvus. The sequence continues at coordinate 2,918,758 of NZ_OZ224516.1, forward strand.
ATCCAGTGCGCTGGATTGGTTGGCCCGCGACGGAAACCACTGCGACGTGGCAATCGTGGACATCTTCTTGAAGCGAGGCAACGGCCTGATGGTTCTTCAAAGGGCGGTCAAACTTCGGCCCGATGTCCACTTCGTTGTGCTGAGCAATGCGGCAACCGCCGATGTCCGTCGCTGGTGCGACCAACTGGGCGCCCGAGCCGTGTTCGACAAATCTACGGAAATCGACGACTTGGTTCAGTACTGCTCGGGCCTCGCACGCGCGTCCCAGGCAACATAGCTGAGCTACGCGCTTGCTAGGTTAACCTGGGCCCCCGCAAAAGCACCTTGAAGCAATCCACCGAACCTCATCCGTTTCCTGGCGTGAGTTCACGCAAATGGCGGGCTCGGTCCACCAGATGCGACATCTGGGTCGCCGCGTGGAGCGTCAATCGGTGCTGCGTGAAACCGGGTCTTGGCGAAATGTAGTCGGCAAGCTTCTTCGCGTGGTCGCGCGTCGATTCGGGCGAGTTGGCAAGGAGCGCGATGACTAGGTTCTCCAGTGCAAGCACACGAATCTGAAGCTGCACAGCTTCAGCATCGGTCAGTTCGGGTGCCGTCATCAGTTCCCTTGCGACATTGGCCAAGGGTGAGCCCAGGGACGCTGGCCGCCGCCCGCTCCGTTCGAACTTGGTCCTGCTTCACAGCCACTCCATTGCGTCGGCTTCCGACAAAAACTGACGAATCGTCCATCCGTCTTGCACCGCGGCGGCGACGCCGAGTCGCAAAACTGGCCTGTCATGTTCCGGCACGTCGAAGACCACGGCCAAGCGCATGTTCGCCATGAAGCCCATTTCTCCCAAGCGCCGATAGAACGTGGGCACATCAAGGCTTCGGAGCGTCCCTCTCGCCGAGATGACTGCAAGCAAGCGATGAAGTCCACTTTGCTTCATCGCTGCCGCAACACTCGACCAGAACTCCCAAAGCTCGCTGAAATTTTCGCCAATGTGTTCGTGCCGTTCGCCACCAACTCTTGCGACAAAGATGCCAGGCTGCTCTGCGGTCTCAAAAAGGTAGGCCATGCGGAAAATCCTACGCTAGTTCGCACAGGGTAAAGAGCCCGCGTGCGTCAACAGGACGGCATGAGGGGCAGCAGCATGTGCCACTCGCAAACAAGGACCCAGTCCTACACGGAGAAGACAACTTTTCCTACGGTTCACACGTCGTAGTACACATGATATTCCCGCAACCAGTGCTACGTCGCAGTACCGTCATGGCCCATGAACTCGCCGATTTGTTCGCCGAGCGCCACGCTTACCTCGCGTGTTCATTGACTGCGCTCGGGCATCTCGAAAGCGGCGCTGCCCGCGATGCCTGCGTGTCCGACCTTACCGATGTGCTGGCCGCGCACCTACGCAGTGTGGAGCACGGAACGAGCTCCGTGCTACGACAGCTGGGACCATCGAAGACACTCGACCAAGTGCTCGGGGCCTACGGCGGTGTGGGTCTAGCGCTTGCGTCCACCCTCGTCGCGCTCAAATCCATAGACCAGTTCTCGGCAAGCCTGGAAGCGCTCGCTGTAGCAGTCCAATCTATGTGCCAGGTTGAACGGCATATCGTGCTACCTGCTTTGGAGGCGATTCTTGGATTCGATGAGCGCGCCCACCTGGTGATTGAGATGCAGGCGAGTTTCGACCAGCACGTGGGAGTTGTCGGGGTCGACGGCTTCCCGCCCAAGGCTGTGTCCCGCAGTGGAATGCGCTAGCCACTGCGAGTGCCCCGAAAATTCGACTGGAACCTTGAGCGGCCCAACCAAAAGAGATGCTCTATCTTGGGACGCCCGGAAGCAATCAATCGGGACCGCTTCCGCTACCCGGCGTGAGTTCAAGCAGGTGGCGGGCTCGGTCCACCAGATGCGTCATCTGGGTCGCCGCATGGAGCGTCAACCGGTGCTGCGTAAACCCGGGCCTCGGCGAAATGTAGTCGGCAAGCTCCCTTGCTTGGGCGCGCGTCGCTTCGGGCGAGTTGGCAAGTAGCGCGATGACTAGGTTCTCCAACGCAATCACGCGAATCTGAAGCTGCACGACTTCAGCATCGGTCAGTTCGGGCGGAGCAGTCAGTTCCCTATCGAGAACGCTCCGGGTTGCGCCCACGGCGGCCTTAGGGGGCCGCTGGCGGCCTGCCCGATTCGAAGTTGCGTCGTTTTCCACGGTGACCTACCTTGCTGGAAGGGCCCGCACGCCCTGCGCAGGCATAACGAACCCTACCGCATTCCGCATGACCGTCTTGTCGCCGCGCTTCTCCATCTGGGGGTTCGATGCAGGAGGCTATGTACTCCAGCGCACGGAACATCGGGCGCGCGCCGCCCTATTCTGTGGGATGCAGTTCCGTTGCCCGCAGTCCCCCCAATCAGAACCGGCATCGTCCGGCAGAGCGCTTGCGAATGACCAGACGCAGCTGATGCTTAGCCGCAATGAAATCTGGCTTTGGTTCATCCGTGATGAGGTAACAGGAAAGTTGCGCATCTCTCGGCACCGAATCACCGCAGACGACGCGGAAACGCTGCACCCCGGTGCCACGCAAGTTCCAGGCAGCATGGAGTTCGCGGACCTGCAAATGACCAAGGATGCCGAATTGAGCGTCACCATGGACACTTGGTCCCGTGGGCGGGTACAAATCCCGGGCTAGTCACGCAGCGGCATTGAGCGGTGCGCGCCTTCAGAGTGTCGAGTGGACGGCTAACCGGCTACGCGGACTGCCCGACGCCGCATATTCTTCCACTTAGCAGAGGGGTTGACCATTGCCCTCTGCGACGACGGGGGTTCGGCGCGTTTCGCCTCAGGCGAGATGTCCGTAGTCGCTTCGACGCTCGGTCGTCGAACTCGGGAAAGCGATGGTGAAGACACAGCCCAGCTCAGGAAGGTCTTTGACCGAGAGCGCTCCTCCCATCGATTCGACGTTCTGTCGTGCAATCGACAGCCCGAGTCCGAGTCCAGTGCGGTCTGTGCCGAGCTGGATAAATGGCAAGAACATGGTGTCGGCGTGATTCGAGGCAAGCCCGCCGCAGCGGTCTTCGACCTCGATATAGATGCGGTCGTCAATGTCGTAGGCCACCAGGTGCACCGCGGTATTCCGGTGCGTGAACTTGAAGGCGTTGCTCAAGAGATTGCCCAACGCACCAAGCAACAGGTCTCGATTTGCCTCAATGCGCAGCACAGGGTCGACGGTAGCGACGATAAGTGCGCACCCACGGACGTCGGCTTCGAGCTGTGCCGCAGTCCCTGCGTCGATGGTGAAATTGGCGAGCGAAAAGACGGTGCGAGGAATTGGAGCGGTGCTGCGCGCGCGTACCTCACCGAGCGATGCGTCTACCAGAGCGCGCATCGATGCAAGGCTTCGCTTCAGCACCGAGCCCGTTGCGCCTGCCAACGTCAAACCGCCGAGCTCCGTGGCGCGCACGGCCAAGTTGGCCGTCTGCAGCGAGTTGCGAATCTCGTGAACCAGGAAGGCCAGCCGCTCGTTTGCCTCGGTCGCCAGTTTCTCAGCGACCGCAGAGTCTCGCTGTGAACTGAACTTGGAAACCGCATCTGCTATCGCGTTGTCCAGACAGCGGTTGAGCGTGCGGAACTCGTCCACTCGAAAGGGTGCATCTCGCTGTTCTGCGAGTTCAGTGATTGCCTGACAAAGGTCACCGTAGTCGTGGACCACCTGGTCGACCGAAAAGCCGAGTTCGAGCAGCGCTTTGCCGTGAGCTATGGCGCCGACGCCGATTTCGGATGGAGCTAGCACGTCCCCTCCAGAAGGCCCCGAGACCTGAAGGCTCAGTTGAGCATCCCCAGAGTCCTCTGCGACGAGGGTTCGTATGAGCTGGTCAAGGAAGAGTGGGACGCCGTTCCGGAGTTGCCGGTCCGTCGCATGTCTTCGGAGCCGCTTCCAGACCTTTCCACGACATCGCTCGATGAGTTCGGTGCGGTTGTTTGAGAGAAATGAATGCAACATTTGGTTTGGACGCCTATGGCGAAGCCGGGCTTCTGCGAGTGCGGTGCTGCCCTGGCCGCCAACCAAACTATCAAATGACTGGACGGGTGTCTGTGCGGTAGCGGACAGTCGGTGGTCGCGTGTTTCATGCTTGAACGCACCGCGGCAGTGCGCGGTCAACCAGCGGAGTCGGCCAACCCCATCCGGCCCAATTGGTCGGCCAACAGAAGACGGGCAGCAAGTTCCGGCAAGAGGCGCCGGCAGCGGGGCAGGTCCCAAAGGGTCAACGCCAAGTCCAGAACATCTGCCGCATCAAGGAGCGGCTCTCGCTCCCCAATGCTTGCGCGACAGCGCTCAACCCAATCGGACTCGGCGCAGCAGCGTAAGTCCCCCGAAAGTCCCGCTACTGGCGCGGTGCAAATCAAAGTCATGGCTGCCTCGCAGTAGGTTCCCCTGCCGCGGTTGCACGTGCGCATTGGTTCGCCATATCGGCTTTCTTAGGACAGTGTGGTTCGGTCCAGCGAAGCGTCTGTGCCTAGGCCCAGAGGTACGCGCAGTCGGAGGGCCACTGCCGTACCGAGCTGTATCCAACCTTGCTGATGGCCTCCCGCAAGGCCGCAGGCTCCGCGGTCTCGGAGTCGATTTCGACCCTGCGCAGCGACAAATCGATTCGTACGGTGGCGCCAACGTCCAGATTCTTGAGCGCGCTCAAAACAGCCTCCGCGGCGCGTTCGCTCGTCATGTCCTTCACGTGGAAGAAGACTTGCGGCCTGTCGAGTTTGAGAGCGGTTGCCATTGGCGGTGCTGCTGCGATTCGCACACTCAAGCTGAGTGCGGAAGCAATAGCCTGATGCCGTCGTCCGACGTCGTCTGTACGCCGGCGAACAACATTGCTTCAGGCAATTGCGAAGGAGGGTCGCCGTCTGACCCCATAAAAGGGGAGCCTGCGTTTCGGACCCGGCACCAATGAGCGTGCTCGCGGTATTTCTTAAACCTGAGCAGTATTCGGTGCCTCTCCCGCGCCCGCTTTGAGCGCAACTACTGGATACAACTACAGTACTTCCACCGAATGAACTTTCGAACCCCAAGCACCAAGATGGGGCGGCAGCCGCGCGACGCTTCGCGTTTCGTCGAAGTGTCCGAGGATGAATGGATGAGCTAGCTGTCAGTCGTTGCCGGTTCGACCCCGTCCCTGAAGGAAGGCCCAGAAAATCGTTGTCAGCATTAGGTACATGACCACGAAGATGAAAGCCAGAGCCAACGCCGCTGAGAGCACTGGCATCGCGTTGAGTGGCCTGGCCTGGGTCTCCAACCCTGCCAGCACGCCACCAATGACGCTCCACCGCAAAAGGTAGACGGGCAGCCACCTGGACTGGTCTCGGTTGTGGCGCAACGCGCTGGCACGCTCAAGTTCAGTGCTAGCGTCGGCATCCCGGAAGAGCCAGCCGTAGAAGAGATACCGATAAAGGCTTACGCGCAGCCGCATCGGTCGAGCTTCATTCCGCCGAGCGAGAGGCGGTGTCGTTCGCATTGACATGACCTGAGGCTACGACGCTCAGCCTCAACCAGGCCCCTCGGTCGGCAATGGCCCTACGCGCTGGCGGTGTGCGCCGCGAGCGCTGCACGCACTCGCCCCGCACCAGACCGGCAGCGCGAGAGGTACCAAGCGGCCGGGATGACCAGCATGGACAGGAGCGGCGCCGTGACCATGCCGCCCACCATCGGCGCAGCAATGCGAGTCATGATTTCGGAGCCGGTGCCGCTGCCCCACATGATGGGCAGGAGGCCTGCCATCACCACAGCGACGGTCATCGCTTTCGGGCGCACCCGCAGTACCGCGCCTTCGCGAATGGCCGCCAACAGCGTCTCGTCGTTGTCGGGTTCACCCAAGGCCAGGCGCCGCGCCAACGCGTTCTTCAGGTAGATGAGCATGACGACGCCGAACTCAGCGGCCACACCAGCCAATGCGATGAAGCCGACCGCGGTCGCAACAGACATGGAGTGCCCCAACGCCCAGATGAGCCAGAAGCCTCCGACCAGCGAAAACGGAACAGCCGCCATCACGAGCGCGGCATCGCCGAACGAGCGGAACAGCAGATAGAGCAGAGCAAAGATGACCGCAAGCGTCACCGGAACGACCAGCTTCAGTCTCTGCGTTGCTCGCTCAAGATACTCAAACTGACCTGACCACGACACGGCGTAGCCGGGTGGCATCGCCACCTGCTTGGCCACGGCAGTCTGCATGTCGGTTACTACCGAGCGGAGGTCTCTTCCGCGAACGTCCACATAGACCCAGCCGGACAGCCGGGCGTTCTCGCTGCGAAGCATCGGCGGTCCGTCTTCGATAGACACTCGCGCCACATCCTGCAGCAGGACAGTCGCACCCTTCTCGGTGACGAAGGGGAGCTGACGCAGTCGCTCTAGCGAGTCGCGAATCTCGCGGGGATAGCGGACATTGACCGGGTACCGCTCTCGGCCTTGGATGACCTCCGTCACGTTGTCACCGCCGATGGCCGTGGAGACCACGGACTGGACGTCCGCAACCGACAGTCCATAGCGCGCGGCAGCCAGACGGTCCACGTCGACGTCGATGTATCGGCCGCCCGTCAGCCGCTCGGCGAGCGCGGACGACACGCCACGCACGCTCTTAACCGCCGCTTCAATCTGCGTGGTCAACCGGTCGATGGTGGCAAGGTCGGCGCCGGCCACCTTGATGCCCACTGGACTCTTGATGCCGGTGGCCAGCATGTCGATGCGGTTGCGGATGGGCGGGACCCAGATGTTGGACAGGCCGGGGACCTTGACGACGCGGTCAAGCTCCTCGACGAGCTTGTCCGGGGTCATACCCGGCCGCCACTGCTCGCGAGGCTTGAACTGGATGGTCGTCTCGAACATCTCCAGCGGCGCAGGGTCCGTCGCAGTGTCCGCCCGGCCAGCCTTGCCAAAGACGCGCTCGACCTCCGGCACCGTCTTGATGAGCCGGTCGGTCTGCTGGAGCAGCTGCGACGCCTTTGACACCGACAATCCCGGCAGTGCCGACGGCATGTACAGCAAGTCTCCTTCGTCGAGCGCCGGCATGAACTCGCCTCCCAGTCGCATCACTGGAAGCGCTGTCAGGGCGAGCAGCGCTGCGGCGACCACGAGCGTTGCCTTCGGGAAGCGCAGCAAGGCGTCCAGCACCGGCCGGTAGATGGCGACGAGAACTCGGTTGACCGGATTGGCTGTCTCATGCGGAATGTGGCCGCGGATGAAGTAGCCCATCAGGACGGGCACCAGCGTCACCGAGAGGCCCGCGGCTGCGGCCATCGCGTAGGTCTTTGTGAACGCCAACGGCGAGAACAGCCGCCCCTCCTGCGCTTCCAGTGTGTTGAGTTCCACGTAATCCTGACCCGCCTTTTCCATTCAATAGTGACCCACCCGTATTTGAGCCCCGCGGGCTCACGTTGTGGATAACTTCTTGGTCTTGGACTCCTTCTTGGGTTGGGTTGGTTGGGCTGAACTGTTCTTGAAGCGGTAGCTGTCGTTGCCGGTCTCCAGGATGTGGCAATGATGCGTGAGCCGGTCCAGCAGCGCCGTCGTCATCTTCGCATCGCCGAACACGCTGGCCCACTCGCTGAAGCTCAGGTTGGTCGTTATCACCACGCTGGTCCGCTCGTAGAGCTTGGACAGCAGATGGAACAGCAACGCCCCGCCTGACGCGCTGAACGGCAGGTAGCCCAGCTCGTCGAGGATGACCAGGTCGGCGTACATCAACCGGTGCGCGATCTGACCGGCCTTGCCCGTGGCCTTCTCGAGCTCCAGCGCATTGACCAGCTCGACCGTGGAGAAGAACCTTACGCGCCGATGATGATGCTCGACGGCCTGCACCCCGAGCGCAGTGGCCAGGTGCGTCTTGCCCGTGCCCGGCCCGCCGACGAGCACCACGTTCTGCGCATCCTCTAGGAACTCGCATCGGTGCAGCTGACGCACCAGTGCTTCGTTGACCTCGCTCTGCCCGAAGTCGAAGCCTGCGAGGTCGCGGTAGACGGGCAAGCGCGCCAGCTTCAACTGGTAGGCCACCGAGCGCACCTCGCGCTCCGCCGTCTCCGCCTTGAGCAGCTGCGACAGGACCGGCTGCGCGTCTTCGAAGGCGGGTGCACCTTGTTCGGCCAGTTCCGCTACCGCGTGCGCCATGCCGTGCATCTTGAGTTCGCGCAGCATGATCACGATCGCCGCGCTCGCAGGGTCATGACGCATGGCAGTTCTCCTTGGCCGCGTAGGCGTGCACAGCGGCCTGGGCCTTGCCCCGCAGCGCGTCGTAGCGCAGCACGTTGGCCTGCGGCTCGTTGACCAGGCGCAGAGCCTGCGGCGCGGTCACCGGCGGCGCGGGCGGCTTGCCGTCGAGCAGCCGGTGAAGCACGTTGAGCACATGCGTCTTCGTCGGCACGCCGGCTTCCAGCGCCAGCTCCACCGCGGCGAGCACGGCCTGCTCGTCATGGTGCAGCACCAGCGCCAGGATCTCCACCATCTCCCGGTCGCCGCCGGGTTGTCTGAGCAACGAGCCTTGCAGCCGCCGGAAGCCCTCGGGCAGCTCGGCGAACGGCGCGCCGTTGCGCAGCGCTCCCGGCTTCCTCTGCAGCACCGCCAGGTAGTGGCGCCAGTCGTAGACGGTCTGGCCGCTCGTGTCGTGGCGCCGGTCGATGATGCGAACGTGCTCGCACACGATCTGGCCCTCGGCCGCGACCACGAGCCGGTCGGCATAGGCCCGCAGGCTCACCGGGCGGTTGGCATACGACGCCGGCACGCTGTAGCGGTTGCGCTCAAAGTGCACGAGGCATGTCGGCGAGACACGCTTGGTGTGCTCGACGAAGCCGTCGAAGGCGCGAGGCCGCTCCATCAGGAACGCCTTCTCTTGCGCCCACACGTCGGCAACGGTGCCGGGCAGCCTGCCGTGGCTGATCTCGGCCCACAGCGCCTTGCAGCGTTGCTCGAGCCAGTCGTTCAAGGCGTCCAGCGTCGGGAACGCAGGCGTCGGTTGCCACAGCCTGTGCCGAGCGTCGCGCACGTTCTTCTCGACCTGGCCCTTCTCCCAACCGGAGGCGGGGTTGCAGAACTCGGCCTCGAACAGGTAGTGGCTGACCATGGCCTGGAAGCGCGCGTTGATGTCGCGCTCCTTGCCGCGTCGAACCTTGTCGACGGCGGTGCGCATGTTGTCGTAGATGCCGCGGCGCGGGACGCCGCCCAGCACCTCGAAGGCGTGGTTGTGCGCGTCGAACAGCATCTCGTGGGTCTGCAGCGGGTAGGCCCGCAGCAGGAACGCCCGGCTGTGGCTGAGCTTGAAGTGCGCAACCTGCAGCTTGGTGCGCTCGCCGGCAATGACGGCCCAGTCCTCGCTCCAGTCGAACTGGAAGGCCTCACCCGCGCCGAAGGTCAGGGGCACGAAGGTGCCGCGTCCAGTGGTCTGCTCGACCTCGTGCCGCTGCGCGGTCCAAGCTCTGGCGAAGGCAGCGACGCGGTTGTAGGAACCCGCGTAGCCGAGCACGACGAGGTCGGCGTGCATCTGCTTCAACGTTCGCCGCTGCTTGCGCGACTTGGTCGCCTCGGCCTTGAGCCAGCCCGAGAGTTTGTCGGCATACGAGTCGAGCTTGCTCGGGCTCGCGCGCTTCGCGTACCGGGGCTCGACCGTACCGGCCCGAAGGTACTTCCTGATGGTGTTGCGAGACAGGCCGGTGCGTCGGGCTATCTCGCGGATGGACAGCTGCTCGCGCAGGGCCCACCGCCTGATGACACTCAGTGTCGCCACGTCAATCACTCCTACTGCTCCCTGCCACTCAAAGCAGCAGGTTAGGGTTCTTGCGTGGGTCAGTTTTAAATGGAAATCAGCGGGGTCAGTGGATCACTTCTGGATGGAAATCAACAGCCAAGACCATCGGGTGATTGGCCACGTAGGCTTGTTCGTCGGGTCCGGGCAGCTCCACTGGAGCCGCCAGGTCTTCAGCCTGAACGCCGACCCAGCGCTCAAGCACGATACGGGCGGCTCTCTGCTGCTGCCTTACTTCGGCAGACTCGTCTTCGGCGATACCGCGTGCGCTGGTGGTGGCCAACACTTCCTGGCTGCTCCCGGCGGATGAGGACAAACGAGCTTTGGAGGCCTCCAACTCCTCGTGTAAATGGTGTTCAGCCACCGTGGCGAGCTTCAGAGTCTCGCCGGCGAAGTACGCATCGACATAAGCGAGCGCCGTCTGCAGTCGCACGTCGGCCGCGGCAGCTTGGACCGCCACGGACTCGCGGCTGACCATCGCATCGGCAGCCGCCCGTCGGGCGGCACGCTTCTCAGCCGATACCCACTCCTGACCGATGCCGATGCGCTTCATCGTCATGGAGTCGCGGGTGGTGCTGAGCCGGTCACCGCCCGTGACCGGAAGGTTGTCGACACCGACACGCAGGGTCGGGTCCGGCAGTTGGCCGGCGGCGCGCGCTGCCTCTGAGGCGCTGGTCACGCTGGCGCGGGCCGACCGCGTCGCTTCGGAGCGTTGAACGGCCAAGTCGAGCGCCTGGGGGAGCGTGAGAGGTGCTGAGACCGTCAGTGCCGGCAGCATTGCCGCGGCCAGAGCGACCGCGCGAATGTGTGTCGTGAACATGGAAACTCCGAAGACGAACGATGCGTTCGCTGGCGAGCGGGCAAGCCGCACCAGCGCCGGTCAGTCGACGGGGGGTCAGACGCGGAGTCTGAGTGTGGAAAGGAAGATGGGGTCCGGGGGCGGACGTGCTTCAGGCGCAGACGCTGCCGGCAGCGCTTCGGCCTCAACGGCTTCGAGCACCAGCGGCAGGACGATGACCTGCACGACCATCGGCAGCGACACCGCGGGCAGCTTGACTGCTTCGAAGGACTGGGCGGCGTCAGCCGAGTGCTGGCGACAGAGGGCCGGTTGAGCTTGGTCCATGCCCTCGCACGGTTCGCCCGCGGCCATCATTTCGGCCATGATTGCAGCATCGACCTGCCCCGGGCACACATAGTTCGCCAACGCTAGCTGCGAGAACAGCAGTGACAGCACGACGAAGAACGTCGTTGTCAGGCGATGAATGGAACGGCGCGACATGAGCATGCGAAGTGTAGCTGTCCGAATCTAGCCGTAACTAGCCTGCGGGGTCTTACCTGGCAAGACGCGGCCCAAACATGATGATGGCCATGCCAAGGAAGCTGACACCGAGCCCCATCCAGTCGGTCGCCGTCGGCTGCACTTTGTCGACGACCCAGAGCCACAGGATTGCGATGCCGATATAGACCCCGCCGTACGCGGCGTAGACCCGGCCCGCAGCCGTTGGATGCAGCGTCAGGAGCCAGGCAAATAGCGCCAAGCTCGCCGCTGCCGGCAACAGCAACCATGCCGTCTTACCCTGCTTCAGCCACAGGTACGGCAGATAGCAGCCGACGATTTCCGCGACAGCGGTGACAACGAACAGGGCGAGCGTCTTCAAGATGTCCATGCGCCCATTGTCGTCAGGCCGCCGATGCAGAAAGCGCTTGCTCCTCAAGTAGCTTGAGGTACTACCTTTCGGGCGGGACAAGCAGTTCCGCATTGAAGGAGTCTGGATGAAGTCTTGGAAGTTGATGTTGGGGCTTGGCGCGGCATGTGCCGCTTGCTGTGCCATTCCGTTGCTGGGAGCCGCCGGGGGGCTGGCGGTGTTCGCATCCGCGCTGTGGGCGTGTGCCGACGAGTTCATCCCCGCCGCCATCGGTCTGGGAGCTTTCGCGTCGGCACTCCTGGCTCTGTGGTTGTGGCGAAAGCGCCGGTCCGCTCAGGCCAACACCTGCGCGTGCACGACGTCGTGCTCGACGAGAGCAAGTCATGTCCTGACCTGAACCGGCGCCGATTGCGTGCACGTTGGATTTGCAGTCGATGGGCCCGTTTCACGGGCGACGAGCCGGGACGAATGTGCATGCTGACGCGGATGACCTACGATGGCCAGTGTGAGGTACCCAAAATGAATGCCATGGTCTCTATCGGGGTGCTTGCCCAGCAAACGGGCTGCACTGTGCCAACCATCCGGTACTACGAAGAAATTGGCCTGTTGCCTGCTGTGCCTCGCACTAACGCCGGACGGCGGCTCTACAGCGGGCCCACGGCCAAGCGGCTGACGTTTATTCGGCGCTGCCGGGACTTCGGCTTTTCGATAGACCAGGTTCGAGGACTGGTGGGCTTGGTAGATGAACCCGACCGGCCCTGTGTGGAGGTACGCGAAATCGCAGCTGGCCACCTGACGGAGGTTCGCAAGAAGCTCGCGGAGCTCAAGGCACTTGAGTCCAGTCTGTCGGCGTTCGTTGTGAGCTGCGATACCGCATGCGCCGGAGGTACGGCGGTCGACTGCGCCATCCTCGAAGACCTCGCGCAACCTACGAACCCGGCGAGCCTGATGGCAGCCAGTCCATGTTGCGGCACATTGGCAGTGCGTCCTGAAGGAGCGGCATCTTGATGAACAGGCCCACTCTGCAAGCAGGCAGTCGATAAACGTGCGCCTCTTGCGGGTTCTCGGGCTTCCTACGGCTTCATCATCGGTCACCTTCACGGGGAAGCGGGCTGCCTTCAAGTGGTCCACCCAGGCGCTGCAGCAACCGCACGTCGGACTCTTGAACACCCGGTCGGCGCCTTTCGTGCCGAAGCCTCCAGCGACGCCCGAGACGCCCGTTGGTGGGAGGGCAACATCGTGCGCAAGGTCAGAACGCTCGACCAAGAAGCCCGTGTGTCAGCGTGCCGCACCAGCCAGCACATCCTTCGTAGCCTGATATCAATTTAAGCAGTGCGGGCAAGGGCTCCTGACGCTTCACGCTGCGCCACCACCTCTACCGACCTGACACCCTTCATCGCTTGAACAGAGAAGGGCGTTGGACCTCCTTGGTGCTTGCCGAACCTCGACCGCCCCGCGAGTCGGTGAGTCGACTGGAACTCAAGGTCCGAAGTTGGTGCGAAGGACGAAGTCGAGCCTGTCTTGTGCCTCAATACTCAACAGACCCATGCAGCCGTCAGTCAAGACGAGCTGGTCATGGCGTACCGCCTGCGGCCATAGGATGTCCTCGTCGTCGATTGCAATCCAGTTCGAAGGGCGGAGCCATCTGACGTGGGCATCGACGATTTGCGCCTTGCTCATACGCCAGTAATCGTCGTTGGAGTACGCCACTGTCCGATTTGAGCCGCTGCGCGTGACTGCAACGCGGTTGGCCTTGGTGGTGAGGTCTTCGTAGGTGCAGCCGCTGACGCGCGCTGCGAGGTTCGGCCCTAGCCGCTCCAGGACCGACGAGAGGCCATGCGCCCGTGGCTGCGTCGACGTAAGCATGATGCGCACGTCGGGCCATTCACGCAGCGCCTTTTCGAGATAGGGGACACCTTCATACTTGGCATGGCCATCTGCCCAAGGTGAACGGCCACGCAGCAGCCCGTAGAGGGACTCGCTGGGATGAAGCACGCCAGATATCCCAAGGTATGCAGTTGGAGGTCCTCCAGTCATGCGTCATCCCCCATCTTTGAGTAGGCGGTAAATCCGTCAGTTCGTTGCATCGTCGGACTCCATAGGTTTGCCTTGGATGTCCGCTCCCTCGCCAGCCTCCGTTGAAGCCTTTGTGGTCGTAAGCGCCAGGAGGTCAAGGTATGAAAGTGACGGCGCTCGCCGCCGACTCGCGGGCGCCCATGCCATCGGCCATGCCACTGCAGCGATATCGATGTGCCAAGAACAAGGGTAGTGACGCAGCAAACGCCTCGCAGATTCGCGCACGCTGGGCGGCACCTCAAGGCCATTCCCGTTATTGCAAAGTTCTTGCAGAAACCGGCGTGTGGCCAAAACAGCGCGGGTTCTTTCGCTTGGCATGGTCATGATGTGCATTCCCCCTGGACGCTTGGCTGGTGTGCAAGTTGCCGGCATCCGTCGAAACAGTGGCCGCACGGCCTCTTGATGTCCATCGTTGACGCCTTCTAGAAACTGACAAAACCTGTACGGGGTCGAGGCGCCGGCGGACATAAGTGGTCGCCCCTGCCGAGCTGGATGCGGCACACTTCCTGGGGAAGCTCGAAAGACAGCGACACCGCTGACAGCTCCGCCACAAGGGTGCCGGTCCGCAATTCCACTCCCCAGGCCCAGGCTTCGAGTGACGCTCGTGGAAGCCGCAGTCGAAGTTCGCCGTCGTGCGCGAAAGTCAGGACGCTGGACCAGGATGACTGCGCGTCACTGCATTGCGCCAGCCAGCACAGTCGGCGCAAACCGCTATCACTCGCGCCAACGCGGGCCAGGCTTCCCGATGTTTGAAAGTGCGCCCCTTCAAGCCCATCAATGCGTCGGAGGTAGAGCGCGAGACTGTTCGGTGTCAGCAGCGCCTCCATTGCAGCGGGACTCCACATCCAGAGTTCGCGCAGGAGCAGCGCGGCCGGCAGGTAGACACGGTGTTCCTCTTCCTCAACGGCGTAAACGGTCTGTCGCGTACGGGCAGCCGGCGGCACGAGCGATGCAATGAGTCGACCGGGTTCTAGCAGCGGCGACAACCGCGTGAGGTCGGAGACTCTCAGTTTGAAGCTTCGTGAGTGCAACCGCTCAAACGGTCGCGCTGAAGGCTCGAACAAGCGTCCGCTTTGCGGGAGCCAGGACGCCGGCAGTAGTCTCGTCCCCCAACCGGTGCCTTCGCGCACCACAGCCTCCAGCGCCCAGCCGCGCCGGAACCGCTGCCATCCGTTGAGCCAACAAGGGTCCTCGGTCATGGCCTTGCCTGCGGTCGGGACTCGATGGAGGACATCTCGTTATTGCGTCTCCGAGCGCGTTCCATGATGCCTTGCCCTTCATCGGGAGACCGACCAGGCTGGATGTGCGCATCACGAAACGCCCTCCAATCGGGCAGCGCGTGCCCCCCTTCCTGGCTCAAGACAAACGCGAGACGACGCAGTTGGAAGCTTTCAACCGTCTCGCACAGCGCATCAAGTGTCTCCGTCGCCCTTGGCAACAGCGCAGCCCGATGAGTCAGCAGTGCGCGCTGACCCATCAGGCCAAGGATGTGATTCTTCGATGCGCGGCGCGGCGGAATCTCTTGCAGGGTCTGGGCGACCAGCTGCCGCACCCGGTCCTGCAAATTGGAGTCACGACGACCCCAATCAATGCGCCGCCGCACACTGAGGTCGCTCTGCGCCCGCACGGGGTGCCATGCGAGCAGCCAGGCCCGGTCGTGTCGGTAGAGGCGCGCGTAGAGCGCAGGCGCAATGCCGCGAAGCTCCTTCTTCCCCTTTTCGGAATTGGCCGCAGCTGTCTCAGCCCACGCCTGGCGGTCGACTCCCGATTCGTGGGCAGGTGCCGCCTGCGTCGGTGGCAGCGGGGCCAGCAGACGCTCTGCCGTCTTCCAGTCGACGTCCAAGGTCCAAGCGACGGCGCGGGTGCTGAGACCGAGCTGAGCGAGGCTGGCCGCCTCCTGCCGCATCCCCGGCGACCGGTAGACGCCCCAGCGCTTGCCGCTCGCAACGCTCGATGCATCGTTGCTGTCCTGGGCCATCACGCGCGTCCCATTGATGAACACGCCCATCAGCACGTGCTTGAACGGATGCAAGGGTCGGCGCGGCGCACGCAGGACCTCGTCCAGCCATGCGAGCGGGTCGCCGTACTCACGTCCGAACGATGCCAGCAGCAGGCTTTCGCCGAAGTAGTCGATGAAGGCACTCCGGAGACGCTGGGAGCGCCCCCGGACGGAGCCCATGTGTCCGAGGTGCGCGCGATAGTCAGGCTTCATCGCTGTGGTGCAGGGTTGGCCGATGAGCAACTCGAAGGAGCGCACTGCCACCGCCCGCGCCACCTCCGGTTGCGTCTGGGCGCCCACAAGCGGCCGGAGGTTGCTGAGGTCGGCCTCCACTGGGGCTGCGAGGTACGCATGTCGTCCGGGTGGCCGAAATGGCACGTCTGATTCCACCAAGGGGTCGCCATGCAGATGGCAAACCACTACGCCAGGCAAATGGTGCGCGCGGTGCCAGTAGGCTTCGCCGGAGCGAGCAACATCAGCCGCATGGCAACGCGGGCAGAAGTGGAAACGCTTAGGGGCGCGTGCGGACCCGGCGCAAATGCCGAGCCGTACCTGAAGATTCCCGCCGTCAGAGGCCATAGCGGCGAGCACTTGCTTCCTTTGCCGCGCACTACAAAAGTGGGTGTAGTACCCGAACAAGGTATGGCGCACGGCCATTTCTTCGACCCCCAACTGCCATTCGCTGCCGGTGGCTCGCGCCAAAGACGCCAAGTTGGACGGTAGGTCGGGCACCGCGACGACGGTGCGGCGCCCGTACAAGATGTCGAGCAGCCGCTTGGGACTCCAGAAACCGTAGCGATAGGTCGCGCGCGCCAAGGCGCTGTAGAGCAACTCGTCGGGCAAGGGCTTAGGCAGCGTACGCATGCGGTGTCTCCTGAGGCTCCTGAGCGCGGAACCACGCGGCAAGCGCGTCCAGCGTCAACTTCGTGTGCGACTTGTGCGCCGCAGTAAGGACCGATTCCACCAGGCGACGTGATTCCGTGTCCGAAATTCCAAGGGCCGAGCGCACGGAAGCGGCGGAGCGCGCGAGCAGGCTGAGGCCAGGCTTTCCCTCAGACTGAGCCGCCGAACTTTGCGGGATGAGCTGCTGATGCTTCTGGATGATTTCATCGATGTCGTAGGCGTCGACGTCCTCAAATCTCGCCAGACGACTGGGCTGTCGGGACCGCAGCGCGTTGAGCAGGGGCTGCAGAAACTCGAACTCGTGGCGGGCCACGTGGTGAAACATTTCCGGCGTCAGTGTTTCCTTGCCATGGCTGAGTGCGTGCAGCTGACAGACCAAGAACATGTCGACGATGAAGGCGACCACACCCTGGGTCTCGGCATACACCATGTCCTTGAACGCGTCTGTCAGTTCCCCCGGCTTGCGCAGCCATTGGTAGCACCACAGCGTATCTATAAGCAGGTCGAACTCCGCGCCGCGGACAAGGGGACGCCAGGTCGCCCCGCCCATCACCCCCGCCCGGCGGCTGTGGCGGGCATCGAGCTGGAGCACAGAACGAGCCTTAAACGTCCCGAGCACGACGAGCGGCAACTTCAGCTCGTTGACCAGCTCCTGGAACCAGTTCATCAGCTCTTCCCGGCCGCCGCTCTTGCGAACGCTGACGTTCTGCAACTCGTCCAAGACCATGACGCCGAGGTAGTGCGCACGCGCCAATTGCTTGACCAAGCTCATCAGCATGTCGAGGGTCACGCTGCGGGTGACCTTCGGTGTGTGCGTGGTGCCTAAGACTGCGTCAAACGCTCGCAGGATGTTCAACGCGAGCTCCTTCACGCTGCCGTCCTTCGGACACTCAACCTTCAACCAGACCAATTGATGCAGGTCCAACTCCTTGTGAAGGATGTACTGCGGGTAGGCCGCCAGTACCGCCTCTACAGTCGTGGACTTGCCCATCCCGGAAACGCCGATGAGCGAGAAGCTGCAGATAGGACACAGCTTCGAGTAGACCAAGCGCGCGGCCTTGCCGGAGCGCTGCGCCTCGGCATAGTCGCGCTGCAGCAAGCGGAAGTGGTCGCTGGCCAGCGGGTTGCGCGGCGTCAAGCCGTGGCGGAGGACTTGGTCCAGCCGCCGCGCAACGTGGCGCCCGCGCTCGGCAGGAAGGAAGAAATGCTTAAGACCGGCGACGTAGTACGAGCGGACGAAAGCCTCGTCCGCCAACTGTGATTCGTCGAACGCCGGCGCTACTGCGAGCTGTTCCAACCACTCGTCGTCGGACTTGATGGCTGGCAGAGCGAGCATGAGTGGATTTCGGTCGGGCTGCGGCCCAGGCGAAAGAGGGTAGATGGCGATGACCGGTTCGACACGGTGGTCAGTGACGTTTGAGCTGTTCATGGCTGGGCGATTCAGTTCGGCATTGCGGGTTGAGAGGCGCGGCGCGCCGCAAAAAGGGCTCGCACGGAGTCGGCGGTACGGCTGGCGGCGTCATCGGGCGGCGCCGCCGCAGCAGATTGACCCGCTGCGAGGGGTACGCCGGCGGGGGGGCCTGTCCTCGCCGTGTTGATGAATACTTCGGACGTGAGCGCTGCCAGTTCCGCCTCACGATTGCCACGGATGTCGCGGGTGCGTTCGGCGCGGGTTTCACCCGGTGGCTTGGCTTGTTCAGCCAGCCGGCGCCCTTGGGCCGAGGTTTCGATGGTCCGATGCGATGCGGCCAGTTGATGGGGAAGATTGGCCCACGAAGCTGCGGCGTTCTGCCGGTTGCGCTGGAGTTCGAGCGCGGCAATTTCGCTGAAACTTGCGCTCCCCCACTTTTGCGAGCGGCGAGTGAGCGTCACGTCGCACGCGGCCCCGTGCTGAGAGGACGGAAGCGCGACGGCACTGCCGCTGAACAAGGGGTGGTACAGAACATCGACGACCTCCTTGCGATGCAGCGCATGGGCGAACCAGGACTGCTGGCGCAGCGCGTCACCCATGTAGTACAGCCCGCGATACAGCTGAAGGCCCCGTTGAACGACAGTCATCTGCGCCTGTGGCCAAAGGTATTTCTTGAGATGCAGGTCGGGGTACTTGCGCACATCGGCCCGCAGGTTCTCCACGCCCCAGTGCCACAGGCTCACCGGGACGAAAGGAACGCCATCTGCGATGACTTCCGGCCAGCCGTCGTACTCCCGGACCACACGCAGATTGGCAGTGAGCACGGCGTTGATGACGGCACGCGTGATGGCCTCGACGGTCATGGCACTGCGGAGCACTGCGGGCTCCTGGTCGCGACCGGCGAGTTCCTTGTCGATGTACCCGGGCAGGAACGGACCAAAGGTAGCGTGCAGCGTCCGGAAGACTCGCTCGACCACGCCCTTGGCTTCGCCGCTGTATCCCCGCGCGTTCTCGACATCGAGATTGAAGCCCATCGACAGCCGGTTGGCTTCCTCCGACTTGAGCTCGCCCCGGTCGCCCATCAGGTGCAGCGGCATGTAGCCGGTGGGCCATAGGTCCGCCGTGATGTCGATGCCGTAGGCCTTGCAGAATGAGACCTTGTCGACCGAGCAGTTCCACACGGCGAGCATGGCCCCCGCCCAGCAAGGCGGCTCCAGGCCGACATAGATGCCCACAACCATGCGGGAGAACTGGTCGATGACCACGTACAAGGTCGGTCGCCCCACGATTCGCCGCGGGTTGAATCGCGACACTGCATACACGTCAAGCACGGTAGCGTCGATGTAGTAGCGGGTGCCCGGGCCGCGAACCTCGGGCAACGTTCCCGACAACAGCGGCTTGAAAGCCAAGTCGAAGCGGCGTTGTTGCAGTCGCTTCAGCTGCCGGACGTCGAAGGGGTGCTCCTGCTTCCAGTGGTATTCGAACTGCTCGAAGGTCGGCACGCGGTCGTAGTTCTCGACCTTGACCAAGTGGCGGTTCTCGTCCTTCGGCAGGACGTTCACATGCTCGTGGTAGCGAGAAATGAGCATCCACTCCCAGGCCTTCTTCAGTTGGCGCCCGTCCCGGCCGACGGGAGCTGAAGCCCATGCCAGCCGCATGTTGCGGCGGTGGTCTTCCGTGGCGGCCACCCCAACCCCGGGCTGAACTGTCCGCGGCCTGCCCGTCTTCGGGGCACCGACTGCCGGGATACGCAACTCGCCGGGCGCGCCGCATCGCCACATGGCTGTGACCAGGGCCTCCTTCGACTGGCCTCTCTGCCAAAAGAGCCGAAGGACGTCGTAGAAGAACGGCTTGGAGCAAATCTTGAGCGCGGCAAGTCGACGTGAGAGTCGACCGCGGAAGCGCTGGTCCCACATGCGGTGGCCGAAGCGACGCATGAACTGGACGAGCCGCCAGCGACGTTCGAGCAGCTTTTCGTCGTACTCCGTCAGACCGCCAAGATTGACTGGCAGGAACACTTCCTCGACGACGATGAGTTCTTCCGCGGCGACGCGGCTCAAAGTCCTAAGCTTGCCGAGGGAGAAGGGCACGGCACCCGACGCATGAATGTCGATGAGAACGAAATGCGTCGACGTCGGGTCAGAGGTCTCGCCGGACGCGACCTCGTCCAACACACGCCAGATGGTTTCGGTCGCGCGTTCCTTGAGCAGGGTGTTGACCGGAAGAATCATCGGCTCTGCTCCATCAGCGCCTCTGGTGTTCCGACCGAGTAAGCGCTCAACGGTAGACGCTCCAGCCCGACGCTGCTGCCGAGGTCGACACGGAGCACCCCGCGCGATACCAAATGCATGGCCATCTGATAGACGACAAGTGGCGTCGTGTCGAAGGCGCCAGCGAGCCACCGACAAGCCCGTAGCAAAGTGTCGTCGCTGCGAGAGGTCACCTCCGCCAACAGCGCTTGCACGAGGCCGTCGACGTTGGTCTGGTCGTAGAAGGCCAGCTGCGAGATGTCGTGATACGCCCTGACGGAGTCGTAGTTGATGTTGAACGGCTCGTCGAAGAAGCGCTGGTCGAGGAGCTGGAGCTCCATCCCGTGGAACCGGTAGAACTCACGGGTGATGGTCATGAGCTCCTGCTCGCGCGGCGTCAGCGTCTCCGGGTCGTACTTGAATGTGTAGGGAACCTTGCGACTACCGGTGAGGGTGGTCTCGGTGACCAGAAAGTCCAGCGTCATCACGTACGGCGTGCCATCGAGCGTCCGCGGGTGCTTGAAGCCGAGCCTGCGCGCGATGCGGAAGGTCTCCAAACGGTCCAGGGGAAACTGTTCCTGAATCTCGATAACGTTGGAGGCGCTTTCGAACTTCAGGAAGCACTTCCATTCGCCGTCGGAGAGAAGGTGATGGACGCGCCGGGATTTAACGCCGCAAGGACGGTGGGAGCGTCCGCTGGAAGGCACGTCCTGAATCTGAAGCCAAGGTCTGTAGGCTGGACCGAAACCTTGGCCACGTCCTTGTGCAATGAAGCGCTGAACCCTCGCCTCGTCGAAGACATATCGAAGGCGCGTCATTGCCTGACGTCCCGGACAGCGACATCGCCGGTACGGCGTGATGAGTCGAGAACGTTGCCAACTTGATGTGGGCGGCAAGGCAGTCGCAACGCACGTGCTTCTCGCATGAGTATCCCTTCACGTCAAACGACGCTTTGGAACACTCCCGCGCTGCAATTACGAGGTGTGAATTTTCGGCCGACGGCCGACAGCCATCTGCGGCTGTTCAGTTTTGTGGAGAAACTTGCCGCTGTCGCGGATGACATTAACCGTGAGCCTGTTTGGCCCTGCTGCGGTGGGCGTCATAACCCTCTCACGTAGAGATTATCTCGAAGATTTCTCGCGTGCGGGACTCGGTGCGGCAGCTGCACCAAGTGACAAGTGTGATTTTCGCCACATGTAAGTGATACACGTGCGGTCACACTTGGGGTCGCGATGTACGCAGCTGGACTGCCGAGAACGCCACCTAGGTGCCCAGAAGTCCCAGGCGCACCATGACAACGTGGAAGGAAACACCATTGCTGCCGCAGAAGTTCATCGAAAAGGTGCGTCGTTCCTTCCTCGTAGACGACGACTTACCTGAGCATCTTCAAGATGGAGCGCTGAATCTGCAGACGCAGCTCAACAACGCGCTCCGATTGCTATCTGAAGACCTGTACTCGAAGAAGTCGCACTTTGTCTTCGAACTCGTGCAGAACGCCGATGACAACAGCTATCCGAAAGGCGCAATGCCGGAGCTCAGTTTTCAAGTCACTCCGACTCGACTCGTCTTGTCGAACAATGAGGTTGGCTTCACCGAGGAGAACATCAGCGCCATCTGCAAAGTCGGAGCTAGTTCGAAGGCCAACGCGAAGCACCATCACATCGGTGAGAAGGGAATCGGCTTCAAGTCCGTGTTTTCGGTGTCAAACGCGCCGGAGATTCACTCAAACGGATTTCACTTCAGGTTCGACCGAACAGACCCGTCCAACTTACTCGGTTACGTGATTCCCACGTGGTGTGGGCCGTCGGAAGCGGTCCGACCCGATTACACGACCATCATCCTTCCGGCGGCACCTGGCTACGTGTTCGACGACTCGACTGTCGCTGACTTGGACTCCCGGGTCCTACTCTTTCTCAACAAGCTTCGGCAGCTGACGCTTGCTAAAGGCGGCGCGCAGCTGATTTATCGGCGCATTGACGACAAGGGGCACTCCCGACTAACCACGTCCGAAATCACCGCTGATGGCATTTCCAGTGAAGGAAGCCTCAGATACGTTCGCGTGACCAAGACATTTCCAATGGTCGGGCAGTTCGCCGACGTGAAACGCCCGGCTGTGAGCGAGTCGACGGTAGTTCTTGCACTTCCGGTAGATGAATACGGTGCGGCGATTCTGGAGCCAGCCTCATACGTTTTTGCGTTCCTGCCCGTCCAGCAATCCGGATTCCGATTTCCTCTGCATGCGGATTTCATACTGAACTCTGGTCGAGAGGGGGTCTTGAGTGACCGCCCCTGGAATCAGCGACTCCGCGATTGCATCGCAGATACCTTTGTCTCTGCGCTTGAGGAATTTAAGACCTCTCCAGTGCTAGCGTTAAGCTACCTGCGGTATGTCCCGGACAAGGGTGACGTGGCCGAAGACTTCTTTGGTGAAGTTCGCCAACAGATTGTCGGTCACCTTGCTGAGACGGACAGCATCCCGTCTGCATCGGGCACTTGGCAACGACCATGCGACCTCCGGCTTGCTGATGACGGATTCCGTGCCCTCTTTCCATCCTCGCTGGCAATGTCGCTCTTCGGTTTCGACTACGTTGATTTGCGTGTGCAAGGCGGTCAAGCCCTGCTCCGCGAGCTTGGTGTACGCGACGCAGGTCGTGCTGAAGTTCTCGGTGTCTTCAAGTCACATCAGGTATGGCTGCGAGAACAACCACTGGAGTGGCGCGCCAGCCTGTATGCGTTTATCGCAGGCGACTTGGCGGCGTTCGTGAAGGCGGGCTTGCTAAAGACGCCTTGTTTGCCGACCTCAAGTGGCTCTTACGTCTCGCCTGCTCAGTCCAACGTCTTCTACCCCTTGGGGCGTGGGAAGAAATACGGATTTGAAAAGGAACTCGTAATCGTCGACAGCGAGCTCTACGACGCCGTTATAGAGCGCTCGCCTAATTCAACGAACCTCTTCGAGGCCATGCAAGTTCGCCCCGACGACCCGTACGACTTAGTCGTTGCGCATAATAAGCGTGGGCCGAAACCGGGTAAATGTGATGGAGACCGCATTTGCCAAGCAGATTCGCGCAATGCCCGCACCATTGCGTGGGAAGAAGTCCACGGTCGCTCTGTCTGATGCCTACTACATGACAGAAGAGCTTCGCGCCACCCTAGGCGACGGACTTCCATACGTTGACGCATTCCTGGTTTCACAGATGCTCGACGACTGTCGAGTAACTCACCGCCTCAACGCAAAATCGTTGGTCAAGCGCCTCAATGAACTTAAACAGAACGACGCCGGTACGACGAAGCAGGTTCAGGCCATTTACCGGGTCCTAGATGAGCGTCTTTGGGAGTTCGATTCAACATTTATACGCCAGTCGGTCGAGGAGGACGCCCTGATTCAGTTGAAGGGCGCCCACAAAGGCTGGTTCAGCCCGAGTGGAGTCGCATGGCAAACCAACGGCTTGTTTCTCGACTCTCTCTACCCGCCGGTTCAGAGCCTGTACAGAGACTTCCAGGGCTTCCTTATCGAGAAGCTTCGCATCCCCAAAGCGCTGCCCATCAAGCAAAGAGTAGAAGCGTTGATGCGGCTGGGGGAAGTCGCCGATAGAGCAATGCGCGAGCTGGAGGCACTCGCCATCTACAAGCGAGCAGAGCAGGCGTTGAGGCCGCAGTTCGGACGAGAGATTGAGATGCCGGACTGGATGCACACATTCAAGAACGAGGCTGTATTCGTCGACCACTGGGGCGCAGTGGTGGACAACGCCGGCTTTCTCTTTGCAAACGACTCGCCTGCACTCGCCGAGCTCTTCGAGAACGAAGAGGGTCTCTCGCTTCTTGCCATTCCATCTATCGAGGTCCCGAGACTCAGCCGTCTGCTGGGAGCAGCAGGTGTTGCGCGACTATCGGAATCTGTATCCATTGAAGTCGAAGGAGATGGCTTCGGCATGGTGGACGCCGACCTCACAGCACGTGTGCAGAGGGCCGTTCCTTACGTCGCCAGGGTGCTCTATTCCCGCAACCCAGAAGCGTTCGAAGATGCGCTGGACGGGGGAAAGCTGTCAACACTTTGGACCCTCACAGTTGTGGAAGTGCGGACGGTGAACCTGCGAGTGACGCTGGGGGAGTTCCGCCGAACTACGACAACCGACGCGGCGATGGCGAATGGTCAGGTGCTCTATCGCACCGATGCCAAGTCACTCAAGGACAGGGTCGCAGCCGAACTCAGTAAATACTTAGTCGGCACGCTCGACTTCGCAGATAGTTTCGCTCGCATCCTTCTTGCAGAAGACGCCGATGGAATTGAAGAGTTCTTGGGCGTGGTGTCTATCGGGCGTCTACCGTCCGACCTCGCGGATGCGCTTCGACAACGCGAACTACTCGCCGAAGATGAACCCCTTCCGACCAGCCAAGATGCAGCCGAGCACGATGCCGCGCAGCAATTTGAGGAAGCCACACCAAACGAGGGGGAAGGACCAGCTGATGACGTCGTCCGTGAAGGGCCGGAGGCAGTCGGTCCGGCGGACGAAGCTGCGGATGGCCATTCCGCAGAAATAACGAGTGAGCCCCCTCAATCCGGAGTCTCTTCGCAAGCATTGGAGCTGACGGGCCCGGCTACACCATCCGGACAACTAGCACCTTTACCTGCAGCACCCTCAAGGCCGTCCGCTACGCCGCTAGCCTCCGCGCCTATTAGCTCGACGGGCGGACAGATTTCGGGGCAAAACCGAGGCGATGCACCTGGCGAGCCGTCCGTGCACCTCCGTACCATTGCACCCTCGCATAGCAATGACGCAGTTGGGCTCCGACCTCCAGCTCCTTCGCCCGTCGCTGGGAATCCGAGCGGTAGGGAACCATCTCCTCTCGCACCGCTCATCGGGGGGAGTCCTAACGCGAAGGGTTTAGGACCACGTCTGCAGGATGACGGGGCGTTATCAGGACGCACCGCTAAGCCGTCGTCTCTTCGAGCCAGGTCGGGTCGACTCCTAAGTTACGTAGTGGGACCGGCTGAGCTTGGGCAGAACACACGTGCCGACAACTCGGGGCAGGCTGCGACACGGGATGCCACCGGTCGCGCTGCAGTGGAGCATTTTCTCAAGACCCAAGCCAAGCGCTGGGCTTCCCTCACCGAGATGCCGCACAACAACCCGGGTTTCGATGTGCTTGCCCAAACTGCGTCCGGGGAAGAGGAGTACATCGAGGTCAAGGGCCAGACAGGCGCCTGGACTCAAGAGGGGGTTGCATTGACCCCAACTGAGCTACTCACAGCCCAGCGGAAAGGGGGCCGGTACTGGCTTTGCGTTGTCGAATTTGCGCAAGACGTCAAGCGGCGGCAGATGCATCTCCTGAGGGACCCGTTCGGGCTTGTGACTCAGTTCAGATTTGACGTGGGTTGGAAGGCAGCTGCAGAGACGGTGACCACCGTGCCGGCTGTTCCGGAAAAGGGGCTCTACATTGATATCGCCGGTGTAGGCATGGGCACGATTCTGAGCGTCCGCGGTAAAGGATTGTTCTTCCATGTGCACGTCATTCTTAAAGACGGAAAACAAGTCAACTCGCTTTTTCATCCAGCCAAGATGAGTCTCTCGAAGGAGCCACCGTGGCACGAATGATTCCTGCATTGGATGAGGAACAATTGCAAGCACTGCAGTCACGCGCCGAATCGCGTTTCTATGCCGCGTGTCGCGACCAACTTCCGAACGAATTCGTCGTCATTTACAGTGCCACGTGGCTGTATCGGGATGACCGAGGTCGGGTCAACGAAGGTGAGGCGGACTTCACCCTGGTCTCTCCGACCCTAGGCGTCTTGGCGGTTGAGGTCAAAGGCGGTGGTGTCCACTTCGACCCTTCCTCGGGCGCCTGGCACTCCGTGGACCGGAACGGCCGAGCGAATCCTATCAAGGACCCTTTTAGGCAGGCTTCCAGGGAACGCCATGCGTTGCTAGACCAAGTTGTTAACCACGTCAGCTGGCGGAAGTTCGGCGGCAAGAGATTCACTCTTGGCCACTCCGTGGTCTTTCCCGACGTCCTTGATGCCACTCCTCTGATCGGTCCTGACCGCCAGCGCGAAATAGTTGGCGTAAACGCGGACCTGGGTGATGTAGTTGGCTGGGTCAGTCGAGTAATGCGCTTCTGGCATCAATCTATCGACAGTCATCTGGGTGCACGCGGAGTCAATGTAATTGAGTCAATCCTTTGCAGCCCCATCGACGTCCGACCGGTGCTGCGCGCTTCCATAGACCAGACTGAGGTTCACCGGATTCGCTTGACGAATAACCAAGCGAAGGTCCTTCGTGTCATTGGTGGGCGAAGGCGAGCTATCGTTTCCGGAGGCGCCGGCACCGGCAAGACACTGTTGGCCGTTGAGAAGGCAAGGCAACTCGCTGCTCAAGGGCTCAGCGTTCTTTTGCTTTGCTACAACCGCCCGTTGGCAGACTTCTTGGCTCAAGGACTGCGTGACGTGCCAAATATTCAAATGCAGAGCTATCACCAGCTCTGTGACCAAAGGGCCCGTGCAGCGGCTATTTCGGGCCGTGACGTTCTAGCGGAGGCAGTGCAGGCCTATCCGGGAGCGGGGGACAAGCTGCTCTTTGACCTACAGCTGCCATTCGCACTCGCACTCTCCGCAGAAGTTCTGCCTGACCGCTTCGACGCATTAGTCGTCGACGAGGCGCAGGACTTCAGTGACGAATACTGGTTAGGTGTTGAGATGATGCTACGCGACCCCGAGCGCAGTCACTTCTACATTTTCATCGACCAGAACCAAGCGCTTTATTCGCGACAAGCAGCGCTACCCATAGAGGACGTGCCATTTCACCTGATGACCAATTGTCGAAACACCGCACCAATTCACGAAGCGGGGTACAGGTTTTACGCGGGCATATCGATTGACCCGCCCGAACTGCGAGGCCTGCCCATCACGTGGAGCAGTCATGACCGAGACGACGCGCAAGCGGATGCAGTCGCTCGACGCGTTAATCAGTGGGTAAACGTTGAAGGCATTGACACCCAGGATGTTGTGGTGCTGGTGACGAAGCGCCCTAAGGCGTTCTATTACACCCTCCTTCAGGAGCGGCCGGATGCAGGAAAGGTGCGCTGGGGTGTCGAATCGCAAAGCGGACGAGCCTCCGTTCTGCTTGACACCGTCGCACGGTTCAAGGGTCTAGAGGCCCAGGCGGTTGTCCTGTGGCTCGGGGACGAAGTCATTGACGAGGGACTTTGGGAGACCGTCTACGTTGGAATCACGCGTGGAAAGTCTCTGCTCGCGGTCATTGGCACGTCGAAAGCTCTTCAAGCTGTCAGGGACTTCGTCACTCGATAACTCCTAGGCCAACGATTCGAACGCAAATCTGCATTTCAGAATCTCGCGCGTTCGGACCTTCGGCGCGACGGCTGGCCTTAATCTTGATGGTGGCGCGCTAGCGGACGGAACAGGCTGGCGGCTTAGAGGCGGTACTGCAATGCAAAACATCAGTCCATGACACCGTCCAGTGCCATATCGCAATCCCTTGTTCTCGGCCAGAGTTGCTCCAGCGTGTGGAGGGAGCTACCAGCTGACGCACCTAGAGCGGTATGCGGTGAGCGTAAGCGACGGAAGCCGCCCATAGCTGGCCAGTCGAAAAAGGGTAAATTGAATTCAATAGGCAGGGTATGAACCACCAAGCTCTCTCATCCTTCATTTGGTCCGTCGCAGACCTATTGCGAGGGGACTACAAACAGTCCGAATACGGCCGCGTCATTCTGCCCTTTACCGTGCTGCGCCGGCTTGATTGCGTATTGCACGCGACCAAGCCCGCGGTGTTGAAGGAGTTCGAAGCCAAGACCCAAGCCGGGCTCAACCCGGACCCCTTCCTGCTGCGCAAGGCGGGGCAGAGCTTCTACAACACCTCACCGTTGGACTTGGTCACGCTGCTCGGTGACCAAGATAGCGTTCGCCAGAACCTCTACGCCTATATTCAGGCTTTCTCGCCCGCGACGCGCGACATCTTCGAGCGCTTCGACTTCTACTCGCAGGTTGAGCGACTGGCCAAGGCCAACCTGCTGTACCTCGTTACCGAGAAGTTCGCCAACATCGACCTGCACCCTAAGGCCGTTGACAACGCCAGTATGGGCGCGGTGTTCGAAGAGCTGATTCGCAAGTTCGCTGAAATCAGCAACGAGACAGCCGGCGAGCACTTCACCCCGCGCGAGGTCATCCGCCTGATGGTCGACCTCATCTTCATCGAAGACGACGACGTGCTCACGCCCGGCAATGCCGTGGTTCGCACCATCTACGACCCGACCGCCGGCACCGGCGGCATGCTCTCGGTGGCGGGCGAATACCTAGTCGAGCACAACCCGCAAGCGCGGCTTACCATGTACGGCCAAGAGCTCAACGACGAGAGCTACGCCATCTGTAAGGCCGACATGCTCATCAAGGGCCAGCCGGTCGAAAACATCGTCGTCGGCAACACCCTTAGCGAAGACGGCCACGGTAACGCCAAGTTCGACTACATGCTCTCCAACCCGCCCTTCGGTGTGGAGTGGAAGAAGGCCGAGAGGGCCGTGCGCCAAGAGCACGAACAAAAGGGTTTCGACGGCCGCTTCGGCCCCGGCCTGCCGCGCGTGAGCGACGGCTCCATGCTGTTCCTCATGCACTTGTTGTCCAGATGCGCCCGGCGCATGACGGAGGCAGCCGCTTCGGCATCGTGCTCAATGGCTCACCCCTGTTCACCGGCGGCGCCGGCAGCGGCGAGAGCGAAATCCGCCGCTACGTGCTTGAGAACGACCTGGTTGAGGCCATCGTCGGTCTGCCCAGCGACATGTTCTACAACACCGGCATCGCCACCTACATCTGGATTCTGTCCAACAAGAAGCCGGTCGACCGCAAAGGCTTCGTGCAACTCATTGACGCAAGCAGCTACTGGCAGAAGATGCGCAAGAGCTTGGGTAGCAAGCGCAAGGAGATGAGCGAGGTTCACATCGCCACGGTAACCCGCCTATTCGGCAGCTTCGCTGAGGCCGAGCAGGTGACCGTGTTCGATGCCGCAGGCAAAGCGCTCGGTGAGCCGCAGCTCATTACCAGCACCGACACGGCACCCACAGCACCGGAGGGTGGTCGGCTCAAGCGCGTGCCCATCGCGCGTATTTTCAAGAACGAGGAGTTTGGATACACGACATTGACCGTCGAGCGCCCGCTTCGCGATGACAAGGGTCAGCTCGTGCTGGGCCTCAAGGGCAAGCAAAAGGGCAAGCCTCAACCCGACAGCGCGCTGCGCGACACCGAGAACGTGCCGCTAAGCGATGACATCGCCGCCTACTTCAAACGCGAGGTGCTGCCGCACGCGCAGGATGCCTGGATTGACGAAGAGAAAAGCAAGGTCGGCTACGAGATTCCGTTCAACCGCCACTTCTATGTGTTCGAGCCACCGCGCAGCCTGCACACCATCGACGAGGAGCTGAAAACCGTAACGGCTAGCATCATGAAGATGCTGGAGGAGTTGGCGGAATGAGTTTGCCGAGGTATGGGGAGTACAAGGACAGCGGCGAACGTTGGCTTGGAGCCGTTCCGGCGCACTGGCAAGTCCCTCGACTGAAGAATTTGTTCGAGATTCGCAAGCGCATCGTCGGTGAAGACGGGCATCAGGTCCTGTCCATCACGCAGCGCGGCATCAAGGTAAAAGACATCGAGAGCAACGATGGCCAGCTCTCCCTGGATTACTCGAAGTACCAAATCGTTCGGCTTGGCGACTTCGCGATGAACCATATGGACTTGCTGACCGGGTTCGTCGACATCTCACCTCACGCCGGCGTGACCAGCCCTGACTATCGAGTGTTTACCGTGCGTGATGGTGTCGCTTGCGAACCGAGGTACTTTCTTTACCTGCTGCAGAACGGCTATCGACAGAAGGTCTTCTATGCCTTTGGCCAGGGAGCATCCGAATTCGGCCGTTGGCGATTTTCAACCGACCAGTTCAACGACTTTCGCTTTCCGTGCCCATCGCCAAGTGAGCAGGCCACCATCGCCGCTTTCCTCGACCGCGAAACCGGCAAGATTGATGCGCTGATTGCCGAGCAGGAAAAGCTCATCGCTCTGCTGGCTGAAAAGCGCCAGGCCACCATCTCCCACGCCGTCACCCGCGGCCTCAACCCCGACGCGCTGATGAAGGATTCCGGGGTGACGTGGCTGGGCGAGTTGCCGGCCCATTGGGAACGCGTCCAGCTGGGGCGGCTGTGCACTCAGGTGTCCGATGGGCCCCACTTCTCTCCTTCTTATGTCGAGGACGGAGTGATGTTTATTTCGGCTCGGAACGTCCGTACTGATGGATGGTCTTTGGAGGACGCGAAGTACGTCTCAGAGGATGACTACAAAGAGTTTTGCCGGCGCGTCATCCCTGAGATTGGTGACGTGCTGTATACGAAGGGCGGAACAACAGGCATCGCCCGCGTCGTTGACATTAAAGAGCGCTTTCAAGTGTGGGTGCATGTGGCGGTGCTAAAACTCAACAGAGCCGTCACATTGCCACACTATGTCGCGCATGCGCTAAATAGCTTGGGTTGCTACGAGCAATCCCAGCTATACACGCGCGGCGCGACGAATCAAGACCTGGGCTTGACTCGGATGGTCAAGATTTTCCTTGGTCTCCCTCCGATTGAAGAGCAGGCCGACATCGTCAACTATCTAGACTCCGAGATAGCAAAGCTGGACAAACTAAGCGCGGAAGCCGAACGAGTGGTTGCGCTGCTCAAAGAGCGCCGTAGCGCCCTGATAGCCGCTGCCGTCACCGGCCAAATTGACGTGCGCCAGGCATAGAACACCATTCCCAGGGAGAAAAGCGTTGACCCACACCCTCACCGCCAAGGAACAGTCGCTCGCCAAAATCTTCAGCGACGACTACGTCTTCACCATCCCTGGCTACCAGCGGCCCTACGCCTGGGGCAAAGACCAAGCGCAAGAACTTCTGGACGACCTGCTCGGTGCGCTGGCCTCTGCTCCGGCCCAACTCAGCGAAGCTGCCCCGTACTTCTTGGGGAGCATCGTGCTCATAAAAGGTGAGACCTTGCCGGAAGCAACGGTGGTGGATGGGCAGCAACGGCTGACGACGCTGACCCTGCTGCTCTCGGCCATTCGCGCCACGGTGCAAGACGCAAGCGTGCAGATTGGCATCACTAAGCGCATCTACGAGCACGGCGATGTGGTCTCGGCCACGCAGGCACGGTATCGACTATTGATGCGCGAGCGTGACCGTATTTCTTCCGCCAGTACGTGCAACACGAAAACGGATTGCTGGTCTTGGCCCAGCTCAACACGCCGCTGCCCGATGCGCAAGCCCGCCTTCGCGCAAACGCCCAGGTGTTCATGGACGGGTTGGCTAAGCTGCAGCAGGCCGACCTGGTGCGCCTGGTGCAGTTCGTCATCACGCGCTGCTACCTGGTGACGGTGGCAACGCCCGACCTCGATTCGGCCTACCGAATCTTCGGCGTGCTCAACAGCCGGGGCCTCGACCTCAGCGCAACGGACATCCTGAAGGCCGAAATCATCGGCGGCATTGAGCTGGCACTGCGCGACGACTACACCAAGAAGTGGGAAGACGAAGAAGAAGACCTGGGGCGCGACGAGTTCGGGGAACTGTTTAGCCACATTCGCATGGTCTATCGCAAGGCCAAGCCGCAGGGCACGCTCCTCAAGGAGTTCAAGGAGCATGTGGTGCCGGCACGGTAGCCGCGCAGTTTCGTCGACGAAATCTTGCTGCCCATGGCATTAGCCTTCAGCGAGTTGCGCGATGCTGACTACGCCAGCCAGCGACACGCTGAGCAGGTCAACGAACACCTGCGCTGGCTGAACCGGTTGGAGTTCAAGGACTGGGTGCCACCTGCGCTCACGTTCTTTGTGCGGTACCGGCAGCAACCCGATGCGGTGCTGAGCTTCTTCCGTGACCTGGAGCGGCTGGGTTATTCGATGCTGGCTCGCAAGGCGGGTGTCAACGAGCGAATCGAGCGGTTCTCTGGGCTGACTGGCGCGGTAGAAGGCGGCGGTGACCTGTTCGCTGCAACGTCGCCCTTGCAGCTCACGCCGGAAGAGCAGCTGCAAACCTATTCGGCACTGGGCGGCCCGCTTTACGACACCCACTCGCCGCGCGCGCTCGCGTTGCTGCTGCTGCGCCTGGACCGTCTCTTGTCAGACGGCAGCGCTAGCTACCACCATGAAGTGGTGTCGGTTGAGCATGTGATGCCGCAGCAGCCGGCACCCAACAGCCAGTGGGCGACATGGGTGCCCGACACGGCATTGCATCAGCAGTGGGTTCACCGCCTCGGCAACTTGGCCCTGCTGAGCCGCCACAAAAACAGCTCGGCGAGCAACCGCGACTTTGCCTGGAAGAAAGACGCCTACTTCACCAAAGGCGGCGTCTGCGGCTTCGCGCTCACCACGCAGGTGCTCCAGCACACGGATTGGACAGTCGCGGTGATGCAGCAGCGGCAAGACGCCATGCTGGAAACACTCGAAAAGCACTGGCGGCTGCAAGACCGCAAAAGTAAGGTTGACATCGCCGACGCCATGTTGGCCGAGCTGGCTGGGGCCGGCGACGCCGTGCTGTTCGAGCTTGAAAGCACGAGGCATGGCCTAGTTGCCACGGCCAGGGAGAACGGTAAGGCATTCACCGTGCTGGCTGGCTCGCAAGCCAAACTTGGATGGTCGGGGCAGCCGCATTCCTACCTGCAGTTGCGCGAAGAACTACTCAGGACCGGCTCGCTGAAACCGTCTGAGGATGGCGCGCACCTGATATTTGCCACAGACACTGATTTCAAGAGCCCCAGCGCTGCCTCGGCCACAGTGCTGGGCCGCACGGACAACGGCCGCAACACCTGGCGCCTGAAGGGCACCTCGATTACCTACGGGGCCTGGCAAGACAACCTGCCCAGCAGCCAGCCGGCGACTGGCCGCTCGGAGGGCTAGCATGTCACTGCACCGGGAAGTCCATTTCGAATCTGAAATCTGCCAGCACCTGGCGGCCAACGGCTGGCTGTACGCCGAAGGCGGCGCGGCGCTCTACAACCGCGCCAACGGCCTGTTCATGCCCGACATGCTGGCCTGGGTGGTGGCCACGCAGCCCGAGAGCTGGCAGCGCCTGAGCAAGACTCATGGCACTGCCTTGCCTACCGTGCTGGCGGAACGCGTGCGGAAAAGCCTCAACGAGCGCGGCACGCTGGAAGTGATGCGGAGGGGCGTGGAGCTGCTGGGCCTGAAAGAGCCGCTGGCGCTGGCGCAGTTCAAGCCGGCGCTGGCCATTAACCCGGCTATCCAGGCGCGCTACGCCGCCAACCGGCTGCGAGTGGTACCGCAGGTCTGCCACTCGCCGAACAACACCAAGGCCGAGCTGGACCTGGTGCTTTTTGTCAACGGCATCGCGGTGGCCACGGCCGAGCTCAAGTCAGATTTCACGCAGAGCGTGGACGATGCGGTGGACCAGTACCGCTTCGACCGCCACCCGCAGCCTAAGGGCGGTGTGCTGGAGCCGCTGCTAGGCTTCCCAGGCGGGGCGCTGGTGCACTTCGCTGTGAGCCAGTCGGCAGTGAAGATGGCAACCCGCCTCGCCGGGCCGACCACCACGTTCCTGCCGTTCAATCGGGGCAATGCCGGTGCGGCTGGCAACGCACCCAACCCGGAAGGCTTTGCCACGGCCTACCTGTGGGAAGAGGTGTGGGCACGCGAGAGCTGGCTGGACATCTTGCACCGTTACCTGATTGGCAAGCGCGACGACAAGAGGCAGCTCAAGAGCGTCATCTTCCCGCGCTATCACCAGCTCGACGCGACGCGACAACTCTTGGCCGATGTGTTGGCCAACGGGCCTGGCCAGCGCTACCTGATTCAGCACTCAGCCGGCTCGGGCAAGACCAACTCGATTGCCTGGGCGGCGCACTTTCTGGCCGACCTGCACGACGCAGAGCATAAGAAGATGTTCGACAGCGTGTTGGTCGTGTCCGACCGCAATGTGCTGGACGCACAGCTACAAGAAGCCATCTTCGACTTCGAGCGCACCACCGGCGTAGTGGCCAGCATCACCAACGAGCACGGCAGCAAGAGTGCGCAGCTCTCGCAGGCGCTGAAAGATGGCAAGAAGCTCATCGTCTGCACCATCCAGACCTTCCCGTTTGCCTTGGCGGCCGTGCAAGAACTGGCGGCCACCGAAGGCAAACGCTTCGCAGTGATTGCTGACGAGGCCCACAGCTCGCAGACTGGTGAGGCAGCGGCGAAGCTGAAGCAGTTGCTCTCGGCTCAGGAATGGGCCGAGCTGCAGGATGGCGGCGAGGTCGATACCGAGGCACTGCTGGCGGCTCAGATGGAGGCCCGTGTGGGGGGGGGCGCAGGCCTGACATACGTCGCGTTCACTGCCACGCCCAAGTCCAAGACACTGGAGTTGTTCGGCAGGCCCGGGCCCGATGGATTGCCGGCGCCCTTCCACGTGTATTCGATGCGCCAGGCAATTGAAGAGGGCTTCATCCTCGACGTGCTGGCGAACTACACCAGCTACAAGCTGGCGTTCAAGTTGGCCCACGACCGTGAGGAGTACGACGAGAAGCAGGTCGAACGCAGCACGGCGATGAAGGGCATCATGCAGTGGGTTCGTCTGCACCCCTACAACATTTCTCAGAAGGTGCAGGTCGTGGTGGAGCACTACCGCGAGAACGTGCAACCTCTTCTTGCCGGCTGCGCCAAGGCAATGGTGGTGGTAGGCAGCCGCAAAGAGGCTGTGCGCTGGCAGAAGGCCATCCGCGCCTACATCGCCAAACAGAACTACCCGCTCGGTGTGTTGGTGGCGTTCTCAGGTGAAGTCAACGACTCTGAGAGCTACCCGCAGGCCGTGACCGAGACAAGCAAAGACTTGAACCCGGGTTTGAAGGGTCGCGACATTCGCGACGCCTTTTCCGGGACCGACTACCACCTGCTGCTGGTGGCCAACAAGTTCCAGACGGGCTTTGACCAGCCTCTGCTGTGCGGCATGTACGTCGACAAGATGCTGGGCGGCATTCAAGCGGTGCAGACTCTTTCGCGCCTGAACCGCGCGTACGAATCAGGCGGTGTCAAGAAAGACACGACCTACATCCTCGACTTCGTCAACGATGCCGCGGACATTCTGAAGGCCTTCAAGACCTATTACGAGACGGCGGAGCTGGAAGCCGCGACGGACCCGCACCTGGTCTACGACCTGCGAGCCAAGCTCGACGCCAGCGGCAACTACGACGACTTCGAGGTCGAGCGCGTCGCCAGGGTGGACACGGACCCCAACGGCACGCAGAAGCAGCTCGACGCGGCCATTGCGCCGGTGGCTGACCGCTTGCTGAAGCGCTTCAAGGCGGCCCAGCAAGAGAAGGCGGCCGCAGAGGCCCAGCTAGATGACAAGTCCACCCGAGCCGCCAAGGACGCGCTGGACGCCTTGCTGCTGTTCAAGAACGACCTCGGCGCATATGTGCGCCTGTATTCGTTTCTGAGTCAAATCTTCGACTACGGCAACACCGACATCGAAAAGCGCTTCCTGTTCTTCAAGCGGCTTATCCCGTTGCTGGAATTCGGCCGAGAGCGCGACACCGTGGACCTCAGCAAGGTGGTCTTGACCCACCACACGCTGAAGAACCTGAGCAAGCAGCCGATGGGACTGAATCAAAACGGCAGCTACAAGCTGCCGCCGATGGATGCGGTCGGCAGCGGCTCGGTTCAGACAAAGCAACAGGCCTACTTCACCGAAATCATCCAGAAGGTCAATGGCCTCTTCGACGGTGAGCTGACCGACGACGACCAGCTCGTCTACGTGAACGGCGTGCTAAAGGGCAAGTTGCTCGAAAACGAGACGCTGGTGCAGCAGGCGGTCAGCAACAGCAAGGAGCAGTTCGCGAACTCGCCGGACCTGAAGGATGCGTTGCTGCACGCCATCATGGATGCCTTGGAGGCGCACACGACAATGAGTACGCAGGCGCTGGGCTCGGAGCGAGTTCGCGAAGGCTTGAAAGACATCTTACTGGGACCGGCTCAGTTGTATGAGGCGTTGCGTGCCACGAACAGCCAAGAGGCACGGGGCGCTTGAGTGATGGGGCAACAGCCCGATGGGCTAAGCCACCAGGACAAGCGTCTCCATAAAGGAGTGCATCTCCCAGGGAGAAGAAGACAAAGCCATGTATCTCTACGAACTGCGCATCCAGGGCTTTCGGCGCTTTGCCGACATTCACCTTCGCTTCAAAAATGGCCTGAACGTCATCGTCGGACCCAACAACGCGGGCAAGACGGCAGTCGTCGATGCCTTGCGAGTGCTGCTGTCCGCGAGCGACGAGGGCAATCTGCGCCTCACGGAGCTTGACCTGCACATTGCAGCCGACGGAACCCAGAGTCCCGAAGCGACGTTCACGTTTGTTTTCCGTGACCTAAGTGCGGACCAGGAAGCCGACTTCATGACGGCGCTACAACCGCGCAACGATAAGGAAGGCAAGCTGATTGAATACGAGGCGCGGTTCACCGTGCAGTACACGCGGACGGAGCCCGGCACTCGGTTGAGGCTCAAACGATGGGTCGGTGACCATCCGGAAAACCTGCTTTCGACCGATATGTTGGAGGAGCTGCGCGGAATCTACCTTCAGCCTTTGCGTGACCCAGCTCTGGGGCTGAAGCCCGGACGTATGAGCCAGCTTTCGAAGCTAGTACAGCGGTTATCGACGCCGGACCAACGCGCCGCGGTAGAGAAAAGCCTTGCAGATTTCGAAGCTGCGCTTTTGGCAGAGCCGCCAATTTCGTCCACTAACGAAGCTATCACCCAACGACACGTCGGAATGCTTGGCGAGGAACTCGCGCAGCTCCTAAGTCTTGAGCTGAGTCCGAGCGACTTCGTACGCTTCGCGTCGAGGGTGGGCCTTTCCGTGGGTGACATGGAAGTTGAGCAGAACGGACTCGGGTTCAACAACCTCATCTATATGGCAGTGGTCCTTAGCGAGCTGGCTCTGAACACGGACGCCTCCTATTGCGGCCTCATCGTCGAAGAGCCTGAGGCGCATCTCCATCCCCAACTACAGGCGGTGCTTCTGAACTACCTGCGCACTGTCGAAACCCCAGATGCAGGTCAGCGCGCAGTCCAGGTCTTTGTCACTAGCCATTCGCCAAACTTCGCAGCGCTGGCCGACCTTGACTCCATCTGTTGCGTGTACCAGGCGCCTGCCGGTCCGGCGGCATTCGCTCCGAGAGACGTCGTTTTCAAGGACAAGAAGAAGGAGAAGCTTCAACGCTATCTGAACGTGACACGAGCTGAACTGTTCTTCGCGCGACGGCTTGTGCTGGTTGAAGGAACGTCTGAGCTCTTCATTGTCGAGGCCTTGGCCAGAAAGGCGGGCATCGACCTTCGCAAGCACTCGGTAAGCGTCATCAGCACTGACGGTCTGAACTTCGACGCTTTCATGCCGCTCTTCGGGGCCGGCGCGCTGCAAATTCCTGTGGCAGTAGTCACGGATGCTGACCCGCCCACCTTGTCCTTCCCAGGCAAAGACGCAGAGCTCGTACTTTCGTCGAACGCGAATTTGCTACAGGCGGAAGAGGACGAGTTCGTAAGGTGCTTCTTCGCTAAGAAAACGCTTGAATACGACCTTGGGTTCGACCCTGTATGCCGAACCCACATGCTCGCCGCGCTGGAGGACATGCACTCGGAAATCGCCAAAGAACTCCGAGCTGAAGTAGACAAGGCAGTTGGTGGCGACGCAAAGGCGACTGCCCTATTCAAGGGAATGTTTCAACGCGGCGATGGGAAGACCAAGGTTCAGAAGGGACGCTTCTCGCAGCTCTTGGCATATGCGCTGGTGGAGACTGCCGACGCAGTTGCGGTGCCGCCCTACCTGGCGGACGCCCTGAAGTTTGTTTCCGGCCCTGTGAAGTCCAGTGCATAAGCCGTTCGACCCAACGCCGGAACAGCGGGCCATCATCGGAGCCGACTTGGTTTCGCTCGCTGTCGTTGCATGTCCAGGCAGCGGCAAGACCACGACCGCGGTACGCCGCCTCGCCGAAATCCGACGGCGGTTGGCCGGCTCTCGCGGATGCGTGGCCCTGTTGTCGTACTCAAACGTTGCGGTCGACACCTTTCGCAATGAGTACAAGCTCCTGACTGGCCGCTCCGGAGACCATGACCGCGTGGTGTTCCACACGGTCGACGCCTTTATCGCGACATACCTCCTGCGCCCTCACGGCGCGCGCATCATGAACTGCACGCGAACGCCGTTCCTGGTGCTCGGCGGCGAGCCGTTTCTCAGCAGCTACGCTATTGGCGAAAGAAGTGAGAGCTTCGGTCTTGACCGAGTCCTTCTGGACCGGAAGGCCGACGGCTCCACTCAGTTTTACCGAAAGTTCAGGGGTGGAGGAAAGCAGCTGTTGGACGCCGAGAAATCTGCGGCCGTTCGTCTTCAGGCGAGGAAACTCGGCGAGGTCGGCGGATATACGTATGGTTTTGGGCGAGCTTGGGCGCTTGCTCTATTGCGCAAAGAAAAGCGGCTTGCGGCCGCCGTCGCTCGCCGGTTCCCTCAAATTCTTGTGGACGAGGCACAAGACATCGGCAGCTTCGAGGCGGCACTCCTGGATGTTCTCGGAAAAGCGGGCAGCGTCGTCTCGCTGATTGGCGACGTCCATCAGTCCATCTTTGGCTTCAACTTCGCCACCGGAGCATGCCTACGAGAGTTCGCCAAGCGCGAGGACGTCCTGTCATTTCCTCTCTCGCAGAATCGGCGTTCGCTTCCCGAAATTGTGAAGTTCTCGAATGCGCTTGCCCGCACGGTCTCTGGGTCGCATCGAGAGACTTGCGATAGGCTGTCGGGGACGTTCTACTGGCGTTACGAGGACAAGCAGTTGCCGCAGCTCATGTCGGCTTGGGCCACGGCGCTCAAAGCTGAACGGTACGAACTCAAAGACGGTGCAGTTCTCGTTCGCGGAAATTCGCTGCTTGCCAGGGTGTCTACTGGGGTCGACGAGCTTGGGCAGTCCGCGGTCAAGCATTTTGCCGCCGCCGCGGCCGTGCGGGAGCTGCGGGGCGACATCGCTTCGGCGCTGGAGCATTGCGCCAGAGGCGTAACGCTTGTGGTGGGCGGCTTACCGTCATCTTTCGTTCATGACCTGAAGTCCCTAGGCAGAGATGGTGACATGGTGGCCATGCGTCGGCTCGTTTGGAGCTTAATTCGCGACCCCTGGGCAGGTATCCCGTTGGGCACTCTCAGCGCGAAGGATGAATGGCACCCTGAATTGAAGAAGAACCTCGGGCTGTGGCTAGACCGAGTGGAGCTGCAGACACCGTATAGCCGTTTCGACAGCTGGGCGAATCGAGTCACGGTGAAGGGGCTTCCGACCAAGCCGATTGTGACGTCCGACTTCGGACAGAACGAGTGGTCGGGGCTGCGATTTGGCACGGTGCACTCCTTTAAGGGCGAGGGTATTCCTGCGGTGATGTACCTCACCGCAAAGGACAACCTCGACGCGCTAGTCGCTGGGACGGAAGAGGAGGAGGGACGGATTGGATTCGTGGCCGCCACGCGCGCCCGAGACCTCCTGGTTATCGCCATTCCGAAGAAGACAAGCGATAGCGTCGTCAACGCATTGCAGGGCTTCGGGCTCACTGAGTGGGGCCAAAACAAGCTTGCGGTTGCTACTACGTCGTTCGAGGTGGTGACGCATTAGACGCTGCGGCCTCGCGGGTCCAAGCCCGCAGCCGCTGGGGCTTAAGCTACCGCGGTGCAGTTCAGCGGCGAAGCTCGCAATTTCGTTCAACGTGGCTCCACGAGTCTCTGAGTAGCACGCTAGGCCGGGCCCCGCGGTCCTATAACTTTCTGCCCCATGCGCATGGCGGCCTCGCAGTAGCGCTTTAGAACGGGCGTTTCGGCGGTGATGGCGAGCTCGCGAATCTCAGCGGTCCACTGGCCGCGCAAGGCGGAGCCAATCAAGGGTCTCGTCTCCATCGGCTTGAGCTTGACCCTGGCGTCTGCTAAGTCGGGCCTACCCAGGTTTGCGGCACGCAGCCTCTGTGCGTAGTAAAGCTTGAGTTCGAGCTGTCCACGACCCTCCTCGTGGATTCGGGGAGCGTCCCATTCTTGCTCGATGCCAGGCAGCCGTCCGAAGGGGACTTCCATGGCTGCACGCCAAAGGCGAGGCACCCCTAGCGTCAAGAGAAATAGGAACTCAAGTCGAGCGCAGCCGGGCGAGACGTTTTCAAGGCTGAATGCGGTAGCGGCGTAGCTGACGCCAAAGAAGCCCGCGGGGAGGTCAGTGTCGAGCGCATAAAAGCGAAGGGTGTCGGCCATCGGTTGCGTTGAAATGCCTGTGCTACGGCCATTGGTTAGAGCAATCCCACTCGTTGTCCAGTTAGCAACTGTGTTTTCCTATGTGGGAATCTCAGTAGTCGACTTTATTCTGCGGTAAGCAACTCTGTTCTCAGTAAGCGCGATTGTTTCCTGCGCACATCGCGGCAAAGGGTGAAGTCATCGTCACTCCACCGTCACGCTTTTCGCCAGATTTCGCGGCTTGTCGACATCCGTCCCCCGTGCGCAGGCCGTGTGATACGCCAGCAGCTGCAGCGGCACGACATGCAGGATCGGTGACAGCGCGCCGTAGTGCTCCGGCATGCGGATCACGTGCAGGCCTTCGCCGCTCTCGATGCGCGTGTCGGCGTCGGCGAACACGAACAGCTCGCCGCCGCGCGCGCGCACTTCCTGCAGGTTGCTCTTGAGCTTCTCGAGCAGCGCGTCGTTCGGCGCGACGGTCACGACCGGCATCTCGGCCGTCACGAGCGCGAGCGGGCCGTGCTTCAGCTCCCCGGCGGGGTAGGCCTCGGCGTGGATGTAGCTGATCTCCTTGAGCTTCAGCGCACCTTCGAGCGCGATCGGGTAGTGCAGGCCGCGGCCGAGGAACAGGGCGTTCTCCTTGCGCGCGAATTCCTCGCTCCACGCGATCACCTGCGGCTCGAGCGCGAGCACGCCCTGCACCGCCACCGGCAGGTGGCGCAGGGCCGTGAGGTGCGCCGCCTCCTGTTCGTCGGTGAGCAACCCGCGCGCCTGCGCGAGCGCGAGCGTCAGCAGGAACAGGCCGACGAGCTGGGTGCTGAACGCCTTGGTCGACGCGACGCCGATCTCGACGCCGGCGCGGGTGATGTAGGCGAACCGGCACTCGCGCACCATCGCGCTGGTCGCCACGTTGCAGACGGTCAGCGTGTGCGCCATGCCGAGCGCGCGCGCGTGCTTGAGCGCGGCGAGCGTGTCGGCGGTCTCGCCGCTCTGCGTGATCGTGACGACGAGGGTGCGCGGGTTCGGCACGCTGTCCCGGTAGCGGTACTCGCTCGCGACCTCGACGCTGGTCGGGATCTTCGCGATGCTCTCCAGCCAGTACTTGGCGACCGAGCCGGCGTAGTAGCTGGTGCCGCACGCGAGGATCAGCACCGAATCGATCTCCTGGCTGAACACGCGGTGCGCGCCGTCGCCGAACAGCTCGGGCGAGATGCCGGGGACGGCGTCGAGCGTGTCGGCGATCGCCTTGGGCTGCTCGAAGATCTCCTTCTGCATGTAGTGGCGGTACGGGCCAAGCTCGGCGGCGCCGCTGTGCGCGACGACTGTGCGCACCTCGCGTTGCACCGGCCGGTAGCGTCCGTCGGCGTCGCGCTGGCTGATCCAGTGCTTGCCGAGTTGCAGGTCGACGACGTCGCCTTCCTCGAGGTAGACGATCTGGTCGGTCACGCCGGCCAGCGCCATCGCGTCGGACGCGAGGAACACCTCGCCATCGCCGACCCCGAGCACCAGCGGCGATCCCTCGCGCGCACCGACGACGCGGTGCGGCTCGTCGCGGCAGAACACCGCGATCGCGAAGGCGCCGCGCAGCCGCACGGTGGTGCGCTGGACGGCGTCGAACAGGTCGCCGTCGTACAGGTGGTCGACCAGGTGGGCGATGACCTCGGTGTCGGTCTGGCTGCTGAAGAGGTAGCCGCGCGCGATCAGCTCGGCGCGCAGCTCGTCATGGTTCTCGATGATGCCGTTGTGGACCAGCGCGACGCGGCCGGCCTGCGCGCTGCGGCCGCTGACGGCCACGGCCGCTTCGGACACGCCCGGGCCGCGGCTGAAGTGCGGGTGCGCGTTGTGCACGACCGGCGCACCGTGCGTGGCCCAGCGCGTGTGTGCGATGCCGGTGCCGGCCTGCACGTGGTCGCGCGCGACCTCGGCGTCGAGTTCCGCGACGCGCGCGGTGCTGCGGGCGCGGCGCAACTCGCCGTCCTGGTGGACGGCGACGCCGCATGAGTCGTAGCCGCGGTACTCGAGCCGCTTCAGGCCTTCGAGCAGGATCGGGACGATGTTGCGCGTGCTGACCGCGCCGACGATGCCGCACA
The DNA here is from genome assembly GCF_964020785.1 of Rhizobacter fulvus. Taxonomy (NCBI): domain Bacteria; kingdom Pseudomonadati; phylum Pseudomonadota; class Betaproteobacteria; order Burkholderiales; family Sphaerotilaceae; genus Rhizobacter; species Rhizobacter fulvus. Next base: position 2,961,133 of record NZ_OZ224516.1, read on the forward strand.
TGACGGGCTCCTAGGGATGGGATGGCGTGATGCTAGGCACCGTCCTGTGGAGCATGCATTCATAATGGAAGTCAATATGTGTGAAAGTTGCAGGATCTGCCGAGGTAGAAATAATCATTCAGATGGATCAAATGAATGAATGAATCAATCAATCTCGACGACACCGACCTGCGCTTGCTCGATTTGCTGCAGCGCGACGCCTCGCTGTCCAACCAGGCCCTCTCGGTCGCCGCGCACACGTCCGCGGCCACCTGCCTGCGCCGCGTCAAGCGACTCGTCGACGCCGGCGTGATCGAGCGCCGCGTCGCGCTGCTCGCCCCGCAGCGCCTCGGCCCGGCGCTGACCGCCATCGTGGAAGTCGGGCTCGATCGCCAGGGTGCCGAGCACCTGGAGGCGTTCGAGGCGCGCGCTGTCGCCGAGCCGGCGGTGCAGCAGTGCTACCGCGTCTCCTCCGGGCCCGATCTCGTGCTGGTGCTGCAGGTGCCCGACATGCCGGGCTACCACGCGCTCGTGCAGCGCCTGTTCACCCAGGACGCGAACGTGCGCAACGTCAAGACGTTCTTCAGCGTTCACCGCGCCAAGTTCGACCCCGCCGTGCCGCTGCCGGCCGCGCGGCGCGCCTGACACGCCCGGCCCGCTCAGCCTTTGCGCCGGGCGCGCGGATGGGCGGCGTCGTACACCTTCGAGAGGTGGCCGAAGTCGAGCTGGGTGTAGACCTGCGTGGTCGTGATGTTGGCGTGGCCCAGGAGCTCCTGCACCGCCCGCAGGTCGCCGCTGGACTGCAACACGTGGGTCGCGAACGAGTGCCGCAGCATGTGCGGGTGCACGTGGGTCGGCAGCCCGGCGCGCAGCGCGCGCAGCTTCAGGCGCGTGCGCACCTGGCCCGCGCTGATGCGTGCGCCGCGGGCGCCGACCAGCAGGGCCGGTTCGTCGGCACGCGCCAGACGGTCGCGGGCGCCGAGCCAGTCCCGCAGCGCGCGCAATGCCGCGGCGCCGACCGGCACGCTGCGCCGCTTGCTGCCCTTGCCGAGCACGTGCGCGGTCGCGTCGGACGCGTCGATCCAGCCCGCGCCGCCGGGCCGCACGTCCAGCCCGACCAGCTCGCCGACCCGCAGCCCGCAGCCGTACAGCAGCTCGACGATGCACTGGTCGCGCGCCGCGACGGCGGGCGTGTCGGCCCGGGCGCCGTCGGCCGGGGTCGGCGCATCGGCGAGCGTCATCGCCAGATCCACCGACAGGGCCTTCGGCAGCGGCTTCGCGGCCTTCGGGGCACGCACCCCCTCGACCGGGTTGACGGCGACCAGCCCGTCGCGTCCGAGCCAGCGGTACAAGCCGCGCCAGGCCGACAGCACGAGCGCGATGCTGCGCGGCCCCAGGCCCTCGCGGTGCAGCGTGGCGGCCCAGCGCCGCACGTGATGGACTTGCGCATCGCGCAGCGCGACGCCCTGGTCGGCCGCGAAGGCCTGCAGCTTCGCCAACGCGTCGCGGTAGATCACGAGCGTGCGGCCTGCCAGGCGGCGCTCGACCTCGAGGTGCACCAGATGGCGCGCGATGTCGCCTTCCGCCGCCGGCGCCGCGACCGGGGGTTGCGCGGCGTCGGTCATCGCGCGCTCGCTCAGCCGTTCGCCGGCAGCAGCCGCGAGATCGCGGCGCCGGCGATGTCGCCGATGCGCACGAGGAACTCGGTGCCCATGTCGGCGGTGTAGCGGGTCGGGTCCGGCGAGGCCAGCACCAGCATGCCGAAGGTGGCTGCGGTGGTCGCGTCGGACGAATCGGCGCGCAGCGGGATCAGCGCCATCGACTTCGCGTCGCCCGGCACCTCGAGCCACTGCGCGGCCTCGAAGCCCGAGTTCACGCCGCAGTACGGCAGGCTCAGGCTGCCGGCGAACAGCTTGATGTCGTCGCCGACCGGCTGCGCGAAGTCCTGCGTCGCGTATGCCGCGGCGGCCCCCCAGACGCGGATGCCGGCCTGCGGGATCATGAACTGGTGCATCAGCTCGCGCACCAGCACGGTCGGCAGTTCGGCCGGTTGCGCGGTCAGCATCAGCGCGCGGGTCCAGCGGTGCAGCCGGTCGGCGATGCCGACGTTGTCCTGGCCGTAGCGGATCATCTCGATGATCTTGCCTTCGAGCCCGCGGATCTTGTCGCGCAGCATCTCCATCTGCCGCTCCTGCAGCGAGACGGCGCGCTGCCCGTGCGGGCTGGTCAGCTGGATGCTGCTGAGCAACTCGGCGTGGCGCTCGAAGAAGCCCGGCGTGTTCGCGAGGTAGTTCGCGATGTCGTTCTCGGTGATGCCTTGCACGCCGCCGCTCATGGGGCGCTGCTCGTCAGTCGGTTGCTCATAGGTCGATCTCTCCATCAAAGACTGTTTCGGCCGGGCCGGTCATCAGCACATGCGCGCCGAGGTCGCCAGCGCCACCCTGCCATTCGATCGTCAGCCGCCCGCCGCGCGCCTCGACATCGACGCGCGCGTCGAGCAGGCCGAGCCGGATGCCCGCAACCACCGCGGCGCAGGCGCCGGTGCCGCAGGCCAGCGTTTCGCCGGCGCCGCGCTCGAACACGCGCAGGCGCACATGCGTGCGATCGACGATCTGCAAGAAGCCGGCGTTGACGCCGCGCGGGAAGCGCGGGTGCGTCTCGACGACCGGGCCGATGCTGCCGACCGGCGCGGTGTCGATGTCGGCCACCAACTGCACCGCGTGCGGGTTGCCCATCGAGAGCACCGCCACGTCGACGTTCTGGTCGCCCGCGTCGAGGGGCCACGTTTCGAAGCCGGCGGTCGTGCGCGGCGTGAGCCCGCTCGCATCGAACGGCACGCGCGACAGGTCGAAGACCGGCGCGTTCATGTCGACGGTGACGCGGCCGTCGTCCTGCAGGCGCAGTTCGAGCAGGTTGTTCATCGTCTGCACGCGCAGCGTGCGCTTGGCGCTCAGGCCGTGGTCGACCACGTAGCGCACGAAGCAGCGCGCGCCGTTGCCGCAGTGCTCGACCTCGTCGCCGCTGCCGCCGTTGAAGATGCGGTAGCCGAAGTCCACGCCCGGCGCATCGCTCTTCTCGACCATCAGGATCTGGTCGGCACCGACGCCGAAGCGCCGGTCGCCCAATTTCTGGATCTGCGCCGGGCCGAGTTCCACCGGCGTGCGGGTGCCGTCGAGCACGACGAAGTCGTTGCCGGCGCCCTGCATCTTGGTGAACTTCAGCTTCATCGCCCGATTATCGTCAGTACAAGGTGTCTTCACCCTGCGGTCGCGTCTTGAAACGCTTGTGCACCCACAGGTATTGCGCCGGGAGCTTGCGGATTTCGCGTTCGATCCACAGGTTCATCCGTTCGGTGTCCGCGAGCGGGTCGTCGGTCGGGAAATCGGTCCACGGCGGAAGGAAGCGCACGCGGTAGCCGGCGCCGCCGGGCAATGTCTCGGCGACGACCGGCTGCACGATCATGTTCAGGGCCCGCGCCAGGCGCGACGGGGCAAGCAGCGTCGCCGCCGGAATGCCGAAGAACGGCACGAACGCGGCATCGCGCTCGCCGAAGTCCATGTCCGGCAGATTGAAGAAGGCGTCGCCGCGGCGGATCGCGCGGAACAGCGCCTTCCCGGCCTCGTCGCGCGGGAAGATCTCCGCGTTGCCCAGGCGCAGGCGGCCGCGGCGGATCGCGGCGTCCATCACCGGGTCGCTCTGCGCCTGGTAGATCGAGATGCCCTTGCGGTTCTGGAACAGCAGCACCGAAACGCCGGCCACGTCCAGCGCCATGAAGTGCGGCGCGAGCCACATGACTGGCCGCTCGCTGCGCTCGGCGAGCTTCACGTCGCCCTCGATGTGGATCAGCCGCTTCAGGCGCGCCGGCGACGCGTACCAGAGCAGCCCGCGCTCGAGGATGCTGCGCCCGAGCCACTCGAAGTGCTCGCGTGCCAGCGCTTCGTGCTCGTCGTGCGTCTGCTCCGGGAAGCACAGCGCGATATTGCGCAACGCGATGCGGCGCCGTGCCTTGGCGAGCGGGTAGAGCAGTCGGCCCAGGCCGCGGCCGAGTGCGGCCTGCGCGCCCAGCGGCAAGCAATGCAACAGCCACAACAAGGCCAGCAGGATTCGCGCGCCCAACTCTCACCCTTCGTTCTTGTTCGTGGCCCCGCTCAGGCGGCGGGGTCTTGCGAGCGTGGCTGCTTGTACCGGTTGTAGCCCCAGAGGTATTGCTGCGGGCACTGCCGGATCAGCGCTTCCATCGCGCGGTTGATGACCGCGGCGGATTCTGCCTGACCGGGATCGTCGGTCGGCAAGGGCTCGTCCAACCGGCTGACGCGCACCGCGTAGCCCGCGCCGTGCGCGAGACGCTCGCCCCAGATGAGCAACGGCGTCGCGCCGGTCTGCTGGATCAGGCGCGCCGCCAGCGTCATGGTGTAGGCCGGCTTGCCGAAGAACGGCACCCACACGCCCATGCCGTCGGGCGGCACCTGGTCGGGCAGCAGGCCGACGGCTTCGCCACGGCGCAGCGCGCGCATCATCTGGCGCACGCCGCCCAGCGTGGCCGGTGCGGTGGCCAGTCCCGGGCGCGCGCGCGACTGGTCCATCACCTCGCGCAGCGCCGGCTGGCGGGCCGGCCGGTAGAGCACGGTGATGGGCCCGTGCTGTGCCGCGAACTCCTGCGCCACGGCCTGCGCGGTGACCTCGAAGCTGCCCATGTGCGGCGTGAGGAACACGATGCCGCGTCTTGCCTGCGCCGCCTGCTCGATCAGCGCGCGGCCCGCCCATTCCAGGCGCGGGCCGATGCCGGCGCCCGGCGGCCGCAGCCAGAGATAAGGCGCCTCCGCGACCATGCGTCCGGCCGCGCCGATCGCCGGACGCGCCAGCACCGGATCGATGCCGGCCTGGCGCACGTTCTCGTTGAAGCGCCGCCGGTACGACGGCGATGACCAGTACGTGATCCAACCCAGAAAGGCGCCGATCACGTGCAGAAACCACAGGGGACGCCGGGCGAGCCAGCGGAACAAGCTGAGCATCTTCTTATAATCGGGCCATCGCCGAGTTAATTTGAACTACTTGCGGGCGATGCGCAGGCCTCCCAGGCCGGCGCCGGGTGGCACCGAGGCGCCGCTCAACAAATGCCGCTAAAGCGTTCGCCGCTCCTCCAGAGGTCAGGCAACGCAAGCCTTGCAACCTACCGGAGTTTAAGAGTGTCGAACGATTTCCTTTTCACGTCAGAGTCCGTTTCCGAAGGCCACCCCGACAAGGTCGCCGACCAGATCTCCGACGCCATCCTCGACGCGATCTTCGCGCAGGACCCGCGCTCGCGCGTCGCCGCCGAGACGCTGACCAACACCGGCCTGGTCGTGCTGGCCGGCGAGATCACCACCAACGCGCACGTCGATTACATCCAGGTCGCACGCGACACCATCAAGCGCATCGGCTACGACAACACCGAATACGGCATCGACTACAAGGGCTGCGCGGTGATGGTCTGCTACGACAAGCAGAGCAACGACATCGCCCAGGGCGTCGACCATGCCAGCGACGACCACCTCAACATCGGCGCCGGCGACCAGGGCCTGATGTTCGGCTACGCCTGCGACGAGACGCCCGAGCTGATGCCCGCGCCGATCTACTACGCGCACCGCCTGGTCGAGCGCCAGGCGCAGCTGCGCAAGGACGGCCGCCTGCCGTTCCTGCGTCCGGACGCGAAGAGCCAGGTCACGATGCGCTACGTCGACGGCAAGCCGCACTCGATCGACACGGTCGTGCTGTCCACGCAACATCACCCCGACCAGAGCGAGACCCCGACCAAGATGAAGGCCTCGTTCACCGAGGCGATCATCGAGGAAATCATCCGCCCGGTGCTACCCAAGGAATGGCTGAAGGACACCAAGTTCCTGATCAACCCGACCGGTCGCTTCGTCATCGGCGGCCCGCAGGGCGACTGCGGCCTGACCGGCCGCAAGATCATCGTCGACACCTATGGCGGCGCCTGCCCGCACGGCGGCGGCGCGTTCTCGGGCAAGGACCCGAGCAAGGTCGACCGCTCGGCCGCGTATGCCGCGCGCTATGTCGCGAAGAACATCGTCGCGGCCGGCCTGGCGCGCCAGTGCCAGATCCAGGTCGCCTACGCGATCGGCGTGGCCCGTCCGATGAACGTCACGGTCTACACCGAGGGCACCGGCGTGATCTCCGACGACAAGTTGTCGGCGCTGGTTCAGGAGCACTTCGATCTGCGCCCGAAGGGCATCATCCAGATGCTCGACCTGCTGCGCCCGATCTACGAGAAGACCGCCGCCTACGGCCACTTCGGCCGCGAGGAGCCGGAGTTCTCGTGGGAGCGCACGGACAAGGCGGCCACGCTGCGCGCTGCGGCAGGGCTGTAAGCGCAAGGCCTCCGTCGATGGTGGAGATCCGTCAGGTCGAGACCTTCGACGAGGCCGCATTCGCGGCGCTGACCGAGCCGGTCTTCGGCAACGAGGCGCGCGAGCGGTACATGCGCGCGCTCGTCGGCGCGGAAGTCGACGACCGCAACAAGGCGCTGCGTGCAACGCTGCCGAAACCCGAACGGATCCGCATCGCCGCGCTCGACGGCGACCGGCTGGTCGGCTGCAGCAGCGGCTGGTTCGAGTTCGGCGGCGGCAACTTCTACATCGGCCTGTCGGCCGTCGACCCCGCGTACCGCCAGCAGCGCATCTACACGCGCATGCTCGGCCTGATGGAGCAGACCGTGCGCGAACGCGGCGGCCTGCTGATCACGTCGCAGCACGTGGCCACCAACACCCCGGTGCTGATCGCCAAGCTCAAGGCGGGCTATGTGATTGCCGGCACCGAGTACCTCGATCAGATGGGGCTGCTGGTCCGCCTGGTGCTGCACCTCACGCCCGAACGCAGGGCGCTGTTCGAATCGCGCACGGCCACGCTGAGACCGCCGGCACCCTGACGGGACTGCGTGCGACCGGGCATCATCGCGCCCATGACGGCCGTGACCCTCGACCACCTGCGCCACTACGCGATCGCCCGCACGCTGTTCAAGCCGACCACGCTGGGGCGCGCGATCACCCGGCTCGGTTTCGTGCAGGCGGACCCGATCCGCGCGCCGGCGCGCGCGCAGGACCTGACGCTGCGCCACCGCGTCGTCGACTACCGCGCCGGCGACCTCGAGCGCCGCTATGCGCGGCTCGGCATCGAGGAGGACTTCTTCGTCAACTACGGCTTCCTGCCGCGCGCGCACCACGCGCTGATGCACCCGCGTGCGCCGCGCCGCGCCTGGACGCCGGCGCGTGCGACGCAGGCGCAGGCGGTGCTCGAGTTCGTGCGTGCGCACGGCGCAGTGCACCCGCGCGAGGTCGACGCGCACTTCGCGCACGGCAAGACCACCAACTGGTTCGGCGGCTCGTCGAACGCCAGCACGCAGCTGCTTGACGAGATGCACTACCGCGGCCTGCTGCGCGTGGCCCGGCGCGACGGCGGCACACGCGTCTACGCGGTGCGCGCCGGCGACAGCACGGCGCCCGACGGTGCGACGGCCGCGGCGCGCATGGATGCGCTGGTCGACCTCGTCGTCGCCAAGTACGCGCCGCTGCCGTTCGCGACGCTCGGGCAACTGATCAGCCACCTCGGCATCGGCGCGCCGCAGTGGCGTGGCGAGCGCGCCGGCACGCTGGCCCGCGCGAAGCAGCGGCTCGCGCGCCAGCGGATCGATGGCGTCGACTGGTACTGGCCCGCCGACGAGAAGCCCGCGTCCGCGCGCTGGCGCCCCGACGAGCAGGTGCGGCTGCTCACGCCGTTCGATCCGATCGTGTGGGACCGGCGCCGCTTCGAACATTTCTGGGGCTGGGCCTACCGCTTCGAGGCCTACACGCCGGCGCCGCAGCGCCGGCTCGGCTACTACGCGCTGCCGCTGCTCTGGCACGACCAGGTGATCGGCTGGGCGAACGCGAGCGTCGGCGCCGGCGCGCTCGACGTGAAGGTCGGCTACGTCGCCGGCAAGGCGCCGCGCGACCCGCGCTTCAAGAGCGCCCTGAGCGACGAGGTGGACCGCCTGCGCGGATTCCTCGGGCTCGACGCCTGAGCGATCTCCTCCTTCACGCCGCGGCCAGCGGCTTCTGCCCCCACGCGATCAGCGCGCCGAGCAGCAGCACCGCCGCCGAGCACGCCAGCCCGCCGCGCAGCCCGCCGGTGCCATCCGCGACCCAGCCGACCAGCGTCGGCCCGACGATCTGCCCGGCCGCGAACACGATCGTGAACGCCGCGATCCCGGCCGGCCACGCGGTGGCCGGCAGGTTGTGCCGCACCAGCGCGGTCGTCGAGGCGACGACCGACAGGAACACGCCGCCGAACAGCACGCCGGACGCGAACACCGCCACCGGGTGCGCGCTCAGCACCGGCAGCACGGTCGCCACCGCGAGCAGCGCGTTCAGCAGCCGCAGCGCGCCGCCGCCGCGCTGGCGCTGCAGCAAGCCGGCCCAGACGAACGACGAGCCGAGCACCGCCACGCCGAGCAGCGCGTAGAACACCGTGATCGCGGTCGCGCTCAGTTGCTGCTCGCGCAGCAGCGTGACGACGAAGGTCATGTAGCCGATGTAGCCGAGGCCGAAGCAGAAGTAGGCCGCCAGGCCGCAGGCGAATTGCGTCCAGCGGAATGGCGCCGCGGCGTCGCCGCGCGCCGCCGCACTGGCCGCCAGGCCGCGCGTCACCGCGCCGGTGATGGCGGTGGCAGCGAGGGCTGCCACCCCGAGCGCGACCCACGCCCATTGCCATGCGTGCGCACCGGCCAGCGCACTCAGCGGCGGCACCAGCAGCGCCGAGATCACGATGCCGACGCCGGTGCCGCCGTAGTAGATGCCGAGCACGAGGCCGGCGCTCGGCGCGCGGCCGGCGTGGCCGGAGGGCGCCCGGTTGCTCAATTGCGCGGCCAGCAGGCCGCCGGAGACGAAGGTCGCCGCGCTGGCGATCCCGGTCAGGCCGCGCAGCAGGTACAGCGCGGCATCGGCCGTCACGGCGCCGTGGGCGGCGAGCAGCAGCGCCGAGCCGAAGCCGCCGGCCAGCAGCGAACGCCGCGCGCCGAAGCGGCGCAGCCAGCCCGGCGCCAGCAGCGCGCCCACCAGGTAGCCGGCGGCGTTGACCGTGTTCATCGCGCCGGCCACGGTGTAGCTCCAGCCCAGGTCGGCCCGCATCGGCGGCAGCAGCAGCGCGTAGGAGAAGCGCGCCAGGCCGAGCGACACGGCGGCAGCGAGCGCCAGCGCGGCGGCGACGACGAGCGTCGGGTGATCGGGTGCGCTCGCGGTGTCGGTGGGCATCGGGTCGGGGCGGTGCAGGGCGGTGGTCGGGGCAGGAAGTCTTGCACAGGCGGCGCACCGTTGTCGTGCGCGCGCGGGATGCGTGCTTGTCCTACTGCGCCTCGGGCGCCGCGGCGCTGGCGAGCGACCGGTCGGCACGATTCAATGGCGGTCCGGTTCTTCCACGATCACCACGCCATGTCCGACATCCTCGCCCCTGACGCACCCATCGCCGCCGCCGCCGCGCCCGACCGCACCGCCGCACAGTCCGCGCGCACCTTCGACATCGACTGCACGCTGGCCTACCAGGTCAACGGGCCGACCGATTTCCTGTTCCAGATCCACGCGCTCGACGGCTTGGACCAGCGCGTGCTGGACGAGTCGCTCGTCATCACGCCGCAGCTGCCGCACCACGTGTATTGCGATCCGACCGTCGGCCACCGCTTTCTGCGGCTGCACGCCGACGCGGGGCCGGTCGAGTTGCGCTACCGGGCGAGCGTCGAGCGCCGCCCGATCGCGGTCGATCCGCAGGCGCGCGAGATGCCGATCGCCGAGTTGCCGGACCATCTGCTGCACAACCTCAACCCGACGCGCTATTGCGAGTCCGACCTGCTCGGCCGCGCGGCGCAGATGCAGTTCGGCGACCTGCCGCCCGGCCATGCCCGGGTGCAGGCGATCGTCGACTGGATTTACGACAACGTCGCATACCAGGTCGGCTCGACCCAGGCGACCACGACCTCGCGCGATGTGTTCGTGCAGCGCGCCGGCGTGTGCCGCGATTTCGCGCACCTGGGCGTCACCTTCTGTCGCGCGCTGAACATCCCGGCACGGCTGGTGGTCGGCTACGCCCGCTTCGAGGAGCCGCCGCCGGATTTCCACGCGGTGTTCGAGGCCTACCTCGGCGGCCGCTGGGTGATGTTCGACGCGACGCGCATGTCGCCGGTCGACGAACTCGTGCGCATCGCGATCGGTCGCGACGCCAAGGACGTGGCCTTCGCGACGATCTTCGGCCCGGCGACCATGACCTCGATGAACCCGCTGATCACCGCGCGCTGATCAGCCGCCGCGCCACTTCGGCGAAGCCGGCGCCGCGTGCGCCGTCGGTCAGGTAGGCCGGCCAGGTGGTCAATTGCGCCGCGAACTCCATCAGGTTGGCGACGCCGACGCTGAGCGGGAAGTGGCCGAACATCAGCTGGTCGTTGGTCGAGTCGCCGACGTAGACCCAGTCCCCGCGTTCGACCTCGATGTCGCGCCCCAGCAGGCGCTGCACGATCCAGCGTGCGCCGCTCAGCTTGGTGTGCGCGCCGAACCAGCCGTTGATGTGGATCGAGCTCACGGTCGCGTTCATGCCGGCGGCGTGCATCAGCGCGACCACCGCGTCGATCTGCGCCGCCGACAGGTGCGCGAACTCGTCGTGGTCGATCGCGATGTCGGTGACGCGGCCCGGGCTGTCCTGCGCGAGCGTGGCGCCCGGCACCTCGCGCAGCACTTGCGCGGCGACTGCCTTCAGGCGCACCGCGTTGTCCCGGCGGGTGGCGACGTCCTGCGCGTACTCGATCGCGAGGGCGCCCGGTTCGCGGAACAGCGCGACCGCGCCGTTCTCCGCGACGATCGCGTCGATCGGCCAGGCGCGTGCGAACGGCTCGCTCCAGCCCATCGGCCGGCCGGTGATCGCGATGACCGGCAGGCCGGCGGCTTTCAGCGCGGCGAGCGCGTCGAGCGCCTCTGGCGTGATCGCGCCGGCGGTGGTCAGCGTGTCGTCGATGTCGGTCAGCACGCCGCGCACGCGGCGGGCGTTGGCGGCGGGGAGTTCGGCCCACGGGCGGCTGCCAGCGGGGGCGGAGATTGCACGGGAAGTCACGCTCATGCCCGCGAGTCTTGCACAGGGCTTTTGCGGCGGCGCCGACCGTCGCCTACAATCCGTGAACTTTCCGAGGAGCGTTGCAAGGCCCGCCGCCGTGTTCGAGCGTGCGTCCCCAGGCTCGGAATTTGAATTGCAACCGCGCTCACCCGCACGATTCGACCTCGTGGGTGAGTTCCAACTTTCCCTTCGTGTCCGCGTGCGGGTTCCTCAATCTTCGGAGCCCGTTATGAACGCCGTTCTCAAGTCTTCACCCAGCGCCACTGCCGATTTCGCGATCGCCGACGCCAGCCTCGCCGCCTGGGGCCGCAAGGAAATCAAGATCGCCGAAACCGAGATGCCCGGCCTGATGGCCATCCGCGACGAATTCGCGAAAGCCCAGCCGCTGAAGGGCGCGCGCATCACCGGCAGCATCCACATGACGATCCAGACCGCCGTGCTGGTCGAGACGCTGCAGGCACTCGGCGCCAGCGTGCGCTGGGCCTCGTGCAACATCTTCTCGACCCAGGACCACGCCGCCGCGGCGCTGGTGGCCGAGGGCACGCCGGTGTTCGCGCACAAGGGCGAGACCCTGGCCGAATACTGGGACTTCACCCATCGCATCTTCGAATTCGGCGCCAAGGGTGCCGAAGGTGAAGGCCCGAACATGATCCTGGACGACGGCGGCGACGCGACGCTGCTGATGATCCTGGGCAAGAAGGCCGAGAAGGACGCGTCGGTCATCGCCAACCCGACCAGCGAGGAAGAGACCTGCCTGTACGCCGCGATCAAAGCCAAACTCGCGACCGACCCGACCTGGTACACCCGCAAGTCCGCGCAGATCATCGGCGTGACCGAAGAGACGACCACCGGCGTGCACCGCCTGAAGGAAATGAGCGCGAAGGGCACGCTGCCGTTCCGCGCGATCAACGTCAACGACAGCGTCACCAAGAGCAAGTTCGACAACCTGTACGGCTGCCGCGAGTCGCTGGTCGACGGCATCAAGCGCGCCACCGATGTGATGATCGCCGGCAAGGTGGCGGTCGTGGCCGGCTACGGCGACGTGGGCAAGGGATCGGCACAGGCGCTGCGTGCTTTGAGCGCGCAAGTCTGGGTCACCGAGATCGACCCGATCAACGCGCTGCAGGCCGCGATGGAAGGTTACAAGGTCGTGACGATGGAGTACGCCGCCGACAAGGCCGACATCTTCGTCACCACGACCGGCAACAAGGGCATCATCCGCCACGAGCACATGGTCGCGATGAAGGATCAGGCGATCGTCTGCAACATCGGCCACTTCGACAACGAGATCGACATCGCGTCGCTCGAGAAGTACACCTGGGACGAGATCAAGCCGCAGGTCGACCACATCACCTTCCCGGACGGCAAGAAGATCATCATGCTGGCCAAGGGCCGCCTCGTGAACCTGGGCTGCGGCACGGGCCACCCGAGCTTCGTGATGAGCTCGAGCTTCGCGAACCAGACGATCGCGCAGATCGAGCTGTTCTCGCACCCGGACAGCTACGACATCGGCAAGGTCTACGTGCTGCCGAAGCACCTGGACGAGAAGGTCGCGCGCCTGCACCTGAAGAAGGTCGGCGCGATGCTGACCGAGCTGACCGACGAGCAGGCCGCGTACATCGGCGTGCCGAAGCAGGGCCCGTACAAGCCGGATACGTATCGGTACTGATCGGTGCGCGCTGACCAACTGCTGGTGCAGCGCAGCCTCGCACCCACCCGGTCGGCCGCGCAGCGGCTGATCGACGCGGGTGCCGTGCGCTGGCTCGGCCCGAAGGGCTGGGCGCTGCCGCGCAAGGCCGGCGAGGAGTTGCCCGACGGCTGCCAGATCGAGGTCACCGACGACGCGGAGCTGCGCTTCGTGTCGCGCGGCGGGCTCAAGCTCGACGCGGCGCTGGCGCATTGCGGCGTCGACGCGTCGGGTGCGAACTGCCTCGATGTCGGCCAGAGCACCGGTGGCTTCACCGATGCGCTGCTGCAGCGCGGCGCCGCACGCGTCGTCGGGCTCGACGTGGGGCGCGGCCAACTGGCGGCGTCGCTCGCGGGCGATGCGCGCGTCACCACGCACGAAGGTCTGAACGCGCGCGACGTGGCGGGCTCGGCATTCGCGCAAGAGGAACCGACGCACTCGTTCGACCTCGTCGTGGCGGACCTGTCCTTCATCACCCTGACCCACGTGCTGCCGACCATCGCAACGTGGCTCGCGCCCGCCGGTCAAGCCGTGCTGCTGGTCAAGCCGCAGTTCGAACTGCAGCCGGAGGACATCGGCAAGGGCGGGCTGGTGAAGCACGCCTCGGCCTATCCGCGTGTCGAGAAACGCATCCGCGACGCGTGCGCGGCGCTCGGCCTGACCGTGCGCGATTACTTTGCCAGCCCCGTCACCGGCGGCGACGGCAATCGAGAATTCTTTGTCTGGGCCTGCCCTGGGGCAGCGTCCGCTTGAGGAGAGGCGCCATGACGGCAGCCCGAGAAGTCCCCATCAGTTTCGAGTTCTTCCCGCCCAACACGCCGATCGGTGACGAGAAGCTGAAGGGCGTGGTGCAGGCGCTGGGCGCGCTCGCGCCCGAGTTCTTCAGCGTCACTTACGGCGCCGGCGGCTCGACGCGCGAGAAGACGCTGGCGACCGTGACGGCCATCGCCGCGGCCGGCTTCGAGGCCGCGCCGCACCTGTCGTGCGTGGGCTCGACACGCGCCGGGCTCACCGAGATTCTCGCGACCTACCGCGCGCAGCAGATCCGCCGCATCGTGGCACTGCGTGGCGACATGCCCAGCGGCACGCACCTGGGGGGCGACTTTCGCTACGCCGCCGACCTGGTGGCGTTCATCCGCGAAACCCAGGGGCCGGACTGGCACATCGAGGTCGCGGCCTACCCCGAGTACCACCCCGAGCAGCGCTACGCGGCGCGCGACCTGGCGCACTACGTGACCAAGGTCAAGGCGGGCGCGAACTCGGCGATCACCCAGTTCTTCTTCAACGCGGACGCGTACTTCCACTTCGTCGACGCGACCACGAAGCTCGGCGCCACGGCGCCGGTCGTGCCGGGCATCATGCCGTTCCACAACTTCGCGAAGATCGCGCAGTTCGCGGCGCGCGACGGCATCGAGATCCCGCGCTGGATCGCGCTGAAGATGGAAGGCTACATGGACGACACCGCATCGATCCGCGCGTTCGGCATCGACGTGGTCACCGAGTTGTGCGAGCGCTTGATCGCGGGTGGCGCGCCGGGGTTGCACTTCTACACGATGAACCAGGCGCCGGTGACGGTGGAGATCTGCCGGCGGCTGCAGGCGGTTTGAGATTTGTCGGTGGCGTATCGCGCCGTGTCGTTGGCAGGCGGCGATCCGCGAAACTAGGGCCGCGCCCACATCAAACCATCCTCCGTCAGCATCGCATCGAGCTGCGTGTCGAGCGGCCCCGGCCGCAGCAAGGGAAGGAAGCCCTGCGCGAAGCCGACGCCGACGATCAGCGGGCGCGGCTCGAGCGACGCCAGCGTGCGGTCGAAGAACCCGCCGCCGTAGCCCAGCCGCACGCCGCCCGGCCCGAACCCCAGGCACGGCACGACCAGGATCTGCGGCGCGAACTCGTCGGTGTCCTTCGGTTTCGGGATGTCGTAGGCGTCGTGTTCCATCGGGCAGCCCGGGTACCAGACGTGGAAGCGCAGTTGCCCGGTCTCGCGGTTCGCGACCGGCAGCCCGATGCGCCGCGGGGCGCCTTCCGGGCCGCCCTCGGCCCAGCGGTAGAGCGCCGGCAGCGGGTCGAACTCGCCCTTGATCGGCCAGTAGGCGCCGATCGTGTTCTCACGCCGGCCGACCAGGAAGACGCGCAGCGCGCTCTGCAACTGGACGGCCCGCTCGAGCCGGTCGGTCAATGCCATTCGCGCGGCGATCAGCTTCTGGCGCAAGGCGGCGCGGTCGGGCGCGGGGTGCTGCATGCAAGTTCGTCCGGTTGAGTCGTGCGCCGCCATTGTGCAAGACTGGCGCATGGCCGCCGTACCGAACGAACTCGTCGCGCATTGCTGCGAACTGCTGGCCCCGCTGGGGGCGGTGCGCACCCGCCGGATGTTCGGCGGGCACGGCTTCTATGTCGACGACGTGTTCATCGCCCTCATCTCCGCGGAGCGCCTGTACCTGAAGGCGGACGAGGTCACGCGGGCGACCTTCGAAGCGGCCGGCTGCACGCCCTTCACGTTCGAGAAGGCGCGTAGAGGCAGCGTCGAATCGGTGGCGACGAGCTACTTCAGCGCGCCGGAGGACGCGATGGAATCCCCGCCGTTGATGCAGCCCTGGGCCCGGCTCGCGCTGGCCGCGGCGCTGCGCGCCAGGGCGACGAAGCCCCGTGCCACCAGCCCGGTCAGGAAGGCCAGGCCGCGCAAGGGCTCCTCGGCCAAGGCGCCGACGAAGCTCTGACGGCGCGGGTACCAGCGCACCGACACGGCCTCGCCGGTGCGCGCGGATTCGATCACCGCGTTCTCGTCGACGCCGAGTCGCACCCGTTGACCGGGCTCGACCACGTGGTCGCCGAGGTCGCCGTCGCGCGTCAGCCAGACGCGCCCTTCGACCACGGCCAGTTCGCCGCCCAGGCGTCCGAGGTGCAAGGCCTCTCCGGAAGCGAGGCGTCGAAGGGTCCGGTTCGATTGCGCATTCATCATCAATCTCCTGTGTTCGGTATGGCTATGATCGTCTTCTGCCATCGAACAATCCAATGAAACCTGCGGCGTCGATTGATGCGGATTTGATATGAGCGGCTCGACCCGTCGACCCTTGTCGCTGGGCAACTTGCGGGCGTTCGAGGCGGTCGCGCGCCGGCTCAGCTTCAGCGACGCCGCCGAGGAACTGTTCGTCACCCAGTCCGCCATCAGCCGCCAGATCAAGGGGCTGGAGGAGGAACTGGGCGCGGCTTTGTTCGTGCGCGGCACCCGCCATGTCGAGATGACGCAAAGCGGCCAGATGCTGATGCGCGCGGTGGAGGCGGGCCTGCCGAAGATCGACGCCAGCGTGCGGCAGATCCGCGCCGCGCGCAGCCGCAAGCGCGTCAGCGTGACGACCTTCGCGTCGTTCGGATCGCTGTGGCTGCTGCCGCGGATCGAGGCGTTTCAGCGCGAGCACCCGGACATCGACATCCGCGTGTCGGCGGCCGACGCAATCGCCGACCTCGACGACCCCGAGCTCGATCTGGCGCTGCGCTACTGCAGCCCCGCCCAGGCGCCGGCCGGCGCGGTGCGGATGTTCGGCGAGGTGCTGACACCGGTCGTCAGCCGGTCGCTGTCCGAGCAGATCCGGCTCGGCGCGGCACCGCCGCTGTCGAAGCCCGGCGACCTGACCCAGCACACACTGGCCGAGGAGGACGACACCAAGACCAGCACGGAATACCTCAGCTGGCGCCGCTGGCTGACGCTGCAGGGCCACCCGGGGCTGCAGCCCAAGCGCTGGCTGTACCTGAACTTCACCTACCAGCAGGTCCAGGCGGCGCTGGCCGGCCACGGCGTGGCCCTGGCGCGGGTCGCACTGGTGTTCGAGGCGTTGCAGCGCGGCGAACTGGTCGAACCGTTCGGGCGGGCCGGGCGCATGGACAGCCCCTACCTCTATTGGCT
This sequence comes from Rhizobacter fulvus, assembly GCF_964020785.1. Taxonomy (NCBI): domain Bacteria; kingdom Pseudomonadati; phylum Pseudomonadota; class Betaproteobacteria; order Burkholderiales; family Sphaerotilaceae; genus Rhizobacter; species Rhizobacter fulvus. The sequence goes on from NZ_OZ224516.1 coordinate 2,977,824, forward strand.
GGTGGTCGCCCCGGCGAGCCGCGCGCGGCCCGAGGTGGCGCAGTTCTGCGACTGGGTGCTTGCGCAGGCAGCCGACACGCGCAGGGCGGTCGGCGAAGCCTAGACCACGCCGCGTTCGGTGACGATCAGCGTCAGTGGCAGGTCGTGCGCCAGCGGCTGCAGGCTCGCCTCGTCGATCTCGGCCGCCGACCAGGCGACGCCGACGGCCGTGACGCCCGGGTGCGCGGCCAGCCAGCGGTCGAAGTAGCCGCCGCCGTAGCCGAGCCGGTAGCCCGAGGCGGTGAAGCCGACGCAGGGCACCAGCACCACGTCGGGCACGACCGGCGCACCGTCGCTGGTCGGAATGCGGCGTTCGTCGACGATCGTGGGCGGCCGGCCGCCCCAGGCGCGGTAATGCATCTGCACCGGGTCGCGCTGCGCGAATGGCAGCGCCATCCGCAACTTTGCGAGTGTGGAGTCGCCAGCAACGGCCGCCACTGCGTTAAATTCGGCGCGATGCGGCCAGTAAAGCCCCAACATGTCCGGCTCCAGTGCCGATAACACGGTCACCAGATGGCGCGCGAGCTCCGCATCGGCACCCGCCTCGGGCGAGCCGCCTTCGAATTGTTCGCGCTGTCGGAGCAGTTGCTGGCGCAGGGCCTGCCGCCCCGTTGGCATGGCTGAACTCAAGATGATCCCGTGATGACGCCGAACCGACTTTCCAAATCAGTATATGGGCCCACCCGCTGGCGCGGGGCGCTCCTGGGCGCGCTCGCGCTGGTGACGCTGCTGGCCGCCGCGCCGGTCGTGCGCGCCCAGTCCGGCGACCCGACGCTGCTCGACGCCCGCGAAGCCTTCCGCAAGAAGGACCGTACGCGCCTGGCCGCGCTGCGCAGCGTCGCGGTCGCGAACCGGCTGCCGCTGGCGATGTGGGTCGACTACTGGGAGCTGACCAACCGCATCGGCGAGGTCCAGCAGGCCGAGGTCAACGAGTTCAGCGCGCGCTGGCCGGGCACCTACGTGGAAGACCGGTTCCGCAACGACTGGCTGCTGGAGCTGGGCAAGCGGCGCGATTGGGCCAACTTCGCTGCCGAGTACCCACGCTTCCGCATGAACGACGACCGCGAGGTCAGCTGCTATGCGCTGCTGCTCGACCAGCGCGACGGCAAGGATGTCCGCGACGCCGCGCTCGCCGCCTGGCTCGCCCAGCGCGACGCCGACGACGGTTGTAGCCTGCTCGCCGCCACGCTGACCGACGCGAAGCAGTTCACCGCCGCCGATGCGTGGCGCAAGGCGCGCTTCGCGATCGATGTCGGACGTCCCCGCGCGGCGCGGCAGGCGGTGGCGCTGGTCGGCATCGCGCCGGCGAGCGCCGTCGCTGAACTTTCCGACAACCCCGCGCGCTACCTGGCGAAACATGCGTCCGCGTCGAGCCGCACCGGCGCCGAGTTGACGACGCTCGCGCTGATGCGCATGGCGTCGAGCGATGCCGACGCCGCGGCCACCCAGCTGAACGACCGCTGGGACCGCGCGCTCCCGGCCGACCTGACGGCCTGGGCCTGGGCGTCGGTGGGCAAGCAGGCTGCGATGAAGCTGCAGCCGGAAGCCGCCGACTATTACCAACGCGCGGCGCAGCGCGCCGCGAAGGCCGGCCGAGAGCTCGACTGGCCCGACGACACGCTCGCCTGGAAGGTGCGTGCCGCGCTGCGCGCCGACAACGGCAAGGCGCGCTGGCAGCAGGTCAGCCAGGCCGTCAACGCGATGACGCCGAGCGAGCAGCGCGAGCCGGCCTGGGTGTATTGGAAGGCGCGCGCGCTCAATGCGATCGCGCTGGACTCCCAAGAAGGCGACTCGATGCGCAGCCTGGCGCGCGAGCAGCTCGGCAGCATCGCGGCGCAGCTGAACTTCTATGCCGCACTCGCGGCCGAGAACCTCGGCCAGCCGGTCTGGCTGCCGGCGCGGCCGCAGCCGCTGACGCCCGCCGAGCGCGAGGCCGCCGCGCGCCATCCCGGCCTGGTGCGGGCGCTGCTGCTGATCGACACGGGCCTGCGCAGCGAAGGCGTGCGCGAGTGGAACTACTCGATCCGCGGCATGAGCGACCGAGAGCTGCTCGCCGCCGCGCAGCTCGCCTGCGACCGCGAGGTCTGGGACCGTTGCATCAACACCAGCGAGCGCACCAAGTCCGAGATCGACATGGAGCAGCGCTTCCCGATGCCGTTCCGCAAGGAGGTGGTCGCGAAGGCGGGCGAGATCGGCCTCGACCCGGCATATGTCTACGGGCTGATCCGCCAGGAGTCGCGCTTCATCATGGATGCGCGCTCGACGGTCGGCGCCTCGGGCCTGATGCAGCTGATGCCCGCGACCGCGCGCTGGACCGCGAAGAAGATCGGCCTGACCTACACCCACGACCTGATCACCGACCGCGACACCAACCTGCGCCTGGGCACCAACTACCTGAAGCTCGTGCTCGACGACATGGGCGGCTCGCAGGCGCTGGCCGCCGCGGCCTACAACGCCGGCCCCGGCCGGCCGCGCCGGTGGCGCGACGGGCCACCGCTCGAGCCGGCGATCTGGGCCGAGAACGTGCCGTTCGCCGAGACGCGGGACTATGTCAAGAAGGTGCTCAGCAACGCCACCTACTACGCCGCGCAGCTCGGCGCGCAGGCGCCGTCGCTGAAGCAGCGGCTCGGCCGCCCGATCGCGCCGGCCGCGGCCGGCAACCCGCTGGACAAGGAATTGCCCTGAGTCGCGGTTGACGGCGACCGCGCACGCATCAATCCGATGCGAAAGCCTCAACCCGCGCGGCGGTCGCGTTGGCTAGCATGCAGGCCTTCACATCCGCGAGGACCGGCATGCAGCTCTACATCGGCAACAAGAATTATTCGTCGTGGTCGATGCGCCCCTGGGTGCTGATGACCCAGGCCGGCATCCCGTTCGACGAGGTCAAGCTGCGTTTCGACGCCTTCACGCCGGACTCTCAGTTCAAGACCGCGGTGCAGCGCCTGAATCCGGCGGGGCGGGTGCCGGTGCTGGTCGACGACGGGCTGGTGGTCTGGGACACGCTGGCGATCGCCGAGTACCTCGCCGAGCGCTTTCCGGACAAGCGCCTTTGGCCTGCGGACCGGCGTGCCCGTGCCCGCGCCCGCAGCGTCTGCGCCGAGATGCATTCGGGCTTCGGCGCGCTGCGCAACCACTTCGGCATGAACATCGAGGCGCAGCTGCCGGAGGTCGGCGAGCGGGTGCTGCGGGAGGAGCCGGCGGTGCGTGCGGATGTCGATCGCATCGTCGCGATGTGGACCGAGCTGCTCGCACAGCATGGCGGGCCGATGCTGTTCGGCGCGTTCGGCATCGCCGACGCGTTCTATGCGCCGGTCGTGATGCGGCTTCGCACCTATGGCGTGCCGCTGCCGGCCACGATCTCGGCCTACGTCGAGCGGGTGGTGGCGTTGCCGGGCGTTGCCGCCTGGATCGCCGACGCGCTGGCCGAGCACGATTTCCTGCCGTTCGAGGAGGCGTACCGCTCGCAGGCCTGAACCGGCCGGCCCAAAAAAGAAGGCGGGCCGAAGCCCGCCTGCCGTGCGGCCCATGCGGGCCTCTTCAGACGCCGATCAGGCGTTCTTGCGGCGACGTGCGACGAACGCCATCGCGCCCAGGCCGGCCAGCATCAGTGCGTAGGTTTCGGGTTCCGGCACCGGAGCGGCGACGGCCATCTCGAAGGCGATCTGGCCGGTCGTGATGGTGAAGTTGTTCATGCCCGTCTCGTTGGTCACCGTGACCCACTGGGTGTTGCTGTTCGAGCTGTTGGCGGTGGCGCCGAGCAGGAGGGAGCCGGTGAAATCGACGCCGTCGATCGAGATCATGTTGCTCGCGTCCGGCGAACCCCACAGGAAGCTGAACGAAGTCGCACCGCCGAGATCGATTGTGGCCGAGCCGCCCGTGGCGACCTCGAGGTAGGTCCCGAAGCTGCCCAGCGGCTGCAGGTACAGGTTCGGCACGCTGCCGGTGACTTCCATCGCCAGTGCCGGCGTGGCGGTCGTGAAGATCGGCGCGGCATAGTCGCCGTCGACGGGGGCCGAGAAGCTGAACGACTGCGCGTTGGCGCCAACCGTCGCGACGAGGGCAGCGACAGTAAACAAAGATTTGAGGAAATTCATGGGTTCACCTGATTGAATGTTTGGGAGGCCGTGCATACCGGGTTGAAGCTGTACCGCACAGTTGCGTTTATAAACAGGCGATTCAGAATTCGGTCCCCCACACGTGAGGGGTTTATCTGATTCAAGATGTAACGAAGATGCAGGGGTTTGGGCGAGTCACATGCAAGCATTCGTGGTCGGAGGGGCAGTACGGGACGAATTGCTGCAGCGCCCCGTGACGGACCGTGATTGGGTGGTGGTCGGATCGACGCCACAGGCGATGCGATCGGCCGGTTTCATCGCCGTCGGCGCCGACTTCCCCGTCTTCCTGCACCCGCAGACCCGAGAGGAATACGCCCTCGCGCGCACCGAGCGCAAGACGGCGCCGGGTTACAAAGGCTTTCAATTCCACGCATCGCCCGACGTGACGCTGGAGCAGGACTTGTCCCGCCGCGATCTGACCATCAACGCGATGGCGCGCGCCGCCGATGGCCGGCTGATCGATCCGTGGGGCGGGCAGCGCGATTTGCAGGCCCGGCTGCTGCGCCACGTGTCGAGCGCATTCGCGGAAGACCCGGTGCGCATCCTGCGGCTCGCGCGCTTCGCGGCCCGTTTCCCGGAGTTCAGCGTCGCGCCGGAGACGATGGTGCTCGCGGCCTCGATGGTCGCGGCGGGCGAGGTCGATGCACTGGTGCCGGAGCGCATCTGGCAGGAGCTCTCGCGCGGCCTGATGGAGGCGCGGCCGTCGCGAATGTTCGAGGTGCTGCGCGCCTGCGGCGCGCTCCGGTGCCTGTTGCCCGAGGTCGACCGGCTCTGGGGGGTGCCGCAGCCCGCCGATCCTCACCCCGAGGTCGACACCGGCGTGCACCTGATGATGGTGCTGGACATGGCCGCGCGGCTCGATGCAAGCCTGCCGGTGCGCTTCGCCTGCCTCGGCCACGATCTCGGCAAGGGCACGACGCCGCCGGACGTGCTGCCGCGTCACCTCGGCCATGAGCAGCGCAGTGTGACGCTGGTGCGCGGGGTCTGCGAGCGGCTGCGCGTGCCGGTCGCCTGCCGCGAACTCGCCGAAGTGGTCGCGCGCGAGCACGGCAACGTGCACCGCAGCGGCGAGTTCAACGCCGCCGCGGTGATGCGGCTGCTCGAACGTTGCGACGCCATCCGCCGGCCCGATCGTTTCGAACAGCTGCTGCTCGCCTGCGAGTGCGATGCACGCGGCCGCCTCGGGCTCGAAGACAGCGCCTATCCGCAGCGCCCGCGGCTCGCGCGCGCGCTGCGGCTGGCACTCGCGGTGGACGCCACGGCGGTCGCAACGCAGGCAGCCGCACGCGGAATGAAGGGCCCGGCGATCGGCGAGGCCATCCAGCACGCGCGCTCGGATGCCGTGGCCGTCGGACTGGACGCGCCGCACTGACGCCCGCACTGGCGGCCGGTGGCGCGGGCAGGTCTCCTACACCTCGCGGCGGGGTCGTCCGGTCGGCCGAGCGCAATACGCGCCCTACGCTGGCTGCACCTCAACTCGAATCCGACCGGAGACACATCATGGGCAAGTACTTTCTCGGCTGGCTGCTCGGCGTTCCCCTCTTTGTTCTGGTGATCGCGTATTTCTTCTTCCACTGAACCGACCCGAGGGACCAGGACGCGCTGGTGACAGCGCGGCGGTCGGGCGGTGCTCACAATCGATGACGACAATCATCGAAGGAGACACCCATGACCGACCTGTTTTCCCTCAAGGGGCGCATCGCGCTCGTCACCGGCGGCTCGCGCGGCATCGGCCGCATGATCGCCGCCGGCTTCCTCGCCCAGGGCGCGAAGGTCTACATCTCGTCGCGCAAGGCCGCCGATTGCGATGCGACCGCCAAGGCGTTGTCGGCGCAGGGCGAATGCATCTCGCTGCCGGCCGACGTGTCGACGATGGAAGGCATCCAGGGCCTGGTCGCCGCCTACGGTGAACACGAGTCGACGCTCGACATCCTCGTCAACAACGCCGGTGCGGCTTGGGGCGAGACCTTCGACACCTTCCCCGAGAAGGGCTGGGACAAGGTCGTCGACCTGAACCTCAAGTCGCCGTTTTTCCTGACCCAGGCGCTGATCGCGCCGCTGCGGGCCGCCGCCAAGAAGCAGCCCGCGAAGGTCATCAACATCGCGTCGATCGACGGCATCTCCGTCAACCCGCAGGAGACGTACTCGTACGCCGCCAGCAAGGCCGGGCTGATCCAGCTGACGCGGCGAATGGCGCTGCGCCTGGCGGAGGACAACATCGTCGTCAGCGCGATCGCGCCGGGCGCCTTCGCCTCCGAGATGAACCGCGTCGCCCGGGACCACGCCGAGGAAACCGCCAAGCGCATCCCCGCCAAACGCATCGGCCGCGACGAGGACATGGCGGGCGGCGCTATTTACCTGGCCTCGCGCGCCGGCGACTACGTGATGGGCTCGACGCTCGTGATCGACGGCGGTGTGACCCACGCGCGGGGCTGATTCACCCTGTTCGAGCCTGGACGAAAACTTGTATTTCGTCCAGGCATGAACTACCCTGCCGGGTATGAACGCCGTTCTTCAGCCGTCTGCCCCGCCGATCGATCTCACGGCGGCCGCCGCCGCGCAGGCCGCGCTGCGGACCTTCTGGCGCATCAGCGCGGCCTGGCAGCTCGATGCGACCGAGCAGGCCACGCTGCTCGGCGTCGGCCGCAGCACGCTGTATCAGTGGAAGCAGGGCAAGGTCGGCCACGGGCTCGACCGCCATGTGCTTGAGCGGCTGTCCTATCTGTTCGGCATCTACGCGGCGTTGCAGATCCTGCTGCCGGCGGCCGAGCAGGCCGACCGCTGGGTCCGCCAGCCCAACACGGCGCCGCTGTTCGGTGGCCACTCGGCGCTCGAGCGCATGCTGGGCGGGCAGGTGGCCGATCTCTATGTCGTGCGCCACTACCTCGACGCGCAGCGCGGCGGCAAAGCCTGAATGTCGGTGTCGCTCGAGACCATTCCGGTCAGCGCGACCGAATGGCGGCCGAGCTATCGGCTGATCCCGTCGCGTTACCCGACCGTCGGCCTGTACGACCGCGTCGCCGACCCGGCCGACCTCGATGTCGTGTTCGCGATCGAGGCACTGACCAACCCGCGCATCCGTGACGAGATCGGCCAGTTGCAGCTGGTGCCGCCGGCGGAGCGCGTGACCGGCGTCGGCAGCACGATGGTGATGGCGGCCTTCACGCACCTGAACCCGGAGGGCTCGCGCTTTTCGGACGGCAGCTACGGCGTCTATTACGCGGCCCACGCACTCGAGACGGCCGTCGCGGAGGTCAGCCACCACCGGGCACTGTTCCTGTCGCGCACCGCGGAGCCGGCGATCGATGTCGACTTGCGGCTCATCACCGCGACCGTCGCAGCTGATCTGCACGACCTGCGTGCGCTCGGTCCGCAGGGCGCGACGCTGCTCGACCCGAACGACTATGGCGCGCCGCAGGCGCTGGGGCGCGAGCTGCGCGAGGCGGGCAGCGCGGGCGTGCTGTTCCCCAGCGTCCGTCACGAGGGCGGCCTTTGCGTTGGCATCTTCCGACCCAAGGCGCTGCGCCAGGCGCGTTCCAGTGCCCACATCGCGTTGCACTGGGATGGCCGGCGCATCACCCACTGGTACGAAAAGCGCGGCCCGCACGCGCTGCCTTGACGCTCAATCGGGCCGCGGCACCTCCATCGTCAGCAGCACCTGTGCGTAGGCCTTGGCCAGGTTGTCGGTGTGCAGCGAGGCCATGCCGCCGCCGCCGAGCACGTCGTGCAGCACGAAGTTGATCGCATGCAGGCCCGGCAGGTCGAAGCGCTCGACGCCGCTCGGCGCGCGATGCGCAAAATGCGCGGCCACGCGCTCCGGCGTCAGCCAGGCGGACAGCGCGGCCAGATGTTCCGGTCGGCGCGCGACGATGCCGATGTTGGCCTTGTTGCCCTTGTCGCCGGAGCGGCCGTGCGCGAGCTCGATGAGCGGGACCAGCGGCGCGTCGGCCCGCTGCGGCGCGCTGGCGTGCTGCAGCGCCGGCGGCAGCGCCGCCTCGTCGAAGCCGCCGTCGGTCGGGATCGCCACCGGCTCGCTCGTGCCGTCGATGTCGACGCTCACCGCCAGCGCGCGCTTGTCGAGCAGGAACGAGAACAGCCGCACGACCGGCGTCGGCGTCGGGCGGCCGCCGACCAGGCCCAGCGTGCCCGGCGCCATCGACGTGGCCGCGGGCGCGAACTCCCGTGCGAACAGTTCGAGGCTGTCGCGCGACGCCGCCTTCGCGCCCATCTTCAACACGACCTCGCGCGCACCTTGCCGGGCCTGCGCACCGAACATCTCCTCGCCGCCCAGCACCTCGACCCGCGTCTCGGTGAACGGCGGCAGCCCGTGTGCCGCGAGCATGCGCTGCATGCGCACGAGCAGCGCGTCGCCGGTGCGCTGCGCCTTGCGCACCGCGTCGACCCCGGCGATCGTCAGGAACCCGGTGTTGCGGTAGCCGTCGGCGAAGGTCGCGCTGACCTTGTAGCGCGCGGTCGGCGCGCGGCCGGTCGCGCCGCTCACGCGCACGCGGTCCGCGCCGTCGGGTGTCATGCGCACCTGAGTGAAATCGCAGGCCACGTCCGGCACCAGGTAGGCGCGCGGGTCGCCGATCTCGTAGAGCAACTGCTCGCTGACGGTCGCCGGCGTCACGAGCCCGCCGGTGCCCGGTGACTTGGTGATCACGAAGCTGCCGTCGGCATGCGCCTCGACGACCGGGAAGCCGATGTTCTCCCAGTCGGGCACCTGCTCCCAGTCGGTGAACAGGCCGCCGGTGCACTGCGCGCCGCACTCGATCAGGTGGCCGGCCAGCGTGCCCTGCGCGAGCCGGTCGTACGCATCCGCGGCCCAGCCGAACTCGTGCATCAGCACACCCAGCGTCACCGCGGAATCGACACAGCGCCCGGTGATCACCACGTCGCAACCGGCGTCGAGGGCGCGCGCGATCGGCAGCGCGCCGAGGTAGGCGTTGATGCTCGCAACGCGCTGCGGGAACGGCTCGCCGCTGAACATCTCGGTGATGCCGGCGCTGCGGAACTCGCCGGCCTGCGCGACGAGGTCATCGCCGAGCACGACGCCGACCTTGAGCGTGATGCCCATCTCGGCCGCGAGCTTCAGCAGTGCGTCGCGACACGCGAGCGGGTTCACGCCACCTGCGTTCGCGACCACGCGGATGCGCTGCGCCTGCAGTCGCGGCAGCGCCTCGCGCATCATGATCTGGACGAAGTCCACCGCGTAGCCGGCGGTCGGGTCCTTCGCGCGCTGCGCCGCGAGGATGGACATCGTCACCTCGGCCAGGTAATCGAACACCAGGTAGTCGACCGCGCCGCCGGCCAGCAGTTGCGGCACTGCCAGCGCGGTGTCGCCCCAGAAGCCCGAGGCGCCGCCGATGCGGACGGTGGATCGACGGGGCGCGGGCGTCGGGTGGATCGTCATGCGAGTCATTGTGCGTGCCCGACCGAGGCTGTCGCTCAGGGTAATCGGCAGCGCGCACGCAGGTCATCGGCGCGCCACATAATGCTCCGGCACCCCCCACCGCAGGAGACGGACCGATGGCGACACTGAACGTGAACGGCAGCAACCGAGACTTCCAGGCCGAGGCGGACACGCCGCTGCTGTGGGTGCTGCGGGAACAGCTCGGACTGACCGGCACCAAGTACGGTTGCGGCATCGCGCAGTGCGGTGCCTGCACCGTGCACATCGACGGTGTGCCGACGCGTTCGTGCGTGCGGCCGGCGTCGACGGTCAGTGCCACCGAGAAGATCGTGACGATCGAAGGCCTGTCGAAGAACGCGTCGCACCCGGTCCAGAAGGCCTGGGCCGCGCTCGACGTGCCGCAGTGCGGCTTCTGCCAGGCCGGCATGATCATGGCCGCCGCCGCGCTGCTGAAGGAGAAGCCCAAGCCCACCGACGCCGACATCGACGCCGCGATGACCAACATCTGCCGCTGCGGCACCTACAACCGGGTGCGCGCCGCGATCAAGCAGGCGGCGGCCTCGGCCTGAACGGGAGCCTGCGATGAAGACCATCACCACCGCTTCCGCCGCTGGCGCGCGTTTGAACCGGCGCCATTTCATCGGCGCCTCGACTGCCGCGGCCGGCAGCCTCGTCGTCGGCTTCCACGTGCCGTTCGCGAACACCGCGCAGGCGCAGGCACCGCTGGCCGTGCCGCCCGAGGTCAACGCCTGGGTCGTCATCAAGCCGGACGAGACCGTCGTGATCCGCGTCGCCCGGTCCGAGATGGGGCAGGGCACGCTGACGGGCCTGGCGCAACTCGTGGCCGAGGAACTCGACTGCGACTGGGCCCGCGTCACCACCGAGTACCCGACCCCCGGTCAGAACCTCGCGCGCGGCCGCGTCTGGGGCAACTTCTCGACCGGCGGCAGCCGCGGCGTGCGCGAGTCGAACGACTACGTGCGCAAGGGCGGCGCCATCGCGCGGCTGATGCTGGTCCAGGCCGCGGCCGACGGATGGAAGGTGCCGGTGGCCGAGTGCGTGGCCGCCGCCGGGGTGATCACCCACAAGCCCAGCGGCCGCACCACCACCTACGGCAAGGTCGCGCCCGCGGCCAGCCGCCTCACGCCACCGACCGAGGTCGCGCTGAAGGACCCGAAGGACTGGAAGATCGCCGGCAAGCCGGTCAAGCGCCTGGACACCGCCGCGAAGCTCGACGGCTCGCAGGTCTTCGGCATGGACCTGAAGCTGCCCGGCATGCTGAATGCCGCGATCAAGGACTGCCCGGTGTTCGGCGGCAAGGTCAAGCGATTCGACGCCGCAGCGATCGCGGGCCGGCCTGGCGTGAAGAAGGTCGTCGCGGTCGGCGACAGCGCCGTCGCGGTGATCGCCGACACCTGGTGGCGTGCGAAGAGCGCGCTGGACGCGCTGCCGATCGAATGGGACGAAGGCCCGAACGCCAAGGTCTCGAGCGCCACCATCGCGGCGTTCCTGAAGGAGGGCCTGGACGCGCCGCAGGCGATCGTGGGCAACTCGGTCGGTGACGCGAAGGCCGCAATCGCCGCCGCGCCGCGCAAGCTCGAAGCGGTTTATTCGTACCCCTACCAGAACCACGCGCCGATGGAGGTGATGAACGCGACCGTGCGCTACACGCCCGAGCGCTGCGAGGTCTGGTGCCCGACCCAGAACGGCGAGGCCGCGCTCGCCGCCACTGCCGAGGCTGCCGGCCTGCCGCCCGCGAAGTGCGAGGTCTACAAGCTCAACCTCGGCGGCGGCTTCGGTCGTCGCGGCGCGCACGACTGGCTGACCCAGGCGGTGCTGATCGCCAAGCAGCTGCCAGGCACGCCGATCAAGATGATCTGGTCGCGCGAGGAGGACATGCAGCACGGCAAGTACCACCCGATCACGCAGTGCAGGATGACCGCGGGGCTCGATGCGCAGGGCAACGTGACGGGGCTGCACATGCGCATCTCCGGCCAGTCGATCGTCGCCGGGCTGATGCCGCAGAACCTGCAGAACGGGCGCGACCCGGTCGTCTTCCAGGGCCTGAACGCGGGCGGGGCGGAGGGCGCGTTCGGCTACAAGCTGCCTGCGCTGCTGGTCGACCACGCGATGCGCAACCCGCACGTGCCGCCGGGCTTCTGGCGCGGCGTGAACCTGAACCACAACGCGATCTATGTCGAGAGCTTCATCGACGAGATCGCGTTCGCGACCGGGCAGGACCCGCTCGCACTGCGCCGCAAGCTGCTCGCCGACTCGCCCAAGCACCTGGCGGTGCTGAACGCGGTCGCGCAGCGCGCGGGCTGGGGCACGCCGGCGCCGGACGTCGGCGGGCGCAAGGTCCATCGCGGCCTGGCGCAGATCATGGGCTTCGGCAGCTACGTTGCGGCCTGCGCCGAGGTGTCGGTCGGCGACGACGGTTCGCTGAAGGTGCACCGGATCGTCGCGGCCACCGACCCGGGCAACGCGGTCAACCCGCAGCAGATCGAGGCGCAGGTCGAAGGCTCGTTCGCGTACGGGCTGTCGGCCGCGCTGTACGGCGAATGCACCGTCAAGGACGGGCGGATCGAACAGAGCAACTTCAGCGATTACCCGGTGATGCACATGGAGGACATGCCGAAGGTCGAGGCGATCCTGATGCCCTCGGGCGGCTTCTGGGGCGGCGTCGGCGAGCCGACGATCGCGGTCGCTGCGCCGGCGGTGCTGAACGCGATCTTCGCCGCCACCGGCCGACGCATCCGCGAGCTGCCGCTGAAGAGCCAGAGCCTGAAGAGGGCGTGATGCGCGCCGGCGTCGCCGCCACGCTGCTGTGCCTGGGCGTCGCCGCGCACGACGCGCGCGCGGCCGAGGACGCGATCGAGCGCCCGCTGACCGACGTGCCGGGCGACGCCGCGCGTGGCCGCGCGATCGTCGTCAACCGCCAGGTCGGCCTGTGCCTGCTGTGCCACGCCGGGCCGTTCCCCGAGGAGCGCTTTCAGGGCAACCTCGCGCCCGACCTCACCGGCGCCGGCGCGCGCTGGAGCGAGGGCCAGCTGCGGCTGCGCATCGTCGACAGCCGACGCCTGAATCCGCAGTCGATGATGCCGGCGTACCAGCGCACCGAAGGGCTGACCCGCGTCGGCGCCGCATGGCAGGGCAAGCCGGTGCTGGCGCCGCAGCAGGTCGAAGACGTGGTGGCGTTCCTTCGTACGCTGCAATGAGGCGCGACACCGTGTCGGACCGAGGCGGCTGGACGCGGCGTGCGCTGCTCGGCGCGGCGGTCGGCGTGGTCGGGTCGATCGCGTGGCGCAGCGCGGCGGCGTCGCCGGAGGAGCTGGCCGCCGCCATCCGCGCTTTCGCGGGCGGCGCGCCGCTGCGGACCGGGCGGGTGTTGCTCGACATCGCGCCGCTGGTCGAGAACGGCAACGTCGTGCCGATCAGCGTGAAGGTCGACAGCCCGATGACGGAGGCCGACCACGTCACGGCGATCGCGGTGTTCAACGAGCGCAACCCCCAGCGCGATGTCGCGGTGTTCCACCTCGGCCCGCGCGCGGGCCGCGCCGCGGTGGCGACCCGCATCCGGCTCGCGACCTCGCAGCAGCTGGTGGCGGTGGCCAGGATGAACGACGGGTCGTGCTTCATGCACACCGTCGACGTGATCGTCACGCTCGCCGCGTGCGTCGAATCCTGAAGCGAGCGGCCATGGCCCGTGTCCTGATCACCATGCCGAAGACCGCGAAGCGCGGCGAGCTCATCGAGATCCGCACGTTGATCGCGCACCCGATGGAGACCGGCTACCGGCCCGGCGAGGACGGCGCGATCCAGCCGCGCAACCTGATCCGGCGCCTGAGCTGCCGCTACGTCGACGGGCGGGAGGAGGTCGAAGTCTTCAGCGCCGAGCTGTTTCCCGCGGTCGCCGCGAACCCGTTCATCTCCTTCTTCACGGTCGCCACCGGGAGCGGCACGCTGCGCTTCCAGTGGGATGGCGACAACGGCTTCGCGCAGACCGAGAGCGTGACGCTGACGGTGACATGAGGGTTCGCGCGCTCGCGATGATGCTGCTCGCGTCGGCCGCGACAGCCGCCACCGACCCGCGCCGCTCCGGCTATGACGACATGACGCCGCAGCTGCAGGCGATGCAGCGCGACGACGCGGCCAACCCGGCAATGCTCGGAGTCGCCGACGGGGCCGCATCGTGGGAGCGCGTGCCGGCGGCCGGCCTGCCCAGCTGCGCCGCCTGCCACGGGGACGCGAGCACGGCGATGCGCGGCGTCGCGGCCCGCTACCCGGCGTTCGATGCCGCGGCGCGGCGACCGGTCACGCTGGCACAGCGCATCAACGCCTGCCGCGTCGAGCACCAGCAAGCCGCGCCGCTCGCGGCTGAAAGCGACGCGCTGCTCGGGCTCGAGGCGTTCGTCGCGATGCAGTCGCGTGGCCTGCCGATCGCGCCCCCGGCCGACCCGCGGCTGCAGCCCTATCGTGCGCGTGGCGAGGCGCTGTTCCGCCAGCGTCTGGGCCAGTTCGATTTCTCGTGCGCGCAGTGCCATGACGACCACGCCGGCCAGCGCCTCGGCGGCGCGACGATCCCGCAGGCACATCCGACCGGCTACCCGATCTACCGGCTCGAATGGCAGGGTCTCGGGTCGCTGCAGCGGCGGCTTCGCAGCTGCATGACCGGCGTGCGCGCCGAGCCGTTCGCCGCCGGCGCGCCGGAGTGGGTCGAGCTCGAGCTGTACCTCACGCAGCGCGCGGCCGGCATGACGGTGGAGACACCTGCCGTCCGACCTTGAACGTGCGGGCCGCGGGAAATCCCTGACGGACGAATTCCATCTGTTGACTACATTGCTTGTATGCAAGCTTGTCGTCAAAGAGCTTGTCCGACCCCTCGCAGGAGAAGCTCATGCCTCGTTTCCTTCGTTCCCTGTTCGGTCAGGTCGTCCTGGCGCTGCTGATCGGCGTGCTGGTCGGGCTGCTCGCACCCGACTTCGCCACGAAACTCAAGCCGCTGGGCGACAGCTTCATCAAGCTCATCAAGATGATCATCCCGGTGCTCGTGTTCTGCGTGGTCGTGCACGGCATCGCCGGCGCGGGCGACCTGAAGCGCGTGGGCCGGGTCGGCGTCAAGGCGCTGATCTATTTCGAGGTGGTGACGACGATCGCCCTCGCGCTCGGCCTGCTGCTGGCCTTCGTGTTCCAGCCCGGCGCGGGCATGAACGTCGACCCGAAGGCGCTCGACGCGAAGGCGATGAGCGCCTATGTCGACAACGCCTCCAAGCTTACCGGCGGCGGCACGGTCGAGTTCCTCCAGAAGCTGATCCCGACGACCGTCGTCGATGCGTTCGCGAAAGGCGACGTGCTGCAGGTGCTGCTCTTCGCGATCCTGTTCGGCTGCGCGCTGGCGCTGATCGGCCCGCGCGGCAAGGCGGTCGCCGGCTTCGTCGACGACCTGTCGCACGTGCTGTTCAAGATCATGGGGCTGATCATCAAGCTCGCGCCGCTGGGCGTGCTCGGCGCGATCGCGTTCACGGTCGGCAAGTACGGCATCGGCTCGCTGAAGCAACTCGGCATGCTGGTCGCGCTGTACTACGTCGCGGTGATCCTGTTCGTGTTCGTGGTGCTCGGCGCGATCATGCGGTTCTCGGGCTTCTCGATCGTCAAGCTGCTGAAGTACCTGCGCGAGGAACTGGCGATCGTGTTCGCCACCACGTCGAGCGACAGCGTGCTGCCGCAGATCATGGCCAAGCTGCGCCGCATGGGCATCCGCGATTCGACCGTCGGCCTCGTGATCCCGACCGGCTACTCGTTCAACCTCGACGCATTCTCGATCTACATCACGCTGGCCGCCGTCTTCATCGCGCAGGCGACGAACACGCCGATCTCGATGACCGACCTGCTCACCATCCTGGCGATCTCGCTCGTCACCTCCAAGGGCGCGCACGGCGTGCCGGGTTCGGCGATCGTCGTTCTGGCGGCCACGTTGCAGGCGATCCCCGCGATCCCGGCGATCGGCCTGGTGCTGGTGCTGTCGGTGGACTGGTTCATGGGCATCGCGCGGGCGCTGGGCAACCTGATCGGCAACTGCGTCGCGACCGTCGCGGTGGCGGCGTGGGAAGGCGACATCGACCGCGAGCGTGCGCACGCCGTGCTGGACGGTCGGCCGGTGCCGGCGGACGAGACCGACGAGGACATCGCGCCCGTCGCCCTGCCGGTCGCCGCGCACTGACGCCCTGTTAGTCTCGCCGCCCATGGCCACGCAAACCGAAATCGCCCAGCGCGTCGTCGAGTCGATCCTCGCGCAGAAGCTCAAGCCCGGCGAGCGCCTGGGCGAGCAGGAACTGGCCGACATGTTCGGCGTCAGCCGCACGCTGGTGCGCGAGGCGCTGATGCAGCTGCAGGCGCGCGGCTTCCTCGAGGTGCGCTCGCGCAAGGGCTGGTACGTCGTCGAGCCGTCGATCGAGCAGGCGCGCGATGCCTTCGCGGCACGGCGCGCGGTCGAGACCGGCATGCTGCGCGAATCGGCGCTCGTGCGCGACGCCGGCAAGCCGCTGCAGAGCGTGATCAGGCGCCTGCGCGATCACCTGAAGGAGGAGCAGGCGGCAATCGATTCCGGCGACATCGCCGCCCGCACCTTCATGCTGGCCGACTTTCATGTCTGCCTGGCCGACTGCCTCGGCCACCGCGTGCTGTGCAACATGCTGCGCGACCTGACCGCGCGCACCACGCTGGTCGCGTCGCTGTTCCAGAGTTCGCACGACGCGCAGGAGTCCTGTGCCGACCACGGCCGCATCGTCGCCGCGCTGGCGCGTGGCGATGCCGACGGCGCGTCCGCGATGATGTTGACGCACATCGGCGGCGTCGAGGACGCGCTGGGGCAGTCGCTGGCTGCCGTCGATCCGGTCGAGCGGCTGCGCGAATCGCTGGCACCGCTGGCTCGCCGGTCCTAGGCCAGTCGTACTAGGTTTCGAACCGTTCTAGCTTTCGGCGACTAGGGGTCGTCGCGGATGATTCCGTCCATCGAATCATTCACCCCCGGAGAGAGAACATGTCCACGCAAACCTTCAGCACCGTTGCCCACACCGTCGTCGGCCAGTACAGCCAGGTCGGCAAGATCATCGTCGGCGCCTACCGCACCGGCGCGCAACGCCTGGTCAGCGGCGCGAACGCGCGCTATGTCGAGTTCCTGAACACCCGTGCGCTGCCGCTGGTCAGCGAAGAGGTCAAGGCCAGCCTGATCGACGTGCAGCAGCAGATCGCCGGCGTCGTCGTCGGTGGCATCGCCACCGGTTCGGACCGTGCCGAGCAGGCGATCGACCTGGTCGCCGACGGCGTCAACGGCAGCATCAAGCGTGCGGTCGCGACCGTCGACCGCGTCGAGACCGCGTTCGACACCAAGGCGATCACCACCGTCGGCCAGCTGACGATGCCGGTCGCGCAGGTCTCGCTCGAGATCGCCAACCGCGCCGTCGAAGGCACGAAGCGCCTGTCGGCCCGCGTGGTCGGCGCCGAGGACGAGGTCGAGCAGGTCGTCAAGACGGTCAAGCGCGTCGCCAAGAAGGCCACCCGCCGCGTCGCCAAGGCCCGCGCGTAAGAGGCACCAGGCGCGAACCGAGCGCCATCGGTGAAAGCGAGGCCTTCGCGCGAGCGAAGGCCTTTGTTCCATCTGCGATCATGTCGTTGAACGAAGGACGCCCCATGGTCACCCCGCCCAAACGCCGCGCGCCGCGCGCGCGGCCCGAGTCCGCCGCGGCGGAGCCGGTCGCCGCTGCCGACGCCGAGACCGGCAAGGACAACCCGCTGCGCGCCGGATTGAAGGCGCTGGGCAAGGTCCGCGACGACGTCGTGCAGCATCAGAGCCGGGTGTTCGAGGCGATCCTCGGTCTCGACGCGGGTGCCGGCTGGTCGGGCCTGGTCAAGCGCGAGGGCGGCGCCGCGAAGGTCGCGCAGGACGCCCTCGGCCTGCGCAAGTTCGAGGCCGTGTTCGACCAGCGCGTGGTGCATGCGCTGGAGCGCATGGGCATGCCGTCGATCGAGGCGCTGCAGGCGCTGGGCGACGAACTCGCGGCCCAGCGTGCCGAGCTCACGGCGCTGCGCGCCGAGGTGGCGGCGCTGAAGAAGCCGGCGCCGGCCGCGAAACCGAAGGCGACCCCGCGCAAGCGCTGATCCTGCATGACGGCGCCCGCCACCCGTACCCGCGACCGCATTCTCGAAGCCAGCCTCGCGCTGTTCAACGGCGACGGGCTGGCCGGCGTCTCGACCCATCGCATCGCCGCCGAACTGGGCATTAGCCCGGGCAACCTGCACTACCACTTCAAGGCCAAGCAACTGATCGTCGCCGGCCTGTTCCGCCGCTTCGAGGAACGGCTCGCCTCGTGCATGGACGCCGCCGCGGACGTCGATGCGATCGACGACCTGTGGCTGTCGCTGCACCTCGTCTTCGAGGTCATCAACGACTACCGCTTCGTCTACCGCGACGTCGACTACCTGCTCAACGAATACCCCGAGCTCGAGACCCGGGCGCGCGCGCTGACCGCCCACAACCTGCTGGCCGCGAAGAGCCTGTGCACCGGCCTCAAGCAGGCCGGCACGATCGAGGCCAGCGACGAGGAGGTCGAGATGCTCGCGCTGCAGATCGTGTTCTCGACCACCTGCTGGTTCAGCTTCAAGCGGCTGACCCCGCGGCGCACCACCCAGCCGCACGCCGAGCCGGCGCTGGCCGCGTACTACACGCTGACGCTGCTGTCGCCCTACGTGGTGGGCGAGGCGCGCGATTACCTGAATTACCTGCGGTCCAAGTACCTGCGATAGTTTTCCCCACAACGACAAAGCACGGAGACCACCATGCCCACTGCCCACACCGCCCACCCGTCGCACATCCAGCCGCCGTCGCGCCTGCTGCAATTCCTCGAACTGCGCGCCGGCTGGGAACTGGCCGTCGGCGTGGCCGCGCTGCCCTGGCTGCGCCTGGCGCCGCGCGGCGACGGCCACCCGGTGCTGGTGCTGCCGGGGCTGGTCGCAAGCGATGCGTCGACCAAGTTGCTGCGCGACTTCCTGGGCCGGCGCGGCTACGAGGTGCATGGCTGGGGCCTCGGCCGCAACTACGGCCCGCGTCCGGGCGTCGAGGACGCGATGCTCGCGAAGATCGACCAATTGCATGCCCGCAGCGGCCGCACCGTGAGCCTGGTCGGCCAGAGCCTGGGCGGCGCGTACGCGCGCCTGCTCGCGTCGCAGCGGCCGGATGCGGTGCGCAGCGTCATCACCTTGGGCAGCCCGGTCACCGGCCATCCGCGCTCGAGCAATGCATGGCGGGTTTACGAGTTCACCAGCGGCAAGAGCTCGGTCGACCCGCAGCGCTGGCAGCAGATCACCAGCCGGCCGCGCGTGCCGACCACGTCGATCTACAGCCGCACGGACGGCGTGGTCGCATGGCAGAGCAGCCTCGAGCCGGCCAGCGAGAACACCGAGAGCATCGAGGTCGTCAGCAGCCACATGGGCATGGCGGTGCATCCGGCGGTGCTGTTCGCGGTCGCCGAGCGCCTGGCGCAGCGCGAGGGCGACTGGAAGCCGTTCGAGCGCAAGGGCTGGCGCGCGTCGGTGTTCCCGCCCGCCGCGACGACCCGCTGAGCTGCGTCTTTTGACATCCCGGGCCGCGCACGGCCCGAGTAGAGTTCCATCCCCTTCAAAAGACGAGGCGCCTGCTGGCGCCGGGACTGGACCATGGTGGAACCGCTCGACGACTCGACCTGGGTCGCACGCTGCATCGCGCGCATGGTGGAACTCGACCCGGCGCTCGACCCGGAACTGGCCCGGCCGGTGGTCGAGGACATGTGTTCACGCTTGCGCTGGCGCAGCATGGGCCCCGAGGCGGCGGCGCAGGCCGTGTTCGACCTCGACATGCGGCGGTCCTGACCGCCGATCCGTCGGTGTAGGCGCCGGCCGACGTGAGAATGCTCGGTCCGCCGAGTGACGGTTTCAAATGGCGCGGCGAGGATCGGCGCTCCGGCCCCTGCGGCCAGTCATCGACCGGAAGGAACCTCCATGTCCCCCAACGACCGCCCAGCAGCCTATGGCGTGTTCAAACCCGTGGGCCATGTGATCCTCGCGTTCCCGAACGAGAGCGACATGAAGGGGGCGTACTCGGCCCTGCTGAGCGGCGGCAGCGCCCCGGGCGACATCACCGCGTACACCCCGGATCAGATGCGCCAGCAGGCCGACATCGACATCGAGCAGGCGGGTGTGCTGGCCGGCATCGGCCAGGAGCTTAACCTCGTCAAGGCCCATCGCGAACTGGCCGTGCAGGGCCACAGTTTTCTCGTCGTCAAGGCGCCGAGCGACGACGAGGCGAACCGGATCGCCGACGTGGCCCGGCGCTTCCGCGCGGCCCGTGCGCAGCGCTACGGTCACCTGATGATCGAGGAGCTGATCGAGGTCGGCTCGGGCGAGAAGCAGGTGGCCGAGTCGCCCGAACGCGGGCTGGATGCGCAGACCCGCTCGGGTCGCGAGGTCGGCGGCGGTCGCTGAACACGCGGCTCTATTCGGCCGTGACCTTCGCGTTGCGGATGACCTGACCCCACTTCGCCGTCTCCGCGCCGATGAAGGAGGCGAATTCTTCCGGCGTGCCGCCGACCGGGATCGTGCCCATGCCTTCGAGTCGCGCCTTCACGTCGTCCATGCGGACGATGCGCGCCACCTCGTCGGCCACGCGCTTGACGATGTCCTTCGGCGTGCCCGCCGGGGCCAGGATGCCCGCCCAGGTGCTGCCGGTGAAGTTCGCGATGCCTTGTTCGATGAATGTCGGCACGTCGGGCGCCGCGGGCAGGCGCCGGTCGCTCGCGACGCCGATCAGGCGCACCTTGCCCGTCTTGCCGGGGTTGATCAGGCCCGAGGCCGCGTCGAAGAACAGCTGGATCTGACCGCCCATCAGGTCGGTCAGTGCCGGCGCCGCGCCGCGGTACGGGATGTGGACCATGAAGGTGTTGGTCAGCGCCTTCAGGTACTCGGTCGTCAGGTGCGCGGCCGAGCCGCCGCCGCTGGAACCGAAGCTGACCTTGCCCGGATGGGCGCGCGCGTAGGCGATCAGTTCCGGGCCCGTCTTGAACGGTGCATCGTTGTTGACCGCGGCGATCAGTGGGGAGATGCCGATCAGCGAGACGGCTGCCAGGTCCTTCTTCGGGTCGTAGGGCAGTTTCGGGTACAGCGAGGTGTTGGCCGCGTAGGCGGCGATCACGACGCCCATGGTGTAGCCGTCGGGCGGCGCCTTGGCGATCAGGTCGACGCCGATGATGCTGTTCGCGCCGGGCTTGTTGTCGATCGTCACGGTCTGGCCGAGCCGCTCCTGCAGCTTCTGCGAGATCAGTCGCGCGGTCACGTCGGTGAAGCCGCCGGGCGTGTAGGGCACGATCATGCGGATCGGCTTGCCCGGCCAGGCAGCCTGCGCGCGCACGCCCGGCGCGGCGATCAGCGCGGCGCTGCCGGCGAGCAGCGTGCCGTTGAAGCGGCGGCGGGTCGGGTGGTCGATCGTCATGCGGTGTCTCCGGTGGTGTAGCGATCGCGCAGCTCGCGCTTGAGCACCTTGCCGATCGCGCTGCGCGGCAGCTCGGCCATGAAGCGCAGGTCGGCGAGGCGCTGCGTCTTGCCGACGCGCTGGTTCATCCACGCCATGATCGCGCGCGGCTCGTCGGTGTGGCCGGCACGCGGCACGACGAACGCCACCGGCGTCTCGCCCCACTCGGTCGACGGCACGCCGACCACGGCCACGTCGGCGACCGCAGGATGCTCGCGCAGCACGGCCTCGAGGTCGCTCGGGTAGATGTTGAAGCCGCCGCTGATGACCATGTCCTTCTTGCGGTCCATCAGCACCAGGAAGCCGTCGTCGTCGAACCGGCCGACGTCGCCGGTGCGGATGAAGCGCTTGCCGTCGGGTGCGAACCATTCGGCCTCGCGCGTCTTCTGCGGCTGGCGGTGGTAGCCGAGCATCATGCCGCCCGAGTGGCCGACGACTTCGCCGGTCGCGCCCGGCGGCAACTCGACGCCCTCGTCGTCGATGAGCCGGATGTCGTGCCCCTGCGCCGGCTGGCCGACCGTGTGCAGCTTGTCCGGGTGCTCGTGCGCCAGCAGGATGCAGGTGCCGCCGCCCTCGGTCATGCCGTAGAACTCGATCAGCCCGCCGGGCCAGCGCTCGAGCACGTCGGCCTTCAGCGCGGCGTTGAACGGCGCGCTGGTGCAGAACTTGAACAGCGTGCTCGACAGGTCGTGCGTGGCGAACGTGGGCAGGGCCATGATGCGCTGGTACTGCACCGGCACCAGCATCGTGTGGGTCATCCGGTGCTGCTGCGCGAGCGCGAGGTACTTCGCGGCATCGAACTTGGGCATCAGCACGATGGTGCCGCCGAAGCCGAGGGTCGGGAAGAACACGACCAGCGTCGTGTTCGAGTAGAGCGGCGTGGCGAGCAGCGTCACGCCCGTGTGGCCGTAGCGGTAGTTGGCGCCGCGCGCGACGTGCGACCAGCGCATGCCGTGCGACTGCACGATGCCCTTCGGCATGCCGGTCGTGCCGGACGAATAGATGATGTTGAACGGCGCCTCGGGCGGCACGTCGACCGGCAGCGGGCGCGCGCCCGCCGGCATCAGCCAGGCGTCGAACGGGCGGCCGGGCGCGATGCCGTCGAGCGAGATGCAGTCGGCCTCGCGGCCGGTGCCGGCCAGCGGCTCGAGCGCGGCGGCGTCGGCGAACAGCCAGCGCGCCTGCGCGTCGCCGCGCATCGATGCGAAGCTCTCGGGCGTGACCGACGGCGCGAGCGGCGCCACCGCCACGCCGGCCCGCAGCGCGCCGAGGAACACAGCGGCATAGCGCGGCGACGCGAGCGCGCAGATCGCGATCGCATCGCCCGGCTTGAGCCCATCGCGCTGCAGCGTGGCGGCGATGCGGTCCATCAGCGCATCGAGCTCGGCATAGCTGAGCACGTCGTCGCCCTGCACCAGCGCGGCCTGGCCGGGGCGTGCAAGCGCATGCTCGCGGACGAGGTCGCTGAGGGTGCGGTAGGGAGCGTCGAGGGGTGCGGCAGGGGCGGTCATCGGTGGCGGCGCAGGGGTCGGATCGATCAAGGCGGAATGATGCGCGCGATCGCGCAGCGTGCGCAGCACCGCGTCACAAGGGTTGTCACGGAGCGGGCCTGTCACGTGCGCGACGCGTCGCACGGCAGGCTCGTGCGTGCGCCGGCGCAATGCGTCGGTGTTTGCCCTAGAAACGAACCGCAATGCCCTTGCTCCGCGGCTGCCGGCGTTGACGCTGCCGCGTGCGACCGCGAAGATCGCCGCGCTGCAACAAACGCGGATGCTCGCGAGATCCCACGACGATGGACCTTTTCCTGCAACAGGTGTTGAACGGGCTGACCCTCGGCGGCATCTACAGCCTGGTCGCGCTGGGCCTGACGCTGGTCTACGGCATCCTGCACGTCCCGAACTTCGCGCACGGCGCGTTCTACATGGCCGGCGCGTTCGTCTCGTTCCACCTGATGAAGGCCTTCGGCCTCAACTACTGGATCGCGATGATCGGTTCGGCCGCCTGCGTCGCGCTGCTCGCCACGCTGGCCGAGCGCCTGGTGTTCCACCCGCTGCGCCACGCCTCGGGGCTGCACCCGATGATCGCGGCGATCGGCGTGCTGCTGTTCCTGGAGGCCGGCGCGCAGGCGATCTGGGGTGCCGATTTCAACCGCATGCAGACGCCCTACACCGGCATCATCGACATCGGCGGCCTGACGCTCCCCTCGCAGCGCCTGCTGATCATCTGCGGCGCGTTCGCGCTGGTGGTCGCGCTGCAGCTGTTCCTGAAGAAGACGGTGATGGGCTCGACCATCATCGCGATGGCACAGAACCGCGACGGCGCCTCGCTCGTCGGCATCGACGCGAACAAGGTCGCGATGCTCACCTTCGCGATCTCCGGCGCGCTGGCCGCGATCGCGGCGACGCTGTACGCGCCGATCAACCTGGTCTATCCGGCGATGGGCAACCTCGTGATCACCAAGGCCTTCGTGATCATCATCCTCGGCGGCATGGGCAGCGTGCCCGGGGCGATCGTCGGCGGGCTGATCATCGGCTTCGCCGAGAGCTTCGGCGCGTTCTACCTGTCGACCGACTACAAGGACATCGTCGCGTTCGCCTTACTCGTGATCATCCTGTCGGTGCGCCCGCAGGGCATCTTCACGAAGGGCGCCCGGTGATGGGCGCGCTGATGAACGGCATTCAGGGCAAGTGGGGCTGGGCGCTGCTCGCCGCGCTCGGGCTGGTGTTCCCGCTGATCGCCAAGAACGACTACCACCTGACCGTGATGTCGACCGCGTACATCTTCGCGATCGCCACGATCGGGCTGAACCTGATCACCGGCTACACCGGCCAGTTCAACCTCGCGCACAGCGGGTTCATGGCGGTGGGCGCGTACACCGTCGGCATCCTGACGGTCGACCACCACTGGCCGTTCTGGGCGGCCTTCGCGCTGTCCGGGTTCACGGCCGCGGCGCTGGGCTTCTTCGTCGGCATCCTGTCGCTGCGGCTGCGCGGCCACTTCTTCTCGATCTTCACCTTGTGCGTCGGCTACATCATGTTCCTCGTGATCGAGAAGTGGGAGAGCCTGACCCACGGCACCGTTGGCATCATCGGCATCCCGGCACCCGGGGCGATCGCCGGCATCGCATTCGACACGCCGCGCACGCTGTACTACCTGGTGTTCGCGTTTCTCGTGCTCGGCGTGTGGGTGATGAGCCGCATCGTCCGCTCGCTGCTGGGCCGCACCTTCGTCGCGATCCGCAACAGCGAGGAGCTGGCCGAGTCGCTCGGCATCAACCTGATGCGCACCAAGCTGCTGGCGTTCATGCTGTCGGTGTTCTACGCCGGCATGGCGGGCGGGCTCTACGCCGGCTTCGTGCGCTTCCTGGGCCCCGGCGTGGCCGGCGTCGAGAACACCTTCGACATGACGATCTACATGCTGATCGGGGGCATCGGTACGCTGCTCGGGCCGCTGCTCGGAGCGCTGTCCGTGCCGTGGCTGACGCAGTACCTGCAGTTCCTGCAGGAGTACCGGTTCATCGTGTTCGGGCCGATCCTGGTGCTGCTGGTGATCTTCCTGCCGCACGGTGTCGTCGGCACCTACCTGGGCTGGCGCGCGCGCCGGGCCGCGCACGCGCAGCCGGCCCCGGCGGCGGCCCGCGCGGATGCCCCGATGCGCGAAGGGACGAGCCATGTCTGAGCCGATCCTCAAGGTCTCGCACCTGACCAAGCGCTTCGGCGGGCTGGCGGCGGTCAACGACGTCAGCACCGAGATCGAGACCGGCAAGATCAACGCGATCATCGGTCCGAACGGCGCCGGCAAGACGACCTTCTTCAACCTGATCGGCGGCACGCACCGGGCCACCTCGGGCAGCATCGTCTTCAAGGGCCAGGACATCACGCAGCTGCGCACCGACCAGGTCGCGCAGCTCGGCATCTCGCGCACCTTCCAGAGCACCGCGCTGTTCGACATGGCGACCGTGCTCGACAACCTGATCGTCGGCCACCGGCTGCGCACCAAGTCGGGTCTGTGGGACGTGCTCGTCGGTACCGGCCGCCTGAAGGACGAGGAGCGCATCTGCCGCGAGAAGGCGCGCGACGCGCTCGACTTCGTCGGCCTGTCGCATGTCGCGCACCGGCTCGCCGGCGACATCTCGCAGGAGGAGCGCAAGCGGGTCGCGTTCGCGCTCGCGCTGTCCACCTCGCCGAGCCTGGTGATGCTCGACGAGCCGGCCGGCGGCGTGAACCCGGAAGAGACCGTCGGCCTGGCGACGCTGATCCGCAAGATGGTCGCCAGCGGCCTGACGGTGTGCCTGATCGAGCACAAGATGGACATGATCATGAGCCTGGCCGACAAGATCCTGGTGCTGAACTACGGCGAGAAGATCGCCGAGGGCACGCCAGCCCAGGTGCGGGCCGATCCGGCCGTGATCGACGCCTACCTCGGCGCCGACCATGCGGGCATCGATCACCTGGAGGCGGGCACCGATGCTCACGCTTGAGAACGTCTCGCTGAATTACGGCAGCTTCCGCGCTTTGAACGGCGTGACGCTGAACGCGAAGGAGGGCGAACTGGTCGTGCTGCTCGGTGCCAACGGGGCCGGGAAGAGCTCGATCTTCCTGACCACCAGCGGCATCCACAAGGCGGCAGGCGGCAGCATCCGGTTCCGCCAGACCGAGCTGGTCGGCATGAAGGCCTCGCAGATCGTCGCGACCGGCGTGGTGCAGTGCCCCGAGGGGCGCAAGCTGTTCCCGCAGATGTCGGTGCTGAAGAACCTGATGCTCGGCGCCTACGTCCACCGCGGCGACAAGGCCGGCAACCAGAAGATGCTCGACGAGGTGCTGGGCCTGTTCCCGATCCTCGCCGAGAAGAAGGACGATGCGGCCGGGTCGCTCAGCGGCGGCCAGCAGCAGATGGTCGCGATCGGCCGCGCGATGATGGGGCGGCCGAAGGCGCTGCTGCTCGACGAGCCCTCGCTCGGCCTCGCGCCGCTGGTCGTCAAGATGGTGTTCGAGGTGATCCAGCGCATCAACCGCGCCGGCACCACGGTGCTGCTCGCCGAGCAGAACGCGTTCGCGGCGCTGAAGATCGCGCACCGCGCCTATGTGATCGAGAGCGGGCGCATCGTGATGGAAGGCGACCCGCAATCCCTGCTCGACAACGACGCGGTGCGCAAGGCCTACATCGGCGCCTGACGCACCGCACCCGGTTTTGGTCCAGTCAACCCTGAAGGAGACAAGACAGATGAATCGATTCAACCGACTCGCCGCCGCCGTGGCGACCACGCTGGCGATCGCCGCGACGCCCGCTTTCGCCCAGGAGGTCGTCAAGATCGGCTTCTCCGGCCCGCTCTCGGGGGGCGCCGCGCTCTACGGCAAGAACGTGCTCGACGGCATGAAGATGGCCGCCGACGAGGTCAACGCGGCCGGCTTCGAGGTGGCCGGCAAGAAGTACAAGCTCGAGATCGTCGCGCTCGACGACAAGTACAACCCGAGCGAGACCGCGATCAACGCGCAGCGCCTGGTGCAGGAGAGCAAGACTCCGGCGATCCTGGTGCCGCACTCGGGCGGCATCTACGCGCTGCAGACCAACAACGTCGCGCAGAAGTACCTGATCCTCGCGTACAGCAGCACGCCGCAGATCGCCGCCGCGAACAACAAGCTGACGCTGCGCATCCCGCCCGAGTTCACCAGCTACATCCAGCCGTTCATCAAGCATGCGATGGGCAAGTTCGGCAAGAACGTCGCGATCGCCGATGCCGACCACGACTACGCGAAAGCCTGGAACGCGGCCTTCAAGCCGGCGTGGGAAGCAGCCGGCGGCAAGATCGTCGCCGACAACCCGATGAGCTACAACAAGGCGACCGACTTCTACAGCGGCGTGAGCCGCGCGCTCGCCGGCAAGCCGGACGTGATGTTCATCGGCGGTGCGTCGGAGCCGACCGGTCTGGTCGTCAAGCAGGCGCGCGAACTCGGCTTCAAGGGCGGTTTCATCATCATCGACCAGGCCAAGATGGACGAGGTGCAGAAGGTCAGCGGCGGCTACGGCTCGCTCGAGGGCTCGATCGGCGTGTTGCCGGTCGTCGACGACAGCTCGGCCGACACCAAGGCCTACGTCGAGCGCTTCCACAAGCTGTACCCGGGCCGTGACCCGAGCTCCGAGGTGTCGCTGAACTACACCGCGGTGCACGTGACCGCGCTGGCGATGAAGCTGGCCGGCAGCGTGACCGACGCGGTCGCGATCCGGGCCCAGCTCGACAAGGCCTTCAAGACCATCCCGGGCAAGCTCAACCCGGGCGCGGTCGACGGTGTCGACGAGCGCGGCGGCTCGACCGCCGACCCGCGAGTCGCAGTGGTCGAGAACGGCAAGATCCGCGAGGTCAAGCTCAGCGCGATCAAGTAGGCGGATCGGCGGCCTGCAATGCAAAGCGGCCCAGCGGGGCCGCTTTTTTCATGGCGCGTCGGACTACTTCGCGGCGAGCCCGAGTCGCTCGATCAACTGCTTGTCCTTCGCGAACTGGTCGCGCGCCCACTTGGCGTAGTCGTCGCCGCTGCGGTACCAGAGGTCCTGGTTCAGCTGCGCCATCACTTCCATGTGCTTGGGGTCGTCCATCGCCTTGCGGAAGGCATCGTGCAGCGCCTTGACGACGGCCGGGTCCATGCCCTTCGGCCCGACCAGACCGTACGGCGAGGTGGAGACGACGTTGTAGCCAAGGTCCTTGGCCGTCGGCACGTTCGGCCAGCGCTTGGTGCGCTGTTCGCCGAACGTGACGAGCAGGCGCATCTGGCCGCCATCGACGAACTTGTCCCAGCCGGTCGCGTCGCTCATCGCCATCACGTGGCCGCCGAGCAGGGCCTGGGTCAGGTCGGCGTTGCCCTTGAACGGCACGTGGGTGAGCTCGACCTTGGCGTTGCCGGCCAGCTCTTCCATCAGCAGGTGCGGCGAGGTGCCGATGCCGGTCGAGCCGTAGTCGATCTTGCCGGGCGCCTTGCGGGCCGCCTCGATGTACTCGTTGAAGGTCTTGTACGGCGAATCCGCGCGCACCGTGAAGCCGAAGGTGTAGCCGCTGACACCGATGATGAACGTGAAATCCTTCAACGGATCCCATTGCACCTTCTGCATGTGCGGCAGCCGCACCATGCCCATCGGGTACTGGGCGATCGTGTAGCCGTCGGGCTTGGCCGTGAGCGCCATCGAACCGGGCCCGGTGGTGCCGCCGCCACCGGGCTTGTTCTCCACGATGATGTTCTGGCCGAGGTTCTTGCCGGCGATCTCCGCGAGCGCGCGCAGGTGGCGGTCGGTCGAGCCGCCGGCCGGCCACGGCACGATCAACGTGACGGGCTTGCCCGGAAAGGCTTGGGCGCGCGCGCCGAAGGGCAGTGCGAGGGCCGCGGTACCGAGCAGCACGCTGCGGCGGCGGATTTCGGAAGCGGTGGATGAAGGCATCTGGCGGGTCTCCGTGGGTGATCGTTCTGCAGGCTCGGGCAACGCATCACCTTACCCGACGCCGGCCGCGGCACGTGAGAGTACAAACTCGACGATGAAGGGCTTCAGCGCTGGATGGCGTCGACCGCGTTCGCCAGCGCCGGACCGAAGGCGCGCATCAGCACCTGGATGCGGGCCGCGTTGCGCAACTCGGGGTGGGTGATCAGCCACAGCGGCGTGTCGAGCTCGTCGATCGTCCCGGTCAGCGGCTGCAGCTCCGGCATGCTGGCCTCGACGAATGCCGGCAGCAGCGCAATGCCGATGCCGGCCCGCACCATCGTCGCCGCGTGGCTGAAGTTGTCGACCCGCAGCACGACGTTCTGGGGCGGCAGCCGGGTCGTGAGCCAGCGGTCGAACTTCAGGTCGTACGCGTCGCGCTCGAAGCTGATCCAGCGGCGCTCCAGCGAGAGCGCTTCGACATCGCGCAATGCGCCGCGCGTACCCGGCAGGCGCCGCGCATAGACCTTGAAGCGCAACACCGTCAGCCGACGGCCGACGAGCCACTCGGGCACGCTGTCGGCGATGCGGATCGCGATGTCGGCCTCGCGCCGGCGCAGGTTGACGTGTTCGCGCGAGCCCAGCAGCTCGATCTGCACGTCAGGAAAGGCAGAGCCGAACTGCGCGAGCACCGACGGCAGCAGGTGGTCGATGATGATCGACGAGACGCTCACGCGCACTTCGCCGCTGGGTCGCAGGTCGGCGCCGATCGCGCGTGTCTCGGCACCGAGCGCGATCGGCTCGAACGCCTGTGCGGCGCGCTCGATCTCGTGACCGGCCGCGGTCAGCGTGTACCGCGCCCGACCGCGCTCGAACAGCCGGGTCTTCAGGCGCGTCTCGATCAGGTCGAGCTTGCGCAGCAGGGTCGAATGCGTCATCCCGAGCGGGCCGAACGCGCGCGCGACGCTGCCGTGACGCGCCACCGCGAGCACGATGGCGAAGTCCGACCAGTCGAGTTGCAGCCGCGGCGAGCCGCTCCCCCGAGGCTCGCTGGCGGGGTCGTCGGTGGCGGCTTGAGTTTTCATTTTTGCAAATATGGAGTTGGATATTTGCGGGCATTTTTGCATTCATTGCAAGGTAAGGTCGAGTCGTCCCCCACCACGATGATCGACGAGGCCGGCATGGAACTACTCGACGCTGCAGGATGAGCCGCGCTGCCGCGCGGGGCGCCGCGGCGCCCATTCCTGGCGAGGTGCGAAACGCGCTGATACGGCGCGTGCTGGCCATCACCGAGGGCTATCGCAGTGTCGCGCAGCAGATGGGACAGCTCTACATGTATGCCGACGAACACGCTCTCGAAGCGCTGACGCGCAGCCTCGACCAGCCGATGCGCGCGGCCGCCGAGAACGAGCGCGTGCTCGCGGCGATCCTCGACGAACTGCAGCTCGACCCGCCGAGCGCGCCCAGAAAAGGCCGACCATGACTCTCCTCGACACCGCCACCCGCTCTCGCCCCGCCACCCAACTGGGCGACCAGGACATCCACCTGTTCCGCGAGGGGACCCATGCGCGGCTGTACGACAAGCTCGGCTGCCACCTGCATCCGGGCGGCGCGCACTTCGCCGTCTGGGCGCCGAACGCGCGCTCGGTGTCGGTCGTCGGCGAGTTCAACCAGTGGGATGCGACGGTGGACCGCGCCTACGTGCGCAGCGACGGTTCGGGCCTGTGGGAGCTAGACGTCCCCGGCGTCGTCGAAGGGCAGGCCTACAAGTTCGCGATCTTCACGCACGACGGCGCGCGCCTGGACAAGGCCGATCCGTTCGCCCGGCGCGCCGAGCCGCCGCCGGCGACCGCCTCGATCGCCTGGCGCACCGGAGGCTACGGCTGGGGCGATGCCGACTGGATGCAGCAGCGCGCCCGCGCCGACACCTTGAACGCGCCGCTCTCGGTCTACGAAGTCCATCTCGGCTCCTGGCGACGCGGCCCGGACGGCGAGTTCCTCGACTACCGCGTCGCGGCCCAGCTGCTGGCCCAGTACGTGACCGGGCTCGGCTTCACCCACGTCGAACTGATGCCGATCACCGAGCACCCGTTCTACGGCTCCTGGGGCTACCAGACGACGGGGTATTTCGCGCCGACCTCGCGCTACGGCACGCCGCAGGACTTCAAGTTCCTGGTCGACACGCTGCATCAGGCCGGCATCGGCGTGATCCTCGACTGGGTGCCCTCGCACTTCCCGGCCGACGCGCACGGGCTGGCCGAGTTCGACGGCACGCACCTGTACGAGCACGCCGACCCGCGCCAGGGCTTCCATCCCGAGTGGAACTCGTCGATCTTCAACTACGGCCGCAACGAGGTGCGCGCGTTCCTGTTGTCGAGCGCGATGTTCTGGCTGGACGAGTACCACATCGACGGCCTTCGGGTCGACGCGGTCGCCTCGATGCTGTACCTCGACTACGCGCGCAAGGAGGGCGAGTGGATCCCGAACGTGCACGGCGGGCGCGAGAACCTCGCGGCCATCGCGTTCCTGCGCCTGCTGAACGAGGCCGCCTACCGTGACCATCCGGGGGTCCAGGTGATCGCCGAGGAGTCGACCGCCTGGCCGATGGTCTCGCGGCCGACCTATCTGGGCGGGCTGGGTTTCGGCATGAAATGGAACATGGGCTGGATGCACGACATGCTCGGCTACATGCAGGAGGACCCGATCCACCGGCGCTGGCACCACGGCGAACTGACGTTCTCGCTGGCCTACGCGTTCAACGAGAACTTCATGCTCCCGCTCTCGCACGACGAGGTGGTCCACGGCAAGCGCTCGCTGATCGACAAGATGCCCGGCGACCCGTGGCGCCAGTTCGCAAACCTGCGGCTGCTGTACGGCCACATGTGGGCGCACCCTGGCAAGAAGTTGCTCTTCATGGGCGACGAGTTCGCGCAGCGCCGCGAATGGAACCACGACGCCGCGCTCGACTGGTGGCTGCTCGGCAGCAACGACGCGCATGGTGGCGTGCAGCGCTGGGTCGAGGACCTGAACCGTCTGTACCGCGCCGAGCCCGCGCTGCATGCGCTCGACTTCGATGCCGGCGGCTTCGAATGGATCGACGGCGCCGACGCCGAGGGCAGCGTGATCAGCTACCTGCGCAAGGCGCGCGACGGCAGTCGGCTCCTGGTGATCGCGAACTTCACGCCGGTGCCGCGCGAGGACTACCTCGTCGGCGTGCCGGCGTCCGGCCTCTGGCGCGAATGCCTGAACAGCGACGCGACGCTGTACGGCGGCAGCGGTGTGGGCAACCACGGCGGCGTGACGACGGTGCCGGTGGCGGCACACGGGCGCTTCCAGTCGCTGAACCTGCGCCTGCCGCCCCTCGGCATCCTGATCCTGAAGCACGAAGGAGAGAGCGCGTGAGCCCTGCGAGCCCCACCCAGCCCGTGGCCCCGACCCGGGTGTCCAGCGCGGACGACACCGTCACCCCGATCGCGCTCGCCGACGGCCGGGTGCGCGCGGTGATCGAGAACGTGCAGCCGGCCGTGGACGCCGGCCGCTTCCCGATCAAGCGGATCGTCGGCGATGCCGTCGTCGTCGAGGCCGACTGTTTCGCCGACGGCCACGACGTGGTCGCGGCCCGGCTGCTGTGGCGCCGCCGCGGCGCGAATGCCTGGCAGGCGACGCCGATGACCGCGCTCGTCAACGACCGCTGGCGGGCCAGCTTCACGGTCGACGCGCTCGGCTCGTGGGAGTACACGGTGTGGGCCTGGGTCGACCCGTTCCAGTCGTGGCTGCACGACTTCACGCGGCGCGTCGACCCCGACGACGTGCGCATCGCCGCCGCCACGGGTGCCCAGCTGATCGAGCAGGCCGCCGCTCGAGCGGATCGCGGTCGCGATGCCGACCTGCTGCGTGACTGGGCCAGCGATCTGGCGCGCGCGGCGGTCGATTCGCCCGACGACGTCGCGGCGTTGCAGGAACTGGGCAACGACGAGGCGCGTGCGGGCGTCGCCCGGCGCTACCCGGACCTGACCCATGCGACGCACCATCCGCAGGTCTACGGCGTCACCGTCGAACGCGAACGGGCGCGCTTCTCGGCCTGGTACGAGTTCTTCCCGCGATCGGCCTCGCCCGATGCCGGGCGCCACGGCACGTTCGCCGACTGCGAGGCCTGGCTGCCCTACGTCAAGCGCATGGGCTTCGACGTGCTTTACTTCCCGCCGATCCACCCGATCGGCCGGTCGCGCCGAAAGGGGCCGAACAACACGCTCGACGCGAGTCACGAGCACCTCGGCAGCCCCTGGGCGATCGGCGCCGCCGAGGGCGGGCACGATGCGATCCTGCCCGCGCTCGGCACGCTTGCCGACTTCCGCCGGCTGGTGGCGCGCGCCGCCGAGCTCGAGATCGACGTCGCGCTCGACATCGCCTTCCAGTGCGCGCCGGACCACCCCTGGGTGACCGAGCACCCGACGTGGTTCAGGAAGCGCGCCGACGGCAGCATCCAGTACGCCGAGAATCCGCCCAAGAAGTACCAGGACATCTACCCCTTCGATTTCGAGAGCCCCGACTGGCGCGCGATGTGGGTGGCGCTTGCCGGTGTGTTCGAGCACTGGATCGACCAGGGCGTGAAGGTGTTCCGCGTCGACAACCCGCACACCAAGGCGTATCCGTTCTGGGAGTGGGTGATCGCCCGGGTGCGGGCGAAGCAGCCCGAGGTGATCTTCCTGTCGGAAGCATTCACGCGCCCGCGTGTCATGCACCGGCTCGCCAAGGTCGGCTTCAGCCAGTCGTACACCTACTACACCTGGCGCAACTCGAAGCAGGAGCTCACCGCCTACTTCACCGAACTGAGCCAGGGCGCGGGCCGCGAGTACTTCCGGCCGAACGTCTGGCCGAACACGCCCGACATCCTGCCGGCCGCGCTGCAGTATGGCGGACGCCCGGTCTTCATGGCGCGCGTCGCGATGGCCGCGACGCTCTCGGCCAACTACGGCATCTACGGGCCCGCCTACGAACTCCTCGAGGCCCGGGCGCTGCGCGCGGGTGGCGAGGAGTACCTCGACTCCGAGAAGTTCGAGCGCCGGGTCTGGAACCGCGACCAACCCGATTCGCTGGCCGACTTCATCGGCGTGCTGAACCGCGTGCGACGCGCCAACCCGGCGCTGCACAGCGATGCCGGGCTGCGCTTCCTGAGCGTCGACAACGAGCAGCTGCTGGCCTATGCGAAGACCTCCGCCGACGGCAGCAACACCGTGGTCTGCGTGATCAATCTCGATCCGCACCACACGCAGAGCGGCTGGATCGAGTTCGACCTCGCGGCTTTCGGATTGCCGACCGACCAGGTCTACCAGCTGCACGATCTGATCAGCGGCGCGCACTTCCTCTGGCACGGTTCCCGCAACTATGTCAGCCTCGATCCGCAGCGCGTGCCCGCGCACGTGATGGAGCTGCGGGCGCGCATGAAGCGCGAGAACGATTTCGATTACTTCCTCTGAGGATGCCTGTGAGCCTTCAAGCGAACACCGTCGAGCCCCAACCAGGCCTGGCGCCCGCGCCGCACCCCGTCGAGACTGCCGCCGACCCGCTGTGGTATCGCGACGCCGTCGTCTACGAGCTGCACATCAAGGCCTACGCCGACGCCAACGGCGACGGCATCGGCGACTTCCGCGGTCTCACCGAGCGGCTCGATCACGTGCAGTCGCTGGGCGTCAACACGATCTGGCTGCTGCCGTTCTACCCGTCGCCACAGCGTGACGACGGCTACGACGTCGCGAACTACGAGGACGTGCACCCGAGCTACGGCACGCTCGACGACTTTCGCGCATTCGTGATCGAGGCGCATCGCCGCGGCCTGCGCGTGATCACGGAGCTGGTCGTCAACCACACGTCCGACCAGCACCCGTGGTTCCAGGCCGCGCGGCGCGCGCCCAAGGGCTCGCCGGAGCGCGACTTCTACGTCTGGAGCGACGACAACACGCTGTACTCCGGCACCCGGATCATCTTCACCGATACCGAGAAATCGAACTGGACCTGGGACGAGGTCGCCCAGCAGTTCTTCTGGCACCGCTTCTTCAGCCATCAGCCCGACCTCAACTTCGACAACCCGGTCGTGCTCGAAGCGGTGCTCAAGACGATGGAGTTCTGGCTCGAGATGGGGGTCGACGGGTTCCGGCTCGACGCGATTCCGTACCTGATCGAGCGCGACGGCACGAGCAACGAGAACCTGCGCGAGACCCACGACGTCATCAAGAAGATACGCGCGCGCATCGAGTCGCACTACCCCGGTCGCCTGCTGCTCGCCGAGGCCAACATGTGGCCGGAGGACGTGCGCGAGTACTTCGGCGACGGCGACGAATGCCAGATGGCTTACCACTTCCCGCTGATGCCGCGCATGTACATGGCGATCGCCCAGGAGGACCGGCATCCGATCGTCGAGATCCTGGCGCAGACGCCGGAGATCCCCGACGGCTGCCAGTGGGCGATCTTCCTGCGCAACCACGACGAGCTGACGCTCGAGATGGTCACCAGCAAGGAGCGCGACTACATGTACCGCATGTACGCCTCCGACGCGCGCGCCCGCATCAACCTGGGCATCCGCCGGCGCCTGGCGCCGCTGCTCGAGAACGACCGGGCGCGCATCGAGCTGATGAACGGCCTGCTGCTGTCGATGCCGGGCACGCCGGTGCTGTACTACGGCGACGAGATCGGCATGGGCGACAACATCTTCCTCGGCGACCGCGACGGCGTGCGCACGCCGATGCAGTGGACCAGCGACCGCAACGGCGGCTTCTCGCGCGCCGACCCGCAGCGGCTGTACCTGCCGCCAATCCAGGACCCGATCTACGGCTTCGAGGCGCTCAATGTGGAGGCGCAGGCGCGCGAGCCCTCGTCGCTGATGAACTGGACCAAGCGGCTGCTCGCGGTGCGCAGCGCCACCCAGGCCTTCGGTCGCGGCCGCTTCACGATGCTCCACCCCGGCAACCGCAAGGTGCTGGCGTACGTGCGCGAACACGGCGACGACGTGATCCTGTGCGTGTTCAACGTCAGCCGTGCGGCGCAGCCGGTCGAGCTGGCGCTGGAGGACTACAAGGGCCGCGTCCCGGTCGAGATGCTGGGGCGCAACGCGTTCCCCACCATCGGCGACCACCCGTACATGATGACCTTGCCGGCCTACGGTTTCTTCTGGTTCCGGCTCGCCAGCGACGCGGCACCGCCGCAGTGGCACGTCGAACGGCTCGCGGTCGAGGACCTGCCGGTGCTGGTGCTGTTCGACGGCTGGAACAGCTTCTTCCGCGGCAAGGTCGTGCCCTGGCGCATGGGCATGGCCGAGAAGACCCGGGCGCAGTTCGAACGCGAGCTGCTGCCGCGCTTCATGCAGCGCCAGCGCTGGTACGCGGCCAAGGCCGAGCCGCTGACCCGCGCGACGCTGAGCGCGCACGGCGTGCTCGAGACCGACGGCGCGCAGTGGCTGGTCGCGCTGGTCGACCTGGAGGGTCCGGCCGAGCCGGCGCGCTACTTCGTGCCGCTCGCGATCGCGTTCGAGGACGACGACGAGGAGCGCGTGCGCGAGCTCACGCCGCTGGCCGTCACGCGGGTGCGCGAGCAGGCGACGACTGGCGTGCTGGCCGACGCGATGGCCGACGTGCCGTTCTGCCGCGCGCTGGTGCGCGGCATCGGCGCCGGGCGCGAGCTGCCAGCCGACGGCGGCAGCCTGCGCTTCACGCCGACGGCGGCGTTCGAGCAGGTCGTCGGCGACGCGCTCGACGGCCCGACGCCGCTGCACCGGCTGACGACCAGCAGCAATTCGATCAGCCTGCTCGGCGACCGCCTGTTCCTGAAGGGCTACCGGCGCCTGCAGGCGGGTGCGAGCCCCGAGCTCGAGATGGGTCGCTTCCTGACCGACGTGGCGGCCTACCCGCACTGCGTGCCCGTGGCGGGAAGCCTCGAGTTCGTCGCGAAGGACGGCGCGGTGTGGGTGCTGGCGCTGCTGCAGGCCCAGGTGGCGAACCAGGGCGATGCGTGGACCTACATCGTCGACCAGCTGGCGCGCCTGCTCGAGCAGCAGCGCGGTGGCGAGACCGGCGTGCAGGAGGGGATCGAGGCGATGGCCGAGCGCGTGCAGGTGCTGGCGCGCCGCGTGGCCGAACTGCACGTGGCGCTGGCCCGGCCCGGTGGCGGCCCGGCGTTCGATCCCGAGCCGATCGGCGCGGCCGATCTGGGCGACTGGGCGGCGACGGTGCAACGCGAGAGCGCACAGACCTTCGCGCTGTTGCGCTCGCGCGTGCCGGGCTTCGGCGAGTCGCTGGCGGCGCTCGCGGCCCGCGTCGTCGACGCCGAGCCGGCGCTCGGGCAGCGCATCGGCGCCGCCGCGCAGCTGCAGCCGGCCGGCCTGAAGACGCGGCTGCACGGTGACCTGCACCTGCAGCAGGTGCTGATCGTGCGCGACGACTACCTGCTCATCGACTTCGAGGGCGAGCCGCAGCGCACGCTGGCCGAGCGCCGCGCCAAGCACAGCGCGCTGCGCGACGTGGCCGGCATGCTGCGCTCCTTCGACTATGCCCGCCACACCGCACTGCACCAGAGCGTGCAGGGCGCGGTCGAATTCGAACGCCTCGTGCCGGCGGCGCGGCAGTGGGAGCGGCGCATGCGCGAGGCGTTCGTGCTCGCGTACCGCGAGGTCGTCGTGGCGGGCGGGCTGTACGCGAGCGAGGCCGCGTTCAACGCCGCGTGCGCGCCGCTGCTCGACCTGTTCGAGCTGGAGAAGGCGCTCTACGAACTGCGCTACGAGATCGACAACCGCCCCGACTGGATCGGCGTGCCCCTGGCCGGGATCGCCGCGCTGGCCGGTGTCGCCGACTGAGAACCTGGAGCTGAGATGGAAAACCTCGATGTGATGCTTGTCCCCGTGCGCGGGTTCCTGATGGAGATCGGCAACTTCCTGCCGCGCCTGGGCGTGGCGCTGGCCGTGCTGCTGGTCGGCTGGCTGCTGGCCAAGGCGTTCCGCTTCAGTGTCGTCAAGGCCTTGCGGGCGCTCAACTTCCACATCCTGACCGAGCGCGCCGGCATCGACGGCTTCCTGAAACAGGGCGGCACCGAGAAGGACACGACCGACTGGATCGGCCTCATCGGCTACGCGCTGGTGCTGCTGGCGTCGCTGATCATCGCCTTCAACAGCCTCGGGCTGACGCAGGTGACCGCGTTGCTGAGCCGGCTGATGCTGTTCGTGCCGCGCCTGCTGGTCGCGCTGCTGGTGCTGGTGTTCGGCGGCTATTTTTCGCGCTTCGTCGCGAGCGCGGTGCAGCGCTACTTCAAGGCCGCGGGCATCAGCGATGCCGAGATCCTCGGCCGGCTCGTGCGCTACGCGGTGATGACCTTCGTGCTGCTGCTGGCGATCGACCACCTCGACATCGGCGGCGGCCTGATCCAGCAGACCTTCCTGATCCTGCTGGCCGGCGTGGTGCTGGCGCTCGCGCTCGCGTTCGGCCTGGGCGCCCGCGCGCGGGCGGCCGAACTGATCGAACGCTGGTTCCCGCGCAACGGCGCGGACCGGTTGCGGTGATGGCGCGCGCTGCACCGATCGACACGCTGTGGCGGGGCAAGCCGTATCCGCGCGGCGCCACCTGGGACGGCATGGGCGTGAATTTCGCGCTGTTCTCGGAATCGGCGGAGCGGGTCGAGCTGTGCCTGTTCGATCCGAGCGGGCGCCATGAGGTCGCGCGCCTGCCGCTGCGCGAGCAGACCGACCAGGTCTTCCACGGTTACCTGCCGCAGGCCCGGCCCGGGCTGCTCTACGGCTACCGCGTGCACGGGCCGTACCGGCCGCAGGACGGCCATCGCTTCAACGGCCACAAGCTGCTGCTCGACCCGTACGCGCGCAACATCGTCGGCACGATCCGCTGGCACGACGCCCTGTTCGGCTACCGCGTTGGTCATGCCCAGGGTGACCTCTCGTTCGACCGGCGCGACAGTGCGCCCTACCTGCCGCGCTGCAAGGTCGTCGAGTCGGCGTTCACCTGGGGCGACGACCGCCCGCCGAACGTGCCCTGGCACGAGACCGTGATCTACGAACTGCACGTCAAGGGTTTCACGCAGCTCAACCCCGAGGTGCCGCCGGAACTGCGCGGCACCTACGCGGGCCTGGCCTGCGCGCCGGTGATCGAGTACCTGAAGCGGCTCGGCGTGACGACGATCGAGCTGATGCCGGTGCACTCCTTCCTCGACGACCGGCACCTGGTCGAGCGCGGCCTGCGCAACTACTGGGGCTACAACACGATCGGCTTCTTCGCGCCCGAGCACCGCTACAGCGCGAGCGGCAAGGTCGGCGAGTTCAAGACCATGGTGCGCACGCTGCACGAGGCCGGCATCGAGGTGCTGCTCGACGTGGTCTACAACCACACGGCCGAGGGCAACGAATGGGGGCCCACCCTCGCGTTCCGCGGCATCGACAACGCCGCGTATTACCGCCTCGCCCCCGACGCCCCGCGCCACTACCAGGACTTCACCGGCTGCGGCAACACGCTCGACATGCAGCACCCGCGCGTGCTGCAGCTGCTGATGGACTCGCTGCGCTACTGGGTGACCGAGATGCACGTCGACGGATTCCGCTTCGACCTCGCCTCGGCGCTGGCGCGCGAGCTGCACGCGGTCGACCGGCTCAGCGCGTTCTTCGACATCCTGCGCCAGGACCCGGTGCTGTCGCGCGTCAAGCTGATCGCGGAACCCTGGGACCTCGGCGACGGCGGCTACCAGGTCGGCAATTTCCCGGTCGGCTGGGCCGAGTGGAACGACAAGTACCGCGACACGATGCGCGCCTACTGGAAGGGCGAGGGTGGCGTGATCGGCGAGTTCGCGCAGCGCCTGACCGGATCGAGCGACCTCTACAACCGCAGCAGCCGGCGGCCCTACGCGAGCATCAATTTCATCGCCGCGCACGACGGCTTCCCGCTCGCCGATGTCGTGGCCTACAACGACAAGCACAACGAGGCGAACGGCGAGGACGGCCGCGACGGCCACGGCCACAACCTGTCGTGGAACTGCGGCGTCGAAGGTCCGACCGACGATGCCGAGGTGCGCAGGCTGCGCGCGCGCCAGCAGCGCAACTTCATCGCCACGCTGCTGCTATCGCAGGGCGTGCCGATGCTGCTCGCCGGCGACGAGCGCGGCCGCACCCAGGGGGGCAACAACAACGCGTATTGCCAGGACAACCCGATCAGCTGGCTCGACTGGTCCGCCGACGACGACCAGCGCACGCTGCTGGCCTTCACCCAGCGCGTGATGGCGCTGCGCGCGGCGCATCCGGTGTTCCGGCGCCGCGACTTTTTCCAGGGCCGGCCGCTGCACGGCAGCACGGTGCGCGACATCGTCTGGCTGCAACCCGATGGCACCGAGATGAGCGAGCAGGCGTGGGGCCAGGACCATGCCCGCGCGCTGGCCGTGTTCCTCTCGGGCGACGGCCTGAACGAGGTCGATGGCCGCGGCCGCGCCGTGCACGACGACAGCTTCCTGGTGCTGTTCAATGCCGACTCCAACGAGGTGCGGTTCACGCTCGCGCCCGAGCTCGTGCCGGCCCACGGCCAGCTGCTGTTCGACACCGCCCTGGCGGCGGCGCCGGACACGCTGGTGGCGTTGGCCGACGGCTACGTGCTCGCCGGGCGCGCGCTCGCGCTGGTGCGGTTCTCGCGGGGCGCGCCGTGAAGCGCATCCACGACATGCCGTTCGGCGCCCGCCCCGACGGGCGCGGCGGCGCGTGCTTCCGGCTCTGGGCGCCGGGCGCGCGGCAGGTCGACCTGATCCGCAGCGGCGGTGGGGTGGACCGCGGCACCTACCCGATGCAGGCGCGCGCCGGGGGCTGGTTCGAGATCGTCCTGCCGCGCGTCGCGCACGGCACCGACTACGCCTTCCACATCGACCGCCGCATCGTCGTGCCCGATCCGGCCTCGCGCGCCAACCATGGCGACGTGCACGGGCCGAGCGCGTTCGTCGATCCGCTCGCCTTCGACTGGACCGACACCGCGTGGCGCGGCCGGCCCTGGCACGAGGCCGTGATCTACGAGCTGCACGTCGGCTGCTTCACGCGGGCGGGCACGTTCGAGGCGGCGATCGAGCGGCTCGACGCGCTGGTCGAGCTCGGTGTGACCGCGATCGAGCTGATGCCGGTGGCCGACTTTCCCGGCCGGCGCGGCTGGGGCTACGACGGCGTGCTGCCGTTCGCGCCGAAGTCGACCTACGGCAGCTCGGGCGAGCTCAAGCGCCTCGTCGTCGAGGCGCACCGGCGCGGGCTGATGGTGCTGCTGGACGTGGTCTACAACCACTTCGGTCCCGAAGGCAACTACCTGCACGCCTCGGCGCCGCAGTTCTTCAACGCCGCGGTCGACACGCCGTGGGGCGCGGCGATCAACTTCGACGGTCCGGGCAGCCGCACCGTGCGGGACTTCTTCATCCACAACGCGCTGTACTGGCTCGAGGAGTTCCACCTCGACGGGCTGCGCGTCGACGCGGTGCACGCGATGCACGACCGCGGCGCGCTGCATTTCGCCGACGAGCTGGTGCAGGCGGTGCGCGCCGGCCCGGGCCGCGCCCGCCACGTCCACCTGATCCTCGAGAACGACCTGAACGACGCCGCGCGCCTGGGCCGGGACGCCGGGCGCCGGCCGCTGCTGGCCGATGCGCAGTGGAACGACGACGTGCACCACGCCGCCCACGTCATCGCCAGCGGCGAGACCGACGGCTATTACGCCGACTACGCGGCCGCGCCGGTGCGGCAGCTGGGCAGGGCGCTGGCCGAGGGTTTCGCGTTCCAGGGCGACGCCTCGCCGTACCGCGGCGGCGAACCGCGCGGCACGGCCTCGGCGCACCTGCCGCCGCTGGCCTTCGTCAACGCGTTGCAGACCCACGACCAGGTCGGCAACCGCGCGTTCGGCGAGCGCCTCGCGACGCTGGCCGAGGCCGCCGGTCGCGACGCCGCGCTGCGCGCGCTGACCGCGTGCGTGCTGCTCGCGCCGTCGCCGCCGATGCTGTTCATGGGCGAGGAGTGGGCCGCGTCGACGCCCTTCCTGTTCTTCTGCGATTTCGGAGGCGAGCTGGCCGCGGCGGTGACGCGCGGGCGTCGCGCCGAGTTCGGGCGCTTCAAGCGCTTCGCCGACCCGGCGGTGCGCGATTCGATACCGGACCCGAACGCGCTCGCGACGTTCGAGCGCAGCCGGCTCGACTGGGACGAGCGCGGGCGCGCCCCGCATGCCGGCTGGCTGGCCCTGCACCGCAGGCTGCTCGCGCTGCGGCGTGACCACCTGGTGCCTTGGCTGGCCGAGGCCGGCAGCGGGACCTTCGCGCTGCCGGAGCCGGGCACGCTGCACGTGCAGTGGCCGCTCGGCGGCGGCCACCGCTGGCATCTGCTGGCCCGGCTCGCGCCGGACGACGGCGCGAGCGCCGGCGACCTGCCGGGCGAGACCGTCTACCGCAGTCACGACGCCCCCGCCGCCGCGCTCCCGGCCTGGTCGGTGCGGGTAGCGATCGAGCGCGCATGAGCCGCCCGACCATCGCCGGGCGCGGCGCGCCGGCCACCGCCATCGTGCCGCGCGCGACCTACCGCGTGCAGCTGCACGGCGGCTTCCGGTTCGCCGACGCGACCGCGCTGGTGCCATACCTCGACGCGCTCGGCGTCAGCCACCTGTACATCTCGCCACCCCTGCGGGCGCGCGTCGGCAGCCAGCACGGCTACGACGTGGTCGACCACGGCATGCTGAACCCCGAGCTCGGCAGCCGCGCCGAATTCGACGCGCTGGTCGCTGCGCTGCACGGCCACGACATGGGCCTGCTGATCGACATCGTGCCCAACCACATGGGCGTGCTCGACGGTGACAACGCTTGGTGGCTGGACGTGCTCGAGAACGGCGCGGCGTCGGCCTGGGCCGAGTTCTTCGACATCGATTGGCACGCCGCCGATCCGGCGCTGGCCGGCAAGGTGCTGCTGCCGGTGCTCGGCGACCAGTACGGCGTGGTGCTGGAGCGCGGCGAGCTTCGGCTCGGCTTCGATGCGGCGCGCGGCTATTTCACGCTGAGCTACTACGAGCACCGGCTGCCGGTCGATCCGTCCGGCTACGGGGCGCTGCTGCGCGAGGCGCTGCGGGCGGTGCCGGCGCAGGCGCTGCGCGGCGGTGCCGCCGCGACGCTGGCGCGCCTGGCCGGCCAGTTCGACCGCCTGCCGCCGCGCGCGGCGGCCGACCCCGCCGCCAGACTGCGCCGCCAGCGCAGCAAGACCGCGCTCAAGGCCGAGCTGAAGGAAGCAGTCCGGCAGATGCCGGCACTCGCCACCGCGATCGAGGCCGTCGTCGAGACGCTCAACGGGCGCCCCGGCGATCGCGGCAGCGTCGATGCGCTGGACCGGCTGATCGGTGTGCAGGCCTACCGTCTCGCCCATTGGCGGATCGCCGCGGACGAGATCAACTACCGCCGCTTCTTCGACATCAACGAGCTGGCCGCGCTGCGCATGGAGCGCCCGGAGGTGTTCGAGGCGACCCACCGCCTCGTCCTCGAGCTCACCGCGAGCGGCGCGGTCGACGGCCTGCGCATCGACCACCCGGACGGCCTGTCCGATCCCGCCGGCTACTTCGAGCGCCTGCAGCGGCGCCACGCCGAAGTCGCGGGGTTGCCGCCGCCCGGCGCGGGGCGCGACGCGATGCCGCTGTATGTGGTGGTCGAGAAGATCGTCGCGCCGCACGAGAAGGTGCCGGCCGACTGGGCCGTGCACGGCACGACCGGCTACCGCTTCGCGAACGTCGTCAACGGCCTGCTGATCGACGGCGATGCCAAGGCGCGGCTCGACCGCGCCTGGCGCGCCTTCGTGCGCGACGAGGCCGAAGACTTCGAGACGCTCTCGTGGCAGTGCCGGCACCTCGTGATGAACGGCAGCCTGGCCGGCGAGCTCACCGTGCTCAGCGCGACGCTGTTGCGCCTGGCGCGCGCGGACCGGCGCACGCGCGACTTCACGCTGAACTCGCTGCGACGCGCGCTGGCCGAGGTGGTCGCGTCGTTCCCGGTCTATCGCACCTACATCGTCGACAAGGCGAGCCCGCAGGACCGCCGCTTCATCGACTGGGCCATCGGTCGCGCGCGGCGGCGCAGCGTCGCCGCCGATGCCGGCGTGTTCGACTACCTCCGCCAGGTGCTGCTGGGTCGCCCACTGGCCGGTGCGCCGGCCGGGCTGGCCGAGCGTTACCGGCAGTTCGCGCTCCGCCTGCAGCAATACACCGCCCCGGTCGCGGCCAAGGGCATCGAGGACACCGCGCTGTACCGGCACCACCGGCTCGTCTCGGTCAACGATGTCGGCGGCGAGCCAGACGCGTTCGGCATGACGGTCGCGGCCTTCCACGCCGCCAGCCTCGACCGCGCGACCCAGTGGCCGCACACGCTGCTGGCCAGTTCCACCCACGATGCCAAGCGCTCCGAGGACGTGCGGGTGCGCATCGACGTGATCAGCGAACTGCCGGCCGCGTGGCGGCTGGCAGTGCGGCGCTGGAGCCGCATGAACCGCAGCCACAAGCGCACGGTCGACGGCCAACGCGCGCCGTCGCGCAACGACGAGTACCTGCTGTACCAGCTGCTCGTCGGCAGCCTGCCGACCGGCGATCCGAGCGACGCCGCGCTGGCCGAATACGCGGCCCGCATCGAGGCCGTGATGCTCAAGTCGGCACGCGAATCGAAGGCGCTCACCAGCTGGATGAACCCGCACGCGGCCTATGAGGCGGCGCTCGCGGGCTTCGTGCAGGCGCTGCTCGGCCGCCGCGAGCGCAACCTGTTCCTCGACGACCTGCAGCGCAACGTCGCGGTGCTCGCCTGGCACGGCGCGCTGAACGGCTTGACGCTCGCGCTGGTGAAGACGCTCTCGCCCGGCGTGCCCGATTTCTACCAGGGGCACGAGGCGATCGAGCTGGCGCTCGTCGACCCGGACAACCGGCGACCGGTCGACTTCGATCGGCGCCGCGCCCTGCTGGCCGAGGCCGAGGCGCGGTGGGCGCTGCCGCAGCGCGGTCCCGCGCTGCGCGCGCTGCTGGACCGGGCAGTCGACGGCGACGCGAAGTTCTGGGTCACCTGGCGCGCGCTGCAACTGCGCCGCGCGTGCGAGGCGATGCTGGCGCGCGCGGTGTACGTGCCGCTCGAGGTGCGCGGGGTGCACGCGGCGCACGTCGTCGCGTTCGCGCGCCGCG
Source organism: Rhizobacter fulvus (assembly GCF_964020785.1). Taxonomy (NCBI): domain Bacteria; kingdom Pseudomonadati; phylum Pseudomonadota; class Betaproteobacteria; order Burkholderiales; family Sphaerotilaceae; genus Rhizobacter; species Rhizobacter fulvus. The sequence goes on from NZ_OZ224516.1 coordinate 3,022,533, forward strand.
ACGGACCGCGCTGGCTGGTGGTGATCGGCACGCGGTTGAGCGTCGCCCTGGGTCAGGGCGAGGCACCGCTCGGCGACGTCTGGGGCGACACGGCCGTGGTCTGGCCCGACGGCGGGGCGGCGCTGCCGCCGCATGCCTGGCTCACCGACGCCATCACCGGGCGCACGCTGGCGCTCCAGGACGGCGCGCTGTCGCTGGCCGCGACGCTGCGAGAATTCCCGGTGGCGGCGCTCTCCGGCGACGCGTCCGAAACCGATGAGCCCTCCCGATCCGGATGATGATGCCTCGCTGATCGCGGCGTGCAGGCAGGCCTCGCTCGACCTGCTCCAGCACAACCTGACGCCCCACGGCATCCTGGCCGCGACCCGCAATGCCGCCGCCGAAGCGCGCCGTTACACGCGGATCTTCGGCCGTGACGCGGCGATCTGCGTGATGGCGATGTGCGGCAGCGGCGTCGCCTCGCTCGAGGCCGGCGCGGTCGCGAGCCTCGACGCGCTCGCCGCGCAACAGGCCGACAACGGGCAGATCCCGAAGTACGTCGACCCCGACGGCCGCGATGCCGATTTCTGGTACCTCGGCTGCATCGACGCGACGCTGTGGTGGCTGATCGCGGTCGACCATGTGCGCCGCCACGGCAGCGTCGGCCCGCAGCACTGGGCCGCGCAGACCGAACGCGCGATCGGCTGGCTGCTGGCGCAGGAGCACCAGCACTTCCGCCTGCTGCAGCAGAACGAGGCCAGCGACTGGGCCGACATCATGCCGCGCTCGGGCTACGTGCTCTACAGCAACGCGCTCTGGTACGAGGTCAAGCGGCGCTTCGGGCTGGCGCATGCCGACGTCACGCACCACCACTTCAATCACCTGTTCGATCCGTTCCAGCGCGACCTGCCCGAGTACCACCGCGCCCGCTTGTTGCGCCACTACGCGCGGCGCGGGCGGCGCGACCCCGGGCTGTACCTGAGCTTCGTCAACCTCGCGATGGTCGGTCACGAGGGCGACGTGTTCGGCAACGTGCTGGCGGTGCTGGCCGGACTGGCGGACGAATCGATGGGCCACCGCATCGTGAAGACGATCGAGGCCGCACGCGCGTCCGATCCCTACCCGATCCGCGTCGTGCTGCACCCGCTGTCGCGCCAGCATGAACTGTGGCGCCCCTACATGGCGCGCCACCAGCAGAACCAGGTGCACCAGTACCACAACGGCGGCATCTGGCCGTTCGTCGGCGGCTACTGGGTGATGGCGCTGGCGCAGCTTGGCCGGCGCGAGACGGCGTGGGCCGAACTGATGCGGCTGGCCCGCGTCAACGCGCTCGGCGACTGGCGCTTCACCGAGTGGTTCCACGGCCGCACGCTGGCGCCGATGGGCATGGCCGGGCAGAGCTGGAACGCGGCCGCCTGGCTGCTCGCGCTGCGCGTGCTGCAGCGGGGTGGCGCGACCGCCTGAGCCGACGCTCGCGCGATCAGCCCGCAGCGCCGGGTCGGCCGGCGAATTCGCGTTCCTGCAGTTCGCGCCACTGCACCTTGCCCGAGCCGGACTTCGGCAGCACCGGAACGAACTCGACGATCCGGGGGCTCTTGTAGGCCGCGATGTGTGCGTGCGCCCATTCGATGACCTGCTGCTCGGTGACCGTGCCGCGGTGCGCGTCCTTCAGCACCACCAGCGCCTTGACGGTCTCGCCGCGCTTCGCGTCCGGCGCGCCGATCACGCAGGCCTCGAGGATCGCCGGGTGGTGGTAGAGCAGCGCCTCGACCTCGGCCGGCCAGACCTTGTAGCCGCTCGCGTTGATCATCCGCTTCAGCCGGTCGACCATGAAGAAGTAGCCGTCCGTGTCGACCATCGCGAGATCCCCGGTGCGCAGGAAGGGGCGGCCGTCGATCTCGATGAAGGCCTTGGCGGTGCCGTCGGGGTCGTTCCAGTAGCCGCGCATCACCTGGGGCGCGTCGACGACGATCTCGCCGGTCTCGCCGGGCCGCACCTCCTGCAGCGTGGCGGGGTCGATCACGCGCGCGTCGACATCGAACACCGGGATGCCCAGGCACTGCGGCTTCGGGCGGTGCATCGGGTTGATGTGGGTCGCGGCCATCGTCTCGCTCATGCCGTAGCCCTCGATGTAGTGCTGGCCGGTCAGCGCGTGCAGCTTCGCCGCGACGGCGGCCGGCATCGCCGCACCGCCGCCGCGCACCACGCGCAGGCTCGACAGGTCGTACTCGCCGAGCCGCGGGTTCGACAGGAAGTCGACCAGCATCGTCGTGATCGCCTGGAAGGTGTTGATGCGGTAGCGCTGCACGCACAGTGCGGCGGTGTCGCGGTCCCAGCGCGGCAGCACGACGATCGTGCCGCCCGTGTACAGCGGCCCGTTCATGCTGCCCGACAGGCCGGTGACGTGGAACAGCGGCAGCACGGTCAGGAACACCGAGTCCTGCGTGCGCTGGAACCAGTCGACGCCGCCGACCAGCGTGCTCATCACGCTGCGGTGGGTGTGCATGCAGCCCTTCGGGTGGCCGGTGGTGCCGGAGGTGTAGGGCATCACCGCCAGGTCGTCGGCGCCCTGGGTCAATGGGCCGGGGACGCGGTCCAGTGCGAGCATGTCGCGCCACGCGACCGTCCCGTCGAAGCGGCGGATGCGCTCCACCACGAAGGGCGGCACGTGCAGGTCGGTCGGGTGCGTCAGGTAGTCGCTGTAGGTCGCGACGATCAGGTGCCGCAGGCCGCTGTCGCTGCCGGCCGCGCCGCCGACCAGCGGCTGCATCTGCTCGGCCAGGTCCTGCGGCACGAACGCGGTGGTGGCGCCGGTGTCGCGCACGTAATGGCGCAATTCCTCGGTGCGGTTCATCGGGTTGACCGGCACGACGACCGCATTGGCGCGCAGGATCGCGTAGAACGCGATGATCCACTGCGGGCTGTTCTGCATGTACAGCAGCACGCGGTCACCGGCCTGCACGCCGCAGTCGTGCTGCAGGTAGCCGGCGATGCGCTCGCACTCGGCGTGGAACGCCTTGAACGTGATCGGCGTGTCGTAGAAGACCAGGAACGGCTTGTCCGGGTAGCGTGTGGCCGAGACCTCGGCGTTGTAGAACAGGTTGGTCGCCGGGATCGTCAGGTGGTGTGGCAGGGCCGGCGGCCAGTGGGCGAAATGGGCGGGGGCAGGGCGGGTCGAAGCGGCGGACATCGGGTGGTTCCTCGGGCGTTGCGGGCACTTTAGTCCAGCGTGCGCGGCGGGCCCGTCGATACAATCCCGCCCTCTGTCGCCCTCCAGCCGCCAACGTGTCCGACCGCCTGAAAGTGCTCCCGCAATACCTGCTGCCGAAGCAGGCATTGACCCGCTATGCCGGCTGGCGCGCCTCGCGCGAGTGGGGGGCTCGCACGACCAAGCTGATCGGCGGCTTCGTCGCGAAGTACGGCGTCGACATGAGCGAAGCGGCGAACCCGGACATCGCCAGCTACAAGAGCTTCAACGATTTCTTCACCCGCGCGCTGAAGCCCGGCGCCCGGCCGCTCGCGCAGGCCGACCTGGTCTGTCCGGTCGACGGCGCGATCAGCCAGTTCGGCGACATCCGGCGTGACCAGATCTTCCAGGCCAAGGGCCACGCGTACTCGACCACCGCGCTGGTCGGCGGCGACGCCGCGCTGGCCGCGCAGTTCGAGAACGGCCACTTCGCGACGCTCTACCTGAGCCCGAAGGACTACCACCGCATCCACATGCCGCGCGACGGCCGCCTGCTGCGCATGATCCACGTGCCGGGCGACCTTTTCTCGGTGAACCCGCTGACCGCGCGCGGCGTGCCGGGGCTGTTCGCGCGCAACGAGCGGGTGGTGTGCGTGTTCGAGTCGGCGCGCGGCCCGTTCGTGCTGACGCTGGTCGGCGCGACGATCGTCGGCCGCATGGCGACGGTATGGCACGGCGTCGTCAACCAGAAGCGGGTCGCCGGCGTGCGCGAATGGCGCTACGACGACCAGCAAGTCGTGCTGAAACAAGGCGACGAGATGGGCCGCTTCCTGCTCGGCTCGACGGTCGTGATGCTGTTCCCGACCGGCGCGCTGCGCTTCAACCCGGCCTGGGCACCGGCGCGGCCGATCCGCCTCGGCGAGGCGATGGCGGACTACGTCGACGCCTGAAACGGCGGCGTCGCGGCCGCGGGCAGCCGCACCATCTTGCGCATCAGCTGATCCAGCATCAGCCCGGGCGTCTCGCAGCGACCGGTGTGCACCGGCGAGGTCTGGATGCTCGAACTGCGCGGCGCCACGAGCCAGTGGAAGCGCTCGCGCACCGAGAGCTTTCCGAGCGGCCCCGCCGCGTCACCGCCGGCGCAGATCACCGGGATCGCCGCCAGCGCCGCGCGGATGCCCACGAGGTCGGCGTTCGGATCGAGCGCAAGCAGGCGCGACTCGTCCAACTCGATCGCGGCCTGCAGCAAGCCCTGCTCCGCGCACGAGACGATCACGCCGGCATTGACGAACTCGCCGCGCTCGACGCGCGGGACCACACGCACGATCGCGTAGTCATACGTGCAGGGCTTGGGCACGCACGGCCTCCTCGAGGAATGCACGCGGCGCGGCCAAGCGTTCGGTCAGGAACTGCGAATACGCAGCGCGGTGCGCCGCCTTGCTCGCGAACGAGGTCTCGTCCTCGAGCCAGGTGTCGGGGATCAGCGCAACGACTTCGGCGATCCGCGCGGGCGTGATCCGCTGCGTCATCCAGTCGTCGGCTGCTTCGAGCCCGGTCGCGAACGGCAGCAGCACGTGGTCCTTGATCAGCGCGAACGGGGCATTGGCACGCGCCATGACGTCGCGCCAGTCGTGGTGGAAGTAGAGCGCCGCGCCGTGGTCGATCAGCCAGAGCCGGCCGTGCCACACCAGCATGTTGGTGTTGCGCGCGGTGCGGTCCAGGTTGCTGACGAACGCGTCGAACCAGACGATGCGCGACGCGAGCTCGGCGCCGGGCTGCATCGCCAGCGGGTCGAAGGTCACCGAGCCGGGCAGGTAGTCGAGCGCGAGGTTCAGGCCGCGTCCACCGGCGACGAGGTCGGCACTGGCGCGGATCAGGTCCTGGATTTCGGGGTCCGGCTCCGTGCGCGCGAGTTCGGGGTCGAGTTCGGCGAACACGATCTCGGGCACCGGCAGGCCGGCCGCGCGCGCGAGTTCGCCGGCGACCAGTTCGGCGATCAGGGCCCGCGGGCCCTGGCCGGCGCCGCGGAACTTGAGCACGTACAGACCGTCGTCGTCGGCCTCGATCACCGCCGGCAGCGAGCCCCCTTCGCGCAGCGGCGTGACGTAGCGGGTGGCGGTGACGGTGCGCAGCGGCGGCATGCGCGCATTCTGCTGCACTGTAGGACGCAGCCAGCGCCGCGACGGGGCGGCTTCCGACTTCGGCCTTCGGCGCGGCTGCTGATACTGGCCCGATGACTGACATCCGCACGGGCCAGGCGCCGGCCAAGCTGACGCGCGAGGCGTTCAGGGAACGCTTCCAGCGGAATTTCTACGACCCCGCATACGGTCCCGAACGGGACGCGATCGATCGGCTCGAGGCGATCGCCTGGGAGGCGCTGGAACAGGGGCGCAAGGCGCCTGTCACGCAGCCGGCCGGCGAGGGCTTCAAGGACCCCGGCTACGAGGTCTCTGTCGAGTGGCTGGATACCCGGCAGCGGCTCCAGGCGGCCCAGCAGCGCTGGCAGGCGCCGGGGTCGCCCTCCCGCATCCTGCTGATCAACGGCAGCTCGCGCAACGACGCGACCTGCCCCGGCGAGATGTCGAAGACCTGGCGCCTTACCCAGCTGGCGCGGGAGGTGGTCGAAGGCGCGGGTGTTCAGGCCGACGTGCTCGACCTGAGCCTCGTGACGTCGGAGTACGGGCGCCAGATCCACCCGTGCAAGGGCTGCGTCTCGACCGCGATGCCGCTTTGCCACTGGCCTTGCAGCTGCTACCCGAACCACGCGCTCGGCCAGGCCCACGACTGGATGGCCGAGATCTACGAGCGCTGGGTCGACGCGCACGCGGTCATCATCCTGGCGCCGACCTACTGGTACCAATCGCCCAGCCCCCTGAAGCTGATGATCGACCGCCTGGTCTGCGCCGACGGCGGCAACCCGGACCCGACCTCGACGCACGGCAAGAAGGCCGCGCAGGCGAAGCAGATCGAGGCGGGCGGGTGGGAGTACCCGAAGCACGTGGCCGGTCGCGCCTACGGCGTCGTCGTCCATGGCGACGTCGCCGGCGTCGAGGCGCAGCGCCGCAACCTCACCGACTGGCTCGACTGGATGGGCCTGATCGACGCCGGATCGAGCGCCAAGCTGGATCGTTACATCGGCTACTACGAACCGTACTACAACAGCCACGAGGCGCTCGATCGGGACGCCGCGGTGCAGGAAGAGACCCGCAACGTCGCGCGGGCCGTCGTCGCGGCCGTGCAGGAACTGCGGGCCGGCCGCCTGTCGCCGCCCGACAGCCGACTCGAGCGGCCGCGCCCGAAGTGACGCCGGCGGGCCGCTGTCACACACACGTCACGAACCAGCACCGAAAGGACACACCATGATCGAGAAGACAGCGACTGTTCACTGGGAAGGCGCCGGCAAGAAGGGCACCGGCCAGATCAGCACCGAGACCGGTGCGCTGAAGGCCTATCCGTATGGCTTCGCCAGCCGCTTCGAGGGCGACGTGAAGGGCACCAATCCCGAGGAGATCCTCGGTGCGGCCCACGCCGCCTGCTTCACGATGGCGTTCTCGTTCGCCTGCGACAAGGCCGGCATCGCGACCGGCAAGGTCGACACCAGGGCGGCGGTGCGTCTGGCCAAGCAGGGCGAAGGCTTCGTGATCGACCGCATCGCACTGACGATGGAGGCCACGGTGCCGGGCATCGACGACGCGAAGTTCCAGGAGATCGCCGCGGCCGCCAAGCGCGACTGCCCGTTGTCGAAGGCGCTCGCGAGCGTGCCCGAAATCACCTTGCAGGCGACCTTGAGGAACTGAGGGGAGGCACGGCCATGACCACGACCCAAGCCGAGCGCCGCGCGCTGCTCGGCCGCACGATCCGCTGGCGGTTCAACGACGGCCCGGTCGCCGGCCAGACCTTCGAGCACACGTTCAGCACCGACGGCAGCGTGGTGTGGCGCAGCGTCGACGGCCAGGACCCGACCGAACTGCACCACGAGAAGTTCGGTGCCGTGGCGCCGGTCAGCGACGACGTGGTCGTGGTCTCGTACGTCTCGTCCGGCGGCTACACGCTGACGGTGGCACTGAACCTCGAGACCTCGCAGATGGTCGGCTTCGCGTCCGGCCACGACACCTGGGCGCAGCAGAAGGGGACGTTCGAGCTCTTGCCCGAGCCGGCCTGACTTGAAATCGGGCGTTGCGGCCCCAAAATCCCGCTCTTCCGGGCGGCGCGGTGCCGTCTCGGCCCGTACCCCAGAAGAGCCATGGACAAACAGACGCTTTCCTTTCAGGCCGAGGTCAAGCAGATCCTGCACCTCGTCACGCACTCGCTCTATTCCAACAAGGAAATCTTCCTGCGCGAGCTGGTCTCGAACGCCTCTGACGCGTGCGACAAGCTGCGTTTCGAGGCGCTGAACCACCCGGCGCTGCTGGAAGACCAGCCGAACCTCGACGTTCGCGTGGCGTTCGACGCCGAGGCAAAGACGATCACGATCACCGACAACGGCATCGGCCTGTCCGAGGAGGAGGCGATTGCCAACCTCGGCACGATCGCCAAGAGCGGCACCCGCGAGTTCATGTCGGCCCTGGAAGGCGACCAGAAGAAGGACGCGCAGCTGATCGGCCAGTTCGGCGTGGGCTTCTACAGCGGGTTCATCGTCGCCGACCGCATCACCGTCGAGTCGCGCCGCGCCGGGCTGCCGCCCGAGGAGGGCGTGCGCTGGTCGTCGCAGGGCAGCGGCGACTTCGAAGTCGAGACGATCACCCGTCCGGCGCGCGGCACCACCGTGACGCTGCACCTGCGCGACGGCGAGGAGGAGTTCCTCAGCGGCTGGAAGCTGAAGTCGATCATCGGCAAGTACTCCGACCACATCTCGCTGCCGATCCTGATGCAGAAGGAAGAGTGGGATGCCGAGGCCTCCAAGCAGGTCACGAAGGACGAGTGGGCGCCGGTCAACAAGGCGGCCGCGCTGTGGACGCGGAGCAAGAACGACATCACGCCCGAGCAGTACACCGAGTTCTACAAGCAGATCAGCTACGACACCGAGGCGCCGCTGGCCTACACCCACAACCGGGTCGAGGGCCGCAGCGAGTACACGCAGCTGCTCTACGTGCCGGCCAAGGCACCATTCGACCTGTGGAACCGCGACAAGCGTGGCGGCGTCAAGCTCTACGTCAAGCGCGTCTTCATCATGGACGACGCCGAGGCGCTGATGCCGGTGTACCTGCGCTTCGTCAAGGGCGTGATCGACAGTGCCGACCTGCCGCTCAACGTGAGCCGCGAGTTGCTGCAGGAGAGCCGCGATGTGAAGGCGATTCGCGAGGGCTCGACCAAGCGCGTGCTCGGCATGCTCGAGGCGCTGGCCGACAGCGAGGACGTCGCCGAGAAGGCCAAGTACGCCGCGTTCTGGAAGGACTTCGGCGTCGTGCTGAAGGAAGGCGTCGGCGAGGACCACGCGAACCAGGAACGGCTGGTCAAGCTGCTGCGCTTCGCATCGACGCACGCCGACGAGGGCGTCTCGTTCACCGATTACGTCGGACGCATGAAGGAAGGCCAGGAGGTCGTCTACTACATCACCGCCGACAGCCTGGCCGCCGCCAAGAGCAGCCCGCAGCTCGAGATCTTCCGCAAGAAGGGCATCGAGGTGCTGCTGCTGACCGACCGGGTCGACGAGTGGATGCTGAGCCACCTGTACGAGTTCGACGGCAAGCCATTGCAGAGCGTCGCGAAGGGCTCTGTCGACCTCGGCAAGCTGCAGGACGAGGCCGAGAAGAAGCAGGCCGAGGAGGCCGCGACCGCGTTCAAGCCGGTGCTCGATCGCCTGAAGGAGACGTTGAAGGAACGGGCCAAGGACGTGCGGGTCACGACGCGGCTGGTCGATTCGCCGGCCTGCCTGGTGGTGGAGGAGGGCGACATGAGCGGCCACCTTGCGCGGCTGCTGAAGCAGGCCGGGCAGAGCGCGCCGAAGTCGCTGCCGACGCTGGAGGTGAACGCCGAGCATGCCTTGGTCAAGCGCCTGGACAGCAGCGCGCATTTCGACGACCTGGCGAACATCCTGTTCGACCAGGCCCTGCTGGCCGAAGGCGGGCAGCTCGACGACCCGGCCGCCTACGTGCGGCGGGTCAACGCGTTGCTGGTCGCCTGACCGGCAGCGAACCCGGGGTTACGGGCCCCCCAGGGGCGGCTCGCCCATCGCGTCGATCTGCTGACGCAGGCGGGTCGTCTGCTCGGCCCAGTACTTCGGGCTGTCGAACCACGGGAACGCGATCGGGAACGCCGGGTCGGTCCAGCGCCGCGCGATCCACGCGCTGTGGTGGATCATCCGCAGCGTGCGCAGCGGTTCGACCAGGCGCAGCTCGCGCCAGTCGAAGTCCATGAAGGCCTCGTAGCCCTCGAGCACGGCGGCGAGCTGGCGCGTCATCGCGCCGCGCTCGCCGGACAGCAGCATCCACAGGTCCTGCGTCGCCGGGCCCATCACCGCGTCGTCCAGGTCGACGAAGTGCGGACCGTCGGCGGCCCACAGCACGTTGCCGAGATGGCAGTCGCCGTGCAGGCGCAACGTGCGGATCGCCGGGCCGCCGAAGGCCTCGGCGATCGCCGCGAGCGCCTCGTCGGTGGCCTGTCGCCAGGCAGTTTCTGCATCCGGCGGAATGATGTCCTGGCTCAGCAGCCAGTCGCGGTTGTCGACGCCGAAGGTCTGTGGCGAAAGCGTCTGGCGGTGCACGAACGGCTTCAGCGCGCCGACCGAATGCATCCGGCCGATGAAACGGCCGATCCATTCGAGCGTGCCATCGTCTTCCAGCTCGGGCGCACGACCCGCGAGCTTCTCGCTGACGCTGAAGCGGTAGGCGCCGTGGGCCGTCTCGATCTGCGCGAGCGTGGCGCCGGAGAGCCCGACCCGGTCGGCGAGGCGCGCACCGGCATCGATCGCGAGCGGCCAGACCGCGGCGACCGGAATTTCTGCCGCAGCAAGTTCGTTGGCGAACGCATGCTCTTCAAGGATCTGCGCATCGCTCCAGCGCCGCGGCCGGTAGAACTTGGTGACGACGACCCGGCCGTCCTCCAGGAACACCTGGAAGACGCGGTTCTCGTACGAGTTCAGCTGGATCAGGCGGCCGTCGCCGCGCAGGCCGACGGCATCGAGCGCGTCGAGGACGGTGTCGGGGTCGAGGCCGGCGAACGGGGTGTCGGAGGTGCGGTCCGAAGCGGCAGGAAGGGGTTCGCGATCGGGCGGCGTCATGCGCGCATCGTACGCGCCGCCCCGCGCGGGCGCGTCAGCGTTGCGAGCCGCTCGAGTAGCGCGGGTTGTCGTCGACCACGCCGCCGAGTTCCTCGGTGTCCAGGCCCGTCAACGGATCGGGCCGGTCGTCGAGGCCGGCGAAGTTGCTCGGCTCGCTGCGCCGCGACGACGAGCGCAGTGGCTTCGGGCGCGGCATCGGTGCGAACTCGCTGTTGCTGAAGCCGTCGCGGGAGTCGGGCGCGAAGAACGAATCCTGGAACACCGTGGAGTCCTGCCACAGCGCGGTGCGCTCGGCGCGCCGCGAGGCGACCGCGTGCGAGAGCGAGTCGCGCGCCTGGTGCAGGTTGGCAGGGGGCGCGGGCGCCGGCTGCGGACCGCGCGATTGGGCGCTGCTGCTGGGCACGAGCAACTGCAGTTCGGCGACCGACGGCAACTGGTCGACCGGGCAACGCAGGTAGCGCACGCGGCAGGCGCTCAGCACCGATTGCTTGATCTGCATCACGCGGCGCGAATTGCCGCGGTCGGTGTCGAGGTCGATCGCCGCAAGCACGCGGCCATTGGCGCTGCAGACCGCAAAGGTCACGTGGCTGGTGCCCAGCAGATCGAACCAGTAGCGGACCTCGTTCGGATCGGTCGGTTGGCAGAACCGCACCAGCGGCAGCTTCGACAGCACGATGTGGTGCGGGAGCGCTTCGCGCAGCAGACGGTACACACGACGTTCGTCGGTCGAGAATACCGGGCGCGGCGCCAGCGCCCACTCGGTAGGGAGTTCGGCCGATTTCTTCGGATTGCGTCGCAATGCCCACGCGACCAACACGATGGCCAGCAGCGCAAGGGCGGTGAGCGCAATGATCCAGGGGAGCATTTGCATGGCGGGCAGCGCGGTTCCGCGGTTGACACAATGAACGGCAGATTCCGGGGCGTCGGAATCGATGCCGGACTGTAACGGATGCAACCCACTGCATAGGACCGCGCCGATCCCCCGACATGAGGGTCATCGGCGGGCGCGAGGCACGTGCGTGCGGTATGCACGCACTGCCGTCACTCTTCCGCGACGTGCGAGGCCTTGGTCAACGAGGCCTTGACCTCGGTGATCGCGTCCAGCAGCCCGCCGACCTGGCGCGCATGCACCTTCAGGCGGTAGTCCAGCTCAGCGGCGCGATGCTCGACCAGCTCGCCCATGTGCGAGGCCAGCGAGTCGGGCGGCAGCTTCAGCCAGGCGTCCGACTCGGAACCTTCGCGGACCACCTTGGCGCCCGCATTGCGAGCGATCTTCAGCATTGCGGTGTTCTCGCTGAGCGCGTGGATCAGCAGCGTCTCGACGCCACGATTGCGCGCATGCAGCATCGCATGCTCGAACAAGCGGCGGCCGAAGCCGCGCGCGCGGGCCTGCTTCAACACCGACACGCCGAATTCCGACACCGGCGCCGCGTTGTGACCCGTGCCCGACACCGAGTGGGCGAGGTGCGCCATCGCGATCAGTTCGAGGCGGCGACTGAAGATGCCGAAGACCTCGTCCTGCTCGAAGTCGAGCATGTCGACATACTTGGAGATCTGGGCATCCGTGGCGGCATAGCCGAAGCGCAGGTAGCGGTCGCTCGGTTCGAGCGCCAGCAGGTGCGTCAGGATCCGGTCCCGGTGGCGCGGGCCGAGCGAGCGGATCGGCACCCAAGTCCAGGTCGGGACGACGGGTGCTGCGGGCGTGTGAAGGGGGGTGTTGGTGTGGTCGGGAGTGCTCATTGCTGAGTCCTTCCTGGTTCAGGGTTAACACCAGTCTACGTGATCCGGCTAGGGGCCGCTGCCAAGTTGCTGCACTGCACCACGGCAGAACAATGCCTTCTCTGATACACTCGCGGGCTTTCCCGAAATTTGCCTCTGGGGAAGACGTGCCTGCGAGAGTCCACCGTTCGAAGTGGTAGCCGAGCCGGGCGCGAGTTCTGTGTCAAAGCAGAACGAGGCTGACCAACCAAACGACTCAACATGAAGACCTTCAGCGCCAAGCCGGCCGAAGTGGTGCATGAGTGGTTTGTGATTGACGCGACCGATAAGGTTCTCGGACGGGTGGCCAGTGAAGTCGCCCTCCGCTTGCGCGGCAAACACAAGCCTATCTACACGCCCCACGTCGACACCGGTGATTTCATCGTCATCGTCAACGCCGACAAGATCCGCGTGACCGGGAACAAGGCCAATGACAAGGTGTACTACCGTCATTCCGGCTACCCGGGCGGCATCCACGCCACCAAGTTCAAGGACATGCAGGCCAAGCACCCCGGCCGCGCCATCGAGAAGGCCGTCAAGGGCATGCTTCCGAAGGGTCCGCTGGGCTACGCGATGGTGAAGAAGCTGAAGGTCTACGCCGGTGCCACGCACCCGCATACCGCTCAGCAGCCCAAAGTCCTGGACATCTAAGGAGCTGCCGCAATGATCGGTATTTGGAACTACGGCACCGGCCGCCGCAAATCGTCGGTGGCCCGCGTCTTCATCAAGAAGGGCACCGGCCAGATCATCGTCAACGGCAAGACCGTCGACGAGTATTTCGGCCGCCAGACCTCCATCATGGTCGTGCGCCAGCCGCTGGTGCTGACCTCGAACGACGCTGCATTCGACGTCAAGGTCAACGTGCGTGGCGGTGGCGAATCGGGGCAGGCCGGCGCGGTGCGTCACGGCATCACCCGCGCGCTGATCGACTACGACGAGACGCTGAAGTCGCCGCTGAAGCACGCCGGCTTCGTCACCCGCGATGCGCGTGAAGTCGAGCGCAAGAAGGTCGGCCTGCACGGTGCGCGCCGTCGCAAGCAGTTCTCGAAGCGATAAGACCCGGGCTGATCGCCCGCCCTGCAAAGGCCGCCTTCGGGCGGCTTTTGTGTTCATGGCGCTCCTACAATCGCGCCTCTCTCTCTCTCGAAGAGCAAGATCCGATGCGCCTGAAGCTGTTGCGCCGACGCCTGTCGATCAGCGCGCCGCGCATGATCGTGCGCAGCCACCTGCCGTGGCCGCTGCGCTGGGCGGTGGTGGCGCTGATGGTCGGCTTCTCGGCCGCGCTGGCGCTGTGGGCGTTCGAGTTCGGCAAGGAGATCGCCGGTTTCGACAGCCGTTCGGCCGAGGAATTGCGTCGGCTGCGCGACGAGGCTGTCCGGCTGCACACCGAACGCGACAAGGCGGTGTCGATCGCGAACACGGCCGAGAGCCTGCTGAAGGCCGAGAAGACCGTCCAGGACCGCCTGGCGCAGCAACTTCGGCAGAGCGAGGCCGACAACCTGGCGCTGAAGAACGACCTGGGCTTCTTCGAGCGGCTGCTGCCGACGAACGCCGGGGAGGGCGTGAGCATCCGCGGCCTGCAGGTCGAGACGCCCTCGCCGGGCCGCGTGCGCTTCCAGCTACTCGTGATGCAGGCCGGCAAGGCGCTGTCCGAATTCAAGGGACGCTACGAGGTCTCGCTGGCGGGCACGCTCGACGGCAAGCCGTGGAGCTTCACGCCCGCGGCAGGCCCCCAGCCGCTGCAGCTGAAGCAGTACCTGCGCGTCGAAGGAATGATCGATCCACCGCCCCAGGCCGTGGTAAAAACCGCCTCAGTCAGGGTGATGGACCTGAACGGCGTGGTGAAAGCCAGCCTGAGCGTCAGGCCGTAGCGGTGCGTCACGCGCCGCCCGTGGAGGGGAAATCGATGTTCGGTAAGAAAAAGCAGCCGCCGATCCGCACGCTGGTCGGCGAGGGCACCCTGATCCAGGGCGAATTGAGATTCTCCGACGGGCTGCGGATCGATGGCGAAGTCGTCGGCGACGTGACCGCGCTCGGCGATGGCCCGAGCATCCTCGTGATCAGCGAGAAAGCCCGCGTGACCGGGAAGATCAGCGGCGGCCATGTGATCGTCAACGGCCAAGTGAACGGCCCGATCCGCTCCACGGAACTGCTCGAATTGCAACCCAAGGCCCAGATCGCCGGTGACGTCCGCTACGAGGTGCTTGAAATGCACCAGGGCGCCACCATTGATGGTGAACTGCGCCCGTTGGGCGCCGCGGAAAGGCCCGGCCTCAAGCTGGCGGCGTCGAATCCGGGATAATCACGTGCATCGGCATATCGCCGCAGGAGTTTTGCCATGAGCGCAACCGCCGAAAGAATTCAAGACACTACCGCCCTCGCCTCGATGGACGAGCCGCCGGTGCCGCTGGTCTTCACCGACAGCGCCGCCAACAAGGTCAAGGAACTGGTCGACGAGGAAGGCAATCCCGAACTCAAGCTGCGCGTCTTCGTGCAGGGCGGCGGTTGTTCGGGCTTCCAGTACGGCTTCACCTTCGACGAGATCGTCAACGACGACGACACGCAGATGAGCAAGAACGGCGTCACGCTGTTGATCGACGCGATGAGCCTGCAGTACCTGGCCGGCGCGGAGATCGACTACAAGGACGACCTGCAAGGCGCCCAGTTCGTGATCAAGAACCCGAACGCGACGACCACCTGCGGCTGCGGCTCGAGCTTCTCGGCCTGAGCACCGACCGCGCGTCGTCGTCAAAGCCGCCTTCGGGCGGCTTTTTGCTGGCCGCTGCGCCGGCTGGTCCTGCGCATCACGCCGGGTACAGCGCGCCCAGCAGCCGTGGCCCGGCCGCGCCCGTCACGGCTGGCAGGTTGGCGGGCTCCCGGCGCATGAACGCGTGCGCCAGCCAGGCGAACGCGCAGGCCTCGACCTGATCGGGCGGAAGGCCCCGTTCGTCGCTCGAGATTACCGCCATGCCCGGCAGGTTCGCGGCCAGACGTCGCATCAGATGGCGGTTGAACGCGCCGCCGCCGCAGACCAGCAGTTCGCGTGCGGCCCCGGCGCAGGCGGACACGTCGGCCACGCAACTCACCGCGGTCAACTCTGCCAGCGTGGCCTGGACATCGACGGCCTGCGCCACCGGCGCCGCGGCAGCGAGCCGAGCCTGCAGCCAGGCCGGATTGAACAGGTCGCGGCCCGTGCTCTTCGGCGGCGGCAGCGCGAAGTAGGGTTCGGTACGCAGGCTCGCGAGCAGCGGTGCCAGGACGTGTCCGCTTGCCGCCCATGCGCCATCGGCGTCATAGGGGTGTCCGGTGTGCAAGCGGCACCAATGATCGAGCAGGGCGTTCGCCGGCCCGCAGTCGAAGCCGACGGTCGTGCCGTCCGCCCGGAGCGCGGTCAGGTTCGCGATCCCGCCGAGGTTCAGCACGGCGACCGCCTCGCCGGCGCGTCCGAACACCGCACGGTGGAACGCCGGCACCAACGGGGCGCCCTGGCCCCCGGCCGCGACGTCGCGGCCGCGCAGGTCGGCGACAACGTCGATCCCGGTCAACTCCGCGAGCAGCGCCGGGCTGTTCAGCTGCAGGGTGTAGCCCGTGCCATCGAACTCGCCCGGGCGGTGCCGCACCGTCTGGCCGTGTGCGCCGATCGCGCGCACGCGCTCGCGGGGAGTGGCGCTGGTTCGAAGCAACGCGTCGACGACGTCGGCATACCCGCGCGCCAACGCATTTCCGGCGAGGGCGGCGCGGTGCAGCTCGTTCGCGCCGACGCTGTTCAGCGCCAGCAGCTCGGCGGCGAGGTCGGGAGCGAACGGCCGATGCACATGCGCCACCACCTGCGGGGCGGGACCGTCGGCGGCGTCGAAGTCGACGAGCACGCCGTCGATGCCGTCGAGCGAGGTGCCGGACATCAGTCCGATGTAGAGCGCGGTCATCGCTCGATTGTGCCCACCAAATGCGAAGGGCCCGCACTGCGGGCCCCGGCGCCAGAGAAGCGGTGCTTACTCGGCGTAGGCGCCCGAGCGGGCCACGGATTCAGCGACCTCGAGCTGGCTGCGCAGGCTGCCCGCGAGCTGCGCAAACGCGGCCTTCTGCGCCGGCGCGAGTTCGATCACCTCGGAGGCCTTGGCCATGATCATCGGGTCTTGCTGCATGCCGCTGACCTTGACTTCGAAGTGCAGGTGCGGCCCGGTCGCCCAGCCGGTGGCGCCGACCGCGCCGACGCGCTGGCCTTGCTCGACGTGGGCGCCGCGCTTCACGTCGATCCGGCTCATGTGCGCGTACAGCGTCGAGCGCTGCGCGCTGTGGCGGATCTCGACGACATTGCCGTAGCCGTTCTGCCAGCCCGCGAAATCGACCGTGCCGTCGCCGACCGCGCGGATCGGCGTGCCGGCCGGCGCGCCGTAGTCGACGCCCTTGTGCTGCTTCCAGCTGTTCAGGATCGGGTGCATGCGCATCGCGAAGCCGGAGGTCACCCGCGAGAACTCCATCGGGCTCGCGAGGAACGCGCGCTTCTTGCTCTGGCCGTCGAAGCCGTAGTAGCCGCCCTTGCCTTCGGCGCCCTTGAACCAGACCGCCGAGTAGGTCTTGCCGTTGTTGACGAAGTCGGCGGCCAGCACGCGGCCGGCCACGCCCCAGGTGATGGGCTCGCCATCGGCGGTGAGCGCCTCGTACAGCACCGAGAAGGTGTCGCCCTTCTGCAGCTGGCGGCGGAAATCGACATCGGTCGAGAACACGTCGGCCAGCTGGGTCGCGACGTTGTCGGGAATGCGCGCCTCGTCGGTCGCCGCGAACAGGGACGAATGGATCGTCCCGCTGCCCATGCGAACCTGCGCAGCCAGTGGCGCGGTCTCGATCATCGCCATCAGCTTGCCGCCGATCAGGCGCACGGTCAAACGGTTGAAATGCGTGCCCAGCTGATCCGGATTGGACGGCGCGTAGCGCGCGATCAACTCCGTCAGCGTGCCGTTCTCGTCGGTCTGGACGCGGACCATCTTGCCGCCCCGGCCCTCGAGGAGCTTGCGGCCCGTGGCATCGGTGCGCAGGAACTGCGCCGCAGCGGCGTCGCTGACGTTCAGGCGCTTCAGGAGACTGTCGACCGTGTCGCTGGTGCGGGTCAGGTCGGTCCGGTACAGCTGTAACTCGTGCTCCGCCAGCGCGTCGAGCTGGGACTGGATTTCGTCCGGCGTGACGCTCTCGGTCACCAGTCGTTTCGGAATGTCAGACGCGTCGGGCGCCATCGGCGCGATGCCGAACGCCGTGACGCCGAAGCCGGCCAGCGACAGCATCACGGCCGCCGAGAGGCCGCGCGGATGCGCAGAGACGAAACGGGCGGTGCGCGTGGCGGCTGCTGCCAGCGCGCGGTCGAGTGAGTCCAGCGATTTCAATTCAATTCGAGGGCCCGGTGCCCTGGTGCGAGCGACGGCAGCGTGGCCGCGCGCTTCGATGTTGTGTCCCTACCGCCCCGAAGGGCCTCTACTAGAATCCGTGGCGCCCGACTCCGGACGGGCACGGACCGTGTTCAGATCGCATCCGCCATGCCGGGGAGCGGGCCCTGAACCGCCGGGAAGTATAACGACCCCACCGCGCGCCCATCCCCGTAAAAGCCCCGTATGCCCCCCACTTCCAGTCAAGCTTCTGCCTCCGCTTCGCCAAACCCCGGGCATCCGGTGACAGATCGGGTCCGGGAGGCATTGGCAATCTCGATGCGTGGCTGCGACGAACTGCTGCCGCAGGCCGACTGGCTGGCCAAGCTCGCCAAGTCGGAAGCAACCGGCGTGCCACTGCGGATCAAGTTCGGTCTGGACCCGACCGCGCCCGACCTGCACCTGGGTCATACGGTGGTCTTCAACAAGCTGCGCCAGCTCCAGGACCTGGGCCACACCGTGATCCCGCTGATCGGCGATTTCACGTCGATGATCGGCGATCCGTCGGGACGCAACGCGACCCGGCCGCCTTTGACCCGCGAGCAGATCGAGGCGAATGCGAAGACTTACTTCGATCAGATCAGTCTGGTCGTCGACATCGAGCGGGCCGAAGTTCGTTACAACTCGGAATGGAGCGATCCGCTGGGTGCGCGCGGAATGATCCAGCTCGCGTCGCGCTACACGGTGGCGCGGATGATGGAGCGCAACGACTTTCACGATCGCTTCAACGCCGGCACGCCGATCAGCGTCCACGAATTCCTGTACCCGCTGATGCAGGGCTACGACTCGGTTGCGTTGAAGAGCGACCTCGAACTCGGCGGCACCGACCAGAAATTCAATCTGCTGGTCGGCCGATCGTTGCAGAGCGAATACGGCCAGGAGCCGCAATGCATCCTGACGATGCCGCTGCTGGAAGGTCTGGATGGCGTGGAGAAGATGTCCAAGAGCAAGGGCAACTACATCGGCATCACCGAGCCGGCGAACACGATGTTCGCAAAGCTGCTCTCGATCAACGACGCGTTGATGTGGAAGTACTTCACCCTGCTCAGCTTCCGCCCGGAGGCCGAGGTGGCCCGGCTGCGGACGGAGGTGGAGGATGGCCGCAATCCGAAGGACGCCAAGGTCCAGCTGGCCAAGGAAGTGACCGCGCGTTTCCACGGCGCCGCGGCGGCCGACGCGGCCGAGCGCGATTTCGAGCTGCGCGCCCGCGGCGGCGTGCCGGACGAGATCGTCGCGGTCGGGTTGACAGGGGCTCCTCTGGGTATCGGCGCGGTGCTGAAACAGGCTAATCTTGCGGCGTCGACCGGCGAGGCCCTGCGCCTGGTCGACGGCAACGGCGTGAAGGTGGATGGTTCGGTCGTCAGCGACCGGGGTTTGAAACTGGCCGCCGGGACCTATGTGGTGCAAGTGGGCAAGCGCAAGTTCGCGCGGGTGACGCTGGAGTGATCCACCATGTTTCGCAGAAACTTCCTGGTGAGCATGACGAGCCTGTTGGCCCTCGGTGCTGCGCGTGCCGCGCCGGCGGCGCATGAGCAGACGCGCATCGAGAAGCTGATCCGCTTCGTCGAGACCCAGAAGGACATGAAGTTCGTGCGCAACGGCACCGAGTACACCTGTGCCGACGCCGGCAAGTTCCTGCGCGGCAAGCTCGAGGCGATGGGCAAGGAAGTCACGACCGCGCGCGAATTCATCGAGCGCATCGCCAGCAAGTCCAGCATGAGCGGGCAGCCGTACCAGGTCAAGTTCGCCGACGGCCGCACGATGCTCGCGAGCCAGTTCCTGCACGAGGAGCTCAAGCGCCTGGACAGCGGCGCGACCTCCTGACCGAGTGCAGGTCCGCACCCTCTTCAAGCTGTCGATCGCGGCGGCGGTCGCGACGATCACGATGAAGACGGCGGCCTGGTGGGTCACCGACTCGGTCGGCCTGCTCTCGGACGCGCTGGAGTCGTTCGTCAACCTCGCATCGGCGCTGTTCGCGCTCGCGATGGTCACCATCGCGCAACGCCCCGCGGACGACGACCACCCGTTCGGCCACACCAAGGCAGAGTATTTCTCGAGCGGCTTCGAAGGTCTGCTGATCGTCGGCGCGGCCGCCGGGATCATCTGGGCGGCGATTCACCGCTTCAACGCGCCGCTGCCGCTGCACTCGCTCGGGTGGGGCCTGGGTCTGGCGGTGGCCAGTTCGGCGCTGAACGGCGTGCTGGCCTGGCGGATGATGGCCGCGTCACGAGAGCACCGCTCGATCGTGCTCGAGGCCGACGCGCGCCACCTCTACACCGACGTGTGGACCTCCGTCGGCGTCGTCGCCGGTCTGGTGCTGGTGCACTTCACGGGCTGGCTGTGGCTGGACCCGGTGCTGGCGATCGGCGTGGCGCTGAACATCCTGCGCGAGGGCGCGCACCTGGCCTGGCGCTCGATCGAGGGCCTGATGGACAGCGCCGTGGAGCCCGACGTGCGTACGCAGATCGACCGCACGTTGGCGCAGTTCGACCACCCGACGATCCGCTTCGACCACCTGGTCACGCGCCGCGCCGGCCAGCGCCGCTTCGTCGACCTGCACATGCACATGCCGGCGAGCTGGTCGCTCGGGCGCGCGGCGGCCCTGCGCACCACGGTCGAGCAGGCGCTGATGAGCGAGGTGCCGGGGCTGCGCGCGTCGATCCAGCTGCTGCCGTCCGACGTCGAGGCGCACTTCAACGACGTGGCGGACACGCCGTGATCGCGATCGCGCAACGGGTGTCGCGCGCGAGCGTGCGGGTCGGTGGAACGGAGATCGGCGCGATCGGCCACGGCTTGCTGATCCTGGCCTGCGCCGAACCGGACGACACCGACGCGATCGCCGACAAGCTGATCGCCAAGCTGCTGAAGCTGCGCGTCTTCGCGGATGGCCAGGGCAAGATGAACCGCAGCGTCGTCGACGTGCAGGGCGGTTTGCTGATCGTCAGCCAGTTCACGCTGGCCGCCGATCTGTCCGGCGGCAACCGGCCCAGCTTCACCGCCGCGGCCGGTCCCGAACTCGGCCGGGCGCTCTACGAGCGGCTGCTCGCGACTGCCCGCGCCGCCCATCCGCTGGTCGCTGCGGGCGAGTTCGGCGCCGACATGCAGGTCGAACTCGTGAACGACGGGCCGGTGACCATCCCGATCACGTTGCGCCCGTGAAACCGATCAGTCGGCGTATTCGCCGGCGGCCTTGATGATCGGGCCCCACTTGGCGATTTCCGACGCGACGAACTTCTTGTGCTCGTCGCCGGACAGCCGCGCGTCGGTGATGATCACCGCGCCGAGGGCCTCCTCGCGCTTCATGAACTCGGGGTCCTTCAGCGCGGTGCGCAGCGCGCCGTTGATCTTGTCCACCACCGCCTTCGGCGTGCCCTTGGGCGCGTACATGCCGTGCCAGATGCTGACGTTGAAGCCCTTCAGACCCGCTTCGTCGAGCGTCGGCAGGTTCTTCAGCGCCGGCGTGCTCAGGCGCTTCGGCGTCGTGACCGCGTAGGCCTTGACGCTGCCGGCGGCGATCTGGCTGGTCGTGTTGGTCGTCTGGTCGCACATCAGGTCGACCTGGCCGCCGAGCAGATCGGTCATCGCCGGGCCGGTGCCCTTGTACGGCACCGTCTGCATGTTGATCTTCAGCGTGCTCTGGAACAGGAGCCCGCACAGGTGCGAGGCGGCGCCAAGCCCGGCGTTGGCGAGGTTGATCTTGCCCTTGTTGGCCTCCATCCACTTGACCAGTTCGGCGTAGTTGGCAGCCGGCAGCGTGGGCTTGCCGATCAGCGTCATCGGCACCTCGTTGACCATGCCGACATACTCGAAGTCGCCCAGCGTGTCGTAGCTCATCTTGCGATAGAGCGCCGGTGCCGTGCTCATGCCGATGTGGTGCAGCAGCAGCGTGTAGCCGTCCGGTGCCGACTTGGCGACCTTGGCGGCGCCCAGCGTGCCGCCCGCGCCGCCGACGTTCTCGATGATGATCGACTGGCCGCCGAGCGGCTTGCGCAGTGCCTCGGCCAGATCACGGGCCACCTTGTCGGTCGGGCCGCCGGCCGCGAACGGCACGACGATGGTGACCGGCTTGTCCGGGTACTCGGCGAAGGCCGACGTGGCAACGGCGGCGACGAGGCCGGCGATCAGGAGTTGTTTCATGGGGAATGGGCTTTCAGCGTGTGTCGACCGCGCGATTGTCCGAAAGCCGGCTCGCGACGCCATCGCGGAAAGTACGTAACCCGTGCGTTCGGCAAGGACTTGCGTCACGCCGTCGCGTGTTCACGCGAAACGTCGCGCGTCGTCGATGACCTTGCCGTCGTTCGGCAAGCTGCCGGGCGCACACAGCAGCACCTCGCCGCGCAGCTTGGTGATGTCGCGCATGGATTCGGCGAGTTTCGCGGCCAGGCCCTCGGGCTGGCCATCGACTTCGACATGCAGCGTCATCGCGTCGTTCGCCATCTCGCCGCTGACCACCAGGCGCGCCTTGCGCGCCAGCGGCTGGCGGCGCACGATCTCCGCCACCTGGCCCGGGTGCACGAACATGCCGCGCACCTTGGCCGTCTGGTCGGCGCGGCCCATCCAGCCCTTGATGCGGGTGTTGGTGCGGCCGGTCGGGCAGGTGCCGGGCAGCACGGCCGACAGGTCACCCGTGCCGAAGCGGATCAGCGGGTAGCCGGGGTTCAGCGTTGTCACGACGACTTCGCCCACCTCACCCTCGGGGACCGGATCGCCGGTGCCGGGCCGCACGATCTCGACGATCACGCCCTCGTCGAGCACCAGCCCTTGTCGAGCCGCAGTCTCGTACGCGACCAGGCCCAGGTCGGCCGTGCCATAGCTTTGGTAGGCGTCGACGCCGCGTGCCAGCATCCAGTCGCGCAGGCTCGGCGGGAAGGCCTCGCCGCCGACCGACGCCTTGGTGAGCGAGCGCAGCGCGACGCCCGAGTCGTCGGCCTTCTCGAGGATGATCTTCAGGAAGCTCGGCGTGCCGATGTAGGCGGACGGCTTCATCGCCGCGATCGCGTGGACCTGCTGCTCCGTCTGCCCGGTACCGGCCGGAAATACCGTGCAGCCGAGCGCGAACGCGCCGCTTTCCATCATCGCGCCGGCCGGCGTGAAGTGGTAGCTGAAGGTGTTGTGCACCAGCTCACCCTCGCGCAGACCGGCCGCGAACAGCGCGCGCGCCATGCGCCAGTAGTCGGGTGCGCTGCCTTCGGGCTCGTGGATCGGGCCCGGCGATGCGAACACCCGCAGCGCGCGGCGCGCGCTCGGTGTCGCGCCCCAACCCAACGCCGAGAAACCGCCGAACAGGTCCGGCGCGGCCGGGTCGCGCTGGCGCTCCAGCAATTCGTGCTTGCGGATGACCGGCAAGCGGGCGAGCGCCTCACGGTTGGTGATCCCGGCCGCATCGATGGTCGCGAGGCTCGCGGCGAACGCCGGCGCGTGCGCCTTCGCGTGCGCGATCTGCGTGGCGAGCGCGCGCATCAACGCGGCTTCGCGCACCTCCGGCGAGCGCGTCTCGAAGGCGTCGTAGTGAGCGTCTTTCGGCGTCATGGGGGTCATCGTCGCGTCATTCGTCGTCGCCGCGGTCGACGCGGCGCTTGGCGTCGTCCAGCAGTTTGCGCTGGCCGACCGGCGTGTCGACCGGGTAGCGGTCGAAGCCGCCGCGCGCGCGCTTGAGGTCGGCGATGAGCGCGCCCGCCTCGTCGTGGAAATGGATGAAGGCGCTGCCCTTCAGGTGGAAGGTGCCGGGCTTGATCTCGCGCAGGCCCTTGATCTCGCGCAGCTGGCGCAGCAGCGGCAGCAGGCGGGCGAGGGCGGCTTCGTCGGCGTGGGCCATCGTCGTCACTCCGTCTCAGGCGAGCCAGCGCTTCCTGCGCTTGTAGCTCTTCACGTCGCGGAAGCTCTTGCGGTCGCCGCCGCCGACGCCGAGGTAGAACTCCTTCACGTCCTCGTTCTCGCGCAGCGAGGCGGCCTCGCCGTCCATCACGATGCGGCCGTTCTCGAGGATGTAGCCGTAGTCGGAGTAGCGCAGCGCCATGTTGGTGTTCTGCTCCGCGAGCAGGAAGGTCACGCCCTCGCGGGTGTTCAGGTCCTTGACGATCTCGAACACCTCTTCGACGATCTGCGGCGCCAGCCCCATCGACGGCTCGTCGAGCAGCACCATCTTCGGGTTGGCCATCAGCGCGCGGCCGATCGCGCACATCTGCTGCTCGCCGCCGGAGGTGTAGGCCGCCTGCGAGGCGCGGCGCGTCTTCAGCCGCGGAAAGTAGGTGTAGACCTTGTCCAGCGTGGCGGCCACCCCGCCCTTGCCGTCGCGCCGTGTGTAGGCGCCGGTCATCAGGTTCTCCTCGATCGTCAGGTGCGCGAAGCAGTGCCGGCCTTCCATCACCTGGATCACGCCGCGGTTCACCATCTCGGCGGTCCCGAGCGACTCGATCCGCTCGCCGCGCAGCTGGATCGTGCCTTTGGTGACGGCGCCGCGCTCGCTCTCGAGCAGGTTGCTGACGGCGCGCAACGTGGTCGTCTTGCCGGCCCCGTTGCCGCCCATCAGCGCGACGATCCTGCCCTCGGGCACCTGCAGCGACACCCCCTTCAGCACCAGGATGACGTGGTTGTAGATCACCTCGATCCCGTTGACATCCAGAAGAATGTTCGCTGCAGCCATTTCGACCTCAGCTCTGGCAATCCGCAGGGGTGCGGCGGGTCAGCTTCTTCTCGCCGGCGTACTTGTCGGCCGCGACCTTGACCATCGGCTTGATGATCTGCTCGTCGGCCTGCAGCCAGTCGGAACTGAAGTTCCACTTCGCGCCGTCCCAGGTGTGCACGCGCGCCCAGGTCGAGCCCATGTGGTCCTGGCACGAGGTCGACAGCGGCCGCATCACGCCGGAGAAGCCGAGTGCGTCGAGCTTCTTCTGGTCGAGCGCCAGGTTCTCGAGGCCCCAGCGCACCTGCTCGCCGGTCATGACCTTGCCCTTGCCGAAGCGCTCCTGCGCGCGCCGGACGGCCTCGACGCCGAGCATCTGGATGATCAGGCCGCGGGTGTACAGCACGGTGCCGACTTCTTCCTTCGGCCCGGTGCCCTGGCCCTTGTCGTGCACGTACTTCAGGATGTCCTGGATCACCTTCGGGCTCTGGCCCGAGGTGTTCAGGTTCAGCGCGTTGTAGCCCTTCGCGCCTTCGCCCACGTCCTTCACGTCCGGCTCGGCGCCGGCCCACCAGACGCCGTACATCTTCTCGCGCGGGTAGCCGGTGGCCTGGGCCTCCTTCAGCGCGGTCGAATTCATCACGCCCCAGCCCCACAGCAGCACGTAGTCGGGGCGCTGCTGGCGGACCTGCAGCCAAGCGGACTTCTGCTCGACGCCCGGCGCCGTCACCGGGATCTTGGTCAGCTCGAAGCCATGCATCTTGGCGCGCTCTTCCAGCAGCGGGATCGGCTCCTTGCCGAACGGGCTGTCGTGGTAGACCAGCGCGATCTTCTTGCCCTTGAGCTTGTCCAGGCCGCCTTCCTTCTTGCCGATGTGCTGGATCAGCATGTCGGCCGCGGTCCAGTAACTGCCCATCAGCGGGAAGTTCCACTTGAACACGTTGCCGTCCTGCGACGCCGACAGGCCGTAGCCGAGGGTCAGCAGCGGGATCTTGTCGGCGGCGACCTTGTCGGTCAGCGCGAAGGTGATGCCGGTGGCCTGCGGATCGATCAGCGTGACGCCCGGGCGGCTCTTCAGGCGCTCGTAGCACTCGACGCCCTTGTCGGTCGCGTAGCCGGTCTCGCATTCCTCGAACGTGATCTTCACGCCGTTGATGCCGCCGTCGCGCGCGTTGATCATCTTGATGTAGTCCTGCTTGCCGTTGGCCCACGGCGTGCCGTTCGGCGCGTACGGGCCGGTGCGGTAGGCCAGCAGCGGGAAGAACTGCTCCTTGGCCTGCGCGAAGGCGCCGGTGGCCGCGGCCAGGAGGGTCGCGCCGAGCGCGAGAGAACGCAAATGATTCATTTGTCTGTCTCCGGTGGTGAGGGGGTCAGTGAGGAAACGGCCAGAGCCGCAGCTTTTCTTTCGCGGTCGACCACAGCCGCGCGATGCCGTGCGGCTCGACGATGAGGAAGAACACGATCAGCGCGCCGAACACCATGAAGGTCAGGTGCGACGCGGTCGCGGTGTCGATGGGGATGCCGAACCAATACGGCAGCCCGTCCAGCACGATCGGCAGCACGACGATGAACGCCGCGCCGAAGAAGCTGCCCATGATCGAGCCCAGGCCGCCGATGATGATCATGAACAGCAGCTGGAACGATCGGTCGATGTTGAATGCCGCCGGCTCCCACGAGCCGAGGTGGATGAAGCCCCACAGCCCGCCGGCGACGCCGACGATGAACGAGCTCACGGCGAACGCGGTCAGCTTCGCGTAGATCGGGCGGATGCCGATGACGGCGGCGGCCACGTCCATGTCGCGGATCGCCATCCACTCGCGGCCGATCG
The DNA here is from genome assembly GCF_964020785.1 of Rhizobacter fulvus. Classification (NCBI taxonomy): domain Bacteria; kingdom Pseudomonadati; phylum Pseudomonadota; class Betaproteobacteria; order Burkholderiales; family Sphaerotilaceae; genus Rhizobacter; species Rhizobacter fulvus. The sequence goes on from NZ_OZ224516.1 coordinate 3,048,543, forward strand.
CGCCGCGCACCAGGTTTTTCGCGAGCAGCGCGAAGACCACCAGGAAGCCGAGGCAGAACAGGTACTTGTGCGCCGGCGATTCGATCGGCACGCCGAACACGTTCAGCCCCGCGACGCTGACCGAGCCCGACGACGAATCGTTGGTCACCCACTTCAATCGCAGGCAGGCCCAGTCGACGAAGAACTGCGCGGCGAGCGTGGCGACCGCGAGGTACAGCCCCTTGATGCGCAGCGACGGGATGCCGAACAGCACGCCCACCGCCGTGCTGCACACGCCGCCGAGCAGCAGCGAGAAGATCAGCGGTATGCCCTCGATGCGCGCCTGGAAGTTGTAGGCCGCGTACGCGCCGATCGCCATGAACGCACCGGTGCCGAGCGAGATCTGCCCGCAGTAGCCGACCAGGATGTTCAGGCCGAGGGCCGCCAGCGACAGGATCAGGAACGGCACGAAAATCGCGCGCAGCAAGTACTCGGACGCGAACATCGGCACCGCGATGAATGCGACCGCCAGCAGCGCGGCGATCGCCACGCGGTCCTGCAGGATCGGGAAGATCTGCTGGTCCGCGCGGTAGGTGGACTTGAACTGACCGTTCTCTCTGTACAGCATGATTCGTTCAGACCCGGTCGATGATCTTCTCGCCGAACAAGCCCTGCGGCCGGAACAGCAGGAACACGAGCGCCAGCACGTAGGCGAACCAGATCTCGATGCCGCCGCCGAGCATCGGCCCGATGTAGATTTCGGAGAGCTTCTCGCCGACGCCGATGATCAGCCCGCCGATGATCGCGCCCGGCACCGAGGTCAGCCCGCCGAGGATCACCACCGGCAGTGCCTTCAGCGCCACCAGCGCGAGCGAGAACTGCACGCCGAGCTTGCTGCCCCAGATCACGCCGGCCACGAGGGCCACGACGCCCGCGACCGACCAGACGATGATCCAGATCCGCCCGAGCGGGATGCCGATCGACTGCGCGGCCTGGTGGTCATCGGCCACCGCGCGCAGCGCGCGGCCGGTCGCGGTCTTCTGGAAGAACAGCGCCAGCAGCGCGACCAGCACCGCGGCGATCGCCGCCGCGTAGAGGTCTTCCTTGTTGATCAGCACGCCGCCCTGTAGCACGCCGTCGAGCACGATCACCGGGTCCTTCGGCATGCCGACGTCGATCTTGTAGATGTCGGAGCCGAACAGCGTCTGGCCGAAGCCTTCGAGGAAGTAGCTGATGCCGAGCGTCGCCATCAGCAGCGTGATGTGCTCCTGGTTCACGAGCTTGCGCAGCACCAGCCGCTCGATCAGCCACGCGACCGCGATCATGATCACGACCGCTGCGGCGAACGCGAGCACGTTGGCCAGCACCTTGTTGTCGAACCCGAACCACTTCGGGATCCACTCGTAGAAGCGCGCCATCGCCAGCGCCGCGAACAGCACCATCGCGCCCTGCGCGAAGTTGAAGACGCCGCTGGCTTTGTAGATCAGCACGAAGCCGAGCGCGATCAGCGAATACAGCATCCCGACCATCAGGCCGCCAAAGAGGGTTTCGAGGAAGAAGCCCATGTCAGTGACTCGTCCCGAGGTAGGCGCTGATGACGTCCGGGTTCGATCGCACCTCCTGCGGCGAACCGTCGCCGATCTTCTTGCCGTAGTCGAGCACGACCACGCGGTCGGAGATGTCCATCACCACGCCCATGTCGTGCTCGATCAGCACGATGGTCGTGCCGAACTCGTCGTTCACGTCGAGGATGAAGCGGCTCATGTCCTGCTTCTCCTCCACGTTCATGCCGGCCATCGGCTCGTCGAGCAGCAGCACCTGCGGCTCCATCGCGAGCGCGCGGCCGAGGTCGACGCGCTTTTGCAGGCCGTACGGCATCTTGCCGACCGGCGTCTTGCGGTAGGGCTGGATCTCGAGGAAGTCGATGATGCGCTCCACCACCTGGCGTTGCTCGGTCTCCTCGCGCTCGGCGGCACCCCAGCGGATCGCCTGCTGGAACAGGTTGCTCTTCATCTTCAGGTTGCGCCCCGTCATGATGTTGTCGAGCACGCTCATGCCCTTGAACAGCGCGAGGTTCTGGAAGGTGCGGGCCATGCCCATCTCGGCCACCTGCCGCGAGTTCATGTGCTTGAAGGTCTGACCGCGAAAGCTGATCGACCCCTGCTGCGGCTGGTAGACGCCGTTGATGCAGTTCAGCATCGAGCTCTTGCCGGCGCCGTTCGGGCCGATGATCGCTCGGATCTCGTGCTCCTTCACGTCGAAGCTGATGTCGGTCAGCGCCTTCACGCCGCCGAACGCGAGGCTGATGTTCTTCACTTCGAGGATGACCTCGCCGATCTTGCGGGTGGCCATCAGGCAGCCGCCTTCACAGGCGGAAAGACCTTGGTGTCGATGATCTTCAGGTCCGCCGCGACCATGCCGCTGCGCCCATCCTCGAACTTGACCTGCGTCTCGATGTACTGGTTGGTCTTGCCGCCGTAGAGCGCGTTGACCAGCACCTGGTAGCGCTCGGCGATGAAGCCGCGCCGGACCTTGCGGGTGCGCGTGAGCTCGCCGTCGTCGGCGTCGAGTTCCTTGTGCAGGATCAGGAAGCGGCTGATCTGCGAACCCGCGAGCTTCTCGTCGACCGCCAGGTCCGCATTGACCTTCTCGACGCACTCGCGGATCAACTCGTAGACCTCGGGCTTCTGCGCCAGGTCGGTGTAGCCGGCGTAGGGCAGGTTGCGGCGCTCGGCCCAGTTGCCGACCGCCTCGAAGTCGATGTTGATGAACGCGCAGACGGTCGCGCGCTTGTCGCCGATCGCCACCGCCTCCTTGATATGCGGGAAGAACTTCAGCTTGTTCTCGACGTACTTGGGCGCGAACATCGCGCCGTCGTTCGGCCCGCCCATGATGCGGCCGACATCCTTCGCGCGGTCGATGATCTTCAGGTGCCCGCCGGCGTCGAGGAAGCCAGCGTCGCCGGTGTGGTACCAGCCGTCCGGCGTCAGCACCTCGGCGGTGGCGGCCGGGTTGCGGTAGTACTCCTTCAGCAGGCCCGGGGATTTGACGAGGATCTCGCCGCTGTCGGTCAGACGGATCTCGACGCCGTCGATCGGCACGCCGACCGTGTCGGCCTTCGCTTCATGGTCGGGCTGCAGGCAGACGAACACCGCGGTCTCGGTCGAGCCGTAGAGCTGCTTCAGGTTGATGCCGATCGAGCGGTAGAACGTGAACAGGTCGGGGCCGATCGCCTCGCCGGCGGTGTAGGCCACGCGCACGCGGCTCAGGCCCAGCGTGTTGCGCAGCGGGCCGTAGATCAGCAGCTTGCCGATCGCGTAGTGCAGGCGATCGAGCGCGCCGACCGGCTGCCCATCCATCAGCCGCGTGCCGACCCGCCGCGCGACCGCCATGAAGTGATGAAACAGGCCCTTCTTGATCGCGCCCGCATCCTCCATGCGGATCATCACGGTGGTCAGCAGGCCTTCGAAGATCCGCGGCGGCGCGAAGTAGTAGGTCGGGCCGATGTCATTCAGGTCGATCGCGACGGTGCTGGCCGACTCGGGGCAGTTGACGACGTAGCCGCAGACCAGCCACTGCGCATAAGAGAAGATGTTCTGTCCGACCCAGGCAGGCGGCAGGTAGGCCAGCACCTCTTCGGCATTCGTGAGCTTGTCGAACTTCGCGCCGGCCTGGGCGCGGTCGATCAGCGTCATGTGGGTGTGGACCACGCCCTTCGGGTTGCCGGTGGTGCCCGAGGTGAAGAACATCGCGGCCACGTCGTCGGGCTGGGTCGCCTGCACCTCGGCGTCGAACACGCCCGGGTTCGCGGCATCGAACGCGCGGCCGGCCGCGATCAAGGCGTCCAGCGGGGACAGGCCCGGCTCGTTGTAGTTGCGCAGGCCGCGCGGGTCGTCGAACCAGATCCGCGCGAGCTGCGGGCACTGCTCGCGCACCTCGAGCATCTTGTCGACCTGCTCCTGGTCCTCGACGATCGCGAACGCGACGTCGGCGTTGGTGATCGGGAACACGAACTCGGTCGGCGCCGCGTCCTGGTACAGCGGCACCGGCACCGCGCCGAGCGACTGCGCCGCGAGCATGCAGGCCTGCAGCCGCGGCCGGTTCGCGCCGACCACGACGATGTGCTCGCCGCGCTTCAGCCCGGCCTCGTGCAGCCCGCAGGCGAGCTCGCGCACCAGCGTGGCCAGCGCACTCCAGGTCAGCGTCTGCCAAATGCCGAATTCCTTCTCGCGCAATGCCGCGGCGTTCGGCCGCTGGGCGGCGTGGTCGAGCAGGAGGCGCGTGAACGTCGTGGGCACCGGGGTGTCTCCGTGGTGGCGCCGGCGCGTCGCGAAGGCGACAGCGCCGGGGTCTGCTCGCGAATGTAGAAACAAGTTTGACGCCAGGTTGTCGTTCTGACGACAATCCTAGGGACAGTCCCCTCGGGTGTTTCCCTCGATGAATTCACGCCCTGCCGACAGCACGCGCGCGCCGGCGCCGATCTACCAGCGGGCCCGCGCGCCCAACGCGGCGGAACTGGCCGACATCCCATGGCTGGCCGCACTCGACCGCGAGGAGCGCGCGGTCGCGGTCCAGGACCTGAAGGTGGTGCAGATCGCCGCCGGCGAACTGCTCTGCCGCGTCGGCCGACCGGTGACCTTCTGGTTCGGCGTGATCGACGGCTTCCTCAAGATGAGCAACGACAGCGAGCTCGGGATGCCGATCACCTTCACCGGCCTGCCGCCGGGCGGCTGGTTCGGCGAAGGCACGGTGATCAAGCGCGAGGTCTACCGCTACAACATCCAGGCGGTGCGCACCAGCGTGGCCGCCGGTCTCGGCGTCGACACCTTCCACTGGCTGCTCAACCGCAGCATTCCGTTCAACCGCTTCATCATCCAGCAACTCAACGAGCGGCTCGGCCAGTTCATCGGCGCCCGCGAGACCGACCGGATGATCAATGTCGATGCCCGCGTCGCGCGCAGCCTGGGCGCGCTGTTCCACCCGGTGCTGTACCCGGGCGTCGGTGGCCTGCTGCGGATCACGCAGCAGGAACTCGGCTACCTGATCGGCCTGTCGCGCCAGCGGGTCAACGAGGCGCTGAACTCGCTTCAGGACAAGGGCCTGATCCGGATCGAGTACGGCGGCGTCAGCGTGCTCGACCTCGAGGGCCTGCGCAAGGTGGGGTGAGCGGCCGCGCGGCGAGCGCGACTTGTCAAACGTGGGGGTGGCAGCGGGTTTCAGGCCGGGCAGGCCACCCCGCGGCGATTAGACTCACCGTTGTGTGCAAACCCATTCGGCGTGGCAAACGTCACGCTCGACCGACTCCACGATGAGTGAGATCAGGGCGCTGCTCCTGACCGATGTCGTGGACAGCACCAAGCTGTCCCAGGAAATCGGCGATGCCGCCATGGCCGCCGTCTGGATGGCGCACGACCGCGTCGCCCGTGGCCTGCTCGATCCGTGGCGCGGCCGCGAGATCGACAAGTCCGACGGCATGCTGCTGCTGTTCGACAACGCCGGCGACGCCCTGGGTTACGCGATGGCCTACCACCGCGCGCTGGCCGCGCTGGAGACGCCGCTGGCCGCGCGCGCCGGCCTGCACGTGGGCCCGGTGATCCTGCGCGAGAACGAGGCGAGCGACGTGGCCCGCGGCGCCAAGCCGCTGGAGGTCGAGGGCCTGGCCAAGCCGATCGCCGCCCGCGTGATGGCGCTGGCGCGCGCCGGCCAGACGCTGCTGACGGCCGAGGCGCGCGATGACCTCGGCAAGACGGCGCTGAAGGTCGTCTCGCACGGCCACTGGCAGGTCAAGGGCGTGTCCGATCCGCTCGAGCTGTTCGAGGCCGGCGACGCGGGCGCCGCATTCGTGCAGCCGCCCGACGGCGAGAAGGCGTTCCGCGTCGTGCGCCTGGGCGACTGGTGGCTGCCGGTCAAGGACATCCCGAACAACCTGCCGCACCAGCCGACCTCGTTCATCGGTCGCGAACGCGAGCTCGGCGACGTCAAGGCGCTGCTGGGCACGGCGCGGCTGGTCACGCTGCTCGGCATGGGCGGACTCGGCAAGACGCGCCTGTCGCTGCAGGCGGCGGCGGAACTGATCCACCTGTTCCCGGACGGTGTCTGGTTCCTCGACCTGGCGCCGATCAGCGACGCGACCTTGGTGCTCGGCGAGGTCGCGCAGGCGCTCGGCGTGCGCGAGGAGCCGGACCGGCCGCTGCTGCAGACCTTGTGTGCGCACCTGAAGAACCACCGTGCGCTGCTGATCTTCGACAACTGCGAGCATCTGATCAAAGTCTCGGCGCAGCTCGCCAGTGCGATCCTGAAGGTGGCGCCGCAGGTGCGCATCCTGGCGTCCAGCCGCGAATCGCTGCGCACGCCCGGCGAGCAGAGCTATCCGGTGCTGCCGCTGCCGGTGCCGGCACAGGGTGCGGGCATGGAGGCGCTGGCGCGCTCGACCGCGGTGCGGCTGTTCGTCGACCGGGTCCAGCTGCACAAGCCCAGCTTCGAGCTGAACGAGCGCGAGGCGCCGCACGTGGCCGAGCTGGTGGCGCGGCTGGAGGGCATCCCGCTCGCGCTGGAGCTGGCGGCCGCGCGCATCCGCTCGCTGACGCTGGCCGACATCAACACCCGCCTGAAGGACCGCTACAAGCTGCTGACCGGCGGCTCGCGCGTGCTGCAGGAGCGCCAGCAGACGCTGCGCGCGCTAGTCGACTGGTCGTACGAACTGCTGGAGCCGCCCGAACAGACCGTGCTGTCGCGCCTGGCGGTGTTCGTCGGCGGCTTCGACCTGGCCGCCGCGGAGGCGGTCTGCGGCGACGACGCCGTGGACAGCGCCGACGTGCTGGATTTGCTCGCATCGCTGTGCGAGAAGTCGCTCGTGATGCTCGAGGAGCGCGACGAAGGCTCGCGTTACCGCATGCTGGAGACCATTCGCGACTACGCGCGCGAGAAGCTCGAGCAGAACGACGACGTCGCCGCGGTCGCGGCGCGGCACTGCGGCCACTACTTCGCCGTCGCCAAGGCGGCCAACCACGGCCTGCGCGGTCCGGAGCAGGCAGACTGGATCTGGAAGCTCGAGACCGAGCTCGACAACGTGCGCAATGCGATCGCGCTCGCGTTGGCCGGTGGCGTCGATTCCTTCATCGCGGTCAAGTTCGCGGTGGCGATGCAGGGCTTCTGGATCCTGCGCGGCTATTCGACCGAGGGCCGCAACGTGGTGCGCGCCGCGCTCGCGCTGCCGGCGATCGAGGCGTCGTCGGTCGCGCAGGGGTGGGCGCTCTACGTCGGCGCCGCGCTGGCCGAGAGCCAGAGCGACCACGCCGAGGCCCGCAAGATGCTGGAGACCTGCCTCGAACTGCGGCGGCAGCTCGGCAACGAGATCGACATCGCGGCCACGCTGTCGACGCTGTCTCTGGCGCGCCTGCAAGCCGGCGACGCCGTCGGCGCGGCGGCCGGCGAGACCGAGGCGCTGCAGATCTTCCAGCGCCTGGGCGACCGGCGCGGCGAGGCGATCGGCCTGCTGCACCTGGGGCAGATCGGCCTGTTCGAGGGCGACGACACGGCGGCGCGCGCGCACCTCGACCGGTGCCTGGCGATCTCGCGCGAGATCAAGCACCAGGAGCTCGAGGCCGAGTGCGAGCTGTTCCTCGGCGCGACCGCGCTGCAGGGCGACGACCGGGACCAGGCCGGCCTGCGCTTCAAGCGCTCGCTGACGGTGTGCCGCGAGGCCGGCGACAAGCGCGGCGAGGCGCACGCGATGTGGTGGCTCGGCCACCTCGACCTGCGCAGCGGCGACTTCGTCTCCGCGCGCTCGCGACTCAGCGAGGCGCTGCGCGCGTTCCGCGCCTTCGAGGCCTGGGAGGACGTGCTCGGCTGCCTCGAGGACCATGCGGTGCTGGCGCTGGCCGAGGGGCTGCCCGAGCTGTCGGTCGGGATCGCCGCGGTCGCCGCCAAGGCCCGCGAGCGCCTGGGCCTGGTGCATTCGCCGCGCGACGAGGCCCGCTGGCAGGCGCACCTGGCCGACATGCGGCGCGCCGTGCCCGACCTGCAATACAGCGGCGTCTGGCTCGACGCGCAGGACTGGCAGATCGACGTTGCGATCCGCCACGCGCTGGCGCCCCAAAAAGAAACGGCGACGGCCTGATCGGGCAGTCGCCGTTCGCGCCGCGCGCAGGCGCGGCGGGACCTTCAGGCCGCGCGGCGGCGGCGCGCGACGAACCCGAGCACGCCCAGGCCGGCGAGCATCAGCGCGTAGGTGCCCGGCTCCGGGATCGCCGGGGTCAGTTCGCCGAGCGAGTAGGTCTCGGAGATCACGCACAGCTCGTTGCGGTTGAAGCAGGTGTTCGAGTACGCCGGATCGTTCGGGGTCAGGCCCATGTAGGCCCGCACGCCGTTGGCCGCGAGCGGGTCCACCGAGTCGAAGTCGAAGTACATGTAGAACGCGTACGCGCCGCTGCCGGCTGCGGCGAACGAGGCGCCGGCGGGGGGGATGAAGCCGGTCGTGTAGTTCGACAGCAGCCCGGTCAGCTGGTTGTCGACGATCTGCAGGCCGGTCACGAACGTGGCGGGGATGCTGCTCAGGATCGAGAACGTCGTCTCGGTGCCGGCCTGGTCGGCCAGGTCGTAGAACGTGACGTCGAAAGCGGTGACCTGGAAGCCCGAGCACGCGCCCGTCGCGGTGTAGTTGCCGGTCGGCTGGGCCAGGCAGCTGTCGTCGACCTGGAACGTCGCGGTGGCCGACCAGCCCAGGTTCGGGACCGGGGCGCCGAACGCCGGATCCCAGCTGCCGGTGTAGACGGCGGCCTGAGCGGAGCCCGAGGCGGCGACCAAGGTGGCGCCGGCGACGGCCGCGCTGGCGACGAGGGACTTGAAACGATGGACAGACATGGGTACCGCCTTGTGTGGTTGCGTGCAAACCGATCTGCACTTGAGTCGGTGGCGCCACAAACTGGCCGCTCAACCGCCAAAGATTCACTGTTCAGGGCGCGATCATAAGGACCAATGTCAACGACGTTGTCCCGCCAATCACCCCCAGTCAGGGGGGTACAAGGGCCCGGGAAAAGGGGGTCAAGCCCGGGAAAAGTCCCGGAAAGCGGTCGGCGTCAGGCGTTGCTCACACCTGAGGCGACATGCCCCGCGGGGACGTGCGCCGCCGCGGAATCGACATGGCCGGTCTGGTCGTCGAAGAAGAAGTCCGGCTCGAACTCGCGCAGGAACGCCCCCTTCGGCAGCCCGCCCAGGAACATCGCCTCGTCGACCTCGATGTGCCAGTCCATCAGCGTGCGGATCGCGCGCTCGTGGGCCGGCGCGCTGCGGGCCGTGACCAGTGCGGTGCGGATGCGCATGCCGGCGGCGGGTTCGTGCTGGAGCCGCTGCAGGGCCAGCAGCAAGGGCTTGAACGGCCCGGCCGCCAGCGGGGTCGCCGAGTGGTCGCGCTCGTGCGCCTGGAAGGCGTCGAGCCCGCCCGACTGGTAGACGCGCTCGGCTTCGTCGGAGAACAGCACCGCGTCGCCGTCGAAGGCGATTCGCACCTCGCCCGGGTGCGCACTCGAGGCGCGTGCCGAGTGCGGGTAGACGCGCGCCGCCGGCACGCCGGCGCCGAGCGCCGAGCGCACGTCGGCCTCGTTGGTCGACAGGAACAGGTGCGCGTTCAGCGGCCGCAGGTAGCGCCACGGCGACTCGCCGCGGGTGAACACGCCGCGCTGGATCGGCAGCCTGTAGTGCTGCGCCGAGCGGAACACCCGCATCCCGGAGACCGGATCGTTGCGCGACAGGATCACGACCTCGACGCGCGGGCTCTCCACATTGAACGCCAGCAGCTTGTTGACCAGCGAGAAGGCGACGCCGGGCTTGGCGGCCCGGTCGAGCCGCGCCAGCTGCAGCTGCATGTAGGCGCGGTCGTCGTTCGCTTCGAAGTGCTCGTTCTCCTCCTCGAAGTCGAAAAGCGCGCGCGACGAGATCGCGACGACGAGCTGACCGTCGAGTGAGGTGGGCATGCGGCCGATGATACGAGCCGGGCGGCTCGGGTCGGCTCCGTCCAGCTTCGGTGCGCCGATCTTGCCCGCGCCACCGCGCGGCGCCATCGCGACTTGCCCGAACGCGCCTCGCCTACTGCATGAAGCCGATCGCCCCGCGCTTGCCGCGTGCGTCGGGCAGGTCACGGGTTTCGATGCGGCTTCGACGGTCGAGCTTGGCGTTGCCGAACGCGGTCATCCAGGCGCGGCGCATCTCGCGCGGAGCCAACTCGCTCATCGCGTCCAGCACGTCGCTGGGCGGGTCGAGCTCGAAGCGCTCGCCCCAGCCGTGCTCGGCGCGGATGCTCGCGTAGAGGCGCGCGGCGATGCGGCGTGCGGCGTCGCGATCGGGTGCGTGCACTTCGTACACGTTCATGCGGTTCAGGATCGGGTCCGGGATCGCCCGGCCGTCGTTGGCGGTCGCGACCCAGATCACCTGGCTGGCGTCGATCGGCACCTCGGCGAACTCGTCGGTGAAGCTGCCGGCGGTGTCGTGCTCGAGCAGGCCGTAGAGCGCGCCGAGCGGGTCGTACGCGTGCTCGCCGCCGGCCTTGTCGATCTCGTCGACGACCATCACCGGGTTCGCGTACTGGCCGTCGACCAGCGTCTCGAACACCTTGCCGGGGCGCGCGCCCTTCCATTGGCTGGACGCGCCGCTGAGCACCCAACCGGCGGTCATCGAGCTCATCGACAGGAAGCCCATGCCGGTGCCGAGCAACTGGGCGAGTTCGCGCGCGAAGTGCGTCTTGCCCACGCCCGGCGGGCCGAGCAGCAGCAGCGGCGTGATCTCGAGCGCGTCGCGGCTGTCCTCGCACAGGGCCAGCTGGCGGCGGATGTCGTCGAGCACCTCGGTGAAGTTGGGCAGCTCGTCGTAGAGGTGGTCCATCTCCGGCAGCCCGGAAGGCTTGACCTGGAAGCGCTCGGGGCCTTTCTCGAGCATGCGCTCGTAGGTTGAACGCAGCGTCTCGTGTTCCTTGTGCGGCAGCTTGTCGAGCTTGCGGCCGACGTCGTCGACGCGGTAGAGGTTGCGCATCCGCGCGATCGGGATGCTGCCGGGCCGGGACGAGACCGTCACGAGATCGTTGGAAGCGGGCATCTGGCGAACCTCCTGGTGCAACCTTGCGCTGTGAACATTCAAGCACAGTCTGCCGAACGGCGCCTCGCGGAACTGAGGGGCAAACCCGAGCTTGATGTTGCAGATCGCGTGCCAGGAGGCCGCGGGCCGAGCGCCGGGCCGCCCCGAGGCGGCCGAGGGATCACTTCACCCAGGTATTGAGCTGGATGATCGGCAGCAGAACGGCGAGCACGATCAGCATCACGACGCCGCCCATCGCGACGATCAGCAGGGGCTCGAGGATCGTCGCCATCTGCATCGCGCGGCGTTGCACCTCGGTGCCGAGCTGGCGGGCGGCCCGGTCGAGCATCAGCGGCAGCTGGCCGGTCTGTTCGCCCAGGCGCGAGAACATGCCGAGGATGCCGGGGAAGCGCTTCTTGCCGGCCAACGCCGACGCGAGAGGCGCGCCCTCGCGCACCTGCACCAGCGCGTCCATCGCGTCGGCGCGCATCGCGCGGTTCGACAGCGTCTCGCTCGCGGCCTGCAGCGCTTTCAGGATCGGCACCCCGGCCCCGGCCAGCATCGCCAGCGTGCCGGCGAAGCGCGCGGCGTTGTAGCCGCGCGCGAGCTTGCCGATCAGCGGCAGCTCGAGCCAGCCGGCATCGAAGCTCTGGCGGAACACCTCGTTGCGCAGCATCGCCATCAGCAGCCCGCCGCCGGCGGCCAGCGCCAGCAGCACCGCCCACCCCCAGTTGCGCAGGAAGGCACTGATGCCGAGCATCGCGATGGTCAGCGTCGGCAACGCGCGTTTGGAACTGCTGAACACCGAAGCGACCTGCGGCACCACGTAGGTGACGAGGAAGATCACGATCACGATCGCAATCAACGAGACGATGGCCGGGTAGAGCGTCGCGCCGATCAGCTTGCTGCGCAGTTCCTGGCGCTCTTCCAGGTCGTCGGCGAGGCGTTCCAGCACCTTGCCGAGCGCACCGCTCTGTTCGCCGGCGGCGACGACGCCGCGGTACACCTCGTCGAATTCGCGCGGTGCGCTGGCCAGCGCCCGCGCGAACGGCGAGCCGCTGTTGACCTCGCTCTTCAGGTGCGCGACGAGCTCGCGCTGGCGTGAATCCTCGGCCTCCTCGCTCAGCGCCGTCAGCGCGCGTTCGAGCGGCAGGCCGGCGCCGACGAGGCCGGCCAGCTGTCGCGTCCAGACGGTCAGGCTGGTGGTGTTGAACACGCGCCGCGTGAAGCGCAAGCCTTCGGCGCGCGTGCCGGCCGACGCGACCAGCGTGACCGCCAGCGGCACCAGCGACTGCGCGCGCAGCTGGCCACGCGCGGCCTTGGCGTTCTCGGCGTCGAGCAGGCCGGTGGTCGACTTGCCGGCGGCGTCGAGGGCTTCGAACTTGTAGGCGGGCACTGCTTATTCCCGGGTCACGCGCATCACTTCTTCGGCTGACGTGATGCCTTCGGCGACCAGCCGTTCGCCGTCCTCGCGCATCGAGCGCAGGCCGGCTGCCTCGGCGGCGACGAAGATCTGCGACTCCGCGGCGCGCCCGTGGATCAGCGCGCGAACCTGGTCGTCGACCGCCATCAGCTCGTACACGCCGGTGCGGCCCTTGTAGCCGGTGCTGCCGCATTCCGGGCAGCCGACCGGGTGGTAGCGGCCGCGCGCGTCGACCTTTTTGCAGTGCGGGCAGAGCTTGCGCACCAGCCGCTGCGCCAGCACGCCGATCAGGCTGGAGCTCAGCAGGAACGGCTCGACGCCCATGTCGATCATCCGCGTCACGGTGCTCGGCGCGTCGTTGGTGTGGACGGTGGCGAGGACCAGGTGGCCGGTCAGCGAGGCCTGGATCGCGATCTGCGCGGTCTCGTAGTCGCGGATCTCGCCGATCATGATCACGTCCGGGTCCTGGCGCAGGATCGCGCGCAGCGCCTTCGCGAAGGTCAGGTCGATCTTTGGGTTGACCTGCGTCTGGCCGATGCCGGCGAGCTCGTACTCGACCGGGTCTTCGACGGTCAGCACGTTGGTCGAGCCGGTGTCGACGCGGCCGAGCGACGCGTAGAGCGTGGTCGTCTTGCCCGAGCCGGTCGGCCCGGTCACCAGCACGATGCCGTGCGGCTGCTGCACCAGCTTGTCGAACTTCTTGAGCACCTCGCCGCTCATGCCCAGACCTTCGAGCGTGAACTTCGATTCGCCCTTGTCGAGCAGCCGCAGCACCGCGCGCTCGCCGTGCGAGGACGGCAGCGTCGAGACGCGCACGTCGACCGCGCGGCCGCCGATGCGCAGCGAGATCCGGCCGTCCTGCGGCAGCCGGCGCTCGGCGATGTCGAGCTCGGCCATGATCTTCAGGCGCGAGATCAGCGCCGCGTGCAGCGCCTTGTTCGGCTGCACCACCTCGCGCAGCGTGCCGTCGACGCGGAAGCGCACCGAACTGCTGCGCTCGTAGGGCTCGATGTGGATGTCGGACGCGCCGTCCTTCGCCGCCTGCGTCAGCAGCGCGTTCAGCATGCGGATGATCGGGGCGTCGTTGCTCGCTTCGAGCAAATCCTCGATCGCCGGCAGCTCCTGCATCATGCGGCTCAGGTCGACTGCGCTCTCGACCTCGCCGATGACCGTGGCGGCGCTCGACTCGCTGCCCGCGTACGCCACCGCAATGCGGTTGGCGAGCGACGACGCGGCCTCGCGCTCCAGCGCGTCCACGTCGTACAGGCGCAGCACCTCGCCGAGGGCGGGCAGGCCGACGGATTCGGGCGCCCACAGCACGAGCCGTGCGCCATCGTCCTCGAGCAGCAGCGTGTTGGCCTTGGCGTAGGCATAGGGCAGGGGGTGGCGGGCGCCCATCGTGGTGCTCCGGTCAGTTCGTCTTCGGGGCAGACGCCGGCACCGGCTCCGGCGCCGACGCGGGCAGCGAGGGAGGCACTACCGGGGCCGGCGGCGCCGTATCGGTCAATGGCCGCGGCACCCCCGTCGGGCTGGTCTCGCCGAGGCGGAGCTGCGGCAACACTGGCGATTCATTGAGTTGGAGGATCGTGCTTTGGGGCGGCTGTGCATTCATCTGCTGCCCGCGGATGAAGTCATAGCGGTCCAGCGAGATCCTGTTGCTCGCCGCTTGGTCACGCATCACGACCGGTCGCAAAAACACCATCAAGTTGGAGCGCTTGCGGGTGCGGTTCTCGCTGCGGAACAGTGCGCCGATGTACGGGATGTCGCCGAGTAGCGGAACTTTGGAGCGATTGATCGAATAGTTGTCCTCGATCAGCCCACCCAGCACGATGATCTGCCCGTCGTCGACCGTGATGGTCGATTCGATCGACCGCTTGTTGGTGGTCGGTCCGGCATTGTCGGTGCCGGTCGCGACGGCGCCGGCCACGGACGAGGACTCCTGATAGATCGTCATGCGCACGGTGCCGTTCTCGCCGATCTGCGGCTTGATCTTCAGCGTCGTGCCGACGTCCTTGCGCTCGATGGTCTGGAATGGACTTGTCGTGCTGGTGCCGGTGTTTGTGTACTGGCCAGTCACGAATGGGACGTTTTGTCCAACAACGATTCTGGCCTCCTCGTTGTCCAGCGTCACTAAATTCGGCGTCGACAGAATGTTGGTGTCGGCCTGAGTCTGAAGCGCCCGGGCAATGGCGGCCAACCCGAATCCATTGGTGCCGCCAAAGTTCCGAATCAGGCCGATGTTGCCCCCGGCGCCTAAGCCGGCAAGCGCTTCGATTGCGGAAGGCGCGCCCTGGTTGGCCAGGATGTTGTTGGAGGTGCCGAAATTCGTACCGGCGCCGCCGATGAACCGGCTTCCGGGATTGCTCAGCGCCTGCCACTGGATGCCGAAATCGATGCTCTGCTCCGGATTGACCTCGACGATCAACGACTCGATGTACACCTGCGCGCGCCTCGAATCCAACTGCTCGATGACGGCACGGAGCTGCTTGTAGAAGGGTTCGGGCGCGGTAATGATCAACGCATTGCTCGACGGATCGGCCTGCACGAAGCCGCCGGTCGACGGGCCGCCCGAGGATGCCAGCGGCGACGTCGTCTGGGTCGATGCACCGGTGTTGGCGCTGCTCGTGTTGGCGCTTGCCGAAGTCGGCGTGCCCAGCGTGCTGCTGCCGGTGCTGCTCGACGATCCGCCACCGCCCGAACCGCCATAGGCCGCCCGCAGCACCGTCGCCAGCTTCACCGCGTCGGCGTTCTTCAGATAGACGACCCAGACGTTGCCGGTCGCTCCGGCGGAAGGCACCGGCCGGTCGAGCTTGTCGATCAGCGCCCGGATCGAGGCCATGCGCGCCGGGTTCGGGGCGCGCACCAGCAGCGAGTTGCTGCGCGAATCGATCTGCAGCGACGACGCGGTGGTGCTGCCGGCCACGCCCGGCGCCGTCGGCGCGCCGCCGGGGCCGGTGCCGGTGCTGTCGGTCATGCGCTGCACCAGCGGCGCGATGTCGGCGGCCACGGCGTACTTCAGCGGGATCACTTCGACGTCGCCCGAGGCCGGGGTGTCCATCGCCGCGATGATCTTGCCGATGCGCTGCAGGTTGTCGGCGTAGTCGGTGATCACCAGCGTGTTGTTGCCGGGGTTCGCGTTGATCGTGTTGTTCGGGCTGATCAGCGGACGCAGCACCGGCACCAGGTTGTTGGCATTCTCGTGCTGCAGGCGGAAGACCTGCGTCAGCACCTGGTCGCCGCCGCGCGAGGTGCGCTCGCCGACCGAGACGGTGCCGGTCTGCAGCTTGGCATCGGCCTCGGGCACGATCTTGTACAGGCCACCGACCTCGACGACCGTGAAGCCCAGCCCGCGCAGTGCGGCCAGGAAGTTGACGTAGGCCTCGCGCGGGGTCAGCGCCGAATCGCTGTACAGCGTCATCGTGCCCTTGACGCGCGGGTCGACGACGAACGGCTGCTTCAGGATCGCCGACATCGCGCGCGCCACGCCCTCGATCTCGGCGTTGACGAAGTTCAGCGTCACGGTTTCGCCGCGCGTGTTGCGGGCCTTGCTGCTCTGCGCGAAGGCCATCGGCGCCGGCAGCAGCGAGGCCATCAGCACCGCCGCGGCGATCGCGGCCGGCAGCACGCGGCTGGCAGGTTTCAGGGGGTCGCTTGGCTTCATGCTCATCCGATCGAAATGACGGAGCGGGCGCCGTCGCGCCGTCCGATGATGTTCAGCAGGTTCGACAACGCCGCTTCCTCGGCGGCGCCGGCCCGGGCCTCGCCGCGGAAGCGCACGCCGGCGGGGCCGACCGTGCCCGTGCCGCTCAGCTTGAGCGCGCCGTCCTGGGTCGTCAACGTCAACAGGGAGATGCCGGGGTTCGCGGCATCGCCGGCCAGGCTCATGCGGTAGCTGCCCAGCGATTCGAGCGTGCTCAAGCGCGACGACACGTCGACCAGTTCCAGTTCGGCGCGGCCGTCGACGAGCCAGCGGCCTTGCACGGACTCGAGTTTCAATCCGGGCGACACGAGGCGGGCAGTCCCGCCCAACTGCATCGTGTTGAACGGCGTGCCCAGGCCGCCCAGGAACGCGGTCGGCCACTGGCCGACCCAGCCGGACGGCGGCACCAGCGTGTAGGTGGTGCGCCCGAACCCGGGCTGCACGCGCAGTCCGACCGTGCCGTTCAGGCAGCAGGCCTGCTCGAGTCGAAGCGCCAGGCCGAGGCCGGCCGGGCGCAGTGTCCAGGCGAGGCGGCCGGGCAGGGAACTGGCATCGCGGCTGCCCTCACCGCCGGTCAGCACGACGACGGCGCTGCCGGTCCAGATCGTGCCGCGCGCGTCGGCGAGGATCAGGCGCTGCTGGCTCGCCGAGGCGACGGCGCCGGCCAGCCAGGCCGCCGGCGCGAACACGATGAGCGCCGCGAACAGACCCAGCACGGCGCCGGCGATGCCCCAGCGCAGGCCGGCGTTGCGCGACTTGTCCCAGGAGAGTTCGGCAAAGGTCGATTCCCCCCAGCCGGTCGCAGCGACGGTCGGCGCGAACAGGCCGCGCGTGCGCTTCTTCGCGCGCAGGCGAATCACGCGCCGCTCCCGAGCGCGACGGCGATCGTGCCGCTGTAGCCGCCCGGCCCGCGTTGCAACTGCGCTTCGAGCGGACGCGCGCGGGCCCCGCTGCGGGCCTCGTTGAGCCACGCTCGCAGCGCCTCCGGTGTCGCGTTCGTCAGGGTCAGCGTCGCGCGGTCCCCCTGCAGCAGCAGCTTGCCGCGGTCGCCGAGGCGGTCGGTCGCGGCGCGCAGTGCCTGCTGGGCCTGCGTCGGACCGACGCGCGGCGCGCCCCGCAGCGCGGTGCTTTCGGTGGCGACACGCTGCATCTGCTGGGCCTGGGCGTCGAGTCGGTCGAGCTGCGCCGGCGCCTCGCGTACGGTGCGCAACGCCGGCTGCACGAGCAGGCTCCAGATCAGGAACAGCGCGATCACCGCGCCGACGACCGCGACGGCCTGGCGCTCGCGCGGCGTGCGCGCCTGCCACCAGGTGCGCGATTGCTGACGCAGCGTCGCCAGGCCCGGGGAGGAGGCAACTACGGTGTTCACGAGGCAGCTCCGGGTCGCATCCGGCTCATCACCAGACGGCCTTCGGCGGTCTCGACGGCCCACCCGCCGGGCCGCAACAGGCTGCGGAACTGGGCGATCTGCTCGTCGGTCCAGCCGGTGGCCGAGAGCGTCAGGCGGCCGGGCTCGAAGCGGATCGTCTCGACCGGCGGACGATCCGCAGGCCACGCGCTGGCGGCGGCTTGCAGCATCGGCTCCAGATCTGTTTCGCCAGGCTTGCCGGCGAGCGTGCGCAGCGCCTGAGCCTCGCGCTGCATCACGGCCTCGGCATCGCGCTGGATGTCCTGCGGATTGGCATTGGGAAAAGCACTGCGGACGATGCCCTGCATCGCCTGCTGGCGGCTCTCGATCGCGCCGCGCTGGTGCCAGGCCCACAGGTTCAGACCGAGGATCTGCGCGACCACCAGCGTGGCCAGGCCCCAGCGCACCGGCCGCCAGGCCGGGCTGAAGAACTTGCGGGCCGAGTCGCGCAGCGCGCGCACGCCGCGGTTGCGGCGGGCGAGATCGAACTGGCGCAGGTTCCACAGGCTGCGCGCGGCCTGCAGCAGGCGCTGGCCGGGGGCCATCACGCGCACCGGGCCGCCGAGCCACTGTTCGGCTGCCGCGACGGCGCCGGGCGTGGCGCTCCAGCGGGTGTCGGCCGGTGCGGGTTGCGGCACCAGGGCCCGGGCCAGTCCGCCCTGCAGGCGCACGCTGGCCACGCCGTCGGCGTGCGCCCAGTGCAGCGCGATGCCGTGCGGCGCGCCGTTCGGGCCCACATCGGTTTCGGCGAAGTGCCCGATCGGCGGTTCGTCGGGCCAGGCCATCGGCACGACGCGGTCGACGAACACCTCGGCCTTCTCGAGCGCGGCCAGTTCGCCGCGCAGCCAGCGCCGGGACACGGCAGCGACCCAGGTCGGTGCCCCAGCAACGGCGTTGGGTGCGAGCGCGAGGTGCACGTCTTCCGCATCCTCGAGCAGGGCGTCTTCGAGCACGCCGCCGAGCGCGGCCCGCAGGCGGGCGGCCGGGGCTTTCGGCAGCGTGATGCGGTGCCAGCTCACATCGGTGTCGGCCAGCACCGCGACGACCGAGGTGGCCTTGGGCAACAATGAAGCGGCGCAGTGGCCCTGCGTCTCGAGCACCAGCCCGTCGGGGCTTGTCACGTAGACATAGTCTGTCGCGGTGTCGCTGTTCTCGGGCGCGACGGCGCCGACGCTGCTGCGCAGGCGCGAACGCGACGGGATCTGGACAACGAGGGTCGACATGGTGTGACGGCAGCGGGTTACGCGCGCATTGTAGGCACGCGTGGTTTACAAATTGAAGTGAATCAACGACTTAGAGCTCGTTGTTGTAGCGTGCTGGCAGCAGGCGCGCCGGGGCTCATGTGCCGACCTGCTCGAGGCTGGCGATGCGCTCGCGCAGCAGGACGCTGATCTGGCCGTTCGGCAAGCGGTGGACCAGCGAGCGCTCGACCAGCACCCGGTCGATGAGGCGCAGCCGGCCCCGCACCTCGAAAAAGCCTGAACTCAAGACGTCGACCCGGCCCTTGATCTCGGCCAGCCCGGCCGCGTCGCTGAAGCTCTTCAGGGTCTTGAACGGGGCCCGTTGGCGCATCTGCACCACCCGCTCGGCGCTTGCCAGATCCATCTCCTCGATCGCGGCGGCGAGCACCTCCTTCGACGCGGTGTTCACATTGACCTTGGTCGGGGCGGGCAGCAGCACGACATAGCCCTGCAGCGTCTGAACCGCGGTGGCGTCGATGCCGAACCAGCGCAGCTGCGCGACGCTTTGCGGCAACAGCGGTGCGGCGCCGGTCGACGCCATCCGGGCGTCGAGCAGCCCGTTCGCGATGCGGTCGGCGATGCCGGCGTCGAGACCGATGTTTAGGCACAGGCGCTTCAGCGTCTGCAGTTCCGGCGGATCGATCTTCTGCGGCGACTGCGCGTCGCCGGGCACGATCAGGTTGTAGAGGTTGTAGCGCGCTTGGGCGTCGGTGATCGTGCCCGATAGAAACGCCTCGGGTCCGTCGTCGGCGTTGGACTTGTCGATCGCGAGAAAGGTCGACAGCCGCGATTCGGCCAGGGGCGTCGCCCACGGTTCGGTCAGGGCGGTCGGCTTGCCGCTCTTCTGGTCCTCCCGCAGGATGAGGCGTGCGAAGTCAAGCGCGCCGGACAGGATCCACGCCGCCTGCGCCCGGGCGCGCTCGGCCGACTCGACCTGCACCGCGCGCCACTGCTGCCAGACCATCGCCGTGGCCAGCGTCGCGACCAGCGTGACGATGATCATCGCGGTGAGCAGCGCGGCACCGCGCTGGCGACGCGTTGGCGGGCGCGAAGGGCGGCGATTCGCAGCGCTCATGACGTTCACGGCGTCAGCAGCGTGTCGCGCGTCAGGTCGCCGCTCAGCCCGCTGCCGGGCGCGAAGCTGAGGACGATCCGCACCCCATCCGGCGGCTTGATGCGCGGCGCCGGCGTGCCGGTGGTGGTGCCGCCGACGGTTCCGACGTTGCCGGTGGACTGGCAGTTGGCCCAGCCGTTGCCCTGGTAGAAATACACCTGCCAGCCGAGAAGTCCGGTGAGCGTCTTCAGCGAGCCGACCTCCGTGCCTTGCAGCTGCAGGCTGCGCAGCCAGCTGTCCTGCAACTCGCCGGTGGTCGTGACCGACGGCCCGGCCCAGCGCACCCAGGCGCCGCCGCCGTTTTCGTCGGGCCGGAAGCTCCACGCGACGATCTGCAAGCCATCGGGCGTGCGGCGCACGATCCGTACCGAAGCCCCGTCGCAGGCGACCGTGTAGGGCACGGTCAGGCTTTCCTGCATCGACGCCAGGTCCTGTTCCCACTGCGCCATCACGGTGTTCAGCCGCAGCGTCTGTTCGAGCCGCGCCTGGCTGGCGTCGCGGGTGCGGACGATGCCGTCGACACCCTGCCAGGCCATCACCGCCATGATCGCCATCACGACCATCGCCACCAGGACTTCGACAAGCGTGAAGCCCTGGAGTCGCCGGCCGGCTGCGGGGGTGCTCATTTGCGCAGCACCGTCGTCAGGTTCAGGATCGCCTGGCCGTTGGCGTCGGCGACCAGCGCATCGACGTTGACGAACAGCGGGTTCGGCGTCGGTCGCACCGACAGCCGGCCCTGGTAGGTCACGCCGAGCTCGACGCAACTGAAGTCGGAGTCGCCGATCGGTGGCGTCAGCTTGCTCAGGCGCAGGCCGGTGAGCTGGTTGTCGGCGCACCACTGGGCGGCGCTGGTGTCGGCCAGGCGCTGGGTGTTGCCGGTCAGCGCGCCAGCCGCCTTGATGCCGGCGCCGAGGGTGATCGCGACGATTGCCAGCGCGACCATCACTTCGATCAGCGTGAAGCCGCGGTCGCGCCAGCGGATCATGACCGACCCGCCACGGGCGTGCTGTTGTCCACCACGACGAACGGGCCGAGGCCGTCGGTGGCCAGGGTCAGGGCCTGGTCGTCCAGCCGCAGCACGATGCGCTGCGCGCCGATCAGCGGTTCGGGGCCGAGCAGCACCGCGCGTGCGCCCATGACCTCGGCGCGGACGCCCGGCACGAGCCAGTTCGAGGGAAGTTGCGAGGACGGCGGGAAGCCGACGAAGCGGAAGCCCTCCGCACCTTCCTGCGCAGGCCGAGGTTCCCAGCTGGCCGTCAGGCCGGACGCTCGGGCCTCGGTCCGCGCCGACTCCAGCAAGGCGACCAGCCGGGCGCCTTCGTGTTCGAGCCGGGTCGACGCGGGGTCGCGCAGCGCGAGGCTGGCCACCGCGCTGGCGATCGCGATCAGGGCGACCACGACCATCAGCTCGATCAGCGTGAAGCCGCCGCCGCGCCGCGCGGCGCGGCGCGGGATCGTCGAACGTTCGTGTTCGACGAGCGGGTTCATCACTGCCAGGAACCGATGTCGGCGTTCTTCGCTTCGCCGCCGATCACGCCGTCGGCGCCGAAGCTGTAGACGTCGATCTCGCCCTTCAGGCCCGGGTTCGCATATTGGTAGGCGTGGCCCCAGGGGTCGTTCGGCAGCTTGTCGAGATACGGCTTCCAGTTCGGAGGGATCGCGCCGGCGGTCGGCTTCGCGACCAGCGCGTTCAGGCCTTGCTCGGCGCTCGGGTAGCGTTGGTTGTCGAGCTTGTAGAGCTTGAGGGCCTGCATCAGGTTGTTCACGTCGGTGCGGGCGGCGGTGACACGCGCATCGTCGGCGCGTTCGAGCACGTTGGGCACGATCAGCGCGGCGAGCACGCCGATGATGACCAGCACGACCATCAGCTCGATCAGCGTGAAGCCGCGCGGTCGGCGGCCGGCGAGTGCACGGGCGCGGCGCCGGGTGCCGAGGTGGAGAACCAACGTCATGGCAATTTCCTGCCGGCAGCGAGGCCGGTGTTTGAAGTCGGTTGAATCATAATCGTGCATGCTCGCCCGTCTGTCAGCGTTCGTGATATGGGCTCTGGTCGCCGCCACCGCGGTGTTCTGGGGCTTGCGCCTGTTCGTCCGCGCGCCGGTGGCGCCGGCCTACGCCGTGCCAGTCGGCGACACCGCGGCGGTGCGCGGCGACCTGACCCGCCTGCTCGGCAGCGCGCCGGTCGCGGCGCCCGCGGCTGTGGCAACGCCCCAGGCCGCGAGCCGCTTCAAGCTGCTCGGCATCGTCGCGCCGAAATACGCGTCGACCACCGCTTCGTCCTCGACGCACGGCGTCGCGCTGATCGCGGTCGACGGCAAGATGGCCAAGGCGTATCCGGTGGGCGCGCGGGTGGACAACGACCTGGTGCTGCAGTCGGTCAGCCTGCGCACCGTGTCGATCGGCCCGACCCAGGGCGCACCCACCATCACGCTCGAGCTGCCGCCGCTGGCGGCCGCCGCCACGGGCACGCTGCCGATCAACATCGGGGGTGGTGCTGGCGCGCCGCTGGCGCCGTCCGCGCCGGTGCCGCAGTATGTGCCGCCCGCGCCGCCGCTGGCCGTGCCGCCGCCGCCGCAGGCGCCGCCCGTCAACCGGCCCGAGTCGAACGCGCCGACGCAGTGAGCGGGTGACCGGCGCTCTCAGAGCGTCGTCGCCGGCAGGTCCGTGGTGGTGATCGAGCCGGGGTGGGTCGGGCCGGGTTCTTCGCCTTCGGCCACTTCGGTCAGCAGCGCCGCAGCGCTGCGCACCAGCGGCCAGGCCAGCGTGGCCCCCGTGCCATCGGTGCTCTCCATGCCGAGTTCGAGCAGCGCGGAGGCGTGGAACAGCGCCAGCGCCTGGTCCAGCCCCTCGTGACTGTGGCTGCGGCAGTAGATGCAGTAGTCGGTGACGGCCGGCGCGATGCGCGCCGCGACCATCAGCGCCGCACAGGCCGGCATGCCGTCAACGACGATCAGGTGCCGCTTGCTGCCGGCGACCAGCATCACGCCGACCATCATCGCCATCTCGAACCCGCCGAAAGCGGCGAGCACTTCCACGGGGTCGCTGACGTCGCGATGCCGGGCCTGGGCCGTCTGCAGCACGGCGAGCAGGTGGGACAGGTGGGCCTCCTCCATGTCGGGGCCCTCGATCAGCAAATCGCTGAGGTTGGCGCCGGACAGGCGCGACAGCACCAGCGCCGCGCTTGCGTGCGAGCCGACGCCGATGCCGGCGCACACAACGACGTTGCCGACCAGCGAATCGGCGATTTCCATGCCCGCCCGGATGGCTGCATGGGCCTGGTCGAGCGACATCGCGGCGGTAACGCGCGCGTTGCGGGTCCCGTGGGCGATCTTGCGGGCGAGCAGCCGGGCGTGCGGATTCACCGATTCGGCGATGCCGCAGTCGACGACCGAGAGTTCGAGGCCCTGGATGCGGGCGAAGACCGCCACCGGCAGTTGCGAAGTCAGCAGCTGGTGCGCGAGCAGCGCCGTCGACTGGCCGCCGGCAGCGCTCAGGCCCTCGACGGCCAGGCCGTGGTCGGACGCGAAGATCGCCAATTGCGGCGTGCGAAAGCGCGGCTTCAGCGTGTTCTGGATCAGGCCGAGCCGCACCGCGAGTGCTTCCAATTCGCCGAGGCTGCCGGTGGTCTCGGCGCGCCGCGCGAGCTTCTGGCGCAGAGCCTGCTCGAGCAGCGGGTTCGACGTGGCAGAGATCAGCGAGCGATTGACCGACATGGGTGCGTGTTCGAGAAGTCTCAACGACGCCGGGATTGTGAGGCCCGCACCGCGCCGCGGCAACGAGCCCGCGCCGGCCTCAGCGCAGAAACAACCGATAGACCGGGTTGTCGGTCTCGTCCTCGCACGGGTACGCCAGGGTTTCGAGGAAGGCCTTGAACGCCTTTTTGTCGGCCCGCGGCACCTGGATGCCGACGAGGATGCGCCCGTAATCCGCGCCCTGGTTGCGGTAGTGGAACAGCGTGATGTTCCAGCCCGGATGCATGCTCGACAGGAAGCGCATCAGCGCACCCGGGCGCTCCGGGAACACGAAGCGGTAAAGGCGTTCGTCCTGCGCCAGGCTGCTGCGACCCCCGACCATGTGGCGCACGTGTTCCTTGGCCAATTCGTCGCCGGTCAGGTCCAGCGTGTCGAAGCCGTGGCGCTTGAACTGCTTGGCGAGCGTGGTCGACTCGGCACGCTTGGTCGTCGCGAGGCCGACGAACACATGGGCCTGCTTCGCATCGGAGATGCGGTAGTTGAACTCGGTCACCGCACGCGGGCCCAGCAACTCGCAGAAGCGCCTGAAGCTGCCGCGCTCCTCGGGAATCGTCACCGCGAACAGCGCCTCGCGCTCCTCGCCGACTTCCGCGCGTTCGGCGACGAAACGCAGGCGGTCGAAGTTCATGTTGGCGCCGCAGGTGATCGCGACGAAGGTCTTGCCCTTGCACTTGTGCGTCTCGACGTACTGCTTGATCGCCGCGACGCCCAGGGCACCCGACGGTTCGAGGATGCTGCGCGTGTCCTGGAACACGTCCTTGATCGCGGCGCAGGCGGCGTCGGTGTCGACGACCACGTACTCGTCGACGAGCTCGCGCGCGAGGCGGAAGGTCTCCTGGCCGACCAGCTTGACGGCCGTGCCATCGGCGAACAGGCCCACGTCGTGCAGCTGCACGCGCTTGCCCGACTTGACCGAGCGCAGCATCGCGTCGGAATCGTGGGTCTGCACGCCGATCACCTTGATCTCGGGACGCACCGACTTGATGTACGCCGCCACGCCGGAGATCAGGCCGCCGCCGCCGATCGCGACGAAGATCGCGTCGATCGGCGCCTGGTGCTGGCGCAGGATTTCCATCGCGATCGTGCCCTGGCCGGCGATCACGTCGGGGTCGTCGAATGGGTGGACGAAGGTCAGGCCGCGCTTGGCTTCGAGCTCGAGGGCGTGCAGGTAAGCGTCGGAATAGCTCTCGCCGAACAGCACGACCTCGCCGCCATGGGAGCGCACCGCGTCGACCTTGACCTGCGGCGTCGTCACCGGCATCACGATCAGCGCCTTGCAGCCCAGGCGCTTGGCGGCCAGCGCCACGCCCTGGGCGTGGTTGCCGGCCGACGCGCAGATCACGCCGCGCTTGAGCCGCGCCGGCGCCAGGTGGGCCATCTTGTTGTACGCGCCTCGCAACTTGAAGCTGAAAACCGGCTGCGTGTCCTCGCGCTTCAGCAACACCTGGTTGGCCAGCCGTGCCGAAAGGTTGCGGGCCGGCTCGAGCGCCGTCTCGATGGCCACGTCGTAGACCCGAGCGGTCAGGATCTTCTGGAGGTAGTCGGCGAGCGTGAGCGGGGTGTTCGACTTCGCGACGGGCGCGGCGGTCTTGGTCTTCGGGGCGGCCATGCGCGTTGTCTCCGGATCAGGCTTTTGCGGCGCTGCATCATACGGGCAGAAAAAAGCCCAAGGCATTGCTGCCTTGGGCTGAATCCACCAATGGAGGAGGTGGAGGAGACAAACGTTCGGGTGAGAGCCGATCGGCATCGATCACCGCATGCGGACGAGTGTAGAACGTTTTTTGCTGCGCTGCAATAAATCAGGGGAATGCATTTAGAGCAGGCGCTCCACCCGCGTCGCCGGCGTGTGCACAATCGATGCGAGGGTTCCGCAATCGGTGCCGGACCGGGAGGACAAGACGATGCAGTGCACGATCAACTGGATGCCAGCCAGCGGCATGGCGTTCTCGGCCGAAACGGGCAGTGGCCACCTGCTGATGATGGACGGTGCGCCCGATGGCGGCGGCCGAAACCTGGCGCCCCGTCCGATGGAGACCGTGCTCGCAGGCACCGGCGGTTGCACCGCCTACGACGTGGTGCTGATCCTGCACCGCGGCCGCCACGATGTGCGCGGCTGCCAGGTCGTCGTGACCTCGGAGCGCGCGCCGACCGATCCGAAGGTGTTCACGAAGATCCACCTGCACTTCGTGGTCACGGGGCCGGCGCTGGAGGAGGCCGTGGTCGAGCGGGCGGTGAAGATGTCGCACGAGAAGTACTGCTCGGCGACCATCATGCTGGAGAAGACGGCCGAGATCACGACCAGCTTCGAGATCCGGGCAGCCTGAGGTTCAGATGCGGTAGGCGGTGCTCGTCATGACCTTGGACGCGAGCCGCATCGCCCATCGAACCGGTGCCGGCAGCGGCGCGGCACCGGCCGCGCGCGCTTCGGCGCCATGGCGCGCCTCGTCCTGCTTCATCTGCGAGACGATGGCGCGTGACGCGGTGTCATCGGTCGGCAGACGTTGCAAGTGGCTGTCGAGGTGCTGCTCCACCTGACGTTCGGTTTCGTCGACGAAGCCCAGGCTGACCGCGTCGCCGGCGCGCCCTGCCAGCAGCCCGATCGCGAACGAACCGGCATACCAAAGGGGATTGAGCAGGCTGGGCCGGGCGTTCAACTCGCGCAGCCGTTCCTGCGTCCAGGCGAGGTGGTCGGTCTCTTCGCGCGCCGCGTGCTCGAACTGGCGACGCAGCGCGGGGTCGCGGGTGGTGAGCGCCTGCGCGTTGTAGAGCGCTTGGGCGCAGACCTCGCCGACATGGTTGACCCGCATCAGCGCGCCGGACAGGCGGCGTTGGGCGGCGTCCAGCTCGACCGGCGCCGCCTTCGCGATCGGTCGCGGGCGGGCTGCCGTGTCCGCGCCGGAGAGCGTCCGGAGCGCGCTGTCGGCGGCGTTCAGGAGGGGGTCGATCAGGGTCTCGGTCATGCGATCAACGAGGTAAACAGGTGGCCAGAATAACGCAGCGAAGGTGCCGGCAAGCTCGTTGTGCTGAGACAACATAAAGTCCTTTTTTGCCCGCCAAGGCTTTCCAGTACCCGGCCCCTCTGGTGCAATACGTACAACTTCCGCTGAGGGGGTTGTGCCTGATCTGCCCAACGAGGGTGATTCGTGATCGGGACCTCTTGTTCAACCTAGGAGATAGTTGCAATGAAAAAATCTCTGCTCGCTCTCGCAGTTCTGGGCGCTTTCGCCGGTGTCGCATCGGCCCAATCGTCGGTCAGCCTCTACGGAACGGTCGACCTGAACGCCAAGTACGTCAAGAATGACGGCTCTGCGCGTCGCTACTCGCTGAGCCAAGACGGCATCAACAGCAGCCAGCTGGGCTTCAAGGGCATCGAAGACCTCGGTGGCGGCCTCAAGGCCGGCTTCGTCCTGCTGGCCGGTGTCAACGCCGACTCGGGCACCACGAACGCGCAGTTCTTCAATCGCCGTGCCACCGTCAGCCTGATGGGCGGTTTCGGTGAAGTCCGCCTCGGCCGTGACTACACCCCGACGTTCTGGAACAACACGATTTTTGATGCCTTCGGCACCAACGGCGTGGGCGACTCGAGCCACGTTCTGCAGCTGCCGACCGCCACGTTCGTGCGCGCCAACAACTCGATCGGCTACTTCCTGCCGTCCGGCATCGGTGGCGTCTACGGCCAGTTCATGGCCGCTGCCAGCGAAGGCGGCACGGGTCCGTCGCTGTACGGCACGACCGTCGGCAACAACCCGGGTCGTTACCTTGGCGGCCGCATCGGCTTCGCCGCAGGCCCGTTCGACATCGCTGCAGCGTATGCCCAACAGCGCTTCCAAAGCGGCGCTGCCGAGCAGAAGACCTGGAACATCGGCGGTTCGTACGACCTCGGCGTCGTCAAGCTGATGGGCTACTTCGACCGCGACACCGTGGGCTCGTTCCGCGAGAACCGCTTCTCGTTCAGCGGCGTTGTGCCGCTCGGCCAAGGCGAAATCCACGCTGGCTACGACCGCAGCAAGCTGACCGGCAGCGGCGTCGACAACAAGGTCGACCAGTTCAAGGTCGGCTATGTCTACAACCTGTCGAAGCGCACGGCCGTCTACACGACCTACTCGCACCTGAAGAACGGCAACGTCTCGCGTCTGTCGGTCAGCGCCGCGCAAACGGCAGCTCCGACCTTCGGCGGCAAGTCGTCGGGCGCCGAAGTCGGTCTGCGTCACTTTTTCTGATCGCCCGCTGGCCTGGTGCCAGCAGTCGTCAGAATCAGAAAGCCGCCTTCGGGCGGCTTTTTTTTGGGCCCCTTTTCTGCCCCCCACTCGAACGTTCCGATCACCGTATCGGTGCATTCCCCTTTGACGGCTGGCTCGCGTTTTGCTCTGATCGCACACCGCTTGCGTCAGTGAGCACTGCACTGAACCCGCAACTCCCCGATGCTTGTTTTCGTCCTGCGCCGCCTCTTCCAAGCTGTCATCGTGATGCTCACGGTGGCCTTCATCGCGTTCATGCTGTTCCAGTATGTCGGCGACCCGGTCAACAACATCCTCGGTCAGGACGCGACGCCGGAGCAGCGCGCGCAATTGCGCGTCGACCTTGGACTGGACAAGCCCTTTCCGCTCCAGTTCGCGCGTTTCGTCGGCAATGCGGTCCGGGGCGAGTTCGGCCTGAGCTTGAGGCAAGGGCGCAAGGTCTCTTCCCTAATCGCGGAGCGTCTGCCGGCAACGCTCGAACTGGCTTTCGTCGCTGCGTCTCTGGCGCTGCTGCTGGGCATTCCGATGGGCGTTTACGCCGCGCTGCGTCGCGGCAGTTTTCTGTCCCAGGCTTTGATGACGATCTCGCTGCTCGGCGTGTCCTTGCCGGTGTTCCTGATTGGCATCCTGCTGATCCTGGTCTTTGCCGTGACGCTGAAGTGGCTGCCCAGCTTCGGCCGCGGTGAGGTGACGATGCTCGGCCAGTGGAGCACCGGATTCCTGACCGTCGACGGCTGGAAGCACCTGATCCTGCCGTCGATCACGCTCGCGGTGTTCCAGCTGACGCTGATCATGCGGCTCGTCCGCTCCGAGATGCTGGAAGTGCTGCGCGCCGACTACATCAAGTTCGCGCGCGCACGCGGACTTCCGAACCGGGTGGTCTACTTCGGCCACGCACTGCGCAACACGCTCGTGCCGGTCATCACGATCACCGGTTTGCAACTGGGCGGGCTGATCGCGTTTGCAATCATCACCGAGACGGTGTTCCAGTGGCCCGGTATGGGCCTGCTGTTCATCCAGGCCGTGACCTTTGCCGACATCCCGGTGATGGCGGCCTACCTGTGCCTGATCGCATTGATCTTCGTCGTGATCAACCTCGCGGTGGACATGCTCTATTTCGTCGTCGATCCGCGCCTGCGGGTCGAGAAGTCGGCTGCTGCGCACTGAGCGGCCACCCTCCCTCGCATCCCCTTTCGTCCAGGAGACTCCATGAACTTCAAGAAAAACCTCGTGATCGCCGCGGCAGCGCTGGCTGTCGGTGCCGCCCAGGCCGTGACCTTGCGCGTGTCGAACCAGGGCGACGTGCAGTCGATGGACCCGCACTCGCTGAACGAATCGCTGCAGCTGAGCTTCATGGGCAGCGTCTACGAGTCGCTGGTCGGCCGCGGCAAGGACATGTCGGTGCAGCCCCTGCTCGCCACCAAGTGGTCACAGACCTCGCCGACGGTCTGGCGCTTCGAGCTGCGCAAGGGCGTCAAGTTTCACGATGGCACGCCGTTCACCGCCGACGACGTGATCTTCAGCTTCAAACGCGCGGCCGACGCCGGCAGCGACATGCGTGGCTATGTGGCACCGGTGAAGGACGTGCGCAAGGTCAGCGACTCGGTGGTCGAGATCGAGACGGTGGCGCCGTTCCCAATCCTGCCGGACACGCTGACCGTGTTCGCGATCATGAGCAAGAAGTGGTGCGAGGAGAACAAGGCGGAGCGCCCGGTCGACCGTCGCAAGGGCGTGGAGAACACCGCCAGCTTCAAGGCCAATGGCACCGGTCCGTTCCGGCTGAAGGAGCGCCAGCCTTCGGTGCGCACGGTGATCGTGCGCAACTTCAACTACTGGGACAAGGTCGAGAGTAACCTCGACGAGGTCGTGTTCACGCCGATCGGCAACGACGCCACGCGCGTCGCGGCGCTGCTGTCGGGCGAGTCCGATGTGATGGAGCCGGTGCCGCTCCAGGACGTCGAGCGCATCAAGGGCAGCCCTAATCTGACCGTCCTGCAAGGCCCCGAACTGCGCACGATCTTCCTGGGCATGGACCAGAAGCGAGATGAACTGTTGAACAGCAGCGTGAAGGGCAAGAACCCGTTCAAGGACAAGCGCGTTCGCCAGGCCTTCTACCAGGCGATCGACGAAGAGACGATCAAGGCACGCGTGATGCGCGGCGCAGCGGCGCCGACCGCGTTGATGATCGGCCCGGGCGTGCGCGGTTTCATGCCCGAGATGAACAAGCGCCTGCCGTACGACGTGGACGCGGCCAAGAAGCTGCTGGCCGACGCCGGCTATCCGAGCGGCTTCGAGGTCGGCATGAACTGCCCGAACGACCGCTACGTGAATGACGCGGCGATCTGCCAGGCCGTCGCCGCCAACCTCGCGCGCATCGGCGTCAAGGTGAACCTGCAGACCGAGACCAAGGTCAGCTACTTCCCGAAGATCCTGCGCCGCGATACCAGCTTCTACCTGCTCGGCTGGACGCCGAGCACCGCCGATGCGCACGACGCGCTCTACAACCTGATGGCCACGCCGACGGACAAGGGTCAGGGCCAGTACAACCTCGGCGCGTACAGCAATGCCAAGCTCGACGAGCTGACCACGAAGATCCAGACCGAGACCGACAAGACCAAGCGCGACGAAATGATTCGCGAGGCCTTCAAGGTGCACACCGACGACGTCGGTCACATCCCGCTGCACCAGCAGGCACTGGCCTGGGCCTACAACAAGAACGTGACGCTGACGCAGCTGCCCACCAACTACATGTACTTCAAGTGGGTGTCGATGAAGGCCAAGTGATCGATTGCAGCCGCGCATCGTGAACGCTTCTTCTTCGCCCGCCACTGCGGCGCCCAGTGCCTGGGCGCGCTTCTTCGACGGCGATTTCTGGCACTCGTTTCGCACCTCGCCGATGGCGATCGGCGCGGCGCTGGTTGCGCTGGGTTGCATGATCGTCGCGCTGTTCGCCGGCGTGATCGCGCCGCACAACCCGTTCGATCTGGCCACGCTCGAGCTCAGCGATTCGATGCTGCCGCCGGCGTGGATGGAGGGTGGACAGGCCAAGTACCTGCTCGGCACCGACGAGCAGGGCCGTGACGTGCTCTCCGCGCTGATGTACGGGGCGCGCATCTCGCTGCTGATCGGGGGCGCATCGGTGCTGGTGTCGATGCTGATCGGCGTGTCGCTCGGTCTATTGTCCGGCTATGCGGGCGGGCGCATCGACGGCTTCATCATGCGGGTCTGCGACGTGATGCTGTCGTTCCCGTCGATCCTGATCGCGCTGCTGATCGCCGGCGTCGGTCGCGCGCTGTTCCCGCAGGCGCACGACTCGCTGGCCTTCGGCGTGCTGATCCTGGCGATCGCGCTGCCGGGGTGGGTGCAGTACGCGCGCACGGTGCGCGGCTCGACGATGGTCGAGCGCAGCAAGGAGTACGTGCAGGCGGCGCGCGTCGTCGGCGTGCCGCCGATTCGCATCATGATCCGCCACGTGCTGCCCAACGTGCTGGGTCCGGTGCTGGTGCTGGCCACGATCCACCTCGCACTCGCGATCCAGACCGAGGCGACGCTGTCGTTCCTCGGCGTCGGCGTGTCACCGACCTCGCCATCGCTGGGCACCTTCATCAACGAGGGCAACAAGCAACTGTTCAGCGGCGCCTGGTGGCTGGTGATCTTCCCGGGCACGATGCTGCTGCTGATCGCGCTGAGCATGAACCTGTTCGGCGACTGGCTGCGTGACGCGCTGAACCCGCGCCTGCGGTGAGGGGACCGACCATGACCCACCCGCTGCTCGAAGTCCGCAACCTGCGCGTCGAATTTCCGACCCGCCGCGGCAGGCTCGTCGCGCTCGACGACGTCTCGTTCCAGATCGCGCCGGGCGAGATCCTCGGCGTCGTCGGCGAGTCCGGCGCCGGCAAATCGTTGACCGGCGCGGCGATCATCGGCCTGCTCGATCCGCCCGGCCGGGTCGCCTCGGGCGAGATCCTGTTCGGCGGCCGCCGCATCGACAACCTGCCGTACGAGGAGATGCGCAAGGTCCGCGGGCGCCACATCGGCGCGATCTTCCAGGACCCGCTGACGTCGTTGAACCCGCTGTACACGGTCGGGCGGCAACTCGTCGAGACGATCATGACGCACCTGCCACTCAGCCCAGACGAGGCCCGCAAGCGCGCCATCCACCTGCTGCAGGAGACCGGCATTCCGGCTGCCGAGGCGCGCATCGACCAGTATCCGCATCAATTCTCGGGCGGCATGCGTCAGCGCGTCGTGATCGCGCTCGCGCTGGCGGCCGAGCCGAAGCTGATCGTCGCGGACGAGCCCACCACCGCGCTCGACGTCTCGATCCAGGCGCAGATCATTTCACTGCTGAAGCGCCTGTGCAAGGAACACGGCGCGGCGGTGATGCTGGTCACCCACGACATGGGCGTGATCGCCGAGACCTGCGACCGCGTGGCCGTGATGTACGCCGGCCGCATCGCCGAGATCGGCCCGGTGCACGATGTGATCCACGCCCCGGCTCACCCTTACACGGTCGGCCTGATGGGTTCGATTCCCGCCATGGACGAGGACCGCGAGCGCCTGCTGCAGATCGATGGCGCGATGCCGCGGCTCACGGCGATCCCGGCCGGATGTGCGTTCAACCCGCGCTGTCCGCGCGCGTTCGATCGCTGTCGCGTGGAGCGGCCCGACCTGCTGCCGGCGGGCGCAACACGCGCTGCCTGCTGGCTGCACGCGCCTGAACTGCAGGAGGCGGCATGAGCGCGGTGCTGAAGCCCGACCCGAGCGCGCCGCTCGTGCAGGTGCACGATCTCGCGAAGACCTTCGACGTGTCGGCGCCGTGGCTCAACCGCATGATCGAGCGCCAACCGCGCCAGTTCGTGCACGCGGTCGACGGCATCAGCTTCTCGATCCAGCGCGGCAAGACGCTGGCGCTGGTCGGTGAATCCGGCTGCGGCAAGAGCACGGTCGCGCGTTTGCTGGTGGGTCTCTACGCGCCGACCCAGGGCCGGGTCGAGTTCGACGGCGTCGACACCGCAGCGACGTTCCGTTCCAAGAACGCGCTCGCGCTGCGTCGCCGCATGCAGATGATCTTCCAGGACCCCTACGCGAGCCTGAATCCGCGCTGGAAGGTGGCCGACATCGTCGGCGAGCCCCTGAAGGAGCACGGCCTGCTGCAGACCGCGAGCGGCTCCGGCACGGCCGCGACCAAGGACGAGATGCGAGTGCGCGTCGCACAGTTGCTCCAATCGGTGGGCCTCGCGGCGGCCGACGTCGAGAAGTTCCCGCACCAGTTCTCCGGCGGTCAGCGTCAGCGGATCTCGATCGCCCGCGCGCTGGCGACGCAACCCGAGTTCCTGGTCTGCGACGAGCCGACCTCCGCGCTCGATGTGTCGGTGCAGGCGCAGGTGCTCAACATCATGAAGGACCTGCAGCGCGAGCAGGGCCTGACCTACCTGTTCATCTCCCACAACCTCGCGGTCGTACGCCACGTGAGCGACCATGTCGGCGTGATGTACCTGGGCCGGATCGTCGAGCTCGCCGACAAGGCCGACCTGTTCGGCGGCCCGCGGCACCCGTACACGCGGATGCTGCTCGATGCGATTCCGGACATTCACATGAGCGGTCGCGCCCGTACGCCCGTGCAGGGCGAGGTGCCGAACCCGCTGAATCCGCCGAGCGGCTGCAGCTTCCACCCCCGCTGCCCGCATGCGAATGCGCGCTGCAAGGCCGAGCGGCCGGCGCTGAAGATGTTCGGTGGCGCGCTGATCGCGTGCCACGGGGTGGAAGAAGGCCGGATCTAGCGGCGGTCAGCCGGTGGGCAGGAGGTGCTCGCCGGCGAACAGCGCCGCCACGGGCTCGCGATCGCGGATCAGCCAGGCGGCGTCGCCCGCCACCATCACTTCGGCGGCGCGGCCACGCGTGTTGTAGTTGCTGGCCATGCTCATGCAGTAAGCGCCCGCCGAGAGCACCGCGACGAAATCACCCGCCTGGACCGCGAGCTCGCGATCCTTGCCGAGCCAGTCGCCCGATTCGCACACGGGGCCGACCACGTCGAACAGCACCACGGGCTCGGCCCGCCTCACGCACGGCACGATGTTCATCCAGGCCTGGTACATCGCCGGGCGCATCAAGTCGTTCATCGCCGCATCGACGATGCAGAAATTCTTCTTGCCCGGCTTCACGTAGAGCACCTCGCTGACCAGCACGCCGGCGTTGCCCACCAGCGACCGGCCCGGCTCGAACATCACCTTGCGATGGCCGTGGCCGCGCGCGTCGATGCGCTCGAGCAGGCTGCGCACCAGTGCCTCCGCCGAAGGCGGCGCCTCGTCGGTGTAAGTGATGCCCAGTCCGCCGCCGAGATCGAGGTGGTGGATCGTGATGCCGCGCGCCTCGATCGCCTCGACCAGTTCCAGCAGGCGGTCCAGTGCGTCGAGGTAGGGCCCGGCGTCGGTGATCTGCGAGCCGATGTGGCAATCGATGCCGACGACCTCGAGGCCGGGCAGCGCGGCGGCACGCAGGTAGTTGGCCAGCGCGTCTTCGTGCGCGATGCCGAACTTGTTGCCCTTCAAGCCGGTCGAGATGTAGGGGTGCGTGCCGGCGTCGACATCGGGATTGATGCGCAAGCTCACGCGGGCGGTCTTGCCGACCGCAGCCGCGATTTCTGACAGCAGCGTCAGCTCCGCCTCGCTCTCGACGTTGAAGCAGAGCACGCCGGCTTCGAGCGCCCGCCGCATCTCGGCGCGCGTCTTGCCGACGCCCGAGAACACGATCTTCGTGGCGGGCACCCCGATCGCGAGGACGCGCTCGAGTTCGCCACCGGAGACGATGTCGAACCCGCAACCGGCACGCGCGAAGGTCTGCAGCACCGCCAGGCTGGAATTCGCCTTCATGGCGTAGCAGATCAGGTGATCGCGGCCGGTGAGTGCGCGCTGGTAGCTGGCGAGCGCGTCCAGCATCGACGCCTGCGAGTAGGCGTACAGCGGTGTGCCGTGCTCGCGAGCGAGCGCAGCGACCGAACGGCCCTCGATGTAAAGATCGTCGCCGCGATAGGCGATGTGCGGGGAGCCGGGCAGGGTCATCGGGCAGGGGTGGTTGGGGGGGCAGAAGCGGGTTGGGAGGCGACGCCGGGCGTCGCCGGCTTGGGCAAGCTCAGCGGGCCCTTCTGACCGCAGGCCGTGAGCGAAACGGTCAGCGCGAGACATGAGCCCACCGCCGACGCAGCCTTCGCGGCCGCCGCTACACTGATCTTGCGCTGCAACATTCCCGGATTCTATCGACCATGCCCGCCGACCTCAGCCCCACGCTTTTGACCGACAGCGAATACGATCAGCGCACCAGCGCCCTGCTGGCGAGCGTCGAAGCGCGCATCGACGGGTGGCTGCAGGACGATGTGGTCGACATCGACACCCACCGCACCGGCGGGCTGCTGGAGATGAGCTTCCCGAACGGCAGCAAGATCGTCCTGAACACGCAGCCGCCGCTTCACGAGCTGTGGCTCGCGGCACGATCCGGGGGTTTTCACTACAAGTTCGTCGACGGCGCCTGGCGCGACACGCGCCACGGCGGCGAGTTTTTCGAGGCCTTGTCGGCCTGTGCGAGCGAGCAGGCCGGTCAACAATTACGTTTCGCGGCCCCCGAATGACAGTTTTCGTCAGCGCTTGAAGAGGTCGAGGATGCTCTTTCGCTCTTCTTCGTCGGGCGCGGCGGGCAGTTTGTCCTCCAGGCCGACGCTGGCGACACCGGCGCCCCTGGTGTATTCCTCGTAGAACCACTCGTCGCCGATGTTCACGACGCCTTCGGGCACAGGGTACTGCTCGACCGGCACGCCGTTCAGCGCGTGCTTCATGTACTCGATCCAGATCGGCAGTGACAAGCCGCCGCCCGTCTCGTTGTCGCCGAGCTTGCGTGGCGTGTCATAGCCGATCCAGACGATCGCCACCAGGCTGGGCTGGAAGCCGGCGAACCAGGTGTCGATCGAGTCGTTGGTGGTGCCGGTCTTGCCGTAGATGTCGGGTCGGTTCAGCACCCGCCGGGCCGCCGCGGCCGTGCCGCGCAGCGCCACGGTGTTCAGCAGCGAGTCCATCACGAAGGCGTTGCGTGCATCCAGTGTGCGCATCGATTCGTTGAGCACCGGCGGCGTGGCCTCATTCAGCACCCGGCCCTTGCTGTCGGTGATCTTGCTGATCAGCATCGGATTGACGCGATAGCCGCCGCTGGCGAACACGCTGTACGCCGAGGCCATCTGCAGCGGCGTGACCGAACCGGTGCCCAGCGCCATCGGCAGGTAGGCAGGGTGCTTGTCGGCTTCGAAACCGAACCGCGTGATCCAGTTCTGCGCATAAGGTGCACCGATGGACTGCAGGATGCGGATCGAAATCATGTTCTTCGACTTCTCGAGACCGCGGCGCAGCGTCATCGGCCCCTCGAACTTGCCGTCGTAGTTCTTGGGTTCCCAAGGCTGGCTGCCGGTCGAGCCGGCGTCGAAGAACAGGGGCGCGTCGTTGACCACGGTGGCGGGCGTGAAGCCCTTCTCCAGGGCCGCCGAATAGATGAACGGCTTGAAGCTCGAACCCGGCTGGCGCCAGGCCTGCGTCACGTGGTTGAACTTGTTTTTCGCGTAGTCGAACCCGCCGACCATCGCCCGCACGGCGCCGGTGCGTGGGTCGATCGCGACGAAGGCGCCTTCGACCTCGGGCAGTTGCGTGATGCTCCAGTCGCCGGGCTTGCCGTCCTTGCCGGTGCCGCGGATCAGACGGATCACCGCGCCCGGCCGGATCTGCGTCTTGGGGTTGCCCTTGACCGCGAGGCCTGAGGTGACCGGCTTCAGGCCGTCGCCGGTGATCGTGATCGCATCGCCGTTCTGCAACACCGCCACCACCTTCTTCGGGCTCGCCTCGATGGCGATTGCGGCCTTCAGTTCGTCGTTGTCCGGGTGGTCCTGCAGCGCCTCGGCGATGCGGGCGTCGACTTCCTTCGGGTCCGCAGGCAGGTCGACATAGTCTTCAGGGCCGCGATAAACCTGGCGCCGTTCGTAGTCCATGATGCCGCGCCGCAGCGCGCGGTACGCCACCATCTGGTCCGCGGACTTGAGGGTCAGGTAGACATTCAGGCCGCGGGTGTAGGCATCTTCGCCGTACTGGGTGAAGATCAGCTGGCGCGCGGCCTCGGCCACATACTCGGCGTGCACCGCGACCTCCGACGGTTCACGGTAGCGCAGCGGCTCTTGGCGCGCGGCGTCCCGCTGCTCGGCCGTGATGTAGCCGTTGTCGACCATGCGATCGAGGATCCGCAGTTGGCCGTTCTTGGCCCGCTCGGGGTTGTTGATCGGGTTGTAGGCCGACGGCGCCTGGGGCAGGCCGGCAAGCATCGCGGCCTCGGCGATCGACAGGTCTTTCAGCGGTTTGCCGAAGTAGATCTCGCTGGCGGATGCGAAGCCGTAGGCCCGCTGTCCCAGGAAGATCTGGTTCATGTAGACCTCGAGGATCTGGTCCTTGGTCAGCAGGCTCTCCATCTTGAAGGCCAGCAGCATCTCGTAGATCTTGCGGGTGTAGGTCTTCTCGGTCGACAGGTAGAAGTTGCGCGCGACCTGCATCGTGATCGTCGACGCGCCCTGGCTGCGCGAGCGGTTGAACTGGGCCAGGCCGGCCCGCAGCACGCCCTTGATGTCGACGCCGCTGTGCTCGTAGAACCGCGCGTCTTCCGAGGCCAACACCGCGTGCTGCATGACCTTGGGAATCTGCGCGAGCGGCACGAAGTTGCGTCGCTCCTCGCCGTATTCGCCCAGCAACACGCCGTCGGACGAGAACACCCGCATCGGCAGTTTCGGCCGGTAATCCATCAGCCCGCCGATCTCCGGCAGGTTGGGATAGGCCACCGACAGCGCGATCCCGACCAGCACGACGACCGTGATGACGCCGGTCGCGATCAAGCCCACCAGCCAGAGTGCGCTGCGACTCACCCAGCGGGCCCAACGCGGGAGGTGGGTGCCGCGCGCGGCAGGTTCATCGGCAGGGCGCTTGCGCGCGCGCTCGGATTCGCTCATGTCACTCCACGTTGCAAGTTCGCATTATAGAAAACCGTGGCGAGGCCGATCTTGCAGGGAGTGACGCTTTTCGGCCCTTCGTGGGGTGGCCCGCCGAATGCTTTCGAGAATGCGCTCGGCGACCTCGAGCAACGTTTGTTAGCGTGTGAGTTTTGCAACGAGCGCGCGTGCCGCAAACCGGATTTTTCTTTGTGGCACAAAGGCTTTACTGCTAGCATTGAAGTAACTTATTAACAATCCAGCACGTTTCTTCACAGCTGGTGGAAAGGCGTCGTGAGCTTCCTAGACACGTTGTTGGGCCGCAAACATCCGCCGATGATCGGGCTGGACATCAGCTCATCCAGCGTGAAGCTCGTGGAGTTGGGACAGTCGGCAACCGGCGAATACGTGGTCGAGCGGTTCGGCGTCGAGAGCTTCGAAAAGGGCTGGATTGCCGATGGCCAGATCGAGAAATTCGACGAGGTCGCCGAGGCCGTGAAGCGCGTGGTGTCCAAGAGCGGCACCAAGACACGGCACGTCGTGATGGCGATGCCGCAGTCTGCGGTGATCACCAAGAAGATCATGCTGCCCGCCGGCCTGCGCGAGGAAGAACTCGAGGTGCAGGTCGAGACCGAGGCCAACCAGTACATTCCGTTTTCGCTCGACGAGGTCAGCCTCGACTTCTGCGTGATCGGCCCGAGCCCGACCTCGGTGGGAGATGTCGAGGTGCTGATCGCGGCCTCGCGCAAGGATCGTGTGCAGGATCGACAGGGCCTGGCCGAAGCGGCCGGTCTGACGCCGGTGGTGCTCGACATCGAATCGCACGCGTCGCGCCTTGCCATGAGCCGCGTGATCGCGTCGCTTCCCAACGAGGGCAAGGATGCGCTCGTCGCGTTGTTCGAGATCGGCGCGGACACCACGAGCCTCAAGGTGCTGCGCGACGAAGAGATGCTCTACGACCGCGACCAGGCGTTCGGCGGATCGCAGCTCACGCAACTGATCTCGCGCCAGTACGGCTTCTCGTACGAGGAAGCGGAACAGAAGAAGCTCGCCGCCGACTTGCCGGACGACTACGAGGCCACCCTGCTGGCGCCGTTCGTCGACAGCCTGTCGCAGGAGATCGGCCGGGCGCTGCAGTATTTCTTCACCAGCACGCCGCACCACAAGGTGCATTACGTGATGCTGGCGGGCGGCACGGCCACCTTGCCCGGCCTCAAGGACCGCGTCACCGAACTGACCGGTTTCGCCTCGATGGTCGTGAACCCGTTCGAGAACATGAAGCTCGGCTCGGCGGTGCGTGAGAGCAAGCTTCGTCGCGAGGCTCCGTCCTATCTCACGGCCTGCGGTCTGGCCATGCGGAGGTTCGTGCAGTGATCCTGATCAATCTACTCCCGCACCGGGAAGAACGACGCAAGCGCCGCAAGATCGCGTTCTTCGCGGGCCTGGGCGTGGCGGCCGTCGTGGGCCTGGGCGTCGTCGGCGGTTGGTACCTCGTGGTCGAGCAGCTGAAGTCGGCGCAGCAGGACCGCAACAAGTTCCTGGCCACCGAGATCGCGAAACTCGAACTCGAGATCAAGGACATTGCGAACCTGAAGGCCGAGATCGCCTCGCTGGTGGCGCGTCAGAAAGCCGTCGAGGATCTGCAGACGGACCGCAACGTGCCGGTCCACATCCTGAACGAGCTCGTGCGCCAGACGCCCGAGGGGATGTACTTCACCGCCATGAGGCAGGACGGGCAGATTCTGAACATCACCGGCATCGCGCAGACCCAGGAACGCATCTCCGAGTTTCTGCGCAACACCGCCTACAACTCCGAGTGGCTCGTGAAGCCGGAACTGATCGAAAGCAAGGCCACGGTCGTGACTGGCGCCAATCGCGAGCAGAAGCGCCTGTTCGACTTTTCCATGCGTCTGACCGTGAAGCGTCCGCAGGACAAGGCGGCCGCTCAGGCGATCCCTGCCAGCGCCCCGGCCAGTGCCGCGGCCGCGGCGAAGAAGGCTTGACCCGCCATGGCGACCAAAGCAACCCCTATCAATCTCGACCTGAACTCGGTGTTCGAAGGCGCGGCTTCGCAGTTCCGCGGCTTGAACCCGAACCAGCCCGGGCAGTGGCCGCTGCTGCCCAAGCTGGCCGTCTGGGCGCTCGTCGCCGTGGCGGTCGTGGTGCTCGGCTGGTTCCTGCTGCTGCAGACTTCGCACGAAGAGCTCGACGCCGAGCGCGCCAAGGAGCCGACGCTCAAAGCGGACTACCGCGCCAAGCTCGCGCAGGCCGTCAACCTGGCCGAATTGCGCAAGCAGAAGCTGCAGGTCGAAGGCTACGTCACGCAGCTCGAGAAGCAACTGCCCGGCAAGGCCGAAATGGACGCGCTGCTGTCGGACATCAACCAGGCAGGACTCGGACGCGGACTGCAGTTCGAGTTGTTCCGCCCGGGCCAGGTGATCGTCAAGGACTACTACGCGGAATTGCCGATCGCGATTCGCGTGTCGGGGCGATATCACGACATGGGCGCGTTCGCCGGTGACATCGCCAACCTGTCGCGCATCGTCACGCTGCACAACATGAACATCAGCACCGCGCCGGGAACGACGGGCGCGCTCGCGATGGAGGCGACTGCGCGCACTTACCGCTATCTGGACCAGACCGAACTCGAAGCCACCAAGGCCGCGGCTGCCAAGGCCAAGCCGGGAGCGAAGAAATGAGCGCGAAAGCAGCACGATCGTCGCGGCTCTCGCTCTGTCTCATCAGCGTGGCGCTCGGCGTCGGGCTGGCGGGCTGCGGCGGCGAACAGGAAGAGCTCAGCCAGTGGATGGACCAGCAGCGCCGCGAGGTCAAGCCGAACGTCGAGCCGATCGCCGCCCCGAAGCAATTCGTGCCGCAGCCCTATGTGGCGCTGAGCGGTGTCGAGCCCTTCAGCAACCAGAAGCTGACGGTAGCGCTCAAGCAGGAAGCGCGGCAGCCGAATTCCCTGCTGTCGGCCGAGATCAACCGCCGCAAGGAACCGCTCGAGGCCTACCCGCTCGACAGCATGTCGATGGTCGGCAGCGTCGTGCGTGGCGGTCGCCAGTACGCGCTGCTGCGGGTCGACAACCTGCTCTATCAGGTCAAGCCGGGCGACTACATCGGCCAGAACTACGGAAAGATCACCAAGATCTCGGAGACCGACGTGGCGCTCCGGGAAATCGTTCAGGATGCAGCCGGTGAATGGAT
The DNA here is from genome assembly GCF_964020785.1 of Rhizobacter fulvus. Lineage (NCBI taxonomy): Bacteria > Pseudomonadati > Pseudomonadota > Betaproteobacteria > Burkholderiales > Sphaerotilaceae > Rhizobacter > Rhizobacter fulvus. The sequence goes on from NZ_OZ224516.1 coordinate 3,089,672, forward strand.
TGAGCGCACCAGCGCCCTCCAGCTTCAGGAGAAGGCGCGATGAAGAGCAATCAGGAGAATCAGATGACCGCTAAATGGCGCGCCCGTGCCTTGACGCTCGTGTTGTCGTTGGGTGCCTGCGCGAGCGCGCTGGCCCAGAACGCGATCCAGTCGATCAGCAGCAGCCAGCAGGCCGGCTCCGAAGTGATCCGCGTGGAATTGTCGGAACCGCTGACCGCCGTGCCGGCCGGCTTCGCGATCCAGACGCCACCGCGCATCGCGATCGACCTCCCGGGCGTCTCCAACGCCCTCGGCAAATCGAGCGTCGAGATCAACCAGGGCAATCTGCGCACGGTCAATGTCGCCCAGGCCGGGGAGCGCACGCGTCTCGTGTTGAACTTGAAGAAGGCCGCCAATTACCGCGCCGAGGTGCAGGGCAAGGTGCTGCTCCTTGTGTTGGACGGTGGCCCTGCACCGGAAGCCGCCGTGGCGGCCGCGCCGGCCGCGACACCTTCCGGCAACTTCGCGCCCAGCCTGAACCGCAACCCGCTGTCGCTGAAGGACATCGACTTCCGCCGCGGCAGCGATGGCGCCGGTCGCGTCGTCGTCGAACTGCCGAACAGCCAGGTCGGCGTCGACATCCGCCAGCAAGGGCAGAGTCTGGTCGTCGAGTTCCTGCGTTCGTCGTTGCCCGACAACCTGCGTCGTCGACTCGACGTGACCGATTTCGGCACGCCGGTGCAGTCGATCACGACCACGCAGAACGGCGACCGTGTCCGCATGACCGTCGACCCCCGCGGCAACTGGGAACACAGCGCCTACCAGAGCGACAACCAGTTCGTGCTCGAAGTGCGCCAGCGCAAGGTCGACCCGAACAAGCTCACGCAGGGCCCGGGCTACGCGGGCGAGAAGCTGTCGCTGAACTTCCAGAACATCGAGGTCCGTGCGCTGCTGCAGGTGATCGCCGACTTCACGAACTTCAACGTCGTGACGAGCGACACGGTGACGGGCAACGTCACGCTGCGCCTCAAGGACGTGCCGTGGGACCAGGCGCTCGACATCATCCTGCAGGCCAAGGGCCTCGGGCTGCGCAAGTCCGGCAACGTGATCCTGATCGCGCCGAAGGATGAACTCAACGCCAAGGAAAAGGTCGAGCTCGAGGCCAAGGCCCAGATCGCTTCGCTCGAACCGCTGCGGACGCAGTCGTTCCAGTTGAACTATGCGAAGGCGGCTGATGTCGCGAACGGGCTGACCGGCCAGGGCGGTCAAGGAGCTGCAGGAACAAATTCGCGAATCCTCTCGAGCCGCGGAAGCGTCATCTACGAAGCGCGCACGAATCAGATGTTCGTCAGCGATACGCCGTCGAAGCTTCAGGAAATTCAAGACATGATCGCGAAGATCGACATCCCGGTGCGCCAGGTGTTGATCGAATCACGTATCGTGATCGCGGACGATTCCTTCGGACGCTCGCTCGGCGTGAAGTTGGGCTTGGTTGACAACCGTGGCGCTCGCGGCGGCATCTCCGGGTACAACGTCGGCGGCAGCAATTACATCGGCGTCGGCGGCAACCTGAACGCGGTCGGCACGCAAACCCAGCAACCGGGCGCGACCAGCGGCTTCAACGATACGAACTTCGTCAGCCTTCCAGCCGGCAATCCGCTGGGTGGCGACGCCAGCCCCGCGTCCTTTGCGCTGTCGCTCTTCACCGCCGGGGCGAACCGATTCCTCAACCTGGAACTCTCCGCCCTCGAAGCCGAAGGCAAGGGCAAGATCGTTTCGAGCCCCCGCGTCATCACGGCCGACCAGCAGAAGGCATTGATCGAGCAAGGTGAAGAAATCCCCTACCAGTCGTCCACTTCCAGTGGCGCGACGGCGGTCAGCTTCCGCAAGGCGAACCTGAAGCTCGAGGTCACGCCGCAGATCACGCCTGAAGGCAGCGTGATTCTCGATGTGGACGTGACCAAGGACAGTCGCGGCACGTCGGCGGGTATTGCCGGCTTTGCAATCAACACGAAGCACGTGCAGACCAAGGTGTTGATCGAGAATGGCGGCACAGTCGTGATCGGCGGCATCTTCGAGCAGAACGAACGTGAGGATATCTCCAAGGTTCCGCTGCTTGGCGATGTGCCGTACCTCGGCAATTTGTTCAAGACCCGGACGAAGTCGAGCACCAAGACCGAGATGCTGATTTTCCTCACGCCCAAGGTCGTCACGGACCGGACGGCAGCGCGGTGACGCTCCAGCCAGTCAGCGCGGAGCGTACGTAGAACACTATCAAAGCAGGTGCGAGCGATGAAAACAGGGATGCAGGCTGCCGTTTTTTCCGCCATGGTTGCGGCCACCGTATTGGCTGCGTGCGGCGGCGGAGGAGACGATGAAGCAGGTTCGCCGACGGCGTTCAGCATTGTTCCGAGCACCGTGACATTCACGGCGCCGCCGGCAGGCACGTCCGTTGGCGTATGCCCCGGCGGCGGAACCGCCACCATATTTGTGTATGGCGGCGCCGCACCGTATCGGATCGACAACACCGTGCCGGATTTCATCGCACTGAGTACCGGAACCGTCAGCGACCGTGGGGGCAGCTTCACGATCACCACGCTGGGTGGTTGTGTCTCGCCCGGCAACATCGTCGTCGTCGACAAGCTCGGCAACAACGTCACGTTGACGGTGACGACGACGCCTGGGGCCTGACGCCAGCCGGCCTCCACTGCCCACGGATTCCAGCTGTGACGCTGGTACATCTGCCGTGAGCAGGCCTGAGCTGATTGCGTTGGTCTCGATGCCGGGCGGAGGCAAGTCCACGGTCGGCAGACAACTTGCGCGTCGGCTGAACTGGGAATTCGCAGACTCCGACGCGCTCGTCGAGCGCCAGGTGGGCTGCTCTATCAGTAGTTTCTTCGAGCGCGAAGGCGAGGCGCGATTTCGCGACATCGAGGAGCAGGTCATCGCGGACTTGCTGGGCAAGCCCCGACAGGTACTCGCGACCGGCGGAGGGGCCATCCTGCGACAAGCGACGCGCGAACGCCTCAACCGCCATGCGACAGTCGTCTACCTGCGTTCCACGCCCGAGGACCTCTTCCGGCGCCTGCGCCACGATACCAAGCGCCCGTTGCTGCAGGTGGCCGATCCACTGACGCGACTGCGAGAGCTGTACGCGACCCGGGATCCGCTCTATCGCGAAACCGCGCACTTCAGCGTCGATACGGGCCGCCCCTCCGTCCCCACGCTCGTCAACATGATCCTCATGCAACTCGAGCTTGCCGGCGTGATCGACGCCTCCGGCGTACCGTCGCCGATCGACGCACCGCCGCACTGAGCGGCGGCGGGGAGCGACGCCCGTTTGCCGTGGCTCGTACACTTCGCCGATGAACTCCCATGACGTTGAACGGGTCGCGATCGATCTCGGCGAGCGCAGCTATGACATCCTGATCGGCTCCGGCCTGCTCGGCCGCGCCGACACGTTCGAGGGCCTGCCGGCCGGCGCTGCGGCGGCGATCGTGACCAACGAGATGGTCGCGCCCCTGTTGGCGGCGCGACTCACGCAGGCCTTGCGGCCCGCCTTTGCGCAGGTGCAGCTGATCGTGCTGCCCGACGGCGAAGCGCACAAGAACCTGGCGACGCTGAACACGATCTTCGACGCGTTGCTCGGCGCGGCCTGCGACCGCAAGACCATCGTCTTCGCGCTTGGCGGCGGGGTGGTGGGCGACATGGCCGGTTTCGCCGCCGCCTGCTACATGCGCGGCGTGCCCTACGTGCAGGTGCCCACCACGCTGCTCGCGCAGGTCGACTCGTCGGTCGGCGGCAAGACGGCGGTGAATCATCCGCTCGGCAAGAACATGATCGGCGTGTTCAACCAGCCGCTGCGGGTGATCGCCGACCTCGACGTGCTCGACACCTTGCCCGCGCGCGAGTTCAGCGCCGGACTGGCCGAGGTGATCAAGTACGGGCCGATCGCCGACGAATCGTTCCTGCAGTGGATCGAGGGCAACCTGCCCGCGCTGCTGGACCGCGACCGCGCGGCGTTGCGGCACGCGGTTCGCCGTTCGTGCGAGATCAAGGCCGACATCGTCGCGCGCGACGAGCGCGAGGCTGCCGTGCGTGAGCTTCTCAACTTCGGCCACACCTTCGGGCATGCGATCGAGAGCGGTCTGGGTTACGGCGAATGGCTGCACGGCGAGGCGGTCGGCTGCGGCATGGTCATGGCGGCCGACCTGTCGCGGCGCCTCGGGTTGATCGATCGGGCGTACCAGGACCGCATCGTCCGCGTGATCGAACGCGCGGGGCTGCCGGTGCGCGGGCCGCGCCTCGGGGCGGCCCGCTACCTCGAGCTGATGCGCGTCGACAAGAAGGCGCGCGACGGCGAGATCCGTTTCGTCGTGATCGAGTCTCCGGGGCGCGCGGGCGTTCGCACGGCGCCCGATGCCCTGGTGGCGCAGGTGATCGACGACGCCACGGCGTGAACCCGATGACGAAGCCTGCTCGCGCCCCGGCCGCCTGGGCGAGCCGGGCCGCGCATTCTCGTGGCCGCGCCCGGCCCGAGCCCGCGGCACCGACGCGCGACGACTTCCAGCGCGACCGCGACCGCATCGTCCACAGCACGGCCTTCCGGCGCCTGGTCTACAAGACCCAGGTCTTCCTGAATCACGAAGGCGATCTCTTCCGTACGCGCCTGACGCACTCGCTCGAGGTCGCGCAACTGGCGCGTTCGGTCGCGCGTGCCCTGGGCCTGAACGAGGACCTGTGCGAGGCGATCGCGCTCGCGCACGACCTGGGCCACACGCCGTTCGGCCACGCCGGGCAGGATGCGCTCGACGCCTGCCTGCGCAAGGCGCATCCGGACAGCGGCGGCTTCGAACACAACTTCCAGAGTCTGCGCGTCGTCGACGAGCTGGAGGAGCGCTATCCCGATTTCGACGGCCTCAATCTCACATTCGAGACGCGCGAGGGCATCCTCAAGCATTGTTCGGCGCGCAACGCGCGAGCGCTCGAGGCCCGCGAGCCCGGGGGCGTGGGCCGGCGCTTCATCGACCACACCCAGCCCGGTCTCGAGGCGCAGCTGTGCAATCTGGCCGACGAGATCGCCTACAACACCCACGACATCGATGACGGGGTCCGATCCGGACTGTTGGGCTACGAGCAACTGCTGGAGCTGCCGGCCTTTGAGCGCTTTCACCGCGAGTCGCTTGCGGCGCACCCGGCGCTGGCGGGGCGCCGGTTGTTGTTCGAGGCCTTGCGACGGATGTTGTCGACGCAGGTCTACGATTTGATCGACACCAGTGCGTCGCGTTTGGCGCGCACCTCGCCGCGTGACGCGGATGCCGCGCGCGTGGCGGGGCCGTTGATGGCCTGCAGCGACGACGCGCATACCGCCTCGCGCGAGGTGAAGGCGTTCTTGCGTTCGGGACTCTATCGACACCCGCGCGTGGTGCAGACGACCCAGTCGGCTCGCCAGGTCGTGGCGGATCTGTTCGACGCGTACAGCGCCGACCCGGCCCAGTTGCCGGCGACGCATGCGCTGCGCACGCCGCAGCATCGAGCCGTGGCCGACTACATCGCCGGCATGACCGACCGGTTCGCGCTGCGCGAGCACGCGCGCCTGTTCGGACCGGGGCGCAGCGGCCTGGACTGGCAGGGTTGACGCGGTCGGGACGCTGCAGTGGCACGCCTGCGCCGAATCGTCCTGCCCGGCGAATTGCATGTGGTCGTCCATCGCGGTCACAACGGACAGCCGGTCTTCATCGACGAGCATGATCGCGACGCCTACCTCGCCAGCGTGCGTGAGGCGGGGCGCGAGGCGGGTGTGGCGATCCATGCCTATGGCCTGTTGACGCGCGAAGTCCGCCTGCTCGTGACCCCGCGCGATGCCGAGGGACTCGGGCGGATGATGCAATCGGTCGGACGCCGCTACGTGCGCCAGTTCAACCAGCGTCACGCGCGCAACGGCACGCCCTGGGAAGGGCGGTTCCGCTCGGCGGTGATCGAAGCCGCTTCGCAGCTGCCCGCCGCGATGTACTTCGTCGAGGCGCTCGCCGAGCCGGGCGCCGACGATGTGCGCAGCAGCGCCGGTCACCACCTGACAGGGCAGGCCGATACGCTCGTCGTCGCGCACCCGTCGTTCTGGGCGCTGGGGAACACGCCGTTCGAGCGCGAGGCGGCCTACCGGCGCTACGCCGCGGACGGGCCTCCGGAGCGCCAGTTGGCAGCAATCTTGCATGCGGCCGCGCATGGGTGGGCGGTCGGTTCCGACGGGTTTCTCGCGACCGCGGCGCAACAGGCCGAAAGGCGGCCCCGGCCGGCCTCGCCGGGGCGGCCGCGCGTTGCGCAACGCTGATCTGTCCCCGATTTCCTGAGTCGAACTGATCGCTGAGAGTTAATTGGTGTCAGACCCCGACTGTTTGTGTTGAGAACTATGCTGCAGTGCAGTATCCTTCCCAGCCGTTTTGAGCCTCCGGAGCGCGCGCCATGCCCCTTACTACAGATCCCTCGTCCGCCGCGGCGCCCTCCGATGCCGAACTCACGAGCGCCCAGACACGTGGCTTGTATGACCCGACGTCCGAGCACGATGCCTGCGGCGTCGGCTTCGTCGCCCACATCAAGGGGCAGAAGGCGCACTCGATCGTCGAGCAAGGCCTGAAGATCCTGGAGAACCTCGATCACCGCGGCGCCGTCGGCGCCGACAAGCTGATGGGCGACGGTGCAGGGATCCTGATTCAAATCCCCGACGAGTTCTACCGCGCCGACATGGCCGCCCAAGGCATCACGCTGCCGCCGCCCGGGGAGTACGGCGTCGGGATGATCTTCCTGCCCAAGGAGCATGCGTCGCGCCTGGCCTGCGTGCAGGAACTGGAGCGCGCCGTCAAGGCCGAAGGCCAGATCCTGATCGGCTGGCGCGACGTGCCGGTTGATGCGGAGATGCCGATGTCGCCCACCGTGCGCGCCAAGGAGCCGATCCTGAAGATGATCTTCATCGGCAGCGGCCCCGACGTGATCGTGCCCGATGCGCTGGAGCGCAAGCTCTACGTGATCCGCAAGACCGCGTCGAGCGCGATCCAGGCGCTCAAGCTGACCCATTCGCGCGAGTACTACGTGCCCAGCATGAGCTGCCGCACGGTCATCTATAAAGGTCTGCTGCTCGCCGACCAGGTCGGCAAGTACTACAAGGACTTGCAGGACACCCGCGTCACCTCGGCGCTCGCGCTGGTGCACCAGCGCTTCTCGACCAATACGTTCCCCGAGTGGCCGCTCGCGCACCCGTACCGGATGGTGGCGCACAACGGCGAGATCAACACCGTCAAGGGCAACTTCAACTGGATGCGCGCCCGCGAGGGCGTGATGAAGTCGCCGGTGCTCGGCGACGACCTGAAGAAGCTGTACCCGATCAGCTTCGAGCACCAGAGCGACACCGCCACCTTCGACAACGCGCTCGAACTGCTGGTGATGAGCGGCTACTCGCTTGCCCACGCCGCGATGATGATGATCCCCGAGGCCTGGGAGCAGCACGCGACGATGGACGAGCGCCGCCGCGCGTTCTACGAATACCACGCCGCAATGATGGAGCCGTGGGACGGCCCGGCCGCAATGGTCTTCACCGATGGACGCCAGATCGGCGCCACGCTCGACCGCAACGGCCTGCGCCCGACGCGCTACATCGTCACCGACGACGACCTGGTGGTCGGCGCTTCCGAATCCGGCGTGCTGCCGATGATCGCGGAGAACCGCATCGTCAAGAAGTGGCGCCTCCAGCCGGGCAAGATGCTGCTGATCGACCTCGAGCAGGGCCGCATCATCGAGGACGAGGAGCTGAAGAACCAGTTCGCGTCCGCCAAGCCGTATCGCCAGTGGATCGAGAGCGTGCGCGTCAAGCTCGACGACGTGCCGGCCGGCGCGCAGCCCGCGCCGCACAGCGAATCGCTGCTCGACCGCCAGCAGGCCTTCGGCTACACGCAGGAGGACCTGAAGTTCCTGCTCAGCCCGATGGCGCAGGCCGGCGAAGAGGGCATCGGCTCGATGGGCAACGACTCGCCGCTGGCGGTGCTGTCGGACAAGAACAAGCCGCTCTACAACTACTTCAAGCAGCTGTTCGCGCAGGTCACGAACCCGCCGATCGACCCGATCCGCGAGGCGATCGTGATGTCGCTGGTGTCGTTCATCGGCCCGAAGCCGAACCTGCTCGACATCAACGCGGTGAACCCGCCCATGCGGCTCGAAGTGCCGCAGCCGATCCTCGATTTCGAGGCGATGGCGCGGCTGCGCGAGATCGAGAAGCACACCGGCGCAAAGTTCAAGAGCTACGAGCTGAACATCACGTACCCGCTGGTCTGGGGCGATGAAGGCGTCGAAGCCAAGCTCGCATCGCTGTGCGCGGAAAGCGTCGACGCGATCAGGAGCGGCCACAACATCCTGATCATCAGCGACCGCCAGATGAACCGCGATTTCGTCGCGATTCCGGCGCTGCTGGCCTTGTCGGCGATCCACCAGCACTTGGTGCGCGAGGGCCTGCGCACGACGGCCGGTCTGGTCGTCGAAACCGGTTCGGCCAGGGAAGTGCATCACTTCGGCGTGCTCGCCGGCTACGGCGCCGAGGCGGTCCACCCATACCTCGCGATGGAGACGCTCGCCTCGATGCACAAGGAACTCGCTGGCGACCTGTCGGCCGAGAAGGCGATCTACAACTACGTCAAGGCGATTGGCAAGGGCCTGTCGAAGATCATGTCCAAGATGGGCGTGTCGACCTACATGAGCTACTGCGGCGCGCAGTTGTTCGAGGCGATCGGGCTCGACAAGGATCTGGTCCAGAAGTTCTTCAAGGGCACCGCGAGCCAGGTCGGCGGCATCGGGGTGTTCGAGGTCGCCGAAGAGGCGATCCGCATGCACAAGGCCGCGTTCGGAGACGATCCGGTGCTCGAGAACATGCTCGACGCCGGTGGCGAATACGCGTGGCGGGTGCGCGGCGAGGAGCACATGTGGACGCCCGACGCGATCGCCAAGCTGCAGCACAGCGCGCGCTCCAACAAGTACGAGACCTACAAGGAATACGCGCAGATCATCAACGACCAGTCGCACCGCCACATGACGTTGCGCGGGCTGTTCGAGTTCAAGGTCGATCCGAGCAAGGCGATCCCCATCGACGAGGTCGAGCCCGCGAGCGAGATAGTCAAGCGCTTCGCGACCGGTGCGATGTCGCTCGGCTCGATCAGCACCGAGGCGCACGCCAACCTCGCTGTCGCGATGAACCGCATCGGCGGCAAGTCGAACACCGGCGAGGGCGGTGAAGACCCGGCGCGTTATCGCAACGAACTCAAGGGCATCCCGATCAGGCAGGGCACGAAGTTCAGCGACGTGCTCGGGCCGGGCAACATCCAGGTCGACTTCGAGCTGAACGACGGCGACTCGCTGCGCTCGAAGATCAAGCAGGTCGCATCGGGCCGCTTCGGTGTGACCACCGAGTACCTGCAGAGCGCCGACCAGATCCAGATCAAGATGGCGCAGGGCGCGAAGCCCGGCGAGGGCGGTCAGCTGCCCGGCGGCAAGGTGACCGACTACATCGGCATGCTGCGCTACTCGGTGCCGGGCGTCGGCCTGATCTCGCCGCCGCCGCACCACGACATCTACTCGATCGAAGACCTCGCGCAACTGATCCACGACCTGAAGAACGCCAACTCGCGCGCCAGCATCAGCGTCAAGCTGGTCAGCGAGGTCGGCGTGGGCACGATCGCGACCGGCGTGGCCAAGGCCAAGGCCGACCATGTCGTGATCGCCGGCCACGACGGCGGCACCGGCGCCTCGCCGTGGAGCTCGATCAAGCATGCCGGCACCCCATGGGAACTGGGCCTGGCCGAGACCCAGCAGACGCTGGTCTTGAACCGCCTGCGCTCGCGCATCCGCGTGCAGGCCGACGGCCAGATGAAGACCGGGCGCGACGTGGTCATCGGCGCGCTGCTCGGCGCCGACGAGTTCGGCTTCGCGACCGCGCCGCTGGTGGCCGAGGGCTGCATCATGATGCGCAAGTGCCATCTGAACACCTGCCCGGTCGGCGTCGCGACGCAGGACCCGGTGCTGCGCAAGAAGTTCACCGGCCGCCCCGAGCACGTCGTCAACTTCTTCTTCTTCGTCGCCGAGGAAGCGCGCTCGATCATGGCGCAGCTCGGCATCCGCAAGTTCGATGACCTGATCGGCCGCGCCGATCTGCTCGACACGAAGAAGGGCGTCGAGCACTGGAAGGCCAAGGGCCTCGACTTCAGCCGCGTGTTCCAGCTGTCGACCGCGCCCGCCGAGGTGGCGCGCCGCCATACCGAGGAGCAGGACCACGGTCTCGCGAAGGCGCTCGACGTCAAGCTGATCGAGAAGTGCCGCCCGGCGATCGAGACCGGCGAGAAGGTGCAGTTCATGCAGGAGGTGCGCAACGTCAACCGCACGGTGGGCGCGATGCTCTCGGGCGAGCTGATCAGGCACCGCCCCGAGGGCCTGCCCGACCACACCATCTTCATCCAGATGGAAGGCACCGGCGGTCAGAGCTTCGGCGCGTTCCTCGCGAAAGGCATCACGATCTACCTGATCGGCGACGCGAACGACTACACCGGCAAGGGCATGAGCGGCGGGCGCATCGCGATCCGGCCGAGCATCGAGTTCCGCGGTGACGCGACGCAGAACATCATCGTCGGCAACACCGTGCTGTACGGCGCGACCAGTGGCGAGGCGTTCTTCCGCGGCGTGGCCGGCGAGCGCTTCGCGGTGCGGCTGTCGGGCGCGACCGCGGTCGTCGAAGGCACCGGCGACCACGGCTGCGAGTACATGACCGGCGGCACGGTCGCGGTGCTCGGCAAGACCGGGCGCAACTTCGCGGCAGGCATGAGCGGCGGCGTGGCCTATGTGTACGACGAGGACGGCAGCTTCGCCTCGCGCTGCAACACCGCGATGGTGTCGCTCGGCAAGGTCGTGAGCGCCGCCGAGCAGGAGGCCGAGCGCGACCACTGGCACAACGGCCAGCCCGACGAGGCGATCCTGAAGAAGCTGATCGAGGACCACCACAAGTGGACCGGCTCGCTGCGCGCGCGCCACATCATGGACCACTGGGTCGAGTCGCGCGCCAAGTTCGTCAAGGTGTTCCCGAACGAGTACAAGCGCGCGCTCGGCGAACGCGCGGCGAAGGCGGTGATGCTCGCGAGCGAATCGAAGGCGGTGCAAGAGGCCGACACGACGATCGCGAAGGCGAAGAACAAGTCGGTGCCTGCCAAGTAAGCGGCCCTCGTACAACGAACACAGACGCACAGCATCATGGGAAAAGTCACCGGCTTCATGGAATACGAGCGCCTCGAGGAGGGTTACGCGCCCGTCGCCGAGCGCAAGCAGCACTACAAGGAATTCGTGATCGGCTTGAAGGAGGCCGACGCGAAGATCCAGGCCGCCCGCTGCATGGACTGCGGCACGCCGTTCTGCAACAGCGGCTGCCCGGTCAACAACATCATTCCGGACTTCAACGACCTCGTGTACCGCGCCGACTGGAAGAACGCGTTCGCGGTGCTCGACTCGACCAACAACTTCCCCGAGTTCACCGGCCGCATCTGCCCGGCGCCGTGCGAGGCGGCGTGCACGCTGAACGTCAATGACGACGCGGTCGGCATCAAGAGCATCGAGCACGCGATCATTGACAAGGCCTGGGCCGAGGGCTGGGTCACGCCGCGCCTGTCGAAGACCAAGACCGGCAAGAAGGTCGCGGTGGTCGGCTCCGGGCCGGCCGGCATGGCCGCGGCGCAGCAGCTCGCGCGCGCCGGTCACGCCGTGACGCTGTTCGAGAAGAACGATGCGATCGGCGGCCTGCTGCGCTACGGCATTCCTGACTTCAAGATGGAGAAGTCGCACATCGACCGCCGCGTCAAGCAGATGGAGGCCGAGGGCGTGACGATGCGCACCGGCGTGCTGGTCGGCAAGATGCCCGAGGGCACGAAGGTCACCAACTGGGCCAGGGAAACAATCACGCCCGAGCAGCTGAAGGCCGAGTTCGACGCCGTGCTGCTGACCGGCGGCGCCGAGCAGTCGCGCGATCTGCCGGTGCCCGGCCGCGAGCTCGACGGCGTGCATTTCGCGATGGAGTTCCTGCCGCAACAGAACAAGATCAACGCCGGCGGCAAGATCAAGTCGCAGCTGCGTGCCGACGGCAAGCATGTCGTCGTGATCGGCGGCGGCGACACCGGCAGCGATTGCGTGGGCACCAGCAACCGCCACGGCGCGGTCAGCGTCACGCAGTTCGAACTGCTGCCGATGCCGCCCGAGCAGGAGAACAAGCCGCTCGTGTGGCCGTACTGGCCGATCAAGCTGCGCACTTCGTCGAGCCACGAGGAAGGCTGCGAGCGCGAGTTCGCGATCGCGACCAAGGAGTTCATCGGCGGCGAGGGCAAGGACAAGGGCAAGGTCAAGGGCCTGAAGGCGGTGCGCGTCGAGTGGCAGGGCGGCAAGATGGTCGAAGTCGCCGGCTCGGAGCAGACGTTGCCGGCCGATCTGGTGCTGCTGGCGATGGGCTTCGTCAGCCCGGTGGCGAGCGTGCTCGAGGCCTTCGGCGTCGAGAAGGACGCGCGCGGCAACGCCAGGGCGTCGATGGACGCGGTCGGTGGCTACGCGACCAACGTCGACAAGGTCTTCGCGGCCGGTGACATGCGCCGTGGCCAGTCACTGGTGGTGTGGGCGATCCGCGAGGGCCGGCAGGCGGCACGCGCGGTCGATCTGTTCCTGATGGGCGCCAGCGAACTGCCGCGCTGACCGCAACACGCTGGCGAAGGGTCGCGTGAGACAATGATTTTCGAGAGCCGACCCAGAACAACGACCGCATGCCGAGTGACTTCAGCCGGACCCGCCATGACCAAAGCAGCGCCGACGCGCTGATCGAGGTCGACCACGTCACGTTCGGCTACGAGCCCAGCCGGAACATCCTCAACGACATCTCGATGAGCTTCCGGCGCGGGCAGGTCACCGCGATCCTCGGCGGCTCGGGATGCGGCAAGACGACCGTGCTGCGCCTGATCGGCGGTGTGCATCCGGTGACGCAGGGCAGCGTCCGCTTCGCGGGCGAGGCGATCGACACGCGCAACGCCGCGCAGCTCTACGGCTTGCGGCGTCGTCTCGGGATGCTGTTCCAGTTCGGCGCGCTGTTCACCGACCTGTCGGTGTTCGAGAACGTCGCGTTCCCGCTGCGCGAGCACACCGATCTGGACGACACCATGATCCGCGACATCGTGCTGATGAAGCTCAATGCCGTGGGCTTGCGCGGCGCGGCCAGGCTGCGCATCGCCGAGATCTCCGGTGGCATGGGTCGACGCGTCGCCCTCGCCCGCGCCATGGCGCTCGACCCGGAAGTGCTGCTCTACGACGAGCCATTCACCGGCCTGGATCCGATCGCGATGGGCGTCACCGCCAACCTGATCCGCAAGCTGAACGACGCCACCGGCGCGACTTCGCTGGTCGTCTCGCACGACGTGCACGAGTGCTTCGCGATTTGCGACTACGCCTACATCATGGCCGCGCCGGGGGTGGTGATCGCACACGGGCGGCCCGAGGAACTGAACGCCAGCGAGGATCCGCAGGTGCGTCAGTTCCTGCGCGGCGAGCCTGACGGCCCGGTGCCGTTCCACTATCCCGCGCCGCCGCTGGCGCAGGACCTGGGCCTGCAGGCGCGGTGAGCATGGGCTGGGTCGCCGCGATCGGTCGCTCCGTCATCGAGAGCCTGCGGGTGCTGGGTCACCACGCGTTCTTCTTCTGGGAATTGCTGCGCACCTTGCCGGTGTCGCTGCGGCGACCCTATTTCTCGGTCGCGCAGGTGCACGCGCTGGGCAACCTGTCGCTGCTGGTGATCCTGTCGTCGGGCCTGGCGGTCGGCTTCGTGCTGGCGCTGCAGTCCTACTACGCACTCGTGACCTATGGCGCGGCCGACTCTGTCGGGTTGCTGGTGAACTTGTCGCTGGTGCGCGAGCTGGGCCCGGTCGTCACCGCGCTGCTGTTCGCCGGGCGCGCCGGCACGTCGCTGACCGCGGAGATCGGCCTGATGAAGGCCGGCGAACAGCTCGCCGCGATGGAGCTGATGGCGGTCGACCCGAAGAGCCGCGTGCTGGCGCCGCGCTTCATCGGCGGCGTCGTCGCGATGCCGATCCTGGCGCTGCTGTTCTCGGCGGTGGGCATCCTCGGCGCGTACATCGTCGGGGTGATGCTGATCGGGCTCGATCCGGGCAACTTCTGGTCGGCGATGGAGAACGGCGTCGACGTGTGGCGCGATCTGGGCAACGGCGTCATCAAGAGCATCGTGTTCGGGGTGATCTGCAGCTTCGTCGCGGTCTATCAAGGTTATGAAGCCAAGGCCACGCCCGAGGGCGTGGCGCGCGCGACGACGCGCACGGTGGTGATCTCCTCGCTGACGGTGCTGGCGATGGACTTCCTGCTCACCGCGCTGATGTTCTCGACGCGCTGAACGACAAGGGGAATGAATATGGGCAAGAAGGGCACTGAAACGCTGGTCGGCTTCTTCGTATTGCTGGGCATCGCCGCGCTGGTGTTCCTGTCGCTGCGGGCCGCCAATCTGAGCAGCTTCAACGGCGGCGACACCTATCCGCTGGCGGCCAAGTTCGACAACATCGGCGGGCTCAAGGTGCGCGCGCCGGTGCGCAGCGCCGGCGTCACGGTCGGCCGGGTCGCCTCGATCACGCTCGACCCGAAGACATTCCAGGGCGTCGTGATGCTGGACATGCAGAAGTCGGTGCAGTTCCCGGCCGATTCTTCGGCGCGCATCCTCACCTCCGGTCTGCTCGGCGATCAGTACGTCGGCCTCGAGGCGGGCGGCAGCGAGAAGAATTTCGCCGCCGGCGATACCATCAAGCAAACCCAATCGGCGATCGTGCTGGAAAGCCTGATCAGCCAGTTCCTGTTCAACAAGGCGGCCGACGCCGGCGCCGCGCCGGCGGCACCCGCGCCCGCCGCCCCCGGAGGTAAGAAGTGACCCGCTCAACCGACATGCGCTCCCTGTGCGCGCGCGCAGTGCTGACCCTGATGGTGGGCGCGTTGCTGACGCTCGGCGGCTGCGCGACCACCAAGTCGTTGGTGACCGATGCGCGTGGCGGCCCGGGCGCGCGCCTCGACCCGTGGGAGAACTGGAACCGCAAGGTCTTCGCCTTCAACGAGGGCCTGGACGAGCGCATCCTGAAGCCGGTCGCGACCGGCTATGCCAAGGTGGTGCCGCAGTTCGTGCGCCGTAGCGTCGACAACTTCTTCGCCAACGCGGCGGATGCCTGGTCGGCTGTCAACAACGTGCTGCAAGGCAAGGCCGAGCCCGCATTCACCGACGTCGTGCGCTTCACGACCAACACCGTGTTCGGCTTCTTCGGCGTCCTCGACATCGCCAGCGAGTTCGGCCTGGAGCATCACTACGAAGACTTCGGCCAGACGCTCGGCCGCTGGGGCTTCGGCGCGGGTGCGTACATCGTCTGGCCGCTGATCGGCCCGTCGACCGTGCGCGAAACGATCGCGCTGCCGCTCGACCGCACCGCGTCGCCGGCGCTGTACATCAGCGATGGCAGCTACCAGTTCGGCGTCGTCGGCCTGCAGATCATCAACACCCGCGCCAGACTGCTGGGCGCGAGCCAGGTGATCGACGACATCGCACTCGACAAGTACACGTTCATCCGCGATGCCTATCTGCAGCGCCGCCGCAGCCTGGTGTTCGATGGCGACGCGCCGGAGATGCCCGACGCGCCGTCGCCGGCGGCCGTGCCGGCCTCGGGCGCGACCGCGGCCGATCCGGTGTACGCGCCGGCGCCCCCCGCCACGGCCGGCTCGGCTCCCACCAAGCCGTGAACCGCTGACCCGGTTCGCGCGTTAACCACGGGGCCGCCGCTGAACCAACCGGTCGAAGCGGGCTCAGACAGGCTCACCTGTCTCTACAAAGAGGAAACCAGATGTTGCTCAAGCGAATGATTCCGTGGCTGGCTGCCGGCCTGCTCACCGTGGGCTGTGCCGTCTCGCAGGCGCAGTCCGGCAAGTCGCCCGACGCGCTGATCAAGGAAGTCTCGACCGACGTCCTCGACTCGGTCCGCGCCGACAAGTCGATCAAGCAAGGCGACGTGACCAAGGTCATCGCGCTGGTCGACAGCAAGGTGATGCCGCACGTCGATTTTCAGCGCATGACGGCCTCGGCGGTTGGCCGTTACTGGCGCCAGGCGACGCCGGACCAGCAGAAGCGACTGCAGGACGAATTCAAGATCCTGCTGGTGCGCACCTACTCGGGGGCGCTCGCCCAGGTGCAGGACCAGACGGTCGAACTCAAGCCGATGCGCAGCACGCCGACCGACACCGAAGTCGTCGTGAAGACCGAGATCAAGGGCCGCGGCGACCCGGTCCAACTCGACTACCGTCTCGAGCAGACGCCCGGCGGCTGGAAGATCTACGACGTCAACGTGCTCGGCGTGTGGCTGGTCGAGAACTACCGCAACAGCTTCTCGCAGGAAATCAGCTCGGGCGGGATCGACGGGCTGATCGGCAAGCTCGCGGCGCGCAACAAGTCGGCCGGCGCGGCGAAGAGCTGAGCGTCCGCGTCGATGATGCTGCTGCCCGCCACCGTCACGGCCAAGGAGGCCAACGATACCCGTCGCCTGCTCGCGCAGGCGATGAAGGGCGAGCAGGGTGACGCCGTCGTCGTCGATGCCTCCAACCTGCAGCATTTCGATTCAGCGGCGCTGGCAGTGCTGCTGGACTGCCAGCGCGCCGCAGATGCGTCGGGCAAGCGCTTCACATTGCGTCACGTCCCGCCCAAGCTGGCGGCATTGGCCGCACTTTACGGGCTCGACGTCGTGCTGATGGCCGAGCCCGAGGCGCCGCCGGCCGCCTGAGCCCGTCGGCGCAGCGCCGCGATCAGGCGCCAGCCCAACAGCACGCCGATCACTGCGGCGTAGACCGCCACCTCCGCATAGTTGCTCTTCGCGGAGCGCATCCAGAAGAAGTGCAGCAGACCCAGCAGCGCCACTGCATACACCGCGCGGTGCAGCGCCTGCCAGCGGCGCGCCCCGAGCGCCTTGATCGCGCGGTTGAACGACGTGGCCGCGAGCGGCAGCATCAGCAGCAGGGCACTCGTGCCGACCAGGATGAACGGGCGCTTCGCGATGTCGCGCACGATGTCGCTCCAGACCAGCCCCATGTCCAGCCAGCTGTAGCAGAGGAAGTGCACCGCGCCATAGAAGAACGTGAACAGCCCCAGCATGCGCCGGAAGCGCGCGAGTGCCGGCAGCGTCAAGGCCTGGCGCAGCGGTGTCACGGCGAGCGTGAGGCACAGGAAGCGCAGAGTCCAGTCGCCGGTCGCGCGGATCAGCGCCTCCGCCGGGTTGGCGCCGAGCACGTTCGTTCCCATCACGCTGAGCACTGCACCGCGCAGCAGCCAGGCGAACGGCAGCAGGCACAGCGCGAACAGGAGAACCTTCGCAGCCGGGCGCAGCAGAAGCGGCAGGGGCCGCGCGGGCCTTTGCAGCGCCCGCATCGTCAGAAGTTCTTCTTCAGGTCCATGCCCGTGTACAGGGACGCGACCTGCTGCCCGTAGCCGTTGAACATCAGCGTCGGCCGCTTCTTCGCGAAGATGTTGTCCTGGCCGATGCGGCGCTCGGTCGCCTGGCTCCAGCGCGGATGATCGACCTCGGGATTCACGTTCGAATAGAACCCGTATTCGTTGCTCGCGCTCTTGACCCAGCTGGTCGCCGGCTGCTTCTCGACGAAGCGGATCTTCACGATCGACTTGCCGCTCTTGAAGCCGTACTTCCACGGCACGACCGCGCGCACCGGCGCGCCGTTCTGGTTCGGCATCACCTCGCCGTACATGCCGAACGCGAGGAGGGTCAGCGGGTGCATGGCCTCGTCGATCCGCAGGCCCTCGACATACGGCCATTCCAGCACGCGCGAGCCGACGAAGGGCATGGTCTTCGGATCGGCCAGCGTCACGAACTCGACGAACTTGGCGTTGCCGGTCGGCTCCACCTGCTTGATCAGCTCGGCCAGCGAATAGCCGACCCATGGGATCACCATTGACCAGCCTTCGACGCAGCGCAGTCGGTAGACGCGCTCCTCGAGCGGCGCCAGCTTCAGCAGGTCGGCGATGTCGTAAACCTTGGGCTTGCGCACCGCGCCTTCGATCGCCACGGTCCACGGCCGGGTCTTGAGCGTGTGTGCGTTCTGGGCCGGATCACCCTTGTCGGTGCCGAACTCGTAGAAGTTGTTGTAGCCGGTCGCGTCGATGTAGGCGGTGGGCGTCTCCATCGTCACGCCGCCGGCGATCGTGCTGCGCACGCCGGGCAGCGGCGCGAGCTTGCCGCCGCTGGCCGATTGCGCGTGGGCTTCGCGCGCGGCCCAGGTGGCGAGCGCCGCGCCGGCGACGCCGGTGCCGAACAGCTTCAGCAGCGTGCGCCGGTCGGCGTAGGCCGCGCGCGGCGTGATCTCGGAAGGATGCGGATGGTCGAAGCCGCGGTCGCGAAGATGGTGCATGGAGGGTGCTCGCTCGGTCGATGACAGTCCGTCGCGATCGCGACGGGCCTTCTTACCTACGCACCGCCACGCGAGTCAGATGACGTCGCCGAAATCGGTCGGTGCCAACAATTGGAGCGCGCTCCTGGAGGCGCGTTCCCGAAAACTCTTGCGGGCGAACAGCTTGGCCTGCGCCTGCTCGGGCAGGTCGGTGATGTTCATGATGTTCTTGGTGAGGAGCGTGTCGATCACGTCTTCGAGCACGCGCACGAAGCCGGCGTCGAGTTCATCGAACGCACCCGGCATGGTGCCAGCGCCGACGAAGGCGAGCAACTCGCGATCGCCGTCGGCGACGAACTCGCGGCAGGCGTCGTCGGCAAGACGTTGAACGGTCGCGATCCGCCCCTCGTCATCGCGGTGAACATAGGGCATGGTGGCACTCCGGAGACAGGCTCAAAGCGTACCGTACGAGTGCAATCCGGAAAGGAACATGTTCACGCCGAGGAAGGCAAACGTGGTCACGACCAGCCCGGTCAGCGCCCACCAGGCCGAAACCACGCCCCGGAGGCCCTTCATCAGGCGCATGTGCAGCCAGGCCGCGTAGTTGAGCCAGACGATCAGCGCCCAGGTCTCCTTCGGGTCCCAGCTCCAGTATCCGCCCCAGGCCTCGGCGGCCCAGAACGCACCGAGGATGGTCGCGATCGTGAAGAACGCGAAGCCGACCGCGATCGACTTGTACATCAGGTCGTCGGCGATCTCGGCGCTCGGCGTGCGGGCGTTGATCCACTTTCGGGCGACGATCGTGAAGGCGAAGAATGCCATCAGTCCGGTGATCATGCGGCCGGACTTGGCCACGCTCGCCATGCCCTCTGCCGACAGGCCGCCGAACAGCGCGAACCCGAGCAGCGGCATTGCGATCACGATGCCCGGCACGCCGAGCAGGCCGATCCACAACGCCCGCGGCGTCGCGTTCTTCAGCACGTAGGCCAGCGCCACCATCGCCGACAGCGCAAAGCTGCCGTAGCCGATGAAGTTGGCCGGCACGTGCAGCTTCATCCACCAGCTCTGCAGGGCGGGCACCAGCGGCTGGATCTCGCTGGCCTGGCGCGCCAGCGTGTACCAGATCAGAAAGCCGACCGCGGCACTGACGACCAGCATCACGAACGCGCCGAGCGAGCGGGTGCCGTAGTGCTGCTCGTAGTACAGGTAGAACAGCGCCGTCAGCCAGCAGAACAGCACGAACACCTCGTACAGGTTGCTGACCGGGATGTGGCCGATGTCGGCGCCGATCTGGTGACTCTCGAACCAGCGCACCATCGTGCCGGTCAGCGCCATGAAGACGGCGGCCCAGGTCAGGCCCGAGCCGATCCGCACGGCGGTATTGTTCTCGGTTTTGGCGGCGAACCCGATCCAGTAGAACGTAGTGCTCATGAAGAACAGCACGCTCATCCACATGATCGCGCTCTGGCTCGACAGGAAGTACTTGAGCAGGAAGACCTGGTCCGCCTGCGCCAGGTCCGCACCGAAGCCGTCCATCTGCCGGTTGTAGAGGCTGATCGCGAGCAGCGTGGCCGCGGCGACGCCGACCATCAGCACGCGCAACGGGCCCCAGAACCAGCCGAGCAGAACCGCCACCGGCAGCGTGCCGACGAGGATGAGCTTCTCGTAGTAGTCCATCGCACCGGCGTAGCGCGAGAACGCGTAGCCGCCGCCGACGACGACGAGCAGCGCGAACAGCCAGTCGAAGATCGAGCGGCCGGTCACGAAGCCGACCGGGCCGGCGCGGCGGCCGAGCGACATCGTCTCGAGGGTGGTCGTGTTCATCAGGCTTCCTTCAGGATCTGGCGCTTCAACTGCTCGAACTCGGCGTCGGCGTCCAGCGTGCGGCGGGTGGTGGACAACGCCGTGGTGATCTTGGTTCCGTTCGCGGCGGGCGTGAGCCACACCCACAGGCGGCGCTCGCGAATGTAGAGCATCGCAAAGACCCCGACGATCAGCAGGATCGCGCCCAGGTAGACGAGCTTCTTGCCGGGAGCGCGCGCGACCTGGAACACGCTCGCCTGCACCTGCGTGAAGTCGGTCAGCTGGAACAGCACCGGCGCCGGGTAGAAGAAGCTGTCGGACAGCGACAGCACCGACTGGGTCATGAACGCCTGGGTCTTGTCGTCTGCCTTCAAGGGCGCGAGACCGGCGTTCTCGCGGGTCAGGTTCAGCAACTCGAACAGGGTGCCGTTGAGGATGCGCAGCAGCACCTCGGAGATGCGCACGCGGTCCGCCTCCGGCACGCTGCCCTCGATGAAATCGGAGATCGCCTGGAGCCCGGCGCGCGGGTCGGCCGGTGCCGCGGCACCCTTGGGAAGCACGGATTCCGCGCCGGCGAACAGCCCGAGGGCCCGCTCCGCGGTCGTCGTCAGCTGCGCTGCCATCTCGGGCTTGTCGGGCGGCGAGGCGATGGCCACGTAGCGGGCGGCCGCCTTGCTGCGCAGCGCCGGATCGAGCAGGCCCATGCGCAGGCGCGCCCAGCCGTCGATGCTGTCCTTGTCGTCGGCGGGGATGCGCAGGTAGCGCATCTCCTGCTCCGGCTTGTCGCGGGCGCCGACGAGGAAGACGCGGACGCCATCGAGCTCGACGGGCACCATGTAATTGTTGAATTCGCGGGCCTGCCCGGCGGCGTCGCGCAATTTGTAGCTGACCGACGGGCCGACGTTGCGCAACTCCTTCTTGCCATTGCCCTTGGCGCCCGAGCCGAGGTGCTCCTGCAGGGAACCGACCAGGTCGACCTTGCGCACGTCCGTGCCGGCCGCGCCGGCCGGATTGCCGCCGAGGTTCTCGACGTTGATCACGCGCAGGCCGGTGAACTCGAGCGTCATCTGCGACGCCCCGTTCGAGATCTGGGTCTTGCCGCCGACCACGCCATCTATGTCGAAGGTCTTGCCGCCCGCGCTCATCGGCAGGCCGCGCAGCTTGAGGGCCGAGCCGCCGTCGTCGAAGCTGCTCTGGTAGATCGCCACGCCGCGGTGGAAGGCCGGCTCGTTGACCTTGACCAGCGCCGGGATCGATTCGCCGCTGTCGTGGTCGTGGATCACGATCTCGCTGGCGAACAGCTTCGGCATGCCGGTGTCGTAGTAGTCGACGATGAACTTCTTCAGTTCCACGTCGAACGGCAGGTCCTGCATCACGACGCCGTCCTGCAGGTTGATCACCGCGGTGCTCGAGCGCTGGCCCTCGGGGACGAACAGGTTGGCGCGGAAGGTCGGCGTGCCGGGGCCGAGGCGGTTCGCGGCCGGCACGTCGCGCATCATGCCGCCGCCGGTGTAGCTGCTCTTGCCTTGCAGCGCCATCTGCGCACGCACGATCAGGTCGCCGTCGAGCAGCCCGCCGACGCACACCAGGACGATCGCCGAATGCGCCGCGATGTAGCCGAGCTTGTTGGCGGTGCCACGGCGCGCGGCGATCATCGTCCCCAACTCGCGCTCGCCGTCCTTGCGAACCTGCACCTTGGCTTTCCAGCCCGAATGCACCAGGAGGGCCGAGATGCGCTCGAACGCAGCGTCGCGGGTCTCGGCGACTTCGGCCTGGCCGCGGTGGTGGAACGCGCCGAGCGCCTGCTCCCGCACATGCTCCTTGTAGGTCTTCAGATCGACGACGATCTTCGGCACGTTGCGCGCGATGCACAGGCTGGTCGAGATCACCAGGAACGCCAGGATCAGCAGGAACCACCAGACGCTGTAGACCGAATACAGGCCGACCTTGTCGAGCACCTCGGCCCAGAACGGCCCGAACTGGTTGACGTAGTTGTTGTATGGCTCGTGTTGCTTGACGACGGTGCCGATCACCGACGCGATGCAGATCACCGTCAGCAGCGAGATCGAGAAGCGCATCGACGACACCAGCTCGACGACGTCGCGCACCCGGCGCGAGCGGGTACGCAGTTCGATGCCGGTGGTGGAGGCGGTCATGGGCGGATTATCCGGGGCGGCGTGCGGAAGCGAGCGAATCAAAGGCAAAGGGCCGGTACGAGACCGGCCCTTTCCAGGAGGGGGAAGAACGCGGCGGTCAGTTCAGGCCGGCGATGTAGTCGGCCACGGCCTTGATCTCGCGGTCGTTCATCTTGGCGGCGACGCCGGTCATCGGCACGCTGTTCTTGCGCACGCCGCTGCGGAACGCGACCAGCTGCGCCTCGGTGTAGTCGGCATGCTGGCCGGCCAGACGCGGGTACTGGGACGGCAGTCCTGCACCGTTCGGGCTGTGGCAGCCGGCGCAGGCCGGCACGTTGCGATCGGCGATGCCGCCGCGGTAGATCTTCTCGCCCAGCTCGACCGTGGCCTTGTTCTTCGCGAAGCCGGGCTTGGCGACCTTGCCGGCGTAGAACGCGGCGACGTTCTTCATGTCGTCTTCGCTCAGTGTCGCGGCCATCCCCGACATCACGGCGTTCTGGCGCTTGCCGGACTTGAACTCGGTCAGCTGCTTGACCAGGTATTCCGGGTGCTGCCCCTGCAGGATAGGGTTTGCGGGGCTGCCGCGCGAGCCGTCGCTGGTGTGGCAGGCGGCGCACACGTTGGTCGAGGTGGCCTGTCCCTTCGCCAGATCGGGCTTCGCAGCGGGTTTGGCGGCCTCGGCCGCGATCGCCGACGAGGCGCAGGCGGCGAGCAAGAGGGAGGCGACGACGGAGGCAACGGACTTCATAGGAGTGCGACGTGTTTCATGTGCAAAACCCCATGATTTTACAATGATGGCTTTGGGCGACTCCATGGCCGAGCAAAACAATTCCAATCCGGCACCGGACGCCCTCGTCGACGAGGCCAAGCGGGCCCTCGGCTGGGCGCACACCGCGCGCTTTCGCACCACGGCCAGCCAGCTCGACCAGCTGCCGCAGACCGAGCTGCCCGAGATCGCCTTCGTCGGCCGCTCCAACGCCGGCAAGTCCACCGCGATCAACACGCTGACGCAGCAGAAGCGGCTCGCGTTCGCCTCGAAGACGCCCGGCCGCACGCAGCACATCAACCTGTTCGACCTCGGGCCGAAGATGGTCCCCAACGCGATCTTCGCCGACCTGCCGGGCTACGGCTACGCCGCGGTGGCGCGGGGCGCCAAGCTGCGGTGGCAGAAGGTGATGGCCGATTACCTCGACGTGCGCCGCAGCCTGGTCGGCGTGGTGCTGATGGTCGATTCCCGCCTGGGCTTCACCGACCTCGACCACCAGCTGATGAGCTTCGTCGCGCCGCGCGTCGGCAACGGCTCGGTCAAGCTGCTGGTGCTGCTGACCAAGTCGGACAAGCTCAATCGGGCCGAGTCGAACGCCGCGCTGGAGAGCGCGCAGGCCGTGCTTGGCGAGCTCGCGACCGACGAGGCCGACGTCGGCGTCGCGCTGTTCTCGGCGCTCAAGAAGTCGGGTATCGACGACGCCGCCAAGGTGCTCTACAGCTGGGTCCACGGCTGACGCCCCTGTCCCGATCGTGACGCCGGCGTCGGCGCGTCGCACCGATACTGGCGCCCCTGCATGGAGGCTTTCATGATCGACACCTTCGACCTCGCGCTCCCCCACGGCATCACGCTGAACTGCCGCGCCACCGGCCGGCCCGGCGCGCCGCTGCTCGTGTTCCTGCACGGCTTTCCCGAGGCGGCGTTCGTCTGGGACGAAGTGCTCGAGCACTTCGGCGACCGCTACCGGTGCGTCGCGCCCAACCTGCGCGGCTTCGGCCCGTCCTCGTCGCCGACGGAACCGGAGCAGTACCGCGTCAAGCACCTGATGGCCGACCTGCAGGCGCTGATCGCGCAGCTGGGCGAGGGCGCACCGCTCGAGGCGCTGGTCGCTCACGACTGGGGCGGCGCAGTCGCCTGGACGCTGGCCGCGCTCCATCCGGAACTGATGAAGCGCCTGGTGATCATCAATTCGCCGCACCCCGCCCTGTTCCTGCGCGAGCTCAAGAGCAGCCCGAACCAGCAGGCGGCGAGTGCGTACATGAACTTCCTGTGCCGGCCCGATGCCGAGAAGCTGCTCGCCGAGAACGACTACGCCCGCATGTGGCCGATGTTCACCAACATGGGCGCGGCGGACACCGGCCGCGAGGGCGGCGGCTGGCTCACCGAATCGGTTCGGGACCAGTACCGCGCGATCTGGGACGCCGGGCTGACGGGCGGCTGCAACTACTACCGCGCCTCGCCGCTGCGCCCGCCGCTCGATGCCGAGTCCGCGGTCATGAAGGTCGAGTTCCCGCGCGAGTACGTCACGGTCCGGCGTCCCACGCTGGTGATCTGGGGCGAGGACGACATGGCGTTGCCGGTCGCGCTGATCGACGGCCTGGACGAGTTCGTGCCCGACATGAACCTCGTGCGCGTGCCGGGCGCGAGCCACTGGATCATCCACGAGCGGCCGGCGTCCATCGCCGCGGAGATCGACAAGCACCTGCGCCGCTGAAATCGGACGCGTCAAAAGAAAGAGGGCACCGAAGTGCCCTCTTTGCGGGTGCGAATCGGGCGGCTTTGACCGCCCGGGTCGTCTTACATGTCCATGCCGCCCATGCCACCCATGCCGCCCATGCCACCCGGCATGCCGCCGCCGCCGGCGGCTTCGTCCTTCGGCGCCTCGGAGATCATGGCTTCCGTCGTCAGCATCAGCGACGCGACCGAGGCTGCGTTCTGCAGGGCCGTGCGCGTGACCTTCGTCGGGTCCAGGATGCCCATCTCGATCATGTCGCCATACGTGTCATTGGCCGCATTGAAGCCGTAGTTGCCCTTGCCGGCCAACACCGCATTCACGACCACGCTGGCTTCGCCGCCGGCGTTGTAGACGATCTCGCGCAGCGGCGCTTCGATGGCCTTCAACACCAGCTTGATGCCGGCTTCCTGGTCGGGGTTGTCGCCCTTGATGACGCCCGCGGATTGCTTGGCGCGCAGCAGCGCGACGCCACCACCGGCCACGATGCCTTCCTCGACGGCGGCACGGGTCGCGTGCAGCGCATCTTCGACGCGGGCCTTCTTTTCCTTCATCTCGACTTCGGTGGCGGC
Organism: Rhizobacter fulvus; assembly: GCF_964020785.1. NCBI lineage: Bacteria > Pseudomonadati > Pseudomonadota > Betaproteobacteria > Burkholderiales > Sphaerotilaceae > Rhizobacter > Rhizobacter fulvus. The sequence continues at coordinate 3,115,136 of NZ_OZ224516.1, forward strand.
GCCGACCTTGATCACCGCCACACCGCCGGCCAGCTTGGCCACGCGCTCTTGCAGCTTTTCACGGTCGTAGTCGCTGGTGGCTTCCTCGATCTGGATGCGCACTTGCTTGACGCGCGCCTCGATGTCGCCCGCGGCGCCCGAGCCGTCGATGATCGTGGTGTTTTCCTTGCCCACTTCGACGCGCTTGGCCTGGCCCAGGTCGGCCAGCGTGACCTTCTCGAGCGTCAGGCCGACTTCTTCGGCGATGACCTTGCCGCCGGTCAGGATCGCGATGTCCTCGAGCATCGCCTTGCGGCGGTCACCGAAGCCCGGCGCCTTGACGGCGACGACCTTCAGGATGCCGCGGATCGTGTTGACGACCAGCGTGGCGAGCGCTTCGCCTTCGACTTCTTCCGCGATGATCAGCAGCGGACGGCCCGACTTGGCGACTTGCTCCAGCGTCGGCAGCAGGTCACGGATGTTGCTGATCTTCTTGTCGAACAGCAGCACGAACGGGTTGTCCAGCGTCGCGGTCTGCTTTTCCGGGTTGTTGATGAAGTACGGCGACAGGTAGCCGCGGTCGAACTGCATGCCTTCGACGACTTCGAGTTCGCTGTTCAGGCTCTTGCCGTCTTCGACGGTGATGACGCCTTCCTTGCCGACCTTGTCCATCGCGTCGGCGATGATCTTGCCGACTTCCTCGTCGCTGTTGGCCGAGATCGTGCCGACTTGCGCGATTTCCTTCGAGGTCGTGGTGGCCTTCGACTGCTTCTTCAGCTGCTCGACCAGCGCCGTGACGGCCTTGTCGATGCCGCGCTTCAGGTCCATCGGGTTCATGCCCGCGGCCACGTACTTCATGCCTTCGCGAACGATGGCTTGCGCGAGCACGGTGGCGGTGGTGGTGCCGTCACCGGCGATGTCGGAGGTCTTGGAAGCGACTTCCTTGACCATCTGCGCGCCCATGTTCTGAAGCTTGTCCTTCAGCTCGATTTCCTTGGCGACCGAGACACCGTCCTTGGTGACCGTCGGGCCGCCGAACGAACGCTCCAGCACCACGTTGCGACCCTTGGGGCCGAGCGTGACCTTGACCGCGTTGGCCAGGATGTTCACACCCTCGACCATGCGTGCGCGGGCTTCGCCGCCGAAAATTACGTCTTTTGCTGCCATTTGAATGTTCTCCTGTGTACCGTGGGATTACTTCTCGACGACCGCGAACAGGTCGTCTTCCTTCATCACCAGCAGTTCTTCGCCATCGACCTTGACGGTCTGGCCGCTGTACTTGCCGAACAACACCCGGTCGCCGACCTTGATGTTCAGGACGACGAAGTCGCCCTTGTCATTGCGCTTGCCCGGACCGACGGCCAGCACTTCGCCCTGATCGGGCTTTTCGGCGGCGTTGTCGGGGATGACGATGCCCGAGGCGGTCTTGGTTTCCTGTTCCAGGCGCTTGACGATCACGCGATCGTGCAACGGACGAAGTTTCATAGCATCTCCTTGATGGACTTAAGAACGATATAAATCGTGGCTTGGAAGCGAAGTGGGCACTCAGCTTTCCACGGCGGATCGCGACCTGGGGCACGCCGATCCGCCGTTAGCACTCACTGGAAGCGAGTGCTAGCAGGGCGGATTATAGGGCGACGACCCGATCTTTCAAGTGACATCGCCGCCCGTTCAGCGCGAGCGGGCACGATGGCTCCGACGCCGCTGACTCCACGTGCCGCCGGTTGCGAGAAAATGCCGCGCTGAATCAAGGACGGAGATCCCCGCGTGACCGGTGTGCCGAATTTCCATTTCCTCATGAGAGACCTGGCGCACGAAGTGGACGCCGGGCGCGTGACCGACATCGACGCTGCCGGCCAAGTGGCCGAGCACATCCAGAAGGCGCTGGGATGCATCCACGTCACGTTCTGGAGCGTCTCCGGGCCCATCGGCCGGCGCGTGATGCGCAGCGTCGCGGCCTATGACGGTGTCAGGGGAATGGCCATCGCGGGCGCCGCGGTGTTCCCCGAGTCGGGCGGCGGCTTCTTCGGCGCATTGGTGCGCGAGGGGTGCTATGTCTGCGGCGACACCTTCGCGGATCCGGCGCTCCAGTCGGTGAAGGACGCCATGCTCGTGCCGTTCGGGATCCGCGCGTTGCTGGCCGCCTCGTATGGCGGCCACGGCGAGGTGTGGGGCATCATCACCTGCACGAACAATGTCGCACGGACATGGCGATCCGCCGAGGTGACGGCGCTGAGGAAGTGCGCCGCCGAGATCTCGACCTTGCGGAGCCAGCGCCGGATGCTCGGGAATTCGCTGTCCACCGGGGGCTTCCTGACGTGACTGGGCGCCATGGCACCTGCGGACCGCGAGCCCCAGACTGCCCGCCATGAAGATCCTCGTCACCGGAAGCGCCGGCCACCTCGGCGAAGCGCTGATGCGCACGCTGGCGGAAAGCGTGCACGACGCGGTCGGTTGCGACGTGCGGGCGTCGCCGTACACGCGGCATGTCGGCTCGGTCGCCGATCGGGCGTTCGTCGCGCGCTGCATGGACGGCATCGACGCGGTGCTGCACACCGCCACACTGCATAAGCCGCACATCGCGACCCACACGCGCCAGCATTTCGTCGACACGAACATCACCGGGACGCTGAACCTGCTGGAGGAAGCGCTCGCCGGGGGTGTCGGCGCCTTCATCTTCACCAGCACGACCAGCGCCTACGGACACGTGCTGATCCCGGCGCCGGGCGCGCCGGCCGCCTGGATCACCGAGGAGGTCGTGCCGCGCCCGAAGAACATCTATGGCGTGACCAAGCTGGCCGCGGAGAACCTGTGCGAATTGATGCATGCGCTGCACGGGTTGCCGTGCCTGGTGCTGCGCACCTCGCGCTTCTTTCCGGAGGACGACGACTGCAAGCGCACGCGCGACGACTACTTCGACGCGAACGCCAAGGTGAACGAGTTGTTGAACCGCCGTGTCGACATCGAGGACGCGGTCGATGCGCACCTGTGCGCCCTCGAGCGTGCGCCGGTGCTCGGTTTCGGCCGCTACATCGTCAGCGCGACGACGCCCTTCGAGGCGGTGGATCTCGCGGCGCTGCGTCGCGGCGCGGCCGGCGTCGTGGCACGCCGCGTGCCTGATTTCGAGGCCGAGTATCAGCGCCGCGGCTGGAAGATGTTCGACGGCATCGATCGCGTCTACGTCAACGCCAAGGCCCGCACCGATCTGCACTGGCAGCCCCGCCACGACTTCGCTTCGGTGCTCGAGCGGCTGCGTTCGGGCGGCGACCACCGCAGTGCGCTCGCGCTCGAGATCGGCAAGAAGGGCTACCACCCGGGGCCGTTCCTGGGTGACGGCCCGTACCCCGTCGCGCCCTAGACTACGGCGCCGGCCCGCGTCGTGGCCGATGAGGATTTCCGCATGAGCACCCAGCGCACCCAAGTCGCGATCATCGGCGCCGGCCCGGCCGGGCTGTTGCTCGGTCAGTTGCTTCACCGGGCCGGCATCGACAACGTGATCCTCGAGCGCCAGACTGGCGACTACGTGCTCGGCCGCATTCGCGCCGGCGTGCTGGAGCAGACGACTTGCGACCTGCTCGACGAGGCCGGCGTCGGCGAGCGGATGCATGCCGAGGGGATGGTGCACGACGGCTTCGAGCTGTGCTTCGGCGGCGCGCGCCACCGCATCGACATGCACGGGCTGACCGGCGGCAAGCACGTGACCGTCTATGGCCAGACCGAAGTGACGCGCGACCTGATGGCGGCGCGCGCCGCTGCCAGCCTGCCGACGATCTACGGCGCGAAGGACGTGGCACCGCACGGCTTCGACACCGACCACCCGACCGTCAGCTACACGCTCGACGGCGTCGTCCACACAGTCGCCTGCGACTTCATCGCCGGCTGCGACGGCTACCACGGCGTGAGCCGGGCCAGCGTGCCGCCGAAGGCGCTGTCGATCTACGAAAAGGTCTACCAGTTCGGCTGGCTCGGCGTGCTGGCGGACACGCCGCCGGTCGCGCACGAACTGATCTACTCGAACCACGAACGCGGTTTCGCGCTGTGCTCGATGCGCTCGGCCACGCGCACACGCTACTACGTGCAGTGCCCGCTGCACGACAAGGTCGAGCAGTGGAGCGACGCCGCGTTCTGGGACGAACTGCGCCGCCGGCTCGACCCGGCCGCGGCCGAGGCGCTGGTCACCGGCCCGTCGATCGAGAAGAGCATCGCACCGCTGCGCAGCTTCGTTGCGGAGCCGATGCGTTTCGGCACGCTGTTCCTGGCCGGCGACTCGGCCCACATCGTGCCGCCGACCGGCGCCAAGGGCTTGAACCTGGCGGCCGCCGACGTGCGCTTCCTGTCGCGCGCCTTCATCGAGTTCTACGCCGAGAAAAGCCGCGCCGGCATCGATCACTACTCGGAGAAGTGCCTGCGCCGGGTCTGGAAGGCCGAGCGCTTCTCGTGGTGGTTCACCGGGCTGATGCACAAGTTCCCGGAGACCGGCGCGATCGGCCAGAAGCTGCAGCGCGCCGAACTCGACTACCTGGTCGGCTCGCGTGCCGCGTCGACCGCGATGGCCGAGAACTACGTCGGGCTGCCGTTCGAAGCCTGAGCCCCCCGCGTGCCGCCGGCGTCAAATGAATTGGCGGGGCGGGCGGCATCAACAATCTGCATCGGCCCTTGTCGCCTGCCGGACACCCGGTGGGCGTCGCGGTGCGTATCTTCGACGCACGCTCAACGTCACAGGAACACCGTCATGGAATTCGAGTTCTCCCCCAAGGTCGTCGAACTGCGCGAACGCCTGCTGAAGTTCATGGACGACCACGTCTATCCGAACGAACAGCGCCGCGAGGAAGAACTGGCTGCCAATGCCAAGGCCGGCCGGCCCTACGCCGAGCTGCCGATGATGGCCGGCCTGAAGGCCAAGGCGCGGGAGCAGGGCCTGTGGAACCTGTTCCTGCCGCCGCACCCCGGCGATACCCATGCGCCGACCGGCCTCACGAACGTGGAGTACGCCCCGCTGTGCGAGATCATGGGCCGGCGCTACTGGTGCGCGGAGATCTTCAACTGCTCCGCGCCCGACACCGGCAACATGGAGGTGCTGGCCCGCTACGGCACGCCCGAGCAGCAAGCCCGCTGGCTCACGCCGCTGCTGGCGGGCGAGATCCGTTCGTCGTTCGCGATGACCGAGCCGGAAGTCGCGTCGAGCGACGCCACCAACATCCAGTGCAGCATCCGCCGCGAGGGCGACGAGTACGTGATCAACGGCCGCAAGTGGTACATCACCGGCGCGATGAACGAGCGCTGCGAAATCTTCGTGCTGATGGGCAAGACCGATCCCGACCACGCCGACCGCCACAAGCAGCAGTCGATGATCCTGGTGCCGAAGGACACGCCCGGCATCACGATCGTGCGCGACATGGCACTGCTCGGCGTCTACGACCCGCCGTTCGGTCACCCGGAGATCGTGTTCGAGAACGTGCGCGTGCCGGTCTCGAACATCCTCCTCGGCGAAGGGCGCGGCTTCGAGATCGCGCAGGGTCGGCTCGGGCCCGGACGCATTCACCACTGCATGCGTGCGATCGGCATGGCCGAGGCGGCACTCGAGATGATGTGCAGGCGCCTGGCCTCGCGCACGGCGTTCCGCAAGTTGCTGGCCGACCAGGGCGTGTGGCGCGAGCGGATCGCCGAATCGCGCATGCTGATCGACCAGTCGCGCTGGATGGTGCTGAACGCCGCTCACCGCATGGACACCGTGGGCAACAAGGTCGCAGCCAAGGAGATCGCGATGATCAAGGTGCTGACGCCGAACAACTGCGTCAAGGTGATCGACTGGGCGATGCAGGCCTTCGGCGCGATGGGGCTCAGCCAGGATACGTTGCTGACGAGCTTCTACGCCTACGAACGCCACCTGCGCGTGGCCGACGGCCCCGACGAGGTCCATAGAAACGCCATTGCCAAGCAGGAGCTGGCTGCGTACCTTTGAGTCCGCGGATCGGGAATCGTCACGACCGCTCACACCTGCAACATTGACTGGCAAGGCGTTTGGGACAAACATCCCAAAAATGGAGGATGGTTCCCGAGCGACCGCGGCCCTGCATGCCGCCACGATGCGACTGCTGCGCCCGCTGGTGCGGCTGCTGCTTCGTCACGCGGTGCCGTTCGGTGCATTCCAGGAGATCGCGAAGCGGGCTTACGTGGAGGTGGCGATGAACGATTTCGCCATTCCGGGCAAGAAGCCCTCGGCGGCCCGCGCGTCGATCCTGACCGGCCTGACGCGCAAGGACGTCCAGCGCCTGCTGACCGAGCCGGAGCCCGATGCGGCCGAGACGAACGAGCGCTACAACCGCGCCGCCCGCGTGCTCGGCGGCTGGCTGCGCGACCCCAAATTCCATGACGCGGCCGGCACGCCGCGCCCGCTGAGCACCGACGCCGTCGGCGATTTCCCGCAGCTCGCGCGGCTCTACAGCGGCGACATGCCGGCCCGCGCCGTGCTCGACGAGTTGCTGCGCGTCGGTGCCGTGCGGCGCCTCGACGACGGCCGCATCGAACCGGTGGCGCGCGGCTACCTGCCGATCGGCAGCTCGGTCGACAAGCTGCAGATCCTGGGCACCGACGTGGCAGACCTGATCGAGACGATCGACCACAACCTGACCGATGGCGCCGCCGACCCGCGATTCCAGCGCAAAGTGATGTATCACCGCATTCGCGTCGACGAACTGCCGGCGTTCCGGCGGCTGAGCACGTCGCGGGCGCAAGCGCTGCTCGAGCAACTCGACCGCTGGCTCGCCGAACACGATCCCGACGCGCCGCACGAGAACCCTCACCTGCCCCATGCCCGCGTCGGCTTGGGCATCTACTATTTCGAAGAGCGGCTCGGCGACGAGCCGCCTCCTGCCGAACGAGGCCAGTCATGACCACTCTGTTGCGCGCTATCGCTGCATCCACCGCTTTGCTCCTGTTCCTCGCCGGTTGCGGCGGGGGCGGTGGTGGAGGAGGCGGGATCGGCGGCACCGGCTCCGCGTATGGCACCGTGCGCATGTCGATGACCGACGCGCCGTCTTGCGGCTTCGACGCGGTCAACATCACGGTCGAGAAGGTCCGCATCCACGCCAGCGCGAGCGCGGCGGACGCCGACGCCGGCTGGTCCGAGATCGTCGTCAACCCGCCGAAGCGGGTCGACCTGCTGACCCTGCAGAACGGGGTGCTGGTCGAGCTCGGCCAAACCCAGCTGCCTGCGGGCAAGTACACGCAGGTGCGGCTGGTGCTGGCCGAGAACGGCAACGGCGCGCCGGCCCTGGCGAACTCGGTCGTGCCCACCGGCGGCAGCGAGACGCCACTGACCACGCCGAGCGCGAACCAGAGCGGGCTGAAGCTCAACGCCGACATCGAGGTGGCGCCGGACCAGATCGCCGACTACGTGCTCGATTTCGACGCCTGCAAATCCATCGTCAAGCGCGGCAATTCGGGCCAGTACAACCTGAAGCCGGTGATCAGCGTGATCCCGCGCCTGTCGGACGCCGGGATGCGCGTGGTCGGCTACCTGGACCCCTTGCTGGCGAACGGCTCGACCAGCGTGTCGGTTCAGGTCAACGGCCGGCCGGTGAAGGCGACCGCGCCGGATTCGACCGGCCAGTTCCAGCTCTACCCGGTGCCGGCCGGCACCTATGACCTGGTGGTCACGGCACCCGGCCGCGTCATGGCCGTGATGACCGGCGTGCCGGTCACGACGAGTGCCTACACCTATGTCAACGCCGTCGGCGCGCCGATCGTGCCGCCCGCCAGCGCGGTGCGGGCGGTGAACGGCACGGTGACGCCGGTCACGGCGACGGTGCGTGCGCTGCAGACGCTGAATGGCGGGCCCACGCTCGAGTCGGGATGGGGCGCCGTCGATGCCCTCAGCGGAGCGTTCTCGTTCTCGTTGCCGATCGCTGCGCCGGTGCGCAACGCGTACGCGGCCGGCGTGACAGCGCCAGTGTTCACGCCCGACGCCTCTGCCGCCGCCCGGTACACGATCGAGGCCACCTCGGCCGGTACGCTGAAGACGCAGGCGCTCGATGTCAGCGCGGCGGTGCCGGCGCTGACCCTGACCATCCCGTGACGGCCCCGCGGGCGGGCCAGCGCATCAGCCGTCGGCGTTGATCGTCCTGATCAGCGCCGCCAGCGTCGCGTCGGCCTGGTCGTTCGCGATCTGGCAGGTGCCCGCGGCCACGTGGCCGCCACCGCCATAGGTCAGCATCAGCCCGCCGACGTTGGTGCGGCTGCTGCGGTCCAGGATGGACTTGCCGGTTGCGAGCACGGTGTTCTGCTTCTGCACGCCCCACATCACGTGGATCGAGATGTTGGTTTGCGGGAACAGTGCGTAGACCATGAAGCGGTTGGTCGCGTAGATCGTCTCCTCGCCACGCAGGTCGAGCACGACGAGGTTGCCGTGCACGGCGGCGCAGCGCTCGATCTGGCGGCGTGCCGGCTCGGCGTGCTCGAAGTACAGGTCGACGCGCTCGCGCACGTCCGGCAATTCCAGGATCTGCTCGATCGTGTGGTCGCGGCAGTACTCGATCAGGTCCATCATCAGCGCGTAGTTGCTGATGCGGAAGTCGCGGAAACGGCCGAGGCCGGTGCGCGCGTCCATCAGGTAGTTCAGCAGCACCCAGCCCTTGGGATCGAGGATGTCGTCGCGCTCGTACTGCGCGGAATCGGCCTTGTCGACCGCCAGCATCATCTCGTCGGTGATGCGCGGGAAGGCGTCGCGGGCGCCGTAGTGGTTGTAGACGACGCGCGCGGCGGAGGGCGCATCGACCTCGATGATGTGGTTCAGGTGCTTGCCGTTGCGGATCGACTCCGACAGGTGGTGGTCGAACGCCAGGTAGGCGCCCGGCACGTAGGGCAGGTTGGTCGTGATGTCGCGCGGGCCGACGTCGATCTTGCCGTCCTGCATGTCCTTGGGGTGGACGAACTTGATCTCGTCGATCAGCTTCATCTCGTTCAGCAGCACGGCGCAGACCAGGCCGTCGAAATCGCTGCGGGTGATGAGACGGTACTTCTGTGGGCTCATGGTCGGGTCCTTCGGTTGACAGGCGTCGTCCGCACATTTACGGCGCGGCGCGCGACAACTGAAGGGCCGGCGAGGGCGCCGCCGTGCGCTAATGCCCGACAGGGCCGTCAGAGGAGCGTGTCGATGCTCGCCAGGTAGCGCGGCGGGCGCCGGGCCTGCGTCGCCTGCTCGAACGCGTAGGCCAGCGCCAGCAGGCGCGCCTCGCTCCACGCCCCACCGAAGAAGGTGAGCCCGACCGGCAAGCCTTGCACGAAGCCGGCCGGCACGGTGACGGCGGGCGTGCCTGCCACCGCCGGCGCCGTGGTGCTGCCGCCGCCGACGACGTGGTCGCCGATGACGAGGTCGCTGCGCCACGCCGGCCCTCCGGTCGGCGCAACGAAGGCGTCGAGCCGGTGCTGCTTCATCACGGCGACGATGCCTTCCTCGCGTGCCACGCGCAGGCACTGGGCGCGTGCCTTCACGTAGGCCTCGTCGGTCAGCGGGCCCTTGGCTTCGGCCTTTGCGAACAGGTCCTGCCCGAACCATCGGAGCTCGCGCTCGGCGTGCCGCTCGTTGAAGGCGATCACATCGGCGAGCGACTTGACGGCGGCATTCGGGCCGAGGCCCGCGAGGTAGGCATTCAGGTCCGCCTTCAGCTCGTAAAGCAGGACGGTCAGCTCGGCGTCGCCGATGCTCTCGATCGCGGGCAGTTCGACCGGGTCGACGAGCACCGCGCCGGCGCGCTCGAGTGCCGCCAGCACGCCGGCGAAGACGCGGTCGGTCGGCTCGTGAAAGCCGAAGAACTGGCGTGCGACGCCGAGCCGCGCGCCCTTGAGCGCGCCGGCGTCGAGCGCGGCGGCGTAGTCGACCGCCGGGCGTGCCCCCTCGCTCATCGCGGGATCCTGCGGATCGTGGCCGACCAGCGCACCCAGCAGCAGCGCGCAATCGCGCACGCTGCGCGCCATCGGGCCGGCAGTGTCCTGGCTGTGCGCGATCGGCACGATGCCGCGTCGGGAGATGAGGCCGACCGTCGGCTTCAGCCCGACGATGCCGCAGACCGACGACGGGCTCACGATCGAACCGTCCGTCTCGGTGCCGACCGCGGCGGCGCACAGGCTCGCCGCCACCGCGGCGCCGGAACCCGAGCTCGAGCCCGAGGCGCTGCGGTCCAGCGCGTAGGGGTTGCGGGTCAGCCCGCCCCGCGCGCTCCAGCCGCTGCTGCTCTGGCTGCTGCGGATGTTGGCCCACTCGCTCAGATTGGTCTTGCCCAGGATCACCGCGCCGGCGGCGCGCAAGCGCTGCACCACGAACGCGTCGTCCGGCGGTCGGATGCCCGCGAGCGCGAGCGACCCGGCGGTGGTCTGCATGCGGTCGCGGGTGGCGACGTTGTCCTTGACCAGGATCGGGATGCCATGCAGCGGCCCGCGCGTGCGACCGGCGGCGCGCTCCGCGTCGAGCTGCTTTGCGGTCGCGAGCGCGTCGGGGTTCAGCTCGATCACGGCCGCCAGCGTCGGGCCGCGGCGGTCGATCCGCTCGATGCGCTCGGTGTACGCGGAGACCAACTGCTGCGCGCTGACGCGTCCGGACGCCAGGTCGGCCTGCAGATCGGCAAGGCTGCGTTCTTCGAGCGCGATCGGGGTCATCGGGTCTCCGGCGGGCGCGGTCTGCGCGTTGGTGGTGGCGGGCAGCAGCGCGCCGGTGACGGTGGCGAGCAGCAAGTGGCGACGGTTCTCGTTCATGCGGATTCGGCGGGTTCGTGATCGGCCAGGCAACTGCGGATCTGCTCGCGCAGCCAGCGGTTGCCGGGTTCGGCGTCGGCATTGGCATGCCAGTACAGGTACAGATCGTTGGCCGGCGTGGCGAGCGGGAACGGCAGCAAGCGGTTGCCGAGCGCCGCGTTTGCGATGCCGGCGTAACGCTCGGGCATGGTCAGCAGCAGGTCGGAGCTGGCGACGAGCTGGCAGGCCGTCCAGTGGTGCTGGCAGCGCACGGCCACGCGGCGCTCGCGGCCGAGGCGCTGCAGCGCCAGGTCCTCGAGACCGGGCCCGCTGCGGCGCGAGCTGGTCATCACGTGCTCCATCTCCAGGTAGGTCGCGAGGTCCAGCGTGTCTCCGACGCGCGGATGCCCGGCGCGCACGGCCACCACCATGCGTCCGCCGGCCAGCAGCTGGTACGAGACGTGTTGGACGCGTGGCAGCAGCACGTCGATCACCGCGTCGAGCTCACCTTTCGCCAGCGCGCCGTGCAGCGCGTCGCGGTCGTGGTGGGCCGAGACGATCTGGACGTGCGGCGCCTGCGCGCGCACGCGTTGCACCAGTGCCGGCAGGGCGGCCGACTCGACGATGTGGCGCATGCCGATGCGGAACGCGCGGGTCGACGTGGCCGGCTCGAACTGCTTCAGCTGATTCAGCGAGCCCTCGATCTCCTTCAGCGCGCGTCTCACCGGGCCGATCAGCGCGTGCGCGGCCGGCGTCGGCACCATCGCGTGACCCTCGCGCACGAACAACGGGTCGTCGACCAGTTCGCGCAGACGGGCCAGCGCGTGGCTGATCGCCGGCTGGGTCAGGTTCAGGCGCTCGCTCGCGCGCGTGATGCCCCCCTCGGTGTAGATCGCGTCGAGCACGACGAACAGGTTCAGATCGACTCGGCTGACGTTGACCACGAGCGGCACGCTGAAAGGGGCAAATGCGCCCGGTGCATGACGATAACGCGCAAAGTTCATTGGCGCCGCCTGCCGTGGCAGCATACGGTCGCAGACCGACACAGAGCGGGCCAGGAGACAGGATGACCGGACAGTTCACCGGAACCAGCGAGGTTCAGGAGCGCCACCGCTTCGACGAGGGCGCGCTCGACGCCTGGCTGCGTCGCTACGTGGAGGGCTATGCCGGCCCGCTGCAGGTGCGCCAGTTCAAGGGCGGGCAGTCGAACCCGACTTTCCTGCTCGCCACGCCGTCGCGCAGCTACGTGCTGCGCCGCAAGCCGCCGGGCAAGCTGCTGCCTTCCGCGCATGCCGTTGACCGCGAGTTCCGCGTGATGCGCGCGCTCGCCGGCACCGACGTGCCGGTGCCCGAGACCTTCGCGCTGTGCGAGGACGATTCAGTCATCGGCACCGCGTTCTACGTGATGGCGAACGTGCCGGGACGCATCCTGTGGGACCCGGGCCTGCCCGGCATGGCGCCGGCTGAACGGGCCGCCATCTTCGACAGCATGAACGCCGCGCTCTCCGCGCTGCACAGCGTCGACTACGCGTCGATCGGGCTGGCCGACTACGGCAAGCCCGGCAATTTCTTCGCCCGGCAGATCGGCCGCTGGACAGCGCAATACCGCGCGTCGGAGACCGAGCGCATCGAATCGATGGAGCGGTTGATCGACTGGCTGCCGGCGCACATCCCGCCCTCTGAGGCGGCGTCGCTGGTGCACGGCGACTACCGGCTCGACAACCTCGTGTTCCACCCGACCGAGCCGCGCGTCATCGCGGTGCTCGACTGGGAGCTGTCGACCCTCGGCCACCCGATGGCCGATTTCGCGTATCACGCGATGGCGTGGATCATGCCGGCCGGCGAGATGCGCGGCCTGGTCGGGCCCGATCTGGCGGCGCTCGGCATCCCGAGCGCCGAGGCCTACCTCGCGCGCTACTGCGAGCGCACCGGCGCCACGCCGCCGTCCGCGATCGAGTGGTCGTTCTACATCGCCTATAACCTGTTTCGGGGTGCCGCGATCTCGCAGGGCATCCTGAAACGCGCGCTCGACGGCTCGGCCGCCAGCGCGCATGCGTTCGAGGCGGGCCGCAAGGGCCGCGTGGTGGCCGACATCGCGTGGCAGCGTGTGCTGGCCGACACCGGGCAAACACCGAACTGACGCGGCCCGCCGCCACGCGATAGTTCCCGCAAGACGAACCCCCGCGGCGCATCCGCGCCCCGGAACGAGGAGCCCACTTTGGCCGACCACCCCTGGATCAAGAACTACCCCGACGGCGTGCGCTGGGACGCGGAACTTCCGCTGATGCCGGTGCAGCAACTGCTCGACGACGCCGTGCGGCGCTGGCCCGAGAACCCGGCCATCGAATTCATGGGCCGCACCCTCACCTACCGTGAGTTCGGCGAACTGGCCGACCGTGCGGCCAAGGGCTTCCAGCAGATCGGCGTCGGGCCCGGCGTCCATGTGGGTCTGTACCTGCCGAACACGCCGCACTATCCGATCGCCTTCTTCGGCGTGCTGAAGGCCGGTGGCACCGTCGTCAATTACTCGCCGCTCGACGCCGAGCGGGTGCTCGCGCACAAGATCGAGGACAGCGAGACCGATGTGCTCGTGACGCTCGACCTGACAGTGCTCTACCCGCAGATGGCGCGGCAACTGGGCACCTCGCGCCTGAAGAAGCTGGTCGTCGGCAACCTGGCCGACTACGCCGCGCAGCCGGCCGGCGTGCGCGCCCACCTTCAGGCGGCCGGGCAGCTGGCGCCGGTGGCGAGCGACGAGCGCCACCTGAGCTTCGACCAGCTGCTCGCCAACGACGGCGCGTACGAGCCGCATGCGCTCGGCGACCTGCGTCAGGCCATCGTCGTGCTGCAGTACACCGGCGGCACGACCGGGCTGCCGAAGGGCGCGATGCTGACCCACGCCAACCTGACCGCGGCCTGCGCGCAGTACCTCGCGACCTCGCAGGGCAACCCGCGCGTTCTGACGGAAGGCGTCGAGCGCGTGCTGGTGGTGCTGCCGCTGTTCCACATCTACGCCCTGACCGTCAACCTGCTGTACGGCGTTCGTCTGGGTGCGCTGATGGTGCTGCACGCGCGCTTCGACGTCGATGCGGTGATCAAGGACCTGATCGACAAGAAGATCAGCCTGTTCGCCGGCGTGCCGACGATGTACATGGCGTTGGCCGCGCACCCGCGGGTGCAGGCCGGCGAGCTGAAGTCGCTGCAGTTCTGCGGCTCGGGCGGCGCGCCGCTGCCGGTCGAGGTGGCGAACCGCTTCGTCGAGTTGACCGGCTGCAAGCTCAACGAGGGCTGGGGCATGACCGAGACCTCGCCGACCGGCACCTTCACGCCGGTGCACGGCATGCGCAAGGCCGGCTCGTGCGGCATGCCGCTGCCGCGCATCGAACTCAAGTTCGAAAGCCTGAGCGACCCCGAGCAGGAGGCGCCGCGCGGCGAGCCCGGCGAGCTGTGCATCCGCGGCCCGAACGTGATGAAGGGCTACTGGAAGAACGAGGCGGCCACGGCCAAGTCGATGACGAAGGACGGCTTCTTCCGCAGCGGCGATGTCGCCTACATGGACGACGACGGCTTCGTGTTCATCGTCGACCGCACCAAGGACATGCTGCTGTGCGGCGGCTACAACGTGTACCCCCGGGTCATCGAGGAGGCGATCTACGAGCACCCGGCGGTCGAGGAGGTGTGCGTGATCGGCATTCCCGACGAGTACCGCGGCCAGTCGCCGAAGGCCTTCATCAAGCTCAAGAACGGCGCGGCTGCGTTCACGCTCGACGAGCTCAAGGCCTTCCTGAAGGACCGCATCGGCAAGCACGAGATGGTGCAGGCAATGGAGCTGCGCGCCGAGTTGCCGAAGTCGCCGGTCGGCAAGCTGTTGAAGAAGGAACTGGTCGAAGAAGAAGCGAAGAAGAGGGCACAAGCATGATCCACCTCAGCGGCATGGACGCCTCGTTCCTGCACCTCGAAACGCCCGAGATGCCGATGCACGTCGGCAGCCTGCAGATTGCCGACCTCCCCGAGGGCTACGCCGGCGACTACTACGAAGATGTGAAGCGCTGGATGGCCACGCGCATGCACCTCGCCCCGGTGTTCCAGCGCAAGCTCGCGCTGATGCCGTTCGACCTCGCGAACCCGGTCTGGGTCGACGACGAGGACGTCGACCTCGACTACCACGTGCGCCACGTGATCCTGCCGCGGCCCGGCACGATGGAGCAGCTCGAGAAGTACGTCGCGCGCCTGCATTCGAGCCTGCTCGACCGCAGCCGGCCGCTGTGGGAGATCTACGTGATCGAAGGCCTGAACACCGGCCAGGTCGCGATCTACAACAAGATGCACCACGCGGCGATCGACGGCCAGGCCGGCGTCGCGATCGCCAAGGCGCTGCTCAGCGGCTCGGCCACGCCGCCGCCGACCAAGCCGCCGCGCCAGCGTCCGCGCACCAACCGCTACCAGCTCGGCGTGGCCGAGCTGGCCGGTGCGGCGGTCAGCAACGCGGTCACGCAGTACATCAAGCTGTTCAAGTCGCTGCCGGCGATGGGGCGGGCGCTGCGGGCAGTCGTCTACCCCGTCTCCGAGGTCGATGGCAAGCGGCACCTGAGCCTGCCCGAGGGCTTCCAGCTCGGGCCGAAGACGCCGCTGAACGTCGCGATCACGAACCAGCGTTCGTTCGCGGCGCGCTCGATCTCGCTGGCCGAGGTCAAGGCGATGGCCAAGCGCAGCGGTGCGAGCCTGAACGACATCGTGATGGCGACCTGCGCCGGCGCGCTCAAGCGCTACCTCGCGGACTACGACGTGACGCCCGACAAGCCGCTGATCGCCGGCGTGCCGGTCTCGCTGCGCGAAGCCGGCAACACCGACCCGAACAACCAGGTGTCGATGATGCTGGTGAGCCTGGCCACGCACATCGCCGATCCGATCGAGCGGCTGATGGCGATCAACGCGTCGGCCAACCTGGGCAAGAAGTTGCAAGGCAGCGTGAAGGGCGCGATGCCGACCGACTTCCCGTCGCTCGGCGTGCCGTGGATCATGACCGGGCTGGTCTCGCTGTATGGCCGCTCGCGGCTCGCGAACCGGCTGCCGCCGGTGGCGAACGTCGCGATCTCGAACGTGCCGGGGCCGCAGTTCCCGCTGTACTTCGCCGGCGCCAAGCTCGCGAACTTCTTCCCGGTCTCGATCCCCGGCCACGGCATCGCGCTGAACATCACGGTGCAGAGCTACAACGGGCTGCTCGAGGTCGGGCTGACGGCATGCCGGCGTGCGCTGCCGGACGTGGCCGACCTGGCGGACTACATCGTCGAGGAGCACAAGAAGCTCCGCGCGGTCATCGAGGCGCTCGACGTGGCGGCCGAGGCGACGCCGCGGGCGGCGGACCCCGAGCCGGCACCGACGGCGAAGAAGCGACCGACGGCGAAAAAGCCGGCGATGACGCGACGCCGTGCCGTGGTGCCGCCGACCGGCGTCGCCCGCAAGCGCAGCGCCAAGAGCGCTTCCGCTGCGGCGCGCTGACCTCATACCGTACTCACCACCGAGGGCTCGCATGGTCACCGCAAAGCGCACACCCGCGAAGAAGACCCCGTCGACCCGCTCGAAGCTTCCGGCGGCAAAGCGCCCGGTGAGTGACGCGGTGATCGTCGCGCCGCCGGATCAAAAGAGCCTGATGACGCTGGCCAGCGACCTGCGGTCGTGGACCGATTTCGTGCTCGGCATCGCCAACACGGCCGCCGACCTGTCGTTCCGGGTCGCCAGCTCGCGGCTGACCAAGCCCTCGCACAAGGCCGCGGTGGAAAAGGCCGGCGGGCTGTTCCGCGACCTGCGCGAGAGCGCCGGGCTGACGCTGGGCGACCTCGGCCACGCGATCAACCTGAAGGACACCTCGCTGCTGGAGCAGGTGGAGGGCGGCAAGGTCGGGCTGCCATTCGAGATCATCCTGCGGCTGGCCGGCGTGCTCGGTCGCAACGACCCGATCCCGGTCGCGATGAAGCTGACCCGAACCTACAACCCCAAGCTGTGGGCCACGCTCGAGAGCCTCGGAATCGGCAAGCTGGCCGTGCAGGCCGGGCGCGAGCGCGAATTCGCCAACCTCTACCGCGCCAGCGACGCGGCGCGGCAACTGAACGACGAGGAGTTCGCCGCCGCGTTGAAGTTCGTGCGCGCGTCGTTCGAGGCAGCGCTGGTGTTTCGCGGCGAGACGGTGAAGGCCGGCAAGAGCAAGGTCAACCCGCCCGACGCCACGTGACACAGCGGTTGTTGGCCGGCATCGCCCAATCGTCGATCAGCGCGAAGCCGGCGGTTCGCGCGAGCGCGTCGACGGCCTCGATGTCGCGGATGCCGCGCTTCGGATCCGCCTGGCGCAGCACGGCGTCGAACGCCGCATTGCTGGCGCTCGTGAAGGCGCCCGCGACGTTGAACGGTCCGTAGATCGTCAGCAGGGCGTTCGCGTCCAGCATCACCGGCAGCAGGGCGAACAGATCCTGGACCTCCGTCCAGCCCATGATGTGCAGCGTGTTGGCGCTGAAGGCCGCGTCGTATCGACCCGCGGGCGGCTCCTCGTTGACGTCGAACACGAGCGGGGGCGGGGTGTTCGGCAACGCCGCCTCGTCGAGCCATTGGCGGATGCCCGGCAGGTTGGCCGGCACGTCGGAGGTCTGCCAGGTCAGCTGCGGCAGCGCGCGGGCGAAGTGGACGGCGTGCTGTCCGGTGCCGCTGCCGATCTCGAGCACCCGCGTGCGATCGGCGAAGTGCGTGCGCAGCACCGCGAGGATCGCGTCCTGATTGCGCTCGCAGGCGGGCGAGAAGGGTTTGTGCTGCATCGTTCGATTGTCGTCCTGCGGGTGACAGCGCGGTGGCGCGGGTCTCGCTACAGTCCGGGGATGGCTTCCCGACCCTTGATTGCGCTCGACTGCGATGGCGTGCTGCTCGACTTCCAGCTCGGCTACGCCTCGGCCTGGGAACGTGCGTTCGGCATGCGACCGACGGACCGCGACCCGCACGCCTACTGGCCGATCGACCGCTGGGCGGTCGACCGCCTGACGCCCGAACGCAGGCCGATCTTCCGGGCGGCATTCGACGAGCATTTCTGGACCACGATGCCGCCGATCGACGGCGCGCTCGACGCCTGCCATCGGCTGCATGACGCCGGCTTCGAGCTGATTTGCGTCTCGGCGCTCGACCTGGAATTCGAGGCCGCCCGGCTTCGCAATCTGCGCAATCTCGGCTTTCCGATCGAGCGGGTGATCGCGACCGGCAACCACGAAGGCGAACGCAGCCCGAAGGCCGATGCGATCGAGATGCTGAACCCGCTCGCGTTCGTCGACGACTACATCCTCTACATGCGTGGCCTGCCCGCGCATGTCCACACCGCGCTGGTGCTGCGCGCGCCGAACGGCAGCCCGAACGTCGGGCCGGACCTCAGGTGGGCGAAGTCGACGCACGAGAATCTGGCCGGGTTCGCCGACCACTGGCTGAGCCGCTGAGCCGCGGGCGGGCTAATGCGGCAACGGGTCGGGTCGGCCGGTGCCGGGCTCGGGCGCGTCGGCGTCCGGCTCCGGATCGGCCGGCACGGCAAAGGCTTCGCTCGCCCATGCACCGAAATCATTGTTCTTGCAGCGTGCGCTGCAGAACGGGCGATACGGGTTGTCGGCGGCGTACACGCTCGGCCCGCCACATCCCGGGCAGCGGATCGTCCGCGCCCCGACGGTCCCCGCGCTCATGAACAGAGCGTCAACTCGAAGTTGGCGTCTTCCAGGCTGGGTTTGAGGCGGCCCTCGGCGTCCTGCCGCATCAGGCGCACCGAGACCATCAGGCGGTGGCCGCTGATCTCGGGAACGATGTCTTCGGGCACGTCGAGGCGCACCCGCATCAACTGGTAGACACGGCCCTGCGGCAGGCTCTGCTGGTACTGGCCGGCTGGCGCGGCGACCTTGTGCGGCGTGCCGGAATCGCGCAGCAGCCCGAGCAGCACCTGCAGCGCCTCGGCCAGCGGCATCAGCGAGGCGACCCACTGCATCAGGTCGGCGCGGCGACGCTGCGGCTCGAGCTTCTGCCAGGCGTAGTACGCCGGCAGGTCGAACTCGCAGGTGCCGCCCGGGATGCTGATGCGGCTGCGGATGCTCATCAGCCACTCGTTGCTGTTCAGCGCCGCGCCGGCCTTGCCCTGGACCTCGTTGAGGCCATTGAACGCGTGGTCGATCTTGGCAACCACGTCGTCGAGCGCGGCCTCGGAGATCGACGGGTTGCCGCGGTAGCTGTTGAACTGCTGCTTGTGCTTGTCGAGTTCCTTCAGCAGGTCGGATTTCAGGTCGGCGCGGGACGACACGTCGAGGATCTCGAACAGCGTGGCGAGCGCGTAGTGGTGATCGACCGGAGCCTCGCGCGCGATCAACTGGCCGAGCCGGTCGAACAGGTGCTCGAGGCGCAGCATCGTGCGGATGCCTTCGTTGAACGGGTATTCGTAAAGGATCACTGTGGGGGTCCTGAACAGGCAAAGCGGGACCTGTCGAGGCGCGATTGTTCCACAGTGACGCGTGGGCGCCACACGAGACTCACTGCGCTGGTCGGGTCCAGCACGCCCACAGTGCACTCACCTGGCGCTCGAGCTCTGCCAGTGTGATGCCGTCGTTGAACACCACCGCATCGGCACAGGCACGCCGGCGCGGGCGCGGAGCCTGCTGGTCGATGACCGCCTGCACCGCAGCAGGCGTCCAGCCTGAGCGCGCGACCACGCGTTCGACCTGCGTGCGTTCGGCGCAGTCGACCACGAGCACCTTGTCGACGCGGGCCCGCCAGCGGCCCGACTCGACCAACAGCGGAACGTCGAAAACGACGGCTATTCCGGCCGCCGCCGCGGCTTGGCGTTCGGTCTCCAGGCCGATCATCGGGTGCAGGATGGCCTCGAGCTCGCGCTTCTTCAGCGGATCCGCGAAAACGATCTCGCGCATGCGGTGACGGTCGAGCGCGCCGTTGGCGTCGATCAGGTCCGCGCCGAACGCCGCAGCGATGGCCGTGATGGCCGCGCCGCCGGGCAGGGTGAGCTGGCGGGCGATCAGGTCGGTGTCGACGACGACCGCGCCGTGCGTCGCCAGCCGCCGCGCCACCGTGCTCTTGCCGCTGCCGATCCCGCCGGTCAGGCCGATCTGCAGCCGGCCCGGTGTCAGACCGGCGGCATCCACAGGCGGGAAAGCTGCTCGCCGAAGAACAGGGCCGCAACCCCTCCGCCCGCGAGGTAGGGGCCGAACGGGATCGGCACGTCGCGGTCGTGGCGACGGAAGATGATCAGCGCGATGCCGACGATCGCGCCGACCGCGGACGACAGCAGGATGATCGACGGAATCGCCTGCCAGCCCATCCACGCGCCGAGTGCGGCGAGCAGCTTGAAGTCACCGGCGCCCATGCCTTCCTTGCCGCGGATCAGGCGGTAGGCATGGAACACGAACCACAACGACAGGTAGCCGATCGCTGCGCCGGCCACCGAGGCGCTGAGCGTGACCGGGATCCAGCCCAACGCGGCCGAGACGATTCCGGCCCACATCAGCGGCAGCGTCAGGTCATCGGGCAGGAAGCTGGTGTCCAGATCGATGAAGGCGAGCGCGACCAACGTGGCGGCAAATCCGCACCACAGCAGCACGGTGGGTTGGGCGCCGAAGTGCACGCCGCAGGCGGCGAACAGCAAACCGGTCAGGATCTCGATGGCCGGGTAGCGCACCGAGATTGGTGCCTTGCAGGCGGAACACTTGCCGCGCAACGCGAGGTAGCCGACGACCGGGATGTTCTCGTACCAGCGAATCTGGTGCCCGCACGACGGGCAGCGGGAGCGCGGTGTCGACAGCGTGATCTCGGGCGTGGGCTCGATCGTCACCCCGAGCAGTTCGGCGCTCTCCATGCGCCAGCCGCGCTCCATCATCAGCGGCATGCGGTGGATCACGACATTCAGGAAGCTGCCGATCAACAGGCCGAGCACGGCCAGCGTGAGCGGCGACAGCAGCGCGCCGACGAGTTGCGGGTCCAACATCCGAACGGCGGTCAGACGACGGCCCCCAGCTTGAAGATCGGGAGGTACATCGAGACCACGATGCCGCCGACCAGCACGCCGAGGATCACGATGATGAACGGCTCCATCAGGCTGGACAGCCCTTTGACGGCCTCGTCGATCTCGTCCTCATAGAACTCCGCGGCCTTGCCGAGCATCTGGTCCAGCGAGCCCGACTCCTCGCCGATCGCGCACATCTGCAGCACCATCGTCGGGAAAACGCCGGTGGTCTGCATCGAGGTGGTCAAAGCCGAACCGGTCGACACGTCCTTCTGGATCTGTTCGGTCGCTTCGGCGTAGACCGCGTTGCCCGAGGCGCCACCGACCGAGTCGAGTGCCTCGACAAGCGGGACGCCGGCGGCGAACATCGTCGACAGCGTACGCGTCCAGCGCGCCACGGCCGACTTGCGGACCAGATCACCGAATACCGGCACGCGCAGCAGCAGCCGATCCATGAATTTTTGCATCCTGATCGAGCGCCGCCACGACTGGATGAAGAAGTATGTTCCGCCGCCAAGGAAGCCAAAGATCAGCCACCAGTACTTGACGAAGAATTCGGACATCGCGATCACGACCAGCGTCGGTACCGGCAGGTCGGCGCCGAACGACGAGAACACCTCCTTGAACGCCGGGATCACGAAGATCATGATGACCGCGAGCACGACGAAGGCCACGACGATCACCGCGATCGGGTAGATCAAGGCGGACTTGATCTTGTTCTTGATCGCCATCGTTTTTTCCTGGTAGATCGCCAGGCGATCCAGCAGTTGCTCCAGGATACCGCCGGCCTCCCCGGCCTCGACCAAGTTGCAGTAGAGTGCGTCGAAATAGAGCGGGTGCTTGCGAAACGCTGACGACAGACTGGTGCCGGTCTCGACGTCGCTGCGGATGTCGGTCAGCAGGCGCGTCATCCGTGGGTTGGTGCTTCCGCGAGCGACGATGTCGAAGGCCTGGATCAGCGGCACGCCGGCGCGCATCATCGTGGTCAGCTGGCGCGTGAAGATCGCGATGTCCTTCTGCTTGATCGACTTGCCGCCGTTCAGCCGACGCTTCTTCACCTTGTTGACGAGGATGCCCTGGCGGCGCAGGCTGGCGCCGACGACGGCCTCGCCGCCCGCGCGCATCTCGCCGCGAACGACCTTGCCGTTCTTGTCCCGGCCTTCCCATTCGAAGACCAGGTCCTTGATGTTTTTCGCGGCCGCTGCAGTCGCCATATGAACTTCGAGGAGTGTCCTCCCCGTCCCTTCGATGTGTTGGTATGGAGGCCTACTCGTTCGTCACCGAGATCACTTCCTCGAGTGTCGTGACGCCTGCGCGCACCTTGACCAGACCCGACTGGCGCAGGTCCCGCACGCTTTCGCGCTGGGCCTGCGTCGCGATGTCCATCGAAGTGCCTTCGTTCAGGATGATCTTCTGAATTTCGTCGGTGATCGGCATCACCTGGTAGATGCCGACCCGGCCCTTGTAGCCATTGGTGCACGCCGAGCAGCCGACGGCGCGGAACGGCTTCCAGGTGCCGTCGAGATCATGGTCGGCAAAGCCGGCCTTGAGCATCGCCTCGCGCGGGTAGTCGGCGGGTGTCTTGCAGGTCTCGCACAGCTTGCGCGCCAGCCGCTGCGCGGTGATCAGCAGCACGCTGGAGGCGATATTGAACGGCGCGACGCCCATGTTCAGCAGGCGGGTCAGCGTGGTCGGCGCGTCGTTAGTGTGCAGCGTCGACATCACCATGTGGCCCGTCTGGGCGGCCTTGATCGCGATGTCGGCTGTTTCGAGGTCGCGGATCTCGCCGACCATGATGATGTCCGGATCCTGGCGCAGGAACGACTTCAGCGCGGCCGAGAAAGTGAGCCCTGCCTTGTCGTTGACGTTGACCTGGTTCACGCCGGGCAGATTGATTTCCGCCGGGTCCTCGACGGTCGAGATGTTGACGCCCGGCTGATTCAGGATATTGAGGCACGTGTACAACGACACGGTCTTGCCGCTGCCCGTCGGGCCGGTCACCAGCACCATGCCGTACGGGCGCTGGATGATCTTGAGCAGCCGGTCCTTCTCGATCTTCTCGTAGCCGAGCGCCTCGATGCCGACCTTCGCGCTGCTCGGATCGAGGATTCGGATCACGATCTTCTCGCCGAACAGCGTCGGCAAAGTGCTGACGCGGAAGTCGATCGCCTTGGCGCCGAACTTCAGCTTCATCCGACCATCCTGAGGGACGCGCTTCTCGGCGATGTCGAGTCTCGAGATGACCTTGATTCGCGACGACAGCTTGTCCTTGATCGCGATCGGCGGCTGCGTGATCTCGCGCAGCTCGCCGTCGATCCGGAAGCGCACGCGATAGTGGTATTCGTAGGGTTCGAAGTGCAGGTCCGAGGCGCGCATGTTGATCGCGTCGATCAGCATCTTCTGCAGGAAGCGCACCACCGGGGCGTCTTCGACGTCCGAGGAGGCCTCGTTCGATTCCTGCGGCGTGGTGACGTCGTCGGTGACATCGAATTCGAAATCGCCCGAGGACAGCGATTCGAGCGTCTCGTTCGCACTGGCACTGCTCAAGTCGAGCATCTTCGCGAGCTTGTCGTGCTCGACGATCACCCATTCAGGCGAGAGCTGGGTGGCGAACTTGATGCGCTCGACGGCTTCCTGGTCGGTGGGGTCGGCGCCACCGATGAACAACCGGCTGCCACGCTTGCCGAGCACGACAACTTGGTACTGGGCAGCGAGCTTGCCGTCGATCACATTGCGCGGCAGCCGCTGCGGGTCGATCGCGGACAGGTCGAGCAGCGGCAGCGCCAAGGCGGCAGACAAGGTATGCGCCAGGTCGGCCGGCGAGACCGCGCCCGCCGCAATCACCGACGCCACGAAACTGTTGCGCTTGTCCTTCGAACTCTTGACCAGGTCCTCGGCGACCTTGGCATTCAGCTTTCCGGCGTGCACGAGCACGCGTGCCACGCCGGATAGCGCGGATTGCGGAGCTTCTGCCAAGGTGTCCACGGTTCGCTGGTTCACTCCAAGATTCTCAAACGAACGATCTTCCCCGATCGATCAACGACTGTAAACGCGCTGTCGGAAAGCCAAAGCCAACAATTTGGCGCACTTATCCCGCCAATTGAAACAGTTTGAAGCCGCAAAACGCGTTCCACAGCCGTGTGCTATGCGCGGAAAGAAGCCCAACAAATCAACAGATTAGCACGCGTAGTGCAACGGGAACATTCAAGAATGCCCGATCGGAATGAGCGCGCCCAAGCGCACGACGCGCGCGCGGCGTCGCCACAACGGAAAGGCTTCTGAGGGGAAAATTGGTCGGGGTGAGAGGATTCGAACCTCCGGCCTCTACGTCCCGAACGTAGCGCTCTACCAGGCTAAGCTACACCCCGATTCAATGGCTGTGCTTGTCGCGAAGCCAACGCCGAACGACTCAGGACGAGCGCTCGACGGATCGAAAACACAATTCTAGCAGAGCTTCGCGGTACGTCGAGGGCGGCAGCACCTGCAGCGCCTGCGCGGCCTTGTCGGCTTCGGCACGGGCCGCTTCGCGCGTTGCCGCCAGCGCCCCCGTGTTGCGCACGATCTCGACGATGTCGGGCAGCCGGGCGACCTCGCCATGTTCGATCGCATGGCGGATCAGGTTGCGCTCGTCGGCGCTGCCCCGCTCCATGGCGAGCAGAAGGGGCAAGGTGGGCTTGCCTTCACGCAGGTCATCGCCGACGTTCTTGCCGAGTTGCTCCGTGGCGCCTTCGTAGTCGAGGAGGTCGTCGACCAGCTGGAACGCGGTGCCGAGCGAGCGCCCGTAAGCGGCGCAGGACTCCTCCACGGCGCGATCCGCATCGGCCAACACGGCACCGATGCGCGCGCTGGCCTCGAACAGCTTCGCGGTCTTGTAACGGATGACTCGCAGGTAGTCGTCGACCGACAGGTCGGGATCGTGCATGTTCATCAACTGCAGCACTTCGCCTTCGGCGATCACGTTCGTCGCGTCGGCCAATACCTCGAGCACGCGCATCTTGTTCACCGACACCATCATCTGGAAGGCGCGCGAATAGACGAAATCGCCGACCAGCACACTCGCAGCGTTGCCGAACAACGCATTCGCCGTCTGGCGGCCGCGGCGCAGCGCCGATTCGTCGACCACGTCGTCGTGCAGCAGCGTGGCGGTGTGGATGAACTCCACGGTAGCAGCCAGTTCGAACCGCTCGCGCCCGCCGAAGCCCAGGGCGTTCGCAAACAGAAGCACCAGAAGCGGTCGTATCCGCTTGCCGCCGGCGCTGATGATGTAGTGCGCGATCTGGTTGATCATCACCACGTCCGAAGCCAGGCGTTCGCGGATGACGCCGTCCACCTCGCGCATGTCGGCAGCCATCAAGACGGCGGCGGAAACGGCGGGAGCGTCGACTGGCGCGGGTGTGGAGGTGGGCGTTGAAGGCACGAGGGGCTCGACGGATAACGTTCGATTATAGAAAGTGTGTCACGCGCAACGGGTCGATGGCCCCGAAAAGTAGCGGCGTGCTAGAATCACAGGCTCTGCGCGTTTTGCAGGGGCTGCTGCATTCGGTAAGCCATTCGGCCACCGGGCTCGGCGGCATACACAGAAAGGGCTGATATGTACGCGGTCATAAAAACCGGTGGCAAGCAATACAAGGTTGCAGCCGGCGAAAAGATCAAAATAGAACAGATTGCTGCGGATGTTGGCCAAGAGATCACGATCGACCAGGTGTTGGCCATTGGTGCCGGCGCCGATCTGACGGTCGGGACTCCCTTGGTAACGGGCGCAAGCGTGGTGGCCACCGTCGTGGCTCATGGCCGGCATGACAAGGTGCGCATCTTCAAGATGCGCCGTCGCAAGCACTACCAGAAGCGGCAAGGTCATCGCCAGAACTACACCGAGATTCAAATCGGTGCGGTGAACGCTTAACAAGGAGCTGATTCATGGCACAGAAAAAGGGCGGCGGTTCCACACGGAACGGCCGCGACTCCCAACCCAAGATGCTCGGCGTGAAGGTGTTCGGCGGCCAGCAGGTTCCGGCCGGCTCGATCATCGTGCGCCAGCGCGGCACCAAGTTCCATGCCGGCAGCAATGTCGGTATCGGCAAGGACCACACGCTGTTCGCGCTGGTCGATGGCGAAGTGAGCTACGCCGTCAAGGGCCCGCGCAACCGCCAGACGGTCTTCGTCAAGGCACTCTGAGCTGCGACCGCGCGAGCGGTGCGGCCACGCGACGAAGCCCCGGCACCCCCGGGGCTTCGTTCTTTCG
This sequence comes from Rhizobacter fulvus, assembly GCF_964020785.1. Lineage (NCBI taxonomy): Bacteria > Pseudomonadati > Pseudomonadota > Betaproteobacteria > Burkholderiales > Sphaerotilaceae > Rhizobacter > Rhizobacter fulvus. The sequence goes on from NZ_OZ224516.1 coordinate 3,141,103, forward strand.
ACCGTGCCGTAACATGCGCGCTGACCCGGACACGCACCCATGAAATTCGTTGACGAAGCCACCATCGACGTCGTTGCCGGCGACGGCGGCAACGGTTGCATGAGCTTTCGGCGCGAGAAGTTCCTGCCCTTCGGCGGCCCGAACGGCGGTGACGGCGGGCGCGGCGGCAGCGTCTACGCCGTCGGCGATCGCAACCTGAACACGCTGATCGATTTTCGCTACGCCCGGCGCCACGAGGCCCGTCGCGGCGAGAACGGACGCGGCTCCGACCAGTACGGCGCCGCCGCCGAAGACATCGTGCTGCGCATGCCGATGGGCACCGTGATCACCGACGCCGAGACCGATCAGGTCATCGCCGAGCTGCTGGTGCCGGACGAGAAGGTGCTGATCGTCAAGGGCGGCGACGGCGGGTTCGGCAATCTGCACTTCAAGACCAGCACCAACCGCGCGCCGCGTCAGAAGACGCCCGGCTGGCCCGGCGAGCAAAGGAAGCTCAAGCTCGAACTCAAGGTGCTCGCCGATGTCGGGCTGCTGGGCATGCCCAACGCGGGCAAGTCGTCGCTGATCACGGCGATCTCGAATGCGCGGCCGAAGATCGCCGACTACCCGTTCACGACGCTGCACCCCAACCTCGGCGTCGTGCGCGTCGCGCCGGAGCAGAGCTTCGTGGTCGCGGACATCCCCGGCCTGATCGAAGGCGCGTCCGAAGGCGCCGGGCTCGGTCACCTGTTTCTGCGCCACCTGCAGCGCACGCACCTGCTGCTGCACCTGGTCGACTTCGCACCGTTCGACGACGCGGTCGATCCGGTCGCGCAGGCCAAGGCGATCGTCGCCGAGCTGAAGAAGTACGACCAGGCGCTCTTCGAGAAGCCCCGCTGGCTGGTGCTGAACAAGCTCGACATGGTGCCGATCGAGGAACGCGAGAAGCGCGTGAAGGACTTCGTCAAGCGTTTCAAGTGGAAGGGCCCGGTGTTCCAGATATCGGCACTGACGCGCGAAGGCTGCGACACCCTGATCCGTGCGATCTACGACCACGTGGCGACGTTGAAGAACGTCGTGCCGGACGATCCGGACCCGCGCTTCGACGAGGCGCCCACCGGTTCGGCGTCATGACTTCGGCGCTGCGCAACGCGCGCCGCATAGTCGTCAAGGTCGGCTCGAGCCTGGTGACGAACGAGGGCCGCGGTGTCGATGCCGAAGCCGTCGGCAACTGGTGCCGGCAGATGGCGGTGTTGGCCGGGCAGGGGCGCGAGGTCGTGATGGTGTCGAGCGGCGCGATCGCCGAGGGCATGAAGCGCCTGGGCTGGTCGGTGCGGCCCAAGGAAGTGCACGAACTGCAGGCTGCGGCCGCGGTCGGCCAGATGGGCCTCGCACAAATCTACGAATCGAAGCTGCGCGAGTACGGCATGGGCAGCGCCCAGGTGCTGCTGACGCACGCGGACCTCGCCGATCGGGAGCGCTACCTGAACGCGCGCTCGACGCTGCTGACGCTGCTGAACCACCGCGTCATCCCGGTCATCAACGAGAACGACACCGTCGTGGTCGACGAGATCAAGTTCGGCGACAACGACACGCTCGGGGCGCTGGTCGCCAACCTCGTCGACGCCGATGCATTGGTGATCCTGACCGATCAGCGCGGCCTCTATTCAGCCGATCCGCGCAAGGATCCGAACGCGCGCTTCATCGACGAAGCGCGTGCCGGAACGCCGGAACTCGAGCACATGGCGGGCGGCTCGGGTTCCAGCATCGGCCGGGGCGGCATGCTCACCAAGATCCTCGCGGCCAAGCGGGCTGCCAGCAGCGGCGCCAGTACCGTGATCGCGTACGGCCGCGAGAGCGACGTGCTGGTGCGGCTGGTCGACGGCGAGGCCATCGGCACCGCGCTGATCGCGCCGACGCAAAAGCTCGCTGCGCGCAAGCAGTGGATGGTCGACCACCTGCAGCTGCGGGGCGCGGTGCTCGTCGATGCGGGTGCCGCGCACAAGGTGCGCGATGAGGGCAAGAGCCTGTTGCCGATCGGCGTGACCGAAGTGCAGGGCGAATTCCATCGCGGCGACGTGATCGCGGTGCGCGGCCCGGACGGTGTCGAACTCGCGCGTGGGCTCGCCAACTACGGCAGCAGCGAAGCGCGACTGATCGCGCGCCGGCCGTCGAGCGAATTCGAGAAGCTGCTCGGCTACACCGCCGAGCCCGAACTCATCCACCGCGACAACCTGGTCCTGGCGTAGCGGACCCGGCGGATCACTCGGGCAGCTTGCTGACCGTCGATGGCGTGGCGATCGGCTCGTTCGCCGTTGGCGCCTGCACCAGCTGCGGCATCGGCGACTCGTCGCGATGGTGTGGCCGCATGCCCGAGCGCAGATAGCGGTTGTGGTGCGTGCCACGCGGCAGGAAGCGCGCGAGTTCGGTCAACGCCATCTGGTAGACATCGCGCTTGAACTCGATCACCAGATCGAGCGGCACCCAGTACTCGTTCCAGCGCCACGCGTCGAACTCCGGGTGGTCGGTGGCGCGCAGGTTCATGTCGCTGTCACGACCCACCAGCTGGAGCAGGAACCAGATCTGCTTTTGCCCGCGGTAGTGGCCCCGGGCGTCGCGGCGGATGAAGTGATCCGGCACCTCGTAGCGCAGCCAGTCGCGCGTGCGCGCGACGATCCGCACATGCTCGGGAACGAGGCCCACTTCTTCGTGGAGCTCGCGGTACATCGCCTGCTCGGGCGTCTCGCCGTACTTGATGCCCCCTTGCGGGAACTGCCAGGAATGGGTTCGGATGCGCTTGCCCCAGAACACCTGGTTTCTTTGGTTCAGCAGGACGATGCCGACGTTGGGTCTGAACCCTTCACGGTCGAGCATAATCAACCCCAATTCATTCGTTGAATTCATTATTACACCGGCGTGACGGGATTCAACCCCTGCGGTTTCCCGCAGCAGCCGCGCCTCGCTGCGTGGCCCGACGCGCACCGCGCCGGCTCCAGTCGCGCTCGCATCAACCCGTTCAACACGACCAATCGGCCCGCCGCATGAAAGCATCCCGTTTCTTCATCTCGACGCTGAAAGAAGCGCCCGCCGACGCTGAAGTGGCGAGCCATCGATTGATGATGCGCGCGGGCTTCATCAAGCGGCTCGGCGCCGGCATCTACAACTACATGCCGATGGGCCTGCGTGTCATCCGCAAGGTCGAGGCGATCATTCGCGAGGAGATGGACCGGGCCGGCGGCGTCGAGTTGCTGATGCCTGTCGTGCAGCCTGCCGAGCTGTGGCAGGAGAGCGGCCGGTTCCAGAAGTACGGCGCCGAACTGTTGCGCCTGAAGGACCGCCACGACCGCGACTTCGTGATCCAGCCGACCAGCGAAGAGGTCATCACCGACATCGCGCGCCAGGAGCTGCGAAGCTACCGCGCGCTGCCGAAGAATTTCTATCACATCCAGACCAAGTTCCGGGACGAGCGCCGGCCGCGGTTCGGCGTGATGCGCGGGCGCGAGTTCACGATGAAGGATGCGTACTCGTTCGATCGCGACGTCGAGTCGGCCAGCCGCAGCTACGACCAGATGTTCGCGGCCTACACGCGCATCTTCGAACGCATGGGCCTCACGTTCCGCGCGGTCGCGGCGGACAACGGCTCGATCGGCGGTGTGCGCTCGCACGAGTTCCAGGTCATCGCCGAGACTGGTGAAGACGCGATCATCTATTGCCCCACCTCCGACTACGCCGCCAACATCGAACTCGCCGAGGCCGTCGCGCCGGCCGCCCCACGCGGCGCCGCGTCGGCCCCGCTGACCAAGACGCCCACGCCCGGAAAGGCCACCTGCGAAGACGTGGCCGAACTGCTCGGCGTTGCGCTGCAGTCGACCGTGAAATCGCTCGTGCTCGCGACCGACAAGACCAGCGACGCCGGCGACGTGCTCGAGACCACCGTCTGGCTGCTGCTGGTGCGCGGCGACCACGCGCTGAACGAGATCAAGGCCAGCAAGGTGCCGGGGCTCGACAAGGGCTTCCGCTTTGCGACCGCTGCCGAGATCGACGCGCACTTCGGCTGCAAGCCCGGCTACCTCGGGCCGATCGGCATCGCGCAGCCGGTCCGCATCGTCGCTGACCGCACCGTCGCGCAGATGAGCGATTTCATCTGCGGCGCGAACCTCGCCGACTTCCACTACACCGGCGTCAACTGGGGCCGCGACCTGCCCGAGCCTGACATGGTGGCCGACATCCGCAACGTCGTCGTCGGCGATCCGTCGCCCGACGGCCGGGGCGTGCTCGCCATCCAGCGCGGCATCGAGGTCGGCCACGTGTTCCTGCTGGGCTCGTTCTACAGCGAGAAGATGAATGCGACCTACCTCGACGAAGCCGGCAAGCCGCAGCTGATGCAGATGGGCTGCTACGGCATCGGCGTCACGCGCATCCTGGGCGCCGCGATCGAGCAGAACCACGACGAGCGCGGCATCGTCTGGCCGGCGGCGATCGCGCCGTTCACGGTCGTCGTGTGTCCGATCGGCTACGACCGCTCGGCCGAGGTGAAGGCCGCGGCCGATCGCCTGCACGACGAACTCGAAGCCGCCGGCATCGACGTGATGCTCGACGACCGTGGCGAGCGTCCCGGGGCGATGTTCGCCGACTGGGAACTGATCGGCGTGCCACACCGCGTGGTGCTCTCCGACCGCGGATTGAAGGACGGCAAGGCCGAGTACCAGGGCCGGCGCGACGCGCAGGCCACCGCCATCGCCATCGCCGATCTGCTGCCTTCCTTGAAGGCCAAGCTCACGGCATGAGCGAGCCCCTCTCCCGGCTCGGGAGAGCGCGGCGCAGCCTCGCCGCCGCCGCGATCGGGAGTCCGCTGGCCGCGTTGTGGCCGACGCGCGCGTTCGCCGGTGCGCAGGTCGAAGAACCGCTCGCGAACGCGGTGCGCTCGGCGCTCGCCGCGGCCGTTGCCGACGCCGCGCCGCCCAGGCCGCAGTTCGACACGATGGATGCGCGCCTGGCCTACCTGCGCTGGCTCGGCGAGATGAGCAACCGCTTGAAGCGGCGCGAGTCGGAGCACCTGCGCCGTGTCGAGTTTCTGCAGACAGCGTGGTACGAGAGCACCCGCGCCGGTCTGGAGCCGGCGTTGCTTCTCGGGCTGATCCAGGTGGAAAGCGGCTTCCGCCGCTATGCCATCAGCAGCGCCGGCGCGCGGGGCTATACGCAAGTCATGCCGTTCTGGGCCAAGCTGATCGGAGACGGCGACCCGGCGCGGCTGTTCCACATGCAGACCAACCTGCGCTTCGGCTGCGTGATCCTGCGCCACTACCTCGACCGCGAGCGCGGCGACCTGTTCATGGCGCTCGGCCGCTACAACGGCAGCCGCGGCCGGGCCGAGTACCCGGACGCCGTGTTCGCGTCCCAGCGCCAGTGGCTTTACAAGCCGGCCGTGGCGTGATGGGCTAGAGACCGGACCAGACCCTCGGCACTGCGCCGGTGATGCCGAGCAGCGCCAGCACCCGCTCGACGGTGTCGTCGACCATCTCGTCGATGCTCTGCGGCCGGTGATAGAAGGCCGGCAGCGGCGGGAAAATCACGCCGCCCATCTCCGTCACCGCCGTCATGTTGCGCAGGTGCGCCAGGTTGAACGGCGTCTCGCGCACCATCAGCACCAGGCGGCGACGCTCCTTCAGCACCACGTCGGCGGCGCGGGTCAGCAGGTTGTCCGAGAGGCCGTGGGCCACGGCCGCGAGCGTGCGCATCGAGCACGGCGCAATCACCATCGCGTCGGTCGCGAACGAGCCGCTGGCGATCGCGGCACCGATGTCGGCCGGGTTGTAGGAGTGATCGGCGAGCGCTTCGAGCGCCCGACGATCCAGGCCGAGTTCGTGGTGCGCGTTCAGCACGCCGGCCGGGCTGACGACCAGGTGCGTTTCCGCCCCGCAGACCTTCAGGCGCAGCAACAGGCGCTGCGCGTAGACCGCGCCGGTCGCGCCGGTGATGCCGACGACGACGCGCGCGCGCGGCGCCGGGTTCAAGCCGGCGACAGCAGCGGTTGCAGTTCGCCGGCCTGGTACATCTCCATCATGATGTCCGAGCCGCCGACGAATTCACCGTTGACGTAGAGCTGCGGGATGGTCGGCCACTGCGCGTAGTCCTTGATGCCCTGGCGGATGCCCTCGTCCTCGAGCACGTTGACGGTCTTCAGCTCGGTCGCGCCGACGCCGCAGGCCTTCAGCACCTGCACGGCCCGGCCGGAAAAGCCGCATTGCGGGAACTGCGCGGTGCCCTTCATGAAAAGCACCACGCGGTTGCCTTTGACGATGTCGTCGATGCGTTGTTGGACGTCACTCATGATGATCGGGCTCGCAAGCAGGAAGAAGAGGGGGACAGACAGGCGAGGTTATACGGCAAACCGCCCTCCGGCGGCCGTGGCGGCGCGCATGCCCCCGCCGCGCCGACGGGGTTCAGAACGCGTACGAGACGCCGAGTTGCAACAGCGGCGTCATCCGCATCTCGCGCACCGCGTCGTCCAGGCTCTGGCCGCCGGTCAGGCCCCGGCCGAGTCGCGCGCCGCTGCCGCTGCCCTGGGCCACCAGCCCCAGGTCGGCGTTGAAGCTCCAGCCGTTGCGCACCGACAGATTCGTGTAGCCGACACCGAGGTAGGGCGCCGTCGTCGTCTCCGCGGCCGGATCGCCCGCAAGCGGCGCCGGCGCAAGGCCGATCGAACGGCTGCCGATGCTGAAGGCGTTGCCGCTGGCGAACCCGCCTTGTGCGCTGCCGAGAAGCGAGCGCGGGCCGACGATCAGCCCGCTGGTGGCGCGGAAGCCGCCGAGCTGGCGGGCGCCGACGAGCGAGCGGCTGAAGTAGTAGTCGCCCATCAGGCTGGCGCTGCCGAGCTTGGCGTTGGGGCTGTCGGCGCCAAGGCGCCAGGGAGTGGCGGGCGTCCCCAGGGACAGGCGGCCTTGCCATCGCGACCATGAGAGCGAGTCGACGCCGGCGTACGGCGCGGGGTCGGCCGCGAGCGCGGCGGTCGAGACCAGAGCGAACGCCCCGGCGAACATCCACACGAACTGGCGCATTGCGGGCTCCTTTCGACGACAGGAACGGCCACCGGCCTCAGCGGCAGCTTCATCGTACGCCGATGCCCGGCGCTCGGGTAGCGATCGCCCGAAAAAGCGACGGGTCAACCCGTGCGTTCTGTCGCGGCGAGCTTTCGGCCGCCGGTGCAGCGCGGTTGCCCGGCCAGGTCGCACCGGGTTTCGATGCCATCGAAGCCGTGTTCGCGCAGCAGCGCCTGGACCGCGTCCGCCTGGTCATAGCCGTGCTCGAGCAGCAGCCAGCCGCCGGCGCGCAGGTGCACCGCGGCGCCGGCGACGATGATCCGCAATGCGTCCAGCCCGTCGCCGCCGGGCGTCAGCGCGAGCGCCGGCTCGTGGCGCAGCGCGGGCAGGTGCGGGTCGCCGCCGGCGATGTAGGGCGGGTTGCTCAGCACAAGATCGAAGCGCTCGCCGTCGAGCGCGTCCCACCAGGCGCCGCTGCAGGTGGCGAGCGGCAGGCCCAGCGCGTCGGCATTGGCGCGCGCGACCGCGAGCGCGTCCTCGGACACGTCGGTCGCGAGCACGTCCGCCTGCGGCCACGCCGCCTTGACCGCGAGCGCGACGGCCCCGCTGCCCGTGCCGAGGTCGACGACGCGCGGATGCGACGTCGCCGCGTCGGTCAGGCGATCGAGCGCCCAGTCGACCAGCAGCTCCGTCTCCGGCCGCGGCACCAGCACGCGCTTGTCGACCTGCAACGTCAGCCCGTGGAATTCCTTGCGGCCGATCAGGTACGCGACCGGCTCGCCGGCCGCCCTGCGGGCCAGCAGTCCGCGCCACGTGAGCGCCTGTGCGGCGTCGATTGCGGCGTCGTCATGCGCGTACAACCAGGCGCGCGGCCGCGCGAGCACATGCGCCAGCAGCAATTGCGCATCCAGCCGCTCGACGCCGGCAATCCTCGCCTCGTGCAGCGCGCTGGCGACCGTCGTCATGCGTCGCCGCTTTCGAGCGCCGCCAGCTGCTCGGCGGCCTGTGCGGCCTGCAGCGCCGCAGTCACATCGTCCAGGTCGCCATCGAGGATCAGCTGCAGCTTGTACAGCGTCAGGTTGATCCGATGGTCGGTGAAACGCCCCTGCGGGAAGTTGTAGGTGCGGATGCGGTCGCTGCGGTCGCCGCTGCCGATCAGGCCCTTGCGGGTCGCGGCCTCCTTCGCGGCGCGCTCGTTGCGGTCCTTGTCGCGCAGCCGCGCCGTCAGCACCGCCATCGCCTTGGCCTTGTTGCGGTGCTGCGAGCGGTCGTCCTGGCATTCGGCGACGATGCCGGTCGGCAGGTGGGTGATGCGGATCGCGCTGTCGGTCTTGTTGACGTGCTGGCCGCCGGCACCACTGGCCCTGAACGTGTCGATGCGCAGCTCGGCCGGGTTCAGCGTGACCTCCTCCGCCTCGTCAGGCTCGGGCAGCACGGCGACGGTGCAGGCGCTGGTGTGGATGCGGCCCTGCGTCTCGGTGACCGGCACGCGCTGCACGCGGTGGCCTCCGGACTCGAACTTCAGCCGCGCATACACGTCGTCGCCCTCGACCCGGATCACCACTTCCTTGTAGCCGCCGAGGTCGCTGACGCTCTCGCTCATCAACTCCGATTTCCAGCCGCGGCGCTCGCAGTGGCGCAGGTACATGCGCGCCAGGTCGCCGGCGAACAGCGCCGATTCGTCCCCGCCGGTGCCCGCGCGGATCTCGACGAAGGCGTTGCGCGCGTCGTCCGGGTCGCGCGGCAGCAGTGCGGTCTGCAACTCCAGGTCGAGCCGCTCGACATCGGCGCGCGCCTCGGCGATCTCCTGCTGCGCGAGCTCGGCCATGTCGGGATCGTCGAGCATCTGCTGCGCGTCGCCCAGGTCACGCTCGCGCTGCTCGTATCGGCGGTAGCGCGCCACCAGGCCCGCGACCTCGGCATGCTCGCGCGACAGCGCGCGGTAGCGCTTCATGTCGCTCGCGACGCTCGGGTCGGCGAGGGTGGCGTCGAGTTCGGCCAGCCGCAGCGCGAGGCGCTCGAACTGGTGGCGGAGGGAATCTTTCATGCGGGCGTCGACTGGGAAATCAGCGGAGTCGCAGCGCGCCCGGAGAGGGCGCGCGGCAGCGGCGGCGCGAGCGCCGCTAACGCTGATCGTCGACGGGCGGACGCGCGCTTTGCCGCAGGAACAGCCGCGATACCGTCTGCGCCAACTGCGCGCGCTGGTCGCCATCGGCGGCAGCGTTCAACTCGGCCATCGTGCCGTGCAGCATCTTCTGCGTCAGGCCGCGCGACAGTGCTTCGAGCACGGCCTCGACGTTGTCGCCCTTCGCGAGCATCTTGCGGGCGCGCGCGATCTCGGTCGCACGCCAGTCGTCGGCCTGGGTCTGCAGGGCCTGGATCAACGGGACCGAGCCGCGCTGGTCCAGCCAGTGCACGAAGCTCTGGACGCCGGTCTCGATGATCGCCTCGGCCTGCTCGACGGCGGCCTGGCGCTTCTCGCCGGCGGACTGGACCAGCGTCGACAGGTCGTCGACGGTGTAGAGGTAGACGTCCGACAGCCGCGCCACCTCGGGCTCGATGTCGCGCGGCACCGCCAGGTCGACCATGAAGATCGGCCGGTGCTTGCGCTGCTTGAGCGCGCGCTCGACGGCACCCAGGCCGATGATCGGCAGCGTGCTCGCGGTGCACGAGATCACGATGTCGAACTCGGCCAGGCGGGACGGCAGGTCGGCCAGCCGCATGGCCTCGGCGCCGAAGCGGCCGGCCAGCTTCTCGCCGCGTTCGAGCGTGCGGTTCGCGACGGCCATCGCGCGCGGGTGCCGCGCCGCGAAGTGCGTCGCGACCAGGTCGATCATCTCGCCGGCGCCGACGAACAGCACTTTGTTCTCGCGCAGGTCCTCGAACAGCTGAGCGGCGAGGCGGACCGCCGCGGCGGCCATGCTGATCGAATGCGAACCGATCTCGGTGGAGCTGCGCACCTCCTTCGCGACGGCGAAGGAGCGCTGGAACATCTGGTGCAGCGAGCCGCCGAGCGTGCCGGCGGTCTCGGCCTCGCGCACCGCCTGCTTCAGCTGGCCGAGGATCTGCGGCTCGCCCAGCACCATCGAATCGAGGCCGCTGGCCACGCGGAACGCGTGCCGCGCCGCGGCGCCGCCTTCGAGCACGTAGGCGTGCTCGCGCAAGGTCTGCGGCGAGACGCCGCCGACGCCGGCCAGCCAGTCGACCGCCGGCGTCACCAGCCCGCGATTGGCGCCGACATAGAGCTCGGTGCGGTTGCACGTCGAGACGATTGCGACCTCGCTGGCGCGCTGCAGCCGCTCGCGGAAGCCGCGCAGGGTGGGCGCCAGCTGCTCGGCCGAAAACGCGAACCGGCCGCGCAGATCGACAGGCGCGGTGGTGTGGTTCAGGCCGAGGGCGAAGACGCTCATGTCCGAATTATAAAATCCGCGCCCGGCGCGCGTGTTTGCGCGCCGTCAAGCCACCGGAAAGGCACCGCTTGGGCCCGATCGACGCCGTCTGGCACCTGTTGAACTTCTTCGCGCCCGCCGTCGGCGTCGGGCTGACCGCGGCCGGGCTCGCCAAATTGCTGTGGCGGCGCGAGCTCAAGGCGGCCAGCTGGCAGCGCCTGGCGTTGTGGGCCTCGGGCGGCTGCGCGCTGGTGCTCGTCGCCGGGCTGGTGGTGTTCGGCCATGACGGCAAGATGGCGACCTACGCCGCGATGGTCGCCGCTTGCGGGCTGATGCTGTGGCTGGTCGGCTTCGGCCCGCTGCGGCGCTGAAGCTCGACCGCGTGCCGTTCAGGCCGGCAGCGCCTGCGCCTGGCGCTGCAGCACCTCGCCCCGCAGCGAGTGCGAATTGGCTTCGGTGATCGTCACGTCGACCATCTGGCCGATCAGCCGCGGGGGGCCCTTGAAGTTCACCATGCGGTTGCATTCGGTGCGGCCGGCGAGCTCGTTCGGGTCCTTGCGCGACGGGCCCTCGACCAGCAGCCGCTGCACCGTGCCCAGCCGCGATTGGCTGATCGCGAAGGCGCTGGCGGTGATCGCCTTCTGCAGCACATGCAGCCGCTTCATCTTCTCGACCTGCGGCGTCTCGTCGGCCAGGTTGGCCGCCGGCGTGCCGGGGCGCGGGCTGAACACGAAGCTGAAGCTGTCGTCGAAGCCGATGTCGTCGATCAACTTCATCATCGCCGAGAAGTCCGCCTCGGTTTCGCCGGGAAAGCCGATGATGAAATCGCTCGACATCGAGATGCCGGGCCGCACCGCGCGCAGCTTGCGCACCGTGCTCTTGTATTCCATGGCGGTGTAGCCGCGCTTCATCGCCATCAGGATGCGGTCGCTGCCGTGCTGCACCGGCAGGTGCAGGTGGTTCACCAGCTGCGGCACCCGGGCGTAGACGTCGATCAGCCGCTGCGTGAACTCGTTCGGGTGGCTGGTGGTGTAACGGATGCGCTCGATGCCGGGGATCTCGGCCACGTACTCGATCAGCAGTGCGAAGTCGGCGATCTCGGCCGTCGTGCCCATCGCACCGCGGTAGGCGTTGACGTTCTGGCCGAGCAGCGTCACTTCCTTGACGCCCTGGGCGGCCAGGCCGGCCACTTCGGCGAGCACGTCGTCGAACGGGCGCGATACCTCCTCGCCGCGCGTGTACGGCACGACGCAGTAGCTGCAGTACTTGGAGCAGCCCTCCATGATCGAGACGTACGCGGTCGCGCCATCGACCCGCGCCGGCGGCAGGTGGTCGAACTTCTCGATTTCGGGGAAGCTGATGTCGACCTGCGGGCGCATCTGCTTGGCGCGCTGGTTCAGCATCTCGGGCAGGCGGTGCAGCGTCTGCGGGCCGAACACCACGTCGACATACGGCGCACGCGCGATGATCGCCTCGCCTTCCTGGCTCGCCACGCAGCCCCCGACGCCGATCAGCACGCCCTTGGCTTTCAGGTGCTTGACGCGCCCCAGGTCGCTGAACACCTTCTCCTGCGCCTTCTCGCGCACCGAGCAGGTATTGAACAGGATCAGGTCGGCCTCGTCGACATCGCTGGTCGGTTCGTAGCCCTGCGCGGCGTGCAGCACGTCGGCCATCTTGTCCGAGTCGTACTCGTTCATCTGGCAGCCGAACGTTTTGATGAAGACCTTCTTCACGGCTTGGTCCAGGTCATCGTCGTCGGGTCGAAGGTCCAGGTGTTGGCCTGTTCGAGCGTCGCCGGCCAGGGGCGGATCGCCGCCTCGTCGGGCCGCAGGATCCAGACGTCACGCACCTGGCCACCGCCGATGTCGAGCGTGTAGTGCACCAGGCGCTTCGTGCCGACCAGCCCGGCCGGCAGCACGATCATGTTCTGCTCGTCGCGCACGCGCGAGCCGGGCGAGAGCGTGGTCGCGCGGCCGTTCAGCGCGATCGTGCCGTCCTCGGCGAAGGCGATGGTGCCGCGCAAGGTGTTCTGCGGGAAGGAACGAGTCTGCGCGGCGGCCGGCGCGACGATGCCGGCGGCGACGGCGACCGCGAGGGCACAGCGGTACATGGTGTTCATCCAGTGGCTGTCGGAGTGGCGAAGCTGCGCATTTTACCGGTCGCCCTGCCGCGCGTACCATGCAGGCCCGCCACGCACTGCACACCCGGAGTTCCCATGTTCGGCATCGCTGACTACCCGTCGTTCGTCATCGCCGTGATCGTGTTCCTGATGATCCCTGGCCCGGGCAACCTGGCGCTGATCACGTCGACCGGCAAGGGCGGCCTGCGCGGCGGCTTCGCTTCGATCTTCGGGCTGATCACCGGCGACCAGGTGCTGATGTGGATGGCCGTGGCCGGTGTGGCCGCGCTGCTCACCGCGTGGCCGCCGGCCTTCAACGCGGTGCAGTGGCTGGGCGCGGCGTACCTGGCCTGGCTGGGCCTGCGCATGCTGCTGGCCAAGGCCGGCGACAAGCCGGTGCTGAACATCAAGCCGCACCATTTCTTCAAGCAGTCCTTCGTGATCACGCTGCTGAACCCGAAGGCGATCGTGTTCTACATGGCGTTCTTCCCGCTGTTCGTCGACCCGGCGCGCCACCAGGGCCTGCTGACCTTCGGCGTGATGGCGGCGACGATCGCAGCGCTGACCTTCCTCTACGGCCTGATCGTCGTGCTGCTGACGCACCGGCTCGCCGAGCGGCTGCGCGCCAGCCCGGCGATCTCGAATGCACTGCAGAAGGTCGCGGGCGTGTTCCTGATCGGTTTCGGCGTCAAGCTGGCGCTGTCCCGCTGATCGGACCTTCAGCCCACGGCGCTGAGCACCGTGCCGCTGACCTCGCCGAGGCCGATCCGCGCGGCGCCTGCCCGGGCGCAATAGCCGCGCAGCGTCACGGTGTCGCCGTCCTGCAGGAAGGTGCGCGTCTCGCCGTTCGGCAGCGTGATGTGTTGCTTGCCGCCCATCGACAGCTCGAGCAGCGAGCCGCCCTGGTCGGCCGCGGGACCGGAGAGGGTGCCCGAGCCGAGCAGGTCGCCCGATTGCAGGTTGCAGCCGTTCACAGTGTGGTGGGCCAGCAGCTGCGCGAAGGTCCAGTAGGCGGCTTCGCGGACGGACGATTGCGACAGACGCACGGCGGCCACGCCGGCCTCCTTCATCGCGGCGGTCTGCAGCCACGCTTCCAGCGTCATGTCGAGGGCGCCGTGTTCGCGGTTGAACGGTGAGTCGAGGTAGGGCAGCGGCTGCGGATCGCCGGCGGGCCGCGTGAACGCCGCACGGTACGGCGCCAGCGCCTCCATCGTCACGATCCACGGCGAGATCGTGGTCGCGAAGTTCTTCGCCAGGAACGGGCCGAGCGGCTGGTACTCCCAGGCCTGCAAGTCGCGCGCCGACCAGTCGTTCAGCAGGCAGACGCCGAACAGGTGATCCTCGGCATCGGCGATCGCCACCGGCTCGCCGAGCGCATTGCCGGGTCCGACGAAGATGCCCAGTTCGAGCTCGTAGTCGATGCGCTGGCTCGGGCCGAATGCCGGCGTGGCGGCCTCGCCCTTGGTCTGGCCCAGTGGCCGCGGGAACTGCTGGCCGCTGACCCCGATCGACGACGCGCGGCCGTGGTAGCCGATCGGGACCCACTGGTAATTGGGAAGCAGCGGGTTGTCGGGGCGGAACAGCTTGCCGACCGCGGTCGCGTGATGGATGCCGGTGTAGAAATCGGTGTAGTCGCCGATCGTGCAGGGCAGCGTCATCTGCGCCTCGGTCAGCGGCAGCAGGGCGCGGTCGAGCGCCTCCCGATGCGGGCTGCCGGCGGCGAGCGCGGCGGACAGCTCGGCCCGCAGCGCACTGCGCGCCGCCGCGTTGCGTGCCATCACGATGGGCAGGTCGCCGAGTGCGAGCGACGCCATCATCACCTGCACCTCCGGGCTCCACGTGACCGCGTCGGCGGCGAGCCTCAGGTCGAGCAGGTGGTCGCCGATCGCGACGCCGATGCGCCACGGCTCGGTCGTGTTGATGCGCCGGAAGCGCCCGAAGGGCAGGTTCTGGATCGGGAAGTCGCAGCCCGCCCCGTTGGCGGAGGCGACCCAGCTCTGCAGCGCGGGATCGTGGGTGGCGTTGAGTAGATTCATGGCGTGAACTGATCCTTCAATCCGGCCCAGCAGTCGGCGTAGTTGGCTTCGAGTTGCGGGCTCGTGAGCGCGAACTCGGTCGGAATGAACTTGTACCGGCTCTCGAACATGAACGCCAGCGTGTGGTCAAGCTTGTGCGGCGCCAGCGGCGCGTTGCTGGCGCGCTCGAAGGCCTCTTCGTCCGGGCCGTGCGGCACCATGCAGTTGTGCAGGCTCGCGCCGCCGGGCTTGAAGCCCTCGGGCTTGGCGTCGTACTGGCCGTAGACCAGGCCCATGAATTCGCTCATCAGGTTGCGGTGGTACCAGGGCGGGCGGAAGGTGTCCTCCATCACGAGCCAGCGCGGCGGGAAGATCACGAAATCGCAGTTGGCGGTGCCGGGCGTATCGCTCGGCGAGGTCAGCACCGTGAAGATCGACGGGTCGGGATGGTCGAAGCTGATCGAGCCGATCGTCATGAAGTTCGCGGTGTCGTACTTCACCGGCGCCAGATTGCCATGCCAGGCGACGACGTTGAACGGCGTCTGCTTCATCGGCGCGCGCCACAGCCGGGCGCCGAATTTCTTGATCACTTCGTAGTCGCCGGCGGCGGTCTCGAACGCCGCGACGGGTGCCTGGAAGTCGCGCGCGTTCGCCAGCCCGTTCGAGCCGATCGGGCCGAGCTCGGGCAGCCGGAAGTGTGCGCCATGGTTCTCGCAGACGTAACCACGCGACGGGCCATCGGGCAGCGCGACCTTGAACGCGACGCCGCGCGGCAGCAGCGCGATCTCGCCCGGCTTCACGTCGAGCACGCCCATCTCGGTCGTGATGACGAGGCGTCCCTGCTGCGGCACGACCAGCATCTCGCCGTCGGCATTGACGAACGCGCGCCGGTCCATCGAGCGCGTTGCCAGGTAGACGTGAACGGACAGCCCGGTCTGCGCCTCGACATCGCCGTTGCCGGCGAGCGTGCGCATGCCGTCGATGAAGTCGGCATCGACCGTCTCGATCGGCAGCGGCGCCCAGCGCATCGGCTCCGGCGCGAGCGCGGTCCGCGGATCGCCGCCGCTGCGCCAGAACGCGTGCTCGATGGGTTCGTAGCGGCCGGCGACGACCGACGGCTGGCGCCGGTACATCCAGGTGCGCCGGTTCTCGTGCCGCGGCGCCGTGAACGCGGTGCCCGACAGCAGTTCCGGGTACAGCGCGAACGGCGCGCGCTGCGGGCTGTTGCGACCCTGCGGCAGCGCGCCGGGCACCGCCTCGGTCGCGTGCTCGTTGCCGAAGCCGGTCAGGTACCGCAGGGTCGATTCGCTCATGGGTTCAGGTCCTCGAAGGGGCGGCGCTGTCGCGCGCGGCGCGCAGGGCCTCGCGCAGCACGTCGACATCGCCGACATGGTTGGCGAGCAGGAGCACGAGGCGCGCGTTCAGCGCGTGGCTGTCGGCCGGCGACAGGTCGCGGTGCGCGTCGATCAGCGCCTCGTAGAAGTCGTCCGGTGCGCTCAGGTGCGGGGCGGTGATCAGGGGCATCGGAGACGCTTTCAGTGGATCGCGAGGGCCCGCTGCAACGCGGTGCGCAGCGCCTCGGGCGAGGGCTGGCGCCAGCGTGCGCAGACATGCTGATCGGGCCGCAGCAGGTAGACGGTGCCGGGCAGCATGTCGTAGCGCTCGGCGACGAAGCCGTCGTGGTCGACCAGGCTGTGCGCCACCTCGGCGTGGGCCGCCGCCTCGCACGGGCGGATGTGCACGACGCGCAGCGGCGCGAGGCCTTCGGCGGCCTGCGCAAGCGCCGTGGCCAGGCGGCCGGCCAACGCGTCGCCGTAGACCAGCGCGGTGAAGCCGTCGCCGAGTTCGCGCAGCAGCCAGCTCGCGCGGTCTTCGGCGCAGATGACCGGCGCGTCGACCGCGGACGCGCCCGGCCGCATGCGGCCTTCGAAATGCGCGGAGTCGGGCGTGTTCAGCGGCGACCGGTCGAGCGTGGCCGGCACCGAGAGCCGGCCGCTGTTGACCAGCGTGCGCGCGAACGGATGCTCGCGTGACAGGTCGAGCACTGCGTCGCGGAACAGGCGGCTGATCTCGCTCTTCGGCGTGATGAAGTCGGTGGCGCGGGTCGAGTTCAGGATGTTCTCGTCGGCGGCATCCTCGCGTTCGCGGGCGTAGCTGTCGAGCAGTGCGTCGCCGGCCCGGCCATCGAGCACCAGCGCGAGCTTCCACGCGAGGTTGTCCGCGTCCTGCACGCCCGAGTTCGCGCCCCGCGCGCCGAACGGCGAGACGCCGTGCGCGGCGTCGCCGGCGAACAGCACGCGGCCGACGCGAAAGTGCGCCATGCGCGTGCAGGCGAACGTGTAGACGCTGGCCCATTCGAGTTCGAACTGAACGTCGTCGCCCAGCAGGGCCTTGACCCGCGGGATGATGCTCTCGGGTCGCTTCTCGACCTCCGGGTCGGCGTCCCAGCCGAGCTGGAAGTCGATGCGCCAGACGCCGTCGGGCTGCATGTGCAGCAACACGCTCTGCTTCGGATGGAAAACCGGGTCAAACCAGAACCAGCGCTCGGCCGGGCGGTCCAGTTTCATCTTCACGTCGGCGATCAGGAAGCGGTCGCGAAACACGCGGCCGGTGCTCTGCTGGCCGGTCAGTTCGCGCAGCGTCGATCGACTGCCGTCGCAGGCGACGACGTGGTCGGCGCGCAGGCGGTACGGACCGTCCGGCGTCTCGATCGTCAGCAGCGCGTGGTCGGCGTGCTGCTCGATCCCGGCGACCTTGTGCTTCCAGCGCAGGTCGATCAGCGGCAGTTCGGCCGCGCGCTGCGCGAGGTAGCCCTCGACGTAGTACTGCTGCAGGTTGATGAACGCCGGCCGCTCGTGCCCCGGCTCGGCGAGCAGGTCGAACTGGTAGACCTGCGCGTCGCGGAAGAACACCTTGCCGACGTTCCACGACACGCCCTTGTCGACCATGCGCTGACCGCAACCGAGCCGGTCGAAGATCTCCAGCGTGCGCTTGGCGAAGCAGATCGCGCGCGATCCGGTCGACAGCGTGTTGTCGTTGTCGAGCAGCACGACGGGCACGCCGCGCTGCGCCAGGTCGATCGCGAGCGTCAGGCCGACCGGCCCGGCGCCGACGACGACGACCGGATGGCGCGGCGGCTCGGCCGCATGCTGGTCGGCGTGGCGCGTCGGTTCGAAGCGCAGCGACTGGAAATCGACCTCCGCCACGGACTGCATGGCATCAGCTTTCCAGCGCGTGCCACATCTCGATGTCGCGCTCGGCGGTCCAGATGCGCGGGTCGGGGTACTTGGTGACCTCGTCGTAGCAGCGGGTCACGTCGAACGGCATGCAGTGGTCGAAGATGACCCAGTGGCCGTACTTCGGCTTCAACTTCGCGAACGTCTCCTTGTAGACCGCGTTCAGGTCCTTGCCCGCGGCGACGCCGGCCTGCACGCTGGCGCGCACGTCGGCGATGAAGCCGGCCGTGCTCGACAGGCCGGCCTGCACCTGGGCCTCGCCCTTCAACGCCGGGCCCCGGCCGGGCACGAGCGCGAGCGGCTTCAGCGCCGCGACGTTCTCGAGCGTCTTCGGCCAGTCGTTGAAATATGCGTCGCCGGCGTAGGGCGTGGCGTCGAACTCGACCAAGTCGCCGCTGAGCAGCGTGCGCTCCTGCGGCAGCCAGACGACGGTGTCGCCCTTGGTGTGGCCACGGCCCAACTGCAGCAACTGCACTTCCAGCTTGCCGAGCCACAGCGTCAGCTTGCCGGTGAAGGTCATCGTCGGCCAGGTCATGCCGGGCGGCACGGTCTCGACGTTGCTGAACAGGCGCGGGAAGCGGCCGATCTCGCTGGCCTTGTCCTGCTCGCCGCGCTCGACGATCAGGTCGTAGGTGTCCTGGCTGGCCAGGATCTGCTGCGCGCCGTAGGCCGAGGCGCCGAGCACCCGCACTGCGTGGTAGTGGGTCAGCACGACGTACTTGATCGGCTTGTCGGTGACCTCGCGGATCCGGCGGATCACGTCGGCGGCCATCGCGGGGGTGGCCTGCGTGTCGGCGACCAGCACCGCGTCGTCGCCGACGATGATGCCGGTGTTCGGATCGCCTTCGGCGGTATAGGCCCAGGCGTGCTCGGAGAGCTGCTCGAAGGTGACCTTCTTCTCCTCGAGGTCGGCTTGACTGGCGAACTTTTTCGGCTGGCTCATCGGGTCTCCTGCGGCAACGGCGGGGTGTCTTGGCGAAAATCCGAGTCTAGTGGGATCGTTAGATGATGTCTAATGCGATTTGTGATGAACTGATTCGAGGCGATCGGAAGATGGACGAGAGCGCTGACAAGATCGACCGCGCGCAGCGCGGCATCCAGAGCATCGAGGTCGGCGGTCAGGTGCTGATCGCGCTGGCCCACCACGGCCGGCCGATGGCGCTGAAGGACCTGGCGCGCGAGGCCGGCATGGCGCCGGCGAAGGCCCACCCGTACCTCGTCAGCTTCGCGCGGATCGGCCTGATCGCGCAGGACGACGAGAGCGGCATGTACTTCCTCGGGCCGCTCGCGTTGCAGCTCGGCCTGATCAGCCTGCAGCAGGCCAACCCGGTGCAGGTCGCGACGCCGCTGATCGGCGAACTGGCGCTGCAACTCGGTCACACCGTGGCGCTCGCCGTCTGGGGCACGCGGGGCGCGACGATCGTGCGCCTGGCCGAATCGCCCGCGGCAGTGCACGTGAACATGCGGCACGGCACCGTGTTCTCGCTGGCCAACACGGCCTCGGGCCGGCTGTTTGCGGCCTACCAGCCGCCGGCGCAGGCGCGTGCCGCGCTCGAGCAGGAGCGCAGAGGCCTCAAGTTGCAGCCCGCGCTGGTGGTGGCCGGCATGCCGCCGCCCGCGCCAGTGCCGGGGTGGGCCGCGTTCGAGCAGCAGCTCGCCGAGGTACGCGCGCACGGGCTGTCGAGGTCGGTCGGGGAGGTCGTGCCGGGGATCAACGCGATGGCGGCGCCGGTGTTCGACCACACCGGTGCGATGGTGCTGTCGATCACGGCGATCGGGCCCGCCGGCGTCTTCGACACCGCGTGGGATGGCGCACCCGCGCGCGCATTGCGCGTCGCGGCGGATGCGGTCTCGCAGCGGCTGGGCGCCGCGGGGCTGGCCGCGCAGGCCTGATCAGCGTAGGCGCCGCGCGGTCAACCCGCGCTGCCCATCTTCGCGGCGACGTCGTCCGTCGAACCGCTCCGACCGAGCAACTGCGAGCCGAGCAACGCGCCGATGGCGCCCATCACGACCGATACCCACAGCGGATTGGCGCGGGCGATGTCCGCCGCCGCGCTGATCTTCGGCCCGACCTGATCGAGGGCCGCCTGGGCCTGCTCGCGCACGGTGCTCCAGGCTTCGCTCGCCTTCTCCGCCACGTCGTTGGTGGTGCGACGCGCCTCCTTCGGGGACGGCAGCGCCGAGCTCAGCTTGCGGCCGAGTTCGCTGATCTGCGCGCGCAGTTCGTCCAGGGCGTCGCCGGCGCTCTCGCGGGTCGAGCGCGGGACCGTGCGCAGCACGCTGGGGGCGGAAGGACGGTCGTCGCGCGCCGCCATCGAGATCAACGCGATGAGTCCGGCACCGATCGCGGCCGAAGTCAACACGGCCGCCAGCGGATACTCGTTGACGATGTCGCTGACGGCCTCGGCCGCGCTGGTGGGCACATTGGCGGACGCGTCGCTGTCGTCGGTGTAGGTCGGGTCGAGGTTCATGGCAGCTCCGGGAAAGTGGGCCGTGCAGCGCGACGGCGATGCGCCATCCTGCCCGCCCGCGAGGCGCCGGGGTGCAAGTCGAAGGCGCGATGAATTGCAGGACGCGTCCGACGCCGGCCGTCAGCGGGCCGACATCACGCGATCCGCAGTGCCCGGTCGGCCGACCACCTGCCGGCGCCGCGCCCGGTCAGGTACAGCAGCAATGCGGCCCATGACAGGTGCGTCGGCCACGCATCCGGGTACACGAACAACTGGATCGTCAGCGTCATGCCGAGCAGCGCCAGCGCCGAGAGCCGCGTCAGTAGTCCCAGCACGAGCAGGATCGGGAACAGGTGCTCGGCATACGTGGCCAGGTGCGCCGCGATCTCCGGCGGCACGAGCGGCAGCCGGTACTCGGTGCGGAACAGCTCGTAAGTGCTGGCGGTGATGGTCAGCAGCCCCTCGACCTTGGTGCGGCCGGACAGGAAGAAGATCGCCGCGGTCGCCAGGCGGCAGGCGAACGCCAGCAGGTCGTGGCCGATCCGGCGCGAGAGTCCTTCCGCGAGGCTGTTCCAGCGTCCGCGCAGGCCGCGGGGCGCGTTCGCGAACGTCGTGGCGGTGGCCGTGGTCGATGGGTTCATGGGTGGTTTCCGTTGGCAGGGGTCGGGCCGAAGGTCAACGCGCCGGCCGACAGGAGTTGTGAAAGCAGGGCCGCGATGTCGAGCTCGGGCGCGTGGCCGAGTGCCGCGCTGGCCGCCTCGGCCAGCGTCTGCCCGTCCGCACAGGCGTCGAGGAAGACGCAGCCGCTGGCCTCGAGCGGCTGCCACTGCACGTCGGCTGCCGGGCGCGTCAGCAGCGCACCTTCGCCTTGCCAGACGAATGCGGCGGGCGGATCGATGCCTTGTCGGCTGGTCGACCAGATCGAATAGACCGGCAGGTCGGCGACGTGGCACCAGCGCGCGGCCGGGTGCGGCCCGAGTCGTGTCGCGCCGAGCTGCTCGGGCGACAGTTGCGCGAGCCAGGCCGCCTCGACCGCGTTCGCGTCCGCGGCGGTGTGCGCTTCGATCCAGAGCCGGTCGAGACGGGCGACGCCGGGCAAATAGGGCAGTTCGCGCGCCGGCTCGAACCCGGCGAGGAAGTCCGCGAAGCGTTCGCCGTACATCAGCAGCCGGCCATCGTGCGGTGGGTCGGTCCGGACGCAGGTCGCCGCGGCGGCGCGGAACCAGTCGCTGCCGACCAGCCGCGCCACGCTCGGAAAGTTGGCCTGCAGCGCATCGATGCAGCCGCTCATCATGGTGTTGCGGTAGACCGCGAACGCCGGTTGCGCGGCGAGCGCCGACGACGCGAGCGGGTCGAACAGCGACGCGACGAAGCCGGCCTGGAACGCCGCAAGAGACGACCCGCTCACGGCGCGCATCCGCACGGTTCGGCGCGGCGCCTCAGCTCGGCGGCGGCCTGCGCGCCTTCGGCCAGCAGCACCTCGAACGCGGGCAGGTTGCCGTCCCGTTCGATCAGCGTCGGTCGGGTGCCGATGCGCTCGATCAGGTGCCGGTAGAGGCGCCACACGTCGGGAGCGACCGGCGCGTCGTGCGAGTCGATCAGCAGCGCCTCACCGTGCACGGCGTCCGCCGTGTGACCGGCGAGGTGGACCTCGACGATGCTGTCGGCCGGGAACGCGTCGAGGTAGGTGCGGGCCTCGAAGCCGAGGTTGCGCGCCGAGACGAACACGTTGTTGACGTCGAGCAGCAGCGTGCAGCCGGTGCGCCGCACCAGTTCGCGCAGAAAGCCGATCTCGTCCCACGCGTGGCCGTCGATGCGCAGATAGTGCGACGGGTTCTCGATCGCGATCGTCCGGCCGAGCGCCGACTGCAGCTGGTCGATGTGCGACGCGATGCGGCGCAGTGCCTCGTCGCTGCGCGGGAAAGGGAGGAGGTCCGGCAGGTGCATGCCGTCCCAGGCGGACCACGCCAGGTGCTCCGACACCAGCGCCGGCTCGACGCGCCGCACCAGCGCGGCCAGCCGCGCCAGGTGCGACGTGTCGAGCGGTGCCGCGCCGGCGAGCGACAGCGACACGCCGTGCAGCGACAGCGGATGCGCCGCGCGGAGGGCGTCCAGCACCCGCAGGCGCGGCCCACCGGGCACGAGGTAGTTCTCCGCATGCACCTCGAACCACAGGCCTGCGGCCGTGCACCCGAGTGCCTCGTCGACGTGCTCGGGCTTGAACCCGAGGCCCGCAAGCAGGGGCGAGGTCATGCCCGCAGCCCGGTGGGTCAGGACTTGATCTCGGTCAGCGAGCCGGTGCCCTTCGGCGTCTTCATCGTCGTGCAGGTGCCGGCCGGCACGTTCTTCCAGGCGTTGCCCTGGTAGTCCATCTTCGACGTGCCCGCGCAAGTGGTGCCGGCGCCGGCCTTGCAGTCGTTCTTGCCCGCGAGCGATACGCCGTAGCACTTCTCCATGCTGGCGGCCATCTTGTCGGCCATGGGCTTGCTGTCCTGCGCCATGGCGGCGCCGGCGGCGAGTGCGGACAGGGTGAAGGCGGTGATGGCGATCGAACGGTTCATGTGAAGCTCCGGTGGTTGATGGGGAACGCGCCCGACGGCACGCTCGCCACTAACTCGTTCGAACCGGGCATCGGGTTACACCGCCACACGCAAAAATTTTTGCGCCGTGACTGCCGGCTTCAGCGCAGCGCGTCCTCGGCGGCGCGGCGCAGGCCGATTGCCAGACCGACCGACACCAGCACCAGGCCGATCACCAGCCCGATCCAGAACCCGAAGACGCGCATCGGCTCGCCGTCCAGGCCGTGGTACCCGAGCCAGGTGCCGATAGGCACGCCGACCGCCCAGAACGCGACCAGCATCAGCACCATCGGCATCAGCGTGATCTTGTAGCCGCGCAGCGCGCCGATCGCGCAGACCTGGGTCGCGTCGAACAGCTGCCAGAACGCTGCGAACAGCAGCAGCGTGGCCGCGAGCGCGCGCACCGCCGCGTCGGCACTGTAGACCGCCGCGATCTGGTGCCGCAGCAGGATGATCGGCACGATCGCGAGCGCCGCGATCACGAGTCCGAGCGCAATGCCGATCCACGCGACCCGTTGGGCGCCGACCGGGTCGCGCGCGCCGAGCGACTGGCCGACGCGGATCGTGATCGCCGCCGACAGGCCCATCGGCAGCATGAACACCATCGCGGCAAAGTTCAGCGCGATCTGGTGCGCCGCGATCTGCACCTCGCCAAAGCGGCCGACCAGCACCGCGATGCTGGAGAACGCCGCGACCTCCGCGAACCCGGTGGTCCCCATCGGCACGCCCAGCCGCAACAGGCGCAATTGCGCCGCGCGGGTCGGCAGCGCCCAGTCGCGCCACAGGTAGTACGGCTTGTAGGCCGCGGCCCGGCGCGTCCAGAAGAACAGCAACAGCAGGCCGACCCACATGCCGATGCCGGTCGCCCAGCCGCAGCCGGCGCCGCCCATGGCCGGCATCCCGAAATGGCCGTAAATCAAGACCCAGTTGAGCAGCGCATTGACGCCGAGGGCGACGAACGACAGCACCATGATCGGCGTCGTCTGGTTGATGCTCGACGAGTAGAACGCCAGCGACCGGTAGACCAGCGCAGCCGGCATGCCCAGGCCGATGCCCCACAGGAACACCGTGGTGCGTTCCGCGAGGTGGGGCTCGATGCCCGCGAAGGTCAGCACCGCCGGGGCGAACGGCACGAGCAGCAGCGGCGCGAGGCCGAACAGCGCGGCCAGCCAGATGCCCTCGCGCGCGTCGCGCACCACGGCCGCGTGGTCGCGCGCGCCCACGTGGTGGGCGATGATCGGCGAGACCGCCTGCACCGTGCTCGACAGGCCGACGAACATCGGGATCCAGAGTGCGACGCCGATCGCGACGACCGCCTGCTCGGCCGCGCCGGCATGGCCCGACATCACGGTGTCGAGGAAGCCGACGAGGATCTGCGCGATCTGCGACAGGATGATCGGGCTCGCGAGGCGCAGCAGCGAGCGGCTCTCGCGAATGAATCGGGCAGACGGGGTCATCGGGAAGGGACGGAAGGACAGCCCGCGATGATGGCGCACTCCCGAGTCCGCGGTTAGGGTCGGCCCGGTGGCGCGCTCGGCACCGAGCACGCACAGTCCACCGGTTCTTCCATCGAACCTCCCGGAGACGCATTCATGCAGAAGAAGCCCATGCCCATCCTTCTCGGCGCTGTCGCGGCTTTCACGCTCGGCCTGTTCAGTGCCGTGGCGCACGCGGCCTGGCCGGAGCGGCCCGTCACGCTGATCGTGCCGTGGGGCGCCGGCGGCGGGACCGACGCGACCGCCCGAATCATCGGCTCGCTGCTCGAGAAGGAGCTGGGGCAGCCGATCAACGTCGTGAATCGCACCGGCGGCAGCGGTGTCGTCGGGCACCAGGCCATCGCGGCCGCCGCGCCGGACGGCTACACGATCGGCTTGATCACGGTCGAGATCGCGATGATGCATTGGCAGGGCCTGACCGAGTTGTCGGGCGCCTCGTACACGCCGATCGGTCTCGTCAACTTCGACCCGGCCGGGCTGCAGGTGCGGGCCGATGCGCCGTACAAGACGGCCAACGACTTGATCGCCGCAATCAAGGCCAACCCCGGCAAGTTCAAGGCCTCGGGCACCGGGCAGGGCGGGATCTGGCAGCTCGCGATCGCCGGCATGCTGAAGGACCTGAAGGTCGATCCGACCTCGGTGCCGTGGGTGCCGTCGAACGGCGCCGCGCCGGGGCTGCAGGATCTGGTGGCCGGCGGCGTCGAGATCGTGCCCTGCTCGCTGCCCGAGGCGCGCTCGCTGATTGACGCCGGCAAGGTCAAGAGCCTGGCGATCATGAACGACACGCCGTCGACGCTGTACCCGAACGTGCCGACGTTGAAGGCCGCCACCGGCAGCGACTGGAAGCTCGGCGCCTGGCGTGGCATCGCGGCGCCGAAGAACCTGCCGGCCGAGGCGAACGACAAGCTCGTGGCCGCCATCAAGAAGATCGCGGCGAGCAAGGAGTACACCGAGTTCATGGCGAGCCGCGGCTTCGGCGTCGTCTATCGCGGCCCCGACGACTTCGCGAAGTTCATGGCCAAGTCCGATGCCGATCTCGGCGCGACGATGAAGGCCGTCGGCATCGCGAAGTAGCCGCGCGTCGTGAAGTTCAACGACGCGCTCTGGGGCGCTGCGCTGGTGGTTTTCGCCGGGCTGCTGTTCGTGCACGCGCAAGGCTTCCCGGCGATCCCCGGCCAGTCGGTCGGCCCGGGTGCGCTGCCGAAGGCGCTCGCCGTGGGTCTGGCCGTGTGCGGCGCGCTGCTGTTCGTCAACGGCTTGCGCGCCAACGCGGCGGCCGGCGGCCTGCCGTGGGTGGTGCTGCCGGACTGGTTCGCCTCGCGCCCGCAGCTGCTCGGCTTCGCGGTGCTGGTGGCGATCAACCTGCTGTACGTGCTCGGCGTCGACCGCATCGGCTTCGTCATCACCGGCTGGATCTACCTGGCGGCGCTGATGCTCGTGCTGCGGGTGCGGCCGGTGTTGGCGATCACGGTCGCGCTCGTGATGACGCTGCTGATCCACTACTGCTTCTACAAACTGCTGCGCGTGCCCCTGCCCTGGGGTGTGCTGCAGCCCATCGCATGGTGACCTCCCGATGAGTGGCGCCTGGGGGCAGGCCTTCGCGATGGTGTTCGACCCGTACACCATCCTCGTGATGCTGGGGGCGTCGCTGTTCGGCCTGTTCGTCGGCGCGGTGCCGGGCCTGACCGCGACGATGGCGACCGCGCTGCTCGTGCCGGTGACCTTCTTCATGGCGCCGATCCCGGCCATCGCGGCGATGGTCACCGCCACGGCGATGGCGATCTTCTCCGGCGACATCCCCGGCTGCCTGCTGCGCATGCCCGGCACGCCGGCCTCCGCGGCCTACACCGACGAGGCCTATGCGATGACCCGCAAGGGCCTGGCCGAGACCGCGCTCGGCGCCGGGCTGGTCTTCTCGGCGGTCGGCGGCCTGTTCGGCACCGCGGTGCTGATGATCGCGGCGCCGTCGCTGGCCGAGTTCGCGCTCAAGTTCAGCTCTTTCGAGTACTTCTGGCTGGTGCTGATGGGGCTGACCTGCGCGGTCTTCATCTCGAGCGACCGCCCGTTGAAGGGCCTCGTGACCCTGTTCTTCGGTCTGCTGATCGCCAGCGTCGGCCTGAACAACCCGGCGGCGTTCCCGCGCTTCACGTTCGGCAGCACCGAACTCCTCGGCGGCGTCGGCCTGGTGCCGCTGATGATCGGGATGTTCGCGGTCTCGGAGATCATCCGCTTCGTGGTCGACACCTCGCCGTCGGCGCTGCTCGTCGAAGCGCAGGTCGGCAACGTCTTCAAGGGCATGTGGACGCTGGCCAAGAAGTACCCGACCCAGATCCTGCGCGGCAGCGTGCTGGGCACGATCGTCGGGGCATTGCCCGGCGCGGGCGCCGACATCGCGGCCTGGATGTCGTATGCGATGAGCAAGCGCTTCTCGAAGGAGCCGGAGAAGTTCGGCACCGGCCACGTCGAGGGCATCGTCGAGAGCGGTTCGGCCAACAACAGTGCGCTGGCCGGCGCGTGGATTCCGGCGCTGGTGTTCGGCATCCCGGGCGATTCGATCACCGCGATCGTGATCGGCGTGCTCTACATGAAGAACATGAACCCGGGACCGACGCTGTTCACGACCAACCCACAGAACATCTACGCGGTGTTCCTGCTGTTCATCATCGCGAACCTGATCATGCTGCCGCTGGGCTACCTGTGCATCAAGGTCGCCAAGCGCATCCTGAAGGTGCCGCGCGACATCCTGATGCCGGTGATCCTGCTGTTCTGCGTGGTCGGCGCGTTCGCGATCAACAACACCGCGTTCGACATCGGCGTGATGCTGATTGCCGGCGTGGTCGCCTACCTGCTCGAGCAGAACGGCTTTCCGATCTCGCCGCTGATCCTCGGTGTCGTGCTCGGCGGGATGCTGGAGGAGAACCTGGTGTCGTCGCTCATCAAATCCAACGGCAACGCGTTGGCGTTCTTCGAGCGGCCGATCGCCGCGACGCTGGGCGTGGTGACGATCCTGATTTGGCTGTCGCCGCTGCTGCGGCGCCGGCGCGGCCGCGCTCAGCCGCGGCCGGCTTGACCTCGGCTCACGCGCCGCCGCAGGACATCGCGGCGCCCGAGACGATCGGCGCGGCGCCGAAACAACTGGCGTCGGTGAGCGGTGCGCCCTGGCTGGTCAGGGCTTCGCAATACACGTTCATCGTCGTCGTCGGCTGGGTCTTGATCTCCAGCGGCTTGTAGCCCGTCGCCGACAGGGCGAGCGAGCGCAACGACACCCGTCCGATGGCGCCGCCCGAGGCGGTTCGCGACACGGACGAGCCGTCGGCGCGCAGGCCGGAGTAGGTCGTCGACACGCCGGTTCCTTCGCCGATGCGCACGCCGTCGGCCAGGGTGCCGGTCACGGAATTGCCGTCGACCATCACGTCGCGCACCGCCAGCTGCGTCGCCAGCGTGTCCGCCTTGCGCTCGTCGTCGAAGATGAAGGCGTGGATCTCGATCCCGCCGTGATACGTGCGCGAGACCGTGGTGGGCCAGCCCGCCGGGGTGTAGAGCGGCGTGGTGGTCTGCACGTCGCTGATGGTGTTGCCCTGGACCAGCACGTTCGAGACGCCCCAGGTCACGTAGTTGGCTTCGCGGGCGATCAGCACGCCGGCCGCGAGCGTGGTGCGCGCGATGCGGTTGCTGCGGATCGTGATGTCGGCGCCGCCGACGACGCTGATCCCGCGGCCCCAGTACTGGCCTTCCACGTCGTTGTTCGAGACCAGCACGTTGCGCACGCGCTGCAGGTCGACATCGGCCGCGAAGGTCGACGACAGCGACGCGGCCGTCTCGGTCATCCAGTCGCCCGTCCTGAGGTACGAGACCATCGCGATCATGTCGTCGCCGGTTTCCCGGACGACGTTGTTGATCACGCGGCCGTTGCGCGAGCCGCCGGTGACGTGGATGCCGTCCGACAGGCTGCGCCGCACCAAGTTGCCGTCAACGAGGAAGCCGTCCGCACGGTAGACGAAGATGCCCGCCGACGACGCGCTGTTGGCCAGTGCCGTGCCGGAGTCGCCGCCATTGATGACGTGATTGCCGCGAATGACATTGCCCACCAGGTGCGAGGTCCGGTCGACCCGGTCGAAGATCGCGATGCGCGACTGCCACGGTGCCCCGAGGCGCGAGCCGGTGACCGCGGTCAGCGTGAAGTTGTAGATGCTGGCGCCGTCGGCGGACAGCATGACGGCCTGGTCCTGCGCGTTGGTGGCCTTGAGGGTCGCGCCTTCCGACCACAGCACCGCACCGGGCACGCGCACGTTCAGGCGCTGCGAGTGCAGGTAGGTGCCCGCCGGAAAGACCAGCCACTGGCCGGGCTTGAGGGCGTCGAGCGCGGCCTGGATGGCGGCGGTGTCATCGCGTCCGTCGTCCGGGATGGCGCCGAAGTTGCGAACGTCGAGCGCGTCGGCGGGCTTCGCCGGCGCGGCAGCCGCGTTGCAGCTGGCGGTGCTTGGCGTCGGCGCAGGGGCTGGCATAGGCGCGGGCGCGGGCGCCGGGGCCGGGGCCGGGGCGGTGCCGATCGGCGTCGCCCTGATCCGGCGCGCGAGCGCCTGCTCCATGCCATCGGCGGCCGGTGCCGTGCCGTCGGCGCCGCCGCAGGCGGTCAGCGCGGTCATCACGAAGGGAACGAGCCAACGGCCGCGGTGCTGGATTTTGCGAATCGATGCGGGGGAGGAAGAGAGGGAGCTCATGACGGGGACCGGGAAAGAGATGTGGGTGCCGTGAAGCTTGTGTTCAGGCACCTTTCCGACCCGTAAGGGGATATTGCCGGCGCCTCAGAACCGCCACCGCGAATAACACGGTTGTCAACAAAGACGTGGTCGACCAAGTGGGCTTCGGTCGTGCGGCCCCTAACGATTTACAAACTAGGGGGGTAAAAATCTGGCACGGTTCATGCCCAGGAGCAACGGACCCCCCGGATCGCGGGTGGCGATGCGGTGGCCCGCATGTTTCACTCGGTTGCGCGTTCCCAGGCGACCGCGCAACGGTGTTTCCACTCACCTACTTTTCGCTCTCCCTCTCTCTCTCTCTCTCTCTCTGACAGGCGTCCGTCATGCCGGCCGAATCGACCCAGTTGCTCCTTGCCCGCCGGGTGACGCCCGCTCGACGGAGCGTCATGTCGGGGGGCTCCCCGATCGATCTGGCCTACACCGCGCTCAATCAGGCCCTTGCCGCGATCGTCATCCTGCTGTTGTCGCCGCTGTTCCTGTATGTCGCATTTCGCATCTGGCGCGAAGATGGCGCGCCCCTCACGTTCGGTCACTACCGCGTGGGTCGGCGTGGCGAGCTGTTCCGGTGCCTCAAGTTCAGGACGATGGTGCGCAACTCCGCGGAGGTGCTGGACGCCGTGTTGCGCGACAGCGAAGCGGCCCGGGAGGAATGGGCGCGCGACCAGAAGCTGCGCGACGACCCGCGCGTGACGCCGATCGGCCGGATCCTGCGCAAGACCAGCCTGGACGAGCTGCCGCAGCTCTTCAACATCCTGCGTGGCGACATGCACTTCGTCGGCCCGCGGCCGGTGACCGTCGAGGAACTCTCCCGCTATGGCGCCTCGAAGCGCCACTACCTGTCCGTCAGACCGGGCCTGACCGGCCTGTGGCAGGTGAGCGGGCGCAACAACACCACCTATGGCGAGCGGGTCGAGTACGACTCGCAGTACGTCGAGTCGCGCAACCCGATCTTCGACAGCTGGATCGTGCTGCGTACGGTCAAGGTGCTGTTGACCCGCGACGGCGCGCACTGATCCCGGTCCGGACTCCCCGAGATGGCCATGCACGCGGGTCGGCCGCGCATTGTCCTGAACGGCCGCTTCCTGGCCCAGGTGCATACGGGTGTCCAGCGCTACGGCGCGGAAACCGTGCTCGCGCTCGATCGCCTGCTCGCCGCGGACGACTCGCTGGGCGCGCGTCTCGACGTGGTGCTTGCCGTGCCGGACGACGCCAGCGCCCTGCCGCTGCAGGTCATTCCGCAGGTACGGCTGCCGGGACGCGGAAGCCACCGGTGGGAGCAGTGGTCACTGTGGCGCTTTTCGCGCGGCAGCTACGTGGTCAATTTCAACTACTCCGGCCCCCTGCTCAAGCGGCAGCAGCTGATCACCGTGCACGACGCGACCGTGCGCGCCATGCCGCAGGCCTTCTCGCTGGCTTACCGCTGGTTCCACAACGCGATGGTCAGCGTTCTGGGCCGAACGGTCGACCGGGTGATGACGGTGTCCGAATTCTCTGCCGACGAACTCGCGCGCTGGTTCGGGCTCGCGCGCGGCGGGATCCTCGTGGGCCGCGAGGGCGGTGAGCACGCGGTGCTCGCTGCCGATGACGCTGCGGTCCTGCGCAAGCACCGGCTCGAGCGCGGCAGGTTCATTCTGGGCGTCGGCAGCGTCAAGCCGAACAAGAACTTCGGGCTCATCGGCCGGGCTGTTCAGTTGCTGGCGCCGTGCCCGTGGACGGTCGCGATTGCCGGGGCCAAGGACATCGGCATCTTCCGCGACGCCTCGATCCTGCCCGCCGGCTTCAAGTTCCTGGGTTTCGTGCCGGACGACGAGTTGTCGGCGCTGTACCGCAATGCGGCCTGGTTCGTGTTCCCGTCGCTGTACGAAGGGTTCGGCCTGCCCGCCGTGGAGGCCATGGCCAACGGCTGTCCGGTGCTGGCAGCGCGCGCCGCGTCGATCCCGGAGGTGTGCGGCGACGGCGCCTTCTATTTCGATGCCAGCGATCCGCGCTCGCTGGCCGATCTGCTGACCACCGTGGCCGCCCGTCCGGAACTGCGGGAGTCGCTGGTGCACGCCGGACAGCGCCGCCTGGCGTCCTACAACTGGTCCGAAAACGCGCGGATCCTGTTGCAGTACTTGCTGGAGCGCCAACTGCGTCCCGCCACCGAATGGTCTGCGCGGCTCCCGTTCCCTTCGACCTGACCCACCATGACCTCCACAGCCCCCGCGCGAATCGTCCACGTCACCGAGTGCCTGGCGAGCGGCACGATGAATTTCCTGATGCAGGCCACGCGCGAATTGGCGGAAGCCGGCGTTCGCCAGGTTCTGGTGTACTCACGCCGGCCCGATACCCCGTCCGATGTGCGGGCCCAGTTCGACCCGCGGCTCGAGCTGGTGGAGCTGCCGCCACTCGGTCGCGCCTATGCGCGCTACTTCCGCGCCCTGGCCCGCGAACTGCGCCGACAGCTCGAGGCGCACGCCGGCACGGCTGTCCACCTTCATTCGTCGAAGGCCGGCTTCCTCGGCCGCCTCGCGTTGCGCGGCGTGAAACCCGCGCCGCGGGTCTTCTACTCGCCGCACGGCCTGTCGTTCCTGAACCGTCGCTATCCGATGCTCGGTGGGGCGTTCACGGCCCTCGAATGGCTGGCGGCCCGCGCGGTGCCGTTCACGGCCGTCGGGTGCAGCCGCGGCGAGGCCGAACTGCTCGGACGCCTCGGGCCGAAGCCGGCCCGGGTCCTGGAGAACGCGGTCGAGGACGGCTTCTTCCAGTTGCGTGCGGCCGCACCGTCGTCGCCGCCCCTGATCGTGACGATGGGGCGCATCTGCTACCAGAAGGCGCCCGAGCGCTTTGCGCAGATGGCGATCCGTTTCGGCGTCGCCGACATCCCGAGCCGCTTCGTCTGGATCGGCAGCGGCACCGCCGCGGACGAGGCCCGGCTGCGTGCGGCCGGCGTCCAGGTCACCGGCTGGCTCGACCCGGCGGCCGTGCAGCAGTTGCTGGCCTGCGCCACGGTCTACGTGCAATGTTCGCGCTGGGAGGGGATGCCGCTGTCGGTCCTGCAAGCCCTGGCGGCCGGCGTGCCGTGCATCGTCACCAACGTGGTCGGCAACCGCGATGCGGTGCGGCAGGGCATCACCGGCTTCGTGTCCGACAACGCCGACGCGATGCTGATCGGCACCCGCCGCCTGGTGCAGGACGAGGCGCTGCGCGCCCGCTTCTCCCGCGCCGCGCGCACCGACGCGCGCGAGCGCTTCGGCAGCGGCAGTTTTCGCAGCCGGTTGCTGGGTCTGTACGGCCTGGAGGACCGGCGCGTGTCCCGTGTCGTCGCGCTGGCCGAACCGTCAGGTCGGGGCTTGGCGAAAGGCCTGATGGCGACGAGACTCCCGCATGTCGAGGCCGACAAGGATCAGGCCCCCCAGCGCGGGAACCACCCGGGACTCCGCGAAGTAGCTGTAGCGAAGTGACTCGATCAGGAACAGGACGAACACCGGGTAGCCGAGCAGGCCGAACAGGTGGCCACGGCGAAACCCGGCATAGGCCCGCCCGATCAGGTACCCGCCCAGCACGAAGTACACGATCGAGCCGAGGTAGCCCCAGTCCAGCATGACGCGGAAGTAGGCGGTGGGGCTGTTGAATTCGGGCCGGGCGTAGATTTCCAGGAAGTCCTTGTACAAGCCTTGCGGTGAACCGAAGCTCGACTCGAGCAACCGGCCGAGCCCCGGCATGAGGTACGCCCAATCCAGCGAGAACGCGCCGCTGTACAGCGGCCAGTCGGGCGTTTCGACCAGCATGCCGATGCCGTTGTTCACGGCGGTCGCGTAGTACGTGATCAGCCGCTCGAGCGTGAACGCCCAGACCGAGCTGTACTGCTTGCTGTAGAACTCCCACGAGCGGACACACTCGGACGCCGTGAACACCAGGTACAGCAGGAACGGCGCGATCGCCGGGGCCGTCGCGGCCAGGCGCCACGACCGGGCGCTGGCGATCGGCAGGTAGGCCAGGCGCGCGACGGCGTAGCACACCAGCACCTCGATGACCGCGAGCCGCTCCGCCCACGCGAAGCCGCGGAAGACCGCCAGCATCACGATCAGCGCGAAGCCGAGGCGCTCGACCTTGTCGACCCGCTGCATGCCGGCGCCGCACTTGATGCCGAAGGCAATGGCGTAGGCGACACCGAACTGGGTGAATGTCGTGACGCCAGGGACGGTGGACACCGAGTCGCGAATCTCCCGCCGCAGGCCGGTGGCCACCTCCCACAGCAGCTGCGGCTGGCCGAGCAGCGGGCCGAACCAGAGCGCGTAGGCGCACAGGGTCGGCACCAGCAGCACCATCATCGCCGTCTTCGAGACGAGCGGCGGGGTCAGCACCGGGCCCTCGCGGCGCACCGACAACGCCCATTGCGCGCCGACCGCGATGGCCAGGATCAGGACCAGGCCGAAGCCGTACAGCGGACCGGGCACGTAGACGTTCTGCACGACCCCGGCGAAGTCGTAGCTCATGATCGCGAGGTAGACGGGCGCGATGACGAGCAGCACGATGGCGCTCGGCTGGAGCCACCACAGGTCGGCCCCGCGCCGGGTTGCCGCGCCGGACGGAGCGGGACGCGCGATCGCCGGGGCGGCGTCGGCGCGCATCACGGGGTGCTCGCGGCGTCGCGGCCGCCGTTGACGGACCGGGCGAGCGGCACCAGCAGGCCGAGCCAACCCGCCACCACGCCGCACGACATGCCGATCGGCCCGACGAACGCCCCGAAGCGGGGGAAGCCGGCGAAGAACACGGCCACGGCGACGACGACCGCGATCAGCCACTTCGCGGCCAGCAGGCGCGGCAGGTCGAGACCGGTGATCAGCATGTCGATCGCCTGATCGGCGAACAGCAGCGTCGCGAAACCGGCGCCCGCCAGCAGGTACGGCGCGCTCATGTCGAACCCGGCGCCATAGACGACGCGCAACACGGTCGGGCCGAGCAGCCAGGCCCCCAGCAGGCCGACGAGACCGATGGCCGTCATCGCTGCCACGGCGGTGAGGAATGCGTTCACGGCGGTGCGCTCGCGCATCTGCCGGTACAGGTAGGCCGTGCCGATCGAGGTGCCGACGAGGTAAGCGACCTGGGTCCAGACCTCCACCAACTGCATCGGCGCGGCATACAGGCCGAATTCGAGCGGCTCCATCCAGTTCGCGAGCACCAGCCGGTCCAGACGCAGGAACAGCTGCGAGAGCCACAAGGCCGACACGAACCGGATCCCGAAGCTGAAGTAGCGTCCCATCCGCGACCAGCGCACGAAGCGCGCGAAGCGCCGGTTCGGGAAAGCCTTGCGTGCCTGGTAGGCCTGCAACGATGCATTGACCGCGGACTCGAGCACCCACGCCCCCGCGATGGCCCAGACGGGGGCGCCGAGGTAGACGCAGACCACCACAGTGATCGCGCGCAGCACCAGGCCGCAGGAGCGGGCCACCACGGTCGGGCGGTTGTGGTTGCGGCTGAGCCAGTACGTCGCAATCACGTAGAAGGGCTCGATCAGCGGCACGGCCAGCAGCAGGATCATCGACACCTGCCGACGTTGCGGATCGCCGACCATCACCCCGCAGAACAGCATCATCGCCGCCATCGCGATCAGGCTGGCCAGGAAACGCAGCGCGAAGATGTTGGCGATCGCGCCTGGAAAGGCCGCCTGCATGCGGCAGAACCGGGGCAGCAGTGCGACGCCGGCGCATACCAGGCTGAGGCCCAGGCCCACCTGCAACAGCGCGGCGGCATAGGCGAAGTGGCCCGATCCGACCGGCCCCAGGTGGCGCGCGATCAGGCCTTGCACGCCCAGGCCGATCAGCAGCGCGAGCGACTTGTCGCCGAGCAGCCAGGCCATGTTGCGCGCCGCGTCGCGGCGTCCGGAGTCGCGCGCCGTTGCGGAAGCCGCAAGCGTCATGTCAAGCGAGGCCCGTTCAGGCGATGGCGCTTGACCCCGTTGACCAGGATGCCCTCGAGCCGGATGCCCGCCTGCTCCAGCCGCCGCTGCGCCATCCGGGTCTCGCGCAGCAGGCTCTGTTCGGCGCGCACGACCAGCAGCACGACATCGGACAGGCGCCCGACTGACAGCGCGTCGCTCGACGGCAGCAGCGGTGCCGCGTTGATGACGATGTCGTCGTAGCGTTCGCGCAGCGTGGCCAGTGTCTCTGCGAGTGCGGGGGACAGCAGGATGCCGCCGGGGTTGTTCGTCGGTGTGCCCTGCAGGATCACATCCATCGGCAGCGCCGCATGCGGATGGATCACCTGGTCGAGCGAGCGCTGGCCCCCCAGCAGATCGGCCAGCCCCGCGGCATGCTGGTCCAGGCCGATCAGGTCGTGGACGCCCGGGTTGCGCATGTCGCTGTCGATCAACAGCACGCGCTTGCCGCCCTCGGCCATCAGAGCCGCCAGGTTGGCGGCGATGAAGGCCTTGCCGGTGCCGGACGAGGGTGCAGTGATCGTCACGACCCGGCATTCGCTGCTGCGCGTGCGCAGCATCAGCGACAGGTGGACCGAGCGCAGGCCCTCGACGGCCGGGTCGTCGGGGGCGGCCCGCACCAGCAGGCGGTGGGTGCCGAGTTCCTCGATCGCCTCGCCGTCCTTCACGCGGCTGCTCATCAGGCGAAGCTGCGCCTCGCTCTGCGCGATCACGCCGACGGTGGCCGGGCTCGTGAGGCTCTCGTACTCGTGCAGGTCGGACACGGTGGGCTGCAGCGAACGGACCGTGACGACCGCCAGCAACGCGAGCAACAGGCCGACACCGGCGCCGATCGACAGCACGGCGGCCGCGCGCGGCCGCACCGGCTCGAACGGCTCGACCGCTGCGTCCAATTGACGGACGCTGATGAAGCCGCTGGCACCGTCGAGGCGGAGCTGCTGAACGTGCGTCAGCATCGCCAGGTAGAGCTGGGTGCTGATCTGCAGTTCGCGCTGCAGCGGCAGCAGTTCGCGCTGCTGCTCGGGGAACTGGCGCAGGTTGTCCTGCAGGCGATCGAGCGCCCGCTGCACCGTGGCCAATTGGGCCGTCACCGCGGCCATCTCGGGGTGCTGCGGCGTCAGCGTCTGCGCCAGCTGCTGTTGCTTGATGCGCAGTTCCACGCTCTGGCGTTCCAGGTCGCTGCGCTGACGCAGCGTGGATTCGGCCTCGGCGGCGAACGGCGTGGCCGAGCCGCGGCCCTGCTGGACGCGGAGGGCGTCCTCGGCGGCGCTGACGCGGCGCTTCAGCTTGGCCAGCTGAGCCTCGAGGAAGCCGAGCGCCTTCTCGCTGTCGCGGCTGCGGCGGCCGACCGACTCCTCGAGGTAGCGGTTGACCAGACCGTTCAGCACGGCGGCGGCACGCGCCGGATCGGTGTCTTCGTAGCTGAGCCGAACGACATTCGATTCGCGTGACGGCTCGAACATCTTCAGGCGCTCCAGCACCTCTTCGTACGCCTTGAGCGGGTGATGGGCGCGCAGGCCGAACTGCGTGGCCGGTGCGTCGGATGGGCCGTCGATCCGCAATTCTGCCGGCTGTCCGTCCAGCGCGAAGCGGCCGGCCTCGCCGACCCGTCCCGACGCCACCTTCGCGTCGGCCGCATCGAACAGTTCCCACCGTCCGGCGGCGACCGTCAGCGAGAAGGCGATCCCGCGTTGCGAGTCCGGCACGTGAAAGGTGATCGCCGTGAACCCGTGCCGGGTTCCGATCGGCAGGAAGCCGAAGCGCTTCCCGTTCGACAGTTCAATGTCGGCGCCGCTCGCGAAGATGACGGGCAGCAGCACCTCCCTGGACCGCAGCACTTCCATCTCGCCGCTGATGACCGGGGTCTGCATGGCGGGCGCGCCACGTTCGGCATTGGCCAGGCTCGGAAGCAGCGGGCTGCGCAGCTGACCGCTGATCTCGATCACCGTATCGGCCCGGAAGACCGGCGCGGCGAGCACGAGGTAGAGAACGGCCAGGGTCAGCACCGCCAGGAACACGCCGAGGGCGAGCCGGCTGTGCTGCAGCACCGCGTCGGCCGCGGCGCGCACGCCGAAGGCATCGCCCGGCGGCGGGGCGGGCGGGAGGCGGTTGACGGCTCGGCGTTCGATTGCGTAGGGGGCGCTCATCGGGTGATCCGGTTGTCGGTCCACGTGTCGCGCAGGAAGCTGGCGGACGGGAGGACGTTGTTGATCAGGCGGGACCAGCGCACCACCGGCGCCGTGTCCACGTACACCACGTCGCGGGCCTGCAGCACGAACTGGTCGGCCAGCAGCAGCGCGTCGGGC
Organism: Rhizobacter fulvus; assembly: GCF_964020785.1. Classification (NCBI taxonomy): domain Bacteria; kingdom Pseudomonadati; phylum Pseudomonadota; class Betaproteobacteria; order Burkholderiales; family Sphaerotilaceae; genus Rhizobacter; species Rhizobacter fulvus. Next base: position 3,178,392 of record NZ_OZ224516.1, read on the forward strand.
GCCGCAGCGTTCAGGTGATAGACGAACGGCTTCGGATCGGTGCTCGCCCGGATCACGAAGACCTGGCCGGCGTTCGCGGACAGCGGGTTGACGCCGCCCGCGTCCGCCAGCGCATCGGCCAGCGTCATGTCGCCGCGCGGCATCGGCAGCGCCGCCTGGCGCAGCACTTCACCGGTCACGAAGACGCGCGCGAAGCGGCGCTCGGGCACGTTGACGATGTCGCCGTTCTGCAGCCGCAGGTTCGCGCGTCCGTCGCCGTTGTAGTAGAGCGCCTGCAGGTTCACGCGCAGCGTGGCGGCGCCGCGCGTGATCGTCACCGCCGACAGATCGGCTTCCGCGGTGCTGCCTCCCGACCGCGCGATCACGTCGGCGAGATCGGGCGGCACGTCCGTCACCGGCACCGCGCCCGGCGTCCGGACCTCGCCGGACACGTACACGCGCTGGCCGCGGTACTGCAGCACCGAAACGTCGACCTGGGGCGACTTGATGACGCGCGACAGCCCCTTGACGAGCAGGGCGCGGATGTCCTGCACGGCCAGGCCGGCGGCCTGGAACTTGCCGACATACGGGAAGAACATCGAACCGTCCGAATTGACCACGCGGCCCGAGAGTTCGGTGGTCGTGTTCGCCGGATTGGTCAATTCGGGCTGGTTCCACACCGTGATGCGCAGCACGTCCTGCGGCGCGACGAGATAGTCGTAGCGCGCCGTCGAAGACCTGAAGGCGGCCGGCAGCGCGGCGGCCTCGTCGGCCAGTCGGGTGCGGCGATCGGTCTGCAGTTGCCTCAGCGTCGGCGTGTCGATCGACTGGAGGTTCGCGCGCGCCTTCAGATCGTCGGAGCCGGCATCGAGCGTCATGCCGGGCGCGTGGGCGCAGGCGGCCAGCATCGCGGCGAGCAGGTGAACGAACAGGAGCCTGAAATACGGCCTGGGGCGGGCCGGGGGCATGGTGTGCACGGGAGGGGTCCTCTCAAACAATCACAAGGGGTCGCGGACGTGCCGCCGCGTGCCGGATACCAGCGTGTCCGACAGCGCCAGGCGGACGATCGCGGCCGCGACGGCCTGCGGGTCCGCGAGCTCGCCGCGTGCATGCCGCGCGGCGAAGTGCGCCGCGTCCGGAAAGGCATGCGGTTCGGCGCCGCGCAGGGTCGCCTGCATCGCGGTGTCCATCGCGCCGGGGTCGGCGTTCACGACCACGAAGGGCGACACGGCGTGCGCCTGTTCCGCCGCCAGGCAGCGCACGAAGTGCTCCATGCCGGCCTTGGCGGCGCTGTAGAGCGCGACGCCGGCGCGGGCCGAAAGCGCGCTGCCGCTCGTCACGTTGACCAGCACCTTGCGCGCTGGCGAGGACGCGAGCATCTGCAGCGCCGTCGCGATCAGCGCGACCGGCGACACCAGATTGACATGCAGGCTGCGCGCCAGCGCGTCGACGGGGGACTGCTCGACCGGCCCCAGCGGTTCGATCGTGGCGGCGTTGCTGACGAACAAGAACTGCTCGAGTGCCGCGAGATCGAAGGGCGCGAGGCAGCGCGCCAGCGTGGCCGCGCTTGCGACCGGATCGCTCAGGTCGATCGCGACGCCCTGCGCATGGTCGGCACGGCGTGCCAAACGCAGCACCGTGAAGCCGCCGTCGCACAGCTCGTCGCACAGCGCGCGGCCGAGGCCGCCGGCGCTGCCGGTGACCAGCGCGAGCTGCCGGACCGCAGCGGTCGTGCCTGCCGTGTCAGTGCGGGGGCCCATGTCAGATCACGGCCTTGCGCAGGTGGAAGGCTTCCGCCATGCCGGTTGGCGCTCGGCATTCGAGGCCGCGCAGGGCCATCAGCCCGCGGAAGCTTGCGGGCCGAAACCAGTCCTTGCCACCTTGCGACGGGAAATGGCGCGCCAGGTGCCGCAGCTTGCGTTCGGCGACCGCGTCGGCCAGCGGCACGTAGAGGTTGGGTCGACCGAGGTCGCCTTCGTACTTGGCGATCTCGTATTCGAGGATCGCGTGGTTGCGCCAGGTCTGCCACGTCAGCTCGGCGACGCAGCGGTGATCCTGGTGCCGGTCCTCGAGGTGGTGGGTCAGGATCACGTCCGGCGAACAGCGGCGCGCCAGCTGGGACAGCAGATCCTTCGCGCCGTCGACCTGCTGGGGCAGGCGCGCGTCGGTGAAGCCACCCAGCACGACCTCGAGCGCGGCGCCGCGGCCGAGCAGCGCGCGCGCGCTGCGCCGCGCCTCGGTGGCCCGCACACCCTCGGCGATGAACACGACCCAGGTGACGACCAGCGGGCACCGCTCGGCGGCCCAGCGCATCAGCGTGCCGGCACAGCCGATCTCGATGTCGTCGCTGTGCGCGCCGAGGCACAGCACATGCAGCGGTCGGCCGGCCGGCCGGAAGTCGAAGGACAACATGGTCGTCGTCGCGCTCAACGCTTCTTCCAGACCATCCACGGACATTGCTCGCGCTCGTCCATGCTGTCGAAGGACATCTTGTCCTTGAACGTGTCCATGGCCTGCCAGAACCCGCGGTGGCGGTACACGCCGAGCTGGCGGCGCTCGATCAGGCGCTGGAACGGCTGCTCGACCAGTTCGTCGCCGTCGTGCAGCACGTCGAAGATCTCCTGCCGCAGGCAGAAGAAGCCGGCGTTGATCCAGAAGTCGCTGTCGGCGACGCGACCGAATGACGTCACCAGACCGTTGTCGTCGGCATGCACGCCGTGGAAGCTTTGCGGCGAGGCCACCGCCGCGAACGAGGCCACCACGCCGCGCGCGCGGAAGTCGGCGATGTGCCGATCGAGCGGCAGGTCGCTCAGGCCGTCGGCGTAATTCGCGAGGAACTCGGGGTCGCCATGCAGGTGCGGGCGGATCCGCTTCAAACGCTCGCCGATGTTCGACTGCAGGCCGGTGTCGATGAAGGTGATGCGCCAGTCCTGGAGGTCGCTGGTCAGGGCCTGCGCCGTCTTGCCGCCAGTGAGCACGAAGTCGTTCGACTGGCACTCGTCGTAGTCCAGGAAGTAGTCGCGGATGGCCTGGCCTTTGTAGCCCAGGGCCAGGATGAACTCGGTGTGCCCGTAGTGCGCGTAGTAGCGCATCAGGTGCCAGACGATCGGCCGGGCGCCGATCTGGACCAGCGGCTTCGGGATCGCATCCGAATACTCGCGCAGGCGTGTGCCCTGGCCACCGCAAAAGAGGACCACTTTCATGGGGATGTTCCTGGATGGAAAGCGCCGGCGACGCTGTCCTCGAGCGGCGCCAGCAGACCGGCCGCCTGGAGGGCCTGCGCGCCGTGGATCAGCGCCGCGAGCGGCGAACCGGATTTGCGCGCGATCGAGACCAGGTCGTGGCGGCCATCCGACTGGTTCAACAGCCACAGCAGCGCGCGTTCGCGCTCGCTGGGACCGGTGCCGCCGACCGCGCCATATAGGCCGCGCTTGCCCAGGCGGGGCTCGCCGTTCGGGGACAGGTTCTGCCAGCGGCGGTTCGCGTCGATGACGGCGATCAGGTCGATCAGGACGGCGAGCGCGCCTTCGATCGCCGCCGGCTTGACCAGCGTCATGTCGTCGGCGGATGAGTGGTACTCGTCATAGCGGCCGTTCGGTGTGCGTGTGAGCCGCCCGACCGGCAGGTCGAACCCCGGCGAACAGAACTGGCGCTCGTCGTAGCCGTACGGGTCGAAGTCGATCTGCCGCCCGCCGGCACCGGGCACGAGCAGGTCGGCGGCGCGATCGATCAGCGCATCGCCGCGTCGGCTGCGCTTGTAGGTCAGCGCGCCGCTGTCGCCGAGCAGGCCGATCACGAGACCGCTGCGCAGGTGTGGCAGCAGCGCTTCGTTGCGCGCCAGCCAGGTGAGCGATCCGATGGTGCCGGGCGCGAACACGAAGCGCCAGGTCAGCCGTGGCTGCTCGGCCCGCAGGGCGCGGGCCAGCGCGGCGGCGACCGCGATGCCGGTGAGGTTGTCGTTCGCCAACGAGGGATGGCAGACGTGCGTGTAGATCAGCGCTTCGTCGCTGGCCTCCCCGGGGACCACGCACTCGCCGTAGCTCAGGTGGCCCGGCGCGAGGGTGCTGTCGACCACCACGTCGAACGGGCCGTCGCCCAGGCGCTGCCGGTCGACGTCGCGCAGGCAGAAGCCCCAGCTCTCGCGGTAGTAGCTCGTGCGGTAGGGGATGCGGTCGGGATGCTCGGGCAGCGAATGCAGGTGCGGCTCGAGCTCGGCGCGCGTCATGCGCGCGCGCACCGGCGTGGAGTAGCTGACGATGTGCAGCGTGTGCGCCTGGAAGTCGATCAGCCGGCGGCCGGAGGTGTCGGCGACGTAGGCGTCGACGATGTTCCATTCGGCCGGCACGTTCCAGTCGAACACCGGCGTGCCGCTCGGCACTTCGCTTCGCTGCAGCGGTGCCCACGCGTTCACGAGGTCGAGCGTGCGCCGCACCCCGTCGCCGGTGATGCTGCGGCACAGGGGGAACAGCTCGCGCATCAACGCGACAGCCTCGCGGGCGACGTCGGCCAGGGCGTCGGGGCGCCGCAGCGCGTCAAGCAACATGGCGATCTGCCCGTGCATGGGCTCCGAACAGGCCGACATGGGCCCCCTCGTCGAAGGCCGCGCGCTGACGGTCGGCCGCCGAGATGCACGTGACGTCCAGCGGCCAGGCCACGCCGAATCGCGGGTCGTCGAAACGTGCGCCCGACGCGAGTTCGGGCCGGTAGGCCTCGCTCATCAGGTACAGCACCTCGGTGTCGTCCACCAGGGACTGGAAACCGTGGGCCACGCCCGGCGGCACGTGCAGGGCGTTGTGCTGCCCGGCGTCGAGCACCACGCTCAGGTGCTGCAGGAACTGCGGCGAGTGCGGCCGCAGGTCGACGAGCACGTCGTGGACACGCCCGCGCGTGCAGCGCACGAGCTTGGCCTCCCGCGCCGGGGGCCACGCGAAATGAAGGCCCCTGACCGTGCCGGCCAGCGCGTTGAACGAGACGCTGGCCTGCGCGACATCAAAGTCGAGCCCGGCCTGTGCGAACTCGTCCCTGCACCATGCGCGTGCGAAGAAGCCGCGTTCGTCGCGGATCGGTTCGATCTCGACCAGGTGGACGCCGTCGAGGGCGAGTGGGGTGATCTTCACGACGCGTGCGCCTTCACGGTTCGATGAGCTGCAGGCTCGGGATCGGCACCACGAACCGGCCGCCCCATTCGCCGATGTAGGCGGCCTGCGCGACGATCTCGGTCTTCAGGTTCCAGGGCAGGATCAGCACGTAGTCCGGCCGGGCTGAGCGCAATGCGTCGGGCGCCAGGATCGGGATGCGCGTGCCCGGCGTGTACTTGCCCTGCTTGTACGGGTTGGCGTCGACGGTGAAATCGAGGTAGTCGGTGCGGATGCCGCAGTAGTTGAGCAGCGTGTTGCCCTTGCCGGGCGCGCCATAGCCGGCGACGCTCTTGCCGGCACGCTTGGCGCCGATCAGGAACGCGAGCAGCGCGTTCTTGATGTTCCGCGCGGATGCGGCAAAGTCCGCGTACGGTGCCAGGCTGCGGTAGCCGAGCGCGCGTTCCCGCTCCCGCAGTTCGACGACGCGCGGGCCGATGGTGCGCTGCGCCGCGCCGGCATGCCGCGCGAAGATGCGCAGCGAGCCGCCGTGCGTCGGCAGTTCCTCCACGTCGAACAGCGTCAGGCCGTGCGCGGCGAAGATCTGCTCGACCGTCGTGAACGACAGGTAGCTGAAATGCTCGTGGTAGATCGTGTCGAACTGGCTGCCTTCGATGAGCCGCTGCAGGTGCGGAAACTCCATCGTGATCACGCCGTCCGGCGCCAGCAGCGCCTGCAGACCGCGAACGAAGTCGTTGATGTCCGGCACGTGTGCGAGCACGTTGTTCCCGATCACCAGGTCGGCGTGGCCGTGCTGGCGCGCGATCGCCCGGCCGGTGTCCTCGCCGAGGAATTCCACGATGCTGGGTACGCCGCGCTCGACGGCGTGCCGGGCGACATTGGCCGCCGGCTCGATGCCGAGCACCGGGATGCCGCGCGCGACGAAGTGCTGAAGCAGGTAGCCGTCGTTGCTCGCCACCTCGACGACCCGGCTGGTCGACGCCAAGTCGAAGCGCGAGATCGCCATCTCGGCAAACTGCCGCGCATGTTCGACCCAACTGCTCGAGAACGACGAGAAATAGGCGTATTCGCTGAAGATGTCCGAGGGGTGCACGAATTGGCGCAACTGCACCAGAAAGCACTGATCGCACACCAGCGCATGCAGCGGGTAGAACGCCTCGCTCTGCTCCAACTGCGCCGGCTCGACATGCGTCTGGCACAGCGGGCTCATGCCCAGATCGACAAAGGTCCGGGACAGCGGTGACGCGCAGAACCGGCACGTCGGCCGCAACGGCGAGTCGAGGGAAGAGGGGTGGTTCATCGGGTCGATCATCGAAGTGCGCGCCGACCGATGCGCAGGACGGAGTTGAATAAGGAGCGGGACCGGTCTATTCGCATCAATCTGTTGGCCAGACTCATCGGTGCGAACAGCACGCCCGCTGTCCAGGCGCGGATCGACAAGCGGTCGAGGAGCGAATAGCCGGGACACGCCTTCAGCGAGTCGCTCATGAGCTGCAGCAGCGAGCGGGCGCAATCCGCCGGAAACGGGTGCTGCTCGCGCGACGATCGCCACGACACGACCCGGTGTCGAACATGCACGGGCAAGGTCAGCGGTGGCGGGTCGATCAGCACCCCCGAGCGCTGCCGCAGCATGTCCAGCACCAGGTCCCGGCTTCGGTAGTTGAGGCGAACTTCGCTGGCCATCGACGTGGAATAGTTGCCGCGGTAGCCCGGCGCCGTCGCAACCGCCTTGCGGTGCAGGCGGTAGCTGCCCAGCGCCCGACCGGCATCGATCACGTTGCCGTGGAACGGTGCGGTGAGAAACGGAACGGTGTCGGTGCCGATCGGCCACTGGCCGGGATCGACCGGGAAGTAGGGGCGAATGGCGCTGCAGCGGTACAGATTGCCGCTGCCCGGCGGCCCGCCGTAGTGTCCGAACAGGCGGATCAGCGGCAGCACGTTGCCGTGATGACGCAGGTAAGGCACCGTCCCGGGCAAGGGCCTGCCGTCCTGGTCGATGCAGCGCAGCGGGAACTGGACTTTGGCAGTGGTCGCCTTGGCGAGTTCGATGCAGGTGGAGATCGCGTCCGCGTCCAGCACGTCGTCGGCGTCGAGCCAGACGATCCAGTCACCATGCGCCGCTTCGAAACCCTGGTTGTAGCCCTGGCCCTGACCGATGTTGGTCGGCACGCGAACCACGCGCACGCGCTCGGCGAAGCGCGCAATGACCGCCAACGAGCGGTCGGTCGAGCCGTTGTCGACCACGACCACCTCCAGCGCCGGGTAGGTCTGCGCCAGCGCGGAATCGATGGCCTTGCCGACGAACTTTTCGTAGTTGTAGTTTAGTACGACGATCGTGACCAACATCAGGGCGTTCTCGGAGTCTTCGACAGCAACGAATGGCCGGCAGCTTCACGATGCCGGTCCATAGACATCACGTCTCATTCGCGACTGTCAGCGTTCCCACATTTTGGGTTGACGCGCATGAACCGGAACCCCCTATTCACGCGTCGGTACAACTTGAAAACCAAATATGTCGCGGTTTCATTCCCGCAGGGACCCTCATCAGAACGAGCCATCCCCGCGAGGGCAGAATCGCCGGTCGCGTGCCGTGGCGTTGCGATTAAATCGGTCCTCATCCGATGAAATTTGAACTAATGTCAACAATCAATCGATCGATCAACAAGGACCGAACCGCGCGCACGATGATCGTGGGCAACCTCGGCTACATCGGACCGGTGTTGACGGCGTTCCTGCGCAAGGAACACCGGGACACGTCGCTGGTTGGTTACGACACCGGATACTTCTCCGGTTGCCTGCTCGATCCGCTCACCCCGGTGGACCACTTGCTCGACTTTCAGATTCACGCCGACGTCCGCAGCGTTCGCGCCGAGCACCTCATCGGCATCGACCAGGTGATCTACCTGGCAGCCATCTCGAACGACCCGATGGGCAACCTGTACGAAGGACCGACCGAAGAGATCAACTCCGCCGCTGCGGCGCGGTTCGCCGATCTGGCCAGGCGCGCGGGTGCCAGGCGCTTCGTCTACGCCAGCAGTTGCTCCATCTACGGCGCAGGCGGCGCCGAGATGAAGAGCGAGCACTCCACGATCAACCCGCTGACGGCCTATGCGAGGTCCAAGGTCTCGTGCGAACAGGCACTGCAGCCACACGCGGATCGGGACTTCGTCGTCACCTGCCTGCGCTTCGCCACGGCATGCGGCGCGAGCCCGAGGCTGCGGCTGGACCTGGTGCTGAACGACTTCGTCGCCAGCGCGCTGCTGACCGACGAGATCAAGATCCTGTCGGATGGCGCGCCGTGGCGGCCGCTGATCGACGTGGAGGACATGTGCCGGGCCATCGCCTGGGCGCTGACGCGAGACGCGTCCCAGGGCGGGGCGCACCTCGCGGTCAACGTCGGCTACAACGACCAGAACTACACGATTCGCGATCTCGCCTATGCCGTGCAGGAGCAGTTGCCGACCGCGAGCGTGAACATCAACACCGCCGCACCCGCGGACAAGCGCTCGTACCGGGTCGACTTCTCCCTGTACGCATCGCTCAACGCGCAGGCGAAATCGGGAAAACCTTTGGCGCAGACGGTGCGCGAACTGGTCGACAGCATCCAGGCCTCGGACTTTCGCACTTCGGCGTTCCGGACCTCGTACCTCGTTCGGTTGCAGGCGCTGAGCATGCTTCGGCAGCGCGGCCGGCTGGACAGCGCGTTGCGCTGGACCTGACGCGTCCCCGGCGACAAAAGACGAGGGGCTGGAGCATCGCTGCTTCAGCCCCTCTTTACTTCTGGTGGCGCTTCAGGGATTCGAACCCCGGACCTGCGGATTATGATTCCGTCGCTCTAACCGACTGAGCTAAAGCGCCTTAGCCCATAATTATAACGTCCCTTTGGGCGGCGCCAACCGCCCCCGGCGCTCCTGTCGGCGTTCCGCCCATCCACCGCTTTCAACCGGGCTCCGGCCCGACCGCATGTTCAGTTTCTTCAAGAAGAAGCCGGCGACGCCCGAGGCGGCGCCGGCACCTGTCGAACCGTCTCCTGTCGAATCGGCGCCCGACCCGGAACGCCGCAGCTGGCTGGATCGGCTGCGCGGCACGCCCGAGGCGGCGCCATCCCCCGCTGCGCCCGAAATCGCCCCGGCGCCCCCGCCGCCCCCGCCCGTGGCGGCCGCGCCGTCCGTGGACCTCACGCTGCGCCAGCCCCATCTTCCGACGGAGCCCGCACCGGTCGCGGATCGACGCAGCTGGATCGAGAAGCTCCGCGGCGGGCTGCGCAAGACCGGCTCGAGCATCGCCGAGGTGTTCACAGGCACGCAGATCGACGATGCGTTGTACGAGGAGCTTGAATCCGCACTGCTGATGGCCGACGCCGGCATCAAGGCGACCGAGCACCTGCTGACCGACCTGAAATGGCGTGTCAACGAGGAGCGCGCGCGCACGCCGCAGGCCGTCAAGGCCTTGCTGGCCGACGCGATCACGGACCTCCTCAAGCCCCTGGAAAAGTCGCTGCAGGTCGGCGAGCACGTGCCGACGGTGATCATGGTCGTCGGCGTCAACGGCGCCGGCAAGACCACCAGCATCGGCAAGCTGACCCGGCATCTGGCCGAGGCGAACCAGAAGGTGCTGCTGGCCGCCGCCGACACGTTCCGGGCCGCGGCACGCGAACAACTGGCCGTGTGGGCCGGGCGCAACCAGGTCGAGATCGTCGGTCAGGAGGGCGGCGATCCGGCCGCCGTAACGTTCGACGCGGTCGTCGCCGGCAAGGCGCGCGGCAGCGACGTGGTGATTGCCGACACCGCCGGGCGCCTGACGACGCAGCTGCACCTGATGGACGAGCTGAAGAAGATCCGCCGCACGATCGCGAAGGCGCAGGCCGGCGCGCCGCACGAGGTATTGCTGGTGGTCGACGGCAACACCGGGCAGAACGCGCTGACGCAGGTGCAGACCTTCGATGCCGCGCTGCAGCTGACCGGGCTGATCATCACCAAGCTGGACGGCACCGCCAAGGGCGGCGTGCTCGCCGCGATCGCCCTGTGGTCGCGCGAGCGTGAGCATGCCGGCGCGGCGCCGTTGCCGGTCTACTTCATCGGGGTCGGCGAGAAGCTCGAGGACCTGCAGACCTTCGATGCGCGCGAGTTTGCGCAGGCACTGCTGAGCTAGCCGCGCGCGGGCGTGCTCCCGCGCCGCTCAGTTCTTCTTGAGCGGCGTCGGGCCGCTGTCGAGCTCGTCGTACCAGGTGGACGGCGGCGGCTCCAGCAGTTCGATGAATTCGTCGTGCGTCGAATCGCGGTTCGACTCGTCGAACGGGTTCGGGGCCGCGGTGGCGACCGCGGCTGCCGCGCCCGCGGCCGCGCCGGGGAAGGGTGCGGGCGCGGGCGACGTCGCGACGGGAGCGGGGGGCTCGGGCAGCAACTGCTCGCGCGCCATGTCCACGCCCGGCAGCGCGGCTTCGTTCCACAGGTAGAGCGGCACCTTCGCCGCCTTCAGCGTGCGCTGGATGCGCGTGAGCCGCTTGCGTTGTCGATCGGTCGCCTGCGCGCCCTGCAGTTCGACGACGGCGATCACCTGGGCCGCCATGTCGCAGATGACGAAGTCGGCGCACTGGTTGCCGATGCGGCGCAGCCAGTCCGCGTAGGAATTGCGCCGCGGCACGTTCAGGAAGCGCGACAGCGGCACCTGCGCGAGCACCATGTGGTCGGGCAGTGCGCGGGTCAGCACGTTGTACGCGAGCCGCTCCTGCGTGCTCAGCACGCGCGTCGGTTGCGGCGGCCAGCCGGTCACGGTGTCGATCCGGTCGGCGCTGCCGCGTTCGCTCGCGGCGGCGCCGGCGCGCTGCCGCGTCCACCACCATGCCATCAGCAGCACGACCGCCAACAGCCCCAGCACGATCTGCAGTGTCGTCATCGCAACTTCCTTGATGCCGTGGCGGCGCGCGCGGGCGCCATGCCCTTCAACGCGGACCGCCCGGCCCGCCGAGACCCTTCATGCCGCCCATGCGCTTCATCATCTTCATCATGCCGCCGCCCTTCATCTTCTTCATCATGTCGCGCATCTGCTCGAACTGATTGAGAAGGCGGTTCACCTCCTGCACGTGCACGCCGGCGCCGGCAGCGACGCGGCGCTTGCGGGTGGCCTTCAGCAGGTCGGGCTTGCGGCGCTCGAGCGGCGTCATCGAGTTGATGATCCCTTCCATTCGACGCATGTCGCGCTCGGCGCGGTCCATGTCGGCCTGGCCGGGCATCTTGCCGCCGGTCATCTGGCTCGGCAGCTTGTCCATCAGGCCGCCGAGGCCGCCCATCTTCTTCATCTGCGACAGCTGCGACAGGAAGTCGTTCAGGTCGAAGCTGTCGCCGGACTTGACCTTGGCGACCAGCCGCTCGGCCGCCGCCATGTCGACGCCCTTCTGCACCTCCTCGACCAGACCGACGATGTCGCCCATGCCGAGCACGCGGCCGGCGTGGCGCTGCGCGTCGAAGACTTCCAGGCCATCGATCTTCTCGCTCGTGCCCGCGAACTTGATCGGTGCACCGGTGATCTGCCGCACCGACAGCGCCGCGCCGCCGCGCGAGTCGCCGTCCATCTTGGTCAGCACGATGCCGGTCAGCGGCAGCGCTTCCCTGAATGCCTTGGCGGTGTTGACCGCGTCCTGGCCCTGCATCGCATCCACCACGAACAGTGTCTCGACCGGGTTCAGCGCCGCATGCAGGCCCTTGATCTCGGCCATCAGCACCTCGTCGATCGCGAGGCGGCCGGCGGTGTCGACGAGCAGCACGTCGATGTAGTGCTTCTTCGCGTAGTCGAGCGCGGCCAGGGCGATGGCCAGAGGCTTGTCTTCGCTGGTGGACGGGAACCACTCGGCACCGGCCTGCTTCGTCACCACCTTCAACTGCTCGATCGCGGCCGGGCGGTAGACGTCGGCCGAGACGGTCAGCACCTTCTTCTTGCGCTTCTCGATCAGGTGCTTGGCGAGCTTGGCGGTCGTCGTCGTCTTGCCTGCCCCCTGCAGGCCGGCCATCAGGATGACGGCGGGCGGCTGCGCGGCCAGGTTGATGTCGGAGACGCCTTCGCCCATCGTCGCGGCGAGTTCGCGGTTGACGATGCCCACCAGCGCCTGGCCCGGCGACAGCGAGCCCACCACCTCGGCGCCGAGCGCCTTCTCCTTGACCCGTGCGACGAAATCGCGCACCACCGGCAGGGCGACGTCGGCCTCGAGCAGCGCCATGCGCACCTCGCGCAGCATGTCCTGGACGTTGTCTTCGGTGATGCGGGCCTGGCCGCGCATCGTCTTGACCAGCCGGCTGAGCCGGTCGGTGAGGGTGGAAGCCATTCGGGGTCGGGCGCCGCCCGCTGCGTGCAGTCTCAGGGGCCGGCGCGAAAGTACACTGTGACGATGATTCTATCGTCGGCCCTTGCGATGACCGCGCCCGCCGCAGCCGCATCGCCTTCGGGCTGGTGGCTGGGCCTGCCGAGCCTGCTCGCCATCGTCGCCTATGCCGGTGCCGCGGTGTGGCCCGAGCGCCATGGCGCCGCCCTGAGGGCCTTCCTGATGGCCGGCTTCGTGGCCCATGCGGTGGCGATCTGCGTCGACATCTCCGGCGTTGGCAGCATGTCCGACGTCGCGCGCTTCGGCTTCGCGCCGGCGCTGTCGATGACGGTGTGGCTCGTGCTCGCGGTGTACCTCGTGGAGACCCGCTTCGTGCCGCTGCCCGGTGCGCGCCGTGTGCTTGCCACGCTGGCCGTCGTCGTCGTCGTTCTGGCCTGGGCCTTCCCGGGCGAAGTGCGCCCGCAGGTCGATTCGCGCTGGGCACCGCTGCATTGGGCACTGGGCATTGCCTCGTATGGGCTGTTCGGCGCCGCAGTGCTGCACGCGACGATGCTGAACCGCGCGGAGCGCCAGATGCGCGCCGCGCCGCGCACGCTCGAGCCCGCTCGCGGCATGCCGCTGCTGCGCCTGGAACGCCTGACCTTCACGTTCGTCGGCGCCGGGTTCGTCGTGCTGTCGGCCGCGCTGGTGCTTGGCGCGTGGTTCGCGCACCCCTGGCACTGGGACCACAAGACCGTGTTCTCGGTGCTCGGCTGGTTGGTGTTCGCCGGCCTGCTCGCGGGCCGCCGCGCGTTCGGGTGGCGCGGGCCGGTGGCGACCCGGGGGGTATATGTCGGCGCCGGGCTGCTGCTGCTCGCCTACGTGGGCTCGCGCTTCGTGCTGGAGGTGCTGCTGCACCGCCCGCCTGCCTGACCGGAATCCGCCATGAAGTTCCTGTTGTTCCTGATCGCCGTGCTCGTGCTGCTCTGGTTGTTGCGGGGCAGCGTGCAGCGGCTGCGCCGGCCACCGCCGTCGGCCAGGCCGCCGACCGACGCGGAGTCCGGCCCGCAGGCCATGCTGCGTTGTGCCGAGTGCGGACTGCATCTGCCGCGGGACGAGGCTCTGCCCGGTCGCGGTGGCGTGTTCTGCGGTGCGGCGCACCGCACGGCCTACGAGCGGGCGCATCCGCTGCCATGACGGCCGCGGAACGCGCGTCCGAACGGCGTTTCGGCGACCGGCGGCGCTCGCGTCGCCCGGCAGCGGCCGACGAGTCCTGGTTCGGCGCGTTCGCCTACGACGCGGATACCCAGGTCCGCGACGACGGGACGTCCGACCTCGCGGACGCTGCCGCGCTCGACGCACGCGACAGCGCACACCTCGAGCCCGACCCGGCGGCCGCCGCGCGCGGCGACCGGTCGGGTGCGACCGACTGGCGTTTCGTCTCGCGCACCGCGAGCCGCGTCGCGGAACTCGGCCAGACCGCCTTCGAGCGCCTGTACCGCGCGTTCACGGCGGCGCGCGCCGCGCTCGGGCTCGCGCTGGTGGCCGCGCTGGCCGTCGGCGGCGTGTTCGGCCTGCGGCCGACGCCCGCGGTCACCGCGATCAGCGTGGCGTATGCCGCTCTGGCGATCGGCTTGTGGCTGTTGCCGTTCCAGCGCCGCGCGCCGCCGCCGCGCGAGATGGCGCATCTGACCCGCACGCAGTGGATCGCGACGATCGGCGTCGACCTCGTGTGTTTCACGGCGCTGCACGTGCTGGCGACCAGCTCAAGTCTCAACTACGTGGCCCTGCTGGTGTTGCCGGTCCTGATGGCCGGGGTGCTGACGCCGCGCCTGGCGGCGTTGGCGACGGCGGCCGGCGTGACGATCGCGCTGCTGGTGGCCGCGTGGCTGAACCTCGTCGGCGGCACCGAAGGCACAGTGCAGATGACGCAGGCGGGCCTGGCCGGCACCGGCTTCTTCGTGATCACGGTGCTCGCGGGCGAGTTGGCGGGGCGGCTCGCGCGCGAGGAGCTGACCGCGCGCGGCAGCCTCGAGATGGCGCGCCAGCAGGCGCAGTTGAACCGGCTCGTGATCGAGGAGATGCAGGACGGCGTGCTCGTCGTCGACCGGCGCGGCCGCGTGCGCGCCGCCAACCCGGCCGCGCGCCGGCTGCTCGCGCCGAACGGGATGAGCCGGCCGGCGCCGTTCCAGCTGCGCGGCGTGCATGCGTGGGACGCGTTGGTCAAGACCGTCGAGCGCGCCTTCAGCGAGGCCACCTGGCCCGAGGCCGGCCGCGACGTGGTGCTGCAGTTCGAGAACAGCTCGGTGAACGCGATCGGCGCGCAGCGCACCTTGCGCGTGCGGGTGCGCTTCACCCGCAAGCGCGAGCCGCAGACGATCGAGGAGTTCTGCGTGATGTTCCTCGAGGACGTGCGCAACATGCAGGCCCGCAGCCGCCAGGAGAAGCTCGCCGCGATGGGCCGGGTCTCGGCCGGCATCGCGCACGAGATCCGCAATCCGCTCGCGGCGATCTCGCAGGCCAATGCGTTGCTCGAGGAGGACGCGACCGATCCGGCCCAGCGCCGCCTGATGGCCATGGTCAGCGACAACGTCGAGCGTCTCAAGCGCATCGTCGACGACGTGATGGAGGTCGCACCCGGGGCCGTGCCCGAGGTCGGCGTGCTCGATGCCACCGCGCAGGTCGGCGCCGTGTGCAGCGAGTGGGCGCGCGCGAACCAGGTGGCGCTCGGTGCCGACAGCATCCTGCGCGTCGACCTGCCGACCGAGCCGGTCGGCGTGCTCTTCGACGGCGAACACCTGCGCCGCGTGCTCGTCAACCTGCTCGACAACGCGCTGCGCCATGCCAGCCGCAATCCCGGTGCCATCCACCTGCGGCTCGATTCCCGGCACGAGGCGCAGGCGTTCCTCAGCGTCGCGAGCGACGGCGCGCCGATCCCGCCCGATGTGGAGCCCTACCTGTTCGAGCCGTTTTTCTCGACGCGCAGCCGCGGGACCGGGCTGGGCCTGTATATTTGTCGCGAGCTGTGCGAGCGCTACGGCGCAACCATCGATTACCGGTTGCGGGCGGACCACCTCGCGCAGCGCAACGAGTTCTACGTCGACATGCAGCGCAAGGCACTGGGCCCGAGTCTGTTGAGCTGATCAGACCCTTCATGCACCCATGACAAACCCTTCGCACTTCAGCCTGCTGGTCGTCGACGACGAACCCGACCTGCGCACCCTGTACGAACTGACGCTGCTGCGCGAGGGCTACGACATCGAGACCGCCGGCACGGTGCAAGGCGCGTTGCTGCACTTGAAGGATCGCACCTACAGCGCCGTGATCACCGACATGCGGCTGCCTGACGGCTCCGGCCTGGACGTGCTGCGCTGGATCGAAGAGGCCGGCCGGCGCGAGAAGACGATCGTGATCACCGCGTACGGCTCGGCCGAGAACGCGGTCGAGGCGTTGAAGGCCGGTGCGTACGACTACCTGACCAAGCCGGTCGACCTGAAGCAGTTCCGTGCCGTCGTGGGCTCGGCGCTCGGCCGCGCGGGCAGCGCGATCGGCCCGACGATCGACCCGGCGACGCTGCCGTCCGAGACCGGTGCACCGGCCACCGCCGTCAAGCGCCCGCCCGCGGCACCGACGCCGCCGCCCGCGCCGGTCAGCCAGGCATTGAGCCGGATGGCCGGCCACTCCAGCGCGATGCAGCAGGTCCGCTCGCTGGTCGACAAGGTCGCGCGCAGCATGGCGCCGGTGCTGGTCCACGGCGAATCGGGCACCGGCAAGGAACTGGTCGCGCGGGCGATCCACGAGGTCAGCGTGCGCAGCACGCAGCCGTTCGTCGCGGTCAACTGCAGCGCGATTCCCGAGCAGCTGCTCGAGGCCGAGTTCTTCGGCTACCGCAAGGGCGCGTTCACCGGCGCGATCGACGACCGCGAGGGCTTCTTCCAGGCCGCCAACGGCGGCACGCTGTTCCTCGATGAGATCGGCGACCTGCCGCTGGCGATGCAGTCGAAGCTGCTGCGGGCGATCCAGGAACGCTCGGTGCGACCGGTCGGTGCGGTCACCGAAGTGCCGGTCAACGTCCGTCTGCTCAGCGCCACCCACAAGGACCTGGCGGCCGAAGTGCACGCCGGGCAGTTCCGCCAGGATCTTTATTACCGCCTCAACGTCATCCAGATCCGCGTGCCGCCGCTGCGCGAGCGTCTCGAGGACCTGGTCTCGATCAGCGAGCGCGTGCTCGAGCGCATCGCCAGCGATGCGGGCGTCTCGCCGCCGCCGCGGCTGACCCGCGACGCGCTGGTGCATCTCGAGCGCTATCCCTTCCCGGGCAACGTGCGCGAACTCGAGAACCTGCTGCACCGCGCGGTCGCGCTGTCGGGTGGCGAGACGATCGACGTCTACGACCTCGGCCTGCCCGAATCGGTATTCACCGACAGCGCCGCGCAGGAGCTGGACCTGATCACCGAGAACACGCGCGGCGACGTGCTGCAGGCGATTCGCGAATCGCTGCCCCCGGTGCCGGTGGAAGTGCCGCTTCCGGACGATCTGGAATTGCACCTCGACCAGGTCGAGCGCGACATCCTCGTGCGCGCGCTCGAGCGTCACCGGTTCAACCGCACCGCGGCGGGCGCGAGCCTCGGGCTCTCTCTGCGCCAAATGCGCTACCGGATGGCGCGGCTGGGCGTCAACGTCGGCGGCGACAGCCCCGATCGCGAGTGAACCGGCGCGACGGCGAAGCAGACGACGCCTTTTCGCCGGAAGGCTGGCTGGCGACGGCGCGCCATTGCCCGTCGCCGAATTTCGGGCCGCGGCCCGACGGCCTGCCGATCGACCTGGTCGTGGTCCACTCGATCAGCCTGCCGCCCGGCGAGTATGGCGGCGACGCGATCGAGCGCCTGTTCACGAACCGGCTCGACTGGGACGCGCATCCGTACTACGGCGCGATCCGCGGTCTCGAAGTCTCGGCGCACTTTCTCGTCCGCCGCGACGGCGAGCTGCTCCAGTTCGTCTCGTGCGACGCGCGGGCCTGGCACGCCGGCGCGTCGTCGTGGCGCGGGCGCGCGGATTGCAATGCGTTTTCGATCGGCATCGAACTCGAAGGCCTGGAAGGCGAGCGCTTCGAGCCGGCGCAATACGACGCGCTGGTGCAGTTGCTCGCTGCGCTGCAGGTGCGCTACCCGATTGCTGCGATCGTCGGGCACGAACACATCGCTCCCGGCCGCAAGAACGACCCGGGCGCGGGCTTCGACTGGGCCTGGTTGCGTGCGCAGCACCCGCTTCGAGATCGGGACTTTCCCGAGACCCCCTGACGACGCCCGCGGCGCGTCCCGCGCAAGGCACGCGGGCGTGCACGATGCAACCCCATTTGGCGCGCTGTGCAAGGCTTGGCGCGGGTGCGCTCCGCCAGGCCCAGCAGCGGCGCGGGCTGGCGGCCCGCGGAGTCGTGCGGCGCCATCTCGGGTAGTGTTCGTCGGTGCTTGCGCACACTATAGGTAGTGGTAAAGTCGGTCCCGCACCCTAGATATGGGGTCTGAACACGAGACATCGACGCGCTCGCGTTCCGGCTCACTGCAACGCTCGCGAGCCTGATCCGTCGCACTTGCGGCGACCCGCCAACACACCTTTGACGCACTTTCCGCACAGCCGGCCCGAACCGCCGGTTGATGCGCTTTCCCAGAACATTCGACCGAGGAATTCAATGCAACCGTCCGCCGCCACCCCCACCGTTCCTGCTGCCGTCGCCGCGAGGCCGATGGCCACTCCCGGCGCCGCCGCGCCGTCGGTCTACCAGGGCTATCAGATCATCCGCCGCAACGGCGCGGTCGTCGCGTTCGAGCCGAACAAGATCGCGGTCGCGCTGATGAAGGCGTTCCTGGCGGTCCACGGCACCCAGGGCGCAGCCTCGGCCAGCGTGCGCGAGACGGTCGACGGGCTGACCGAGTCGGTGGTGCGCGCGCTGCTGCGTTCGCGTCCGGGCGGCGGCACCTTCCACATCGAGGACGTGCAGGACCACGTCGAACTCGGCCTGATGCGCGGCGGTCACCATGAAGTGGCGCGCGCCTACGTGCTGTACCGCGAGCGCCGCACCCAGGAGCGTGCGAAGCAGGGCCACCCGGCGCCGGTCGCCGAGCCGGCGCTGACCGTGATCGACCGCGGCCAGCGCGTGCCGCTCGACTTCGCCCGCCTGCAGACCATCATCGACTCGGCCTGCGCCGGCCTGGGCAGCGAGGTCAAGCCCGAGCCGATCATGGCCGAGACCCGCCGCAACCTGTACGACGGCGTGCCGATCGACGAGGTGCACAAGGCCTCGATCCTGGCCGCGCGCACGCTGATCGAGAAGGATCCGGGCTACACGCGCGCCACCGCGCGTCTGCTGCTGCACACGATCCGCCGCGAGATCTTGGGCGAGGAGACGCTGCATTCGGACATGCAGACCCGCTACGCCGAGTACTTCCCCGGCTTCATCAAGAAGGGCGTGCAGGCCGAGCTGCTCGACGACAAGCTGCTGCAGTTCGACCTGCCGCGCCTGGGCGCGGCGATGAAGGCCGACCGTGACCTGCAGTTCGACTACCTCGGCCTGCAGACCCTCTACGACCGCTACTTCCTGCACATCGACGAGCAGCGCATCGAGCTGCCGCAGGCGTTCTACATGCGCGTCGCGATGGGCCTGGCGCTGAACGAGATCGACCGCGAGGCGCGCGCGATCGAGTTCTACGAGGTGCTGTCCAGCTTCGACTTCATGAGCAGCACGCCGACGCTGTTCAACGCCGGCACGCGCCGCTCGCAGCTGTCGAGCTGCTACCTGACGACCGTGGCCGACGACCTCGACGGCATCTACGAGGCGCTGAAGGAGAACGCGCTGCTGAGCAAGTTCGCCGGCGGCCTGGGCAACGACTGGACCAACGTGCGTGCGCTCGGCTCGCACATCAAGGGCACCAACGGCAAGAGCCAGGGCGTGGTGCCGTTCCTGAAGGTCGTCAACGACACCGCGGTGGCGGTCAACCAGGGCGGCAAGCGCAAGGGGGCGGTCTGCGCCTACCTGGAAAGCTGGCATCTCGACCTGGAGGAGTTCCTCGAGCTGCGCAAGAACACCGGCGACGACCGCCGCCGCACGCACGACATGAACACCGCGAACTGGATTCCCGACCTGTTCATGAAGCGCGTGATGGACGGTGGCGACTGGACGCTGTTCTCGCCCAGCACCTGCCCCGACCTGCACGACAAGTTCGGCAAGGCGTTCGAAGCGGCCTATACCGCCTACGAGGACAAGGCTGCACGCGGCGAGATCAAGCTGTTCAAGAAGGTGCCGGCGCGCGACCTGTGGCGTCGCATGCTCTCGATGCTGTTCGAGACCGGCCACCCCTGGATCACCTTCAAGGACGCCTGCAACGTGCGCTCGCCGCAGCAGCATGTCGGCGTCGTGCACTCGAGCAACCTGTGCACCGAGATCACGCTGAACACCAGCGAGACCGAGATCGCGGTCTGCAACCTCGGCTCGGTGAACCTCGTGCACCACATTGCCGTCGACGCGAACGGCGTCAAGGGCATCGACCACGCCAAGCTGAAGAAGACCGTGTCGACCGCGATGCGCATGCTCGACAACGTGATCGACATCAACTACTACGCCGTCAAGAAGGCGCGCGATTCGAACCTGAAGCACCGCCCGGTCGGGCTGGGCATCATGGGCTTCCAGGACGCACTGTACGAACTCGGGGTGCCATATGCCTCCGACGCGGCGGTCGCGTTTGCCGACCAGTCGATGGAAGCCGTCTGCTACCAGGCCTACTGGGCCTCGACCGAACTGGCTGCCGAGCGCGGCCGCTACTCGAGCTACCGCGGCTCGCTGTGGGACCGCGGCATCCTGCCGATCGACTCGCTCGACCTGCTCGCCGAGCAGCGCGGCGGCTACGTCGAGGTCGACCGCAGCGTCACGCTGGACTGGGACGCGCTGCGCACCCGCATCCGCGAGCACGGCATGCGCAACTCGAACTGTACGGCGATCGCCCCGACCGCGACGATCTCGAACATCGTCGGCGTCAGCGCCTCGATCGAACCGTCGTTCGGCAACCTGTCGGTCAAGTCGAACCTGTCGGGCGAATTCACCATCGTCAACGAGTACCTGGTGCGCGACCTGAAGAAGCTCGGCCTGTGGGACGACGTGATGGTCATGGACCTCAAGCACTTCGACGGCTCGCTGCGCCGCATCGACCGCGTGCCCGAGGACCTCAAGTCGCTGTACGCGACCGCGTTCGAGATCGAGACGCAGTGGCTGGTCGAGGCCGCGGCGCGGCGCCAGAAGTGGATCGACCAGGCGCAGTCGCTCAACATCTACATGGCCGGCGCGTCCGGCAAGAAGCTCGACGAGACCTACAAGCTCGCCTGGCTGCGCGGCCTGAAGACGACCTACTACCTGCGCACCGTCGGCGCGACGCATGCCGAGAAGTCGACGGTGAAGGCCGGCCACCTGAACGCGGTGTCCAGCGATGGCGGCGTGTCCAAGTCGGCGGCGCAAAACGCGGCCGCTGCGACGGCTGCGCAGGCGGTCGATGCATCGATGAGCCTGAACCATGTCGACCCCGCGACCGACATGAAGTTCTGCGCCATCGACAACCCCGACTGCGAAGCGTGCCAGTGAGTCGCTGACGCATCGCAACGCATCACGCGATGAAGAACACATCGATGTCACGCAGTGCGTGACATCGATGACGAAGAGTCGATGCGATACCGCAACAAGCAACGCGCGCGAATGTCAAGAAGTGCTTGGGGTTATCGCGCAACACTCTCATAATTGGAACGCACAGGAAAATTTCACCATGCTGGTTTGGGAAGAAGAAGTTAAGCCCTCGACAGTTCACGCCGCGACGCTGGCGCAGACTTCAATGTCTTCGGCGCCTGTCGCTCAAGTGTCTCCAGCAGTTGCCTCTGCCGCGCCGCTCGCGCCGGCCACGGCGAAGACCGAACCGGCCGCCGAACATGTCGCAGAGAGGCGCCGCGTCAAGGCCGCCGACAAGCGCATCATCAACGGCCAGACCGATGTGAATCAGCTGGTCCCGTTCAAGTACAAGTGGGCGTGGGAGAAGTACCTCGCCACGTGCGCGAACCACTGGATGCCGCAAGAGGTCAACATGTCGCGCGACATTGCGACCTGGAAGGATCCGAACGGCCTGACCGACGACGAGCGTCGCATCGTCAAGCGCAACCTCGGCTTCTTCGTGACCGCCGATTCGCTCGCCGCGAACAACATCGTGCTCGGCACGTATCGTCACATCACCGCACCCGAATGCCGGCAGTTCCTGCTGCGCCAGGCGTTCGAAGAGGCGATCCACACCCACGCCTATCAGTACATCGTCGAGTCGCTCGGTCTCGACGAGAGCGAGATCTTCAACGCTTACAACGAAGTCCAGTCGATCCGCGACAAGGACGAGTTCCTGATCCCGTTCATCTCGGCGATCATGGATCCGCACTTCCACACCGGCACGGTCGAGAACGACCGCACGCTGCTGAAGTCGCTGATCGTTTTCGCGTGCCTGATGGAAGGGCTGTTCTTCTACGTCGGCTTCACGCAGATCCTCGCGCTCGGCCGCCAGAACAAGATGACCGGTGCGGCCGAGCAGTACCAGTACATCCTGCGCGACGAGTCGATGCACTGCAATTTCGGCATCGACCTGATCAACCAGATCAAGCTCGAGAACCCGCAGCTCTGGACGGCCGATTTCAAGGCCGAGATCGTCGCGCTGTTCCACAAAGCCGTCGAGCTCGAGTATCGCTATGCCGAGGACACCATGCCGCGCGGCGTGCTCGGCATGAACGCGTCGATGTTCAAGGGCTACCTGCGCTACATCGCCAACCGGCGTGCCACGCAGATCGGCCTTGAAGAATTGTTCCCGAACGAGGAAAACCCGTTCCCCTGGATGAGCGAAATGATCGACCTCAAGAAGGAGCGCAACTTCTTCGAGACTCGTGTGATCGAGTATCAGAGTGGTGGTGCGCTTTCCTGGGATTGATGCGGCCTTCGCGCAGCGTGCTGTGCGCGCGGGCCATGAAGTCTTTCGTGCCGGGACGGGCGAAAGCAGCAGAGTGATCAAGATTTGCGATGCGTGATGCGCCGACAAAGAAGCGGTGCACGCGGGTCGCCACTGGATTCACCGTACTGGGGCGCCCCTCCTGGGCAGACTCCGGGCGATGAATAGCTGCTGCACAGCGGCGTACGCCGATGTGCAGCGGTTCTTTTTGCAACTTGATCAAGGAGAAACGAAATGGCAACTGCGAAGAAAGCTCCGGCAAAGAAAGCCGCTGCAAAGAAGGCGGCTCCGGCCAAGAAGGCGGCCGTGAAGAAGGCGCCGGCCAAGAAGGCGGCCGCCAAGAAGGCTCCGGCCAAGAAGGCTCCGGCCAAGAAGGTCGCCGCCAAGAAGGCGCCGGCGAAGAAGGCCGCCGCCAAGAAGGCGCCTGCGAAGAAGGCCGCTGCGAAGAAGGCTCCGGCGAAGAAGGCCGCTGCGAAGAAGGCTCCTGCGAAGAAGGCGGCTGCGAAGAAGGCCCCCGCGAAGAAGGCCGCTGCGAAAAAGGCGGCCAAGAAGCCTGCTGCGAAGAAGGCCGCTGCCGCTGCCCCTGCGCCGGCTGCCCCTGCCAAGACCGCCCTGAGCCCTCAGGCCGCCTGGCCGTTCCCGACGGGCAGCAAGCCCTGATCGCGAGCGCGTGAGCACACAGCCCGGCTTTTGCCGGGCTGTTTTATTTGGGCGCGCGACTCTTGCGCGCCGGTTCGGTCAAGCCTCGAGCTCGGCCAGGTTCACCGGGTGGTTCTGCCCGCCGCGGTAGGCTACCTTGGTCGCGCCGATCCGGTTGCCGAGCGCCACGCTGCGCTCCAGCGGCCAGCCCTGCTCGATGCCGTAGAGCAGCGCCGCGCGGAACGCGTCGCCACAGCCGGTCGGGTCGACGACGTTGTCGACACGGTGACCCGGCACCCGGACGCACTCGCCCTGCTGCCACAGATCGCACCCTTCGGCGCCGAGCGTGACGATGATGCCTTTCAGGTGCGATCGCGACAGGCTCGCCAGCGTCTCGCCGGTGCGCTCGCACAGCATCTGCCCCTCGTAGTCGTTGACCGCCACCCAGCTCGCCTTGGCGACGAAGTCGCGCAGATCGGCGCCGTCGAACATCGGCAGACCCTGGCCCGGATCGAAGATGAACGGGATCTTCGCCTGCGCCAGTTGCGCCGCGTGCTGCAGCATCGCGTCGCGGCCGTCCGGAGCGATGATCGCGACGCGGATGTCGGCGTCGGCCGGCACCTGGCTCAGGTGGGCCGATTGCATCGCGCCCGGATGGAACGCTGTGATCTGGTTGTTGTCGGTGTCGGTGATGATGATCGCCTGCGCGGTGTGCGTGTCCGCGACGTTGCGGACCAGCGCCGTGCTCGCGCCCCACGACTCGATGCGCCGCAGGTACTCGGCGCCGTCCGTGCCGACGGCCGCCATGATCAGCGGCTGACCGCCGAGCAGGCGGTGCGAGTAGGCGATGTTGCCGGCGCAGCCGCCGAACTCGCGGCGCAACGTCGGCACGAGGAACGAGACGTTCAGGATGTGCAGTTGTTCGGGCAGGATCTGCTGCGCGAAGCGGCCTGGGAAGGTCGCGATCGTGTCGAAGGCGAGCGATCCGCAAATGAGTGCCGACATGAAAGGGCTCCGATAAGAGTGGGAAAGGAAGGGTCGCGTGCCAGGGCGCGGACCACCGGATCAGGGGTAGAACACCTCGACGGTGTAGCCGGTGACGCGTGCACCGCCGGCCGAGAACTCGAGTTGCAAGGAGGCATCGGTGCCGGGACGGATCGGTGCCGCAGCCGCGCGGAAATCCCGCGGCGTCAGCACCTTGCGCGCGACCAGCTGCCCGGTCGTGTCGGTCAGGCTCAAGTCGAGCGAAGGCATCGCGACCGGAATCGCGCCGCGGTTGCGCAACACGACCGCCAGGCGGTAGGCGTCGGGCAACGTCGACTGGGTCAAGGCCGTGCTGTCGACCGCGACATCCTCGATCCGGCGCGGCGCGGCGATCGTGCACGACAGCGCCTCGCACCAGGACGCCAGTGCCGGTGCCGTCGCGGGCCAGCGCGCGGCGATGAAATCGCGCTGCTGGTGCATGACCTGCAGCGCGAGTACGACGATCAGCAGGGCGGCAGCGCCGCCGAACGCGGCGCGCATCGTGGGCGACTGCCAGCGGGCCTGGCGCTGCGCGCGCTGCACGAATTCGGGCGCCGGCTCGGCCGATGCGGCCTCGATGTCGTCGTCGAGCAGCGCGCTTTCATCGGACGCCACGGTCAGTGCCGCGCCATCGTCCTGCGCCACCTCGCTGCCCGGCTCGGACAGCAGGTGGGTATCGAAGCGCGCGTCCGGGAACTCGAGCCGGTCGCGCGCGCTGACCGCCGGGGCCTGGTCGGGCTCGTCGGGTGTGCGCTGCAGTTGCGCATCGATCTTGTCGCCGAGCGCTGCGTCGATGCCCGCGGCCGGCCGTGGCACTTGCGGCGGCAGGTCGATCGGCGCTTCGAGTGGGGTTTCCCGTGTCAGGTCGAACAGGCCTTCGAGCGCGTTGAACACCTCGCTGCAGCGGCCGCAGCGCACCCAGCCTTCGGACACCTTGAGCTGGTCCTGCACCACCCGGAAGACGGTGCCGCAGGCAGTGCAGCGCGTGGCCAGGCTCATCGGCGGATCATCTCGCAGCGCTCGCTTCAGCCGGGCCGGCGCGCGGTCATCAGGATCCAGCCGTCTTCGGTGTCGCTGACCTGCAGCGCGAGCCACGGCGCGTAGGCTGTCCGGAGCGCATCGGCCTGGCGTTCCAGGATGCCGGCGAGTACCAGGTCGCCCCCCGCCGCGACGTGGGCGCAGAGCAGCGGCGCCAGCAGCGTCAGCGGCGTCGCGAGGATGTTCGCGAACACCAGCGCATACGTGCCGCTCGCCGCATCGGGCAGGCCCGCGTTCAGCGTGACGCCGTTCGCCACGGCGTTCGCGGTGGTGGATTCGACCGCGGCGGGATCGATGTCGACCGCGTCGATCCGGTCGGCGCCGTGCAGCGCCGCGCCGATCGCGAGGATGCCGGAGCCGCAGCCGTAGTCCAGCACGCGGTTCCAGCGCGCACGGCGCTCCGCGGGTTGTTGCGCGGTCCAGCGCAGGCACATGCGGGTGGTCGGGTGTGTCCCGGTGCCGAACGCCAGACCCGGGTCGAGCCGGATCACGCGGGTCGCGCCGGGCGGCGGCTCGTGCCAGCTGGGGACGATCCAGAACTCGGGCGTCACGGGGACCGGCGCGAACTGGGATTGCGTCAGGCGCACCCAGTCCTGCTCGGGCACCGGCTGGATCGCCTGGACATGGACGGCCTGCGCCCAGTCCTGCGCCAGCAGCAGCGTCGCCGCTTCGGTCGCCGCCGCGTCGTCCGGGAACAGCGCGCGCACGACCGAGCGTTGCCAGCCGGCCTTCGGAGCCGGCATGCCCGGTTCGCCGAACAACGCGTGCTCGGCATCGGTGTCGGCGTCGGCGTCCTCGACCGAGACCGACAACGCGTCGAGCTCGTCGATCAGCGCATCGCTGACGTTCTCGACACTGTCCTCGGG
Organism: Rhizobacter fulvus; assembly: GCF_964020785.1. Lineage (NCBI taxonomy): Bacteria > Pseudomonadati > Pseudomonadota > Betaproteobacteria > Burkholderiales > Sphaerotilaceae > Rhizobacter > Rhizobacter fulvus. Next base: position 3,204,340 of record NZ_OZ224516.1, read on the forward strand.
CGCGAGCAGGATCAGCTCGACCATGGTCAGCGCTTGTGCTGTCCGAGCCAGCCTTCGAGGTAGTGGATGCTGGTCCCGCCCTCGATGAACTTGGCATCGACCATCAGCTCGCGGTGCAGCGGGATGTTGGTCTGGATGCCCTCGACCACCATTTCCGACAGCGCGATGCGCATGCGCGCGAGCGCCTGGTCGCGGGTGTCGCCGTGGACGATGATCTTGCCGATCATCGAGTCGTAGTTCGGCGGCACGTAGTAGTTGGTGTACGCGTGCGAATCGACGCGCACGCCGGGGCCGCCCGGCGGGTGCCACATCGTGATGCGACCCGGCGACGGAGTGAACTTGTACGGGTCCTCGGCGTTGACCCGGCACTCGATCGCATGCCCGCGCATCTGCACGTTGCGCTGCGTGAACGGCAGTTTCTCGCCGGCGGCGATGCGGATCTGCATCTGCACGATGTCGATGCCCGTCACCAGTTCGGTGACCGGGTGCTCCACCTGGACGCGGGTGTTCATCTCGATGAAGAAGAACTCGCCGTTCTCGTACAGGAATTCGAAGGTGCCGGCGCCGCGGTAGCCGATCTTCTTGCAGGCTGCCGCGCAGCGCTCGCCGATGCGCTCGATCACGCGCCGCGGGATGCCGGGCGCGGGGGCCTCCTCGAGGATCTTCTGATGGCGCCGCTGCATCGAGCAGTCGCGCTCGCCGAGCCAGACCGCGTTCTTGTGTTCGTCGGCCAGCACCTGGATCTCGATGTGGCGCGGGTTCTCGAGGAACTTCTCCATGTACACGGCCGGGTTGCCGAACGCGGCGCCGGCTTCGGCCCGCGTCGTCTGCACCGCATGGATCAGCGCCGCTTCGGTGTGCACGACCCGCATGCCGCGGCCGCCGCCGCCGCCCGAGGCCTTGATGATCACCGGGTAGCCGACTGCGCGCGCCGCCTTGATGATCTCCTTCGGGTCTTCGGACAGCGCGCCCTCGGAGCCCGGCACGCACGGCACGCCGGACTTGATCATCGCCTGCTTGGCCGACACCTTGTCGCCCATCACGCGGATCGATGCCGGCGTCGGCCCGATGAAGGTGAAGCCGCTGCGCTCGACGCGCTCGGCGAAGTCGGCGTTCTCGGACAGGAACCCGTAGCCCGGGTGGATCGCCTCGGCGTCGGTCACCTCGGCCGTGGAGATGATCGCCGGCATGTTGAGGTAGCTCTGCGCGGACGATGCCGGGCCGATGCAGACCGCCTCGTCGGCCAGCTTCACGTACTTCGCGTCGCGGTCGGCCTCGGAATAGACGACGACCGACTTGATGCCCATCTCGCGGCACGCGCGCTGGATCCGCAAGGCGATTTCGCCGCGGTTGGCGATCAGGATCTTCTTGAACATGGTGGCCTTATTCGATAATGAACAAGGGCTGCCCGAATTCGACGGCCTGGCCGTTCTCACACAGGATGCGCGTGACCGTGCCGGACTTGTCGGCCTCGATCTCGTTCATGATCTTCATCGCCTCGATGATGCAGATCGGGTCGCCTTCCTTGATCGGATCGCCGACCTCGGCGAACGCCTTCGAGTTCGGGTTGGCGGCGCGGTAGAACGTACCGACCATCGGCGACTTCACCACATGTCCGGTCTCGACCGGCGCAGCCGGCACTTCGGCCGCGGCGGCCGGCGCGGCTGTGGGCGCGGCGGGGGCCGGCATCGCCATCGGCATCTGCTGCACGTACTGCATGGTGGCCGGCGCGCCGGCCGGATCGGCCTTGACGATGCGTACCTTGCCTTCGGCCTCGGTGATCTCGAGCTCGGAAATGTTCGACTCGGAGACGAGGTCGATCAGCGTCTTCAGTTTGCGGAGGTCCATGGCGTGTGCGGTTCCTGTCGGGGCGGCTGCCGCGCGGGCAGCCGGGAGAATGAGTCGGAGGTGGCGTTGCGCCGGTTCACGGTCCTAGGGACCGGCTTCTTGCATTCATCGTGCCGATAGGCGTCGTGATCTTTTTCAGACGAGTCACCCGGTGAAGTCGATTCCTCCGACCCGGGTTTGCAACAACAAGGTGCGGTACTTTACGCGACTTGACTGAAATTGCGTGCAGTTGACAAGCGCTGAAAGACCAATGCCGAATTTCGCGGTCCGAGGTGATCACCCGACCGTCGCCGCCCAATGCTGCAGGTCGTCGACACCGATGGCGCCGAGCTTTCGCTGCGCGGCACGTCCGGATCGGTCGAAGACGATGCTGAATGGCAGCCCGCCGCCGGTGTTGCCGAGCCGCTTGGCCAGCACGATGCCATCGACACCCGCCAGGCCGATGTCGAAGGAGACCGGGCGCCGGGCGAGAAACGAGACCACCGGCTCGAGGTTGTCGACCGCGAGTCCGACCACCTGCCACCCGCTCTTGGCCTGGTCGCGCTGGAACTGATCGAGCATCGGCAGCTCGGCGACGCAAGGGGGGCACCAGGTGGCCCAGAAGTTCAGCAGCAGAGGGCGGCCGCGCAGGGCCTCGAACGCGAGTGGCTTGCCACCGGTGGGCCGCTCGAAGCGGGCGCGCCAGAGTTCGCGCTCGGCGTCGTCGCCCGGCGCGGCGGCATGGCGCCGCCAGGCCACGCCGGCGCCGACGGCCGCGGCCGTCACGGCCACGCCGCCCACGAGTACGCCGCGCCGGTTCATTCGGCCTCGGCCGCCATCAACTTGCGCAACGCCGCGAGATCGCCGCGCTGCGAACGGCCGCCGGAATCGGGCTTCAGTGCACCGCGCAGGTCGTCGTGGTCGAGCACGCTCAGGTGCACCGTGACGCGCTCGCCCAGTTCCGGGCAGGCATGCGCCACGCTCAGCACATCGATCGGTTCGCCGCGCGGCCCCGGCCGGCTGCCGACGTCGTAGTCCACGTGCCGGTCGATCAGCGCCAGCTCGGCGGCCTTGGAGTCGTCGCAGAACAGTTCGAGGTGCACGTTGTTCAGCCGGGTCGCGGTGCCGCGCCAGACCGCGCCCGTCAGGTGCGGGCGGAACTCGGCGAGGCGCTCCATCCACACCAGTGCCACGGTCCGCAGCGCAGCGAGTTCGCGCGGCTGGGTCTCGGCGCAGAAGATCGCGAGGTACTGGCGCACCTCGTCCTCGACCAGGTCGTTGCCGGGCAATTCGGACGCCCGGGTCGATGACCGCCCCAGCGTTCGCGCCGCGCGGCGCTTGGCCGGGCCGTACTCCATGCCTTCCTCGACGACGAGGCGCGCCGCGGCGGCGGCGATCTCTTCGGTCAGCGCTGAACTCATGCGTGATTCTAGGAACAAGCGCTCAGGGCAGCTCGACCGCGCCCATCCGCGCGCTGACCGTACCCGCCCGGCCGATCACGTAGGCCGAGCCAGGTCGCTTCTCGAAGCGCTTGGGCGCCGGCAGCATGACCGCGAGCTGCGCCGCCTGCGTGGCGCCCAGCCGGTCGGCGCCGACATGGAAGTAATGGCGCGCCGCCGCCTCGGCGCCGAAGACGCCCTCGCCCCACTCGACATTGTTCAGGTAGATCTCCAGGATGCGCTGCTTGCTGAGCAGGCCCTCGAGCATGAAGGTGACGACGAACTCCTGCGCCTTGCGCAACAGGTTGCGTTCGCCGCCCAGGAACAGGTTCTTCGCGAGCTGCTGGGTGATCGTCGAGCCGCCGACCACCTTGGGCTGGGCGCGTGGCGGCAGCTTGACCGCCGCCGCCCTGGCCGGCGGCAGCTTTTGCAGGCGTCGGTCGAACTGTTCGTTGATCTTCTCGACCCGCGCCTCGGCCTTCTGGTTGCGCTCCCACGCCTTTTCGAGCGCGTCCCACTCGACGCCGCTGTGCTCGGCGAAGCCGGCGTCCTCCGACGCGATCACCGCGCGTTTCAGGTTCGGCGAGATGCGGGCGTAGGGTTGCCATTGCTGGTTCCAGGCGAGCGCGTGTTTCTCGGTCAGCAGCCGCCAGGCCTCGGAGCGCTGGAACGTGGTGGACTGGGGATCCACCACGGTCATCAGCGCGACGCGAGCCAGCAGGAAGAGCTGGAACGCCAGCGCCGACAGCAGCACCAGCGCGAACAGGCGCCAGGCGGATCTCACGCCTCGGCGGCCTTGGACGCGTTGCTCATCCGCTCGCGCAGGGCCGCGAGCACCGGGGCGGTGGCCGGCTGCACGCCGCGCCAGAGTTCGAACGCCGCCGCCGCCTGCTCGACCAGCATGCCGAGACCGTCGCGGCCGCGGGCGCCGTGGTCCTCGGCCCAGGCCAGGAACGGTGCCGCGGCAGCGCCGTACATCATGTCGAGCGCGAGTGCGCCCGGGGCCAGCGTGACCGGCGAGACCGGTACCGCGGCGCCCTGCAGGCTGCTCGCAGATGCGTTGATGACGACGTCGAAGTCGCGGCCGCAGCCTTCCAGCGTCGCGGCGCTCAGCAAGGTCTCGACCGCCACGGGGCGGTGCCGCTCGACCAGCGCCTTCGCCTTGTCCAGCGTGCGGTTCGCGACCACCACTTCGGCCGGGTGCGCGGCCAGCAGCGGCCCGAGGGCGCCGGCCGCCGCGCCGCCGGCGCCGATCAGCAGCACCCGCGCGCCGGCCAGCGGCACATCGGCATTGCGCTCGATGTCGCGGACCAGGCCGATGCCGTCGGTGTTGTCGCCCAGCCAGCCAGGCGCGTCGAAGCGCAGCACGTTCGCCGCGCGGGCCAGCTCGGCACGCGGCGTGCGCCGTGCCGCCAGTTCGAACGCGTGGAACTTGAACGGCACGGTGATGTTGCAGCCCTTCGCGCCACCATCGGCCAGCGCGCGGATCGCGGCGACGAAGCCGTCGAGCGGGATCAGCTGGCGCCCGTATTCCATCGCCTGCCCGGTCTGGCGCGCGAACTCGCTCTGGATGAACGGCGACTGGCTGTGCTCCACCGGGTTGCCGGCGACGACGTACTTGTCCATGGGGAAACTCAATTCGACGGGGTGGCGCTGAGTGTGGTCTCGAGACCCTCTTCGCGCGTGAACTTGAAGCGTGAGGTGATCACGAGCTGGTCGGCACGCTTGCGCATCGCCGCGTTGAACGGCCCGAACGGCGCCGCCGCCCGCACGATCGCGATGGCGCGGCGATCGAGCACGCGTGACTTGGACGGTCGCACCACCTCGGTGTCGACGACGCGCCCTTCGGTGTCCACCGTCACGTTCATCGTCAGTTCGCCGTACAGCTTCTTGCCCTGGTTCTCGGGGAAGTTGCGGGTACCGCGCTCCTCGATCTTGCGACGCAGCGCGTCGTAGTACAGCGCATAGACCTCTTCGCGGGTCGCGGGGCTGATGTAGCGCTTCTTCGGGCGCGCGTTCTCCTCGTTGACGCGCTTCTCGATCTCCGCGAGCAACTGCACCAGCTGGCGCCGCCGTTCTTCCTGCGCCGCCTCGTCCGGATTGCCCTGCTCGCGCTGCGGGTCGGGCGCCGGCAGCAGCGCGAGCTCGCGGCGGATCTGCGCGAGCAGCTGCTGCTGCGTCTCCTGCAACTGCTCGATGCGCTTGCGTGCCTCCTCGTTCGAGTCCCCCACCTCGACCAGCGCCGACGGCGGCAGCGGCGAAGTGGCGCGCCCCGCCTCGGCCTCGCCGCCGCCGGCCAGCGCGGCCTGCGCGATCGCCTGCGCCTTCTCCGGAGGCTCGCCCGAGCGCGAGTTGACCAGGATCACCTCGAGCGGCGTGTCCTGGAAGATGCGGTTGAAGCCCTCCGGATCGACGATGCGCACCGTCAGCAGCGCCGCATGCAGACCGAACGAGACGATCAACGCGAGTTGCAGGGTCGAGAGCTTGCGCAGCATCGGCGGGGCGGGTCAGGGCGTGGTGGTGTCGGCAGTCTGCGCGGCCGCCGGGTCGGCGGCGTCGTCACCCTGAACGTCGATCGCCAGGGTCAACGGGCCGGCGCTCTCGGCGAGTTCGTCGGCATCGGGCTCGGCGGCAGCGGCGGCATCGGCCGGCACGTCATCGAGGCGCGCTGCCAGCGTCGCATGCAGGTCGAGCGTCAGCAGGTCGGTGCCGACCACGCGTGCCCGCACGTGCGCGCCGCGCGGCAGCGACTCGGCGCCGCCGACGCGGAACACCAGCGGCAGCGTGTCGGCGCGCACCAGGCCATCCTTCATCACGACGGCGTCGAGCTCGGTGATGCCGTCCTGGGCCAGCGAGCGCAGCGCCCAGTAGCGCTCGATCGCCTGCTGGAAGCCGTTGTACTCGGCGTAGGCCGAGTCGAAGCCCGAGATGATTGCGAACAGCTGCACGTCCTTCGGCTTGAACGGCGCGGCCAGCGCCGCGGTGCGGCCGTGGCGCGCGCAGGCGATGATCTGCCACTGGTTCACGAGGTCGACATAGCGCCGTAGCGGCGAGGTCGCCCAGGTGTATTGGGCGACGCCCATGCCGGCGTGCGGCGCAGGCTTGGTGCTCATGCGCACCTTCACGCCCGGCGCCATGCTGGCCTGGCTGCGGTAGATGCCGGGCACGCCGCAATCGGCGAGCCAGCCGCCCCAGGTGCTGTTGGCCAGGATCATCGCCTCGGCCACGATCAGGTCGAGTGCCGAGCCACGCTGGCGCGTCGTGATCAGCACCTGTTCCGTGCCCTTCGGTTCGCCGCCTTCGACACCGTCGAGGCGGAAGTTGTAGTCGGGCCGGTTGAAGTTCTCGGGCTTGCCGCGCACGATCTCGCGCTGCGCCTTCAGGTGGCGCGCGAGGCGGAACGCGAACGCCAGCTCGGGTGCGAACTCGTAGTCCGCCGGCGCGTCGCCGAGCAGCGTGGCCTCGGTGATCACGCTGTCGAGCTGGTCGTGACGCAGGTTGGCGGCGATCGGCACGCGTTCCAGCTTGGTTTCGCTGCCTGTGATCGCGAACGTCGCCTCGTCCATCGTCACGTACAGCGAGACGGCCGGGCACTCGCGTCCGGCGATCAGCGTGTAGGCCTGCACCACGTCGTCCGGCAGCATCGTCAGCTTGTGGCCCGGCATGTAGACGGTGGACAGGCGTGCCCGCGCGACGGCGTCGACCGGCGAGTCGGGCGCGAACGCCAGCCCCGGCGCGGCGATGTGGATGCCGAACACCACGCTGCCGCTGCCCAGCCCCTGCACCGACAGCGCGTCGTCGATCTCGGTCGTCTGCGAATCGTCGATCGAGAACGCGCGCACCGCGGCCAGCGGCAGCGTCTCCTTGATCGCCGGCGCCTGCAGCGGCGGGAATCCGGTGCCCTTCGGGAAGTTCTCGAACAGGAAGCGGCGCCAGTGGAACTGGTAGGGCGAGTCGATCGCGCCCGCCGCCTTCAGCAGCTCGAGCGGTGGCTTCTGCGACTGCCTGGCGGCCTCGACGACGGCCTTGTATTCGGGCGCGTTCTTGTCGGGCTTGAACAGCAGCTTGTAGAGCTGCTCGCGCACCGCGGGCGGGCACTCGCCGCGCACCAGCTCGCCGGCCCAGGCCTCGATCTGCGCGGCGACCTGCTTCTTGCGCTCGATGCCGAGCAACGCGGCCTTGACGATCTCTTCCGGTGCCTTCTTGAAGTGGCCCTTGCCGAGCCGGCGGAAGTAGTGCGGCGCCTCGAACAGCCGGAACAGCGCGCCGGCCTGCTTCTCGATGCCGGCGCTGGCTTCGAAGTACTCGCGCGCCAGGTCACCGAAGCTGAATTCATCTTCAGGCGCGAATTCCCACGCCAGGTCGAGGTCGATCTCCTTCGCGATGGTCTGGGCGGAGGCGATCAGGTCTGCCGGCTGCGGCTTCTCGAACTTGAGCAGCACGTTGGCTGACTTGACCTTGACGCGCTTGCCGGAGTCGAGCTCGATCTGCATCGAGGTGTCGGCTTCCGTCATCACGCGGCCGGCGAGGAACTTTCCGGCTTCTTCGAAGAGGGCGTACATAGGGGGTGGATTGTGGCCGAGACCGCGCTCGGTTTTGCAGTCGTGGCGGCAAAGGCGCACCCGGGTGGGCTGCTCCGCTTCTCGGAGGCGGTCGCCGCTGCGCGGCGACTGCTCTGCGCTGCTCGGGCGTACTGTCCTCCTCGCCAACTCACTACGCTCACTGCGTTCGCTCCGTTCAGACAGGCGCTCGGAAGTCAGATCACGAGGCGCGCTGCGCGCGCGGCCACACACTCTGCGCTGCTCGAGGCTTCCCAGAGGCTGCGCAGCCCACCCGGGCGCGCCTTTGCGGCACAGGTGGAAGCCCTTCCGACGACGTGCTCCGGTGGTGGGTGCCGCCTGCCCGACGCGCGCCAACCGTCGCAAGCATGCAAACACGCAAGCAAGAAGCTCAGTAAGTCCGCCCCCGCCGATACTGCGCATGCGCACGCGGCGCCAGCGTGGCGCTTCGAGCCAAGGCCGCCAACGACGAGCCCGCATGCGCATGGCAGATCGCCAATCCCAGCGCATCCGCCGCGTCCTTCCCCGGCAACCCCGGCAAAGAAAGCAAGCGCATCACCATCTCCTGCACCTGCTCCTTGCGCGCTTGCCCATGCCCGACGATGGCCTTCTTCATCTGCAGCGCGGTGTATTCGGAGACGGTCAGGTCGGCCGTCACCAGCGCCGTCAGCGCGGCGCCGCGGGCCTGGCCGAGCAGCAGCGTCGACTGCGGGTTGACGTTCACGAACACGATCTCGACCGACGCGCACGTCGGCTCGTAGCGCGCGGCAATCTCGCGCACGCCGTCGAAAATCACGCGCAGCCGCTCCGGCAGCGAGCCCGACACGACCGACTCGGTCTTGATCGTGCCGCTGGCGACGTAGTGGAGCTTCGAGCCGACCGATTCGATGACGCCGAAGCCGGTGGTCCGCAGACCGGGGTCGATGCCGAGGATGCGCATGGTTCGCAGCCTACAGGCCGAAGTACCAGCGCACCGCGTGGAAGAACACAGGCGCCGCGAAGCACAGCGGCGCGACGCGATCGAGCAGCCCGACCGCGCCCGTCACCGAGGCCTTGCCGCCCCACGAGCGCACACCCGCATCGCGCTTGAGCGCCTGCATCACGAATTCGCCGAGCGTGCCGCTGCCGCCGGCGATCAGCCCCATGATGATCGCGGCCCAGGGCTTGAACGGCGTCGACCAGTACAGCAGGCCGCCCGCCACCGCGGCGACGCCGGCGCCGATGGCCCACGCCCGCCAGGAGAACGAGCGGCTGATCGCGCGCGCCACCGGGCGGCGGCGCAGGCGGCGGCTCGCGGTCTCCTGCACGATCTGCGCGACCGCGACGACGACGACCAGGTACAGCACCAGGAACGCGCCGCGGTCGCGGTAGTCCGGCAGGTCGAGCAGCAGCAGCGCCGGCGCGTGGCTCATGCCGTAGACGCAGACCATGATGCCCCACTGGATCTTCGCGGTGCGCTCGAGAAAGCGCTGCGGGTCGTTGCCCAGCGCGCTGACGACCGGGATCGCGAGGAACACGTAGACCGGGATGAACACCGTGAACAGGTCGAACTGTTCGCTCGCGACGATCACGTACTGCAACGGCAGCACGACGAAGAAGGCCAGCAGCAGGCTGCGGTGGTCGCCGCGCCGGGTGTGGGTCAGCGTGACGAACTCGCGCAACGCGAGGAAGGAGACCAGCCCGAACAGCAGCGTCGAGACGATGCCGCCGGTGACCCACGAGATCCAGAACAGCACCGAGCCGGCCCAGACGGCGCGCAGGTCGCGCTTGAACTGTTCGTGCGCGTCGAGTTCGGCGTCGCTGCGGTCGCGCAGCGTGCGCGTGAACGCGACCACGGTCACGATCGTCAGCACGCCGAACAGCGCAAGGAACAGCAGGCCGACCTGCTGCGACACGGTGAGGTTGCGAAGCGCCCCCATCTAGTGCACCGCCCGCAGCGCCATCACCGCATTGCGCGCGCGTTCCAGGAACGTGCGCTTGTCCTCGCCGGGGAACAGCGTCAGCGGCTTGCCGAAGGTCACGGAACAAAGGATCGGCACCGGCACGACCTCGCCCTTGGGCATCACGCGCTGGACGTTGTCGATCCAGGCCGGGATCAGCTGCACGTCGGGGAAGGCCTCGGCCAGGTGGAACAGGCCGGCCTTGAACGGGGCCGGATCGACCTTGTTGCCGCGCGTGCCCTCCGGGAAGATCACCAGCGAATCGCCGTGGCGCAGCGCTTCCATCAGCGGCTCGAGCGGGTCCTCGTCGTCGGTGCGCTGGCGACTCACGTAGACCGCGTTGAAGATCTCCCGCGTGATCCAGTGCTTGAGCGGCGACGAAGTCCAGTAGTCGCGTGCCGCGATCGGCCGCGTCACGGTGCGCAGATCGCGCGGTAGCGCGGCCCAGATCAGCACCCAGTCGAAGTGGCTCTGGTGGTTCGCGAAATAGATCCGCTGCTCGGCCTTGGGCGGCGAGCCATACCAGTGGCCCTGCGCGCCGGTGATCAGGCGCGCGACGGCGGCGAGAGCGAGGCCCGCGACCTCGGGGAGCTTCATTTAGTGACGGAAATGCCGCACGCCGGTCAGCACCATCGCGATGCCGCGTTCGTTCGCTGCGTTGATCACCTCGTCGTCGCGCATCGAGCCGCCGGGCTGGATGACGCAGGTTGCGCCCTGGTCGATCACCACGTCGAGACCGTCGCGAAACGGGAAGAACGCGTCGCTCGCGACTGCCGAGCCCTGCAGCGTCAGGCCCGCGTTGCCGGCCTTGATGCTGGCGATGCGCGCGGAGTCGATGCGGCTCATCTGGCCCGCGCCGACGCCGAGCGTCATGCCGCCGCCACAGAACACGATCGCGTTGCTCTTCACGTACTTCGCCACCTTCCACGCGAACAGCAGGTCGTCGAGTTGTGCCGGTGTCGGCTGCTTGGCGGTGACGCACTTCAGCTCGGCCCGCGTCATGCCGCGGTTGTCGGCGGTCTGGATCAGCAGGCCCGAGCCGACACGCTTGACGTCCTGCGCGTTGCGGCCCTGCTCCCAGTCGGTCGCACCGCCCGGGGGCAGGGCGATCTGCAGCACCCGCGTGTTCGGCTTGGCGGCGAACGCGGCCAGCGCTTCGGGCGTGAAGCTCGGCGCCATCAGCACCTCGACGAACTGCTTGGCCACCAGCGCCGCGCCGGCACCGTCCAGCTCGCAATTGAACGCGATGATGCCGCCGAAGGCCGAAGTCGGGTCGGTCTTGAAGGCCTTCGCATATGCCTCGGCCGCGTTCGCGCCGATCGCGACGCCGCACGGGTTGGCGTGCTTGACGATCACGCAGGTCGGCACGTCGAAACTCTTCACGCACTCCCAGGCCGCGTCGGCATCGGCGATGTTGTTGTACGAGAGTTCCTTGCCCTGCAGTTGCTTCGCGGTGACGAGCGAGCCCGGCGCGGGGTGCAGGTCGCGGTAGAACGCCGCGCTCTGGTGAGGGTTCTCGCCGTAGCGCAGGTCCTGCAGCTTGACGAAGCGCGCGTTCGACTGCGCCGGGAATGCGGCGCGCGAGCCATCGGGCTGCAACGACGACAGGTAGTCGCTGATCGCCGCGTCGTAGTTCGAGATGCGATTGAAGGCCGCGACCGACAGCGCGAACTTCGTCGCGGCGCTCACGGCGCCCTCGGACCGCAACTCGGCCAGCACCTGCGGATACTGGGCGGCGTCGGTCAGCACCGCCACGTCCTTCCAGTTCTTCGCCGCCGAGCGCACCATCGCCGGGCCGCCGATGTCGATGTTCTCGATCGCATCCTCCAGCGTGCAACCCGACTTCGCGACCGTCGCCTCGAACGGGTACAGGTTCACGACCAGCAGGTCGATCGTCGCGATGCCGTGCTTCTCGATCGCCGCCATGTGCTCTGGCAGGTCGCGTCGCGCCAGCAGACCGCCGTGGATGGTCGGATGCAAGGTCTTGACCCGGCCGTCCAGCATCTCCGGAAAGCCGGTGTGCTCGGCCACCTCGGTGACGGGCAGGCCGGCGTCGGCGAGCAGCTTCGCGGTGCCGCCGGTCGACAGCAGCCTAATGCCGAGCGCGTGGAGCGACCTGGCGAATTCGAGGACGCCGGTCTTGTCGGAGACCGACAGCAGCGCGGTGAGTTGCGATTTTGCAGGAGCGTTCATTTGATCAGCTTGTGGTCGAGCAGTTTGCGGCGCAGCGTGTTGCGGTTGATGCCGAGCCATTCGGCCGCGCGGCTCTGGTTGCCCTCGGCGTGTTTCATCACGACGTCGAGCAGCGGCTTCTCGACCACGCCGAGGATCATCTCGTACATGGCCGCGGGTTCGACGCCGCGCAGGTCCTTGAAGTAGATCTCCAGGCTGTCGCGGATGCACTCTTCGATGTGGGTGGGTTTCTTCATGCGAATGCTTCTTCTTGTGTCGCTTGGTCTTCGGGGAGGGCGCGCGGCAGCAGGCGGTGTGTGTCGGCCAGCTCGTCGAACCAGTCGGTGACGGCGCGGACCTGCGTCTCGCAACTCTCCAGCAGGTTCATGCGGGCGCGGAACGCCTCGCCGCCGGGCAGCGCGCGCACTGCCCAGCCGATGTGCTTGCGCGCGCTGCGCACGCCCGCAAATTCGCCGTACAGGCCGTAGTGGTCGTGCAGGTGTTCGAGCAGCCAGGCCTTGGCCTGTGCCACCTCGGGCGCGGGCAGGTGTTCGCCGGTCTCGAGGAAGTGCGCGATCTCGCGAAAGATCCACGGCCGGCCTTGCGCCGCGCGACCGATCATGATGGCGTCGGCCCCGGTCGCGGCGAGCACGTCGCGCGCCTTCTCGGGCGAATCGATGTCGCCGTTCGCGACCACCGGGATGCGCAGCGCCGCCTTCACCGCACTGACCGTGTCGTACTCGGCCTGGCCCTTGTAGCCCTGCTCGCGGGTGCGGCCATGCACCGTGACCATTGCGACGCCGGCGGCCTCGGCGGCGCGCGCGATGCGCACTGCGTTGCGCTCGGCCGCGCACCAGCCGGTGCGCATCTTCAGCGTGACCGGCACGTTCTTCGGCACGCAGGCCGCGACCACGGCCTCGACGATCGCCAGCGCCAGCGGCTCGTCCTGCATCAGCGCCGAGCCCGCCCACTTGTTGCAGACCTTCTTGGCCGGGCAGCCCATGTTGATGTCGATGATCTGCGCGCCCCTGTCGATGTTGTAGGCGGCGGCCTCGGCCATCATCTGCGCGTCGGTGCCGGCGATCTGCACCGCGATCGGCGCCACCTCGCCATCGTGGTTGGCGCGGCGGCTGGTCTTCAGGCTGTTCCAGAGGTCCTTGCGCGAGGTCACCATCTCGCTGACCGCATAGCCCGCGCCGAGCCGCTTGCACAACTGGCGGAACGGCCGGTCCGTCACGCCGGCCATCGGCGCGGCGAAGAGACGGTTCGCCAGTTCGATGTGGCCGATCTGCATGGGAGGAGGGTGGCGCGACTGCTGAAAAAGGAGGCAGAAGTATAGCGGCGCGTCGCAGCGCCACGTCCTACGGGAAACCGGTGTGCGCGCTGGCGATAATCCGCCGCAATGGAAGCATGGCTCGACTCCCTGATGGCGCTGCTCGCGTTGCCGAAGTTCGGCCTCAGCACCGTCTTCATCGTCGCTTTCATCTCCGCCACGCTGCTGCCGCTCGGCTCCGAGCCGGCGGTGTTCGGACTGGTCAAGCTGAATCCCGACATGTTCTGGCCCGCCGTGCTGGTCGCGACCGCCGGCAACACGCTCGGCGGCGCCGTCACCTGGTGGATGGGCCGCGGCGCCGAGGCCGCCTACGAACGCATGAGTCATCACAAGCCGCCGAACGCGCGCGCCTTGCGGTGGCTCGCGCGCTGGGGCACGAAGGGCTGCCTGTTGTCATGGCTGCCGGTCGTCGGCGATCCGCTGTGCGCGGTGGCCGGCTGGTTGAAGCTGCCGTTCTGGCCCTGCGTGTTCTACATGGCGATCGGCAAGTTCGGCCGCTATGTGACGATGACGGCTGCGATGCTCTGGTTCTGGCCGGGTCAGTTCGTACACTGACGCCCATGAACAGCGCCTACGACGAACTGACCGCGCTCTGGACGCGGATGCACCACTTCCGCCACCTGCAGTCCATCGCCAGCTGGGACCAGGCCGCGATGATGCCGCCCAAGGGCAACACCGCCCGCGCCAACGCGCTGGCCGAGATGGAGGGCCTGCTGCACGGCCTGCGCACCGATCCGAAGCTGGTCGATCTGCTGCGCCGCGCCGAGGGCGAGGGCATCGATCCGTTCGCCCGCGCGAACCTCGGCGAGATCCGGCGCGAGTGGCGCGCGTCGAATGCGCTGCCGCAATCGCTGGTCGAGGCGCTCACGCGCGCCGGCGCGCGCTGCGAGCACGCCTGGCGCACCCAGCGTCCGGCGAACGACTGGACGGGCTTTCTCGAGAACTTCCGCGAGGTGCTGAAGCTCGGTCGCGAAGTCGCGCAGCGCCTGTCCGACGAGACCGGCCTCGCGCCCTACGACGCGCTGATGGACCAGTACGAGCCCGGCACCACCAGCGCCGAGATCGACCGCGTGTTCGGCGACCTGCAGCAGTGGCTGCCGGGCCTGGTGACCCGGGTGCGCGAGCGCCAGGCGCGCGAGGCGGTGATCGCGCCGATCGGTCCGTTTCCGAAGGCGGCGCAGCGCGCGCTCAGCCTGGACGTGATGGCACTGCTCGGCTTCGATTTCGACGCCGGCCGGCTCGACGAGAGCGCGCACCCGTTCAGCGGCGGCGTGCCGGAGGACACGCGGCTGACCACGCGCTACCGCGAAGACGACCTGATGCAGAGCCTGCTGGGCACGATCCACGAGACCGGTCACGCGCGCTACGAGCAGGGCCTGCCGCGCGAGTGGCTCGGCCAGCCGGTGGCGCGCGCGCGCTCGATGGGCATCCATGAAAGCCAGAGCCTGAGCTTCGAGATGCAGCTCGGCCGCAGCCGCCCGTTCGCCGACCTGCTGGCGCCGCTGCTGCGCAAGCACTTCGGGGACCAGCCCGCGTTCGAGCCCGGCAACCTGCACCGGCTGATGACCCGGGTCGAACCCGGCTTCATCCGGGTCGACGCAGACGAGCTGACCTACCCGGCGCACGTGATCCTGCGCCACGGCATCGAGCGCGAGCTGATCGACGGCAGCCTCGCGGCCGACGACATCCCGGCGCGCTGGGACGACGGCATGCGCTCGCTGCTCGGCGTCGACACCCGGGGCAACTACCGCGACGGCCCGCTGCAGGACGTGCACTGGACCGGCGGCGCGTTCGGCTACTTCCCCTGCTACACGCTGGGCGCGATGTACGCGGCGCAGTGGTTCGCGGCGATCCGCCAGGCGCATCCCGAGCTGGATGCGCGTGTCGCCGCGGGCGACCTCTCACCGGCGTTCGACTGGCTGCGCGAGCGCATCTGGTCGCAGGCCAGCCGCTGGCCGACCGCCGAGCTGGCGGCCCGTGCGACGGGCGAGGCGTTGAACCCGGCGCACTTCAGGCGCCACCTCGAATCGCGCTACCTCGGCTGATCCGGGCGGCGCGGTTCAGGCGCCGTGTGCCACCAGCACGTCGTCCAGGTCGTCCAGCACTTCCTCGAGCCGGTGCAGTGCCTGCGCAGTGTTGCGCGTGGCGGCGCGCGCCGGACTGAGCAGGCGACGCGGCTGGTCGAGCACCGCCGCGTCGATCCGCACGCCGTGCGGCGCGAGCTGCGCGGCGAGCCGGCCGCGGCGCGAGCGCAGCATCCGGCGCGTCTGCTGGTACGCATGCTCGGCCAGCATGCGGCGCTGCGAGTAGCTGAAGGTGTTGGCCAGGAACATCGCGGGGTCGCGCTGGTCCGGTTCGAACAGCACGATCGTCGTGTCGGGGTGGCTGCGCTCGTAGCCCTTCATGCCGATTTCCAGCCGCGAGTGGATCAGCGTGCGAAAGGTCTGCGACAGCACCACCGGCAGCCCGCCGTCGACCAGCCGCGGAATCGGCTCGCCGGCGCGGGAAAGCACGCGCGGGTGGCTTGCGTGCGTGCTGTCGAAAGGCACCAGCGGGTTCAGGCAGATCAGCAGGTCCAGGCCCTCGTCGAGCAGCACCGAGGCGTGCAGCGTCTTCTTCAGCGCGCCGTCGACATAGTGGTGACCGTCGATCTCGACCGGCGGGAACAGCCCCGGCAGGGCGGCGCTGGCCTGCACCGCCTTCGAGATCGGCACGTGGTCGAAGCCGGGCTGACCGAACGGCGCCGACTCGCCGCTGTCGAGGTCGGTCGCGACCAGCACCAGCTTGCGCTTCAGCTGGCGAAAGTCGTTGGTGCGGCCGGGCGCGTCGAACTGGCGCCGCAGCTGCACGTCGACCATCGCGTTCGAGAACAGCCCCGTCGGCAGCACGCGCCCGAGTCGTTCGACGGTGCTCGACAGCGAGCGCCGCGTGAACGCGTAGCGCAGCGCCGCACCGGCGGCCAGGCCCGGCAGGGTCGCGAGGCGGCGTGCGAACTCGCCCCACGCCGGGCGGATCAGCAGTGCCGGCTCGAAGATGTCGTGCGCGGCGCCGACGTTCTCGATGAACGAGGCGCACAACTCGCGCGGCGTCATGCCGTTGGCCAGGCCGGCCGCGATGAAGCCGCCCGCCGAGACGCCGACATAGCTGTGGCATTCGGTGAAGTCCAGGCCGGCCAGCGATTCTTCGAGCGCGCACAGCGCGCCGATCTCGTAGATCGCGCCGAGCGGGCCGCCGCCGGCCAGCGCCAGGCCGATGCGCGGGGAAGGGGAACGGGTCATGGGGGAAGCGAGACGGGAAACAGAAGTTGGCGATCAACCGCGCGCCTGGCGGACATGAGAAGGGGCGCCGCAGCGCCCCGTCCGGTCGATCGTTCGCCCGCTCAGGCGGCCGTGGCCTTCTTGGCGGCCGCGCGCTTGACCGCCGCCTTCTTGGCCGGCGCCTTGGCAGCCGGCGTGGCGGCGGTCTTCTTCGCGGTGGCCTTGGCCGGTGCGGCCTTCGACAGCTTCGCGACCTTGGTGCTGAGTTCGTAGATGCGCGCCATCAGCGCCTCCACGTCCTTGGCCGAGGGCACGCCGAGCTTGTTCAGCGCCTTGGCGGTGCGCTCCTCGAAGATGCCTTCGAGCTTGTCCCAGTGCTGGCCCGCCTTGGCCTGCACGTCGCCGGCCATGCTGCTCATCCGGCTGGTGACTTCGGTGATCTTGTCTTCCGCCGCCGACGTGGTCTTCTTCTGCAGGCTCGTGCCTTCCTTGACCAGCGCCTCGAACACCTTGGTGCCTTCGGCCTGCGCGCGCGAGAACGCGCCCATGCCGGCGAGCCAGATCTGCTGCGCCGAGTCCTTCACCTGACCGGCCAGGGCGCTGTCGAACAGGCGACCGGTGGAGGCGGCTTGCTTGTCAGCCATCTGCTTGAGCTTCTTGACCATGGTGCGAGTCCTGTGTGTGTTGATCGCGCCGACTATAGGCAGCTGTCATAGGGAGCGCATCCTAATTTGCGGGCTGCCGATCCGGGTAAATCGCAGGCAAGCCGCACAGGGGTTTGGTCAAGAATGCGCGCTGCCACTTTGAGCGCCCACGGAGGAACACCCCATGCACTATTTCGTCACCGGCGCGACCGGCTTCATCGGCAAGCGCCTGGTCAAGACCTTGCTCGAGCGGCGCGGCGCGACCGTCTCCTTCCTGCTGCGTCCGGAAAGCGAAGGCAAGGTCGCGGGGCTGCTCGAGTACTGGGGCACCACCAAGGCGAAGGCGGTTCCGGTCTACGGCGACCTGACGGCCAAGAAGCTCGGTGTCGCCGCCGACGACATCAAGAGGCTCAAGGGCAAGGTCGATCACGTCTACCACCTGGCGGCGGTCTACGACCTGTCGGCGGACGAAGCGTCGCAGGTCAAGGTCAACATCGAAGGCACGCGCAACGCGGTCGAGTTCGCGAAGGCGATCGATGCCGGCCACCTGCACCACGTGAGCTCGATCGCCGCGGCCGGCATGTACGAGGGCGTGTTCCGCGAGGACATGTTCGACGAGGCCGAAGGCCTGGACCATCCGTACTTCATGACCAAGCACGAGAGCGAGAAGATCGTGCGCAAGGAATCGAAGGTGCCGTGGACGGTGTACCGCCCGGCGCTGGTCGTCGGCGACTCGACGACCGGCGAGATGGACAAGATCGACGGCCCGTACTACTTCTTCAAGCTGATCCAGCGCATGCGCCAGATCCTGCCGCCGTGGATGCCGAGCGTCGGCCTGGAGGGCGGGCGCATCAACATCGTGCCGGTCGATTTCGTCGTCGCCGCGCTCGACCACATCAGCCACTCGAAGGCCGACCTGAACAAGAAGTGCTTCCACCTGGTCGACCCGAAGGGGTACCGCGTCGGCGACGTGCTCGACATCTTCAGCAAGGCCGCCCACGCGCCGAAGATGAACCTGTTCATCAACGCGGCGCTGCTCGGCTTCATCCCGAAGAGCGTCAAGAAGGGAATGATGGCGCTGGCGCCGGTGCGCCGGGTGCGCGCTGCGGTCATGAAGGACCTCGGCCTGCCCGACGACATGATGACCTTCATCAACTTCCCGACCCGCTACGACTGCCGCGAGACGCTGGCGGCGCTGAAGGGCTCGGGCATCGAGTGCCCGAACCTGCACGACTACGCGTGGCGGCTGTGGGACTACTGGGAGCGGCATCTCGACCCGGCGCTGCTGATCGACAAGTCGCTGCGCGGCACGGTCGGCGGCAAGGTGGTGCTGGTGACCGGCGGCTCGTCGGGCATCGGCCTGGCAGCGGCGGTCAAGTTCGCCAAGGCCGGCGCGATCACGATCATCTGCGCGCGCGATGCCGCGAAGCTCGAGGAGGCCCGCCGGGAGATCCTCGCCGAGGCCGGCAAGGACGCGATCGTCCACGTCTACTCGGCCGACATCGCCGACGAGGCGAGCTGCAAGGCCTTCGTCGCGCAACTGCAAGCCGACCACGGCGGCGTCGACTTCCTGATCAACAACGCCGGGCGCTCGATCCGCCGCGCGATCGAGGCCAGCTACGACCGTTTCCACGACTATGAGCGCACGATGCAGCTGAACTACTTCGGTTCGCTGCGCATCACGACCGGCCTGCTGCCCGGCATGGTCGCGAAGAAGCGTGGTCACATCGTCAACATCAGCTCGATCAGCGTGCTGGTGAACGCGCCGCGCTTCTCCGCTTATGTCGCGTCGAAGGCTGCGCTCGACGCGTGGGCCAGTTGCGCCGCCAGCGAGTTCGCCGACCAGGGCATCACGTTCACCACGGTCAACATGCCGCTGGTGCGCACCCCGATGACCGCGCCGACCAAGATCTACGACAACATGCCGCTGCTGTCGACCGACGAGGCGTCGGACCTGATCGTGCAGGCCTGCGTCGACAAGCCGGTGCGCGTCGCCACGCGCCTGGGCATCTCGGTCGAGCTGCTGCACGCGGCGGTGCCGCGCATCACCCAGATCCTGATGAACACGACCTTCCGGATGTTCCCGGACAGCGCCGCGGCCAAGGGCGAGAAGGGCGGAAAAGCCACGCTGTCACCCGAGGCCATGGCGATGGCCGAGATGATGCGCGGCATCCACTTCTGATCAGGGTTTCGCGTCGCGGACCATCGTCGCGGCTTCGGCCGCGACCTTCTCGATCAGCGCGGAGATCGTCTGCGCGTGGCCCTGCGGGGTGTCGGCGTTCGACGGGATGTCGACGCCGAGATCGCGGGTCGCCAGCACCTTGGCCGGCGTGCCGGCGCCGCTGAGCGTGATGCGCGCCCTGGCCTGCAGCTTCTGGCCGCTGCGCAGGTAGTCCATCGGCACCATGTTGACCTGCAGGGCCAGCGACGGCACGTGGTCGCCGCAGGTCGTGTCGCACATCGTCCACCCCGGCAGCTGCTGCCGCAGCGCCGACGCGAACTCGCGCGACACGCCGATCTCGATCCGCTCGGCCCAGTAGGTGTTGGGCCACTCGGCCAGCGTCGCGGCGTCGGCGCGGTAACGGACGCGGCGGGCGACGAGGTACTCGGGAATCGCGATGCGCCGCACCGCGATGAGCGCCGAGGCGGTCGCCGGCGGTGTCGTCGGCGCCGCGGACCCCGCGGGCACGACGACCGGCGGCAGCGTCAGCAGCACCGGGGCCGGCGACGGCGACGCGCAGGCCGCGAGAAGGATGGCCAGCGCGACCGGCGCGAGTTTGTGCAGCAGTTTCATTCGCGTTTGTTCCCGAAGATGACGGCGTTCGGCTTCTCTTCCAGCAATTCGCTCCAGTCGCGCAGGCCGCGCGCGGCCTGGGACAGGTCGCGCAGCGCGGCGTCGAGATCGGCGCGCAGCGCGGCGTCCGGCGCGGTCATCTCCGCGACGCGGTTCATCGCGATCTTGGCCGATTCGGCCGCCTCGCGCGTGCCGGCCAGCGTGCGCTGCAGGTCGGGCTGCGCGGCGACCACGGTCTGTTTGGCTGCATCCGACAACTGCGTGATCGACGCGAGCGTCGCCGCCGAGTTGACCTGCACCTGCTTGATCGCCTCGCTCGCGACCCGCAGCGTCTCGCGCGACGCGCTGCCGGCCTGACCGACTTCGTTCGAGGCACTGGCCAGCACCTTCTGCGTGCCATCCAGCGTGCGCTGCACGGAACTCAGCGTGCCGCGCAGCTCCTTCACGGTGTCGCGGATCTCCTGCACGGTGTCGGCCAACGGCAGTTCGGCCACCTGGTCGAACAGCGCGCCGAAGCGCTCGGCCAGCGCCGGGATCTCCGGTCGGCTGCTGCTGCCGCCGCCGACCAGCGTCGACGGCGTGTTGGGCACGAAATCGAGCTCGATCGACTTCTGCCCGGTCACGAAGCTCTGCGCCACCAGCCGCGCGCGCAGCCCGCGCTGCACCAATGTCGGCAGGTCGACCGGCGCGCCCTTCTCGGCGCCGCTGAAGTGCAGCGCGTCGGTGCGCAGCCGGATGCGCACCGGCACCAGCGCCTTCAGCGTCGAGCTGTCGACCTGGATGTCGATGTTCTCGACCTGGCCGATCGACACACCGCGGAAGCCTACCGGCGCGCCCACGTACAGCCCGGTGACGTTGCCCTTGTAATAGATCATCGCCTCCTGCTGCTTCTTGAACAGGTCGTTGCCGCTCAGCCAGAGCACGCCGATCACGACCATCGCGAGCGCGGCGAGCACGAAGGCACCGATCAACAGGGCGTTGCGTTTCATGGTGTGGCGGTGGTAGGCGTGGTTGCGGATGGTACGGGCGGCGGCTCTTCGCGCGCCAGGAACGCGCGCACCGTCGGATGCGTCGCGGTGTCGCGCAACACGCGCGGCGAGCCGTGCGCGATCGGCGACTTGCTCTCGGCATCGAGGAAGATGCCGTCGTCGGCGATCGCGAACAGGCTCGGCAGTTCATGGCTGACAAACACCACCGCGGCGCCCGTGCGCTCGCGGATCATCAGCACCAGGTCGTCCAGGCGCTTCGAGCTGATCGGGTCGAGGCCGGCGGACGGTTCGTCCAGAAAGATCAGCGGCGGCTCGGTGGCGATCGCTCGCGCCAGCCCGGCGCGCTTCTTCATGCCGCCGGACAGGTCGGACGGGAAGAAATCGGCGAACTTGCCGAGGTCGACCCATTCCAGCACCTCGCGGGCGCGCGCCTCGCGTTGTGCCTCGTCGAGCTTGCCCGCCTGTTCGAGCGGCAGGCAGACGTTCTCGAGGATCGTCATCGACGACCACAGCGCCGCGCTCTGGAACAGCATGCCGAAGCCGGTGCGCAGCAGCGCCTGGCCCTCCTCGTCGGCGGCCCAGTAGTCGATGCCGTTGTAGGTGACGGTGCCTTCGGCGGGCGGCAGCAGGCCGACCAGGTGCTTGAGCAGCGTGCTCTTGCCGCAGCCGCTGCCGCCCATGATCGCGAAGATCGTGCCGCGCTCCACGTCGAAGTTGATGCCGGTCTGGATCAGCCGCTCGCCGAACCGCATCTCGAGGTTGCTGACCGAGAGCAGGGCCGTCATCGGTCAGATCCCCAGCGCGTTCGCGCAGATGGCGAACACGGCGTCGAGCACGATGATGCCGACGATGCTGACGACGACCGCGTTGGTGGTCGCGACGCCCACGCCCTCGGCATTGCGCTGCGCGTACAGGCCGAAGTAGCTGCCGACCATGCCGATCAGCGCGCCGAACACGAAGGATTTCGAAAAGCCCAGGCCGAGGTGCGACCAGTCGAGCGCGTCGAGCGTGCGGTCCAGGTAGGCCGCGGGCGAAATCCCGAGCATGCCGCCAGCCACGACCATCCCGCCGATCAGCCCGGTCACGCAGCCGTACACATACAGCAGCGGCATCATCAGCAGCAGCGACGTGACCCGCGGCAGTACCAGGAAGTTGACCGCGTTCAGGCCCAGCACCTCGAGCGCGTCGACCTCCTCGTTGGCCTGCATCGTGGCGAGTTCGGCCGCGAATGCCGCGCCGGTGCGGCCGGCCATCACGACCGCGGTGATGATCGCGGCCATCTCGCGCGCGACGGCGATGCCGACCAGGTCCGCGACGTAGATGCCGGCTCCGAATTTCACCAACTGCACCGCGCCGACGAAGGCCAGGATCGCGCCGACCAGCACGTTGACGACCGTGACGATGGGCACGGCCCGCGCGCTGCAATCGGCCATCACGCGGCCCAAATCCTTGAGCCGGAACTGCCATTGCCCGCGTGCCGCCTCGAATGCCGCGATCAGCACCTGCCCGAGAAAGGCGATGGGGCGGACGGGGAGGAGCGTGGTGAGGTGCATGGAGTGAGCGCGATTGTGCCGTCA
Source organism: Rhizobacter fulvus (assembly GCF_964020785.1). NCBI lineage: Bacteria > Pseudomonadati > Pseudomonadota > Betaproteobacteria > Burkholderiales > Sphaerotilaceae > Rhizobacter > Rhizobacter fulvus. Next base: position 3,226,871 of record NZ_OZ224516.1, read on the forward strand.
AGCTTGCGCGCGCGCATTATTTCGTTGGCAGTCGTCACCGACCCCGGCCCCTACAATCGATTTTCATTCGCCCTGCCGAGCCGACCATGACTTCCGACGCGCCGAAAACCGCTCCCGCCAGCCCTGCGGACGCCCCCGACCTGTCCCACATCTCGCCGCGCGACAAGGCCGAGATCCTGGCGCAGGCGCTGCCGTACATCCGCAAGTTCCACGGCAAGACCATCGTGATCAAGTACGGCGGCAACGCGATGACCGACCCGGCGCTGCAGCAGGACTTCGCCGAGGACGTGGTGCTGCTCAAGCTCGTCGGGCTGAACCCGGTCGTCGTGCACGGCGGCGGCCCGCAGATCGAGGAGGCGCTGGCCAAGGTCGGCAAGAAGGGCACGTTCATTCAGGGCATGCGCGTCACCGACGACGAGACGATGGAAGTTGTCGAGTGGGTGCTGGCCGGCCAGGTGCAGCAGGACATCGTCGGGCTGATCAACGTCGCTGGCGGCAAGGCCGTCGGGCTGACCGGTCGCGACGGCGGGCTGATCCGCGCGCGCAAGCTGAAGATGGTCGACCTGAAGGACCCGAACAAGGTGCACGACATGGGCAATGTCGGCGAGATCGAGTCGATCGACCCGAGCGTCGTCAAGGCGCTGCAGGACGACCAGTTCATCCCGGTGATCTCGCCGCTCGGCTTCGGCGCCGACAACGAGAACTACAACATCAATGCCGACGTGGTCGCGGGCAAGCTGGCCGAGGTGCTGAAGGCCGAGAAGCTGATCATGCTGACGAACATTCCCGGCGTGCTCGACAAGGCCGGCAAGCTGCTGACCAACCTGAGTGCGCGCGAGATCGACGAGCTGTTCGCCGACGGCACGATCAGCGGCGGCATGATGCCCAAGATCGACTCCGCGCTCGCCGCAGCGAAGAACGGCGTCAACACGGTCCACGTGATCGACGGCCGCGTGCCGCACGCGATGCTGCTGGAGGTGCTGACCGAGCAGGCCTACGGCACCATGATCCGTTCCCACTGAGCTCTTGACATCCGACCGCTCGACCGCGGCGCTGCTCGCCGCCTGCGCGGCCGGGGCGCTGTGGGGCACCGGCGCGCTCGTCGTCAACCTGCTGATCGCGCGGCACGGCTTCAGCCCCGAGACGATCTCGTTCTGGCGCTTCGTCGTCGGCAGCGTCGTGCTGCTGGCGGTGTTCGGGCGGCCGGCGCTGTGGCGCGCGGTGCGGCCTCAGATCGGTCTGGTGATCGCTTCGGGTGCCTGCATGGCGCTGTACGTGCTGTGCTGGTTCCTCGGCATCGAGCGGATCGGGGCGTCGATCCCGACGCTGATCTCGCTGTGCCTCGCGCCGGTGCTGGTGACCGCGGTCGCGGTGGCGCGCGGTCAGGAGCGGCTGGATGGATCGTTGCTCGCGGTGCTGACGGCGGCGCTGTCGGGCACCGGGCTGATCGTCACGCGGCACGGCGGCACGAGCGAGGCGCTGCCTGGGGCCACGATGCTCGCCGGCGTCGGCTTCTCGATCGCGTCGGCGATGCTGTACGCGGCGTTCACGCTGGTCAGCGGGCGCATGTCGCAGACCCTGGGCGCCGGGCCGATGACGACCTGCCTGACAGTCGTCGCGGCCGTCGTGATGGGGTTGTCAGGGCTGTACCGGCCGTTGGCCTGGCCGGCCGAGGTCGCGCCCGAAGCCTGGTTGCTCTACCTCGGCGTCGTCACCGCGGCGCTGGCGCTGCTCGCGTTCAGCTGGGGCGCGGCCCGGCTGACGCCGACCGCGCTGACGGTCGCGACGCTGGTCGAGCCGCTGACGGCGGTCGCCCTGTCGGCGCTGCTCCTCGGCGAGCATCTGAGCGCCGGGCAGTGGCTCGGCGGCGCGCTGCTGATGGGCAGCATCTGGGGGTTGAGCGCGCGCGGCTCGCGGCAGGTGGCGGCATGAAGCGCCAGGCTGCCCGTCCGCGCACCCGCGTCTGGTTGTTCGACCTCGACAACACGCTGCACGACGCCAGCCACGCCGCATTCGGCCAGACCAGCCTGGCGATGAACGAGTACATGGTCGGCCACCTCGGCCTGGCGCCGGCCGAGGCCGCGCGCCTGCGCCAGCACTACTGGAGCCGCTACGGCGCGACGCTGCTGGGGCTGGTGCGCCACCACGGCGTCCAGGCCGCGCATTTTCTCGAGGCCACGCACCGCCATCCCGGGCTCGAGCAGCGCCTGCGCACCAGCCTGCACGACCGCGCCGCGCTGGCCCGGCTGCCCGGGCGCCGCTACGTGCTGACGAACGCGCCGCGCGACTACACGATGCGCGTGCTCGACACGCTGCGGCTGACGCCGCTCTTCGACGGCGTCATCAGCATCGAGGACATGTCGATGTTCGGCCAGCTGCGCCCCAAGCCCGATGCTCGTCTGTTCCGCCACATCGCCGTGCGGCTGCGGGTGCGGCCGGTCGACTGCGTGCTCGTCGAGGACATGCTCGAGAACCAGAAGGCCGCGCGCAGCGTCGGCATGCAGACCGCCTGGATGCGCCGTTATCTCGAGGGGCGCTACCGCGGGCACCTGCGAGGCGGCGCCAGCAGCGGTTCCAACGCCGGTTTCAAGCCTCGCGAAGTTGGTGTTCACCCTTGCCCGAGCCCGCGGTATGTGTGTGCCAAAATTCGCTCGCTGCAACAGTTGCTCACGCTCGGATGACTTCCAACTCAGACACCGGCGAGCCCGAACCCGCGGAACCGACAGACGGCGTTGCAGCGGCCGAGGTGTCGCCCGTTGTCGTCGCCTTAGCGCCGGTCCGCAAACGGCCCAAGCCCGGCGAACGCCGCGTGCAGATCCTGCAGACGCTGGCGAACATGCTCGAGCAGCCGGGTGCCGACCGCATCACCACCGCGGCGCTTGCGGCCCGGCTCGATGTCTCGGAGGCGGCGCTCTACCGTCACTTCGCCAGCAAGGCGCAGATGTTCGAGGGCCTGATCGAATTCATCGAGCAGAGCGTGTTCACGCTGATCAACCAGATCCACGAGCGCGAGACCGTCGCGCTGGTGCAGGCGCAGAAGATGCTGACCGTGCTGCTGCAGTTCGCCGAGAAGAACCCGGGCATGGCGCGCGTGATGGTCGGCGACGCGCTGGTGTTCGAGAACGAGCGATTGCTCGCGCGCATGAACCAGTTCTTCGACCGCTTCGAGTCGCAGCTGCGGCAGAGCCTGCGCGGCATGGCCGACGCGTCGGGCTCGGCGACGCCGACCGTCGATGCGAACGCGCAGGCCTCGGTGCTGAAGGCCTTCGCGGTCGGGCGGTTGCAGCTGTTCGCGCGCTCAGGCTTCAAGCGCAGCCCGACCGAGCACCTGGACACCGCGCTGCGGATGCTGGCCTCCTGAGCGACGCGGCGATGGACCGGGTGGCGACCGTCACGCTGCAGGTCGCCGGCCAGACGCTGCTGCTGCTGCCGGAGAAGGTGGTCTTCCTGCCCGAGTGCGACACGCTGCTCGTTGCCGACGCCCACATCGGCAAGGCCACCAGCTTCCGCCAGCTCGGCGTGCCGGTGCCGGCCGGCACCACCGGCGAGACGCTGGGCGTGCTGAGCCGGCTGATCCAGCGGCTCGACGCGAAGCGGGTCGTGTTCCTCGGCGACTTCCTGCACTCGGCGCGCTCGCTCGCGCCGGACACGCTCGCCACCGTGCGACGCTGGCGCGAGCTGCACGGCCCGGTCGAGATGACGCTGGTGCGCGGCAACCACGACGACCGCGCCGGCGATCCGCCGGCCGTGCTCGACATCCAGCCCTTCGACGAGCCGGTCGCGCTGCGCGGTCTCGCGCTCGCCCACCACCCGCGCCCGATGGCAGGCGCCTACGTGCTCGCCGGGCACCTGCATCCGTGTGTCAGCGTCGGCGGGCGGGCGCACGACTGGCACCGACTGCCATGCTTCTGGTTCTCCGAGCGGGTCGGCGTGCTGCCGGCGTTCGGCGCCTTCACCGGCATGCAGGCGATCCGTCCGCGGCCGGGCGAGCGCGTCTACGCGGCGGCGCCCGACCGGGTGTTCGAGCTGCAACCGCGGCCGAAGCTCGTCGGCCGACTCTGACCCAGCGGCGGACGCGCCGCTAAACTGCCGCCGCATGTCTTCATCCCTCGACCCCCTGCTGCACCTGATCACCCGCGCCGAGGCGCTGCTCGGCCGGCTCGAAGCGGTGCTGCCGCATCCGCTGACCGACCCCGACTGGGCCGCCTCGATCGCCTTCCGCTACCGCAAGCGAGGCGGCTCGGGCGTGATCGAGCCGGTGCGCCACGTGGCGCCGATCCGCCTCAGCTCGCTGGTCGAGGTCGAGCCGCAGAAGGAACGGCTGCTGCGCAACACGCAGCAGTTCGTCGATGGTTTCGGCGCCAACAACGTGCTGCTGACCGGCGCGCGCGGCACCGGCAAGAGCTCGCTGATCAAGGCCTGCCTGAACGAGTTCGCCGACCGCGGGCTGCGGCTGATCGAGGTCGACAAGGCCGACCTGGTCGACCTGCCCGACATCGTCGACCTGGTCGCCGAGCGCCCCGAGCGCTTCATCGTGTTCTGCGACGACCTGAGTTTCGACGAGGGCGAGCCCGGCTACAAGGCGCTGAAGTCCATCCTCGACGGCTCGGTCTCGCAGGCCAGCGACAACGTGCTGATCTACGCCACCAGCAACCGCCGCCACCTGCTGCCCGAGTACATGAAGGAGAACCTGAGCTACCAGCACCTGGAGAACGGCGAGGTGCACCCGGGCGAGGTCGTTGAGGAGAAGATCTCGCTGAGCGAGCGCTTCGGCCTGTGGGTCAGCTTCTACCCGTTCAGCCAGGACGAGTACCTCGCGATCGTCGCGCAGTGGCTGCGCGGCGCCGGCGTGCCGGAGGACGCGATCGCCGCGGCGCGTCAGGAGAGCCTGGTCTGGGCGCTGGAACGCGGCTCGCGCTCCGGGCGCGTCGCGTTCCAGTTCGCGAAGGACTACGCCGGGCGGCATCACGCATGACGCAGCGCGAGCCGGTCGATGTCGCCGTCGGGGTCTTGATCAACCCACAGGGCGAGTTCCTGCTGACCTCTCGCCCGGCAGGCAAGGTCTACGCCGGCTACTGGGAATTCCCGGGGGGAAAGCTGGAGGCCGGCGAGACCGTCGAGGCGGCGTTGCGGCGCGAGCTGGTTGAAGAGATCGGCATCGAGATCGGCGTGGTGCAGCCGTGGAAGGTCGAGATCGTCGACTACGAGCATGCGCGCGTGCGGCTGCACTTCTGCAAGGTGTTCGACTGGACCGGCTCGTTCGAGATGCGCGAGCGGCAGGCGATGGCCTGGCAAAACTTGCCGGTGCGCGTGGCGCCGGTGCTGCCGGGCACGCTGCCGGTGCTGCGGTGGTTCGCCGAGGAGCGAGGCTTCACCGGCACCACTACACTGGCTCCATGAACTGGCTGGACGACATCAAGTGGGACGCGAACGGCCTGGTGCCGGCGATCGCGCAGGAGATCGGCAGCAACGACGTGCTGATGTTCGCGTTCATGAACCGCGAGGCGCTCGCCAAGACCGCCGAACTCGGCGAGGCGGTGTATTTCAGCCGCTCGCGCCAGCGCCTCTGGCACAAGGGCGAGGAGAGCGGCAACGTGCAGAAGGTGCACGAAGTGCGCCTGGATTGCGACAACGACGTGGTGCTGCTGAAGGTCGAGCAGCTCGGCCACGCGCCGCACGAGCCCGGCATCGCCTGCCACACCGGTCGCCATTCCTGCTTCTTCCAGCAGCTGAAGGACGGCGAATGGAAAGCGGTGGACCCGGTCTTGAAAGACCCGCAGAGCATCTACAAATGACAGCCACCATGAACGACACCCTGGAGCGCCTGGCCGGCGTGATCGAATCGCGCAAGTCGGGCGACCCGGACAAGAGCTACGTGGCGCGCCTGTTCCACAAGGGCAACGACGCGATCCTGAAGAAGATCGGCGAAGAGGCCACCGAGGTGGTGATGGCCTGCAAGGACGGCGAGGGGCCGAAGATCGTCGCCGAGGTGGCCGACCTGTGGTTCCACTGCATGCTGGCCCTCAGCGCCTACGGCCTGAAGCCGGCCGACGTGCTGGCCGAGATGGAGCGCCGCGGCGGCCAGTCGGGCCTGGAAGAATTCGCGGCCCGACGGTCGCAGCAGCGGGAGAGGGACGGGATATGAACGACATCATCGAGAACGGCAGCGGCACGGTGCAGCGCGACGATTCGCTGCGCACGATCGGGCACATCAGCTATGCGCTGCACGCGATCGTCGCGATCGGCGCGGTGCTGCCCGGCGTGCAGGCCAGCATCGTGCTGCTGTTGGCCGCGTTCATCCTCGACCTGGTCAAGAAGGACGACGCGCGCGGCACCTGGCAGGAGTCGCACTTCCGGTGGCGCATCCGCAGCGTGCTGTGGGCCGGCGTGCTGTATGTCGTGACGATCCCGCTGTGGCTGCTGTTCCTGGTGCCGGGCTGGATCGCCTGGGCGGTCATCTCGATCTGGTTCCTGTACCGGGTGATCCGCGGCTGGCTGGCGCTCAACGATCGCCGGGCGATGCCGGAGTGAGCGCGTCATGAGCCATGATCCGAATTGCATCTTCTGCAAGATCGTCGACGGCAAGATCCCGGCGCGCAAGGTGTACGAGGACGACGAACTGCTCGTGTTCCACGACATCGCGCCGTGGGCGCCGGTGCACGTGCTGGTGATCCCGAAGGAGCATGTCGCGACGATGTACGAGCTCGAGCAGCGCCACGCACCGCTGCTTGGCCGCATGCTGTCGATGGCGCCGGACCTGATGCGCCAGCTCGACGTGACGAACGGTTTCCGCACGCTGATCAATACCGGCGAAGACGGGCGCCAGGAGGTGCAGCACGTCCACATGCATGTCATGGGCGGCCCCCGCCCTTGGGCCAAAGGGTGATTCCGAAGCCGGTACCCTAGAATTCCACGAAAGTCGTTTGGAGAAAAAATCATGGGTTCATTCAGCATCTGGCACTGGCTGATCGTGTTGCTGGTCGTCGTGCTGATCTTCGGCACGAAGAAGCTCAAGAACATCGGCGCCGACCTCGGCGGCGCGGTGAAGGGCTTCAAGGACGGCGTGAAGGACGGCGGCTCGACCACCACCGAGACGCCGGCCGCACCGCCGGCGCAGGTCAACACGACGCGGGCGAACGACGCCAACACGGTCGACGTGGAAGCGAAGACCAAGTCGTGATCCGGACGTGATCGACTTCGGCTTCGACAAGATCGCGCTGATCGGCGCGGTCGCCCTGATCGTGATCGGCCCGGAGAAGCTCCCGCGGGTCGCGCGCACGGTCGGCCACCTCGTGGGCAAGGCGCAGCGCTATGTCGCCGACGTCAAGGCCGAGGTGAACCGCTCGATCGAGCTCGAAGAGCTGAAGAAGATGAAGACCGAGTTCGAGGATGCGGCGCGCAACGTCGAGAAGACCGTCTCGAGCCACATGAACGAGACCAAGTCCGATCTGGAAAGCACGTGGAACGAGGCCAACGGCATCCTGCCGCCGAACAGCGGCCAGCACGAGACCTGGACGCCGCCACCGCCCGCGTACAAGCACCCGAAGAAGAACTGGCGCCTGAAGCGCGGTGCCACGCCGCAGTGGTACAAGCAGCGCGCGGGCGTGCGGGTGAAGGCGCAGTCGGGCGCCGCGCGCGTGGCGCGCTTCCGGCCGCCGCGCTCGACGGCGTGATGCGATGAGCACCACCCCCGACAAGCCCGACGAGATGGAGGGCACCGAGCAGCCGTTCGTCTCGCACCTGGTCGAACTGCGTGACCGCCTGGTGCGCTCGTGCATCGCGATCGGCATCTGCTTCGGCGTGCTGACGATCTGGCCCGGCCCGGCAGGCCTGTATGACCTGCTGGCCGCGCCGCTGACCGCCCACATGCCCACCGGCACCGGGTTGATCGCCACCGGCGTGATCTCGCCGTTCCTGGTGCCGCTGAAGATCACGCTGATGGCCGCGTTCATGCTGGCGCTGCCGGTCGTGCTGTACCAGGTCTGGGCCTTCGTCGCGCCGGGCCTCTACACCCACGAGAAGCGGATGGTGCTGCCGCTGGTGGTCTCCAGCTCGCTGCTGTTCTTCATGGGCGTCGGGTTCTGCTACTTCTTCGTGATCGGCAAGGTGTTCACCTTCATCCAGAGCTTCGCGCCGAAGAGCGTCTCGGCGATGCCGGACATCGAGGCCTACCTGAGCTTCGTGCTGACGATGTTCATCGCGTTCGGCGCGGCGTTCGAGGTGCCGATCGCGGTGGTGGTGCTGGCCCGCCTGGGTGTCGTCAGCATCGACAAGCTGAAGGCGTTCCGCTCGTACTTCGTCGTGCTGGCATTCATCATCGCCGCAGTGCTGACGCCGCCGGACGTGGTCTCGCAGCTCTCGCTGGCGATCCCGATGGTGATCCTGTACGAGGTCGGCATCATCGCCGCCGGCTTCTTCATCAAGCACACGCAGGCGCCCGCCGAAGACGCCAGCACCCGCGCCTGACCCTACTCTTCGCGGCGCAGCGCGGTGCGCTGCTGGGGTCGCTGCCCGATCGTGACGTCGACGGTCAGGGCCTGCCCGCCGCGCTGGACGCCGATGGTTGCGACGGCCTTCGGCTTCAGTGCCGCCACCGCATTGAGCAGCTGGTAGCTGTTCGCGACCGGCGTGCCCGCGACGCTGACGACCACATCGCCCGGCCGCAACCCGCCCGCGCTCGCCGGGCCGCTCTGCACGACGCCGGTGATCAGCACGCCCTGCTGGATCGGCAGGTTCAGGGTTTGCGCGATCTCGGGCGTCAGATCGCGCTGTTCCACGCCGATGAAGCCGCGCGTGACCTGGCCGTCCTTGATCAGGGCCTCCATCACCTGCCGCGCCGTGGTCACGGGAATGGCGAAGCCGATGCCCAGGCTGCCCCCGGTGCGCGAATAGATGGCGGTGTTGATGCCGAGCAGGTTGCCCGCCGCGTCGACCAGCGCGCCGCCCGAATTGCCCGGGTTGATCGCGGCGTCGGTCTGGATGAAGTTCTCGAAGGTGTTGATGCCGAGCTTGTTGCGACCCAGCGCGCTGACGATGCCGGAGGTGACCGTCTGCCCGACGTCGAACGGGTTGCCGATCGCGAGCACCACATCGCCGACCTGCAGCTTGTCCGCGTCGCCGAAGGTGATCGATGGCAGCCGCTCGAGCTCGATCTTCAGCACCGCGACGTCGGTCTCCGGATCGGTGCCGACCAGCTTGGCGCGGGCCTGGCGGCCGTCCGTCAGCATGACCTCGATGTCGTCGGCGCCATCGACCACGTGGTTGTTGGTCAGCAAGTAGCCCTCGGCAGAGACGATCACGCCCGAGCCCAGGCCGATCTGCGGCTCGCCGCGCCCGGGCCGCGCGCGATCGCCGAAGAAGAACTGGAACACCGGGTCGTCGCTGCGGGCGCCGCGTGGCGGCGCCTTGCTGGCGGTGATGCTGACGACCGCGGGCGAGGCGCGCTTGGCGGCGGCGCTGTAGCTCGTCACCACGGGTGCGACGCCCTGGGCAGTGGGCAAGGCGGTCGCCGGGCTGGTCGTGATCGAGACGATGCTCGGCGTGGCCGAGCCGATCCCACGGTGCAGCCACTCGGGTTTGAGTGTTGCGACGACGAACAACACCGCAACCGCGACGGTCACGGCCTGCGAAAAGACGAGCCAGGTTTTGCGCATCGGTATGCGGGGGCCTCGAGAGTGAAGTGGGGGCGACGCCGTGCGTCCGAGCGGAGCACCGATTATCGACGAGCCCGATCGGCGATTCGCGACAATGGCGCCCATGACCACTGAATCGAATGTCGTGCCCGCGCGGCCGATGGCGATCACGATGGGCGACGCCTGCGGGATCGGGCCGGAGATCATCGCGAAGCTGTTCCGCACCGCGGACGCGGCCGGCTGCCTCGTGCTCGGCGACGTGGAAGTGATGCGCCGTGCCGCGGCGCTGACCGGCGGTCGGCTCGCGGTCGCGCGCGTCGAGACGCCGGCCGATGCGCTGGCGCAGCCTCCCGGGTGCCTGCCGGTGTTGCCCGTCGCCGGCTTGCCGACCGACTTGCTGGCCGCCCCGCTCGGCCACATCGATGCGCGTGCGGGTGCCGCCGCCGGCGCGTGCATCGCGCGTGCCGTCGAGCTGGCGCTGGCCGGCGAGATCGCCGGCATCGTGACCGCGCCGATCCACAAGGAGGCGCTGGCCGCCGCGGGCATCGGCTATCCGGGTCACACCGAGATGCTGCAGGCACTGTCGGCGCCGGGTGTCACGCCGCCGCCGGTGCGCATGATGCTGGCGAACGACGAACTGCGCACGGTGCTGGTGACGATCCACCTGTCGCTGCGCCGTGCGATCGAGGCGGTCACGTTCGACGCGGTGCTGCAGACGATCCGCATTGCCCACCGCAGCGCCGCGCGCTGGGGGCAGCCGGCGCCGCGCATCGCGGTGGCGGGCCTGAATCCGCATGCCGGGGAGGGCGGGCTGTTCGGCGACGAGGAACTGCGCCTCATCGGCCCGGCCATCGAGGCGGCGCGCGCCGAGGGCATCGCGGCCAGCGGGCCTTACGCGCCGGACACCGTGTTCATGCGCGCGCGCAACGCGCCGGGTCACCCGGGCGAGTTCGACATCGTCGTCGCGATGACCCACGACCACGGGCTGATCCCGGTCAAGTACCTCGGCGTCGAAGAAGGCGTGAACGTCACGCTCGGGTTGCCGTTCGTGCGCACCAGCCCCGACCATGGCACCGCGTTCGACATTGCCGGTACCGGCCGGGCCGATCCGCGCAGCCTGGCCGCTGCGCTGCGGATGGCTCGGCGCCTCGCCGCCTGACGGAGCCGGTCAGACGCGCGAGGCCGGGGCGCCTGCCGCCGGCGCGGCCATCGCGGCCAGCTGGCGGCGCGCCCGGTGGGTGGCGCGTTCCATCAGGTACGCGCTCTCGACCGCGCGGAAGCGGTTGGTCTCGCACATCCGCGCCAGCATGCGCGCGGTCATCGAGATCGTCTCCTGGTGCTTGCGGCCGCGCGTGAACACGAAGAAGCTGCGCGCCGCGCTGACATGCGCGAGCCGCACCTTCTGCCACTCGTCCTTGAGATGCATCTGGTAGGCGAAACCGAGCCGCACATGGTCCATCAGCTGGGGGCCGCGGGTCGGCTCCGGCGGGTCGGCGCTGGACAACGCGATGTCGATGTCGATGCCCGGCAAATCGGCGGGCGCGGATTCCCCGCTGATCGAGTTGCCGGAATCCGGGCCGGCATCCTGGCCGAGGTCGATGTCGACGGTGCCGGACCAGTCGACCGCGCTCTCGGTGATCAGGCCGACGCGCTGCGCCTCCTCCGGCGAGAAACGCTTGGCCAGCACCTCCGCGTCGACCTCGGGCACCGGGTCCGACGGGGACAGCGTGTTCGAAACCGGCACCGGGATGTTGAAGATGTTTTCGAGTTGCTTGACCAGCATGTTGTGGTCGAGCTCGCTCAGCGGCGGTGACTTGAGCGACGCCGCGTGCGCCGGCAGCAGGCGCGAGAAGAAATCGCGCTGTGCGGCCTCGGGCCAGCCGATCAGCGCCATGCCTTCCTTCAGGTCCTTCATGAGCTGCGGCAGCTGCATCAGGAACTTCTGCCGCTGCGGCGGCGAACCCTTGGGCTGCACGCTCATCACCAGGTCGCGCGCGGCGCGTCGGTAGCGCAGCGACCGGTCGGAGTCGGCGCCGTCGCGGTTCGAGGCGAGCACCAGCGCCTGGCTCCAGACCTGCGGCAGGAAATCCTGCAGGTAGTCCGGCAATGCCAGCGGCAGCAGCGAGGCGCGCAACTGCAGCATGTAGCGCTGCTGCAGGCGCAGTTCGGCCTCCTTGTTGCCGAGCGTCGCGACGGTGCCGCCCTGGCGCACCTGCTCGTCGGTCTGGTCGGCGATGAAATCCTCGAGCGCGCCGAGCTTGGCGCCGTAGAGCTCGATCTGGTCGAAGTCGCCTTCGACGATCTCCTGCACCAGTTCGCGGACGCGGTCGAGGAAGTGCTTGCCCGGGCCGTCCTCGAAATCCTCGAATGCGCACGCCAGCGATGCGATCCGGTTGACGAAGCGCCGCACCGGGTGGCGGCGCGACGAGAAGAACGTGGCGTCGTTCAGCGCGACGCGCAGCACCGGGAGCTGCAGCCGTGCGATCTGGCGCGCCATCTGCGGCGGCACCCGGGAGTCGGAGAGGATCTGGTCGAACAGGCTGCCGACCACGTCGATCACCATGTGATCGAGCTTGCCGGTGGAGGCCTGCAGCAGCTCCTCGCGGTGCGCGCGGATCAGGTTGACCGCCATCAGCCCGGTCATGCCGTCGGACGCGACCGGGACCGTGCCGACGCCGCCGGGACGAGGGCCGGCGGGGGCATAGGTCGATGCGCTGGCGGCGTCCGGTGCGCCGAAGCGCGAGGCGGCGAGGATGCTGTCGAGCTCGCCCGGGCGGCTCGCGGCGGCGGTCAGGTGGCGCAGCAAGGCCATCAACTGCGCGTCCGCCACCACCGCACCGGATTGCGAGGCCACATCCGAGCGGGACGAGGCGCCACTGCCGGAATGTCCGCTCCCCAGTCCGGTGGTCGGACCGCCCTGGCTGGAACGCGCGCCGTAGCCCGAGGTCGACGTCCCCTGCACGCTCGAAGCGCCCGCGTCGAACTGGCCGCGCGTGCTGCTCAGCGTCGCGTAGCCGGAGGTCACGCCCGGCAATTGGTTGCCCGGCCCTTCGACCTGTCGGACTGCCAGCGCCATCGGCTGGATGCCGCGGCTCTGCAGCCCCTGGACGATCTGCGCGTAGCACGCCGGCATCGCCTTGGCCATCGCGTTGCCGAACTCGCGCGCCAGCAACTTGCGGGTCTCGGGCTGGTCGGAGGTGGCCTCGATCGCCTTGTAGAGCGCAGCGCCGACGACGTCGGCGCGAAACGGGTTGCGCTCCTGGTCGGCCGCCTCGTTCTGCAGCAACGAGGCCATGTATGCGGCCAGATCGCGGAGCTCGGCTTCGCACGCGTGCCAGATCTGCTGGCCGAGGCGCGTCGCGATCATCTGGCCTTCGACCTCGCTCTCGTCCACGAGCGTGAGGGACTGCCAGTTGGTCGACGCAAAGGTGCGCTTGGATTCCTCTTTCGGCTTGAGTTCCTGAGCGATGCGTTCGTTGAGCGACTGATCGAAGGCCGCGTGCAGCGCCAGCTTGTTGCGCCGCAGGTCGAACCGGGCGGCATTCTGCAGCGCCAGATCACCGGTGGGCTGGCCGGCGTGCGGCGCGGTGCCCAGGCTTTCCGACAGCTCGGTCGCTACCGCGGTCAGCGTGGCCCGGAGTTGCCCGCAGGCAATGTCCAGGGCGGCTCGCAAGCGAGGTTCGATGAAGCTCATCTCGTGCAGAAGGGCATGGCGTGGCGCTGCCGCGCAGGCGAATTGCGGGATGGCCAGCTGCGCGGCCATCAAGTATGGCCCGAAAACGCCGCGCCTCGGCGGGCGGGGACCCTACTTCCGCAGGGCGTCGCGGATCTCCCGAAGCAACACCACGTCCTCCGGCGTGGCCGGCGCAGCTGCAGCTGCAGGCGTGATCGCTTCGGCAAGCTTCAGCCGGTTGATCTGCCGGATCATCAAAAAGATGATGAACGCCAGGATGATGAAGTTGATCGCCACGGTAATGAAGTTGCCGTACGCGAACAAGGGCACGCCGGCCTTGGTCAGCGCCTCGTAGGTCATCGGCCCGTTGTAGCCCGCGGGCGGGTTGGCCAGCATCACGAAGAAGTTGGAGAAGTCGAGCCCGCCGAACAGGCGACCGACGATCGGCATGATCAGGTCCTTGACGACCGAGTCGACGATCTTTCCGAACGCCGCGCCGATGATCACGCCGACGGCAAGGTCCACGACATTGCCCTTGAGCGCGAATTGCTTGAACTCCGTTGCGAACGACATGTTGAGCACTCCTGGGGGTCACTGCAGGCAGAAGGCTGACGCGCAATGGTTGCGGTCAGTCGCCGCGTAGTATTCCGAAGGTCGTGATGAAGTCAAGCGCCTTGACACGTCCGCTAGAATCGCGGGTTGACCCTGCCTGAAGCCTTCAGAAGTCTCGTTGAGGATCCCTATGAGTGACCAGCAAATCGACAGCAGCAAACGCACCTGGATCATCGCTTCCAGCTGCGCCGGGGCTGTCGGTACCGGCTTTGCCGCCGTTCCGTTCGTCGCGAGCTTCCAGCCGTCGGAGCGCGCACGCGCTGCCGGCGCCGCTGTCGAAGCCGATATCAGCGGCCTGAAGCCGGGCGAGAAGATGACCGTCGAATGGCGCGGCAAGCCGGTGTGGATCGTCCGCCGCACCGAGGCGCAGCTGGCCGAGCTGCCCAAGCTCGACAAGGCGCTCGCCGATCCGAACTCCAAGCGCACCAACTTCGCCGAGACGCCGGAGTACGCGCGCAACGAGTGGCGCTCGATCAAGAAGGAATACCTGGTCGTCGTCGGCATCTGCAGCCACCTCGGCTGCTCGCCGAGCGACAAGTTCGTGCCGGGCCCGCAGCCCTCGCTGCCGAACGACTGGGAGGGCGGCTTCCTCTGCCCGTGCCACGGTTCGACCTTCGACATGGCCGGCCGCGTCTTCAAGGACAAGCCTGCTCCCGACAATCTCGAAGTGCCGCCGTACATGTACCTGTCGGACACCCGGCTGATCATCGGCGAAGACAAGAAGGCCTGAGCGGACGCGCGCGAGCGACGCTGACCCCAGGCACCAAGACGGCACCCCAGGAGTACATCACCACATGGCCGAATACCACGAAGCCCCCGCGAACGCGACGGCGGGGCAGAAGCTGCTGAACTGGGTCGACAACCGGTTCCCGTTGTCCAAGCTCTACAACGAGCACGTCGGCGAGTACTACGCGCCGAAGAACTTCAACTTCTGGTACATCTTCGGCTCGCTCGCGATGCTGGTGCTGGTGATCCAGATCGTCACCGGCATCTTCCTGGTGATGAACTACAAGCCCGATGCGGCCAAGGCCTTCGAGTCGGTCGAGTACATCATGCGCGACGTGCCGGGCGGCTGGATCATCCGCTACATGCACTCGACGGGCGCGAGCGCGTTCTTCATCGTCGTCTACCTGCACATGTTCCGCGGGCTGATGTACGGCTCCTACCGCAAGCCGCGCGAGCTGGTCTGGATCTTCGGCTGCGGCATCTTCCTGTGCCTGATGGCCGAGGCCTTCATGGGCTACCTGCTGCCGTGGGGCCAGATGAGCTACTGGGGCGCGCAGGTCATCATCAACCTGTTCGCGGCCGTGCCCTTCATCGGCCCGGACCTGGCGCTGCTGATCCGCGGCGATTTCGTCGTCGGCGACGCGACGCTCAACCGCTTCTTCAGCTTCCACGTGATCGCGGTGCCGCTGGTGCTGCTGGGCCTGGTGGCCGCGCACATCATTGCGCTGCACGAGGTCGGCTCGAACAACCCGGACGGCGTGGAGATCAAGGCGAAGAAGAACGCGGCCGGCGTGCCGCTGGACGGCATCCCGTTCCACCCGTATTACACGGTGCACGACATCTTCGCCGTCAGCCTGTTCCTGATGGTCTTCAGCGCGGTGCTGTTCTTCGCGCCGACCGGCGGCGGCTACTTCCTGGAGTTCAACAACTTCATCGAGGCCAACCCGCTGAAGACCCCGGCGCACATCGCCCCGGTCTGGTACTTCACGCCGTTCTACTCGATGCTGCGCGCGACCACCGATCTGATGGTCCACATTCTGTCCGCCATTCTGCTGATCGCGGCCGTGCTCGCGATCGTGCGCGGCGGCTTCAGCGCAATGGGCAAGCTGATCGTCGCGATCGGCGCGCTGGTCGCGGTGGCGCTGCTGAACTACTTCGACGCCAAGTTCTGGGGCGTGGTCGTGATGGGTGGCGCGGTCATCATCCTGTTCTTCCTGCCCTGGCTGGACCGCAGCCTGGTGAAGTCGATCCGCTACCGCCCGAGCTGGCACAAGGTCCTCTACGGCGTGTTCGTGTTCTTCTTCCTGATCCTGGGTTACCTCGGTTCGCAGGCTCCGTCGGACGTCGGCAACTACGTCTCGCAACTCGGCACGCTCGTGTACTTCGGATTCTTCCTGCTGATGCCGTGGTGGAGCCGCATCGGCACCTTCCGTCCGGTGCCCGATCGCGTGACCTACGCCGCCCACTGAGCCGACGCGCCGGAGCACTCACACAATGAAAAAGTTCTTTCTCTCCCTGCTCGTCTCGTTCGGTTTCATCACCGGCGCCGCCGCCAGCGAAGGCGGCTACGCGTGGGACAAGTTCCCGACCGAGAAGATGTCGGACATGGCCGCGCTTCAGCACGGCGCCCAGCTCTTCGTCAACTACTGCCTGAACTGCCACTCGGCGAGCTACATGCGCTACAACCGCATGCACGACATCGGCCTGACCGACGACGAGATCAAGAAGAACCTGCTGTTCGCGGCGGACAAGGTGGGCGACACGATGAAGGTCTCGCTCGATCCGAAGCAGGCCAAGGAATGGCTCGCCGCCGCGCCGCCCGACCTGACGCTGATCGCCCGCTCGCGCGCCGACATCAGCAAGGGCAGCGGCGCGGACTACCTCTACACCTACCTGCGCACGTTCTACCGCGACGACACCAAGGCGACCGGGTGGAACAACATGGCCTTCCCCGATGTGGCGATGCCGCACGTGCTCTGGGAATTGCAAGGTCAGCAGGTCGCGAAGTTCGTGGAAGAAAAGGACCACCACGACCCGAGCAAGACGATTCACCGCTTCGAGGGCTTCGAGAAGACCTCGCCCGGCAAGCTCGACGAGCATGCCTACGATCAGGCGGTCGGCGACCTCGTGGCGTACCTGCAATGGATGGGCGAACCGGCCCAGGAGCACCGCGTGCGTATCGGCGTGTGGGTGCTGCTGTTCCTGAGCGTGCTGACCGTGTTCACCTGGCGCCTCAATGCCTCGTACTGGAAAGACGTGAAGTGACGTCGTCCCGGCCTGCCGCCTGACCGGGCAGCAGGCACCGCGCGCAGTGGCACGCCGAACCGGCTGACCACTGCGTTCCCGTTTTTGACATGCCGCCTCGGTGAACCCGGTGCGGCCCGACCCAAGGATCCGCCGCCATGATGGTGCTCTACTCCGGAACGACCGACCCCTACTCGCACCGCTGCCGCTTCGTGCTGTTCGAAAAGGGCATGGACTTCGAGATCCGCGACGTCGACCTGTTCGCCAAGCCCGAAGACATCGCGTTGATGAACCCATACAACGAAGTGCCGATCCTGGTCGAGCGCGACCTGATCCTGTATGAGTCGCACATCATCAACGAGTACATCGACGAGCGCTTTCCGCACCCGCAGCTGATGCCGGGCGACCCGGTGGCGCGCGCCCGCGTGCGGCTGTTCCTGTTCAACTTCGAGAAGGAGCTGTTCGCGCACGTGAACATGCTCGAATCGCGCGGCATGAAGGGCACCGACAAGCAGCTCGAGAAGGCGCGCTCGCAGATCCGCGACCGGCTCACCCAGCTCGCGCCGATCTTCCTGAAGAACAAGTACATGCTCGGCGACGACTTCTCGATGCTCGACGTCGCGATCGCACCGCTGCTGTGGCGCCTCGACTACTACGGCATCGACATGTCGAAGAACGCCGTGCCGCTGCTGAAGTACGCCGAACGCATCTTCTCGCGCCCGGCCTACATCGAGGCGCTGACGCCGTCCGAGAAGGTGATGCGCAAGTAAGGGCGTGATCCCATGAGCAGCCCCCCGATCGCCCCGGCCACGGCGGGATCGTCGACCCGCCCCTACCTGATCCGTGCGTTGCACGACTGGTGCACCGACAACGGCTTCACGCCGTACGTGGCGGTGTTCGTCGACGCCAGCGTGCAGGTGCCCAGCGAGTACGTGAAGAACAACGAGATCGTCCTCAACGTCGGGTTCGAGGCGACCAGCGCGCTCAAGCTCGGCAACGAGACGATCGAGTTCAAGGCGCGTTTCGGCGGCAGCTCGCGCGAGATCGTCGTGCCGATCGACCACGTGATCGCGATCTATGCGCGCGAGAACGGGCAGGGCATGGCGTTCCCGATGCCGACGGAGGCAACGGCCACGCCGTCGACCGTCTCCGGCGAAACGCCGGCGAGCGTGACGCCGCCGCGCGCGGCACCGCGCCTGGCGCTCACCGACGCACCCGCGCCAGCCAAGGGAAAGGGTGGGTCGTCGGTCGACGAGCCGCCGCCCGATCCGCCCGGCGGCGGGTCCCGCCCCTCGCTCAAGCGGATCAAGTAGGACCGCGCCTCGTATACTTTTCCCTCGCCTTCCGGCTTGACCGGAAGCGCGCCGGCTTAGCTCAGTTGGTAGAGCACCCGCCTTGTAAGCGGAAGGTCGTCAGTTCGATCCCGACAGCCGGCACCACTAAAACACCGATTCGCAGACATAGTACTCACTGACTTTGCAGCGACAATCCCCTGTCCGGATACCATTTCGGATACCAACGCTCTTGGCGCCGGATCGGTAGGTCCGGCGCTGCGACTTGAGATGTAGTGTTGCGTCGCGTGCTAGACCCCACATATAGGGTGTCGGACAAGGGTTTCTCTGACACATGGTGCAGCGCAGCATGTGCGACACTCCGGTCCGAAACGCGGTCTAGGCTGCGTTTGTCTGCATTGAAGGCTCAGTGCAGCCGTTCGCAGCGTTGGCTACGAGCGTTTGACCCAAGGAGATTGCATGCACCCCGAAGACCTGATCGTTCGCTGTATGGCGCGACGCGAAGGCGACGTGTATGTTGCGGTTTGCATCGACTTCACACTCGCGGCACAAGGCGACTCCTTTGAGGATGCGACCCAACGATTGCATGGCCAAATCAACAGCTATGTGCAGGAAGCGTTTGCTGTCGACCTGCCTCATGCTGCTGAGCTTCTGACCCGCAAGGCGCCGCTTTGGCATCGAATCCAATACAGGCTCTGCCAGTTTAGAGCTCGGAGAGAGTCAGCTAAACGTGGGTATGCCTATGCAGAGGCATTACCTATGCGTCCCGCCTTTGCGTGAGTCGGTGGAAGCGACCGCTGACTGCGAAAGAGGTCCGGCGAATCGCCAAGAACCTCGGCTTCGAGCATCGGAACACCGAGGGCGGTCACGAGCAGTGGGTAAGGTCGACTCCGCCGCCATTTCGTAAACTCACTATTGATCCGCACATACAGCCGTTTGCCGACACACTTGTGATGTACATGGCTCGCCAAGTGGGGCTCTCCATAAAGGAGTTTTATCAGGCTCTGGACAAGTAGCTCCCCGCCTCCGAATACGGCCGCCTTTGGGCGGCTTTTTTCATGGCTGGCGCAGACGCGACTCTGCCGACCGGTATGGACCCGCGAGACGGATTCTCTTTCTCCGTCGCCTAGCTAGGGGCTGAATCACCCTAGCTACGGTGTGCAAAGAGGCGCCCCCATTAACGCGCCTCAAGTAGCCCGGCGGCCTCCTCTCCCGGCGGGCTCACGACTGCGGGATACCGCACCTCGCGCCCCGAATTCAAACTCTGGTCTTCGCGCGGCCACTGGCCCGGTCTTAAGGCGGAAGGGACAAGCATCATGAAGTCAAGGCCGGTGATTTGCGCCACGCTGTCATGCGCCACGCTTGCCACGCTGCTTGGTTGTGCGCCGGGAGACCTACAGAGCTGCATCGCGGAGGCGGTCAAGCTGCCAACCGACACGGGCGTCAGGATCGCCCGGTACGAGTGCGCGAAGAAGTTTCCCCAGCAAATCGGAGCGTATTCGCCGGCCGACGCGCCAGTGGCTGCCGAACGCGTTTCCCTCTCAAACCAGTTTCCTTACCCTTCGGCTTGGGGACGCTTTCGGGCATGGCTTGGCGTGGACCCATCCGTCGTTGTCGAGGACATCGTGGTTAGTGCGGCGAACACGATTAATGCGAGTCCCTCCGCGAAGGGCGACGAGGACACTCTTTCGATCAGCGCGGCGGCTCGGGGCAAGCAACTTGCCGTTCACTACGTTGCGCGCATCGAGCGGCGCCTTAGCGAGTCCGAGTTGACGCTAGTTCGAAATGAAGTCTTCCGCGACAAGATCGCCAAGACGTGCGCTGTGGGGATGAACCGCTATGGATTCGAGCAAGGCATGTCGTACTACTTGACCTTCGGCACGGCTTACGGTCAACACGTCGGTAACTTGCTGATCGACAAGTCCACCTGTTCGTAGCACTGGAGGTTCGGAGCGCCACCCACCGCATACTTACTGGCAGGTCCCTACGCTAGGCCGCATGAATAATGCGCAGTGGGAAAAAGCGTTCGCGATGTTGGTCGACGGGCACCGAACACCGGAGGTCACCTGGCCGCCTGAGCGCCTCCAGGTCATTCGCCGATTGAGCGGCGATAGCGTCGACGCCGACGATTTGCCGTTGCGCTATGTGCCGGCGCCTGCGAAGGCGGACCTCAGCAGCAGATCAGCAAAAAGTCAGCACTCGTCAGCACCCGAGAAGGGGTCTCCCGCTCGCATCTCGAAACCCAACTAGCCTGCTAAAGCGGCTAATTGGCTAATCGCTTTCCGGCCTCCCTGGCGTTGGCGACGCGGTTACCGAAGGCCGAAAGTCTGTTGACCCATGTTGACATCTGAGCAGCCGACAAACGGCGCGTGAGCGTGCCAGGCGCCTCAAATGCCCCGCTCGTCCCTAGGCGGACCTCAGCAGCACGCCCTGCAGCCAAAGTGCCGATTCAGCATGGCACTCTACGTATCGCGGCGGTTCGTAGCGAAGGCCAATCGCAACTCGTCCTGTCCACCACACGATGCGGCCTGTTCCCGATAGCAACAGCGGGCCATGATGCCCCTTCGGAATCTCGCCCCCAAGCTCGCCGCACCTGAGCGAGTCGCTCGCACGTTTCACGAACACGTCATTGGCAGCCACAGTCGTCATCATGATGGTTCCCCTGTACTGATGCGGAAATGTTCGCACCGCGCCCGAGGCTTGGCAGTGCCCCGTTTGGGGGGCCACACAACAACAGACTCCCCCCTGAACGGGTGCCCGCGGCGCAACGCGGAAGTACGGGAGTGATCGCAAGTGCACCGGCTCAAGGTTTCGCTCAAGGTTGCGGCGGGAACCAGCTTGGCCGGAGGTTAGTGGCGCGCAGGTTTGCGAGCTGGTTTGCACCAAACCAGAGGCATACAGGGCACGGTAACCGTCCCAGTCGACTCCGCGAAACCGTAGACATAGATGAACCTTTGAGGGCAATCGGCGGTGGAACCGGCGCGGTAATCGGCGGGCGTGCGACTCGTCGATTGCTCAGGAATGCTAATAAATGCTGAGGTTTGCGCGTAGCTGGTTGGTCTATCCGACCAGCCACTGAGCCGGGTTCGTTCGCCCACAAAAACACAGAACTTGGCCCCCCATGATGGGTGCCTATGAGAACTTTCTGCACCGTTGATGAACACGTTCCGGACACCGATCAGTGTGCGCAGCAACGAGCACGCAAGCAGCGTCGAAGCGCTGAGGTTGTGGCGCTGCAGGCTCCCGCTGCCGCCGACCCCGACGCGCTACTCTCGCGTCACACCGTGAGTGCCCTGACGGGCCTGGGGGCCACCGCGATCTACGTTCGCGTGCGTGCCAAAACCTTCCCCGCTCCGCGAAAAATCTCTCGTCGCTGTTCGCGCTGGAAATCTTCCGAGGTCAGGGCCTGGTTGCGCGAACAGGGGGCTGCAGCATGAGCTCAGTCGTCGACCCCGGCCAAGTTACCGCGCCAGCCGCCATCGACTGGCACAGCGTCGAGACCGCATATCGCACCACCGCCCGGTCGGTCCGTGAGATTGCCGCCGCCCACGGCGTCAGCCACGTCGCGATTCTCAAGCGCGCGAAGCGAGACGCCTGGGAGCGCGCGCAATCTCCGCAGGTTGCCTGCGTGGTTGCCACGGAAAGCGCCGACGCGCCAGCCATCACCAGACAAGCGGCGGCCACCCTGGTTACCGCCAAGCCGAGTCAGTCCGCAGCGGCTCCCGTCACTGCATCCCGTCCCCCAACCAAAGGAAAAACTGCCATGCAATTCCGATCACCGGACCCGGAGAACCTCATCCACCTTGCCAACACGGCCGGCCACACCACCGTGGTCCCCGCCGAGTTCGGCGACATCCCGCCTATGTTTCACCGCGCCGCGATCCTGGCGGGGGCTGAGGTTAGCGGCACTCTGTCCGGAGAACTTGAGAAGACGGCGCTGCTGCTGAGCGCGGACAAGCACGAACGCGAGGCCGCTGACGCCCAAAAGGCGGCCGATGCGGCTCGCGACCCGAAGTGGTTCCAGAAGATGCTTCAGGATGACCCGCGCAGCGCCACGTATCGGCGCCCCGCCCAGGCCTGACAGACGGCCATGCAGGCGAACCAAAACCCTGACATGGAATCGCGCATCCTCGAGGCGCGTCAGGGGCTGGTGCGCCCGCATCGAGCGGTTCAGGTAGTCATCGCGAACCCGCCTCCGACCCCTGCCTGCTGGGATGGAGACAAGAACTGGATCGACTGGCTGGTGCTGAGCTACTGTGCCGGACTTCCGATCGCTCGAAGGCGCGACCTGGGAAAGTATCGGGGCCAACGAGAGGTCAAGCTCGTCGCTCGGCTCGATGTCGACTACTGCGCCCCTTGCCTGCCCGAGTTCAAGACCTCCATGCAGCAGCGGGGTCGTTGCCACCCCTGTGCCGCAGAACGAGAACGAGAGCTCAAACAGAGCCGCGGTCCTTCCTCCGAACCACCCGCCACCGCCGTCCCGGCGGGTGGCATCAACCACGACGAATCGGCCGAGACGGCCTGACGGAGACAGACATGAACGACCTCGGCATTGCTGGGCCCAGCCCATATCGTGACCCGCGTACTGCACTCGGTCAGAAGCCGCTAGCGGCGCGCCGACCGCCTGGTTCGGTACAGAGCATTGCGGGTCCGGTCCCAGCGACTAAGGGTCCGATGCTTCCCGTCGGCCAGGCGACCGAGCTCGGAACAGCCAAGCCAATCGCTGATCCGCGCACGGCATATGGGCGCGCAGCGCCGTCGCCCGGCGGCATCCCTGGCCTTGGCGTTCGTCCCATGGCTCCGGGCTACGTTCCGCCCGAGTTCGTTGGTTCTCCGGCTGCCGCATCGATTGCTGCTCCGCCTCAAGGCATTGCGGCACCTCCCTCGCCTGTCGGGGCACAACCATCCCGCCTCGCTGCCGCACGGGGAGCCATCGGTTCTGCCGTCGACACCAGTCGCTCAGCGCTCAATAGCGCAATCCCATCGCGCAACCTCAGCGGTCCCATGAGCGCAGTCGGCAAAGCGGCGGCTGGCGCAGTGAAGCTCGCAGGCAAGTCGAATCTACCTCTGACCGTCGGCGCTGAGGGATTGTTGGCGGGCCGGGACATCCTCACGCCCGGCATGACCGGCATCGATCAGATTGGTCGCGTGGCAGAGGGTGCGGGACGCATCGGCGGCGCTGGTATCGGCGCACTTACTGGTGCTGCGATTGGTGGCCTGACGGGTCCCCTCGCACCAGTCGTATCCCCTCTACTCGGAATCGCGGGCGGGGCCGCGGGCTACTTCGCACCTGACGCTGCTAATAGGGCGTTCAACTTCGTCACCGACGGCGACAACCAACTCTCCAGTGATCGCGCTGAGCAATTACGCTTCAAGCCGGCGTCACAGGGCATCGCCGCGCCGCCGCCTAAGCCGATTCCTGCGGGAGACAGCAGGGCCGGCGCTGGGCGGGGTTTCGTGAACCCGCCGCCGGCACTCGCTGGTGGCATCGCCGATATCTACACGCGCGACGGGAACAGCTTTACCGACGGCTCGGCGTCCGGATCGAAGTCGGGCTACGGAGTATCGACCGTTGGGACAGACGCAGCCGCCGTTGCGCGAGGCGCTGCGTCAGACCGCGACCTAACCGCACTGCGCGCATCAGTTGCGAACGTCAACGACGCGACGCCTGGCCTAGGTGGTTTCAAAGATAGCGCGACCGAGGAGCGAAATGCTCGCCTTGCGCGGCAGAACCCGCTTGACCGTTTGGAGAGCGCTGCTCGACTCGGGAGCTCGACCCGCGAGCGGGCGACAGCGCGGAGCGCCTACGGCCAACTCGCCGGCACTCAGGACCAAGGCACCACCCAACAGGGGATCGCGGACATCAGCAACTTGGGCCAGACCATCCGCGCCAGCGCCAAGGACCGCACGGACCTCGCCCGTGAGCGAATGGGCAACTCGGTGGTGATGCGCGGCCAGGACATCGGCGCTCTCACGCATGCCGCTTCTGACAAGAACGCATTGGGCATTGCCGCGCTGCGCGGGACTGCCGCAGAGAACGTTGCGAACATCAATGGGGCCGCCCAAGTGAAGTCCGCCGACGCGTCCCGCCCGCGCTATATGCACGTCGATGGTGGGCAGGACATCGTGATGATCAATGGCTTTCAGACGCCAATCAAGAAGCCGGGTTACATCGTGGACATGATGACCGGGCAGCCCGTGATGCCGTCCCAACCGCCAGTGGGCCATGTGGTCAACAGCTCCAGTGGACGCTACCGGTTTAAGGGCGGCGACCCGGCTAAAAAAGAAAGCTGGGAAGCAGTCGCTGCCGGGCAAGGCATCGGCGGCTGACTCATCACATCGCAACGGGGGCTGTGGTGTCCGTACACCATCCCTTGAACGACTGGCCAATGTGGCCGTGCAGCGTAGTAGTCTCGTCAGATGCGACTCAGCACGACATTCCTATTGCCCTTGGCGGCCCTGCTCTTCGCTTGTGCGGGAAGCCCAACGATTCAGCCTGTGGTATCGAGCAAGTCAATGTTCGACGGCGCGGTCTACTCAGGGGAAGAGGCGGTAATCACCACCGACAGAGGCGGCGGTGAGGAGTACCGTGTATTCCGGCAGGGTGGTACAGGGTTCGTGTCGCTGCAGACAGTGCGGGATGACGCCGAACAGCGGATGACCGAGTTTTGCGATCGCAAGGGAAAAGTGGGGCAGCCGCTCCGAGAGCGAACCTCCGTGCCGCCGCACGTCCTGGGCAACTTCCCGCGAGTGGAGATTGTGTTCGCTTGCGTAGCCAAGCCCGCTTCGACCACTGCTTCTGCTCCGGGAGTGGACCCCAAGTTCACACGTCTCACGAATCTGAAGAAGTTGCTGGATGATCGCGTCATCACGCAGCAGGAATTCGACGCCGAGAAGGCGAAGGTACTAGCTTCGCCGTGAAGAGGGCCAGAACCCCGCCGGACACCCAGCCTGGTGAGTTCACCGAGGCGGAGCTGCACTCCAGCATCATCGATCAGCACAAGGCGCAGCTTGATGTTCTGAAGCACATCTCGACGCTCGACACAGCAATCCTCCTGGTAGTCGTCGCGTTTGTTGAGAAGGTGTTCGTTGCGCCGCGCATGCAATGGATGATCGGGTTTGCCGTTTTGTGTCTTCTGTCTAGCCTCGCGGCATCGGGGCTAGCCTGCCTTTCAGTCTTGGCTGCCTTTCCCAGGTACGGTGCTACGAGAATGGACAAGACAGACCGGCGGGAGCGAAGCCGCGTCATGATCGTCACGTTTCTGGGCCTGTTCTTCGGAGTGGTTTTCCTCGCAGGTTTCTTTTTCTACAACTGGTTCCTCTAGTCTGCCCGATGCTTTT
This sequence comes from Rhizobacter fulvus, assembly GCF_964020785.1. NCBI lineage: Bacteria > Pseudomonadati > Pseudomonadota > Betaproteobacteria > Burkholderiales > Sphaerotilaceae > Rhizobacter > Rhizobacter fulvus. The sequence goes on from NZ_OZ224516.1 coordinate 3,252,391, forward strand.
GCCTACATTGCTCTGCGTAGTGATCGGCATTTCTGATGGCGACACCTTGAAGGTCAGATGCAAGACAGACCAAGGGCAGCAAGCTCTAACGGTTCGCCTTGCCGAGATCGATGCGCCTGAAAAGGGTCAGCCATTTGGTAAGCGCAGCAAGCGGCACCTGTCGGACCTGTGTTTTCGCAGGAACGCGGAGATTCGACCGACGGCTCGCGACCGGTACGGGCGAACTGTGGCTCGTGTGATTTGCGAAGGCGCCGACGCCAACGCAGCGATGGTTCGATCAGGGATGGCCTGGGCATACACACGCTACCTTAGCGACCCGCAGATTCAGGCGATGGAGGTGCTGGCTAGGCGCGAGTATGTGGGCCTGTGGAGCGACGAGGGCGTCATCTCCCCTTGGCAATGGCGGGCGAGCCGTAACACCCGTGGGCAAGGCGCCAAATGACTTCCGAGTACATCCTCGAACAGCGCGTCCTAGGACCGCACCTGCAGTTGAGCATCCCGGAGGAGCGGTACAAGGAACTTGCACAGGCCCGAGAAGTCTTGTCCGAGGCTTTGTACTTCGAACAGCGCTACGAGCTTCTCCTGGGAAACTTCTTATCGCTGGAGCAGGCCCTGACCGAGATTGGCCTGCGCGCCACGACCGAGCCGCAGTACGAATACTCCGACTTGTCTCGAAATATCGAGACGGCCAATCGACACGTCGTGAACTTGCTGACCGCCATGCGTAGCTACGCCGACCAAGTCGTTCAAGACTTCAAGTGCCTCGGGCTCGAGCCCAGTTTCGGCAAGGCTGCGAAGGCGGAACTGTCCAAGCTGTACGACCGAAGCTTCGACTATCAGTTCATGTACGAATTGAGAAACTATGTGCAGCACAAAGCTAATGCGATCCACGGGTTTGAAAGCGGCGATGCGTCTAAGGAAGATGCGAACGGGTGGGTTGAGGCGGTGAGGCTTTACGGGAACCGCGCCATCCTCGCGTTAGACGCGGGCTTCAAGGCTCACGTTCTGGAAAAGCAACCAGAGAAAATTGACGTTCGCCGAGTCGCGCGGCGAAGCGTGCAGGGCTTGGGAGAGGTGCACATGGCTCTTCGAAATCTGGCCGCGGAACACGTAGACCGAGCGCGATCCTCCATTCAGTCGACGATAGTGGACTACAGGGCCGCAGGCGCTGATTCAGATATTGGGCTGGCTGCTTGCATCCGAGGCTCTGACCAGGGCGTCGTGCCGATGCTGCTCAAGTGGGACGACGTTCGGTTAGCTTTGATGGCAAAGAACGCGAGCCCGATTCGGTTGTGGCCCCCGCGGACCCACAGGAATCCGAAACCTGAAACCATCAGGACGATACGTGAAGAGACCAGCATGAACCAAGCCCAGGCGGCGTCTCTCATCTTTGTGTCGCCCGAACGATGGCAAGACTATGAGGACGGTCTCCCAATGCCAGAAGGTCTCTTCCACCTGCTCGAACTTCAGCTCAAACGGCACAAGACGCATCGTCTAGAACTCACAACGTTGGCTGACGACGCATCCCCTCGGTACGTCAGATGCCCTTCTGACCGCAAAAAACCGAGGCGTCTTGGACAGGGGCCCGGTCCATCCCCAGGCCCGGCAGGTCGCCGACGGAAGCCACGCACCGTTGCGGCAAAACGCTAATCCGGCGACTTCGCGCCTGGTTTCGTTACCTCAGGCTGCTCGCTGTCTAACCGGCTCCCCAGTATGGAGTCACGATTTTTTTGCCGGTCCTTTGCGCGTCGGCCTTCCACACGATCGATTTCACGCTGTCGAGCGGCCAAGGCCCGTTCGGCTTCGGGGCTCTGGCCTGTCGCGGTCAAGGCGCTGCGGCGACGCTCAGCTTTTCTCTCCTCCATCCGCTTCATCTCGCGGCGCTTATCAAGCCCTGTCGCGTCGGAGAACCTCCACCACAAGACTGCAAGCACCAATGGGGCGACTGCAAGCCACCAAGGGCACTCAGCAAAGGGGCCAATCGCGGTGGCCTTTAGCGCGACCAGCACCAAGCCAATTAGGACGAGCAGCATCGTGTTCCTTCGTTTCCCAGATGATTGACTATCGGATTCGACGCGAGGCTGCCCAATCGCGCGCTGACCTCTCAGGTGCCTGAGTGCTCCGGTACGGCCACAGGTTCAGCGCAGCCTTCATTGCGGACTTCTTCGGCATTGGCGGATGTGCGCGGAGGACGAGTTCTTTAACGAACTCAGTTACCCAAAGGTCCTTGTCCGCGCTCATGTATCGCGCACGCCCCTCATCGACCGTTCTGTGCCGGGTGCCCGACGTCCGCGGGCGGTTCTTCAAGCAGATAGATTTCTACTGCCTCTTCGGGCGTCAGATCCTCTGCTTCGGGGTACGTCGCCTCGGCTAGGGCTAACTCCATCGCTTCGTTGCCAGACACCTCCGGCAGCAGTTCCCTCAGCTTCTTGGCGAAGCGCGGCATCCACTCGTCCTTCGGAATCTTCTGCATCGCGCTCACGCTGTGCGCCGCCCTGGCACCGGCTCGACGACCGCGTCTTCGCGCAATTCATCCGCGCGCTTCGCAGGTTTACGAGGCCCCAGCAACTGAAGCATCAGGCTCGCTTCGATCTGGTCGGCAAGGCACTGACCGCATACGCCTGGCGCCCATCCGGTTGCTTCTTGATAGTTAGTGCCGCAATCCGTGCAGGCAAGCATCTCAGCGCCCGCCCTTAAGGTATGCCTCAACCTTCTCGGCTCGATCGCCGACTGCGGCTACCGCTTCTTTCAATCGGTCGGGCGTGACTCCGAACTTCTTCGACCAGTCCCTCAGTTCGTAGTCTTGGTTGACGTTGATGCGCTTGCGATCTTGACCGCTAGCGTTTGTCTGGTCATCGGACATGGGAGGCTCCTATCGACGCGCAAGTGGCGCTGATCGGATATTCCGCCCCGGTCGCAGGCGGGCGCGACAGAGAAGCGCGCCTCACGCTGAAGGCGCCGTCCGACACACTGCCAGACACACGATCAATGACCAGAAATTGATTGCGAAACTCAATCGCTCGTGGCACTGTGGTTATGTACAGTAGTCCGTCTTCAACCGGAGACGATCATGGACCATCACCTAACTCCGCCCGAGTGGATTGCGATTGCCGCCCACCGCCTGCACTACCGCTGGCGCTCGATCAACCCCGGACAGCTTGAGGACGTGGCCGCTGAACTGTGGAAGGACGAGCACCTGTCCAGCCTCGAACCGGCCCGCGCCGTTGACGCCTGGCTAACGCCTATCCTGCCCCCTCCAGCGGCCCTCTGAAGGGAGCTATGAGGGTAGAAGTCGTTCGGTTACGGCTAAAGGGCGAGAAGCTGCCCCGGGAGGCCATCAAGGCGGCTCAGCGCGTCATTGGCGAACTGACCGTCAGGTCGCGGCTCGGCCCGGGCAAGGAGGTGGTATTCATTGCGGTGCTGGCAGATGACAAGCGCTTCGAGATGCTGCTGCCGGCCTTGGACCACGTCCGTCTAACTCGGATGAGTGGCGACAGCTTCATTCTCTTTGGCATCGAGGAAGAGGGAATGACGGAACGTGTCTTCAAGACGTTCCCTCAGGCTTGGTGGTGCCGGGCGGCACACCCTGAGCGAGAGCCGGTACAGATCATCGGATCTAGGCAGTTGGACCCCTCCGTCATGGCTGACCTGTACCCTGAACAGGCTGAGTCGTGAGCCGCGTCAGTAGTCTTCCCGGGTCGATAGTGCAGCGCGAGCCTTTAAGTCTTCGCTGCCTGGTCGTAGCATCGAACGGTCCTGTCACAAGAGACCAGTGCTGCTGCTTATCAATCGTGGCCACGTTCAAGTCTGCTCATGGGCTGCCGTCCAGGCCAAAGAGAATGGTCTGGCGCATAAGCGAGCGCGCTCCGTTTGGCGAATGGGTAGACCCCGAGGCGCCACCTCAACCCGAGCGCCTATCCCAGACCGACTTGCCCGAGGTGTCAACGAACGGTGGCTGGCTTGTCTCGTCGTTCGACCTACTGAGCGGGACAGACGTAGAGGAGGTCGAGACCGCTGTCCCGGGGGAGCTGTTCGATGAGATGTTCCCGTCGCCGGACAAAAAGAGGCCCAAGAGTTAGAGCGACCGCCCGGGCGACGAGAAGCGGACCTTGATCCGCACGCTGCAGGACCGGCGCAACCAAATGGCGCGGTCAATCGTGCCGGTCGACTAGAACGGAACCTCGGGCATGTTGGACCGCCCGAAGAAGACGCACGACACCAGTTGGAGCACCAGGGCGATGAAGATGATCCAGTGGCCGAAGCGCTTCAGCATGTGCTGATTCTAGGTGTCGGCAAGAGCGGCCGAGCGGAAAGAGCCCTCAGGTGAGGGCGCCGGGCGGAAGACCCGCGACGCCGATCGAGCCGGTCGCCACGTTGATGACCGTGTTCACCGGCCCAGTCGGACCGGTGGCGCCGAACGCTGCGGCTGGCCCGCGCAAAGATGGCCCGCGCGGCTCCGCCGGCTCGCCGTCGTGCTCGTCGTGCCGGCAACCCGGTGCCGCGCGGTTGTGAGTGTCACAGAGCGCGTGTTCTGCCGGCGGGCTCGACGGTGGAGCTTCAAGAGCGGCATGTAGCGCGACGATGAGCGCTGAAAGTGCGTATAAGTTGGCTTGGAGTTTCATAATTTCCTTGGAAGGGGTTAGTTCTCTGACTGCGAGGCCGATAGCTGAGAGCCAGTGATGGGTGTATCGGCGCGCAATCGTGCGCACTTGACCGGAATCATTGGCCACGCGCGTTACACCTGTGTCAGATTGTTCGAGGGGCGGGCTTTCAAGCCAGCCGCGGAAGCACTGCAGTGTTCCGGACCCGCGTCCCCCTGTCGATTTTTCCGGCGGGCTGCTGAGAACATCGAGGCGTCAGTCAGCGCGGTGATGCGACGCCCGGGCTTCGCGTTTACAGGCGCAGCCCATTCCCCGGCACGTCGGTCTGCTCTGCGGCGATGAGCCGGCACCACCAGGACTGCGGGAACGACTCCGGCTTCGACAGCGACCCGAGATCCTCAGTGCCGAACACGACGAAGTCGTTCCCCTTCATCCGCTCGATCCGTGCGTCGCGCAGCGGCGGCAGCAGCGTCTCGTCAGGCTTCGCGCCTGGCTTCTGCAGCTTGGCGAGCCGCGTGGGCTGCGGCTTCTCGTTCGGAGCCCACAGCGGGCGCCAGGGAACCGCCACGATCGTCAGATCGCCGTGCACCGCGTCGGTCATCGCGAGGATGGTCTGCGAGAGCTTCTCGCCGCGGTGGCGCATCGGGACGACATCGACGAACATCATCCGGCCCTTTTCGGGGGCTGCGGACGGGCCTTGAACCATTCCAACGCGACCGTGGCCGGCGAGCGTTCCGTGTTCGCGACCCAGCGGCTCAGCGCCAGCGTCCAGGCGAAGTTCTTCGGCAGCGGCTCGGGCAGCAGCGCATTGGCCTCGTCGATGAAGGCCAACATCCAGGCGTCTCGAGATTGGTCCGACATCGCTCCGGGGGTCAGGTGAGGAGCTCTGCGGGCCAGCGCTTCAGGCCCTTCAAGACGCCGTCATTGCGGACACGGTAGACGGCCAACACGTTTTCACTGTCGCGCAGAACGACGTACTTCAGGCTGCCAGCCTTCTTTACGCCGCTCAAACGCTGAGATGGCTGGACGTTGTTGCCGGCCTTGAAGTAGGCCGCATATGCCCGGCGCGCCAAGCCCAGTTCTTCGTCTTCGGAAATCATGGCGTTCTCCATGAGAGTTCGGATGACAAGAGCATGCGGCACCTAGGTCTGTTTGTCAAACATAGTTTCTCAAACAGACTAAGGAGTTCCACCCCCTTGCTCTGCACTTCCTCAGATTGAGGGGGTTTGATTGCCCCGGACGAGGCAGACGCCTTCGGTCACGTCGAGCGCCATGGGTGTGGGCGTATCCTTCCGCACAGGGGGTCTGACGATGCCACGTTACCGTTCAACCTCACCCGACGACCGCGACGCAAAAATTCGAAGGCTGGAGGACGAGCTCTGGTTCGCCCGGACGGCCATCATCGAATTGATGCCCGAGAACGCCCGTAGCCTGCTCACGACTCACTATCAGGTGTCTACGCGCAAAGACCTGTTCGACTGGCTCCACTGGTTGACACGGAAGGTCATCGACCTTTCGGACAAGCGCCCCGGTGAGCAGATGGGCGACTTCCCGGGCACCGTGCGTGCCTACTGTCCGCTTTGCGGCGAAGGTTCCTCCGGCCCCTATTCGCGCGGCTACTCGATCCCATTGGGCCTTGAGCGACACCTCAACGGCACGCACAGACAACGTCAGTGCGCCCCAATGCTTGCGGCCGATCGCCTCGCGCGAGATCGGGTGAACGAGAAGGAAAGGACTTCGCCTGGTTCAGCAAAAGGCGCTGGGAACCCTCCGTGGAAGGAGGCAGAGCCGGCGGTTGCCCCTGCGCCTCCGCCGCCATCGGGGCCAGGCGCGGCGGTTCTGCCTTTCCCCAGAAAGGCGGGAACCGACCGGACTCCATAGCGCGCCACCACCACAGCGGTCATCCCGTTGGGGACGCAAATGCAGGGCACCGCTGAAGCTGGTCTGCAAGGACCGCCTCGCGACGAGCACATCGCCACCCAGGTCCGATGTGGGCGCACTCCACGCAAAGCCGGCGGTCATCTTCATCTCTGTCGCGCTGCAGCAGCATCTCTGCCAAGCGGCTAGCGATCGCACCGTGACCGAGCCACGCAATTCGCGCCTTCCGTCGTTGCAGCGTAGCCGCTTCAACGGACGTCCACGGCGCCGGCCCCGCGGCGTCGTCCCACTCGACTGCCTCAGTGCCATCCAAGTCGAGGGACGGGTCGCCCTCCGCCCAGCCGTCCTCCTGCGCATCGTCGTTCGCCGCCGGGTCGGCTAATCCTGCTAATCCGCTAACCTGAGGCTCGCTCAGGGCGGAAGAGTCGATTAGCAGATTAGCCGGTTTAGCAGGGGGCGCGGGCTCGATGTCGTCTCGACCGGGGATGCGAAGCCTGAAGGTCACAGCCGCACCTCCCATGCTTCTTTGCGCGCTCTGCCGTCGAACTCAACCAGCCCCTCGGGCACCTTGCGGACCATGTAGTGGTCGCGAAGTACATCAATGGTGCTGCGCATCGTGTCCGCCTTGCGCAACTTCTTCGGTCCGTATTGCACTAACTCAGGCAGCGTGACGTGCCGCTTGCCATGCGCGACGAGCCACGACCACAACAGGGAAGCCGACTCTGATTTCTCGTGCAGCGGCTGCACTCCGGCCAAGCGCAGCGCCTCGTCTAGATAGAACTCGATCAGCTTGGCGGCGCGTTGCATGGCTTCTTCGCTCACCCGCGTCGCGTTTGAGTCTTCGATCAGCGTGAACACGCCCGCGATGCGCGCCAAGTGCTCCGCACCCTTAGAGGCAAGCGCACGCACCGGCTTGAGGTCGGCGGGAATGCTTCGCTCAATCTGGTCGTGAATCTCAATCCAATGCCGCCTCGCCGAGTCGGCGATGCCCAGGCACTTCGGGTCCAACTCATGGAACTCGTTGATCGGCCACTGGCCTTCGAGCAACTCAGTCATGCGCGACACGTAGGCTGCTGATGCTGGCGCTTCGTCGGCCCGCTCATTCCGGAACATCCGCGTGCCGGCGGTGCTGTCTGGGTACGCAACCAGGCAACGGGAGAACAGCCCTTGATCGCGCAGAACGGGATTGCTCAGCCAGGCGAACGTCGCCCGAGGCTGTGCCATGAGATGCAGGCAGACCCGCCGGCCGAACAACTTCGACGACCCGTCTCCCGACCGCACCCGATCGACCGGTGCGCCATCCCAGAACAAGCTGAGGCCGGCCGCAGTCCGGAGGGCTGACTCGTCGGACATGCCGTGTCCGCCAAGAAATCGTCCGCCTTCCGCACTGAATACGCCGATGCTTGGCAGGCCGGCCTCGAGCAACTTGCACAGGCCCTCGACGGTCGGGTCAGAGGCCAGAAACACCGCCGCCCGGGGGATGCTCGTGGTTTCCTTGTCTGCCTTCGACAGCTTGCTGCGTCGCTCCTCAGCTTCGCGGTGCTCGTCCGACTTCAACTTTTCGAACGACGAGTGAGCATGAAGAACGAGCCGGTCGACCGCAGACTTTCGTTCCCCCGACTCGGCAACACTCACGATGAAGAGACTCAACGGCGATATAGAGCCATGAGGCAGCATGACGTTGGCGAAGGGCTGCACCGCCAAGCTCGCCGCAGCAAGGAGGCTACTGCCGACGATTGCATCGGGCGCTTGCGTGCATCGCTGGATGACTCGACCGTAGTCGCCCAACACCGCGGGCAGTGCATCCATCGGAAACGGTTGTGGCGGATCCAGCTTCGCGGTGAGCGGCAGCGCGTCGTCGGGCCAGCCATCGGCGATCGGCTCCTGCAAGGCATGTTGCAAGCGGGCACTCATTGCGAACCCCCTGCGACGTAGGCGTCAAGCCAGTCAGTTCCGACCTCGTCCGGGATCAGGACGCGCACCTCGAGCCCGGCTGCAGCGGCTCGCCCAGCAAGATCGTGCGCTGCCGCTTGGCCGACACCCTTCGCGTCGTTGTCGCTGAACACGACGAGTGACTGCAAGCTTGCCGGCCACTCGAACGACCGAACGCCGCCAGCATTCATGCACGACCAGGTCGGGATGCCCGATCCCAGGTAGCAGGCCAGGGCGGTTTCGATGCCTTCGGCCACGCCCAGCACGGACGTGCCGTCGATCAAGGTCGGAGCAAAGAGTTTGATTGAGGCGCCGCCGATCAAGCCGCTCGTGCGACTGAGCTTCTTCGGCTGACCCACGGGGGCCTTCGTCCCGTCCGCGCTCACGTAGGTTCGATGCAGCGCGACCAACTTGCCGGCCGGATCGGTGACTGCGCCGACCATCGCCGCGTAGCGAGCTACCTCCTTGCCGTCTGCGAAGTAGGGCAGGGTGGTCATGCGGAGTGCTTTAGGGCATGCGCCGAGCTTTCCGAGGCCGCGGTTGACGAGGTACCGGCCAACGGGCGAGTTGCGGCTGAGTGGCTCCGCAGAGTCGAAGATTGCCGCGTTGGCACGCGCGGCACGACGGCGCTGGCGTTCTTGTTCTGCCGCGGCTGCGCGCTCGGCGGCCTCGTCGCGCGGCGGCCTAGCTGCTCGATCAGCAGCGCCGTCCCGCCACCAGCCAGAGACGCCCTGGCGCCAGCATCCGAATCGCACGATGCCACCCGGAAGGACGCGGACCCAACCGTCACGGTTGCTCGGACGGCTCGATGTCGCAAACCGGGTCAGGCCTTGGGGCTTGATGTCCTGCGGCGCCGCGCCGGTGGTCTGGCGAATGGCTTCATACACGGCGATGGGTGTCATGCGGCACCGCCGATCTGCACGAGGAAAGCATCAACTTCGGAGAGTGACGGCAGTTCCCGAGTGCGGTCCCATCGGCTTACCAGATACGGGCCGTCGGCTAGTTGCGTGAGCGCATAGCCGGAAAGTGCGAGCTTTGCGGTCAGCGTTGCCAGCCTCTTGACCTTGTCGGCCGGGCTGTCAGAATCGAGGTGCGTTTGTTGGACTTCGAGGCCTCGAGTATTTGCCGTACTCGGGGCTTCATCATTTGTGGACGTGTTGTCTTGCGCTCGTGCGAGCGCCGGCGAAGGGGCGGCCATGAGTCAGAACCCCGCCTTACGCGCATCTTCGAGACTGCACACGAGCGACCGAATTTCGGCGTCGGTCTTGCCTGCGATGCGTGCGGCGTTCAAGGCCTCCACTTCGCCGGCCGGCCACCCGACAGCTCGCGGGCCGAGCTTGACCGGTCGGGTCCATAGTCTCTGGGCCACATTGGCGTAAAGGGTGCTCCTGCTCTGGCCCGATGCGCCAGTGACCGCAGGGGGTCGGAGAATATCGAGAGGGGATCTGAGATGCCGTTCCATACGTCGCCTTCCTTGGTTGGACGCCCTCGGACAGCCGAGGACATGGAACGGATTTCAGCGGACGACGCCTAAACAGACTAGGAGGTCGAGTTCAGAAAAGTCGACCCCTAATGAACTTGCCGAACTCGGCAAACCTAATGCCGGCGCGGGTTTGAGGGGTGGGTGCCGGTCAGCCTGGCGTCCTCGGCACTCCACCATCAGGCTTCCAATTGGCCACCTTGGCGCACTCTTCGATCCCGGCGTTGTTCACTTCACCGTTAGGATGGTTTAGATCGGCATAGGCACTCCGGTTTTTGCGTAGCCAGTCCAAGAGCGCCTTCTTTGGTGACTGTCCCTTCGGTTCGCCGACGGCGATCCAGGCGTGCACGGCCGCAGCGAGCCTCGAGGAGTACCGCGGGCTACAAGGGTCAAGATACTCAGGAACGGATGTGTCCGTTGGAAAGAAGAACGAGGGTTTCATGCCGCGCTCGTTGAGCCAACGTCGCACTTCTTGCACGCCGACAATGGTGCTGCCCCAGTGTGGCTCCAACAACGTAATGATTTCTGCGCTGTTCGGTTGCAGTTTGCGAGCTCGGTAGCGCGGGTCCAAGCCGTGGTCGCGCTCCACAACGCGAATGGACTTGGGGAGCCGCTCGTCGTCGCCTTCAACCTCGCCGAGCAGTCGTTGCCAGGCGTCTCGCATGACGATCACCTCCAAGCGGCCAGTTAGTACCGCCCGCTTTAGTGCTTGCAGTGCTGCCGCGTACTCTCTAGGCGTTGTCGTAGTTGGTCCGGCGATCGGTCCGTCCAGCACCTCTCGAAACGACACGTCGTTGGTGTTTCGTGGGTTGACGATCATGGACCCTGGGTCAACTCCGACTATCAGGGCAGCGGCCTCCGGAATGGTCAAGTCATCCGCAAGACGCCAGTAGTCGAGTCCCTTCATCGCATAGCCCTTCTGCGTCCTTGGGAGAGGTGCCGCGCCAGCCGGGCAAGGGAACCCGGTTGTCACCCTCGGGGATCAGCCGAGAGCTAGGCGCGGCGAAAAGTGCGCTAGCTGTCCGATATCGAGCGCATCAGCTTCTGGAACCCCTGGTCCGCCTGCGCATCACTAGCCGGCGTCGACGGGGCTTTGTCCGGCAGGATCTCGCCGGACAGAATGTCGTGCCACATCGACGAACTCAGGCGGCCGATCGTCAGACTTTTGTGGAACTCGTCGCCGAACACCACCGGTGTGTTCGTGATGTAGTCAAAGTGCGGCCGCGCGGCTGCGAGTTTCTCGAGCGGCACGTCTCGGCGCGAGTAGAAGTCGGCAGCAAATGTCAGCTCGCGAAGTCTCGCGCTCATCGCGTGCGCCAGCGCCTGCAATGCCGGGTGGGCGCACTTGTACGGCCCCTTGTAGCCCCACTGAATCTCTAGGTCGTAGCCAAGCTCGGTGCGCATCAAGAACGCCGGTACGTCGCCCCCGAACCAACAACTGTCTCCCGGGTTCAGGCGAAAAGCTGTCGCCTTTTTGGTGGTCGGAAACAGATCGTTCGGTATCCCGGCCAGTACGAATTGAGCACGACTCCCGGAGTAGTACGTAGATATTCCGCCCTTTCCGCTGCTCTGCTCGGTCATGAGCATCAACAACTCCTTGCGACCAGCGTGAACAGGCACCGGCAGTTCCTGCGATGCGCGACGGGTAGGTCCAGTGGCTTTACGCATGACGCACCCCCTGGCTCTGCTCGCAGGACAGGAGCAGACGAACTGGGCAGTTCGCCTTCGCATTCGGCACCGCGCGCCGGGACTCGACAACATAAGCACCGGGAACGCGATGGCGAATCTTCGCGAGACTCTTCTTCGCATGGCGCCGCGATGTGATCGGCCGTGCGAGAGGATAGTTGACCAGTCGTGAGCCGGCCGGGACCGGCGTTCCATTGACGAGCGTCCCAGGCTCAAGTTCGATGTCAGTACACAGGAAATAGGCGTGAAACCGCAGGCGCGTGAATGTGGGGCCGGGGCCGATATTCCGGTTAGACGGGCGTGCCTTCCGCTGGTTGTAGTGGGCCAAGCGCGCGGCCTGCGCCGCAGAAACGCGCGCGGCGTCCTTGTTCATCCAGGTCGTATCGATTCGGATTGGCTTCGGGGTATGCCCTAAAGTCTGGGTAGCCATGGTGCACGTTCCTTTCATGGGGGTGCGTTGTGGTCAGAGGCCTCGTCGTGCGCTACCACTTCGGGGCCTCGCTATTTGCCTCAGGACTGCTGAGGCGCCAGTTCAACAAGATTCACGAGTTCCGACGCGCTGACGTGGCCGTCTGCCTGCAGCGCGTCCGCAACGCGCTCAATGGCCGGCCAATGCCCTTTCAAAAACTCGCGCGTGTCCGCTTCTGCGCGAAGCCAAGCTGCGTTTTGATCCGAGGCGAAAGCCTGAGCGACAAGCATCTCAAGAGACTGCTGCGCCTCTTGGGCGTCGTCTTTGGCGTTGGTGAGAAAGACGGTAGCGGCCGCCCTTTTGCTGACGCGAGCTTCCGCGTAGCCTCCGGCAAAGAGCACCAGCAAATACGCCCATCCCGCGTGTTGACCAGACCATCTGCACTTCCATGGTTCACCGGTACCGCGCACAAATCCGCCGCCGTCGGTGGTGACGGTGGCCGACCCAATCTCCGCGCCGACGTAGACCCGCGCGACTGCGTGTGCAGCCTCGTGAATTGCTTGTGCCCGGCTGAATCGGCTTGCAGATTTCGGCAGAGAGCGAGTCATGCGCGGCCCTTCATGATGGGAATGACCTGCGCACTGCCGCGGCGCAGGGCCGCGATGTGTGCGCCGGCTTTATCCCAGGCGTCGATCATCTCGGACGTGTAGTCGTGACCGTCATACACGCGCCGCATCGTCTCCTTCTCGATGTGCCCGAGGCAGAGCTCGGCGACGTGAGGGGCCACCCCGATGCGGGACAGCATGGTGCGGAAGGTGCGGCGCAAATCATGAGGGCTCAGCTTCTTGCCGCCGTCTTCCTCGGTGCGCTTGGCGATCCTCGACAGAGCCCGGGCTATCGCCATCTTCTCCATGGCGCCGGCCGTCTTCTTCTCGTTGGCGTTGGAGCCCGGAAAGACGAATGGGCTCGAGCCCTTGATGACCTTGGCGCGCTCCAAAACGGCTAGCGCCTGCTGCGACAGGTGCACCCGGTGCTCGCGCCCGGACTTGAAGCGCTCCTTCGGGATCGTCCAAAGCGACCGCTTCTCGCTGATTTCGTCCCACGTCAGGAGGCGGACCTCGGTCGGCCTGGCGCCAGTCAGAAGCTGGAAGTCAATCGCCAGCTTGGTCGCCTCCCACAGCTTGGAGTCCTCCACCGCGCGCAGCAGGGTCAGTACCTCGGCGTCGCTCGCCGCATTCACCGGGGCAGGGCGGTAGGGGCGGGGATTCTCTATGCCCCGCATGGGATCGGCGCCCTCGATGTACCCGCGCTTGATCGCGAAGTTCGTCAGGCCCTTGAGTGTTCGGAACACATGAGCGGCAGCACCCGGCGCAGAGCGCTTCCGGGGCGCATCGATGCAGGCTTGAACTCCCTCGCGACTCAGCTTGGCGATCTTCCCGTCGCCGATGCGGTCGCGGATGTCCGCGTTGAAGTTCTCTACCAGCACTTGAATGGTGCGCTCGCGCACTGGCTCGCCACCTTTGCGAGGGCTGCCCATGCGCTTGTCGTCGAGCCATTCGGCAAAGACTTCAGCAACCGTCGGCTCCGCTCGAGCGGCTTTGCGGGCGAACCGGGCGGCGGTTACGGGGTGGTCGGCCTCGCCTTTCTTGGCTGACTCGTGGGCTACCCGGTGTGTCAGCAATTCGGCATGGGCTTTAGCGAGCCCCACTGCTGGAAACGAACCGAGGGACAGCCAACGCCGCACCCCGTCGACCTGGGCTCGGAACTGCCATTGCTTGGCAATTTCGCCTGTCGAGCGAGCGCGGAGGTACAGGTACAGGCCAGGCTCGACGAGCACCCGCTGTTCAGCCTTGCCCTCCGGAAGCTTTAGCGCCTTTACTTTTTCTTCTGTCCAACGTGTCGCGCGAACCATGTGAGCCCCGTCCGGATACCACTTCGGATACCACTATAGCCGGACATTAGCGGGCGGTCAAAGACATTATTGGACACTGTAGCCCGGTGAGTGAGGGTCTTGCAAACGCTGCTGGATCGTTCTGGATACCATGCGGACCGCCTTGTAAGCGGAAGGTCGTCAGTTCGATCCCGACAGCCGGCACCATGCGCCCTCAGCGCAACACCACGTACATCGTCCCGACCGGAAAGCGGAACTCCACCTGCGCCTCATTGCGTTTGAGCGCCACGGCGGCGACCGGCATGCCGTTCATGTCGAGCGCGGTGGCGCGGGTCAGCGCCGGGTTGCGGATCGTCACGTCGAGCTGCGCGTTCTCGACCCGCCACGGCGCCGTGCCGAACGATTTCACCTCCCAGCCGGCGACGGCCGCAGCGCCCTTGAGCGCGATCTGCACCGGCACCTGAGCCCACCCGGTCGGCCGGCTCTGCGTCGCGTACTGCACCAGGACCTGCTGCGATCGTGCCAGCGGCAACCCGTCGAGAGTGACCGCCAGCGCGGCGCCGAAGGCATTCGTCGACGCGAAGCGCACGTCGCTCAGCTGGTGCACCGGCGCGCCCGCGAAGTGGGCGGCGACACCTTGCACCATCGGTGCGTCGACGGTGCACACCCCGCGCGCCGCGTCCATCACGATCTGCCCTGAGGACGCCCGGATGATGCCCGCCGCAGCGCGCCCCGCCAGCCCGGTGGTCGAGGTGGCGGCGCGATCGGTACCGAACGCGACCGTGACCGGGCCGGCGAGGAACGTCGTGGGCGGGACCGCGCCGGCGTACCCGCCTGACGTCGTGCGGGTCGCATCGCGGTTCGGATCGAAGGCGTTGGCCTCGACGACGGCCGGCACCTGGCGCTTCCACAGGTCGTCGAGCGGCCGGCCCTCGGCGACGACCGGCGCGGCGCGCTTCAGGTAGCCGTTGCGGTACGCCAGCGCGGCAGCCGGGAAGCTGCCGAGCACATCGGGCTCGGCGAACGACCATTTCTGCAGCGACGGCAGGTAGCCGTTGGCCGATCGCGGCGGGGCGAAGCCTTCCTCGCCGGTGCTGAACCAGTAGTAGCCGCCGATGCCGGTCAGCGACGCATACGCCGCGATCAGGAACGGCCCTTCTGCGCCGTAGCCGTTCGGCGCGACCCAGCCGCCTTCGGTCACGAGCATCGATCGCCCTTGCGTCTGGCGCAGGTTGATCGGCAACGCGGCCGGATCGCGCAACACGCTCTCGCGCGTGAACCGGTCGCCGTTCAGGACCGCCCAGCCGTTGGACGGACCTTCGTGCAGGCCGCCGGTGTAGACGTTGGTGGCGTCGACATCGCCGGCGGTGTACGACCAGCGTTCGGCGTCGCCCAGCCGCGCGTTGCTCGCCGTGCGCCAGTTGCCGGCGTTGATCAGCGGCCGCACGCCGAGTTCGCGCTTCAGGTAGTCGACGGTGCGCGCGTTGAACGCCTGCATCGTGCGGGCGTAGAACTCGGTCTGGTCGGCCAGCCGCGCGGCGCGTCCGCCGCGGGGCGGCGCCTGCGTGAGCTGCCACATCGGCAGCAGCGCGAGGCGGTTCGCTTCCGGCGCGTCGCCCGGTGCGCGCTCGCCCGCCCAGGCCGCGAGCGCCTTCTCGGGCGAGCCGTGGCGCCCGGCCGCGAACTGTGCGAAGCGCGTCTCCAGTGCCTGGCGTTGCGCGCCCTGGATCGAGTCGACGGTCCAGAACAGCAGGCTGTCCTCGTTCTGCAGCTGGATCAGCGCGACGCTCGGGTCCTGCGCCAGCGCCACGCCGGTGTACGGATTCTTTTCGGTCAGCAGCTTCTTCAGCCAGGTGCGGTAGGCCGTCTGCAAGGTCTCGTCGAAGAACAGCAGGCCCCACGCGGCCTGCCCGGCGCCGCCGGCGATGTCCCAGGTCTTCGCGAACTTCATCCGCGCGGCCCAATAGGGGGAGATCGTCGCGTAGATCCCCTCGCGGCGCATCGCGGCGACGGTGCGCCAGATGCTGTCGCGCTCGGCCTCGTCGATGTCCGTGATCGCGGCAGTCGGGTGCGCGGCGAGGTCGGGGCTGATCTGCCGGTGCAGGCGCACCATGTTGACGCCGCGCTTGGCGAGAAAGCGCGCATGGCGCGACAGGTCCGGCGCGGTCTTCGGCCCGAGAGGCCTGGCGACGAACGGGCCGTGGCCGGTGTCGGTGTTGACGGCCCAGAAGCGGATCGGTTGCCCGTCGCCGCGCACGAAGCTGCCGTCCGGTCCCACCCGCACGAAGCCGGTCGCGCCGGCCAACGGTTCGTTCAGGCGGCGCAAGTCGAGCAGCGCGGCGGGATCGAAGGTGTCTGCCGGGGGGTCGAACTCCCAGGTGCCCGCGTCCTGCGCCCGCAGCGTCGGCGTCGCCGACAGGCCGAGCGCCAGCGCCGCGGCGATCAGCGCGTGGCGCCGGCACCGGCCGGTCATGTCGATTGAACCTTCACCCGGATTGCGCTAACCTCCCACCCCCGCTCGCGCAGCAGGTCTTCGAGGCGCGGTTGCAACTGCCGCAGCTTCGCGGCCACCGCCGCATTGGCGGCCAGCAGCGACCAGCCGTTCTCGTCGACCGGGCCCGGCCGGACGTGCGCGGCGAGCGCGGACGGCATGCCGGCGCGGATCGCCTCGAATCGGGCGTTGGAGTCGCGCATCAGCAGTTGCAGGCGGGCGAGCGGCGCGCTTTGGGCCAGTGCCTGCTCGATGCGCAGCGCATCGGGTGTGACCGGCGGCGGTCGCGAGGAATGCTTGGGGTTCACCCGAGGGAGTGTAGCGATGCAGATTCTGATCACCCATGGCAGCCTGGCCCGCACGCGCGTGCTGCGCTTCAACCGCTGGCAACTCGGCGCCGCGCTGCTCGGTCTGGTCGTCGGCCTGACGCTGTTGTCCGGCACGGTCTACAACTTGGTCTTCCTGAAGGCCGCGCGCGAAGGCTGGCCGGTCGTCAGCCAGTTGGTGCGGTTCGTGGTGCGCGACGAATTCGCGCAGCGCGACCGCTTCATGCGCGAGAACCTCGACGCGATGGCGCAGAAGGTCGGCGAGGTCCAGGCCAAGCTGATCCGGCTCGAGGCCATGGGTGACCGCGTCTCGACCGCTGTCGGCGTCAAGCCGGAGGAACTCAAGTCGGTTCCGCGCGCCGGTGGGCAGGGTGGTCCGTTCGTGCCGCTGGCCGCCGGCGTGGCGCCATCGCTCGAGCAACTCGGCGACGCGCTCGACGCCGTCAGCATCGAGGCCGACCAGCGTACCGATGTCTTCACGCTGCTGGAATCCCGTCTGCTGGAATCGCGGCTGACCGCGCTGATGATCCCCAACAGCCGCCCGGTCGACGGCCTCGTCGGCTCCGGGTTCGGATTCCGTGCCGACCCGTTCACCGGCCGCGCGGCGCTGCACACCGGGCTCGACTTCCCGAGCGACATCGGCACGCCAGTGCGTGCCGCGGCCGGCGGCGTCGTGCTATCGAGCGAGCAGCATCCCGAGTACGGCCAGCTGGTCGAGCTCGACCACGGCAATGGCCTGGTGACCCGGTACGCCCACAACTCGCGGGTGCTGGTGCGCGCTGGCGACCTGGTCAAGCGCGGGCAGGTAATCTCCGAGGTCGGCACGTCGGGACGCTCCACCGGGCCGCACCTGCACTTCGAGGTGCTGGTCGATGGCGTGCCGCAGAATCCCGCCAGGTTCCTCGCCGGCGGCGACGCGCCGCTCGCGGCCGCCGCCAAGTCCTCCCGCCCGCGGCGCTGATCGGCCCCCGGTCGGCCGCGGGCTGAATGTTAAAATTCACAGCTTTGGCTGCTCCGCCGCGCCGGCGAAACCTTGTTTGGCGCCCGGTCGACCGCACCTAGCCTGAACTTTCAGCGGATCTCCGCAGCGGAGCGGCGCCACGCGTTCCGCGGCCCGCGCCAGCGGCCTCGCTGCCCCGTTCCCAACCCAGACGCCGCATGTTGCCCAAGCTCCTCACCTCGATTTTCGGTAGCCGCAATGACCGCCTGCTGAAGCAGTACCGGCAGGTCGTGGCCCAGGTCAACGCACTGGAGTCGCAGTTCGAGGCACTCGACGATGCCGCCCTCGTCGCCAAGACCGACGAATTCCGGCAGCGCTTCAAGGCCGGCGAGTCGCTCGACAAGATGCTGCCCGAGGCATTCGCCGTGGTGCGCGAAGGCGGCAAGCGGGTGCTCAAGATGCGCCACTTCGACGTGCAGTTGATCGGCGGCATGACGCTGCACAACGGCAAGATCGCCGAAATGCGCACCGGCGAGGGCAAGACGCTGATGGCGACACTGCCGGTCTATCTGAACGCCATCACCGGCCAGGGCGTCCATGTCGTCACCGTCAACGACTACCTCGCGCGCCGCGATGCCGAGTGGATGGGGCGCCTGTATACCTTCCTCGGCCTGACCGTCGGCGTGAACACGCCGCAGATGAGCCGCGAGGAGAAGCAGGCCGCCTACGCGGCCGACGTGACCTACGGCACCAACAACGAATTCGGCTTCGACTATCTGCGCGACAACATGGTGCAGGACGTGGCCGACCGTGTCGCGCGCGGGCTGTCGTACGCGATCGTCGACGAGGTCGACTCGATCCTGATCGACGAGGCCCGCACGCCGCTGATCATCAGCGGTCAGGCCGAAGACCACACCGAGATGTACGTGCGCATCAACGCCGTCGTCCCGCAACTCAAGAAGCAGATCGGCGAGCTCGACTTGCGCACCGGCGAGGGCGTGATCGAACCGGGCGACTTCACGGTCGACGAGAAGAGCCACCAGGTGTTCCTGACCGAGGACGGCCACGAGAACGCCGAGCGCATCCTCGGCGAGGCTGGCCTGCTGGCCGAGGGCGCGAGCCTGTACGACCCGGCCAACATCACGCTGATGCACCACGTGTACGCGGCGTTGCGGGCCAAGCACCTCTACAACCGTGACCAGCACTACGTGGTGCAGGACGGCGAGGTCGTGATCGTCGACGAGTTCACCGGCCGCCTGATGACCGGCCGGCGCTGGTCCGACGGCCTGCACCAGGCCGTCGAGGCCAAGGAAGGCGTGCAGATCCAGAGCGAGAACCAGACGCTCGCATCGATCACGTTCCAGAACTACTTCCGCATGTACGGCAAGCTGTCGGGCATGACCGGGACGGCCGATACCGAGGCCTACGAATTCCAGGAGATCTACGGCCTCGAGACCGTGGTGATCCCGCCGAACAAGCCGACGATCCGCAAGGACGAACTCGACCTGGTCTACAAGACCAGCCGCGAGAAGTTCGAGGCCGTGATCAAGGACATCCGCGACTGCCACGAACGCGGCCAGCCGGTGCTGGTGGGCACCACGTCGATCGAGAACTCGGAGCTGATTTCGGGGCTGCTGCTGCAGGCCAAGCTGCCGCACAACGTGCTCAACGCCAAGCAGCATCAGCGCGAGGCCGAGATCGTCGCGCAAGCCGGACGTCCGGGCGTGATCACGATCGCGACCAACATGGCCGGCCGCGGCACCGACATCGTGCTCGGCGGCAATGTCGAGAACCAGATCAAGGCCTTCGACGCCGACGAGACCGCCACCGAGGCCGACAAGGCGGCCTACGCGAGCAAGCTGCACGCGGAGTGGCAGGGCCTGCACGACAGCGTCAAGGCCCAGGGCGGCCTGCGGATCATCGCGACCGAGCGCCACGAGTCGCGCCGGATCGACAACCAGCTGCGCGGCCGCTCCGGCCGCCAGGGCGACCCGGGTTCCTCGCGCTTCTACCTGTCGCTCGACGACTCGCTGATGCGCATCTTCGCCGGCGACCGCGTGCGCGCGATCATGGAGCGGCTGAAGATGCCCGATGGCGAGGCGATCGAGGCGGGCATCGTCACGCGCAGCATCGAAAGCGCGCAGCGCAAGGTCGAGGCGCGCAACTTCGACGTGCGCAAGCAGCTGCTCGAGTACGACGACGTCAGCAACGACCAGCGCAAAGTGATCTACCAGCAGCGCAACGACATCCTCGAGGCGCAGAGTCTGGCCGCGCAGATCGCGAGCCTGCGCGAGAGCACGATGACCGATGTGGTGCGCACCTTCGTGCCGGCCGACAGCGTCGAGGAACAGTGGGACCTGGCCGGCCTGGAGAAGGTGCTGGCCGACGAGTGGCACGTCGTGTTGCCGCTCAAGGCCGAGGTCGAGAAGAGCGCGTCCATCACCGACGAGGAGATCGTCGAGAAGGTCGTCGCCGCCGCGAATGCCGCGTTCGACGAGAAGGTCGAGCGGGTCGGCCTCGAGCAGTTCACGCCCTTCATGCGCATGATCCTGCTGCAGTCGATCGACTCCCACTGGCGCGAGCACCTGGCTGCGCTGGATTATTTGCGGCAGGGCATCCACTTGCGCGGCTACGCGCAGAAGAACCCGAAGCAGGAATACAAGCGCGAGGCCTTCGAGCTGTTCTCCCAACTGCTCGACGTCGTCAAGATGGACGTGACCCGCGTGCTGATGACGGTGCGCATCCAGTCGCAGGAAGAGGTCGCGCAGGCTGCAGAGGCGATCGAGGAGCGGGCCGAGCGCATCAGCAACGTCACCTACACCCACCCGAACGAGGACGGCAGCGTCTCGCAGGAGGCCGATCCGGCGACGCTGGCCGACGAGGTGCCGAAGGTCGGCCGCAACGACCCGTGCCCGTGCGGCAGCGGCAAGAAGTACAAGCAGTGTCACGGCCGTCTGGCCTGACGGTCTGACCCAAGTGCCCGTGCGACGCAGGAGAAATCAGCGTCCGCGCGCGTCGTGTCGCACAGCGCAGGCTATGCTCGGCGCTGGATGAGCAACGACCCTGTCACCGATGTGGCCGTGCAACGCGAGTTGTTGCGGCTCTCCCTGCACAACTCGTCGCGCAGCGTCCCGTTGCAGCTCGTCGCGGTGGTCGTGCTGGCTGGTTTGG
The DNA here is from genome assembly GCF_964020785.1 of Rhizobacter fulvus. Lineage (NCBI taxonomy): Bacteria > Pseudomonadati > Pseudomonadota > Betaproteobacteria > Burkholderiales > Sphaerotilaceae > Rhizobacter > Rhizobacter fulvus. Next base: position 3,273,196 of record NZ_OZ224516.1, read on the forward strand.
GGTACTACGCGGGCCTCTATGTGGCCGCCGGCGCGACCGCGTTGCTCGGCATGGCGGTCGGCGTGTGGCGCGTCATGATCACGCGCCGCTTCGATGTCGACACCCTGCCGGATTCCGATCTGCCTCGCGCCACGCGCCAGCTCGAGGGCAACTCGGCGCTGGCCGGACTGATGTGGGTCGTGAGCTCGTTCGGAATCTATGCGCACTTGTCCGGGACCTCGGCCACCGCCTATGTGGTGTTCGCCTGCGGCTCGATCTCGACAGCCGCGTTCTTCATGTCGCTGGTGGGCCGCTCATTTCTTTGGCTCGCGGTGCCCGAACTGGGCAGCGTGTTCCTGGCCACCCTGATCGCCGAGTCGGTGCGGTCGGTGCCGCTGGCGGTGCTGGTGGCGCTGTACGGCGTCACGATGGTTCGGGCGGCGAAGCAGTTCAGCGACACCACCGTGCGCGCCGTTCGCCACGCACTCGAGGCCGATGCGGCGAACGCGTCGCTGCAGCTGGCCAAGGAATCCGCCGAGAGCGCGAACCTCGCGAAGTCGCAGTTCCTGGCGACGATGAGCCACGAGATCCGCACGCCGATGAACGGGGTGATGGGCTCGCTCGAGCTGCTGCGGCGCTCGGTGCTCGACCCGGACCAGCGCCGCCTGGTGCGCACGGCGTCTCAGTCGAGCGCGTCGCTGATGAGCATCCTGAACGACGTGCTCGACCACTCGAAGATCGAGGCCGGCAAGCTCAGCCTCGTCGACGCGCCGGTGTCGCTGCATGCGATGGCGCTCTCGGTGATGACGCTGTTCCGCGGCAATGCCGATGCCAAGGGGCTGACGCTGAACCTGGACATCGAGCCCGATGTCGAGGATTGGGTGCTGACCGATGCGCAGCGGCTCAAGCAGGTGCTGCTCAATCTGGTCGGGAATGCGATCAAGTTCACCGAGCGCGGTGACGTGATGCTGCGCTTGTCGCCGTCCACCGTTCCGGCCCGCGACAGGCGCGTCGGCATCACGTTCGAGATCCGCGATACCGGCATCGGCATCCCGGCCGAGGCGCAGCCGGACCTGTTCCAACCATTCCATCAGGTCGACGGTTCGCGCAGTCGCCGGCGCGGTGGCACCGGGCTGGGGCTGGCGATCAGCCAGGCCATCGTCCAGGCGATGGGCGGATCGATCGAGGTCAAGAGCCGGCCGGGCTTCGGCTCGCGCTTCCGCTTCACGCTGAACCTGGAACGCGACCCCGAGACCGTGCACGCGCCGCCGGGCGAGTCGGCGCTCGGCGGCCTGGACGGCGAGTCGAGCCTGATGGGCGTGGTGCTGGTCGTCGAGGACAACGATGTGAACCGGATGATCGCGCGCGAGGTGCTGCAGTCGATCGGGGTCAGCGTCGTCGAGGCGACCGACGGCATCGAAGCGCTGGCGCAACTCGAACTGAACAATGTCGACGTGGTGCTGATGGACTGCCAGATGCCGGTGATGGACGGCTACCAGGCAGCGCGCGAGATCCGCAGCCGCGAGGCCAAGAGCGGGGCGCCCCGCGTCCCGATCCTGGCGCTCACCGCCGATGCATTCGAGGAAGACGCGATGCGCTCGCGCGAGGCGGGCATGGATGGCCATCTGGCCAAGCCCTATACGCGCGAGCAGCTGCTGGAGCTGCTGCGCAACTGGCTCTGAACGGCCGTGGACAGGCGCTCAGTTGAGCGCCGACCACTCGGTGATGCCGGTGCGCTCCTCGCCCCAGGCCGTATCCAGCTCCATGCGCTTGATCTCGTCGACGGCGCCTTCGCGGGTGATGTCTCCGGCCTTGCGCACCTGGGCGCGCGCCAGCCGCTCCATCAGGCGCAGGTCGCGGTCGCTCAGGTCCAGCGCCGAGGTCGTCCACTGGTCGACGATCGCCATCAGCATCTCGCGCGTGATCGGGGCCGCGAGGCGCCGGGCTTCCAGCGCCGCCAGCGTGCCGCGCAGCCGCGGGTGCACCTGGGCCAGCACCGCCTCGATCGCCGCCTCACCCTCACCGTCCTCGACGATGACGTCCACCAGGTGGCGCCGCATCAGCTGCTCGGCGGTGTAGAGGCGGCCCGACAGGATCATCTCGTTCGCGATCGAGAACCCCGCCTTGCGGATCACGAAGTTCCACGCGCCCATGCCCGGAAACAGGTTGAACAGCACCTCGGGGAAGCCGGCCTGAGCACTGCGCTCGAAGATGATCTTGTGGAACGGCATCACCGATTCGAGCCCGCCGCCCAAGGTGTCGCCCTGCACCAGCACCGTCGTGTGCACGCCCAGCTTGGAAGCGTTCTCGAGCCACCACACCATCTCCACGCAGCGCCGGCCGTACATGCGCAGGGAATCCACGTCGCGCGCCCGGATCAGCAGCACGAACAGCGACAGGTCGCCGCCGAAGTTGAAGACGCCGGTGACGTCGGACGTGAGGACCAGGTGCTTGACCAGGCCAGGGCTGGCTTCGATGTCGTCGAGCACCCGTTGCATCTCGGCGATGCCCGCCAGGCTGTAGCACTGGATCGGCTTGACGTAGGTGCGCACGCGCAGCGCCTGCCGGTCCGGGTTCCACTCCAGTCGCAGGTACTTGTACGGGCGCGTCATCAGCGCCGTCAGCTGCGCTTTCTCGTGTGGGGTCATATCGCCGCGAAGATCCCGGTGATCTGTTGGAAGTTGACGAGGGTGGACTCGATGATGGCCTCGCGCGCCGCCTCGTCGGTCAGCGTGTTGAGCACCTGGCGAAGTGCGATCATGTGCTCGGCGTCCATCGTGGCATGCGAGCTGATGAACGAGACGCCGCGGTCGCCTTCCAGCAGCAGGGAGTCGCGGATCGCCGACGAAAACGTGCCGCCATAGACCGAGGCGATGACCTCCAGCGCGTACATCATGCCGAGCACCGAGCACGGGTGGCGCCGATCGGCCGACCAGTAATTGAAGCCGGTGAGCGCGAGCACATGCACTGACGGGCAGTAACCGCGGGTGTCGTCCGGCTGGACGCCCACTGCTTCCAGGTCGTTCATCACCCACGCTTCGTGTCCGGACTCCTCGTGCATGTGCTCGTACAGGAAGTAGCGCACCTGGCGATGGGCATCGGTCACGCGGCTCGCGGCCGCCGCGCACACCGGGTTGAAGTGCCACACCACCTGGTACAGCTCCAGCAGCAGCTTGCGGTAGCGCTCGATCGACATGCCGTGCGCGACGGCGTCCAGCACGACCGGATGGGTCTCGAAATCTCGGCGCGCCTCGTCGGTGCGAAGCACCAGGTCAGCGAAGAAAGGCAGCATTCAATGGGTTCCCGACAACGTGATTCAGCATTCCGTGCGGCCGTCGAATTGTCGACGGACCGTCAACCTGATGCATGTTTCGGGCCGACTCTAATGCAGGTGCACGACCTTTGCCCATACGTAAGCCTTACAGGGTCGGGCGGCCGCATGCACAATCCCCCGCCATCCCCGCTCGAATCGACTGCCATGCCCGTCAATCTGCAAGCCCCCGATCCCCAATCCCTGTACGCCGTGCGCGGCGTCGAGCTCGGCATTGCGATGGCCGGCGTACGCAAGGCGAACCGGCGCGACTTGACGGTGGTGACGATCGCCCCCGGCTCGACCGTGGCGGGCGTGTTCACCCGCAACCGCTTTTGCGCGGCCCCGGTGCAGTTGTGCCGTACGCACCTGGCCAGCGGCTCCGCGCCGCGGGCGATCGTCATCAACACCGGCAACGCCAACGCCGGCACTGGCGAGGACGGGCTGGCCCGCGCGTTCGCCACCTGCAACGCACTGGCCGGCCACCTGAAGATCGCGCCCGAGCAGGTGCTGCCGTTCTCGACCGGCGTGATCATGGAAAGCCTGCCGGTCGACCGCATCGTCGCCGGCATGCCGGCGGCCATCGCCGACCTGCGCGCCGACCACTGGGCCGAGGCGGCGGAGGCGATCATGACCACCGACACCGTGCCGAAGGCCGCCTCCGCGCAACTGCTGATCGGCGGCCGTACCGTGACCATCACCGGCATCAGCAAGGGCGCCGGGATGATCCGGCCGAACATGGCGACGATGCTGGGCTTCGTCGCGACCGACGCGGTGATCGCGCCGGCGCTGGTGCAGGCGCTGGTCACCGACGCCGCGGACCAGTCCTTCAACCGCATCACGATCGACGGCGACACCTCGACCAACGACTCGTTCCTGCTGATCGCCACCGGCCAGGCCGGGCACGCCGAGATCACGCAGTTCGAGAGCGGCGACGGCCGGCGCCTGCGCGACGCCGTGGTGGCGGTCGCGCGCCGACTCGCCCAGGCGATCGTGCGCGACGGCGAGGGCGCCACCAAGTTCATCAGCGTGCAGATCGACGGCGGCAAGACCGAGACCGAGTGCCGCCAGGTTGCCTACGCGATCGCGCATTCGCCGCTGGTCAAGACGGCGTTCTTCGCCAGCGACCCGAACCTCGGCCGCATCCTCGCCGCGGTAGGCTATGCCGGCATCGACGACCTCGACCAGACGAAGATCGACCTGTTCCTGGACGACGTCGCGGTCGTCCAGAACGGTGGCCGGCTGGCGACCTACCGCGAGGAGGACGGCGCCCGGGTGATGAAGCAGAGCGAGATCACGGTGCGGATCGACCTGCACCGCGGCGCCGCATCCACCACGGTCTGGACCTGCGACCTCAGCTACGACTACGTCAAGATCAACGCTGATTACCGCAGCTGAGCGAGGCGTCCGCCGCCGCCTCATCGAAGCAGTGGATGCGGCGCAACGCCGACCGGCCCGGCCGGCTTGTCATCGCCCGCTGCCCGCTGCTACCATCTCGGCTCGATTTGACCCGCCCACCCATGAGCCCCGCCTTCCACTCCCACGCCCGCACCGCTTCACGCGGTGAGTCGTGCGTCGGCGCGGTCTGGCTCGACTCTGGCATCGCGCCCGGGCTCGTCGTCGTCGACTCGAAACGACCGGCCTCTCCGGCCGGCATCGCACGCGGGCTGCTGAAGCAGTTCGGCGCTGCGCATTAGTCCTCTCGGCATCCGCTTCTGACCAGGAGCTTCCGCTGAGAACTCGGCGGAAGAATCGGAAACACGCCCCTTCTTTTCGCTGCACCGGGTCCACCGACCCATCAGGGCATCTCACCCGATGCCGCGAGAAGAAGACGAAAGAGGTGAGGACCATGAGACAGGTCTTGTTGAATTCGATTCGCGGCTGGCGAGGCCGCTTGCGCCTGCCGGCCGACGATCTGCTGCGCGACGCGACCTACCGGCGCCTGTGGACGTCGATCCTGATCAGCTCGTTCGGCGGGCAGGTCACGATGCTGGCGCTGCCGCTGACGGCGGCCGTGCTGCTGCACGCGAGCCCGACCCAGATGGGGCTGCTGACCGCGATGGAGATCGCGCCGTTCGTGCTGTTCTCGCTGCCGACCGGCGTCTGGCTGGACCGGGTGCGCAAGCTGCCGGTCTACATCGCCGGCGAGACGCTGCTCGCGGTCGTCGTCGCCAGCGTGCCGTTCGCCTGGTGGATGGGCTGGCTCTCGATGGGGTGGATGTACGCCTGTGCGTTCCTGCTCGGCACGGTCTTCACGATCGCCGGAACGGCCGCGCAGATCGTGCTGACGCAGGTGGTCGCGCGCGAGCGGCTGGTCGAGGCGCACGCCAAGAATGCGCTCGCCGGTTCGGGGGCCGAAGTGGCCGGGCCGGGGCTGGCCGGCGCGTTGATCAAGCTGGTCGGCGCACCGCTGGCGCTCCTGGTCGACGCGGTGCTGCTGCTGGTCTCGGCCGCGATCCTGCGCGGCATCGTGGTGGTCGAGGACCTGCGGCCGCGCGCCGACGCCCATTTCATGCGCGACCTGCGTGCCGGCGTTCGCTTCGTGCTGCGGCACCGCTTGCTGGTCGCGCTCGCGCTCGCGGTGGGTGTCTGGCAGATGTGCCACAACGCCGCGGTCGTCGTGCAGATCCTTTTCGCCACGCGCACGCTCGGCTTGTCGGAGCAGGCGGTCGGGTTGAGCTACATGGGCATGGGCGTCGGCACGATCCTGGCGAGTGTCGTCGGCCGGCGCGTCAGTGCACGGGTCGGCCCCGGCCCCTGCCTGGTGCTCGGTGTCGCGATCTGCGGCGCGGGCTGGCTGCTGCTGGCGGTGGCACCGGTCGGGCCGTTCGGAGTCGCCGCGTTCGCGCTGATGCTGATGCTGTTCTCGACCGGCGCGGTGCTGGTGTTCATCAACTTCCTGGCGCTTCGCCAGGCGGTGACGCCGCCGCACTTGCTCGGGCGCATGACGAGCACGATGCGCTGGTTGATCCTGATCCCCGCGGGCCCCGGCGCGCTGCTCGGCGGCTGGCTCGGAGAACAGTTCGGGTTGCGCGCGGCGCTCGGCTTCGCGGGTGGTGGCGCCTTGCTGCTCGCGCTGCTGGCGTGGCGCGCGCCGGTGATCCGCCGGGTGCGGGCCCTGCCCAAGCCCGAAAGCGAGCACGACTGGCTGGGCGCCGAGGCCGATGTGCGGTCCGCGCGCCCTGCGATCGAACCCGTCTGACAGGAGGACGTGTGATGGATCCTTTGCTCGAACCGGTGCCGGAGCGCATCGAGACCGACCGACTGATCGTGCGGCTGCCGCGTGCCGACGATGCCGCGGCGCTGAACGCGGCGGTCTGCGAATCGCTTGACCATCTGCGCGTCTTCATGCCGTGGGCGCAGACCGCGCCGTCGCTCGTCCAGAGCGAAGCCGATTGCCGCCGCATACAGGGCAAGTTCCTGCTGCGCGAGGACCTGGCGCTGTTCATGTTCGAGCGGGATGCGGATGGCAGCGAGGGCGCCTTCGTCGGCGGCACCGGCTTGCACCGAATCGACTGGCGCGTTCGCCGCTTCGAGCTGGGCTACTGGTGCCGCTCCAGCCGGCAAGGGCACGGATATGTCACGGAGGCGGCGCGGGCACTCACGCGCTGTGCGTTCGACACACTGCAGGCGCGGCGCGTCGAAGTGCGCATGGACGACACGAACGTGCGCAGCTGGAAGGTGGCCGAACGCGCCGGATTCGCGCTGGAGGGCACGCTGCGAAGCGACGCGCTGAACCCGCTGGGCGAGCCGCGCGACACGCGCGTCTACGCGCTCACCGCCGCGGCGCGCGCATCGGCCTAGGTGCGCACGCCGCTCGGACCGGGCGAGAAGCGGTCGACCGTGTCGGTGATCAGGCCATCGATGCCGAGTGCGGCGAGGCGCTCGGCGTCGGCCGTTTCATTGACGGTGTAGACCAGCGCACGCAGATCGGCGGCGTGAAGCCGGGTGATCAACGCGGCGTCCATGATCTGGTGGTTCGTCACCGCGGCCACGCATTGCAATGTGTGGAGTTCGTCCAACCAGCCATCGCGCAGCGTATCGAGCAGGAGCGCGCGCGGCAGCGCGGGTGCGGCCTCGCGGGCCGCCTGCAGTGCGTCGGGGCGGAACGAGCTGAGCAGAGGGGGCAGCGTCTGGCCCGCCCACAAGCGCGCGGCCTCCGCGGCGACCACGCCGCCCGTTTCCACTTCGGCGCCCGGGGTGGGCTTGATCTCGATGTTCAGCGCAAAGCCGTTGCGGATGCAGTACGCGGCGATGGCCTCGAGCGTGGGAAGAGGCTCGCCAGCGTAGCCGCGACTGTGCCAGCCACCGGCGTCCAGGCGCGACAGCCCGCTCCAGTCGACGAGCGCCGCCGTGCCCGTGCCGGACGACGTGCGTTCGAGCGTCGCGTCGTGCAGCAGGAACGGCACGCCGTCCGCGCTCAGCTTCACGTCGCATTCGAACGCGCGATAGCCGAGCGCGGCGCCGAGGCGGAAGGCCGCGAGCGTGTTCTCCGGTGCGAGCTTGCCGGCGCCGCGGTGCGCGATCCAGAGCGGGTAGGGCCACGGCTGCATCGTGCTCACACCCGCTGGGTCGTCGCCGCGTCGAACCAGTGCAGGTGCTCGGGCGTGGTCGTCAGCGCCACCATGTCGCCGACCTTCGGCGGCACCAGCGTCGCATCGAGCCGCACCGTGAACAGCGAATCGCCGACATGGCCGTACACCAGGCGTTCGGCACCCAGCATCTCCAGCGCCTCGACCTTCAGCGGCCAGCCGGCCGAGCCGGTCTGGCTCAGCTCGGTGTGTTCGGGGCGCAGGCCGAGGATCAACTCGCCGCTGCGCGGCGCGGCGGCCGGCAGCGACAGTGTCTGGCCGCCCGCCGTGAATCGCGAGCCGTCGGCCTGGCCCTTCAGCAGGTTCATCGGTGGCGAGCCGATGAAGCTGGCGACGAAGGTCGATGCCGGATGGTGATAGACCTCGTCCGGCGTGCCGATCTGTTCCATGCGACCGGCGTTCATCACGATCATGCGCTGCGCCAGCGTCATCGCCTCGACCTGGTCGTGCGTGACGAACAGCGAGGTGACGCCCAGTTCGGCATGCAGCTTCTGGATCTCGAGGCGGGTTTGTGCGCGCAGCTTCGCGTCGAGGTTGGACAGCGGCTCGTCGAACAGGAACACCTGCGGCTGGCGCACGATTGCCCGGCCCATCGCGACCCGCTGGCGCTGGCCGCCGGACAGCTCGCGCGGCTTGCGTTGCAGGTAGGGGCCGAGCTCGAGGATCTTCGCGGCCTTGTCGACGCGGACCTTGATCTCGTCGAGCGGCACCTTCGCGATCTTCAGGCCGTAGGCCATGTTGTCGAACACGCTCATGTGCGGGTAGAGCGCGTAGTTCTGGAACACCATCGCGATGTCGCGCTCGCTCGGCTCGGTGTCGTTGACGACGCGCCCGCCGATCGCGATCTCGCCCTCGGTGATTTCCTCGAGGCCGGCGACCATGCGCAGCAGGGTCGACTTGCCGCAACCCGACGGACCGACGATGACGATGAACTCGTGGTCGGCGATCTCGGCGCTGACGCCGTGGATGACCGGGTTGGCCTTCGGGCCGGTGCCGTAGCGCTTGACGACGTTGCGAAGGGAGATGGATGCCATGTGCGTGTCTTCTGCTGGAGTTCTATTTTTCGGTGTCGACCAGGCCCTTGACGAACCAGCGCTGCATGAAGATCACGACGATCGCCGGCGGCAGCATCGCCATGATCGCGGTGGCCATCACGATGTTCCACTCGTTCCCGGAATCACCGCCGGCGATCATGCGCTTGATGCCGACGACGACCGGGTACATGTCTTCGCTGGTGGTCGCGAGCAGCGGCCACAGGTACTGGTTCCAGCCGTAGATGAACTGGATCACGAACAGGGCGGCGATCGAGGTCTTCGACAGCGGAAGAAGGATGTCCCAGAAGAAGCGCATCGGCCCCGCGCCGTCGATGCGCGCGGCCTCGACGAGTTCTTCCGGCACCGTCAGGAAGAACTGCCGGAACAGGAAGGTCGCGGTCGCCGAGGCGATCAGCGGGATCGTCAGGCCGGCGTAGCTGTTGAGCATGCCGAGGTCGGAAACGACCTTGTAGGTGGGCAGGATGCGCACTTCGACCGGCAGCATCAGCGTGACGAAGATCGCCCAGAAGAACAGCCCGCGCAGCGGGAAGCGGAAATACACCAGCGCGAACGCCGACAGCAGCGAGACCGCGATCTTGCCGAAGGTGATCACCAGCGCGGTGACCAGGCTGACCCACATCATCCGCCCGACCGGCGCATTCGAGCCCGCACCGCCGCCGTGGCCGGTGAGGGCGGCGCTGTAGTTCTCCCAGAAGTGCGTGCCGGGCAGCAGCGGCATCGGCGCCTGCACGATCTCCTGAGCCTCGTGGGTCGACGCGACGAACGCGAGGTAGAGCGGGAACGCGACGATCAGCATCCCCAGAATCATGATGGCGTGGGCGAGGATGCCCAGCGTGGCGCGGCGCTCGACCATCTCAGTAATTCACTTTCTTCTCGACGTAGCGGAACTGGAGCACCGTGAGCGACACGACGATCAACATCAGCACGACGGACTGTGCCGCCGAACTGCCGATGTCGCCGCCCTTCACGCCGTCCTGGTAGACCTTGTAGACCATGATCACGGTGTCGCGGCCCGGGCCGCCCTGGGTGGTGGCGTCGACGATCGCGAAGGTGTCGAAGAACGCGTAGACCATGTTGATCACGAGCAGGAAGAACGTGGTCGGCGTCAGCAGCGGGAACTGGATCGACCAGAAGCGCCGCCACGGCCGCGCCCCGTCGATCGCCGCCGCCTCGATCAGCGATTTCGGGATGGACTGCAGACCGGCCAGGAAAAACAGGAAGTTGTACGAGATCTGCTTCCACACGGCGGCGGCGACCACCAGCGTCATCGCGTGGGTGGAGTTCAGCAGGTGGTTCCAGTCGAAGCCGAAGAACTTGGCCAGGCCGTACGACACCACGCCGATCGACGGCGAGAACATGAAGACCCACAGCACGCCGGCCACCGCGGGGGCGACGGCATACGGCACGATCAGCATCGTCTTGTAGGCCAGCGCGCCCTTGATGATGCGGTCGGCGAAGATCGCCAGCACCAGCGAGATCGCGATGCCGAGCACGGCCACCAGCACCGAGAAGATCGCGGTGACCTTGAACGACTCGAGGTAAGCCGAGTCGCCGAACAGCTGCTTGAAGTTGGCGAGACCGGCCCATTCGGTCGACAGGCCGAAGCTGTCCTGCACCTGCATGGACTGCAGCACCGCCTGTGCTGCCGGCCAGAAGAAGAACACCGCGATGATGATCACCTGCGGGGTCAGCAGCACCCACGGCAACCAGGCGGATTGAAAGCGAACGCGCTTTTCCATGAGGCTCGGATTCTGTCAATGAAACGACCCCGCCGGAGAGGCCGGCGGGGTCGGATCGGTCGGAGGGCGACGGATCGCCCGGCAGCTCACTGGGCGGCGGTGGCCTTGCTGGCCTTCTCGAAACGTTCGAGCTGCTCGTTGCCGCGCTTCATCGCGTCTTCGAGCGCCTGCTTCGGCTCCTTCTTGCCCGACCAGATCGCTTCCGTCTCTTCGTCGAGGATGGTACGGATCTGCACGAAGTTGCCCAGGCGGATGCCGCGCGACTTGTCGGTGGTCTTGCGGATCATCTGCGTCACCGCCACGTCGGTGCCGGGCTTGTCCTTGTAGAACCCGGACTTCTCGGTCAGCTGGTAGGCGGCCATCGTGATCGGCAGGTAGCCGGTGCGCTTGTGGCTGGCCGATTGCACTTCGGGGTTGGAGAGGTACTTGAAGAACTCGGCCACGCCCTTGTACTCGGCCGGCTTCTTGCCCGCCATCACCCACAGGCTGGCGCCGCCGATCGCGGTGTTCTGCGGCGCGCCAGCCACGTCCGGATAGTACGGCAGCGGGGCCAAGCCGTAGGCGAACTTCGCGCCCTTGGCCACGTCGGCATACGAGCCGGACGAGCCGGTGAACATCGCGCACTCGCCCGACACGAACGACGGGACCGCGACGCTGGCGCGGCCCTTGTAGACGAACAGACCCTGCTTGGCCATGTTGGCCAGGTTCTCGAAGTGGCGCAGGTGCAGCGGCGAGTTGAACGCCAGCCGCGCGCTCGGGCCGCCGAAGCCGTTGTTCTGCGTCGCGAACAGCGTGTTGTGCCAGAGCGAGAAGCTTTCGAGGTGCACCCAGCTCATCCAGCTGGTGCTGTAGGGGCACTTGCTGCCGTTGGCCTTGAGCTTGGCGGCTGCGGCGACCACCTCGGGCCAGGTGCTCGGCGCCTTGTTCGGGTCGAGGCCGGCGGCCTTGAAGGCGTCCTTGTTGTAATAGAAGATCGTCGTCGAGCTGTTGAACGGGAACGAGAGCATCTCGCCGTTCGACGCGGTGTAGTAGCCCGCCACCGCCGGCACGTAGGCCTTCGGGTCGAACGCCACGCCGCTTTGCTTCATCACCTCGCCGACCGGCTTGATTGCGCCCTTGGACGCCATCATCGTCGCGGTACCGACCTCGAACACCTGCAGGATGTGCGGTGCGTTGCCGGCGCGGAAGGCGGCCATCGCGGCCGTCATCGCCTCGTCGTAGTTGCCCTTGAAGGTGGGCACGACCTTGTAGTCCTTCTGGCTGGCGTTGAACTCCTTGGCCAGGTCGTTGACCCATTCGTTCAGGCCGCCAGTCATCGAATGCCACCACTGGACCTCGACCTGGGCCTGGGCCGGGCCCGACAGGGCCAGCGCGAAGGCGCCGCAGGCGATTGCGAGAGATTTGAATTTCATGACAGCTCCGTGAAGGTTTGGGGATGGGCTCGTGGCCAACCCCGAAGTGTGCGTCCGCTTGATGACAGGCGCGTTTATCGCTGTGAAGCCCGGGTGTCGCAATTGGGATGAACCTCAGGTCCATCCGCAGCGGCGTACCGCAGTGGTGCGAATCCGCATTGCTGCGGTGCCACATGGCCTGCGGTAACATCGGCCCTCAAGTGCCAACGCGGGTGCAAACAGGCGCCCGGTCCCCATGAACGCACCCACTCCGCTGAGCCAGATCACCGCCGCGGCGCAAGCCGCGAAGCATGCGCCGCGCCTGCGCGAGATTCCGTACAACTACACCTCGTTCTCCGACCGCGAGATCGTGATCCGGCTGCTTGGCGCGCGTGCCTGGGAGGTGCTGAGCCGCCTGCGCGATGAGCGCAACACCGGTCGGTCGGCACGCATGCTGTACGAGGTGCTCGGTGACATCTGGGTCGTGCAGCGCAACCCGTACCTGCAGGACGACCTGCTCGACAACCCGCGTCGCCGAGGTCTGCTGATCGATGCGCTGCATCACCGGCTGGGCGAGGTCGAGAAGCGCCGCACGCCGGCGGCCGATCCGCAGCGCGATGCGGCGGTCGGCGAATTGCTGCAACTGGCGAGTGCCTCGGTCACCGCGTTTGCCCAGCAGTTCGAGGCGGTGGCCGAATTGCGCCGCCGCACCGCGAAGGTGCTGGGCCGCGTGACCGCCAAAGACAACATCAAGTTCGACGGCCTGTCGCGCGTCTCGCACGTGACCGACGCGACCGACTGGCGCGTCGAGTACCCGTTCGTCGTGCTGACCCCCGACACCGAGGCCGAAATGGCCGGTCTGGTGAAGGGCTGCGTCGAACTGGGCCTGACGATCATCCCGCGCGGCGGCGGTACCGGCTACACCGGTGGCGCGATCCCGCTGACGTGGAACAGCGCGGTCATCAACACCGAGAAGCTGGAGGCGATGACCGAGGTCGAGATGCGGACGCTGCCCGGCATGGACCGCGAGGTCGCGACCATCTGGACCGAGGCCGGCGTCGTCACCCAACGCGTCGCCGATGCGGCCGAGCGCGGCGGCTTCGTGTTCGCGGTCGATCCGACGTCGGCCGAGGCCTCGTGCATCGGCGGCAACGTGGCGATGAACGCGGGCGGCAAGAAGGCCGTGCTGTGGGGCACCGCGCTCGACAACCTGGCGTCGTGGCGCATGGTCACGCCCGAGGCCAAGTGGCTCGAGATCACGCGGCTGAACCACAACATGGGCAAGATCCACGATGTCGACGTGGCAAGCTTCGAGTTGCGCTACTTCGACGCCTCGGGCAAGACGCTGGAGCGCACCGAGCAGCTCGAGATCCCGGGCCGCGTCTTCCGCAAGGAAGGCCTCGGCAAGGACGTGACGGACAAGTTCCTCGCTGGCCTGCCGGGCATCCAGAAGGAAGGCTGCGACGGCCTGATCACCAGCGCACGCTGGGTCGTGCACAAGATGCCGGCGCACACGCGCACGGTGTGCCTCGAGTTCTTCGGCAACGCCAAGGACGCGGTGCCGTCGATTGTCGACATCAAGGACTTCATGTTCGCCGAGGCCAAGCGGGGCGGCGCGATTTTGGCCGGACTGGAACACCTCGACGACCGCTACCTGAAGGCGGTCGGCTACGCGACCAAGAGCAAGCGCGGCGGTCTGCCGAAGATGGTGCTGTTCGGCGACATCGCCGGCGACGACGCCGACGTAGTCGCCCGCGCCACGAGCGAGGTCGTGCGACTGGCCAACGGGCGCGCCGGCGAGGGCTTCGTCGCGATCAGCCCCGAGGCGCGCAAGAAGTTCTGGCTCGACCGCAAGCGCACCGCCGCGATCAGCAAGCACACGAACGCGTTCAAGGTGAACGAGGACGTCGTGATCCCGTTGCCGCGGATGGGCGAGTACACCGAGGGCATCGAGCGCATCAACATCGAGCTGAGCCTGCGCAACAAGCTCGCGCTCGTCGAGGCGCTCGAGGCGCTCTTCGAGAAGGGCGACCTGCCGCTGGGCAAGAGCGACGACGCCGGCGAGATCGCGTCGGCCGAGCTGCTCGAGGACCGGGTGCAGCAGGCGCTCTCCCTGATCCGCGAGGTCGGTGCCGAATGGCAGCACTGGCTGACGCATCTCGACGTGAAGGAGCCGAACGCGACGCGCACGTATTTCGAGGAACTGCAGGATCATTCGCTGCGCGCGTCGTGGAAGACGCAGATCCGCGCGCCGTTGCAGAGCATCTTTGCCGGCGCGGCGCTGAAGCCCATCGTCGACGAGTGCCAGAAGATCCACGGCCAGGTACTGAAGGGCCGGGTCTGGGTGGCGTTGCACATGCACGCTGGCGATGGCAACGTGCACACCAATATCCCGGTGAACTCGGACAACTACGAGATGCTGCAGACCGCGCACGAGGCGGTCGCGCGCATCATGAAGCTCGCACGCAGTCTCGACGGCGTGATCTCGGGCGAGCACGGCATCGGCATCACGAAGCTCGAGTTCCTCACCGAGGCGGAGATGGCGGAGTTCACCGCGTACAAGTTGCGCGTCGACCCGGAAGGACGCTTCAACAAGGGCAAGCTGCTGCGCGGCGAAGGCTTGAAGGCCGACCTGACCAACGCCTACACGCCGAGCTTCGGGCTGATGGGCCACGAGTCGCTGATCATGCAGCGCAGCGACATCGGCGAGATCGCCAATTCGGTGAAGGACTGCCTGCGCTGCGGCAAGTGCAAGCCGGTGTGCGCCACGCACGTGCCGCGCGCGAACCTGCTGTATAGCCCGCGCAACAAGATCCTCGCGACCTCGCTGCTGGTCGAGGCGTTCCTGTACGAAGAGCAGACGCGCCGCGGCGTCAGCATCAAGCACTGGGAGGAGTTCGAGGACGTGGCGGACCACTGCACCGTCTGCCACAAGTGCCTGAGCCCGTGCCCGGTGAACATCGACTTCGGCGACGTGTCGATGAACATGCGCAACCTGTTGACCAAGATGGGCAAGAAGAGCTTCCGCCCGGGCAACAAGATGGCGATGATGTTCCTGAACGCGACCAATCCCGAGACGATCAAGATGCTGCGCGTCGGCATGGTCGACATCGGCTTCAAGGCCCAGCGCATCGCCAACAACCTGCTGCGCGGGCTGGCGAACAAGCAGACGGCGGCACCCCCTTCCACCGTCGGCACCGCGCCGATCAAGGAACAGGTCATCCACTTCATCAACAAGAAGATGCCGGGCGGTCTGCCGAAGAAGACGGCGCGCGCGCTGCTCGACATCGAGGACAAGGACTACGTCCCGATCATCCGCGACCCGAAGACGACAACCAGCGAGACCGAGGCCGTCTTCTACTTCCCGGGCTGCGGTTCTGAGCGCTTGTTCTCGCAGGTGGGTCTGGCGACGCAGGCGATGCTCTGGCACGCCGGCGTGCAGACGGTGCTGCCGCCCGGGTACCTGTGCTGCGGCTACCCCCAGCGCGGCTCGGGGCAATTCGACAAGGCCGAGAAGATCATCACCGACAACCGGGTGCTGTTCCATCGCGTGGCGAACACGCTGAACTACCTCGACATCAAGACCGTGGTGGTCAGCTGCGGCACCTGCTACGACCAGCTGCAGGGCTACCAGTTCGACAAGATCTTCCCGGGCTGCCGGATCATCGACATCCACGAGTACCTGCTCGAGAAGGGCATCACGCTCGGGGCGGCCTCCGGCGGCGGCTATCTCTATCACGACCCTTGCCACACGCCGATGAAGCTGCAGGAGCCGATGAAGACGGTCAAGGCGCTGGTCGGGCCCAACGTGCGCGAGAGCAAACGCTGCTGCGGCGAAAGCGGCACGCTGGGCGTGACGCGTCCCGACATTTCCACCCAGGTTCGGTTCCGCAAGGAAGAGGAATTGCGCAAGGACGAAGCCGCGCTGCGTGCGACCGGCGCCGTTGCCGAGAAGGGGCCGGTCAAGATCCTCACGTCCTGCCCGAGTTGCCTCCAGGGCCTGTCACGCTACACCGGCGACCTGACCAACGGCCTGCTCAAGGCCGACTACATCGTGGTCGAAATGGCGAACCAGATTCTCGGTGCGGACTGGATGCCGGATTACGTGGAGCGCGCGAACGACGGCGGGATCGAGCGGGTGCTGGTGTAAGGGCGTGTGTGATCGGGGAGCGGGCGGGTGCGCATCACTGCACGGGATTCGCCCGATGTCGCCGCGATCTCTGATCCTGCGTCGATATACTTAAATGCTCAATGAATTCAGCAGGTTAGGAACGCGTGTGACTCCAGTATTGCCTATCGACGTTGCGGACGGACTCAAGCTCGACCCGGCCCGGGCGCGCCAGATCGGCGAGTCGCTGTCGAGCGACTACTGTTTCGCTGAGCCGTTCCCCCACATCGTGCTCGAGAACTTCCTGCCGCCGGAGCTGCTGCATGGGTTGCTCGAGCACTTCCCACAGGACAAGTTGGCATCAGACGTGGTGTTCGACGCAGGCTATGCGGGTCATCACAAGCGCCAGATCTTGCCGGCCGATTGCGATGACTATTGCCGCCGAGCGTTCGACTTCTTCAATTCGCAGCCCTTCCTCGAGTTTCTCGAGGGGCTCTCGTCGATGGAGGGACTGCTCCCCGACCCGTACTTCGTCGGCGGCGGCTTTCATGAGATCGGCCGGGGCGGCAAGCTGGGCATCCACGCCGATTTCCGGATCAACAATCGCCTGCACCTGAGCCGGCGGATGAACGTGATCATCTACCTCAACGAGAACTGGCGCGACGAGTACAACGGTTCGCTTGAACTGTGGAGCCGCGACATGAAAGCCAAGGTCAAGAGCGTGGCGCCGATCTTTAATCGCTGCGTGATCTTCAATACCGACGCCGATTCGTACCACGGTCATCCCGATCCGCTCACGACGCCCGACGGGGTGCTCCGCCGGTCTGTCGCGCTGTACTACTACACCGCGTCGAAGGCGATCTACGAGGAGGTGCCCAATCTGTCGACGATGTACGCGGCGCGCCCCGGCGATGACGCGCAGATCCGTCGCGAGGCCGCTGCGCTGCGCCGCGATCAGTATCTCGCGCAGTGGGTGCCGCCCGCGGTGCTGCGCTACTCGCGTGGTGTGATGCGGCGGGTGCGAAGGCTGGGCGGTCAGAAGGCCTGATCATGACCCTGTCGTTGCCCGAATTGCTTGAATCGTTCATCACCGCCACCTCACCCGCCGATCGAGACGCGCATGCCACATCCCTCGTGACGGGGATTCGGGAGGCCATCAAGAAGGAAGATTGGCGGGCGGCCACGGAGACCCTCCGAAAGGCAGCGGATCCCCGTCTCGACTTCACGACTGCTCAGGCGCTGGCGCGTCTGCTCAAACGGTTGACGTTGGCGGGTCATGCCGGCGCCGCCCCGAAGCGCGTGGCGGTGCTCAGCAGCTTCACCGTCGACCAACTGGTGCCCATGATCGAACTCTTCGGCTTTGCCGCGGGGGTGCCGATTCGAATTCATCATGTGCCCTACGGCACTTTTCGTCAGGAGATCCTCGACCCGGGATCGGAGCTTACGGAATTCGCGCCGCAGTTCATCTTTCTCGCGACCAACTCGCGAGACCTGATGCATGTCCCCACATTGCATTCGGACCGCGATGCAGTGGCGCAGGCCGTGGAGAGAGAGTATGCGGAGTGGCACGCCCTGTGGTCGGTCGCGCATCAACGGTGGGCATGCCAGGTCATCCAGAACAATTTCGAGTTACCGCCGGTGCGGGCGCTCGACAACCACGAGATCCGTCACCCCGCCAGTTTCGCGGGCTTCGTGACCCGGGTCAACCTGGCCTTGGCCGATCGAGCGCCGCCGTTCGTGACGATCCATGATGCCGACCACCTAGCGTCGCGATTCGGCCGCCTTCATTGGGCTGATCCGCGCCACTACCAAGTGGCCAAGTTCCCGTGCGCTCCGGAGGCGCAGGTGGACTATGCCCACAGTGTCGCGTCCCTTGTTGTTTCGTCGACTGGCCTGGCGAAGAAGTGTCTGGTCCTCGATCTGGACAACACGCTTTGGGGTGGCGTGATCGGTGACGATGGGCTCGGCGGAATACAACTTGGACAAGGAAATCCGGAGGGGGAGGCGTTTTCTTCCTTTCAACAGTACGCGCTGTCCTTGCGCCAACGCGGCGTCATTCTCGCGGTGTGCAGCAAGAACGACGAGCACAACGCGAAAGAGCCCTTCGAACGCCACTCCGAAATGGTGCTCGGTCTGGAAGACATCTCGTGCTTCGTCGCGAACTGGAATGACAAGGCCAGCAATCTGCGCGTCATTGCCCAGCGACTGAACATCGGGCTCGATTCGCTGGTGTTCGTCGACGACAACCCGGCGGAGCGGGCGATCGTTCGCCAGCTCGTCCCGGAAGTCAGTGTGCCCGAGATGCCGGTCGATCCTGCCGGTTACGTATATGCGCTAGAGGGACATCGATACTTCCAGACGCTCTTCCTCGAGGCTGAAGATTTCAAGCGCACCGACTTCTACCGCGCCAATGCCGAGCGGGAGATGTTGCTTCAGGCCACGCCTGGCGACATCGGCGGGTACTTGGCGTCGCTGCGGATGACCTCACGCCTGGCGTCGATCGACGAGCACACGGTCGAGCGCTGCACGCAACTGATCAACAAATCCAACCAGTTCAACCTCACGACGCGCCGTTATTCTGTGGCCGAGGTGTTGGCCAGGTCCGGTGACCCCGAATGGGTCACGGTCAGCGCCACACTCGCGGACCGCTTTGGCGACAACGGTTTGATCAGCGTCGCGATGGCCCGCGCCGAAACGGATGCGCTTCGCATCGACACGTGGCTGATGAGTTGTCGCGTCCTCAAGCGCGGCGTTGAACGTCAAATGCTGAACCATCTGGCCGAGCAAGCGCGTCAACGTGGTTTGCGACGCCTGGAGGGCGAATACATCCCGTCGGCAAAGAACAGCATGGTGGCGCGGCATTATGAAGAACTGGGCTTTCAGCCAAACGGCAACAGCGCAGAGGGGGCGACGCTTTGGGAGCTCGACCTGTCCGCGTGGCAACCGTTAACCACACATATCGAGGTACTGCGCGATGAGTGAAACGATGAAGCAGGTGCAGGACCTCCTTCGGAATGTCTTCGACGACGACGAGTTGACGATCGAACCGGCGACGACTTCGGCTGACATCGATGGGTGGGATTCCATGATGCACATCAACGTGATCATCGCAGTCGAGCGCAAGTTCGGCGTTCGATTCGCGGCTGCCGAGAGCAATGCGATCAAGGAGCCGGGGCAGAACCTGGGGACGTTCTGTGCACTGGTCGATCGAAAGCTCGCGGCCAAGGCATGAGTGTTTCGAGTGTCGCGTTCATCACTCTGGTCCTTCTGCTTGGTGCGATCTACTTTTGCGTTCCGGGTCGCACAGCCCGGCAGTCGATCTTCGCGTCGACCAACGCCGGCATCCTTCTGTGGGCAAGTTATATCGGCGATCAGCCGCCCAGCGCATGGACGCTCCTCGTGTTGTCCGCTTTCCTTTTGTCCGGCTACGTCGTAGCGGTTTGGTTGCGGCGGGTGCCGAGCGCGATCGGAATCGGCCTCTATGTGGCGTTACTGACAGGCACATTCGTCTTTCTCAAGAAGTACACGGCGTTGGAACTCGTGCTGCCGAGCGGTTGGCTGAATCACCCCATCTCGATCGTCGGGCTGAGCTACATGCTCTTTCGGCAGATCCACTTCGTGGTGGACTCAGCGCAAGGACAAATCGAGGCGCCGACGCTTTGGACCTATTTGAACTACCAGACCAATTTCACCACGTTGCTGGCTGGTCCCATCCAGCGCTACCAGGATTTCGCGCGCGAGTGGGATCGCTCCGCGCCCATGGATTTGGATTCTCGAGAGCGGCTTTTGGTTTACCAGCGCATCTTCTTGGGCGTGATCAAGGTAGTGATCTTCGCAACGGCATGCACAGCCATCTACGAAGCCTCGTACGCAGCACTGCTTCGCGTGCTTGGCGACGGCGCGCAGGGGGGAACCTCGCGCTTCTACCTGGCGCGCCAGTTCCTCGCGATGTTTTACGCGTATCCGGCGTTCGTCTATTTCAATTTCTCGGGGTATTGCGACATCGTGATCGGTGCAGCCGCGTTGCTCGGAATGCGCCTGCCCGAGAACTTCGATCGCCCCTATGTCTCACGAAACATGATCGACTTCTGGACCCGGCAGCACATGACGCTGAGCTTCTGGATCCGCGACTATCTTTTCACGCCGATGTACAAGTTCATCGTCGAGCGACGCGCGACGCTGGCGCAACCAGCAGCGTACGGCTGCTACTTCGTGGCGTTCCTGCTGGCCGGCATCTGGCACGGTAGCACGATGAACTTCGTCGTGTTCGGACTGTTGCACGGGTTCGGCGTTTCGGCGACGAAAATCTGGGAGGCGTCGATCATTCGCCGCTCAGGGCGCAAGGGGCTGAAGAAGTACCTTCAGGTTGAGTGGATCAGGTGGGTGGCCATCGTCGTCACGCTGCATTTCGTCTGCTTCGCCTTCATCTTCTTCACACCCGATCTGCATGACAAGGTGCTCGTGCTGAAGGGCGTGGCACAGGGCATCTTCTTGGGAGGGGGGCGATGAGCGATTCAAACAAGCCGGACTGGCTGAAACGCTGGCCGATCAAGGTTCGGTCACGTGGCGCTTTGCTCGTGTTCACGTTACTTCTGGCCATGGTGGCCGTGGTCGGCATGGTCTACGTCGGCCAAGGACAGCTGAACCTGTACCAGGGCTTTTGAAATGAGTGTCGACGCCCCTGCCTTGCAGACGCACCGGGCGCCGAGCCTCGCTGCACCGCGCCGGCAGCAGTTGCGCCTGTCGATTCTGTTTCTTCTGGTGATCGCAACCACTTTTGCGGGCCTCTGTGCACTGTCGAACAGTGCCGCGCTGGAGTCATTGTCGGCCCGACTGCAATTGGAGCAATGGCAGCGGACGAACGGGTTGTATGCGTACCACCCGCTCTCGAGGGATTCGGGCGAGTACCTGCTCCTGCGAGATATGCCGCGCGCGGACTTGGCGCGTGCCGGCGTGGTCTACATCGGATCATCGACCATGCAGCATGCCGTCAAGACCTGGGAACTGCCGGCGGATGCGCGCCAACGGGTTCACAACTTCGCGATCGAATCCGCCAATCTCCGCGAGCAGTACATGTGGGTACGGTACCTGATGGATCATCGTGGACTGGGACGAGCGGGAAGCGGCAAGACATTGGTCATTCTCGGCGTCTCGCACCTCGACACGCGAGACAAGTTGCCTGGCACCCGTGACAGCAAGTTTGTCGACGAACTGTTCGCGCGCTACGGCCTGTTCGACTATGAGCCCAGTGTCGGCATTTCGCCCAAGCCGCTGTTCCCGCTGCAGCGCCGATTCGTCGAGGAGTCTGCGCGCGCAAGCGGCTTTCTGCATCAGCTGCCTACCGATCTGTTCGAGGAGCTTCGCGCCCGAGCGGGGCGAGGCAGCGTGCCATCGCGCCCTCAGTCCGATGAAGACGCCATGAAATTGCAGAAAGTGTTGATGGGTGGCGATGCGGGCTGGCGCGGTGCGATTCAACACCAGACGGAATTTCTCGAGAAGACCATCCGACTCCTGCAAACACGCGGCATCGAGGTGCAGGCGGTCGTCTTGCCGATGAAAGCCTTCAACGATCGGCAGCCCTTTGCGGCGGCCTTTTCGGACGCGGCGCGATCGATCTGCGATCGTCTGCACGTCCCGCTGAACGACAGTTCGCGCGCGCTGACCGACACTGAGTTCGCCGACGGCACTCACCTCAACTACGTTGGCCAAACGAAGTTCAGCCCGTTCATGCTGGCGCCGGCGCTGAAGCACCTCGGGGCCGTGGATATGGTTCCTGTGCGCTAGCCCGACATTCGGTCCAGTTCAAGGCGATGGCATAGCCCTTGGCGCTTCGAGGGGTCACGGCGTCGTTACACTTACGATCTCGACACATCCGGCGCTTCAGGCATGGCTGGCCTCACCGCGAAAACACTGCGACCGACCTCGATCACCGTGCACCAGCAATCCCGCGCGCTGGAGGTGAGTTTCGAGGACGGTTCCATGTATCGCATTCCCTTCGAGTTGATGCGGGTGTATTCGCCTTCCGCGGAGGTCCAGGGCCACGGGCCGGGCCAGGAGGTGCTGCAGACGGGCAAGCGTGACGTCGGCCTGCTTGGCCTCGAGCCGATCGGCAACTACGCGGTGCAGCCGAGCTTCACGGATGGCCACGACACCGGAATTTTTTCCTGGGACTACCTGCACTTCCTCGGCTCGCAGCAGGACGAACTGTGGCGCAAGTACGAAGCCCGGCTCGCCGCGGCCGGTGTGAGCCGCGACGCGCCGATGCAGCCCGCGGCGACCGCGTCTTCCGGCTGCGGCGGTCACTGATGGACCTTCGATGAGCGACACGCATTTCGGTTTCCAGACGGTCGACGAGACGCAGAAGGCCGGTCGCGTCCGCGGCGTGTTCGACTCGGTCGCGTCGAAGTACGACGTGATGAACGACCTGATGTCGATGGGCCTGCACCGTGCATGGAAGGCCTATACCGTCGCGGTCGCCAATCTGCGAGAAGGCCAGCGCGTGCTGGACATCGCCGGCGGCACCGGCGATCTGGCGCGGGCGTTCGCGAAGAAGGTCGGCCCGACCGGCACGGTCTTCCATACCGACATCAACGAGGCGATGCTGCGGCAGGGCCGCGACCGCCTGCTGGACGAAGGGTTGGTGCTGCCCACGCTGATCTGCGACGGCGAAGCACTGCCCTTCGGCACGGCAAGCTTCGACCTGGTCAGCGTGGCCTTCGGCCTGCGCAACATGACGCACAAGGAGCGCGCACTGGCCGAGATGAATCGCGTGCTGAAGCCGGGCGGCCGTCTGCTCGTGCTGGAGTTCTCCAAGATCGCGCCGCCGCTCGCCAAGGCCTATGACTGGTATTCGTTCAACGTGCTGCCCCGGATCGGGCAGCTGGTCGCCGGCGACTCGCAGAGCTACCGGTACCTGGCCGAGTCGATCCGGGTCCATCCTGGTCAAGCCGAACTCAAGGCCATGATGAAGGATGCGGGCTTCGGGCACGTGGACGTGCACAACCTCAGTGCTGGCGTGGTGGCGCTGCATGTCGGCATCAAGTGCTGAAACCGCGCGGCTGAGCGTGCTGCGGTTCGGGCGGTCGCCGTTTTGGTGCGTCGGCGCGCTGCTGCTGCTGTGCGCCAGCGATGCGAGCGCGGCGGCGTTGAGTCGCGTCGTGACGTCCGTCGGGGCGCTCGCCGCGCTGGCGGCTCTCCTGGTGATGAAGAGCTGGCCGGCCCACCTGCCGGCGCCTGCATGGTCGATCGCCGGCGCGTTGGCCGCTGCAGCGGCACTGGCCGCATGGTGGCGCGTTCGGAGCCCCGTGCGCGCCGTCGCTGGTTCACCGCGAGTCCGGCGGCTCGGCCAGTTCGCGCCGGCCGAGCCGGTCCGGCTGCCGCCGGGAATGGACGTGGACAGCCTCGCGGCGCTGCTGCGGCGTCAGTTCGTCGATCTGCAGTCGGCTTGGGATCGGGGCGACATGGTCGCCTTGGGTGCGCTGGCCACGTCGGAAATGCTGGACGAGTTGCGGATGGAACGGCCGGCCTGCGCGGTGGCCGATCCCTGCGAAGCCTCGACCGAGGTGGTGACGGTCCAGGCGCACCTTCTCGGCTATGAGTCGCTGGGGTCGGATGCGGTGCTCAGTGTCGAGTTTTCCGGCTTGATCCGGGAGTCTGCGGGCGGGGTGGCCGTACCTTTCAGGGAACTCTGGATGCTGACGCGGTCGAACGAACAGGTTGAAGGCTGGCGGCTGGCGCGCCACCAAGCCTTGCTGTGAAGTGAATCGGCCGCGCCGAGAGCGCGACTAGTTCACGTTTTCTCGTGTGCATGTGGCGTTGGTTCCCCGGATAGGGGGTTGCTGGGCGGTCATGCTTCACAAGTACACTCCAAGTGGCTTGTGCAGGTGACGTCGGCGGGCGCCTTGTCGACGTGTCCCCGTTCGCCGGGACCGCGAACGCGAGGTCGCCGGGCACACCATTTGACGGTTTGGGAGCAATTTTCGAATGACATCAAGTTTTTTCGCGTCCGCGCCATTGGCCCGTCTTCGGGTCGTGCCCCTCACCGCATTGGTGATCGCGGTGGCTGCGCTGGCGCTGGCCGGTTGCGGCGACAAGAAGGACAAGGACAAGCCCGCTTCCCAAACGGCCGCGAAGGTCAACAAGGAAGAGATCACGGTCCATCAGATCAACTTCGTGCTTCAGCAGCAGCGGGGCCTCAAGCCGGAACAGGCGGCATCCGCCAGCAAAGTCGCGCTGGAGCGCCTGATCGATCAGGAACTTGCGCTGCAGAAGGCTCAGGATCAGAAACTCGACCGTGATCCGCGCGTGGTTCAGCAACTCGAGGCCGCGCGCCGCGAGATCATCGCGCGTTCCTACGCCGAAAAGATCGCCAACGGTGCACCCAAGCCCAGTGCGGCCGAGATCAAGGCCTATTACGATGCGCATCCGGCGCTGTTCCGCGAACGTCGGGTCTACAACCTGCAGGAACTGATGATTCAGGCCAAGCCTGAACAGGCAGCGGAACTGCAGGCGAAGCTCGCTGCCTCCAAGGGCGTGACCGAGTTTGCCACCTACTTGCGCGAGAACGACTTCAAGTTCACGGCCAATCAGGCCGTCCGCGCCGCCGAGCAGTTGCCATTGGCCAACCTGGACAAGTTCGCGCAGATGAAGGACGGCCAGACCATGTTCAACCGTGCGCCGACCGGTGCGCAGGTCCTGGTGCTCGTCAATTCGCGCAGCCAGCCGGTGGACGAGGCGCAAGCCACGCCGGCGATCGAGCAGTTCCTGTGGAACGAACGCAAGCGCAAGGTCGTCGAGGACGACCTGAAGGCGCTGCGCGGCGCCTCGAAGATCGAATACGTCGGCGAGTATGCGAAAGGCGGGGCGCGGGAAATCACGCCGCCGGCGCCCGCATCGGAAGCGGCCCCGGTCACCTCGATTGCGCCGCCGTTGCCGTCCGGCTCGATGCCGAGCGCGGCACCGCAGATCGAAGTCGAACCCATCAACACCGGGCCGGCTTCGTCGCCGAATACCGGTACCCTGGAAAAGGGAATCAAGGGATTCAAGTGAGCGCCCGTTCGCAACGCGCCGACCATTGATTCCATTGAAGCAAGAGATTCACCTATGCGCAACTTCCTTCGCCTGCTGCTCGTATCCTTCGCACTCTGTTCCAGTGCTTTCGCGCAGACCAGCCCATCCGCCACTGCCGCCTCGGCGCCGAAGCCGGAGGCCATCCTCGGCGCCGGCGACGTCGTCAAGATCACGGTGTTCCAGCAGCCGGACCTGACGGTCGATGGCGGGCGCATTTCCGAGGCGAACCAGATCAACTTCCCGCTGCTCGGGAACGTCGTGATCGGCGGGCTGTCGGTCTCGGCGGCCGAACTGAAGATCGCCAAACTGCTGCGCGACGGCGGCTTCGTGTTGCGGCCGCAGGTGACGATCCAGGTCGGGCAGATCCGCAGCAGCGTGATTTCGGTGCTGGGCCAGGTGGCCAAGCCAGGGCGCTATCCCATCGAAACGGTAGGCGCGAAGGTCTCGGAGATGATCGCGGTCGCAGGCGGTGTGGTCCCTGGCGGCGCCGACGTGGTGACGCTGGTGGGAACGCGCAATGGTCGTCCCATCAAGCTCGACATCGACCTGCCGGCGATCTTGCAGTCCGGCAAGAACGAACTCGATCTGCAGGTGGAGAACGGCGACATCATCTATGCCGACCGGGCGCCGAGCGCGTACATCTACGGTGAAGTCCAGCGCCCGGGGATGTTCAAGCTGGAGCGGGGGATGACGCTGATGCAGGCGCTTGCCCAGAGCGGCGGTCTGACGGCGCGCGGCACCCAGCGCGGCATCAAGGTCCATCGTCGCGACGCCAACGGCAATGTGGTGATCATGGACATCGGCATGAACGATCCGGTCGGTCGCGACGACGTGATTTACGTCAAGGAGTCCCTGTTCTAACGGGGCCGGCCAACATGTCGATCAAACAACTCCTTCGCGTCGTCTGGGCGCGCAAATGGCTGGTGCTGGCGCTGCTGATCGTGGTCAGCATCGCGGGCACGGTCACGACACTGCTGCTGCCCAAGCAGTACACCGCCGAATCGGCCATGATCGTCGAGATGCGGATCGATCCGGTGCTTGGGGCGCTCGCGCCCAGCCTGGCCGCACCCGGCTACATGGCGACCCAGGTCGACATCCTGCGCAGCGAACGGGTCGCCTCGCGCGTCGTCAAGATGCTCGGTGTCGAGCGCTCGCCGAGCGCGGTCGCGCAATGGCGCGACCAGACCAACGCGAAGATCCCGCTCGAGCGCTACTTCGCGAACCTGCTGCAGCGCGGGCTCTCGGTCCAGCCGTCCCAGGGCAGCAATGTCATCAACGTGGCGTTCTCGGCCCAGGACCCGTTGTTCGCACAGGCGGCTGCGAACGCGTTCGTGCAGGCGTACATGGACGTGTCGGTCGAACTGCGTGTCGCACCGGCTCGGCAGTCGGCCACCTTTCTCGACGAACAGACCAAGACCTTGCGCAGTAACCTCGAGGCAGCGCAGGCCCGCTTGTCCCAGTTCCAGCAGGAGAAGGGCATCGCTGTTTCCGACGAGCGGTTCGACCAGGACAACGCCCGCTATCAGGCCTTGAGCGCGCAATTGAGCGCCGCGCAGGCTGAGCGTGTCGAGGCGACGACCCGATCGCAGAATTCGGGTGCGGAAACCTCGCCGGACATCCTGCTCAACCCCGCGGTTCAAGCGCTGAAGAGTCAGTTGGCCACCGCGCAGACGCGCTTGACCGAGATCAGCGGCGTCATGGGCAAGAACCACCCGACCCGCATCCAGCTCGAAGCCCAGATCGGCGAGTTGCGGCAACAGATCGCCGCCGAGTCGCGCCGCGTCTCCGGCGGCACCTCGACGCAGACTCGCAGCGTGAACCAGAAGGTCGCGGAGCTGCAAGCGATGGTCGACGAGCAGAAGAAGCGGCTGCAGACCCTGCGCGCGGACCGCGACCTCGAGGCCGTCATCAAGCGCGACGTCGACACTGCGCAGCGCGCCTACGATGCGGTGAGCTCGCGGGTCGGCCAGTTCACGCTCGAGAGCCAGAACAACCAGGCCAACACGCGTCTGCTGAGCCCGGCGGTCGAGCCGCTCGAGCCGTCGCGCCCGAAGGTCATCGTCGGCATCATCGGCTCGGTGCTGGGCGGCCTGGCGCTGGGCATTCTGGCGGCGCTGGGCTGGGAATACATCGATCGCCGAGTGCGCGATCCCGAGGACATGGTTGTCATGGCCGGCGTACCCGTGCTGGGCGTGCTGCGTCCCGAGGGCTCGAAGCGCCCGGTCTTCCGCCGCATGTTGCAGGTCGGGGGCATGCCCTCGCCCGGTCGGCCACTGCTGTCGGCACCTGGAGCCCATTCATGAAGATGACCGTCTCCATGTTGTCGGGCGCGCCGCGGGTCAGCCGTTCGCTCGGCGGCATCCTGATCG
Organism: Rhizobacter fulvus; assembly: GCF_964020785.1. Taxonomy (NCBI): domain Bacteria; kingdom Pseudomonadati; phylum Pseudomonadota; class Betaproteobacteria; order Burkholderiales; family Sphaerotilaceae; genus Rhizobacter; species Rhizobacter fulvus. Next base: position 3,300,808 of record NZ_OZ224516.1, read on the forward strand.
ACAGCGGCCTGCTGAAGCCGGAGGACGCCGAGCGCGTGCTGCTGGTCCAGAAAGAACACAACCTGCGCTTCGGCGACGCGGCCGTGCGCCTGGGCCTGCTGACCGAAGCCGACATCCAGTACGCGTTGTCGCGGCAGTTCGCCTATGCGTATCTGCGCAAGGCGCCCGGCGAGAAGCGCCCGGTCAGCGAGGAGCTGGTGGCGGCTTACGAGCCGTTCAGCTCGCGCGTCGAGGAACTCCGGGCCGTTCGCAGTCAGCTGATGCTGCGCTGGTTCGACAAGGCCGACCAGCGGCAGGTGTTGACGGTCGTGGGGGCAGAGCGTGGCGAGGGCCGCAGCCATCTGGCGGCCAACCTGGCGGTCGTGTTCTCCCAACTGGGAGAACGCACGCTGCTGGTCGACGGTGACCTGCGTCATCCCCGCCAGCACGAAATCTTCTTCCTCGAGAACAAGATCGGCTTTTCGACGGTGCTGTCCGGCCGCTCGCGCGAGGAGGCTATCGTCCGCATTCCCGATCTGGCCGGGCTGTGCGTGCTCCCCGCCGGACCGGTGCCGCCCAATCCGTTGGAATTGATCAACCGCCTGAACTTCGACGAGTTCATGATCCAGGCGAAGTCGACCTTCGACGTCATCATCATCGACACGCCGGCGCTGAGTGAAGGTGAAGACGCCGCGATGATCGCCGTGCGCACCGGCGCAGCCCTGGCCGTGGCGCGCAGCGCGCAGACCAAGGTGGCGTCATTCTCGGACATGGTTCAGGGCCTGATGAACGCGGGCGTCAGCGTCGTCGGCTCGGTGCTCAACGACATTCCGCGCTCGAAGACGAAGGGGAAGGCCGAGTGAGCACCGTGCTGCCCGGCCACGGCAGCCGGACCGAGGGACTGAAGCTGCCCGCCGAATGGCTGCTCGCGATCGCGGGCTTCCTGGCGCTGTACGCGCCGCTCTATTGGCGCGCCGCGCACGGCATCTGGCAGACCGAGGACCACGGCCACGGCGTGATCATCCTGATGGTGCTGCTGTGGTTGTTCTGGACCCTGCGCCACGAGATCGACAACGCTCCCGTTCGCCCCGTGCCGTGGCTGGGCTGGCCGGTGTTCATTCTCGGGTTGCTGATTTGCTTCGCCGGTCGCGTCTTCGACATCTCGATCCTGGAATTCGGCGCGCAGCCGTTCGTGGTCGCGGGTGCGCTGCTGCTGCTGCGCGGCACGGCCGCCGTGCGCGTGGCGTGGTTTCCGCTGATCTACTTCGTCTTCATGATCCCGCTGCCGGGCATGCTCGTCGATGCGATCACCGGCTCGTTGAAGAGCCTGATCGCGAACATCGTCGAAAGCCTGCTGTACACCGCCGGGTACCCGATCGCACGCAGCGGAGTGATCCTTTCGATCGGACCCTATCAGCTGCAAGTGGCCGACGCCTGCTCGGGCCTGCACTCGATGTTCAGCCTGTCCGCGCTCGGCACGCTGTTCATGTACATCATGGGGCGCAAGACCAAGCTGCACATGGCCATCATGCTGGCGTCGATCCTGCCGATCGCGTTCGCGGCGAACATCGTGCGCGTCATTGTGCTCGTGCTGGTGACCTACTACATGGGCGACGAGGCCGGTCAGGGTTTCCTGCACGGTGCCGCTGGCATGGTGCTGATGCTGGTTGCGCTGGTGTTCTTCTTCTGCCTGGACATGGTGCTGGACAAGGTGCTGCCTGGTCGGGCAGCGCCGCCGCCGAGCCCGCCGGCAACGGCCTCCAGCTGATTAGGTCGGTCAGCTCGGCGACGCGCCGGACGCGAGGCCGCTGAGCTCCCGGCGCTCCTTGGCCGGCACCGCGGACATCATGTCTGCGACGAACTTTTGCTGCATCTGGAAGCCGCGCTCGTTGTCGTTGTCGATCGACGAAATGCGGAAGAGCAGGCCATCGGGAATCTGGCCGGTCAGGCCTAGGCGAATCTGCGCCATCCGCTTCTGCAATGGCGTCTGAATCACGGTATCGCCCAGCGTCAGCCAATAGGTGATGGGCTCGTTGCGGGCGCCGAGGCTGGTGGTCAGGCGGCGAACGTCGATCGCCCCGAACGCGGTCGGCAGCTGCCCGTCCTGAATGGTGCCGAGCTTGAAACCTTGCGCGGGATAGCAGACTTCCGGCCGATGCGCCTGCAAGCCGCCGCGTTGGTCGTCGCCGTAGGCGAGCGACAGCATGATCCGGTAGCCTTGCTTGTTGACGTAGCTGCGCGTGAGGATCTGGCTGTACAACGAGTCGAGGAGTGCCTGGGTTTGCGGGTTCACGACCTGCGCGCCTTGGTCGGGCAAGAGCGTCCAGTCTCCGAAGCCACGTGGGACGATGGTCTCCAGCGACAGGTTCTTGCCCTTGTCGGAGGCCTTGGCGGAAGGCCGGGTTGTGAAACCGGCGACCGAGACGCCGCACATCAGGACGGCGAGCACAACGGCGATTCGATTGGATTGCATGGCGATGATCCGAACTCGGGTGAAGCCATTGTGACCGAGCTTGCTGCCGTTGGTTCAACGACGCAGACGTCCTGCGGCCAAGGTTCGCTGGCTCGTGCGATGTGCACTGGTTGTGGTGCCCCTATCGGGGAGAACGAGCATGGTCTGAGCCACAATCGCGGCTGCGTGCCGTTCGCACGCGCTAACTTCCAAAAACACCGCTGATGCTGAGTCCGACAAACCTGGATACGAACGCGCGCTTCGCGACGGGGCGAAAGGGTGACCGTGCCTGAGTATCTGCGCGCGTTCGTCGTGATCCTGTTCCTGAGCGGTCTTACGTTCGTGACGGTCCGCAAGCCCGTGATCGCGTTGGGAATGGCCGCCGAAGATTTCGCTCGGCGGCGCAACGTATGGCTGGTTGTCACGGGCGCCGCGTTCCTGGCGCACAACTTCTGGGTCTTCACCTTGGTGCTGATTCCGGTGCTCCTGTATGCCCGCCAGCGCGAGCGCCAGCCTTTTGCGCTATACCTGTTCGTGCTGTTCGCCGTCCCACCATTCGGCTCTGCCCTGAGCGGTCTGGGCATCGTGAACCAACTGTTCGAGCTGAGTTTCCCGCGCCTTCTGTCTCTGCTGGTGCTGCTGCCATGGGCGCTCAGCCGACGCAGCGCGGACGCGCCACGCATCGGCAAGATGCTGGCCGACTGGCTGCTGCTGGGATATGTGATGCTGCAGTTGTACCAGCAGTGGCAGGTCGATACCACGACGAACACCATGCGCTACGGCTTGTACGCTTTTCTCGACGTGCTCCTTCCCTTCTACGTGGCGAGCCGGTCCGTGCGAACGACGGCGGCGAGGCGCGAGGCTTTGCTGTCGCTCGTCGTCGCAGCCTTGCTGATGGCACCGATCGCAGCCTTCGAATTCAGCAAGCACTGGCTGCTCTACAGTTCCCTTCCAGACGCGTTAGGCATGAATTGGAATGGCGGCAGCTATTTGGGCCGCGGTCAGACCTTGCGTGCGGTCGTGACGACAGGCCACTCGATCTCGCTCGGGTACGTGATGATGATCGCCATGCTCGTGCATCTGGCGCTTCGACGCATCGTGCCCCAATCCCGTGTCTGGACGTTCGGAATGATCGGGTTGCTGATCGGGCTGATCGCGTCGGTGTCCCGCGGTCCATGGGTCGGGGCTTTGGTCGGCGTGATCGTGTTCGCCGCGTCAGGCCCTCGGCCTGGCACGCGACTGCTCAAGCTCGCTGGCGCGGGTATCGCCGTGGCGGTGGCGGTGATGATTTCGCCGTGGGGTTCGTCTTTGATCGACTATCTCCCGTTCATCGGTCATGTGGACAGCTCCAATGTCGACTATCGCCAGCGGCTGTTCGAGCTGTCGCTTCTTGTGATCTCGCAGAACCCGCTCCTCGGCTCCCCGACGTTCATGTTTGCCGCACCCTTGCAGGAACTGCGTAACGGCAACCTTATCGACATCGTCAACACCTATCTGATGGTGGCCTTGCAAAGCGGCTATGTCGGGCTGGCCCTCTTCGTTGGCGTGTTCGCCAAGGCGGGGTTCTCGATCATCGCAGCACTGCGCGTTCAGCCCGATCGAGAAGCGGAGTTGTTTCAGCAGGGACGTGTGCTGCTGTCTGCGCTGGCGGCGATCATGGTGGCCATTGCCACGCTCAGTCCGGTCGGGTTCGTTCCGCTCATGTACTGGTGCATTGTCGGCCTGAGCGTCGGATATGCCGACGCGGTGCGTCGCCAATCCCCTGCAGTTCAGGTCGGCCTGTCGCGTTTCGCGACGCGCTCGCTGTGAGCCAGGGCTCCGTCGACGCTGCGCACACGCGCATGTCCGCGCCCACCGGCTCCCTGAAGCAGCGTGTCCTGAGGGCAGGTAGCTGGACGGCCGGCGGGTTCGCAGTCAGCCAGACCTTGCGGATCGTCAGTACGCTCATCATGACCCGGCTGCTGGCGCCCGAGATGTTCGGGCTGATGTCGATCGCCGTGATGGTCAATGTGATCACGGCGCTCCTGACCGACCTCGGCATCACGCAGAACATCGTTCAAAGCCGGCGCGGCGAGGACCCCACCTTCCTCAATACAGCATGGACGGTGCAGATCGTCCGCGGATTCATTGTCTGGGGCCTCGCGCTGGTGGTCGCGATTGCCATTTACTTCGGCGGGCGCGAGGGCCTGCTCAGCCCTGACACCGTTTACGGCAACCCGGTCCTGCCCTGGGTGTTGGCCGTGTCGTCGTTTTCCATCGTGATCGCCAGTTTCGCGTCCACCAACACGGCGATCGCCGAGCGACACTTCAATCAACGGCACTTGATCAGGATCGATCTCACCTCGCAGATCGTCTCGCTGGTCGCGATGGTGGTGCTCGGCCTGTGGACGGGCTCGATCTGGTCGCTGATCGCCGGGCAGTTGGCCGGTGGGGTGTGCGGAACGACATTGAGCCATTTGATCCTGCCTGGCGAGCGCAATCGGTTTGGTTGGGACCCGAAAGCGCTGGGCGAGATCGTCGCCTTCGGCAAGTGGGTGTTCTTCTCCTCGTTTGTCGGCGTCTTTGCGCTCTACGCCGATCGGCTGGTGCTCGGCGGTCTGGTGCAAGCGAGCGTGCTGGGCCAGTTCGCCATCGCGAGCACGATCGTCGGCGCGGTTCAGGGCGTGTTCCAGAAGCTCTATGCGACCGTGGTCATGCCGGCCCTGAGCGAAACCGCTCGCAACGATCGGCCGCGATTGCGCGAAGTGTTCTACCGACTGCGCGTCCCGACCGACCTGGCGTTGTTGTTCGTCGCGGGAGTGCTCGCCGCCAGCGGCAAACTGGTGATCGGAATCTTGTACGACCACCGCTACGGCGATGCCGGGTGGATGCTGCAGATTCTGGCGCTTTCGCTCGTGTGGGTGCGCTACGGCGCGAGCCAGCAACTCTATGTCGCGCTCGGTGAGCCGAAGTACGTCGCGTTCCTGAACTTTGCCCGTTCATTCGCCGTGTTCGCCGCCTTGTTCGTCGGCTTCAGGCTCGGCGGCGTGGCCGGCGCCATCTGGGCGTTTTCGTTGCATCAGATCGTCAACGGCCTGATGACCTACTACTTCAATGCGAGCTTGAAGCTCAATGACTTCAAGCGCGAACTGTTGGTGCTCGTCGCGTTGCCCGTCGGGTACGGTGTCGGCTTGTGCATCAATCTGCTGCATCCTACTTGAGAATGACCACGTCCCCGCCGCCCTCTCCCGAATTGCGCAGAAGTCCCCAACCGTGCTGTGCCCTGTGCGGCGGCACCGGTCGCGAGGTTCATGCAGGCGTGCCTGACCATTACTTCGGCGTTCCAGGGCAATGGAGCCTTCGGCAGTGCGACAACCCACGCTGCCGGCTCGTCTGGCAGGATCCGATGGTGATCGCCGAAGACTTGGTACTTGCGTACAAAAACTACTACACGGTCGCGGCGCCATCGTCCAGCGGCAGTCCCGGGTCGGCAGGGCTGACCCCGACCTTCTCTCGGCTCGATCGTCTGTTTACCAGGTTGCTGCGCCTGGAACCCGAACGCGATCGACACGCCGATACCTACCTGCACGACACCGCGCCGGGCGCGCTGCTCGATGTCGGTTGTGGAAGCGGGGACTTCGCCGCCCACATGCGGCGTCTCGGCTGGCGTTGCCAGGGCACCGAATTCGATCCCGACGCTGCCCGCCATGCGCGCGAGACCCACGGCATCGAAGTGGAACTCGGCGACATCAGCCAGATCCGTTACGAGGACGAGCGGTTCGACGCGATCACCGCGCGGCACGTGATCGAACACGTTCGCGAGCCCGCGGACTTTCTCGCGGAGTGCTGGCGCATCTTGAAACCGGGCGGCCGCCTGGTGCTGCTGACCCCGAATGCCGACAGCCTGGGTCACCGGCATTTCGGACCGCGTTGGCGCGGACTCGAGCAACCGCGTCATTTGTACCTGTTCAATCCAATGTCGATGCAAGCACTGTTCGAACGGCAGTCCATCGCGGGCGCCGACGTTTTCTCCTCGGCACAGGGCGCAAGCTACACCTTGAATGCCAGCGCGAAAACCGCACAGGGCCTCATGCAACGCAGCATCGATCAGTGCGCCATCTGGTTCCTGCAGGTGCGCGAGACCGTGCTGACACGGCGAGGCGCGCAGGTCGGAGAAGACCTGGTCGCCATCGCCACCAAGCCCCGTGGACGCGCCGCAGCCGCTGCGCTCTGATGATGGACGATTTCGACGTTTCGGCGATCATCGTCAACTACAACACGCAAGCGCTGCTGCAGCCGTGCGTCGACGCGCTGCGCGCGGGCGCCGTCGGGCTGCGGTTGCAGATCGTCATCGTCGACAACGGTTCACGCGACGGTTCTCAAGACTTGCTGCGGCGCGACTTTGCTGATTGCGAACTGCTCTTCAATACCGACAACGTCGGCTTCGGGCGCGCCAACAACCAAGCCGTGGCGTTGGCGCGGGGTCGCCATCTCCTGCTGCTGAACACCGATGCGTTCGTCGCGCCGGGTGGTGTGACCAGCACGGTGGCCTATCTCGACGCCCACCCCGAGTGCGGGCTGCTCGGGGTGCGCTTGGTCGGTCGGGATGGCTTGCTGCAGCCGTCTTGCCGGTACTTTCCGACGCCGTGGAATGAGTTCGTCGGGCGTGCCGGCCTGGATCGCCTGTTCCCGCGCACGCGGATGATCGATGACATGGACTGGGACCACGCGTCGCCGCGTCCCTGTGACTGGGTGCCCGGCTGCTATTACCTTGTACGCCGCAAGGTGGTCGATCAGGTCGGGCTGTTCGACCCGCGCTACTTTCTCTATTACGAAGAGGTCGACCACTGCCGCGCCGTAAAGGCTGCCGGCTGGCAAGTCACCTACTGTCCGGAAACGACCGTCGTTCACATTGGCGGGGAGAGTGCCAAGTCGGAGGGCGAGCTCACGTCGGGTGGGCGGCAGATCTCGGCGCTGCAGATCGAGAGCGGCCTGCTCTACTACCGCAAGCACCATGGTCGCCGGGGCCTGTGGCTCAACGTGATCCTGGGGACGCTCGCGGACGCACTGCTCGCGACCAAGTGGTTGCTGCGGCGTCGCCCGTTGCACGGCGTGCAGGCGTTCTGGCTCCATACCGCCACGATGTGGTCGCTGCTGCGTCGCACCGGCTGGGCGCACCGCCCGACTCGCTGAAGGGCCTCGAACGTGTTCGCGAACATCAAGCAAGATCTCCGCGCGCAGGGCGGCGATTTCGGCGCACAGGGCTTCTGGGCGCTGGTCGTGTACCGCTTCGGGCGCTGGCGCTACGGCGTTCGGCCGGCGTGGTTTCGCAAGCCGCTGTCGCTGGTCTACAAAGTGCTGTTCAAGTTCGTGCAAATCCTGACCGGCATCGAGTTGCCGTGTGAGGCGGTCATCGGGCCCGGTTTTGTGATCGATCATTTCGGCGGCATCGTGATCAGCGGGTATGCGCGCTTCGGCGCCAACTGCCGGATTCGCAACGGCGTAGTGGTGGGCTTGGGGCGATTGGACGAGCCCACGGCGCCGGTCTTCGGCGACAACGTGGACATCGGCGCCGGCGCGAAGGTGCTGGGGCCGATCCGCATCGGCAACAACGTCGTGATCGGCGCGAATGCGGTCGTTCTCTGTGATGTCCCTGACGACTGCCTGGCCGTTGGCGTCCCGGCGGTCGTCAAGCCACGAACCCGCCGTACGCCTGCTGCCGCTGGCGGAGGTGATGCGGCATGACGCCGTTCGCTCAGAGCATTGTCGGCGTGATCGTCATCGGTCGAAACGAGGGCGAACGCTTGCGCCGCTGCCTTGCTTCCACGCTGCCCGACGCGACTGCGCTGGTCTATGTCGATTCCGGCTCGACCGATGGATCACCCGACCTCGCGCGGGCCATGGGTGCCGACGTGGTGGCGCTCGACATGACGCAGCCCTTTACGGCCGCGCGCGCCCGCAACGCTGGCTGCATTCGGTTGCGTGCGCTGCTCCCGAATGTCGAGCACGTGCAGTTCGTCGACGGAGATTGCGAGGTCGACAAGGCGTGGATTGCTCGCGCCGGTGCATTCCTGCAAGCCAATCCCGAGGTGGCCGCGGTCTGTGGTCGGCGGCGGGAGCTTTTTCCCGAGCATTCCGTCTACAACAGGCTGTGCGACATCGAATGGAACACGCCGGTCGGCGAAACCAAGGCCTGCGGCGGCGATGTCCTGATGCGCGCCGATGCGCTGCAGCAGGTCGGCGGTTACCGCGACGAGTTGATCGCCGGCGAGGAGCCCGAATTGTGTGTCCGGCTGCGCGCGAGAGGGTGGCGGATCTGGCGGCTCGACGCGGAGATGACGCGCCACGACGCGGCGATGACCCGATTCGGCCAGTGGTGGCGACGTTCGAAGCGAGCGGGCTTCGCATTTGGCGAGGGGGCCCGCCTGCATGGTGCGCCGCCCGAACGCCATTGGATGCGCGAGGCGCGCAGCGCGTGGGTGTGGGGGGCGTTGATGCCCGTCGCGACGATCGTCGCGGCCATCGCGTGGGGTCCGCCAGCATTGCTGGGATTCCTCGTCTATCCGCTGCAGGTGGCACGGCTCGGTCTCGGACTTTCGGGACTGGGTCCCGCACGTTGGCCACGTGCCCTGTTCCTGGTGCTCGGCAAGTTCCCGGAGGCGCAGGGACTCTTTCAGTCGTGGTGGATGCATCTTCGCCAGCGGCGCGCGGTGCTGATCGAATACAAATGATGAGTACCTCACCGCCCTCCCGGCTGCGCGTCGCGTACCTGATCAACCAATATCCGAAGGTTAGTCACAGCTTCATCCGTCGCGAGATCCAGGCGCTCGAGCGCCAAGGGCTTGAAGTCGTGCGCTTCGCCGTGCGCGGCTGGGACGATGCGTTGGCCGATCCGGCCGATGTCGCCGAACGCGCCCGAACCAGGTACCTGTTGCAAGGAGGCTGGCTGACGCCGTTGCGGTCGGCGCTTCGCCTCGCGCTCACGCGGCCGAGGTTGTTTTCCGGCGCAGTACGACTGGCATGGTCGATGTGGCGAAATTCCGATCGCACGCTTTTTCATCACCTCGCTTACCTGATCGAGGCGGCGGTGCTGGTCGCGTGGTCGGCGCAGGAGCGCGTTGCTCACTTGCATGCCCACTTCGGCACCAACCCGGCCGAGGTGGCGATGTTGGCACGTGCGCTTGGCGGTGCGCCCTACAGCTTCACCGTGCACGGGCCGGAGGAGTTCGATCATCCGCTCGCCCTCGGCCTCGGCCAGAAAGGGAAGGATGCGGCGTTCGTCGTGGCGATCAGTTCGTTCGGCCGCAGCCAGTTGTTTCGTTGGCTGCCCTTGACGCACTGGGAGCGCGTGAAGGTCGTCCACTGCGGTCTCGAGCCGGCGTTTCACCAGGCGGTGGCGCGCTCCGGCGGCAAGGCTGAGCGCCTGGTCTGCGTGGGCCGGCTTTGCGAGCAGAAGGGGCAACTGCTGCTTGTGGAAGCGCTACATCGGGTGATCTTGCGCGGGACGCCCTGCGAACTGGTGCTGGCCGGCGACGGCGAGATGCGCGAAGACATCGAGACGCTGATCGAGCGATTGGGGCTGCACGCCCATGTTCGCATCACCGGCTGGATCGGAAGCGCGCAGGTCCGAGACGAGATTCTCGCTGCGCGCGCGCTCGTGCTGCCGAGTTTCGCGGAGGGGCTGCCGGTGGTCCTCATGGAAGCGATGGCATTGCGCCGGCCCGTCATCACCACCTACGTTGCCGGCATCCCGGAACTGGTGCAGGACGGCACGAATGGATGGCTGGTCCCGGCAGGAGACGTCGACGCGCTCGCCGATGCGATGGTTGCCTGCCTCGGTGCAGCGCCGGAGGCGCTCGAGCAGATGGGCGACGCCGCGCATGCGCGTGTGCTGGTCCGGCACGATGTCGATCGCGAAGCGGAGAAGCTGGCGGCGCTCTTTGGCGCTTCGAGGGTCGCGGCGTGAGCGCGCGCGAGTTCGTTGGCTTGGTGCTGCTGTTGCTGACGTGCGTTGCCGCGTGGCCCGCCGTTCTCCTGTGCGCGCAAGTCGTGGCTGCCGGGTGGAAGCGCGAGCGTCATGCATCTTCGCCCGCGGTCGAAAACCAGAGCCGCGTGCCCTATGCGGTGGTGATGCCCGCGCACGACGAAGCTGCCGGTATCGGCGCCGCGATCCGGGCCGTTCGCGAGCAACTGGGGGATGCGGATCGCCTGCTGGTCGTGGCCGACAACTGCAGTGACGAGACCGCAGCGATTGCTCGGGCGGCCGGTGCCGAAGTCACCGTGCGCACCGACTTGCAACGTCGAGGCAAAGGCTATGCCCTCGACCACGGCGTGCGCTGGCTCGAGCAGGCGCCCCCCGGTGTCGTGATCATCGTGGACGCGGACTGCATTGTCGCGCCGCGTGCACTGGAGCGCCTGGCGAATCGATGTGCGGGCACCGGTCGTCCGGTGCAGGCGCTGTACCTGATGCATGCGCCTCCGGGTGCGCCGTTGCGCCTGCGCATCGCCGAGTTCGCATGGCGGATCAAGAACCGCCTGCGCCCGTTGGGCAGCTCGGTCTTCGGCTGGCCGTGCCAGTTGATGGGCACGGGCATGGCGTTCCCCTGGCCGCTGATTCAGGCGGCGCCGCTGGCCACCGGCCATCTCGTCGAGGACATGCAGCTCGGGCTGGACCTCGCAGCCGCCGGTTCACCGCCCTTGTTCTGCGCACAGGCGCTGGTCAGCAGCGTGTTCCCGAGCGACTCGGAAGGCGCGCGCGCGCAGCGCACGCGTTGGGAGCATGGTCACTTGTCGGTCATCGCCAGCGTGGGCCCGCGCTTGCTCACGCAAGCCCTGAAGCGCCGCGACGGCATGCTGGCGGCGATGGCACTGGACCTGATGGTGCCGCCCCTCGCGGCACTCATGCTGGGACTCGTGGGCTTTGCGTTCGTCGACGGGTTGTGGTGGTGGTTCGCGGGCGACGCGCGCGCTTTCGCGCTGGCGGTATCCGCCTTGCTGGTGCTGGTCGCGGGCGTGCTGCTGGCCTGGTCGAGCGATGGACGGCAGAGCGTCTCGCTGCGCGAACTCCTTGGGCTCCCCGGGTACGTCGCTGCGAAAATCCCGGTCTATGTTCGCCTGTTCACCAAGCGCCAGATCGAATGGGTCCGCACCAAGCGCGATGACCGCTCGTCCTGACCCTCACGTCGAGCACGCGGTGCCGCCGCGCCGCGCCAATTTCGGCCGCACGCTGGTGTGCATCCTCGGCCTGCCGTTCGACGCGGTCGATATCGCTCAGGCCGTGCAACGCATCCGTGACGCCGCGTTCGGCGGACAACGCTGTTTCGTCTCGACTCCGAACCTGAATTTCGCGATGGCGGCTCAGCACGATGCGGCATTTCGCGACTCGGTGTTGCACAGCGATCTCAGTCTGGTCGATGGCATGCCACTGGTGTGGATCGCGCGCGCATTGGGACGTCCGATTCGCGAACGCGTTTCGGGCGCCGATGTCTTTGAGGCGCTCGCAGCGCACGCGGGGCCGCCGGTGGACGTCTTTCTGTTCGGTGGCCCGCCGGGCGCCGCAGCTCAGGCCTGCGAGCGGATCAATCAGCGTGCGGGAGGCGTGCGCTGCGTGGGTTTCGATGCGGCAGGCTTCGGATCGATCGAGGCGATGAGCAGCGACGCGCAGATCGACCGCATCAACCGCAGTGGCGCTCACTTCGTGGTTGTCGCGCTCGGTGCGGCAAAAGGGCAGGCGTGGATCGAGCACAATGCGCCGCGACTCGCGGCCCCGGTGCTGTCGCATTTGGGCGCGGTGGTGAACTTTGCCGCCGGCACCGTCCAACGAGCACCGAGCTGGGTGCAGGCCGCCGGTCTCGAGTGGTTGTGGCGCATCAAGGAGGAGCCGGCGCTGTGGCGACGCTATGCACGCGACGGATTGGCGGCGCTGAGCGTGCTACTGACCTGCGTGCTGCCAGATGCGATCCGCACGCGCCGCCGGGATACGCACGCTGTGGGCAGTCTGGACGTACTGTGCGAACCGCGCCGCGACGTTCTGCGTCTGCAGGGCGATTGGCGCGATGGCGCGCACCTGGAGGCGCTCCGAAGCGCGCTTGCGAAGCTCGCCACGAATGTCGAGCGCGGTCTGGGCGTCGATCTTGCCGGCGTGACGGATCTGGGCAACGAATGCACTGCGCTGCTGCTGTGCGCGCGGGGTTGGTGGGATCAACGCGGCGGGTTCGCGGTGACCGCCAGCAGTGGAGCGGTGCGGGCGTCGTTGCGGCGTCGTCTGGCCGCGCGCGTGTTGTTGGGAGCCGACTGATTCCATGAACGGTTTGAACTCCAGTTCCGGCCCCGGGACTGCCGCGACTGTGGCGGCGCCGCCGCGCGGGCTGCCATCACCGCACGCGCCCGATTGGTCGCGCGAGGCCAAGGCATTCTGGGCCTGGGATCCGTCTCGCTCACTGCTTGCCAGCCTGCGCACCTACCAGCGGTTGCGTCATTCGGCCCGACCTGACCACGTGCTGCGGCGCTGGCTTGCCGTGCTGCGCCACCGTTTCTGGAGCGTCGTCACCGGCGCGGACGTTCCGTTGGTCTGCCGCATCGACGGCGGCCTGCTGATGCCGCATCCCAATGGCATCGTCGTGCATCCCGATGCGCGGATCGGTCCGAACTGCCTGCTGATGCAGCAGGTCACGCTGGGAACCGGCGGGCCGCTCGCGGGCGCCCCCGTGCTGGTCGGCCATGTGGACATCGGCGCCGGCGCGAAGGTGCTCGGCGGGGTAACGCTCGGGGCGCACGCGCAAGTCGGCGCCAACGCCGTCGTGCTGCGCGACGTGCCGACGGACCGAACGGCGGTCGGCATTCCGGCTCGTATCGTCGAACCCGCGGCGATCGCGCCGGGCACGCAGGACACCGCGCCATGACGGGCGCTGAACCGCGCGTTCTGATTGCCGCGGAGCACGCGTCCGCCCGGTTCGGCGGCGAGGCGGCGCTGCCGCTTCACTACTTCCGCGTGCTGCGCGGCCGCGGCGTCCCGGTGTGGCTGCTGACCCATGCGCGCACGCGGGAGGAAATGGTCGCGCTGTTTCCCGATGAACAGCGGATCCATTATGTCGAAGACACCGCATGGCACCGCGCGATGTGGCAGATCGGGCGACGCTTGCCGGACCAGATCTCGTATTTCACGACCGGATTCCTGTCGCGACTGTCCACGCAGCTGGCCCAACGTCGGCAGGCGCGGCGCCTGGTGCGCGAGCACGGCATCACCGTGGTGCACCAACCGATGCCCGTTTCGCCGCGCGAGCCGTCGATGCTGTACGACCTCGGTGCGCCCGTCGTCATCGGCCCGATGAACGGCGGCATGGATTACCCGCCGGCGTTTCGGCGCAACCGCGGCCCCGCCGAGCGTGCGCTGCTCGGCTTGGGACGCCGCGCGGCCAGCCTCCTGAATCGGCTGATGCCGGGCAAGCGCCGCGCCGCAACCCTGCTGGTGGCCAACCTGCGCACCCGGCAGGCGCTGCCCGCCGGCGTGTGCACGCATGTCGTCGAGCTGGTCGAGAACGGGGTGGACCTGAGGCTCTGGAACGCGGCCGACCTGGAGGTTGCGGACCTGCCGGCATCCGAGGTCGTGACCTTCGCGTTCATGGGGCGGTTGGTCGACTGGAAGGCGGTGGATTTGCTGCTTCGGGCGTTCGCCCAGGCGCGCACGCGAGCGCCGATGCGCCTGTGGATTCTGGGCGATGGGGCCGAACGATCGAGCCTCGAAGGGCTCGCCGCCGAGTTGCAGATCGCCGGCGCCGACGACACGGCCGAAGGGCGTGTTCATTTCGCGGGCTGGATGCCGCAGGCCGTGTGCGCCCAGCGCCTTCGACAAGCCGATTGCCTCGTGCTGCCGAGCCTGCTGGAATGCGGCGGCGCGGTCGTGCTCGAGGCGATGTCCATGGGCAAGCCCGTGATCGCCACCGCGTGGGGCGGACCGCTCGACTACCTGGACCCGAGTTGCGGTGTGCTGGTCGCACCGGGATCGCGCGCCGACATGGTCGATCGTTTCGCCGCCGCGATGGCGGCCATGGCAGCATCGGCTCCTCTGCGGCTTCGCATGGGCCGCGCAGGTCTGGTCAAAATCAAGCAGCAATTCGACTGGGAACTGAAGGTCGAGCGGATGATGGCGGTGTACCGCGACGCCGCCACCCGCCACGCGACCCGAGGCTGACAGCCGACAAGAACAGGAAACTCCATCAGCATGACCCCTTCCCAGCCATCACCCGGCGTTCGACGATCGGTCTACTGCGTCCTCAGCGCGCGGTCGCTTCCTTATGCCGACAAGGCCATGGAAAGCCTCGTTGCGCACAGCGCCGACGACATCGACCTGACGCTCATCACCGACGGCGACGGCGACAAGACCGCCCTGGTCGGCGCGATGCAAAAACTCGACGTGCCCGCGCGTCACACTTGGCGCGTGTGTGCGCAACAGGAAGCGGACGACCTGGCGAGTTCGGCGTTGACGCGCCACCCGAACATCGCCGCGTTTCGATTCGGGCATCCGTGCTGGCGCAAGATCACCGACCCTCTGCTGTTCGCTGCGCCGGCCGCCGAGATGGTGATCCTCGACCCGGACCTCTACTTCCCAAATCGCTTCCGCTTCGAGCCGACGCCTGCCACTGGCCTGTTGTTGATGCACCAGCCGCCGAGTTGTCTGTTGCCTCACGAGGTCGTCATCCGCGCGTACGACCATGACATCAAATTGGCGCACCACGTCGACATCGGCGTCGCGCAGGCGCGCAACAGCTTCGACCTCGACTGGCTCGACTGGCTGATCGAGAAGCTCGGCGGAAAGACGCTGCCGCGTGCGATGCACATCGAGGCCATCGTCTGGGCGGCGCTGGCGATGCGCGAGGGTGGGGGCTACCTCGACCCCGAGCACTGGCATTGCTGGCGCAATTCACAGTGGAAGCGGCTCGCGCTGCGACTCGGCGCGTCCGGTCGCTCGGTGCTGCGGGTCGAGCACTTCGACCGCATGAAGTGCTTCCACGGCGGTGGCGTCGCCAAGTGGTGGGTGCCCGAGGCGCTGAAGGCCGGCGACCTTCCCCCAGCGACGGAAATCCGCGAGGTCCGGTCTCCGATGCCGTTTGAAGAGTTGACGCGACAGGCGTACGAATCGACCCAGCGCTTGAAGGCGTTGGCGCGTCGCATGGGCTACTACCAACTGGTCAAGTGAGGCTCCCGAAAAAAGATCGCGATGAAGTTGCTGTGGAAACTGGTACGGGGCGTATTCCGTTCGGACTGGTCCAAACGGATGGCGCGCCGCGCGTTCATGCGCTCGATCTTGCCGATGGTCGACCAGGGTCCCGACACCTCTCGACTGCGCGTCCTGGTGCTCGGTGTTTACCTGGCGGATCGGCCTAACACGGCCGCTCACCTGGTTCGGGAGTTCGCAGCCGGGCACCGTTTGGATGTCGAACAACGCTGGGCGGCGATGGGTTCAGCAACCGACGATCCGATGCTGCAGCGCGTGACCGTGCTCACCGTCCAGCAACCCACCCCCAAGTTCGCACTGATCAACAGCCTGATCGCCGGTCTGGATGTCGATCGCTTCGATTACGTGCTGGTCGTCGATGACGACATCCACGTGCAACCGGGCTTCCTGAGCGCGTTCCTCCTGCGGCAACGAGCATTCGGCTTTGCCCTGGCACAACCGGCGCGTGCATGGCACAGCTATTTCGACCATTCCTTCGCGCTGCGTCGGCCCTGGCTCGCCGCACGCCAGACGCGTTTCGTGGAATGCGGGCCGCTGGTGTCTTTCAGCCGGGATGCCGCGCGCCTGTTGATCCCGTTTCACGCCGAGAGCGAGATGTGGGGCATGGATCTGGTCTGGCCCGTCGCACTCGAACGCGCGGGTCTGACGTTGGGCATCGTCGACGAGATCGCGGTGGACCACAGCGTGCGGGGCCAGGCCACCTCTTACGACCGGTCGACCGAACTGGCGGCCATGAGCGACTTCCTTGCTCGCACGCCTCACATCGCTTCGGAAGACGTCTTCAAGGTGGTCAAGCGATTCCGTCCGTCCGATCGAACGCGCTATCTCTGAGGCGGATAAAGAAAATACTTCGATACCGGGCCCCAGTCGCTGCCCGGGATCTTCCACTCCAGTTGTGCGTCCGGCGCGGCGCCTTCCACGACGATGTAGTAGGGTCGTCCGACGTCGAAATCGAGCACCGACTGCCTCGCCACGGTCAGGAAGACCTTGCCCCCGCCGCGAACCCGGAACTCATGCTTGCCCGGCAACATCGAGACGATCCAGCCCTTGCCCTCCTTGAGGCCGGTGCCGGGCCCGAGGCGTCCGCAGGACCCTTGCGCATGCGCGCGCTGGGCCTCCTGGTCGGTCGGTACGGGCGTCAGTGCGAACGCATTGGCCGCGACGCAGAGCAGTAGAGGAAGCAGGACTTTCATGAGTTGTGCGTCCGAGGGCACCTGCAGGTAGCCATCGGACGCATCCATTGCGGTTCGTCGATCGAGCGGGTCAGAACATCATCCGCCCGTCACCCAGCAGGTGGCTGTGGCAGTCCTTCAGATTCTGGATGCAGTTCTTGGCCCAGGTGTTGCTGATCGTAGCGTCCCAGCCGTTGAACCAGTCGGCATGCGACGAATAGCCACCCGGCAGGCTGGGGTCGTAGTTGTCGGACGACAGCCGCCAGCGCTTCGGCGAGTTCAGTTCCTTCACGACGTAAGCGACGTTGAACGTGATCGAAGGGATCGGAACCGGATGAGTCGCCGGGCAGACGCGCATGAACCAGCCTTGGGTGCTCGTCGGATCCGGAACCAGAACCCCGTAGCTCATGTGGCTCTTGTGGTCAGGCGAATCGAGATTGACGCCGTCCCAGCAGGTCGGGAAGAAGATCTCGCTCCACATCGTCGCGCCGACGTCGCAGTTCGGGATCACCGAACCGTACTGGTCGTTCGAATTGTTCGGGCCGCCGATGCACTTGAAGCGCATGCTGAACACGTCGGGATGAGGGGCGGATGCGTTCGGGTCGCCGGCGATCATGCGCAGCCCGGTGGGGATCGGGTTGGTCGCTGCGGCGCCCATCAAGCTCATCTTGTAATAGACGCCGATGCTGTCGGGGACGATCGGAGTGCCGTCCTTGGTGTCGATCATGGTCGGCACCCAGTAGGCTGAACGGTTGGCGATGCCGCCACGGCAGGTGGAATTGCCGCTCGTGCGAAGGGATTCTGGCGTGGAGTCGGCATTGACACCCGTGTTGCCGAAAAACGTGTGCAAGTGGGACTTGCCGGCCTGGCCGGGAAACACGATCGGATCGTCGAAGCTCATCTTCGACACCGTGCAGGTCGTACGGAACGCGCCCTCGCCAGCGGGTGCGACCTCGGTGGTCGCTGCCACATTGAACGTGCCGACGCCATTGGAGGGGGCGGCCAGCTTGCTCGTGTCGATGTACGGCATGAACGACGAGGTCGCCGGGGCCGGGGCGGGCGCAGGCGCAGGCGCAGGCGCCGGTGCAGGCGCCGGCGCCGGTTCGGCGATCGGGGCCGGAGCGGGCGCGGGCGCGGGCGCGGGCGCCGGTGCCGGCGTCGCGGTCGACGTGGTCGTCGTGGTCGTCGACGTGTCCTTGTTGCGCCCGCGGCCGTTCCCGCCCGCGGCCTGGAGTTGGGACATCGAACCGTCGGCCGTCAGCGAATCGACACCGAGCGACGCGGCGCCATCGCCGCCGCCGCAAGCGGACAGCACGGCGGCAAACAGGACACACAGCGCGGTCGGCGCTGCAACGGGAGGGCGGGTCGGGCTGCGGTGCTGGTTCATGTCGGTCTCTGCTCGTCGTGAGATCACCACCTCGCGCGCGCGGCGCGCACGTGCGTTGTGGTGAAGGGCTGCGAGAGGACCGACGGAATCGGTATGGCGCGAGACGCGCGGTTCGCGGGAAAGGACCACCCGGCTGGCATCCAGTTCGGCTGGTGATGTCTGTATCGGAAGGGCGGGCGCGGGCCTTGAACGGTATTGGGGCCGCGAGATGTTTCGTCAGTAACCTCCCGTAAGCGCAGCCTCGACCAAAGCGGGTCATGCGTGAGCGACAGGAGGGACATGGCCGTCGGTGGCCGGAGAGCCGGCGCCAGATGCAGGAACGGCTGGCTCAGTGCAGGGGACGTGCCGATCCGGCGCGCGTACGGATTCGGACCCGGCGCGTCGCGTTTCAGGCGGAGCGACGCTCGGGGCTGTAGCGGCTTCTTACATTCGCGACCGCCGCTGGCGCACGGCCGGGCAGGTCGATACCTGGGTTACGAGTCCACACACCTCGCAACACGCCGCGCATCCCGGCGCGGCGCGTGCCTCAGTCAGTAGACGCGATCGACCAGCAGCCGCTTCAGGTACTGGCCGTATCCGTTCTTCAGCATCGGCTGCGCCAGCGCTTCGAGCTGCGCGGCGTCGATCCAGCCGGAGCGGTAGGCGATCTCCTCGGGACACGCCACCTTGAGACCTTGCCGCTTCTCGAGCGTTGCGATGAACTGGCCGGCCTCCAGCAGGCTGTCGTGGGTGCCCGTGTCCAGCCACGCATAGCCGCGTCCCATGATCTCGACACTGAGCTCGCCCTGGCGCAGGTAGACCGCGTTCAGGTCGGTGATCTCGAGTTCGCCGCGTGGCGACGGCTTGATCTGGGCCGCGATGTCGCAGACCTGCTCGTCATAGAAATAGAGCCCGGTGACGGCGTAGTTGGATTTCGGCGCCTTGGGCTTCTCCTCGATGCTGAGGGCACGGCGTTGCGCATCGAACGCGACCACGCCGTAGCGCTCGGGATCGGTGACGTGGTAGGCGAACACCGACGCGCCGCTGGCGCGCGCGGCCGCCACCTCGAGCTGGCGCTGCAGATCGTGGCCGTAGAAGATGTTGTCGCCCAGCACCAGCGCGCTCGGCTGGCCGGCGATGAACTCGCGGCCGAGGATGAAGGCCTGTGCCAGGCCGTCCGGGCTGGGCTGGACGCAGTAGCTGATGTTCAGGCCCCAGCGGCCGCCATCGCCGAGCAGCGCCTCGAAGCGCGGGGTGTCCTGCGGCGTGCTGATCAGCAGGATGTTGCGGATGCCGGCCAGCATCAGCGTGGCCAGCGGGTAATAGACCATCGGCTTGTCGTAGACCGGCAGCAGCTGCTTGCTCATCGCCAGCGTCGCCGGGTGCAGCCGGGTGCCGGAGCCGCCGGCCAGGATGATGCCTTTGCGATTGGGATGGGTCATGGCGCAGTCAGTTGAAGTGGAAGGGGCGCTCAGCCGAGCACCTCGGTCAGCATGCGCTCGACGCCGCTCTGCCACGCCGGCAGGTGCAGGCCGAACGTCTCGCGCAGCTTCACGGTGTTCATCCGCGAGTTGCCGGGCCGGCGGGCGGCGGTGACGAAGGCGCTGGTCGGCACCGGCTCGATCGCGCCCGGCGCAACCCGCAGGTCCTGCCCGTGGGCGCGCGCGAACTCGATCACGTGGCGGGCGTAGTCGAACCAGCTCGTCTCGCCGGAGGCGACGGCGTGGTAGGTGCCGGCGACCTCGGGGCGCTGCGCCGCTGCGCGGAGCACATGGGCGCTGATGTCGGCAAGGAGGTCCGCGCCGGTGGGCGAGCCGATCTGGTCGTCGATGACCGTGAGGCGGTCCCGCTCGCGGGCGAGCTTCAGCATCGTCTTCGCGAAGTTGCCGCCGCGCGCCGCGTAGACCCAGCTGGTGCGCAGGATCACGTGGCGGCAGCCGCTCGCGCGGATCGCGTCCTCGCCCTCCAGCTTGGTGGCGCCGTAGACGCTCAACGGGCCGGTCGGCGAGTCCTCGACCCAGGGCGTGCTGCCGCTGCCGTCGAACACGTAGTCGGTGCTGTAGTGCAGCAGCCAGGCGCCCAGCGCGGCGGCCTCGCGGGCGATCACCGCGGGCGAGGTGGCGTTCAGGGCGCGCGCCAGCGCGGGCTCGCTCTCGGCCTTGTCGACCGCGGTGTGCGCCGCGGCGTTCACGATGATCTGCGGCGCCACGGCGCGCACGGTCGCGGCGAGCGATTCGGGCTGCGAGAAGTCGGCCCGCAACGGCCCGGGGGTGTCGAAGTCGAGCGCGACCACCTCGCCCAGCGGCGCCAGTGCGCGCTGCAGCTCCCAGCCGACCTGGCCGTTCTTGCCGAGCAGCAGGATCTTCATCAGGCGGCCCGCGCGCTGTAGTTCGTGTCGACCCATTCGCGGTACGCGCCGCTCTGCACGTGCTCGACCCAGCCGGCGTTGTCCAGATACCAGCGCACGGTCTTGCGGATGCCGGTGTCGAAGGTCTCGGCCGGTCGCCAGCCCAGTTCGCGTTCGACCTTGCGCGCATCGATCGCGTAGCGCCGGTCGTGGCCGGGGCGATCCGTGACGTAGGTGATCAACCGGCTGTAGCTGCCGGCCGGGTCGGGTCGCATTTCGTCGAGCAGCGCGCACACGGTGTGGACGATCTCGATGTTCGGCTTCTCGTTCCAGCCGCCGATGTTGTAGACCTCGCCCGGCCGGCCGCCGGCCAGCACCGCGCGGATCGCGCTGGCGTGGTCCTTCACGTAGAGCCAGTCACGCACCTGCTGGCCATCGCCGTAGACCGGCAGCGGCTTGCCGGCGAGGGCGTTGACGATCATCAGCGGGATGAGCTTCTCGGGGAAGTGATAGGGCCCGTAGTTGTTCGAGCAGTTGGTCGTGACGACGGGCAACCCGTAGGTGTGGTGCCACGCCCGCACGAGGTGGTCGCTCGCGGCCTTGCTGGCGGAGTAGGGGCTGTTCGGCTCGTAGGTGTCGGTCTCGGTGAACGGCGCGTCGGTCTTCGACAGCGAGCCGTACACCTCGTCGGTCGAGACGTGGTGGAAGCGGAACGCCACCTTCGCCGGCGCATCGAGTGCCGACCAGAACGAGCGCGTCGCCTCGAGCAGCGTGAACGTGCCCTCGACATTGGTCTTGATGAACGCCGCCGGCCCGTGGATGCTGCGGTCGACATGGCTCTCGGCTGCGAAGTGCACCACCGCGCGCGGGCGATGCTCGGCGAACAGGCTGTCGAGCAACGCGCGGTCGCCGATGTCGCCCTTGACGAACACGTGGCGCGCGTCGCCCGTCAGCGACGCCAGGCTCTCCAGATTGCCGGCATAGGTGAGCGCGTCGAGGTTGAGCACCGGCTCGTCGCTGCCCGCGAGCCAGTCCAGCACGAAATTGGCGCCGATGAAGCCGGCGCCGCCTGTGACGAGAATCATGTCGAAGGTCCGATGAAGAGGTTGAAGAGGCGAGGGCGCATCACAGCCGCCACACCGTCAGGCCCGCGCTGCGCAGCGCAGCGGCGTCGAAGCCGGCCTTGACGTCGATGAAGCAGGCCTGCAGCGCGGCCTTCGCGACGATCTGGTCGCACTGCAGCGCGCGGTAGGCGCGGTGCGCCACCGCCGCGACGATCGCGTCGGCGCGCGGCAGATCGTCCCAGGCCGAGAGTTCGAGCCCGTATTCATGCAGCGCTTCGGCCGCGTCGGCCTGCGGGTCGTGCACGAACACCTGCACGCCGTAGCTGCGCAGCTCGGCGACGATGTCGACGACCTTGCTGTTGCGCAGGTCCGCACAGTCTTCCTTGAAGGTCAGGCCGAGCACGGTGACCTTGGCGCCTTTCACCGGGCTGCCGTTGGCGATCATCTGCTTGATCGTCTGCTCGGCGATGTACTTGCCCATGCCGTCGTTGATGCGCCGCCCGGCCAGGATCACCTGCGGGTGGTAGCCGAGCATCTCGGCCTTGTGGGTCAGGTAGTACGGGTCGACGCCGATGCAGTGCCCGCCGACGAGGCCGGGCTTGAATTTCAGGAAGTTCCACTTGGTGCCGGCGGCCTCCAGCACCTCGCTGGTGTCGATGCCGATGCGCTCGAAGATGATCGCCAGCTCGTTCATCAGCGCGATGTTCAGGTCGCGCTGGGTGTTCTCGATCACCTTGCACGCCTCGGCGGTCTTGATGCTGGAACAGCGGTGCACGCCGGGCTCGACGACACGTTCGTAAAGATGCGCGACCCGCTCGAGCGTCTCGGGGGTGTCGCCGGCGACCACCTTCAGGACGTTCGTGAGCATGTGCTCGCGGTCGCCCGGGTTGATGCGCTCGGGGCTGTAGCCGACGAAGAAGTCGCGCTTCCATCGCAGGCCGGACGTCTGCTCGAGCACGGGAATGCAGATCTCCTCGGTCGCACCGGGATAGACGGTCGACTCGTACACGACGGTCGCACCGCGCTTCAGGTGCGGGCCGAGGCTGCGGCTCGCGCCGATCAGCGGGCCGAAGTCGGGGATGTGCGCGGCGTCGACCGGCGTGGGCACCGCGATCAGCACGAAATCCGCATCGCGCAGGGCGGCTGGATCGTCGCTGTATTCGGCGTGCAGCGCGAGTGCCATGGCCTCGTCAGGAATCTCGCGCGAGGGGTCGCGGCCGCTGCGGCAGGTCGTGACCTTGTCGGCCAGCACGTCGAAGCCGATGGTGCGCAGGTGCTTGCCGAACTCGACCACCAGCGGCAGGCCGACGTACCCCAGGCCGATGACGGCCACGACGGGAGAGCCGGGTGCGGAGGTGGTCATGGGTGGAGCGGGCGTGACTACAGCGCGCGGCCGTAGGTGTCCTCGAAGCGCACGATGTCGTCTTCGCCCAGATAGCTGCCCGATTGCACCTCGATGATCTCGAGCGGCACCTTGCCCGGGTTCGCGAGCCGGTGGGTCGTGCCCAGCGGGATGTAGGTGCTCTGGTTCTCGCTCAGCAGGATGACCTGGTCGCCGTTCGTCACCTCGGCGGTGCCAGACACGACGATCCAATGCTCGGCGCGGTGGTGGTGCATCTGCAGGCTCAGGCTCGCGCCCGGCTTGACCATGATGCGCTTGACCTGGAAGCGCGCGCCGGAATCGATGCTGTCGTACCAGCCCCAGGGCCGGTGCACCTGGCGGTGCAGCGTGTGCTCGGTGCGGCCGGCGCCCTGCAGGCGGCCGACGATGGCCTTCACGTCCTGGCTGCGCGACCGGTCGGCCACGAGCACCGCATCGGGCGTCTCGACGACGATCACGTTGTCGAGCCCGACCACGCCGACCAGCCGGCTGGTCGCGTGCACGAGCGTGTTGCGGCTGTCGCTGACCAGTGAATCGCCGTGGCTCGCGTTGCCCGCACTGTCCTTCGGGCTGACCTCCCACACAGCGTCCCACGCGCCGAGGTCGGACCAGCCGGCATTCATCGGCACCATGCGGATCTCGAACTCGGGCGACTCCGGGCAGCGCTCCATCACTGCATAGTCGACCGACTCGCTCGGGATGGCGGCGAAGGCGGTGCGGTCCGGGCGCACGAAGCTGGCATCGACGCTGCGGCCGGTCCAGGCGGCGCGGGTCGCGTCGAGGATGTCGGGCCGGAAGCGTTGCAGCGCGGCCAGCCAGACCGACGCGCGCACGACGAAATTGCCGCTGTTCCAGAAATAGCCGCCTTCGGCCAGGTAGCGCTGCGCGGTCGCCAGGTCGGGCTTCTCGACGAACTGCGCGACAGTGAGCTCGGCGCCCGCTCCGCCGATGCAGCGCAGGTAGCCGAACCCCGTCTCCGGGCCGGTCGGGTCGATGCCGAGCGTCACGACGGCGCCATCGGCCGCGGCGCGCACGGCGCGCTGCAGCGCGGCGGTGAACGCCGACTCGTCGGTGTATGCGTGGTCGGCCGCCGTGACGACGAGCACCGGATCGTGGCCGCCTTCCTGCGCCTGCAGCGCCGCCAGCGTCATCGCCGGCGCGGTGTTGCGGCCCATCGGCTCGAGCAGCACGGTCGCAGGCGGCAGCGCCAGCTCGCGCAGCTGGTCCAGCACCAGGAAGCGGTGTTCCTCGTTGCCGACGATGCAGGGCGCGGCCACCGCGATGTCGGAGGCGTCGAGCGAGGCGAGGCGGCGCACCGCCTGCTGGAACAAGCTCTGGTTGCCCTGCAGCACCAGGAATTGCTTGGGGTGCTGCGCGCGCGACAGCGGCCACAGCCGCGTGCCGCTGCCGCCGGCCATGATGACGGGTTGAACGGAAATGGGGGTCATCGTCGTGATCGTTGTTTCAGGGACGGCTCAGCCCGCCAGTCCGTTGGGGTTCATGCGCTGCCAGCGCCAGCTGTCAGCGCACATGGTGTCGAGGTCGCGCTGCGCGGTCCAGCCGAGCACGCGGCTCGCCAGGCTGACATCGGCGTAGCTGGCATCGACGTCGCCGGGACGGCGCGCGACGAAATCGCACGGCACGCTGACGCCGCTCGCCCGTTCGAACGCGCGCACCACTTCCAGCACGCTGTGGCCGCGTCCCGTGCCGAGGTTGGCCGTGATCGACTGGCCGCTGCCGAGCAGGTGACGCAGCGCTTCGACGTGGCCGGCGGCGACGTCCTGCACGTGGATGTAGTCGCGCACGCCGGTGCCGTCGGGCGTAGCGTAGTCGTTGCCGAACACCTGGAGGCGCGCGCGCTTGCCGACCGCGACCTGCGTGACGTAGGGCATCAGGTTGTTCGGCGCCCCGCGCGGGTCTTCGCCGATCAGGCCGCTCTCGTGCGCGCCGACCGGGTTGAAGTAGCGCAGCAGCGCGATCGCCCAGGCCGGGTCGGCGCGGCCGACGTCGCGCAGGATGTCCTCGCCCATCAGCTTGGTGGCGCCGTACGGGTTCATCGCGGCCAGCGGCGCGTCCTCGCGGATCGGCAGCGATTCGGGCTTGCCGTAGACGGTGGCGCTGGAGCTGAATACCAGCCGCTTGCAGCCGTGGCGCGCCATCGTTTCGCTCAGGGTCAGCAGCCCGCCGATGTTGTTCGCGTAGTACGCCAGCGGCTTCGCGGTGCTTTCGCCGACCGCCTTGTAGGCCGCGAAGTGCACGACGGCGTCGATGCGCTCGCGCGCGAACAGCGCGTCCAGCGCACCGGCGTCGCGCACGTCCATCCGCTCGAACACCGGGGCACTGCCACTCAGGGTCTGGAGGCGGTCCAGCACCTGCGTGGCGCTGTTCGAGAAGTCGTCGATGCCGACGACACGGAAGCCGCTGGCCAGCAGGCTCAGCCAGGTGTGGGAGCCGATGAACCCGGTGGCGCCCGTCAGCAGGATGCGCGCGTCGTTCATCGCAAGGTGAACTGGGCGTTGCAGCCGATGACGTTGGCGTCGTACGAATAGGCGCCGGCGCTGCGCCCTTCGTGCGACAGGTTGCAGCCGAGCTGCCAGGCGCGCGCCGGCACGTAGTTGACGCCGACCGAGACGGTGCGGAAGTGGTCGCTCGACGACGAGTTGTTGTTGTTGCCGCGGCGGTACGTCGTGTTGGCGTAGAAGTTCGTCTTCGCGGTCGCGGCGTAGTTGGCGCCGAAGACCAGCGTGTCGCTGGTCTGGTTGCTGCCGGTCTGGAAGGTGTTCTGCTGACCGGTGGCCGGATCGAAGTAGGTCGCCGACGTGGTGTTGGAGCCGGCGTCCCGGCTGATCGATGCGTTGAAGGCGAGCTTGGCGGTCGGAGCGTAGGTGGCGTCGAGCGCGCCGGTCAGGCCGGAGAAATCGCGGTTGCTGTTGTCGTATGTGACGCGCGAATAGCTCAGGCGCGCCTTGACGCTCGTCTGCGCGCTGTAGCGCCAGTCGGCCAGCAGGTCCAGGTTGTTGCTGGTGCTGCGGTCGGGGCGGTAGGCGTTGGGATCGTCCAGCGCGGGGTTGCGCACCGGGGGGGTGCTCCCGATGATCACGGGAGGAGGCGCAATGCCGTACGGCAGGTCCGTGCGCGTCGTCCGAAGTGCAGCGCCGACGGTCGTGAACGCGCCGATCCGATAGTTGAATCCGACACTGCCGCTGTCCGTGGTCGCGTTCGACACCAGCGACTGGATGCCGGAGTAGCGCGCGCGGCTGTGCGAGTAATTGCCGAACAGAGACACCAGCCCGTCGCCGCCCCAGCGGATGTCGGCGCTGAACTGTTCGGCCTTCAGCACGTTCTTGTCGGTGCTGGCCTGGATCGAGTTGCCGTTGAACTGCGCCAGGCTCTGGCTGGCGCTGACGTTGAAGCTGCCGGACAGCTTCTCGAGCGTCGCCCAGTCCCACCCGCCGCTCAGCGCGTAGCTGGTGTTGTCGAGGGTCTTTTCGTTCTGGTACTTGTTGTAGCCGACCCGCGCGTTCGCGTGCACGCGTTGGCGGCTGATCTGCTGGTCGAAGCCGCCGAGCAGGCTCGTCGTCGAATAGTTGTCCGACGGCCCGCCGTCGAAGCGGTAGACGTTCGAGTCGTGCGTGACCCCCTGGCTCACGCCCAGGTACCACGGGCTCGGCTCGTCGGCCCGGGCGACGGAAGCACCGGCGAGCAGCAGCGCGGCCGCGGCCGAGACACAGGTGACGCGGTGCAGGGTGGCCTTGTAAGGTTGCATGGATGGGTCTCCGGTGGCGGACATGGACGGCAATCGATCGGCCCGGGTCGGGTCGCGGGGCGGGGCGGCAGCCTGGGCAATCGCTCAGTAGGCATGCCGGTCGAAGAACAGCAGGCGGATCGTGCGCACGATGATCTGCAGATCCAGCCCCAGCGACCAGTTGCGCAGGTACTCCAGATCGTATTCGACCCGGGCCTGCATCTTCTCGATCGTGTCGGTCTCGCCACGGTGACCGTTGACCTGGGCCCAGCCGGTGATGCCGGGCTTGACCTTGTGGCGGACCATGTAGGCCTTGATCAGCTGGCGGTACTGCTCGTTGTGGGCGACGGCATGCGGGCGCGGTCCGACGATGCTCATCCGCCCCTGCAGCACGTTGATGAACTGCGGCAGCTCGTCGAGCGAAGTGCGCCGGATGAACGCACCGAACCGGGTGATGCGCGGGTCGTCCTTGGTCGCCTGGCGCACGACCGGGCCGTTGTCCTGAGAGCGCATCGAGCGGAACTTGTAGACCACGATCTCGCCGCCGTCCAGCCCGTTGCGGCGCTGCTTGAAGATGGCCGGCCCGGGCGAACTGAGCTTCACGCCGATCGCGATCGCCAGCAGGATCGGCGAGATCAGGATCAGGATGATCGAGCCGATCACGACGTCGCTGATGCGCTTGACCAGCTCGTTCGTGCCGGTGAAGGGCGTCTCGCAGATGCCCACGACCGGCACGCCGTTCATGTCCTGCAGCCGGCCCTGGATGATGCTGATGCCGAACACGTCCGGCACGAAGAACAGCGACGCGGTCGTGCCTTGCACCTCCTCGAGCAGCTCGACGATGCGCGGTTGCGAGCCCAGCGGCAGGGTGATGTAGACCTCGCGCACGTTGTGCTCGGTGGCGTAGGCCGCCACGTCCTTCAGGCCGCCCAGGCGCTTGACGCTGGCCTCCTCGTGCAGGCGGTCGTCGGTGCGGTCGTCGAAGAAGCCGACGAAGTCCACGCCGTAGTCGGCGCTCTCGGTCAGCGCCTTTGCCACCTTCACGCCCAGCGCGCCGCCACCGACGATGATCGCCGAGCGCCTGGCCTCGGGTCGCGCGGACAGGCGCTGCACGATCAGCTTGCCGATCCAGACCGCGAGCCATTGCAGCACCGGCGTGACGACCGCCCAGTTCAGCAGCACGCTGTTCTCGAAGTAGTGCAGGCTGCGGGTCGCATAGCCGCACAGCGCCAGGATGCCCAGCAGCATGACCCAGGACGAGAGGATGTCGACGCCGGCGGCGATCAGGTTGTCGCGGAAGCGGTTGCGGCCTGGGAACGTCAGCGCGAACACCAGCAGACACAGCGTCAGCGCGGGGCGGTCGATCAGTTCATCGGCATAGAGCGTCGCGACCAGGAACGTCAGCACCGTGATGCTGGGTTCCAGGAACGCAGCCACGAACGACGTCACGGACTGCGGCGCGCTGTAGAAAGTTCTCTTGTAGGTTCGGTCTTCAAACATGGGTTCTGAGGTCCGCCCACCGTCCGGCTGGAGCGACGGCGGCGCTGCACGTCGTGCGGCAAGATCGCGTCGACAGCCCCTTGCGTTGCGGCAGCCGGCACGCCAACCAAGCATGCCGCGTGCCTTCCTACGCGCCGGGCCGGCAACGTGACGGGCGATTCTCCATCAAAAACCGCGCCCGTTCTGGCCTGTGAACCGGGGGAGCCCGAAGTCACCGTGCCTACAATCCGTGCATGTTTCACACTATGTATTCAGCCTTCGGACAGGCTGCGATCGAGCGGCTGACCTTGGTCGCGAACCATGTGATCGCCTCCGAAGCGGTCGCCACCGAGCGGCTGCGCGCGCATGCGGGGCGTTGCATGCAGTTTCACTTCGAGGGCTGGCCGACGTTGCTGCCGGCCTGGCCGGCATTGATGTTCCGCGTCACGCCGGCCGGGCTGGTCGAGTGGTGCGGCGAGTCGCCGAGCGGCGAGCCGGCCCTGCAGGTCGCGATCGACGCGTCCAATCCGGCCCTGGCGCTGGTGCAGGCGATCGGCGGGGCGCGTCCGAAGGTCGAGGTGTCGGGCGACGCCGCGTTCGCCACCGACCTGAACTGGCTGTTCGACAACCTGCGCTGGGACGTGCAGGACGATCTGGCGCGCGTGATCGGCGCCGCGCCGGCGCGCGAGCTGGGCCGGGTGGCCGGCGGCGTGGCGGCCGGCGTTCGCGAGGCGGTGCGCACCCTCGGCGGCCTGGTGACGCGCGCATGAGCGGTTCGGGCCGAGTGCCGGCCCGCGGTTCCGTCGCGGCTCGACGCGGCGGCGCCTTGGACGCGGGGCTGCGTTGAGGCACCTCGCACGGCTCCTGGTCATCTGCGTCACGGTGCTGCGCTACGGGCTGGACGAGCTCGCGCTGTCGAGCTTCCGCCAGCGCTGGGTGCGGCTGCTGGTGCGCGTGATGACGGTCGGCCGCCGGCTCGACGCGCCACGCGGCGTGCGCCTGCGGCTCGCGCTCGAGCGCCTGGGTCCGATCTTCGTCAAGTTCGGCCAGGTACTGTCGACGCGGCGCGACCTGCTCCCGGCCGACCTGGCGGACGAACTCGCGAAGCTGCAGGACGACGTGCCGCCGTTCCCGGCCGAACAGGCGCGCGTGCTGGTCGAGCAGGCCTTCGGTCGGCCGATCGACGCGGTGTTCGCGCGTTTCGACGCCGAGCCGGTCGCCAGTGCCTCGATCGCGCAGGTGCATTTCGCGCAGCTCAAGGACGGACGCGAGGTCGCGGTCAAGGTGCTGCGCCCGGGCATGCTCGCGGTGATCGACGACGACCTGTCGCTGATGCGCACGCTGGCGCGCTGGGTCGAGCGGGCGTCGGCCGACGGCAAGCGCCTGAAGCCGCGCGAGGTCGTCGCCGAGTTCGACAACTACCTGCACGACGAGCTCGACCTGGTCCGAGAAGCCGCCAATGCCGCGCAGCTGCGCCGCAACATGCAGGACCTGAACCTGATCCTGGTGCCCGAGATGGTCTGGGAGTTCTGCACCCAGGGCGTGATCGTGATGGAGCGCATGAACGGCCTGCCGATCAGCCAGGTGCAGCGCCTGCGCGATGCCGGCGTCGACATCCCGAAGCTCGCCCGCGACGGCGTCACGATCTTCTTCACCCAGGTGTTCCGCGACGGCTTCTTCCATGCCGACATGCACCCGGGCAACATCCAGGTCTCGGTCGCGCCGGAAAGCTTCGGGCGCTACATCGCGCTGGACTTCGGCATCGTCGGGACGCTGACCGAGTTCGACAAGGACTACCTCGCGCAGAACTTCATCGCGTTCTTCCAGCGCGACTACAAGCGCGTGGCCGAATTGCACGTCGAGTCCGGTTGGGTGCCGCCGAACACGCGCGTGGACGAGCTGGAGGGCGCGATCCGCGCCGTCTGCGAGCCGCACTTCGACCGGCCGCTGAAGGACATCTCTCTCGGGCAGGTGCTGCTGCGGCTGTTCCAGACCTCGCGCCGGTTCAACGTCGAGATCCAGCCGCAGCTGGTGCTGCTGCAGAAGACGCTGCTGAACGTCGAGGGCCTGGGCCGCCAGCTCGATCCGGAGCTCGACCTGTGGAACACGGCCAAGCCGTTCCTCGAACAGTGGATGAATCAGCAGATCGGCTGGGCCGGGTTCGTCGAGGGGCTGAAGAAGGAGGCGCCGCGCTACGTCCAGCTGCTGCCCGAGTTGCCGCGGCTGATCCACCAGGCGCTGCAGCCGCGCGCCGCGGTCGAGCAGCGCCTGCTCGAGGCGCTGCTGATCGAGCAGCGGCGCACCCGGCGGATGCTCTACGGCACGGTCTGCGTGCTGGCCGGCGCGGCGCTGGGCGTGCTGGCGTCGCAACTCTGGCTGCACTGGCGCTGAGCGTACCGGCCGGGGCCGGGCCCGCCGCGGGCCGCGACGTATAATTCTGGGTTTTCCGTCCCATTTTCTCTATTCAGATCAAGGGCTTGGCCATGCCGATCTATGCCTATCGCTGCAGCACCTGCGGGCACGCGAAGGATGTCCTGCAGAAGATGTCCGACCCGGTCCTCACGGTCTGTCCGGCGTGCGGGGCCTCGACCTTCGTCAAGCAGGTGACCGCGGCGGGCTTCCAGCTGAAAGGCTCGGGCTGGTACGTGACCGATTTCCGTGGTGGCGACAAGGGCGCCGCGCCGGCCGCCGGCGGCGATGCCGAATCCGCCAAGCCGGCCGCGCCGGCTGGCGGCGACGCCGCGCCGGCCGCCGCACCCGCCAAGGCGGAAGCCGCGCCCGCCCCGGCGCCCGCGCCGACCCCGGCCTCGCCGCCCAGCATCAAGTGACGGCGCGTGCCGACCGGGAATCGCCGTGAAGAAATACCTCATCGCCGGGCTGCTCGTCTGGCTGCCGCTGGCCATCACGATCTGGGTGCTGCAGGCCGCGCTCGGGCTGCTCGATGGCGTGTTCAGCTGGTTCCTCAATGCCGGCAAGGCGGTGCTGCCGGCCGCCGCCGAGCCGGCGATCGACCTGCTGCTGAAGATCCCGGGCCTGGGCGTGATCGTGATGCTGACCGGCCTGCTGATCACCGGCGTGTTCGCCACCAACATCGTCGGCCAGTGGTGGCTGCGGCAGGGCAGCCGCGTGCTCAGCAAGATCCCGATCGTCAAGTCGATCTACAGCTCGGTCAAGCAGGTGTCGGACACGTTGTTCTCCAGCAGCGGCAACGCGTTCCGCGAGGCGGTGCTGGTGCAGTACCCGCGCAGCGGCAGCTGGACCATCGCGTTCGTCACCGGCCGCCCGGGCGGCGAGGCCGCGCTGCACCTGCCCGGCGAATACCTCAGCGTCTACGTCCCGACGACGCCCAACCCGACCTCGGGCTTCTTCCTGATGGTGCCGCGCGCCGACGTGGTCGTGCTGCAGATGAGCGTCGACGAGGCGCTCAAGTACGTGATCTCGATGGGCGTGGTGGCGCCGCCGCTGCACGTGCCGCCGGCACCGGCCATTGCGGTGGCGCAGCCGGCCCGAAATTGACCCGGCTGGGCGGCCGGCATCCGCTCAGCCCAAGGCGCGGCCTGCTGCGCCGCAGAGCCCTCCAACCGAGCGCCGCGCTGTGTACCGCGTGACGCTGCCCAATCAATCTGCCGAAAGCAGAGGAGTGATCCGATGAGAACGACATATTGCGGCCTGGTCAGCGAAGCGCTGATGGGCCAGACCGTGACCCTGATGGGCTGGGCCCATCGCCGCCGCGACCATGGCGGCGTGATCTTCATCGACCTGCGCGACCGCGAAGGCCTGGTCCAGGTCGTCTGCGACCCCGACCGCGCGGCGATGTTCGCGATCGCCGAAGAGGTGCGCAACGAGTTCTGCCTGAAGATCGTCGGCAAGGTCCGCGCCCGGCCCGACGGCACGGTCAACGCCAACATCACCAGCGGCAAGATCGAGGTGCTGTGCCTGGAGATCGAGGTGCTGAACCCCAGCATCACGCCGCCGTTCCAGCTCGACGACGACAACCTGTCGGAGACGACGCGGCTCACGCACCGCGTGCTCGACCTGCGCCGCCCGCCGATGCAGCGCAACATGATGCTGCGCTACCGCGTCGCGATGGAAGTGCGCAAGTTCCTGGACGCCAACGGCTTCATCGACATCGAGACGCCGATGCTGACCAAGAGCACGCCCGAGGGCGCGCGCGACTACCTCGTGCCCAGCCGCGTCCACGACGGCATGTTCTTCGCGCTGCCGCAGTCGCCGCAGCTGTTCAAGCAGCTGTTGATGGTCGCGGGCTTCGACCGCTACTACCAGATCACCAAGTGCTTCCGCGACGAGGACCTGCGCGCCGACCGCCAGCCCGAGTTCACGCAGATCGACATCGAGACCTCGTTCCTGACCGAGGAAGAGATCCGCACGATGTTCGAGGGCATGATCCGCAGCACCTTCAAGCACGCGATCGGCGTCGAGCTGCCGGCGTTCCCGGTGATGAAGTACGCCGATGCGATGCACCGCTACGGCTCCGACAAGCCCGACCTGCGCGTCAAGCTCGAGTTCACCGAACTCACCGACGTGATGAAGGACGTGGACTTCAAGGTCTTCTCCGGCCCGGCGCTGATGGATGGCGGTCGCGTCGTCGCGCTGCGCATCCCCGGCGGCGCCGAGATGAGCCGCAGCGAGATCGACGCTTACACCGAGTTCGTCAAGATCTACGGCGCGAAGGGCCTGGCGTGGATCAAGGTCAACGACGTCGCGAAGGGCCGCGAGGGCCTGCAGTCGCCGGTCGTCAAGAACCTGCACGACGCGGCGCTCGCCGAGATCCTGAAGCGCGCGGACGCGAAGGACGGCGACCTGCTGTTCTTCGGCGCCGACAAGGCCAAGGTCGTCAACGACGCGATCGGCGCGCTGCGCGTCAAGGTCGGCCACAGCGATTTCGGCAAGGCGCGCCAACTCGCGCAGGGTGCGTGGGAGCCGCTGTGGGTCGTGGACTTCCCGATGTTCGAGTACGACGATGGCGCGCAGCGCTGGAGCGCGGTACACCACCCGTTCACGTCGCCGAAGGACGGCCACGAGGACCTGCTCGAGACCAACCCGGGCGCAGCGATCTCGAAGGCCTACGACGTCGTGCTCAACGGCATCGAGCTCGGCGGCGGCTCGGTCCGTATCCACCGCGAGGAGGTGCAGAGCAAGGTGTTCCGGGCGCTGAAGATCGACGCCGAGGAAGCGCAGCTGAAGTTCGGTTTCCTGCTCGACGCGCTGCAGTACGGCGCGCCGCCGCACGGCGGTATCGCGATCGGCCTGGACCGGTTCGTGATGCTGATGACCGGCGCCGAGTCGCTGCGCGACGTGATCGCGTTCCCGAAGACCCAGCGCGCACAGGACCTGCTGACCAACGCGCCCAGCGCGGTCGACGAGAAGCAGCTGCGCGAGTTGCACATCCGGCTGCGCAACGTGCAGGCCGCGGGCAGCTGAAGCGGCGATTCGCACGCTGATGCAGAATCGACGGGCGCGGATTTCCGCGCCCTTTTTCTTGCGCGATCGTCTTTCGCATCGAATCGCCACGCCGTGACCTCCAAACCGCCCAAGATCCCCGAATCCGTGCTCGTGGTCATCCACACCGCCGAGCTGGACGTGCTGCTGATCGAGCGGGCGGACAAGCCCGGTTTCTGGCAGAGCGTGACCGGCTCGAAGGACGCGCTGGACGAGCCGAACGAACTCACCGCGCGGCGCGAGGTGCTCGAGGAGACGGGCATCGCGATCGGTTCGCCGGCCGTGCCGCTCGCGAACCTGCGCGACTGGCAGCTGCGCAATGTCTACGAGATCTATCCGGTGTGGCGGCACCGCTATGCTCCCGGGGTGACCCACAACACCGAACACGTCTTCGGCCTGCGCGTGCCGCGCGACGTGCCCGTCGTCCTGAGCCCGCGCGAGCACACCGCGCAGGTCTGGCTGCCCTGGCGCGACGCGGCCGACAAGTGCTTCTCGGCCTCGAACGCCGAGGCGATCCTGCAACTGCCGCAATTGGCTGGACGATGATGCTTCGACCGCCCGTTGCCAGCCACGCCCCGAGCACCCTCCACCCGAGCCACGTGCTGCGGGTGGCGACCTACAACATCCACAAGGGCGTGCGCGGCGTCGGGCCGCGCAAGCGCCTGGAGATCCACAACCTGGCGCTGGGCATCGAGGCGCTCGACACCGACCTGGTGTTCCTGCAGGAAGTGCGCTTCCTGAACCGCGCCGAAGCCAAGAAGTTTCCGGACACCGTGATCGGCTGGCCGCGCATGCCGCAGGCGGACTACCTCGCGCCGGAGGGCTACGAAGTCGCCTACCGCACCAACGCCACCACGACCCACGGCGAGCACGGCAATGCGCTGCTGTCGCGCTGGCCGCTCGGCGACATCGGTCACCACGACGTCTCCGACCACCGCTTCGAGCAGCGCGGGCTGCTGCACGTGCCGGTGCACTGGAACGGCGTGCTGGTGCACGCGATCGTCGCGCACTTCGGGCTGATCCACTCGAGCCGCGTGCGCCAGGTCGAGCGCCTGGCCCGATTCATCGAGGCCGAAGTGCCGAAAGACGAGCTGCTGATCGTCGCCGGCGATTTCAACGACTGGGGCGCCAAGCTGGACGCGCCGATGCGCGCGTTCGGCCTGCACCGCGCCGGCGTGCCCGGCGACCCGCCGGCGCGCTTCAACACCTTCCCGTCGCGCCTGCCGGTGTTCTCGATGGACCGCATCTACGTGCGCGGGCTCCAATGCCTGTCCACGTCGGTGCCGCGCGGCGTGTCCTGGGCACGCATGTCGGACCACTTGCCGCTGATCGCCGAACTGGCGCTCGAATGACCGCGTCGACCCGTGCCCGCGCGCTGCGGCCGGCGCATCGGCTGACGTTGCTGAAGGGGGGCGGGGCGCTGTTCCCGGCGATGTGCGAGGCGATCGCCGCGGCGCGCGCCGAGGTGCTGCTCGAGACCTACATGTTCGAGGTCGCGTACGGCGTCGTCCCGATCGCCGAGGCGCTCGAAGCGGCGGCGCTGCGCGGCGTGCGCGTGCAGGTCGTCGCCGACGGCGTCGGTACCGGCGACATCCCGCCCGAGTGGCAGCAGCGCTGGAAGGCGGCGCGGGTGCACTGGCGCATCTTCAACCCGGCGCGCGGCTGGCGGCTGCTGCTGCCCAAGCGCTGGCGGCGCCTGCACCGCAAGCTGTGCGTGGTCGACGGCCGCATCGGCTTCTGCGGCGGCATCAACCTGCTGGACGATTTCCACGATCCCAACCATGGCGCGCTCGACCAGCCGCGCTTCGACTTCTCGGTGCGCGTCGAGGGCCCGCTGGTCGAGGACATGCACGAGACCATGAAGCGCCTGTGGGCGCGCCTGCAGGTCGCGCGCGAGGCCGAGCAGCAGGACTTCGCCGCCGCATTCCAGGCGGTCATCGCGGCCGCCGACGCCGGAACCGACCTGGCCGACGAGCACTTGAACAGCGACGTCGACGACGAGAACGCACTGCCGCAGCCGCCTGGCGAAGGCGCGCTGGCCGCGCTGGTGCTGCGCGACAACGTGCGCTTCCGGCGCAGCATCGAGGGCAACTACCGGCTGGCGATCGGCCTGGCGCAGACCGAAATCCTGATCGCCAACGCGTACTTCATTCCCGGCGTGCAGCTGCAGCGCGCGCTGCTTCGCGCCGCGCGGCGCGGCGTGCGCATCACGCTGCTGCTGCAGGGCCGTTACGAGTACTTCATGCAGTACCACGCCAGTCGCGCGGTCTACGCGATGATGCTCGACGCGGGCATCGAGATCATCGAATACGACGCCAGCTTCCTGCACGCCAAGGTCGCGGTGATGGACGCCGCCGGCGGGGCGCTCGCGACCGTGGGCTCGTCCAACCTCGATCCTCTGAGCCTGCTGCTGGCCCGCGAGGCCAACGTCTTCGTGCGCGACGATGCGTTCGCTGCCGAGCTGCGCGGCCACCTGATGGACGCGATCGCCCAGGGCCGCCGGGTTGCGCCCGACGCGATCACGCGCTGGTCGGTCGTCTCGCGCGGTCTGACCTGGCTGGCCTACGCGGCGATGCGGGTGGTGCTGTTCGTCTCGGGCAAACGTTACTAGAAGGCAGCGGTCAGGTCGGCGCCGAAACGGTTGGCGCCGCTCGTGCCGCGCATCAGACCGTTCGCGACGAGCGTCCAGATCCAGCCGATCACCGGAATGAGGTAGACCAGCACCCACCAGCCCGAGTGGTCACGGTCGTGCCAGCGCTTGACGCTGACCGCCGTGAACGGCCAGATCAGCAGGGCCGTCGTCAGCGCCTCGGCGCGCCGCTCCGAGACGCCGACGATGCCGAGCAGCATCTCGAGCATCACCGACACGAGCAGCGGCCCGAGCACGCCGTAGAGCCAGAACACCTTGCGCGGCACCCGGCCCCGGAAGCTGAACAGGATCTGCGGCGTCGACATCGCGTCGTCGAAACGCGAGCGGGTGAGGTCCGGTGAGGCGTCCAATGAGGCGGTCGGTGCGGTGGAGGTGGTCATAGGGATGCGGTGCTGCGCGCGTCGGAGCGCGCCGCTCGCGATCGTAGGCGATTGCCGCCGGAAGCGGCGCACTCGCCCGTCGGCATACCTCGGTCGCTACCATGCCGCATGAGCTTCGTCGACGACCTCGTGGTGCTGCGCCCGGAAGGGCTGTACTGTCCGCCGGGCGACTTCTACATCGATCCGTGGCGGCCGGTCGGGCGCGCGGTCATCACGCACGCCCATGCCGATCACGCCCGCATGGGCCATGCGCGCTACCTCGCGGCGGCGCCCGGCGAGGGCGTGCTGCGCGCACGGCTTGGCGAGATCGACCTGCAGACGCTCGCCTATGGCGAAGCCGTCGACCACTTCGGCGTACGCGTCTCGCTGCACCCGGCCGGCCACGTGCTCGGCTCGGCCCAGGTGCGGCTCGAGCACCGCGGGCGGGTATGGGTCGCGTCGGGCGACTACTTCGTCGCCGGCGCGGTCGACGATCCGGCCGAGGGCAACGCGACCTGCGCGCCGTTCGAGCCGGTGCGATGCGACTGCTTCATCACCGAAAGCACCTTCGGCCTGCCGATCTACCGCTGGGCACCGCAGCGCGAGCTGTTCGCCGACATCGACCGCTGGTGGGCCGCCAATGCGGCGGCCGGCCGCGCCAGCCTGCTGATGGGCTACAGCTTCGGCAAGGCGCAGCGCATCCTGGCCGGCGTGGATCCGTCGATCGGGCCGATCGTCGTCCACGGGGCCGTGGACCCGCTGAATCGGGCCTATCGCGCCGCGGGCGTGGCGCTGCCGCCGACGCGACTCGTCACCGAGGTGAACGACAAGAGCGAGCTCAGGCGCGCCCTGGTGATCGCGCCGCCGTCGGTGCAGAACTCGACCTGGGCACGCCGCTTCGGCGACGCCAGCGACGCGTTCGCGAGCGGCTGGATGCAGCTGCGCGGCGCCCGCCGCCGGCGCGCGGTCGACCGCGGCTTCGTGCTCAGCGACCATGCCGACTGGCCCGGCCTGCAGCGCGCGATCGGCGCGACCGGCGCGCAGCGCGTCATCGTCACCCACGGCTACGAGAGCGTGATGGTGCGCTGGCTCACCGAGCAGGGCCTGGAAGCGGGCGCGTTCAGCACGGAGTACGGGGACGAGAAGGAGGAGGTGGCGGAATCGATGCCCACCGTCGGCGCGTGATGGGCTGCATGACGTGCACCACGTGCACCACGTGCAGCGCGATGGCCAACTCTCTGGCCGGATGACAATCGACGCGCCCGTTCCACTCTCGATCGCCCATCGCATGAACCCGTTGACCAGTTTCGACCGCATCTACGTGATCAATCTCGCGTCCCGCAGCGACCGCCGGATCGAGATGCAGACCCAACTGGAGCGCGTCGGCTTGTCGCTCGATCGGGCGCCGGTGAGCCTCTTCCCGGCCCTGCGTCCCGACTCACCGGGCGATTTCCCGTCGATCGGCGCGCGCGGCTGCTTCGGCAGCCACCTGGGCGCCCTGAAGGCCGCGGCCGCCGAGGGTTGCGAGCGGATCCTGATCCTCGAGGACGACCTGGACTTCTCTCCCGCGGGTCTCGCCGCGATCGAGACCGCATTGCGTGCATTGCAGGACCAGCCTTGGGGCATGTTCTACGGAGGCTACCGGCTTGACCGTGCGCTGCCGCTGGACGCGTCGATCCAGCAGGTGGCCCCGACGGACGTGATCGGCACCACCCATTTCGTGGGCCTGTCCGCGCCGTGGATCGGCATTGCCGCGGAGTACCTCGAGGCGATGCTCGGCCGGCCCGCCGGCGACCCGCGGGGCGGACCGATGCACGTGGACGGTGCGTACAGCTGGCTGCGGGCCGCGCATCCGGAACTCCGGACCTGGGTTGCGACGCCTCAACTGGGCGATCAGCGACCGTCCCGTACCGACATCCACGACCTGCGCTGGTACGACCGCTGGCCCGTCGTCCGTGATCTGGCGCAGGCAGCCCGGCGCCTGCGGCGTCGCCATTGAAAGCGTTCGCCCGCCTGTTCAACGACCTCGACGCGACCACCGCGACGAGTGCGAAGGTGGATGCGCTGCAACGCTACTTCGCCACCACACCGCCGGCCGACGCGGCCTGGGCGGTCTACTTCCTGGCGGGTGGCAAGCCGCGCCAGGTGGTGCCCACAGCCGTGCTGCGTGCGCTGGCCTGCGAGCGCGCCGGCATCGAACCCTGGCTGTTCGAGGAGGCGTACCAGGCCGTCGGCGACCTGGCCGAGACCATCGCCCACGTGCTCCCGCCGCCGACCCATCCGAGCGACATCGGCCTGGCCGAATGGGTCGAGCAGCGCCTGCTGCCGCTGCGCGGCCTTGGGCCGATCGAGCAGGCCGAGCGCATCACGCGTTACTGGGACGAGCTCGACACGGCGGAGCGCTTCCTGCTGACCAAGCTGATCGGCGGCGGCTTCCGTGTCGGCGTGAGCAAGCTGCTGGTGCAGCGCGCACTCGCTGCCGTCGGCGGGCTCGATGCCAAGATCGTCGCGCAGCGGATGATGGGCTACACCGATGCGCGGCAGATGCCCGATCCGGCCCGCTACGCGGCGTTGCTCGCGGCCGGTACCAGCGGTCCGGCCGATGCGGGCCAGCCGTATCCGTTCTTTCTCGCGCACCAGCTGGACGCGCCGCTGGCGGGCTTCGGTGCCAAGCTCGGTGCGCCGGCCGACTGGTTCGTCGAATGGAAATACGACGGCA
The DNA here is from genome assembly GCF_964020785.1 of Rhizobacter fulvus. Taxonomy (NCBI): domain Bacteria; kingdom Pseudomonadati; phylum Pseudomonadota; class Betaproteobacteria; order Burkholderiales; family Sphaerotilaceae; genus Rhizobacter; species Rhizobacter fulvus. The sequence goes on from NZ_OZ224516.1 coordinate 3,340,194, forward strand.
TCCGCGCGCAGATCGTCAAGCGCGCCGGCCAGGTCTGGATCTGGTCGCGCGGGGAAGAGCTCGTGACCGAGCGCTTCCCCGAGATCGCTGCGGTCGCCGCGCAACTGGCCGACGGCACCGTGCTCGACGGCGAAATCGTCGTCTGGAAGGACGATGCGCCCGCCACGTTCAACCTGCTGCAGCAACGCATCGGCCGCAAGACATTGACCAAGCGCGTGCTGGCCGACGCGCCCGCCGGTTTCATCGCCTACGACGTGCTCGAATGGGCCGGTGTCGACCAGCGCTCACAACCGCAGTCGGTGCGCCGCCCATTGCTGGAGGCGGTGGTCGGCGCCATCGCCGGTATGCAGCTGTCGCCGCTCGAGACGCGCGCCACCTGGGCGGAGCTCGCGGCGCTGCGCGAATCGTCGCGCGAGCGCTGCGTCGAGGGGTTCATGCTCAAGCACCGCGCCGCGACCTACGGCACCGGCCGCACGAAGGCCGACGGCACCTGGTGGAAATGGAAGATCGATCCGCTCAGCGTCGATGCCGTGCTGATCTACGCGCAGGCCGGCCATGGCCGGCGTGCGAGCGTCTACACCGACTACACCTTTGCGGTCTGGAACCGGACGCCGGCGGACGCGGCCGAGGCGCAGGCGGTGATCGACGCAATCGCCGCGCGCGTGCCGGCGCAGGACGGCGCGCTGCAACTCGTCGCGTTCGCGAAAGCCTATTCGGGCCTGACCGACGAGGAGTTCAAGCGCGTCGACAAGGTGATCCGTGCCCACACGCTCGAGAAGTTCGGGCCGGTGCGCAGCGTCAAGCCGACCCTGGTGTTCGAGCTCGGCTTCGAGGGCATCAACCGCAGCCCGCGCCACAAGAGCGGCATTGCGGTGCGTTTTCCGCGCATGCTGCGCATCCGCGACGACAAGCCACTGCACGAGGCCGATACCTTGCAGACGCTGGAGGCGCTGCTCGCCAGTGGCCCGGAGCGCTCAGCGCCGCAGTGACCGCAGGATCGGCGTCGCCACCAGACGTCCCACCTCGATGCCGTTCCAGTTCCGCATCTCGGCGTCGCTCAAGGATCGCATGAAGGTCGCGTCGCCGTCGTCGAGCGTCACGAACGCCTCGATCACCGCCGCCATCACGACCTCGGCGGCGCGCGCGTTGTTGCCGTCGTCGATCTTGATCGCGACCCCGAGTCCGCGCTCCGGCAGCGCGGCGCAGAACACCCCTTCCGCGCCGACCTTGCAGAACACGCGCGCGCCGAGCCGCTCCATCACGCGCGTGTCGAAGCGCCCCTGGCCCGCGACCAGGTAGGGCGCGCTCGCCACCGCGCTGCGCAGCCGCCTGGCCGCGGCGGCGTGCCCGGCGTTCAGGCCGGTACCGGTACCGACGCGTGCGAAGGCGTGGGCCAGGTGCCGCAGCGGGATCGCGAACGTCGGGATCGAGCAGCCGTCGGTGCCTTGCGGCGTGTTCGACAGGTCGTAGCCGGTCGCCGCCTGCAGCGCTGCAGTGACTTCGCGCATGACCGGGTGCTCGGGCTTGATGTAGCCCCGCACGAATTGCCGCAGATCGGGCTTGCCGCCGTGGAGCGCGCAGGCCAGGCACAGGAAACCCGAATGCTTGCCCGAGCAGTTGTTGTTCAGCGCGTTCGGTTCACGACCTTGTGCGGCCAGCATGCGCGCGGACGCCTCGTGGTACGGCCAGTGCGTACCGCATTCCAGCGCGTTGACGTCGAGACCGGCCTTCGCGAGCATGCGCGCGGCGGTCTGCGCGTGGATCTCCTCGCCGCCGTGCGAGGCGCACGCCAGCGCGAGTTCGTCGTCCCCCAGAACGAGCTGGTCCGCCGCGCCGCTGGCGACGAGCGGCAGCGCCTGCAGCACCTTGACCGCCGAGCGCGGAAAGATCGGCCGCTCGATGTCGCCGAGGGAGGCGACCACCGCGCCGTCGGCGTCGAGCACGGCGAGCGCGCCGCAGTGGGTGGATTCGATGGCGTTGCCGCGCAGGACGTCGACGAGGATGGGGTTCATCGGTGCACTGTAGCGCGACCCTGCGCAGGCGCGGATCGCGCGAGCCGGGCACACTGCGGCATCATGGCCGCATCCATCCGCTGGTTCCTGTCGATCGTGGTCGCAACCCTGCTCGGCGGCTGCGCGCATCCGTCCGCGAGCAATGCCGACGCATTGGCCGCGGCGGTTCGCTCGCGCCCGCTCGTGCTGCTTGGCGAGGTGCACGACAACCCGGCGCAGCATGCGTTGAGGGCGCAGGCCCTGCGCGACCTGCTGAACTCGGGGGCGCGGCCGGCGTTGCTGATGGAGCAGTTCGACCGCGAGCGCCAAGCGGACCTCGACCTGGCGCTTGCGCGCACCGACGCGACGCCCGAGTCCGTGATCGCCGCCGCCACGCCGGCGACCGCCGCGATGCAGGGCTGGTCCTGGCCCTTCTACCGGCCCTACATCGCGCTGGCCATCGCGTACCGACTGCCCCTCGTCGCCGCGAACGTGTCGCGGAACGACGCGCGCCGCGTGCTGACGGACGGCCTGCCGGCACTCGGCTTCGAGCCGCGCGTGCCGCCGGATATCGATGCGGCCCAGGCGCGTGCGATCGTCGAGAGCCACTGCGGCATGATCGACGCGCCGCAGGCCGCGCGCATGGTCGGCGCGCAGGTGGCGCGCGACCAGTTCATGGCGCGGATGCTGGAGTCCCATGCCGCGCGGGGCGCGGTGCTGATCGCCGGCAACGGCCACGTGCGGCGCGATGTCGGTGTGCCGCGCTGGCTGGGCACGGCGGCCCGCGCGCGCAGCGTGTCGATCGGGCTGCTGGAACCGGGCGATCCCGCGACCTCGGCCTACGACGTCGTGATCACCACGCCGGCCACGCCGGACCGGCCCGACCCATGCAATGGCCTGCGTGCATCGCGTCCGCCGCCGGCAGCGCGTTGAGCGCTCATCCCTTGACGAAGGCGCGCACTTCCTTGGCCATCCGCACCAGCGACGGCTGGTGGATGTACATCATGTGCCCGGCCTCGAAGTAGCTGATCTGCACGCGTTCGCGCGCTCCGTCGCGCAGGCCGAGATGGTTGATCGTGTAGTCGCCGGCGGCGTGCGGTGTGCCGAGGTCGTAGTAGCCGCTGGCCACGTAGAGTCGCAGGTGCGGGTTCGCCTGCATCGCCTTGCGCAGGCTGCTGCCGACGTTGACGTAGCGGTTTTCGAAGCCTTTCCAGCTCCACTTGTCCCACACCGGCGCGTGCACGACGTAGGGCGCATCGGCCTCGAACTTGAGCGTGTCGCGCAGCACGCGATTGATGCCGACCGCGTAGGCGCCGAGCACGGCGTTCATGAACGGATCGACCTCCGGGTGCTCGCCGGCGTCGTCGCGGTCCTGTCCGACGAAGCGCGAGTCGAGCCGGCCGACCGTCTGGCCGCGGTGGCGCAGCAACTGCTTGAAGTAGCGGAACTCGCCGGGCCGCAGGTCGCACTGCCGCAGGTACTCGGCGCCGAGGCCGGTGAATCGTGCGAGCTGGCTCACGATCCGGTCGCGCGCCGCGCCGGCCAGCCGGTCGCCCTGCATCAGCGCGGCGGTGTACTCGCCAAGCGCGAAGGCCTCGGCCGCGGCGATCACATCCGCGAGCGCTTGCTTCTGCAGCTCGGGGACGAGTGCCTGGTGGAACCACGCGGTGGCCGCGTAGGTCGGCAGGAACAAGGCATACGGCAGCTCGTTGCCTTCGTCGAAGCTCAGCGTCTGCATGTCGATCGCCAGCGAGACCAGCATCACGCCGTTGAGAAAGATGTCGTGCTTGTCCTGCAGGTGCAGCGACAGGCCGGCCGCGCGCGTGGTGCCGTAGCTCTCGCCGATCAGGAACTTGGGGCTGCCCCAACGGCCGTAGCGCGTCAGGTACAGGCGGATGAACTCGCCGACCGAATCGAGATCGCGCTGGTAGGCATGGAACTCGTTCGGCTTCTCGCCCTCGGCCATGCGCGAGTGGCCGGTGCCGACCGGGTCGATGAACACGAGGTCGCTGTCGGTCAGCAACGTGTGCTCGTTGTCGACCAGCGCGTACGGCGGCGGCGGCGCGTGACCGAACTCGTCGCAGGCCACGCGCTGCGGGCCGAGCAGCCCCAGGTGCAGCCACACGCTGCTCGAACCCGGGCCGCCGTTGAAGCTGAACGTGACGGGTCGCGCCGAGAGATCGCCCGGCTTCTTCGTCTTCAGCGTGTAGGCGATGAAGAAGAAGCTGGCGGTGGCCTTGTCCGGCTTCGCGGGTTGGCCGTCCTTGGTGTCGTAGTTCGGCGTGTAGTCGCGCAGCACGATGGTGCCGCAGGTGGCGGTGTACTCGAGCGTCTTCTTGCCGACCTGCAGCGTGTGCTCGGTGGTGACGAGCCGCTCCTTCGGCTCGGCCGGCGGCGTGGCGGGGGAAGGTGGTTTGCTGCTGTCGGCGTCGGCCATCGGGGTGCTCTCGTTAGAGTGGGGGCATGGATGCGCATCGACTCTACCCGCTTGCCGGCATTGATTTCACGAGCCGGCCGACGCCGGCCAAGCCGATCGTGGTCGCGCTCGGTCACCTGACGAACGGAGTGGTGCGCCTGGGCCGCATCGAGCGGCATGCCGATTTCGCCGGGTTCTCGGATTGGCTGCGCACGCCCGGGGCGTGGCTCGGCGTGTTCGATCTCCCGTTCGGCCTGCCGCGCGAACTGGTGGAGTCGCTCGGTTGGCCGATGCAGTGGGCGCCGCTGATCGCGCACTACGCGGCGCTGTCGCGCGACGAGATCCGCACGGCCTTCAAGGCCTTCTGCGACGCTCGCCCCGTCGGCGGCAAGTTCGCGCACCGTGCGTCGGACGGGCCGGCGGGGTCGTCGCCGTCGATGAAGTGGGTCAATCCGCCGGTCGCGTTCATGCTGCACGCGGGCGTGCCGCTGCTGGTCGAGGCCGGCGTGCACCTGCCGGGATTGCACGCCGGCGACACCGACCGCGTCGCCCTCGAAGGCTACCCCGGCCTGCTGGCGCGCGAACTCCTCGGCATGCGCTCGTACAAGAGCGACACGCGCGTCAGGCAGACACCGGACCGCCTGATTGCGCGCATCGATGCAGTCGACGCCCTCGACCAGGGGCGCACGCGCCTCGGCCTGCGGCTGCGCTTGTCCCACGCGCAGCGCGAGGAACTGATCGCCGATGCCAGCGGCGACCGCATCGACGCCGTGTTCTGCCTGATGCAGGCCGCCTGGGCCAGCACGCGCCCGAACCACGGTCTGCCGCTCGCGATCGACCCGCTCGAAGGCTGGATCGTCAGCGCGTAGCGCGGCCGGCGCGCCGGCAGCGCATCGTCCGACACGGTGCCCGCCGGCGCTCTGCTAAGGTCACCCGCGATGCATGCGTTCAACCTGCTCTTGCTGGCCGGCGGGCTGCTGGTGTTCATCAGCCTGCTGGCCGGTGTCGCGTCGACCCGGCTCGGGCTGCCGTTCCTGCTCGTGTTCCTCATCGCCGGGATGCTGGTGGGAGTCGACGGGCCGGTGGGCCTGCGCTTCGCGAACGCACAGCTGGCCGCGTGGGTCGGCAACGCGGCGCTGGCGATGATCCTGCTCGAAGGCGGCATCAGCACGCGCATGGAGACCTTCCGCGCCGGGGTGCGACCGGCGCTCGCCCTGGCAACCGTCGGCGTCGCGCTGACGGCCGCGTTGGTCGGCGCCGTCGCCATGGCCGTCATGAACATCGACTGGCGTCACGGCCTGCTGCTCGGCGCCATCGTCGGTTCGACCGATGCCGCCGCGGTCTTCTCGCTGCTGCGCCAGCTGGGTGTCCGGTTGCGCGAACGGGTCTCGGCCACGCTGGAGCTCGAGTCCGGACTGAACGACCCGATGGCGGTGTTCCTGGTGCTCGCGTTGATCGCGACCCTGAAGGCGGATGCCGGATTCGGCGACATGGCGCTCCTGTTTGCGCGCCAGGCCGGTTTCGGCGCTGCGATCGGTCTCGGCGCGGGGGCGGCGGTGGCGTGGGTGCTCGGCAAGCTGCCACTGAATGTCGAGCACGGCGGCGTGCTCTCGCTGATCGTGGTCTCGGCCGGGATGGCGGTGTTCGCGACCGCGGGCCTGGTCGAGGGTTCGGGCTTTCTCGCCATCTACCTGTTCGGACTGCGGTTGCGCGCCCGGGCCGAAGCTGCATCGCACGCGGCGTCGTCCGCACTCGACGGCTTCGCGTGGGCCGCCCAGGCGACGATGTTCCTGCTGCTGGGGCTGCTGGTCTCTCCGCACGACATGCTGCTGACGCTGGCGCCGACGCTGGCCATCGCCGCGGTGCTGATCTTCGTCGCGCGCCCGCTCGCGGTCTGGCTCTGCCTGTGGCCGTTGCGGTTCCGCGGCCGCGAGCGCCTGTTCATCGGCTGGGTCGGGCTGCGCGGGGCGGTGCCGATCGTGCTCGCGCTGTTCCCGCTGATCGAGAAGGTGCCCGACAGCTACCGCTTTTTCAACGTCGCGTTCGCGGTCGTGCTCGCGTCGCTGCTGCTGCAGGGCACGACCCTGGGCTGGGTCGCGAAGAAGCTCGGCGTCGTCGAGCCGCCCGAGACGCCGCCGCCCGAGCGCCGCGCGGTGCATGGCCGGCTCACGCTCGACGCCGACCTGCCGCTCGCCGACGTGTTCGACTTCTTCCAGCTGCCGATGCCCGTGAGCGGTGGCGAAACGCTGCGCGACTGGCTGACCGACAACCTGGCCCGGGACCCGGCCGAAGGCGACAGCATCGACTGGCACGGCACGCACTTCCGGGTGATCGCCCTGCACGAAGGCCGGATCGCGCGCGTCGGACTGGCGCTCGCGCAGCGCGCGAAGACGGCCACGTGAGCGCGTCCGGGGAAGGCTGGTTCGCCACGCGCGGCTGGGCGCCGTTCCCGTTCCAGCGCGAGGTCTGGTCGGCGATGGCCGAGGGCCGCAGCGGCTTGCTGCACGCCAGCACCGGCGCCGGCAAGACCTACGCCGTCTGGTTCGGCGCGCTGGCCCGCGCCGCGGCGCTCGGCGTGCCGCTGACCGGCGTACACGCGCCGCCGCTCGGCGTGCTGTGGCTCACCCCGATGCGGGCGCTCGCCGCCGACACCACGCGTGCGCTGCAGGCGCCGCTGGAGGATCTCGGCGCGTGCTGGAGCCTCGGTGCACGCACCGGCGACACGGCATCCGCCGAGCGCGCGCGGCAGGACCGCCGGTTCCCGACCGTGCTCGTCACGACACCGGAATCGCTGAGCCTGATGCTGACCCGCGAGCACGCGCAGGCGGAGCTCGGCACGGTGCACACCGTGATCGTCGACGAGTGGCACGAGCTGATGGGCAACAAGCGCGGCGTGCAGGTGCAGCTGGCGCTCGCGCGGCTGAAACGCTGGAACCCCGGCCTCGCGGTCTGGGGCTTGAGCGCGACGCTGGGCAACCTGGCCGAGGCGATGCAGGTGCTGCTGGGCCGCGCGCGCGGCGCGCCGGCGCCCGGCGTGCTGGTGCAGGGCCGCGTCGACAAGACGATCCTGATCGACACGCTGCTGCCCGATCACCCGGGTCGCTTCTCGTGGGGCGGCCACCTCGGCAAGCAGATGCAGTTGCCGGTCGTCGCCGAGATCGAGCGCTCGTCGACAACGCTCGTCTTCGTCAACGTGCGCTCGCAGGCCGAGGCCTGGTACCAGCTGCTGCTGGCCGAGAAGCCGGAGTGGGCCGGCGTGGTCGCGCTGCACCACGGTTCGCTCGACAAGGCAGTGCGCGAGTGGGTCGAACTCGGCCTGAAGGAAGGGCGGCTGAAGGCCGTGGTCGCAACCTCGTCGCTCGACCTGGGCGTGGACTTCCTGCCGGTCGAGCGCGTGCTGCAGATCGGCTCGGCCAAGGGTGTGGCGCGGCTGTTGCAGCGCGCCGGTCGCAGCGGCCACGCGCCAGGTCGCCCGAGCCGCGTCACGCTGGTGCCGACCAACACGCTCGAACTGGTCGAGGCGGTGGCGGCGCGGCGCGCCGCCCAGGCCGGCCGGATCGAGCAGCGCGCGACGCCGGCCAAGCCGCTCGACGTGCTGGTGCAGCACCTCGTCACCGTGGCCCTCGGCGGCGGCTTCAAGGCTGCGCCGATGCTGGCCGAAGTGCGCACCGCGCACGCCTACCGCCAGCTGACGGCGGCCGAGTTCGAATGGGCGCTGAACTTCGTCGTGCAGGGTGGGGCCAGCCTCACGGCCTATCCGGAGTACCACCGCGTGCGCCTCGTCGACGGCGTGTACCGTGTGCCGGACCGCGGCATCGCGCGGCGCCACCGGCTGCAGGTGGGCACGATCGTGTCGGACTCGGTGATGCAGGTGGCATACCTCACCGGCGGGCGCATCGGCGTGGTCGAGGAAGGCTTCGTCGCGCGGCTGCGGGCCGGCGACTGCTTCGTGTTCGCGGGCCGCACGCTCGAGTACATCCGCACCCAGGACATGACGGCCTACGTGCGCCGTGCCGACAAGCCCAAGGGCGTGCTGACGAGCTGGGCCGGCGCCAAGATGCCGCTGTCGAACGAGCTGGCCGACTCGGTGCTGGAGGTGCTCGCCAAGGTGGCCCAGGGCGACTTCGGCGAACCCGAACTCGTCGCCGCGCGCCCGATGCTGGAGACGCAGCTGCGCCTGTCGAAGCTGCCGACGCCGGGCACGCTGCTGATCGAGCGCTTCAGGTCGCGCGAAGGCTGGCACCTGTTCGTCTACCCGTTCGCCGGCCGCAACGCGCACATCGGTCTCGGCAGCCTGCTCGCGTGGCGGCTCGCGAAGGACGCGCCGAACACCTTCAGCATCTCGATCAACGACTACGGCTTCGAGCTGCTGAGCGCCGAGCCGGTCGACCCCGTCCCCTTGCGCGACCACCGCCTGTTCAGCGACGACGCGCTGCTGCACGACGTGCTCGCGAGCCTGAACAGCAGCGAGCTGGCGCGCCGACGCTTCCGCGAGATCGCCCGCGTGGCCGGGCTGATCTTCACCGGCTACCCGGGCCAGCCGAAAAGCACGCGCCAGCTGCAGGCGTCGAGCTCGCTGTTCTACGAGGTGTTCGCGAAGTACGACGCCGGCAACCTGCTGCTGACGCAGGCGCAGACCGAGGTGCTGAGCCAGGAGCTGGACATCCGCCGCCTCGGCGCGAGCCTGGCGCGCATGCGGCGCCAGCGGGTGGAGTTCGTCGAGCTCGCCGTGCCGAGCCCGTTCGCGTTGCCGCTGATGGTGGAGCGCTTCCGCGAGAAGCTCTCGACCGAGAAGCTCAAGGACCGGCTCGACCGCCTGCTGCGCGACATGGAGCGCGCCGCCGACGAGGCGGCACCACCGGCTCGTCGCCCGCGCTGACCGCGCCGGATCTCAGCGCCGCATCAACGTGCTCTTGCCGAACAGGCTCTCGATCAGGTCGACCGCGACGATCGCGGTGCCGTTGCGCACGTCGAGCGCCGGATTCAGCTCCATCACGTCGAGCGAGGCGAGGCGGCCGGTGTCGGCGATCATCTCCATGCAGAGCTGCGCCTCGCGGTAGGTCGGGCCGCCCTGCACGGTGGTGCCGACGCCGGGGGCGATCGACGCATCCAGAAAGTCGACGTCGAAGCTGACGTGCAGGTGGGTGTTGGCGTCGAGCGTGGCCAGCGCCAGCTCCATCGTGTGGCGCATGCCCATCTCGTCGATGTAGCGCATGTCGAACACCTCGAGACCGGCCTGGTGCACCAGCCGCTTCTCGCCCGGATCGACGCTGCGGATGCCGATCTGCTTGACGACCTTCGGGCTGATCGCCGGGACCGTGCCGCCGATCTCGGTCAGCGCCTTCGGTCCGTAGCCGCACAGGCATGCGACCGGCATGCCGTGGATGTTGCCGCTCGGGGTCAGCGTGTTGGTGTTGAAGTCGGCGTGCGCGTCGAGCCAGAGCACGCGCAGCTTCCTGCCGGCCTCCCGGCAGTGGCGCGCCACCGCGCTGATCGAGCCCATGCCCAGGCAGTGGTCGCCGCCGAGCAGGATCGGCAGCCGGCCGAGCTGCAGCTCGGCGTACATCGCGTCGTGCACCGCCTGGTTCCACGCGACGACCTCGTTCAAGTGGCGGTAGCCGTCGACCGGCGGCAGCCACGGGTTGGCCGGGCCGGTGAGGTTGCCGCGGTCGATCACCTCGAGGCCGTGGCCCTCGAGCACCGGCCCGATGTTGGCGACGCGCAAGGCCTCGGGCCCCATGCTGGCGCCGCGGCTGCCGGCGCCGATGTCTGTCGGCGCGCCGATCAGGCTGATCTTGTCGTTCATGCGGCGATGGTAGCGATCACAGGTCGACGGCGGGCAGCTCCTTGCCGTTCTCCCTCAGCTCGAAGCCGTACTCCGCCTCGAGCAAGGCCCAGGCCTCCTCGGCGGTCTCGACGAAGCGGAACAGCTGCAGGTCGAGCGCGCTGATCATGCCGGTCTCGACCAGCAGGTCGAAGTTCAGCAGCCCGGTCCAGAACTCGCGGCCGAAGAGCAACACCGGGCGGCGCCGCGACTTGCCGGTCTGGATCAGCGTGAGCGCCTCGAACAGCTCGTCGAGCGTGCCGAAGCCGCCCGGGAAGCACACCAGCGCGACCGAGCGCATCAGGAAGTGCATCTTGCGCAGGCCGAAATAGTGGAACTGGAAGCACAGCTCCGGCGTGATGTACGGGTTGGGGGCCTGCTCGTGCTGCAGCACGATGTTCAGGCCGATGCTCTTGCCGCCGCGGTCGAACGCGCCGCGGTTGCCCGCTTCCATGATGCCGGGGCCGCCGCCGGTGACGACGTAGAGGGGCGTCTCGAGGTGCTTGGACTTCTCGGTGACGAGCGCCGCGAAGCGCCGCGCCTCCTCGTAGTACGGCGACATGCGCCGGTGGCGTTGCGCGATCGCCAGCGCGGCCTCGTCGCCGGCCGCGCTGGCGTCGTCGACCAGGCGCTGCGCCACCTCGGCGGAGACGATGCGCGCGCTGCCGAAGATCACGATCGTCGACTGGATGCCCTGCTCGTCCTGGATCAGCTCGGGCTTCAGCAGCTCGAGTTGCATGCGCACCGGGCGCATCTCCTCGCGCAGCAGGAAGGCCGAGTCGGTGAACGCGAGCTTGTACGAGCTCTCGGGGCCCTCGTACCGGGACAGGTTCTTGGCCGCGTCCTTCGCCGCGTCCTGCTGCGCGGTCGGGAAGTTGCGGCCCGTCAGGTTGTGTTTCTTCATCTGCGCGAGCTTAAGCCAAAGCTCGCCCGGTCATGCCTCGGCGAGCAGGCTCAGGAACGGCTCGTACAGCGGCGGCGTGCAGGCCATGACCGACGCGCTTTCGAGCAGCGGCCGGCCGTCGCGCGCCGTCACCAGTGCGCCGCTCTCGCGCAGCAGCACGATCGCGGCGGCAGCGTCCCACGCACCCATGTCGTGCTGCCAGAACGCGTCGATGCGTCCGGCCGCCAGGCTGGCCAGCTCCAGCGCCATCGAGCCCGAACGGCGCACGCCGCTGAACGCGCGCAGCATGCGGCCGAGCTCCGCCATGTAGACCGGCATGCGCGGGCTGGCGGCGCGCGGAAACACGGTGGCCGCGAGCGACTCGGCCGCGGTGCGTCGCGAAGCCGCCCGGATCGGCTGCGCGTTGAGGACCGCGCCTCGGCCACGGATCGCGCCGAAGAACTCGTTGCGGCACGGGTCGTAGATGACACCGACCAGCGGCTCGCCGGCCCCTACCAGGGCGATCGAGACGGCGTACTGCGGGTAGCCGCGCAGGTAGTTGGCGCGCCCGTCGATCGGGTCGACGACCCAGCACGGCCCGTCGACCGGGCCCTTGTCGCCGAGGAAATGATGATCGGGCAGGTGCTTGAGCACCACCTCGCGGATCAGCCCGCGCGCCTCGTGGTCGATCGCGGCGACCACGTCGGCCGGCGCCTGGTGCGTGATGACGATCTCCGACAGTCGCGATCGCGAGGCCTGCAGGTGCGTTCCCGCCGCGTAGGCCGCCTGCTCGGCGGCGCGCGCGGCGCGGGTGAGGTCGATGGTGCTGCTGCTGTCAGTCATGTTTGCCTGCGGGTCGAGACAAGAGATTCACGTAGTCGTGGTGCGCGGTGTTGATGATCGAGATCCGGTGCTCGACCGGCCGATCGCCGAAGGTCAGCGCGGTGCGCCGCACCTGCATCACCGGCTGGCCGTACGGCAGGCTCAGCACCCGCACCGCATTGCGGTCCGCCGCGGTGGCGCGGGCGCGCTCCTGGGCGCGCAGCACGCTGATGCCGAAGTCCGACTGGTACAGCTGGTAGATCGTGCCGGGGCGCTCGCGGAAGCGCTTCTCGGTCAGGCCCTTGAACAGGCTGGAGGGCAGCGTGAGCCGGTCGTAGATCACCGCGTGGCCCTGCAGACGCAGGCGGTTCTCGATCTGGATCACCGGGTCGCCCGTGCGCAGTTGCAGCGCCTCGGCCGGCTCGTCGTCGGCGCGCAGCCGCTCGAACGAGACCAGGTCGACCAGCGGCGCCTCGCGCAGGCCGTCGGCGCGCTCGACATGGAAGAACTGGAACAGGAACCGGTCGGTGTTGTGGGTCGCGACGAAGGTGCCGCGCCCCTGGCGGCGCACCAGGATGTGCTCGGCGGCCAGTTCGTCGACGGCGCGGCGCAGCGTGCCGATCGACACGCCCATCGCGCCGGCGATCTCGGTCTCGCTCGGCAGCGTCTCTCCCGGGGGGCAGTGGCCCGATTCGATCGCGTTCAGCAGCGAGCGCTTGACGACCCGGTACAGCGGCATGCCGGCCGTCTCGGGCGCGATGGCCTCGAACAGCGGAGCGGACACGGCTTGCATGAAACCAAGTGTACATCCATATCAATTGTGTGACCTAAGTCATCTAGATGACACGTTTGACGTGTGCTTGCGCACGCCTAAGATCGGGCCTTGTTCGAATCGCCAAACAGGAGACGCAGATGATTCATTTCGTATTGCACGACGCACACGACACCGTCGCGGTGGTTGTCGTCGAAGGGGTGAAGGCCGGCACCGACATGACCGGCTGGATCATGGACGAGGACAAGACGATCAACGTCAAGGCCCAGCAGGACATCCCGATCGGCCACAAGGTCGCGTTGAAGGACATGGCCGTCGGCGACACCGTGCTGAAGTACGGCATCGACATGGGCAAGGTCGTCGCGCCGATCAAGGCGGGCGAACACGCTCACGTTCAGAACATCAAGACCAAGCGCTGGTAAGCAGGAGACACACGATCATGTCCATCATCGACAAGAACACCACCTTCCTCGGCTACCGCCGCGAGAACGGCCGCGTCGGCGTCCGCAACCACGTCATCATCCTGCCGCTCGACGACCTGTCGAACGCGTCGGCCGAAGCCGTCGCCCACAACATCAAGGGCACGATGGCGATCCCGCACCCGTATGGCCGCCTGCAATTCGGCGCCGACCTGGACCTGCACTTCCGCACGCTGATCGGTGCGGGCTGCAACCCGAACGTCGCCGCGGTCGTCGTCATCGGCATCGAGGACGGCTGGACCAAGAAGGTCGTCGACGGCATCGCCAAGACCGGCAAGCCGGTGATCGGCTTCGGCATCGAGGGCCACGGCGACCACGAGACCATCATGAAGGCCAGCAAGGCCGCGCGCGAGTACGTGCAGTGGGCCAGCGAGAAGCAGCGCGAGGAATGCTCGATCAGCGACCTGTGGGTCTCGACCAAGTGCGGCGAGAGCGACACCACCTCCGGCTGCGGCGCGAACCCGACCGTCGGCAACGCGTTCGACAAGCTGCACCCGCTGGGCAACTACCTGTGCTTCGGCGAGACGTCGGAGATCACCGGTGGCGAGAAGATCGTCGCCGAGCGCTGCGCGACCACCGAGGTGCGCGACCAGTTCATGTTCATGTTCAACCGCTACCAGGACATGATCAACCGCCACAAGACCAGCGACCTCTCCGACTCGCAGCCGACCAAGGGCAACATCGCCGGCGGCCTGACGACGATCGAGGAGAAGGCGCTCGGCAACATCCAGAAGATCGGCAAGAAGTGCACGGTCGACGGCGTGATCGACAAGGCCGAGATGCCCACGCATCCGGGCCTGTGGTTCATGGACTCGTCGAGCGCCGCGGCCGAGATGGTGACGTTGTGCGCGGCCTCGGGCTACGCGGTGCACTTCTTCCCGACGGGGCAGGGCAACGTGATCGGCAACGCGATCGTGCCGGTCATCAAGATCTGCTCGAACCCGCGCACCGTGCGCCTGATGAGCGAGCACATCGACGTCGACACCTCGGGGCTGCTGCAGCGCGAGATCAACCTCGACCAGGCCGGTGACAAGCTGCTGGAGTGCATGCTGCGCACCGCGAACGGTCGCTTCACGGCCGCCGAGGCGCTGGGCCATCGCGAGTTCGTGATGACCCGCCTGTTCGAATCCGCCTGACCGCCATGGCGCGCATCGTCATCACGGAGTTCATGGACGAGCGCGCCGTCGACGCGCTGCGGGCGAAGCACGATGTGCTGTACGACCCGAAGCTCGTCGACGCGCCGGCGCGGTTGCATGCCGAAGCGGCGGCGGCCGACGCGATCGTCGTGCGCAATCGTACCCAGGTGCGCGGCGAGTTGCTGGCGGCGCTGGCGCGTTGCCGCGTCGTCGGGCGACTCGGTGTGGGCCTCGACAACATCGACGTGCCGGCGTGCGAGGCGCGCGGGATGAAGGTGATCCCCGCGACCGGCGCCAACGCGCTGAGCGTGGCCGAGTACGTGATCGCGACCGCGATGATGCTGCTGCGCGGCGCCTACCAGGCGACGCCGGAGGTGATCGCGGGCGCCTGGCCGCGCGCGGCGCTGAGCAACGGCCGCGAGGTCGGCGGCAAGACGCTGGGCCTGATCGGCTTCGGCTCGATCGGGCAGCTCACCGCCAAGCTGGCCCAGGGTGTGGGCATGTCCGTGATCGCGTACGACGCGGTGATGGACTCCGCCCATCCCGCATTCGCGCAAGCCGGCGTGGCGTGCGTCGGTCTCGATGACCTGGTCGCGCAAGCCGATGTCATCAGCCTGCACGTCCCGCTGGTCGACTCGACCCGCAACCTTTTCGACGCCAGGCGCATCGCCGCGATGAAGCCGGGCGCGGTACTGGTGAACTCGGCGCGGGGTGGGGTCGTCGACGAGGCGGCGCTGGCCGCGGCCTTGAAGAGCGGCCACCTCGGCGGTGCCGCGCTCGACGTGTTCGACGCCGAGCCGATGCCGGCCGGCGGCGTGTTCACCGGCTGCCCGAACGTGGTGCTGACGCCGCACATCGCCGGTGTGAGTGCCGAGTCGAACGAGCGGGTGTCGTCGCTGATCGCGCAGCGCGTGCTCGAGGAGTTGCGCTGATGGCTCGCGTCACGATGGACGAGGCGCGCGGCCTCGTCGCTGCCGCGCTGCAGGCGGCGGGTGCGAACGCCGCGATGGCGCAGGCCACCGCCCGCGCGCTCGTGCTGGCCGAGGCCCAGGGCCTGGCGTCGCACGGGTTGAGCCGCGTGCCGCAATACAGCACGCACCTGCGCAACGGCCGCGTCAACGGGGCGGCGGTGCCGGGGGTGGCAAAGAGCAAGGGCGCGGCGGCGATCGTCGACGCGCAGGAGGGCCTGGCGTTCGCGGCCTGCGAGCTGGCGGTGAAGGAGGCGGTCGCGCGCGCCCGCGAATTCGGCATCGCCATCGTCGGCGTCACGAACAGCCATCACTGCGGGGTCGTGATCGATCACCTGCGCGTGGCGGCCGAGGCCGGCATGGTCGGGCTCGGCTTCGCGAACTCGCCGTCGGCGATGCCGGCTGCGGGCGGCAGGCACCCGATCTTCGGCACCAATCCGATCGCGGCGATCTTTCCGCGCCGCGGCGACGCGGTGCCGCTGATGATCGACCTGAGCCTGAGCGAAGTCGCGCGCGGCAAGCTGATGGTTGCGGCCAAGGACGGCAAGGCGATCCCGGCCGGCTGGGCGCTCGACGCGCAGGGCCATCCGACCACCGATCCGAAAGCCGGGCTGGCCGGCTCGATGCTGCCGATCGGCGCCGTCTCGAGCCCCAAGGGCGCGATGCTGGCGCTGGTGGTCGAGCTGCTCGTCACGGCGCTGATCGGTGCGAACTTCGGCTTCGAGGCGTCGAGCTTCTTCGTCGACGAAGGCAACCGGCCGCGCATCGGCCAGACCTTCATCGTGATCGACCCGGACGCGTTGGCCGGCCGCGAGGGCTTCCTCGACCGCGTCGAGGTGCTGGTGCGCGAGATGCTGGTCGACGACGGCGTGCGCCTGCCCGGGGCGCGCCGCGAAGCGCTGCTGGTCAAGGCGCAGTCCGAGGGTCTCGAATTAGGGGATGCAGTCATCAAGAGCCTTCAGGGCCGTTAACGGAGACATCAACAGTGCAACGACGAGAATGGATGCTGGGCGCGTTGGCGGCCGGCGCGCTGCCGGGCGCAGTGTGGGCGCAGGCGACCGACTACCCGAAGGCCGGCGCCACGCTGCGCTACATCGTGCCGTTCCCGCCCGGCGGGTTGACCGACGTGATGGCGCGCCTGGTCGGCCAGCAGCTCGGCGAACGCTGGAAGGTCAACGTGGTGGTGGACAACCGGCCCGGCGGCGGTGGCCAGATCGGCGCCGATGCGGCGGCCAAGTCGCCCGGCGACGGCAGCACGCTGCTGGCGATCACGCTGACCCACGCAGCGAACTACACGCTGTTCCCGAAGGCGCCGTACAACTTCATGAAGGATTTGAAGCCGGTCGCGCTGCTGGCCGGCTCGCCAATGCTGATCGTGGTGCCGGCGTCCAGCAAGATCAAGACGTTCGCCGACCTGGTGGCTGCAGCCAAGGGTGGCAAGCTCAATGCCGGGTCCAGCGGCAACGGCACGCCGCCGCACCTGACGCTGGCGCTGTTCAACGACATCGCCAAGACCGATGTCGTGCACGTGCCGTACAAGGGCGGCGCCCCAGCGATCACCGACCTGATCGGCGGCCAGCTCGACGTGATCTTCTCGAACTTTCCCGAGTCGATCTCGCACGTGAAGAGCGGGAAGCTGCATGCCATCGCGATCTGCAGCGCGGCTCGCAATGCGGCCGTGCCCGACGTGCCGACGACCGCGGAGGCCGGCATGCCGGGCCTGCTGGTCGAAAGCTGGACCGCGCTGATGGTGCCCGCCAGCACGCCGGACGCGATCGTCGACAAGCTCGGCGCCGAGGCGCTGAAGATCATGGCAACGCCGGAGATCGCCGAGCGTGCGAAGACGCAGGGCTTCCGCGTCGATGCGCGCGGGCCGAAGGATTTCGGTGTGTTCCTGAAGAGCGAGGTCGAGCGCTGGGGCAAGGTGATCGTCGCGGCGAAGATCACCGCGGAATAGTCCGCTCAGCGGCGCGGCGCCGCCGCGGTCGAACCGCGCACCACCAGCGCGACCTCGACCTCGGTGCGCCGCGGCACGGCTTCGCCGCGCAGGGCGGCGAGCAGGCGGTCGCCGGCCGTGCGCCACATCTCCTCGGCCGGCACGCGCACCGTCGTCAACGGGGGTTGCAACTGGTTGGCCAGCTCCAGGTCGTCGAAGCCGACGATCGACAGCGCCTTGGGCACCTCGATGCCGAGGCGCTGCGCCTCGAGCAGTGCGCCGAAGGCCAGCACGTCGTTGCCGCAGAGCACCGCGGTCGGTGCGGGGGACACGGCCATCAGCTCGCGCAGGCCGTCGCGCGCGGCGGCGATGCCGTAGGGCCGCTCCGCCAGCCGGTTCGCGGGCAGTTTCAATCCGGCCGCCTCGAGCGCGCTGCGCACGCCGGCCAGCCGCGCCGTCGCGCGGTCGTTGTCCCGCGTGATGCCGGCCAGCATCGCGATGCGGCGGTGGCCCAGGTCGAGCAGGTAGCGCACGGCTTGCGCCATCGCCGCGGCGTTGTCGAAGCCGACGTTGAGCAGCGCCGGGTCGTCGGACAGCATCATCACGTGCACGCAGGGCAGGCCGCGCTGGCGCAGGAACTCGAGCAGTTCCGGGCGCTGGCCGGTGCCGCACAGCGCCAGCGCGTCGGCACCGCGCGAGACCAGGTTGACGGCCTGGCGCATCTCGGCGTCCGGGTCGTAATCGCAGGTCGCGATCAGCAGCTGCTGGCCGGCCTCCGAGAGGCGGCGCTGCAGCGCGCCGATCGCCTTGGCGAAGATCGCGTTGTCGACGGTCGGGAAGATCGCACCGATCGTTCCGCTGCGACGCAGCATCATCGAGCGCGCGCCGGCGTTCGGCACGTAGCCGAGCTCGGCGACCGCGCGCTCGACGCGCTCGCGCAGCGCCGGGCGCACGTCGTCGGGGCGGTTCAGCGCGCGCGAGACCGTCGCGGTCGACACGCCGGCCGCCGCGGCGACCGCTTCGATCGTGGGCAGGGCGCGCGACGGCGTGGACATGGCGTGACTGTACGCGCTTACACGCCCGGTTGGCGCTCCGCGCGAATGGCCGGTTTCACGGGAAAACACTGACGAATTGGTGCGCCCCGCGCCTTGACCTGGTCAGGGTGGGCATCGATACTGTAAGCGCTTACAGAAACTCGCCTTGCCATGAAAGCCCTTCAGATGAACGCTCCGCCCGCGACGCCGCCGGTGCCTGCGACGCGTGCCGCCGCCGGGCGCTCGCTCGTGACGGCCGGTCGTGCGCTTCTCGCGCTCGGCGTCGTGCTGCTGCTCTGGTACGTGTGCACGGCCGCGACGGGCTGGGTCTCGCCGAACACGTTTCCGACGCCGCTCGAAGTCGGCAGCGCGCTGCGCCAGATCGCGACCGAGGGCTACGCCAACGCCGCGCTGCTGGAGCACGTGCTGCGCAGCGTGGCGCTGGTGACGATGGGCTTCGTCGTCGCGTCGACGATCGGCATCGCGCTCGGGCTGGCGATGGGCGCGAGCCGCACGGTCGAGGCCCTGGTCAACCCGATCTTCCTGGTGCTGCGGCCGATCCCGCCGCTGGCGTGGATCCCGCTCGCCATCGTCTGGCTGGGCCTGGGCGACGCGGCCAAGATCATGGTGATCTTCTTCGCCGCGTTCGTGCCGTCGGTCATCAACAGTTTCACCGGCGTGCGCCAGATCGACCGGCCGATCTTCGAGGCTGCCGCGATGCTCGGCGTGCGCGGCCCACGGTATTGGCGAGAGGTGCTGATTCCCGGCGCCCTGCCGAGCATCTTCACGGGGTTGCGGTTGTCGTTGCAGGCGTCGTGGACCACGCTGGTGGCGGCCGAACTGGTCGGCGCGGTCGCGGGCCTCGGCCAGATCCTGAACCAGGCCTCGCAGGACATCTACCCCGCGATGATCGTCGTCGGCATGGCCAGCGTGGCGCTGAGCGGCTGGCTGATGACCCTGGGCCTGGGCTGGATCGAGCGGCGCGTGATGCCGTGGAAGGTGCGGTGATGCTGGAACCCCGCCTCGCCCCGGCGCGCTTCTGGGCGCTCACCGCCGCCGGCAGCATCGGCTTCCTCGCGCTGTGGAGCGGCCTGGCGCTGTCAGGCCTGACGACGCGCGCGTTCCTCCCTGCACCGTGGGACGTGGTCGCGCGCTTCGCCACGCTGCTGGTCGAGCCGTTCGCCGGCTTCACGTTGACGCAGCACCTGTGGTCCAGCTTTCAGCGCTTCGGCATGGGCTTCGTACTCGCAGTCATCGTCGGAATTCCGCTCGGGCTGACGATGGCGTGGTTCCGCTGGATCGACCGGATCGTCACGCCGGCCTTCGAGGCGGTGCGCTTCATCGCGCCGATCGCCTGGGTGCCGTTCGCCGCGCTGTGGTTCGGCACCGGCATCGGCGGGCCGGTGCTGATCATCTTCATGGGCGCGTTCCCGCCCGTGCTGATCAACACCTACCGCGGCGCGAAGCAGGTCGACCGCAAGTACATCGAGGCCTCGCAGATGCTCGGCGCGGGCAGCTTCCGCTCGATGACGCAGGTGCTGCTGCCGGCCGCGGTGCCGTCGATCGTCGCCGGGCTGCGCATCTCGGCGGGGCTGGCGTGGCAGTCGCTGGTCGGCGCCGAACTGATCGTCGCGTCGAGCGGGGTCGGCTACCTGATGGTCAAGGGTCAGGCCTCGGTCTCGACCGCCACGGTGATGAGCGGAATGATCGCGATCGGCGTCGTCGGCATGCTGATCGACATCGGCCTGCGCCGTGCGCAGCAGGCGATCGAGGCGCGCCGCGGCCTCTAGGACAGAACGAGCAAGGAAACCCGCCCCATGGCCATCATCCAATTCGAGAACGTCGAGCGCGTGTTCCACCAGAACGGGCAGGCGTTCGTTGCGCTGAAGGGCGTGAACCTCGAGGTGGGCGACCGCGAGTTCGTCGCCGTTGTCGGCCCGTCCGGCTGCGGCAAGACGACCTGCATGCGCATGGCCGCGGGCCTCGAGCACCCGAGCGGCGGCAGCGTCAGCGTCGACAACGAGGTCGTGCGCCACCCCGGTCCCGACCGCGCGGTGGTGTTCCAGGCGTTCGCGCTGTTCCCGTGGAAGACGGTCTGGGACAACGTCGAGTTCGGATTGATCTCGCTCGGCATCGACGCGGCCGAGCGCAAGCGCCGCATCGAGCACTACATCGAGTTGATGGGGCTGCGCGGCTACGAGCGCGCGTACCCGCACCAACTCTCCGGCGGCATGCAGCAGCGCGTCGCGATCGCGCGCGCCTATGTGCTCGACCCGAAGGTGCTGCTGATGGACGAGCCCTTCGGCGCGCTCGATGCGCAGACCCGCGTCGTGATGCAGGAAGAGCTCGTGCGGCTGGCCCGCCGCCACCCCCGCACGGTGCTGTTCATCACCCACGCGGTGGAAGAGGCGGTGTACCTGGCGGACCGCATCGTGGTGATGAGTGCCCGCCCCGGCACGATCCGCGAAATCATCGACGTGAAGACAGTCCGCGAGGCCGAGGACTGGGACCAGCACCCGCGCATCGAGGACGTGATGGACCTGCCGTCCTTCGTCCACTTGCGCACCCATGTGTGGAAGCTGCTGCGCGACCAGCACGGCAGCGACCTGCACTGATTTCAACGACAAGACCGGAGACTCACCATGACGACCCCTACGCTCGCGCGCCTGCGCCCCATCGCCCTCGTCGCGCTGCTGATCGGCGGCGCCGCCGCGCACGCGCAGCCTGCACTGACCGAGATCAAGGTCAGCTACCAGCCGGCGCTGTACTGGGCGCTGCCGTTCTATGTGGCGACCGAGAAGAACTGGTGGGCCGAGGTCGGGCTGAAGCCGGTGTTCAGCATCTTCCCGGCCGGCGTGCCGCAGATCGCGGCGGCCAATTCCAAGTCGTGGGACGTGGGCGGCACCGGGTCCGTTCCCGCCGTGCTCGGCCACGTTCGCTTCAACATCAAGACCATCGGCCTGACCAACGACGAGTCGGCCGGCAACGCGCTGCTCGTGCGCAAGGACGTCGCCGACAAGATCAGCCGTGATCCCGCCTCGATGAAAGGCCAGACCATCTTGCTGACGTCCAATTCGACCGGCGACTACGCGGTGCAGGCCTGCCTGAAGCGCTACGGCCTGGCCAAGTCCGACATGACGATCAAGAACATGGGGCAGGCCGAGATCATCTCGGCGGTCTCGTCGGGCAACGCCGAACTGGCGGGCCTGTGGGCGCCCAACATCTACACGCTCGAGGAGAAGGCCGGTGCCAAGGTGCTGTGCAGCGGCAAGGAGGCCGGCGTGGTCGTCCCCGGCGCGCTGATCGCGCGCGGCGACTACGCCGAGCAGAACCCCGAGAACGTCGCCAAGTTCCTCGCCGTCTACCTGCGCGCGTGGAAGTGGATGACCGCCAACAAGTCCGAGGCGCTCGCGATGATGAAGAAGTTCTACGAGCAGGGCGGCGTGGCCATCAGCGACGCGTCGATGAAGAAGGAATTCGACACCCGGCCGACCTTCGACCTGACGCAGCAGCTCGCCCGCCTCGACCGCTCGCGCGGCAACTCGGACGCGGACGCGTGGTTCGGCCAGATCGCGGTCTTCATGCGGGGCACCGGCGCGATCCAGACGGTGCCGCTGCCGGCCGATTTCATCACCGACACCTACCTGAAGCGCGTGCGCGCCGACGCGAAGCTGAACGAGTTCGCCAACCGCACCCGCTGAGCGGTGGGGCCGAGAGGGTGGCCGCGGCCGCCCTTTTTCGTCGCCACGCTGTAAGCGCTTACAAACTCTGGAGGACTTCCATGACCATCACCTACCTCAAGACTGCCACCAAGACGCCCGAGACCGAAACCGCCACCGCGCAGAAGGTCGTCGCCGACATGCTCGCCGAGATCCAGGCGAACGGCGAGGCGGCGGTGCGCGCCTACGCGAAGAAGCTCGACCAGTGGGACGGCGAGATCATCGTCAGCCGCGCCGAGATCGAGCGTCGCGCTGCCGAGGTGCCGGAGCAAGTTCGGCGCGACATCGACTTCGCGATCCGCCAGGTCAGCGATTTCGCGAAGGCGCAGCGCGATTCGCTGAACGAGTTCTCGGTGGGGCTGCACGCCGGCGTCACCGCCGGCCAGCGGGTGCTGCCGGTCAACGTGGCGGGCTGCTACGCGCCGGCCGGCCGCTACGCGCACATTGCCTCCGCTTACATGGGCGTGGCGACCGCGAAGGCCGCGGGCGTCAAGACCATCATCGCCTGCTCGGGGCCGTTCCGTGGCGGGCCGATGCACCCGTACCTGCTGTACGCCTTCGACCGCGCCGGCGCCGACGTGATCATGACGCTCGGCGGCGTGCAGGCGATCGCGACGATGGCCTACGGGCTGTTCGGTGGAAAGCCCGCGGACGTGATCGTCGGTCCGGGCAACAAGTTCGTCGCCGAGGCCAAGCGCAGCCTGTTCGGCAAGGTCGGTATCGACGTGTTCGCCGGGCCGTCCGAGGTGGCGGTGATCGCGGACGAGACCGCCGACCCGGCGATCGTCGCCAGCGACCTGGTCGGCCAGGCCGAGCACGGCCACGAGTCGCCGGCGTGGCTGTTCACGACCTCGAAGCCGCTGGCCGAACAGGTGATGCGGCGCCTGCCGGCGTTGATCGATGCGCTGCCGCCGACCGCGCGCGATGCCGCCGGCGCTGCCTGGCGGGACTACGGCGAGGTGATCGTCTGCGACACCCGCGAGGAAGTGGCCGCCGTCTCCGACCGCTACGCCTCCGAACACCTCGAAGTCCATGCCCGCGATCTCGACTGGTGGCTGAGCACGCTGACCTGCTACGGCTCGCTGTTCCTCGGCGAGGAGACGACCGTGGCGTTCGGCGACAAGGCCAGCGGCCCCAACCACGTGCTGCCGACCAAGGGCGCGGCGCGCTACTCGGGCGGCCTGTCGGTGCACAAGTTCATGAAGACGCTGACCTGGCAGCGCATGACGCGCGAGGCCGCGCGCGACATCGGCGAGGTCACCGCGCGGATCTCGCGGCTCGAGGGCATGGAGGCGCACGCCCGCACGGCAGACGACCGGCTCGCCAAGTACTACCCCGGCCAGACGTTCGAGCTCGGGAGCCCGGTGGACGTTTGAATTGTCGACGTTCCTTCAACCACAAGGAGAGTACGACGTGCGTACGCGAACACTGCTCAAGAGTCTTCTCGCCATCGCGATGGCCGGGCCCCTGGCCTGCGCCTCGGCGCAGACCTTTCCGTCCCGCCCGCTGACGATCGTGGTCCCGTTTCCCGCCGGTGGTGCGCTCGACAATGTCGCGCGCTCGATCGCGGAACAGATGCGAACGGACCTCGGGCAGGCCGTGATCGTGGACAACCGCGCCGGTGCGGGCGGGACGCTGGGCAGCTCACTGGTCGCACGCGCCTCCCCGGATGGCTACACCATGCTGTTGGGATCGGTGGCGACGCATGCCATTGCGGCCGGTCTCTACCCCAAGCTGCCCTACGACCCGATCGGTGACTTCGCGCCCATCACCCAGCTGACGAGCAGTCCGCTGGTGCTGACCGCCTCGCCGCAGCTGAAGGCCGCCAACGTGGCCGGGTTGGTTGCGGCAGCCAAAGCCAGTCCGGGAAGCCTCAACTATGCGTCGACCGGCAATGGCACCGCGCTGCACCTGGCGGGCGAAGTCTTCCGCACCGCCGCGGGCATCAACGTCCTGCACGTCCCCTACAAGGGTGGCGGGCAGGCGGCCACGGCCTTGCTTGCCGGCGAAGTGAGCTACATGCTGGCCAATCCGCAACTCGTGATGTCGTTCATCCAGGCCGGCAAGTTGCGTGCTCTGGCGGTCACCGGGACAAAGCGCCTGGACGTGTTGCCAGAGGTGCCGACCATGACGGAGGCAGGTATCCCGGGCGTGGAGGTCACGACTTGGTTCGGACTCTGGGCGCCGAAGGGCACGCCAGCCGCTGTCGTCGAGCGACTTAACGCCTCGGCAAGAAAGGCGCTCGCCACGCCCGAGGTTAAGAAGCAACTGGCCGCGCAAGGCGATTCGCCCATCGGCAGCTCGGTGGAGGACTTCGCGACATTCGTTCGCGCGGAACACAAGCACTGGGTAGCGTTCGTCCAGGCCGCCGGCATCAAGCTGGAATAGCGGGACCTTGCGCGTCGCCCATCGACCTTCGGAGATTCAACGTGTCACGACCGAACATCCTCGTCATCCAGGCGGACCAACTCACCGCCAAGGTTCTTCCCATGTACGGCGGGCCCGCACTGGTCACGCCGCACTTGAACGGCCTGGCGGAGCGGGGCGTCACCTTCCTGAACGCTTACTCGAACAACCCCGTCTGCGCACCGTCCCGGGCCGCCATGCTGACCGGCCGACTTTCTTCGGAGGTCGGCTGCTATGACAACGCCGCGGATTTCCCGTCCTCGACCTTGACCCTCGCGCACTACCTTCGGCACCAGGGCTATCAAACCTGCCTGTCGGGCAAGATGCACTTTGCGGGCGCGGAGCAGTTGCACGGCTTCGAGGAGCGCGTGACGACCGACATCTACCCCTCCGACTTCGGATGGACCGCGGACTGGACGAAGACCCGGCAACCGTACTCGCCGTCCCGGATGAGCCTTCGGTCGATCGTCGAAGCAGGCCTCTGCGAACGCAATCTCCAGATCGACTACGACGAAGAGGTCGCGTATCGCGCGGAGCAGTGGCTGTTCGACAAGGCCCGGTCGGACGACGACCGGCCCTTCCTGATGTGGGCCTCCTTCACGCACCCGCACAACCCCTTCATCACGACGAAGGCGTTCTGGGATCTCTATGACCACAGCAAGATCGTCATGCCGACGGTGCCCTTCATCCCGATCGCCGACCGGGACCCGTGGTCGCAGCGCTATGCCTACACCATCAGGGCCGACGAGCACGACATCTCGGAGGAGCAGATACGGGTCGCTCGGCACGCCTACTTCGCGATGACCTCGTACTTCGACGCGCAGGTTGGCCGACTGCTGCAGGTGCTGGATCGGATCGGGGCCACCGGAAACACTTACGTGTTCGTTGTTTCCGATCACGGCGAGATGCTCGGCGAGCGAGGCTCTTGGTTCAAGTTCCAACCTTTCGAATGGTCGGTGCGTGTTCCGATGATCGCTGCCGGTCCCGGCGTCAGGAAGGGTCGCATCGAGGAGCGAGGCGTTTCGCTCATGGACCTGCTGCCCACCTTCAACGACCTCGTCTCGGACGGACAGCCGATCGCCCCGGTGGACCCGCTGAACGGGATCAGCCTGGCGGGCATGCTGCACGGGACGGACCAGCATCGCGGCGACGACGTGATGATGGAATTCCTCGGCGAGGGTGTCTATGCGCCGGCCTGCATCTTGCGGAAGGACGGCTTCAAGTACGTGCACTGTCGCAACGATCCGCCGATGCTGTTCGACCTGAAAGCCGATCCCGACGAGCGCATCAACCTCGCCGGGCGACCGGAACACGCCACCACCGAGAACCGGTTGCGCGGCGAGATCCTCACGCGGTGGGATGTCGAGGCGCTGGAGACGCGCATCCTCGAGTCGCAGCAGAGACGGCTGTTCGCGCAGGAGTCGCTTCTTCAAGGACGCTGGTCCGCGTGGGACTACCAGCCGCCTTCGGATGCCTCACGGCAGTACGTGCGGGGCGCCGTCGATCCCAACACCACAGCGACCAAGGCGAAGAAGCGCTTCCCCTTCGTGGCCGAACACCGACCGGATCATCCGCGCGATCCCGCCGCGAACCTGAACCTGGAGGCGGATCGGCCGGGCGCCGATTCCGCGATCCGATGAACCTCGGCGTCCTTTTCGATCTTCAGGGCAAACGCGCGCTCGTGACCGGCGGCAACTCCGGCATCGGCGAGGCGATGGCGACCGCGCTCGGCCTGGCCGGCGCGCGGGTGCTGCTGGTCGCGCGGCGCGAAGCCGAGCTGGCGGCTGCCGCGAAGCGCCTGGCAGCGCGCGGCATCGACGCGGCGACGCTGGCCGGCGATCTCGCCGACGTGACGACCATCGGCGCGCTCGCGAAGCGCGGCGAGGCGCTGCTCGGTGGCGTCGACATTTTGGTGAACGCAGCCGGCGTCAACCTGCGCCAACCGTTCTCCGAGGTCACGCCTGCGGCCTGGCAGACGCAGCTCGCCCTGCACCTCGGGGCGCCGTTCTTCATGACCCAGGCGCTCGCCCCGGGCATGCAGGCGCGCGGCTGGGGACGCATCCTGAACATCGCGTCGCTGCAGAGCTACCGCGCGTTCGACCATGGCGCACCCTACGGTGCCGGCAAGGGCGGCGTGGTCCAGCTGACGCGCGCGATCGCGCGCGAGTGGGGGCCGCACGGCATCACCTGCAACGCGATCGGCCCCGGCTTCTTCCCGACCGCGCTGACCGCGGCCGTCTTCGACAACCCCGAGCTCGCGCAGCGCAACGCCGCGCAGACCTGCCTCGGCCGCAATGGCGAGCTGGACGACCTGCATGGCGCGACCGTGTTCCTCGCCAGCGACGCGAGCCGCTACATCACCGGCCAGACCTTGATGGTCGACGGCGGGTTCACCGCCAAATGAACAGGAGATTCCGATGAAGGCGCTCGTCTACACCCAGCCCGGCGAGATGCAGTGGCTCGATCGCGAGATGCCGCAAGCCGCGCCCGGCGAAGTCGTGCTCGAGATCGAGGCCGTGGGCATCTGCGGCTCCGACATGCACGCCTGGCACGGCCACGACCCGCGTCGACAGCCCGGACTGGTGCTGGGCCACGAGTTCGTCGGCCGCGTCGTCGAGTCGAAGGCCCCCGGTGTCGAACACGGCACGCGCTGGACCGGCAACCCGCTGATCGTCTGCGGCACCTGCGAGTACTGCGTCCAGGGCCGCAACAACCTGTGCGCGAACCGCACGATGGTCGGCATGACGCGGCCGGGCGCGTATGCCGAGTACATGAGCATCCCGGCGGCGTCGCTGATCGCGATGCCGGCGCAGATGGATGCGACGACCGCCGCGCTGACCGAGCCGGCTGCAACGGCGTGGCACGCGATCAACCTGTCGATGCGGGTGCTGACGCGCCCGCTGCACGAGTGCCGCGTGCTGGTGATCGGCGGCGGCGCGATCGGCATGCTCGCGGGCTTGCTGCTGAAGCACCTCGGCGTCGCGGCGCTGACGATGACGGAACTCAACGCGCTGCGGCGCGCCGCGATCGCACGGCACATCGGCTGCGCGGTCGTCGATCCGCGCACCGCGCCGCTGGACGAGGCCGCGTTCGATTACGTGATCGACGCGGTCGGCGCCAAGGCCACGCGCCAGCAGGCGTTCGCGGCCGTCAAGCCGGGCGGCGCGATCATGCACATCGGGCTGCAGGACTGGGCCAGCGAGATCGACATGCGCAAGCTCACGCTCGCCGAGATCACGCTGCAGGGCACCTACACCTACACGACGGCCGACCTGCGCGCGACCGTCGCGGCATTGGCGCGCGGCGTGTTCGGCGACCTGTCGTGGGTCGAGGAGCGGCGGCTCGCGGACGGCGCACAGGCCTTCGTCGACCTCGACCAGGGGCGCTGCGCGGCGGCGAAGATCGTGCTCAAGCCCTGATCAAGGCCGCTGGCAGACTGCGCATTCGGGCGCGCGGGCGATCGCGATCTCGGTCCATTCCATGTGGCGCGCGTCCAGCATCTGCAGCCGCCCCGCGAGCGAGCTGCCGACGCCCGCCAGCAGCTTCAACGCCTCGGCCGCCTGCACGCTGCCGATGATGCCGACCAGCGGCGCGAACACGCCCATGGTGGCGCAGCGCGCCTCCTCGAACGGCGCGTCGGGCGGGAACAGGCAGGCGTAGCAGGGGTGCACGGCGTCGCGCGTGTCGTAGACCGAGACCTGGCCGTCGAAGCCGATCGCGGCGCCGGAGACCAGCGGCTTGGCATGCGAGACGCAAGCGGCGTTGACGGCCTGGCGGGTCGCGAAGTTGTCGCTGCAGTCGAGCACCACGTCGGCCTGCGCAACGAGCTCGTGCAGCCGAACCGAGTCGGCGCGTTCGCGCAGCGCGTTCACCCGCACGTCGGGGTTGATGCCGTGCAGCGTCTGCGCCGCCGATTCGGCCTTGGGTCGGCCGATGCGCTCGACGTTGTGAACGATCTGGCGCTGCAGGTTGGTCAGGTCGACCGTGTCGTCGTCGACGATCGTCAGCGTGCCGACGCCGGCCGTCGCCAGGTACAGCGCAACCGGCGAGCCCAGGCCGCCGGCGCCGATCACCAGCGCGTGGGCCGCCAGCAGCCGCTGCTGGCCCTCGATGCCGAGTTCGTCGAGCAGGATGTGGCGCGAGTAGCGCAGCAACTGGTCGTCGTTCATCGGCCGAGCATACTCATGGAGCACCCGGTGGCGGAATACCGCCACCACCCGCCGCGCGGGTCGCGGTCCGCTTGGGAGCGGCCCGGCGCTGGGCCGCGCAGCCTCGATGCAGCGTCCGCGCCAGTGTGCGTTCTCGTCTTAATTGACCGTGTCGGCTTCGGGCTTGCGCTCGACGGCGGTCTTGCTGACCAGCACCGGCTTGCCCTTCAGGCGGTTCAGCGCCTGCGCGAGCTGGAAGTCCTCGGCGCTGCCGAATTCGACCGGCGGCTTGGCGGGCGCGGCCGCACGCTTGATCGCCTCTTCCTCGAGCTTCTTGCGCGCTTCGTCGCGCGCCTTCTCGCGGGCCTCGTCCTTCTGTTCGGCGCCCTGGCCGCTCTGCAGGTGCTTCTCGAGGTCGGCTTCGCGGGTGCGCAGCGCGGCGAACAGGTTGCCCTCGGCCGTCTCGTCGATCATCACGTCCGGGACGATGCCCTTGGCCTGGATCGACGCGCCGCTCGGCGTGTAGTAGCGCGCTGTCGTGATCTTCAGCGCGGTGTCGGGCGACAGCTGGCGCACCGTCTGCACCGAGCCCTTGCCGAAGGTCTGCGCGCCCATCAGGACCGCGCGCTTGTGGTCCTGCAACGCGCCGGCGACGATTTCGCTGGCCGAGGCCGAGCCTTCGTTGACCAGCACGATCAGCGGCACCTTCTTCAGCGCTTCCGGCAGGCGGCGCAGCGGGTCGCTGCCGCCGCGGCGCAGGTAGTCGCTCGGCGAGGCCTTGAAGGTCTGCTTCGAATCGGCGATCTGGCCGTTGGTCGAGACGACGACCGCGTCGGCCGGCAGGAACGCCGCCGAGATCGCGACGGCGCCTTCGAGCAGGCCGCCCGGATCGTTGCGCAGGTCGAGCACCAGACCCTTGAGGTTGGGCTCCTGTTTGTAGATCTCCTCGAGCTTGCGGGCGAAATCCTCGACCGTGCGGTCCTGGAACTGGCTGACGCGCAGCCAGGCGTAGCCGGGCTCGACGATCTTGGAGCGCACGCTCTGGGTGCGGATCTCCTCGCGCACGATCGTCACCGGGAAGCTGCGGCTCTCGCTCTTGCGGAAGACCGTGAGCATGACCTTGGTCTGCGGGTCGCCGCGCATCTTCTTGACGGCCTGGTCGACCGTCAGGCCCTTGACCATCGTGTCGTCGATCTTGGTGATCAGGTCACCGCTTTTCAAGCCGGCGCGGAACGCCGGCGAGCCTTCGATCGGGCTCACGACCTTGACCAGGCCGTCTTCCATGCCCATCTCGATGCCGATGCCGACGAAGCGGCCGGTGGTCGCCTCGCGGAATTCCTTGAACGACTTCTTGTCGAAATACTGCGAGTGCGGGTCGAGGCCGGAGACCATGCCGCCGATCGCGTCGCCGATCAGCTTCTTCTCGTCGACCGGCTCCACGTAATCGGTCTTGATCATCCCGAACACCGCGGCCATCTGCTGCAACTCTTCGAGCGGCAGCTGCGACACGCCGTTGCGGGCAGTGGCCTGGAGTTGCATCGTGGTGAGCGCGCCGGCGACCGCGCCGACGGCCAGCCATCCGGCGACCTTGAGTTTGGCACCCATCAACGACCCCTTGTCTTGCCCGTCGGCACTGTGAATCTTGCTCAATTGAAACCCTGCGTTCAGTATATTCCGCTGTCTTTCACTCGGATGCGCGCCGGCGGGGAAAGTTGCACGATCCGCGCGCTGCAAATGCAGCCAACGGCAGCCTTCTCAAGGGAATGGGCGGCGTAAAGAAACCTGAAGCGCGGGCCGGCGGGCCATCACTCCTTCTTGCCGGGCTTCTTGTCCGCGGCGGGCGCGGGCGGCGGAGAGGGCGAGAAGAACGAGTCGAACAGTTCACCGGGCACCGTGTCGTAACCTTCGGTGACGTCCGCGCCGTGCAGCAGTTCGAACGACGAGACGACCCAGCCGCCCGACGACACGGTGGCCTCGGGCAGGGTCGGCGCCGGCGAGGCGGCCGTTCGCGCTGCCGCGGCGGACGCCGCCACGTCGGCCGCGTCGACGTACTCGCCCAGCGGCGCCGCTTCGGTGATGCGCCAGATCAATCGCTTCGCGGCGGGCGTCGGCTTTCGCTGAACCATGACTCTCTCTCCAAGTCCTCTGCGCAGTTCATCCCGGAAGTGCGAACGGATTGTGAACTGACGATCCTAATCGCCGTCTCCCGATGCGCCAATAGCTCGACCCGGG
The DNA here is from genome assembly GCF_964020785.1 of Rhizobacter fulvus. Lineage (NCBI taxonomy): Bacteria > Pseudomonadati > Pseudomonadota > Betaproteobacteria > Burkholderiales > Sphaerotilaceae > Rhizobacter > Rhizobacter fulvus. The sequence goes on from NZ_OZ224516.1 coordinate 3,370,960, forward strand.
GGGAGGGGCTGATCCCGGGACATCGCTTCCTACGCGCTGGGCAGGAGATTGGACGCAGGCACCGCGATACGTCCGTGCGGTCGAGGAACTATCCTGCGAACCGTTGTTGTCGATGGACCGGCGGCCGCCGCCGGTCACCAGGGACCCCGCACATGCAGAAAATGGTCGAAACCGTGTCCTTCCAGACCGCCGGCGTGTTCGTCACCCGCAAGGAACAGTTGCGCTGGCTCGACGCCTCGCGACCGGGGCTGCGCGTCGCGGCTGCCCACGAAGACCGCGCGTCGGGCCGGTTCCTGGGGCTGCTCGGCTTCGATCCGCTCGCGTCCTCGGGCCTGCACCAGCACGTCGACGTGGCCTTCAGCTACGTGCTCAGCGGCGCGTTGACCGACCATGCGGGAACCACGGTGGCCGGCCAGGCCGGCATCAACCTGCCCGGCTCCACCCACGACGCGATTGCGTACACCGCGTCGCTGCTGGCGTCGCGGCTGGACGGTCCGGTGCTGTACTGGCCCGAGGAGGGCCGGGAGGACGCCCCGCACCTGCACGCCGGCGGTCGCGACGCGCGGTTCGGCAATCCCCAGCCGGAACGGGAGCCGACCGTCAGCATCACCGTGAAGGACATCGCGCCGCTGCCCACCTGGGTCGGGGGCGTGCAGCGGCGGCTGATCTGCGACTACCGCGGCACCGCGCACGATTTCCGCCACTGCGCGCTGACGCTCATCCCCGGCACGCGCATCCCGCCGTTCCGCACCGCAGCGCCGCTCGAGCTCTTCATGATCGGCGGCGGCGTGCGCGTGAACGGCAGCCTGGTGCTCGCCGGCGGGTTCGGCGTGATCGAGGCCGGCACCCAGGTCGAGATGGCGAGCGATTTCGGGGCGTACCTGCTCGCGTGGTCCGAGGCGCCGATCGCCTGGACGGACCGCGCCGGCGGCGACCTGTTCGGCTTCTGAGAGAGGCGGTCCCGCTTGATCCCGTCCCTCGCCGAGCGACTCAAGACCGAAACCCGATCCCTGCACACCGCAGCCGAGCGCAGCCACTTCATGGGCGCGCTGATGCGGGGAGAGGTCGATCGGGCGGCCTATTGCGCGCTGCTGCGCAACCTCAGCGCGATCTATGGCGCACTCGAGCCCGCGCTGGTGCGCCATGCCGGCCATCCGCTGATCGCGCCGCTCCACGCGCCGGCCCTGTTCCGGGCGACTGCGCTCGCGCGCGACCTGGGCCACCTCCATGGGCCGCGGTGGGCCGAGGACCTGGCACTGCAGGACGCGACACGCCAGTACGTGGCGCGTCTGCACGAGTTGGACGCGCGGCGCCCGGCGCTGCTGGTCGCGCATGCCTACGTGCGCTACCTGGGCGACTTGAGCGGCGGCCAGATGTTGCGGCGCGTCGTGGCGCGGAACCCGGCGCTCGGGGGCGAGCAGGGGGTGGCGTTCTACGACTTCGGCGATACCTTGGCGACGCGCGCCCTGACCGAATCCTTCCGCGCCGGCCTGGCATCGCTCGCGCCCGAGGTGTCCGAGGCCGACGCGCTCGTCGCGGAGGCCCGGCGGGCGTTCGGCCTGCACCAGCAACTGTTTGAGGAACTGGCTGAAGAAATCCCTTGAACCGGCGGTAAAAATGCATTATTCTGCATCTCTTGCCAGCGCAAGAAGTGCATTTCAGTGCTTATTGACAGGAGACACCCGTGACCCCAGCCCCGCGCGTCGATTACAGGACAGCCCCCGCCGATTACCGGCATTGGAAGCTGAAGTTCGAAGGTCCCGTCGCCACGCTGGCCGCGGATTTCGACGAGAACGCGGGCCTGCGCCCCGGCTACAAGCTCAAGCTGAACAGCTACGACCTCGGCGTCGACATCGAGTTGAACGACGCGATCAACCGCATCCGCTTCGAGCATCCCGAGGTCCGCACCGTGGTGCTGACCAGCGCCAAGGAGAAGGTGTTCTGTTCCGGCGCCAACATCTTCATGCTCGGCGTGTCCAGCCATGCCTGGAAGGTCAATTTCTGCAAGTTCACGAACGAGACGCGCAACGGGCTCGAAGACTCGTCCCAGCACAGCGGGCTGAAGTTCCTGGCCGCCGTCAACGGCGCGTGCGCCGGCGGCGGCTACGAGCTGGCGCTGGCCTGCGACGAGATCATCCTGGTCGATGACCGCTCGTCGGCCGTCAGCCTGCCCGAGGTGCCGCTGCTCGGCGTCCTGCCCGGCACCGGCGGCCTGACCCGCGTGACCGACAAGCGCCATGTGCGCCACGACCTCGCCGACCTGTTCTGCACCAGCGTCGAAGGCGTGCGCGGGCAGCGCGCGAAGGACTGGCGCCTGGTCGACGAGATCGCCAAGCCGGCCCAGTTCGCGGCCAAGGTCCAGGAGCGCGCGCTGCAACTGGCCGCGCAGAGCGATCGCCCGGCCGACGGGCAGGGCGTCGCGCTGACGCCGCTGGCCTGCACGATCGAGCCCGACGCGCTGCGCTACACCCATGTCGACGTGGCGATCGACCGCGCCAGGCGCACCGCCACGTTCACGGTCAGGGGCCCGAGCGGCGCGCAGCCGGCCGACGTCGCCGCCATCGTCGCGGCCGGCGCCGCCTGGTACCCGCTGCAGATGGCGCGTGAACTGGAAGACGCGATCCTGCAGATGCGCACCAACGAGCTCGAGATCGGCACCTGGCTGGTCAAGACCGAGGGCGACGCCGCCGCCGTGCTCGCGAGCGACGCCGTGCTGCTGGCGAACCAGGACCACTGGCTGGTGCGCGAGACCACCGGCCTGCTGCGCCGCACCTTCAGCCGCTTCGACGTCTCGTCCCGCAGCCTGTTCGCGCTCATCGAGCCGGGCTCGTGCTTCACCGGCAGCCTGCTCGAACTGGCGCTGGCCTGCGACCGCGTCTATCACCTCGCGCTGCCGGACGACGAAGCGCGCGCGCCCAAGATCACCGTGGCGGAGGCGAACTTCGGCCTGTTCCCGATGATCACCGGCCAGAGCCGCCTCGGCCGCCGCTTCTACGACGAAGCGCCCGCGCTCGACGCCGTTCGCGCCCGGGCCGGCCAGCCGCTCGACGCCGACGCCGCGTTCGCGCTCGGCCTGGTCACCAGCAACCCGGACGACATCGACTGGGCCGACGAGGTCCGCATCGCCGTCGAGGAGCGCGTGTCGATGTCGCCTGACGCCCTGACCGGCATGGAAGCCAACCTGCGCTTCAACGGCCCGGAGAACCTGTTCACGCGCGTCTTCGGCCGCCTGACCGCGTGGCAGAACTGGATTTTCCAGCGCCCCAACGCGGTCGGCGACAAGGGCGCACTCAAGGTCTACGGCAAGGGCGACAAGGCCGCGTTCGACTGGAATCGGGTTTAAACGGAGTACCCCATGAGCACCACCACGATCAACTACAGCGAAAAGATCCCGAACAACGTCAACCTGAGCGAGGACCGCACGCTGCAGCGCGCGCTCGAGCAGTGGCAGCCGAACTTCATCAACTGGTGGGACGACGTCGGCCCCGAGAACTCGACCAACTACGACGTCTACCTGCGCACCGCGGTCAGCGTCGATCCGCAGGGCTGGGCCCAGTTCGGCCACGTCAAGATGCGCGACTACCGCTGGGGCATCTTCTTGAACCCCGGCGACGCGAACCGCGAGATCCACTTCGGCGACCACAAGGGCGAGAAGGCCTGGACCGACGTGCCCGGCGAGCACCGCGCCAACCTGCGCCGCATCATCGTCACGCAGGGCGACACCGAGCCGGCCTCGGTCGAGCAGCAGCGCCACCTCGGGCTGACCGCGCCGAGCATGTACGACCTGCGCAACCTGTTCCAGATCAACGTGGAAGAAGGCCGCCACCTGTGGGCGATGGTCTACCTGCTGCACAAGCACTTCGGCCGCGACGGCCGCGAGGAGGCCGACGCGCTGCTCGAGCGCCGCAGCGGCGACGAGAACAACCCGCGCATCCTCGGCGCGTTCAACGAGGCGACGCCGGACTGGCTCAGCTTCTTCATGTTCACCTACTTCACCGACCGCGACGGCAAGTTCCAGCTGTGCGCGCTGGCCGAGAGCGCGTTCGATCCGCTGGCCCGCACGACCAAGTTCATGCTGACGGAAGAGGCGCACCACATGTTCGTCGGCGAGAGCGGCGTCTCGCGCGTGATCCAGCGCACCGCGCAGGCGATGAACGAACTCAAGACCGACGACGTGGGCAAGCTGCGCGCCGCCGGCGTGATCGACCTGCCCACGGTGCAGCGCTACGTCAACTTCCACTACAGCGTGACGATCGACCTGTTCGGGGCCGACCAGTCGAGCAACGCCGCCACCTTCTACAGCTCGGGCCTGAAGGGCCGCTTCGAGGAAGGCAAGCGCGACGACGATCACCTGCTCAAGGGCCAGACCTACCGCGTGCTCGAGGCGCAGAACGGCCAGCTCGTCGAGAAGGAAGTGCCGATGCTCAACGCGCTGAACGAGGTGCTGCGCGACGACTTCATCAAGGACTCGATCGCCGGCATCAACCGCTGGAACAAGGTGCTCGAGAAGGCCGGCGTGCCGCACCGCCTCACGGCGCCGCACAAGGCCTTCCACCGCAACATCGGCGCGCTGTCGGGCGTCAAGGTCTCGCCGGACGGCCGCATGGTCAACGAGGCAGAATGGGCCGCCAAGGTGGACGAGTGGCTGCCCAGCCGCGAGGACCGCGCGTTCGTCGCTTCGCTGATGGGCCGGGTCGTCGAGCCGGGCCGGTTCGCCAACTGGATCGCCCCGCCGGCGATGGGCATCAACCGCCAGCCGGTGGACTTCGAGTACGTGCGTTTCGACTGACGACACCCCATGGACATGGCCGTTGACGCAAAGGTGATCAAGCAGCACTTGATCGATCCGGAGATCTGCATCCGCTGCAACACCTGCGAGGCCATCTGTCCGGTGCAGGCGATCACGCACGACTCGCGCAACTACGTCGTCGATGCGGCCAAGTGCAACCTGTGCATGGCCTGCATCTCGCCGTGCCCGACCGGCTCGATCGACAACTGGCGCACGGTGCCGCGGGTGAAGACCTATCCGATCGACGAGCAGCTTCTGTGGGACGAGCTGCCGGCCGAGTTGTCGCCCGAACAGCTCGCGGTCGAAGGGGTCGCAGCCGGCGCGATCGCCGTCGAGGTCGTCGAAACGGCGGCCACCGCTGCGGTCGGTGCGGTCGACGCGCCGTTCAACAGCGCGCAATACGGCGCGACGCTGCCGCCGTGGTCGGCGGCCCACGCCTACACCAACCTCTACGGCCCGAAGGCGGCCGACAAGAGCATCACCGCCACCGTCGTCGGCAACGTGCGGGTGACGGAGGTCGGCAAGGAGTACGACACCCACCACCTCGTGCTCGACTTCGGCGCGATGCCGTTCCCGGTGCTCGAGGGCCAGTCGATCGCGGTCGTGCCGCCCGGCACGGACGTCGACGGTCGCGCCCACCACCCGCGCCAGTACTCGATCGCGAGCCCGCGCAACGGCGAACGGCCGGGCTACAACAACGTCTCGCTGACGATCAAGCGCGTGCTCGAGGACCACCAGGGCCGCCCGGTGCGCGGCGTCGCCAGCAACTACCTGTGCGACCTGAGCGTGGGCCAGACGGTGCAGGTGATCGGGCCGTTCGGGGCCAGCTTCCTGATGCCCAACCACCCGAAGAGCCACGTCGTGATGATCTGCACCGGCACCGGCTCGGCGCCGATGCGGGCGATGACCGAATGGCGGCGCCGCCTGCGCCAGTCGGGCAAGTTCGAGAGCGGCAAGCTGATGCTGTTCTTCGGCGCGCGCACCAAGGAGGAGTTGCCGTACTTCGGCCCGCTGCAAAGCCTGCCGAAGGACTTCATGGACATCAACTTCGCGTTCTCGCGAACCGTCGGCCAGCCCAAGCGCTACGTGCAGGACGCGATGCGCGAGCGCGCCGCCGACCTCGCGCCGCTGCTGGCCGACCCGAACGCGTACTTCTACGTGTGCGGCCTCAAGGCGATGGAGGAGGGCGTCGTGCTGGCGCTCCACGACATCGCACGCCAGGCCGGGCTCGACTGGGACCTCGTCGGCTCGTCACTGAAGAAGCAGGGCCGCCTGCACCTCGAGACCTACTGACCCGCGCTACGAGTCGAACAGGCGGATGCGGCCGAACAGCTGCGCCGCCCGGCGGGTCGACGCTTCGAGTTCCTCGAGCAGCGGCGCGACGCCCGGGGCGGTGCTGCCGTCGGCGATGTCCATCGCTGCCAGGCTGGCGTTGGCGAGGATCGCGCCCATCACATCGCTCGGCACGCCCAGGCCGATCGTGTTCGCCTCGTCGCGCACGCCGCCCTGGGCGATCGTCTGCGACAGCGAGCGCTCGAGATGCAGGCGGGCCTCGCTGACGCGCTGGGTGCCGGTGCGGTCGACCACGATCAGGAAGTAGCCGAGCACCGAGCCGTCCCGCGCCGGCACGACCTCGGCGCGCACCGTCACCGGCAGCGTGCCGGCGTCGCCGCCGAGCCGCAGGTCGAGCTCGCCATGCCAGGGCTGGCGCTCGTCGCGCAGCGTCGCCAGCACCTTGCCGGCCAGCGGCGCCTGCACGAACAGGCTCGGCACCTCGGTGCTGCGGGCGTCGCCGTGGCGGCCCGACAGCATGCCGAACGCGTCGTTGACGAACAGCACGCACCCGCGCGCATCGGCGATCACGACCGGCTCGGCCGAGCTGCCGACGGTGCGGCGGATCTGCTCGATCTGGTGCTCGGCGATCAACAGCCGGACCGCGTTGATCTGCACGATGATGTCGACCAGCGAGGCACCGAACGCGCGGCCGAGCGCGAGCTCGCTGTTCGTCCACGGCAGCGCGGTGCCGCGCACGATCTCCGACCAGGCAGCGAACGAGCTGCGCGGCGACAGCTCCATCGGGTTGTTCGCCACCATCGGCTTGGACGGATCGCCGGCCCAGGTGACCGTCAGCAGCTGCTCCTTGCGGAACCACATCAGGTAGTCGGGCTTGGTCGTCGACAGCTTCACCGCGAGCACCCCGCTGGCGGTCGGCGTCAGCGGGTCCAGCGCCGGGTTCGCACGCGCGACCGACGAGCAGCTGAACAGCCCGTCGCCCGGCTGGCCATCGACCCACTGCAGCAGCGCGCGCAGCTCGGCGGTCGAGGGCGCCTCGCCGGCCGTCAGCAGCTCGCCGTCGTGGAACAGCGCTGCGCCGGTCGCTTCGAGCGGCTGCAGCACGGTGCGCGGGTTGCGGAACAGCGCGAGTCGCCAGTCGCCTTCGGTGGACGTGGCCTCGACCAGGCGCTGCTCGAGCCGGCGCACCTGGATCGCGACCTGCGCGTGCGCATAGTTCTCGATCGCCGCGATGCGCGTGGCCGCCACCTCGGCCAGCAAATCGGCCGCCGAGCGCACCGCGAAGCGCAGGTTGCGCGGCGCGTAGTGGTGGCAGGCAATCAGCCCCCACAGCTTGCCCTCGCGCACCAGCGAGACGACCAGCGTCGCGGTGACGCCCATGTTCTTCAGGTACTGCAGGTGCAGCGGCGACATGCTGCGCAGCTGGCACATCGACATGTCCAGCTCCTCGCCGGCACCCGGGAGCTGGCGCGGCACCAGCGGCGACGGTTCATAGTGCACGTCGACCAGCACGCGCAACCGGTTGCGCAGGTAGAGCTCGCGGGCGCGCTGCGGGATGTCGGTGGCCGGGTAGTGGTGGCCGAGAAGCGATTCGAGCCGCGGGTCGCGTGCCTCGGCGATGATCTTGCCGTGGCCGTCCGGGTCGAACTTGTAGACCATCACCCGGTCGTAGCCGAGCATGTCGCGGAAGCAGCGGACCACGCTGTCGGCCAGCGTGCCGATCGCCGAGGCATTGCTGAAGCGCTGCACCGCCACGCCGAGCAGTTCGCGCAGTTGCGGGCCGGGGATGTCGACGGTCTCGGCGCTGGCGTGTTCGGCACCGGTCGGCTCGATCTCGACCAGCAGCGTGCTTGCGCCGACGCGGTGCAGCGTGCCCTCGAAATCGCGCGCCGCGCCGCCGACCGGCAATTGGCAGCGCAAGGGCACCGGCTCGGCGAGCGGGGCCGAGTTCTCGCAGGCCTGGCGCACCTGCGCCGCCAGGTCGCCGCCGAGTTCAGTGACTGGCTGGTTCAGCAGCGCCTCGGCATGCACCCCCAGCAGCGACTCGACGTTGGCGCTCGCCTGGACGATCCGCAGGTCGGGCTCGTGCAACGCCATCAGCACGCCGTGCGGCTGCACCGAGCCGGCAAGGTGGATCAGCTCACGTTCGCAGTTGGTGAGATCCGCCTGGCCGAACGCGGGGCTGGTCAGCACTACGCCGCGCCCGTGTCCGAGGAAGCGCGGCGCTGCAGGCGGCGCGCGAGGCTGTCGGTGCTGACGCCGAGGATCGCGGCCGCGGCCGGCAGGTCGTCGCCGGTGCGCTGCAGCGCCAGCATCGTGAAGTGATCTTCGGCCAGCAGCGTGGCGTCGCGCACGATGTCGGCCAGTGCGCGCTCACCCAGGCCGGTCGCGAGCGTCTCGATGCCGGCCTGCAACGCGGCAGCCAGGCCGTCGCGCTGCGTGTCGTCGAACGCCGGCCGCTGCGAGGCGCGCGCGACGCGCCGCACCGTGAAGCCGATGCACTCCTGGTCGCCTTCGGTCAGCAGCGCAGCCGCGATCTCGATCTGCGCCGCGTCCGCGCCGCTGCGCCGCACCCACGACTCGACATGCCGCGCGATGCCGTCGCGCCTCACCTTCGCGACCAGCGCGGCGAGTGGCGAATCGGCCAGGCTGAGCCAGTTCATCAGCGGGTGACCCCTCGCGTCCGACTCGGTGGCCAGGCCGACAAGCTCGAGGAAGGCCGGGTTGGCGACCTGGATGCGGCCGCTCGAATCGGTCACGACGACGCCGTCGCTCGCGGCGTCGACGAGGCGCGCGATGCTCTGGTTCAGCGCGCCCGCGGCAGGCGCCGCGTCGAGGGCGCGCAGCCGCACCAGCAGGCGCATTGCATCGTCGGCGCGGAACGGCGTCGCGACGACGCTGGTGCCTGTCTGTGTGCCGAGCAGGCGCGCGCGGATCTCGCCGCTCTTGCCGGTGGCGCGTGCGTTGCCGAGCAATTCGTTGATCGCGCCGCGCGAATGGTGTTCGAAGCCGGAGCCGATCGGCCGGCCCTTCAGCTGCTCGGCCGGCAGGTTCCACATCGCCGCCGCGGCCTGGTTGGCCTCGATGATCTGCAGCGTGTCGGCATCGACCACCAGCACCGCGTCGGTCGCGACCTGGAACAGCAGCTGGTAGCGCGCCTCGGCCTGGCGCGCCTGCCAGTAGCCGCGTTCCATCTCCTGCTGCGATTCGACGAAGCGCTTCTGGATCGCGGCGATCGCGCGCAGGTCGCGGCCGGCGGCCAGCACCGGGCCGTCGACGCCCAGCCGGATTGCGGTGTACGCGACCGGAATGCTTTCGTTGGCGCCGAGCGGGTGGTTGACCTCGCGGCGTCGCGCGATGCCGGTGGCGGCCACTTCCTTCAGTAGGTTCTCGATCTTCGGGCGCGTTTCGCCGCTGACCGTGTCGATCCACGCGCGGCCGACCCATTGCGCCGCGCCGGGGGCGATCGGGTCGGCGCCGCCCTGCGCCACGTTGCGGATCACGCCGTCGGAATCGATCACCAGCGCGATGTCGCTGGCCAGCGAGACGAAGGTCTTCGCCAGTTCAGGCGCCCACGGGGAGAGCGCCGCCAGGTCGGGGTGCTTGGAGGTCGAGTCGCTCACGCCGCACGTCCTTTCGGTCTCGAACAGACAGGCAAGCCGACCATGGATTTCATCCGCCGGATTCTAGGCGGGTGGCCCGGTCGCTCTTGAGCGTAAACCCCAATTCCAGAGGGCCTGCGACGGCAGCGGCAGGACCATGAACCAGTGCTCGAGGATCGCCAGGCTGAGCAGCGTCCCCGCGAAGGTGAGCGTCGTGGCGTCGAACGCGCCGATGCCGTGCGCGGCCGCGGCCTGCCACAGTTCGACCGCCAGCCAGCTCGAGACCGCGACCGAGACCGGGAACAGCGCGTTCATCGGCGCGCGGCGGAAGTAGGTCTGCAGGTAGGCCAGGTGCGGAGGCAGGAAGCTCTCGCTCAGGTTGCGCACGCCGAGGAACACGTTGAGCTTCGCGCTCTGCCGCATCACCCAGAAGATCGCGAAGGTCAGCAGCCCGGTCGGGTTGGCGCCGCCCCAGGTGAGCGCGAACACGGCCAGACCGAGCACGACCAGCGCGAGCTCGTGGTGCAGCAGCGTTTGCAGCGCGAAACCGGCGCGCCGCCAGCCGGTCGAGCCCCGCGGGCAGGGCGTGCGGCGCGGCCCGGTCACGTAGCCGAGCAGGAACGCGATCTCCTGCCACGCCCAGACCATCAATGCGCAGGTGAAGGCGAGGTAGGCGCCGGTCACGCGCACGTCGTCTTTCGTGGCCGCCAGGCCAAGCAGCGCGATGCCGAGCAGCAAACTCGCGGCCAGCATCGTCCACGGGTGGGTGCGGCGCGGCAGGCCGTTGAGGTACAGGATCGCGCCCGTGCTGAACCACCACGCGAACAGCGTGTAGGCCACCGGCAGCAGGTAGACGGACACGGGCCCCTACCAGGTCGGCGCCAGGCGCGCGTTCTGCGGCAGCGGGTTGCGCTGCGCGGGCAGGCAGTACAGGCGCGCAAAAGTCAGGCCGGCGGCCAGCGTCAGGCCCAGGCGCCGCGCGCCGCCGACGAGCCCGCCGCGGGCGCGCGCCGCTTCGGTGGCGACCGAGATCAACCGCAGCTTCTCGAGGCCGGCATGGAAGCGCGGGTCGTCCAGGTTGAGCGTCAGCGGGAACACCTGCTTGGTGATCTCGGAGGTGATGCGGAACACGTCGAAGTCGTACGCGGTCGCGTCCAGCCCCATCGCGGCATGCATCTCGGGGCGCTGGTGGTCGCGCACGTACATCGTCGCGAACACCGCGAGCACGAAGAAGCGGATCCACAGCTTGTTGACGCCGGTGAGCAGCTTCGGGTTGGCGCGCAGCAGCAGCGCGAACGCCTCGCCGTGGCGGAATTCGTCGTTGCACCACAGCTCGAACCACTTGAAGATCGGGTGAAAGCACAGCTCCGGGTGCTTCTCGACCTGCCGGTAGATCGCGATGTAGCGCGCGTAGCCGATCTTCTCGGACAGGTAGGTCGCGTAGAAGATGAACTTCGGACGGAAGTAGGTGGTCTTCTTGGCCTTCGCGAGGAAGCCCAGGTCGACCCCGATGCCGAAGTCCTTCAGCCACTGGTTGATGAAGCCGGCGTGGCGCGATTCGTCCCGCGCCATGAAGCCGAACAATTCCTTCATGTCCGGATTGGTCACCCGCTTGCGGATCTCGGCGTAGAGCACGCAGCCCGAGAACTCCGAGGTGATCGAGCTGATCAGGAACTCCGAGAACTCCTTGTACAGCGCCGGCGGCAGGTCGGAGCAGTCGGCCATCATGTCGGCCGGGCGCTGGAAGTGGTCGGTGTTGGTGTCGGCGCGGAACTCGTTCATCAGCGCTTCCCACTGCGCGCGGATCGGCTCGACGTCGATGCGGTCCATCGCCGCGAAATCGGTCGTGTAGAAGCGCGGGGTCAGCACCGTGTCCTGCAGCGCGGCCTGCGTCGCGGTGTTGATCGGGCCCTTGGCGGCCACGGGGGCGGAGGCGGCGGTAGCGTTCATCGGGAGCCTTTCGGGTCAGCGCACGGGCGCGGCCATGATGCGGGCGAAGACGGCGGCGTTCGCCGGGCCGAAGGAACCGAGGTCGACGCGCCGCCCGGTGCCCGGATCGACCAGCGTCAGCCCGCCGTCGGCGCGGCCGATCATCGTGAAGGGCAGCGCCGGGCTCACGTGCTGACGCATGCGTTCGCGCGCGAGGCCGCGCATCGTGCCGCGCAGGAAGCCGTTGGTGCCGGGCGGGACGGTCTCGACCAGTCGCGTCCCGGTCGCGTCGAGCACGACGATGCTGCCGTCGGGCCGGTCCTCGAAGCGGAACGCGCGCGTGGCCACGGCCGGGGCGTCCGATGCGTGCACCGCGCCGACGCCGGTGATGCGCACCGCGGCGACCGTGACGACCGTGGCGATCACCATCGCGCCGAGCGCGAACAGCGGCGCGCGTGCGAAGCGGATCGGCGCTGCCGCCTCGCGCAGATCGCCCGGGATGACGTGCGCGTTCATCGCGTCAGGCCGCGAGCGCCGAGGTGTCGGCGTGCTCGTGGCGGGAGGTCGCGGCGGTCCGCAGCGGCACCTGGATCGGGGCGCGCACCGGCCGCGCGGTGGATGCCGATGCGGCGAGTGCGCCAGCGAGGATCTGCGCGACGCCCTGCACCTGCGGCAGCGCGCGCAGCATCGGCTCGGTGCGCTTCAGGCGCCACGGCCGCGCATGCGGCCACAGGTGGATGTAGGCGATGTGGTCGCTCTCGGCGAGCACCAGCGTGATGTCGCCCGTGCCGTCGGCATTCGTCCGCAGCCCGGCCGACTCGATCTGCGAGTAGGGCAGGTTGAAGGTGATGCTGAGCACGACGCCGATCCGCATCACGACGCGCCGGTCGGTCACGGTGTAGACGCTGGTGCGCGCCACCAGCCACGCCAGCAGCGCCAGCAGCCCGAGCGCCGCGCCGGCCAGCGGCAGCAGCCACAGCATCGCCAGCCCCGCGTCGAGTGCGGAGCCGCCGGTCGCCAGCACGTTGACTGCGCGCGCGCCGAGCAGCACCGCGAAGTAGACCGCGAGCATGCGCAGGTGCATCGCCTCGCGCGCCAGCGCGCGCCAGTCGGGCGCGCCCTGCCACAGCAGGCGCTCGCCGCGCGGCAGCGGTTCCGGCAGGCCGAGCGCGGCCTCGAACTCGTGCTCCGGCGCGTCGGCGCGCGCCTGCCGATTCGTGATCACAGCAGCGGCTCCTGGCGGGCCGGCGTGGCGTACAGCGTGCCGCCGCCGTAGTAGCCCATGATCTTGTCCTCCTCGAGCAGCGTCACCGCATCGGCGTGCCGCGTGGCGGGCACCTGCGCGAACTGCGCCGCCAGGATCGAGCGCACGTTGACCTGCTGGTCGCCGATGCGCGCGAAGTTGATCGGCAGCAGCACGCGGCGGCTGCCGCCGGCCGCCGGCACCTCGACCTCGAGGTAGCGGAACAGCACCTCGGCGCGGTCGACCCACAGCTCCGTCACCGTGCCCGCGATCGCCCCGTCGGCGCCGATCACCGGCAGGCCGCGCGGGTCGGGATCGCGGTGCGCGACCTCGAGGCTCGGCGCGGCGCGCAGCGGCACGATGCGCAGGTCGCCGTCCACCGTGGTGTCGGCGATGTCGGCGCGGTCGGAGTACGAGCCCGGCCCGACAGCCGCGAGCATCGGATCGCCGTGCGGCTCGAGTGGCGCGCCCAGGTGCGCGGCCGAGGGCGAGCCGCCCAGGGTCTGCGTCGTCTCGCGGAAGTTCGGCGACAGCACCACCCGGCCGTCGCGCAGCAGGAAGGTCTTGGGCGTCGGCACGCTCGGCCAGCCCTGGACGTGGATGCGGCCGCCGGAGCGGTCCGATTCGAGCGGGTAGCCCTCGCGCTTGTCCTCGCGGTGCAGGTAGTAGATCAGGCCGGCGAAGAACACCCAGAACGCGTAGAGGGCGACCTGCGCCACGTCGATGTAGGCGGTGATGGATCCGGTTCCCATGGTGTCTCCTGTGTGGAACGAATTCAGCCGGGGAATTCGGCGAGGCCGAATTTCCGGTCGGGTGAAGCGGCTGGCGATCGGCGCGCACTGCGCACGAGCGGCCCGATCGCGATCAGCGTCGCGAACAGCAGATAGAGCTCGAGGTGGTAGACGAAGCTGTAGCCCGTCGCCGGGCTCGCCAGCGCGGTGCCCAGCGCGCCCTGGGTCGCCAGCGTCGAGACGAGGTCGCGGATCGCGCCGCCGGCGGCGATTGCGAGGCCCGCGCACGAGGCCTGCACCGCGCCCCACGCACCGAGCGCGAGGCCGTTCAGGCCGTCGGTCTCGAGGTTCATCGCCGCGGTCAGCGTGCCGACCGAGAACAGCCCGGCGCCGAAGCCGATGCAGGTCGCGCCGAGGCGGAACAGCCAGGGCGACGCGAGCGGCTCGGCGAAGATCACGCACGAGAACGCGAACAGGCCCGCCAGCACGCCCCACGCGGCGAGCCGGTGCGGCGAACTGCCGCGACCGAGCGCGCGCGCCGCGAGGCCGAACGCGGCCAGCGCGCCGCCGGCCATCATCGCGGTCAACGCGGTCGTGGCGCCCACCGGCAGGTGCAGGATCTCGCCGCCGTACGGCTCGAGGATGATGTCCTGCATGTTGAACGCCGCCGTGCCGAGGCCGACGGCGACGAGGAAGCGGATCGATCGCCCGCGCGCCGCGAAGCGCGCCCAGTTCTCGCGGAACGAGGGCTTGGGCTCGCCGCGCGCGCGGTTGGCGGGGTTGCGTGCCTCCTGCTTCCACAGCGCGACCAGGTTGACCACCATCGTCAGCAGCGCCGCGCCCTGCACGACCTGGATCAGCTTGATCTGGCTGAAGTCGCGCAGCGCGAGGCCGAACAGCAGGCCGGCGACGACCATGCCGAGCAGCAGCATCACGTACATCAGCGCGACGACGCGCGGGCGCGTGTTGGCCGGCGCGAGGTCGGTCGCGAGCGCGAGGCCGGCGGTCTGGGTGGTCTGCAGCCCCGCGCCGACGAGCAGGAAGGCCAGCGCCGCGCCGGCATGGCCGATCCAGGCCGGCCCGTGGCTGTCGCCCGACAGCACGATCAGCGCGAACGGCATGATCGCCAGTCCGCCGAACTGCAGCAGCGTGCCGATCCAGATGTAGGGCACACGCTTCCAGCCGAGCACCGATTTGTGCGTGTCCGACCGGAAGCCGATCAGCGCGCGGAACGGCGCGAACACCAGCGGCAGCGCGACCATCGCCGAGACCAGCCACGCCGAGACGCCGAGCTCGACGATCATCACCCGGTTCAGCGTGCCGACCAGCAGCACCATCGCCATGCCCACCGTCACCTGGAACAGCGACAGCCGCAGCAGGCGCGACAGCGGCAGCTCCGCGCTCGCGGCGTCGGCGAACGGCAGGAAGCGCGTGCCGACCTTCGCCCACTGGCGCGCGAGCGTCGAGTTCAGCTGCAGGGCGGCGCGTGCCGGGTTCATGACTACACCCCGTTCGCCGAGTACGGCGAACGACCCTCCGGGAGGGTCGGGCCTTGCTTGGGGCGGCCCGGCGCGGCGGCCCGCATCAGTTCGAGCGCCTGCGAGGTGTAGAAGCCGCTCGAGATGCGCTCGGTGCGCCCGCGCGCCCAGCCCTGCAGCTGCGCGTCGTGGTCGATGCGGTGGTGCAGCCAGCGTTCGGCCACCGGCACGACGGCCGGCGAGCGGTCGCCGCGCGGGAACAGCTTGCCGATCGCACGGAGCGCCTCGAGCGCCGGGCTGCTCGGCACGTAGGTGAACAGCAGCCCGCGGCGGGTGCGCTGCGCGAGGCCGGCGAGCACGTTGACGGCGTCACCGGTCTCGTAGTGGATCACCGAGTCCATGCCGACCACGTAGTCGAAGCTGCCGAGTTCCGGCGCCAGCATGTCGCCGGCGCGGAAGTCGATCGAGCCGGCGTTGCGGATCTCGGGCTGGCGCTCACGGGCCAGGTTCACCAGCGTCGGCGAGAGGTCGATCGCCAGCACCTCGGCGCCGCGGTGCGCGGCCTCGACGGCGAGCGCGCCGGTGCCGCAGCCGGCATCGAGCACGCGCAGGCCGCGCAGGTCGTCGGGCAGCCAGCCGAGCAGCGTCGCGCGCATGCGGTCCCGGCCGGCGCGAACGGAGGCGCGCACGCGGCCGACCGGCGCGTCGGACGTGAGCCGCGCCCAGGCCTGCACGGCCGTGCGATCGAAGTAGGTCTCGATCTCGCCGCGCCGATCCTGGTAGGTGAGGTGGCTCATCAGTCGAAGCCCAGCAGGTCGAAGATGTCGCGGTCCTTCATCGGCACGCAATTGAGCGGCTCGGTGCCCAGCCACAGCGAGGCGGCCAGCCGCATGTACTCCTTCTGCACCAGCTCCAGCTCGGGCGAATATTCCATCTCGAACAGCGTCGACTTCTTCAGCCGGCTGCGGCGGATCACGTCGAGGTCGGGGAAGTGCGCCGCCAGCTTCAGGCCGATCTTGTCGTTGTACTTGTCGATCTGGTCGGTGGCGGCGCTGCGGTTGGCGATCACGCCGCCGAGCCGCACGTTGTAGTTCTTCGCCTTCGCGCCGATCGCCTGGACGATGCGGTTCATCGCGAAGATCGAGTCGAAGTCGTTCGCGGTCACGATCAGCGCGCGGTCGGCGTGCTGCAGCGGCGCCGCGAAGCCGCCGCAGACCACGTCGCCGAGCACGTCGAAGATCACCACGTCGGTGTCCTCGAGCAGGTGGTGCTCCTTCAGCAGCTTGACGGTCTGGCCGACCACGTAGCCGCCGCAGCCGGTGCCGGCCGGCGGGCCGCCGGCCTCGACGCACATCACGCCGTTGTAGCCGGGGAAGACGAAGTCCTCGACCCTCAGCTCCTCGGCGTGGAAGTCGACCGTCTCCAGCACGTCGATCACGGTCGGCAGCATCTTCTTGGTCAGCGTGAAGGTCGAGTCGTGCTTCGGGTCGCAGCCGATCTGCAGCACGCGCTTGCCGAGCTTGGAGAAGGCGGCCGACAGGTTGCTCGACGTCGTGCTCTTGCCGATGCCGCCCTTGCCGTAGATCGCGAACACCTTGGCGTTGCCGATCTTCAGGTTCGGGTCGAGCTCGACCTGCACGCTGCCCTCGCCGTCGAGGCGCAGGTTCTTCCGCACGCCCGGGCTCTTGATGTCGGGGAACGGAACCGTGGTGGTACTCATGCGGGAGATCCTTCTCTGGTGTCGATGAACACGCCTTCGAGCCGGTCTTCCAACTCTTCGCCAGCCCGACGCAACGCGGCGAGCATGGTCGCGTCGGGGTTCCAGAACTTGCGGTCCGAGGCTTCGAGCAGCCGGTTCGCGACCCGCGCCGAGGCGGTCGGGTTCAGCTTCGCGAGCCGGTCGCGCATCTCGGGGTCGAGCACGAAGGTCTCGCTCAGCTGCTCGTAGACCCACGGCTGCACCTGGCCCGTCGTCGCGGACCAGCCCATCGTGTTGGTCACGTGGACCTCGATCTGGCGCACGCCCTCGTAGCCGTGCTTCAGCATGCCCTCGTACCACTTCGGGTTCAGCATCCGGGTGCGGGTCTCGAGCGCGACCTGCTCGGTCAGCGTGCGCACCGTGCCGCCGCCGTTCGCGTCGCGGGTCTGGTCGCCGATGTAGACCGGCGCGACCCCGGCGCCCGCGCCGTCGCGCTGCGACTTGGCGCGCTGCACCGCGCGGCTGATGCCGCCGAGCGTGTCGAAGTAGGTGTCGATCGTCGTCACGCCGAGCTCGACCGAATCGAGGTTCTGGTAGGCGAGCTGCACGCCGGCGAGCACGCTGTTCAGCAGCGCGGCCTGCTGCACCGGCCGACCGGCGACACCGTACGCGAAGCCCTTGCGGCGGGTGTAGGTCTCGGCGAGTTCGTCGGCGTCGTCCCAGCGGCTGTTGTCGACCAGGCTGTTGACGTTGGAGCCGTAGGCACCCTCGGCATTGCCGAACACGCGCAGCGCCGCGGTCTCCAGGTCGCCGCCGTGCTCGGCGAGGTAGGCCAGCGCGTGCTTGCGGATGAAGTTCTGCTCGATCGGCTCGTCGGCCTGCGCGCACAGCAGCGCGGCCTCGGCGAGCAGCTTGATCTGCAGCGGCAGCAGGTCGCGGAAGATGCCCGACAGCGTGATGACCACGTCGACCCGCGGCCGGCCGAGATGTTCGAGTGCCAGCAGCTGCGCGCCGGCCAGCCGGCCGTAGCTGTCGAAGCGCGGCGCCGCGCCCATCAGCGCGAGCGCCTGGCCGATCGGGCCGCCTTCGCTCTTCAGGTTGTCGGTGCCCCACAGCACCAGCGCGATCGATTCCGGGAACGCATGGCCGTCCGCCCGGTGGCGCTGCAGCAGCCGCTCGGCCTGGCGCGCGCCGTCCTGCACCGCGTAGGCGCTGGGGATGCGGAACGGGTCGAAGCCGTGCAGGTTGCGCCCGGTCGGCAGGATCGCCGGGGTGCGCAGCAGGTCGCCGCCCGGGGCGGGGCGCAGGAAGCGGCCGTCGAGCGCCTGCAGGATGCCGGCGAGTTCGTGGTCTTCGGCCATCAGCGCGTCGGCCGCGGCGAGTTCGCGCAGCAGCGCGTCCTGGTCGGCAGGCGCGGACGTGCCGGCGACGATCGCCTCGACCAGCGCGCGCTCCGGTCGCGCGCCGTGCGAGGCCTCGGCCAGCGAGAGCAGCAGGTCGACCCGTTCGGACGCGGTCGGCGCCTGGCCGACGATGTGCAGGCCGTGCGGGATCAGCGTGTACTCGAGTTCGAGCACCGCGTCGTTCAGGTTCGCGATCGATGGGGCAGCCTCCGGGCCCCACGGCGGTTCCATCGCGGCGAGGTCGAGGTCGGCGGCCTGCGCCTGGATCATCAGCGCCAGTTCGTCCGCTTCGATCGTCGCTTCCGGCTCCAGGCTGCGGTAGCGCTCCAGCAGCGCCTTCAGGTCGACCAGGCCCTTGTACAGCCCGGCCTGGGCGACCGGCGGCGTCAGGTAGCTGATCAGCGTGGCGGCGGCGCGGCGTTTGGCGATCGTGCCTTCGGACGGGTTGTTCGACGCGTACAGGTAGAAGTTCGGCAGGTCGCCGATCAGCCGGTCGGGCCAGCAGCCGGACGACATGCCGTTCTGCTTGCCCGGCATGAACTCGAGCGCGCCGTGGGTGCCGAAGTGCAGCACCGCGTGCGCGCCGAAGTCCTCGCGCAGCCAGCGGTAGAAGGCCGAGAACGCATGCGTCGGCGCGAAGCCCTTCTCGAACAGCAGCCGCATCGGGTCGCCTTCGTAGCCGAAGGCCGGCTGGACGCCGACGAAGACGTTGCCGAAGCGCTCGCCGTAGACGAACAGGTGGCTGCCGTCGCTCTGCTGCTTGCCGGGCGCCGGGCCCCATTGCGCCTCGATCTCCTTCAGGTGCTTCTCGCGCCGCACGTGGTCGTCGGCGGGGATGCGCACGTGCACGTTCGCATCGGCGCCGAAGCGCTGCGCGTTGCCGTGGATGATGCGGTCGCGCAGCGCGTCCACGCTCGCCGGCATCTCCACCGTGTAGCCCTCGCGCTGCATCGCCGCCAGCGTGTTGAACAGCGACTCGAACACCGACAGGAACGCTGCGGTGCCGGTGTTGCCGGCGTTCGGCGGGAAGTTGAAGACGACGGCGGCGACCTTGCGCCCCGCGCGTTCCGAGCGCCGCAGGTCGACCAGCCTGCCCACGCGTGCGGCGAGCAGGTCGGCGCGCTCGATGCAGCTGTGCATGTCGTGGGCGTCCTGTTGACCCGAAGACGCCACGCGGCTGAACGTGCAGGCGTGAGCGCAGCCGGTGCAGGCGATGTGCGCGGCGCTGCCGCGGCCGCCGAACACCATCGAGCCGGTCGCGCCATCGAGTTCGGGGATCGCGACCATCATCGTCGCCTCGACCGGCAGCAGCCCGCGCGGCGAACCGCCCCACTGGTCCAGGGTCTGGAACTCGACCGGCGTGACGGCCAGGTAGGGCACGTCGAGCCTGGCGAGGATGTCCTCGGCCGCCTTCGCGTCGTTGTAGGCCGGACCGCCGACCAGCGAGAAGCCGGTCAGCGAGACGACCGCGTCGATCGTCGGCCGGCCGGCGTCGAAGAAGAACGCGTCGATCGCCGGGCGCGCATCGAGTCCGGTCGCGAACGCCGGCACGACGCGCAGCCCGCGCGCCTCCATCGCGGTGATCACGCCGTCGTAATGGTCGGCGTTGCCGGCCAGCAGGTACGAGCGCATCAGCAGCAGGCCGACGGTGCCGCGCTTGCCGGTGGTCGCGACGCGCGGCAGGTCGGCCAGCGCCGCCGACATGCGGCCCGGCATGCGGGGGTGGTAGACGCCGACCTCCGGGTACTCGACCGGCGGCAGCGGCTTCACGAGGCCGCGCAGCGCCTTGCGCGGCCCGTCGGCATAGCGGTCGACCAGGAACTGCACCATGTTGGCGACGTTCGCCTCCGAGCCGGCGAGCCAGTACTGCAAGGTCAGGAAGTACGCGCGCACGTCCTGCGCGGTGCCGGGGATGAAGCGCAGGATCTTCGGCAGCCGGCGCAGCATCCTCATCTGTTGCGCGCCGGCGGTGGCCTTCACGCCGGACTCGTTGCCCTTCGCCTCGGGCTTGCCGCGCAGCCGCTTCAGCAGCGCCATCGGGCCGCTCGCGGGCGCTGCCATGTCGAACCGCCCCATGCGGGTGAGCTTCATCACCTCCGAAGCCGACATCGCGCAGACCATCGCATCGCAGTGGTCGCGGCGTGCCTTGAGCGCGGGCAGCACCGGCTGGAAGTGCTCTTCCATGAACAGCATCGTCGCGATCACCAGATCGCCGTGGGCGATGTCGTCGTTGCAGCGCGCGAGTGCCGCCGCGTCGCCGCCCCATTCGGCCGCGGCGTGCACGACCAGCTTCAATCCGGGCATCGTGCGCGCGAGTTCGCGGTGCGCACGCTCGGCGGCGCTCGCGAGGTGGCTGTCCATCGTGACGATGACCACGCGCATCGCCGGATGCACCGCGATGACCTCAGCGGGCGAAGTGCGCTTTGGCGTCATAGAGGGTCTCGATGGTGATCAACGCGACATGGCGTTCGAGGGCGAAACGCTCGGTGTTGCGCTTGGCCTTGCCGCGCACGAAGAACGGGATCTTGCGCAGTTCCTGCTCGGCCTCCGGTGCCCATTCGGCGACGACGATCTGGGGCGGCGCGTCGGGCGCGGCGGCGGGAGCGGGTACCGGTTCGGCCGCGGCCACCACGGGCGACGCGTGTCCGCCCAGGTGCGACGGCGCGGCGTCCTCATGGAACTCGAAGTCGCCGCGGAACATGCCGATCAGGTGTTCCTCCAGGCCCATCATCAGCGGATGGACCCAGGTGTCGAACAGCACGTTGGCGCCTTCGAACCCCATCTGGGGCGAGTAGCGCGCCGGGAAGTCCTGCACGTGCACCGGCGCCGAGATCACCGCGCACGGGACGCCGAGGCGCTTGGCGATGTGGCGCTCCATCTGCGTGCCGAGCACCAGCTCGGGCTGCAGCTCGGCGACGCGCGCTTCCACGTCGAGGTAATCGTCGGTGATCAGCGCCTCGACGTCGTACAGCTTCGCGGCGTCGCGCACGTCGCGCGCGAATTCGCGGCTGTAGGTGCCCAAACCGACGACCTTGAAGCCGAGCTCGGACGATGCGATCCGGGCAGCCGCGATCGCGTGGGTCGCGTCGCCGAAGATGAACACGCGCTTGCCGGTCAGGTATGTCGAGTCGACCGAGCGCGCGTACCAGGTCGAGCGCGAAGGCAGCGCGGCCAGCGCCTCGGCGGGGTCGATGCCGGCGAGCGCCGCGACCTCGGCGACGAAGTCGCGCGTGGCGGCGGCGCCGATCGGGATCGTCTTCGTCGCCGGCTGGCCGAACTGCCGCGTCAGCCAGGTCGCGGCCAGCGCGCCCACCTCGGGGTACAGCACGACGTTGAAGTCGGCCTCGCCGAGGCGCGACAGGTCGTGCGCGGTCGCGCCCAGCGGAGCGACGACGCGCACGTCGATGCCGATCCGGTCGAGCAGGCCGCGGATCTCGGTCACGTCGTCGCGGTGGCGGAAGCCGAGCGCCGACGGACCGAGGAGGTTGCAGCTCGGGCGCTGGCCGGCCGGTCGAGTCGCCCGCGGCGTGCCCGGAGCGGGTGCGTTCGGGCCGGCCAGCGCGCGCACCAGCTGGTAGAAGGTCTCGGACGCGCCCCAGTTCTCCTTGCGCTGGTAGGACGGCAACTCGAGCGCGACCACCGGCACCGGCAGGTTCAGCGCTTTCGCCAGGCCGCCCGGGTCGTCCTGGATCAGTTCCGCGGTGCACGACGCGCCGACCAGCATCGCGGCCGGCTGGAAGCGCGCGTAAGCGTCGCGCGCGGCGTTCTTGAACAGTTCGGCGGTGTCGCCGCCGAGGTCTCGCGCCTGGAAGGTCGTGTAGGTCACCGGCGGGCGCTTCGGCAGCCGCTCGATCATCGTGAACAGAAGGTCGGCGTAGGTGTCGCCCTGCGGCGCGTGCAGCACGTAGTGGACATCCTGCAGCGCGGTGGCGACGCGCATCGCGCCGACATGCGGCGGGCCTTCGTAGGTCCAGAGGGTGAGCTGCATGTTCAGGCCACCAGCTTCAGCTTGCGCAGCAGGGGGCGCGCGAAGAGTTCGGCCAGGTCGCCGGCCTGGTCGTAGCCCTGGATCGGCGTGAACACCAGCTCGATGGCCCATTTGGTCGTCATGCCCTCGGCCTCGAGCGGGTTGGCGAGGCCGAGACCGCAGACCACGATGTCGGGCTGCCGGGCGCGGCAGCGGTCGAGTTGCTTTTCAACGTCCTGCCCTTCCGACAGCGTCGTGCCGGCGGGCAGCAGCGCCAGCTCTTCGGCGAGGTGCTGGCGGTGCAGGTAGGGCGAGCCGACCTCGGTGAGTTGCATGCCGAGTTCGCGGGCCAGGAAGCGCGCGATCGGGATCTCGAGTTGCGAATCCGGGAAGAAGAAGACGCGCTTGCCGGCCAGATGAACATGCTGGCGTGCCACCGCCGCCCAAGCGCGTGCGCGGCCGGGCGCGGTGGCGCGCTCGAACACCTCGGCGTGGATGCCGAATGCGGTGGCGGCGGCCTGCAGCCACAGCGTCGTGCCTTCGGCGCCGAGCGGGAAGGGCGCGGCCAGGCGTTGCGCGCCGCGCGCCTCGAGAACCCGGGCGGTGTCGGCCAGGAAGGGTTGGGCGAGCAGCAGGCGCGTGTTCGGGCCGACCGCCGGCATCGCGCCCGCCCGGCGCGGTGGGAAGAACTGCACGGGGCCGATGCCAAGCGCCGCGAACAGGCGCGTGAACTGGTCCTCGACGACGTCGGCCAGTGTGCCCACGACCAGCAGCGACGCGGGCGCATCGGCCGGCGCGGCCGGCAGGCCCGGCACCAGCGCGGCCAGGCAGGCGTCCTCGCCCTGCGTGAACGTGGTCTCGATGCCGCTGCCCGAGTAGCTGAGCACGCGCACGTCCGGCGAGAACCGGCCGGACAGGCGCGACGCCGCGCGCGACAGATCGAGCTTGATCACCTCGGACGGGCACGAGCCGACCAGGAACAGCAGCTTGATTTCCGGCCGGCGCTCGAGCAGCCGCGTCACGACGCGATCGAGCTCGGTGTTCGCGTCGGCCAGGCCGGCCAGGTCGCGCTCGTCGATGATCGCGGTCGCGAAGCGCGGCTCGGCGAAGATCATCACGCCGGCGGCCGACTGGATCAGGTGCGCACAGGTGCGCGAGCCGACGACGAGGAAGAACGCGTCCTGGATCTTGCGGTGCAGCCAGATGATGCCGGTCAGGCCGCAGAACACCTCGCGCTGGCCGCGCTCGCGCAGCACCGGGGCGTCGCTGCAGCCCGCGGCCTCGGCGCGGATGGGGATCACCGGGCTCATGCCGTCGCTCCCGCGGCGATGGCCGAGCGATCGCGCTGCGCCTGGTCCAGCCGCGCGGCGCGCAGCTTCAGGATGAACTGGGTCGCATTGATCACGTAGGTCGCGTAGGCGACGAGCGCCAGGACCATCAGCTGTCGCGCGCCGAGCGCGCCGGTGAACAGCGCCACCAGGTAGGCGGTGTGCAGCGCCAGCACCAGCATGCTGAACACATCCTCCCAGAAGAAGGCCGGCGCGAACAGGTAGCGGCCGAACACGACCTTCTCCCAGATGCAGCCGGTGACCATGATCGCGTACAGCGTCAGCGTCTTGACGACCACCGACCAGGCCGCGGCGTCGTGCCCCTCGCCCGTGGCGAGGTAGCGCAGCACCAGCCCCAGGCTCACCAGGAAGACGACGAACTGCACCGGCGCGAGCACGCCCTGCACCAGCGTCCAGCCCGATGCGTCGCGACGCTGGCGCTCGTCGGCCGTGTAGAGCGGCCGGTACGAACTCGGCGCAGTGCTGGGGGCCCCACGTGCTTGCATCGACGTCCTCGGTGTGCTGCTGAGGGCGAATCTAGACCTGACGTTCGTACGTGTCAATCGGGCTAGACGTAAATCAAACGTGACACTATATTGGCGGCAAGGCCACGCGGCGCTGTCAAAGGCGCTAACCCGATTGACGTTGCGCGGGGCCGGCAGTAGAACTTGTCCCCACGGCGCGCGCGACCACGACGTTGGCGCCCGCCGTTTTCCCGACCATCGCAAACCCAGACGCGGTGGTGGCGCCCGAGGTATCTTCCCGCGGCGCAACGCCAGAGCATCGCGAGGAGACCGTCGATGGAGAGCAGGCCGCAGGAACATCCGGCACGGGAGGGTTCGACCAGAGGCGGTGCACCGCCCGACACGAGCCCGCAGGTCTGCGAGGCCGAGCCGCCCGGCTTCCGCCAGGCCGACGCGGCCAACGACATGCGCATGTCGCAGCTGGCGCGCACGATCGAGCAGGAGATCATCCCGCGCCTGATGCTCGCCCACCGCGCGGCCTCCGAGCCGGTCGCCCGGTCCGTCGCGCCGGGCAAGGCGCTCACCGCCGAGGATGTCGAGCAGTTCGCCAAGCTCGTGCTCGCGCACGACGAGGACGTGGCGTTCGCGACCATCAACACGCTGCGCGCCCGTGACGTCTCGGTCGAGAAGATCTACCTCGACCTGCTGGCGCCGACGGCGCGCTACCTCGGCAAGCTGTGGGAGGACGACCTGTGCAGCTTCACCGACGTGACGGTCGGCCTCGGCCGGCTGCAGCGGGTGCTGCGCGAACTCAGCCCGGCGCTGGGTCGCAGCGTGGAGCACCCCGTGCAGGGTCGACGCGTGCTGTTGCTGCCCAGCCCCGGCGAACAGCACACTTTCGGGCTGGTGATGGTCGCGGAGTTCTTCCGGCGTGCCGGGTGGGACGTGACCGGCGGCGCCTGGGCGGCCGGCGCTGACGCCGCCACGCTGGTCCAGGCGGAATGGTTCGACGTGATCGGCTTCTCGCTCGGCGCCGAGGTGCACCTGCCGCAGTTGACGGCGTCGATCGCGGCCGTCAGGCACGCGGCTTGCAATCAGGACATCGCGATCCTGGTGGGCGGCCCACTGTTCGGCGTGCATCCCGAGTTCGTCGGGCAGGTGGGTGCGGACGGCATGACAATAGACGGGCGCGAAGCACCGTCGCTCGCCGAAGGCCTGATCGTCGGCCTGGCGCGGCCGCACGAGTCCCACGGTTGATGCTCGCTGCGCGCGAGAGCATCCGCCACGACGAACCAGAACGAGGATGTGATGCGTCTGCGACCCGGAAAGCTGATTCCATGAGGGAGTTCGAAGCGCCAGCGAAGACGCTGGGCGACCTGAGCGCCGACATGGCCGGCAAGCTGATCGCGGCCGCCGCGGATGTGGCGTTGATCATCGACGACCAGGGTGTGATCCGGGACCTCGCGTTCGGCAGCGACGACCTGCTGCGCGAGGGCTACTACGAGTGGCTCGGCAAGCCCTGGGCCGACACCGTCACGGTCGAGAGCCGGCCCAAGGTCGAGGCGCTGCTGCGCGAGTCGCGCGCCAACGCCGCGCCGCGCTGGCGCCACATCAACCACCCGTCGCTCGACGGGGCCGACCTGCCGCTGTCGTATTCGGCGATCGCGCTGCCCCAGCAGGGCGGGCGTGGCAAGCCGGGCGTTCGTTCGGTGGTGTTCGGCCGCGACCTGCGCGCCAACGCGGCGTTGCAACAGCGCCTGATCAGCGCCCAGCAGGCGATGGAACGCGACTACTGGCGCCTGCGCCACATGGAGACGCGCTACCGCTCGCTGTTCCAGGTGGCGTCGGAGGCGGTGCTGATCCTCGATGCCGTCACCGGCAAGCTCGAGGAGGCCAACCCGGCGGCGCTGGCGCTGTTCGGGGTCGAAGCGTCGCGGCCGGGCTGGCTGATCTCCGACAGCTTCGAGGTCGACCCGGGTGCCAAGAACACCGCCAGCGTGCCGGCGATGCTCGGCCGCGTCAGCGCCACCGGCCATGTCGAGAGCGTCGGCGCGCGGCTGAAGGGGCAGGGCGAGATGCGCGTGTCGGCCTCGCTGTTCCGTCAGGAGAAGACCGCCCATTTGCTGGTGCGCGTGTCCCCGCTCGACACCGCGGCCCGCACCGGCGGCGGCAGCGCCGGCCAGAGCGCGCTGATGAAGCTGATCGAAGGCGCGCCCGACGCGTTCGTCGTGACCGACCTCGACGGCCTGATCATGACCGCGAACCACGCGTTCCTGGACCTGGCGGAACTGGCCACCGAGACGCAGGTGCGCGGCCAGTCGCTCGAGCGCTGGCTCGGCCGCACCGGTGTCGACCTGAACGTGCTGATCACCAACCTGCGCCAGCGCGGCGCGGTGCGCCTGTTCGCCACCGTGATGCGCGGCGAGTACGGCGCCTCGACCGAGGTCGAGATCTCCGGCGTCGCGGTCACCGAGGGCGAACAGCCCTGCCTGGGCTTCACGATCCGCGACGTCAGCCGGCGTCTCGTCGCCGAGGTGCGCACCACCGGCACCGGCCGCGAGATGCCGCGTTCCGTGGGCCAGATGACCGAGCTGGTCGGCCGCGTGCCGCTGAAGGACATCGTGCGCGACACCACCGACCTGATCGAGCAGCTGTGCATCGAGGCGGCGCTCGAGCTCACCCACGACAACCGGGCCTCCGCTGCGGAGATGCTGGGCCTGTCGCGCCAGAGCCTGTACGTGAAGCTGCGGCGCTTCAACATCGGCGACCTGACGCCCGTGCCGGGCGAAGAGTGACCGAAATCCTGGGTTGACACTTTGAGTGTAAATCCAGGTTGACGACTTCAGGTGTCAGGCGCAGTATGTCTGCATGGCCCGACCCGCTCTGTCCGCTGTCGCGGAG
Organism: Rhizobacter fulvus; assembly: GCF_964020785.1. Taxonomy (NCBI): domain Bacteria; kingdom Pseudomonadati; phylum Pseudomonadota; class Betaproteobacteria; order Burkholderiales; family Sphaerotilaceae; genus Rhizobacter; species Rhizobacter fulvus. The sequence goes on from NZ_OZ224516.1 coordinate 3,397,787, forward strand.
CTGCTCAAACCGATCACCTGGTTCCCGCCGATGTGGGCGTTCGGCTGCGGCGTCGTGGCATCGGGCGTCGCCACCGAAGGGCGCTGGCCGCTGATCGTCGTCGGCGTGCTGCTGGCAGGGCCGCTGGTCTGCGCCAGCAGCCAGGCGGTCAACGACTGGTTCGACCGGCATGTCGATGCGATCAACGAGCCGCAGCGGCCGATCCCGTCCGGTCGCATGCCCGGGCGCTGGGGCCTGGGGATCGCGATCCTGTGGACGCTGCTGTCGCTGGTGGTCGCCGCCTTCCTCGGCCCGTGGGGCTTCGCCGCCGGCCTGGTCGGCCTGCTGCTGGCCTGGGCCTACAGCGCGCCGCCGCTGCGCCTGAAGCAGAACGGCTGGTGGGGCAACGCGGCCTGCGGCCTGTGCTACGAAGGCCTGGCGTGGGTCACCGGCGCGGCGGTGATGGCCGGCGGGGCCATGCCGGAGCTGCGCTCGCTCGCGCTGGCGCTGCTCTACAGCGTCTCGGCCCACGGGATCATGACGCTGAACGATTTCAAGTCGGTCGAAGGCGATCGGCAGATGGGCATCGCGTCGCTGCCGGTGCAGCTCGGCGTGCAGTCGGCCGCGCGCATCGCGTGCTGGGTGATGATCCTGCCGCAGCTGTGCGTGACGGGGTTGCTCGTCGCATGGCAGCAGCCGCTGCACGCGGTGGCGGTGGCCGCGCTGATCGCGCTGCAGCTGGTGCTGATGCGCCGCTTCCTGCAGCAGCCGAGCGAGCGCGCCGTCTGGTACAGCGGCTTCGGCGTGCCGCTGTTCGTGATCGGGATGATGGTCAGCGCCTTCGCGCTGCGGGGCGCGGCATGACCCGCGGCGCCTTCGGCTGGGTGGCGATCGCGCGGCTCGGGCTGGTGCAGGCCTGCCTCGGCGCGGTGGTCGTGATGACGACCTCGACGCTGAACCGCGTGATGGTCGTCGAGCTCGCCTTGCCCGCACTGCTGCCGGGCTTCCTCGTCGCGATGCACTACCTGGTGCAGGTCGCGCGCCCGCGCATGGGCTACGGCTCCGACATCGGTCGGCGCCGCACGCCGTGGATCGTCGGCGGCATGGCCGTGCTCGCGTTCGGTGGCGCGCTCGCCGCGGTCGCGACCGCGTGGATGGGCAGCGAACGGTCCGCCGGCATCGCGCTCGCCATCGTTGCGTTCCTGCTGATCGGCCTCGGCGTCAGCGCGTCCGGCACGTCGCTGCTGGCCTTGCTCGCCAAGCGGGTCGAGGCGCCGCGGCGCGCGGCCGCCGCGACCACGGTGTGGCTGATGATGATCGTCGGCTTCGCGGTCACCGCCGGCGTCGCGGGCAGGCTGCTCGATCCGTACTCGCCGGCGCGGCTGATCGCGGTCACCGCGGGCGTGTCGGTGCTCGCGGTGCTGCTCACGCTGGTCGCGACCTGGCGCCTCGAGGGCGCGGCCGCGCCGGACGTCGAACCTGCCGAAGCCACCGAACGCGGCGCGCCGAAGCCGGCGTTCCGCGAGGCCCTCGCGCAGGTCTGGGCCGAACCAGTGGCCCGGCACTTCACGCTCTTCGTGTTCATCTCGATGCTGGCCTACAGCGCGCAGGACCTGATCCTCGAGCCCTTCGCCGGCAGCGTGTTCGGCTTCACGCCGGGGCAGTCGACCGGGCTGTCGGGAGTCCAGCACGCCGGCGTGCTCGTCGGCATGCTGGCCGCGGCCTTCGCCGGGCGCGGCACGCGCTTCGGCTCGCTGCGGACGTGGCAGATCGGCGGCTGCCTGGTCTCGGCGCTGATGCTGCTCGGGCTGGTCGCGGCCGGCGTCGTCGGCCCGGCGTGGCCGTTCAGGGCCAACGTGTTCGCGCTCGGCGTCGCCAACGGCGCGTTCTCGATCGCCGCGATCGCCTCGATGATGCGGCTCGCCGGAGAGGGCAGGCACGCCCGCGAAGGCACGCGCATGGGGCTGTGGGGCGCCGCGCAGGCGGTCGCGTTCGGCCTCGGCGGGCTGGTCGGTACCGCCGCGAGCGACCTCGCGCGCTGGCTGATCGGCACGCCGGCCCATGCGTATGCGGCGGTGTTCGCCTTCGAGGCCCTCCTGTTCGTCGCGGCGGCGGCGCTTGCCGCCCAGCTCGGTCGTTCCGTCGCGGTCGCATCGTCGGCACCCCGCCGTCCCGAAGGCCAGCCGGCCCTGCAAGCAAGGTGATCGCCATGTCCGATGTAGAAACCTTCGATGTCGTCGTGATCGGCGGCGGCCCGGCGGGTGCCACTGCGGCCCACGACCTGGCGCGCGCCGGGCGCTCGGTGCTGCTGCTCGACCGCGCGGGGCGCACCAAGCCGTGCGGCGGCGCGATCCCGCCGCGGCTGATCAAGGACTTCGGCATTCCGGACGCCTTGCTCGTCGCGCGCGCGACCGCGGCGCGCATGGTCTCGCCGAAGGACCGCAAGGTCGACATCCCGATCGACAACGGCTTCGTCGGCATGGTCGACCGCGACCAGTTCGACGAATGGCTGCGCGAACGCGCCGCGGGCAGTGGCGCGCAGCGGCGGATCGGCGACTTCGACCGGATCACGCGCGATGCCGACGGCCTCAGCGTCGTGCACTTCGAGCAGCCGTCGCCGACCGATCGCCGCGCCCGCGTGCCCGCCCGCGTGCGGACCCGCGCGATCGTCGGTGCCGACGGCGCGAAGTCGGCCGTCGCGCGCCAGACGGTGGACGGCGCCGAGCGCACGAAATACGTCTTCGCGTACCACGAGATCCTGCGCACGCCGGCGGCACCGCCAAGCGGGTTCGATCCGTCGCGCTGCGACGTCTACTACCGCGGCAGCCTGTCGCCCGACTTCTACGGCTGGGTCTTCCCGCACGGCGACACGATGAGCGTGGGCACCGGCAGCGCCGACAAGGGCTTCTCGCTGCGCGCCGCGGTCGGCGGGTTGCGCCAGGCGGCGGGGCTGATGGGCGCCGAGACACTGCGCCGCGAGGGCGCGCCGATCCCGATGAAGCCGCTGCCGCGCTGGGACAACGGCCGCGACGTGGTGCTCGCCGGCGACGCTGCCGGCGTGGTCGCGCCGGCATCGGGCGAGGGCATCTACTACGCGATGTTCGGCGGCCGGCTCGCCGCCGAGGCGGTCGAGGCGCTGCTCGCGACCGGCGACGTGCGCTCGCTCGCGCTGGCCCGCAAGCGCTTCATGAAGGCGCACGGCACCGTGTTCCGCGTCCTCGGCGTCATGCAGTGGTTCTGGTATTCGAGCGACCGGCTGCGCGAGCGCTTCGTCTCGATCTGCCAGGACCGGGACGTGCAGCAGCTGACCTTCGAGTCGTACATGAACAAGGAACTGGTGCGGCGCAAGAAGCTGGCCCATGTGCGCATCTTCTTCAAGGACCTGGCCCACCTGTTCGGGGTGGCGCGTGTATGAGTCGCTGGCGCCCGATCGCGATCGCCGCGGGCGCGGCCCTGCTGGTGGCCGTGCTCGGCGCGCTGATGACCGACCTGGGCCCGTGGTACGCGAGCCTGAAGCAGCCGCCGTGGAAGCCGCCCGACTGGGCCTTCGGTCCGATCTGGACGACGATCTTCGCGCTGGCCGCCGCCGCCGGCGTGATCGGCTGGCGCCGCGCGTCGTCGCGCGCGCTGCGCGAAGGGATGCTGGTGCTGTTCGCGGCCAACGGGTTCCTGAACGTGTTCTGGAGCCTGCTGTACTTCCGCCTGCACCGGCCCGACTGGTCGCTCTGGGAGGTGCCGTTCCTGTGGCTGTCGGTGCTGGCACTGATCCTGCTGCTGGCGCGTTTCGCGAAGCTCGCGGCCTGGCTGCTCGCGCCGTACCTGGCGTGGGTCGCGATCGCGGCGGCATTGAACTGGCAGACCGTGAGGCTGAACGGTCCGTTCGGCTGAGGAGAACCGCTTGATCGACGCCGCTGTCATCGCGCCGCTCATCGACCTGGTGATCGCGTTCACCGTCGTCGAGGGCGCGGCCCTCGCGCTCTACCACCGCGTCAGCGGCAAGGGGGTGGCGCCGCGCGACTTCGCGCTGAACCTGGTCTCGGGCCTGTGCCTGATGCTCGCGCTGCGCAGCCTGGCGCAGGAGGCCGGCGCGGCGTGGACGGCGGCGTGGCTGCTGGCCGCGGGCCTCGCGCACGGCAGCGACCTGCTGCTGCGCTGGCGCCGCGACGCGCGCCCGGCGCGCACCCAACGGATGATCGCATGACCGTCATCGCGCTCGGCCTGAACCACACGACCGCGCCGCTGGACGTGCGCGGCCGCTTCGCGTTCCCCGGCGACCAGCTCGTGCCGACGCTGCGTGCCTTCAGCGGACGCCTGCAGCGCGCTGCCGAGGTCGCGATCGTCTCGACCTGCAACCGCACCGAGCTGTATGTCGGCAGCGCCGGCGGCGACGCGCGCGGCCTGGCCGGCCAGGCGCTCGGCTGGCTCGCCGAAGCGGGCGGCATGGCGGCCAACGACCTGCAGCCGCACTTCTACGTCCACGAGGACGCGGGCGCGGCGCGCCACACCTTCCGGCTCGCGAGCGGCTTGTCGTCGATGGTGATCGGCGAGACCCAGATCCTCGGCCAGATGAAGCTCGCGGTGCGCGAGGCCGGTGCCGCCGGCACGCTCGGCACCACGCTGCACCAGTTGTTCCAGCGCTCGTTCGCGGTCGCGAAGGAGGTGCGCACCGGCACCGAGATCGGCATGCACACGATCAGCCTCGCGGCCGCGATCGTGCGGCTCGCCGGCAACCTGTTCGAGGATTTCGGCGAATTGAAGGTGCTGTTCCTCGGCGCCGGCGAGATGGCCGCCCCGGTGCTCGCGCACCTCGCGGCGCGGGCGCCGCGGCAGCTGACGATCGCCAACCGCAGCCTCGAGCGCGGCGAGGCGCTGGCCGCCCATTTCGGCGCCGAGGCGATCGGTCTCGCCGATGCGATGGCTCGGCTGGCCGAGTTCGACGTGGTCGTCTCGTGCACCGCGAGCCCGCTGCCGGTGATCGGCCTCGGCGCGGTCGAGCGCGCGATCAAGGCGCGCCGGCGGCGGCCGATGCTGATGGTCGATCTCGCGGTCCCGCGCGACATCGAGGCCGAGGTCGCCGCGCTGACCGACGTCTACCTGTACACGATCGACGACCTCGCGCAGATCGTGCAGGCCGGCGGCGACAGGCGGCTCGCCGCGGTCGGCCAGGCCGAGACCATCATCGAGTCGGGCGTGCAGGACTTCGTGCGCTGGCTCGGCACGCGCGAGACCGTGCCGCTGATCCAGGCGCTGCAGACCCAGGCGGAAAGCTGGCGCGCGTCGGAGCTGCAGCGCGCGCGCAGGATGCTGGCGAAAGGCGACGACATCGATGCGGTGCTGGAGACGCTGTCGCGCGGCCTGACCCAGAAGATGCTGCACGGCCCGATGGCCGGCCTGCAGCACAGCGACGGGCCCGAGCGCGTCGCGCTGACCGACACGCTGTCGCGCCTGTTCCTGCAGTGCCCGATGCGGGCGCCGCGCTGAGCCGGGCGCGTCAGTCCAGCGGGTGGTGGACGCCGGCGCCGTGCCGTGCGCGCCGCACCGTCAGCATCACCAGCACGGCGACGACCGGGATGGCCAGGCCGACTGCGAGATCCGGATCGATGCGCACGCCTGCGGCCTTCAGCGCCTTCGCGCCGTAGCCGGCCAGGCCGGCGACGTAGTAGACGATCGCTGCGACCGACAGGCCCTCGACGGTCTGCTGCAGGCGCAACTGCAGCTTCGCGCGCCGGTCCATCGAGCTCAGCAGCGACTGGTTCTGCCGCTCGCGCGCGATCTCGACGCGCGTCGACAGCAGCGCGCTCGCCTGGGCGACCCGTTCGGAGAGGTCATGCAGCCGCTGCGACACGGTGGCGCAGGTCGCGACGGCCGGCGTGAAGCGGCGTGCCATGAACTCCTCGATCGGCTGCACGCCGTCGATGCGGGTCTCGCGCAGCTCGGCGATGCGGCGCGTCACGAGCTCGAAGTACGCGCGGCAGGCGCCGAAGCGGAACTGGCTTGTCGCCAGGCCGCTCTCGACCTCGGCCGCGAGCTTGGTCAGCTGCTGGAGCAGCGCCTCGTCATCACCGGCCTGGTGGCCCGTCGCGTCACGCGTGTCGCTGTTGGCGATGCGGTCGGTCAGGGCCGCGAGCGACCGCTCGATCGCGACGATGCGCGGCGACTGCTGGCGTGCGATCGGCAGCGCGAGCAGCGCCATCATCCGGTAGGCCTCGATCTCGAACAGGCGCTGCAGCATGCGGCCCGCCTGGCGCGGCGTGAAGCCACGGTCGAGCACCAGGAAGCGGGAGCAGCCGTCCTCGTGGATGCGGAAGTCGGTGTACGCGACGCCCTTGCCGTCGCCCACGCCCGAGCCGACGACGATGTTCTGCCCGAAATGGCGCGCCAGCAGCGCGGCATCGGGCAGCGTGTCCTCGGCCGGTACCAGCTTGGCATGCGCGCCGACCACCGTCGCGCCGGGAATCGCGGCGAGCCAGCCGGGCGGGAGCTGCGTGGTCGGCGGCTCGCTGAACGGCTCGGGGCTGCGGCCGGCGGTGAAGAAGGTGTAGCCCGAGAACTCGCCGTGCCGTTCCCACTTGGCGCGCAACGGGCCGAGCGACGCGCTGAAGTGCGTCGCCCCTTCGGGCGGACCGGCCACGCCGAACGCGGCGCACAGGGCGGTCAGGTGCGCGCGTTCGCGCTCGCGGTCGTCGGGCTCGACCAGCACCGCGACATAGGTGGCGCGCGACGGCGTCTCGAGCGGCTCGGGGGGCCGCGCGTGGACTTCGTCGGCGAGGGACAGGCGATCCGGGTGATCGCGCGGCAGCAGGCGCATGGGGGGGCAGGTAGTCGGCTCAGGGCCGAAGCATGGTAACCGGCCGCCCCGCGCGCCGGGGCCCGCTCAGGCCGCCTTCTTCGCCCAGGCCGAGCACCAGCCCTTGCCGGCGACCTGCTTGCCGGCGAACAGCTGGCACGGCGCCATCGCGTCGGTCGGCTTGCCCTGGAAGAAGTTGCAGCCGCTGCACATCTGCGTGGCCGCGTGCTGCGGGTACTTGGCCTTGTCCACCTTGGTGTTGTCGGCCTTGTAGCCGAGCGCGACCGCCTGCGGATCGGCCTCGGACAGGCCGGGCGCGGCGGCCTGGGCCGCGACCCTGGAAGCGGCGAGGGCGGTGCCGCCGCCGATGACCGTCATCACGAATGCACGTCGATTGGTAGGGCTCATGAAGAATCCTTGATCGGAACAGGTTGTACCGTCAGAATAGTCTGACAGATTGAAGTGTTGTTGCGCTTTACATTGCGCGAACCAGAGCAATCGCATCAGGTTTGGAGTGCGCCTTGGTCTTTCCCTTTTCGGCGATCGTGGGCCAGGACGACATGAAGCTGGCGATCCTGATCGCCGCGATCGACCCGCGCATCGGCGGCGTCCTCGTCTTCGGCGACCGCGGCACCGGCAAGTCCACCGCGGTGCGCGCGCTCGCAGCGCTGCTGCCGCCGATGCGCGCGGTGCTGCAGTGCCGCTACCACTGTGATCCGGCGCTGGCGGTCGGCTGCGAGGACTGCGAGGCGCGCAAGGCGAACGGTGCGCTGAAGAGCCACCTGGTGCCGGTGCCGGTGGTCGACATGCCGCTCGGCGCGACCGAGGACCGCGTCGTCGGTGCGCTCGACCTCGAACGCGCGCTCGCGCAGGGCGTCAAGGCGTTCGAGCCGGGCCTGCTGGCGCGCGCGAACCGCGGCTTCCTGTATGTCGACGAGGTCAACCTGCTGGAGGACCACCTGGTCGACCTGCTGATCGACGTGGCCGCGTCGGGCGAGAACGTCGTCGAGCGCGAGGGCCTGAGCGTGCGCCACCCGGCGCGCTTCGTGCTCGTGGGCAGCGGCAATCCGGAGGAGGGCGAACTGCGGCCGCAGTTGCTCGACCGTTTCGGCCTGTCGGTCGAGGTGCGCACGCCGCAGGACCTGCCGTCGCGGGTCGAGGTCGTGAAGCGCCGCGACGCCTACGAGCGCGACCCCGACGCCTTCGGCAAGGCCTGGGCGAAGGATGAGGCGCGCGTGCGGCGCCAGATCGTCGCCGGCCGCGCCCGCCTCGGCGACGTGCAGGTGCCGGACGCGGCGCTCGAGCGCGCAGCCCAGTTGTGCATGGCGCTCGGCACCGACGGCCTGCGCGGCGAGCTGACGCTGATCCGCGCCGCGCGCGCGCTCGCGGCGCTGCAGGGCGACGCGCGGGTCGGCGACGCGCACCTGAAGCGCGTGGCGGCGCCGGCATTGCATCACCGGCTGCGCCGCAACCCGCTCGACGACGCCGGCTCGAGCGTGCGCGTGGACCGCGCGGTGGCGGAGCTGTTCGGTCCATGAGCGACGAGGCGTCGGCCGATCTCGTCGCCGCGCTGTTCGCGGTCGACCCGGTCGGTCTCGGCGGTGTCGCGTTGCGCAGCGCGGCCGGGCCGGCGCGTGACCGCTGGCTGGCGACGCTGAACGGGTTGCTGCCGGCAAACACGCCGTGGCGCCGCGTGCCGCTGCACGTCAACGACGATCGCCTGCTCGGCGGGCTCGACCTCGCGGCCACGCTGCAGGCGGGGCGGCCGGTCGCCCAGCGCGGGCTGCTGGCCGAGGCCGATGGCGGGGTCGTGCTGCTGGCGATGGCCGAGCGGCTCGGTGCGTCGACGGCCGCGGCGGTCGCATCGGCCATCGACACGCAGGCGCTGGTCGCCGAGCGCCACGGCATCGGCGCGCGCAGCGCGAGCCGCATCGGCGTGGTCGCGCTGGACGAAGGCATCGCCGACGACGAGCACCTGCCTGCACGCCTGCGCGAACGGCTGGCCTTTCACCTGACACTGCCGCCGACGACCGCTCCCGACGAGGCGGCGCTGTTCACGCGTGACGACGTCGCCGCCGCCCGCGACCGCTTCGCCGCGGTGCGGATCGACGGCAGCCTCGTCGAGAGCCTGTGCGGCGCGGCGCTGGCGCTCGGCATCGACTCGGTCCGCGCGCCGCTGCTGGCCTGCCGCGCCGCGCGTGCGGCGGCCGCGCTCGACGGCCGCGACGCGGTCGATGCGCGCGATGCGTCGCTGGCGGCCGCGCTCGTGCTCGCACCGCGCGCGACGCGCCTGCCCGCCACCGAGCCGCCACCCGACGCCGAGTCGCCCGCGGAGGCGCCGGACGACGAACAGGCCGCGGCGCCGCCACCCGCCGACACTGCCGACGCGCCGCCGCCACCGCCACCCCCTGACGAGGCCGACCCCGACACACCGGCCGGTCCGATCGACGACCGCGTGCTCGAAGCGGCGCTCGCCGCGCTGCCGCCCGGCCTGCTGGCGATGCTCGCGCTGGGCACGGCGAAGACGCCACGCTCGCCCGCCGCCGGGCGTGCCGGCGCGTCGCAGACCGGCAACCGGCGCGGCCGCCCGACCGGCGTGCGGCGTGGCGAGCCGCAAGGCGGCGCGCGCCTGAACCTGATCGAGACGCTGCGCGCGGCCGCGCCGTGGCAGGCCCTGCGACGCCGCGAGGCCGAGGCGGCCGGAGCACGGAGCGCCGCCCGCATCCAGGTGCGCCGCGAAGACTTCCACCTGTGGCGCTTCCGCCAGCGCAGCGAGACGACCACGGTGTTCGTCGTCGATGCGTCCGGTTCGTCGGCGCTGCACCGCCTGGCCGAGACCAAGGGCGCCGTCGAGCTGCTGCTGGCCGATTGCTACGTGCGGCGCGACAGCGTCGCGGTGATCGCGTTCCGCGGCGCGGGTGCGGAGCTGCTGCTGCCGCCGACCCGTTCGCTGGTGCGGGCGAAGCGCAGTCTCGCCGGCCTGCCCGGCGGCGGCGGCACGCCGCTGGCGGCCGGCATCGCGTCCGCGCACGCGCTGGCCGAGTCGGTGCGGCGCCGCGGCGCGACGCCGGTCGTCGTGCTGCTGACCGACGGCCGCGCCAACATCGCGCGCGACGGCACACCGGGCCGCGCGCGCGCCGGTGAAGACGCGCTCGCTGCAGGCCGCCTGATCCGCGGCGACGGCTTCGCCGCGCTGCTGCTCGACACCTCGCCGCAGCCGCAGGACACGGCGCGCGAGATCGCCGCGGCGATGGGCGCGCGCTACCTGCCGTTGCCGCACGCCGGCGCCGCCGTGCTGTCGCAGGCGGTGCAGGCCGCCGGTGCGGCGCGCTGAGCCACGGGCCGGGGGATGGCGGCGTCGTTGCCCTCGATGGCGCTGGACGGCATCGCTTGGCCGCATCGTCAGGCCAGCACGATGGTCCGGGTCGGCCTGCTGCGCTGGCACGTCCAGCGCATGGGCCAGGGGCCGGTCGCGCTGCTGATCCACGGCACCGGCGCCTCCACGCACTCGTGGCGCGGCTTGATGCCGCGGCTCGCGCGCCACTACAGCGTCGTCGCGATGGACCTGCCCGGTCACGCCTTCACCGGCACGCCGCCGGCGCGGCAGATGACCCTGCCGGGCATGGCGCAGGCGATTGCCGCGCTGGTGAAGGCACTCGGGCTCGATGTCGAGCTGGTCGTCGGCCATTCGGCCGGGGCGGCGATCGGTGCGCGCGCCGTGCTCGACGGCGCGCTGGCGCCGCGCGCGCTGGTCGCGGTCAACGGCGCGTTCCTGCCGCTGGCCGGGCTGCCGGGCGTGCTGTTCCCACCGGTCGCGCGGCTGATGGCCGCGACCCCGCTCGCCGCGCAACTGTTTGCGCGCCGGCGCTGGGACCGCGCCGCCGTCGAGCGCCTGATCGGCGGTACCGGCTCGATGCTCGACGCCGAGGGAATCGCGCTCTACGGCGCGCTGGTGCGCGACCCGCGCCACGCCGCGGGCGCGCTGGCGATGATGGCGCGCTGGGACCTGCGCCCGCTCGCAAACGACCTGTCACGGCTGCGCACGCCGCTCGCGATGATCGTCGGCGCCGACGACCGCGCGGTGCCGCCGCGCGATGCACAACGGGTGCGCGCCCTGTTGCCGGCCGGCACCGGGGGGTCGATCGATGTCGTGGCCGGCGCCGGTCACCTGGTGCACGAAGAACGGCCCGGCGAGGTGGCGGCGCGGATCATCGCGTCGAGCCGCACGGTGCCCGCCGACGGCGGCGCGCACGCCGGGACGCCGGCGTGAGCGCGGCAGGCTCAGCGTTTCGTCAGCGCGTCGACCAGCTTCTCTGACAGCGCGGCGCTGGAATGCGGGTTCTGGCCGGTGAGGAGGTTGCCCTCGTGTTCGACGTGGCTGAGCATGGGCACCAGCGCCGAGTGGAAGTCGGCACCCGCGCCCTTCATCGCGTCCTCCAGCAGGAACGGAACGACGTCCTTCAAGCCGGCGAGCCGCTCTTCGGTGTTGGTGAAGCCGGTCGCGCGGCGGCCCTTCAGGAGTGGCGCGCCGTCAGCGCGCTTCGCATTCACGAGCGCGGCCGGCCCGTGGCAGACCGCGGCGATCAGCCGGCCGGCGGCGTCCTGACGGGCCAGCAGTGCATGCAGCGTCGCGTCATGCGCGAGGTCCATCATCGGGCCGTGTCCGCCGGGGATGAACACGGCGTCGAACGCCCGGTCCTTCACCGACTCGAGCGTCACGCTGTGGCGCAACGATTCCAGGGCCGGCGCCCATTGCTTGCGCTGCTTGTCGTTCGGCTCGGTTTTCGGATCGAGGGGCACCGCGCCGCCGCGCGGTGACGCCACGGTGACGTCGATGCCGGCCTCGAGCGCGGCCATGTAGGGGACGGCGAATTCCTCGAGCCACAGGCCGGTGGGATGGTCGGGCGCGAGCGCGTCGCAACTGGTGGTGACGAAAAGGACGTTGGTCATGGCGACCATCCTACGAGCCCCCTGCCCGGGCGCTGTCAGCCACACCGGCCAGCCCGTGTAGGAGAGCGGCTAGACCACGTCGGTCCACACCTTGAAACCGTCGAGCGTGTTGGGTCCGAAGGTGCTCGACAGCGCCACGTCGCAGGCGTCCCGTCCGCGCGCGATCAGCACGCGGCCGATGCGCGGCGTGTTGTTGCGGGCGTCGAAGGTGTACCAGCGGTCACCGAGGTAGGCCTCGAACCAGCCGGCGAAGTCCATCGGGCCATAGGGCGGCGGCGTGCCGTAGTCGCCCAGGTAGCCGGTGCAGTAGCGGGCCGGGATGTTCATGCAGCGGCACAGCGCGATCGCCAGGTGCGCGTAGTCGCGGCACACGCCTCGGCCCTCGCGGAAGGCCTCCCAGGCCGTGCGGGTGTTGCGCGCGTGCTGGTAGCCGAACTCGATGTGCTGGTGCACGAAGTCGCAGATCGCCTGCACGCGGGCCCAGCCGGTCGGTCCGTCGCCGAAGCGCTGCCACGCCGTCTCGCTCAGCAGGTCGGTCTCGCAGTAGCGGCTGCCCAGCAGGTAGACCAGCGTGGACTCGGGCAGGTGCTCCACGGGGACCTGGCGGGCCAACGGCGCCACCGTGTCGGGCAGGCCGCTGTCGCGAACCACCGAATCGCTGCTCAGGACCATCCGGCCCGTGGGTGCGACCAGCCGGCTGCACCAGTTGCCGAACAGATCGCGGTACGCCGTCACGTCGACCGGCGGGTCGGTGATCAGATGGTCCGGTCGCACCAGATCCGACGCGCGCGAGTAGTGCACGCTCAACGCCAGGATCATCGGCGTCGGCTGCGGACACTGATACGCGATCTCGAAACCGACTCGTAGCTGCATGGGGGCCTCTCCTGCCACGCTCGAGTGCAAGCCCGGTGATCGGGCGGCGGCAAACGTCGAGCGCAGGTGACAGGGGCCGGTGCGGGTCAGTATAGGCGCGCGGTGTCAACCGCAATGGCGTAGAGGGCTCAACGCGGGGTGCGGTTCGCCATGCGGCCGAGTGCGATTGCCAGCGCGGCGCCGCCCAGCACCTTCACGACCTCGGGGTGCTGCGCGTAGTACGCGCCGATCTTGTCGAAGATGCCCGGGTCCTGTTTCTCGGCGGTCGCGGAGATCTCCCTCAGCTCGTCGGGGGTCACTTGTGCGGCATCGGCGGGCGAGACCTCCGGCTGGCCCGCGCCGTCCTTCGCCTGCAGGCCCTGCACGATCCGCCCGAGCGCGCCGCCACCGATGCTCGACAGGATCGCCGGGCCGGCGGCCCGGATCAGCTGGCTCAGCAGGCCGGCCCGTTGCTGCGGGTCGGAACCGCCGAACAGGCTGCCGACCATGTTGGCGAAGGGCGGCGTCTTGTCGGAGCGCATCGCGTCGGCGATGCCGTCGCCGAGTACCGAGGGCGGCACCGCCTTCGCGACGGCATCGAAGTCGGCCTGGGTGTCGGTCGGGCTCTCGGCGTATTGCTTGAGCAGGTCGGCGATGTTCATGGGGGTCTCCTGTCGTCGGTCGCCCATCGTGCAGCGAGGGCGCGTCGGGTCGCGACGGAGAACAGGACAGCCCGTTGCCGGTGTCGTCCGACAACGCGGCCGCGGTCAGCGCAGCGCGCGGGCCAGGTAGCCCGCGGTCGCGCCGGTTGCGGCCGCGGCGACCCGCGCCGGCGGCCCGGCCGCCACGATCCGCCCGCCCTCGTCACCGGCACCGGGCCCGACATCGATGACCCAGTCGCTCGCCGCGACGAGCCGCATGTCGTGCTCGACCACGACGCACGTGTTGCCTGCATCGACGAGCCCGTGCAGCTGGCTCATCAGGCGATCGACATCGGCCGGATGCAGGCCGGTCGTCGGCTCGTCCAGCACGTAGAGGGTCCGGCCGTGCTGCACGCGCTGCAGCTCGGTCGCGAGCTTGATCCGCTGCGCCTCGCCGCCGGAGAGTTCGGTCGCGGGCTGGCCGAGCCGCAGGTAGCCGAGCCCGATCTGTTCGAGCAGGCGCAGCGGTCGCAGCACGGCCGCCTCGTCGGCGAAAAAGGTGCACGCCTGATCGACCGTCATCGCGAGCACCTCGGCGATGTGGCGGTCGCGGTAGCGCACCGCCAGTGTCGCGTCGTTGAAGCGGGCACCGTGGCAGGTCGAACAGGGCGCGAACACGCTGGGCATGAACAGGAGCTCGACGCTCACGAAGCCCTCGCCCTGGCAGGTCTCGCAGCGGCCGCCGGCGGCATTGAACGAGAAGCGCCCCGGGCCGAAGCGCCGCCTGCGTGCCGCCGGCGTGGCGGCGAAGAGCCGGCGCACGCCGTCGAACAGGCCGGTGTACGTCGCGAGGTTCGAGCGCGGCGTGCGGCCGATCGGCTTCTGGTCGACGCACACGAGTCGCTCGACGAGCGGCAGGTCGCCGGTCAGCCGGCCTTCGGTCGGCGACGCGGCCGGCCGGGGCGTCGCGGCGTCGTCCTCGTCGGCCGACAGCACCTTGCCGACATGCGCGGCCACCAGCTCGACCAGCGCCTGGCTCACCAGGCTGGACTTGCCCGACCCCGATACGCCGGTCACCGCGGTCAGCACGCCGAGCGGAAACGCCGCGTCGACACCGCGCAGGTTGTTGCGGGTCACGCCGTCGAGCTGCAGCCAGCCGGTGGGCTCGCGCGGGGCGCGCACCGGCGTCCGGCGCGTGGTGCGCGAGCCGAACAGGTGCGCGGCCGTCTGCGACGCGCCGACCTGCCGCAAGCCCGCCGGCGGGCCGCTGTAGAGCACCTGCCCGCCGGCTTCTCCGGCCGCCGGGCCGACATCGACGATCCAGTCCGCGTGCCGAATGACCGCCAGATCGTGCTCGACAACGAACAGCGAGTTGCCGGCCGCCTTGAGGCGATCGAGGGCGCGCAGCAGCGCCACGCCGTCCGCCGGGTGCAGGCCGGCCGACGGCTCGTCCAGCACGTAGACGACGCCGAACAGGTTCGACTGGATCTGCGTCGCCAGGCGGATGCGTTGCAGCTCGCCTTGCGACAGCGTGGGCGTCGCGCGGTCCAGCGACAGGTAGCCGAGCCCGAGTGCCTGCAGCGTCGCCACCCGCTCGCGCACGTTCTGCGCGATGCGTTGCGCGGCGATCCGCTTCTCCGCGGTCAGCGAGCCGGCGAGTGGCGCGGCGCTGGCGCCGGCACGTGCCGCGGGCTCGAGCAGCGCGGCCAGCTGGTTCAGCGACACCCCCGCCATCGCAGCGATGTCGAGGCCCGCGAAGGTCACCGCGAGCGCCTCGCGCTTGAGCCGCTTGCCGTGGCACATCGGGCAGGTCTGGCCGGCCATGAAGCGTGCGACGCGCTTCTTCATCAACGCGCTGTGCGTCGTCGCGAACGTGTGCAGCACGTAGCGGCGCGCGCCGGTGAACGTGCCCTGGTAGCTCGGCTCCAGCTTGCGGCGCAGCGCGGCCCGCGTCTCGGCGGGCGTGAAGCCGGCATAGACCGGCGCGCTCGGCTGCTCGTCGGTGAACAGGATCCAGTCGCGGTCCTTCTTCGGCAGGTCGCGCCACGGCGTGTCGACGTCGTAGCCGAGCGTGACCAGGATGTCGCGCAGGTTCTGGCCGTGCCAGGCCGGCGGCCAGGCGGCGATGGCGCGCTCGCGGATCGTCAGCGAGTCGTCCGGCACCATCAGCGCTTCGGTCACCTCGTAAACGCTGCCCAGGCCGTGGCACTGCGGGCACGCGCCCTGGTGGGTGTTCGGCGAGAAGTCCTCGGCGTACAGCATCGGCTGCTTCGGCGGGTAGGTGCCGGCGCGCGAGTACAGCATCCGCAGCAGGTTCGAGATCGTCGTGGCGCTGCCGACCGACGATCGCGCCCCGGGCGTGCCGCGCCGCTGCTGCAGCGCGACGGCGGGCGGCAGGCCGTCGATCGAATCGACATCGGGCACGCCGACCTGGTCGATCAGCCGCCGCGCGTACGGCGAGACCGAATCGAAGTAACGGCGCTGCGCCTCGGCATACAGCGTGCCGAACGCGAGCGACGATTTGCCCGAGCCGGAGATGCCGGTGAAGACCACCAGCGCATCGCGCGGGATGTCGACGTCGACGTTCTTCAGGTTGTGCTCGCGTGCGCCCCGCACCTGCACCATGCCCCCTGGGCTTCCGGCTCGTCGCGATTTCATCGGCGCGAGGGGGAGACGACCGCCGTGGACAGCTCGGCGAACCCGCGGAGCGCCGTCGGCGATGGGTTGCCGCCCCTCCTCAGAAACTCGGTCTGCATCGCGGTGCTCCTGCGGCCTTCAGTCCCTCGAGGGTACAGCCTCGCGCCCTTTCAGGCGCTTTCGCAGGCGGTCCAGCGCGAAGTCGATGAACGCCCGGGTCTTCATCGGCAGTCGCCCTGCCCGGGATAGAGCACGCTCGCCGGCACGGCCGGCGGCTCGGCGCCGGCGAGCACGCGGACCAGACGGCCCTCGTGCAGCGCGTCGGCGACCTGGTAGGACAGCACGCGGGTCAGGCCCAGGCCGGCTTCGGCGGCGGCGATCAGGTTGCTGTCGGGCAGCGCGCCGATGCGCAGCGCCACGTCGACATGCTCCTCGATCAGGTTGACGTTGCGATCCCCTAGCCGAAGCTGGATGTCGACCTCGGGGTGCAGCGCGAGAAACGCCGCGGCCACCGGCAGCACGTGCAGGCGCCCGAAGACGATCGGCGCGGCGACACGAGCTGGCGTCCGTCACCACCAGCCTGCGGGTCGATCGCGTGATCAGGCGCGTCTTGAGGTGGGCCTCCAGGTCGGCGAGGCGATCCATTGTTCCAGTTATCGAGAGGGACGTTCGCGAAATGGCAGTCTAGTGGCGAGCGACGGGAATATCTACAGTCGCTTCACCGGAATGCACCGGCCTGAACCCACCTGGAGTCCTTCATGTCCTCCCCGCCCCTCCCCACCCCCGTTGCCAGCGACGTGGCCTTCACCGAGGCCGTCAAGTCGATCCAGGCCAGAAAGGGTTCGCGTGCGGCCTACGCCCGCATGGAACAGAACGGCTCGTGGGAACACGTCATCACGCCGGACCTGAAAGCCGAGATCGAGGCCCAGACCAGCGTCTTCCTGGCCACGGCCAATGGCCAGGGCCAGCCGACCATCCAGCATCGCGGCGGGCCGGCGGGCTTCCTGAAGGTGCTGGACGAGCACACCATCGGGTTCGCGGACTTCGCCGGCAACCGCCAGTACATCACGCAGGGCAACCTCGCCGAGAACCCGCGCGCGCACCTGTTCCTCATCGACTACGCGAACCGCCGTCGCACGAAGATCTGGGGCACGGCGCGCGTGGTCGAGGGCGACGACACCCTGACGCGGGAACTGATGCCGGCCGGCTACCGGGCGCGGCCCGAGCAGGTTCTGCTGTTCACCGTCAGCGCCTGGGATGTGAACTGCCCGCAGCACATCCCTCAGCGGTTCGAGGCCGCCGATGTCCAGGCGGCGATCGAGTTGCGGGATCGGCGGATCGCGGCGCTGGAGGCCGAACTGGCGGCGCTGCGCCGCGGGTGACGCAGTGGGGCGTCAGGACGCCGCGGGTGCGGAGACTGGAAACACCACCTTCGAGGGCTGCGTGCCGTCGGCCTTGCGGCGCTTGCGGCCGCTGGCGGTCTTGCGAACCTGCTTCGCCGAAATGGTTCTCTTGCCCACGCGCTTCTTCTTTGCCAGTGCCATCTTGGTCCTTTCGAGTTGAGGGGCCGAGGATACAGGCGACGGCGTGGCCTGGTCCGGCCGATGCGGCCAGGCCGGAAAGCGTCGACACTGGAGCGTCGATTCGGCGGGGTCCGATTCGTCGTTCAGGAAGGCCCGATGGGCGTCGACGAGGAGCAGCGCGGTGACACGGTACTTGATCTCTTTCGATGACGGTGCGATGGCCCACATTCCGGACGACGACTGGACCGCCGTCGCAGAGGCCGCGCATGCGGTGGTTCGCGAGGCCAAGGCTGCCGGCGTCTGGATCCACGGGGGTGGGGTCCACCAGCAGCGGGCCAGCATCGTCGGCTCCGACGGCGTCGTCTCCGACGGGCCGTGGCCGGAAGTCAAGGCCGTGGTCGGCGGCTTCTCGATCATCCAGGTCGGCACGCGCGAGGCCGCGCTCGACTGGGCCGCGAAGATCGCGGTGGCCTGCCGGTGCGCCCAGGAAGTCCGCGTCCTCATGGACGACCCGGAGGTCTGAGCCCGGAGCTGCGCGCCGCCGCGCGTGTCGCATGTCGCGCTACGGTCGGCTCCGGTCGATCACCAGATCGATGCCCGCACGGTCGGTCACGATCGGCTCCGACTCGCCCTGCAGGTCACCCGCCTGCGGCAGGGCATCGCCCGAGCGCGAGATGCGCGCGCCGACGATCACGCGGGAGGCGCCGGACAGGCGCGTCTGGGGTGACATCGCCAGGCTGTCGTCGAGCGTGAAGTCGAACGGCAGGTCGGCCACCGTGCGGCGGACGATCGCGAGTGGCATGCGCGGGCCATCGGCGTTGCGCGCGAAGACAAACACCGTGTCGGTCGGTGCGACCCGCGCCGTCAGCGCCGGTGCCAGCGAGACGCGGCCGGTGATGCGCGCCGCTGCCGCAGCGGGCGCGGGGGTCGCGGTGGTCGCGATCGCTGGCGCCTCGGCACCGTGGTCCTGGGCGGCGGCGAGACTGCGCTCCAGACCCGCGGCGAACTCACCGCCGGTCGGCGCGAGATCAAGCGCCCGCTGCCAGTAGCGGCGCGCGGTGGCGAAGTCCCGGCGCTCGAACGCAGCGCTGCCGGCAAGCGCGAGCGCCTTGAGATTCTTCGGGTCGAGGCGCAGCGCGTCGGCGATCAACCGGTCCGGCTCGCCGGCTGTGCGCTGGCCCTGCAATACCGCCAGCACATCGGCGCGGTCGGCCAGCAACTGCGCGTCGCGCGGCGCGAGCGCGCTCGCTCGGGCATAGGCGCGCTCGGCGTCGGCGAAGCGCTGCAGCGCGGCATACGAGCGGGCCAGCATGGTCCAGCCCTGCAGATCGGCGGCCGGGTCGGCGGACGGCCTGTCGAGACGTTGCGCCAGGCTGGCGAGCATCGCCTGCACGGCCTCGGGCGTGACGTCCGGCTCGGGCGCTGCGCCCGTCGCGATCGGGGGCGCTTGCGCGACCAGCCCCGCCGGATTGCCGATCGCTGCATACAGCGCGATCGCGAACAGCGGCAGCGCGAGCGTCACGCCCCACTGCATGCGCGGCGAGCGGCTCGCGTCGATCGCGGTCTCGTTTGCGGTCGATTCGTCGAGCACACGGCGCTGCAGTTCGCGGCGCGCGGCGTGGCGTTGTGCTTCGTCGGCGGCGCTGCCGACAGGCTCCTGGTCGAGTGCCGCCAGTTGATCGCGCAGCACGTCGAGGTGAGCAGGCCGCGCGCGTGCGGCCGCGGCGGTCGACCGCCACGCCGGGCGCAGCATCAGCCCGGCGAGCAGCACGAGTGCGAACGCGCCGAGCGCGAAGCCGGTCATGGCCGCACCGTCCCGGGCCCGAGCAGTTCGGCGAGCCGCTGCGACTCGGCGTCGCTCAGGTCGGCCGGCCGCGCATCGTCGCGTCGCCGCCGGATGTTCATCGCGAGCACGAAGGCGGCGAGGCCGAGCAGCGCGAACGGTCCGATCCACAGCAGCGCGGTCGTCGGGCTGAACGCCGGCCGGTAGCGCACGAATTCGCCGTAGCGCTGCACCATGAAGTCGAGGATCTGCGCCTCTGATTCGCCCTGCTGCAAGCGCGTGCGGATCTGGCGCCGCAGATCGACCGCGAGCTCGGCCTGCGACGCGGCGATGGTCTCGTTCTGGCACACCAGGCAGCGCAGTTCCTCGGCCACGCGCAGCACGCGCGCCTCGAGCGCCGGGTCGGCGGCGAGCGGTGCGGCCTCGTTGGCGTGCAGCGCCGGCGGCGCAGCCAAAAGCAGCACGAGCACGAGTCGTCGCAGCAGCGCGATCACGAGTTGAGCCTCGCCACCAGCGGCACGATCTCGTCGCGCACCGTCTGCGCCGTGACCGGGCCGACGAACTTGCCGCGGATGACGCCGGCCTTGTCGATCACGAAGGTCTCGGGCACGCCGTAGACGCCGTAGTCGATGCCGACCAGACCGTCGGTGTCCGACAGCGACGCGACATACGGGTCGCCGAAGCGCGCCAGCCAGCCGAGCGCGTCGGCGCGCTGGTCCTTGTAGTTCAGGCCGTAGATCGGCACGAGCTTGAGTTGGGCCATCTCGACCATCGTCGCGTGCTCGTCGCGGCAGGCCACGCACCACGACGCCCACACATTGAGCACCCAGACCTGGCCGCGCAGGTCGCGGGTCGAGAGCGACGTGGTCGGCGTGTTCAACGTCGGCAGCACGAACGCCGGCGCGGGCTTGCCGAGCAGCGCGGACGGCAGCTCGCGCGGCTTCAGCGTCAGCCCGATCGCGAGGAACACCATCAGCACGACGAAGACGGCGAGCGGCACGAAGTAGCGCTTCATCGTGCGCCCTTCAGCGCAAGCGCGGGGCGCCGGCTCGGCGCAGGGTCGAGCGCCGAGCGGGCGGACTGCGCGAACGGGCGACGCACCACGCGGTAGCGCCGGTCCAGCACGGCCAGCACGCCGCCGAGCGCCATCAGCAGGCAGCCACCCCAGATCCAGCCGACGAAGGGCTTGTAGTAGACCCGCATGCCCCACGCATTCGGCCCGACCGCATCGCCGAGCGCGACGTACAGGTCGCGCGTGACGCCGCGGTCGATCGCGGTCTCCGTCATCGGCGAGCGGCTGACGGTGTAGACGCGCCGCTCGGGCGCCAGCGTGCCGATCGGGCGGCCGTCGTCGGTGACGCCGAGCGTCGCGCGCACGGCCAGGTAGTTCGGCCCGCGGTGCTCGCTCAATCCCTCGAGCTTGAAGACGTACGGCGCGATCGTCACGGTGTCGCCGGGCGCCATGCGCACGTCCTTCTCGACCGCGAAGCCGCCGACGACCGTGATGCCGACGATGAACACCGCCACGCCGGCGTGCGCGAGCAGCATGCCGTAGTAGCTGCCCGGCTGCGCACGCAGCCGCCGCGACCAGCCGGGCGCCGGATGCTCGCGCAGGCGCGTCGCGAGGTTGAGCACCGCGGTGCTGGCGATCCAGGCGGCCAGCAGCAGGCCGAAACCGACCATCGGCGTCCACAGCGCGCGCGCCGACGGGCCGAGCAGCAGCGGCGTGAGCAGCGCGGTGGCCAGGCTCACGCCCGCGGCCCAGCGCAGCCGCAGCGCCAGGTCGACGACCGCGGCGCGGCGCCAGCGCGCCAGCGGGCCGACGCCCATCAGGAACAGCGCCGGCGCCATCAGCGGCACGAACACCGCGTTGAAATAGGGCGGCCCGACCGAGAGCTTGCCCAGGCCGAGCGCGTCGATCACCAGCGGGTAGAGCGTGCCCAGCATCACCGATGCGCAGGCCACCAGCAGCAGCACGTTGTTGGCGAGCAGCATCGATTCGCGCGACACGGTCTCGAAGCCGGCGCCCGCGCCCATCGCGGCGACGCGCGGCGCCCGCCACGCGAACAGCAGCAGCGAGCCGCCGATCACGAGCGCGAGGAAGCCGAGGATGAAGACGCCGCGCGTCGGGTCGCTCGCGAACGCATGCACCGAGGTCAGCACGCCGGAGCGCACGATGAAGGTGCCGAGCAGCGACAGCGAGAATGTGACGATCGCGAGCAGCGCGGTCCACATCCGGAAGCCGCCGCGCTTCTCGGTGACCGCGAGCGAGTGCATCAGCGCAGTGCCGGCCAGCCAGGGCATCAGCGAGGCGTTCTCGACCGGGTCCCAGAACCACCAGCCGCCCCAGCCGAGCTCGTAGTAGGCCCAGAAGCTGCCCAGCGCGATGCCGCAGGTCAGGAAGCACCAGGCCACCGTGGTCCACGGCCGCGACCAGCGCGCCCACGCGGCGTCGAGCCGGCCCGAGATCAGCGCGGCGATCGCGAACGCGAACGCGACGACGAAGCCGACGTAGCCCATGTAGAGCATCGGCGGGTGGATGACCATGCCCGGGTCCTGCAGCAGCGGCGTCAGGTCCTGCCCGTTGGGCGCGGCCGGCAGCAGGCGCAGGAACGGGTTGGACGTCAGCAGCGTGAACAGCAGGAAGCCGGTGCTGATCAGGCCCATCACGCCGAGGATGCGCGCGACGGTGCGGTCGTCGAGCTGGCGCGAGAACAGCGAGACCGCGAGCGTCCAGCCGGCCAGGATCAGCACCCACAGCAGGATCGAGCCCTCGTGCCCGCCCCACACCGCGGTGAGGCGGTAGACCAGCGGCAGCGCCGAGTTCGAGTGCTGCGCGATGTACAGCACCGAGAAGTCGTTGGCGACGAACGCGTTGGACAGCGCCGCGTACGCCAGCGCGATGAACACGAACTGCGCGCGCGCCGCCGGCCGCGCCAGCGCGATCAGCGTGCCGTGCCCGCGCGCCGCGCCGATCAGCGGCAGCACGCCCTGCACCAGCGCGAAGCCGAGCGCGACGATCAGCGCGAAATGACCGAGTTCCGGAATCAACGCGGGTCTCCGTCCGACGGCATCTTCGGTGCGATCGGCAGCTCGCCCTTGCGCGCTTCCGCCAGTGCTTGCGCGGCCTCGGGCGGCATGTAGTTCTCGTCGTGCTTGGCGAGCACCTGGTCGGCGTGGAACACGCCGTCGGCGCCGAGCCGGCCCTGCGCGACCACGCCCTTGCCTTCGGTGAAGAGATCCGGCAGCAGGCCCGTGTAGGCGACCGGTATCTTCTGCGCCAGGTCGGTGACGACGAAATGCACCGTCAGGCTGTTCGGCAGACGACGGATGCTGCCGGCCTCGACCAGCCCGCCGAGCCGGAACGGGTGGCCGCGCGGCGCCTCGTTGGCCGCGATCTGCGTCGGGCTGAAGAAGAACACGAGGTTGCTGCGGAACGCGTTCAGCACCAGCGCGCAGGCGATGCCGAGCGCCGCGAGACCGCACACGATCGCGAGGCCGCGTCGGGCACGCGGCTTCATGCGGCGCCCTCGCGGTAGTCGACGGGCGCGTGCGCCGCAACGTCTTCGCCGCGCAGGGCCCGGCGTCGCGCACGCAGCGAGACCATCTCACCCAGCATCACGATCGCGGTGACGCCGAATGCGCCCCAGACGTACAGCCCGTAGCCGCCCATCGCGGCGAACTCGCTCCAGCTCGACCAGTTCATGCCATCTCCCCCACGGCCTGGCGCGCCCACGCGGTGTGCGGCTCGCGTTCCAGCATCACGACGCGCACGCGCGCCAGCGAGACCGCGATGCAGTAGGCCCAGAAGCCGAGCGCCATCACCAGCATGCCGAGCAGCATCGGTGTGGCCATGCTCGGCGCCTTGGCCAGGCTGACCGATGCCCCCTGGTGCAGCGTGTTCCACCATTTGACCGAGAAATAGATGATCGGCACGTTGACGACGCCCACCAGCGCCAGCAGCCCGGCGGCGCGGTCGGCGCGACGCGGGTTCTCGATCGCGGCGTGCAGCGACAGCACGCCGACATACAGGAACAGCAGGATCAGCTCGGAGGTCAGCCGCGCGTCCCAGACCCACCACGTGCCCCAGGTCGGTTGGCCCCACAGCGCGCCGGTCCACAGCGCGATGAAGGTCATCAGCGCGCCGGTCGGCGCCAGCGCGTTCGCGAGCATGAACGCGAGCCGCGCGTTGAAGGCCAGGCCGATCGCGGCCCAGAACGCCATCGCGACGTAGATCACCATCGACATCCACGCCGCCGGCACGTGCACGAAGATGATGCGGTAGGCCTCGCCCTGCTGGTGGTCGGTGGGCGCGACGAGCAGCCCGATCGCCAGCCCCGCGGCGATCAGCACCGCGGCGAGCGCGCCGAGCCATGGGATCGCCAGGCCGGCCAGGCGGTGGAAGCTTGCCGGGGCGGCGAAGCGGAACCAGTTGCTGCGGGTCGTGGTCATGCGGGTCGCTCCGGCGCCGTGGTCAGTCGATCGAGATCCGCAGCGCCGCGGCGGCGGCCAGCGGCGCCAGCACCAGCGCGAGCGCGAGCATCGCGCCGAGCAGCGACAGGTGTGCGCCGCTGCCCAGGCCGGCCTCGCTGGCGCCGACCGCGCCGGCACCGAAGATCAGCACCGGCATCACCAGCGGCAGCACCAGCAGCGAGAGCAGCACGCCGGCGCCGCGCACCCCGACCACCAGCGCCGCGCCGATGCCGCCGATCAGGCTCAGCAGTGGCGTGCCGATCAGCAGCGAGCCCGCGAGCACGGCGATCGCGCCACCCGAGAGATCGAACTGCAACGCGAGCAGCGGCGAGGCCAGCGCCAGCAGCAGCCCGGAAGTGAGCCAGTGCGCCGCCATCTTCGAGAGCACGAGCAGTGGCAGCGGGGTGGACGACAGCAGCAGCTGCTCCAGCGTGCCGTCCTGGTGGTCGTCGGCGAACAGGCGCGCCAGCGACAGCATCGACGCGAGCAGCGCGGCGACCCAGACCACGCCGGGTGCCATCGTGCGCAGCAGCGCCGGATCGGCCCCGACGCCGAGCGGGAACAGGCTGACGACGATCGCGAAGAAGACCAGTGCCGCGACCGCATCGGTGCGCCGGCGCAGCACGCCGCGCAGGTCGCGCACGAACACGCAGCGCATGCCGCGGAGCAGCCCGGGCGGGCGGGCCGGCGCGGGCAGCGTCAGCACGATGGCACTCATCGGCCCATGCCCATCATGCGGCCGATCTGCGCGTCGGCATTCGATCTGGGCGGCGGCAGCGTGAGGGCGACCTGCGGCTGGGCGGCGTCCCAGCTGCGGCCTTGATGGCTCGTCATCACGACGACGCCGCCGCGGCCGAGCTGCGCGCCGATCAGGCCCTGCAGCCAGGCGCACGCGACCTCGTCGAGCGCGCTGAAGGGCTCATCGAGCACCCACAGCGCCGCGGCCGTGCTGAGCGCCAGCCGCGCCAGGCCGACACGCTTGCGCTGCCCTTGCGAGAGCACCCGCGCCGGCAGCCGCACCTGCGTGCGCAGGCCGGCCTGCGCCAGCGCGCCGGCCGCGGCCTGCTCCGAACAGGCGAGTCCGGCGAGCCCGCCGCTGGCGAGCAGGTTCTCCAGCGCGGACAGGTCGTCCTTCAACGCCGGGGCGTGGCCCAGGTAGACCAGCTGAAGGTTGAACTCCTCGCGCAGCCGCGCGATGGGGCGGCCCTGCCACAGCACCTCGCCGTGATCGGGCGAGGCCAGGCCGCAGACCATGCGCAGCAGGCTGGTCTTGCCGGCGCCGTTATCGCCCTGCACGCGCAGCATCTGGCCCGCCCGAACGCTGGCCGACAGGCCGCTGAACAGCACGCGCTGGCCGCGCACGCAGCGCAGGTCGCGCAATTCGAGCGCTGCGTTCACGCCAGCGCTCCGTTCGACGGGCAGGGGGTCGAGGGCATCCGGGATTGCCTGTGGTCATCCGATGTTGTCAATTTACGCTGACACTCTTACGATGGCAATATGTTTACACCCGCAGCCGCCGTGGACTCTGCCGGCCCGCTCCTGAAGGACCGGCCGCACGCGATCGTGATCGGCAGCGGCTTCGGCGGGCTGGCGGCCGCCGTGCGGCTCGGTGCGCGGGGCTACCGCGTCACGGTGCTCGAGAAGCTCGACGCGCCCGGCGGCCGGGCCTATGTGCACCGGCAGGACGGCTTCACCTTCGACGCCGGCCCCACCGTCATCACCGCGCCGTTCATGTTCGAGGAGCTGTGGGCGCTCTGCGGCCGGCGCATGGCCGACGACATCGACCTGCGGCCGGTCGCGCCGTTCTACCGCATCCGCTTCGACGACGGCGAGAGCTTCGACTACAGCGGCGACGCGGCCGCGATGCGGGCCGAGGTGGCGCGCTTCGCGCCGGGCGACGTGGCCGGCTACGAGCGCTTCCTGAAGGCGAGCGAGGCGATCTTCAAGGTCGGCTTCGAGGAGCTCGGCGACCAGCCGTTCGACTCCTGGACCGACATGGCGCGCGTGCTGCCGGCGCTGCTCAAGCTGGAGGGCTACCGCACCGTCTGGACGCTGGCCTGCAAGCACGTGAAGGACGCGCGGCTGCGCGTCGTGCTGACCTTCCAGTCGCTGCTGGTCGGTGGCAACCCGTTCTCGACGACGTCGGTGTATTGCCTGATCGCGTTCCTGGAGCGCCGCTGGGGCGTGCACTTCCCGATGGGCGGCACCGGCAGCCTCGTCAAGGGACTGGTGAGCCTGATCGAAGGGCAGGGCGGGTCCGTGCGCTGCAACTGCGGCGTCGCGCAGATCACGGTCGCGAACGGGGCGGCGAGCGGGGTGCGGCTGGACAACGGCGAGACGGTCGCCGCCGACGTGGTCGTCTCGAACGCCGATTCGGCCTGGACCTACCGCCACCTCGTGCCGGCCGAACACCGCCACCGCTGGACCGATGCTCGGATCGAGAAGGCGCGCTATTCGATGAGCCTGTTCGTCTGGTATTTCGGCACCAAGCGCCAGTACCCCGACGTGGCACACCACACGATCGCGCTCGGCCCGCGCTACCGCGAGCTGCTGACCGACATCTTCGATCGCAAGCTGCTGGCCGACGATTTCAGCCTCTACCTGCATCGCCCGACAGCCACCGATCCGTCGCTTGCGCCGGCGGGCTGCGATGCGTTCTACGTGCTGTCGCCGGTGCCGCACCTGCAGAGCGGCACCGACTGGGCCGCGCATGCCGAGCCGTACCGCCTGGCGATCCAGCAGCGCCTGCAGGCCACGCTACTGCCGGGCCTGGCCGACGAGATCGTGACCTCGCGGCTGCTCACGCCGCAGGATTTCCAGGACCGGCTGTCGTCGTTCCGCGGCGCGGCCTTCTCGCTCGAACCGGTGCTGACGCAAAGCGCCTGGTTCCGCCCGCACAACCGCAGCGAGGAACTGGATCGCCTGTACCTCGTCGGCGCCGGCACGCACCCCGGTGCCGGGCTGCCCGGCGTGCTTTCCTCGGCCCGCGTACTCGACTCGGTGGTACCCCATGCAGACCAGCTCGCCGCTTCCCGTGACCCCACTCGCGACGGTGTTCGGGTCGCGCCCGCCTGAGCTGGCCGCCGCCGCGCGCGCCGACCTCGCGGCGTGCCGCGCAGCGCTGCGCAACGGCTCGAAGACCTTCCTCGCCGCGTCGTTCCTGCTGCCGCGCGGCGTGCACGAGCCGGCCTCGGCGCTGTATGCGTTCTGCCGCCTCGCCGACGACGCGGTCGATGCCGGCGACGAGCGCGGCGACGCGGTCGTGCGCCTGCGCGAACGCCTGCGCCTGGCCTATGCGGGCACGCCGCAGGACGATCCGGCGGACCGGGCGCTCGCGCTCGTGGTCGCCCGCCACCACATCCCCGCCGCGCTGTTCGATGCGCTGCTCGAAGGCTTCGAGTGGGATCTGCAGGGGCGCCGCTACGACACGCTCGACGCGCTGCACGAGTACGCCGCCCGCGTGGCCGGCACGGTCGGCGCGATGATGGCGCTGCTGATGGGCGTGCGCTCGGCCGAGGGGCTGGCGCGGGCCTGCGATCTGGGCGTCGCGATGCAGCTGTCGAACATCGCGCGCGACGTCGGCGAGGACGCGCGCCTGGGTCGCCTGTACCTGCCGCGCGCCTGGATGCTCGATGCCGGCCTCGACCCCGATGCGTGGCTCGCGGCGCCGGTGTTCACCCCGGCACTGGCCGGCGTGGTGCGCCGCGTGCTCGACGCGGCCGAGGCGCTTTATGCGCGCGTCGATGGCGGCGTCGCGCGGCTGCCCCTGGCGTGCCGCCCCGGGATCAACGCCGCGCGCTTCATGTACGCCGAGATCGGCCGCGAGGTCGCGCGGCGCGGGCTCGATTCGGTGAGCGGGCGCGCGCGCGTCTCGGCCGCGCGCAAGAGCTGGTTGCTGTTGCGCGCGGCGCTGCAACTGGCTCCGTCCGCCGCGGCTGCGGCGCTGCCGCCGCTGCCGGCCAACCGCTTCCTCGTCGACGCGGCGGTCGCGGCATCGCCGCGGGCCGAGCCGATGCCTGCGAACCGCAGCTTGGTCGAGCGCGTGGCGTGGACGTTCGAGCTGTTCGCGCGCCTCGAGCAGCGCGACCGGCTGCGCGCGTCGGGCCGGTCCGGCGGGGCCGATCTCGCGACATGAGCTCCGCGATGATCATCGCGGCCGAGATGACGCTGGTCCTCGGCGTGGTGCTCGGCCTGGCGGTCTGGGAACTGTGGCGACTCAAGCGCGACCGGGCCGCGCGCAAGCCGCCGCCGCCCGAGCCACCGGCTCCGGACCGGTGACGCCCTTCAACCCGCGCGGCGCGGCATCCTGAACGGCAACATTGCCTGCACCCACGGGCTCGCGAAGCGCGGCAGGGACAGGCTCTCGTGCATCGCCGTCACGCGCTCGCCGAGCCATCGCGCGTCGAGCAACGAGCGGGCGTAGAACGGGGCGTCGGTGAGCGTCCGCACGACGCACGTCGTGCTGCCGGCATCGGTGCGCCCGCCGCGCGCGATTCGCCACAGCGTGGGTGGCAGTGTCGCGGCGGGCGGCGGGTCGATCGCACACACCTCGCCGGCGCGCATGTCGAAGCGCAGCCCGAGCCTCAACGGCGTCAGGCCGATGCGCGCGACGTCGTAAAGCACGACGCTGTCGCCGCCCGCCAGATGGGCGCGCGACCAGTCCCAGCGCTCGAACGCGCTTTCCAGCGGTGCGTCGCCATGGTTCGCGTCGAGGTAACCGGGGCCGGACCAGCAGGTGTCGCCGAGCGCGACCTCGACGCGTGCGGCCGGCGCGATCGGGCACCAGCGGTGACCGGGCGCCAGCGCGACCGGGTGGTCGAAGCGCCGCGGCACCTGCACGGTGACCGAGCCGCGAATGCGCGATGGCCACGGCACCGCGAGCTCGTCGAGCACGATGTGCAGCGCGTCGCCCGACCAGCGCAGCCCGCTCGGGCCGATCTGCAGGTGCGTGGCGTCGCGCGAGACCCGGCCGCGCCCGCGCTCGGTCATCGCCCAGCGGCTGCCGCCCCGCCCGTACAGCGCGACGTTGACGGCGCAGTGGTTCAGCGGGTCGGCGCCGCGGCCGCCGCGCCGCGCCTGCGCGTAGTACGGGGAAAACACGCTGCCGATGAACGCGATGATCGTCAGGCCGTGCTCGCCGTCGTCGCTCAGGGCGTCGAGGTACCACCAGGCGTAGCCGTTGGCGCCGACGTGGAGGTCGAAGGCCGGCGCGAGCGCTGCGGCCCCGTCGCCGTGAGTTGCGCGATGACGCTGGCCGCCGCCTGCCGGCCCGAGAGCGCCGCCATCGGCACGCCGGGCCCCGGATGCACCGAGCCGCCCGCGAGGAACAGGCCCGGCAGCCTGCTGCGTGCGCCCGGCCGGCGAAACGACGCCGCCCACCCGTGCGAGGCCTGGCCGTACAGCGCTCCCCCGGTCGCCGGGAACAGGCGCTCGAAGTCCTGCGGCGTCGTCCGCACCGTGTGCTCGGGGTGACGCGTCACCTGCAGGCCGCAGCGCGACAGCGTCCGGAAGGTCTGTGCTTCGCATCGTGCCAACTCCTCTTGGGTGAACGGCCGCAGGTCGCCGACCGGCGGCGCATTGACGATCAGCAGCAGGCGCTCGGCGGTGCCGGAGGCGGGTGTTGCGCCGATCTCGTCGCCGCCGCGGTCCTGCGCGCAGACGTAGACGGTCGGCGAGGCGGGCAGCAGGCGGTCGCGGAAGATATCGTCGAATTCGCGCGCCGGATCGTCCGCGAAGAACACCGTGTGACGCGACAGCGGGAAGCCGTCGGTCGGGGCCAGCAGGTTCAGGGTCAGCGCCGACAGCGAGCGACGCGTCGGCGCGGCCGGCGCGCAGGCGTCGAACACGGCGCCACCGAGCAGCCCGCTCGTCAGCGCGGCGACGTCGCCGTTGAACACGACGGCGTCGGCGGCGAGTGTCTCGCCGTCGGCCAGACGGACGCCGCAGGCCGCGTCGCCACGCACCAGGATCTCGTCGACCGGGGCGTCGAAGCGCAGCGTCGCGCCGCGCTGGCGCGCGAGTGCGGCCAGCGTCTGCGCGATGCGGTGCATGCCGCCGTCCACCAGCCACACGCCGTCCTGCTCGACATGCGCGACCAGCATCAGCGTGGCCGGCGCGAGAAACGGGGAGGAGCCGCAATAGGTCGCGTAGCGGCCGAACAGCTGGCGCAGCCGCGGGTCGGTGAAGTGGCGGCCGAGCTCCGAGGCCAGCGTCGCGAACGGCGAGATCCGCAGCAGCTCCGGCAGGCCGCGCCAGCCGGCCCGGCGCACGAGCGACAGCGGGGTCGGCCGCGTGCCGCGCAGGAACGGCATCTCCAGCGCCCGATAGATGCCGCGCGCGCGTTCGCAGAAGGCGAGGTAGCCGCGGCTCTCCGCGGCGCCGGCGAAGCGGCCGATCGCATCGGCCGAGCGCGCGATGTCGGCGAACAGGTCCAGGCGCTGATCGCCGCGCCACGCGTGCCGCGCCAGCACCGACACCGGCTGCAGCGTCAGGTGGTCGGCCAACCGCAGCCCGAGCGCGTCGAACAGCTCGTCGAACACCCAGCGCATCGTGAAGACGGTGGGGCCGGCGTCCATCGCCACGCCGCCGGGCGCCACCTCGCGCAGCTTGCCCCCCGGGCCGCCGGCGCGTTCGAGCACCGTCACGTCGACGCCGTTCGAGGCCAGCTCGAGCGCCGTGACCAGGCCGCCGATGCCGGCGCCGATCACGACGACGCGGGCCGTGCTCATGGGCCGGAGCTCCGTCGAGTGTCAGGTTGACGCGTCAAAAGCATGTGTCTATGCTACGTGACACTCGACGACGACGCGAGCCCGTTACACCCTCCCTCAGCTGCCACGCCGGCAACGGCGGAATCTCATGAAGCCCATGACGCGCATCGAACAGGCCCTGGCCACCGCCATTGCATCCGGCGAGTCGGCCGAGTGCCCGCCCAAACTCGCCGGCGCGATCCGCCATGCGGTCTTTCCCGGCGGCGCGCGCATTCGGCCCCAGCTGTGCCTCGCGGTCGCACAGGCCTGCGGCGACGACGACCCCGCGCTGTCGGAAGCGGCGGCCTCGGCGATCGAACTGCTCCACTGCGCCTCGCTGGTCCACGACGACCTGCCGTGCTTCGACGATTCGCCGACCCGCCGCGGTCGCGCGTCGGTGCACTATGCGTTCGGCGAGAGCCTGGCGGTGCTCGCCGGCGACGCGCTGATCGTGCTGGCGTTCCAGACGCTCGCGGTCCACGCCGGCCAATCGCCACAGCGGCTCGCGCCGCTGCTCGCGACGATCTCGCGCGGCGTCGGCATGCCGTGCGGCATCGTCGCCGGCCAGGCCTGGGAATGCGAGCCGCGCGTGTCGCTGGCCGACTACCAGCGCGCCAAGACCGGCGCGCTGTTTGCCGCCGCCACGATGGCCGGCGCGCAGGCTGCGGGCGCGGAAGCCGCGCCGTGGCGCGCGCTCGGCGAGTGGCTGGGCGAGGCCTACCAGGCGGCCGACGACATCCGCGACGTGGTCGGCGACCCGCGCGTGATGGGCAAGCCGATCGGCCGCGACGTGGCGCTGCTGCGCCCGAGCACCGCGAGCGAACTCGGCCTGGACGGCGCCATCGCGCACTTCGACCGACTCGTCGGCTTCGCGATCGCCGCGGTGCCGGAGTGCCGCGGTGCGGAGCAACTGCGCCAGCTGGTGCGGCTGGAGGCCGAGCGGCTGGTGCCGCAGACGATGTCGGAAGACCTGGTGCGGGTCACGGTCTAGACCGGTCCCGGGCATGAGCAGCGTCCCCGGTGCACTCGCGATGTCCCGGTGGAGCGGCTGGCTCGACCGCGGGCTGGCCTGGCGCGACCGCCTGCTCGCGAGTCCGCTGTTCCAGCGCCGCGCCGCCTCGTTCGCGTTGACGCGGCCGGTGGCCCGCCGGCATGCACGCGAGCTGTTCGACCTGGTCTCGGGCTTCGTCTATTCGCAGGTGCTGCTCGCCTGCGTGCAGCTGCGCATCTTCGAGATCCTGGCGGAAGGGCCGCAAGCGTTGGCGCAGCTCGCGCCGCGCCTGGGCCTGTCCGGGGAGGCAGCGCGCCGCCTGCTCGACGCGGCGGTGGCGCTGCGCCTGCTCGAGCACCGCAGTGGGCAGCGCTACGGCCTGGGCGAACTCGGCGCGCCGATGGTCGGCAACGCCGCCGTCACGGCCATGGTGCAACACCACGCGGCGCTGTATGCGGACCTCGCGGACCCGGTGGCGCTGTTGCGATCGACGCCGCAGGAGCGGCGCGCCAACGCGCTGGCGCGCTACTGGGCGTACGACGATGCGCCCGCGCCCGATCCGGCCGCTGCCGAACGCATCGCGGCCTACTCCGCGCTGATGGCGGCGTCGCAGCCGCTGGTCGCCGACGAGATCCTCGATGCGTATCCGTTGCATCGACACCGCTGCCTGCTCGATGTCGGGGGCGGGGATGGCCGCTTCCTCGCGACGGTCGGCCAGCGCTACCCGTCGCTCGGCCTGCTGCTGTTCGACCTGCCCGCCGTCACCGAGCGTGCGCGGGCGCGCTTCGCTGCCGCGTCGCTGGGCAACCGGGCCCGCACTGTCGGCGGCAGCTTCCTGACCGATGCCCTGCCGCGCGGCGCCGACATCGCCGCGCTGGTGCGCGTGATCCACGACCACGACGACGCCGACGCGCTGGCCGTGCTGCGCGCGGTGCACGACGCGCTGCCGGCGGGCGGCACGCTGCTGCTGGCCGAGCCGATGGCCGGCACGCGGGGCGCCGAGGCGATGGGCGACGCGTACTTCGGCTTCTACCTGCTGGCGATGGGCCGCGGCCGCCCGCGCCGCGTCGCCGAGCTGCGCGCAATGCTCGTCGCGGCAGGCTTCGAGTCGGTGCACGAGCAGCCCACGCGCATGCCGCTGCAGACGCGCCTGCTGGTCGCCCGCCGTCGAGGCAGTGAAAACCCTGTGTGATTTTGATGTAAATCAAGATTGACACTCCAGACAGTAAGCATAGGATGACACTCGACATGACAACGCGACCTGACACTCCCCCGAACCCGCGGTCCGCGAGGCGCGCCGCATGAACGCGCTGGCCGTCGTGCTGCAGCAGCCGGAAGTGCTGACCCTGAGTCGGCTCGACCTGAGCGCCGCGACGGACGAGGACGTGGTCGTCGACATCGAATGGAGCGGCATCAGCACCGGCACCGAACGCCTGCTGTGGACCGGCCGCATGCCGTCGTTCCCCGGCATGGGCTACCCGCTGGTGCCGGGCTACGAATCGGTCGGCCGCGTGCGGCAGGCCGGCGCGCGCTCCGGCGCGGCGGTCGGTGATTGCGTGTTCGTGCCCGGTGCCAAGTGCTTCGGTGACGTGCGCGGGCTGTTCGGCGGCGCGGCCTCGCGCGTCGTGCTGCCGGGTGCGCGCACGGTGCGGATTTCAGAGCGACTCGGCGAGCAGGGCGTCCTGTTGGCCCTGGCCGCCACCGCGCATCACGTTGCCGGCGGTGCGCTCGAACGGCAACCCGACCTGATCATCGGCCACGGCGTGCTCGGCCGCCTGATCGCCCGCCTCGCGGTCGCGGCGGGCGCCGCGCCGGTGGTCTGGGAGACGAACGCCGCGCGGCGCGACGGGGCCCTCGGCTACCGGGTCGTCGACCCGTCGACGGACCCGCGCCGCGACTACCGCTCGATCTGCGACGTGAGCGGCGACGCGGCGTTGCTCGACACGCTGATCGCCCGCCTCGCGCCGGGTGGCGAGGTCGTGCTCGCCGGCTTCTACGAGAAACCGCTGTCGTTCGTGTTCGCGCCGGCCTTCATGCGCGAGGCGCGCATCCGCGTCGCCGCGCAGTGGCAGCCGGCCGACCTCGTCGCGGTGCGCGACATGGCGGAGTCCGGCGCACTGTCGCTGGCCGGCCTGATCACCCACCGGCACGACGCGCTCAGCGCCGATGCCGCCTACCGCACCGCCTTCGGCGATCCCGCCTGCCTGAAGATGACCCTAGCCTGGAGAGACTGCTCATGAGCACGTTGATCGACCACCTCGTTCGCGCCTGCGACGGTTTCGCCCAGCTCGTCCACCTCGCCGATCTCGACTGGAGGGCCTGCTCATGAGCACCGCCACCACGATCATGATGCGCGACCTGCGCGCCGAGGCCGCGGTCGAGCCGTCGCCGGTGTCCACCGCCAAGCCGACGAAGGAGACGCAGATCATCGCGATCTACGGCAAGGGCGGCATCGGCAAGAGCTTCACGCTCGCCAACCTCAGCTACATGATGGCGCAGCAGGGCAAGAAGGTGCTGCTGATCGGCTGCGACCCGAAGAGCGACACCACCAGCCTGCTGTTCGGCGGACGCGCCTGCCCGACCATCATCGAGACCTCGTCGAAGAAGAAGCTCGCCGGCGAGGCGGTCGCGATCGGCGATGTCTGCTTCAAGCGCGACGGCGTCTATGCGATGGAGCTCGGCGGCCCGGAAGTGGGTCGCGGCTGCGGCGGGCGCGGGATCATCCACGGCTTCGAGCTGCTCGAGAAGCTCGGCTTCCACGAGTGGGGCTTCGACTACGTGCTGCTGGACTTCCTCGGCGACGTGGTCTGCGGCGGCTTCGGCCTGCCGATCGCGCGCGACATGTGCCAGAAGGTCATCGTCGTCGCGAGCAACGACCTGCAGTCGCTCTACGTCGCCAACAACGTCTGCAGCGCGGTCGAGTACTTCCGCAAGCTCGGCGGCAACGTCGGCGTGGCCGGCATGGTGATCAACCGAGACGACGGCACCGGCGAGGCCACGGCCTTCGCCGAGCAGGTCGGCATCCCGGTGCTGTCTGTGATCCCGGCCAACGACGACATCCGCCGCAAGAGCGCCAGCTACGAGATCATCGGCCGGCCCGGTTCGCCGTGGGGCCCGATGTTCGCCGAGCTGGCCGAGAACGTCGGCACCTCGGTGCCGATCCGGCCGAAGCCGATGACGCAGGACGCGCTGCTCGGGCTGTTCTCGGCCGCGTCGGTCGGCCGCGACGTGGTGCTCGAACCCGCGACGCAGTTCGACATGTGCGGCAAGACCGAGGTCACGAAGCAGACCCTCGAAGTGGTCTACGACGAGGTCTGAGCCGTGGGCACCGCGACCACGATCCCCATCGTCCCGCTGAAAGTGACGACCGCCATCGAAGGGGATGGCATGGGCTGCCACTCGGGCGGCGAGGCGATGCTGGCCGCCGCGAAATCGGCGGGCAAGTCCGAGGTGCTCGATCGCTACGCGGCCGACTATCCCAAGGACCCGAAGGCGGGTCCGCACGACCAGCCTCAGAGCATGTGCCCGGCGTTCGGCGCGCTGCGCGTCGGCCTGCGCATGCGGCGCACGCAGACGATCCTGTCGGGCTCGGCCTGCTGCGTCTACGGCCTGACGTTCACGTCCCACTTCTACGGCGCGAAGCGCAGCGTCGGCTACGTGCCGTTCAACAGCGAATCGCTGGTGACCGGCAAGCTGTTCGAGGACATCCGCGAGGCGGTGCACCAGCAGGCCGATCCGGCCAGGCTGGATGCAATCGTCGTCATCAACCTGTGCGTGCCGACCGCCAGCGGCGTGCCGCTGCAGATCCTGCCGAAGGAGATCAACGGCGTGCGCATCATCGGCATCGACGTGCCGGGCTTCGGCGTGCCGACCCACGCCGAGGCCAAGGACGTGCTCGCCGGCGCGATGCTGAAGTACGCGCGCGCCGAGGTGCTGGCCGGACCGGTACAGGCACCGCGCGCAGGCCGCTCCAGCAAGCCGACGATCGCGCTGCTGGGCGAGATGTTCCCGGCCGACCCGGTGATCATCGGGATGATGCTGGAGCCGATGGGCCTGGCCGCGGGCCCGGTGGTGCCGACGCGCGAATGGCGCGAGCTCTATGCGGCGCTCGACTGTTCGGCGGTCGCGGCGATCCATCCGTTCTACACCGCAAGCATCCGCGAGTTCGAGGCGGCAGGGCGGCCGATCGTCGGCTCGGCGCCCGTGGGGCACGACGGCACCGAGGCCTGGCTGCAGGCCATCGGCCAGTCGGTCAACGTCGCGCAGGACAAGATCGATGCGGTCAAGAACCGGATGCTGCCGGCGATCAAGGGCGCGCTCGCGGCGTTGCCGATCAAGGGCCGTATCACGCTGAGCGGGTACGAAGGGTCGGAGCTGCTCGTCGGGCGGTTGTTGGTCGAGAGCGGCGCGGACCTGCGCTATGTCGGCACCGCCTGCCCGCGCACCGCGTGGAGCGACGCCGACCGGCAGTGGCTCGAAGCGAAGGGCGTGCACGTTCAGTTCCGCGCCTCGCTGGAACAGGACCTCGCGGCGATGCACGAGTGGCAGCCCGATCTCGCGATCGGCACCACGCCGATCGTGCAGGCCGCCAAGGAGCTGACGATTCCGGCGCTGTACTTCACCAACCTGATCTCGGCCCGCCCGCTGATGGGCCCGGCCGGCGCCGGGTCGCTGGCGACCGTGATCAACGCGGCGATCGGCAACAAGGCGCGCTTCGAGCAGATGAAGGAGTTCTTCGGGGGTGCCGGCAGTGCCCATGCCTCGGGCGTCTGGGAGGCATCGCAGGGCGTGCCCCAGGACCGCCCCGAGTTCAAGGCGGAGCAGCGCCGCCTGGCGCTGAAGGCCGCGAAGAAGCGCAAAGCCGAGGAGATGGTCTGATGGCGTTGATCCTCGACCATGACCGGGCCGGCGGCTACTGGGGCGCGGTCTATGTGTTCACTGCGATCAAGGGCCTGCAGGTCGTGATCGACGGACCGGTCGGGTGCGAGAACCTGCCGGTGACCTCGGTGCTGCACTACACCGACGCGCTGCCGCCGCACGAGCTGCCGATCGTCGTCACCGGCCTGGCCGA
This sequence comes from Rhizobacter fulvus, assembly GCF_964020785.1. Lineage (NCBI taxonomy): Bacteria > Pseudomonadati > Pseudomonadota > Betaproteobacteria > Burkholderiales > Sphaerotilaceae > Rhizobacter > Rhizobacter fulvus. The sequence continues at coordinate 3,434,220 of NZ_OZ224516.1, forward strand.
GGAACAGCTCGGCCGCGAAGGCACCGAAGGATCGATGCGCCGCGCGCACGCCGCGCTCGATCCGGACCTGCCGTCGGTGGTCGTGACCGGCTCGATCGCCGAGATGATCGGCGGCGGCGTCACGCCCGAGGGCACGAACCTGCAGCGCTTCCTGCCGCGCACGATCGACGAGGACCAGTGGCAGTGCGCGAACCGCGCGATGTTCTGGCTCTGGTCGGAGTACGGGCTGAAAAAGGTCCCGGCACGCAAGCCCTTCGCCGAACGGCCTGCCGGCGAGAAGCCGCGCGTCAACATCATCGGCCCGAGCTACGGCACCTTCAATTCGCCGAGCGACCTGGCCGAGATCCGCCGCCTGGTGCAGGGCATCGGCGCCGAGATCAACATGGTGTTCCCGCTCGGCAGCCACCTGGCCGACGTGTCGCGCCTGGTCGAGGCCGACGTCAACATCTGCATGTACCGAGAATTCGGCCGCATGCTGTGCGAGGCGCTCGAGCGGCCGTACCTGCAGGCGCCGATCGGCCTGCACAGCACGACCAAGTTCCTGCGGTCGCTGGGCGAGCTGCTGGGGCTCGACCCCGAGCCCTTTATCGAGCGCGAGAAGCACAGCACGATCAAGCCGATCTGGGACCTGTGGCGATCGGTGACGCAGGACTTCTTCGGCACCGCCAGTTTCGCGGTCGTCGCCAACGAGACCTATACCCGCGGCATCCGCCACTTCCTCGAGGACGAGATGGGCCTGCCGTGCCAGTTCGCGGTCGCGCGCAAGCCTGGCGCGAAGACCGACAACGACGCGGTGCGCCGGCTCACCAGGGACAAGACGCCGCTGGTGATGTACGGCAGCTACAACGAGCGCATGTACCTGGCCGAGATCGGCGGGGGCGGGATGATGAAGACGAGCTTCATCCCGGCGTCGTTCCCGCTGCCGATCATCCGGCGCGCGACCGGCACGCCGTTCATGGGCTACGCGGGTGCGACCTACCTGATCCAGGAGTTCTGCAACGCGCTGTTCGACGCGCTGTTCCACATCCTGCCGCTCGGCACCGACCTCGACAAGGTCGATCCGACGCCGGCGCGCCTCGGCGACGAGCCGGCGCGCCCTTGGGACGACGACGCGCAGGCGCTGCTCGGCGAGTTCGTCGAGTCCGAACCGGTGCTGGTGCAGATCTCGGCCGCGAAGCGGCTGCGCGATCGCGCCGAGCGCGACGCGAAGCGCGATGGCGAAGAGCGCGTGACGGCCGCGCGCGTCGCGAAGTCGCGCGACGCCCTCAGACAGGGGGAGCCCGCGTGAGTCGCGCGCCCTCATCGAATTGCCGCGGCACCCGCTGCGTCAAACCCCGCCGCGGGGGCATTTTCGCGGTGTTGGCCGAAAGGCCGAACAGGGTCGTACCGGCCCAGAAGGAGAAAGAGCATGGCTGACAGCAGGCAAGGCTCCCTGTCCGGACTCACGGAACAGGAAGCCAAGGAGTTCCACGGAATCTTCATGACGAGCTTCATCATCTTCACGCTGATCGCGGTCGTCGCGCACTTCCTGGCGTGGCAATGGCGGCCGTGGCTGCCGGGTGCGAGCGGCTATGCGTCGATCGTGCACGACGCCAAGGAAGTCGCGATGGCGTACATCGCGGTCGGCTTCACCGGCTAGGAGGACACAACATGTGGCGCATCTGGATGCTTTTCGATCCGCGCAGGACGTTGATCGCCCTGTTCACGTTCCTGTTCGTGCTGGCACTGGTGATTCACTTCATCCTGCTGAGCACCGACCGCTTCAACTGGCTCGAGGGCCCGCGCAAGGCCACGGCCGTCGCGGCGCAGATGTCACCGATGCCGGCACCCGCCGCGGCGCCGGCGAGCAAGTAGCGACGGCGGTTTACGTCGGAGCAGGCAGGGCGCGGCGTGACGCACCGCACCCGGCTGCGATAACGAGTCTGAAGATGCGCGCGCCGGCAACGGCCGCGCATCGATCGGGGACAAGACCATGGCGATGCTGAGTTTCGAGCGCAAGTACCGAGTCCGCGGCGGCACCTTGACCGGGGGCGACCTGTTCGACTTCTGGGTCGGCCCGTTCTATGTCGGCTTCTTCGGGGTGACGACGCTGTTCTTCGCGACCGTCGGAACGCTGCTGATCGTCTGGGGTGCGTCGCAGGGACACACCTGGAACCTGTGGCAGATCTCGATCGCGCCACCCGACCTCAAGTACGGCCTGCGCATGGCGCCGCTGATGGAGGGCGGCCTGTGGCAACTCATCACGGTCTGCGCGATCGGCTCGTTCGTGTCGTGGGCGCTGCGCGAGGTGGAGATCTGCCGCAAGCTCGGCATCGGCTACCACGTGCCGTTCGCGTTCTCGATCGCGATCCTCGCCTACGTGACGCTCACGGTGATCCGGCCGGTGCTGCTGGGCGCCTGGGGCCACGGCTTCCCGTACGGGATCATGAGCCACCTGGACTGGGTCTCGAACACCGGCTACCAGTACCTGCACTTCCACTACAACCCGGCGCACATGCTGGGCGTGAGCTTCTTCTTCGCGACCACCTTCGCGCTGTCGCTGCACGGCGGGCTGATCCTGTCGGCCACGAACCCCGCGAAAGGCGAGACCGTCAAGACCGCGGAGCACGAGAACACCTTCTTCCGCGACACGATCGGCTACTCGATCGGCACGCTGGGCATCCACCGGCTCGGGCTGTTCCTGGCCCTGTCGGCCGGCTTCTGGAGCGCCGTGTGCATCGTCATCAGCGGCCCGTTCTGGACCCGCGGCTGGCCCGAGTGGTGGAGCTGGTGGCTGAACCTTCCCATCTGGGCGAATTGACCGAATACAACAGCCCGAGGAGACCCTGATGGCTGAGTACCAGAACATCTTCACCCGCGTGCAGGCCTATGCGCCTGCGTACGCCGGCATCCCGCTCGCGCAGGGCAACAGGGAACGCGAGGGCCCGCCAGTCCACGTGCACTGGCTCGGCAAGCTCGGCGACGCGCAGGTCGGGCCGATCTACCTCGGCTGGCTCGGCCTGGCCTCGGCGCTGTGCATGTTCATCTGCATCGAGATCATCGGGCTGAACATGCTGGCCTCGGTGAACTGGAACCCGATCCAGTTCGTGCGCCAGCTCCCGTGGCTCGGCCTGGAGCCGCCGCCGCCGAGCATGGGCCTGAAGCTGTTCCCGCCGCTCAACCAGGGCGGCTGGTGGCTGATGGCCGGCTTCTTCATGACCAGCTCGGTGCTGCTGTGGTGGGCACGCATGTACCGCCGGGCGCGCGCGCTCGGCATGGGCACGCACATCCCCTGGGCCTTCGCGGCGGCGATCTGGCTGATGCTGGTGCTGGGCTTCATCCGCCCGATCCTGATGGGCTCGTGGGGCGAGGCGGTGCCGTTCGGCATCTTCCCGCACCTGGACTGGACGGCGGCGTTCTCGATCCGCTACGGCAACCTGTTCTACAACCCGTTCCACATGCTGTCGATCGCGTTCCTGTACGGCGCGACGCTGCTGTTCGCGATGCACGGCGCGACCATCCTCGCGGTCAGCCGCTTCGGCGGCGAGCGCGAGATCGAGCAGATCGTCGACCGCGGCACCGCCAGCGAACGCGCCGCGCTGTTCTGGCGCTGGACCATGGGCTTCAACGCGACGATGGAATCCATCCACCGCTGGGGCTGGTGGTTCGCGGTGCTGTGCCCGCTGGTCGGCGGCATCGGCATCCTGCTCACCGGCACGGTTGTCGACAACTGGTACCTCTGGGCCGTCAAGCACCACGTCGCGCCGATCTACCCGGCCGTGTTCGCGCCGGTGATCGACCCGGCCACGCTGCAGGGAGTCAAGCCATGATGCGTCTCTTCCGAGGGTTCGCCGTGCTCGTCGCGGCGACATTGCTGGCCGCCTGCGAGCGCCCGCCGATCGACTCCGTGCAGCGCGGCTACCGCGGCACCGGCATGGACCAGGTCTACAACCCGCGCCTGATCGCCGCGGCGGCGCCGGCCAACGCGCTGCCGGCCGATTCGCCGATGGTGCCGCCGGGCGGACCGGCGGCCTCCACCGTGTTCAAGAACGTCAAGGTCGTCGGCGACCTGGGCGTCGGCGAGTTCACGCGGCTGATGGTGTCGATGACGGCCTGGGTCGCGCCCGACCAGGGCTGCACCTACTGCCACAAGGCCGGCGAGGACTTCTCCAGCGATGCGCTCTACACCAAGGTCGTCGCGCGTCGCATGCTCGAGATGACGCGCCACATCAACACCGACTGGAAGACCCACGTCGCCGAGACCGGCGTCACCTGCTACACCTGCCATCGCGGCCAGCCGGTGCCGTCGAACCTGTGGTTCGCGCCTCCGGTCGACACCCATGCGGCCACGATGCTGGGCAACCGGGCGGGTCAGAACGCGCCGGCGCCGTCGGTGGGCGTCGCGTCGCTGCCCAACGACCCGTTCACGCCGTTCCTGGACCAGGGCAACGAGATCCGCGTGATCGGGCAGACGGCGCTCGCGTCGGGCAACCGCCAGTCGACCAAGCAGGCCGAGTACACCTACGGCCTGATGATGCACATGTCGAAGTCGCTCGGCGTGAACTGCACCTACTGCCACAACTCGCGCTCGTTCGCCGAGTGGGACACGAGCACGCCGCAGCGCGCGACCGCGTGGTACGGCATCCGCATGGCGCGCGACCTGAACACCACCTACCTCGATCCGCTCGCCGGCGTGTTCCCGGCGAACCGGCTCGGGCCGACCGGCGACGTGCCGAAACTGAACTGCGCCACCTGCCACCAGGGCGCGTTCAAGCCGATGTACGGCGCGAGCATGCTGAAGACACATCCGGAACTCGCCGGCGTGCGGGTCGCGCTGGCCGCGCCCGCGGCGGCGGCCTCCGCGGCGGAGGCGGGCGCCAGCGCGCCGGCCCGCTGACGGACGCGCGGCGAGTCGTCCGCTCGGTGACGGCGGGCCACGCGTGGGGCCAATCGGCGGCGCGCCGGCAGGCCCGGCGCCGCTGACCGTACGATCGTCGCCATGAGCCAGCACCCGGTCGGATTCCGCGGCAACAAGGCGGCATTGCCGAGCAAGCCGTGCGCGGCGTGCGGCTTGCCGATGACCTGGCGCAAGCGCTGGGCGAAGAACTGGGCCGAGGTCAAGTTCTGTTCCGAGGCTTGCCGGCGCAAGCCGGCGCCGCGTGGCTGAGCTGCGCACGCTGGTCGTCGTGCTGGGCGACCAGCTCGATCTCGCGGCGTCGGGGTTCGATGGCTTCGATGCGCGGACCGACGCGGTCTGGATGGCCGAGGTCGGGGACGAGTCCACGCATGTCTGGTCCGGCAAACCGCGGATCGCGATGTTCCTGGCCGCGATGCGCCACTTTGCGCTCGCGCTGCAGGCGGCGGGCCGGCCGCTGCACTACAAGCGCCTCGAGGCACCCGGCAACGCGGGCAGCCTGTCCGCGCAGCTGCAGGCGGACATCCGCCGGCTGCGCCCGACGCGTCTCGTGATGACCGCGCCGGGGGACTGGCGTGTGCTGCAGGCGATCAAGGCCGTGGCGGCGGCCAACGACCTGCCGCTGGACATCCGCGAGGATCGCCACTTCTTCACCACGGTGCGCGAGTTCGCCGTGCACGCGCGCGGTCGGAAGACCTTGCGCATGGAGTTCTTCTACCGCGAGCAGCGCGCCCGCCACGGCGTGCTGATGGACGACGGCGCGCCGGCCGGCGGCCGCTGGAACTGCGACGCCGAGAACCGCGAGTCCTTCGGCAAGAACGGGCCGGACGGGGTGCCGCCGCGTGCCACCTTCACACCGGACGAGGTCACCCGCGAGGTGCTTGGCATGGTCGAGCGGCGGTTCGCATCGCACCCCGGCCGGCTCGACAGCTTCGGCTGGCCGGTGACGCGCGCGCAAGCCCGGCTTGCGCTCCAGGCGTTCATCCGCGAGCGCCTGCCCTTGTTCGGCCGCTACCAGGACGCGATCTGGCCCGGCGACCCCTGGCTGTACCACGCGCAGCTGTCGGCGGCGCTGAACCTGAAGCTGCTCGACCCGCACGAGGTCGTCGCCGCGGCCGAGGCCGCGTACCGCGACGGCCACGCGCCGCTGGCGAGCGTCGAGGGCTTCGTCCGCCAGATCCTCGGCTGGCGCGAGTACGTGCGCGGCCTCTACTGGACCCGCATGCCGGACTATGTCGAGCGCAACGCGCTCGATGCGCAGCAGGACCTGCCGGCGTGGTACTGGACCGGCGCGACCGACATGGCCTGCGTGCGCGATGCGCTCGCGCAGACGCTGACGCACGGCTATGCCAACCACATCCAGCGCCTGATGGTCACCGGCCTGTATGCGTTGATGCTCGGTGTCCAGCCGAAGCAGGTGCACGCGTGGTACCTCGCGGTGTATGTCGACGCGGTCGAGTGGGTGGAGCTGCCGAACACGCTGGGGATGAGCCAGTACGCGGACGGCGGCCTGATGGGCAGCAAGCCCTATGTGGCGACCGGCAAGTACATCCAGCGCATGAGCCCGCACTGTGCCGGGTGCCGCTACGACCCGGCGCAGCGCCGCGGCGAGCGCGCGTGCCCGTTCACGACGCTGTACTGGGACTTCCTGATGCGCCATGAAGCGCTGCTGGCCGACAACCCGCGGATGGCGCTGCAGGTGAAGAACGTCGCGCGCCTGACCGACGCGGAGCGGGCGGCGGTGCGCGAGCGCGCGGCGTCGATCCGCCGCGGCGAGATCGGGGCCGTCGGCGCCTGACGCGACTTCGGTGGCTCGTATGATCCGCTCACCGTCCACGCCCACCGAGCATCGCGTCGCGCCTTGAGCATTCGAACCCTCCTGGTCCTGTTGGTCATGGCCGTCTGGCTGCCCGCACTGGCGGGCTTTTCGTTGCTGGCGCGGATCACCTACCTGCGCGAGGTGGCGGACGCGCGTCACGCCGTCGAGCAACTGGGCGAGAGCATCGCCTCGAGCGTCGAGCGCGAGCTGGACAAGCGGGTGTTCATGGCGCGCGCGTTGAGCGCGTCCTCCTCGCTGGCCGAACAGGACCTGCATCGTTTCCACCGCGAGGCGAGCGCGGCGCTGAAGGGGTCCGGCGCCTGGGCGGTGCTGGTGGACGAGCGCACGCAGCTGGTCAACACGGTGTTGCCGTTCGATGCCCAGGCGACGCGCGAGCGACCGCCCGGGCTGCCGCTGCTGCGCGAGGGGTCGGCCATCCTGTTTGCATCCCGGGGCGCGGCGACCGGTCGGCCCGTGCTCGGCGCCTTCGTGCCGGAAGCGCAGTCGTTGCCTGTCGTGCGCAACGTGGGCGTCGTGTTCGAGTTGGCCGCGATCCAGGGCATTCTCGACAGCCAGAACGCGGCGCAAGGCAGCTTGTCCGCCGTCGTGAACCAGGACTTCGTGATCATGGCCCGCAGCCGCGACCCGCAGAAATGGGTCGGCGCCAAGGCGGGGCCGGAAATCCAGCGCCGCGTGCGGGCGAAGGAGGTCGGCTTCGGCGAGTCCGTCACGCTCGACGGCGTGCCCTCGCTGACGTTCCTCACGCCGGCCAACAAGTACGGCTGGACCGTCGTGCTGGCGCTGCCGAAGAACGCGCTGGCCGCGGCCGCGCAGCGCCTGACGATGCAGGTGCTCGCGGCCGGCGCGGCGATCCTGGCGATCGGCCTGGCGGCCGTGCTGTACCTCGCGCGGCGTGTCGGCGCGCCGGTGATCGCGTTGCGCGACGACGCGCTCCGGCTGGGCGACGATTCGGTCCCGCCCGAGCGCGCGTTTCCGGTCCTGGAGGTGCGCGAGGTCAGCCGCGCGCTGCACGCCGCCGGCCGGCGCTCGCACGAGGCCAAGCAGCTCCTCGAGACACGGGTGCGGCAGGCGGTCGTCGATGCCGAATCGGCGCAGGCCAAGCTGCTCGAGGGGCAGAAGCGCGAAGCCATCGGCCGGCTCACCGGCGGGCTCGCGCACGAGTTCAACAACCTGCTGCAGACGATCAGCGTCGCGCTGCAGGTGCTCGAACGCGATGCGAAGGAAGGCCGCAACGCGCGGGTGATGCAGTCGGCCAAGCAGGCCACGCGGCGCGCGGCCGACCTGGTGCGCCAGATGTTGAGCTTCGGCCGCGAGCGCCCGCTCAAGCGCGAGCCGGTGCAGCTCGCGCGGCTGCTCGATGGCAGCCAGGAGCTGACGGACAAGGCGGTCGGGGAGAAGATCGTGCTCAGCGTCGACGTGCCCACCGACCTCCCGCCGGTGTATGTCGATCCGGCGCAGCTTGAACTCGCGGTGCTGAACCTGGTGTTCAACGCGCGCGACGCCATGCCGAACGGCGGGCGGATCGCCATCGGTGCGACGCTGCACGCGGCCGCGGCCAATGCGCTCGATGCGACCGACCAGGTCTGCCTGAGCGTTGCCGACAACGGCTCGGGCATGGACGAGCTGACGAAGGCGAAGGCGTTCGAGCCGTACTTCACCACCAAGCCGATCGGCGCCGGCAGCGGGCTCGGGCTGGCGCAGGTGGCGGCGTTCGTGCGGCAGAGCGAGGGCCATGCCTCGATCGACAGCGTGCCCGGTCGCGGCACCACGGTGAGCCTGTGGCTGCCGGTGGCGGCGGCCGACGCGAAGGCGCCGGCCTCGACCCCCGCCAACGCGCCGGCGCCGCGCGTGCTGCCGCTGCAGATCCTGATGGTCGAGGACGACGTTCTGGTTTCCGCCGTGGTGGTGCCGGCGCTCGAACGCCTGGGCCACGCGGTGCGGCTGTGCACGTCGTCGGACGCCGCCCGGCAGCTGCTGCACGAAGAGCGGGAACGCTTCGACGTGCTGTTCACCGACATCGTGATGCCGGGCGGCAGCTCCGGGCTGGATCTGGCGCGCTGGGCGCGCGCGCATCGGCCGTCGCTGCCGGTCGTCGTGGCGACCGGCTACACCGTGCGCGAGGTGCCGAGCGACCTGGAGCTGCTGCGCAAGCCCTACGACATCGATGCGCTGATGCTGGCGATGCTGCGCGCGATCGAGGCCGCACCGCGCTGACCGCCCCGGATCAGCCCGCGCGCACCGTCTCGCGCATCCAGCCCGCGAGCGCGTCCAGCACCTCGGTCATCACCTCGGCGGGTTTCCGGCCCGAGCGCACGAGCACCTCGAAACCGTGGTCGGCGTGGTCGATGAGCCGCAGCGTCGCGCCCGCGCCGAGGCCGCCGACGACGCCGGTGATGAGCGACAGCTCGGCGAGCTTGTCCCGCGTGCCCTGGACGAAGAGCATCGGCACGCGGACCTCGGCCAGGTGCCTGGCGCGCTCGATCGACGGCTTGTCCGGCGCATGCAGCGGGAAGCCGAGGAACGCGAGGCCGGCCACGTCGGCAAGCGGCTCGATCGCCTGGGCCTGCGAGGTCATCCGGCCGCCGAAGGACTTGCCGCCCGCGATCAGCGGCAGCCCGGTCTGCGCGCGCGCGAGGCGGCAGGCCGCGCGCACGGTCGCATGGGCCAGCGTCGGCGTGTCGGGCCGCCGCGAGCCGTTCTCGACATACGGAAACTGGTAGCGCAGCGTCGCGATCCCGCGCGCGGCCAGGCCGTCGGCGACGGCCGCCATGAACGGGTGGGTCATCCCGGCGCCGGCGCCATGCGCGAGCACGTAGCAGGCCGCTGCGGACGGCGGCCCTTGCAGCAGCGCAGAGACCGACTGGCCGTCGTCGAGCGGCACGCGCAGGGGAGTGGCTGAGGTCGTCATGGTCAGGTGCTCGCTCTCGGGATCAGTTGCCAGGGCAGCGACTGCGGCGTCAGCGGCGCGCCGTCCTGCAGCGCCGCCAGCAGCAGCACGGCGGCCCGGCGGCCGATCTCGTAGCGCGGCGGGCGGATCGTCGTCAATGACGGGCGCAACTGGCGGCCGATCTCGAAATCGCCGAAGCCCATGATGGCGATCTGCGCCGGGATGTCGAGCCCGCGCTGCTGCGCTTCGAGCAGCGCGCCGCAGGCGAAGTTGTCGTTGGCCAGCGCGATCGCGGTGACGGGCCGGGCCGGGTGTCCGTCCAGCAGCAGTGCGAGCGCGTGGCGCCCCGCGTCGAACGCGTCGCCGGGCTGTGCGGTCAGGTGACGGACTTCGGCGCCGGCGGCCTGCGCCGCGGCCACGAAGCCCTTGCCACGCTCGTGCGCGCGAAAGTCCTCGCCGACGCCGCTGTCGACATAGGCCAGGCGGCGGTGTCCTTGCTGCAGCAGGTGTGCGGCCATCGCCGCGCCGACCTCGGCGTGGTTGAAACCGACCTGCGCAAAGCCGTTGCTGAGTTCGCGCGGCTGCTGGTCCCAGATCTCGACGACGGGCGTGTGCGCGGCCTGTGCCGCGCGCAGCAGCGCGAGCGCGGCGTCGCTGTGGTGCCGGCCGGTCACGACCAGCGCACTCGGAAACCAGCCGAGCACGGCGCGCACCTGCGCCTGTTCGCGTTCGCGTGAGTAGCCGGTGGAGGCCAGCAGCAACTCGTAGCCGGCCTCCTGCAACCCGTCCGACAGGCCCTGCACGGTCTCCGCGAAGATCGAGTTCGCGATGCTCGGGATGATGGCCGCGACCATCTTCGAATGGCCGCTGGCGAGCTGCCCGGCCTGCTTGTTGGGCACGTAGCCGGTGGCGAGCAGGGCGTCCTCGATGCGCTGCCCGGTCTCGGCCGCGACGACCTCCGGTGCGCGCAGGTAGCGCGACACGGTGATCGCGGTCACCCCGGCCTGCTGGGCCACATCCTGCAGGGTCGCGCGGCCGTGGCCGCGGCGGTGGCGCGCGGGCGCCGGTGCGGGGTCGGCGGGTGTTGGCAATGCAGCGGCACTAGGGTTTCTCTTGATGGTCGACATCGGTTTCCGGCCTTAATGTTAGCGGTAACACGTTAGCGCTGACACCTGATTCTTCCACGCCCGCCGCCATGACCAAATCGTTGTCCGAATTGCGCAGTCGCCGCTGGTTCGCCGACACCGGCATGCGCGGCTTCGCGCACCGCCAGCGCATCCAGCAGATGGGCCTGCGGCGCGAGGACGTGCTCGACCGGCCGATCGTCGCCGTCATCAACACCTGGAGCGATCTGTCGCCCTGCCACGCCCACCTGCGCGAGCGCGCCGAGAGCGTCAAGCGCGGCGTGCTGATGGCCGGCGGCTACCCGTTCGAACTGCCGGCCATGAGCCTGGGCGAGGTGATGGTCAAGCCCACGACCATGCTCTACCGCAACTTCCTCGCGATGGAGGTCGAGGAGTTGCTGCGGTCGCTTCCGGTGGACGGTGCGGTGCTGCTGGCCGGCTGCGACAAGACGACGCCCGGCACGCTGATGGGCGCGATCAGCATGGGGCTGCCGACGATCTTCTGCCCGGCCGGGCCGATGCTGAACGACCGCCACGTCCGCGACGGCCGCTCGCAGACCGTCGGCGCCGGCACCCACACCCGCATGTTCTGGGACGAGAAGCAGGCCGGCCGCGTCGACGAGGCCGAGTGGATCGCGCTCGAGTCGCGCATGACCCGTTCGCCCGGCACCTGCAACACGATGGGCACCGCGAGCACGATGACCAGCATGACCGAGGCGCTCGGCCTGGCGCTGCCGGGCTCGACCAGCATCCCGGCGATGGACGCGGCGCACTCGCGCATGGCCACCGGCACCGGCGAGGCGATCGTCCGCATGATCCGGGACGACCTGACGCCGCAACGCATCCTGACCCGCGGCGCGTTCATGAACGCGGTGGCGGTGCAGATGGCGCTCGGTGGCTCGACCAATGCGGCGGTCCACATCATCGCGCTGGCGCGTCGCGCCGGCGTGGCGCTGACGCTCGACGACCTCGACGCGGTCGGCCGGCGCCTGCCGGTGATCGCCAACCTGTTCCCGAGCGGCGACCGGCTGATGGAGGACTTCCATTACGCCGGCGGCCTGCCCGCGCTGATGAACGTGATCCGCGCCGAGCTGTCGCTCGGCGAGCTGACCGTCACCGGCCGCAGCGTCGGCGAGAACATCGCGGGGCTGACGGTCCGCGACCCCGAGGTGATCCGCCCGCTCGACCGGCCGGTCAGCCCCGGCGGCGCGCTCGCGGTGCTGCGCGGCAACCTCGCGCCGAACGGCGCGGTGATGAAGCCGTCGGCGGCGAGTGCCAAGTTCCTGCGCCACCGCGGCCGCGCGCTGGTGTTCGACAGCCAGCCCGAGATGCAGGCCGCGATGAACGACCCCGATCTCGACGTCGACGAGAACAGCGTGCTGGTGCTGCGCAACGCCGGCCCGGTCGGCGCGCCGGGCATGCCCGAATGGGGCAACCTGCCGATCCCGAAGAAGCTGCTCGAACGCGGCGTGCGCGACATGGTGCGGCTGTCCGACGCGCGCATGAGCGGCACCCACTACGGCAGCTGCGTGCTGCACATCTCTCCCGAGGCGGCGGTCGGCGGCCCGCTGGCGCTGGTGCGCACCGGCGACATCATCGAGCTCGACGTGGCGGCGCGGCTGCTCGCGCTGGTCGTCGACGACGCCGAGCTGATGGCGCGCCACGCGCACTGGAAGCCGCCCGCGCAGCCCTACGCGCGCGGCTACGCCCGCCTCTACACGCAGCACGTGACGCAGGCGCACGAGGGCTGCGATTTCGATTTCCTGGAAGGCTCGGCGCCCACGCCCGAGCCCCCGATCTTCTGAAGGATGTGCGCACGATGAACGCCTTTCAAACCCTGCTCGCGCAAGCGAACGGCCACGCGCCGCTCGGCACCTGGGTCATGTCGGCGAGCCCGATCGTGGCCGAGGCGGTCGGCTGCGCCGGCTTCGACTGGGGCGTGCTCGACATGGAGCACACGCCGCTCGACCTGATGGACGTGGTGCACCTGCTGCAGGCCACGGCCGGCACGCCGATGCTGCCGGTGCTGCGCGTGCCCTGGAACGACACCGTGATGGTCAAGCGCGTGCTCGACGCCGGCGCGAAGACGCTGCTGTTCCCGTTCGTGCAGAACGCCGACGAGGCACGCCGCGCCGTCGCCGCGACCCGCTACCCGCCCGAAGGCGTGCGCGGCATGGCCGGCATGAGCCGCGGCTCGCGCTTCGGCACCGTGCCCGACTACTACCGCGTGGCCAACCGCTCGATCGCGGTGATCGTGCAGCTCGAAACGCCCGCGGCGATGGACCAGCTGGAGGCCATCGCGGTGGTCGAAGGGGTCGATGCGATCTTCCTCGGCCCGGCCGACCTGTCCGGGGCGATGGGCCATGTCGGCAACCTGACGCACCCCGAGGTGATGGACGTGATGTCGCGGGCAGTCACGCGCTGCCACGCGGTCGGCAAGCCGGTCGGCACGGTGGGCGGCACGGTCGAGGTGGTGCAGCAGTACCGGGCGGCGGGGTTCGACTATGTCGCGATCGCCTCGGACCTGGGCTTCCTGATGCGCGCCGCGCAGGGGGCGGTCGGCGCGCTGAAGCGCGGCGGCGGGGCACCGGCGCCGGTCGCCGCATCGTCGTCGGGGTACTGATCATGGCCGCCGTCGAACTGCGTCAGGTCGCGAAGTCCTACGACAACAAGGTCAAGGTCATCCACGGGATCGACCTCGACATCCGGCACGGCGAATTCGTCGTGTTCGTCGGCCCGTCGGGCTGCGGCAAGAGCACGCTGCTGCGGATGATCGCCGGGCTCGAGCCGATCACGAGCGGCGAGGTGCGCATCGGCGACGCCGTCGTCAACCAGCTGCCACCGCGCGCCCGCGACATCGCGATGGTGTTCCAGGACTACGCGCTCTATCCGCACAAGAGCCTGTTCGACAACATGGCCTTCGGGCTGCGGCTGCGCAAGACGCCGGAGGCCGAGATCCAGAAACGGGTCAACGACGCCGCGGCGCTGCTGCGCATCGACCACATGCTGCAGCGCAAGCCGCGCGAGCTCTCGGGCGGGCAGCGGCAGCGCGTCGCGATCGGGCGCGCGATCGTGCGCCAGCCGGCGGTGTTCCTGTTCGACGAGCCGCTGTCCAACCTCGACGCGCAGCTGCGCAACGAGATGCGCACCGAGATCAAGCGCCTGCACCAGCGGCTGGGCGCGACCATCATCTACGTCACCCACGACCAGACCGAGGCGATGACGCTGGCCGACCGCATCTGCGTGCTGCAGGCCGGCCACAAGATGCAGTACGACACGCCGGACGCGATCTACAACCGGCCCGCAGCGCTGTTCGTCGCCGGCTTCACCGGCGCGCCGCCGATGAACCTCTCCGCCTGCACGCTGGACGCGGGTCGCGCCGACCTGGGCGGTGCCTCGATCGCGCTGCCGCCGGCACTCGCGCGTGCCGCGGTCGCCGACTGCCAGCTCGGCATCCGCCCCGAGAACATCGGGCTGGCGCCGGCGGGCGCCGACGACATCCGCATCCCGGCCGAAGTCATGTTGCTCGAGCCGCTGGGCTCCGAGACGCTGGTGACGCTGAAGGTCGGCCGGGCCGAATGGATCGCGCGCTGTCCCGCGAGCTTCAAGCAGGCGCCGGGGCACCGGCTCGACGTGTTCGTGCCGCCGGCGGCGCTGCGGCTGTTCGACAACGCGAACGGCCGGGCCGTGGTGCATTGACGACGAGACCGGTTCGACCCACGGAAACCCGCATCGACAGGCACGACGACATCCATCCAAGGAGACATCCCATGACCGCATCGACTTTCCTCTCCGGCCGCCGCACCTGGCTGGCGGTGGCGGCGCTGGCCGCCGCGCTCGGCAGCACCGGCGCGCTCGCAGACACCGCGCTGCGCGTGTTCTCCGGCGGCGCCAACCAGCGCCCCGACCTGATGCGCAAGCTGTTCGACCAGTACCAGGCGCAGAACCCGGGCGTGAAGATCGAGATCGAGACCGGCGGCGCGACCAGCGACCTGCAGCGCCAGTACCTGAGCACCGTGCTGAACGCGAAGGACTCGGCGATCGACATCTACATGATCGACATCGTCAATCCGGCGCAGTACTTCGGCGCCGGCTGGCTGGAGCCGCTGAACGCCTACGTCGGCGAGCCCGCGGTCGCGCTCAAGCCCTACCTGCCGGTGTACGGCACGGCCAACGTGGTCGGCGGCAAGATCGCCGCGATGCCGGCCTTCGCCGACGCGATGTTCATGTACTACCGCAAGGACCTGCTCGAGAAATACAAGATTGCCGAGCCGAAGACCTGGGCGGAACTGTCCGCCGCGGCGCAGAAGATCCAGAAGGGCGAGGGCGACGCGAACCTGCAGGGCCTGTCGATCCAGGGCGCGCCGATCGAGGGCGCGGTCTGCACCTTCCTGCTGCCGTACTGGAGCCAGGGTAAGGACTTCAACGACGCCGCCGGCAAGATGACGCTCGACAAGCCGGCCGCCGTCAAGGGCATGAAGGAGTGGCTGTCGATGATGGACGCCGGCGTAATGAAGAAGAACATCGCCGAGGTCAAGACGCCCGACACCGTCAACGAGTTCAAGGCCGGGCAGGTGGTGTTCGCGGTCAACTGGGGCTTCGCCTGGGACCGCTTCAGCCAGGACAAGGACAGCAAGGTCGCGGGCAAGGTCGGCGTGATGCCGCTGCCGGCGATGACCGGCGGCAAGAGCGCGACCTGCGTCGGCGGCTGGCAGTGGGCGGTCAGCGCGTTCAGCAAGCACAAGGCCGACGCAGCGAAGCTGGTCAAGTTCATGGCCTCGCCCGAGGCGAGCAGGTTCCTCGCCGCGCAGGGCTCGCTGCTGCCGACGATTCAGAGCGTCTACACCGACCCCGAGGTGCTGAAGGCCTCGCCGTGGTTCAAGGACGCGGCCAACGTCGTGATCGCGGGCCGCAGCCGCCCGCAGTCCGACCGCTACGGCGAAGTGAGCGACGCGATCCGCACCACCACCAGCGCGATCCTGGCGCGGACCAAGAAGCCCGAGGAGGGTGTCGACGAGATCGAGGGCCGGCTCAAGCGCGTGATGCGCTGACCGAGCAGCCGCCTGCGCACCACCGCCCGACCGGAGCCGCCATGGACCGACCGACTGCCTGGGATCGCCTGCGCGATCCGAGCGAGAAGACCCTCGCGGTGCTGCTGCTGGCGCCCGCATTCGTGCTGCTCGCGCTGATCGTCGTCTACCCGATCGGCAAGCTGATCTGGAACAGCTTCTACGACCTGCGGCTGTCCGGCGGCACCGGCGCGATCAAGTTCGTCGGCGTGCAGAACTACATCGACGTGATCCACGACAAGGACTTCTGGAACGCCGCCAAGAACACGCTGCTGTTCACGCTGATCACCGTGCCCGGCGCGCTGGTGGTGGGCCTGGGCCTGGCGCTGCTGGCGAACCTGCCGTTCAGGCGGCGCTGGCCGGTGCGGCTGGCGCTGCTGCTGCCGTGGGCGCTGCCGCTGTCGTTCGTCGGACTGATCTTCGCGTGGTTCTTCCACACCGAGTACGGCGTCGTCAACGACGTGGCGCGCCGCCTCGGCGGGGCGCCGCAGACGATGTGGCTGCTGAGCCCGGGCTATGCGTTCGCGGCGATCTGCGTCGCGATCATCTGGAAGACCTCGTCGTTCATGGCGCTGATCCTGCTGGCGGGCCTGCAGATGATCCCGCGCACGCTGTACGAGGCCGCCGAGGTCGACGGCGCGAGCCGCTGGCAGCAGTTCTGGCAGATCACGGTGCCGATGCTGATGCCGTCGATCATCGTCGCGCTGATCTTCCGCACGATCACCGCGCTGCAGACGTTCGACATCCCGGTCACGATGACCCACGGCGGGCCCGGCAACGCGACCCAGACGCTGGCGATGCTGATCCACGCCACCACGATCGACTACCTCGACGTCGGCTACGGCTCGACGCTGGCGGTGTTCATGTTCGCGCTGTCGCTGTGCGTCACCGCGGTCTACCTCCGACGCATCGGACGCGAATGATGGCCGCCATCCCCCGCTTCGACCACCCGGCCGACAAGAGCCTGTTCGCCTCGCCGCTCGAGGGCCCGGGGCTGCGGCTGATCGCGGCCGCGATGGTCGTCTTCAACGGATTCTTTCCGGCGCTGTGGATCCTGCTGACCTCGCTGAAGGGCGAGGCCGAGCTGGTCAGCAAGCCCATCACCTACCTGCCGGCGAACCCGACGCTGCACAACTACGTGCAGGCCTTCACCGACCAGCCGCTGCTGCGCTACCTGGGCAACAGCTTCTGGGTCGCGCTGCTGGCGACGATCAGCTCGCTGGTCGTCTCGGCGCTCGCCGCCTACGCGATCGCGCGCCTGAACCTGCGGCACCGCCAGCTGATCCTGACCGCGATCGTGGCCTCCAGCATGTTCCCGCTGGTGACGCTGCTGGTGCCGATCTTCGAGACGATGCGCTCGTTCGGCCTGCTCAACACCTACGTCGCGCTGGTGCTGCCGTACACGGTGCTGAACCTGCCGGTGTGCACGCTGGTGCTGGTCAGCTTCTTCCAGAGCATCCCGAAGGACCTGGAGAACGCCGCGATGATCGACGGCTGCACCCGCATGGGCGCGCTGGTGCGGGTGGTGCTGCCGCTGGCGGCGCCGGGCGTGTTCACGGCGGGCATCCTCGCCTTCGTCAATTCGTGGGACGAGTTCCTGCTCGCGCTGTCGCTCAATTCGAGCGCGACGATGCGCACGCTGCCGGTCGGCATCACGCTCTACCAGGGCGAATTCACGTTCCCGTGGCCGATCATCTCCGCGGCGCTGATCGTCGCGATCGTGCCGGTCGCGGTGCTGATCGCGATCTTCCAGGAGCGCGTCGTCGGCGGGCTCACGCAGGGCGGGCTCAAGGGATGAGCGCCGCCCGCCATCAACACGCCCGTCCGGGCATGTCATCCGTGGTCGTCGCAACGACCCCTTCAACCGCAACCCAGGAGACAACATGAACAAGGTGACCGGATTCACGGCGCTGGCGCTCGTCGCAGCCGCCTTCGCAGGAACGGCGCAGGCGCAGAGCGGCGTGACGCTCGCCGGGCGGGTCGATGTCGGCCCGCAGTACATCGACGACGGCACCAACAAGCTCAAGCGCATCGACAGCGGCACCTACACCGCGTCGCGACTGATTTTTCGCGGCGTCGAGGACCTCGGCGACGGCCTGAAGGCCGGCTTCTACCTCGAGAACCGCTTCAACGCGGACGTCGGCGCCCAGCAGAGCGCCAAGTTCTTCAACGCCGGTGCGCAGGTTTACCTGTCGAGCCCGACCTGGGGTTCGGTGACGCTGGGCCGCCAGTACGTGCCGATCTTCTGGTCGTTCCTGTTCGCCGACGACACCGGCCCGCTGCGCCTGCACGGCTACAGCGCGGTGCAGTCGGTGCAGCGCAGCGCCTTCGCACGGGTCAGCGCGGCGGCCTCGCCGGTCAAGGCGGCCGGTTCGCTCGACACGATCGGCGGCGGCGTCTACCAGTTCGGCATCACCTCGGCGTTCGAGGACAACATGGTCGTCTACAAGACCCCGACCTTCGGCGGCGCGACCGTGATGCTCGCGGCGGGTGCGTCCGAAGGCGCACCGGCCGGCAGCGGGCGGGTGCTCGGGGCCAACATCGAGTACCGCGGCGGCCCGTTCTACGGCTCGCTGGCCTACAACCAGAAGCGCGGCACGGTGCCGGCGGGCGGCGGCGCCGAGCAGACCGCGACCGAGGCGCTGGTCTCGGGCATGTACACGGTCACGCCGCAGATCAAGCTCTGGGGCAACTACCACCCGTGGAAGCTGGACACGACCACGGCCGACTTCAAGGGCCACGACTGGATGCTCGGCGCCTCGTACTACTTCTCGCAGAGCATGGTCTGGCTGAATTACGCGGCCAAGACGCCCGACAACTGCGTGGCCTGCAAGTCCAAGGGCTTCGGCCTGGGCTATCACTACTTCATGTCGCGCCGCACCGAGCTGTACGCGTCGATCGCCGAGGTCCGCAACGACGCGAATTCCGGCAATTCGCTGAACGGCTTCGCGCCGGCGGTCATCGGCAACAACGTGCGCGGCGTCGCGGTCGGCATCGCCCACACCTTCTAACCACTTCGACCCCGACGTGCCGCGCGCCGCGCGCGCGGCACCTCCCGGAACCACATCATGAGCAAGATCCGCTACGGCATCATCGGCTGCGGCAGCATGGGCCGCGAACACATCGAGAACATCCTGGCGCTCGACGGCACCGAGGTCACGGCCCTCGTCGACACCGACGAGAACAGCCGCGCCCAGGCACTGGCGCTGTGCCCGCAGCCGCCGCGCGTGTTCGATACGCCCGCCGATCTCTACGCGAGCGGCCTGTGCGACGCGCTCGTGATCGCCACGCCGAACTACACCCACGCCGAGGTGCTGCGCCCGGCACTCGCGACCGACCTGCACATCCTGGTCGAGAAGCCGCTGTGCACGACGATCGCCGACGGGCTCGACGTGGTCGAGCGGGCGCGCGGGCGCCAGGCGCTGGTGTGGGTCGCGCAGGAGTACCGCTACATGCCGCCGGTGGCCGAGATGATCCGCATGGCGCATGCCGGGCGGATCGGCCGGCTGCACCAGGTGGCGATCCGCGAGCACCGCGAGCCCTTCTATCCCAAGGTCGGCGACTGGAACCGCTTCAGCGCCAACACCGGCGGCACGCTGGTCGAGAAGTGCTGCCACTACTTCAACCTGATGGACCTCGTGCTCGGCGAGCGGCCGCAGCGCGTGTTCGCCTCCGGCGGGCAGCGCGTGAACCACCTCGACGAGCGCTACGGCGGGCGCACGCCCGACATCCTCGACAGCGCCTACGTGATCGTCGAGTATCCGAGCGGCGCGCGCGCGATGCTCGACCTGTGCATGTTCGCGGAGAACTCGGTCGACAACGAGCACATCACCGTGGTCGGCGACGAAGGCAAGCTCGAATCGCTGCTGCCTTCGCTGACGCTGCGCTACGGCCGCCGCGAGGACTGGGGCACGCGGGCCGCGTGGGGCGCGCCGAGCGGCACCGAGCGCGGTGTGTCGGTGCGGCGCGTCTGGGACTCGACGGTCAAGTACGCCGGCCAGCACTTCGGCGCGTCGTTCATCGAGCACCGCCAGTTCGCCGCCGCGATCCGCAATGGCACGCCGGCCGAGGTGTCGCTCGAAGAGGGGCTGCGCAGCGTCGCGACCGGCCTGGCCGCGCACCAGAGCATCGCCACCGGCCGCGCGGTCGAGCTCCGGGACGTGCTCCCGGCCGGCTGGTGAGGCGGCCGTGACGCGCTATCCCTCGCTCGCCGGCCGGCACGTGTTCATCAGCGGCGGCAGTTCCGGCATCGGCGCCGACCTGGTCCGCTCGTTCGCCGCGCAGGACGCGCGCGTGTCGTTCTGCGGTACGCGCCCCGACGGCGGCGACGCGCTGGTGGCGGAGATCGAAGCCGCCGGCCGGCCCTCGCCGCACTATGCGATGTGCGACGTGCGGGACGTGCCGACCTACCAGCAGCTGCTGCGCGAATTGATCGAGCGCCACGGGCCGGTGCACGTCCTCGTCAACAACGCCGGCCGCGACGACCGGCACGCGATGGAGGAGGTAACGCCGGACTTCTGGGACGACCGGCTGGCGCTGAACCTGAAGCACTACTTCTTCGCGATCCAGGCCGTCGCCCCGGCGATGGCCGCGGCCGGCGGCGGCTCGGTCATCAACATGGGTTCGGTCTCGTGGATGCGCGGGCGGCCGAACCTGGCCGGCTACACGACCGCCAAGGCCGGCATCCTCGGCCTGACCCGCACGCTGGCGCGTGAACTCGGCGCCCGCAACATCCGGGTGAATGCCGTCGTGCCGGGCGCGATCGTGACCGAACGCCAGGCGGCGCTGCACCGCGACAGCGCCGCGGACCAGGCCTTCCTCGACGCGCAGTGCCTGAAGATCCGGCTCGATGCCGGGCACGTGTCACGGGTGACGCTGTTCATGGCCGCCGACGACAGCAACGGCATGACCGGCCAGCATGTGCTGGTCGACGCCGGAATCGCACAGTGTTCCGTGATCGGCTAGGCGTTCGAGCCCGGTCGGCGTAGGGAAATCCGGTGCCCGCAGCGCCGATCGCGGCGCAGACTGTGCGCTGACGACACTGCGCACCATGAACGACCTCTCCGAACGTGTTCCGTTGCCGGCCGTGCGCGACCTGCTCGCGATCGGCCAGCCGCTGCCGTTTCGCATCCTCGATGCGCAGGGCCGCCTGTTGCTGAACGCCGGGCACCTGCTGATCGAGGAAGCGCAGTACGAGAGCTTGCTCGAACGCGGCGCGTGGGCCGAGCGGCCCGCGGTCGAGGCCGAACGGAAGGCGCGCGCGAGTGCGGCGAGCGCGGTTCCCTCGCTGCACGCGCTGTCGCTGTTCGACCACTGGTCGCGCCTGCTGTGGCGGTTCGAGAAGCTGGCCCGCCAGCTGGTCGCGCGCCAGGCCGGCCCGGCAGAACTGGCTTCCTTCCTCGACGACCTGCGCGCGCTGGTCGAGGCGGATGCGGACGTGGCCCTGTTCCTGTGCGTGCGTCAGGACGACCGGCGCTTCGCGCTGTACCCGCTGACCCACGCGCTGCATTGCGCCACGATTGCGCTCATCAGCGGCAAGCA
Organism: Rhizobacter fulvus; assembly: GCF_964020785.1. Classification (NCBI taxonomy): domain Bacteria; kingdom Pseudomonadati; phylum Pseudomonadota; class Betaproteobacteria; order Burkholderiales; family Sphaerotilaceae; genus Rhizobacter; species Rhizobacter fulvus. The sequence continues at coordinate 3,455,575 of NZ_OZ224516.1, forward strand.
GCTCGGCTGGAGCACGGCCCAGGTCGATGCGCTGGCCAGCGCCGCGCTGACGATGAACCTGCCGATCTTCGAGCTCCAGGCCGCCATGGCCGAACAGGGCGAGCCGCCGACCGCCAGGCAGATGCGCGAGATCCGCGCGCACCCGGTCGCGGCCGCCGAGCTGCTGCGCGGTCTGGGCGTGACCGACGAGAGCTGGCTGCGCACGCTCGCCGAGCACCACGAGCAACCCGGCGGGCAAGGCTATCCGCAGGGCATCGCGGCACCGTCCGATGCGGCGCGCGTGCTGCGCGCGATCGACGTGTTCATGGCCAAGATCAGCCCGCGCGCCCATCGGCCGGCCATGACCCCGCAGAACGCGGTGCGCCAGCTGTTCCAGCAGAACGCCGGCGACCCGCTGGCGATGGGGGTGATCAAGTCGCTCGGCGTGCATCCGCCGGGCAGCCTGGTGCAACTGCGCTCGGGCGAGGTCGCGGTGTCGATTCGCCGTCCGGCGAGCGGCCTGCATCCGGTGGTCGCGACGCTGAGCGATGCGCGTGGGCGCCCGACGGCGCAGACGCAGCGGCGGGACTGCGCAATGCCGGCGTACGCGGTGGTCGGCGCGCCCGACAATATCGCCGAGTTCCAGCGCGTGCTGCCGGAGCGGGTCTACGGCGTCGTCGCGTTCCCGTGAGGGACGGGATCAGCGCGTGAGCGGCGGCTTGGTCGCCTTGGCGAGATACATCTGCGCGTCGGCCTTGCGCAGCAGCGGTTCGGCGCTCGTGCCGTCGGCGGGGTACCTCGCGGTGCCGATCGAGGCGCCGACGCGCACCTCTTGACCGTCGACCTCGATCGGGCGGCAGATCTCCGCCAGGATCCGGTGGGCCAGCCCCTCCGCAGCGTCGGCGTGGGTGTCGCCGCGCTGCAGCACCGCGAACTCGTCGCCGCCCATGCGCCCGACGACATCGCCCTCGCGCACTGCGCGCCGCAGGCGGACGGCGACCTCGGTCAGCACCGCGTCGCCCACCGCGTGGCCGAAGCGGTCGTTGACCGGCTTGAAGCGATCGAGATCGATGAAATGCACGGCGAACTGTTCGCCGCTGCCGTCGCCCGCGCGGGTGAAGCCCGTCAGCGCTTCGAGGAACGCGTCCCGATTGACCAGCGAGGTCAGTCCGTCGTGCCGCGCGACGTGCCGCACCTGGTCCTCGGCGCGCTTGCGTTCGGTGATGTCGGTGTAGGTGCGCAGCACCCCGCCGCCATCGATCGGCACGCTCTGCACCTCGATGATGCGGCCATCCGGCCGCGGCCGGTCGTAGCGATGCGGTCGATCGAGGATGCCGCCCGCACGCACGAACTGGAGGATGTCGTCGGGGGTGTGGGCGAATTCGTCGTGCTGCCACTGGTGCTCGAGCACTGCGGTGAACGTGGGCCGGGACGCCATCAGCGCGGGCGGCAGATCGAGCAGTTCCATGGCGCGCCGGTTGCAGACCTCGACGATGCGCTCGGCATTGACCATCATCACGCCCTGTTCCATGCGCTCCAGGGTGGCCTCGAGCAGCGCCGACTTGACCCGCAGCGTGCGGGCGTTCTCGCGCGCCTCCTGCTCCGCGACGCGCAGACGCTCCTGCTGCTTCTTGAACACCGTGATGTCGACGTGCGCGAAGAAGCTCTTGCCGTCCGCGCTGCGGCGCTCGACGACCCGCGTCCAGCGGCCCTCGGGCAGCGGCAGCTCGAACGGCGCGCCGGCAAAGCGCAGGTTCTCCTGCAGCGCGCGCAGGCCGTCGCGAAAGTCCTCGTTCTCGGGCTCGGCCTCCCAGACGCGGCGAAACACCTGCTCGAAGCTCAGTGCGAACGCGGCCGCGCGGTCGGCGAAGCCGTACATCTGCAGGAAAGGCGCATTGGCCCAGACGATGCGATGCAACCGGTCCGTGACCATGACGCCGTCGGCCACGTCGTCGAGCGCATTCGTCGTCAACAGGAACCGCGCGGTCGATTCGTCGGGCGAGCCGGCCGCCTCGGCCCGGACGTCGAGTGCCTTCCAGAGCCGCACGCGGCCGAGCTCGGGCAGCGGCACGGAGGTCACCCGCAGCCACCTGCCGTCATGAAAGAACTCGTACGGCGCCCGCTGCGTCCGGTGGCGGGCCAGGCCCTCGATCACGTACTGCTCCGTGTTCGGCGCTTCCTCGGGCGACAGGCGGGAAGCATAGAAGCGGCGCAGGTTCGCGGCGTAGGGCTCGCCGGCGTGCACGTGGCCGTCGTGTTCGGGGAAGAAGCGCAGGAAGCTGCGGTTCCAGCAGAGCGCGCGGTCATCGTCGTCGAAAGCGCAAAGCGCGGTGTCCAACCCGTCCAGCGCTGCGCCGAGCGCCCGCAGGGTCTCGAGTGGCTCGCTCATGGTGGTCCCAACGTGGCGATTTGATGCAAACAGGCACCAGCGTAGCAACATGCGGCCGCTTCGGCCAGACAGCTAGGGCTGAAAGACGAACGGCGCGTCGCGCAGCGGTGCTTCGATTTGGACCACGTCGAACACCGAGCCATCGATCTGGACGCTCTGGATCAGGACGTCCATCGGACCGGCGTGGCCCACCGAAGCGGTCAGTTTGAATACCGTGCCGGCGCGCATCTGGCGGTTCAGGTCTTCGTGCGTCAGCGCGGCGGGACCCGCGCCCAGCTGGGCGAACCCGCCGATCATCTCGGCGAGGCACCCGAACATTTCGACACGGCGGCGGGGGTCTATCGGAACGGCGGTGGTCATCGAGCGGGGCGGGCCAGGTCGTCGAATGACGTTGCCAGAAATTCTATCGGATAAATGACTCATAAAAGTCACATATGAGCGACAGCTAGCGGCGGTCGCGCAGCCCCTCATCCGCCGACACCCACGCCGCCCCAAGCACGCGGCGCGCCACGCCGGCCGTCCCGGCATCGGTCGCGTGGATCAGGTAGTGGCTTAGGCCGACGTGAGGGGGTGCCTGCGCAGTGCGTCTCGAGCGCCGCCGTCAGGTCGCCGATGTGGCCGGCCTTCCTAGCGCCGAGAACGTTTCGTTCTACAGGAAGGAAACACGAGCGTCAGTGCGGCGGCTTCAGCATCCGGTCGACGCAGCCGAGGAATGTCCGGACGTTCAAGGGCTTCGTCAGGTAGGCCTTGAAACCGGCCCGTTCGGCCTCGGCGATCGCCAGCGGCATCGCGTCGGCGGAGACGGCGACGCACGGCACCTGCGCCAGCACCGGATCGGCCGCGAACCGCTGCAGGAGCTGCACGCCGGTCATGTCGCCGAGGTGCATGTCGAGCAGCATCAGGTCGGGCGGGTCGCGCTGCGCGACCTCGAGCGCCCTGCGCCCGCTGCGGGCCACCACCACCCGGAGATCGGCCCGGGTCTGCAGGATGGCCAGGGCCACCTCGACGTTGAGCGCGTTGTCGTCCGCGTAAAGGACGGTGCGCCGCGCCACTTCAGGGCCGGTGGCCGCGCCCGGCACCAGCGCACCGGGCTCGGTCGGCGGACTGCCGGCACTTGACGCCGGCGCGGCCGGCAGCAGCACCCGGAACCGACTGCCGACCCCCGCCACGCTGCTGACCTCGATCTCGCCGCCCATCGAGTGGACCAGCCGACGCGAGATGACCAGCCCGATGCCGGTGCCGTCGACCTTGGTGCGTTCGGCGCCGAGCCGGTTGAACGGCTCGAACAGGTGCGCGAGCTGCTCGTCCGTCAGCCCGATGCCGGAGTCGCTCACGTCGATCGCCACCTGGCGGGAATCGTCGAGGCAGGACCACTGCACCGAGATGTCGCCGCCGCGTCGGTTGTATTTGACCGCGTTGCTGAGCAGGTTGACCAGCACCTGGCGCAGGCGAAGCCGGTCCGCTCGAACGAGACTGCACGGGCGTTCCTGCGCCTGCGGCCCGGCGACCTCGAGCTGGAGGCCGGCTTGCGCCGCCGTCGGCGCGACGAGTGCGATCGATTCCTGCACCACCTGCTCGACCCGCACGGTGTCCATCGCCATCGGCAAGTTCCCGCTCTCGATGCGCGAGAGGTCGAGCACATCGTCGATCATCGCCAGCAGGTGACTTCCGGCGCGTTCGATGTGACCGACGTGCAGCGCCTGGAGCGTGCTCAGCGGCGTCTTGGCGTCGAGCTGCAGCAACTGCGCGAAGCCGAGGACCGCGTTGAGGGGCGTGCGCAGCTCGTGGCTCATGCGGGACAGGAATTCGGTCTTCGCGGCATTGGCGCGCTGCGCCGCCTCGGCCGCGACCAGGGCCACGCGATTTTGCAGCACGGTCTCCTCGGCGCTTCGGCGGGCCGCTTCCATCCGCACCGCGCCCAGGATCGAGCCGACGCTGGAAAACAGCGGCTCGAGAAAGCGCGCGAGCCCCTCGTCGTACCCGCCCGGCCGGTTCGACAGGCCGACGACGCCGACCATCTCGCCGCCGTGGAAGAGCGGTGCGCCGAGGAACGAACGCAGCGGCGGGTGCTGCGACGGCCGGCCGCCGCTGCGCGAGTCGGTGGCCGGATCGTTCGAGATCACCGTGGTGCGGCCGGTCACGGCCGCGCCGAACAGCGTGGCCATGTTGTGGAATTCGACCGGACGCTTGCCGGACAGGTGTTCCGCGTAGAGCAGCCGGGTCGGCTCGTCCCAGCTGATGTCCGTGAGCACCTGGATGCGCAGGAACGGGTGCTGGTCGAGCGGGTCGTGCAGCAACTCGGCAATGAAGCCGTACTCGCTTTCGGTGAAGCCGAGCAGGTCGGTCAGCAGCGGCTCGAACACCTCGCGCGGCGGTGCGCGCAGGATGAAGCGCGACTGCACCTGGGCAATGATGGCACCGAGCCGCCGATAGGCGTCGTCGCTCAGTGTGGTCGCGGTGTCCATCGCCGGTTATCGGCAGCAACCGGCCCGACCAAAGTGCGTCCCGCTAGACCGAGGTCGGCAGGCGCCGGATGATCAGGTCCGCCATCGGGGACGGTGTGCGGCCGCGCAGGGTCACGATGCCCATGTTCGACTCCAGCTTCGGCAGCCCGATCACGGAGAGTTCTCGCAGCGTTCCCGCCTCGATCTCCGCGGTCAGGGCCGAGAGCGGCGCGGCCAGCACGGTGTCGCTTTCCAGCGCGACCGCCTTCAGCAAATCCACGTGGTCGCATTCCAGCGCCAGCGACAACGCCGCGGGCGACGCCAGGTCGAGCATCCGGCTCACGACCAGGCGCACTTCCTTCGGCAGCCGGACCGTCGCGACGCCGTAACGCCAGATCTGCGCCAGGCCGACCGGCTTTTTCACCGGCAGCGGGTGGCCCGACCGGACGTAGAACCCGCCGGGCTGCCGACGCAGCGGGCGAATCTTGAGCATGGCGTCGGCCGGCAGGTCACGCGTGTCCGCGACGAAGAACTCGATGTCCTCGTCGCGCAATCGCGCCAGCAACAACTCCCAGTTGCTGACCTGCAGGCGCAGGTTGATGCGTGGGAAATCGCGGCGCAGGCCCGCCAGCAGCGACGGCATGAACGTCGCGGCGGGGAACGGGCCGCAACCGAAGGCGGTGTCGCCGAGCTCGCGGTTGGCGTACAGCTCGACATCGCGTTCGAGGCAGCGGCTGTTGAACACCAGCTCCCGTGCTCGCGCCACGACGAACTCGCCGGCGGGCGTGGTCAGCACTTCCTGGGTGCCCCGGTCGAACAGGCGCAGGCCCAGTTCGGCTTCGGCCGCCTGGATGCTGCGGGTCAGCGCGGGCTGGCTCAGATGCACCTGTTCCGCCGCGCGCGCGAAACTGCGCCGGTCGGCCACGGCCACGACGTGATTCCAACGCTTGATGTCCAAGCCGCTCCTCCCGCTGCTGTTGCAGTGCTTGCATCGATATTAGCTCTGCAATGCATTGGACTCAATGAGCATCGATCGTGAAAATCCGTCCGAACCTTCACATCACGCCGATCGCAGGCGCACGCCCGGCACACCCGACCGGGACAAGAAGACACCATGCCCCTGATCCAGAACATCGTCCTTGCGGCGATCATCGCCACGTTTGCCGGGCTCGAGATCGCGTCGGGCCGGCACAAGGACTTCCACGCCACACGCGACGACACGAAGCTGGAGCTGTTCATGTTCCTCAGCCTCGTCGCGGTGTCGCAGCCACTCATCTTCGCGATCACCGGCCAGCTCTGCGAGTGGCTCATGCCGGCGCAGCGCAACGCGTGGGCGCACTGGCCCTGGTGGGCGATGGCCGGCGTGCTGCTGCTCGCCGATGACCTGACGCAGTACGCCTGGCACCGGGTGTCGCACACGCCGCTGTTGTGGCCGCTGCACCGGGCGCACCACACCGCGCACTACATGAGCATCCGCGTCACCTACCGCAACAACTTCTTCTACTACCTGATGATGCCGGGGCTGTGGGCGTCCGGCGTGCTGATCTACCTGGGGTTCGGCACGGTCTACCTGGTCTACATCGTCGTCAAGCTCACCGTCATCCTGGGCGCGCACAGCGCCGTCCGCTGGGACGAGCCGCTGTACCGCATCCGGTGGTTGCACCCGCTCGCCTGGGTCCTGGAGCGCACGATCTCGACACCGGCGACGCACTGGGCGCACCACGCGCTGACCAACGACGATGGCATCGGCCACTACAAGGGCAACTTCGGCAACCTGCTGTTCGTCTGGGACATGCTCTTCGGCACCGCCAAGATCACGCGTCGCTATCCGGCGCACGTCGGTCTGCAGGACGATCGGGTGTACGGCAAGGAGCGCTGGTTCGTCGAGATGTTCTACCCGCTGATCCGGTCGCGACGCGCCCAGTCCGCGCTGGCGACCGGCGGGGCCGCTTATGCGGAAGCGGAGGTCGACGGCGACCTGGGCCGGGCCTTGCGGCCGCCCGTGGCGCGCGCCGGCGGGGCGACGGGCTCGTGGCCCGGTCCGTAGCGCAGGCACCGTTCCACGGTGGCCAGGATCTGTTCGATGTAGGCCGCGCGAAGCAGCTGACGTTCCGACCACGGGTAACGCCGGTTCACGAGCTGGCTGTTCAGGTAGCCCAGCAGCATCATGAAGCGCACGTCGCCCGCCAGCTTGGCGTGCGTCATGTCCACGCCGAGCTCGGTGGCGAGATCGCGGGTGATCTCGAGCACCAGTTCGAGGATCTCGCGATAGATCGGCGAGCCGGCCAGCGACGGCCGGTCATCCCCCTGCGCGGGCGCTCGCGTGGCCTGCTCGGTCATGTAGACGAGTCGGTAATGGTCGGGGTGATCCTCCCAGTACGCGAGGAACGCGTCGAGCGAGGCCCGCTGGCGTGCCCGTGCGCCGACGGCCTCGTCGACCGCCGCCTTCATCGCCGCGTGCACTTCGGCGATCACCGATTGCCACAGCCCGGCGAGCAGGTCGGACTTGCTGGGGAAGTACCGGTACGGCGTCATCGGGGACATGCCGGTCAGCGCAGCGACGGCGCGGATCGTCACGCCGACCAGGCCGCGTTCCGCAAACAGGCGGGCGGCGGCGGCGAGCAGCTCGTCGCGGGTGCGGTCGGCGTCGGCCAGGCTGCCCCGTCGGACCCGGGCGTGGGCGGCTTCCGGCGCGGGCGCGGGCGCCTTCTTGCGGCTGGGCTTCATCATTTTGGAGTGTAGCTGCGGAATTGACCGTAAAAATACGAGTAAATGTACAGAGACGCATTGCTTCACTTTCGGCCCGCGTTGCCGAAGTCATGAAGTGCCCGAACGAACCTGGAGAGCTCCGTGAAGCTGTTGAATGCCCTGACCGTCCGTGGAAAACTGACGTTCGCCTTTTCCCTCGTGCTGTTGCTGATCGCCATCCTCGGCGCGCTGTCGGTCTTGCAACTCGGTCGCGTGAATGCGCAGACCGAATCGGTGTTGAGCTTTCGCCTGCCCGGCGTGCGCGACAGTCTGCGGATGTACGGGGCGGCCATCTTCCTGCGGCAGCGCGAGTTCCGCCTTCTGGTCAGCGACGCGGAGGCGATGCCCAAAGCGCTCGCCAAGCTCGAGTCGTCCAAGGCCGAATTCGAGGCCGCGCGCCGCGACTACGCTGCGGCGATCGCGGACCCCGCCGAGCGCGCGCTGTACGACCAGGCGATGCTCTCGTGGTCGGCCTACGCCCGCGTGACGGACCAGGTCGCCGCCGCCGCCGCGGCGGGCAAGCGGGACGAGGCGGCGGCGCTGGTCACGCCTGCCGAAGCGTCCCGGCATTTCGATGCCGCGCTGACCGCGATCAAGAAGCTGAGTGACTACAACGATCAGCAGGCCACCGCCGATGCCGAAGTCGCCCGGCGCATCTACCGCAACAGCCGGATCGGGGTCGGCGTCGCCGTCTTGCTTGCGGTCGCTTTGTCGGTGGCGCTCGGCGTCGTGATCAGCGGTGCCATCTCCCGGCCGCTCGCCGACGCGGTCGGTTTGGCCGAGGCGGTCTCCGCCGGCGACCTGACCCGCGCACCGACGGCTGCCGGCCGGGACGAACTCGCTCAGCTCACCCGCGCGCTGGGCGCGATGGTGACGAAGCTGCGCGTCGTGGTCGGCGACGTGCGTACCGGCGTCGAGTCCGTCGGCACGGCGTCGGCGCAGATCGCCACGGGCAACCTGGACCTGAGCCAGCGCACCGAAGAGCAGGCCTCGAGCCTGCAGCAGACGGCGGCGTCGATGGAGCAGCTGACTTCGACCGTGAAGCAGAACGCGGACAACGCGCGCACCGCGTCGCAACTCGCGGCGGGCGCCACGGCCGTCGCCGAGCAGGGCGGCGACGTCGTGGGCCAAGTCGTCGCGACAATGGACTCGATCACCGCCAGCTCGACGCGGATCGGCGACATCATCGGCGTGATCGACGGCATCGCGTTCCAGACCAACATCCTGGCGCTGAACGCGGCGGTCGAGGCGGCACGCGCCGGCGAGCAAGGGCGCGGCTTCGCGGTGGTAGCGACCGAGGTGCGCTCGCTCGCCCAGCGCAGCGCCGCCGCCGCAAAGGAGATCAAGGGCCTGATCGAACAGAGCGTGAGCCGGGTGGACGACGGCAGCAGGCTGGTCGCCGAGGCCGGGCGCACAATGACGGAGATCGTCCATCAGGTGCGCCGCGTTCACGAGCTGGTGGGAGAGATCGCCTCGGCGAGCACCGAACAGTCCCAGGGCATCGACCAGGTCGGGCAGGCCGTGACGCAGCTCGATCAGGTCACGCAGCAGAACGCCGCGCTGGTCGAAGAGTCCGCGGCGGCCGCCGAGAGCATGCGGGTGCAGGCGGCCCACCTGTCGCGCACGGTCGCGGTGTTCAAGATCGAAGGCTGACCGCTTTTGGAGGGTGCGGACGTGTCGATGTCGCAGCGATTCAGGAAGACACTTCTGGCACCGATCCAGCTGCCGACGGCGACCGACCTCGACGAGGCGACGCAGAAGTGGCTGTTCTACACGTTCGCCGGTTTCGCGATGTTCGGCCTGACTTTCTACGCGGTGACGTTCTGGTTCCGCGGCGCCGGCGCCGACGCCGTCGAAGCCGCGGCCGTGCTGGTTCTCGTCGCTGCCGGCGTGGCGCTTTGCTGGCGCGTGCAATCGTTCGCGTGGCCGCTGCGCGTGCTGGCCACGCTGCTGTTCGCCTGGCTGACCTGGACGACGCTCAAGCAGGGCCCGGACCTGCCGGCGGCCGCGTGGTGGCTGTCGATCGTGCCGTTCATCCTGGCGGGCGCCGGCATGCACCTGCTGGCGATCGGCGCAGTCCTCGCGTTCGTCGCCACCGTCTCGGTGTTGCATGTCCACCCGAGTTGGTTTCCCTTTCCGGCGACGACGGAGGTGGAGCCGTGGCGAAAGGTCGTCGCGGTGGTCGGCTCGGAGCTGCTCGCGCTGTGGCTGATCATCGTCGCGATGCGCGGTCGTGCGCGCGTCGCGCACGCGCTCGAGACGGCGCGCCGCGCGGCCAGTGAAGCGGCCGAACTCAAGGCGCGCTTCCTGGCCAACATGAGCCACGAGATCCGCACGCCGCTGACCGGCATCATCGGCGCCGCCGAAGTGCTCGATGCCAAGGGGCTGTCGGACGCCCAACGGGTGCAGCTGCTGAGCATGCAGCGCCAGAGCGCCAAGACCTTGCTTGCGCTGGTCAATGACGTGCTCGACTTCGCCAAGCTCGATGCGGGCAAGGTTCGCCTCGAGCTGCAGCCCGTCTTCCTGCGCGGCATCGTCTTCGAATCGAACGAGCTCTACTCGATGCAGGCGTTCGCGAAGGGGATCGAGATCTCCTCCAGCTGCAACCCCGACGTGCCGCAATCGTTCCTCGGCGACCCGCTGCGACTGCGCCAGGTCGTCAACAACCTGGTCAGCAACGCCGTCAAGTTCACGCAGCGCGGCGGCGTGCACATCCATCTGTCGATGGACCCGCAAGAGGGCGGTGCGCATTCGGGCCGAGACACCAAGCGCTGGATGCGGATCGAGGTGGTCGATTCAGGCCCCGGGATCGCGCAGGCGCAGCAACAAGCGTTGTTCGACGCCTTCGTCCAGGCCGATCTGAGCGTGACGCGACGCTTCGGCGGCACCGGGCTGGGCCTGAGCATCGCCCAAGAGCTGTGCCGGCTGATGGGCGGCAGGATCGAAGTCCGCAGCGTCGTCGGCGAGGGCAGCCGCTTCTCGGTCGTCGTGCCGCTCACGCCCCATTCCGACGACGTCGTGCTGTCGGGGGCCGCCCATCGCGCGGATGTTCTGCTGGCGACGGCAAACACGGGCTTGCAGCGTCACCTGAAGACCTTGCTGAACGAGTTGAAGGTCGATCCGGTGATCCTCGATCGCTTGCCCGACGACGCCGAGCTGCAACGGTGCACGATGCTGCTGATCGACGCGCCGCTGCTGACCATGCCGGACGTCGCAGGCTGGATCTCGCGGCACGCCGAAGCGGGCCGCCGCATCGCCATCCTGACGCCGCTGGGCGCCGACGCGCTGGTCGGCCTGCCGGCGTCGGGCCACCTGCTGTACAAGCCGGTGCGCCGCAAGTCCCTCGAAGCCTTCGTCGCACCCGACATCGCAGGTGCGACGGCCGTGCAAGCGTCCGACGCATCGTCGCTCGGGCCGCTCAGCGGCGTGCATGTGCTCGTCGCCGAGGACAACCCCGTCAACCAGGTCGTCGTGCAGGCGATGCTGGCGGAACTCGGCGCCACCGCCGTCGTCGCCTGCAACGGGCGCGAGGCGCTCGATTGCATCGCGGGCGAGCCCTTCGATGTGGTGCTGATGGACGTCAACATGCCCGAACTGGACGGCCTGTCGGCGACCCGGGAGCTGCGTCGGCGCGAAGCGCTCGCGCTCCATCCCCAACCTGCGCTGCGCCTGCTCGCCACGACGGCGACGCTGGACACGGAAGAGCTGGACGACTGTCTGGCGGCCGGCATGGACGCCTGCCTGACGAAGCCGTTCGGCATCGCGGATCTGCGACGCGCGCTCGAATCGCTGCTGCAGCGGGAGCACATCGCGACGCGCGGGTGAAGCCGGCGTCGGCGTTCACGCTTCGCGGGGCCGGTGCGAGTGGCGGCGCTGGTGGCCGCGCTCGGGTCGCGCCGCGTCATGTCGACCACGCTGGTCCTGACGCTGTGCCCGTTCGGTGTGGTCGGCGCCGGTGCACTCCAGGCGGGCTTGGGTCTCCCGCGGCTCGGCACCATCGTCAAGTACACGCCGCATCCCTGATCGAGCGCCCCGTGCTCGCCGCGAAGTTCCTGAAGGGCACGTCGCTGCACCTGGCCGATCGGGTGCGCACGCTCGGCGGCGATCTGTCGCACTGGGTGTCCCGGCCGGTCACGGGCGCGTGAACGGCCTCGACGACACGGGCCGCTGAGCAGCCTGCAACTCGGCCAGCAACGCGTCGGCGGCCGGCGCGTCGGTGGCCGCGAGCGCGCGGGCCATGCGCCGCAGCGGTTGGGCCGCCGGGCGGAAATCGGCGCTGATCCGCACCACGTCGAGCAGCGGCGCACGCACCTGCGCGAGCATCGCGCGCACGTCCGGCGACGGCGTCACATCGCGCCCGGCGACGATGAAGCGGTCGCGCGCGAGCCAGTAGTCCTGCAGCCGGCGCAGCTCGTCGGCGCTGTCGGCGCCGGCCAGCACCTCGCGAGGCGCCACGCGCCACGCCTCGAGCAGCGCGAACAGCCGCGCGCGCGGCGTCGAATCCGGCGCGTAGGTCAGCCGCGGCGCCTGGTAGCTCACGACCGGCCGGTCGTCGGTGTTGGCGGGCGCGCCGGCCGCGAACTGCGCGAGCGCGGCCGGGCCGGCAACCAGGCTGCCGAGCAGGGCGTACTCGTCGTCGAGCCCGAGCTCCGACAGCGCACCGGGCCACGTCGATCGGGCCAGGCGCTCGCGGGCCCGGGCGAGGCCGAGCGTGCCGGCGCCGCGGCGGCCGATCAGGCCGATCACGGGCGTGTCCAGGCTGTTGCTCGCGAGCATGGCGGCGCCGTCGGGATAGACCTGGAGGAACGACTGCACGATGCTGCGCAGCGACGACAGGTCGAGCTGGTGGAGCGGCAGCCATTGGCAGAACAGGCCGCCGTCGGCGAGCCGGTCGCGCACGGCACGGAAGTGCTCGATGGTGTACAGGGCGCCCGAGCCGCTGCGTGCCGGGTGGAAGTTGTCGGACACGATCACGTCGTAGCGGTTCGGGCTGACGCGCACGAAACGCCGCGCGTCCGCGGCCATCACGTGCAGCCGGCCGGCGGGCGCTTGCGATCCGTTGTCGGGGTGCGTGAACTCGGCCGAGGCGGCGATCACCTCGGGCAGCAGCTCGACCGCATCGACCTGCAGGGTGGGGTCTTCCGCGGCAGCCGACGCCGTCACGCCGGTGCCCAGGCCGAGGAACAGCGCGCGCCGCGGCCCCGGGTGCAGCAGGAGCGGCAGCAGGGCCTGGCGGGCGTCGACGAAGCGCGAGGCGCTCGAGCCTTCCTGCTGCCGGTTGTTGATGCGCAGGCGGGCGACGCCTTCGGCATCCTCGACGACGCTGACCGCCGCCATCGCCCCGTCGCGGTAGCTGACGACGCGCCCGCCCGCCGGCACGTCGACGAACGCCAGCGGTGGCGCCAGCACGAGCAGCGCGATTGCGGCGAGCGCCGGGCCCCACGCGGCCGGCGCGTGCCACGCCCGACGCCGCACCAGCAGCAGGTAGCCGGCCGCGATCAGCAGCAGCGCCGCCTTCGGGCCGAGCCATGGCGCGACCAGCACGCCGAACACCAACGGCGCGAGCGCCGCGCCGAGCGTGTTGGCGGCGAGCGCATCGCCCAGGCTGGCGCCGGCCGACCGCGCGGCCGCGGCCAGGTGGCTGAACAGGGCACCCATCGCGATCGTCGGCAGCGCGAAGGCCGCGATCGCCAGCATCGCTTCGGCGCCCAGTGCCGCTGTCATCCCCGGTCCCAGCGCTTGCCGGACCGCGTGCTGCAGGGCCTGTGCGCCCCACAGGCTGGCGGCACCGAGCAGGCACGCGGCGGCGAGCGCGCCCAGCAGCCGATCGGAGTCGGCCGCATCGGTGCGGGCCCGCCGCGCGTACCACGCCGCCCCGAGCGCGCTGCCGACGAGGTAGATGGCCAGCAGCATCGCGAAGGTGTAGACCGTGTCCTCGTCGACCTGGCTCAGCACCCGGACCACCAGCACCTCGTAGCCGATGCCGAGCAGCCCGGTCGCCGCCAGGCGCAGCAACGCACTGCGCCGCGGCGCGGTCGCGGCGTGCCCGGCGGCCTGCAGCGGCGTGAGCTCCCGCGGCAGCGCCCACCAGGCCGCGCCGGCGCAGGCGAGGTTGATCGCGACGCAGATCGCGGCGGTGCGGAGCAGGCCGATCGCCGGCACCAGCCAGAACGCGCTCGCCAACACGCCGAGCACCGCACCGGCGGTGTTGGCCGCATAGTGCGCGGCGATCGAGCGGCCCTGCGCGTGCAAGCCTGCGCCGATGCGCTCCATCGCGGGCAGCGTCGCTCCCATGGCGGCCGTCGCGGGCAGCAACAGGACGAACGTGCCGGCGAACGCGATGCTCCACTGCCAGGCCGCCGCGGGCTGCGGGCCGATCAGCGCCAGCAGCCCGCGGCTGACCGGCTCGACGCCCGCCATCAGCACGAGGCCCCACGACGCGATCGTCAGCTCGCAGCCGACATACCAGCGCAGGGCCTGGCGGCTGCGCGCGAGCCGCGGCCCGGCGACCCGGGCGCCCAGCGCCAGGCCGGCGAAGAACGCCGCGACGACGGCGAGCACCGCCGCCGATTCATGGCCGAGCCAGAGCGCGCATTGCTGCGTCCAGACGATCTGGTAGCCCAGCCCGGCGAAGCCGGACGCCGCCATCAGCGCGAGCGAGGCCGATCCGGCCGGGTGGGGCCGGCCGCCGGCGGGGGAGTGCATGGGCATCGTGCGATCGACGCGGGACGAAGCGGCGCATGGTCGCCGCGTCGCGTGACAACCGTGTGACGCGCGTTCGTGGGGGAAGATGGGTATGGCGAGGTACTCATGTTGGTATACGATTTGTCGCGGTAACTATTTGTTGACACTTCCAATCGCCGCCCCACCCCAGGAGGATGAAGATGACGAAGCAGTTGCTCATCTACGAGAGCGCCATTCCGGTGTCGAGCGCGCGCCACCGCACCGCGTCGGTGCAGGCGACGTCGGGCTACGGTTTCAGCGCCGGCATCAACGCCGTGCCGCTGATGGCGGTCGAATTCCTGCGCGCGGCCGCCGAGTACGCGATCGTGTTCACCGCGGCGGGCGACGAGGTCGTGCCCGCGGTCGTGTTGGGCATCCGCTCCGACCAGAACCTGTACCTGTCGCAGGACGCGCAGTGGAAGGCCAAATACATTCCCGCCTTCATCCGCCGCTACCCGTTCGTGTTCTCGACCAGCACCGACGGCAAGACGCTGACGCTGTGCATCGACGAGTCGTACCCCGGCCTGAACCGCGACGGCCTCGGCCAGCGCCTGTTCGGCGACGACGGCCAGCCGGCGCCGTACGTCGACGCGGTGCTGAAGTTCCTGCAGGAGTACCAGGCCCAGTTCGAGCGCACCCGCCAGTTCGGCCAGCGCATCAAGGAACTCGGCCTGCTCGAGCCGTTGCAGGCGCAGGTGGTCTCGCCGCAGGGCAGCAAATTCACGCTCAACGGCTTCCTCGGCGTGAACCGCGCCAAGCTGCGCGCGCTCGATGCCGAATCGCTGGCCACGCTGGCGAGGACCGACGAACTCGAACTGCTCTACCTGCACCTGTACTCGATGCGCAATTTCGACGAGGTCAAGGACCGCCTGTTCGGCACCCTGGCCGCGAGCGAGGAGGCGGCCCCTCCCCAACAGGCGGAGGTCGCAGACCACCCCGAGTGATCCGCAGTCACGCCGCCGGATGGGCCTGCTGGAGCGCGAAACGCCGTTGCGACTCGCCGCCGAGGCGGTCGATCAGGCACGCCGAGGCCGCGGCGGGACGCTGCTGGTCTGCGGCGAAGCGGGCATCGGCAAGTCGACGCTGATCGAGCACCTCCTCGCCGCGCTGCCGCATGGCCCGCTCGTGCTGCAGGGCCGCTGCGAGGACCTGCCGTCGCCCCGGCCGCTCGGCCCGCTGCACGACATGGCCGTCGCCCGGCGGCTGCCGGTGCCGCTGCGCGAACGGCTGGACGACATCGCCTCGGCCGACGCCGTGTTCTCGTCGTTCCTCGACCTCGTCGGCGCGACGAGCGGCGGCGCCGTCGTCGTGATCGAGGACGTGCACTGGGCCGACCAGGCCACGCTGGACCTGGTGAAGTACCTGTCGCGGCGCATCGGCACGCTGCCGGTCCTGCTCGTCCTGACCTTCCGCGACGATGGCCTCGGGCCCGAGCACCCGCTGCGCCAGGCCTTGAACGACCTGCCGCCCTGGTCGGTGGCGCGGCTGGCGCTGGAACCGCTGTCGGCCGCGGCGGTCGCGGCGCTGGCGCGGGTCGCCGGGCGGCCCGACACCGGCCTGCATGCCGCCACCGGCGGCAACCCGTTCTTCGTGACCGAGGTGCTCGCCAGCGGCGTGGTCGACGCGCAGCACGGCGTGCCCAGCACCGTGCGCGACGCGGTCCACCGCCGCCTGGCCCGCCTGACGCGGTTGCAGCGCGAGGTGCTGGTCGCGCTGTGCGTGATCCCCGGCTGGGCCGAGCTCTGGCTGGTGCATGCGTTGCTGCCGCGCGAACAGGACGCCCTGAACGCCTGCATCGAGCGCGGCGTGCTGGCGGAGCACGACGGGGCGCTGGCCTTCCGCCACGAGCTGGCGCGCCGCGCCGTGCTGGACGCGCTGACGCCGGCACAGCGCCGGGCGCGCCACACCAGCGTGCTGGCGGCGCTGGCCGCGGCGCCGGCCGGCATGGCGGTGTCGCTCTCGCGCCTGACCCATCACGCGGCCGAGGCGGGCGACGCCGCGCAGGTGCTCCGGCTGGCGCCGCACGCCGCGACCGAGGCGGCGGCCGTCGGCTCGCACCGCGAGGCGGCGCTCCAGCTCGCGGTCGCGCTGCGCTTCGCCGACGATGCGCCGCCGGCCATGCGCGCGCAGCTGTTCGAGAGCTGGTCGTACGAAGCCGGCCTGTCGCTCGCCATCGACGACCAGGTGATCGACGCCCGGCACCAGGCGATCGCGCTGTGGCGCGCCGAGGGCCGCATCGACAAGATCGGCCTGAACCTGCGCTGGCTCGCGCGGCTGCACTGGTACCGCGGCGAGAGCGGGCTGGCCGAGCGCTACGCCGAGGAGGCGGTCGCGACGCTCGAGCCGTTGCCGCCGGGGCCGGAGCTCGCGTGGGCGTACAGCGTGCGGTCGCAGCACTACATGCTGCAGGACCAGACCGATCTCGCGGTGCACTGGGGCGAGCGCGCCATCGCGCTGGCATGCCAGCTCGGCCAGGCCGAGATCCTGTGCCACGCGCTCAACAACGTCGGCACCGCGGAGATGTTCGCGGGCCGGCCCGGCGGTCAGGCGCGGCTCGAGCAGAGCCTGGCGCTGGCGCTGGACAACGGCTTCCACGAGCAGGCGGCGCGGGTCTACACCAACGTCAGCGAGCATGCCGTGGTGTTCAAGGACTATGCCCGCGCCGAGCACTGGCTCGCCGAAGGCATCGCCTTCGACCGTCGTCACGACCTGGACGCCTGGACCCATTACCTGGTCGGCTGGCTGGCGCAGTTGCGGCTGGAGCAGGGACGCCTGGCCGAAGCCGAACGCATCGCCGACGAGGTGCTGGCGACGCCGCGCCTGACCGCGGTGATGCGGCTGCCGGCGCTGACCGTGCAGGCCAAGGTGCACATACGCCGCGGCGACCCCGACGCGACCGAACTGCTCGAGCAGGCGCTGGCCCTCGCGCTGCCCACCGGCGAGGTCCAGCGCATCGCGCCGCTCGTCTCGGCACTGGCCGAGGCCGCCTGGTTGCGCGGCGACGATGCGGCCTGCGTGGCGGCGCTCGAGCGCCTGCGCGGCCTGCCCGGCGCCGGCGTGAACGCCTGGGAGGCCGGCGAGTTCGCGACCTGGCGTCGCCGCGCCGGCGACGCCACCCAGGTGCTGCCGGCGCACGCCGCCGCGCCCTGGCGTCTCGAACTCGACGGCGATCCCGCCGCCGCCGCCCAGGCCTGGCTGCGGCTGGGCGCGCCCAACGAAGCCGCGCTGGCGTGGCTGCACGCCGCACAGCGCGGGTCGGACGCCGACGCGGACGCGGCGCTGCGCCAGGCGCTGGAGATCTGCCGGCGGATCGGCGCCGGCGCCGCCGAGGTGGCGGTGCACCGCCTGGCCCGCGCGCGGGGCGGCGCGATCGCCCTGCCTGGCCGCCAGCGTCGCGCACCGACCGGTGCTCGGGGTGCGGCGCACGCCCTGTCCGCGCGCGAGCGGCAGGTGCTCGAACTGCTGGCGCACGGGCTGAACAACACCGAGGTCGCGTCCCGGCTCGGGGTGGCGTTGCGCACGGCGGAGCACCACGTCTCCGCGGTGCTGCACAAGCTGTCGGCCAACGACCGGGCCGAGGCCGTCGCGATTGCGCGGGCGAGCGGGCTGCTGACGATCAGCCGGTAGGGACCGGCCGCGCTGCCCGGCACCACCCCGGCCCCCCTAGTTTTATGGCTGGGTACCTATACCCCGCCAATTAACAGGAATTTACATTGATGCGAACTGTCGCCCGCACGGCGCGGTGGTTCGTGCTCGACGAAACGCGGCTGTGAGGGCCTCGACCGTCGCGAGCCGAACCGCCGGCCGGTGCCGCAGACGACAGCAGAGGAGGTCGTCATGCAGCAACCCGCACCCGCCCCGCGGTCGTTCCGCCCGTCCGCCCTGTTCGGGCACCTGCAGGACGCCTATCGCGCGATGCGTGGCGACGAGGCCGCGCCGCCGCGGCAGCGGCGACGCCCCGTGGTGTTCGAGCCGGTCGAACCGCGCATGCTGCTCAGCAGCGACCTGCTGCCCGGGCTGGGCGCGGGCGTGGGCTACTCGCCGGCGCCGGTCCAGATCTTCTACATCGACGCCGACGGCGCCGAGCACGTGGACTACCGCGGCCCGGTGCGGGTCGAGGGGATCGACGTCGCCGCGTTCACCACCTCGGGCGCGCTGGCCGGCCAGGAGAGCGCGGTGCTGGCCGCCACGCTGGCGACGCTGGACGACCTCGACTTCGGGCCCAACGTGCGCTTCACGACCGATCGCCCGACCGACGGCGCGTTCTCGACCATCTACCTGGGCGGCGACGGCGCGTCGTTCGCGCCGTGGGGCCAGTTCTACGGGCTCTCGGAAGCCGAGGACCTCGGCAACCTGAACCCGGAGGACAACGCGTTCGTCTTCAGTGCCAGCATGACCTGGGCCGAGCTCAGCCTGCCCGATGTCGCGGCGCAGCTCGCCACCACGATCGCGCACGAAGCCGGGCACCTGCTCGGCACGCTGGCCGCGCACGACGCGGATGGCGACAACCTGCTGGCCCCGCTCGCGTTCGATCCGAAGGTCCATGTGGCAATCGCGAGCGACGCGGCCGACGACGCGGTCGACAACGGCAAGGTCTCGATCGACATCGACGGCACGTCGTTCGAGTACACCGTGCACCCGCTGATCGTCGACGCGCTGAAGAACTGGCGCTCGTACTACAACGCCGGCGCCGTCGCGGGCGACGGCTTCCCCGACGCGCTGATGGGCCAGTTCGCGATCCACCCGATCGACCACGCGACCTGGCTCACCCGCGTGCTCGACATGGCGTGGAAGGCGCAGGGCGCCGGCTCGCCGTTCGACGCCGACGAGAAGTCGCAGATCCTGGCGTGGAGCTACGGCTTCCTGACCCACTCGGCCGCCGATCACTGGGCGCACACCCTGGTCAATTCGTTCACCGAGGGCGTGGCCCCGGGCTTCGGCGCCGCCGCGGTGTCGCTGCCGGGCGACCAGCGTGACCTCGGCAACATGGTGCGCCACTTCCTGACCGAGGGCTACATCGCCGACTCGCTGCCGGGCTTCGACGCCAACAAGGCCGAGCGCACCCTGATCGACGACAAGGGCACGGCAGACCCGAACGACGACGACTACAGCGACGACAGCACGCCGGCGATCGCCTACGACGTGCCGGCCCGGTTCATCTACGAGACCTTCCTGCGCGCCTTCCCCGACGATCCGACCTCGGTGGTCGAGATGGACTGGGACAAGGGCACGCTGACGGCCGCCAGCACCGGCCCCACGTCCGGCACCTTCACGCGCTCGGACATCGGCCTGCTCGGCCTGGCGGGATACAACGGCTTCGAGAACGAGGGCTTCAAGGTCGGCCACAAGATCACCGTCACCGGCTTCGCGAATGCCGCGAACAACGGCACGTTCCTGATCACCGCGGTGACGCCGACCCAGCTGACGGTGAGCGGGGCGCTCGCCAACGAGGTCGCCGACGGCGACGAGAAGATCGTCGTGCGGCCCGCCAAGACGGCCGCGTTCACGGCCGGCCAGCTCGTCGCCGATGCCGAGACCGGCACCTTCACGCGCAGCGACATCGGCGGCAGCTTCCTGGCCGACGGCTTCGTCGCCGGCATGCGCTTCGACGCGCTCGGCATGAACGCGAACGGCAGCACCTACGTCGTGAAATCCGTGACCGCCGCCGCGATCACGGTGGTCGGCGGCCTCGCCGACGCGACCCACCGCGGCGAACTGGTCGACGAGGTCGGCGCGGCCGGCGTGCAGCTGGTGGGCATCGGCAGCCGCGGCCCGCTGCTCGACGGCATCTACAAGATCCGTGCGTCGGTGCTCGACAAGGCGGTGGAGAAGGGCGCCCGCAGCACCGACACCAACGACCTCGGCACGCTGGCCGCCCAGCTGATCGACAAGCTGGTGAACGGCGACCCGGTCAGCGACACGTTCAAGGCCGACGTCTTCCGCGCCTACCTCTACAACTGGGTCGACGAGATCGACGAAGGCGTGCGCCACTGGGGCGAGTTCGGCCTGGCGGTCACGAAGGCGATGTTCGACGCCGGCAGCCGGCGCGAACTGCAGGAGAAGGTCGGCGCCGCCACCGGCTTCGTCGACACCGCCGATTCGGCGTCGATCCGCTCGAAGGCCGAGGACAGCGTCGGCCTGCTCGACGTGATCATCGCCGAGCTCGACGACCCGGACGGTGACGGCTCGACCCGCGACTCGTTCCTCACCCAGCACCTGCTGCCGATGATCGGGATGCCGGCCGAGCTCGGCCTGCTGCGCAGCGCGCTGAAGGATTTTGCGAGCGGGCTCGGTGCGATCCTGGCGCCGGTCGACGCCACGCTGAACCCGGCCACGCCGGCCGCCGACGACTCCAAGGGCTTCATCAAGAGCTTCCTGAAGGGCCAGATCGAGAAGCGCTTCGGTGTCGACTTCACGTTCTTCGAGCAGCTGCGCGGGCTGTCGAACAAGATGGACCTCGAGTCCATCACGATCGCCGGCAAGCTGGTGCCGATCTTCAAGCCCGGCGACCACGAGCGGCTCGACGCGCTGCTCGGCCTGCCGGCCGGTCACCATGGCACGGTGATCCCGCAGAACGTCGACAGCGGCCCGTTCCAGCTGAAGTTCTTCGACGATCCGGAGGGCGGCCTGAACGCCACGGCGGTGATGGACAAGGCGGCGTTCGACGCGTACGCGAATGCGGTCACGCTGTCGAAGATGGCGCTGCTGATGGAAAGCCCGGCCGGCGACGCCGTGGCCGGTGCCGGCGCGGCCGCCGGGCAGCTGAGCAAGCTCTACAGCGACGCGCTCGGCAAGCTCAACGGCGCGGCCACGCCCTACGACTTCAGCACCTTGAACCTGAACGGCGCCCACGGCGGCAACGTGCTGACCGCGACGCTGCCCGGCGCACCCGGCAGTGCCGAGGGCCGACCGTGGCTGACCTCGATCGACGCCGACCAGATCTGGCGCGCCGACAACTACACCGTCAACAACACCCTGTTCCGGATCGGCGAGTTCACCGACGGCGCCAACTCGCCGAGCCTCGTCGAGTACACCGCCACCGGGCTGGCGGCGGGCGAGTACAAGGTCTACGCGAGCTGGCAGGGCAACGTCACGCAGGACCTGGACAACCTGGCGAACTCGGCGTTCCCGGACCAGAAGATGTCGCCGACCGACAAGGCGCAGTACAGCGTCTCGATCGCCGGCGGCAGCGCCGTCACGTTCCAGATGAACCAGAGCCAGTTCGCGAACGACGAGAGCGACGGCGACCTGGCGTTCGAGCAGCTCCGTACCGCCGCCGAGGCGACGGCGAAGACGGACCACGTCTTCACGATCGCCGCCGGCCAGGCGCTGAAGGTGACCCTGAGCAACGTGACGGGCGGCGGCGACAAGCACGTCATCGCCGGCCCGATCATGCTGGTGCGGGTGTCGGACGGCGCCCGGTTCCGGATCGAGAACAAGCGCGACCCGGTCACGCTCGCCCCGGTGGCCACGCCGGGCTTCACCTACAACGAGACCGTGCCGGCGGCGTGGAGCGACGTCGTCTACGGCGGCGGCAGCGGCAACGACCCGCTGTGGGAGAGCGCCACGCTGCGCCCGGTCTTCCGCGCGCTGTTCGACGACTGGCAGAACGGCGCGCTCGAGTTCCCCGATCTCGGCGACGGCGCGACCGCGCAGGCCGTGACCGACGCGGCGGCGAGGAACGAGCTTGCGTCGCACGCCACTGCGTTTGCCCCGACGATCCCGGACCACACGCTGCAGGTGCCGATCAGCCCCGAGCTCGAGGCCGCGATCCTCGCCGGCCTGCAGGGCGTGGTCGACTTCGCGCACAGCATCGAGACCGCGCCGCCGCTGCAGGTGAAGATCCCCGGCATCGACAAGTCGATCGCCGACCTGGTCAATCTGTCGGGCACCGTGCAGAGCGAGGTCCGCCAGCCGATCGTCGACTACTTCGCCGCCAACCCGAACCCGACCTTCGAAGGGCTCTTCGCGATACTGCCGCCCCTGCTCGGCAGCTTCAACGCGAACGACGGCTCGTCGTTCGAGTTCGACATCGACCTGCGCCAGGCCTTCGCCGCGAACCTGCCGCTGCACCTGGGCGACGGGGCCGGTGGCCTCGGCCTCGAGCTCGACGGCCAGCTCGACGTGGGGGCGCTGTTCGCGTTCGTCGACAGCGCCGCGTCGCAGCTGCCGCGCTTCGGGTTCGGCGTCGACCTGACGCAGGATGTCGCGAGCAACTTCTACATCCGCGCCGAGACGCTGCTGCTGCATGCCGAAGCCCACTCGGCCGATCTCGATTTCGGCGCGCACCTGGGCTTCCTGTCGGTCGGCGTCAACGACGGCACGATCGACTTCGATGCCGACGTCACCGTCGACCTGAGCGTGCTCGATGCCAACGCCGACCAGCGCATCACGCTGGCGGAGATCGCCGCCCACATCGACTCGATCGACGTGGCCACCAGCGGCACGCTGGCGGGGGAACTGCCGATCACCATCGAGGCGCTCTCGGGCGTCACCGATCTCGACGCCGGCACGGTGACCTTCGGTGCCGCCGACATCTTCGACACCACGACCTACACCTTCGACTTCAGCGGCCTGGACACCACGGCCCTGAATTTCGGCAACATCGACGCCGCCGGCGTCGTCAGCCTGATCGGGCGCCTGGCCGACGAACTCGACAAGCTGCGCAACAGCGGCTTCTTCGACCAGATCGACGTGCCGCTGGTGAACGGTGCAATCGACGGTGTGCTCGGCTTCGCCGACGTGCTGACCAGCGGCCTGCTGTACGACAAGGGCGCCGACGGCGTCAAGGACGGCGCCGACCGCCTGTCGTCCGACCTGAACGCGGCGCTCGACACGGCCGGCCTCGGCTCGGTGCTGATCGTGCAGGGCACGGGCAACACGCCGGCCAACACGAACAAGCTGCTGTTCCAGATCGTCGATCCGACGGTCGATTCGTTCAAGGTCGAGCTCGCCAGCGGTGCCGCTGCGGACTTCGGCGCGGCCGGTCTGGGTTTCGCCGCGCTCGCGGCCGCCGTGTTCAAGACCGAGCACGAGGCGACGCCGACCGACGGCATCATCGCGGGCGACGTGCAGCTGCGCGTCACGCTCAAGCGCGGCACGGTCGAGGAGCAGGTCTTCGTCACCGTGACGGCCGCCGCCACGGCCAACAACCTCGCGGTCGCCAACGTGCACAAGGGCATCGGCGACGACACCGTCAAGCTGCTGCGCGCCGACAACTCGGCCACCTTCGACACCGCGCAGTCGCTGGTCGCGCGGCTCGGCACGATCCTGGGCGCGGGCACCGCGGTCGCCTACGACCCGAGCACCGAGGCGCTGACGATCAAGCTCGGCGCGCTGCTGCCGCAGCTCGACTTCACCAAGGAACTGCCGATCGACTTCAACCTCGACCTCGGCCCGCTGATCGGCATCCAGAGCGACACCAAAGTCAAGGTCAGCGCGAGCGTCGGCTTCGACGACGGCTTCATGCTCGGCGTCTACCTCGGCAAGACGGTGCCCGGCGCGCAGGCCAACCTGTCGGACGGCAGTGGCGCGACCCCGGCGACGCTGCTCGACGCGTTGAACGACGGCGCCGGCGTCGCGATCCAGACCGCGCCGGCGGTCACCGCGCCGAACCCGGTCATCAGCGCGATCCGCCAGCTGAGCGGCGACGCGACCTTCGAGATCAGCATGTTCAACGACGCCGCGGGCGGCACCACGCACGCGTTCGGGAACGGCACGGAACTGGTCGACCTGAACGGCCATTTTGCGTTCGTCAGCCCCGGCGACACGGTGTTCAACATCACCGACGGCTCGTCGGCCATCGTGGTTTCGGTAGGTCAGAAGGAAATCTCGCCGCAGCCGGTGCAGCTCTTCGCGCCGATGATCACGACCACGGCGCTGACCGGCGGCACGAACAATGTCTGGGCGGTGGGCGACACGTACCGCGTCGCCCACGTCGTGAAGGTGGCCAAGGGCGCCGACGCGGCCACGCCGCTCGTCGATCTCCTGGCAAAGATCAACCTCGCGATCGACCAGCTGAGCGCCCTCAACGGATTCGACGTCGTCGCCGACGGCAACCGGCTCAAGGTCGTGGCCACGAGCGCGCCGTTCGGCTTGGAAGGCTTCAGCGTGAAGGCGGCGGCCACGGACCCGGCGGTCAAGGACCTGGGCCTGCCGGCGTACCAGCTGGCCACCGGCGCGCTGGTCGGCGACGCGCTCGAGACCTTCAAGCTGGTCGGCGGCGACGCGCACTTCACCCTCAAGGTCGGCAACGCGAGCTATCTGGTCACGGTGCCCTTGTCCGCCACGGCGGACAACACCGACCTGAACGACATCCTGGGCAATCCGACCACGCTCGTCGGCGACGTCAATGCGGCGCTGCTGGCCGCGCTGCCGGCCGGGCTCGACGGCAAGATCGTCGCGGACAACGACGGCGCGTCGCTGGTGCTGCGCATCGCGGACACATCCGTCGGCGAGGTCGGCTTCGCCGCGGCGATCGACGACCCGGCGGTGCTGGAGCTGGGTCTGTCCACCCAGGCCGTCATCACCAAGCCCGCCGTGCAGGCCACGAAAGACCTCGTGTCGTTCGTCGGGCGCCTGGCCGCCGATGCCACGCTCACCGTGACCACCACCGGCGGCACCGGACCTTCGGGCACGGTGACGATCTACGCCGACGACACGGCGACCAACAATTCCATCCTGAGCCTGGTCCACGATGTGAACCAGGCCCTGTCGGTGCCGACCCTGAAGACCGGCGTGCTGAGCAACTTCGCGCCGGCCAGCGCGGCCTTCGGCGTGCGCATCAACGGCGGGGCACTGGTGTCGGTCACCGTCGCCAACCTGGCCGGCAACACCAGCTTGTCGGATCTGGTCGAAGACATCAACGCCGCGCTGAAGGCGGCGAACCTCGATGCCTTCGTCAGCGCCAAGTCGTCGGGCACGAGCTCCGAGGCGGGCAAGGCACGGGTCAAGTTTGTCGCCGACGCGGGCACCGTCCTGCGGCTGGAAATCACCGCGCTGGCCGGAAACGGCCTGCAATTGCCGGTGGGCTCCTCGGTGGCGACCAACTTCGCCGGCAAGCTGGTCGCCGGCTCGCAGGGCAACAAGTTGCTGCTCACGGCCGCCGATCCTGCGCTCACGGCCTTCACCGTGGCCGGCAATGCCGCCGCGGCCGGGCTCGGGCTGCCGGTCGCCGTGGTGTCGTCCAACAACGTCGACGTCGAGATCCGGGTCAGCAACGGCACGGTCTACCAGGTGACGCTGGACGGGGCGACCGACATCGCCGGCGTGATCGCGGCGATCGAGGCCGCGACGGCCGGCAAGGTCCAGGTCGAGGTCAACGCGGCCGCCACCGGCCTGACGCTCCGGGACACGACCTTCGTGCCCGGCGGCCCCAACGCCGCGCGCTTCATGGTCAGCCAGGTCAACGGTTCCGGTGCGGCCACGGGCCTCGGCATCGCGGGGGTCGACTCGACGAAGGACGCCGAGCTCGATGGCCGGATCGATGGCGCCCAGCTGGTCGGCGTCCAGCTGACCGATCGCTTCTTCATGAAGGACGCGAACCTGACGGCGACCTTGGACGTCACCACGGTCGGCCCGGTCAGCGCCGATGCCAACTTCGGTTTCGTCGGCATCCACCTGGGCGGCAATGCGGCGTTCAGCGCCGAGCTGAGCGTCGGCCTGAAGGACCCGACCACCAGCGGCGCGGGGGCCGACGGCAACATCTCGCTGCGCGAATTCATCAACGCGCTGCCCGACTTCTCCAGCAAGCTGCTCGCCACGCCGGCCCTGACCGGCGGCGGCGAGGTCACGCTCGACGTCACGGTCAGCGGCCTGGACTTCCTGAACCTGCCCGCGCCGGGCTCGCCCGACGCGCCGACCGTCACGCTCGACCTGCTGAACCTGGGCGACGTGTTCGACACCTTCGCCGACGGTCCGGTGGCACTCATCGGCGCAGTGCGTGCCGCCGACGGCAAGTCGTTCACCGTGAGCGGCGACCGCACCCACGACCTGACGCGCGGTTCGCGCATCCAGATCGGCACCGGTGACAGCGCCTACAGCACCTTCGCGACCGAAGTCGTCTACGTCGCAGGCGTCGGGACGACGGTCAAGGTCGCCACCCACGACGGGCTGCTGCCTGCGTCCTTGGTCGGGCTGACCGCGGCCACGCCGCTCGCGCCGGCCGTCGACTTCCAGTTCGACAACTTCGACAAGCTGCTGGCATTCGACAACGTCAATTTCGACTTCGCGTCGATCGTCGACGCCCTGCTGCTGATCCGCGACCTGCTGAGCCAGATCGACGGCGTCTCGGGCGTGCTGAACACGCCGATCCCGCTGGTCGACGTCAGCATCAACGACCTGCTCAACTTCGTCGACACCTTCTCCGAGGCCCTGAAGCAGGCGCAGAAGAACCCGGCGGGCTCGCTGCAGCTGCTCGACCAGGTGATCAGCGATGCCTTCGGCGTCGCCGCGCACCCGGCGCCGGGCCAACCGGACCTGATCGACTTCGAGATCGACGACCACCTGCTGCTCGGCGATACAAGCGACGACCTGGTCAAGATCAAGCTCGACCTGGGCGCCGCGTTCAGCAAGTCCCTGAACGTGCGCATCCCCGACCTGAACCTGCCGTCCGGCCTGGTCGACTTCGGCGGCGCGGCCACGCTCGCGGCCGAGGGCAGCGGGCACTTCTACCTGGACCTGGGCATCGGCCTGAACGACCCGTCGCAGGTCTACCTGTACGACACCAGCAAGCTCGACGCGCATCTGGGTCTGAGCGGCAGCGACATGGCGTTCAAGGCCGGCCTCGGGCCGCTGAGCCTGTCGATCATCGACGGCGAAGCCAGCATCGATGGCGACCTCAAGGTGTTCTTCGACTTCGCCAAGACCGGCGACTCGGTCGTCGCGGACGCCGGCGGCCGGGTGCTGCTGACCGGGCAGCTCGGCGCGGTGCTGGGCACGCTGGACGCGAGCTTCGCCGCGCCGGTCGACGTGACGCTGCCGATCTACTTCCCGACCGAGTCGCACGGCATCGGCGACATCACGCTCAAGGGCGACCTGAAGAACATCGCCAACGGGCTGGCACTCAAGACCGACGGCACCGCACCGCCCGCCGACACGATCGTGCTCGACGTGTCCAACGTGCTGGACGGCCTGACCAGCGGCCTGGCGAACCTGAGCCTGCTCGACCAGATCCTGTTCATCGTCGACGGCGTCGACGTGGTGCTGGGCGGCGTGCAGGACACGCTCGACGGCCAGGTGATGGGCCTGAGCCTGCCGCTGATCGGCGACAAGCTCGCCGGCGCCGCCGACGTGGTCGGCGACTTCCGCACCGGTTTCCTGAACAACTTCCGCAGCGAGGTCGAGAAGCTGGCCGACCCGAGCGAGAACGGCATCAAGGACATCCTGTTCAAGCTGCTCGGCAACAGCGGCCTGCTGATCGCGGTCGACCAGAACGGCGACGCGGTGAAGCAGGGCGGCAAGTTCGTCGCCGGCACCGCGAACGACATCCGCAGCTTCAACAACCTGGCGGAGGTCAACAACATCGCCGACGCCGAGATCTGGTGGAAGGTCAAGATCGGCCAGAACCTGGTCGACGCCGGCGCCGACATCGGCCTGGACATCGGCATCCCGGGCCTCGGCCTGGAAACCGACGGCGAGATCAAGCTCAACATCGACTGGGAGCTCGACCTCGGCTTCGGCCTGAGCGGCAAGGACGGCTTCTTCCTGTTCGTCGACGACCCGGACGAGCTGCTGCTCGACGTGGGCGTCACGCTGCCCGGCGGCAGCCTGAAGGGCACGCTCGGTTTCCTGCAGTTCACCGCCCTGAACGAGGACGTGAACGGCGACGGCGACCAGACCCACCTGAACGCGAGCTTCGCGATCAACATCGAAAACGGCGACAACCCGGCCGACACCCGCCTGGGCCTGTCCGAACTGGGCCGCATGAGCTTCGACGTGCTGTTCGCGGCCGAGGCGTCGGTCGAGCTCGCGATGACGCTGGGCATCGCCGGGGACGACGGCGGCTTCCCGCAGATCCAGGCCGATTTCCTGCTCGACTGGAACCTGCCGCAGTTCAGCCTGCTGAACCCGAACGACGGCTTCCAGTTCGGCAGCGCGATCCAGGACGGCCTCAAGCTCGTCGAATTCAGGAACGTGAGCCTGGATGTCGGCTCGTACCTGAGCAACGTGGTGAGCCCGCTGGTCGAGAAGATCCAGGAGATCACCGAGCCGATCCAGCCGATCATCGACATCGTGACCACGCCGCTGCCGGTGCTGTCCGACCTCGGCCTGGACATCACGCTGCTGGACATCGCCAAGGCCACCGGCAGCGTCGACCCGGCGTTCATCGACGCGCTCGAGACCATCCTCGACGTGATCTCGGTGCTGAACTCGATCGACATCCCGGACGACGGCTCGCTGCTGGTGCCGTTCGGCGACTTCAAGGTCTACGAGAGCGGCAATTCGCTGTACGACAACTTCGGCGATCTGGGCTCGGGCGACTTCGACGTCGCCGGCTTCGCCAACAAGCTGTTCGGCCCGAACGGCAGCTTCAACGACTACATCAGCGGTCTGCCGGACGGCTTGCAGGACGTGCTCGGCGAGGTCGCCGGCGTGGCCGGCGAGGTGCTGGGCGGCCTGGCCGACCAGGAGGGAGGCGGCACGAATCCGAAGCCGTTCCGCCTCGACATCCTCGAGGACCCGGCGCAGGTGTTCGGCCTGCTGCTGGGCAAGCCGGCGAAGCTGGTGTCGTACGACATGCCCAAGCTGCATTTCGACGCCGAGTTCTCCGCGTTCTTCTCGATCTTCGGGCCGCTCGGCGTCTCGATCAACCTCGAGGCGGCGCTGAACATCGACTTCGCGTTCGGCTACGACTCGAAGGGCTTCGCCGATTTCGCCGCCAGCGATTTCAAGAACCCGCTGCTGCTGGCCAACGGCCTGTACATCGACGACGACCCGACGCCCTCGGACGCCAGCGACGGCACCGACCCGCCCGAGCTCACCTTCGACGGCGGGCTGTGGGCCGCGGCCGAGCTGAACCTCGGGATCGCGCGCGGCGGCGTCGGCGGCGGCATCTTCATCGGCGTCGACTTCAACCTGTTCGACAACGACCACGACGGCCGGGTGCGGCTGGACGAACTCTTCACCAACTTCAACAACCAGCTGAAGGCCCCGAACGAGGCCGAGCGCTTCCTCGCGCCGCTGGCGGTGTTCGACGTGAGCGGCAAGGTCACGGCGGAGCTGTTCGCGTTCCTGAAGATCGACTTCGGCTTCTTCGAGCTGGACAAGAAGTTCAACATCACGCCGCCGGTGACGCTGGCGGACTTCGATGTCGACTTCTTCCGCCCGCCGGTGCTGGCCAGCGAGCTCGACAACGGCGACCTGATCATCAACATCGGCGACTTCGCCGGCCAGCGCAAGCTCGGCGACCTGACCGACTTCGGCGAGCACATCTTCGTCAAGAGTGCGGGCGCCGGCAAGGTGGAAGTCTGGTCCGACAACCTCGGCGACGACGCCAAGCCGCACCAGACCTACAGCGTCACCGGCCGGATCATCGTCGTCGGGGGCGAGGGCGACGACACGATCGATCTGTCCGGCGTCGACGGGTCGGTCAAGTTCGACATCGACGGCGGCGTCGGCAACGACACCCTCCTGGGCGGTGCCGGCGGCGGCATCATCCGCGGCGGCACCGGCGACGACCTCATCAC
Organism: Rhizobacter fulvus; assembly: GCF_964020785.1. Classification (NCBI taxonomy): domain Bacteria; kingdom Pseudomonadati; phylum Pseudomonadota; class Betaproteobacteria; order Burkholderiales; family Sphaerotilaceae; genus Rhizobacter; species Rhizobacter fulvus. The sequence continues at coordinate 3,485,544 of NZ_OZ224516.1, forward strand.
CGGCGGCGCGGGCGCGGACCTGATCTTCGGCAACGAAGGCGGCGACACGATCGATGCGATGGGCGGCAACGACATCGTGCTCGGCGACAACGGCGAGGTCACCGAAGGCCTGATCGACATGGCGGTGCGCCACGGCTACGTGCGCGCGCTGATCGGCGTCAGCGACGGCGCAGACACCATCCGCGGCAACGACGGCGACGACATCGTGGCCGGCTCCGGCGCGGCCGACAAGCTGCTCGACGGCGGCAAGGGCAACGACATCGTCGTCGGCGATGGCGCGCTGTTCACCTACAACAGCCCCGCCGTCGTCAGCGACACCGAGGTCGGTGCGGGCTTCGCGGACCTGCTGATCAGCGGCGGCGAGGGCGACGACTGGCTGTACGGCGGCAAGGGCAACGACACGATCCACGGCGACGCCGGCAACGACGTCGTCTTCGGCGGCTCGGGCCTGGACACGATCGACGGCGGCCTCGGCGACGACACGCTGTTCGGCGACTTCGGCACCTTCATCGGCGGCGACCTCGCGAAGCCGACCGTGACCGTCGGCGGCGAGGCCGACACGATCTTCGGCGGGATGGGTGCGGACAAGATCCTGGGCGGCGCCGGCAACGACGTGATCCACGGCGACGACGGCTCGGTCAGCGTCGGCGACGGCGACATCATCTGGGGCGGCACCGGCGCCGACAGCCTCTACGGCGATGGCGGCAACGACACGATCTACGGCGAGTCCGATCCCGACAAGCTGTTCGGCGACGACGGCAACGACTTCCTCGAAGGCGGCAACGGCAACGACGTCGTCAAGGGAGGTCTCGGCAACGACCTGCTCGTCGCCGGCTACGGCTCCGACGTGCTCGACGGCGAGCAGGGCAGCGACACCTACCGCATCACCGCGCGGGGCGGCAACATCACCGACCTGAGCACCGCCTACGACAGCGGCCCGGACAAGAGCGACACCGACCAGCTGGTGCTGATCGGCACGCCGCGAGCCGACACCGTGCTGCTGCGCGGCATGGCCGACTTCTATTTCCCGACGTTGCCGAAGCTCGTCGGAAAGGACGCGCCGGCACCGAAGGACGTGGTCGAGGGCCTGACCGACAAGATCTTCAACTCCGAGGAGCCCGACAAGCTGCGCGCGGTGCTGCAGGCGCTCGAGGATTCCTACGGGCCGCACGACATCCCGGCCGGGCTGGTGCACACCCTCATCGGGCTCTACACCGCCGCGGTGCAGACCGGCGTGCTGGCCGCCATCGACGCCAACCCGGGTGGCGCCGGCACCCCGAGCGCCGCCGCCGTCAAGACGCTCGTCACCGGTCTCCTCGCCACCGACACCGGCCAGTTCCCCGGCAAGCTGGAGGAGATCGCCAAGGCGATCACCGCGGCCTACGGCGTCAAGCCGCTGCCGCCGCTGCTGCTGGACGCGATCGGCGCCGCCTGGGACGCGGTCGGCGATCCGCTGAAGGCACAGCTCGAGGCGGCGATCACCGCCGCCTACAAGACCGAACTGGAGGTGCTGGGCAGCGACACCGACACCGGCTTCGTCGCGTTGATCAACAACGGCGGCGCGAACGTCGAGCGGTTCAACTACCGCAACCTCGAAGGGCTGACGGTCAACACGCTCGCCGGCGACGACATCGTCGCGCTCGACGACGTGCTCGTGCCCACGACCGTCAACCTCGGCCTGGGCGCCGACAAGGTGCAGGTCGGGCAGGTGTTCCGCTCCGAGCGGGTCAAGGACTTCGCGGGCCAGCCGGCGATCACCGGCATCACCGCGGAAGACGTGTTCACGTCGCTCGAGATCACCCGCGGCTGGCTTTCCAACGGCGTGAGCGCGGCCACCACGATCAACGGCGGCGACGGCGCCGACCAGTTCACCGTGTTCCACAACATCGCGGTGCTGAACCTGAACGGCGGCGACGGCGACGACGTGTTCACGGTGCGTGCGTTCGCGCTGCGCGGCTCGACCGACAACGAGCGCGCCCGCACCGACATGAAGGGCGACGGCGGCGCCGACACGATCCTGTACGTGGTCAACGCGCCGGTCGGCATCGACGGCGGCGATGGCTTCGACACGGTGCGCATCGTCGGCACCGAGTTCGGCGACGACTTCGTCATCACCGACGCCGGCATCTTCGGCGCCGGCCTGAACGTCAGCTACGTCAACATCGAAAAGATCGTGGCCGACGGCGCCGAGGGCGACGACCGCTTCTTCGTGCAGTCCACCGGCCTGGAGGTCGTGACCGAGATCGACGGCGGGCTGGGCAGCGACACCTTCTTCGTCGGCGTCAACCCGTCGGGCGCGCCGGTGGCCGTGGTCAGCAACGACTTCAAGGGCCACAGCGGGGTGATCCTGCACAGCGTCGAGAACGCCCCCGACAGCGATCCCGACTGGAGCGGCGTGCCGATCGAAGGCGTGTCGGCCAACGTCGCCGACAACGAGGAGAGCTTCGTCATCGTCACCGAGAGCGGCGGCAGCTCGCGCGTGGTCGAGGACTCGAGCGTGGCCAGCGCCGGCTGGGCCTACGACTACTACGGCATCCGGCTCACGCGCGCGCCCACCGGCACGGTGCGGATCAAGGTCGTGCCGGCCGGCATGTCGCCCGAGGACGCGGCGAAGAACTTCAAGGACCTGGAGTTCTTCTTCGACGGCGTGGTCAGCCCGGTCGAGGACTATTCGAACCTCGGCCTGCTCAACACGTCGCTGGGCTTCGACAGCCTGACCGGCGCCGCGAACGTGCCGACGCTGACCTTCGACGCGAGCAACTGGGACAAGGTGCAGTACGTCAAGTTCGCGGCCGCGCACGACACCGCCAGCGAAGGCCGGCGCTTCACCTTCATCAACCACAGCCTGAAGAGCAGCGACAGCAGCGACCCGAACTACCAGGCCGCGCAGACCCTGAGCGTCAAGGTGCTGATGGAGGACGACGACCGCGACGGCGTGATCATCACGCCGACCGGGCGCGACAACACCGTGCTCGAGAACGGCCCGAGCGTGGCCGGCTTCACCGACACCTTCGACGTGGTGCTGACGAAGGCGCCGACCGCAAACGTGACGGTGACGATGAACGTGCTGAACGGCCAGGTGGTGCTGTCCGGGCCCTCGGTGACGACCGTGGGCGGCAAGCCGACCCTGACCTTCACGACGGGGAACTGGAACGTTCGCCAGCAGATCACGATCACCGCGCCGAACGACACGGTCGTCGAGGGCTTCCACACCGACTACATCAGCTACACCGTCGCCAGCGCGGATGCCGAGCAGACGCTGCCCTCCGGCGGCGGTGCGGCCGGTACGCCGCCCGCATTCGTCGCGGTGGATGGCGACTTCGACAAGCTCGGCGTCGACCCGGAGATCCCGGCGACCAAGCCGACCACGTATCTGCTGCTCGAGCACAAGCCGATCGTCGACAGCGTCGCCGTCAAGCTCAACGGGGTGCTGCTGGATGCGGCGCGCTTCTCGGTCACCGGCAACACGCTGAGCTTCTTCGACGCGAACGGCCAGCCCGAGTTCGTGACCGGCTTCGTGACCGTCGCCTACAACTACAAGGAGGCCGGCTACCAGGGTGCCTTCGTCAAGGACAGCGTGGTCGACATCTACGACGAGGACACGCCGAGCGTGATCGTGCAGATGCCCGACGACGGCTCGATCGACGTGATCGAGGGCGCCGCCGGCAACAGCGACAGCTACACGGTCCGCCTGTCGCAGGCGCCGACCGCCGGCCAGGTCGTCAGGATCAAGGTCGACGCGGTCGACACCCGCAGCACCTATGGCCGCACCGCGCTGTTCCAGGAGCAGGTGACGGTCGGCGGCGCCTCGCAGATGTTCCTGACCTTCACCTCGGCCAACTGGAACACGCCGCAGACGGTCACGGTGCGCGCGATCGACGACACGGTGTTCGACGGCAACGAGACCCAGGTCTTCGCGCCCGACCTGCAGACGGTCAACAAGATCCGCGGCCCGCTGATCATCGAGGGCGCGGCCGGGGCCGGCTCGCTGAGCCTGCCCACGCCGCTGATGCTGCCGGGCGAGCTCAACATCCTGCCGCCGCACGGCGCGGTGCAGGGTTTCGTGCCGGGCACCGGTGCCGGGGCCTTCGAGACCATGACGGTGTTGAAGTCCGACCTGTTGAAGGCGCTCGCCGAACTGCACGCCGACGATTCGACCGTCTCGCTCACCGACATCCAGGTGCTGCTGGACAAGACGCTCGAGCTGAGCAGTGGTCCGGGGACCGGCGTCGTGCTCGACCCGTCCCGCCCGGACGACAGGTTCGACCGCTTCTGGCAGATCACCGAGCTGACCGAGATCGGCGGCGGCCTGGTGCGCCTCAAGCTCCTGAACCCGAGCATCGTCAACCCGGGCACCGCGAACGTGACCGCGCCGACGACCGACAGCCAGTACGCCATCACCTCGCTGAGCGCAAACTTCTTCGCCAAGGAGAGCGAGCAGGTCGACTACCTGTTCGTGTACGACAACGACAGCGTCGCCAACGAAAACGGCGCACTGAGCTCGGCCGACGGCGTGGTCCGCGGCTTCGACGCGGCCAACCTGAAGCTGCTGGTCGAGGCGGCGGCGCTCGATGCGGTGGCGAAGCTCGATCCGGGCGCCCCGCTGGTCGGCCGCCGCATCGAGATCAGCGTCGGCCCCGGGCTGGGCCGCTCGTGGGAGATCGAGAGCATCGGCGCCGGCACCGACGCCGACACGCGCTGGGTCAAGCTGAAGAATCCGACGACGCCGGCGGGTGCCGCGGTGCCGACCGACCGCAGCGAGTTCCGCATCGCCGGCGGCGATACGCACGGCCGGATCACCGGCTTCGGCATGGGCCCGAGCATCCTGTTCAACGGCCGGCCGCAGCCGAGCGGCGTGAGCTATGGCGACATCGAGGTGGTCCAGGTCAGCCTGGGCCGCGGCGACGACACGGTGCGCGTCGACTACACCACCAACGCCGAGGACCACACCACCGCGCGCACCGGCGATTTCTACACGCTGACCCTCCTCGACACCGGCGCCGGCAACGACAAGGTCACGGTGAACCTGCAGAACGGCGACGACGGCGCGTTCGCGCTGAACCTGAACAGCGGCGACGACACGGCCGACGGCAGTGCGTCGAGCCTGCCGCTGGTCGTGTTCGGCTGGGACGGTGCCGACAAGATCACCGGCGGCAGCGGCGACGACATCCTGTTCGGCGACCGCGGCCGTGTCGACTACGTCAGAACGGTGTCGGTCGATCCCGACCGCGACCCGACCACCGACAACAACGTGCTGGTCGACGAGATCGTCACGCGGCTCGGCCACTCGGTGCCGCTGAGCCCGACCAACCCGCCGCTGACCGGTTCGACCGTCAGCACGCTCACCGACGCGAACGCCGCGTTCTCGCAGCTGTACGGCGGGCTGGTCGGTCTGAGCGTGCAGGCGATCTCGCCGCAAGGTCACGTGCAGTACCGCACGATCACCGGCAACACCGCCAACACGCTGACCGTCGACCGGACCTGGGACGCCCAGCCGGTGGGGAACTACCCGCTGACGACCCCGGTGCAGAAGAACAACTACTTCTACCGCGTCTCGGCCTTCCCCGAGGACCAGACCGACGGGCTGTTCCGCGGGCCGCGCGTGGTCTGGTCGATCGACGAGACGATCGGCGGCGACGACACGATCTATGCGGGCGGCGGCGCCGACCTGGTGATCGGCGGGGCCGGCAACGACGAGGTGCATGCCGGCGCAGGCGCCGACATCGTGGCCGGCGACGACGCGCGCATCGACTTCGCGCGGGTGGCCGGCAACGATGGCCCGACGCAGCTGCTGAGCATCGTCACGCGCCTGGTCACGGGCGACGACAAGCTGTATGGCGACGCCGGCAACGACCTGCTGCTCGGCGGGCTCGGCGCCGACCTCGCTGACGGCGGGGCGGACAACGACATCCTGGTCGGCGACGCGGCGCGGATCGAGTTCGCGCCGGTGGCCGGTCTCGGCAACGTCATCGTGCGGGTCGAGACCATCGACCGCGCGTCCGGCGGTGTCGACACCCTGCGCGGTGGCGACGGCGACGACGTGCTGGCCGGCGGCGCCGCGGGCGACCGCCTCGACGGCGGCGCGCAGGACGACCTGGTGTTCGGCGACAACGTGCTGCTGGACTTCAGCAAGGGCTCGCTGAACGCCATCAAGCCGCGCTTCACGACCGTGGCTGCCGGCCTGTACGACCTCAACGGCGCGCCGCTGGTCGGCGGCCAGGTCGCGCCGCCGTACGCGGCACCGGCCTGGGCCGACTGGACCCTCACGCTCGACCCGACCACGCTGGCGGCCAACTTCGGCAACGACTTCATCGCCGGCGGCGCCAACCGCGACACGATCTTCGGCCAGCGCGGCAACGACACGATCCAGGGCGACGGCTCGATCGACATCGCCGTCGCGGCGGTGCGCGACGCGAGCGGCCTGCACGTGACGCAGGCCTCCGTCGAACTCGCCACCGACGGCGACGACTACATCGAGGGCAATGCCGGCACCGACCTGATCTTCGGCAACCTCGGCCAGGACGACATCGTCGGCGGCAGCTCGACGATGTTCAGCCTGAACCTGCGCAGCCAGCGCGACGACGAGGCCGACCTGATCTTCGGCGGCGCGGGAACCGATGTCGCGCGCGACCACACCGGCGACGGCCTGCACGGCCGCGACTCGGACATGATCCTCGGCGACAACGGCAACATCCGCCGCGTCGTCGCCGTGGGGGCCGGCGGCGCGACGACCTACCGCAGCTTCACCTACGACGACGCCTATGCCGGCATCGCGGGCGACTCGCCGATCGTCGTGCGCTCGGCCGAGCTGCTCGACTACACCCCGGGCGGCATCGACCAGGTGCCGGGCGCGGTGGACATCGGCGCCGCCGACGAACTGCACGGCGAATCGGGCGACGACTTCGTCTACGGCATGAGCGGCAACGACGTGCTGTTCGGCGAAGGGCAGGACGACGACCTGATCGGCGGCTGGGGCCACGACTGGATCTCCGGCGGCACCGGCGACGACGGCGTGCTCGGCGACGACGGCCGGCTGCTGACGACCCGCAACGGCACGACCGAGCCGCTCGCGGGCCTGACGGTCGCGACCGTGCAGACCTTCATCAGCACGCCGGGCTCGGTGCAGAGCGCGACGATCAACGTCACCGGCCAGCTGAAGAAGACGGCCGACATGACGCCGTTCGGCAAGGGCCTCGACACCTTGTTCGACCCGGCGCTCGCCGACGACATCATCTACGGCGGCTGGGGCAACGACTTCCTGCACGGCGGCTGGGGCGACGACGCGATCTCGGGCGCCGAGGCGTTGCCGGGCTTCTATGCGGCGCCGGCCAACGCCGGCAACGTGCTGGCCTACAACCCGGCCACCGGCGAGTTCCTGAAGTACGACGAGTACGCGCCGATGACCCGCATCGTCGGCTTCCTGCTGAACTTCGACGCCAACGACGGTGCGCCGCTCGACACCTACCCGGCGGCGAACACGACGACCCACCGGCCGACCGACGGCGAGGACCGCATCTTCGGGGACTACGGCAACGACTGGCTCGTCGGCGGCACCGGCCGCGACGACCTGTACGGTGGCTGGGGCGACGACCTGCTGAACGCCGACGACGACCAGGGCCTCGACGGTGCGCCGAACACGACACCCGACACCCACTACAGCTACGAGGACCGCGCCTTCGGCGGCGCTGGCCGCGACGTGCTGATCGGCAACACCGGCGGCGACCGGCTGATCGACTGGGTCGGCGAGTTCAACAGCTACCTGGTGCCGTTCGCGCCGTTCGGTCAGGCCACCGTCAGCCGCACACTGCAGCCGCAGCTGGCCGAGTTCCTGTACGCGCTGTCGGCCAGCGACGGTGCCGATCCGACGCTCGGCAGCGCCGGCGACGTGCGCAACGGCGAGCCGACCGGCGAGCTGGGCGTCGTGCGCCAGCAGGACTTCGCGTGGCAGGACCAGACCGGCGCGCCGCGCGACCCGCAGGCCGGCAACGTGCCGGGCGGCAAGCGCGACGTGCTGCGCTCGGCCGACCTGAACGACGGCGCGCTGCAGGGCCTCGCGGCCGACAGCGGCACCTGGCAGGTCTCGGGCGGCGCGCTGCAGGTGGCCTCGAGCTCGTCGATCTCCGACGCGGTGGCGGTCTACCAGGTCGGCGATGCATTGCCCACGTACTACGAGGTGCTGGCCAAGGCCAAGATCATCAAGCCGACCGGCGGCTGGGACGCGAACAGCTACATCGTCTTCGACTACCAGAGCAAGACGAACTTCAAGTTCGCCGGCATCGACGCGGGCACCAACAAGCTCGTGATCGGGCAGCGCACGGCGGCCGGATGGCAGGTGCTGAAGCAGGCGGTGTTCACCGGCAGCATCAAGTCGGAGAACTGGTACAACCTGATGCTGTCGGTCAACGGCCTGACGGCGACGCTGTCGGTCGACAACGGCACGTTCATCAGCTATGTGTTCCAGGCCACCGTCGTCGACGGCTTCAGCTACGGCCTGAACTGGGGCCTGGTCGGCTTCGGCGCCAACAAGTCGCGCGGGGCGCTCGACAACATCGCGGTCCAGATCGTGCCGCCGAGTTCGACGGTGGCGTACACCAACGACTTCGCCGCCGGCGCCGGGGCGATGTTCGACACCTTCTCCGCCGGCACCTGGACGGCCGCCAGCGGGCGGCTGGCGGCGTTGCCACCGGCCGGCAGCGACACGGCGGTCGACCTGATCGACCTGACCAACGTCACGAACCTGAAGACCGCGTCGCTGCTGGAACTGAGCACCACGCTGCGCACGGCGGGCCGCGCCGGCTACGTGTTCGACTGGTACGGCAGCACCAACTTCAAGTTCGCGGCGATCGACGTCGCGACCCAGCAGGTGCTGATCGGCCACCGCACGGCCGCCGGCTGGTTCGTCGACGCGGTGGCGTCGCGCGCCTTGAATGCGACGACGGACTACACCCTCGGCGTGACGGTGCGCGGCGCGAGCGTCAGCGTCACGCTGAACGGCCAGGCCACGATCGGCTTCGTCTACAACGCGGTCGCGGCGGACGGGCGCTTCGGCCTGTTCGGCAAGGGCGCGGCGGGCGCGAGCTTCGACGCGGTGACGGTCAAGACCAACGACCCGGCCGTGCCGGCGCAGCAGACCGCCGCGACGACGGCCGACGTGGCGCGCACCGACGCGTCGATCAGCGCCGCGCAGGCGCAGCCGCTGCTGGCCGAGGCGGTGCGCCGCTGGTCGCTGGTCGAGGACGCCTCGCTGACCGCGCGGCTCGGCCGGATCGAGATCGACGTGGCCGACCTGCCGGGCGCGTCGCTGGCCGAGTACCTCGACGGCCGCATCACGATCGACATCGATGCCGCCGGCATGGGCTGGTTCATCGACCCGACGCCGCGCGACGACCGCGAGTTCCGCGGCAGCGGCGCGGTGCTGGCCGCCACCGCGAGCGGCGGGGCGGCCGGGCGCATCGATCTGCTGTCGGTGCTCGCGCACGAACTCGGCCACGCGATGAGCTTCGGCCACAGCGCGGGCGGCGTGATGGACGAGCAGCGCCTGCCGGGCCAGCGGGCCCTGCCGGACGGCTGGTTCGGCGTCGCACCGAGCGTGCCGCTGCCGACGTGGGCGGCGGAGGCGGGCGCGACGCCGGCGGCGCCGGACCTGCGGCTGCCCGATGTCACCGCGGCGCAGATCGACTGGAAGGTGAAACCGTCGGCGCCAGCCGCCCAGCGCAGCCCCGCCACCGCCGACGCGGCGGGCCGCGCGACCGACCGCTGGCAGCAGAGATTTGTCAACCATCTCGGCGCACCGTCGGACCGCCTCCACGTGAATGCGGGGCTGAAAGTGCAACTACCTGTTGCGCCAATTGTTTCCAGGCTTTAGCCTGAACGCTCGAAAACCAGGGGGAGAGGCACCATGCCCAAGCAGTTGCTGATCTACGAATCCGCGGTCCCGGTCTCCGCCGCACGCCACGGCAAGATGTGCCTCGATCCCGACCGGACCTACGCCTTCAGTGCCGGCGTCAACGCCGTGCCGCTGATGGCCGTGGAGTTCATCCGCGCCGCCACCGAGTACGCGATCGTGTTCGCCGCCACCGGCGAGGACGTGCTGCCCGCCGCGGTGCTCGGCGTGCGCCCGGACCAGAACCTGTACCTGTCGGCCGATGCGCACTGGCAGGCCAAGTACATCCCGGCGTTCATCCGCCGCTATCCGTTCGTGTTCTCGGCCAGCGACGACCGCAAGACGCTGACCCTGTGCATCGACGAGTCGCACCCCGGCCTGAACCGCGAGGGCCGCGGCCAGCCGCTGTTCGGCGAGGATGCGAAGGCCTCGCCCTACACCCAGCAGGTGCTGAAGTTCCTGCAGCAGTACCAGGCCCATTTCGAGCGCACCCGCCTGTTCTGCAAGCGGCTCAAGGACCTCGGGCTGCTCGAGCCGATGCAGGCCCGGGTGGTCACCCCGGCGGGCGAGAAGCTGACGCTGGGCGGCTTCATGGTCGTGTCGCGGGCGAAGCTGCGCGCGCTCGACGGCGAGGCGCTCGCCGCGCTCGCGAAGACCGACGAGCTGGAACTGCTCTACCTGCACCTGTACTCGATGCGCAATTTCAGCGACGTGAAGGACCGGCTGATCGGCGCGCTGGCCCTCGATGTGTCCGAGCCCGCCGCCTCCGACGCCGAGGCCGCGCCGGCCGAGGCCCCCGCAGTCCACTGAAGGCGGCTCGCGTCGCCGGGGCGGCGCACGGGCGCGCCCCGGCCTCGCGGCCGACGCTGAACCATGTCCGGACAACCCGCCTCGGTCTACTCGATCGCCGACGAGCAGCGCACGCGCGCCGAGTCGACCGCCTGGACGCATTTCATCGGCGCGGCGGACAGCGCCGAATTCTTCGCCTCGTGGCTGGCGCTGCTGGGCACCCGCATCGAGCGCGCGCGGGCGGCGCTGCTGCTGGTCGGCGACGGCGTGGGCGGGGCCTACGGCGTGGCCGCCGCCTGGCCCGACCCGCAGCGTGACCTGCAGTACCTCGGCAGCGTCGCGCAGCGGGCGCTGACCGAGCGCAGCGGCGTCGTCACCGCGCCGGGCGGCGGCGAGCCGGGCGCGGACGGCGCGGCGCACGTCGGCTACCCGGTCGAGATCGACGGGCGGCTGGTCGGTGCGGTCGTGCTCGACATGGGCGCCGGCTCCGTCGGCGGCCTGCAGAACGCACTGCGCCAAATCCATTGGGCCAGCGCCTGGCTGATCGACCACTTCCGCCAGCAGTTGCTCGGCGAGCGCGAAGCCGAGCTGGCGCGCGTGGGCTTGCTCAACGAGCTGATGGCCAGCGCACTGCAGCACCGCCAGCTCCAGCCCTCGGCCCTGGCCGTGGCCAACGAACTCGCGATGCTGATGCAGTGCGACCGCGTGTCGATCGGCTTCGAGGACCGCGGCGAGGTGGTGCCGATCGCGCTGTCGCACACCGCCACCTTCGACCGCCGTTCCGACCTGGTGCGCACGATCGCCGAGGCGATGGACGAGGTGCTCGACCTGGGCGTCGCGGTCGTGCTGCCGGTGGCGGACGGCGACGAACTCGGCGCGATCGCCCATGCCGAAGTCGCGCGCGCGCTGAAGGTGCAGGCGCTGCTGTCGGTGCCGCTGCTGCACGAGGCACAGACCATCGGCGTGATCACGCTCGAGCGCAACACCGGCCCGGCGTTCAGCGAATCCGAGCAGCGCACCGTGCGCGCGCTCGGCGTGATGCTGGCGCCGCTGTGGGTGCTGGTCCGCCAGCAGGAGCGGCCGTGGTGGCAGCGCGCCCGCGACGGCGGCCGCGCCGCGTTGCAGGCCACGTTCGGGCCGAGCCACCCGGGCGCCAAGCTGATCGGCGGGCTGGTCGGCGTCGCGCTGCTGGCGCTGGCGCTGATCCACGCCGACCACCGCGTCGCCGCAAGAACCGTGATCGAGGGCTCGACCCAGCTCGCCTCGGTGGCGCCGTTCGACGGCTTCATCGCCGAGGGCCTGGTGCGCGCCGGCGACACGGTCCGTGCCGGCCAGCCGATGGCGCGCCTCGACGACCGCGACCTGAAGCTCGAGCGCGCGAAGTGGAACTCCGAGCGCGAGCAGCTGCAGCGCAAGTTCCAGGTCGCGATGGCGCAGGCCGATCGCGGCACGATGGGCGTCATCGAGGCGCAGATCAACCAGACCGAGGCCCAGCTCGCGCTGGCGCAGGACAAGCTCGCCCGCACCACGCTGATCGCGCCGTTCGATGGCGTCGTCGTGTCCGGCGACCTGAGCCAGAGCATCGGCACGCCGGTCGAGCTGGGCAAGCTGCTGTTCGAGGTCGCGCCGCTCGCCGGCTACCGGGTGGTGCTGCAGGTCGACGATCGCGACATCGCCCACCTGGCGCTCGCACAGCGCGGCGAGCTGGTGCTGTCCTCCTTGCCGGACCGGGCGCTGCCGTTCACCGTCAGCGCGATCACGCCGGTCGCGACGCAGGTCGACGGGCGCAACGTGTTCCGGGTCGAGGCGCTGATCGACGGGCCGGTCGCCAGCCTGCGGCCGGGCATGGAAGGCGTCGGCAAGGTCGTGGTCGGCGAGCGCAGCCTGCTCTGGATCTGGACCCACAGCTTCTTCGACTGGGCGCGCCTGGCGCTCTGGAACTGGATGCCCTGAGCGGCCGCCCGGGATGACCGCCTCCAACGCGCCGCTGCAAAGCACGCTGTGGTACCGCGTGGCGACGCTGCAGCCGCACCTGCTCGCCCGCGCCAAGCTGCACCGCCACCGCTACCGCGGCGCGCTTTGGTACCTGCTGCAGGACCCGGCATCGGGCCGGGTGCACCGCTTCACGCCGGCCGCGCGGCTGATCCTCGCGGCGATGGACGGGCGCCGCACGATGCAGGACTTGTGGCGGCTCGCGCAGCGCCACCTCGGCGCCGATGCGCCGACCCAGGACGAGCTGATCCAGCTGCTCGGCCAGCTGCACAGCTGCGACCTGCTCGCGACCAACGTGCCGCCCGACGCGCTCGAGCTGTTCGACCGCGGCGAGAAGACCGCGCGCTCGAAGCAGCGCCGCTCCTGGATGAACCCGATGGCGGTGCGCATCCCGCTCTGGGATCCCGGCCGCTTCCTCGACCGCTTCGCGCCCTGGTGGCGGCGCCTGTGGAGCCCCGTCGGCGGGCTGCTGTGGCTGGCCGTGGTGCTGCCGGCGCTGGTGCTGCTGCCGCAGTCCTGGCCCGAGCTCACGCACAACCTCTCGGACCGGGTGCTGCAGGCCGACAACCTGCTGCTGCTCGGGCTCGTGTTCCCGGTCATCAAGGCGCTGCACGAACTCGGCCACGCCACCGCCACGCGCGCGGGGGGCGGCGAGGTCCACGACATGGGCGTGATGCTGCTGGTGATGATGCCGGTGCCGTATGTCGACGCGTCGGCCGCCACGGTGCTGCGCTCGCGCTGGGCCCGCGCGACGGTCGGCGCCGCGGGCATGCTGGTCGAGGTGTTCGTCGCCGCGCTCGCGTTCTACGTCTGGCGCGCGGCCGAGCCGGGCATGACCCGCGCGGTCTGCTTCAACGTGATGCTGGTCGCCGGCGTCTCGACACTCGTCTTCAACGGCAACCCGCTGCTGCGCTACGACGCCTACTACATCCTGGCCGACCTGACCGAGCTGCCGAACCTCGCGCAGCGCGCGACGCGCTACTGGGGTTACCTGGTCGAGCGCTACATCCTGCGCGGCCGCGACGCGGTCTCGCCGGCCGAGACCGCCGGCGAGCGCGTCTGGTTCGCGTTCTACGGCCTGGCGTCGACCGTGTACCGCCTGTTCGTCACCGTCGCGATCGCGCTGTTCATCGGCTCGCGGTTCTTCTTCTTCGGGGTCGTGCTGGCGCTGTGGGCCGTCGCGATGATGGCGATCGCGCCGCTGTGGCGCGCCGTCTCGCAGATCCAGCGTCGCCCGGGCCTGCGCGAGCGGCGCTCGGGCATCCTGGCCGCGGCCGGGCTGGGCGTGGCGGCGCTGGCGCTGGCCGCGGTGTTCGTGCCGCTGTCGTACCGGATGCAGGCCGAAGGCGTGATCTGGCTGCCCGAGCAGGCGACGCTGCGGGCCGGCGCGCCGGGCTTCGTCAGCCGGCTGCTGGTGGCGCCGGGCGAGACCGTGGCCGCCGGCACGCCGCTGGTGCGCAGCGTCGACCCGGCGCTCGATGCGCAGCTGCGCCTGGGCGAGGCCCGCGTCGCCGAACTCGAGGCGACCTACGGCAACGAGTTCGTCGTCGACCGCACCCGCGCCGACCTGGTGCGCGACCAGCTGCTGCTGGAACGCGAGTCGGTCGAGCGCACGCGGGCGCGTGCCGCCGAGCTGACGATCTCGGCGCGCACCGCCGGCGTCTTCACGGTGTCCCGGCCGAACGACCTGCCGGGCCGCCACCTGCGCCAGGGGGAGGTGCTCGGCCACGTGCTGGACGGCGCCACGCCGGTCGTGCGCGTCGTCGTCGACCAGTCGGAAATCGACGGCGTGCAGGCGGCGGTCAAGCGCGTCGGGCTGCGGCTCGCGGACGACATCGGCCGGGTGATCCCGGGCCGCGTCGCGCGCGTCGTGCCGGCCGGCACCGCGGAGGCGCCGAGCCGCGCGCTGCTTGCCTCCGGCGGCGGGCGCATCGCCGCCGATCCGCGCGATCCGCAGGGCAAGAAGACGCTCGCACGCATCTTCGAGATCGATGTCGAGCCGCTCGAGCCGCTCGGCCGCTCGGCTGCGTTCGGACAGCGCGTCCACGTGCGCTTCGAGCTGCACGACGCGCCGCTCGCGACCCAGGCCTACCGCGCGCTGCGGCGCCTGTTCCTGACCCACTTCGATGTCTAGCACCCGCCTGCTGCGCCTGGAGGCCCGCGACATTGCGACCGGCCGGCCGTATGTCGAGCGCGACGACCCCGAGCCGCCGCTGCACGACCGGATCGCGACCGGCGTGTGGCGCACCGCCGTCATGCCGCTGCTGCGCGGCAGCGGCCTGCAGCAGCGGCGGGCGCGGGCGCTGGTTGCGCGCGTCGACGCGCTCGGCGCCGAAGCGAGCGCCTGCGACGACGCGCAGCTGCGCGCGCAGGCGCGGCAGCTGCGCGCGGTGCTGCGGCGCGAAGGCTTCGCGTTCGAGCCGGTGGCGCGCGCCTTCGTGCTGGTGCGCGAGGCGGCCAGCCGCGTGCTCGGCCAGCGCCACTACGAGACCCAGCTGATGGCGGGCTGGTTCCTGCTCGGCGGCTCGCTGGTCGAGATGGCGACCGGCGAGGGCAAGACCTTCGCGGCGACCCTGCCGGCCGTGACCGCGGCGCTCGCCGGCTTGCCGGTGCACGTGATCACCGTGAACGACTACCTGGCCGAGCGCGACGCGGCGACCATGGCGCCGCTGTACGAGTTCTTCGGCCTGAGCGTGGACGCCGTCGTGCACGACATGCCGAACCCGCAGCGCCGCGCCGCCTATGCCGGCGACGTGACCTACGCCAGCAACAAGGAACTCGCGTTCGACTACCTGCGCGACCGCGCCGCGCTCGGCGACCGCGCGAGCCTGCTGCACCTGGCGGTCGAAGGCGTGCGCGGGGGTCGTCAGCGCGCCGGCTCGGTCGTGCTGCGCGGGCTGGTGTTCGCGATCGTCGACGAGGCGGACAGCGTCTTCATCGACGAGGCGCGCACGCCGCTGATCCTGTCGACGACGGTCGATGCCGGGGCCGATGCCGAGCCCTGCGGCATCGCGCTGGACATCGCCGGGGCGCTGGACGAGGGCGCGCATTTCGTCGTCGAGCGCACGCACCTGCGCATCCGCCTGACCGACGCGGGCCGAGAGGAGATCGAGCGGCTGGACGCCGAACTCGACGCGTCGCCGTGGGAGTTCGCGCGCGACCGCGAGGAGAGCGTGCAGCGCGCGCTGGCCGCCGTGCACCTGTATGCGCGCGACCGCCAGTACGTGGTCGTCGACGGCAAGGTGCAGATCGTCGACGAATCGACCGGCCGGATCATGCCGGACCGCGCCTGGGAGCGCGGCCTGCACCAGATGATCGAGGCCAAGGAAGGCGTGGCCCTGACCGGCAAGCGCGAGACGCTCGCGCGCATCACCTACCAGCGCCTGTTCCGCCGCTACCTGCGCCTGGCCGGCATGACCGGCACCGCCACCGAGGTCGCCGGCGAGATCGCCCGCACCTACGGCCTGGCGGTGGCGCGCGTGCCGCTGCACAAGCCGTCGCGCCGCATCGCCGCCGCGGCACGAGGGCTGCCCGACGCGGCCCGCAAGTGGCAGGCGGTGGCCGAGGCGGTGCGGCACGCGGCGATGGAGGAGCGGCGCCCGGTGCTGATCGGCACCCGCACCGTCGAGGCCTCGGAGGCGATCAGCGCGGTGCTGCACGAGCATGGCATCGAGCATGTGGTGCTCAACGCCAAGCAGGACGGCGAGGAGGCGCAGATCGTCGGTGCCGCCGGCGCCGCGGGGCGGGTCACGGTGGCCACCAACATGGCCGGGCGTGGCACCGACATCGGGCTCGACCCGGGCGTGGCCGAGCGCGGCGGGCTGCACGTGATCCTGACCGAATACCACGATTCGCGCCGCGTCGACCGGCAGCTGCTGGGCCGCTGCGCGCGCCAGGGCGACCCGGGCAGCTGCGAGTCCTTCGTCGCGCTCGACGACGAACTGTTCCGCACCCAGGCGCCGCACCTGACGCGCTGGCTTCAGGCCCGCGCCGCGACCGCACCGGCCGGGCTGCCCGCGTGGGCGACCGAATGGTTGCGGCGGGTCGCGCAGTCGGCGGCGGAGCGGCGCCATGCCGAGGTGCGGATGCAGACATTGAAGCAGGACCGGCAACTGTCGCGCCTGCTGGCGTTTTCGGGGAGAGGCGAATGAACACACGGATGACGCTGGCGCTGGTCGCCTCGCTCGCGGCGCTGCCGCCCACGGCCGCCCGCGCGGGCAGCTTCGAGTGTCTGATGGACGCGTGGCAGACGGTCGAGATCCGCAGCCCGGCCGAGGGCCTGATCGACAAGGTCTACGTGCAGCGTGGCGACGCGGTGCGCAAGGGGCAGCCGCTGGTCGAGCTGGTCTCGAACGCCGAGCGCTCGGCGGCCGAGTCGGCGCGCTACCGCTCGCAGATGCAGGGGCCGGTCAACCAGTCGCGCAACCGGCTCGACTACGCGACCAAGAAGCTCGCCCGCGCCACCGAGCTGGCGCAGCAGAACTTCACCTCGGCCGAGTCAAGAGACCAGGCCGAGGCCGAGCGCCGCGTCGCCGAGAGCGAACTGCAGGCCGCGACCGAGAACCGCGAGCTCGCCAAGATCGAGCACCGCCATGCGCTCGACCTGCTGAGCCTGCGCACGATGAGCAGCCCGTTCAACGGCGTCGTCGTCGACCGCATGCTCAACCCCGGCGACATCGCCGAGGCCGGCACCGGCCGCAAGGCGATGCTGAAGATCGCGCAGATCGACCCGCTGCGGGTCGACGTGGTGTTCCCGGCGGCCCTGTTCGGCCAGCTGAAGCCGGGCATGAAGGCGATGGTCGTGCCCCATGGCCTGGGTGGCCGGCACGCTGCCAGCGTGAAGCTGGTCGACAAGGTGATCGACGCCGCCAGCGGCACGTTCGTTGCCCGCCTGGAGCTGCCGAATCCGACGCTGGCGCTGCCCGGCGGGCTGCGCTGCCAGGCCGAATTCGACGGTCTGGCGGCGCCGGCGCCGACGGCTCGCGCCCCGGTACGCCCCGCGCCCTGAGACGCGCGCGTTTGCCATCCGGAGTTACGTGACCCCCAAACTAGGGGGTACAAGAAAAGTTAACTTCCGTGAATTAGTTCATGCGGTTACAAACTGTGAGCGTCCGGTCTCGGTATACCTGAGTGTGTTCCATCGGGGGTTTCCGGCGCGTTTCGAGCCGGAGTCCATCCATGAAGCGCAAGAACACGCCGACGCGCCCAGCGTCCGTTTCCGCGATCCTCGCCCGCCTGCTGCAGCGTGGTCTCGGTGTCGTCTCGGTCGCATCCCCCCGGGCAACGGGCGATGCCGAACCCGGGACCGTGTCGACGCGTCGATCGACGATCGCGCTGGAGGCGCTCGAGCCGCGGCTGCTGCTGTCCGGCGATCCGGTCACGGCCAGTGCCGCGGGCATCTACACCGTGACCTTCGGCAACACCGACGACGCGATCGCGATCCACGAGGTGTCGAACGCCTCGGCCAACGGCGGCGCCATCATCGACCTGAGCTACGTCAACAGCAACTCGGTCGTCACGACGATCACGCTCGGCGATGCGACCAACGGCGTGCTCGGCCTGGTGGTCGACGGCGGCGCGGGCGACGATCGCTTCACGGTCGGCGCAACCGGCCACGCGGTGACTTTCCACGGCGGCGCCGGCAACGACACCGTGACGGGGCTCGATGCGGCCGTGACCTGGAACATCACCGGCGCGGGCAGCGGCAGTGCGACAGGCCTCACCGCGTTCGACGGGATCGAGAACCTCGCCGGTCGCAGCGGCGACGACGTCTTCACGATCGGCGCTGCCGGCTCGATCAGCGGCCAGATCGATGGCGGCGACGGCAACGACCGCGTGGTCGGGCCCGATGCGGCCAACGTCTGGACGTTCAGCGGTGCCGATGCCGGCGCCTTGAACGACGGCGCGGCGGCGGGCTTCGCGCACTTCGTCGCGGTCGAGAACGTCACCGGTGGCAGCGGTGCGGACATCTTCAAACTCGACGCGATCGAGTCCCTCAGCGGAGAGTTCGCCGGCGGTGGGGGCACCGACGTCCTGATGGCCTCGGATTCGGACAACACCTGGACGCTCACCGGCGCCAACGCCGGCACCCTGAACGACGCCGACTTCAGCGGCATCGAGAATCTCGTCGGCGGCAAGGGCGGCGACGCGTTCAGCATCGTCGGCGCGGCGGCGTCGCTGGGCGGTACGCTGGACGGCGGCGAGGCCGCGACCGACGCGCCTGCGGTCGACAGCCTCGATTTCAGCCAGCGGGGCGCGCCGGTGACGGTGAACCTGCGCCAGTCCACCGCTGCCGGGCTGACGGGTGGCTTCGCACGCATCAACAGCGTGACCGGTTCCTCCGGCGGGGGTGACACGCTGGTCGGCCCGCTGGCCACGCTCGACCAGACCAGCTGGCGGATCTCCGGCGCCAATTCGGGCCAGGTCGACGGCACGACCTTCGCCGGCTTCGAGAACCTGACCGGGCAGGACGGCACGAACGACGCGTTCCTGATCACCGCCGACGGCAGCGTCAGCGGCACGCTCGCCGGCGGTGCGGGCGGACTCGATGGCTTCGCGGTCGCCGACGCGTCGGACAACCTGCTCGTGTTCCAGCCCGCCGCGTCGAACGCCGCGGGCAGCACCAGCCTGTCGGGCAAGACGATCGCCTACAGCGGCATGGACCGTTTCGCGCCGGTCACGGGCAGCGCAACCGACCGCGTCGTCAGCGGCACGCTGTTCGACCGCGACGTGGTGATCACGTCGACCGCGACGGACCTGGTCGTCAGCTACGACCACGTCGGCTTCAGCGACGGCAACAACAGCTTCAGCTTTGCGAAGCCCTCCGCGTCGCTGACCGTCGACGCCGGCACCGGCGACGACAGCATCGTCGGCCTGCCGAGCGCTGCCTACACCGGCGTGCTGCTGACCTTCAGCCACGGCGTGCTCGCCTACACCGGCAACGCGGCGGCGAACACGCTGGCGGTGGCGCAGACCGCGAAGAACGACATCGGCGTGACGCTCGCACTCGGTCTCGAAGGCGGCGTCGTCCGCTCGTTCCGCAGCGTGACCGAGCTCGACATCGCGACGGCCGCCGGCGCCGACACCGTCCGGCTCGACAGCCTCCTGAATCTCGACGTGGCGGTGGACGGCGGCGCCGACGCCGACACGCTGTACGGCCCGAACGCGCAGGTCGACTGGTACCTCGACGGGCCGGGCGCCGGCTCGGTGGGCGATGCCGGATTCACCGGCTTCGAGAACCTGCGCGGCGGCACGGCCGTCGACAGCTTCAAGATCGACAGCGCCGGCACGCTGGCCGGCGGCCTCGACGGCGGTGGTGGCGCCGACAACCTGCTCGCCGGCGACGACGACAACGCGTGGACGCTTTCCACGACCGGCACCGGCACGCTGAACGGCATCGCGTTCGCCGCGATCGAGAACCTGATCGGCGGCACCGGCAGCGACACCTTCGCACTGGCCAACGGCGCCGGCGTGACCGGCCTGATCGACGGCGGCGTCGACGACGCCGGCGACGCGGACGACCCAGCGGTCGACACCCTCGACTACAGCCTGTACGGCAGCGCCGTCACCGTGGACATCGGTGCCTCGACGGCCACCGGCACCGCGGGCGTCACCGCCATCGACGTCTTCATCGGCGGTCAGTCGACCGGCGACAAGGTCATCGGCCCGGCCGATGCCAGCGTGCTGTGGAACGTGACCGGCGCGAACGAAACCACGGTCGCCGGCTTCGGCTTCAGCGGCTTCGAGAACCTCAGCGGCGCGGCGAACAACACCGACGCGTTCCTGTTCGCCTTCGGCGGCAGCATCTCGGGCGTCGTCGATGGCGGCACCGGCGGCACCGACGGGCTCGCGTTCATCGACGCGAACGACCTGACCCTGGCCCTCAACCCGGCCGGCGCCGACACGGCCGGCACGACCAGCGCGGCCACCTACGGCACCGCGGTGGCGTACCAGGGCATCGACCACATCGAGTATGTCAACAACGTCGATCCGCTGAACCCGATCATCAGCGGCACGGTCTTCAACGACACGATCCGCATCTTCAAGGACCCCGCGAACGCGGGCGGCCTGAAGGTCGCGGTGGGCGGCAACGTCACGACGCTGAGCACCGCGCAGGTCACCGCACTGCAATCGCTGCGCATCGAGGCGCTGGACGGGTCGGACAAGATCACGGTCGAATCGCTGCCCGACACCTTCGGCGGCAGCCTGTACCTGTACGGCAGCCGGCTGCAGCGGGCCGACCTGATCTACCCGAAGATGCCGGAGGACGACCCGTACCCGGACTCCGTGATCTTCAGCGGCAGCATCGACCTCGACTACCTCGAGGTGTTCGCCGACAACATCAAGGTCGACAACGACGTCTCGATCACGACCGGCGACAGCGGCATCTTCTTCCGCTCGCGCATGCTCGGCGTCTCCACGATCGAGAACCTGCTGCCGGTGTTCGCCACGGTGCGATCGGTGTCGCTGGACATCGGCGAGCGCGCCGTGCTGGAGGGCGGCAGCATCTACTTCGTGCTGGAGGCCGCGGACCAGAGCCTGTCCGACACCATCGGCGCGAACAAGGAACTCTCCAACTTCGTGATCGATCCGCTGACCGGACTGATCTCGGACGCGCTGGCGCTCCCGGTGAAGGTGCTGATCAAGCAGTCGTCGGCCAGCATCGTGTTGCACGAGGACGCGCAGCTCATCAGCGGCGGCACGATCGGCATGTATGCCACCGCGGCGGCCGATGCCTCGGGCAGCGCGGCCAGCAGCATGGTCAGCATCGCCTACGGGCAGGCCACTGCCCACGCCGAGATCGACATCCAGAAGGGCGTGCAGATCACGTCCGGCGCCGCGGTCGTCATCACCGCGACGGCGAACGCCACCGCCGAGATCGGTGCGACCACCCAGCGTGAACTCGACAGCACGCCGAACCCCGGCGGCAAGGGCGGCGGCCAGGGCAAGAACCAGTTCGCGGTCGCGATTGGCGTGGCCTACGCCGACGTGTATTCGCACGTCACCGTCGCCGACACCGCGGAGGTCTACGCCGCCAAGACCGCGAACATCACCGCCGGCGGCGAGATCGGTTCCGAGGCCAAGGGCGAGGCCGGCATCTACGGCACCGGCGCCGCCGGCCTGGGCTTCGGCATCGAGATCTCCAAGGCCGACATCCACACCACGGTGGCCGGCAAGGTCACCGCCGCGATGATCCCCGGCTCGGTCGTGAAGCTGGAGATCGATCCGACCGTCAGCGCGGCGAACTACACCACCGCAGACACCACGGCGGCCCTAAAGAACGGGCAGACCGTGCAGCTCGGCGCCGCAGTCAACAGCGATCTGCCGCAGGGCACGATCCTCAAATACCTCGGCGCCGACATTCTCGCCAGCACCAGCTTGTCGACCGCGGCCCAGAACTATGCCGACGGCACGCTCTGGGAAGTGACGACGCCGAATTTCGGCTACGTCGACTACGCGACCGACCGCATCTTCCTCGGCGACACCTCGCTGGTCACCGAGGACACGATCACGTACACCAACCGCCGCGGCGTCAGCATCGGCGGGCTGGTGGACGGGCGCAGCTACTTCCTGATCGCGGACGCCGACAACCCCGGCTACTTCTGGCTCGCCGAGACCGAGACGCAGGCGATCCGCGCCAGCCTCGGCTACCTCGCCGGCAACGTCGTGCCGCTGAACGTGCTGCCGACGCTGATCACCGAGAACAACGAGCGCGGCTTCGCCGGCAGCAACGTGGACGCCGCCGCCAACACGATCGACCTGCTGTGGACCGGCGGCGTGTTCAACACCTTCGAGCTCGGCCAGGCGGTCGTCTACCACCAGGGCACGAAGCCGATCGACGGGCTGGTCGATGGCCAGACCTATTACGTTGCCGCCTCCACCAACCAGACCAACCTGCAGGGCAACTCCCGCTTCGCGGACAAGCAGGTGATCGGCTTGTCGGAATCCGAGAACGAATCGCGGGCCGGCGTGCTGATCGACATCGGCGCGACCGACGGCACCGGCTACGTGCTCTCGGCCAAGCACGTGCTCGACTCCGATTTCGCGACCGGCCTGGGCGTCGTCGCCAAGCTGTCGGCCGAGAACAAGGCCACCGCCGCGGCCGGCGTGACCAGCGAAGACACCAGCCCGGGCTACATCTCGAAGTTCAAGAGCTTCGTCAGCAGCATCTCGATGGACGGCCTGTTCTCGAAGCTGACCTCGGGCTACGCCGACAAGATCAAGGACATCAACGAGAAGGCCGGCAACACCGGCGCCAGCAACAGCATCTCGTTCGCCGGCGCGCTGGCCTTCACCTTCGTCGACCACAAGGTGCTGGCCGACGTGGAGAGCACGGCCGAGCTGAAGTCGAACGAAGACCTCGAGGTCAAGGCGCTGATCGCGCAGAAGTACACGCTGGGCGCCGAGAGCAACGCCGAGCCGCAGGAAGACAACGCCGCCAGCGCCGACAGCATGGGCAGCGTGTCGGTCAACATCGGCATCATCAGCAACACCGCGCAGGCGACCATCCACTCGAACGCCAGGCTCGACGGCCTGCGCGCGACGCGCGTGATCAGTGACGTGAGCTACCCGTTCCTGCAGCGGCTGGACGAATACCTCCCGCTGAGCTGGGGCGAGACGATCGACGCCATCCGCAACGACGGCCTGAGCGCCGTCACGAAGTACCTGAACACCAACCTCGGGCTGAAGGACGCGTTCTTCAACACCTGGGTCGTCAGCACCGCCAAGGCCGAGAAGATCGGCGTCGCGGCGTCGGTCAACGTCGTCACGCTGACCAACGTGTCGGAAGCGGTCGTGAAATCGGGCGCGCTGATCAACCAGAACGCCGCCTGGCACAACGGCACGCCGGACCCGATCGACGGCAGCGTCAACAACCACCCGAACCAGGCGCAGAACCAGGGCGACTTGCGCGGCGAGGAGGTGGTCTCGGTGGAGTCCACCAACTACCAGCAGACGATCAACATGACGGGCAACTTCAAGCTGCCCGACCTGAGCCTGGACATCGAGGACAACCCGGAGCTCTCGACGCCGGACGACAAGCGCTACCGCGCGAAGAAGGAATACAGCCTCGACCCGGCCGGCACCGGCGGCTCCAAGGGCGGCGCCGGCGGCTCGATCTTCATCACGGTCCAGAACAACACGACGCATTCGATCGTCGAGGACGGTGCGCGCGTCTACAGCGGTGCCGACGGTGGCTTCAACATGAAGGCCGAGGAGGCGCTGTTCAACGTCAACCTCGCGCAGGCCTGGGCCAAGGGCGGCGGCTTCGCGTTCGGCGGCACCTTCCTGTACGCGGGCCAGACCAGCGACACACTGGCGCAGCTCGGCGCCACCGCGGTCGTGACGGGGCGCGAGGCACGCCTGTATGCCGGCGACCTGGCCACCACCGTGACCTGGGCCGGCGGCATCGCCAGCGGCGAGTCGATCGGCATGGGCATCTCGGTCGCGGTCAACGACATCGACCGCACGACGCGGGCGCTGATCGGCGCCGAGACCGTCACGTCCGGCACGGCCGTGGCCCCCGGCACCTTCATCGACGTGACCGACGGCGTGCAGACGCTGGCGCGCGTGAGCGGCGACGTCTGGGCCTTCACGATCGCCGGCGCGGTCGTGTCGGAGGAGAAGAAGAAGGACACGACGGCCGACAAGCCCGAGGCCCAGGACGCCACTGCCACGGCCGACGTCTCCAGCGTGACCGACAGCAAGCAAGGCGGCGCGAGCACCGGCCTGGGCATCGCCGCGGCCGCGTCGGTCAACCTGATCCACGACGAGACCACCTCGCGCATCGCCGATGCCGGCCACCTGAAGGCGGGCTTCGTCTCGGTCACCGCCGAGAACGACGTCGGTCTGGTCGCGGCCACCGGCGGCCTGGCCGTCGTGCTCGGCCACAGCGGCGACACCTCGATCGCGCTGGCCGGCGCGTTCAGCTTCAACAAGACCGACGCGACCACCACCGCCGAGGTCCAGGACACCGCGCTGGTGCTCGCCGGCTTCGACGGTCGCGACACCACGCTCGACATCCACGCGATCAACAGCGGCAGCATCATCGCGCTGGCCGCCGGCGGCGCCGGCGCGATCGCGTCCGGCAAGAGCGACTCGGCCGGCGGCGGCGGCGGTGGCGCGGGCGCTGGCGGCAGCGGCGGGGGGGGCGACAGCGGCTCCACCGCGGTGTCGGTGGCCGGCTCGGTGTCGATCAATCTGTTGACCGGCGTCACGACGGCGGCATTGCGCGGCTCCACCGTGTCGCTCGCGGACGGCGACGTGCGCGTGCTCGCTGAAGACGTGTCCAGCATTTTCGCGATCAGCGGCGGGCTGTCGCTGTCCGTGGCCACCGGCGAGCAGGGCAGCTCGACCGCGGTCTCGGCCGGCGTGGCGATCTCGGTCAACAACGTGTCGAGCACGGTCTCGGCCGTGGTCGACCACTCGACGGTGGATTGGATCGTCGGCGCCGAGGGGGACCTGCTCGTCGAGGCGACCGACGCGCGCAGCATCGGCGCCTACACGCTGGCCGGTGCCGTGAGCGTGGCCTCGGGCACCGAAGGCAGCGGCCTGGCGGGTGCCGGTGCCGCCTCGGGCTCGGTGAACCAGATCACCGGCGACATCATCGCGGTGGTGAGCGACAGCACGTTCGTCGTGCCCGGCGACGTGCTCGTGCACGCCATCGACAGCGCGCAGATCAACGCAGGCGCCGGCGGCATCGCCGTGTCGGTGGGCATTTCGGGGAAGGGCAATGCCGGGGCGGGCGCGTTCGGCGCCGCGTTCGCGATCAACGCGATCGGCACCGACGCACGCGAGAACCGCATCTGGGCGGATCTCGACCACGCGACGGTGACCGCCGACGGCGATGTGCACGTGGAGGCCGAATCGCTCGCGAAGATCTTCGCGCTGAGCATCGGTGCGGCCGGCAGCGTCAGCGGCTCGGGCAACGGCAATGCGCTGGCCGGCAGCCTGGCCGGGTCGGCCACGGTCAACAAGATCCGCAACAGCACCCAGGCGCGGGTGCGCAACAACAGCAGCCTGACGACGCGCAGTGGCAGCGCCGGCAGCATCGGCGTGACCGCGTCCGACACCTCCGCCATCAACGCCACCGCCGGCGCCGCGGCGCTGTCGATCGCCGTGTCGCAGAAGACCGCCATCGCGGCGAGTCTCGGCCTGTCGCTGACCGTCAACGACATCGGCAACACGGTCCGCGCCGCGGTCGAGAACTCGTCGATGGCCTCCGACGCCGGCATCGAGATCAGCGCCGACAGCGACTCCGAGATCCAGTCTCTGGCGTTCGGCATCGGCCTGGCCGTCGCGCTCAGCGGCAACGCCACGGCGGTCTCGGTCAGCGCGACCGGCGCGCTGAGCTTCAACACCATCGACAACCTGGTCGAGGCGACCGTCGCCAACAACCTGCCCGGCGCCGCCGGCACGGTCGACGCGCATGGCGCGCTGCGCGTCGTCGCGAGCGACGAGTCGACGATCGACGCGATCGCGATCGCCGCCTCGGCGAGCGTCTCGGGCTCGACCAGCTCGCCGAGCGTGGCCATCGGTCTGGGCCTGGCGCTGGCCCACAACCGGATCGACAAGGACGTGGCGGCCAGCATCGTCGGCGTGCCGAGCGTGGCGACCCACGGCGGCAATGTCGAGGTGCGCGCCGAGGATGCCTCGGCCATCGACGCCGTCAGCGTGGCGGCCGCGATCTCCCTCGCGGTCGGCGGCACCGCCATCGGCGTAGCGGGCGGCGCGTCGGAGTCGACCAACATCATCCTGTCGCGCACCAACGCGACCATCGACCGCAGCCAGATCGGCAGCGTGGCGCAGCCGGTCGGCGGCGTGGTGGTCGACGCGAGCAGCACCTCGTCGATCGACGCGACCGTGGCCGGCGTGGCGGCGGCCGTGGGCGTGGGGGTCGACGGCGTGGGCGGCGGCGTGGCGATCGGCATCGCCGTTGCCCGCAACTTCATCGGCTACGACCCGACCCAGTCCGCGGTGAGCGGCACCATCGACAGCACGACCCAGCCGTCGAGCCTCACCACGGGCATGAAGGTCCGCATCGTCGACGGCGCGCTGAAGGGCGAGGTCTACGAGTACATCGGCCCGACGCTCAGCGATGGCAACCCCGACACCACGGTACTCGACAAATTCGACCTGACCGTTCAGCAGTACCGCGACCCGAACGCCTGGAAGCTCGTCAGCATCGGCGAGAACGCCGCGCAGGTGCGTGCCCGCGTGCTCGATTCGAGCATCGACGCGACCGGCGCGCTGGCGATCGGTGCGCATTCGACCCAGGGCATCGACGCGGTCGTCGTGGCCGCGGCGGTCGGCATCGGCGTCGGCTCCAACGTCGGATTCGCGGTTTCGGCGGCCGGCTCGTATGCCGAGAACAAGATCCGCACGGCGGTGCAGGCGACGATCGACGGCGACGGCGACAACACCGCGACCGACGGCATCCGCGCCGGCAGCGTCGCGCTGCTCGCGGACGACGCCTCGCAGATCCATGCCGTCGCGGTCGGTGCCTCGCTGGCGGCGTCGTTCGGCGTGACGGCCGGCGCATCGGTCGCGATCGGGCTGTCGCTCGCCTTCAACGAGATCGACAACGATGTCGACGCGTCGATCGTCGACGCCGACCAGGGCGTCAAGACCGCGCCGGGCGGCAGCGTGACCATCACCGCGCTGACCCAGGGCGGCCAGCTGGCCAATCTGGGCAACACGATCACCGCGGCCGCGCTCGACGATGCGGCCACCGCCGACACCGACAACCCGAACAACCCGAACAGCACGAGCGACAACCCGGACGACCCGGCGGACGATGCCGTCAACGAAGCACGCGTCGACGCTGTCGACGACCATGCGATCCTGGCCGCCCTGCGCGCTGCCTTCCAGGCCAACGGTGTGACGCTGGCGACCGAGGGCTCGCTCGGCGCCGAGTCGGTGCTGACGACCGAGTCCGGCGTGTTCGAGGCCATCTCGCTCACGGGCAACCAGATCGAGTTCGCGAGCCCGCACGCGTTCAACACCGGCGACCGGGTCATCTTCGACAACGGCGGTGCCGCCAACATCGGCGGCCTCGGGAATGGCCAGGCTTACTACGTGATCCGCGACAGCGACAAGCTGATCCGGCTCGCGACAACGGAGGTCAACGCGAAGGCCGGGATCGCGATCGCGCTGACGGCGCCGGTCGGCGGCTTCGACGGCCAGGCTGTGCGCCAGCTCTGGGACCTGAGCCTGGGCCTGACGGTGAAGGTGGGCGACCACCACACCACCGGCGGCACCGAAGGGCAGGTGTACCAGTACGTCGGCGCGGACCGCAGCGATGTCGACCTGCGCAGCGAAAACTTCAATTCGGCCAACTGGCTCCCGGTCGAGCGGCTGCGGGTCTCGACGATCACCGCCGGCCAGAGCTGGCTGGTCGTCGCCCCGGACGGCAAGACCTACGTGCTCGAGCGCCAGGCGAGCGGGGCGATCGGCGTCTCGCGCAACACGATCAGCGCGGTCGCGGTGGCGGCCTCGGTGGCCGTGGGCATCGGCGGCGGCGGCGTGGGCGTGGCGGTCAGCGGCGCCGGCGCGGTCGCGCAGAATGTGATCCTGAGCCAGACCGTCGCGCACGGCGACGCCAGCGTGATCGACAGCGGCGGCAACGTGACGCTGACCGCGCTCAGCTCGTCCGACATCGACTCGACCGTCGTCGCCGCGACGGCCGCGATCGGCGGCGGTGCGTCGGTGGGCGTCGGTGCGTCCATCGGCATCGCGGTGGCGCGCAACTTCATCGGCTCGTCGCCGTACGACAGCGCTGCGGGCTCGGCGGTCGCGGCGACGCTGACCGACACCAGCGTGCAGGCGACCGGCGCGTTGAGCCTGGACGCTCAGGCCGACCAGACCATCGACTCGATCGTGATCGCCGGCTCGGCCGCGGTCGGCATCGGTGCGGTCGTCGGCGTGGCCGTCAGCGGGTCGGGCGTGTTTGCCGAGAACACGATCGGCATGCAGGTGACGAGCGCGATCGACGGCGATGGCAGCAGCGGCATCCACGCCGGCAGCATCAGCGTCACGGCGGCCGACCATTCGACGATCGATGCACTTGCTGGCGCCGTCTCGCTGGCGGCCTCGTTCGGCCTCACGGCCGGTCTTTCGGTCTCGATCGGCATCTCGCTCGCGTTCAACACCATCACCAGTTCGGTCGAGGCGACGATCCGCGACGCCGACGACGTGTCCACCAGCCTCGGCAACATCACCATCGCGGCCGACCAGGGCGCGGCCATCCATGTCGTCTCGTTCGCGGCGTCGATCGCCGCGGGCTTCGGCGGCGGGGCCGGCATCGGCGTCAGCGGCGCCGGCGCAGTCGCGCAGAACGTGATCCTGACCGCGACCCACGCGCTGGTCGAGGACAGCAACCTCGTCGCCCACGGCGACGTGACCATCAGCGCCGACATGGGCGGCGCCATCGACGCGACCGTGGTCGCCGCGTCGGTGGGCGTGGGCGTGGCGGCGGGCGCGGGCATTGGCGTGTCGATCGGCATCGCGGTGGCGCGCAACTTCATCGGCGCCGATCCACGCTTCGCCGGCACGACCGACAACAGCAGCGTCGACCAGGCCCAGACCCTGACGCCGCACCATACCGTGCGCGTCATCGACGGCGTGCGCCAGGGCGACGTCTACGAGTTCATCGGCGACGCCGGCGAGCAACGCTGGCGCTTCACCAGCGCGAACACCAACGCCGCCGACCTGAACAAGGGCGACCTGGTCAAGGTCGACAGCGCGACGAACGCGCGCTCGATCGACCAGTCGACCGTCGTGAACACCAGCACGGAGACGCTGACCTTCGGCCGTGACCATGGCTTCAACACCGGCGACGTCGTGTCGTTCACCAGCTCCAACGGATCGATCGGCGGGCTGGCCGAGAAGACCTACTACACCGTCGACCGCATCGACGACCGCACGCTGAAGCTGCGCCGCGCCGACGGCACGCTCGTCGACCTGACGACCGCCGATTTCACCGGCGGCTCGTACTTCATCGCGAAGACCACGCCCGGCATCTACCGCTACACCGGCAGCGACAAGGCGGGCAACGTCTCGCTGGCGGACAGCACGCAGCATTACGCGACGAGTACCGACTGGGTGCTGGTCGGCGCCAGCGACCTCTCGGACCAGGACTACGGGGACGTCTCGCGCTGGAAGCTGGTCGTGGTCGAGCCCACCGCGCCCGCGCAGGTCGTGGCCGAGATCAAGGATTCGAGCGTCCATGCCGACACCGGTGTCCTGAAGGTGCATGCCCAGGCGGCCGCCAGCATCGATGCGATCGTCGTCGCGGTGTCGGTGGCGCTCGCCGGCGGCGCGGGCGCCGGGGTGGCGGTCAGTGCCGGTGGCGTCTATGTCTCGAACCAGATCGACATCGCGGTCAAGAGCCTGATCGACGGCGACGGCGACACCGGCATCACGGCCGGCAGCGTGCTGCTCGAGGCGACCGATTCGTCCGGCATCAACGCGATCGCCGGGGCGGCATCGATCGCCGGGGCGATCACCGGGACCGGCGGCGCAGTGGCCGTGTCGATCGGCCTGGCGCTGGCCTTCAACGAGGTCGGCAACCAGGTCGAGGCGTCGATCGTCGATGCCGACCAGGGCGTCGATGCCAAGACCGGCAGCGTGACGATCTCGGCACTGTCGCAAGGCAAGCCCGTGATCACGCCGTTCGACCTGTCGGACGCCGGGCTGACCAAGGAGATGCTGGACGACGCCACGCTGGCCGACGTCAACGTCGAGGGTGGCGGCAACGAGGCGACGCAGGACGCGATCGCGGACACCGACATCCTCGCGGCGCTGCGCACCGCGCTGGCAGCGCACGGCCTGGTCCTGCCGATGCAGACCAGCGTGGCCACGGCGGCCATGTTCAAGACCGACGTCAAGAACGACGACGGCAATCACTTCCAGGATCTCGACGAGGGCAACACCGTCCAGGTGGGCGCGGGGTACGACAGCGGCAGGGGCGAGGCCGGGCGCGTCTACCGCTACATCGGCGCGGCGCAGCCGCACGTCAATCTCGCCGCGGAAAACTACACCGACACCACGCGCTGGCTCAAGACCGAAAGTCTCAAGCTGACCCAGCTGGTCGCCGGCCACACCTGGTCGCTGCTGGCGCCGAACGGCAAGGCCTACGTGCTGACGCTGGACGGCGACACGCTGAGCGTCGCCGCGAGCACGATCAACGCCGTCTCGGTCGCGGCCTCGGTCGCGGTCAGCGTCGGCGGTGAGGGCGTGGGTGTCGCGGTCAGCGGTGCCGGCGCGGTGTCGCAAAACGTCGTGACGAGCCAGGCGCTCGCCTACGCGCAGGACAGCGTGCTCACCAGCGCCCAGGACGTGACGCTCAGCGCCACCAGTGAATCGGAGATCACCGCGATCGTCGTCGCGGTGGCGGT
This sequence comes from Rhizobacter fulvus, assembly GCF_964020785.1. Lineage (NCBI taxonomy): Bacteria > Pseudomonadati > Pseudomonadota > Betaproteobacteria > Burkholderiales > Sphaerotilaceae > Rhizobacter > Rhizobacter fulvus. The sequence continues at coordinate 3,516,603 of NZ_OZ224516.1, forward strand.
CTCGGTGGGGGCGGGGGCATCGGCAGGCATCGGTGCATCGATCGGCATCTCGGTCGCGCGCAACCTCATCGGCTCGCCGGACGGCGCGACCGACCCGGTCGAGGTCCACGCCTACCTGCAGGACACCAGCGTGCTCGCCACCGGCGACCTGCGCCTGGGCGCGCTCGCGAACCAGACGATCGGCTCGATCGTGATCGCCGGCGCGGTCGCGATCGGCGCCGGCGGCGTCGGCATTGCCGGCGCGGGCTCGGGCGTGTACGCCGAGAACACGATCGGCGTGGACAGCACCAGCGCGATCGACGGCGACGGCGCCACCGGCATCTCGGCCGCCAGCGTGACGCTGACGGCCGACAACACCTCCACGATCAACAGCCTGGCCGGCGCGATCTCGCTGGCCGGCGGGTTCGGCGGCGTCGGCGCGGCGCTCGCGATCGGAGTCTCGCTGGCGCGCAACACCGTGACCAGCCAGACCGACGCGTACATCCTCGATGCCGACGGTGCTGGCGCCGACGCCACGGACGACGGCGTCATCGCCACCGGTGCCGGCGGCATCACGCTGGCGGCGACCGAAGCGGCGTCGATCCAGGCGGTGACCTTCGCGGTCTCGCTGGCGGTCGGGGTCGGCGTGGTCGGGCTGGCGGTCAGCGGCGCCGGCGCGGATGCCGACAACATCATCCTGACCGGCACCCACGCATACATCGAGAACAGCGCGGTCCGCAGCGCCGGCCAGGTCGACATCGACGCGTCCAACCACGGCGACATCGACGCCACCGTGGTCGGCGTGGCCGCCGCGGTGGCCGGCGGTGCGGTCGGCGCCGGACTGGCGATCGGCGTGGCGCTGGCCACCAACCACATCGGCTGGAGCCCCGACTACGGCGCGGCCGGTCAGTACACGACCGCGAGCAACCCGGCCACGCTGGTGACCGGGAACACCGTGAAGATCGAGTCCGGCGTGAGCGCCGGCAACGTCTACAAGTACATCGGCAGTGCCACGCTCAAGCGCGACACCGACGCCGCCGGCAAGTCGCGCGGTTCGGACGAACTGAAGGCGCACTGGCTGACGCAGTTGAACTACAACGACCGCACCCAGTGGGAGCAGACCAACCTCAGCCCCGATGCGGTCGAGGTGATGGCGTACACGAAGAACGCGCATGTCGACGCGGTCGGCGCGCTGACGGCGGACGCCGTGTCGCGCCAGACGATCGATGCGACCGTGTTCGCGGGCGCGGTCGCGGCCTCGGTGGGCCTGGTCGGCGTCTCGCTGAGCGGCGCCGGCGCCGCCACCGAGAACCGCGTGGCCACGCTGGTGCAGGCCTCGATCGAAGGCGATTTCGAGAACCGCGGCATCGTCGCGGGCCGCATCGGGCTGGACGCGGCCGACCATTCGACGATCCACGCCAGCTCGGAAGCGGTGTCGGTCGCGTTCGCGCTCGGCTTCGTGGCCGGTTCGGTCGCGATCGGCGTGGGCATCGCCAACAACACGATCGACAACGACGTCGCCGCGTTCATCGCCGACGTCGACGCCGGCGTGACGACCAACGCCGTCGCCAACGGCGACATCACCATCGCCGCCCACGGCGACGCGCTGATCGACGCGCGCGCCGCGGCGACCTCGGTCGCGGTGGCGGCCGGGCCGATCAGCCTGGCGGTCAGCGGCGCCGGCGCGGGCGCCAACAACCTGATCGGCGGCAGCAGCAACGCCACCATCGGCGGCAGCCTCGTGACGAGCCTGGGCAGCGTCTCGCTGCTCGCCGAAGACCAGGCGACGATCACCGCCAGCCTGCCGGCGGTGGCGGTGTCGGCCGGCGCGATCGCGGCGTCCGCCGCAGCGGCCATCACCTCGAACACCATCAATCGCACGGTGGACGCGGCGATCACGGATTCCACCGTCGCCTCGACGACCGGCGGCGTGGCCGTGACCGCGCTGTCCGCCGACACCGTCAAGGCCGAGACGCTGGCCGTGGCGATCGCGGTCGGCCTGGGCGCCGGCGTGGCCGTCACCGACGCGCGCTCGACCATCAATGGGCACACCCGCGCCTATCTCGACGGCGGCAGCGCCGTGACCGCGTCGCTGGGCGCGGTGAGCGTCACCGCCACCTCCACCGCCGATGCGAGCGCGAAGCTCGAAGCCGGCGCCGGCAGCATCGGCGTGGCCGTCGCGTCGGCCTCGGGCACGGTGCTCGTCACCGCCGACACGCAGGCGTATGTGGACGCGGGCTCGAAGGTGACCGCGCGCACGCTGCGCGTGCAGACCGTCGACCTGGACAACCACCACGCGACCAGCCGCATCGCGACCGCCACCATGTCGGCCGGCAGCGTCGGCTTCATCGGCGTGACCGTGGCCGGTGCCACGGCCGACATCACCGGCGACGTCAAGGCCTACATCGGCGGCGGCGCGACGATCGTCACCAGCGTGGGCACGGTCGTGACGGCGGACGCGGCCTCCTCGGCCACCGCAACCGCCGGCGGCGGCACCGCCGGCCTCGGCGCGATCTCGGCCTTCAGCGGGGCGGCCGGCGTCGGCAGCGCCGCGGACCATGTGGTCACGGCGGCGTACGTCGACGAGGACGCCCACATCACGACCGGGGACCTCGCCGTCACCGCCACCGACGACACCCGCGTGGCCGGCACGATCACGACGATCGGGATCGGCGCGATCGCGGTCAGCGTCAGCACCGCCAAGGGCACTGCCTACAACGACGTCAGCGCGCGCGTCGGCCCGGCCGGCGCGGCCAGTGCCCCGGCCGACCAGCAGACGACGGTCGCCGCCACCGGCGATGTCGAACTGACCGCGCGCAGCACCAGCGCCGGCACGGCCAACGTGTTCCTCGGCTCGGCCGGCCTCGGCGCCGATGCCAACTCGTCGGCCACGGTCACGCTGGTGCCGACCGTCGCCGCGCTGATCGGCGCCGAGAGCCGCATCACCGCCGACGGCGACGTGTCGGTGCTGGCCGAATCGCACCGCGCGACGGCGAACGTGACGACCAAGGGCTTCTCGGCCGGCGGCGTCGCGATCGGCACCGTGTCGAACGACGGCATCGTCACGCCCACCGCGCACAGTTCGATCGGCGACAACGCCACCGTGGTGGCGAAGGGCCGCGTCGACGTGCACGCGGACATCCTCGCGCAGACCGACATCCCGGGCGGCCAGGTGCTGACCGACACCTTCCAGCCGGCGACCGACGTGAACGTCGGCACCGATGCGATCGCCTTCCCGTTGCACGGCCTGGCCAGCGGCGACGTCGTCACGTACGACCCTAACGGCAACACGCCGCTGCAGACCGCGGGCGGTCCGCTGTCGAAGCCGCCGGCGTCGTCCGATCCGAATGCGCCGGCCCCGACCTGGGCCGACCGCGAGTACGGCGTGATCGTCGTCGACGGCGACCACGTCAAGCTCGGCAGCCTGTTCGCGGGCGGCGCCAGCGACACCGGCCAGCTGTTCACGACCGCGCCGGGCGTCGACGCGCTGCGCGACGTGATCCGCTTCTCGAGCACGCACGATTTCCTGACCGGCGATGCGGTGCGCTACGACCCGGGCGCCAACGCCAGCATCGGCGGCGCGGCGCTGAACACCGGCACGACCTACTACGTGCAGAAAGTCGACGAGACCACGATCAAGCTGTTCACGACCCAGGCCGCTGCGATCGCCGCGGCGCAGACGGTCAACCTCGCGGCGGGTGCCGCGAACACGCTGACCGTGGGCGGCGCTGGCTTCACGAACGGCACGCGCGTCACCTACCGCGCGCCGCCGCCGGTCGGCTTCACGCGCGACCTGGTCGAGCAGAAGGTCAACACCAACATCGACAAGGACACGCCGGCGAGCCAGTACTTCATTGCCAACGGCATCGACAACAGCTTCGGCGTCAACGCGCACGGCTTCACCACCGGCGACCGGGTCACGTACCGCACCAACGGCACCGCGATCACCGGCCTCGTCAACAACGGCGTCTACTACGTGATCGTCGACAACGCCGACACGTTCCGCCTGTCGACCACGCTCGACGGCACCAACCCGGACGACGACGGCAACGGCCCGCACATCGGCATCACCCCGGTCGTCATCGATCGCACCGGGCCGACCGCCGCGCAGGACGCGGCGGGCGGCGTCAGGCACCTGTTCGAGCGCGCGGCGATCGGCGGGCTCGTGAACGGTCAGACCTACGTGGTGGTCGGCAACGGCAGCAACTTCTCGCTCGCGAATCCGGGCACACCGAGCACGGTGATCACGCTCGACAAGTCCGAGCGCTCGGGTCTGCACACGATCGGGCTGGCCGGCATCGACCTGGTCGCGACCTCGGGCACGCACGACCTGCACATCGACTTCGTCACGCCGCTCGCCGATGGCTCGCACGAGCTGCTCGGGGTCGGCGGCACCTCGTTGCGGCAGCGTGCCTCGCCTCCGGGCGATGGCCTGTCGCACACGCTCGTCGATTTCGGCTCCGGCGGCGGCGTGGCCGTCAACCTGCCGCGCGCCACGTTGACGATCACCAACGATGCCAAGGCCACGGTCGCGGCCACGCTGGTCGAAGGCAAGGCGGGCGTGCGGATCGCCACGCAGTCGGTCGCGCGCGGCGACGGCTACATCTCCGCCGTCGGCGGCGGAGCGATCTCGGCGATGGACGACGAAGCCCGGGTCGACATCAACAACACCAGCCAGGCCACGCTCACCGGCGACGGCGTCACGGTGCGCTCGGCGGGGCTGGTGGAACTGCTGTCCGATTCGTCGCTGAGCACGCACGTGTTCGCCAAGGCCGAGGGTGGCGGACTCGGCGCGGGCTCGAACGCCCGCGCCTTCACCCGGGTCAACAACGACGGCGCCGATGCGACGAAGCCGGCACACACCTACGGCACGCTGAGCCAGGTGGGGCAGGGCGCACGCATCGAAGCCGACACGGTCAACCTGAACGCCGAGGTCTCGAAGCTGGAGACCTACGCCCACAGCCGCGCGATCGCGGGCGGCTTCGTCGCGGTCGCGATCTCGAATTCCGACATCGACACCGATTCGACCGTCAAGGTGCAGATCGACACCGACGCGCTCATCAAGGCGACCCGCGGCGTCGACATCGGTGCGTTTCACCGCAACGTCTCGGCCGACCGCGCGGTCGCGCCGATCCCGATCGCGTTCATCCCGATTCCGATTCCGCTCGGCTCGAACAGCACCAAGCTGACCGACGCCGTGCAGGCCAAGGACGGCGCGCGCATCCAGACCGCGCCGCGCGCCAACAGCGACACCGTGCTGCGCACCGTGGCGACCGTCGATGGCGACCCGACGACGCCGCCGCCGTACGACCGGCTCGCGCTGCTGGTGGAGGCCAACAACGTCAACGCCAACGACGTGTCGGAGTCGACGCGAGACATCCGCTGGGACGCCGACGTCGAGGTCTCGGCCGGCCCCAGCCCCGAGGTGCTGATCGGCGCCGACGGCGCCGTGGTGAAGGCGATCGGCGCGACCGTGACGCTCGGCTCCGACGCGAGCGGCGGGACCGCGACCGTCAGCGACATCCCGAGCAACGGCGCCGGCGGCGGCCAGGTGCTGTTCGTCGCGAACAAGATCCTCAACGACAGCGCCGACAGCGGCAACGACTTCCGCGCGATGTTCCAGTTCGCCGACACCTTCGCCGGTGTCACGATCACCAACCTGTCGACCCGCAAGCTGATCGTCAACAACATCAGCGTGGGCGGCGGCACCGAGCCATTCGTCGACCTGCAGGCCAGCGGCGACGGTGCCGAAGCCAGCCTGACCTTCGACCTGCGGCGCACGGTCGCGCCGACCCGGGTCGTGATCGGGAACCTGAACACCGCGAGTGGCTTCGCGCCCGACATCGTGCTCAACGGCCGGATCGAGAACCCGATCGGCCAGACCGTCATCACCGCGCTGACCGGCGACATCGTCGCCGGCACCGTGCGCGACCCGCTCGGCGGCCTGGGCTCGACGCTGATCCGCACCCGCGATCTGACGCTCGACGCGCAGCACGGCACCATCGGCTACGACACGCAGAATCCTGGCGCGCGCAACCACCTGGCGGTCGACATCGTCCAGGGCCCGTTGGTCGCGTTCGACACCGCCCACCAGCTCGAGACCGGCGACGCGGTCGTCTACCATGCGAGCACGCCGACCGCGCCGCTCGGCAACCTGGTCGACGGCGGCATCTACTTCGTGATCCGTCTCGACGACCTGCGCGTGCGCCTGGCGACTTCGCTGGCCAACGCGCAGAACGGCGTCGCGATCGCGATCGATCCGGCGAACCTCCAGGTCGGCACGCACACGATCACCTCCGGCGCGACCACGCTCGCGATCACCGACGGCACGCGCCTGGAGGCACAGGCCGGCGCGGACGACTACATCGACCTGAAGGGGCGCCTGCGCGACCCTGCGGCGCAGCTCGGCGATGCCGGCAGCGCGAACCCCGACCCGCACACCTTCACGATCGACCTGATCCGCGCCGGCCTGCTGTCCGCGGGCGGCAATGTCGATGTGATCCTGCAGTCGGCGGTGCTCGAGACCGCCACCGGCAATGCCGGCGGGGTGCGGGTGCGCGCGACGGTCGGCCCGGCCGTCAACAAGCTCTGGTTCAACCAGTTCCGGCCGGACGATCCGGTCAACGCCACCGAAGGCGGCGCCGTCGACGCGGCGTTCTTCGGCACCGGGCCGGTCAGCATCAAGGCGACCTACCACTTCATCACGCCGCTCGGCGCCGCGGGCCTGGTGGCCGACGGCACCGGCCCCGGCACCGGCAACATCATCGTCACCGCGGCGGACTCGACGCCCGCCGCGACGCAGGTCAACGTGACCGGCATCACCGAGATCCTGGCCAGCGGCCACATCGACGTGCTGACCAACGGCTTCATCACGCTGACGGAACAGACCGGCGACATGCGCGTCGGCAGCATCACCTCGACCGCGAACGACGTGACGCTGACGGCGCCGGGCGCGATCGTCGATGCGCTGGCAGACACCAGTGCCGATGTCACCGGCCGCAACATCACGCTGACCGCACAGGGCGGCGGCATCGGCGCGGCCGGCAACTTCCTCGAGACCAACCTGCTCGACAACGCCACCGGCGTGCTGCGCGCCGATGCGCCGGGCAGCATCTTCATCGAGGAGACCTCGGGCGACCTGCGCGTGCACCATGTGGACTCGACCGGCGGCAACGTCACGCTGGTCGCGCGCGCCGGCTCGATCCTGGACGCCAACGACGATGTCAACCCCGACCCGGCCAGCGATGGCACCTTCCGGGACGCGCAGAACCGCCTGCGCGACGCCGTCAACGTCACGGCGCTGAACATCGCGCTCGACGCGCGCGGCGCCACCGGCAGCATCGGCGCCGATGGCGACGACCTCGACATCGACTCGCGCACCGGCGGTCTGCTGTTCGCGCAGGCCGGGCTGAACCTGTTCGCGACCGAAGTCAACGGCGAGCTCGACGTGATCGCCGCGCGCGCCCTCGGCGGCGTGCTGCGCCTGACCGTGCCCGACACCGGCGCCTTCGACACCGAGAACCTGGTGCTGCTCGCGGGCGGCAGTGCGCGCATCTTCGAGAGCGGCGACACCGCCGTCTCGCTCGGCGAGATCACCGCGTTCGCGACCATCGCGCTGTGGGTCGGCGACAACGTCTCGACCCACGCCAACAGCCGCATCGCGGCAGGCACCGGCATCACGATCCGCGGCGACACCCGCCGCGTCGGCAAGACCGACAACGTGGACACCACCACCGGCAGCCACGACGGCAATCCCGCCACCGACCCGGTCGACATCGGCCGCGGCACGCGGATGGACCTGCGCGGCACGATCGGGCGGCTCGGCGCGCCCGTCTCGCTCGCGACCTTCAACGCCAGCGCGAAGGACTTCACCCAGATCTTCGGCCACGACGAGGTCGACACCTTCACGTTCAACCAGACGAAGCTCGATGCGAACACCCGCGTCTACGGCGGCTTCGGCACCAGCGCGGGTTCTGCGCACGACGGCGAGGACCGCTTCATCGTCAACCAGCTGCAGTCGATGCACGTTTTCGCCGACGGCACCGGTGACACGCTGACGCTGGACGGCCAGGTCGACAACGACAGCTACACGGTCAACACGACCGGCAGCCAGAGCGCGGGCGGCAACAACTACGTCATCAACGTGCTCGACAGCGGGCCGCGCACCGACGCGGAGGACCGCCTGTCGGTGTTCGGCGTCGACGGCAGCGAGGCCGCGGGCGCGGTCGACGACATCTTCCTGCTGCGCCGCGTGTCCGAGATCCCGAACGAGCCGGGCGCCGACACGCCCGCGTTCGTCGCGCTGCTGCACGGCTCGCTGGCGCAGGCGCGCGACGGCAGCGGCAGCACCGCGTCCCGCCCGCAGGGCGTGGAGCGCGTCAACTACGACGCCCGCCTGAACGGCCGGCTCGAGGTCTACGGCCTGGGCGGCAACGACTACTTCGCGATGGACGACAACAGCGCCATCACGACGCTGGACGGCGGCAGCGGCGCCGACCAGTTCCAGATCGGCCAGCTCTACGGCTCGCAGCGCATCGTGCCGAACGTGCCGGCCAACGACGCCTTCGGCCTGATCGCGACGACCCGCGGCTACCTGAGCCGCGGCGCGACGATGCCGGTGGTGGTGCAGGGCGGCGCCGGCAACGACACGATCCAGGTCTACAGCAACAAGGCCGAACTCCGTCTGGAAGGCGACGCGGGCGACGACCTGTTCGTCGTGCGCGCCTTCGCGCTGGCGCAGACCGACGCCAACGGCGTGATCCTGAAGGACGCCGCCGGCGTCGCCATCCCGCTGACCACGAGCGACGTCTCCACCGCCGGCCAGATGGACGTGCGCCCCGGCGACGGCAACGACACGGTCCAGTACAACATCAACGCGCCGGTCTCGGTCGACGGCGGCAGCGGGTTCGACAAGGTGGTCGTGCTCGGCACCGAGTTCGCGGACAACTTCGTCATCACCGAGCAGGGCGTGTTCGGTGCCGGCGTCAACGTGCGCTTCCAGAACATCGAGGTGCTGGAGGTCGACGGGCTCGAGAGCGACGACGACTTCTACATCCTGAGCACGCCGGTCGGCGTGATCACCCGAGTGATCGGCAACCTCGGCAGCGACACGATCAACGTCGGCGGCGATGTCGCCGAGCCGATCGTGATGTCGCAGCTCGACGGCGCCTCCGCCGCGCTGACCCATGGGCTGACCTCGGCCGACGTGCTGTACGACAACCTCCCGGTGGACGGCATCGACCTGACCGTGGCGAAGGCCATCACCGGCGTGGTGATCATCACCGAGAGCGGCGGCAACACCGTGGTGCAGGAAGGCGCGACGACCGATCTGCTCGCCGTCGACAGCTACACCGTGCGCCTGGCCGTGGCCCCGTCGGCCGGCACCAAGGTCTACGTCACGGTCTCGGCGTCGCGCTCGCAGCGCGACGAGGAGAAGGGCACGCCGGGCGGCGATTCGATGTGGCTGTCGAAGACGCTGCCGTCGAGCTTCACGCACAGCATCAGCGTCGACGGTGTGCCGACCCCGGTCGACGACCGGGCGGTCGTGCTGACCTTCGATTCGACCAACTGGGACACCGCGCAGACCGTCTACGTCTACGGCGTGGACGACACGCGCCCCGAGGGCGAGCGCACCGTCACCGTCAACCACAGCGTCGCCGCAGTGGTCGAGGTGCCGGCCGCGGCCGGCGACGCGGTGGCGGAGGCCGCGCAGAACGCGACCATCACCACCTTCAACCAGGTGAAGGTGCGCAATGTCGAGGTGCGCATCATCGACAACGACCAGGCCGACCTGGTCGTGACGCAGACCAACGGCTCGACGGTCGTGCTCGAAGGGGCGCTGCCGCAGGGCATCCAGGACACCTTCAACCTGAAGCTGGCGAAGGAGCTCACCGGCACGCAGACCGTGACCGTCACGCTCGCGCCCAAGCCCGGCCAGCTGACGCTGTCGACCACGAGCATCGTGTTCACCAAGGACAACTGGAAGCAGGGCGTCGACGTCACCGTCACCGCCGTCGACGACGCGGTGCGCGAGGACTTCAAGCGCTCGTTCATCGACATGGCGGTGACCGCCTCGAGCGGCACCACCGACTACAACGGGCTGAAGAGCCAGCTGGCCGTCAGCGTCTACGACAACGACAACCCGGGCGTGCTGATCGTCGAGAGCGACGGCGCGACCCGCGTCGTTAACGACGACCTGAGCACTGCCGCGAACGAAGGGGTCATCGACACCTACACCGTGCGCCTGACCTCGGCGCCGACCGCCGACGTGACCCTGACGATCGGCAACGACGGCCAGTTCACGACCACGCCGACGACGCTGACCTTCACGACGAGCAACTGGTGGGTCGCGCAGACCGTCACCGTCACCGGCAACCCGAACTACGTGCCGGCGGCCGACAGCCTCGACACGACCACGCAGAAGGTCTGGGCGCCGCGCAAGCACCTGCTCACGCAACTGGGCGGGCCGCTGGAGATCGTCGGCGGCTCGATCGGCGAGCGCGGCCTGACCGATGCGGTCGTGCTGCCGCAGGAACTGAACGCACCGCTGCTGGGCTTCCCGGTCGGCGTGCAGCCGGACGAGCGCGACCAGATCGACACGCTCAACATCTTCGACGACGGCAGCCGCGAGGACAAGGTCGGCCTCCTCACCTCGACCACGTTCACCGGGTTCGAGATGGCGCCGGCGCTGAACGTGCCGACGAACGCGTTCGGCGAGGTCTCGATCGGCGGCGGCATCACCTTCGGCGACGTGGGCACCGGCAAATCCAGCATCGAGGTGCTGAACCTGATGATGGGCGAGGGCAACGACACGCTCAGCATCACCGGCACGCTGCAGCCGGCCGACGAAGGCACGGGCGCGAACCGCGGCCCGGCCCGCCACGGCAACCTGACCGTCGTGCACGGCGGCGGCAACCTGGCCATCAGCGCGACGAATGCGGCCATCGGCGGCGACCGCATCACGATCGCGAGTACCGGTCTCACGAACGGCGGCTCGGCGTCGCCGCTGGTCGTCTACGGCGACACCTCGCAGGACGGTCTCTGGTACAGCGGGCTGCCGGCCGTCACCAGCCGTTCCGACAACCTGGTGCTCGGCGCCAAGCTGTTCGACCAGATCGGCACCGCGGACGACTTCTTCCGCTTCCCGCGGGCGAACCCGTTCGACTTCGCCGGCAACGACATCATCGACGCGAGCGCGATGTTCGCCGGCGTGACGGACGCCGCCCTGCCAGGTGTCGGCATCACGATCTACGGCGGTGCCGGCAACGACACGATCACCGGCTCGCGCGCCGGCGACCACCTGGCCGGCGGCTCGGGCGACGACACGATCAGCGGCAACAGCGGCAACGACCTGATCTACGGCGACTCGGGCTTCAACGTCGACCCGATCACACGCACGTTGCTCGTGCCGACGATCGACGGCGGCTACGGCACGCTGCCGTTCGGCCCGGTGCGCGACGAGATGATCGCGGGCAAAGACACGCTGAACGGCAACGACGGCGACGACGTGATCTTCGGCGACCACGGCACCGTGCAGCAGGACGTGCCGCGCGGCCGCGTCTACGGCGGCTATGCCCCGGCGATGACCGCCCGCACCGCGGTGTTCGGCTACGCCACCGGCAATGCCAGCAACACGCAACTGTCCTTCACGGCGAGCGACAAGCTGCTGACGGTCGGCTTCATCCAGGACATCCGCAGCGCGCAGCCGGGCAACGGGGCCGACGACGTGATCCACGGCGACGCCGGGCGTGACCGCATCCTCGGCGGCAACGGCAGCGACACGATCACCGGCGATGCCGGTTCCGACCTGATCTTCGGCGACCAGGGCCACCTCAGCTACCTCGGGCCGGACTACTTCGGCACGACAGAGACCGGGCTCGCCGGCCTGGGCACGCTCGACCTGGTCGAGAGCGTCGACACCGGTGCCGCGTACGGCAAGGCCGACACGATCACCGACGACGCCTCCGACGACATCGTCTTCGGCGGCCAGGGTGCCGACGTGATCGACGCCGGCGCGGGCCAGAACATCGTGTTCGGCGACCACGGGCGCATCCTCGGGGTCGACGCGGGCGTGAACCGCCCGGTCGGCGACCCGAACCCGGCCAAGATCGACGACGACTACCAGGTGCAGGTGCTGGACCTCGTCACGTCGATCGACGCGGGTACAGTGAACGGCGTCGGCAACGAGTTCGGCAACGGCAACGACCGGATCACGACCGGCATCGGCCGCGACATGATCTTCGGCGGCGGCGGGAGCGACACGATCGACGCCTTCGCCAGCAGTGGCGGCACGGCCGCGCTCGACGGCAACAACATCGTGTTCGGCGATCACGGGCTGGTCGACTACCTGGCCGAGGAGGTGGCGCAGGCCAGCGCATCGAACCCGCTGCGCACCGACGACATCGACCGGATCTGGTCGCTGGATTCGGCGACCGCGATGGGCGGCGACGATTCGATCGTCACCGGCAACGCCAACGACATCGTGCTCGGCGGTACCGGCGGCGACACGCTGCTGCTGGGCAATGGCAGCAACATCGTGATCGGCGACAACGCACGGCTCACCAGCGACGAACGTGACCACCGGGCCACCGATCCGGCCTTCGTGTACTCGGTGCACGAATTCCTGCTCTGCAAGATCGACACGATCGGCTTCGAGGACGCCGACGGCGGCGCGGACACGATCGTCGGCGGCAGCGGCAACGACGTGCTGTTCGGCGGCGGCGGCGACGACACGATCTACGCCGGCGCGGGCGACGATCTCGTGTTCGGTGACCAGGGCCGGATCGAGTGCAAGAACGATCACCCGTTCGATCCCGAGACCAGCCTGCGGCCGATCTGCTGGGAGGACTTCCCGCTGCAGGGCTTCCTGCTGTTCGAGGCCATCAACGTCGACAAGTCCACCGGTGCCGGCAACGACCTGATCTACGGCCAGGATGGCAGCGACCTGCTGATGGGCCAGCAGGGCCGCGACACACTGTACGGCGGCAACGGCGACGACATCCTGATCGGCGGCAGCAACGTGGCCGGCGCGCTCGACAGCGACGACCGGCTCGATGGCGGCGCCGGTGCCGATGCGATCGCCGGCGACAACGCCGACATCTGCTTCCGGCCGGACGGCATCGACGTGCGCATGCGCAACCTCGACGGCACCGCGATCTACGGCACGACGGTCGGCGTGAACGACGGCCAGGTGCTGGTCGGCAACGGGGTCGCCAACGCGAGCAATGCGATCGATCCGCTCCACCCGGACGCGAACGCCGCGCGTGATCCGCGTTACGTGGCGCGGGCCGTCGACATCTACGGTCACGTGATCGACAAGAACAGCGGCCACGCCGAGTACCACATCGAATTGCTCGACCATGTGCAGAACGACGGACTCGTCGCGAGCGACACCCTGGTGACGACGCCGGCCACGATGTACGGCAACGACTACATCGCCGGTGGCGCCGGCGAGGACGAGATCTTCGGCCAGCTCGGCAACGACACGATCCAGGGCGATGGCACGATCGGCGTCGCGGCCGGCGCGACCGGCGAAACCGGCGTGCAGCGCCAGGCGCGCATCGACGCGGCACAGCTGTCCGTGGCGCTGGCGGCTGGCGGCAGCTTCCTGATCCCGACGACCGGTTTCACCACGTTCTTCGCTGCGCGCGGCCCGGCCACGGCCGGAGCCGCGGGCGACCAGGCGATCGGCGTGGGCGATCTCACCGTGGTGGCGTCCTTCGAGGGTGCGGGCGACGGCGACGACTACATCGAGGGCAACGGCGGCGCCGACGTGATCTTCGGCAACCGTGGGCAGGACGACATCGTCGGTGGCAGCTCCGACCTGTTCGGTTTCATCGCACGCAGCCAGCGCGCGGACGGCAGCGACCTGATTTTCGGCGGCGCCGGCACGGACATCACGCGCAACGACATCGGCGAGGCGACCACTGCGCGCACCGCCGGGCTGCCCGTCGGATCACCGAACGACCTGATCGTCAACAACCTCGGCGGCCACGCCCAGGACGCGGACGTGATCCTCGGCGACAACGGTCGCATCCTGCGGCTGGTCGGCATCAACAAGGCTCAGCGCGGCAGCGGCGACACGCTGGCCACCACTGCCAATGCGACGACGACGTTCGGCGTCTCCAGCACCGGCGGATTCCTGAACTTCAACTACGACCTCAACGGCGTGTCCGGGGACGGCTACGGCAGCGACGGCAACGCCGCCACCTATGACCGCATCATCGTGCGTGCGGCCGGCTTCCTCGACTACACCGAAGGTGGCATCGACTTCAAGTCGACCGCCGCGCTGGACCGCGGCGCTGCCGACGAGATCCACGGCGAGTCCGGCGACGACCAGATGTACGGCATGAAGGGCAACGACGTGCTGTTCGGCGAAGGCCAGGACGACGACCTGATCGCCGGCTACGGCAACGACTGGATCAGCGGCGGCACCGGCGCCGACGGCGTGATCGGCGACGACGGCCGCATCATGGTCAGCCGCAACGCGACCGGCTACGGCGAGGCGCTGTACGGCGTGCTCGCGCTGCTGCCGGACAACGGCGACACCAAGACCTTCAACGGCAACATGATCAACGAGGCGATCGCCACGCCGGGATCGATCCAGCAGGCCGTCTCCAATCCGGGTGGCCAGCTCAAGAAGGCGATCAACCTGACCCCGTTCAGTCAGGACCCGCTGTTCAACGGCAACTGGGACGAGTTCACCTCGGGCACCAAGAAGACGCTCGACGACCAGGGCCGACCCGGCGCGCACAACGCCGACGACATCATCTTCGGCGGACTCGGCGACGACTGGCTGCACGGTGGCTCGGGCGACGATGCGATCTCCGGCGGCGAGGCGCTGCCACAGTCCTTCACGCAGGTCTATGGCGGCGCCGACGGGACGACGCTGCTGGGCATCGCGCGCAGCGACTACGCGCGTCCGTTCAACCCGGTCGACGTGCTGCGCTACCACCCGGACGATCCGAACGGCTGGCACTTCGACCGCACCAGGCGCGCCGGCGAGTTCGAGCTCTACAACGAGTACGACCCGCTGCGCCGCGTCTCGCTGAACGCCAACGGCAGCGCCAACACGACGGACGCCGGCGGGCTGGCCTGGTTCCTGAACTTCTCGACCAGCGAGGGCACCTACGTGCCGGCCGGCACCATCCCGGGCGCCACCGGCCAGCAGGCCACCAGCTACGGCGCGGCCTACAACGACGGCAACGACCGGATCTTCGGCGACACCGGCAACGACTGGCTGATCGGCGGCACCGGCCGCGACGACATGTACGCCGGCTTCGGCAACGACCTGTTGAACGCGGACGACAACCAGACGACGAACTTCAACCGCAACGATGTGCCCGACACGCAGCCGACCTACGAGGACCGCGCTTTCGGCGGTGCCGGCCGCGACGTGCTGATCGGCAACACCGGCGGCGACCGGCTGATCGACTGGGTCGGCGAGTTCAACAGCTACCTGGTGCCGTTCGCGCCGTTCGGCATGGCCACCGTCAGCCGCACGCTGCAGCCGCAGCTGGCCGAGTTCCTCTACACGCTGAGCGCCAGCGACGGCGCCGACCCGACGCGCTTCGCCGACACCAACGGCGACCCGGCGCTGCGCTACCGCAACGGCGAGCCGCAGGGCGAGCTCGGCGTGGTGCGCCAGAAGGACTTCGCGTGGCAGTCCCAGACCGGCGCCCCCGCCGATCCGCAGGCCGGCAACATCCCGGGCGGCAAGCGCGACGTGCTGCGCACCGCCGGCTTCGACGACGGCACGCTGCAGGCGCTGGCGCCGGACAGCGGCACCTGGCAAGTCAGCGGCGGCGCCCTGCAGACCGCGTCGACCTCGAAGATCGACGATGCGGTGGCCGTCTACCAGGTCGGCGATGCGCTGCCGTCCTATTTCGAGGTGCTGGCCACGATCAAGGTCATCAAGCCGACCGGCGGCTGGGACGCCAACAGCTACGTGATCTTCGATTACCAGAGCCCGACGAACTTCAAGTTCGCCGGCCTGAACGTCTCGACCAACAAGCTGGAGATTGGCATCCGCACCGCGGCGGGCTGGCAGGTGCTCAAGCAGGCCTCGTTCCCCGGCAGCATCAAGAACGACACCTGGTACAACGTGCTGCTGTCGGTCAACGGCCTGACCGCGACGCTGATCGTCAACAACACCAACGTGTTCAGCTACGTGTTCAACGCCACGGTGGTCGACGGCTGGAGCTACGGGCTCAACTGGGGCCTGGTCGGCTTCGGTTCCAACAAGTCGCGCGGCGCGCTGGACAACATCGCCGTGCAGGTCGTCCCGCCGTCCGCCACGGTCGTGCGCACCGACGACTTCACCACCGGCTTCGGCGCCATGCAGACGGCGGTCGCTGGCTCGAGCACCGGCGCCTGGAGCGCGTCGGCGGGCCGCGTCACCGGCACGCCGGCGGCCGGCAGCGACGCCGCCTTCCAGTTGCTGAACCTGTCGGGCGTCACGCAGATGCAGGCGTCCTCGCTGCTCGAACTGAGCACGGTGCTGAACACGACCGGCCGCAGCGGCATCGTGTTCGACCGCTACAGCGACACCGACTTCAAGTTCGCCGCGATCGACGTCACGACCAAGCAGGTGATGATCGGCCACCGCACGGCATCGGGCTGGACGCTCGACGCCGTCAAGGCGGTGTCGACCCTGGTTGCCGGCACGGACTACAAGCTGGGCATCTCGATCAAGGGCTCGTCGGTCAGCGTCACGCTGAACGATCAGGCGGCGATCGGATTCGTCTACAACGCGGTCGGCGTCGATGGCCGGTTCGGCCTGCTCGTCAAGGGCGGCACCGGCAAGTTCGATACCGTGACGGTCAAGACCAACGACCCGACCGTGCCGGCCACGCTGAACCTCGCCGAGCTCGCGCCCGATGCGCCGCGCAGCAGCGCGCCGATGCCCTCGGCCGACCAGGTGCGGATGCTGCTGGCCGAGGCGATCCGCCGCTGGTCGACGATCGAAGACGCCGCCTTGATCGCACGGCTGCGTGATGTCGAGGTCGATTTCGCCGACCTGGACGGCGGCGAACTGGCCGAGTACCACGATGGCCGCATCACGCTCGACATCGATGCCGGTGGCCGCGGCTGGTTCGTCGATCCGACCCCGCGTGACGACAGCGAGTACAGCGGCACGGGCAGCACGCTGACGGCGCGCGGCGGCGACGCGGCGCGCGGCGTCGACCTGCTGTCGGTGCTGGCGCACGAACTGGGCCACGCGATCGGCTTCGAGCACAGCGCCACCGGCGTGATGGCCGAGGGCCTGCTGCCGGGGCAGCGCGCGTTGCCGGACCGGTGGCTCGGTGCGTCAAGCGGCATGGCGCTCGAGGTGGCGGCGCCGCTGGGCGCGGCCGCAGGCGCAGCGTCGGCGTCGGTCGCCACGACGGCGCCGTTGATCGACTGGAGCCGGGCACCGGTGGCGGCCGCAGCGAACCCGCGCACCGCCGCCGCGACGGCCGAGCGCGTGCGAGCGCCGGCGCCGTGGCAGTCGCGCTTCGTCAATCACCTGGGCGCGACGCCCGAACGCATGAACCCGAATGCGGCGCTGCGCGTGCATGTCGACGTCACGCCCCGCGTCACCGCGGAGCTGGCGACGCTGGAGGGGTCGTGACGGTCGACGATGACCGTTTGATGAATTCGAGGCGATGCGATGGTGAGTCCCCTGTGACGATGTCACAGGGGAAGTAACGTCACTTCGCGCGTTCTGCTCCGCTCACCAGAATCGCCGAGTCCCAGCAGGCACCCGAGGAGCAAGAGATGTTGAAACGGCTCTGCCGCTACATCGCCCACCGCCATGGCCGCGGGATCGGCCTCTATCTCGCCGTGTGCCAGCCGAGCGGCGAGGAGTGGGCGGCCTACCTGCGTCGACACGGTGGCCTGCACGCGATGGGCGAGGATTGCTCGATCCAGACCAACGTGACCATCACCGACCCCGCCTACGTCACGCTCGGCGACAACGTGCGGCTGTCCGGCTGCACGCTGTTCGGGCACGACGGCGTGGTCAACATGCTGAACCGGGCCTATGGGCGCAAGATCGACCGGGTCGGCCGGATCCGCATCGGCAACCACGTGTTCATCGGCCACGACTGCGTCGTGATGCCCGATGTCACGATCGGTGACTGCGTCGTCGTTGCGACCAACTCGGTCGTCACCTCGGACCTCGACGGCGGATTCGTCTACGCCGGGTCGCCGGCCAGGCCGATCGGCCGCGTCGACCAGTTGGTCGAGAAGCTGCAGCGCGACAGTGACGCCTATCCCTGGGCCCCGCTGATCGCCACGCGTCGCGGTGGCTTCGACGCGGCGATGGAGCCGGTGCTGAAGCAGATGCGCGTCGCGCATTTCTACCAGGGTTGACCACTGGTCCCGCCGACAGGAATCGAACCTGTATTTGCCGCTTAGGAGGCGGCCGTTCTATCCATTGAACTACGGCGAGGGGGGCGAGCGCTTGCCCGCGGCGCCGATTGTCGCCGACCGGCGCGACCCGGCCGGCGGACGCCTGGCACGGCGCTGTGGCGTGCGACTGTCACCGCAGTCAACAGTCGTCGACTCCTACACGTTGCCGGGCAGCTGTTACTTCGCTGCAACGCGCGAACCGGGCAAGATGGCCGCATCGAACGCACTGAAAGGCGGCTCCCGATGAACATGCAGACCAAATCCAGCGCAGCGCATCAGAACGTGCATGGGCGGACTGCGCGTCAATCGAGCCGCCAGGCCGGGTCGGTGCCGCTGACCACGACGCGCCGCGCCCGCATGCTGGGCTGGGTCAACGGCAGCGAAGGCGAAAGCCGCGAGCAGTTCCTCGACAGCGACGCCGGTGGACTGCACGAGGCCGGCGAGCGCCGCTGACTGCACCGCCCTTGCGCCAGCCACCTACTTCCAGCGCCAGGTCCAGATCACGTCGAACGAATTGTCGTCGCCCGATTGCGCACGCAGCGTCAGGCGTTGCGCGATCCGGTAGATGAGCTGGAAGCTCCCGGTCGTGGCGTTCAGGCCGCGCTCGTAGCCGACATACCAGCGCTTCGACAACTGCTTGCCGAGCGCGATCACCGTCTCGCGCACTTCCCCGTCGGTCTGCCGCACCGAAATCTCGTCCAGGCCCAGCGCCTTGGTGATCTGATCGGTCGGCCCGCCGCCTTCGCCGGCCAGCAGCGCCAGCGCCGCGCGTTGCAGCAGCGCGGTGTCGGCGCGGCCGAGGCCGTCGCCGGCTCGGCCCATCACCAGCCAGCTGAGCTTGTCGATCTCGGACAGTTCCGGCTCGGAGAACAGGCGCACCCGCGGGTTCGCCGCCGTGCCGCTGACCGCGACGCCGACGCGCACGTCCAGGTTCGGCCGGGTGGCCTCGATGTCGAGCCTCGGGTTCTCGATCGGGCCGCTGAACGCGATCAGACCGCGGTCGATCGTCAGCTTCTGGCCGTACGCGGCGTAGGTGCCGTTTTCGGCGCGCACGGTTCCGACGACCGCGAGCCGCCCACCCGGCGCGGTGACGTGGAGTTCGCCGCGCAGCCCGGCGTCCAGCCCGCGACCGCGCACCCGCAGCGCGTCGCCCAGCGTCACCCGCAGATCCAGGTTGACGGCCCGGGCCGGCGTCACGGCGGGCAGCGGTGCGGGCGTCGGCGCGGCGGCGGCCGACGCGGCGGCCGCCGGTGACGCCGCGCCCTGCGCGCGCACGACGCTGACGTCGCTGGCCAGCGCGGGCGCGTCGCTGCGGGTGAAGTCGATCAGGCCCTCGTCGACGTTGAAGCGGCCGTCGAACGCAACGGTCTTCGCGTCCAGGTTCAGCGTGCCGGCGCCGCTGGCGACGATCCGCCGGTCGACGCGACCGAGCAGCTGGAATTTCTCGGCCTCGACGCGCAGCACCGCCTTCGGCGCCTCGCCCAGGCTCGCGTCGCCCGTCAGCCGCAGCGTGCCGCTGCCGCCCTTGGCGGTGAACCGCTCGATGCGCGCGGTGCTGCCCTGCAGGCGGATCGCGACATCGCCGTCGCTGATGTTCACGCCCTCGAGGAAGTTGCGCACCGCCAGCTTCGATCCCTCGATCTGCCCGGTGTACTCGGGCGCGCCGAAGCGGCCGCCGAAGCTCGCGCTGGTGTGCAGCGTGCCGCCGAGCCGCCAGCCCGGCGGCACCCAGTTGCCCCAGGCGCCGAGGTCGTCGACGCGCAGCTCGAGCACGCCGCTGAGCGGCGCGTCGGCCGTCGGCCAGGTCGCCTGCGGCGACGTGCGCACGACCTCGGCGCCAGCGACGACGCCGAGCGCGCTGCCGGCCAGACCCTGCGTGAAGCTCCAGGTGCCGTCGGCCGCGTTGAGGCCGAAGCGCAGGTCGGTCAGGCCGAGGGCACGGGTGCCGAGCTCGTCGGTCACGGTCAGGTCGCCGCTGCGGCGTTCGATGACCACGTCGGCGTTGAACCCGGGCGCGCTGCGAATCTTCGCGTGGCCGGCGATCGCCAGGTCCCCGCCCCAGCCGAAGTCGGGCTGCGCGCGCGCCAGCAGCGGGGCGATGCGCAGCGGCTCCAGGTCCGCCTCGGCCTCGATCTGCGCGAAGCCGCCGGGCTGTGCCGCGGCCTGCCAGGCGATGCGGCTCCAGCGCAGCGCGCCGCCGAGCATCTCCACGCGGCCCGGTTGCACGGTCGCACGCGCCGGCCCGCCGGCCCACAGCGCCTCGAGCGCGACGTTCTGGGTGTGCACGAGCGGCGCGCTGCCGGGACTGCTGTTGCGCAGGTCGAGCTGCTGCAGCGTGCCGCGCCAGCCGGCGAGGGCCGCGCCGGCCGCGTCGACGAGGCCGCCCTGCGCCTGCAGGACCGCCACTGTCCGCGAGCCCGCCGGGCTCGCGCCGCCGCCCTGCATCGATTCGGCCCAGGCCGGCGGCCGCGCCTTCGATTCGGCGCGGACGGCCAGCGTGTGGGCGCGCCCGGTGCCCTGGAGCTGCAGCGTCAGGCTGTCGAGCGACGGGCCCGCTGCGCCGCCCTGTGTCAGCGCCATCTGCGTCACGCTGGCGCTAGCGACGACCGGCGCCGTCGCCGAAGTGCCGATCGTCCAGCTCGCCTGCGCGTGTTGCAGGCTCAGCGCGCCGGCGCGCAGCGCGCTCGCGTCGAGCTCGCCGCGCGTCGACAGCGCGGGCCAGCGGCCGGTGATGCGGGCCTTCGCGTTCAGCGTGCCGGCGAGCGTCGTGTCCGCGCCGGCGGGCCGGAACAGCCGGAACACCGGCGCGAGCCGGGCGAGGGCGGGTCCGTCGACCCGCACGTCCCAGACGTCCGAGGCGCCACTGCCGCTGGTGGCGACGCGGCCCTCGGCCCGCAGCGCGTTGCCGTCGGCATCGAGCGTCACGCTGGCCTGCGCAGAGGCGCCGGCGCCGGTGCGCAGGTTCGCCTCGCCGGTCACCGGCACGCCGCCCAACAGGCTCCTGGTGAGCTTGACGCCGGCTTGTCCGCGCAGGGCGGCCAGCAAGTCGGTCGGTGGCAGCGATGCGGCTGCGCTCGGCAGTTCCACCGCCACGTCGCCGGTCGCGTTCAGGCGCGTGACTGCGCGGCGCCAGGGTGAATCGTCGCGTCCCGGCCACCACACCGCGGGATCGAAGTCGACCAGCGTCGCCCGGGCCTTGATCGCCCACGGCGCCTGCGGGCTCGCGTACGTGACGAGCCCGTCGAGCGTCGCGCGCGCTCCGCCCGTGGAGGCGACGAACTTGCGCAATTCGATGCGCTGCGCGTGCACGCGCGCGTCGAGCTCGAGGCGCACCGCGCGGCTCGCGCCGCGGTCGCGCACCTGGCCGGCCAGCGTCGCGGCGATGTCGCCGGTGGGATCGTTTGCCGCGCCGCCGGCCAGCGTCAGCGGGCCGTTCAGCTGCATGGCCGGCGCACGCGCATCGAGCAAGGCCGGCTGCAGCGCGCTCATCGTCGCCGCGAGATTCCAGCGCTGCGGTGACCAGCGACCCGTGCCGGTGAGTCGGCCCGCGGGGGCTTGCGCCGTGCCGAGCTCGGCCTCGAACGCGCGCAGTTCCATTTCGCTGGGCTGATCGGGCCGCGCCGCGAGTTCCAGCTTCAGCGTGCGCAGCGGCAGGCGGCCTTCGTTCCAGCGGCCGGGCAGCGCGTTCGAGAGATCGATCGACACATCGGCCGGGCGATCCGCGGCGGTGCTGGCGGCG
Source organism: Rhizobacter fulvus (assembly GCF_964020785.1). Taxonomy (NCBI): domain Bacteria; kingdom Pseudomonadati; phylum Pseudomonadota; class Betaproteobacteria; order Burkholderiales; family Sphaerotilaceae; genus Rhizobacter; species Rhizobacter fulvus. The sequence continues at coordinate 3,538,714 of NZ_OZ224516.1, forward strand.
ACGGCCCGCATCGTCAATGCCGTCGCCGGGGCGGCGCTCGCGAAGGCGGAGAGGTCGAGCGCCTGTGCGTTCGCCTGCAGCTCGCCGAGCGGCCACGCCGCGAACGGCCGAAGCGCGGCGCGCACGTCGAGCGTTTGCGCCGCATGATCGGCCGACGGCGCGGCGCGCAGCGTCGCCTGCAATTGCGGCGCGGCGAGCGGGCCGGCGAGCGTGGCGTTCGCGTTCCACGCGGGCATCTCCTCGGCGACCGGCTGCGCGAGCGCGACCCGGGCGTCCAGCGCCAGCGGTCCGCCGGTGCCGATGCGGGCATCGCCGCTGGCTTTCAGCCGGTCCCAGCTCAGCGCGAGCCGGCTGACGCGGTGTTCGGCACCGTCGTTCGCGCCGAGGTGGACCTGCGCCGACACGTCGCGAATCGGCTGCGCGCCGAGCGGGGTGGCGTGCAACTCGCCGATGCGCAGCGCGCGCAGGTCGAGCTCGATCGGCAGCCGCAGGTCGGTGGGCGCCTGCGCCGGCTCGGCGCGGGTCGACGGCGCGATCGCGATGTCCACGCGCTTGATGTCGAGCGAATCGATCGTGATGCGCACCCAGCGAGGCGCCGCGGCGCGCTCGATGCGCAGGCCGCGCCAGGCGGGCTCCTGCAGCGTCAACGTGTCGGTGCCGCCGGGCAGCGGGATGGTCACGCGGCGGGCCGAGAAGTCGCCGATCAGGCTGCCGCGCGGCCCGTCGATCCGAACGCCCGGCACCACGGACGCGAGCCAGGCGCTCCCGCGCTCGCTGCGCACGGCCCACCAGCCGCCCGCGGCGAGCGCGAACACCAGCGCCACCACGACGCCCAGGATGCCGGCCGCGATCCGGCGGCCGCGGCGTCCGCGTCGCGGTGCAGGGGCCGGCGCATCGCGCGGCGTGCTCGGCTCGTCCATCAGAACGCGACGCCCACGCTGAGGTGCACGCGCACCTGCTTGACCTGCTGCCCGTAGGCCACATCGACGCGCAGCGGCCCGACAGGGCTGCGCCAGCGCAGGCCGACGCCGTAGCCGACAGCCGGCTTCATGTCCGTCCAGCGGTCGGCCGCGTTGCCGGCATCGACGAACGCCGCCCACCAGTACGCCGGGTACTTCGGCGAGATCGGACGGGCGATCTCGACGCTGCCGGTCAGCAGCGTGCGGCCGCCGACCGTGATGCCGCGAATCTCCGGGCCGAGCGTGCGGTAGCCGTAGCCGCGCACCGAATCGTCGCCGCCGGCGCGGAACAGCAGCGTGTCGGGGATGCCGACCGCGCTCTTCGCGAACACCTGGCCCGCCTCGATCCGCGCGCTGCCGTACCAGCCGTTGCCGAAGGGCTCGTAGTAGGTGAGCCTCGCGTAGGCGCGGCCGAACGGTCCCTTGCTGGTCTCGAGCGGATCGCCGAACACCGAGCGGCTGCCACGCGCCACCCCGAGCGCGGCCTGCGCCGAGGTGGTCAGCCCCTTGGTGGGGAGCAACACGTTGTCAACGTCGCGGAAGATCCAGTGCGAGTTGACCGACACGGCATCGCCCTGGCTGGCCAGGTCGGCGGCGTCGACGCGCGCGTGGGCGATCTCGGCGAACAGCAGGCGCTCGATGCGGCCGGTGTCCTGCGCGCGGCCGATGCGGGCGTTCCAGCCGAGTTGCTGCTGGTCGTCGACCGTCAGCTTCGCGGCCGCCCCGGAGACGAGGTTGCGGTACAGGCCGTCGAGCGGGTAGGTGCTCAGCTCGCCGTCCCAGCTCTTGTTCTCCGGACCGTACTGGACCTTGTTCTTCGCGATCAGCGGCCGGTCGAACACGCGCCGGTTGGTGTGCTCGACGGACACGCGCGGCCCGGTGTTGGCGCTGTAGCCGATGCCGATCGTGGCCTGATGCTGCGTCAACTCCTTGACACGCACCAGCACCGGCGCGGCGCCCGCGGTGGCCGGGTCGGCATCGAGCTCGACCGAGGCACCCTCGAACAGCCCGAGCTTCTGCAGCCGCTCCTGGAAGTCCAGCAAGGTCTTCTCGCTGTACGGGTCGCCCGGACCGAAGGTGGACAGGCGCCGGATCGCGTCCTCGCCGTAGCGTTTCGCGCCCTCGATGCGCAGAGTGCCGAGCTGATAGAGCGGGCCGCTGTCGAGCACCACCGCCAGGTCGGCGCGGTTCTCCGGCGCATCGACCCGGGCCTGGGTGCTGCTCCAGGTCGCGGCGGCGTAGCCGTCGGCGCGCAGCCGCGCCAGCGTCGCGTTCTTCGCATCGGTCCACGCGCCCTGCCGGAACGGGTCGCCGGGTCGCAGCGGCCACTGCGCGCGCAGCGCGGCGATCTCGCGTTGCGCCGCGACGTTGCCTGCCGCGTTCGCCGTCTGCAGCGGGCCGCTGGCCTCGACGCTGACCGCGTGCACGGTCGCGCGCGGGCCAGGTACCACCGTCACCCGCAGCAGCGGCAGGCCGGCCTCGGTGCCGGCGCGCTCGGCGGTCACGACGGCATTGAAGTAGCCCTCGGTCTCGAGCAGTCCGCGCGCCTGCGCCGGGGCGGCGCGCAGCAGGCGTTCCAGTTCGGCGGCGTTGATCGCGTCCGTCGCGGGCGCGTTCTGGAACCGCGCGAGGTCGAGGTAGTTCATCAGCAGCGCGCGCAACGGGCCGGGTGCCTGCACGTCGAGCCGGTACTCGGCGCGGTCGACCGGTGCCGAAGCGGCGCCGGCAGGCGCTGCCGCAGCGTCGTCGCGCGCGCCGCCCAGACCGAACGGCAGGCTGGCACAGCCGGCCAGCACCGCGGCTGCGCCCGCCAAGCACGCGGTGCGCAGCACGCCCGCCAAGGTCATTTGCTGAGCAGGCGCATGGCCCCTTCCAGCCCGGCCAGGGTGAGCGGGAACATGCGCTGGTTCATCAACTGCTGGACCACCGCGATGCTCTGGCGGTAGCCCCACACGCCTTGCGGCTCCGGGTTGATCCAGGCGAACTTCGGGAAGGCTTGCGTCAGCCGCGCGAGCCATTCGGCGCCCGGCTCCTCGTTGTTGTATTCGACGCTGCCGCCGGGCTGCAGGATCTCGTACGGGCTCATCGTGGCGTCACCGACGAAGATCAGCTTGTAGTCCTTGTTGTACTTGCGGATCACGTCCCAGGTGCTGAACTTCTCGCTGTAGCGGCGCCGGTTGTTCTTCCACATGAAGTCGTAGACGCAGTTGTGGAAGTAATAGAACTCCAGGTGCTTGAACTCGCTCTTGGCGGCGCTGAAGATCTCCTCGACGCGGTGGATGTGCTCGTCCATCGTGCCGCCCACGTCCATCAGCAGCAGCACCTTCACCTTGTTGTGGCGCTCGGGCACCATCTTGATGTCCAGCCAGCCGGCGTTCGCGGCGGTGCTGCGGATGGTGTCGTCGAGGTCGAGTTCCTCCGCCGAGCCTTCGCGCGCGAAGCGGCGCAGCCGGCGCAGCGCGACCTTGATGTTGCGCGTGCCCAGTTCGAGGCTGTCGTCGTAGTCCTTGAACTGGCGCTGGTCCCAGACCTTCACCGCGCTCTTGTTGCGCGACTTGTCCTGCCCGATGCGGATGCCCTGCGGGTTGTAGCCGTAGGCGCCGAACGGGCTGGTGCCGCCGGTGCCGATCATCCGGTTGCCGCCTTCGTGGCGCTCCTTCTGCTCCTCGAAGCGCTTCTTCAGCGTCTCCATCAGCTCGTCCCAGCCCATCTTCTCGATCGCGGCCTTCTCCTCGGCGCTGAGCTCGAGCTCGAGCTTCTTCTGCAGCCAGTCGAGCGGCACCTCCTGCGTGAAGTCGGTCAGCATCTCGACGCCCTTGAAGTAGGCGGCGAACGCGCGGTCGAACTTGTCGAAGTTGGCCTCGTCCTTCACCAGCGAGGTGCGGGCGAGGTAGTAGAACTCGTCGACGGTGTTGTCGATCACGCCGGCCTGGATCGCCTCGAGCAGCACCAGGTACTCCTTGACGGAGACCTTGAGCTTGGCTGCGCGCAGCGTGAAGAAGAAGTTGATGAGCATGGGCTTCCCCCGGGGAGACCGCTCTATTGTGGCGGCAGTCCCAGCGGCCCGCGCGCGCAGGGGCGTTGCAAGGTCAAGCCCTCTTCCGGGGGACAGGAAAGCCCGGGTCCGCGGCGCGGTGCAGCGCTCGCCTCGCACAAGCGCCGGCGCGATACTTCCGCATCGCGTTTCGCGCCCCCTTGACCACCACGTGCAAGACATCCGGACCGTCCTGCTGCTGATCGCCCTCCAGCAAGGCCTGTGCGCCTTCAGCTGGTGGGTGGGCGGCTGGCGACTCGGTCTGCCGCGGATCGTGGCGCTCCACTGGATGATCGCGGCGATGTCGACGGCGCTCGGTCTGGCGCTGATCCTGCAGCGCGGGGTGTGGCCGCCGTTCCTGACGCTCGTGGTCGCGAACCTGGCGATCATGTTCGCCTTCGTCGTGATGCGCCGCGGCGTGCAGCTGTTCCTGCGCCTGCCGGTGACGGACGGCGAGCACGTCGGCCTGCTGGCGTTCGACGCGCTGCTGCTGCTCGGTTTCGTGGCGGGTGAACACACCGTAGTGGCCGTCGTCGGTGCCTCGGTGCCGATCGCCTGGACGTTGCTGCGCGCCGCCTGGGAAAGCCACGCCGCCTTGCTGCGGGAGGGCTCGCGTGCGACGGCGCACGTGGTGGCGACGCCGCTGACGATCCTCGGCGCGCTGTTCGCGCTGCGCGCGATCGTCGGCGTGGTCGCGCCCGAGGTCGCCGCGCGTCCGCTGCACGAGGCGAACGCGTTCAACGGCGTGGTCGTGATGGTGTTCATGCTGGTCGGCCTGCTGCTGAACCTGGTGCTGGCGCTGATGGTCGTCGGCCGCCTGGTCAGCCGGCTGCAGCACCTGTCGGAACGCGATGCGCTGACCGGCTTGCTGAACCGCCGCGCGATCGCGCCGCTGCTGGCCCGTGAAGCGGGCCGCCTGCGCCGCTACGGCGAGAGCTATGCGCTGCTGATGGTCGACGTGGACCACTTCAAGACGATCAACGACTGCCATGGCCATGCCGCCGGCGACGCGGCGCTGGTGCAGCTGGCGCGGGTGCTGCGCGAGGCCGCACGCGAGGTCGACAGCATCGCCCGCATGGGCGGCGAGGAGTTCTGCATCCTGCTGCCGCATTGCGACCAGGACGGTGCGATGCGGCTGGCCGAGCGCGTTCACGCGGCGATGCACGAAGCGGCATGGACCGGCGCGACGCAGCGGCTCACGGTGAGCGTCGGCGTGGCGGTCGCGCTCGCGCCCGAGGAAACGCCCGAGGCCGTTCTCGAGCGCGCCGATCAGGCTCTGTATCGCGCCAAGAACGACGGGCGCGACCGCGTGGTCGTGGCCGAGCCGCGCCGGCTGGCGGTGGCGTGACGCGGCGTCAGCGGCCGTGCAGTGCGGCCTTGCGCGCGTGCGGGTCGTGGCGCCGCAGCCAGTCGAAGAATTCGGCGTACCAGAGCTGCGAGTTGCGCGGCTTCAGCACCCAGTGGTTCTCGTCCGGGAACCACAGCAGCCGCGCGTCGACGCCCTTGGCCTTCAGCGTGTTGTAGTAGGCCAGGCCCTGTTGATCCGGCACGCGGTAGTCGCGCGCGCCGTGGATCACCAGCGTGGGCGTTGCCATCGCGGCGACGAAATGGCTCGGGCTCTGGGCCTGGATCTTCAAAGGGTCGTCCCAGTACCAGCAGCCGAGTTCCTTGGCATGCCAGGTGTAGGCGTCGTCGCTGAACATCGCCTGCCAGTCGAAGCAGCCGGCGTGGCAGACGTAGGCGTTGTAGCGGCCGGCCTTCACGTGGCCGTTCATCCACGCGACCATGAAGCCGCCGTAGCTGCCGCCAGCCGCGAACAGCCGCTTGCGGTCGGCCCACGGTTGCTTCAGCAGCCAATCGCTGCCGGCCTCCACGTCCTGCAGTTCCAGCTCGCCCCAGCGGTGCGTGATGCTGTCGAGAAAGGCCTGGCCGAAGCCGCTCGAGCCGTGGTAGTTGACGCAGGCGACGACGTAGCCCTGGGCCGCGAACGCGTGGGTGTTCCAGCGGTAGTGGAAGGTATCGCCGGCCGCGGCGTGCGGGCCGCCGTGGATGCTGTGCAGCACCGGGTGCTTCTTCTTGCGGTCGAAGCGCGGCGGGTAGGTCAGCCACATCTGCACCGGCTCGCCGAGCGCACCCTTGAACGTGACCTCCTCGCAGTCGCCGAGGCGCAGCGTCGCGAGCAGCGCGTCGTTGAAGGTGTCGAGCCGCAGCGGTGCCTGGCCGTCGCGCACCGCGTGCACGCGCGCCGGGTGCATCAGCGTGTCCGCGCTGGCGACGATCACGCCGCCGGCGACGTCGAAGGCCTGGACCCAGCCGCCCTGCAACGCGACGCTCGCGGTGCGGCTGGCGATCGCATAGCGGTAGAGGTGGTTGCGCCCGCGGTCCTGGGCGCAGAAGTACAGCGCCGCGGCATCGGCCGACCAGCGCAGCGGCGCCTCGACCGCGTGGTCCCACGCGTCGCTGAGCAGCGACCACACGCCCCCGCGTTCCAGCACGGCGGCGAGCGCCGGCGCGGTGTGGCGCTGCGCGGTGTGCGCCGCCAGCATCGCGATGCGCCGGCCGTCGGGGCTGTAGCGCGGTGCGTCGAAGTCCCAGTCCGGGTCGGCGGTCAGCGCGGTGAACTTGCCGGATCGCAGCTGCAACTCGACCAGCGTCTTGCGGTTCTCGATGCGCTTCTCGGCCTGCGGGTCGTGCACGAACGCGAGGTGCCGGCCGTCCGGCGCGATGTCGAAGAAGCCCGCGCCCGGGTCGGCGCGCGGCAGTTCGTAGGCCGTGCCTTCGAACAGGTCGGTGATGCGACCGCTGGCGAGGTCGAGCACGTGCAGGTGCGGCACGCGGCCCATCGGCAGGTTGTCGTCCCAGAAGCGGTACTGCGCCTCGCTGGTGACGTAGCCCGTGGCCTTGCGGTCCTGGAACTCCCGCCACCGCCTGGCCTGCGCCTTGGTGCCCTTCAGCTCCGGCCAGACCCAGGCGACGAACGCGACCCGCTTGCCGTCCGGGAACCACTTGAACGCGCCGACCCCGGGCGCGAAGTGGGTGGCGCGCCGCGCTTCGCCGCCGTCCGGCGCGATCAGGTACAGCTGCGCCGACTCGTCCTTGCGGCCCTCCTGCTCGCGGCGCGCGATGAAGGCGATCTGCTCGCCGTTGGGCGACCACTGCGCCTGGCCGTCCTTCTCGCCGCAGCTCGTCAGGCGCCGCGGCGCGCCCCCGAAGGTCGAGAGCAGCCAGAGGCTGGCGACACTCTTGTTGCCTTCCATCGAGAAGCTGCTGACCGCGCACACCGCCTGCGCGCCGTCGGGCGCGAGCGACAGGCCGCCGACGCGGTCGAACTTCCAGAGGTCGTCGACGGTGATCGGTTTCTTCTTGTCGGGCATGGCGATCTCGTGGGCAGGAGTCAAGGTGTGCCGTTGGCGCCGTGCAGGCGGTAGCCCGGGCGCTCGAGCAGGCGCTGGTGGTACGCGGCGAGCGCCGGCAAGGCCGGGCGCGTGTCGGGTGGCATCGGCGTCATCAGCCAGCGATTCAGCGACAGGCCGAGCACCACGTCGCCGAGCGTAAAGTTTGCGCCGGTGACGAAGGCACCGGTCCGGCTCAATTGCGCGTCCAGCATCCCCATGTGGCGGTTCCAGTTCGCGATGCTGGCGGCGATGGCCTGCGCCTCGGCGTGCGCGGGGCTGCGGCGCACCAGCGCCATGAAGGCGTAGCGCCACGCGTTGTTCAACTCGCCGGCCTGCCAATCCATCCATTGCTCGACATGCGCCCGCGCACGCGGCGCCTGCGGCAGCAGGTCCGCGCGCGCATGGGCGCCGGCGAGGTAGCGGCAGATCGTGTTCGACTCCCACAGCACGAACTCGCCGTCGCGGATCACCGGCACCAGCGCGTTCGGGTTCAGCGCCTGGAACTCGGGTGTGTCGGTGGTCTGAAAGCCGGCACCGTAGGGCACCAGGGTGTGCGGCAGCGCCAGCTCGGCGCAGGTCCACAGGACCTTGCGAACGTTGATCGAACTCGGCTTGCCGAGGATCTGCAGCATGGAGCGAGTGGCGCGGGCGCGCTCAGCGCGGCTTGTCGAGTTGCCAGCGCAGGTGCGTCTTCACCGTCGGCCACTCGGACTCGATGATGCTGTAGACGACGGTGTCGCGCAGCGTGCCGTTGGCGGCGCGGCCGTGGTTGCGCAGCACGCCGTCGAGCCTGGCGCCGAGCCGCTCGATGGCGCGCCGGCTCTGGTGGTTGAAGAAATGGGTGCGGAACTCGACCGCGATGCAGCCGAGCTGCTCGAACGCGTGGCCGAGCAGCAGCAGCTTGCACTCGGTGTTGAACGGGCTGCGCTGCATGCGCATCGCGGTCCAGGTGGAGCCGATCTCGACCCGCTTGTTGACCGCGTCCACGTTCATGTAGGTCGTCATGCCGGCGATGCGCCCGGCGGCGTCGAAGCTCGTGAACGGCAGCATCGACCCCTTGCCCTGCAGATCGAGCCGGCGCTCGATCTCCGCACCGACCGCATCGGGCGCGGGCACGTTCGTGTACCAGATCTTCCACAGATCGCCTTCGCGCGCGGCTTCGGCCAGGCCGGGAAGATGGTCCTTCGCGAGCGGCTTCAGCGCGCAGTGCGCGCCGCTCAGCTCGACCGGGCTCAACCAGCTCATCGGTTGTTGCGCTGCATGAACACGAGCTTTTCGAACAGCGACACGTCCTGCTCGTTCTTCAGCAGTGCGCCGACCAGCGGCGGCACCGCGACCTTGTCGTCCTTGCTCTGCAGCACCTCGAGCGGGATGTCCTCGGCCAGCAGCAGCTTGAGCCAGTCGAGCAACTCGCTGGTGCTCGGCTTCTTCTTCAGGCCGGGCAGGTTGCGCACGTCGTAGAAGTTCTTCAGCGCCGCCGACAGCAGTTCCTTCTTAAGGTTCGGGAAGTGCACATTGACGATCGCCTTCATCGTCTCGGCGTCGGGGAACTTGATGTAGTGGAAGAAGCAGCGGCGCAGGAACGCGTCCGGCAGCTCCTTCTCGTTGTTCGAGGTGATGAACACCAGCGGCCGGTGCGTCGCCTTGACCAGTTCGCGCGTCTCGTAGACGTAGAACTCCATGCGGTCGATCTCGCGCAGCAGGTCGTTCGGGAACTCGATGTCGGCCTTGTCGATCTCGTCGATCAGCAGCACCACGGGCTGCTCGGCGGTGAAGGCCTGCCACAGCACGCCCTTCACGATGTAGTTGTGGATGTCCTTGACCTTCTCGTCGCCGAGCTGGCTGTCGCGCAGCCGGCTCACTGCGTCGTACTCGTACAGGCCCTGCTGCGCCTTGGTCGTCGACTTGATGTGCCACTGCAGCAGCGGCATGCCCAGCGCCTGCGCCACCTCTTCGGCCAGCATGGTCTTGCCGGTGCCGGGTTCGCCCTTGATCAGCAGCGGGCGCTTCAGCGTCGACGCGGCGTTGACGGCCAGCATCAGGTCGGGCGTGGCGACGTAGTTTTCTGAGCCTTGGAACTTCATGGGGTTGGGCGGTGCGGCTGTGGTGTCGGGGTCTCGGATCAGTATAAGGGGGCCCCTATAATCGGTGGTTGGACTGAAATCACCGCCTGCTGACCCATGAAAAATCTCGTCCGTTCGATGATCGCGCTCGTCGCAGCGCTCGGCTCGCTGGGCTTTGCGATGGAAGCAACGGCCCAGGACGCGAAGGCCGGCGAAAAGAAGGCCGCGATGTGCATCGGCTGCCACGGCATCCCCGACTACAAGGCGAGCTTCCCCGAGGTCTACCGCGTGCCGATGATCGCGGGCCAGAACGCGAAGTACATCGTCTCGGCGCTGACCCAGTACAAGAAGGGCGACCGCAAGCACCCGACGATGCGCGGCATCGCGGCCTCGCTGAGCGATCAGGACATGGCCGACCTGGCGGCGTTCTACTCGACCGAAGCCAAGTCCGAGCCGGTGACCGCCGCGCCGGCCGACGTGCCCGCGAACGTCGCCGAGCTGCTGAAGAAAGGCAACTGCGCGTCCTGCCACGGCGCCAACTTCAACACCCCGATCGATCCGAGCTACCCCAAGCTCGCCGGCCAGCACGGCGACTACCTGTACGTGGCGCTGCGCGAGTACCAGACCGACAAGAACGCGCTGGTCGGCCGCAACAACGCGATCATGATGGGCATGGCCCGCCCGTTCACGCATGCCGAGGCCAAGGTGCTCGCGAACTACTTCGCGACGCTGCCGGGCGAGCTGAAGACGGTGCCGCAATCGCGCTTTCGCTGACCGCCCCTCGCTCTGCTGAAAAGCCGCTGCCCGTCAGCGGCTTTTTCATGGCCGCTCGGGGCGCCCCTTCTCGATCGTGCGGCGCAGCAGCAGCGCGTTGGACAGCACGCTGACGCTGGACAGCGCCATCGCCGCGCCCGCGACCACCGGGCTCAGCGCACCCGCCATCGCCAGCGGGATGCCGACCACGTTGTAGGCCAGCGCCCAGAACAGGTTCTGGCGGATCTTGGCGTGGGTCGCGCGCGCGATGCCGATCGCCCTGGCCACCAGCGCCAGGTCGCCGCGCAGCAGCGTGATCCCGGCGGCCTGCATCGCCACGTCCGTGCCGCCGCGCGCCGCGATCGCGATGCCGACATCGGCGGCGGCCAGGGCCGGCGCGTCGTTGATGCCGTCGCCGACCATCGCGACGGGCCCGTGCGACTTCAGCGCGTCGATGATCGCGGCCTTGTCGCCGGGCAGCACTTCGGCGCGGGTGTCGGCGTCGATGTCGTCGATGCCGAGTTCCCTGGCGATCGCGCCGACACTTGCGCGCGCGTCGCCGCTGACGATCAGCGTGCGCAGGCCGAGGCGGCGCAGGTTGTCGAGCGCGGCCCGCGCCCCCGGGCGCAGCGAGTCGCCGAACGCCAGCAGCCCCAGCAGCTGCGCAGGGCGCTGCGGACCGCACTGCGCCAGCCACGACACGGTGCGGCCGGCCGATTGATACGGCGCCGCCTGCGCATCGAGCACGGCGCGGTCGACGCCGAGCTCGGTCATCAGCCGCGCATTGCCGAGCCGCAGGTCGCGGCCCGCGGACACGCCGGCGACGCCGCGGCCGGGCAGGGCGCGCAGGTCGCCTGCAGGAACGATCGGCGAGGTCGCGGCGTCGAGGACCGCGCGCGCGAGCGGATGTTCGCTCCCGGACTGCAGCGCCGCGGCCAGCTCGACCAGCGCGGGCGTCGCGAGACCACCGCCCTCGTCCGGCACCGCGGCGACGAGCGACGGGTGGCCGACGGTCAGCGTGCCGGTCTTGTCGAACACCACGGTCGCGAGGGCTTGCGCCCGTTCGAGTGCCGGCGCGTCCTTGATCAGGATGCCGAGCCGCGCCGCGGCGCCGGTCCCCACCATGATCGCGGCCGGCGTGGCCAGGCCCAGCGCGCACGGGCACGCGATCACCAGCACCGAGACGGCGTTGATCAGGCCGGCCGGCCAGTCGCCCGTCGCGAAGCCCCAGCCGAGCAGCGTCAGCAGCGCGAGTGCCAGCACCACGGGCACGAACACCGCGCTGATGCGGTCGACCACCCGCTGCACCGGCGCCTTGCCGGCCTGCGCCGACTCGACCAGACGCACGATGCGCGCGAGTGCCGATTCGGCACCGACCGCCGTCGTGCGCACCACCATCAGGCCCTCGCCGTTGACGGCGCCGCCGGTCACCGCGTCGCCCGGGTGCTTCGCGATCGGCAGGCTCTCGCCGGTCAGCAGCGATTCGTCGACGTGGCTCGCGCCCTCGGTCACCACGCCGTCGGCCGGCACCCGCTCGCCGGGGCGCACGACGACCAGGTCGCCGACGACGAGCGCGCCGATCGCGAGGGTCTGCTCGACGCCGTCGCGGCGCACGGTCGCCGTCGCCGGCCGCAGCGCCTGCAACGCGCGGATCGCATCGGTGGTCTGGCGCTTGGCCCGCGCCTCCAGCCACTTGCCCAGCAGCACCAGCGTGATCACGACCGCGGCCGACTCGAAGTACAGATGGCCGGAGGCGCCGCGCAGCAACTCGTACACGCTCAGGCCGTACGCGGCGGAGGTGCCGAGCGCGACCAGCAGGTCCATGTTTGCGCTGCCCGCCCGCACCGCGCTCCAGCCGGCGCGGTAGAAGCGCGCGCCGAGCCAGAACTGCACCGGCGTCGCCAGCAGCCACTGCAGCCAGCCAGGCACGAGCGCGTGCGCATGCGGGTCGAACGGTGCGGCCAGCATCGGCAGCAGCAGCGGTGCCGACAGCAGGGCGGCCAGCACAACGGGCCAGACGCCGGCGGACGGTGAGGGGACGATGGGGGCGCCCGGCGTGTCCGGCACGTCGTGGGCCTCGTAGCCGGCGTCGTGCACGGCACGGATCAGCGCGGTGGTGTCGATCACGGTGCGGTCGTGCACCACCTCGGCCTGTTCGGTCGCCAGGTTCACGGTCGCCGAGGTGACGCCCGGCACTTTCGACAGCGCGCGCTCGACCCGCGAGACGCAGGAAGCGCAGGTCATGCCGTCGATGCGCAGCGACAGCGGCGCGGTGGAAGGAGTGTTCATGTGGCGCAGCTTAGACCTTGCCCTCGTGGCAAGGTCAACCGTGCCCGACATCACCCGGCGCTTGACCTTGCCACCGGGGCAAGGTCGATACTGCCGTCATCCCCACGAACCGGAGCCCTTCGATGATCGAACTGACCGTTCCCACCATGACCTGCGGCCACTGCGTCAAGACCGTCACCCGCACCGTTCAGCAGGTCGATCCTGCAGCCCGCGTCGAGACCGACTTGGCGTTGCACCGCGTACGCATCGACTCGGCGCTGGACCCGCACGCCTTTGATGCCGCGCTGGCCGACGAGGGCTATGCGCCCCAGGCCGCGGCCTGAAACTTGCTCGCTGCGCCGGCACGCGGCTGAGGTTTTCCCTGCCCCTGGCGCGTCGGGTGCCGGCCCTAAACTGCCGGTCTTCACACTTGCCGGAGCAAGACAGAATGAAACGAGCATCCTCCGCCGCGCTGACCGCGGTCGCGTTGGCGCTGGGCCTGTGCAGTGCAGGCACCTATGCGCAGACCCTGCGCTGGGCCTCGCAAGGCGACCTGCAGACCCTGGATCCCTACTCGCGCAACGAGTCGTTGACCAACTCGATCAACGGCCAGGTCTACGAGACGCTGACCGGGCGCGACAAGCAGCTCGCGATCGTGCCGATGCTCGCCACCGAATGGCAGCAGACCGGCCCGCTGCAATGGCGCTTCAAGCTGCGCCCGAACGTCAAGTTCCACGATGGCACACCGTTCACCGCCGACGACGTGGTGTTCTCGTTCAAGCGCGCGCAGCAACCCAGCTCGGACATCAAGGTCTACGCCAACGCGATGGGCGAGCCGAAGAAGATCGACAATCTGACGGTCGAGTTCAACCTGAAGGACGTCGACCCGATCTTCCTGCAGCATGCCAACGCCGTGTTCATCATGAGCAAGGCGTGGGCCGAGAAGAACAACGCCACCAAGACCCAGGACTTCAACGCCGGCGAGCAGAGCTACGCCGCGATGAACGCCAACGGCACCGGCCCGTTCATGGTCGTCTCGCGCCAGCCCGACGTGAAGACGGTGTACAAGCGCAACCCGAACTGGTGGGGCAAGTTCGACGGCAACGTGCAGGACGTGATCTACACCCCGATCAAGAGCAACTCGACCCGGGTCGCAGCGCTGATCTCCGGCGAACTCGACGTCGTGCTCGACCCGCCGCCCACCGACACCCCGCGGCTGCGCAACACGCCCGGCGTGAAGGTGATCGACGGCCCCGAGAACCGCATCATCTTCATCGGCATGGACCAGGGCCGCGACGAGCTGCTCTACAGCAGCGTCAAGGGCAAGAACCCGTTCAAGGACCAGCGCGTGCGCCAGGCGCTGTACCAGGCGGTCGACGAGGACAGCATCAAGACCAAGCTGATGCGCGGCCAGGCGGCGCCGACCGGCGCGACCATGGTTTCGCCGATGGGCACCTACAACGACCCGGCGCTCGAGAAGCGCCTGCCGTTCGATCCCGAGGCCTCGAAGAAGCTGCTCGCTTCGGCCGGCTATCCGGACGGCTTCGAGTTCACGCTGGATTGCCCGAACGACCGCTATGTCAACGACGAGGAGATCTGCAAGACGCTCGCGTCGATGTGGTCGAAGATCGGCATGAAGGTGCGCGTCAACGCGATGCCGCGCTCCATCTACTTCGCCAAGCTCGGCAACCTCGACACCTCGATGTACATGCTCGGCTGGGGCGGCTCGGTGACCGACGCCGAGACCACGCTGACGCCGATCTACCGGACCCGCGGGCCGGGGGGCGTCGGCAGCTTCAACTATGGCCAGGTCAACAACCCGAAGATGGACCAACTCGCCGCGCAGTCGAGCAAGGAGGCCGATCCGGTCAAGCGCGAGGCACTGATCAAGGCCGCGATCAAGGAACACAACGACCAGGTGCACCACATCCCGCTGCACCGCCAGTTCATCCCGTGGGCGACGCGCGCCAACGTCGAGGTCGCGCACCGTGCGGACAACTGGCTCGAGTGGGCCTGGATCAAGGTCAATCCGGCCAAGTAAGGGGCCCGTTTCCTTGCGCCTCGCGCTCGTCGCCTGCTGTCTGGTCATCGCGGGCTGCGCCAGCGGCGGTGATTGCAGCAGCCCCTACGCGAACTCCCCGCAATTCAAGAGCTGCCAGTTCGCGAACCCGCCCAACCCGACCACGCCGCCCGGCGCAGGCACCTGGACGATCTGGTCGCGCTTCGTCTTCGCCACCAAGGTCGGTACCGTGCCGGTCGACCCGATCCCGGTGCGGCCGCTGACGGCGGCGCAACTCGATGCGCTCGATCCGCAGGCGAACCACGTCGTGCGCCTCGGCCACTCGTCGCACCTGCTGAAGCTGCGCGGCAAGTTCTGGCTGATCGACCCGGTGTTCGGCGAGCGCGCCTCGCCGGTCGGCTTCGCGGGCCCCAAGCGCTTCCACGCGCCGCCGCTGACGCTGCAGCAGCTGCCGCCGATCGAGGGGCTGATCCTGTCGCACGACCACTACGACCACCTCGACGTGCCGACGATCGAATACCTCGCGCAGCGCGTGCAGCGCTACTTCGTGCCGCTCGGCGTGAAGGCGCGGCTGGTCGAGATGGGCGTGCCGGCCGATCGCGTGCAGGAGTTCGACTGGTGGCAGGGCGCCGCCCATGCCGGCGTGCAGCTCACCGCGACGCCAGCGCAGCACTTCTCCGGCCGCAGCCTGACCGACCGCAACCGCACGCTGTGGGCCTCGTGGGTGATCGAGAGCGGCGGCCAGCGCATCTTCTACAGCGGGGATTCGGGCTACTTCGGCGGCTTCGCGCAGATCGGCGAGCGTTTCGGCGGGTTCGATCTGGCGCTGATGGAGAACGGCGCCTACGACGCCTACTGGCCCGCCGTGCACATGACGCCCGAGGAGTGCGTGCGGGCCTTCACCGACCTGCGCGGCAAGGTGCTGTACTCGGTCCACAACAGCACCTTCGACCTGGCCTTCCACCCCTGGCAGGACCCCCTCGAACGGCTGGCCAACCTCGCGGCCGCGAAGAACATCGAACTCGCGACGCCCGAGATCGGCGAGCCGATGACGGTGGGCGTCTCGCGTGCGAACAGGCGCTGGTGGGTGGGCTTGAAGTAGGCGCGCGCACAGACCGAACGCCCGATCGACCGCAATTCGTCAGCGGAAGTGCTGCAGCATCTGCTCCAGCGCCATCGTGAACGGCATCTGCATCATCGGCAGCGTCAGCAGCATGCCGATCAGGCCGACCGAGACGGTGATCGGGAAGCCGATCGCGAAGATGTTCATCTGCTGCGCGACGCGCGAGATGATCCCGAGCACGAGGTTGACGAACAGCAGCATCGCGATCATCGGCAGCGCGATCCACAGGCCGAGGCGGAACACCTCGGCGCCCCAGACCTGCGGCTGCACCGCGCGCAGGAACGCGAAGGGCTCCGGTCCGACCGGGAAGGCCTGGAAGCTCTGGACCACCGCGGCGATCAGCATCAGGTGCCCGCCGGTCACGATGAACAACCAGCTGACCGAGATGCCGAAGAAGCGGCTCGTCACGGTCGCCTCGCCGCCGGTCATCGGGTTGAAGAAGCCGGCGAAGTTCAGGCCCATCTGCAAGCCGATGACCTCGCCGGCGAACTCGACCGCGCTGAACACGATGCGCACCGCGAACCCGAGCGACAGGCCGATCAGCAGCTGCTGAACGACGGCGAGCAGCGCGATCGACGAATCGAGCGGAATCACCGGCATCGTCGGCAGCGTGGCTTGCGCGCAGAAGGCGATCAGGAACGCGAGCGCGACCCGCACCCGCGCCGGCACGCCGCGCTGCGCGAACACCGGCAGCGCGCCGAACAGCGCCAGCACGCGCAGGAAGGGCCACAGGATCGGCGTGATCCACGCGAGGACCTGGCCCTCGGTGAAGGTCAGCATCGGTGCTAGCCGACGGCGGAGGGGATCGCCTGCAGCGTGCGCTGCAGGTACTCGACCAGCGTCGTCAGCATCCACGGCCCGGCGATCGCGAGCACGACGACCGCGCCGACGACCTTGGGCACGAACGACAGCGTCGCCTCGTGGATCTGCGTCGCGGCCTGGAAGATGCTGACGATCAGGCCGATCGCCAGAACGCTGAGCAGGATCGGTGCCGAGACCAGCAGCAGCATGTAAAGGCCCTGCTGGCCGACGGTGAAGACTTGGGTGGCGTCCATGGGGTCAGGTCGAGAAGCTGGCGGCGAGCGAGCCGAGCAGCAGGTTCCAGCCGTCCGCGAGCACGAATAGCATCAGCTTGAACGGCAGCGCGATCAGCACCGGGCTCAACATCATCATGCCCAGGGACATCAGCACGCTGGCGACGATCATGTCGATGATCAGGAACGGGATGAAGATCAGGAAGCCGATCTGGAACGCGCTCTTCAGTTCGCTCGTCACGAACGCCGGCACCAGCACCTTGAACGGCACGTCGGCGGTCTTGACCGCGGGGTCGACCTTGGCGAGCTTGGCGAACAGCATCACGTCGGCCTGGCGGGTCTGCTTCAGCATGAACGCGCGCATCGGCACCTCGCCGCGCTTTAGCGCCTCGTCGAAGGCGATCTTGTTTTCGCTGTAGGGCTGATACGCCTCGGCATAGACCTTGTCGATCGTCGGGCTCATCACGAAGAAGGTCAGGAACAGGCTCAGGCCGATCACCACCTGATTCGGCGGTGCGGCCTGCGTGCCGATCGCCTGGCGCAGCAGGCTCAGCACGATCACGATCCGGGTGAAGCCGGTCATCAGCAGCAGCACCGCGGGCAGGAAGGACAGCGCGGTGAAGAACAGCAGCGTCTGGATCGGCACCGAGTAGCTGGTGCCGCCTGCGCCCTGGCCGATGACCAACGGCAGCGCCGCGCCGCCGGTGGCCTGCGCTTCAGCCAGCGCCGGAACGGCCGATAGCACCGTGAAGGCGGCGAGCGTGCCGAGGCGGCGCACGCCGGGCGAGAAAGAAGATCGCTCAGCGTTCACCGACCGCCCCCTTGGCCTGGCGGAACTTGCCGAGCAGCTGCGCGAACGCCGGCTGCGTGGCTGCGGGGAGCGCATCGCTCGCGGTGTCGCCTTGCGGCGCCATCGTGTGCAGCGTGGTGATCGATTGGGCCGTGACGCCGAGCACCAGCCAGCGGCGCTCGTCGCCCTGGCCGACCTCGATGGTCACGATGCGCTGGTTCGCCGACAGCGGCAGGGCCGCGATGCTGCGCATGGCGTTGCCCGCCGCGCCGCCGCCCAGCGGGGTGCGCTTGAGCAGCCACAGCGCCGCCGGGATCATCACGATGATCGCGACGAACCACAGCAGCGAAGTGAACGCGCCGGAAGAAGCTTGCATGTCGTGTTCAGCCCCGGCTCAGGCGGCGCATGCGCTCGCTCGGCGTCACGATGTCGGTCAGCCGGATGCCGAACTTGTCGTTGACCACCACGACCTCGCCCTGCGCGATCAGGTAGCCGTTGACCAGCACGTCCATCGGCTCGCCGGCCAGCGCCTCGAGTTCGACGACCGAGCCCTGCGCGAGCTGCAGGATGTGCTTGATCGGAATCCGCGTGCGACCCAGCTCCACGGTGAGCTGGACCGGGATGTCCAGGATCATGTTGATGTCGTTGCCGGCCGTGCTCGCGCCGGTGGGCGCGAAGTTCTGGAACGACGCCGGCGAGATCTGGTCCGCCGCGGCATGCACCTCGGAGGCCGTCTCGGGCTTGGATTCGGCCAGGGCCGCGGCCCATTCGGCGGCCATCGCGTCCGCGTCTTCCTGCGGCGCCGTGTTGTCAGCTGACATGTGAGTCTCCCAGCCAACCCTGTTCGGCGTTGGTCAGCAGTTGATTGACCTTGAGGGCGTACTTGCCGTTCGAGGTGCCGTAGTGGCAATCGAACACCGGCACGCCGACGACCTTGGCCTGGATGGCCTGTTGCAGATCCAGCTCGATGAAATCGCCGACCTTGAGCGACAGCAGCTGCTCGACCGTGGCCGGCGCCTGCGCCAGCTCGGCGATCAGTTCGACGTGTGCCGACTGGATCTGCTGTTTCATCAGGTTGACCCAGCGGCGGTCGGGCTCGGCCGCGTCGCCCTGGATCGTCGAGTACAGCACGTCGCGGATCGGCTCGAGCGTCGCGTACGGGATGCA
The DNA here is from genome assembly GCF_964020785.1 of Rhizobacter fulvus. NCBI lineage: Bacteria > Pseudomonadati > Pseudomonadota > Betaproteobacteria > Burkholderiales > Sphaerotilaceae > Rhizobacter > Rhizobacter fulvus. Next base: position 3,557,320 of record NZ_OZ224516.1, read on the forward strand.
GAAGTGGATCGTGCCGCTGGTGTCGCCGATCTCCAGCGTGAAGCTGGTCGCGACGACGATCTCGCTCGGCGTCGCGATGTTCGCGAACTGCGGCTGCATCTCCGAGCGCTGGTAGTCGAGCTCGAGCGGGTAGATGCCGGTCCAGGCCTTCTTGTACTCGGCCGTGATCACGTCGACCAGGCGACCGATGATGCGCTGTTCGGTCGGCGAGAAGTCGCGACCTTCGATGCGCGTGTGGTACTTGCCGGCGCCGCCGAACAGCGCGTCGATCACCGCGAACACCAGCGTCGGGTCGCAGACGATCAGCCCCGAGCCGCGCAGCGGCCGCACGCTGACGATGTTGAAGTTGGTCGGCACCACGATCTCGCGCAGGAAGGCGCTGTACTTCTGCACCTTGATGCTGCCGATCGAGATCTCCGGGCTGCGGCGGATGAAGTTGAACAGGCCGATCCGGATGTTGCGGGCGAACCGTTCGTTGATGATCTCCATCGTGGGCATGCGCCCGCGGACGATCCGCTCCTGGCTGGCCAGGTCGTAGTTGCGGATCGCGCCATCGTCGACCGCCTCCTGCTCGAGCTTCTGGCTTTCGCCGGTGATGCCTTGCAGCAGCGCGTCGACTTCGTCTTGCGAAAGAATCTGCTGATTCATGTCACTGCACGATGAAGTTCGAGAAGTGCACGTGCTTGATCGGGTTCGGCTCGGCGTCGGCCTTCTTCTTTTTCTTGGCCTTCTTCTTCGTCGGTGCCGGCACCTCGTCGTCGACGACCTCTTCGCCCTCGGTCTTCTTCGCGGCGGCCGGCTGCTCCGGCTCGTCGACCTCGATGCCCATCGTGCGGGAGGCGTCGCGCAGGATCTCGGCGGCGAGCTCTTCCTTGCCGGTGCGGTCGAGCAGTTCCCTGGAGCTCTTGTGCGCCAGGATCATCAGGATGCCGTTGCGGATCGCCGGCATGAACAGCTTCATCTGTTCGGCGAACTTGGCATCGACCACCTCGATCGTGATGCCGACCTGCGCGTAGCGGTCGGTGTCCTTGTCGGCCAGGTTGACGACGAACGGGTCGAGCGGCAGGAAGGTCGGCGGGTGCTTGAGGTCCGGCTTGTCGCTGTGGTGGGCGGCGTCGGCCTGGGCGGTGGTCTCGTCGCCGTTCTCGGCGGCCTGCGCGGCAGCGCGCTTCTTCATGAAGTACGCGGCCCCGCCGCCCGCGATCAGCAGCACCAGCAGCACGGCCACGGCGATGATGATCAGCTTCTTCTTGCCCTTCTTCGCGGGCACGGCGGCGCCGGCGTTCACGGTGGGGGCAGCGGCAGCGGACATCGTCACTCCTTCGGTTCGCACCGTCTGCGTGACGCGAAACGACTCGCGGCCCACGACGGCATGAAGGAAATTGTGGAAGCGCGGCGCCGGATCGAAGCGGCGATAAGCGGGCGTTTAGGCGCCCAGTAAGGCGCCTGGCGAGGCGGCCGGCCGGGTCGCCTTACGCGAAGGTGTCGACGCCGCCGGCCCGTACCAGGCGGCGCGCGGCCGTGGCCACGCGCTGCAACTCCGGCGCGGCGACAGCGCGGCGCTCCTCGCCGGCACCGTGGTCGCGGGACTCGCCGCCCTCGCGGCGGCCGCCGGCGTGCTGCGAGACACCGCCGCCGGCGAGCGTGAAGCCGGCGTCGCGCAGCGCGCTGGCCAGTTCGGGCAGGCCGGCCTCGATGGCCTGGCGGGTGGCCGCCACGTCGGCGCCGAAATCGATCCGGGCCTGGGTGCCGTCCATCACGATCTGCACCGAGACCGGGCCCATGTCGGCCGGGTTGAGGTGCAGCTCGGCCTCGTGCACGCCGTCGCGCGCCAGCACGCTCAGGCGCAGCCCGAGTTCCTGGGCGAAGTCGGGCGTCTGGACCGGCGCGGCGATGGCCACGGCGGGGGTGGCGGCGCGGGGCGTGGTGTCGGGCGCCGCGATGGCGGCCGCGCTGCTGGCGCCCATCGCGTCGGCGCCGCGAACGGCACCGCGCTCGGCTGCGACCGGTTTCTCCGCCGCGCGCTGCTCGGCCAGCGCGGCGGCGAATGGGGCGGTCGCCGGCAGATCGGTAGTGCGGACGTGCGGCGTGGCGGGTTCGGCGTCGCGCTCGGTGACCGGGCCCCTGGCATGGCGCGCGCGACCGAGGCCGTCGGTGGCGGCTTCCGGCGGGGCGTCCTTCAACGTGGCGTCGGCATGGTCCGCGTCGCCCGGGCCGGGGGCAGCCGGCGCGTTGGGCAGGCGTTGCTGATCGGCCAGCCAGTGCATCACGCTCGGGTCGATCGGCGCGGGCGTCGGGTCGGCATGGCCGGGCGTTGTCGCGGCGTCGTCGGTCGCGGCCGCGGCAGCCTCGGCGCGGGCCGAGCCCGGCGCCGCATGGGCGCTGGCCGGCGGCGCGGCGCGGTTCGCGTCGCCGCGGCCTTCCGCGGCGCGCAGCCTGGTGCGTTGCAGCGCGCGGGCGCGGCCCGCGGTGTCGGCCTCCGGCGCCGCGTCGCTGGCTTCGGCGGTCGAAGCGTCGTCGTGCTCGGGGGGCGACTCGGGTGCCTTGGCTTTCGGCGCGTCGTGGGCCGGAACGGCCGCCTGCGGCGCCGGTGCAGGGGGTGTGGCCGGCATCGGCGGCGCGACGTTCCGGCTCTGTCGGAGCAGCGACGCGAAACCGGCGGGATCGCTGCTGGCGCTCGTCAGCGGCAGGTCGGCCGGCGTCGTGCCGGTGCGCAGGGAGGCGGGGTGCATGGTCAGCATGAGGTTCGTTCCGGGCTCACATCAAGGGGGCGGGGCGGGTCGCGCCGATGCGCGTCCAGGCCGCGCGGCTGGCCGCTTCGTCGGTCTGTTTCTGGTCGCGGCGTTCGAGCTGCAGGCGCTGCTCGGCGAGCCGCCGTTCGATCAGCTTGCGCACCGAGGCACAACGCAGTTCGGCCTCGCGCACCGCGAGCACCGCGCGTTCCGCGCCTTGCGTTGCGTGCTCGGCGATCCGTGTCTGCTGCTCCACGGCCAGCGTCAACCGCTCCATGAAGCTCTGGTAGCAGTGCACCAGCTCGATCTTGCCTTCGCGCTTGAACTGCGTGCCCCAGCGCTGCTCGTAGTCGCGCCGGTAGTGGCGCAGCTGCTCGGCCTGCGCTTTGGCGGCTTCGGCGGCGCCCTGTGCGCGCTGCTGTTCGGCGAGCGCCGCGTCGCGCTGGCGCTCGTTCTGGCCCAGGAGGATCGTCAGCGTCTGGATGTCGGTCACGGGGTTCTCTGGTTCAAGCCGCGATCACCGCGCGCAGGTGCTGGACGCTGTTGCCGATCGCCGCGCTCTCGTGCATGCCTTGCTGCAGCAGCGCGACCATCGGCTGGTGCAGGCGCACCGCGGTGTCGAGTTCGGCGTCGTGCCCCGGCGCGTAGGCGCCGAGCTGGATCAGGTCGCGGGCCTTGTTGTGGCGTGCATGCAGCTGGCGGAAGCGCCGTGCGGCTTCGACGTGCTCGCTGCTGGCGACGCTGGTCATCACCCGCGACACCGATTTCTCGATGTCGATCGCGGGGTAGTGGCCGGCCTCGGCCAGCTCGCGCGACAGCACGATGTGGCCGTCCAGGATGCCGCGCGCCGCATCGGCGATCGGGTCCTGCTGGTCGTCGCCTTCGCTGAGCACGGTGTAGAACGCGGTGATCGAGCCGCCGCCCTTCAGGCCGTTGCCGCTGCGCTCGACGAGCTGCGGCAGCTTCGCGAAGCAGCTCGGCGGGTAGCCCTTGGTCGCGGGCGGCTCGCCGATCGCCAGGGCGATCTCGCGCTGCGCCATCGCATAGCGGGTGAGCGAATCCATCAGCAACAGCACGTTCTGGCCGCGGTCGCGGAAGTGTTCGGCGATCACGGTGGCGTAGTTGGCGCCCTGCATGCGCACCAGCGGCGGCGCGTCGGCCGGGGCGGCCACGACGACCGAGCGGCGCATGCCTTCCTCGCCGAGGATGTCCTCGATGAATTCCTTCACTTCGCGGCCGCGCTCGCCGATCAGCCCGACGACGATCACGTCGGCCGCGGTGTAGCGCGCCATCATGCCGAGCAGCACCGACTTGCCCACGCCGGTGCCGGCGAACAGGCCGATGCGCTGGCCGCGGCCGACGGTGAGCATCGCGTTGATCGCGCGCACGCCGGTGTCCAGCGGGATGCGCACCGGGTCGCGGTCCATCGCGTTGATCGGGCGGCGGGTCAGCGGCTCCTTGTGCACATGGTCGATCGGGCCCTTGCGGTCCATCGGATGGCCGTGCGAGTCGACGACGCGGCCGAGCAGGCCGTCGCCGACCGGCAGGTGCAGCGTGCGGTCCTCGTTGCGGCGCCACGGGTGGCGCGCGGCGCCGAGCTTCATCGGCACGACCGGCGAGGGCCGCGGCACGACGCGCGCGCCGCTGGCCAGGCCGGTCACGTCGCCGGTAGGCATCAGGTAGGCGCGGTCGCCCGAGAAGCCGACAACCTCGGCGATCACCGGCGACTGGCCTTCCATGCGCACTTCGCAGACCGAGCCGACCGGCACGCGGATGCCGGCCGCCTCGAGCACCAGCCCGGTCACGCGGACCAGCAGGCCCTGCGTCTCGAGGCGCACCTTGTCGGCCGAGAAGCTGCGCAAGTCGGCGAGGTAGCGTTGCCACTTGTCGGCGGCGGTGGGCGGCACGGCGCCCGCTTGCGGCATCGAGGTCATGCGTCGGTGTCCGGTTCGACCGGCTCGGTCGCGTCCCAGCCTTCGTCGCAGCCCAGCGACGCGGCAGCGCGGCGCCAGCGGGTCTCGAGCGTCGCGTCGATCACGCCGATGTCGGATTCGACCAGCACGCCGCCGCGCGCCATTGTCGCGTCGGACAGCAGCCGCGCGCCGCGGGCGGCCAGCACCTCGGCCGCGCCCTGCGCGACGAACGGGTGATCGTCGGGGTGGACGCGCAGCGTGATGTGCTTCGCGCTGAGCAGCAGCGTGTCGATGGCTTCCTGCGCCACCGCGGCGACCAGCGCCGGGTTCGACGCGAGCTCGCTGCGCACGATCTGGCGCGCCAGGTGCGTCGCCGAGATCGCCAGCGTGCGGGCCATGTCCTGCTGCAGCCCGCCGAGTTCATCGCCGAGCGATTGCAGCAGTGCGCCGATCTGCGCGGTGGTCTGCGCGGCGTAGCTCTGCTTGAAGGCGTCGAGCGCGACGAGGCCGTCGCGGTAGCCGTCCTGGTAGCCGGCCTGGCGCGCAGCGCGCAGCTGCGCGGCGAGCTGGGCCGCCACGTCGGGCTTCGGGGCGTCGTCGGGTGCACGCCGCACGTTGGCCTGCGGCGGCGGGCCGCCGGCCAGATCGCCCGGTTGCCAGGCCTTGACGTCGTTCAGTTCCTCGCGCGGGATGAAGCGGGCGTAGGCGCGGGCCGCGTCGTTCGGCGACGGGATGTTCTTGGCGCCGCGGAACGGGTCACGCGGTTCAGAGGAAGTCATCGTCGCCTCCGCCGCTCAGCACGATCTGGCCTTCGTCGGCCAGGCGGCGCACGACCTTCAGCATTTCCTTCTGCTCGGCCTCGACCTCCGAAACCCGCACCGGGCCGCGCGATTCGAGGTCCTCGCGCAGCGTCTCGGCGGCGCGGGTGGACATGTTCTTGAACACCTTCTCGCGCATCTCCGGCGTCGCCCCCTTCAGCGCGATCACCAGCGATTCGCTCTGCACTTCCTTCAGCAGCGCCTGGATGCCCTTGTCGTCGATCTTCTCGAGATCGTCGAACGTGAACATGTTGTCCATGATCTTCTGCGCCAGATCGTTGTCGGCTTCGCGGATGTAGTCGAGCACCGCGGTCTCGACGCTGGTGCCCATCAGGTTGATCATCTCGGCCGCGGCCTTGACGCCGCCCAGCGTGGTCTTGCGGGTGCGCTCGCCGCCGGCGAGCACGCGGCCCATCACCTCGTTCAGGTCCTTCAGGGCCGAGGGCTGGATGCCGTCGAGCGTGGCGACCCGAACCAGAACTTCATTGCGCTGGCGCTCGGAAAAGGTCTTGAGCACATCGGCCGCGTGGTCGAAATCGAGGTGCACGAGGATCGCCGCGACGATCTGCGGGTGCTCGATGCGCAGCAGCTCGCCGACCGAGGTCGGGTCCATCCACTTCAGGCTCTCGATGCCCGCCGTGTCGCCGCCGCCCTGCATGATCCGGTCGATCAGCAGGTTGGCCTTGTCGTCGCCCAGCGCCTTGCGCAGCACCGACTTGACGTACTCGTCGGTGTCGCTGACCAGCATGCTTTGATCGGCGGCGGAGTTGTTGAACATCTCCAGCACGCCGTCGACGCGCTCGCGCGAGATCGACTTCATCTTCTGGATCGTCTCGCCCAGGCCCTGCACTTCCTTCGGCGTCAGGTGCTTGAAGACGCCGGCGGCTTCTTCCTCGCCCAGCGACATCAGCAGGATCGCTGCGTTTTCCAGACCCGTGTCGTCCACCGTACTGCTCCTTGTGTTCTTGTTCGATGCCGTCAGCTCTTGGCCGCGACGGTCTCGCCGCTGACCCAGCCGCGCACGATGCCCGCCACCGCGGCCGGGTTGTCCTTGGCGAGCGCCTTCGCGTTCGCGAGGTGCTCCACGCTCTTCGGGGCCGGCAGGGCGGGCAGGTCCTGCGCGTCGTCGACGACCGCGCTCAGCTTGGCGCCGGGAGCGGGCGCCGGCGGCGGCGCGAGCGCGGCCTTCAGGGCCGGGCGCACCAGGCCGAAGAACACCAGCAGCGCGACCAGCGCCAGGCCGGCAGGCACCGCCAGGCTGCGCAGCGTGTCGATCACGTCCGGGTTCTTCCACAGCGGCACGTCGACCGTGTTGACCGGCTCGACCTTGAACGGCGCGTTGATCACCTTGACCGAATCGCCGCGCTCCTGCTTGAAGCCGATGCTCTCGCGCACCAGCGCGGTCAGCTTGTCGATCTCCTCGGTCGACAGCGGCACCTGGGTGGTCTTGCCCTTGGCGTCGGTGACCGAGCGGTTGTTGACCACGACCGCGGCGTTCAGGCGCTTGACGTTGCCGCTGGCGTTGCGCGTGACGCGCACGGTCTTGTCGACCTCGTAGTTGGTGGTCGCATCACGCCGGCCGCTGGCACCGGCGCCGGCGGTGGCGCCCTGCGCGGTCTGCAGCGGCTGCGAGGCGCCGGTCAGCGGCGCGGTGGCGGCCACCGGCGGCTGGTTGGAGGCCGCACCCGGCACGCCGCTGGGCTGCGCGCCGGCGCCGCCGGGTTGCTCGGAGACCTGCTGGCTGCGGATCGAGACCTTGGCCTCGGCGCCCTGGTTGGGCTTGAATTCTTCCGAGGTCGCCTCGGTCTGCGAGAAGTCGATGTCGGCGGCGACCGTGGCGCGCAGGTTGTCGCGGCCGACGATCGGCTCCAGCAGTTCGAGGATGCGCTTCGAGTAGCCGCTTTCGATCTGGTTGACGTACTGCAGCTGCTGCGCGTCGAGCCCCGCCGAAGGCTGGCCGTCGCCGCCGCTGGTCAGCAGCGCGCCGGTCTGGTCGAGCACGCTGACCGACTTCGGGTCCAGCTCGGGCACGCTGCTGGAGACCAGGTGGACGATGCCGGCGACCTGCGCACGGTCGAGCGAGCGGCCGGGGTGCAGCGTCAGCAGCACCGACGCGCTGGGCTTCTGCTGCTCGCGGAAGAAGCCGTTCTGGTTCGGCAGCGCCAGGTGGACGCGGGCGTTCTGGACCGCGGCCATCGAGGTGATCGAGCGGGTCAGTTCGCCTTCGAGACCGCGCTGCGCGGTCAGGCGCTCCTGGAACTGCGTCTGGCCGAAGCGGGCGCTGTCCATCAGCTCGTAGCCCGAGACCGAGCCTTTCGGCAGGCCCGCGGTCGCGAGCTTCAGGCGCAGGTCGTGCACCTGCAGCGCCGGCACCAGGATCGCCGCGCCGCCTTCGCTCATGCGGTAGGGCACGTTCATCTGCGACAGCTGGGCGATGACCGCGCCGCCATCCTTGTCGGACAGGTTCGCGTACAGCACCTTGAAGTCGCCCTTGCTGCTCCACATCGTCATCGCCAGCACCACCCCGGCCAGCGCCGCCACGCCCAGCGCCATGCTGAGCTTGCTTCGCATCGGCAGCGCGGCCATGCGGCCGGCGAAGCTCGCCGGTTCGACGAGCGGGAGAGCGGGGTTGATGGCGACTGCGTCGTTCATGGGTCGTCAGGTTCCGTTCCGGGGCGGAGTTGCCCTGGTTGAAAGCGATTGTTCGGGAACTTGACCCCGACGAAAGGGGCGAACAGCCGGACAAAGCCGCCTCAGTTCCCGACTTGGCGCCGGCCCGGTCTGCCTACGATGGCGACATCCCCAATCACGGGAGCACGCCTCATGAACGTCACCCTCAAACCCTTCGATTTCGCCCAGGCCGTCGCCCGCGCCGGCCTGGCCACGAACGGCCAGCCGCTCCACAAGAGCGGCCCAGTCGAGGGCGCCGGCTTCCAGCACGCGCTGAGCCAGGCGCTGGGCGCGGTGAGCAAGTCGCAGACCGATGCGACCGCGATGCAGCGCGAGGTGCAACTCGACAACCCGACCGTCAGCATCGAGCAGACCATGGTCGCGATGCAGAAGGCCCAGATCGGCTTCCAGGCGACGCTGCAGGTGCGCAACAAGATGGTCCAGGCCTATTCCGACATCATGTCGATGCAGGTGTAGGATACGGGGAAATACTTCGCTATATAGGTAGGAAGCCCGGCAAACGGGTAGCCGTTGGTAGGGGTTGGTGTGGGGTGGTAGGCTTAAGGCCATACCAAATAGCCATACCAAAGAAAGGCCCTGCCATGAGCGTGGAATTAAGTGAAAAGTCCGTCGCTGCCGTCAGACCGCCCGAAACGGGCAAGCTGCTCATCTCCGATTCGTTGCGGCGCACGCTGTACCTGCGCGTCATGCCCACGGGCACCAAAACCTTCGAGATGCGCACGAACATCGGCGGCAAGTGGAAGGTCACGAAGCTGGGCGTCTGGCCGCGCATGTCGTGTCAGCAGGCGCGGCTCAAGTGCGCCGATGCGTTGGGTAAGGTCGATCCGACTGCCGAACCAGACCAGAAGCGCACGCTGCTTGAGGTCGCAAACGCGTGGCACCGCAACGCGAACCACAAGCACCCCGATGAGGCGCGCCGATACATTGATCGCGACTTGGTGAGATTGCACGCGCGCCGCATCGAAACCATCCGTACCGACGAACTGCTCGAACTGTTCGAGCGCAAGCGGCTCGGCGACGAGGACGACAACGTCAAGCCCGCACCTGCAGCGGCGATAAAGCTGTTCCGATACACGGTCGGCATCTTCAAGTTCGCGGCAAAGAGGAAGTGGATCACGGAGAACCCGCTGAAAGACATCGTGCTAGAAGACTGGGGTGCCGAAGAGGAAGGTCCGCGCAAGGTGGTCTTAACGCGCGAAGAGATTCGTATTGCTTGGAACATAGCGCCGCCGCATGGTGCTCTTTACCGCTTGCTGCTCGCAACGGGCCAGCGGTTGATGGAAGTGCAATCACTGGCGGCGAACCCGGAGCAAGTCGTCGGCGACGTTTGGCACATCGACGAGAACAAGTCGGATCGACCGCACCAAGTTCCAGTCCTGCCGCTGATGCGCAGGATTCTGAAAGAGCCGATGGCAAAGAAGACCCGTAGTTCCGCGCATCACCTCTGGCAATCGAGAATGCCGATTCGGCCAGATACAGACAAGTTCATCCCTGGCGAACGCGTTACTCAGCACGACATTCGGCACACGGTCGCCACGGGAATGAAAGAACTAGGCGTGCCACCGCACGTAATCGAAGCGCTGTTGAACCACGCTGTGCCGAAGCTCGAACGCGTGTACACGGACGGCGCCGACATGAAGCCGCTGATGCGCGATGCGCTTACCAAGTGGCACCGAAAACTGCTCGCCATCGTGAAGGTATAGGTCACGCGTTCGCGTTGCAACACTTGCGCGTCGATTTGCGATACCCTTTGTTCGTCGTCGCATGTGCGGCGACCACTGCAGTGGAAGCGAGCCCTTCGTGAAGACTGCCCCCGTCGCGGGGTAGTTGAAGGTTGAAGCCCTGATATCTGCAAACCGTTGGCCGGATCGGAGGCCATCGGGCGGTGCGTTTTGGCAATGACTTGCCATGCGCGCCCGGGTCACTTTCAAAAACCTTGTCGGCATGGCACGTCCCACCGGAGTACGCCCATGCCCGCTAGAACCCGAACTGCGCCTGCAGTCGCGCAACCGCGCGACCAATCGACCCGACGCGTGCGCGTCGCCGGCAAGCCCCGACCGATACCTGTAGGCGAAAAGGCCTTGCTCGACTACGAGGATGTCGCTTCACTCTGCGGCCTGCCGGTCGGCACGGTACGGCAGATGGTGCGCGAGCATCGCGGCCCACGCCTGACCCTCGTCGGCAAGCATCACCGATTCCATCCGAAGGACTTGACGACGTTCATCGACGAGATGCGCGCAAACTCGGGAGCACGCGCATGACCGCCCCGCTCACGAGTTGGCGCGAGACCGAAGCGTGGCTGCGCGCCCGCCTCGCCGACGGCGAACTGCACGATATGCACGAGACCAAGCGCGCGGCCCGTACAGCGCGCGTTTCGGTCGGTCGCCTTGCTGCCCTAGCCGCGCGGCTTTGCGAGCGTGTACCGGGCCCAGGAGGCGGCGGGTGGTGGCGCCTGCTACCACCCCAGCAGGTCGCGCCGTTCGAGCCGCCAGCGTCGCGCACGCCGTGGCGCGCGTACGAGAGCCGGCCCTTCGCCAGCATCAAGACGAAGAAGGGGGCATGACGCCATGGCCGAATCAAAAAAGAGCGGCCCCGAGCGGGGCCGCAAGTCTCATGAAGCAAATGAAAGACCCACCAGCGCCGACGCGGCGTTACACGGCGATGCTGGCGACAATAGTTTACCAAGCGGTAAAGCTTCGGGCAATCAACCCCCGAGGCCGGTAGTCGCCGTCAAGTTGCAGATGTCGGGAATACCGAAGTCGCTGAAGCTGTTCAACCGCTGGATCTTGTGGAAGTTCACGCTGCTGCCGAACGGGAAGTGGTCGAAGACCCCGCACTCGCCCAGCAGCGGCCACAAGATCGACGCGACGAACCTCGCGAACGGCGCGAGCTTCGAGACCGCGGTGCAGGCCTTGCGCAAGAACAAGACCAAGTTCGACGGCCTGGGCTTCCTCCTTGGCGACGGGCTGGCCGGCGTGGACGTTGACGATTGCATCGATCCCGTCACTGGAGAGATGAACGAACGCGGCAAGACTCTTAGCGACAAGCTTCTTTCGACCTACGCCGAAGTGTCGCCCTCCGGCACGGGGTTCAAGGCGATTGTCGATATCGGCGACGACCCGAGGCTGGCTGTTGTCGGGAAGAACACCACAGAGCTGGAAATCTACGGGTCGAAAAGGTACTTCTGTATCACCGGCAACCTGCTAGCAGGCCACGCAACGGAGGTCGCGCACCTGCCCGACGTGTTCCGTGCGATCGCTGAATCGGTCGGCGCAAGCCGGAAGACCGCCGATGGTGATGATCGCCGCGCGAAGTCAGACGAGTCGGTGAAGGAGAAGCTCGGCATTGACCTGAAGGTTGCGCGCGAACTGCTCGATCACCTCCCGTTCAAGTGGTGCCACGAGTACGGCGAATGGCTGCGCTGCGGCATGGCTCTGCATCACGAGTTCGATGGCAGCATAGAAGCCCTCGTGCTGTGGGAGGAGTTCAGCAAGCGGTCGGACAAGTACACGCCGGGCGAATGCGGCGGCGTTAAGTGGCCGACCTTCGGCAAGCGGAAGCCGGGGGAGGAGGTCGTGACCGTGCGAACGCTAGTGCGCGAAGCCGAGGCGACCGGCTGGCGTGCGCCATCGACCATCGCGTCGGCAATCAAGGACTTCGACTCTCGACACACGAGCGAGCTACGCCTGTACAACCCGCTGAACGATCCGCCGAAGCGCCCGCGCTACCTGATCGGCGCCCCGGTGTACTTGCCCGACGAAGCCGAGCAGGCGATGTTCTACGGTGGGTCCGACACCTTCAAGTCGACGATGGTGCAGGGGCTCTGCGTCTACATGGCCGCCGGCATCACGCTCGAAGGCCGGGCGGTCGCCCCGCGGGTTGTCGTGTACGCCGCAGAGGAGGCGCCCTTCCTCTGGGACAACAACATGCACGCATGGCGGCTGCACTTCGCCAAGGTGCTGACGCCCGAGGTCTATGCGCGGGCGGTGGAGAACCTTGAGGCTGGCTACCTACAGCGCATCGACGGCAATGTCGCTGGCCTGAATGAGGCTCGTGCTCTGCAGCTTGCCGCCCTGGCCCGCGAGCAGATGCGGCACCTCAACAGCATGGCGCGGCCTGTCGTCGTGCTCGATCCGATCTTCGAAGTGATGATCGGTGAGGAGAACAGCAGTACCGACATGCGGGTCTACATCGCGGCCGGCAGGGCGATACAGCGCGAGCTAGGGGCGCTGGTCGTGCACGTGCACCACACGGGCCACAGTGCGGGCGACCGCGAGCGAGGTAGCAGTGCCCTGCCAGCGTCGCAGTACGTTCGCTACAGGCTGATCCGAGCCAATCGGTTGGCGTCCGAGGTTGAGTTGCGCTGTGTCAAGCACAAGGCTGGCGCCGCTCGGACGCCGAGCGCGTGGCGCGTCAACATGATCGAACTGCTGCCCGCGACCGACGACAGTCCGGAACCTGCGCATGGCGTCGTGGTCGAGTTCATCGGCGACGCGTCTCCGCCGCAGGACGCGAAGGCCAACGCGGAAGCTGACGACCTGGTCAAGCTGGTGCAGGCGTACCGCGCCGATGCTTCCATCGGGAGTCCGCGCCTGCGCGAGCTACTGGAACTCACCAGCGACTCGAAGACCAAGGCGCTGATCAAGCGCGCGGTCGAGCGCGGCCTGTTGCAGGCGGGTGGCGGCAAGGGTCGAGCAGGCTATTCACTTACCGACGCCGGCCGGGCGATGGCCGATGCCGCGAGCGGGACAGACCTCCATGGGGATGACGACCCGCTCGGCTAGGTTATGTGGCTGCATGTGGCTGGCTATGTGGCCATATATGGCTGCGACTGGCCACATACCTATGTGGCTGGTGTGGCTGGTCCCTTTAGGGCCAGCCACACAGCCACATAGCGGCGAGGTTTAGTAGAACTACTTCGTGGTGATCCTCGCGCACGCGTGTGCGCGCGAGGGTTCGTAAAAAGAGCGGATTCAGTGAATACGCTCTCGCGGTTACTTGGCCGGTCACGTGCAACAACTAGCTCGCACAGCCGTTCTCGCGTGACCCATACTTGGCGATAACAGGTCCGGAATGTTTGGCACTTTTCGCCTACACACCGTAGCCCGGGCAGTTATTTGAACAGTCCGCTGCAATATTCTTTACCGTCAGGCCAGAGGGTTTTGTGACATGCAGTCACTAGTAATTTGGAGTAAATAAATGAAGCGCGACGACATAGTTTCCCAGATGGAAGCAATGCACAACCTCACTATTTCGGAGGCTCGGGCCTTTACTGCGGCAGAGCAGACGCAATGGGACGGTCTGATCGCCCAGGTGCGGCAGTTCGACCAGATGGCTGAAGTTGCCATCGCGCCCACCAGCCCGTCGAACCCGACGCGGCCTGTCGGTGCCCCCGCGCTGCACCTAACGCAGCGCGCGAGCCATGCGGGTCTCTTGCGCGGCGCCATCGCCCTGGCGTGCGGCGAACGCGGCATCGACACCGGCCTCGCTGCCGAATTCGACCGTGAAGTCCGCAGGCGCAATCCCGGTCGCTCGTTCGAGGCGGTCGCGATGAGCCTGAAGTCCTTGCTGGTCACGAAAGCGGAAGTAGGCGCGCTAAGTGGCGGGCTGGCGGAAGCGACGACCGGCACGCAGTTCATGGACTCGCTGTTCTTCCGCACTTCCGACGCACTGTTCGGCCCGCGCCTGGCGCAGCAGCTTGGAGTCAACACGGTACTGGCCGGCGAAGAGAAGGTTTCGATCACCAAGCTGATCGGCACGGTCACCCCGACGTGGATTGCTCGCGATAGCGCAGTGCCTCAGAGCGACGCGACTTTCGATGCCGACATGATCGAGCCGAAGAGCGTCGGAACGTATGTGACGCTCAAGCGGTCGGCGTTGCTGTACGGCAATCACCCTAGCGTCGAGCCGCTGATGATGCAAGACCTGCGGAACGCGATCCTCACCGAGCTTGACCGCGCGGTGCTGTTCGGCGAAGGCGGACTGGCTCCGACCGGCGTCGCCAGCCTTGCGACTGCGGGCCACGCGCTCGACTCGCTCGCGTCTGCCTACGTCATCCGCAATAGCCTCTTCGCTTACGGTCGGACGACCGACGCAACCGGTGCCAAGTGGCTGATCCCTGATCTTGTGGAAGCGAAGTTCGCGACCAGTGTGGGCTTCTCGGGTAGCACCGCGCCGGCACTTGTCGTCGGCGGGCAGATCGCAGGCATCGACTACGTTCTGAACCCCGTGTCGGGCGCTGGCAGTCCGTCGCCCTCTATGGACTACCTGTTCGGCCAATGGGCGTGGTCTCACCTTTTTCTCTGGGACAGTGCGAGTGTCGCCGCGGATCCGTTCGGCGACTCGTTCCTCGCCGGCGCGATGAAGCTGCGCATCCTGGCCGACGCCAACGTCTACGTCCGAGACCCGAATCGGTTTTACACGGGCGCGGCGAGCGCACTGTCGGCGTGAGCCATCGTGGCGATTCGCGAACGGTTGCGCGCCGTGTGGTCGGCGCTGTGGTCGGGTGGTGGCGGTATGTCACCGTATGCGCCATGGCATCTGCCCCACGATGGGCAGTTGCCGATCAGCGTCAACGCGCAGACCGCGTTAAGTCTGACGGGCGTATACAGGGCGTGCAGCCTCCTGTCTGACGCAGCGGCCAGCGCTTCGTTGGTGCTGTATTCGCGCCCGCAATCTGGTGGCCGTGTTGTCGACTCCACTAGCGCGGCGGCGCGAGCACTGGCGACCCTTGCACACCAAGACGCAGAGCTGTTTGCCCATTCCGTCGCCTTGGCCGGCAATGGCTTCCTGCGCATCGAGCGGGACAAGGCCGGCGCACCCTATGCGCTGAAGGCGATACCGCCTTGGCGGGTCAGCATCGAGATCGAGGAAGGCACTCGCGCTCTCTGGTATCGACTTCAGTTTGACCCAAGCCTGGGCGAGCCCGAAGTCTTACTGGCCGAAGCCGATGTGATCCACGCGCGATATCGCTGCACTGGCAGCACGCTCATGGGCGTGCCTCCGATGGCAAGCTGCGCGCCCAGCTTTGAACTTGCGCTGATGTCGAAGAACGTGCAGCGGTATCTGTTCCGCAATCTGTCGTCCCCCGGGATGGTGCTCGTCGCGCCGGGCAAGGTCGAAAAATCCACAGCGATGGCTTTGCAAGCAGATTGGGACGCAGCCTATCGAGGCGCAGGCAACGGTCGCACCGCTGTGCTGTCGAACGGTTTCGATGTGCGCCCCGTCGTCTGGAAGGCCGCAGACCAAGAGCTGCTCGCTCAGATCAATGCCAGCACGCAAGACATTGCCCGCGCTTACGGCGTGCCGCGCCAGTTCCTCGAGGACGCGGTCACCATGACCTACGCGTCCGCAAGCGAGGGAACCAGAGCGCTCTATGCGCTGGCGCTCCGCGGCTTCTGCATGCGGCTGGCCGATGCCATCGCGGCGAAGCTGCTGTCGCGCAACGACCGGGCCAACGGAGCCGGAGTGATTTTTGACTTGAGCGACACCCTCATCCTCCCCGGCAAGGAGATGTCCGACTACCTGGGCGGCCTGGTCACGGCGGGCATCTGCTCGCCGAACGAAGTCCGCAACGGATACCTCGGCCTGCCCGACCTACCGGGTGGCGACGCCCTGCGCACGCCTACACACACGCCGCAGGGCGCTAAGGCTTGGGATCGCGGGTGCACCTACCCGGCCGGCGCGTTCGTGCACCACGCGGCCGGCCTGTGGCAGCGCAGCGGCCATGGCGAGGCCCGCGAGGAACCCGCCGCCGACAGCGCAGCGTGGGACTGCGTTGCGCCTGGAATCGCGTCCGTCGCGATGGTCGATGGACATATGGAGATCGTGATGAGCAATGGTTTTCGAAGAAGTGTCGAGGTCGCACGATGAGCAACATGCCGAAGATCTCCGACCACGATCCTGCGTGGCTGCCCCTCGAAGAAGCGAAAGCGCGCGGCCTCGCGGTCGCGCTGATCGAGGACATGCTCTGCGGCGACGTAAACCCGCCGCTGCGTCGTACTACAGCGCCTGCGACCGAGGCTGTGCTGATCGCGCACATCGACGAGATGATGCCCGGCGTTTTGCTCGCAGACGGGCTTGTCGTTCCGCTCACCTGGGCGCAGGCGCTTGCACTGCGCGACGCGCTTACCGAGTTCGCCCGCATGCTCGACCCGAAAGAGCACGGCAAGCACGGCGCGCCGCGCGCATCGGTGGTGTTGGCGCAATGAACTCGTTGATCGACTACAACGCTCGCGCGCTGGCGATCCGCCAAGTGCTGTCGCTGTGTGTGCCCGACTCCCGATTTGCGCCGTACATGCTGGCGGCGAAGCTGCGCATACTGGCACGGATCGAACAGAGCCTTGCCGACAGGCTACGTGCCGGCGGAGTCGGTGCGGAGGCAGCCGCGCAGTCCGCTTTCACGTTTGTGCGGCAGGTGGCGGACCATCATCGTGGAACGCTACGCGCCTGACGTTCTCGTCACCACCGCCGTCGCGGCAGGCTTGATCGGACGTTCGGTGTTCACGTTGCAGCGCGCGCGGTGCGACCGGCCCGACTTGCGCATGCCGCTACCGTTGCGAGTCGGGCGGCGTGGCGTGCGGTACAGCCTGATGGAGCTTGTGTGGTGGTGCGCCGAACGCGGCGAGCGACTGCGCTGGCTCGATGTGCCGACCTCGGTACTGCTGCCGGCGTTCAACTTGTTCGCCGGTACCGATTTCCTGCGCGTGTCCGCAGACTTGGCGGGCCGAGTTCGAGGGAGCAAGCCCTGAAACTCAATATCGTTTGTGGGGGTGTCCCACCGGAACAAACAGGTGACAACTTCCGACATTGAACATAGCATTGCTGTCTTGGAATTCAGTCTGGTTCGCTAAATTGGCTATCTTGAGCGGTACAAATAAATGATTCGAAGCTATACCGCAGATCGTAAGTCTTACGAACTCCTACCTTCGGACTACGGTCACTTTCCGGGAGCGAACGTATTCACCGTAATTGTGGGGAAGAACGGCACCGGTAAAAGTCGGATGCTAAGAAATATTGCCCTCGATCTTTTGCAGGACGCTATTGATCCAAATGCCTTCGAACGGGAAGAGCGGATACGGATGAGGCAGTATAAGCCGGCAACGGTGGACAAGCTTCGGATTCCCAATAAGGTAATTTGTGTATCTGCCAGTCCTTTTGATCGTTTTCCCATGCTGCGTCGCAGCGAATGGAGTCGCGCATATAGCTATCTAGGTTTGCGTGGGCTGCCGAGCAATAATCTCGGACTGTCGTATATGTCGCGCATTATGGGGGCGCTTATCAGTGCGGCTCTTCAAGGTCAGGAACATTTACGAACTCTGGAAGATGTTCTCAGCTACCTTGGTTATCAGCCGATAATAGAATCAACATTTCAGCTTAGTCTATCAAGTCGAATAATTAGCGAAGTTCTTGCGTCGCCAAACCCCGTTCAGGCCATTCGCGACAGCGCTGGGCGCATGCCGATGTTCCCTTTATCTGACGGTGGATTTGCCTTGAGAAGGCTCAATGAGGCATCTGACCAAGACCTGTCCGATGCAATGGATGCTCTTAGGCGAGCGACGAAAGTATTGGAGAAGCCAAGGTTCGCCGTTTTTCTGGAACCGAAATCGGTTATGACTACGTCGCATCTTTCGCCACACGAAGTTAACTCGCTGATTAGTATTGGACTTGCAAGGTTGCGGGAGGTCACGTTTAGGAAACAGGGCTCCGACGCAAAGTTTCACATGAGCGAAGCTAGTTCGGGTGAGCAATCTGTGGTCATGAGCTTGCTGGGCATCGGTAGCCAAATCGAAGATCATTCGTTGATCTGCATCGACGAGCCAGAGGTCTGCCTCCACCCTGCATGGCAAGAAAAATATGTTCAGCTGCTCGTTACAACATTTGAGCGATACAGAGGATGTCATTTCCTCATTGCAACACATTCGCCCCAAGTAGTTGCAGAGCTACCGCAGGCGAACTGTTTTGTAATGGCGATGGAAACAGGGGCGGCGTTTAGTGCGAGGAACTATTCGCATCGATCAATTGACTTTCAATTGGCCAAAGTATTTTCAGCGCCGGGACGGCGCAATGAATATCTAAGCCGCATCGCGCTAAACACGTTTTCCAAAGTTGCAAAGCAAAAGAAGTTTCACGAAGAAGATATCGAGATCATGGATCTCTTGAGGGAATTGCGGCCACAACTTAATGCTGACGATCCTCTCGAGAACTTGATAGCGTCTTTGGAGGATATGGCCGCAGACTATGCCTGATATAAAAACACCGATCACTTTTAGCGTTGACCTTAAGTCAGAAATTTCAAAGAAGCTGGCAGATCCGAAATTTACATATACGGACTGGGGTTCGGACGAATTGGCTCCACTGCGCGCGGCAGTTAGAAATCACTATCGCTCTCAGCAGCTGGGAAAATGTGCTTATTGCCGTCAGAGTCTTTCGACAAATGGGCCTGGCAATTGCCATGTCGAGCATATTGCGCCAAAGTCTAAGTATTTGAAGTTTATCTTCGAACCGAAAAATCTTTGTGCGGTATGCGCCGATTGCAATACACTCAAGCGAGAATTAGAGACGCTGCAGCTAGAACCGGACACCGTTCGGCACGGTGATTCAGCAATAAAGTATCCAAAATCATCTGGTCGTTTCTTTCTTGTCCATCCGCATTTTGACGTCTGGGATGAGCACATAAAGATATTTGGAAACTATGTTTATGTTGATCTTTCGACCAAGGGGCACTTTACAATTGGAGCTTGTAAGCTAAATCGTCACTTGCACCAATTCGGCTGGGATCCTCCCTTTTACGAAGATGCAAAGTTGAGCGATGCGATGAACCGTTTTATGGAGTCGGACAGTTCGTCGCAGAAACTCGCGGCATTGAGCGACCTGAAGGCGATGCTTTGGAGGTAGGCGGCTCTGTTCCGCTCTCGGGACGGAGCATGCTCATTGCGGCCCGCCAGCGGCGCCGAACGGCGAGGCAGCCAACCTGGGTGGCCGCTTCGCGTTTGGGGGCTCCTGAGCCCTTCCTGATTCAGCGGTACAGGTTCTTGGGGTCGCCCTGGCCGGCCGTGTAGCGGCTCACTTTGTCGAACTCGCACAGGCAGTTCTGCAGGTCCATGGCCTCCGCACCGACGCGTTCGAGCACGGCCCGTACTTCCGGCACCGCGTTCAACTGCTCCCGTAGCTGCCGAATGTTGGCCGGGAAGTTCGCTTGTGTGATGCCGAATCGACGCAGGGCGCCTTCATCCTCGCCATCCCAGCCGCGCAGCCGCGCGAGGCCGCGCTCGCTGCCCGGCCCGAGCGGCGCCCAGGTGTCGCGGTCGGCCCAGGCCCCCGGGTGCACGTAGCGGAGGTCTGCCACGATCTGGCCGGCCATGAAGCTGCCGATGGCCGGGATGCTCTGAAGGCGGGCGTGCGTTCGCGCCATGCTCGACGGGTCGATTAGGCGAGCGTAGTCGCGCAGCACCTGATCGCACTGGCCGATGACGGTCGTCACCTTGTCCTCGCCGCGGATGCCGGAGACCTTGTACGCGCCAGTAAACACCTTGTCGCCGCGGTCGCGCCGCGCAGCCAGCACGGCATGCGCGGTCGCTGACCGGTAGTCCTCGTTCTGGCCGGCGGCTCGAAGCTCCTCCAAGGTGTCGGGCCAGTTGATCAGTCGCGCCATCGCGGCGTTAACGGCGATCTGCTCGACCGACGCGAGGATGGTGTCGCCGTACCACGTGTTCAGCAGGTACTGTGACACGCGGTCGTGTCGGCGGGCGACGTTGCACCAGCGCGCCTTCTGCAGGTAGACGTTGTCGGTCCAGGGGCGCGGCTTGCCGGCCTCCTTCGCGAGGCGGATGCGGTCGCGCTCGACTATCCAGTAGCAGAGAAGGCTGAAGGCAGCGCGCTCGGTGGCTGTGCGGTCGGTCGTCATTTCAAGTTCTCCTAGGCCCTCTGAGGTGAGGGTAGGAGGACAGGGTATTAAAGGTCGCCCCGGCGCGGTGGCTGACGCGTTGCTGCTAGAGGTGCGCGACCATTTGCCACACCAAGAGCCATACCAAGTCGGCCGCTAGGCAGCATTGGATATGGTGTTTCGACCTTATGTCGATGCAGGTCTGATCCATCGAACGCGGCGCGGCTAAGCTGCGGCCATGAGCAACGACGCGACCGACCTGATCCGGCGCCTGGGCCTGGCCCCGCACCCCGAAGGCGGCTGGTACCGCGAGACCTGGCGCGCGCCCGCCGGTCCGGACGGCCGCGCGGCCGGCACCTCGATCCTCTTCCTGCTCGAACGCGGGCAGCGCTCGCACTGGCACCGGGTCGATGCCGCGGAATTGTGGATCTACCAGGCCGGCACCCCGCCGACGCTGCGCGTCGCGGACGAAGCGGGCACGCGGGCGATCGTGATCGGGGTGGACGCCGCGGCCGGTCAGCAGCCGCAGCACGTCGTGCCGCCCGGCCAGTGGCAGGCGGCCGAAGCCGGGGAGGGCTGGTGCCTGGTCGCGTGCGTGGTGGTGCCCGGCTTCGAGTTCGCCGGCTTCGATCTGGCGCCGCCCGGTTGGGCGCCGCCGGGCTGACGCGCGCGGTTCAGACCTGCTGGTCGACGTGGTCGCCGAGCAGCGGCGCCGGCGAGAACGCCGGGCGCTGGCCCGAGGCCGACTCGAGCTGGTGCGACAGCCGGCTCAGCCACGGAAAACGCGGCGGCAGCGGCTGCTGGGTGATTTCGTCGATCTCGACCGCGAGCGCCTGCGGCGGGCGCGCCGCGGCGCTGGTCGTGGACGGCGTGTCCGCGCTCGTGACCGAGACGCGGCCGACGCCCGTGATGCTGGGAATGGCCATGATGCGCTCCTTGCCCCCTTGCCGGAGAGGCTGTTCCGCTGCTATCGGCAGCGGACGCAGGAACCTTGAGGCCCGATTGCTCGAACTTGCGTCGAAATGTTGTGCTTTTCTCGCGATCGCCCGTTTCGCCGGCGATCTCAGCCCAGCGACAGCAGCTTGCCGCGCTTCTGGGTCTGGTCGATGAAGCGCTGCAGCGCACGCTGCGCGGCCGGGTCGACCCGCACGAATTCGCACCCCAGCCGCACGCCGTTGGCATCGGTGTTCAGGGAGGTGACGTGCTGCAGGCGCAGGTCCACGTGGAAACGGGTGTCGGCGTCGAGCTCGATCTCGACCTGGTTGATCAGCCCGCCGACCTGCATCGGCGGCACGTCCTCGGGCAGCAGGAGCGCGCAGCCGCCGATGCTGACGTCGAGCACGCGCAGCGCGAGCTGCATCTCGGCAATGTCGGTGTGGCGCACGCGCGCGACCGGTTGCCCGCGCAGCAGCGGGCGCACGCGGTAGGCGCTTCGACGCTGGAAGCGGAAGACCTCGCGCGGGTAGCCGGCGCTGAGCACGCAGGCGCGCGCGCCGCGCACCAGCATCAGGCGGCTGAGGTCGAACTGGACCTTGACGCTGTCCAGGTAGCCGACCGCGACGACCTCGTCGCTCTCGAGCAGTGCGTCCAAGGCCGGATCGGCGGCATCGACGCTGAAGCCGATCGAGCCGCGTCCGGCATCGGTCGTCCACACCGTCGCCGCCACGCTGACGCCTTCACCGGCGTGCAGGTTGAGCTCGGCGTTGCTGTCGTACAGGCGGCGCAGCAGCGTGGCGATCTCGCCGGGGGCGGTGACGCGGAACTCGTCCAGCCCGCCGGGCGCAGCGCCCAGCGCGTCGAGCGGCATCGGCAACGTTTCGAACACGGCCGTGCGCTCCTCAGTGGAAGGTGGGGGTGCGGCCGGCGAGCAGCTCGTTCAGGTCGTCGAGCCACGGCTCGGCGAGCTGGCGCACCTCGGCGTCGTTGACGAGGATGCGCCGCATGATGCGCGACTTGAACTGCGCCTCTTCCTGCCCCAGCGGCTTCTCGCCGGCGGCGGTCTGCTTCAGCTGGGAGATCAGCAGCGCGCAGGCGCCTTCGAGCTTGAGCACCTCGTCCCAGTTGCCGACGCGGGCGGCGGCCAGCATGTCCTGGCTCGCCTTTTCGATGGCCTGGTAGTAGTTCAAGAGGGCGTTCTTCATGGTCGCGTCCCGGGTGACTGAAGCGGTAGGGGAAGTCGTGTTCATGCCGAGCCGACCTGTCCGCCGATCGCGGTCCAGGCCGAGTGGATCGGACGCAGCAGGCGCTGGCACTCGTCGACCGCCGCCTCGTCGTTCTGCAGGTTGGCATGGGTCAGTCGCACCGTGACGTAGGCGTACAGGTCGCGCAGGTCCTTGGCGAGTTCGCCGCCGGCCTGCAGGTCGAGCGGGGCCTTCAGGCCTTCGTCGACGATGCGCGCGGCGCGGGCCAGCGCACGGCACTTCTGTTCGACGTTGCCGGCGCGGATGTGGCCGCGGGCCTGCGAGCACGAATCGAAGAACCCTTCGAACAGCATCTCGACCAGGCGGTGCGGCGAGGCGGCGTCGACGCCGGTGTCGGTCTGCACCTTGTGGTACATCGTCGACATCGATTGCTGATGCGGGCGGCTCTGGGTGAACATCGGTACTACTCCGGGGCAGGGTGGTGCGTCTGCGATGGTTCTTTATCGGCTGCGACGCACGTCCCTTTAGAGGTGCGCGGGTCTGCTTTTCATGCGTCTGCGCGAGCCGGGCGCCCAATGCAAACCGCCCGGCGGAACCGGGCGGCATGACGGGCGACCCGGCGCGTGCGCACCGCTCAGGCCGTGCTCTTGTTCCAGTTCGTGATCTGCTGCTGCACGTAGCTGGACAGGCCGTTCAGCGTGTTCATCTGCGTGTCGAGCGCCGAATACTGCGCCCGCAGCCGCGCTTCGGTCCGCGTGACGCGGTCCTCGAGCTTGCTCTGCTGCGTCTGGTTCAGGTCGAGCCGGTGCTGCAGGCCGTCGGTGCGAGATTGCAGCGTGCCGTCGAAGGCCAGCATGCGGTCGGTCAGCTTGCGCATCTGCAGCACGACGCCGTCGTTGGCCGGCGTCACCGGGTCGCTGTTGGCGAACACCTTGCGCAGCTGGTCGAGGTTGGCCAGGCCGTTGGTCAGCTTGGTGTCGTTGACGCTGATCGAGCCGTCGGACTTGACGTCGAAGCCGATGTCCGAGAGCCGTCCGAACATCGACGACGCGCCGCTGGTGGTGCCGAGCATGTTGCGCAGCTGCGTGCGCAGGCCCCACGCGGCGCTGTCGCCCTGCAGCGCGCCGGCGGTCTTGGTCGCGGCGTCGTACTTGGTCTGCGCGGCGAGCATGGAGTTGACGTCGTTGTACGCCGTCACGAAAGCGGTGATCTTGGTCTTGATCGCGTCCGCGTCGTTGGCTGCGACGATCTGCACCGGCGCAGTCGTGACCTTGGACAGCGTCAGCGTGACACCGTCGATCACGCCGGACAGCGTGTTGCTGGCCGAGCGCACCGGCAGGTTGTCGATCGTCGCGATCGCGTCGGCGGCCGGCCGCGCGAGCGTCATCGCCGAGGTGCCGCCCGGGTCGTAGGCGAGGGCGGACAAGCCCCCGCCGCCGGTGTCGGTCACGCCGATCTGGAAGCCGTTGACCTCGCCGGTGGCACTGGAACGCAGCACCAGCCGGGTGCCGGTCGAATCCGTCAGCACGGAGGCGGTGACGCCGGCGTTGGCGTTGTTGATCGCGTCGCGCACCTGCGCGAGCGTCTGGGCGCCGGGGCCGATCGTGATGTCGACGGCCGCTGCGCCGGCCTTGGCCGCGAAGCCGCCGCCCGCCCAGCTGCCGAGCTGCACGTGCAGCGTGCCTTCGCCGATCACGGCGTCGGCCGAGGCGTAGCTGCTCGCCGTGGCGACGGACTGGCCCGACGCGAGCGATGTCACCTGCACCTGGTAGCTGCCGGCGCGGGTGGTGGAATCGGTGGCGACGCCGACCGACGCGGGATCGCTGGACGTGCCGGCGGTCTGCGTCCAGGTGGTGGACTGGCTCAACGCAGCGCTCGCGCTCTGCAGCGCCGAGAGCTTGGACTGCAGTTGGCCGTAGACCGACAGCTGCGACTGGACGTCGGTGGCCTGCTTCTTCAGCGTCGTGATCGGCTGCCGCTCGATGGCCACCAGCTGCGTCACGATGCTGTTCACATCGAGGCCGCTGCCGATGCCGGGCGATGACACTGCCATGGGATTCTCCTGTTACGTCTCCCCACTATCGGCCGGCAAGGCGCCGGCTTGAGGCGTGTCTTCAGCGAAACTGCGTCGATCAGTTACGCAGCAGCGTCATGACCTGGCTCGGCACCTGGTTCGCCTGCGCGACCATCGCGGTGCCGGCCTGCTGCAGGATCTGGGCGCGCGACAGGGCGGCGGTCTCGGTCGCGAAGTCGGCGTCCATGATCCGGCCGCGGGCGGCGGAGGTGTTCTCCGAATAGGTCTGCAGCTGGCCGATCACGGCCTCGAAGCGGCCCTGCAGCGCGCCGGCATCGGCGCGGGCGGTGTTGACCAGGTCGAGGTCGGTGTCGGTGGCGGTCAGCACGGCGGTGGCGCCGGCCTGGGTGCTGATGTCGGCGGCAGCGTAGGCGGTCAGCGCGGTCATGTCGAAGCTGACCGAGGCGTTGATCACGTCGCCGGCGTCGGCGCCCACCTGGAAATTGGCCGAGGTCAGGCTGCCGTCGAGCAGGTTGACGCCGTTGAACTTGGCGCCGTCGGCGACGCGGGCGATTTCTGCGACCAGCTGCGTCGCTTCCGCGTTCAGGTTGGTGCGGTCGGCGTCGGAGATCGAGCCGTTGGCCGATTGCACGGCCAGTTCGCGGATGCGCTGCAGGCTGTCGCCGATCTTGCCCATCGCGCCTTCAGCGGTCTGGAACATCGAGATGCCGTCGTTGGCATTGCGCATCGCGACGTTCGAGCCGCGCACTTGAGCGTTCATGCGCTCGGCGATGGCGAGGCCGGCGGCGTCGTCCTTGGCCGAGTTGACCCGCAGGCCGGAAGACAGGCGCTGCATCGCGGTTGCCAGCGAGCTCTGCGAGGTCGACAGGTTGCGCTGGGCGTTCAGCGAAATGGTGTTCGTGTTGATCGTCATGGGCATGGTCGTGACTCCGGAAATGTTCCAAACGCTTCCGGCGACTCGCCGGCGACTTCAGGCCTGTGTCCACAGTGGGCCCGTGATCGCCATTCTTCAGCAGCCCGTTCCGGCCCGATCGCCGGAAACACGCCGTGAAAACACCCCAGATCCAGACACGAAAAAGCCGCCCCGGAGGGCGGCTTCGATCGAAGTCGGGACTTCGCGAGTCGATCAGCGCAGGAGCGACATCACGGCGTTCGGCAGCTGGTTGGCTTGCGCGATCATCGCGCTGCCGGCCTGCTGCAGGATCTGGGCACGCGACAGCGAGGCGGTTTCCGTCGCGAAGTCGGCGTCCATGATCCGGCCGCGGGCGGCCGAGGTGTTCTCGGCGTAGACCTGCAGCTGGCCGACGACGGCTTCGAAGCGGCCCTGCAGCGCGCCGGCATCGGCGCGGGCGGTGTTCAGCGTGTCGAGGTCGGTGTCGGTGGCGGTCAGCACGGCGGTGGCGCCGGCCTGGGTGCTGATGTCGGCGGCGGCATAGGCGCCCAGCGCGGTCATGTCGAAGCTGACGGTCGCGGTGATCACGTCGGTGGCATCGGCGCCGACCTGGAAGTCGGCCGTCGTCAGGCTGCCGTCGAGCAGGTTGACGCCGTTGAACTTGGCGCCGTCGGCAACGCGGGCGATTTCTGCGACCAGCTGCGTCGCTTCCGCGTTCAGGTTGGTGCGGTCGGCGTCCGAGATCGCGCCGTTGGCCGATTGCACGGCCAGTTCGCGGATGCGCTGCAGGCTGTCGCCGATCTTGCCCATCGCGCCTTCTGCGGTCTGGAACATCGAGATGCCGTCGTTGGCATTGCGCATCGCGACGTTCGAGCCGCGCACTTGAGCGTTCATGCGCTCGGCGATGGCGAGGCCGGCGGCGTCGTCCTTGGCCGAGTTGACCCGCAGGCCGGAAGACAGGCGCTGCATCGCGGTTGCCAGCGAGCTCTGCGAGGTCGACAGGTTGCGCTGGGCGTTCAGCGAAATGATGTTGGTGTTGACGGACATGGTCATGTGGAAATCTCCGAAAGTGGTGGTAAGACGGGTTGCCTGATGCCCGGCGTTTCGTCTGACTCCGGACCCCGGTTCGGATTGCTCGTCCCCGTTGGCTGGGTTATCGGGCAGGCTGTTTCGATACTTGAGGGGCCGTGTCAACAGAAATTTGCGACGCCATTCGCGGGCTGTTCAAAGCTTCACGCTATGGCGGCCTGTCAGGGCTCGAAAACCGTGTCCGACGAGGGCGTGTAGGAAGTTCCCTGACAAGGGCCGCAGAAGAACATGGACTGAAGCGACAGAACTGACCCGATGTTTCGGTCCTGATCGTGTCTTCACAATTCGCTTCACGTTGAGACACAAGACCGAACACGGCGACACAACGTCCACAGACACACACCACCCGGAGCAGACCATGAACGCAGACCAGATCCTCACCGAAATTCGCGAAGCCAACCTGTCGTACCTGATGCTGGCCCAGAGCCTGATCCGTGCCGACAAGGAACAGGCCCTGTTCCGCCTGGGCGTCAGCGAGGAAAGCGCCGCCATGATCGCGCTGCTGACACCCGCCCAGATGATGAAGGTCGCCTCCGGCAACACGCTGCTGTGCCGCTTCCGCATGGACGACGACCTGGTCTGGGGCCTGCTGACCAACCACGGCAAGGGCGCCGCCAACGACACCACCTCCCGCCTGCATGCTTCCATCCTGATGGCCGGCCGCCACCAGGAAGCCGCCTGATCCGACTGACAAAGCAAAGCCAGGAACACGATCATGCGCGTCAAGAGCATCCTCACCGAAGCCAAGCAGATCAGCCGTGCGGTCACGCTGATCAACCTCGGGGCCCGCCTGCAGGTCCTCGAGTCCGAGACCGACCTGTCTTACGAGCGCCTGCTGCGCCTGTACAAGGAAGTCTCCGGCAAATCGCCCAGCAAGGGCCAGCTGCCGTTCTCGACCGACTGGTTCATGACCTGGCAGCCGAACATCCACGCCTCGCTGTTCCTGAACATCCACGAGTACCTGAACAAGGTCGCCGAGATGGACGAGATCGACACCGTCATCAAGGCCTACCAGCTCTATCAGGAGCAGACCCAGGCGCAAGGCCTGGAAGCGCTGCTCTCCGTGACCCGCGCCTGGCGCCTGGTCAAGTTCGTTGACAACGGCATGCTGACGATGACCAAGTGCTCCAAGTGCAGCGGCCACTTCGTCACCCACCCGCACGAGATCGCCAAGCACTATGTGTGCGGCCTGTGCAGCCCCCCGGCGCGCGCCGGCAAGGGCAAGGCGGCCGGCGGCATCCAGATGCACTGAGTTCCGCTCAAGTCTGGCGGCCGACGGCCGATAGACCTGACAACGTTTCGATTTTCATTGCTTGTCTCCTCCTGGCACATTCATGTGTCTTTTCAAACGGGCCTCTCGGGGCCCGTTTTTTTATTGGGCGGTCAATTCGGCGTTGATGTGCGGTTCGTGTCCGGCGCGCCGGCACCACACTCAAGACCGAACATCCCGCGCCGATAAAAAGGCAGGGCAGGGCACGCCGAAGTTGGTGTGCCTCCACATTCGGACCTTCACACCATGTTTGTTCTCGTCGGCTGGGGCCTCGCGCTGGCCTGCATCTTCGGGGTCTACATCGCACACGGTGGCAACATCGCGGTGATCCTGCATGCGTTGCCGTTCGAGCTGATCACGATCCTGGGCGCTGCGCTCGGCGCGTTCCTCGCGAACAACCAGATGAAGGTCGTCAAGGCGTCGCTGACCGGTCTGGGGCGCTGCTTCAAGGGCAGCAAGTACAGCAAGGCGCGCTACATGGAAATGATGGCGCTGCTCTACGACATCCTGCAGAAGGCCCGCAAGGAAGGGCTGATGTCGATCGAGAAGGACGTCGAGGAGCCGCACAACTCGGCGATCTTCCAGAAGTATTCGGTGGTCGGCAGTGACCACCACGTGGTCGAGTTCATCACCGACTACCTGCGCATGATGGTCTCGGGCAACCTGAACGCCCACGAGATCGAATCGCTGATGGACAGCGAGATCGAGACCCACCACAACGAGGAACACGCGGCCGTCGCCGCGATCGCGCGACTGGCCGGCGGCCTGCCGGCGTTCGGCATCGTCGCGGCGGTGCTCGGCGTGGTCAACACGATGGGATCGGTCGGCCAGCCGCCGGCGGTGCTCGGCGGCATGATCGGCTCGGCACTGGTCGGCACCTTCCTCGGCATCCTGCTGGCCTACGGCTTCGTCGAGCCGCTCGGCGGCTTGCTGGAGCAGAAGGTCGAGGACGGCTCCAAGGAACTGCAGTGCATCAAGACCACGCTGCTCGCCAGCATGCAGGGCTACGCACCGCAGGTGGCGGTCGAGTTCGGTCGCAAGGTCCTGTACTCCGGTGATCGGCCCACCTTCGCCGAGCTCGAAGGCCATGTGAAGGGCAAGAAGTAATGTCCGGCGATTCCAAGAAGCTCCAGCCGATCATCATCAAGAAGATCAAGAAGGGCGGCCATGCAGCCCATGGCGGCGCGTGGAAGATCGCGTATGCCGACTTCGTGACCGCGATGATGGCGTTCTTCCTGCTGATGTGGCTGCTCGGGTCGACGACTGAAGGCGACAAGAAGGGCATCGCCGATTTCTTCAACGCGCCGCTGAAGGTCTCGATGATGGGCGGCGGCACGACCTCCGGCGATTCGTCCAGCGTGGTCAAAGGCGGCGGGACCGACCTCACGCGCACCGACGGCCAGGTCAAGAAGGGCGATGTCGAAGCCAAGAACCGCACCGTCCAGCTCAAGGCGCTGAAGGCCGACCAGCGGCGCGCCGAGGCGGCCCGGCTCGAAACGCTGAAGAAGCGGGTCGAGGACGTGCTGGCGGCGAACCCCAAGCTGGCGGCGATGAAATCGCAGATCCGCCTGGAGATGACGCGCGACGGGCTGCGCATCCAGATCGTCGACGAGCAGAACCGGCCGATGTTCGACAGTGGCAGCGCGGTCGTCAAACCCTACATGCGCGACCTGCTGCGCGAGATCGGCGGCGTGCTCGCCGAAGTGCCGAACCGCCTGACGCTCGAGGGCCACACCGACGCGCAGCCGTTCGGCGCCGGCGAGCGCGGCTACAGCAACTGGGAGCTCTCGAGCGACCGCGCCAACGCCTCGCGGCGCGAGCTCGGCACCGGTGGGCTGCCCGAGGACCGCGTGCTGCTGGTGCAGGGCCTGGCCTCGAGCGTGCTGTTCGAGCCGAGCGAGCCGACCAGTCCGGTGAACCGGCGCATCAGCATCATCGTGATGAACCGCGAAGCCGAGGACCGGCTGCTGCGCCTGAAGCCCGACGACGTCGAGGAAGCCACGGAGACCCTCAAGGAAGCCGTCGCGACGCCCTCAATTACCCCCCCGATCACCCGATAAGGACCAGGTGCCCATCGCGGCACCTGAACGACCCCGCGAGGAGCGCCATGACCACATCCACCGATATGAAATTCCTGATCGTCGACGACTTCTCGACCATGCGCCGCATCGTGCGCGGGCTGCTGAAGGAGATCGGCTACAACAACGCCGACGAAGCCGAGGACGGCTCGGTCGCGCTGAACATGCTGAAAAACGCGAAGTACGACTTCGTCGTCAGCGACATCAACATGCCGGTGATGAACGGCTTCGAGCTGCTGTCGGCGGTGAAGGCCGACGACTCGCTCAAGCACCTGCCGGTGCTGATGGTGACCGCCGAGGCGCGCAAGGAAGACATCGTGCGCGCCGCCAAGGACGGGGCCGCCGGCTACATCGTCAAGCCTTTCACCAAGGCGACGCTGGAAGAGAAGGTCCAGAAGATCATGCAGAAGCTCGCCGCGACGGCTTGAGCGCGACCCCGGAGCAGAACAACATGAAGATGGACAACCTGGAGACGCTCGCGCCGCAGATGGCCGCCGGTGCCTCCCCCGAGGTGTTTCACCAGCTCGGCCTGATCACCCGGCAGCTGCACGACACGCTGAACCAGCTCGGCGTGATGCCGAAGCTGCAGACCGCCGCCGAGGGCCTGCCCGATGCGCGCAGCCGCCTGTCGTACATCGCCCGCAAGACCGGCGACGCCGCCGACAAGGTGCTGAACTCGGTCGACAAGGCCAAGGCCGAGCACCTGAGCATCAGCGCCGAGACGCGCCGCATCGCGCAGGCGATCATCCAGGACCCGGTGAAGGCCGTGGCCACCGGCGCAGTGCTGAATTTTGCCGGCGACGTCGAGGCCGCCACGGCGCGCATCGACGCGCACCTGACCGACATCATGATGGCGCAGGACTTCCACGACCTCACCGGCCAGGTGGTCGCCAAGGTCGTCGCGCTCGCCAGCGACCTCGAGGACAGCCTCGTCAAGCTGCTGGTGCAGGCTGCGCCGGCCGAGCAGGCCCGCGCCGTCGAGTCGACGATCCTGAACGGCCCGGTCGTGAATCCCGAAGGCCGAACCGACGTGGTGGCGGACCAGGGCGAGGTCGACGACCTGCTCGCCAGTCTGGGCTTCTGAACGAGGCGCGACAAGCCGGGGCATCCTGCCCTCCGATCGCCAGATGCCTGCGATACCAGCCTCACTGCCGGACAACGAAGTGGAGCGCCTCGCGGCGCTGCACCGCCTGCGCGTCCTCGACACCCTGCCGGAGCAGGTCTACGACGACATCGTCCACCTCGCCTCGCAGATCTGCGGGACCCCGATCGGCCTGGTCACGCTGATCGACGGCGAGCGCCAGTGGTTCAAGGCGCGTGTCGGCCTGGCCGCGTCGCAGACGCACCGTGACACGGCGTTCTGCGCGCACGCGATCGTCGGTGAGGACCCGCTGCTGATCGTCGAGGACGCGGCGCTTGACGCACGCTTCGTCGACAACCCGCTGGTCACCGGCGACCCGCACATTCGCTTCTACGCCGGCGCCCCGATCGTCACCGCCGACGGTCATGCGCTCGGTACCGTCTGCGTGGTCGACACCGAGCCGCGTCGCATCAGCGCGGCTCAGGCCCGCTCGCTGCAGGCGCTGGCGCGGCAGACCACCGCATTGCTCGAGCTGCGCCTGCGCACGATCATCTCGGAAGAGCAGGCCGAAGCGCTCGAACGGATCGGCGCCCAGGCGCGCGAGGAGCGCCGCCGCAGCGCCGAGATGCTCGAGCTCGTGCTGCGCGGCGGCAACCTCGGCCTGTGGGACCTGCACGTGCCCACCGGCCGCTTCCAGGCGAGCCCGCGCGAGTGCGAGATGCTCGGCTACGACGCCGCCGCGGCGCAGCAGCTCCCGTGGCGTGCGCTGCTGCATCCGGACGACCGTGCCACCGTCGACCGCGCGATCTTGACGCACCTGGCCGGCGACACGGCCTACTGTCAGATCGAACACCGCTTGCGCCACCGCGACGGACGCTGGATCTGGGTGCTGAGCCATGCGGTGATCGCCGAACGCTCGGCCGACGGCCGCCCGCTGCGCATCGTCGGAACCCACCTCGACATGACCGAGCGCAAGGTCGCCCAGCAGGCGCTGGAGGACAGCCAGCGCCGCCTGCGCCTGATCACCGACAACCTGCCCGCGCTGGTCGCCCATGTCGATCGCGAGCAGCGCTACCGCTTCCTGAACGGCCACTACCAGCGCACCCACGGCACCGACATCGGCACGGCGCTGGGCCGCACGATGCGCGAGGTCCGCGGCGAGGCCCTGTATGTCCAGCTGCAGCCCCACGTGGAGGCCGCGCTGCGTGGCGAGCCGGCGTCGTTCGTCTACACCGACACGATCGACGGCCGGGCGCTGCAGTACCAGTCGAACTACATCCCCGACATCGACACGGCCGGCCGCGTCCAGGGCTTCTACGCGATGACCTTCGACATCACCGAGCTGCGCGAGACGCAGGCCCGGCTCGAACAGCTGGCGCGCGTGGATCCGCTCACCGGGTTGCCGAACCGGCGTCAGTTCGAGGAGCGCATCGTCCAGAGCATGGCGCGGTCACGGCGGTCGAACCAGCCGATGGCGGTGATGTTCCTCGACATCGATCACTTCAAGTCGATCAACGATTCGCTCGGTCACGCCGGCGGCGACGCGGTGCTGTGCGAGGTGGCGCGGCGCCTGCGCGACAGCGTGCGCGTCACCGACACGGTGGCGCGACTGGCGGGCGACGAGTTCGTGCTGTTGCTCGAGGACGTGGCCGGCACGGCCGACGTCGACGTGCTCGCCGACAAGGTCATCGCCAGCATCCGCCCGGCGTTCGATGTGGCCGGGATCGCCCGCTCGGTCACCACCAGCGCGGGCGTGGCGGTCTACAACGGCGACGCGCTCGATGCGCCGGCCCTGCTGGCTCAGGCCGACGCGGCGCTGTACCGCGCCAAGCAGCGGGGCCGCGACCGGTACGCGATGGCCTGAGCCGCGCGACGGGCCGCCCGTGAAGGGGCACGGAAGTGGCCTGCGATCACCCCGCTTATCCGCCGCGCTGCGCCGGCGCGCGCCGGAACAATCGACGCAGTGCCCTCTAGCGCGCCAGCGCCGTCATGTCCGAACAAAGTTCCCAAGACCGCAACCTGCCCGCCTCCCAGCGCAAGCTGAAGAAGGCGCGCGAGGACGGGCAGGTCGCGCGCTCGCGCGATCTGGGGCATTTCGTCGCGATCGCGGCCTGCGGCGCGCTGCTGGTCGCCGCCGCGCCGTTCGCAGCCGACTGGCTGAAGCAGACGCTGATGCAGGGCCTGCAGTTCGACCGCGGCATGCTGCAGAACCCCGGCGCGATGGGCGAGCGCCTGCAGGCCCTGACGATCCGGATGATGTGGATCGTCGTGCCGTTCGGCCTGGCGATGATGGCCGCGGCCATGGCGAGCAGCCTGGCCATCGGGGGCTGGAACTGGACACTCAAGCCGCTGATGCCGAACTTCGGCAAGCTCAACCCGATCACCGGGCTGCCCGGCATCCTGTCGAAACAGAAGCTGGTCGATGCGCTCAAGGGCAGCGTGCTGGCGCTGATCCTCGGGGCCATCGGCGGGCTGTTCCTGAAGAGCCACGTCGACCAGTTCGCCGGCCTGCTCGCGATGCCGCTGCCGGCCGCGATCCAGCAGACGGCGGCGTCGATGGTCGGCGGCGTCGGCCTGCTGCTGATCGCGCTCGGCGTGTTCGCGATGATCGACGTGCCGCTGCAGCGCTTCCAGCTCGCGCAGAAGCTCAAGATGAGCCACCAGGAGCAGAAGCAGGAGCACAAGGAGCTCGAGGGCAACCAGGAGATCAAGGCCAAGGTCCGCGCCCGCATGCGGGAGATGACCCGGCGCCGCATGATGGCCGCCGTGCCGGGCGCCGACCTGGTCGTGATGAACCCGACCCACTATGCCGTCGCGCTCAAGTACGACGACAAGAAGATGGGCGCGCCGCGCGTCGTCGCCAAGGGCGCCGACCTGATCGCCATGGCGATCCGCGACCTGGCGAAGGAGTCGAAGGTCCCGGTGCTGCAGGCCCCGGTACTCGCCCGCGCGCTCTACGCCCACGCCGAACTCGACCGCGAGATCCCCGCCGCGCTGTTCGGTGCCGTCGCGCAGGTCCTCGCCTACGTCTACCAGCTGCGCGCCGCGCTCGCCGGCCAGGTCGCGATGCCGAACGCATTGCCCGATCTGGAAGTGCCCGCGGAGCTCGATCCCCACAACAAGCCGGTGCCGGGGATGGACGCGTTCGATTGATCCGTGGCACGGCGCGCGAGCGCGACGCGCCACCGCCGGATCAGGAAACCCAGCGCCGCGCCGCGGCCTCGACCAGCGCCGGCAGCACCACTTCGGCGCCGCCACGCAGCACCGCATCGGCCCGCCCGTCTTCCACCGTCTCTTCGACGTTCACGACGACCAGCTTCGCGCCGCGCGCCTGCGCGCGCTCCGCCAGCCCCGCGGCAGGATGGACGAGGGCGGTAGTGCCGACCGAGATGAACAGGTCCGCCTGTGTGCTGGCCCACTGCGCCTGGGCCAGGATCTTCGAATTCAGCGGCTCGCCGAACATCACCACCGCCGGGCGCACGGTGGGCCTGGTCGTGAGGTGGCACACCAGGCAGTGCCCGCGTTCCTGGGCCGGGTCCGGGGCGCCGCAGTGCGTGCAGAAGCTGCGGGCGAGCGCGCCGTGGAGTTCCAGCACCGTGCCCGCGCCCGCGCGCGTCAGCAGCCCGTCGACGTTCTGCGTCACGAGCGTCGTCGCGGGGCGGCGAGACTGGAGATCGGCGAGCGCACGGTGCGCAGCGTTGGGCTGCGCCCGCATCAGCTCGGTGCGCCGTGCGTCCCAGAAGGCGAGGAAGCCCTCGGGGTCGCTCTCGTACGCGGCGGCGTCCGAGAACCTGAGCTGGTTACCTTCCGTCCACAGTCCGCCGGCGTCGCGGTAGGTCGGGATCCCGGAGGCCTTGGACAGCCCGGCGCCCGACAGCACGACCGTGCGGCGGGCGACGCCGAGCCAGTTCGCGACCTGATCGAATGTCGAGACGGTGGTTCGATTCATCGGCCGACGATAGCGCAGCACACGTCAGACCCGACCTGCTGCGCGTGGCCGGCGTCATTTCTTCATCGCGTCGGGCGCCATCGCGTCCTTCTTCATGGCGTCGGGTGCCATCGCATCCTTCGCGGTCGCCGCCTTCTTCATGCCGTCCTTCTTCATGCCGTCCTTCTTCATGCCGTCCTTGGCCATGTGATCCTTGGCCATGGCGTCCTTCTTCATGGCGCTCTTGCCCATGGCGTCCTTCTTCATCGCCTCCTTGCCGCCCATGGCGTCCTTGCTCATGGCGTCTTTCGGCATGTCGTCCTTCTTCATCGCGTCCTGCGCAAACGAGCTGCCCGCGGCCAGCAGCAGGCAGGTCCACAGCAGAGCGGCGGCGATCTTGTTCATGGCGAGTTCCTCGGGATAGGGGTTGATGGGGTGTCACGGCCGATCCCGGCCGCCCCCCGTCCGTCGGTTCCCGCGCGCACTTCTTTCATCGCCGCCGCCGGAACGTGCAGTCACCTGCCGGTCGCCAGCGCTGCGGCTGCCGTCCGCGGCCGCAGCAGCGCCAGCATCCAGTAGGTCGCCCCACCGATCGCGACACCGAAGAACCAGCCGTAGGTACCCCACCAGGGCGGCAGCAGGCTGGTGAAATTGGGCAGGATCGTCGAGAAGATCGAGCCGACGCCGGTCGCGATCAGCGCGTTGATGTTCCAGCCGCCCTGGTAGCGGTACTCGCCGTGCTCCTGGTACAGCGCCTCGACGTTCACGCGGCCCTTCGCGACCAGGTAGAAGTCGACCAGGATGATGCCCAGCAGCGGCCCCATCGTGGCGCCGATCGCGTTGACGAAATGCGCCGCGTTGCCCTCCCACGGTGCGAACGGGTACAGCACCAGCGCGATCCCGGCGGCGATGTAGCCGCCGCGCTTGAAGCTGATCGTGCGCGGGAAGACGTTCGAGATGTCGAACGCCGCCGAGACGAAGTTCGCGACCACGTTGATGCCCAGCGTGGCGGCGGCGAAGCTGATCGCGGCGATCAGCGCGAGCACCCAGCTGTCGAACTTGGCCGAGATCTGCTCGGGGTGCAGCAGCACCTCGCCGTAGACCTTGAACGCGGCGATCGTCGTGATGCCCGCGACCAGCGAGAACGCGATCAGGTTGACCGGCAGGCCCCACAGGTTGCCGACCTTCACAGCCTGCTTGTTCTTGGCGTAGCGCGAGAAGTCGCAGAAGTTCAGGTACAGCGCCGCGAAGTAGGTGACCCAGGTCGCGCCGACCGCCATCAGGGCCCAGAACGAGCCCGGCTCGCCGCTGACGCCGGCGTCCCTGGTCTTGTCCAGCAGCACGTCCATCGGGATGCCGTGGTCGAACGAGAAGCCGCCCGCCTTCACGCACAGGCCGACGGCGAGCACCAGCATCGCGACCCAGACGGCCGGTCCGGCCCAGTCCTGGAACCTGCGCACCGTCTCCATGCCGCGCTGGATGATCAGCAGCTGCAGCGCCCAGATCACGACATAGCAGATCAGCTCCAGCCCGGAATGGCCGAGCAGATGGGTGTTCTTGTGGAACGCCATGATGTCGTCGCTGCGGATCAGCAGCGCCACCATCGCGCCCGACGCGGCGGCCGTCTGCGCGCCGTACCAGAAGCAGGCGACGACCGCTCGCACCATCGCGGCCAGGTTGGCGCCCCAGACGCCGAACGACGCCCGCGCGAGCACCGGGTAGGGCACGCCGGTCTTCTCGCCGGCGTACCCGATCAGGTTCATCAGCACGAAGATGATCAGCGAGCCCAGGCCGATCGCGATGATGAAGTTCAGGAAGCTGCCGCACAGCAGGAACAGGCTCGCCGCGAGGTAGTAGCCCCACAGGCTGTGCACGTCCGAGGTCCAGACATTGAAGATGCTGAACGCGCCCCAGGTTCGTTCCTTGGCGGGCGCGAGGTCCTCGTTGTAGAGGTCGGGCGAGGGGTTGCGGATGTCCATGGCAGCGTCTCCTGAGGCGGGTCGCGGGCGGCCGTCCGCCGGCACGGCCCGACGGTAAACCCGCGCAGGCGCCTCAGCAAGAGTCGCGCCGGGGGTTCTCTCCCCCGGTTATCGGGCGGCTGCGGCCGCGAACTGGCGGCGCTTCACCCCGCTTATCCGGCTCAAGTTTCGGGCCCGGCCCGGAACAATGGCGCATCACGTTGCGGTGCGTCCGCACCCCGCCCGGAGACCCCCGAATGAACCCGTTGCAGCAGCTGCAAGCCTGGCTCGGCCCGAATGCCAAGGCCGTGCGCTCGATGGCCGCGCCGCTGGTCGTCGTGATGATCCTGTCGATGATGGTGCTGCCGCTGCCGCCCTTCGCGCTGGACCTGCTGTTCACCTTCAACATCGCGATGGCGCTGATGGTGATGATGGTCGCGGCCTACATGGTGCGGCCGCTCGACTTCGCGGCGTTCCCGTCGGTGATCCTGCTCACCACCTTGCTGCGCCTCTCGCTGAACGTGGCCTCGACCCGCGTCGTGCTGCTCGAGGGCCACACCGGCGCGGGCGCGGCCGGCGCGGTGATCGAGTCGTTCGGCCACTTCCTGATCGGCGGCAACTTCGCGGTCGGCCTGATCGTGTTCGCGATCCTGGTGGTGATC
Source organism: Rhizobacter fulvus (assembly GCF_964020785.1). Taxonomy (NCBI): domain Bacteria; kingdom Pseudomonadati; phylum Pseudomonadota; class Betaproteobacteria; order Burkholderiales; family Sphaerotilaceae; genus Rhizobacter; species Rhizobacter fulvus. The sequence goes on from NZ_OZ224516.1 coordinate 3,594,492, forward strand.
AACTTCATCGTCGTCACCAAGGGCGCCGAGCGCATCGCCGAGGTCGGCGCTCGTTTCACCCTCGACGCGATGCCCGGCAAGCAGATGGCGATCGACGCCGACCTGAACGCCGGCCTGATCGACGACAAGGAGGCCAAGCGCCGCCGCGCCGAGGTCGGCGAGGAGGCGGAATTCTTCGGCTCGATGGACGGTGCCAGCAAGTACGTGCGCGGCGACGCGATGGCCGGCCTGCTGATCCTGTTCATCAACATCATCGGCGGCTTCGTGATCGGCGTCGCGCAGCACGACCTGTCGGCCTCGCAGGCGGCCAACAGCTACATCCTGCTGGCGGTCGGCGACGCGCTGGTGGCGCAGATCCCGGCGCTGCTGATCTCGGTGGCGGCGGCGATGGTCGTCTCCCGCGTCGGCAAGAGCGAGGACGTGGGCAGCCAGATCGCCCGCCAGGTCTTCAATTCGCCGAAGACGCTGGGCATCACGGCTGGCGTGATCGCGCTGCTGGGCGTGATCCCCGGCATGCCGAACATCGTGTTCCTGCTGCTGGCGTCGGGCTTCGGCTACGCCTCGTGGTGGATGGCGCGGCGCGACAAGCGCGCCGCCGAGGCCGTGCCGCAGCGCCCGGCCGAGGTCGCCCAGGCCAATCCCGAGGCCACGTGGGACGACCTGATGCCGGTCGACACGCTCGGCCTCGAAGTGGGCTACCGCCTGATCTCGCTGGTCGACAAGGCCCGCCAGGGCGATCTGCTCGGCCGCATCAAGGGCGTGCGCAAGAAGTTTGCGCAGGACGTCGGCTTCCTGCCGCCGCCGGTCCACATCCGCGACAACCTGGAACTCAAGCCGAGCGCCTACCGCCTGACGCTGCGCGGCGCCGTGGTGGGCGAGGGCGAGGCCTTCCCCGGCATGTTGCTGGCCATCAACCCGGGCGGCGCGACCACGCAGCTGATCGGCACCAAGACCACCGACCCGGCCTTCGGCCTGCCGGCGGTCTGGATCGAGGAGCGCCAGCGCGAGTCGGCCCAAATGGCCGGATTTACGGTTGTTGATTGCTCGACCGTGGTGGCGACCCATCTTTCACACTTGATGCAATTGCACGCGGCCAAGTTGCTGGGCCGCGTCGAGACCCAGCAGCTGGTCGAACACGTGACGAAGCTGGCCCCCAAGTTGATCGAGGACGTGGTTCCGAAAATGGTTGGCATCGCCGCACTGCAAAAGGTCCTCCAGCTTCTCCTGGAAGAAGGCGTGCACATCCGCGACATGCGCTCGATCGTCGAAAGCCTGGCCGATGCCGCCGCCACCGTCACCGACCCGGCCGAACTGGCCCGCCGCATCCGCATCCACCTGGCGCCGAGCATCGTGCAGCAGATCTACGGGCCGGTGAAGGAGCTGGACGTGATCGCGCTGGAGCCCGAGCTCGAGCGCCTGGTCACCCAGGCCCTGAACTCGCCGCACGGCGCCGCGCTCGACCCGGGCGTGGCCGACACGCTGGCGCGCAGCGCCGCCGATTCCGCCAAGCGCCAGGAAGACCTGGGCCACCCGGCCTGCCTGCTGGTGCCCGACATGATCCGCGCCCCGATGGCGCGCCTGCTGAAGCGCGCGGCGCCCCGCCTGCGCGTGCTCGGCCACAGCGAAATCCCTGAAACGCATTCGATCCGCATCGGTTCGATCATTGGAGCCCACTCATGAACGTCAAACGTTTCACGGCGCGCACGTCGCGTGATGCACTGGTTCTCGTGAGGCAGGCGCTGGGCGAGGACGCGGTCGTGCTGTCGACCAAGCCGAGCGTCGACGGCGTCGAGGTGCTGGCGATGGCGCCCGAAGGGATGAAGCAGATCGAGCGCATGGCCGCCGCGACGCCGGCCGCCCCGGCCAAGCCGGCGGCCCGGGCCGCGGTTCAGGCCGAGCCCGCGCCGACCGAAGTCACCGACGACGTGGCGCAGCTCTCGATGAGCACGCTGTCGTTCCAGGATTACGTGCGTGACCGCATGCTGCGCCGCCGCTCCGCTGCGCTGGCCCCCGAGGCGGCCGCCCCGGTGCGCGAGGAGCCCCGTGCCGCCGCCCGCCCCGCGCCGGCCACCGAGCGCCACAGCGTGCTCGAGCAGCGCATGAGCTCGCCCGCGCCGGCCCCGCTGCTGCGCGAGCCGCCGGTGCTGAGCGACCCGATGCCGGTGTTCGCCGACCATGCCGTCAACGCGGCGGCGTCGCAGGCGGCGCAGGTCGCCCGCCGCGACCAGGAAGACATGATGAGCGAGCTGCGCTCGATGAAGGGCCTGATCGAAGAGCGCTTCGGCGCGCTGGCCTTCATGGAGAAGCTCAACCGCCAGCCGGCGCAGGCCCGCCTGACCCAGAAGCTGCTCGACTGCGGCTTCTCGCCGGCGCTGATCCGCAAGATCGGCGACAGCCTGCCGATGGACGTGACCGACGAGGCCACCTGGGCGGCCGGCGTGCTCGAGCGCAACCTGCTGACGGCCGAGGCCGAATCGCCGCTGGAAGACCAGGGCGGCGTCTACGCGCTGGTCGGCGCCACCGGTGTCGGCAAGACCACCACCACCGCCAAGATCGCCGCCGCGTTCGCCGCCAAGTACGGCGCCAACAACCTCGGCCTGATCACGCTCGACGCCTACCGGATCGGCGCCCACGAGCAGCTGCGCGCCTACGGCCGCATCCTCGGCGTGCCGGTGCACACCGCGCACGACCGCGCCTCGCTCGAGGACCTGCTCGAGCTGCTGGCCGGCAAGAAGATGGTCCTGATCGACACCGCCGGCATGGCGCAGCGCGACACCCGCACCCGCGAGCTGCTCGACATGCTCAGCCATCGCGAGATCCGCAAGCTGCTGGTCATCAACGCCGCGTCGCAGGGCGAGACGATCGAGGACGTGCTGATCTCGTACCACGCACCGGTCTGCGCCGGCATCGTGCTGTCGAAGATGGACGAGGCCGTCAAGCTCGGCCCGGCGCTCGACGCGATGATCCGCATGAAGCTCAAGGTGATCGGCGTGGCCAACGGCCAGCGCGTGCCGGAAGACTGGCACCGCCTGTCGGCGAACGCCCTGGTGCACCGCGCGCTGCGCGCCGGCGGCAGCAGCGCCTACAAGCTCGACGCGAGCGACGTGAGCCTGATCTTCACCGCGCCGCTGGGCCAGAACCAGAACCAGCACCGCGGCGCCGCGCGCCCGTTGCTGAACGCCTGAGCCCACCCACCGAACCCCGGACGACGACCCGCCCATGTCCCGATCCCTGCCTCTCGACCAGGCCGACGGCCTGCGACGCCTGTTCGCCCACGCCCGCGTCTGCGTGCTGCCGGTGGTCTCGAACCCGAACGTCGCGTTCGGCGGCGTGATGCTGGAGCGCCTGTGCACCGCCTTCGCCGAGCACGGCAAGCACACGCTGGTGATCGACGCCGCCGAGCGCGCACCCGTTCACCACGAAATGGCGCTGCTCGACCTGGCCGAATGCATCGAGCCGCTGTCGGCCCAGGTCTCGTACCTGGCGGCGCGCGGGCTGCCGTTGCGCTTCGTCGACTCGACCGGCTCGACCAACAACTTCCTGAAGGCGGTCGGCGAGGCCGCGCCGCAGGCCGACGTGCTGCTGGTTCATGCCAGCGCCTCCGACCTGTGCCGCCTGTTCGCGCGCAGCGCCGACATCGACCGGGTGCGACCGCTGCTGCTCGCCGACGACCGGCCGACCAGCGTGACCCACGCCTACGCCGCGATGAAGCTGCTGACGCAGCGGGCCGGCCTGGTCGTGCACGACCTGTTGCTCGGCGCGGCCGCGCATTCGCCTCGTTCGGAGCGCATCGCGATGCAGATCGCGACCTGCGCCGACGACTTTCTCGGCGCGGTGTTGCGCGATTGGGTCCAGATCGACCCGGCCTGCGACGCCACGGAAGCGCCGACCGCTGAACTGCGCCGCCTCGTGCGGGAGCAGTTGCGCACGGCGCAGGGCGAGTCCCTGCATGACCTGGCCCCGTCGGCCATCACCCCTCACGGAGCCGCACGCGCATGGGCCCACAACTGATGACTTCGGAGCACTCGATGTACACCGCCAAAGGCCAACTCGACCTGAACTCGACCCTGAAGCAGTACAGCGGGCTGGTGCGCCGCCTGGCCCACCAGATGATCGCGAAGCTGCCCGCCAACGTCGAGGTCGACGACCTGATCCAGGTCGGCATGATCGGCCTGACCGACGCGATGACGCGCTTCGACGCGGCCCAGGGCGTGCAGTTCGAGACCTTCGCGACCCAGCGCATCCGCGGCGCGATGCTCGACGAGCTGCGCGGCAACGACTACCTCTCGCGCGGCACGCGCAAGCAGCAGCGCACGATCGAGTCGGCGGTGCACAAGCTCGAGCAGAAGCTGGGCCGCGCACCGGTCGAGAGCGAGATCGCCCGCGAGATGGGCGTCACGCTGGTCGAGTACCAGGAGCTGCTCGGCAAGGTCCGCGGCACCCAGCTCGTGTACCTGGAAGACATGTCCGGCGACGAGGGCGACAACGACTTCCTCGACCGCCATGTCGGCGACGAGGAGAGCAACCCGCTCGCGCAGCTGCAGGACCACCGCATGCGCGAGGCGCTGGTCGAGGCGATCAAGGTGTTGCCCGAGCGCGAGCAGTACGTGATGAGCATGTACTACGAGCACGACATGAACCTGAAGGAGATCGCGGCCGTGCTGAAGGTCACCGAATCGCGCGTCTGCCAGCTGCACAGCCAGTCGATCGCGCGGCTGCGCGTCAAGTTGCGCGCTTACTGACATGGGCGTGATGCAGCTGATCAGGCGCCCGCGCGCTGCGGCGATCCCGGTGGGCCCGCTTCAGGCCGCCGTCGCGCAGCCCGACCTCGACGCGGCGATCCGCTCGATCAGCCGCCAGGCTTCGACGATCGGGCGCGAATCGGCCGAGGTGCGCGGTCTGATCGACGACACCACCAAGGCATCGGAGCGTGGCGTCGTCGCGGTCGCGTCGCTGACCACGCAGGTCAAGGACATCAATGCCGCGCAGGCCGGCATCGGCGGCGTCTCGACGGCCGGCCTGGCCGCGGTGGACCGGGTGCGGGTGGCGGTCGAGGGCGTCGGCAACGAGGTCGGCGCGGTCGTCACGACGCTGCGCGACGTGGCGCGCGCGGCCGAGAGCATCTCGCAGATCGCCTTGCAGACCCGGCTGGTCGCGTTCAACGCGTCGGTCGAGGCCAAGCGTGCCGGCGATGCGGGCCGCGGCTTCGGCGTCGTCGCCGATGCGGTGAAGGACCTGGCCGGCAAGGTCGAGTTCTCGTCGAAGGAGATCATGCGCACGGTCGGCGAGCTCGACAAGCGCATCGCCGCGCTGTCGCGCGAGATCCGCGTCGATCCCAAGCGCGCCGAGCGCGGCGAGTTCCACACCGCACTGGCCGACGTGCAGGGCGCGGTCGCCAGCATCATCGAGGCGGCAGAACGCAGCCGCGCGATCTGCAGCGGGCTCGACCAGCAGATGGCGTCGATCGCCGCCGAAATGGGCCAGACCGGCCGCTCGCTCGGCGCCGCGATGAAGCGCAGCGAGACCTTTCTCGATGTCTCGGAGCACCTGATCGAGCTGGTCGCCGAATGCGGCATCGAGACCGAGGACACGCCGTTCATCCGCGCCGCCATCGACGCGGCCGCGCGCATTGCCGCGCGTCTCGAAGAGGCGCTGGCCAACGGGCAGATCCGCGCTGCGGCGCTGTTCGACGAGGCCTACCAGGCGATCCCGGGCACCAACCCGCCACAGCACACGACCGGCTTCGTCGCGCTGGCCGACCGGCTCTTTCCCGACGTGCAGGAAGGCGTGCTGGCGCTCGACCCGAAGGTCGTGTTCTGCATCGCGGTCGACCGCAACGGCTACGTCGCGACGCACAACCTCAAGTACAACCAGCCGCAGCGCGGCGACCTGGCGTGGGACAGCGCGAACAGCCGCTACCGGCGCATCTTCAGCGACCGCACCGGACTTGCCTCGGCGCGCAACGAGCGGCCGTTCCTGCTGCAGACCTACCGCCGCGACATGGGCGGCGGCCAGTTCATCGTGATGAAGGAAGCGGCCGCGCCGATCCGCGTCGCCGGTCGCCACTGGGGCGGGCTGCGCCTCGCCTTCAAGTTCTGATCTTCAGATGAGCGGCGCGAGATGAGCGGCCTGCGCATCGTCTGGCCGCTGCCGGCACTGCTGAGCTGGGCCAGTGGCTGGGCCGTGTTCGCGCTGCTGCGCGCCGCCGGTGCGCCGCTCGCGGCGGCGATCGCGGCGGGGGTCGGTCTCGGCGCGGCGCTCAGCGTGCTCGGCACGACGTCGTGGCGCCGCGTGTTCATCGCCGCCGGCTTTCCGCTGTCGCTGGCCGCTTCGGGCGTGGCGGGCGCGATGCCGGCCTGGGGCTGGCTGCTGCCGCTGGCGCTGCTCGCGCTGGTCTACCCGCTCAATGCCTGGCGCGATGCGCCGCTGTTCCCGACACCGACCGATGCGCTCGACGGCCTGGCGCGGCTCGCGCCGCTCAAGCCGGGCGCGCGCGTGCTCGATGCCGGCTGCGGCCTCGGCGATGGCCTGATCGAACTGCGCCGCGAGTACCCGAAGGCCGAGTTGCTCGGGCTGGAATGGAGCTGGCCGCTGCGGGTGCTGTGCGCCTGGCGCTGCCGCGACGCGCGCGTGCGTCGCGCCGACATCTGGGCCGCCGACTGGTCGGCCTGCGACCTGGTCTACGTGTTCCAGCGCCCCGAGAGCATGGACCGCGCCGCCGAGAAGGCGACGCGCGAGCTGCGCCCGGGCGCATGGCTGGTCAGCCTGGAGTTCGACGCACCGGGCTACGCGCCGACCAAGGTCATCGAGTGCGCCGATGGCCGGCGCCTGTGGCTCTACCAGGTGCCGTTCCGCGCCCGACCCGCTGCGCTATCGTGAGCGCGCGGCGCCGTGCCGCTGGAGCCTCGTCATGATCATCGTCACCGGAACCCTGCACGCCCGCCCGGATACTGTCGCCGCGCTGCTGGCGCTCAGCCGCGAACACGTCGCGCGCTCGCGCACCGAACCGGGCTGCCTGGAGCATGGCGTCGCGGTCGACGCGGACGACCCGCTGCGGCTGGTGTTCTTCGAGCGCTGGGCCGACCGCGCGGCGATCGGCGCGCACCTGGCGCTGCCGGCATCGCGGGGTTTCGGCAAGGCCGTGCTGGCTCTGGTCGATCAACCGCCGACGCTGTCGATGTTCGACGCGGCCGAGGTGCCGGTGCGCTGAAGCGCCCGCTGTCGGTCAGGGGCGCGGCGGCGTCGTCGCGATGAACCCGAGCACGTCGTCGAGCACCGGTGCGATCCAGCGCAGCGGGGGCGCGAAGGCGCCGATCAGCGTGGCGTGGGTGGCGCGTTCGTAAAGGCGCAACGTCACCGCGGTGCCGGCCGCCTCGAGCCGCGCTGCGAGGGCGCGCGTGCTGCGGGTCGGGCTGACGAGGCGATCGTTCACCGGCGCGCCGAGGAATGTCGGCAGGCCCTTCATGGTGCCGAACTCGATCGGCTGCGCGTGCGGCGGATAGTTCGGATGGAAGAACACGGGTTGCGCGTCCGGGTTGTCGGTCGGGAAGAAATCGTACGGCCCGGCCAGGCCGATCCAGCCGGCCAGCGCCTGCGGGCGTTGGCCGGTGGCGGCGAGCCAGCGCGGGTCGAGCGCCAGCATCGCCGCGTTGTAGCCGCCGGCGCTGTGGCCCATCACGAACACGCGCCGCGGGTCGCCACCGAGACGCGCCGCGCTGCGCAGGCCCCAATCGAGCGCGAGCGCGCTGTCGTTCAGGAACTCGGGATAACGCACCTCGGGGTAGAGCCGGTAGTCGGCGACGAGTGTCAGCACGCCGCGGGCGGCGAGCGCCGCGCCGACGAACCGGTAGTCGGCCCGCTCGCCGCTGTTCCACGACCCGCCATAGAAGAACACGACGACCGGCCAGCCGTCGGCGGGCCGGTCGACCGTCGGCGTGTAGATGTCGAGCCGCTGGCGCGGGAGCGCGCCGTAGGGCTGGTCGGCCGCCACCGCGTAGCCGGGACTCGCGCTCGCGACCGCGTTGAGCACCCGCACCGGTGCGCAGGCGGCCAGCCCGCCCGCGAGAAGCACCGGCACGAGCACGAGGACACAGAAGGCTTTGATGCAGATCAAGGGAACCGGGCGCAGAGGCGATCCTTGAGCCTACGCGGCGTGCAGCGCCGTGGATGCAGGCCGCGGCGCGCTTATCCTGTGTGGCCGCGCTGACGCGCCGAACTCCGCCTCGCATGCACCACTTCAGCCGCCACATCGAACGCCACCGCACCGACCGGATCGGCTGGTTGCGCGCTGCGGTGCTCGGCGCCAACGACGGCATCGTCTCGACCGCCAGCCTGCTCGCGGGCGTCGCGGCGGCGAACGCGAGCCATGCGACGATCCTGACGACCGGGATCGCCGGCCTGGTGGCGGGGGCGATGTCGATGGCGGCGGGCGAGTACGTCTCGGTCCACTCTCAAGCCGACACCGAGGCGGCCGACCTGGCGCGCGAACGCCGCGAACTGACCGACGACCCGGCCGGCGAGCATCGCGAACTGAAGGCGATCTATGTGGGCCGCGGGCTCGATCCCGACCTCGCCGACCGGGTCGCGGAAAGCCTGATGGCCCACGACGCCATCGGTGCCCACTCGCGCGACGAGCTCGGCATCTCGGCGACGCTGCAGGCGCGTCCGGTGCAGGCCGCGCTCGCGTCGGCCGCCAGCTTCGCGGCCGGCGCCGCGCTGCCGCTCGCGGTGGCGGTGGTGGTGCGCGGCAGCGCGTTGCTGCCGTGGCTCAGCGTGATGTCGCTGCTGTTCCTCGCGCTGCTCGGCGCCACCGCCGCACGAGCCGGCGGCGCCGGGGTGCTCGTCGGTGCCTGGCGCGTGACCTTCTGGGGCGCGCTCGCGATCGGCATCACGGCCGGCGTCGGGGCACTGTTCGGCGCCGTCGTCTGACGGGCGTCGTCCTTTTCGTCCTTCCTTCCTTTCACCCGCCTCTCCGAGCGTAGCTTTCCATGCCGTCCCTTTCGTACGACCGCCGTTCCATCTTCTTCCACTGGCTGACCGCCGGCCTCGTCGTCGCGCTGTGGCTGGCGGGCCAGACCATCGACTGGTTCCCCAAGGGCGATGCCCGCGTCGCCGCCCGCAGCCTGCACATCGTGTTCGGCGCGCTGCTCGCGCTGGTGATCGCGCTGCGGATCTTCTGGCGCCTGTCGCCCGGTGCCGCCCACCCTCCGCCGGCTGGCGCCGGCGCGCTCGACACGGCGGCAGGCCTGGCGCACCGCCTGCTCTATCTGCTGCTCGTCGTCACGGTGGCGCTGGGCGTGGCCAACGCCTGGGTCCGGGGCGACAGCGTCTTCGCGCTGTTCAAGATCCCCGCGTTCGATCCGGGCAACCGCAACCTGCGTGAGATGGTCGAGGACTGGCACGGCCTCGCGGCGAACATGTTGCTGGGCCTGGCGCTGTTCCACGCCGCGGCGGCGCTGGTGCATCAATTCGTGCTGAAGGACGACCTGCTGCGGCGCATGTGGCCGCGGCGCTGACCGCGGGCGGCCTCAGTCCCGGCGCACGACGGCCACGTGGGCCCGGATTTGCGCGTCGATCGGCCCGGTCCCGAAACGCCGGGTCAGCGCGGCGGCGCAGAACTCGGTCGCCGCGGCCAGCCCCTCGGGTGACCGGGTGGCGATTTCATTGCGCAGCGGCGTGCCCTGGCAGTAGGCGATCGCGGCCGCGAGCGCGGACGGCGCGCGGCTGCGCGCGGACACGATCTCGAACCGCGCGGGCGCCACGAAGCCGGCCTTCGCCAGGTCGGCCGCGAGCGGGGCGTGCTCGTGGTGGCCGTGCGGCGTGCGCGCCATGAAGCGTGGCGGGTCGGCGGGGTAGAGCTCGGCGAGCGCCTGCGTGACCGCGTCGGCGATCTCGTTGGTCTCGATCCGATCCCAGACGTTGAACAGGAAGCTGCCGCCCGGGCGCAGCACGCGTCGCACCTCGGCATACGCGCCGGGCCGGTCGGGGAAGAACATCACGCCGAACTGGCAGACCACGGCATCGAAGCTGGCCGCGTCGAACGGCAGCTGCTGCGCATCGGCCGGCTGCCAGTGCACCGGGCGCGCGGTGCCGATCGCCTCGGCCCGCGCCAGCATCGGCGGGTTCAGGTCGGTCGCGACGATGTCGGTCGATGCGGGCAGCGCCCGCGCCAGCGCCCGCGTGACGACGCCGGTGCCGGCCGCGGTCTCGAGCACGCGTGCCGGGTTCAGCGCGGCGACCCGCGCCGCCATGTCCACGGCGTACGGCTCGAAGATCAGCGGCACCATCAGGGTGTCGTACAGCTCCGGGATCGAGCCTGCGAAGACCGTGTCGGTCGCGGATCCGTCCATGCCGGGCTCCTTCGTGTGCGCCGCGCGGGCGCCGCGGTCGAACTATGCCAGGCGCGCCCGGTGCCGCGCCACCTGCGCGCGCACCTGCGCCGGTGCGGTGCCGCCGAGCAGGTTGCGGGCGTTCAGCGAGCCGCGCAGGCTCAGCACCTCGTAGACGTCGTCGGCGATCGTCGGGTTGAACGACCGGAGCGTGTCCAGCGGCAAGTCGGACAGGTCCATGCCGCGCTGGATCGCGAACTTGACGGCATGCGCGACGACCTCGTGCGCGTCGCGGAACGGCAGGCCCTTCTTGACCAGGTAATCCGCCAGGTCGGTGGCGGTCGCGTAGCCGCGCAGCGCGGCGCGCTCCATCGCCTCGGGCTTCACGGTGATGCCCGCAACCAGTTCGATGAAGATGCGCAGCGTGTCCTTGAGCGTGTCGACCGTGTCGAACAGCGGCTCCTTGTCTTCCTGGTTGTCCTTGTTGTAGGCCAGCGGCTGGCCCTTCATCAGCGTGATCAGCCCCATCAGGTGGCCGACGACGCGACCGGTCTTGCCGCGCGCGAGTTCGGGCACGTCGGGGTTCTTCTTCTGCGGCATGATCGACGAGCCGGTACAGAAGCGATCGGCCAGGTCGATGAAGCCGAAGTTCTGGCTCATCCACAGCACCAGTTCCTCGCTGAGGCGCGAGAAGTGGATCATGCACAGCGCGGCGGCCGAGGTGAACTCGATCGCGAAGTCGCGATCGCTCACGGCGTCCAGGCTGTTCTGGCAAACCCCGTCCATGCCGAGCGTCTTCGCGACCCGCTCGCGATCGAGCGGGTAGCTGGTCCCGGCCAGCGCCGCGGCGCCGAGCGGCAGCCGGTTCGTGCGCCTGAAGACATCGCCCATGCGCTCGGCATCGCGCGAGAACATCTCCACGTACGCCAGCAGGTGGTGCCCGAAGCTCACCGGCTGAGCCACCTGCAGGTGCGTGAAGCCGGGCAGGATGACGTCGGCGTTCTTCTCGGCCACCTCGACGAGCGCGCGCTGCAGCTCGTTCAGCAGCCCGCCGATCGCGGTGATCTCGTCGCGCAGCCACAGCCGCACGTCGGTCGCGACCTGGTCGTTGCGCGAGCGGCCGGTGTGCAGGCGCTTGCCGGCGTCGCCGACCAGGCTGGTCAGGCGCGCCTCGATGTTCAGGTGCACGTCTTCGAGGTCGAGCTTCCATTCGAAGCGGCCGGCCTCGATCTCCTGCGTGATCTGCGCCATGCCGCGCTGGATCGCCGCCAGGTCGTCGGCGCCGATGATCTGCTGCGCCGCCAGCATCTCGGCGTGCGCGAGCGAGCCGGTGATGTCCGCCCTCCACAGCCGCTGGTCGAAGCCCACGCTGGCGGTGTAGCGCTTGACCAGGTCGCTCATCGGCTCGGAGAACAGCGCCGACCAGGCCTGGGATTTTTTGTCGAGTTGGTTGGAGGACATGCGTGCGGCGCTGGACAATGCGGGTCAGCCGGATTCTATCGAGGCCCCTCCTTGATTCGTCGCTCGTTCCCGCCCGACACCCCCGCGCCCGTGGCTTCGCGGCCCGGTGAACTGCGCACCTCCGGCTTCGGCACCACCTTGTTCGACGCGCTCGCGCCGCCGCCGGCCCCGGCCGCGCCGACATCCGATTCGGTCTTCGATGTGTGCCACGTCGGCGTCGTGCTGCGGGCCCTGCTGTTCGTGCACGGGGTGCTCGCGATCGGCGCGCTGTTCGTCGCGCCGACCTGGGCCAGCTGGCTGGTCGCGTTCGCGACCGGCTCGAGCGCGGCGCTGCCGGCGGTGCTGGTCTGGCTGCTCGTGGCCTGCGCCGCGCGTCGGCCGTTCGGCGCGTTGCCGGTGCCCGGGCAATGGGCGGTGGCGATCGGCCTGGGCGCGGTCAGCGGCGCGGCGGGCTCGGTCTTCGTCTGGCTCGCGGCCGGCGACCCGGCGGGCGTGCCGGCCTGGCTGGCGCCGGCGCTGGCCGGTGCCGCGCTCGCGGCGGTCGTGTTCCAGTGGCTGCAGCTGCGTGCCGAGGCGCTGCTGCCGGCCGACACGACGGCGCGGCTCGCGGAGCTGCAGTCGCGCATCCGGCCGCATTTCCTGTTCAACACGCTGAACACCGCGCTGGCGCTGGTGCGCCACGACCCGGCCCGCGCCGAGGCGGTGCTCGAGGACCTGGCCGAGCTGTTCCGCGTCGCGATCACCGAGAACGCCGAATCGGTGTCGCTGGCCGAGGAGGTCGAGCTCGCGCAGCGCTACCTCGCGATCGAGCAGGTGCGCTTCGGCGACCGGCTGATCGTGACCTGGGAGCTCGATCCCGACGCCGGCCACGCCCGCGTGCCGCCGCTGCTGCTTCAGCCGCTGGTCGAGAACGCGGTGCGGCACGGCGTCGAGCCGGCCGACGGTGGCGGCGTGATCCGGGTGCGCACGCGGGTCAAGCTCGGACGCGCGCTGATCTCGATCGTCAACAGCGTGCCGCCGAACGGCTCCGAACCGGGCCACGGCATCGCGCTTCGCAACGTGCGCGACCGGCTGCGCCTGATGCACGACGTCGCGGCCCAGTTCGAGACCCGGCGCGACGCCGACGTGTTCCGCGTCCAGATCGTGGTGCCCTTGTGAGCGCGGCCGCTTCCGTCCTTCGCGTGCTCCTGGTCGACGACGAGGAACTGGCGCGCCTGCGCCTGCGCGGCCTGGTGCACGACTGCGTCGAGCCGAAGGCCAGCGTCGTCGGCGAGGCCGCGAATGCGCTGCAGGCGCTGGCCTGGCTGGCCGGGAACGAGTGCGACGCGGTGCTGCTCGACGTGCAGATGCCCGGACGCGACGGCACGCAACTCGCCGCCGAGCTCAAGCGGCTCGCCAATTCGCCGGCGGTGGTGTTCGTCACCGCGCATGCGCAGCACGCGCTGCAGGCCTTCGATCTGGAGGCCGTCGACTACCTGACCAAGCCGGTGCGCCGCGAACGCCTGCACGCGGCGCTGCAACGCGTCGCGCAGCGGCGCGCGCTGCGGCAGGCGAGCCCGTCGCCGGTTGCGGCTGCGGACGAGGCGCCGGCCCTCATGGTCACCGACCGCGGCCGCGTGCTGCGCGTGCCGCTGGCCGAGGTGTTGTATTTCAAGGCCGAGCTGAAGTACGTGACGCTGCGCACCGCCGACCACACCTACGTGCTCGACGAGGCGCTGAGCGACCTCGAACAGCGCCTGGGCGACGGCTTCCTGCGCGTGCACCGCAATGCGCTGGTCGCGCGCAACGCGGTCCGGGCGCTGGAGCGCCGCACGCTCGCCGGCGAACGCGACGACGACAGCGGCGAGGGCTGGGCCGTGCGCATGGCGCCGGTCGACGAATGGCTCGCGGTGTCGCGCCGTCAGGTCGCGGCGGTGCGCGACGCGCTGGTGACCCTGGGCCGTTGAGATGGTCGTCGACCTGCCGCGGCGCTGGCGCTGGACGATCGTCGGCGCGTGCGCGGTGGTGGTGGCGCTCGGGCTGGTCTTCGTCGGCCTGACGCGGTTGGAGGGCGGTGCCGCGAGTGCCGCGACGCCGGCGATCGCACGGGCCGCGGCGGTCGCACCGCGCAACGCGGTGGCGCGCCCCGATCCGCCCGAGCCGGCCGCGTCCGCCGCCGAGCGGCACGCGAGCGACGAAGTCCAGGTCTGCGGCGGCGCGTGGGTGCGGACCGAGCCCGACGGCTCGTTCGACCGGGCCGAGTTCGAGCGCGCGACCGGGCTGCCGCGACAGCGCGAGCGCGTGCTGGCGGCGCTGCGTTCCAGCCCGAGCGAACTGGCGCGCGCCGCGGCGCTGTTGCTGGCCGCTGCCGACACCGCGGAGCCGGCGGCGCCGCCGGCACGCGTGGCCGACCCGCTCGCGCGGATCGCGCTGGCCTCGACCGACCCGCGCGTCTATGCGCTCGCGTTCAAGGCCTGCGGTGGACTGCGCGAGCGCGGCGAAGGCGCCTGCCGGATGCTAAGCGCCGAGCAGTGGGCGCGCCTGGACCCGGACAATGCCGCCCCGTGGCGCTTCATCCACGCCGCCGCGTCGGCCCGCGGCGACCTGGCGGCGCAGGAGGAGGCGCTGTTCCGACTGGCCCGCGCGCGCCGCAGCGCGAGCGGCTTCTTCGACGTGGCGGGCACCGTGCTGGCCGTCATGCCGGGCGACGAGGCCGCGCTGCTCGCGGCGTCGACGCTGGTGACCGAGGCCATCGCCATCGAGGCGGCGGTGGCGCTGCCTTCGATGCAGCCGCTGGTGCAGGCCTGCCGGGGCCCTGCGTTGCGCGATCCGAACCGGGCCCAGACCTGCGGGCTGCTCGCCGAGGCGCTGACCGAGCGTGCCGACACGCTGCTCGACCGCATGATCGGCGTCGCAGTCGGCCGGGAGATCGGCTGGTCGGTGCAGCGCACGGAACGGATGCGGGGCGAGTACACCGCGTACCTGGCTTCGCTAACGGACTCGGGCGCGCCCGTGCGCAACGCCGAATCGCTGGGGTGCGCCCGCATCCGCCGCGATCTCGATCGCCTGCGTCGGACCGCTGCGCTCGGCGAGGTGGGTGCGATGCGTGAGTGGGTGACGGCGTCGGGCAAGCCGGCCCGGGTGGACCCGGTCCGCTAGGGCCGCTCGATGAACAACGCCGCGCACAGCGCGACGCCCACGAGGTACATCAGCCAGGTCCGCGAGACCGCGTACGGGTACAGCATCAGCGCCACGCCGATCCACACCTTCAGCGGTTGCGCGTTCTTGCGCCCGTAACGGAACGCGCCGAGCCCGACCAGCCCGAACACGATCGCGCCGAAGATGTAGGCCGGGCTCGGCAGCGTGAGCCCGAGCGCCTGCAACTGGGTGAGTTCGTCCATCGCTGCCGATGGTACTCAGGTCGCGGCCGCGGCCGACAGGTGGTCGACCAGGCGGCGCGCCGCCGCCTGCAATGCATCGAAGCGGCGGTAGCAGACCACGAACTGGCGGTCGGCCCACGCGTCGCGCAGCGCCACGACGCGGATCCCGAGCCCGGCCGCGTTCGCTGCCACCTGCGCGGGGATCACGCTGACGCCCAGGCCGGCCGCGACGACGCGCAGCGCGGCGTCGAAGTTCGAGACGATCACCCGGTAGCGCACCGTGTGGCCACTGCGCGCCGCGGAGCGCCGCAGCATCGTGTGCACCGCGGTCGACGGCGCGAGGCCGACATGGTCGTGGTCGAGGGTCTGCTCGAAGCGCAGCGCGCGGTGTGCCGCCAGCGGGTGATCGGCCGGCACGGCCAGCGCGAGCCGGTCGCGCCGGTAGGGGCGTTGCTCCAGGCCATCGAGCGGGGTGTGGTCCCAGCAGACGCCGAGCGCCGCGCTGCCGTCGCGCAGTTCGCGCACCAGGTCGGTCGAGATGCGCTCCTCGATGTCGACCTGGATGTCGCGGTTCGACGGCACGCGCATGAACGCGGCGAGGTCGTCGAGCAGCGATTCCGCGATCGCCGAGGCCGAGGCCAGCAGCCGCACCTGGCCGCGGCCGGCGACGCCGAGCGCGGCGACGTCGCGCTCGATCCGGTCGACGCTGAACAGGATGCTGCGCGCATGTTCGAGCAGCGCCGCGCCGGCCGGCGTGACCTCGACGCCGCGGCGATGCCGCGCCAGCACCGGCGTGCCGAGCGTCGCTTCGAGCTGGGCGATGCGCTTGCTGATCGCCGACGGCTCGATGTGTTCCTGCTCGGCGGCGCGCGCGATGCTGCGCAGGTCGCTGACGGCGACCAGCAGGCGCAGGGTCTTGAGATCGAGGTCGGGCATGGGGCGTACAGACATTCCGGTTCGGAAGCATAGCCGTTCCGAATTACTACTGGTGGTTCGCGTCGGAATGTCTACAGTCGCGGGCAACGATCGATCCCGCCGCACCGGCCCCGACCGGCGCGCACGCCAGGAGATTCCCGAATGACCCGCTTTCCCCGCACCGCGATCGTCCGCGAAGTCGGCCTGCGCGATGGCCTGCAAAGCGTCGCGACGATCATGTCCACCGCCCGCAAGCTGGAGTGGATCCGGCGCGCGCATGCGGCGGGCCAGCGCGAGATCGAGGTCGGCTCGTTCGTGCCCGCGCGCCTGCTGCCGCAGCTGGCCGACACCGCCGAGCTGCTCGCGTATGCGAAGACGCTGCCGGGCCTGGTCGCGTCCGTCCTGGTGCCGAACCTGAAGGGCGCCGAGCGCGCGATCGCCGAGGGCGCCGACTGGATGCTGGTGCCGCTGTCGGCGAGCCACGCGCACAGCCTGGCGAACCTGCGCAAGACGCCGGACGAGGTCGTCGCCGAGGTGGCGAGGATGCGCGCGGCGCGCGACGCCGCCGGCTCGCGCACCCGCATCGAGGGCGGCGTCGGCACGGCGTTCGGCTGCACCCTGCAGGGCCGGGTCGAGCCCGACGAGGTGCTGCGCCTGATGCAGGCACTGCTCGACGCCGGCGCCGACCGCGTCAGTCTGGCCGACACCGTCGGCTATGCCGATCCGCGCAGCGTGCGCAAACTGTTCGAGCGCGCCCGCGTGTTGGCCGGCGAACGCTTCGCCTGCGGCCACTTCCACGACACGCGGGGGCTCGCGCTGGCCAACGTGGCGGCGGCGCTCGAGGTCGGCGTGAACCGCTTCGACGCGTCGCTCGCCGGCATCGGCGGCTGCCCGCATGCGCCGGGTGCGAGCGGCAACGTCGCGACCGAGGACCTGGCCTTCATGCTGGAAGCGATGGGCTGCGCGACCCACCTGCAGATCGAGCGGCTGCTCGACCTGCGCGCCGATGTGGCGGGCTGGCTCGACGGCGAGGCGACCCACGGCACGCTGTGGCGCGCCGGGCTGCCCAAGACCTTCGCGGGGCGCGCGACGCCCGCCGAAGCGGCGCCGGCAGCATCCCCCGCGCCGGCCGAACGCCCGCTGCCGCTGGCCGGCGTGCGAGTCGTCGAGTTCACGCACATGGTGATGGGGCCGACCTGCGGGATGATCCTCGCCGACCTCGGCGCCGAGGTCATCAAGGTCGAGCCGCCGGGCGGCGACAAGACGCGCCAGCTGCCGGGCCTGGGCATCGGCTTCTTCCGCAGCTTCAACCGCAACAAGAAGAGCGTGGTGCTCGACATCGCGACGCCGGAAGGGCACGCCGCGGCGGTCGAGTTGAACGGCGCCAGCGACGTGCTGATCGAGAACTTCCGCCCCGGCCTGATGACCGCGCTGGGGCTGGACCACGCCGGCCTGGCGGAGCGCTTCCCGCGCCTGATCGTCGCCTCGCACAAGGGCTTCCTGCCCGGGCCGTACGAGCACCGCCTCGCGCTCGACGAGGTCGTGCAGATGATGGGCGGGCTGTCGTACATGACCGGGCCGCCCGGGCGGCCGCTGCGC
This sequence comes from Rhizobacter fulvus, assembly GCF_964020785.1. Classification (NCBI taxonomy): domain Bacteria; kingdom Pseudomonadati; phylum Pseudomonadota; class Betaproteobacteria; order Burkholderiales; family Sphaerotilaceae; genus Rhizobacter; species Rhizobacter fulvus. The sequence continues at coordinate 3,612,154 of NZ_OZ224516.1, forward strand.
GCCGGCACCAGCGTCAACGACATCATGGGTGGCATGTTCGGCGCGATCGGCGTGCTCGCCGCGCTGCGCGAGCGCGAGCTCACCGGGCGCGGCCAGGAGGTGCAGAGCGCGCTGTTCGAGAACTGCGTGTTCCTGTCCGCGCAGCACATGCAGCAGTTCTCGATGACCGGCGAGCCGCCGCCGCCGATGCCGGCGCGCGTCTCGGCCTGGAGCGTCTACGACGTGTTCACGCTGGCCGGCGGCGCGCAGCTGTTCGTCGGCGCGGTCAGCGACAAGCAGTTCCTGACGCTGTGCCGCGTGATCGAGCGGCCCGACCTGGCCGACGACCCGGCGCTGGCCACCAACGCGCAGCGCGTCGCGGTGCGGCCGGAGTTGCTGCGCCGCCTCGGCGAGACGCTGCAGCAGTGGGACATCGCGGACCTGTCGGCGCGCCTCGAAGCCGCCGGCCTGCCGTATGCACCGATCGTGCGTCCGGAGCAGCTGCTCGACGACCCGCACCTGCGCGCCAGCGGCGGCCTCGTGCCGATGGACACCGGCGACGGCGGCAGCACCGACGTTGTCCTGCTGCCGCTGTTGATGGGCGGGCGCCGCCCGGCGGTGCGACAACCGCTCGCGCGCATCGGCGAGCACACCGACGAGGTGCTCGCGCGCTTCGCGCCGGCCGACGCGCACGCCTCGACCCCTTCTTGATCCACAACGAAGCGGCGCCGCCGCTCAGGAGACTCGCATGACCCGATTCACTTCGTCCCGCCGCCAGGTGCTGGCCGCCCTCGGCGCCCTGGCGTTGCCCGCGCTGGCGCAGACACCGAATGCCGACCGCCCGATGCGCGTGATCCTCCCGGTCGGTGCCGGCTCGGGCGTCGACACGATCATGCGCGCCGCGAGCCCGGCCCTCGCCAAGGCGCTGGGCCAGCCGGTCGTGATCGAGAACCTCCCCGGCGCCGGCGGCATCACCGGCACGACCGCGCTGGTGCGCGCCGCGCCGGATGGCGCGACGATCGGCGTGGTCTCGAACAACCACGTCGTGAACCCGAGCGTCTACAAGAAGATGCCGTTCGACGCGCTCGCCGACATCACGCCGATCAGCGTGATCGGCGAGACGCCGTTCGTGCTGGTGGTCAACCCGGCGCACGTGCCGGCGAAGAACGTCAGGGAACTGGTCGCGTTCCTGAAGGCGAAGCCCGGGGCGTACAACTACGCGTCGTCGGGCAACGGCACGATCATCCACCTCGCCGGCGCGATGTTCGTCGAGGCCGCCCAGGCCATGTGAAGCACATCCCGTACAAGGGCGTAGGCCCGCAGATCGCCGACCTGATCGGGGGGCAGGTCGAGCTCGGCGTGGTGGCGGTACCGGCCGCGCTCGGGCATTTGAAGAGCGGCGCGCTGCGCGCGATCGGCGTGATGGGCAAGGCGCGCGTGCCCTCCTTGCCCGAGCTGCCGACGATCGCCGAGCAGGGTCTGCCGGACGTGGACGTCGGCGGCTGGTTCGCAGTGATCGCACCGCCGAAGCTGCCGGCCGCCGAGGTCAGGCGCCTGCACGCCGCGGTGCTCGCCACCTTCGCGTCGCCCGACGTGAAGGAGGCGATGGCGCGGCAGGAGAACCTGATCCACCCCAGCACGCCCGAGGCTGCGGCGCAGTTCTTCCGCAGCGAGCAGGAGCGCTACGCGAAGATCGTCAGGAAGTCGGACATCCGGCTCGACTGACCCGGCGCCGGCCGACGAGACCGATGCCGAGCAGTCCGGCGATCATCAGCGCGTAGGTGCCGGGCTCGGGCACCGCGGCGACCGTCAGGCCGAGCAACGGCGGCGAGATGGCGGTGTTGCCGCCGATGCCGAAGTCACCGATCAGCGTCGCCGCGCCGGTGCCGAGGTTGATCGCGTACAGGCCGCTCTTGCCGGTGTCGGTGCCGTCCAGCGTCAGGCCCGCGTAGGCCATGTTCGCCGTGCCGGCGATGTCGAAGCCGAGCACGCCCGTCGTGTTGAAGCCCAGTCCGCCGACGAAGCTCAGCACGCCGCCGCCCGGTGCGCCGGTGAAGTACAGGCCGTCGGTGGCCGAGTCGATGAAGTACAGGCCGACGCTGCTGGTCGCGGGGTTCGCGTCGTTGTCCTTGTAGGCCGCGCCGGCGGCACCGATCGTGCCGCCGCTGAAGCTCAGCGCGGTCTGCGCGGTGGCCGCGCCGGTGCTGGCGTTGACCGCGAGGTTCTGACCGGTGTCGCTGGTGATGCGCAGCGAGGCCGCGCCGTTGGTGTCGGCGACCGGGTTGAAATCGAAGCCGAACGCGGTGCCGTTGAGCGCGATGCTCAGGTTGCCGACCTTGGTGGCGACGCCGGTGCTGGCGTCGAGGGTGTAGAGCTTCGAGTCGGTGCTGACGCCGTAGATCAGGCCGTTGGTCGGGCGCGTGTCGATCGCCAGGATGCGCTGGTTGGTGCCCTCCAGGCCGGTGATGGTCGTCAGCGCGGAGCCGTTCTGCGGCGTCGCGGCGCCGAACGAGATCAGCGCGTTGGTGGTCGTCAGGCCGATGACCTGCTGGGCCTGGGCCGGCGCCGCGAACGCGAACGCGGCGCCGACGACGGCGCTGAGGGTGGCACCGCGCAGCGCGGCGGGGAGGACGGGGTGTGGCATGGGTCGGGCTCCTGGAGTGGGTCGTCGGCGGCGTGAGAAATGCCACACCGCACTCGGACTACGCCGCCCCCCAGACACCGGATGCGCCCCGCAGCAATATCCCTTTACATTGCGGGTGAATCCCCACGCCGGGATCAGCCGGTGTTGCGCAGCCCGGCGGCCACGCCGTTGATCGAGATGTGGATGCCGGTCTGCACGCGCGCGTTCTCCGGGTCGCCTTCCTTGCGCTGGCGATAGCGCCGCATCAGCTCGACCTGCAGGTGGTTCAGCGGATCGAGGTACGGGAAGCGGTGCTCGATCGAGCGCGCCAGCGACGGGTTGGACGCGAGCCGGTTGGTCTCGCCGGTGATCAACGCGAGCGCGTCCGAGGTGGCCTGCCACTCGGCCTTGATCAGCGCGAAGATCTTCTTGCCGAGCCTCTTGTCCTCCACCAGTTCGACATAGCGCGCCGCGATCGCCAGATCGCTCTTCGCGATCACCATGTCGAGGTTGGACAGCAGCGTTCCGAAGAACGGCCACTGCTTGTGCATCTTGCGCAGCAGCGCCAGGCGCTCGGTGCGCTGCTTCGGCTCCTTGCCGAGGTACTGCGCGATGGCGCTGCCGAAGCCGCACCAGCCGGGCAGCGCCACGCGGCACTGGCCCCAGCTGAACGACCACGGGATCGCGCGCAGGTCCTCGATCGCACGCGTCGCCTTGCGCGAGGCCGGGCGCGAGCCGATGTTGAGCTCGGCGATCTCGCGGATCGGCGTCGCGCTGAAGAAGTACTCGGTGAAGCCGGGGGTCTCGTAGACGAGCTTGCGGTAGGCCTTGAAGCTGCCTTCGCTGATCGCCGCGGCGGCGTCGAGGAAGGTTTTCGGCGCGCTCTTGGTCGGGTTCAGCAGCGTCGCTTCCAGCGTGGCTGCGACCAGGGTCTCGAGGTTGCGCCGGCCGATCTCCGGGTGCGCGTATTTCGACGCGATCACCTCGCCCTGCTCGGTCAGGCGGATCTGCCCGTTCACCGTGCCCGGCGGCTGCGCGAGGATGGCCTGGTAGCTCGGGCCGCCGCCGCGGCCGACCGTACCGCCGCGGCCGTGGAACAGGCGCAGCGTGATGCCATGGTCCTGGCGCAGGCTGCCGAACAGGGCGACCAGGTCGATCTCGGCGCGGTACAGCTCCCAGTTGCTGGTGAAGCTGCCGCCGTCCTTGTTGCTGTCCGAGTAGCCGAGCATGATGTCCTGCTCGGCGCCGCTTCTCACCATCATCGCGGTGATGCCGGGCAATGCGTAGAACGCCCGCATGATCGGCGCGGCGTTGCGCAGGTCGCCGATGGTCTCGAACAGCGGCGAGACGATCAGGTCACTGACCGCACCGTCGTCCAGCGTGCCGCGCAACAGGCCCACTTCCTTCAGCAGCAGCATCACCTCGAGCAGGTCGCTGACGTCCTCGGTGTGCGAGATGATGTAGTGGCGCATCGCGGCGCGGCCATAGCGCGCGAGCATCACGACCGCGGCTTCGAAGATCGCGAGCTCGGCGACCGTGTGTTCGCTGTACGCGGCGGCGCGCACCCGCAGCGGCCGGGCGTCGTTGAGCTGCTGCACGAGCAGGGCGCGACGCGCGTCTTCGCCGAGCCCGCTGTAGTCGGCCTCGACCTTCGCGACCTTCAGCAGCTCGGCGACGACCGACTCGTGCTTGTCCGAGCTCTGCCGCAGATCGACCGTCGCGAGGTGGAAGCCGAACACCTGCACCGCGCGCATCAGCGGCTTCAGGCGCGGCGCCGCCAGCGCGTGGGCGTGGTGCGCGGCGAGCGACGCGTCGATCACCTTCAGGTCGGCCAGGAACTCGTCGGCCGACTCGTACGGGTTCTGCGGTGCGACCGCGTGACGCAGCGCCTCGGTGCCGGTGAAAAGTTCGAGCGTCGCAGCCAGCCGCGCGTACATGCCGATCAGCGCGCGGCGGTAGGGCTCGTCCTCGCGGTGGACGCTCTGGTCGGGGGACTGTGCCGCCAGGGCCTGCATCGGCGCGGTGACCGGTGCGAGCGACGCCGAGATCGACAACTCCGCGCCGAGCTCGTGGATCTCGGTCAGGTAGAAGCGCAGCACCGTCTCGGCCTGCCGTGCCAGCGCCATCTGCAGCGTGTCGGCCGTGACGAACGGGTTGCCGTCGCGGTCGCCGCCGATCCAGTTGCCCATGCGGAAGAACGACGCGATCGGGTGGCCGGGCAGCGCGTTCTCGAGCTCGCGGTACATCTTCGGGATTTGGCGCAGGAAGGTCGAGCGGTAGTAGCTCAGCGCGTTCTCGATCTCGTCGCCGACCGTCAGCTTGGCGGTGCGCAGCATGCGGGTCTGCCAGATCTGCGTGACGCGGGCGCGAATCAGCGCCTCGTTCTCGGCTCTCTCGCGCTCGGTGTGGAGAGCGTCGCGCTGCTCGACCAGCTCGGCGATCGTCCGTTCGGCGTCGAGGATGCTCTTGCGCTGCACCTCGGTCGGGTGCGCGGTGAGCACCGGCGAGATGTAGGCGTGCGCCAGCGTCTGCGCGATGTCCGCGGCCCGGATGTCGGCGGCGGCCAGGCGCTCCAGCGTCATCGCGAGCGAGCCTTCCTGCAGGTGGCCCTGGCGCTCGTGGTGGTCGCGGCGCCGCACATGGTGGCGGTCTTCGGCGATGTTGGCCAGGTGCGAGAAGTAGCTGAAGGCGCGGATCACGCTGACGGTCTGGTCACCGGAGAGGTTCTTCAGCAACCGGTCCAGCGCGCGACCCGCCTGCGCGTCGCTCTTCAGCCGGTACGCGACCGACAGCTGGCGCACCCGCTCCACCAGCTCGAACGCCGCCTTGCCCTCCTGCTCGCGGATCACGTCGCCGAGGATGCGACCGAGCAGCCGGATGTCGTCGACCAGCGGACGGTTCTTCTCGGCGGCGTCGGTGGTGATGGTCTTGCGCTTCGCCGCGGCCTGGCGCGTCGGGGAGGTTGCGGCAGTTGCGGCTGTGGCCATGCGGGTCTCGGTCGTGTAATTTGGTTACGAAGGACGAATCCTAGCAGCCACTGCAAGAGCCGCGCCTGCTAGCATGCCGACCATGCCCCAAGCCGCTGCCGACGCCACCCTAATCGCCACCCGCGAGAGTCGCCTCGCCCTCTGGCAGGCCGAGCACGTGCGTGATCTGCTGACGCGCCGTTTCGGACTGCGGGTCGAGCTGCTCGGCATGACCACCCGCGGCGACCAGATCCTGGACCGCACGCTGTCCAAGGTCGGCGGCAAGGGGCTGTTCGTCAAGGAACTCGAGACCGCGCTCGAGGAAGGTCGCGCGCACCTGGCGGTCCACTCGTTGAAGGACGTGCCGGTGGACCTGCCCGAGGGCTTCGTCCTCGCCGCCGTCCTCGACCGCGAAGATCCGCGCGACGCGTTCGTCTCGTCGCGCTACCGCACGCTCGACGAGCTGCCGCAGGGCGCGACCGTCGGCACCTCGAGCCTGCGGCGCGTGGTGCAGCTGCTCGGCGCACGGCCCGACCTCGTCGTGCAACCGTTGCGCGGCAACCTCGACACGCGGCTGCGCAAACTGGACGAGGGCGGCTTTGACGCGATCGTCCTCGCCGCCGCGGGCCTGATGCGCCTGGGCCTGGCCGAGCGCATCGCCTCGCGCTTCGAGCCGGAGGCGATGCTGCCCTGCGCGGGGCAGGGCGCGCTCGGCATCGAGGTGCGGGCCGACGCGACCGCGCTGCGCGAGCAGCTCGGCCGGTTGACCCATCGCCCGACGTGGCTGGCGGTCCAGGCGGAGCGCGCCGTGTCGCGCGCGCTCGGCGGCAGCTGCAGCATGCCGCTCGCGGCGCACGGCACCTGGCATGGCGAGACGCTGACGCTGCGCGCCGCGCTCGGCGACGGCGAATCACCGACCGCGCCGCTGCTGCGTGCGCAGGCGAGCGCGACGGTCCACACCGACGAGCAGGCCCGCGCCCTCGGCGAACACGCGGCGCAGACGCTGCGCGACGCCGGCGCCGCCGCCTATCTCGGCGTCAAGCCCTGAGCGCGCGGGACGTGCCGCCGTGCGGGTGATCGTGACCCGGCCCGCGGCGCAGGCGGCCGACTGGGTCGACCGCCTGCGCGCCAGCGCGATCGATGCGGTCGCGATGCCGCTGATCGGCATCGCGCCGGTCACCGATCCGTCGGCGTTGCTCGCCGCCTGGCGCGGGCTCGCGCAACGCGATCTGGTCGTCTTCGTCAGCCCGAACGCGGCCGAGCAGTTCTTCGCGCTGCGTCCTCGCGGCGTGGCGTGGCCGGCCCGTCCGCAGGCCGGCTCGCCCGGGCCGGGCACGACGCGCGTGCTGCTCGGGCTCGGCGTGCCGGCCAGCGCGATCGTCGAGCCCGCCGACGATGCGGCGCAGTTCGACAGCGAGGCGTTGTGGGCGCGCCTGCGCACGCAGGACTGGCAGGGCAGGCGCGTGCTGATCGTGCGCGGCGATGGCGGGCGCGACTGGCTCGCGCAGACCTTGCAGGCGGCGGGCGCGCAGGTCGAGCATGTGGCCGCGTACCGACGCCTCGCGCCGCCCCTGGACAGCGATCACGCGGCGCTGCTGCGCGCCGCGCTCGAGCGCCCCGAGGCTCATCTCTGGTTCTTCAGCAGTTCCGAGGCGATCGACAACCTCGCCGCGGCGCCGCTCGTCACCGACGCGCGAACCGATTGGGCCCGTGCCCGTGCGCTGGCCACGCACCCCCGCATCGCCGCGCGTGCGCGGCAATTGGGGTTCGCACGCGTGACCGAGGCACGACCGTCGCTGGCCGCCGTGATCGCCTGCATACAATCGATCGGACCGTGACCGACGACCTCTCGAACGCCCCTCCGCCGCCGGCCCCGCCGGCCCTCGTCGCGCCGCCGCCCGCTGCTGCTCCCGTGCGCGCGCTGTGGATCGCGCTGGCCGTCATCGGCGCGTTGTGCGTCGCGAGCCTGGTGCTGGCCTGGAAGGCCGACCAGCGCGGCAGCAGCCTCGAGCAGGAACTGGTGCGCCGCCAGCAGGACAACAGCGGCAAGGTCGCCGAGGCGCGCGCGCTGTCGAAGCAGGCACAGGAGAACGCCAGCGACACCGCCGCCAAGGTGGCGCTGCTCGAGGCCCGCGTCGCCGAGGTGGCGGTGCAGCGCGGTCAGCTCGAAGACCTGATCCAGTCGCTCTCGCGCTCGCGCGACGAGAACGTGCTGGTCGACATCGAGGCGGCGATCCGCGTCGCCCAGCAGCAGACCGCGATCACCGGCAGCGCCGAGCCGCTGGTGGCCACGCTGAAGCAGAGCGACGAGCGCCTCGCGCGCTACAGCCAGCCGCGCCTGGAGGGCGTGCGCCGCGCCATCGTGCGCGACCTGGAGCGCGTGCGCGCGACCAGCGTCGCGGACATCGCGTCGCTCGGCATCAAGCTCGACGAAGCCATCCGCGTCGTCGACGACCTGCCGCTGCTCGGCACGGCCGATTCCCGCAGCGTCAAGGAGCCGGCACGGCCGGCGGTCGCCAAGCCGGTCGTCGCGGCAAAGGCGGCGGCGTCCGCGGCGAGTTCGCCGGCCGGGTGGGGCGGGCCGGTCCTCGACACCTGGAACGCGTTCGGCGAGAAGGTCTGGAGCGAGGCGAAGTCGCTGATCCGCGTGACCCGCATCGAGCACCCCGAGGCGATGCTGCTCGCGCCCGAGCAATCGTTCTTCGTGCGCGAGAACCTCAAGCTGCGGCTGCTGAACGCGCGGCTCGCGCTGCTCAGCCGCCAGTTCGACACCGCGCAGGCGGACCTGCAGGCTGCGCTGGTCACGCTCGACCGCTACTTCGACCGCGGCTCCAAGCGCACGCTGCTCGCGACCGAGCTGATCCGTCAGGTCGCCGGGCAGGCGCGCCAGGTGGTGGTGCCCAGACCGGACGACACGCTCGCCGCGTTGACCGCCGCCGCTGCCGGCCGCTAGAGCGCCATGCGCAACATCATCTGGTTCGTCCTGTTGTTCGGCGTGGCGGTGCTGGCCGCGACCACGCTGGGCACCAACGACGGGCTGGCGACGTTCTACTGGCGCGGCTGGCGGCTCGACGTGTCGCTGAACCTGTTCCTGATCGCGTTGATCGGCAGCTGCTTCCTGATCGTCGCGGCGATCCAGGGCATCAGCGCGCTGGTCGGCCTGCCGCGGCGGGCGCGCGAGTGGCGCGTCGCGCGGCGCGACCGAAGCGCGCAGGCCGCGCTGCGCGACGCGCTGGCGCAGTATTTCGGCGGCCGCTACAGCCGGGCGCAGAAGTCCGCGCAGCGCGCGCTCGTCATCCAGGCGGACACGCCCGAGCTCGCGCAGGACAACGAGTTCACCGTGCTCAGCCACCTGCTCGCCGCCGGCAGCGCCCACCGCCTGCAGGACCGTGTCGTGCGCGACGAGCAATTGCGCCATGCGCTCGAGCTCTCGCGCCGCAGCGCCGCCGCGCGCTCGGCCGAGGAGGGCGCGCGGCTGCTCGCCGCCGAATGGGCGCTCGACGACCGCGACGCACCGCGCGCGCTCGAACTGCTCGGCGAACTGCCGCAGGGCGTCGCTCGCCGCACCCACGCGCTGCGCCTGCGCCTGCAGGCCACGCGCCTGGGCCGCCAGCCCCAGGAGGCGCTCAAGACGGCGCGGCTGCTTGCCAAGCATCAAGGGTTCTCGAAGGTCGCCGCGCAGGGCCTGCTGCGCTCGCTGGCGTTCGAATCGCTCGATACCGCCCACGACATCGACCAGCTCAAGCGCGTCTGGGCCCAGTTCGACCCGGTCGACCGGCGCGACGGTTTCGTCGCCGCGCGCGCCGCCGACCGCGCCGCCGCACTCGGCGCGCACGAGGACGCGCGTTCGTGGTTGCGACCGTTCTGGGACGCACCCGCCGAGATCGGCCCGGAGGAACGCGCCGCCGTGTCGTTCGGCCTGGTCAGCGCCATTCCCGGCATCGGGCCCGAGTGGCTGCCACGTCTCGAGGCGGCCGCGACAGCGTTCACCCGCGAGGGCGCGGTCGCGCTCGCCGTCGGCAGCGCCCTGGCCGAACGCCAGTTGTGGGGCAAGGCACGGCTGCTGCTCGAGCAGGCCGCCAACGACACCGCCCTGGCCGCCGGCCCCCGTCGCAAGGCCTGGCTGGGCCTCGCGAACCTGGCCCGGCAGGAGGGCGACGAGAACCGCGCCGCGCGCTGTTTCGAGTCCGCCGCGCGGCTGGCGTGACGGCTCTCTAAAACTGCTATACTGCGTGGCTGCGCGGCTGTAGCTCAGCTGGATAGAGTACTTGGCTACGAACCAAGGGGTCGTGGGTTCGATTCCTGCCAGCCGCACCAGAACAATTCGTTCTAGAACGACAGCCTGGAAACCTCGGTTTCCAGGCTGTTTTTCTTTGGGGCGATCACTCGTACTTCAGGTACTTGAACCGCGGGTCGTCCGGCGTGCCCTCGAGCGCCGAGTCGGCGCCGGGCCGCCACATCACCACGTCCTCGATCCTGGCCGCGAGCTCGAAGTCCTTGTCGGTCACGCCCTTGGCGGCGTGGTTCATCAGCTTGACGGTCACGAAGGCGTACGACACCGTCAGATCGGGGTGATGCCAGGCGGCTTCGGCCAGATGGCCGACGGTGTTCACGACCATCAGCGTCGACTTCCAGCCGCTCGTCTTGAACTTGCGGCGGATCCAGCCATCCTCGTAGTGCCAGGTCGGCAGTTCGTCCACCAGCCTCGCGTTGATCTCGTCGACGGCGTAGACCGCGTCCTTCGTCTGCTTGCGCCAGGTGGTCATGGGCGTCTCCCGGGTGTTTCGATGACACAGTGTCCTCCGGGCGATACAGTTCTGCGGGGGAATGGCGATTTCCCCGCGGGAACAGAGCTTGCTCCCTCGACCCGCAGCATTCGCCATCTTCCGGGCGGTGCGCCACCACCATGGGCCTTGTCGCCACCCACAATCCGCTGCGGATGGACACCGAACGCCACGACACCGTCACGCTGCGGGCGCCGGCACGCCTGCACCTCGGTTTCCTCGACCCGTCGGCCTCGCTCGGGCGCCGCTTCGGCAGCGTGGGGCTGGTCATCGAGGGCTTCGAGACCGAGGTCGAGCTCGGTGCCGCGGTGGTCGATCGCGTGACGGCCGACACGCCGGAAGGCGACGCGCAGATGGAGCGCGCGAGCAGCTATCTGCGGACCTTGCGCGAGCACAGCGGCCGCGTCGACACGCTGCACCTGCGGCTGCTGCGCGTGCTGCCGGCGCACGGTGGCTTCGGCTCCGGCACGCAGCTGGCGTTGACGATCGCGCGCGCGTTCGCGCAGTGGCACCGTCTGGACGTGGGCACGCCCACGCTGGCGCACTGGCTCGGGCGCGGCCGGCGCTCCGGCATCGGCATCCACGGCTTCGACCTCGGCGGGCTGATCGTCGACGGCGGCCCGGCGGCCGATGGGCGCCCGGCGCCGCTGCTCTCGCGCATCGCGTTGCCCGAGGAGTGGCGCATCCTCGTCGTGCAGGACGAGCGGGAGCAGGGCCTCGCCGGCAACGACGAGAAGGGCGCGATGGCGGCGCTCGGCGCGATGCCCGCCGCGCGCTCGGCCGAGATCTGCCACGAGGTGCTGATGCGCGTGCTGCCGGGTGCGGCGAGCGCGGAGTTCGGCATCTTCGCGCGCGGCATCACGCGCATCCAGCAGTTGCTCGGCGCGTACTTCGCGCCGGTTCAGAACGGCCGCGCCTACACCAGCGCCGCGGTCGGCCGCCTGATGGACTGGATCGGCGCCAGTGGCCACGAGGCCGCGATCGGCCAGAGCTCGTGGGGACCGACCGGCTTCGCGATCGTCGAGTCGCAGGCGCGTGCCGAGGCGCTCGAGCGCACCGTGCGCGCGGCGGGCCTGGTCGAACCGGGCCTCGCGCTGCGCATCGTCGCGCCCCGCAACCACGGCGCGCAGGTCATCGATCGCCGCGCGATGCGGCGGGTGCGCTGAGCGCCGCCGATACTCTTCATTCACGGTCCCCACCCGCCACGCCATGGAACGTCCGTACATCCTCCATCTGCTCACGCCGGGGCACCAGGCGAGCCCGTTCGACGTCAACATGGCGGCCGACGCCGGCTACCAGGTCATCACGCCGTACACCGATGTCGGCCTCGACCAGGTCACCGCGCTGACGCAGGACGCGATCTTCTCGCGCGGCCCGAAGGGCGTCGCACGCACCGGCATCTTCGTCGGCGGGCGCGATGCGCTGCTGGCGGCCGACATGCTCGAACGCGCGAAGGCCGCGATGTTCAAGCCCTTCGTCGTCTCGCTGATGGCCGATCCCAGCGGCGCCTACACGACCGCCGCGGCGATGGTCGCGTGCGTCGAGGCGGCGCTGCAGCGTCACCACGCGGCCGCGCTGATCGGGCAGCAGGTGCTGGTGGTCGGCGGGACCGGCCCGGTCGGCCGCATCGCCGCGGTGCTGGCGGCGCAGGCCGGCGCCACCGTGCGCATCGCCAGCCACAGCGGCCTGGCCGCGGCGCAGAAGGCGGCGGCGGACACCGGCGCGCGCTTCGGCGTCGAACTGCACGGCACCTCGGGCGCCAGCTCGGCCGAACTGCGCGACGCGCTCGCGCAGACCGGCGTCGTGCTCGCCTGTGCGGCCGCCGGCGTGCAGGTGGTGTCGGCCGACGACCTGGCCATCGCAAGACAGCTGAAGGTGGCCGCCGACGTGAATGCGGTGCCGCCGGAGGGCATCGCCGGCGTCGGCGTGATGGACGACGCCAAGCCGCTCGCGGGCGCGGCGGCCGGCGCGGTCGGCATCGGTGCGCTCGCGATCGGCAACGTCAAGTACCAGACCCAGCATCGCCTGCTGCTGAGCATGGTCGGGGCCGAGAAGGCGCTGGTGCTGAGCTTCCCCGAGGCGTTCGCCGCAGCGCGCGCGTACCTGGCCGAGCAGGCGGCCAAGCCGGCCGGCTGAGCGCGCGTGCGATGAGCGTGCTGGCCGTCGCGGCCATGTCCGCGCGCCTGCTGGCGGAGGCCGCCGCGCTCGATGGCCACCGCGTGGTCGCGCTCGATCTGTTTGGCGACCTCGACACGCGCCGCGCGTCTCAGCGCTGGTTCCAGATCGGCGCCGCGAGCGGGCTGCGGCTGGACGGGGCGCGCGTGCTCGATGTCCTCGGCGAACTCGCGAGCGGTGTTGCCGGGGACGCCGTGCTCGGCTGGGTCCCCGGCAGCGGTCTCGAAGGTCTGCCCGACGTGCTGGAGGCGGGCGCGAAACTGCTGCCGCTGATCGGCACGTCGCCCGCCGCGGTGCGGCGCGTCCGTGATCCGCGCGCGTTCTTCGACATGCTGGACGCGCACGCGATCGGCCATCCGCCGGTCAGCTTCGAGCCGCCGGCCGACCGTACCGGCTGGCTGCTGAAGGACGCTCGCGGCAGCGGCGGCTGGCACATCCGCGCCGCGGCGAGCGACGATGCGGTCCGCCTGGACGGCCCCCGCTACTTCCAGCGCGAGATGGCCGGCGTGCCGATGTCCGCGACCTTCCTCGCCGATGGCGCGGAGGCGGTGCTGCTCGGGCTGAACGAGATGATCGTGCGGCCGTCGGGCGCGCGGCCGCACGTGTACGCCGGCTGCATCGGGCCGGTCACGGTGCCGGCGGCACTGGCGCGGGAAATCCAGGCGGCGGTGCACCTGTTGACACGATCGTTCGGCCTGCGCGGCTGGTGCAGCCTCGATTTCATGCGCGGCGAGGACGACGCGCTCGGCGTGCTCGAAGTCAACCCGCGCCCTCCGGCCAGTCTCGCGCTGTATGCGCAACGCGGCCTGTTCGACGCCCACGTGCGCGCCTGCCTGCACGCCGAACTGCCGCGCGCCGATGCCTTCTCGCGGCAAGGCGTCGCGGGCACCGAGATCGTCTACGCGCGCCGGCCGCTGACCCTGTCGTCGCACGCCGCGCAAGGCCTGGCCCACCGGGCCGACGCGCACGACCTGCCAGCCGCCGGCGCGGTGTTCTCGTCCGGCGACCCGGTGTGCAGCCTGAGCGCCAGCGGCCACGGCGCCGCGCAGGTGAGGGCGCTTCTCGCTGCGGCGTGCGACGATCTGCTCGAGACCCTGGAGACCTCCCGATGACCGATTCCCGTTCTCCGCTGGCCGGCTCGCCGCTGAGCGTCAACCGGCTGGCGCGCCCGCTCGTCGACCGCCTGCTGGCCGAAGCCGATGCGCTCGCCCTGACGGTCACGCACGACGCGAGCGGCGCCTGCCTCGTGGATGCCGGCATCGCCGCGCGCGGCAGCATCGAGGCCGGTCTGCTGATCGGCGAGATCTGCATGGGCGGGCTCGGCCGTGTCGGCATTCGCAGCGACGGGCTGGAGGGCTGGCCGACCTGGCTCGAGGTGCGCAGCGCGCAGCCGGTGCTCGCCTGCCTCGGCAGTCAGTACGCCGGCTGGAGTCTGGCGGCGAGCAAGGAAGAGACGGGCGGCAAGAAGTTCTTCTCGCTCGGCTCCGGCCCGGCGCGGGCGCTCGCCGCCAAGGAGGCCCTGTTCGGCGAACTGGGCTACCGCGACCAGGCGGCGGCCGGGGTGCTGGTGCTCGAGGTCGATCGCGTTCCGCCGAAGGTCGTCGTCGACAAGCTGCTGCGCGATTGCGGCCTCGAGCCGGCCGGGCTGACGCTGATCCTGACGCCGACCACCAGCCTCGCCGGGACCACGCAAGTGGTCGCGCGGGTGCTGGAAGTCGCGCTCCACAAGGCGCACGAACTCGGCTTCGCGCTCGGTGACATCGTCGAAGGCGTCGCGAACGCGCCGTTGCCGGCGCCGAGCCCCGATGGCGTGATCGCGATGGGCCGCACCAACGACGCAATCCTGTACGGCGGCCGCGTCCACCTCGGCGTGCGCGGCGACGATGCCGCGGCGCGCCGGCTCGCCCAGCAACTGCCTTCGCGCAACTCGCGCGACTACGGCCGGTCGTTCGCCGAGATCTTCAAGGAGGTCGAGTACGACTTCTACAAGATCGACGGCGCGTTGTTCGCGCCGGCCGAGGTCTGGGTCAGCAACCTCGACAGCGGCAACACCTGGCATGCCGGCGCGCTGAACATGCCGCTGTTGCAGGGCCTCTGGCTGCAGCAGGCCTGAGCCGCGCGCGCGATGATCCGCGTCGCGATCATGACCGACGAAACCGGCTGGCACACGCGCCAGTTGCAGGCGGCGTTGCGTGCGCGCGGCGCGAGCGGCCGTTGCATCGACCTGGCCGCCTGCGACATCGACACCGCGCATGCGCCGCACGGCCTGACGATCCCCGGCTTCGGCACCACCTTGCCCGACGCGGCGCTGGTGCGCGGCATCGCCGGCGGCAGCTTCGAGCAGGTGACCAAGCGTCTCGGCGTGCTGCATGCGCTGCGCGAGCTGGGCGTGCCGGTCTACAACGACGCGCGCGCGATCGAGCGCAGCGTCGACAAATCGATGACCAGCCTGTTGCTGCACGCCGCCGGCATCCCGACCCCGCCGACCTGGGCGACCGAGTCGCTCGCGCAGACACGCCGCATCGTGATGCGCGAGGACGCGGCCGGGCACGCGCTCGTGCTCAAGCCGCTGTTCGGCTCGCAAGGCAAGGGCCTGCGGCTCGTCGGTCGGATCGACGGCGTTCAGCAGCCGATGCCGGAACTCGCCGGCGGGTACGGCGGGCTGGCCTATCTGCAGCGCTTCGTGCCGTCCGTCACCGAGCCCGGGTTCGACTGGCGCGTGCTGGTGATCGGCGGCCGTGCAGTGACGGTGATGCGCCGGGTCAGCGAGGGCTGGATCCACAACGTCGCGCAAGGCGCGCGTTGCGAGCCGGCCCCGCTGACCGCGTCGCTCGCGGAACTCGCCGAGCGCGCGGCCGCTGCGCTCGCACTCGACTACGCGGGCGTCGACATGATCCCGACCCCTGCCGGTGCGCAGGTGCTCGAGGTCAACGGCGTTGCCGCGTGGCGCGGCCTGCAGCGCGTGACCGGCTTCAACATCGCGCGCGCCCTCGTCGACGACCTGCTCGATCGGCGGCTCGCCAGCCGCCGGCAGACGCCGGGCGCGGAGCGGGTGGCGTGAACGCCGCGCCGCGCGATCCGGCAGCGTGCTACCTGGCGGCCTGCGAGCTGGACGTCGCGGTGCGCAAGCCCGGCAACGTGAGCCGGTTCTCGGCCGGCCACCGCATGGAGGCCGCGATGTTCAGCGCCAGCGCGCGCGCCTCGGTCGGTCCGATGTTCCGGCGCGGCACGCGTGTCGGCGAGCGGGTCGAGGCGGCGGTGGCGGCCACGTGGGACGTTGCCGGCTGCAACACCAACCTCGGCATCCTGCTGCTGTGTGCACCGATCGCGCGGGCGGCCGAGTTGCATCCCGGGGCGACCGATCCGCCGGCGCTGCGCGCCGCGGTCGAGGCGGTGCTGGCCGACCTGGACGTCGCCGACACGCGCGCCGCCTACCGCGCGATCGCGCAGGCCCGGCCCGGTGGCCTGGGATCGGCGGCGGAACAGGACGTCCACGCGCCACCGAGCATCGACCTGCGCGCCGCGATGGCGCTTGCGGCCGAACGCGACTCGATCGCGCGCCAGTACCGGGACGGGTTCGCGGACCTGTTCGCGGTCGATCTGCCGGCGCTCGCGACGGCGCTGGCGGGGTCGGACGCGGCGCTCGTGCCACCCGCGTCCGCCGCGGCGAGCGCGGCCGTGCAGCGCATCTACCTCGGGTTTCTGGCGAGCTGGCCCGATTCACACATTGTTCGGAAACACGGCGCGGCGCTGGCACACATTGTCATGGCCGCGGCGCAGCCGTGGCACGCCCGGGCGCTGGCCGGCGAGCACCTCGACGCCGACGCCACGTTCGCCGCCTGGGACGCGGAACTGAAGGATGCCGGGCTGAACCCCGGAACCAGCGCCGATTTGACGGTCGCGACGCTGTTCGTCGCGGCCCTGCTGAGTCCGCGCCCCACGCGTCCCTGAGCCCCCGCGTTCTCCGCGCCGCCAGCGGCCGGCGGATGGCACGGAACGTGTTATCCACTAGGCCGCGCTGGTGGTTTGGCCAGTGGCGACGACTACCCCCAAGAACTGAAACAGGAGATAGAGGACATGGCAAAGATTGATCGCATGATGGTTGGCGAGTCGCTCGTCGGCGACGGCAACGAGGTGGCGCACATCGACCTGATCATCGGGCCGCGCGGTAGCCCCGCAGAGTCGGCCTTTGCCAACGCCTTGACCAACAACAAGGACGGCTTCACCTCGCTGCTGGCGGTGGTCGCGCCCAACCTGCTGACCAAGCCGGCGACCGTGATGTTCAACAAGGTCACGATCAAGGGCGCCAAGCAGGCGGTCCAGATGTTCGGCCCGGCGCAACGCGGCGTCGCGATGGCGGTGGCCGATTCGGTCGAGGACGGGACGATCCCGGCCGACGAGGCCGACAACCTGTTCATCTGCGTCGGCGTGTTCATCCACTGGCTCGCCGAAGACGACAAGAAGATCCAGGACTACAACTACAAGGCCGTGCGTGAGTCGATCCAGCGTGCGGTTGCCGGCTCGCCGACGGCGGCCGAGGTCGTCGCCAAGAAGGGCAGCGCCGCGCACCCGTTCGCCGCTCACCAGTGAGTTGAATCGACGGGCCGCAGACGGCGGCCCGTGTGCGACAAGCCGGTGCGTGCGGAACGCTCAGCGCTTGCCGGGGAGCATGCCGCTCGCGAGCAGCTGGATCACCGCTGCGCTGTGCCCGGGGCGGCTGGGTTCCGGTTCCGGCGCGACGCGCTCGATCTGCACGCCCACCGCGCCGACATCGGCGAACTTGCGCGGCTTGACGACCTTGACGCGCACCCAGCGCGCGCCGAACTCGCCGATCAGGATGTCGGCGATCGTCTCGGCGAAGGCCTCGAGCAGCGTCAGCCGGTGCTCGGCGAGTAGCCGGCGCAGGCGTTCCGCGACGACACCGTAGTCGATCGTGTCGTGGATGCGATCGGTCTCGCAGGCCCGCGCATGCGGCACGCCGGCATGCACGTCGATCACGAGCGGCTGCGGACGATGCAGCTCGGACTCGTGGATGCCGATGATGGTCTCGCCGGTGAAGCCTTCGATGAAGATCAGGTCCATCGTCGGCGGCGTAGCGTGTGGAGCAACCCGTTCGGCGGGAAGGGCGTGGCGTTCGATCATGCGCGTGGCGCCGAAGCGCGTTCAGTGGACCGCTAAGTTGCGGCGTCGGCGGCGAAACGCAAGCCGCATGCCAGTAACCGGATGTCGCAATCTGCCCGGGTGGCCTCAGCGTTTCGCCTGTTGTGCGCGGGTTGCAGTTGGATGAAGATTGGCGCACCTCAGAGCCTTCAAGGCCGGGAACATTTGGAGACATCGATGGGATTGCCCGTGCAGGACCCCGACCGGCACGCCGAACGCATCATGGTCATGGTGCAGAACGGCGTGCATGAGCAAGGCAACGAGGCGATCACGCGCTCGTGGAGCCGCTGCCTCAACGAGTACCGCCTTCATCCCGATCGGCCGCGCAAGCCGGCGATCATCGAGCGCGCCGCGCTGGAGAACCGCTGCGAGCGCAAGGCCGATGTGATCGACTGCGCGCGCTACGAGATGACGACGCTGTACCAGCAACTCGCCGATGCCGAATCGGCGGTCGTGCTGACCGACACCGACGGCGTCATCATCCACATGGTCTCGTCACCGGCCTTCGCCGCGGAGGTCGCGCCGCTCGGCCTGCGCACCGGCGGCATGTGGAGCGAGGCCGAGGCCGGCACCAACGGCATGGGCACCTGCATCGCCGCCGCCGCGCCCGTGGCCATCCGCCGCGAGGACCACTTCTTCACGCAGTTCTCGCAGCTCACCTGCTCGGCCGTGCCGGTCTACGACCCGTCCGGCGAGATCGCCGCAGTGCTCGATGTGTCGAGCCGCTCCGGCCAGATGCAGCAGCACCTGCTGGTGCTGCTCGGCATGACCGCGCGCATGATCGAGAACCGCCTGATCGACCAGCGTTTCCGCAACGCGCACCCGCTGCACTTCCACAGCCGACCCGAGTTCGTCTACACGCTGCACGAGGGCAAGCTCGCGGTCGGGGACGACGGCTACATCGTCGCGGCCAACCGCAGCGCGCTGTTCCAGCTCGGCCTGCAGTCGATGGACGAGATCCGCTCGCGCCGCCTCGAGGACCTGTTCCAGACGTCGCTCGAGGACATGCTGCAGCGGAGCATGTCGTCCTCGTTTCACCCGGTCGTCACCTACCGCGCCAACGCGGCGCTGCGCTTCTTCGCGGTCGCGCGTCGGCCGGCGTCGAGCGCGACGGCCTCGGTTCACCCGATGTCGGTGGCGGCGATGGCGGGCGGCGCCGGTGCGGGGCACGTCGCACTGGTGTCGAAGGGGCCCGGAAGGCCGGCGCCGGGGCGCCCGGCGCCGCACAGCAACGCGACCTTCAAGGACGCACGCCTGATCGCCCACCTCGAGACCGCCCGCCGCGTCATCGCGCGCCAGACGCCGGTGCTGCTGTGGGGCGAGACCGGCTCGGGCAAGGAGGTCTTCGCCCGTGCGACGCACGACGCGAGCCCGCATGCCGACGGCGCATTCGTGGCGGTCAACTGCGCCAGCCTGCCCGAGACGCTGATCGAATCCGAGCTGTTCGGCTACCGCGCCGGTGCGTTCACCGGCGCGCAGCGCACCGGCCGGCGCGGCAAGATCCTGCAGGCCGACGGCGGCACCCTGTTCCTGGACGAGATCGCCGACATGCCGCTCGACCTGCAGGCCCGCCTGCTGCGCGTGCTCGACGAGCGCCAGGTGACGCCGCTGGGCACCGAGGACACCCACCCGGTCGACTTCCAGCTGATCAGCGGCAGCCACCAGAACCTGCCGGCGCTGGTGCGCGAAGGGCGCTTCCGCGAGGACCTGTACTACCGCCTCGCAGGCATCGAACTCGAACTGCCGTCGCTGCGCGATCGCACCGACAAGCGCGAGCTGATCCACGACCTGCTGAAGACCGAGGCCGGCGCCGCCGGCAGCCTGAGCGCCGATGCCGAGCGGCTGCTGCTCGACTACCCGTGGCCGGGCAACATCCGCCAGCTGCGCCACGTGCTGCGCAGCGCCGCCGCGCTGGCCGATGGCGCGGTCATCACGCGCGAGCACCTGCCGGCACTGATCCTGCATCCGGCTCGCCTGCAGCAGACGCCGGCGCCGGTCGCAGGCAACGCCGACGCGGTCGGTGCGACGCCCGAAGAAGACCCGGCGCCGCCTGTCAAACTCAACCCGATCCAGGCCAACGAGCGACAGGTGTTGCTGCAGATGCTCGAGCAGCACCGTTGGAACGTCAGCAATGTCGCCAAGGCGCTCGATGTCAGCCGCAACACCCTCTACCGCAAGCTCCACCGACTCCACATCGAGGTCTCCCACCCCGAGTGAGCGGATGCGCTCCCGCTTCGCCTGGTGCATCACCGGTTCGGGGCACTTTCTGGAGGAATCGCTGGCGCTCGCGGCGCGGTTGCCGGACGTCGATCTGTTCCTGTCGGCCGCGGCCGAAGAGGTGCTCCCGATCTACAAGATCGGGATCGAAGATCTGCGGCCCGATTTCCGGATCTTCCGCGACAAGACCGCCAGCGCGGTGCCGGTGGGCACGCTGTACGACGACGTGTATCACACCGTCGTCGTCGCGCCGGCCACCAGCAACACGGTGGCGAAGTGCGCGTTCGGCATCAGCGACTCGCTGCCGACCAACATGTTCGCGCAGGCCGGCAAGCTCGGCATCCCGGGCATCGTGTTTGCATGCGACACCGAGCCGGTGGTGGTGACGAAGTCGCCGCACGACTGGGTCACGCTGCGGCCGCGGCGCATCGAACTCGAGAATGTCGAGCGGCTGCGCACGATCGATTTCTGCCGCGTCGTGGCCTCGCCCCCCGAACTCGAAGCGGCGCTCGATGCGCGCCTGAAGGAACTGTCGCTCGCATGGACCACCTCGTCTTCCTGACCGGACGCCTCGCGCAGGCCAGCCTCGCGCGCGTGCTCGGCGGGATCGCGGCGTTGCCGTTCACGTGGGAGGTGCGCGAGATCGGCCTGCAGGTCGCCGCGCTGATGACGGCCGAGATGATCCGGCGCCGCGTGCCGGCACCCATCGAGGCCGACCGCATCATCGTGCCCGGGCGTTGCCGCGGCGACCTCGACGCGCTGACCCGGCATTACGGCATCCCGGTCGAACGCGGGCCCGAGGAGCTGAAGGACCTGCCGCGCTACTTCGATCGCGCCGCGGCGCCGATCGACCTGGCCGAGTACGAGGTCGCGATCTTCGCCGAGATCGTCGACGCGTCGCAGCTGAGCGTCGCGCAGATCGTGGCGCGCGCTCGCGCGCTCGCCGCCGACGGCGCCGACGTGATCGACCTCGGCTGTCTGCCCGCGACGCGTTTCTCGCACCTCGAAGAGGGCGTTCAGGCGCTGAAATCCGAAGGGTTCAAGGTCAGCGTCGATTCGATCGACACCGACGAGCTGCTGCGCGGCGGCCGGGCCGGTGCCGACTACCTGCTCAGCCTCACGATCGACACCCTGTGGGTCGCCGATGAAGTCGCGGCCGTGCCGGTGCTGATCCCGCGCGTGCCCACCGACGAAGCTTCGCTGTTCGAGGCGGTCGAGCAGATGCAGCGGCGCGGCCGACCGTTCCTCGCCGATTCGATCCTCGACCCGATCCCGTTCGGACTGACCGCCTCCATCGTGCGCTACCACCGGCTGCGCGAGCGCTTCCCCGAGGCGGCGATCATGATGGGCGTGGGCAACCTGACCGAGCTGACCGAAGCCGACACCAGCGGCATCAACGCGCTGCTGTTCGGCATCGCGGCCGAGCTGAACGTCGCCGCGGTGCTGACCACGCAGGTCAGCGCCCATGCGCGCCGTGCGGTCCGCGAGGCCGACTGGGCGCGTCGCATCATGCACGCCGCGGCGCGCCACCAGACGCTGCCCAAGGGTCTGAACGACGCGCTGATGACGGTGCACGCCAAGCACCCGTTCCCCGACACGCCGCTGGAGATCGAGCAGGTCGCCGCGCAGGTGCGCGATCCGAACTTTCGCGTGCAGGTCTCGCAGCAGGGGCTGCATGTCTACAACCGCGACGGCCTGCGCACCGGCCAGGGTGCATTCGAGCTGTGGCCGCAGCTGAAGCTCGGGCACGACGCGAGCCATGCGTTCTACATGGGCGTCGAGCTGGCCCACGCCGAGATCGCGTGGCGGCTCGGCAAGCGCTACGTGCAGGACCAGCCGCTCGACTGGGGATGCGCCGTCGCGACCGACGCGCAGGACCTGACAACCTGGTGCGCACCCGGAACGACCCGCACGACCGGCCGGGCGCGCGCCGCCTCCGCTTCACCTCCCACGGACGCCGGCGATGAATGACGTGATCTACGAGACGGTGGTCAGCACGGTCGCCGCCGACGGCACGCCGCATGTCGCGCCGATGGGTGTTCGCTACCGCGGTGCGGACGTGGTGCTGATGCCGTTCAGGCCCTCGACCACGCTCGCCAACATCGTCGCGAGCGGCCATGCGGTGCTCAACGTCGTGCTCGACACGCGCGTGTTCGCCGGCTCGGTGACCGGCCGCCGCTCGTGGCCGATGCAGCCGACCGAACGCATCGAGGGCCTGAGGCTGGCCTGTGCGCTCAGCCATGTCGAACTGGCGCTGGCCGAACTGCAGGACGACCCGCAGCGCCCGGTGCTGCGCATGGCACGCCTGTTCGAGGCGAGCCACGCGCCGTTCGTCGGCTTCAACCGCGCGCAGGCGGCGGTGATCGAGGGCGCGGTGCTCGTGAGCCGGCTGCACATGCTGCCGGCCGAGAAGGTGGATGCCGAGATGGCCTACCTGCAGATTGCGGTCGACAAGACCGCCGGGCCCGAGGAACACGAGGCCTGGGGCTGGCTGACCGAGGCGGTGGCCACGCACCGCGCCGCGGCGCGCGGGAGGGCCTCGTGATGCGCATGCTCGTCAGCGTGCGCGATGTGCCCGAGGCGCTGCTGGCGGCGCACGGTGGTGCCGATTTCATCGACCTGAAGGAGCCGCGCGAAGGCGCGCTCGGCGGCCTGCCGGTCGTGACGATCGCGGCCATCGTCGAGGCGCTTCGCACGCTGCGGTCGCGCGACCGCGGCCTGCTCGTCAGCGCGACGATCGGCGACCTGCCGATGACCGAACGCGCTGCGATCCTGGCGCGTGTGGCGGCCGTCGCGGCCTGCGGGGTCGACTACGTCAAGGTCGGCATCGAGCGCACCCCGTACGCCCCCGCGGTGCTCGATGCGCTGGCCGGTACCGGCCACGCGGTCGTGCCGGTCTTCATCGCCGACCGCGGGCTCGACGACGCGCACGTCGACCTGGCGTGTGCGCTGAAGTTTCCCGCGCTGATGGTCGACACCGCCGACAAGCGGGCGGGCAGCCTGTTCGATCTGATCGCGGCGGATGAGCTCCGACGCTTCGTCGCCCGCGTGCGCGGCAGCGGCGCGCTGGTCGGCCTGGCCGGCGCGCTGCGCCTGCCGCAGCTCGCGGCCTTGCAACGGCTGGTGCCCGACTTCGCCGGCTTCCGCAGCGCCGTGTGCGCGGGCGACCGCAGCGGTGCGCTCGACCCCACGCGCCTGCGCACGCTCGCGCAAGCGCTTCAAGCGTCGCGGTGACGCCCTTCGCCGAGCAGCAGCGAACGCATGCGCGGCAGGTCGCCCTTGTGGATCAGCTCGATCGGGAACGCCGCGCCGCGCGCCTGGTCGCCGAAGCCCTCGTCCAGCACGCCGGCGGCGCCGAGCTCCGCCAGCGTCTGCAGCGGATCGATCGCGCACGATTTGACGACCACCAGGCGCTCCGCGTTCAGCTCGCGCGCCAGATCGAGCGCGATCGTGTCGGAGGTGGCGCCCCAGTGCGTGCGGTGGTCGGGCGCATCGCGCTGCAGCTCGAACGGCAGCCAGATCGCCGCGCGGCCCTTGTGCAGCACGTTCGCGATCTCGGCCTTGCTCGCCGCCAGTTGCAGCGTCGGGTTCATCGCGTGCAGCTGGTAGCCGGTCTGCGCCATCGCCAGCACCGCCATGTTGTGCGCGGCCAGGTCGTTGAACTGCCACAGCGCCTGAGCGCGCCGCACTTCGTCGGCCAGTGCGCCGCCGCCGCAGACGATCGTGACGCGCCCGCCGCCGAGCTGGGCCAGCAGGTCGAGCCAGTGCGGCAGCGCCGGATCGGCCGTCAGGCTGCCCCCGAGCTTGACGACCCACATCAGCGCTGCCCCCGGTCGAGCAGCGTCGCGACCGAGACGCTGGGCGCGCACACCTGCGCCCAGTTCGACAGCGCGGCGCGAGCGGATGGCGTGCCGGCCTCGTCGACGGGGGCGATGTCGTCGCCATACCGCAGCAGACGGGCGTGCTGCAGGCCGGCGCGTTCGAGGATGTCGGCGACCAGGAAATCGCCGCAGCCGGCGCTGACGACCACCGTCGAGCCCGACAGGCGGTGCGCCTCGGCGACGCGCCGCAGCTGACCGGCGAGTTCGTCGACCTGGCGCGTGCGCCAGGTGCGGGCGAACGCGAGCCAGTCGTCCGTCGCGGCGTCGCGTGCGTCCAGGCCGATCATGCGGGCCAGGCGCCGACGCGTGGATTCCAGATCCTTGGCGGCGCCATCGGCTGGGGGGTGCAGGTCGTGCGCCGGGTCCAGCTCGCCGGTGAGCCGGTACACGTCCGCGGTGGTCGCGAAGAACTCGTTCATCACGTTCATGTCCGCGCCGCGCCACGCCACGCGCGGGCCGAGCGAACACAGCGGCGTGCGCACCACGCCGTGGTAGACCAGTTCGCCGCTGGCCAGCCGGTCCGCATCGCTGCGGCTGCGACCGAGCACGCGGCCGGCGCGGAAGGCGATCAGGTCGGTGGTCGTGCTGCCGATGTCGATCAGCACGCCTTCGAGGAGGCGCTGCGCCGCATGCGCCGCCGTCGCGCGCCAGTTGGCCGACGCGATGCGCTCCCAGTGCGTGCCGACCTCGGCGACTTCGCACCAGCGCGACTCCCCGGCGAAGAAGCGCATCGCCTCGGGCGTGCCCGGCGACAACGCGTCGGCCAGCGTCGAGGCGATGCGCTGCACGCCGTCCTCGCGGTGCTCGAACAGGTCGGTCATCTCGCCGGTCATCGTCACACCGTGCATCGCGGTGGCGCGGTGCGCCGGCTCCGCCAACTGCGGCCAGCGCGCCTGCGCGAGCTGCAGCACGCGCTCGAGGTGCTCGGTCCCCTGCCACAGCGGGCAGGCCCACTGGGCGACGTCGACGACGCAGCCGTCGCGCAGCAGGCAGGCCTTGACATGCGCGCCGCCGATGTCCCACCCGACCACGTGGCGGTGATCAGGCGAGGGCATCGGAAAACTCCTGGCGGTGCGCCGCGAGCACGGCGCCCGCGAGATTGCGGCCGAGCGCCGCCGACAGGCCGACATACGCCATCGTCACGCGCGGGTTGACCTCGATCAGCACCGGCCCGTGCTGGCGATGCCAGACCAGGTCGACGCCGACATAGCCGCGCAGGCCCGGGAGCGCGGTGACGAGCGTCTGTGCCCAGGGGCGCAGCGTGGCCAGGCGCGCATCGTCGCCGGAGAGCGCGTTCACCTGCACCCCGTCGAAGCCGACCGTGCCGAACGCATCGACGCTGAGCGCCTGACGGTTCACGCACAGCAGTTCCGTGCGCTCGGCACTGCACAACAGCGACAGGCTCAGCGCCTCGCCCGCGACCCAGGGCTCGAGCACGGCGACCTCGCCGCGGGCCTGGCGCGCCTGCAGATCGTCGCGTGCGGCGGCATGCGTGTTGTGGAGGCGCGTGGCGAGCGCGCCGGCGCCGTCGTCGGGCTTGACGACCCAGCGGCGCGTCGTCGGCGACGCCGCGAACATGCGCGGCGTCGCGATGCCGCGCTCGGCCGCGTGCGCCAGCGTCGCGCGCTTGCTCGACGCGATGGCGATCGACGCGGCGTCGCACCCGACCCAGCGTCCGGCCTCGACGACGCGCTGCAGCCGGCCCAGCACCCCATCGGTCTCGGGCGCGATCACCCAGACGACGTCGTGCAGCCGCGCCTGCTGCGCGACGAACTCGGCGTCGGCCACGTCGGGCGGAACGCTGAGCGCGCGCGCGCCGGCCGGCACCGGCGTGGCGTGCGGCGCGGTGGCGACCGAGACCGCCACGGTGCCGGTGCGCAGCAGGTCCTGCGCGACCGCATCGCGCATCGCGCAGCCGGCGGCTCGCAACTCGTCAGGCGCGTCCGCGACAGCGCCGGCGCTCAGCGATTCGTAGACGAATGCGCGCATCATGTCGGGTCCTTGGGCAGCCGGCGCGGCAGCGATGACGACGTGAACGACGAAGCAAGCAGCATGACCCTGATTCCGGTGATCGATCTGTTGAAAGGCCAGGTGGTGCGTGGCGTCCGAGGCGACCGGCAGGCCTACCGGCCGATCGAATCGGCCCTGTGCGCGAGCAGCGATCCGGTGACGGTGGCCCGCGTCCTCGTCGACCATTGCGCGGCGACCCGACTGTATGTGGCCGACCTCGACGCGCTGATGGGCGGCGCCCCGCAAATGGCGGTGTTGCGCGACTTGCTGGAGGCGTTGGGCGGGATCGAGCTCTGGGTCGACGCCGCCTTCGCGAACGCCGACGCAGCCCTCGCGCTGCGCGCCGGGCTGGCCCTGCACGCCGACCGGATCGTGCCGGTGATCGCCAGCGAATCGCTCGCCTCGCGCGCTGCGCTCGAGGACTGCCACCGGCGCTTCGGTCCGCATGGCGCGGTGTTGTCGCTGGACCGGCGCGACGGCCGGCGCCTCGACCCGGCCGGCTGCTGGGATACGCCGGCGCTGTGGCCGCAGCGCGTGATCGT
Organism: Rhizobacter fulvus; assembly: GCF_964020785.1. Classification (NCBI taxonomy): domain Bacteria; kingdom Pseudomonadati; phylum Pseudomonadota; class Betaproteobacteria; order Burkholderiales; family Sphaerotilaceae; genus Rhizobacter; species Rhizobacter fulvus. The sequence continues at coordinate 3,638,491 of NZ_OZ224516.1, forward strand.
GATGACGCTGGAGCGTGTCGGTTCCGGCGCCGGGCCCGACCTGGAAACGATGACCACGCTGCGGCGGCTGTCCCCCGGGACGACGCTGGTGGGTGCCGGCGGCGTGCGCAGCCCCGCCGACCTGGCCCACGCCGCAGCTGCCGGTGCCGGCGCGTGGCTGGTCGCCAGCGCCCTGCACGATCTCCAACTGCCGCGCCAGGCACGTCCCTGACCGCTGCTCGGAATTGTCCCTGCCATGGCCTTGCCGCATCACGAATCGTGCCATCCCGGCACGGCCGACGCCGGGGGCCGGACCGGCCAAAACCGCCACACTGTGTTCCAGATGTGGCCACCGACCGGCTCGACTGCGCCCGCGCCCCATTCCGGCGCCCGCAGTGCGCCGCAATGGCACATCGCTTGCGTGCCGGGGGACGAATGACTGCCCTCGAATCGTCGTCCGTGCCCGTGGCGGCCGCCTGGACCTGCCCGTTCTGCCCCTTGCTGTGCGACCGCTTCGCGGTCGCGGGCGGCCCGGAAGGCTGGGCCCTGCAGGGCAGCGACTGTCCCCGCGCCCGTGCCGCGCTGGCGCGCTTCGACGCCGTGGCGCTGCCCTCCGCCCAACCGCTGATCGACGGCGCCGCGTGCCCACTGGAGGCGGCCGTCGACGCGGCCGCGCGTCTGCTGGCGGCGAGCCGCCAGCCGCTGTTCGGCGGCCTGGGCACCGACGTGGCCGGTGCCCGTGCGCTGTACCCGCTGGCCTGCCGCACCGGCGCCATCTGCGACCCGGCCGGCGGCGCCGCGCTGTTTCACGGCCTGCGCGCGATGCAGGACCGCGGCGCGTTCACGACCACGCTGGCGGAAGTGCACACGCGCGCCGACCTGATCGTCTGCGTCGGCACGTGGCCGGGCGCGCGCTACCCGGAATTCCTGCGGCGTTGCGGGGTGGGCGAGGGCGGTCAGGCGCAGGTGGTGTTGCTGCAGCCGACCATCGGCGTGGTGCCGGACGCGCCGCCGGCCGGTGTCGCGACGGTTCGCTTCGACGGCGATCTGTTCGACGCTGCCGCGATGCTGGCCGCCTGTGTCGCCGGCCGTGCGGTCGGCGGCGCGGGCGGGCCGCTGGCGGCCCTGGCCGAGCGGCTGCGCGGCGCGCGCTACGCGGTGCTGGCCTACGAGTCGGCGCCATTGCCGGCGCAGGGCGCGCTGATCGTCGAGGCGATCAACCGCACGGTCGCGACGCTGAACCAGCGCAGCCGCGCCGCCGCGCTGCCGCTGGGCGGCGGCGACGGCGCGTCGACGGTCAACGCGGTCTTCACCTGGCTGTCGGGGCTGCCGCTGCGCAGCCGTGCCGCGCCGATGGGACTGGAGCACGAACCGCTGCGCTTTGCTGCGCAGCACCTGCTGGCCGAGGGTGCGGTCGACGCGCTGCTCTGGATCGCCAGCTTCGGCACCGAGCCCGCCCCGCCGGCCGGCGCGCTGCCGCGCATCGTGCTCGGCCATCCGTCCTTCGCCGGTGCGGCGCAAGGGCGCGGCACCGTCTTCATCCCGGTCGCGACGCCCGGCATCGGCACGGCCGGTCACCTGTTCCGCACCGACAGTTCGGTGCTGATGCCGCTGCGTGCGCTGCGCGACGACGGTCTGCCGACGGTCGCCGAAGTGCTGCGGCGCATCACGCTCGCGCTGCCGGAGGCGACCGCATGACGACCTTGCGACTGCGCGACGGGCGCGTGATCGACCCGACGAACGGTGTGGACGGCGAGGTGCGCGATTTGTTCGTCCGCGACGGCCGCCTCGTCACGCTCGCGCCGAACGAGGCCGCGACCGACGAGCTCGACATCTCCGGCTGCGTCGTGATGGCCGGCGGCATCGACATGCACACCCACATCGGCGGCGGCAAGGTCAACCTCGCGCGGCTGCTGCTGCCCGAGATGCAGCGGGCCGGGCCGAACCCGATCGCGCTGCCGACCAACCCGCTCGAACTCGCCTCCTGCGGCGGTTGCGTGCCGGGCACGCTGGCCACCGGCTACCGTTACGTCGAGATGGGCTACACGGCCGCGTTCGAGCCGGCGATGATGGCCTGCAACGCGCGCCACACGCACATGGAGATGGGCGACACGCCGATCCTCGACCACGGCGCCTACGTGATGCTCGGCAACGACGAGTTGTTCCTGCAGATGCTCAGCCGCGGCGACGACCCGCAGAGCATCCGCGACTACGTGGGCTGGACCATCAACGCCTCGAAGGCGATGGGCGTGAAGGTGGTCAACCCCGGCGGCATCTCGGCCTTCAAGTTCAACCAGCGCAAGCTCGATGTCGACGAGGACCACGTGCACTGGCGCGTCACGCCGCGGCAAGTGGTGCACACGCTCGCGAAGGCGCTGCGCGAGCTCGGCGTGCCGCACCCGCTGCACATCCACGGCAGCAACCTCGGCGTGGCGGGCAACATCGAGTCCACGCTCGAGACCATCGCCGCGCTCGAAGGCCTGCCGGCGCACCTCACGCACATCCAGTTCCACGCCTACGGCGCCGAGGGGCCGAAGAAGTTCTCGTCGGCCGCGCTGCAGCTCGCCGAGGCGGTCAACGCGAACCCGAACATCAGCATCGACGTCGGCCAGATCATGTTCGGCCAGACCGTCACCGCCTCGGGCGACACGATGCGCCAGCACGCGCAATCGGGCCTGGCGAGCCCGCGCAAGTGGATCGGCGCCGACATCGAGTGCGAGGCCGGCTGCGGCGTCGTGCCGTTCCGCTACCGCGACCAGAATTTCGTCAACGCGCTGCAGTGGGCGATCGGGCTGGAGATCTTCTTGCTCGTCAAAGACCCGTGGCGTGTGGTGCTGACCACCGACCACCCGAACGGCGGCCCGTTCACCAGCTACCCGCACCTGATCCGCCTGCTGACCGACCGCAGTTTCCGCGCCGAGCAACTCGCCAGGCTGCACCCGGACGTGGCGGCCAACGCGGCGCTGAACTCCATCACGCGCGAACTCTCGCTGTACGAGATCGCGATCATGACGCGCGCCGCGCCGGCCCGCCTGCTCGGGCTGACCGATCGCGGCCACCTTGGCGCGGGCGCCGCGGCCGACATCGCGGTCTACCGTGAGGACGCGAACCGCGAGGCGATGTTCGCGACGCCCGCCTTCGTGTTCAAGGATGGGGCACTGGTTGCGCGCGGCGGCAACATCACCGCGGTGCCGACCGGCGGCACGCACTTCGTCGCGCCCGAGTTCGACCGCGGCATCGAGACGATGCTGCGCAAGCACCACGCGACCCACGGGCTGGTCCAGTTCGATCAGGTCGCGATCGGGCATGACGAGCTGTGCCACTGCTGCAACGGTGGGCGCCTGCTGCCCGCCGCGTGCTTCGAGGTCAGCCCGTGAGCGACGCGCGCGTCCTCAACGGCGTCGTGATCGACGACACCTTTGCCGAGGCCTTCCCGATGAAGGCGACCCGGCTCGTGATCACCGCGCACAACCCGACCTGGGCGCGCCACGCGGCGGTCAGCGCGAGTGGCTTCGCGACCTCGGTCATCGCCTGCGGCTGCGAGGCGGGGATCGAGCGCGAGCTCGGGCCCGACGAGACGCCCGACGGCCGGCCCGGCATTGCGCTGCTGATCTTCTCGATGTCGGGCAAGGAGCTCGCGAAGCAGGTCGAGCGCCGCGTCGGCCAGTGCGTGCTGACCTGCCCGACGACGGCCGTGTTCGCCGGTGTGGCTGAAGGCGAAGCCATCGCGCTCGGCAAGAACCTGCGCTTCTTCGGCGACGGCTGGCAGATCAGCAAGGTGATCGACGGCATCCGCTACTGGCGCGTGCCGGTGATGGACGGCGAGTTCGTCGCGCAGGAGACGACCGCGGTGACCAAGGCGGTCGGCGGCGGCAATCTTCTGATGCTCGCGACCGACACCGAGTCGGCCCTCGCGGCCGCCGAGGCCGCGGTCGTGGCGATGAAGCGGCTGCCCAATGTCGTCATGCCGTTCCCCGGCGGCGTGGTGCGCTCCGGCTCGAAGGTGGGCAGCAAGTACGCGACGCTGAGCGCCTCGACCAACGACGCGTTCTGCCCCGGGCTGTATGGACTGGCGAAGAAGAGCGAGCTGACACCGGAGGTGCACTGCGTTCTCGAGATCGTGATCGACGGGTTGACCGAGGCCGACGTCGGCGCGGCGATGTTGGCGGGCCTGCAGTCGTGCATCGCGATCGGTTCGGCGGGCGGCATGCTGCGGGTGTCGGCGGGGAACTACGGCGGCAAGCTCGGGCCCTATCACTTCCACCTGCACAAGTTGCTCGACGGAGCCGGCTCATGAGCCGCGTGCGACTGGCGCTCAGGCAATCGCCGGCACTGCGCGTCGATCTGCGCGCGATCACGCCCACCGCGCTGGCCGACCTGGCGCCGGCGCGGATCGAGCAACTCGCCGTGACCCACGGCACGCAGACGCTGTCGCTGGGCGAGTTCTTCGCCGTCGCGCGTGAAACGACCGACGGCAGCGACAACGAGCTCGTCTTCGACGGCGACCTCACCCGCTTCGACCGCATCGGCTGGCAGCTTGGGGCGGGAAGCATCCTCGTCCAGGGCTCGGCGGGCGATTACGTCGGTGCCTGCATGACCGGCGGCGCGCTGCGCGTGCAAGGCGATGCCGGGCTGCTCGCCGCCTGCGAGATGGCCGGCGGCATGCTGACCGTCGACGGCGACGTCGGCGACCACGCCGCGAGCACGCTGCCCGGCAGCATGGACGGCATGCGCGGCGGCACATTCGTCGTTCGCGGCCGCGCCGGCGACCGCTTCGGCGACCGCATGCGACGCGGCACCGCGCTGGTGTTCGGCGATGTCGGCGATTTCCCCGCGTCGCGCCTGGTCGCCGGCACGATCGCGATCGGCGGCAGCTGCGGCGCGCATGTCGGCTACGGCATGCGGCGCGGCAGCGTGATCTTTGCGGGTGTGGCACCGCGCATCGCGCCGACCTTCGTGCCGGCGCAGGCGGATGCGGCGGTCGCGTGGCAACTGCTGGCCCGCGCCATCGCGCGCCACGGCGGGCCGTTCGCAGGCCTGCCCGCGCGGCGCATCGTGCGCCACCTCGGCGACCTGTCGTCGGACGGCCGCGGCGAGCTGATCGTCGCCGTGTAGGCTCGCGCGCGCAGGTGCCGCGCGGCATCGAAACCATCTTCCTTTTCCACGAAGGACCCACGATGAACAACGACTACCTCTTCCACGCCGGCGAGGCGACCGTGCTGGCCCGCGAAGGCCAGTTCACCGACGCGATGCCGGAGATCCTGATCGGTCGCACGAGCGGGCCGGTCGGCCAGGCCTTCGCCAACATGATGGCGCAGAGCAAGGGCCACACCGCGATGTTCGCGATCCGTGCCTGCAACCAGCTGGTCCGGCCGGCGACGATCGTCGTGCCCAAGGTCACGCTGAAGGACATGGCCAACGTCGACCTGTTCGGCGGCGTCGTGCAGAGCGCCACGGCCGATGCGGTGGTCGACTGCCTGATCGACGGCACGATCCCGCGCGCCATCGCGAACGAGCTGTGCATCATCAGCCTGATCTGGATCGACCCGCGCTGCGCGAAGGACCCGAACCTCGACAAGAAGGACATGTACCGCACCAACCACGAGGCGACCAGGCTGGCGATCCGCCGTGCGCTGAACAACGAGCCGTCGATCGACGAACTGATCGCCAACCGCCACAAGATCAAGCACGACATGGACGACTGGTCCTAGGCCGCCGTGGACGCCTTCGCGCTGCTCGACGACCGCGACGCCACGCGCGCGCGGCCGACCAGCCGCTTGTACGAAGGGTTCGTGCGCGAGCACCGCTGCGCCGATCCCGCGGAGCTCGACGCTGTCTGGGGCAGGGTCGACGCCGATCAGCGCGCCGGTCTGCACGCGGTGGTGCTGGCCGACTACGAATGGGGCGCGAAGCTGCTGCGGGCCGGCGTGCGGCCGGCCGATGCGGGCTCGGCACTGCGCGTTCTGATGTTCCGCGGCCTCACGCGGCTCGGGCGCGGTGAGGTCGATGCGTGGCTGGCCACGCGCGATGACTCGGGCGTGGACGCGCCTGCCGGCGTGATGCACCTGCAGCCCAGCGTCGACCGCGCGGAGTTCACCGGCGCGATCGCCGCGATCCAGGAAGCGATCCGCAACGGCGAGACCTACCAGGTCAACTACACCTACCGGCTCGAAGGCGCCGCGTACGGTTCGCCGATCGCGCTGTACCGCGCGCTGCGGGCGCGCCAGCCGGTGAGCTACGGCGCATTGATCGCGCTGCCGGCGGGCGGCGACGTCACGCACGTGCTGTCGTGTTCGCCCGAACTGTTCGTGCGCCATGACGCCGGGCTGCTGACCGCGCGGCCGATGAAGGGCACCGCGGCACGCGTTGCGGCGCCGGAGAGCGACAGCGAATCGGCGCGTCTGCTCGCGATCGACGTGAAGAACCGGGCCGAGAACCTGATGATCGTCGACCTGCTGCGCAACGACCTCGGCCGGCTCGCGCGGACCGGGACGGTGCGGGTGCCGGCGCTGTTCGCGATCGAGCCGTACTCGACCGTGTTCCAGATGACCTCGACGATCGAGGCGCAGGTCCGCCCGGAGGTCGGCATGCCCGAGCTGCTGCGCGCGCTATTCCCGTGCGGCTCGATCACCGGCGCGCCCAAGCACCGCACGATGGGGCTGATCGCGCAGCTGGAGACCACGCCGCGCGGCCTGTACTGCGGCGCGATCGGCTGGGTCGATGCGCCGACCGGCGAGGCGCGCCTCGGCGACTTCTGCCTGTCGGTCGCGATCCGCACGCTGACGCTGGGAGCGCCGTCGCGCGGCCTGCGCCCGCTGCGCCTCGGCGTCGGCGCCGGCATCGTGATCGACAGCCGCGCCGACGACGAGTTCGACGAGTGCCGCGTGAAGGCGCGCTTCCTGACCGGCCTGGACCCCGGCTTCCAGCTGTTCGAGACGATGCACTGGGCGCCGGGGCCTGGCGTGCGGCACCTCGACCGCCACCTCGCGCGGCTGGCGCACAGTGCGTCGGCGCTCGGCTTCGCGCTCGACGAGGCGGCGGTGCGCGGGGCGCTCGCAACCTTCAGCGCGCCGGCCGTTTCGCGGCTGCGCCTCGCGCTCGCGCACAACGGCCGCTTCGAGCTGACGAGCGCGCCGCTGTCCGCATGGCTCCCCAGCCCGGTCCGCCTGCTGATCGCGCGCACGCCACTGCCCGAATCGAACCCGCTCGCCGTCCACAAGACCACGCTGCGCAGCGCCTACGACGCCGGCGTGCGCGCCGCCGAAGTGGTCGGCGCGTTCGACAGCCTGTTCTTCGACACCGTCGGCCGGCTCGTCGAAGGCGGGCGCAGCAGCGTGTTCGCGCGTCTCGATGGGCAGTGGTGCACGCCGCCGCTGCGCGACGGCGCGTTGCCCGGCGTGATGCGCGGGGTGCTGCTGGACGATCCTGCCTGGGCCGCGCGGGAGCGCAGCCTGACGCGCGGCGATCTCGCGCACGCCGACGCGATCGTCGTCTGCAACGCGCTGCGCGGCGCGCTGCCGGCGGAGATCGCGCGATGAACCTGGCACTGTTCGACCTCGACCACACCCTGATCCCGTTCGACAGCGGCATGGCGTGGACGCAGTTCCTGGTCGCGCGCGGCGTGCTGCCCGCCGATGCCGAGGCTGTCTACCTGGACTACTGCCGCCAGTACGTCGCCGGCACGCTGGACATCCACGCGATGCACTTCGCCAGCGTCGCGCCGCTGGCCAGCGTGCGGCGCGCCGAACTGGCCCGGTGGAGCGGCGAGTTCGAGCACGCGCTGCACCCGCGCGTGCCCGATGCGATGCGCGCGCTGGTGCGGGGCCACCGGGACGCCGGCGACCTCTGCGCGATCGTCACCGCGACCACGCGTTTCATCGCCGAGCCGTGTGCGCGGCTGTTCGACGTGCCGCACGTGCTCGCCACCGAGGCGGCCACGGCCGACGGTTCGCCCACCGGCGCGCTGACCGGCGCGATCGACGGCCTGCCGTGCTTCCGCGAGCACAAGGTCACGCGCGTGCGGCAGTGGCTCGCGCAGCGATCGCACGGCGACGCAATCGCCCTCGAGGGGTTCGAACGCAGCTGGTTCTATTCCGACTCCGTCAGTGACCTGCCGCTGCTCGCGGCGGTGTCCGATCCGGTCGCCGTGCGTCCGGACGCGCGGCTGCGGGCGCACGCGCGGGACCGGGGCTGGCGGATCATCGACGCGGCTTAGTTGACCTTATTTGACAGTTGATTTGTCCGCCGGGCCGGCCGGGGCATTCAACTCGGTGCCTGCCTGCCGATATTCCGGCAGTCTTCATGGTCACCGCCGCCGCGTTGGGTGCGCAGGGCCCGTTCTACCGGAGAGACCCTTCATGGATTGGATACGCAGAGTGAGCCTGGTGCGCCGGGTCACGATCGGTTTCGGCGCCTGCGCCGTGACCACGGCCGGGTTGGGCGTCATGGCTGTCTGGGCGCTGCGCGGCGGCGTCGCGGCCGACAGCGCGACCTGGCTGCTGGGCGGTATCGCCGCCACGGGCTGCCTGTTCGCGCTCGCGGCGATGTGGGCCATCCGCGGCAGTGTCCGGGATTCCGTCGAGCCCACCGTGCAGTGCGTGATCCGCATTGCGGGCGGCGATCTCGAGACCAAGATCGAATCGCCCGGCAAGGACGAAGTCTCCTGGCTGCGGGCCGAGCTGAACTCGATGCGCAAGAAGCTGCGCAAGATGGTGCTCGACGTGCGCGAGACCGTGGTCCACGTGAATACCGCGTCGGAGGAGATCGCCAGCGGCAACCTCGATCTGTCCACCCGCACCGAGAACCAGGCGACCGCGCTGCAGCAGACGGCCAGCTCCATGGAGCAGCTCGCCACCACGGTGCAGAGCAACGCCCGGAGCACGAACGAGGCGCGTCAGGTCGTCACGCAGTCGAGCGAGGTCGCGGCGCGCGGCGAGAAGACGATGCGCGACGTGATCGAGCGCATGGCCGAGATCAACGGCAGCGCGTGCAAGATCTCCGAGATCATCGGCGTGATCGACGGCATCGCGTTCCAGACCAACATCCTCGCGCTCAACGCCGCGGTCGAGGCGGCCCGCGCCGGCGAACACGGGCGCGGCTTCGCGGTCGTGGCGTCCGAGGTGCGCGGCCTGGCGCAGCGCAGCTCGACCGCAGCGCGCGAGATCAAGACGCTGATCGACGACTCGACCCAGAAGGTCGAGGCCGGCTCGAAGCTGGTCGACGATGCCGGCCGCACGATGCAGGAGATCCTCGACAGCGTGAACCACGTGTCGCGCCTGATCACCGACATCGCCGATGCCGGCCAGTCGCAAAGCAGCGGCATCCAGCAGGTCCACCAGGCGATCGCGCAGATCGACACGATGACGCAGCAGAACGCGGCGCTGGTCGAGCAGCTGGCCGCCGCCGCGCAATCGCTGCAGGGTCAGTCGACGCGCTTGACCGACTCGATGGGCTCGTTCCGCGTCGCCGGCTGAGCGGCGGCACCGGCCAGGGCCGCCTCGGCCGCACGCAGCGAGGCCAGGCGCTTGCGCGTGCCCGGGTGGGTGGCCGTGTCGCGGGTCACGCCCAGGTGCATGAAGACACTGAACGCGTCGTGGGTGTCGCGCCCGAGCGCACCCAGGGCGTGCAGCGCGAACGCATCGGCCTCCAGCTCGTGGCGGTGTGCCTGACCGGAGGCATCGCGGCCGAGCATCGCGGCCACCGGCTCGGTCTGCTGCGGCGTGACGGCGCCGGGCACCCACTTCAGGTAGAGCTGTTCGGTCTGCGCCCAGTGGTGCAGCGCGATGTGGCCGAGCTCGTGGGCGAGGATGAACAGCCTTTCCCCTTCGTTCAGCTCGGCGAGGCGCTCGTTGGCCAGCACGATGTGGCCCTGCAGCGATTCGGCGAGCGTGTCGCCCCGGATCACCCGCAGCTCGGCCGGCGGCTGGATCGCCAGCGCGCGCACCAGATCGTCGAAGCTGTGGCGCACGGTCTGGGCGCGGGCTCCGGCCGGATCGGCGGCGGCGGTCGCGTCGAGCCGGGCCAGCTGCGACCGGGCGAGCACCGCGACGATCCCTTCCTCGCCACGGGCGAACGGGACGGCGAGCAGCAGCGAGAGAGTGATGATCCACCGGCGCATGTCAGACGCTCCCGACCAGGATCGCCTGGCCGTCGAGGGTTGTGCGGTGCAACAACCGTGCCAGATTCGCGGGTTTACCCGCACATCGGCCGCACCGCGTCCAAACCTCAAGCTTCTATCAAACCCCAGCGGAGCGCCACCAGGGTCAATTCAGACTGATTGCCGGCGCCGAGTTTCTGCTTGACGTGGAACAGGTGCGTGCCGACCGTGCTGGGCGACAGCTTCAGGTTCTCGGCGATCTGCGCGACGCTGAGGCCGCGCGCCAGTTGCACGAACACCGAGAACTCGCGCTCGCTCAGGGTGTCGGCCGGGCTGGCCTCGCCGTTGACCTCGGCGACGGCCAGCGCCTGCGCGGTGTGCGCGTCGACGTACGGCCTGTTCGCGGCGACCGAGGTCACCGCGGCGATCAGCGCCTCGGGCGCGCTGCGCTTGGCCAGGTAGCCGAGCGCACCGGCGCGCAGCACGCGGCGCGGGTGCGCGGTGTCTTCGTGCGCGGACAGCACCAGGATGCGCGCCTTCGGGTCCTGCGCGAGCAGGCGCCGCACTGCCTCGAGCCCGCCCATGCCGGGCATCGACAGGTCCATCACGACCACGTCCGGCTGGGCGCGCGGGTAATCGGCACAGGCCTGCTCGCCGGTGTCGGCCTCGGCGACGACCTCGACCTGCGCATCGGCCAGCAGCATGCGAAAGCCCATGCGCACCAGCGCGTGGTCGTCGACCAGCATCACGCGGATCATCGTGCGGACGCCTCCGCGTCCAGCGCCAGCGGCAGCCGCACGGCGAGCACGACGCCGCGCGGCGCGCGGTTCGACACGCGCACGCTGCCGCCCAGGCCCTCGCTGCGCTCGGCGAGCCAGCGCAGGCCGTGGTGGCCGGCGGGCTGCACCTCGGCCGGCAGGCCCTGGCCGTCGTCGGCGACGGTCAATGTCGCCGCGTCGCCAGCGTGGTTCAGCGCGATGGCGATGTGCGCGGGGCGGCCGTGGCGCAGCGCGTTGGTCATGCCTTCCTGCGCGCCGCGGTAGAACGCCAGCGCGGTGTCGGGCGCGAGCGTCGCGTCGCCGAGCGCGACCTCCAGCTCGACCGCCACGTCCGGATGGCTGCGCCGGGTGCGCTCGACGAGATCGGCGAGCGCGTCGGTCAGGCCCAGGTTGTCGAGCACCAGCGGCGCCAGGCGCGGGATCATCCCGTGCATGGCCTGGTAGAGCCGCGACGATTCGTCGGCGATCGTGCGCGCCGCCTGTTCGGCCTGCGGGTCGAGCCCGCGCACGCGTTGCGTGATCGAGACCGCCATGCTGTGCATCGCGGTCACGGACTGGCCGAGCTCGTCGTGCAGCTCGTGCGCGATCAGCCGCCGCTCCTGTTCGAGCTGGCGTTCGATCCAGCGCACCAGTTCGCGGCTGTCCGACAGGCGAGCCTCGGCCAGCGCCGCGCGGCGCTCGGTCTCGAGGTTCTGGCGCAGGCGACCGACCATGCGGTTGAATGCCGCGCCGATCAGCGCCGCCTCGGTGCCGGGCAGCGGCGGCAGCGCGGCGTCGAAGCGGCCGGCTTCCAGGTCCTCCAGCGCGCCGACGATCCGGCCGAATGGCCGCACCGCGCGCCCGACCAGCCAGAACACCAGCGCGTTGACGACGCCCAGCAGCACCGCGCCGCCGGCGCCGAGCACCAGCAGGTAGTCCCAGGCATCGAGCACCGCACGCGTCGCGTTGGACTGCGTCACCAGCTTGCCGCCGGGGAACGCGATCGATTGCACCAACGGTTCCGGCGCCATCGCCCGCTCGAACCAGTCCGGCGCATCGCGGCCGGCCTTGTAGGTCGACGCGGGCGAGCGGTAGAGCACCTGGCCTTCGGCGTCGTACAACACGATGTCGTTCGAGCGGACGCGGCCGATGCCCTGCAGGTAGGCCAGCATCGCCGGGGTGCCCTGTGCCGCGTACAGCCACGCATTGCGGCTGAGCAGCTGGGTGGCGACGCGGTTCGCGGCCACCACCTCCTCCTGCACCGACTCGCGCATGCTGCGCAGCTGAAGCGCCAGCATCGCCGCAACGAACAGCACCGTCAGCGCGCCGACGATCAGGTTGATCTTGAGGCGCAGCGTCATGGAGTCGGTCTTCACGCGCCGATGGTAGCGAGGCGCCTGCCCGCGGCCGGACGCAGGGGGACGACCCGCGGTGCGAATCATGAAAATCATGAGGTCCGATTCATGGTCGGACCCCTGGCCCGCGCCCGCCGCGCGGGGGACGATGCACTGCGGGATGCGACAGACGCGTCCCTGCGCAGGCCGACCGGCTTGCGTGTGTCGTTCACTTCAGGAGACTCGCCATGCAATGGACCACCCCGACCGCCTGTGACTTCCGCTTCGGCTTCGAAATCACGATGTACGTCAGCGCCCGCTGATCCCCACGCCGCCGGCCCGGAGACCACTCGTGCGCATCAGCGTGCTCGGCTCCGCGGCCGGCGGCGGCTTTCCGCAGTGGAACTGCAACTGCCGCAACTGCGCGGGTGCACGCTCGGGCAGCGTGCGCTGCAAGCCGCGCACGCAGTCGTCGATCTTCGTGCGGCCCGATGATTCGGCCGACGGCGTGCTCTTCAATGCCTCGCCGGACCTCCTCGAACAGATCCGCGCCCGCCCCGAGCTGCAACCCGCGCGCGCATTGCGCGACACCGCGATCGCCGGCGTCGTGCTGATGGACGGCCAGGTCGACCATGCCACCGGCCTGTTCATGCTGCGCGAGCGCAGCACGCCGCTGCCGCTGTGGTGCACCGACCCGGTCCACGACGACCTGACCCAGGGCAACCCGATCCTGCGCGTGCTCGGTCACTACTGCGGCGTCGATCGGCACCGCATCGGCCTGGACGGCACGGCGTTCCGCGTGCCGGGTGTCGAGGGGTTGAGCTTTCGCGCGCTTGCGCTGTCGAGCAAGCCGGCGCCGTACTCGCCGCACCGCGAGCAGCCGGTGGACGGCGACAACATCGGCATGCTGATCACCGACCTGGCCAGCGGCGCGACCGCGTTCTACGCGCCGGGACTCGGCGCGATCACGCCGCCGGTGTTCGACGCGATGGCCGGCGCCGACGCGGTGCTGGTCGACGGCACGTTCTGGACCGACGACGAGATGCCGCGGCTGGGCATCGGCCACAAGACCGCACGCTCGATCGGCCACCTGCCCCAGTCGGGCCCCGGCGGGATGATCGAGTGGCTCGCGAAGCTGCCCGCGCGCACGCGGCGCTGCCTGATCCACATCAACAACACCAACCCGATCCTCGACGAGGACTCCGACGAGCGCGCGCTGCTGACGCGCGCGCGCATCGAGGTCTGCGAGGACGGGATGCTGATCCCACTCTGAGCCCGCGATGAAGCCCGAGATCCTGCAAGCGCGACCCGACCCCGTTGCGTCGACCGAGCCCCCCTGGGACATCGGCGAGTTCGAGGCGCAGCTGCGCGAGCGAGGCCGCGCGTACCACATCCACCACCCGTACAACCTGATGTTGAACGGCGGCCGCGCCAGCCGCGAGCAGGTGCAGGGCTGGGTCGCGAACCGCTACTACTACCAGATCGCGATCCCGATCAAGGACGCGGCCGTGCTGTCGAACTGTCCCGACGCCGCCGTGCGCCGCGGCTGGGTGCAGCGCATCCTCGACCACGACGGCTTCGAGCTGAACGGCGTGCGCGATGCCGGCGGCATCGAGGCCTGGCTGCGGCTGGCCGAGGCGGTGGGACTGACTCGCGAGGAGGTGACGGACCTGCGCCACGTGGCGCCGGGCGTGCGCTTCGCGGTCGACGCGTATGTCAGCTTCGCGCGCCGCGCGCCGTGGCAGGAAGCGGTGTGCTCGTCGCTGACCGAGCTGTTCGCGCCCGAGATCCACAAGCAGCGCCTGGCGACCTGGCCCGAGCACTACCCGTGGATCGAGCCCGAGGGCCTGCACTACTTCCGCAGCCGGGTCAGCCAGGCGCGGCGCGACGTGGAGCAGGGCCTGGCGGTCACGCTCGCGCACTTCACGACCCGCCCCGCGCAGGAACGCGCGCTGGAGGTGCTGCAGTTCAAGCTCGACATCCTGTGGACGATGAACGACGCGATCGCATGGAAGTACGGCGTGGGGGCGTCGGCATGAACGGGGCGCTCGCCACCTCCAGCTGCCCGCGCCTGGGCAGTGGCTTCCGGCTGCAGTGGGAGCCGGCACAGAACTGCCACGTGCTGCTGTACCCCGAGGGCATGGTCAAGCTCAACGGCAGCGCCGGCGAGATCATGGTCCGCTGCGACGGCGCGCGCAGCCTTGCCGCGATCGTCGGCGAGCTCGAGACGGCGTTCAACGCGTCCGGGCTGCAACCCGAGGTGCTGTCGTTCGTCGAGATCGCCGGCCGGCAGAAGTGGCTGACGTGGGAATGAATCCTCCCCCCGGGCCGCCACTGTGGCTGCTGGCGGAGCTGACCTACCGCTGTCCGCTGCACTGCGTCTTCTGCTACAACCCGATCGACTTCGCGACCCAGCCGGAGGAACTCTCGACCGACGACTGGCTGCGCGTGCTGCGCGAGGGCCGCGAACTCGGCGCGGTGCAGTGCGGCCTGTCCGGCGGCGAGCCGCTGCTGCGCGACGACCTGGAAATGATCGTCGCCGAGGCGCGGCGCCTGGGCTACTACACCAACCTGCTGACCTCGGGCGTCGGGCTGACGGTGGAGCGCGCCCGCGCGCTGAAGGACGCCGGGCTCGACCACGTGCAGCTGTCGTTCCAGGACTCGACCCGCGAGATGAACGACTTCCTCTCGCACACCAAGACCTTCGAGCTGAAGAACCGGGTCGCCCGGATCATCAAGGACCAGGGCTGGCCGATGGTGATGAACGTGGTGCTGCACCGCCTGAACATCGACCACATCGACCGCATCATCGGCATGGCCGCCGAGTTCGGCGCCGAGTACCTCGAGCTCGCGAACACGCAGTACTACTCCTGGGCCCTGCACAACCGCGACGCGCTGCTGCCCACACGTGCCCAACTGCAGCATGCGGAACGCGTCGCCGACGCCTGGCGCGCGAAGCTGGGCGATGCGATGCGCCTGTTCTTCGTCGCGCCCGACTACCACGAGGGCCAGGCGAAGAAATGCGTGAACGGCTGGGGCAGCATGTTCCTGACCGTCACGCCGGACGGCACCGCGCTGCCGTGCCACACCGCGAAGATGCTGCCGGGCCTGGCGTTCCCGAACGTGCGCGAGCACTCGGTGCGCGAGATCTGGTTCGACTCCGAAGGCTTCAACCGCTACCGCGGCACCGGCTGGATGAAGGAGCCCTGTTCGAGCTGCGAACACCGCGAGCAGGACCTGGGCGGCTGTCGCTGCCAGGCATACATGCTCGCCAACGACCCCGCCGCCGCCGACCCGGTGTGCGTGAAGAGCCCGCAGCACGGTGTGGTGCTCGACGCCGTGGCGCGCGCCGAGACCGGAGTGGTCGAACACCCGCTGGTGTTCCGCGACCCGAAGAATTCGCGCCGCCTGAGCGCGGTGCCGTCGTAGCGGCGCGGCTACTGGACGAGGTTCAGGATCTCCAACTGCTCGTCGACGGTCTCGAAGGTGCCGGTGCCGGCCGGCATCTGCATCAGCGGCTTCATCTGCGGGTCGAACAGCCAGACGCTCGGGTAGACCAGCATGCGCACCCGCTGGTCGCCGATCGAGCGCTGGAATTCGGTGTAGTTCAGCGAGGTGTCGCCGACGCGGAAGAACAGCTGGTTGGCGGTGTTCATCAGCGCGCTGCGCAGGTCGACCACGATCCACGGCTTGAAGTGCTGCACCAGCTCGCCCGAGTTCTTGGCCAGGAAGTTCTCGTAGCGCCGGCAGTACGGGCAGTCGCTCGCGCCGAGGTAGACGTACAGACGCTTGTTCTCGCGCTTGGCGCGCGCCAGCGCGGGGCCGAGGTCGAACTCGGCGCGGCCAGGGGCGACGACCGGCTCGACGATCATCGGCGTGTAAGCCGGCGGGATGCCCAGTGCGTGCGCCGCGCCGGCCAGCGCGAGCAGGGTGGCGGCCACGAGCGCGCCGGTGAAGCGTCGGGGTGTCATCATCCGACCCGCAACGATCCGGTGTAGTGCTTCTCCTTCGAGTCCGCGACCTCGGCGCGCAGCTCGCCCGGCCCGTGCGGCACGAAGTTGAAGCGCCAGCTGGGGTTCTCGCTGATCGAGAAGTCGAGGTCGGCGTCGAAGATCCGGCGGCCCGCATAGCTGACCGCGATCGTGCGCACGAAGTACGACGGGATGTACATCACCGTCACGTTGTTCAGCTCGAAGCCGGTGTCGTTCGGGTGCAGCACCGTCAGATCGACGGTGGTCGGCGCGCCCATGGTCGGCGGAGCCGGCAGCTTCAGGATGGTCTTGCCGATCAGCTCGGGCGAATCGCGGTTCGGCGGCGCCGAGCAGCCGCCGGAGGTCTTCACGTAGCGCGAATCCATGTGCAGCTCGCCGTTGGAGAGCTCGCTGACGACCCGCACGTGGCTGTACTCGTCGACCCGCAGCCGCGTCTCGAAATCGGCCTGTCCGACCTCGGGCGTCAGCTCCAGCGTCGCGGCCAGCGGGGACGGGTTCTTGTCCACCAGCAGGTGCATGCGTTTCACGTACAGCGCGGGGGTCTGCGGCAGCAGCGAGACGATCTTGACCGGCACCGAGGCGCCATATGGCGCGCGCAGCGGGGCGATCAGCTGGACGCGCCCGGCGCCGACGGTGATCGGCGTGCCGGCGAAGATGCGGCCGCGCAGGACCTCCCATTCGGGCGACAGGTCGCCGTGGCCGGTGTTGCTCGGCAGGCCGCCGATCGCGGCGCGCGCCAGCGGCGTGGCGGCGAGCGGCAGCGCGCCCGCGCCGAGCATGAAGCGGCGGCGCCGAAGCAGGGCGGAACGGGGGGTGGTGGTGGGCATGACTCGGTCTCCCGGCGCGGCTATTTGACAAGTTGCTCGCGCTCGTAGCGCAAGTAGACGATGGCGGCGTTGCGGCGGTGGGTGGTCTCGTACTGATCCCATGTCGCGAACTCGGGCAAGGCGGTCGCGTCGGCCACTTCGCTCAGCGGCGCGCCGGCGTTCACCAGCGCCCGCGCACGCGCGGTCAGCTGATCCAGATAACGTTCCACCTGCGTGATCATGCGCTTGTCGCCGGCCGGGCCGTGGCCGGGCACGATCACCTCGACCGGCAGCGCCTGCAGGTGGCGCAGCGCCTCCCGCCAGCCCGGCAGGTCGCTGTCGCCGACGTCGGGGATGCGCCGCGCCTCGAGCATCCCGCCGGCGAACAGCGTGCGGGTGCGCGGGTCGTAGACCGCGATATCGCCCGGGCCGCTGGAGTGGCCGTAATGCAGCAACTGGATCGGGCGACCGATCAGCGCCGCGGCGTCGAGCGCGAGCGGGTCGGTGAAGACGATGTCGGGCGTGAACATCGCGCTGCCCTGCATCGCGTCCTCGCCGAGCAGCGTGCGCAACGTCTTCAGGCAGGTGTCGCAGCGCGTGGCCATCAGGTCGGCCGCGGCCTGGTGCATCGCGACCGGGATCTTCTGCTCGCGGAACGCCGTGGCGCCGAACAGGAACTCCTGGCGGGTGTGGGTCACGATCGCCAGCCGCACCGGCTGGTCGGTGATGCCGCGAATCGCCGCGAGCAGCGCCTGGCCGTGGCGGTACGAGGTGCCGGTGTCGATCGCCAGCACGCCGCGCGGGCCGACGATGAAGCCGGCATTGCCGGTGCGCCCGAGGTTGGCGGGGTCGGGTTCGCCACCGGTGCCGGGCACCATGTAGACGCCGGCGGCGAGCTCGATCGGCGCCGGGTCGGCCGCCTGCACCGCCAGCGCCGCTCCTGCCAGGAGCGTGGCGGCGAGCCAGCGGGCGGTCGTCTGTCGCAGTGAACGCATGGCGGCCGCTACTTGCCCTCGACGAGCTTCTTCAGGTTCGCGAGCCCGCTTTGATAGACGCCCGTCACGGCCTTGACCGCGGCCTCGTCGTTCTTGTCGGGCGGCGGGTCGTTGTTCGGGTAGGCACGGTAGAACGCGCCGCGCCACTCGACTGTCGAGGCGGTGCCGGTGCCGCTGACGCTGATCGTCGAGGTGTAGTTCGTGACCGGCAGCGCGCCGCCGTCCTTGGCGCGGTAGCTGTAGCGCATCGCGGCGTCGTCGTAGCGTTCCAGCGACTCGACCAGCGCGCCGCCTCCCTTCAGGCCGACCTGGCGCACCGAGCCTTCCGCATTTCCCTTGTCGGCGGGGCTGGTCGCGACGGCCGGGTGCCAGTCCTTCAGCGCGTCGAAGTTCTTGATCTTCGCCCACACCGTCGCGGCGGGCGCGTCGATCGTGATCGTCTCGACGACCTTCTGGCGCGTCGGCCCGTGGGCCTGCGCCGGCCACGCGACGAGCGCGCCCAGCGCGAGGACGGTCGACAGCCGGGGCCACCAGCCGACAGTGGGTCTGTTGAGCATGCGGGACATCTCCTTGTTGTCGTGGGAATATCAGGGCGTGTCCGGCGGCGCGCCGATGAAGGCGCCGAAGCCGCGGCTGTTCTTGCCGGTCGCGATGCGGGCGAGCGTGCGGCCGCTCGCGGCGTCGAGCACGCTCACGTCGTCGTCCATCCAGTTGACGACGTAGACCCGGTCGCCGTGCGCGGCCACGCCCTCGGGGTAGCCGAAGCCGGGCAGCGTGCGCACGGTGGCGAGCCGTTCGGCATCGACGACGCTGACGCTGTCGTCGTGCTGGTTGGTCACGTAGAGCAGGGCTCCGGCATTCGCGAGCGCCGCCCCGTACGGCGCCTTGCCGACCTTGACCGTCGCGATCACCGCGAGCTCGCGGCCCGAACGGGTGTCGATGACCGAGACGTCGTCGCTCAGCACGTTCAGCGCATACAGGCGCTCGCGGCGTGCGTCGAGCAGCAGCGCGAACGGGTGCGTGCCGACCTTCACGCGGGCGCGCACGCGGCCGGTCGCGACGTCGACGGCGGCGATGCTGTCGTCGTCGCGTTCGGCCACGTACACGGTCGCACCCGCCGCATCGACCGCGACGCCCGCCGGCGCGCGGCCGAGCGCGACCGGCGGCAGTGCGCTGGCCGTCGCGGCGTCGAAGGCCAGCAGCTGGTTCGCGTACCAGTCGGCGACATAGAGGCGCGTCCCGTCCGGCGAGGCGTCGATGCCGACCGGGCCGCTGCCGGCCGGCAGCGTCGCGACGACGCGCTGCGTGCGCATGTCGATGACCGAGATGCTCTTGCTGTCGGGGTTCGAGACGTAGACGCGACCGGTGCGGCTCGCCGCGACGACGCCGGCCGGCGCGCGGCCGACCGGCACGGTCGCCACGACCTTCTGCGCCGCCAGGTCGATCACCGACACGTCGTGGCTGCCCTGGTTGGTGATGTACGCGAACGGCGCCGCCGCGGCGGGGCCGGCCGCCAGCGCGCCGGCCAGCAATGCGATGCCTGCGCGGGCCCAGGCGCGCATCGGCTCAGGCGCCCGGCGTGACGTCAATGCTGCTCTTCCACGCGGCGAGGTTGCTGTCGACCACCTCGGCGGTCAGCCGGCCCGGGCCGCGCGGCACGAAGTAGAAGCGCAGGTTCGGGTTCTCGCTGATCGCGAAGTCGAGGTCGGCCGACAGCACGGGCGCGCCGGCATAGGCGACGTTGACGGTTCGCACGAAGCGGCGCGGCGTGTACTGGCGCGTCAGCTGGTCCATCGCCATGCCCGAGTCGTTCGGGTGGCTGATCAACAGCTGCACCAGCGCCGGCTTGCCGGCGACCACCTCGCCGTCGACCTTCATCACGATCTTGCCGAGCGAAGCGAGCGCGGCCTGAGCATCCTTGCCCGGTGGCGCCGAGCAGCCGCCCGAGGCCTTGACGAAGCGGGTGCGCATCAGCAGGCGGCCGTCGTTCGTCTCGGCGATGGCCCGCACGAAGCTGTACTCGTCGACGCGCACGCGGGTCTCGATGTCGGCCCGGCCGCTCTGCGGCGTGAACGTGAAGATCGCGGCGATCGGCGACGGGTTGCTGTCGATCACGAGGTAGAGCTTGGCGACGAAGTTCGTCGCGGTGTGCGGCAGGCGCGCCTGCATCGCGATCGGCACGACTGCGGCATCGGCGGCGCGGATCGGGGCGTCGAGCCGCAGCACGTCGTCGCCGACATTCTCGATCGGGCGCCGCTCGAACAGGCTGGCCCGCACCTTCTGCCAGATCTCGCTGGCCTCCGGGTTGTCGCCCGACTTGATCTGCGCGCCGGCGCCGCACGGCAACCCGAGCGCGGCCCCGACCGCCAGCGCCGTGCCGGCCACCGTGACCTTGCGTCGAGCGAGCTGGGGGTTCATCGCAGGCCTACTTCGCGTCGTTGATGAAGCAGCCCTTCTTCACCTTGGCCTGCAACTCGCGGTACTTCTTGAGCTCGGGTTGCAGCGTGGGCGTGTCGCGGATCGAGTTGCCGCGCTCACCGCCGATCGACATGCCGTTGCTGATGGTCTGCATGGTCGTGTACTCGTCGTACCTGACCTCGGCCGCGAAGGCGTCGGCCGCGCACGAGCACTTGTTGACCATCTCGAAGTACGGGCCGGGGTGGGCGCGGATGCAGTCTTCGACGTAGAGCACGCGGGCGACGGTCGGGAAGTCGTTCGCGTGCGCGGCGCCGGCGACCAGCAGGAGGACGGCGAGCATCGAGGAACGCAGGGCGAAGGGTTTCATGGAGGTATCCGGAATCGTGGAGGGGCGGCGGCGTCAGGTCCCGGCCCTGGCAGGAGCGCTATCGGCGCCCTCGATCAGCAGTTCCTCGGCGAGCAGCGGCGGGGCGGCGGCGCCGTTGGCCGTGTCGGCGACCTGGGCGCGGATCGCGTAGATGCCGCCCGGCACCGCATCGGACAGCGTGAACACGTAGCGCTTGTTCGCCAGCCGTTCGAAACGCGGGCGGTTCGGGTCGTCGACATACGGCGTGATCGTGAACTCCTGACCGGCCACCGACTTGCCGCGGTAGCGCAGCGTCACGTCGCGCTGCTGGGCGCCCTGGTAGACCGCCATCCGGATGCGCTTGCGGAAATAGGCGGCCTTGCCCTTGGTCAGCCGCTCCATCTCGCGGATCTCGCGCTCGAGGAAGAACAGCGTGACCGGATTGCCCGAGGCGCCTTCGACCGGCGGCAGTTCGATCTTGCGCTCGCCGCTCAGGAACTCGCCGCTGGCGTCGCAGCACTTGCCGCTCGCCTGCGGCTTCAGCGCGATCGTGACCTTGTCGTCGAACGCCGGCTCCAGGCTGCCGCTGCGCCGGAACTGGTAGCGCAGCGTCATCGGCGGGCGCAGTTTCGCGAACTGGTCGGTCATGAACAGCGCGCGCTCGGCGGGTGAGAAGTCCTTGGCCGGCTCGTCCGCCCGCGCGGTCGCCATCGCCAGCGTCAGGCCGAGCGCCGCCAGCGTTGCAAGGGCCGAGTGCTCAATTTTTCTGTGCGGCATAGGAGGCGTCGACCAGGGGCACGCCGTATTCCTTCAGGATGGCCTGGATGTCGGCCTGGCGCGATTCGAGCAGGCCCTCGACCTGCTGCTTCCATTCACGTTCGCCGTAGCGCACGCCCATCGCCATCTGGTAGTCGAGCTTGACGCCGGGCTCCGACTTGAGCGGCAGCACGACGAGCTGCGGCGACTTGACGCGCTGCGCGAAGTAGCCGGCGATCGGGCCCCAGACGATGGCCGCATCGAGCTTGCCGCTGGCCAGGTCCTTCTCGATGATCTCGCCCGGGTACTGCTGCGGGTTCGGGTTCATGATCGGATAGGGCACGCCGCTTTCGAGCAGTTGGTGCTTCGACAGCCATTCCGAGGCCGGCGAGCGGTCGTAGATGCCGATGCGCATCGTGCGCAGCTTGGCCGGCTCGAGTGCGAGGAAATCCTGCACCGTGGCGACGTTGTCCAGCCCCTTGCCTTTCGCGAACACCAGCGCGTAGGTCGACCGGTAGTACGGCTTGGTGACCGACACGCCTTCGTCGAAGCCGACCGGCACGCCGATCACAATGTCGCACGGGTAGTCCTGCCCCGGCAGCTTGTAGCGCAGCGTGTTGCGGATGAACGCGAGCCGCTGCGGGAACGAGTAGTAGGTGACCGGCAGGTTCAACGCCTTGCCGAACACCTCGGCGATGCGGTTCTCGATGCCCTCGCCCTTGGTGTTGGAGAACGGCAGGTTGTTCGGGTCCTGGCAGACCCGCAGTTCAGTGCGTTTCGCCGGCGCGTCCTGCGCTGCCGCCGGCGGGCAGACCGACACCAGCGCGCACGCCAGCGCCAGTGCCGCCGATTTCATTGCGCGGCCTCGACGCGCGCCTTGGTGATGGCGCCGTCGGAGCGGCCCTTCAGGTAGGCGTAGAGGTTGTCGAGGTTCTTCATCACCTCGGCGTTGCCGGAGAACGCGACCATCTGGGTGTTCGGACGGCCGCTGGTGACCGTCTTGACGAACTCCTCCTTCGACAGCGTCTTCAGGCTGGTGATCAGCGACGGGCCGACCAGGCCTTCCTGGTTCGCGCCGTGGCAGCGGTCGCAGGCAGCGGAACGCCACGTCTTGAATCCCTGCAGCGTGTTCGCATCGACCTTGTAGCCGTCGACGACGGTGTAGGGCGCGGCGCCGGGTTTCGCGGACGGCGTCGCCTGGGCGACCGCGGCGATGGCCGGAATGGCGAGCAACAACGAGCAGAGGGTCTTGGAAATCTTCATGGGATGAGTGAGAGATCGAGATTGAAAAAGCGGGGACGGCCTTCCCAACGAATGCCGTCCCCCCGGTTCCCTCAGGCGCCGCGATCGATCGCGGCTGCGTTGTTATCGAAACGCGATCAGTTCGGCAGCGCGAACACGGTCAGCGAGCCACCCAGTTCGGTGTACTTCGCCAGATCGCGGTAGCCGCCCACGGCACCCAGGCCATCCTGGTCCTTCTCGAGACCCGCCGCCATGCCGATGCCGGCCCAGCCGCCGATGCCCGAGAACACGCCGATGTACTGCTTGCCCTTGTGCATGTACGAGAACACGTTGCCGATGATGCCCGACGGGGTCTTGAACTTGAAGAGCTCCTTGTTGATGTCCTTCTTGTCGACACACTTCAGGTAGCCCTCGAGCGTGCCGTAGCAGGAGATCCCGCCCGCGGTGTTGAGCGCGCCGCTCCAGACCGAGAACTTCTCGGCGTGGCTCTGCACGATCTTGCCGGTGCTGGCGTTCCAGGTGATGTAGTTGCCCATGCCCCCGTGGCTGCCCGGCGCCGGGAACATCGACAGCGTCGCGCCGACGTACGGCTGGCCCGCGGTGTACTCGACCTTGAACGGCTCGTAGTCCATGCAGACGTGGTTCGTCGGCACGTAGAAGAGCTTGGTCTCCGGATCGAACGAGGCCGGTTGCTGGTCCTTGCTGCCGAGCGCCGCCGGGCAGATGCCTTTGGTGTTGACATCGGGCCCGCCCTTGGCGGTCGAGTACTTCGCGACCACCTGCGGACGACCGGTCTTCATGTCGACGTGGGTGGCCCAGTTGACCTGCGGGTCGTACTTCTCGGCGACGAGCAGGGCACCGGTCACGCGGTCCATCGTGTAGGCGAAGCCGTTGCGGTCGAAGTGCACCAGCGCCTTGGTCGGTTTGCCCTTGACGTCGATGTCGGCCAGGATCATCTCGTTGATGCCGTCGAAGTCCCACTCGTCGTACGGCGTCATCTGGTAGACCCACTTGGCCATGCCGGTGTCGACGTCACGCGCGAAGATGGTCATCGACCACTTGTTGTCGCCGGGGCGCTGCGCCGGGTTCCAGGTCGACGGGTTGCCGGTGCCGTAGTACATCAGGTTCAGCGCCTTGTCGTAGCTGTACCAGCCCCAGGTCGTGCCGCCGCCCGTCTTCCATTGGTCGCCCTTCCAGGTCTTGAGCGACGAGTCCTTGCCGACCGGCGCCATCTTGCCGTCCGTCCAGGTCATCGTCTTGTCGGGGTCGATCAGCATCTCGGCGTCGGGGCCGACGCTGTAGCCCTTCCAGGCCAGCTTGCCGTCGGACAGGTTGTAGGCCGCGATGAAGCCGCGCACACCCCACTCGCCACCGCTGATGCCGGTGATGACCTTGTCCTTGAAGATGTGCGGTGCGTTGGTGTTGACTGCGCCGAGCTTCGGATCGCCGTTCTTGACGCTCCACACCACCTTGCCGGTCTTGGAATCGAGCGCCACCAGCGTGCTGTCGGCCTGCTGCAGGATGACCTTGCCTTCGGCATACGCGACGCCGCGGTTGACCGTGTCGCAGCACATCTGCGGGATCACGGCCGGGTCCTGCTTGGGCTCGTACTTCCAGACGATCTGCTGGTTGTCGAGGTTGACCGCGTACACCTTGTTCGGGAACGGCGAGGTCATGTACATCATGCCGTCGATCACCAGCGGCGAGCCTTCGTGGCCGCGCAGCACGCCGGTCGAGAAGGTCCAGGCCACCTGCATCTTGCCGACGTTGGAGGTGTTGATCTGCTTGAGCTGCGAGTAGCGCTGGTTGTACATGTCCCCCGCCTGCATCGCCCAGTTCCCGGTGTTGGCGATGTTCTTCTCCACATCGGCGTTGGCGAGCGCCAACGCCGGTACAGCGAGCAACGCCAGCCCGAACTGGCGGACCAGTCTCGCGCTCGATTGTCGAGAAACTCTCATTGATGTCTCCTTGCTTTTAAGGTGGTCTGGGTTGTTGCGAAGGTCGCCACCGGATCCCCTCGCGTGCTGTCGCAACAGGCCTTCGTCCGCAACATCCATGCCCATCCGGAAACGCAGGCCAATGCCCTGCGGCCGACATCGAAGCACCCCCCTCCGCGCGGCCTTTCAAGGGCGACAACCTTGGTGAAAACCCTCTCTTTTTCAACTTGAAAATCGGTCGGCGGCAACTCTTTCCGGCGCGAAATGTGGGGCCGCTCGGGCGTGGCATCGCGCGCCTCGGGGAAATCCCTCGCGCGTGGCATGGTCACGTCGGTCGCACATCGCGTCGAGCGTGTCGTCAGCCTGAAGTCGGCGCAACGCTTCAACTCACTTTTGGCGCAGAGTGTTCCACTCGCCGAGAGTGGGCGCGCCGCGCGGCCACGATGCGAACGTGCCGGCGAGCGCGGACGGCGCAGAAGTTGCTGTACCGTCCGCGCTGCACCCACCCAGACGCGCATCGAGCGACGTGCGCTCGCGGACCCGACGACCCCATGCTGCGAACCTCCGATCTCACTGCGCGCGATGCGCCCGCCGGCCGCGGCGGACGGGCGTCGCGCTGGCGCCGCGACGTGGCGCTGGTCGCGGCGCTCACCCTCGTCAGTTACCTGCTGGCCTCGGCCTTCGAGCTGCAGGAGGCGCTGGGGCGCGCGCTGGCGCGCTTCGAGCGCTGGCAGGTCGACGAACTGCCGTTCGCGCTGCTGGTGCTGGCCGGCGGGCTGGTCTGGTACGCGTTCCGGCGGCGCCGCGAGAGCCTGGTCCAGCTTGCGCTGCGCGAGCAGGCCGAGGCGCGCGTCGCCGAACTGCTCGCACGCAACCGCGAGCTGGCGCAGCAGCTGATCGCGCTGCAGGAGAGCGAGCGCCTGGCGCTGGCGCGAGAGCTGCACGACGAGTTCGCGCAGGGCTGCAGCGCGGTGCGGGTCGAGACCGCCTACCTGCTGCATTGCGCTGCCGACGACCACGCGGGCCTGAGCGCCAGTGCGCAGCGTGCCGACGCGGCGGCCCAGTCGCTGTACCGGCTCGTGCGCGACATGCTGCGCCGGCTGCGCCCCGCCGATCTCGACGCACTCGGCCTGGCGGCCGCGCTGGAGGCCCTGTGCGAGGGCTGGCGGCAGCGCACCGGCATCGCCTGCGATCTCGACACGGGGCGAGCGCCCGAGGCCGTGCTGCAGGGGCTGGACGATGCGACGACGATCGCGATCTACCGCATCACCCAGGAGGCGCTGACCAATGTCGCGCGCCACGCCGGCGCGACGCGCGTCCGGGTCTTGCTGGCGATCGTCGCGGCGCCGGCCCGCGGCCTTGAACTCGAGATCCAGGACGACGGCCACGGCATGGACATGCGCGTGGCCCGGCGCGGCCTGGGGTTGCTGGGCGCGACCGAGCGCGCCGCGATGATCGGCGGCAGCTTCGAGATCGGCAGCGCGCCCGGCGCCGGTGTGCGGCTCGTATTGCGCGCGCCGCTGCCGGCCGCCGTCGCCGGGTCGGTGTCGCCGGTCGAGGCGGTGGCGGCATGATCCGGGTGCTGCTGGCCGACGATCATCCGGTGGTCCGCACCGGCTATCGGCGCCTGCTCGAGCAGGCCGGTGACGTGCAGGTGGTGGCCGAGGCCAGCGACGGCGATGCGGCCTACGCCGCGTTCGTCGCGGCGCCGCCCGATGTGCTGGTGACCGACCTGTCGATGCCCGGCGGCGGCGGCATGGAGCTGATCCGCCGCGTGCTGTTGCGTGCGGCGGCCGCGCGCGTGCTGGTGTTCAGCATGCACGACAGCCCGCTGCTGGTCCGGCGCGCGCTCGAGGCCGGCGCGCGCGGCTTCCTCACCAAGGCGAGCGCGCCGGACGGCCTGGTCGTCGCGATCCGCGCGCTGCATGCCGGCCAGCGCTACCTCGGCCCGGAGCTGCCGGCCGCGCTGCTGCAGCCGCGCGAACCGCAGCCCGAGACCGAGCGGCTGGCGACGCTGAGCGCGCGCGAGTTCGAGATCTTCAAATTGCTCGCCCAAGGGCACAGCTCCGCCGAGTGCGCGCAGGTGCTGCGGCTGAGTCCGAAGACCGTGGCCAACCACCAGACGCTGATCAAGGAGAAGCTGGGCGTCGTCACCTCCGCGGCGCTCGCGCACCTGGCGCTGCGGCACCGCGTGATCGACGCCGCCGGTGCCTGACCGGTGCGTCGTCGGGAAGTTTTCCCTGGGCTGTCCGCGCCGCCGCCGGTAGCGTGGCGGCCACGTTGGACAGCAGCACGGAGTCACCCTTGAGAAGTATCGCTGCCGCGGCCCTGGCCACCTTCGCGCCCGCCGCTTTCGCGCAGGGCGCGCCGGTCGCCACGCTGCCGAGGGCCGAGGTCGTGGGCACCACGCCGGTCGCGGGCATCGGCCTGCCGAAAGACCAGATCCCGGCGAATGTGCAGACCGCCCGATCGGCCGACATCGACCGCAGTCACGCGCTCGACCTGAGCGACTTCATGAGCCGCCGGCTCGGCGGCGTGCATGTCAACGAGGTCCAGAACAACCCGTTCCAGCCCGATGTCAATTTCCGCGGGTTCACCGCGTCGCCCTTGCTCGGCACGCCGCAGGGCCTGTCGGTCTACGTCAACGGCGTGCGCATGAACCAGCCGTTCGGCGACGTGGTCAGCTGGGACCTGATCCCGCGCGGCGCGATCGCCAGCATCACGCTGATGCCGGGCTCGAACCCGCTGTTCGGCCTGAACACGCTCGGCGGCGCGCTATCGGTCGCGACGAAGGACGGGCTCACCCACCCGGGGTCGTCGGTGCAGGTGTCGGCCGGCTCGCATGGGCGCGTCGCGCTGGAATTCGAGAGCGGCGGCAGCCGTGCCGACGGGCTGGACTGGTACGTCAACGGCAACCGCTTCCACGAGCGCGGCTGGCGCCGGGCCTCGCCGACCGACGTGAGCCAGTTGTTCGCCAAGCTCGGGTTCAAGTCGGCCGACACCCGCCTCGCGTTGTCGGCCGCGCTCGCCGACAACACGCTGATCGGCAACGGCATGCAGGAGCAGCGCCTGTTGGCGTCTGACCGCGCCAGCGTCTACACCTCGCCCGACCGCACTGCCAACCGCTCGGCGATGCTGAACCTCGAAGCCCGCCACAGCCTGGACAACGCGTTCAGCCTCTCGGGCAACGCGTACTACCGCCGCATCCGCACCGCGACGCTGAACGGCGACGTCAACGACGAGGCGCTCGGCCAGGCGATCTACCAGCCGAACGCCACCGAGCAGGCGGCGTTGACCGGCGCCGGCTACAGCGGCTTCCCGACCAGCGGCGCCGATGCCGGCAACACGCCGTTCCCGACCTGGCGCTGCATCGCCAACGCGCTGCTCAACGACGAGCCGGCCGAGCTGTGCAACGCCGTGTTGAACACCACCCGCACCCGGCAGGCGAACTACGGCGTGGCGGGCCAGCTGAACTGGGATGGCATGCTCGCCGGGCGCAGCCACGTCGTCGTCATCGGCGCCGCACTGGACATCAGCCGGGTCGCGTTCACGCAGGGCTCGGAGCTGGGATTCCTGAATCCCGATCGCAGCGTGAGCGGCGTCGGCGCGTTCGGCGACGGCGTCAGTGGCGGCAGCATCGACGGCGAACCGTACGACACCCGCGTCGACCTGAGCGCGCGCACGCGCACCTGGAGCGTGTTCGCGACCGACACGCTGGCGCTGAACGACCAGACCCACCTGACGCTGTCCGGCCGCTACAACCGCACCGCCGTGACGAACCGCGACGCCATCCTCCCCGGCGGCGGGCCGGGCTCGCTGGACGGCGATCATGTCTTCGGCCGCTTCAACCCGGCGATCGGGCTGACCTGGTCGCCGAGCCAGCTGATCGGCGGCTACCTCGGGTACAACATCGGCAGCCGGGCGCCGTCGGCGATCGAACTGGGCTGCGCCGACCCGGCCAACCCGTGCAAGCTGCCGAACTCGTTCGCCGGCGACCCGCCGCTGAAGCAGATCGTCACCCGCACGCTCGAGGCCGGCTTGCGCGGCGGCGTGGCCGAGCAGTTCACCTGGAACCTCGGCGTCTTCCGCGCCGACAACCGCGACGACATCCTGTTCGTCGCCGACAACCAGGCCGGCTTCGGCTACTTCAAGAACTTCGGCAAGACACGGCGTCAGGGGCTGGAGGCGGGCGCAAGCGTGCGCGCCGCGGCGGGGCTGAACATCGGCTTCAACTACACCTATCTCGACGCCACCTACCGCAGCGCCGAAATCGTCGACGGCTCGGCCAACAGCAGCAACGACGCGGCGGCGGCCGGCTTTCCCGGTCACGAGGGAACGATCGCCATCGAGCCCGGCAACCGCATCCCGCTGATCCCGCGCCAGATCCTGAAGCTGTTCGCGGACTACCAGCCGAGCCCGGCGTGGACCCTCGGCGCGGACCTGTCGGCCGTCGGCAGCTCGTACGCGCGCGGCAACGAGAACAACCGGCACCAGCCCGACGGCGCCTACTACCTCGGCAACGGACGCAACCCCGGCTACGCAGTGCTGAACCTGAGCGTCGACTACCGACCCACGCCCCGATGGAGCGTGTTCGTCCAGGTCAACAACGTGTTCGACCGCCACTACACGAGCGCGGCGCAGCTGGGCGCGACGGCGTTCGACGCGAACGGCAACTTCCGCGCGCGCCCGCTGCCGGCCGACGCCAACGGCGACTGGCCGCTGCTGAACAGCACGTTCTATGCGCCCGGCGCGCCGCGCAGCGTCCGGGTCGGGGTGAAGTACGCCTTCGGCGGCTAGCCGGGTCAGGCGATCGTTCGGCGTGCGTCTTGCTTGACGGGCCAGGCGCTCGCCCGGACGCGCTGCGGGTGTTCCACGGGCGGCGCAGAGTGTCCCGCAGAAGGCATGCGGGTTTCAACCGAGCTCCCGCATGAACCGAAACGACGAACTGCTGGCCGACTGGCGTGACCGGGCCCTGACGCTGGAACACGAGGTCGGCCGCGCGGTGATCGGCCAGGCGCGCGTGATCCGCCTGGTCAACACCGCGGTGTTCGCCCGCGGCCACGTGCTGCTGCAGGGCGATGTCGGGGTCGGCAAGACGACCTTGCTGCGCGCCTTCGCGCGGGTGCTCGGCGGCGCATATGCGCGCACCGAGGGCACGATCGACCTGATGCCGGGCGACCTCGTCTACTACACCTACATCAGCGCCGAAGGCCGGCCGGCGGTCGAGCGCGGGCCGCTGATCGAGCACGGCGAGGACCTCGCGATCTTCTTCTTCAACGAGATCAACCGCGCCCGCCCGCAGGTGCACTCGCTGCTGCTGCGCGTGATGGCCGAGCGCAGCGTGCAGGCCTTCAACCGCGAGTGGCGCTTCCCGCACCTGCTGGTGTTCGCCGACCGCAACCGCGTCGAGCGCGAGGAGACCTTCGAGATCGCCTCCGCGGCGCGCGACCGCTTCATGATGGAAGTGACGATCGACGCACCGTCCGACGAGGACCAGCGCCGCGCACTGATGTTCGACCCGCGCTACCACGACACCGATGCGCTGATCGCCTCGCTCGCGGGCGCGCTGCTCGACCACCGCGACCTGAACGACGTGGCGGCGCAGATCCAGCGCAGCGTGCAGGCCTCCGACGCGCTGCAGAAGTACGCGCTCGACCTGTGGCGCGCCACCGCGGCGCCGGCCGACTTCGGCGTCAAGCTGGCCGACCTCGACACCGCCCAGCTGATGCTCGCCGGCGCCAGCCCGCGCGGCATGAGCATGCTGCTGCGGGCGGCCCGCGTCACGGCGTGGCTGGAAGGTCGCGACTACGCGACGCCCGAGGACGTGCAGGCGGTCTTCGACGTGACGATCGCCCACCGGCTGTGCTTCCAGCCGGTCTACGAGATGCGCCGCCAGGAGATCGCCGCGCCGCTGATCGCCGGCATCCTGGGCAGCGTGGCGGCGCCCTGAGATGGCGGGCTCGGCGGTGACCGGCAGCGCCGCGGTCCGCGAGGTGCACTACCGCGTCGGCGCGCCGGTGCTCGGGCACTTTCCCGGCCATCACCGCAGCACCCGCGGGCAGAGCGGCTTCGAGTTCCGGGGCCACGCGTCGCTGCTCGACGCGCCCGACCCGCGCCGGCTCGACCTGCACGCCAGCCTGCGCGATCCGTTCGGCGACTGGCGGGTGCGCATCTACAGCCAGCGGCAGTCGATCCCGGTCACGGTCGTGGCCGATCTGTCGGCATCGATGGGATTCGCCGGGCGCACCCGCAAACTCGCGGTGCTCGCCGACCTGGTCGAGAGCCTGGCCTGGTCGGCCTGGCGGACCGGCGACAGCTTCGGCTTCGTCGGCTGCGACGCGGCGGTGCGCGCCGACCTGCTGCAGCCGCAGAGCCGCCACCGCGCGGCCGGCGGCGAGACCGCACGGCGCTTGCGCGCGCTGCAACCCGCGGGCCGCGACGCGCGCGGGCTGCTCGATGCGCCGCGTCATCTCGGGCGCCGGCGCGCGCTGCTGTTCCTCGTCTCCGACTTCCACCTGCCGCTCGACCAGGTCGCCGCCGTGCTCGATGGCCTGAGCGCGCACGACGTCGTGCCGACGGTGCTGTGGGACCCGCTGGAGTTCGGTCTCGGCGCCGCGCGCGGACTGGCCCAGGTGATCGACCCCGAGAGCGGTCGGCAGCGCCTGGTCTGGTGGCGCCCGGCGCTGCGCGCGCGCTGGGAGGCGGCCCACGCGGCACGCCGTGCGGCCTTGCTGCAGCTGTTCCGCGCCCGTCGGCTCAAGCCGCTGTTCATCGAAGGCGGGTACGACGCCGAGGCCGTGACCCGGCACTTCCACTCATGAGGCGCGCCGTTGCGTTGGCGACGCTGGGCCTGGCCGCGGCCGTCCGCGTCGCGGCGGCGCCCGCGGTGCTCACCGCCGTCAGCGATACGCCGCGTGCGTTCGGCTACACGGTCGGCGACGTGGTCTCGCGACGCGTCGCGTTGCAGGTGCCCGACGGCCTGACGCTCGACGAGGACTCGCTGCCGCGCGCCGGCAGCCGGGGCCGGGCGCTGGAGTTGCAACGGGTCGTGCTGCGCCGCTCGCTGTCCGGCGTGCCGCAATCGCTGCAACTGGATTACCAGGTGTTCCTCGCACCGCGCGAGGTGCGGGTGCTGGAGATGCCGGTCGTCGAACTGCACTTCAGCGGCACGCCACGCGCGCAGACGCTGCGCATCGATGCCTGGCCGGTGACGGTCGGTCCGCTGGCGCCGACCGAGGCGTCGCCGCGTGACGGCCTGGGCGAGATGCGGCCCGATCGCGCGCCGCCGCTGCTCGATACCGCGCCGACGCGCACGCGCCTTGCCTTCGAGCTGATCGTGATCGCGCTGCTGCTCGCCTACCTCGCGCAGGTCTACCTCGTGCTGCCGTGGTCGTCGCGGCGGCGTCGACCGTTCGGCCGCGCGTGGGCGTCGTTGTGCGCACTCCCGGCCCAGCCCGATGCGGGGCAGCGCCGCGCGGCGTTCGAGCGCCTGCACGCGGCGCTGAACGAGACCGCCGGGGAGGTGCTGTTCGAGCCCGGTCTTGACGACTTCGTCGCGCGCCGCCCGCGTTTCGCGGCGCTGCGCGAGGACCTGGCGCGCTTCTTCGCCCGATCGCGCGCGGAGTTCTTTGGCGGCGGGGGTGGGGCAGGTGATGCGCGGTGGCTGGTCGAACTGTGCCGCCGCTGCCGGGATGTCGAGCGGGGCGCCGCATGAGCTTCGATCAGGCCGCCTGGCTCTGGCTGCTGCCGCTGGCGCTTCTGCCGGTGATCGCGCAGCCGCGCGGCGCGCTGCCGAACGCGTGGGCCGCGCTGCTGCCGCGCGACGCGGCCTCGCAGGCGCTGCAATGGGTGCTGCGCGCGGCGGCGGTGCTGGCGATCGCGGCGATCGTCATCGGGCTGGCCGGGCCGTACCGGCCGGAGTACGAGGTCGAGCGGGTCGGGCGCGGGGCCGAGATCGTGCTGCTGCTGGACCGCAGCCGCAGCATGGACCAGAGCTTCGGCGGCGCCCGCAACCCGGCCGTGCGCGGCACCGGGCCGGAAGCGCTCGACTACTACTCCAAGCTGCGCGCCAGCGAGGCGCGCGAGACCAAGGGCCTGGTGGCGCGGCGCGTGCTCTCCGAGTTCGCGGCCAAGCGGCCGGACGACCGCTTCGGCATGATCGTGTTCAGCACGCTGCCGCTGCGTCTGCTCGAATTCACGCAGAAGTACGAGGTGATCCAGGCCGCGATCAACGCCGGCAACATCGGCCGAGGGCTGTCCGAGACCAACATCGCGCTCGCGCTCGAATCCGCCTTCGGCTATTTCGTCGACCGGCCCTACACCGGCTCGCGCATCATCCTGCTGGTCTCCGACGGCGGTGACCGCATCGACCCCGCCGCGCGCGAGCGGATCGCGCAGACCGCCCGCCAGACCCGCGCCGCGATCTACTGGATCTACATCCGCTCGGCCCGCAGCCCCGGCCTGCTGCCCGACCAGGCCGAGCCCCCCGAGAACGCCGATGCGGTGCCGGAGTATTTCCTGCACCGCTACTTCCTGTCGCTCGGCACGCCGTACCGCGCCTACGAGGCCGGCACGCCCGAGGCGCTGCAACAGGCGGTGGACGACGTGAACCGGCTCGAGAACCTGCCGATCACCTACCAAGACACGGTGCCGCGGCGCGATCTCTCCGGCGTCGGCTACGCGGTCGCGCTCGGCGCAGTGCTGGCGCTGCTCGCGGCCAATTTAATGGAGCTGCGGCGATGGGCCTAGCCACGCGTTCGCGGACCCGCCTGGTGCTGGCACTCCTTGCTTTCGCGCTGCTCGCGGTGCTGTTCGATGCCGCGGCCCTGTGGCGCGCGGCGCGGACCAACGCCCGGATCGAGAAGGCCGACACCGCCGCCGACCAGCCCGGCGAGCCGCCGGAACTGCGTTTCGCGCGCGCCCATGCACAGGCCCAGGACGCGGCCGCCAGCAGTGCGCGCGACGTCGCGCTGAACCGCTACCGCGCGCTGCAGGGCGACCCCCGGCTCGGCGCGGCGGCGCGCTACAACAGCGCCAACCTGCTGGTGCGCCAGGCGATCGAGGTGCGCGCCAGCGCGCAGCCGGGCCAGGCCATCGCGCTGCTCGAACTCGCCAAGGAGTATTACCGCGACGTGCTGCGCGACGATCCGTCGAACTGGGACGCGCGCTACAACCTCGAGCGCGCCCAGCGCCTGCTGCCGGACCCGGACGACGAAGACGCCGGACCGGTCACGCAGGAGCGCAACCGCGAGCGCGCGGTGACGACGATGCGCGGCTATTCACCGGGGCTCCCATGACGACGATCTCCCGCTTCATCGACCGCCTGACCGCGTCGTGGCACACCCACAGCGCCCGCTGGCTGCTTGCGGGCGCGGGCATCGCCCTCGCGGCCTGCCTGCTGCGGCCGGGCTGGCCGGTCGAGCGCGCGCGCTTCGACCACGTGGTGGTGCTCGACATCACGCAAAGCATGGACGTCCAGGACGAGGCGCTCGCCGGCAAGCCGGCCTCGCGCCTGGCGTTCGCGAAGAGCGCGCTGCGCGAGGCCTTGCTGCGCCTGCCCTGCGGCTCGAAGATCGGCTGGGCTGTATTCACCGAGTACCGCTCGTTCCTGCTGTTCGAGCCGGTCGAGGTCTGCGCCAACCTGGCCGAGTTGCGCGCGACGCTCGCCCGCATCGATGGCCGCATGGCCTGGAGCGGCAACAGCGAGATCGCCAAGGGCCTGCACAGCGGCTTCGAGCTGGCGCGCCGCCTGCCCGGCAGCCCGTCGCTGGTGTTCGTGACCGACGGCCAGGAGGCGCCGCCGCTGAGCGCGCAGCACCGGCCGCGCTTCGACGACAAGCCCGGCGACGTGGCCGGCGTGCTCGTCGGCGTCGGTGCCGCCCGGCCGTCGCCGATCCCGAAGAGCGACCCGAGCGGGCGCCCGCTCGGCTTCTGGCAGGCGGACGAGGTGGCGCAGGCCGACGTGTACGGCAGCGGCCGCGCCACCAGCGTCGGCGGCGAGCGCATGACCGACGACGCCGCCGCCGCACCGCTGCCGGCGCTCGGCGCGACGCCCGGCAGCGAGCACCTGTCGGCATTGCGCGAGCCGTACCTGCGGCTGTTGGGACGCGAACAGGGGCTGGCGTTCGTGAGGCTCGAGTCGGTGGACGCACTGGTCGACGCGCTGACCGCGCCGGCGCTGGCCAAGCCCACACCGGTGCGTGCCGACCTGCGCGCGCTCTTCGGCGGCCTCGCGCTCGCCCTGCTGCTGGCGCGCTACGCCGGGCCGCTGCTGCGCCGCGGCGGGGCCGGGCTGGCGGCGCACGGCACCGTCGCGATCATCGCTCTGGGCGCCTTGCTGTCCGCGTCGCCCGCGCGGGCCAATGATCGGCCGTTCCAGGTCGCACGGACGGCCGTGCTCGAAGACGAGGAGCAGGTCTGGTCGTTCGAGTCGTGGACGCAGCGGCTCGGCAGCGTGCGCGGGCTGTCGTTCGAGCCCGAGTACACCTTCGGCGAGGGCCGGTCGGTGCAGTTCGAACTCTCGCGCTTCGTCGATCGGCGCGACGCCGAAACCGGGCACGAGGCCGAGATCGAGTTCAAGCAGCTGTTCAACAACCTGGCCAGCGACGGCTGGGGCGTCGGCGTCAGCGCGACGCTCGGCGTGGAACGCACGCGTTCTGACGGCACGGTCCCGTACCTCGGGGTCAAGGTGCCGCTGACAATCGTCCTCGGCAAGAGCGGCGCGCTCCTCCATCTGAACGCAGGCATCAGCAAGGCGCGCGACGAGCGCCGCGTCTGGACCGGCGCGGTGGGCGTCGAGCGCGAGCTGTTCAGGCGCACGACGCTCTTTGCGGAACTGGCACGCGAGGGCGAGGTCACGTTCACTCAGATCGGCGTGCGCCACTGGTTGAAGCGCGAGAAGCTCGCCATCGACTTCAGCGTGCAGAGCAGCGAGCCGATGGCGGCCGGGCATCCGGTTTCATCCTCGGGCTCGGCTGGTACGACTTGTAGGCTTGCCCCTCTGTACGTGCGCGACGCGACGTTGTACAAGCAGGCCGACCTTGTTCCCGTTCCCGTTCCCATTCCCAATCGACAGGAGACATCTTCATGGCCAAGCTCGTCGCCCTCTACAAGAAGCCCGCCGACGCGGCGGCGTTCGACGCCTACTACTTCTCGACCCACGTGCCGAAGGCCAAGAAGATTCCCGGGCTGAAGAGCTACGAGGTCAGCGACGGCCCGGTGGGCTCGGCGCAGGGCGAGTCGGCCTATCATCTGGCCGCGATCCTCGGGTTCGATTCGCTGGCCGCGATCCAGGCGGCGTTCGGGTCGCCCGAGGGCCAGGCGACTGCCGGCGACCTGGCGAACTTCGCCCAGGCGGGCGTCGAACTGCTGATGTTCGACACCAAGCCGGTCTGAGGCGCCGCGTTCAGAATCGCGGTTGACGAACACCGCAGCGATTCGATGAACAAGGCTTTCACCCGCGAGTCCGACAACGCCGGCGACGAGGACGATGACGACATCGCGCTGCCCGCGTTGCCCGCCGGGACCAAGAACTACCTGACGCCCGCCGGCTACGCGCGGCTGCGCGCCGAACTGCTGACGCTGCTCGACGACGAGCGGCCGAAGATCGTCGAGATCGTCTCGTGGGCCGCGAAGAACGGCGACCGCTCGGAGAACGGCGACTACCTGTACGGCAAGAAGCGGCTGCGCGAGATCGACCGGCGCATCCGCTTCCTGACCAAGCGGCTCGACATCGCCGAGGTCGCCGACCCGTCGCTGCACTACGGCCACGACCAGGTGTTCTTCGGCGCCACGGTGACCTACGTGAACCAGCGCGGCGAGGAGCGCACGGTCACGATCAAGGGCATCGACGAGGTCGACAACCTGAACGGCGAGGTCAGCTGGATCGCACCGATCGCACGGGCCCTGCTGAAGGCGCGGGTCGGCGACGAGGTGCAGCTGATGACGCCGGGTGGGCTCGAGCAGATCGAGGTGATCGACGTGCGCTATCCGGCGCCGCCGCAGGCCGGCGAGGAACGCTAGGGCTTGACGCGGGCGACGCGCTGCACCGACGGCGCGCGCTTGAGCGTGCGCATCACGTCGGCGAGGTGCAGGCGGTCGCGCACGCTGAGCAGCAGCTGCAGCTCGGTGGTCTCGGCGGCAGGTTCGTTGCCCATCTCGATGTGGGTGATGTCGGCCTCGGCCTCGCTCACCGCCTGGGCCACCTGTGCCAGCACGCCCTTGCCATTGGTGACGAGCAGCGTCACCGCCGTCTCGAACGAGCGTGACGGCTGCTCGGCCCAGTCGACGCTCATCCAGTGCTCGCTGTCGCGCTCGAACAGCCGCTTACCGACGCTGCACTCGACGGTGTGAACCATCAGCCCCTCGCCGCGGCCCAGGTAGCCGACGATCGCGTCGCCCGGGATCGGCCGGCAACACGGTGCCAGCTGGACCGACGCGCCCTCGCTGCCGTCGATCAGCACCATGCCTTGCGCCGGTGCGGCGTCGTCGGCGGCGTACCGGCCCATCGTCAGCGTCAGCGCGTCGGGCTTGGTGCCGTGCTCGGCCAGCAGGCGCGCGAGCCGCTTCGCAACGATGGTGGCGATCTTGCGGCCGAGGCCGATGTCGGTGAACAGGTCGTCGCGGGTCTTGTTGCCGCTCCAGCGGGTCAGCTGCTGCCACAGCGCGGCCTCGGGCGGCTCGCTGCCTGGCAGCTGCATGCCTTCCGCGCGCATCGCCTGCGCGAGCATCTTCTCGCCCAGGTCGCGCGACTCTTCCTGCTCCATGTTCTTCAGGTAGTGGCGGATCTTCGAGCGCGCGCGGCCGGTGCGCACGAAGTTCAGCCACGCCGGGTTCGGCCGCGCGCCGGCGGTGCTGACGATCTCGACCACGTCGCCGCTGCGCAGCTCGGTGCGCAGCGCCACCGGCTCGCCGTTGACCTTGGCGGCGACGGTGTGGTCACCGACGTCGGTGTGGATCGCGTAGGCGAAGTCGACCGGGGTTGCGCCGCGCGGCAGGGCCAGGATCTTGCTCTTCGGCGTGAACACGTAGACCGCGTCGGGGAACAGGTCGATCTTGACATGCTCGAGGAACTCGTTCGCGTCGTGCGTCTCGTCCTGGATGTCGATCAGCGACTGCAGCCACATCGCGCCCAGGCGCTGCGCCTCCTGCACCTGCGCGCCGCCGCTCTTGTAGAGCCAGTGCGCGGCGATGCCCTTCTCGGCGATCGCATGCATCTGCTCGGTGCGGATCTGGAACTCGACCGCCGTGCCGAGCGGGCTGACCAGCGTGGTGTGCAGGGACTGGTAGCCGTTGGCCTTCGGGATCGCGATGTAGTCCTTGAAGCGGCCGGGAAGAGGTTTGAAGAGCTGATGGAGCACGCCCAGCGCCATGTAGCACTGCATCAGGTCGGCGACCACGATCCGGAAGCCGAAGATGTCGTTGACCTGCGCGAAGGTCAGGTGCTTCTCGCGCATCTTCTTGTAGATCGAGAACAGCGTCTTCTCGCGGCCGTAGACCTGCACCGGCAGCTTGGCCTGCAGGAACGCGCGCTCGACGTCGTGCTGGATGCGCTCGACGATGTCGCGCCGATAGCCGCGCGCCTTCTGCACGGCCTTGGACAGCGCCGCCTGCCGCCACGGCCGCAGGTGCTCGAACGACAGCTCCTGCAACTCGCGGTAGGTCTGGTTCAGGCCGAGGCGGTGCGCGATCGGCGCGTAGATCTCGAGCGTCTCGCCGGCGATGCGGGTGCGCTTGGACGCGGCCATCGCGTCCATCGTGCGCATGTTGTGCAGGCGGTCGGCGAGCTTGATCAGGATCACGCGCACATCGCGCGCCATCGCCAGCAGCATCTTGCGGAACGACTCGGCCTGCGATTCCTCGCGGGTCGAGAACTGCAGCTTGTCGAGCTTGGTCAGGCCGTCGACCAGGTCGGCCACCGGTGCGCCGAACTTCTCGATCAGCTCGATCTTCGTGATGCCGCAATCTTCCATCGCGTCGTGCATCAGCGCGGCCATGATGGCCTGCGCGTCGAGCTTCCAGTCGGCGCACAGGCCGGCGACCGCGATCGGATGGGTGATGTAAGGCTCGCCGCTGGCACGGAACTGGCCGAGGTGCGCCTCGTCGGCGAAGCGGTAGGCCTCGCGCACCCGCTTGGTGTCGGCCGGGTCGAGGTAGTCGAGCTTGTGGGTCAGTGCGGCGAAGGACGCGGCGGCGGCGTCGACCGCGGCCGGCAAGGGCTTGGAGGGCGGGGCGCGCTTGCCCGCGACGGCGGTGGGGGCCGGGTCTCGCAGGGCGTTGGGGGCGCGGGCGGTCATGACCCGAATTTAACGTGGATCGACCGCGAGGGTCGGTAGGGGGCTACCCGCCGGGCGGGCGGTGGCGTGCCGCGCCACCGGGGAAGTCAATTCAGACCGGCACCTTGCGCAGCATCTCGATGCCGATCTCGCCGGCCGCGATCTCGCGCAGCGCGGTCACGCCGGGCTTGTTCTTGGTCTCGATCTTCGGGGCATGGCCCTGGCTCAGCATGCGCGCGCGGTAGGTCGCGGCGAGCACCAGCTGGAACCGGTTCGGGATCTTGGTGAGGCAATCTTCGACGGTGATGCGGGCCATGATGTCTTTCGGTGTTCAGCTGTCGTGTCCAGCCAGATCAGCTCAGGTCGAGCGCGGCAAAGACAGCAGGCTTGCTTCTTTGGAGTGCAGCGTACTTGAGGCGCTGCGAATGAACGATCGCCTTCAGATCGAAGAGCGCCGTTTCAAACAAGGCATTGATTATAACGAAGTCGAACTCGCGGGCCTTGGACACCTCGATGCGGGCGTTCTCCATGCGCTTCGCGATGACCTCGGGCTTGTCCTCGCCGCGCCGGTTCAGGCGCTGCTGGAGTTCCTCCCAGCTCGGCGGCAGGATGAAGATCAGGATCGCGTTCGGGAACAGCTTCTTGATCTGCAGCGCGCCCTGCCAGTCGATCTCCAGCACCACGTCCTGACCGCCGGTGATGCGGGTCTCGATCGCGGCGCGCGAGGTGCCGTAGAGGTGGCCGTGCACCTCGGCCCACTCGAAGAACTCGCCGCGCGCGATCATCGCGCGGAAGGTCGCCTCGTCGGTGAAGTGGTACTCGCGGTCCTGCTGCTCCTGCCCGCGCGGCGCCCGGGTGGTGTGCGAGACCGCGACGACGAGGTGCGAATCGACCTGCAGCAGCGCGCTGACCAGGCTCGACTTGCCGGCCCCGCTGGGTGCGGCGACGACGAACAGGTTGCCAGGGTAGTCCATGGTCAGTCCGATTCCTACTCGATGTTCTGCACCTGCTCGCGCAACTGCTCGATCGCGACCTTCATCTCGACCGAGATGTTCGTGAGCTCCAGCGCCGAGGCCTTGGAGCCGAGCGTGTTGGCCTCGCGCAGCAGCTCCTGGATCAGGAAGTCGAGCCGCTTGCCGACCTCGCCGCCGGCCTTCAGCAGCCGCGCGATCTCGTCGAGATGGGAGCGCAGCCGCGCGAGTTCCTCCGCGACGTCGATGCGGATCGAGTACGCGGCGGCCTCGTTCAGCGCGCGCTCCTGCAGTGCCTCGCGCGAGATCGTGTTGGCGGCGCCGGTGGCCTCGAGTGCTTCGGTCCAGCGCTCCAGGAAACGCTGCTGTTGACGCTTGACGACCGCCGGCACGAGCGGCTCGGCCTGCAGCGCGAGTTCGCGCAGCCGGTCGACGCGTTCCATCAGCACCTTGACGAGCCGCTCGCCTTCTCGGGCGCGCGCTTCGCGCAGTCCGGCGATGCAACGCCGGGCCGCGTCGAGCGCCGGCTCGTCCAGCTTCTCGCTGGTGGCACTGCCCTTGCACCACTGCAGGACTTCATGAACGGACAGCCCGGCGGCGTTCGGCAACCAGCCGCGCACGGTGCTTTCCAGGCGCACCAGGCGGTTCAACTGGTCGGTCTGCGGCTGGGGCCACTGGGTCTCGCTGTCGCTGCGCGTGTTCAGGCGCAACTCGATCTTGCCGCGCTTGAACGCACCGGCGATCAACTCGCGCAGGGTCGGTTCCAGCGAGCGGAACTCGTCGGGCAGCCGAAACGAAACGTCCAGAAACCGATTGTTAACCGAGCGCAGCTCGACGTGGATGGTGGCGGCCGCGGCACCGGTCGCGCGGCTTGCCAAATTGTCCGCAGCGCCCGCTGTTTCCGAAGCGGAACGAGGCCCGGAGGAGGCGCTCGCGAAGCCGGTCATGCTGTAGACTGCCATTCACAATTACCGAGAGAAAACCGGATTATGTCAAAGCCCAAACCCGCTCCCTTGCCTTCCGGCACGGTGGTGGGTGGCTACCAGGTCATCAAGAAGCTCGCCGCCGGTGGGTTCGGCGTGGTGTACCTGTGTGAAGACGCCGACCGGCACCTGGTCGCGCTGAAAGAGTACCTCCCGTCCTCGCTCGCCGAGCGCTCGCCCGGCGAACTGACGCCGCGGGTCAAGCCCGAGAAGCAGCCGCTGTACCGGCTTG
The DNA here is from genome assembly GCF_964020785.1 of Rhizobacter fulvus. Lineage (NCBI taxonomy): Bacteria > Pseudomonadati > Pseudomonadota > Betaproteobacteria > Burkholderiales > Sphaerotilaceae > Rhizobacter > Rhizobacter fulvus. The sequence continues at coordinate 3,679,609 of NZ_OZ224516.1, forward strand.
GCCTGAAGAGTTTCTTCGAAGAAGGGCGCTCACTGGCGCAGATCAGCCACCCGAGCGTCGTCTCGGTGCTGAACTTCTTCCGCGAGAACGAAACCGTGTACATGGTGATGAACTACCTGCAGGGCGACACGCTGCAGGATTTCATCGTCACCGCGCGCGACCTGAAGCGCGACAAGGTATTCCGCGAAAGCACGATCCGCTCGCTGTTCGACGAGATCCTGCGCGGCTTGCGCATCGTCCACCAGCACAAGATGCTGCACCTGGACATCAAGCCGGCGAACATCTTCATCACCAACGAGAACAAGGCGGTGCTGCTCGACTTCGGCGCCGCGCGCGAAGTGCTGAGCAAGGAAGGCAACTTCATCCGCCCGATGTACACGCCCGGCTTCGCCGCGCCCGAGATGTACCGGCGCGACGGCTCGCTCGGCCCCTGGACCGACATCTACGCGATCGGCGCCTGCATCTACGCCTGCATGCAGGGCTACCCGCCGAACGACGCGCCGCAGCGGATCGAGAAGGACCGCCTGGCGCTCAGCCTGTCACGCCTGCGCAATGTCTACTCGGACAACCTGATCGAAGTGACCGAGTGGTGCATGTCGCTCGACCCGCTGTCGCGCCCGCAGAGCGTGTTCGCGCTGCAGAAGGAACTGGCCCGCGAGACCGAGCGCCGCTATACCAAGCTCAGCTTCAGCGAGCGCCTGAAGCTCCAGCTCGAGAACCTGACCGCCGGCGCCAAGGCCTGAGGGGGAGCACCACGATGCGCTTCTCCGTCTACCAGGTCAGCCGAAAGGGCGGCCGCGAAAAAAACGAAGACCGCATGGGCTATTGCTACACGCGGGACGCAGGGCTGTTCGCGCTCGCCGACGGCATGGGCGGGCACCCCGAAGGGGAGGTCGCTTCGCAGCTCGCGTTGCAGACGCTCGCCGCGATGTTCCAGCGCGACTGCAAGCCCACGCTGGCCGACCCGCTGCGCTTCTTGCAGGAAGCGACGATCGCCGGCCACCACCAGCTGCTGCGCTACGCCACTCAGAAGGCGCTGATCGACACCCCGCGCACGACCGTCGTCGCCTGCCTGCTGCAGGGCAACGCGGCCTACTGGGCGCACTGCGGCGACTCGCGGCTGTACCTGGTGCGCGGCGACAAGCTGATCGCCCGCACCCGCGACCACTCGTATTCCGAATTGCAGCAGACGATGAGCCATGTCGTGCCGATGCCCGACCGCTTCAATCGCAACGTGCTGTTCACCTGCCTGGGCAGCCCCGGCAAGCCGGTGATCGACACCGTCGGGCCGCTGCTGCTGCAGGCCGGCGACCGGCTGCTGCTGTGCTCCGACGGGCTGTGGGGCACGGTCGAGGATGCGGTGATCGTCGAGCAGCTCTCGAAGAACGTGATCTCCGACGCGGTGCCCGAGCTGGTCGAGCAGGCGCTGCGCAACGGCGGCGCGAAGAGCGACAACGTCTCGGTCCTCGCGGTCGAGTGGGAGGCTGCGGAGGACAACGACAGCACCACGGGCGTCTCGACCCAGCAGCTCGGCGAAGAGGTGTTCGCCTCGACGATCCAGGCCAGCGTGCTCGGCAGCGACGCGCCCGACGAGCTCGACGACGCCGAGATCGAGCGCTCGATCCGCGAGATCAACGAAGCGATCCGGCGCTCTTCCCAGAAGAAGAGCTGAATCGGGGCATACCGTCCGCGTGGACAATACGCGGATGACATTCAAACGCTCAGACTCCCGCGCCGCGGACGCCCTCCGCCCCGTCACCATCACCCGCCGCTACACCAAGCACGCCGAGGGCTCGGTGCTGATCGAATTCGGCGCGACCAAGGTGCTGTGCACCGCGTCGGTCGAAGAGAAAGTGCCGCCGCACAAGCGCGGCTCGGGCGAGGGCTGGGTCACCGCCGAGTACGGCATGCTGCCGCGCGCCACCCACACCCGCAGTGACCGCGAGGCCGCGCGCGGCAAGCAGAGCGGTCGCACGCAGGAGATCCAGCGCCTGATCGGCCGCTCACTGCGTTGCGTGTTCGACCTGAAGGCGCTGGGCGAACGCACGATCTCGCTCGATTGCGACGTGATCCAGGCCGACGGCGGCACGCGCACCGCCGCCATCACCGGCGCGTTCGTCGCGGCACACGACGCGGTCACGTGGCTGCAGGCGCAGGGCAAGCTCAGTGCCGCGGTCGGCGCGTCGCCGATCAAGGAGTTCGTCGCGGCGATCTCGGTCGGCATCGTCGACGGCACCCCGCTGCTCGACCTCGAATACATCGAGGACTCGGCCTGCGACACCGACATGAACGTGGTGATGACGGGCGCGGGCGGCTTCGTCGAAGTGCAGGGCACCGCCGAAGGCGCGGCGTTCTCGCGCGACGAGATGGGCACGCTGCTCGGCCTGGCCGACAAGGGCATCCGCGAACTGGTGGCCGCGCAGCGCCAGGCCTTGGGACTCTGATCCGATGCGGCTGGTCCTCGCCTCGAACAACCGCAAGAAGCTCGGCGAACTCCAGGCGCTGCTGGTACCGGCCGGGGTCGAACTGGTGGCGCAGGGCACGCTCGGCGTGGCCGAGGCCGACGAGCCGTTCCACACCTTCGTCGAGAACGCGCTGGCCAAGGCGCGACACGCCGCCCGGCAGGTCGGCGGCGCGGCGATCGCCGACGATTCGGGCCTGTGTGTCGACGCGCTGGGCGGGGCGCCGGGCGTGTACTCCGCGCACTTCGCCGAACTCGCGACCACCGAAGTGGATCGCGAGGACCACCGCGCGCTGCAGGATGCCGCGAACAACGCGCTGCTGCTCGATCGGCTGAGCAGCGTGACGGACCGACGCGCACGCTTCATCAGCACGCTGGTGGCGGTGCGCTCGGCCGATGACCCCGAGCCGCTGGTCGCCGTCGGTCGCTGGTTCGGCGAGATCCTGCACGCGCCGGTGGGCAGCGGCGGTTTCGGCTACGACCCGCTGATGTTCATTCCCGTGCTCGGTCGTGCGGTGGCCGAACTCGACGCGCCGACGAAGAACGCTTACAGCCACCGCGCCATCGCCGCGGCGCAGATGCTGACGCTGATGCGCGAGGCCTGGCACCGTGGCTAGCATTCCGATCGCGACAGCCTCGGCGGCGGCTGAACCCGTCGCGGAACGGCTGGCCCGCTACATGCGCCCCGGCACGTTGAGTCTGGCCGCGCTGCCGCCCCTGTCGCTCTACGTGCACCTGCCGTGGTGCCTCAAGAAGTGCCCGTACTGCGACTTCAACTCCCACGAGCAGCGGGGCGAAGCCGATCACTCCCGCTACCTCGACGCGCTCAATGCCGATCTCGAAGCCGCGCTCCCGTTCATCTGGGGCCGCCGCGTGCACACGATCTTCATCGGTGGCGGCACACCGAGCCTGTTCACGCCGGACTCGATCGCCCGGCTGATCGGCGACATCCGCGCCCGCCTGCCGCTCGAGCCCATGTGCGAGATCACGCTCGAGGCCAACCCCGGCACCTTCGAGCGCGAGCGCTTCCACGGCTATCGCGCGGCCGGCGTCACGCGGCTGTCGGTCGGCGTGCAGAGCTTCGACGACGCCAAGCTCGCCGCGCTCGGCCGCGTGCACGACGCGGCGCAGGCGCGCGCGGCGGTGGACGAGGCGCGCGCCGCGTTCGAGACCTTCAACCTCGACCTGATGTACGCACTGCCCGGCCAGTCGATCGCCGAGTTCGAGCGCGATTTGCAGACCGCACTGGCCTTCGAGCCGCCGCACCTGTCGGTCTACCACCTGACGCTCGAGCCGAACACCGTCTTCGCGAAGTACCCGCCGGCCTTGCCGGACGACGACACCGCGTTCGAGATGCTGGACCGGATCACCGCGGGCGCCGGCGCCGCCGGCATGACGCGCTACGAGGTCTCCGCCTTCGCGCGCCCGGGTCACCGTTGCGAGCACAACTGGAACTACTGGCAGTTCGGCGACTACCTCGGCATCGGCGCCGGCGCGCACAGCAAGCTCTCGTTCCCGCACCGCGTGGTGCGCCAGGCGCGCTTCAAGGAGCCGGCGCAGTACATGACCCGCGCGCTGGCCGGCCACGCGATCGCCAGCGACGAGGAGGTGCCGCGCGACCAGCTGCCGTTCGAGTTCATGCTGAACGCGACGCGGCTGCGCGACGGCTTCGAGCTTGCACGGTTCAGCGAGCGCACCGGGTTGTCGCTGGCCGCCCTCGCCGCGGGCCTGGACGCCGCCGAGCGCAAGGGATTGATCGAGCGCGACTTCGCGCGCGTCTGGCCGACCGAACGCGGCTTCGACTTCCTCAGCGATCTGCAGGCCTTGTTCCTGCCCTGACCGATCAGACGCGGTTGCTGGACAGGCCCGACGTGCTGCGCAGCCGTTCGATCAGGCGCGGCGCGATCTGCGTCAGCGGCAGCACCTCGTGCGCGGCGCCGGCGGCGATCGCCTCGCGCGGCATGCCGAAGACGACGCAGCTCGCCTCGTCCTGCACCAGGTTGTAGCTGCCGGCCTCGCGCATCTCGCGCATCGCCGTCGCGCCGTCGGCGCCCATGCCGGTCAGCATGATGCCAAGCGCGTTCGGCCCGGCCACGCGCGCCGCCGACTTGAACAGCACCTCGACCGAAGGACGGTGCCGGTTGACCGGATCGCCCTCGACCACGCGGGCGACGTAGTTCGCGCCCGAGCGTTCGACGCTCAGGTGCGCCGTGCCGCCGGGCGCGATGTAGGCGTGGCCGGGCAGGATGCGCTCGCCGTCGCGCGCCTCGGCGACGCGGATGCGGCACAGGCCATCCAGCCGCGCCGCGTAGCTCTTCGTGAAGCCGGCCGGCATGTGCTGCGTGATGACGATCGCCGGGCAGTCCGGCGGCAGGTTCGTCAGCACTTCCTTGGTGGCCTCGGTGCCGCCGGTGGAGGCGCCGATGAAGACGATCTTCTCGGTCGACAGGCGCCCGATCGCGCTGACCGGCGCGGCCGGCTTGTCACCGGCGCGCGTGCTCGCCGGGGCAGGGCGGCGCAATTGCGCCTTGGACGCGACGCGGATCTTGTCGGTGATGTCGTCGGCCAGCAGTCGCAGGCCGTCGGCGACGCCGATCTTCGGCTTGGCGACGAAATCGATCGCGCCCAGTTCGAGCGCGCGCAGCGTGACCTCGGCCCCTTGCTCGGTCAGCGTCGAGACCATCACGACCGGCGTCGGTCGCAGCCGCATCAGCTTGCCGAGGAAGTCGATGCCGTCCATGCGCGGCATCTCGACGTCGAGCGTGATCACGTCGGGGTTCAGCGCGCGGATCATCTCGCGCGCGATCAGCGGGTCGGCCGCGGTGCCGACGCATTCCATGTCGGTCTGGCGACTGATGATGGCGCTCAGCAGGCTGCGCACCAGCGCCGAGTCGTCCACCACCACCACACGGGTCTTTGCCATCTTGTCGGCTCCAGCTTGTCTCTCTCGGTCGCGGCGCGGCGGTCAGAACAGGTCGACCGATCCGCCGCCGGTGCTCTGCGGCACGGCCTGCTGCACCGCCGCGCGGTCCTGCGCAACGAGCGCGGCGCTGTTGGTGGCGGCCAGTCGCTTGACCATGGCCTTGCCGCTGGCTGGCAGGAAGCACACCTTGCGTGCGTGGATGCCCAGCACGTCCTTGGAGACGATCGGGATGCGCTCGGTCTTCAGGTAGTCGGTGATGAATGCGGTGTTGCGCTCGCCGATGTTCATCGAGGTCATGCCGTCGACCACCTGGCCGCCGCCGAAGACCTTGGCCTCCATCGTCGCGCGGGTGGCGCCCTGCTTCATCATCTCGTTGATCAGCAGTTCCATCGCATACGAGCCGTAGCGGCCCGAGCCGGCGTCGCCTTCGGGCAGCATGAAGTGGTTCATGCCGCCGATCTTGGCCTCGCGGTCCCACAGGCACGCGGCGATGCACGAGCCCAGCGTCGTCATGATCAGGATGTCCTCGTGGTACACGAAGTACTCGCAGGGCAGGATCTTCACGGCGTCGTTGTTGAAGTACGCGTCGTGGAAGAAGAACGAGGCCTCGCCGGGCTTGCGTGGCTGCCCCTTGAGCCGCTGCAGGCGCGCGGACGAGGTGCCGAGCGCCGGTTGCGGACGCACGGCGGAGAAGGTGGTGGAGGCGAGGGCCATGGCGGGTGCGGCGCGGCGGTCAGACGCGCTCGTAGATCGTCTTGCCGCGCAGGCGGAACAGGTCCTTCATGTCCGTGAAGTTCTCGGAGTGGCCGACGAACATCAGCCCCTTCGGCTTCATCGCCGCGTGGATCTGGCCGAGCACGCGGCGCTGCGTCGGGTTGTCGAAATAGATCATCACGTTGCGGCAGAACACGATGTCGAACGGCTCGCCGAGCGACCAGCGCGCGTCCATCAGGTTGTGCGGCCGGAACTCGATCAGCTTCGCCAGCTCGGGCTTGACGCGCATGAAGCCGGCGTTCGCGCCGGTACCGCGCATGAAGTGGCGGCGCTGCAGCTCGGGCGACAGGCCGCGCGCGTCCACCGGGTAGACGCCGCGGCTCGCGGTCGCGAGCACCTTGGTGTCGATGTCGCTGGCGATGATCTTCGCGTCGGCCGTGGTGCCCAGCGCGTCGGCCACCGTCATCGCGATCGTGTACGGTTCCTCGCCGGTCGACGCGGCGTTGCACCAGATGCGCAGCGGCTGGCGGCCGCGCGCCTTCAGTTCGGCGCTCAGGGCATCGAAGTGATGCGACTCGCGGAAGAACGAGGTCAGGTTGGTGGTCAGGCAGTTGACGAATTCCTGCCACTCGTCGTCGGCGGCCGGGCCGGCGGCGGCCTCCAGCCACTGCAGGTAGGAGCCGAACGACCGGTGGCCGGTCTCGCGCAGGCGACGCGACAGACGGCTGTAGACCATCGCCTGCTTGCCGGCGTGCAGGCTGATGCCGGCCCGCGCATAGATGAGGGCGCGCACGCGCTCGAAGTCCCGCGCGTCGAAGCTGAACTCGCCGGTGGGTTCCGCCAGGCCGGCGTCGGCCAGCGGTCTCGCCGGTGCGATGGACAGGGCTGCGGCGCTCATGGGGGTCTCCGGGTCGGGTGCGGCAAGGGCGGGCCGGTCGGCGATCGGATGCCGGCCCAGAAGCTTTATCGACCGGTTCGTCCCCGTCTTGAGCGGCGGCGCGCGGTTGCCGCGCTTGGTGGGGCGACGGAGGGCCTGTCTTTCCGGGCCGTATGCCGGCGGGCCGCTGCTAGACTTGTCGCGTTACTGTCTTTTACCCCTGCCGACCTCTGACTCGTGCACGCCACGCCCGACCCTGCTCCCGCCGCCGCCGCCGCCGTGCCGCTGCGCCTCGCGCCGGCGCTTCAATTGCTGCAGCAATCGGGGTTTGAACTTCCGGACCGCCACGCGGTCGGTCAGACGGCGTGGATGCAGGCGGTGCTCGACGCGCTGTGTGAACTCTCCAGCCGCGATGCGCTCACCGGTCTGTCGAACCGCCGCCAGTTCGAGATGGCGTTGACCAGCGAGATCGACCGCGTCGCGCGCGCCGGCGAGCCCGCGCTGATGCTGATGATCGACATCGACCATTTCAAGCGCGTCAACGACGGCCACGGTCACCCGGCGGGTGACCTGGTGCTGCGCAGCGTCGCGCAGTCGCTGCAGGAGTGCATCCGGCCGATGGACACGCTCGCGCGCGTCGGCGGCGAGGAGTTCGCGATGATCCTGCCCAACTGCCCGCCGTCGTTCGGCCTGGCGGTGGCCGAGCGGGTGCGCGCGCGCGTCCAGCGGGCGCCGATCGCGATCGCGCCGGGCCAGCAGATCACCGTCACCGTCAGCATCGGCGGCGCGTTCGCGCCGCAGTGGGTGCGTTCGTCCGCGCCGCTGTGGCTGGAGCGCGCAGACCAGCAGCTCTACCGGGCCAAGACCGAGGGGCGCGACCGTGCCTGCCTCGAGCAGCCCCCCGTCTCGCTCGTCAGCGCCGAGGAAAAAGGCCTGCTGTTCGGCACCTCGAAGTTTGCGGAGTTCGAATGAGCGTCCCTGTTCCCAATGCGCCGGCCCGCCGCGCGCGCACCATGGCCATCACCAGCGGCAAGGGCGGCGTGGGCAAGACCTTCCTGTCGGCCAATCTGGCCGCGGCGCTCGCCAAGCGCGGACAGCGCGTGCTCGTGCTGGATGCCGACCTCGGCCTGGCCAATCTCGACGTGGTGCTGAACCTGTACCCCAAGGTCACGCTGCACGACGTGTTCACCGGCAAGGTGGCGCTCGAGGACGCCATCCTGCCGGCGCCCGGCGGCTTCTCCGTGTTGCTCGCCGGCTCCGGGCTGGTCGAGTACTCGCGCCTGACGCCGGAGGTGCGCGACCAATTGCAGCGCATCATCGAAACGCTCGCGCCGCGCTTCGACCACATCCTGCTCGACACCGGCGCCGGCATTTCCGACGTGGTGCTCTACGCCGTCTCGCTGGCCGACGACGTGCTCGTGATCGCAACGCCCGAGCCGACCTCGATGACCGACGCCTACGCGACGATCAAGGTGCTCGCGACGCAGCAGCAGCGCCGCGCGATCCGCCTGGTCGTCAACCAGGTCGGGCGCCTCGGCGAGGGCAAGGTGATCTGCCACCAGTTGCAACTCGTCGTCGACAAGTTCGTCGCGCCGATGCTGCCCGAGGGCAGCGACGCGCCGGTGCTCGATCTGGTCGGCGAAGTGCTGCTCGACCCGAGCGTGCGCGAGGCGGTGCAGAAGCGCCAGCTGCTGCTCGAGATCCTGCCCGGCTGCCCGGCGGCGCAGGCCGTCGATGCGATTGCCGCACGGATCGCGCCATGATCGAGGAACCCGCGGCCCCGACGCCGTTCGAGCGTCTCGGTGGCGAATCGGGCGTGCGCGCGCTGGTCGACCGCTTCTACGACCTGATGGACCTGGAGCCGGGCTGGGCCGAGCTGCGCGCGCTGCACCCGACGACGCTGGAGGGCTCGCGCGACAAGCTGTTCTGGTTCCTGTGCGGCTGGCTCGGCGGCCCGTCGCACTACACCGACCGCTTCGGGCACCCGATGCTGCGGGCGCGGCACCTGCCGTTCAGCATCGGCATCCGCGAGCGCGACCAGTGGCTGGCGTGCATGGAGCGCGCGATGAGCGAGCAGGCGGTCGACCCGGCGCTCGCGCAGCGCCTGGCCGAATCATTCTTCGGCACCGCGGACTGGATGCGCAACCGCGCCGGCGCGTGAGCGCGGCGCTGTCGGCCCCAGCAGGACCAGCAGCGCGCCGGTGCCGCCGTCGCTGGCGCGCGCCTGGGTGAAGGCGATCACGTCCTTCTTCTGCACCAGCCAGGTCTTGACCTTGCTCTTGAGCACTGGCTCGCGCCCCGGCGAGCCGTTGCCCTTGCCGTGGATCACGCGCACGCAGCGCAACCCGGCCCGGCGCGCGTCGTGGACGAACAGCGCCAGGCGCTCGCGGGCCTCGTCGCGGCGCAGGCCGTGCAGATCGAGCTGGGCCTGGATCGCCCAGACGCCGCGCCGCAGCTTGCGCACGACCTCGGGGCCGATGCCGGGGCGGCGGAACGACAGCGCCTCGTCGGTGTCGAGCAGTGATTCGACGTCGAACTCGTCAGAGATCGCCTCGAGCATCACCGCCGCCTCGTCGGCTTCGCGCTGACGGGCGCGCGGCTCGGGCGGGCGCGCGTCGCTCGCCGCGCGTGCGACGGCACGCAGCGGCACCACCGTGCCGACGGTGAAAGCGAACAGCTCGCGCTTGCTCTTCTCGCGCGCGCGTTCCTCGCGTTCGCGCTCGGCGGCCTCCGCGACGGCGCGCTGCGCCTCGCGCAGCGCCTGGCGGATCGGGCCGAGTTCGGCGAGCGTTCGCGCCCTCATCGCCGCGTTCTCACAGCAGGCCGCGCTCGGCGAACGACAAGGTCGCGCCGTGGCCGACGACGAAGTGGTCCAGCACTTGGACATCGACCAGCCGCAGCGCTGCCTTCAGCGCCTGCGTCAGCGTCTCGTCGGCCCGCGACGGCTCGGCCGCGCCCGAGGGGTGGTTGTGGGCCAGGACGACGGCCGCGGCGTGGCACTCGAGTGCGCGCTTGACCACCTCGCGCGGGTAGACGCTGGTCTGGGTCAGCGTACCGTGGAACATCTCCTCGAAACGCAGCAGGCGGTACTGCGCGTCCAGGAACATCACCGCGAACACCTCGGCGCCGCGCCCACCCAGTTGCAGCTGCAGGTAGTCCTTGATGGTGGCGGGGGCGTCGAACACCGGCCGCTCCGCGAACTGCTGCGCGATCGCGCGGCGCGCCAGTTCGATCACCGCGCCGAGCTCCGCGCGCTTGGCCGGGCCCAGGCCCTTGACGCGCTTCAGGTCCTCCGGGCGCGCCCCCAGCAGGCCGCGCACGCCGCCGCAGGCGTCGAGCAGCTGCTGCGCGAGCTGCAGCACCGATACCCCTTTCAGGCCCGTGCGCAGCAGCAGTGCGACCAGTTCGGCGTCGGCCAGCGCGCCGGCACCGCTGGCGAGGAGCTTTTCGCGCGGTCGCGCGGCGGCGGGAATGTCCTTGAGCACCACGGCAGGGTCGATTCGGGGCAAAAACGGAGAAGGGGCGGGGGCTCGTAAAATCACGACCAGTCTATCGGCACTCGCGCCGCACCGGGATCTCCCTTGAATCACGTCCAACCGGGGTCGTTCCTGACCCTGCACTACCGCTTGTCCGGGCCCGATGGCGCGGACCTGATCAACACCTTCGCCGACAAGCCGGCCACGCTGTCGCTGGGCACCGGCGAACTCGCGCCGGCGATGGAAGCGCGCCTGATCGGCCTGCCCGAGGGCACGCGCCGCTCGTTCGAGCTCGCTGCCGGCGAGGCCTTCGGCGAGCGCAATCCGGAGCTGCTGCAGCGTGTCAAGCGCAGCCTTCTGAACGAGTTGGGTGACCCCGACGAGCAGTACCGCGTCGGCGACGTGGTGCAGTTCCCGACGCCGGACGGGCAGGGCGCCTACGCCGGCGTGGTGCGCGAGGTCGCGGACGAGGGCGAGGTGCTGGTGTTCGACTTCAACCACCCGCTGGCTGGCCGGCCGGTGACGTTCGAAGTGCAACTGATCGGGGTGCTCTGATGAACTCGCTGCTCGAAGAGATCGTGCTGGCCGAGCCGCGCGGCTTCTGTGCCGGCGTGGACCGCGCGATCGAGATCGTCGAGCGCGCGCTGACGAAGTTCGGCGCGCCGATCTACGTGCGCCACGAGATCGTCCACAACACCTATGTCGTCAACGACCTGAAGTCCAAGGGCGCGATCTTCATCGAGGACCTGGACGACGTGCCGCCCGGCGCGACGCTCGTCTTCAGCGCCCACGGCGTCTCGCAGGAGGTGCGTCGCGAGGCGGCGCGGCGCGGCTTCAGCGTGTTCGACGCGACCTGCCCGCTGGTCACCAAGGTGCACGTCGAGGTCGCGAAGCTGCACAAGGAGGGCTACGACTTCATCATGATCGGCCACAAGGGCCACCCCGAGGTCGAAGGCACGATGGGGCAGCTGACCGAGGGCATCTACCTGGTCGAGGACGTGGCCGATGTCGAGACGGTGCAGGTCGCGCAGGCCGACAAGCTGGCGGTGGTGACGCAGACGACGCTGTCGGTCGACGACGCGGCGGAGATCCTCGCGGCGGTGAAGCGGCGCTTTCCGAAGGTGCGCGAACCGAAGCAGCAGGACATCTGCTACGCGACCCAGAACCGCCAGGACGCGGTCAAGGTGCTCGCGCCGACGGTCGACATCGTGATCGTCGTCGGCAGCCCCACCAGCTCGAACAGCAACCGCCTGCGCGAACTGGCGCAGCGTCTCGGCACGGATGCCTACATGGTGGACGCGCCGGACGACCTCCAGCCCGCCTGGTTCAAAGGCAAGGCGAGCGTCGGCCTGACGGCCGGCGCGTCGGCGCCCGACATCCTGGTGCAGCAGGTGATCGAGCGGCTGCGCGCGCTCGGCGCGGTCTCGGTGCGCAAGCTCGCGGGCGTCGAGGAGACGACCCACTTCCCGCTGCCGATGGGCCTGGGCGACAAGGCGATGGGCCTGGCGCCCAAGACCTGACGCGGTTCAGCGCGGCGGGCGGGGATGGAAGGTCACGACCTGCGTCTTGGCCTGGACCTTGGCCGGCGCGTGATCGCAGCCGTCGCAGCCGCATCCTGACGACGCCGTCGCGGCCCGGCGCAGCCGGGTGGCGGCGGACGCGGGCATCGGCCACTTCAGCAACGTCGACGCCAGCGCGCGCCGTGCCGCCGCGGGCATCAGCGTCCACGCCGCGTACACCGAACAGCCGATCACCAGCAGCGAGACGATCAGGGCTTGCATGCTTCAGCCTCCCAGCGCCAGGGTGACGCGGTAAGTGACGAACGCCGCGATGTAGGCCAGCACGAACAGGTAGGCCGCCATCAGCAGCGGGTAGCGCCACGAGTTGGTCTCGCGCTTCACGACCGCGAGCGTCGAGATGCACTGCGGCGCGAACACGTACCAGGCCAGCAGCGCGTAGGCCGTGGCGAGCGACCAGCCCTTGGCGATCACCGGCGACAGCGCATCGGCCACCTCGCCGCCGGCCGCCGACATCGAATACACCGTGCCGAGCGCGCCGACCGCGACTTCGCGCGCCGCCAAACCCGGCACCAGCGCGATCGAGATCTGCCAGTTGAAGCCGATCGGCGCGAACACGTGCTGCAGCGCCTGGCCGAGCCAGCCGGCGATGCTGTACTGGATCGCCGGGCCCGTCGCGCCCTCGGGAGGCGCGGGGTAGCTGGACAGGAACCACAGCACCACCATCAGCGCGAAGATGATGCCGCCGACCCGCGCCAGGAAGATGTGCGCGCGCTCCCACAGCCCGAGCGCCAGGTTGCGCAGCCCGGGCGCGCGGTACGGCGGCAGTTCGAGCATCAGCGGCTGGTAGCGGCTCTTGATCCAGATGCGCTTGAACAGCCAGGCCACCGCCATCGCCGAGACGACGCCGGCCACGTACAGGCCGAACAGCGTGAGCCCGCGCAGGTTGAACGGCCCGACGCCGCGGTCGGGCACGAACGCGCCGATCAACAGCGCGTAGACCGGCAGCCGCGCCGAGCAGGTCATCAGCGGCGCGATCATGATGGTCGCGAGCCGGTCCTTCCAGTTCGCGATCGTGCGCGTGGCCATGATCCCCGGGATCGCGCACGCGAAGCTGGAGAGCAGCGGGATGAACGCGCGCCCCGACAGCCCGACCTTGCCCATCAGGTTGTCGAGCAGGAACGCGGCGCGCGGCAGGTAGCCCGAGTCCTCGAGGATCAGGATGAAGAAGAACAGGATCAGGATCTGCGGCAGAAACACGATCACGCTGCCGACGCCGGCGATCACGCCGTCGACCAGCAGCGAGCGCAGCGGACCGTCGGCCATGTTCGCGGTGACCTGCTCGCCGGCCCAGGCCATCGCGGCCTTGATCGCGTCCATCGGCAGGTTGGCCCACGAGAACACGGCCTGGAAGATCAGGAACAGCACGGCGGCCAGGATCACGAGCCCCCACACCGGGTGCATCACCACCGCGTCGAGCCGGTGGTGGAAGCGCTTCGCGTTCGCCGCCTCGGTGGTGATGCCGGGTTCGACGATCGCCAGGATGCGGCGCACCTCGCGCTGCAACTCGGCCGGCGCACTCGGCGAGAACGGCGCGGCGGTCGTGCCCGCAGGCCGCAAGGCGTTGAATTCCCGCTCCATCAATCCGAGCAGCGCGGCGTGGCCATCGTGCTTGACGGCCACGGTCTCGACCACCGGGCAGCCCAGTTCGGCCGAGAGCTTCGCGACATCGATGTTCAGCCCCTGCGCCCGCGCCATGTCCGCCATGTTCAGCGCGACCATCATCGGCCGGCCGAGGCGCTTCAGCTCCAGCACCAGGCGCAGGTTCATGCGCAGGTTGGTCGCGTCCACGACCGCGACGATCGCGTCGGGGGCGTCCTCGCCGCGGCGCCGGCCTTCGATCACGTCGAGCGTGACCTGCTCGTCCGGCGTGGCGGGCGTCAGGCTGTAGGCGCCCGGCAGATCGATCACCGAGACCTGCGTGCCGCCCGGCAGCCGCGTCGTGCCGACCTTGCGCTCGACCGTGACGCCGGCGTAGTTCGCGACCTTCTGGCGCGCACCGGTCAACAGGTTGAACAGCGCCGTCTTGCCGCAGTTCGGGTTGCCGACAAGGGCAACGCTCCAGGCCAGGGCGGGGTTCACGGATGCGGTCATCGCGGTGACCTCAGGCGGCCCGGGCCTCGACGCTGACCTCGACACACTGCGCTTCGAGCAGGCGCAGGCCGAACATCGTGTCGCCGATCAGCACGGCCAGCGGTTCGCGTCCGCCCGGCCCGCGGCGCAGCAATTGCACCGGCTCGCCCGGGATGAAGCCGAGCTCGGCGAGCCGTCGCAACGACACCGCGTCGACCTCTTTCGAACTCGACACCACGCGGGTGACGGTGGCGTGGGCGCCGTCGGGCAGATCGTTCAGCAGCATGGGCGTGTGAACCGGGGAGTGGCCGTCGGAATGAATGCAAATGAGATTGTCTCTCATTTGAATCCGTGAGGTCTTTCATTGCAAATGCGAATCATTGTCAGTAATAATAACGCATCGGGTCGGTTCGGAAGGCACGCGATGACAGTCAGAATGGCTTCCTGAAGCACCCGAGGAGCACCCATGAAAAGCGATCCCAAAGTCGTCGAACACCTGAACGCGCAGCTCAAGAACGAGCTGACCGCGATCAATCAGTACTTCATGCACTACCGCATGCTCAAGCACTGGGGCTTCGACAAGCTGGCGAAGAAGGAATACGAAGAGTCGATCGGCGAGATGAAGCACGCCGATCAGCTGATGGACCGGATCTTCATGCTCGATGGCCTGCCGAACCTGCAGGACCTGGGCAAGCTGATGATCGGCGAAAACGTGCCCGAGCTGCTGCAGTGCGATCTGCAGTCCGAGACCGGGGCGCAGGCGACGATCAAGGACGGCATCGCGTACTGCGAGTCGGTGCGTGACTACGTGTCGCGCGACCTGCTGCAGCACATCCTGGACGACACCGAAGAGCACATCGATTTCCTGGAAACCCAGATCGATCTGGTCGGCAAGGTCGGTTTGGAGAACTATCTGCAGTCGCAGATGGGTGAGGTGAGCTGACGCGCCCACGGCGCGGCGGCTCGATGGCAGCCCGCAAGGGCAGAGGACGGACGGACATGATCGTTTGCGTGTGTCGCAGGATTTCGGATCACCAGATCCGGCAGGCCGCCGCGGACGGGGCGCACAGCCTCGAATGCCTGCAATTCGATCTGGGCGTCGCGACGCAATGCGGCCGCTGCGCCGATTGCGCCTCGCGCGTGCTGTGCGACGCCCGCGCCTCGGGCAGGAACCACCAGCAGCACCTGATCACGATCAGCCGACCGCAACAGGCCCAGCTCGCCTGAGTGGCCGGGCGGCGCACGCTGCCTACAATCCGCGCTCCATCGGCTCATCCGCGCGCACGTTGCGCGCCCCGTCATGCTCGACATCACTTTGCTGCGCAAGGACCTGGCGGCCGTCGTCGCCGGCCTCGACAAGCGCAAGTCGCCCCAGCCTTATCTCGATGTCGACCGGTTCTCGTCGCTCGAATCGGAGCGCCGCACGATCCAGGTGCGCACCGAAGAGCTCCAGGCCCGGCGCAACAGCCTGTCCAAGCAGATCGGCCAGCTGAAGGGCAAGGGCGAGGACACCACCGCGGTGATGGCCGAGGTCGCCGGCATCGGCGATGAACTCAAGGCGTCGGCCGAGCGGCTCGACGGCATCCTGACCAGCCTGTCGGCGCTCCTGATGGGCGTGCCGAATCTGCCGCAGCCCGACGTGCCGGTCGGCGCCGACGAGAACGCCAATGTCGAGGTGCGCCGCTGGGGCACGCCGCGCAGCTTCGACTTCCCGGTCCGCGACCATGTCGATCTCGGCGCCCCGCTGGGGCTCGATTTCGACACTGGCGCGCTGCTGTCCGGCTCGCGCTTCAGCTTCCTGCGCGGTCCGGTCGCGCGGCTGCACCGCGCGCTCGCCCAGTTCATGCTCGACCTGCAGACCCAGGCGCACGGCTACACCGAGTGCTACACGCCGTACATCGTGAACCGCGAGATCCTCGAAGGCACCGGCCAGCTGCCCAAGTTCAAGGAGGACATGTTCTGGGTCAGCCGCGGCGGCGACGAGAACCAGCCCGAGCAGTACCTGATCTCGACCTCCGAGATCTCGCTGACCAACACCGTGCGCGAGCGGGTGCTGCCGGCATCCGAGTTGCCGATCAAGCTGACCGCGCACAGCCCGTGCTTCCGCTCCGAAGCTGGCAGCGCCGGACGCGACACCCGCGGCATGATCCGCCAGCACCAGTTCGATAAGGTCGAGATGGTCCAGATCACGCGCCCCGACCAGAGCAACGCCGCGCTCGAGGAGATGGTCGGCCATGCCGAGGCCGTGCTGCAGAAGCTCGGGCTGCCGTACCGCGTGGTGCTGCTGTGCACGGGCGACATGGGCTTCGGCTCGGAACGCACCTACGACCTCGAAGTGTGGGTGCCGGCGCAGAACACGTATCGCGAGATCAGCTCGTGCTCGAACATGGGCGCCTTCCAGGCGCGCCGCATGCAGGCGCGCTACAAAGGCGAGGACGGCCGCAACGAGTTCGTGCACACGCTGAACGGCTCGGGCCTGGCGGTCGGTCGCACGCTGGTCGCGGTGCTCGAGAACGGCCAGAACGCCGACGGCTCGATCACCGTGCCCGAGGCCCTGCGACCGTACCTCGGCGGCCTCGAACGTCTGACCCCGAGGCCGCCCCCGAAAGCCTAGGCTAGAATGCGAGACTCGGCACAGACCAGCCGACACCGGAGAGGTGGCAGAGTGGTCGAATGTACCTGACTCGAAATCAGGCGAACCGTAAGGTTCCGAGGGTTCGAATCCCTCCCTCTCCTCCAACAAGTCGGAGCCCGCACCGGTTGCGGGCTTTCTCTTGCCTGAGCGCCGCTTGGCGCGGGCTACACGGGTGATGGACTTTCTCAGTCCGGCTTGGGGGCCGCTTTGTACGCGGCAACGAGCGGCCTTTCTCAGTCGCTCGTTTTCGCAGTACGGATGTCGTCTTGGCGCCCCAACGGAGAAGGCCCCGCGTGGGGGCCTTCTAGCTCAGCGGCTGGTCGGCGGTCAGTCGTGTATCCCGAGCCTTGTGCGCTGATCTTCCCAGCGAAGGGGCAGCGGCACCATCTGCGCCAGCTTCGTGGCACTGAGCCCCGCCGGCTGTTCGCCCAGGGCGAAGCGATCCACCAGATCCGGCGCCAGGAACGCCAGCTGCACGATGCGCGTCACATACGACGCCGTGCATCCCACGCGCTCGCCCAGTTCCCGCATCGACGTCACCTGGCCCGATGCCAGCATCCCGAACCACTCCTGTCCTCCATTGCCGCCGATCCAGCTCCGCCTTCAAGGGACCCACGCCGTCCAGTTCCAGGTAGAGCGCGAAGATCTCGCGAACCCGAACGGCCTGAGAGAGGCTTCTCTGAATGCCTCAGAGGTCGAGGCACTTCGTCACCTGGAGATGGCTTACAACGCGCGCTGCCTACGCTGACAGACTCTGCAACGTCCGTTCGAACACACAGCATCAGCGTCCTCCTCGACGTGCGCGGCAATTGGCCGCTCCGGCCCCTGGTCGGAATACTCCTACCGCGTCCTGCGAACCTTTTCCCTGGTCGTGCTACAGGGGAATTGGTAAAAACTTCCCATGAAAGTCGACCACAACCACGACCACGAGCACAAGGCTTGGTGCGAGGAGTTCGCGTCTGTGTACCGGTTCGAGACCAAGCTCGATATCAGCGTCTGCATGAGCGTCGCGCGCAACGCGTATCTCGCGCACGGATCTTGTGGCCCGACGATCGCTGTGAGGCGTGTATTGGGCGGGGAGGTCTCGAGCGCGTGCCCCGCTGTCGACCTTGGGAGGCCCGAATGAAAAAGCGTGTTGAGCACTGGCTCTGGTTCGTTCGCGACGATTTCACCGACAAATTGCGAGTTAGCCGGCATCGGATGTCTGCCGAAGACGCAGAAGCCGCGTATCCCGGTGCGTGGCGTGTCCCGGGATCGATGGAAGTTGCGGAATTCGAGTTGACGCAGGACGCGGCACTTGGTCATGCGTTGGACTCATGGGTTCGCGGCGGTTTGGCATCTATACAGGCCTGACCCGGGGCTACGACATGCAACGCGAACAACTCATCGGAAAGCTGGGGCGTCTCCAGAACGAGTTGAAGCTGCGCGCAGGCATCAATGCGCGGTACACATCTCGCGTCTTGGCTGAAATCGACGCCACGCGGGCGGAACTCGACAGCGCAGGGACGGGCGCTCGCTCCAACATTCGCCATCCTTCGGGCGCCTCTACGCTTCAGGAATCAGCCTGTTCGAGGTACAGGTCGGCCGGGACTTAGCGCTGCAGGCCGACCCGTCGGCCTCGTAGCGTGGTGACTTCGAGCCGCCCGAGGCGCACGGCATTGTCGACTGCCGTTTGCTGCGAGACAAAAACGAGCTCGGAGGGATCGCGGCGTTGGCGAACCTCGCCCCCCGGGGCTCGAATCTCGTAGCTGGCGGTGAAGCGGCTGCCATAGCCCCCAACCGCTTCCAGCTCAAGCCAATGCACCGCGATGGTCCAGCCCCTGCGGCATCTCAGCAATCTTTCACCCGATGCGCCCATGCGCTGATTCTGACTCCCACCGCCGCGCGGTCTGTACGACACCGCACGGACCTGACACCCAGCAACCAGAAAATTCCCGGGTTGCGTCGCGCGACAGAATGCGCACCATTCTGGGCTGTGACGCAGGGCTCACTCGCGCGAAGTGGGTCTGGATAGACGAGTTGGAAACTCAAGTCCACCGGTGCGTATGGACCGAAAAGTTTGGTGCCAGCGTTTTGTCGAAGCCTGGACGCTGATCCTGCCTGATAGCCAGGACGGATTCACCTTACTCCTCGCGCAGCGCGCGTTCGACCTTGAAGGAGCGTGGATCTCACCGGAAGCGTCTGCGCGAGAACACATCGAGTTGTTGCAACGCAGGACCTACGTGCAGGGCGATTCTGATACTCGGTGAAGACGGATTCGACGTGAGGGTCCACCATGCTGCCGATCCCGAAAGAAGAATGGGTCCCTCGCTTCGCGAAGGCCTTCCGCGAGCAAGTGCCGGAGGTCTCCGGCGACGAGGCGATGCGCCTGGCGCTCGCGGAGGCGACGTATCCGGAGGCAGATGACCTCACCCCCGCGGAGGCGGTCGAGGTCTACCTGCTCGAGGAGCCGCCAGGCGGCGTGGGCGGGCCCGAAGCCTGAGCCGATGCACCGAATTCTCACTTCCGGAAGCACAATTTCGTCGATTAACCAGCGCGCGGAAGGCAGCTCGTGGACCGGACAGATCACACGAAGGCGGATTGGCTGCTGCTGGTCTCGACCAAGTTCCAAGTAGACGAGGTCGACATCGATGGCCAATCGCCTATGTCGGTCGCGGAGCGTTGCTACGAACTCTACGGGACGTTCTCGCCCAGAGATGCCGTCGGCATGTACTTGGCGCACAGGGCTGGCCTGACGGGCGCAGTCGTTTCGAAGGACTTGTGGATTGACAGGTTCGTCTACTACCTGCAGCCGTCTGCGACCACGCCTTTGCCGCCGGCGATCAGTGAGTTCGCCGAATCTGCATACCAACTGGCCTGGGATCTGATCCCCGAGGAAGTCGCCATCACCTTGACTGCAAAGCAGCGTGAACAAGGCTGACTGGGTCGCCCAGTTCATCACCGAGCTCGTGGTGCGCACGAAGCCGCCGATGCCGAGCAAGTTCGCCAAGACGGTGGCGATGCACAAGTGGGCTGCTCACGGTGACCGTGAGCCCGCCGAGGTGGGACCCGCGACGTAGCCCCCCTGGCCGTTAAGAGCTCCATTCGGAGGACCACAGTTAAGGCACTGTGCTCGCGGAACTCCGACAGGGTAAACATAAGTGACTTGAGGGAGCAACATACACACGCTGTGGGTTGCGGCATTGCTGTCCGTCGCAGCACCGCCACGATGGCGCAGACAAGCTATGGCCTGTCGTTTTAGCGGCGGACGGACGTGGCGGGCAAGCAGCGCATACTAGCTCGATGGAGTACGCCGCCACCAGGAAGCCGCCCGACGGGAATGGGGGCTCTGGGCCCCGACCTGAAGAACAGTCCTTTTACGCCGCGCTCATTCGCTCAGATCGGCTGCTAGCTGAACACCAGGCGTGCGTCAGGCAAACGCTCGACGCGATCGAATCATCAAGACGACTGCTCTCTCGCGTCCACAAAAGCCGAGTGCGCTGCGGTTGAACTGCCTGGGACCGCCAATTGCCCCGCCGTGGGATGGACAAAAAGGAGTGGTGCGACGCATTCGTCGCCGCTTGGGCTTTGCTGGACCCGGCCCGCGATCGAAGCTTCGTATCAGTGGTCGCCAGTCAGAGTTTTGACCACGAGGGCGTTCAGGTGTTGCCGCAGGTGTCGGCGCAGGAGCATCTCAAATTGCTGCGCCGAGTGACCAGGACGATGTCTCGGGTCAGGTGAGGCGGGTAGACGGCTCAGAGCGGGTTGGGCGGCTTCACATCGACCCAAGCCAGTCAGTTCCCTCGCGTGTCTGCTCCGTTCAGTCAACATCTGCACGACCGTCTAAGGTCAAGACCTCCATGTTCTCCATCTGATCCCGAGGCACCAAACGGGGATGCGCCCGGGTATTAGCAGCGTTCGCGATCCTGGTATCGGGGCATGGGTGCAAACAAACGCTGGGCCGCGTCCTCGGGCTGCAGCGCGCGCCAATGCATCTGGGTCGCCATGTCGTCGGCGAGGAGTCGAGCCTCGGTGTGGAGGAACGCGCCGTCGAGTCGACAGAGTTCGGCACAGCACCGGGCCGACCACTCCGGCGTGTCGGGGACGGGCGTACTTGGCCACCGATCGCATTGCAAGTCATTTCTCCTGGTCAGCCAAAGCGTGCTTGCATGGTAGGGCGGGTGTTACGGCAACGAAGTAGGACAAGAGGCGGCCACCTAGACACCGTGCGGTGCACGTCCGCATCCAGCGGTAACGAGCCTCACGCGCCGGCGTGCTTGGAGCAAAGCCTTCACGCGCTTCAATACGCTGCGGCCATACGCTCCTTCAGTCCTCCAATCAAATGGTTCGACGATTGCGAAGGCGCTCAGTACGAGCTCAATACAGGACTTGCAACTACCGAGCAACGGGCAGCGGCGAAATGCACTCACGAAGGAGCGCCGCAAACGCTCTTCGGATCCTCCGAGCAAGAGGGCAGCCCGTCGCGCAGGAGCGTGGCGGTCGCCATACGCCGTTCCGGGCCTCCGAGCAAGATGTTCCAGCACCTGAGGAGGGCGGTCGTGGAGCCCTCCGGAAAACGACTCGTCCGTGGTTCGGGCGCGAGGATCCCTGCCTTGCAGGTTGTCGTTCCCTGTTCCGGCGAGACGGTTCCCTGTTCTTGGACTGACGGTACTCGCCCAATTGCACCGCGGCAGCGCGTCTTGCTGGGCCAGCTGGCGGGTTCGGGCGGCCTCCGCGAGCGCCCGGGGGAGGAATGTTCGCTGTTCTCTTCCCTGTTTCAGGGAATTCGCCAGAGACGGGTTCGCAGTCGACTCACCCCACCTCCAGATATCTTGCGACGACGGGCCCTGGCAGCCCGTTTCGCATTTCTAACCTACTACCGAACCTACGTCCTCGACGCCCTGGAGGCGACGACGCGCCGACCATCGCGCTCCAAAGCAGCGTGCCGAAGGACGGCAGCAGGACCCGGCCGAGCGCGAACGAGCGATCACCACCAGCAGCAACGCCCGGTGCTCCGGGTCGGCGAGCGCGCTGTCGTCGGCAGTGGTCATCAGGGCTTTCGGACCAAGTCGGCACAGGTGCCGCCATCGTATCGGTGTGGCCCGACATTGCGTTGACTCAGCGCCTTCGGCTGGGCGCCGGGCTGGGCGTCCTTTTGCCGGCATGTTCACCGGCATGGCAGCCGGTTTGGACGGGCGCCAGTGCAGCGCAAGGAGCGGCTTGCCCTCAAGTTCGATCTGATCGGACCGATGAAGGGTGGGTACATGCCGGATTCGAGTCGTGGCGCCGGCGCCGTCACCATCTGCAGGGGCGCGCGTGGTCAAACCGATACCGTTCATGGAATCCCGCTATGCGACCGAGCCGCCCGCTGACGCCTCGGCGCCCGCGGCTGGATCGCCCACGCCGGTAGCGCCCCGTCATGCCTCGCTCGCGCTGCTGGCGGCCCTGGCCTGCGTCTACACGCTGTACTGGGCGCAGGCGGTGTTCATTCCGATCCTGCTGGCGGTGATGTCGAGCTATGCGCTGACGCCTCTGGTGAACCGCCTGGAACAACTCCGCCTGTCGCGCGCGCTGGCATCTGCCGTGCTCCTGGCCACGGTCGTCGGGGGTCTGGGCTGGACGGCCTACAGCCTCCGGGATGACGCCACGGACCTGATTGCCTCACTGCCGGATGTTGCACAGAAATTTCGTCAGTCGATGCAGCGCGAACGCGGGGAGGGTGCAAAGCCGCCGAACTCGATCGACCAGGTCCAGCAGGCCGCCGTTGAACTCGAGAAGACGGCTCACGCGACTTCCGGCGCCCCCGTCGCAAGCGCTGCGCGCGGTGTGACGCGCGTGCAGATCGAGAAGGCCAGCTTCAACGTTCAGGACTACCTGTGGAGCGGCACCCTGGGCCTGGTCATGCTTGCCGGCCAGGCCACGCTGGTGCTGTTCCTGACGTTCTTCCTGCTGTGCTCGGGCGACGGGTTCAGGCGCCGCCTCGTTCGCGTGGCCGGTCCGACGTTGAGCGAAAAGAAGCTCACCGTGCAGGCGCTCGACGAGATTGCGGCACAGATCCAGCGCTATTTGCAGGTTCAGGTGTTCACGAGCCTGCTCGTGGCGCTGGCGACCTGGCTCAGCTTCGCCTGGATCGGCGTGCAGCATGCGGCCGTCTGGGGATTGGTGGCAGGACTG
Source organism: Rhizobacter fulvus (assembly GCF_964020785.1). Lineage (NCBI taxonomy): Bacteria > Pseudomonadati > Pseudomonadota > Betaproteobacteria > Burkholderiales > Sphaerotilaceae > Rhizobacter > Rhizobacter fulvus. Next base: position 3,702,498 of record NZ_OZ224516.1, read on the forward strand.
CTCAACTTCGTGCCGTACATCGGCTCGATCGCGTTCACCGGCGCCTCCGCCGCAGTAGGGTTGATGCAGTTCGGCAGCCTCGAGGCCGCGGCGCTGATCGCCGGCGTCTCGCTCACCTTGCACACGCTGTCGGGTTACGTCCTGACGCCGTGGCTGACGAGCCGGACGAGCCGCCTGAACGCCGTCACCGTGTTCGTAGGCGTCCTGGCCTGGGGCTGGCTGTGGGGCTTGTGGGGGCTGCTGCTCGGCGTGCCCATCATGATGGCCTTCAAGGCGGTCTGCGATCGGGTGGAGGAGCTCAAGTCCGTGGGTGAACTGCTCGGCAGCTGACGGCCTCGTCCCGGACGTCGTCTTCTGTCGGTCTTTTGTTGATCCGCCTCCGCTTGCCGGCGCGCTCCGGGATGGCAGCGCGAAGCGTTCCTGGTGCTCCGGGCCCAGCACAGCGGGGTTCCGATGGCGCTGGTCCCACTGGTCTTGGTGGCGATGAAGCTCATCTACGCGGCATCGGCATATCCGACACGGTTGCCGGACGCCGCCAAGCCTGCAGGACCGGCGCGGTGACGCGCGGGCGGTGCAGCTTCATGTCGTCTTCAGTCATCGGCTTCGCAGCGGCACGCCACCTTGACGCAGATAGCGGTAGACCGTGGTTCGCGAGATGTCCAGGTTGCGCGATGTGTGGCTGACGCTGTGACCGGTTCGCTCGAATTCGGCGAGGACCCGTTGCATGGCCCCTTGCTGAAGCACCGAGACCGGTGCTGGGCCCGCGGTCGGCAGCAGGCACTCCACGTCGGTCGCCGTCAGGCGTCCGGTGGGGTGCATCAGCAGCGCGCGGGTCAGGACGCCGCGCAACTCGCGCATGTTGCCGTTCCAACGATGGCGTCGCAGCCGCGCGAGGCCCGCATCGTCGATTCGGGCGACGCTGTCGATCTCCGCCAGGATGCTGCGCGCCACCGTGTGGAAGTCGCTGCGCTCTCGCAGCGGCGGAAGCTCGAGGCGCACGATGCTCAGGCGATGGAACAGGTCCGCGCGAAAGCGCCGTGCGGCGATCTCCGCTTCCAGGTCGGCATGGGTGGCCGCGAGCAACTGGACATCGACCGCGAATGAATGCGTTGCGCCCACGGGCCGCACCTGGCGGTCATCCAGGAAACGCAGCAGCGCCGCCTGCAAGGCGAGCGGCAACTCGCCGATCTCGTCGAGCAGCAGCGTGCCGCCGTCGGCGGCGTGAATCAGTCCGCGACTTCCGTCGCGCCGCGCGCCCGTGAAAGCGCCCGCGGCGTAACCGAACAGCTCCGCCTCGAACAGCTCGGCCGGCAGCGCCCCGCAGTTCACGGCGACGAACGCGCCCTGTCGCCCGCTGCTGGCGTGGGCATGGCGCGCCAGCAGTTCCTTGCCGGTGCCCGTCTCGCCCAGGATCAGCATCGGCACCTGCAGCCGGACCGCGGCCTCGGCCATGCGCAACGTCGACTCGACCGCCGAGTCGTCGCAGATCATGCGCGGCAACGGCACGGCCGCGCGCGGCTGGAAACCGCTGTCCTTGCGACGTGAGCGGGGCGCAGGCGCGGGTTCTTCCGCCGCCTCGGGCCGGAAGCCGGAGTTGCTCGACGGTGCCAGTGTCCCGGCCCGACGCGGCGCGCTCACGCAGCGCGCGACCAGGGTACTGCCAAGCGTGTCGCGCAGACGAACTTCTGAATCGACACCCAGACGCGCCGCGAACCGCTCGAAAGTCTCTTCGAAGATGCCGTCGAACGGCGTGCCGCGGCTGAGGACGAGCCCGCTGAGGACCCCCTGCGCGCGCGCATTGGCAGCGCTGACGCGCCCCTCGTCGTCGAACGCTATCAGGCCGCAACTCAGGGTCGCGAGGAACTCCGGACGGGGGTGGACCGCGATCACCAGATGACCTCGCATCTGTTCGGCAAGCAGCAGGTTCTCGACGTGCGTCGCCGCCATCTGCACCAGCGCCTGAGTGTGTTGCTGGCGCGACTCGACGTACGACGACGCATCGAGAACGCCAACCAGCTGCCCGTGCGCATCGCGAATGGGAGATGCGGCGCACGAGATGTCGCCGTGCTGGAGGAAGTAGTGCTCGAGTCCGTTGACCGCGACCGGGTGGCCGGTTGCCAGCGCCGTCCCCAGGCCGTTGGTGCCGCACACTGCTTCGGACCAGCAACTCCCCGCGATGATGGCCGCGTCCGAGCCGTTCATCTGGAACCGGTTGTCGGCGTAGAGGTCGAGGATCACGCCGTCGTGGTCGGCAAACGCCAGCAGGAAGTTCGAGCCGGCGATCTGGTGCATGAGCGTCTCGATCTCGGCCAGCGCCAGCCGGCGCACCGGGTCCAGCCGCTGGCGCCGCCGGGCCAGGTCGCCGGCATCGACGATCACCGGCACCGGCGGGGCGGCCAGGTCGAGGTTGGCGCGGGTGCACCGCACCCAGCTGTCGAGGATCTCGACAGGTGGCAGGCCCCCGGGGGAAGGGCAGAACCGCGTGCTCGAACGGCCCGGGCATGGGCCAGCACGCGCTCGTCGGCGGGTGTCATCGGTGGTCTCCTCATGGCCGCCATCGACAGGGCGGTCCGTTTCCTGGCGACGGCGCGTCGAAGTTAACAGGCGCCTGGGGTCGGGGCAACTGCACAGATTCTGGACAAGTGGACGCACGGGCGCGCCGGAACTGTACGGGGGGGAGAAGGCGCCCTTCCGAAGTCTCCCCGTGGCGCCCGGCGCCAACTCGGGAAAGCCCTGCGTGGTACGCCGCTTGCGCAGGTGAAGGGGCCAGCAATGGTTTGCATGCAACAACATTCAGGAGATCAAATTGACCACACGAACGTTCGACAGGTTTGCAATGACCGCGGCTGCAGCCGCCGTCGTCGTCCTCGCGACCCTGGGCGCGGCCCGGCCGGCACAGGCCCAGCAACAGAACATCGAGAAGCTCAAGCAGATGAAGGTCTCGGGAACCGACCCGACGATCCCGACCGTGCCGCAAACCGGCAAGAACGCCGACCAGCTGCGCGAGAACCTCAAGCGCGTGAAGCTGCCGCCCGGCTTCAAGATCGATCTGTACGCGGTGGTGCCCGATGCGCGCTCGATCGCGGTCGCACCCTCGACGAACATGATGTTCGTCGGCACCCGCAAGACCAATGTCTGGGCCGTGACCAACCGCAACAGTGGTGACACCGCGACCGAGGTCAAGGAATTCGCGCCGTCGCTCAAGTTCCGCAACCCGAACGCGGTGTGCTGGACCAAGGATGGCTTCCTGATCGTGGTAGAGAGCAATCGCGTGCTGACCTTCCCCGCCGCGGAGTTCTTCTACGAGGGCGCGGACGTCGCCGTGGGCGAGGTCGTGCCGCAGGGCCAGCTGATCCCTCCCGAAGAGGAGTCGTTCAACCACAGCGGGCGAGTCTGCCGGATCGGCCCCGACAACAAGCTCTACATCACGCTCGGCCAGCCCTTCAACGTACAGCCGCGCGAGAAGCTCGCGCTCTACACCAAGGTGGGCATCGGCGGCATCGTGCGCATGAACCAGGACGGCACCGGCCGCGAGGTCTACGCCACCGGCGTGCGCAACTCGGTCGGCATGGACTTCAACCCGAAGGACAAGACGCTCTGGTTCACCGACAACCAGACCGACGGCATGGGAGACGACATCCCGCTCGGCGAGATCAATCGCGCGACCAAGCCCGGCCAGTTCTTCGGCTATCCGTACATCGTGAGCAAGACCCGCATCACCGAGAACGGCTACGACAAGGACCCGCTGCCGGCCAACACCGTCAACCCCGAAGTGATGACCGTTGCACATGCGGCCGACCTGGGCATGGCGTTCTACACCGGCAAGCAGTTCCCGGCCAAGTACCAGAACGGGTTCTTCTCCGCGCAGCACGGGTCGTGGAACCGCACCAAGCCGGTCGGCGCACAGCTGCTGTTCACGTCGCTGAAGGCCGATGGCACCGCCGACAAGAACGAAGTGTTCGCCGAGGGCTGGCTCGACGAGGCCACCGGCACCTATCGCGGGCGCCCGGTCGACGTCGCGGTCGGGAAGGACGGCTCGCTGTTCGTTTCGGATGACTACGCCGGCGCGATCTACCGCATCACATACACCGGGCAGTGATGAACCGCAGCCTCGTCACGGGGCTGGCGCTCGCCGGCCTCGCTTGCGTCGCCCACGCCGCCGATGGCGACGTGGCGGCGGGTCGTCAGAAGGCCGCGGCCTGCGCGGTCTGCCACGGTCCGCTCGGGTTGGCGACCCTGCCCGATGCGCCGAACCTTGCCGGCCAGTCGGCGATCTACCTCGCGGCCCAGCTCAAGGCCTACCGCGGCGGCAGCCGCCAGCACGAGGTCATGACGCTGATGGCCAAGCCGCTCAGCGACGTTGACATCGACAACCTGGCAGCCTGGTATTCGTCACTGAAAGTTCAGGTTCAGAGCCCGCCCTGACCCGGGCGCGACTCGGCGCTGGCTGGGCCCTCGAACTTGCATGAGACCGGTGTCGAAGCTGACGCAGCTGTCGCAGGTTCCTGGCCGCGCAGGCGTGAAATCGCCAACCCTCGGGGGCGCATCCGCGCCGACATGGTTCGGGCCCGGCAAAGGTAAGGGGCGACCGGTCCGTCCGCGCCGAAGTCGGCCATGAGCCCGGTCGCCGGCGTCGCCGTGCACAGGCGCGTGTTGCCCTCGATGTGGAAGACTGCAAGCCATCATCGGACGCGTGCCGCGACGCGAACTGTTGTTCGCGACCCATGCGTTCCTGCCCTTGGGTCCCAGAGGGCCGAAGTTGGGGCGAGAGTTCCGGATCGGGCCGTCGGCATACCCGGCGACCGGGCCTGTGGGGGCGCGGAACCGCGCACGTGTCCAGACGTTCGGATGCCGCGCCGATTCCTACGCGCCACTCGCGGTGGATGCATACGCGACCCATCTCGAGCGAATGCGGTAGCAGATCCTCGATCGGCGTCAGGTCGAACTCCAGATTGGTATAACGATGCCCTGCCCGCAGTGCCCCTGCGGGAGAAAGAATGCGACATGTGGCAATGACTTCTCCCGACTGCGTGCCCCGTCGGCCCGGACCAGCAGGTGCTCGCAGAAGTCATCCAAAGGGTCGATGTCGTGGCCGCGGACGGATCGCTTCTGCGCCTGCAGCACCGCACCCATCTCGCCGACGAACACCTGGTAGCGAAGCCGCTGCGCCTCGCGCACGTCCCGCGCGGTTCTCGCCCATTCGACTCGGAACGTCGGCCGCTTCTCCGACGAGTCAAGCACGTCCGCCGGAGATGTCGGGCCGGGCTGTCGGCTTCCAGTGGCACCTGCCGGCGAGTTCAGTTGCATGGCAGAGTCAGGATTTCGTAGTCGATTGGCTTGAACGATCCGTTGTTCGACTGTTCGGCGGAACAAGCCGTCAGCGCACACAACAGATTCATTTCGGCTCGCAACTCGATGTAGTCGCCCGGCCGCGAGGTGGGGGACTTCACCCGCACAGCGCCGCTCGCGCCAACTTCAACGTTCATGAAGACATTGAACGTCGTCGAGATCTGCTCGGGTCGCACCCCGTGCGGCTGGAACGCGTTGCACAGGTTCTCGAAACAGCGCGGGTGATGACCCTCGCAGCCGTAAAGAATCTCGAACATCTCCTGGCTGCAAGGCGTCAACAGGAAGTCATGCCGACCCACGGTGTCGGCGAGCACCCTGAACATCGGGCGACTGTCGTTGGCGTAGAGCACGTCGCCAGTGGAAAGATAGATCCTGCCGGCGTAGTCGATCGTTCGAGCCGAGGAGAGACTGCACGTCAGATCCCCATCCTTGAAGGCGTACAGGTCGGCGACCTGCTCGCCGCACGGGTCGTGAATTCGAAGCACCTCTCCTCGGCGCAACTTGAATGAGGTCCCACTCTGGGGCGCAATTCGTTTGAGGCCGCTGCTGCGCTCACGTCTGCTCGCCTGAGTTGCTCCGTCGAGCATCATGGCTTGGCATCGATCGCGCCGAGCAACGTGCATGCAATTTCCATCTCCGGCTCCATTCGTTCAAACGTCTGCAGAGCAGCCACTATGGGAATGGTCCGTTCATTTGACGGCTCGCAGTGATCGGCGCACGGGCCGCGAAGTCCGATGCGACCGTCGGCTTGTCGCCGGTCAGCGTGAACCCCAGGTGCGGAGTCCTGTCGATCCGGGTGCTGCCTGATCGTCGTACTGACGGAGCCGTTCTGCACGCATCCAGACTCAACCAGCCAACGGAGCGAACAATGACCAAGTCTCTCTTCATCACCCTCCCGGTAACCGATCTCGGCGCCTCGACTGCCTTCTACCGGGCCCTCGGCTTCAGTCGGAACCCGCAGCTCAGCGGTGCGGACGGCTCCGCCATGGTCTGGAGCGAGGGGATCCACGTCATGCTGGTCACGCACGCCAAGTGGCGGACGTTCACGCAGCGACCGTTCCCGCAGGCCGGTTCGTGCGGGATGATGCTGACCGTGGGCCTGGAGAGCCGCGCCGCCGTCGACGCGATGAACGAGGCCGCCGCGGCCCATGGCGGGCAGGCCGATGTGAACCCGATGGAGGACCACGGCTTCATGTACACCCGCGACCTGGCTGATCCCGACGGTCACATGTGGGCGGCGCTCTGGATGGATTCGGCGGCACTGCCTGCAGCCCCTGGCTGAACACGCCTTCAGCTGAGATTGCTGATCGCAGGAGGCGACTCGCACGCTTCCGGACTGTCAGCTCTCGCGTTTGGCCAGAAGACGTGGGAGTAGCCACCGGTCGTGGAAACCACCTTAGGCTTCTCACCCCGCTCCGCGCTCGCGCAGGCGCTTCAGCCCAGCTGAGCGACCAGGAAATCGCGCAGCCGCGGATCGTCGGTCAGGCCGATGGCGCGCTGCAGCGCGGCCTGCCGGCCGGGCGCGCCGGCTAAGCCGAGCACATGGGCGCGCGCCACCCAGTAGGGCGCGTAGCTGGCGGCCTCAAGCGGCAGTGCGTCCAGCAGCGCCACCGCGGCCGCCGGCTCGCCAGCCTCGGCATGGGCCACGGCCTGGCCGACGCGCGCGCCGAGGTTGGCGTGGTGCTGCACCAGCACGCCGTACAGCTGTGCGATGGCGCGCCAGGGAGTCTGTCCCGTGGCGCGGCGCTGTGCATGGGCCGACTGGATGGCCGCCTCGATCTGGAAGGGCCCGGGCTGGCGCAGCCTGGCGGCGGTCCACAGCGCCGCCTCGGCCTCGCGGATGAGGTCGTCCCTCCAGCCGGTCGGGTCCTGCGCCGGCAGAGGCACAAAGCGGCCCTCGGCATCGAACTGCGCGGCACGCCGCGCTTCGGCATGCAGCAGCAGGGCCAGCAGCCCCCAGGCTTCGGCCTGGCCGGGCAGCAGTTGCGCCGTCAGGCGGGCCAGGAAGAGGGCTTCCTCGCGCAGGTCGTCGGCAGGGCTGTCCAGCGCATGGCGGCCCAGGGTGTAGGCGGCGTAGACGGCCTCCAGCACGGCCGCCAGACGCGCCGGCAGCTCGCGGGCCTCCGGGGCCTCGAAGCGCAGACCGTCTTCGCGGATCCTGGCCTTGCCGCGCACCAGGCGCTGGGCCATCGCCGTGGGCGAGACGAGGAAGGCGCTGGCGATGACCTTGGCGTCCAGCCCGAGCACGGCCTGCAGCATGAGCGGCGCGTGGACGTTGGCCGCGATGGCCGGATGGGCGCAGACGAACATCAGCTGAAGCCGTGCGTCCGGCACGTCCTGGCGCTCGGGCGCCTCGGGCTCGGCCTCGTCGAGCAGGGCGGTGACGCGCGGGTCCAGCGTCAGCCGGTTGTGGCGGGCGTGGTGCAGCAGGCGACGCTGGGCCGCCGCGGCCAGCCAGGCCTCGGGCGCGTCCGGCACGCCCTGCTCGGGCCAGTGGCGCAGCGCGGCGGCAAAAGCGTCGGCCAGCGCATCCTCGGCCGCAGCGAGGTCGCGCCATTGCCAGGCCAGGCGCGCCACGAGGCGACCGTAGCTCTCACGGGCGACGCGCTCGGCCGCCGCCGCCGCGTCGTCGCTCATGCCGGCGCGTTCGTCGGCGGCGGCAGCACCGGCCGCACCTCGACGCTGCCGGCCGAGGCGCAGGGCGCTCGAGCGGCCCATTCCAGCGCGACGTCCAGGCTGGCCGTCTCGACGATGAAGTAGCCGCCCAGGTGTTCGTGGGTGTCGGCGAAGGGGCCGTCCTGCACCTGGCGCTTGCCGCCTGCCACGCGCACGTGAGTGGCAGTGCGCGGCGCCTGCAGCCCGTTGCCGCTGACGACGATGCCGCTGCCGTGCATGGCGCCGACGTAGGCTTCCCACGCGCCCCAGTAGGCGGGCGCGGCGGCGGGGTCGTCGCGGCGGGCGACTTCGGCGGGCGTCTCGTTGAAGATGAGCATGTATTGCATGGGGTTCTCCTTGGGCGGACCGCGCACCGTGCGCGTTCCTGACAGGGAACCGGCCCCCGATGCGTGTGGCTGAGGCCTACGAGTCGCGCGGCGACAATACGCGGAATTCCAGGACCGACCTGGACTCGCGCCTGTCATGCCAACAGCGAGAACCGTACCGCGAAGATCTCGCGCGAGGTGATCGTCCCGTCCAGGGACTTGTCCAGCACCGTGAGCTGCTGCTCGTCCGGCGGGCCCGCGGGCAGCACCATGCGGCCACCGGGCTTCAGCTGCTCCACCAGCGCGGGCGGGATCGACGCGGGCGCCGCCGTCACGATCACCTTGTCGTAGGGCGCATGGACCGGCCAGCCCTTGGCGCCATCGCCGACGCTGACCTCGACGTTGGCGCAGCGTTGCCGCGCCAGCCGGTGAATCGCCTGCGCCGCGAGTTCCTCGATCAGCTCGACGCTGTAGACGCGCCCGGCGAGAGCCGCCAGCACCGCGGTCTGGTAGCCCAGGCCGGTGCCCACTTCGAGGACCCTGTCGGTCGGTTGCAGATCGAGCAGGTCGGTCATCACGGCGACGATGAACGGCTGCGAGATCGTCTTGCCGCAGCCGATCGGCAGCGGGCAGTCCTCGTACGCGTAGGGCTGGATGGCCGGCGGCACGAACTCGTGGCGCGGCACGGTCGCCAGGGCCTCCAGCACCCGCGGGCGCAGCGCCGCACGGCCCAGCTGCGCGCACGAAAAGATCGTCTTCGCGGCGATGACCTGGAGCATGCGTTGCCGGAGTTCGGCGAAGGGATCGTTGCTCACGCGGAAAGATATACACCTTGAACTACGCGCTCGCAAGCCGGGCGCAGGTCTTGACCTGTCATCGATCGGTCACGCGGCGCTCGTCGGCGCGTCACATCGTGCTTTCACCATTCGCGCATCAGAGCTTCCCGCGTTTGGCCCATGCACGAACTGCCCATGCCCACCTTTCCGTTCGCCTCGCTCACCCGGTTCGAGCGGCCGCAGCGGCCGGCGTCGCCGACGGCGCTGCGCCCGCCCGAGGCGAAGCCGGCGCGCGTCGAGTTCGATGTGTCATGGGCGCGGGACGAGGCCGACGTGCGCCTCTCGCAACGCCTGCGCTACCAGATCTTCGCGCTCGAGCTCGGCGCCAACCTGACGGTGCCGCGGGGGCTCGCCGCCCGGGCACGACATCGACCTCTTCGATCCGTTCTGCGAGCACCTGCTGGTGCGCCTGAAGCGCGCCGACGGCACGCCGGGCCTGCTGATCGGCACCTACCGGGTGCTGACGCCGGCGAACGCCACGCGCATCGGCGGCTTGTACAGCGACGGCGAGTTCGACCTGACGCGACTGCAGCCGCTGCGCAAGCGCATGGTCGAGTTGGGGCGCTCGTGCGTGCACCCGGAGCACCGCTCCGGCGGCGCGATCCTGGCGCTCTGGGGCGCGCTCGGCGAGTTCATGCAGCGCAACGACCTCGATACGATGATCGGCTGCGCCAGCGTCAGCATGGCCGATGGCGGGCACGTGGCCGCGAGCCTGTGGTCGCAGCTGCGGCGGACCCATCTGGCACCGATCGAATGGCGCGTCGAACCGCGCCTGGCGTTGCCGGTCGACGACCTGCGGCAGGACCTGCCGGTCGAACCGCCGCCGTTGATCAAGGGCTACCTGCGCTGCGGCGCCAAGGTGCTCGGGCCGCCGGCCTGGGACCCCGACTTCAACACCGCGGACCTGCCGCTGATGATGCGCCTGGCGGACCTGCCGGCGCGCTACAAGCGGCATTTCCTGTCTTGAACGGTGGGGGCGTGCGCCCCGCACCGCGTCGCGCCGGCCTTAGAGCCGGCGTTTCAGTTGCACGCTGCGCAGCAACGCGAGGCTTTCCGCGATGCCCCACACCAGTGCAGCCAGCGTGGCGCGCAGTCGCAGGCCGAGACGAAGGGAAGAAGGGCTGCTGTTCATGCCCCGCACCCTATCCGCGCCGTGTGACCGCGCGGTGACGCGGTGAGTGCCGCGGGGCTGCCCGAACTGCGGGAACTGGACGCCCTCGTCGATGCGGCCGGCGGCCTGCTGACCCGGCAGGTGCCGGCCGAGGTGGTCGTCGGTCATCACCGCCTGCCGCTGACCGTGCTCACCCTGGGCAACCCGGATCGGAACGTCCCCGCCGTCGGCATCTTCGGCGGCGTGCACGGCCTGGAGCGGATCGGCACCGAAGTCGTCATCGCCTTCCTGCGGGCGCTGACGATGCGGCTGCGCTGGGACGGTGGCCTGCACCGCCAGCTCGAATCGCTGCGGCTGGTGTTCATGCCGATCGTCAATCCCGGCGGCATGCTGCTCGCGACCCGCGCCAATCCGAACGGCGTCGACCTGATGCGCAACGCGCCGGTCGACGCGCGCGGGCCGGTGCCTTTCCTGGTCGGCGGCCACCGGCGCAGCAACCGGCTGCCATGGTTCCGCGGCCCGGCCGGTGCACCGATGGAGGCCGAGAGCGCCGTGCTCTGCCAGGTGGTGGCCGACGAACTGCTCACGCGCGACTTCAGCATCGCGATCGATTGCCACTCCGGCTTCGGCGTGCGCGACCGGCTGTGGTTTCCGTACGCGCACTCGGCCGCGCCGATCGCGTGCCTGGCCGAGTTCCATGCGTTGCGGCAGATCCTCGACGAATCGCAGCCGCACCACCGCTACATCGTCGAGCCGCAAAGCGCGCAATACCTGGCGCATGGCGACTTGTGGGACCACCTGCACCTGCAGTCGTTGCGCGACCCGTCGCGGTTGTTCATGCCCCTGACGCTCGAGATGGGCTCGTGGGGCTGGGTCCGCAAGAACCCGCGCCAGCTGTTCTCGCGCCACGGCATCTTCAATCCGCTGATCGAGCACCGCCGCGAGCGCGTGCTGCGCCGCCACATGACATTGCTCGATTTCGCGATGCGCGCGGCCGCCAGTCATGCGCGCTGGCGGCCGAAGGGCGCCGCGCGCGCCGAGCACGAGCGCGAGGCGTGCCGGCACTGGTTCGCGCCGCCCGCGCTCCCAGGACGATGACCACGCCCTGCACCTGGGTGCTGCTGCGTGGCTGGACGCGCGACGCGCGTCATTGGCTCGATGTCGGCGATCGGCTCGCGGCGGCGTCGCCCGCCGCCCGCGTGCTGGCGATCGACCTGCCGGGCACCGGTCAGGTGCAGGCGCTGCGAAGCCCCTGGACCGTTCGTGCGATGGCACAGCACGTTCGCGGCGCGCTGCGTGCGGCGGGCGCGGAACCGCCGTACGCGCTGCTGGCCGTGTCGATGGGCGGCATGGTGGCCACCGCCTGGGCGAACGAATGGCCCGACGAGATCGACGCGGCCGTGCTCGTCAACACCAGCATGCGACCGTTCAGCCCGGCATGGCAGCGGCTGCGACCCTCCGCATACGGCCGCCTGATGCGGGCGCTGGTGTCGGGTGCCGCCGCAACCGAGCATCTGATCCTGCAGCTGACGAGCCGCCTGCGGGCCGACGATGCGGCGCTGCTCCGTCGCTGGACCGCCCAGCGCATCGCCCGCCCGGTGCGGCCGACCGATGCGCTGGCGCAGCTGGTGGCCGCGGCCAGTTTCAGCGCGCCGCGCCGCAACCCGTTTCGCCACGTGCTGCTGCTGACCAGCGCGTGCGACGAACTCGTGGACACGCGCTGCACGCTGGCCCTGGCGCGCGCCTGGCAGTGCGAGGTGCGCAGCCACCCGCACGCCGGCCACGATCTGCCGCTGGACGATCCGCAGTGGGTCGTCACACAAACCGCATCGCTCGGTCACGGCGTCATCACGAAGGGTCGTCACGATGCCGGTTCATGAAGCGTGATCTCGATGCCCAGGTGACATCGGCCCTCGAGCCGGGCGGCCTGCACTACCGCAGCGTCTGGATCTCGGACCTGCACCTCGGCACACCGGGCTGCCAGGCCGCGGCGCTGCTCGACTTCCTGAAGATCGTCGAGTGCGACACGCTGTTCCTCGTCGGGGACATCATCGACGGCTGGCAACTCGGCCGCAGCTGGTACTGGCCGCAGTCCCACAACGACGTGGTGCAGAAGCTGCTGCGCAAGGCGCGCAAGGGCACGCGGGTGATCTTCGTCCCCGGCAACCACGACGAGTTCGCGCGGCGCTACCTCGATCACAACTTCGGCGGGGTCGAAGTCGTCGAGGAATGGATCCACGAGACGGCCGATGGCCGCCAGCTGTGGGTCACCCACGGCGACCTGTTCGACGGGGTGATCCAGTGCGCCAGGTGGCTCGCTCATGTCGGCGATTCGCTGTACGAGATCACGCTGCGGCTGAACCGGCACCTGAACGGCCTGCGCGCGCGCCTGGGCCTGCCGTACTGGAGCCTGTCCAAGTACCTGAAGCACAAGGTCAAGCGTGCGGTGAGCTATGTCAGCGACTTCGAGGTCGCGGTCGCGCGCGAGGCGCGCCGCCGCGGGGTGGATGGCGTCGTCTGCGGCCACATCCACCACGCCGAGATCCGCACGATCGACGGCATCCTCTACTGCAACGACGGCGACTGGGTCGAGAGCATGACCGCGCTGGTCGAACACCCGGACGGCCGGCTCGAACTGCTCGACTGGTCGACCCGCGCGCGAGTCCGGGCGCACGCGCACGCGGCACTGGCGCTGTCCGCCGGATGAAGATCCTGCTCGTGACGGACGCGTGGTGGCCGCAGGTCAATGGCGTCGTCACCGCGGTGCAGGAGCTCGTCACCGGACTGGGCGCGCTCGGCCATCGGGTCGAACTGATCGAGCCCTCGACCTTCCGGCGCTTCCAGTGCCCGGGCTACCCCGAGATCGAGCTGGCGTGGCGGCCCGGTGCGCGGGTCGCCAAGGCGATCGACGCGGCCGCTGCGGACGCGATCCACATTGCGACCGAAGGGCCGCTCGGCAGCGCGGCGCGGCGCCACTGCCTGCGTCGCAGACTTCCGTTCACGACCGCGTTCCACACCCGCTTCCCGGAGATCCTGGCCAAGGCGCTGCATGTGCCGGTGGCGTGGGGCTACGCGTGGTTTCGGCGTTTCCACGCGCCGGCGGCGGCGGTGATGGTGCCGAGCGAGGGCATGTTCCAGCTGCTGCGGCAACACCGCTTCACGAACCTGCGGCAGTGGTCGCACGGCGTCGACCTGCGGCTGTTCGAGCCGTGCGCGCCGCTGCCGCTCGACCTGCCGCGGCCGGTGTTCCTGTACGTCGGCCGGGTGTCGTACGAGAAGAACCTCGAGGCCTTCCTCGGTCTCGAGCTGCCGGGCTCGAAGCTGGTCTACGGCACCGGGCCGGTGCGGGAGCGGTTGCAGGCCGCGTTCCCGCAGGTGCACTTCCGCGGCATCGTGCCGCGCGCCGAGCTGCCGGCGATCTACAGCGCGGCCGACGTGTTCGTCTTTCCGGGGCGCAGCGAGACCTTCGGGCTGGTGATGCTGCAAGCGATGGCCTGTGGCACGCCGGTCGCGGCGTTCCCGGTTGCCGGCCCGCTGGACGTGCTCGGCGATTCGGACGGCGGGGTGCTCGACGACGACCTGCGTGCCGCTGCGCTCGCCGCGCTGGAGGTGCCGCGCGAGCGCGCCCGCGCCCGGGCGCTGGGATTCGACTGGACGCGGGTCTGCGCCGAGTTCGTCGCGTTCCTGGCGCCGATCGGCGCCGGCGGCGCGGCGGACGGTGCGCTCATCGCTCCCGCGCGCGGCGCCGCGCCCACCACGCCACGAGCGACGTGACACCGGCGATCACGCCGACGACGATCCAGAAGCCGTGCGCATGCTGCGCCAGCGGAATGCCGCCGACATTCATGCCCAGCAGGCCCGCGACGATGTTGATCGGCAGGGCCATCACCGTGACCACCGTCAGCACGAACAGGCTGCGGTTGTTCTCCTCGGCGACCTGCGCGGCGATCTCCTCCTGCAGCAGCTTGATCCGTTCCTGCAGGGCGCTCATGTCGCGCAGGGCCACCGAGAACTCCTCGGTCGAGGCGCGCAGTTCCTCGATGTCGATCTCGCTCGCCCAGGCCGGCGGATGCTGGAGCAGGCGGAACAGCGCCGCCGGCTCGGGCGCCAGCAGGCGCTGCAACCGCACCAGCAGGCGACGCAGCCGGCCGAGCTTGACGCGCTTGTGGTCGAGCTTGCCGGCGAGCAGATCGTCCTCGGTGTCGTCGACGCGCGCCGTCACGTCGCGCACGATGCCCACCAGCACGTCGGCCTGGTAGCGCAGCAAGTGTTCCAGAAGGTCGACGGTTGAGCGGACGGCCTCGCCGGCGTTGACCGCCACCCGCAGGCGATCGACCGAGCGCAGCGGCTGGCGCCGCGCCGTGACGACGAGCGTGCGCTCGACGTTGATCCACAGCGTCGACAGGTCCGAGGGCTCGAACGAGAACTCGAAGCGCACGTCGTTGACCACCGCGATCAGCGACTGGTCGAAGCGCTCGATCCGGGTCGAGTGCAGGCCCTCCTTCAGCATCTCGAAGAAGGTGCTGGGCAGCGCCGCGTGGCGGGCAAGCCACGGCTCGGCGCCGCCGTGCGAGAGGTTGAAGTGGAGCCAGGCGAATCCAGATCGTGTCGGCTCCGGCGCCGTCAACCAAGCCGCCGCCTGCGCCGAATCGATCAGTTCGCCGCGCGGCTCACCGGGCCGGAAGAGATAGCCGCAGACCAGTCCGCTGTCGTCTGCGCCATACGAGCTGCTGTTCAAGGAGGTCGGCTCCAGAGCAGCTCCGCCTTTGCGAGGTGACGCGGATGAACGAGTTCGCTGCTCCTCAAGGTGCCGGCACGGCCACGCGGTTCGCCGGCACGATCTGCGCCTCGTACGAGAACACCTCGCGACTGCGCGGACCGACCGTCACCTTCAGCCAGTTCACGTCGTTGTTGCCGTTGGCCTGGTTGTCGCCGAAGGTCTCGACGCGCGTGAAATTCTCGAGGCGACGGCCGGCCGCGTCGAGGAACGGCTTGTCGATCCGGTGGTAATGCGAGTCGCCGTGCACGTAGGCGACGGGCTTGCGGAACGCGATCACCTCGTCACGCAGGGCCAGCAGATAGTCCTTGAAGCCATCGAGCTGCCCATCGGTCTCCACCAGCGTCCTGGGATCGCGCAGCGGCGCGCGCGTGCCGTCGGTGGCGTCCCAGCCCGGGTTCGCCTGCGCGATGATCATCACCGCCGCCGACTGCCGCGCCGCCGCGAAGCGGAAGCTCTCGCGCAGCCACGCGATGTTGGCCAGATTGCGCGCCGCGAATTCCGCCGGGTCCGGCGCGGTGTCGCACAGGTTGTTGCACGAACCCTGGACATTGAGCGTCACGTAGGTCACGCGGCCATGGGTCCAGCGGCGGTTCTCGACGCAGGACACTGCACCATTGACGCCCAGGCACAGCGCCGCGCTCTGCACCTCCTGCCGCATGCGCTTCTGCCCGAGCGAGAAGGGCGTGTCGAAGAACACCTTGCGTTGATGGTCCAGGCGCTCGCGCGACGAGAAGCCACCGTTCGCCGGGCGGTCGCAGTCCGTCCAGTCGTTGTCGCCGGGCGTGAACATCGCCGGCGCCTTCAGGGCGGCGAAGAAGCCCACCGCCTGAACGTACATCGCGTCGCTGCAGGTCGTCGGCGTCACCGAGCCGGGTGTGCCGCTGCCGGCCTTGAGGTCGCCATCGTGGATCGTGAACGCGAGGTCCTGTCGGTTCATGTCGGCGATCAGGTTCGGGACGCCCGTGAGCGCCTGCGCATCGGAATACGGCATGTCGCCCCACAGCCCGATCGCATAGGGCGCGTTGCGGCCGCGCGCGTCGTCGCTGTCGTCGTCCGCGATCGCGATGTTGGTCGCCGCAAGCGCGATGAATGCGCTGACGGCCGACAGGGTCAGGATCTGGTTGAGTCTCATGGTCGATCTCCGGAAAGTTGCTGGGGTCTGACGCAAGGGGAGGTCACGGCGCGAGGAGCGGCGGGGACACGCGGTTCGGCGTCTGCACCGATGCGACCAACCGGTTCTCCCCGTCGCGCACCTCGAAGGCGACGCCGAAGGTTTCGATGTTGCTGACGCTGGCCACGGTGTCGACGAACCACCACTCGCAGACGCAGCGGCTGGCATCCGCGTCGATCAGCATGTAGCCGCGCCGGTTCAGGTCGATGTACTTGAAGTGCGGATTGGCGGGGCGCAGGCTGTTCGCGACCGCGCCGCTCGGGTCCGACACGCCCGGCGACGACACCGACGTGCCGACGAACTCCACCGCACGCGAGCCGGCCCCGCTCACCGGGTCGTAGCCGCCCTGCGCCGGCAACGGGTTGTTCGGGTCGGGCGTCAGGTCGGCAGCCCAGGCGCTGTGGATGTCGCCGGTCAGCACGACGACGTTGCTCACCGGCGCGTGGGACGCATCGCCCTTCAGCACCGCGTAGACCCGGTCGCGTGCCGGTTGGTAGCCGTCCCACTGATCCGAGTTGATGAACACGCCGCCGCCGGCCGAATTCGGTGCGCCCACGGCCTTAAGCTGCGCGAACATGACGCCCTGGCCCAGGAACTTCCATGTCGCGGTGCTGGTGCGCAGCTTGTCGAACAGCCAGGCTTCCTCGGCGGCGCCGAGGAGCTGGTGCGTCGGGTCGGCATAGGCGCCGCTCTGCACGAAGTAGCCGCTGGCGTTGCCGATGTTCGATCCGAGCTGCAGCGAGCGCGCTCCGAGCCGCTCCTCGAGCATGATCAGGTCGACCAGGTTGCCGAACGCATAGCTGCGGTAATTGCGGCGCGGGTTGGCGGCGTCGACCTCGCGCACCGGCATCCACTCGTAATAGGCCTGCAGCGCGGCGGCGACGCGCGCGTTCCAGTCGCCTTCGCTGCCCGGCGTGTGGTTCTCGGCGCCGTCGCGATAGGCGTTGTTCGCGGTCTCGTGGTCGTCCCAGATCGCGACCAGCGGATGCTGCCGATGCATGGCCTGCGAATCCGGGTCGCGCTTGTACTGCGCATGGCGGGCGCGGTAGTCGGCCAGCGAGACGATCTCGTGCGCCGGCTCGCACGGGCGGACGTTGCCGTACTGGCCGCTGCCGTACTCGTAGAGGTAGTCGCCCAGGTGCACGACCATGTCGAGGTCCGCCCGCTCGGCCAGGCGCCGGTAGACATTGAAGTACCCGTAGGCGAAGTTCGAGCAGCTCACGACGGCCATGCGCAGCTGGCGCGTGCCGCCGACCGGCAGCGTGCGCGTGCGGCCGATCGGCGATTCGACGCCTTGCGCGGAGAAGCGGTAGTAGTGCGTCGTGTTCGGGCGCAGGCCCGACGGATCCACCTTCACCGTGAAGTCCGCGCTCGCATCCGTCTTCGTGCGGCCCCGCGCGACCACGCGATCGAACGCCGGATCGAGCGCGACCACATAGTCCACCACGACCGTGCTCGCTGCGGCGCTGGTCGGCGAGACCCGCGTCCACAGGATGACGCGGTCGGACAGCGGGTCGCCGCTCGCGACGCCGTGCTGGAAGACGGCGCCGGGTCGTCCCGCCGCCTGCGCCGACCCGAGTGTCAGCAGCGGCGTCGACGCGAGCGCGACCGCGGCCGAGCCGGAGCGCTTGAAGAAGTCGCGGCGGTTGGCGCCGACGCGGGTGGGTGGGATGTGGCGGGGACGGCCCATGGTGTTTCTGTCCTGGTCGATCGAGTGGAATGACTCGCCGGGACGGTACGGGCGCCATGTGACCGCCGCGTGTCGCGAGGCCTGCCGCCGGCCCATGGCGACCGGCGCGTGCCCGGGGGCGCGCTACGCCGGCCGCACCTGCGTGCCGCCACCCCGGGTCACGTGCAGCATTCGGCTCGGCGCGACCCGGACCTTGGCGGTGTGCCATACCCCGCGCGGCACGACGACCGCGCCGCGGCCGGCGAGCGTCACCGACTGCAGCCCCGCAGGCGTTTCGAGCAGGAGGTCGACTTCCCCCGACAGCAGGTAGACGAACTCGTCGCCCTCCGGGTGCATCTCCCAGGTCGGCCAGTCGGCGACGAACTCGTACTCGGACACGAGCCAGCCCGCGCCGTAGCGCGCCGACTCGGCCGCCGGCAGGTGCCAGAAGGCGTCGCCGCCGGGCAGCGCGGTGGCGCTGCCGTCCGCGGCGAGGTGAACGTAATCGTGCTGCGGATTCAAGGGCATGGGGTTCCTCGCGTGGTCAGGGCGGGCGGCCGCGCGTAGCTGACGGTCAGGATCTCCCAGACGTGGCCGTCGGGCTCGCCCCAGTAGACCAGACGGCCGCCGAAAGCCTGGTTCACCTGGCCGTCGTCGGTGCCGTGCGGCAGGCTGCGAAATGGAATGCCGGCCGCGCGGATGCGCGCGAGGATCGCGTCGAACTCGTCGGCCTGGACCTGGAAGGCATAGTGCAGCCGCGGCAGCGGGCCGCTCCACTGGTCGAAGTCGAGCGTGAGGTCGTCGTTCACGTAGACCGGCGAGAACGGGCCGGCCGCGCCCTGCGCCGCCCAGGGCACGTCGAGCAGGTGCGCAAGACGGCGCGCGGCCGCGACGCGGTCGTGCGACGGGACGATCAGGTGGTCGAGTCGGGCGGGCATGTCGGGGTTGGGTGTCACCGCGCCGGCGAGGGCTTGGGGGGCCGGTAGCCAAGCGCCTGCATCGCGGCACGCAGCTTCTGCCGGGTCGTCCAATAGTCCGCCCACGGATCGACCCGCTGGAACGACAGGTGTTCGCGCGCGTCCGCGATGGTCCATTGCGCGCCGCTCTTCAGCCCGGCCAGATCGTCCCACGACACCGGCATCGAGACGCCGAGCCCGGGGCGCGCGCGGGCCGAGAACGCGGCCGCGGTGGTCGCACCGTGGCCGTTGCGCAGGTAGTCGACGAACAGCTTGCCGACCCGGTTCGACCCGCCGCTCTTCGCGACGAAGCGCGACGGCACGACCCGCGCGAGGTGCTCGACCACGGCCTTCGAAAATCCCTTGACGGTGTCGTAGTCGGCCACCGGTGCGAGCGGCACGACCACGTGCAGCCCCTTGCCGCCGCTGGTCTTGAGCCAGCTCGTCAGCCCGAGCTCCTGGAGGAAGCCGCGCACCAGCAGCGCCGCCTCCTGCACCTGGGGCCACGCCGTGCCTTCGCCGGGATCGAGGTCGTAGATCATGCGGTCCGGCTGGTCGATGCGGCGCGCGGTCGAGTTCCAGGTGTGGAACTCGATCACGTTCATCTGCGCCGCGCCGGCCAGCGCGAGCGCGCTCGGGATCTCGAGCAGCGCGTCGTGCTCGGGCCACAGCGCCGGGTCCATGATCTTGATGCCGGGGATCGCGGTGCGCTCGGCGTGCTTCTGGAAGAACAGCTGTCCGCCGACGCCGGTGGGGCCGCGCACCAGCGAGCACGGCCGCCCCTTCAGGTGCGGCAGCATGTACTCGGCGACCGACTCGTAGTAGCGCACCAGGTCGAGCTTGGTCAGGCCGGTCGACGCATCGATCACGCGCTCGGGGTGGGTGACCTGCACCGCGTTCGCCCGGCGCGGCGCGGGCGCGGGCGGCGCGATCTCGGCGCTGCGCGCCTGCTCGCGGCGGATCTCGGTGGCGGGCTTGTCCGAGCGCAGCGCGACGTAGGTCGCGTGGCGGATCTGCCCGTCCGGCGTCATCTCGGCGTACTCGACTTCGGCGACCAGCTTCGGCTGCACCCAGCGCTCGCTGCCGGCCGCCCGGCGCGACCAGCGACCGGGCGCGCTCGCACCGGCCGCGAACGGCGCACGCGGGACCTCGAGCTTCGCGAGCTGCTTCTTCAGTGCCGCCGCCTCGGCCGCGTCCCAGCCCGTGCCGACGCTGCCGACCGAGACCAGCTGGCCGGCGTCGTCGTACACGCCGAGCAGCAGGCTGCCGATCTGCGCCGCACCGTCGCTGCGGTCGGTGTAGCCGGCGACGACGAACTCCTGGCGCAGCTTGCACTTGAGCTTCAGCCAGGTCTCGGTGCGGCGCGAGACGTAGGGCGCGTCGGCGCGCTTCGCGATGATGCCTTCGAGCTTCATGCGGCAGGCCGACTGCAGTACCGAGGCCGGGTCGCCGGCGAAGTCCGCGCTGTAGCGCACATGCGTCGTGCCCTTGTCGTCCAGCAGCGCCTTGAGCAGGCGGCGCCGTTCGACCAGCGGCAGCTCGCGCAGGTCGTAGCCTTCGAAGAACGGCAGGTCGAACAGGAAGTAGTCGATGCCGGTGCCGCTGCCCTGGCGGTCGAATGCCTTCTGCAGCCGGTTGAAGCTCGGCAGGCCGGCCTCGTCGAGCACGACGATCTCGCCGTCGAGCCAGGCCGAGCGGATCTTCATCGATTCGAGTTCGGCGACGAGCTCGGGCATCTTGCCCGACCAGTCGTGGCCGCCGCGCGTGATCAGCCGGGCCTTGCCGTCGTCGATGCGGGCCATGATGCGGTAGCCGTCGAACTTGATCTCGCACAGCCACTCGCCGCTGCGCGGGATCGCGGCGGCCAGTGTCGCCAGCTGCGGTGTCATCTTCTCGGGCAGCTTGGCCTCGACCGCGCCCGCGATGGCTTCGTCCCTGCCGCGCCGACGCGTGACGGTGTCGGGGCTGCCGACGGGATGCTTCACCGGTCTGGCGATCACGCTGTCGGGCAGCGCGGTGAGCACGTCGTACTCCGCCTTCGGCCGCGCATAGGCATCGCCGCGCTTCTTGAACAGGATCCACAGGTCCTGCTTGTCGCCGGGTTTCGCGATGCGCACCAGCTCCCACAGCCCCATCAGCTTCTGGCCATGCAGCTTGAACAGCAGCTTGCCCTTCGCCAGGCCCTCGACCGGGTCGCCCACCGGCTCCCAGCGTCCGTTGTCCCACACGATCACGGTGCCGGCACCGTACTGCTTCGGCGGGATCGTGCCCTCGAAGCCGCCGTAGCTCAGCGGGTGATCTTCCACATGCACGGCGATGCGCTTGTCGGCCGGGTCGAAGCTCGGCCCCTTGGGCACCGCCCACGAGACCAGCACGCCGCCGAGCTCGAGCCGGAAGTCGTAGTGCAGGCGACTCGCCGCGTGCTTCTGGACGACGAACGAGCGGCCTTCGGCTGCTTCGGCGTGCTCGCCGCGTGGCTCCTGCGTGACCGCGAAATTGCGCTTGGCCCAATAGGTCGCCAGGGGCCCGGTGGGTCGGGCGGCCTCGGCCGCCTTCCGCGCCGCCATGCGTCAGCGTCCTTCGGTCCGGTGCAGGCGCCGGTAGGCGCTGAAATGGCGGATCGCCGCCTTCTCGTCGCCGAGCGCCTCGAGCAGCATGCCGGCGTTGTAGTGCGCATCGGCCAGCGTCGGTTGCAGCGCGAGCGCGCGTTCGTACGCGGCGAGCGCCTCGCGCTGCCGGCCGCGGTCCTCCAGCGCGATGGCGTGGTTGAAGTGGATCAGCGGTTCGTGCGCGAGCGCGCGCAAGGCCTGGTCGTACAGGGCCAGCGCCTCGTCGGCACGGCCGTCCTCGCACAGCAGCGCGCCCAGGTTCAGGTAGGCGGCGGTGGCGTTCGGGTCGAGCTCGACCGCGCGGCGATAGGCCGCTTCCGCGCCGCCGCGATCACGCGCTTCGAGCGCCTCGCCCTGGCGGAACCAGTCGGCCGCCGTCGACGCCGCGGGCGCGGCGGCGCCCGGCGTCGCGGTCGCTGCGGCGGCCGACATGAACGACACCGTGCCGCCGACCTCGGCGACTTCGAAGTCGAGCACCAGCTGGCCCGATTCGGCCGTCCACTGGCCCGAGCGGTCGCGCACGACCACGTCGGCGCCCACCGCGGTGATGCGCAGCCCGGTCAGCGGCAGCTCGGCCGGCAGCTCGGCCTTGAGCTTGGTCAGCGAGCGCAGGATCTTGCGCGGCGGGATGCGGGCCTGCTGCAGCGCGTGCGCGGTGCGCAGCAGCATCAGGTCCTGGAACGAGAAGCGATGCTCGTTGCGCTGGCCGCGCACCGGCGTGACGAAACCGGCGGAGATCAGCTTGGTGACCGTCGCGCCCGACAGGCCGAGCATCTCCTGCACGCGCTTCAGGGTGAACGGTGCGTCGATCGCCGTCGCGTTCACTTCTTCGCGCGTGACCTGGCAGGTGCGGCGACGACTTCGGGCTCGGCCGCCGGGGCGCGCTTGACGCCCTTGCGGACCTTGGTCTCGCCGACGGCCGCGAGCGTCGCGCCGGCCTTCTGCGGCGCCGCGCCCTTGGCTGCGGCCGGCTGCTTCTTGCCGAGGCTGGCCTGCAGCGCGGCCATCAGGTCGATGACCTGGGCGCCGACCGGGGCCTCCTCGGCGTGCGTGGACGCGATCACCTGCTGGCCGGCGATCTTCGCGTCGATCGCGGCGAGCACGCGCTGGCGCTCCTCGTCCTTGAACTGCGCCGGGTCGTAGGCGGGCTCGGAGATCTGGTCGATCAGCTGCAGCGCGAGCTGCAGTTCCGGCGGCGAGATCGTCACCGGCTCGATGTTCAGCTCCTTGAACGAACGGACCTCTTCGGCATACAGCAGCTGCTGCAGCACCAGGCCCTCGTCGGTCGCGCGGACCTGGACGACGTACTGCTTGGCCTTCCACGACCAGCGCGCCAGCGCCGACTTGCCGCTCGAGCGCATCGCCTCCAGCAGCAGCGCGTACGGTTTGCCGCCGCGCTTGTCCGGAGCGAGCAGGTAGGCCTTGTCGTAGTAGCGCGGGTCGACCGACTTCTCGGGGACGAACGCGACGATCTCGATCACGTGGCTGCCGCCTTCCTCGAGCTGCTTCAGCTCCTCGGCGGTGAACAGCACGAACTTGTCCTTCTCGACCTCGTAGCCCTTGACCATCTCGGCGCGCGGGACCACCGACTGGTCCCGCTCCGAGACATATTGCTGCTTCACGCGCGAGCCGTCCTTGGCGAGCAGGTTGAACTTGACGGTGGCCGAGCTTTCGGTCGCCGAGTACAGCTTGACCGGGATCGACACCAGGCCGAAGCTCAGGTTCAGGGACGCGATGGAACGTGCTGCCATGGGCGGTCTCCAGTGCTCGGGGAGTCGTGGATGGTACGTGGGCCGGGCCGCTGCGTCACTGTGGCGGGCGTAGGACGGCGGCGCGTGTCGCTTTCAGGCTGCGCCCGACTCGCCCGACCGCCCGAACCCGGGGTGTCGCGCGGCCAAGAGAATCGTTACCATTTGTTTCCACAATCAAACCGGCCGCACAACATGGTGATCACGACGATGGCCCTCTGGGCGCTGCTTTCGCTGGGCCTGGCGCTCTGCCCGCGGGACTCGACGCTCGACCTCGAGGATTGACCGTCGCGACGCGCGCTCAGGGCGCGCGCGAAACGCGCCCGCGCTCGATCTCTCCCTGCGCGCGCGACAACTCGCCCGTCAGCCTGCCCAGGCGCCGGATCATCACCGCGCGGTTGATCGCCAGGGCGTCGAAGGTGCGGCCGAGCTCGCGCAAGTCGCCTCGATCGGTCTGCCCACGGCGGCGCAGCTGCAACGCGTCGAGCCGTCGGTCGATGCGGGCGATGCGCCAGCGGTAGAGGGTGGCCTTCATCCGGCGAAAGAGGGTCATGTCGCCTCGCGCTTACGAATGGAAACAATCGGCGCGATGTTGCACCGGGCTTTGCCCTAACGCAAGCCGGCGCAGGAGGGGGATGCTTTGCGGGTTGCGCAATCCGCGCCGGGAGGATCCCATGACGAGCAAGCCCATCATCGCCGCGACCCGCATGCTCCGCGCTGCCGCAGCCCTGGCGATCGCTGCGACCGGTTCGACGGCGCTGGCGGCGGACCCGCCATCGTTCACGTTCGACCCGGGCGCGGTCGGCCTGACCGGCACGAGCGTCACCGCGAACAACATCCTGATCTCGGATTACTCGAAGGTCACGTTCACCAGCGCCACCGAGTTCACCGAGACCGGCTACCTCGTGATGACCGGCTTCCAGTCGGCGAGCGATCCGAAGATCACGGTGCCCGGCCTGGGCATGTACGTGTCCTTTACCGCCAGCGGCACGACGGTTGGCACCGACCCGGCCGCATCGCCCACCGTGGCCACCTTCAGCCAGCTGAGCTACACGATGTACGGCTACAACGACGTCGGCACCGCGACCTTCGGGTTCGACGCCGGCGGCAATGCGGTGGAAACCGCGGCGAACGAGATCGTGCTGGCCACCGGCTCGCTGCTGTCCGGCGGCGGCTCGACGCTGCCTGATGCGCTGACCGGCAAGTTCTACGCCTTCGCGGGGGCCTCGCTGGGCTTCGTCGTCGACCCGACCAACGCCGCGTTCTTCGCGGCGCCCAACCCGTTCTACGATGTCGCGCTGACCACCTTCGCGAACACGCCGGACACGATCACGCCGTTCGCCGAGGGCGGCGGGTTCTTCATCACCCAGGGCGGCGGCAAGATCAGCTTCCAGGCCCCCGTCCCGGAGCCGGGCACCTACGCCCTCATGTTCACCGGACTGGCCGTCGTCGGCTACGTGACCCGCCGTCGCCGTTCCCCGGCCTGACCTACTGCGTCGACAGCACCTGCCACTCGGCGTCGGTGTAGAGCCGCGAGCGGGTCAGGAAGCGCAGGCCTTCCGGCCCCTCCAGCGAGAACATCCCGCCGCGGCCGGGCACCACGTCGATGATCAGGTGCGTGTGCTGCCAGTACTCGAACTGCGAGCCGCTGATGTAGAACGGCGCGCCGCCGATGTGGCCGAGCAGCCTGTCGTAGTCGCCGACGATGAACTCGCCCGCGGGGTAGCACATCGGCGCGCTGCCGTCGCAGCACCCGCCCGACTGATGGAACATCAGCGGGCCGTGCTTCGCGCGCAGCCGCTCGATCAGGGCGACCGCCGCAGCGGTCGCCGTGACCCGGAGCACGGGCTCCGTCATCAGAAGAACCCGAGCTTGTTCTCGCTGTAGCTGACCAGCAGGTTCTTGGTCTGCTGGTAGTGGTCGAGCATCATCTTGTGGTTCTCGCGGCCGATGCCCGACTGCTTGTAGCCGCCGAACGCCGCGTGCGCCGGGTACTGGTGGTAGCAGTTGGTCCAGACGCGGCCGGCCTGGATGCCCTTGCCCATGCGGAAGGCCGTGTTCATGTCGCGGCTCCAGACGCCGGCGCCCAGGCCGTACAGCGTGTCGTTGGCGATCGCCAGCGCGTCCTCCTCGTCCTTGAAGGTCGTGACCGAGACCACCGGCCCGAAGATCTCCTCCTGGAAGATGCGCATCTTGTTGTGGCCGCGGAACACGGTCGGCTTCACGTAGTAGCCGCCTTCGAGGTCGCCCTGCAGCGTGTTGCGCTCGCCGCCGATCAGCACCTTCGCGCCTTCCTGGCGGCCGATGTCGAGGTAGCTCAGGATCTTCTCGAGCTGCTCGCTCGAGGCCTGCGCGCCGATCATCGTCTCCATGTCCAGCGGGCTGCCCTGCTTGATCGCGGCGACCCGCGCGACGGCGCGTTCGATGAACTTGTCGTAGATCGACTCCTGCACCAGCACGCGCGACGGGCAGGTGCAGACCTCGCCCTGGTTCAGCGCGAACATCGCGAAGCCTTCGAGCGCCTTGTCGAAGAAGCCGTCGTCCTTCTCCATCACGTCGGCGAAGAAGATGTTCGGCGACTTGCCGCCGAGCTCGAGCGTGACCGGGATCAGGTTCTGGCTCGCGTACTGCGAGATCAGCCGGCCCGTCGTCGTCTCGCCGGTGAAGGCGATCTTGCCGATGCGGTTGCTCGACGCGAGCGGCTTGCCGCATTCGAGACCGAAGCCGTTGACGACGTTCAGCACGCCCGGCGGCAGCAGGTCGCCGATCAGCTCCATCAGCACCAGGATGGACACCGGCGTCTGCTCGGCCGGCTTGAGCACGACGCAGTTGCCGGCGGCCAGCGCGGGTGCCAGCTTCCACACCGCCATCAGGATCGGGAAGTTCCACGGGATGATTTGGCCGACCACGCCGATCGGCTCGTGGAAGTGGTACGCGTAGGTCTCGTTGTCGATCTGGCTGATGCCGCCTTCCTGTGCGCGCACGCAGGCCGCGAAATACCGGAAGTGGTCGATCGCCAGCGGCATGTCGGCGAAGGTCGTCTCGCGGATCGGCTTGCCGTTGTCCCAGGTCTCGGCGGCGGCGAGCATCGCGAGGTTCTGCTCCATGCGGTCGGCGATCTTGTTCAGGATGTTCGCGCGCTCGGTCGTCGAGGTCTTGCCCCAGGCGGCCTTGGCCGCGTGCGCGGCGTCGAGCGCGCGCTCCACGTCGGCCGCGGTCGAGCGCGGGATCTCGCAGAACACCTTGCCGGTGACCGGCGTGACGTTCTCGAAGTACTGGTTATCGACCGGCGCGACCCACTCGCCGCCGATGTAGTTGCCGTAGCGCTTCTTGAATTGCACCGCGGTGCCGAATTTGCCGGGTTCGAGCATGTCCATGTCTTGTCTCTCCAGTGTGCGGGGTTGGTGGTGGCGTCGGTGGCCGACGACTCCCGCTTCTGCGCATGCCACGTGCCAGCGCGTTGGAGCACACCGACAGCACTGCGCGCGGTGCAAAAGCACGGGAAAGTACCGACAAGGGTGTCCCGCGCCGTGACAGTGCCGTCCCGATTCGAATCGATCCGTGCTGCGCGCGACGGGCGGTTGTTCGATGCACGGAACTTGCTTGAAGGCGATGCAAGGAGACAGATCACATGGACCGTCGAACGGTACTCGGCACGCTGTGCGGTGCAGCGTCTACAAGCCTCGCGCCGCGCCTGGCGCGAGCGCAGGCCGACACCGATCCCTTCGGCTCGATGCAGTGGCCGGCGCTGCAGCGCGAGTTCCTCGGCACCGACCGCGTCGTGTTCGATCCGCGCGTGCGGGTGCAGGGACCCGCGTTCGCGGAGGACCCGATGAACGTGCCGATCAGCGTCGCGGCCGACGGCCTCGCGGAGGTCGAGCGCATCACCGTGATCGTCGACCGCAACCCGATCCGCAAGGTGCTCGAATACTTTCCGCTGGCCACGCTGGCGCGCGTGAGCTTCCGCTTCAAGCTCGAGCAGGCGAGCCCGGTGCGCGCGGCCGTGCGCACCCGCGACGGGGTGTGGCATGTCGGCGGCGTGTGGGTCGATTCGGCCGGCGGCGGCTGCACGGCGGCCGGCGAGACCCGGCGCGACGGCAGCTGGGCGCGCACGCTCGGCGAGGTCAACGGCCGCGTGTTCCCGCACAGCGCCGCGCCTGCCGGCAGCACCGCCGGCGCACGGTTGCGGCTGCGGGTGATGCACCCGATGGACACCGGCCTGGTCGGCGGCATCCCCGCCTTCTATGTCAACCGCCTGGCGCTGCGCGACGGCGAGCGCGAGCTGCTGCGGCTGAATGCATTCGAGCCGCTGAGCGAGAACCCGGTGTTCAGCTTCGACTTCGCCGGCGTGCCGCACGGCCGGCTGCATCTCGTGGGCACCGACAACAACGGCAACCGCATCGCCGGGTCGATCGAATGAGCGCGCTCGGGCGGATGTTCGGCTGGGCGCTGCTGCTGGTCACGCTGTGCGCGCTGCCGGCGCTGGTGCTGGCGCAGCCGGCCGACCCGCGGCTGGCGCAGCCGGCCGACCCGAAGACGCTGGACTACCGGCTGCACGCGCGCGAGCTCGCCGCAGGCGTCTACGTGGTCGAGGGCGCGAACGCCGACTTCAGCGTGACCAACGGCTGCAACATCATCAACACCGGCTTCATCGTCACCGGCGCCGGCGTCGTGGTCATCAACACCGGGCCGTCGCGCCGCTACGGCGAGCAGCTGCGGGCGCTGATCGCGCGCACGACGCGCGAGCCGGTCTTGCGCGTCGTCCACCTCAACCTGCACCCCGACTACTTCCTCGGCAACCAGGCCTTCGCCGACGTGCCGCGCGTGGCCACGGCGACCACGCGCGCCGGCATGCAGCGCGAGGCCCGGGGCTACGAGGGCAACCTCTACCG
Source organism: Rhizobacter fulvus (assembly GCF_964020785.1). NCBI lineage: Bacteria > Pseudomonadati > Pseudomonadota > Betaproteobacteria > Burkholderiales > Sphaerotilaceae > Rhizobacter > Rhizobacter fulvus. The sequence goes on from NZ_OZ224516.1 coordinate 3,730,600, forward strand.
GCTGTGCGGCGAGTGGATGAAGGGCACCGAGGCGCTGCTGCCGTCGGCCGACGCCGTGCCCGGCCGCGAGCGCCTGGGCAGTCACGAGATCGAGCTCGTCGAACTGCGCGGGCACACCGACAGCGACCTGGTGCTGGTCGACCGCACGCGCGGCGTGGTGTTCGCCGGCGGTCTGGTGTTCGCTCAGCGCGTGCCGACCACGCCGCATGCGCAGCTGCCGGCGTGGCGCGCGAGCCTGCAGCGGCTCGCCGGCTGGCCGTTCGCGACCTGGGTGCCGAGCCACGGCCCGGTGGACGGCGAGCGAACGGCTGTCTCGGCGACCGACCGCTATCTCGCCTGGATCGACAGCGCGTTCCGCGACGCGGCCGAACGCGGCCTTGACATGAACGAGGTGCTGCGCCTGCCGCTGCCGGCCGAATTCCGCGGCTGGGCGGCGCTCGACACCGAGTACGTGCGCAACGTGGCGAACCTCTACCCGCGCTACGAACAGCAGGCCTTCTCGAAGCGGCCGTGACACGCCGCGCGTGGGCGTGTCCCATGCTGGCGCGGCGGCTGTTCGACGATGCAGCAGTGCGAGGGGAAACCCGCGCGCCGGTCTGCCGAAACCGCGTCGCGTCGCCCGCGCGAGTGCTCCAACACACGGCTGCGCGTATGGCATGCTTGTTGCCCTCTGAGGTCTCCTTGAGACAGCGCGACACGCTGTCCGACATCCACCATCGAGGAGACCTCCCATGCGCCTGAAGCTATTGCCCCTGTCGATCATCCTGGGCCTCGGCTCGTTCGCCGCCTCGGCCCAGACCGCCGTGACCGACAAGATGATCGAAGACGCCGCCAAGACCGGCAACCAGGTCCTGTCCTGGGGCCTGGGCACGCAGGGCCAGCGCTACTCGGCGCTGAAGCAGGTCTCGACCGCCAACGTCAACAAGCTCGTGCCGGCCTGGGCCTTCTCGTTCGGCGGGGAGAAGCAGCGCGGCCAGGAATCGCAGCCGCTGATCCACAACGGCAAGATGTTCGTGACCGCGTCGTACTCGCGCATCTTCGCGCTCGATGCCGCGACCGGCAAGAAGCTCTGGAAGTACGAGCACCGCCTGCCCGAAGGCATCATGCCGTGCTGCGACGTGGTCAACCGCGGCGCCGCGCTGTTCGACAACCTCGTGATCTTCGCGACCCTCGACGCCCAACTGGTCGCACTCGACCAGGCCACCGGCGACGTCGTGTGGAAGGAGAAGATCGACGACTATGCGGCCGGCTACTCCGCCACCGCGGCGCCGCTGATCGCGCAGGGGCTGCTGCTGACCGGCGTGTCCGGCGGCGAGTTCGGCGTGGTCGGCCGCGTCGAGGCGCGCGACCCGAAGACCGGCAAGCTGGTCTGGTCGCGCCCGACTGTCGAGGGCCACATGGGCTACACCTACGACAAGGACGGCAACAAGAAGGAGAACGGCGTCTCCGGCACCACCAACAAGAGCTGGCCGGGCGACTTGTGGAAGACCGGCGGCGCCGCCACCTGGCTCGGCGGCACCTACGACGCGAAGACCGGCATGGCCTACTTCGGCACCGGCCAGCCGGCCCCGTGGAACAGCCACCTGCGACAGGGCGACAACCTGTTCTCGTGCTCCACCGTCGCGATCGAGGTCAAGACCGGCCAGATCAAGTGGAGCTACCAGAGCACGCCGAACGACAGCTGGGACTTCGACGGCGTGAACGAATTCATCACCTTCGACCAGGACGGCAAGCGCCTGGGCGGCAAGGCCGACCGCAACGGCTTCTTCTACGTGCTCGATGCGACCAACGGCAAGCTCGAGAACGCGTTCCCGTTCGTCAAGAAGGTCACCTGGGCCACCGGCATCGACCTGAAGACCGGACGTCCGAACTTCGTCCCCGAGAACCGTCCGACCGACCCGACGACCGGCGCCGACGGCAAGAAGGGCAACTCGGTGTTCGCGGCGCCGAGCTTCCTCGGCGGCAAGAACCAGATGCCGATGGCCTACAGCCCCGACACCAAGCTGTTCTACGTGCCGTCCAACGAATGGGGCATGGAGATCTGGAACGAGCCGGTGACCTACAAGAAGGGCGCGGCCTACCTCGGCGCCGGCTTCACGATCAAGACGCTCAACGACGACTACATCGGCGCGATGCGCGCGATCGACCCGAAGACCGGCAAGATCGTCTGGGAGGTGAAGAACGGCGCGCCGCTCTGGGGTGGCGTGCTGACCACCGCCGGCAACCTGGTGTTCTGGGGCACGCCGGAAGGCCTGCTGAAGGCTGCCGACGCGAAGACCGGCAAGGTGATGTGGGAGTTCCAGACCGGCTCCGGCGTCGTCGCGCCGCCGGTGACCTGGATGCAGAACGGCGAGCAGTACGTCAGCGTCGTCTCCGGCTGGGGCGGTGCGGTGCCGCTGTGGGGCGGTGACGTCGCGAAGAAGGTCAACTTCCTCGAGCAGGGCGGCATGGTGTGGGTCTTCAAGATCCCGAAGGGCGTGACGCAGACCGCGGCCGCCGACGCGCCGCTGAAGACCACCCAGTTCGCTGCCGTCAACTGAGCGGCCGGCACTGCGGCCACGTGGCGCACCGTGCGGTGCGGCATGTGGCCGTCTTAAATGTCCGATGCCCATTCAATCCTGGAGACTCGAATGAATCCATCCTCACGCCGCCGCTTCGTAGGCCAGCTCGTCGTCGCCGGCAGCGCGGTCGTCGCGACGCGTTCGTTCGCGCAGGCCGGCGCCCATGTCGACGAGGCCGACGAACAGGCCGTCACGCTCGGCTACCGGCACGACACGACCAAGGTCGACGCCAAGAAATACCCCAAGCACGCGGCGGCGCAGCACTGCGCCAGCTGCTCGTTCTGGCAGGGAAAGCCGAACGATGCCTGGGCCGGTTGCGCGATGTTCGGCCGCAAGCAGGTGGCGAACGCCGGGTGGTGCGAGGTCTGGGCCAAGGCGCCGTGACCCGACTGGTCGATATGCGAGGACTAAGCTTGACAAAAATGTCACTCGGCCGATGCCGACTTCATTTGGATGAGTGCTCCGACGCATGTCCCTTCCCACACGGTGCCGAATGCCGGTATCGATACTTGAAGCCAATAAGTAAATCGACGAGACAGGACTCTTTGTCCGCTTTTGTCTCAAATGGCAAGGTTGGCTTCTATTGCTAAACGCGTTGTCATGTGATGATGAATTCGCGTGCTGCGATTTAGCTCGCGAAGCGTTTAAGTAAACTCATCGTCGCTCGTGAACCACCGAACTGTCGCTGTCGTCGCGCTTACTGCTGGCCTAGTCGCTGCCGGCGCGACAGTATGGGGTGATTGGTCGACGGAGCGGCCTCGCACGGAGGTCCAACGAGAAACCGTGGCGCCGAGGCGTGTCGTGGTCGAGCGCTCGGCGCCTGAGGTCTCATCCGTTCGAGCAGTTGCCCCTGTATTAGCGGAACGTGCGCCGCTCCACTTCCAAGACCTGGAGTTCAAGCGCTTGGCTGCCAGTGCCGAGCTGTCGGATCGCTACAAAGCACATGGCTGGATTCGCGAGTGTTTAAACGAGCGCGCATTTGCCGTGATGAACGTGCAGTACCCAAGGCTGTGCGGCCTGTCGGACGGCAACATCGACAACCTGGAGCTGCGCAAAAAGCTCGTAGTCGATCTCGTGATGAACGGCGCCTTTGGTGCAGTCGAGAGTCTTCTCGAAGAGGGGCCAAAAGGTCGCTTTGGAGCCTTTGCATCTGATCCGATCGGCCACGCGTCGTTAGTTGTCCAAGCCTATGAGATTGGCGTCTCCAAGGGCGAACCCACCGCTCTCGCCACGAAGGCTGGCGACCTCGAAGCGGAGGGCGACAAACTGAAGGCCGGTGGCGACCTTGAATCAGCGCGCGACCGATATCTCAAGGGTCTTGCTTACAGCGTCGCAAGCTCGCTTGGACTCGCGAAGCAAAACGGAGTGCCGCTCGACGCGAGCCGCGACCCCAACGTCGAATTCGCGCTCGGTCAGTACCAGGAGCGCCTGAGCGCTCAGGATCGCAAGGCGGCGGTCGAACAAGGGGTTCGACTCGCGAAGATTTGGAAGAGGTCTTGATGCTGTAGCAGGGGGGAGAGCTGTCATGAAAGTAAAGAAACTACTAGTCGCGCTGCTGGTTGGATTGTCTGCTTGCTTCTCAGTGGGCCCACCAGCTGAAGCCAAGATAATTTACGTAATAGACGGCGAGTACTCATACTATGAAGGCGGCTTCGGTTACGGCGGAACGTCCGGAAGTTGGGACACAAATCTCCCCGACGTCATCGTCGAATGCAAAGCAGTTTGTCAGGGACTCGGTGGTGTCAGCTACATCAACGCGACGCAGGTCGTTCGTATCGTATCGCCAGGGCCAATCGCCTCACCGTCCGCCGACGGGAACGGCGTCCCCGACTCGGACCCCGTCAAGGCGAAAATGGATTGCGTAGCAAACTGTGCCATTCAGCGCACCATTCACGACAACAACTGCACGATTCAAGCGGCGCAACTCCGAACCAAGTTGTCGAACATGCCCGCCGTCTCGGCTATCAGTGCCGGCGTCGTCAGCCGTTGGCTACGCAAGAAGATAGGTGGTGATGTCGACACTGCGCCCATCTGGGGAGCGGCAGCCTACGGCGCGGCAAGTTCGGAAATCGATAGAAAGATCTCTGACTTCAATGCTGGCTGCGCCGCAATGGGAGCCAAAGCTCAGAACGATTGCATCACTGGCACTTGCAAGGCCTTGATTGGCCTGCCGATTCTCTTCTTTGCACGGAGCCGCCGTCGTGCACGAGAAGATGATGGCTCCGACGTGTCAATGCGGGGCGACCTGTTGGCTTTCTTGCGATATCGGATGGGTGCATCGGTCGGCCAGCTGAACTGGGGCGATCATCGAAAGCGATCCGCTGATGCAGCCCCGCGTACCCATCATGAGCTTCGTACTCAAGTTCACTGCCACGACTCGAGCTCCAGCGTGCGCGTGCCGCCGGTCAGGAATGCCGAGCCGGCCGGCTCGCTGCGTTCCATGCGCACGAGCCCGATGCCGGGGCAGTACCACTCGAGCGTCGTGAGCGGCATGTCGCGCCAGCCGCTGGCCGGGTCGGCGTAGATGCGCACGCTGGCGCTGCCGCGCACGCGCAGGCAGCGGTCGAAGTGGCCGGCGGGCACGTCGAGCGATTCGGCGAGTGCTTCGATCTGGTAGGTCATCGGCACTTTCGGGTGGGTGTGCCGGATCTCGCGCGGGAACTCGCTGCGGCGCATCAGCAGGTGGGCCGTCGTCGTCGCCTGCCACTGCGTGCCGACGACGAACGGCGCCTTCAGCACGAAGCGCAGCGGCTTGTCGGGCACCGGCTCGGGGTCGAGGTCGCTCTTGCTCGCGACGCGGTAGATGCCGCTCGCGTCCGCTTGCAGCCAGTAGTCGAGGCCGCTGTCGCTGCGGCGCCGGGACGCGGCCACGTCGCCGAGGGCGGGCACCGCTTCGCGGCCGAGCGTGCGCAGCGTCAGCGTCTCGCGTTCGCTGGCGTCGTCGCCGAGGCGGGTCGTCACGCGGTAGGTCCAGCGGTGGCCGGCGTCGAGCGGGAACAGCGCATCGGCCGACGGCGCGCGCTCGCAGCCGGCGAGCACGGTCACGACCGCGGCCGCGATCACGGTGTTCGCGAGCGCAGTGCGCGACGTCATCACTTCTCCGGCAGCTGTGGCACGGGCATGTCGCGCAGCTTGACCGAGCGCTCGTCGTTGCCCGGCCGCAGCCACGACAGCCCGTTGCGGCCGGCCTTCGGCTCGCTGGTGCCGACCTGGCTGACCCCTTCGCGGATCTTCTTCATGCCCTCGTTGAGCAGCGCGTGCAGGTCCTTCGCGTAGGGCAGCTGGAAGGCGCGCGGCTGCGCGCCCGGCTTGCCGTCCTCGAGCGCGTTGACCCACACGTACAGCGCGCCCGGGCGCTTGGTGTTCGGCTCCTCGATCACCGCGGCGAGGAGCACGAAGCGCTCGGGCAGCGCATCGCTGCTCGGCCAGCCCCACATGCCGTGCACGACCTCGTTGGCGAAGAAGTAGAAGACGGTGACGCCGGCCACCAGCACGCCCTTCAGCCAGCCCGGCCAGCGCGACCAGAGCAGCGCGAGCAGGGTCAGGAAGGCGAGGGCGGCCAGGCTCAGCACGACAGGCAGGGTCATAGGCGTTGCACCAGTGATTTGGGCAGGGTGTTGACGTTGACGACCTGGCCGTCGGGCAGCACCGTGAAGCGCGCGGCGGTGGCCTCGTCGCCCTGTCGGGCGAGGCGCAGCTGGCCGTAGAAGACGACCTCGGCGCGCGGGTTGACCTTGATGACCGAGACGGTCACGTCCACCGGCTGGCCGTCGCGCGACTGGTAGTACTGCACGTTGACGGTGAACTCGCCCGGCAGGATGCCGCGCACCGTCACCACCTCCTGGCGGAACGGGCTCTGGATGCGCTGGCCGTTGATGACGATCGCATCGTTGGCGTCGCCGCGGTCGTCGCGGTCCAGGTACATCAGGCCCGCCTCGCGGGCGCGGAACCACACCACGTTGCCGCCCGGGTCCTGGACCCAGGTGTCGATGTCGTTCGGGTTGCGGTCGGGCCAGCCGACGTTGACGATGTACTCGGCCTTCGACGGGATGTCGCCGGCCTTCAGCGCCTTCGGGTTCATCGCCAGCAGCGCGACGATGAAGCAGAACACGAAGGCGATCAGCATGTTGAACAACATGTCGTAGAACGGATCGACCTCCGCCTCGCGCGCGCCGCGACCGCGCCGCCCGATCATCGCGTCGGCTCCGCGCCACGCGCCGCGAGGCCGAGCCGCTGCACATCGGCGACCAGCAGGTCGGCATAGCGGTCGAGCCGCGTCAGCTGCAGGCCGAGCAGGATGTTGCCGACGAGTCCGACCATCGTCGTCAGCAGCGCCACGCCCAGGCCCGTCGTGAGGCTGCGCAGCAGCTCCTGCGATTGCGACGCGTCGAAGCTCGGCGCGCTGCCGATCGTCAGCGCGAGGATCGAGAAGCCGATCACCTTGCCGAGCAGGCCGAGCTTGAGCTGGATGCCGTTGACCCACCACGCGGTGCCGTGCGGGCCGTGGGTGCGCTCCAGCAGCAGGTCGAGCGCGGTGTCGTGGTCGGGCGCAGGGCCGGCGAGCGCGGCCAGGTAGTCGGCGGCCCAGCCGGCCGCGGGCGCGCCGTCGGCATGCGCGAGCGCCCGGCGTTCGCGCTGCAGCTGGCGGCTGCGCGTGCCGCACCACAGCGTCGCGGTCGCGAACACCACGATGATGACGAGCGTGATGCCGGTCGGGTCGGAGCGCAGCAGCAGCGCCCAGACGCCGCGCGCGCCGAGCAGCCAGGTCGCGAAGCCGAGCACGCCCGCCAGCGCCAGCCATTCGAGCCAGAGCGGCTCGGACACCGCCGCGGCCTCGTCGCGCCGGCGCGTGGCGCGCCCCGTGTTGATCGACGCTGTCAGCGCCTTCACAGCTCGATCACCATGCCGTCGTGCGCGACCTCGATGCCGTGGTCGGCCAGCGTGCGACGCTGCCGGCCGTGCGCGTCGAGGATCGGGTTGCTGTTGTTGACGTGGGTCAGGATCTTGCGCGGCGCGTCGGTTGCGTTCAGCGCGTCGATCATGCCGGCGCGGCCCTCGAACGCCATCTGCGGCAGGTGGCCGAGCTCGGAGGCGCTGGGTCCGCCCAGGCCCGCATCACGCAGCTCGTGCTCATCCCAGAAGGTGCCGTCGACCATCAGGCAGTCTGCCGCGCGCATCCAGTCGAGCTCGGCGCTGCCGACCTCGGCGAGCGCCGGCGAGAAGAAGAAGCGCTGCCCGGTGCGCGTGTCCTGGATGTGCAGCGCGATGCATTCGCCGACCGTCTCGCCGCGCTGGCGTGCATGGCGCGGCGCCTTGCCGGGCACGTCGACGGCGCAGAACGCGAGGTCGGGGAAGCCGTCGATGCGGAACGGCGCGAACGCCGCGTTGCCCACGACCGGCAGCATGTGCCAGTGCACCGCGGTGTAGTGGGCGAGCGCGCTGAGCAGCGGCAGGCCCGCGGTCAGGTCCTCGAACACCAGCGGGGTGGCGAACACCTCGAGCCGCTGGCTCTCGCGCAGGCTCAGCAGGCCGGCGACGTTGTGGAGCTGGGAGTCCGTCAGCACGACCGCCTTGATCGGCGAGTCGCGCGGGCCGGCATGTTGCGTCGGGTGCAGGAGGGTGTTGGCGCGGATCTGCTGCGCGATGTCGGGCGAGGCATTCAGGAGCACCCAGTCCGCGCCGTCCTGCGAGACCGCGACCGAGCTTTGGGTGCGCGCCGCGCCATCGAGCTCGCCGCGGCGGAACGACGCGCACTGCCCGCACCGGCAGTTCCATTGCGGGAAGCCGCCGCCCGCGCCGGAGCCGAGCACGAGGATCTTCATGCGGCCTAGCCGGCGCGCTGCGGTGTGCGGTTCATGGTCTCCTCGTTCTTGTTGTGATCGGACTGCGGCAGAGAGCTTGCTTGGTAGCAAGCCGTGCGAATCGAACCCCTTCAGCAATACGCATGCCGGTGCGACGCAGGTCCGTGGCGCGCTTCGCGGGCCGCCGGTAGGTCATGGAACACCCTGATTTGCTCCATCGCGGAGCAGTGCGGTGGAGCAGTGGTACAGGGAAAGCCCTCTGTCCAATTTCGCGCTCGATCGGTGGCTGCGAGGGGTTGGGTCGCCGCGCTGCTGGCGGTTTCCGCGGCGCCGGGCGTGGCCGCCGAGGCGGCCTGCGACGGGCTGGCCGAGGTGCCGCTGGTGCCGGTGGCGGCGCAGGTCTGGCGCGTGCCGGCCGCGCGCGGCGAGAGCGACGCCGCCAACGGCGGTGTGGTCGCGCAGCTGGTCGTCGTGCAGGACGGTGCGCGCGTCTGGCTGGTCGGCAGCGGCCCGACACCGGCCTTCGGCGCGGCCCTCGGCTGCGCGATCCAGCGCCGCGTCGGCCGGCCGGTGAGCGACCTGGTCAACACCCGGGCCGCGCCCGAGCTGGCGCTGGGCAATGCCGCCTTCCCGGCGGCGCGGGCGTGGGCGCTGCCCGACGTGATCGCGACGATGCGCGCGCGCTGCGGCACGTGCCTCGATCGCCTGAAGGCGCGCATCGGCGCGGCCGGCGAAAGCCTGCGTCACGACCGCATCCGCGTGCCGACGCAGCCGGTCGGCGGCGCCGGCGCCAGTCGCGGCGCGCTCGGGCCGTTCGCGTGGCGGGCGCTGCCGCGGGCGCGCGGCGAACGCACGCTGGTGCTGCGCCACCGGGCCACGTCGATCGTCGTCGCGCAGGGCCTGCTGTGGACCGACGACGTGCCCGACCTGCGCGAGACGGACAGCGCCTTGCTGCTCGCCAGCCTGCGCGCGCTGCAGCGCTTCGCGGTGGGTGCTCGCCTGCTCGGCGAGCAGGGCGACGTGGCCGACGCGCACGCCGTCGCGCGGCAGGTCGCCTACGTCGATGCGCTGCGCGGCGCGGTGCGCTCGCACTTGGAGCGCGGCGATGTCGACGGCGCGGCCGGTATCGGGGTCGACCTGCCGGGGTTCGCGGCGCTGCCCGGCTACGCGCGGCGCCACCCGCTCAACCTGCAGCGGGTCTGGCGCGAGCGCGAGGCGGAGCTGATGCGCTGACGGCGGCGACCGTCAGGTGGCGCTGTCGGTGACGTTCCAGCGCAGCTTGCGGTAGATCGTGTTGCGGCTGATGCCGAGCTGCTTGGACGCGGCAGAGATGTTGCCGTTCACGGCCTCGAGGACGTTGCGGATCATCTCGATCTCGACCTGCTCCAGCGTGTGCGTGGGCGCGGGCTCGGTCGGCGCCACGCCGCGGTGGGTGCGCACCGCGGCGTCGGCCAGCGGCGTGGCGATCGCGCAGGCCGAGCCGGGGGTCGTCTCGACCGTGAACGGTGGCGGCTGGTGGGCCGGCCCCTGCACCCCCGGCGGCGCGGCGGTGGTCACGGCGCGCTGCGCGTCCTCGAGGAAATCGTCCGACAGGTGGGCACTGGTGATCTCGTGCTCGCCGGCGGACATCACCGCCGCGGTGCGCAGCACGTTGGCCAGCTGGCGGATGTTGCCGGGCCAGCGGTAGCGCCTGAACAGGTCCAGCACGCGCGGGCTCAGCGCCGGCGTGTCCTGCGGGCGCTCGGCCTGCAGGATGCGCCGCGCGACCGCTTCGAGGTCGGCGCGTTCGCGCAGCGCCGGCAGCCGCAGCGCGAGGCCGTTGAGGCGGTAGTAGAGGTCTTCGCGGAACTCCTGGCGGTCGATCATCTCGCGCAGGTTGCGGTGGGTGGCGCCGATCACCGCGATGTCGACGGGGATCGCCTTGGTGCTGCCCAGTGGTGTCACGCAGCGCTCCTGCAGCACGCGCAGCAGGCGGGCCTGCAGCGGCTGCGGCATGTCGCCGATCTCGTCGAGGAACAGCGTGCCGCCGTTGGCCTGGACGATGCGCCCCGGCGCGCCCTTGCGGCGGGCGCCGGTGAACGCGCCGTCTTCGTAGCCGAACAGCTCGGCCTCGATCAGCGACTCGGGGATCGACGCGCAGTTCACCGCGACGAACGGCTGCCGCGCGCGGTTGGAGTCGTGGTGCACCGCGCGCGCCAGCAGTTCCTTGCCGGTGCCGGTCTCGCCGAGGATCAGCAGCGGGATGTCGCGGTCCAGGATGCGCCGGATCTTCTGCACCAGCACGTCGACCTGCGGGTCGCCGGTGCGCAGGTACTGCAGGCCGGAGAACGGGCTGCCCTCCGGCCGGCGGTCGGTCGAGGAGGGCCCGGCCAGGCGCGGGCTGGCCGCGGGCGCGAGCACGTGGTCGGGCGCGGCATCGTCGCCGTGGCGGCCGGCGATCACCGGGCGCGACGGCCAGTCGAAGCGCGCGGTCGCGTGGAACAGCTGGCCGCTGGGCAGGCTCAGGTGCATCGGCGCCGACATCGGCATCCGGAAGTGGTCGTAGATCGCCGACGGCGTGGTGCCGAACAGCGTGGTCACGCTCTGCATGCGCAGCGCGGCGCCGCTGATGCCGAGCTGGTCGAGCGCGCTGCGGTTGGCGCCGAGGATCTTGCCGTCCGGCCCGACGACGACGATGCCTTCCAGCAGCGTGCCGATGAACTCGGCGCGGCTGTGGAAGTGCAGGCGCAGCCGGTTGTTGAAGTCGTCCGAGAGCCAGTGGTTCTCGATCATCCGCGCCGACATGCGCACCAGCCCCATCGTGTGCTGGTGGTAGCTGCGGTGGTCGCCGGTCACGTCCAGCACGCCGAGCATGTTGCCGCGCGGGTCGAAGATCGGCGCGGCCGAGCAGGTCAGGAAGTGGTTGGCGTGGATGAAGTGCTCGTGGGCGTGCACGAGCGTCGGCGCGGCCTCGAACAGCGCGGTGCCGATCGCGTTCGTGCCCTTCGAGTGCTCGGCCCAGTTCTCGCCGGGCGCGAGCGCGACCTTGTCGGCGCGTTCGAGGAAGTCGTCGTCGCCCACGGAATGCAGGATCGTGCCCTGCGCGTCCGTCAGCACGATCATGCTTTCGGTGTTGACGATCTGCTCGAACAGCATCTGCATCACCGGCGCGGCGTGCACGTAGAGGCGGTGGTTGCGTTCGCGGGCGACGTTCAGGTCGCTGCGGATCATCGGATCGAACTCGCGCTTCTCGCCGCGCGACAGGCCCAGCGCAGCGCTGCGCTGGTGGGAGCGTTCGATGAACTCGACGCGCGGCGGGCTCACGGTGCCGGCGCTGGCGCGGTCGTCGCCGCGCTTGGTGGGCAGGCTCAACGGACCGTTCGAATCTCGACCGGATGTGGTCATGGTCGTCTCCACCTGCCGTGCAGGTTGTCTCTGTCGTCGTCGCAGGTGTGTGCCCTCTCCAGGGACTGTCACCGCTCGTGAAAGGCGCTGGTACAGCCCGCCGCGGCGCGATGCTGTGCCAAAAGGGTTCTATTGTCCATAGGAACTGCGGGCCTGTGACAGGCAGAGTGTTCAAGGCTGGAACACTCGGCCGTGGCACAGCGTTTGCACAAATGCCGGCAACGAACGCTTTCTCGATTCGACACCGGAGACAACCCCATGAAAATCTCGATCCGACAGCGGCTCGCCCGCGCCGCGCGCCCGGGTGGCGTGCAAACCCTGATGGCCGGCGCTGCCGTCATGGCCAGCGCCTTGACGTGGGCCCACGGCGACGTGACGCCGCAGGCCGTCGACACCTCCAGCCTGCCGAAGGTCGGTGCCGCGTGGCGCGCCGAGAACCCGTACCGCGCCAACCCCGCGGCGGTGCAGGTCGGCAGCTCGGCGTACAGCCAGAACTGCGCGCGCTGCCACGGCATCGATGCGGTCTCGGGCGGCATCGCGCCCGACCTGCGCAAGCTCGACAACGACTGCGCGACGACCAAGGACGCGGCGCGCAAGGCCGCCTGCGTGAAGGACAACGACGAGTATTTCCTGACGACGGTGCGCCACGGCCGCACCCGCAACGGCGCCGTCTACATGCCGCCGTTCGAGGGCACCTTCGACCAGGAGGCGATCTGGGCGATCAAGGCTTACCTGGAAACCCGCCGCGAGAAGGCGCTGTGACGCGCGCCGGCGTGCGGCCGGACCGACGCGCGACGCTCGGCCGGATCGCCGCGGCCACGGCGCTGCTCGGCCTGGGCGGCGCGGCGATGCGCGCGGGCGCGGCGACGCTGGTCAAGGTGCGCGAGCGCGGCAGCCTGATCGTCGGCGTCTACAACGACATGCCGCCGTTCCATGTCGCCGGCAAGGGGATCGACGTCGAGCTGGCGCAGGCCCTGGCCGACGGGCTGGGCGTCAAGCTCTCGCTGCTGCCGTTCAACGCCGACGAGAACATGAACGACGACCTGCGCAACATGGTCTGGCGCGGTCACTACCTCGGCTACGGCCCGGCCGACGTGCTGATGCACGTGCCGGTCGACCGCCCGCTGATGGACGCGACGCCGCAGGCGACGATCTTCGCGCCCTACTACCGCGAGCGCATCGTGATGGCCCGCGAACTGGCGAAGGTGCCGGCACTCGACACGATGCAGCAACTCGCCGGCCAGAAGATCGCGGTGCCGGGGCAGACGCTCGCCGGCTGGCTGCTGCTGGGCGCCGACGGCGGCGCCTACCGCAGCCAGCTCAGCACCCAGTGGAAGGACGGCACCGAATGCGCCCGGGCGCTGCAGCGCGGCGAGGTCAGCGTCGCGGCGGGCAACAGCTCCGAGATCGAATCGGTGCTGCGCGGCGACACGCGGTACGCGATCGAGCCGATGCCGTCGCCGCGCGCACCGCGCAGCGGCTGGGCCACCGGCCTGGCGGTGAAGCGTGATGCCGTCGATCTGGCGCAGGCACTTCAGACCGTGATGAACGGTCTTGCGGAGTCCGGTCGCCTGAAGGATCTGTTCGTGCGTTACAACGTGGGCTGGCGCACGGCCTGACCCGCCGCTCGCCCCGGCCCGGACGCCGGCTCGCCACCGGCGGGCCGGGCGACGCACAACGACAGACGGAGACACGATGAACCCGACCTTCCCGGCGCGCCTAGTCGCGGCCTTCTGCACGACCACGTCGCTGGCGTGGGCCGCCGAGGGCGACGCCCCTCGATCTCCGGCCGCGGCGCAGCTGGCGCCGGTGGTGGTGACGGCGACGCGGATCGAGGCGCTCGCCGCCGACGTGCCGGCGTCGATCACGCGCATCGATGGCGACGACGTGCGTAACGCCCACGCGCTGGTCAACATCTCGGAAAGCCTGGGCGCCGTGCCGGGCCTGCTCGCGCGCGACCGCCAGAACTACGCGCAGGACGTGCAGATCTCGGTGCGCGGCTTCGGCGCACGCTCGACTTTCGGCATCCGCGGCGTGCGGCTGTATGTCGACGGCATCCCGGCGACGCTGCCGGACGGCCAGGGCCAGATCACCAACGTCGAGCTCGGCTCGGTCGAGCGGATCGAGGTGCTGCGCGGGCCGTTCTCGGCGCTGTACGGCAACTCGTCGGGCGGCGTGATCCAGGTGTTCACCGCCGAGGGCCGGGGCGCGCCGACGCTCGGCTTCGGCGTCTCGGGCGGCAGCGACGGCGCGCTGCGCTACGGCGTGCAGGCGAGCGGCGGGACCGACGGCGGCTTCGGCTACAACCTCAGCGCCAGCCGCTTCCAGACCGACGGCTACCGCGACCACAGCGAGACCGAGCGCACGCTGGGCAACGCCAAGCTCACGTTCCGGCCGGATGCCGACAACAAGTGGACGCTGATCGCGAACAGCGTGGCGCTGCCCAAGGCGCAGGACCCGTTGGGCCTCCGACGTGACCAATTCGAAGCCAACCCGCGTGGCGTCGACCGATCGGCGCTCGACTTTGATACTCGCAAGACCGTCAACCAGACGCAGCTCGGCGTGATCTACGAGCGCCGTGTCGATGCCGCCAACTCGTTGCAGGCGATGGTCTACGGTGGCCACCGCGGCACCGAGCAGTACCAGTCGATCCCGGTGGCCACGCAGCAGAGTTCGCCGCGCCAGCCCGGCGGCGTGATCCTGCTCGGCCGCGACTACGAGGGCACCGATCTGCGCTGGACCAGCAAGCTCCAGCTCGGGGCGACACCGCTCACGCTGGTCGGCGGGGTCGCGTACGACGTGCTCGCCGAGCACCGCCAGGGCTACCAGAACTTCATCGGCGGCACGCTCGGCGTGCGCGGCGCGCTGCGCCGCGACGAGGGCAACGACGTGTCCAGCTTCGACCAGTACCTGCAGGCGGCGTGGCAGTTCGCGCCGCAGTGGTCGCTGAACCTCGGGGTGCGCCACAGCCGCGTCAGCTTCACGTCGACCGACGCGTACATCGTCGGCACCAACCCCGACGACAGCGGTCGCGCCGCGTACAGCGCGACGCTGCCGGTGGCCGGGCTGATGTTCGCGGTCAACGACAACCTGCACCTGTATGCGACCGCGGGCCGCGGCTTCGAGACGCCGACGCTGAACGAGCTGGCCTACCGCAGCGGCGGCCAGACCGGACTGAACTTCGGGCTCGAGTCGTCGACCAGCACCAGCGTCGAGGTCGGCGTGAAGGCCAAGCTGGACGGGTGGGGCGAGGCCACGCTCGCGGCCTTCCGCACCGACACCGCGCACGAGATCGTCACGCAGACCAATCTCGGCGGCCGCACGACCTATCAGAACGCGGGCGCGACACGGCGCACGGGTGTCGAGGCGAGCTGGACCGGCACCTGGTTCGAGAACCTGCGCGCGCAGGTCGCGGCCACGCTGCTGAACGCCACCTACCGGGACGGGTTCCTGACCTGCACGGCCGTTCCGTGCGCCGCCGCCAACGTGCAGATTCCGGGCGGCAACCGCATCCCCGGCATCGCGCGCGGGTCGCTGTTCGCGGCGCTGAACTGGGCACCGCCGGCAGGATGGCGCGCCGGCATCGAGGCACGCTACGTGACGGGCGTGTTCGTCAACGACGCCAACAGCGACATCGCGCCGCGCTATGCGATCGCTTCCGCTTCCGTGGGCTATGTGCTGCCGCTCGGCCGCTGGGAACTGAACGGCTTCGTGCGCGGCGACAACCTGTTCGATCGGCGCTATGCCGGCTCGGTGATCGTCAACGAGGGCAACGCGCGCTACTTCGAGCCCGCGCCGGGCCGCACCTGGCTGGCCGGCCTGTCGGCGACGGTGAAGTTCTGACGCTGCCGCCGCCATGAGCCCGAACGACCCCACCCGCTACGACCGCGTCGCCAGCCTATTGCATTGGCTGATCGGCATCGCGCTGCTCGGGCAGATCACGTTCGGCTTCCTGCTCGACGACCTGGCGCCGCGCGGCACGCCGGCACGCGCGGCGACGATCAACCTGCACAAGTCGGTCGGTCTGGTGCTGGGCGCGCTGATCGTGCTGCGGCTGCTGTGGCGCCTGCGGCACCGGCCACCGCGCTGGCCGGCGAGCCTGCCGCTGTGGCAGCAACGCGCGGCGCGCCTGGGCCACCACGCGATGTACGCGTGCATGCTGACGATGCCGCTCTCGGGCTACATCGCCTCCAACTTCAGCAAGCACGGCATCAAGTTCTTCGGCCTCGCGCTCAAGCCCTGGGGGCCCGACATCCCGGCCGTGTATTCGGCCTTCAACCTGCTGCACGTGGCGACCGGCTGGCTCTTCACCGCGTTGATCGTCGGTCACGTGCTGATCGCGCTGAAGCACGGCCTGGTCGACCGCGACGGCATCCTCGCGCGCATGTGGCCGTGGTCGGCACGACGCGGCAGCCCCCACCCTGTGACAGATTCCGGAGGTCCCCGATGACACGTTTCTCCCACTGCCTCGCCGTCGCTGCCGTCGCCGCGGCCTGTTCGATGCCGATGGTGGCTGGCGCCGCGCCGTTCGCCTATGTGCCCAACGAGGGCTCGGGCACGCTGAGCGTGATCGACACCCAGACCGACAAGGTCGTCGCCGAGATCGCGGCCGGCAAGAAGCCGCGTGGGATCGTGGTCGGCGCCAGCGGTGCGTTCGTGTACGTGAGCGACCAGCCGGCGAACCGGCTGACGATCATCGACACCGACAAGCGACGCGAGTCCGGCAGCATCGCGCTCGGCGAATCGCCGGAAGGCCTGGGCCTGTCGCCGGACGGCCGCTGGATCGTCGCGGCGATCGAGGAGACGAACGAGATCATGTTCGTCGACACGCGGACCAACGCCAAGGTCTTCGCCGTCAAGGTGCGCGGCAAGAACCCCGAGCACGCGGTGTTCAGCCCGAACGGCCGGCTCGTCTTCGTCAGCGCCGAGGAGGGCGGCGCGATCGATGTGATTGACGTGGACAAGCGCGCGCAGATCGCGCAGATCCCGGTCGGCGACCGGCCGCGCGGCATCGGCTTCTCGCCGGACGGTCAGCGTGCCTACGTCGGCGCCGAGAACTCGAGCGAGGTCTACGTGCTCGACGCCGTCGCGTTCCAGGTCGTCACCAAGCTCAAGGGCGGCGTGCGCAGCAACGGCATCGCGGTGCATCCGGACGGCAAGCGCGTCTACATCTCCAACGGCGGCGACGCCACCGTGTCCGTGCTCGACACCGCCACCAACACGATCGTCGCGACCATCGGCGTCGGCCAGCGGCCCTGGAACATGGCGCTGACCCCGGACGGCAGGAAGCTGTATGTGGCGTGCGGGCGGTCGGGCTCGGTGTCGGTGATCGACACGGAGCGGCAGGTCAAGATCGCCGACATCGGCGTCGGCAAGCTGCCGTGGGGCGTGGCGATCCGTTGACGCCCGGGACCGATCAGGCACTCTTGGTTCTTTGCCCTGCCACGGCGGGTCGATCGATCACCAGGAACACGCCACACGCCAGCGCCAGCGGCCCGAGGTAGTAGACCGCGCGATACGCGACCAGCGCCGCCAGCAGCTCCCCCTGCGGCACGCGGTGCGCCAACAGCGCGACGAACACCGCTTCGAGCACGCCGAGGCCCGCCGGCACGTGCGTGATGACGCCGGCGACCGCGGCGACGAGCAGGACCGCGAGCACGGTCGGGTACTCGATCTTGTGCTGCAGCAACGTCCACACGACCGCGGCGATCAGCAGCCAGTTGATCGACGAGACGGCGAGTTGCAGCACGGCGATCCGCGCCGAGGGCAGGCGCAGGTCGCGTCCGCGCACCCGCCACTCGCGGCGCGTCGCGAACGTGCAGGTTGCCAGGTACGCGCCGGCAGCGGCCAGCATCGCGGCGCCGAGCACGCGCAAGCCCTCGCTGCCCATCCGCCAGTCCGGTGGCAATGGCAGCGGCGCGAGCGCGAATACCAGGCCACCGACAACCAGGTAGCCGAGCCAGTTGGTCAGCATGCTCAGCGCCAGGATCTGCGTGATCACGCCGGTCGCCAGGCCGTGTCGCGAATAGAGGCGGTAGCGGAAGGCGATGCCGCCGACCAGGGAGCCGAGATTGAGGTTGAACGCGTACGACGTGAAGCCGATCGCGGCGACCTGCCAGCGTGGCAAGTCATGCTTCGTCTGGTGACGGCCGATCAGGTCGTAGCTGCAGTACACCGTGAAGCTCGCGAGTGCGAGCGCCGCGGCGGCCAGGAGGGTCGACAGCGGGTAGGCCAGCAACGCGGTGCGCACCGCGGTCCAGTCGACGCTGCGTGCCTGGTGCGCGACCAGCCCGAGCACCAGCACGAAGAACGTGATGGTGAGCACGCGCCTGGCCGGTGCCCACCATCGGTGCGATCGGATGCCGTGCCGCGCGCCGCCCGATGGGCCGCCGGATGCGCGGGCTCCCGCGTCAGCCGCCACGCCGGCCCTCCGGCGCGGGCGCCATCTCGTTCGGGCCCGGTTCGCACGCGGCCAGGGTCGGCCGGTGGCGGGGGAGTCGGCTGGCCCAGCCGGGGAAGCGGCGCAGCACGTGGAAGACCACCGCCGAGCGCAGGTTGACCCACCAGCGCCAGCCAGAGTGCTCCAGATGCTTCACCTGCGTGCACTCGTGTGCGATCAGGTGCTCGAGCCGCCCCCGCAGGTGCTGCGCGAACGCGCGGTCGCGCAGCACGACGTTCGCTTCCAGGTTCAGCGAGAGGCTGAGCGGGTCGAGGTTGCTCGAGCCGACGGTCGCCCAGTGCTCGTCCACCACCGCCACCTTGCCGTGCAGCGGCCGCTTGCAGTACTCGTGGATCTGCACGCCGGCGCGCTGCAGGTGCTCGTAAAGCAGCGCCGCTGCGGTCTTGACGATCGGCATGTCGGGCTCGCCCTGCAGGATCAGCTGCACGTCCACGCCGCGGCGTGCGGCGCGGCGCATTTCGCGCAGCAGGCGGTAGCCGGGGAAGAAGTACGCGTTCGCGATCAGCACGCTCTTGCGCGCGCTGCGGATCGCGGCGCGGTAGTGTCGCTCGATGTCGTTCGGGTGGTCGATGTTGTCGCGCGTGACGAGCAGCGCATCGACATCGCCCGCCGGCGCGCTGCGGGCCGGCTGGCGGCGCGCAGCGGGGGCGCCGATCGCGGTGCGCGCGAACTGGCGGATCTCGTCGACGATCGGCCCGCGCAGCTCGACGGCGTAGTCCTGCTTGGCTTGCGGCCCGAAGTCGGCGAGGTGGTCGGCGGAGTAGTTGATGCCGCCGACGAAGGCGCGCTCGCCGTCGACGACGACGATCTTGCGGTGCATCCGTCGCAGCACGTTGACCCGCACGCCGAACAGGCGCGAGGTGGGGTCGAACGTGCGCACGCGCACCCCGGCACCGGTCAGCGCGCCCAGGTACTCGCCGCTCAGGTCGGACGAGCCGAAGCCGTCGACCATGACGTCGATCTGCACGCCGCGCGCCGCGGCATCGAGCAGCGCGGCGTGCAGTTCCTTGCCGACCTTGTCCTCGAACACGATGAAGGTCTCGAGGATCACCTCGCGTCGCGCGCTGCGGATCGCCTCGAACACGGCGGGGAAGAACTCCTCGCCGTTCTCGAGCAGGCGCGCGTCGTTGCCACCGGTCCAGCGCGGGCTCATACGCGGATCTCCGCGGCGAGCGGGGCGTGGTCCGACAGGCGCGACCACGGTTCGCGCGGCAGCGGCACCGGCGTGTTGCCCTTGGTGTTGCGCACGTAGATCCGGTCGAGTTCGAGCATCGGCAGGTGGGCCGGGAACGTCTTGGCCGCGCGCCCGTTGGCGTGCACAAACACCTCGCGCAAGCCGGTGCTGCGTTCGAGCGTGGCGTGGGCGCGGCAGCGCCAGTCGTTGAAGTCGCCGGCGACGAGCAGGGGCGCGTCAACCGGCACGTGGGTGCGGATCACCTCGCCCAGCAGTTCCAGCTGACGCAGGCGGTGCGACTCCTTGAGGCCGAGGTGCACGCAGATCGCGTGGAGCGGGATTTCGCGGCCGGGAATGCGCAGCGTGCAGTGCAGCAGGCCGCGCGTCTCGTGGCCGTCGATCGAGACATCGCGGTTCTCATGCGCGACGATCGGGAACTTGGACAACAAGGCATTGCCGTGGTCGCCGTGCGGATAGACCGCGTTGCGCCCGTACGCGAAGTCGGGCCAGATCTCGTCGGCGAGGAATTCGTAGTGCGGTACCTCGGGCCAGCGGCCGATGCGGGTCGAGTGCAGGTGGTGCTCGCCCTGCACCTCCTGCAGGAAGACGATGTCGGCACCGACGACGCGCACCGCGTCGCGCAACTCGTGCAGCACGAATTTGCGGTTGAGGAAGGCGAAACCCTTGTGCGTGTTGACGGTCAGCACGCGGAACGAGATGTCGGCGGTCGGTTGCATGGGACCGTACCGTACCGGTCCCGCCATCCCGCATCTGTAGGAGAAGGGATGCGCGCGCTGCAGGCCAAGCGCGAGGCCCGCAGCACTGGCGACGCGGCCCTGCGGCTACAGATATCCGCCGTAGTAGTCGTTGACACGGCGGCTGTATTCCGGCGTGTAGGTCGGCACCTCGGTATCCGGGTAGCGCGGCGCGTCCGACAGGCGCTCCTTGTCGAGCGGGACGACATAGCCGCCGCGGTCGGTGTCGTACTTCAAGATGTCCCAGGGCAGCGGGTAGCGGTCGGTGCCGATGCCGAGAAAACCGCCGAACTCCAGCACGGCGTAGCGCACCTGGCCCGAACGCTTGTCGATCATCAGGTCGTCGATCGATCCGAGCCGATCGCCGTCTTCGTTGTACACGGCGGTGCCCTCGACCCGCTCGGACGAGATCACGTCGTGGGTGCTCTGCTCGGTCGCGGTGGTGGTGGTGTCCATGATTCTCCTTCGCTGTCGATACGAGGTGCGGTGCGGAAGTGCGCCGCACAGGTCCAATGTTTGGCGACGGTTCGCACTTCAGCGATCGGCCCAACGGCCCTCGGCTTGTAGGACCAGTCCGTCCGTCCGCATCGCGAAGCGTGGCAGTCAGTCGGCTGCGCGCCCTTCCGATCTCCGCGTATCGCGGTCTCCTACAAGCCGGCAGCAGGCCGCGAGGGAAAGTAGGGCCACCCTCGTTCCTGGCCTGTGAACACTCGCCGACGCATGCATGCTGCTCGCACCCCCTTCGATCGACGCGCACGAGTTCCGGGCTTCGCTTCAGCTGCGCACACCGCGGCGCGTGCTGTTGCGCCACGGGGAAGTCCATGCCGATCCGCAGAGTCCGCCACCGGTGATCGCCACCGAGGTCTGGCAGGGCCGGTGGGTCCGCCGCCGCGCCGGCGACCAGCGCCCCGGTGATGGCAGCTTTCCGCCCCATCTGTACGAGCGCGTCGCCACGGACGCGGGCCGGGTCGAGCCCTACAACTACCTGCCGTTCCTGTTGGCGGTGCGTGCGGTGGTCGAGTCCGCGGGCGCCGTCGGCGATCGACGTCAGGCGCTGGCGAAGGAGCTCGGCAATGAGGACTGGCGCGGCTTCGTCACCAAGCTGGGCGGCGTGGCCGACATCCTGGATCGGTTCTTCCCGTCGTTCATCAGCACGCTGGACATCCGCAATGCCACGCAGGCGGGTTTCCGGCGCCGCGGCTTGCTCACCGCAGCGCAGATCCTGGCCGCCTCCGATCACGAATTGCTGACCGTCTCCGGCATCGGCGAACTCACGGCCGCGAAGTGTCGCGCGCAGTGCGCGCAGGCGGCCGATCCGCACGCCGAGTACGTGGACCACGTCGCCCGCTGAGGGAGCGACAGGGGGGCGGTCAGCGCAACGGCCGCCGCGCCGCCTCCGCGCGCGGAATCCAGTACGCGAGTTGCGCGGCGGCGGCGAGTGCGATCACGCCGGTGATGGCCACGCCGGCGCCGAGCGACAGCGTCGCCGCCACGAACGACAGCAGTGCGGGGCCGCAGGAGGCGCCGATGTCCGACATCAGCCGCCACACGCCGAGGAAGTGGGCGCGGCCGATGCGCGGCGAATGGTCGGCACCGAGCGTCATCACCATGCCCGAGCCGATGCCGTTGCCGAAGCCGATCACGCAGGCGGCGAGCAGCAGGCTGGCGGCGCCGGTCGTGAGCGGCATCAGCAGCAAGGGCAGGCCCATCACGAGCATCGACGGCACCGCGACCCAGCGCCGGCCCCTCACGTCCATCACCTTGCCGGCGGGGTAGAACACCAGCAGCTCGACGCCGCCGGCGACGCCGTAGATCAGCGCCGCAAGCGACGGCGCGAGCAGCAGGTGGTCCGCCCACAGCGGGATCACCACCTGGCGCGTGGCGCGCACCGCGCTGACGAGCAGCACGCCGATGCCGAGCGTCACGAACAGGCGATGGTGGTCGCGCAGGATCGAGCGCAGGGAGGGCGCCGCGCCCGGCGCAGTCGCCACCTCGGTCGCCGGCTCGTCCGGCGGGGCGACGAGATCGGGGATGCGCGCCGCGACGACGGCAGCCACGAGCAGCGCGACGACGCCCACCGCGAATGCGCCCAGCAACCCGTAACCGTGGATCGCCAGGGCCGCGACGAACGGGCCGATGAACAGGCCAACGCGCATCGAGCCGCCCAGCATCGACATCGCCCGCGCGCGGAACTGCGGCGGCACCGCCTCGGTCAGGTAGCTCTGGCGTGCGAGACCGAACACGGCCTGCGAGGTTCCCACCATGAAGCAGCCGAGCGCGAACACGGCGAGCTGACTGGTCCACGCCGACAGCCCGATCGCCAGCGCGCACCACACCGCCGCGGCGACGATCGCCCAACGCTCGCCGCGGTGCATCGTCAGCAGCGACGCCGGGATGTTGCTGAGCAGCGAGCCCACGCCGATCAGCGTCACCACCAGCGCGGCCTCGGCCACCGAGCCGCCGAGATCGCGGGCGCGCAGCGGGATGACCGGCAGGATCGCTCCTTCGCCCAGTCCGAAAAGCAGCGACGGCGCGAACGCGGAGACGGCGATGCGGCGGAACGAGAAATCGGCGGGCGTCATGCAGTGCGGGGGGCGGCGGGGCGACCGTCAAGCCGGGTGCGGCGGCTGCGGCGTCCTCGCACCGATCCGGAACGGAGGCACCTGGCGGTACGTGAAGCCGCGCCAGAACCACTCCATCGGCCCGTAGCGGAAGCGCGCGAGCCACCAGTGGCTGAAGGCCACCTGCAGCGCATAGACCAGCACGACGAACACCAGCTGCTGCGCGCGCGGCATGCCCCAGTGGCCCACGGCGAAGCCGTAGAACCAGGTCATGCAGATCAGCGATTGCATCAGGTAGTTCGTCAGCGCCATGCGCCCCATCGGTGCAAGCAGTCGCACGTGCGACCACGGGCCCCGGCTGTGCAGCATCACGACGATCAGGCCGACATACCCCAGGCACGCCGGCAGGTTGCCCAGGAACAGCAATCCGCTGGCGATGCCCCAGCCATCCAGGCGGTCGCCAGGCGTGTGCGACATCGCGATGGCACTGCCCAGCAGGCCGATGCCGATGCCGACCGGCAATCCGTAGAGCGCGAGGCGGCGGAACAGCGGCAGGTGCGCCGCGGTGTTCTCCATCAACCCGGAGCGGACGAACCAGGTGCCGAGCAGGAACATCGCGGTCAGCAGCACCGCGAAGCCGGCATCCCCCGCGGCCTTGTCGATGAAGCGGTCGGCGCGCCAGTACACCGTCTCGGCGTAGCTGCCGTGCGTGAACAGGGCAAGCTCCTCGGCGTTGCGACGTCGGTTGCGCTCCAGCTGCTCCTCGCGCTTGGCGCGCGCCTCGGCCACGCGGGCCGGCACGGAAGCGGCGGCCGCCGCCGGTGCAGGAGCGGTTGCCGCGGATGTGGGAACGGGCCACTGGAGCGGATCGGGGCCGAAGCGCTGGAGCACGCCGCCGGAGATCATGGCGGTCGAGATGAACAGGTAGATGCCGACTGCCGTGCGCAGCACGCGAAGTCGCGCGGGCCGGCGGTATTTCCACGACAGCCAGCCCGCCAGGAACAGCAGCGGCCCCATGATCGTCAGCGGCAGGCGCGGTCCGATCGGCCCGTTGGGGACGACCCACACCACCAGCGCCGCGAGCGAAACCACCGGGCCGGCGGCCATCAGGATGAACGAGAACAACGGCCAGGACCGCCCACGCCATCGCACGCGCCACGTGCCGCGCAGGTACAGCGCGACGGCGCCCGCGACGGCCACGCCGCCCGCGATCGCGAAGCAGCCGTCGAGGCCCGGTATGAACCCCAGGCCGGCGAGCGCGGCACAGCCGATCAGGATCGGACGCGGCCTGCCGTACAGCACGATCAGCAGCGACAGCGCGCCGACCGCGTAGCTGAACAGGATGTCGCCTTCCCAGATGAAGATGAAGTGCACCGCGCCGATGACCGCCAGCGCGAGGATGCGTCGCAAGTACAAGCGGATGAACGCGCGCCCCGCGCGCTCGGCCCGCACCAGCATCACCGCGAAGCCCATGCCGAACAGCAGCGAGAAGATCGTCCAGAACTTGCCTTGCACGAAGTACGCGACGAACCAGCCGGCCCACCAATCCGGGCCGCTCAGGTTGCGCGGCATGCCCTGGCCGATGGTGCCGATCGTGCGGTTGAAGAACTCGACGTTCATCAGGAAGATGCCGAGCAGGGCAAATCCGCGGATCGCGTCGAGCGCTTCGATGCGCTGGCCCGCGTCGACGGGCGCGAATGCCTTCGCTGGCGCGCCCGCGGGCGCCGGATCGGTCAGGGGGGCATCCATCGTGCGCGATTGTGGCGCCGTGACGCCGGCCGGCGTCAGGTCACGGGCAGACTTCCATCCGCCGCGTCACGCCGCGGATCACCTCGTCGCTGAACCAGAAGAAGTAGCGCGTGACGGTCACGGTCGCGCTGTCCTTGGTGCGGGTCTTGTACTCGACCGGGACGACCCAGCCGACATAACCGCCGCTGTTGCCGCCCATCGGGCAGGCGCCGCGCTGGGGCGTGCCGATGATCAGCTCGCGGTTCGGGTCGATGCCCTTGGCGGTCGCGTCGAAGTAGTTGGTGATCGACGACTCGTGGTTGCGCGGCGGGATCGCCCGGACGATCGTCTCGCGCGGGGCGGGGTCGTTCCAGGCGCAGCCGCCCACCAGGAGGGTGGCGGCCAGAAGTGCTGCGGCGGTCTTCGTCATCTTGGGTTCCTGCGATGTCGTGGCGCGTGGCCGTCGTGTGGCGCGATCTTGCCACGGCCCGGGGTCGCCACGGATTCTGACGTTGTTCACAGTTCTTTACGTCGTAGCCAAGCCGTCTTCACCGGTCCGGCCGAGCATTCGTGCACGGGCCATCTGCCTGCAATCCACGGGAGAAATTTCGATGCGTGACATCAAGGTGGCCGCGTGGCCACACCAGGGTTCGATGAAGCTGTGGCGTCTGCTGGCGTTCGGCGTGCTCGCGGCGGCCGCGGCCAGCCTGACGCTGCCGGCGCTGGCGCAGGGCCACCCCGGCCACCATGGTCCGGGCATGGGCGCCGGGCCTGGCGGCGGGATGATGATGTTCGGCGGTTCCCCCGAGCATGTCGCGCGCGCCGTCGACCGCATGCTGGACGGCCTCGATGCCACCGACGCCCAGCGCGTCCAGATCAAGCAGATCGCCACGGCCGCCGCGGCGGACATGAAGGCGCAGCACGACGCCGGTCGCGGCTTGCACGAGCGCGGGCTGCAGATCGTCACCGCGCCGGTGGTCGATGCGAACGCCGCCGAAGCGCTGCGCCAGCAGATGACCGCCCAACACGACCAGGCCAGCAAGCGCATGCTGCAGGCGATGCTCGACGTCGCCCGCGTGCTGACGCCGGAGCAGCGTGCCAAGCTCGGCGAGCGCATGAAGGAGCGGCACGCGATGATGAAGGACCGCATGCAGCGCATGCAGCGCGAGCACTCGCCGCGTGGCCAGCAACAACCCCCGGCGCCGAAATGAATTCGCCCAAGGCTATGCTCGCCCCCGCCAGTGGCCTGGCCGCGCTCGCGTTGCAGAGCGCGGTGATGTCCACGCTCCAACCGACCCACGTCGCCCACGCCATGACCGCCCGCCTGCTGCTGATCGACGACGATGCCCGGCTGTCCTCGATGGTCGGCGACTACCTGCGCGGCTCCGGCTTCGAGGTCGAGACCGCCGGCTCGCTCGCCGCGGGACGCGAGCGCCTGGCGGCGGAGCCCTACGATGCGCTGGTGCTCGACCTGATGTTGCCCGACGGCGACGGCCTCGATCTGTGCCGCGAACTGCGCGGCGACAGTCGCCATCGCCACCTGCCGCTGCTGATGCTGACCGCGCGTGGCGAGCCGATGGACCGCATCGTCGGTCTCGAGCTGGGCGCGGACGACTACCTGCCCAAGCCGTTCGAACCGCGCGAGCTGCTGGCGCGCGTGAAGGCGTTGCTGCGTCGCGCCTCGCCGCAGCCCGCGGGTGACGACGTGCTGCGCTTCGGCCGGCTCGAGGTCGACCTCGGCGCGCGCGTCGCGCGGCTGGACGGCACGATCTGCGACCTGACCGGTCACCAGTTCGACCTGCTCGTCGTGCTGGCGCAAAGCCCCGGCCGGGTGCTCTCGCGCGACCAGATCATGGACTCGCTGAAGGGCCACCCGCTGGAAGCCTTCGACCGGTCGATCGACGTGCACATCTCCCGCATCCGCGCCGTGATCGAGGACGACCCGAAGCTGCCGCGGCGCGTGCTCACGGTGCGCGGCGCCGGCTACGTGTTCGCGCGCAAGCAGGACGCCGACGAAGCCCGCGAGTCCTGATGGCCAGTGCGGCGGCGAGCGTCGTTCGGTCCGCCGCGCCGGGGCGTCGGTGAACAACCTCTACCTGCGCATCTACGCTACCGTGGTGGTCGTGCTGCTGCTGTTCGCGGCGGCCTCGGGCTGGGTATTCCAGCGTCACATGGAGCAGGAGCGGGTGCGTGCCGAGGGCGTGCTCACCGAGCGCATGGGCGCCTGGGGCGAACTGATCCAGCGCTCGCTGCCGGGTCACGACATGCCGGCCGAGGACCAGGCCGCGGCGTTGCGCGAATGGTCGCAGCGCCTGCGCCTGCCGCTCGCGCTGGACAGCGCCAGCGGCGAACGCATTGCCCAGTCCGAATCGTTCGGGCGGCGCCTGGCCGAAGGCGTGCAGCGCGGTCTCGCGGTGCGGCTGGAGGACGGGCGCACGTTGTGGATCATGCGCCCGGGATTTGCGCGGCCGCGCGGCGCGATGGGCCACGGCGGACCACCCGGGCCGCCGGGCGAGGAGCTGTCGGGGCGCCCGCCGTTCCTGCCGTTCATCCCGCCGGCCTGGCAGGGCGTGGGTCTCGTTGCCGTGCTGGTGATGCTGTTCGTCGCGGTCGCCGCGGGTGCTTACCCGGTGGTGCGCCGCCTGACCCGCCGGCTCGAGGCGTTGAAGCAGGGTGTCGAGCAGTTCGGCGCCGGCCAGTTGCATCACCGCGTGCAGGTGACCGGGCATGACGAGGTCGCCGCGGTCGCGTCGAGTTTCAACGTCGCCGCCGCGCGGGTCGAGGCGCTGGTGCGCTCGCACCAGTCTTTGCTCGCCAATGCGAGCCACGAGCTGCGGTCGCCGCTGGCGCGCATGAAGATGGCGGTGTCGATGCTCGAAAGCGCCGGACCGGCGCAGCGCGCGCTGCTGAAGCAGGAGATCGACACCAACGTGGCCGAGCTCGATGCGCTGGTCGAGGAAGTACTGCTGGCCAGCCGCCTGGATGCATCGCCCACGCCGGGTCAGGACGAACGGGTCGAGCTGCTCGGCATGGCCGCCGAGGAGGCCGCGCGCGTCGACGCCGCGGTCGACGGCGAGCCGACCAGTGTCGACGGCGACGACCGGCTGCTGCGCCGCGCGCTGCGCAACCTGTTGGAGAACGCGCGCCGCTACGGCGGGCGCGAGGTCGAGGTGCGGGTCGAGTCGCGCAGGGACGGCCCGGCCGCGCGCGCCGAAGTGCGGGTCTGCGACCGCGGGCCGGGCGTGCCCGAGGCGATGCGCGAGCGCATCTTCGAGCCGTTCTTCCGGATGCCCGGGCATGCCGAGCAGGCCGGCGGCGTGGGCCTCGGCCTGAGCCTGGTCAAGCAGATCGCCGAGCGCCATGGCGGCAGCGTGCGCTGTGAAGGGCGCGACGGCGGCGGCAGCTGCTTCGTGCTGACGATGCCGCTCGCGGCGACTGCGGCACCCGGCTGATTCGCGCTGCGCTAAGCTCGTCGCCCGACCCCCGCCGAGCGACACCATGGCAGCAGCTGCGAAACCCTATGACGTGATCGTGTTCGGCGCGACCGGCTTCACCGGCCGCCAGGCCGTGCTCGCGCTGGCGCGCCGCGCGGCCGAGAGGCCGCTGCGCTGGGCGGTGGCCGGCCGCAATGTCGAGCGATTGAAGGCGGTCGTGCGGGAGCTGGTGCCGCCGGCCGCGCCGCAGCCGGGCATCGTGGTCGCCGATGCCGAACAGGCGGATTCGCTGCAGGCGCTGGCGGCGCAGACGAAGGTGCTGCTCAACCTCGCCGGTCCGTACGCGCTGACCGGCGAATCGGTCGTGCAGGCCTGCATCGCACACGGCACGCATCACCTCGACCTGACCGGCGAGACCTTCTGGGTGCGGCAGCTGATCGAGCGCCACCATCGCGCCGCCCAGCGCGCCAAGGTCAAGATCATCGCGTGCTGCGGCTACGAGGCGCTGCCGTTCGACCTGGCCGTGCTGTGGGGCGCGCAGGAGCTGCAGCAGCGCACCGGCGAAGCGTGCCGCGAGCTGAAGCTGGTGGTCAGCTTCACCGGCAAGCGCATCACCAGCGCGCGCGATGCGGTCAGCGGCGGCACCGTCGGCTCGATGCGGATGCTGCTCGAGCTCGACACGACCGACAGCGTGCGCAATCCGGCCTGCCTGCTGCCCCGTGACGCCCCCGATGCGCCGGCCGTCGCCGAGCGCAACGCCTACCGCTTCGTGCCGCAGTACGACAGCGACGTGCAGGCCGTCGTCGCGCCGACGATCCCGGCGCCGTTCATCAACCCGCCGGTCGTGCTGCGCTCGGTCGCGCTCGCCAACGACCCGGCGCTGTTCGCGCCGGATTTCCGCTACATCGAGGCGACCGACATGGCGAGTCTGGTGCCGAAGCTCGCGCTGGTGCCGCGGGCCGCGACGCTGCCGATGCAGTGGGCCGCGGCGGCGTCGATCGCGGCGCCGCTGGCCAGCCTCAGTGCCTCGGTCTCGGGGCCGCTGAGCTTCCAGCGCGGCGTGCTGCGCAAGCTGATCGACGCGTTCGCGCCCAAGCCCGGCGTCGGCCCCAGCGAGGCGATGCTGGCCGGCAGCGGATACGCGTTCGACCTGTTCGCCACCTCGACCAGCGGCCAGCGCCTGCGCGGCCGCGTCGAGGCGCAGGGCCACCCCGGCTACCGCTCGACGCCGGAGATGATGGTCAGCGCAGGCGTCGGCCTGGCGCGCGGCGAGCTCGGGCGCACGCCGCACTTCGGCATCGTCACGCCCGCCACCGGGCTGGGGATCGAGGCGGTCGCGGCGCTGCGCAGCGCCGGCGTCACGTTCAGCGTGGTGGCGTGAGCGGCGCGGCGGCCGGCTCGGCGGGGCGTTCGGCCGCACCTTCGGCAGCGCGCTCGGCATAGCGGTTGAAGCGCCAAGCGCTGCCTTCCATCGTGATGCGGCGCCAGGTTGCGCGCTTCTCGGCGGGCGTCATCACCGGCCAGTGCTGCACCTCGTCGAAGCGCCGGCCGCAGCCTTTGCAGATGTCGTCGCCCTGGCTGGTGGAGCAGATCGCGATGCACGGTGCGTCGGGCGTCGTCGCGTACCAGCCCAGCCAGGCGTCGCGCGCCTTGGCGGGCATCGTCGCCTCGTCGCACTCGGTCTCGTGGTAGTAGACCATCAGGCCGTACACCGTCGCGAGGGCGCGCACCTCCGCACAGGCGGTGACCCCGTCGGGCGAGGGCGAGCGCTCGCGCCACCAGTTGATGGCGGACTCGATGTCGGTGATGTGGATGGCGGCCATGGGGTTCCAGCGGGGCGCCAAGGATAGCGCGCACTGCCGGCATTGTTTGATACCCTTTGACCATGACCCCGACGCCCGCCGAACACCGCATCGACGACCTGGACACGCTCGCCGCCCTTTATGGCAGCCCGGGCGAGGCGTCGATCCGCAAGGAGACCGATCACCTGCACCCGCACTACCGCGCGCTGATCGAGGCCTCGCCGTTCGTCGTGGTGGCCAGCGCCGGGCCGGAAGGGCTCGATGTCTCGCCGCGCGGCGACGCGCCGGGCTTCGTCGTGGCGCCCGACGCGCACACGCTGTGGCTTCCCGATCGGCGCGGCAACAACCGCACCGACACGCTGCGCAACGTGCTGCGCGATCCGCGGGTCGCGCTGCTGTTCCTGGTGCCGGGCGTCGGCGAGACGCTGCGCGTGAACGGCCGCGCGCACCTCAGCATCGCGCCCGAACTGCTGGCGCGCTTCGAGGTGGACGGCCAGCGGCCGCGCTCGGTGATGGTGGTGCAGGTCGAGACGGTCTACTTCCAGTGTGCGCGTGCGCTGGTGCGCTCCGCGTTGTGGGATCCGTCGCGTCACGTGGCACGCGAGAGCCTGCCGACGCCCGGGCAGATGCTGGCCGCGCTGACGCATGGCGAGATCGACGGCGCGGCCTACGACAGCGCATTGCCGGCGCGCCTGAAGACCAGCCTTTATTGATTCGATGGAGAAGTCCGAATGACGATCATTCCGCGCGCCTGGCGCCCCCTCGCGCTGTGCGTGCCGTTCGTGCTGCTGGCCGCCTGCGCCAGTGGCGACAAGCCGAAGCTGCCGGTCCCCCCGGCGACCGTCGAGGCGCCCGGCAGGAGCGCCGTCACGGTGACGAGCGCGAGCGACGGTGCCCGCGTCGTCGTCGCGCAGGCCCAGGAGCTGCGCGTCGAGTTGCCGAACTCGGCCTGGTCGATCGCGCAGAACTTCGAATGGTCGGTGGTCGACCTCGGGCCCGGCGTGCTGGTGCCGATCGGCTCGCGCTTCGAGCGCACCGCGCGCGACGTGAACCCGCTCGAGTCCGACGGCACGACGGTCTTCCGCTTCCGGCCGCAAGCGCCGGGCGCGCTGACGTTGAAGTTCGCGCTGCGCCGACCGCATCGCCTCGACGCGCCGTTGCAGGCGGTGAGTTTCGACGTCACGGTGAAGTAGGGCGCGGCATGACGGCCGCGCTCGTCCTGCGCCCGGCCGAGCGGGCCGACGCGCCTGCGATCGCCGCGTTGTCGCGCGATCGGATCGAGCAGGGGCTGGGCTGGAGCTGGATCGCGCCGCGCGTGTTGCGCTGCATCGCGGACGCGGCGACGAATGTCGTCGTCGCGCCCGAAGCCGGTCACCTCGCCGGCTTCGGCATCATGAAATACCACGACGACGAGGCCCACCTGCTGCTGCTCGCGGTGCGCGCGCACGCCGGCCGCCGCGGCATCGGCGCGGCGCTGGTGGCGTGGCTGGAGGCGTCGGCGCGGGTGGCCGGGATCGGCCAGGTCTACCTCGAGGCGCGGCTCACGAACCAGGGCGCGCGCGCGTTCTACGCGCGGCTCGGCTACCGCGAGATCCAGACCCTGCCGGGCTACTACCGCGGCGTCGAAGCCTGCGTGCGGCTCGCGAAGGACTTGTGGGTGGCGCCGGATTGAGCCGGCGCGCGGGCCGTCAGGCGAGGACCGAACCGCCGCGCGCGGCGCGATCGGCGCTGCCTTGCGTCGAGTACAGCGACGTCGAGTTTTCGCGCGGCATCAGCACGTCGATCGCACGGTCCAGCGCGGCGGTCGCGCGGGCGAGCGATTCGCGCTGCGCGGCGACCTGCCCGCTGGTGCTGACCAGGCGCAGGCGCAAGTCCGGGGGCACCGAGCCGCGGCGCGCCGCGATGGCGAATTGATCGACCGCCACCGCGAGCGCGCGGTGCAGTTCGGTGGCGTGCAGGTCGATGCCGACGGTGTCGCGCACGCACAGGGCCATGCCCAGCGCGCTGAGCCGGTGTTCGACGGCGGCGAGGGCGGTTTCGAGTTCGGAAGCAGGTCGATCGGGGACCAGTGAGGTCATGAGGGTGTGGGTCCGTGGTGAGATGGATCCAGATCGGAAAAGGGCGTTTGCGGTCCGGGCGTCAGGCCTGGACCTGGGTCAGCACTTCCTGCGCGTTCGCGATCAACTTGTCGGCGATGGCCTCGGGGTTGATCTGGAACGTGCCGTCCTCGATCGCCTTGGAGATGCGGGCGACCTTCTCGGCGTCGAACTCGGGGGTCGAACCGGTGGTGAGCAGCGTCGATGCGGTGTTCGACAGGGCCAGCGTCGTGCTCGGCTCGGGTGCCACCGGCGCCGTCACCGGCGTCGTCACGGGCGTCGTGGCCGAAGGCTCGGTCGCCACCGGTGCTGCCGTGCCCCGGGTCCCGCGGGCATGGGCGATGCCGTTTGCCGACGCGTGGCTGTTCGGAACGCCGTGGGTGGCATTCGTCTGGGCGGGCTTGTCTGCGGGATTGCCGATCTTCATGGTGCTCTCCAGGGGCCGGGTGGATGCCGGGCCGTTCAATGTGCACCTTGTATCGGCCCGGGTCGAGGGCGACTTTAGAGTTTTCTGAGAATCCGCGGAAAAGTGAGTTCACAGACCGAGTTCCACCCGGCGCTCGCCCACCGGCTGACCCGTCAGAACGCGCCCACTTTCGGTGCGTACCCGGACCGGCTGGCCTTCGATGCCGGGGTTCAGCGCCTGCGCCTCCCCGGCGACGCTGAAGCCGTCGCCCTGCGCCAGCACCGTGACCGTCTCCCCGGCGGCGAACCACTGGCGCGCCTTCAGATGGGACTGGCGCAGGCCCTGGCCGGGCTGGAGCGAGCGGGCCAGCGTGCGGCCCACGGCGAGTTCGGTGCGGGTGATCGGCGCGGCGTTGTCCTCGGCCAGGTCGATTTCCGCGGTCACCAGGTCCGCAGCGGTCAGCACGCTGCCGGCCGCGACGCCGCTGGTCGCGGTCAACGCGGTGCCGAACACCTTCACGGTGATCGGCAGATAGACGTTCCACTTGGTCGTTCCCTGCAGGCAGCGCAGGCCGATCCGGCTCTTGCCCCACAGGCGCGTGCCTTCGGGTACATAAGGTTGCACCTGCTGACAGGGCGCCAGGCGCAGTCGCGGGTCGAGCTGGCCGACCTGCACCTCGATGCGCGGGGCGCCGGGCTGGGCCGTCTGGCTGCCGGCGAGCGCGAGCTGGCGCACCTGCTGTTCGAGGCCGCCGGCGAGCCCGCTGGCGTTCGGCTCGACCGGCGCAGGGGGTTGGGCCAGCGCGAGCGTGGCGCAGGCGCCCATGGCCAGCAGCGCGGCGACGCGCCGCAGGGCGTGGCGCAGGGCGAAGGCGAGGGTGGGCCGGAATTGCATGGGCTGAACTCTAGGGGCGCACGGTCGGCGACAGGGCCGCGAAATGAAGGGTCAACCGGCGCTTATTCGCGCTTATGTCGTGGCGGACCGGCTCTGACAATCCGCTCACATCGCCGCCGTGCGACCACCGCAGACCACCGCCGAGAGGCCGCCATGCTGAACCGACTCACCGACTCGCTCGACTTCCAGGCCCAGGCCCTCAGCCTGCGCTCGGAGCGCCAGCGCCTGATCGCCAGCAACATCGCGAACGCCGACACGCCCGGCTACGTGGCCCGCGAGATGAACTTCGCGCAGGCGCTGAAAGAAGCCACCGGCGCCGGCCAGCCCGCCGCCCGACTGGCCGCGAGCCAACCCGGCCACATCGCGGCCGGCGCGAGCGGCGGCACCTACAGCACGCTGGCCTACGCGGCGCCGAGCCAGACCAACCTCGACCGCAACACCGTCGACATGGACCGCGAGCGCGCCAGCTTCGCCGACAACACGGTGAAGTACGAAGCCACGCTGCGCTTCATCAGCGGCCAGGTGAAGACCACGCTGTCGGCGATCACCGGCCAGTAAGGGAGCACGTCATGTCGATGATGAACATCTTCAATGTGTCCGGTTCGGCGGCGAGCGCCCAGAGCCAGCGCCTGAACGTCGTCGCGAGCAACCTTGCGAACGCCGACACGGTCGCCGGCCCCGACGGCCAGGCCTACAAGGCGCGGCAGGTCATGTTTCAGACCCAGTTGATGGGCGCGAACGCGAACGACCCGACGGCCGCCGGCGTGAAGGTCAGCACGATCAGCGAGGACCAGACGCTCGGCCGCCGCGTCCACGACCCGAAGCACCCGAGTGCCGATGCCGACGGCTACGTGACCTACAGCAACGTCAACGCGGTCGAGGAGATGGTCAACATGATCTCCGCGTCGCGTTCCTACCAGAACAACATCGAGGTCATGAACACGGCGAAGAGCCTGCTGCTCAAGACCTTGCAGATCGGCCAGTGAGCCGCTGACAACCGGTAGCCCCCATGGCCATCTCCTCCGCGACCCTGAGCAACATCAACGGCACCGACACCACGGCCAAGGCCGGCGGCGTCGACGATCCCGGCAGCCAGGACCGCTTCCTGAAGCTGCTGGTCACGCAGCTGCAGAACCAGGACCCGCTCAGCCCGATGGACAACGCGCAGCTGACGAGCCAGATCGCGCAGATCAACACCGTCACCGGCATCGCGACGCTCAACACCAGCGTGCAGGGCCTGTCCAGCCAGTTCCTGCAGATGCAGACGCTGCAGGGCGCCTCGCTGGTCGGCAAGAACGTGATCGTTCCCGGCAACAAGCTCGACATCGCCGACGGCGTCGCACAGGGCGGCTTCGAGCTGACGACGCCGGCCGACGCGGTCAAGGTCGAGGTGCTGAGCCCGGCCGGCAAGGTGATCGACACCATGAACATCGGCGCGCAGAGCAGCGGCGTGCACGGCTTCGCCTGGGCGCCCGGCACCTACGACAACAGCAGCAACCTGAGCTTCCGCGTCACCGCGACCAGCGGCGCGACGTCGCTGACCGCGACGCCGCTGATGCGCGACACCGTCAATGCCGTCAGTGCCTCGGGCAGCAGCCTGCAGCTCGAGCTGGCGCGCAACGGCACGATCGACTACAGCACCGTCAAGGCGATCAACTGAGCGCGCGCCGCGCCACCGTTTCACATCCTGTCCCGAGGAACATCCCATGAGCTTCCAGCAAGGTCTTTCCGGTCTGAACGCATCGAGCAAGAACCTCGAGGTGATCGGCAACAACGTCGCCAACGCCAACACGATCGGCGCCAAGTCGTCGCGGGCCGAGTTCGGCGACATGTACGCCAGTGCGATCAACGGCACCAGCATCGGCATCGGCGTGAACCTGCAGGCGGTGACGCAGCAGTTCACGCAGGGCAACATCACCACGACCGACAGCCCGCTCGACCTGGCGATCAACGGCAACGGCTTCTTCGAGGTCAGCAACGGCTCGCAGACGCTCTACACCCGCAACGGCCAGTTCCAGGCCGACAAGGACGGCTACCTGACCACCAACACCGGCCTGAAGCTGGTCGGCTACCCGGCCTCGAAGGACGGCACGATCCAGCCCGGCGCGGCCGTGCCGCTGCAGCTGCCCACCGGCGGCGTCGATCCGAACCCCACCAGCGGCATCACGGTCGAGATGAACCTCGATTCGCGCAAGGCGACCACGCTGCCCGCGACCGCGCCGCAGATCGACTTCACGAACGCCAAGACCTACAACGACGCGACCTCGGTCACCGTGTTCGACGCCAAGGGCCAGGACGTGGCGCTGACCTACTATTTCCAGAAGTCCGCCACCGACACCTGGAACGTCTACGCGACCGCGAACGGTGCGTCGGTCAACGTCGACGGCGCGGGCAACCCGCTGCCGATCACGACCATCAGCTTCCCGCCGGACGGCGGCACGCCGACCTCGCCGGTGGGCACCGTCGCGTTCGACGTGCCGTCGACCACCAATGCCGCCGGCGCCGCGACGCTCCCGATCACCGGCATCGCGCTGAACCTGACCGGCGCGACCCAGTTCGGTTCCGGCTTCGGCGTCACCAACATGACCCAGGACGGCTACGCCGCCGGCCTGCTGACGGGCGTGACCGTGGAGAAGAGCGGCATCGTGATGGCTACTTACTCGAACGGCCAGGCCAAGGCCGCGGGCCAGCTCGAGCTCGCGACCTTTCGCAACCCGCAGGGCCTGACCCCGCTCGGCGGCAACATGTGGGCGCGCAGCTACGCCTCCGGCGACCCGACGGTCGGCGCGCCGAGCACCGGCAACATCGGCGCGCTGCAGGCCGGCGCGCTCGAGGAATCGAACACCGACCTGACCGGCGAGCTCGTCGACATGATCACCGCGCAGCGCGTCTACCAGGCGAATGCACAGACGATCAAGACCCAGGACCAGGTGCTGCAGACGCTGGTCAACCTGCGCTGATCGATCAATCGACTGAGGGCTCGCGATGGACCGCATGATCTATCTGTCGATGTCGGGCGCGAAGGCGACGATGCAGCGCCAGGACACGCTCGCCAACAACATCGCGAACGTCTCGACGCCAGGCTTCCGCGCCGAGCTGCAGGCCTTCCGCGCGGTGCCGGTGGAGGGCAGCGGTGCGAGCACCCGGGTCTACGCGCTCGAGACGACCACCGGCTACGACGCCAGCGCCGGCCCGGTCACTGCGACCGGACGCAACCTCGACGTCGCCGTCAAGGGCAACAGCTGGCTCACGGTGCAGGCGCTCGACGGCACCGAGGCCTACACCCGCGGCGGCTCGCTCGAAGTCTCGAACGACGGCACGCTGACGACGCGCAGCGGCCTGCCCGTGCTCGGCGACGGCGGCCCGCTGCAGGTGCCGCCGAACGCCGCGGTCAGCATCGGCGCCGACGGCACCGTCAGCGCCAAGGGCACGGACGGCAAGAACACGGCGATCGGCAAACTGAAGCTGGTCACGCCCGAGACCGCGCTGAAGCGCGGTGACGACGGCCTGTTCCGCGGCGCGGACGGCGGCTCGCTCGCCGCCGACGACACCGCGCGCGTGCAGGATGGCGCGCTCGAAGGCTCGAACGTCAGCGCGGTCGAGTCGATGGTCTCGATGATCGCGGCGGCGCGCCAGTTCGAGGCCCAGATGAAGATGATCCAGACGGCCGAGGCCGACGAGAAGGCCGCGGCCCAGCTCCTGTCCACGACCTGACGCCACCCTCCTGGAAGAGCCGCCTCTCGAGGCGGCTTAAACTCGTCTTCACAGACCTCTCCAGGAGCCAGTCATGACGTTCATCAACGCTGCCGACGACAAGCAGCCCAAGGCCGACGCCAAGGTCGACAAGCTGGAAGACCAGCTCGCGTTCAAGTCCCGCTTCGTGCTCGTGTTCGGCGAGATCGACGACAAGGTCGCGTACGCCACCTGCCGCCGGCTGCTGGCCCTGTCCGAGGAATCGGAAGCGCCGATCACGATGCTGATCTCGTCGCCGGGCGGGCATGTCGAGTCGGGCGACGCGATCTTCGACCTGATCCGCTTCGTGCGCGCGCCGGTCACCACCGTCGGCAGCGGCTGGGTCGCCAGCGCCGGCGCGCACATCTTCCTGGCGCCGCCGAAAGAGCGTCGCCTGTGCCTGCCCAACACGCGCTTCATGATCCACCAG
The DNA here is from genome assembly GCF_964020785.1 of Rhizobacter fulvus. NCBI lineage: Bacteria > Pseudomonadati > Pseudomonadota > Betaproteobacteria > Burkholderiales > Sphaerotilaceae > Rhizobacter > Rhizobacter fulvus. The sequence continues at coordinate 3,767,818 of NZ_OZ224516.1, forward strand.
CCGGCCGGCGGCGCCGGTGGCCAGGCCACCGACATCGCCATCCAGGCCAAGGAAATCATCAAGGCCCGCGAGCGCCTGGCGCGCGTGGTCTCCAAGCAGACCGGTCAGTCCTACGAGAAGGTCGCCGCGGACATGGAGCGCGACTACTGGATGAGTGCGGACGAGGCGATCGCCTACGGCATCGTCGCGCGCACGATCGAGCGGCAAAAAGACCTGGCCTGATCCTGTGACGGGGGAGGGCACCGCCACTCACGCGGCAGATTCGCGCTACGCCTGGACGCGCCTGGCGGTCACGCTGGCGCTGATGACTCTGGGCAGCGGCGCGATGTACGTCGTCGCGGTCGTGTTGCCGGCGGTGCAGGCCGAGTTCGGTGTCGCGCGCGCCGACGCGTCACTGCCCTACACCTTGATGATGGTCGGCTTCGGGCTCGGCGGCGTGGCGATGGGCAAGCTGGCCGATCGGTTCGGCGTGATGTGGGTGGTGCTGATCGGCGCGTTCGGCATCGGCTCCGGCTTCGTCGCCGCCGGGCTGTCGGGCAGCCTGACGGGCTTCGCGCTGGCGCACGGCGTGCTGCTCGGCGCGGTCGGCAGCTCGACGACCTTTGCGCCGCTGGTGGCGGACACCTCGCTCTGGTTCGTGCGCCGGCGCGGCATCGCGGTGGCGATCTGTGCCAGCGGCAATTACCTCGGCGGCGCGCTCTGGCCGCCGATCGTGCAGCATTTCGTCGAGACGAGCGGCTGGCGCGCCACCTACATCGGCCTCGGGATCTTCAGCGGCGTCACGATGGCGGCGCTGGCCGTGCTGATGCGGCCCCGCCCGCCGATCGCGGTGGCCACCGCCGCGGCCCGCCAGACCGGCGTCGTGCCGTCGACGCGCCCGTTCGGCCTGTCGATGGGCCACGCCCAGACGCTGCTGTGCATCGCCGGTGTCGCCTGCTGCGTCGCGATGGCAATGCCGCAGGTCCACATCGTCGCGTACTGCAGCGACCTCGGCTTCGGCGCCGCGCGCGGCGCGCAGATGCTGTCGCTGATGCTCGCTGCCGGCATCGTCAGCCGGCTCGTCTCGGGCCTGATCTGCGACCGCATCGGCGGGCTGCGCACGCTGCTGCTCGGCTCGGTGCTGCAGGGCGTGGCGCTGCTGCTGTTCCTGCCGTTCGACGGGCTCGTGTCGCTCTACGTGATCTCGGCGCTGTTCGGGCTGTTCCAGGGCGGCATCGTGCCGAGCTACGCGATCATCGTGCGCGAGCACTTCCCCGCCGCCGAGGCCGGCGCACGCGTCGGCACCGTGATCATGGCGACGCTGTTCGGCATGGCGCTGGGCGGATGGATGTCGGGCAAGGTCTTCGACCTGACCGGTTCGTACCATGCCGCGTTCCTGAACGGCATCGGCTGGAACCTGCTGAACCTGACGATCGCGGTGTTCCTGCTGAGCCGGGTGCGGGCCCTGGCACGCCGCGGCGCGCCGGCGGCGGCGTAGTGCCGGTCAGGTCGGCGCGAGCGCCCGGGGCCGCCGAAACTCGGTCGCGTAGGCGGCGAGCGCGAGCAGCGCCAGCACGCCGCCGAGCAGGCTCAGACCGTCCCAGCCGTGGAATGCATAGATCGCCGCGGCGGAGCCCGACGCGATCGCCGCGCACAGGAACACGAAGGTCATGAACAGCGCGTTGAGGCGGCCGCGCAGTTCCGGCGCGAGCATGTAGAGGCTGCGGATGCTCAGGACCTGGCAGACCTGCACGGCGGCGTCGACCAGCAGCGCCGCGACCACCAGACCGGCGAGCGAATGCAGGTGCACCGCCACCGCGCCGATCGCGAACGACACGGCCACGGTGGCCATCGCGACGCCGGTTGCCACCCGCGTCAGGCCGCGGTCGGCCAGCCGTCCCGCCCAGGGTGCGGCGAGCGCGCCGGCCGCGCCGGCCAGCGCGAACAGCGCAATGCCGGCCTGGCCGAGCCCGTACTGGTGGGCGAGCACGAGCGGCACGGCCGTCCAGAAGGCCTGGAAGGTCGCGAACATCAGGCCCTGATAGAGCGCCCGACGGCGCAGCAGCGGCGTGCGCCACAGGATGCCGGGCAGGGACTGCAGCGTGCGCGCATAGCCGACCGACCCGTGCGGCACGCGCTCGGGCAACGCACGCGCGATCACCACCATCAGCACGGCCATCAGGGCCGCCGAGACGGCGAACACCGCACGCCAGCCGAACGCCGCCGCCACCAGGCTCGAGAACGGCCGCGCAAGCATGATGCCGGCGAGCAACCCGGCCATCACGTTGCCGACCACCGTGCCGCGCGTCGCGTCGGGCGCCAGGTGCGACGCGAACGGCACCAGCACCTGCGCGGCGACGGCGCAGGTCCCGACGACGAACGATGCCGCGAGGAAGGTCAGGGCCGACATGGATGCGGCCGCGCCGACCAGCCCGGCCACCGCGCCGCCCATTGCGAGCAGGATCAGGCGCCGGTTCTCGATCACATCGGCCAGCGGGACGAGCAGGATCAGACCCGCGCCGTAGCCCAGCTGGGTCAGCGTCATCACCAGGCCGGCGAGCCCGGCGTGGAGGTCGAGCGCGGTCGAGATCGGCTCGATCAGCGGCTGCGCGAAATAGATGTTTGCCACGCACAGCCCGCAGCCGATGGCGAAGAGCCAGGTCAGTCCCGCGGACAGGCCGTCGGGTGCGGAGGTCGAGGTCTTGGCGTTCATGGGCGTACTGCGAGGCATGGCGATGGCGCCCGGATTGTCGATGCGCGCCGGCCGATCCGTTGTCCCAGGGCCATTGCGGCGATTCGCCGGCGGGCGGGAAGTGACCGGAAAACCGCCCGCTTATCCGCTCATCCGGCTCTGCGGCGGCGGCCCATGATCGCCAGCATTACCGGAGCACCGCCATGATGCGTTCCCTGTGGATTTCGAAGACCGGCATGGAGGCCCAGCAGACCCAGCTGGACACCATCTCGCACAACCTGGCCAACGCCTCGACCAACGGCTACAAGAAGTCGCACGCGGTGTTCGAGGACCTGATGTACCAGAACCTGCGCCAGGCCGGGGCCAACAGCACCGACCAGTCGACCCTGCCGACCGGGCTGCAGCTCGGCCTGGGCACGCGGGCGGTCGCGACCTCGCGCAGCTTCACGCAGGGCAACCTGCAGCAGAGCAGCAACCCGCTCGACGTCGCCGTCAGCGGCCAGGGCTTCTTCCAGGTGCAGATGCCCGACGGCACCACCGGCTACACCCGCGACGGCTCTTTCCAGGTCAACGCCACCGGCCAGCTGGTGACGAACAACGGCCATACCGTGCAGCCCGGCATCACGATCCCGGCCAACGCGACCAGCGTGACGATCGGCAACGACGGCACCGTCAGCGTGGTGCTGCCCGCGCAGACCACGCCGCAGGCGGTCGGCAAGATCCAGACGGCGACCTTCATCAACCCGGCCGGTCTCGACCCGCTGGGCCAGAACATCTACGCCGAGACCGCGGCCTCGGGCACGCCGAACCCCGGCACGCCGGGGCAGAACGGCCTGGGCATCCTGCAGCAGGGATTCGTCGAGACCTCGAACGTGAACGTCGTCGAGGAATTGGTCGGCATGATCCAGACCCAGCGCGCCTACGAGCTGAACTCGAAGGCGATCAAGACCTCGGACGAGATGCTCGCCCGACTGACGCAGCTGTGAGCGCGCCCATGATCCGTCTTTCGCTGGTCGCGCTGGCCGTCGCCACGCTCGCCTTTGCCGGCTGCGAGACCGCCAGCGAGCGTCTGAACAAGCGCCCGCCGGTCGACGTGCTGAAGACCGAGGCGGTTCGTCCCGAGCCTGTCGTCGTCACGCCGATCAGCAACGGCTCGATCTTCCAGGCCGGCCAGTACCGGCCGCTGTTCGAGGACCACCGCGCGCGGCTGGTCGGCGACACCTTGACGGTGCAGATCGTCGAGAAGGTCAGCGCCACGCAGAAGAGCACCAGCTCGATCGACAAGTCCGGTGGCCTCGCGGCCGGCGTGACCGCGATCCCGGGCTTCGCCGCCAATTCGTTCACGCCGGCGCGCGCGACGCTCGGCGCCACGTCGAGCAACACCTTCGCCGGCAAGGGCAGCACCGAGAACAGCAACGATTTCTCCGGCACCATCACCGCGACCGTGCTCGAGGTGCTGCCCAACGGCCACCTCTTGATCTCGGGCGAGAAGCAGATCGGTGTCAACCACAACGTCGACGTGCTGCGCTTCTCCGGCCAGGTCGACCCGCGCGCGATCCAGGCCGGCAACAGCGTGGCCTCGGCGCAGATCGCCAACGTGCGCATCGAGCAGCGCGGCAAGGGCCAGCAGGCCGATGCGCAGGGAATAGGCTGGTTGGGACGCTTCTTTTTGAACGTTCTCCCGATCTAGCGTTCTTCAGAATCGGGTTCATCAACCGATGGCCCGCCATGATCAACACCGACAAAATCGTTCGCCGACTGATCGCCCTGACCGCGGTGCTGGCCTCGGCCGCCGTCTGGTGGCCCGCCCCGGCCCAGGCGATGCGCCTGAAGGAAGTCGCCTCGGTGCAGGGGGTCCGCACCAACCAGCTGGTCGGCTACGGCCTGGTCGTCGGCCTCGACGGCACCGGTGACCAGACCACCTCCACCCCGTTCACCACGCAGAGCATCAACGCGCTGCTGCAGCAGATGGGCGTCACGGTGCCGGCCGGCACCAGCATGCAGCTGAAGAACGTCGCCGCGGTGATGGTGACGGCGCAACTGCCGCCGTTCGCGCAGCCGGGCCAGCAGGTCGACGTGACGGTCTCGTCGCTCGGCAACGCCAAGTCGCTGCGCGGCGGCACGCTGATCGCCACGCCGCTGAAGGGCGCCGACGGCCAGATCTACGCGCTGGCCCAGGGCAACCTGGTGGTCGGCGGCGCCGGCGCCTCGGCGGCCGGCTCCAAGGTCCAGATCAACCACCTGAGCGCCGGCCGCGTGCCCGAAGGCGCGACCGTCGAGCGCGCTGTGCCGACGCCGCTGAACCAGGGCGAGTACCTGCAGCTCGACCTGAACGCCAACGACTACAACACCGCCCGCGAAGTGGCCCGTGCCGTCAACGCCAAGATGGGTGCCGGCGTCGCGCAGGCACTGGACGGCCGCGTCGTGCGCGTGCGCATGCCGGTCAGCACCGATGCGCGCGTCGCCTTCATGGCCGACATCGAGAACCTGCCGCTCGAGCTGGCCGCACCGGCCGCCAAGGTGGTGATCAACGCGCGCACCGGCTCGGTCGTCGTCAACCAGACCGTCACGCTGAACGCCTGTGCGGTCGCGCACGGCAGCCTGTCGGTCACGATCAACTCGACGCCGATGGTGAGCCAGCCCGGCCCGCTGTCGAACGGCACGACGGTTTCGCGCGACAAGGCCGACATCACGATCAAGCAGGAGCCCGGCTCGCTGATCCAGCTGCCGGCGGGCACCAAGCTGGCCGACGTCGTCAAGGCGCTGAACTCGCTCGGCGCGACGCCGCAGGATCTGCTCGCGATCCTGCAGGCGATGAAGACCGCCGGGGCACTGAACGCGGAAATCGAGGTGATCTGACCATGGCGATCTCCGGCCTTTCCGCGACGACCGGCGACGCCGGCGCACTGGATCCGACCGGCAGCGCCTTGCGGGCGCGGGCGGCGAGCGACCCCAAGGCCGCCATCCGCATGGCCGCCAAGCAGTTCGAGGCGATGTTCATGCAGCAGCTGATGAAGAGCATGCGCGAGTCGTCGCTGGGCACCGGGCTGCTCGAGAACTCGGGCACGCAGATGGGCACCGAGATGCTGGACACCCAGTTCGCCAACAAGATGAGCGGCGCGCCCGGCGGTCTGGCCGACGTGATCGCACGCCAGCTCGAGCGCCAGATGAACGGCGTCGCGTCCGCCGTGCAGGCGGCGATCCCCGCGGCGAGCGCGGCCGGCGCGCCGATGGGTGGCGCGGCAAAGATCAATCCGAGCCAGGAAGAATTCCTGCGGATGCACCAGCAATCGGCCGCCGGCGCGCAGGCGCAGACCGGCATCCCCGCGACCTTCATGGTCGCGCAGGCGGCGCACGAGTCGGGCTGGGGCAAGCACGAGATCCGCAATGCCGACGGCAGCAACTCGCACAACCTGTTCGGCATCAAGGCCGGCGCGAACTGGAAGGGCCAGGTCACGCGGGTCGTCACGACCGAGGTGATCGACGGCCAGCCGCGCAAGGTGGTGGCGAAGTTCCGCGCCTACGCGAGCTACGACGAATCCTTCCGCGACTACGCGCAACTGATGAAGGACAACCCGCGCTATGCGCAGGTCGTCGCCGCCGGCAACAACGCGCAGGGTTTCGCGCAGGGGCTGCAGAAGGCCGGCTACGCGACCGACCCGGCCTACGCCGCCAAGCTGACCCGCGTCATCAACACCACGCTGCGCTTGCAGCAGGCCACGCTGCGCGCGCCGCAGACGCTGGCATGAAAGGCCTGCGATGAGCGTCCTGATGTCGATCGGCAAGACCGCGATGTTCGCGAGCTACGCCGCGCTGCAGACCGTCGGCAACAACATCGCCAACGCGAACACGGCCGGCTACTCGCGCCAGACCACGGTGCTGGCCGATGCGCCGGGGCAGTTCACCGGTTCGGGCTTCTTCGGCCGCGGTGTCGACGTGACGACCGTTTCGCGTTCGTACGACAAGTACCTGACCAACCAGGCCGTCGGCACCGGCTCGGTGGCCGCGGCCGACGCGGCGCGGGTGGACAAGCTCACGCAGCTCGAGAACGTCTTTCCGATCGGCACCACGGGCGTCGGCTACGCCGCCGGCGAGTTCCTGAACTCGTTCGTCGACCTGTCCAACAACCCGGCCGATTCGTCGGCGCGCCAGGTCGTGCTGAGCCAGGCGCAGGATCTGGCTTCGCGCTTCCGCGCGGCGGCCGACCAGCTCGGCGCGCTGCAGGCCGGCGTCACGCAGGACGTGAAGACCTCGGTCGCGGGCCTGAACACGATGGCGCAGCAGGTCGCCAAGCTCAACGAGCAGATTGCCGCGCTGCAGGGCGCCGGGCAGCCGCCGAACCAGCTGCTGGACGAGCGCGACCGGCTCGTCAGCCAGATCGCGGGCACGATCAACGTCACCACCATCCAGGCCGACGACGGCAGCGTGGGGCTGTTCATCGGTGGCGGGCAGAACCTCGTGCTGGGCGCCAAGGCGAACACGGTCAAGGCGGTGCCCGACACCTTCGACCCGGCCAAGGTGATGCTCACGATGGCCGAGGGCGGCTTCGACCGGATCATCCCGCCGGACAGCCTGGCGGGCGGATCGCTCTCCGGCCTGCTGAGGTTCCAGAACGAGGACCTGACGGCTGCCAACAACCTGCTGGGCCAGATGGCCGCCGGCCTCAGCGGCGCGATCAACGGCCAGCAGGCGCTCGGCCTCGACCTGGGCCAGCCTTCTGGCGCCGGCGCCCCGATCTTCGCGGTCGGCGCGCCGCGCGTGCTCGATGCGCGCGCGAACACCGGCACGGCCGTGCTCGGCATCACGATCGACGATTCGTCCCAGGTGCAGGCGAGCGACTACGAACTCGCATTCGACGGTACCAATTACTCGCTGACGCGCCTGAGCGACAACACCGCGGTGGCCGGCAGCCCCTACACGCCGGCGCAACTGACGGCCGGCGTGCAACTCGACGGCATCACCTTGCAGCTCACCGGTGGCACCGCCGCGAACGGCGACCGCTTCCTGCTGCAGCCGGTGGGCAACGCCGCGCAGAGCATGCAAAGCGTGCTGGGCAGCACCAAGGGCCTGGCGGCTGCGGCGCCGTTCACCGGCAGCACCGGCATCAACAACGCCGGCACCGCGACGATCGCGTCGCTCAGCGCGGTCGATCCCGCTTACGACGGCACGCTGAGCACCGCGATCACGTTCACCTCCGCCACCGGGGACTACGCGTGGACGATGAGCGACGGCTCTTCCGGCACCGGCACCTGGACGGCCGGCAGCCCGATCACGCTGAACGGCTTCGCGCTGAACCTGAACGGCGTGCCGAAGAGCGGCGACACCCTCGGCGTCGTGCCGACCGTGTCGGTCGGCTCGAACAACGGCAATGCACTCGCGTTCGCGCGCCTGGCCGACCAGGGCATCGTCGCGTCGGCCGGCGGCGCCGGCACGAGTGCGCCGGCGCAGTCGATCACCGACGCGTACGCGAGCGCACTGGCCAACATCGGCGTGCGCGTGCAGGGCGGCAAGACGGCGGCCTCGATCTCGAGCGCGACCGCAAGCGAGGCCGAGTCGGCACGGGCCAACAAGGCCGGCGTCAACCTCGACGAGGAAGCCGCCAAGCTGATCCAGTACCAGCAGAGCTACCAGGCCGCCGCCAAGATCCTCCAGGTCGCACAGTCGATCTTCGACACCATCCTGCAGACGGCAGCCCGCTGAACGAGACGGACACCCCCATGCGCATCAGCACCACCAACAGCTACAACACGTCGCTCGACTCGTTGATGGACCGCCAGTCCCGGCTGGCCGAGACGCAGGAACAGATGACGACCGGCAAGCGCGTCAACCGCGCCAGCGACGACCCGGCCGCCGCGGCGCGCGCGGAGCGCGCACTGGCGTCGGAGCGGCGCAGCGTCGCCAGCCAGCGGGCCGTGGATGCGAGCGACAACGCGATGCGCCTAACCGAAGGTGCGCTCGGCGACGCCGGCGACCTGCTGCAGACCGCGCGCGAGGCGCTGGTTTCGGCCGGCAATCCGACCTTCAGCGACAAGGAGCGGCTCGGCGTCGCGAACCAGCTCGCCGACCTGCGGGCGCAGCTGCTCGCGGTGGCGAACCGCACCGACAGCGCCGGCATCCACCTGTTCGGTGGCCAGGGCGCGATCCAGGCGCCGTTCACCGACCTGCCCGGCGGCGTGCAGTTCCAGGGCGCGTCGGGCCAGACGCAGGCCGCGAGCAGCGATGCGCTGCCGCTGACCATCGACGGCGAATCGACCTGGATGCAGGCGCGCAACGGCAACGGCGTGTTCGTTGCCAGCGCCGTCACCAGCACCGGCAGCGCATGGATCGACTCCGGCAACGTGATCGATCCGTCGGCGCTGACCGGTTCCACCTACAGCCTGCAGTTCAGCGTGAGCGGCGCCAGCACCACCTACTCGGTCCTGAAGGACGGCCTGCCGACGTCACAGACCAATGTCGCCTACAGCAGCGGCCAGGCAATCCAGGTCGAGGGCATGTCGACCAAGGTCACCGGCCAGCCGGCCGACGGCGATGCATTCCAGCTTGCGCCGTCGAGCTCGAACCTCAGCGTGTTCGACGCGCTCGACAAGGCCATCGCCGAGCTGAAGACGCCCGGCCGCACGGGCACGCAGATCGCCCAATCGAACGTCGAGAACCTGGCGAACATCGATGCGGTGATGGGCCAGGTCGCGGCGGGCCGCAGCCAGGTCGGCGCGACGATGAACCGCGTCGACGCGGTGACCGAGCGCCTGTCGGCGCTGAAGCTGTCGAGCCAGACCGAACGCGCCCACGCCGAGGACCTGGACATGACGCAGGCGATCTCCGACTTCTCGAACCAGCAGACCGGCTACGATGCGGCCCTGAAGGCCTATTCGATGGTGCAGCGGCTGTCGCTGTTCAACTATCTCAACACGTGACATGAATCTTCGCGAGCCGGTGGCATGAGCGACATCACGATCCTGGGGCAGGTCGCCCTCGGCTATTCACCGTTCATCGACCGCCAGCGCGCCGTCACCGCCACCCGCCTGACCGTGTTCCCCTTGCGGCCCGATGCGGTGCTGGATGTCGGGCAGCTGCTGCACGAGGTCGGCAATGTCTGGCCGGCGAGCGGCGCGCGCGTGTCGCTCAATCTCGTCAGCGAGAGCCTGCTGCAGGAACTGCTGCTCGCTCAGCCGACGGCCAACCTGATGGTCGAGGTGCCCGCGTTCATGGCCGCGGACGAGGCCAATGTCGACGCGCTGGTCGCGCTGCACAAGAACGGCAGCACGCTGCTGCTGAAGGGCCGCCCGCTGAAGGAGCTGCCGCGCGCGGTGCTGCCGTGCTTCAAGTATTCGATCATCGACATCGCCGACGACCGGCGCGTGAACGATCCGCATGCGCCGACCGGCGTGACCCGCAGCATCGCGCACGTGCAGTCGGGCGTGCGCACGGTGGCCGACATGGAAGGCGCGTTCGCGCGCGGCGCCGAGGCCGTGCTCGGCTGGCCGATCGACGATGCCGTCACGACGACCGCCGCCCGCAGCGGGCAGGCCGTGGCAGCGCCCGGCATGCAGACCATCGCCGAGCTGATTCGCCAGGTCGACAAGGAAGAGCCGATCGAGAAGCTCGAGACCACGCTCAAGCGCGATCCTGCGCTGGCATTCAAGTTGCTGCGCTACATCAATTCGCCGGCGTTCGGCCTGCGCGTCGAGATCAGCTCGTTCCGCCACGCGATCATGATGCTCGGCTACCAGCGCCTGAAGCGCTGGCTCGCGCTGCTGCTGGCCACCGCCAGCAAGGACGTGAACCTGAAGCCGGTGATGTTCGCGGCGGTGCGCCGCGGGCTGTTGATGGAAGAGCTGGTGCGCGGCAGCGGCGACGAGGAGATGCGCAACGAGATGTTCATCTGTGGCGTGTTCTCGCTGCTCGACCGGATGTTCCAGCAGCCGTTCTCGAAACTGCTCGAATCGATCCCGGTGCCCGAGCGGGTGCGCCAGGCGCTGGCCGATGGTGAGGGGCCGTACCAGCCCTACGTGGAGCTCGTGCAGGCGATCGAGAACGAGGCGCTGTTCGACTTCCGCGAGGCGGCCGACCGCCTGATGATGAGCGTCAGCGAGATCAACCGCGCCGAGTTGCGCGCGTTGATGTCCGCCAGCGAGCTGGAATAACCTGGCCTGAGCATGGCATCGGACCGGCCGTGGTTCGGCGCCGCGGCGTGGCGGCGGCTTCGCGATCTGGGGCCAGCCGCTCGGCGCGAGCGCGAGCGGGCGTTCGCCCGCCTCGCGCGCGATTGCGAGCTGATGTTCGACCTGCCCGGCGTCGGCATCGCCTTTGTTCGCGACGATCGAATCCAGCGGGCCAACGCCGCGCTGGCGGATCTGGTCGGCTGCCGCGCGGACGAACTGGCCGGCGTGCGCCTGGCCGACCTGTTCGCCCAGGCCGCTCCGGAGGCCGATGGCGGTTGGCGCGGCGAACGGCCGCTGCACTGCCGCGAGGGCCGTGTGCTGTGGGTGCAGGCGAGCCAGCGCGCGGTCGTCGCCGGCGAACCCGGCGGTGAAACGATCGCGTCGTTCGTCAATGTCGATGCGCGGCATCGGGCCGAGCACGCCGTCGCGCGGCAGGCCGAGCGCACGCGCGCGATCCTGGATTCGGCACTGGTCGGCATCGTCACCGTCGGCGCGCAGGGCATCGAGTGGATGAACCGCTCGGCTCGGCGGATGTTCGGCGGCGACCTGGCGACGTTCGTGAACCTGCCGATCTCGACGGTCGCGACCGCGGAACCCGACCACCCGCTGCGGCGTACCGACGCCTGGGGCGGGCTGGTCGAAGGCGAGACCGAGACCTTCGAATGCCGGCTCCAGGCGCGCGACGGCCGCCAGTTCTGGGTCGTCGGCAACGTCGTCTCGACCGCACGCGATGCCGGCGATCGCCAGTTGACCTACGCACTGCTCGACATCGAACGGCGGCGCGACGCCGAGGCACGCATGTCGCAGGCCCAGGCGCAACTGCAGCGCATCATCGAGGCGGCGCCGCTCGCGATCGCGCTGCGCGACGCGCAGAGCCTGCGGGTATTGCAGGTCAATGCCGTCGCGGCCGCGAACGCGCACGACGCACCCGGCGGGCTGATCGGCTGCACGCCGGAGGAAACCCATGCCCCCGAAGTCGCGGCGCAGCAGCGGGCCGACATGCAGCACGCGCTCGCCGCGTCGGAGGTGACGACGAGGGAATACCGCGTCGAGCGCGACGGCGCGGTCCGCATCTGGGACACGCGCTACCTGCCGCTCGCCAGCCACCTCGGTGCGCCGCCGGACCAGCTGCTGACCGTGGCGACCGACGTGACCGAGCAACGTGCGGCGCAGGAAGCCCGCCTTGCGGCGGCGATCGAGCAGCGCGAGATGCTCGTGCGCGAGGTCCATCACCGCATCAAGAACAACCTGCAAGGGGTGGCCGGCCTCCTCGAACAAATTGCGCAACGCAAGCCCGAGGTCGCCGAGCCGATCGCCGAGGTCGTCAGCCAGGTGCACGCGATCGCGCAGGTCTACGGGCTGCAGGTGGGGCAGGGCGGGCCGCTGCAGTTGACGCAGGTGGTCGAGGCGATCGCCGCGTCGGTGCAGCGCACGTTCGGGCGTTCGATCCGCGTCGAGGTCGGCGGCGCGACGCTGGCGCATTGGGCGCTGCCCGAGGCCGAGGCGATCCCGATCGCGCTGACGCTGAACGAGCTGCTGACGAACGCGATCAAGCACTGCACGCCGTCCGCCGGCGCCGAACTGGCCTGCGCGTTGACGGCCAGCGACGACGTCCTGCAGGTGGTGATCTCGAATCCGGCCACCCTCGCGCCCGGCTTCAGCCTGGCGCGCGTGCCGGGTGGCGTTTCCGGGCTCGGGCTGGTTCGTGCGCTGCTGCCGCGCCGCAGTGCCCACCTGACGCTGGAGCAGCGGGCCGAGCGGGTCGTCGCGATGCTCGTACTTCGCCCGCCCTGCATCGTTTCCACTGACCATCCGTAAACGATTGCAAATTCACCCGCGCGGTGGCGACCTGTCGTGATGAACCGCACGGCGTTTCGGCACCTACGCATCGCTTGCAGAAACGTCACGCTGCGCCTCGTTCGTGGCATCGCCGAAAATCGACTCGCACATGACAAATGACGATTCCGACACGATCCTGGTCGTCGACGACGACCGGTTGGTCCTGGCCACCCTGGCGCACGGGTTGTCCCAGGCAGGCTACCGGGTCATCGACGCCGACAACGGCGACGACGCGATCCTGCTCGCACGCGAGCATCGACCCGATCTGGCGCTGCTGGACATCCGCATGCAGGGCATGAGCGGGTTCGATGTCGCCGCCTGCCTGCGGCAGACCAGCCGCGTGCCGTTCATGTTCCTGTCGGCGTTCTGCGATGCCCACACCACCGCGCAGGCGGCCGCGCTGGGCGCCATCGCCTGCCTGACCAAGCCGCTGGACATCCGCCAGATCCTGCCTGCCGTGGCGCAGGCGCTGGCGCAGTTGCGGTCGGCGCGCCAGGCCACGCCTGTGGCGCCGGCTTCCGACGCGGTCCGCTCGCCCGAGGTGCTGATGGCGGTCGGCGTGCTGATGCACCGCCATTCGCTGGCCCGCGAAACCGCGCTCGAACAGCTCCGCCACATGGCGGCGGCCGAGCGGCTGTCGCTGGACGAACACGCCCGGCGCCTGGTGCGCGCGGTCGAGATGCTCGCGTTGCCCGTCGCGGCCTGATCCGCGCCGTCAGACCGGGGCGGTGCCGCCCCGGGGCAGCGAGAAGTGGAACCGCGCACCGCGGTTGACCTCGCCCTCGGCCCACACGGTGCCGCCGTGGCGACCGACGATGCGGCGCGCCGCCGCCAGTCCGACGCCGGCGCCCGGATAGTCGCTCGCGCTGTGCAGGCGCTGAAACACGCCGAACAGCCGGTCGGCGAAACGCATGTCGAAGCCGGCGCCGTTGTCCTGAACCGTGAAGGTGTCCGGCAGGTGCGCATGTCGGCCAAAGTCGATGCGGCCCTGGGGCGTCTTGGCGGTGTACTTCCAGGCGTTGCCGAGCAGGCTGTCGAGCAGTGTGCGCAGCATCGCCGGGTCGCCCAGGGCCTGCAGGCCGGGCTCGATCGCGATCTCCACCTCGCGCGTCGGCGCGGAGCGACGCAGGTCGTCGGCCACGCAGCCGGCCAGCTGCGAGAGATTCACCGATTGCGGCGTGAGCGGCTGCGACGACAGCTTCGACAGCGCGAGCAGCGCGTCGATCATGCCGCTCAGGCGCGTCGCCGCGCCCAGGACGCGTTCGAGGTGATCGTTGCCGACGCGGTCGAGCAGCGGTCCGTAGTCTTCCTTGATGATCTTCGTGAACCCTTCGATGACGCGGATCGGCGCGCGCAGGTCGTGCGAGATCGCGTGGGTGAAGAAGTCGCTGTCCGGCGCCGACGGCGGCTTCGGGGCTGGCCCGGGACCGGCAGCCCCGGTGTCCTCGCGGAACGTGCCGTGGTAGCCCGCGAAACGCCCGTCGGCATCCCGCAGGGCCCGCCCGTCCAGCAGCCCGGCGCGACCTTCGGCAGCCAGGCCTGCGAAGCGGACCGGCAGCGCCTCGATCGGCTGCGCCGCATCCAGGCGAGCACGCAGCGCTTCCGGGTCATCGGTGGCGCAGCGCTCCCACAACGCGGCGGGCAGCGTGCCCGGGTCGGACCCGGCCGACGGCGCACCCTGCAACAGCTGCACCGAACTCAGCCGGTGGTCGGCGCCGCTGCGCCAGAGCCAGACCCGATCGGCGGCTCCGTCGGTGGGGGGACGAGTCATGCGAAACATTGTACGGAGGCCGCTTTGCCACCCCCGACTGCAACGAGACGGAACAGTGCGGGTCAAGTTCGGCGGCCAGCGGCCGAAATCGTGGAACACCTCGCACCTGCCGCGAGCCTGCGCCCCTGCGGCCCCCTGCCCGATGACGTCGACGCGCTCTGCCTGCCCCGCTGCCCGACCATGACGCCGCGCCTTCCCTCCCATCCCACGGCTCCGAAAGTGTTGGCCATTGCAGACACTGCGGGGGCGCGAACACGTGTCACCGGCATCCCGGGACGCCCGCGCAGGCACGTGGTCCCCGCGTCTGGCATGCTGGATGGCCGTACTTGTCTCCGTAGTGGACAATTCGAACTGGTACCGTTCGACCTCAAGAAGATGGGGAACGATGTTCCCGGCGGTGTCGCGAACCGGATTTCGATGACCATCCTTTCAACACGTTGCGTCAAGGGCAGATGCTCGCCATGCTGAACCGGCCGTTTCAGGCGCTCGCGCCCGACAGCAGCGCTGCCGGCAGTGGCGGAGCGCCGGCGTCGGTCCTGGACCCGGCGGCGCTCGCGCGGCTGGCCGAACTCGACCCCAGTGGCGTCAATCGCCTGCTCGAGCGCGTGCTGCAAGCCTTCCAGACGTCGGTGACGCGCCTGCGGCCGCAGCTGTCCGAAGGCCGGGCCGCCGACAACCGGTCCGCGATCCGGCTCGTCACGCACACGCTCAAGTCGTCATCGGCGAGCATCGGCGCCATGCGCCTGTCGCAACTGTGCGCGGAGATCGAGACCGCCATCCGTCTCGATCCGGCCGCCGAACTCCACGCCAAGCTCGATGCGCTCGATGTCGCGCTCGACGACACCGTCCGTGCCATTTCGGTGCGCCTGGGAGACCGCGGGTGAATTCGCGCCCGATCGGCGCCGCCGACGACGACCTGCCCGAGCAGCCGAAGGTGCTGCTGGTCGACGACGACGAGGTCAACCTGCTGCTCACGTCGATCGCGCTGCGCGAACGCGGTTTCGCGATCACCGAAGCCAGCAGCGGCGAGCAGGCGATCACGATCCTGGCCCAGTGGCTGCCCGACGTCGTCGTGCTCGACGCGCTGATGCCCGGCCTCGACGGGTTCGAGACCTGCCGCGAACTGCGCGTGCTGCCCGGCTTCGAGTCGCTGCCGGTGCTGATGCTGACCGGCCTCGACGACGACGCCTCGATCACCCGAGCCTACGAGGCCGGCGCCACCGACTTCTTCGTCAAATCCACGCAATGGAGCCTGCTCGCCGGGCGCCTGCGCTACCTGTTGCGCGCCTCGCGAACCCGGGTCGAACTCGAGCGCAGCAAGTCGCGTCTGGCGCGCGCGCAGGACTTGGCGCGCATGGGCAGCTTCGACTGGCGGCGCGACCATGGCGGTCCGGTGTTCTCGGTCGAGGGCCTGCGGGTGTTCGGCCTGGGGCCGAACGACAACCTGGCGTTCCGCCCGCTGCTGCGCATGCTGTCGGACGACGACCGACGCGGCCTGATGCAGGTGCTGCACGAGGTCATGAAGCACAGCACCGTGCTCGCCACCGACATCCCGGCCACGCTGCACGACGGCCGCCAGCGCATCGTTCACGTCGAGGCCGAGCCCGAATTCAACGAGCACGGCAACCTGATCGGCTACTCCGGCATCGTGCAGGACGTGACCGACCGGCGCCTCGCCGAAGACAAGATCCGCCACCTCGCGAACTTCGACGTGCTGACCGGCCTGCCGAATCGGCGCCAGCTGATCTGGCGCGCCGAGCGCGCGCTCGAACACGGCCGCCGCTTGAATCACCAGGTGGCGCTGCTGCTGATCGACCTGGACCGCTTCAAGATCATCAACGACACGCTCGGCCACGGCGCCGGCGACGAACTGCTGATGGAGGTGGCACGGCGCCTGCGCTCGTGCGTGCGCCACTCCGACCAGGTCACCGAGAGTTCGATCGAATCGCTCGGCTCGCGCTCGCACCGTTCGCTCGAGGCGGTGGGGCGCCTGGGCGGCGATGAGTTCGTCGCGCTGCTGCCCGAGGTCGCGGACGAGCGCGATGCCGAGCGCGTCGCTTCGCGCATCCTCGACCTGATGCGCGAGCCGATCTTCGTCGGTGGGCAGGAGTGCTTCGTGACCGCCAGCGTCGGCATCGCGCTGTACCCGCGCGACGGCCTGTCGGTCGCGGACCTGATGCGCAATTCGGACGTCGCGATGTACTCGGTCAAGTCGGCCGGGCGCAATTCGGCGTCGCTGTACCGCCCGGCGCTGGCCGGTCAGGGTCGCGAGAAGCTCGAGCTCGAAAGCGCACTGCACAAGGCGATCGAACGCGACGAACTGGTGCTGCACTACCAGCCCAAGGTCGACGTGCGCGGCGCCAAGATGGTCGGCGCCGAGGCGCTGATGCGCTGGCGGCGCAACGGCGTGCTCGTGCCGCCGGGCGATTTCATCCCGATGGCCGAGGAGACCGGCCTGATCGTGCCGCTCAGCGAATGGGCGATCCGCGAGGCAGCGCGCCAGGCGCGCGTCTGGCAGGACAGCTTCGGCTTCGCCGACTCGATCGCGGTCAACCTGCCGAACCGCATGTTCGAGCGCACCGACCTGGTCGAGTACATCCACAACGCGGTCACGACCTACGGCGTGCCGCACCACGCGATCGAGCTGGAGATTACCGAGACGGGCCTGATGAAGGACCTGCAGAACGTGATCCCGTCGCTGCACCGGCTCAACGAGATCGGCGTCGAGATCTCGATCGACGATTTCGGCACCGGTTACTCGTCCCTCGCCTACCTGACCACGCTGCCGATCAGCGAACTGAAGATCGACCGCAGCTTCGTCCGCGACCTGGGCATGACGCCGCAGAGCTCGGCCGTCGTCACCGCGATCATCGCGCTCGCGCGCTCGCTCGGCCTGCGCGTGATCGCGGAAGGCGTCGAGAACCTGCGCCAGATGGAGGTGCTGCATCGCCTCGGCTGCGGCGTGATGCAGGGCTTCCTGTTCAGTCGCCCGCAGCCGCCGGAGGACATCGAGACCTGGCTGCAGCAGACCATCCTGCCGCGCAAGGCGCCCTGGATCGGCAAGGCCGGCGACGCGGAGATTGCCGAGGTGTTGCGCTTCGCCGAGGGCCGCGATCCGCGCATCAAGCCCGCGGTCTGACCGGGCCGGTTTCGCCATGGAAGCGACACGACCCGCTGCGCTCTCCGGCGCCGCTCCCGACAATGCCCAATTGGCCAAGGCCGCACTGCGGCGACTGGCCCTGGACAAGCTCGAGCCGACGCCCGAGAACTACGCCCGCGCCTGGCGCCAGGAGGCCGGCGAACCGCCGGTGCCGGTGGCCGAAGGCGCGGTCATCGCGACCCTGATCGAGCGCGCGGTGCGCGGCATCGAACGCGGCAGCAAGGGCTGGACGGCCGCGCGCAAGAAGGACAGCCTGCAACGCGTGCTGGACGGCAGCCGCAGCGATGCCCGCCGACTGCAGCAGCGCCTGACGCAGCTGTTCGCGAGCTGGGATTCCGAACCCGCTCCCGTCGAGGCCGGTGCCGAACCGCAGGAGACGCTCTTCGAGCCGCTGCCCACGGCCCCCGCGCCACTCGAGCCCGGTGTGACGATGCCGCCCTGGGGCCGCGCGCTGCAGGCGCTCGGTGGGACCGTGCAGTTCGCGCTGCCGCCCCAGGACGAGGCCCCGCACGAGATCGCCGCGGCGCTGGCCGCAATCACCGAGCGCATCGATCAGGTCGGCGCGACGCCCGACTTTATCGACGACCTGGAGGCGCTGTGTCGACGCGCGGTGCCGGTGCTGCAGCACCGGCACCACCTGGTCGATCAGCTCGGCGCGCTGTGCGGCGAGCTGACTGCCAGCCTCACGGACCTGGCCGAGAACGACAGCTGGGCGCAGGGCCAGTGCGAGGCGATGCAGGTCAAGATCGACGAGGGCTTGTCGGCCCGCGGGATTCGCGCGGTCAGCGAACTGCTGCGCGACACGCGCGCGCGGCAAGGCCAACTGCGCGAGGAGCGCGAGCGGGCCCGCGATTCGCTGAAGGGCCTGATCAACCGCATGCTCAGCGAGCTCGACGAGCTCGGCTCGCAGACCGGCCATTTCCACGACAGCGTCGGCCGCTATGCCGACGTGATCGGGAAGGCCGACACGCTCGAAAGCCTGACCGGCGTCGTGCGCGAGATGGTCGAGGAGAGCCGGACCGTGCAGGCGCTGGTGCAGCAGACGCAGGCGCGCCTTCAGGCCGAGCACGGCAAGGCGCAGGGGCTGACGCAACGCGTCAACGAGCTCGAATCCGAGATGCAGCGCCTGTCGAACGAGGTCTCGACCGACCAGCTGACCCAGATCGCGAATCGACGCGGGCTCATGCAGGCATTCGATGCCGAGCGCGCGCGCCTGGAGCGATCGGCCACGCCGCTGGCGGTCGGGCTGCTCGACATCGACAACTTCAAGCGGCTCAACGACGAGCTCGGCCACGGCGCGGGCGACGAGGCGCTCAAGTCGCTGGCGGCCGTCGTCAGCAAGACGCTGCGGCCGACCGACCACGTGGCCCGCTACGGTGGCGAGGAGTTCGTCGTGCTGCTGCCCGACACGCCGCTCGATGAAGCGCAGCAGATCCTGACGCGCCTGCAGCGGTCCCTCACGGGCGGCTTGTTCATGCACGAGCAGAAACAGGTCTTCGTGACCTTCTCGGCCGGTGTGACCGCCTACCGCGCGGGTGAACGCATCGAGGACGCGCTCGAGCGCGCCGACCAGGGCCTGTACGAGGCCAAGCGCAGCGGCAAGAACCGCACCTGCGTCGGCTGAGGCCTCAGCAGCCTTTCAGTTCCGAGGCGCTGACGCCGGCGCGCGCCTGGGCGAGCACGGCGACCACGGCCTCGCGGTCGCTCAGGCGGTCCTTGCGGGCCAGTCGGGCGGCCTCGGAAGCCTGCGCTTCCAGCACGTTCTTGCCGGACAGGCCGCTGCAGGCGAGCAGGTACACCACATGTCGGGAACTCCCGAGCGTCACGCCGCTGGACGCCGCCACGCGCGGGCCCATCGCCATCAGATCCTCGTAGCTCATGCCGACGCGGGGCGCGACTTCGGTCAGGTGCTTCGACTCCGTGCGGCCGATGAAGAAGACGACCACGAACGCCACCGCCAGGCCCACCCCGCCCATGGTCGCGATGTACTTCAGCATGCCGCGTTCACCCCCTGATGTGATAGCACGATGTTACAGGGCGCCCGGAGATCGCGCTTTGCGACAATGCCGGCTCCAGAAACCGCGAGACCCGAGATGACCCAGATCCTGCTGCTCAACGGACCGAACCTCAACCTGCTGGGCACGCGCGAACCGGAGGTCTACGGGCGCGAGACGCTGGCAGACGTGGAGGCGATGGTCACGGCCGTCGCGTCGGCGCGCGGTGCGACCGTCGCGTGCCTGCAGAGCAACCACGAGGGCGTGCTGATCGACCGCATCCACGCGGCCCGGCTCGACGGCACGCGCGCGATCGTCATCAACCCGGGCGGCCTGACCCACACCAGTGTCGCGCTGCGCGATGCGCTCGCTGGCGTGGCGCTGCCGTTCTTCGAGGTGCACGTGTCCAACGTGCACCGCCGCGAGTCGTTCCGCCATCATTCGTACCTGTCTGAACTGGCCGCGGGCATCGTCATCGGGTTCGGCGTGCGCGGCTATGCGATGGCGGTCGAAGCCGCGATCGATCGCTTCGGCGCCTGAAAATTTCTGTAAAGGCGGCGCGCCGGCGTCAGCCCGGGCCGGCACTCGGCAGTTAGGAGGGATGGGCCGACGCGTGCGGCCGCCATCCTCCCACGGAGATTCACCATGCTGAACCCGAGACTGCTGATCCTCCCGCTCGCCGCCTCGTTGCTGACCGCCTGCGTCGTGGCGCCTTACCCGGCGCGGCGCGTCGTGTACGCCCAACCCGCCCCGGCCTACCCGCAGCCGCAGACCGGCTACGGCCAGCCGGTGCCGTCGGACGGCGACGAGGTCGTCGTCGACGTGGCGCCGCCGGCGCCGTATGTCGAAGTCGTGCCGGCGATCCCGTTCGCGGGAGCGATCTGGATCGGCGGCTACTGGGGCTGGCGCGGCGGCCGGCATGCCTGGGTGCCGGGCCGCTGGGAGCATCCCCGCGCCGGCTATGGCTGGCGACCGCATGCCTGGGTTCAGCAAGGCGGCCACTGGCACCTGCGCGGCGGCGGCTGGGTCCGACGCTGACCCGGCTCGGCGGCGCGCCGGCCGCGCGAGCTAGTTCTGCAGCGCTTCGTAGACCGCGGCGGTGGTGTTGACCGCGTGCTGAGCCACCTGCGCGGCGCTGCTGGCGAGCACCGTGAGCGGGTAGGTGCCGGAGACCACGCCGCCGCATGCGACCTCCACCGCCCTCACGTCCGGCGGCAACCCTTCGACCGCGCCGACCAGCGCATGCACGACCGAGCTGAAGCCGGCGTCATCGAACAGCACGTCGCCGTCGGCAAGGACGCGGTATTCGTAGTCGTCACCTTCGCGGTGGATTTCGATGCGAACGATCATCGGCGCATTCTCGCCGATCGGCCCCGGGGCCGGTCCGCTGCGAACAGGCCGGGCAAACTTGGCATGATCGCGGGTGTCCAGCCTTCGGCCGGTCCTGTCCCATGCCCAAGGTTCACAACCACTACGACAACCTCAAGGTCGCCCGCGATGCCTCGCCCGACGAGATCCGCGCGGCATACCGCGCGCTGACCCGCAAGCACCACCCCGACCGCAATGCCGGGGTCGCGGACGCGCAGCGCGTGATGTCGGTGATCAACGTCGCCTACGAGGTGCTGTCGGACCCGGCCCGGCGCCGCGAGCACGACGCGTGGATCGCGCAGGCGGAGTCGCCGCGCGCGCGTCCGCTGCGCAGCCCGCACACGCTGCACTCGCCGACGACCGCCGGTCCCGCGGCGCCGCCGGCCCCGGCCGCACCGCGGCGCGACTGGCCGCGGCGCCTCGCGCGCCAGGCGCATCGGCTGCGCGGCCACGCCCTCGGCCACCGCTGGCAGTACGCGCTCGCCGCGACCCTGGCGCTGCTGCTGCTGGGCAGCGGCGTGCGCGGCCTGTTCGAGCCGACGATCGGCCAGCATCTGGCGGCAACGCCCCGCGACGCGGCGGCGCGCAACGCCGGATTCGTGCGCCCGACGACCGCGCCGAACGGCCAGCCCTGGCCGGCGGGGTCCGGCTACGTCGCGGGGTACGAGTTGCTCAACGATGGCGGCCTGTCCGAGATCACGGTCGACAACGCGAACAACGACACCGACATGTTCGTCAAGCTTTTCTCGCTCGACGGCGTCACCGCGCAGCCGGTGCGCACGTTCCTCGTGCTGGCGCGCACCCGCTTCACGCTCCTGCACCTGACGACCGGCACGTACGACGTGCGCTATCGCAACCTCGCCAACGGCGCCCTGCTGCGCTCGCCGGCACTGATCCTCGAAGAGGTGCGCAGCGACCGGGGCACCCAGCACAGCACGCCACACGTCCGGCTCTACCAGCCCGGCGAGGGCGCGATGCAGACCTACGCGCTCGGCGAAGCGGACTTCTGACGGCGAGCGCGCCGCTCGCTCAGGCGACGATGCCGCGGCTACGCAATTGAGCGATCTGCGCGGCCGACAGGCCGATCTCCGCCAGCACGCGGTCGGTGTCCTCGCCGAGATGCGGTGCAGCGCTGCGCAAGGTGCCTGGCGTGGCGGACAACTTGGGCACCACGCCGGGCACCTCGAGGTCACGGCCATCGCGGGTGCGCTGGGTGACGATCATGTCCCGGGCGCGGTAGTGCGGGTCCTCGCAGATGTCCTTCGCGGTGTAGACCTTGCCCGCGGGCACGCGGGCACGGGCGAGCACCTCGAGCGCGTCGTCCACGGTGCGGCTGCGCGTCCACTGCTCGATCGCCGCGTCGATCTCCGCCACGCGCGCCACCCGCCCCGGGTTGTGCGCCAGGTCCGGTGCGGTGCCGAGGTCGGGGCGGCCGATCGCCTCCATCAGGCGGCGGAAGATGCTGTCGCCGTTGCCGGCGACGAGCACATGCCCGTCGCTGCAGCGGTACGCGTTCGAGGGCGCGATGCCCGGCAGCGCGCTGCCCGCCGGCTCGCGCACGGCGCCGAACGCGCTGTACTCCGGCACCAGGCTTTCCATCACGTTGAACACCGCCTCGTGCAGGGCCACGTCGATCACCTGGCCCGCGCCGCCGTGGACGCGGCGGTGGTACAGCGCCGCAAGGACGCCGATCGTGCCGTGCAACGCGGCGAGCGTGTCGCCGATCGACACGCCGACCCGCACCGGCACGCGGCCCGGCTCGCCGGTCAGGTAGCGCAGGCCGCCCATCGCCTCGCCGATCGCGCCGAAGCCGGGCAGGTCGCGGTACGGTCCGGTCTGGCCGTAGCCGGAGATGCGCAGCATCACCAGCCCGGGGTTGAGCGCGGAGAGCGCGTCCCAGCCCATGCCCCAGCCCTCGAGCGTGCCGGGTCGGAAGTTCTCGACCAGCACATCGGCTTCGGCGACCAGGCGCCGCGCGATGTCCTGGCCCTCGGCAGACCGCAGGTCCAGCGCGATCGAACGCTTGTTGCGCGACGACACCTGCCACCAGACCGAGGTGCCGTCCTGCGTCAGTCGCCACTGGCGCAGCGGATCGCCGCCGTCGGGTGCTTCGATCTTGACGACATCGGCGCCGAAATCGCCGAGCGTCTTCGCCGCGAACGGTCCGGCGATGAGCTGGCCCATCTCGATGACGCGCAGGCCCTGCAGTGCGTTCGGCGGCAGGGGCAGGGAAGGGATGGCGGACACGGCGACACCTCGTCGGCGATGGCGGGGCCGTGATCATCGCCGAACACCCCGCCACGCGGGAACCGCGGCGCGGCGAGGGGCTGCACGGGACACGTGCAGCGGGGCTCGGCAGACTACTTGCCGTCGCGGTCGGAGTCGCCCGGAATGGCGCGCTCGATCGAGTCGCTGACGCGGGTCCACGCGTCGCGGGCCGCGCCGCGCGCGCGATCCCACTCGAGCGTCGACGGGCCGCGCGCGTCGTTCCAGCCGCGCGCGAGGTCGGGCTCGGCCTCCTCGAACGTCGAGCCGGCCAGACGCTGGTAAGACGACACGCCGTAGCCGTAAGCGGGGCCGTAATCGTCGTAGGAGTCACCGGCCTGCACGTACGGGCGGCCGGTGTAGTTCTCGCGCCAGTAATCGTCCTCGACCGTCGGGTCGATCTTCTCGGCCACGCCCTTGCCGGCGAGGCCGCCGACGATGGCGCCAACGGCCGCCCCGATGATCGTGCCGACCGGTCCGGCAACCGTGCCGGTCGCCGCGCCTGCCGCGGCGCCGCCGACGGCAGCGCCCACGCCGGTCCCCACGGGATGCGAGCCCGGCGCGCCTGTCAACGGATCGCGATTGGCCTGGGTGTCGATGGTCTTGTCCATGCTTGTCTCCTTGAATGGAGGGCGGAATCTGCCCGAAACCAATCTACGGCGCGGGTCGTCGCGCGCTTGTCAGCGCGGCGGCGCGCCGCCTGTCGGACAAGCGGTGAAACAGGTGTGTCTTAGAACACGGCCGGTGCGAGCTGGGGTCGGCGGCGGGTGCGCTCAGGTGCGGCGCCGATCCCCGCGAATCCGCTCCGATGCGCATCCGCCCTCGAGGTCGGGCTTGCGCAGCATGCGGATCTGAACGACCAGCTTGGCCGCCACTTCCGGCGGCAGCACGAACAGGCTCTGGTAGATGCGCGGCGCGATGGCCTGCGCCTGCAGCGTGGTCACTGGCGCCTGCTGCACCAGCAGCGTCGCGAACCGATCGATCCACTCGTCGCGCGGCGGGCCGACACTCATGGGCCGGCCCGCGCCTGCCCACGACGCTCGGCCGACGCCGGTGGCGGCGGCACGCTTCGCAGACCGCGGTCCTCGCGCCGGATCAGGCCGGTCGACACGACGATCGCGGCGGCTTCCGACGGCTCGAAATTCCGCAGCTCGGCGAAGAACCTCGGGGCCATGCCGGTGGCGTCGCGCAGCGTGACGCCTGCCTCCTGCGAGATCATCATCGCGAACTCCGCCATCCACTCGTTCCTGTCGCCCACCGTGCCCATGATCGTCTCGACTCCTTGGGCGTGACCTTAGCGGTTTGTCACGTATCAGGCTGTAGGAGAACGGCTCAGAGCGACCCCGCAGGTGCAGGGGACAGATGCCGGGGGCGACCCGACGGATGCGGACGCCGTCAGTCGCGGGCCGTGCTGCCGGCCTCCGGCAGCGCGGGTGCGCCACGCATCCAGGCGTCGATCGAGACGCTCAACTCGGCATCCTTCGACTGCTCGACATCGCGGTACTCCAGGCTGCCCGGCACCCGCACGGCGCCGGGGTGGATGGATGCGGCGTCGTCCGCCGTCATGCGGTGACGCGTGACCCGCACCTTGCCGGTGAGGTCGTCGCGGATGGTCCAGAGCCACAGTTCGATGCGCTTCATCATCGCCGTCAGTCGCCCCAGGTCGACCAGCGTTCGCGCTGATCCTCGCGCTTGGCCGGCCAGGTCAGGGTGCCGCGCAGCATCGTGCGCACGGCATCGGCAGGCGTGGACGCGCCGGCGTTCGGGTAGGCCGCCCGCGCGACTTTCATCGCTGCACGGCGATCGTTTTGGGTCTCGAACGCATAAAGCGCCGCGAAGGTGGCGCACCACACCAGTTGGCTTCGGTCGACAGTTTCCATCTTGGGAAAAATCTACCAAATCAAGCCTGCCCCTTCAAGGTCGGTTGTGTAAGACATTGCCGCGTCAAATCAGCCAGCGCTTCGATCAGGGCGCCCGCATCGATCGGTTTGGCGCAGATCGCGACGATGCCGATGCCGGTGAAGTCCGCTGCTTCCAGACGCTCGGCCGACACCATCAGGAAAGGCACGCGGTCGAATCGGCTCAGGACCAGCGCGGCGACGTCGTGCGCTGTGCGTCCGCCCGGAAGCCGGTAGTCGCAGAGCACCGCGTCCGGGGTGCGCTCGATGGTGTCGATGTCCGCTTCCAATGCATCCGCCGACGCGTAGGCGTCGGTCAGGATCTGGAACGCGTGGAGCATGTGGACCAGAGATTCGCGCACCAGGTAGTCGTCTTCGACCACGAGCACATAGCAGCCGGCCAGCTGCTGCGCGATCGCCGGCGCCTGCCCGTCGTGTCTGATCGGTGGCGCGGGGGATGTTGCGGCCGCCGGCAGCACCAGCGTGAACGTGGTGCCTTCGTCCGGCGCGCTGGACAGGCGAAGGTGATGTTGCGGCAGCAGCCGCATCGCTGCGGTCACGATCGACAAGCCCAGTCCCACGCCCTTGATGTCTTCGGGAAGGTGGTTGTGACCCTGGAAGAACGGCCGGTAGATCGCGCCGCTGGCCGACTGGCCGTCCGGAATGCCCAGGCCGTTGTCCGCGATGGTCAGCGTCGGCCCGCTGGCGCCGGCTTCGGCCCGCAAGGCGACCCGACAATGCGGCGCGCGTCGTGTGTCGCAGTACTTGATGCCGTTCGTCACGAGGTTGCTGATCACGCGGGCCAGCAACTGCGGATCGGATTGCACGGTCAGGTCGGGCGGGATGTCGACCGTGACCCGGACCCCCAGGCGGCGGGCAAGCGGTTCGAACTGCGGGTACAGGTCATCGACGAGCGCCGCCAGCACCAGCGGCTGCAGCTTGGTCGGCTCCATGCCCGATTCGAGTCTCGACAGGTCCAGCAGTGCGGTCAGCTGGTTGGACATGCCCTGCGTGGCTTGCCGCGTGAGCCCCAGCATCTGCATCGCGTGGGTCTGGTCGTGCCGCGCCACGGCATGCTCCAGCGGCAGCAGCAGCGCACCGATGGCCTGCAGCGGCTGCTTCAGATCGTGCACCGCGCTGGCCAGGAAGCGCAGCCGTTCGCGGTCGCGCGCTTCAGTGTCCAGGCGCAGCCGGTCCTGCAGGCACACCAGTGCCGCCAGGCGCTCTTCGGCCAGCTGGCGCGAGGTCGTCAGTGCGGCATTGCTCTCGGACAGGCTCTCGTTCAACGTGGCCAGCTTGACCGCGGACGCCGCCAGCTGGCGCGCATGGATCAGACGTTCGCCGAGTGCCAGCGACAGCAGGATGACCTCGATCGCCGAGCCGACCATGGTCCAGTGCTGCGTCAGCGCGGTGTAGTCGGTGAGTCCGAAGCGTTGGGTCGCGAGCACCGCGCCACCGAGCGACACCGACAGGAACGCCACCATCAGGATGCGCGCCGGCCGGCTGCCGCGGAAGACGGCGATGCCGATCATGATCTGCGCGCGCGCGACGAGCGACAGCGACAGCGCGATGACGGCGCGAATGCCGATGCTGTACGGCAGGTACGTGGCGACCAGCACGGCCGGCAGCAGCCACATGGCTTCGCGCGGTGCCGTGAGCGCCAGCGGCGGCGCCTCGCTGCCGACGCGCAGGAAATCGTTGATGAAGCAGTTGCCCATCACGACGCCGGTGCCGAGCAGCAGCACGAGGACGCGGTCGTTCCACTGCGTCGCCTGCGGCCACAGGTACTGGAAGGTGAAGCCGTCCAGGCTCAGCACGAACAATGCGAAGCAGAGGATCCAGCCCACGTACCAGCCGTATTGCCGCTCGCGCACCACGGCCCAGATCACCAGGTTGTAGATGAACAGGCCGGTCATCAGGCCGCCGTACGCGCCGAACAGCAGGCCGCGCGTGCGCTCGCTCTGCTCGAAGTCCGCGACGCCGAGCAGGCGCATCGGCACCTGCATCGAACTCGTCGTCGAAACCCGGATGTAGACGCGCAGCGTCCGGAACGCGGGCGCGCCGTCCGGCGGGTTGGCGATGGGCAGCGCGAAGTGCTGGGCCGTCAGCGGTCGTTGGTCGAACGGCAGCTTGTCGCCCACCGCCCAGTGGTGCCAGGGCCCCGGCTCGTCCTGCGGTCCCAGCCCCTGCACCCAGACCTGCGCATCGTCGAGCACGGGGTTGGCGATCACCAGCACCCACCGCTGGCCGGCCGGCGCGACCGGCATCGACCACTGTGTGTGAAACCAGATCACCTCGGACCGGTAGCCCAGCGAGCCGTTGGGGGACATCGATTGCCACTGCGACGCGGGGGGGGTGGCCAAGGCGGCCGGCAGATCGAGTCGGCCGGTCGTGTCGACGTGATAACGCAGAGGGCCGGCGCGTGCCGCCGGCGCGACCTGCGCCTGGACGCTGGCCGCCCAGCCTGTCAGGGCGACAAGCCAGAGAAGAACGGTCCCGAAGCCCCGGCGAATCCGGGCCAGCCGTATTGCCAAACGTTGCCCCAGTTGCCGACGGTGCCATGGCCCATGGGCGGCACTATCGGGGCGGGGCGAGTTCCGGACCATCCGACAGTTGTCGGGTGCCCCGCGGCGCCGGAGGATGGCTGGCGGAAGCGGTGAGATTCGAACTCACGGTGGAGTTGCCCCCACGGCAGTTTTCAAGACTGCAGCCTTAAACCGCTCGGCCACGCTTCCCGGAAAACCGGCGAGGCTCGATTGTATCGAGCGCCCGCTAGACGTCAGAAGTTAGCGATCAGCGAGACCCGCACGCTGCGCGGCTCGACCGGGTGGAAGTGGATGTCTTCGACGCCTTGCGCCGGCTCGCCTTGCAGGCGCGACGCGTAGTAGTAGTCGATGTCGCTGCCCCGGCGATCGAACAGGTTGAAGACGTCGAGGGTCAGCTTGACGTTCCTGCCGACCCGGTAGCCGGCGCGCAGGTAGGCGAGCGTGGTGGCGCGGGAGCGCTGGGTGTTGTTCTCGTCGAGCGCGCGCGGGCCGAAGTAGCGCAGCTGGAACTGGCCGAACCACGGGCCGAGGTCGGTGATCGTCGCGCCGAACGACGCGACCGTCTGGATCGATCCCGGAACGTACCTGCCGAGCGCCGGGTCGGCGCGATCGGGCTCGGTGAAGCGGGCGCGGGACACCGCGAGATCGGCATCGAGCAGCAGCCACTTGTTCGCGACGTAGTGGTTGTTCCATTCCACGCCGTAGCGCCGGCTCGCGCGGCTCGGTTCGGTCTCGCCCGCATCGCCGACGAACAGCAGCTCGGAATCGAGCGTCAGCGCCCAGAGCGACAGCGAGCTCTGCAGGCCCGGGACGAACTCGGTGCGCAGCCCGAGCTCCGCGCCCTTCGACCGCACCAGCGGATCGACCGGGGCGATCGCCGGCCCGGCCGGATCCTTCGCCGCGACGGTCGCGACGGTGCCGCGCGCGTCGTTGCTGTGGAAGCCGTGGCCCGCGTTGACGAAGAACTCGGTCCGGGCCCACGGCCCGAGGATCAGCGAGAGCTTGGGCGAGGCGATGCTCGCGCTGCGCTTGCCGCTGTTGGCGGCGATCGAGCTGTGCACGTCGAAGTCGAACCGATCGGCGCGCACGCCGGCCACGCTGCGCAGCCACGGCGTCCACGCGGTCGCGTTCTCGGCGTAGAGGCCGAGGCTGGTCTGGCGCACGCTGCTCTCCTGCGTCGTCGCGGTGCGCTCGCGAGCCACGGTGCTGTACAGGCCGACGGGCGCGAGGCGGTCGTGGCGCAGCTGCAGCCCGACCGTGTTGGTGCTGTCGCGGCCGGCGAGCGTCGTGTTCCAGCGGCGGCTGGTCGCGAGGCCGGCGACGTGTCGCTGCTCCGCCTGCTCGAACTGGTCGCCGCGCAACGGGTTCTCCTGGAAGAACGTGAAGTTCGAGTACAGGTCGAGACGCGACTGGATCGCGTACGCATTGAACTTGAACTGCCCGTCCCCGAGCGTGCGCTCCAGCTCGTATGACAGGCTGGCGCGCGAGGTCGATCCGCCGTCGGTCGGATCGATGGTGCCGAACCGGCCCACCAGGCCGGCATCCACGGCGCGCTGTGGAACCTGGTCGGTCGCGTTCCAGCCGGCCGTGTAGCCCATCGCGGTGAGGGCCTGCCGCGTGCCGCCTTCGGCGCGGCTGTAGCGCAGCACGGCGTTGGCGCGATGGAACTTCTCGGGGTTGTCCCAGGGGCCGTCGTTGTGCGCGGCTTCGACCGCGTAGAGCAGTTCGCCGTTGCGGCCCTCCGACCCGAGCGAAGTCGAGTGGGCCAGCAGCCCGCGGCGGTACCCGTGCTCGCCGAACGTGAGCGATGCGATGCCCTGCGGCAGCTGGTCCACGAGCCCGATGCGCGCGGCGCCAGCCGACGAGAAATCGCCCTCTTCGGCGAAGTACGGGCCCTTCTTGTAGGCGATGCGGTTGACGAGTTCGGGCAGCAGCCAGTTGAGGTCGCTGTAGCCGTGACCGTGCGCATGCGTGGGCATGTTGACCGGCATGCCCGCGACCCAGGTCGCGAAGTCGGTGCCGTGGTCGAGGTTGAAGCCGCGCAGGAAGTACTGGTTCGCCTTGCCGTCGCCGCTGTGCTGCGTGACGATCACGCCCGGCACGAACTCGAGCAGCTCGGCCGGCCGCAGCGTCGGTCGCGCGGCGATCAGTGTCGCGGTCACGCTGCCCTGGCTGGCGGCGTCGGACGTGCCGAGGGCGTTGTCGTAGTGGCCGAGCACCGTCGTCGGCGCGAGCTGCGCGACGGTCTCGGCCGGCGCCGCGCCGTCGGCGTTTGCGCGGCCGCCGGCGAGCGCCAGCAGCGCTGCGGCGGCGAGCAGGGTGAGAGCAGAGGGCGCGCGTCCGGAGGGGACGGGCCGGCGAGAGACGGTGGACATGGCGATTCCTGCGACACGGCCGCGCGCACGTCAGTGCGCGAGGCGGCCGTTGAACTGAGGGGCAGCCCGCGCGACGACGGCGTCGCGCACGGGTCAGGCGGTGCTGAGCGGGCGCCGTGCGCCCGCTCAGGCGCGCGGTGGCCGCTCCAGTCGACCGGCCTCGAGGCGGTCGATGCCGCCGGTCGCGATGTCGCGCCAGCGCGCCGCGTCGGCCGAGCGCGCGGGATCCGCGAACGGTGCCACGATGGGTGGCAGGCCGAGGAGCGTCGCGCCTTGCGCATTGGGCGCGTCGCCGCTGGTGGCCGCGCTACCGGGCGCGTCGAGGCTGGCCAGGCTCGTGTCGGCGGCGCCGTGGTGATGGCGCTGGTACAGCGCGTGGCCATGCGCGGGCGTGCTGCTCACGCCCGCGAGATGGGCGGCGCGGCGGAAATCCTGCCAGCCGGCCATCGCCTCGTCGACCGCGGCGGCCCGCACGTGCGTGTGGTTCGTGCCCAGCACTTGCACGCGCACCGACCAGAACCCGCAGGACGCGAGCGCGCACGCCAGGCACCACACAATCAGGCGTGCGGCGCGGCGGTGCTGGCGAGGATCCAGGGCGAAGGACATGGTGCGCGATGCGAGGGGGTGGACGACACGGACACTCCTACGCGCGGCGGCGCCTGTCGGATGCCGGACCGGATCATGCCGCAGGGTTGTGACACCCCCGTGTCCCGCGGTCGCCGGTCGCGTCACGAAAGTTTCACGGGTGCCCGATAGCGTCGGCGGGATGAAAACGAACCTCGTCCTTCCCCCGCTCGGACGCCGCACGCTCCTGCGCGCCGGCTGTGCGCTCGGCGCTGCGCTCGTGCTGCCGCCGGCACGCGCCTGCGAATTCTTCAGCACGCACCTGCGCGTGTATCGCCCGTGGTCGCGCGCGACCGCCGAAGGTGATGCGTTCGCCGTGCTCTGCATGCGTTTCGACGAGGTGCGGCTTGCCGACCGCCTGATCCGCGTCGAGACGCCGGTCGCGAGCGGCGCCGAGATGAGCGGCCCGGCCAGCGGTCGCAGGATCGATGTGGTGATCCCGGCCGGCACCGAGACCGAGCTCACCGAAGGCGGCACCTTCATTCGGCTGACGGGTCTGAAGCACCCGCTCGAAGTGGGTCGCAGCTACCCGCTGCGGCTGGAGTTCCGGCACGGCGGCGTGGTCGACGCCGACATCGACGTGGACTACGAGCGCCTGCCCGATCCCGTCACGGGCGCGTCATCAGCGCTGCCTAGCATGGGCTGAATCCGGCGCGGCGCTCCGCTCTTGCGCCGGCCCTCCCTGCATCTCGAACACCAAAGAACCACCCAGGAGTACCTTCGCATGAGATTTGCATTCACCCACAGCCAGATCGCGCTCGCCGCAGCGGCCGCGCTTGCCAGCCTCGCCACCGCCCCGATGGTGGCCAGCGCCGCCGGCAAGGCGCCCGGCCAGTACGTGACCGGCGACTTCCACAACCACACCACCTGCTCGGACGGCGCGATCTCGATGCAGAAGCTGGTCAAGAAGGCGACCGACAAGAGCGAAGGCACCTACGGCCTCGACTGGTTCGTGCAAGCCGGCCACGGCGGCAACGGCAACCGCAACTGCACGCTGGCCGAAGACGCCACGTTGTCGACACCGGCCTATCCGGCCGTCGCGGGCCAGGGCCCGACCACCACCTGGACCAACAGCATCGGCGCGGCCGCGATCAAGGGCGACGGCAGCGGTGTCGGCGGCACCGGCAACATGTGGCGCTGGCAGTCGATCCAGGAGTTCCAGTACCCGCTGATGGAGTACCTCTCGGCCTACAAGAGCCAGCCGCTGTTCATGGGCCTGGAGTCGGTCGTGGCCGGTCACGAGCACAGCTCGATGTCGGTGATCACCGGCCAGATGCCGGCGTCGATCGACAGCGCGACGCTGCCGACCACGGCCGGCTACACCGCCCTCGGCAATGCCAATGCGCTGGCGCAGTGGTCCTACTGCTTCGACCGCGGCGACACCGACAAGAGCCGCGGCAACGTCACCGGCTCGGCGATCGGGAACAACTGGAACTGCGCCGTCCCGGGCAGCAACAGCGCCGCCGACGCGAGCTGGAACGCGACCGCCCAGAAGCTCATTCCCGCCGGCGGCGCGGGCACCGGCACGCGCGGTCACCTGAAGACCGTCGAGGCGATGAAGTGGATGGCGCAGTACCACCCCAACGGCAGCTACTACGTGCCGGCGCACCTGGAGCGCGCCGGTCCGTTCAACCCGGACGGCAACAACGGCTTCAACATCGAGCACCTGCGCAACTTCAACAACGCGGCGCCGAAGGTCGCGTTCGGCTTCGAGACCCAGCCGGGCCACGGCGCGTCGTCGAACCGCGGCGAGTACCAGGTCAAGCGCAACAACTTCGGCGGCGTGCTGGTCGACTCGGTCGGCGGCACGACCTATGGCGGCACCGGCATCTACGGCGCGCAAGTCGGCGGCGTGTGGGACGCGCTGCTCGGCGAGGGGCGCAACTTCTGGTTCTTCGCGAGCTCCGACTGGCACAACCGCGGCAGCTTCGGCCCCGACGATCGGCGCTCGACGCAGGACTTCCTGCCGGGCGAATACCAGCGCGACCACGTGATGGTGCGCAACGCCGGCGACAAGCTGCGCCCGCAGACCATCGTCGACGGCCTGCGCACCGGCAACAGCTTCGCGGCCAGCGGCCAACTGATCGACCGCCTGTCGTTCGTCGCCTGCGCTTCGTACAAGGGTGGCGGCGGCTTCCGCCCCGACGCGTCGGCCGAAGCGCTCGCCGTCAACGCCGCGACCAAGAACACCGACATCGACACGCCGCGCTGCGCGACGATGGGCGAGAAGCTGGTCGTCAAGCCCGGTGCCGAGATCGTCGTCGCGATCGTGCTGCGCGATCCGGCCGGTACCAACAACTCGCCGTACACCTTCGCGGACCCGTCGCTCGCGCAGATCGGCGTGAACCAGCCGCTGAACAAGCCGGTGCTGGACCATGTCGACCTGATCCGCGGGATGGTCGGGGGCTACAAGGCGCCGGGCTCGCCCGACTACGCCGGCGAGTGGCCGCGCAACACCGCCTGGCTGAAGGAAGACGGCTCGACCACCGGCCTGGCCGCCGTGCCGGCTGCGGCGAAGAACACGACCGCCACCGTGATCAAGACCTTCAACGGCAGCGGCAGCACACCGTGGGCGGCCGTGCATTCCGGCGATGACAACAGCACGTTCCTGAAGATGAGCTACCGCATCCCGGCGGTGACTTCGTCCCAGTACATCCGCCTGCGGGGCAGCAACCTCCCGGCGGCGGTGCCGCACGAGACCGACGCGGCGGGCAACCCGCTGAGCGACCTGTTCACGAACGCCAGCGACACCACCAAGCTGCGCATCCCGTGCACGGTGGTCGGCAGCAATGTCCCGGCGACCGGCACCAACTACACCGGCACCGCGATCGACGGTTGCCCCGCGCACCTGCCGGTGGTCGGCGGCGTGAAGTACGTGGCGTACGACGTTGCGGCCTGGGCTGATCTCTGGTTCTACAGCAACCCGATCTACATCGAGGTCGAGGGTTCGACGACGGTCGCTGGCGTCAAGTAGGGGGCCGACTCACCCACCAGCGCCGCGCGGCCTCGCGCGGCGCCTTTTTCGTTTGAGGAACCGATGTCCGCTGTCCTGCCCATTTCCACCACCCGCCGTGTACGCCTGCCGGCCTGGTCGCGCGAGCCGCTGCTGCATTTCGTCGTGCTCGGCGCGCTGCTGTTCGCGCTCGACCACGTCCTCGTCGGCCGCGCCGACGACCCGCGCACGATCGTCGTCGGCGCCGAGGTCGATGCCGAGGCGAAGCAGGTCTTCAAGGCCGCCCGCGGCCGCGAGCCCGATGCCGCCGAACTCGCCGCGCTGCGGGCGGTGTGGCTCGACAACGAGGTGCTGTACCGCGAGGGCCTGGCACTGCAGGTCGACAAGGGCGACACCGCGATCCGCGAGCGCGTGATCTTCAAGGCGCTCAGCGTGGTCGATGCCAACGTCAAGCTGCCGCCGGTCGACGACCGGGTGCTGCGCGCCTGGTTCGAGAGCCACCGCGCGAAGTACGACGATCCGGCCCGCTACGATTTTCAGGAAGCCGTGCTGGCGGGCGAGGCGTCGGAGACGGCGGTGCGCGGGTTCGTCGACGCGCTGAACGCCGGGCTGCCGGGCGATGCGAAGGCCGGCCTGCGCGTGTTCAAGGGGCGGCCGCATGCCAATCTGGCGCAGAGCTACGGCGCCGGGTTCGCCCAGGCGCTCGAGGGCACGACGCCCGGCGAATGGCGCGCGCTGCAGGCCCAGGATGGCTGGCATGCCGTGCGGCTGGATGCGATCACGCCGGCGCGGCCCGCGGCGTTCGAGACGCTGCGCGGCGTCGTCCAGCAGGACTGGACCGACGCGACGCTGTCCGCGCAGCGCAGCGCCGCCGTCAAGGCGCTGGCGCGCCAGTACCGCGTGAAGAATGAGGCACCGGCATGAACCGTCTGCTGCAAAGCCTGATGCTGCTCGCGGCGGTGCTGCTGCACGGCGGCGTCGGGGCCCACGAGATGAGCATGGCCGAGATGCAGCTGCGCGAGACCTCGCGCGGCGAGTTCCTCTGGCAATGGACGGCCAGCGAGAAGCGCGCCGCCAGCGAGGACCTGACGCCGGTCTGGCCCGAGGGCTGCCAGGCCGACGCAGCGATGTTGCGCTGCGGCGCGGCCGGCCTGACCGGCACGCTGGCGATCGACGGCGTCGGCAAGCGCTACTCCGCCGCATTGGTCAAGGTCTATTGGCTCGACGGGCAGTCGCACGTCTACACGATCACCGCCGGGCAACCCAAGGTGCAGCTCTACGGCGCCGCCAACGATCCACGCGACAGCGCGCAGATCGCCTGGGCGTACGTGCAACTCGGCGTCGAGCACATCCTGAGCGGCGTCGACCACCTGCTGTTCGTGATCGGCCTGCTGTTCCTGGTCGGCTTCAACCGCCGCCTGCTGTGGACGATCACCGCGTTCACGGCCGCCCACAGCCTGACGCTGGCCAGCAGCGCACTCGGCTGGCTGGTGCTGCGGCCGCCGCCGGTCGAGGCGACGATCGCGTTGTCGATCATGCTGGTCGCCGGCGAGGCGCTGCACCGGCGCGAGACGCTCGCGCGGCGCTGGCCGGCGCTGGTCGCGTTCCTGTTCGGGCTGGTGCACGGCCTGGGCTTCGCCGGCGCGCTGAAGGAGATCGGCCTGCCCGACGACCACCTGCTGGTGGCGCTGCTGACCTTCAACGTCGGCGTCGAGATCGGCCAGCTGATGACGGTCGCGGCGGCGTGGCTGCTCTGGCGCGCCAGCGCGCGCCTTCCGCGGCTGGCGCTGGCGCGCACCGCGGCGCTGTACGGCATCGGCACGCTGGCCGCGTACTGGTCGTGGCTGCGGATCGCGGCGATCTTCGCGTGAGCGCGCCGATGGACGAGGTCGTCGGCCTGTTTCCGATCCCGCTGCAGCGCTCGCGTGCGGTGCTGCCGCGCCCGCTGGTCGACGCGCTGGTGGCGCACTTCAGCGCGGCCGCGGTGCGCGACAACAACGCGTCGGCGCAGCTCTCGCACACCGCGATGCTGCGGCCCGGCGACAGCCCGCTGCTGGTCGAGGCGGCCGCGCGGATCACGCCGAAGCTCGCCGAGTTCGGCGCGCTGCTGTTCGGAGAGGCGCTCGGCTGGGGCTTGAAGGAGATGTGGGTCAACGTGCTCGACACCGGCGGCCGGCAGGCGATGCACAACCACGCCAACAGTTTCGTCTCCGGCGTCGTCTACCTGACGCCGACGCATCCGGAGTCGCGCACCGTGTTCATGAAGTCACCCGGCGGCACCGACTTCGTGTTCCGCAACGACCACGCCGGCACGACGCCTGGCGCCTACAACGCGGACAAGTGGGTCAGTCCGTTGCCCGATCCGGGCGACATGGTGCTGTTCCCGAGCTACCTGATGCACGCGGTCCCGCCGAACGTCGGCGCGCGCCGGATCACGCTGTCGTTCAACGCGATCCCGACGCGGCTCGATTCATGGGGTTACGCGGTGACCTTCAACGGCTGAGGGGCTCAGCCGCACTCGACCTGCACGATCTCGCGCCGCCCGCCGTCGATGCGTGCCGCCGAAAGCTGGCGGCCCCAGACACAGCCGGTGTCGAGCGCGAGCAGGTCGGGCCGGTCGATCAGACCGAGCGAGGCCCAGTGACCGCACGCGATCGGCGTGCCCTTGGTGCGCCGGCCCGGCGCCTCGAACCAGGGGTAGAAGCCCGGCGGGGCGCCGTCGGCACCGTCCTTGGTGACGAGATCGAGCGTGCCGTCGGCCGCGACGAAACGCGTGCGCGTCAGCACGTTGATCACGAAGCGCAGGCGCTCGACGCCGGCCAGCGTGTCGCTCCAGCGCACCGGCTGGTCGCCGTACATCTGCGGCAGGAAGTCGCGCAGCCCGTCGCCGCGCAGCAGCGCCTCGACCTCGCCGGCCAGCGCCAGCGTCTGCGCCGCGTCCCATTGCGGCACGACGCCGGCGTGGACCATCAGCCAACCGTGCGCGCTGACCGCCATGCGGCGCTGCCGCAGCCAGTCGAGCCAGGCGTCGCGGTCGGGCGCATCGAGGATCTCGGCAATCGTGTCGGTCGGGTGCGGCCGCCGCACGCCCTGCGCGACCGCGAGCAGGTTCAGGTCGTGGTTGCCCAGCAGGCACACGGCCGCGTCGCCGAAGCTACGCAGGCGCCGCAGCGTCTCGAGCGACGCAGGCCCGCGGTTGACGAGGTCGCCGAGCACGTAAATCCGGTCGCGCGACGGTGAGAAATCGATCTTCGCGAGGAGCCGGTCGAGGGCGTCGCAGCAGCCTTGCACATCGCCGATCAGGTAATCCATCGCTCGATGCTAGCCGGCCCGCTCGGGCGCGGCCCGGGGTGGAGACGGTATGGATTCTGCTACCCTGCCATTCCCTCATTGCCGCGCCCGCCGCATGGACGTTGCCCTTCTGTTCTTCCTGATCGTGCTGAATGCGCTGTTCGCCATGTCCGAGATGGCGCTGACGGCGAGCCGCAAGGCCAGGCTGCAGGTGATGATCGAGGCGGGCGAGTCCGGCGCGCAGGCGGCGATGGACCTGCACGAGAACCCCACCAAGTTCCTGTCGGTCGTGCAGATCGGCATCACGTCGATCGGCGTGCTGAACGGCATCGTCGGCGACGCCGCGTTCTCGGCGCCGTTCGCGCACTGGCTGCACGAGCGCTTCGCGATCCAGGAGCGCGCGGCCGAGATCAGCGCCACCGCGATGGTGGTGATGATCATCACCTTCGTCACCATCATCTTCGGCGAGCTGGTGCCCAAGCGGATCGGCCAGACGCACCCGGAGTCGGTCGCGCGCCTGGTCTCGCGGCCGATGGAGTGGCTCTCGCTGATCGGCCGGCCGTTCGTCAAGCTGCTGACGGTGTGCACCGAGACCACGCTGCGCCTGCTCGGCATCAAGGACGGCCCGGGCCGCAGCGTCACCGAGGAGGAGATCGCCGCCAGCCTCGAGGAGGGCCTGGACGCCGGCGTCATCGAGGCGCAGGAGCACCAGATGGTGCGCAACGTGTTCCGCCTCGACGACCGGCAGGTCGGCTCGATGATGATCCCGCGCGCCGAGATCGTCTGGCTCGACGTGGCCGCGTCGACCGACGAGGTGCTCGGCCTGATCGGCAACGAGGAGCACTCGCGCTACCCGGTGTGCCGCGGCGGCCTCGACGACGTGCTCGGCGTGATCTCCGCGCAGACGCTGCTGCAGCAGGTGATGAAGGGCCAGGCCATGGCGCTGGCCGACGGGCTGCAGCCCTCGGTGTTCGTGCCCGAGACGCTGTCCGGCATGGAGCTGCTCGAGCACTTCCGCGCGTCGAGCGCGCAGCTGGTGTTCGTCGTCGACGAGTACGGCGAGGTGCAGGGCATGATCACCGTGCGCGACGTGCTGGAGGCGATCACCGGCGAGTTCGCCACGCCCACCGCCGACGACGCCTGGGCCGTGCAGCGCGAGGACGGCAGCTGGCTGTTCGACGGCCTGATCCCGGTGCCCGAGTTGAAGGACCGGCTCGAGCTGAAGGAGCTGCCGGAGGAGGACCGCGGCCGCTACAACACGCTGGCCGGCATGATCATGCTGCTGCTGGGCCGCCTGCCGCACACCACCGACTCGGTCGAGTGGGACGAATGGCGCTTCGAGGTCGTCGACCTCGACGGCAAGCGGGTCGACAAGGTGCTCGCGAGCCGCCTGCCGGCCCATGCGTCGGGCAACGGATCGTCCGAATGAGCGCGTCCATCGGGCTGTTCGACCGCTTCCTGTCGACCGCCGCGATGGCCGCGGTCTTCGACACCCCGGCGATCGTGCAGGGCATGCTCGACTTCGAGGCTGCGCTCGCGCGCGCGCAGGCCGCCGAGGGGGTGATCCCGGCCGGCGCGGCGTCGGCGATCGCCGCAGCGTGCCGGCACGAGCGCTTCGATCTGGACGCGCTGGTCGTGGCCGGCACACGCGCGGGGTCGCTCGCGATTCCACTGGTCAAGACGCTCACCGCCGCGGTCGCCGCCGCCGACGAACCGGCCGCGACCTGGGTCCACCGCGGCAGCACCAGCCAGGACGT
This sequence comes from Rhizobacter fulvus, assembly GCF_964020785.1. Lineage (NCBI taxonomy): Bacteria > Pseudomonadati > Pseudomonadota > Betaproteobacteria > Burkholderiales > Sphaerotilaceae > Rhizobacter > Rhizobacter fulvus. Next base: position 3,806,492 of record NZ_OZ224516.1, read on the forward strand.
CATCGACACGGCGATGGTGCTCGCAACGCGCCGCGCCGTCGCGATGATCGATGGTCGGCTCGGTGCGCTGATCCACGCGCTGCTGGCGCTTGCGCAGGCTCACGACGATGTGCCGATGCTCGGCCGCACGCTGATGCAGCCGGCGCTGGTCATCAGCGTCGGCTTCAAGCTGGTCGGCTGGGTCGCGCCCCTGGTGCGTGCGCGGCAGCGCCTGCGCAAGGTCGCGGCGCGTGCGCTGCAGTTGCAGCTCGGCGGGGCGGTCGGCACCCTGGCGGTGATGGGCGCTGTCGGGCCGGCCGTCGCGGCGCGCATGGCGCGCGAGCTCGGCCTGGCCATGCCGCCGGGCGCCTGGCACACCCAGCGCGACGAGTGGGTCGGGCTCGGCTGCGAGATCGGCCTGCTGTGCGGCTCGCTCGGCAAGATCGCGACCGACATCGCGCTGCTCGCGCAGGGCGAGATCGCCGAGATGGCCGAGCCATCGGGCGACGGCCGTGGGGGCTCGTCGGCGATGCCGCACAAGCGCAATCCGGTCGCCTCGATGACCGCGCTGGCCGCCGCGTTGCGCACGCCGCACCGCGTCGCGGCGCTGCTGGCGGCGATGCCGCAGGCCCACGAGCGCGGCCTCGGCGACTGGCAGGCCGAGCTGGCCGAGTGGCCCGGGCTGTTCCTCTCGGCGCACGGCGCGCTCGACGCGCTGGCGGAGGCGGCGGCGGGTCTCAAGGTCGACAGCGCGCGCATGCGCCGCAACATCGAGGCGCTGAACGGCCTGGTGTTCGCCGAGGCCGCCGCCATGCTGCTCGCGCCGCAGCTCGGCAAGGCGCGTGCGCAGGCGCTGCTCGACACGTTGTCGCGCGCGACGACAAAGGGGCGCCCGTTGGCCGCGCAGGTGGAGCAGGCGGTCGCGGCCGACCCGGCACTTGCGTCGACGATCGACGCCGGGGCGCTGCGCGCGGCGTTCGACATCGACGCCGCCGCGCGCCAGGCCAGCGCCGCGGCCGCCCCGCAATGGTCCGCGCTGCGCGCCGCCGTCGCGGCGCTCGATGCGCACCCCTTCGACATCCCGACATGAGGTCTCCACGATGAACCCCACCGACGACCGCCAGGACGATTTCGACCGCGGCGTGAAGAACCGCCGCGCGGTGCTCGGCGACGCCTGGGTCGACAAGTCGTTGAACAACGCGACCGAGTTCAACGCCGAGTTCCAGCACCTGATCACGCGCTATGCGTGGCACGACATCTGGGGCCGCCCGGGGCTCGATCACCCGACCCGCCGCCTGCTCGTGCTCGGCATGACGATGGGGTTGGCGCGCTGGGAGGAGTTCGAGCTGCACTGCCGCGCCGCGATCCGCGGCGGCGTGCCGCTCGGCCTGATCAAGGAAACGCTGATGCAGGGCGCCATCTACTGCGGCGTTCCTGCGGCGAACACCGGCTTCAAGATCACGATGGACATCCTGCGCGAGGAGGGCCTGCTGCCCGCGCCGGCGCCGCTCTCCGCGAACGCGCGGGTCGCGGTGCACCACACGTTCAGCCAGCCGCAGCTGGCGGTGGCGGTGCAAGGTGCCGCCGATGCAGCCGGTGCCCCGATCGTGCTGAGCCACGCGCTCGGCCTGGACCTGCACATGTGGGACGACCTGGCCGTGCACCTCGCCGCGCAGGGGCACCCGGTGCTGCGCTACGACCACCGCGGCCATGGCGGCTCGGCGGTGCCGCCGGGGCCCTACACGATGGACCAGCTGGTCGGCGACGCCGCGCGCCTGATCGGCGAATGGGGTCGCGGCCCGATCGTGTGGGTCGGTCTGTCGATGGGCGGCATGGTCGGGCAGGGCCTGGCGGTGCGCCACCCCGAGCTGGTCAAGGCGCTGGTTCTTGCCAACACCACGTCGCAATACCCGCCGGCGGCTGCCGCGGTGTTCGCCCAGCGCATCGAGAAGGTCGAGCAGGGCGGCATGGCGTCGATCGTCGACTCGGTGATGGAGCGCTATTTCAGTGCCGACTTCCGCGCCTCCCGGCCCGACGCGGTGGACGCGGCCCGCGCGAAGGTGCTGCGCAGTGATCCCGCCGGTTACGTGGCCACCTGCCACGCGGTGGGCCGGGTCGACTGGCTGGAGCAGCTGAGCGAGGTGCGCTGTCCGACGCTGGTCATCGCCGGCGCGCTCGACGTCGGCGCGCCGGTCGCGATGTCGCAGGCGATGGCCGAGCGCATCCCCGGCGCCGAACTGGTGGTATTCGACCAGGCCTCGCACCTCAGCGTGGCCGAGCAGCCGGCGGCGTTCACCGCGACGCTCGATGGCTTCCTGAAGCGCCTGCCCGTCTGACCCCGGCCGCGTCGCTGCCATCCAGGACGCCGCCGATGACCACCCCGAGCACCGTCGCCGGCCTGTCGCCTCAGGATGTCGAGGCGATCCTCGACGTGACCCGCGCGCTGGCCGCGCCGTTCGACCTGCTGACGATGCTCGCGACCGTGACCGCCGCGGCGCGCCAGGTGCTGCATGCCGAACGCAGCTCGGTCTGGCTGCACGACGCCGCCACCGACGAGCTGGTGCTCGAAGTGGCCGACGACATCCGCCACGTGCGCGTGCCGGTCGGCACCGGCCTGGTCGGCGCCTGCGCGCGCGACCGGGTCGCGATCAACGTGCCCGATTGCTATGCCGACCCGCGCTTCGATCCCGGCGTCGACCGCCGTTCGGGCTTCCGCACGCGCTGCAGCCTGACCCAGCCGCTGATCGGCCACGACGGCGGGCTGGTCGGCGTGATGCAGGTGCTGAACAAGGAAGGCGGCGTGTTCGATGCCGCGGACCAGACGCTCGCGAACGCGCTCGCCGCGCAGTGCGCCGTCGCGCTCGCCCGGGTGCGCATGACCGAGGCGCTGCTCGAGGGCGAGAAGATGCGCCAGGAGCTGGAACTCGCCCGTGCGGTGCAGATGAGCACGCTGCCCGCGGCCATGCCGGTCGTGCCCGGCTACGACCTGTGCGGCACCTTCCTGCCGGCCGCACAGACCGGCGGCGACACCTACGACCTGGCGCTGATCGGACAGGGCCTGCTGGTCGTGATCGGCGACGCCACCGGCCACGGCATCGCGCCGGCGCTGTCGGTCACGCGCATGCACGCGATGCTGCGCATGGCCTTCCGCCTCGGCGCCGACCTGGAGACCGCGTTCGGCCAGGTCAACGAGCAGCTCGAGGCCACGCTCCCCGACGACCGTTTCATCACCGCGTTCGTCGGCCTGCTCGACCCGGCGGCCCACCGGGTGCGCTACCTCAGCGGCGGGCAGGGGCCGATCCTGCATTTCCAGGCCACCACTGGCACGTGCGTGCGGCATCGGCCGACCGGCCTGCCGCTTGGCGCCATGGTGCTGCCGGTGCGGCGTCCGGCCGCCGTCATCGAGCTGGCGCCGGGCGACATGCTGGTGCTGCTGAGCGACGGCGTGTTCGAGTTTTTCGCGCCCGATGGCGAGGCGTTCGGCGAGGACCGTGTCGAGGCCGTGCTGCGCGAGCACCACCGCGAGCCGACCTCGTCGCTCTCGGCACGGTTGCTCGACGCCGTGCGCGGCTTCGCGCGCGGCGCGCCGCAGGAGGACGACGTGACGATGGTGCTGGTCAAGCGCCTGCCGGCCGCATGACCGCGTCACGCACCTTCGCCCGCCGCGTCGATGCACTCGACGAGATCGCCGCGTTCACCGCCGCCGCGTTGCAGGGCCGCGAGATCGAGCCCGACCAGCGCCGCACGATCGATTTCGCGATCGAGGAACTGTTCACCAACATCATCAAGTACAGTCGCGACGGCGCCCATCCGGTCGGGATCGCGATCGAGTGCGGCGAGGCGGCGGTGACCGTTCGCCTCGTCGACATCGACGTCGAGCCTTTCGACATCACGGCGGCGCCCGAGGTCGACACCACGCTGCCGCTGGCGCAGCGGACACCCGGCGGCCTCGGGCTCCACCTGGTGCGCCGCCTGGTCGACGACTTGACCTACGACTACCGCGAAGCGACCCGCGAGAGCCACATCGGTTTTCGCGTGCCGTACCGGCGGACGGCCTGAGACACGGCAGGAGCAGGACGATGCTGAGCTTGGATTCGGAAGCGGATGGATCGGTGGCGGTCGTCGGCCGGCTCGATGCCGCGCAGGCGCCCGCGGCGCAGGCCTTCCTCGATCGCCTGAGCGGGCCCGTCGTGCTGGATTGCACCCGGCTCGACTACATCTCCAGCGCCGGACTCGGCGTGCTGCTCAAGACCCAGAAGCGCCTGATGGCCAGCGCCGGCCGGCTGCGGTTGCGCGGCGTGAGCCGGCATGTGCGCGACATCCTCGTGTACTCCGGCTTCGACCAGATCATCGAGATCGAGGCGGCGCCGTAGCCGACTTTTCACTCCGAGCACCAACTTTCAGCGCCGCCGCCCGTACTTGTGGAAGACGACGACGACCGGGCTCTGCTGGCGCGCTTCCGCGTCGGCGACCGCGAGGCGTTCACCACGCTGGTGGTGCGCTACCAGCGGCCGATCTACAACGCGGCGCTGGCGATCCTGCGCCGGGCCGAGGACGCGAGCGACGTGACCCAGACGGTGTTCCTGCGCATCGTCGAACGAGGAGACGGATATGACCCGCAGTACAAGCTGTTCAGCTGGCTCTACCGCATCGCCGTCAACGAGTCGCTCGACCTGCTGCGCCGTGGCCGACGCGAAGCGCCGCTCGACGACGAGATCGACCTCCCCGACCTCGACGGGCACGGCCCCGAGGCGCTTCTGAGCGAAGCGCAGATGAACGCCCGCATCCGCCGCAGCGTGATGAGCATGTCGGTCAACGACCGCGTCGTGCTGACGCTGCGCCACTTCTCCGACTGCAGCTACGAGCAGATCGCCGAGATCCTCGACCTGAACGAGAAGACCGTGAAGTCCCGCCTGTTCGACGCGCGGCGCCGGCTGCGCGGCCTGCTGGGTGACCTGTCATGACCCATCACGAGTTCGTCGAACGCATCCAGGCCGTGCTGGAAGGCGCCGCCTCGCCCGAGGAGCAGCGCGAACTGGAGCAGCGGCTCGCGGCGGACGCGGCCGCGCGCGCCGAGTTCGCGCAGTGGCAGCGCCTGTTCGTGGCGCTCGACCGGGTGCCGCAGGCGTCGCCGCCGGAAGGGCTGGTCGCCTCGATCACCGCGGCCGCCGCACCGCATTTTTCGACATCGCGCGAAGCGAACCAACTTTTCGACCGTGACGACGTAATTGGGTACAGGGCACCAGAACATCGTAGCGCGAGGTCCTGGCTTCGAGCAACCATCCGTCCGCACGACCGGCCGGGTCCGCATCAGGAGAGAGAGAACATGAGCGAACAAGCACGTACGGGCTCCCAACGCAGGCTGTGGGCAGGTGGCGCGGTGGCGGTGCTGGCGATCGGCGTCGCGCTGATCGCGTTCGACTACCCGCCGAAGAGCCAGGACGTCACCGGCACGATCGCGCCGGCCGAGCGCTACCGCGCGCCGCAGGCGACGAGCGAGCCGGTCAAGCTCGGCGACCAGACGATCGCGCAGCTGATGCAGAACGACGGCTTCGACAAGGCCATCAAGGACCCGCAGATGCAGTCGCTGTCGCAGGACGCGAGCTTCCGCATGCTGGCGCAGGTGCTGGCGCGCAGCCCGGACGCCAGTCGTACGATGCTCGGCAACATCGAGGCGGCGCGGGCGACGGTCGAGAACCAGGCACTCGCGAAGATGATGCTCGAGAACGTCGCCGCGAGCCGGATCGCGCTGGAAGCCGTGGCCGCCGACAAGACCGCGACCGCCGCCGTCCGCGAGGCCGCGATGGTCGCGGCGCTGACGGCCGCGGCCGAGCGCACCCAGAGCGCCGACGCCCGCGTCAACCTCAGCGTCGCGCAGCGCACCGACCTGGCCCGTGCGATGGCCGAGAAGATGGATGCGAGCCGCCAGATCCTGCAGAGCGTCGAGGCCAGCCGCATGGCGATGAGCACCCCGGCGGTCGCGCAGGCAGTCCTGGCCAATGTCGAGGCGAGTCGCGTGCTGATGAGCACCGACGCGTCGCGCGTCCCCAGCAAGGCGGAGGCCGCGCTGATGCTGCAGCGGGTCGAGGCGAGCAAGGCGCAGCTCGAACGGGCGCGGATGGATCGCTCAGTGGCGGAGCGCGTCGCTCAATAAACCACCGATCCGCAGGGAGGTGAAACCGCCGGCCCCGCGCCGGCGGTTTTCATTTGGTAACGAATATCGGTATCCTTCGCGGCTGGCGTCACCAGGAGTCGTTGTTTGCGCCCAGGCCCGATCGTCCTTCTCGCCGCGCTGATGTTCGGCGCCACCGCCGCAGCCACGGCCGCCGACGACAGCCCGCTCGGGCTCGGGATGGTCGAGACGCCCGACCTGCGGTTGATCTACCAGACCCCGACGCTCGACTACCTGCTGCCGCACACGATCCAGACCTTCACCAACTCGCTGCGCTGGCAGCGCGAGCGCTTCGGCTGGGTGCCGTCGCAGCCGGTCACGGTGATGCTGAAGGACTTCTCGGACTACGGTAACGCCGGCGCGACGCCGATGCCGTTCAACACGCTGCGGGTCGAGGTCTCGCCCGCCTCGAACGCGTTCGAGACCAACCCGAGCAGCGAACGCATGTACTCGCTGATGAACCACGAGCTGGTCCACCTGGCGACCACCGACATCGCCACCGCCGCCGACCGCCGCTGGCGCGGCCTGCTGCTCGGCAAGGTGCCGCCGCAGCCCAAGCACCCCGAAACGCTGCTGTACAGCTACCTCACCGTGCCGCGCTTCAACGTGCCGCGCTGGCTGCTCGAAGGCGCGGCCGTGTTCATGGAGACCTGGATGGGCGGCGGCCTCGGCCGCGCGCAGGGCGGCTACGACGAGATGGTGTTCCGCGCGATGGTGCGCGATGACGCCCCGTTCCACGACCCGCTCGGGCTCGAGTCGCGCGGCGTGCGGATCGACTTCCAGGTCGGTGCCAACGCCTACCTGTACGGCACGCGCTTCATCACCTGGCTCGCCTACGCGCACACGCCAGAGAAAGTGGTCGAGTGGCTGCGCCGCGACGAGGGCAGCCTGCGCCACTACGCCGACCAGTTCCAGCAGGTGTTCGGGATGCCGCTGGACACCGCCTGGCGCGAGTGGGTGGCGTTCGAGCGCGAGTTCCAGCGCCGCAACCTCGTCGAGGTGCGCAAGCAGCCGATCACGCCGCTGCGGGCGCTGGTGCCGGTGGCGGTCGGCTCGAGCTCGCGCACCTACTTCGACGAGGCGAGCGGCACGCTATACGGCGCGTTCCGCTACCCCGGGGTGGTCGAGCACGTCGGCGCGATCGACACGAAGACCGGCGCGGTGCGACGCCTGGCCGACATCAAGGGCGCGATGCTCTACTCGGTGACCGCATTCGCCTACGACCCGGCGCACCGCACCGCGTTCTTCACGACCGACAACCTCGCGTACCGCGACCTCGTCGCGCTCGATGTCGTGACCGGCAAGACCACGCCGCTGCTGAAGGACGCGCGCATCGGCGAGCTGGTGTTCAACGCTGCCGACCGTTCGCTGCTCGGCGTGCGCCATCAGAACGGCCTGGCCACGATCGTGCGCATCCCGTACCCGTACACCGAGTGGAACCAGCTCCACACCTTCCCCTACGGCGTGGTGCCGACCGACCTCGACGTGTCGCCCGACGGGTTGCGCGTCTCGGCGTCGGTCAGTGAGGTCCACGGCGACCAGTTCGTGCGGGTCTGGACGCTCGCGCCACTGCTCGAAGGCCGGCTCGAGCAGGTCAGCGAATTCCGCTTCGGCCAGGCCGCGCCCGAGGGCTTCGTGTTCTCGCGCGACGGCCGCTATCTCTACGGCAGCAGCTACTACACCGGGGCGTCGAACATCTTCCGCTACGAGGTCGCGACCGGGAAGACCGACGCGGTGACGAATGCCGAGACCGGCCTGTTCCGCCCCGTGCCGACCGACGACGGCCGGCTGATGGTGCTGAACTTCACCGGCCAGGGCTTCGTGCCGAGCGTGGTCACGCCGCGCCCGCTCGAGGACGTGAGCGCGGTGCGCTTCCTCGGCGCCGAGCTGGCGGCGCGCCACCCGGTCGTCACGCGCTGGCAGGTGCCGCCGCCGAGCACGGTCGACGACGAGAAGCTGGTCACGCGGCGCGGCCACTACGCGCCGCTGCAGCAGCTGCAACTGCAGAGCGCCTACCCGGTGCTGCAGGGCTACAAGGACGCGGTCGGCGTCGGCTACCACGCCAACATCGACGACCTGCTCGGCTTCGCGCACGTCGGCATCACCGCCGCCTACACGCCGGATGCGGCGCTGAAGCAGGACGAGCGCGCGCACGTGCAGATCGACGCCCGCTACCTCGGCTGGCGCGGCGCGCTGTCGTGGAACCGCTCCGATTTCTACGACCTCTCCGGCCCGACCAAGCGCAGCCGCAAGGGCCTGGCGGTGAGGCTGGGCTACGACCAGCCGCTGGTCTTCGACGAGCCGCGCCGCCTCGACCTGAAGCTCGACCTCGCGTACTTCGACAAGATCGACACGCTGCCGGATTACCAGAACGTCTCGAGCGGCTTCACGCGGCTGACGACCGCGTCGGCGGGCCTGTACTTCACCGACGTGCGGCGCTCGCTCGGCGGCGTCGACGACGAGAAGGGCGTGCGCGCGACCGGCGTGCTGTCGGCCAGCCTCGCGCAGCGCCGCACCACGCCGCAGCTGCGCGGCAATGTCGACGCGGGCTACGCGCTGCCGTGGGGGCACTCGTCGGTCTGGTCGCGCACCGCGTTCGGCGCCGCCAGCGGCGACCGCAGCAACCCGCTCGCGAACTTCTATTTCGGCGGCTTCGGCAACAACCGCATCGACGACGGCGAGGTCAAGCGCTACCGCGACTACGACGCGATGCCCGGCTTCCGCCTCAACGAGATCGCCGGCCTGTCGTTCGTGCGCCAGATGGTCGAGTGGAACCTGCCGCCGCTGGTGTTCGAGTCGGCCGGCATGCCGGGCTTCCATGCCACCTGGTTGCGGCCGGCGGTGTTCGCCAGCGCGCTCTGGACCGACCCCGGCCGCGCGACGCTGCGCAAGCGCTACACGAGCATCGGCACGCAGCTCGACCTGCGTTTCAGCGTGCTGCACTGGTACGAGATGATCCTGTCGGCCGGCGTCGCGGTGGGGTCGGAGCGCGGTGGCCGCACCGGGCACGAGTGGATGGTCTCGCTGAAGATCATGTAGGGAGCGCGCACCGGTCCATGCTGTCCACGTCGTTGATCGCCGCGCTGCTGTGCCTGCTGCCGGTGCTGTGCTTCCTGACCACGCTGTTCTGGCTCGACAGCTACCAGCTCGTGCGGCCGGGCCTCGTCGTCGTCGTGCTGCTCGGTGGCGTGGCGGCCGCGGTGCTCGCGTTCTTCGTCAACCAGGCGTTGCTCGGCCGCATCGCGATCGAGCCATTCACGTACAGCCGCTACGTCGCGCCGGTCGTCGAGGAGGCGTTGAAAGCGGTCGTGGTCGTGCTGCTCATCCGGCGCCACCGCATCGGCTTCCTGGTCGATGCCGCCATCCTCGGCTTTGCGGTCGGCTGCGGCTTTGCGCTGATCGAGAACCTGTACGTGCTGTGGCACGCGCAGGACGCCGTCTGGTCGACCTGGGTGGTGCGCGGTTTCGGCACCGCGATCATGCACGGCGGCGCGACTGCGATCGTCGCGATGATAGGCCTCGCCGTCACCGAGCGCGACGAGCGGCGCGGCCTGCTGGCGGCACTGCCCGGCTTCGCGGTGGCGGTGCTGCTGCACGCCGCGTTCAACCACCTGACCGAGGCGCCGAAGGTTGCGACGCTGGCCGTGCTGGTCGTGGTGCCGCCGCTGCTGCTGTTCGCGTTCCACCGCGGCGAGCGCACGCTGGGCGACTGGCTGGGCCGCGGCTTCGACGCCGACACGCAGCTCCTCGCGCTGATCCACTCGGGTGAACTCGCCGCCTCGCCGGCGGGTCGCTACCTGCACGACCTGCGCAGCCACTTCCGCGGCCCGGTGGTCGCGGACCTGCTTTGCTACCTGGGCCTGTTCACCGAACTCGCGCTGCGCGCCAAGGGCGTGCTGATGATGCGCGAGAACGGCTTCGAGCCGACGCTCGACGACGAGACCCGCGCCAAGTTCGACGAATTGCACTACCTCGAGGCCAGCATCGGCCGCACCGGCATGCTGGCGCTGCACCCGCTGCTGCCCATGCGCCGCAAGGCGCTGTCGCAGATCTACTCGCTCGCCGACTGACGCCGGCGGGCGGCTCCGCGCTCAGCCGTTCTCGTGGCGCCGCTGCTCCAGCGCGCCGGCGTGCGCGACCGCGAGCGCCGTCATGTTGACGACACGGCGCACCGTGGCGGCGGGCGTCAGGATGTGCGCGGGCGCGGCGACGCCGAGCAGGATCGGCCCGACCGTCACGCCTTGCCCGCCGGTCATCTTCAGCACGTTGTAGAGGATGTTGGCGGCGTCGAGGTTCGGCAGCACCAGCACGTTGGCGCTGCCGGTCAGCGTCGAATCGGGCATCGCCGCCTCGCGCATGGTCTCGTCGAGCGCGAGATCGCCGTGCATCTCGCCGTCGGCCGGCACGTCGGGCATGCGCGCGACGAACAGGTCGCGGGCGGCGCGCATCTTGCGCGCCGAGGGCCGCTTGCTGCTGCCGTAGGCCGAGTGCGAGAGGAACGCCACCCGCGGCGGCAGGCCGAAATGCTGCACCGCCTCGACCGCCATCGCGGCGATGTCGGCGAGCTGCTCGGCGCTCGGGTCGTCGTTGACATACGCGTCGGTGATGAACAGCGTGTGCTTCGGCAGCATCAGCGCGTTCAGCGCGGCATAGACCTGCGCGCTCTTGCGCTTGCCGATCACCTCGTCGATGTGCGAGAGGTGGTTCTCGTAGCGGCCCACCAGCCCGCACAGCATGCCGTCGGCGTCGCCCAGGTGCACCATCAGCGCGGCGATCGTCGTGTTCGAGCGGCGCACGGCGGCCTTCGCCATGTCGGGCGTGACGCCGTCGCGCGCGTTCAGACGGTGGTAGGTCTCCCAGTACTGGCGGAAGCGGGCGTCGTCCTCCGGATTCACGACTTCGAAATCACGCCCCGCCTGCAGCCGCAGCCCGGCGCGCTCGACCCTCGCCGCGATCACCGCCGGCCGGCCGATCAGGATCGGCTTGACCAGCTTCTCGTCGAGCGCGATCTGCACCGCGCGCAGCACGCGCTCGTCCTCGCCTTCGGCATACGCGATGCGCTTCGGCGACGCCTTGGCGGCGCCGAACACCGGCCGCATGAACATGCCGGTGTGGGTGACGAAGCGGGTCAGCGACTGGCGGTACGCCTCCATGTCGGCGATCGGCCGGGTCGCGACGCCCGAGGCTTCGGCGGCCTTCGCCACGGCTGGCGCGATGCGCAGGATCAGGCGCGAATCGAACGGCGTCGGGATCAGGTAGTCGGGGCCGAAGCGCAACTCGCGGCCGGCGTAGGCGGAGGCGACCTCGGCGCTGATCTCGGCCTTCGCGAGGTCGGCGATCTCGCGCACGCAGGCGACCTTCATCGCCTCGGTGATCGAGGTCGCGCCGCTGTCGAGCGCGCCGCGGAAGATGTACGGGAAGCACAGGACGTTGTTGACCTGGTTCGGGTAGTCGGAGCGGCCGGTCGCGATGATGCAATCGGGCCGCACCGCCTTGGCGAGCTCGGGGCGGATTTCGGGCTCGGGGTTGGCGAGCGCGAGGATGATCGGCTGGCGCGCCATGCTCTTGACCATGTCCTGCGTGACCGCCCCGGCGGCCGAGCAGCCGAGCAGCACGTCGGCGCCGTCCATCACGTCGGCCAGCGTGCGCGCAGCGGTCTTCTGCACATAGCGCTGCTTCGACGCATCGAGCTTGTCCTCGCGGCGGTCGTGGACCACGCCCTTGGAATCGCAGACGAAGATGTTGGCGCGCGAGACGCCCAGTTCGACCATCAGATCGAGACAGGCGATCGCTGCGGCACCCGCGCCCGACACCGCGACCTTGACCTCGCCGATCTGCTTGTTGACCAGTTCCAGCCCGTTCAGCAGCGCCGCGGCGGAGATGATCGCGGTGCCGTGCTGGTCGTCGTGGAACACCGGGATCTTCATGCGCTCGCGCAGCTTCTTCTCGATGTAGAAGCACTCGGGCGCCTTGATGTCCTCGAGGTTCACGCCGCCCAGTGTCGGCTCCAGCGCGGCGATGATCTCGACCAGCTTGTCCGGGTCGCGCTCGGCGAGCTCGATGTCGAACACGTCGATGCCGGCGAACTTCTGGAACAGGCAGCCCTTGCCCTCCATCACCGGCTTGCCCGCCAGCGGGCCGATGTCGCCCAGGCCGAGCACCGCGGTGCCGTTGGTGACCACGCCGACCAGGTTGCCGCGCGAGGTGTATTCGGCCGCCAGCGACGGATCGGCCTCGATCGCGAGGCAGGCATAGGCGACGCCGGGCGAGTACGCGAGCGACAGGTCGCGCTGGTTGCTCAGCGGCTTGGTCGGCACCACGGCGATCTTGCCTCGCACGGGCGTGCGGTGGTATTCGAGTGCGGCGTCGCGCAGGGCGCTCTCGGCGGTCGAGAGTTCGGTGGTGTTCTTTTTCAAGGCGGCGCTCCGCAATGCAAATGGGACGGTAAGGGGGATGACAACGACCATGGTGCTCCATCGCCCCGGGCATGGCAACCGCTGGAAAGCCCGAATCGCGGCCCACCGGCGGGCGACCAGAATGGCCCGACATCCAAAGGAGAAGGACCATGCAAATGAAACGATTCGTGCCGCAGGCCTCGACCCTGTTGCTCACCGCAGGCGCGGCGTTCGTGCTCGTCGGCTGCGGGGGTGGCGGGGACGATCCCGTGGACACCGTCTGCGCCGTGACCAACACGACGGGCAGCGTCGTCGTCGGCTCCGGCCTGCCCGGCGATCCGGCGGCGCCCGAGCCGTCATCGGGCTACCGCACGGGCTACAAGCCGGTCCATGCGAAGAACTACATGGTCGTCACCGCCAACCCGCTGGCCAGCAAGGCCGGCTGCGACGTGTTGAAGGGCGGCGGCACGGCCGCCGACGCAGCGGTGGCGGTGCAGATGGTGCTGGGCCTGGTCGAGCCGCAATCCAGCGGCCTGGGCGGTGGCGCCTTCATGCTGTACTACGACGCCAAGGCCAAGACCGTGCAGTCCTACGATGGCCGCGAGACCGCGCCGGCCACCGCGACGGAAAACTACCTGCGCTGGATCGACGACGCGACGGATCAGACGACGCCGAAGCCGAGCGCGCGCGCCAGCGGCCGCTCGATCGGTGTGCCCGGTGCCGTGCGCATGCTCGACCTGGCGCACAAGGATCACGGCAAGCTGCCGTGGAAGGACCTGTTCGCGCCGGGCATCAAGCTCGCGACCGACGGCTTCGCGATCAGCGGCCGGATGGCCGACGCGATCGCCGGCGCACGCACCAACTTCCTGCGCGACGCCGACGCCACCGCGACCTACCTGAACGCCGACCTGACCGCCAAGCCGCTCGGCACCATCTTGAAGCTCCCGGCCTACGCCGACACGCTGACCACGATCGCGAACAATGGTGCCGACGCGCTCTACACCGGCCCGATCGCGCAGGCCATCGTCGACAAGACCGCGATCACGACCAGCGCCGCCGATGGCAGCGCGATCACCCCGGGCAAGCTCACGCTGGCCGATCTCGCCGCCTACCAGGCCAAGAAGCGCGAGCCGATCTGCACCACCTACCGCGCGTACTGGGTCTGCGGCATGCCGCCGCCGTCGTCGGGCGGCATCACGGTCGCCTCTGCACTGGGCGTGCTCGAGAACTTCAACCTCGGCCTGTACAAGCCGACCGCGCTCGACCTCGAGGGCGGCAAACCGCAGGTGATGGGCGTGCATCTGGTGAGCGAATCGGAGCGGCTCGCCTACGCCGACCGCGACAAGTACATCGCCGACACCGACTTCCAACCGCTGCCCGGCGGCAGTGCGGACACCTTGCTGAACAAGCCCTACCTGCGCGGCCGGGCCGACCTGATCAGCTTCTCGACCAGCATGGGCACCGCGCTGGCCGGCAACCTCGGCCCGGTGCCGCTGGGCGTCGACCGCACGCCGGAAAGCGGCACGACCCACATGACGATCGTCGACAAGGACGGCATTGCGCTGGTGATGACCACCACGGTCGAGAGCGGCTTCGGGTCGTTCCACATGACCCGCGGCTTCATCCTGAACAACCAGCTGACCGACTTCTCGGCGAGCCCGACCGATGGCACCGGCGCGCTGATCGCCAACCGCGTGCAGGCCGGCAAGCGCCCGCGCAGCTCGATGGCGCCGACTCTGGTGTTCAACATCGCGGCCGACGGCAGCAAGGGCGACTTCGTGATGGGCACCGGTTCGCCCGGCGGCAGCACGATCATCCAGTACGTCGTCAAGACACTGGTCGGCGTGCTCGACTGGGGGCTGGATGCGCAGCAGGCCACCTCGATGATCGACTTCGGCGCGGCGAACAGCCCGACCACGAACGTCGGCGGCGAGCACCCGAACGTCTCGGCCGCGAACAGCGGCGCGGCCGATCCGCTGGTGACCGGGCTGCGCGCGATGGGTCACACCGTCTCGGTCTCGGCGCAATCGAGCGGCATCGGCACGGTGCTGCGGGTGCAGTCGGGCGGCGCGCCCGCGCTGCAGGGCGGTGCCGATCCGCGGCGCGAGGGGCTGGTGCTCGGCGACACGTTCACGCCGTGACGGCATGAACCGGCCGCGCCGCCGTCGTCAGGCGGCCGCGCGGCAGGCGTCGCGCAGCTGCGCGAGATCGGGCACGAGGCCGATGCCCGGCGCCTCGCCGAGGCGGGCGCGGCCATCGTCGATCGACGCCAGCGGCCCGCTCAACGTGCTGCGCAGCGGGTTCGGGTTGGCATCGATCTCCAGCATGCCCGCACCGCCGACGGCGGACAGCAGGTGCGCGGACGCGAGCAGTCCGATGCCGCCGCCCAGGTAGTGCGGGCAGTAGGTTCGACCGGCGCGCTGCACTGCGGCGATCACCGGCCAGCAGCCGGAGATGCCGCCCCACTTGGCGGCGTCGGGTTGCACGACGGCGAACACCTCGGCCGCGAGCGCGGCGTCGAACCGGGCTGCGCCGGCGAGGTTCTCGCCACCGGCCAACGGCACCGGGCAGGCGTCGCGCAGCGTCTGCCACTCGGTCCACGGGCGGTCGGCGCGCAGCGGTTCCTCGAGCCAGCCGAGCGCGAACGGCGCGAGCTGCGGTGCCATCGCGAGCGCCTCGGCCAGCGTCCAGGCCTGGTTCGCGTCGACCATCAAGCGATGGCCATCGCCGAGCGTCGCGCGCAGCGCGCGCAGGTTCGCGCGATCTCGGTCGGTGCCGAAACCGATCTTGAGCTTGAACGCCCGGTGTCCGCTCGCCAGCATCCGGGCGGCGGTTTCGTGTGCGCCATCGGGGTTGATGCCGCTCGCGTAGACGTCGACGCGGTCGCCGGTGCCGCCCAGGTAGCGCCACAGCGGCTGCCCGGCACGCCGCGCGGCCAGGTCCCACAGCGCGAGGTCGATGCCGGCGATCGCCTGCGCCAGCGGGCCAGGCTCTCCCGACTGGATCGCGAGCACGGCGCTGCGCGCGCTCAGGTGCTCGAAGGCCGCCTCGGGCCCGTCGATGTGCGGCAGCGCGACCAGCAGCGGCGCCAGCACGGTATCGATCAGGTTCTTGCGGTGTTCGGCGCCACAGGCCGGGAAGTTGCACCAGACCTCGCCCCAGCCGTGCGCACCGTCCACGTCGGTGACGCGCACGAACAGCGCCGGCCGGTCGTGCATCGTGCCGAAGGAGGTGCGCACCGGCGTGGCGATCGGCGCGCGGAACACGAACGGCTCGACGCGCGCAATGCGCAGCGCCGGGCGCGGCAGCGCGGTCATGGTTTCAGGTCCATCTCGACGTGGATCGCATCGGCCCGGTAGGTCACCTCGGCGAGGTAGATCACGGTGCCGTCGGCGTCGGTGAACACGCGCCGGACTTCGGCGACCGGCGCGTTCATCGCGATGCCGAGCATGCCGGCGAGTTCGAGGTCGGCGGTGCCGATCGTCAGCACCTGGCGGGCCCGCGCGATCGTCACGTCCTTCATCGCGAGCAGCAGCGGGATCACCGTCTCGGCGCGGAAGCGCCTGGCCTGGCGCTTGAAGATGCGCCGGTCGAGGTGGATGTTGATCACGCAGTAGGGCTCGCCGGCGCGGGCATGGATGCGGCGCATGAACACGTACTTCGGCGCCGGCGTGCCGTCGTCCGAGCGCAGCGGCGGCGGCGCGGGGGGCGATTCGTCGATCGCGACGAGCCGCGGCTCGGTGTCGTGGGTCAGTTCGGCGAGCGCATCGAGCGTGGTGGAGACATTGAACCAGCGCTCGTCCTTCGGCCGGCCGGTGACGAAGGTGCCGCGGCCCTGCTGCGGCGAGACCAGGCCCTCGCGCGCCAGCACGTCGATGCACTGGCGCACCGTGACGCGCGCGACGCCGAATTCGCCGACCAGTTCGTCGAGGGAGGGCAGGCGGTGTCCGCTCGGCCAGGTGCCGCGCGCGATGCGCTGGCGCAGCAGGTCGGCGAGCTGGCGGTAGCGGGGCGGGCCGCTCGTGGCGAAGCTGACGTTCATCGTGAACTACGGGAAACCGAGGAAGCTTTCGAGGAGATCTTCGTTTGTCCTAACGTATGGTCGATAGTACGATTAGACGATACCCCCCGGCAAGCGCCGCACGCCCGCGCGTCGCCACCGAACCACCATGCGCCCCTCGACCCGACTCCTGCGTCTCCTGCTGCTGTTCGCCCCCTGGCTGCTGATCGTGCTGGCCTGGTACGGCGTGCGCGCCAGCGGGCTGGTGCCGCCGGCGCTGGTACCGGCGCCGCACGAGGTCGCGGCCAAGTTCGTGGAGCTGATGCGCGACCGACTCGCGATCGACATCTTCATGTCGACCCGGCGGGTCGTGATCGGCGTGGCGCTCGGTGTCGCGCTGGCGGTGCCGGTGGGGTTCTGCCTCGGCTGGTACAAGGGCCTGCGCAGCTTCGTCGATCCGGTGATCAACTTCTTCCGCGCGCTGCCGCCGATCGCGCTGATCCCGCTGGTGATCGTCTACTTCGGCATCGGCGAGGTCGCGAAGACGGTGATCCTGTTCTACGCGTCGTTCTTCGCCGGCGTGATCGTGATGTACGAAGGCATTGCGCAGATCAGCCCGATCTTCATCCGCGTCGCGCGCACGCTCGGCGCGAGCGACGCCGAGATCTTCGCGAAGGTGATCATCCCGCTGACGGTGCCGCACATCCTGACCGCGATCCGGGTCGCGCTCGGCGTCGCCTGGGCCACGCTGGTGGCGTCGGAGCTGATCGCCGCGCAGCAGGGGCTGGGTGCGTTGATCCAGAACGCGTCGTCGTTCTTCCAGCTCGACATCATCTACGTCGGCATCATCTGCATCGGGTTCATCGCGCTGACGATGGACCTGCTGCTGCGTGTCGCGAGCCGGCGCCTGGTGGCCTGGCAGGACCGGCTCGCATGAGCGCCGTGGCCGACGCTCCGGTGCGCATCCGTTTCGAGGACGTCTCGGTCGACTTCCCGACCGCGCACGGCCCGATGCGCGTGCTCGACCGCGTCAGCTGCGACATCCGCCAGGGCGAGTTCGTCTCGGTGATCGGCCCGTCGGGCTGCGGCAAGACGACGCTGATGAACATCCTCGGCGGGTTCGTGCAGCCGACCTCGGGCCGCGTGCTGCTCGACGGCCAGCCGGTCGCCGGCCCGGGCCCGGACCGCGGCGTGATCTTCCAGGAATACGGCGTGTTCCCGTGGCTCACGGTGCGCCAGAACATCGAGTTCGGACTCAAGCTCGCGGCCAACCGCGTGCCGGCCGCCGAGCGCGCCGCCACCGCCGAGCGATACATGGGCCTGATGGGGCTGGGCGACTTCGCGAACCACTTTCCGAAGCACCTGTCCGGCGGCATGCGCCAGCGCCTCGCGCTGGCACGCGCCTACGCGGTCAAGCCGCAGTTCCTGCTGATGGACGAACCGTTCGGCGCACTCGATGCGCAGACCCGCACGGCGATGCAGGACCTGCTGCTGCAGGTGCTGCAGGCCGAGGGCAAGACGGTGATGCTGATCACGCACTCGGTCGACGAGGCGATCTACCTGTCCTCGCGCATCGTCGTCGTGACCGCCCGTCCGGCGCGCATCCGCACCGTGATCGACGTGCCGTTCGGCTACCCGCGCGCCGAAGCCGTGCATGAAGACCCGCGCTTCGCCGCGCTGCGCTCGCAGATCCGCGAGCTCGTGATGGAAGAGTACGCGGCGCAGGCGAAGCAGGCCGTGCGCCTGTCCGATTGACCCCCGAACAACCGAAGGAGACGACGATGACGATCCAACGCAGAACCCTGATCCAGGCGGCAGCCGGCGCGACCGTGGCCGGCCTGGGTGCGCCGCTGTATGCGCAGGGCGCGACCAAGCTGAAGGTCGGCTACCTGCACACGCCCGCGGTCGACAGCCACATCTGGCTCGGCCAGCAGATGGGCGCGTTCGCGAAGCAGGGCCTGGAGCTGGAACTGATCCAGTTCACGACCGGCCTCGAGCTGTTCCAGGCCATGATCGGCGGCAGCCTCGACGTGCTGTCGACCGGCGCGGTGGTGTCCAACTTCCCGGCGCGCGGCCAGGGCAAGGTCTTCCTGATCAACAACATCGAGTACGCGACCGCGCAGCTGTGGGTGCGTGGCGACTCGGGCATCAAGACGCTCGCCGACCTGAAGGGCAAGCAGATCTCGACGACCACCGGCACCACCGCGCACGTGTTCCTCGACCGCGCGCTGCGCTCGGCCAAGCTCGACCCGGCCAAGGACGTGCAGATCGTCAACCAGCGCATGGCCGAGGCGGTGACTTCGTTCATCTCGGGCGCGGTGCCGGCGGTGGCGCTGTGGGTGCCGTTCGATTCGACCGTGAAGGACAAGCTGCCCGGCGCCGTGAAGCTGGTCGACGCGTCGGCGTTCTTCCCGCAGGCGGCGATCGTCGGCGGCTGGGCCGCGCGCAACGACTTCTACGAGAAGAACGGCGCGACGATCAACAAGCTGATCGCCGCCTGGGTCGAGGCGAACGACCGCATTGTCGGCAACTTCGACGCCGCGACCGAGGTGGTGCAGAAGCAGTACCCGCAGGTGCCGCTGGCCGACTTCCGCGAGCAGTCCAAGGCGTCGCGCTACTACAGCTCGGCCGATTGGCGCGCCAAGTACGCCGATGGCACCGTGACCGGCTGGCTGCAGCAGGTGACCGACTTCTTCGTGCAAACCGGGAACATCCCGAACGCGCAGAAGGCGGCGCAATACTTCGACACGAAACCGTACCTGGGCGTGGTCAAGGGGTAGCTCGGTGGACGCCGGCGGGTACGACTACATCGTCGTCGGCGCGGGCTCGGCCGGCTGCCTGCTCGCGAACCGCCTGAGTGCGGACCCTGCGGTGCGCGTGCTGCTGCTCGAGGCGGGTGGCGAGGGCGGGCAGTTCTGGCTGCGCCTGCCGGTCGGCTACTTCCGCTCGATCTACGACCCGCGGGTCTCGCGCCAGTTCGAGGTCGAGCCGCAGGCGGCGACCTGCCACCGCACGATCCGCTGGCCGCGCGGCCGCGTGCTCGGCGGCTCGAGCGCGATCAACGGGTTGCTCTACATCCGCGGCCAGCATGCGGATTTCGACGACTGGGCCGCGCGCGGCGCCGAGGGCTGGAACTACCGCGCGGTGCTGCCGTTCTTCAAGCGCTCCGAACGCTACGAGAAGGGTGCGAACGAATACCACGGCGACGCCGGCGAGCTCGACGTGGCCGACCTGCGCAACGACCACCCGTATTGCGCTGCCTGGCTCGAGGCCGGCGTGCAGGCGGGCTACCCGCGCAACGCCGACTTCAACGGAGCCGATGACGACGGGCTCGGCGCCTACCAGCTCACGTTGCGCGGCCACTGGCGCTGCGATGCGGCCACCGCGTTCCTGCAACCGGCGCGCGCGCGCTCGAACCTGACCGTGCTGACCGGCGTGCAGGTCTCTCGCGTGCTGATCGAGCAGGGCGTCGCGGTCGGCGTCGAGTGGCTGCGCGACGGGCAGGCCGCAAGCGCACGTGCCGATGCCGAGGTGATCCTGTCCGCCGGCGCGCTGCAGTCGCCGCAGCTGCTGCAGCTCTCCGGCATCGGGCCGGCCGCGCTGCTGCAGTCGCTGGACATCCCGGTGCAGGTCGATGCGCCGGAGGTCGGCGCCAACCTCCAGGACCACTACCAGGCGCGCGTGATCGTCAAGCTGCGCGAGCGCATGTCGCTGAACGACCAGGTCCGCAGCCCGTTCGGTCTGGCGAAGATGGGGCTGCAATGGGCGTTGCAGCAGCGCGGACCGTTGACCGTCGGCGCGGGGCAGGTCGGCGGGCTGGTCTGCAGCGAGCACGCGCAGGGCGGCCGGCCGGACGTGCTGTTCAACGTGATGCCGCTCTCGGTCGACAAGCCGGGCGACCCGCTGCACCGGTTCTCCGGGTTCTCGGCCTCGGCCGCGCAGTGCCGGCCCGATTCGCGTGGCAGCGTCGAGATCCGCTCGACCGACCCGTTCGCCGCGCCGCGCATCGTCTCCAACTACCTGACCGCGCCGGCCGACATCAAGGTGCTGGTGTCGGGCCTGAAGATCCTGCGCGAGATCTACGCGCAGCCGGCCTTCCGCGGCCTGGTGACCGGCGAGGAGTACCTGCCGGGCACCGCGCTGCGCAGCGACGCCGAGCTGGAAACCTTCGCGCGCGAAAAGGGGGGCACGGTGTTCCACCCGGTCGGCACCTGCCGGATGGGGGGCGACGCAGCGTCCGTGGTCGATGCGCAGCTGCGGGTGCGCGGCGTCGAACGGCTGCGTGTGATCGACGCGTCGGTGATGCCGACGATGGTGTCGACCAACACGAACGCCGCGACGGTGATGATCGCCGAGAAGGGCGCGGCGCTGGTGCGCGCCGGCCGTTGATCGGGATCAGCCGCCCATGTAGGCGGCCAGCACCTTCGGGTCGTTCAGCAGCGCCGGACCGCTGCCGTCGAGCACGATCTTGCCGCTCTCCAGCACGTAGCCGTGCTGCGCGATCTTCAGTGCCTGCTTCACGTTCTGCTCCACCAGGAAGATCGTCAGCCCGTCGGCGTTGATCTCGCGCAGCGTGCGGAAGATGTCCTGCACGATGATCGGCGCCAGGCCCATCGAGGGCTCGTCGAGCAGCAGCAGGCGCGGCCTGGCGAGCAGCGCGCGGCCGATCGCGAGCATCTGCTGCTCGCCGCCGGAGAGGTTGCCGGCGAGGCCGTCGAGCCGCTCCTTCAGGCGCGGGAACAGCGTCAGCACGCGCTCCAGGTCGCTGGCGATCGCGGCGCGGTCCTGGCGACGGTAGGCGCCCAGTTCCAGGTTCTCGCGCACCGTCAGCGTCGTCAGGATCGCGCGTCCCTCCGCGACCTGCACGAGGCCGCGTTCGACGATCTGGTGCGTCTTCAGCGCGGTCAGTTCCTCGCCCTCGAAGCGGATCGAACCGGCCTTCGGCTTGACGAGGCCGGACAGTGCCAGCAACGTCGTCGACTTGCCCGCACCGTTGGCGCCGACCAGCGTGCGTATCTCGCCGGCATGGACATCGAAGCTGATGCCTTGCACCGCCTCGATGTGCCCGTAGGCGACCTGCAGGTCTCGCACTTCGAGGAGAGCGGTCACGCGGCGACCTCCGAGTCGTCATCCCGCCCGAGGTAGGCCTCGATCACGTCCGGGTTGTTCTTGATCTGCTCCGGCGTGCCTTCGGCAATGATCTTGCCGAAGTTCAGCACCGCAATGCGCTCGCACAGGCCCATCACGAAACGCATGTCGTGCTCGATCATGAAGACGGTGAAGCCGCGCTGCGCGATCTTGGTGATCACCTCCATCAACGCGACCTTCTCGCCGCTGTTCATGCCGGCCACCGGCTCGTCGAGCAGCAGCAGCTTCGGTTGCGTGGCCAGGGCGCGCGCCAGCTCGAGCTTGCGCTGGTCGCCGTACGAGAGGTTGTCCGCGGTGTCGAAGGCCTTGGCATCGAGGCCGACCCAGCCGAGCAGCTCGTGCGCCCGCTCGCAGGCCTGCTGCTCGCGGGCGCGGAACGCCGGCAGCGAGAACAGCCAGCTCGCCACGCCGTAGTCGAGGTGCGCGTGCATGCCGACGACGACGTTCTCGATCAGCGTCATCTCCTTGAAGATGCGGATGTTCTGGAACGTGCGGCCCAGGCCCAGGCGCGTGATCTGGTGGGGCTTGACTCCGACCAGGCTCGCGCCGCGGAACTCGATCGAGCCGCCGCTGGGCGCCAGCAGGCCGGTGATCAGGTTGAACACCGTCGTCTTGCCGGCGCCGTTCGGGCCGATCAGGCCGAAGACCTGGCCCTGCGCCACCTCGAACGACACGTCCTGCAGCACGCTCAGGCCGCCGAAGCGCTTGGACACGCCGGTCAGCTTCAGCATCAGCGTGCCCCCCGCTTGCCGAACCATTGCCGCACGCGCTGCGGGTCCCACAGGCCCTTGGGCAGGAACAGCACGATCAGCACCAGGATCGCGCCGTTGATCATCGTGCGGAAGTCCTTGAAGCCGCGCAGCAGTTCGGGCAGCAGCGTGATGATCAGCGCGCCCAGCACCGGGCCGGTCAGGCCGCCGGTGCCACCGAGGATCGCCATCGTCAGGATGTCGACGCCGCGGTCGAAGCCGTATTCGCTCGGCCCGATGAAGAAGGTCAGGTGCGCGTTCAAGGCGCCCGCCAGCCCGGCGATGCTGGCGCCGAGCGCGAACGCGAGCATCTTGTGGGCGTTGACGCCGATGCCCATCAGCGACGCGGCGACCGCGTCTTCCTTGATCGCCTCGAACGCGCGGCCAATGCGCGAGCGGCGGAGGCGCCACAGCACGAGCAGCGTCACGACGAGCGCGACGACGACATGCCACCACTGCGTGGATTGCGGAATGCCGTTCAGCCCGAGCGCGCCGCCGGTCAGCGATTCGGCGTTCAGGATCATCACGCGCACCACCTCGCCGAAGCCGAGCGTGGCCATCGCGAGGTAGACGCCCGACAGCCGCAGCGTCGGCCCGCCGATGAGCAGCGCGACCAGGGTCGGCGCCGCGATGCCGCCGGCCAGCGCGAGCGGGAAGGGCGCGCCGTAGTTCATCGTCAGGATCGACGCGGTGTACGCGCCGATGCCCATGAAGGCGGCGTTCGCCATCGCCAGCAGCCCGCAGGACAGCGTCAGCCAGATCGACAGCGCCAGCAGCGCGTTGATGCCGATCGTGAGCACCAGGTTGCTGTAGATCTGCCAGAAGTTGTCGAACCAGGCCATCGGGTTCAGGCCTCCCGCCGGGCCGCCCCGAGGGCAGGCCTGCGCCCCCTCGGGGGGCAGGAGCGAAGCGACGTGGGGGCGCTCATCACGCCTTGCGTTCGAGCACTTTGCCGAACATGCCTTGAGGGCGCAGCAGCAGCACGATGAACAGCAGCCCGAAGGCGACCGCGTCGCGCATCGTCGAGCCGATGTATGCGACCGACATCACTTCCGCGAAGCCGAGGAACAGCCCGCCGATCAGCGCGCCGCGGATGTCGCCCATGCCGCCGAGGATGATGACCGCGATGCCCTTGTGCAGCATCGGCTGGCCCATCAGCGGGAACACCGCGTTCGAGTACAGGGCGATCAGCACGCCGCTGATGCCGCCGAGCGCGGCCGCGGTGAACGAGGTCAGGTAGAACAGGCCTTCGACGTTGATGCCCAGCAGCATCGCGGCCTTAGGCGACTCGGCGATCGCGCGCAGCGCGCGGCCCAGCTGCGTCTTGCGCATCACGAGCAGCAACGCGGCCATCAACGCGAACGACAGCACGATGATCGCGACCTCGAGCACGCTGATCTGCACGCCGGCGAAGTGGAGTTGCTGGTCGGGCACCAGGTCGCTCGGGAAGCGCAGGTTCTCGGCGCCGAACACGCCCTGCGACGCGCTGTTGAAGAAGATCGCCAGGCCGATCGTCGCGATCATCGGGATCAGGTGCGGCGCATTGCGCTTGCGCAGCGGCTTGAGCACCAGGACGTCGATCGCCAGACCGAAGCCGCCCGCGATGAAGAATGCGGCCACCAGCGAGGCCCACAGCGGGAACGACAGGCGCGTGACCACCTCGAGCGCGGCGTAGGCGCCGATCATGAAGATCGCGCCGTGCGACAGGTTGATCACGCCGAGCACGCCGAACACCAGCGTGAACCCGAGCGCGAACAGCGCGTACACGCACCCCAGCGAGAGTGCGTTGACGAGTTGCTGTTCGAGCATCGCGGGGGCGTCTTCTTACTTCTCGATCGAGTACTTGCCGCCCTGCGTGACCGACACGATCGCCGCCTGCTGCGCGTCGTAGCCGGCCGGCTTACCGTCCTTGCCCATCGCCTGGCGGAACTTGAACGGGCCGGTGGCGCCGGTGTGGGTGACGGTCGGCAGCGCGTCGCGCAGCGCCTTGCGATCCGCCTCGAGGTTGCCGGACAGCTTGATCTTGCCGAGGGCCGCGGCGACGATGTTCATCGCGTCGTACGCCTGCGCGCCGAACTGGTCAGGTGCCGACTTGTATTTCTGCGTGTAGGCGACGACGAACTTCGTGTTTTCCTTCGTCTGGTTGCCCAGCGCCCACGGGCTGCCGACCCAGAGGTTGTCGCTCTTGTCCTTGGCCAGGTCGAAGATCTTGACCGAGTTCATGCCATTGCCGCCGATCACCGGCATGTTCATGCCGAGCTGGCGCGCCTGCACCATGATCGGTGCGCCTTCGGCGATCAGCGCCGACAGCACGATCGCATCGGCACCGCTGGCCTTGATCTTGGTGAGCTGGGCCTTGAAGTCGACGTCCCCCTTGGCGAAGGTCTCGGTCGTCGTGACCGGCACCTTCAGCGTCTCGAGGGCCTTCTTGAAGGCGTCGTAGCCGCTCTTGGTGAAGACGTCGTCGTTGCCGTAGAGCACCGCGACCTTGCTGATCTTGGCGTGCTTGATCGCGACGCGCAGCGTCTCGGGCAGCACATCGGCCTCGGTCACCGAATTGCGGAACACGTAGTCGCCGATCGAGGTGATGCCGTCGGCGGTGTTCGAGGTGCCGAACACCACGGTCTTGGCGGCCTGCGCGATCGGGTCGGCGGCCTGGGCCGAGTTGGACAGCGTCGGGCCGAACACCATCAGCACCTTGTCCTGGAAGATCAGCTTCTTGAAGACGTCGATCGCCTGCTCTTTCTTGCCGGCCTCGTCCTCGAACTGCAGCGCGATCTTGTCGCCCTTGACGCCGCCCGCGGCGTTGATCTCGTCGACGGCGAGCTGGAAGCCGTTCTTGATCGACTGGCCGTACTGGCCGGCCGGGCCCGACAGCGCCTCCGCGGCACCGATCTTGATGTCGGCGGCGGATGCCGATGCGACCATGCCGGCGGCGGCCAATGCCGCGATCAGCGCATGGCGCTGCAAGGTGACGGAACGAGTCATTCTCTGGTCTCCGGTGAAGGTGAAGCGCAACGTGGGCGCAGTCGGCGGGGCTGCCGAACAACCGCGTAGTTTATCCGCCCGGCGCCACCCCGACGCCGGCAGCGCCTCAGGGCGGGCTCGCGTCGTCCGAGATCCAGCCGCGCGACAGGCCGTGGCGAAGGATGTCCGAGCGGCTGCGCAAGCCCAGCTTGGCGAGCGCCTCGGCCTTGTACCCCTCGACCGTCTTGATGCTGATGCCCAGCTGCGCCGCCACCTCCTTGTTGCTGCGGCCCCAGGCGATGTGCCGCAACACCTGTTCCTCGCGCTCGGTGAGTTCGTGGCGCCGCGGCGCGGGGC
This sequence comes from Rhizobacter fulvus, assembly GCF_964020785.1. Lineage (NCBI taxonomy): Bacteria > Pseudomonadati > Pseudomonadota > Betaproteobacteria > Burkholderiales > Sphaerotilaceae > Rhizobacter > Rhizobacter fulvus. The sequence goes on from NZ_OZ224516.1 coordinate 3,832,259, forward strand.
GGTGCGTACCGGCCGCTGGTGCGAAGCCCGGCGCGACGATGCCGTCGGCCAGTGCCGGCTCGACGTAGGTGCCGCCCGCGGCGATGGCGCGCACCGCGCCGATCAGCACGTCCGCGCCGGAACGCTTGAGGACGTAGCCGCTGGCGCCGGCCCGCAGCAGCCGGCGCATGTAGATCGGGTCGGCATGGCGCGTCAGCGCGAGCACCCCCACCATGGGGCACTGGCGCCGTATCTGGGTCGTCGCCTCGATGCCATCGACCCCGGGCATCGAGACATCGATCACCGCGACGTTCGGCAAATGCAGGCGGGCCATCGCGATGGCCTCGCGCCCGTCCGCGGCCTCGGCGATGACATGCATGTCGGGTTCCGCTTCGATCAGCGCCGCGAGCCCCTGGCGGAGCATCGCGTGGTCGTCGGCCAGCAGGATGGTCAGCAAGGACATGTCCATTCCCCTTGTCAATGAACCGGTGGTCCATCCAGCGGGATGCGCAAGGTGACCGTCACCCCGTGGCCGGGTTCGCTCTGGATCTCGAGGGCACCCGCCACCAGCGCGGCGCGCTCCCGCATGCCGACGAGCCCCAGGTGGCGCGTTCGCGCCGGCGCCGCCGCCGCCACCGCCTGCTCGAAGCCGCGGCCGTCGTCGGCGATCGACACCCGCAACTCCTCGTCATCGCGCTCGATGTTCAGCACCACGCGCTGGGCGCGTGCATGGCGCCGCACGTTCGCCAGCGCCTCCTGGACCACCCGGTAGACCGTTGTCTCCATCAACGGCGGCAGGCGCAGGTCCTGCAGGCCGACGTCGTGCAACGCGATCGGGATGCCCGAGTCGGCCGTCCAGGCGTGGGCCGTGTGGACCAGTGCCGCTTCGAGACCGAGTTCGCCCAGCGCCGGTGGGCGCAGCTGCGACTCGATCTGGTCGAGCGCCTCGTCGAGCTCGTGCGCGGTGCGGTAGAGGCGGTCGATCTGCGCGAGGTGAGGGTGCGCGGCCGGTTGCTGCTCGATCTGACGCCGCAGCGTGGACAGCTGCAGCAGCATCAGCGACAACTGCTGTCCGAACGTGTCGTGCAACTCGTGGCCGATGCGGCGCCGCTCGTCCTCGGCGGCGCTGACCCGCACTTCTCGCAGCGCGTCTTCGGTGTGCCGTCGCCGGGTGACGTCGGCCAGGGTGCCGATCATGCGCAGCGCCCGGCCGTGCGCGTCGCGCAGTACGTGACCGTGCTCCGCCACCCACCGCACGGCGCCGTCGGGCCGCACGATGCGGTACTCGATGTCGAATTCCTGCGGGCCGGCGAGCGCACGGTCCAGTGCTGCCGACAGACGCGGGCGATCATCGGGATGCGCCAGCTTGAGCAGGCCCGCGCGGCTGCCGTCGAAGCGCTGGGCCTCCAGCCCGGTCAGCGCGCACAGCGCGGGCGTCCAGGGAATTCGGTCGTTGACGACGTCCCAGTCCCACAGCGTCAGGCCCGAGGCCTGCAGCGCGAGGCGCAGGCGGCGTTCGCTCTCGTCCCGATCCGCGGGCGTTCCGTTGACGCACGACTCCGGCGCGCCCGGAGAAGGCGGCCCCTCGGATCGAGTGCCATCGACACAGTTCATGGAGAGCGATTCGCGGCCGACCCCGACCGGCGGTCCACGCAACGCGAGGTCGCATTGCTCGTCAACCGGAGCCGTTGCTTCTATCGTGATAGTTTTGGTATCCCTTCACGGACCATAGGAAGTTTGACAACAGTTGTCAACGCCCTGTTTGTCGTGAAGCGATTCAGGTCGACGCGATGCGGTTGGCGCGTGCCCGTGCCCGCGAAGCCGAGGAGGCCGCTGGTTCATCGGCTGGCCAGACCGAATCGGTCCGCAGGTTGGCGTCGAAGTCGCGCGGCGCCAGGCCGACCAGCCGAGTCAATACCAGGACGGTGGCCGTGAACACGCCGAGCCCTCCGACGGCGATCGCCGTGAGCATCACGGCATTTGGCCAGGACGGGCTGATGGCGACGAATGCCACCGTGTTGGCCAGCGCTGCCGCAGTTGCAAACCAGCGCGCCCGCGGCGTGAGCAGGTTCCCCAGGGCCAACGCGGCCGACATGCAGGCCGTGAAGGCCAGCAACAGCTGCACCAGGCTCATGTTGTTCAGGTCGTCGAACAGTCCTGCGAGCACCGACACGAGAACCACCTCCCTGCACGCCGGGAAACTGCGCGTGTCTGTTGCCATTACACGGCGAAATCGATTGCTGGTGCGATGTGTGCGGCGCCGGTGCGTGTAGGAGTTGTCCTCTTACGCACGAATGCAGGCGCTACCGTGCATAAATGCCGTCAGGATGTGCGCACGGGGCAATAGACGTGCCCTCGCGGTCGGCTCAACAGGGGGCCGCTGCGTTGTTCGAACACCACCATCCGATTGGAGAAGTCATGAAGAAGATTCTTGCGGTTCTGCTGTTGACCGGCGGCGCCGTCGGCGCCGCCACGGCCCAGGTCGGCGTATCGATCGGCATCAACCAGCCGGGCGTCTACGGCCGCATCAACATCGGGGACGTGCCCCGGCCCGCCCTCGTCATGCCCCAACCGGTGTTGATCGCGCCGCCCCGCGTCGCCGTCCAGGCCGCGCCGGTCTACCTGTACGTGCCGCCTGCACACCAGCAGAACTGGCGCCGCTATTGCGGGCGCTACAACGCCTGCGGCCAGCCGGTCTACTTCGTTCGCGACCAGTGGGTGCGGGAACGCTACGAGCACGAGCACTCGGGCTGGAATCGTGGCCGCCACAAGGGCTGGGACAAGCACGACAAGCACGACAAGCACGATGACCGCGGGCACGGCCGCGGCAACGGGCACGGCAAGGGCCGCGGCAACGACTGACGCGCGGCGTCAGCCGACGATCATCCAGGTCAGTCCGAGCGCGAACGCCAGCACTGCCAGCCAGAACGCGAGCGGGATCTCGTAGCCTGAACGTCGGCGCGCCGGGCGCGGCGTCGGCATCGGGCCGAGCCACTCGCGTTCCAGCTTCGACCACTCGACCAGGCATGAATCCGCCGCCCAGGCGCTCGTGCCCCACTCGAGCTTGCGTTGCGGCTTGCCAGGGGGAAACGGGTCAGAGACGCGGATGGTGCGCATGGCCGCATGATGGCCGCGCCGCGCGGCGGCAAAAGGTCGAAAAGCGGACAAATCGCACTTCAATTGTCGAAAAGATTGCTGAGACCCCGTGGCGCTCGAAGGCCCGGATGCGCGGGGGCCGGCGGGTTGATCGCCAGCGATTCGTTTCAAAACGTACTTCGCGCCCGAGACTGTCTCGCTCGGATATTCTGCTGGCGACCGGCAGGGGCGACATGTCACGAGAAGGTGCAGATCCTGATGACTCGTGCAGCGGCATGCACTGGATCGCCACGCGTGCCGACCTGTCGCGTCTGCGGGCGCCGCTCGACATCCTGCTAGAACGGGTCGACGCCCCGCCGGCGACGCGCTCGGGGACGATCGAGCCGTGGTTCGCCCAACACCTTCAGGTCGAGCCATGGGGTGTGCTGATCACGCGACAGCGCGAACCGGTGGCGGGCGCCGTGTTCGCGCGCAGCCGCCGCCTCGGCATCGAACGTCTCGAAACCGCCGGCTATCGAGGGTCGGCCCAGGGCCTGCCGGCGATCGACTCCGACGCTGCGGACCTCCTCGCTGTGGCGTTGGCCCAAGCGCTCGGCGAACTGCGGCGGCCCTGGTCGCTGTACGTCGCCAATTTGCCGTTCGGCGACCCGACGTTGGCCGCGCTGGTCCGGCATCTTCGCCTGGCCGTGGTCTGGCGCACCGCGCCACGGGCGCGCGTCTGCTTCGTACCCGGCGATCCGATCACTTCTTACTTGACGCGCAACACACGCTCGGCGGTCGCGAAGGCGTTGAACCGGATCGTCCGTTCCGGTCACCGGTATGACCTGAAGTGGACGGTCGACCCTGACGTGATCGACCACGCCATCGACGAGATGATCGACATTCACCGCCGCCGCAGTCTCCAGCAGTTCGGCGCTTCGCCGCTGGAGGACAGCGGCATGGCAGCGCTGTTCGGCACGACCGTGCGTGCGCACGCGCGCGCGGGTCGCGTGCGGCTGCTGACGTTGCGCATCGACGGCGCGCTGGCCGCATTCGCCCTGTGCGAGCTCACGGCCGGCATTCTCTGGGTCGACACCAACCGGGCCGCGCCCGAATGGCTGGCGTTCAGCCCGGGCACCGTGGTCAATGCCGAGATCCTGCGGATAGCGCATGGCGACCCGGCCATCGAGTGCGTGGATTGGGGCGGCTCGGTGCAGCGCTACAAGCTCAGCGGCCAGCCGACGTTGATGCGGCTGCAATGTCTGCAGGCGTGGTCGTCGTGGGCGGTCCGTGCGGCCGTCGCCGGCGAGCGGTCCCTGCAGCTCCGGCCGGCCCGCGGTGCGCGGTACCTCGAACGGATACGGCGTGTGCTGCGGTCTCGGGGCGGAACCCCAGAATGACGAAAGGGTCAGCGGGCTGCTGCCTGCTGACCCTCGATGATTCTGGTGCCGGTGAGAAGAGTCGAACTCCCGACCTTCGCATTACGAATGCGCGAGAAATAGTGTTTGTACGTATACGGCTGCGTTGATAGACTTCGCGTCACCCCTATGTAAATCAACGCTCTCCGGGCGGTTGAACCTTCGCAGTGTTGATCGAGGTTCAGCAAAATATCCGGAAAGTGGCTACATGGTGGCTACACGGAGAGCCAGATGGCGCGCAGGAAGACCGACGAACTGATCGACTTGGCTGCTAGCCACGACCTGAGCGCCGGGCTTATTGAGGCGCTCAGGTGCCCACCAGACAAGGGTCAAGCGTTCCTCCGTGACCGCAAGACACCGGGTCTTCGCATTCGCGTGACCGCTGCGGGCGCCAAGTCTTACGTCTTCGAGGCCAAGCTCAATCGCAAAACGATCCGCCAAACGATCGGAGACGTTCGTTCGTGGACGATTGATGGTGCGCGCGTTGAAGCCAACCGGCTTCGGGTCGTGCTGGACACGGGAACCGACCCACGAGACCTGATGCGTGAGCGTGCTGCTGCGCGAGCCGCCGAAGAAGCGGAAGCCGTCAGCCGTGAATTGACCGTCGCCGACGTGTGGCCCCGGTACATGGCGGAAGGGAAGCCGAAACGCCGCAGCGCGTGGAAGCCGCGATACGTCGCCGATCTGAATAAGGCTGCGTCAATGGGCGGCGAGCCGAAAAAGCGCGGCGCGGGGCTGACCAAGCCAGGACACTTGGCCGGCCTTATGCCCCTGCCGCTGGCGTCGATCGATCAGGATGTGATTCGAGATTGGTACACGCATGAGGCTCAGGGCGCGCCAGTGCAAGCGGCTCGAGCGGTAGCGATGTTCTCCGGGTTCCTGGGGTGGTGCGCGACCAAGAAGGATCTTCGCGACTTGGTTACGCGGGATGCAGCGCGGGCCAGTGAGCTCGGGGACGTGCTGCCGGGGGTTAACAAGCGTCGCGACGCCATCGAGATTGACCAGTTGAAGGCCTGGTTCGCGGGGACGCTCAAGCTGAAGAACAGGCCGGCAGCGGCGTACCTTCAAGCGCTTGTACTGACAGGCGCACGGCGTGAAGAACTGGCCGGCTTGCGCTGGGCCGACGTGGACTTCCGGTGGAAACGCCTGACGATCGCGGATAAGGTCGACGCGACACGAGTAATCCCGCTTACGCCGTACATGGCTCAATTGCTCCAAGCCCTCCCGAGGGCAATAGGCCGTGACGGAAAGGCGAACCCATTCGTCTTTTCCAGCGCCATGAGCGCGACAGGGCGTATTTCCGAACCGCGCGCGCCTCACTCGTCGGTGCTCGAAGGAGCGGAGATTCCACATGTCTCAATTCACGGGCTGCGACGTACCTTCTCCCTCTTGGGCGAGGCTGCCGGCGCGCCTGCTGGCGCGATTGCGCAAGTGATGGGGCACAAACCAAGTGCGATTGCAGAGGGATATCGCCCGAGGTCAGTGGACGCTCTGCGTCCATATTTGGCCCAGATCGAATCGTTCATCCTCTCCAAGGCGGAAGTTGCGTTCGTTATCCCACCGGCCGTGGTGATGGTGTCATGAAGATGGTGGTGATGGTCCAGGGGAGGGAGGCGATCCCCGTTCGCGCGATCCCTTACGTCGCTTAGAAGGTGTCGGCCCCGATGCTTGCGGCGACCTTCGCCGGCGAACGGCGCGACACTGGTCTCGGCAACTTGGTGGCGTGGCATGTGGACGAGCGCGGCGACGTTGGCACGATGTTGCACCGGGACTGGGATTCAGCATTCGAAGCGATTGAGCGCATTCGGCCGGCGGCTGGGATTGGGCTGACCGCGGAGGACATAGAGCGCTGGAATTCAGAGGCGGTACGAGCTCTCCCAGCCAGCTGCTTCGTTTGGCTAGAAGAACTCCGGCGAGTGATCGTGCGGTCGCATTTTGTCCCGGGGACGGATACAGATGAGCTTGATGACATGAGCGACGATGTGACCTTCATCTGCGCCAGATCGACCGATATGGAACTTAACCTCTCGCCTCCCGGGATGTCGGATGCGATGGTCTTCTTTGTCAGGGAGGGTTTCGCTCCACCCGAAGGTCGGGGCGCTGAGACGGCGCGCTCCGCGCCGCCGCATCAGATCATGCCCCCTTCGTCGCTAGCAAATACGACGCGGCAGCACTTACTGGGTCGCAAGAGCCGCGACGTTCTCACGCCGGCCATCGAGTACGCCCAGACTCTGTGTCGATCGCCGGCGGATACGAGCGAAGTGTTCGCCCGCCTAGAGGCGCTAGCGCAGGAGGAGCACGCTCCACTTCTGGCCGCAACGCCCCGTGGAGTTAAGTACAGCAAGGGTGGCGAAGACAGATACCTTACGCGAGACGCATTGCACAAGCGACTTCACCCGGAGACGCGCGAGCGACGCCGCTGATCGCCGCGCGCCGCCGCCGGGCGCCGTGTGACGCCGCAGGGGTTTCCGAGCGAGTCGTCGTGAAAAGAATGGGCCTCCATGCCTTGCCATTCGGTGAGGTTCTGGAAAGTACCCCATGCAGACTGCGACGCACCACAGCCCCGAGGTTCGGCTCGGAGAGACCGCCCCACAGGCTTTTTCGACCCAAGCGATTCCGGTCGACTTCGTTCCTCTTCACCTTGAGACCCGCACGCACGTCACAACCGCCGTGATGTGCCGTCACCTGAGCCGGGCGGAACAGACCGCTCGCGCCTGGGCATCGGCGGAAACGTATCCCGAAGGTCTTCGTCCGGTACGCGTGTCTGGCCGGCTCGCTTGGCCCGTCGCAGGCATCCGCAAGGTGTTGGGGGTGCAGGCGTGAAGCACATCTTGGACGCACTCGCCGGCAGCCACCTCTTCGCGGTCACCGTTAACGACTCACCAGCCAAGCGCAAGGCCCAGTTCGCCCTCCATCGTCAGCGGTTCGCGCGCCTCGGCTATGACCTTCGCGACCTCGACGAGCACGGTGGCTACGCGCTCCACATTGGCGGGCTAGTCCGCAAGCTGCGCGATATGCGGATGGTCGTCGCCGCGATCGATGGTCTTGACGACCTTGACCGTGCCGGACGAGGCTTCGTAGCAGCAGGGGGTCGGTAAATGCACCAGATCGCCCCTCGGAACTGGCGGGACTTTCAGCACTACAGAGACCGCAATCCCCCCTGGATTCGGCTCCACAAGGCACTGCTCGATAACTTCGACTTCCAGCGCTTGCCGGTTGCTAGCAGAGCGCTAGCGCCCATGCTTTGGCTGCTCGCAAGCGACTCGGTTGACGGCGCTATCGACGCAGATCCGGAAAAACTGGCTTTCCGGCTTCGGATGACGATTAAGGAAGTGTCCGATTCGCTTAAGCCCTTGATTGATAAGAAGTTCTTCGACGTGGTGCACGACGCTAGCAACCCGCTAGCAGTCTGCGAGCAAGTTGCTGTACCAGAGACAGAGACAGAGACAGAGACAGAGCATGCCCCCCGGGCGGATTTCCTGTTCGAGGAATTCTGGAAAGCCTGGCCCAGGACCGACCGCAAGGAAGGCAAGAGCAAGTGCCGCGACCTCTGGAAGGCAAAGGGCTATGCCAAGAGCGCGGAGTTGATCGTCGCTCATGTCCGGGCCAAAGCATCAACCGCCGACTGGACCAAGGACGCCGGACAGTTCGTGCCCGCACCCATCGTCTATCTCCGCAAGGAAGCGTGGGACGGGGCAGAGGTCGAAGTCGAATCCGCGTTTGCTGGGAGCATCTGATGCAAGGCCACACCCGATTGATTGAGATGCGCCTAGCCGGCTACGTTCCGGATTGGGTGTTCATCGAAACGGAGCCAAACAACCTGCGGCTCGCCGACGAATGGCGCGAGATGGACAACACCAAAGCAGTGCTGCAACTCGACGCGGCCGACAGGCGCCCGGACCTGCGATGCGTCGCGGGCCTGTACTGCTACGTCGAGGGGAGTGACATTCACCGGGTTCACGCCGTTCGCAACGCCTGCATAGCGGCCAACGCTCAGCGTGTCATCGCGGCGGTGCTGCGTCGTGTTGGCTCCGGTGAGTGGGTAACCTTCAATACCATCGAGACGACCGACACCGATGGCGTATTGGAGTACTCGGCCGCGACTGCGTCGGGGGTGGCTCATGGCTAAAACGCTCCGCTCAGACAGCATGGACTTCGGCGCATACATGCGCGAGACAGAGCCGCAGCAGAAGGTCCGACCGGCCGGCGAATACATCCAAGACCTGATCGACGACCTTGGGACCGAGCGCCACGAATCCAAGGCCTACCTGCCGTGGGACAAATCGCACGCGTTGTTCCAGTTCCGACCTGGTGAGGTCACCTTGTGGGGTGGGGTCAACGGCCACGGCAAGAGCTTGCTTACGGGCTTGACTGCTTTGAGCCTGTGCACTCAAGGCGAAAGGGTGTGCATTGCCAGCTTCGAGATGAAGCCGCGCAAGACCCTCGAGCGCATGTCCCGCCAGTTCAGCAGCCAGGCGGCGCCCATGCCGCACGAGTTGGCGGACCTTGCCGTGATGGCCGCGTTCAAAGACACATACGAGCAGTTCCGCGACTGGACGACAAAGCAGCTCTGGCTCTATGACCAGCAGGGCACGGTCGATACGCAGACGCTGATTGGCGTGCTGCGCTACTGCGCCAAGGAGCTCAAGATCACCCATTTCTTCATTGACAGCCTGATGAAGTGCGTGAAGGGTGAGGACGACTACGACGGCCAGAAGGCGTTCGTGGACGAAATCACCGCCATCGCCCGCGACTACGGCATGCACATCCACCTCGTGCACCACATCAAGAAGTTGGCGAACGAGGAAGCCCAGCCCGACAAGATGGACGTGAAGGGCTCCGGCTCGATCACCGATCAAGTCGACAACCTGCTGCTGGTGTGGCGCAACAAAAAAAAGGAGCGCGACAAGCAGGCCGGGAAGATGGTCAGTCCGTCGGATCCCGACGCGCTCTTGATCTGCGATAAGCAGCGCAACGGAGAGTGGGAAGGTCGCTTCCAGCTTTGGTACGAGAAGGACTCACAGCAATTTGTCGGCGCTGCCGGCGCTGCTGCTCTGAATTTCTATGGTGGCTTTCCGCACAGGACGGGGGCTTGAAATGAGCGTCTACCGGATTAACTACCCGATCGTCTCCCCGCCCACTAGTGCTGACGACCGCGGCTCCTACCCTGAGGTTGTGAACCATGCACTTTGGGAGCACGCGTTCGCTCGGCTCGTGAACGGCCATCGCGCGCCCGTTGTCGTCTGGCCGGCAGAGCGGGTGCGTATCGTCAAACGGCTCTCTGGCGAGTTTGTCGATGCAGACGATCTGCCACTGCGATTCTGGTCGACGCTGACTTCAGCCGGAGGAAGTGAGCCTGAAGTAAACGAAGCCTAGGCGTCTTCCCGTCCTATGCCGCAACGGATTTGGCTCGAACCGGGAGCGCCCACTAGCACACGATCTGCGGGGGTACGGGGTTACACCAAATGGTGCAAAATGCACCGTTCAGTTCTCGACAGTCAGCCATGGAGGGCGATTCTCATGACCGTTTTTAGCAGCGCGAGTCGATCCGCCGACGCAGTCGTAGACATCTTCCCGATTGAGACCGAGCGCCTCAGCGCTTCGGCGTTTCTCAAGCTGATGAAAGAGAACCCGCAAATTATCAAGTCGTCGACGGTGATCCACCCGTCGGCGGGTAAGCCAGGTTTCGGCGCTTTTCAAGTCGTGTACTCGCGTCCGTTGTATCGGGCAATCCCAGGGCCAAAGCCGAGACACGGGCAAAAGTGAGCGGCCCTCAGCCGCCTCAGAAGAATGGCGGGGCCAAGCTCCCCGCGCTCAGTGAAGACACGATCAGGCAGATGATCGCGCAGCAGTCCACAGAAGCTGGATTGCGCTCCCAGGAACTGTCCATCCGCAAGCAAGAGCTTGACTACCAGTCCAAGCACGCGTCGGATATTCTCGGCGCTCAAGAGCGCGATCGCGAGGCAGTTCGCACGCACGCCCGAAAGGTGGGCCGTGACAAGCTCATCTTTGCTGGCATCGGCCTCGTCGCTTTGCTGGCCTTCGCGATTTGGGGGCTGACGATGAACAAGGATGCGGTCGTCAAAGAGATTTTGCAGATGGTCATCAGCGCCGGTCTAGGCGCGGCAGGTGGCTTCGGTGCGGGAAGGCTCGGGAAGAAGTCCGCTGACAAGGAAGAGCAGTAGACGTTCGCATGCTCAATCGCCTCGGCCACTGGGTCATCTTCATCGCTCTGGTGCTTCAACTGGTGCCGTGCGTCTTCTTCGGGCAGTCCAACATGCCCGAGGTGCCGTTCTAGTCGGCCGGCACGATCGACCGGGCCATCTGGTTGCGCCGGTCCTGCAGCGTGCGGATATGGTCCGCTTCTCGTCGCCCGGGCGGTCGCTCTAACTCTTGGGCCTCTTTTTGTCCGGCGACGGGAACATCTCATCGAATAGCTCCGCCTGCACGGTGGTCTCGACCTCCTCTACGTCTGACCCGCTCAGGAGGTCGAACGACGAGACAAGCCAGCCACCGTTCGTTGTCACCTCGGGCAAGTCGGTCTGGGATAGCCGCTCGGGCTGAGGTGGCGCCTCGGGGTCTACCCATTCGCCAAAAGGAGCGCGCTCGCTTATGCGCCAGACCATTCTCTTTGGCCTGGACGGCAGCCCGTGAGCAGATTTGAACGTGGCCAGGATTGAGAAGCAGCAGCACTGGTCTCTTGTGACAGGACCGTTCGATGCTACGACCGGGCAGCAAAGACTTGAAGGGGTCGCGCTGCACAAACGACCCGGGAAGACTACCTGACGCGGCTCACGACTCAGCCTGTTCGGGGTACAGGTCAGCCATGACGGAGGGGTCCAACTGCAGATATCCGATGATCTGTCCCGGCTCTTGCTCAGGGCGTGCCGGCCGGCACCACTAGGCCTGAGGGAACGTCTTGAAGACGCGTTCCGTCAGGCCTTCCTCTTCGATGCCAAAGAGAATGAAGCTGTCGCCGCTCATCCGAGTCAGGCGGACGTGATCCAAGGCCGGTAGCAGCATCTCGAAGCGCTTCTCATCTGCCAGAACGGCGATGAAAACCACCTCCTTGCCTGCCCGAGCCGCGACCTGACGGTCAGTTCGCCAATGACGCACTGAGCCGCCTTAACGGCCTCCCGAGGCAGCTTCTTCTCGCCCTTCAGCCGTAGCCGAATGACTTCGACCCTCATAGCACTCAGCGGGGCGCGGGAGGGGGCAGGATCGGCGTCAGCCAGGCATCAACGGCGCGAGCCGGTTCTAAGCCGGACAGGTGCTCGTCCTTCCACAGTTCAACGGCCACGTCCTCAAGCTGTCCGGGGTTGATCGAGCGCCAGCGGTAGTGCAGGCGGTGGGCGGCAATCGCAATCCATTCGGGCGGAGTTAGGTGATGGTCCATGGTCGTCTCCGGTTGTAGACGGACTACTGTACATAACCACAGTGCCACGAGCGATTGAGTTTCGCAATCAATTTCCTGGTTATTGATCGTGTTGTCCGCAGTGTGTCGGACGGCGCCTTCAGCGTGAGGCGCGCTTCTCTGTCGCGCCCGCCTGCGACCGGGGCGGAATATCCGATCAGCGCCACTTGCGCGTCGATAGGAGCCTCCCATGTCCGATGACCAGACAAACGCTAGCGGTCAAGATCGCAAGCGCATCAACGTCAACCAAGACTACGAACTGAGGGACTGGTCGAAGAAGTTCGGAGTCACGCCCGACCGATTGAAAGAAGCGGTAGCCGCAGTCGGCGATCGAGCCGAGAAGGTTGAGGCATACCTTAAGGGCGGGCGCTGAGATGCTTGCCTGCACGGATTGCGGCACTAACTATCAAGAAGCAACCGGATGGGCGCCAGGCGTATGCGGTCAGTGCCTTGCCGACCAGATCGAAGCGCGCCTGATGCTTCAGTTGCTGGGGCCTCGTAAACCTGCGAAGCGCGCGCATGAATTGCGCGAAGACGCGGTCGTCGAGCCGGTGCCAGGGCGGCGCACAGCGTGAGCGCGATGCAGAAGATTCCGAAGGACGAGTGGGTGCCGCGCTTCGCCAAGAAGCTGAGGGAACTGCTGCCGGAGGTGTCTGGCAACGAAGCGATGGAGTTAGCCCTAGCCGAGGCGACGTACCCCGAAGCAGAGGATCTGACGCCCGAAGAGGCAGTAGAAATCTATCTGCTTGAGGACCCCCCGGCACAGAACGGTCAATGAGGGGCGTGCGCGATACATGAGCGCGGACAAGGACCTTTGGGTAACTGAGTTCGTTAAAGAACTCGTCCTCCGCGCACATCCGCCAATGCCGAAGAAGTCCGCAATGAAGGCTGCGCTGAACCTGTGGCCGTACCGGAACACTCAGGCACCTGAGAGGTCGGCGCGCGATTGGGCAGCGTCGCGTCGAATCCGATAGTCAATCATCTGGGAAACGAAGGAACACGATGCTGCTCGTCCTAATTGGCTTGGTGCTGGTCGCGCTAAAGGCTACCGCGATTGGCCCCTTTGCTGAGTGCCCTTGGTGGCTTGCAATCGCTCCACTGGCGCTTGCGGTCTTGTGGTGGAAGTTTTCGGATGCGACCGGCCTCGATAAGCGCCGAGAGATGAAGCGAATGGAGGCACGTAAGGCAGAACGGCGCCGCGATGCTTTGACCGCAACTGGGCAAAGTCCGGAAGCCGAAAAAGCGCTTGCTGCTCGCCAGCGGGAGATAGACCGCGTGGAAGGGCGGCGCGCAAAGATTCGGAAGCAGAATCGCGACTCGTTGTTAGGAAGCCGGTTTAACAGTGAGCAGCCGGAAGTCACCAGACCTGGCGAAAAATCGCAAGACTAGAGCTTCGGAGAAACTGACATCGATCGGGTTCCTATCTAGGGCACCCGTTCCCTGTGCGCCTATCGACAAGTGCGCCGTAGTCAGCTCCGATGGCGTCTCACAGACAGTCAAGTGTTCAGATGTGCGGGCACAATGCGGAGGTGACTGCAATGGGGTGCCGTGGAAAAATCCGAAGCTGATTGGTACAGGCGTTTCGCCGAGCTCTTGCTGTCAACGGGAGCAATCGACGTTGGGCTAGCGGTCCGCCTAGCGCACGCCACCTATCAGGGTGCTTCACTTCTATCCCCAGAAGAGGCTCTTTTGCTCCTGCGCGGAGTTGCCAAAGACGCCGCGCTGCAGCGCAAAACTATCGATGACATCCTTCGATAGTCTCAGCGATTTGGGGTTGTCGAACGATTTTTTCGTCTAGCGAGCGTATTTGCCTTGGTGCCGATACTCCATGCCTGCAGTAAGCACCACGGCCACTAGCCCACCGCAGGGCCGTCGCGAGATTGGCGTGTAAGAACGCGGTTCACTCATCGGCAGCGAGCTACACGAGGGCACGGATCGTCATTGCGACGTGGCGACTGCCCTCGACTTGCACATGCTGGCAGCGAACTTGCGAGCCTTATGAAGCGCGTATGCGACTGCTGTCTTCGGCGAAACGAATACGTGGCCCGGTGTCAGTTCAGTCCAGGAGCCCGACGCGACGCCGACAACGCCCGTCACGAAGCTGGCCGTAAACCTTGCTGGACCACCCGGTAGCTCAGGGTCCAACTCCACCCAGCGGGTCGCGATGGGGATGCCACAGTAGGTCGAATTGCATTGATTGCTTATGTTTCGTCTCCTCAGCTTGCCGGGCCATGTTGCGCTTCGACTGCCGTGCGCTCTGTTCGTAAGGACACACAGATTAAAACTTCGACGGACTGGCCTTCCCGCATACCCGCCATACAACCCGGTCCAAGCGCACCGTACCCTGGGAGCGGAGCTTCTTCAAGCGCTCGAGCACCGCTGAGGCTTCAACGTTCATAGCAGCGGCGAGATCTGCAGTCGATCTCGGAAGAAGCACGAGCAGATCGTAGTCCGCGGCGTTTTCTCGAGTGAGGCGGTACTGGGGCCTTTTCACCGTGTTCCGCACCAAGGATGGCGGCGGTAAGTGCGGCGACTGTTGAGTCACCAGTGAATCGAACTGCTTGCTCCAATCCATAGCGAACGCGCCCGCGTTACTTGCCAAGCGATTGCAAAGGCCACGACATGGGCTCTGCCCGCCCTGGGTCTACTGCCGGAGCGCGCTTTGCAGGGCGTCGAAGCCGCCCTTCGGCTCCGAACGCTTGCTCCACGACGACTTCGGGATCGCCTACCTTGAACGCTGCTGTAGTGCCAGCGCTCTGGCCATCGATAACGCGTCTTCGTAGCTCAACAGTTCGTCTAATACAACCAAGCGCGCAGCCGCGCGCTCCACCCACCGCAGGTCCACGAACGAGTCCATGATTACCTCCAGCTCACCGGGCTAGAAAGTCTATTCTTCCGCCTGCCCACGGCCATGGGGATTCCCCGAATGCCGAAGCGCAGCCCGAGAATGTGACTTGCGGCAGCGTCTGACAGCGAAGTAGCGGCGAGGCCAATACGATAGTTGTGGAGGAGAACTATCGTGTCGAAGATGCCAAAGGACGAATGGGTGCCCCGCTGCGGCGAAGCGGCTGCGCCAGCTGCAGCCGAGCGTGGCCGGCGACGACGCGATGGGCTCGGTGCTGGCCGAGGCCGCGTTCCCGGAATCGCCCGACCTGACGCCTGAGGAGGCGGCAGAAATCTACTTGCTCGAGGAGCCACCCACGGAAGCGGGCGCGTTGACCCCATGAAGGAGATGTCGCACAGGGATTCGAGTATCGGGTCGATCTTTGGACTAAGAGGCCGTGCGCGTATGCAGGCTCCCGCATGCCGCGCGCCCCAGAGTTCACCGCGAGTCTCTTCGCGAACTATTCGACTCTCGGTGGCACAAACTGGCGGAAGCTTTACTGAGTCCCCATTGGCTCAAGTCCGCTTGTAGCGCCGAATTCCGACTGCGCCAGCAAGTCCCAACATCATGAGAGCCCACGTCGATGGCTCCGGTACGGGCGTGAGGACCGCTGTAGCGTTGACGAGTCCTGCGTGATGTGCGGGATATCCACCGAAGTCGAGGCCATCTTGCAGCTGCACATTCAACCCGGTCAGGGTGAATACGGTCCACGGCGACGTCCAAAAACGCGCCGAGATTCCTGTGACAGTGTGGTCGGCCACGGTGGCAGTCACACTGGACGGGCCATAGAACGAGCCTGCACCAAACCCGTCGGTGTTGAAGGAGGAGAAACCACCGAACGAGGACTGAAAGTTGAAGTTGGGAAGGTCGGCGTCCGTGTACACGCCGTCGGCGGCGCTCGATGTTGTGAGCGTGACCGCGCCGGTCCATGGAAATGTCGTAGGAGTGCAGATCGGTGAGCACTCAAACCCCGACGGCAGAAACGATCCCGAACCCGAAAATCCAAGCGCATAGGTCTGCTGCGCCGACGTGGCGAAACTTGCCACACACAAAATCAATCCGATTAACAGCTTGCGCATTTGTACAACTCCATTTGGTAAGCCACTGACGTTGTCGACCCTATAGCCAGCGGCAACCCCTGAAGCGGGTATTTCGCGCGGTGTTGCCAACAGCAAACTATTGATGTGTGCGGCCCGCTTCGCAGCGGGTCACGACATAGCTCACAGGGCTTGGATCAGTCGAAGGTTGAGACCACCAACAAAGGTGGCCCGAGCAGACGAGGTTTTTAGCGACGCTTGCGAGCGAAGGCCACGAGCGCCAAACCGCCGAGAAGCATTGCATAGGTGCTCGGCTCAGGGATGGCGGGCGTGACGTGCAATGTCAGCGATCCCACCGTTCCGAAGTTGTTGCTGTACGCCATTTGGTCAAGCGCAATTCCGAAAGCTTTATCGCCACGCGCGATCGCTTGGTTGACCAATTGCGTGACGTCGAAACTGCCTACTGTTCCGAAAGGCAGCGAACCGAACGCGAATGAGCCTAACGATCCCGTGATCGTCGGGGTGTAGTCGCGCACCTCTGCAATGCCATTGCCGATATATGTCCGAATGGTCATCGCGGCGTCGACAGCCGGTTCCCGGTTTATTGCCGAAACGCCCATACGAGTCAGGCTGAAACTTGCATCAGCGACGGACTGAATGCCCTCGAGCGAAAACTCAGCTCGTCCCGCCCTCCACTCGACACCGAAGCCGAAATTGCCGACTGACGGTGTGTCAGTGAGATTGATGTAGCCGTAGGGGTTGTAGGGGTTGTTGTAATCGCTGTCGGTGGTGACAGTAAAGACGGTGCCGGGAAGGTTCTGCGCTGCAACTGGCACGGCGACGGAAAGAAGGGCGAGAGCTAGCGCGGTGTACTTAAACATCAAGTTCTTTCTGCGATCTTTTTTGGTGGACTGCCATGTGGTGCATCCGAATTGACGCCACACGCCCTGATCGTATGCGCCTTACGCACACGATCTCGCGATAGGACTAGCGCGGACCCCGAGTTAGGGGGTCCACTAAGCGTCGGCCTGCTCTTCGTAGAAGTCGGCCATGGCGCTTCGCAGCGGCTCGTCAACATAGTTGACAGCAATCGAGTCCGTCGCAAGTCGACACCACTACGACTGATGGAACGCTCTGTAGTCGTTCCTGCCACCTGTCTTCAGTTCCTACCGGTCCTCAATCACGTCAGGCTGACGCAGATGAGCGGAGACAGCTTCGTGTTAATCGGCTTCGGGGCACAAGCTCGACCGTATTCGGTATGAGCAAGCACGCAACGATGACGACCTCGTTGCCGTGACCAAGACGACTCGGACACCGAGAGTGCCACGCACTGTCTCAGCAGCCTTGATCGCTCTCGGCTCAGCTTCTCCCCCTTTACCCGCATTCGGACTACGATGACCTCCATACTGTACAAATATACAGTCATACGCTCTACGCTTGATGAATTCCAACAGCGCGTATCTAGTAGTCGGCAAGCCACGCGCCTGAAGTCCGCAGGGGCCGATTTCCGATTTTTCCGACTTGAAAGTGCTGAATCGCAAGCTTCATAGTTCAGCCCTAAGCAAGACTCGTTTCGAGTTTTCGCCGCATTCGTATGTCACGGCGACCATCCGCTCCCACTCAAGCGTGATGCTCCACTCGGTCCCAATCCAAGAATGGGGAACGCCACGGTGCGACATCTGAATGCCAATGCGCCTTGGAGGTGGGCATGACAACTACGTATAGGCCCGACATCGATGGCTTGCGGGCGGTCGCCTCCGCAAGATTCCCCACCGCAGCCTCGTGAGAGACCTCCTCTTGGCGAAGGATGGTTTGTGAATACTTGCCCCTATGCACAATGCATGCAGACGGTCCGCGCGTTCGGCGCAGCTGGAGTCAACGGGCAATTTCGCTGCAGCGATTGTCGGCGTCCGATCGGGTTCCAGATTCCGGAGCAGGGGGCGCTTGAAGTTTGGTGCGACTGACTCCTTCCTCATTTACCGCGAATCGTCGAGAACGAGCTGATAGTAAGAAGTGGAAGGTCGCAGCGGAGCGGGATCGCCGCAGATCGGCAGTGGCTATTCTCGTCACCAGTGACTAGTGCCCTTGGGCGGGTGGAGACTGGATCGATTAAAGCGGTCGACGCTTCATTTCTCACCCTATCTAGCGCGATCCGCGCCCTAGGCAGGCGCGGACAAATTGCAGCCGCCCGAGGGCTCGCTCGAGCTCGAAGGCAGAGCGCGCAAGAAGCATGGGAGGTGCGGCTGTGACCTTCAGGCTTCGCATCCGAGGCCGAGACGATATCGAGCCGGCGCCCCCTGCTAAACCGGGCTAATCTGCTAATCGAGTCGCCCGCCCTGAACGAGCCTCCGATTAGTGGATTAGCAAGATTAGCCGACCCGGCGGCGAACGAAGATCCGCAGGACAACGGCTGGGCGGAGCGCAACCCGCACCTCGACTTGGATGGCACTGAGTCAGTCGAGTGGGAAGACGCCGCTGGGCTGGCGCCGTGGACGCCCGTTGAAGCGGCTACGCTGCAACGACGGAAGGCACGAATCACCTGGATGGGCCAGGGCGCGACTGCCGGTCGCCTTGCAGACATCCTGCTGCAGCGGGACAGAGACGAAGACGACCGGCGGCTCTGCGTTGATTGCGCTCACTTCGGATCGGGGTGGCGTTGCGCTCGCCGCGAGGCAATCTTGGTCGATCGGCTTCAACGGTGCCCGTCGTTTACCTTCCCCGGCCGGTACATGAGGGTTACCGCCGTTCACCAAAAGTGCTGCTGGCGGCTTCGAACAACGGCGCATCGGTTCCGCCCCCGATCGATCGGTTAGTTGAGTATCGAGCGTGTTCGATTGCTCTGCCGATTTGAGTCGTGTGATCCCTTTCGAGGCTCACGTAAGAGTCAACCAAAGTTCGAGCTTCCTCGGCAGGGAGATTCAGTTCCCATTCGAAGAAGTCGATCGCCCTGACACGACGATCGTTGTCAGCGAGGCGAGAAACGCCTGCGACGGACTTGATGACTCCATAGGTGGTCGCATAGCAAAGTTGACGCATCGACGCGCCACCAGTCCACTGGATCCCGAACTGCTTGTCGTCCTGAACCAACTGCTCGATCAGAGACGGGAGAGTCGGGGCGAGTTCACCTCGACTACGGGACCGCAGCGCGAAGCCTACGATACTCTCCGAGTAATTGCGAACCTTGCGAACGAAGTCGGGGTCGCGTGCAACCGTTGGCCTCGGAAGCGCCGCAGGTTCAGAAGCGGCCGGCCCAATAAGCGGAGCCAGGGTGGCCGGTTCTGGGTGAAGCGCCTGCTCCAGTGAATCCGCGATTCCACTCAATGTGCGATGAACCGCTTGAGCCTGAGGCGTGGCCCGCGCCGATGATTCGAGCCACGCGGAAGCGAGGAAATAGCCGCACGCTATTCCAACGTCAAAGTCCTTATTTTTCCTGGCCTCGACCCTCATAGTCTCGGCCGCCTTCAATCGCCCCTCCAGCGACCATGTATGCCACCGCTCGAGCGTTGCGGCGCGGAGGCCGATGTAATGCATCAATGCTTCTGTTTTCGTTTGTTCATGCAAGGCATCAATCATTTTTAGCGTCGCCTCGACGTCGCTTGTCAACCTACCGCTTTGAGCCGCCGCGTTTGCGTCGAGCACTGCGCCCTTTAAGGCATCGAACAAGCCCATTCAGCCGCCCTCCGGTAGTCGCTTCAAAAAAATCGCAGCCCCAATAAATCCGCAAGCAGCGCGGCGACCTTTACGGCGTCCGATGGGCTGACACCGTTCGCGGGCAGACTCCATAGCGCACACCACCCTTGGCACTGCAAACGCTCCGGAGGTCCGAGGGCCAGTTGTGGCCATCGAATGGCGCGCCTTGCGCATCTGCCGGTGCGTCGCAGGCGTCGAGTGATGCTCCAAGCGCTCAACGCCTGGACTCGGATCAAAAAAGGCTTCGTACACCCTATCTTTGCTTGAAAACTCGCAAGACACCGTCAGTTGTAAGAATCAAGTCCGGCTTCTTATCTCCGTTAATGTCGGCGATCCTAAAGGTTGATGGTGAGCTAAACGAGCCCACTGAACCGGGCACCGTCTGCGCAACAGCGAAGATGCCTTTCCCGTCCCCGAGTCTGATCTGCACTCCGGCGCCTGTAGTGGAGACGATCACATCCATGTTGCCATCGCCGTTAATATCGGCGACCACGATCTCTCCGCCGGTCAACGAAACTAGTTGAGCAATTGGAGCAAACGATTGCGGGCCGTCACCCAGAACGAGCATGCAAGATCCAGAGGTGCTCGGACAATACAAAATGTCCTTGAAACCGTCCTTGTTAAAATCTGCGACGAAAGCCGGCCCAGATGGCGAGGAATATCCCTGGGTCAGATTTGGATATGTCCAATTCTTGATGTTTGTATAGTTGCCAGAGCCCGCGCCATATGCGATCGATATTGAAACTTCGTTGAAGGCATGAGCGGAATTTGCGGCGAGCAAGTCAACCGTGCCATCACCGTCAATGTCGGCGGCAGCGAGCAGATCGCCTTGAAGAGCAAATGGCTTCTGAAGCTGTAAAGGTACGAACGTCCGAGTCGCGGTTCCCAACGAGGCAGTCGTTGCGGTAGAACTAAGAGGCACCAGATCAGTCTTCCCGTCCCTATTGAAGTCCAGCGCGCGAAGTGATGGCACAGCGCAAGTTCCAGGTGTCAAACCAGCTGTGGTCGTGAATGTTTGGAGATCCGGCGAGAAGAACATCACGGACAGTGCACAGGACCCTCCCAGCGGTAAAGTAGGAAAGTCATCGCGTCCGTCAAGGTCGAAATCCGCTTCGGCGGCAAAGGCGTATGGAAGGCGCGTTGAGATGGGGATCTTAAAATACGTTCCATCAGGTTCCTGTCGATAGACGTAGGCTTTGGGTTCCTCGAATGATGTCGCGCCCGGAACCTCGGCGATTAGGTCAAGGCGCTTATCTCCATTGAAGTCGCCAATTCCTCGGAGAGCCGCAGTGTCGATGATCGCAATCTCGAAAGTTGGTATACCGGCAGAATTGGAACCTGATCCTGACCCGGAACCAGAACCGCCGCCGACGACCGTGACGGCGACAGTCGACGTCAGACTGTTAACCATGCCGTCGTTGACCACCAGCGTCGTAACGTACACCCCGGGAACATCTGCAGTGAATGTCGGATGAGCGGAATTTGAACCCGAAAGCGTTGCGACGCTTCCCGCAGGTTTCGACTTAAAGAACCAGCTGTATGTAAGCTGATCTGAATTTGCATCGGTGCTCGAACTTCCATCGAGTGTGACAAGCGCTCCCGCCAGAACGCTTTGCGAATTTCCAGCGTTCGACGTAGGAGCGACGTTGGCGGTGCTGGTACTCTCAGGGCTCCCGCCTCCACCGCATGCGACGAGCATGGAAGCACACGCCAGCGCCACGACACCCTTAAGTTTTTTCATTCTTGTTTCCCGTTGTGATGCAACACTGCAAACGGAATGTCTCACGGGAATGTTCCTGTCGTATCCCACACCTGAGGGGGTTAGGGGGTTACGATTCTTGCGCTAGACCACGGCTCTGCTTGAGCTCTCGTTCTCGTTCGTCGGGACTCGGTTGGCATCGGCCGCGCTGCTGCATCGAGGCCTTGAACTTCGACGTGCAGCAAATGCAGTGATCGATATCCAGCAGGGCGACCAGAGTCACCACGCGCTCACCGCGGTACTTGCCCGTGTCTTTGCGCCGCGTGATCGGAAGACCGGCCGTGTAGGTCAAAGCCAACCAGTCGAGCCAATCGGCCCGGCTGCGCCAACAGGCAGGCGTCGGCGGCGGGTTCGCTATTGCCGCCTGAATGGCCCGATGCGGGCGCACCAGCCCCTGACGCGCCTCGAGGATGCGCGCTTCGATGTTGGAGGCCTGGTGCGTCTGCATGGAGCCGGCCCGCTAGCGGACGAGATGGACGCCGTTGGCTGAGTGCTCGTTGTCGAGCGAATCTCGGCCGCGCCCGAAGCTGTTTCGCTTTACCGCCTCAGCGGCTGCGCTTTCGTCCTTGTCGGCGCGCATCATCAGCGCTTCTTTTTGATTCTCCGGGCTCAGAGTGCCACTCACCTCGCAGCCGGCAAGAATCGCCTTGCGATGAAACGCCGCTGGGATTTCGGCGAACTCGGCGCCCACGACGAACGTGTGACCCGCGGTGTTTGCGAGGTAGATCAGATTTTCGGGATCGGGACTCTTAAATAGCCTGGCTTTGCTTCCTTTGGTGGGGGCAGGGGATGCAGTGACGGGAGCCGCTGCGGACTGACGCTTCTTGGCGGTAACCAGGGTGGCCACCGCTTCTCTGGTGATGGCTGGCGCAACGGCGCTTTCCGTGGCAATCATGCTGGCAACCTGAGGTGTTTGCGCGCGCTCCCAGGCGTCTCGCTTCGCGCGCTTGAGAATCGCGACGTGGCTGACGCCGTGGGCGGCGGCAATCTCGCGTACCGACCGGGCGGTGGTGCGATATGCGGTCTCGACGCTCTGCCAGTCGATCGCGGGCGGCGCGGTAACTGCGGTGTCGTCGGCTGTTGGGCTCATGCTGCTGCCGCCTGTTCAATGAGCCAGGCGCGGATCTCCCGGGACACCCACCGGGAGCAGTTCGAACTGATGCGCCGCGGGGCAGGGAAAGTCTTCGCGCGCACCTTGTCGTACACGCTGGTGGGAGAGAGACCCGTCAACGCGCGAACGACGTGCAGGCTGAGCAGCGCATCAGGGTCGGTGATCGCGACCGCCTGCAATTCGACGACTTCGGTGCTGCGCCGATGCTTGCGCGCGCGCCTCTGGGCGACCTCGTCGACAGGTTCGGGGCGGTTTGAAGCGGCAGAGAGTTGTTCCATACGGTCGGTATGCTGAACGACTGCATTGGCCTGTTTTGTGGGCGCTGGTCAGGCAGCAACGAAGAGGGGGCTCGTCCACACGAGGCGGGGCGTGCGGGAATTTCCGCAGCCCCGTCCGTTCGGCGGGGGTCTCCTCACAATTGAGGACACCCAGGCGGAAGTGCATGGCCGTCCGAACCGGCTGATTTTTCAGCCACAGCCCCGCGACTTTTCCTCATGCTGGTTGGTGCCAGCGCAGTTGCCGCGCGTCTTCCGCATCTCGGCCGACTCAATCAGCATCTCTCCGCACTTGCGCTCAGCGCGCCCCCGTGATCTGGCGGTAACAGCGTGATTTGCCCGAACCTCAGCATTAGCATTCCTGAGCAATCGACGAGGCGCACGTCCGCCGATTACCGCGCCGGTTCTTCCGCCGATTGCCCTCTCAAAGGTTCACCTATGTCAACAATTTCGCGGAGTCGAATAGGGGCGCGTTACCGCCTTATGGGCCGCTGTTTCGGTGCAAACCAACTCGCGAACTTGCGCACCGCTAACCTCCGGCCAGGCTGGTTCCCGCCGCAACCTTGGGCGAAACCTTGAGCTGCCGGGTGCGCTTGCAATCACTCTCGTACTGCGTGTAAGGGGGCGGGCACCCGTTCAGGGGGAGACTATTGTTGTGTGGCCCCCTAAACGGGGCACTGCCAAGCGTCGGATGCGGTGCGAACATTTCCGCATCAGTACAGGGGAACCATCATGATGACGACTGTGGCTGCCAACGACGTGTTCGTGAAAAGTGCGAGCGACTCTCTCCGGTGTGGCGAGCTCGGGGGCGAGATTCCAAAAGGGCACCATGGCCCGGTGTTGCTGTCCGGAACAGGGCGCACGGTGTGGTGGACAGGACGAGTCGCGATTGGTCTTCGCTACGAACCCCCGCGATATGTGGAGTGCCATGCTGAATCGGCACTTTGGCTGCAGGGCGTGCTGCTGAGGTCCGCCTAAGGATTAACGTGGCAAGAGGGGCATGACGAGACGTTTGCCGGCGGCTCAGATGTCAACATGCGTCAACAGCGCGCCGGCAATTTCTTGCTGTCGTTTTGCTGCGTAGTCCTGACTTTCGACCCGGTTACCGCGGGCGCGCCGCGAGGTGGTCGACGCTTAGTTTCGGAGCGGCGGGTCGTCATCGTCGCATTGCGATCCGCGACGACGCAACGGCGAAGTACGATTGGGTAGTTCTTAACAAGAGATAGATATGAATCTAATTGAGAAGAGTCTTTGCTCGCTGACCATCCTGCTATTGGTCTGCTCACCGAGTGCGAATGCATACGTGAAGTTGCCTGTCGAAATGCGTCCACCGATAGATGAGAGTCTGGAATCACGCTTTCGCGATCTTCCACGAGCGGCCGACTATGCGTGGGAGTCGGAAAGTGAATGCAAGGAGGTGATTGGCAATCGATGGAGAGATGCTGAGCGCGAATACACCGTTAAGCAGCGCGATGTAGACGCGGCAGTGCGCGGATGCACGTTCGAAGTCGTCAACGACAACGCTCGAATGGCGTATGTGGCAGCGCAGTCAAAACGTGACGACTTCAAGTCCTGCCTTGCGAGAAACAAAATCAACCGCGAAGGAGTGGTGATCGGCATGACGGCTGGTGACGTCATGCTGTGCGGGTGGGGCAAACCCATGAGTGTGGCCGCGACTGGTATCAAGACCGAAAAATGGACTTACCAAGTTGTGGGCTACGAGCGAAGCCAGGAAGGACGTCTCACGCCTGTCAGACGAACTCACTTCCTTAACGTCACCGAGGGGCGTGTCGTATCAATGCCGGATGGAGAGATTGTGCGGGCGTGGAAGTGACGCATACGCATATCCTGAAGCCTGACGGACGTAAGCAACTTCCGCCGGATTAACAGCGCCAAGCCTTCGCCCCAAAACGAGGGTGCTGTGCGGGTACGAGCCCCCATCGACTGGCGGATCGTGCATTTCGTGATACCGCCGGCTACACCGTGGCTACACGGCGGACCAGAGAGTAGAAGGTGTTAGCAAGCGCAAACTTGCTAACACCCGCCGATCCTGGTGCCGGTGAGAAGAGTCGAACTCCCGACCTTCGCATTACGAATGCGCTGCTCTACCAACTGAGCTACACCGGCCAAAACCAGCATTCTAGCCGATCAATCGGCGCCTACTTCAGTTCGAACGCGCCGAGTTTCTTCGCGACGGCGACGTTCTTCAGCGAGACATACACCGGCAGGCCGTTTCGGTACTTCGGGTAGTCCTCGCCCTGGATCAGCGGCGCGAGGTAGCGGCGGCACTTGTCGGTGATGCCGAAGCCGTCCTTCGTTATGAAGTCGCGCGGCATGAACTTCTCGACGTTGGCCACCTTCGCCAGCGGCGCGACGCCGATCTTGTACTTGTACGGCACGTCGCTGATGCGGTCGATCGTCGGCATCACCGCGTTGTGGCCCTTCAGCGCCAGCTCGACCGCCTTCTGGCCGAGTTGATAGGCCTGCTGCACGTCGGTCTTCGACGCGATGTGGCGCGCGGCGCGCTGCAGGTAGTCGGCCACGGCCCAGTGGAACTTGTGGCCGAGCGCGCGCTTGACCATGTTCGCGACCACCGGGGCGGCGCCGCCCAGCTGCGCGTGGCCGAACGCGTCGCGGGCGCCTTGTTCGGCGAGGAAGGTGCCGTCGGCGTGGTGGCAGCCCTCGGAGACGACGACGGTGCAGAAGCCGTGCTCCTTGACCAGCTTGTCGACGCGGGCGAGAAATTTCTTCTCGTCGAACACGATCTCGGGGAACAGGATCACGACCGGGATGCCCTGGTCCTCGACCAGCCCGCCCGCCGCGGCGATCCAGCCGGCGTGGCGGCCCATCACCTCGACGACGAACACCTTGGTCGAGGTCTTGGCCATCGAGCGCACGTCGAAAGAGGCTTCGAGCGTCGACACCGCGACGTACTTCGCGACGGACCCGAAGCCCGGGCAGCAGTCGGTGATCGGCAGGTCGTTGTCGATCGTCTTCGGCACGTGGATCGCCTGCAGCGGGTAGCCCATCTGCTCGCTGAGCTGGCTGACCTTGAAGCAGGTGTCGGCCGAATCGCCGCCGCCGTTGTAGAAAAAGTAGCCGATGTCGTGGGCCTTGAAGACCTCGATCAGGCGCTCGTACTCGCGCCGGTGCGTGTCGAGCGACTTGAGCTTGTAGCGGCACGAACCGAACGCGCCCGACGGCGTCTGGCGCAGCGCCGCGATCGCGCTGGCCGACTCCTTGGTCGTGTCGATCAGGTCCTCGGTCAGCGCGCCGATGATGCCGTTGCGCCCGGCGTAGACCTTGCCGATCTTGTCCTTGTGGGCGCGCGCGGTCTCGATCACGCCGCAGGCGGACGCGTTGATCACCGCCGTCACGCCGCCCGACTGGGCGTAGAACGCGTTCTTCTTTTTCTGGATTGTCGTGGCCATGGGTCGGTTCCTTGCGGGTCAGGTCGTTGCCAGCGCGTTGGTGACGATCTCGCGCACGTTGGCTGAGAGGTCGGGCTTGGCGGCGACGCGCGCGATCGCCTCGCGCGCGGCACCGCGGTAGGGATCGGCGAGCTGGCTCCAGCGGTCCAGCACGCGCGCGAAACGCGATGCGAGCTGCGGGTTGATGCCGTCGAGCTCCATCACATGGTCGGCCCAGAACACGTAGCCGGCCGCATCGGGGCGGTGGAACGCCGCCGGGTTGTGGGCGCAGAAGGTCGAGATCAGGCTGCGGGCACGGTTGGGGTTGCGGATCGAGAAGTCGGGGTGCTTCAGCAACTGCTTGAAGCGCGCGAACACCTTGCCGTCGACCTCGGGCGCGCTCGCCTGGATCGCGAACCAGGTGTCGAGCACCAGCGGCTCGCGGTGGAACATCTCGTAGAAGCGGTACAGCGCCGGCTCGGCATGCTGGGCGTGCGAGCGCACCAGCGCCTGCAGGGCGCCGAGCCGGTCGGTCATGTTGGTCGCGTCCTTGAAGCGCTGGTAGGCACGGCCCGGCCAGACCGACTCGCCCTTCGAGACCGAGTCGAGGCACAGCATCGCCAGCGCCCGGTTGGCCAGCGCGCGCTGCCCGGAGGACACCGGATCGGGCGAATAGGTGCCGGCGGGCTGATGGGTCTCGAAGGCCCATTCCCAGTCGGCGCGCAGCGCTTCGGCGAGCTGCCGCGTCACCGCCATGCGCGCCGCATGGATGCGCTTCGGATCGACCGGGCTCGACTGCTCGGCGAGGTAGCCCTCGCTCGGCAGCGTCAGCACCAGGTCCTTGAATGCCGCGTCGAGCGTGGCGTGTCGCAGCACGGCGCGCATCGCGTCGATGAACGGTGCATCGAGCGCGACCGGCGCGTCGCTGCGTGCGGCCGCCAGCAGCCGGCTGAGCGCCAGGCGCTGCCCCGCCTCCCAGCGGTTGAACGGATCGGCGTCGTGCTGCAGCAGCACCAGCAGGTCGGCGTCGCTCAGCCCGTCGACCAGGGTGACCGGGGCCGAGAAGCCGCGCAGCAGCGACGGCACCGGCTCGACTTCGACATCGACGAACGTGAAGAACTGGCGCGCCTCCTCGAGCACGAGCACGCGTTCGGTCGGCGCTGCCGCGTCGGCGGCCTCGTCTTCGAGGCGGAGCGGCAGTGCGCGGCCGTCGCGGCCGATCAGGCCGATCGCGAGCGGTATCACGTAAGGCTCCTTCGGCGACTCGCCCGCGGCCGAGCCGACCTGTTCGATGCCGAGCGTGTAGGTGCGTGTCGGCGCGTCGTAGCGGCCGCGCGCGGTCACGCGCGGGGTGCCGGCTTGCGAATACCAGCGCTTGAACTGCGGCAGCGTGCGTGCCAGCGCCGACTGCGGGTTCGCGTCGGCGATCGCCTGCGCGAAATCGTCACAGGTCACCGCCTGGCCGTCGAAGCGCTCGAAGTACAGCGCCATGCCAGCGGCGAAGCCTTCGCGCCCGACCAGCGTGAACATCATCCGCACGACCTCGGCACCCTTTTCGTAGACCGTCGGGGTGTAGAAGTTGTTGATCTCGACATAGCTGTTCGGACGCACGGGGTGGGCCATCGGGCCGGCGTCTTCCGGGAACTGTATGTCGCGCAGCTTGCGCACGTCCTCGATCCGCTTGACGGCGCGGGCGCTCGGGCTGCCGGCCATGTCCATGCTGAATTCCTGATCGCGGAAGACGGTCAGGCCTTCCTTCAGGCTGAGCTGGAACCAATCGCGGCAGGTGATGCGGTTGCCGGTCCAGTTGTGGAAGTACTCGTGGCCGACGACCGATTCGATGTCGGCGTAGTTGTCGTCCGTCGCGGTGGCCGGCGAGGCCAGCACGTACTTGGTGTTGAACAGGTTCAGGCCCTTGTTCTCCATCGCGCCGGCGTTGTAGTCCTCGACCGCGACGATCATGAAGCGCTCCAGGTCGAGCGGCAGCTTGAAGCGCGCCTCGTCCCAGACGATCGACGCGATCAGCGAGTTCATCGCGTGCTCGGTCTTGTCCAGGTCCCCGCGGCGCACGAAGACCTGCAGCAGGTGGTCCTTGCCGGCGCGCGTGCGGATCTGCTGCTGGCGCGCGACCAGGTCGGCCGCGACCAGCGCGAACAGGTAGCTCGGCTTCGGGAACGGGTCGTGCCACTTCGCGAAATGGCGCCCGCCGTCGAGCTCGCCTTCCTCGAGCAGGTTGCCGTTGGACAGCAGCACCGGGTACGCGGCCTTCGCGGCGCGCAGCGTGACGGTGTAGACCGCCATCACGTCGGGTCGGTCGAGGAAGTAGGTGATGCGGCGGAAGCCCTCGGCCTCGCACTGCGTGAAGAAGCCGCCGCCCGAGGTGTACAGGCCCGACAGCTGGGTGTTCTTCGCCGGCGCGCAGGTGTTGCGGATCTCGAGCGTGAACGGCCCGGCGGGCAGGTCCTGCAGCGCGTCGATCACCAGCAGGCCGTCCTCGTGGCGGAACGACACCGAGGCGCCGTTGACCGACACCCGCGTCAGGT
Source organism: Rhizobacter fulvus (assembly GCF_964020785.1). Classification (NCBI taxonomy): domain Bacteria; kingdom Pseudomonadati; phylum Pseudomonadota; class Betaproteobacteria; order Burkholderiales; family Sphaerotilaceae; genus Rhizobacter; species Rhizobacter fulvus. The sequence goes on from NZ_OZ224516.1 coordinate 3,860,854, forward strand.
TCAGCTCCTCGCCGTGCAGGCGCAGCGCCTGCGCGGGCACGTCCAGGTTGCGCTCGACCTGCATGCGGCTGACCACCATGGTCTTGGCCGGGTCGAGGTCGAACGTCAGGTCGACGCTGCGGATCCAGTAGGCAGGAGCCGTGTAGTCGGCGCGGTGGATCAGGGCGGCGGTGCCTTCACGCATCTTGCTTGTCCTTGTTGTGCAGGCGCAGGCGGTGGTTCCTCGTGAGGTCCGCCAGCGCGAGGGTCGTGAAATCGGGGGCGATCGCGATCAGGTTGTCGAACGCGTCGAAGTGTTCGGCGGCGAGCGTGGTCGTCAGCGCCACCGCCTGCATGCCGGCGCGGCGCGCCGCCTCGACACCGAGCGGCGCGTCCTCGAACACGACGCAATCGTGCGGGTCCATGCCCAGCCGCCGCGCGGCCTCGAGAAAGATGTCCGGGTGCGGCTTGCCCCTCAAGCCGTCGGCCGGGCTGACGACATGCTCGACCCAGCCGTCGATGCCGTGCAGCCGGAATGCCAGCGCCATGTTGGGCACCGTCGACGCGGTGCACACCGCGAGCCGCAGCCCTTGCGCGCGCGCGCCTTCGACGAAGGCCTTCGCGCCGCCGATCAACGCCAGCGACTGCGCCGCGATCTCCCGGTACAGCGCTTCCTTTTCGTCGGCCATGGCGACGTGTTCTGCCACCGATTGCGCCGGGAAGAGATCCGCCAGGATCTCGGCGTTCGAGCGGCCCGCGGTGGCCGCGAAGAACTCCGACGAGTCCATCGCCAGCCCGCGCCGCGCGTACCACGCGTCCCACGCGCTCTGGTGGTGCGGCATGCTGTCGATCAGCGTACCGTCGAGGTCGAACAGCAGCGCCTTCATACGCCCTGTTTCAGCGACGCTTCGATGAACGGATCGAGATCGCCGTCCAGCACCTTCTGCGTGTTGCTGATCTCGACGTTGGTGCGCAGGTCCTTGATCCGGCTCTGGTCGAGCACGTACGAGCGGATCTGGTGGCCCCAGCCGACATCGGTCTTGGTGTCCTCGAGCTTCTGCTGCTCCTCCATGCGCTTGCGCATCTCGAAGTCGTACAGGCGCGAACGCAGCCGCTTCCACGCGACGTCGCGGTTGCTGTGCTGGCTGCGGCCGTCCTGGCACTGCACGACAATGCCGGTCGGGATGTGCGTGAGCCGCACCGCCGAGTCGGTCTTGTTGATGTGCTGGCCGCCGGCGCCGCTGGCGCGGAAGGTGTCGGTGCGCACGTCGCTCGGGTTGATCTCGATCTCGACCGTGTCGTCCACCTCCGGGTAGACGAACAGGCTCGCGAAGCTGGTGTGGCGCCCGCCGGCCGAATCGAACGGGCTCTTGCGGACCAGACGGTGCACGCCGGTCTCGGTGCGCAGCAGGCCGAATGCGTAGTCGCCCTCGACCTTGATGGTTGCGCTCTTGATGCCGGCGATGTCACCCGGCGTCTCGTCCTCCATCGTCGTCTTGAAGCCCTTGCGCTCGGCGTACTTCAGGTACTGGCGCAGCAGCATGCCGGCCCAGTCGCAGGCCTCGGTGCCGCCGGCGCCGGCCTGGATGTCGATGAAGCAGTTGCTGGGGTCGGCCGGGTTGTTGAACATCCGGCGGAACTCGAGCTGCGCCACGGTTTCCTCGAGCTTGGCGGCGTCGTCGCGGATCGCCAGCAGGCCGGCGTCGTCGCCTTCCTCCTTGGACATCTCGAACAGCTCGGTGTTGTCCGCCAGGTTGCTGGTCAGGTGGTCGATGGTCTGGACCACCGTCTCCAGCATGCGCTTCTCGCGGCCCAGCTCCTGGGCGCGCTTCGGATCGTCCCAGACCTTGGGGTTCTCGAGCGCGGCGTTGACCTCGTTCAGTCGCAGTGCTTTGCGATCGTAGTCAAAGATACCCCCGGAGGTCGACCGTGCGCTTCGTCAGGTCGGCCAGGGTGTTGCCGATGGCATTGATGTGTTCGACGTCCATGAATCGCTTTCGTGAGGCGGAGCCTGTAAGGCTCGAAGCGCGCGATTTTACGTTGCGCGCCGATGCCCCTCGTCAGGCGTCCAGGAAGGCCTCGAGCCGCTGCGCCAGCGCCTCCGGCTGGTCGTGATGCAGCATGTGGCCGGCAGGCGAAAGGGTGTGGCGCTCGACCTGCTTCACGACCGAAAGCCGCTCGTGGAACTCGGCCTTGGTGTAGCGCGTGCCCCACCAGCGCGAGATGTCGGTCTGGTCGCCCTCGACCCACAGCACCGGGGCCTCGATCAGCTTCCAGGTCTCGAGCACCTCGTCGCGCTGGTACAGCGTCGGCGTGCCCCGCTTGTGCGCCGGGTCGCCGAGGATCTCGAAGCGACCATCCGCCCGCTGACGCGACCAGTGCTGGGCCAGCCACGCGGCGCGCTGCGGCGGCAGCAGCGGGTTGGTCTTGCGCAGGCGCTCGGCCACCTCGGCCAGCGTCGCGTAGTCGCGCAGCGCGACGGGCTGCTTCAGCTCGTCGAGCCACTGCACGATCCGCTTCGGCGACTGCGCCGGCTTGGTCGCGGGCATGCCGAAGCCCTCCAGGTTCACCAGCCGGCGGATGCGCTGCGGGCGCAGCCCGGCGTAGAGCATCACCGCGTTGCCGCCCATGCTGTGGCCGAGCAGGTCGATCGGGTTGGATCGGGGAAAGAGCGCGGCGTCGAAGAACAGCAGATCGAGGGCCGCGTCGAGGTCGCCGAGGTAGTCGGGCAGCCAGTAGGTGTCGGTCGTGGGTGAGTCCGTGAGCCCGAAGCCGCGCCAGTCGAACGCGAGCACGTGGCGGTCGGTCGGCAGCGCGTCGACGACGAACTGGAACGACGCCGCCACGTCCATCCAGCCGTGCTGCATCAGCAGCGGCGGGCGATCGGGCGTGACCATCGAGTCGTCGCCCCATTCGAGCACGTGGTGGCGCAGGCCGCGCACGGTGATGAAGCGGCTACGGCTGGGGCGCCGCACGGTGTAGGGATCGGTCGTCGTCATGCGCGGCACTGTACGCGGCGCAGCGCAAGCGCGCTGTCGGCGCGGCGACAGCCGATGCGAGAATGCGCCGATGACTCCAGCCCTGCCATTCACCCTGCGCAACGCCGAACTTCGCGACGTCGGCGCCATCGTGCAGCTGATCCGCGACCTGGCCGAATTCGAGCAGCTGACCCACCTGCTGCAGGTCACGCCCGAGAAGCTGCGCCCGCAGCTGTTCGGCGAGCGCCCCGCGGCCGAGGCGCTGGTGGCGGAGCGGGGCGGCGAAGTCGTCGCGTTCGCGCTGTTCTTCACCAACTTCTCGACCTTCCTGGCGCAGCCGGGGCTGTACCTGGAAGACCTGTACGTGAAGCCCGCGCACCGTGGCGCCGGCATCGGCCGCGCGCTGCTGAAGCGTCTGGCCTGGCTCGCCAAGGAGCGCCAGTACGGCCGCTTCGAGTGGAGCGTGCTCGACTGGAACGAGAACGCGATCCGCTTCTACCAGGGCATGGGGGCGACCGTGATGCCCGAGTGGCGCATCTGCCGCGTCACCGGCGACGCGCTGCAGGCGATGGGCGAAACCGCATGATCGACCGCTACGCCGAACTGCACCGCGAATTCCGCTGGCACGTCCCGGCCGCCTTCAACATCGCCGAGGTCTGCTGTGCCCGCTGGGCGCGCGACACGCCCGAGGCGATCGCGATCCGCCACGAGCACGAGGATGGCCGGCAGGCGAACCACACCTACGGCCAGCTTCAACGCGAAGCGAATCGGCTGTCGAATGCGTTGAAGCGCCTCGGCGTCGCGCGCGGCGACCGGGTCGCGATCGTGATGCCGCAGCGCTTCGAGACGGCCGTCGCGCACATCGCCCTGTACCAGCTCGGCGCGGTCGCGATGCCGCTGTCGATGCTGTTCGGCCCCGAGGCGCTGGAGTACCGGCTCAACGACAGCGACGCGCGCATCGCGCTCGTCGACGAGAGCGGCATCGCCAACCTGCGCGAGGCGCGGCCGGCATGCCCGGCGTTGCGCACCGTGATCGCGGTGGGCGGTGCGCAGGGGCAGGGCGACCTGGACTGGACCGCCGCGTGCGACCCGGAACGCGCCACCTTCGCGGCCGTCAGGACCGCCTGCGACGACGCCGCGGTGCTGATCTACACCAGCGGCACCACCGGCCCGCCGAAGGGCGCGCTGATCCCCCACCGGGCGCTGATCGGCAACCTGAGCGGCTTCGTCGCCAGCCAGAACTGGTTTCCGCAGGACGACGCCGTGTTCTGGAGCCCCGCCGACTGGGCGTGGACCGGCGGCCTGATGGACGGACTGCTGCCGACGCTGTACTTCGGCCGCACGATCGTCGGCTACCAGGGCCGCTTCTCTCCCGAAACTGCGTTCGGCCTGATGGAACGTCATCGGGTCACCCACACCTTCCTGTTCCCGACCGCGCTGAAGGCGATGATGAAGGCGGTGCCCGCGCCGCGCGAGCGCTACGACCTGCGGCTGCGCGCGATCATGAGCGCCGGCGAGGCCGTCGGCGACGCGGTGTTCGCGTGGTGCCGCGACGCGCTCGGCGTCCCGGTCAACGAGATGTTCGGCCAGACCGAGATGAACTACATCGTCGGCAACTCGCACGCGAAGTGGCCGGCGCGCCCGGGCAGCATGGGCCGGCCGTACCCTGGCCACCGCGTCGCGGTGATCGACGACGCCGGCCAGGAGTGCCCGCGCGGCACGCCCGGCGATGTGGCGCTGCACCGCCTGGACATCCACGGCGACCCCGATCCGATCTTCTTCCTCGGCTATTGGAAGAACGAGGCCGCCACACGCGCCAAGTTCACCGGCGATCCGGCCGACAGCTGGTGCCGCACCGGCGACATGGCGGTGATGGATGCCGACGGCTTCCTCTGGTACCACGGCCGCAGCGACGACGTGTTCAAGGCCGCCGGCTACCGCATCGGCCCGAGCGAGATCGAGAACTGCCTGGTCAAGCACGCCGCGGTCGCGAACGCCGCGGTCGTGCCCAAGCCCGACGCCGAGCGCGGCGCGGTCGTCAAGGCTTTCGTCGTGCTCGCCTCTGGCTTCATGGGGACGCCGGCGCTGATCGAGGAACTGCAGCGCCACGTGCGCGGCCAACTCGCGCCCTACGAGTACCCGAAGGAGATCGAATTCATCGACGCGCTGCCGATGACGACGACCGGCAAGGTACAGCGGCGGTTGCTGCGGTTGCAGGAAGAGGCACGGGCCGCGGCGCAGCGCTGAGGCCGGTGCAGGGACCATTCACTTCGCGCAGTTGCCGCTGACCGCGGCGAGCCCGAGGAACGGCAGGCTGAGCAAGCCCATGCCGGCGCCGGCGAATTCGCCCTTCAGGCAGTCGCCCTTGCCGGCGGACATCATGCCGTTCACCAGGCGCTGCTGCGCGCCGAGGCGATCGGGCTCCTCCCGCGCACGCGCGAGCTGTTGGTTCAGCGAGGGCAGGCGTGCACTGGCGCGGATCGCCCGGCGGCTGGCCTCGGTATCGAGCAGCCCCTCTGTGGGCTCGGGTGCGCTGGCGGGCAGCTCCGCGTGCAACGCGGCATCGAGGGTCGGCTCGGTGATCGCAGTCGGCGCGCTCGGCATCGCAGGACGGCGCGGCAACGTCGGCGTACCGCTCGATGTCGCCGCCGTCCGGGCCGTCGCGGGCGCTGCGGCGACGACGGGCGCCACCGCGGTGTCATGCCGTTCGGCGAACAGGCGCAGCGTGACCCGCGATGGAGCGACGAGGACAGCACCGGACCGTGCCGCGCTGGTTCTCGATGCCAGATCGACCACGCACAGCAACGCGAAGTGCAGCACCAGCACGGCGCCGATCACGAGCCGCTGCGTTCGGGGTCGGCTACCGTCGTAGGGTGCAAGATGTCGTCGGGCCAGTCCGTCGACACCGACGATAGCGTGTGGAGCCCGCGGCGCGACGCTGCGCCTTGTCGGCGAAGTGTCAGTCCGGCAAATCGAGCAGCTTCAGCCGCTGCACCTTGCCCGACGGCCCGCGCGGCAGTTCGGTGACGAAGCGCAGCCGCTTCGGCGTCTTGTAGCGGCCCAGGTGCTCGAGGCAGAACGCACGGAGCTCGTCCTCGCTGCAGGCGGCGCCTTCACGCAGCACCACGCAGGCCATGATCTCCTGCCCGTAGTGCGGATCGGGGATGCCGACCGCGGCGGCGTCGAGCACGGCGGGGTGCGCGAGCAACGCTTCGTCGATCTCGCGCGGCGCGATGTTCTCGCCGCCCTTGATGATCAGCTCCTTGATGCGGCCGGTGACGAAGAAGAAGCCGTCGGCATCGCGGTGGCCGAGGTCGCCGGTGCGCAGCCAGCCATCGGGCGTGAAGCTGGCGTGGGTCGCGGGCTCGTTCTTGTAGTAGCCGCGCATCACGTTCGGGCCGCGGATCGCGAGCTCGCCGGTCGTGCCGTCCGGCACCGGCTGCAGCGCGGCGTCGACGATGCGGGCTTCGCAACCCGAGGCGCGGCCGACCGAGCCGAGCTTGCGCTGCGCCGGGTCGACCGGGTTCGAGAACGACGGCGCGACCGTCTCGGTCAGCCCCATCGTCTCGATGATGCCGATGCCGAACTTCGCCTCGAACGCACGGTGGTGCTCGGGCGGCAGCGCTGCCGACGCGCTGCGGCAGAAGCGGATCGATTCGGTCTGCGCGCGCGGCGGCGTCTCGCCTTCGAGCAGGTACGAGATCATGGTCGGCACCAGGTTGATCCAGGTGCATCCGGCCGCCTGCTCCCAGAAGCGCGCGGCCGAGAACTTCGGCGGCATCGCGAGGCTGCCGCCGTGCGCGAGCGGCGCCAGCATCGTCACCGCGAACGCGTTGATGTGGTACAGCGGCAGCACCGCGAGCACGCGGTCCGCAGCGGTCAGGCCGTGCTCGGCGCTGATCGCCTGCGCGTTCGCGGCCAGGTTGGCCTGGGTCAGCATCACGCCCTTGGGCACGCCGGTCGTGCCGGACGTGTACATCAGCAGCGCGATGGCGTCGGGTGCCGGGGCGGGCAGCGCCGCCTCGCCCGCTTCACCGGGCAGTTGCGCGCCGTCGGGATCGGCAACGATCACCACGACCGCGCGGTCGAGCCCGGCGAGCAGCGCCTGGACCCGTTCGGCCCACTCGGGCGCCACGACGACCAGCCTGCAATCCGAGTGGCCGAGCACGTAGCGCATCTGCTCCGGCTGCGACAGCAGGTTGACCGGGTTCACGGTCAGCCCGGCATGCATCGCGCCGAGCAGCACGCGCAGCGTCTGCAGGCCGTTCGGCATCACCAGCGAGACCGTGTCGCCCGCGCGCAGCCCGTGCGCCTGCAACAGCGCGCCGATGCGCCGGCACGAGCGCGCGAGCTCGCCGTAGCTCAGCGTGGCGCCGTTCGCCAGGCCCAGTGCGTAGACCGCGTCGGGCGCCAGCGCGGCACGCGCCTCGATCAGCGCATGCACGGTGTGGTCGACGCTCACTGCGCGCCGTGGCGCGCGAAGAACGCGCCGAAGATGTCCTGCTCGGTCGGCACTCGTTCCGGGATCGGCCGCGAGATGCGCGTGATGTTCAGGTAGTGCCGGTAGTTCATGTTGTCGGAGAAGGTGTTGCGGCCCCAGGTGCCGCAGCCCATCGACAGCGAGAACGGCAGCCCGTTGTCGAAGCTGCCGCCGGTGGCGATGCAGTGCGCCTGGTCGACGATCACGCGCGACACCGGCAGCGTCAGCCCGAGCTGCAGCGCGCGTTCGGGCACGCGGCTGTGCAGGCCGACCGAGTGGCCGGCGCCCTCGAACGCATAGATTTCCGCGACGATGCGGGCCGCCGCGTCGAAATCCGCCGCGCCGAAGAGCGCCAGCACCGGGCTCAGCTTCTCGCCCGAGAACGGATGGTCGTGGCCGATGCCGTCTTCCTCGACCATCAGGATGCGCGGCTGGCGCGCGGCGATGTCGGCCCAGCCGGCCTTGCGCGCGATCTCGGTGGCCGACTGGCCGATCACCGCCGGCGAGAGCTTGCCCTCCGGCCACATCAGCGCCTGCAGCGTGGTCTTCTGCGCGGCGTCGAGCAGCACCGCGCCGCGCGCCTCGAGCGCGGCGATCGTCGCGCCGCGCACCGCGTCGATCAACACCAGGCTGTTCTCGGACGAGCAGCTGGTCGCGTTGTCGAAGGTCTTGGATTGCACGATGCGGTCGGCCGCGAGCGCGACATCCGCGGTCTCGTCGACGATGCCCGCCACGTTGCCGGCGCCGACGCCGAATGCCGGCGTGCCGCTCGCATACGCCGCGCGCACGTTGGCCTGCGAGCCGGTCGCGACGACCAGGTCGCACAGTTTCATCAGCTCGGCGGTCGACTGCTTGGTGATCGGCGACGGCAGCAGCTGCACCAGGTCGCGCGGCGCGCCGACGCGATCCAGCTGCGCGTGGATGAACTCGACCAGCCGCGCCGCCGTGCTCCAGCCCTTCGGCGAGGGCGCGACGATCACCGCGTTGCGGCCCTTCAGCGCGTTGAGGATCTTGTTCGCCGGCGTCGCGCCCGGATTGGTCGATGGCGTGATCGCGCACACCACGCCGACCGGCCGCGCGATCTCGACGATGCCGCGCGCCGCGTCCTCGGCGATCACGCCGACCGAGCGCGCGTGCTGCAGGTCGCGCAGCAGGCCGAAGGTCTTGCGGTGGTTCTTGCGGATCTTGTCGTCGACGTTGCCGATGCCGGTGTCGGCGACGGCCAGCTCGGCGAGTTCCCGGTTGCGGCCGGGTTCGATGATGGCCCAGCCGGCCGCGGTGACGGCCATGTCCACCTGCTCCTGCGACCAGGTCTCGTAGACGCGCTGTGCGACGCGGGCACGCGCGACGAGCGCGGCGACGGGGGAGTCGGAAACGACGGATTCAACGCGGTTCATGTGCTTGTACTCAATCGGCCCGGATGTTGGCGTCCTTCGCCAGTTTCGCCCACTTGACCAGTTCGGCGTCGACGATCTTGCCGAGCGCCTGCGGCGTGCCGCCCACGCCCTCGCTGCCCTGGGCCAGCAGCTTCTCGCGGATGTCCGGCTCGCGCACGATGGTGTTCAGCGCCGCGTTGAGCTTGTCGATGATCGCCTTCGGCGTCTTCGCCGGCACGAACATCGCGTACCAGGAGTCGACCTCGAAGTCGGCGACGCCGGCTTCCTGCATCGTCGGCACGTCGGGGAAGGCCGCGCTGCGCTTGACGGTCGACACCGCCAGCGCCTTGAGCTTGCCGGTCTTGACGAACTGCGCCGCGGCCGGGATCGAGACCCACAGCAGCGGCACCTGGCCGCCCATCACGTCGGTGACGGCCGGGCCGCCGCCGCGGTAGGGCACGTGGGTCATCTTGGTGCCGGTGCGCAGCTTGAACAGCTCGCCGGCGAGGTGGCCGGGCGAGCCGTTGCCAACCGACGCGAACGACAGGCTGTCGGGCTTGGCCTTCGCCAGCGCGATCAGTTCGGCGACGTTGTTGACCGGCAGCTGATTGTTCGCGACCAGGATCTGCGGCAGCGACGCGACCGTGCCGACCGGCTCGAAGTCCTTCACCGTGTTGAACGGCAGCTTCGGGTAGATCGACGGGTTGATCGTGTGCGACGACAGCGTGAACAGCACGGTGTAGCCGTCCGACGGCGCCTTCGCGACCACGTCGGTGCCGAGCGAGCCGGCCGCACCGCCGCGGTTCTCGATGATGATCGGCTGGCCCAGCGTGTTCTGGAAGCGCTCCTGCACGATGCGCGCGATCACGTCGGTGCCGCCGCCGGGCGGGTAGGGCACGACGAAGCGGATCGGCTTGTCCGGCCAGTGCTGCTGCGCCTGCACGGCGGGCGCGACGCAGGCGGCCGCGGCGACCAGGGCGGCCATCACGGCCGAATGGGCCCAGCGATTCAGAATGCTCATTCCGGTCTCCTTTTGTGGGGCGCCGGCAGGGGCGCCGGCGCGGTTCTCGATCGATATCCCAGGGCCGCGCTCGCCTCGGCCGCGCAGCCGAGCAGCGCGGCAGCGAACTGGCGCGCCTGGACGCGCGCGAAACGGATCGACGGCACGCTCATGCCGACGGCGGCCACCGCGTCGCCCCGCGCGTCGCGCAGCACCGCGCCGAGGCCGCAGACGCCGAGGCGCCACTCCTCGCGGTTCTCGGCGACGCCGGCGGCGCGCACGCGCTGCATCTCGGCGTCGAGGCGCTTGAAGTCGGTGATCGTGTTCGGCGTGTGCGCCACCAGCTTGCCGAGCCGCTCGCGCAGGCCCGCGGCGTCGAGCTCGGCGGCGGCGAGGAGGGCCTTGCCCGACGCGACGCAGTACGCCGGCGCGCGCCCGCCGATGCGCGAGTACGCGGCCACCGGCAGCGGGCTGTCGAACTTGTCCAGGTAGATGATCTCGGTGCCGTCGAGCGCGGCCAGGTGGATGGTCTCGCCGGTCGTGCGTGCCAGCGCGGCCAGCTGCGGGCGAACCAGCGCGGTGATGTCGGTCGCCTGGCTGACCAGCGCGCCGAGCTCGAACAGGCGCAGGCCGGCGCGGTACGAGCTGGTGGCGTCGTCCTGCGTGGCCCAGCCGCACTCGACCAGCGTCTGCAGCGTGCGGTGCGCATTGCTGCGCGCCAGGCCGAACGCCTGCGCGACTTCGGTGGCGCGGCAGTCGCGTTGCTGGCGGGCGAGCCAGTCGAGTACCGCGAGGCCTTTGGCGAGGGTGGAGTCCAAGAGGATGGTGACCTGATCGTGTGGCCGTGTTCCAAATATTGGGACGGTGTGCCTTTATGTGGAACAGCTTAGGTGTTGCGGCCCGACTCGTCAAGGCGGCTGACCCTGCAAAGTGATCCCCAGGGAAAGGTGTCCAGCAAGTCAACCCACGTACACTGCGCCATGACCGCGACCCGCAGCATCGACGCCTTCAAGTCGGCCCTGGCCTCATCGGGCGCGGACAGCGCCCTGGAGTTCCTGAACGCGGGCGTGCCGCACCGCTATTCCGCGGTGTACCGCCTGGAGGGCGACGTGCTCAGGAACATCCTGTTGCACGACAAGGCCGGAGAGGTGCGCCCGGCCTACCTCGCCGAGGTCCCGTTCGAGACCAGCTTCTGCCAGTTCGTGCTGCGCGACGGGCACTTCAAGACCAGCGATTCCGCGGCCGACCGGCGCCTGGACGGCCACCCGTACCAGGGCGTGATGGTCAGCTACCACGGCGTGCCGATCGTCGCGAACGGCGAGCTCTGGGGCACGCTGTGCCACTTCGATGTCGCGGCCCAGCCGCTCACCGATCCGGAATTCCAGCTGCTTCGCGAGGCCGCCGCCGTCACCCCCGGGTTCGCGGTCCCGGGCTGACCGCACGCACGGTCGGTCCTGCCGATCGGGTCGGGTCGGCGCTAGAACACGCGGTACCGAAGGTAGGCCGCCTGCGGGTCCTCGCCGGCGCGGATGGCGCGCACCATGTCGCCCTCAGTCGCCATCTTGTGTTCGGCCGCCGCCACCACCGCCTCCACCTCGCCCGCGCCGATGAGAATGGCGCCGTCGCGGTCGGCCAGCACGTGGTCGTCCGGCAGGACCTGCAGGCCGCCGATCGCCACCGGCTGCTCGAACGCCTCGGCACGCCACGCGCAGACGATGTCGATCGGCGTGGCGAATCGGGCGAAGACCGGGAAGCCCTGGTCGATCACCGCCTGGATGTCGCGGCAGCCTCCGTCGACGATGTAGCCGCGCACGCCCTTGAGCTTCAGGGCTTCGGCGGACAGCCCGCCGAACAGCGCGCGCGTGTCGTCCTGCGGCTGGCACACCACGACGTGGCCGGACGGCACGCGCGACAGCAAGCCGGCCCATTCGTACAGCGAGGTGTGCTTGTCGAGCGTCGGGTCCGGCCGGCCCCGGATGGTGAACACCGGGCCCGCGGCTCGCATCGTCGGCTCCAGCCCGACGATGGTCCGCGGCAGCACCCGCAGGGGCAGGCCCAGGTCCTTCATCACGTCGTGCACCACGGCGCTGTGGCAGGCGTGCAGGCGGTCGGCAAGGTTCGTCATCGGATGTCCTCTCTTGAATGGGGCAACAGCGTCACATTCTCGGTGCGACGGGCCCGTGCCGACCGGCCCGTCGGCGAGGTCTTGCGGCTTCGGCGAAGATGGCGCGCATGACGACGCCCGACCCCGTTCTGCAGATCGCGCCCCTCGGCTTCCCGTGGGAGACGCTCGATCCGTTCCTCTTCTGTGTGTACCACGACGATGCCTACCCGCGCGGCAACGCGCACTTCGGCCCCGACGCCTCGCTGGCCGGGCGGCAGCTCGGCCAGGACTTCGCCGGCAAGGATGGCTGGCGCATGTACCACGGCCTGCAGGTGCCGGGCTTCCCGTCGCACCCGCACCGCGGGTTCGAGACCGTGACGATCGTGCGCCGGGGGCTGATCGATCATTCCGACTCGCTGGGTGCCGCGGCCCGCTTCGGCGGCGGCGATGTGCAGTGGCTCACCGCCGGCCGCGGCATCGTGCATGCCGAGATGTTCCCGCTGCTCGATCGCGAGGCAGCCAATCCGCTCGAGCTGTTCCAGATCTGGCTCAACCTGCCGGCGCGCAGCAAGTTCGTGCCACCGCACTTCACGATGTTCTGGTCGGAGCAGATTCCGCACGCGGTCGGCGCCGATGGCGGCACGCAGCTCAGCTGTATCGCCGGCCGCTATGCCGATGCGACGGCGGCGCTGACGCCGCTGGCGCCGCCGCCCGATTCGTATGCCTCGCAGGCCGATGCGGACCTGGCCATCTGGACGCTCAAGATGCAGCCCGGTGCGCGCTGGACGCTGCCCGCCGCGCGCGGCGCGGGGACGCGCCGCAAGCTCTACTTCTTCAAGGGCGAGCGCATGACCCTCGGCGGCCGTGCGGTCGAGTCGGCCGCCGCGATCGAGTTGCGCGCGGATGCCGAGGTCGAACTGGTGAGCGGCCCGACGACGAGCGAACTGCTGATGCTGCAAGGCCGGCCGATCGGCGAGCCGGTGGCGCAGTACGGCCCGTTCGTGATGAACACCGAACAGGAACTGAAGCAGGCCTTCGCCGACTACCAGCGCACCCGGTTCGGCGGCTGGCCGTGGCCCGACGACGCGCCCGTCCACGGCGCCACACGCGAGCGCTTCGCCCGGCATGCGGACGGGCGGGTCGAGACCTGGCCCGCGCAGGACGCCTGACGCGCAGTTGTCGGGGACCGGCCTGCGGGGATCAGCGCCGCGCCCCGCGCGCGATCATCGCGATCAGCTCGCGGAAGATCACGCTGCCGACCGAGCCCGACAGGTCGAGCACGTGGCTGCGGCTGTAGTACGGGCTCAGGTCGAGCCCGACGCCGACGCCGTAGATCTCCGCGTCGCGCGCCTCGTGCAGCGCGACCACGTCCTTCAGGTGGTGGTCGAGGTAGTGGGCGTCGTTCGCGAGGTTGGTGGCGCTGTCCATCGGCGAGCCGTCGGAGACGACCAGCAGCAGCCGCCGCTGCTCGTCGCGCGCCGCGGCGCGGCGCAGCGCCCAGGTCACGGCCTCGCCGTCGATGCCTTCGCGGAACAGGTCGGCCTTCAGCAGCGCGCCCATCGCCAGACGCGCGCGGCGCCAGCTCGTCGCCGCGTCCTTGATCACCAGGTGGCAGGTCTCGTTCAGCCGGCCCGGGTGGGCGGGGCGGCCGGCGCGCACCCAGTCGCGCTTCGCGCGGCCGCCGTTCCAGGCGTTGGTCGTGAAGCCGAGCACCTCGCTGGCGACGCCGGCCTGCTCGAGCGCGCGCACCAGCACGTCGACCAGCACCGCGAGCGATTCGATGTGCTCCTTCATCGAGCCCGAGCAGTCGATCAGGATCGTCACGAGGCAATCGGCCCTCGGCTCCTCGCTCTCGGTGCGGAACAGACGGCGCTCGGTGGGTGAAGCGACCAGCTGCGCGAGGCGCCGGCCGTCGATGTGGCCTTCCTCCTGGCCGCCGTCCCAGCCGTCGCGCTGGGGCACCGCGAGCAGCGCCTTGAGATCGCGCGCGAGGTGCGCCACGTTGACGCCGAGGCCGGCGATGCGCTCGTCGAGCTGCGCGCGGTTCGCCTTCAGCACCTCGGCGCGCACCAGCGTGGCGGCGGCGACCTCGCGGTCGTAGGCGGTCGTGAAGACGCGGTAGCCGCCGTCCGCGCCGTCCAGCACCAGGCTGCGGCCGGACACCGCGGTCGCGACGCCGTCGTCGATCTCCTCGCCGCTGTCGAGCAGCAGCGCGAACGCGGCCCAGGCGTCCTCGTCGAGCGCTTCGTCGTCGGGCGCCGATTCTTCATCGGCCGAGCGCAGCATCGCGGCGATCGTCTGGGCGATCGCCAGCGCATGCACGGCGTACGCGGCCTGGTTCGCGCGCTCGCGCTTCAGCCCGGCGAGCGGCGTGCCGATCAGCGGGCCGATGCCGGCGCGGGTCGCTTCGAGCAGGTCTTCGGTCTCCTCGACGACCGGCTCGCCGGTGACGCGGGCGCGGCACATCTGCGCGACCGTGTACAGCAGCAGGCCGCGCGCGCTGTCGGTCCCGCCGCCATGGTGGAACGCGAGCGACCAGGCCTCGAAGCGGTGCCGCAGGTTGCGGCGCACGCCGGGCAGTGCGTCATCGGCCTGCGCTTCGCAGCGGAACTGCTCGAGCAGCTCGAACACCATGCGCTCGACCGGATCGGCGGGGCACAGCCGCGCGTGCAGCTTGGCGTCACTGTGAGCGAGCCGCAGCCCGAAGCCGTCGGCGGCGCCGCGGAACGACGCGAAATCGTCCGTGTCGAGCGACGGGTTCAGGTGCGGCGCGTACAGCGGCAACGCGCGCCGCCCGCGGTGCAGCCGACGACCGCGGAAATGCAGATCGCGCTCGCCGCTGAGCGCGCGTATCGCTGCGGCGCAGAGTTCCTCGATGCGCTCCTGATGCCGCGCCCGGAGCTGGGCTTCACTCACTTCGGATCGCCGGTGAGCTGGTACGACTCGTCGAGTTCGCGATCGAAGCAGCGCTGGAAATACTCGGCCACCGTCGGTCGCTCGGCTTCATCGCACTTGTTGACGAACGACAGCCGGAACGCCAGCGCCGCGTCGCCGAAGATCTCGAGGTTTTCGGCCCAGGTGATCACGGTGCGCGGCGACATCAGCGTCGACAGGTCGCCCGCCGCGAAGCCCTTGCGCGTCAGGTCGGCCACCGCGACCATCTGCCGCGCGAGCGCGGTGCCGGCCTCGTTCGCCAGCGACGGCACGCGCGCCTGCACGATCGCGACCTCCTCGTCGCGCGGCAGGTAGTTCAGCGACGCGACGATGTTCCAGCGGTCGATCTGCGCATGGTTCAGCCGCTGCGCGCCGTGGTACAGCCCGTTCAGGTTGCCCAGGCCGACGGTGTTGGCCGTGGCGAACAGGCGGAAGAACGGGTGCGGGCGCAGCACCTTGTTCTGGTCCATCAGCGTGAACTGGCCGTCGCGCTCCAGGATGCGCTGGATCACGAACATCACGTCGGGCCGGCCCGCGTCGTACTCGTCGAAGATCAGCGCGACCGGCCGCTGCAGCGCCCACGGCACGATGCCTTCCTGGAACTCGGTGACCTGCTGGCCGTCGCGCAGCACGACAGCATCCTTGCCGACCAGATCGAGGCGGCTGATGTGGCCGTCGAGGTTCACGCGCACGCACGGCCAGTTCAGCCGCGCCGCCACCTGCTCGATGTGGGTGGACTTGCCCGTGCCGTGCAGCCCCTGCACCATCACGCGCCGGTCCCTGGTGAAGCCGGCGAGGATCGCCAGCGTCACCGCCGGGTTGAAGCGGTAGACGCTGTCGATCTCCGGCACGTGCTCGTCGCGCTCGGCGAACGCAGGCACCTTCAGGTCGCTGTCGATGCCGAACACCTCGCGGGCGGAGACGAGCCGGTCAGGGCGCAGGACGGACAGGTCAGTCATCGCATTCACACCTTGTTGTCGATGCGGCTCAGCGCCAGCGCGGCACGCTGCAACGCCGGCAGCAGCTGCTTCGCCTTCGCGGCGGTCAGCCGCATGATCGGCGCCTGCACGGCCACACACAGGTTGGACAGGCCGGCCGGCGACGGCACCAGCACCGCCAGGCACAGCAGGCCGGGCAGGAACTCCTCGTCGTCGAGCGCGTAGCCGTCGGCCTGCACGCGCTTGATCTCCTTCTCGAACTTGCCGAGGTCGGTCAGCGTCTTGGCGGTGTACTTCTCGAGCGGCGCGTGCGCGAGCAGGCGCTGTCGCTGCGCGGCCGTCATCTGCGCGAGCAGCACCTTGCCGCTGGCCGAGCAGTGCGCCGGCACCCGCGAGCCGGGGTGCAGGTAGAAGCGCAGCGGCGCGGCGGTCTCGACCCGGTCGAGGTAGATCACCTCGCTGCCCGACAGCGCGGTGATGTTGCAGCTCTCGCCCACTTCTTCCACCAGGTGCCGCAGCACCACGTGGCGCGCGCCGTGGTGGGTGTCGTTCAGCAGCAGGTTCTCGGCCAGGCGCCGAAGCCGCGTGCCGGTGCCGTAGTGGCGGCCGTCGCCCTCGCGTTGCAGCAGGCCCGCGGATTCCAGCTGCTGCAGCATGCGGTGCAGCGTCGGCTTGGGCAGGCCGGTCTCCTCGACCAGCCCCTGAAGCGAGTAGCGCTGGTCCTTCGCGGCGATCACCTCGAGCAGCGCGATCAGGCGCATCGTCGGCGTGTCGCCGCCCAGTTCGGCGGGTTCGGGGCGCAGGGCGTGGACGGCATTCATTGTGGCGGGATGATAGTCACGTTCCGGAAAATAGTACACAGCGTCTCGATTTATAAAATTCGTTGACGCGCCGGAACGCCGCATCTATAGTCCGCTCCAGTTTCAATTTCCGGAACAGAGCGTTCCGGATCGTTCAGACCCCGACCGGAGACAACCATGAGCAAGCAACCCACCCCCGCCGCCCGCACTGCCGTCCAGGGCGTGCAGAAGATGACCCCGTCCGAGGCCTTCGTCGAGACGATGGTCGCCAACGGCGTGACCGACATGTTCGGCATCATGGGCTCCGCGTTCATGGACGCGATGGACATCTTCGCTCCGGCCGGCATCCGCCTGATCCCGGTCGTGCACGAGCAGGGCGCCGGCCACATGGCCGACGGCTACGCCCGCGTCAGCGGCCGCCACGGTGTCGTGATCGGCCAGAACGGCCCCGGCATCAGCAACTGCGTGACCGCGATCGCGGCCGCCTACTGGGCCCACAGCCCGGTCGTGATCATCACGCCCGAGACCGGCACGATGGGCATGGGCCTGGGCGGCTTCCAGGAGGCCAACCAGCTGCCGATGTTCCAGGAGTTCACCAAGTACCAGGGCCACGTCAACAACCCGAAGCGCATGGCCGAGTACACCGCGCGCTGCTTCGACCGCGCGATCAGCGAGATGGGCCCGACGCAGCTGAACATCCCGCGCGACTACTTCTACGGCGAGATCACGGTCGAGATCCCGAAGCCGATGCGCGTGGAGCGTGGCGCCGGCGGCGAGAACAGCCTGAACGCCGCGGCCGAGCTGCTCGCGAACGCCAAGTTCCCGGTCGTGCTGGCGGGCGGCGGCGTGGTGATGGGCGATGCGGTCGCCGAATGCAAGGCGCTGGCTGAGCGCCTGGGCGCGCCGGTCGTCACCGGCTACCTGCGCAACGACGCGTTCCCGGCCAGCCACCCGCTGTGGGCGGGCCCGCTCGGCTACCAGGGCAGCAAGGCCGCGATGAAGCTGATCGCGCAGGCCGACGTGGTGATCGCGCTCGGCTCGCGCATGGGCCCGTTCGGCACGCTGCCGCAGCACGGCATGGACTACTGGCCGAAGGACGCGAAGATCATCCAGGTCGAGGCCGACCACACCAACCTCGGGCTGGTGAAGAAGATCACCGTCGGCATCCACGGCGACGCCAAGGCCGCCGCGAAGGCGATCACCGCGCGCCTCGAAGGCAAGACGCTGGCCTGCGACGCCACCAAGGCCGCCCGCGCCGAGACGATCAAGAGCGAGAAGGCCGCGTGGGAGAAGGAACTCGACGAGTGGACCCACGAGCGCGACGCGTTCAGCCTGGACATGATCGAGGAGCAGGCCAAGGAGCCGGGTAACTGGCTGCACCCGCGCCAGGTGCTGCGCGAGCTCGAGAAGGCGATGCCGCCGCGCGCGATGGTCTCGACCGACATCGGCAACATCAACTCGGTGGCCA
This sequence comes from Rhizobacter fulvus, assembly GCF_964020785.1. Classification (NCBI taxonomy): domain Bacteria; kingdom Pseudomonadati; phylum Pseudomonadota; class Betaproteobacteria; order Burkholderiales; family Sphaerotilaceae; genus Rhizobacter; species Rhizobacter fulvus. The sequence continues at coordinate 3,878,911 of NZ_OZ224516.1, forward strand.
ACAGCTACCTGCGCTTCGAGGAGCCGCGCTCGTTCTTCGCGCCGATGAGCTTCGGCAACTGCGGCTACGCACTGCCCACCATCATCGGCGCCAAGTGCGCGGCGATGGACCGGCCCGCGATCTCGTACGCCGGTGACGGCGCCTGGGGCATGAGCATGAGCGAGCTGATGACCTGCGTGCGCCACAACATCCCGGTCACCTCGATCGTGTTCCACAACCGCCAGTGGGGCGCGGAGAAGAAGAACCAGGTCGACTTCTACAACCGCCGCTTCGTCGCGGGCGAGCTCGACAACACCAGCTTCGCCGGCATCGCGATCGCGATGGGCGCCGAGGGCGTGGTCGTCGACAAGCTCGAGGACGTGGGCCCGGCGCTCAAGAAGGCCATCGACGCGCAGATGAAGGAAGGCAAGACCACCGTGATCGAGATCATGTGCACCCGCGAGCTGGGCGACCCGTTCCGCCGCGATGCGCTGGCCAAGCCGGTGCGCTTCCTCGAGAAGTACAAGGACTACGTCTAAGCGCGATGGGCGAGCCCGCCTTGGTGTTCACGCACGCACGGCTCGCGGCGCTCGTCGACCGCGCGCGTGCGCAGGCCGCGGCCGGCGGCGCGACATCGCGCATCGGCATCGTCTGGCCAGGCGATGCGCTGGCGCTCGACGCGGCGGCGCGCGTCCTCGACGCCGGCATCGCGACGCCGGTGCTGATCGGCCCGCGCGCGCTCATCGCGCAGGCCGCCGAGGCGGCGCAGGTCGACCTGCGGCGCTTCGAGCTGATCGAGACGCCCGACGCGCCGGCCGAGGCCGCGCTGCGCGCCACCGCGCTCGCGCGCAGCGGCGAGGTGCACGCGCTGATGAAGGGCTCGCTGCACACCGACGAGCTGATGGCCGCGATCGTTCACAAGGGCACCGGCCTGCGCGGCCACACGCGCATCAGCCACGTCTTCCTGTTCGACCTGCCGCGCTACCCCAAGCTGCTGGCGCTGGCCGACTGCGTCGTCAACATCGCGCCGCACCTGCCCGCCAAGCGCGACATCCTGACCAACGCGATCGGCCTGCTGCAGACGCTGGGCATCGCGCACCCGAAGGTCGGCATCGTCGCGGCCGTGGAGACGGTGAACCCCGCGATCCCGGCCACGCTCGATGCGCAGGCGCTTGTCAAGCTGGGGCAGGAGGGCACCTGGCCGGGCGCGATCGTCGACGGCCCGTTCGGCTTCGACAACGCGATCTCGGCCGAGGCGGCGCGCATCAAGAAGATCGACTCGCCGGTGCCCGGCGACGCCGACCTGCTGCTGATGCCCGACCTGAACGCCGGCAACATGCTCTACAAGAGCTTCAACTACATCGGCGGCGGGGATTGCGCCGGGCTGGTGCTGGGGGCGACGGTGCCGGTGGTGCTGACCTCGCGGGCGGATTCGCTGCAGTCGCGGATTGCGTCGGTGGCGTTGGCGGTGTTGGCGGGGCGGCGTTGATTGATTGGTCGCAATTGGCTAGGCCGTATGCGAGGAGATAACGTTCCGCGCAACACCATTTACGCCATCCGGACTTGCCGGCTCGATTCCGGTACCTTTCAGAAGCGGCACTGGGTCAAACTTCAAATTCTCGAAGAGGCGAACTATCCTCGTCCCGACGAGCTGTCGCCCCGGGTCTACGCGTAGTTTCTATTCGATATGAACAGAGAGAAGTCGGTTAGCGCGTTAGCCAGAACCTTACTGGTCTTTTCATGAAGGTCTTGGATGTCTTTCATGCTAAACGTCTTCCCACTGTCGGCAAACGACACGTTTCCATGGGCGAGGTTGTTGCGCTCAGCCTTTATGCGAAGTAAAGCGTCCCCCGAGTACTTCTTGGCCCCAAAAATCACGCCATAGTCCGCCAGCGTATCCCGGATCCTCCGAGCGTCGACATTGCCCGAGAACAAGGTCGTCCGGTCGAAGCTGGCGACAACAAGGGTCTTTGTTAAGCTAGACATCGCTCCTACCAACGTGGATGGCTTGTGACTCTTGGCGTAGCTCAAAACGACGCTCTTCATCTTGTCGTTGAGATCATCAAAATCAACTGCGTGCGCCTCAAAGTGATCGAACACCTCTTGGAGAATGTTCGTCATCGTTGATTCGACTTGGTTGTAGAGCATCAAAACTGCTGACGCCTTCATCGTATTCAGAAGCGACGGCGGAAGTCCGGTTTGAATTTCAATAGTCTGCAAGTGCGCAAGGAACTCAACGATTTCCGTATTGCGGCGCTTGAACTCAGTGTCGGCGGTGCCCATAGCTAAGCGAGCAGTTTGTCGCGCACGAATTCAATGCGCCCACGAAGGCGAGGTCCCGAGTTGCTCGCGTCCGAAACTACATGCTCCCTGAACTCGGGGGATTCGAGCCACTCACGAATATATTTTCGATCCGGTTCAAGATCTGGCTCTTCGCGCAGCGCAAGCGTTATGCCGCACGCCAATGCCTCGAATCGGACACGTGGGACAGATGAAGATTTTGGCCCTTTGCGGAATCCGGAAGGAAGGGCCGCTTTGGCAAACTTAACCATGCGGTCGAACTCCGCCTGCATCTGCGCTCGGGGAAACTGGTTCTGATGTTCTTTTAGGAACTGGTCGAGGAACTTCTGAACGTCATGCTTAAACAGACGATATCTTTCGCAGTAGGTGAAGTAGCGCAGGACCAGCTCCTCAGCCTCTTCTCGGCGCTGCTTAACGTGAGAGATTGGACAAACGCGCTTGAACTCTTCTTGGGCGGCGCACTCCCGAATGAAGTCATAGAACGGACCCTCATAAATTCCTTTCCGCTTCTCCATGTCGCGAAGCTCGTCGCTGCCAGTGTTGATGCGTTCGAAAATGTCCCTGCGGATCTGTTCGTTTGCCTTGTCTGACAGTTCTATTACACGAATGCCTTGGCGCTTGAGCTTTCGTTGGCGCGACATCTCCAAATCAGAGAAAGTGAAGCCGTTGAGCTTAGGGAGTCTCTGCAAGCCCTCCAGACGCAGTTCGTTGTTCAAGAACGCGGCGAGTGTTCGCAGGCGCTGAGAGCCATCCACGACCTCCGCACGACCTTCGTCCTCTTCAATGCTCTTAGGCAGTGATGCAATGAACAGATATGGGATCGGCAGTTCAAGCAGCACTGACTCGACAAATTTGCTCTTTCGTTCATCGGACCAGACGAACGCGCGCTGGTAGGCAGGAATATAGATTTCGTTCTCATCATCTTCCTCGCCTTCCAAGAACTTCTGCACCATGACTTCGATCGTGAAGTCCTTGGTCTGGTAGTCCACTTGCTGCTTCTGTTCGCGAACCTGCGCTTCAGCGTTTGCCTTTTGCTCCTCGGTTGCCGGAAGTGTCTTCTTGATGGCCATATCTCTTTTCCTCCATATGGGAGACATTCTCCGCGAACTGTTTAGTCCGGCGGTAGTTGTTGAGTCTCACGGGTGATGCTAATGGACGAGACTGAAATCTCGACATCTGGCAGGTTAGGGGCCATCCAAGGCCTCCGGCGGTCACTCGCGCATGGGCAGCGCCGTTTTTTGGGGGACTCAGGGCCGGTGCAGTCTCTGCAGGCCCGTAACTGTTCTGTGTCATTCCGTTCCGGACGAATCCGAACCGACCGACGAGTGTTCTTTGCGTCGTCCGACGAGGCCGGTAGACCGCAAGCCATAGGTCGGGGTCACGCTGAGTTCGCCGCGGGCAACTCCGTAGCGACACGCCTGTCGTATCGGGCTCGTCGACATTGGGTTATGTGACTGAGCCGGCGCAAGGCGGACTGCTCAACGACTGCGTTTCGGGCCCTTCCGTATCGGATCGACCGTGGTCTTGATGGACGAGGCAATCAGAGACATGCGTCGGTCGAAATCACATCGCTTCGTTTCGCACTCCCAGACGGTAAACACGCGCCAGCCGCGAGCTTCCAACTCCCCGGTCTTTCGAGCATCGCGTTCACGGTTCCGATCGATCTTCAACTGCCAGAATGCCGAGTTGGTCGACGGGGTCCGCCCCGCCCGGCAATCGTGCCCGTGCCAGAAGCAACCGTGCACGAACACGGCCGCGCCGTATTTGGGGAAGAGCAGATCCGGTTTTCCGGGTAGGTCGGCGGGGTGAAGGACATAGCGCAACCCCTCGGCGTGCAGCGATCGGCGAACAGCCATTTCAGGCTCGGTGTGCTTTTGCCGCACCCGGGACATCAGCTCGCTTCGGGCTTTGCGGTCGAGCGTGTCTGTCATCGGAGATGAATCCTACGGTTAAACTGTATGCACATATGCATGTACGCAATCCTTCCGGATCGGCCGCGAAGTCGGCTTTGCGCAAGCGCGCCAAATCTGATGTGCCCGTTTACGACGAGCAGAGTGACGACACGGTGCGGATTTCCGTGCTGATCTCCAAAGATCAACGACATAAGCTTAAGGTCCTGGCGGCCACTCGTGGCGTCACGATAAGTGAGGTCGTTCGGCAAGGAATCGACACCTTCCTGGAAGGCGAAGCGTAGTGGAAATGCTCGGGCCCGGGATTCTGGTTCGGACATTGAGCAAGCCGACATTTGGGACCGGCACAAGCAAATTCGCGCACGGCAATTCCTGGCAGTACCACTCGCGCAGCGATCGGCACTCGAAGATCGCCTGCTGGACGTTGGTTTTCGACTTTATGCGGCATTGCGCATTGCTCAGAGAACACGCTCGGATCGGGCGGATTGGGCTTGGCATCAACCATGAGATGCACGACTTCAGAAATAAGAAAAAGAAGAACCTTGATCTTGTTGTCTGCATACCCGCCCCGATCGCGTCCTCGGGTGGTTCGAAAGGCGGAGCCAAGAAGGCCTCAGATTTCGCCGAGCTCGCTGGTGTGTACGGAATTGAATTGAACGCGGCAGAACGGCTGGAGCTGGACGCGTTGCCAACGCTCGCGCTATCGGGTGTGTCGTCGGTCCTCGTCGCGACGGAAGCCAAGGCGGCCATGACAGCGCATCAAAAGGCCCGTCCTCGATTGCACGACGAGCTAACCAGCTCGCATCAGACGATCCACGGCGACAATAACGAAGCCATCGCGGCGGGTGTCGTTCTCATCAACGCGTCCGACACGTTCGTTTCTCCGGACAAGAACGAGTTTCCGCTCGAAACGACGGCTCCGCGCGTATCGATTCACAAGCCTAACGTGGCGACGCTTGTCCTCGAAGGTTTGAGCAAACTGCAGTTCCGATCAAAGGTGGGTGACGACGGCTTCGACGCCGTGGGCGCATTGGTGGTCTTCTGTCGTAATGACGGGAGTCCGATGACACTGCCGGTCGACTCTCCGCCCGCACCCGAACCTACTTCCGATTTCGACTACGGACGGTTCGTTCGGCGGCTGTCCCAGCTGTACGGAACTCGTTTCGCGAGGATCTAAGTCAAGCCGCGAGCAACGCCGTCACGCGGCCGGAGGCTTGTTCGGTGACTCGCGCTGCACCGACGCTCTCCAGCTTTGTCACCTCTTCGAGATGCCGCTCTACAGCTTGAATAAAGCCGGGTGCGAAGCGCAGCTTCGCGCGCCGCGTTCTGCTCAGAAACCCTGCGGTCGCTCGTTGCGAGAGCAAAGTAAAGTCGTTACCGAGGAGGCTGGGCAAGGATGTACCTCGAAGGCCCAAGGGGTCCGGGCTGACATTCACGGCATGCCTCTTGGTGCCATCGAATCGAGCGGCCCGGGGCGCCTTGCCGAACGAAGGGAACTCGCGATCGCATTCGACCGCGTACGTCCCGGGAGACACGATGCGTCGGCCGATCCAACGCGGGACCGGAACACTAACCGCGTTGCCCACAAGCGCCCAGCGCAGAGACGCCTTGGCCACGCTTTCGGCCGCGATTGTCCAATCCGGAGCGAAACCTTGCATCGCTTCGGCGGCGCGTATGCCAGGCTTCACGATGCGACCGTCCGGAAGGAGGATCGCGGGAGGACTAGCGATGCCGATCGTGCTCCCGTTCTTTAACGTCGGGACGGCGTCTACCGCCCATCCGAGTCCTCCCAGGCCCTCGGTCCAATAGAAGCCGTGGGCAAGGTTGACGAGGTCGGTCGCTGGTCGAGCTAGAGGTCTGTCGTCTGCCAGCAAGACCTCTGCTGGATCGCCGACAGTAGAGGCCACTAGATAGACACGCTCGCGGCGCTGCGGCAAGCCGAAACTGTTCGTGTCAACGACTCGATATGCCCAACGATATTTGAGTCGTTCGAACTCTTCGATGATGGCCCTCATCGCCGCACCACCGTTCAACTGCAGCATGAAGGGAACGTTTTCCACGACGACCCATGGAACTGGCCGTCGCGCGCGCTTGCGCTTGGCGAGCAGTCTGAAGACTTCGCCGATCAGTCCGCTTCTGTGTCCGTCGAGGCCTTGAGTTCTACCGGCTTGGGACAGGTCCTGACAAGGAAAGCCGGCCGTGACGACCTCGATGTCGTTTGAGAGCCCCTGGATGTCGCCGATGTCCGATATGACCTCGGTGCCCGGGAAGCGATGGCGCAGTACCGCCTGGGCCGTTGGCAGGATGTCGCAAAGCAGTTCGGTGTTGTGGCCGGACTCTTGAAAGCCCAACTCGAAGCCCCCGATTCCCGCGAACATACCTGCAATTTTCATGTTTTGATGCTATCACAAAAATGTGTAGATATATATCTATGTTTATGTGCAAGCGCCCAACTTTGGCGTCCGGGCTCCAACGAAGAGCCTCTTCTTGGAGGGCTCCGACATCCAAGCCCGCATGCAAAAGCACTGTTCGTATATCCAGCATAGCTGATACCTTGGGACGATCGGAATGAAGTGGCAACGAGACCGATCTCCTGCCCCAACTCACTACGGCGTCGTTCCCTGCTGAGCCTCGGTGATCGGCATCTATAGGTTTGCTTGGTGTCGGCCGGGCGCCGGCTACCGAGCATTCGTCGGCCAGCGCCCTGGTCAACCGCAATTGCTGTGATGCAACCTAGCGGCAAATTCGCCTGCGATTCAGCACCGGGAGGTTCCGCACGCCAAAGCCCGTCGATGTCACTCGTCACAATTGCGCGCATGCTTCTCTTCCTAGAACTTGCGCTTGCGGCCTCTACCGTCGCATTCTCCTTGGCCGCCACGGCCGCCACGGCCGCCACGGCCGCCACGGCCGCCACCGCCGCCCCCGACCCCGCCGCTTTGCGCACGCTCGTCGACGCGGCCGTCAAACCCGTCATGGCCGCCCACCAAGTGCCCGGCCTGGCCGCGGCCGTCACGATCGACGGCCAAACCTACTTCTTCAACTACGGCGTCGCATCCCGCGCCTCGAATCGGCCGGTCACCGAGTCCACGTTGTTCGAGCTCGGCTCCTTGAGCAAGACCTTCACTGCGACGCTCGGGCTGTATGCGCAGGCGCTCGGCAAGCTCTCGCTGGCGGATCACCCCAGCCGGTTCATGCCCGAGCTGGCCGGGCGGGCGATCGACCGGGCGTCGCTGCTCGAACTCGGCACCTACACCGCGGGCGGGCTGCCGCTGCAGGTGCCTGACGAGGTGGCAAGCGCCGCGCAGCTCGTGCCGTACCTCCAGCGCTTCGTGCCGGACGCGCCGCCGGGCGCGCGCCGCCTCTATTCCAACGTGAGCATCGGCCTGTTCGGCCACCTCACCGCGCTCGCGTTGCAGCGGGAGTTCGCGGATGCGGTCGAGACCGAGCTGTTGCCCCGGCTCGGCTTGGCGCACACCTTCGTGCGCGTGCCGGCCGGCGCGATGCCCGATTACGCCTTGGGCCACGATGCCAAGGGCCGGCCGCGGCGGGTGTCGCCGGGCGTGTTCGATGCGGAAGCGTATGGCGTCAAGTCGACCGCGGCGGACATGATCCGCTTCGTGCAACTCAACATCGACGCGAGCGCGCTGGACACCCCCGTGCGGCGCGCGGTCGAGGGCACGCAGGTGGGCCGCTACGCGGTCGGCGGGACGGTGCAGGGGCTGGGCTGGGAGCAGTACCCGTACCCGGTGCCGTTGCCGCGCCTGCTGCAGGGCAATTCCGGCAAGCTGCTCTACGAGTCCAACCCGGCCACGCGGGTGACGGCGACGCCGCCCGCCGGGCCGCGCCTGTTCAACAAGACCGGCTCGACCGGCGGCTTCGGCGCGTACGTGGCGTTCGTGCCGGCCCGGCGCATCGGCGTCGTGCTGCTCGCGAACCGCAGCTACCCCATCGCCGAGCGTGTGCGCATCGGCGCGGCGATCCTCGACGGGCTCGCGGCCGCCGCCGCGAAGTGAGGGCGCGTCAGGCTGCCGCGCGGCGCTTCACCCAGGCCTCGACCGCATCGCTGCCGCCGATCAGCTCGCCGTTGACGAACAGCTGCGGCACCGTCTTGGCCCTGGCGATGGCGCCGAGCGCGCGGGTGCGGATGTGGTGCGGCAGCGGCACCTCGGCGTAGGTGACGCCGGCCTCGGCCAGGTCCTTCTTGGCCTTGGCGCAGAAGGCGCAGCCCTCGCGCGTCAGCAGCGCGATCTGGTCGGGCTCGCGGGCATTGCTGTTGACGTAGTGCAGCAGCGTGTCGGCGTCCGAGACCTTGAACGGGTCGCCGGGTTCGTCGGGCTCGACGAACATCTTCTCGACGATGCCGTCGCGCACCAGCATCGAGTAGCGCCACGAGCGCTTGCCGAAGTTCAGGTCGCTCTTGTCGACCAGCATGCCCATCTGCTCGGTGAACGCGCCGTTGCCGTCGGGCAGCATGAAGACGTTGTCGCACTCCTGGCTCTTGGCCCATTCCTCCATCACGAACGGGTCGTTCACGGCGATGCAGACCACCTGGTCGACGCCGTTGTCCTTGAACGTGGAGGCGAGCTCGTTGAAGCGCGGCAGGTGCGTGCTCGAGCAGGTGGGCGTGAACGCGCCCGGCAGCGAGAACACCGCGACCGTGCGGCCCTTGAACAGCTGGTCGGAGGTGATCTCCTTCCACTCGTTGTTTGCGCGGTAGCGGAACTTGACCTGCGGGACCGGTTGTCCCTCGCGGGTGGCTTCTGGCATGTGATCTTCCTCGGTTGAACGTCCAAGAACGCTATCTTGCGCCGGCCGCGGGGATCGCGATGCGGATGCGGTCTTGGGGCCGGCTTCAGCCACCGGCCGCCGCGTCGCGCCGCAGCGTGGGCAGGCCCACGCCGGTGGCATCGAAGCCGCCGTCCACCGCCAGCACCTGGCCGTTGACGTAGCTCGCCGCCGGGCTGCACAGGAAGCCGATCGCGGCGGCGATCTCGTCCAGCGTGCCGTAGCGGCCGAGCGGGATCGCGTCGTGGTAGTCGGCGCGGATGGCGGGCGTGTGCACGAGCCTGGCCATCTCGGTCTCGACCGGCCCCGGCGCGATCGCGTTGGCGCGGATGCCGACGGTGCCGAGCTCGGCCGCCTGCTGCTTGGTCAGGTGGATCAGCGCGGCCTTGCTGGTGCCGTAGGCCACGCGCAGGGTGCTCGCGCGCAGGCCCGAGATCGAGGCGATGTTGACGATCGCGCCGCTGCCCGTGCGGCGCATCACCGGCACGCAGGCCTGCGAGCAGAGGAACGCGCCGTCGAGGTTGGTCGCCATCACGTGGCGCCATTCGGCGAAGCTCGTCTGCCCCAGCGTCTTGAACACCGCGACGCCGGCGTTGTTGACGAGCGCGTCGATGCGGCCGAAGTGATCGGCGACGCGGTCGATCGCCGCCTGCACCTGCGCCGGATCGGCCACGTCGCAGTGCAGCGCGAGCACGCGCGCGGCGGGCTCGCCGATGTCGGCGGCGGCGCGCAGCAGCGTGTCGCGGTCGATGTCGAGCAGCGCCACGCGGTGGCCCTGCGCGAGGAACCAGCGCACTGAGGCGAGGCCGATGCCGCGCGCCGCGCCGGTGACAACGGCGACCGGGGCCGATGCGGCCGGGTGTTCAGTCATGGGGAGTCTCCCTGTGTTCTCGGTGCGAGCCTAGCTCACGCCCCGAGCCGCCGCGCCGCCACCGAGCGGGAGCGCATCGTGGTCGTCGGCGCGGATCGCCGGCGTGTGGACCGGCTTGGCCATCTCGTCTCGCGATCGACCGATGGCGCAACGCCGTCTTCGCGAGCGGCGCAGGCTCAGCGTGCCTTGTCTATGGCGGCTTGCAACTCGTTCCACTGGTAGGGTTTGCGCAGCACGGTCGGACCCGCATCGCGGTAGTGCGGCGCCTTGATGCTTTCCAGTCCCGTCGCGAAGACCACGCGCAACGTCGGTCGCAGCGAGCGCGCTTCCGCGGCGAATACATCGCCGGATACGCCCGGCAAGCCGATGTCGGTGATCAGGACGTCGACCTCGTGCTCGGCCAGGGCGACCAGGGCCTGTTCGGCGCTTTCCGCCTCGTGGACCGTGTGCCCGTGCAACCGCAGTTCCTTCGCGATGGAGTAGCGCAGGGCGGGGCTGTCTTCAACGAAGAGGATGTCCATGGCGGGTCTCCTTGTTCGCCATCAGTTGCTGAACCACATGCACAAGTTCGATCGCCCGCACGGGCTTCGAACAATGCGCGTTGAACCCGCTCGCGAGGGCGAAGACGCGGTCCTGTTCCCGCGCGTAGGAAGTGATCGCCACCGCGGGCACGTGGCGCAGGGCCGCGTCGTTTCGAATTTCCTCGATCAGCGCGTACCCGTCCTTTCCCGGCATGCCGATGTCGCTCAGCAGCACATCGGGCAATTCGCTCCTCAACTCGGTCAGCGCTTCTTCGTAGTTGGTTGCCACACGCACCCTCGCGCCCCGGTCGCGCAGGATCAGTGAAAGCGTTGCGCCGATGTCCGGATCGTCCTCGACCACCAACAGTGAGGCACCCGTGAGCGTCGCGTCGGCGTCCGCCTGGTCCGGCTCCACATGTCCGGCGCTCGCCTCATCGCCTCCGGGTCCTGCGGTCGGGAGCCACACATCGAAGTTCGCGCCGTGCCCCAGGCCGTCGCTGCGAACGGAAACGGTCCCGTCGTGCGATTCGGCCAGGTGGCGCACGATCGACAGCCCCAGTCCCAACCCGCCGTGCCGCCGGTTGCTGCCCGCATCCGCCTGGGAGAAGCGATCGAAGAGGTTGGGCAGAAACTCCGTCGGGATCCCCTGGCCTTCGTCCAGGAAGGAGATCCGAAGACCGGCGTTCTCGGGCTTCACCGCGATCGAGATCTTGCCACCGGCAGCCGAGAACTTGATCGCATTGCCCAGCAGGTTGGAAGCAATCTGCTGCAGCCGCGCCGGATCGGCGCGGATCTCGGGGCAGTCAGGATCGACATGCATGCTGACGATCACACGGCGCTCCGCGATCAAGGCTTCGGACGCCTCGATGACCGAGTCGATCAGCTCCGGAACATCCACCTGGCTCAGCGACAACCTCATCTTGCCCAGGTTGATGCTGGACATGTCGAGAAGGTCCGACACCAGCCGCGCCTGCAACGCGAGGTTGCGCTCGATGATCTCGAGGCCCTTCTGCCGCCTGGCTTCATCCAGCGGGCCGCGACGGAAGATCTGCATCCAGCCGATCATCGTGGTCAGCGGCGTGCGCAGCTCATGCGACAGCACGGCCACGAACTCGTCCTTGATGCGGCCCAGGCGCTCCGCGTCCGCCCGGGCCGCCCTCTCGCGCTGCAGCGCCAGCTGGCGCTGCTCCTCGAGCAGGGCCGGCGCGGTCACGTCGGTCGCCAGGACCATGTGAACGCCGTGTTTCAACAGCGGCAGCATCGACCAGTTCACCCGCAGCGTGGAGCCGTCGGCGCGCAGCAGCGGGAACTGCACGTCGTCGCTGGCAAGCGCTTCGATGGCGAGGAACGCCCGGGCCGCCTCGCGGAACTCCAGAGGCACCCACTCGACCAGCCGCCGGCCGATGACGTCATCGGTGCCCCCCAAAAAACCGAGCATGCACGGGTTCGCCTCGATCACCTTGCCCGACAGGTCGAGCAGGCACATGCCGATCGGCGCACGCTGGTACATGGCGCGGAAATGCTGCTCGCTCCGTCGCAACGCGCCCTCGGCCATGCGCGTGCGCACGAGCGCCTGGACCGTCGCGACAAGCACCGAGGGATCGACCGGATGGGTCAGGTACGCGTCGGCGCCGGAGTCGAGGCCTCGGACCTTGTCTTCGTCTGTCACGAAGGCCGCGCTCAGGTGCAGCACCGGCAGGTAGTCGGCGTCGTCGCGCGAGCGGATCAGCCGGCACAGGTCGAAGCCGCTGATGTCCGGCAGATTGACGTCGAGCACCATGGCGGAGACGGTGGCATCCGCCAGTTCCAGCCCGCGAGACCCGGTGCTCGCCTCGCGGGTCTGGAAGCCGGCGTGCTGGAGCCACCGGAGCGTCGTGTAACGGCTGACGGGGTCGTCGTCGACCACGAGCACCACGTGTTCGGCTCGCTCGATGGGGTTGAACCCGGCAGCCTTGCTCATGGCGGAGGCGCCCCCGCGTGATGTTCCGCCGGGAGGGAGACCCAAAAGACGGAGCCTTTGCCCAGGTCGCTCGAGAAGCCCACGGTTCCGCCCAGCAACTCCGCGATTCGCTTGCTCAGCGACAGGCCCAACCCGGTGCCCCGCAGCCGCTTCTGCAGGGGCGAGTCGACCTGCACGAAATCGTGAAAGATCGAGCCATGGGCCTCGGCTGCGATGCCGATGCCGGTGTCCGACACAGCGAAGGTGACCGTCGAATCGTCATTCATGATCGCCGAGACCCGCACATCGCCCTGAACGGTGAACTTCAGCGCGTTGGAGATGAAATTTCGCAGGATCTGCGACAGTTTCCGATCGTCGGTGAACAGACGCGGGAGGCCTTGCGGCTCCTCGAAGATCAAGTTCACTTCCGGATTGACCAGCACGGGCCGGAACATGCCCCGCAACGCCGAAAACAGGTCGACCATCTCGAACCAGGCCGGGTTCACATCGACACGGCCGGCCTCGACCTTGGCCAGGTCCAGCAGGTCGTTCACCATGTCGGAGAACTCGCCTGCGGTGTCGCTGATGAAACGAATCTGCTTCTCCTGCTCGGGCGTCAGCGGGCCGTCGGCGTGGCTGAGGAGCAATCGCGTCAAGCTCTGGAACGACGCGATCGGCGTGCGGAACTCATGGCTCATGTAGGCCAGGAACCGGCTCTTCAGCTCGGTGGCCTGGCGGAGCTGGTCGGCCTGCGCATCGAGCTCGGCGTAGAGCGCGACCACGCCGCGGTTCGTCTCCTCGAGCTCCTCACGCAGCGCATCGAGCTCCGCGCCTCGCTCGGCGAGCGCCGCCTCCAGCGCTGCGACGGAGTGGTTCGCGTCAGCCATGGCGGGCACCGGCTAGTGGCACTGCATGACCACCACCGTCGCGTCGTCACGCCCGCGCAGTTTGTGGTGGATCAGGTGGGCGGCCAGGATGATCGGGTCGGACGACAGCAATTCGGGCACCTCCTTCAAGTCCCAACGACTGGCGATGCCGTCGGAATGGGCCACGAGCACCGCGTGGTCCGGCAGCTCGTAGACGACTTCCTGAATCTTACGGATCTGCACGCCGACCGTCCCGTGCTGCGAGAGCAGCGAGCGATCCTGCACGCCGCTGATGATGCGCGCCGCGATGTTGCCGGCGCCGCAAAAGCTCAGGGACCGGGTCGAGACGTCGATGTCGATCGACGCGAGCGCGGCACCTCGGGTCGATCGCAGGGCGGCGTGGCAGCGTTCGACCACGGCGCGGGCGTCGGCCCCGGGATGCATCGCGAAGACCCGTATCGCGGCATCGGCGGCCTCCGCCGCATCCGGCCCGTGGCCGAGTCCGTCGGCCACGATCAGCGACGCATGGTGTCCATCCTGTCGGCACGCCCAGGCATCGCCGGACACCGTCTCCCCCGGGGCCGCGACACAGATGCCGGCATGGACCAACGAACCTGCGTGCTGCGCGGTTCCGTCCAGCGGCGAACCGTCTGCCGCGAGGCGCGCGACGATCACGCTGCCGATGCCCGGCTTCGAGAAGATCAGGAACTGCCCCGCATTGCGGCGCACCGCGCCCAGACCGGTGCCGGCGGTGCCGCCGGTCGAGACGCCATCGGACATCGAATACTCGATGTCGCGCATGCCGGGCCCGCGATCGACAGCAATCACTTCGATCGTGGCCACCGCGGTGTTGGCGCGAAGGCCGATCAACAGCAGGCCGCCCTGCGCGTGTCGGACGAGGTTGGTGGCGAGCTCGGTGACCACGAGCGCCAGCCGGCCCAGCGTCAACGGATTGAAGCCTGCGGCGGTCGCCACCCGCGCCGCCTGGCGACGCGCGTCTCCGATCTGGCTTGACTCGAGCATGGGACAAGCCAGGTGGGGAATCACAGGCTCATTTCCAGCGGGCGATCATCACCGACGTGCCCTCGCCGACGGTGGTGTCGATGGCGAACTCGTTGACCAGGCGCTTGCTGCCCGACAGGCCGATGCCCATGCCCTTGCCCGAGGTCCAACCGTCGGTCAGTGCACGTTCGACGTCCGGAATGCCCGGCCCCTTGTCCTCGAACCACAGGCGCAGCGCAGTCCGCAGGCCCTGGGCCTGGATTTCCCAGCGCATGTGACCGCCGCCGCCATAGACCACGGTGTTGCGCGACAGCTCGCTCGCTGCGGTGATCATCTTGGTCTGGTCGACCAGTGAGAACTTGAGTTCCTGCGACAGCTTCCGGACGGTCTGCCGGCAGATGACGATGTCCGGCTCGCCGCGCAACGGAATCGTTCCCTTAGTCTCCATGGACACTGATCTCGTCGCCCACGGACGCGAGCATCTGCAGGCCGCGCTCCACATTGAGCGCCGTCTTCACGCCCTCCAGCGACAGACCGAGTTCGACGAGCGTGATGGCCACGGCCGGCTGCATCCCGACGACTACCGTCGCCGCCCCCAGCACGCTGGCGATGCCGGAGATGCCCGCGAGCATGCGGCCGATGAAGGAGTCGACGATCTCGAGCGCGGAGATGTCGATGACGACCCCGGTCGCGCCGATCGAATCGATCTTCGCCGACAGATCGTCCTGGAGCGCCAGCGCGGTCTGGTCCTGCAGGTCGACCTGGATGGTCACCAGCAGGCACTTGCCCATCCGCAGGATCGGGATTCGCTGTTGTCCGTCGGACATGGCTCAGGCCTTGGTGCGGGTCACGACGTAGCCGCTGCGCTTCAGCGCCAGCGCCAGCGCATCGGCGAGCGACGCCTTGGTCGTGATTCCCTGCAGATCGATGCCGAGGTGGACGATCGTCTGGGCGATTTGCGGGCGCACGCCGCTGATGATGCAATCGGCGCCCATCAGGCGGATGGCGGTCACGGTCTTCAGCAGGTGCTGCGCCACCAGCGTGTCCACCGTCGGCACGCCGGTGATGTCGATGATGGCCAGCTCCGAGCCCGTGTCGACGATGCGCTGCAGCAGCGATTCCATCACCAGCTGCGTCCGGTAGCTGTCGAGCGTGCCGATCATCGGCACGGCCAGCACGCCTTCCCACAGCTTGACGACCGGCGTCGAGAGCTCCAGCAATTCCTGCTGCTGGCGTTCGATGACCGCCTCGCGGGACTTCTGGTAGGTCGTCAGCGTGTGCTGCGAGATGCTGTCCACCAGGGTCGAGATCGCCCAGACGCCCTTGCCCAGGCGGGCCGGATCGTTCGCGAACCGGGTCTGGATGCGTTCGAACAGCGGTCGCTTGAGCGCGAGCACGAAGGCGCTCGTCTGGGCCGCGGTGATGCCCTGGGCCGCACCCGATGTCGAGATGTCCTCCAGCGCCTCCCGGAGCGCCGACCAGGCGGCGCCCTCGAAATCCGCCGGCGGCTTGCCGCTGCGCAAGCCTTGTTCGAGGCCGTCGACGAGCTTGTCGGTGTCGGCCGCGAGCGTCTTGGTGGACGCCCCGCGACCGCCCGATTCGCGGATTTCGTCGATCCACGCCTGCAGGATCGGCGCGCGCTCAGCCTGCAGTAGTTGACCGATGAGAAGGAATTCTTCGTTCATGTGCATGCATTCGATATTGGCGCCGCCCCTCGCGGCAGCGGCAATTATGACCGTCGCAAGACACATACGGATCACAAATGGTCCCCGGGCCTCAGCGGTCGACTGGCGGCGCGGCCGCGCTGCAAATGCTCGCGGCAGGCGCGGCTACGCCTGCGCTTTGCGTCTGGCCGGCGGCCGTTCGCCGAGTCGCGCATGCCCTCCCACAGCGTCGGCAGGCCCTGCTCACGCCCCGAGCCGCCGCGCCGCCGCGACGCAATGGCGGAGGAAGTCGTCCGCGCCGGCGCCGAGCCGCTTGTCGCGATGCAGCACGATCGCCAGCCGCCGGATCGACGCCGGCAGCCGGGTCTTCAGCTCGACCAGCGTGCCCTGCGCCAGCGCCTGCGCGACCGCGTGGCGCGACAGGAAGCCGAGCGCCGTGCCGGCCACGACGAGCCGCTTGATCGTCTCCGGGCTGCCCAGCTCGTAGGCGACGTTGGCGTGGCCGAGGTGCTCGACGAGCCAGCGGTCGGCCGCCTCGCGCGTGCCCGAGCCGATCTCGCGCAGCGCCCACTCGGCATCGCGCAGCAGCCGCGGCGTGACGGTGCGGCCGGCGAGCGGGTGGGCCGGCGACGCGACGATCACCAGTTCGTCCTTCATCCACGGCTTGACGACCAGATCGGGGTGGGTCTGCGAGCCTTCGACGAAGCCGACGTCGACATCGAAGGCCGCGACCGACGCGATCACGTCGCTGGTGTTGCCGATCGTCAGGCGCACCGGGCTCTTCGGGTGGCGCGTCTTCCACGCGCCGACCAGCTCCGGCAGGATGCATTCGCCGATCGTCAGGCTCGCGCCGACCCGCAACGGCGCGAGGTGCTCGCCGCTGAACAGCTGCTGCACGTCGGTCGCCTCGTCGAGCATCGACGCGGCGCGCGGCAGCAGCGCGCGGCCGTTCTCGTTCAGCACCAGGCGGCGGCCGACGCGGTCGAACAGCGGCGCACCGAGGGCGGATTCGAGATCGGCCAATGTGGTGCTGGCGGCCGACTGCGAGCGCGCGACGCGCTCGGCGGCGGCGCGGGTCGAGCCGCCGCGTGCGGTCGCGACGAAGACTTCGAGCTGACGCAGGTTCAGCCGCAGGCGCGAGACGGCAGCGGGCGAGGCGGGCATGGTTCGGGCTCCGGGCAGGTGATCTGATTTTCAGATCGGTCTGACCGTGATTGTGCGCTTTCGCCTTTCACCTCGAATCGGTACGATGAGGGATCGCCGCGCCGCCTCTCGCGCGCGGAACCAAGGAGATGCCGGTGTTCAAGTTCCTGTCGCGCGAGCCCCTTCACGACCCGCTCGCCGCCGTGACGCCGACCGCGGCCACCGAGGTCAAGACCACCACCTGCTACATGTGTGCCTGCCGCTGCGGCATCCGCGTGCACCTGCGGGACGGCGAGCTGCGCTACATCGACGGCAACCCGAACCACCCGCTGAACCAGGGCGTGATCTGCGCCAAGGGCTCGGCCGGCATCATGAAGCAGGTCTCGCCGGCGCGGCTCACGCAGCCGTTGCGCCGCAAGCCCGGCAGCGAGCGCGGCGCCGGCGAGTTCGAGCCGATCTCGTGGGAGCTGGCGTTCGAGATGCTGACCGAGCGGCTGCAGAAGATCCGCTCGACCGACCCGAAGAAGTTCGCGCTGTTCACCGGCCGGGACCAGATGCAGGCGCTGACCGGCCTGTTCGCGCGCCAGTTCGGCACGCCGAACTACGCCGCGCACGGCGGCTTCTGCTCGGTCAACATGGCCGCCGGCATGATCTACACGATCGGCGGCAGCTTCTGGGAGTTCGGCGGGCCGGACCTGGACCGCGCCAAGCTGTTCGTGATGATCGGCACCGCCGAAGACCACCACAGCAACCCGATGAAGGTGGCGCTGAGCAAGTTCAAGCGCGCCGGCGGCCGCTTCATCTCGATCAACCCGGTGCGCACCGGCTACTCGGCGATCGCCGACGAGTGGATCCCGATCAAGCCCGGCACCGACGGTGCGCTGTTCATGGCGCTGCTGCACGAGCTGATCCGCACCGACCGGATCGACCACGCGTTCCTGAAACGCTTCACCAACGCGCCGCAGCTGGTGGTGCTCGACGACTGCGCGCGCCAGGGCCTGTTCGCGTTCGACCCGAACCCCGAGAAGGGCCCGCCCGGGGACGGCCGGCACCCGCACAACAAGCTGATCTGGGACAAGACCAGCGGCACGGTGCTGAACGCGTACCCCGAGGGCATCGCCGACGGGTGCGATCCGGCGCTCGAAGGCCACTACACGCTGGCCGACGGCACCCAGGTCGCGCCGTCGTTCCAGCTGCTGCGCGACCGCGTCGCGACCTGCACGCCGGAGTGGGCGGCGGCGATCACCGGCATCGATCCGGCGCGCATCCGCAAGCTGGCGGTCGAGATGGGCGACACCGCGCTGAAGCAGGCGTTCGAGATGCCGATCCCGTGGACCGACGCCTGGGGCAAGGTGCACCCGACCACGCAGGCGCGCCCGGTCGCCTTCCACGCGATGCGCGGCCTGGCGGCGCACTCCAACGGCTTCCAGACCGTGCGCGCGCTGGCGGTGCTGATGAGCGTGCTCGGCACGATCGACGCGCCCGGCGGCTTCCGCCACAAGGCGCCGTACCCGCGCCACATCGTGCCGAACTACCGCGCGTTCAATTCGCCCGAGATGATCCAGCCGAACACGCCGCTGAACGCCGCGCCGCTCGGCTTCCCGGCCAATCCGGACGAACTGGCGATCAACCCCGACGGCTCGCCGATCCGCATCGACCACGCGTTCTCGTGGGAGCACCCGCTCAGCGCCCACGGGCTGATGCACAACGTGATCACCAACGCGGTGAAGGGTGACCCGTACCGCATCGACACGCTGCTGATCTTCATGGCCAACATGGCCTGGAACAGCAGCATGAACACGATGGCCGTGCGCGAGATGCTGAACCGCAAGGACGAGGCCGGCGAGTACATGATCCCGTTCCTGGTCGTCTGCGACGCGTTCCAGAGCGAGACGGTGGCGTTCGCCGACCTGGTGCTGCCCGACACGACCTACCTCGAGCGCCACGACGTGATGAGCATGCTCGACCGGCCGATCTCGGAGTTCGACGGCCCGGTCGATTCGGTGCGGGTGCCGGTGCTGCCGGTCACCGGCCAGTGCAAGCCGTTCCAGGAGGTGCTGATCGAACTGGCGTCGCGGCTGAAGTTCCCGGCCTTCACGACGGCCGAGGGCACGCGCAAGTTCAAGGACTACCCGGACTTCGTCGTCAACTTCCAGCCCGCGCCCGGCATCGGCTTCCTGATGGGCTGGCGCGGCAAGGACGGCACCGAGCACCTGCGCGGCGAGCCGAACCCGAAACAGTGGGAGATGTACGCGAAGAACGATTGCGTCTTCCAGTACCACATGCCCGAGACGATGCACTACATGCGGAACTGGAACCGCGAGTACCTCGATTTCGCGAAGGACAAGGGCTGGCGCCAGCGCAACGACCCGGTGCAGCTCGCGCTCTACAGCGACACGCTGCAGACCTTCCGCCTCGCGGCGCAGGGCAAGAGTGCCGGCCGCCGCCCGCCCGAGGCGCTGCGCGAGCGGATCGACACCTACTTCGATCCGCTGCCGTTCTGGTACCCGCCGCTCGAGGAGGCCGCGACCGATCTCGAGGCCTACCCGCTGAACGCGATCACGCAGCGGCCGATGGCGATGTACCACTCGTGGGACTCGCAGAACGCCTGGCTGCGCCAGATCCACAGTCACAACTACCTGCAGGTCAACCCGCTGACCGCGCAGGCCGCGGGCATCGCCGACGGCGGCTGGTGCTGGGTCGAGAGCCAGTGGGGCCAGGTGCGCTGCATGATCCGCTACAGCGAGGCGGTCGAGCCCGGCACGGTCTGGACCTGGAACGCGATCGGCAAGGCCGACGGCGCGTGGCAGCTCGCGCCGGGCGCCGACGAGGCGCGCAAGGGCTTCCTGCTGAACCACCTGATTTCGGAAGAGCTGCCGTTTGCCGGCAGCGCGTCGAACACGATCAGCAATTCGGACCCGATCACCGGGCAGGCCGGCTGGTACGACGTGCGCGTGCGCATCCGGCCCGCCGAGCCGGAGGAGCCGCAGGAGTCGTTCCCGCAGATCGCCACCGTGCCGGCCGCGCCAGGCGTGCTCGGCAAGGCGGCGAGCGTGTTGACCTACTTCGCCGGAAGGAGCAAATCGTGATCCAGTGGCTCAAGGACATCATGGGCGCGTCGCTCCCTCTCCCGCTCGTGGAGCAGAGCCCCTCACCCCAACCCGCTTCCGCCAGCGGGCGAGGCAACGCCGACAGCGCGCGCTGGGAACCGGGCGACACGCTCGCCAAGCAGCTCGCGCTCGTCATCGACCTGAACGTCTGCGTCGGCTGCCACGCCTGCGTGACCTCGTGCAAGCAATGGAACACCTCGGGCTCCGCGGGCCCACTGGCCGACGAGAAGCCCTACGGCGCCGACCCGACCGGCACCTTCTTCAACCGGGTTCAGACCTACGAGGCCGGCATCTTCCCCGGCACCGACACGATCCACTTCCCGAAGAGCTGCCTGCATTGCGAGGACCCGCCGTGCGTGCCGGTGTGCCCCACCGGGGCCAGCTACAAGCGCAAGGAAGACGGCATCGTGCTCGTCGATTACGACAAGTGCATCGGCTGCAAGTACTGCGCGTGGGCCTGCCCCTACGGCGCACGCGAGCTCGACGAAGAGCGCCAGGTGATGACCAAGTGCACGTTGTGCGTCGACCGGGTCTACGACGAGCACCTGCCGAAGGAAGACCGCAAGCCCGCCTGCGTCAAGGCCTGCCCGACCGGCGCGCGGCTGTTCGGCGACGTGAAGGACCCGGACTCCGAGGTCTCGAAGGCGATCCGCGAGCGCGGCGGCTATTCGTTGATGCCGGAATGGGAGACCCAGCCCGCCAACCAGTACCTGCCGCGGCGCAAGACCGAGAAGGTCGGGGGGTCGACATGAATCCGGCCTTTTCCGTCGTGATCTTCACGACGATCGCGGGCGCGGCGCAGGGCCTCGTCGTGACGCTCGCGCTCGCGCTGCTGGCGGGGCTGGCGATCGCGCCGGGCTTCGTCAGCGCGTCGCTGATGCTGGCGGTCGTGATGCTGCTGATCGGCCTGGCCGCGTCGTTCGCGCACCTGGGCCGCCCGGAGCGCGCCTGGCGCGCGGTGCTGATGTGGCGCACCTCGTGGCTCTCGCGCGAGGTGATCGTGCTGCCGGCCTTCATCGGCGTGGTCGCGCTGTGGTGGCTGGCGCTGCGCGCGGGCATCGACATGGGCAAGAGCGCGGCGCTGCTGCCGCTGGCGGCCATCGCGCTCGCCGCGCTGCTCTGGTATTGCACCGCGATGATCTACGCCTGCCTGCGCTTCATCCAGGAATGGGCGCAGCCGCTGACGCTGGTCAACTTCACGCTGATCGGCCTGTCCTCCGGCCTCGTGCTGGCGAGCGCGCTCGCGGCATTCGCGGGCGAGTCGGCACTGCTGGCGGTGACCGGCCCGGCCGCGCTCGTCGTCACGCTGGTCGCGTGGGTCACGCGTTCACTCGCGCTGCGCCGCAACGCGACGCTGAAGCACAAGTCGACATTGCAGTCGGCCACCGGCATCGACGCGTCGCGGCTGGTGCAGAAGTCGATGGGCATGTCGGCCGGTTCGTTCAACACGCGCGAGTTCTTCCACGGCCGCACGCTGGCGGTGCTGAAGAACGTGCGCCTCGGCTTCATCGTGCTGTGCTTCGCGCTGCCGGCGCTGTTCGCGCTGCTCGCGCTCGTTACCGGCTCGCTGTGGCCGTGGGCGCTGGCGCTGCTGTGCCAGGTGCCCGGGCTGGTGGCCGAGCGCTGGTTCTTCTTCGCGCAGGCGAAGCACCCGCAGAACCTGTACTACCAGGTGGTGTCCTGACCGCCGGACCGCGCGCGGCCGCTCACGGCGCGGGGGAGGTCCACCGATCGGCCTCGATGCGGTAGGTGAGGAGGTCCTTGCCGTACCAGCGCTGCAAGCCGATCTCCTGCATGCCAAGGCGCTGCATCACCTTGGCCGATGCGGTGTCGGCGGGATCGCAGGCGGTCAGAACGCGCGGCCGAGCGCGACCTCGTAGAGCGCGGCCACCAGATCCGTCTGCGTCACCATGCCGACCAGCCGCCGCTGGTCGTCGACGATCGGCACGTGGTGATGGCCCACGTCGGCCATCAGCGGCACGAGGTCGACGATCGGGGTCGCCTCCTGCGCGGTGCGTGCCGGCGCCGTCATGATCTGGCCGACGACCTCGTGCTTGGTCGAGTGGGTGTGCGGTGTGCGCTGGAGGAACTCGCGCAGGCGCCGCGCGATGGTCGGCTGCTCGGTCAGCCCGGCATGGCGCAGGAAATCGGAGCGCGTGACGATGCCGATCACGTGGCGCGGCCTGTTCACCACCGGCAGCGCCTGCACCGCATGGTCCTGCATCAGCGCCCACGCCTCCGCCAGTTCGGTACCGAACTCGACCGCGAGCACGTCCTTCGACATGATCTCGCGGCACAGCGTCGCGCCGAAGCGGCGCTGGAACGCCAGCTGCTCGGTGCGGTGGAACAGCGCTTCGAGGTCGTCGACGCTGACGTCGAGCACCTGGTCGTATTCCTTCAGCGCGGCCTGCAGGTCGGCCGGGCTGAAGCCGAGCCGCGCGGTCGGCAGCGCGTCGGCGGTGCGGTGCGGGTGCGGTGCCTCGGCGCGCTGGTCGTGCGGGTAGCGGCGGCCCGTCAGGTTGTTGTAGACCAGCGCGGCGGCGAGCAGCAGCACGCTGTCGAGCGCGACCGGCACGACAACGAAGGCGAAGCCGAGCTCGTGGATCGCCGTTCCGCCGAGCACGGCCGTCAGCGCGACCGCACCGCTCGGCGGGTGCAGGCAGCGCAGCGCGAACATCGCGCCGATCGAGAAGAAGATCGCCGCCGCGGCGGCGGCGACCGGCGGACCGAGCAGCTTCGCGCAGGCGACGCCGATCAGGGCCGAGACGACGTTACCGCCGACGATCGACCAGGGTTGCGCCAGCGGGCTGGCCGGCACGCCGAACAGCAGCACCGCGGAGGCGCCCATCGGCGCGATCAGCCAGAGCGCCGCGTGCGCCGAACCGAGCAGCGCGGCGCTGACCAGCCCGGTCAGCGCGATCCCGATCAGCGCGCCGCCGGCGGCGCGCAGCCGCTCGCGCTGGCTGACCGAGGCGCGCGGCGGCAGCAGGCTCTGCAGCCAGGCGATCTGCGACGCCGCCATCTCAGCCCTCGTGGTTCAGGCGCAGGCCCGGCACCGGCCAGTCCTCGATCGCGATCAACCGGCCGCTGCCGGACAGCGTGACGTACGCGGTGCGCATGTCCGGCCCGCCGAAGCAGATGTTGGTGACGAAGCGGTCGGGCAGCGGCACGTGGCTGTGGTGCCGGCCGTCGGCCGAGACGATGCTGATGCCGCCGTGCATCAGCGTCGCGACGCACAGGTTGCCGAACGCGTCGACCGCCATCGAGTCGAAGCGCTGCCAGTGGTCGCCGGGCGAGGCGCACAGCATCGTCGCGCCCTGCGGCGAGGGCCAGGTGTCCTTGCGCACCCGCCCGGGCGCGGTGATGTCGAAGGACCAAAGGCGCGCGCCCTCTGTCTCGGCGTAGTACAGCGTGTTGCCGTCCGGCGAGAGCGCGATGCCGTTGGGCGTCATCACCGGGCGCGCGATCACGTGCGCCGCGCTGCCGTCGGGCCGGCCGTAGAACACGCCGCCGCGGTCGAGCTCGGTCTCGCGGACCTTGCCGAGATCGGTGAAGTAGAAGCCGCCGTGCGCGTCGAACACGATGTCGTTCGGGCCGCGCAGGCCGAGGCCCTCGACGCTGTCGTACAGGCGCTCGAACTTCCCGGTGTTCAGGTCGACGCGCTCGATGCGGCCGCCCGAGTAGTCCTCGGCCTGGCCGAGCGGGCGGAACGTGCCGTCGATCTCGGTGCCCCAGCGGAAGCCGCCGTTGTTGCAGACGTAGACCGCACCGTCGGGACCGAGCGCCGCCCCGTTCGGGCCGCCGCCGAGCTGCGCGACGACGTGCACGCTGCCGTCCGGCCGCACCCGGCTGAGCGTGCCGCGCGCGATCTCGACCAGCACGACCGAGCCGTCCTGCATCGCGATCGGGCCCTCGGGAAACTGCAGGCCGGTGGCCATCTCGCGGATCTTCATCGTGTCGTCTCCTTCTGTTGTTCGATGCTTCTCGTCAACGGCGATGGCCGCGCGCGATGAAGACCGCGCCGGCCATCGCCGATTCCACCACCAGCCCGGCCACCGGCGCGCGCAGCAGGCTCCACGGCTCGGCCAGCCCGTCGAGCGAGGTGACCGAGTGCAGCGCCGCGCCGAACACGAACAGGTTGACCGGCCAGGCCCACGGCGCGGCCCACTTCAGGCCGCAGGCGACGACGCGCGCGCCCGGGCGCAGCGCCTGCATCACGTTCGAGACGGCGGCCGGGGCGCGCAGGATGTCGTGGGTGAAGTGGAAGAGGGCGGCGTCGGCTCCGGGCGTGATCTGCGCGTCCTCGACCGACGCCTCGATCAGCGTGACGTTGCGCCAGCCCTGCCGCGCGACGCAGTCGCGCGCCTGCGCGAGCATCTCGGGGCACTGCTCGATGCCGATGACCCGGCCGCTGGCGCCGACCGCCGTGCGCAGCGCCCGCAGGCTCAGGCCGGTGCCGCAGCCCGCGTCGACCACCGTGTCGCCCGCCTGCAGCGCGAGCTGCGCGATCGCTTGCCGCCGCACCGGCTCGAACAGCGCGAGTTCCGCGTCGTAGACCGACGCACGGCGGCGGTACTGGGCGAGGGCGGCCTGGTGCGGCGGGGGCAGGGACGGCATCGAGGGCTCCGGGATCGGGTCAACCCCGCGATCCTACGTGGCCGCGCTGACACCCCGGTCGAAGGTCTCGGCCAATGCGGCGGCGGGCAGACGGCCGCGCAGCCCGATCGCCACCAGCGCGGCGCCGTCGCGCGGCTCGTCGGCCCGCCGCAAGGCGCCGTGTCGACCCGCGAATTGCAGCTCGGACCAGCCGACGCTGCCGTCCGCGTCGGTCGTGCGCAGCACGCCCTTGAGCCGCAGCAGGCCGGACGGCGTGGCGCGCAGCCAGGCGCGCAGCGCGGCGGCGTCGAACGCGCCGGCCGGGCGGCATGACCAGGTGTCGAAGAGTGCGCCGTGGTCGGGATCGTGCGCGCCGTTGTGTTGGACGTGGGCGTGGTCGTGGTCGTGGTCGTGGTCGCACGCCGCCGATGCCGGGTGAGCGGCGTGCGCCTGCGGCAATGCCACCCCGCTGAGCATCGCCAGCGGCACCGCGGCCCCGGTCGTCTCGAACACCGGCACCGGCCCGGCGATCGCAGCGATCCACGTGCGAAGCGCGGCCCGCTCGTCCTCCGCGACCAGGTCGACCTTGTTGATGACGACCAGGTCGGCGGCCCTCAGTTGCCGCTCGAGCGTGTCGGTCAGCAGCGGGTCGCGCCACTGGGCGCGCGCGGCGCTGGCGTCGACCAGCACGATCACGCCGTCCAGCACGAGGCCCGGGTCGGCGCGGCCGAGCTGCGCGATCCGCCACGGATCGGAGACGCCGCTCGCCTCGATCACGACCGCGTCGAAGCGCTCGGCCGATTCGAGCACCCGGATCAGTGCGCTGCTCAGGTCGTCGCCGATCTGGCAGCAGACGCAACCGTTGCTGAGCGCGATCGTCTCGCCGGTGTTCGCCGCGATCAGCGCCGCATCGATGTTGAGCGCGCCGAAGTCGTTGACCAGCACCGCGAGCCGCTGCCCGCCGGCGTCGCGCAGCCAGCGGTTCAGCAGCGTCGTCTTGCCGGCGCCGAGGAAGCCGCCGATGACGGTCAGCGGCAGGCGCTTCGCGAGCGCGCTCATTCCGTGACGCCTAGTGCGCGGCGAACACCCGGCCCGAGAGCACCGTGCCCCAGACCCGCACGTCCTTCAGCGCGGCCGGGTCGACGGCGAGCGGATCGTCCTCGAGCACGCAGAAGTCGGCGCGCTTGCCGCACTCGATGCTGCCGACCTCGCCGTCGAGCTTCAGCGTCCAGGCGGCGCCGAGCGTGATCGCGTGCAGCGCCTGCGGGACCGTGAGGCGCTCGGCCGCGCCGAGCACGCGGCCCTTCGGCGTGACGCGATTCACCGCACACCATGCGGTGAACAGCGGCCCGAGTGGCGTGACCGGCGCGTCGGAGTGGATCGCCAGCGGCACGCCGGCGGCGAGTGCGCTGCCGCAGGCATCGAGCCGGTTGGCACGGTCCGGGCCCATCGTCATCTCGTAGTGCTGGTCGCCCCAGTACCAGAGGTGGTTCGCGAACAGGTTGGCGCACAGGCCGAGCGCGGCCATGCGGCGGAACAGCGGCGCATCGATCATCTGGCCGTGCTGCAGCGTGTGGCGGTGGTCGGCGCGCGGCGCGCGCGTGACGACGCGCTCGATCGCGTCGATCGCGGCCTCGCTGGCCTCGTCGCCGTTGGTGTGGGTGTGGATCAGCAGCCCGGCGCGGTGGTAGGTCTCGAAGTCGGCCTCGTACTGCGCCGGCGCCATCACCCAGATGCCGTTCGGCGCGCCGTTGAAGTGGCCGGGCCAGCGCAGCCGCGCCGAGAAGCCCTGGATCGAGCCGTCCAGCATCATCTTGACCAGGCCGTAGCGCAGCTTGTCGGTGTTGCGCGCCTTCAGCGCGTTGACGTGCTCGGCGCCGGCCGCCGCGCCGTGCGTGCCGTGGAAGGCCTGGAACGCCGGCAGGATGCGGATGCCGCAGTCCTCCCGGCCGAGCGCTTCCTCGAGCACGGCGATGTCCGACTCGGTGAGCTTGTTGACCAGGTCGGTCGCGGTCGTCACGCCCTGCATGCAGGCCAGGCGCGCGAACGAGCGCACGCCGGCCACCGTCATCGGCGAGAGCAGGCCGGCATCGCCGATCTTGCGGACGACGAGGAACATCGCGGCCGGCTCCTGCAATTCGCCGGTGGGCTCGCCCGCGTTCGTGCCGCCCTGGAACTTGACGACGCCCTCGACCTCGTTGTCGCGCGTGATCTCGGCCAGGCGCAGCATCGCCGAGTTGACGTTCATCAGGTGGCCGTTGGCGTGCGCGATCACGATCGGCCGCGTCGCGCTGGCGCGATCGAGGTGCTCGACCGTCATCCGTTCGCCGCCGAAGTAGATCGGGTCGAAACCCCAGGCGATCAGCGGTGCGTTGGCTGCCTTGCCGGCGACGCCCATCTCCGCGTCGATCTCGACCAGCCACGCGACGACGGCATCCATCGAGCGCAGGCCGCTCCAGACGCGGCCCTGCGGGTCGCGGCGGTCGAACCAGCCGAGGTACGGCATGTCCCACATGCTGCCTTCCTTCAGGTGGCAGTGGCCCTCGATCAGCCCGGGCATCAGCACCTTGCCGGCGAAGCGCTCGTCGAGCGTGTGCGCGCCCCAGGCCGCGAGGTCGGCGAGCGCACCGACGCCGAGGATGCGTCCGTCGCGCACCGCCACGTGCGTGGCTTCGGGCTGCATCGCGTTCATCGTGATGATCTTGCGGGCGGAGTAGATCGTCGTCGTCATGGTTCAGGCGGTGGGCAGTTGCAGGGGCGCGCGCGGCACGCCGTCGATCACCTCGACCCGGCGGCAGCGCACCCAGTGGCCGGGAGCGAGTTCGCGCAGCGGGGGCAGCTCGGCGGCGCAGGCGGGCTCGGCGACCGGGCAGCGGCCGGCGAAGCGGCAGCCGGGCGGCGGGTTGATCGGGCTCGGCGGGTCGCCGCTCAGCTTGATGCGCTGCGCCGCGCGGGTGCGGCCGCCGTGCACCGTCGGCACCGCCGACATCAGCGCCACGCTGTACGGGTGCAGCGGGTTCGCGAAGAAGGCCCTGCGCGGCCCGCGCTCGACGATCTGGCCGAGGTACATCACCGCGATGTCGTCGCAGAGGTGCTCGACCACCGCCATGTCGTGCGAGATGAACAGGTAGGTCAGGCCGAGCTCGCGCTGCAGCCGCGCGAGCAGGTTCAGGACCTGCGCCCGGATCGCGATGTCGAGCGCCGAGACCGGCTCGTCGCAGACGACGAGTTCCGGGTTCGTCGCCAGCGCGCGGGCGATGTTGATGCGCTGGCGCTGCCCGCCCGAGAACTGGTGCGGGAACAGGTGCTGCTGCTCGGGCCGCAGGCCGACCGCGGTGAACAGCTCGGCCACCCGCGCCGTGCGCTCGGCCGGCGTGCCGACGTTCATCAGGTCGAGCGGTGCGCGCACCGCCGCCCCGGCGCGCTCGCGCGGGTTCAGCGACGAGAACGGGTCCTGGAAGATGATCTGCAGCCGGCGGCGCGCGAGCCGCAACGGCTCGCCCTGGAGCGCGCCGAGATCCGTGTCGCCGAGCTGGATGCGCCCGGCGGTCACCGGCGACAGCCGCATCACCGCGAGCGCCGTCGTCGTCTTGCCCGAGCCCGATTCGCCGACGATCGCGAGCGTCGTGCCGCGCTTCACGTCGAACGAGACGCCGTCGACCGCCTTGACCACTTCGCGCTCGCCGAACCAGCCCGACTTGGCACGCGGGAAGTGGACCTTCAGGTCGTTGACCGACAGCAGCACGTCGTTCTTCACCGGTGCATTCATGCCGCGACCCTCCGGTCCGCGGCGTGCAGCCAGCACGCCGCGCCGTGGCCGCCGTCGCCGTCGAGGCCGAACAGCGGCGGCACCTCCTGCGCGCAGCGCGGCATCGCGTGCGGGCAGCGCTCACGGAACGCGCAGCCGCTGCCGAGCTCCCAGATCGACGGCACGACGCCGGCGATCTCGGCAAGCTCGACACGGTCGCTGTCGCTCACCGCCGCCTGGCTGCTGCCGAGCTCGGGCAGGCAATCGATCAGGCCGCGGGTGTACGGGTGACCGGGCGCGCCGAGCACCTGGGCGGTCGTGCCCTGTTCGATCACGCGGCCGGCGTACATCACCATCACGCGGTCGGCCATCTCGGCGACCGCGCCCATGTCGTGCGTGATCAGCAGGATCGCGGTGCCTTTCTCGCGTTGCAGGTCGCGCAGCAGGTCGAAGATCTGCGCCTGCACGGTCACGTCGAGCGCGGTGGTCGGCTCGTCGGCGATCAGGATGTCGGGCCGGCAGGCCAGCGCCATCGCGATCATCACGCGCTGGCGCATGCCGCCGGAGAGCTGGTGCGGGTACTCGTCGATGCGCCGCTCCGGCGCCGGGATGCCGACCTGCCGCAGCATCTCGACCGCGCGGGTGCGCGCCGTGTTCGCATCGAGGCCAGCATGCAGCCGCAGCGATTCGCCGATCTGGTCGCCCACGGTCAGCACCGGGTTCAGCGAGGTCATCGGCTCCTGGAAGATCATCGAGATCCGGTTGCCGCGCACCTGGCGCATGCGTTCGATGTTCGCGGTGACCAGGTCCTCGCCCTGGAACACCACGCGGCCCGAGCTGATGCGGCCGGGCGGCGAGGGAATCAGGCGCAGCAGCGCCAGCGCCGTCATGCTCTTGCCGCAGCCCGACTCGCCGACGACGCACAGCGTCTCGCCGGCGCGGATCTCGAAGTCGACGCCGTTCAGCACCAGCGCCTTGCCACGGCGGGTCTGGAACTCGACGCGCAGGTCCTCGACCTTCAGCAGGGGTTCGCTCATCAACGTTCCCGCAGCTTGGGGTTCAACGCGTCGTTCAGGCCGTCGCCGATCAGGCTCACCGCGAGCACGGTCAGGAAGATCGCGGCGCCCGGGAAGGCCACCGCCCACCAGCACGACAGCACGTACTGGCGCGACGAGCCGATCATCAGGCCCCAGCTCATCTGGTTCGGGTCGCCCAGGCCGAGGAAGGACAGCCCGGCCTCGAACAGGATCGCGGCGCCGATCGCCAGCGTGGCCGAGACGATCAGCGGCGGCAGCGCGTTCGGCAGGATCACCTTCCAGATGATCCGCGCGTCCTTCGCGCCGATCGCGCGTTCGGCGCGCACGAATTCCAGGCCGCGGTACTTCATGAATTCGGCGCGGGTCAGCCGCGCGGTGCCGGTCCAGCTGACGATCCCGATCGCGATCGTCACGGTGACCAGCGACGGCGAGAACAAGGTCACCACCACCATCGCGAACAGCAGCGCCGGCAAGACCTGGAAGAACTCGGTGACACGCATCAGCACCGCGTCGACCCTGCCGCCGTAGTAGCCGGCGAACGCGCCGAGCGTGATGCCGATCAGCACCGACAGCAGCGCCGCGACCGCGCCGACCAGCAGCGTGGCCCGGCCGCCGTAGATCAGCGTGGTCAGCACGTCGCGGCCGAGGTAGTCGGTGCCGAGCCAGGCTTCCTCGGTGAACGGCGGCGTCAGCGGCGCGGCCTTGATCTCGAACGGATCGGCCGGGTAGACCCACGGGCCGGCGATCGACACCGCGAGGATCAGGGCCAGCATCAGCAGCCCGGCGATCGCCGACGGATTGCGCAGGAACATGCGCAGCGCCTCGACCGTGGGATGCTCGATCTTCAGCGGCGCGTTCGCGACGCCCGCAGCGGGGGAGACGATCGTGTTCATGCGGCCTTGATGCGCGGGTCGATCAGCCGGTAGGCCAGGTCGGTCAGGATGTTCATCACGATCACGACGATCGACGAGAACAGCAGCACGCCGAGGATCGTCGGGTAGTCGCGGCGCAGCACCGAGTCGAACGCCAGCCGCCCGAGACCCGGCCAGTTGAACACCGTCTCGACCAGGATCGCACCGGCCATCACGTTGCCGAACTGCAGCCCGAGCACGGTGACGACCGGCAGCAGCGCATTGCGCAGCGCGTGCTTGTACATCACGACCCGCTCGGCCAGCCCCTTGGCGCGCGCGGTGCGGATGAAATCGGAGCCCAGCACGTCGAGCATCGACGAGCGCGACAGCCGGCTGTACTGCGCCAGGTAGACCAGCCCGAGCGTCACGGTCGGCAGCACCAGGTGATGCAGCACGTCCAGCACATCCTTGAAGCCACCACCGCTGGCATCGACCGACCGCATCCCCGAGACCGGGAGGATCGGGATCACGGAGGCGAACAGGATCACCAGCATGATGCCCATCCAGAACACCGGCGCGGCGAAGCCGACCATGCTCAGCACCGTGATGAACTGGGACAGCACGCCGTTCGGCTTGCGCGACGACAGCACGCCCAGCGTGGTGCCCACCACGAATGCCAACAGCACCGCGCTGATCACCAGCAGCAGCGTGGCCGGCACGCGCTCGGCGATCATCGAGACGACCGGCGTGTTGAAGAAGTACGAGTAGCCCAGGTCGCCGCTGACCACCTTGCCGAGGTAGACACCGAGCTGCACCGGCAGCGACTTGTCCAGCCCGTACTGGGTGCGCAACTGCGCCATCAGCTCCGGGCTCATGCCGCCGCTCGCGCCGGCGATGGTCTCGACCGGATCGCCGGGCGCCGCGTGAACGAGCACGAAATTCAGCACGACGACGGCGAGCACGAGGGCCAGGCCCTGGAGGATGCGCGACAGCAGAGTGCGGGCGATGTTCATGCGAGCCGCAGCGTAGCGCAGAACACCGGCGCGCCACAGTGCCAACCGCGGCTGTCGCGTGGTGCCAGAGGGTTGGCGCGCGCCCTAAAGCTGGGAGCCGATGACCGAGGCGAGGCGCTCCGCCAGGCGCTCGCGCCATGGGCGTGCAAGCCAGGCGACGAAGGTGACGGGGCGCGAGAGTTTCAGGTCGGCATCGAAGATGCGCGTCTGCGCGGCGGCGAAGTCGGCATCGAGGATGTTGAGGTTCGCCTCGTCGTTGAGGCGGAACGAGCGGTTGTCGAAGTTGGTCGAGCCGACCGAGACGAACCGGCCGTCGACCACCAGGACCTTGCAATGGAACATCGTCGGCTGGTACTCGGCGATCGTCGCGCCGGCCATCAGCAGCGGGCCCCACAGCGCGCGCGAGGCGCGTCGCACGACGGACGAATCGATGTCCTCGCCGGGCGTGATGATGCGCACCTTCACGCCGCGCTGCATCGCCGCGACCAGCGCGTTGACCGTCAGGTCGTCGGGCACGAAGTAGCTGCTCTCCAGATCGATCGTGCGCTGCGCCGCGGTGATCGCCAGCAGGTACATCAGGTGCATGCTCTCGGCGCCGCCGGTAGGCGAGCTGCTGAACACCTGCGCGGCAATGCCTTGGCCGGCACCGCGCGGCGCGATCGCCGGGAAGTAGCGGTCGCCGTGCAGCACGTTGGCGGTCGCCTTGGTCCAGTTGTCGTTGAAGACCGCCTGCATCTGACCGACGACGGGGCCGCGCGCCTTGAAGTGGGTGTCGCGCCAATGGTCCTTGTCCTGCGCGTGGCCCGACCACTTGTCGGCGATGCCGACGCCGCCGGTGAAGCCGGTCTCGCCGTCGACGACCAGCAACTTGCGGTGGGTGCGGTTGTTCAGGCGCGGCAGATGCGACCAGTGCGGCTGGTGGAAGCGTGCGATCTCGACGCCCGCGGCACGCATCGCATCGGCCTGGGCCTCGCCGAGGCGTTCGCTGCCGATCCAGTCGAGCAGCACGTGGACCTTGACGCCGGCCCGCGCGCGCTCCGACAGCGCGGCGGCGAACTGCGCGCCGATCTCGCCGTCCCAGTAGATGTAGGTCTCGAACGTGATGCTGCGCTGCGCGCTGCGGATCGCCGCCAGCATCGACGGAAAGATCTGGTCGCCATTCAGCAGCGTTTCGACCTCGTTGCCTTCCAGCACCGGCGGGCCGAGCAGCAGGCTGAGGGAGCGGCGGAACTGCGCGTCATCGACGGCGTAGAGGCGTTCGAGCGGCTTCTCGAGCTTCTTCTCGGTCGAACCGAAATTGCTGACGACCAGCGCGCAGGCCAGCCCGACCGCGAGGCCGGCCAGACCGACGCCGACGCCCTGCGCGATGGTCAGGCGCGGCCGCGCGGGCGGGGTCAAGCGCTTACCTCGCCAGCGTCGCGACGCGACGGACCGTGCGCGGCGAGAGGTCGGGATCGAAGCGGACCGCCTCGCGCCGCACGCCGGCGTCCGCGCGCTGGGCCTGGCGCAGCAGTTCGCCGCGCTCGACCGAGTGATGCAGCGCGTCGACGTACGCAGTGAACAGCATGATCACACCGATCAGCGCCGCCAGACCCAGCAACGCACCGCTGTCGAAAGTGAAGCGGTGCCCGGCAAGCGTGAGGTGAAGGCGGATCATGGTGCGGTAGTGGAGGGTGATGACAGGTCGTTACTGTCACCGCCGTCCACCGCCGCGGCCGTCCGCCGCGAGCGCGTCGCTTTGTAGGACGACGCCCGCTTACTTCATGTAGACCTCGTCGTACGGCGAGATCGGGCCCCAGATCGTCATCGGCACGTTGCCGACCTTCTTGCTGGCGACCGTGTGGTACGGCACCACGTTGATGAAGTCGATCGGCAGTTCGTCGGTCACGATCTTCTGGAACGTGGCGTAGTAGGCCTTGCGCTTGACCGGGTCGAGGATGCCGCCGGCGGTGTTCAGCAACTCGTCGACCTTCGGGTTGTTGTACGACTGGGTGTTGGTCCAGATGATCGGCTTGATGTTGGTCGACAGGTAGGTGCGGGCCACGCCGATGACCGGATCGCCCCAGTTGAAGACCAGGTCCATCGACAGATCGAAATCGTGCGTCGCGAGCCGCTTGGCCCACGACGGGAAGTCGGCCGAGGCGCGCACCTCGACCGTGATGCCGACCTTCTTCAGCTGCCCGCGGATGTACTCCGCCACGTTCTTCTGCTGGTCGTCCTGGCCGGGCAGGTAGTCGATCGTCAGCTTGAAGCGCTCGCCGCCCGCGCCCGTCTTGTACCCGGCCGCGTCGAGCATCTCGCCGGCCTTCTTCAGGTCGAGCGGGTACTTGACCACGTCCGTCACCGCGAACGGGCTGGTCGCGACGATCGGGCCGTCGGCCGGCACCGCGAAGCCGCCCATCAGCGCTTTCGCGATGAAGTTCTTGTCGATCGCGTGAGCGACCGCCTTGCGCACGTTCACGTCGTTCAGCGGCTTCTTCGCGGTGTTGAACGCGAGCCAGTTCAGCGGGCCGATGCCCTCGTAGCCCTTCGGCGTCAGCGTCACGTTCTTGTCGGCCGCCAGGCGCTTCAGGTCGGTGGGCAGCGTCACGAACGGCAGCATCTGGACGTCACCGCGCTCCAGGCCGAGGATCAGGCTCGCGGCGTCGGGCGTGATCGACAGGATCACCTTGTCGAGGTAGGGCTTGTTCGGCAGGAAGAACTTGTCGAAGCGCTCGAGCACGATGCGCTGGCTCGGCTTGAACTCGGTGACGCGGAACGGCCCGGAGCCGACCACGTCGGTGCCGTTGCGCGGGTGGCTCTTCAGGTCCTGGCCGTCGCCGTAGATGTGCTTGGGCATGATCGGGCACAGCGCCGGACTCATCGCCAGCACGATGGCCGGGTGCGGCACGCTCATGCGGACGATCGCGGTGTAGGGGTCGGGCGTGTCGACCTTCTCGACCGGCGCCAGCATGGTCTGGAACGGGTGGTTGGCCTTGATCGCCATGATCGAGAACGCGACGTCGGCCGAGGTCACCGGCTTGCCGTCGTGGAACACCGCGTTCTTGCGCAGGTTCAGCGTCAGGCTCTTGCCGTCGTCGGCGAGCTTCCAGGTCTCGGCGAGGTAGGGCTGCGGGTTCCACTTGTCGTCGAAGCGCAGCGGGCTCGCGAAGATCTGCGTCGAGGGCACCGCGGTGGCCACACCCGACTGCACGCCGCCGTTCAGGTGCCGCGGCACCTGCGTGCTGCCGATCACCAGCGTGCCGCCGCGCTTCGGTTGATCCTGGGCGACAGCCGGCAGCGCCACGGCGGCCGTCAGTGCGAGCGCCAGCGCGTGGCGGCGGGTGAAGGGGAAACTCAGCATCGGAAAGATCTCCTGGAAGGGAAGCGCAGCGTGGGTGAAAGCGAGAGGACTGTCAACGAAGGAAACTCGCAAGCGACATGCCGAAACATGGAGCCAGGCACCACCTTTCGATGGTGCCAGTGCGCGCGTCAGAGCTTCTCGTCGCGCAGCCAGTACCACTTGTAGAGCACGCGCTGGCCGAACCGGCGGAACGGCGCGAACGCCTGCGATTCCACGAGGCCGAGCACGTTCGGGTAGGGCAACGGCGAGTCGTAGATCGGCAGCTTGAAAACCGCCTGGTCCGCGTCCGCGCCGACCATGCGCTGCGCCAGCCGTTTGCCGGCCCAGGTCGAGAACGACACGCCGTTGCCGCCGTAGCCCACCGCGTACCAGACGCTGCGCGCCGGATCGGGCCGGGCGATGCGCGGCATCATGTCGTGGCTCACGTCGACCCAGCCCCACCAGGAGTAGTCGATCGCGATGCCGGCCAGCGGCGGGAACTTGCGCGCGATCGCGTCGGTGAGCAGCTTCAGGTGGACCGGGTCTTCGGCCTCCGCACCGGTCACCGAGCTGCGGCTGCCGAGTTGCAGGCGGTAGCCGTCGCCGTCCTTCAGCAGCCGGTAGTAGAAGCGCAGCGTGCGCGTGTCGGTCAGGAAGGTCTCCGACTTGAAGTTGCACGCGGCGACTTCGGCAGCCGTGAGGCGCCGGGTCACGCTGTTGTTGGACAGGATCGGCATGATCTTGTTCTTCAGCAGCGGGTTCAGCGCCTGGCCGGTGTAGCCGCCGGTGCAGACCGCGACCCGCTTCGCGCGCACCGTGCCGCCGGGCGTGCGCAGGTGGTGCACGCCGCCGATCGTCTGCCAGCCCTGCACCGGGCTGCCCGGGTGGATCGACGCGCCGAGCGCGCGCGCCTGGCGGATCAGCCCGAACGTGAACTTCAGCGGATGGATGCCGACGCCTTCGGCCTCGAGCAGGCCGCCGGCGGTCTCGCGCTCGTCGCAGTAGTCGCGGCGGATCTCTTCGGCGCTCAGCATGCGCGTCCGGTAGCCGAAGGTCTCGTTCATCACGCGCGACTCGCCGCGCAGGTAGTCCAGCTTCTCGGGGCGGTGCGCGAGGTAGAGGTGGCCGCCGTCGAACGCGTCGCAGTCGATCTCGGTCGTCAGCTGCCGGAAGTTCTCGAAGCCGGTGCGGATCTCGGTGTCGAGCTGCTTCGCGACGTCCACTCCCCAGCGCTCGATCCACTGCGAGCGCTTCAGCCGGCCGCTGGCATTCTGACCCTGCCCGCCGCTGCGGCTGGAGCAGCCCCAGGAGGTCTGGTTCGCCTCGAGCACGACGGCGCGGAGGCCGTGCTCCTTCGCGAGGTAGAGGGCGGTCGAGATGCCGGTCGAGCCGGAGCCGATGACGACGACGTCGGCATCGATGTCCTGCGTGATCGGGCCGTCGTCCTCGGGCGGCGTGCCGGCGCTCGCGACCCACCAGCTCGGGGCATAGGCGCGTCCCGCGCCCGGGTCCGGCGCGACGAGCGGGTCGTATTGCGGGTCGTAGCGCCGGTCGGCCGCGGTCGCGTGCGCGGTGAACGGTACGGGCGAGGCGATGGCCATGGGCGCCCGCCTTACTTGCTGGCCGGCAGGTTCGGCCGGGCCTTGCGGAACACGTTCTTCAGCGCGATCTTGCCGTCCTTGAACGTGAACACGTCGATGCCGTCGCTCTCGATGCGGCTGCCGTCGGCGGCCGTGCCGGTGAAGGTCCACTGCGAGGTGCCGAAGTCGCCGTGGACGAAGTGCACGCCGTTGCGCCACTGCGCATCCGGCACCGCCTGCCACGCGGCAGCGAAGGCCTTGCGCACGGCCTCGGTGCCGGTGATGCGGGTGCCGCAGGCGTCGGGGCCGGCGGCGGTCTGGAACACGCAGTCGGGGCTCATGAAGCCCATCAGCGCGTCGATGTCGTGGGCGTTCCAGGCCGCGCTGAAGGCTTCCAGCGTGGCGGTGGTGACGGGTTTGAAGTCGCTCATGGGGGGTGCCTCGGTGATCGATTCACCAGAGCGTAGAGAAAGCGTCGGAGCGGCGATAGGGCCAGTTGCCCGGATTCGGCCGAGCCAGCCCCCGATAGACTCGCATCCTCACATGGCCACCTCCCGATCCACCGTCCAATGGGCGACGCTGTTCCAGCTGCCCGAGCAGCCGGCGTTGCCGCTGCAGGGTCGACTGCGCCTCGCGGTGGTGCAGGCGATCCTCGATGGCCGGCTCGGTGCCGGGGCGCCGCTGCCGTCGTCGCGCGAGCTGGCCACGCTGCTCGGCCTGAGCCGCAACACGGTCACGTCGGCCTATCTGCAGCTGATGGACGAGGGCTTCCTGGAGGCGCGGCCGCGCAGCGGCGTCTTCGTCGCGAAGGACGCGCGGCCGCTGTCCGCGGCGCAGGCCGAGCCGCTGGTCGGCACCAGCGGCCAGGCCGGCGCGGCCCCGGCCTGGAACGAGCGCGTGCTGCGCTCGCTGGCGGACAAGCCGACGCTGTCCAAGCCCGACCGCTGGCGCGACTACCCGTACCCGTTCGTCTACGGCACCTACGACCCGCAGCTGTTCCCGACCGAGGACTTCCGCGAGTGCTGCGCGCGCAGCCTGGCGCGTTCGCAGTTGCCGCACTGGACCCCGGACTTCGAGACCGACGACGTGCCCGACCTGATCGAGCAGATCCGCACCCGGCTGCTGCCCAAGCGCGGGGTGTTCGCGCTCAAGGAGGAGATCATCGTCACGGTCGGTGCCCAGCACGCCTACTACCTGCTGGCCGACGCGCTGTTCGACGAGACCATCCGGGTCGGGCTGGAGGAACCGGGCCACCCGCACGCGCGCAACAGCTTCTCGCTGCGGCGCCCGAAGTGGGTCGAGATCGCGGTCGACGACGACGGGTTGGTCGTCGATGCGCTGCCGGCGGTCGACTATCTGTTCATCACGCCCTCGCACCAGAGCCCGACCACCGCGACGCTGAGCCTGGAGCGGCGCCAGTGGCTGCTGCGCAAGGCCGAGCTGCAGGATTTCGTGATCATCGAGGACGACTACGAGGCCGAGAATCTGTACGAAGGCACGCCGATGCCGGCGCTGAAGAGCCTGGACAAGACCGGGCGCGTGATCTACGTCGGCTCGGTATCCAAGAGCCTGTCCCCGGTGCTGCGGCTGGGCTACATCGTCGCGCCGCGGGCGCTGATCAAGGAGCTGCGGGTGATCCGCCACGCGATGGTGCGGCACCCGAGTGCGTTCCTGCAGCACGCGTACGCGCTGTTCCTCTCTCTCGGCCACCACGAGTCGCACGCGCGGCGCGTCAACCAGGCGATGCAGGAGCGGCTGGCGCTGGCCGCGCAGGCGCTGCGCGAGCACCTGCCCGATTTCGAGTTCACGCTGCCGCAGGGCGGCGCGTCGATCTGGGTGCGCGCGCCGGGCTGGGTCGACGCGGGCGAGCTGTCGCTGATGGCGCGCAGCCATGGCGTGCTGATCGAGGCTGGCGACGTGTTCTTCGGCAAGCCGCCGTACCCGTGCCCGTTCTTCCGGCTGCGGCTGTCGTCGATCGCGACCGGACAGATCGCCGCCGGCATCCGCGCACTCGGCCTGGCCGCCGCGGAGCTGGCGCAGGCGCGCGGCGAGAAGCGCGCCGCGCCGCCATCCCACTGAGCCGTCGGCCGCGCCTCAGGCCCAGAAGCCGCCGCGCCGGCCGAAGCGGATGCTGCCCGGCCCGATCAGCGCGATCGCCAGCGCGGTGAACAGGAAGAACGCCTGCAATTCGAGCGCCCATCCGCCCGAGGCCGGATTGAGCGTGAACAGCTGCTTCGAGTGGGCTAGCAGCACCGCGACGACCATGTTGATCGCGATCACCAGCGCCGCCGGGCGCGTCAGCACGCCGACGATCAGCAGCAGCGGCGCGACCAGCTCGCCGACGTAGACCAGGTAGCCGAGCTGCTCCGGAAAGCCGGCCGCGGCCACCATGCCCTTGATGGCCGCAGGCCCCTTGATCACTTTGGCGATGCCGTGGAAGATCATCAGGCCGCCGAGGGTCAGTCGGAGCAGGAGTTTGCCGAGGTCGTCTGTTCGCATGGTCGGTGGGTGGAAGTGGAAAGTGGGTCGATCTTAGAGGCGCGTCGAACGCACCGCGGCAGTGCGGCTGCGGCGCGCGCTGCACCAGATCGAGGGTAAGCCCTCGCCGGCTGGCTCCTCGGGCGCGCGGTCGCTGGTACTTCCCCGTGCGGGGCGCTTGCGTGCACAGTCGCCATCGCTTCGAGCCGGCCCCGTCCGGATGCTTCGAGAAACCGATTCGCACAGGAGAATCCCATGACGTTGAACAAGTCTCTGGTCGCCGCTGCAGTGGCGTGGATGGTGGTCGGCACGGCTTTCGCGCAGACCAAGGAAGTGACGTTCGCCCACCAGGACATGCTGGTGCCGCTGCGCACGGTGATGGAGTCCGGCGAGCTGGAGAAGGCGACTGGCTACAAGATCAACTGGCGCATGTTCGGCGGCGGCGGCGACGTGATCCGCGCGATGGCCTCGGGCGACGTGCAGATCGGCGAGGCCGGCTCCAGCCCGATCACCGCGGCGGCGAGCCAGGGGCAGGACATCAAGCTGTTCTGGATCCTCGACGACATCGCCGATGCCGAGGCGCTCGTGGTGCGCAACGGCGCGGGCATCACCGGCCCGAAGGACCTGAAGGGCAAGAAGGTCGCGACGCCGTTCGTCTCGACCGCGCACTACCAGCTGATGGTCGACCTGAAGCTCGAGGGCGTCGACCCGAAGGGCGTCAACGTGATGAACATGCGCCCGCCGGAGATCGCCGCCGCCTGGGAGCGCGGCGACATCGACGCGACCTTCATCTGGGATCCGGTGCTCTCCAAGATCAAGGGCAACGGCAAGGTGATCGCCACCAGCGGCGAGATCGGCGCGCGCGGGTTCCCGACCTTCGACAGCGTCATCGTCAACGCCAAGTGGGCGGCGGCTAACGAGGGCTTCATGGTCGCGCTGGTCAAGGTGATGGCGAAGGCGCAGGCCGACTACCGCGCCAACCTCGCGAAGTGGACCGACGACTCGCCCGAGATCAAGGCGGTCGCGAAGTGGTCGAAGGCCGACGCGAAGGGCCTGTCCGCATCGATGGGCCTGTACAAGTACCTGTCTCTCGAGGAAGAGGCCTCG
This sequence comes from Rhizobacter fulvus, assembly GCF_964020785.1. Taxonomy (NCBI): domain Bacteria; kingdom Pseudomonadati; phylum Pseudomonadota; class Betaproteobacteria; order Burkholderiales; family Sphaerotilaceae; genus Rhizobacter; species Rhizobacter fulvus. Next base: position 3,918,734 of record NZ_OZ224516.1, read on the forward strand.
CCGACCTGGCTCGGCGGTGGCGTCGCGAAGGCGATGGCCAAGACGGCCACCTTCCTGAAGGAGCAGGGCCGGGTGCAGGAAGTGAAGCCGGACTACTCGTCGTTCGTCACCGACGTGTACGTGAAGAAGGCGATGGCCAAGTAGCGCGCACGGTGCCGCCATGCCGACCCTGGACATCCGCGACCTCACGGTCAACTACGCCGTCAAGGGCGGCATGCTGCAGGCGCTGGCGCCGGTGAAGCTGACGATGCGCGACGGCGACTTCGTCGTCGCGCTGGGCGCGTCGGGGTGCGGCAAGACCACGCTGCTCAACGCGATCGCCGGGTTCCTGCCGCCGTCCAGCGGCGAGATCCTGCTCGACGGCCAGCCCGTGACCGGCCCCGGCGCCGACCGCGGCGTCGTGTTCCAGAAGCACGCGCTGATGCCGTGGCTCAACGTGCGCGACAACGTCGCGCTCGGGCTGCGGCTGAACGGCGTCGACAGCGCCCGGCGCAGCGCCATCGCCAACGAGAAGCTCGGCCTGGTCGGGCTGGAGAAGTACGGCGACCGGGCCGTGTACGAGCTCTCGGGCGGCATGCAGCAGCGCGTGGGCATCGCCCGGGCGCTGGCCAGCGACCCGGCCGTGCTGCTGATGGACGAGCCGATGGGCGCGCTCGACGCGTTCACCCGCGAGACCGTGCAGGAGATCCTGCTCAAGGCCTGGGCGCAGTCCAACAAGATGGTGTTCTTCATCACCCACTCGGTCGAGGAGGCGCTGTTCCTGGCCACGCGGCTGATCGTGATGAGCCCCAGCCCCGGGCGGATCTCGCACACCTACGACGACGTGCCGTTCTCGCGCCAGTTCCTGGCGCACGGCGATGCGCGCAAGGTCAAGTCCGAGCCCGAGTTCATCCGCATGCGCGAAGAGGTCCTGTCCATCATCCACCACCGGGAGGCCGTCCATGCCTGAGCTCGCCTCTGCCGTACCCGTGGCGCCGGTCGCGCCGTCCGCAACCCCACCGACCAAGTCCGCCGCGCTGAAGACCAGCAAGTTCAAGGTCCCCGGCGAAGGCAACAGCGCGGTCATCAGCGTGGTCACGGTGGTCACGCTGCTGGCGCTGTGGGCGCTGGTGACCAACCTGGGCTGGGTCAAGCCGCTGTTCCTGCCGACGCCGCAGGCGGTGTTCCAGCAGTTCGTCGAGTACCTGACCGGAGCGGCCAACGACAAGCCGCTGTGGCAGCACTTCGTGGCCAGCATGTTCCGGGTGTTCTCGGCGTTCGCGCTGGCGTGCGTGACGGCGATCCCGATCGGCATTGCGATGGGGATGAGCCGGGTGGTGCGCGGGATCTTCGATCCGCCGCTGGAGTTTTACCGGCCGCTGCCGCCGCTGGCGTACCTGCCGCTGATCATCATCTGGTTCGGGATCGACGAGCTGCCCAAGGTGCTGCTGATCTTCCTGAGCTGCTTCGCGCCGCTGGCGCTGGCCGCGCGCTCGGGCATGCGCAGTGCGTCGCAGGAGCAGATCAACGCGGCGTACTCGATGGGGGCGAGCTACTGGCAGGTGATCCGCCACGTGATCCTGCCGTCGGCGCTGCCGGACATCCTGATCGGCATGCGGATTGCGATCGGCTTCGGGTGGACCACGCTGGTGGCCGCGGAGATGGTGGCGGCCAATGTCGGGCTCGGGCAGATGGTGCTGAACGCATCGAACTTCCTGCGCACCGACATCGTGATCATGGGGATCATCGTGATCGGTGTGGTCGCCTACATGTTCGACCTGCTGATGCGCTGGGTCGAGCGAACTGTCGTGCCGTGGAAGGGACGCATGTGACCGATTCGCCGGCCGCACAATAGCGGCCCATGACCGCACTTCTCTCGCGCGTGTTCGGCCCCTGGGTGGGCCGTGTCGACAAGCTGACCCTTCGTGCCGACCTGATCGCCGGCATCCTCGGCGCCCTGCTGGTGCTGCCGCAGGGCTTCGCGTTCGCCGCGCTCGCCGGCCTGCCGCCGGAGTACGGCCTGTACACCGCGATCGTGCCGTGCGTGATCGCCGCGCTGTTCGGCTCCAGCCTGCACGTGGTCTCGGGGCCGACCAACGCCAATTCTCTGGCGCTGTTCGCGACGCTGGCGCCGCTCGCCGCGGTCGGCTCGCCGGCGTACATCCAGCTCGCGCTGGCGGTCACCGTGCTGGTCGGCGTGATGCAGTGGCTGATCGGCGTTCTGCGGCTCGGCTCGATCGCCAACTTCATCTCGCCGTCGGCCCTGCGCGGTTTCATGACCGGGGCCGCGGCGCTGATCGCGGTGCATTCGCTGACCGACCTGATGGGCCTGCCGGCCCCCGAAAAACACGGCACCGGCGCGCTGTTCCTCCACATCGGCCAGCACCTCGACAACCTGCGGCCGGGCGCGTTGCTGGTCGGCGCGTTCACGCTCGCCGCCGTGCTGGTGTTGCGCCGCATGCTGCCGAAGTGGCCGTTCATGCTGCTCGGCCTGATCGCGGGCACCGCGCTAGCGGCGCTGCTCAACAGCGTGTCGCCGTGGCCGCAATGGGGCGCGATCGCGGTCGTCGGCAGCATCCCGCCGATCGTGCCGCGCTTCCACTGGCCGGGCGTCGCCCTCAGCAGCATCCCGGAGCTGCTGTCGATCGCGTTCGCGCTGACGATCGTCGCGCTCGGCCAGTCCATCTCGATCGCCAAGGCGGTCGCGGCGCGCTCGGGCCAGGCGATCGATGCGAACCGCGAGTTCCGCGGCCAGGGGCTGTCGAACATCGTCGGCGGCTTCTTCTCGTCCTACGTCTCGTGCGGCTCGCTGAACCGCTCGATGCCGAACCTGGAAGCCGGCGCACGCACGCCGCTGGCGGCGGTGTTCGCGTCGCTTTGGCTGCTGCTGCTGATCGCGTTCACGGCGCCACTGCTCGCGCTGATCCCGATGCCGGCGATCGCCGCGCTGCTGCTGGTGATCGCCTGGTCGCTGTTCGACATCCCGGGCTGGCGGCGCCTGGCGCGGCACAGCCGCCAGGATTTCGCGATCGCGCTGGTGACCGGGCTGGCGACGATGACGATCCGCATCGAGATGGCGATCCTGCTCGGCACGATCCTGTCGCTGGTGACCTACCTCTACCGCACCTCGCGCCCGTTCATGCGCGTGATGGGCTTCGACAGCGTCGAGCCCGAGCGGCCGTTCGTCGTCCGCGCCGACGTGCCGGCGCCGCTGCCCGAGTGCCCGCAGCTGAAGATGATCCGCATGGAAGGCGAGGTCTACTTCGGCGCCGTGCCGTACGTGGCCGACCAGCTGCGCGACCTGCGCGCCGAGCCGGCCAAGCACCTGCTGGTGATGGCCAAGAGCATGAACTTCATCGACGTGCCGGCGGCGGAATTGTGGCGCGACGAGATGACCAAGCGTCGCGCTGCCGGCGGCGACCTGTACTTCCACCGCCCACGCCCGCCGGTGCTCGAACTCTGGCAACGAGTGAACTTCACGACCGAACTCGGCGCCGACCACATCTTCGCCACCAAGCGCATCGCGATCGCGACGATCTTCGACCGGCTCGACCGCGGCATCTGCGCGACCTGCACCGCGCGCGTTTTCGAGGAATGCAAGACGCTGCCGCCGCCGGTCGCGGCCGTCGCCTAGCTGCAGACCCGGTTGCGCCCGGACGCCTTGGCACGGTACAGCGCCTGGTCGACCGCCTCGATCAGCTCGTCCAGGCTCTGGCCGGGTCGGTAGGTCGCCACGCCGACCGAGGCCGTCACCTCGACCACCATGCCGGCGATGTCCATCGCGTCGCGCTCGAGCGAGCGGCGCATCGACTCGGCCTTCTCGTGGACCGCGCCGGCCGACGCGTGCGTCAGCAGGCACATGAACTCCTCGCCACCCCAGCGGCCGAGGAAGTCGGTGGGCCGCAACTGCTCGCGCAGGCGCGCGGACGCCGCGACCAGCACGGCGTCGCCGACGCCGTGGCCATGCCGGTCGTTGATCGCCTTGAAGTAGTCCAGGTCCAGCATGATCAGCCCGAACCTCGACTGGTAGCGCTCGCAGCGTGCGCGCTCGCGCGTCATCTCCTCCATCAGCGCGCGTCGGTTCAGGCACTGGGTCAGCGGGTCCAGCATCGCCAGGCGACGCAGGCGGGCGGTCAACTCGGTCAGCTCGTCGTGGCCGCGCCGCAGTTCGGCCGTCATCTGCGCGTTGACGATGTTGGTGCGGATGACGTTCAAGGTCAGCACGCGGGTCGACCAGCCGTAGATCTGCGTCATCGCGACCAGGGCCGCGCCCGCGAGTGCCAGCTGGGGCGGGAAGCCGTCGAGCAGCGTGGCCCAGGCGACCGGCAGCGCGAACCCGAGGCTGAACATCGCCAGGCAACCGCGGTGGTAGGCCAGGTTGTGCACCGAGATGATCCCGGCGACGGCGATGCACAGGCCCTGCAGCGTCTGGACGTCGAGCCGACCGCTGACGCCCGGCAGCAGCATCACGGCGCCCCAGGAGATGCTGGTCATCAGCAGGCCGAGATGCAGCAGCGCGAGCCAGCGCGCGCGTCGGGCCGGCTGTTCCACCGAGCGCCCGAGCCGGTACGCGATGATGCCGTTGCAGGCCTCGCACAACGCCACCGCGGCAACCCAGATCGCCAGCCGCCGCGGCGACACCACGCCGATCAGCAGCATGGCCTGCAAGCCGTAGCCGATGAACGACGTCGAGGCCGACAGCTGCATGCGCCGCGCGAGCTGGCTGAGCAGCTCGCGTTCGATCCTCTCCGTCGGTGGGGGCTCGGGGGCGTCGGCGACGCCCGGTCGATCGATACTGCGCTGGTTCATCAAGGCGTCTTCCGCGAGACACCGCGCGAGCGGTCGGCGCGGAAGCTGGGCGCCGGACGGGCCGGATGGCGCCGTTCCTCGCCCGAGGCAGTCTGCCACCGCGCGGCTCAATGCCGGGCGGTCGTGGCGCTGCCCGTGTCGGAAGTCACGTCAACCCGCGAAAGTGTCGCGCGATCAGGCCCGCCCGCCGCCCCCGGTGCCACCCCCGGCGCGGCCGCCCCGCGCGCTGCCGCCCGACCGCAGCGGGCCCTGCTTCGGGATCGCCAGATCGACCGGGACGGCCTCGAGGTCGAGCACATCACGAATGAAGGTGCGCAGCGAGACCACCAGCTCGGCGGTCGCGACCGGCCGGCCGCCGGCCATCTCTTCGGCCGCCCGCGCCGCGAGCCGCACCTGCTCGTCCGTGCCGAGCAGGATGATGTCGGACAGCGCGGCCTCGACGGCGTCGCGGATGCGACGCGGGCGGTCGAACGCGTCGGTCGCGTCGAAGGTCGGTTCGAGCGGCGGGGCGTCGGCCGCCTCGGTGCGCGCGCGGCGATCGCGCCGGTGGCTCGGGTCCACGCTCAGTTCGCCGGTGAACGAGCCGCCGAGCACCTTGTAGGCGGTGATCAGCGTCTTCAGCCGCTCGTTGATCTGGCGGTTCTGGCGCTCGCGCCGCATCTGCACGCTCTGCATCACCAGCAGCCGGATGCCGACCGCCACCAGCGAGACGAGGACGATGCCGATCAGCGTCGAGAGCACGCCCTGCCAGGAACTGAAGTCGAATCCGGTGCGCATGCGCGGGCGGCGGGCGCGTCAGCGCTGCGCGCGGTCCTTGGCGTTCTGCGCCTCGATGCGCTCGCGCGCGGCCTGCCAGTCGGCATCGCTCCACTCGCGCAACTCGTAGAAATTGCCGCCGGTGGCGAGCGCATTGCCGCCGTCCATCGCGATGCTCTGGCCGGTGAGCCAGTCGCACTGGCCCGGCGCCATCAGGAAGCTGGCCAGGTTCTGCAACTCGCTCATCTGCCCGGGGCGCGCCATCGGGTTCTTGCGGATGCTGCGCTCGCCGGGCTGCTCGCCCGGGTTCAGGCGCTTGCTCATGCCCTCGGTCGGGATCTCGCCGGGCGCCACCGCGTTCAGGCGGATGCCGTAGCGCGCCCATTCGGTCGCGAGCGACTTGGTCATCACGTCGATGCCGGCCTTGCTCATCGCCGACGGCACCACATACGGGCTGCCGTTCTCGACCCAGGTGACGATGATGCTCATCACGCTGCGCATCGGCTGGCCGCGCTGCCAGCTGCCGTCCTTGGCCTGTGCGACCCAGCGCTTGCCGACCGCCTGCGTCACGTAGAAGCTGCCGTGGAAGACGATGCCCGCGATCGCATCGAACGCGCGCGGCGACAGGCTCTCGGTGGGGGCGATGAAGTTGCCGGCGGCGTTGTTGACCAGCCCGGTCAGCCCGCCGCTGGCGAAGAGGCTCTCGACCATCTCGTCGACCGCCTGCGCGTGGCGGATGTCGACGCCGAAGGTGTCGATCCGGCGCTGCGGGAACTGCGCGCGCCAGGCCGCGGCCGTCTCCTCGCAGACGGCCTGGCGCCGGCCGCAGATCGCGACGTCGGCGCCCAGGCTCAGGAAGCGCTCGGCCATGGCCTGGCCCAGGCCGGTGCCGCCGCCGGTGACCAGGATGCGCTGGCCGGCCATCAAGTCGGGTTGGAACATGCTCGTCTCCTCGGTTGTTCCGGGCGGGCGCGCCCGGGCGTCGCCTGATCGCCGATTCTCCGCTGCCCGGCCGGCTTCCCCGCGCGGGGCAGGCAAATCCAAGGTCTGTTACCGTCCGCCCCAAGAAAGTTCTGAGGAGATGCCGCATGAGCGGTTTTGACCAACGCCTGCGGGAATTGCCGGATTCACGCCTGGGCGCGATGAGCCGCGGGGTGGAGAAGGAGAGCCTGCGCGCGCTGCCCGACGGCAGCCTGGCAGCGACGCCGCACCCGGCCGCGCTCGGATCGGCGCTGACCCACCCGCACATCACCACCGATTTCAGCGAGTCGCAACTCGAGTTCGTCACCGGCGTGCACCCGAGCGCGCAGGCCTGCGTGGACGAGCTGACGCAGATCCACCAGTTCAGCTACCGCGCGCTGCGCCAGCTCGGCGACGAGATGCTGTGGGTCTCGAGCATGCCCTGCGGGCTGCCGACCGACGAGACCATCCCGATCGGACGCTACGGTTCGTCGAACGTCGGACGCGCGAAAAGCGTCTACCGCATGGGCCTGGGCCACCGGTACGGCCGGCGCATGCAGACGATCTCGGGCATCCACTACAACTGGTCGATGCCGGGCATCACGACCGACGAGTACTTCGGGCTGATCCGCAACTTCCGACGCGAGTCGTTCCTGCTGCTGTACCTGTTCGGTGCGTCGCCGGCGCTGTGCTCGAGCTTCGTCGCCGGGCGCGAGCACGAGCTGCAGCCGATCGGCAGCGGCAGCCTGCACATGCCGCACGGCACCTCGCTGCGCATGGGCCGGCTGGGTTACCAGAGCGATGCGCAGTCGACGCTCTCGGTCAGCTACAACAGCCTGGAGAGCTACGCGGCCTCGCTGCAGGTGGCGCTGACCAAGCCGTACCCGGCCTACGAGAAGGTCGGCATCCGCAACCCGGGAGGCGATTACAACCAGCTCGCCACCAGCCTGCTGCAGATCGAGAACGAGTTCTACGGGACGATCCGGCCGAAGCGCGTGATCTTCCCGGGCGAGCGCCCGCTGCACGCGTTGCGCGAGCGCGGCGTCGAGTACGTGGAGGTGCGCTGCATGGACCTCGACCCGTTCGTGCCGGTCGGCATCGATTCGCCGACGATGCGCTTCCTCGACATGTTCCTGCTGCACTGCCTGCTGGCGGACAGCCCCCCCGACACGCCGGAGGAGATCGCCGCGCTGGCGCGCAACCAGCAGCGCGTCGCCGCGCGCGGCCGCGAACCCGGCCTGCGCCTGGAACGCGGCGATGCAGCGGTGACGTTGACGGAATGGGGCGGCGACATCCTTGCCGCGCTGGCGCCGGTCGCGCTGCGCCTGGACGGGTTGCACCGCGGCACCGGCTATCGCGACGCGCTGGCCACGGCCAGCGAGACGCTGCGCAACCCCGACACCGCGCCGTCGGCGCGCGTGCTCGCGGCCATGGCGCGCGACTTCGACAGTTCCTATCTCGCCTTCACACGGGCGCAGTCGCTGCAGACCCGCAACGCGCTGCTCGCGCTGCCTTTCGGCGACGACGTGCAGGCCCGCTTTGCCGCCGAATCGAAAGCCTCGGTCGAGGAGCAGAAGCGCATCGAGGCCAACGACAGCCTGCCGTTCGAGATCTACCGCCAGCAGTACCTGTCGCCGGAGCGGCTGGGCGTGCCGGGCAAGCGCAGCCCGGCACTGGCCTGACCGTCAGCGCGCGCGCGCGGGGGCCGGCGTCAGCGCGCCGGCTGGCTCGGGCGAGCGGCCGATCAGCCATGCGCACAGGGCCGAGACGAGTCCGGCGAAGACCACGTACATGCACAGCTGCCACGGCTCGCCGCCGCCCGACTTGATCAGCGCGGTGGCGATGATCGGCGTGATGCCGGACGCGAAGATGCCCGAGAACTGGTAGACGAACGAGATGCCGGTGTAGCGCACCTTGGCGTCGAACAGGTCGCAGAACAGCGCGGCCTCGGGGCCGTACACGGCGGCGTAGAGGATGCCCAGCGGCACGATGATCGCGAGCCAGATCATCAGCGTGCTGCCGCCCGAGTTCGTCATCATCCAGAAGCCGGGAAAGGCTGACAGCGCGGTGATGATCGAGCCCCACATGTAGACCTTGGGGCGGCCGATGCGGTCGGACAGCCGGCCGAAGAACGGGATCGTGAAGCACATCACCACCGCCGCGGCCATCACGCCGAGCAGCGCCTCGGTGCGGCTGATCTTGATGGTGCTGGTCAGGTAGTTGATCGAGAAAACGCCGAAGACGTTGAAGAACACGCCGTCGATGTAGCGCGCGCCCATGCCCTTGAGCACGTTGCCCGGGTAGCGCTTGATCATGTCGATGAACGGGATGCGCAGCTCGGCGTTGCGTGCCTTCACCGCGGCGAACTCCGGCGTCTCCTGGATCGTCAGGCGGATGTACATGCCCACGATCACCATCACGCCCGACAGCAGGAACGCGACGCGCCAGCCCCAGGACATGAACTGCGCGTCGGTCAGCAGCGACGACAGCAGCGCGACCACGCCCGAGGCCATGCACAGGCCGATCGCCAGGCCGATCTGCGGCAGCGAGGCGTAGAAGCCGCGCTTGTTCTTCGGCGCGTACTCGTAGGCCATCAGCACCGCGCCGCCCCATTCGCCGCCCAGGCCGATGCCCTGCAGCACCCGCAGCAGGAGCAACAGCAGCGGCGCCCCGATGCCGATCTGCGCGTAAGTCGGCACCAGGCCGATCAGGAAGGTCGCGATGCCCATGATCATCAGCGTGATCACCAGCATGCTCTTGCGCCCGATCTTGTCGCCGAAGTGGCCGAAGATCACGCCGCCGAGCGGCCGCGTCACGAAGCCGACCGCGAAGGTCGTGTAGGCCAGCATCGTCGCGACCACCGGGTCGCTGCCGGGGAAGTACAGCTTGTTGAACACGATGCCGGCGACCACGCCGTACAGGAAGAAGTCGTACCACTCGATGCTCGCGCCCACGAGCGCCGAGATGACGACCTTGCGGACCGCCTTCTCGTCCGGTGTGCTGACTACAGTGCTCATTGCGTTGTCTCCGTTGTGTCGGCCACTCGGGGCCGTGGGGTTTCCGTCCTCGTCGAAATCGTTCGCGCGTCGGCGCGGATCATGTCGGCGGCCTTCTCGGCGACCATGACCGCCGGCGCGTTGGTGTTGCCCGAGACCAGCGTGGGCATCACCGAGCAGTCGACGACCCGCAGCCCGGTCGTGCCGATCACGCGCAGGCGCGCGTCGACCACCGCGAGCGGGTCGCTGCCCATGCGGCAGGTGCCGGTCGGATGGAAGATCGTCGCGCCGTTGTTGCGGCAGAACTCGAGCAGGTCGGCGTCGTTCGTCGCGTCCGGGCCGGGCTTGACCTCGCGCTTGACGTAGGGCTTCATCGCCGCGGACGCCGCGATCGCGCGGGCCGCCTTCATGCCGGCCACCGCGGTGCGGCGGTCGAGCTCGGTCGAGAGGTAGTTCGGCTGCATCTCGGGCGGCTCGAACGGGTCGGTGCTGCGGATGCGCAGGTGGCCGCGCGATTCGGGCCGCAGCTGGCAGATCGACATCGTGAAGCCCGAGTACGGGTGCACCTTGCCGCCGGCCATGTCGGCCGACAGCGTCGCGACGTGGAACTGGATGTCGGGCGTGGCCGCCTCGGGCCGGCCGTCCGCGTCCTTCAGCGCGCGCATGAAGCAGCCGCCCTGGTTGATGCCGATCGCCAGCGGGCCGCTGCGGAACAGCAGCCACTGCAGGCCGATCTTCATCTGCCCGGCGATCGAGTTGAGCTGGTCGTTGGTGGTGATGGGCTTGGTGCACTCGTAGCTCAGGCGGATCTGCAGGTGATCCTGCAGGTTCTCGCCGACGCCGGGCGAATCGACGACCACCGGCACGCCGTGCTTCTGGAGCAGCGCGCGCGGGCCGATGCCCGACAGCTGCAGCAACTGCGGCGACTGGATCGAGCCGGCGGCGAGCAGCACCTCCGCCGTGCAGCGCGCCTCCTTCATCACGCCGCCCTGCCGGTAGCGCACGCCGACCGCGCGGGTGCCGTCCATGATCAGGCCGGCCGCGAACGCCTCGGTCTCGATGCGCAGGTTCGGGCGCCCGCGCGCCGGGTCGATGTAGGCCTTGGCGGTGCTGCAGCGCCAGCCCTTGTGGGTGGTCAGCTGGTAGTAGCCGGCACCTTCCTGCGCGGCACCGTTGAAGTCGTCGGTGCGCGGCACGCCGATCTGCTGGGCACCGCCGATGAACGCTTCGATCAGCTCGTGCTTCGCGCCGATGTCCGAGACCTTCAGCGGCCCGTCGCCGCCGTGCAGCGGGATCGCGCCGCGCTGGTTGCCCTCGGACTTGACGAAGTACGGCAGCACGTCGTCATAGCCCCAGCCGGTGTTGCCGAGCGCGGCCCAGTGGTCGTAGTCCTCGCGCTGGCCGCGGATGTAGATCAGGCCGTTGATCGAGCTCGAGCCGCCCAGCGTCTTGCCGCGCGGCCAGTAGATGCGCCGGCCATTCATGTTCGGGTCGGGGTCGGTGCTGAAGCGCCAGTTGTACTTGTCGCTCCACATCGTCTTGCCATAGCCGATCGGCAGGTGGATCCACAGCGAGCGGTCGGCCGGCCCGGCTTCGAGCAGCAGCACGCGGGTGGCAGGGTCTTCGCTCAGGCGCGCCGCCAGCACGCAGCCGGAAGAGCCGGCACCGACGACGATGTAATCGAAATCTTCGCTCATGGGGCAGAGGAGTGGAACAATGCGATCCGCTTTCCGGCTCGCGACGCTGGATCGTAGGTTCTATGTTTTCGGAACGCAATGTTCCATTTTTATCGTTTACCCGAATGAGCAAAGCGCCGCCGAGTCCGTCCACCGAGATCGATGCCGAGCCGACCACCGGCTCGTCGGCCGAGCGCAGCCTGCGGCTGCTGTCGCTGCTGGCCAACGAAGGGCGGGCGCTGTCGCTGGCCGACCTCGCGGCGCGCCTGGCGCTGCCGAAGGGCACCGCGCACCGCATCTGCACCCAGCTGCTGGCCTCCGGATTCCTGGCGCGCGATGTCGACGAGCGATCGTTCATCGTCGGCCCGGCGCTGCGCCAGCTCGCGTTCGACACGCTGAATCACGGTGTGGTGCGCGGCCTGCGCCACGAGGTGCTGTCCGAACTGGTCGCCAGGGTCGGCGAGACCTGCAACTTCACGACGCTCGACGGCGCGCAGGTGCTCTACCTCGACCGGGTCGAGGCGCAGTGGCCGCTGCGGCTGACGCTGGACGTCGGCGCGCACGTGCCGCTGCACTGCACCGCGAGCGGCAAGCTGTTCCTCGCGCAGATGCCGCAGGCGGCGCGCGACGCGCTGATCGCGCAGCTGCCGCTGCCACGCATGACGCGCAACACCATCGTCTCGGCCAAGGGCCTGCGCGCCGAGTGCGAGCGCATCGCCGAGCAGGGCTACGCCTGCGACCGCGAGGAGTTCATCGCCGGGCTGGTGGCGGTGGCAGTGCCGGTGCAAGGTGCCGACGGCACCAGCCGCGCGGCCATCGCGGTGCACGGGCCGGTGGCGCGCCTGGCGCTCGACGAGGCGGTCGCGCAGCTGCCGGCGCTGCAGGCGGCGGCGGCGCGGATGCGCGCGCTGCTGTAGGGACGATTCAGCTCGTGAAGCTGCGCAGCGCGTGCAGCAGCGCCGGCCAGTCGGTCAGCGCGACGAACGCGACGCCGGCGAACGCACCCGCCAGATGCGCGTCGTGGTTGACGCGGCCGCGCGCCTGCCGGGCCGCATACCAGCTGTACGCGACGTAGCACAGCGCAAAAAGCGGCGCGGGGATCGGCACCGGGATCGGCAGGATGAAGATCGAGCTGGCCGGGTGGTAGACGATCGACGCGAACAGCACTGCGAGGATCGCGCCCGACGCGCCCAGGCTGCGGTACTCGGGATCGTGGCGGTGCTTCAGCCAGGTGCCCGCGTCGCTGACGAACAGACCGAACAAATACAGCGCGAGGAACGCCGGCGTGCCGATCGTGCGCTCCAGCCCGAAGCCGAAGGCCCAGAACGTGAACGCGTTGAACAGCAGGTGCGTCATGTCCGCGTGCAGGAAGCCGCTGGTGACCAGCGTGTGCCACTGCCGGCGCGGCAGCAGCCAGTACGGGCGGAACAGATTCCGCTCGATCAGCGCCGGCGAGCGGTAGAGGCCGAACAGGCTCGCGGCCACCATCGCCGCGAGAATCGCCGCGGCGCCGGGCGTGTCGTTCAACAGTGATGGGAGGTCGTTCATCTGGGGCACATTAGACGGTTCCGCTCACCGCGAATCGAGAACCCGACCATGTGGATACTCACCGAGGCGCCGCGAGGCAGCAATTTCTACGAAGCCGCATCGACGACCGGCAACAAGGCCCTGATCTCCGACACCTGCGACACCGTGATCTACGCGCGCTCGCAGGGTGCCGACAGCTTCCGCATCGTCGCACAGCGGGGGCGGGAGACCTTCTTCCTCGGCGCCACGCCGGTGCGCGGCGTCGAGGTCGACATCAATGCGCAGTTGCTCGAGGTGGCCCGGCAACTGGGCGCGGTCGTGATTTGATCGGCGCCCGGCCGCTCAGCCGTTCGCAATCCGGCTGACCAGCGCCTTCGTGAACGCGGCGGTGCCCGCCGTGCCGCCCAGGTCGCCGGTGCGCACCTTGTCCAGGTTCAGCGTCTCGTCGAGCGCGCGGCGCAGCCGCGTGGCCAGCTCCGGCCGCTTCACGTGGTCGAGCATCAGCGCGGCCGCCAGCATGATCGCGGTCGGGTTCGCGATGCCTTTGCCGGCGATGTCGGGCGCCGAACCGTGCACGGCCTCGAAGATCGCCGCGTCGGCGCCGATGTTCGCGCCCGGGGCCATGCCCAGCCCGCCGACCAGGCCGGCCACCAGGTCGGACAGGATGTCGCCGAACAGGTTGGTCGTGACCAGCATGTCGAACTGCCACGGGTTCAGCACCAGCTTCATCGCACAGGCGTCGATGATCACGGTGTCGAGCACGAACCGGCCCTTGTATTTGCGTTCGTAGAGCTCCAGGCCGGTCTCGAGGAAGATGCCGGTCAGCGCCTTCATGATGTTGGCCTTGTGCACGATCGTGACCTTCTTGCGGCCGGTTGCGACCGCGGTCTCGAACGCGTACTCCAGCAGGCGACGGCTGCCGGCCCGGGTGTTGATGCCGGTGGCCATCGCCACCGCATGCGGGTCGTCGTCGATCTGCACGTAATGCTCGTGACCGATGTACAGGCCCTCGAGGTTCTCGCGCACCACCACCAGGTCGATGTTGTCGAATCGGCCGCCTGGGATGAGTGTGCGCGCCGGGCGCAGGTTGGCGTAGAGCTTGAACTCCTCGCGTAGGCGCACGTTCGACGAGCGGTAGCCACCGCCGGACGGCGTCTCCAGCGGTCCCTTGAGCGCCAGGCGGGTGCGGCGGATGCTGTCGAGCGTCGCTTGAGGCAGCGGGTCGCCGCTGGTCTGAACGCCGCCCAGGCCGGCGATCTGGCGGTCCCATTCGAACGGGGCCTTCAGCGCGTCGAGCGCGGCCAGCGTGGCGTCGACGATCTCGGGCCCGATGCCGTCGCCGGGGATCAGGGTGGCTGCAATGGTGGTGCTCATCGTCGGTTCTCTTCCGGTGCGGGGGACGGTCGGACCAAGCATACGCCGGGCCCGCTGCGCGACCGCGCGCTCAGGGCCGGGTGAACAGCAGCACCGAGTTCGTGCCGCCGAAGGCGAACGAGTTGGTGATGGCCGAGTTCAGGTGCGGCGCCATCGTGCCGGGCTCGCGCACCAGGTTCAGCGGGCAGTCGGGATCGGCGCTGGCGCCATGGGCGTTGGGCGGCAGGGCGCGCCGGTGAAGTGCGAGCACGGTGACCACCGCCTCGAGCGCGCCGGCGGCGCCGAGCAGGTGGCCGTGCAGCGCCTTGGTGGAGCTGACCTGGAGCGTGTCGAGCGCGTCGCCCCAGACCGTCGCGAGCGCCTCGCGCTCGACCGCGTCGCCGATGCGCGTGGCGGTGCCGTGGGCGTTGCAGTAGCCGACATCGCGCGGCTGCAGGCCGGCGCGGCGCAGCGCGGCGCGCAGTGCGCGGGCCTGGCCGGGGGCGTCGGGCTTGGTCAGGTGGGTCGCGTCGCAGCTCAGGCCCCAACCGGCGAGTTGGGCGTAGCTGCGCGCACCGCGGCGCCGTGCATGCGCGGCAGATTCGAGCACCAGGAACGCCGCCCCTTCGCCGAGCGCGAAGCCGCTGCGATCGGCGGCGAACGGGCGAACCGCCGTGGCGGCGCCGCCCGGTTCGAAGGTCGCGAGCGTCTGCATCGCCTGCCAGGCCAGCACCACGCCGGGCACGATCAGCGCCTCGCTGCCGCCGGCGATCGCCAGGTCCACGTCGCCGCGTTCCACCGCGGCGGCTGCCTCGGCGATCGCGACCGCCGAGGACGCGCACGCGACCGAGTAGGTCAGCACGGGGCCTTGCACGCGCTGGCGCATCGCGACGTGCGCGGCCGGCGCGTTCGGCATGAACGCCGGGATCGTCAGTGGCGGCACGCGGCCGCCGCCGCCGCGGTAGCCGGCTTCGAGCGCCGCGGCCCCGCCCATGCCGCAGCCGACATACAGGCCGATCCGTTCCGGGTCGACCGCCTCACCGGCGGTGCTGGCCGCGAAGCCGGCATCGCGCACCGCGAGGTCGGCCGCCGCGACGGCGAGCTGGCTGACGCGGTCGACGCCGGCCAGCTGCAGCTTGGTGAACCAGCGCATCGCGTCGAAGGGCGCCACGGCGGCCGCCGCGGGCTTGGGCAACTCCGGGAGGATTGGCGCGATCGCCGAGTGGCCGTGCCAGAGCGCGTCGAACAGGGTGGCCAGTTCGTCGCCGTGCGGCGAGACCGCGCCCAGCCCGGTGACGACGATCCCGGCGCTCACGCCGCCTGCTTTTCCCGGATCTTGTCGACCGCCGCGGCCAGGTCGGCCAGCGTGTCGATGCTCGAATCCTCGTCCGACATCGAGATGCCGAAGTGGTCCTCGATCGCGAACAGCAGTTCGACCAGCGCCAGCGAATCGACGCCTTTCTCGCGCATCGAGGCGTGCGGGTCGAGCTCGGCGGCGTCGAGGCCGAATTTTTCCTGGATCAGGACCTGAAGTTCTTTCAGAGAGCTCATGAGGCGGCATCCGTCGGCATGCGCTCGATGATATCCGCACGAATTCGCGCGAAATCGCCCGCCGGCCGCCAACGCAGCGACGGCCCGACGAACGCCAGCCCGAGCGCGGCGCCGGCGAGCACGTCCAGCACCACGTGCTGCTTGACGGCGAGGGTCGACCACGCGATCGCCGCGAACCAGGCGATGTTCAGCGCCCGCAGCGTCCGCGGGGCGCCGGCGCCACGCAGCACGTGCTCGATGCGCGCCGCGGTGAAGATCGCGATCGCGACGTGCATCGACGGGCAGGCGTTGCCCGACGCGTCGACGCCCTGCAGCATCCGGAAGCCGGCGTAGCCCGAGACGTCGAAGGTGAGCGGCGGCACCGCGGTCGGCCAGGCGTAGAAGATGCCCAGGCCGGTCAGGCACAGCGCGGCGGCCCACAGGCCGTAGACCACCAGTTCGCGGAAGGTCAGCTGCAGCCCCGGCGCGACGCCGACGTACAGCCACAGCGACAGGTAGGCGCCCAGCGTCCAGGGCTGGAACGGGATCCAGTGGTCGAGTGCGGTGAGCGGCATCACCACGACCTCGTGCGCCGGGTAGCGCAGCAGGTGGAAGTAGCCGAGGAAGAACACCCAGGTGAACGCGGTCGTGCCGAACAGCTTGAGCAGGAAGTGGCGGCGCATGCGCTGCCCGATCTCGGTGGTCCAATTCGGCGGGGGCGGGCGCATCATGAGCCCGACTGTCCCACGAGTTCGACCAGCGCGCGCAGGACGCTGATCGCCGCGATCAGCATCAGCAGGTTCAGCACGTGGCGGCGGAACTGCGCCGGCGACACGCCGACGAACGAGCGCTGGCCGGCCCAGATGCCGGCCAGCATCGCCGGCGCGAGCCACAACGCCCAGCGCAGCGTGTCGGCGCCGAGCAGCGCGGTCGGCGCCTCGGTGCCGAGGGAGACCAGCGCCGAGCAGGCGAGCGCGTACAGGTCGGTGAACAGGAAGAGGGCGATCAGTGTCGCGCGCATGACGGCCGGCGCGATCTGCGAGGTGCTCAGCATCACCGCGACCGCGATGCCGCCGATCGCCGCGACGCCGTTGACGAAACCCGACGCCATGCCCACGCCGAGCCGCACCGGCCTGCTCGGCGCCAGCGCGAGGCTGAAGCCGCTGCGCAGCAGCACCGCCGCGAGCAAGAGCAGCGCGCCGATCAGCAAGCGCAGCGGCGTCTCGGGCAGCCACGCCAGCAGCAGGATGCCCAGCGGCAGGCACAGCACGTTGCCCGCGATCAGCCAGCTCAGCCAGTGCCAGTCGATGTCGCGGGCGGCGCTGCGCAGCAGGCTGATGCTGGCCAGCACCTCCAGCACGAAGATGGCGGGCACGACCTGGGCCGGCGACACGATCAGCGCAAGCCCGGCCACGCTGAGCGCCGAGAAACCGAAACCCGCGAACCCGCGCACGATGCCCGCGCCGAACACGATCGCGAGGCTGGCGGCCATCAGCAGCGGGGACAGGGGAGCGGACAGCCACGACATCGGCCTGCACTGTGCCACGCTTTCGCGGCGGATAAACTCGCGCGCCATGAACAGGCCGCTGCGTGACTCGCGATGAAGAAGGGTGCCCACGTCAGCGAGACGCCGGCGACGAAGTTCCTGCGCGAGCACGGCATCGCCTTCACCGAGCATGTGTACGACTACGTCGAGCATGGCGGCACGGCCGAATCGTCCAAACAGCTCGGCGTGCCGGAGCACGAGGTCATCAAGACGCTGGTGATGCAGGACGAGCGCGCGCAGCCGCTGATCGTGCTGATGCACGGCGACAAGCAGGTCAGCACCAAGAACCTCGCGCGCCAGATCGGTGCCAAGTCGGTCGAGCCGTGCAAGCCGGAGGTGGCGCAGCGGCACAGCGGCTTCATGGTCGGCGGCACCTCGCCGTTCGGCCTGCGCAAGGCGATGCCGGTGTACCTCGAGGAGACGGCGCTGGCGCTGCCGCGCATCTGCATCAACGGCGGGCGGCGCGGCTACCTGGTCGGGATCGCGCCGCAGGTCCTGGTCGACCTGCTCGGCGCGAAGCCGGTGAACTGCGGGTTGTGATCGCTGCGATGGCGCAGGGCGCAAAATAGCGCCCGCCCCGCACTACGCGCCTCATCGTCCATGCAGACCCTCTATCCCGCGCTCGCCACGCTGGCCGCCTACCTGGTCGGCTCGCTGTCCTTCGCCGTGATCGTCAGCCGCGCGATGGGCCTGAACGACCCGCGCACCTATGGCTCGGGCAACCCCGGCGCGACCAACGTGCTGCGCTCCGGGAACAAGGCCGCCGCGGTCGTGACGCTGCTGCTCGACGCGCTCAAGGGATACCTGCCGGCGCTGCTGGTACAGCAGTTCGGCACCGCGCACGGGTTGTACGAGGGCACGCTCGCGCTGGTCGGGCTGGCGGCCTTCCTCGGGCACCTGTGGCCGGTGTTCTTCCACTTCAAGGGCGGCAAGGGCGTGGCCACCGCGGCCGGCGTGCTGCTCGGCCTGAATCCGTGGCTGGGCCTGGCGACGCTGGCGACCTGGGTCATCATCGCCGCGTTCACCCGCTATTCGTCGCTGGCGGCGATCGTCGCCGCGGTGTTCGCGCCGTTCTATCAAATCCTGATCTGGGGCGGCGGTCCGGTCGCCGTCGCGGTCACGGCGATGGGCCTGCTGCTGATCTACCGGCACCGCGCCAACATCGACAAGCTGCTGAAGGGCACCGAAAGCAAGCTCGGCCAGAAGGTGGCCGCCACCCGACATCCCTCACCCAAACACGGAGCGAAATCATGACCCAGGGCCTGCGCCGATTCCACGTCGGCGATCGACTGTCCGAGATGACCATCCACAACGGCACGGTCTACCTCGCCGGCCAGGTGGCCGCCGACGCGTCGGCCGACATCCGCGGCCAGACCGAGCAGGTGCTGGCCGCGATCGACAAGCTGCTGCACGAGGCCGGCACCGACAAGGCGCGCATCCTGATGTGCCAGATCTTCATCAAGGACCTGGCCGACTTCCCGACGATGAACGAGGTCTGGGAAGATTGGCTCGCGCCCGGCGATGCGCCGCCGCGCGCGACCGTGCAGGCCAACCTCGCGAAGCCGGACTGGCGCGTCGAGATGGTGGTGACGGCCGCGGTGTGAACGCGCCCGGTGCGCCCGTGAGTGCAACGCCGCTGCGCTCGCTGCTCGGGCTGGTGACCGCGGTGGTGGTCGGCAGCGCGGCGGTGCAGGGCTTCCAGTGGTGGTCCCGCGAGCGCCTGGGCGCCCAGGTGGCGGCCGTCGCGCGCCCGGGCGACATCCACATGATCGCGTCGGTCACCTGCATCTACTGCGCCGCGGCGCGCGCCTGGTTCGACGAGAATCGCGTCCCGTTCACCGAATGCCTGATCGAGCGCGACGCCACCTGCGCCGCGAAGTACAACGCGCTGATGGCGCCCGGCACGCCGGTGATGCTGGTGCGCGGCCAGCGCCTGCTCGGCTTCAACGCCCAGGCGATCGCCGATGCGCTCGAACGACGGCCGCCTCTTCAACCTCAGCCCACGACATGATCCAACGCGTTCTCACCGGCATCACGACGACCGGCACGCCGCACCTCGGCAATTACGTCGGCGCGATCCGCCCGGCGATCGCCGCGAGCCGCGAGCCCGGCGTCGAGAGCTTCTTCTTCCTGGCCGACTACCACGCGCTGATCAAGTGCGACCAGCCGGCGCGCATCGAGCGCTCGCGGCTCGAGATCGCCGCGACCTGGATCGCCGCCGGGCTCGACACCGAGCGCGCCACGTTCTACCGCCAGAGCGACATCGTCGAGATCCCCGAGCTGACCTGGCTGCTGACCTGCGTCGCCTCCAAGGGCCTGATGAACCGCGCGCACGCCTACAAGGCCGCGGCCGACGCGAACCTGGCCGCGGGCGAGGACGTGGACGCCGGCATCACGATGGGCCTGTTCAGCTATCCGATCCTGATGGCGGCCGACATCCTGATGTTCAACGCCCACCGCGTGCCGGTGGGCCGCGACCAGGTCCAGCACATCGAGATGGCGCGCGACCTGGCGCAGCGTTTCAACCACCTCTTCGGCCAGGGGCGCGAATTGTTCGTGCTGCCCGAGGCGAACGTCGACGAGCGCGTGGCGATGCTGCCCGGCCTCGACGGCCGCAAGATGAGCAAGAGCTATGACAACACCGTGCCGCTGTTCGAGGGCGGCGCGAAGGGCCTGCGCGACGCGATCGCGCGTGTCGTCACCGACTCGAAGCTGCCCGGCGAGCCGAAGGATCCGGACAGCGCCCACCTCGTCTCGATCTTCGAGGCGTTCGCCGACGACGCCGAACGGGCGGCGTTCCGCGCCGAGCTGACCGCCGGCATGGGCTGGGGCGATGCGAAGGCGCATGTGGTCGAACGCATCGAGCGCGACATGGGACCGCTGCGCGCGCGCTATGCCGAGCTGATGGCGCACCCGGAGCGGATCGAGGAGACGCTGCTCGAAGGCGCACGCAAGGCGCGGCTCGTCGCGGCGCCGTTCCTGGCCGAGCTGCGCGACGCCGTCGGACTGCGCCGCATGGTCGCGGTGGCCGCGCCGGCGATTGCCGCGAAGGCGAAGCTCGCCTTGCCGAGCTTCAAGCAGTACCGCGAAACCGACGGCAAGTTCTACTTCAAGCTGGCGGCCGCGGACGGTCGCGTGCTGCTGCAGAGCGATGCGTTCGAGTCGGGCCGCGAGGCCGGTCAGTGCGTTGCACGGCTGAAGGCCGAGGGCATCGCCGCAGTGCCGGACGCGCCGGTCGCGCACGGCGTGGGCGTCAGCGCGCAGGACGTGGCGGACGCGCTGACGGCGCTCGCCGCCCAGTAATCCGCCGCTTCAATAGTTCAGGCCGATCGCGCTGCGCACCTGGCGCATCGTCGCGCGCGCGACGCCGCGCGCCTGCTCGGTCCCGACCTCGACGATCCACTGCACCTGCTTCGGGTTGGCGAGGTAGGCCTCGGCGCGCTCGCGCCACGGCTGCTGTTCCTTGACGATCGCGTCGATCACCGGCTGCTTGCAGTCGAGGCAGCCGATGCCTGCGGTCGTGCAGCCGGTGCGCACCCAGGCCTGGGTGTCGGCATCCGAATACACCCGGTGGAACTGCCAGACCGGGCAGCGCTCGGGGTCGCCCTTGTCGGTGCGGCGCACGCGGTCGGGATCGGTCTGCATGCGGCGGACCTTGCGTTCGACCTCGGCCGGCGCGTCGCGCATCGCGATGTCGTTGCCGTAGCTCTTGCTCATCTTGCGGCCGTCGAGGCCGGGCAGCTTGGCGGTCTCGGTCAGCAGCGTGGCCGGCTCCGGCAGCACCGACTCTCCCCGGCCGTAGAGGTGGTTGAAGCGGCGCGCCACCTCGCGCGTGATCTCGACGTGCGGCGCCTGGTCCTCGCCGACCGGCACGAACGCGGCGCGGTAGATCAGGATGTCCGCCGCCTGCAGCAGCGGGTAGCCGAGGAAACCGTAGGTCGCCAGGTCCCTGCCGCGCAGCTGTTCGATCTGGTCCTTGTAGGTCGGTACGCGCTCGAGCCATGACACCGGCGTGCCCATCGCGAGCAGCGTGAACAGTTCGGCGTGCTCGGGCAGTCGGCTCTGGATGAACAGCGTGACCTTCGCGGGGTCGATGCCGGCGGCGAGCCAGTCGACGACCATGTCGTAGACGTTTCGCTCCAGGTCGGATCGATCCTCGTAATGCGTGGTCAGCGCGTGCCAATCGGCGACGAAGTAGAAGCAGTCGAACTGCTCCTGCAGCTTGACCCAGTTCTTGAGCGCACCGTGGTAATGGCCGAGGTGCAGCGCGCCGGTCGGGCGCATGCCGGAGAGAACGCGTGGCTTCATCGTCAGGATTCTAGGCAGGGCAGACAGCTACACTGCGCGCCCTGTGAAGCGAATCGTCATTCTGATCTCGGGCCGTGGCTCCAACATGGAAGCCATCGTGCGGGCCTGCGCGACCGAGGGCTGGAATGCGCGCGTCGCGGCGGTGATCGCGAACCGGGCCGATGCCGCGGGGCTGGAATTCGCGCGCCAGCACGGCATCGCGACCGCGGTCGTCGATCACGGCGCGTTCGAGTCGCGCGCGGCCTTCGACGCCGAGCTGGCGCGGGCGATCGAGGCGCACACGCCGGACGTGGTGGCGCTGGCGGGCTTCATGCGCATCCTGACCGACGAGTTCGTCGAGCGCTTCGAAGGGCGCCTGATCAACGTGCACCCGTCGCTGCTGCCGGCGTTCCCGGGGCTGCACACCCACCGTCGTGCGATCGAGGCCGGCTGCAAGCTGGCAGGCGCCACGGTCCACTTCGTCACGCCCGCGCTCGACCACGGGCCGATCATCGCGCAGGCCGTGGTGCCCGTGCTGGCGGCCGACACGCCCGAGTCGCTGGCCGCGCGCGTGCTGGAACGCGAGCATGTGCTGTACCCGAGGGCGGTGCGTTGGCTCGTCCACGGCCTGCTGCGCACCAGCCACGGGATCGTCACGCACACCAAGGGCGAGCCGCAACTGTTGCGCTGAGCGCCCCTCAGATCATGCTCGCCGCGATGTTGATCGTGAACGCGAGGATGGTCGTGTTGAACACGAACGACAACACCGACTGCAGCAGGACGAGCCGGCGCATCGGCCGCGACGAGATCGTCACGTCGGCGGTCTGCGAGGCGACCGCGATGGTGAACGAGAAGTAGAGGAAGTCGCCGTAGTCCGGCTCGAAATCCGGCGCCTGCTCGGGAAACTTCAGGCCGCCGTTGTCGCCGGCGCTGACGTGGTACAGGCTCGCGTAGTTCAGCGAGAAGAGGGTGGGCAGCAGCAGCCACGAACCCGTCACCGTCGCGAGCGTGAACAGCACGTGGGGCCAGGCTTGCTTGGGCACGCTGGCCTTGGCGGCGGCGAGCTCGATGAAGATCGCACCGAAGCTGGCGATCGCGCCGAACGCGACGATCACCAGCACCGTGGTCGCCCCCTCGGCCTGCGCGACCGCGACGCGCTTCAGATCGGTCTGGTCGGAATGGCTCATCGTCCAGCCGGTCCACGCCAGGTAGAACCAGACGCCGACGTTCCAGCCGACCAGGCAGCGGGCGATGGCGCTGTCGACGCCGGTCGCGGCGAACGCCGCGACTGCGCCGAGCACGCCCGACACCACCAGGTGCGGGTGGGCGCGCAGGTGGCCGACGAGCGGTTTCACGCGCCGGGCACCGGCTCGAAGCGCGGCCGCGCGACGCCGTCGATCGCGATCGACTCGAAGAACATCGCATGCGGCCGCACCCACCAGCCGGTGGCGTTGTAGAGCGGCCGGTAGACCACCAGCGGCTCGAGCGTCTCGCTGTGGCGAGCGACGCCGACGACCTCGTACTCGCCGCCCTTGTAGTGCCGGTAGCGGCCGAGCGGAACATCGGGCAGGGCGGGCAGATCGGAGTTGTCGGTCATGGCCAAGGATAATCCGCGGATGCACCCTAACGCCTTGCTCGAACTCGCCACCGAACTGATCCACCAGGTCCTGCAGCTCAAGCACCCGGCCGACGGCGTGGTGTCCGACTTCTTCCGCCAGAACCGGACGCTGGGCAGCCGCGAGCGCCATACGCTGGCCGAGACCACTTACACGGTGCTGCGGCAGCGGCTGCTGTTCCAGCACCTCGCCCAATCCGGCAAGGGCGAGATGGAGCGGCGCCTCGCGGTCCTCGCGTGGCAGGGCAACGAGGGCTTCCTGCGGGCTGCGCTGAGCGAAGCCGAGCAGCAATGGGTGGCGCAGGTGAGCCAGGTCGATCGCAGCGCGCTGCCGGACAAGCTGCGCCACAACCTGCCCGACTGGCTGGCCGAGCGGCTGCAGGCGGCCGTCGGCGACGAGTTCTGGCCGCTGGTCGAGGCCATGAATCAGGGCGCCGGGCTGGACCTGCGTGTCAACACCTTCAAGGCCAAGCGCGACGAGGTCCAGGCCGCCTTCAAGGCCGAGAATATCGAGGCGCTGCCGACGCCGTATTCACCGCTCGGGCTGCGCATCAACAGCAAGCCGGCGCTGCACAAGCTCGCGGTGTTCATGCGCGGCGACGTGGAAGTGCAGGACGAGGGCAGCCAGCTGCTTGCGCTGATGACCGGCGCCAAGCGCGGCGAGATGGTCGCCGACTTCTGCGCCGGCGCCGGCGGCAAGACACTGGCGCTGGGGGCCGAGATGCGCAACACCGGCCGGCTGTATGCCTTCGACACCTCCGGCCACCGGCTGGCGTCGCTGAAACCGCGGCTGGCGCGCAGCGGGTTGTCGAACGTCTACCCGGTGCAGATCGCCCACGAACGCGACGACCGCATCAAGCGCCTGGCGGGCAAGCTGGACCGGGTGCTGGTCGATGCGCCGTGTTCGGGACTGGGCACGCTGCGCCGAAACCCGGACCTGAAATGGCGCCAGACGCCGCAGGCGATCGAGGAGATGCGCGTCAAGCAGGCGGCGATCCTGGCCAGTGCCGCACGGCTGCTGAAGCCCGGCGGCCGGCTCGTCTACGCCACCTGCAGCCTGCTCGAGGCGGAAAACGAGGAGATCGCACAAGCCTTCACGGCCGAGCGGGGCCGCGATTTCACGGTGGTACCGGCTGTCGAGGCGCTGACCAAGGCGCATGTCGCGCAGGCCGACGGTCTGGTGCGCGGCGACTTCCTGCGACTGTGGCCGCACCGCCATGGAACAGACGGTTTCTTCGCCGCGGTCTGGCAGCGCCATTGAGATTCGTCCGAACGCCTTGACATGCCTCAAACAGGTGCCATCAAACCCGTCAATTCGAAGGGGTTTGCGAGGGGGCCGTCCCTTACAATGCTGCACCCGCGCGTCGAGCGGGCTCAAAGGTGAAAATGGATTCGTTGCTGATGGTTCGGGATGCGCTGGTCAACTGGCTGGCCGATGGCTTGGTCGGGGCCTCGTGGTGGCAGGTGCTGGTGTTCGCGCTGCTCGCGACGCACATCACGATCGCCTCGGTGACGATCTTCCTGCACCGCGCGCAGGCGCACCGCGCACTCGAGCTGCACGCGATCCCGTCCCACTTCTTCCGCCTGTGGTTGTGGCTCACGACCGGCATGGTGACGAAGGAGTTCGTCGCGATCCATCGCAAGCACCACGCAAAATGCGAAACCGAGGAAGACCCGCACAGCCCGCAGACCCGCGGCATCAAGGCCCTGCTGCTGACTGGCGTGGAGCTGTATCGCGCCGAATCCAAGAACGCCGAGACGATGGTCAAGTACGGCAAGGGCACGCCGGACGACTGGATCGAGCGCAACCTCTACACCCGCTTCAGCTGGCAGGGCGTGGGCGTCATGCTGTTGCTCGACCTGATGCTGTTCGGCGCGATCGGCATCACCGTCTGGGCCGTGCAGATGGCCTGGATTCCCGTGATGGCCACCGGCATCATCAACGGCATCGGCCACTGGTGGGGTTACCGTAACTTCGAGGCGCCGGACGCGTCGCGCAATGTCACGCCGTGGGGCATCATCATCGGCGGCGAGGAGTTGCACAACAACCACCACACCTATCCGACGTCGGCCCGTTTCTCGGTCAAGCCTTACGAGTTCGACATCGGCTGGGTCTATATCCGCGGCATGGAGATGCTCGGTCTGGCCAAGGTGCGCACGACCCCGCCGATGTTGAAGCTCGGCGCCGTCAAGCCCGTGGCCGACGACAAGACGCTCGAGGCGATCATCGCCAACCGCTACGAGGTGATGGCCAAGTACGCGCGCAACCTGCGCCACGCGAGCCGTGCCGAAGTGGCGCGCCTGAAGGCTGAGGGCCAGCCCAGCGCCGCCAAGCTCGCCAACATGGAACTGGCCAAGCGCTGGCTGCATCGCGACGAGGACAAGATTCCGCACGCGCTGAAGGCGCAGATCGCCGCAGCGGTCGAGCACAGCCCGGGCCTGGCCAAGCTGGTCGCGATGCGCGAGGAACTGCGCTCGCTCTGGACCCGCACCAACGTGTCCGCGGAACAGCTGGTCGTCGACCTGCAGGCCTGGTGCAAGAAGGCCGAGGAGAGCGGCATCGCGGCGCTGCAGGAGTTCGCCCTCAAGTTGCGGGCCGCGCACGCCTGACGCGCCGAGCGCGCGCTACCGACGTGCCAAGGGCCGCTGACCGCGGCCCTTTTCCTTTGTCCGCATCATGGATGCGGCGGGCAACAAAAAACCCGCCACCAGGGCGGGTTCTTCAGTGAAGCGCAGTGCCCTGCTTACTTCAGCTTCGTCTCTTTGTAAGTCACGTGCTTGCGTGCCTTCGGATCGAACTTGATCATTTCCAGCTTCTCGGGCGTGGTCTTCTTGTTCTTGTCGGTCGTATAGAAATGACCGGTCCCGGCGCTGGATTCCAGCTTGATCTTCTCGCGTCCACCTTTTGCCATGATCGGTGCTCCTTAGATTTCGCCGCGGGCGCGCAGGTCGACGAGGACCTTTTCGATGCCCACCTTGTCGATCAGGCGAAGCGCCGCATTGGAGATGCGCAGACGCACCCAGCGGTTCTCGGCCTCGACCCAGAAGCGGCGGTACTGCAGGTTCGGCAGAAAGCGACGCTTCGTTTTGTTGTTCGCGTGGGAAACGTTGTTACCCACCATCGGGCCTTTGCCCGTGACCTGACAGACGCGTGCCATGACGCTTCTCCTAAACGATTAGATCCGGCGCTAGTCACAAGACTTCACAAGACTTGAAACACCGCCGGTACCGGAATTTCGGCAAAGACCGCGAGTATAGCAGGTCAGATGCGCATGTACACCGTCACTGCTCCAGGAAGCGCTGGGCGTCGAGTGCTGCCATGCAGCCCGTGCCGGCGCTGGTGATCGCCTGGCGATAGACATGGTCCTGCACGTCGCCGGCCGCGAACACGCCCGGCACGCTGGTCTGGGTCGCCATGCCGCCGAGACCGCTCTTCGTGATGAGGTAACCGTCCTTCATCTCGAGCTGCCCCTTGAAGATGGACGTGTTCGGTTCGTGGCCGATGGCGATGAAGCAGCCCGTCAGCTTCAGTTCCGAGGTGGCCCCGCCTTGGGTGGCTTTCAGGCGCACGCCGGTGACGCCGGAGCCGTCGCCGAGCACCTCGTCCAGCGTTTGCCAGAGGTGCAGTTCCATCTTGCCCTCCGCCACCTTGGCGTGGAGTTTGTCGACAAGGATCGGTTCGGCGCGGAATTTGTCACGGCGATGGATCAAATGAACTTTGCTTGCAATATTGGAGAGGTACAGCGCTTCCTCGACCGCGGTGTTGCCCCCGCCGACCACGCAGACCTCCTGCCCGCGATAGAAGAAGCCGTCGCAAGTGGCGCAGCCGCTGACGCCACGGCCCATGAACGCTTCCTCCGACGGCAGGCCGATGTACTTGGCGCTCGCGCCGGTCGCGATGATCAGCGCATCGCAGGTGTAGCGCCCCGAGTCTCCGAGCAGCGTGAACGGACGCTTGCCGAGGTCGACGCTGTTGATGTGGTCGAACACGATCTGCGTGTTGAAGCGCTCGGCGTGCTTCTGGAAGCGCTGCATCAGGTCCGGGCCCATCACGCCGTCGACATCGGCGGGCCAGTTGTCCACGTCGGTCGTCGTCATCAGCTGGCCGCCCTGCGCGATGCCGGTGATCAGCATCGGTTTCAGGTTGGCACGGGCGGCATAGACTGCGGCGGTGTAGCCGGCGGGCCCCGAGCCGAGGATCAGGACGCGGGCGTGTTGGTCAGGAGTGCTCATGGCAGAAATGGATGGGTTTCGGGCGGCCGTCCGGCGCGGTGATGCGGGAGTCTGACAGCCGGACGACCGGGTTGGCGCGCCGAAAATTAATGGTGACAATAGACAAATTGTAGGCAGCGCCCGAATTCGTTCGGAGACTGTCCGCAAGGGAGGCGTCTCTGGCACAGATGCCGTGGGTTCATGGCAGGCCCGTTTTCAACAAAAGCAAAGGCAAATCCGCATGGCGATGTTGTCCAATCTCGACCTGATTCGGCGTGTCCCTCTGTTTTCGCTCCTCACCAACGACCAGGCGCAGGGCATTGCCGACGCGGTGGTCAAACGCCGGTTCCGGCGCGGGGAGATCGTCGTCGAGCACGGCAAGAAATCGAACGCGCTGTTCATCCTGCTGACCGGCCGGGCCCGCGTCCTCACCGCCGACTCGCGCGGCCGTGAGGTGATCCTCGCGGTGCTCCAGCCGGGCGACTATGTCGGCGAGATGAGCCTGATCGACAACGAGCCGCACTCGGCCACGGTGCGCGCCGAAGTCCAGACCGACATGCTGATCCTCGGCCGCGCCGAGTTCGCGCGCTGCCTGCCGGAGAACTCGAGCCTGTCGTACGCGATCATGCGCGGGCTGGTGCAGCGCCTGCGCAGCGCCGACCGGCAGATCGAGTCGCTCGCGTTGCTCGACGTGTACGGCCGCGTCGCCCGCACGCTGCTCGAAATGGCCGAGATGGAAGGCGACGTGAAGACGATCCGCAACAAGGTCTCGCGCCAGGATCTGGCCAAGGTCGTCGGCGCGTCGCGCGAGATGGTCAGCCGCGTCATGAAGGACCTCGAGGAACGCGGCATGATCGAGACGCAGGAAAACGGCTCCGTCATCATCAAGGAACAGTTGACGCAGAGCTGATCGGCCACAATCCGCGGATGACCTTTCCACTCGGTTCGCTCCGCTCCGACGGCAACCCCGCCGGTGGCCTCGTCCCCGGCTCGTCGTCCTTCCCGCGCAACGCTGCCGCGCCGCATCATCCGGCCGGCTGGCGTGCCCAGCTCGGACTGCTGATCGGCGGTGTGCTGTGGTTGCTGGCGGTCATCGCGCTGGCCACGCACAACGCCGCAGACGCGGCGTTCTCGACCTCCGGCATCGCCCCGGTCCCCCTCAACAAGGCCGGCGCACTGGGTGCCTGGTTCTCGGATATCGCGTACTTCGTCTTCGGCTACTCGGTCTGGTGGGCCGTGGCGGTCGCGCTGCGCGCCTGGCTCGGCGCGCTGGCCGGCGTGCTGCGCAGCGACGCGGCAGCGCCGCTGGCCGCGCCTGCCGCGCCGCGCCCGCTCTGGCTGTTCTGGGCTGGCCTGGCGCTGCTCCTCGCGGCCAGTTCGGCGCTCGAATGGACCCGCCTGTACCAGTGGGAGGGTCGGGTGGCCGGCGGCCACGCGGGCGGCGCGGTCGGCTACACGCTCGGCCACCTGAGTCAGCAACTGCTGGGATTCGCGGGCTCGGGCGTGCTCTGGATCGCCACGCTGGTGGCGGGCATCGCGATGGCGCTGCGCTTTTCGTGGCTGCGGCTGGCCGAGCGCATCGGCGCGTGGGCGGAATCGCTGCGGGAGCGCCGTGTCGAGCGCATCGAGCGTGCCGAGGACGTGCGGGTCGGCGAGCAGGCGCTGCGCGAGCGCGAGGTGATCGTCGATGTCGAACACCGGCTGCACGAGGACCATCTGCCGATCGTGATCGAGGCCGCCGTGGTCGAGGTGCCGAAGAGCGAACGCGTCGTCAAGGAGCGCCAGAAGCCGCTGTTCACCGAACTGGCCGACACCAAGCTGCCGCAGGTCGACCTGCTCGACGCCGCACCGGGCCGCACCGAGAGCGTGTCGCCCGAGACGCTGGAGATGACCTCGCGGCTGATCGAGAAGAAGCTGAAAGACTTCGGCGTCGAGGTGCGCGTGGTCGCCGCCTCGCCGGGCCCGGTGATCACGCGCTACGAGATCGAACCGGCCACCGGCGTGAAGGGCTCGCAGGTGATGAACCTGTCGAAGGACCTGGCGCGCTCGCTGAGCCTGATCAGCATCCGCGTGGTCGAGACGATCCCCGGCAAGACGACGATGGCGCTCGAGCTGCCGAACCCCAAGCGCCAGACGATCCGCCTGTCCGAGATCCTGGGCTCGGCGGTCTACAACGACGCGAGCTCGCAGCTGACGATGGGCCTGGGCAAGGACATCGTCGGCAACCCGGTCGTCGCCGACCTCGCGAAGATGCCGCACTGCCTGGTCGCCGGCACGACCGGATCGGGCAAGTCGGTCGGCATCAACGCGATGATCCTGAGCCTGCTGTACAAGGCCGAGGCGCGCGACGTGCGCCTGATCCTGATCGACCCGAAGATGCTCGAGATGAGCGTCTACGAAGGCATCCCGCACCTGCTGTGCCCGGTCGTGACCGACATGAAGCTCGCCGCGAACGCGCTCACGTGGGGCGTGGCCGAGATGGAGCGCCGCTACAAGCTGATGAGCAAGATGGGGGTGCGCAACCTCGGCGGCTACAACAAGAAGCTCGACGACGCGAAGGCGCGCGGCGAACTGATCCCGAACCCGTTCAGCCTGACGCCGGAACAGCCCGAGCCGCTGGAGCGGCTGCCGAACGTCGTGATCGTGATCGACGAGCTCGCCGACCTGATGATGGTCGTCGGCAAGAAGATCGAGGAGCTGATCGCGCGGCTGGCGCAGAAGGCCCGGGCCTGTGGCATCCACCTGATCCTGGCGACGCAGCGGCCGAGCGTCGACGTGATCACCGGGCTGATCAAGGCCAACATCCCGACGCGCCTGAGCTTCCAGGTCAGTAGCAAGATCGACTCGCGCACCATCCTCGACCAGATGGGCGCCGAGGCGCTGCTGGGCATGGGCGACATGCTCTACATGCCCTCGGGCACCGGCTTCCCGGTGCGGGTGCACGGCGCGTTCGTCAGCGACGACGAGGTGCACCGGGTCGTCGAGTACCTGAAGAGCCAGGGCGAGCCGAACTACATCGAGGGCATCCTGGAAGGCGGCGTGCTCGACGACGGTCCGGATGCGCTGACCAGCGAAGGCGGCGTGATGGGCGGCGGCGAGAGCGACGCGATGTACGACCAGGCGGTCGCGATCGTGCTGCAGCACAAGCGCGCGTCGATCTCGCTGGTGCAGCGCCATCTGCGCATCGGCTACAACCGCGCGGCGCGATTGCTGGAACAAATGGAGAAGTCCGGACTCGTATCCAGCATGTCCACCAACGGCAACCGGGACATCATCGCCCCGAACCGCCCCGCCGAATGAAACGAACCCTGATCGCGCTGTCGCTCGGCCTGATCGCGATCGCCGCGCGTGCCGACTCGGTCGACACGCTGCGTGAGTTCATCCGCGACGTGAAGAGCGGTCGGGCGCAGTTCACCCAGACCGTCACGTCGCCCGACGGGGCGAAGAAGAAGACGTCGACCGGCAGCTTCGAGTTCGCGCGCCCGAACCGGTTTCGATTCGCGTATGCCAAGCCGTTCGAGCAGGTCATCGTCGCCGATGGCCAGAAGGTCTGGATCTACGACGCCGACCTGAACCAGGCGAGTTCCCGCAAGTTCAGCGCCGCGCTCGGGGCCACGCCTGCGGCGCTCCTGGCGGGCGGTTCTCTCGACAAGGACTTCGATCTCGCGCCCGTCCCTGCAAAGGACGCGGCGAAGGACGGCCTCGAATGGGTCTCGGCCACGCCGAAGTCGAAGGAGGGCAGCTTCAAGTCGGTCCGCGTGGGCTTTCGCGGCAAGGAGCTCGCCGCGGTCGAGATCGTCGACGCGTTCGACCAGCGCTCGCTGCTGCAATTCAGCCAGTTCATGGCCGGCGCGGTGATCGCGCCCGAGACCTTCCAGTTCAAGCCGCCGCCCGGCGCGGACGTCGTCGAGCAGCCGTGAGCTTGGCCGACGAGCCGCTGCTGCCGTTCGACGACGAGCTCGACGCGCCGCTCGCCGAGCGCCTGCGCCCGAAGACGCTCGACGAGGTGATCGGCCAGCAGCACCTGCTCGGCGAAGGCAAGCCGCTGCGCGTGGCGTTCGCGTCCGGCAAGCTGCATTCGATGATCCTGTGGGGCCCGCCCGGCGTCGGCAAGACCACGCTGGCGCGCCTGATGGCACAAGGCTTCGACGCGCTGTTCATCGCGATCTCGGCGGTGCTCGGGGGTGTCAAGGACATCCGCGACGCGGTCGAGCGCGCGCAGATCGCGCGCCACGGCGGCAGCCGCACGGTGGTGTTCGTCGACGAGGTGCACCGCTTCAACAAGGCGCAGCAGGACGCGTTCCTGCCGCACGTCGAGTCGGGCCTGTTCACCTTCATCGGCGCGACCACCGAGAACCCGTCGTTCGAGGTCAACTCGGCGCTGCTCTCGCGCGCGATCGTCCACGTGCTGAAGCCGCTCGGCGACGACGACCTGCGCGAACTGCTCGCGCGTGCGCAGGCGCTGCTCGGCGCACCGCCGATGACCGAGCCGGCGCGCGACCGGCTGATCGGCTATGCGGACGGCGACGCTCGCCGCCTGCTGAACGCCTACGAGAACCTGATGGGGACCGCCGAGGGCGTGAAGGAGATCGACGAAGCCTTGCTCGAACGTTCGCTCGGCGAGCAGCTGCGGCGCTACGACAAGGGCGGCGAGCAGTTCTACGACACGATCTCCGCGCTGCACAAGGCCGTGCGCGGCAGCGATCCCGATGCCGCGCTGTACTGGTTCGTGCGCATGCTCGACGGCGGCGTCGACCCGCGCTACGCCGCGCGCCGGATTGTGCGCATGGCGACCGAGGACATCGGTCTGGCCGATCCGCGCGCTTTGCGCATGGCGCTCGACGCGGCCGAGACCTACGAGCGGCTCGGCTCACCCGAAGGCGAACTGGCACTCGCGCAGGCGGTCGTCTACCTCGCGGTCGCGGCCAAGAGCAACGCGGTCTACGCGGCCTACAACGCGGTGCGCGCCTTCATCAAGCAGGACGGCACGCGCGCCGTGCCGCTGCGGCTGCGCAACGCGCCGACCGCATTGATGAAGGGGCTGGACTACGGCAAAGGCTACCGCTACGCTCACGACGAGGCTGGCGGTTTCGCGGCCGGTGAGTCCTACTGGCCCGACGACGTGCGCGCACCGCGCTTCTACGAGCCGGTTGATCGCGGGCTCGAGATCCGCATCGGCGAGCGCCTCGAAGAACTCCGCCAGCTCAACGAGGCCGCACGCAAGCCGCGTTGACCGCGTCGATCCTGATACGGATTTGATGCACCATTACCGGGAAAGCCAGGGTCGGTAGCGCCTGCGCCGGCTCCTAGAATCCGCTGCGCCCGACCCAGGCTTGACTTGGCGGGCCGCCGGCGCACTCACGGTGGCCGGATTATTGCTACTGGATGAGGCACGCAAATCAGCCCCGCGCATGACGGGCACGCCGGATCGCAACGAGCTCGTCACGGGGCCGCGACCCGAGTCGACAACGCAGGAGTGACATCGAATGGACACCTTCATCCAGCAGATCATCAACGGTCTGGTGCTCGGCAGCGTGTATGCGCTGGTGGCACTGGGCTACACGATGGTCTACGGCATCATCAACCTGATCAACTTCGCGCACGGCGAGGTGCTGATGGTGGGCGCGCTGACCAGCTGGACCGTCGTCACCGCGCTGGCCGGCATGGGCCTGCCGGGCTGGCTGATGCTGCTGATCTCGCTGATCTGCGCGATCGTCGTCTGCTGCGTGCTGAACTACAGCATCGAGAAGATCGCCTACCGGCCGCTGCGCAACGCGCCGCGGCTGGCGCCGCTGATCACCGCGATGGGCATGAGCCTGCTGCTGCAGACGCTGGCGATGATCATCTGGAAGCCGAACTACAAGAGCTACCCGATCCTGCTGCCGAGCGAGCCGTACAACGTCGGCGGCGCGGTCATCAACAACGTGCAGATCATGATCCTGGTCGTCACCGCGATCACGCTGAGCGGGCTGATGTACCTGGTCAACAAGACCAAGCTCGGCCGGGCGATGCGCGCCACTGCCGAGAACCCGCGCGTCGCCGGCTTGATGGGCGTGCGACCCGACGCGGTGATCTCGGCCACCTTCATCATCGGTGCCGCATTGGCTGCGCTCGCCGGCGTGATGTACGCCGCCAACTACGGTTCGGTGCAGCACACGATGGGTTTCCTGCCGGGCCTCAAGGCCTTCACCGCGGCGGTCTTCGGCGGCATCGGCAACCTCGCCGGCGCGATGGTCGGCGGCGTGCTGCTGGGGCTGATCGAGTCGCTCGGCGCGGGCTACATCGGCGCATTCACCGGCGGCATCCTGGGCAGCAACTACCAGGACATCTTCGCATTCATCGTGCTCATCCTCGTGCTGACGCTGCGCCCGCAAGGCCTGCTCGGCGAGCGTGTGGCGGACCGTGCCTGACCCGCAGGAGATGACATGACCCCCACGCTCACTTCGTTCACTGCCCCCCGATGGGGTGCGGGCCTTCCTTGGGGCGGCCCGGCGAAAGGCCCGACATGAACTTCAAAGAGAACAAGACGATCAAGATCGCGGTCGTCGCGATCGGCCTGCTGATCCTGCCGCTGCTCGCGCAGCAGGCCGGCAACGCGTGGGTCCGCATCATCGACATCGCGCTGCTCTACGTGCTGTTGGCACTCGGCCTGAACATCGTCGTCGGCTTTGCCGGCCTGCTCGACCTGGGCTACGTGGCGTTCTACGCGGTCGGCGCCTACATGTTCGGCCTGCTCGCGTCGCCGCAGCTGACCGACACGTTCCCGGCGATCGCCGCGATGTTCCCGAACGGGCTGCACACCCCGTGGTGGGTGATCATCCCGCTCGGCGCGGTGCTGGCCGGCGGCGCCGGCGTGCTGCTCGGCGCCCCCACGTTGAAGCTGCGCGGCGACTACCTGGCGATCGTCACGCTCGGCTTCGGCGAGATCGTGCGCGTGTTCATGAACAACCTGGACGCGCCGGTCAACATCACCAACGGCCCGAAAGGCATCACGGGCATCGACGACATCTCGATGTTCGGCATCCACTTCGGCAAGACCCAGGAGCTGTTCGGGATGGAGTTCCCGAAGGTCACGAACTACTACTACCTGTTCCTCGCGCTGGTGCTGATCGGCATCGTCGTGTGCTACCGCCTGGAGCGCAGCCGCATCGGCCGCGCCTGGATGGCGATCCGCGAGGACGAGATCGCCGCCAAGGCGATGGGCATCAACACCCGCAACCTGAAGCTGCTCGCGTTCGGCATGGGCGCCACCTTCGGCGGCGTCTCGGGGGCGATGTTCGCGAGCTTCCAGGGCTTCATCTCGCCCGAGTCGTTCTCGCTGCAGGAGTCGGTGATGATCGTCGCGATGGTCGTGCTGGGCGGCATCGGCCACCTGCCCGGCGTGATCGTCGGCGCGCTGCTGCTCGCGGCGTTGCCGGAAGTGCTGCGCTACGTGGCGGGGCCGTTGCAGGCGATGACCGACGGGCGGCTCGACGCCTCGATCCTGCGCCAGCTGCTGATCGCGCTGGCGATGATCGGCATCATGCTGTCGCGGCCGCGCGGTCTGTGGCCGTCGCCCGAGCACGGCCAGGACGTCACGCCCGACACGCTGCCCGTGAATCCGCACGCGCACCTCGCGCCCGGCGAGCAGATCCCGCCGCCGGTCACCCCCATCGTGCCGACGGCCAAGTGAGGAGCGCCCCACCATGAGCGAAACCATTCTCCATGTGGCAGGCGTGTCGAAGCGCTTCGGCGGCCTGCAGGCGCTGTCCGATGTCGGCATCACGATCCTGAAGGGCCAGGTCTACGGCCTGATCGGCCCGAACGGCGCCGGCAAGACCACGTTCTTCAACGTGCTGACCGGCCTGTACACGCCCGACTCCGGCACCTTCGAGCTCGGCGGCAAGCCGTACAAGCCGACCGCGGTGCACGAGGTCGCCAAAGCCGGCATCGCGCGCACCTTCCAGAACATCCGCCTGTTCGCCGAGATGACGGCGCTCGAGAACGTGATGGTCGGCCGCCACGTGCGGACCGGCTCCGGCCTGGTCGGCGCGGTGTTCCGCACCGCGGGCTTCAAAGCCGAGGAGGCTGCGATCGCCAAGCGCGCACAGGAACTGCTCGACTACGTCGGCATCGGCCGCTTCGCGCAGTACAAGGCGCGCACGCTGAGCTATGGCGACCAGCGCCGACTCGAGATCGCCCGCGCGCTCGCGACCGACCCGAAGCTGATCGCGCTCGACGAGCCCGCCGCCGGCATGAATGCCAGCGAGAAGCTGGTGCTGCGCGAGCTGATCGACCAGATCCGCAAGGACGGCCGCACCATCCTGCTGATCGAGCACGACGTGAAGCTGGTGATGGGCCTGTGCGATCGCCTGACCGTGCTCGACTACGGCAAGCAGATCGCCGAAGGCACGGCCGCCGAGGTGCAGAAGAACGAGAAGGTGATCGAGGCCTACCTCGGCGCCGGCGACAAGAAACACTGAGCACGGGAACGAACACCATGGCAAACACGTTGCTCAAGGTCACCGGGCTGAAGGTCGCGTACGGCGGCATCCAGGCCGTCAAGGGCGTGACTTTCGAAGTTCAGGAGGGTGAACTCGTCAGCCTGATCGGTGCCAACGGCGCCGGCAAGACGACCACGCTGAAAGCTGTTACCGGCATCCAGCCCTCGGTCGGCGGCGACATCGAGTACCTCGGCAAGTCGATCAAGGGGCAGGGCCCGTGGGACCTGGTCAAGCAGGGCCTGGTGATGGTGCCCGAGGGCCGCGGCACCTTCACCCGCATGACGATCACCGAGAACCTGCAGATGGGCGCGTTCATCCGCAACGACAACAAGCAGATCGAGGCCGATATCGACAAGGTGTTCGCGATCTTCCCGCGCCTGAAGGAGCGCCGCAACCAGCTCGCCGGCACGATGAGCGGCGGCGAGCAGCAGATGCTCGCGATGGGCCGCGCGCTGATGGCCCAGCCCAAGGTGCTGCTCCTCGACGAGCCGTCGATGGGCCTGTCGCCGATCATGGTCGACAAGATCTTCGAGGTCGTCAACGATATCCACCAGCGCGGCACGACGGTGCTGCTGGTCGAGCAGAACGCGAGCCGCGCGCTGCAGTTGGCGTCACGAGGCTACGTGATGGACTCCGGCGAGGTCACGATGAACGGAGATGCCAAGCAGCTGCTGAACGACCCCAAGGTGCGCGCCGCCTACCTCGGCGAGTAGGCCACGCGCCCCCCGGGGCGCCAGAGGGCTGACGATACAATTCGCCGGCCATGAACACCCCATCTTCCTCCGCTGCTGCGGCCGATTTCCACTGCGACGTGCTCGTCGTCGGCGGCGGTCCTGCCGGTGCCACGATCGGTGCCCTGCTCGGCGAGCGCGGCCGCGATGTCGTCGTGATGGAGAAGGCTCACCACCCGCGCTTCCACATCGGCGAATCGCTGCTGCCGGCGAACGTTCAGCTCTTCGACAAGCTCGGCGTGCGTGACCAGATCGCCGCGGTCGGCATGCCCAAGTGGGGCGTCGAATTCGTCTCGCCCGACCACGACCACAAGGCCTTCGTCGAGTTCGCGGAGGCCTGGGACAAGAGCATGCCGTACGCGTGGCAGGTGCGTCGCTCCGAGATGGACGAGATCCTGTTCAGGAACGCCGCGCGCCGGGGCGCGCGGACGCTTGAAGGCCACCAGGTGCGCGCGGTCGAGTTCGACGCCGAGGGCGCGACGGTGCAGGTCGAGCTCGACGACGGCGCGCGCCAGACCTGGCGCACGAAGTTCATCGTCGATGCCTCCGGCCGCGACACGCTGCTGGCCAACCAGTTCAAGATCAAGGAAAAGAACCCCAAGCACAACAGCTCGGCGCTCTATGGTCACTTCACCGGCGCCAAGCGCCTGGAGGGCAAGCTCGAAGGCAACATCACGATCTTCTGGTTCGAGCACGGCTGGTTCTGGTTCATTCCGCTGGCCGACGGCACCACCAGCATCGGCGCGGTGTGCTGGCCCTACTACCTGAAGACGCGCCAGAAACGGCCGCTGCCCGAGTTCCTGCGCGACACGATCGCGCTGTGTCCACAACTGGCCGAGCGGCTCGACGGCGCGACGCTGGTCGATGACGCGGTCTACGCCACCGGCAACTATTCGTACAGCAGCACCCGCAGCAGCGGCGACCGCTACCTGCTGCTCGGCGACGCCTACGCGTTCGTCGATCCGGTGTTCTCGAGCGGCGTGTTCCTGGCGATGCAGAGTGCCTTCGAGGGCGCCGACGTGGTCGAGACCGCGCTCGATCGCCCCGCTGCCTATGCCGCGGCGCGGCGCCGCTTCGACAAGCGCATGCAGCACGGGCCGCGCGAGTTCTCGTGGTTCATCTTCCGCGTGACCAACCCGACGATGCGCGAGTTCTTCATGTACCCGCAGAACCCGTTGCGCGTGAAGGAGGCGCTGCTGTCGCTGCTGGCCGGCGACATCTTCGGCAAGACGCCGATCTGGGGGTCGCTGCGCGTGATGAAGGCGCTGTACTACATCGTTTCGATCGGCAACCTCGGCCGCACCGTGCGCGCCTGGAAGCGCCGCCGCGTCAACATCCGCGACGTCGAGGGCTCGGTCGCGTGAGTGTGGTGCCGGCGTCCGCACGCGAACTCGCTGTCGCCACCGAACCGCTGCTGTTCCGCCGCGTCTGGCTGGACGCAGGCGCGCCGCCGGTCGATGCGGCACATGCGCTCGGCGGACGTGTCGTCGGTCATGACGCTGCCGCATTGAACTCCCCGCTGCTCGCACGCCCGGGCCCTGCGCACGACTGGTGGCTCGGCGGCTGCGTCGGCGCCGTCCAGCAGCACGGCTGCGTGCAGTTCGTGACCGATGGCGATTGGCTGCACGGCGTGGCCGAGATCGATGACCAGGCCGTCGGTCTGCAGGCCGCATCGCACCGCGCCTACACCGACCTGTTTGCGGTGCTCGCGCAGAACCGCAGCCCGAACCTGCTGCGGCTGTGGAACTACCTCGCCGACATCAACCGCGAGACCGGCGGCAGCGAGCGCTACCGGCAGTTCAACGCCGGCCGTCAGCAGGCGTTCATCGAGGCGCGCCGCAGCGCGTTCGAGGGGTCGCCCGCCGCGTGCGCGCTTGGCACGCGCGACGGGCCGCTGCGGGTCTACTTCCTGGCCGGCCGTCGGCCACCGCTGGCGATCGAGAACCCGCGCCAGGTCAGCGCCTACCGCTACCCCGACACCTACGGCCCGCGCAGCCCGACCTTCTCGCGCGCGGCGCTGGTGGACGCAGGGGGCGGCCGCGACGCGCTGTTCATCTCCGGCACCGCGAGCATCGTCGGCCATGCCACCGTTCACATCGGCGACGTGAAACGTCAGACCGAGGAGAGCCTGCTGAACATCGACACCGTGCGCCAGGTCGCTGCCGAGCGGGCCGGCGTGCCGTTCCCGGCCGACGCGCTGAGCTACACCGTCTACGTGCGCCGCGCCGACGACCTCGCCGTCATTCGCGAGGTGTTCGAACAGGCCGTCGGGGCCGACACGCCCGCCGCGCGCGACGCCATCTACCTGCAGGCGGACATCTGCCGCAGCGAACTGCTGGTCGAGATCGAGGCCCACGGCTTCGCGTTGCGCAA
Organism: Rhizobacter fulvus; assembly: GCF_964020785.1. Lineage (NCBI taxonomy): Bacteria > Pseudomonadati > Pseudomonadota > Betaproteobacteria > Burkholderiales > Sphaerotilaceae > Rhizobacter > Rhizobacter fulvus. Next base: position 3,957,567 of record NZ_OZ224516.1, read on the forward strand.
GACGCCCGCATGAAGACCCGCAACGAACGCATCGCCGCGCTGGTGCTCGCTGCGGTTGGCGGCATCGCGAACGCCCAACCGGTCGAGCCCGGACCAGATGTCGACGCCGGCACCGGCACCCGCGTCCAGCGGCCGCTGTGGGAACTGGGCCTGGGCGTGGCCGGCCTGAGCCTGCCCGACTACCGCGGCTCGGACCAGCGCCACGCCTATGTGCTGCCGCTGCCCTACATCGTCTACCGCGGCACCTGGCTGAAGGCCGACCGCGACGGGGCGCGCGCGCTGCTGTTCGACTCCGCGCGGGTCAAGGTCGACATCAGCGCCGCGGCGTCGACCCCGACCCAAAGCTCGGACAACGACGCGCGCCAGGGCATGCCCGACCTGCACGGCACGTTCGAGCTCGGCCCGAACCTGAACATCACGCTCGCCCGATCGCGCCCGGCCCGCTGGAAGCTCGACCTGCGCCTTCCGCTGCGCGCCGGCTTCTCGATCGAGCGGTCGCCAAGGGTCGTCGGCACGACCTTCGAGCCGAACCTGAACCTCGATCTCGGCGGCGTGGCCGGCGGCTGGAACGTCGGCGTGCTGACCGGGCCGGTGTTCGCCGACCGCAAGCAGCACAGCTACTTCTACGGTGTCGATCCGGCTTACGCGACCGCGACTCGCCCGGCCTACCAGGCGCACGGCGGCTACGGTGGCTGGCGCGCGCTGGCGGCGAGCTCGCGCCGCTTCGGCAACGCCTGGGTGGGCGCGTTCCTGCGCTACGACCAGCTGCGCGGCGCCACCTTCGACGACAGCCCGCTGGTGCGGCGCCGTTCCGCACTGACCTTCGGCTTCGGCGTCTCGTGGATCCTGGCAACCTCGTCCGCGCAAGTCTCGAGCCCCGACTGAGGTGTTGTTTGCGTAGCCTTCGGCGCCTCTTCCAGAGCATCCTCTTTTACGTGCTGCTCGCCCACCTCGGGGCGATGTCGCTGACGTGGAACCTCGTGTGCACGGTGCTGTATCCGTTCCTGTCGCGCGCGCAGGGCGTCGTCGTCGGCCGGGCGGCGATCTCGTCGGTCTACCGCGGGTTCTGGACCTGTGCGCAGTGGCTCGGCCTGATGCGCATCGACTACACCGCGCTCGACGCGCTCGAGCGCGACGCCGGCCTGATCATCGCGGCCAACCACCCGACGATGCTCGACGCGCTGCTGGTGATCGCGCGCGTCCCGCGCGGCATCTGCATCATGCGCGCGAGCCTGATGCGCAACCCGTTCCTCGGCGCCGGCGCGCGGCTGGCGCGCTACATCCGCAACGAGCCGCCGCGCGGCATGATCCGCAGCTGCGTGACCAACCTGAAGGAAGGTGGCCAACTGGTGCTGTTCCCCGAGGGGACGCGCACCATCCACCCGCCGATCAACCCGTTCCGGCCCGGCATCACCCTGATCGCGCAGATGGCGCAGGTGCCGATCCAGACCGTGTTGATCGAGTCCGAGTCGCCGTACTTGGGCAAGGGCTGGCCGATCTGGCGCACGCCGCAGTTCCCGGTCGTGATCCGCGTGCGGCTCGGCCGGCGTTTCGCGCCCGAGGCCGACCATCAGGGTTTGCTCAAGCGGCTGGAGTCGTATTTCGCGGAAGAATTGAGTCGATGAACGAGGCGTCGCGCAGCCACCTGGTGCTGATCCCGAGCTACAACACCGGCCCGCAGGTCTATGCCACGGTCCAGGCGGCGCGGGCGCAGTGGACCCCGGTCTGGGTCGTGACCGACGGCAGCACCGACGGCACACCCGCAGGCCTGCGGGCAATGGCCGCGGCCGACCCGGGCCTGCGGCTGATCGAGCTGCCCGCCAACGCCGGCAAGGGCGCGGCCGTGCTGCACGGCCTGCAGGCCGCACGCGCGGCCGGCTTCACGCATGCGCTGACGATGGACTCCGACGGGCAGCACCCCGCCGCGCTGATCCCCGAGTTCATGCAGACCTCGCTGCGCCACCCCGAGACCATGGTGCTGGGCCGGCCGGTGTTCGATGCCTCCGCGCCGCTGCTGCGCGTGCGCGGGCGCCGCATCTCGAACGGCTGGACCAACCTCGAGACGCTCGGCGCCGGCATCGACGATTCGCTGTACGGCTTCCGCGTCTACCCGATCGCCGAGCTGATCGCGGTGATGCAGCGCCAGCCGTGGATGCGCCGCTTCGATTTCGACACCGAGGCCGTCGTGCGTCTGGCCTGGCGCGGCGTCAAGCCGCTCAATCTGGCCGCGCCCGTCAAGTACCTGACGGCCGAGGAGGGCGGCGTCTCGCATTTCCAGTACGGCCGCGACAACGTCCTGCTGACCTGGATGCACACCCGGTTGATGCTCGAGTTCGCGTTGCGATTGCCGCTGCTGCTGTGGCGCCGCCTGACGGGCCGTCCGCCGTTCCAGCAGCTCTGAGCCGACGCCCGGCCCGGCCGCTAGACCATCCCGCCGTTGATCGAGATCACCTGCCCGCTGATGTAGCCGGCCGCATCGGACGCGAGGAAGGCCACCAGCGCCGCGACCTCGTCGGCCCGGCCGGCACGCTTCATCGGCACGATGCGCTCGATCATCGCCTTGTCGAACGTGCCGTCGGCCATGCCCGATTCGATGATGCCCGGCGCGACCGCGTTGACCGTGATGCCGCGGCTCGCGAGCTCGAGCGCCAGCGCCTTGGTCGCGCTGTTCAGGGCACCCTTCGCGGCGGCGTAGTTGACCTGGCCGCGGTTGCCGGTCAGCGCCGCGACCGACGAGATGTTGATCACGCGGCCCCAGCGGGTGCGGATCATCGGCATCGTCAGCGGCTGCGTGACGTTGAAGAAGCCGTTCAGCGAGACGTCGATCACGCCGTCCCATTGCTCGGCCCGCAGCGCCGGGAAGGCGGCGTCGTCGTGCGTGCCGGCGTTGTTGACCAGCACCTGCACCGGGCCGGCGTCGAGCAGCGTCGCGCAGGCCGCGTGCGTGGCCGCGCGGTCGGTGACGTCGAAGGCGACCGACTCGGCGCTGCCGCCCGCGGCGGTGATCTCGGCGGCGATCGATTCGGCCGCAGCCAGCCGGCTGTTCGCGTGCACGATCACGTGCAGGCCGTCATGCGCGAGCTGCAGCGCGATCGCGCGGCCGAGGCCGCCGCTGGCGCCGGTGACGAGGGCGCGCTTGCGCGAGTGGGTCGTGGTGTTCATGCGGCAACGGGCGTGTTCAGCACCACGGCGGCCCGGCCTTCGGCGAGCAGGCGGTCGGCGTGGTGCACGGTGAAGGCGTAGAGGATCTGGCGCGCGTCGCCGGCCTGGCGGACCGCTTCGATGCGCAGCGCGTCGGTGTGGCCCGCCGGCGGTTGCGGCAGGTCGTCGAGCCGCAGCACGTGCAGCCGCACGCCGCGCGCGCTGGCCAGGTAGCCGGGCGAGGCCGGCGTGCCCGCCGCCTGCCCGATCAGCGCGCCGTGCAGGGCCATCGCCTGCGCGGCGTATTCGATCGCGACGGGCGCGAGCAACCCGCGGCGCGTGCGCAGCGGGTGGGCCGGGTCACGGTGGTCGACGGCGCGGCACACGACCTGCTCCAGGCTCCACGCGTCGAGGCGGTCCAGCAGGCACATCGTGCCGCTGTGCGGGATCAGCGCGGCGATGCCGTCGTGCGTCAGCGTCTGCGGCGACAGGCTCATGCGAGGTCGATCTGCAGATGGCTGCCGGCGAGGTAGCCGAGCACGACCCGGCCCGGCCTTCCTTCTCGTGCCAGGGCGAGCAGCAGCGGCAGCGCCGCCGCCGCCGGAATCACGCGTCGGAGCTCGTCCAGCGCGGGATCGGCGCAACGCGTCACCGCCTCGTCGGCGCCGATCAACGTGATCGTCAGCGCCGCGATCGAGCGGGGGCCCGGCGCCGGCGCGAGCACGAGCGCGAGGCCGAAGTGGTCGGGCAGCGGCCGCGTGGCGTGCAGCGGCTCGGGATAGGGCGAATCGCTCGCGACCAGCAGCAGCGGCGTGCGGCCCAGCACCACGCTGGTCGCGGCCTCGATCAGCCCGGCGCCGAAGCTGCCGTCGAACGCGCACAGGCTGGTCGATGCGGCGCGGCTGCCGACTGCGATGTGCCAGCAGCCCGAGGCGGCGTTGTGCACCGAGTTCGTGAAGCGGGTCGGCGAGACCATCGGCGTCGGCGTCGCGAGCGTCTCGCACAGCGCGTGGCAGTTCGTGCCTTCGCCGCTGCTGGACGTGAACACGGTCGCCAACATTGCCGGGTCGAGCTGGGCCTGCGCGACCGCCTCGTCGGCGATCGCCAGCGCGAGCTTGACGGCGGCGCCGGCACGGCGTCGCTCGGCTGGCGGCAGGCGTGCCGGTGGCGGCAGCACGGTGGCGGCGGTCGCATGAGGCTGTGTGCCGCGCAGCACGTCGAGCGCCGCCGCCCACGACGCGAGGCCCGGGCCCGCGAGGCCGACGCCGTCGACCCAGACGCGCAGGCCGCTCACGATGCGGCTCCCAGCACCAGGCTGGCGTTCGAGCCGCCGAAGCCGAAGGAATTCGACAGCACGCGCCGCACCGGCGACACGCGGTTGGCGACCAGGTAGTCCAGGTGCAGGGCGGGGTCGCGTTGCTGCACGTTGAGCCCGCCCGGCATCAGCCCGTGGCGCATCGCTAGCAGCGCGATCGCGGCTTCGACGCCGCCGGCCGCGCCGAGCGTGTGGCCGGTCGCGCCCTTGGTCGAACTGCACGGCGTGGCGGTACCGAACACCGTGCCGACCGCGGCATCCTCGGCGGCGTCGTTGCTCGGTGTCGCGGTGCCGTGCAGGTTGATGTAGTCGATGTCGGATGGCGCCAGGCCCGCGTCGGCCAGCGCTGCGCGCATCGCGGCGATCGCGCCGGCGCCTTCGGGGTGCGGCGTGCTCATGTGGTAACCATCGTTGCTCTCGCCGAGGCCGAGCATCCAGCCCTGCGGGGGCGTCGTGGCGTCGCGCTCGAGCAGCGCGAAGGCCGCGGCCTCGCCGATCGACAGGCCGTCGCGCGCGGCGTCCCACGGCCGGCAGATCTGGGTCGACAGCAGTTCCAGCGAGTTGAAGCCGTACAGCGTCGTCAGGCACAGGCTGTCGACGCCGCCGACCAGCGCCGCGTCGATCAACCCGGCCTCGATCAGCCGCGCCGCGTTGCCGAACACCTTCGCGCTCGACGAGCAGGCGGTGGACACGACCCACGCCGGCCCGTCGAGGCCGAGCGCCCGCGCCGCGAAGTCGGCGACCGAGAAGGTGTTCTGCGTCGGGCCGTAGCGGAAGTCGGCCGGCAGCGCGCCGTCCGCGCCGCGGCGCCGATATGCGTGTTCGGTCTGCAGCAAGCCCGAAGTGCTGGTGCCCAGGAACACGCCGACGCGACGCGCACCCCAGCGCGCCCGCGCCGCGGCCACCGCATCGCGCAGCCCGTCCTGCTGCAGGCCGAGCCAGGCGAGGCGGTTGTTGCGGCAGTCGAAATCGCTCAGATCGGCAGGCAGCGCGACCGTGTCGACGCCCTCGACCTCGCCGGTCCAGGTCGGCAGCGGCAGGTTCTCGAAGCGCACCGGCGCGAGGCCGGTGCGCTGGGCCTGCAGCGCGGCGAGCGTCGCGGCATTGCCGGCGCCGAGCGCGGTGGTCAGCGTGCACGCGGTGATCGCGAGCGGGCTCATGGGGCGACCTTCACACGCGCGACCAGCAGCACGTTGGCGAACGGCGTGCCGGCGCTCATCGGCTGCGGCGTCACCTCGAAGCCGAGCGCCTCGAGCTGCCGCGTCCAGTCGGCGAGGGTGCGACCGTATTGCGGCACGACGCGGTGGCCGCGCACGAAGGTCACGACCCGGTCGACCCACTGGCTGGTGACGAAGCCGCGCCGCGACGCCGCGTCGCCGATGCGCAGCAGCAGCCGGCCGTCCGCGCGCAGCGCGCCGCGCACCCGGGCGAGCACCTCGTTCTGCTCGGGGATGCTGATGTAGTGCAGCACGTCGAGGATCACGACCGCGTCGACTTCGGGAAAGGGCGTGTGGCGCATGTCGCCGCAGACGAACTCGGCCGCGTCGCCGAGCGCCGCCTTCGCGCGGTGCACGTCGCGCGGCATCAGCGCGACACCGGTGACGCGCGCCGCGACCGGCGCCGGCGCCCAGCCCGCAGGCCAGTGGCCCTGGTGTTCGAACTGCGCGCAGGTGCGCAGCAGGCTGGCCAGCAGGCCCTGCCCGCAGCCGATGTCGAGCACACGCGCGCGCGGCGGGATCAGACCCGCCTCCAGCACGTGGCGGAACACCGGGTCCATGCCCAGCTTGCCGCGCGCGAAATGCCACGCGAAGCGGCCGGCGCTGCGGTAGGGCAGGCTGGCGGCGGCGATCAGCGCGAGCCAGACAGCGGTGTGGGCGGGCGTCATGCGAAGGCCTCGGGCAGCGTGACGGCCCGCAGGCCGTCGGTCTGGAATCGCTGCAACAGGGCCGGCAGCACCTCGAGCGACACCGGCCGGCCGCTCGCGGCGCGCGCCGGATGGTGATCGTGCAGCAGCAGGATGTCCCCGGCGACCAGCCCGCGGGTCAGGCGTCCGAGCACGATGTCGGGATCGCGCTGCGCCGTGTCGAAGCCGCGCCGCGTCCAGCTCGCGAGCTGCAGGTCGAGCTCGTGCAGCACCGGCGCGAGAAACACGTTGCGCAGGCCGGCCGGCGCGCGGAAAAAGCGCGGGCGCTGGCCGGTGACCTGGGCGAGCGCGTCCTGCGCGCGGCCGATCTCGCGCCGCAGCGCCGCCGGGCCGCGCAGCGAGAAGCTGTGGGCGTGCGCGTAGCTGTGGTTCTGCACGCTGTGGCCGCGCTGCACGATCTCGCGGCACAGCGCCGCGTGTTGTTCGGCGTGGCGGGCGATGCAGAAGAAGGTCGCGCGGGCGCCGTGGGCGTCGAGCAGGTCGAGCACCGCAGGGGTGATCTCGGGATCGGGGCCATCGTCGATCGTCAACGCGACCTCGCGCCGCGCCGCGGACACGGCCGGCAGGCGCAGCAGGTTCGCGCCCAGCCAGGTCGAGCGCGGCCACAGCCCGGTGCCGGTGATCAGTGCATGGTCGAGCACCACCGCACCGAGCGCCCACGGCCACAGCGCCGGCTGCGTCAGCGCCAGCGCCGCGGCGCCCACGTGGCAGGCGACGCTCGCCTTCAGAAGGGGCGGCAGCGGCCAGCGGGCAGGCGATGGGGCGGGGGTGGCGGGGGCGTGCATCGGATGAAGGAATGGCGCCGGATTTTCACACGCCGCCGCGGCCCTTCAGCGCGCCCGCGCCGGGATGAACGCCGCCGACAGCAGCAGGCTCAGCAGGATGCCCGGCGCGACGATCTGGCCGATCGCGTACAGCGCCGGGATGCTCGAGAACGCGAGCAGGCAAAACGAGATCACCGCGGTCAGGTTGGCCAGCGCCAGCGAGGCCAGCGTGTCGTTGTCGACGACCCACGGCGTGCCCGGCGGTGCGGCGTCCTGCTGGGCGCGGATCTGGTCGAAGAACAGCGCGTAGTTCGAGCCGATCGCGACCGTCAGCAGCAGCCCGACCAGGTGCAGGATGCCGAGGGCCGCGCCAGCGACGCTGAACGCCGCGATCACGATCAGCACCGCGGCCGCGACCGGCTGTGCGATGCGCCACAGCCGCTTCACGGAGCGCAGGTGCAGCGCCAGCAGCAGGCAGACCGCCGCCGCACCCAGCAGCGCCTGCACGGTCGCCTCGTGCAGGTAGCGCGTATACAGGCCGCGCAGCTCGTTGCCGATGTCGATGACCTGCGCGCCCGGCACGCCGGCGAGCGTCGCGCGCAGCTGCGCCGGGTCGATCGGCCTGGCGCCGGCCTGCAGGCTCAGCAGCGCGCGCCACGGGCGCGCGCCGTCTCCGGGCACCAGCAGCGCATCGAGCGCGGCGTACAACGGCGTGCCTTTCAGCGAGGCGCGGGTCAGCAGCGCCTGCGCGCGCGCGGCCTGCACGTCGGCGATGAAGCCGCCGAGGCGGGCCGCCGGCAGCGGGCCGTCGACGGTGGCTTCGGCCAGGCGCGCGCTCAGCGTCGCGGCCTCCGGCAGCACATCGCGGCGGGCTTGCTGCAGCGCCGGGCTCGGCAGGATCCGCGCCGGCGATTCGTAGCCGGCGAGCGTGCCGGACTCGACCAGCTTGTCGAGCCGCGCGCCGGCCGCCTCGGCGGCGGCGAGCGCGCCGGCTTCGTCGGGGGCCGAGACGGCGACCAGCGTGCCGGCATCGCTGGCGCCGAGGTCGGCGCGCAGGTCGGCGTCGATCTTCATCTTCGCCTCGCCGACCGGGCTCAGCGACGACAGGTCGCCGCGCCACGGCGACGGCAGCCATGCCAGCGTCAACGCGGCCAGCAGCGCCAGCGCCGCGAGCGGCCAGCGCCAGCGGGGCAGCAGTTCGGTGCAGGCGCCGGCCGCGTGGCCAAGGTGGCGGCGCAGGCCCATGCCGGGCGCGCCGTCGGGCGAGGTCGCGGTCAGCACCCAGCGGGTCGTCAGCGCCGCGGCGGTCAGGCCGGCGATCGAGAACACGCCGAGCTGCGCGAGCCCCGGAAAGCCCGAGAACAGCAGCGCCGCGAAGCCGCACACCGAGGTCCACAGGCCGAGCCGCACGGTCGGCCAGTTGTCGGCGATCCAGCGTCGGGCGCCGTCGCCCGCCACGGCGCCCGGCGCGGCGCGCGCCTGGATCAGGTAGTAGATCGCGTAGTCGACTGCCTCGCCGATCAGCGTGGTGCCGAAGCCGAGCGTGATGCCGTGGACGTTGCCGAAGATCAGGCTGACCGCGGCGATGCCCGCCAGCACGCCCGAGCCGACCGGCAGCAGCGCGGTCGCGAGCGTGCGCAGCGAGCCGCCGAACGCCAGCAGCATCAGCCCGACGATCGCGACGCCGCCGGCAATCGCGAGGCGCTCGACCTCGGCCTTGATCTGGGTCCGCGAGGCGACCGCGAACGTGCCGGAGCCCGACAGCACCAGCTTGAGTCCCTGCGCCTCGAACGGCGCGAAGCTGGTTCGCACGAGCTGCAGCGTGCGCTCCTGCGCGTCCAGGTCGGCGCCGTCGGCATGGGTGGTCGCGATCAGCACGGCGCGTTCGGCGCTGCGCGAGATCCAGACCCGGCCGTCGCTGCGCGGTGCCTGCGACGGCAGCATGCCTTCGGCCATGCGGATCGTCTCGCCGGTCGGGTCGCGCAGGATCACCGCCTTGACGGCCGCGCCCGCCGGCGTGCCGAGCAGCGAGGTCGCCTCGTCGATGCCGGCGCGCAGGCCGTCGACGGTGAAGCGCTGCGCGTCGACCGCGGGGCTCAGCAGGTAGCGGTGCTCGAACAGGAATTTGCCGATGGCCTCGAAGCTCGAGTTGTCGCCGTTGTGGACCGCGTCGAACGCACCGCTCTTGCGCAGCGCGTTCGCGAATCCGAGCGACGCTGCGCTGCGCTGCTCGGCGCTGCCGCCCTCGATGCCGATCAGCAGCAGCCGCGCCGCGATGCCGCCGCGCAGCTGGTCGAGCAGCACCGCCTGTTCCGCGCTCGGTGTCGACGGCAGGAACGCCGACAGGTCGGCGACGTAGTGGGTGCGCACCGTGATGGCGGCGGCGGCCAGCATCAACACCAGCCACAACGCGACCGCGCGCCGGCGGGCGAACGCGGCGAACCGGGCGAGCGGGCGGGGCGGGGTCACGCGACTCAGCTCGACGCGCTGGCGGGCCGTGCGGCGCCCGGCGCGAGCGGCTCGATCGCCATCACCGAGCGGTCGCCGTCGGCCATCGCGACCGCGACTTCGCGCACCAGCGACTGCGCGCCGGTCAGGCGCACCGAGATCACCAGTTCGCGCAGCCGCGGCTCGCGCGGCTTGAGCTCCAGCACCCAGCGCTGCGGCGAGCCCGTGACGGCGGCCGCGAAATGGCGCTCGATCGCGTCGCGGTTGCCGGTCAGCGTGCCGCGGATCGCCTCCATGATCACCGCGGCCTCGGGCACCGAGTCGAGCGGCACGGTGCGGCTGCGCGAACCCAGGCTCATCGTCACGGTGTTGCCGACGATCGCGATCTTCTCGCGCCGCGGTTTCAACGTCTCGCGCACGAAGGTGTCGGGCGATTCGAAGCTCAGGCGCCCGCTCGATTCGAGCGTGCGCTCCAGCATCGCGACGGTGCGGGTCTCGACAAAGGTCGCCTCGCCGGCCTTGACCTTGGCGAGCGACTGCATCAGCTGCGCGAGGTCGAACGCGGCTTGCGCGTGCGCCGGGAGGCAGGCCGCGGCCGCGCAGGCGGCGGCCACCGCGAGCACGCGGCGGCGATCAGGGCGAGGCGGGTGCGGCAGCGTCATCGGCGGACCAGAAGTCGAAGAAGTTGAACCAGTTGTACGGCGTTTCGCGACACAGCGATTCGAGCAGGGTCACGTAGCGCTGCATCGCCTCGGCGATGCGCGGGTCGGCTGCGCCGGTGCCGCGGTCCGCGGGGCCGGGTGCCGGCGCGCGAAAGTCGGCCAGCTCGACGAAGCGCAGCTCGTAGCGATCGCCGCCATGGTAGAGCCCGGCCATGAACACGACCTGGCGCCGCAGCATCGCGGCCAGCCGGAACGGGCCGTCCGAGAAGCGCGCGGGCTGGCCGAGAAAGTCGAGCCACAGTGTGCGCGAGCCGGACCTGGGTCCCCCGGCCGCTGCTTCGCGACGGCCGCCCCCCAAGGGGGCCGCGGCATCCTGGGGCGGCCCGGCGATACCGCGGGCGTGGCCGGGCAGCGTGCGGTCGGCGAGCAGGCCGGCGATGCCGCCGTCGTCGAGCCAGCGGCGCAGCGTCAGCATCGCGCCGGCACGGCCGAGGCCGATCGTGTGCAGCTCGGCGTGGGGCGCCACGGCGGCGAGCGTCGCGTTCAGCAGCCGCGCGTTGTCCTCGTACATCAGCATCGCGACACGCGCGCCGCGCCCTTGCGCGCTCGCGCGCAGGGCCTCGAAGCTGCCGAGGTGCGCGCCGACGAGCATCACGCCCTCCCCGCGATCCAGCGGTGCGTGCAGGGCCTCGGCGCCGGTCGCGCTGACCTCGAACCGATCGAACTGGTCCTGCAGGAAATAGACGCGGTCGAGGATGGTCGCCGCGAAGTGGTGGATGTGGCGGTACGCGTCGCGCCAGCCCACCGGCCGGCCGAGCACGCGCACGAGGTAGTTCAATGAGGCGCGTCGGGCCCTGCCGTGGACCAGCAGGAAGTACAGCGCGATCGGATGCAGCACGAGTCGCGCGCGCGGCCGGCCCGCGGTGATCGCGATCCAGCGCATCAGGCGCAGTGCCCACAGGTTGCTGCGCTCGCGCTCGGCGGTCCAGCCGGCGGCAGTGCGCGGCGCCGGCGTGCTCATCGCGCCGGGGCCTCGAACTGGCCCGTGGCCGCGACGCGCTCGCCTTCGCGGACCTCGAAGCGCAGGCCGCGCGGGCCGGGCTCGAGGGTGATGGCCAGGTGCGCGCCGGGTCGCACCGGCGCGAGGAACTTGACCGCACCGATGCGCGGCGATTCGCCCACGGCCGCTGCCATGACCGCGTCGTCGAGCACGGCCTCGAGGACTTCGGCGAGCAGCGAGACGCCGGGCAGCAGCGGGTCGCCCGGGAAGTGGCCCGCGAAGGCCGGATGATCGGCCCGGATCGTCAGCTCGACGCGGTGCATCGCGCTCATCCCCGCGCGCCGGCGAGCGTGCGTGCCGCCCAGGCGGCGAACGCGCCGGCTGGCAGCTTGCCGGTGCCGGGCTCGCGCGGCAGCGCCGCGACCGCGACGAGGCGCCGCGGCAGGAACGCCGCATCGACCCGCGTGCGCAGGGCGGCGAGCACCCGCTCGTGCAGCGTCGGCGCGGCCACGCCGTCGGCCGCGACGACGAACGCGACGAGGCGCACGACGCTGCCGTCGCCGGCCTCCGGCGGCAGCCAGAACGCGCCGTCCTGCACGCCGTCGATCGAGTTCAGGTGGTAGTTCAGGTGGCCGAGCGAACTGCGCTTGCCGGCGATGTTGATCAGGTCGTTCGAGCGGCCCAGCAGGCGGAAGGTCTGTGCGTCGACGACCTCGAGCACGTCGGCGAGCATCGTCGGCTGCGGCACGTGGCCGCCCTGGACGACCGACTCGGCGCCATCGCCGCTCAGCACCAGGCCCTGGTAGGTGCGCCACTCGGCGCCGGCGGTCGGGCGCCGGGTCGCGACCTGGCCGGCCTCGGTGCAGCCGTAGATCTCCATCAGCGGCCCGTCGAGTTGCGCCTCGGCGCGCTGCGCCAGTTGGGGGCTGAGCGGCGCGGTCGCGCAGACCGTCAGGTCGACCGGCGGCAGCGCGAGTTGCGCGTCGAGCAGCATCTTCAGGTGGAACGGCGTCGTCACGAGCAGGCGCGGGCGCGGCGCGCGCGCCAGCGCGGCGGCGATGTCGGCCGGGTAGAACGGCCGCTCGGTGTCGAATGCGGCGCCGCCGAGCAGCGCGACCAGCACGGTCGACTCGAAGCCGTACATGTGCTGCGCCGGCACGGTGGCGACCACGGTGACGCCGGCGAGCGTCTCCCGGCCCATCTGCTCGGCGAGTCGCTGCACGCCGGCCCGGGTGTTGGTGACCAGGCCGCCCCAGTGCTTGGCATGCGGCACGGGTGCGCCGGTCGAGCCGGAGGTCAGCACCTGCGCGGCGAGCGCGTCGGCGGCGATCGTCGGCACCGGGCGATCGAGGTCGACCGGCGCGATGTCGCCATGCCGGATCTGCGGCAGGTCCCAGCCGGGCGCGTCGCCATCGACGAGCGCGTAGGTCGACGGGAACAGCGTGCGCAACCGGGCCACCGTGTCGGGCGTGTGATTCGGCGGCATCAGGTTGTTCTGGCCGCGCCGCAGCGCGGCACCGAGGCCGACGGCGAAGCGGTAGCGGTCGCCGGTGAGGTTCAGCATCGGGCCGGCGGCCGGTAGGCGCTCGGCGAGCGCGTCGACGTCGGCCAGGTACTGGGCACGCGAGATCGCCACGCCGTCGCGCCACGCCAGCGGCGCGCCCAGATCGTCGGCCCGGATCAACGGCTCGCGGCGGTTCATTTCGCGGAATGCATGTAGGAGCGGATGGCGTCGGCCACGCTGGCGCGCTCGAATTCCGGGTGCAGCCGGTAGCGCAGCAGGTACTCGCCACCGAACATCACTGCCACCGTGACCGGCGAGACCAGGTTGGCGAAGAACGCCCACGTGTCGAACGGCGCGAACGCATACAGCGCAACCGAGACCAGCGCGATGCCCACGAAGTAGAGCGTCCACGCGAGCGTGCATTTGCGCGTGTAGACCTGCATCTCGGGCGTGAAGTTGCGGTGCACCCGTCGCGCCAACGTCGTGATCAGCGGCGTGTGGCCCGCGCGCAGCGTGCTGCCGAAGCCGGCCGCCAGCATCGCGTTGACGCCGACGTGCTGGGCCATGTAGAGCAGCCCCGGCGCGAGCTGCAGCCCGATCACGGCCTGTGCGCACAGCGCCACCAGCAGCACCGTCGAGAGCGCGCCGAGCCAGCGCTGGTTGGCGCGCCACGCGCCCAGGGCGATCGCGGCGAGCATCGGCGCAAGCACGCCCACCATGTTCCAGGGCGAGGCCGGCGCGCGCGTCATCAGCCAGTGCGAGACGCCGACGTAGAGCGCGCCGATGCCGACGATCGCGGCGACGCGCAACCCGAGGCGGAGTGCCATCGCGGGCCGATCAGCCGACGCGGTGCGCGGCGATGTGCTCGGTCAGGCTGGCCAGCGAGGTGAAGATGCGGACGTTGTCCTCGTCATCGGAGCGCAGCTGGAAACCGTAGCGTTGCGAGACGACCAGCGCGACCTCGAGGATGTCGATCGAGTCGAGCCCCAGCCCCTCGCCATACAGCGGCGCGGCTGGGTCGATGCTGTCAGGCGCCACATCGAGGTTGAGGGCTTCAACCATCAGGGCGGCGACTTCGCGCTGGAGATCGGTTTGGACAATGGTCATGCGTGCGTGGAGTCCGTGTGCGACGGCCGGAAAGCGGCAGGTCAGCGGGGGAGGAGTCTACCAAAGCGGTCCGTGCGAGCGGACCCGTGCCCGCGCCGTCGGACGCCTTCTCCGACCGGGATTTGGCGCGCTGTCCTACAAAACTCCGGCAGCCCGCAAAGAAGATGGGGCCTCGAATTTCGCTGGCAGCCGACGCGCTGCCCGACCATCGAATCGACACAACCTGCAGGAGAAACGAATGCATACGAACTTGATGAAGAAGCGCTGGCCCCTCGCCGCCGTCACCGCTGCGCTGCTGTTCGGCGCCGGCGCCGCCCACGCCCAGCTGGTGCTGGTGTCCCCCGAAGACTTCGGTGGCACGGGCCTCGGCTCGGTCAACACGGTGCTGACGATCACGAGCCCGGCCAACTCCACCTTCGAGTCGGGCGCGGTCGGCATCGACGCGACCGGTGCGCAGTTCGTCACCGGGGATACCCAGGCGCAGACCATGGCGCGGACCCTGGGCAGCCTGGGCGTGACCTCGGCGACGGACCTGCGCGTCGTGTTCAATGCCAGCGAACCGGCGGGCGGCGCGATCACGCTCGACGACCTGGTGCTGAACATCTACAGCGCGAACGGCTCGGTGCTGTTCACGTCGGCAGCGTTCACGCCGGTTTCGTTCGCGTCGACCAGCACCGGCACCGGCAACTCGGGCTTCGTGTTCGGGCTGACGTCGTCGGACGCCGCCTCGGCCCAGAACCTGGCATTCGGCAGCGGCTTCGAGGGCAACTACGTCGGCTTGTCGGCGGCGGCCAGCGATGCCACCGGCGGTCTGGAGACGTTCTATGTCGCCAACACCGCCAACGTCACGCCGGTGCCGGAACCCGGCACCTACGCGATGCTGCTCGCCGGCCTCGGCGTGATGGGCTTCGTCGCCCGTCGCAGCGCGCGCAAGACGGAAGCCTGATCCGCTTCGGGCCGGGCGCGCGAGCGCCGGGCTGCCACGGCGCCACGGTCACTCGACCGTGGCGCCGCTGCTTTTGACGACCCGCTCGTACTTCGCCAGTTCCGCCTTGACGAAGGCGCCGAATTGTTCGGGCGTCGAGGCGGCGTTCTCGGCCATCAGGGAACCCAGGCGCGCCTTCAGTTCCGGCGAAGCGAGCGCCTCGACGAACGCCTTGTTGAGCCGCTGCGTCACGTCGGCCGGCATCCGGGCGGGGCCGAACAGGCCGAACCAGGTGTTGATCGCGAACTGGCCGAGGCCCGCGCTGCGGCCGCCTTCGGCGATGGTCGGCACCTCGGGCATCGCGGACGACCGCGTCGCGGTCGTCACGGCGATCGCGCGCAGCTTGCCGGACCGGATGTTGGCCGACGCCGATGCGAGGTTGTCGAAGGTCAGGTCCACCTGGCCCGAGAGCAGCGCCAGTTGCGCCGGGTTGCCACCTGCGTACGGGATGTGGACCATGAACACGCCGGCCTGCGACTTGAACATCTCGCCAGCGAGGTGCCCGGCGCTGCCGTTGCCGCCCGAGCCGTAGTTCAGCTGGCCGGGATGCGCCTTCGCGTATCGGACGAGATCGCCCACCTGGCGGATGCCGAGCTTGTCGGCCGTCTGCGCGTTCATCACCAGCACGTTCGGCACCTGCGCGATGCCGGTGATCGGCGTGAAGTCGTGGATCGGGTCGTACGGGATCTTCTTGAAGAGCCACGGGTTGATCGCGTGCGTGGCGACGGCACCGATGACCAGCGTCGTGCCGTCCGGTGCGGCCTTGGCGGCCAGGTCGGCGCCGAGGTTGCCGCCGGCGCCGGGCCGGTTGTCGACGACGACGGGGCCGAGCACCGGCTGCACCTTCTCGGCCAGCGCGCGCGCGACGATGTCGAGCGGGCCGCCGGGCGGGTAGGGCACGATCAAGCGGATCGGCTTGGTCTGCGCCATCGCCGCACCGGCGGTCAGCAGAACGAATGCGAAGGCGGCGCGAAGCGCGGATCGGCGCGAGGTGGTCGGGTGGGTCATCGACAGGTCCATCAGGGTTTGCGCAGCAGAATGGCCTTGATCCAGCCGTCGCCGCGCGAGGCGGTGACCTTGACGAAGCCGTTCTGCTCCTCGCCGAGCAGCAGCACCTCGTCGTCCTTGGTCAGCGATTGGACTTCGGGGCTGCCGTCGCGCGGCTGGCGCAGCAGCTTGACGCCGTTGATCTTGGGCATCATCACGTCGCCGGCGGCGGTCGGATTGGCCTTCGGGCTGGCGGCCGCGTTGTTGACCGAGGCGGCGCTGCGGCCCTGGATCAGCGACGGATTGGCGCGGATCGCGCGGACGATGTTGTTCCAGTTGTCGACGAAGGACGCAACGATCACCTTGCCCTCGTTCGTGTTGCTGTAGCCGCCGCCGGTGGCGCCGCCGCCCACGCCGAACAGCGCCCCGCCGAGCGCGAAGTCCGCCTTCTGCGCGCTGCCTTCGGCCGCTGCGACCTGGATGCCGGAGCGCGAATCGACCAGCAGCATCATGGTCTGCGCCTCCTTGAACTTGAGGCCACCGGCCAGCCCGCCGGCAATCAGGCCGGCACGCCCGCCGAGCAGCCCGCCGATCGCGCCGCCGACGCCGCCGGCGTTGTTCTCGCTGAACACCACGCTCGGGTTGACGATGAAATCCGCGACCGCCATCTGGCCCTTGCCGATGTTCTGCCCGGCCTGCAGTTCGCCCGACTGCGCGAGCGCGCGCTCCTGCATCATGTTGCCCATCGCGGCGCCGCGTTCGACCACCTGGAAGCAGTTGGACTGCTGCACCAGCATGCGCAGCACCGCGGTCGGCGAGCCGAGGCCGTAGCGCTGGAGATTGGACAGCACCTGGCTCTGCGGCTCGACGACCGCCAGCGTGCCCTTGGGCCCATCGCAGCGCTCGAGTTGCGCGTTCGCGCCTTGCGCGCCGTCCGGTCCGGCGCCGCCGGTGGCGAGCGAGCCGCCGCGCCCGAGGGTCTGGGCGTTGGCGACGAGCGCCGTCGACAAGGTGGCGGCAAGCAGCAGCGTGCCCGCGCCCATGCGGTGAAGAACGAACATGAAGGGCCTCCCGGAATGCTGCGGCTCGTGTGGCCGCGCGCCGGATTCTACGGTCGCTGTCGTGCGCCGTTCGCCTGCAATCAGGGGGGCGGCAGGCCGTTCACGACCAGCTTGAAACGCACCTGCACGTCGTTCGCGACCAGGCTCGTGTCCGCCCATTCCGCCTCGCCGATCCGATAGGCCAGACGCTTGATCGTGAAGGCCCCGGTCGCCGTGGCCATCGCGCCTTGCTGCACCAGCGTCACGGGCACGACGAGGGGCTGTGCGCTGCCCTTGACGGTCAGCGTGCCGGTCACCTCGTAGCGGCCGGCGCCCGTGGTCCTGATCGCCGTGGAGCGGAAGCTCGCCTGGGCGAAGCGCGCAGTGTCGAACCAGTTGGGCTTCAGCAGCTCGGCATCGGTCTCGGCGATGCCCAGCGTCGCGCTCGTGGCGTCGAGCGTGATCCCGACGCTGCCGGTCTCCGGTCGCTTGGGATCGAGCGCGATGGTGGCGTCGAAGCGGCGGAACCGACCTTCGACCGGCACACCCATCTGCGTGCTCGTGAACGTGATCTCGCTGCGGGCGGGGTCGAGCGTGGCCACGGGCTGCGCGAGCGCGGCGCCCGCGACCAGTGCCAGAGCCAGCACTGCCTTCATCGCGGGGCGCGCCGCGGCCAGATGCGCCAGAACAGGCCGTCGCGGTCGATCCACTGGTGCTTCAGTGCCGCGGCCACATGCAGCAGGGCCAGCGCCGCGAGCGCGAAGGCGAGCGTCTGGTGCAGCGGCTTCAGCACGTCGGTGGCGAGCGCCTTGTCGACCGGCACCCAGTCCGGCAGCGGCAGCACGCCGAACCACACGACGGGAAAGCCGGCGGCCGAGGTGTAGGCCCAGCCGGCGAGCGGCACGGCCAGGAACAGCCCGTACAGCAGCGCGTGCGTGGCGTGGTGCGCATGGCACTGCCAGGGCGGCATCGCGTTCAGCACCGCAGGAGCGAGCGGCGGCGGGCGGTGCGTCACGCGCCAGAGCAGACGCAGCACGGACAGCGCGAGGATCGTGATGCCGGCCCACTTGTGCCAGTTGAACAGCCGCAGCCGCTGCGGCGAGAACGGCAGGTCGTGCATGTAGACGCCGACGCTGAACGCGCCGACGAGCGCGATGGCGAGCAGCCAATGCAGGCCGATGGCGACGGCGCCATACGAACCGGCATCGGTGCTGGTTTTCATGGGCGGGGGCTACGCGCCATGCTTGTCGGCTTCGGAAGTGAACGAGTCGGCGTAGAACTCGTCGTCGGGCAGACCGCACCGGGCGACGAAGTCCTTGTGGGCCGACTCGACCATGATCGGCGCGCCGCACGCGTAGACCTGGTGGTTCATCAGGTTCGGGTGATCGTGCATCACGGCCTGGTGGACCAGGCCAGTGCGGCCGGTCCACGCGTCTTCCGGTTTGGGCTCGGAGAGCACCGGGATGTACTTCAGGTTCGGCAGTGCCTTCGCGGCCTCGAGCGCCCAGTCGTGCAGGTACAGGTCGGCCTTGCTGCGGCAGCCCCAGTAAAGCACCGCGTTCCGCTGGCTGTGCTTGAACTGCAGGTGCTCGATGATCGCCTTGATCGGCGCGAGGCCGGTGCCGGAGGCGAGCAGGATCATCGGCTTGTCGGAGTCCTCGCGCAGGAAGAAGCTGCCGAACGGGCCCTCCATGCGCAGGATGTCCTTCTCCTTCATCGCGGTGAACACGTGGTCGGTGAACTTGCCGCCGGGCAGATGCCGCAGGTGCAGTTCGATGCCGGGCTTGTCGACCTGCGTGTGCGGCGCGTTGGCCATCGAGTAGCTGCGGCGCGAGCCATCGCGCAGGATGAATTCCACGTACTGCCCGGCGTGGTACTGCAGCCGGTCGTTGGCCGGCAGCTGCATCTGCAGGATCGCGACATCGGGTGCGGGCTTCGTGATCGACGTGACGCGCGACGGCATCTTGCGGATCGCGAACTCGCCCGCGCCGGGGACCGTGCGCGCCTCGACGACCACGTCGCTTTGCGGCGCGGCCTGGCAGGTCAGGATCCAGCCGGCGGCCTCTTCCTCGGGGCTCAGGGCCTTGCTCTGGTGCACGCCGTGGATCACGCGGCCCTCGAGCATGCGGCTCTTGCACGAGCCGCAGGCGCCGTCCTTGCAACCGTAGGGCAGGCCGACGCCCTGGCGGATGGCGGCGGTGAGGATCGGTTCGTCGCGGTCGACCGAGAAGGTCCGGCCGCTGGGTTGCACGGTGACGGTGAAGGGCATGGGTTGGCGAGCGCCTGGCGGCGATCTCATTAAACTGAGCCGGTGATTTTGCCTGCACATCGAATCTCCCCTTGATGGACCGCGCCTCGCGCTTCAAGCGGCCGACGCTGCTGATCGTCGGCTGTGGCGATGTCGGCCTGCGCGTCGTCCGTCTGTTGCGCGGACGCTGGCGCGTGCTCGCGTTGACCTCCGATCCGGCGCGGCGCGTCGAACTGCGCGCGGCGGGCGCCATGCCGCTGGTCGGCAACCTGGATGCGCCGCCCACGCTGGCGCGCCTGGCGGGGGTGGCCGACGCGGTGCTGCATCTGGCGCCGCCGCCCGGCAGCGGCGCGACGGACTCGCGCACCGCGCACCTGCTGCAGGCGCTGGCGCGGCATGCACGTGTGCGGCGCATCGTCTACGGCAGCACCAGCGGCGTCTATGGCGATTGCGATGGCGCGCGGTTCGACGAGACGCGCGCGCCGAACCCCGCGACCGACCGCGGGCGTCGGCGCGTCGATGCCGAACGACGCCTGCGCTGGTACGGGCGTGCATTTGGTGCGCATGTGAGCCTGCTGCGCATCCCCGGCATCTACGCCGGCGACCGCGTCGGCGGGCACCCGCGCGAGCGCCTTGCGCGCGGGACACCGGTGCTGGCCGCCGCCGACGACGTGTACACCAACCACATCCACGCCGACGATCTCGCGCGCGCCTGCGTCGCCGCGCTGCACCGCGGCCTGCCGCAGCGCGTGGTGCACGCCTGCGACGACACCGAGATGAAGATGGGCGACTACTTCGATCTCGCCGCCGACCTGGAAGGCCTGCCGCGGCCGCGGCGCATCGCCCGCGCGCAGGCCAGCGACGAGATGTCGCCGATGCAGCTGAGCTTCATGGGCGAATCGCGCCGGCTCGTGAACGACCGGCTGAAGCGCGAACTGCGCCTGCGGCTGCGCTACCCGACCGTCAACCAGGGCCTCGTCGCCTGACACTCCCGACCATGAAAACACTGCTGCTGACCGATCCGATCCCCGCGGGTGCATTCAGGACCGCGATCCAGGCCATCGCGCCGGACGTCGAACTGGTCGACTACCGGCGCGACATCACCGACGCCGAACTCGCCGGGATCGACGTGGTGCTCGGCTGGCGCTTTCCCGCGGGCGTGGCGGCGCGGCTGCCGCGGCTGAAGTGGGTCTGCTCGGTCGCGGCCGGCGTCGAGAAGCTGCTGGTGCCCGAACTGGCGCCAGCGGTGCCCCTCTCGCGCATCGTCGACACCGAACAGGCCGAGGGCATCGCGCAGTTCGTGGTGCTGATGGCGCTGCGGCACGTGCGCGACCTGCAGGGCTACGAGGCGCTGCAGCGCGAGCGCTCGTGGACGCGCCGCCCGATGGCCGCCGCGCGCAGCCGCGTCGCGGTGCTCGGCATGGGCACGATGGGCGGTGCGGTCGCGCGTCTGCTGGGCGCCGTGGGTTTCGCGGTGACCGGCTGGAGCCGCAGCACCGGTGCGTCGCTCGACGCGCTGCTCGCGAGCAGCGACATCGTCGTCTGCGCGTTGCCGCTGACGCCGCAGACCGACGGCCTGCTCGACGCCCGCGCGTTCGGGCAGATGCCCGTGGGCAGCTACCTGATCAACATCGCGCGCGGCGCGCATGTCATCGAGCCCGACCTGATCGCCGCGGTGCGCAGCGGCCACCTCGCCGGCGCCGCGCTCGACGTGCAGCGCCACGAGCCGATGGCCGCCGACGACCCGCTGTGGAGCGTGCCGGGCATCACGATCACGCCGCACATCGCGGCGCAGTCGTCACCGCAGACGATCGCGGCGCAGTTCGTCGCCGGCCTGCGATGTGTCGAACGCGGCGAGGCACCGCCGCAGGTCGTCGACCGGGCTCGCGGCTACTGAATCAGCGCCCGAAGGGCGAGCGCCCCTGCCAGTAGCGGATCATCAGGAAGCCGCCAAGCATGCCGCCCAGGTGCGCGAAGTGGGCCACGCCCTGCATCGTGCCGGTCACGCCGAACAGCAGTTCGAGACCGCCGAAGATCGCGACGAAGTACTTGGCCTTCATCGGGATCGGCGGGAACAGCGGCATGATCATGCGGTTCGGGAACATCATGCCGAACGCCAGCAGCAGGCCGAACAGCCCGCCGGACGCGCCGACGGTCGGGTAGATCGCGCCAGTCAGCGCGGCGAACAGCAGCTGCGTCAGCGCGGCCGTCAGCACGCTGGCGAAGTAGAACTGCAGGAAGCGCTTCGGCCCCCACAGGCGCTCGAGGTCGGAGCCGAACATCCACAGCCCGAGCATGTTGAAGAACAGGTGCGTGATGCTGCCGTGCAAAAACGAGTAGCTGACCACCTGCCACGGCAGGAAGCCACCACCGAGCGGCCACAGCGCGAGGGCGCGCGTGAACCAGGGCCCGAGGAAGTAATCGATGCAGAACGCCGCCACGTTGATCAGCAGCAGGGCTTGGGTCACAGGGGGCATCGGCGGCATGCGCGAACTTCCGGTTGGGGCGTGGAGGAAGCAGAGTCTAAGGGCGCGCCCGCAGGACCCCCGCTGTGGCAGAATCGCGCCCTCTGCAGCACCGGCCTCGGTGGTGAAATCGGTATACACGACGGACTCAAAATCCGTTGCCGCAAGGCGTGTCGGTTCAAGTCCGACCCGAGGCACCAATCCCTGATCCAGCGTTCCTGTGCACGGCCTGCGAGAATCGCCGCCGAGGAGAGTTCATGAGCGCCCCATCGCGATCCAAAGCCGCCCCCAGGTACAACACCGTCGAAGACGTGATCGGCAACACGCCGCTGGTGCGGCTGGTACGCATCCCCGGGCTCGACAACGAACAGCGCGGCAACGTGATCCTCGGAAAGCTCGAGGGCAACAACCCGGCCGGCTCGGTCAAGGACCGCCCCGCGATCAGCATGATCCGCCGCGCCGAGGAGCGCGGCGACATCAAGCCGGGCGACACGCTGATCGAGGCCACGTCGGGCAACACCGGCATCGCGCTGGCGATGGCCGCGGCGATCCGGGGCTACCGCATGCTGCTGATCATGCCGGAGGACCTGAGCATCGAGCGCGCGCAGACCATGAAGGCCTTCGGTGCCGAACTGCTGCTGACGCCGCGCTCCGGCGGCATGGAATACGCCCGCGACCTGGCCGAGCAGATGCAGAAGGACGGCAAGGGCCGCGTGCTCGACCAGTTCGCGAACGCCGACAACCCGCGCGTCCACTACGAGACCACCGGCCCCGAAATCTGGCGCGACACCAAGGGCCGCGTCACGCACTTCGTCAGCGCGATGGGCACGACCGGCACGATCACCGGCACCTCGCGCTACCTGAAGGAGCAGAGCAAGGCGGTCCGCGTGATCGGCGCGCAGCCGAGCGAGGGCTCGCGCATACCGGGCATCCGCAAGTGGCCGCAGGCCTACCTGCCGAAGATCTACGACCCGACCTTCATCGACGAGATGATCTACGTCAGCCAGTCCGAGGCCGAGCAGATGGCGCGCCGGCTGGCGGCAGAGGAGGGCCTGTTCGCCGGCATCTCGGCGGCGGGCGCGTGCTGGGTGGCGTTGCAGGTCGCGAAGCAGGTCGAGAACGCGACGATCGTGTTCGTGGTCTGCGACCGCGGCGATCGCTACCTGTCGACCGGGGTGTTCCCCGCATGAGTGCCGCCTTCAACTTCTGCCCGAACTGCGCGACGCCGCTGCAACTTCTTTCGCGTCTGGAAGATGGCGGCGAGAAGTCGCGTACGCGCTGCCCCGCCTGCGAGTGGACCCACTGGAACAACCCGACGCCGGTGCTGGCCGGGATCGTCGAATGCGCCGATCGCGATGGTCTCGTGCTGCTGGCGCGCAACGCCGCGTGGTCAGGTCGCATGTTCGCGCTGATCACCGGCTTCATGGAAGCCGGCGAGACGCCGGAAGAGGGCATCGCGCGCGAGATCAAGGAAGAGACCAACCTCGATGTGGACGCGCTGAAGCTGGTCGGCGTCTACGACTTTCAGCGCATGAACCAGGTGATCATCGCGTATCACGCGGTCGCGCGAGGCGAGGTCGTCCTGTCGCCGGAGCTGGCCGAGTACCGGCTCTACCGTCCCGAGGACATCAAGTGCTGGCGCGCCGGCACCGGCTATGCGGTGGCCGATTGGCTGACGGGCCGCGGCATCACGCCGCAATGGGTGGAATTGCCGCCGCGCCCTGCGGCGGCCGAGGGCTCGTAGAATTGCCCGACACGAGGAACACGATGAACGCCCAGAAAGAACTCGACACGCGCGGCCTGAATTGCCCGCTGCCCATCCTGAAAGCCAAGAAGGCGCTCGCCGACATGCTCAGCGGCGAGGTCCTCAAGGTGGTGGCGACCGACCCGGGCTCGATGCGCGATTTCCAGGCCTTCGCCCGGCAGACCGGCAACGAACTCGTCGAGCAGGAAAGCAGCAACGACGAGTTCATCCACTTCCTGCGCCGGCGCTAGCTAGCTAGCTAGATCGACAGTCCCTTCAGGAACTCGCGGAAGCCCGGCCCGAGCGTCGGGTGGGCAAGTGCCAGTTCGACGTTGGCCTGCAGGAATCCTTCCTTGCTGCCGCAGTCGTAGCGCTTGCCGTCGTAGCGGTACGCGAACACCTTCTCGCGTCGAAGCAGCCCCGCGATGCCGTCGGTCAGCTGGATCTCGCCGCCGACGCCGCGCGTCTGATTGGCAATTTCGTGAAATACGCCCGGCGTCAGGATGTACCGGCCGGCCACGCCCAGGCGCGACGGTGCGTCTTCCGGCGCAGGTTTTTCCACGATCCGGTTCACGTCCATCAGGTGATCGGTCACCGGCGTGCCGTCGACGATGCCATAGCGCCGCGTGTGCTCCGGCGGCACCTCCTGGACGGCCAGGATCGAGACCCGCCACTCCTCGTACTGCTCGACCATCTGCTTGAGGATCGGCTTTTCGCCCACCATCAGATCGTCGGCCAACAGGACCGCGAAGGGGTGATTGCCGACCAGGCGCTGCCCGCACAGCACCGCGTGGCCGAGGCCCAGCGCCTGCGCCTGGCGGACATAGATGCATTCCATGTCGTCGGGCTTCACGCTGCGGACCACATCCAGTAACTCTTGCTTACCCGCCTGTTCGAGGGCTACCTCCAACTCGAAAGTCATGTCAAAGTGATCTTCGATGGGGCGCTTGTGGCGCCCCGTGACGAAGATCATTTCGCGGACGCCTGCGGCATAGGCTTCCTCCACCGCATATTGGATCAGGGGCTTGTCGACAACCGGGAGCATCTCCTTGGGCTGGGCCTTGGTGGCCGGAAGGAATCGGGTCCCGAGACCTGCCACTGGAAAAATCGCTTTGGTGACTAACATTTCCTTACAATCCTCTTCACTGGCCCTGATGTCGTGCCTTCATTCTGGCACGTGGTTGACCGGGAGCTCGTCGGACAAAGCCTCACCAATTCACGCCCGCGCATGGATCTGCTGATCATCGAATCGTTGGAAGCCGAGGTCATGCAGTGGCTGGAGTCGCGCTATGCGATCCGTTACGCGCCGGAGCTCGCCGGCGACCCGCGCGCCTTCCGCCAAGCCCTCTACAACGTCCGCGCGTTGATCGTGCCGCCGTCGGTCACGATCGACGCGCAGGCGCTTCATTACGCGCCGGTGCTGCGTGCGGTCGGACGCGTCAGCGCCGGTGCCGAAAACATCGATCTGGACGCCTGCTCTCGGGCCCGGGTCGAGGTCGTGCGGGGGCTGACGGCCACCGCACAGGCCGAGGCCGAGTTCATGATCGGCGCGCTGCTGTCGATGCTGCGCCGCGTGCCGGTGGTCGGCTCCGACGGCATGCTGGTCGGCCGCGAATTGGGCGCCGCCACGGTCGGGTTGGTCGGGATGCAGCCGTCGGCGCGCGTGATGGCGCAGATGCTGGCCGGCTTCGGCTCCAAGATGGTCGGCTACGACCCCGCTCTGCATGCCAGCGATCCGGTCTTCGAGCGTTGGCGCGTCAAGCCGATGGGGTTGCGCGAGCTGCTCGAACAGTCGGACGCGGTCTGCGTGCAGCTGAGCTACTTCAGCCGCTACCACGGGCTGCTGGGCGAGCGCTTCCTGCCGTTCTGCAAACCGAATCAGGTGATCGTCAGCATCGCCCATTCGGGCCTGTTCGACGAGGCCTCGCTGGCCGACGCGCTCAACAGCGACCGCCTGGCGGCGGCGTGGCTGGACAGCCTGGAGCCGGGCGCGCTCGACGAAGGCCGGCCGCTGCACGGCATCGAGAACCTGCAGATCACGCCCCGCGTCGCGAGCACGACCCGCGAGTCGCGCCTGCGCAGCGCCTGGGCCGTGGCGCGCCGCATCGACGAGATGCTCGGCGCCACGCCCAACGCCACGCGCACGTTCAAGGCGACGATGCCAGGCGAGCCAACTGATCTTGCAGCCGAGCCACAGTTGCCGTGAAGTCGGCGACGCGCTGATTCTCCTGAGCGACCACGGCGGCGGGGGCGCGCGCGACGAAACTCTCGTTCGCGAGCTTGCCGGCCGCCTTGGCGACCTCGCCCTGCAGCCGCGCGATCTCCTTGTTCAGGCGCTCGGTCTCGGCCGCCACGTCGATCTCGACCAGCCACGCCAGGCGTGACTCGCCGGCCACCGCCACCGCGGCGCTGCGCGTCGCGTCGGCGAACGCGGCGTCGCTGTCGAGGCGACGCAGTTCCGAGACCTTCGCGAGGGCCTTGAGCAGCGGCTCGGCCTGTGCGATGAACGCGTCGTCGCCGACCACGCACAGCGGCACGCGGGCCGCCGGCGACAGGTTCATCTCGCTGCGCAGCGTGCGGCTGGTGCCGACCACGTTCTTGAGCTTCGCGACCCAGGCCTCGGCGTCGGCATCGATGCGTTCGAGCTGTGCCTTCGGATACGGTGCGGTGACGATGCTGCCGCCCTCGATGTGGCGCCCCGCGACCGGCGCGACCGATTCCCACAGCTCCGCGGTGATGAACGGCATGATCGGGTGCATCAGCCGCAGCACCGTCTCGAGCGTGCGGATCAGCGTGCGGCGGGTCGCGCGTTGCTGGCCTTCGCTGCCGGTCTGCAGCTGCACTTTGGCGATCTCGATGTACCAGTCGCAGTACTCGTCCCAGACGAAGCCGTAGATGGCATTCGCGACATTGTCGAGCCGGTAGTCGGCGAACCCATGCGCCACCGCGTCTTCGACCCGCTGCAGCTCGCTGCTGATCCACTTGTCGGCCGGGCTGAACTGCATGTAGCCGTGGAACGGACCGCCGGGCGCGCACTCGGCCTTGGTGTGCTCCTTCAGCCCGCAGTCCTGCCCTTCGCAGTTCATCAGCACGAACTTGGTCGCGTTCCAGAGCTTGTTGCAGAAGTTGCGGTAGCCCTCGCAGCGCTTGGTGTCGAAGTTGATGTTGCGGCCCAGGCTCGCATAGCTGGCCATCGTGAAGCGCAGCGCGTCGGCGCCGTAGGCGGGCATGCCTTCGGGGAATTCCTTCTTCACGCGCGCAGCGACCTTCGGCGCGGTCTCGGGGCGGCGCAGGCCGCTCGTCGACTTCTTGATCAGCGTGTCGAGGTCGACCCCTTCGATCAGGTCGACCGGGTCGATCACGTTGCCCTCGCTCTTGCTCATCTTCTTGCCCTGCGCATCGTGCACCAGGCCATGGATGTAGACGTTGCGGAACGGCACCTTGCCGGTGAAGTGCAGCGTCATCATGATCATCCGGGCCACCCAGAAGAAGATGATGTCGAAGCCCGTCACCAGCACCGTCGACGGCAGGAACAGGTCCTGCTCGATCGTCCTGGCCGGCCAGCCGAGCGTGGAGAACGGGAACTGCGCGGCCGAGTACCAGGTATCGAGCACGTCCTCGTCACGGCGCAGCGCGCCCGTGTAGCCGGCCGCCTCGGCCTTGGCGCGCGCCTCGGCCTCGTCGCGGCCGACGAAGATCTCGCCCCCACTGCCGTACCACGCCGGGATCTGGTGGCCCCACCAGAGCTGGCGCGAGATGCACCAGTCCTGGATGTTGCCCATCCAGTGGTTCCAGGTGCTGACCCACTGCGGCGGCACGAAGCGCACGTCGCCGTTCTCGACCGCGCGGATCGCGCGGCCGGCGATCGACTCGCCGTCGCGCCCCGGCTGCGTCATCGCCATGAACCACTGGTCGGTCAGCATCGGCTCGACGACCTGACCGGTGCGTGCGCAGCGCGGCACCATCAGCTTGTGCTTCTTGGTCTCGACCAGCAGGCCGAGCGCGTC
Organism: Rhizobacter fulvus; assembly: GCF_964020785.1. NCBI lineage: Bacteria > Pseudomonadati > Pseudomonadota > Betaproteobacteria > Burkholderiales > Sphaerotilaceae > Rhizobacter > Rhizobacter fulvus. The sequence continues at coordinate 3,984,908 of NZ_OZ224516.1, forward strand.
CAGGTCGGCGACGACCTGCTTGCGCGCGACGAAGCGATCGAGCCCGCGGTAGGCCTCGGGTGCGTTGTCGTTGACGGTCGCGTCGAGCGCCAGCACGCCGATGATCGGCAGGTGGTGGCGCTGGCCGACCGCGTAGTCGTTCGCGTCGTGCGCCGGCGTCACCTTGACGACGCCGGTGCCGAACTCGCGGTCGACATACGCGTCGGCGATCACCGCGATCGTGCGGTCGCACAGCGGCAACGTGACCTGCTTGCCGATGAAGGCGGTGTAGCGCTCGTCATCCGGGTGCACCATCACCGCGGTGTCGCCGAGCATGGTTTCCGGCCGCGTCGTCGCGACCACCAGCGAGCCGGAACCGTCCGCGAGCGGGTAGCGGATGTGCCAGAGAAAGCCGTCCTCCTCCTCGCTCTCGACCTCGAGGTCCGAGACCGCCGAGCGCAGCACCGGGTCCCAGCTGACCAGGCGCTTCTTGCGGTAGATCAGGCCCTCTTCGTACAGCCGCACGAAGGTCTCGTTGACGACCGCCGATTGGGTCGCGTCCATCGTGAAGTACTCGCGCGACCAGTCGACCGTGTCGCCCATGCGCCGCATCTGCGAGGTGATGACGTTGCCGCTGTGCGCCTTCCAGTCCCAGACGCGCTCGATGAACTTGGCGCGGCCGATGTCGTGCCGGCTCAGGCCTTCGTCCTGCAATTGCCGCTCGACGACGATCTGCGTCGCAATGCCGGCATGGTCGGTGCCCGGCAGCCACAGCGTGTTGAACCCGCTCATGCGGTGGTAGCGCGTCAGCGCGTCCATGATCGTGTGGTTGAACCCGTGCCCCATGTGCAGGGTGCCGGTCACGTTCGGCGGCGGCAGCTGGATACTGAACGACGGCTTGGCCGGGTCGAGCGTCGGCGCGAACGCGCCGGGCTCGTTCCACTTCAGTGCCCATCGGGCCTCGATGGCTTGCGGTTCGAAGGATTTCGCGAGTTCGGTCATGGTGACCGAATTGTATTGGCCGCAGTTACATCAGCAGGTGCTCGCCTGCGTTGTCCCCGCCCAGGATCACGTAGTTCACCTTGCGCACGTCCATCAGCCGGGTGCCGCCGGCGTACGAGATCGAGCTCTGCACGTCCTCGCGCATCTCGCGCAGCGTGTCGGCCAGGCGCCCCTTGATCGGCTCGAGGATGCGCTTGCCCTCGACGTGCTTGTACTCGCCCTTGTTGAAGTCGCTAGCCGAGCCGTAGTACTCCTTGTACAGCTTGCCGTCGACCTCGACCGTCTGGCCCGGCGATTCCTCGTGCCCGGCGAACAGCGAGCCGATCATCACCATCGAGGCGCCGAAACGGATGCTCTTGGCGATATCGCCATGGTCGCGGATGCCGCCGTCCGCGATGATCGGCTTGGTGGCGACCCGCGCACACCACTTCAGCGCCGAGAGCTGCCAGCCGCCGGTGCCGAAGCCGGTCTTCAGCTTGGTGATGCAGACCTTGCCGGGGCCGACGCCGACCTTGGTCGCGTCCGCGCCCCAGTTCTCCAGGTCGATCACCGCCTCGGGCGTCGCGACGTTGCCGGCGATCACGAAGGTGCTCGGCAGCTTCTTCTTGATGTACTCGATCATCTTCTGCACGCTGTCGGCGTGGCCGTGCGCGATGTCGATCGTGATGTAGTCGGCACCCACGCCATCGGCCGCGAGCTGGTCGATCACCGCGTAGTCGGGCGGCTTCACGCCCGAGCTCACCGAGACGATCAGCCCCTTGCTGCGCATCTGGCGGGCGTACGCGACGTTGTCGATGTCGAAGCGGTGCATCACGTAGAAGTAGCCGTTCGCGGCCAGCCACTCCGTGATGGGCTCGTCGACAACGGTCTTCATGTTCGCAGGCACGACCGGCAGGTTGAACCGGTGGGCGCCGAACTGGATCGACGGGTCGCATTCGGAGCGGCTCTCGACGCGGCACTTGCGCGGCAGCAGCAACACGTTGTCGTAGTCGAAGATTTCCATGTTCTTTCCGCCCAAAAAAAAGCCGGGCGCCAAAATTTGGGCCCGGTGCCGAATTCTACGCCGCCCCTACACTGGCCGCCGCCCGGAACCCCTGCGACCTCCACGTGCTCTCTCCCACCACCAAACGCCTGCTGCCCTGGGTTGTCGCGATCGCGTTCTTCATGCAGACGCTGGACGGCACGATCCTGAACACCGCGCTGCCGCGCATGGCGAAGGACCTGGGCGAGAGCCCGCTGCGGATGCAGTCGATCGTCATCGCCTACATGCTGACGGTCGCGCTGTTCATCCCCGCGTCGGGCTGGCTGGCCGACCGGTTCGGCACGCAGCGCACCTTCCTTGCGGCGATCGGATTGTTCAGCCTCGGCTCGCTGCTGTGCGCGCTGTCGCCGACGCTGCCGTGGCTGGTCGCGGCGCGGGTGGTGCAGGGCGTCGGGGGCGCGTTGCTGCTGCCGGTCGGGCGGCTGACCATCCTGCGTGCGTTCCCGCGCAGCGAACTGCTCAAGGTGCTGTCGTTCGTGACGATCCCGGGCCTGGTCGGGCCGCTCGTCGGTCCGCCGCTGGGCGGCTGGCTGGTCGAGGTCGCGACCTGGCACTGGGTGTTCCTGATCAACCTGCCGGTCGCCGTCATCGGCGTGTTCGCCGCGCTGCGCTACATGCCCGACCTGCGCGGCGCGGCGGGTCAGAAGTTCGACTGGACCGGCTTCGTGCTGTTCTCGCTCGGGCTCGTGGCCGTCACGCTCGGGCTGCAGGGCCTGGGCGAGCACTCGATCAGCGCGCCGGTGTCGATCCTGCTCGTGATCGGCGGCCTCGCGGCGATGGCGGCCTACTGGGCCCACGCGGCCCGTGCCGACAAGCCGCTGTTCAGCCTGACGCTGTTCCAGATCCCGACCTTCTCGGTCGGCATCCTCGGCAACCTGTTCGCGCGCCTGGGCAGCGGCGCGATGCCGTTCCTGACGCCGCTGTTCCTGCAGGTGGGCCTGGGCTATTCGCCGAGTGCGGCCGGCCTGACGATGGTGCCGACGGTGATCGGCGCGATGATGATCAAGTTCGTCGCCGAGCGGGTGATCAAGCGCTTCGGTTACCGCCGCGTGCTGGTCGTCAACACGCTGCTGCTCGGCGGCTTCATCGCCGGCTTCTCGCTGGTCGATCGCGCCACGCCTCACGCGGCCATCCTGGTCTACCTCGCGCTGTTCGGCATCTGCAACTCGATGCAGTTCACCGCGATGAACACGCTGACGCTCGGCGACCTGGACGACGCGCGCGCGAGCGGCGGCAACAGCCTGCTGTCGGTCGTGATGCAGCTGTCGATGAGCCTGGGCGTGGCCGCGGCCGGTGCGCTGCTTGCGGCGTTCGCGACACCCGTGGTGATCCCGATCGCCAGCGACATCGGCCCGAGCAACGTGGTCCACACCTTCCATGCCACCTACCTGTGCATGGGTGCGCTGTCCGCGCTGGCCGCGGGCATCTTCTTCCAGCTCGGCCGCGGCGAGGGGCCCGTCGTGCGAGCGACCGTGGTCGACGAATCCTGACGGCCCAGGCCGGTCAGGCCGGCGCCCGACGCAGTTCGCCCAGCGCCTGCCGCGACAAGGCCCACGCGCTGCTCAGTGCCAGCGCGGCCATGCCGACCGCGACGACCAGATCGGGCCAGGCCGCGCCGGTGCCCGCCACCGCGACGGCCGCCAGCGCCACCGCGATGTTGCCGACCGCGTCGTTGCGCGAGCACAGCCAGACCGAGCGCATGTTCGAGTCGCCGTTCCGGTAGCGGTACAGCATCACCGCGACGCCGACGTTGACGGCCAGCGCCAGCAGCGCGATCGCGCCCATCGTCAGCGCCTCGGGCGGCGCGCCATGCCACGCGGCCCACGCGGCGCGGCCGAGCACGAACAGGCCGAAGCCGGCCATCGACGCCGCCTTCAGCAGCGACGAACGGGCGCGCCAGTGCAGTGCGCGCGACAGCACCAGCAGCGAGAGCCCGTAATTTGCCGCGTCGCCGAAGAAGTCGATCGCGTCGGCGAGCAGCGAGACCGAGCCGGACTCCAGGCTGCCGATGATCTCGATCACGAACATCGCAGCGTTCAGTGCCAGCGCGATCCACAGGATGCGTCGGTAGGCCGGGTCGGCGGACGGAACGGGAGGGGTGCAGCAGGCGTCGGACATCGAGGCAGTGGGGTCTGGCAGCGCCTGGAGGGGCGGACCGGCCATGGTATCTGCCCCGCGCGCGGCGCGCCGACCAGCCGTCGCCGACAATGCCCGGATGGCCCTTGAACTCGATGCCGGCACCGACTCGCCGCTGCTGCACAACCTGAATCCCGAACAACTCGCCGCGGTGACGCTGCCGGCGCGCCCGGCGCTGATCCTGGCGGGCGCCGGCTCGGGCAAGACGCGGGTGCTGACGACGCGGATCGCGTGGCTGATCCAGACCGGCCAGCTCTCGCCCGGTGGCGTGATGGCCGTGACCTTCACCAACAAGGCCGCGAAGGAGATGCTGACGCGGCTGGGCGCGCTGCTGCCGATCCCCGTGCGCGGCATGTGGATCGGCACCTTCCACGGGCTGTGCAACCGCTTCCTGCGCGCGCACTGGAAGCTGGCCGGTCTGCCGCAGGGCTTCCAGATCCTCGACTCGGCCGATCAGCTCTCGGCCGTCAAGCGCGTGATCAAGGCGATGAACCTGGACGAGGAGCGCTTCGTGCCCAAGCAGGTGACCTGGTTCATCGCCGGCGCCAAGGACAACGGCTACCGGCCGAAGGACTGCGAGGTCAAGGACGAGCAGTCGCGCGTCCAGGTGCAGATCTACCAGAATTACGAAGAACAGTGCCAGCGCGAGGGCGTGGTCGACTTCGCGGAGCTGATGCTGCGCACCTTCGAGCTGATGCGCGACAACGACGCGCTGCGCCAGCACTACCAGCATCGCTTTCGCCACATCCTGGTCGACGAGTTCCAGGACACCAACCGCCTGCAGTACGCGTGGCTGAAGATGTTCGCCGGCCCGGAGACCGCGGTGTTCGCGGTCGGCGACGACGATCAGAGCATCTACGCCTTCCGCGGCGCGCAGGTCGGCAACATGGCCGCGTTCGAACGCGAGTTCCGGGTCGAGCAGGTGATCAAGCTGGAGCGCAACTACCGCTCGTTCGGCAACATCCTCGACGCGGCCAACGAGCTGATCGCGCGCAACACCAACCGCCTGGGCAAGAACCTGCGCACCGAGGCCGGCCCGGGCGAGCCGGTGCGCGTCCGCGAATCACCGAGCGATTTCGACGAGGCGCGCTGGTTCGTCGAGGAGGCGCAGCAACTGCACCGCGAGGGCACGCCGCGCAGTGACATCGCGCTGCTCTACCGCAGCAACGCGCAGAGCCGGGTGATGGAAAGCGCGCTGTTCAACGCGAGCGTGCCGTACAAGGTCTACGGCGGGCTGCGCTTCTTCGAGCGGGCCGAGGTCAAGCACGCGCTCAGCTACCTGCGACTGATCGAGAACCCGAGCGACGACACCAGCTTCCTGCGGGTCGTGAACTTCCCGACCCGCGGCATCGGCGCCCGCTCGATCGAGCAGCTGCAGGACGCGGCGCGGCAGTCGGGCCGCAGCCTGTACCAGAGCGTCGGCGCGCTCAGCGGCAAGGCGGGGACGAACCTGCAGGCCTTCGTCGCGCTGATCGACGGCATGCGCGAGAAGACCCGCGGCCTGACGCTGCGCGACATCATCGAACACATGCTCGACGCGTCGGGCCTCGTGACGTTCTACAAGACCGACAAGGAAGGCCAGGACCGGCTCGAGAACCTGGACGAACTCGTCAACGCCGCGGAGGCCTTCGTGACGCAGGAGGGCTTCGGCAAGGATGCGGTCGCGCTGCCGGTCGATGAACATGGCGACGGCAACATCGCCGGCCGCGCCGAGTTCCACGCGCCGGGCGCCGAGCCCGCGAGCGGCACGATCGCGCCGCTGGCGCAGACACCCGACGCCGAGACCGGCGAGATCATGTCGCCGCTCGCCGCCTTCCTGACCCACGCGTCGCTCGAGGCCGGCGACAACCAGGCCCAGGCCGGGCAGGACGCGATCCAGTTGATGACGGTGCACTCGGCCAAGGGCCTGGAGTTCGACTGCGTGTTCATCACCGGCCTCGAGGAGGGCCTGTTCCCGCACGAGAACTCGGCCGCCGACCCGGATGGGCTGGAGGAGGAGCGGCGCCTGATGTACGTCGCGATCACGCGCGCCCGCAAGCGCCTGTACCTGAGCTTCTCGCAGACGCGCATGCTGCACGGCCAGACCCGCTACAACGTCAAGAGCCGGTTCCTCGAGGAACTGCCCGAAGCGGCGCTGAAGTGGATCACGCCGCGCAACCAGGGCTTCGGCTCGGGCTTCCAGCGCGACTACCAGGCGGCCTGGGCGCGCGGCACCGGGCTGCACTCGATCGTCGGCGCCGGCGATGTCCGCGGCGTGCCGAGCGCGCCCGCCGTGGTGCCGAAGGCGCCGAGCCACGGGCTGCGCTCCGGCCAGAGCGTGTTCCACACCAAGTTCGGCGAGGGCGTGATCGTCACGCTCGAAGGCACGGGCGTCGACGCCCGCGCGCAGGTCAACTTCGGCCGGCACGGCATGAAGTGGCTCGCGCTGTCGGTGGCCAAGCTGACCCCGATTCCATGACGAAGGAGTTGCCATGAAGTTCATCCACCTTGCCGGCGCGCTGGCCGCAGTCGGCCTGTTGCTCGGCGGCTGCGCCAGCACCGCCGTCGACGCGCAGTGGCGCAGCACCGAGCTGCCCGTCGGCTACCTGCGCGGCGCCACCGTACTCGTCAGCTGCGAGACCGGCGAACTCGTGATCAAGCGCATCTGCGAGGACCAGGTCGTCGCCGACCTCTCCGCGCGCGGGGTGCGTGCGCTGCTGCCTTCGCCTGGCGATGCGGTGCCGGCGCCGCCAGGCGGCACCGTCGACATGCAACGCCTGCCGGCGGCGCGACGCAGCGGCGCGCGCGCGGTGTTCAGCGTCGGCATCGGCCTGGCGTCGCAGAGCGTCAGCCCGGGCTTCACGATCGGCATCGGCGGCTTCGGCTTCGGGCGCCATTCGGCCGGCGGCATCGGCGTGTCGGCACCCATCGGCGGCGGGCAGGTCAGCCAGGGTTACGCGGCGAACGCGCGCGTGACGGACGTGGCCTCGAGCCGGCTGATGTGGACGGCCCGTGCGAGCTCGCCGCCGTCGTCCGACGTCAATGGCCAGCTGGCCGAGCTGTCACGCAGCCTGCTCGACGCCGCCGGGGGCGCCGGCCTGTTCTGACGCGGGCGTCACGGTGCCGGCGGGCTGCCGGGCGTGACGACGTCGATCGTCTTCTCGATCACCTTGCCGGTCACCTTCAGGCCGGTCGAGACGACCGCTCCGGTGACCGAGATCGCCGCGCCCGCGGCGGCGCCGGCGATCGTCACGACGGCGCAGCCGCCGAGCGCAGCGGCCAGCACGATCGCCAGGAGCGCTCTATACACCCACATCGTCGATCTCGCGGTACACATCGCGCAGCCACATCTTGACGCGCTGGCGGTCCATCATGCCGAGGCCGCCGCTGTTCGGCTCCTGCGGGTTCTTGGCCTTCCAGAAGCTGCTGCTGCCGGCGTCGATCTTCTGGATCACGCCGTCGTGCAGCTTCTTGATCGAGACGATGCGGGCGCCGAATTCCAGCGCGCGCTGCTGCTGGCCCGACTGCTCGAGCACCGAGAAGTCGTTGCCACGCACCTGGTTGCGCACCAGCACGTACTTCAGGCCGGTGCCGAAGCGGTCGAGCAGGCGCTGCAGCAGGTCGACCGAGTCCTTGCCCGAATCCATCACGTGCCAGTAGTGGATCGTCATGCCCATCTCTTCGGCCATGTTGACCAGGCCCACATCGTCCATCCACCTGACCAGTGGCTCGTGCGTCTGCGCCGCCAGGTCGACCAGGATGCGGCGCTCGGGCTGTTCGGCGGCGGCCTCGACGATCACATCGAGCGCCTCGTAGTGGTCCATCACCACCGGCGAGGCATAGCCGGCGTAGAAGCGCATCAGCGCGCCATGGGAGCGGTCGGTGTCGAACCCGAGGAACGGGATGTTCTTGTCGATCATGTACTGCGCCAGCACGCGCGCGGTCAGCGATTTGCCGACGCCGCCTTTTTCGCCGCCGATGAAATGGATGTGCGCCATCTGTTCAGTTCCTTTGGGTGTGGCCGATTCTGCATTGTCGCGGGTCAGCAAGATCCGAACCCGAGCGGGCGTCGCGCGGGTGACGCGAGGCGCTTCGCGTCAGTCGCGTCAGTCGCGGCGGTCGCGGTCGGCGAGGCCGGTCAGGCTGACGAGCGCGGTCAGCGCGAGGGTCCAGCCGCACGCCGATTCGGCCCAGCTCAGCAGCCGCAGCAGCGGCGTGCCCAGCCACCCTTCGAGCTCGGGCGCAAAGGCGCCGCGCACCGGGGCCCAAAGCCGCTCCTGCTGCAGGTCGGCGAGCGGCAGCAGTGCGTCCAGCGAATACAGCAACGGCTGGAACGTCGGCATCGTGAGCGGCAACTGCGCGCAGTCGGGGCGGCACGCGGCGAGGCGGGGGGCCGCGAGCAGCAGCGCCGGGCTCGGGGCGAAGCGGTCCGCCGCCGACCAGTACGCGGCGCCGCACAGCGCCCACGCGACGATCGCCCAGCCGAGCAGCCGCCACGGCCGCTGCCCGTACCCGGCAAGCGCGCCGAACAGCGCGTGCATCCCGCTTCGCACTGCGCGCGCCGGCGTGGATGTGTCGCGACCGATGGCGCCGATCGCCCGCAGATGCTGCTCGCGGCGCAGCGCCAGCGTGCGGGCGGCGGCGCGGTGCCCGCTCGCACGCAGCACGGCGATGGCGCGACGCCAGGGGTCGGGCCTGAAGTCGCGGTCGACATGGTCGCCGTGCTGGCGCACCAGCCAGTCGAAACGCATCGCGGCATCGGTCGGCGCGTCGGAGCCGAAGCGCCGGTAGACGAAGCCGTCGAGCACATGGTGCTGGCCCCAGGTGCCGGCATCGTCGCTGAGCGCGCCGACCCGCGCGTCGGCGAGCGACGCCCCCTGCAGCGGGTTCTGCAGCCGGCGCATCGTCAGGGTGCCTTCGATCCGGGCGCGGTCGAGCCGCAGCGCGGCGCCGTCCACGCCCCAGCCGGCGTCGCCGACCGCGTCGAAGTCGGCCCCGCTCAAGTCGAGGTCGCCGCCGATGCGGGTCTGCTGCAGGCGCACTGCGCCGGCGGCCGAGAACCCTGCATCGAGCATGACGTGGCCGGCCACGACCGCGCGGTCGAGGTTCAGCGCCACGCCGCGCGCGCCGGCGGCATTGACGTCGGCGGTCATGCGCGCGGTCGCGGCGCGCAGGTCACCGTCGATCCGCGCCGACACGAGCCGCAGCTCACCGATCGTCTCGGCGCCGCCGAGCAGCTTGAAGTCGCCGCCGATCTGCGCGCCATCGGCCACGAAGGTCTGGCGCCAGGCGTGCGCAGCGCCGTCGTCGCCCATGCACAGGCGCTCGCCGTCGAAATCGCCGCCGATGCGGGCCCGTGCGATGCGGATGGCGCCGTCGACGTTGCAGCCGGCGTTCAGCGCCAGGTCCCCGTCGACGTGGCAGCCGTCGGCGAGCAGCCCCGGCAGCGCGCAGTCGCCGAAGCTGAGACTGCCGCGCACCTGCGCGCCGCCCAGCTGCGGCGGCGTCGCGAAGGTGCAGCGGAACAGCCACAGGCTCAGCGGCAGCGTCGCATCGATCAACTCGAGCCGGCCGACCACGCAGGCGCCCATGATCTGCAGCTGGCGCCCGACGACCGGCGCGCCAACGCCGCCGCCGCGCGCCATGAACGCGAGGAACTCGCCGCGCAGCTTGACCTCGGGCGTCGGCCCGCGCGGGCGGCGGTAGCCGACCTTGGCGATGCCCCCGGCGGCAGCCGCGCGCAGCACCAGCAGTTCGGCCAGCAGCAGCGGTTCGAAATCGGCGAGGGAGGTCGGGGTGCCCGTCACCACCGCGAAGCCTCCGATTCGCACGTCGGTCGGGGCGGCAAAGTCGGCATCCCCCGATTCTGAGGCCGATGTGCGTTTTGTCACATTTGCCGTCCCCCGCAACTGCGGGGTTCAGCGCGCGTGCAACTTTAGGCCGAGATCGGCGACGGGTGGCGCCTGATGCGTGCGAGCAGGCACAGCCGGTATCGGTCGTGGCGCGCTGTCAGCCGCGGCCGACGAACGGCATCTTGGTCGCCATCACGGTCATGAACTGCACGTTCGCTTCCAGCGGCAGGCTCGCCATGTGCACGACCGCGTCGGCGACGTGCTTCACGTCCATGCGCGGCTCGACCATCATCGTGCCGTTGGCCTGCGGCACGCCGGTGGTCATGCGCTGGGTCATCTCGCTGGCGGCGTTGCCGATGTCGATCTGCCCGCAGGCGATGTCGTGGGCGCGGCCGTCGAGCGAGGTCGCCTTGGTCAGGCCGGTGATCGCGTGCTTGGTGGCGGTGTACGGCGCGCTGAACGGACGCGGCGCGTAGGCCGAGATCGAGCCGTTGTTGATGATGCGGCCGCCGCGCGGGCTCTGCGTCTTCATCAGCTTGAACGCCTGCTGGGTGCACAGGAAGACCGCGGTCAGGTTGACGTCGACCACCGCCTTCCACTGCTCGACGGTCAGCTCGTCCATCGGGATCGCCGGCGCGCCGGTGCCGGCGTTGTTGAACAGCACGTCGAGCCGCCCGAAGGCCTGGCGTGTCGTCTCGAACAGCGCGGCGACCGCCGCGGCATCGGTGGCGTCGGTCGGGACCGGCAGCGCGTGCTCGGCGAGCGCACCGGCCAGGGCCTTCGTTTCGTTCAGCGCGTCGGCGCGGCGGCCCGCGAGCACGACCTTGTAGCCGGCGGCGAGCAGGGCGAGCGAGGTGGCGCGGCCGATGCCGCTGCCGGCTCCGGTGACCATGGCGATCTTCATGGGGCAATCTCCGAGGGGGGCGGAAGGGCGCCGCCCGCCGCGTCGCCGTCGGAGGCGACGAAGCAGTCGGCGAAGGTGAAATACAGCGAAGCGTAGTAGACGACCGCGACGACCGCGGAGATCGGCAGCGTGATGCTGAGCAGCAGCTGCGGCTGGCCCAGCACCGCGAGCAGCAGGCCGCCGAGCATGCCCAGGCCCATGATCCAGGCGAGCCAGATCAGGCTGTGGACGGCGAACGCGCCGCGATTGCGCCAGCATGCGATCGTGCTCGAGAACAGCGCCTTCGCGCAGCCGTGGCCGTCCCAGTAGACGAGTGCCGGCGCGTGCCAGAACGGCACCGCGAGCAGGCCGGTCAAGGTCAGGCGCAGCAGCAGCTCGAACAGCGCGCTCGGGCTGGCAGCCAGCGTCGGCGGCGCGCTGGCCGCGCCCGCGGCGCCGGACGGGGCGGACTGGATCAGCACCTCGGACGTGCCGTCGTCGATCAGTTCGCCGAGCAGCATGATCAGCAGCAGCGCCGACGCGTAGATCATGCCGAGCTGCACCAGCGCGATCACCCGCGGCCGCGCCGCGCGCCACGGCGCGGCGAACACGCTCCAGGTCGGCGTCCCGCCGTCGAGCACGGTGCGGGTCGCGATCATGAAGCCGAGCGACACCAGCGGCACCAGCGGCAGCGCCAGCAGCACCAGCATCGGCAGGATGTTGACGAGCACCATGCCGGCGAGCACCGGGATGAACAGCCCGCAGAACGCGACCGGGTGGCGCGCGAACGCCTTGAATCCCTGGCGCACCCACAGCGCCCCTTGGCGGGCTGGAACGGTCTGAAGTCTCATGCAGTCTCGGGTTCGGGGCCGGCCGGATGCCACGGCGTGTCGACGCTTTCGCGCAGCACACGTTCGAAGTGGTCGGGGTCGTGGGCCGTCAACAGGGTGGCGTCGCGCGGCAGGTGCAGGTCCCACAGGCGCGACAGCCAGAAGCGGAACGCGGCCGCGCGCATCAGCGCCGGCACCAGTCGACGCTCGCCGCCGGTCAGCGGCCGCACCGCGGCGTAGGCCGCGACGAGCGCGGCAGCACGCGCCTCGTCGAGGCGGCCGGAAGCGAGGTCGATGCACCAGTCGTTCAGGCACACCGCGAGGTCGAACAACCAGGTGTCGACGCCGGCGAAGTAGAAGTCGAACAGGCCGCTGAGGCGGTCGCCGTCCGGGCCGTCGTCGAACATGACGTTGTCGCGGAACAGGTCGGCATGGATCGCGCCGCGCGGCAGTGCCGCGTAGGCCGGCGTCGCGGCCAGGTGCTGCTGGAATGCCAGCTCGCTCTCCATCAACGCGCGCTGCGTATCCGTCAGGAACGGCAGCACGACCGGCACCGTCTCGCTCCACCATGCCAGGCCACGCAGGTGCGGCTGCTGCATCTCGAAGTCGGCGCCGGCCAGGTGCAGTCGCGCCAGCATCGCCCCCAGGCTCGCACAGTGGGCCGCGTCGGGGGCGAGGTGGTGGCGGCCGGGCAGGCGGTCCACGACGGCGGCCGGCTTGCCGTGCAGCCTGTGCAGGATCGCGCCGCTGGCATCCGCATGCGGCGCGGGCACCGGGATGCCGCGCTCCGCGAGGTGCTTCATCAGGTGCAGGTAGTACGGCAGCTGTTCGAAGCCGAGCCGTTCGAAGATCGTCAGCACGTAGCGCCCGCGCTCGGTGTCAACGAAATAGTTGGTGTTCTCGATCCCGCTGCGGATGCCCTGCAGCGTCTTCAGTTCACCCAGGCCCAGGCGCGCGACGAGCGAGGCGGCGTCGGTGTCGGAAACGTCGGTGTAGACCGCCACGACTCAGAAAGCGAGCACGTTCCAGACCCGCTTGCCGATCGCACTGGTGGCGCCGCCGGTGCCGTCGACCGACTCGCGCCCGCTGCGCCCGACGATGATCTCGTAGCTCTTCGTGGTGCCGACCTTCGGCGTCACGACCACGTGCGTGACCTGGCCGCGCACCCGCAGTTCGTCGATCCGCGAGCCGTCGTCCTCGATCACGGTGTGCTTGACGTTCGGCTCGCCGCGCTCGGTGGCCCCCGCGGGCAGCGGCTGGACCGCCGCCGGCGCGGTCTGTGCCCACGCGGGCGCGCACATGCACAGGAGAGCCAGGGCGAGGGTCGGGTTCATCCGGCCATTCTAGGGCGGGCACCGGCCGGCGCCGGGCGACGCTGCTTCACAATGACGCCATGAGTGACAAGACCTTGCTGCTGGTCGACGGATCCAGCTACCTCTACCGTGCCTACCATGCGCTGCCCGACCTCCGCGGGCCCGGCAACGTGCCCACCGGCGCGCTGCGCGGCGTCGTCTCGATGCTGAAGCTGCTGCGCGAGCAGCACCCCGCCGCGCTCGGCGCGTGCGTGTTCGACGCCAAGGGCCGCACCTTCCGCGACGACTGGTACGCCGAGTACAAGGCCCACCGCGCCGCGATGCCCGATGACCTGGCCGCGCAGATCGAGCCGATCCACGAGGCTGTCAAGCTCCTCGGTTGGCCGGTGCTCTCGGTGCCGGGCATCGAGGCGGACGACGCGATCGGCACGCTGTGCAAGGTCGCCGCGGCCGCGGGCTTCAACGTGATCGTGTCGACCGGCGACAAGGATCTGGCGCAGCTCGTCGACGACCGCGTGACGCTGGTCAACACGATGAGCAACGAGCGGCTCGATCCGGCCGCCGTGCGCGAGAAGTTCGGCGTGGCGCCGGACCGCATCGTCGACTACCTGACGCTGGTCGGCGACACCGTCGACAACGTGCCGGGTGTCGAGAAGGTCGGCCCCAAGACCGCCGCCAAGTGGATCGGCGAGTACGGCTCGCTCGACGGCGTGATCGCCGCCGCGCCGACGATGAAGGGCGCCGCCGGCGAGAACCTGCGCAAGGCGCTGGACTGGCTGCCGCAGGGCCGCCGCCTCGTGACCGTCGCGACCGACTGCGACCTGACCGGCCATGTGGCCGACTGGCCGGCGTTCGAATCGCTGGCGTTCGCACCGATCGATCCGGTCGCGCTGTCCGCGTTCTACGACCGCTACGGGTTCAAGAGCATGAAGCGCGAGCTCGAACCGGCCGGTGCCGCGCCCGCAGCGGCGCCGACCGTGGCCGCGCCGACGATCGAGAAGAAGTACGAGACCGTGCTGACGATGGACCGGTTGCGGGCCTGGATCGCGCAGATCGAGGCCGCGTCGCTGACCGCGATCGACACCGAGACCGATTCGCTCGACCCCATGCGCGCGCAGATCGTCGGCATCTCGCTGGCGACCGAGGTCGGCGAGGCCGCCTACATCCCGCTGCGCCACACCTATGCCGGCGTGCCCGACCAGTTGCCGATCGACGCGGTGCTGGCGGCGCTGCGGCCGTGGCTGGAGAACCCGGCCGCCGCCAAGCTCGGCCAGAACATCAAGTACGACACCCACGTGTTCGCGAACGCCGGCATCGCGGTCCGGGGCTACGCCCACGACACGATGCTGCAGAGCTACGTGCTCGAAGCGCACAAGGCGCACAGCCTAGAAAGCCTGGCCGACCGCCACGTCGGCCGCAAGGGCCTGAGCTACGAGGACCTGTGCGGCAAGGGCGCGCACCAGATCCCGTTCGCGCAGGTGGCGATCGACATGGCCGCCGACTACTCGTGCGAGGACAGCGAGATGGCGCTGCACGTGCACCGCACGCTGTGGCCGCAGATCGAGGCGAACGCGGGGCTGCGCACCATCTACGAGCAGATCGAGATGCCGACCAGCGAAGTGCTGGGCCGCATCGAGCGCACTGGCGTGCTGATCGACGCGGCGCTGCTGGCGCGCCAGAGCCAGCAGCTCGCCGAGCGCATGGTCGCGCTCGAACAGCAGGCCTACGAGCTCGCGGGCCAGCCATTCAACCTCGGCAGCCCGAAGCAGATCGGCGAGATCCTGTTCGGCAAGCTCGGCCTGCCGGTCAAGAAGAAGACGATGAGCGGCGCGCCGAGCACCGACGAAGAAGTGCTCGCCGAACTCGCCGCCGACTACCCGCTGCCGGCCCGCCTGCTCGAGCACCGCAGCCTGTCGAAGCTGAAGGGCACCTACACAGACAAGCTGCCGCTGATGGTCAACCCGGCGACCGGCCGCGTCCACACCAACTACGCGCAGGCGGTGGCGGTGACCGGGCGGCTGTCGAGCAACGACCCGAACCTGCAGAACATCCCGATCCGCACCGCCGAGGGCCGGCGCGTGCGCGAGGCCTTCATCCCGCCGCCGGGCCACTCGATCCTGAGCGCCGACTACTCGCAGATCGAGCTGCGCATCATGGCCCACATGAGCCGCGACCCGGGGCTGCTGAAGGCCTTCGCCGAGGGCATCGACGTGCACCGCGCAACCGCCAGCGAGGTTTTCGGCACCGCGCTGCCCGAGGTCAGCAACGAGCAGCGCCGCTACGCGAAGACGATCAACTTCGGGCTGATCTACGGCATGGGCGCGTTCGGCCTGGCGCAGGCGCTCGGCATCGAGCGCAGTGCGGCGGCGACCTACATCGAGCGCTACTTCGAGCGCTTCGCCGGCGTGCGCCGCTACATGGACGAGACCAAGGCCTCGGCGCACCAGAAGGGCTATGTCGAGACGCTGTTCGGCCGGCGCATCTACCTGCCCGAGATCAACGGCGGCAGCGGCCCGCGCAAGAGCGCGGCCGAGCGCCAGGCGATCAACGCGCCGATGCAGGGCACCGCGGCCGACCTGATCAAGCTCGCGATGATCGCGGTGCAGCGCACGCTCGACGACGAGCAGCGCGCGACCAAGGTGATCATGCAGGTGCACGACGAACTGGTGTTCGACGTGCCGGCCGAGGAGCTCGACTGGGCGCGCGCCGAGGTGCCGCGCATCATGGCCTCGATCGCGTCGCTGGAAGTGCCGCTTCTGGCCGAGGTCGGGGTCGGCGCCAACTGGGACGAGGCGCATTGACCGCGATCCACGGCGGGGCGGCGGCTGACGCCGAGGTCGAGCCGCGCTATGGCTGGGTCGTCGTCTGGGCGAGTTTCGTCGCGCTCGCGGTGATCTTCGGCGTCGTCTACTCGTTCGCGGCTTTCTTCGAATCGTTTGCCGGCGCGTTCGGCGCCAGCCGCGCCGGCGTGTCGCTGGTGTTCGGCCTGTCGGGCCTGCTGTACTTCGTGCTCGGCGCGTTCGGCGGCATGCTGGCCGACCGGTTCGGGCCGCGCGTCGTCACCAGCGCCGGCATGCTGTGCATCGCCGCCGCGCTCGGCGCCGGCAGCGTCGCGCAGTCGATGCTGCAGCTGACGCTGGCATACGGCATCGGCCTCGGGATCGGCGTCGCGCTGGTCTACACGCCCGCGATCGGCTGCGTGCAGCCGTGGTTCACGCGCCGCCGCGGCCTGGCGGCCGGCATCGCGAGCGCGGGCATCGGCGCCGGCACCTTCGGCGTACCGTTGCTCGCGGCTGCGGCGATCGCGCAATGGCAGTGGCGCGGCGCGATGTGGGCGCTGGCGGCCGGCGTGCTGGTCATCGGGCTCGGCGCGACGCTGCTGCTGCGTCGCGCACCGGCGGCCGCGCGCCGCGCCGACGGCAGCGTGCCGGGCACGCCGCTGGTGCAGGCGCTGCGCAGCCGGTCGTTCATCTGGCTGTATGCGATGTGCGTGCTCGCGGCGCCGGCGATGTTCATCCCGTTCGCACACCTGTCCGCGGCGGCGCGCGACCTCGGCATCGGCGATGCGCGCGCGGTCGGCCTGGTCGGGCTGATCGGCATCGGCAGCCTGGTGGGACGCTTCGCGATCGGCGCCATCGCCGACCGCATCGGCCGGCCGCGCACGCTGATCGGCGTGCAGGCCTCGCTCGGGCTGGCGATGCTGCTGTGGCTCGCGGCCGGCGGCTACCCGGCGCTGGCGGTGTTCGCGTTGTGGATGGGGCTGAGCTACGGCGGCATCGTCTCGCTGATGCCGGCGCTGTGCATGGACCTCTACGGCGCGCGCGCGGTCTCGTCGATCATCGGCACGCTGTACACCGGCGCGGCGCTCGGCAACATCGCCGGGCCGTGGCTGGCGGGGCGGGTGTTCGATGCGCAGGGCAGCTACGCCCCGGTGATCGCCGGCTGCGCGGCGCTGTCGCTGCTCGCGACGCTGGCCACCTGGCGCGCGCTGCGGCGCTGAACCGGCAGGAGCGCACCACCGTCAGGCGTGCATCATCTCGCGCACCTTGCGCGCCAGCTCGGTGATCTCGAACGGCTTGGTCAGCACCGACATGCCGGGCTCCAGGTGGCCGTTGCCGACCGCGGCGTTCTCGGCGTAGCCCGTGATGAACAGCACCTTCAGTGCCGGCCGCGAGACGCGTGCCGCATCGGCGACCTGGCGGCCGTTGATGCCGCCGGGCAGGCCCACATCGGTGATCAGGAAGTCGATGCGCCGGCCCGTCTGCAGCACCTGCAGCCCCGCCTGTCCGTCCGGTGCGCTCAGTGCGCGGTAGCCGGCCTCGACCAGCACCTCGGTGATCAGCGTGCGGATCGTTGCCTCGTCCTCGATCACCAGGATCGTCTGGCCCTCGCCTTCCTCGATCTCGGCCTCGTCGGGACGCGGCGCCTCGTCCTCCGCGGTGCCCACGAAGCGCGGCAGGTACAGGCACATCGTCGTGCCGTGATCCAGCTCGGAGTAGATGCGTACCTGGCCGCCCGACTGGCGCACGAAACCGTAGACCATCGACAGGCCCAGGCCCGTGCCCTGGCCCAGCGGCTTGGTGGTGAAGAACGGATCGAACACGCGCTTGATCACCTCGGAGGTCATGCCGCTGCCGGTGTCGGTCACGCACAGCGAGATGTACTGGCCGGGCGGCAGCTCGCGCTCCGCGGCGGCGCGGTCGTCCAGCCATTTGTTGGCGGTCTCGATGGTCAGGCGGCCCCCGCCGGGCATCATCGCGTCGCGTGCGTTGATGCACAGGTTGAGCAGCGAGTTCTCGAGCTGCGACGGGTCGATCCGGGTCGGCCACAGGCCGCCGGCGCCGACGACTTCGAGTGTCACGCTCGGGCCGACGGTGCGGCGGATGAGTTCCTCCATGCCCGCGATCAGCCGGTTCACGTCGGTCGGCTTGGGATCGAGTGTCTGGCGGCGCGCGAACGCCAGCAGCCGCTGCGTCAGCGCAGCGGCGCGGCGCACCGCGTCCAGGCCCATCGAGATGTAGCGCTCGTTGCCCTCGAAACGCTGCTGCTGCAGGCGTTTCAGCAGGATCTGCAGGCTGCCGCCGATGCCGGCCAGCAGGTTGTTGAAATCGTGCGCGATGCCGCCCGTCAGCTGCCCGACCGCCTCCATCTTCTGCGCCTGGCGCAGCGCGTGCTCGGCGACCATCAGGTCGCGGGTACGCGAGTCGACCATCGCCTCGAGATTCTCGTTGGCCTCGCGCAGGCGCTGCTCGCTCGCGCGCAGCGCGGCGGCGCTGCGCAGGCGTCCGTCGACGCCGCGGGCGCGTTCGGCCACGTCGCGCAGCAGCGCCAGATCGTCGGCGGACCAGTCGCGCGTCCGGGCATCGTTGACGAACAGCACCGCGACCAGCCGGCCCTGCTCGACCACGGGCATGTTGAGGAACGAGCGCGCGCTGCGGTCCTCCAGTGCGGCGGCGGCGTCCGCGGTGCGCGGATCGCGACGCACGTCGTCGATCGTCACCGGCTCGCCGGCCTTCAGCGTGTCGATGAACGAACCGTACGCACGCAGGGGGAGCGTGCCGGCGAGGCTGTCCACGCCCGGGGCGGTCCAGTCGCGTACGACATGCAGCGTCTCGGCCTCCGGGTCGATGGTGCCGTAGCCGGCGCGGCTCACGTGCAGCGTCTCGCCGAGGAGGCGGGCCGCCTCGTAGCCGGCGGTGTCGCTGGAATCGGCATCGCGCAGTCGATCGCTCAGGCGCGCCAGCGCGTCGCGCCGCCGGTCGGCGCGCCAGCGACGGGTCACGTCGCGCATCACTGCGAGCGTGCCGGTGGTGTCGCCGCTCGCGTCCTTCAGGTCGGAGACGATCGATTCCACGTGGATCTCGGAACCGTCGGCCAGGTGATGCACGCTGACCACGCCGGCGCGACGCTCGCCCCACGGCATCTCCAGCCCCTCGCTCACCACCGTCTCGGCATAGACGTCGCCGCGGGTGCGGCCAAGTGCAGCGGCCGACGCGATGCCGTAGCGCAGCTCGGCGGCGTTGTTCATGTAGATGATGTGGCCGTTGTTGTCGAACGCGAACACCGCGTCCTCCATCTGCGACAGCACGTCCTGGCGCATCCGGTTCGAGGCGGCATGCGCGCTTTCGAGGGTGTAGATCTCGTTGTTGACGATCAGCGCGTCCACATCGCCGCTGTGGATCGAGTGCAGGGTGTCCTCGAGTTCTTGCAGGCGGTGCCGCAGTTCCTCGTTCTCGGCGTTCAGGCGGGCGGAGTCCGGGCCGTTCATGTCGCGCCCCCGGTCAGGCGGGCCAGGCCGAGCGTCACGCGCAGGCGCTCGGTGTCGGAGAGGTCGCCGATCAGGCGCCGGCGCGGCAGCGGCGTCAACCGCACCAGCGTGGGCGACGCGATGATCTGGTCGGCGCGCGCGGCCTCGACGTTTTCCGCGATGTCCAGCACGTCGAGCCGGTGCGCGCCCGGGAGGTATTGCTCGAAGAAGCGCCGGGCGTTCACCATCGCCCGGGAGGACGCCGGCGATGCCGAGATGACGTACAGACGAAAGGTCTGCTGCGGGCTCGGGGCCTGCACCGCCGGACTGGCTGCCGTCGCGGGCGGGTGGCGTTGCGGCACGGTTCAGCCCGCCGGCTTGACGTCGAGCCCCACCAGCACGCGCTCTTCGTTGGAGAGGTCGCCGATGATCTTGCGCAACGGCTCCGGGAACTTGCGCACCAGCGTCGGCACTGCGAGGATCTGGTCTCCCGCGGCGAGCTTGGGATTCACGAGCAGGTCGATCACCTCGATGCTGTAGCGGCCCGCCAGGTGTGTCTCGCACAGGCGCTTCAGGTTCTCGAGCGCGGCGACCGAGCGCGCGGTGCTGCCGGCCACATAGAGCTTCAGCTGCCACTCCGGACGTGGCGCGCTGGCAGACTTGCGCGGCTTCGGTGTGGTGGCGGTCGCCATTTCAGGCCTTGCGTCGACCGGTGATCGCCTGGGTCTTGCCCCGGGCCGCCGCGATCTCGCGAGCGCGCGACGAGCTCGATTCGGCCTCGAACTTCTCGCGGGCGATCGCGAACTCCACCTCGCCGGCGCGCTCGTCGGCTTCCAGCCGCATCGCCGCGATCTGCGCATCGAGCGCCTTGCGCCGGTTGGCCAGGTCACGCAGCCGGCGGTCGTGGTCGCGGCCGCGCAGGTCGTTTGCCGCGCTCAGCTGCGCCTCGTGGGCGATGCGCGCGGTGCCGGTGAGCACCTGGTCGCCGAACAGGTAGACGTCGACCAGGTCGACGCCGTGGTCCGAGAAGACGAACTCGCGCACCTGGTTCGAGTGCGGCATCCCACGGGACTTGAGCACCTGCAGCGTGCGCGTGCGCTCGCCGTTGACGGCGACGTTGGCCAGCAGCAGCCAGGTGTCCATCAGCGACGAGACGCCGACCTCGGAGGATGCCAGCGCGGCCGCACCGTTGTCGGAGGTCAGCGAGGTGAACATTGCGGTCGTGTTGCTGGTCTTCAAGAAGTCGATCAAACGCATCAGCGTGAGCTTGAGCCCGCCGTCGTCACCTTGCGAGGTGAGGTTGCTGATCGGATCGACGGCCACCACCGCGGGCCGGATCTCGTTGACCAGGTCGTACATGTGGACGAGGTGCTGCTCGAGGCCGTGCAGCGTGGGCCGCGTCGACTCGATGCGCAGCAGGCCCTTGCCGACCCAGCGACGCAGGTCCAGGCCGATCGACTCCATGTTGCGCAGCATCTGGCTTTCGGATTCCTCGTACGCGAACAGCAGCGCGCGTTCCCCGCGGGCGCAGGCGGCGTCGACGAAACTGGCCGCCAGGCTGCTCTTGCCGGTGCCCGGTGCGCCCGAGACCAGCACGCTGCTGCCGCGGTACACGCCGGCGCCACCAAGCATCTCGTCGAGGCCGGCGACGCCGGTGGGCACGCGCTCGCGCGGTGCCGCATGCTGGAGCTTGAGCGAGGTGATCGGCAGCACCGAAATGCCGTGCTGGCCGATCAGGAACGGGTATTCGTTGGTGCCGTGCCGCGAGCCGCGGTACTTCACCACCCGCAGGCGGCGGGTCGAGATCTGCTCGTGGATGCGGTGGTCGAGCAGGATCACGCAGTCGGCCACGTACTCCTCGAGTCCATAGCGACTGAACGTGTTCTCGCCGCGCTCCGCGGTGATGACGGCGGTGACACCCTTGTCCTTCAGCCATCGGAACAGGCGCCGCAGTTCGGCGCGCAGGATCGCGTGGTTGGGCACGCCCGCGAACAGTGCCTCGACCGTGTCGAGCACGACGCGCTTGGCGCCTATCGAGTCGATCGCGTGGCCCAGGCGGATGAACAGGCCCTCGAGGTCGTACTCGCCGGTTTCCTCGATCTCGCTGCGCTCGACGCGCACGAAGTCGATCGCGATCTTCTTCTGGCGCTCCAGCTTGACGAGGTCCCACCCGATCGACGCGACGTTCGCGGCAAGTTCGTCTGCGGTCTCCTCGAACATCATGAAGACGCCGGGCTCGTCGAACTGCATCGCACCGCGCACCAGAAACTCGGCTGCGAGCATCGTCTTGCCGCAGCCGGCGGCGCCGCACACCAGCGTCGGCCGGCCGCGCGGCAAGCCGCCGCTCGTGATCTCGTCGAGCCCGGTGATGCCGGTGAGGCTCTTGGCCAGCCCCTCGGGGGCTGCAGCGGCAGACTTGTTCTTCGCAGGTTTGGCCATGCGGCGCGATCGTCCCGGTCGGGGAAAGATGGCCGAAATTTATCGCCGGCCCGGTCGACCGTCGACCGGGCGCTCGCGCAACGCCCAGTAGGAGCCTTCCTACAGGGCCGCCCGGGCTACGGCAGCCGAGCCTCGGCGCGCATCTGGTCGCAGACGTTCTTGCCGGTCTGGGTGAGCTGCAGCGTGCCGCCGTTCCATTCCAGCCAGTAGAGCGCCACGTAATCGGCGATCAGCGCCTCGC
Organism: Rhizobacter fulvus; assembly: GCF_964020785.1. Lineage (NCBI taxonomy): Bacteria > Pseudomonadati > Pseudomonadota > Betaproteobacteria > Burkholderiales > Sphaerotilaceae > Rhizobacter > Rhizobacter fulvus. Next base: position 4,006,851 of record NZ_OZ224516.1, read on the forward strand.
TGACGAGATCGGCGCGGCGGCGTTGCAAGGCGGCGACTGTTTCGAGCAGCTCGCGGCGCAGTGCGTCCGTACGGGTCGGGGCAGGGGTTGTGATCAAGGCACCTCCGTGGTTGCCGGACGTTAGCACCGTCGTATGACGTTCAGGGGGCGATTTGCCCGGTGTTCCGCCCGCTTTCGTCGATGCCCCCACGAGATGCGGGGTCGCGACCGGCGCCGACCGGGCAGACTCCGCCCTGGCGGACAGTGCCGCGGCCCACCCTTGCTCCATGCCATCCATCCGGTTCGACCCCCATGCTCCGCTTCGATTCGTCATCAACGGCGCTGCCGGTCAGAACGACGCCGACACCAAGCGGGCCGCGATCGAGACGGCGCTGACGCTGGCCGGGCGGCGCGCCGAGCTGCACGTCGCGCGACCGCAGGATCTGGCGCAGGTCGCGCGCGAATGCGCGGCCGCAGCACGTGCGGCAGGCTCGGGTGTCGTCGCCGTCGGCGGCGACGGCACGATCAACACCGTCGCGCAGGCGGCGCACGGCGCCGGCTGCGCGATGGGTGTGATGCCGCAGGGCACGTTCAACTATTTCGCCCGAACCCACGGGATTCCACCCGAGCCGGCGGCGGCGATCGCGGCGCTGCTCGCGGCCACGCCGCGACCGGTTCAGATCGGCCTGGTCAACCGCAAGGTGTTCCTCGTCAACGCCAGCCTCGGGCTGTACCCGGAGCTGCTGCAGGACCGCGAAGCCTTCAAGGCCCGCTTCGGCCGCAGCCGGCCGGTGGCGATGCTGTCGGGCCTCGTGACGCTGCTGCGCGAACACCGTCAGCTGAAGTTGCGCATCGAACGCGGCGGCCAGACGCGCGACGTGCGCACGCCCACGCTGTTCGTCGGCAACAACCGGCTGCAGCTCGAGCAGATCGGTGTGCACACCCGCGGCGGTGTCGAGACCGGGTGCGTGGCGGCCGTGATGCTGCGGCCGATCGGCACGCTCGCGATGCTGCAACTGCTGCTGCGCGGCGCGCTCGGCAGCCTCGGCGAGGCGGAGGACGTCGAGACCTTCGGCTTCGACCGCATGGTGGTGCAGCCGTCGCTGGCATTCGGCATTCGGCGCATCAAGGTCGCGGTCGACGGCGAGGTGCTGTGGATGCGGGCGCCGCTGCGCTTCGAGGTCGCGGAGGTGCCGCTGTACCTGCTCGCGCCGGCACGCCGCCTCGACGACGGGGAGGGCGGCTCGTGAGCGTGCTCCTGCAGGTCTCGGACCCGCATTTCGGGACCGAGCGCGCCCCGGTGGTCGAGGCGCTCGTCGCATTGGCGCAGCGCGAGCGGCCGGCGCTGGTGGTGCTCTCCGGCGACATCACGCAGCGCGCTCGCCCGGCGCAATTCCGTGCGGCGCGTGCATTCGCCGATCGGCTCGGCGCGCCGCTGCTGGCGATCCCGGGCAACCACGACCTGCCGCTGTTCGATCTCCTGACACGCTTGCTGCGCCCGTACGCCCGCTACCGCGCGGCTTTCGGCGACGAGCTCGAGCCGGTGTTCGCCTCCGACGCCTGGCTGGTGGTCGGCGTCAACACCACGCGGCCGGCGCGCCACGAGAACGGCGAGGTCGACGACGCGCAAGTGGCACGCGTGGCGGCGCGCCTGGCCGCGGCCGCGCCGGGGCAACTGCGCGTCGTCGTCGTGCACCAGCCCGCCGCGGTGGCGCGCGCCGAAGACGAGCACGACCGGCTGATCGGCCACGCGGCGGCGCTCGCGCACTGGTCGGCCGCGGGTGCCGACATCGTGATGGGCGGGCACATCCACCTGCCGTACGTGCTGCCCGTCGAGGGCGTGCCGCGGCCGCTGTGGGTCGTTCAGGCCGGCACGGCAGTCTCGGAGCGGGTGCGCGAGGGTGTGCCGAACTCGGTGAACCTGCTGCGCTGGGACGGCCGCGGCGCGCAGATCGAGCAGTGGGACTGCCCGGCCGGCGGTCCGGCCTTCACCTGCCAGGCAGTGACGACGATTTCTCCGGCGCGGTCGAACGATGGGCGCTGACGCGGACGGGGGCAATGCCGCGATCGTCGCGCTGGCGCGGGTCGCGGCGCCGCATGCGCTGGCGATCTTCGGCGTCTCGTTGTTGCTCGTCGTCGCGGCGACATGCATCGCATGGTGGGTGCGGCACCGCCTGATCGTGCTGCCCGGCCACGTGGCCACGCCCCCGCCGTGGCTTCTCGGGCTGCGGCTCGCGCTGGGCTTCGGCGCGATCGTGGCGGGCGCGTGGGGGTTCGCGGAGATCGCCGAGGCGCTGCACGCGCAGGCGGCGCTCGGCGCGGCCGACGAACTCATCACGCAGGGCGTGCGCGACGTGCCGCTGGTGGCGCTGCACTTCTTCGCGGCGGTCACGCGGCTCGGCGACGTCGCGACGATGACCGTGCTGTGCATCGCCGTCGCGATCGGCCTGGTCGTGCTGCGCCGGCGCTGGCTCGCCTTCGCGTGGGTGGTCGCGATCGCCGGCAACGGGCTGCTGAACCAGACGCTCAAGCACGTGTTCGAGCGGGTGCGGCCTCTTCACGACGACGGCCTGGTGCTGGCGCACGGCTTCAGCTTCCCGAGCGGTCACAGCTCGGGCGCGGTGGTCGGCTACGGCATGCTCGCCTATGTCGCGACGCGGCTGCTGCCACCGCGCTGGCACCTGACGATCTGGATCGCGGCCCTTGTGCTCGCCTTCACGATCGGCGCCAGCCGGATGTTCCTGCGCGTGCACTTCGCCAGCGACGTGCTCGCCGGCTTCGCGAGCGGCAGCGCGTGGCTCGCGGTCTGCATCGCCAGCATCGTGCTCGGACGCTGGTACCGGGCGCGGCGCGCATGAACGGTGTCACGAAGAAGTCGCAAATCGTTCATAAACTGGACGGATGACCGATGCCCGCGCCCATGGCGACCCGACCATGCCCGCGTTGCTGAACCGGGAGCGGGCGATCCTCGAATTCAACCGGCGTGTGCTGGCGCAGGCGCAGCGCGCCGACGTGCCGCTGCTCGAACGCCTGCGCTATGTCTGCATCGTCTCGTCGAACATGGACGAGTTCTTCGAGGTGCGCGTGGCCGACTACCTGGAGGCGGCGCGGCGCGCCGGCTCGGGCGTGTCGACCCGCGACCTCGATTCGGTGGCGGCCGACGCGCACGCCTTGATCGACGATCAGTACGGCGTCTTCAACGACGAGGTGATGCCGGCGCTGCAGCAGCAGGGCATCGTGATCCTGAACCACGGCAGCCGCGATGCCGAACAGCGGCGCTGGGTCGCCGCGTTCTTCGAGCGCGAGGTGCGGCCGCTGCTGGTGCCGGTCGGGCTCGATCCGTCGCACCCGTTCCCGCAGGTCGCGAACAAGTCGCTCAACTTCATCGCGCGGCTTGGCGGCAAGGACGCGTTCGGCCGCGAGAACACGTTCGCGATCGTGAAAGTCCCGCGGGTGCTGCCGCGCGTGATCCGGTTGCCCGACAAGCTGGCCGGCGGCCGCCAGGCCTTCGTGCTGCTGACCAGCGTGATCCGCGCCCACCTCGCCGAGCTGTTCCCGGGCCGCGAGGTCGAGGTGTTCTCGCAGTTCCGCGTCACGCGCGACTCCGACCTCGACGTCGACGAGGGCGACGTGAAGAACCTGCGCCAGGCGCTGCGCTCGGGGCTCACGACGCGTCACTTCGGCCAGGCGGTGCGGCTCGAGGTCGTCAACACCTGCCCGGCCGAGTTGTACGAGTTCCTGCTGCAGCAGTTCGCGCTGCCGCCGGCGGCGCTGTACCTCGTCAACGGGCCGGTCAACCTGGTGCGGCTGTTCCAGTTGATCGATCAGGTGCGCGACGATTCCGGCGCGCCCGCGGGCGCCGCGCTGCGCTTCGCCGCGTTCGAGCCGGCGTGGCCGCAGAAGGCGCTGCCGCGGCAGACCTCGATGTTCGACCGGCTGCGCGAACGCGACGTGCTGCTGCACCAGCCGTTCGAGTCCTTCGACCCGGTGGTGCAGTTCCTGCGCGAGGGGGTGCACGATCCGGACGTGCTGGCGATCAAGCAGACGATCTACCGCACCGGCAGCGAGTCGCCGCTGATGGACCTGCTGATCGAGGCGGCGCGCCGCGGCAAGGAGGTGATGGTCGTCGTCGAGCTGAAGGCGCGCTTCGACGAGGAGGCCAACATCAACTGGGCCGAGCGGCTCGAGGCGGTCGGCGTGCAGGTGGTCTACGGCATCGTCGGCCTGAAGACCCACGCCAAGCTGCTGCTGATCACGCGGCGCGAGCAGGGGCGGCTGCGGCGCTATGCGCATTTGTCGACCGGCAACTACAACCCGAAGACCGCGCGTCTGTACACCGACCTCGGCTACTTCACCGCCGAGCCCGACCTGACCGGCGACGCCGACGCGGTGTTCCAGCAGCTCGCGAGCCTGGGCCGCACGAAGCCGCTGCGCGTGCTGCTGCAGGCGCCGTTCACGCTGCACAAGCAGATGCTCGCGCACATCGAGAAGGTCGCGCTCGCGGCGCGCGACGGGCGGCGCGCGCGCATCGTCGTCAAGGTGAACGCGCTGACCGACCCGGCGCTGATGCGTGCGCTCGTCGGCGCGGGGCAGCGCGGCGCGGACATCGACCTGATCGTGCGCGGCGCATGCATGCTCCCGCCCGGCATCGACGGCGTCACGGACCGCATTCGCGTGCGCTCGGTGGTCGGCCGGTTCCTCGAGCACTCGCGGGTCAGCTACTTCTGCTGGGGCGACGCGCCGGACGATCAGGCGCTGTTCCTGTCCAGCGCCGACTGGATGGCGCGCAACATGTTCGGCCGCATCGAGGTGGCCTGGCCGGTGCGCGACGCGAAGCTGCGCCAGCGCGTGATCGACGAGTGCCTGGTGCCGTACCTGCACGACCGGCAGGACGCGTGGCAACTGCACGCCGACGGCAGCTACGAACGGATCGGCACCGACGGGCCGAGCGCGCAGCAGGCGCTGGTGGCCCGCTACACCGACGGCGGGGGTTGAGATGGACCTGATCCTGTGGCGCCACGCCGAGGCGTTCGAGTTGCGCGAGGAGACCGATGACCTGGCGCGTGCGCTGACGCCGAAGGGCGAACGCCAGGCCCAGCGCATGGGCGAGTGGTTGAACCAGCGCCTCGCGCACTCGACCCGCGTGCTCGTGAGCCCGGCGCTGCGCTGCCAGCAGACCGCGAAGGCGCTCGGCCGCAAGTTCAAGACGCTGGCCGAGCTCGGCCCGGACGGCAACGGCGAGGCGCTGCTGAAGACCGCGCGCTGGCCGGACGCGAGCGAACCGGTGCTGATCGTGGGCCACCAGCCGACGCTGGGCTTCGTCGCGTCGTACCTGCTGTCCGACCAGCCGCAGAACTGGACGATCAAGAAGGGCGCGGTCTGGTGGATCCGCGGCCGGCAGCGCGAGGACCGCGCGCAGGTGATCCTTCAGGCGGTGCAGTCGCCGGACTGCCTCTAGCCTCGAAGTTCGAGCTTCAGCGGGCCGTTGCGAGCCCACATCGCGGTTTCCTCTTCGAGCAGGTGACGCGTGCGCGGGTGGCTGTCGGCCCAGCCGGGCGCGACGCTGAGCTCGGCCGTCGTGCCGGCGCGTTTGAGTCGCATCGCGTCGGTGCTGACCTCGCCGCGCGCATGGCACTTGATCACGCCCAGGCGCAGGCACAGCACCTGCCAAGCGAAGTCGTCGCGCGACAGGCTCGATTCGATCTTGCGCAGACCGCCGCGCTGGCCGAGCACCAGTGCACCGACGCGGCGCAGCTGGCTCTGCGAGAACCCGGGCGCGTCGACATGGTCGAGCACGTAGGCGCTGTGGCGGTGGTGGTCGTGGTGCGAGACCATCATGCCGATCTCGTGCAGCGCACAGGCCCAGAGCAGCTCGCGCCGCGTCTCGGCGTCCGCCTTCGGCTGCACGCCGGCGTACAGCGCGCTCGCGATCGACGTGACGCGAGCGGCCTGCTGCGTGTCGACCATGAAGCGGCGCTGCAACTCGCGCACCGAGGCGTCGCGGATGTCGTGGCCGTCCTGCGGCAGCCGGGTGGCGTGATGTCGTTCGTCGAGGTCGAAGATCACGCCCTGGCGCAGCGCACCGCGCGCCGGCGCCAGTTCGGCGATGCCGAAGTTCGCGGCCAGCGTGTACAGGATCGACAGGCCGCCGGCGATCACCGCCCGGCGGTCCTCCTTCAAGCCCGGCAGCGCGAGCTTCTCGACCTTGCCGGCGCGCAAACACTGCTCCATCAGCCAGCGCAGGCCATCGGGCGTGATGCGACCATCGGTGACGTCGCTCGCGGCCAGCAGCTGCGAGACCGCACCGACCGTGCCCGACGAGCCGAGCGCCTCCTGCCAGTGCACGGCGGCGAACGGCTCGAGCCCTTCCTCGAGTTCGGCGCCCGCGGCGATCTGGGCGCGGCGGAACGCGCCTTCGGTGAAGCGGCCCTCGCCGAAGTAGCGCAGCGACAGGCTGACGCTGCCGACCTGGAACGACTCCGCGCGGACCGGCTTGCGGCCGTGGCCGAGGATCATCTCGGTCGATCGCCCCCCGATGTCGACGACGAGCCGCGGCACGCTGGACGGCTGCAGGCGCGCGACGCCGACGTAGATCAGGCGCGCTTCCTCGCGCCCCGAGATCACTTCGATCGGGAAGCCGAGCGCCGCCTGCGCGCCGAGCAGGAACGCGTCGCGGTTGCGGGCTTCGCGCAGCGTCTGCGTCGCGACCGCGCGCACCTGCGCCGGCTCGAAGCCCTGCAGGCGCTGCGCGAAGCGCGCCAGGCAAGTCAGGCCGCGGGCGCTCGCGGCGTCGGTCAGCAAGCCGTTGGCGTCCAGGCCGGCGCCCAGGCGGACGGTTTCCTTCAGGTAGTCGATGCGGCGGTAGCGGCCGTCGATCAGCTGGCCGATCTCGAGCCGGAAACTGTTCGAGCCCATGTCGATCGCCGCCAGCTGGCCGGGCCAGCGCGGGGCGTCGCTGCCGGAGGCAGGGGAGGAGGAGGGGTGCATGCCCCATTGTCCGTGCAAAGCGCGGGGTTCTTCAGCGACGCCGACGCCCCCACCGGCGCGTTTCTAGAATGCGCCAGCCTGTCACGGAGCCGTTCATGTCGACACACGCAGCCGATGTTCCTGGAATTCCGAGCGACCGCAGCCGTCGCGACTTCGTTCGCGCCGCGGTCGGCACCGGCTTCGCCGCGGCGGTGCTGCCGGTCACCGCGCAGACGATCAAGACCGACAGCGCGGGCCTGACCGTCGGCGAGGTCATGATCCCGTCCGGCGACTTCAAGATGCCCGCGTACCGCGCGATGCCGGCCGGCAAGACCAACCTGCCCGTCGTGCTGGTCGTCTCGGAGATCTTCGGCGTGCACGAGCACATCGCCGACGTGGCGCGCCGGTTCGCGAAGCTGGGCTACCTGGCGATCGCGCCGGAGCTGTTCGTGCGCCAGGGCGACGCGCAGTCGTTCGGCGAGATCGGCAAGCTGCTGAGCGAAGTCGTCAACAAGGTGCCCGACGCGCAGGTCATGGGCGACCTGGATGCGACCGTGGCGTGGGCGAAGGCCAACGGCGGCGACACCGGCCGGCTTGGCGTCACCGGCTTCTGCTGGGGTGGGCGCGTCACGTGGCTGTTTGCAGCGCACAACCCCGCGGTGAAGGCCGGCGTGGCCTGGTACGGCCAGCTTCAGGGCGTACCGAGCGAACTGAAGCCGAAGAACCCGATCGACCTGGTCGGCCAGCTGAAGGCGCCGGTGCTGGGGCTCTACGGCGCGGAGGACCAGGGCATCCCGGTCGCCGCGGTCGACCAGATGAAGGCCACATTGGCGACCGGCAATGCGGCCGCGAAGGCCTCGCAGTTCGTCGTCTATCCGGGCGCGCCGCACGCCTTCCATGCCGACTATCGGCCGAGCTACAAGAAGGACGCGGCCGAGGACGGCTGGAAGCGCTGCGTCGCGTGGATGAAGGCCAACGGCGTCGCCTGACCCGTTGACCCGCGCCGGTGCCTCGTCAGCGCACGATCAGGACCGGCACATTCGAGTGCGTCAGCACCTTTTGCGTCTCGCTGCCGAGCAGCAGCGCGGTGACGCCGCGGCGGCCGTGCGAGGCCATCACCAGCAGGTCGCATTCGGCCCGCTTGGCGTGGTCGATGATGGCTTCCCAGGGGTGCAGGGCCTCGACCGTGACCGGTTCGCAGGGCACGCCGGCTTGCCGACAGGCCTCGACGACGGCCTGAACGCGCTTGGTCGCGATGCGCTCCTGCGCGTCGAAGAATTCCTGCGGCGGCGTCGGCTGCATCTCCGAGATCGCGCTGTACGGGAACGGCTCCTTCACGCTGATCGTGTGGAGTTCGGCGCCCACGGACTTGGCCAGGGCGATGGCGGTGTCGATGGCCTTCGAGGTGATGTCCGAGCCATCGGTCGGTACGAGAATGCGCTTGAACATGTCGTCTCCTTCGCGGTCACGGAACCGCTCGGACATGATGCGCCGCCGCAGGTTCGGCGGCGAGCGTTATCCCCCGAGTTGTTGACCCAGGACAAGGGTCGACGCGCGCGCAGTCAGCCGCGTGCGACGGCCCGCGTCGGATCGGCCGACCACTCGCTCCACGACCCCGGATACAGGACCGAGCCGGCGAGCCCGGCGTGCTCCATCGCGAGCAGGTTGTGGCACGCGGTGACGCCCGAGCCGCACTGGTGCACGGTCGTCCGCGGCGTGGCGGCGCCGAGCAGCGTGTCGAACTCGGCGCGCAGCTGCGCCGCGGGCTTGAATCGGCCGTCTGCGCCGAGGTTGTCCTTGAAGAAGCGGTTCGACGCCCCGGGAATGTGGCCGGCCGCAGCGTCGAGCGGCTCGACCTCGCCGCGGAAGCGCTCGCCGGCGCGCGCGTCGATCAGGCGCACCCGGCCGAGCTCGACCGCGAGCGCCGTGGCGTCGATCGTGTCGACGAGGCCGGGGCGGTCCGGATAGGGTGCCGCGACGGTCGGCGTCGGCGCCGCGGTGACGAGTGCGCCGCCGGCGGCCGTCCACGCGGCCACGCCGCCATCGAGCACCGCGGCCTTCTCATGGCCCATCCAGCGCAGCATCCACCACAGCCGCGACGCGTAGACGCCGCCTTGCCGGTCGAACGCGACCACGGGCGTCGACGGGGTGATGCCGCAGCGCCCGAGCACCGCCGCGAACTCCGCGCGCGCCGGCAACGGGTGGCGGCCGCGGAACGCGCCGTCCGGGCCGGCCTTCGGGCCGCACAGGTCGCGGTCGAGGTGCAGGTACAGCGCGCCCGGCGGGTGGCCGGCGCGCCACGCCGCCTCGCCGGCGGCGGTGTCGACGAGGTCGAAGCTCGTGTCGATCAGGACGCACGGTTCGTTCCGGGCGAGCGCGGCTTGCAGTTCGGCGGCCGTGATCAGCGTCTTGAGGGCGAGGGTCATCAGGACTCCAGAGTCGAGTTCGTGGCGTCGGCGGCCAGCGGCGTGCGGCTGCGCAGCAGCGTCGCACCCAGCCCGGCACCGACGATCAGCAGCATGCCGGCGAATGCCATCCAGGTCATGCGGTCGGCGAACAGCAGCACGCCATAGCCGAACGAGAACGCGATGCCCAGGTACTGCAGGCTCGCGATCACCAGCGTGCGGCCGGTGCTGTAGGCGCGCGTCATCAGCAGCTGCGCGACGGTGGCCAGCCCGCCGACCGCGAGCAGCAGCGCGACGCCGCGCCACGTGTGCGCGTGCATGCCGGTGTACAGCGTCGTCAGCAGCCCGAACAGCGCGCCGCCGAGCGAGAAGTAGAAGACGATGCGCATCTCGGGTTCGCCGGCGCGGGCCAGCGCGGTGACCTGCAGGTAGGCGGTCGCCGAGATCATGCCGGACAGCAGGCCGATCAGGCCGTGCCAGAGCTGGTCCTGCTCGATCGTCGGCCGCAGGATCAGCGCGACGCCGGCGAAGCCGAGCAGCACGGTGCCGATCAGCCGGCCGTCGACCCGCGCGCTGCACAGCATCGCGGCGCCGCCGATGAGGAACAGCGCCATCCACACGGACGACATGTAGTTCAGCGTCATCGCGGTCGCCAGCGGCAAATTGCCGAGCGAGTAGAACCACAGGAACATCGCGATCACGCCGGTCAGGCTGCGCCAGAAGTGCGTCGCCGGCACGCCGGTCTTGAGCGACACGCCGCGCGAGCGTGCGAGCAGCGCGATCAGCACCGCGCCGAGCAGGCCGCGGTACAGGATGATCTCGCCCGGCGCGTAGTCCGCCGACGCGAGCTTCACGCACACGCCCATCGTCGCGAACAGCAGCGACGCGAACACCATCAACCACGCGGGATTCAAGCCGACCTCTTCTTCAGAGCCGGTCCTTCATCGCGGTGCGATACCACTCGTGGAACTGCTGCATGCCGTCTTCCATCGGGCTCTGGTACGGGCCGACCTCGTCATCGCCGCGTTCCATCAGCGCGCGGCGGCCGGCGTCCATGCGCAGCGCGATCTCGTCGTCCTCGGCGCAGGTCTCCCAATACGCGGCCTGCTCGGCCTCGATGAACTCGCGCTCGAAGGCGTGGATCTCTTCCGGGTAGTAGAACTCGACGACGTTCAGCGTCTTCTGCGGGCCGCGCGGGTACAGCGTCGAGACCACGAGCACGTGCGGATACCACTCGACCATCACGGTCGGGTAGTAGGTCAGCCAGATCGCGCCGTGCTTGGGCAGCTCGCCGTTGCGGTACTTGAGCACCGCGTCGTGCCATTTGCGGTAGGCCGGCGTGCCGGGCCGCGCGAGCTCGTTCTTGGTGCCGACCGTCTGCACCGAGTGGTGCGGGCCGAACTCCCAGCGCAGCTCGTCGCAGGTCACGAACTGGCCGAGGCCGGGATGGAACGGACCGACGTGGTAATCCTCGAGGTAGACCTCGATGAAGGTCTTCCAGTTGTAGTCGCACTCGTGCATCTTCACGTGGTCGAGCACGTAGCCCTCGAACTTCAGATCGTTGACGGGGCCGAGACCGGCCAGGTCGGCGGCGACGTCCCGACCCTTGCCCTCGAACACCATGCCGTTCCAGACCTGAACCGGGTAGTTGTTCAGGTTCAGGCACGGGTCGTCGGGGAAGTGCGGGGCGCCGACCAGCTGGCCCGCCAGATCGTAGGTCCAGCGGTGCAGCGGACAGACGACGTTGCGCTTGGTGTTGCCGCGGCCGCGCAGCATCAGCGCCTGACGGTGGCGGCAGACGTTCGAGATCAGCTCGACACCGCGCTGGGTGCGCACGAGCGCGCGCCCTTCGCCTTCCTGCGGCAGCGCGTAGTAGTCGCCGATCTCGGGTACGGCCAGCTCGTGGCCCAGGTAGCGCGGATTGTCTGCAAAAAGTGTCGCCATCTCGCGACGATACAGGCCGTCGTCGAAGTAGCTGCTGACCGGGAGTTGTGAGGCGCTGCGATCGAGCGCTGCCAGGGTGACGCTCAGGTCCGACATGATCCCGGCGAGTCTCCTAAGTGGTTGAACACCGCATCCCTTCGGGAACGCGCAGGACTGCCAGGCTCGGCAGGACCGTCATTGTACCCGGGGGGTCTTCGCGCACGGGGTCGCAAGGCCTTGCGCGACTGTCACGCTTGGACACGGGCGTCCGCGATCCTCGGGATTCGCACGCGCGACCGGCTGACTACAATCAGGGGTTTTCACGATACGGCAAATGGCAAAGACAAGCTCCCCCAGCGCCGCAGCATCGAGCGCTCCCGCCAGCTACGAAGAAGCGCTCGGCGAACTCGACCGCCTGGTCGGCGCGATGGAAGCGGGGCAGTTGCCACTGGACCGGCTGCTCGAAAGCTACCAGCGCGGTTCCGAACTGCTCGGCTTCTGCCGCTCCCGGCTGGAGGCGATCGAACAGCAGGTCAAGGTGCTCGAGGACGGGCAGCTCAAGCCCCTGATCGCCGCCGCCGCGCCGCCCCGGTCAAACGCCGCATGAAGCTCTCCGAATTCGACATCTGGATGCGCCGCGAGGCCGAGGCCGTCGAGGCGGCGCTGGACAATTGGGTGCCTGCCGACGCGCCGGCCGGCCTCGGCCTGGCCATGCGCTACGGGGTGCTCGACGGCGGCAAGCGCGTGCGCCCGTTGCTGGTGCTGGCTGCCGCCCAGGCGGTCCACGGCGCGCATGCCGCAGCGATGCGTGCGGCGTGTGCGGTCGAGCTGATCCATGCCTACTCGCTGGTCCACGACGACATGCCCTGCATGGACAACGACGTGCTCCGGCGTGGCAAGCCCACCGTCCACGTGCAGTTCGGCGAGGCGCAGGCCATGCTGGCCGGCGACGCGATGCAGGCGCTGGCGTTCGAGGTGCTGACGCCCGACGACGATCCCGCGATGCCCGCGCCGCTGCAGGCGCGGCTGTGCTCGCTGCTGGCGCGCTCGGCCGGTCACGCTGGCATGGCCGGCGGCCAGGCCATCGACCTCGCCAGCATCGGCCGCCCGCTCGACGAGCACGTGCTGCGCGACATGCACCATCGCAAGACCGGTGCCCTCTTGCAAGCCAGCGTGCTGATGGGCGCGGCCTGCGGCCATGCGACTGCGGCGCAGTGGGACGCCCTGGGCGAGTACGGCGACGCGCTCGGGCTGGCGTTCCAGGTGGTCGACGACATTCTCGATGTGACGCAAGCCTCCGCCACGCTCGGCAAGACCGCGGGCAAGGACCTCGACAACAACAAACCGACCTACGTGACGGTGCTCGGCCTCGACGCCGCGCGCCGCCACGCGACCGAGCTCCGCGACAAGGCCCAGGCTGCGCTCGCGCGCAGCGGCCTGCGCGACGCCGCATGGTTGAGCCTGCTCGCCGACAAGGTCGTCGAGCGCGAAAGCTGACTAAGGTGCAGCCGACATGAAGCACACCCTGCTCGAATCCATCGCCAGCCCGGCCGATCTGCGCACCTTGTCGCGGCCCGAGCTGAAGCAGCTCGCGACCGAACTGCGCGATTTCGTCGTCCAGAGCGTGTCGCAGACCGGCGGCCACCTGTCGTCCAACCTCGGCACCGTCGAGCTGACGATCGCACTGCACCACGTCTACAACACGCCGCACGACCGGCTGGTGTGGGACGTGGGCCACCAGACCTACCCGCACAAGATCCTGACCGGGCGGCGCGAGCGCATGGCCACGCTGCGCCAGCTGGGCGGCATCTCGGGCTTCCCGCGCCGCGACGAGAGCGAGTACGACGCGTTCGGCACCGCGCACTCGTCGACCTCGATCTCCGCCGCGCTCGGCATGGCCGTGGCCGCGAAACTGAAAGGCGAGGACCACCGCGCCGTGGCCATCATCGGTGACGGCGCGATGAGCGCCGGCATGGCCTTCGAGGCGCTGAACAACGGCGGTGTCTCGCACGCCGACATGCTGGTGGTGCTGAACGACAACGACATGTCGATCTCGCCGCCGGTCGGCGCGCTGAACCGCCACCTGGCGCGCCTGATGAGCGGCAAGTTCTACGCGACCGCGCGCGACACCGCCAAGTCGGTGCTGAAGAACGCGCCGCCGCTGTTCGAGCTGGCGCGCCGCTTCGAGGAGCATGCCAAGGGCATGGTCGTGCCCGGCACGATCTTCGAGGAGTTCGGCTTCAACTACGTCGGCCCGATCGACGGCCACGACCTCGACTCGCTGATCCCGACGCTCGAGAACCTGCGCCAGCTCAAGGGCCCGCAGTTCCTGCACGTCGTCACGAAGAAGGGGTACGGCTACAAGCTGGCCGAGGCGGACCCGGTCAATTACCACGGCCCCGGCAAGTTCGACCCGGCGGTCGGCATCGTCAAGCCGAGCACGCCGGCCAAGCCGACCTTCACCCAGGTCTTCGGCAACTGGCTGTGCGACATGGCGGCTGCCGACGAGCGCCTGATCGGCATCACGCCGGCCATGCGCGAGGGCTCCGGCCTCGTCGAATTCGAACGGCGCTTCCCGAAGCGGTACCACGACGTCGGCATTGCCGAGCAGCACGCCGTCACGTTCGCGGCCGGCCTGGCCTGCGAAGGGCTGAAGCCGGTGGTCGCGATCTACTCGACCTTCCTGCAGCGCGCCTACGACCAGCTGATCCACGACGTCGCGATCCAGAACCTGCCGGTCGTGTTCGCGCTCGACCGCGCCGGTCTCGTCGGTGCCGATGGCGCCACCCACGCCGGCAACTACGACATCGCCTACCTGCGCTGCATCCCGAACATGAGCGTGCTGACGCCGGCGGACGAGCGCGAATGCCGCGCCGCGCTGACCACGGCGTTCCGCCAGGATCACCCGGTCGCGGTGCGCTACCCGCGCGGTGCCGGTGCCGGCGTGGCGGCCGGCACCGACCTGGCTGAGCTGCCGTTCGGCAAGGGCGAGGTTCGCCGCAGCATCGCGCGCGCGGTCGGGCAGGGCGGCCCGCGCGTCGCGATCCTCGCATTCGGCACGTTGCTGTACCCGGCGCTGGTCGCGGCCGGGAACATCGACGCCGCGGTCGCCAACATGCGCTTCGTCAAGCCGCTCGATGTCGAACTCGTCGCCGAGCTGGCGCGCAGCCACGATGCGATCGTCACGCTCGAAGACGGTTGCGTGATGGGCGGCGCCGGCAGCGCCGTGCAGGAGGCACTGGCGACGGCCGGCATCGTGATCCCGGTGTTGATGCTCGGACTGCCCGACGCGTTCATCGAGCACGGGGACCCGGCCAAGCTGATGGCCCAGTGCGGCCTCGACGCGTCCGGCATCGAACAATCGATCCTGAAGCGCTTCGGCGCCAAGCCGGCGCTGGTGCGCACCGCCGTCAACCATTGAATTCCGCCGAACGGCGGCTTCAAAACCGCGACGGCGTGCGGCCGGGCATTTGCTGGCATGCTTCGGGTCTGGGCACACCATGAAATCCATGACCAACCTGAAAGACGCGCTTCACATTCCCGACACGCAGAGCGCGCGTGACGAACGCCATCTCGCGATCCAGCGTGTCGGCGTCAAGAGCGTTCGCTATCCGCTGCAACTGCGCATCGGCAACACCGTGTCGCCGACGGTGGCGGTCTGGAGCCTCGACGTGGCGCTGCCGGCCGAGCAGAAGGGCACGCACATGTCCCGCTTCGTCGCCTGGCTCGACGGCCTCGACAAGCCGCTCGACGCACCCGCGCTGCGCGCCGAGATGGCACTGATGCTCGACAAGCTGCACGCCAGCGAAGGCGTGATCGACGCGCAGTTCCCGTTCTTCCTGCGCAAGCGCGCGCCGGTCACCGGCGTGCAGAGCCTGCTCGAGTACCAGGGCCGCTGGATCGCCGAGGCGCGCGCCGGCAACGGGTCATCCGCCGGTGCCGTGGCGCCTGTGACCATATGGGCCGAGGTCGTCGTGCCGGTCAAGTCGCTGTGCCCGTGTTCGAAGGAGATCTCCGACTACGGCGCCCACAACCAGCGCTCGCACGTGACGATCCGCGTGGAATTGCTGGGCGACATCGGCTGGCAGGAACTGGTGCGCTTCGCCGAGGATTCGGCGTCGAGCGAGATCTGGCCAATGCTCAAGCGCGCCGACGAGAAGTGGGTCACCGAGCGCGCCTACGAGAACCCGAAGTTCGTCGAGGACCTGGTCCGTGACGTGGCGCTGCGCCTGAACACCGATGCGCGCATCGGGCGCTACAGCGTGGACGTCGAGAACTTCGAGTCCATCCACAACCACAGCGCCTTCGCGCGCATCGAGCGCTGAAGCTTCGGATCAGCGTGGCGGCTTGCGCGGCTCGGTGGGCGCCCTGTTCTTCCCGGTTCGGGTCCTCAGCGCCTCGCGCAGCAGGTACTCCACCTGCGCATTGACGCTGCGCAACTCACCCGCCGCCAGCCGCTCGATCTCGGCCCACAACTGCGGGTCGATGCGCAGCAGGAACGACTTCTTGTCGGGGCTGGCCATGAACGACGATCAGGCTGCCAACGCTCAGTTGTAAAGCGTGCCCGTGTTGACCACCGGCGTCGCGTCGTGGTCGGAGCAAAGAACGACGAGCAGGTTGCTGACCATCGCGGCCTTGCGCTCGTCGTCGAGCTCGAGCAGGCCTCGTTCGGCCAGGCCGTTCAGCGCCAGTTCGACCATCCCGACCGCGCCCTGCACGATCTTCGTCCGCGCCGCGATGATGGCTTCGGCCTGCTGGCGCCGCAGCATCGTGCCGGCGATCTCGGGCGCATAGGCGAGGTGGGTCAGCTTGGCGTCGACGACGACGATGCCGGCCTGCGCGAACCGGGCCTGCAACTCCGCGCGCAGCGCGAGCGCGACCTCGTCGGTCCCCGAGCGCAGCGTGATCTCGCGCTGGTTGCCGTCTCCGGGTTCGTCGAGATTGTCGTAGGCGTAGCTCAGCGCGAGGTGCCGCACGGCCGACTCGGCCTGCGTGAGCACGTAGGCCTCGTAGTTGTCGACGTCGAAGGTGGCCTGCGCGGTGTCCTCGATCTTCCAGACGATGGCCGACGCGATCTCGATCGGGTTGCCGCGCAGGTCGTTGACCTTCAGTTTCTCGCTGTTGAAGTTGCGCGCCCGGACCGAAATCTTCTTCTTGACGTAGAACGGATTGGCCCAGCGCAGCCCGTCGCTGCGGTCGGTGCCGCGGTAGCTGCCGAACAGCATCAGCAGCGCGGCCTGGTTCGGCTGCAGCATGTAGAGCCCCGCCAGACACCACGCCCCGATCAGCATCCCCAGGCCGAAGATTCCGGCGAGGCCGGGCGACGGCCGGCTCAGCAACAGCACGGCCGATACCCCCATGGCGAGCACGCCGACGATGACGTAGAGGAAGCCGTTGGCCGAGGTGGCGACGCGCTCCTGTGAAGTTGGCTTGTCGAGCATGACAGGTCTCCCAAAAGTGATATCACTTTAGTATCGACCGATGACCGCTGTCAAGCCGTTTCGTCGAGGTTCAGTCCGAGCTTGCGGGCGTCGCCGCGGCCTTGTCTGATCAGCTCCGGCGCGGCGCCGGTCAGGTCGATCACGGTGGTCGGCTGCATCGGGCACGCGCCGGCGTCGACGATCGCCTGCACCAGCTTCTCGAAGCGGTCGCGGATCTCGCCCGGTTCGTTCATCGGCTCGGTCTCGCCGGGCGGGATCAGGGTGGTCGCGAGCAGCGGCTGGCCCAGGATCTCGAGCAGGCATTGCGTCACCGCGTGCTCGGGTACGCGCAGGCCGATCGTGCGCCGCGACGGGTGCGAGACGCGCCGCGGCACCTCCTTGGTCGCCTCGAGGATGAAGGTGAACGGCCCCGGCGTGCCCGCCTTCAGCAGCCGGTACTGCTTGTTGTCGACGCGCGCGTAACTGGCGAGTTCGCTCAGGTCGCGGCACAGCAGCGTCAGGTGGTGCTTGTCATCGACGCCGCGGATGCGCCGCAGCGATTCCGCCGCGGCCTTGTCGTCGAGGTGGCAGACGAGCGCGTAGCTCGAGTCGGTCGGGATCGCGGCGATGCCGCCTCCGTGCAGGATTTGCGCAGCCTGCTTCAGCAGCCGCAGCTGCGGGTTCTCGGGGTGGACTTCGAAGTACTGGGACATGCCCTCAATCGTAGGCCGTATCGACCGCGACGATCGAGGCCGGCCGCTGCGCGCTCGTCTGGCGCGCGTTCAGCCAGGCGCTCACGGCGCCGCACGCCGCGATCACGGCCATGCCCACCCACGCCCAGCCATCCGGCAAGTGGCGGAACACGAGGTAGCTCACGCCCAGCGCGAACGCGATCTGGGCATAGATGAAGGGCATCAGCGTGGCCATCGGCGCGTGCCCGAACGCGAAGATCAGGCACAGGTGCCCGACGGTCGCGAACAGGCCGATGCCCAGCACCAGCACCAGCTTGGCGGGCGGCACGGCCTGCGCCGCGGCGAGATAGTCGCCGGCGTGCAAGAGCAGCAGCGGCGTGACCAGCACGGCGCCGCAGAAGCCGGTGTAGAAATGGGTCGTGTACGGACTTTCGAGCGACGCCAGCCGGCTGGTCAGCACCTGGAAGCAGCCGTAGCACAGCGCCATCAGCAGCGGGAAGATCGCAGCCCACCCGAACACGCCGCTGCCGGGCCGGATCACGATCACGGCGCCGACGAAGCCGCCGCATACCAGCGCCCAGCGCATCCGCGAGACCGGCTCGCGCAGCACCCAGGCCGCGAGCATCGTCACGACCACCGGCGTCAGCATGCCGAGCGCGGTGAACTCGGCCACCGGCATCAGCTGCAGGCCGAAGAACGACATGCCGCTGGTCACCAGCAGCAGTGCACCGCGCATCCACTGGAACCGCGGGTGCGCCGTCGCGAAGCCCCGCCAACCTTGCCGCGCCAGCCAGACCGCCATCGTGCCCGCCTGGATCGCGTAGCGCGCCCACAGCAGGAAAAGCACCGGCAGCCAGCCGCCGAGGTACTTGATCAGCGTGTCGCTCACCGCGAAGCACGCGCCCATCATCAGCACCAGGCCGATGCCGAGGCCCGGGCGCTGCGCAGCCACCGTCACGCGGGGACGTGGATGCGCGACTCCAACGCGGTCCACACGGGCGTCAGGCGCGCCGGCAGGGCCGGCAGCTTGCCCAGGTCGATGTGGCTTTCATCGGGGCTGTGAAAATCGCTGCCGCGCGAGGCGAGCAGGCCGTACTCGAGCGCCGTCTCGGTATAGCGCACCGCGTCGGCGCTGCTGTGGCTGCCGGTCACGACCTCGACGCCGCGCCCGCCGTGCGCCTTGAACTCGCTGAACAGCGCGTACTCCTCGTTCGCGCTGAACTTGTAGCGCGCCGGGTGTGCGATCACCGCGATCCCGCCGGCGTCGGTGATCCAGTGCACCGCGTTGCGCAACGTGGCCCAGCGGTGCGGCACGAAGCCGGGCTTGCCTTCGACCAGGTATTTGCGGAACACCTCGGAGGTGTCGTGGCAGACGTTCGTCTCGACCAGGAAGCGCGCGAAGTGCGTGCGCGAGATCAGCTCGGGGTTGCCGACGTATTGCAGCGCGCCGTCGTACGCGCCGTGGATGCCGACCTTCGCAAGGCCCTCGGACATCTCCATCGCCCGCTCGCGGCGCCCGCCCCGCGTGGCATGCAGCCCGGCGGCGAGTGCGGCGTTGTCGGGATCGACGCCGAGGCCGACGATGTGCACCGTCACGTCGGCGAAGGTGACCGAGATCTCGGTGCCGGTGAGGTAGGGCAGGCCCAGCGCGCCGGCGGCGGCGATCGCCCGTTGCTGGCCGCCGATCTCGTCATGGTCGGTCAGCGCCCACAGCTCCACGCCATTCGCCTTCGCCCGTGCGGCAAGCGCCTCGGGTTCGAGCGTGCCGTCGGACACGGCGGAATGGCAGTGCAGGTCAGCGTTCATCCAGCTCGGCGGTTGGTCCACCGTTCCATTGTAGGGACGACGCTCGGCCCGCGTGCTCCGCGGGTCTCCCGGCGCTCAGCGTTCGAGTCGCACGATCCGGCCGTTGGGGCTGTCGGTCAGCAGGTAGAGCCAGCCATCGGGGCCCTGGCGGACGTCGCGGATGCGTTCGCCGAAGCCTTGCAGCAGGCGCTCCTCGCGCACGACCTTGCGGCCGTCGAGCTCGAGCCGCACCAGCAGCTGCGCCTTCAGCGCGCCGATGAACGCGCTGCCCTTCCAGCCCGGGTAGCGGTCGCTGGTCAGGAAGGCGAGACCGCTGGTCGCGATCGACGGCACCCAGTAGGTCAGCGGCTGTTCCATGCCCGCCTTGGCCGTGCCTTCGCCGATCTTCGCGCCGCTGCCGTACTCCGCGCCGTAGGTGATCACGGGCCACCCGTAGTTCTTGCCGCGCTCGACGAGGTTGAGCTCGTCGCCGCCTTGCGGTCCGTGCTCGTCGGCCCAGAGTTCGCCGGTCACCGGATGCAGCGCCGCGCCCTGCACGTTGCGGTGGCCGAGGCTCCAGATCTCGGGCCGGGCCCCGGCGCGGCCGACGAACGGGTTGTCGGCCGGGATGCGGCCGTCGGATTCGATCCGCACGATCTTGCCGTGGTCGGTGTCCAGCGTCTGCGCGTCGTCCCGACGCAGGAAGCGGTCGCCGAGCGTGACGAACAGACGGCCGTCGCGCGCGAACACCAGGCGCGAGCCGAAGTGCGCGCTGCTCGCGAACTTGGGCGCCTGGCGGAAGATCACGCGCACCTCGCGCAGCGCGTTGCCGTCGAGCCGACCGCGTGCAACCGCGGTGCTGTTGCCGCGCCCGCCCTCGGGATCGGCCTCGCTGAAGCTCCAGTAGACCAGCGCGTTGTCGGCGAACTTCGGGTCGAGCACCACGTCGAGCAGGCCGCCCTGGCCGCCGGACTCGACTCTCGGCACGCCCTGTACCGGTTCGCCGACGCGACCGTCGGCCGACACGAGGCGCATCGTGCCCGCCTTCTCGGTGACCAGCATCCGGCCATCGGGCAGGAAGGCGAGCGACCACGGGTTGCGCAGGCCGCTGGCGATGGTGACCGGCTTCAGCGCTTGCGCGTGCGCGTGCACCGCGCCGAACGCGAAGGCCGCGATCGCCAAGAGGAACTTCAGGCGCATCGACATCATCTCGCGATCGAGAACAGCACGGCATTGTTGACCGCGTAGACCGCGCCGTCCGCGCCGACGGCGGTCGGCGTGTACGACTCGGCGATGCCATTGGTCAGCTGGATGCGCTGCGTGAAGGTGTTCGTCACCAGGCTCCAGCGGTACAGGTACCCGTCCTCGCTGTTGGCGAGCACCGAGCGGGTGGCCGGGTCGACCGCAGCGGTATTGATGCACCACTCCTTGACCGGTCCGGAGGTTCCGGATTCGAAGGTCGGGCCGGCGATCGTCAGCACCTCGCGCATGATCTGCACGGTCGAGATCGAATCGAGTTGTGTCGCGGTCGGGTCGACGATCGCGATGCGGTTGATGCCGTCGCCGCTGCCCGCGCCTTCGTAGTTGTTGTACTTGATCATCAGCAGGTAGGTCGCGGCGCCGGCGTACGACGGCACCATCGTCGCCGGCACGATCGACGCGGTGTCGTCCCAGCCGAAGCCGCCGGGCGCGCGCTGGGCCGTCAGTGCGGCGTCGAAGTGCAGCAGCCAGCCGCGCCCGTTGTGGCTGCCGAAGCTGCTCTCGAGCACGCCGTAGAAGACCTCGCCGTCGGGGCCGATCGTCGGCGACGCGGTGCCGTCGTCGCTGATGCGCGCCGGCGTACCGGCGCCGGGGTCGACCAGCGCGACCCGCCCCTTCAACATGAGCGTCGTGCTGTCGACCGCCAGCAGGTAGCCCGACTGCACGACGCCGGCCGCCACCGCCCGGTTCACTGCGAAATAGAGGGTCGCGAGGTCGGGGGAGACCGCGGGCGCGCAATTGGTCGCGACCTTCGCGATCTGTGCGTCCCCGGCCAGCGTGGCCGCCGCGGCCCAGCTGCCGACGCCTGCGGCGGTGATCCGCGCGATGCCGCTGACCAGCCCGGCCGGGTTCGCACCCGTGACGATGAAGCCGAAGTACACCGTGCCGGCCGAGTCGACCGTCAGCGGCGTGTTGATGAAGACGGTGCTGTCGAACGCGGCTGGGTTCGCGGCATACGCGGCGGCGCCGTAGAACACCGCGGTCGTGAGCGCGCCGGTCGCGGCATCGGCATCCTCGCGCACGAACAGTTTGCCGCCGGCGCCGGGCGCGTACAGGCGGTTGCCGGTGCTCAGCGCGAGGTTGTAGCTCGGCACCCAGTTGTGCGCGGGCAGCAGGTAGTCGCTGGTGCCGGACCAGATCAGCGCGCCGTTGGCGCCCGAGCGCGCCTCGAAGCGGAAGCCGCCGGCCGCGCCGGTCTTGACCGGCACGATCACGGTGTTCAGCGCGGTGATGACCGGCGAGCCGTAGTGGATCAGCAGCGCGCCGCTCGGCTGGTATTGCGGCGCGGTGTCCATCGGTGTGGTCCATGCGATGCGGTTCAGGTCCTGCGTTGCGATCGCCGCGAGCGCGCTGTGCTGCGCATCGCGGCCGAAGCCCCACCACGCCGGGCCGGCCACGCCCGGCGCCGGCCCCGGGGCCGGACCACCCGAATTGCCGCCGCCACCGCCGCACGCGGCGAGGCCGACGGTGGCCATCAGCGGCGTCAACGAGAGCACGCGCAGCGCACGGCGGCGTGCCGGGTTCAGCGGTGGGGGCGTGGTGACATCCATGGGAGCCTCGTGCCGGTCGGGGGGACCGGCCCATGCTGCCCTGCGCCGCAGCGGCTGGCAAGGCGTGCCAGCCGCGATCCAGGGCCTTTCAGGCGATCGCCTCGACGATCATCTGCACGCGCTCGCGGCCGTTGTACTCGTCGACGCCGAGGCGGTAGGCGAGCCGCACCGTTGCCGCCACCGGTTCGCTGTGGCCGAACCAGATCGCGTCGCGCAACGGCGCGCCGCGGCCCTCGCCGGCCAGGCGCAGCGCGAGCTTCAGGTGCTTCTCGCCGACCAGCCGCTGCGACACGATCTCGACCTCGTCGACGAATACCGGGGCCTCGAAGGCCTGTCCCCAGACCTGCGCCTCGATCTCGCGCACGGTCGGCGCGTTGAAATGCTCGATGCCGAGCGGGCCGTCGCTCAGCAGCGTGCGCGACAGCGTCGCCGCGTCCAGCCACTCGCTCGCGATGCGCCGGAACGCGGCGTCGAAGGTCTCGAACTGCGCATGATCCAGCGTGCAGCCGGCCGCCATCGCGTGGCCGCCGAAACGCACCAGCACGTCGGGGTGGCGCTTGCTGACGAGATCGAGTGCGTCGCGCAGATGGAAGCCGGGGATCGAGCGGCCGGAGCCCTTCAACAGGCCGTCCTGGCCGCGCGCGAACACGAAGGTCGGGCGGTGCACGCGGTCCTTCAGGCGCGACGCGACGATGCCGACCACGCCTTCGTGGAAGCCCTCGTCGAAGATCGCGAGCGCCGCCGGCGTGCCGGCGGCGTCGGACTGCACGAGTTGCGCCAGCAGCGCCTCGGCCTGCTCGCGCATGCCGCCTTCGAGGTCGCGCCGCTCGCGGTTGATCGCGTCGAGCTGCGCGGCGAGCGCGGCGGCCCGCGCCGGGTCGTCGGTGACGAGGCATTCGATGCCGAGCGTCATGTCCGACAGCCGTCCCGCGGCGTTGATGCGCGGCCCGAGCGCGAAGCCGAAGTCGAACCCGCTGGCGCGCCGCGGGTCGCGCGCCGCGGCGCGGAACAGCGCCGCGACGCCCGGCTGCATCTGGCCGTTGCGGATGCGGCGCAGGCCCTGCGCGACGAGGCGCCGGTTGTTCGCGTCCAGCCGCACCACGTCGGCCACCGTGCCGAGCGCGACCAGGTCGAGCAGGGTGTCGAGCCGCGGTTGCGCCGGCGTACCGTTGACGGCTTGTCCGCCTGCGGCCGTGAACGTGCCGCGCTGGCGCAGCTCGGCGCGCAGCGCGAGCAGCACGTAGAACATCACGCCGACGCCCGCCAGGTTCTTGCTCGCGAAGCCGCAGCCGGGCTGGTTCGGGTTGACGATCACGTTCGCGTCGGGCAGCACGACCTCGTCGTCGAGGAGCGCCGGCAGGTGGTGGTCGGTGACGAGCACGTCGATGCCGAGTGCGCGCGCATGGGCCACGCCCTGCAGGCTCGCGATGCCGTTGTCGACCGTGACCAGCAGGTCGGGCCGCCGCGCCTGCGCCAGATCGACGATCGCCGGCGTCAGCCCGTAGCCGTGCACCGCGCGGTCGGGGACGACGTAGTGCAGCGTGCCCTCGGCGGCGCCGAGCAGCCGCAGGCCGCGGATCGCCACCGCACAGGCGGTCGCGCCGTCGCAGTCGTAGTCGGCGACCACGCAGATGCGGCGCTGCTGCGCGAGCGCATCGGCGAGCAGCGTCGCGGCCGCCTGCACGCCGCGCAGCGCCGCGGGCGGCAGCAGTCGCGCCAGGCCGTCGTCGAGTTCGTCGGCCGCACGCACGCCGCGGCCCGCGTACAGGCGCGCGAGCAGCGGTGGCACGCCGGCCTGTTCGAGCGCCCAGACCGCGCGCGGCGGCGCGTCGCGCAGGCGGATCGTCGGCGACACCGGGGCGCTGCTCACAGCGCCTCCAGCACGGCGTGCGCTTCCACGCGGTCGAAGCGCGCGCGCAGCGCCTGCCAGGCCGAGCGCGGCGCGGCCGCGAAGCGGTGCGCGTTGCGCTCGCCGCACAGCGTCAGCGTGACGGGGAGCGCGTCGCGCGCGGCGACGAGCAACTGGGCCAGCGGTCCCGCGTCGAGTGCGCGCCAGGCCTCGGCCCACGCGATCCAGTCCTCGGCGAGCAGCGGCGCGCGCAGGCGATCGTCGACCGTCGGGACGTCGGCCGCCTCGGCCTGAGGCCGGCCACAGCCGCTGAGCCAGAACGAGTTCAGCGTCGGCACGCCGCGCCGTTCGCGCGCGTCGTTCAACGCATGCGGATACAGCAGCAGCTGCAGCTCGCTCTGCAATCGCCGAACCAGTTTCAACGGCGCGGCGCGGGCCGCATCGCCGCGCAGCCAGAGCTCCACGTTTCGGCCGATCGCGCGGTCGAGCGAGGCGGTGTGCAGATCGGCGAAGCTGTCGTGCGCCGCGTACCAGCGCGTCGCGCCTCCCCACTCGACGCGGAAGCCTTCGCTCTCGAACAGGCCGCGGACCGCCTCGAAGGCGGCGCGCGACTCGGCCTCGTCGAGCAACAGCGCCGCCGGGTCGAGCAGCGTGATGTGGTCGCGTCCGACCAGCCAGTGACACGGCGTGACGAACGCCCAGGCCGCGTCGCCGACCGCGATGCCGTCGCGTGCCGCGGCCTGCGCCGCGAACGGATACAGGCCGTCGTCTCCGTGCCAGCCGTGCGCGGCGGCGAGCGCACGTTCGTGCGGCGGCGACATGGAATACGCGTCGCCGTCGTCGCGCTGCGCGAGTGTCAGGCGGCCGAGCAGCTGCGTCAGGTTCGGCAGCGCGAGGTCGCGCAGCACGTGCGCGGCGGCTTCGGACTCGCCCGACGCGAAGGGGATCAACAGGTGCATCGCGCGATTATCCGGGCGCGGGGGCTCCTGTAGCATCGCCTCCCCATGAACTGGCCCTACGAACTGCAGATCGGCTGGCGCTACACCCGCGCCGGCCGCGCCGGGCGCCGCAACGCATTCATCTCCTTCATCTCGGGCGTGTCGATGCTCGGCATCGCGCTCGGCGTGGCCGCGCTGATCATCGTGCTGTCGGTGATGAACGGCTTCCGCCAGGAGGTGCAGGACCGCATGCTGGCGGTGATCCCGCACGTCGAGGTGCTCGCTGCCGACGGCAACGCGCTCGCCGACTGGCAGGCCACCGCGGCGCGGATTCGGGCGGTGCCCGAGGTCGGCGCCGAGGTGATCGGCGCCGCCCCCTATATCGCCGCGCAGACGCTGATGGTCAACGGCAGCGACAACATCCGCGGCGTGATCGTGCGCGGCATCTCGCCGGCCGACGAGGCGACCGTGACCGACATCGCCGCGCAGCTGAAGGACACGGTGCTCAAGCGCCTCGTGCCCGGCGAATGGGACGTCGTGCTCGGCATCGACCTGGCGCGTTCGCTCGGCGTGCGCGAGGGCGACAAGGTGACGGTGGTGCTGCCCGAGCCGCAGTTCACGCCGGCCGGTTCGATCCCGCGTACCAAGCGGCTGAACGTGGTCGGCGTGTTCAATGCCGGCCACTACGAATACGACAGCACGCTCGCGATGGTGCAGCTCGAGGATGCGGGCAAGCTGTTCCGCACCGGCGGGCCGACCGGCGTGCAGCTGCGGCTGAAGAACCAGAACGACGCGCGCCGCGTGGGTGCCGCGCTGCAGGCGGCGCTCGGGCCGCAATTTGCGGTGCGCGACTGGACCCGCACCAACAACAACTGGTTCCAGGCGGTCGAGCTCGAGAAGCGCCTGATGTTCATCATCCTGACCCTGATCGTGGCGGTGGCGGCGTTCAACCTCGTCTCGACACTGGTGATGACGGTGACCGACAAGCAGTCCGACATCGCGATCCTGCGCACGCTGGGCGCGACCCCGCGCTCGGTGATGGGCATTTTCATGGTCCAGGGCGCACTGTCGGGCGTGATCGGCACCTTCGCCGGCGTGCTGTTCGGGCTGCTGGTCGCGTTCAACGTCGGCTGGCTGGTCGCGGGGCTCGAGCGCCTGTTCCACGTCGCGTTCCTGCCGTCCAGCGTCTACCTGATCAGCCGCATGCCGAGCGACCCGCAGGCCGGCGACATCGTGCCGATCGTCGTGATCTCGCTGCTGCTGTCGTTCGTCGCGACGCTGTACCCGAGCTGGCGCGCCAGCCGCGTGCAACCTGCCGAAGCACTTCGCTATGAATGAGCCTGCGGATGCGGTGATCCAGGCCAGCGGCCTGCAGATGCGCTTCACCGAAGGCAGCGGCGACGCCGCGCTCGACGTGCATGTGCTGCAGGGCGTGGACCTGACGGTGCGGCGCGGCGAGACGGTCGCGATCGTCGGCGCCTCCGGCTCGGGCAAGAGCACGCTGCTGCACCTGCTGGGCGGGCTGGAGGCGCCGAGCGCCGGCCGCATCGAGCTCGCAGGCCGGGACTGGACGACGATGGGCGCGGCCGAGCAGGGCGCCTGGCGCAACCGTCAGCTCGGCTTCATCTACCAGTTCCATCACCTGCTGCCCGAGTTCAGCGCGCTCGACAACGTCGCGATGCCGCTGCGCATCCGGCGCGAACTGAAACCGCAGGCGCGCGAACGCGCCGCCGCGGTGCTGGCGCAGGTCGGCTTGGCGGAACGCCTGCGGCACCGGCCATCCCAGTTGTCGGGCGGCGAGCGCCAGCGCGTCGCGATCGCGCGCGCGCTGGCCGGCGGCCCGGCCTGCGTGCTGGCCGACGAGCCGACCGGCAACCTCGACCGCGAGACCGCCGACGGTGTGTTCGAGCTGATGCTGAGCCTGGCGCGTGGCCAGGGCATGGCGTTCGTCGTCGTCACCCACGACGAGACGCTTGCGGCGCGCTGCGGCCGCGTGCTTCGGCTGAAGCACGGGCGGCTGGCCGGCTGATCCGCGCGTCGGTCAGCCGCAGCTGACCCGGTCCCGTCCGCCGTTCTTCGACTGGTACAGCGCGCCATCCGCGCGAGCGATCAGCGCCTGCGCATCGTCGCCGGGCTGCAGCGCCGCGACGCCGCCGGAGATAGTCACGGTGAACAGCACTTCCTGGGTGCTGCGGTTGCGGATGCGCATCGCCTTGGCGCGCTCGCGCACCTGCTCGGCCAGGCGGGTCGCGTCGGCAAGGGTGCTGTGCGGCAGCACGATCGCGAATTCCTCGCCGCCGTAGCGGGCGGCCACCGCGTCGCCCGGGTCGGGCAGGCTGACGCGCAGGATCTCGCCGAGGCCGCGGATCACCCGGTCGCCCATCACGTGGCCGTGGGCGTCGTTGACCTTCTTGAAGTGGTCGATGTCGAACATCACCAGGCAGTGCGACTGCCCTTCGGCCGGCGACGCCGCCAGCAGGGCGGCCATCTTCTCGTCGAATCCCTTGCGGTTCAGGATGCCGGTCAGCGGGTCCAGCAGGGCCTCGCCGCGGGCACGGTCGAGGTCGGTGCGCAGCCGCGCGATCTCGCTCTGGCTGGCGCTGACCTGTTGCTGGAGGGCGTCGGCCGAGCTCTTCATCTGGGCCGTGCCCATGAGCGCCTGGTCGACCTGGGGCGTCAGCGCCGCCACGTCGTTGGCACGCAAGGCTGCGGACAGGCCGTCGAGCTGCGCCCCGAACAGGCCCGCGCGCGTGCCGGTCTGGGAGGCGCTGGTGACGATGCCGGACATCACGCGCTGCAGGTCGACGCCGATGCGCTGCACGGCCGCTGCATCGGGCGGCGCGATGTGATCCTGGAACAGCCGCGCGACGGTGTCGTCGCCGAACGGTGCGCCGCTGTTCAGCAGTGCATCGACCGCCGCCTGCAGCGGCGGGTTGATGCCGGCGGCGTACTCGTACCACAGCGTGAAGGTGGTCGGATTGAAGGCGGCTTCATGGCGGCCCATGTGGCCGAGCGCAACGCGCAACAGCTCGGCGCTGCGGTCCTTGGGTTGGGTATAGCGCATAGGTACGGACGCCCCTGACAACTTCGCAACGGTGACGCGCCGCGTGAGCGGCGCCGGTCAGAAACGCGAACCGGGTTCGCGGAGAAAGGCCACTTCCTCGGGAGTGGATTGTCGGCCCAATATCACGTTGCGGTGCGGGAACCGACCGAAGCGCTGCACGACAAGCCGATGCTTGTGGGCGTAGTCCAACATGTTGCTCAGTTCGGGGGCGCCTTCGGCCAGCCGCGTGAACAGGCGGACGGCCTCGTCCTGCATCGCCACGCCCTCGGCGTGCTCGAAGGGCAGGTAGACGAAGCTGCGCCAGACCGGTGGCAGGGCTTCGTCCTGCCGCTGGCCGACCATCGCGTTGGCGGCGCGCAGCGCGCGCGCGTCGCCGGCGAACGCGCGCGGCGTGTCGCGGAAGACGTTGCGGGTGAACTGGTCGAGCAGCAGGATCTGCGCGAGCGCACTCTTCGGCCGGGCTGCCCAGCCCGCGAGTTCGCCGCGCAGCGCGCGCTCGATGAGCGGGCCGAAGCGCTCGGCGATGGTGCGGTCGGTCGCGGCGTCCTTGATGAACCAGAACCTGCGGACAGCGGTGGCGTCCGGATCGTCCGGCGCGCCGAACCAGAAGTCGAGCACGGCCTGGGCGTCGGCCGGCAGCTCGGCCTCGTCGCCAAGTCGCCGCCACAGGTAGCCCAGCTGCAGCGCCAGCACATGGGCGCGCTGGCCGTTGTCGGCCGCGCCGCCGTGGCCCCCTTCGATGTTCTCGTGGTACAGCACCGCATGGCCCTGGTCGATCAGCCGGGCGGCCATCTTGCGGGCGTGGCCGGGGTGGACGCGGTCGTCGCGGGTCGAGGTGGTGAGCAGCAGCTCGGGGTAAGGCGCCTGCGGCCGCGCGTTCTGGTAGGGGCTGTAGCGACCGATGAAGGCCCAGTCCTCCGGCACGTCGGGGTCGCCGTACTCGGCCATCCACGAGGCGCCGGCGAGCAGCCGGTGGTAGCGGCGCATGTCGAGCAAGGGCACCTTGCAGACGACCGCGTTGAAGAGCTCCGGTCGCTGCACGAGCACGGCACCGACCAGCAGCCCGCCGTTGCTGCCGCCTTCGATCCCGAGCCTCGCCGGGCTGGTGATGCGGCGCGCGATCAGGTCTTCGGCGACGGCGATGAAGTCGTCGTAGCTGCGCTGCTTGTGCTCTCGCAGCGCGGCGCGGTGCCAGCCTGGCCCGTACTCGCCGCCGCCGCGGATGTTGGCGAATACCACCGCGCCGCCCCGGGCCAGCCAGCCCCGTCCGTACACCGGGCGGTAGCCGGGCTGGATCGAGACCTCGAAGCCGCCGTAGCCGTACAGCAGCGTCGGCGTGCTGCCGTCGGCGGGCGTGGCCGCACTGACGCCGACCGGCCAGACCACGAAGTACGGCACGCGCGTGCCGTCGGCGCTGGTCGCGAAAAACTGCTCGACGCGCATCCCTTGCGCATCGAAGCAGGCCGGCAGCGTCTTCAGCGTCTCGCGTCGGTCGTCGCCGGTCTGTCCGAGCCAGAGCGTGTCGGGCGTCAGGAAATCGCTGTAGGTGAGCAGGTAGCGCTCGGCGAGCGGGTCGTCGGCGAGTACCGGGTCGTGCAGCGCGGCGACCGACAGGGTGCCGGGAAAGGGCGCATCGATCTCGCGGCGGTCGAACTCACCGGCTCTGCGCTGCCACTCGAACAGGCGCGTCGCGACGTTGTCGAGGACGGCGACGACGATGTGGCTTCGCGTCGTCGCGAAGCCGGCGAGGGCGCGGGTCGCGCTCGGTTCGAAGAGCAGATCGAAGCGGCGCGCGCCGGCCAGGTACGCATCGGTGGCGGCCGCCAGCAGCGCGCCGGCCGGGTAGCGCCGGCCCGCGACATCCCAGTCGCTGCGCAGTTCGATCAGCAACGTGTCGGCGTCATCCCCGGCGCTGCCCCAGAAGTGGATCGACGCGTCTTCGGGAACGTCGAGCGCACGCAACGCTGCGCCGTCGAGCAGGAAGCGCTGCTGGTGATAGAAGTCGACCAGCCGCGCGAACACGGTGCGCTCGTGGCCCGGCGTGGGGTCGACCGAGACGGTCGCGAGCATGTCGGTCTCGCCGACCTCGAACACGATCGGCGCCTCGGCCAGCGCAGTGCCGCGCGCCCAGCGCCGGATCGTGCGCGGGTAGCCCGAGCGTGTCATCGATCCGGTGCCGACGTCGGTACCGACGTAGAGGTGGTCCGCATCGATCCACTCGACCTGCGACTTCGCCTCCGGCAACACGAAGCCGTCCGGCACGAACGCCTTCGCGACGGTGTCGAACTCGCGCACGACAGCCGCATCCGCACCGCCGCGCGACAGGGAGATCAGTACGCGCTCGTGGCGTGGTGCCAGGCCGACGGCGCCGCCCCAGACCCAGTTCTCGCCCTCGGCGGCGCCGAGCGCGTCGAGGTCGAGCACGGTTTCCCAGGCGGGGGCCGGCTGCCGGTACTCGGCCAGCGTCGTGCGGCGCCACAGGCCGCGCGGATGCGCCGCGTCCTGCCAGAGGTTGTACAGGTGCTCGCCGCGACGCGAGACCTGCGGGATGCGTGCCTGCGAGTCGAGCAGCTCGCGCACCGCGTCACGCGTCGGCGCATAGTCGGGCCGTGCCTGCAGGACCTGCTCGGTGACGGCGTTGCGCTCGCGCACCCAGGCGAGCGCGCGCTCGCCGAGCACGTCTTCGAGCCAGAGGTACGGGTCGACCGGGTCGGCGTCACCCATGTCAGGCGAGCAGCGCGGCGGACTCGGGATGGCGGCGCACGTAGGCCCGCGCGTAGGAGCAGAGCGGCCGCACCTTCAGGCCGTTGGCGCCCGCGTGGTCGAGCAATGCCTGGACCAGCGCGCCGGCGATGCCGCGACCCTGAAGTGCGGGCGGCACCTCGGTGTGGGTGACGGCCATCACGCCGTCGGCGAGGCGGTAGTCGGCGACGCAGAGCTGGCCCTCGACGCGGGTCTGGAAGCGCCCGCGGTCGGGCAGGTGTTCGATCTGGAGCGGATTCATCGTGGCGCGTGTCGTGAGGACGCAGCCATTGTGCGGCGGCTCGCCCGGCCGCGTCCGCGCACGGTTATCGGGGTCTCGTCCGACTCAGGTCGGATTCAGGCGCTGCGGCGTGATCTCGACCGAGCGCTCGCCATCGCTCACCCACACCGTGCCGTCCTGTACGCTGAGCTGCAGCTGCATGCCGCGCTGCGCGAACGCCGCGAGCGCCTGGCTCTGGGCCGAGTCGATCTGCCACACGGCGATGTTCGACGCGCGGGTGATCTTGTTCGCCAGCCCGGCCCACCAGACCGGCGTGCTGTGGCTGAAGCTGTAGACGCTGACGCGGTCGGCGCGGCCGCTCGCCTTCATCAGACGCTTGTCGTCGGGCTGGCCGACCTCCACCCAGTGCTTGATCTCGCCGGTCAGGTCCTTGTGCCAGAGCGCGGGCTCGTCGACGTCCCACAGGTCCTTGGCGAGTTCGAGCGTGCCGTGGTCGGCATCGGCCGGCAGGTTGAGCGCCAGCGCCAGCAGTCGGATCAGCATGCGCTCGTCCGTCTCCGACGGGTGGCGCGCGATCGTCACCGCGTGGTCGACGTACACGTTGCGGTCCATGTCGGCGATCTGCAGCTGGGCCTTATGGATGATCGCCTTGAGCGCCATGGAGTCGAATCGGGTGGGTAGGGAGCCGCCGATTAGACCAGAGCGCCCCGCGCGACAATCGACGCATCGCCGGACCGTCTCCGGCCAGAGAGTCCCCCATGAGCATGAAGAAGACCGACCTCGTCAAGAACCTCGCCAAGAAGCTGGACGGCCGCATGAAGGCCGCAGGCGTGCCTGACCGCTTCGCCCAAGGCGCGTCGGACGCGGTGGACAAGCGCGAACAGCGCCGCCGCGACGCCGCCGCCGGCCTGGTGCCGTTCGCCTGCAAGTTGCCCGGCGACCTGCTGAAGCGCCTGCACGAGCGGGCGGCGGGGCATGCGGGCGGCATCAATGGGCTCGTCGCCGAGGCGCTCGAACAGGCACTGCGCTAAGGCCCGTCCGCAGCGCCGTCGCTGCGGCCCGCGTACAGTTCGACGATGACAAGCGAAGCCTTCGACCTGTTCGTGATCGGCGCCGGCAGCGGCGGGGTGCGCGCGGCGCGCATGGCCGCGCAGCGCGGCGCCCGCGTCGCGGTGGCGGACGACAAGCCGCTCGGCGGCACCTGCGTCAACCTCGGCTGCATCCCGAAGAAGCTCTACAGCTTCGCGGCCCACTACGCGGAGGCGTTCGAGGAGGCGCACGGCTACGGCTGGAGCGCCAGCACGCCGGTGCTCGACTGGGCGCTGCTCAAGTCGAATCGCGCGCGCGAGATCTCGCGCCTCAACGGCATCTACGAATCGCTGCTGGGCGGCGCCGGCGTGCAGGTGCTGCGCGGCCGCGCGCGCGTTGCCGGCCCCGGCGAGGTCGAGATCGCCGGGCAGCGGATCCGAGCGCGGCACATCCTCGTCGCCACCGGGGGCCACCCGGTCGTGCCGCCCGTGCCGGGCGCCGAGCTGGCCATCACGTCGAACGAGATCTTCGACCTGCCGGCGTTCCCCCAGCATCTGCTCGTCGTCGGCGGCGGCTACATCGCGTGCGAGTTCGCGTCGATCTTCCGTGGTCTGGGCGCGCAGGTGACGCAGCTCTATCGGGGCACGCAGGTGCTGCGCGGCTTCGACGCGGACATCAGCGCGTTCGTCGCGGACGAGATGCGCAAGAAGGGCATCGACCTGCGCACCGGCAGCGACGTCGAAGGCATCGCGCGCGATGCCGCCACCGGGCGGCTGCGCGTGGCGCTGCGCGACGGCAGCGTGCAGCTGGCGGACCAGGTGCTGTACGCGACCGGCCGCGTGCCCAACACGCGCGGGCTGGGGCTGGCGGAGGCCGGCGTTGCGCTGGCGCCGAACGGTGCGGTGCTGGTCGACGACCACTACGCGACCAACGTGGCGGGCCTGCACGCGGTTGGCGACGTGATCGACCGGATCCACCTGACGCCGGTCGCGTTGGCCGAGGCGATGGCGCTGGTCGATCACCTGTTCGGTGCGAAGCAGCGCGCGGTCGACTACGCGATGATCCCGACCGCGGTGTTCACGCATCCCAGCGTCGGCGCGGTCGGCTTGACCGAAGCGCAGGCGCGCGCGCAGGGCCGCGCGGTGCGCGTTTTCCGCAGCGAGTTCAAGGCGCTCAAGCACACGCTGTCGGGGAACACCGAGCGCACGTTGATGAAGCTGGTGGTCGATGCCGACAGCGACCGCGTGGTCGGCCTGCACATGGTGGGCGCCGATGCCGGCGAGACGATCCAGGGCTTCGCGGTCGCGCTCAAGGCCGGCGCGACCAAGGCCGTGTTCGACGCCACCATCGGCATCCACCCGACCGCCGCCGAGGAGTTCGTGACCATGCGCGAGCCGGTGGCATGATGACGCGCTTCTCCAATCCACATACCGACTTCCGACCGATGACATGCGCCATTTCACCCGCACGTTGATGATCCTGCCGCTGCTCGCGGCGTCCCTCGCGATGGCCGCCGACAAGCCGGCGAAGAAGGAAGGCGGCTTCGGCGGCGCCAAGGGCGCGTACCTGACCAGGGACGAATTGCGGGCCTGCCTGAACCGCCAGAACAAGGTCAAGACCGAAGACGCCGAGATGCTGAAGGAGAAGGCCGAGATCACCGGTGTGAAGGACGAACTCGTTCGCAGCGGCGACGAGCTGAAGCAGCGTCTCGAGACGGTCGATCGGACCGTCCCCGAGGCCGTCAGCGCCTACAACGAAGCGCTGGCGGCCCGCGACGCGCGCGTCGACGCGTATCAGAAGCGGGTTGACGCCTTCAACGCCCGCGTGCTCGCGAACCAGGCCGAGCGCGAAGCCTTCGGCACCGCTTGCAACAATCGCCGCTACTTCGACGAGGACGAGCAGGCGATTCGCAGGGGCAAGTGACCGGCACGTAAAATTGGCGCCTGTCCCACCCCGAGACGCGCCATGTCAATTGCTGCGAGCAATTCCCCCAGCAGCTTCACGAGCAATCCGCTGCTGCAGCCCTGGACCATGCCCCACGGGCTGCCGCCATTCGAGGCGATCCGCGCCGAGCATTTCGAGCCGGCGTTCGAGCAGGCGGTGCGGGCGCACCGGGCCGAGGTCGACGCGATCGGCGCGAATCCGGCGCCGCCGACCTTCGAAAACACGATCGCGGCGATGGACCGCAGCGGCGCCGCGCTGCGCCGGATCGAGAACCTGTTCTACAACCTCGCCTCGAGCGAGACCTCGCCCGCATTGCAGGCCGCCGAGATGCGGCTGGCGCCGGTGCTCGCCGCGCACGACAGCGCGATCTCGATGCACCAGCCGCTGTTCGCGCGCATCGACGCGCTGTACCGCGAGCGGGACGGCCTGGCACTGACCCCGGAGCAGCGTCGCGTGCTGGAGCGCTTCCACCTCGGCTTCGTGCGGGCCGGTGCGACGCTCGGCGCCGCCGAGCAGCAGCGCTACGCCCGGATCATGGGACGCCTGGCGGAGTTGACGACGCAGTTCGGCCAGAACGTGCTGGCCGACGAGGCGGGCTTCCGCCTCGAGTTGCATGGCGAGGCCGACGCGGCCGGCCTGCCCGAGTTCGTGCGCGCGGCGCTGCGCCAGGCAGCGCTGGACCGCGGCCTTCCGGACGCGCTGCTGGTCACGCTGTCGCGCTCGCACATCGTGCCGTTCCTGACCTTCTCCGAGCGTCGCGACCTGCGCGAACAGGCCTGGCGCGCCTGGACGACCCGCGGCGAACACCCGGGCGCGCACGACAACCGGCCGATCGCGCGCGAAATCCTGTCGCTGCGCAACGAGCAGGCCCGTCTGCACGGCTATGCGAGCTACGCCGACTACGCGCTCAGCGACACGATGGCGGGCCAGCAGGCGGCGGTGACCGGGCTGCTGACTCAGGTGTGGGAGCCGGCCAAGGCGCGCGCGGCGGCCGAACTCGAGGCGCTGCAGGCGCTGGCGCTGTCCCGCGGCGAGACGGTGCAGATCCAGCCATGGGACTGGCGCTTCTACGCCGAGAAGGTGCGCCAGGTGCGCTACGACCTCGACGAGGCGACGGTCAAGCCGTACTTCCCGCTCGATCGCATGGTCGAGGCGCTGTTCGATTGCGCGCAACGGCTGTTCGGCATCCGCTTCGTCGCGCGGCCGGAACTGCGCGCGTACCACCCCGACGTGAAGGTCTACGAGGTGCGCGGCGCGGACGACGCCGCCATCGGCGTGTTCCTGCACGACAACTTTGCGCGCCCGACCAAGCGCAGCGGTGCGTGGATGAGCTCGTTCCGCAAGCAGTCGCGAAACGGCGCGGCCGGCGAGCGCACGCTGCCGATCGTGATCAACAACAACAATTTCGCGAAGGGCGCGACCGGCGAGCCGACGCTGCTGAGCTTCGACGACGCCAGCACGCTGTTCCACGAGTTCGGCCACGGGCTGCACGGGCTGCTGTCGAACGTGACCTACGAGCGCGTCTCGGGCACCAGCGTGCTGCGCGATTTCGTCGAGCTGCCGTCGCAGATCTTCGAGCACTGGCTGACCGAGCCCGAGGTGCTCAAGCGCCACGCGCGCCACTATCGTACGGGCGAGCCGATCCCCGACGCGCTCATCGCCAAGCTGCATGACGCGCGGTTCTTCAACCAGGGCTACGAGACGGTGCGTTACACCGCTTCGGCACTCGTCGACATGGCCGCGCATGCGCTGACCGATGCGCAGGCGCCGGACATCGTCGAGTTCGAGCGCGCCGAGCTCGCGCGCATCGGCGCGCCGGCAGTGGTCGGCCTGAACCACCGGCTCACGCATTTCCAGCACCTGTTCTCGGGGTCGGGCTACGCCGCCGGCTACTACGTCTACCTGTGGGCCGAGGTGCTCGATGCCGACGGCTACGACGCGTTCAAGGAAGCGGGCAACCCGTTCGACCCCGCGGTCGCGCAGCGCCTGCGCGAGTTCATCTACTCGACCGGCAACTCGATCGAACCGGCGGCGGCGTACCGGGCCTTCCGCGGGCGCGCGCCGACGGTCGAGCCGATGCTGAAACAGCGCGGCCTCGTGCCGCAGGCGCAGTAGCGCGGCTCAGCGGGTCGTGTCGGCGCCGGGCGGGAAGATCCGGTCGAGTGCGTCGAGGAACGGCTTGAACTTGATCGGCTTGGTCCAGTAGTCGTCGAAGCCGGCGGCCAGGCCGCGCTCGATGTCCTCGGGCATCGCGTTGGCCGAGAGGGCGATGCAGGAGATGCCGGCGGTCTCGGGGTACTGCCGCAACTGGCGCAGCACCTCGAAACCGTCGAAGTCGGGCAGCTGCATGTCGATCAGGATCAGATCCGGCCGCAGCGTGCGCGCGCGCGCGACGCCGTCCGCACCGGTGGCCTCGGCGGCCAGGCGCAGGCCGGACAGGCTGGTCACGAGTTCTTCGACGAGCAGCACGTTGACCGCGTTGTCCTCGATGTAGAGCAGCTGGCCCGAGCGCGCGCGCGGTGCGCTCGGCTCCGGCGTTTCGGGCGGCTTCGGCGGCGCGGCATCCTGGTCGGTCGTCACCAGCGGCAGCGTGACCTCGAACACCGAGCCGCGGCCCGGCACGCTGGAGACGGCGATCTGCCCGTGCATCCCTTCGACCAGCGCCTTCACGATCGTCAGGCCGATCCCGGACCCTTCGATGCCGTCGTTCTCGGCGCCGAGCCGGTTGAACGGCTCGAACAGGTGTTCGAGCTGGTCGGCTCGCATGCCGCGGCCGGTGTCGCGCACGTTCAGGCGCACGACGGCGCCGTCGACCTCGCCATCGACGATCACCTGCCCGCCCGGGCGGTTGTACTGGATCGCGTTCGACAGCAGGTTGACCAGGATCTGCTGAAGCCGTGCCGGATCGGCGCGCACCGTGGCGACCGGTGCGGCGCTGTGCAGCGCGACCTCGTGCCTGGCCGCGAGTTCGGTCATCAACGGCAGCGTCTGAGCGATCGCGCAGGCGATCGGCACCGCCTGCAGGTCGAGCGCGAGGGTGCCGCTCTGCAGGCTCGACAGATCGAGGGCGTTGTCGATCAGGCGCAGCAGGTGTTCGCCGGCGGAACGGATGTGGTCCAGGCGCGCCGCCTGGCCCCCGTTGCGACTCTGCCGCGCGTCGAGCTGCAGCAACTGCGTGAAACCCAGCACCGCGTTCAGCGGCGTGCGCAGTTCGTGGCTCATGCGCGAGAGGAACTGCGACTTGGCTTCGCTCTCGCGTTCGGCCAGCATCGCCTGCTGGCGGGCCAGTTCGGCGTTCTTCGCCTCGGTGATGTCCCAGTTGACGCCGACGCGGCGCAGCACCTGACCGTTCGCGTCGCGCAGCACCGCCGACCTCGAGGCCAGCCAGCGGCAACGGCCGTCGGGCAGCACGATCCGGAATTCGTAGGCGGTCGTCGCGTCGTCGAGGTTGTCGCCGGCCGCGCCGTCGAGGTTGGCCTCCCGGTCGTCCGGGTGCACCAGCGCCAGTCGCGTCTCGCGGTCGGGCGCCGTGGGTGCCGGCTCCAGCCCGCGCAGGCGGAACATCTGTTCGTCCCACAGACCCGGGCCGTTGGCACCTTCGATCTCCCAGGTGCCGATGCCGGCGTGGCGGGCGATCAGCGCCGCACGCTCGCTGACGGCGTGCAGCGCGGCCTGCGCCGCATGTCGGTCGGTGACGTCCATCGCGATGCCGAACACGCGCAGCGCCTGCGGATCGCTGCGGTCGATGTCGCCACGCAGCACGACCCAGCGGATGGACTCGTCGCGGCGCACGACGCGGAACTCGATCTCGAGCCCGCCACGCGCGCCCTTGAGGTAACCCTGCGCCGCTCTGCCGACCCGCGCCATGTCGTCCGGGTGCACGCATTGGCGCAGCCACTCGGCCAGCGTCGGCGGAGGACGGCCGGCGTCGATGCGGTCGAACAGCTCGTACATCTGCTCGTTCCATTCGGTCTGGATGGTGCCGATGTGGGTGGTCCAGACGCCGACGTGGGCGGCGCGTGCGGCGGACTCGAGCCGGCGCGTCATCTGCTCGGCGTGGCGGGTGCGCTCGACCTGGTCCGTCACGTCGAGCGAGATCCCGACGAACGCCACCGGCTTGCCGCTCGCATCGCGCTCGACGACGCGCCGCACGAGCATGTGGCGCCATGTGCCGTCCGGCCAGCGGTGGCGGGTCTCGACGTCGACCGGGCCGTCGGTGTGCAGCGAGTGCACGGCCGAGCCAGCGAGCTTGTGCACGTCCTCGGGATGCGTGTACGAGCGCGCCTCGGCCAACGACAGGCCGTCTTCGCGGTACGGGATGCGCAGCACCTTGAAGCCGTGGTCGTTGTAGTGGAGCCGGTCGGTTTGCAGGTCGTGGCGCCAGATCACGATGTCGGCCAGTTCGGCGGCGAGCCGCAGCTGCGACGAGGCGTGATCCAGGGAGCGGGCCAGCTCGTAGACGGCCGTGTCGTCCATCATGATGCCGAGGGTCCGATCGGGCTGGCCCTGCGGCGAATTCTTCACTTCCCATTGCGAGTGCAACCAGCGCAATTTGCCGTCGGGCTGCACCACCCGGTAGCGCGCGTTGTAACGCCCGGCGGTGCGCGTGGACTCCTCGTAGCGTCCGTCGAGCCGGTCATCGGGGTGGACACGCGCGGCCGCCAGCGCGAAGTCGGGCGTGCCGTCCGATGGCGTCATGCCCCAGAAGCCGAACACGTGGCGGTCCCAGCGACCCTTGCCCGACGGGATCTCGCGTTCCCAGACGCCCAGGCGACCGAACTCCTGCGCCATGTCGAGCAGCTCCGAAAGATGCTGCGCGCGGGCCGCGAGCTCGTGCTGCCGGGTGGTGTCGCACAAGGTCCAGAGACGCTCGCTGCCGAGCACGGCCACGCGTGCGTCGACCCAGAGCGCTGCGCCGCCGACGGCGTGCAGCGCGAGCTCGAACGTGCCGTCGCGGCCGCGCTGCAGCGCGTCGTCCAGGGTCGAGCGGGTCGGCGCGTCGTCGGCCGCGAGGTCGCGGAGACTGCCGCCGAGTGCCAGGCCGGTCGCAGAGGCAAACGCCGGATTGCACCAGCGCAGTGCACCGGCCGCATCGGTCAGCGCGAGCAGGTCGTGCGATTGACCGCACCACGCGGCGAGCAGCGCCGCGGACGGGGCCGTGTCGGCTTCGGGAGGGGCGCGGCGTTCGGTCATGGAGGGCAGCGGCAGCCGCTGCGTCGCCCGCTGCGACACTGGTCTGCCGGGACGCCAGTCTAGTCCGGCCGCCGGCCGGCCAACCGCCGATCAGCGCCGGGAAAACGCCACTGGCGCGCGGTTTGGCGGTCGTGCGCGGGCGCTCAGGCGAACTGCAGCACCAGCTTGCCGAAGTTCTCGCCGTTGAAGAGTTTCAGCAGCGTCTCGGGGAAGGTGTTCAGGCCGACGACCACGTCTTCCTTGCTCTTCATGCGGCCGTCCTTCAGGTAGCCGGCGAGTTCGGCGACCGCGACCGGGAAGCGGTCGGTGTAGTCGAACACCACCATGCCTTCCATGCGCGCGCGGTTCACCAGCAGCGACAGGTAGTTGGCCGGACCCTTGACCGGCGTGGTGTTGTTGTACTGGCTGATCGCGCCGCAGATCACGATGCGGGCCTTGCGCGCCAGGCGCGTCATCACGGTGTCGAGGATGTCGCCGCCGACGTTGTCGAAGTACACGTCGACGCCCTTCGGGCAGGCATCACGCAGCGCGCTCTTGAGATCGCCGGCCTTGTAGTCGATGCAGGCGTCGAATCCCAGTTCCTTGACGACCCATTCGCACTTCTTGGGGCCGCCGGCGATGCCGACGACGCGACAGCCCTTGATCTTGGCGAGCTGGCCGACCGTTTGGCCGACCGCCCCGGCCGCGCCGGAGACGACCACCGTCTCACCCGGCTGCGGCATGCCGACGTCGAGCAGGCCGAAGTACGCCGTCATGCCCGGCATGCCGAGCACGTTCAGCCACTGCGTCGGCGTGCCCAGCCGGGTGTCGATCTTGAACAGGCCGTTGCGCTTGATCTGGTCGGCCGGGATCAGGATGTACTCCTGCACGCCCGGCGTGCAGCTGACCACGTCGCCCACCTTGAACGCGTCGTTCTTCGAGGCGATCACCTCGCCGATGCCGCCGGCGCGCATCACCTCGCCGATCGCGACCGGCGGGATGTAGCTCTTGCCTTCGTTCATCCAGCCGCGCATCGCCGGATCGAGCGAGATCGCCAGCGTCTTGACCAGCACGCCGCCCTCGGCGGGCTCGTTGACCGGTTCGGTCGTGAAGTCCCATCCGTCGCGGGTGGGCAGGCCGTTCGGGCGGGCCTTCAGGCGGATCTGGTGATTGGTCAGCGCGGCGAGGGTGCTCATGTCTTGTCTCCGTAGCGTGGGCTGCGCATCTTAGATCGCCCGATGCATGCGCCGAGTCACCCACGCGACGGACGCGGCAGGCGTAAAAAAACCGCGGCAGACCGCGGTTTTCTTGGTGCGGGGCTCGCGCCCTGCGGGGGTTTACAGCACGCGAATGTTCGCGGCTTGCAGGCCCTTCTGGCCTTGCTTGACTTCGAATTCGACGCGCTGGTTCTCCAGCAGGGTCTTGAAGCCGTTGCCCTGGATGTCACGGAAGTGGGCGAACAGGTCAGCGCCGCCCGCGTCTTGAGCGATAAAGCCGAAGCCCTTGCTCTCGTTGAACCACTTCACGGTACCGGTTTGGGTCGTCATGGAAAACTATCCTATCTATTTTCAAATAATGCGCAGCACATGCAGCGCATGCAGCAACACTCAAGAAACGATCAGGGGGGATTTCTAACGACGCCCACCGCGGAACCGCGACAGGTAGGGGGAAGAATCTCGTACAACCACTGTCTTGCGTATAACTGTGGGGCGAATGTACACGAAAAGAACGGCGTCTGCGCCATCCCCGTCGATGCCCATGCGCTGCAAGCGTGCGGTCTGTGGTCCAGAATCGACAACGATGCCACAGGAGAACCGCTTGACACCCCACTGGAAGCACGATGGCGTGCGCGTGATCGGCGCCGATTCGCTCGACCCCAACACCGCGCAGACGCCCGGCATGGACCGCAAGGCGGCGATCAACTTCGCGCGCGTCGGTGCCAACAAGCTGTGGGCGGGCACCGTCCACATCCACCCCGATGCCAAGACCGGCGCGCACCACCACGGGCCGCTCGAGAGCGTGATCTACGTCGTGAAGGGCCGCGCGCGGATGCGCTGGGGCGACGCGCTCGAGTTCACCGCCGAAGCCGGGCCGGGCGACTTCATTTACGTGCCGCCGTTTGTGCCGCACCAGGAGATCAACGCCAGCGCGACCGAGGTGCTCGAATGCGTGCTGGTCCGCAGCGATGGCGAGGCCGTCGCGGTGAACCTGGACATCGCGCCGGTCGAGAAGCCCGAGTCCGTCAAGTGGATCGACCCGACGCATCCGGCATGAGAACACTGACTCTGTCGGTGCTCGACCAGTCCGTTTCAGTCGCCGGCAGCACCGAGGACGCTGCGATCCGCGACACGCTGGACCTGGCGCAGCACTGCGAGCGCCTCGGCTATGCGCGCTTCTGGGTCAGCGAGCACCACGGCCTGCCGACCATCATCGGCAGCGCGCCCGAGATCCTGATGGCGGCGATCGCCGCACGCACGACGCGCATCCGCATCGGCAGTGCCGGCGTGATGCTGCCGCACTACAGCGCGCTGAAGGTGGCCGAGCAGTTCCGCGTGCTGGAAGCGCTCGCACCCGGGCGGATCGACCTCGGCGTCGGCCGCGCGCCGGGCGGCGACATGCGCACCGCGCGCGCGCTGAACCCGAGCGCGCACGCCGCGGCCGATCAGTTCCCCGAGCAGGTGCGCGACCTGCAGGCGTGGACGTCGCTGCCGGCGCACCAGGGCATCGCGGCGCACCCGCACGGGCCGCATGCGCCCGAGGTCTGGATTCTCGGCAGCTCGAACTACGGCGCCCAACTCGCCGCGCACTTCGGCCTGCCGTATGCCTACGCGTATTTCTTCGTCGACGGGCAGGGTGCGGACGAGGCGCTCGCGCTGTACCGACGCCTGTACCGGCCGAGCGAGCGGCATCCGCAGCCGCAGGCCACCGTGTGCGTCTGGGCGCTGGCCGCGGACACGCACGAGGCGGCCGCACACCACGCGCTCGGCCGCGAGCGCTGGCGCGTCGACCGCGCGCGCGGCGTGCTCGGCCCGCTGCAGCCGCCCGAAGCGATCGCGCGCCGCGGCTTCACGCCCGACGAGTGGCCGACGGTCGAGGCGATGCGCGCGAAGGCGTTCGTCGGCACCGGCGCCGAGGTCGGTGCGCAGCTGCGTGATCTGGCCGACGAACTGCAACTCGACGAGATCGTGATCAACACCTGGGCGCACGACCCGGCGGTTCGCCGCACGTCCTATGCGCTGCTCGCGCACGAGTTCGGGCTCGAAGGGTCGTCGCGATGAACCTGATCGACTTTCCGCTGCGCGGCGAGCACATCACGCTCGACGCGCTGCTCAAGGCCACCGGCCTCGCGCCCAGCGGCGGCATCGCCAAGATGATGGTGGCCGACGGCCTCGTGCAGGTCGACGGGCGCGACGAGTTGCGCAAGACCTGCAAGATCCGCGCGGGCCAGGTCGTCAGCCTGGCCGGGGCGCGGATCAGGGTGCTGTCGGCGCCAGGCTGAGCGGACGGTGCGTCACGGCTTGGCGCCGAGGCGCTCGAGCTCGAAACCGGCTGCGGCGTGCTCGACCGCGCGCGTGATGCCTTGCGCCCGCGCCTTGGCGAAGGACTCGCGCGCCTTGTCCGGCTGGTTCGACCCGAGCTGCGCTTCGCCGATGTAGAACCAACCCTCGGCCAGCGCCAGTTCGCGGTCGTCGCCGTCCTTGCGTGCGATCACCTCGAGCAATTGCTCTGTCGCCAGCCGACCGGCGACCAGCGCGATCGCCGGCCGCGGCCAGGCGCCTGTCGGATCGGCCACGGCGGCAAGGGACGCGGGCAGCGCCTGCCCGGCGCGCTGCAGCGAGAGCGCTTGCCAGAGCCGCGCATAGGCCTGGTCGTTCGCGTCGGCCCGGTCGGTCGCGGCTTTGGCGAAATCCTGCGCCGCGGCATCGAAGCGGCCTTCGAAGAAGCGCGCGTGCCCGCGGCGGAAGTAGGCGTCGGCGGCGCTGTGGCCGAGCGCGAGCGCCTTGCCGTAGTCGGCGACGGCCGCGGCGAACTCGCCGCGGGCCCAGTTGGCGTTGCCCTGGCAGAACCACGCGGCGCCGGCCGCAGGCGCCTGGCGCACCGCTTCCTGCGCGTCCTTGTAAGCCTCGGCCGGTTGGCCGAGTTCGGCCTGCGCGTCGGCACGCAGGCACAGCGCCTGGGCCAGGTCCTCGCCACCGAGCTGGCCGCCGGCGATGGCCTTGCTGCTGCGCTCGACGCTGGCCTGCGCGCGCGTGCGCAGGTTGTCCTGCAGCGTCTTGCGGCCGATGCCGAGGAAGCCGCCGTCCTTGACCTGGTTGCGCGCGACGACCATCGCGCCGCCGATCGCGCGCTCCATCGCCCGCGCGTCCGACATCACCGCCGGCACGTCCTTCGCCGGCACCGCCGGGCTCGAGGTTTCGAAACGCAGATGGGCGCGCGCGACATTGCCGCGGAAGCTGCGCGTCACGTCGGCGTTGAAGCCCGCATTGCTCAGCCGCAGCGTGGTCGGCTCGACGATCGCGCCGACGCTGGCCGGCCAGTGCATCTCGGCGCTGTACAGCACCGTCAGCGGGAAGCCCGGCAGCGCCAGCGGGAAGTTGCGGGTGGTCGACGGGGGCGCCGCGATCGTGCCCTGCATGTTGGCGGGCAAGAAGCGCATCACCCAATTGCCGTCGGTCGCGGTCGCGAGCTTCGGTACCTTGAAGCGGGCGAGGATCGTCACGCGGTTCTGCTCGGGCTCGTCGCGCAGTTCCGGCGTGCCGACGCTCGTGATGCCGGGGTAGCGCCGCTCCAGGCCGGTCAACAGCACGCGCTGCATGCGCTGCGCATCCACACGCGCGAGCCCGAGCCGCAGCGATTCGGCCGCCACGCCGTTGAACTGCTGCTGCATCTCGAGTTCGCCGTCCTCGCCGAACGCCTCGAGCTTGAAGCGCTCGGTCAGCTCGCTGCGGAAGATGTCGCGCCGGTTCGGCGAACGCACGGTCGACAACGCGGTGGTCTCGCGCGGGTCGATCACCAGCACGCTCGCCTCCTCGAGGCCCTGGCCCATGCGGTCGAGCGCGCCGCGCTGGCCGAGCCGCGTCGGATCGAGGTAGTAGTCGCGCCCGTCCAGGCGCGCCTGCACGACCACGTGGTCGAACGCGGTCGGCGAGGCGAGCACCTTGGCCGGCCCCTGCGGCGCGCCCAGTGACGCCAGCACGGCCCGCGCCGGAATACCCAGCGACTGCAGGATGCGCATCAGCAGGAACGACTTGTCCTTGCAATCGCCGTAGCGGTTGCGCAGCACTTCCGCCGGGGTGTGCGGCCGGTGCGAACTCTCGCCGAGCG
Organism: Rhizobacter fulvus; assembly: GCF_964020785.1. Classification (NCBI taxonomy): domain Bacteria; kingdom Pseudomonadati; phylum Pseudomonadota; class Betaproteobacteria; order Burkholderiales; family Sphaerotilaceae; genus Rhizobacter; species Rhizobacter fulvus. The sequence goes on from NZ_OZ224516.1 coordinate 4,051,135, forward strand.
ACACGGAGTAGTAGCGGATCTCCGATTGCACCCACTGCAGCGCCTGCGACGCCTGGTCGGCGCGCGAGGGCAGGCGCTGCAGGCGTTGCAGCAGCGGCGTCAACTCGGGCGGCAGCACCGCATCGGTGGCGAAGAGGCCGTCGGCCCAGCGCGCCACCTCGGCCCAGTCGGCGAATTCGCTGAACTGAAGCCAGCGCAGCGGCACCGTGCCGCGTGGCAACAGCGGCTCGAGCTCGACGGCGGCCATCTGGCGCTCCTCGAAGCGCAGGCGCCGCATGCCGCCACGAGTCGTGATCTCCGGGGCGATGGTCGAGACGGCGCCGTCGCCGATCCACTTCCATTGCACCGTGCGCGCTTCGGGCAGGTTGAGCGTGACGCGGCGCGTCTGCACCGGTACCGTGCGCTGCCACGGCACGCCTTGGGCATAGCGCCCGCCGAAGATCGGGTTGGCGCCCTCGATCGAGTACTGCAACAGCAGGGTGTCGCCGACGCGCACGTCGGGCAGCAGCAGGCTCGCGGTGATCACGCCGCTGTAGATGCCCTGCTCGAGCCCGGCCTCGCGCTGCAGGAAGCGCACCGGCGCCGTTGCGGTGTGGTCGATGAGTTGGTCGCCGCGCTGCAGCGCGACCTTGTGCAGCACCAGCCGCTGGTATTGCGGAATGAACTGGATCGAGGCCTGGCCGATCTGCCCGAGCACGCTGGCGTCGTTGGCCTGCTGGGCGATGTTGACCAGCGTGACGGGCGTCTCGGCGACCATCAGGTGCGTGTCGTCGAGGCGCAGCGTCAGCGCGCGCCGCTGCCCACTCGGCTGTGCGGGCAGCGACAGCAGGTCGGCCCACGCCGGCACCGGCAGGCCGCGCGCGAACGATGCGGCGGTGACCGACACCTCCTTCAGCGGCGTCTCGGCCGGAGCGGACGCGGGCGATGCCGGCGCCTGCGCGCCGGCATGCAGCGCCAGCAGCAAGGCGATCGCGCCGGCGGCGCAACGCAGAAACGGACGGATCGATGGCAAGGTGCGGGCCCCGGCAGCGGTGGTCGTCGATTGAAGCACAGGGCCCGCGCGGCCGGTCTCGGCGCGTGCCCGCCCGGCCCGACGCGACGGCCGCGCAGGCCACCAAAGTCACGGCATCATTCGGGCCATGACGATGCTGCTGAGCCCTCCGCTGACCCCGCCCACCGAGATCGACAGCGCGCTGCGCGACACGGGCCGGGCCGTGCTTGACGCCACCTCGCTGCGGGCGCTGCTGCCGGCACGCGCGGATGAACTCGACGCGCTGCGCCCCTCGTGGGACGACCTGCCGCCCGACGGTCACCTGCGCGACGGTGGCCGCTACCGGCGGCGGCGGCACTCGTGCTTTGTCGTCGAAGGCACGGCGGTCACCCCCGTGCCGCATCGCGCGCACTGGCAGCCGGTCGAGTACAACGCGCTGCACGGCGGGCTCGAGCGCTGGTTCGAGCCGATGGCGCCCGAGGTCGTCGCGCAGCCGGTGTGGGGGCGCCTGCTGGTCGCGTTGAGCGCGCGCTGCGGCGCGCTCAAGGGCGACCAGCCGTGGTACGTCGAGGCACACCAGTTCCGCATCGACACCACCGATGGCATCGGCCGCCCGACGCCGGAGGGCGCGCACCGCGACGGCGTCGACCTGGTCGCGGTGCTGCTGGTCGATCGCGAGGGCATCAAGGGCGGCGAGACGCGGGTGTTCGATTCCGACGGCCCGGCCGGCCTGCGCTTCACGATGAGCGAGCCGTGGACGACGCTGCTGCTCGACGACACGCGCGTCATCCACGAGAGCACGCCGATCCAGCCGCTCGCCACAGGCGGCCACCGCGACACCCTGGTGCTGACGTTCCGCGCCGGCGGCTTCCAGGGGCCTCCTTGAGGCCCTGTGTCTCGCGCATGAACCGCACGGTCGCGTAGAACGGGAAGTCGGCGTTCTCCCAGCCGCTCGAGCCGCGCACGTCCGGCGGGATCAGCGCGGGGCGCTGACTCGAGGCGGCTCAGGCGTCGCGCACGTCGGCCACCGGGTTGGCGCCGAAGTCGGGCCGGGCCAGGTAGGCCAGCAGCCGCGCGGCCGCATCGGCCGGCGAGGTGAGCTGACCGCGTTCCTTCAGCCCGACGAAATTGGCCTTCTCGGGGAAACCGGCCGCGTCGCCGCTGCGCAGTTGCACCTGCATGTCGGTGTCGATCACGCCGGGCGCCAGCGAGACCAGCCTGGCACCGTTCGGGCGATTCGCCTCGTCCAGCGCCATCGCGCGGGTCAGGTGATCCATGCCGGCCTTGGCGGCGCAGTAGGAGGCCTGCCCGGCCATCGCGCGGCGACCCAGGCCGGAGGAGATGTTCAGGATGCGCTTGTCGCCGGTCCAGGAGCGCGTCGCGCGCAGGAAGGCGGCGCTCAGCAGCAGCGGCGCTTCGAGCCCGACGCGCATCGCCGCCGACAGATCGACGTCGCTGCATTCGTCGACCGGACCGATGCGGGTCAGGGCGGCGGCGTTGTTGACCAGCGTCGCGGTGCCGAACGAGGCGCCGTCGAGCGCGGCGAGCCAGCCCTGCAGCCGCGCTGCTGCGCCGACCGGCTCCGCCAGATCGAGGGCCCACTGCTCGCAGCGGACGCCGGCGGCCCCGGCTTTCGCCGCCAGTCCGTCGTTGTGGCGCCGGGCGATGCACAGCAGCACGTGGTCGGGCGCGAGCAGCTGCTCGGCCAGCGCGGCACCCATGCCGCGCGAGGCGCCGGTCAGGACGAAGAGCTTCCTGCCGCTCACGCGGCTTGCGCTTGCTGGATGCCCGCGATGGCCCACTCGCGGCTGCCGTCCGCCGGCTTCACCAGGTGCCAGACTTCATCGAACGGCGCGGCGACGCCGTCCTTCTCCTCGCGCAGCAGGCCGTGGAAGCGCACGCTGACGATCTGGCGGTCGGTTTCGGTCGCGACATCCAGCACTTCGGCGTCGATGCGCACGACGTCGGTCGTCTGCGGCGCGTTGCCGCGCTCCTGCAGATCGAGCTTGACGGCAGCGAACATCTCGGGCGTCGTGAACGCGCGCAGGTCGTTCAGGTCACCGGTGTCGTTCGCGGCCTGCATGCGGATGAAGATCATCTTCGCGATGCGTTCGAAGCCGGCCGCATCGAAGCCCGCGGGCAGCGCGGATGCCGCTGCAAGCGGCGCGACCGACGCGGACCCCGACCCGGGTTGCGCCCAGGCCGGCGCGTTGCCGGCTGGCGGCGTCGCCGGGTCGAAGCGCATGCCGTTCGGCGTGGCCATCGCCGGCGCGTTGCCGCGCGCGAAGCGGTTCATCAGGAAGCGGATGGCAACGAACGCCAGGCCCGCCAGCAGCACCATCGTCAGGATGTTGCCGAACGCCTCGCCCATGCCGAGGTGGCTCATCAGCGCGGCGATGCCCAGGCCGGCCGCGAGACCGGCGATCGGGCCCATCCACGAGCGCTTCGGCGCAGCGGCAGCCGCGGTGGCGCCGGCCGTTGCCGGGGCGGTGGGCGCAGCTTGAGCCGGCTGGGCCGGAGCGGCGTTCGCAGGGGTGCGCGCAGGCATGCTGCGTTGCATGCCGGCCGACGAGCCGCCGCCCAGGCGTTTCGCTTCCACATCGAACGGGACCGCGAGGCCCGCGGACATCACGGCAACGGACAGGGCGAGGATCAATGACTTCATCGGAGCGTTCCTTCGATAGGCGCCGTCTGCACGGCGAGAGCGGCACGATCATACGAGGCGGGCATGACCCTTCTTGCAACCGGGGCCGACGCCGGCATCGATGCGCCCCACCTGTGGGCGCGTTGCGAAAACACAAGCCCGGGGCGCGGCGCGGATTGACGCATCGTCGGCTGCCGGGCAGACTCCGCCCCTCGCGACGCGCCCCGCTCGCGAACCGCCCGGACCCTCGGTCCGTCAACTGCGCAGGAGGTGCCCCATGGACAAGCCAACCGCCATTGCCCCCTCGTCGGCCGCCGCCTGACCTGCGCTCCGCCGTTTCCGGGACCCCGCTTCTCCGCTCCCTCCCGGGTCTGACCCACGCGCCCTCGGCGCGACCGACGTTTCCACTCCGCTGACCGGCATGCCCTCGGGCCCGCCGGCCGATCCGCGCATGGCCGTTCGTGCCGTGCGCTGCGAGAAACGAAAGTTCAGACCCCATCATGATCGACATCGATTTCGAGCGCCTGCGCACCCTGGGCCTGTCGCCCGCGCTGGCGCAGCGCGCGGTGGCCGTCGCATTGAGCGACGTCGCCGCCGGCACCGACACACCGCCTCTCGAACTGCTGCGCCTGACCGAGGTGCACCGCGACGCCGTGCGCCTGCACGACGGCGCGGACGAACTGACCGCCCGGGTGCTGCCGCGCCTGAACCGCGCGCTCAGCGACGACGCGACGGCGCTCGCCGTCGGCGACTGGGTGCTGGCCGCGACCGATCCCCACGGCCAGGTCTGGGTGCAGGCGCGCGTGCCGCCGCTCAGCCACATCAACCGGCGCGACGCCGACGGCCGCCGCCATCCGGTGGTCAGCAACGTCGACACCGCGCTGCTGGTGATGGGCCTGGACGAGGACTTCAACCCGCGCCGGCTCGAGCGCTACCTCGCGCTGGTGCATGCCGGCGGCGGCAGCGAGCCGGGCGGCATCACGCCCGCGGTCGTGCTGACCAAGGCCGACGTCATCGCGAACGTGCCCGGCTTGCTGGCCGAGCGCATCGAGGCGCTGCGCGGCCGCGTGCCGGCACGCATCGACCTGTTCGCGATCGACGGCACCGACCCGTACACCGTGCAGCAGCTGCGGGCGTATCTCGGTGCGGGGCAGACGCTGGTCGTGCTCGGCTCGTCGGGTGCCGGCAAGTCGACGCTGACCAACACGTTGCTCGGCCGCGCGGTGCAGGACACCGGCGCCGTGCGCGAGCACGACAGCCGCGGCAAGCACACGACCACGTCGCGCTCGCTGCACCGCTTGCCGGGCGGCGCCTGCGTGATCGACACGCCGGGGCTGCGGGCGCTGCGGCCGGATGTCGACGAGACCACACTCGCCGCGGCGTTCGAGGACATCGAATCCCTGGCGCTGCAATGCCGCTTCCGCGATTGCAAGCATGTCGATGAGCCGGGCTGCGCGGTGCGCGAGGGCGTTCCGCCCGACCGCGTCCGGAACTACCACAAGCTCTTGCGCGAGGCGCGCCGCGACACGATGAGCGTGCTCGAACGGCAGCAGCAGCTGGCGATGTGGAAGGCGCGTGGCCGGGCCGGGCGCGAGCGGCTGAAACAGAAGCGCGACGAGGCGTGACGGCGATGCGGCAGGCCGGTCAGAACGGCGGGGCGGACTCGATCGCGATCGGCTCGCCCGTCGCCGGATGGGCGAAGCGCAGCGCGCTCGCATGCAGAAGCAAGCGGTCCGATTGCGCACACACGTCCGCCGGCGCGTACAGCGCGTCGCCGAGGATCGGGTGCCCGATCGCGAGCAGGTGCACGCGCAGCTGGTGCGCGCGGCCGGTGACGGGCTCGAGCTCGACGCGGGTGGCATCGCGCTTCGCGTCGTGCGCGAGCACGCGCCAGCGCGTCAGCGACTGCTTGCCGATGGCGTGATCGACCTTCTGCTTCGGCCGGTTCGGCCAGTCGGCGAGCAGCGGCAGATCGATCGCGCCGTGCGATGCCGCCACCTCGCCGTGCACGACCGCGACATAGCGCTTGTGCACCGCACGGGCCGCGAACGCGGCGCTGAGCGCGCGCTGCGCCGCTGCGCCGCGCGCGAACAGCATCAGGCCCGAGGTCGCCATGTCGAGCCGGTGCACGACGAGCGCATCGCCGTAAGTGGCTTGCACGCGCGCGGCGAGGCAGTCCTGCCCGTTCGGCCCGAGGCCGGGCACCGACAGCAGGCCGCTCGGCTTCAGCGCGACGACGCACTGTGCATCGACATGCAGCACCGCGACCGGGCTCATGGGCGCCGAGCCACCAGGGCGTCGCGCTGCGCCAGTGGCGGAAAGAGCCGGAACCACACCCCTGCGACCAGCAGCGTGCCGATGCCACCGAGCACGACCGAGCCGACCGGCCCGAGCGCCGCCGCGGTGACGCCCGACTCGAATTCGCCGAGCTGGTTGGACGCGCCGATGAACACCGAGTTGACCGCGCTGACCCGGCCGCGCATCTCGTTCGGCGTGTCCAGCTGCACCAGCGACTGACGGATCACGACGCTGACCATGTCGCCCGTGCCGGCCACCACCAGCGCGACCATCGAGACGACGAACGAACTCGACAGCCCGAACACGATCGTCGCCAGTCCATAGACGGCCACGGCGCCGAGCAGCACGCGCCCCGCATGCCGCGTGACGGGCCAGCGCGCCAGCAGCAGCGACAGCGCGAACGCACCGATCGCCGGCGAGGCGCGCAGCAGTCCCAGCCCCCACGGCCCGGTGTGCAGGATGTCCTTCGCGAAGATCGGCAGCAGCGCGGTGGCGCCGCCGAGCAGCACCGCGAACAGATCGAGCGAGATGGCGCCGAGCACGACCGGCCGCTGGCGCACGAAGCGCACGCCGGCGAGCAGGGTGTCGAAGCCCATGTTGCGCGCGACGGCCTTGACGTGCCCGTAGTTCACGCCAGCCACCAGCGCGCCCGAGCATGCGAACAGCAGCGCGCACGTGCCATACACCGCCTGCGCGCCGGCCACGTAGATGAAGCCGCCGAGCGCCGGCCCGGCGACGATCGCGCCCTGCGAGCCCATCGAACTGAAGGCCAGCGCGCGCGGCAGCACCTCGGCCGGCACGAGCAGCGGCGTCAGCGCCTGCTGCGCCGGCATCTGAAAGGCCTTGACGGTGCCGAGCAGCACCGAGGTCAGCAGCAGCAGGTCGCGGCTGGCCCAGTGACGGTGCGCCGCGACGGCGAGCAGCAGCGCGATGCCGGTCTGCGCAACCATGCACAGCGCGACGATGCGCGCGCGGTTGAAGTGGTCGACGACGTGGCCGGCGACCAGCACCAGAAGGAGCGCAGGCAGGAACTGCAGCAGCCCGACCAGGCCCAGGTCCCACGCGCTGCCGGTCAGGTCATACATCTGCCAGCCGATCGCGACCATCAGCATCTGGTTCGCACTGGTGCTCGCCAGGCGCGAGTACCACAGGCGCATGTAGGCGCGAAAGCTCGACAGCGGCGCAGACGGCACGCTTGCCGCCGACCGGCTCATCCCTGCATCTGCCCCGAACTCAGCACGTGCACGCCGGGTTCGCCGGTGAGTGTGGCCGCGAGCATCGCGGCGGCCACCTTCGTCGCGGCGATCGGCCGCACGCCGCGTGGCACGAGTCCCATCGCCGGTGCGAGCAGGCGCGCGGCCCAGACCTCGCCACGGCGCACCGGCTGGCCGATCGCGGCGCGGTCGCCCAACAGCAGCGACGGCTGCGCGATGACGACCGACTCGAAGCCGAGCGCAACGATGGCGTCCTGCATCTCCCCCTTGACGCGGTTGTAGAAGACGGCGGAGCGCGCGTCCGCACCGAGCGCCGAAACGACCGCGAGGCGCGTCGCGCCGGCGGCCTTCGCCGCGCGTGCGGTGTTCACCACGCAGTCGAAATCGACCGCGCGGAACGCGGCCTGCGAACCGGCGACCTTGATCGTGGTGCCGAGCGCCACGTAGACATCGTCGACCGCCGGCAACGTTGGCAGCTGCGCGAAATCGATGAGATGGATGGTGGTGCGCTCATCCGGGACCGCATCGGCCATCGGTCGGCGCACCAGCACGTGCGTCTGACGGTATGACGGGCTGGCCTGCAGCAGCGGCAGCAGTGCGCGACCGATCAGGCCGGTCGCACCGGCCAGCAGCGCGGTGCGCACCGCGCCTGCGGAACGAGTACCGCCCTGGCGCGCCATCGTTGCCTCAGCGCTTCGGCGGGCCGGAACGTGCCGGCGGCCGACCGCCGCCACCGCCACCGGCAGGGCGCGAACCCTGCGGGCGAGCCGCACCGCCGCCGCTGCCGCCACGGCCACCGCCGCCGCCACCACCGTGGCCGCCACGGCCACCGCCACCGCCGTTGCCAGCGTGATGGCGATGACCGCCGCGGCCGGCGCCTTCGCCGATCACCATGCGGCCGAGCACGATCGGCTCGGCCTTCTCGCCGGCCGGCGGCTCGAAGCCGGGCACGATCTCCTTCGGGATCTCGCGCTTGATCAGGCGCTCGATGTCACGCAGGAAGCCGTTCTCGTCGACGCAGACCAGCGACACGGCCTCGCCCTTCGCGCCCGCGCGGCCGGTGCGGCCGATGCGGTGCACGTAGTCTTCCGGCACGTTCGGCAGCTCGTAGTTGACGACGTGCGGCAACATGTCGATGTCGATGCCGCGCGCGGCGATGTCGGTCGCGACCAGCACCGTGAGGTCACCGGTCTTGAACTCGGCCAACGCCTTCGTGCGCGCGGTCTGGCTCTTGTTGCCGTGGATCGCCATCGCGCTGATGTCGGCCTTCAGCAGGTGCTCGACCAGACGGTTGGCGCCGTGCTTCATGCGTGTGAACACCAGCACCTGGTCCCAGTCGTTGGCCTTGATGAGGTGGATCAGCAGGTCCTTCTTCATCTCGCGGCCGACCGGGTGCACCTTCTGGGCGATCTGGTCGTTGGTCTGGTTGCGGCGCGCCACCTCGATCAGCACCGGCGCATTCAGCAGGCGGTCGGCCAGCGCCTTGATCTCGTCGCTGAAGGTCGCGCTGAACAGCAGGCTCTGCTTCTTCGGCGGCAGAACCGCGAGCACCTTCTTGATGTCGTGGATGAAGCCCATGTCGAGCATGCGGTCGGCTTCGTCGAGCACGAAGATCTGCACGTGCGACAGGTCGAGCGTGCGCTGCTGGTGGTGGTCGAGCAGGCGGCCCGGCGTGGCGACCAGGATGTCGACACCGCGCTTGAGCTTGTCGATCTGCGGCTGCATGCCGACACCGCCGAACATCACCATGCTGCTGAGCTTGCTGTGCTTGCCGTAGGTGCGAACGCTTTCCTCGACCTGGGCGGCGAGTTCGCGGGTGGGGGTGAGGATCAGCGCTCGGATCGGCAGCTTGCCTTTGGCATCGCGCACGGCGGGCGTGGCCATCAGGCGGTGCAGCATCGGCAGCACGAAGCCGGCGGTCTTGCCGGTGCCGGTCTGGGCGCCGCCCATCACGTCACCGCCGGAGAGCACGGCAGGAATGGCCTGCGCCTGGATCGGCGTGGGCGTGGTGTAGCCGTATTCGTGAACGGCGCGCAGCAGGGGCTCGGCGAGGCCGAGATCGTCAAAGGACATGGGTTTCCAAACGGACAGAGAGGTCGGCCTGTCGCTCGTACTTCGAAGCGCCAGTCGCAGGCAGAGGGGTGTGGCGAGCGGTGGCGTCGCGGACGACGTGGGCTCAGTCAGAAGTGACGTCGGCGCAGTGACTGGTGACTGCGCCGGTGGGTCATTGTAACCGCTGCGCGTCGGCGCGTGCCTCGAGCGCGCGGGCCTGGGCTTGCACCTGACGCTCGCGAAGCGCGCCGGTTTTCACGAGTGCCTGCGCCTCGCGCGCCAGCCGCAGCGCGGTGGCGGGGTCGGTCGCCAGTGCGAGCCGACCCTGGCCGAGCAGGGCGCGGGCGCGCAGCCAGTCGCCTGTCGGCGATGCCGCGCTGCCGGCGGCGAGCGCGCTCGCGAACGCCAGGCGCGCGTCGTCGGCAGCGTGCGCGTCGCTCTCCAGCGCTTCGCCGAGTGCGACCTGCGCCTGGCGGGTCGCCAGTGCGTTGGGACCGAGTTGCGTGTCGAGAATCGGCAGCGCCTGGCGCAGGACCTCCCGGGCCACGGCGACGTTCCCGTCACGCGTCTCGGCCTCGCCCTGCGCGAGCAGGGTGGCCGCCCAGTGGGCGCCGCCCTGGGCTTCCCAGCGCTTCGCGGCCGCAGCCATCCGGGTCAGCGATTCTTCGGGGCGCTGCTCGTCGGCGGCGACTTGCGCCAGCGCGATGTTGACGCGGTCCATCGCGTTGCCGACCTGGCGCGAGGTGTCGCTGCCGGCGATGTCGAGTGCGGACGCGAGCATCGCCCGCGACTCGGCGGGGCGGCCGAGTTGGTGCAGCACGACGCCGAGCTCGCAGCGCACCAGTGCGGTGGTGCGGTGGCGTGGCCCCATCGTGCGCTCGAAGATCGCCAGCGCCTGCGTCAGCTCGCTCTGCGCGTCGGCGAAGCGACCCGCGCGGGCGAACAACTGGCCGAGCGCGTAGTGGCCCGCGCCGGTGCCGAAGTCCCGCAGGTCGACCTGGTTGGCGCTGAGCTCGATCGAGCGCCGCAGCTCGCGCTCGGCGGCGCCGAAGTCGTCGAGCTGGGCCAGGCCGTTGCCGAGCCAGCGGTGGGCGATCGAGCGCATCGCATGGCGCGGCTGGTACTTCTCGAACGCGGCGGTCGCGCGCGACAGGTCGGCGATGCCCTTGCGCAGTTCGCCGGCCTGTACCGCATTGGCGCCGACGCGGTAGAGCGCGATCGCGTAGCCCTCCAGCGACTGCTGTCCGGTGCGCTCGACGATCGCGATCGCCTCGCGCGCCAGCGCTTCCGATTCCTGTGCGCGCCCGAGCTGCGTCAGCGACAGCGCGCGGCCGACCAGCGCGTAGATGTACTGCTCGCTCTGCGGCCCGTGGACCGAGCGGGCCAGCGCGAGCGCCCGCTGCTCGAGCGGGTCGGCGCTGTCGAACATGCCGAGGTTGTTCTGCAGCTCGCCGACGACGGTGAGCAGCTCCAGGCGCACGCCGGGTTCGAGCTTGGCGTCGTCGAGCAGGCGCTTGCCGCCGGCCTGCAGCAGCTCGCGCGCGGTCGTGTCCTGCGTGGTCTTGCCTGCGCCGATCGTGCTGGTGCGGAACACGCCGAGCAGGAAGTCCTTGATCGCGGTGGCATTGCGGGCCTCCGCGGTGGCGCGCGCCGCCTGCTCGCGCGCGACGCTGGCCTGCCACAGCGTGGCGGCCACGCCGCAGGCGATCGCCAGGGCGACCAGACCTGCCGCCGCGACCCCGAGCGTGTGCCGCTCGATGAACTTGCGCGTCACGTAGAACCAGGTCGGCGCCTGGGCGCTGACCGACTCGTGCTTGAGGAAGTGCCGCAGGTCGTCGGCCAGCGCCTGCGCGGACGCGTAGCGTTCCGCGGGTCGCTTGCGCAGCGCCTTCGCGACGATGTGTTCGAGATCGCCGCGCAGCGCCTGACGCAAGCGCTGCGGCGTGGTCGAGCGCGCCGCGGCGATCTCGCTCGCGTCACCGCCGAACGTGCTCGTGGGCTCGGCGGCGCCGAGGCGGCGCGGTTCGGCCTCGGCGATCGCGCGCGCCAGTTGCGCCGCGTTGCCGCGCGGCGCGTCGTAGGGGCGCTGGCCGGACAGCAGCACGAACATCAGCACGCCCAGCGCGTAGACGTCGGTCGCGACCGTCACCGCGCCGCCGGTGATCTGCTCGGGCGCGGCATAGTCCGGCGTCAGCCCGGCGCTGCCCTGGCGCGTCAGGTCCAGTTCGTCGGGCGCATCGCCCAGCAGCTTGGCGACGCCGAAGTCCAGCAGCTTGACGTGGCCGCCGTCGGTCACCAGCACGTTGGCCGGCTTCAGGTCGCGGTGCACGACCAGGTTGGCATGCGCGAACGCGACCGCGTCGCACAGCTGCAGCAGCAGGTTCAGGCGGCTCGGGAGATCGAGCCGGCGCGCGTCGCACCAATGGTCGATCCGCTCGCCCTGCACGTATTCGAGCACCAGGTAGCGGGTGCCGTCGGGCGCGATGCCGGCGTCGAGCAACTGGGCGATGTGCGGGTGGGTGAGGCGCGCCAGCAGTTCGCCTTCGCGGGCGAAGCGGGCGCTGAGCAGGGCCGCAGCGGCCGGGTCGGGTGACGCCGCGCGCAGCAGCTTCACCGCGGCGCGGCCGGCGTGCAGCCCGTCGCTGCGGGTCGCGGCCCAGACCTCGCCCATGCCGCCGCTGCCGAGCGGCTCGCGCAACTGCCATGCACCGAAGCGGGCGCCCGGGCGGGGTCCCGCGGTCGGCGGGTCGGTCGGGGCGAGGCTGTCGTTCATGGGTCGGCGCGGTCGATTCTATGCAGCGCGTGGCCGGGGCACCGCTTGCCGTAAGCTCGTGGCCCGGCTCCTGCAACGATCCCGATGCCCCGCTCACGCTTCATTCCGGACAATTTCACGCTCACGCTGATCGCGGTGGTGATCGCGGCCAGCCTGCTGCCCTGCAGCGGCACCTGGGCGATCGCCTTCAATGCGATCACCAACGTCGCGATCGGCCTGTTGTTCTTCATGCACGGCGCCAAGCTGTCGCGCGAGGCGATCGTGGCCGGCATCACGCACTGGCGGCTGCACCTGCTGGTGTTCGCGTGCACCTTCGTGATGTTCCCGGTGCTCGGCGTCGCGCTGCGGCCGCTGCTGCAGCCGCTGGTCACGCCGGACCTGTACGTCGGCATCCTGTTCCTGTGCGCGCTGCCGGCCACTGTGCAATCGGCGATCGCGTTCACGTCGATGGCACGCGGCAACGTGCCGGCGGCGGTGTGCAGCGCGTCGGCGTCGAGCCTGCTCGGCATCTTCCTGACGCCGGTGCTGGTCGGGCTGCTGCTGTCGCAGCACGGCGCGGCGGCCTCGCTCGACGCGGTCAGGGCCATCGTGCTGCAGCTGCTGCTGCCGTTCGTCGCCGGGCAGGTGGCGCGGCGCTGGATCGGCGCGTGGGTGCATCGCCACAAGGCCGTGCTCGGAAACATCGACCGCAGCTCGATCCTGCTGGTCGTCTACACGGCGTTCAGCGAGGCGGTGATCCAGGGGCTGTGGCAGCAGATGCCGGTGACGGCGCTGCTGGGGCTGACGCTGGTCTGCGCGATCCTGCTCGGCCTGGCGCTGACGATCACCACCTTCGCGGCGCGCCGGCTGGGCTTCGACAAGGCCGACGAGATCACGATCGTGTTCTGCGGTTCGAAGAAGAGCCTGGCGAGCGGCATACCGATGGCGCGGGTGCTGTTCGCGGGCCACGCGGTCGGTGCCGTCGTGCTGCCGCTGATGCTGTTCCACCAGATGCAGTTGATGGTCTGCGCGGTCCTCGCGCAGCGTTATGCGGCTCGTGCGTTGCGGGGCGACACCGCCGAGCGGGCCGTGGGGGAGGCGTGATGAACAGGAGCACCATCGTGGGCGCCCTGGCGGCGTCCTTGGTCGCGGGCGGCGCGACAGCGGCGCCGCCCGACCTCGACGCGCTGGCCCGCCAGGTGGCGGACACCGAACGCGCGTTCGCGCGCAGCATGGCCGAACGAGACCACGCGGGCTTCGTGCGGCACCTGTCGGACCAGGCGGTGTTCTTCTCCGGTCCCGGCAAGGTGCTGCAGGGCAAGGCGGCCGTCGCGGCCGGCTGGAAGCGGTTCTACGAGGGCAAGGACGCGCCGTTCTCGTGGGCGCCCGACCACGTGGTCGTGCTCGGCGACGGCACGCTCGCGCACTCGACCGGCCCGGTGCTCGACCCGGCCGGCAAGCCGATCGCCCGCTTCAATTCGGTCTGGCGGCTCGAGGCGCCGGACATCTGGCGCATCGTCTTCGACAAGGGCGAGGCGTGGCAGGAACCGGTGCCGCCCAAGCCCTGACGGCGCGCCGCGGCGCCGGAGCGGCGACAATACGCGGTTGAACTGCTGCCGCCCGGCAGCACGCTTTGCTTCCCAGGAACCGTTTCACAGGAACCCCATGGCCCAGTACGTCTACACCATGAACCGCGTCGGCAAGATCGTGCCGCCGAAGCGGCAGATCCTCAAGGACATCTCGCTCAGCTTCTTCCCCGGCGCCAAGATCGGCGTGCTCGGCACCAACGGCTCGGGCAAGTCGACGCTGCTGAAGATCATGGCCGGCCTCGACAAGGACATCGAGGGCGAAGCCACGCCGATGCCGAACCTGAAGATCGGCTACCTGCCGCAGGAGCCGGTGATGAACCCGGACCAGACCGTGCGCGAGGCGGTCGAGGAGGGCATCGGCGGCGCGCTGGCCGCCAAGAAGCGGCTCGACGAGGTCTACGCCGAATACGGCGAGCCGGACGCCGATTTCGACAAGCTCGCCGCGGAGCAGGCCGAGCTCGAAGCCATCATCGCCGCCAGCGGCAGCGAGAACACCGACCTGCAGCTCGAGATCGCCGCCGACGCGCTGCGCCTGGCCCCGTGGGACGCGCAGATCGGCGTGCTCTCCGGCGGCGAGAAGCGCCGCGTCGCGCTGTGCCGGCTGCTGCTGAGCAAGCCCGACATGCTGCTGCTCGACGAGCCGACCAACCACCTGGACGCCGAATCGGTCGACTGGCTGGAGCAGTTCCTGCAGCGCTACCCGGGCACCGTCGTCGCGATCACCCACGATCGCTATTTCCTGGACAACGCGGCCGAGTGGATCCTCGAACTCGACCGCGGCCGCGGCATCCCGTACAAGGGCAACTACTCGACCTGGCTCGAGCAGAAGGAACAGCGCCTCGAACAGGAGCAGAAGACCGAGGACGCGCGCACCAAGGCGATGAAGCTCGAGCTCGAGTGGGTGCGCAAGAACGCCAAGGGCCGCCAGGCCAAGAGCAAGGCGCGGCTGGCGCGCTTCGAGGAGCTGTCGGACACCGACTACCAGAAGCGCAACGAGACCAACGAGATCTTCATCCCGGTCGGCGAGCGCCTTGGCCACGAGGTGCTGGAGTTCGAGAACGTCACCAAGAGCTTCGGCGACCGGGTGCTGATCGACGACCTGTCGTTCAAGGTGCCGGCCGGCGCGATCGTCGGCATCATCGGGCCGAACGGCGCCGGCAAGTCGACGCTGTTCCGCATGATCGCCGGCAAGGAGCAGCCGACGAGCGGCACCGTCAAGATCGGCCCGACCGCGCGCATGGCGTTCGTCGAGCAGGGCCGCGAGACGCTGGAAGACGACAAGACGGTCTGGCAGGACGTCTCGGGCGGCCTCGACAACATCGTCGTCGGCAAGTTCGTGATGCCGAGCCGCGCCTACATCGGCCGCTTCAACTTCAAGGGCAATGACCAGCAAAAGCTGGTGGGCAGCCTGTCCGGCGGCGAACGCGGCCGGCTGCACCTGGCGAAGACGCTGGCGCAGGGCGGCAACGTGCTGATGCTCGACGAGCCGTCGAACGATCTGGACGTGGAAACCCTGCGCGCGCTCGAAGACGCGCTGCTCGAATTCGCCGGCTCGGTGATGGTGATCAGCCACGACCGCTGGTTCCTGGACCGCATCGCCACCCACATCCTGGCCTGCGAGGGCGACTCGAAGTGGGTCTTCTTCGACGGCAACTACCAGGAGTACGAGGCCGACAAGAAGCGCCGCCTCGGCGAGGAGGGTGCGCGCCCGCACCGCTTGCGCTTCAAGGCCCTCAAGTGAAGTGACCTTGGCGCCGGCGCCGCTGTACACGGCGCTGGCAGAATGTTCTTTTCTGTTCCGGGTTGCACGATGAACCACCCCGCTGCGCGGTCTGTCCGCCCTCTCATGGCCGCCCTGACGATCGCCCTGCTGGGCGGCTGCGCGGCGCTGCGATCGCCCGCCACGCCCACGGCAACGGGTGGCGCCGCCGCCGGCCCGACGACGCCGCCGCGCGTCGCGACCGGGCCCGGCCCGAGCGCCTCGGGCGTGCCGCCCGGCACGCCGCAGCCGGCCGCGCCGCCGCCGGGCAGTCCGCAACCCTTCGCGACGGTGATCCGCGACGCCAAGAAGAGCGACGGCCTGCTCACGACCTACCAGAAGGACGAGAAGGTCTGGATCGAGCTGCGTCCGCAGGACTTCAACAAGCCGTTCTTCCTGTCCGCCAAGCTTGCTTCGGGCATCGGCGAGGGCGGGATCTTCGGCGGCCTGATGGACGACCAGCGCGTGGTCGAGTTCCGGCGCGTCTACAACCAGGTGCAGATGATCGCGCGCAACACCGAGTTCACCGCGCGCGCCGGCACGCCCGAAGGCCGCGCGGTGGCGGCGGCGTTCTCGCCGAGCCTGCTGGCCAGCACACCGGTGGCGAGCCAGCCGCACCCGGAGCGCAAGTCGGTGCTGGTCGACGGCAATGCGCTGTTCATCAACGACATGCTCGCGGTCGGCGGGCAGTTGCAGCGCACGTTCCGCCAAGGCTACGGCTTCGACGCGCGCAACTCGGCGATCACCGCGCTGCGCGTACGCCCGGAAGGCCTGTCGCTCGAGGTGATGCAGCACTTCGCGACCGGCTCGATCGCGGTGCGCCAGCCGAACACGCCGCCCGGCGCGCCGGTGCCGACGGTGCCGATCGCGGTGCCGGACCCGCGCAGCCTGTTCGTGACCGCGAACTACACCTTCACGGCGCTGCCTGACGCGCCGATGCGCCCGCGCGCCGCCGACTCGCGCATCGGCTACTTCACGCAGTCGCAGTGGGACTTCAGCGACGACCTCGCGCGCACGCCGGTCGTGCGCCACGTCGACCGCTGGCGGCTCGAGAAGAAGGACCCGGCGGCGGCGCTGTCCGAGCCGGTCAAGCCGATCGTGTTCTGGCTCGACCGCACGATTCCGGTCAAGTACCGCGCGACGATCACCGCCGGCATCCTGGAATGGAACAAGGCCTTCGAGCGCATCGGCTTCAAGGACGCGGTGCAGGCCAGGGTTCAGCCCGACGACGCCGATTTCGACACGCTCGACGGCGGCGCCTCGGTGCGCTGGATGACCAACGCCGCGCCGCGCTTCGGCGCGATCGGGCCGAGCCATGTCGACCCGCGCAGCGGCGAGATCCTGGCGGCCAACATCGGCATCGAGAGCCTGTCGTCGCGCAACGTGCGCGCCTCGCGTGCGCAGATCCTGAACGGCAGCAGCCCGGCCGAACTGGCGCGGCTGATGCAGTTCGGCGGCGCCGCCGATGGCGAGGCCTTCGACGCGCGCGCCTGCCGCAACGCCGACCAGGCCGCCGACCAGCTCGGCTACGCGCTCGACGTGCTCGAAGCGCGTGGCGATCTCGATCCGGACAGCCCCGAGGCCGAGGCCTACGTGCTCGCCTACCTGAAGGACACGACGATGCACGAGGTCGGGCACACGCTCGGCCTGCGGCACAATTTCCGCGCGTCGCGTGCGTACACCGACGCGCAGCTGTCCGACCCCGAGTTCACGCGCACCCACGCGCTGACCGGCTCGGTGATGGAGTACGCGCCGGTCAACCTGCCGAGCCCGGGCGCGCGGCCGGTCGCGCCGTACCAGACCACGCTCGGTCCGTATGACTACTGGGCGATCGAATACGCCTACCGGCCGCTGGCCGAAGGCGACGAGAAGGCCGCGCTCGAACGCATCGCGGCGCGCAGCAACGAGCCCGAACTGGCCTTCGGCACCGACGAGGACAACTACCTCGGCATCGACCCCGATGCGCTGCAGTTCGACCTGGGCTCCGATTCCGTCGCATTCGCGAAGAAGCGCCTGGCGATCGCCCGCGACCTGTTCAAGCGCCAGGAGACCCGCGCGCTCGCGCCCGACCGCGACTATGCGGTGCTGCGCCGTTCGCTGAACTACGCGGTCAACGACGTCGCGCGCTCGGTGGGCCTGCTGGCGCGCCAGGTCGGCGGGGTCCGCACGCTGCGCGACTTCCCCGGCTCGGGCCGCGACCCGCTGGAGCCGGTGCCGGTCGCCGCACAGCGCGACGCGATCGACCAGATCTCGCGCAGCCTGTTCGCGGCCGACAGCCTGCCGGTCTCGCCGTCGCTGCAACGCCGCCTCGCGCCGGACTTCCAGGAGCGCACCGATGCGCTCGAGCGCGGTGCCGCGCCGGTCGCGACCGAATTCTCGGTGCCCGATCGCCTGCTGGCCGTCCAGCGCGCGCTGCTGAACCAGCTGATGGGCGACGATGTCGCGGCGCGCATCCTCGACAACCAGGGCAAGGCGACCGCGCGCGGCGGTGCGCTGCAGCTGTCGGAGCTGTATGGCCGGCTCGGTCGCGACATCTGGAGCGAGCTCGACACCGGTGCCGACATCCCCGCGCCGCGCCGCGCGTTGCAGCGCGAGCACCTGAACCGGATCAGCGCCAGCCTGCTGCGCCCGGGCAGCGCCGGCCGCGCCGATGCGCGCAGCCTGATGCGCGTGCAGGCGCAGGCGCTGCTCGCGCGGCTGAACAGCGCCGCGCAGCGTGGCAGCCTGAGCGCCGACGCGCGCGCGCACCTGCAGGACAGCGCGGACATGCTGTCGCAGTCGCTCGCCGCGCGCATCGCCCGCCCGGGCGCCTGACGCGGCGGCGGCCCGGCGTTCGCGCCGGGTTCGTCGCGGCTCGCTCCCCGAATCCCGTCGTTCATCGCCGGCGGGGCTTGCCGGATGCGCCGCCGGGCGGCCTGCGCGGTACGCTTGCGGCCATGTCCTCGATGCCCGCTCCGGCCGCCACGCTGCGCCAGTTCATCGCGGCGCTGACGCCGCGCCGGCTGCTTCTGATGGTGGCGCTGGTCGTCGTGATCTCGGCGCTGATCAGCCCGATCTTCTTGACCTCGTACGTCGGCCTGGTGTGGCGGCTGCTGCTGATCGCGACGCTGGTGCTGATGGCGTTCACGGCGGCCGGGCTGTGGCCGGTGCCCGGCGTGCCGCGCTGGGTCAGCCAGATCGTCGCCGTGGTGCTCGCGGTTCCGCTGGCCACGCTGCTGCTGTACATGGGCCTGGTGGGCGGCGAGTGGGCCCGATTCACCGGCAACCCGGGGCTGGTGCGCGGCTTCATCGTCATCACGATGCTGGTGCTCGCGATCGCGCCGCTGCTCGCGCTCGGCGTGCTCTACCGCGAGCGCGACGCGCAGGCCCGTCACCAGCAGCTCGAGTTCGCGCTCGAGAAGAGCCAGCTCGAGCGCCAGGCGCTCGATGCGCAGCTGAAGCTGCTGCACGCGCAGATCGAGCCGCACTTCCTGTTCAACACGCTCGCCAACGTGCAGGCGCTGGTCGAGTCCGGCTCGCCGCAGGCCGCGCCGGTGCTGCGCAGCCTGATCGCGTACCTGCGCGCCGCGATGCCGCGTCTCGACGATGCGCAAGCCACGCTCGGCCACGAAGCCGCGCTCGCGCGCGCCTACCTCGAGCTGATGCACATGCGCATGCCGGACCGCCTGCGCTTCACGATCGACATCGCGCCCGAGCTCGCGGCGCTGCGCTTCCCGGCGATGGCGCTGTTGACGCTGGTCGAGAACGCGGTCCGCCACGGCATCGACCCGGCCGAGCAGGGCGGGACGATCGAGGTGCGCGCGTGGCTGGCGCAGGGCCGCGCGAATGTCAGCGTCAGCGACACCGGCGCCGGGCTGCGCGAGACCGCCGAACCCGGTACGGGCCTGGCGAACCTGCGTGCCCGGCTGCAGGCGTTCTACGGGGCGGGTGCGCAACTCGAGCTCAGCGAGGTGCGCCCGCATGGCGTCTGCGCGACGATCCGCTTCGATCCGCCTGGGCCCGTCGCGTGATGAACCCGACCGCGTTGATCGCCGACGACGAGCCGCTGCTGCGCGAGCGCCTGCGGGTGCACCTGGCGCGGCTGTGGCCCGAACTGGTGGTCGTCGCCGAAGCGCGCAACGGCCGCGAGGCGGTCGAGCTGTTCGAGGCGCACGCCCCGCGCATCGTGTTCCTCGACGTGCACATGCCCGGGCTGAGCGGCATCGAGGCGGCGCGCGCGGTGTCCCGTCGCGCGCACGTCGTGTTCGTGACGGCGCACGAACGCTACGCGGTGCAGGCGTTCGCGCAGGGCGCGGTCGATTACCTGGTCAAGCCGTTCGACGAGGTGCGCCTGGCCGACACGGTCGCGCGCTTGCGCGAGCGCCTGGCGCAGCCGGCGCCGTCAGCGGCCGATGCGGGCGCGCTCGATGCGGTGCTGGATCGCCTGGCCGCCGAACTGGCGCGTCGCGGCGCGGCCGCTGCGCCGGCGCCGCCGCACCTGCAATGGATACGGGCATCGGTCGGCGCGAGCGTGCGGCTGATCCCGGTCGAGCAGGTCATCTACCTGCGCGCCGACGAGAAATACACGCTGGTGGTGTGGGAGGGCGGCGAGGCGCTGATCCGCCGCACGATCCGCGAATTGGCGGAGGAACTCGATTCCGAGCGCTTCGCGCAGATCCATCGCTCGGTGATCGTCAACCTGCATCGCGTGGCGCAGGTCCAGCGGGGCCTGAACGAGACCGCCGAGGTGCATCTGAAAGGTCGTGCCGAGGTGCTGCCGGTCAGCCGCAGCTTCGTGCACGTGTTTCGTCAGATGTGAGTCGTGCTCACTGGACACGCGGGGCGGTCTCGCTGTCCGACTGCGCGACGTCGGTCGTCGGCGCGAGCCGCTTGCCGACGATCACGACGCGCTCGAGCTGGACGACCTGTGCCGGCGCGGAGGCGGCTCGCGGGGAGGCAACCGGCTGGTCGATGCCGAGCATCGCCGAGCCGATCGCGAGCGTGCCGCCGATCAGCAGGCAGAAGGTCAGCGTGGCGGTGAAGAGGCGGTCGATCATGGTGGAACTCCTGGTTCGATGACGCGGTGTGTTCGTGCCGCGTTGGAATGAACTCTAGGAGTTCGCCTCGCGCTCACCAAGGCACTTGCGACAGGCTGCAGATTGCCGCTGTCGAACGGCCATGCAGCGCGATGGACGCCGCCGGCGCCGTCTTCAGCGCTCGCGCCAGAGCCAGGCGGCGCCGCGCACACCGGACGAGTCGCCATGGCGACTGCGCACCAGCCGCGTGCGCACGGCGTCCTGCAAGCCGCCGCTGAAGACGTGCTCGCCCCACAGCCGCGGCACGTTGTCGGTCAGGCCGTCGAGCTGCGACACCCCGCCGGCCAGCACGATGACGTGCGGGTCGAGCAGGTCGATCACCAGCGCCAGGCTGCGCGCCAGGCGCGATTCGTGCCGCCGCAGTGTTTGTGCGCAGGCCGCATCGCCTCGTGCCGCGCGCTCGCCGATGTCGCGCGCGGTCAGCGAGGGGCCGCCGTGCGCTGCGTGATCCCGCGCGATGCCGGGGCCACTGAGCCAGGTCTCGATGCAGCCGCGCCGCCCGCAGAAACACGCCGGTGCGGCGAGCTCACCGGCGTCGGGCCAGGGCAGCGGCATGTGGCCCCACTCGCCAGCCAGGCCGTTCGGCCCGTCGAGCAGCCGCCCGTCGACGACGATGCCGCCGCCGACGCCGGTGCCCAGGATCACCGAGAACGACACTGGCACACTCGCAGCGGCGCCGTCCGTGGCCTCGGACAGCGCCAGGCAGTTGGCGTCGTTGGCCAGGCGCACCGGGCGCTGCAGCGTGTCGGCCAGGTCGCGCTGCAGCGGCTGGCCGTTCAGGCAGGTGGAGTTGGCGTTCTTGATCAACCCGGCAGCCGTCGCGCTGCCGGGGGTGCCGACGCCGACGCTGCAGCCGCTCGCGCCCAGATCACGTTCGGCGCGGGCGACGAGCGCCGCAACCGTCGCCAGGATCGCGTGGTAGTCGCCGGCCGGTGTGGGGACGCGCTCGCGCCAGAGCGTCGCGCCTCGCGTGTCGAGCGCGATCGCCTCGATCTTGGTGCCGCCCAGGTCGACGCCGATGGCCGGCGTCACGGTGGTGTTCGTCGTCATGCGGCGAGGGTAGCAGCGGCTTGCCGGCACGCTTTCCGGGCGCCATAAAAAAAGGCGCCCGAGGCCCGGAGTCCGGAGGGCCTCCGGCGCATGACACCTGGAGAGCGGTGCGCGGCGCGTGCCGCGCTGGAGCGGATCAGCGCACTTCCGGTGCGAGGCGCTTGGCGACGACGACGACGCGTTCGAGTTGCACCACGCGCACCTGCTTGGCGGCGGCGGGCGCATCGACGGGCGGGTGACGCACCGTCGCGGCAAATGCCAGCGAGGTGGTACCGACGATGGCGAAGATGACGGCGCTGAGGGTGAGGCGGCTGATCATGGTGGGGCTCCTGGTTCGGCTCGTTCGCGGGATGCGATGGAGCGAACTCTAGGAGCCGGTCCGGCGCGCGCCAACCGGTGTGCGATGAACCGCGCCCGGTGCGGGATGGACTGCAGTCTGCCGCGACGGGCGTCGACCGCCTGTCGCCGGCCGCCCCGTCAGATCGGCTCGGTGCGCGTGGTCAGCCAGGCCAGCGCGGCCCCGTCCACCAGCGGCGCGAGGCGTTCGCGGACGGTCGCGTGGTACGCGTTGAGCCAGTCGATCTCGTCGGCACGCAGCAGCGTGCGATCGATGCAGCGGGTGTCGATCGGGCAAAGCGTGAGCGTCTCGAATTCGAGGAACTCGCCGAACTCGGTCGTCGCGGCCGGCACGTTCAGCACCAGGTTCTCGATCCGGATGCCCCAGCGGCCGGGCCGGTACAGGCCGGGCTCGATGCTGGTGATCATGCCGGGCTCCATCGCCATCGTCGCATCGGGGATCGCCTTCGAGATGCTTTGCGGGCCCTCGTGCACGTTGAGGAAGTAGCCGACGCCGTGGCCCGTGCCGTGGCCGTACTCGAGCCCGTGGGCCCACAGCGGCGCGCGTGCGATCGCGTCGAGCATCGGCGACAGCGTGCCGCGCGGGAAGCGGGTGCGGCTCAAGGCCAGCGTCCCCTTGAGCACCAGCGTGTAGTCGCGGCGGTGCTCGGCGGTGATCGTGCCGATCGGCCAGACCCGCGTGATGTCGGTCGTGCCGCCCAGGTACTGGCCGCCGGAGTCGATCAGCAGCAGGCCATCGCCTTCGATCGTGGCGTGCGATTCGGGCGTCGCATGGTAGTGCGGCATCGCGCCGTTCCGGTTGAACGCGGCGATCGTGTTGAAGCTCAGGCCGACGAACCCAGGGCGCCTGGCGCGCGCCGCGCTGAGCTGCTCGTCGATCGTCAGCTCGGTGATCGGCTCGCTGCGGGTGCCGTCGGCCAGCGCGGCCTCGAACCACGCATAGAACTCGCACATCGCGGCGCCGTCCTGCGCCATCGCGGCGCGGACGTGGGCGGCCTCGGCGTCGGTCTTGCGGCTTTTCGCCAGCGTGCTCGGGTTGATCGCCTCGACCACGCGCACCTTGACGGCGCTGCGCGCGCCGAAGGTCACGCGCTTCGGGTCGATCAGCAACACCGCCTCGCCGGGCAGTGCCGCCAGGGCGGTTGTCGCGTCCGCGTAGGGCGCGACGCGCACGCCATCGCCGGCGAGGGCGGCCTGCAGCGGCGGTGCGACCTTGCCGTCGGCGACGAACAGGGTCACGCCGCGCGCATCCACCAGCGCGTGGGCCAGGAAGACCGGGTTGAAGCTGACGTCGGCGCCGCGCAGGTTGAACAACCACGCGATGTCGTCGACGGTGGAAATGAAGTGATGGGTCGCGCCGTGTTGCGCCATCGCCGCGCGCACCTGCGCGAGCTTGGCTGCGCGCGGCAGGGGTGCCTCGGGGGCGCGGTGTTCGTACACGGCGGCATCCGGCAGGCCGGGACGCTCGGGCCAGACCTCGGCCAGCGCGTCGAAGTCGGTCCGCAGGTTAACGCGTGCGGCGGTCAACGCGGTCTGCAGCTGCTGCGCGGCGGCCAGGCCGAGCACGCTGCCATCGACGCCGACCGTCGCGCCAGCCGGCACGTGCCGCGCGAGCCACTCGACGTGCGCACTCGAATTGCCGGTCGGGATCTTGACCAGCTCGGTGCCGGTCCCGGCGAGTTCGGCCTCGGCCTGCACCCAGTAGCGGCTGTCGGCGAACACCGCGGCGGTCTCGAGCGTGACGACCAGCGTCCCCATCGATCCGGTGAAGCCCGACAGCCACTGCCGGCCCTGCCAGCGCGCGGGCAGGTATTCGCTGAGGTGCGGGTCGCTCGACGGCACCAGTACGGCGGCCAGGCCGTGGCGGCGCAGCGCATCACGGACCTTTTCGATGCGCAGGCGGTAGGGGGAGGTGCGGGTGTCCATGCGGTGTGTCCTGAGGGGCGGCCGGGAAGGCGCGTGTCGGGATTCTAGAAGTCTGATGGGCCGGCGTAGGAACGAGGCTACCGCACCCCGGCGCGGTGTCCGGTGGCGTGTCCACGGTGCTTCGCCGACACTGACGGCGGCCGCCCGCTTGTCGGGTGGACGTGCGCGTCGCCGAATCCGGTGCGTCAACAGGAGCCTCCATGAGGAACAACAACCGTCCCATTCATCCCGCTGCCTCGCTGTTGCTGGCGCTGCCGCTGCTGTTCGGCGCGCTGCCCGCAGCGCAGGCGCAGGTCAGCGTCGGCGTGGGCATCTCGCTGCCGGGCGTGAACATCGGCATCAACCTGCCGTCGTATCCGCAACTCGTGCGGGTGCCGGGCTACCCGGTCTACTACGCGCCCAGCGCCAGCACCAACTATTTCTTCTACGACGGCCTGTACTGGGTCTACGCAGACGACAACTGGTACTCGAGCGATTGGTACAACGGCCCGTGGTACCTGGTCGAGCCGGCCTACGTGCCGGTGTTCGTGCTGCGGGTGCCGGTGCGCTACTACCGCCGGCCGCCGGTCTACTTCCGATCGTGGCGCGCGGACGCGCCGCCGCGCTGGGGCGATCACTGGGGTCGCGACTGGGAGAACCGCCACCGCGGCTGGGACCGCTGGGACCGTCGCGCGGTGCCGGCCCCGGCCCCGCTGCCGGTCTACCAGCGCAAGTACACCGGCGACCGCTACCCGCGTGCGCCGGAGCAGCAGCGCGAACTGCGCGCGCAGAACTACCGCTACCAGCCGCGCGAAGCGGTGTCGAAGCAGCAGTTCCAGCGCCCGGTCGCACCGTCCAGCGCGATGGCGCCACCGCCGCGCGACGCGCGGCCGGACCGCACCGAACGGCGCCCGGATCGGCCGGTGCCGCCACCGCCGCGCGACGCGCAGCGCCCGCAGCCGTCCGAGGGGTCGCACGCGCGTGCGCAGGTGCAGCCGCCGCATCCTCAAGTGCAGCCGCCGCGGCCGCAGGTGGAGCGCCCGAACGGGCCGCCGGAGCGTCCGCAGGGACGCCCCGAACGGACGCGCGAGCAGCCCGCCCAGGCACAGCCGCGTCCCCAGGCCGAGCGCGTGCAGCCACCGCCGCAGCGCCCGCCCGAGCAGCGCGGACCGCAGGGCGGCGGCTCGGGGCGCGAGGCCCAGCCGGGCCGCCGGGGCGGTGAGGCGCAACAGGACCACGGCCGCGGCGGCCCGCCGGAAGGCCGGGGGCGCGACAAGGACAAGTGACCTGCGAGCCGCTCAGGACGCCGGGTCACGCCGCGGCGAGGGTGGCTCTGCCACCACGCGCGCCGAGCGCTCGTAGGTCCAGTACGCCCAGCCCCAGTCCAGCATCACGATGAGCCGGTTGCGAAAGCCGATCAGGAACCAGATGTGGGCGAACAGCCAGAACAGCCACGCGAAGTAGCCTGAGAAGCGCAGCGCGCCGAAATGGGGCACGGTCAGGTCGACGACGGCCGCCTTGCGGCCGACGGTCGCGAGGTTGCCATAGTCGATGTAGCGGAACGGCTGCGTCGCCTGGCCCTTCAGACGCCGGATCACGTTCAGGGCCGCAGCGCGTCCCATCTGCTTGGCGCCGGGACTGACCCCGGGCACCGGCGTCGGCTTGCCCTTGGACGGATCGGCGGGCGTGCTGAGTGCGGACGCCAGATCGCCGATCACGAGGATCTCCGGGTGGTCTGGCAGGCTGAGGTCGGGCTTCACGATCACGCGACCCGCGCGGTCGAGCACGGCGCCCGCGCTGGCGGCGAGCGCGCGGCCGAGCGGTGAGCCGGCGACCCCCGCGGCCCAGATCACCGTCCGGCTCGGCAGCCGCCACATCTTGGCATGGTCGCCGTCCCGCGTCTCGTAGGTGACGCCTTCGGCATCGATGCCGATGACCTTGCACCCGGTGCGCACGTCGACGCCGAGACGCTCGAGCTGCTCGCGGGCGCGCCGCGAAAGCTGCGGGACGAACGAGCCGAGCACGCGGTCCGAGCCTTCGAGCAGGACGACGTGGGCGCGGGTCGAATCGATGCGACGGAACTCCTGCGGCAGTGTGTGGTTCGCGATCTCGGTCATCGTGCCGGCCATCTCGACGCCGGTCGGTCCGGCGCCGATCACGACGAAGGTCATCCACGCCTCGCGCTCGGCATCGCGTTCGGTGCCGGCGGTGCAGCGCTCCGCGCGCTCGAACGCACCGATCACGCGGGCGCGGATCTTGAACGCATCGTCGAGCGTCTTCAGGCCCGGCGCGAACTCCGCCCAGTCGTCGTGGCCGAAGTAGCTGTGGGTGGCGCCCGCCGCGACGATCAGGTGGTCGTACGGCAGCGCGGCGCCGTCGTCGAGCAGCACGCACCGGTTCGCGGCGTCGACGTCGGTGACCTCGGCCTGCAGGATCGTCAGGTTGCCGCGCTTCATCTCGCGCCGCAGCGTGTGGCGGATCGGCGCGCTGATCGCCGGTGCGGAGAGCCCGGCCGTCGCGACCTGGTACAGCAGCGGCTGGAACAGGTGGTGGTTGGTGCGATCGACCAGCGTGATCTCGACCGGCGCCTTCGACAGCGAGCGTACCGCCTCGATGCCGCCGAAGCCGCAGCCGACGATGACCACGCGGGCCTTGTCGTTCACGCGGCCTCTCCCACCGGGCTGTCGGCCATGCGCAGGCGGTTGCCGACCATCTGGATGTGGCTGCGCAGCGAGTACAGCTCGTCGGCGTAGCTGAGCGGCACATGCACCTCCTCGACGCGCGACTCGATCTCGCCCAGTTCAGCGAGCAGTTGGTCGGCCGGCCGCTTGCCGACGGCCTCCTCGACCTCGCGCAGCTGCGCATACCAGCGGAAGATCCGCGAGCGGATGCGGAACTGGTAGAGCGGCGGCAGCATCCGCGAGAGCGGGATGAGGATCGCGATGATCGAGACC
Organism: Rhizobacter fulvus; assembly: GCF_964020785.1. Classification (NCBI taxonomy): domain Bacteria; kingdom Pseudomonadati; phylum Pseudomonadota; class Betaproteobacteria; order Burkholderiales; family Sphaerotilaceae; genus Rhizobacter; species Rhizobacter fulvus. The sequence continues at coordinate 4,077,775 of NZ_OZ224516.1, forward strand.
AGCACCGGCCACATCCGGTCGACCAGGTTCGCGAGCCAGAACGGCAGGTAGCGCTGCAGCACCGGAATGCCGTTGGCGTAGAAGCGCTGCGCTTCCTTGGCGAGCGGCTGCTCAGTGCCGCCCGCCTTCGGGAAGTCGCCCTTGTGCTGGAACCAGCCGGCGCCGCCGTGGATCTGCTGTGCCGCCTGCATGAACAGCTGCAGCAGGGCCGGATGGGTGGTGGCACGAGCGAGCAGCGTGGCGGTCGGCGCGAGCAGGCGCACGTCGCGCGGCGGCAGGTCGCCGGCCAGGTCGACCACGCCGCGCGGCAGCGTCACCGGCGTCAGGAACGGGAAGCGACGCGAGTAGGCATCGGCCTGCGCGAAGTCGTACAGGCCGATGCCCGGCGTCTGCAGCAGCATCTGCACCATCAGCGATTCGGGCGCCGAGGCGAAGACCAGCGCGTCCACGTCGCCGCCGATCAGGTCCACCGCGGCCGGCGTCTGCGACTTGCGCACCAGCGTCAGCGCCTTCGGGTCTATACGGTTGGCCTCGAACAGCTTGTTCATCAGGTTCGGCGCGCCGCTGCCGTTGGCGCCGACGTTCAGGCGCCAGCCTGGCAGCTGTGACAGGCTGGACAGCGTCGGCGCCTTCAGCAGGCGCTCGGCCGCGTCGGTGCGGTAGAACAGCCAGACCGGTTCGTAGAACAGGCTGCCGAGCGAGACCAGCGTCGGGTGGTCGTCGCCTTCGTCGGACGGCGCGAGCGAATCGGCCTCCTTGCGCAGGTGCTCGCCGGCACCGCCCTGCATGAACGCGATATCGACGCCGCTGGCCGGGTCCTGCAGCAGGCGCAGGTTCTCGGCGGCGCCCTGCGTCGGCCGCAACTCGACGGTGATGCCGTAGGTCTTGAGGATCTGCGCATAGCGCTTGCCGAACTCGGCATAGGCGCCCTGCTCGGTGCCGGTGGCCAGGACCACCTTGCGCGGGGGCGTCGGGTCGAGGATCCAGTAGGCGAGCACCAGCAGCGCCGCCGCCAGCACGATGAACGGCCCGAAGGTCGCGAGCAGGTCGCGGAACGAGAGCAGGGTGTGTCGCAAGGTGGCCGGCATGCCGGCACGATACCGTATGCTTTTCCAATGAGACTGCTGCTGGTGGAAGACGACCGGATGATCGGCGACAGCCTGCGCGGCGCACTGCGCCTCGAGGGCTACGCGGTCGATTGGGTGCGCGATGCGGCGTCGGCGCAAGCCACGCTGGCCAGCGAGCGCTTCGACCTGGTGCTGCTGGACCTCGGCCTGCCCGACAGCGCGGCGCGCGGCGCGAACGCGACGCCGGACGGCGGCCTCGCCGTGCTGCGCGCGCTTCGGGCGCGCCAGGACGCCACGCCGGTGATCGTCCTGACCGCGCGCGACGGCCCCGGCGACAAGGTCGCCGGGCTCGATGCCGGCGCCGACGACTACCTCGTCAAGCCGTTCGATCTCGACGAACTCGGCGCGCGGATCCGCGCGGTGCTGCGTCGGCACAGCGGCCGGGCGCAACCGGCGCTTGCATTCGGCGGCGTCACGCTCGACCCGGCCACGCGGCAGGTGACCCGCGACGGCGTGCCGGTGCTGCTGTCGGCGCGCGAATTCGCCGTGCTGGAGGCGCTGCTGCAGCGCCCCGGCGCGCTGCTGTCCCGCGCGCAACTCGAGGACCGGCTGTACGGCTGGGGCGAGGAGATCGAGAGCAACGCGGTCTCGGTCTACATCCACCAGCTGCGGCGCAAGCTCGGTGCGGACTTCATCCAGAACATCCGCGGCGTCGGCTACTTCGTCGGCAAGCCATGAATTCGATCCGCGTTCGCGTGCTGCTTGCGCTGCTGGGCATGCTCGTCGTCACCGCCGCGCTGCTGGGGGTGCTGACCTACCGCAACGTGCTGGCCGAGACCGAGGCGCTGTTCGACTATCAGCTGCGGCAGATGGCGTTCTCGCTGCGCGACCAGGGCGAGATCGCGCCCGCGCAGGCGAGCACGCTGGCCGACGAGGAACTCGATTTCGTCGTGCAGATCTGGACCGCGGACGGCCGCGTGATCTACCCGCCGCGCCTGCGCGACGACCTGCCGACCCGGGCGCTGCTCGGCCTGGCCGACGTGACGGTGCGCGGCAGCACCTGGCGCACCTTCAGCGTCGCGTCGCGCGACCGGGTGATCCAGGTCGCGCAACCGCTGCAGACTCGGCGCCGGCTCGCCGCAGGTGCGGCGCTGCGCAGCGTCGCGCCGCTGCTGGTGATCGCGCCGGCGATGGCGCTGCTGGTGTGGTGGCTGGCGGCACGCACGCTCGCGCCGCTGCGACGCGTGGCCGAGGGCGTTCGCGCGCGCGACGAGCAGTCGCTGCAACCGCTGCCGACCGCCGGGCTGCCGGACGAGGTCGCGCCACTCGTCGCGGCGCTGAACGGGCTGCTGCAGCGGCTCGGCACGTCGCTCGGCGCGCAGCGGGCCTTCGTCGCCGACGCCGCACACGAACTGCGCTCGCCGCTGACCGCGCTGAAGCTGCAGATGCAGCTGCTGCGGCGCGCGCCCGACGACGCCGCCCGGGCGGCCGCCGTCGACGCGCTGAACGACGGCATCGACCGCGCGGCGCGGCTGGTCGAGCAGTTGCTGACGCTGGCCCGTGCCGAGCCCGGCGCGCCACTGGCGGCCTTTGCGCCGGTCGATCTGGGCGAGGTCGCACGCACGGCGTTGGCCGAGACGGTGCCTTTCGCGCAGACGCGCGGCACGACGCTGGCGCTGCATGCCGAGGCACCGGTCCGCGTCCAGGGCGACGCGGCGGCGCTGGCGATCATGGTCCGCAACCTCGTCGACAACGCCGTGCGCTATGCGCCCGCCGGCGCGCGCGTCGACGTGAGCGTGGGCGAGGAGGGCGGTGCGGGCTGGCTGCGCGTCGACGACAGCGGCCCGGGCATTCCGGCCGACGAGCGGGCGCGGGTGTTCGACCGCTTCTACCGCCATGCGCCCGGCAACGAGGCGGGCACCGGCCTGGGCCTGGCGATCGTGCGCAGCATGGCCGACCGGCATCACGCGAGCGTCGCGCTCGCCGACTCGCCGCTCGGCGGCTTGCGGGTCGAGCTGCGGTTCCCGGCCGCCATTCCCGACATAATGCCGCCGGCGTCGCCGGCTCTGCCTACACTACCGGGCGCAGCGCCGGCGGGCGCCCTGCTTCTTTCCAAACCTTCGCAAGGCGAACCATGAAATCTGTCGTTTCGATCCTGGCCGTGACCTTGACCCTGGCGACCCAGGCCTTCGCCGCGCCGCCCAAGCCGATGAGCCTGGACGACTCGGCGAGCTTCCTGATCGACGCACCGACGGCCGAGAAGATCTGGAAGGAGACGACGCCGGCCCGCGTCACCAAGCTGTACCCGATCCGCAAGTTCCGCTTCGTCAGCGAGATCACCGGCGGCTTCACCGAGAACAAGACCTGCGTGGTCACCGCGCGCGCGATGCTGCTGCCGGTCGTGTTGCTGCCGGTGCAGGGCACCAAGGTGGTCTATGCGCCGATCAAGTCGGCGACCGCGTTCGACGCGGTGCCGAGCCTGAGCCGCGAGCAGTGCCAGGGCGTCGCCCGCACCAAGTTGAAAGAGGCGATTCAGTCGCTCTCGGCGAGCCTGGCGGCGAGCTGATCGCGCTCCGCGCGCACCCTCGCCAGGTCGGCGTTGACGCGGTCGACGTCGGCCGCGAAGCGTGAGGCCACCAGCTCGATCATCTTGAAGCCGAACGCCGGGTTCTGGTAGTACAGCTGCTTGACGGTGCTCTCGTCGATCGACAGCACCGTGCAGGGTTCGGCGCAGCGGGCCGTCAGGCGGCGGCGCCGGTCCGGCGAGAAGAACGCGATCTCGCCGAAGATCTGCCCCGGCGCCAGGCTCCCGCCGGTCTCGACCAGCTCGATCCGGCCATCGGCCAGCATGTAGAGCCGGTCGCCGATGTCGCCCTGGTGGAACAGCACCGCGCCCTTGCGCATCTTGGCCGCCCGCATATAGGGCCGCAGCCACACCGACGAGAGCTCGCCCTCGGCGCGCACCGCCTCGACGCGGCGCGTGAGCCGCTTCATCTCGGCGAGCCGGAAGAAATTGAGCGGCAGCAGCGTCGCGTGCAGCAGCAGCATCGGGTAGGAGGGGTGCAGCGCGCCGTAGGCAACGAAGCCGACATTGCTGCCGATGGCCAGCCAGCGCAGCGGGATCATCGTCTTGACGAAGCTGCTGACCAGCACGAAGGCGGCGGCGACCACGACCGACAGGATCGCGAACAGCTCCGACGGCGATTCGAGCGCCGCCTGCATATAGCGTTGAAGCTCGGCAAGCAGGTTCGCAAACAAGGCACGGCCTTTCGTTGAGGCGGCCGGCAGGGGCCGGACATGTCGGTATCCAGGTCGGGATTCTGGCCCATGAACAAGGGCTGCGTGAACGCGTCTTCTCTGGTACAACCCAGCCGCGCGCCGGTCCTGCGTGCGCGATCAGCCCTGTCGACTCACCCGGAGACTGACCCGATGCGATTCCTCCCTGTGCTCCTGCTCGGCCTGTGCATCGCGGCGCCCACCCGGGCGGCCGACGACGCGTCGATTGCGGCCTTCTCCTCCGCGGCCGCCGGCGACCCGCCCGCCGCCTGGAAATTCACCACGCTGCCGAACAAGACGCCAACCAAGTTCTCGATAGTCGAACTGGGCGGCGCGAAGGTGCTGAAGGTCACCGCCGAAGATTCGTACGGCAACCTGGTCCACGCGATGAAGGTCAAGGTCTCCGACCAGGCCACGCTGTCGTGGCGCTGGCGGGTCGACAAGCTGATCGACGAGGCCGACCTGAAGGTGCGGTCGGGCGAGGACGCGGCGGCCAAGGTCTGTGTCTCGTTCGGCTTCGATGGCAGCAAGCTGCCGTTCGGCGAACGCGCCAAGCTGTCGCTCGCGCGCTCCAGCACCGGTGAGGACGTGCCGACCGAGACGCTGTGCTACGTGTGGGACAACAAGCTGCCTGCGAACACCGACCTCGTCAGCGCGTTCACCAAGCGCATCCGCTTCATGGTGCTGCAAAGCGGCAGCGCGAAGCTCGGGCAATGGGTCAGCGAGAAGCGCAACCTCGCCGCCGACCACCAGCGCATGTTCAAGGACGAGTCCGAGGGCAACGTGCCGGACGTGGTGGCGGTGGCGGTCGGCGCCGACGCGGACAACACCCATGGCAAGGGGCTGGCCTACGTCGGCGACCTGACGCTGAAGCCCTGAACGGGCGGTGACTTAACGCCCGCTTAACCGGGCGCTAACCGTGCCCTAACCGGGCGCTCCTATCTTTGGGCCATGCGGAATATCCCGCGATCGGCCACGAGCCAAGGAGCGAACATGTCACCACTCAAACCCCTCAGCGCGGCGCTCGTCGCCGCGGGCGTGCTGGCGGTGGGAACCGCGGGCGCGATCGATCTGCCCGGCTGGCTCAAGAGCAAGCCCGCCGTCACGCAGCCGGCTGCACCGTCGACCTACCAGGCCGTCTCGGACATCACCGCGCCGGCCCCGGTGGCGATGCTGCCGGCACAGAACACGCCGAACTACCGCGCGATCGTCAAGACCTTCGGCCCGGCCGTGGTCGGCGTCACCGTCGCCGGCATGCACAAGACCTCGGCCGAGGAGCAGGGCCTCCCCCCGGGGATGGAGAACGACCCGTTCTTCAAGTTCTTCCGCGGGATGCCGGGGTTCCAGCAGCGCGGCCCGCAAGGCGGTGGCAACGTGCCGTTCCGCGGCATGGGCTCGGGCTTCATCATCAGCTCGGACGGGCTGATCCTGACCAATGCGCACGTCGTGCGCGAGGCGAAGGACGTGACCGTCAAGCTGAGCGACCGGCGCGAGTTCACCGCCAAGGTGCTGGGCTCCGACCCGACCACCGACATCGCGGTGCTGCGCATCGACGCCAAGGACCTGCCGACGGTGCGGATCGGCGATGCGCGCAACCTCGAGGTCGGCGACCCGGTGCTCGCGATCGGCGCGCCCTACGGCCTGGAGCAGACGGCGACGCAGGGCATCGTCAGCGCCAAGGGCCGCTCGCTGCCGGGTGACAACACGGTCGTGCCGTTCATCCAGACCGACGCCGCGGTGAACCCCGGCAACTCCGGCGGGCCGCTGTTCGACGGCACCGGCACGGTGGTCGGCATCAACGCGCAGATCTACTCGCAAAGCGGCGGCTTCCAGGGTCTGAGCTTCTCGATTCCGATCAACGTCGCGATGAAGGTCAAGGACCAGATCGTCGCGACCGGCAAGGCGAGCCACGCGCGCCTGGGCGTCACGATCCAGGACCTGAACCAGGCGCTGGCCGAGTCGTTCGGGTTGAAGCGGCCGGACGGCGCGCTCGTCGCCAACGTCGCGCCGAACAGCGCGGCCGCGGCGGCAGGCCTGAAGTCGGGTGACGTGATCACCGAGGTCAACGGCCAGCCGGTGGTGCGCTCGGGCGAGCTGTCGAGCCTGATCGGGCTGTCGTCTCCGGGCGAGAAGGTCAAGCTGAAGGTGTGGCGTGACCGCTCGCCGCGCGACATCGAGGCCAAGCTCGGCGGCGCGGATGCGGAGGCCACGCAGGTGGCCGACGCCAGCGGCGCCGTGCAGCGCGGCCAGCTCGGTCTGAGCATGCGCCCGCTGACGCGCGACGAGCGCCTCGAGTCGAAGATCGACGAAGGTCTGGTGATCGAGAACGTCGCCGGACCGGCCGAGAAGGCCGGCATCCAGCCGGGCGACGTGCTGCTCGCGATCAACGGCCGGCCGGTGCGGTCGGTCGACACCGTGAAGCAGGTGCTGAGCGCCAAGCCGAAGAGCGTTGCGCTGCTGGTGCAGCGCGACGGCGACAAGATCTTCGTGCCGGTGAATCTGGGCTGAGCCCGGGCGGGTCTGCGCGCGGATCAGAGGTCCGTGCGCAGCTTCCAGATTTCGGGGAACAGCACCACGTCGAGCATCTTGCGCAGGTAGCCCACGCCCGAGGTGCCGCCGGTGCCGCGCTTGAAGCCGATGATGCGTTCGACCGTCGTCACATGGCGGAAGCGCCAGAGGCGAAATGCGTCTTCCAGGTCGGTGAGTTCCTCGCCGAGCTGGTACAGGTCCCAGTGCGCCTTCGGGTCGCGGTACGCGACCAGCCAGGCCTGCTCGACAGCGTCGCTGGCCTGGTACGGCTGGGTCCAGTCGCGCTCGGTGTGCGAGGCCGGCACGGCCAGACCGCGCCGCGCCAGCAGGCGCAGCGACTCGTCGTACAGCGACGGCGCGCGCCACGCCGCCTCGACGCGCGCAAGCAGCTCGGGCCGGTGTGCGTGGGGCTTGAGCATCGCGGCGTTCTTGTTGCCGAGCATGAATTCGATGCAGCGGTACTGCGCGCTCTGGAAGCCGCTGCTCGCGCCGAGGTAGGGCCGCATCGCGGAGTACTCGGGCGGCGTCATCGTCGCGAGCACGTCCCACGCGTGGACCAGCTGCTCCATGATCTTGCTGACCCGCGCGAGCATCTTGAACGCGCTGCCGAGCTCGTCGGCAGCCACGCACTTCACGGCCGCCGTCAGCTCGTGCAGCAGCAGCTTCATCCACAGCTCGCTGGTCTGGTGCTGCACGATGAACAGCATCTCGTCGTGCGATGGCGAGCGCGGGTGCTGGGCGCTCAGGATCGCGTCCAGGTGCAGGTAGTCGCCGTAGCTCATCTCCTTCGAGAAGTCGAGCTGGGCGCCTTCCTCGGCGACGATCTTGTCGGGTGTCGTGCCCATCACGTGACCGCGGCGCGTTGGTTGAAGCGGGCCTCGCGCCACTCGCCGCCGTCGAGCACCGCGTGCAGGTGCTCGACGGCGTCGAAGACGTCGACGAAGCGGGTGTAGAGCGGCGTGAAGCCGAAGCGCAGCAGGTCGGGCGCGCGGAAGTCGCCGATCACCCCGCGGGCGATCAGCGCCTGCATGATCGGATAGCCGCCCGTTTCGTGCGCGAAGCTGGCCTGGCTGCCGCGATGCGCATGCTCGCGCGGCGTCACCAGACGCAGGCCGAGGCCCGCGCAACGCGCCTCGACCGACGCGATGAACAGGTCGGTCAGCGCCAGCGACTTGCGGCGCAGCGCGGCCATGCCGCCGAAGCGTTCGGCGCGGGCGAACACGTCGAGCCCGCACTCGAGGGCGGACATCGACAGCAGCGCCGGCGTGCCGCAGACGAAGCGCTGGATGCCGAGCGCCGGGCGGTAGTCGGTCGTGAACTCGAACGGCGCGGCATGACCGAGCCAGCCCGACAGCGGCTGGCGCAGCTGCTCGCGGTCCATGCGCGCCGTGTGACGCGGATGGGCCCACACGAAGGCCTGAGCGCCGGGGCCGCCGTTCAGGTACTTGTAGCTGCAGCCGACCGCGAAGTCGGCGTCCGCGCCGGTCAGGTCGACCGGTACGGCGCCCGCCGAGTGGGCCAGATCCCAGACCATCAGCGCGCCGGCGGCGTGGGCGTCACGCGTGACGGCGGCCATGTCGAACATCCGGCCGGTGCGGTAGTTGACGTGGGTGAGCATCAGCACCGCGAGCCGCTCGTTCAGGTGCGTGGGCAGCTCGTCCGCGTCGATCAGGACCAGCGTCATGCCGTGGGCCCGCGCCAGGGTCTCGGCGATGTAGAGGTCGGTCGGGAAATTGCTGCGTTCGGAGACGATGAGGTCGCGGCCCGGCGCATCGAGCTTCTGCAGGCTGATGGCCGTGCTCAGCGCCTTGTAGAGGTTGGTCGAGGTCGAATCGGCGACGATCAACTCGTCCGCGCCGGCGCCCACCAGCTTGGCGATCTGGTTGCCCAGACGCTGCGCCAGGTCGATCCAGCCCGCGGTGTTCCAGCTGCGGATCAGGCCGTTGCCCCACTCGTCCTGCACGACCTGCTGGACGCGCGCAGCAGTCGCCTTCGGCAGCGCGCCGAGCGAGTTGCCGTCGAGGTAGATCACGCCGTCGGGCAACGCGAACGCTTCGCGCAGCGGGGCCAGCGGATCGGCCGCGTCGAGGGCCAGGCAGTCGTTTCTCGGGGTCGTCATCACAGTTCTCTCAGGACCGCGCGCACGGGGGACGCGTCGGCCATCGTCAGTTTCAAGGGGAGGGCGATCAGCTCGTAGTCGCCGGCGGGAACGTCGTCGAGCACGAGGTTCTCCAGCACGCGCAGGTCGTGCTTCAGGAGCAGGTGGTGGCTGTCGAGCGTCTTGCTGTCGGCCGAATCGACCGACTGGCTGTCGATGCCGACCAGCCGCACGCCGCGCGCCGCGAGCCAGCCGATCGTCTCGGGCGCGAAGGCGGAGAACTCGGGCGACCACGCGGTCGGCGCGGTCGTGCAGGTGCGCACCAGCACGCGCGGCGGCAGGTGCTCGCTGGCGTGCGCGAGGTGCTCGGGCCGGACCAGCGGCCCGCAATCGATCGCGTGGATCACCCGGCACGGGCCGAGGTAGGGCGCGAGGTCGACCTGGCCGATCGTCGGGGCGCCCGGGCCGTAGTGCAGCGGCGCGTCGGCGTGCGCGCCAATGTGCGGCGACAGCGTGATCGCGCTGAGGTTGACCGGGCAGCCGGGGCCGATCTGCGCCGTCCATTGCTGCGAGTAGCCGGTGTCACCGGGGAACAGCGGCGAGTCGGTCGCGATCGGCGGGGAAATGTCCCAGAGCTTTTTCATGGCGGTGCGAAGTTAGCACCGGCCGAACGACCGTGGTGTCGGTTTTTTCGGACGCCCCGGTCCGGTCGCCGCGTCGTCAGCCGATCCGGCCGAGCACCAGGTACTCCATCAGCGCCTTCTGCGCATGCAGCCGGTTCTCGGCCTCGTCCCAGACCACCGACTGCGGTCCGTCGATCACCTCGGCCTCGACCTCCTCGCCGCGGTGCGCCGGCAGGCAGTGCATGAACAGGGCATCGGGCTGCGCGGCAGCCATCATGTCGGCATCGACGCACCAGTCGACGAAGGCTTTCATGCGGGCCTCGTTCTCGGCCTCGTAGCCCATGCTGGTCCAGACGTCGGTCGTGACCAGGTGCGCGCCGGCGCACGCGTCCATCGGGTGGTTGAAGGTCTTCACGCAGGCGGCGTTCCTGACGCCGGCCATCTGCGGGTCGATCTCGTAGCCGCCCGGTGTGCTCACGTGGAGCGTGAAGCCGAGGACATCGGCCGCCTGCAACCAGGTGTTGGCCATGTTGTTGCCGTCACCGACCCACGCGACCACCTTGCCCTGGATCGAGCCGCGGTGCTCGATGAAGGTGAAGATGTCGGCCAGGATCTGGCACGGGTGGTACTCGTTGGTCAGGCCGTTGATCACCGGCACGCGCGAGTTCGCCGCGAACGCCTCGATCTTGGTCTGCTCGAAGGTGCGGATCATCACGATGTCGACCATGCGGCTGATGACCTTGGCCGAGTCCTCGATGGGCTCGGCGCGGCCGAGCTGGCTGTCCCCGGTCGTCAGGTTCACGACCGAGCCGCCGAGCTGGTACATGCCGGCCTCGAAGCTCACGCGCGTGCGGGTGCTGGCCTTCTCGAAGATCATCGCCAGCGTGCGGTCGACCAGCGGCGTGTACTTCTCGTAGTTCTTGAAGCGCTTCTTGATCGTCGCGGCGCGCTTGAACAGGTAGGCGTATTCCTCGGCCCGGAAATCCTTGAACTGCAGGTAGTGCTTCATCAGGCTGTCGCCGGGTTTCATGGCGCCGGCTGAGAGAGGAATGTCTTGATGATCGGGCACAGGATCGCGACGATCTGGGCCGCCTCGTCGGCGCTCAGGATCAGCGGCGGGACCAGGCGGATCACCTTGTCGGCGGTCACGCTCAGCATCAGCCCGGCCTCCGCGGCGAGGCCGAGGATGTCCCCGCACGGGCGGTCGAGTTCGATGCCCAGCATCAGCCCCTGGCCACGGATGTCGGCGACGCCCTGGATGCCGGCGAGCTCGCGCTCCAGCCCCGCCTTCAGCGCCGCGCCCACGGTGGCGGCGTTCTCCAGGATGCCGTCCTCTTCCATGATGCGGATCGTCTCGACGCCGGCCCGCATTGCCAGCGGGTTGCCGCCGAACGTGGTGCCGTGGTTGCCCGGGCCGAACACATTCGCCGCCTTCGGCCCGCAGACGATCGCACCAACCGGCACGCCCGATCCCAGGCCCTTGGCCAGCGGCATCACGTCCGGCTGGATGCCGGCCCACTGGTGCGCGAACCACTTGCCGGTGCGGCCCATGCCGCACTGCACCTCGTCGAGCATCAGCAGCCAGCCGTTGGCATCGCAGATGCGACGCACTTCGCGCAGGTACTCGATCGTGGTCGGGCGGATGCCGCCTTCGCCCTGGATCACCTCGAGGAAGACCGCGACGACGTTCTTGTTCGTTGCCGCGACCTTCTCGATTGCCGCCGAGTCGTTCAGCGGCACGCGCACGAAGCCCTCGACCAGCGGACCGAAGCCGGCCTGGACCTTGGGGTTCCCGGTGGCCGACAGCGTCGCGATCGAGCGGCCGTGGAAGGCCGCCTCGTAGACGACGATCTCGGGCCGGTCGATGCCCTTGTCGTGACCGTATTTGCGGGCGATCTTCAGCGCGCCTTCGTTGGCTTCGAGGCCGGTGCTGCAGAAGAAGACGTTCGTCAGGCCCGAGAGCTCGCACAGCTTCGCGGCGAGCTGCTCCTGCAGCGGCACGAGGTAGTAGTTCGAGCTATGGATGATCTTGCCGATCTGGTCGGTCAGCGCCGGCACCAGCTTCGGGTGAGCGTGGCCCAGCGTGTTGACGGCGATGCCGCCCAGCCCGTCCAGGTATTTCTTCCCGTGGGTGTCCCAGAGCCAGCAACCTCGGCCATGCGAGAGCGCCAGCGGCAGGCGGCCGTAGGTCTTCATCACATGGGGTTCGGGGGAGGCGGGCAGCTTGTCCGGGGCATTCATCGTCGTGGCACTCCGTGGGAAAAATGAAGAAGCGGGTCCGCGCGCCCGGCTGGCAGACGCGGCGACCCGCTTCGGCCGAATTCTAAGCGTGCTGCACTGCAACACATTCACGGCACAATGTCGCGCTCGGGACAGCATGCATGACCACTTCTCCGCCACGCGAATTCTTCATCCAGGGCATCACGCTGGAGGGGCACACCTTTCGCCCCAGCGACTGGGCCGAGCGTCTCGCGGGCGCAATGTCCTGCTTCCGGCCGGACGGCGTGCGCGGCGGCATCGGGGCGTTCATCGGCTATTCGCCGCTGTGCGTGCCGCGCGTGATCAACGGCGTGAAGTGCGTGATCGTCAGCGAGGCGCTGCGCGGCGTCGAGCCGATGGCCTGGGACTTCGTGATGAACTTCGCCCGCGACAACCGGCTGCAACTCACCGAGGCCTGCCTGGTGCCCGAGCGGCCGCCGAAGGGCGGCTGAGAAATCCGGTCCACCAATGAAAAGGGCCCGCGATGCGAGCCCTTTCTCTTCCACCCTCAACTCAATCAGGCAGCGGGAGCGGTCAGCGCCTTGACCTTGGCCGACAGGCGGCTCTTGTGGCGAGCGGCCTTGTTCTTGTGGAACAGGCCCTTGTCCGCGACCGAATCGATCACCGACTGGGCGGTCTTGAACAGGTCGGCAGCCTTGGCCTTGTCGCCGGCGACGACGGCCTTCTGCACGTTCTTGATGACGGTACGGAACTTCGAACGCAGCGCGGTGTTGGCGGCGTTGAGCTTCACGTCCTGACGCACGCGCTTCAGACCCGAAGCGATGCGGACGGTTTTCTTCTTGGCTTTGGACGAGGTGGCCATGTGGTGTAGCTTTGGATGAGGGTAGAGCCCGCGAGTATAGCATTTCCCGCGGCGGCGCTGCCAAGCGCGTCTGCCCGGTGAGCAGGCGCTACCTATAATCGGCCGCAAATGAATCTGCTGCGAGCCGCATCCACCATCTCGCTGCTGACGCTGGTCTCGCGCATTTCCGGGCTGGCCCGCGACGTGGTCGTCGCCGGGGCGTTCGGCAACAGCGCCTGGATGGACGCCTACAACGTCGCCTTCCGCATTCCCAATTTCCTGCGCCGCCTGTTCGGCGAGGGCGCGTTCCAGCAGGCGTTCGTGCCGGTGCTGGGCGAGACGCGCGCCCGCGACGGCGACGAGGTGACGCGCCTGCTGATCGACGCTGTCGCGACCATCCTGTTCTGGGCGCTGGTCGTCACCTGCGTCGTCGGCGTGGTGGCCGCGCCGCTGATGGTCTGGCTGATGGCCGCCGGGCTGCAGCGATTCGACGGCGCGGTGGTGATGACCCAGATCATGTTCCCGTACATCGGGCTGATCTCGATGGTCTCGCTGGCCGCCGGCGTGCTCAACACCTGGAAGCGCTTCGTCGTGCCCGCGGCGACGCCCGTGCTGCTCAACCTCGCGTCGATCGGCGCGGCGCTGTGGCTCGGCCCGTGGTTCGCGGCGCGCGGCATCGAGCCGATCTACGCGCAGGCGGTGGGGGTGATGATCGGCGGCGTGCTGCAGCTGGCGATCCAGGTGCCGGCGCTGAAGCGGGTCGGGGCGATGCCGCACATCGGGCTGCTGCCCGGCAAGATCCGCGCGGCCTGGGGCCATCCGGGCGTCGGCCGGGTGATGCGGCAGATGGCGCCGGCGCTGCTCGGGGTCTCGGTCGCGCAGATCTCGGTCGTGATCAACACGCAGATCGCGTCGCACCAGGGCGTGGGGGCGGTGTCGTCGCTGGACTGGGCGTCGCGGTTGATGGAGTTCCCGACCGCGCTGCTGGGTGTGGCGCTGGGCGTCGTGCTGATCCCGCAGCTCTCGGCAGCCAACGGCCGCAAGGACACGGCCGCCTACTCCGGCCTGCTCGACTGGGGCCTGCGCCTCGTGCTGATGCTGGCGCTGCCGTGCGCCGTCGCGCTGCTGGTGTTCCCGAACGCGCTGCTCGCAGTGCTGTTCCAGCGCGGCGCGTTCGACGCCGCCGCGGTGCACCAGACGGCGCTCGCGCTGATGGGTTACGGCGTCGGTCTGATGGGGCTGGTGGGCGTCAAGATCCTCGCACCCGGGTATTACGCCCGGCAGGACACCCGCACGCCGGTGAAGATCGCGATCGCCGTGCTGGTGCTGACGCAGCTGATGAATGCGCTGTTCGTCCCGTACCTCGGCCACGCCGGGCTGGCGCTGTCGATCAGCCTGGGCGCGATGATCAATGCGTTCTGGCTGTTTACCGGGCTGAAGCGCTCGGGCGCGTACACCCCCGAGCCGGGCTGGTGGCCGTTCACGCTGCGGGTCGTCGGCGCCAGTGCGTTGCTCGGCGCGTTGCTGTTCTGGGCCGAGCGGTGGATCGACTGGGTCGGTCTCGTGAACCACCAGGCCGAGCGCATCGGCTGGCTGGCGCTGTGCCTGGGCGGCGCGGCGGTGCTCTACTTCGCGGCCCTGCTCGCGAGTGGCCTGAAACTTCAACAGTTCATGCGGCGCGGCTAAACTGGCACGCATGCCGGGCCCCTTGACATTCGAGACGCCGACGGCGCTCGAGTACTTCGCCTCTCTCGTCGCGGAAGACGCCAGCCTGTCGCTCGTGGAGGCCGCAGTGTCGATCGCGCAGGACGACTTTCCGCAGCTCGACACGCAGGCGGTCCTGGCCGAGATCGACGCGCTCGCGGCGCGCCTGAAGCAGCGCTTCCCTGCCGATGCCGTGCCGGTCCAGCGCCTGCGCTGGCTCAACCGCTTCTTCTTCCAGGAGCTCGGGTTCGCCGGCAACGTCAACCATTACTACGACCCTGACAACAGCTATTTGCACCGCGTGCTCCACACGCGCCGCGGCATCCCGATCACGCTGGCGATCCTGTACATCGAGCTGGCCTCGCAGATCGGGCTGACGGCGCGCGGCGTGTCGTTCCCGGGCCACTTCCTGATCAAGCTGCGCATGCAGACCGGGCAGCAGCAGGGCGAGGTGGTGATCGACCCGTTTACCGGCCATTCGCTCTCGCGCGACGAGCTCGACGAACTGCTCGCGCCGTACAAGCGCAACCGTGGGCTGCAAGGCGAGTTCGACGTGCCGCTGGGCCTGTTCCTGCAGGCGGCGACGGCGCGCGAAGTGGTCGCACGGATGCTGCGCAACCTGAAGGAGATCCACCGCGGGTCGCGCGACTGGCGGCGCCTGCTGCAGGTGCAGGAGCGCCTGGTCGTGCTGCTGCCGCAGACGTGGGAAGAGCGCCGCGACCGTGGCCTGCTCTACGCCGACCTGGGCCTGGTGGAGCCGGCGGTGCGCGACCTGTCGGACTACCTCGAGCACGCGCTCGACGCGACCGACCGCGACCAGATCGCCGAGCGCTTGGCCGGGCTGGGCGGCGACGCGGGGCCGCTGCGGCTGCACTGAGCGTCGACGCCGTTGCGCGGGCTTCCGCGAGGCGCCCGTAGAATTCCCGCACCCTTTCCATGGTGGGCGTCACCGCGCCACCCATCACCATGACCCTGACCCCCGCGCAACGCCACACCGTCACCTGGATCGCCCTGAGCCTGCTCGCCGCGCTCGTCGTGTGGCTGCTCGGGCCGGTGCTGACGCCGTTCCTGGTCGCGGCGGTGCTGGCCTACGTGCTGCAGCCGCTGGTCGAGCGCATGGCGCGGCGGCGCGTGCCGCGGGCGCTCGCTGTCACCGTCGTCGAGGTCGTGGCGATCGTGCTGGTGCTGGCGGTGATGTTGCTGATCGTGCCGATCCTGTCCAAACAGCTGCCGCTGCTGCGCGAGCAGATCCCGCTACTGGCCGAGCGCATGAACACACAGCTCGGGCCGTGGCTCGCCCGGCTCGGCATCGACGTGGCGCTCGACACGGCCAGCATCAAGGCCTTCGCGCTCAAGTACCTGGACGCCAATTTCGAGGACTGGCTCGCCACCGCGCTCAGCTCGGCCCGCATCGGCGGCAGCATCCTGATCGCGATCATCGGCAACGTGGTGCTGGTGCCGATGGTGCTGTTCTACCTGCTGCTGGACTGGAACAACCTGATGCAGCGTGCCGGCAACCTGATCCCGCCGCGCCTGCGCTCGCGCACGCACGCCTTCTTCCGCGACTGCGACGCGACGCTCGGGCAGTACCTGCGGGGCCAGCTGCTGGTGATGCTGTCGCTGGCGGTGTTCTACAGCGTCGGACTGTCGCTGTTCGGCTTCGACCTGGCGGTGCCGGTGGGCGTGTTCACGGGCCTGGCGGCCTTCATCCCCTACGTCGGGTTCGGGCTCGGGCTGACGCTGGCGTTGATCTCTGCCGTCCTGCAATTCACCGGCTGGTACGGCCTGATTGGCGTGGCCGTGGTGTTCGGCGCCGGCCAGCTGCTGGAGAACTTCGTGCTCGTGCCGCGGCTGGTCGGGGAACGCATCGGCATGAGCGCGCTGACCGTGATCTTCGCGCTGCTCGCGTTCGGCCATTTGTTCGGCTTCGTCGGCGTGCTGATCGCGCTGCCGGTCAGCTCGGTGCTGGTGGTGGCCGTGCGCCGGCTGCGCGCCGCGTATGTCGAAAGCGAGCTGTATCAGGGATGAGGCAGATTCCGCTGGCGATCGGGCTCGAGGCGCCGCGCAGTTTCGACAACTTCGTGCCCGGCGCCAACGCGGCGGCGGTGGAGCATCTGCAGACCTTGCCGGCGCAGCCGACACCGGTCTACCTGTGGGGGCCGAGCGGGGTCGGCAAGACGCACTTGCTGGAGGCCACGGTGCAGCGCCTTGATGCGCACGGCCTGCGCGCCGGCTGGTTCAGCCCGGCCGATCCCGCGCCCTGGCCGTACGAGGACGCGTGGGCGATGGTCGTGATCGACGACGCGGACGGGCTGGACGCCGCCCAGCAGCACGCGGCCTTCGCGACCTTCGTCGAGACCACCACGCGCGGCGTGCCGCTGGTCGCCGCGGGTCGCGTGCCGCCGGTCGACCTGCCGCTGCGCGAGGACCTGCGCACCCGTCTGGGCTGGGGCCATGTGTTCGCGATCCAGCCGCTCGGTGAGGCGGAAGTGCGCGCGACGCTGCGCCGCGTGGCCGACCAGCGCGGCATCTTTCTTTCCGACGACGTGATGGACTACCTGCTGACCCGCTTCGCGCGGGACCTGAAGCACCTGGTCGCGCAACTCGACCGGCTGGACGAGTTCTCGCTGGCGACCAAGCGCCAGATCACCGTGCCGCTGCTGAAGCAGATGCTTGCCGAGGGCGGTTCGGCATGAGCGATCTCTGCCTGTTCGACCTCGACGACACGCTCCTGCCGATCGACTCCGACCACGCCTGGGGGGAGTTCATCGTCCGCATCGGCTGGGTCGACGCGGCCGAGTTCGCGCGCCGCAACGACGCGTTCTACGCGCAGTACCAGGCCGGCCGGCTCGACATCCACGAGTACATCGCGTTCGCGACCGAGCCGCTGCGCGCGCGCACGCCGGCGCAGACCGAGGCGGCGCACCGGCAGTTCATGGCCGAGGTGATCGCCCCGCAACTGCGCGCACCGGCCCTGGACCTGGTGCGCGAGCACCAGGCGCGTGGCGACCTGATCGCGCTCGTCACCGCGACCAACGACTTCGTCACCGCGCCGATCGCCGGCGCGTTCGGCATCGCCGACCTGCTGGCCGTGCGACTGGAGCGCGACGCCGGGGGTACGATCACGGGCCGCATCGCGGGGACACCGAGCTATCGGGACGGCAAGGTCACCCGTGTCCAGGAGTGGCTGGCCGAGCGCGGCCGCGAGTGGGCCGACTTCGACCGGATCAGCGTCTACAGCGACTCCGTGAACGACCTGCCGCTGCTGGAGCGCGCCACCGACCCGGTCGCGACGAACCCGACGCCGGCCCTGCAGACCGTCGCCCAAACGCGCGGCTGGCGCATCCTGAAACTGTTCGACTGACACCTTCATGATCAAGAAATTCATCGACAAGCTGCTCGGCAAGGGCCCCAGGGCCGCCGCAGCCGACCCCGACAGCGGTGCCGCACCCGCGGGCAAGCGCGTCGAGGTGCCGAAGAGCGAGCACCACATCGATCCGTCGCTGGTCGACGAGCGCGCCGTCAAGGTCGTCAGCACGCTGGCGGACGCCGGCTACGAGGCCTACATCGTGGGCGGCGCGGTGCGCGACCTGCTGGTCGGCATGCGGCCGAAGGATTTCGACGTGGCGACCAACGCCACGCCGGAGCAGGTCAAGGCGCTCTTCCGGCGCGCCTTCATCATCGGCCGGCGCTTTCGGATCGTGCACGTCGTCTTCGGGCGCGGCCGGCAGGACCGCGGGTTGTCCGAAGTGATCGAGGTCTCGACTTTCCGCGCGATGGTCGATGCAGCGGCGGCGTCCCAGGTCAGCGGCAACGAGAAGACCTCGAAGAGCGAGCTGGCCGGCAAGAGTCACGTGGTGGACGCCGAAGGCCGGGTGCTGCGCGACAACGTCTGGGGCTCGCAACTCGACGACGCCGCGCGGCGCGACTTCACGATCAACGCGATGTATTACGACCCGGTGCGCGAGATCGTCGTCGACTACCACGGCGGCATCGGCGACGTGAAGAAGAAGCTGCTGCGCATGATCGGCGACCCGGCCACGCGCTACCGCGAAGACCCGGTGCGCATCATCCGCGTGGTGCGCTTCGCCGCGAAGCTCGGTTTCGAGATCGAGGCCAGGACACGCGCGCCGATCAAGGAGATGGCCGCGCTGCTCGACAACGTGCCGGCCTCGCGCACCTTCGACGAGATGATCAAGCTGCTGCAGACCGGCCACGCGCTGGCGAGCATCCAGGAATTGCGCAAGCAGGGCCTGCACCGCGGCGTGTTCCCGGTGCTGGACGTGGCGCTGGACGAGGCGCAGCGCCACGACGGCCGCGAGAAGTTCGTGCAGCTCGCCCTGGCCGACACCGACCGCCGGGTCGGCGAGGGCAAGCCGGTTGCGCCCAGCTTCATGCTGGCCTGCATGCTCTGGCACGACGTGCTCGATGGCTGGCAGAAGCTCAAGGCCAAGGGCGAGGCGCCGTTCCCGGCGCTGCAGCAGGCGGTGGACACGGTCTTCGACGCCCGCATCGGCGACATCTCCGGCCGCGGCAAGCTGGCCGCCGACATGCGCGAGATCTGGCTGATGCAGACGCGGTTCGAGCGGCGCCAGGGCAACAGCGTGGCCACGCTGATCGAGCAGCCGCGCTTCCGCGCCGGCTTCGACTTCCTGCGGCTGCGCGGCGACGCCGGCGAGATCGATGCCGAGCTCGCGAACTGGTGGGAGGACTTCTCGCTGGCCGACGAGGAGGGCCGCCGCAAGCTGCTGGAGGCCGTGCGCTCGCAAGGCGGGCCACGCCGCGTGCGCTTGAGCACGCCGCGCGTCGCCACGGTCCCGGCCATGCTGGAGACCGACACCGACGAAAGCGAGATGGCGCCGGCGACAGCCGCCGAAGGCGACGCACCGAAGAAGCGCCGCCGGCGCCGCCGCAAGCCGGCCGGTGCGGGCGGCGAGGGCGCGCCGGCGGTCGACGACACGCCGTCGAACCCGTCCCACGACATCTGAGGGAACGCCGATGAAGCCCAACGAAGCCGCGGGCCTGAACGCTTCGGCGCTGCGGCGCCTGACCGCGTCGATCGACGCGTGGGTGGACGCCGGCCGGATCGCCGGCGCGGTGGTGCTGATCGAACGCCGCGGCGCGTGCGGGCTGTTCGAGGCGATCGGCCGGCAGGATCCGGCGCGCGACCTGCCGATGCGCACCGACACGATCTTCCGCATCTACTCGATGACCAAGCCGATCGTCTCGGTCGCGCTGATGCAGTTTGCCGAGCGCGGTGCGGTGCTGCTGCGCGACCCGGTCGCGAAGTACCTGCCGGAATTCGCGAACCCGATCGTCGGTCTCGGCGGCGCGGCGCCCAAGCGCGCGATGACGGTGCAGGACCTGCTGCGCCACACCGCCGGGCTGACCTACGAGTTCCACGAGCCGTCGCCGGTGCGGCAGCTCTACGCGCAAGCCAAGCTGTACTCGCGCCAGCGCAGCAACACCGACCATGTCGCGGAGCTCGCCCGCCTGCCGCTCGCTCACGAACCTGGGTCGCTCTGGGACTACAGCCGCGCGACCGACGTGCTCGG
Source organism: Rhizobacter fulvus (assembly GCF_964020785.1). Classification (NCBI taxonomy): domain Bacteria; kingdom Pseudomonadati; phylum Pseudomonadota; class Betaproteobacteria; order Burkholderiales; family Sphaerotilaceae; genus Rhizobacter; species Rhizobacter fulvus. The sequence continues at coordinate 4,097,688 of NZ_OZ224516.1, forward strand.
CCGGCTGGTCGAGGTGCTCGGCGGCGAACCGCTGGGCGCCGTGTTGAAGGCGCAGGTCTTCGACCCGCTCGGCATGGTCGACACCGGCTTCGAGGTACCGGTCGAGCAGCATCACCGCCTGGCCGAGCCGCTCGCCGCGCCGCCCGAGGGCGTGCCGCTGGTACCGGTGTTCGATCCGCGCGTGCCGGTGCCGGCGCAGAACGGCGGCGGCGGGCTGATGTCCACCGCGGCCGACTACGCGCGCTTCACGCGCATGCTGCTGAACGGCGGGCGCCTCGAAGGCGTTCGCCTGCTGGGACGCAAGACGGTCGAATTCATGACCGCCGATCACCTCGGGCCGATCCCGCGCGCCAACGACCTGCTGCCGCCGGGGCACGGCTTCGGCCTCGGCTTCGCCGTGAAGACGGCGCTCGGCGAGCACACCGAGCCCGGCTCGGTCGGCAGCTACGGCTGGAGCGGCGCGGCGGGCACGGCGTTCTTCGTCGATCCGGCCGAGGCGATGTTCGCGATCGTCATGACCCAGTCGCCCGGCCTGCTCGACGACGTGCGCGAGCTGTTCCGCCAGGGCGTCTATGCCGCGATCGACTGAGCGTCCGGCGCGGCGACAGCAGTCCACGGCGTACGTGGCACTCGGCGCGAACCTCGGCGATGCGCGGACCACGCTCGACGCCGCTTTCGTCGCGCTGGCCCGCCTGCCCGGCACGGTGCTGCAAGCGTCGTCGTCGCTCTACCGCACGGCGCCGATCGATTCCAGCGGGCCGGACTACCTGAACGCGGTCGTGCGGCTCGGCACGACGCTCGCGCCGCGCGCGCTGCTCGGCGCGCTGCACGGCATCGAAGACGCCCACGGCCGCGCGCGCCCCTACCGCAACGCGCCTCGCACGCTCGATCTCGATCTGTTGATGCACGACAAGCGGCGCCTCGACGGCCCGGCACTGACGCTGCCGCACCCGCGTCTGCACGAGCGCGCGTTCGTGCTGCGGCCGCTGGCCGAGATTGCGCCCGATCTGGTCGTGCCGGGGCGCGGTCACGTAAAGGTCCTGCTGGCCCACGTTGCCGGGCAGCGCGTCGATAAACTGCCGCCATGCTGAACGCCATTCCCGTCTCGCTGCAGACCGTGCTGCTGCTGACCGCCTCGAACGTCTTCATGACCTTCGCGTGGTACGGCCACCTGAAGAACCTCGCCGACAAGCCCTGGTATTGGGCCGCGATCATCAGCTGGGGCATCGCGCTGTTCGAGTACCTGCTGCAGGTGCCGGGCAACCGCATCGGCTTCGCCGGAGGCATATCGCTGGCGCAGCTGAAGATCACGCAGGAGGTCATCACGCTGGCGGTGTTCGTGCCGTTCGCGATGGTCTACATGGACCAGCCGTTCAAGCTCGATTTCCTGTGGGCGGGCCTGTGCATGGTGGGCGCCGTGTACTTCATCTTCCGCGGTTGATGGTTCAGCCCAAGGCACTGCAGCGCTTCCGCTACATCGCGATCGAAGGCCCGATCGGCGTCGGCAAGAGCACGCTGGCGCGCCGCCTGGGCGCGTTGCTGGGCGCCGATCTGCTGCTCGAGCAACCCCAGGACAACCCGTTCCTGGACCGGTTCTACGAGGACATGCCGGGCTACGCGTTTCAGACCCAGCTGGCGTTCCTGTTCCAGCGCGCCAAGCAGATGCAGGCGGTCGCGCAGCCCGGCATGTTCGCGAACGCCGTGGTCAGCGACTTCCTGTTCGAGAAGGACGCGATCTTCGCGCGTCTGAACCTCAGCGACGAGGAACTGCGCCTGTACACGCAGATGTACGCCCAGGTCGCGCCGCAGGTGCGCGAGCCCGACCTGGTGATCTGGCTGCAGGCCGCGCCGCCGACGCTGCTGCGCCGCATCCGCCAGCGCGCGATCGCGATGGAGCAGGGCATCGCACCGGACTACCTGCAGCGGCTGTGCGATGCCTACGTCGAGTACTTCCACAGCTACCGCGGCGCGCCGGTGCTGGCGATCGGCACCGAACGCTTCAATCCGGTGGACCGGGATGGCGACTTCGCCGTTCTGCTGGAGCGACTGACCGGGTTCAAGGGCCCGCGCGAGTTCTTCGAGACCCACGTCGAGATTCCGTTCGGCTGACGCACGCACGCCGCAAGTACACTCGCGCCGAGTCGATTTGATGACGGTTCCGTGACAAGCGCGGCGCCACCCGGGAGAGGACGATCACCATGCTGTTCGGCAAGCTGCTGCCGCGTGAAGGCAATTTCTTCGAGCTGTTCGACCAGCATGGCGGATTCATCGTCGCCGGTGCGCGCTCGTTCATCCTGCTGATCCAGAACTACGGCGACCCGGCGCTGCGCGAGAAGTACGCGAACGATGTCGGCATCGCCGAGCGCCAGGCCGATCGCATCACCGCAGAAGTCAACCGGCTGCTGCACAAGACCTTCATCACGCCGATCGACCGCGAGCAGATCCACGGCCTGATCAATGCCATGGACGACATCCTGGACCTGCTGCAGGACGCGTCGGAGACCATGTCGCTGTACGACGTGCGGGCGATGACCGAGGACATCCTGCGCCTGGGCGACATCAGCGCGAAGTGCTGCGAGCGGGTCCAGCATGCGGTCTCGCTGCTGCCCAAGATCAGCCAGGCCGAGGCCGCCGAGGCAGCGATCAAGACCTGCGAGGAGATCGACAAGCTCGAGTCCGACGCCGACCGGGTGATGCGCTCGGCGATGTCGAAGCTGTTCCGCGAGGAGACCGATGTTCGCGAGCTGATCAAGCTGAAGGCGATCTACGAACTGCTCGAGTCGATCTCGGACCGGTGCGAGGACGTGGCGAACCTGATCGAAGGCGTGGTTCTCGAAAACTCCTGACCCATGACCACCGTTCAAACGGCCTTCTGGGTCGTCGCGCTGCTGGTCGTCCTGGCCGTCGCGTTCGACTTCATGAACGGCTTCCACGACGCCGCCAACGCGATCGCCACCGTCGTCTCGACCGGCGTGCTCAAACCGCAGCAGGCGATCGTGTTCGCCGCGTTCTTCAACGTGCTGGCAATCGCGATCTTCCACCTGAACGTCGCCGCGACCGTCGGCAAGGGCATCGTGATGCCGGGTGTCGTCGACCACCACGTGGTGTTCGGCGCGCTGATCGGCGCCATCTTCTGGAACGTGGTCACCTGGTGGTACGGCATTCCGTCCAGTTCGTCGCATGCGCTGATCGGCGGCATCGTCGGCGCGGTGATCGCGAAGGCCGGTGCCAGCCAGCTGATCGCGGCCGGCATCTGGAAGACGGTGCTGTTCATCTTCCTGTCGCCGCTGCTGGGCTTCCTGCTCGGCTCGCTGCTGATGGTGCTGGTCGCCAACCTGTGCCGGCGCACCTCGCCGCTGCGGGTGGACAACCTGTTCCGGCGTCTGCAGCTGGTCTCGGCGGGCCTGTACAGCCTGGGCCACGGCGGCAACGACGCGCAGAAGACCATCGGCATCATCTGGATGCTGCTGATCGCCAGCGGCTATGCCAGTGGCACCGACAAGCTGCCGCCGAGCTGGGTGATCTGGGCCTGCTATCTCGCGATCGGCGCCGGCACGATGTTCGGCGGCTGGCGCATCGTCAAGACCATGGGGCAGAAGATCACCAAGCTCAAGCCGGTCGGCGGCTTCTGCGCCGAGGCCGGCGGGGCGATCACGCTGTTCCTCGCGACGGCGCTGGGCGTGCCGGTCTCGACCACGCACACGATCACCGGCGCGATCGTCGGCGTCGGCTCGGTGCAGCGCGCCTCCGCGGTGCGCTGGGGCGTGGCCGGCAACATCGTGTGGGCCTGGATCTTCACGATCCCGGCCTCCGCCTTTGTAGCGGGGGTGTTCTACTGGATCGGGCTGGCCGTCCTGCCCTGAGCCGTTTCGGCCTGGTACTCGAAATAGCGCTGGGCGCTGAAGGCGATCGTCGCCATCAGGACGCCGCCGCCGACGATCAGCGCCGCCGCCACGCCGATCACGGTGGCCCAGTTCATCCGGTGTGCAGGGCCGTTCGGGTTGAAGCGGGCATTCCACTTGTCGTCGGGGGTGAGGCCGTAGACGATCGCGGTGAGCATCGCGATCGCCAGCATCGCGCCCAGCAGCGGGATCAGCGCCCAGGCCAAGTGGTCATTGGCGCCGAGCGCCCGCATGCGCTGCACGCCGTACAGGCCGACCATCGTCGGCACGAAGAACAGCCAGCCCCAGCGATCGCGAAAGCCGTGCAGGTAGAAGCGGTGCAACCCGACGCTGCCGAACAGCAGCGCGATCCAGGTCGCGAGCGTCTTCGACTTGTAGCCCGAAGCGGCCGCGCTCACGCCGGGTCCACCGCGGCGGTCGTGTCGCCGGGGCCCAGGGCCTTCTGCATCAGGACCACGTCGAGCCAGCGGTCGAACTTCCAGCCGGCCGACTTCATCACGCCGATCGGCTCGAAGCCGAGCGTGCGGTGCACGCCGACCGAGCCGAGGTTGGCCGAGTCGCCGATCACCGCGAGCATCTGGCGCGCGCCGAGTGCCTCGCAGCGGGCCATCAGCTCGGCCAGCAGCAGGCGGCCCAGGCCCTGGCCTTTGGCATCGGCAGCGAGGTAGACCGAGTCCTCCAGGCAGAAGCGATAGGCCTTGCGAGGCCGGAAATGGTTGGCGTACGCATACCCGAGAACGCGGCCGGCGCGCTCGACCACGAGCCACGGCAGGCCCTTGGAGAGGACGTCGTCACGGCGGCGGGTCATCTCGTCCAGTTCGGGCGCCTCGAGCTCGAAGGTGCCGGTGCCGTTGAGCACGTTCCAGCCGTAGATGTCGGTGATGGCGGGCAGGTCGGCCGGGGTGCTCGGGCGGATCAGCAGGTCGGGAGCGCTCATGTCGTGTCGGTGGGGGCCATGCTTGAGTTTATAATGCGCGATTTCGCTGAAGGTCGGCCGGGTGGTCGGCGTTTTTCAATCCAGCGAGCTTGTGGTCGATGGCGGTCGGACATTGGATCGGCAGCGGTCGGCGTGCAAGGGAGATCGGCTCGGACGGGATCGAATCCGCACGGGTGGGTCATTTTAAATTTCAGGAACAGTCATGGTCGTGATCCGTCTTTCTCGTGGTGGTGCCAAGAAGCGCCCGTTCTTCAACATCGTCGTCGCCGATTCGCGCACCCGCCGCGACGGTCGCTTCATCGAGCGCGTGGGTTTCTACAACCCGGTGGCGTCGGGCGGCGAGCAGCCGCTGCGCATCGCGTTCGACCGCATCGAGCACTGGACGAGCAACGGCGCGCAGCTGTCGCCGACGGTGCAGCGCCTGGTCGCGCAAGCCAAGACCGCGGCCTGAAGCCGCAGCCCGGGGCGCAGGCCATGAGTGCTGCCCCCCGTCCGCGCGGCGCCGATGCCGCGTGGCCCGACGATGCGATCGAGGTCGGCCGCATCGTCGACGCCTGGGGTCTGAAGGGCTGGATCAAGGTCCAGCCGTTCGCCGACGACCCGCAGGCCCTCTTTTCGTCGCGTCGCTGGTTCCTGCTGCCGTCCGAGAAGGTCGGCCCGTTGCGGCCTGCCGACGCGGACACCATCCCCTCGCTGCTGAAGATCACCCAGGTCAAGGACCACGGCGACGTGGTCGTCGCGCTCGCCCAAGAGGTCCCCGACCGTACCGCCGCCGAGGCGCTGCGCGGCGCGCGGGTGTTCATCGGCCGCGCCAGCTTCCCGACGCCCGATCCGGACGAGTTCTACTGGGTCGACCTGATCGGCCTGAAGGTCGTGAACCGGGACGGCGCCGTGATCGGCACCGTGGCGGGACTGATCGACACCGGCCCGCACAGTGTGCTGCGCGTCGCGCCGGACGAACTGCCCGCCGGGGCCAGCGCACAGGAGGCCGAACGGCTGATCCCGTTCGTCGGCGCCTATGTCGACGACGTGAGCCTAGAGAACCGGCTGATCACGGTCGACTGGGGCCTGGACTACTAGAAGCGGGTCCATGCGCTTCGACGTCATCACGCTGTTTCCGGACCTGTTCGCGCCGCATCTGACGCAGGGCATCACCCGACGCGCGTTCGAAACCGGCCGCGTCGACGTGACGCTTTGGCCGCTGCGCGATTACGCCGACAACGCCTACCGCCGCGTCGACGACCGCCCCTACGGCGGCGGGCCGGGCATGGTGATGCTGGTCGAGCCGCTCGAACGCGCGCTGGCGGCGCTGCGCGCGGCACGTGCCGAAGCCGTGCCGGCGCCGGTCGTGCACTTCACGCCGACCGGCCGCCGCATCGACCAGGCCGTGGTACGCGAGTTCGCCGCGTCGCCGGGCGCGGTGCTGCTGTGCGGGCGCTACGAAGGCATCGACCAGCGCTTCATCGACCGCCACGTCGACGTGGAATTGAGCCTGGGCGATTTCGTGCTGTCCGGCGGCGAACTGCCGGCGCTGGCGCTGCTGGACGCCGTTGCGCGGCTGCAGGACGGCGTGCTCGGCGATGCCCAGTCGCACCAACAGGACAGCTTCGAGGACGGCCTGCTCGATTGCCCGCACTACAGCCGCCCCGAGGTCCTGCCTGGTGGCGGCCCGGGCGACGCGGTGCCGGCGGCGCTGCTGTCCGGCCACCACGCGGAGATCGCCCGCTGGCGCCGCGAGCAGTCGCTCGCGATGACCGCCCGCCGGCGCCCCGACCTGATCGCCGCGGCACGCACCGCCGGGCGTCTGAGCCGCGCCGACGAGACGTTCCTCGCCGGGCTTGTGCCATAATCAAAGGCTTTTCGATCCTCTGCCGCGCAGAAGCGTGAACCGGCTCGCCCGGTTTCGACTGCTTCATCCAATTCCATCAACGCGCGCGGGCATGATCACTTTGGAGAACCCATGGACCTGATCCAGACCCTCGAGCACGAGGAAATCGCTCGGCTCAACAAGACCATCCCCACGTTCGCCCCGGGCGACACCGTGATCGTCAGCGTCAAAGTCGTCGAAGGCACGCGCAAGCGCGTCCAGGCGTTCGAAGGCGTCGTGATCGCCAAGCGCAACCGCAGCCTGAACAGCAGCTTCATCGTGCGCAAGATCTCCAGCGGCGAAGGCGTGGAGCGCACGTTCCAGCTGTACAGCCCGCTGATCGCGTCGATCGAGGTCAAGCGCCGCGGCGACGTCCGCCGCGCCAAGCTGTACTACCTGCGCAGCCGCTCGGGCAAGTCGGCTCGCATCAAGGAAAAGCTGGCCTGACGCCTCCCGCGCACGCCCGAAGGCCGCCTCAATCGGGCGGCCTTTTGCATTCCGACCCACGCTCATGGCACTCACCTTCGATCCGCAGCAGCTTCCCGTCGTCGGCATCGACGATCACCTCCCCGCGCTGACGGCGGAGGTGCTGCGCTCGGCGTCCGTGCGCCAGCGCTTCCTGATGCCGCCGCTGTGGACGCCCGAGATCAAGCAGGAGCCGCGTTTCAGCGAACGCTCGCCGACGCATGCGTCGGTGCTGGTCGCACTGGTCGAGCGCGAGGAACTCACGGTGCTGCTGACGCAGCGCACCGATCACCTGAACGATCACCCGGGACAGGTCAGCTTCGCAGGAGGACGCGTCGAACCGACCGACGCGGACGCCGCGGCCACCGCACTGCGCGAGGCCCGGGAAGAGATCGGCCTCGACGCGGCCTTCGTCGACGTGCTCGGCGCGATGCCGACCTACACCACCGGAACAGGCTTCATCGTCACGCCGGTCGTCGCGCTGGTGCGGCCCGGCTTCACGGTGGCGGCCGATCCGTTCGAGGTGGCCGAGGTGTTCGAGGTGCCGCTGAGCTTCCTGATGAACCCGGCCAACCACCGGCGACACGCGATCGACCTGAACGGCGCGCAGCGCGAGTTCCTGTCGATGCCCTACGACAGCGCCGGCGCCGATGGCAAGACGCGCCGCTACTTCATCTGGGGAGCCACCGCGGCGATGCTGCGCAATCTGTATCGTTTCCTCGCGGCTTGAGCGTCGATCTGCGTCGGTATCATCGGCGCGAATGAGTTTCTTCGCCGTCCTGTTCGCGCTGCTGATCGAGCAACTCAAGCCACTGCCGCGCGGCAACGTGGTGCACGACTCGTTGACCGGCTGGATGCGCTGGACCGGCCGCAATTTCGACGCCGGCCGCGACCACCACGCGTGGGTCGTCTGGGCGATCACCTGCGTATTCCCGGCGCTGGTCGCCTGGGGCGTGCATTTCGGGCTGATCCGCGTCAACGTGCTGCTGGCCCTCGCGTGGGACGTGACGGTGCTGTACCTGACGCTGGGCTTTCGCCAGTTCAGCCACTACTTCACCGACATCCGCGACGCGCTCGATCGCGGTGACGAGGACGACGCGCGCCGGCTGCTCTCCGAATGGCGCCATCTCGATGCGAGCGAGCTGCCGCGCACCGAGCTGCTGCGGCACGTGATCGAGCATTCGCTGCTGGCCGCGCATCGGCATGTGTTCGGCGTGTTCTTCTGGTTCGTGCTGCTGTCCTCGTTCGGCCTGGGGCCGGCCGGCGCGGTGCTGTACCGGATGGCCGAGCTGGCCAGCCGCTACTGGGCCTTCAAGAGCCGCACCATCGACGCGCCGGTCAACGCACGGCTGCTCGGCCTGTCGCAGCGGTTGTTCAATGCGCTCGACTTCGTGCCCGCACGCATGACGGCCTTCGGCTTCGCGGTGGTCGGCAACTTCGAGGAGGCGATCACGTGCTGGCGGCGCGATGCCGGGCTCTGGAAGCATCCGAACGAAGGCATCATCCTGGCCGCCGCCGCAGGCGCCGTGGGGGTGCAGCTGGGCGGCACGGCCGCGCCCGGCGTCACGCCCGACCGCTCGCAGACCTTCGAGGCGGGTGTCTCCCCCGAGGCCGTGATCGCAGAGGGCTCGACGCCCGGGATGCCGCCGGTGCTGGGCCACCTGCGCAGCGTCGTCGGGCTGGTGTGGCGGTCGGTCGTGTTGTGGATGCTGCTGCTCGCGCTGCTGTCGCTCGCCAACCTCGTCGGTTGAGGCGCTGACTCAGCGCCGGTCGACCAACTCGGCGAGGATCTCGCCGTAGATCCGGTAGCGGGATTCGCTGATGTCGCCACGCTCCACTGCGGCGCGGACGCCGCAGCCGGGCTCGTGAAGGTGGGTGCAGTTGTAGAAGCGACACTGCGACGAATGCGCGCGCAGGTCCGGCATCAGCGACGGGAGCTGGTTCGCGTCGATCTGGCGCAGGCCGAATTCCTGGAAGCCCGGCGAATCGATCAGCGCGCTGCGACGGTTGCTGCCGTCGATCCAGTACCACTGCGTGAAGGTCGTGGTGTGGCGGCCGGAGTTCAGTGCCTGGGAGATCTCGCCGACCTGCGCTTTCGCGTCCGGCGCAAGCAGGTTGATCAGCGTGCTCTTGCCCGTGCCGCTCGGGCCGAGCACCAGCGTGGCCCGACCGTCGAGCAGCGGGCCGAGCACCGCGCGCGCCTCGTCCTGGCGGGTCTTGAGCGCCAGCTCGACCACCTCGATGCCCATGGCCGCGTAGGGACGCAGGCGCTCGCGGGCCGCGTCGATCGTCGGCAGGTCGGTCTTGTTGAGAACGATGCGGGCCGGGATGTCGGCGCTCTCCGCCGCGATCAGTGCGCGGGCGAGCTGGGATTCGCTGAACACCGGTTCGGCCGCGACCAGCACCATCAGCTGGTCGAGGTTGGCCGCGAAGGACTTGGTCTTCCATTCGTCCTGGCGGAAGAGCAGGTTGCGGCGTGGCTCGACGTGCTCGATCACGCCTTCGTCGCCCGATACCTGCCAGCGCACGCGGTCGCCGACCACGCAATCGCTCTTCTTGCCGCGCGGGTGGCAGTGGACACGTTCGCCCTCGGGCGTCTCGACGACGTAGTGGCGGCCGTGCCCGGCGACCACGAGGCCGATGTCGAGCGCGGCGAACTTGCTCAAGCCGCGAGTGCCGGGGCCGAGCGCGCCAGCGCCGCGAGCCGCTCCGACGCCGGTGGATGCGAATAGTAGAAGCGCACATAGACCGGGTCGGGCGTCAGCGTCGCCGCGTTGTCCTCGTGCAGCTTCAGCAGCGCGGCGGCCAGGTCGCTGCCGCTGGCTTGCTGGCAGGCGTAGGCATCGGCCTCGAACTCGTGGCGGCGCGACAGCAGCGCGAACAGCGGCGACACGAAGAACGTGAACACCGGGGTGACCAGCAGGAACAGCAGCAGCGCAATCGCGTCGTTGGGCGCGCTCATCGACGGCCGCACGCCGAGGCCGGCATAGAACCACGCCTGCGTCGACAACCAGCCGAGCAGCGCCAGCGCCCCCAGGCTGATCGCGAACATCGCCAGGATCCGCTTGGTCACGTGCCGGTGCTTGAAGTGGCCGAGTTCGTGGGCCAGGACCGCCTCCACCTCGCCTGCCGTCAGCTTGCTCAGCAGCGTGTCGAAGAACACCACCCGCTTGGACGCGCCGAAGCCGGTGAAGTACGCGTTCGCGTGGGCCGAGCGCTTGCTGCCGTCCATCACGAACAGGCCCTTGGCCGCGAAGCCGCAGCGCGCCATCAGCGCCTGCACGCGGGCGACGAGCGACTCGTCGGCGAGCGGCTGGAACTTGTTGAACAGCGGCGCGATGACGGTCGGGTAGAGCAGCAGCACGGCCACGTTGAACGCCATCCAGGCGCCCCAGGCCCACAGCCACCACAGGCCGCCGGTCGCGCCCATGATCCACAGCATCAGCGCGGCGACGGGCAGGCCGATCAACGCGCCGACCAGCAGGCCCTTCAGCGTGTCGGCGAGGTACAGCTTCCAGGTCATGCGGTTGAAGCCGAAGCGCTGCTCCAGGCGGAAGGTGTTGTAGAGCTCGAACGGCAGATCGAGCAGGCCGCCGATCAGCGCAAAGGCCGCCAGCAGTGCCAGCTGGTAGGCCATCGCACCGAAGCGCGGCTGTACGGCGTCGCGCACCAGGACGTTGAGCGCGTCGATCCCGCCGAGCAGCGTCCAGCCCAGCAGCACGACGGCGCCGAACGCCATGCTCAGCAGCCCGAACCGGCCTTTCGCCAACGTGTAGTCCGCGGCGCGCTGGTGCGCGGCGAGCGTGATCGTGGAGGCGAAAGGCGCAGGCACGGCGCCGCGATGGGCCGCCACGTGCCGCATCTGCCGCGTGGCCAGCCAGAACTTCGTCAGCAGCGAGGCGAGCAGCGCCGCGGCGAACAGCAGCGAGAGAGTGGGAGCTTGCATGGCCGAAGTGTAGGGTCTGCGAAAATCCCTCGGAGGAGAACCGAATGACCGATACCCCCCTGGCCCGCGCTGACGACAACCTGATCTGGATCGATCTGGAGATGACCGGGCTGTACCCCGACACCGACCGCATCATCGAGGTCGCGGTCGTCGTTACCGACCCGCACCTGCAGCATCGCGTCGAAGGCCCCGTCTTCGCGATCCACCAGACCGAGGCCACGCTCGATGCGATGGATGCCTGGAACAAGGGCACGCATGGCAAGAGCGGGCTGATCGACCGCGTCCGCGCTTCGACCGTGGACGAGGCCAGCGCCGAGGCGCAAGTGATCGAGTTCCTGAAGCAGTACGTGCCGAAGGGCAAGTCGCCGATGTGCGGCAACAGCATCTGCCAGGACCGCCGCTTCCTCGCGCGCACGATGCCGAAGCTGGAGGAGTTCTTCCACTACCGCAACCTCGACGTGAGCACGTTGAAGGAACTCGCCAAGCGCTGGAGGCCCGAGATCCTGGTCGGTTTCAGGAAGGCGCAGGCGCACACGGCGCTGGCCGACATCACCGAGTCGATCGACGAGTTGGTCTACTACCGCGAGCACCTGCTGGCGAAGTAATCCCGCATTTTCTTGCGGGAAAACCCCAAACCATCGTAGAATCGCAGCTTCGCCGGAGCATGCCAGACCGCACCGGCGACTCGTTCATCCCCTCTGACCTCATCGAGTCTTCGCCCACCGCATTCGCGGCAGGCTCTGTTCGAACCCAAGCGGCCTGCCAGCGCTTGCGGGAATGGTTGGCGGCGATGCCGTCGCTTTGACTGTTCCCGAGATCCGGCGCCGCCCTGGTGCTGATTCGGACCTTCTCCCCAGCGACTTGTTGGGTCACCACATGGCGTGGTGACCGGCGCGTTTTCGCACGTCTTGTGCCCACAAGGCGACGTGCGGGCGTGCGATGTTTGAAGACGAAAGAAGACCATGACGTTCGCAACCCTCGGCCTGAATGAAGCCCTGACCAAGGCCGTGACCGCTTCCGGCTACGAGACCGCCACCGAAGTGCAGACGCAGGCGATCCCGCCCGCGATCGCCGGCGCCGACCTGATGGTCTCCGCCAGCACCGGCAGCGGCAAGACCGCCGCCTTCATCCTGCCCGCGCTGGAGCGTGTGCTGGCCGCCCGCGCCGACACCACGCAAAAGCGTGAACGCGGCGTGATCTACGGCCCGCGCGTCCTCGTGCTGTGCCCGACGCGCGAACTCGCGATGCAGGTGGCCAAGGCCGCCGCGACCTACGGCCGCTTCGTGCCGGGCCTGCGTGTCGCGACCGTCGTCGGCGGCGTGCCGTACCCGGCGCAGATCGCCGCGCTGCGCGGCCAGCTCGACATCCTGATCTCGACCCCGGGCCGCCTGCTCGACCACCTGAACACCGGCAAGGCCGTGCTCGAGAACGTCGAGATGCTGGTGCTCGACGAAGCCGACCGCATGCTCGACATGGGCTTCATCGATGACATCAACACGATCGCCGCTGCGATTCCCGCGGCGCGCCAGACCGTGATGTTCAGCGCCACCTTCCTCGGCCACGTCGGCCGCCTCGCGCAGAACCTGCTGCGCGACCCGAAGCGCATCGATGTCGCGTCGCACACCGACACGCACGAGAACATCGAGCAGCGCCTGCACTGGGCCGACAACGTGAACCACAAGAACGCGCTGCTCGACCACATCCTGACCCGCAAGGAGATGGAACAGGCCGTCGTGTTCACCAGCACCCAGCGCGATGCCGACTGGCTCGCCGACCGCCTGGCCGACATGGGCCACCATGTCGCGTCGCTGCACGGCGGCCACCCGCAGGGGCGCCGCAACCGCGTGCTGCAGGGCCTGCGCAACGGCCAGCTGAAGATCCTGATCGCCACCGACGTCGCCGCGCGCGGCATCGACGTGCCGACCATCAGCCACGTGATCAACTACGGCCTGCCGATGAAGGCCGAGGACTACGTGCACCGCATCGGCCGCACCGGCCGCGCCGGCCGCAACGGCCTGGCGATCACGCTGGGCGAGCGCATGGACGTCGGCATGATCCGCCGCATCCAGCAGTTCACGACCCAGAGCATTCCGGTGCAGACGGTCGAAGGCCTGGAGCCGAAGAGCCCCGAGCCGAAGATGTTCGCGGCGCGCCCGGAAGGCGCCGGCCGCTTCGGCAACAAGCCGTTCGGCAAGCCGAGCTATGGCAAGAAGCCGTTCGAGCACCGCGGGCAGGGCTTCGCGCCCCGCAATGAGGGCTTCGCACCGCGCGGCGAGAACTTCGCACCGCGCGGCGAGAACTTCGCACCGCGCGGCGGTGAGGGCTTCGCCGCCCGCGATCGGGCTCCGTTCGATCGCAACGCCGCGCCGCGCTTCGAGCCGCGTGCGCCGCACGGTGATGCACCGCGCCACAGCCCGTTCGATCGCGGCGCCGCCACCGGCCGCGTCGACCACAAGCCGGCCTTCGCGCCGCGCAAGCCGGGCGCGCCAGCCGGCAAGGGCGGCTTCAAGGGTCGCCCGACCGGCTTCTCGCGCTGAGCGTCCCGACGCCATGAAAAAAGGCCCGCTCGAAGCGGGCCTTTTGCTTGGCGACATGACAGGAACTCAACGCCGTTTCACTGCCACGTTGACGGTCATGCCGAGGTAGTCGCCCGGTTCGCCGTACCAGCTGCCGGCGATCGGCGCGGCCTGCGAGGGGTCGCGCGCGACGCCGACGCGGATCAGCTGGTTTCCGCCGAGCAGGTTGTTTGTCGGGTCGAACGGCACCCACCCCGCACCCGGCAGGTAGGCCTGCAGCCAGGCGTGCGTGGAGCCCGCGCCGACCGTGCCGGCATCGTCGCCGCCGTCCAGTGCCGGGTCGTACAGGTAGCCCGAGACGAAGCGCGTGGCGATGCCCAGGCGACGCGCGGCCTCCATCATCAGCAGTGCGAAATCGCGGCACGAGCCGCTGTTCAGCTTCAGCGTGGCCTGCGGCGTCTGCGTGCCTTCCTCGTCGCGTTCGGCATAGCGGAAGTTGACGCGGATGAACTCGTTCATCTTGACCAGCAGGTCACGCGTGCCGGTCAGCCCGTCGGTGCGGATGAACTGGCGCGCCCACGCGGTCAGGTGGCCGCCCGGATCGTCGTGGTTCGGGCGCAGGTAGTTCTCGAGGTCGAAGCGCTCGTCCAGGCTGTATGCGAACGGGAACACTTCGGCACTGGGCGCCAGCGGCAGCTCGAGGTTGTTGGTGTGCGCGTGCTCGATCGCGAAGCTGCAGACGATCTTCAACTCGTCGGCCGGCACCAGCGGCTGCACCAGCGCGACCGAGTTGGAGTGCGGGTCCTGGATCATCCGCACCATGGCTTCGGGGCTGACCTGCAGGTCGGTCGCGAGCACCCGCAGGTCATGGCTGTCCCGCGGGCGGAACATGACCCGGTGCTCGCCGAAGGTCACCGGGTTCTGGTAGTGGTAGACCGTCGTGTGGACGATCTCGTATTGCACGGACATCGGAATCGATCGGGCGCCGACGATCAGGTGCCGAGCAGTTCGACCTCGAACATCAGCGTCGCGTTCGGCGGGATCACGCCGCCGGCGCCGCGGGCACCGTAGCCGAGCTGCGGCGGGATTACCAGCACGCGCGTACCGCCGACCTGCATGCCCTGCACGCCTTCGTCCCAGCCGCGGATCACCTGACCGCCGCCGAGGCCGAACGCGAACGGATCGCCGCGGTCCTTGCTGGAATCGAATTTCGCGCCCTTGACGCCGTCCTGGTAGAGCCAACCGGTGTAGTGGACGGTGACGTGCTGGCCGGCCTGGGCAGTGGCGCCGGAGCCGACGGTGGTGTCTTCGTACTGGAGGCCGGAATCGGTGGTGACCATCGCGCGCTTTCGTGTGGGTTGAACAGGGTCCGACATCATGCCAGCGCACGGCGCGGCGAGCGTAGGCGGAAGTCTGCTGGGGCGGTCAGCGATCGGGCCAGCGGGCGCGCCACTGCGCGGTCGCGGACGCGAGCCATGCCGGAACGTCGTCACCCGCCGCATCGATCTCCAGCGCATGCCCGGCGGCGCGCAGCGCCGGCAGCGGCGGGTCGGTGACGACCGGGGTGGCACCGTTCTGCTTCGAGAGCTTCTCGCCGTCGTCGCCTAGTACGAGCGGCGTGTGCAGGTACGCCGGCGTCGGTACGCCCAGCACGTGCTGCAGGTGGATCTGGCGCGGCGTGTTGTCGGCGAGGTCTTCGCCGCGAACGACGTGCGTGATGCCCTGCGCCGCGTCGTCGACGACGACCGCCAGCTGGTAGGCCCAGAGGGTGTCGGCGCGTCGCAGCACGACATCGCCGACCGCGGCGCTGACATCCTGCCGCTGGGCGCCGAGCCGGCGGTCGTGCCACTCGATCTCGAGCGGCTCCGCCAATGCGCCGAGCGACGGCGACGCACGCAGCCGGATTGCGCGCGCCGGCTTGCCGCGCAGGCCGTCCCGGCAGGTGCCGGGATACACCAGATCGGTGTGGCGCTCGCGCACCTGGCCGCGCGCGGCCAGGGCCTGCGCGATGTCCGCACGGGTGCAGCCGCACGGGTAGGCCCAGCCTTCGGCAACAAGCAGCGCGAGCGCCGCCTCGTAGTGGGCGTCGCGCGCCGATTGATGGACGGGCGGCTCGTCGGGGCGCAGACCGAACGCGGCGAGCTGCGCGAGGATCGCCTCGGCCGCGCCGGGCACGCAACGCGGCGTGTCGACATCCTCGATGCGCACCAGCCAGCGTCCTCCGTGTGCCCGCGCATCGAGCCACGAGGCCAGCGCGGCCGCCAGCGAACCGGCGTGCAGCAAACCGGTGGGCGACGGCGCGAAGCGGCCGACGTAGCCCGCGCCCACGCTCACATCCCCGCCATCGGCGTCATGCTGTGGCGCTCGAGCAGCGCCTGGCGCGTGGTCGCGCTCTCGAGCTGCGCGAGCCACCATTTCAGTGCCAGGCCGAGCTGCGGCTTGCGGCCCGCGCCCGGCGCGCTGCCGTCCGGCACGCGCCACGCATACCCGAGCCGGCCGATGCTCGACGAGCGCTGCACCGGCTTGACGATAAGCC
The DNA here is from genome assembly GCF_964020785.1 of Rhizobacter fulvus. NCBI lineage: Bacteria > Pseudomonadati > Pseudomonadota > Betaproteobacteria > Burkholderiales > Sphaerotilaceae > Rhizobacter > Rhizobacter fulvus. The sequence goes on from NZ_OZ224516.1 coordinate 4,113,857, forward strand.
GCCCGGCGGCGATGTGCTCGCGCGCCATCGGCTCGGGCACGAAGCCGCAGCCCATGCAGCGCAGCAGCGCATCGATCTTGAGCTGCATGCTGCTGACGGTCAGCACGTCCTGCCCGGGCAGCAGGTTGACGGTCATCGGCGCCATGCGCTGCGCCGAATCGGCGACCGCGACCGCGCGGTGGCGCAGCAGCTCCGCGTCGCTCAGCGGCTGGGTCGCGCCGGCCAGCGGGTGATGCGGTGCGATCGCGAACACGAAGGGCAGCTGACCGAGCTCCCTGATGTGCACGCCGGGCACGGTGGTGCGGTCCATGCCGACGCCGATCGTCAGGTCCACCTGTCCTGTCGTCAGCGCCTCCCAGGTGCCGGTCAGCACCTCGGTTCGCAGGCGCAGGCGCGTGCCGGGACCGCTGTGGTTCGCGGGATCCGCCAGATCCACGGTCTTCGCGGCCGCGCGCGGCCGCGCGACCTGCGACGACGCGCACAACGTGTAGAACGACTCGCACAGCTCGAACATCGTGAGCCGCGAGATCACGCCGTCGACCGCGATGCTCAGCTGCGTCTCCCAGCCGGTCGCGACGCGCTTGACGCGATTCGCCACCGCATCCATCTGCTCCAGCAGCCGGCGCCCCTCCTCGAGGAGCTGCTGCCCGGCGGCGGTGAGCCGCGCCTGGCGCGAGCGGCGGTCGAACAGCAGCACGTCGAGCGCGTCCTCGAGCTGGCGCACGCTGTAGGTGAGCGAGGAGGGCACCTTGCCGAGCTCGCGCGCCGCGGCAGCGAAGCTGCCGGTGCGGGCGATGACGTCCATCATCGTCAGGGCATCTGGCGTCAATACGTTCCGGCTGTCGGGCATGGGGCGATCGCGTGGGGAAAGTCGTTCATCTTATTTGAACGATCACTTCAACGTGCGGCGTTCGACGCCGCCGGGTCACCGCCCTAAAGTCCTTCCATCGAAAGGACGACGCACCATGATCACCATTCGCAAGGCTTCCGACCGCGGCCACGCCGACCACGGCTGGCTCAAGAGCCACCACAGTTTCTCGTTCGCCGACTACCACGACCCGCGCCACATGGGCTTCGGCAACCTGCGCGTCATCAACGAAGACCGCATCGCCCCGGGCACCGGCTTCGGCACGCATGGTCACCGGGACATGGAAATCGTCAGCTACGTGCTGTCGGGCGAGCTGGCGCACAAGGACTCGATGGGTAACGGACAACCGGGCCCGGGGGGCGCCGCCGGTGCCAAGGTCAGCGGCGTCATCAAGCCGGGCGACGTGCAGCGCATGAGCGCCGGTCGCGGCGTGATGCACAGCGAGTTCAACCATGCGCCGGACGCCACCACGCACTTCCTGCAGATCTGGATCGAGCCGGCCGAGCGCGGCATCGAGCCGGGCTACGAGCAGAAGCACTTCGACGCCGACTCCAAGCGCGGCACGCTGCGCCTGGTCGCGTCACCGGACGGCCGCGACGGTTCGGTAACGATCCACGCCGATGCCGCGCTTTACAGCGGCCTGTTCGATGGTGACCAGACCCTCAGGCGGGCGCTCGACCCGGCCCGCAAGACGTACGTGCACCTGGTGCGCGGCAGCCTGACGGTCAACGGCCACGCGCTGCAGGCTGGCGATGCGCTGCGCCTCGAGCACGAGAGCGAGCTGTCGATCGAGCACGGCCGCGATGCCGAAGTGCTCGTGTTCGACCTGCATTGACCTGCCCACTTCCCCTTTCCCGACCTCCAACCTCCACCAAGGAATTCACGTGTTCAACTCCCTGCAAAATCCCCTGGCCCTCATCGGCCGCATCCTGCTCGCGCTGATCTTCGTCACGTCGGGCTTCGGCAAGATCACCGGCTTCGAGGGCACGGTCGGCTACATCGCCTCGAAGGGGCTGCCGATGGCGTCGGTCGCCGCGGTGATCGCGATCGTCATCGAGCTCGGCGGCGGTCTGGCGGTGGTGTTCGGCTTCCTGACGCGCTGGGCGGCCCTCGCGCTGGCGGTGTTCACCGTGATCGCCGCCTTCATCTTCCACGCCTACTGGGGCGTGCCGGCCGAGCAGGTCATGATGCAGCAGATCAACTTCTGGAAGAACATCTCGATCGCCGGCGGCTTCCTCGTGCTCGCGGCCTTCGGCCCCGGCGCGATCAGCATCGACGCCAAGCGCGGCAACTGATCGTCGGCGCGCAAGCCGCCTCGGCGACGGGGCGCGGCTTGCTACAGTTCCTCCCATGGAACTGATGTTCAAGGTGATGGCGTTGCTGCCCTGGCTCGATTGGGCGGCCGTCGCCGTCTTCTTCGTGGGCTGGGGCAGTTACGCCCACTTCTCGCGGCACGGCGCGGCGTCGAACCGCTCCGTGCTCGCGGCGACCAACGCGGTGCGCCGGCAGTGGATGCTGCAAACCACCTACCGGGAAGTGCGGGTGATCGACGGCGTCGTCATTCAGAACCTGTCGACCAGCCCGTCGTTCTTCGCGTCGACCACGATCCTGATCATCGGCGGCCTGCTCGCGGTGCTCGCCGGCGACAAGGCGAACGACCTGGTGCGCGAACTGCCGTTCGCACAACGCACCAGCACGCTGATCTTCGACCTGAAGCTGATGCTGCTGCTCGGCATCTTCGTCTACAGCTTCTTCCGCTTCACGTGGTCGATGCGGCAGTACACCTTCGGCGCGCTTCTCGTCGCCGCGGCGCCGGAGGCGGAGCGGTTCCTGACCGAGAAACTGTCGCGTGACGACTTCGCCGACAAGGCCGGCCGCATCGTCGGCCTCGCGGCCGAGACCTTCAACGACGGCCTGCGCGGCTACTACTTCGCGTTCGCCGCGATCGGCTGGTTCTTCTCGCCGCTGATCTTCATGGGCGCGACCCTGGGCGTGATCTACATCCTGTACCAGCGGGAATTCCACTCCGAGGTGCTGAGCGTGCTGACCTCGTGAGCAGGCGCGTTCACAGGTCGCGCGCGAGCCGCACGCCGCTGAACTGCCACTGCGCATCGGTCGGGAAGAAGTTGCGGTAGCTGGCGCGCACATGGGCCGCGGGCGTGGCGCATGAGCCGCCGCGCAGGACGTACTGGTTGCTCATGAACTTGCCGTTGTATTCGCCGACTGCGCCGGGCAGCGCGCGGTAGCCGGGATACGCGGCGTAGCTCGACTGCGTCCACTCCCAGACGTCGCCGAACATCTGCATCGGCTCGTCGGCGGCGTCGTTCTCGGCGGGCAATGGATGGAAGGCGCCCCGATCGGCGAAGTTCGGCCGGCCGGGCGTGCGCAGGCGACGCGCCGCCTGCTCCCACTCGACCTCGGTGGGCAGGCGCGCCCCGGCCCAGCGCGCGAACGCGTCGGCCTCGAAGTAGCTGAGGTGGCACACGGGGGTGCGCGGGTCGACCTCGACGGCACCCTGCAGCGTGTGATTGAGCCACGTGCCGTCGACCTGGCGCAGGTAGAGCGGCGCGCTGCGTTCGCCGCTGCGCACCCAATCCCAGCCCATCGACAACCACAACTCCGCGCGTCGGTAGCCGCCGTCCTCGATGAACGCGAGGTATTCGCCGTAGTTCACCGGCCGCGAGGCGATCTCGAAGGGCGCGGTGTAGACGCCGTGGCGAGGCGTCTCGTTGTCGAAGCAGAACTCGCCGTCCAGCGCCGGATCGTGGCCGTGCTCGATCAGTCCGCCGGGTTGGGCGAACCAGCGCAGCGGCTGCGCGCGCACGTTCGTCATCGGCCAGCGCCGCGCGTAGGCAGCATGCGTGGGGTTGAAGCTCAACACGTGCTTGATGTCGGTCAGCAGCAGCTCCTGGTGCTGCTGCTCGTGATGCAGGCCGAGGGTGACCAGCGCGGCGAGTTCCGGTTCGCTGCCGCGCGCGGCCAGCAGGGCCTGCATGCGCTCGTCGACGGCCGCCCGGTAGGCCTTGACTTCGGCGAGCGTCGGGCGCGTGATCAACCCGCGCTGCACGCGGGGATGCATCTCGCCGACGCCCTGGTAGTAGCTGTTGAACAGCACGCGGAAGCTGGCGTCGAACGGCTTGAAGCCCGGCTCGTGCGGCTCGAGCAGGAAGGTCTCGAAGAACCAGGTGATGTGCGCGAGGTGCCACTTGGTCGGGCTGGCATCTGGCATCGACTGGACCTGGCAGTCTTCCGCTGTCAGCGGGGCCGCGAGTGCCAGCGTGCGCTCGCGCACCGCGGCAAAGGCGCGGGCCAGCTCGACGGGCTGCAGGGCCGGGGCGGCGGGCCGTTGGGCGATCTTCATGGCGTCGGCTCCGTGGGTCAACACGAAGGATTCGTTGCAGACGAGCGGACCTTACGCGGTCGGCACCGGCACCAGTGTGTCACTCAACGTCCGCCGCGCGTCGAAAACGAAACAATCCCCTTCGAAATGCTTTCCACCGGCTTCCTCGAAGTAGCGCAGGATGCCGCCCTCGAGCTGCAGCACGTTCTCCACGCCGGCCTGCGCCATGAGCAGCGCGGCCTTCTCGCAGCGGATCCCGCCGGTGCAGTAGCTGACGACCGTCTTGCCCGCGAGCTCGGCGCGGTGCTGTTCCAGTGCCTGCGGGAAGTCGCTGAAGCGGTCGATGCGCCAGTCGTGCGCGCCTTTGAAGCGACCGTGGTCGACTTCGAACGCGTTGCGGGTGTCCAGCGTCACGACCTCGCGCCCCCCGTCGTCCACGCCCGCATCGAGCCAGCGCGCAAGCGTCCTGGCGTCGACCGCCGGGGCACGCCCCGCCTGCGGGCGGATCGTCGGGTGGTTCATGCGGATGATCTCGGGCTTGACCTTGACCAGCAGCTTGCCGAACGGCTCGGTGCCCGACCAGCTCTCCTTGAGCGGCAGCGCGGCGAACGGCTCGCGCGCGGTCAGCCACTGCACGAAATCGCGCACGCCTGGTTCGGCGCCAGCAAGGACGAGGTTGATGCCCTCGTCGGCCAGCAGCACCGTGCCCTTCAGGCCGGCGCGCCCCGCTTGTGAGCGGATGCTCTCGCGCCATCGCGCGGTGTCGTTGAGAGCGACGAAGCGGTACGCCGAGATGTTCAGAATTGATTCCACAACGCAAATTTTACGGGGCACGCGCTCCCTAAAATGCGGCAATGGCTTTCGTTCACCTGCGCACCCACACCGAGTTTTCCGTCGCCGACGGCACCCTGCGAATCGACGACGCGATCAAGGCCGCCGCGGCCGATGGACAGGCCGCGCTGGCGATCACCGACCTGTCCAACCTGTTCGGCGCGGTCAAGCTGTACAGCGGCGCGCGCAAGAAGGGCGTGAAGCCGATCATCGGCGCCGATGTCTGGCTCGAGCCCGCCGGCGGCGAGAAGTCGCCGAGCCGGCTGGTGCTGCTGGTCCAGAACCGGCAGGGCTACCTGAACCTGTGCGAGTTGCTGTCGCGGGCGTGGCTGCAGCACGAGCAGCGCTCGCAGGCGTGCGTGAAGTGGGCCTGGCTCGCCGAGTTGAACGCCGGGCTGATCGCGCTCTCCGGTGCCGAGATGGGCGCCGTCGGCCAGGCGCTGGTGGCAGGCGACACCGGGCGCGCCGAGGGGCTCGCGCGGCAGTTCGCCGAGTACTTCCCGGGGCGCTTTTACATCGAGTTGCAGCGTGCCGGCCTGCCCGGCAACGAGGCCCATGTGCGCACCGCCGTGCCGCTGGCGGCTCGCCTGCAGCTGCCGGTCGTCGCGACGCACCCGGTGCAGTTCGAGACGCCGGACGACTTCGACGCGCACGAGGCCCGCGTCTGCGTCGCCGAAGGCGAAATGCTGACCAACCCGAAGCGCATCAAGCGCTTCAGCCGCGAGCAGTACTTCAAGAGCCAGGCGCAGATGGAGGCGCTGTTCGCCGACCTGCCGAGCGCGCTCGCGAACACGGTGGAGATCGCCAAGCGCTGCAACCTGAGCCTCGTGCTGGGCAAGCCGCAGCTGCCGGACTTCCCGACGCCGATCGTCGACGGCCAGCCGCTCGCGATGGCGGACTACTTCAGCATCCTGTCGCACGAGGGCCTGGTCGAGCGGCTGAAGCAGCGCTATCCCGACGAAGCGGAACGCGAGCGCCAGCGCCCGCGCTACGTGGAGCGGCTCGACTTCGAGATCCAGACGATCCTGAAGATGGGCTTCCCGGGCTACTTCCTGATCGTCGCCGACTTCATCAACTGGGCCCAGAACAACGGCTGTCCGGTCGGGCCGGGGCGGGGCTCGGGCGCGGGCTCGCTGGTCGCGTACTCGCTCAACATCACCGGCCTGGATCCGCTGCAATACAACCTGCTGTTCGAGCGCTTCCTGAACCCCGAACGGGTGTCGATGCCCGACTTCGACATCGACTTCTGCCAGGGCAACCGCGACCGCGTGATCGACTACGTGAAGCAGAAGTACGGCCGCGACGCGGTGAGCCAGATCGCGACCTTCGGCACGATGGCCGCGAAGGCCGCGCTGCGTGACATCGGCCGCGTGCTCGGCATGGGCTACGGCCATGTCGACTCGATCGCCAAGCTGATCCCGGCGCCGCCGGGCAAGCAGGTCACGCTCGCCAAGGTGCCCGAGCAGCCGGACCCGGGGCTGATCTACGCCCGCAGGGAAGCGCCCGAACTCGAGCAGCGCGAGGCGGCGGAGGAGGAAGTCGCCGAACTGCTGGCGCTGGCGACCAGGGTCGAGGGCATCACCCGCAACGTCGGCATGCACGCCGGCGGCGTGCTGATCGCGCCGGGCAAGATCACCGACTTCTGCCCGCTCTACATGCAGCCGGGCAGCGACAGCGCGGTGAGCCAGTTCGACAAGGACGACGTCGAGGCGATCGGTCTGGTCAAGTTCGACTTCCTGGGCCTGGCGACGCTGACGATCCTCGAACTCGCGAAAGACTTCATCAAGGCGCGCCGGCCGCAGTTCAAGGACTTCGACTACGACAAGCTGCCGCTCGACGACCCGCGGGTCTACAAGCTGTTCAGCGACGGGCGCACCGAGTCGGTGTTCCAGTTCGAAAGCGCCGGCATGCAGCGCATGCTGAAGGACGCGCGGCCGACCCGCATCGAAGACCTGTTCGCGCTGAACGCGATGTTCCGCCCCGGCCCGATGGAGAACATCCCGACCTTCTGCGCTCGCAAGCATGGCAAGGAGGAGGTGAGCTATCCGCACCCGCTGCTCGAGTCCGTGCTCGGCGAGACCTACGGCGTGATGGTCTACCAGGAGCAGGTGATGCAGGCCGCGCAGGTGCTGGGCGGCTACTCGCTCGGCGGCGCCGACCTGCTGCGCCGCGCGATGGGCAAGAAGAAGGCCGAGGAGATGGCACAGCACCGCCAGATCTTCCGCGACGGCGCGGCGAAGAAGGACATCTCGAAGGAAGCCGCCGACGAGGTCTTCGACCTGATGGAGAAGTTCGCCGGCTACGGCTTCAACAAGTCGCACGCCGCCGCGTACTCGCTGCTGGCCTATCACACGGCCTGGATCAAGGTGCACTGCACGGCCGAGTTCTTCGCCGCGAACATGACGGTCGAGATGGACGACAGCGACAAGCTTCGCGCACTGCTCGTCGACGCAAAGACCTTCGGCATCACGATCGAGCCGCCGGATGTCAACAAGGGCGTGCACCGCTTCGAGCCGGTCTCGGACAAGGTCGTGCAGTACGGCCTGGGCGCCGTCAAGGGCACTGGCCAGGGCGCGATCGAGGCGATCGTGCGCGCGCGCAGCGAAGGTGGGCCGTTCACCAGCCTGTTCGACTTCTGCGCGCGCGTCGACCGCAAGCAGCTCAACAAGCGCGTCGTCGAGGCGCTGGTCAAGGCCGGTGCATTCGATGCGTTGCACCCGGAGCGCTCGGCGATGCTCGCGAGCGTCGGCCTCGCGCTCGACTGGGCCGACACGCAGGCCGCGCATGCCGACCAGGGCGGCCTGTTCGACTTCGGCGGGGAGGACGACCACGGCGCGAGCACGCAGGAGCCGCCGCTGATCGCCGCGGAGCCGTGGAGCATCAAGGAGCGCCTGACGCTCGAGAAGGGCGCGCTCGGCTTCTACCTCTCCGGCCACCTGTTCGACCAGAGTGCGACCGAGGTGCGCCGCTTCGCGAAGCGCCAGATCGCCGATCTGCTCGACAGCCGCGAGCCGCAGCTGCTGGCCGGCATCGTCACCGACCTGCGCGTGATCAACGGCCAGCGCGGGCGCGTCGCGATCTTCAAGCTCGACGACAAGAGCGAGGCGATCGAAGCGGTCGCGAACGAGGACCTGCTGAACGCGAACAAGGAGCTGCTCAAGGACGACGAGCTGATCATCGTGCAGGGCAAGGTCCAGCCCGACCGGTTCTCCGGCGGCCTGCGGCTGACCGTGGCCAGCGTGTGGGACCTGGCCGGCGCGCGCTGCCGCTTCGGCAAGTACCTGCGCGTCGCGGTCAACGGCAGCGTGCCGCCGGTGGCCGAGGTGCTGCGCGACTTCCCGTCGCGGTGCATCGCGACCGAACACGGCGACCTGCCGCAGGGGCTGACGGTGCGGCTCGAGCTGCACCGTGAGGCCGCAAGCGGCGAACTCGATCTGGGCGAGGCCGCGCGCTTCTATCCGACCGATGCCGCGCTCGATCGCTGGCGGGCCGGCGCGCACCACGGGCAGGCCGTCGTCGTCTACGAATGACCATCCCGCCGACCACCGGGCTGGTGCTGACCGGCGGCGGTGCGCGCGCGGCGTATCAGGTCGGCGTGTTGAAGGCGATCGCGCAGATCCGGCGCGACTGCGGGCAGCTCGGCGCGGCCAACCCGTTTCCCGTCATCACCGGCACGTCGGCCGGCGCGATCAATGCGGCCGCGCTGGCCAGCCGGGCCGACGATTTCGACGCTGCGGTCGCCAGCCTCGGCGCGGTGTGGGAGGACTTCAGGGCCGAGCAGGTCTATCGGGCCGATTCGTTCGGCGTGATCCGCACCGGCGCGCGCTGGCTGACGATGATGTCGGTCGGCTGGGCGATCGCGCGATGGCGCCGCGCGCGCCCACGCTCGCTGCTGGACAACACGCCGCTGGAGTCGCTGCTGAAGCGCCTGGTCGACACCGAGCGCACGCGCCGGATGATGCGCGACGGGCACCTGAAAGCGCTCGCCGTCTCGGCGTCGAGCTATGGCTCGGGCCTGCACGTGACCTTCTACGACGCGCTCGGCGACATCGCACCGTGGACGCGCTCGCAGCGCATCGCGGTGCGCGACGCGATCACCGTGCCGCACCTGCTCGCGTCGTCGGCGATCCCGTTCGTGTTCCCTGCGGTCGGCCTGCGGATCGGTGATCACGTCGAGTACTGCGGCGACGGCTCGATGCGCCAGGCCGCGCCGATCTCGCCGGCGGTCCACCTGGGCGGCGAGCGCATCCTGGTCGTCGGCGCCGGCCGCATGCACGAGCCGCCCGGCGAACGTGCCGGACAGAGCGAATACCCGAACCTCGCGCAGATCGCCGGCCATGCGCTGTCGAACATCTTCCTCGATGCGCTCGCGGTCGACATCGAGCGCCTGCGTCGGATCAACAGCACGCTCGCGCTGTTGACGCCCGAGGCGCGCGCCGCCACCAGCCTGAAGCCGCTCGAGGTGCTGGTGATCGCGCCGAGCCAGCGCCTGGACGACATCGCCGCCAAGCACCTCGGCGAACTGCCGGCACCGGTGCGCGCGATGTTGCGCGGCATCGGGGTGCAAGGCCGCGGCGACGACGCCCGGGGCGCGGCGCTGGCCAGCTACCTCCTCTTCGAAGCGGGCTACACGCGCGAGCTGATGGCGCTCGGCGTGGCGGACACGCGGCACCGCCGCGATGACGTGGCCGCGTTCTTCGGCTGGACGCTGCCGGCCTGACGGCTACTTCTTCTTCGTCGCGGCGGCCGCAGTCACGGTCGTGGCCGTCAGCGCCGCGCCATTGACGGTCAGGCCTTCGGCCGAGAACTTGGCGGCGTTGCCCGCACCGACGCCTTTCACGCGCGACTGCAGGTCGGTCCAGTCCTTGAATGCGCCGCTCTTGCGCGCCTCGACGATGCGGGCGGACATCGACGGACCGATCCCCTTGATGCTTTCGAGTTCGGCCTGGGTGGCCTTGTTGACGTCGGTCGCCGCGAAGGCGAGGGCGCTGAACAGGGTGATGGCGATGGCGAGGATGGCTTTGACGACGGTCATGACGGTCTCCGAGAGTTCGGGCGGTGCGGGATTGCAGCCCGGATCGAAGTGTCTCGACGCAATGCCGAACTGACCATCGCCATCAGGGGGCGACCCTTAAGACGGACCCTCGAAAGCGGGTCGGACCGATCGCAAAAAGCCCCGCGCGCGGCGGGGCTCGGAGTGGGCGGACGGGTCCGCCGTCGGGGGCCTTTACTTCTTCGCGGCGCTCGCCGATGCAGCAGCGGAAGCCGCAGCGGCCGGCTTCTTGGCGTCCTTGGCAGCCGCCTTGTCGGCCTTCGCCTTCTTGGCTTCTTCGGCCGCCGCCGCCTTGGCGGCCTTCTTCTCTTCCCGTTCCTTCTTGGCGGCTGCCTTCTTGTCGGCGGCGCTCATCTCGGTGGGCTTGGCGGCAGCGGCCGGGGCGGCGGCGCTGGCTGCCACCGGAGCGGCCGGTTTCGCGGCCGGCGTGGCGGGCTTGGCCGGGGCACCGGCGAACGCGGTGCCGTTGACGGTCAGGCCCTCGGTCGAGAACTTGGCGGCGTTGCCTTCGCCGACGCCCTTGACGCGCGTGACCATGTCCTGCCAGTCCTTGAACGCGCCCTTGTTGCGCTCCTCGATGATCCTGGCCGAGATCGCGGGGCCGATGCCCTTGACGCCTTCGAGTTCGGCCTGCGTGGCCTTGTTGGCGTCGACCGCGGCGAACGCGGCGGCGGCGAAAAGCGCCAGCACGGCGGCGAGAATCTTCTTGATCATGGAGCTACCTCGGTTGTTGCGGAGTCGCCGGCCGGATCGACCGGCGGCAAAGCCCTCAACGGAAGCAGGTGATTGCGCGTTGACCTCCCGCCGCAATATCGCTCAGACGGTGGCGCGTGTGAGCCAGTCGACATACGACCTGACGCCGGTGGCGACGTCGGCGAAGGCGTGGGCGCAACCCGTGGCCCGCAACCGCGCCGGGTCCGCCTGCGTGAAGGCCTGGTATTTGCCGACCAGCGCGTCGGGGAACGGGATGTACTCGACCAGACCTTGTTGCACCATCGCGGCCAACGCGAGCGGCGTCTCGCCCCGCAGTGCGCGCGCGGCGTTGACGGCGGCGAGCGCGACATCGTTGAACGGTTGCGCGCGTCCGGTGCCGAGGTTGAAGATGCCGCTGCGGTCGGGATGCTGCAGGAACCACAGGTTCACCGTGACCACGTCATCCACGTAGATGAAGTCGCGGCTCTGCTCGCCCGGGCCGTAGCCGCCGTAGTCGGCGAACAGCCGCACCTTGCCGGTCTCGCGGAACTGATTGAAGTGGTGGAACGCGACCGACGCCATCCGCCCCTTGTGCTGCTCGCGCGGGCCGTAGACGTTGAAATAGCGGAAGCCGACGACCTGCGTGCTGGCAGTCGGCAGCATGCGGCGCACGACGTTGTCGAACAGCAGCTTCGAGTAGCCGTAGACGTTGAGCGGGCGCTCGAACTCCGGCTCCTCGCGGAACGACGCGCTGCCGCCATAGGTGGCAGCCGAGCTGGCGTACAGCAGCCGAGTGCCCTGCGCCTGGCAGGCGTCGAGCAGGCCCTTCGAGCAGCGGTAGTTCGTGTCCATCATGAAGCGGCCGTCGTGCTCCATGGTGTCGGAGCAGGCGCCTTCGTGGAACACCGCATCGACGTGGCCGAACTCGCCCTTCGCGAACCGCGCGTAGAACTCGCTCTTGTCGAAGTAGTCGCTCAGGCGTGCGCCGAGCAGGTTGCGGTACTTCGGGCCGTCGGTCAGGTCGTCGACGGCGATCACGTCGTCGATGCCGATCGCGTTGAGTCCGTGGACCAGGTTCGAACCGATCATGCCGGCCGCGCCGGTGACGACGATCTTCATGCGAACAACTCCTCGTAGCTGACGGTCGCCGTGCCGAACTTGCCGACGACGATGCCGCCCGCGCGGTTGGCGATCGGCATCGCCTCGCGCAGGCTGAGGCCGGCGTCGAGCATTGCGGCCAGTGTCGCGATCACGGTGTCGCCGGCGCCGGTCACGTCGAACACCTCGCGTGCCTGCGCCGGCACCTGCAGGTGCCCGGCGGCGTCGAAGAGCGACATGCCGTCTTCCGACCGCGTCAGCAGCAGCGCCTCCAGGCCGTGGGCCTCGCGCAGCGCCTGGGCGCGCTCGTGCAGCTGGGCCTCGCTGCTCCACGTGCCGATCACCTGCGCCAGCTCGGCCCGGTTCGGCGTGATCACGGTGGCGCCGGCATAGCGGCCGTACTCGCTGCCCTTGGGGTCGATCAGCACCGGCTTGTTCGCGCGGCGAGCGAGCTCGATCATCTGCGGGATGTGGGTCAGGCCGCCCTTGCCGTAGTCGGAGAACAGCACCGCGCCGTGCTCGGGGAGGACGCGCTCGTAGTCGGCCAGCATGCCCGACAGCACCTCGTGGTCGGGCTGGTTCTCGAAGTCGATGCGGATCAGCTGCTGCGAGCGGCCGATCACGCGCAGCTTGACGATCGTGTAGAGCTGAGGGTCGCTGCCGAGCAGTGCGGTGACGCCTTGCTGCTCGAGCAGCTGCCGCAGCCTGCGCGCCGGCTCGTCGTCGCCGACGACGGTCAGCAGCGTGGCCTGCGCACCCAGCGTCTTGACGTTGAGCGCGACGTTGGCGGCGCCGCCGAGCCGCTCCTCCTCGCGGTTGACCCGCACCACCGGCACGGGGGCCTCGGGCGAGATGCGATCGACCGCGCCGAACCAGTAGCGATCGAGCATCGCGTCGCCGACGACCAGCACGCGGGAGCGCTGGACTTCGGCGAGGGTGGGATGAGCAGCCATCAGAGGTCTTCCAGACGTTGCGGTGGGTAGCTGTCCCAGTTCAGGCAGCCCGGGCATTGCCAGAAATAATGCTGCGCCTCGAAGCCGCAGGCGGCACAGCGGTAGCGGTGCAGCGGCTTCGCGGCGCGGCCGATCGCGTCGCCGAGCGCCTTGGTTTCGGCAGTGTCGAACGCCGCCGCTTCGGTCTGCGTGATCAGCGCTTTCGCGACCGACAGCGTCGGGTGGCTGCGCAACTGTTCCAGCAAACGGGCGCGCTGATGCGCGGGCGCCGGGTCGAGCAGCGCGAGGGCCTCCAGCAGGTCCATCGTCGGCGCGCGGTCGTACAACTCGCGCAGTCGATCGATCGCGGCGGCAGTGCCGCCCGACGCGATCGCGCTTTGCGCGTAGTCCCGGGCCACGAGGTTGAACGCAGCCGGGTGCGCGACCATCAGCACGCCCCACAGCGCGAGCACCTGGGCATGGTCGCCGCGCCGCGCGGCGCGCTGGCCGGCGAGAACGAGCGGGCGCGCGGCCTGCGGGGCGGCCTCGCGTGCGTGCTCGAGGGCCGCGTCGGCTTCGTCCGGCTGATGCTTCGCATCGGCCTCCAGCGCGATCTCGCACCAGTAGTGCGAGATGCGTGGCGCGAACGAGCCGGTGCCGCGGTTCTCGAGCTTCTGCGCGACCTCCACGGCGGCACGCCAGTCTCGCGAGCGTTCGTGCAGCGTCAGCAAGGCCAGGCGCGCTTCGGTGTCGAAGGCCGTGCCTTCGAGCGCCTGGTAGGCGGCCTCGGCGCGGTCGAACAGGCCGGCCTTCATGAAGTCCTGCGCGAGCGCGTGCTGCGCGCGATCGCGTTCGGTGCGCGGCAGGTCGGCGCGGTTCAGGAGGTGCTCGTGCACGCGCACCGCGCGCTCGAATTCGCCGCGGCGGCGGAACAGGTTGCCGAGCGCGAAGTGCAGGTCGGAGGTGTCGGGGTCCTGCTGGACGGCCTCGATGAAGGCGTCGATCGCCTTGTCGTGCTGGTCGTTCAGCAGCAGGTTCAGGCCCTTGTAGTAGGCCTTCGGCGAATCCTTCTGTTCACGCTTCCATTGACGCAGGTCGAGCCGCGAGGCGAGCCAGCCGAACGCGAACGCCAGCGGCAGGCCGAGCAGCAGCCACTGCAGGTCAAAGTCCATCGCGTGGCGGGTGCGGCAGCGTGACCTCGGCGGCCGGTGCGACGACCGGCAGCTCGGCACGCGCCTCGATCACCGGTGCGTGCTTGCGCGCGACGCGGCGGTGCTTCCACCAGCTCGGCACCATCGCGAACACGCCGAAGGCACAGCCGAGCGCGAACGCGGCCAGCACGATGAACACCATCGGCGCACGCCACTCCTGGCCGAAGAACCAGCGGATGCCGGCCTCCTGCTGGTTGTTCAGCGCGAAGGCAAACAGGGTGAAGAAGACGGCGGCCCGGAAGAGCCAGACAAGAAGTCGCATCGGCAGTGCGGCGGGTGCCGCGTCGCATCGGAATCAGGCGGCCGATTCTACCGGCCGACCGATGCGCAACGAGCGTCAAGCGTCGTTGGCCGAAGCCCCGCGTGGCGCGGGCTCGGGGCCGACCGGCACATGCGTGTCGACCGCCTCGCGCAAGGCTTTGCCGGGCTTGAAATGGGGGACGAGCTTCTCGGGGATCACCACCTGCTCGCCGCTGCGCGGGTTGCGGCCCACGCGCGGCGGGCGGCGGTTGATCGAGAAGCTGCCGAAGCCGCGGATCTCGATGCGGTGCCCTTTGGCGAGCGCCGCGGACATCGCATCGAGGATCGTCTTGACCGCGAACTCCGTATCACGGTGCGTGAGCTGGCTGAATCGCTCAGCCAGTTGCGCCACGAGATCGGAGCGGGTCATCGACACCAGTCAGTCAACGGCTCAGCCGTTGTCCTTCTGGTTGTCCAGCTTGGCGCGCAACAGGGCGCCCAGGCTGGTGGTGCCGGCGTTCTCGCGCTCGCTCGTTTGAGCCAGGCGGGTCATCGCTTCCTGGTTGTCGGCGTTGTCCTTGGCCTTGATCGACAACTGGATCGAACGCGTCTTGCGGTCGACGTTGATGATCACGGCGTTGACTTCGTCGCCTTCCTTCAGCACGTTGCGCGCGTCTTCGACACGGTCGCGGCTGATTTCGGAAGCGCGCAGGTAGCCCGTCACGTCGTCGTTCAGCTGGATCTCGGCGCCACGCGCGTCGACCATCTTGACCTTGCCGGTCACCGACATGCCGCGGTCGTTGACCGAGGTGTAGCTGGTGAACGGATCGCTGTCGAGCTGCTTGATGCCCAGCGAGATGCGCTCGCGGTCCACGTCGACGGCCAGCACGATCGCTTCGACTTCCTGGCCCTTCTTGTAGTTGCGCACGGCGGCTTCGCCCGGCTCGTGCCACGACAGGTCCGAGAGGTGCACCAGGCCGTCGATG
This sequence comes from Rhizobacter fulvus, assembly GCF_964020785.1. Classification (NCBI taxonomy): domain Bacteria; kingdom Pseudomonadati; phylum Pseudomonadota; class Betaproteobacteria; order Burkholderiales; family Sphaerotilaceae; genus Rhizobacter; species Rhizobacter fulvus. Next base: position 4,129,109 of record NZ_OZ224516.1, read on the forward strand.
CCGGCGGCCAGACCCACGAACACGCCGAAGTCGGTGATCGACTTGACGGGGCCCTTGACGCGGTCACCGCGCTGCACGGTGGTCGAGAACTCTTCCCACGGGTTCGCCTTGCACTGCTTCATGCCCAGGCTGATGCGGCGCTTGTCTTCGTCGATCTCGAGGACCATGACTTCGACTTCGTCGCCGAGCGAAACGATCTTGCTCGGGGCGACGTTCTTGTTGGTCCAGTCCATCTCGGAGACGTGCACCAGGCCTTCGATGCCCGGCTCGATCTCGACGAACGCGCCGTAGTCGGCGATGTTCGTGATCTTGCCGAACAGGCGCGTGCCGTTCGGGTAGCGGCGCGACACGCCGTGCCACGGGTCGTCGCCCAGCTGCTTGATGCCCAGCGAGACGCGGTTCTTCTCGGCGTCGAACTTCAGGACCTTGGCCTGCAGCTCCTGGCCGACCTGAACCACTTCGCTCGGGTGACGCACACGGCGCCAGGCCATGTCGGTGATGTGCAGCAGGCCGTCGATGCCGCCGAGGTCGACGAACGCGCCGTACTCGGTGATGTTCTTGACGACGCCGTTGACGATCGCGCCTTCATGCAGCGTGCTGAGCAGCTTGCCGCGTTCTTCGCCCATCGAGGCTTCGACCACAGCGCGGCGCGACAACACGACGTTGTTGCGCTTGCGGTCGAGCTTGATGACCTTGAACTCCATGGTCTTGCCTTCGAACGGCGACATGTCCTTGACAGGGCGCGTGTCGAGCAGCGAGCCCGGCAGGAAGGCGCGGATGCCGTTGACGAGGACGGTCAGGCCGCCCTTGACCTTGCCGTTGACCGTGCCGGTCACGAACTCGCCGGATTCGAGCGAGTTCTCGAGCGACAGCCACGAGGCCAGGCGCTTGGCCTTGTCGCGCGACAGGATGGTGTCGCCGTAGCCGTTCTCGACCGCGTCGATCGCGACCGAGACGAAATCGCCAGGCTGAACTTCGAGCTCGCCCTGGTCGTTCTTGAATTCTTCGATGGGCACATACGCTTCGGACTTCAGGCCGGCATTGACGACCACGAAGCTGTGTTCCACGCGTACCACTTCAGCAGTGATGACTTCGCCGCTGCGCATTTCCGAGCGCGTCAGCGACTCCTCGAACATGGCGGCAAAGGATTCCATGCCGGTGTCGGCAGTCTGGGTTTGGGACATTGAGGTTTCCGGTGCGGCTCTTGCGAACCGCGGGGTTAGGTTGAACAACCGCCGCCCTGACGCACCGCCGGATGAGTGGTGCAGGAGGGAGGGCGACGGACTCTTTCAGCGACCACTCAAGTTGCCTTGAAGGGCCTGCGCCGACCATTCAGGTCTCCCTGAACGGTCTCCGATCCTGCCATGCATTCAGCACTGCATCCACCGAGGCTTCGACGGTCAATGCCGAGTTGTCCAGCAACATCGCATCTGCGGCCGGTCTGAGGGGCGAGACTGCGCGGGTTTGATCCCTGGCATCCCGGGCCTCCAGCTCGGCGCGAAGACTGTCGATATTAGCCGAAATTCCCTTTGAAATCAACTGCTTGTAGCGTCGCTCGGCGCGCGTGGCGGCGCTCGCGGTGAGGAAGATCTTCAGGTCTGCGCCGGGGAAGATCACGGTGCCCATGTCGCGGCCGTCGGCCACCAGGCCCGGCAGTCGATGAAACGACAGTTGAAGCGTGCGCAGCGCGGCGCGCACGAGCGGGAAGGCCGAGATCTTGGAGGCGAGGGCACCGACCTCCTCGAGACGCAAGGTCTCGGTCACGTCCTGGTCGCCCATCAGGATCTGGCCGGGCGGAAAGTGCAGGTCGAGGTTGGTCGCGAGTTGGGCGAGGCGCTGCTCGTCGTCGGCGCGGGTGCCGGAGCGCATCGCCGCCAGAGCCGTCGCACGGTAGACCGCCCCCGAATCGAGGAAGTGATAGCCGAGCCGCTGCGCCAGCGCGCTGGCCAGCGTGCCCTTGCCGGAGGCGGTCGGGCCGTCGACGGTGATGATGGGCACGCCGCGCTCGCGTGCCGTGACGACGCCGAACAGGGTCTCGAAGTAGTCGGGAAAGGTCTTGCCGACGCACTGCGGATCGAGGATGCGCACCGGCAGCCCGGCCGGATTGAAGGCGGCCAGCGAGAAGCACATGGCGATGCGGTGATCGTCGTAGGTGTGGATGGCCGCCGGCTGCCAGGTCGCGGGGGGTGTCACTTCGATGAAATCGGCGCCTTCGGCGACCGTGGCGCCGAGCTTTCGAAGCTCGGTGGCCATCGCCGCGATCCGGTCGGTCTCCTTGACGCGCCAGCTGGCGATGTTGGTCAGGCGTGTCGTGCCGTGGGCATACAGCGCCATCACGGCGAGCGTCATCGCGGCGTCGGGGATGTGGTTGCAGTCGAGCGTGATCGCGTTGAGCGGCCACGAGCCGCGCGAGACCTCGACCCAGTTCCCGCCGAGCAGCACGTTCGCGCCCATCGCCTGCGCGGCGCCGACGAAGGCCAGATCGCCCTGGATCGACGCGCTGCCCATGCCTTCCACCCGCACCGGGGCGGCCGGGTCGGCGGCGAGCGCCCCGAGCGCGACGAAATACGACGCCGACGAGGCGTCGCCCTCGACAGGAATCGAGCCCGGCGACGACAGCCGGCTGCCTTGCGGGATCGTGAAGCGCACCCACTGCTCGTTGCGCACCTTGACGCCGAAGCGTGCGAGCAGGTTCAGCGTGATCGCGATGTAGGGCTTCGATATCAGTTCGCCGACGACCTCGATCACGATGTCACGGTCGCCCGCCACGAGGCACATCGCCTGCAACAGCCCGGTCAGGAACTGGCTCGACACGTCGCCGCGGACGCGGATCGGCGCCTCGAGGTTCAGCGCGTGCGTGGCGCCATCGCCCAGTTGCAGCGGCGGAAAGCCGTCGACGCCGGTGTAGTCGATCACGCACCCGAGCGGGCGCAGCGCGTCGACCAGGTCGCCGATGGGCCGTTCGTGCATGCGCGGCACGCCGCGCAGCGCGAACTGGCCACCCTGGGTCGTGGCGAGCACCGCGAGCGCCGCCGTGACCGAGCGCACCGACGTGCCGGAGTTGCCGAGGAAGATGTCGGCCTCGCGCGCCGCCAGGGCGCCGCCGATGCCGCTGATCCGGACGACCGCTTCGTCCATCGCCACGCCGCAGCCCAGCGCGCGCAGGGCATCGAGCATCACGCGGGTGTCGTCAGAGTCCAGCAGTTCGTGGATCACCGTCGTGCCGGCGCACAGCCCGGCCAGCAGCAACACGCGGTTCGAGATGCTCTTCGACCCCGGCAGCCGCACCGTGCCCGCGGCAGTCGCCAGCGGCGGAAGATCGAGAAAGCGGGTCTTGAACATGCGGCGGCCCAGCTGCTTGGCTGAACGGAGGTTAGCGGTTGGAGTTCGGCTTGGCAGCGTTCATCTGCCAGCCGCTGCGCGCCTCGGACGCGCCGCGGATCATGTCCTCGAGCGCTTCGAGGTTGCCCGATTTCATCGCGTGCTCCATCGCGTCGAGCGCATGGCGGAATCGCGCCGTCTGTTTCAGGACTTCCTCGCGATTCGACATCAGGATGTCGCGCCACACCGCGACATCGCTGGCCGCGATCCGCGTGAAATCTCGAAAGCCCGGGCCGGCGAGCGACAGGTAGTCGCGCCCCGCGGGCTGGCGTGCGACCGAGTTGAAGTAGGCGTAGGCCAGCATGTGGGGCAGGTGGCTCACGGCGGCAAACGCCGCGTCGTGGTTCTCCGGCGTCATCCGCAGCACTTGCGAGCCGATCGCGGCCCAGCAGTCGGTGGCGCGCTGCAGCAGTTCGGGGGAGGTCTGCGGCAGCGGCGTCAGGATGACCTGGCGGCCGTTGTAGAGCGTGGCGTCCGCGTGGCCGATGCCGGCCGATTCCTTGCCGGCGATCGGGTGCGCGGGCACGAACGAGACGATGTGCTCCTTCAGCACGCGGCGCGCCGCGTCGACCACGTCGCGCTTGGTCGAGCCGACGTCCATGATCAGCACGCCCGGCTCGATCAGGTGCCGGATCGCCTTGAACGTGGACTCGGTTGCGGCCACCGGCACCGCGATCAGCACGATGTCGGATCCGGAGACCGCCAGCAGCGCCGACTCGGCGATCGTGTCGATGATGCCGAGCCGCTTGGCCTTCTCGGTCGTCGACGGCGACTTGCTGTAGCCCACCACGCGCTTGACCAGCCCGGCGCGCTTCAGCGCGAGCGCGAACGAGCCGCCCATCAGGCCGCATCCGATCACACCGAGTTGATTGAACATGGCGGCCGCGGCGTCAGTGCACGTCGATCGGGTAGGTGCCGAGCTGCTTGAAGAATGCGCACACGCCCCGCAGTTCGGCCAGCGCGGCGGCCACTTTCGGCTGGTCGGGGTGGCCCTGCAGGTCGATGTAGAAGTAGTACTCCCACTGACCGGAGCGGGCCGGGCGCGACTCGAAGCGCGTCATCGACACGCCATGGTTCTTCAGCGGCACCAGCATGTCGTGTACCGCGCCGGGCCGGTTCGCGACCGAGACCACGATGCTCGTGCAGTCGTGACCCGACGCCTTGGGCTGCGGATGCTGATGGGGGTGCGCGACGATCGCGAAGCGGGTGCGGTTGTGCGCGTCGTCCTGGATCGCGGGGGCCACGACGTGCAGGCCGAACTCGGTCGCGGCGTGCGTACTGGCGATGCCGGCCAGCGAGCTGTCGAGGCTGGCCAGGCGCGCGCCTTCGGCGTTGCTCGCGACCGGCCGGCGCTCGGCGTGCGGCAGGTGGTGGCTGAGCCAGGCGTGGCACTGCGCGAGTGCCTGCGGATGCGCGCAGACCGCGGTCACGTTCTCGAGCGAGTTCTCGCGCCGCAGCAGGTTGTGGCGCACGTACAGGCTGGTCTCGCCGATGATGAACAGCGGCGTGGTCAGGAACAGGTCGAGCGAGCGCGTGACCACGCCCTCGCTCGAGTTCTCGACCGGCACGACGCCGAAGTCGGCCGCGCCGGCGCTGGTGACGTGGAAGACCTCGTCGACGTTCGAACACGGCACCTTGACGATTGTCGAGCCGAAGAATCCGAGGGCGGCGAGCTCGCTGAAGGTGCCGGCCGGGCCGAGATAGGCGACGCGCGTCGGCGTTTCGAGCGCGCGGCAGGCCGACATGATCTCGCGCCAGATCGGCGCGACGCTGTCGCTCTTCAGCGGCCCGGGGTTCGCGGTCTTCAGGCCGTCGATCACCTGGGCCTCGCGCTCGGGACGGAACGCCACCGAGCCCTCGCGCCGCTTGAGTTCGCCGACCTCGAGCGCGAGCGATGCGCGCTGGTTCAGCAGCGCGAGCAGGTCGCGGTCGAGCTTGTCGATCCGACCGCGCAGCGCGAGCAACTCGGGTTCGTTGGGCGAGGAGGGGGCGGTTTCAGCCATGGGACGCTTGAAATTCTCGCATGCAGCGGTGCCGCATACACGGGTCGTCAGCGCGGTGCGGGCGACGCCGCACCGCGCCGAGCGATCACTTGGAGGCAGGCTTCCTGGCTGGCGTGGCGGCCTTCGGTGCGGAGGCGCCCGACGCCGCGGCAGCCGGCGGCACGCCCAGCGATGCGCGGACCTTGGCCTCGAGCGCCTGCAGCTTCGGCTCGACCGACGGACGCGACTCGGCGACCAGCTTCTCGGTGAAGTTCTTCTGCACCTCGGGAACGATCTGCTCGTACTTCTTGCGCACCGGTGACTCGAGCCAGGCGATCAGCTGCTTCAACTCGTCCTCGGTCAGCTTGTCTTCGAGCGCCGCGCCGATCGTCGACGGGGCGAGCTTGATGGCACGCTCGCGCACCATCGGGTTGGTCTCCTCGACGTACTTCTTCACGTCGGCCTCGATCGACTTGCCGATCGCTTCGCGCTTGTCGGCAGGCACCTGCTGAAGCGCGCGGCCGGCAGCCTGGATCATCGCCGCGGCAGGTTGCTCGACGAGCCCGCGGGCGACGTTCTCGATGCCGGGCTGCTGCAGCACCATCAGCTTCTGGATCAGTTCCTTCTTCGCCGGCGACGACGACGCGGGCGCGGCGGTGTTCTGTGCATGGGCGATCGCAGCGCTGGCGAGCAGCGCTGTCACGACAAACTTCTTCATCAGGAGTTCTCCTCGGCGGGCGGCTCGGCGCTGCCGTTGGGTTCAGGGGTGGGGGAGGCGGCGAGGTCGGTCGTGCCGTCGCCGTTGGCGTCATTCTCGACGATGCGCTGCAGGCCGATCAACTGAGCGCCCTGATCGAGGGCGATCAGCGTCACGCCTTGCGTGGCGCGCCCCATCTCGCGGATCTCGGCGACGCGGGTGCGCACGAGCACGCCCTTGTCGGTGATCAGCATGATCTCGTCGTCCGCACGCACCAGCGTGGCCGCGACGACCTTGCCGTTGCGCTCGCTCTGCTGGATGGCGATCATGCCCTTGGTGCCGCGGCCGTGGCGCGTGTACTCGACGATCGAGGTGCGCTTGCCGTAGCCGTTCTCGGTGGCCGTCAGCACGCTCTGGGTTTCGTCCTCGGCGACCAGCATCGCGATCACGCTGACGCCGTCGTCGAGCGCCATGCCGCGCACGCCGCGCGCACCGCGGCCCATCGGTCGCACGTCGTTTTCGTCGAAGCGCACGGCCTTGCCGCCGTCGCTGAACAGCATCACGTCGTGCTTGCCGTCGGTGAGCGCGGCGCCGATGAGGAAATCGCCCTCGTCGAGGTCGACCGCGATGATGCCGGCCTTGCGCGGATTGCTGAATTCATCGAGCGAGGTCTTCTTCACCACGCCCTGCGCGGTCGCCATGAACACGTAGTGGTCGGCCGGGAAGCTGCGGAAGCCGTCGGTCAGCGGCAGCACCACGTTGACCTTCTCGCCGGGCTGCAGCGGGAACATGTTGACGATCGGTCGGCCGCGCGAATTGCGCGAGCCCTGCGGCACTTCCCAGACCTTGATCCAGTAGACCCGGCCCTTGTTGGTGAAGCACAGGATGTAGTCGTGCGTGTTGGCGATGAAGAGCTGGTCGATCCAGTCGTCTTCCTTGGTCTGCGTGGCCTGCTTGCCGCGGCCGCCGCGCTTTTGCGCGCGGTACTCGGACAGCGCCTGGCTCTTGATGTAGCCGGTGTGCGACAGCGTCACGACCATGTCGGTCGGCGTGATCAGGTCCTCGGTGCCGAGGTCCATCGCGTTGTGCTCGATCGTGCTGCGGCGCGCACCCACCTTGGTCTGGCCGAACTCCTGCTTGATGCTGGCAAGCTCGTCCGAAATGATCGCGGTGACGCGCGCCGGCGTGGCCAGGATGTCGAGCAGATCGGTGATCTGCGCCATCACGTCCTTGTACTCACCGATGATCTTGTCCTGCTCGAGGCCCGTCAGGCGCTGCAGGCGCATCTGCAGGATCTCGCTGGCCTGGTCGTCGGAGAGGCGGTACAGGCCGTCCGGCTGGATGCCGTATTCCTTCGGCAACCCTTCCGGTCGATAGGCCTGCAGGCCGCCCGGGTTGTCGCCGGCGACGCGCGAGAGCATCTCGCGCACCATCGACGAATCCCAGCTCTTGCTCATCAGCGCGGCCTTCGCGACCGGCGGCGTCGGCGACTGCTTGATCGTCTCGATGAACTCGTCGATGTTGGCCAGCGCCACCGCCAGGCCTTCGAGCACGTGGCCACGCTCGCGCGCCTTGCGCAGCTCGAACACGGTGCGGCGGGTCACGACCTCGCGACGATGCTCGAGGAAGACCTCGATCAGGTCCTTCAGGTTGCACAGCTTCGGCTGGCCGTCGATCAGCGCGACCATGTTCATGCCGAACGTGTCCTGCAGCTGGGTCTGCTTGTACAGGTTGTTCAGCACGACCTCGGGCACTTCGCCGCGCTTGAGCTCGATCACGACGCGCATGCCCGACTTGTCGGACTCGTCCTGGATGTGGCTGATGCCTTCCAGCTTCTTCTCGTGCACCAGCTCGGCGATGCGCTCGAGCAGGTTCTTCTTGTTCACCTGATAAGGGATCTCGTCGACGATGATCGACTGCCGCTGGCCCTTGTCGATGTCCTCGAAGTGGCACTTCGCGCGCATGATCACGCGCCCACGCCCGGTGCGGTAGCCGTCGCGCACGCCCGACAGGCCGTAGATGATCCCGGCGGTCGGGAAATCCGGCGCCGGGATGATCTCCATCAGCTCGTCGATCGTAGCGCCGGGATTCTTCAGCAGGTGGTGGCAGGCGTCGACGACCTCGTTCAGGTTGTGCGGCGGGATGTTCGTCGCCATGCCCACCGCGATGCCGCCGGAGCCGTTGACCAGCAGGTTCGGCAGGCGGGTTGGCATCACCAACGGTTCTTTTTCGGAACCGTCGTAGTTCGGCCCGAAGTCGACCGTCTCCTTGTCCAGGTCGGCCAGTAGCTCGTGCGCGATCTTCGCCAGGCGGATTTCGGTGTAACGCATCGCCGCGGCGTTGTCGCCGTCGACCGAGCCGAAATTGCCCTGGCCGTCGACCAGCATGTGGCGCATCGAGAAGTCCTGCGCCATCCGCACGATCGTGTCGTAGACCGACTGGTCGCCGTGCGGGTGGTATTTACCGATCACGTCGCCGACGATGCGGGCGGACTTCTTGTACGGCCGGTTCCAGTCGTTGTTCAGCTCGTGCATCGCAAACAGGGCACGTCGATGCACCGGTTTGAGGCCGTCGCGCGCATCCGGCAGCGCTCGGCCGACGATCACGCTCATCGCGTAATCGAGGTACGACCGCCGCATTTCCTCTTCGAGGCTGATCGGCAGGGTTTCCTTGGCGAACTGGGTCATGCGTTGTTTTCTTGAATGCCGAGGGTGACACGCGCTTGAACAAGCGCGCAGTGCAGCCCATCATTGTAATTGCCGTTCCTTGTAGCGCTGATGCAACATCAACGGGCCAGAGCGCGTAGCGCGGGGCCAAAAACAGGTTGCGCGAAAGCCCTATGGCACAATAACTCGGTCGGTGGTCAGCGCCCGGGTACGTGTTCAACGCACGGGGGTTTACCAGTACTTTCCGATTCCGGTTCGGACGTTTTGCAGAACACTACTGCGCCTTCCCTCGAGAGGAGAATCATGAAGAAACTGAACAAGGTGGCGTCGCTCTTTGCAACCGCTGCCCTCGCAACTTCCATGTCTGGCGCGTTTGCGCAGACGGTTGACAACTGGGTCAACGGCAGCGGCAACCTTCCCTGGAAGAACGGCACGAATGAGCTGTGCTGGCGTGATGGCTACTGGACTCCGGCCACGGCAATCGCCGAGTGCGACGGCGCGCTGAAGCCGCCGGCGCCGGCACCTGCCCCCGCACCGGCCCCGGTCGCTGCCCCGGCACCGAAGCCTGCTCCGGCCCCGGCACCTGTCGCCCCGGTCGCGACCTCGGAGAAGGTTACCTTCGCCGCTGATGCGTTCTTCGACTTCGACAAGTCGGTCCTGAAGCCGGAAGGCAAGGCCAAGCTGGACGATCTGGTCAGCAAGATGGGCGGCATCAATCTCGAAGTCATCATCGCTGTCGGCCACACCGACTCGGTCGGCTCCGATGCCTACAACCAGAAGCTGTCGGTCCGCCGCTCGGAAGCCGTCAAGTCGTACCTGGTGTCGAAGGGTGTCGAAAAGAACCGCGTCTACACCGAAGGCAAGGGCGAGAAGCAGCCGGTCGCCGACAACAAGACCGCCGAAGGCCGCGCGAAGAACCGTCGCGTGGAAATCGAAGTCGTGGGCACCCGCAGCACGAAGTAATCAGCCCGGGCCCACGCGGCCCGCTGATCAGGAACCCCGCCTCGGCGGGGTTTTTTATTGCCGCCGCGTCTTTCGCTAACATCCTCCGCATGACCAACGTCGATCCTCAAGAGCTCGCCAAATTCAGCGAGCTGGCCCACCGCTGGTGGGACACCGAAAGCGAGTTCCGCCCACTGCACCAGATCAATCCGTTGCGGCTCGACTGGATCGACCGCCACGCCCCATTGAAGGGCAGGCGCGTGCTCGACATCGGCTGCGGCGGCGGCATCCTGGCTGATTCGATGGCGCGCCGCGGTGCCAACGTGCTCGGGATCGACCTCGCCGCCAAGCCGCTGAAGGTCGCGCAGTTGCACGCGCTCGAGGCCGGCACCGACCACATCGAGTACCGTGAGATTGCCGCCGAGGCGCTGGCGGCCGACGTGCCGGCGAGTTTCGATACCGTCACGTGCATGGAGATGCTCGAGCACGTGCCCGATCCGTCGTCGATCGTTCAAGCCTGCAGCACGCTGGTCAAACCGGGCGGCTGGGTGTTCTTCTCGACCATCAACCGCAACGCCAAGGCCTTCCTGTTCGCGATCGTCGGCGCCGAGCATGTGCTGCAGTTGCTGCCCAAGGGCACGCACGAATACGCGCGCTTCATCCGCCCGAGCGAGCTGGCGCAGTGGTGCCGCAATGCCGGGCTGGAGATGGCCGACACGCGCGGCATGGAATACAACCCGCTGACCAAGCGCTATGGGTTGTCCGGCGACACCAGCGTCAACTACCTGATCGCATGCCGGAAGCCCGCATGAGCGGCCCGAACTGCCGCGCGGTGCTGTTCGATCTGGACGGCACATTGATCGACAGTGCGCCCGACCTGGCCGGTGCCGGCAACGACATGCGCGTCGCGCGCGGCCTCGCGCCGCGTCCGCTTGCGCACTTCCGCCCGATGGTCGGCTCGGGCGCGCGCGGCATGCTGAGCCGCGCCTTCGACATCGGCCCGGACCACGAAACCTTCGGTGCGCTGCGCGACGAGTTCCTGCAGCGCTACGAAGCCCGCATGACGCAGGAGACGCGCCTGTTCCCGGAGATGCAGCCGGTGCTGGACGCGCTGGCCAGGCACGCGCTGCCGTGGGCGATCGTGACCAACAAGGCGACGCGCTTCAGCGACCCGCTGGTGCGCGCGCTCGGCCTGCTGCCGCCCGCCGCCACGCTGGTGTGCGGCGACACCACGCCGCACGCCAAGCCCCACCCCGCACCGCTGCTCGAAGCTGCCCGTCGGCTCGACCTGTCCGCGGCCGAGTGCGTCTACGTTGGCGACGACCTGCGCGACGTGCAGGCCGGGCGCGCCGCCGGCATGCGGACGATCGCGGTCCACTGGGGCTACCTGGGCGAGGGCGAGGCCATCGAGGCCTGGGGTGCCGATCATTTGGCCCGCAGCGCCGACGAGCTCTTGTGTTTGCTCGGGATGACCTAAACTACCCGGTCTGGGGCTGACCTGGCTTCGACGAAGGTACGGAGTCGGAACAGTGCACGCCGAGCACCAGTTCGCTCGTAAATCCACTGGAAACAAAGTAACTGCGAACGACTCTTCGTACGCCCTCGCCGCTTAAAACCGGTGAGCTTCGCAACAGTTGGCCGATGGGCTGGGTCTGAGGGGTAACCTGAAGGCTGCGAAGTCATACACATTGGCTCGTCCTGAGTTGGGTCACTCTTCACAGGATCAAATCTAGTGAATCGAAAAGTGGGTAGCGTGCTGCTGCGCGACCCGCCGATCTAAAACCAAATCAGCCAGCTAAGCGTGTAGATCTGCCCGGCGATGGTTTTCGGACGGGGGTTCGATTCCCCCCAGCTCCACCAGATTGACTTCCGCGGAAGTGCGTAAGAGTACGAAAAGCCCTGAGTAATCAACGACTTAGGGCTTTTTTCTTGTCCGCACAGTTCCGCGCCCGTCCGTCGGCACCCAGCAATCGGCGCAGGAACTTCGGCAGGAACCGCATAATCGGGGCACCGCATCCCCGAAAGTTCCTGCATGGCTCGCGACCTGATACCCGGCGACGTGACTATCCGCAGCATCAAGCCGGGCGATCCGCGAGGACGCTTGAGCGACGGCGACGGACTCTATCTGCGGCTGTTCGTGAAGGGCGGTTCGCACGGGTGGCGCCTGGACTACACGGTTGGTGGCGTCCGAAAGAACCTTAGCCTGGGAACGTACCCAGACACCGGGCTGTCCGTAGCGCGTAGGAAGGCCGAGGACGCGCGCAAACTGGTGAGCCAAGGCATTGACCCCAGCGACGCGCGCAAGGCCGCCAAGGCCGCGGCATCCGCAGGGCGACACGCGCAACGACTCGCGGATGCGGGCCTGCCACCCGTCGACTCGTTTGAGGCGGTCGCACGTGAGTGGCTGAGCACCGTGCACGCCGCCAAAGTCAGCGCAGGCCACGCAGATCGGACTCGGATTCGTCTCGAGCAGGACGTCTTCCCCTGGCTCGGTCGCGACAAGATCGCCACCATCAAGGCGCCCGCGATGTTGGCGTGTCTGCGGCGCGTCGAGGCTCGCGGCGCCGGCGAGACCGCGCACCGGATCAAGCAGGCATGTGGTCAGGTCTTCCGCTACGGTATCGCCACCGGCGCGTGCGAGAGCGACCCCACCATCGCACTGAGCGATGCACTGGCCCCCGTGGTCGTCACACATCACCCAGCCATCACCGACCCCCAGCGCGTCGGCGAACTGTTGCGCGCCATTGACGGATACCGCGGAATGCCGATCACGCGTACCGCTTTGCAAGTGGCGCCGCTGGTGTTTCAACGTCCCGGCGAACTGCGCAAGGCCGAGTGGTCAGAGTTCGATCTCGACGCCGGACTTTGGACGATCCCCAGCGAGCGGATGAAGCGAACCGTGCAGGGAAAGGTCAGCGGATCGGCGCATGTGGTCCCGCTCGCCTCTCAGGCCGTCGCGGCGCTGCGCGATCTGCACCCGTTGACTGGGCACGGCCGTTATGTGTTCCCAAGCCCTCGCAGCGACGATCGCCCGATGAGCGATAACGCGGTGCTGTCGGCGCTGCGTCGCATGGGGTTTCCCAAGGATGAGATGACGGGCCACGGATTTCGCGCGATGGCCCGGACGATGCTGGCCGAGCGCTTGGGCGTCGATCAGTCGGTGATCGAAGCGCAACTCGCACACTCGGTCCGAGACGGGCTAGGGCGCGCGTACAACCGCACCGAGTTCGTCGAACAGCGCCGCGCGATGATGCAGACGTGGGCCGACTATCTGGACAAGCTACGTGCGGCGGGCGAAGTCGCAGCGTGACAGACGAGCCATGCGTGCTGGATTTATATGTACGAAATCGAGCAGCGTGACAGAGATTCGCTGAATACCGAGACTGCGTGCACCCTAACTCCTAGAGGTGCGCAGAAGTGCATACAGTCTCCACTCAACGTTCCGACCGGCTGGTCCGACTGCCCGAAGTCGAGCACAAGACCGGTCTAAAGAAGTCCAGCATCTACGCCGGCATGAAAGCCGGCACATTCCCCAAAGGTTTGGCGCTCACGCGGGGCTGCCGTGCATGGCCCGAGAGTCATGTCGACGGTTGGATCAACCAGCGCATCGCGGAATCTCAGGTGGCTGCATGAGCGCCATGCACCGCCCCGAACTCCCGACCGGCCACATCGGCATTCACGAGTTGATCGGCGTTAAGCCGGTGACCCGCGAGCAGGCCGCCCAGAACGCGATGCGCCGGCGACATCCCATGCGGCCGCGACCCGGACGCGTCGGACTGATCGATATGGGCGCACCGGCCCTGTGGGCCCTTGTCGACTCAGGTGACTTCCCTGCGCCCGTCGTCGGTCCGTTCGGTAACGCCTGGCCGCTCGAGGCCGTCCTGCGCTGGCGCGACGCCCAACCCAAATAAAGAAACGCCTCAAACCGTGTTCAGCGGCTGAGGCGTCAAAAAAGGAATTTGCACATGGATTATCAAGCCCAAGGGGCCGGCGCGCAAGCCGGCGCCTATTCGCGATTCGCCTGCGCCGGCTGCGGCGCACTGACCGCCCGCACCGGATGCTCGACGCTGCGTAGCAAGCGCAAGCCGCGCGGCTGGTACGCGTTCGTTTGCCACGCATGCAGCGCGCGTGCTCACCTGTCGCCCAAGTTCCGGCGACAGATCGAGATGGCGGCCGGCGCTGGCATCCCGCTGAGCGAACTGCAACGGGTGTACGCCCAACTCGGGTGCGACGTGCCGACGCTGCCGCATGAGTTCGACGCTGCGCTTAGGTTGCCGCCCGGGTCGGCCGCCACGATGTTCGGGGGTGCATGACCGTGCGCGCCCCCGCAAGCAACGCAGAGTTTCTCGCTGCGATCTTCGGATCGCTCGCACCCGACGAACGACCGACCGTCTGCGCGTTTGCCGGCCCTCCGGCCACGGGCATCTGGGGCGGCTGGCCCTGGTCCCCCGGCGCGGCGTGCGATGGTCCGGCGCTGAATTGGTACTTCACGCTCGCTGTTCACCGGCCAGACGCGGGCGGTGCGTGGCGTCGCACGATCGACCAATGTTCGGCGATCTATGGCGTACTCGCTGACGACATCGGCACGAAGGCCGCGCCGCGCGCCCGTCTGGACCCGCTGCCCCCGTCGGTGCTGATCGAAACGAGCGCGGGCAACTATCAGGCGCTGTACCTGTTCGCCGAGCCGGTCACTGATCTCGGTCGCGTGGCGGCGCTGCAGGATGCGCTGATCGCCGCCGGACTATGCGACCGCAACGCGAAGGGACCGGCTGCGCGTTATTGCCGACTCCCCTTCGGCGTGAACGGAAAGCACACCCCCGCGCATCCGTGTCGTTTAGTCGAGTGGCGACCTGAGGCGCGCTACACCATGGAAGAGATCACAAGCGGCCTCGCCCTGCCAGCGCTGACGATGCGACCACCTCGCGAGGCTGTGCCCGCTCATCCGGTCGACCTAGACGTGATGGATGCAGCGCAACGTACGCAGCTGCTCGGCGATTTGCGGTCAGCCCTTGAACTGATCCCGATGGACGCATACGAAGAGTTCATAAGCACTGGGCAAAACCTGCGCGGGCTCGGCGATGCGGGTTTCGCACTCTGGTTTCAGGCGATCTCTAAAAGTGGCAAGTTCGATGACGCGAGCGTGTTTCGATGGGAGACGTTCGACGGCAAGCGGTCGGACTATCGGGCTATCTTCACGAAGGCGAAGGGCTACGGATGGGTGAACCCGCGCAGTCGCGGTGCGCACGATCTGGCCGCGATCTTCTCGGGTTCCAAAGAACTGCCGGCGGGTGCTAGCGCGACGCCTCCGCATCTGCGGCCGCGCCGCTACGAGCTAAACCCTGACGACCCCTACAACGGCGCGCGGGCGCTGATCCAACGACGTTTCACGCATGCGGATGGCGCGACGCTGAAGGCGTGGCAAAACACGTTCTATCGCTGGGACGCCGCGCGCTGGATCGAGATGGATACGGCCACCGACGTTCGGGCCGAGCTCTACGATTTTCTTGACCGTGAGGGCGAGACGCACTACAGGCCGACGCAATCGAAGGTGTCGAATCTGCTGGACGCGTTGAAGGCCGCCGCGCATCTCGACTCGCACCACGCGCCGCCAGACTGGATCGGTGGCGAGCCTCTCGCGCCTGCGAGTGAACTGCTACCGTGTGCGAATGGCCTGCTGCACCTGAAGACGCGCACCATGCTGCCGGCCACGCCGCGATTCTTCGCGTTTAACGCGGTCCCGTTCGCATATGAGCCGCAGGCCGCTGCGCCGGTCGCCTGGCTGCAGTTCCTGCAAACCGTGTGGCCGAACGATCCCGAGGCGATCGGGGCGCTGCAAGAGGTGTTCGGGTACCTGCTGACCCCCGACACATCGCAACAGAAAATTTTCCTGATCATCGGCCCCAAGCGGTCCGGAAAAGGAACCATCGCGCGCGTGCTGACTGAGATGTTGGGCGCGGCCAATGTGGCCGGGCCGTCGCTGGCAAGTCTGGCGAACGACTTCGGCCTGCAGCCTCTCATCGGAAAGCAGGTCGCGATCGTGTCCGACGCACGCCTAGGCGGCCAGACCGATGCCAAGCGCGTAGCAGAGACTATGCTGCGGGTCAGCGGCGAAGATCGCGTTGACGTCGCCCGAAAGAACACGAGTTCACTGTCGATGCGCATGGGCGTGCGGTTCGTGTTGCTCACTAATGAATTGCCACGCATCGCCGACGCATCGGGGGCTATGGCGTCGCGGTTCGTGATCCTGACAATGGCCGAATCGTTTCTCGGTCGCGAAGACCCGGGCCTGACCGCGAAACTGCTGCAGGAACTGCCCGGCATCCTGGCCTGGGCTGTCGACGGCTGGCATCGATTCAACGCTCGCGGCCACTTCATCGAGCCGAAGTCGTCGGCCGGGACCGCACAGGAACTGGCAGACCTGGGCTCGCCTATCGCTGCGTTCGTACGCGACGAGTGCGTTACCGGCGCAACCGCTGAGATCGAGACCGGCGCGCTCTATCTGGCGTGGACGACTTGGTGCGCGCGGCAGGGCATGCAGCACCCGGGAACTCTGCAGACACTGGGGCGCGATCTCCGCGCTGCGTTCCCCGGCATCACGCAGAGCAGACCGAGGGTCGATGGCGCACGCCAGCGCGTCTATCAAGGGATCGGGCTGCGCGGTCCCAACTGGTCCGCATCCCACCCCATTGCGAACAGCCCGGCAGTCACGGGGGGTGTGAAGCTCTAGTAATCCCCCACGGACTTCATTCCACCAAGTTTTTCAAGATGGAAATGTCCGAGGACCACTGAGGCCCGCCAGTATGGCCGAACTGTGCGGCTAATTTCGTTCTAACGAAATTCACTTAGCTATGAACGATCAGGCATCGTAGCACCGGCTTGCGCCATCGGTAAATCCGACGTGGCGAGCGCTGCCGGGATGCGTGAAATTAGCGCTGCCGGCACTGTCGCCGCTGACCTGAGGAACCGCACCATGATCGAGATGACGCCCTGGACCGCCGCCACCATCAAGCCTGCCCGTATCGGTTGGTTTAACGCGAGCATGGACCGTGACCCAGACATCCGCCGGTACTGGGATGGCGAGCGCTGGAGCATGCCTGTGTACGCGGACTTCGGTGAGCCGTACATCTCCCGCGCCATGTCCACACCGGCCGACCCTGACGACGTCATCCCTTGGCGCGGCCTGACCGAGCGCAGCGCCACGTGGCTGGCAGCCGAGCTCGACCGCTGACCGCTCCGCCGCTGCACGCGCTACGAGCCACGCGCGTGCACTCCAGCCTCAAGGCCTCGACCGCGCGCTGATCGTCGCGCCACGGGGCTGCAATCCAGCCGCAGCGCCATCGTCGCGCGGCTTCCCAGCGAGAACCGGGGGGCCCCTCGATGGTCCACAGCCACGCGGGGACGAAGAGGCACCCCCGTCAAACGACTTCAGGATTTGGTTTCTAAGAACTCCACGATTGGGCCCGACCGGGAAGACCGAAATCGCGCCGCGTGACAAGTAATGCGTGACTGCCGAGACTTTGCTGGCGGGTGAGAAACCCGAGAAGCAAAGCAACAGGAGTTCACGCCCTATGTCACCCATCGATCTTGGAACCGAGGCCGCACCAGGCCGAAAGCTGTACTGGCGCCCTGCGTCGGTCGCGTCGCACATCGGCCTGAGCCCGCGCGCGTTCGTCGCGGACTGCGAGGCCGGCCGAATCCCTGTCCGCGTCGAGTTCTTCACCGAGCGTCGTCACCCGATGGTGCACTCGGGCGACGTACTCACGTACCTCGCATCGATCGGCAAGGGGCTCGCGCCATGAGCGGCTCAGTACGCACCCCAGACGCCAGGTTCGCACCGCCCGCGCGCCCTGTCGGCGGCATCGACTGGGCGAAACATGCGCGTCTGCGTGCCGACGCCGATCTCAAGCGCGCGGGCATGAATGGCGCGTTGCAGCTGCTGCGGGAACTACGCGAAGACCGCGACGCCGAGGCACAAGCCGTGCACCTCGGAATGAACGCTGTTGGCCGGCAGTTGTGGACCTCCAACGATATGGCCGACCTACTCACGTGGTCCGCGCACGACCAAGCTGATGGTCGCGTGGATGTCGCGGCAGTTCGTCGCTGCCTGGCACTCAAGGACCGATGCAAGTGCGTGCAGGAACAAGTGGACATGCTCAACGCCGAGCTCGCGCCTCTTACCGCACTGATCGCTGCTTGCGACAAATACGTCCAACTGCAGCAAGGACTGTGACCATGACCGCCACCATCACCGAAATGCGCGCGTGCATCGCGGCGCTGAACGCCGAAGCTGCGCAGATCGAAGCCTCACCGCAGCTACGCGTGGAACGCCAGCGTGGCATTGCCGCGTTCTTTGAGTACGCTGCGTCACAGGGCGACGCACGTTTGCGCTACGCAGTTGTGGCCGACGAACTGAACACCGTGCTGGGTGGGACGCTAACCGTCTCCATGCTCGCCGCCCTGGTCGGCCCCGCGGCGTTGACGAAGGCCGCGTGCAAGCACCTGAGCGAAGTGCCCGACGGTCTGAGCGCGAAGGACAAGGCCGAGCGGCTCGAGGCGATCTACGCACAGCGGCACGCGTTGGAAGTGGCCGAAGAGGCGGAAATCGTGCGTCTCGAGGAGCTGGGCACACCGGTGCAACGCCGCGGCGACGCGAACCCTGCAATCGTGCTCGCGATCACCGATCCCGACGCGATCGACGCTGACGACATGTCGCGCTCGCTGTTGCCGTCAAACGGACTTGTGCAAACCGCCCAGCGGCCCGGTGAACCGCGGCTGCCGCGCGTCGCGCACTCGACGTATATGCAGCGGAAGGACAGCGACGAATGACCTTCACCTATCAAAGCTCGGCAAAGCGCTACCTGCTGTCAGGCCCGGAAGGGGACAGCCTCGACGAGGCACTGGCCTTCACCATCGATGTCGGCATGCAAGCCGAGCGCATCGCTGAAGGCGCGTACCGCCTCTCTGGTGACGACAGGAAGTTTTCGAGCGTCTGCGAATGGATCGAGTATTTCAAACAGACTGATGTCGCCTGTGCGGTGGAAGCGCGCCCCGCGAACCTCACCGTGGGATTCAAGGTCGCAGCGCCTCGGCCGTCTTTGCGATCCGCGTTCGTTCACGGGGGCAAGTACAGCAGCGTGGTCCGTCGCGCCGTTGACATGGGCCTTAGCGTCACGAGCGCAGGAATTCAACGATTTGAGATCCGTGGTTCCTCCATGACGCAGGCCCACTGGCTTGCAGCGGCGATGGGGAAGACGCTTGACGAGGCGTTAAAGGAAATGTCGCTGACGCGCGAATCCGCAGCCGCTGAAGACACAGCAGCGGCTGAACTCCCGCCGATCAGCATCCACTTGCCCCCGCGAGAAACGACGAGCGACATCGTCCGAGATCGTCAGGGCCTGATCACGAAGGTAACTCAGCTGGAGAGATCGGTATGACGCCGGCGCGCGAATCTGACATGCAGCGCTTCCAGGCGTGGGCCGCTGCGAACGGACACGCCTTCCAGCCGACCCAGGGCGGCGTGCCGCTGCCCGCCGGCAGTGCGCTCGCCGCGCTGTTCGCTACCTGGCGCACTCAGCACTCGTCGACACGTACCGAGCGCTTTCGCGTCGTCTGAGATGCGCGCCGACTACGACGCCGACCGACAGTTGCGCCGGACGCGTCGCGCGCCGTTCGCTGAACTGACGCGCGCTATGCGCGCATGGGCAGAAGCGTCGCGCGACGAACCCGCGGACGAGTACGAGCCTCAGCGCGATGCGATCACCCCCGAAATCGCTACATCAAAGGTAGATGGCAGTCCCCAAGCACTGCATTCGAAACCGCTGATCCGGGAGTAACTACTTTCGCTATTTAGTCGAGAGCTACGTCTGGCAGACTCTCGAGATGATTTCCGCCATCCTTCTATGCACAGTCGTCGGGATTTCCGACGGCGACACGATCAAGGTGCGATGCGCAGGCGACGAAGGCCAGAAGAATATTACTGTTCGACTCGCAGAGATAGACGCGCCAGAGAAGTCGCAGGCCTTCGGCCAGCGCAGCAAACGGCACCTGTCAGAACTTTGCTTTCAAGCAAGAGCCGAAGTTCGACCTACGACCCGGGACCGCTACGGACGCACCGTTGCTCGTGTGTTTTGCGCTGGCACCGACGCGAGTGCCGCGATGGTTCGATCCGGAATGGCGTGGGCTTACACACGCTACCTGACTGACCCACAAATTCGAGCGATGGAACTACTGGCTAACCGCGAACGTGTTGGCCTTTGGAGCGACGAGACCGCAACTCCGCCTTGGGAATGGCGAGCAGATCGCCACAATCGCAACGCGCGGTAGTACACACACGGGACGCCGCTTCTGCCTGCGACTAGATTCCCTTTTTTTGTCGCTCTGTGGTTCGGTACTTTTGCGCCCCGCATATTGCTTCAGCCATCGCCGTAGCGATGCTTCCGCTGCCATTCACAAAATCGTTCTCAAACTTGTACTCGCCATCAATACCCAGCGAGACGACCTTTCCCAGGCCGCGCTCGCAATCTTGGATGGGGACGTACCACTTGAACAGATCTATCCGCTTGGTTGTCTCGTTGGAAATCCGGCCTATGACAACCGCGATAGGCGTTCCGCCTCTCGTCTTGGTCGATTCAAGGGATCCAGATTTGACGTGCCACTTGCTCTCGTCAGAGGCAGCAATATTGATCCAATCTTCTTGCGCCAACGCAAGCGGTGACAAGAGCGACAGCGACATCCAAGTTGCAAGCAGCTTCAAGTTCCACCCCCTTTTGTTGTTCGCAAACTTCATCATATCCAATGCTGAAGCGCATCACTAGCCCCTGATTTCGATTTGGCGCAGCGTGGCTTCTCCGGTCGGCCACCGACCGGTTTCGCTGACGGAAGGCCGCAACAACGGTCGCTATTACTAGATAGCTGGGAGCCCCCAACCCCCTCAAGTGTGGGATACGGAAGGCCTGCACCCGTGAGACATTTGCCCTGGCACATTGCGCCCCATTTCGCCGGGTGGTGGCGACGTGGTGACTGAAGCGGAAAGCCGCGGACGGGTGGCGAACATGCTTCGCTCTACCAGTTCAATCATCAGAGTGTCGATTGTTTGAATCGACCTCTAAACCATGCACGGGAAAATAAGCATGCGATCGATCGGCAAGATTCTGTTGGTGGTTGGCGGGCTCATGGCCGCGTATGCCCTGCTAATTTTTGACCCATCGGTCTCTTCTGGTTCTGGAAGAGTGCTCAACATCGGATTGCTGCAGGATCGCCAAAACTTGCTTTTGGCGGGCGGTATGGCGTGCATAGTAGGAGTACTTCTAGTGCTTTTCGCCCCGTCAGCCACGAGCAAGGCGGTGATCGATTCGGGTCCGATGCACGCCCCTGAGCCGCGACCAATGGCAACTGACGCGGAACTCGAATTCAAGCATGCGCTGGAGTTTGACGACGTAGCGACGATGGAGCGACTTCTTCAGAGACAGTTTTCGCCGCACGGTAGGCTAGCTACCGGTAGAGGATTCCTCCAGTACGCAGTTCTTCGCCGTTCAAAGAAGGCCATCTCTCTGCTCCTGTCTAAAGGCGCGTCCGCCGAGCAGGTGGACGACATCAATTCGAACGCTGTGGGGTTGGCGGCCTTGAGTGAGGACGACGAGATAAAGGCGCTCATTGCTGCTGCCGTACCGACTAAGGAAGTCAAACCTGAAAACGTTGACTCGCCGCTCAATGCGAAGTCGCGACCAGAATCCTCGCGAATGCCTCTCTACGCGCAGCTCGAACGGCTGGCCGCCCTGCGTGACTCAGGGGCGCTAACAGCAGACGAGTTCATTGCCGCGAAGGCTCGCGTACTGGCAGCAAAGTCCTGAAGGTTCTCAATGAGCGATCAACTTGATTCATCGGCCGTGTCGCGGAAACCAGTTGGCTCGCGCGTAGTGACGAGTACTCTTGTACTTCTTGTGTCGCTGCTCCTGTGCACGAATGCGCTGACGCTCTTAAATGCAGATGCGCACGCTTTCGGCTACCGACTCGTTTCGTCGCTTCTTTCGAGTGCAGATCCTTCGTTACGCGAACGTCTGTTTGGCGAAAGCGTCACCGCGAGGGCGATGAGACAACGTGAAGCCGCTGTGAATGCTGCAATTGAATCGATGAGAAGTCCACTAGTGGAGGCCACTCGAGCATCACTGATGGCCGATTACATCAGAGGCGTCGCCGTCGATGCCGGGATAACGGTAATGCGAGAGCGGTTCGCGACGTACGAGCGGGCGTGGGAGAAGCTGTCCCTGCACGCACAGAACCTCGAAATGCGAAACTACATCCGCGCGGTGACGTTCAAACCGATTTACGTGGAGCTGAGGCAGCGCATGGGACGTCTCGTCGCTCGAAACATCGGTTCAGTGGTTGTAGATTTCGTCCCTGGATTCGGCCAAGCGGCGGTGCTGGTGTTGACTGTCAAAGATGTATGGGACGCATGTCAATCGATGAGAGACGTTGATCACATGCTAAAGGCAGAGGGTGAAGCCGTAGAGGCTCTGCCCGCATTCTGTCCCGCCGGATAGCGAAGGTACTGTGCATTCGCAGGTAAGCGAGTCCGGCATCCAGCGTCTACGGGGCCCCAATCATCTCAATGTCGGTTGTCGAGGATCCACTGGTTGTCGAGGATCCGCTGGTCGGCAGTCGACAGAAACAGCTGCGGCTGGGCGCGAGGCCTTCACCACCCGCAAAACAGATTCTCCGCGGCCCTCGCATTGCGCCTTGGTGGAATACGTTCCGGCTGTTGTCACGAGTTCGTCCCACTTTCCCTCAATGCGCGGCTGGCCAGCAAGAGCGGCGACCGTGAGGAAAAGAGTCCATTCCATCCGTTCAGCATAGCCTGCGCGGGGAAAGAAATCGCGCTGGTCGACCTGCGCCTGACCGTGGACGCCCTACCGCTTGTGCCGAGCAACGCCGCGCAGTCGCGCGCGCTGATGGAGGCGCGCCGGCAAACGCTCGCGGCGCTGGGTCACTGGGCGAACCTGTGGCCCGCGCGGTGGTTATCAACGTCGGTGGCAACCGGTATCTGGTCGACGTCGCTGGCTCGACTGGGCAGCTGTCGACGCCCTGGAGGCTTCTTACCGCGCCGGTGGCGGCGCATTGCGATGATCGCGCACCGCCACACCCAGAAGACGGGCGGCCGCATCCTCGGGCGACAGAAGCCGAGCGCTCGGGTAGGCAGCCTGGGCCAACCACTCGGCCTCCGCTCGGTCGGTCGTCTCATCGAGCGCCAGCAACGCGTTGGCGAAGCGCTTACACCAGTCCGTACGCGATGTGTCCATGATGTGCGTCGTCGGCAATCGGCGGGCCCGACATGAGCACCGCGGCACCCCTGTTTACGGTCGACGCCGAGGCCCTGGTCGCACTCAAGGCCGCACTGGTCGATCTGCACATGGCTGTGCATGCCGTTCCCCTGGTCCCGAGCAACAGCGCAGGCGCGCGCGCTACTCGAGGCGCGTCGGCTGGCGCTCGCGGCGCTGGGTCACTCGGCGGGCTTGCGGCCGTTGTCGGTGCCTATCGACCAGCGCTCTCCCAATCCTTTGGCGTGCCAATACCTCTCTGCCGCAGCTTCGGGCGGAACGTGCGAGGCTTCGGGATAGGTGTCCTTTGCGGCCTGCGCGGCAGCAACACCATCGCAGTCCGGATGCATCTTGTGCAGATGAGTCGCGAACCGGAGGAGCCAGCAAACCTTGGCGGTTTTTTCCATGGCGAGTTTCTTGCCGACGGACTATCCTATCTCCGATAGACAAACTATCGCAACCAGATTTTTCAGGTTCCCGATGGACCAGGGTCAGTTGTATCAGTTGCTCGACACGGCGCGCCAGCGCTGGGACCGACTCGCTGCCGGAGCTCGCGAGTTTCACAAACGTGCACTGGCGGGACAGGATGTCGACCTCGCCGAAATGGACCGGTGGCACGCCGATACGCAAACGGCGCTCAAGCAATACGTGTGTGTTCTGGAAAAGCTTCACACACAACGGGCCCTGATGCATGCGCGCAGCATGAAATTGGTCGACGGCCGCCCCTCTGCGAGCGAGTGACTGATCAGACCGCCGACCTACAAATGGCTCACCCCATGAGCCACCCGTCGCGCATCGTCGGCGACATGAAACCGACCGAGTTCCACCTGTGGATGATCCGCGACGAGCGCACCGGCAAGCTGCGCAAGACCCGCTACCTGATGACCGCGGCGACGGCGCTGCAGCGTCACCCGGAGGCCTCCACGGTGCCCGGCACGTGTGAGGTGCGCGACCTGCCGGAGAACGACGACGAGATGCGCGCCAACACGACGAGCAGCTGGCAGCGGAACGGGTGAATTCTGTCCGACATTTCCCGCGTCTATGGGATATCGCGTCTGGTAGCCAGCAGTTACATTCGGATAGTCTTACCTTCCTCAAGGCATCTGATGGTCACGGCTGTTCCGGCAACGAAGATCGAAATAACGAACGAAGATCAAGCCTTCGAATTACTACAAAGCGCGCTCCATGATGAACTGACGGACAGCAATCTGGACATTAGCTTCACAACCTGGCCGATCATCAGCATCAAGCTTGAGGGAAAGGGCTACGAGAGTACGATTACGCCGGACATTGCCGAGTCCCTGGTGCATCTACAACAGGCGATGAATCGCGCGTATGCCCGTGCAGTCCACGACACGACAAATGCCCGTTCTCTCACTGCTGAGGAACGTCGAAGCATTCAGTTCAAGGCCAAGGTTGAAAAAGGCAGCTCTCTCATCAAGGTTGACCTCGGCGAGTACGCCGAGAAGCTCGCAACGGCATTGGTGGGCAAAATGACTTCTCAAGAGATACTGATCGCAGTGTTGGGACTCGCGCTCATTGGTGGCACGACGTTGGCGTTCAAGGCCTTCTTGAAGCACCGCTCCGAGGACAAGAAAGTCGACGCGGCTACGCAGCAGGCCGTTGCTATGTCGCAGCAGGAAACGCAGCGAATGCAAAACCTGGCCGACGCAATGAATGAGCGACCCCAGTTGAAGTACGCTAGTCAGGATTTTGATGACGTTCGCCACGATGTTTTGAGATCTACCGGGGACGCCGCAACTGTCGAAGTTCAAGACGTCAAGCTCACCCGGGAAGAGGCTCGAATCATCGCGCTCGCTCCGCGATCCGAGTCGGAAGCTGTGCAATTGAACGGACACTACAGGATTCAAAAGATTGACTGGCAGCAGCCTGAACAAGTCCGGCTATCGCTGTTCAGCACAGACACCTCGATCGAGTTCAATGCGACCTTCAAAGGCACGGCGCTCGACCAGAAGCAAAAGGAAAAGCTGAAGACTGCCGAATGGGATCGGAAACCGCTGTACATGCAGATCAACGGAACCAGACTTCGCGGGGAGATAACCACGGCCTCAATCGTCAGCGTCGAGTGGCCCAAGCTCGCTGAGGACGGTGAGGGTGCGACCCCCTCAGCTTCAGCCTAAAGTCGGCAGGCGACGACGCAGGAACTTTTGCAGGAACTCAACCAGTGGGCAGTCACGGCTCATAGGTGAGTTCGTGTGACCCCAGCCCACCAGTTTTCTGTTCACCGATATTCCGGCACGAACGCCTCCAAGTCATCCACGACTCGGAGGCGTTTTCTCTCGATGACCACGAAATCTCAGTCGCTCGTCGATCGGATCGTGACCCACGCGGGTTTGTCGCGGTACACCTTTGCCGCGGTCATCGTCTTTCTGCTTGCGTTGCTGTTGTCGGTGGCGATGCTGTCGCCCGGCGGGCAGGCGGCGGTCCGTCCGCGCGGGCTCTGGAAGCTGGGCCTGGAACCGACCCTGATCATCTACATCCTGGGCATCTATCCGTGGCTCCATGGGCGCTTTGCGCTGGCAATCGACGCGCTTCGGCCACTATTCAGCGAACCCGGCATCGTCGACAAGGTCCACGCCCGCAGCCGGCGCGGCGAAGTGATCGCCATGTCGATCGGTGCGGCCTTCTCGTTCTGGGTCACCAGTTCCTGGCGGATCGACGAAACGTGGCTGCGGCTGTACCTCGTCACGGCCAACGTCGTTCTGTTCAGCCTGATGGCGCTGGCAATCTTCGACGGGGTGGAGCGAACGCGGCGACTCGCGCGCGTGGTGGGTGCCGGCCTGGAGCTCGATTTGTTCGATCGTCAGCTGCTGGCGCCGATGGCCCGCTGGGGCCAGACCGTCGCGCTGACCTTCGTCGGCGGCATCTGCCTGAGTCTGCTCTTCCAGTCGTACGAGACCTTGCACAGCGTGCGCTCGCTCGTCATCTACTCGATCCTGATCGTGGTCGCGCTGACCCTGTTCTTCACGTCGGTGTGGAGCATCCACCGCGCCCTGGTCGCCGCGCAGCAGCGTGAGTTGACGGTCGTGCGTCAGCATTGGACGCTGGCCCGCAGCGCGTACAAGCGGGAACTGGCCGAAGGCGCACACCACGACGCCGTCCGCCTGTACCAGCCGATGGTCGTCCTCGGTGCCTACGAGGCCCAGATCCTCGCGGCCTCCACGTGGCCATTCAATCCGAAGATCGTCAAGGAGGTCATGGCCTCGCTTGTCGTCCCGTTCCTGATCTACGGGCTGAAGATTGCGATCGGACGGCTGGCCGGAAGCGCCTGACCAACCCCCACCGGCGCTACTGGGTGTTGCGACGGCCCTGTTCGCCGAAGAACCTGCGCAGGCTCTCGGTGGAGCGGATCTTCTCCTGCGCGTACCAGGTCTTGACGAATTTCTCGGCCGCCTCTTCCGGCTCGGCGTCGCCGCAGTACGGGAAGCCGCTGACCGCCCACTTCACCGCGATCGGTCCCGGCAGCGAGGGCACCAGCTCCAGCGTGCGCGCGCAGTAGCGCGCGATCCACGGGAAGCAGGAGCGGGCTTTTTGCATCCCGCCATTTTTCGATCCGGCCGCGCCCGGACCTGTAGGACAACGCCGCAGCGCGCTGTCGGCTGGCTCGCGCTCTAGACGGCGACCGGCGCCTTGATCGCGGGGTGGTGCTCGTAGCCGACCACCTCGAAGTCGTCGTAGTCGTAGTCGAAGATCGATGCGGGCCGGCGCTTGATGTGGAGCGTCGGGTACGCGTGCGGCGCGCGTGTCAGTTGCAGCGCGACCTGCTCTGCATGGTTGCTGTAGATGTGGCAGTCGCCGCCGGTCCAGATGAAGTCGCCGACCTCCAGGTCGCACTGCTGCGCCAGCATGTGCGTGAGCAGGGCATAGCTGGCGATGTTGAACGGCACGCCGAGGAAGATGTCGGCGCTGCGCTGGTACAGCTGGCAACTCAGGCGACCTTCGGCGACGTAGAACTGGAAGAACGCATGGCACGGCATCAGCGCCATCTTCGACAGCTCGGCCACGTTCCAGGCGCTCACGATGATGCGGCGCGAATCCGGGTTGGTCTTGAGTTGCTTGACGACCTCGGCGATCTGGTCGATGTGACCGCCGTCCGGCGTCGGCCACGAACGCCATTGCACGCCGTAAACCGGCCCGAGATCGCCGTTTGGCGCGGCCCACTCGTCCCAGATCGTCACGCCGCGCTCCTGCAGCCAGGTGGCATTGCCATCGCCACGCAGGAACCACAGCAGCTCGAGGATGATCGACTTGAGATGGACCTTCTTGGTCGTGACGAGCGGGAAGCCCTCGCGCAGGTCGAAGCGCATCTGGTGCCCGAACACGCTTGTGGTGCCGGTTCCGGTGCGGTCGGCCTTGAAGACGCCATGCGTGCGCACGTGGCGCATGAAATCTTCGTATTGCGAGCGGATCGGGCGGTCGGGAGAGGGCATCGCGGCGGCGTCCTTCGTGGGCGAGCCGCGATTATCCATGCCGGCCCGCGGTGCCGTTGCCGTCGCCGCGCTCAGCTCGATGCCGGTTCGCGCAGGAAGATCTCGACGCGGCGGTTCTTCGCGCGGCCCGCGTCGCTGGCGTTGCTGGCGATCGGCTCGCGGTCGCCGCGGCCGGCGGTCTCGACCCGTGCGCCCGCGACCCCGCGCGTCACCAGGTAGTCGCGCACGCTCTGTGCGCGCTCGACCGACAACGGGTTGTTGATCGCCGCCGAGCCCGTGTTGTCGGTGTGGCCGACGATCAGCAGGCGCGCCGTCGGGTCGTCGCGCAGGCTGTTTGCGAACGGGTCGAGCACGGCGCGCAGCGGCGGCTTGATCGCGGCGCTGCCGGTGTCGAACGAGATGTCGTTCGGGATGTTGAGCTTGAGCTCGTTGTTCTCGGTGCGCGTGACCTCGACGTTGGTGCCGCGCGTGGCCTGTTCCATGGCGTTGCGGCGGTCCTCCATGCGCTTGGACCACAGGTTGCCGGCGACCGCGCCGAGTGCGCCGCCGATCACCGCGCCGGTGCCGGCCTTGCCGCCCGTGGCCGAACCGAGGACCGCCCCGACGCCGGCGCCGACGCCCGCGCCGACCGCCGTGCCCTTCTGGCGCTCGCTCATGTCGGCGCAGCCGGCAGTGAGCAGGGCGGCGAGGGCGAGTGCGCCGAGGCGCACCGGCATCGCGACGGGGCGAATGATGATGTTGTCGTTCATGTGAAGGCTCCTTGTCCGAGCGCGTGCCGATCGGCCGCGCATCGCGCGATTCTGGCGAGGCTTGGATGCCCGCGCTGGCGCGGGGCTGCAACCGGACGTGTCGACTTGCAACCCGCGCGGCGTCGCGCCGCCTGCCGGCTCACCGGTCGAACTGCAGCGCCGCCAACCGTGCGTACAACCCGCCGGACGCGACCAGCTCCGCATGCGTGCCGGTCTCGACGATCTCGCCCGCTTCCATCACGACGATGCGGTCGGCGCGCTGCACCGTCGCCAGCCGGTGCGCGATCACCAGGGTCGTGCGGTCCTTCATCGCCGATTCGAGCGCGGCCTGCACCATGCGCTCGCTCTCGGCGTCGAGCGCGCTGGTGGCCTCGTCGAGCAGCAGCAAGGGCGGGTTCTTCAGCATCGCGCGCGCGATCGAGATGCGCTGGCGCTGGCCGCCCGACAGGCGCACGCCGCGCTCGCCGAGGAAGGTCTGGTAGCCGTCCGGCAGCGCGGTGATGAAGTCGTGCGCGAACGCGGCGCGCGCCGCGGCGATCACCTCCGCGTCGCTCGCTGTCGGCCGGCCGTAGCGGATGTTCTCCATCGCGTCGGTCGAGAAGATCACGCTGTCCTGCGGCACGATGCCGATGCGCTCGCGCAGCGCGTGCAGGTCGACCTCGCGCACCGGGACGCCATCGACGGTCACCGAGCCGGCACCGACGTCGTAGAAGCGCAGCAGCAACTGGAACACCGTGCTCTTGCCGGCGCCGCTCGGGCCGACCAGCGCCACCGTCTCGCCCGGTGCGACGTCCAGGTTGAAGTGCGACAGGGTCGCGTGCTGCGGTCGCGACGGGTAGCGGAACGTCACATCGCGAAGCGCCACCGCCGAGCCACCCGTGGTCGCGGCGAGCGCCACTGGCTTGGCCGGCGAGGCGATCGGCGAGTTGACGTGCAGCAGTTCCATCAGGCGCTCGGTCGCCCCGGCGGCGCGAAGCAGGTCGCCGTAGACCTCGGACAGCACCGCCACGCTGCTGACCAGGATGATCACGTAGATCACCGTCTGCCCCAGGTGCCCGGCGCTGATCTGGCCGCGCTCGACTGCCTGCGTGCCCTGGTACAGGCCCCACAGCAGCGCACCGAACGTGGCGGTGATGATGAACGCGACCAGGATGGCCCGCATGCGGGTGCGGCGCACCGCGGTCGCGAACGCGTTCTCCGTCGAGACGTCGAAGCGCTGCGCCTCGCGCGCCTCCTGGGTGTAGCTCTGAACCACGGGGATCGCGTTCAGCACCTCGGCCGCGATCGCGCTCGAATCGGCCACCCGGTCCTGGCTGGCGCGGCTGAGGTTGCGCACGCGGCGGCCGAAATACAGGCTCGGCAGCACCACGATCACGAGGATGCCGAGCACCTGCGTCATCACGACCGGGTTGGTCGCGATCAGCATCGCCATCGCGCCGATCCCCATCACCGCGTTGCGCAGGCCCATCGACAGGCTGGAGCCGACGACGGTCTGCACCAGCGTCGTGTCGGTCGTCAGGCGCGACAGCACTTCACCGGTCTGGTTGGTCTCGAAGAACTCGGGGCTTTGCGTGACCACGTGCGCGTACACCGCGTTGCGCAGGTCGGCGGTGATGCGCTCGCCCAGCCAGGTGACCATGTAGAAGCGCAGGCCGGAGAACAGCCCGAGCGCGGCGCCGACCGCGAACAGCGCGACGAAGTGCTGGCGCAGCGCCATCACCCGCTCGCCGGGCTCGGCCGCGACGAAGCCCTGGTCGATCAGCGATTTCATCGCCACCGGGAAGACCAGCGTGCTCAGGGCCGCCATCACGAGGAACAGGACCGCCAGCGCGATCTTGACGCGGTACGGTCGGAGGAACGGACGCAGCCCGCCGAGCGAGCGGACGTTGCGTCCGGGCGCGGGCGCAGTGCTGCGGGCAGGCGCCGACGCGGGCGCCGGCAACGAGGGCATGGAACGGGACATGGCGGAAGTGTAGGGCGGCCGGTGCCGGAACGTGCGATGGCAGATACAGCCTTGACAATAATTGACTAGGCAGTTATATTTCCCTCAACCCTGTTGAACCGAGACCGCCGTGACCCGCACCGCTCCTCCTGCCGACTTCTATCGCGCCGCCGGCTATTGCGCCGAGGAAAGCGTCGGCTACCTGATGAAGCGCATCATGCTGTCGATCGTCTCGCAGGCCGACAAGCGGCTCGACGCCCACGGCCTGACCAGTGCGCAGTGGGGCCCGCTGATGCGCCTGCAGGCCACCGGCGGGGCCACCGTCGCCGAGCTCGCGCGCTGGCTCAACCAGGATCCCGGCGCGATGACCCGCCTGCTCGACCGGCTGGAAAAGAAGGGCCTGTGCAAGCGCGTGCGCTCGACCGAGGACCGCCGCGTCGTGCAGGTCGAGCTGACGCCCGACGGCGAGGCCGCCATCGCCGAGGTCCCCGCAGTGCTGGCCGAGGTGCTCAATGCGCACCTCGCTGGTTTCTCGAAGACCGAATGGCACGCCTTGCGTAACTACCTCGAACGCATGGTCGAGGCCGGCGACGCGATGCGCGAGGCCGGCTGAGCGGCCACGACGCACCCGCCCCGAATTGAACCGATTTGATTGCCTGAGCAAATGAAGCCACAACAACTATTGAACGAAGCGACTCTCCAGCACGTGCTGGAATCGGTCCAGGACCACGTCCGCTGCGCCAGGACCAGCCTGCCCGCGATCACCGCGATCGCGGTCGCGATCGCCTCCAGCGTCGTGCTGACGCTCGGCGGGTGCGCGAGCAGCGCCGGCATCGCGCCGGTCGCGCAGACGATCGCGCCGGCCAGTGTCGGTCTCGATGCGAACGCCGTGGCCAGCGCGTTGCCGCTGGCGGCCGACTGGTGGCACGCGTTCGGCGATTCGACGCTCGACGGCCTGGTCGAACGTGCGCTGGCCGGCAACCCCAGTCTCAAGGTCGCCCAGGCGCGCCTCGAGCGCGCGCAGGCCGTGATCGCCGGGGCGCAATCCGCCGATGGGCTCAAGGTCAACGGCGAGTTCGACGCCACCCGCCAGCGCTTCAGCAAGAACGGCATCTACCCGCCGCCGCTGGGCGGCGGCATCTTCACGATCGGCACCGCCCAGATCGGCGCGTCCTACGATTTCGACTTCTTCGGCCGCAACCGGGCCGCGATCGAAGCCGCCGTCGGCGCGCAGCGCGCGGCGCAGGCCGACGTGCAGGCCGCGCGCATCGTGCTGGCCAGCAACGTCGCCCGCACCTACGTGCAGCTCGGCCGGCTGTTCGAGCAGCGCGACGTCGCCGCGCGCGCGTTGAAGCAGCGCGACGAGACGCTCTCGCTGATCCGCCAGCGCGTCTCGGGCGGGCTCGACACCAACGTCGAGCTGCGCCAGGGCGAGGGCCTGCTGCCCGAATCCCGCCAGCAGATCGAGCAGCTCGACGAGCAGGTCGCTCTCGCGCGCCACACGCTGGCTGCGCTGACCGCGCAGGCGCCGAATGCGCTCGACGCCCTGGTGGTGCCGCTCCGGACCGTGCAGGCGGTGGCCGTGCCCGACACGCTGCCGGCCGACCTGCTCGGCCGCCGCGCCGACATCGCCGCCGCGCGCTGGCGCATCGAGGCCGCCACCAGCGACGTGAAGAACGCGAAGGCGAGCTTCTACCCGAACATCAACCTGACGGCCTTCGTCGGTCTGAACGCGATCGGCCTCGACCGCCTCGTGCGCTCCGGCAGCGAGCAATACGGTATCGGCCCGGCGCTGACGCTGCCGATCTTCGACGCCGGCCGGCTGCGCGCCAACCTGCGCGGCAAGACGGCTGACCTGGACGCAGCGATCGAGAGCTACAACGGCGCCGTGCTCGACGCCGTGCACGACGCCGCCGACCAGATCAGTTCGGTACGCTCGATCGCGCGCCAGCAGGCCGAGCAGGCCAAGGCGCAGGCCGCCGCCGAGTCGGCCTACGACCTGGCCACGCAGCGCTACAAGGCCGGTCTGGGCAGCTACCTGACCGTCCTGAACGCCGAATCGACGGTGCTGAACCAGCGCCGCCTCGCGACCGACCTGAAGGCGCGCGCCCTCGACGTGCAGATCGCGCTGATCCGCGCCCTTGGCGGCGGCTACGCCGAGCCGGTCACGCAGACCACGGCGGCCGGTCAGTAAGCGCCACGCCCGATCCGAAGAACACGCCCACGAATCTCCCGGAGTACGAACCATGAGCGCCCCCGATAACAATGTCCCCGCCGCCGTCCCGCAGCCCGGCAACCCGGCGCGCAAGCGCGCACTCACGGCCGTCGCGGCCGCCGTCGTCGTCGCGGGCATCGCCTATGGCGCCTACTGGGCGCTGGTGCTGAACCACTACGAGTCGACCGACAACGCCTACGTGCAGGGCAACGTCGTGCAGCTGACGCCGCAGATCGGCGGCACCGTCGTCGCGATCAACGCCGACGACACCGACCACGTCAAGGCCGGCCAGCTGCTCGTCAAACTCGACCCGGCGGACGCACAGGTCGCGCTCGACCAGGCCGAGGCTCAGCTGGCGCAGACCGTGCGCGAGGTGCGCACGCTCTACGCGAACAACAGCACCCTGAAGGCGCAGATCGCGCTGCGCCAGGCCGACCTGGCGCGCGCGCAGAGCGAGGTCGCGCGCGCGCAGGACGACGTGTCCCGCCGCGCCCCGCTGGTGGCCACCGGCGCTGTGGGCAAGGAGGAGTTCAACCACTCCACCTCGCAGCTCGCCGCCGCCAAGAGCGGCGTGGTCGCCGCGCAATCGGCGGTGCTCGCCGCGAAGGAGCAGCTCAGCTCGAACCAGACGCTGACCGATGGCATTGCCGTCGAGCAGCACCCCAACGTGCTGCGCGCGGCGGCGCGGGTGCGCGAGGCCTATCTGGCGCTCAAGCGCGCCGACCTGCTCGCGCCGGTCGACGGCTATATCGCCAAGCGCAGCGTGCAGCTCGGCCAGCGCGTGCAGGCCGGTGCGCCGCTGATGTCGGTGATCGCGCTGAACCAGGTCTGGGTCGAGGCCAATTTCAAGGAAAGCCAGCTCAAGAACCTGCGCATCGACCAGCCGGTGACGCTCGAGGCCGACGTGTACGGCAAGAAGGTCGAGTTCAACGGCCGCATCGAAGGCCTGGGCGCGGGCACGGGCGCGGCATTCGCGCTGCTGCCGGCGCAGAACGCGACCGGCAACTGGATCAAGGTGGTGCAGCGCGTGCCGGTGCGCATCAGGCTCGATCCCAAGGACCTGGTCGAGCACCCGCTGCGCGTCGGCCTGTCGATGGACGCGAAGGTCGACATCAGCAAGACCGAGGGCCGCATGCTGGCCGACGCGTCGCGGCCGTCGACGGTCGCGCAGACCAGCGTCTTCGACCAGAACAACAGTGCTGCAGATGCCGAAGTGCGCCGCATCATCGCGGCCAATGGCGGCAAGGTGAGCGCGCCGGCCGTCGCCCGCGGCGCCAGGGCCAAGTCGGCTCCGCTGACGGCCTCCGCGGCCGGTCCGGTGTCGGCCGCCGCGGCGGTCGCGACGATCGCCGCCGTGCCGCCGGCCGTTCACCTGAAGTGATGCGCCGGAGCGCCTGACCATGTCGTCGACTTCCGCCGCCCTGCCGGCCCCGACCGGCGCGCCGCCGGCGCCGCCGGCCGCGCCGCGCCCGCATACTGCGTTCCCGCCGCTGACCGGCAGCCAGCTCGTGCTGGGCACGGTCGCGCTGTCGCTTGCGACCTTCATGAACGTGCTCGACACGTCGATCGCGAACGTCTCGATCCCGGCGATCTCGGGCGACCTGGGCGTGAGCCCGTCGCAGGGCACCTGGGTGATCACCTCGTTCGCGGTCGCGAACGCGATCTCGGTGCCGCTGACCGGCTGGCTCACGCAGCGCTTCGGCCAGGTGAGGTTGTTCACCGCGAGCGTGATCCTGTTCGTGATCGCGTCGTGGTTGTGCGGTCTCGCGCCGAACATGCCGATGCTGATCGCGTTCCGCGTGATGCAGGGCTTCGTCGCCGGGCCGATGATCCCGCTGTCGCAGACGCTGCTGCTCGCGAGCTACCCGGCCGCGAAGGCCGGCACCGCGATGGCGATGTGGGCGATGACCGTGCTCGTCGCGCCGGTGGCCGGCCCGCTGCTCGGCGGCTGGATCACCGACAACATCTCGTGGCCGTGGATTTTCTACATCAACATCCCGGTCGGCATCATCGCGGCCGGGCTGACCTGGTCGATCTACCACAAGCGCGACCCGGGGCCGCGCAAGGTGCCGCTCGACTACGTCGGCCTGGGGCTGCTCGTGCTGTTCGTCGGCGCGATGCAGATCATGATCGACAAGGGCAAGGAGCTCGACTGGTTCAACTCCGGCCAGATCATCATCCTCGCGGTGACGGCGACGGTCGCGTTCCTGTTCTTCCTGGCCTGGGAGCTGACCGACAAGCACCCGGTCGTCGACCTGCGCCTGTTCGCGCGCCGCAACTTCACGATGGGCACGGCCTCGCTGTCGATCGCCTACGGGCTGTTCTTCGGCAACGTGGTGCTGCTGCCGTTGTGGCTGCAGCAGTACATGGGCTACACCGCGACCTGGGCCGGCCTCGCGACGGCGCCGGTGGGCATCCTGGCGATCATCCTGTCGCCGTGGGTCGGCAAGAACGTCAGCAAGATCGATCCGCGCAAGCTCGCGACGGTGGCCTTCGTCGGCTTCGGCGCGGTGCTGTGGATGCGCTCGAACTTCAACACGCAGGCCGACTTCTACACGATCCTGATCCCGACGATCCTGCAGGGCGCGGCGATGGCGTTCTTCTTCATCCCGCTGCAGGCGATCGTGTTCTCGGGGCTGACGCCGGACCGCATGCCCTCGGCAGCGGGCCTGTCCAACTTCGTGCGGATCACCGCCGGCGCGGTCGGTACCTCGCTGTTCACGACGCTGTGGGAAAACCGCGCGATCCTGCACCACGCCCAGCTCGCGGAGCAGATCAACGCGACCAATGTCAGTGCGACGCAGTTCGCCGCGCAGCTCGCGGCCACCGGCTTGAGCACGGAGCAGGCCGCCGCGAACATGAACCGCTTGATCGACCAGCAGGCCTACACGATGGCGGTGACCGACGTGTTCTACATGTCCTCGCTGCTGTTCTTCGCGCTGATCGCGGTGATCTGGTTCGCGAAGCCGAAGCCGGGCGGCGGCGCGGGCGGCGGCGGCGCCCACTGACCCGATGCGCGCAGCTACAGGCGCAGCGCCGCCGCGTAGCCCGTCATCTCGAGGTAGCCGCGGCCGACGCGGCGGCCCGATTCGTCGCGCAGGTCGCTCAGGCCCTCCCAGTAGATCGCGCCGCTGCTGCCGCGGCTGTCGAGTTCCTGGTTGTCGAGCAGCGCGGCCACCGTGAAACGGCCCGCCGGCGTCGCGATCGTCCATTCGACCGGGTAGCGCGCGCGCGAACTCGCGCTTTCCCAGACGCGGCCGGGTGTGAAGCCGACCTCGCCGGACGCGAAGTTGCGCACCGCGTCGCCCGCGCGTCGCAGGCTGCCGCCGGCGTAGACGCTGCCGCCGTCGGCACGGCGCAGGCGGAACGCGGTGAGCGCGCTGCCGTCGTCCAGGTTCATGCCGATCCAGTCCCAGCCGACCGCGCCGGCAGGCACGAACGCGTCGCTCCACTCGTGGTCCAGCCAGGCGCGGCCCGTCACGGCCGTGGCGCGGCCGTCGAGCGTCAGCGTGCCGCGGGTCATCAGCTGCGGTTCGCTGTAGTAGCGGCTGGTGTCGCCCGCCGCGGGGCCCTTGCGCGACAGGCCGGCGTCGCCCTGCAGCAGCACCGGCTGGGCCGAATCGAGCTGCAGGTCGAGCGTGAAGCCCGCGCTGTCGCTCGCGACGAAGGCCGCGTAGCGGCTGCGGTCGGCGGCGGCAGGCGAGGGCGTGCGCGCCAGGCGCCAGTCGCGCAGCACCACGTCGGTGTCGTCGGCGCGCGCCTGTGCGATGCCGAAGCCGGCGCGCGCGATGCGCTGGTCGTGCCGCAGGCGTCGACCTTCGAGGTCGGTCACCGCCGCGTGCGCGAACAGCAGCTGGGCCGGATTGAAGCGGCTCTGCGCGCCGGCGCCGATGCCGGTCGACGAGCGGAAGAACGTGATTTGGAATCCCCACAGTCTCGTGTCCGCCTGCAGGCTGCCTGTCACGTACCACCATTCGGTGCGCGCGGCCGGGTGCGCGCCGAAGTCGACCGGGAAGCGCATCGCGTCGGGCGCATCCGCCGCGGCGAGCGCAGGGGTCGCGGCGAGCCACAGCAGCAGGGAGCGTCGGTCCATCGGGCGAGCATCGCACAGCATGGCGTCACAATGCGGCGCATGGCCAAACCCGTTCCGCGCCTGACCCCCGCCGAGATCCAGCGCGTGATCGCGACCGCCTGGGACGACCGTCCGCCGTTCAACGCGGTGCTGATGGCGCACGGCCTCAACGAAGGCCAGCTGGTCGCGCTGCTGCGGCGTGCTCTCACGCCGAACGCCTTCCGCACCTGGAGCGTACGCGCGCGCGGGCGCTGAATTCCTTGTCCCTTCGATCTGCTCCGACGCTTGAGTCGCGTCGGTCTTTGCCCTAGTCTGCGGGCGCGCCGCGTTGCGGCAGACTTCACCGCTCGAATTCATCACCCCAGAGGAGAAACAAGATGCTGCAAACGAACAAGCCGAACCGCAAGTGGACCGTCGCCGCCGGGGCCGTCGCGGTCGCCGTCCTGGCCGCGTGCGGCAGCATGTCGACCGGCAAGACCGGCATGAGCTTCTTCGTCACCAGCGCCGGTCCTGGCAAGGGCGCGGACCTGGGCGGCCTCGCGGGTGCCGACGCGCAGTGCCAGAAACTCGCCAGCGCCGCGGGCGCCGGCAACCGCACCTGGCGCGCCTACCTGAGCCAGCAGCCGACGGCCAATGTGCCGGGCGTCAACGCCCGCGACCGCATCGGCAAGGGCCCGTGGACCAACGCCAAGGGCGTGGTCGTCGCGACCGACGTGGCCAACCTCCATGGCACCAACAACCTCAACAAGCAGACCGCGCTGACCGAGTCGGGTGCCATCGTCAACGGCCGGGGCGACACGCCCAACATGCACGACGTGCTGACCGGCTCGCAGCCGGACGGCACCTTCATCGCCGGCAACGTCAACACCACCTGCGGCAACTGGACGCAGAGCGGCGAAGGCTCGGCGATGCTCGGCCACCACGACAAGACCGGACTGGACGAGAGCGTGCCGGCGAAATCGTGGAACTCCTCGCACATGTCTCGCGGCTGCAGCCCCGACGCGCTGAAGGCCACCGGCGGCGCCGGCCTGTTCTATTGCTTCGCGGCCGACTGAGCGAAGCAGCGATTGGCAAACGCCCACAGCATGCGGCCGGCATCCGGGCCGGTCGGGTCGCTGTAGGGCTGGCCCGCAGCACCGCCGCTCCAGGCGTGGCCGAGGCCGCGCACCTCGCACAGCGTCACCAGGGCGCGGCCCGCGCGTTTGAAATCGGTCACGTCCATCGCGCGGCGGGTGCCGCGCTGCACGGTGCGCGTCGCCGCCGCGCTTGCACCCAGGGCCTCGGCCCAGGCCTGCGCGGCGGCGCGGCCGTTCGGCGGCGCGACCATGGGGTCCGACAGGCCCTGGATCACCAGCAGCGGCGGCAGCAGCGGCGCGTGCGGCCACGGGCCGGGCCGCCGCCGGCCGCGCATCGCACTCAAGGCCGTGGCGGTCGAATGTGCCGCCCCCGGCGCGATGCCTGAATGCATGACGACCGCCTGGAATCGCCCCGGGTGCTGCAGCGCGACCAGTGACGCCATGCCGGCGCCGGCGGACAGCCCGCCGATCGCGACCCGTGTCCGGTCGGCCCCATGCAGCGCGCAGGCCTGGTCGACCGCCGCGACGATGCTGGCCGCCTCGGCCTGGGCGCGCCCATGGCGCGTGTCGAACCAGTTCCAGCAGCCATGCGCGTTGGCCAGACGCTCCTGCTCGGGGAAGAGCAGCATGAAGCCTTCGCGCGTCGCGAGCGTCTGCAACCGCGTGAGGCGTGCGAACGCGGGCGCATCCTGGTCGCAGCCGTGGAGCATGACGAGCAGCGGCAGCGGCGTCTTGCGGCCGGTGCCGGGTGGCCGCCACCAGCGGTAGCGGCGGGCGCCGGCCGGGCCGACGGCGACGCCGGTCGCCCAGGGGCCGGCGCTTGCCTTCGTCGCTCGCGCGGCGCTCGATCGGGCCGCCGGGCGCCCGGCCGGGACCGGCCTGGCGTTCGTCCGCGCGCTTTTTGCAGTCGCCTGCACGACGGCGCGCCGGCTCGCGCGCAATGTCGCGCGCGTCATCGCCTTGAGCGTGCGCTGGAACGCGCCTGCCCACGGAGGCTTCCGCGCGCGCCGGGCCATCGGTCTGGCCGTCAGCGCGCCAGCAGGATCGCGGCCACCGCGAGCGCCGCCGGCACCGTCTGCACGAACAGGATCTTGAGCCCCACGGTCATCGCGCCGTAGAGCCCGGCGACGATCACGCAGCCGAGAAAGAACAGCTGCACCGGCTGGCCGGCCGCGCCCATGCTCAGGCCCCAGAGCAGCCCGGCGGCGAGGAAGCCGTTGTACAGGCCCTGGTTCGCAGCCAGGACCTTCGATGCGGTCGCGAACTCGGCGCTGTTGCCGAACACCTTGCGCCCGAACGGTTTGTCCCACAGCACCATTTCGAGCACGACGATGTAGAGGTGGATCAGCGCCACCAGCCCCACCAGCACGTTCGCGATCATCGGCTTCACCTTTCCTTGTTGGGTGCCGTAGTGTCGACGATGCGCAGGTATGCTGGCGCCCCGATGACGACGCTGCCCACGCCCAACTACCTCGGCGGCTACCCGGCCGAGCTGCAGGCGCAGGCGCGCGACCTGATCGCGCAGGGCGTGCTGGCCGAGCGGCTGCAGCGCCGCTACGGCGCGCCGCACGGCGTGCGCACCGACGGCGCGCTGTACGACTACACGACGGCGCTGAAGAGCCGCTACCTGCGCAACGCGGCGCCGCTGGCCAAGGTGGTGTTCGACAACCGGCTGCACGTGATCGCCAACGCGCTCGGCACCCACACCACGGTGGCGCGGGTCCAGGGCAACAAGCTCAAGGCGAAGCGCGAGATCCGCATCGCCGGGATCTTCCGCAGCGTGCCCGAGGCGTTCCTGAGGATGATCGTCGTGCACGAGCTCGCGCACCTGAAGGAGCGCGCACACGACCGCGCGTTCTACGCGCTGTGCACGCACATGGAGCCCGACTACCACCAGTTCGAGCTCGACCTGCGGCTCGCGCTGATGCAGGCCGAGGCGAGCGGTCAGCCGCTGTGGCCGGCGGTCGCGGAGAAATCGACCGCCTCGGCGGTCGCCGTGCCGTTGGTCCGGCCCGGGTAGCTGAGCCACCGCATCGCGACGTTGAGCTCGCGCACCACATCGGCGGCGTCGATCGTCGTGCCGTCGTCGAACGCCATCGTCCCGGTGGTGTGCGCGTCGCTGACCAGCGTCAGGTCGTAGCCGCGTTCGAGCGCGGCGTAGGCCGTCGCGCGGATGCACCAGTTGGTGGCCGCGCCGGCCAGCACGATGCGGGCCGCGTCGAGCCGCTCGAGTTCATGGTCGAGCCCGGTCTGCTCGAACGCCGAATTGAAGTGCTTGTGAATGCGCAGCTCGCCCTCGGCCGGCACCAGCTCGGGCACCCACTGCCATTCCGGGCTGCCGTGGACGAGTTCCGCGTCGGCGTGCTGCACCCAGATCACGGGCACCTGCCGGGCGCGTGCCCGCTCGACGGCGCGCGCGACGTTCGCGACGACGCGCGGCGCCTGCCAGGCCTCGGCGACCACGCCGACCTGCACGTCCACCACCATCAGGACGCTCTTGCTGCCCGCGCGCACGCTCGCCATGGTGCTGCTCCTTCGAGGTTGAGAGCGGACAGTCTAAGCGGCCAGCGAGGCCCGGTCACCAGTCTTCCTTGACCGCCAGCGCCATGTCGCGCGTCGCCGCGCGCCGGGCCGCGAGCCACGCGGTCAGCGTGCCGGCGATCACCACCGCCGCACACAAGGCGGCCAGCCGCGCCCACGGCAACAGCAGATCCATGGTCCAGTGGAAGCTTTGCGGGTTCACGACCTTGACCAGCACCACGCTGACCGCCAGCCCGAGCAGCAGCCCGAGCAGCGCGCCGGCGGCGGTCCAGACCGCGCCTTCGATGGCGACGACCGCGAGCACCTGCTGCCGTGTCAGCCCCAGGTGCGCGAGCAGGCCGAACTCCTTGCGCCGCGCCAGCACCTGCGCCGAGAAGCTGGCCGCGATGCCGAACAGGCCGATCGCGATCGCGACGGCCTGCAGCCAGTAGGTGACCGCGAAGCTGCGGTCGAAGATGCGCAGCGACGTGACGCGGATCTCGCCGACCGAGGCGAACTCGAGCAGCGCGCCGTCGAGCCCGAGCGTGCCGGCCAGCACGCGCAGGTCGCGCTGCACCGCGGCGGCATCGGCGCCGGGCTGCAACCACAGCGCGAGGTCGTTGACGCGCGTGTCGTCGCTCAGGCGGCGGTAGTCGGCCGCGTCGATCGCCAGCGCGCCGTGCTGGCGCGCGTAATCGCGCCACACGCCGCGCACGTAGACACTCGGGCGGCCCGCCAGCGGCAGTTGCAGCTGCGTGCCGGGGCGGGCGCCGTACAGGTCGACCATCGCCTCGCTGACGAACACCGCGGTGGCCCCGGGTGGCGCGTCGACCAGTTCGCCGACCAGCGGCAGGCGCCGCGCCGGATCGTCGAGCGGCCGCGCGATCAGCACGACGGCCGGGCGCGCCGGATCGAACTGCAGTTTCAGCACACGCTGCGCCTCGGCGCGATCGACGCCGCGGATCGCGGCGCTGCGGCGCGGCAGGTCGGCCGGCAGCGTCGCGACCTCGCCGGCGCCGAGCGACGAGGCGGCGCGCACGTACAGATCGGCCGGCAGCACGGTGTCCAGCCACTGAGTGACCGACTCGCGGAAGCTCGCGACCATCACGGTCAGCGCCACCGCCAGGCTGAGGCTCGCGACGACGCCGGCGACCGCGATGGTCGCGGTCTGGCGCTGGTGGCGCGCGCGCTCCACGGCGAGCAGTGCGAGCGCGTTCGTCGGCGGTGCGATGCTGCGCAGCAGCACCGCGACGCTGCCCGGCACGCACGCGATGCCGCCCAGCAGCAGACAGGCCACGCCCAGGTAGGCGGCCAGCGGAATGCCGGCGATCGGCGGCAGCAGCGCGAGCGCGACACCGGTCAGCAGCAGCGCCGGCCCCAGCCATACCGCGCCGACCGGAGGACCGCCGGCGCCCAGCCCCTTCAGTGCCTGCGCCGGTGCCAGGCGCTGCGCGTCGCGCGCCGGCAGCCAGCCACCGATCAAGGCCGCGGCGATGCCGAGCGCGCCATAGACGAGCGCGGCGCCGGCGTCGAACTGCAGCGCCGGCGCCACGCCCGGAAAGTAGCCGCCGCCGAGGTCGCCCGCGAGCAGCCGCAGCGCGAGCGCCGCCAGGGCCGTGCCGAGCGCGATGCCGAGCGCGCTGCCGAGGGCGCCGAGCAGCGCCGACTCGGCCAGCACCAGCGTGAGCCGCTCGCGCCCGCTCAGCCCCAGCACACCGAGCAGCGCGAGTTGCGGCTGGCGCTTGGCGACCGACAGCGACAGGATCGAAAACACGAGGAACGCGCCGGTGAACAGCGCCACCAGCGCCAGCACGGTGAGGTTGACGCGGTAGGCGCGCGAGACGTTCGAGACGCGCTGCGCGGCCTCGTCGGGCGCGGCGGCGCGCAGCTCCGGCGGCAGCGCCAGTTCGCGCAGCACCGCGGCGCGGTCGGCCCCGCTGCGCAGCCGCACGTCGATGCGACCGACGCGGCCGAGCCAGCCGAACGTGGCCTGCGCGCCGGCGATGTCCATCACCGCGACCGGTGCGCCTTCGGCGGCGATGTCGCCCGCGACCTTGAACGTCGCGCTGCCGCCCGGCGTCTGCACGCGCAGCGACGTGCCGGCGAGCCGGCGCCGCGCCTGTGCGTTCAGGAACAGCGCGTCGGGGGCGAGCAGCGACAAGCGATCCGTGCCGGCGACCGGGCGGGGCATCAGCGCGGGTGCCAGCGTCCCGGCGACGAGTGCGTCGAGCCCGATGATCTTGAGCGGCACGCGCTGGCCCTGCGCGTCGAACGCGTAGGTGTCGATCTCGATCACCGGGCTGGCGTTGGCGACCTGCGGATGGCGCGCGACG
This sequence comes from Rhizobacter fulvus, assembly GCF_964020785.1. NCBI lineage: Bacteria > Pseudomonadati > Pseudomonadota > Betaproteobacteria > Burkholderiales > Sphaerotilaceae > Rhizobacter > Rhizobacter fulvus. Next base: position 4,171,448 of record NZ_OZ224516.1, read on the forward strand.
CGTTCGTAGAGCGTTTCGTCGAAGCCGCTGCCGACCTTGCCAACCGCGGCGCGCAGCTCGAAGTCGGGCACGCCATTGACGGCGCGCACCGCCGAGCTGAACTCGCTCAGCGCCGACTGGTTGATCAGCTGCACCGAGAACGCCAGCGCGACGCCGAGCATCACCGCGAGCAGCGCCGCGAGGTTGCGCCACGGGTGGTGGCGCAGCTCGGGCCAGGAGAGTTCGCGCAGCAACGGGCCCAGGAGCATGCGGCGGCCCCTCACCGCATGCCGTTCGCGGTCAGGGTCAGCACCCGGTCGGCGCGTGCCGCGGCGGCGCGCGAATGGGTCACGAGCACGCAGGCGGCGCCTTCGCGCCGCACTTCGGCACAGAGGAGGTCCAGCACGCGCTCGGCGGTCGTCGGATCGAGGTTGCCGGTCGGCTCGTCGGCGAGGATCAGCGCCGGCCGGTGCACCAGCGCGCGCGCGATCGCGACGCGCTGCAGCTGGCCGCCGGACAGCGTCTGCGGGAGTCGCGCGCCGAGCCCGGCCAGGCCGACCGCGGCGAGCACCGCGTCGACGCGCGCCTCGTCCGGTCGACCCTGCAGCAGCAGTGGCAGGCCGACGTTGTGCGCGACGCTCAGGTGCGGGAGCACGTGGAAGGCCTGGAACACGAAGCCGACCTGCACGCGCCGGAACAGTGCCTGCTCGGGCTCGGTCAACGCGGTGACCTCAGTGCCGGCGAGCCGCACACGACCGTCGGCGATCGTGTCCAGCCCGGCGATGCAGTTCAGCAACGTCGACTTGCCGACGCCCGATTCGCCGATGACCGCGACGAACTCGCCGTGCGCGACCTGCAGATCGACGCTCCGGAAGATCGTGGTCTCGCCGTAGCGCTTCGCGAGCGCCTCGACCTCGAGCAGCGGCGCGCCCGCGCTCATGCGCGAACGAGATCCGCGGCCAGCCGGCTCGCCAGCATGACGACGCTGTCCGTGGCGTCGGCGGCGTCGCAGGCCACGCGGTGGCGTTGCGGCAGGCTGCGCAACCAGGTCAGCTGGCGCTTGGCCAGCTGGCGCGTCGCCGCGACGCCGCGCTCGGGCAGCGCCGACAGGTCGCCGGCGACCAGCGCCTCCCAGGTCTGGCGGTAGCCGACGCAGCGCATCGACGGCATGTCCGCGTCGAGATCGCCGCGCTCGCCGAGCGTGCGCACCTCGTCGACCAGGCCGGCGTCGAGCATCTGGTGGAAGCGCTGCTCGATGCGCGCGTGCAGCCACGCGCGATCGTCCGGCTCGAGCGAGATCAACGGCGCGTGCGCGAGCGCCACCTTCTCGGTGTGGAACGACGACAGCGGCTGGCCGCTGACGCGGTAGACCTCGAGCGCGCGCTGGATGCGTTGCTGGTCGGCGGGCTTCAGGCGCGCGGCCGTGAGCGCGTCGACCCGCTGCAGCTCGCGGTACAGCGCGGGCAGCCCGTCGCGTTCCAACTGTTCGGCGATGGCGGTGCGCACGCCGCGATCCGCCGCGGGCATCGCATCGAGCCCGTCGAACAGCGCCTTGAAGTACAGCATCGTGCCGCCGACCAGCAGCGGCAGGTGGCCCCGCGCCGTGATCTCGGCGATCAGCCGATGCGCATCGGTGACGAAGCGCGCCGCCGAATAGGCCTCGCTCGGCTCGATGAGGTCGATTAGGTGATGCGGCACCTGCGCACGTTCGGCGGCGCTGGGCTTGGCGGTGCCGATGTCCATGCCGCGGTAGACCAGCGCCGAGTCGACGCTGACGATCTCGACCGGCCGCGTGTTCTGCCACGCGGTGGCGATCGCGAGCGCGGCGGCCGTCTTGCCCGAGGCGGTCGGGCCGGCAAGGCACAGGTAGGAGAAGCGGCTCATCGGGCGCGCGGCAGTGATTCGAGATGCATCGGTCAAGGGTAGCAGGCCGGCATCGCTGGCATCATCGACGGGGCCAGGACAACCGGAGAACCCGATGCACGCCTTCCGCCTTTACCTCGTCGTCGCCGTGCTCGCGCTCGGCAGCACCTCGACCGCGCTCGCGCAGGGGCGGCCGGACTCGGCCGCGTTGATCGCGGCGCAGCGCGAGGCGATGAAGGCGCTGGCGTTCATGGACGGCGCCTGGCGCGGGCCGGCCTGGACGCTGCTGCCGTCGGGGACCAAGCACGAGATCACGCAGACCGAACGCATCGGCCCGATGCTCGACGGCTCGATCAAGGTCATCGAGGGCAAGGGTTACGAGCCCGACGGGCGGCCGAGCTTCAATGCGTTCGCGACGATCTCGTACGACGTCAACACCAAGGCCTATCGGTTCCACTCGCATGCGATGGGCATGGCCGGGGATTTCGTGATCACGCCGACGAGCGACGGCTACGTCTGGGAGATCCCGGCCGGGCCGCAGGCGACGATCCGCTACAGCGCGGTCGTGAAGGGCGACGACTTCGTCGAGGTCGGCGACCGGATCGTCGCCGGCCAGCCGCCGCTGCGGATCTTCGAGATGCGCCTGAAGCGCCTCGGCGACACCACCTGGCCGGCGGGCGACGCGGTCAGCCCGAAGTAGCGCGCCGCTCGGTCACTCGACCGCCTGCGTCACCCCGTAGGCCGCCATCTGCGCCTGGAACTTCGCGACATCGTGGCTGAGGATCACGATGTCGTGGGTGCGACCGTCGCGGTCCTTCACCTGATCGTGCAGCAGCGCCTCGGCGCGGAAGCCCAGGCCTTCGAAGACGCCGATCGCGCCGCGCTGGTCCACGGTCATCTGCGCGGTCAGCTTCTCCAGGCCGAGTTCGACCGCGAGCGCCAGGATCTCCTGCGTCAGCTGGCCGCCGAGCCCGACACCGCGCGACGCCGGCTCGAGGATCACGCGCAGTTCGCCGACGTGCCGCGACCAGGACAACTCGTCGCGGACCAGCGTCGCGCAGCCCAGCATGGCATGGCCGCGCATCGCCAGCACGGTGACGATGTGCCCGTCGCGCGTCGCGTCCATCCACGCGCCGACGACTTTCGGCTGGCTGATGTCCCGCGGCAGGAACAGCAGGTCGTGCGCCGACAGGGTGCGCGCGAACGCGAGGACGGCGTCGCCGTCGTCCGCCGTCAGCAGCCGGAACTCGACGGGGCCGCCGCCGCTGGAAACGCTGCGGGGATAGGAACGTGTGCCTGAAATCATGTGGATCGCTTTCCCAACCAGGCGTCGAGGCGAGGCCACAGCCGCTTCACGGCATGGGCCCCGGCCACGACGCTGACATGGCCGCCCTTGAGCACGACCTCTTCCTTGTCCTTGGAGCCGACCATCGCGACCAGCGGCCGGGCCGCGTCGTACGGGACGATGTGGTCGTGCTCGGCGACCGCGTGGAACACCGGCACCTTGATCTTGCCGAGGTCGACCTTCTTGCCGCCGAGCACGAGCTGGTTCGTGGCCAGCTTGTTGGCCCACATCAACTCCTTCGTGGTCTGGCGGAAGAACTCGCCGGGGAGCGGCAGGATGTCGCTGGCCCAGCGGTCGAACATGCGGTAGCCCTTGACGAATTCGTCGTTCCACAGGTTGTCCAGCAGCTGCACCTTGCCGGCGATGCTGTCGGCCGGCCGCAGCATGTCGAACGAGCGGTAGATCATCTCGGGCGGCGCGTTGCCGAGCGTGTCGACCAGCTTGTCGACGTCGAAGTGGCGCCTGTCGCTCCAGCTCGAGAACAGCTTCATCGCGCTGAAATCGATCGGGGTCGTGAACACCGCGAGGTTCTTGACCGGGCCTTTCGGATTCAGCGCCGTGTGGAGCGTCGACAGCAGGCCGCCCATGCAGTAGCCGACCAGCGTGACGTCGTCGACGCCGCTGGCGCGCTGCACGCGGGCGATGCTGTCCGGGATGAAATCCTGCACGTAGTCCTCGAGGCGCAGGTGCTTCTCGTCCGGCCGCGGGGCGTTCCAGTCGATCACGAACACGTCGTACCCGGCCTTCAGCAGGTACTCGACGAGGCTCTGGCCGGGCGCCAGATCGAGGATGTAGCCGCGGTTGGTCACCGCCATCACCAGCAGCAGCGGCACGCGGTAGATCTCGTCCGTCATCGGCCTGTAGTGGTACAGCGCCAGCGTGCCGCGCTGCTGGAGCAGGTCGCGCGGCGTCACGCCGAGTGCCGGGCCGCCGGAGGACATGTACTCCAGGCCCTTGATGCCGCGCTGAAGTGCGCGGTCGACCTCGGTGCGGATGCGCGCGGCGATCGAAGCGGTGGCGGCAGACTTCGACGCGGCGCTGCTCATGGCCTCGGCTTGCGGGTGCGCGTCGGGGCGGGCAGCGCCGGGCGGCGCGGCGCCTCGCGGCCGGCGATCTGGTCCAGCGTGTGCTGCATCTCGATCAGCCGGTCCTCGAGCGCCTGCACGCGGTCGCCGAGCGCGAGCACGTCGGTGCGACTGGGCACGTTGAGCACTTCGAAGTAGCGCTGCGTCAGGTCCTTCGCGAGCTTCTTCGCGAGCAGCGCCGCACCCATCGCGCGGTTGGCGTTGCGGGCGAAGGCGTCGGTCTGCATCAGCGGGTGGGCCCGCGTGTTGATGCCCTTTTCGAGCCGGGAAACGAGGCCGCGCAGCAGGGCGAACGGGTCGAGTGAAACGGGTTCGGTCATGGCCCGAGTTTCGACAGAATCCGCCGCCCGCGCCGCTAGCGAATACCCGAGGCGCTCACCCGTTCACAGCATCGTCGGGTTCAGTCGCCAGACCGACACGGTCAGCGCGCTCGCGAACGCGACCCAGGCCAGGTAGGGCACGAGCAGCCCGCCCGCCAGCGGCCGGGCGCGCCAGAACGCGCGTGCCGTCAGCACGATCGCGAGCAGCAGCATCAACACCTCGGCACTGGCCAGCGCGCCCTGGTGCCAGCGGAAGAACAGCCAGGTCCAGAGCGCGTTGAGCCCCAGCTGCAGCGCATAGAGCGCCAGGGCAGGGCGCACCGCCGGCAGACCGAGCCGGCGCACGACGAGGACGGCGGCCGCGGCCATCATCAGGTACAGCGCGGTCCAGACCGGACCGAACAGCCAGGCGGGCGGCGCCCACGCCGGTTGCCGAAGGCTGGCGTAGTAGGCCTGTGCGTCGATGGATGCGGCGGCGCCGAGCGCGGCGGTCGCGGCCGTGGCCACGACGATCAGCGCCGGAACACCCCAGCGCGCGGCGGAGCCGTCGCTCATTCGAAACGCTCGTCCGCACGCAGGTAACGCCACTGCCCGGTCGGCAGGTCGCCCAGCATCACGTTGCCGATCCGCACGCGCTTGAGGCCGAGCACCTGCAGGCCGACGGCCTCGCACATGCGCCGGATCTGCCGCTTCTTGCCCTGGGTGAGCACGAAGCGCAGCTGGTCGTCGTTGACCCATTCGACATGCGCCGGCCGCAGTTCCTCGCCGTCGAGTTCCAGGCCGTGGCGCAGCAGCGCAAGACCCGCGTCGGACAGGCCGCGCGGATCGACCGACGCGACCCGCACCAGGTACTCCTTCTCGATCTCGCTGTCCTCGCCGATCAACTGCTTCGCGATCCGGCCGTCCTGGGTCAGCACCAGCAGGCCGACCGAATCGATGTCGAGCCGGCCGGCCGGCACGAGGTGGTTCAGGTGCGAGCGCAGGAAGCGCGTGCCCGAATGGTCCTCGCGCCACAGGCGGTCCGGGGTGACGAGCACGACGGCGGGCTCGTAGCCGTCTTCGGCCTGGCCCGAGACATAGCCGACCGGCTTGTTGATCAGCACGGTGACGCGCTGCGCCTGCTGGAACTTCGCCTTGGCGTCGATCGTGATGCGCTGGTGCGGCAGCACGCGCGAGCCGAGCGTGCTGACGATCTGGTCGTCGACCCGCACGTAGCCCTTGGCGATCCACTCGTCCGCTTCGCGGCGCGAGGCGATGCCGAGTTCGCTCATGCGCTTGGACAGCCGCATGCTGCCCGGGGCATGTTCGGTGTGCTCGAAGCGGTCGTCGTCATCGTCGTCGCGGGGGCTGCGACGCGCTGCGCGCGGATCGGGCCGGCCCGGCGGGCGCGCCGGCGGCCGTGGCTCCACGCGGGGCGCAGGCCGCTGCGCCGGCGATCGGCCGGGCGCGGGCGCCGGCGGGCGCTCGGTGCCGCGGGGCTCGGCCCGGCTGCCGAATGCGGTATTCGCGCCGCGCTGCGGCGGCGCCGACCGAGGCGCCGCGCGCGGGGCAGGGCGCGGCGGAGTCGGCGCGCCCTCGCCACGACGCGTGAACGACTCGGGCGGCCGTTCGCCGAAGCGCTGCCTGAGCTGCTCCTGGTAGCGCGCTTCGCGCTCTGCGCGCTGTGCCTGTGCCTGCGCGAGCGTCGGTCGCGCCCCCTTCGCACCGGCGCCGACGCCGCGCACCGGCGGGCGGTCCGGGGCAGGCGCGGCGCCGCCGGTGCCGGCGGGCTTCTTCAGTTTGATCGTGGCCATGGCGCGATTGGAGCATGGTCGTCCGGTGCCTGCCGGCGCCGGCAGATGTGCGACGATTCGGGCCATGCTCTCCGCCACGTGTCACTGCGGCGCTGTCCGCATCGAGATTCCGCGCCGCCCGCGCCGGCTGACGAACTGCAACTGCTCGATCTGCCGGCGGCTGGGCACGCTGTGGGCCTACTACCCGATCGAATCCGTGAAGGTGATCGGCCACCGGGCGCACACCGACGCCTATGTGCAGGGCGATCGCACGCTGCGCACCATCCGCTGCCGCACCTGCGGATGCACCACGCACTGGGAGCCGATCGACACGGTGCGCTACCGGCGCATGGGCGTGAACATCCGCAACTTCGACCCGGCCGTCATCGGCAACGTCCCGATCCGGCTGCTCGACGGTGCCGACACCTGGAGGTCGTTCACCTGGGACGACCGGCCCGGTCCACGCTGAGCCATGCCGTTTCCCCTCATCGCCCCGGTCCGCACGGCGCGCCTGCTGATCCGGCCGATCGTGGCGTCCGACCTGGCGGACCTGATGGCGGTGAATGGCGACCCGCACACCACGCGCTACCTGCCCTATGCGCACTGGCAGTCGCTGGACGACGCCGCGGCGTGGCTGAAGCGGATGGACGCGCTGGCCGCGGCCGGCACCGCGCAGCAGTACGTGCTCGAACGGGCATCGGACGCCAAGGTCGTCGGCACGATGCTGCTGTTCAAGTTCGACGAGGGCAGTGCGCGCGTCGAACTCGGCTACGTGCTCGGCCGCAGCCACTGGCGTCAGGGGTTGATGCGCGAGGCCATCCAGGCCTTGTGCGTTCACGCGTTTTCGGTCGGCGTGCGGCGCATCGAGGCCGAGGTCAACCCGCTCAACGAGGCGTCGTGCGCCTTGCTGAGCCAGATCGGTTTCGTGCACGAAGGTACGTTGCGCCGCCGCTGGGTGACGAAGGGCGTGGCGCACGATACGCGGGTCTTCGGACTGCTGGCCGATGACGACGTGAACCTGACGTTGCCGGCGTGAGCATTGCAAGTTGTCATTTCCAAAAATGACAACAAATGCAAACTAAGAAAGCCCTCGCTGTTGCGCCGTAGGCAAGCGCCAAATTTGCACGTCGACGCCCGGCGCTCCACCGGCGCGCGTGCAATACGCACGAGCGTGTATTGATACATCGTCGATACGATTTGCACATTCCATGAAATGGCTCCTCGTTGTCGATGTCACGCAACCAAATTTCCAAGTCACCGAGTGCTTTTAAGCATCTCCCGTCACGCGGTTTCAGTCTGGTCGAAGTTCTGACCGTCGTCGCGCTGATCGCCGTCTGCCTGGCGTTGGCCGCGCCACCGTTGCGCGACATGATCCAAAGAAATCGGGTTGCCAGTCAGATCAGCACTTTTCGGATGGATCTGAAATTCGCTCGTTCGGAGGCGATGAAACGCGGACAGGCGGTCAGCATCTGCCCGAGCACCGACGGCACGACGTGCCTGTCCGACAACAGCTGGCAGAACGGCTGGATCGTGTTCTACGACCAGAACGCCTCCGCCACGATCGACGGCGCCGACGTGATTCTGCGGCGCCGCCAGGGGTGGTCCGGCGGCGACACCTTCGCCGCGGCCCCGACGCTGACCGCCGTCACGTTCGGCCGCATGGGGCTCGCGTCCAATCTGGGCGCCGGGCCGTTCAACTTCATCGCCCGCGCATCGACCTCGGGCACGACTTCCACGCAATGCGTGCTGCTGAACCAGGTCGGCCAGCAGACCGTGCAGCCGGGCGGGAGCGGATCGTGCACGTGAACCGCATGACGCGTCGCCGGCGGTCCGGCGCGCAGGCCGGCTTTTCGCTGATCGAAGTGATGGTGACGCTGGTGGTCGTCGCGATCGGCGTGCTCGGCGTTTCCAAATTGCAGGCCGCCTCGGTGTCGAACACGCAGGTCTCGCGGGTGCGATCGCTGCTGTCGTTGCAGGCCGGCAGCCTGGCCGCGGCGATGCACGCCAATCCGTCGTACTGGGCCAGCGGCAAGGCGCCGACCAGCTTCACGGTCGCCGGAACGACGGTCTCCGATCCCGGCGGGGTCTTGAGCGCCGCGCCCGAGAGCAGTTGTACCGGCACCGCGCCGGCGTGCACGCCGGAGCAGATCGCCGCGCTCGACGTCCAGACCTGGGCCGGCAACCTCAGCACGCAACTTCCCACCTACTCGGGCACCGTGACCTGTTCGACCACCGCCCCGGTGACCTGCCAGATCAGCCTGAGCTGGAGCGAGAAGTACGTTGCGACCAACACCGCCAGCGCGCAGGCCGCCCAGACGGGCACGCCGACGTTCACGCTGTTCGTCTCGCCATGAGGCCCGGCCGCGTTCGACACCAGGCCGGCGTGACGCTGGTCGAGATGATGGTCGCGCTGACCATCGGGCTGTTCGTCGCGCTGGCGCTCGGCGCGATCTTCGTCAATGCCAAGTCGGCGTTCCTGGCCCAGGATGCGCTGGCCAACCTGCATGACAACGAGCGCCTCGGGATCTCGATCCTGACGACCGAGGTGCAGCTGGCCGGCTACTACCCGGACCCGAGCATGCGCATGCCGACGGACGCGCTGCCGGTGGACGACAACCCGCAGTCGCCGGTCCAGTTCGCGGCCGGGCAGGGCATCTCCGGCGCCACCGGCGCCGACGGCGCCAGCGACGCGCTCGGCATCCGCTTCGTCAGCGCCAGCGGCGACGGCCTGATGAACTGCCAGGGCAGCGTCAACAGCGGCGGCGCCAATCTGCTCGTGACCAACGTCTTCACGATCAATGCGGGCAACCAGCTGCAATGCGCGGTCAACGGCAACGCACCGGTGGCGCTGGTCAACAACGTCTCCGGGATGACGGTGCTCTACGGCACCGACAGCTCGGCCAGCGGCAACATCGACAAGTACCTGTCCGCCTCCGCGGTGACCGCCGCCGGTCTGTGGGGCCAGGTCAAGTCGGTCCAGGTGCGGCTGACCTTCGCGAGCCAGTTCGACGCCACCCAGGTCGGCGCGGCGGCCACCGGCTCGGCGACCTGGGTGCAGAACATCGGCGTGATGGGGGCGCTGTGAGACGCCACCCGCTTCGCCCCTCCCGACGCGGCTCCCGCGCCGGCAGCCGCGGCGTCATCCTGATCGTCGGCCTGCTGTTCCTGCTGGCGATCATCCTGCTGTCGCTCGCGATGGTGCGCGGCGTCGGGCTGCAGGAAAGGACGGCCGGCGGCACCCGCGACAAGGAGCGCTCCTTCGAGGCGGCGCAGGGCGCGCTGGAGTATGGCGAATGGTGGCTCTCCACCGGCGGCGGCGGCGCGTTCTCGGTGGTCTGCTCGACCCAGAACAACCCGATCAACGCGCTGGCCGTGTGCTCCAACCCGCTGAGCGCGCCGGCGACCACGCCGTGGGCCGCATGGACCACCTACCAGCCGTCGACCAGCATGAACATCGCCGCCGGCGGCGGCGTGGGCAGCAACGGCGACGTGAACTACCAGGCGGCACCCGGCCTGTACGTCTCGTACATCGGGCTGACGCCGGACGGCACCGGCACGCTGTACCAGGTCAGCGCGTTCAGCGGCGGCGGCAGCGCCGACACCATGAGCGTGGTGCAAAGCACCTACAAGCTGCAGACGGCCGCCAGAGACCTCGGAGGTTTGTAGTGAACCGGTATGTCCCCCAGAAGACCATGATGAACTCCAGATTGCATGGGATCGGCGGCGTCATCGCGCTGCTGAGCCTCGCCCTGTGCGTACCCGCGCGGGCCCAGCTCGTCATCAACGACACCTTGACCGGGGCTGCGTCGAGCTACAACTGGAAGGCACTGAACGGCGCGTGCCTCACCGCAGGCAACAACACCGGCACCATCCCCGCTTGCGTCGGTCTGCCCTATTACTCGGGCAAGACCCAGGTCGGTGGCGTCAGCGGTCGGTTGCCGGACGCGGTGGGCAGCGGTGCGTTGCGACTGACCAATGGCGACACGACCACGGGCACGAACGGCAATTCCCAGACCGGAGCGGTGGTGTCGAACTTCATGTTCCCGTCCAGCCAGGGACTGCAGGTCACATTCACGACGGTCACCTACGGCGGCAACGGTTTCATCGGCGACACCGGACTGGCCTCGGGGGCGGACGGCATCGGCTTCTTCCTCGTCGACGCTGGTACCGCGGCGTCGCCGAGACCGATCTCGGTCGGTGCGCTCGGCGGCAGCCTCGGGTATTCATGCTCGAACGGCAACGCGGTCTACGACGGCGTCGTCGGCGGCTACATCGGCATCGGCATCGACGAGTTCGGCAGCTTCTCCAACGCCAACGACAACACCCACACCGGCGCGACCGACGCGCTCGGCCCGGTGCCCGGCGTGCGGCCGGGCCGGATCAGCCTGCGCGGCGCCGGCAGCACCAACTGGGCGACGCTGAATGCCGCTTACCCGACCTACTACCCCGGGAACCTCAGCGCCTTCAACAAGATGGCGGCGGTCCACGACACGTGCAAGACCGGTTTCGTCTGGGACTACAGCAACAGCAGCAAGCCGAGGCAGACGACTACCGCGCTGGCCTTTAACTATCCCTACCTGGCGGGCAGCCAACTGCCGTCGACGGTCAGCCTCTACAACCAGGAGGCGACGAACATGCCGACGCGGGGCAACGCGACCCCGATCACCTACACGCTGAAGATCACGCAGAACGGCCTGCTCAATTTCGGCTACAGCGTCAACGGCGGATCGTCCAACCCGGTGCTCACCGACAAGCTGATCACCGCGTCCAACGGACCGTTGCCCGCGAACTTCCGCTTCGGCTTCTCGGCCGGCACCGGCTGGGGCAGCAACGTCCACGAGATCACCTGCTTCAAGGCCGCGCCGGTGACCGCTGCCAACGGCTCCGCGGGCGCCAACAGCCCGCCGAACGGGCGCACGCAGCAGGGCAACCAGGCCTACGCGGCGTATTACTCGGCCTTGAATGCCTCGGGTGGGCTGACCTCCACCACCATCAACGTCAACAGCACGACCGGTGCGATCTCGCTGGCGACCACGCCGAACTGGGATGCGAGTTGCGTGCTGACCGGCGGCGCCTGCAACGCCACCGGCGCGACCTCCGGCGCGGCGCAGGCGTCGGGCGACCGCGCGATGCTCACCTGGAACGGCGCGGCCGGTGCCGCTTTCGAGTGGGCGTCGCTGACGACCGCGCAGCAGGCATCGCTGAGCGCCGGCGATGCGTCGTCCACCGACCTGCGGTTGCGTTACCTGCGCGGCGATCGCAGCAACGAGGTCGCGAACGCCGGAACGCTGCGCACGCGAGGCAGCGTGCTCGGCGACATCGTCAACTCGAGCCCGATCTGGGTCGGCCCGCCGAATTCGCCGTATGCGATCACCTGGGCCGATGCGCTGTACCCGTCGGCGACCGCGGCGGAGACGAGCTATGCCGCGTGGGCGGGTGCGAGCGCGCGCGCCGGGCGCACCAACCTGGTTTACGTCGGCGCGAACGACGGCTTCCTGCATGGCTTCCGCGCTGGTCTCTACAGCGGCGGGTCGTTCAACGCCAGCGCGGCGACGAACGACGGGCGCGAGCTGCTGGCGTACATGCCGGCGGCAGTGCTCTCGACGATCCACTCGACCACGCCGGCGCTCGACTTCTCGAACACCCAGTACTCGCACAACTTCTTCGTCGACGCGACACCGGGCACCGGCGACCTGTTCTACGCGGGCGCCTGGCACACCTGGCTGGTCGGCGGGACCGGCTACGGCGGCAACGCGACCGGGCCGATCGGCAACAACACGTCGGTCGCCAACGGCATTCTGTTCGCGCTCGACATCACCGACCCGAGCCAGTTCAGCCAGACGAACGCGGCGTCGATCGTGATGGGCGAGTGGACCAGCAGCACGCTCGCCTGCGTGACCGGCGCCTGCGGCAGCAGCCTGGGCAGCACCGTCGGCATCCCGCTGATCCGCCGCCTGCACAACGGCGACTGGGCAGTGCTGTTCGGCAACGGGTTGAACAGCAGCAACGGCGACGCGGGCCTGTACATCATGCTGGTGAACCGCACGACCGGCGCCCGGACCTTCCGCTACCTGCCGACAGGCGCGGGGCCGGTCGCGTCGGGCGGCGTCACGATCCGCAACGGCATCGCACAAGTGACCTCGGCCGACCTCGACGGCGACCACATCACCGACTACGTCTACGCCGGCGACGCGTTCGGCAATCTCTGGCGCTTCGACCTCACGAGTTCCGACCCCGGCAGCTGGGCGGTGACGCCAGGCCCGCTGTTCAAGACGCCGGCCGGCCAGCCGATCACGACCAAGGTCCAGGTGAGCTCGGTTCCGTCCAGCGGCGCGGGCTCCAAGCCGCGGCTCATCGTCAGCTTCGGCACCGGCCAGCAGCTGCCGCAAACCCTGTCCAGCGCCGCCACGTACGCCAGCGGCAGCCAGGCGCTCTATGGCATCTGGGACTGGAACACGAGCGCCTGGAACATGATCGCGCCGGCGACCGGGCAGTTCCTCGGGCTGACGGCACCGCAGACCATCACCGCGAGTTCCCTGCAGACCCAGACCATCGCAGCGGCCAGCGTGGTGACCACCCCGCCGACCCGCACGGTGACCAGCACGCCGATCTGCTGGGCCGGAACGACCGCCTGCACCGGGACCGGCGCGAAGTACGGCTGGACCGTGGCGCTGCCGAGCGCCACCGAACAGGTGATCTACAACCCGGTGTTCGTGAACGGCGTGTTCGTGGTCAACACCACGATACCGGCCGTGTCGCAGGCCTTGTCGTGCAACGCGCAGCCGGCGTCCGGCTGGACGATGGCGGTGTCGGTCGCCACCGGCGGCGCCACGCCGAAGTCGTTCTTCCTGGACTCGCCGCTGGCCAGCGGCGTCTCGCTCGACGGTGTGGGCACGCTGACGATGCTGTCGACCAAGACCGAATCGGTGGCGCTGTTCGTCGACAAGGATGGCAACAAGCAGAAGCTGCGCATCGACCCGGGTGCCACCGGCGTCGGCTCGCGCGTCAACTGGGCGCAGCTGCGCTGAGGCAGGGACCGACCATGCGAGTGCAACGATCCGGCGGCGCGGGCTTCACGCTGATCGAGCTGATGGTGACGGTCGCGATCGTCGCGATCCTGTCGGCGATCGCGTACCCCGCCTACAGCCAGTACGTCCTGAAATCGCGCCGCACCGACGCAAAGAACGCGCTGCTCGACCTGGCGGCACGCCAGGAACGCTTCTACAGCCTGAACAACCAGTACTCGACCGTGCCCTCGGCGCTCGGCTATGCGGGCGCGGCGTTCCCGCTGAACGTGCAGACCGGCAGCGCGGCCTATTACCAGCTGACGGTCAGTGCGCCGACGCCGGCCGCCGCGACCTTGCCGACCTTCGCCGCCAGCGCCGTCCCGCTCGGCAACCAGGCCAAGGACAAGTGCGGAACCTACACGCTCACGCATCTCGGCGTGCAGGGCAACAGCACGTCGGAATCCGGCTGCTGGTGAGGGCGTCGCGCCGCCCGCTCACGCTCCGAGGCCGTACAGCGCCCGCAGCGCCTCCCGGTACTGCGCCTGCCCGCGCCCGTTGGTGCTGTAGTGGGTGCCGCCCTCGACCAGCACGAACTGCTTGGGCGCGGTGGCGCGCTCGAAAAGCGCGCGACCGAGCGCCGGCGGAATCAGCGAATCCTCGGCGCCGTGCACGACCAGCACCGGCACCTTCACGCGACCGATGCGGGCGGCCGAATCGAACCGCTGCGTGATCAGCGGCGTGATCGGCAGCCAGCCCCACCTCATGCTCTGGAACACCGCCGGGATCGACGTGAACGTGCCCTCGACGATCAGCCCCTTCGCGTCGGCGACTTCGCTTGCCAGCCGCACCGCGATCGCGCCACCGAGCGAGTGACCGAAGATGTAGCGGTCGCGTCCGGGGTGGTGCGCGGCGATCCAGGCCCAGCCGGCGCGCGCGTCGGCGTCGACGCTGGCCTCGGAGGGCAGCTCGTCGGTGCTGCGCCCGAAGCCGCGGTAGTCGATCGCGAGCACAGCGAAGCCCAGTTCGCGCATGCGGCGGATGCGGAACACGCTGCTCGCCACGTCGCGCCGGGCGCCGTGCAGGTACAGCAGCACCGGCGCCTCGGGCGTCGGGCCGTCGAGCCAGAGCGCGTGCAGCTTCGGCGGCGCGGCGGTGCCCGGTCGGCCCGACAGGTTGATCCAGACATCGTCGAAGCCTTCGATGCGCGCACCGTCGTCGCTGGCGGCGATTGCGCTCGCCTGGAAGATCCACTTGCGCTGCTGGGTGTCCAGGCTGACGCAGCCCGCGGTGGCACTTGCGGCGATCAGCGCCAGGGCCGGCCAGCGCCAGCGGATGGTCGTCAGGACATTCGGCATCGCCAACGGAGTGCGGACCTCTGCGAAAAGTTCAACGGCCGCGCCAGAACAGGCCGTCGAGTTCCTTCAGCGTGATCTGGCGCCAGGTGGGACGGCCGTGGTTGCACTGGTCGATGCGCTCGGTGCGCTCCATGTCGCGCAGCAGCGCGTTCATCTCGTCGAGCGTGAGCTGGCGGTTGGCGCGCACCGCGCCGTGGCAGGCCATCGTCGACAGGATCTCGTGTTGCGCGCGCTGGATCACCGTGCTGGCATCGAACTGCGCCAGCTCGGCGAGCACGCTGCGTGCGAGCTCGACCACGTCGCCGCCGGCCAGCGCCGCGGGCTGCGAGCGCACCGCGAGCACCGCGGCCGAGAGCGGCGCCACGTCGAGCCCGAGCGCGCGCAGGTTGTCGGCCTGCGCTTCGGCCGTCGCGATCTCGGCCGGCGTCGCCGCGAAGGTCGCCGGGATCAGGAGCGGCTGCGATTCGATCGCGGCGCTGCCGAGGCTCGCCTTCAGGCGCTCGTAGACGATGCGCTCGTGGGCCGCGTGCATGTCGACGATCACGAGCCCATGGGCGTTCTCGGCCAGCACGAAGATGCCCGCGACCTGGGCGATCGCCTTGCCGAGCGGCCAGCCCTCGGCGTCGGCCGCCGGCGTGACGGGCGCCGACGCGTCGCCGGTGCCGGTGCCGAACACGGTCGGCCCGGGCGCGGCCTGGCCGTTCCAGCGGGCCGGCAACTCCTGCGCATACAGCGTCGAGAGCTGCTGCAGTCCGAGCGACGCCTGCCGGGCGCCGTCGTAGCGCCGCGGCGCGCCCGCGAAGAACGCCGGCGCGGTGGGCTTCGCGGCGTCGACCGCGACGCTGGTCGGCGGCACGGCCCCCGCACGCGGGATCGCGAGCGCCGTCTCGACCGCACGCCGCACCGCCTGGTGCACCTCGCGCGATTCGCGAAAACGCACCTCGACCTTGGTCGGGTGCACGTTGACGTCGACCCGGTCCGGCGCGATCTCGATGAACAGCACGTAGGCCGGTTGGCGCCCGCCGTGCAGCACGTCCTCGTAGGCCGAGCGCACGCCGTGGGCGATCAGCTTGTCGCGCACGAAGCGGCCGTTGACATAGACGTACTGCTGGTCGGCGCGGGCGCGTGCCGCCTCGGGCGTGCCGCTGCGGCCGCCGATGCGCAGCACGCCCGATTCGATCGCCAGTGGTCGGCTCTGCGCGACGAAGTCCTCGCCCAGCACGTCGATCACGCGCTGCTCGGCGCTGGCGCGACGCCACTGCTGCGCGAGCTTGCCGTCGTGCCACACCGTGAAGGCGACCTCGGGCCGCGCCAGCGCATGGCGGCGCACCGCCTCGACGCAGTGGGCGAACTCGGTCGCCTCGGTCTTCAGGAACTTGCGCCGGGCCGGCGTCGCGAAGAACAGTTCGCGCACCTCGACGCTGGTGCCGGTGCCGCGCGCCGCCGGCACCAGCTCGCCGGAGCGTGCGTCCAGGCGCTGCGCGTGGGCGGCGTCGGCGGTGCGGCTGGCGATCGAGAGCTCGGCGATCGAGGCGATCGCGGCCAGCGCCTCGCCGCGGAAGCCCATCGTCGTGACGCCTTCGAGTTCGCTCAGCGAGCCGATCTTGCTCGTGGCATGGCGGCGCAGCGCCAAGGGCAGTTCGTCGGCCGGGATGCCGGCGCCGTCGTCCTCGACCACGATGGACCGGATGCCACCGGCGACCAGCTTGACCGCGATTTCGGTCGCGCCGGCGTCGAGCGCGTTGTCGACCAGCTCGCGCACCACCGAGGCCGGCCGTTCGACGACCTCGCCGGCGGCGATCTGGCTGACGAGTTCGTCGGGCAGCTCGCGGATCGGGCGGCGCGGCTGCGGCTGGAGCACGGCGTTCATCGGCGCATTGTAGGAAGCGCGACAGGGGCGTCGCCCGAAGCCGCCAATTGGGCGGGCTTGGGGCGCCAAATCGACGGATCGCGCCGGGTCGCCTCTCGGTCACAATGCGCTTTCAGTCATCCGCAGTACCCCATGATTGATCCGTCCCCATCGACCGCCGTCGCCCCGCCCGTTGAAAGCCCCGCCTTTCTGCGCGCGGTGACGCAGCTGGGCCAGAAGCGGCCGGTGACCACCTCGCGCGCGATCTACAACCACCAGGGCATCAAGTTGCTCGAGGGCGGCGTCCAGATCGACGCGACGCTGCACGACCGACTGCTCGTGCACCGCCTCGCGGCGCCGCTGGACGAAAGCATCGAAGGCGGCCCGTTGGTCAGCGGCATGGCCTTGCGCGAGGCGGCCGAGGCGGCGATGGCGCGCTGGCCGTTCTTCGCGCTGATGGGGCCGCCCGGGCGGGTCCGCAGCATGCTGCTGCAGTCGATCGAGGCGATCCCGCTGCCGCGCCCGGTCGCGTTCCACCTGACGCTGGCGCGCGAGACCCGGCCGGCGATCTTCGAGCACAGCATCCTGATGGCGCTGCTCTGCGCGCACCTGGTGCGCGAGGGCGGGGCGCCGATCCACGACATGACGGTCGCCGCGAGTGCCGGCCTGCTGCACGACCTGGGCATGCTGCACATCGACGCCGAGCTGCTCGACGCCGGCAACACGCTGAGCGGCGACGAACGACGCCCGCTGTACGCGCACCCGGTCACCGGCTCGATGCTCATCGCGCGCTTCCACGAGTACCCGACGCAGGTGGCGCGCGCCGTGCTCGAGCACCACGAGGTGCTCGACGGCGCCGGCTACCCGCGCGGTCTCGCGGGCGAGTCGATCAGCCCGCTCGGGCGATTGCTGTCGCTGTGCGAGGTCGTCACCGCGATGTTCGATGGCGACCGCGAGCGGCCCGATCAGCGCGTCTCGCTGCTGCTACGCGTCAACCCCAAGCGCTTCGATCCGAGCCTGGTGCCGTCGATCCACCGCCTGCTCCGTGCGCTGCCACCGGCCGATGGCGAGGTCGACGCGACGATCCCGGAATCGGTCGCGCAGCTGCGCACGCTCGACGGCCTGCTGACCCAGTGGCACACCGCGGCGGCCGACTCGGCCCCGGCGCTCGACGCGCCCGGCCGTGCCGTGTTGAAGGTCATGGCGGAGCAGGCCGAGCGGCTGCACCGAATGCTGGTCGGCGCCGGTATCACGCCCGAGCAGCTCGACTTCCTAGGCCAGCTGACCGAGCCCGACAGCCGGCTGCGTGCCGAACTGTGGGCGCTGCAGAACGAACTGCGCTGGAACCTGCGTGCCAGCGCGAACCAGTTGCGCCGTCGCTGGCGCGCCGGCGCCGGCGGGCAGGCGTTCCCGGCCGCGGTCGCCACCTGGCTCGACGACGTCGAAGGCCTGGACAGCGCCGCCTGACTGCTGCGCGCAGGGGGTGCGACGTCGCACCGCGATAATCGAGCCGCATGGAAATCCTTCACCAACTGCTCGACTTCATCCTGCACGTCGACGTGCACTTGCGCACCTTCGTCGAGGCCTACGGTGCCTGGGTCTACGCGCTGCTGTTCCTGATCATCTTTGTCGAGACCGGCGTGGTGGTGATGCCGTTCCTGCCCGGCGATTCGCTGCTGTTCGTCGTCGGCGCGCTGTGCGGCGCCGGGCTGATGAGCCTGCCGCTGGTGATCGCGCTGCTGATCGCCGCGGCGATCCTGGGCAACCAGAGCAACTACATGATCGGGCGGCACTTCGGCCCGCGGGTGTTCCAGTGGGAGAGCTCGCGCTTCTTCAACAAGAAGGCCTTTGACCAGGCGCACGCGTTCTACGAGCAATACGGCGGCGTGACGATCGTCGCCGCACGCTTCATGCCGTTCCTGCGCACGTTCGCGCCGTTCGTGGCCGGCGTCGCGCAGATGACGCGGCGCAAGTTCACCTTCTTCGACGTCGTCGGCGCGGTGCTGTGGGTCGGCGGCGTGACGCTGGCCGGCTACCTGTTCGGCAACATCCCGTGGGTCCAGCGGCACCTGGACAAGATCATCTGGGGCGCGATCCTGCTGCCGGGCCTGCTGGTGATCGCGGGGGCCTGGCGGGCGCGCCGCAAGCAGGCTGCCCTCACGCCCTGAAGGCGCGCCGCAGTTCGGCCGCGCACAGCGCGACCGCGGTGTTCGCCTCGTCGAGCACCTTGCCCATGGTCACGAAGCCGTGGATCTGGCGGTCGAAGCAGACGTAGCTCGCCCGGTTGCCCGCCGCGGTCAGTCGCTCGGCATAGGCCTTGCCCTCGTCGCGCAGCGGGTCGAAGCCGGCGGTCAGCACCAGCGCGGGCGGCAGCCGCCCCAGGTCCTCGTGGAGCAGCGGCGAGGCGCGCCAGTCGGTGTACTGCGCCCGGTCCCTGATGTAGTGGCCGGTGAAGTAGTCCATCGTGTCGCGGGTCAGCAGATAGCCCTGCGCGTTCTCGGTGTGCGAGGCGTGGCCGCGGCGCTGATCGGTCGCCGGGTAGATCAGCAGCTGGAACGCGATCGGCAGATCGCCGCCGTCGCGCACGGTGAGCGAGACGACGGCGGCGAGGTTGCCGCCGGCGCTGTCGCCGCCTACGGCAAGGCGTGTCGCGTCCACGTGCAATTCGGCCGCGTGGGCATGCACCCAGCGGGTCGCGGCGACGCAGTCGTCGACGGCGGCCGGGAACGGGTGCTCCGGCCCCATCCGGTAGTCGACCGCGACCACCGCGCAGCCCGCGCCGTTCGCAAGCTCGCGGCACAGCGTGTCGTGGGTGTCCAGGTCGCCGATCACCCAGCCGCCGCCGTGGTAGTAGACGAGCACGGGAAGCGCCGCGTCGTCGGCGGCGCCGAGCGGCCGGTATGCGCGCAGCGGGATCGACCCGTGCGGCCCGCTGGCCTGCAGGTCGCGCACCTGCGCCATGTCGGGCGGCGTGGGCTGGGTGACGCCGCGGCGCTCGCGATAGAACGCGCGCGCATCGGCGACGCTCAGCGTGTGGGTGGGCGGGATCTGGCGTTGCTCCATCAGGTCGAGCAGGGCGCGGGCTTGGGGGTGCAGCATGGTGGTGTGGGTGAGGGTCAGAGCGTCTCGGCGGCGTCGAAATCGAGTTCGACCTTCGCGCCGTTCGGGTCGTAGGTGAAGAGCTGCCAGGTGCCGGCGCCGACCTGGCGGCGCAGGTCGTACTTGGTGCCCGACTCGTCGAAGCGTGCCTTCACGGCGCGCAGGTCGGTCGCGGTGAACGCCATGTGGTCGATCACGCCGGCGCGCTGCGTCGGTACCGGCCGGTCGAAGTACATGTGCAGCACCGCCTGCGGCGCGCCGGCATACAGCCACGCACCGGGAAACCCCAGGTCGGGCCGCGGCCCGACCGTCATGCCGAGCAGGCCGACGTAGAAATCGAGCGTCTTCCTTTCGTCTTCGGCGACGATGGTGAAGTGGTTCATGCCGACGATCATCCCGTCATCTCCTCAAGCCGTCAGGACCAGCGCGCCGATCGAGCCGCGCGACTCGAGCCGCGCGTGCGCCTGGGCTGCGGCCTCCAGAGCATAGCGTTCGATGCGCGGCGGCGTCAGCGTGCGGTCGGCCAGCGCGGCCCAGACCCGCTGCGCACGCTCGGCGAGCTGGGCGTTCGTGGCGACGTAGTCGAACACGACCGGCCGCGAGAAGCTCAGCGACTTGGCGACCAGCGCATCCGGCGGCAGCGGCGCCAGCGCGCCGGTCGCCTGGCCCAGGCTGATCCAGTGGCCGCGCCGCGCCAGCGCGGCCAGGTTCTCGTCGCGGGCCGCGTCGCCCAGGCCGTCGATCACCACGTCGGCCCCGCCACAGGTGCGCTGCACCACGTCGGCGAAGCGGTAGTCGGCGGTGACGATGACGTGCTCGCAACCGTGCTCGCGCGCGACCCGTGCCTTCTCCGGCGTCGAGACCGTGCCGAGCACGACCGCACCGAGGCGCCGCGCCCACTGGCACACCAGCAGGCCGAGGCCGCCGGCGGCCGCGTGCACGAGCAGGCGCGTGCCGGGGCCGACGTGGCCGAGGTCGCGCAGCAGGTAGTCGGCGGTGATGCCCTTCAGCAGCAGCGCGGCGGCGACGTCGTCCTCGACCGCCGCGGGCAGGCGCACGACCCAGTCGGCCGGCACGCTGCGCACGCCGGCATAAGCCCCCGGCACCGGGCCGAGGTAGGCCACGCGGTCGCCCGGCAGCAGCCCGCCGACGCCAGCGCCTGCGTCGATCACGCTGCCCGCCGCCTCCATGCCCGGCACGCCGGGCAGGGGCAGCATGCCGGGGATCCAGCCCCGCCGCAGGTACACGTCGAGGTAGTTCACGCCGATCGCGCGCTGACGGATCCGCACCTCGCCGGCTGCCGGCGCAGGTGCCTGCGCGTCCTCGGGCTGCAGCACGTCGGCGCCGCCGTAGCGGTGCACGGCCACCTGCCGCGTCGGCAGTGACAGCGCGGTGGGCAACGGGGCACTGCCGCGCGGCTGCAGGTCACCGCCGCGTTCCAGGTGGCGGCGCAGGTTCGCGAAGCCGGCTTCGTAGACGCCTTGCGCCACCATGTCGCGCAGTTCGCGCTCGCGGCCGGGGGGCGTCGCGAAGGTCGATTCCCAGTGCCAGAAGGTGCGGTTGCCGTCGGTGATGGGCTTGAGCGTCAGCGTCGCGACATAGCGCTGCAGCGGTACGGTCGCCTCGACGATGCAGTAGGTGCTCTTGTGCTCGGTGTCCGAGAGCGTCAGCAACTGCTCGCGGATGCGGTTGCCGTCGCGCAGGCTGAAGCTGCGCACGCAGCCGACCTGGTCGCTGCGCTCGTCGCCCTCGATCCGGCTCGACTCGACCACGTCGTGCCACTGGTCGTGGCTGTTGAAGTCGCGCAGCACCGCCCACACGCGCTCGATCGGCGCATCGATCACCGTGGAGCGGACGACGCGCTGCAGCATCAACGCCCGCCGAAGTGGCGCTTCAACGCGTCGAAGCCGCCCTGGAACACGCCGCCGCCGATCGATTCGACCAGCTCGCGCTCGCGGCCCGCGTCGCACTCGAACTCGGCGCTCCATTCGGCGAAGCAGCGGCCGCCGTCGGTGACCGGTGTCAGCTTCAGCGTCGCGACGTAGTTCGTCACGCCCATCGGGCTCTCGAGGATCTCGTAGCTGCAGCTGTAGTCGTAGTCGGACAGCGCCAGCAGCTTCTCGCGGATCATGCCGCCGTCACGCAGATGAAAGTGGCGGATGCAGCCGACGCGGTCGGCCGGCTGGCCGTTCTCGATCCGGCTGTCGGCAATGGCGGGGTGCCACTGCGGCAACCCGTTGAAATCGCGGATGCGCGACCAGACGTTGTCGGCGCTGGCGTCGATGACGCTGGAGGCGTAGACCTGCACCATCGATCAGTCCTTCTTTGGCGCCGGCGGCAGCGAGGCCTGTGCGCCGCTCGCGCTGCCGACGAGCCGCTGGATGTCGCCGCCCTCGATGCCGATCTCGCGCAGCAGCTGGTCGACCAACGGCGCCTGGGCGCGGAAGCGCAGCGCCGAGTTGACGACGCTGTCCGAGAAGTTGCCGCCATGGCCGTTCTCGCTGCCGGGGCCGCCGCCCGAGCCGCCGAGCCCGTCCACCTGGAGGATCTTGATGCCCTCGATGCGCTCCAGCGGGCGCACCGATTCGCGGATGATGCCCTCGGCCTTCTCGACCAGCCGCAGCCGCAGCGCCGACATGCGCGCCTCCGGGCTCAGCATGTTGTGGGCCGTGTTCATCAGCTGCAGGCCCTCGGCCTCGACCTCGGCGCGCAGGCGCATCGCCATCGAGCGGATCTTGTCGGCGTCGGCATCGGCCTCGGCCTGGGCGCGCACCGCATCGCCGCGGTCGGCGCTCGCGGCCTTCTCGGCCTGCGCCGCAGACGTCAGGCGCAGCGCGTCGCGCTCGGCGATCTGCGCGGCGCCGATCAGGTCGATGGCCTTCTTGCGCTCCGCCATCTCGACCTCGCGCGCGGTGAACACCTTCTCCTCGGCCGAGATCGCCAGCGCGCGGGCGATCTCCGCCTCGGCCTGGGCCTCGCTCTGCGCCTTGCTCTCGCGCGCGATCGCGATCGAACGCTGCTGCTCGGCCAGCTCCATCGTCATCCGGCGCTCGATCTCGGCCGCCTGGATCGCGCGCTCCTTGCCGATGCGCTCCTGCTCGAGCGTCTGCTCGGAGCGGATGCGCGCGGTGTCGATCGTCTGCTTCGCCGCGATCTGCGCGCCCTCGGCGGCCTGCTCGCGCTGGGCGCGCTCGGTCGTGACCTCGGCGCGCTGACGGGCGCGGGCGATCTCGACCTCGCGCTGCTGGCTCAGGCGCGCGTACTCGCCCTCGCGGTCGATCTCGAGCGAGAGCTTCTCCGCCTCGAGGTTCTTGTTCCGGATGGCGATCAGCGTGTCCTGCTCGACGTCGTTGCGCTGCTTCTTGCGGTGCTCGATCTGCTCGGTCAGGCGGGTCAGGCCCTCGGCGTCGAACGCGTTGCTCGGGTTGAAGAACTCCATGCCGGTCTGGTCGAGCTGGGTCAGCGACGCGGCTTCGAGCTCCAGGCCGTTCTTGGTCAGGTCCTCGGCCACGGTCTCGCGCACCCGCTTCACGTAGGTGCCGCGCTTCTCGTGCAGCTCCTCCATCGTCATCTCGGCCGCCGCGGTGCGCAGCGCGTCGACGAACTTGCCCTCGACCAGTTCCTTCAGCTGGTCGGGCTCCATCGTGCGCAGGCCGAGCGTCTGCGCCGCGTTGGCGACCGCCTCGGGCCGGGCCGCGACGCGCACGTAGAACTCGGCGATCACGTCGACCCGCATCCGGTCCTTGGTGATCAGCGCCTTGTCGCGGCCGCGGCTCACTTCGAGCCGCAGCGTGTTCATGTTGACCGGGATCACGTCGTGCACGATCGGCAGCACGAAGGCGCCACCATCGAGCACGACCTTCTGGCCGCCCAGGCCGGTGCGCACGAATGCGCGCTCCTTCGAACTGCGAAGGTAGAGCCAGTGCATGAGCCACACGACGATCGCGACGACGATCGCAACGACGATCAGGCCGAGGATGAAACTGCCGAACTGCGAACCGGACATGGTCGTCTCCTGTTATCTCTTGATCTGCACGAAGCGCCGGGTGGTCTCGGTGAGCGCCACCTCGGTGGGCAGCCGCTCCATCGAGCTGGCGCCGTAGAAGCCATGACACGCAGGGCAGTGCGCGAGCACCGTCTGCGCGTCTTCGGGGGTCGCGATCGGGCCGCCGTGGCAGAGCACGATCACGTCGGGGTCGACGGCCTTGGCGGCGGCCGCCCACACGTTGATGCGGCCGATGCAGTCGTCCAGCGTCAGCGCGGTCTCGGCGCCGATCGCGCCGCCGGTCGTCAGGCCGAGGTGGCACACGACGATGTCGGCGCCGGCGCCGGCCATCGCGCGCGCATCGGCCTCGGAAAACACATACGGTGTGGTCAGGAGGTCGAGTGCGCGGGCCTGGCGAATCAGGTCGACCTCGAGGCCATAGCCCATGCCGGTCTCTTCGAGGTTGGCGCGGAAGGTGCCGTCGATCAGGCCGACGGTCGGAAAGTTCTGCACGCCGGAGAAGCCCAGGTCGATCAGCCGGCGCAGGAACTGCTCGGGCATCATGAACGGGTCGGTGCCGTTGACGCCCGCCAGCACCGGCGTGTGGCGCACGACCGGCAGCACCTCGCGCGCCATGTCGCAGACGATCTCGTTCGCGTTGCCGTAGGCCAGCAACCCGGCCAGCGAACCGCGGCCGGCCATGCGGTAGCGGCCCGAGTTGTAGATCACGATCAGGTCGATGCCGCCGGCCTCCTCGCACTTGGCGGACAGGCCGGTGCCGGCGCCGCCGCCGATGATCGGCTGGCCGGCGGCGATCTTGGCGCGGAAGCGGGCGAGCAGTTCGGTGCGGGCGATGCGCGGCATGGTATGGGCGGGTCAGGCGCGGCGCGCGGCCGCGGGTTGGGCGATCTCGCGCCAGGCGACGACGAGCGCGTCGGCGAACGCCTCCTCGTTGATGTGCAGCGGCAGGCGGATCAGCTTCCGGTCGATGCCGCCGCGGAAATCCTGTTCGATCGCCGCGAACAGCGCGCGGTCGGCCTCCGGGTCGTGGAACGGCTGACCGGGCCGGTCGATCGCCGAGACGCCGCCCTCGGGGATCAGGAAGCGCACCGGCCCGCGCATCGCGTTCAGCTTGGCGGCGATGAACGCGCCGATCGCGCGGTTCTCGTCGATCGTGGTCCGCATCAGCGTCACGGTCGGGTTGTGGCGGTACAGCTTGCGGGCGCGGAAACGCTCGGGCACCGTGTCCCAGGCGCCGAAGTTCACCATGTCGAGCGCGCCGCACGAGCCGACGTAGGGCAGGGCGTGGCGCGCGAACACGTCGAGCCGCGTCGGCCCGGCCGACAACGCGCCGCCGGCGATCTCGTCGGCGATCTCGGTGGTGGAGACGTCGATCGCACCGGCGAGCAGGCCCGAGTCGGCCAGCTTTTCCATCGACTGGCCGCCGACGCCGGTGGCGTGGAACACCAGGCAGTCGTACTCCGCTTCGAGCCGCTTCGTCACCGCCTGCACGCACGGGGTCGTGACGCCGAACATCGTCAGGCCGAGCGCCGGCTTGGTGATGTCCGAGGCCGGGGCAGGGTGCGCGATCATGCCGGCCAGTGCGTGGGCGGCGTTCGCGAGCACCTTCTCGCTGATCCGGTTGATGCCCTGCACGTCGGTGACCGAATACATCATGCAGATGTCGCTCGGGCCGACGTAGGGGCGCGTGTCGCCGCTGGCCATCGTCGAGACCATCACCTTGGGGCAGCCGATCGGCAACGCCCGCATGCCAAGGCTCGCCATCGAGGTGCCGCCCGAGCCACCGGCCGAGATGATGCCGCCCAGGTCGCGCCGGGTGCGGACGAAGGCCTCGAACGCGAGCGCCATCGCCGCGGTCGACTCGCCGCGGTCGGTGCCGAACACCGCGGTCTCGCCGCGCGGGTGGTGGCGCGCGACCTCGCGCGGGTGCACGCTGGCGGTTGACGTCTTGCCGGAGGTGGACAGGTCGACCGTGACCACCCGCAGGCCGAGCCGGTCCAGGCACTGCCGCAGGAAGAACAGTTCGCGGCCCTTGGTGTCGAAGGTGCCGACGACGTAGGCCGCGCGCACGCTGCTGGCGGCGACCGGGAAGTCGAAGACCTGCGGTGCCGGCGCGGCCGCTGGGCGCGCCGGCTCGGGTGGCGGCGCAGCGCGCGGGATGTCGGCGGCCGGCGCGGCCGTGCCGCCCGCGTTCCAGCGGGTGAAGCCGCGCACCGTGTTCGGCGCGACGCTGTCGAGCGACGGCGCGCCGTCGCCGTGCGCGCGCCGCACGGTGTAGACCTGCATCGGCGCGGCGTCGTCGGGGGCGGGCGCTGCAGCGATACCGGGTTCGGCGTCGTCGGGGCCGCCCGAGCGCACGCCGAGCAGGCGCTCCTGCAACTCGCGGTCGGCCGCGAGCTGCGCGATCGGCAGCTCCTGCGCGATCCGGCCGTTCACCATCACGCCGATCCGGTCGGCCACCGACATCGCGACGCCCAGGTTCTGCTCGATCAGCAGCACCGCGATCTCGCCGTCGGCGGCGAGGTCGCGCAGCGCCTGCGCGACCTGCTCGACGATGACCGGCGCGAGGCCCTCGGTCGGCTCGTCCATCACCAGCAGCTTCGGCTCGAGCAGCAGTGCGCGGCCGATCGCCAGCATCTGCTGCTCGCCGCCCGAGAGTTGCGCGCCGCCGTTGCCCTTGCGCTCCGCGAGACGCGGGAACATCGCGTAGACGCGGTCGACCTCGCGCCGGTGGCGCGCCACCAGGCGCAGCGTCTCGTCGACCGACAGCGACGGCCAGACGCGCCGGCCCTGCGGCACGTAGGCGATGCCGCGGCGCGTGATCTCGTTCGGCGCGCGACCGAGGATCTCCTCGCCGAGCAGGCGCACGCTGCCGCGCGCCGGTACCAGGCCGGTGATCGCGTTGCACAGCGTGGTCTTGCCCATGCCGTTGCGCCCGACGATGCCGAGCACGCCGTGATCGATAGAGAGGTTGACCGACTGCAGCGCGTGGGCGCGGCCGTAATAGACATCCAGGCCCTCGACCACGAGCACCGGGCCGCGGGCTTTCGTCTCGTTGCGCTCCTTCGAGAACCAAGCCATCAGTGCTTGCTCCCCATGTAGATCGCCTGAACCTGTGCGTCGTTCTCGATCTCGGTCGGCGAACCCGTGCGCAACACGCGGCCGTTGTGCATCACCGTCACGCGGTCGACGACGCGCAGCGCGATGTCGAGGTCGTGCTCGATCAGCACGAAGCTCATGTGCGCCGGCAGCGAGGTCAGCAGCGTGACGAGCTCACGGCGCTCGGCCGGCGACAGGCCGGCGGCCGGCTCGTCGAACAGGATCAGCCGCGGCGCCCCGGCCAGCGCCATGCCGATCTCGAGCTGGCGCTGCTGGCCGTGCGCCAGGTTCGCGACCAGCTCGTCGGCGATGTGCGACAGGCGCGCGCGCTCGAGCAGGTCGTCGGTCGCCACGGTCGACGCCTGGTGGGCGCGCGGCCGCATGAAGCTGAACCGGCCACTGGCGACGCCGCGCACCGCGAGGAACAGGTTGTCGCGCACGGTCAGGTCTCGGAACAGCAGCGAGGATTGGTAGGTGCGCCGCAGCCCCTTGCGGATGCGCTCGTGCGGCGGCAGGTCGGTGATGTCCTCGCCGAAGAAATGGATCCGGCCCGCGGTCGGCGGGAAGTCGCCGGTGATCGCGTTGAACAGCGTGGTCTTGCCGGCGCCGTTCGAGCCGAGGATCGCGTACTTCTGGCCGGCGGCGACGTTCAGTGTCACGTCGTCGACGGCCCGCAACGCGCCGAAGGCCCGCGTCACGCCGCTCAGGGTCAGCGCGTCGCCGGAGAGCAGTTGCCCGCCGGGGTTCGTCGCCGATGCGGCCTCCGCGCCGCGCGGCGCCGCTGTCCTGAGCGAGGTGATCGAGGCCATCGTCGCGCTGCCTTCCCGACTTACTTCCTGCAGTCCGGCACGTCGCGGGTGCCCAGGCCCATCTTCTTGAAGTCCGCTTCCGGCAGGCCGAGCGTCTGCGAGATGTTCGGCACCGACTTGACGACCTTGTTGTAGAACGAGCCGTCGGCCGCCTTGGCCACCTCGGTGATGTAGGTCGTGCCGACGCCGTTGCGGTTGGCGTCGATCTTCACGTCGCCGGCCGGTCCCTTGAAGTTGGTCTTCTGCAGCGCGTCGCGGTACGCCTTCTGGCCGCCGGACAGGTCACCCTTGACCGCGTCGAGCGCATCGAGCGCAGCCTTGGTGTTGATGTAGTACAGGTAGGCGAACAGCGACGGGCTCGGGAAGCCGTCCTTGAAGTTCGCCTTGTAGTCGGCAACGAACTTCTTCCACTCCGGCGTGTCGATCGAATCGGCCATCGGCCCGGCCGAGGCGGTGCCGAGCAGCGACTCGCGGCGCTTGCCCTTGAAGTTCAGCACCGTCTGGTCGACCGTGATCGAGCCGCCGACCATCGGTTTGTCGCCACCGGCCTGCTCGTACTGCGTCAGGAAGTTGACGGCGTCCGAGCCGCCGAGCACGACGACCAGTGCGTCGATGTCCTTCGGGATCTTGGCGATCACCGACGAGTAGTCCTTGGTGCCCAGCGGCACCCAGGCCTTGTCGAGCACCTTGCCGCCCTTGGCGCAGTAGCTGGCCATGAAGCCCTGCACCTGCGAGTACGGGAAGCCGTAGTCCTCGGCGATCAGGTAGACCTTCTTGTAGCCCTTGCCGAGCGCGTGCTCGCCCAGGCCCACCATCCACTGCGCGCCCTCGGTGTTGAAGCGGTAGAAGTTCGGCGCCGGGTCGGTCAGCGTGGCCGCCTGCGCGCCGGACGAGCCGTTGATGAAGGTCACGTTCGGCTGCGTCTTCGCGTAGTTCTTGACCGCGATGCCTTCGTCGCCCGACAGCGGGCCGATCATGATCTGGACCTTGTCCTGCTCGACCGCCTTGCGGGTCGAGTTGACCGCCTTGTCGGGCGTCGCGTCGGACGAGACCTTGACGAACTCGATCTTCTTGCCGCCGGCCATGCCGTTCTTCTGCTTCAGCGCCAGGTCGGCGCCGCGCATGCCATCCTGCCCCGGCGCCGCGAACGGGCCTTCCAGCGAGGCCAGCAGCCCGATCTTCAGGGTTTCCTGGGCTTGCGCAAAGCCGACCACCGCGAACGTCGCCGCAGCGCCGATCAGGCTCCGCGCGAATACCTTGCCGTACTTGCTCATGTCTCGCTCCTGCTCTTCGTTGATGAATGCGGTCTGTGCCGCGGGTGAGTGACACGGTTCGACGACAGGCGAGTGCGCAGCTTCTGCCACAGCCCAAGCAGCCCGTCGGGAGAGAAGAGAACGATGGCGAGGAACACGCCGCCGATCACGAGGTTGAAGCGTTCGCGGTCGACCAGGTCGATCGCGAAGTTCTGCAGCAGCACGAACACGATCGCGCCGATGAACGCGCCGATCGGGTGCCGCATGCCGCCGAGCACGGCGACGATCAGGATGTTGATCATCGCGCCGGTGCCCACCGTGCCGGGGGAGATCCGGCCGTTGTACCAGACCATCAGCACGCCGCCGACCGCGGCAAGGAAGCCGGTGACCGCATAGGCGCCGACCCGGTGCGCGGTGACGTTGAAGCCCAGCGAGGCCATGCGCCGCGGGTTGTCGCGGATGCCCTGCAGCGCGATGCCGAACGGCGCGCGGATCAGGTGCTTGACGAAGAAGTAGCCCGCCACCGCGCACGCCAGCACCAGGAAGTAGAACGCCATCGGCTGTGCGAAGTCGATGCCGAACACCGTGGGTGCGGCGAGCTTGCTGAAGCCCTGGAAGCCGTTGAACAGCGTGTAGTTCTGCTGCGCGAGGTAGAAGAACGCGACGCCGATCGCCAGCGTGATCATGATCGTGTAGATGCCTTCGGTGCGCACCGAGAGCCAGCCGATCGCGGCAGCGAACACGGTGGCCAGCATGAGCGCGAACGCCAGCGCCAGCCACCACGGCCAGCCCAGGCTGATCGCGGCGTTGCTGCTGCTGCCGAAGATCGCCAGCAGGTACGCCGCGAAGCCGGCGACCGTCATCTGCGCGAGCGACACCATGCCGCCATAGCCGCCGAGGAAGGTCAGCGACAGCGCGATCAGGCCCAGCGCGAGCGACTGCGCGCCGATCTGGAACGTGAAGAACGGCGTCGCGAAGAACGGGTAGGCGAGCACGAACGCGGCGACGATCGCGTGGCGCCAGCGCACCGTGCGCAGCCGGCTCGCGAGCCAGGTATACGGGTCGGCAGAGGGCCGCGGCGCGGTGTCCGCGGGCCGCAGCGGCTGCACGACAGCGCCGTGCGACGCGCGCGCGGCGGTGGCCGCCGCCGCCGACGAATTCATCGCCCTGCGCCACTGCGCCGCGCTCACGTGTTCTTCCCCATCAGCCCGCGCGGCTTGAACGCCAGCGCGACGACCATGATCACGAAGGTGAACACGACGCTGTAGGTCGGCGCATAGGCCAGGCCGAACTGCTCGGCCAGCCCGATCAGCAGCGCGCCGATCGCGGCGCCGACGACGCTGCCCATGCCGCCGACGATCACGACGACCAGCGACGCCAGCAGGTAGCGCGTGTCCTCGCCCGGCGAGATCGACAGCGCGGTGCCGCCGACGACGCCGGCCAGCCCGGCCAGCCCCGCGCCGATCGCGAAGGTCAGCGCGAACACCAGCTGCACGTTGACGCCCGAGGCCGCGAGCATGCCGCGGTCGTCGACGCCGGCGCGAATCATCATGCCGATGCGGGTGCGGGCCAGCAGCAGCCACAGGCCGACTCCGATCGCGATCGACGCGAGCAGCACCGCGAGCCGGTAGGTCGGGAACTTGTTGACCAGCGGCAGCGTCGTCGAGCCGTAGATCCACGACGGCGGGTCGAAGGTGTAGATCTCGGCGCCCCAGATCCACAGCATCAGGTCGGCCAGCACGATCGACAGGCCGATCGTCACCAGCGTCTGGCGCAGGTCCTGGCCCTGCATGTGGCGGAACACGAGCAGCTGCATCGCCAGGCCGAGGATCGCCGAGGCGAGGAAGCCCGCGATCACCGCCAGCACCCACGAGCCGGTGCGCTCGCCGACGAACCAGCCGACATAGGCGCCGAACAGGTACAGCGAGCCGTGCGCGAGGTTGACGTTGCGCATCAGCCCGAACACCAGCGTGAAGCCGCTGGCGACCAGGAAGTACAGCGACGCGAGCGTCAACCCGTTCAGCAGCGTCTTGAAGAACAGCGACGGGTTGTCCGGAATCGCCCAGGCCGCGAACACGACGACCGGGCCGCCGAACAGCAGCCACAGCGCCCCCTGCTTGCGCGTCATCGTCATGCGGCCCGGCCCCACGCGCGCTGCGAGGCGATCGCCGGCGCCTTCGCGAACACGCCGTCCTTCATCACCGCGAGGATGCGCTTCGGGTCGCGCAGGATCGCCAGGTTGGCGAGCGGATCGCCGTCGACCAGCAGCAGGTCGGCAAGGTAGCCGTCCTTGACGACGCCGAGCTCGTCGGGCTTCATCATGATCTGGCCGCCGTACAGCGTGGCCGAGCGGATCGCCTCCATCGGCGTGAAGCCGAGGTACTTGACGAAGAACTCCAGGTCGCGCGCGTTCTGACAGTGCGGCGTGAACGCGAAGCCGTAGTCGCCGCCGGGCAGCACGCGGATGCCGCGCTTGTGCATCTTCGCGAGCGACTCCTGCGCGGCGTCCCACTCGATCTGGTAGCCCATCTGCGTGGCCATCGCGTTGGTGATGCCGAAGGCCTCGGCCTCGTACAGCATCGCGTAGAGGATCGCGATGCCGGGCGCGACGAACACCCGATCTTTGGCCGCCTCGAGCATGTCGAGCGCCTCGTTGTCGACGAAGCTCGCGTGGTAGATCAGGTCGATGCCGTGGCGCAGCGCCTGCTTGACGCTCTCGGACGAGCGGGCGTGGGCGATTCCGCGCTTGCCGCGGATCTTGACCTCGCGCATCGCGGCCGCCACTTCCTCGTCCAGCATCCAGGTCGTCTCGGATGGCGACTGCGGCGTGAAGTTGTCGCCCGACAGGTTCAGCTTGATCGAATCGACGCCGTACTTGAGGAACAGCCGCACCGCCTTGCGCATCTCGTCGGCGCCGCTGATGTTGACGCCGAAGCTGAACTCGGGGAAGGGCAGGTGCGGCAGCGTCTCGTCGCCCAGGCCGCCGAGCACGGTGATCTCCTGGCTCGCGGCGAGGTAACGCGGGCCGGGGATCTGGCCGGCGTTGATCGCGTTGCGGATCACCACGTCGAGCCGCGGCTTGGCGCAGGCGGCGCCGACGCAGGAGGTGAAGCCGGCCTCGAGGTAGCGCTTCGCGACCTTGGCGCACCACAGCACGTGCTCCTCGAGCGGCATGGTCTGGATGGCCGCGAGCGTGGCCGCGTCGTTCCACGAGAAATGGGTGTGGGCCTCGCACATCCCGGGCATCAGCGTGGCGCCGGCACCGTCGATCACCACGGCGTTGCCGGATGCGATCGGCGCGGTGCTGCGGCCGACCTGGCGGATGCGGTTGCCCTGGACCAGCACGCTGCCGGTGAACGGGTTCTGGCCGGTGCCGTCGAGGATGCGGACGTTGGTGAAGAGGGTGTCTGCCATCGCGATGCTCCTCACGCGGCCCAGCGCGTCGTCGACCGAACGGCGCCGCGCACGTCGGGCGCGCGGTGGAACTCGCCGTCCTTCATCACCGCCAGGATGCGGGCCTTGTCCTGCAGCACGGTGATGTCGGCGAGCGGGTCGCCGTCGATCAGCAGGATGTCGGCCAGGTAGCCCTCGCGGATGTAGCCGAGCACCTTGCCCATCCGCATCATCGGACCGCCCCAGGCGGTGGCCGACAGCAGCGCCTCCATCGTGCTCATGCCGACGTACTTGACGAAGTACTCGAGGTCCTTCGCGTTGGTGCCGTGCGGCGTCCACGCGAAACCGTAGTCGCCGCCCGGCAGGATGCGGATGCCGCGCTTGCGCATCGCGCGCATGCTCTCGATCGCCGCTTCCAGCTCCCGGTGGTAGCCCATCTTCTTCGTGACCTCGGGCGTCAGGCCCCACTCGCTGGCGTGGTGGCAGGTGTTGATCAGCCAGGCCAGCCCGGGGGCGATGAAGTGTTCGGTCTTGTGGGCTTCGAGCAGGTCGAGTGCCTCCTCGTCGGTGAAGCTCGCGTGATAGATCACCTCGATGCCCTGCCGCACGCATTGCTTGACGGCCCAGCTGGAACGCGCGTGCGCGGCGACGCGCTTGCCCCAGGCCTTGGCCTCCTCGACGCAGACGCGGATCTCCTCCGCGGTGAACTGGCTCATCTCGCTCGGCATGCCGGTGATCGACTCGCCCGAGAGGTTGATCTTCACGGAGTCGACGCCGTACTTCGCGAACATCCGCACGCAGCGGCGCATCTCCTCCGCGCCGCTGACGATCGCGCCGAACGCGAACTCCGGCTGCGGCAGGTGCGGCTGCGTCGTGTCGCCCAGGCCGCCGGGCACGGTGATCTCCTGGCTGGCGGCGAGGTAGCGCGGGCCGACGATCGTGCCGTCGTTGATCGCGTTGCGGGTGACCACGTCCAGCCGGGGCTTCGCGGCGGCGGCGCCGACGCAGCTGGTCCAGCCCATGTCGAGGTAGCGCTTCGCGACCTCGGCGCACCACAGGATGTGCTCCTCGGGCGGCATGCGCTGGATCGCGTCGAGACTCGGCTGGTCGTTCCACGAGAAATGGGTGTGGGCCTCGACCATGCCAGGCATCAGGAACGCGCCGGCCCCGTCGATCACCTGCGCGCCGGCGACCGGCATCGAGCGGGCGCCGAAACCGGTGCGCGTGACGCGCGAGATGCGGTTGCCCTGCACCAGCACGTCGCCGGTGAACGGCGCCTCGCCGCCGCCATCGAAGACGCGCACGTTGGTGAACATCACGTCGGCCATGCTCAACTCCTTGCGTGGGCGGCCAGGAACTCGCGCAACTCGCGCTGGCAGTCCTCGGGCCGCTCGATCGGCGTCCAATGGCCGCATCGCGGCAAGACGACGACCCGGGTGTTCCTTGCGGCGTGCAGCCGGTCGGCCATCGCGCGCACCGACTGCGGCGGCGCCACGCCGTCCTCGTCGCCGGTGACCAGCAGCACCGGCGCGGCGATCGTCTCGACCGCGGCCGGCTGCGCGCCGGCCAGCGCCTCGCAGCTGCGCGCATAGGCGTCGCCGTCCTGCCGCATCAGGCTCTCGCGCACGAACGCGACCGCCACCGGCAGGCGCTGGCGCGTGTCCGCGGAAATCGCCGCATTCAGCAACGCCTGGGTGATCTCGTGCATCGCGGCCAGGCCTTCGCGCGCCTTGGCGGCGCGCGCCTTCATCGCCGTGCGTGCCGCGTCGGGCGGCGCGATCAGCGGGCCGAACAGCGCGACCGAAGCGACGAGCTTGGGATGCGCCGCGGCGATGTGCTGCACGACGATCGTGCCCATCGAATGGCCGAGCCAGTGCGCCCGCTCGATCCCGAGCCGCTGGCACACGTCGAGCACCGCGGCGACGTAGCCTTCGATCGACAGGGCGCCTTCGACCCGCTGCGACCGACCGCTGCCCGGCAGGTCGATGCGAATGACCCGGTGGCGCGCCAGCGCCGGCATCAACGGCGTCCACGTGTTGGAGCTGCCGCCCAGGCCGTGCACGCAGACGACGACCGGGCCTTCGCCGTCGTCGTCCACCGCGATGCGGTCGATCAGGTGGAATGCCATGGCCTACTCGAACCGGTTCTCGATGACGCCGATGCCGTCGATCTCGATGCGCACGACGTCGCCGCGCTTCAGCCATTGCGGCGGCTTCAGCCCCATGCCGACGCCGGCCGGCGTGCCGGTGGCGATCACGTCGCCGGGGTAGAGCGTGATGCCGCGCGAACAGGTCTCGATCAGGCTCGGGATGTCGTGGATCAGGTCCTTCGTCGAACCGTCCTGCCGCAACGCGCCGTTGACCCAGCCCCGCACGCGCGTGTCACGGCCATCGAGCTCGTCCGCGGTGACGATCCACGGGCCCATCGGGCAGAAGGTGTCGAAGCTCTTGCCGAGGTCCCACTGCTGGTGGCGCATCTGCACGTCGCGCGCGGTCACGTCGTTGACGATGGTGTAGCCGAACACGTGGTCCATCGCGTGCGAGCGTGGGATGTCGCGCCCGCCGCGCCCGATCACCACGGCCAGTTCCGACTCGTAGTCGATCTGCGCCGACACCTGCGCGCCCGGCAGGCGCACCGTACCGAACGGGCCGACCACGCACTGCGGCAGCTTGGTGAAGACGATCGGCCACGGGTCCTCGAGCGGCATGGACTCGCGGAACACCGTGCCGGCCAGTTCCTTCGCATGGGCGTGGTAGTTGCGGCCGACGCAGAACAGGCTGCGCAGCGGCACAGGCAGCGGCGCGCGCAGCGCGAGCACCTCGACCGGCAGCCGGGCACTCGACGGCGAGGGCAGGGGCTCGCCGCGCGCCAGCGCTTCGATCAACGCCAGCACGCCACGCGCCGGGTCGGCGACCGCGAGCGGCGTTGCCTCTCGACCGTCCGGCGAGATCGTGCCGACGTGATCGCGTCCGCCCCATTGCCAGCTGGCCATGCGCATCGAGTCTTGTCTCCGTGGTGCCCCGCGGTTCTTGCCGACAGTCCGGCCGACGCGGGATCGGTGAATATGAGACTTGCGTCTCAAATCGGGATCGGTGCATCATACGTGCCGACCCCCGACCTCTACAAGCGATGCCATCCCTTCCCGACCCCGGACAAACCCCATGGCACGCCTGAAGCACCAGCCGAGCGAGGCCCCGCTACCGCCCGAGCGCGGCGTCAAGGCCGCGACCTTCCGGTTGCTGCTCGACACCGCGATGAACATCATCCGGCAGAGCGGTCACATCCCGTCGGTGGCCGAGGTCGCGGTGCGCTCGAACGTGTCGCGGGCGACCGCCTACCGTTACTTCCCCAGCCGCAGCGCGCTCGTCACCGCGGTGATCGACAGCTCGCTCGGCCCGGTTCGGATCCTGGCGTCCGACAACCCGAGCGGGCGCGAACGGGTGCACGAACTGTTCGCGCAGACCTTCCCGCGTTTCAAGGAGTTCGAGGCACAGCTGCGCGCGGCCGCGCAGCTGTCGCTCGAGCAGTGGGCGCTGGAGCGCGCCGGCCTGCTCGAGGAGGAGCCTTACCGGCGCGGCCACCGCGTGCGCATCCTGCAGCACGCGATCGAGCCGCTCGCGCCGCTGATGACCGCGGCGACGCGCGACCGGCTGCACCGGGCGCTGTCGGTCGTCTACGGCATCGAGCCTTACGTGATCCTGAAGGACATCTGGGGCCTGCCCGATCGCGAGGTCGAGCGTGTCGCGCTGTGGATGGCCGACGCGCTGATCGACGCGGCGCTGCGCGAATCGGGCCACGTGCCGGCCCGGCACCGGGCCAAGTCGAACGGTGTCAGGACGAACGGCGCCAAGCGGCCGGCGGTCGCGTGATGGACATGGCCCCTGATCGACCTTCGCCCGCGTGGTTCGACGCGCAGTACAACAACCGGGCGCGTATTCCGGAGCATCCCGCCATCCTCGCGCATTGGTATGACGAATCCGTTCGTGCCCGCGCGGCGAGCCCGCTCATGGTGGAGGCGGCGTACGGCGACGATCCGGCCGAACGGCTCGACGTGTTCCCTGCAACGGCGCCCGGATCGCCGGTGCTGGTCTACATCCACGGCGGCTACTGGCGCGCGCTGGGCAAGCGGGATCAGAGCTTCATCGCGCCGCCGTTCGTCGCGGCCGGGGCGATGGTGGTGTTGCCGGGCTACGCGTTGTGCCCGGCGGTCAGCGTCGAGCAGATCGTGATGCAGATGGTGCGGGCACTGGCCTGGGTGCACCGGCACGCGGCCGAGTACGGCGGCGATCCTCGACGCATCGTCGTCGCGGGCCACTCGGCCGGCGGTCATCTCGCGGCGATGATGCTGGCGTGCGACTGGCGCGCGGCGGCGCCGGACCTGCCGGCCGATCTGGTGAAGGCGGCGCTGCCGATCTCCGGTCTGTTCGAGATGGAGCCGCTGCGACACGCGCCGTTCCTTGCGCCGGACCTGAACCTGACGGCCGCCTCGGCGCGGCGTCTGAGTCCGGCGTTCATGCCGCAGCCACATGGCCGGATGGTCACGGTGGTCGGCGGCGACGAGAGCGAGGAGTTCCTGCGCCAGTCCGCGCTGATCGCCGAGCGGTGGCCGCGCACGGTGATCGGCGCGGAGATCGTGCCGCAGCGCAACCACATGAGCGTGCTGCAGGCGCTGGTCGATCCGTCATCTCGAACGCACGCACGCGCGCTGCAGCTGCTCCGTCTGGCTTAGAGCTGGCGCGATCTGGCCAGCGGCGGGTTCTTCGCGAAGTAGCGCTGGATCCCGACGCCGAGCGCGTGCACCAGCTGCGCCTGATACGCGGGGTCGCGCAGCTTGGCTTCCTCTTCCGGGTTCGAGATGAACGCGGACTCGACCAGGATCGACGGGATGTCGGGCGCCTTCAGCACCGCGAAACCGGCCTGCTCGACGCTGCCCTTGTGCAGCTTGCCGACCCGGCCGATCTGCCCCAGCACTTCGCCGCCGAGCCTCAGGCTGTCCCGGATCTGCGCGGTGGTGCTCATGTCGAGCAGCGCGCGCAGCACGGCGGCATCCTTGGCCTTGACGTTGACGCCGCCGATCGCGTCGGCGGCGTTCTCGCGGTTGGCCATCCAGCGCGCGGCGGCGCTGCTGGCGCCGCCCTGGCTCAACGCGAACACCGACGCGCCGCGCGCCTGCGGGGTGATGAAGGCATCGGCGTGGATCGAGACGAACAGGTCGGCCTGCACGCGCTGCGCCTTGCGTACCCGCTCGTGCAGCGGCACGAAGAAGTCGGAGTCGCGGGTCAGCATCGCGCGCATGTTGGGCATCGCGTTGATGCGGTCGCGCAACTGCAGCGCGATCTGCAGCACCACGTCCTTCTCGTGCAGGCCGCTCGGGCCGCTCGCGCCGGGGTCCTCGCCGCCGTGGCCGGGGTCGATCGCGACGACGATCAGCCGGTCGATCTTGCCCTGCACCGAAGGTGGCAGCGGCGCGGGCGTCTGCACCTGCGGCGGCGGGATCGGCGTGGCGGCGATGGGCGGCAGCGCCGCGCCCGGCGCCGGCGGAAGTTGCGCGACCGGCGGGTTGGCGGTGCCGGGCGGCTGCTCCATCTTGCCGATGAACTCGCCGAGCGCGTCCTGCACCGCCTTGGCAGCCTGTTTCTCCGAGACTTCGCGCTCGCGGATCAGCGCGAGCAGCGGGTCGCGCTCCTGCGTCGGGTACAGGTCGAACACGAGCCGGTGCTGGTAGGCCGCGACCGGCGCGAGCGTGAACAGCTGCGGCGCGGTCGGCTGCTTCAGGTCGATCACCAGGCGCACGACGCGCGGCTGGTTCTGGCCGGCGCGCACGCCGGCGATGAACGGGTCGTCGGCGCGGACCTTGCCGACCAGGTCGCGCAATGCCGGACTGAGCTCGAGGCCGTCGATGTCGATCACGAGCCGACTCGGGTTCTCGGCCATGAAATGCTTCTGTGCGAGCGGCTGGTCGGACTCGATCGTCACGCGGGTGTAGTCGGCCGCCGGCCAGACCCGCACCGCGACGATGCTGGCGCCGAAGGCGATCTCGCTCGCACCGATCGACAGCGCGAGCACGCCCATCGAGCGCAGGGCCTGGCGCCGTGTCGTGCTCACGGCAGCAGGCTCACGCCGAGCGGCGTCCGGGCATCGAAGCGGGCGCGGCGCTCGTCGCCCGACAGCGGGTCGATGTGGATCTGCAGGTCGGCCTCGGGCAGCAGCGCCCCGGCCTTCTCGGGCCATTCGGCGAGCTTCAGGCCAGGGGCGGCGAACACATCGCGAAAGCCTGCGTCCTCCCACTCCTGCGGATCGTCGAAGCGGTAGAAATCGAAGTGCGAGGCCGCCACCGACGCGCCGTCGCGCATCACCTCGTACGGCTCGAGCACGGTATAGGTCGGGCTCTTGACGCGGCCCTCGACGCCGAGCGCATGCAGCAGGTGGCGCACGAAGGTCGTCTTGCCGGCGCCGAGCGGGCCGTGCAGTTCGACAAAGGCATCGGCGAGCCCGGCGTGGCGCGCCAAGGCCTCGGCCGAGGCAGCGCAGGCGGCCTCGTCGGGCCAGTATTGCGTGCGGGTTTCTAGAATCGGCAAATGTCGGGCACTCGTCGGTGGGATTCGGAAGCGCTTCACGCACTGCTCGCGCAGCTGCGCGAGCACGCTGCATCGCTCGGATTTTCACAGATCGGCGTCGCCGATGTGGACTTGTCCGACGCGGAGCCGGGTCTGTTGCGGTGGCTCGACAACGGCTTCCACGGTTCAATGAGTTACATGGCGGCGCACGGCCTGAAGCGCGCCCGCCCGGTCGAGCTGGTGCCGGGTACCGTGCGCGTGATCACCGCGCGCATGGACTACCTGCCGCGCGAGCTGGCCGACGGCTGGCAGGCCGTCGAATGGCGGCGCCTGGCCGATCCCGATCAGGCCGCGCTGTCCATCTACGCCCGCGGCCGGGATTACCACAAGGTGCTGCGTGCGCGGCTGCAGCAACTGGCTGATCACGCGGCCGAGCTGGTCGGCCCGTTCGGTCACCGCGTGTTCACCGATTCGGCGCCGGTGCTCGAGGTGGAGCTCGCGGCCCGCAGCGGCATCGGCTGGCGCGGCAAGCACACGCTGGTGCTGGACCGCGACGCGGGCTCGATGTTCTTCCTCGGCGAGATCTACGTCGACCTGCCGCTGCCGCTGACCGCGCCGGCCGAGCCGCACTGCGGCACCTGCACCGCCTGCCTCGTCGCCTGTCCGACCGCGGCGATCGTCGCGCCGTACCGGCTCGATGCGCGGCGCTGCATCTCGTACCTGACGATCGAGGAACCGGGGCCGATTCCGGTCGAGTTCCGGGCCGCGATCGGCAACCGCATCTACGGCTGCGACGACTGCCAGCTCGCCTGCCCGTGGAACAAGTTCGCGCGGCGCAGCGCGCTGCCGGATTTCGACGTGCGCGAGGCGGTCGGCCATGGCACCTTGCTGCAGCTCTGGGCCTGGGACGAGGCCGAGTTCCTGCGCCGCACCGAGGGCAGCGCGATCCGGCGCATCGGCTTCGAGCGCTGGCAGCGCAACCTGGCCGTGGCGCTCGGCAACGCGTTGGGTGCGCAGGGCGACGCCGCGGTGCGCCAGGCGCTCGAGAGCCGGCGCGACACTTGCAGTACGCTGGTGCGCGAGCACATCGCCTGGGCGCTCTCCCAGGCGCCGGAACCCCGGGAACGGACTTCACCATGATCCACCGCTGCACCTTCGACGACGCCACCGGCCTGAGCGACGAGGCGCGTGCCGCCTATGCGCGCGACGGCGTGCTGGTGATCGAGGGCTTCATGCCCACCGAGCGCTGCGAGGCGCTGCGCGCACGGGCCCGTCGGCTGGTTGCCGAACACGCGCCGCACGCGCCCGGCACGGTGTTCTCGACCCGCGACCAGCGCCATGCGAAGGACGCGTACTTCGAGGCCTCGGCGAGCCGCATCGGCGTGTTCTATGAAGAGGGCGCGTTCGACGCGGAGGGCCGGCTGCAGGTGCCGCTCGACCACGCCGTCAACAAGCTCGGCCACGCGATGCACGACCTGGATCCGGTGTTCGACGCCTTCTCGCGCGGCCCGCGCCTGCAGGCCGTGGCCGAGGCGATCGGCCTGGCGGACCCGAAACTGGTGCAGTCGATGTACATCTTCAAGCCGCCCGGCATCGGCGGCGAGGTGAATTGCCACCAGGACGCGACCTATCTGCACACCGAGCCGGAGACCGTGGTCGGCTTCTGGTTCGCGATCGACGACGCGCACCGCGGCAACGGCTGCCTGGGCGGCCTGGCAGGCCAGCACCGGCGCGGGTTGAAGGAGCTGTTCCGGCGCGACGCCGACGGCCGGCTCGCGCTCGAGGCGCTGCAGCCGGCGCCGCGGTGGGACATGGGGGCGCTCGAATGGATCGAGGTGCCGCGCGGGTCGCTGGTGATCTTCGACGGCGCGTTCCCGCACCTGTCGGAGGCGAACCGCTCGGCCCAGTCGCGCCACGCGTACACCTTGCATGCGGTCAGCGGCGACGCCCGCTATCCCGCCAGCAACTGGATTCAGCGGCGAGGGGACGATCCGCCTTTTCGCGGGTTTTCCTGAAGCGTCGGCGCCGACCGGAATCTTCACACTCGTTCACGCGTGGCACATCGCTTGCTACGTTTTCCGGACAACTTTCAGTGGAGATTCCATGGCCCACCGCGCCCGCCGTCGTCCGTCACGTCGTCAGCTTTGCCACGCCGGCCTGACCGCTTCATCGCTGATGCTGGCCGTGCCCGGCGCGCTGGCCCAGGCCGTCAGTCCGCCTGCGGCGCCGGCGAGCGCGGCCGGCGTGCTGCAGACCGTGACGGTGACGGCCGAGCGCCGCACCGAGAACATCAAGGACGTGCCGAGCTCGGTCTCCACGCTGTCCGGCGAAAAGCTCGACGTGCTGACCTCCGGGGGCCAGGACATCCGCCTGCTGTCCGGTCGGGTGCCGAGCCTGAACATCGAATCCTCGTTCGGTCGGGCCTTTCCGCGCTTCTACATCCGCGGCTACGGCAACCCCGACTTCCGCGCGAACGCCTCGCAGCCGGTCTCGCTGGTCTATGACGACGTCGTGCTCGAAAGCCCGCTGCTGAAGGGCTTCCCGATCTTCGACCTGTCGCGCGTCGAGGTGCTGGCCGGCCCGCAGGGCAGCCTGTTCGGCCGCAACACCCCGGGCGGCGTGGTCAAGCTCGATTCGGTCGCGCCCGAGATCGGCGCGGTCGACGGCTACGGCAGCCTGTCGTACGGCACCTTCGGCACCGCCAACGTCGAGGCGGCCAAGAGCTTCGCGTTCGGCCCGGCCTGGGCGGCCCGCGTCTCGCTGCTCTACCAGCACCGCGACGACTGGGTCACCAACACCTACGCCCCCGGCCCGACCCGGACGACCGAGGGCTACGACGACCGCGCCGCGCGCATCCAGCTGCTCTACAAGCCGGGCAGCGATTTCAGCGCTCTGTTCAACGCCCACGGCCGCAGCCTGGACGGCAGCGCGCGGGTGTTCCGCGCCAACATCATCAAGCCGGGCACGAACGACCTGGTCGACGGCTTCGAGCCGAACCAGTTCTCCACCGACGGGCGCAACGAGCAGCGCATCACCAGCTACGGCGGCAGCGCGCGGCTGCGCTGGGTCTTCGGCGACTACGCGCTGAACTCGATCACCGGGATCGAGAGCGTGCACACCTACAGCCGCGGCGACATCGACGGGGGCTATGGCGCCTCGTTCGCGCCGCCGTCGGGGCCGGGGTTCATCCCGTTCCCGAGCGAGACGGCGGGCGCGTTGCACGGGCACCGCCAGGTGACGCAGGAGTTCCGCGTCGAGTCGCGCTATGCCGCGCCGCTCAACTGGCAGGCGGGCGTCTACTACTTCAACGAGAAGTTCATCTCCGACAGCCACGGCTACGACAGCCTCGGCGGCGGCGCACAGACCAGCCTGCTGACCGACACGCAGAAGAGCACCTCGTGGGCCGCCTTCGGCTCGCTCAAGTACGACCTGACCCCGGCGCTGAGCATGCGCGCCGGCCTGCGCTACACGAAGGACAAGAAGGAACTGGTGAGCAACGCCGCGGCCATTCCGCTCGGCAGCCAGGTCAACGGCACCAGCGCCGAACTGAGCGACTCCAAGCCGAGCGGCGACATCAGCGTGCTGTACAAGCTCAGCCCGGCGACCAACGTCTACGCCCGCATCGCCACCGGGTACCGCGGCTCGAGCGTGCAGCCGGCCGGCCTGTTCGGCCCGCAGTCGATCGCCGGCCAGGAGGACACGGTCTCGTACGAGGCCGGCATCAAGTCCGATCTGTTCGACAAGCGTGCCCGGGTCTCGTTCAACGTCTTCCACTACGACGTCAAGAACCTGCAGCTGACCGAGGTCGGCGGCGGCGGCAACAGCAACACCCTGAAGGTCGCGAAGAAGGCCACCGGCCAGGGCTTCGAACTGAACCTCGACGCCTACGCGACGCCGAACCTGCTGCTCACGGCCAGCGCCAGCTACAACGCCACCAAGATCAAGGACCCGAACCTGGTCGTGGCCGGCTGCGGTGGCGGCTGCACGGTGACGAACCCGTCGAACGGTGCCGGCAGCTTCTTCATCGACGGCAACGCGCTGCCGAATGCGCCGAAGTGGATCGCCACGGTCACCGGCCGCTACGCGATCCCGACGGCCAGCGGCGGCGAGTGGTTCGTCTACACCGACTGGAGCTACCGCAGCAAGGTCAACTTCTTCCTGTACGAGTCGGTCGAGTTCACCGGCAAGGCCTACACCGAGGGCGGCCTGCGCATCGGCTACCTGTGGAACGACGGCAAGTACGAGGTCGCCGCGTTCGCCCGCAACATCACCAACAAGGTGGTCGCGACTGGCGGCATCGACTTCAACAACCTGACCGGCTTCATCAACGACCCGCGCACCCTGGGCATCCAGTTCAAGACGCAGTTCTGATCAAGGCGAGCCAGAACGGCACGCTGACCATGCCCAGCAGCGTGGACAGCGTGACCAGCCCGGCCACGTAGCCGCCGTCGCCGCCCATGCGTGACGCCAGCACGTAGCTGGTCGACGACGTCGGCAGCGCCGCGAACAGCACGACGATCAGCCGCTGCGGACCGCTCAGCGCCAGCGCGGCGGTCAGCCCGATCGCCAGTGCCGGCAGCACCGCGTGACGCACCGTCATCAGCGCGGCGGCCAGCCCGGGCGCGCTCTTCAGGCCGCCGACCCGCAGCCCGGCGCCGGTGGCCATCAGACCGAGCGGCAGGGCGGCCGAGCCGATGCGCTGCAAGGTGGTCGAGACCGCGTCGGGCAGGCTCAGGCCGGCGAGGTTTGCCGCCAGGCCGGCGAGCGTGCTGAGGATCAGCGGGTTGCGCAATAGCTCGCGCCCGTACGGGTGCCCGCCATGGCGCGCGAGCGGCCAGACCGCCGCGACGTTCGCCAGCGGCACGCACAGCGCGATGCACAGCGCCATCGCGGCCAGACCGGCCAGGCCCCCCAGGCGCTCAGCCAGCGCGAGCGCGATGAACGAGTTGAAGCGGTATGCGGTCTGGGCGCCCGAGGCATGACGCCGCGCATCGACCCCGGGCCAGCAACCGATCGACAGCGCCAGCGCGATGCCGACGAGCGTGACGCTGACGCAGGCGGTGACCAGCCCGACCGTCTGCCCCGGCTGCAACGGGCTTTTCAGGATCGACCCGAACAGCAGCACCGGGAAGAGCAGGTAGTAGACGAGGCGTTCGGCTGCGTCCCAGACGCTGCGGTCCAGCGCGGTCCGGCGGCACAGCACGGCACCCAGCGCGATCAAGAGGAAGTCGGGAAGCAGCAGCCACGCGTGGGTCATGCGCCGAGTGTGCCGCACCCCCGGCG
Organism: Rhizobacter fulvus; assembly: GCF_964020785.1. Taxonomy (NCBI): domain Bacteria; kingdom Pseudomonadati; phylum Pseudomonadota; class Betaproteobacteria; order Burkholderiales; family Sphaerotilaceae; genus Rhizobacter; species Rhizobacter fulvus. Next base: position 4,215,522 of record NZ_OZ224516.1, read on the forward strand.
CGGGGCAGGGTGATCGCTCTGCCCGGTGGCGCGCGCTGGCCCTAAACTTGCCGCCATTCATCAGTTCATCACCGGAGATCCACCTGATGCAACGCAGATTCCTCATCGCCGTCGGCGCCGCCGCCTGGCTCGTCGCCAGCACGGGCGCGTGGGCGCAGGCCTATCCGAACAAGCCGGTCAAGCTGGTCGTGCCGTTCGCGCCGGGCGGCACCACCGACATCGTCGCCCGGGTGCTCTCCGAGAAGATCAGCGGCCCGCTCGGGCAGACCTTGATCGTCGAGAACAAGGCCGGCGGCGGCGGCTCGGTCGGCGCCACCGAGACCGCCAAGTCGCCACCCGATGGCTACTCGCTCGGCATGGCCACGGTCTCGACCACGGCCGCGAATCCGGCCATCAACCCGAAGATCCCGTACAACCCGCTGACCGACTTCACGCCGATCATCAACGTCGCCGCCACGCCGAACGTGATCGCCGTGCACCCGAGCTTCCCGGCGCGCGACTACAAGGGCTTCCTCGCGGAGCTGAAGAAGAACCCGGGCAAGTACAGCTTCGCCAGTTCCGGCACCGGCGGCATCGGCCACCTGCAGATGGAGCTGTTCAAGAACCTTTCGGGTACCTTCGTCACGCACATCCCGTACCGCGGCGCGGGCCCGGCGCTGAACGACACCGTCGCCGGCCAGGTGCCGATGATCTTCGACAATCTGCCGTCGGCGCTGCCGTTCATCAAGGACGGCCGTCTGATCGCGATCGTCGTCGCCGCGCCGCAGCGCCTGGCCGTTTTGCCGAACGTGCCGACCTTCAAGGAGGTCGGGCTCGAGCCGGTCAACCGCATGGCCTTCTACGGCATCTATGGGCCCAAGGGCCTGTCGAAGGAGGTCGTCGACAAGGTCAGCGGCGCGGTCAAGAAGACGCTGGAAGATCCGGCCGTCAAGAAGCGGATCGAGGAGACCGGCTCGCTGATCGTCGCGAATTCGCCGAGCGAGTTCGCGGCCCAGATCGCGGCCGAGTACGAGGTCTACAAGAAGGTCGTCGCGCTGCAGAAGCTGACGCTGGATTGAGCCCGAAGGAAGAGAGCCATGCCGCGATCGAGCGCTTCGTCGATGCGCTCTGGATCGAGGACGGCCTCTCGCGGAACACCGTCGCCGCGTACCGCCGCGACCTGACCCTCTACGCCGACTGGCTCGCCGCCGAGCACGGTTGCGCGATCGATGCGACCGGCGAGCCCGAGCTGCTCGGCTACGCGGTCGCGCGCCACGCCAGCAGCCGCGCCTCGACCGGCAACCGGCGGCTGACGGTCTTCAAGCGCTACTTTCGCTGGGCCTTGCGCGAGCACCGCCTGACCGCCGATCCGACGCTGCGGCTGGTCAGCGCGAAGCAGCCGCTGCGCGTGCCCAAGACGCTCAGCGAGGCCCAGGTCGAATCACTTCTGCGCGCGCCCGATGTCGACACGACACTCGGCCTGCGCGACCGCACGATGCTCGAGCTCATGTACGCGAGCGGGCTGCGCGTCAGCGAGATCGTGACGCTCAAGAGCGTGCACCTGAGCCTGTCCGATGGCGCGCTGCGCGTCACCGGCAAGGGCACCAAGGAGCGGCTGGTGCCGTTCGGCGAGGAGGCGCACTCCTGGCTGACGCGCTACCTGGCCGAAGGCCGCGCCGCGATCCTGAAGGGGCAGCCCAGCGACGCGCTGTTCGTCACCGGCCGCGGCGGCCCGATGACGCGGCAGATGTTCTGGAAGCTCGTCAAGGCGCACGCGCGTCGGGCCGGCGTGCAGGTGCCGCTGTCGCCGCACACGCTGCGCCATGCGTTCGCGACCCACCTGCTGAACCACGGCGCCGACCTGCGTGCGGTGCAGTTGCTGCTCGGCCATGCCGACATCTCGACCACGACCATCTACACCCATGTGGCGCGCGAACGCCTGAAGGCGCTGCACGCCCAGCATCACCCGCGCGGCTGAACGATTCCGGAGCGACCGGAAAAGCGCGCGGATCGCGCCGCTGTTCGCGCCATCGGGACGCCCACGCGGCGCCCAGAATCGTCGTCATGAAGACCAGCACCGACACCGCGGCCCACCTGACCCTGTTCGGCATCGAGCTGCGCAGGCCGACCTGGAACGAATTCACCGCCGTCAGCGTGCTGGCGGTCGGCATGTGGGTGCTGGCGGTGGGCCTCGCGTTCCGCTTCGGCGCCGGGCTGCAGGCCTTCGACGCGGGCGCGCTGCTGCTGGTGATCGAGTGGGGCTGCGTGGCGGCCCGCGCCGGCGTCCGCCCGGACCGCGGTGCCCGTCACGTCGTCGCCAATCTCGCCGTCAGCGCGCTGCTGGTCGGCGCCTACAGCCTGTCCTGGCACGTGCTCGCCTGAGGCGACGGTTCGCCGGCCGCTCCGCGCGGCCGTCGTCCGGGTAGGACTGCGCCGACCCGCGTTCGGCCGAATGGCCGGCTTCGCGCCCCGGGTGCGCTGCGTACTCTTTGCTTCGACCGGCAATCGGGCGGTCGTTCAAAAACGGAGCAACCATGAACATCATCATTTGGCTGGTAGTAGGGGGTTTGATCGGCTGGGTCGCGAGCATGCTGATGCGCACCGATGCGCAGCAAGGGGTCATCCTGAACGTCGTCGTCGGCGTGATCGGGGCCCTGCTCGGCGGGTTTCTTCTGGCGCCGATGTTCGGCACCGGCACGATCAATCAGAACGATTTCAGTCTCGCCAGTCTCGGCGTCTCGCTGCTCGGCGCGGTGATCCTGCTGGCGATCGTGAACCTCGTGCGACGCGGCACGGCCCGCTGACCCGACGGGTTCCCTGTTTCGGCGACCGCAGCTACGGCTGCGGCTCGTCGTTTTGCGACTTCAAACAGGCGGACGGGGCGGGTGCCGGCTTTGCCAGATCGAGACGATCACGAGCACGATGCTGCTGGTCGCCCCGGTCACCAGCCGACTCGTGGCCAGCGCGGCCGGCGCCATGACCGCCAGCAGCGCGATGCCGGCCACGTGGGACGGCGGGAACCAGCCGTAGACGACGCGCTTGTAGAACGCGTTGCCGATCAGATAGAGCAACGGTCCTCCCAGCAGCACCATCGCGGCGGGCAGATCGACGGCGCGACGATCACGAACAGCTGGCAGCGTTCCGCCAGGTGCGCGCCGTCGATGGTCCACTCCGAGGTGCTGGAGCGACCCAGACCGGGCAGCAGAAAGCCGGTCATCGGCGACAGGTATTCGCACAGCACCGCTGCGGCCCAGAAGCCCAGCCGCGTGGTGCCGTCGCTCAGCCCCCCGGCGATCCACAGGGTGCCCGAGATGCACAGCCAGCCCAGGATGCGTGTGAAGTTGGGACGCAGCGCCTCGTTGTCGCGCAAGCGCCAGCGCACGAAGGCGCTGCGGCCGATCTGGATCGCCGCGTAGCAGACGGCGAACCACAGGCCCTTCGCGCCGAACGCGTCCGGGATCGCCGTGGCCATGACCAGCCCGAGCAGCATCACGCCGAACAGCATGAAGCGCATGCCCCGGTTCTCGGGGTTGAACCAGTTCGTGACCCAGGCCGTGTACTGCCAGCCGAGCCAGACGGCGAACCACAGCACCAAGGTCTGCACCGCGCCGAGCGGCGTCAGGTGCTCGAGCAGTCGATGCGAGAGCTGCGTGACCGCGAAGGCGTAGATCAGGTCGAAGAACAGCTCTTCGTTGGTGACCCGGGCGTGTTGGTGTCGGTCGCGGAGGAACGGCGGCGCGGCGCGGTCGTGGGGCATGAAATCGGCAGGTACGGGAGGCATGCGGGTTCTACCACGATGCATCTGCGCGTTTCCACTACGCCCGGCGACGCGGGCGAGCGCGTAGCCTGACGGGTCGCCCCGTTCCCGTTCCGCGCCATGCCCTCAGCCGCCCGCTCCATCCGTGCCAACGGCATCGATCTGACGTTCGACACCTTCGGCGATCGCGCGCATCCGCCGGTGCTTCTGATCATGGGGCTGGGGGTGCAGATGATCGGCTGGGACGACGCGTTCTGTGCCGAGCTGGCCGGCCGCGGCCGCTGGGTCGTGCGCTTCGACAACCGCGACGTCGGCCTGTCCACGAAGTTCAACGAGGCCGGCGTGCCGGACATCGGGCAGCTGCTCCACGCGGCGCTGCTCGGCCAGCCCGTCACGGTGCCGTATCGGCTGACCGACATGGCGGCCGATGCCATCGGGCTGCTCGACGCGCTGGCGATCGACGCTGCGCATGTCGTCGGCGTCTCGATGGGCGGTGCGATCGCGCAGACGATGGCGATCGAGCAGCCGCAGCGGTTGCGCACGCTGACCTCGATCATGGCGTCCAGCGGGCACCCCGCGCTGCCACCACCCACGCCCGAGGCGATGCAGGCGCTGCTGACGCCGACGCCGCTCGACTACCCGGGCTACCTCGCGCGCTACCTCAAGACCTGGAACCTGCTGCGCGCCGGCACCTTCCCGCTCGACGAAGCGCGTGACGAAGAGCGCGCGAAGGCCGCGTTCGATCGCGGCCTGAATCCGCCCGGCGTCGCGCGCCAGCTGGCCGCGATCATCGCGTCGGGCAGCCGGCGCGAGGCGCTCGCCGGCGTGCGCACGCCCACGCTCGTGATCCACGGCGACGCCGACCCGCTGGTGCCGCTCGCGCACGGGCAGGACGTGGCCGCCGCAGTGCCGGGCGCGCGGATCGACATCGTGCCCGGCATGGGCCACGCGCTGCCGATCTCGCTGTGGCCGCGCCTCATCGACGCGATCGCCGCACACACCGCGCACACCGCAAACCCGAAGATTTCCTGACAGGACGAACCATGGACCACCTCAGCAGCGTCGACGCTTCCTTCCTCCACCTCGAGACGCCCGAGACGCCGATGCACGTCGGCAGCCTGATGCTGTTCGAGCTGCCGGCCGGCTACGAGGGCGACTACTTCGAGGACGTGAAGGCGATGATCGCCGCGCGCTTCCACCTGTGCAGCATCTTCCACCGCAAGCTCGCGCAGATGCCGTTCGAGCTGACCGATCCGGTCTGGATCGAGGACGACGACGTCGACCTCGACTACCACGTGCGCAGCGTCACCCTGCGCAAGCCCGGCTCGATGGCGCAGCTCGAACAGCTCATCGCCCGATTGCACGCCACGCTGCTCGACCGGAGCCGCCCGCTGTGGGAGGTCTACGTCATCGAGGGGCTGGGCAATGGCCAGATCGCCTACTACACCAAGGCCCACCACAGCGGCATCGACGGCAAGGCCGGCGTCGAACTGGCGAAGGTGTTCTACGACATGTCGCCGGCGGTGCGCGAGGTCAAGCCGCCGCGCCACACCCGCGCCGCGGCGAACTACCAGCTCGGCGTGGCCGAACTGCTGCAGGCCGCCGTTTCCAACACCGCCAAGCAGTACCTGAAGGCCGCGAAGATGCTGCCGAAGGCCGCGCGGGCGATCGGTGCCGGCGCGAAGATCGTCGCGTCACGCAAGACCGCGCCCGGCGCCCGCAGCCTGCGCCTCGGCATGGCGCCCAAGACGATCTTCAACGCGTCGATCACCAACCAGCGTTCGTACGCGACGATGTCGCTGCCGCTGGGCGAGATGAAGGCCCTGGGCAAGCGCGTCGGCGGCACCGTCAACACCGTGGTGATGGCGATGTGCGCGAGCGCGTTGCGACAGTTTCTGCTGGAGCGCGACCTGCTGCCCGCCAAGTCGCTGATCGCCTCGGTGCCGGTCAGCCTGCGCAGCGCCGACGACAGCTCGATGAACAACCAGGTCTCGATGATCCGCGTCGACCTGGCGACCGACCTGGCCGATCCGGCGGCGCGCTTCAAGGCGATCCACGCGTCGTCGGAAGACGCAAAGGCCGTGGTCAGTACGCTGAAACCGGTGCTGGGGACCGACGTGCCGATCACCGGCTCGCCGTGGCTGATGACCGGCCTGGCCTCGCTGTTCGGCCGCTCGGGCCTGGCGAACCGGCTGCCGGCGATGGGCAACGTCACGATCTCCAACGTGCCGGGCCTGCCGATGGAGCTGTACATGGCGGGCGCGAAGATGCTGCACTTCTACCCGGTCTCGATCCCGTACCACGCGGCGGCGCTGAACATCACGGTGCAGAGCTACGCCGGGACGATGGAGTTCGGCATCACCGCGTGCCGGCGCGTGCTGTCGCAGGCCGAGGCGCACGAGCTGATCGAGCTGTTGAAGGTCGGGCTGAGGGAGATCGAGGCGCTCGAGCCGGTCGCCGCTGTCGCCGAGGTGGCAGAAGTCGCCACGGCGCCAGCCGCAGAATCGGAGCCGGCCAAGCGGGCGCGGGCGCCGGCGCGCAAGACGCGCGCGATGGCCAAGCCGGCCGCCAAGGCGGCGCCGAAGACCGCGGCCAAGCCTGCCATCAAGCCTGCCGCCAAGCCGCGTGCGCGACAGCGCACCGCGAGTGCCTGACCTGACCTGACGTTTCGTGGAGTTCCCGATGATCAAAAGCTCGCTACTGGCCATGGCCGCGGCGCTCGCCCTGGGGCACGCCCCGGTCCGCGCCGCACCGGACGCGAAGGTCATGGCTGCCGCCACCGCCGCTCAGCCGGCCGTCGTCGACACCCTGAAAAGCCTGGTGATGATCGAGAGCGGCAGCAGCGACGTCGACGGCCTCGCGAAGATCGCCATGCTGCTCGACGACCGCCTGAAGGCGCTCGGCTTCAAGACCGAACGCCGCAAGGCCACGCCCGGTGTCGGCGCCGACATCGTGGTGGGCACGCTCACCGGCAGCGGCAAGCGCAGGATCGTGCTGCAGGCCCACATGGACACCGTCTACGAGAAGGGCATCCTGCAGAGCCAGCCGTACAAGCAGGACGGCAACAAGCTCTACGGCCCCGGCATCGCCGACGACAAGGGCGGCATCGCGGTCATCCTGCATGCGCTGCAGATCCTGAAGGACGCGGGCTGGAAGGACTACGCCGCGCTGACCGTGCTGTTCAACCCCGACGAGGAGATCGGCTCGCGCGGATCGGGCGAGTTCATCTCGGCCACCGCGGATCAGGCCGACGTGGTGCTGTCGTTCGAGCCGACCGCGGCGAAGGCGGTCGCGAAGGGCGAGTCGCTGCTGCTGGGTGCGGCCGGCATCGCCGCGGTCACGCTGGAGGTCAAGGGCCGGGCCGCGCATGCGGGTGCCGCGCCCGACATGGGCCGCAACGCGATCATCGAGATCTCGCACCAGATGCTGCAGACCCGCGACATCGCGAAGGACATCCCGGGCGCGACGCTGAACTGGACCAACGTGGTCTCGAACAAGGCGACCAACCAGATCCCCGAGCTCGCGGTCGCGAAGGGCGACGTGCGCATCACCGTGCCGGGCGCCGAGGAGAAGCTCAACGCGGCGCTGCAGGCGAAGCTCGCGAGCAGCAAGCTGGTGCCCGACACCGTGACGACCGCGAAGCTCGAAGTGGGGCGCCCGGCCTTCGTGGCCGGCGCACCGGGCCGCGCGCTGGCCGAGCGCGCGCAGGCCATCTACAAGGAAATGGACCGCGAGCTCGGCCTGGTGCCGATGACCGGCGGCGGCACCGACGCGGCGTTCGCGCGGCGCTCCGGCAAGGCGACCGTCGTCGAGAGCTTCGGCCTCGCCGGCTTCGGCTACCACGCCCGTGACGAATACATCGAGATCGACTCGATCGTGCCGCGGCTGTATCTGGTGACGCGGCTGCTGACGGAGATCGGCAAGCAGCCTTGAGATCGTTGGGGGTCGCGGAGCGAGCCGAGCGCCCCAGGCGGCTTCGTGTGCCGACCGTCAAATGACGGTCGCGTAACGCAGTTCCTCGATCGCGCGTCCGCCGAGAGTGAAGCGCTGCGAAGACGCCGGCTCGACAGCGAACCCCACCCGTTCGTAGAAGCGCATCGCCCGCGCGTTGTCGCGCCACATCGCCTCGCGCTCGTCGACCGAGAGCGACGCGAGATGGTCGTCGGGCAGGATGCCGACATACGCCGCGCGCCACGCGTCGACGTGGATCTGCGCGATCGCGCCGGCGTCGTCCGCCGTGGCCGGCTCGATCGCCATGGCCGTGCTCGAGCGCTCAGGCCACCGCGACCGGGATCTTGCCGATGCTCGAGCGGATCCTGGCTTCCCATTCCTTCGGGCCGGTCTCGTGGACCGAGACGCCGTTGGAATCGACCGCGACGGTGACCGGCATGTCCGTGACGTCGAACTCGTAGATCGCCTCCATGCCCAGGTCGGCGAAGCCGACGACGTCGGCATGCTTGATCGCCTTCGAGACGAGGTACGCCGCGCCGCCCACGGCCATCAGGTACGCGCTCTGGTGCTTCTTGATCGCCTCGATGCCCGCCGGCCCGCGCTCGGCCTTGCCGATCATGCCGATCAGGCCGGTCTGCGCGAGCATCATCTCGGTGAACTTGTCCATCCGCGTCGCGGTGGTCGGGCCGGCCGGGCCGACGACCTCGTCGCGCACCGGGTCGACCGGGCCGACGTAGTAGATGACGCGGTTGGTGAAGTCCACCGGCAGCTTCTCGCCCTTGGCGAGCATGTCCTGGATGCGCTTGTGCGCGGCGTCGCGGCCGGTCAGCATCTTGCCGCTGAGCAGCAGCGTGTCGCCCGGCTTCCACGCGGCGACCTGTTCCTTGGTCAGCGTGTTCAGGTCGACCTTCTTCGACTGGTTGTAGTCGGGCGCCCACTTCACGTCGGGCCACAGGTCGAGGCTGGGCGGCTCGAGGTCGGCGGCGCCGGAGCCGTCGAGCACGAAGTGCGCGTGGCGGGTCGCGGCGCAGTTCGGGATCATCGCGACCGGCTTGCTCGCGGCGTGGGTCGGGTAGGTCGCGATCTTCACGTCGAGCACGGTCGTCAGCCCGCCCAGGCCCTGCGCGCCGATGCCCAGCGCGTTGATCTTGTCGCACAGCTCGATGCGCAGTTCCTCGAGCTTGTTCTGCGGGCCGCGGGCCTTCAGCTCATACATGTCGATGTCTTCCATCAGGCTCTGCTTGGCCATCAGCATCGCGCGCTCGGCCGTGCCGCCGATGCCGATGCCCAGCATGCCCGGCGGGCACCAGCCGGCGCCCATCGTCGGCACCGTCTTCATGACCCAGTCGACCAGCGAGTCGCTCGGGTTCATCATCACGAACTTGCTCTTGTTCTCGCTGCCGCCGCCCTTGGCCGCGACCTGAACGTCCACCGTGTTGCCGGGCACCAGCGTCATGTGGATCACCGCAGGCGTGTTGTCCTTGGTGTTCTTGCGCTCGAAGTGCGGGTCGGCCACGATGCTCGCGCGCAGCACGTTGTCGGGGTTCAGGTAGCCCTGGCGCACGCCGTCGTTGACGGCCTCCTCGATGCCGGCCGGGAAGCCCTCGAAGCGCACGTCCATGCCGATCTTCAGGAACACGTTGACGATGCCGGTGTCCTGGCAGATCGGGCGGCGGCCCTCGGCGCACATCTTCGAGTTGGTCAGGATCTGCGCGATCGCGTCCTTCGCCGCCGGGCTCTGCTCGGCCTCGTAGGCACGCGCGAGGTGGGCGATGTAGTCGGCCGGGTGGTAGTAGCTGATGTACTGCAGCGCGCCGGCGACGCTCTCGACGAGGTCGGCATAGCGGATCGTGGTGGTCATGGGGGTGGGCTCGTTGACAATGCCCCTCAAGTTTACTGAACCGAGGACGCTCACGTGATCAGCAGCATCAGGCGCTTCATCGCCTCCGAGTCGGCCGGCGGCATCGTCCTCGCGCTCGCCGCGGTGGTCGCCCTGATCGTCAGCAATTCGCCGCTCGGCCCGCTTTACCGCGAGTTCATCGGCCTGCGCGGCGAGGTCCGCATCGCCAACGACTTGCTGGTGCTGGCCAAGCCGCTGCTGCTGTGGGTGAACGACTTGTGGATGGCGGTGTTCTTCTTCGTCGTCGGCCTGGAGATCAAGCGCGAGGTCCTCGCCGGCGAACTGGCGTCGGTCAAGCAGGCCTCGCTGCCGGCGGTCGCGGCGCTTGGCGGGATGATCGTGCCGGCGCTGATCTATGTGGCGCTGAACCACGCCGACCCGGTCGCGCTGCGAGGCTGGGCGATCCCGACCGCCACCGACATCGCGTTCGCCCTCGGCATCCTGATGCTGCTCGGCTCGCGTGTGCCGGCCTCGCTGAAGGTCTTCCTGACGGCGGTCGCGATCATCGACGACCTCGGCGCGATCGTCGTGATCGCCGCGTTCTACACCGCGCAGCTCTCGCTGCCGATGCTGGCCGCGGCGGGCGGCGGCATCGCGCTGCTGGTGCTGCTGAACCGCGCGAGGGTGATGAACATCGGCCCCTATGTCGTGATCGGGCTGGTGATCTGGGTCTGCGTGCTGAAGTCCGGCATCCACGCGACGCTGGCCGGCGTCGTCACCGCGATGGCGATCCCGCTGCGCGATCCGCAGGGCGGCTCGCCGCTCGAGACCGCCGAGCACGCGCTGCACCCGTGGGTCGCCTTCGTCGTGCTCCCGATGTTCGCGTTCGCGAACGCCGGCGTGAACCTGCAGGGCGTCTCGCTGGCCACCCTGGCGCAGGGCATCCCGCTCGGCATCGCGCTCGGCCTGGTGCTGGGCAAGGCGGTCGGCGTGTTCGGCGCTTCATGGCTGCTGATGCGGCTCACTGGCGCGGCGCTGCCAGCCGAGTCGACGACACGGCAGTTCTTCGGTGTCTGCGTGCTGTGCGGCATCGGCTTCACGATGAGCCTGTTCATCGGCGGACTCGCGTTTGTCGGTCAGGACGCCGCCTACGAGACCCAGGTCAAGCTCGGCGTGCTCGGCGGCTCGTTGATCGCCGGGGTGCTGGGTGTCGCGCTGCTGCTCAGTGCGCCGGCGGCGCGGACGCGTTGAGCAGCTTGTCGGTGTAGGCGATCGCGATCGCCGACAGCAGGAACGCGAGGTGGATGATGGTCTGCCACATCAGCACCTCGGGCTTCATGCTGGCGGCGCTGATGAAGCTCTTCAACAGGTGGATCGAGCTGATGCCGATGATCGCGGTGCCGAGCTTGACCTTCAGCACCGAGGCGTTGACGTGGCTCAGCCACTCGGGTTCGTCGGGGTGGCCTTCGAGGTCCATGCGGCTGACGAAGGTCTCGTAGCCGCCGACGATCACCATGATCAGCAGGTTCGAGATCATCACGACGTCGACCAGCGCGAGGACGGCCAGCATGATCACGGTCTCGGTCAGCTTCGCGGACTGACCGTCCGGAAACACGTAGCCCATGCCTTCGACCAGCGCCGTCAGCGCGGCCTGGCTGCCGAACGCCGCTTCCACGAGGTGCGTCAGCTCGACGAGGAAGTGGAACACGTAGACGCACTGCGCCAGGATCAGCCCCAGGTAAAGCGGCAGCTGCAGCCAGCGGCTCATGAAGATGAACGCCGGCAGCGGGCGCAGCTTCACGGCATGGTTCGGGCGGAGGGGATCGGGGGCTTGGGCCATGCGGGTTCGTCGGGAAGACGGCTGAGAGATACTGCGCGAAATTGTAGATGTGGCCTCGCGGCGCCCGGAGTAAGCCCTTCGTAAGAGCAACGCCCTACGCTGCGCGGCAAAGCAGTCTGGGGAACACCCCTACACCTTGGAGACAGAACGATGAGCGCATCCGAGACCCCCGTCTACACCCCCTCCGCCGCGGCGATGAAGGACGCCTACGTGTCCGGCATGGACGCCTACCGGGCGCTGGTCGCCGAGGCCGACGCCGACCACGAGGCCTTCTGGGCCCGTCAGGCCCGCGAACTGCTGAGCTGGAAGACGCCGTTCACGAAGGTGTTGAACGATGCCGACGCTCCGTTCTTCAAGTGGTTCGAGGACGGCACGCTGAACGCCTCCTACAACTGCCTGGACCGCCAGGTCGAGGCCGGGCTGGGCGACAAGGTCGCGCTGATCTTCGAGGCGGACGACGGCAAGTTGACCCGGGTCACCTATCGCGAGCTGCTCGAACGCACCTGCCGCCTCGCCAACGCGCTGAAGCAGCGCGGCGTCAAGAAGGGCGACCGGGTCGCGATCTACCTGGGCATGTCGGTCGAGGGCGTGGTCGCGATGCAGGCCTGTGCCCGCATCGGCGCCACGCACACGGTGATCTTCGGCGGCTTCTCGGCGCAGAGCCTGCGCGACCGCATCGCCGACACCGGCGCCGTGATGGTGATCACCGCCGACGAGCAGCTGCGCGGCGGCAAGCAGTTGCCGCTGAAGGCGATCGTCGACGAGGCGCTCGCGATGCCCGGCTGCGAGACGGTCAAGGACGTGATCGTCTACCAGCGCACCGGCGGCAAGATCGCCTGGAACGATGCCCGCGACCACTGGCTGCACGACGAAGTCAAGAACCAGGCGGCCACCTGCGAGCCGGAGTGGGTCGGCGCCGAGCACCCGCTGTTCCTGCTCTACACCTCGGGGTCGACCGGCAAGCCCAAGGGCGTGCAGCACTCGACCGGCGGCTACCTGCTGCACGCGGCGCTGACGACCAAGTGGACCTTCGACCTGAAGCCGAACGACGTGTTCTGGTGCACCGCCGACATCGGCTGGGTCACCGGCCACACCTACATCACCTACGGCCCGCTGGCGCTCGGCGGCACCGAGATCGTGTTCGAGAGCGTGCCGACGTATCCGGACGCCGGCCGCTTCTGGAAGATGATCCAGGACCACCAGGTCACGATCTTCTATACCGCGCCGACGGCGATCCGCTCGCTGATCAAGGCGGCCGAAGGGAACGCCGCGGTGCACCCGGACCGCTACGACCTGAAGAGCCTGCGCATCCTCGGCTCGGTCGGCGAGCCGATCAACCCGGCCGCGTGGGAGTGGTATCACAAGCATGTCGGCGGCGGCCGCTGCCCGATCGTCGACACCTTCTGGCAGACCGAGACCGGCGGCCACATGATCACGCCGCTGCCGGGTGCGACGCCCCTGGTGCCGGGCTCGTGCACGCTGCCGTTCCCCGGCATCGCCGCGGCGATCGTCGACGAGACCGGCCACGACGTGCCGAACGGCACCGCCGGCATTCTGGTCGTCAAGAAGCCATGGCCGAGCATGATCCGCACGATCTGGGGCGACCCGGAGCGCTTCAAGAAGAGCTACTACCCGGAAGATTTCAAGGGCAAGTACTACCTCGCCGGCGATGGCGCGATCCGTGATGCCGAGACCGGCTACTTCACGATCACCGGCCGCATCGACGACGTGCTGAACGTCTCCGGGCACCGCATGGGCACGATGGAGATCGAATCGGCGCTGGTCTCGTGCACCGACCTGGTCGCCGAGGCGGCCGTGGTCGGCCGCCCCGACGACACGACCGGCGAGGCGATCTGCGCCTTCGTCGTGCTCAAGCGCTCGCGCCCGACCGGTGACGAGGCCAAGGCGATCGCGAAGCAGTTGCGCGACTGGGTCGGCAAGGAGATCGGCCCGATCGCCAAGCCCAAGGACATCCGCTTCGGCGACAACCTGCCGAAGACTCGCAGCGGCAAGATCATGCGGCGCCTGCTGCGCTCGGTCGCGAAGGGCGAGGCGATCACGCAGGACACGTCGACCCTGGAGAATCCGGCGATCCTCGATCAGCTGGCCGAGAGCAACTGACCGGCACGGCGGGGCGCGGCAACGGTGAGGCGGTCCCTACAATCGCCGCACCTTCCACGTCTCCCTGTCCCATGCAAGTCAGCGCCTCCAGTTTCAAAGCCTATGACATCCGCGGCGTCGTCGGCGCCGGTATCGACGACGCCTTCGCCGAGCACCTCGGCCGGGCGTTCGGCAGCGCGGCCGTCAAGGCCGGCGAGCGTGCGGTGGCGGTCGGGCGCGACGGGCGGCTCTCCGGGCCCGGCCTGGTCGCTGCGCTGATCAAGGGGCTGCAGTCGACCGGGCTCGACGTGGTTGACCTGGGCGCGGTGACGACGCCGATGCTGTACTACGTGGCCGCGACCCGCGGCCGGCGCGGTTGCAAGAGCGGCATCATGGTCACCGGCAGCCACAACCCGAAGAACTACAACGGCTTCAAGATGGTGCTCGCCGGCAAGGCGATCTACGGCGCCGAGATCCAGGACCTGCGCCGCCGCATCGAGGCCGAGGACTACGTGCGCGGCGCCGGCCGCAACGCTACGATGGACATCGGCGCCGAGTACCTCGCGCGCATCGTCGGCGACTGCCGGCTGGCGCGGCCGATGAAGATCGTCGTCGACTCGGGCAACGGCATTCCCGGCGCGTCGGCGCCCGGCATCCTGCGCGCGCTCGGTTGCGATGTCACCGAGCTGTACTCCGAGGTCGACGGCGACTTCCCGAACCACCACCCCGACCCGAGCAAGCCCGAGAACCTGGCCGACCTGATCCGCACCGTGCGCGAGACCGATGCCGAACTCGGCCTGGCCTTCGACGGCGACGGCGACCGCCTCGGCGTCGTGACGAAAGACGGCCAGATCATCTACCCCGATCGCCAGCTGATGCTGTTCGCGACCGACATCCTGAAGCGCGTGCCAGGCGGCACCATCATCTTCGACGTCAAGTGCACGCAGCGCCTCGCGCCGCTGATCCGCAAGGCCGGCGGCAAGCCTCTGATGTGGAAGACCGGTCACTCGCTGGTGAAAGCCAAGCTGCGCGAGACCCGGGCGCCGATCGCCGGCGAGATGAGCGGCCACATCTTCTTCGCCGAGCGCTGGTACGGCTTCGACGACGCCACGTATACGGCGGCGCGCCTGCTCGAGATCCTCTCGCGCAGCAAGAACCCGAGCAAGGTGCTGAACGCGCTGCCGACCAGCTTCAGCACGCCCGAGCTGAACGTGCCGTGCGCCGAGGGCGAGCCGCGGCAAGTCGTCGAGAAGCTGCTCGACAAGGCCTTCCTCGCCGCGCATTTCGCGAAGGGCGAGGTCGGCACGATCGACGGACTGCGGGTCGACTACAAGGACGGCTTCGGCCTGATCCGCTCCAGCAACACCACGCCGGTGCTGGTGATGCGCTTCGAGGGCCACACCGCCGCGGCGCTGAAGCGGATCGAAGCCGACTTCATGGCCGCGCTGCGCGTCGTGAAGCCCGACGCCCAGGTCGCCGCCGCGGCGCACTGACCCTGTGACGCGGCCGAGCCCCAGCGGGTCGAGCGCCGGGCCGCTCCCAAGCCGGCCCGCATCCCCGCGGGGGATCGACCGATGTACTCATCGGGCGAGGGGCTCCATGCGCGTTCTCATCGTCAAGCTGTCGTCGCTCGGCGATGTGGTGCATGCAATGCCGGTGGTGCATGACATCCGCGCCGCGTTTCCCGAGGCCCTGATCGACTGGGTCGTCGAGCCCGGTTTCGCGCCGCTGGTGCGGCGCGTCGACGGCGTGCACACGGTCGTGGAATGCGCGTTGCGGCGCTGGATCAGGGCCTGGTGGACCGCCGCGGTGCGGACCGAGTGGCGCGCGTTCAAGGCGCGGTTGCAGGCGACCCGCTACGACGCGGTGCTCGACCTGCAGGGCCTGACCAAGTCGGCGCTGATCGCGCGACTCGCGAAGCTCACCCCGACCGGCGCCAGCTACGGCCTGGCCAACCGCACCGACGGCGCGAGCCACGAGCCGCCGGCGCGCTGGCTGGTCGATCGCGCGATCCGCATCGAGCCGCGCATCCACGCGCTCGACCGTTCGCGCGTGCTGGCGGCGCAGGCGCTCGGCTACGCGCTGGCCGGGCCGCCGGTGTTCGGCCTGCGCGCGGCACCGGCGCCGCATGACGACAGCACGCCGACGCTGGTGTTCGTGCACGGCACCTCGCGCGACGACAAGCTCTGGCCCGAAGCGCACTGGATCGAACTCGGCCAGCGCGCCGCGGCCGAGGGCTGGCGCATCGCGCTGCCGCACGCCGGCCCGGTCGAACTCGCGCGCGCGCAGCGCATTGCCGCCGCGATCGGCGCGTCGGCCGCGGTGTGGCCGGCGATGAACCTGGATGCGCTGACCGATCGGCTCGGTGCGACGCAGGGCGTGATCGGCGTGGACAGCGGCCTGAGCCACATCGCGGTCGCGCTCGATCTGCCGCACGTCCAGATCTACAACTTCCCCACCTCGTGGCGCACCGGGCCGCAACCGGCGCATGGCCATCGGCACCAGGTGTCGGTCGAGGCGCAGCCGACGCCGACGCTGGACGCGGTCGCCGCGGCCTGGGCCGGCGTGCGCGAGGCGGTGCATTGAGCACCTGGCCGGAAACGCGCGCCCGCGCGCTGTATTCGGCGCTGCTGTGGCTGCTGCAGCCCGCCTACGCGCTGCGGCTGTGGTGGCGCGGCCGCGCCGAGCCGTTGTACCGCGCGCGCCTCGGCGAGCGCTTCGGCCGTTATGCCGAGCCACCCAGCGCGGGCTGGATCTGGCTGCACGCGGTGTCGCTCGGCGAGACCCGCGCCGCCGCCGCGCTGGTCGACGCGCTGCGGGCCGAGCATCCGGCGATGCGCCTGCTGCTGACCCACGGCACCGCGACCGGCCGCGAAGCCGGCCAGGCGCTGCTGCGCGACGGCGATCGCCAGACCTGGCTGCCGTACGACACGCCCGGCGCCACGCGCCGCTTCATCGCGCAGTTCCGCCCCGCGCTCGGCGTGCTGATGGAGACGGAGATCTGGCCGAACCTGTTGCTCGCGGCACAGGCCGGTGGCGTGCCCATGGTGCTGGCCAACGCGCGCCTGAGCGAGAAGAGCTTTCGCCGCGGTCAACGGTTCAATGCGGTGCTGCGCCCTGCCATCGACAGCGTCGCGCTGGTGCTGGCGCAGACCGACGACGACGCGCAGCGCATCCGCGCCGCCGGGGCGCGCGCGGTCGAGGTCTGCGGCAACCTGAAATACGACCTGACCCCGGACCTGGCGCAACTCACCCGCGGCGCGGCCTGGCGCGCGCGCCTGAACCGCGACGTCGTGCTCGCCGCGATCACTCGCGAAGGCGAGGAGGCGCCGCTGCTCGCCGCCTGGCAGCGCGCGCCGCACGGCGACACGCTGCTGATGATCGTGCCGCGCCACCCGCAGCGTTTCGACGAGGTCGCGGCCCTCGTGCGAGGGGCCGGGCTGACGCTGGCACGGCGCAGCACGTGGACCGATGCGCCCCCCGACGACGCGCTGCACGCCCAGGTCTGGCTCGGCGATTCGATGCGGGAGATGGCGCTGTACTACGCGGCCGCGGACGTGGCGCTGCTGGGCGGCAGCTTCGCGCCGCTGGGGGGCCACAACCTGATCGAGGCGGCGGCCTGCGGCTGCCCGCTCGTGCTGGGGCCGAGCACCTTCAACTTCAGCGAGGCCGCCGAGTTGTCGCTCGCCGCCGGCGCCTCGCTGCGGGTCGCCGACATGGACGAGGGCGTGGCGCTCGCAGTGGCGTTGCTCGAAGAGCCGGCGCAGCTGGAAGCGCTGTCGGCCCACGCGCTGGAATTCGCGTCGCGCCATCGCGGCGCCGCGGCGCGGATGGCGCGCCGCATGTTGCCTCTGGTCACCGGGGCGGGTCTGTCCTTGCGCGCGTGATTGGCGTAAGGTCGCGCCTCACGCCACTCCAGCGCCGTCGCGCGCGCTCGCCATGTCCACCGGTACCGTCCGCCTTCACCGTGTCCTGCGTGCCCCCGCGGAGCGCATCTACCGCGCCTTCCTCGAGCCGGACGCCGTCGCCAAATGGCTGCCGCCGTTCGGCTTCACCTGCACCGTCCATCACCTCGAGGCGACAGTCGGCGGCACGCACAAGATGTCGTTCCGAAACTTCGGCAGCGGCCACGCGCACTCGTTCGGTGGTGAGTACCTCGAGCTGGTGCCGGCGGAGAAGATCCGCTACACCGACCGCTTCGACGACCCGAACCTGGCGGGCGGCATGACGACCACCATCACGTTCAAGGCCGTCTCCTGCGGGACCGACCTCAGCATCGTCCAGGAGGACATCCCGTCGATGATCCCGGTCGAGATGTGCTACCTGGGCTGGCAGGAATCGCTGACGCAGCTCGCGATGCTGGTCGAGCCGCAGATCCCCGGCTGACCCGCACCGGCGCCGGCGCCTCAGGCCCTCAACAGGGCGACGTGCTTGAGCGCGCCGCTGCCGGGGAACACGTCGTTGTCCAGCGCGCGTGACGCGAGCTGCAGGTGATCGGCCAGCACGCTCCTCAGGACCGCGCGCAGGTCGGTGGTGATCTTCAGGTCGCGCCCGTCGTTGCGGTCGCGCTTCGCCAGGCCCGGCCACTCCGCATGCACGCGGCCGCCGTTCACGGCGCCGCCCAGCACGAAGGCGGCGGCGCCGGTGCCGTGGTCGGTGCCCAGCGTCCCGTTCACGGCGACCTCCCGCCCGAACTCGGTCGCCACGACGATGACGGTGCGCTTCCATGCGCCGGTCGACACCAGGCCATCGCGCAGCGCGGCCAAGCCGGCGTCCAGCTGCCGCAGGTTGCCCGTCAGCGCTCCGGTCGGGTTGGCCTGGTTCGCGTGCGTGTCCCAGCCGCCCAGTTCGAGCACCGCGGCCTGCGGACCGTCCGGCGCGCCGAGGAAGGCGGCGGCACGCGTGGCCAGCACCGTGAAGTTGCCGCCGCGCGGGCCGCCCGGCGCCACCGCGTCGCTGGCCATCGCGTTCTCGGCATGCAGGCGCCGCGCGCGTTCCAGCGCGGTCGCGAGCGGCGGATCGTTCGCGTACATGCGCCCGAGGCGCGCGACCAGGTCGGCGCCCGGGTCCGGCAGCACCGACGGCGCCCAGGTGTCGACGATGCCAGGGCCGCGCAGCACCAGGGGCACGGCGGTGTTCAGCGCGAGCGCCTTCGCATTCGACGGCGCGAGCGCGCGGCCGAGCCAGCCGGTCGACAGGTCGTAGGGTCGGGTGCCGCCGCTCTCCAGCACCTGCTGTGCGTCGAAGTGCGAGCGGTCGCGGTAGGGCAGGCCGACCGCGTGCAGCACGGTCAGCTCGCCGCGTCCGTACATCGCGTGCAGTTGCGCGAGCTGCGGATGCAGCGCGAACGGCGTGTCCGGCAGCGCCAGCGGCGCGGCGCCGAACTGCGCGAGCGGGCCGCGCGCGGCAGCGAAGTCCGGGTCGCCGATCGCCGGCACGGCCGAAAGCCCGTCCAGGCCGCCGCGCAGGATGACGAGCACGAAGCGCCGTTCGTCCTTCGCACCGCTTCCGGCGAAGCTGAGCGTCGCGGCGGGCGCCAGCGCGGCGGCTGCCAGTGCCCCGGCGAGCAGGCGGCGGCGCAGGGCGTTCGGGTCGACGGGGTTCATCGCGTTGCTCCTCTTCACGACTCAGCGGCGTTGGAACTCGGGGGCCATCAGCAGCAGCGCGAGTGCCTGGGGCGCGTCGGCAGCGCGCTCGAGCTGCGTGCGCGTCTCGGTGCCGAGCAGCGGGCCGAGGCTCTGCGCGGCGAGCGTGCGCGCGTCGACGCTGCTGCCCAGGCGGTTGGCGGTGCGCGTCGACCACTCGACGCGCTTCCAGACCGCGTCGGGGCCGAGCCAGTCCTCGGCGCGGTCGCTCCAGCCGGCGGGTGACGGCGCGGCCTGGATGCGCTGGCCGAGCGCCATCACGCCGCTCTGGCCGGGCGCATCGCCGCGGTCGAACAGGCGCGGGTTCAGCCGCAGCAGGCGCACCGACGAGATCACGAATTCCTCGGGGGTCTTCAGCTTCGCGGCCGGCACCATCCAGGCCTCGGGGCTGGCGATCAGCGCGCGGTAGAGCGGCGCCAGTTCGCCGCCGTGGCGCTCGTAAGTGGCGGCCAGGCGATCGACCAACGCCGGCGGCGGGATGTCCGCGACGAAGTGACGCGCCAGCTTGGACGCGATGAAGCGCGCGGTGGCCGGATGCGCGGCCAGGTCGTGCAGCACCTTGCGCAGCGCGTCCGGGCCTTCGGGGTAGCTGCGGCCTAGCAGCGTCTTGCGCCCGGGGTCGTGCCAGGCCGGGTCGAAGTTGCGCGCCGGATCGGTGTCCTGGACGCCGACGCGCCAGCCGGTCAGCACGCGGCGAACTGGGTCACGTCGGCCTGCGTGTAGACGCCGGCGCGGGCGCTCTCGGCGCCGAGCGTGTGCAGCTCCAGCACCTCGCGCGCCAGGTTCTCGTTGAGGCCGGTGACGCGCGGGCTTCCGTCCATGCGCTGTGCCCGGCGGGCGGCGCGCGCGACGATCGGCGAGCCCGGCCCGGCCGACTGGACGTTGTCGAGGTAGCGCAGCATCGCCGGATGCGTCGTCGACGCGAACAGCAGCTGCTCGAACGAGCCGGCGATGTGCGGGCGGATCGCGTCGCGCTCGAATGCGCCGACCAGCCCGCGCGTGCTGCCCTTGGCGAGCGAGACGGTGAAGTGGTTGGCCCAGAACCAGTGCAGGCGTTCGGCGAACGGCCGCGCGGTCGTGGCCGCGGTGAGCAGGCGCGAGCGCGCGTCGGCGACGATCACGTCGCGATAGCGACCGGCGACTGCCTGCGCGGCGGCCGGCTCGGTCGCACTGGCGGCGGTCGCACTGCGGGCGGCGCGGCGTTCCTCGCGCTCGGCCGCGACGAAGGCCAGCGCCTGCGCGGTGCTCATCAGCCCATCGCCGCGCGGCGCATCGGCGGGACCGATCTGCGCAGTCAACCAGCGTGCAGGGTCGGCGGCCATCGCGTCGAGCGCGGGCTCGCCGAGGCCGAAGCGGTGGGCGGCGATGGCCGCATGGATGGGGCTCGTGCTGGGCATGGCGCGTCGTCGTCGGGATGTGGGCAGTGTGCCCGCGCCGCATGCACGCGGAGTGTCTGCACCGTCAAGAAACGTGGCGCGCCGGGCTACCGCGCATCGGGTGGGCCCGCGGGGGCGCCGTCCTCAGCGGATCAGCAGCGCGTCGACCGAGGCCACGTCCTGCGGGGCGAGCTGACCGGACGCCTGGCGCAGCCGCAGGCCGGCCATGATCAGGTCGTAGCGCGCCTTCGCGAGCTGGGCCTGGGTGTTGAACAGCTGGGCCTGCGCGTTCAGCACGTCGATGTTGACGCGCACGCCGACCTTGAAGCCGAGCTGCGTGGCCTCCAGCGCCAGCTTGCTGGACGACTCGGCGGCCTCGAGTGCGGCGACCTGCGCGCCGGCCGAGCCGACCTGGTAGTAGAGCTGCCGCGTCAGCTGCGTGACGCTGCGGCGGGCGTTCTCGAGGTCGCTCTGCGATTTGTCCTCGAGCACCAGCGTTTCCTTGATCCGGTTCTGGATCTGGAAGCCGGAGAATAGCGGCACGTTCAGCGTCACGCCGATCTGGCTGGAGGTCGTCGGCGTGCCGTACGCGAAAGGGCTCGAGCCCGGCACCAGCGGGTTCGACGAGGTCAGCTGCCCGGCGACGTCGGTGCGCCCGCGGCCGTAGCTGGCATTCAGCGTGACGA
The DNA here is from genome assembly GCF_964020785.1 of Rhizobacter fulvus. Lineage (NCBI taxonomy): Bacteria > Pseudomonadati > Pseudomonadota > Betaproteobacteria > Burkholderiales > Sphaerotilaceae > Rhizobacter > Rhizobacter fulvus. The sequence goes on from NZ_OZ224516.1 coordinate 4,236,696, forward strand.
CGGGCAGCCGGCCGGCCTTGGCCTTGTCGGTGTCGAGCCGGGCGATCTCGAGGGCCGTGCGCGCCTTGCGGATCAGCGGGTGCTCGGCATCGGCGCGCGCGACCCAGTCGTCGATGTTCGCCGGCGCCAGCGGCGGCAGTGCGATCGGCACCGCGAGCTGCTTGGGCACGACGCCGCTGCGGCCGACCGTCTGGTCGAGCTGGATGCGCTTGGTGGTCAGGTCGTTCTCGGCCTGGATCTGCGTGAAGCGCGCCAGGTCGTAGCGGGCCTGGGCTTCGCGCGTGTCGGTGATGGTGGCGGTGCCGACCTCGAAGTTGCGCTTGGCCGACGCCACCTGTTCGGAGATCGCGGCCAGACTGGCGCGCGCGGTGGCGAGGTTGTCCTGCGCCGCGAGGACGTCGAAGTAGGCCTGCGAGACGCGCAGGATCAGGTCCTGCTCGGCGGCATCCAGGTCGGCGCGGTAGGCGTCGACGGCCTTGGCCGATTGCGCGATCGTTGCGTCGTTGGCGCGGTTGAACAGCGTCTGCGAGCCGTTCACGCTGGCGCCGTAGTTGTTGCTGTTGGCCTGCTGGGTCGAGGGCGCGTCCGGCGTGCTGCTGAGCTGCCGGCCGCCGTTGACGGAGAGGCCCACCTGCGGCAGCCGCAGCCCGCGCGCCTGGTCGTAGCGGTACTGCGCGGCGTCCAGGCTGGCGCGGGCCGAGAGGTAGCTGGCGTCATAGCCGTGCGCCGTCTGGTAGAGCTCCTGCAGGCTTTGCGCGCGGGCGCCGAGCGTGGCGAAGGCGAGCGGCAGCGCGGCGGCGAGCGCCACCACGAGCGCACGCGGACGACCGGCGCGCAGGGAAGGGAAGCGGTGGCTCAGCGGCATGGGGTGGACCTCTCCAACTCGGTTTGGGTTTGTCTTGTCTTCTTGTCAGTAGCGCGGGACGCCTGCATCGACCTGCGCCGACCAGGCATCGATGCCGCCCGCGAGGTTATAGACCGCTTCGAAGCCCTGGCGCTCGAGAAATGCGACGACCTGCGCACTTCGGGCGCCGTGATGACAGATGCAGACGACGGGCTGCACCGGATCGAGCTCGGCCAACCGGGCGGGCACGCTGTTCATCGGCATCAGCCGCGTCTCCAGCCCGTCGATCCGGATCGCCGCGAGCTCGAACTCCCAGGGCTCGCGCACGTCGAGCAGCAGCGGCATCGGCGCGCCGGCTGCCGTGCTCATGCCGACAAGGTCGCGACCGGAGAGCTGCTTCATCAGAAGTGGAATCGGGTCGGTTCGGGGAAGCCGCGCAGGCGCTGCGCGACGGTGTCGAACAGCACGCGGCGCTCCAGGCCCCGGTCGCCGGTGCGGGTGATCAGCACCGCGCGCATCACCGGCTCGCTGCCGACGATCGCGGCCAGGCGCCCGCCGACCTTGAGCTGCGACAGCAGCGCCTGCGGCACCTCGGCGACCGAGCCGGAGAGCAGGATCACGTCGAACGGGCCGTCGCCGGCCAGGCCGCCGCTGCCGTCGGCGATCACCACCGTGACGTTCGCCGCGCCGGCGCGGCGCAGATTGGCGGTCGCGAAGGCGGCCAGCTCGGGGTCGATCTCGAGCGTCGTGACCTGCTGCGCCTTGTGCGCGAGCAGCGCGGCCATGTAGCCGGAGCCGGCGCCGATCTCGAGGACGCGCTCATGCTTGTGCACGGCGAGTTCCTGCAGCAGCCGGGCCTCGATCTTCGGCGCCAGCATGCACTGCTGGCCATTCGTGGAAGACGGAAGAGGCACCTCGGTGTCGACGAAGGCCAGCGCCCGGTGCTCGGGCGGCACGAAATCCTCGCGCTTGACGACGGCGAGCAGCTCCAGCACGCCGAGATTGAGCACATCCCAGGGGCGGATCTGCTGTTCGATCATGTTGAAGCGGGCTTGTTCGATGTTCATGGTGGTCGCAGGGAAGAGGGTGGCGCGCCGGGATTCTATTTCGTGGGCTCGGCGGCGAGACCTGCCGGCGTGCCGCGCCAGCGCCGCTTTGCCCAGGTGGCGAGGTCGTCGAGGTAGCAATAGATCACCGGCACCACGACCAGCGTCAGCAGCGACGAAGTGATCACCCCGCCGATCACCGCCTGGCCCATCGGTGCGCGCTGCTCCGAGCCTTCGGACAGCGCGAATGCCAGCGGCACCATGCCGAAGACCATCGCCAGCGTCGTCATCAGGATCGGCCGCAGCCGCACCTGCGCGGCGTGGAGCAGGGCGTCCTCGCGGCTGCGCGGCGGCTCCCCATGGTCGCCGGCGCGCGAACGGATCGCGAAGTCGACCAGCAGGATCGCGTTCTTCGTCACCAGCCCCATCAGCATCACGATGCCGATGATGCTGAACATGTTCAGCGTCGAGCCGAACACCAGCAGCGTCAGGACGACGCCGATCAACGTCAGCGGCAGCGCGCTCATCAGCGCGATCGGCTGCAGGAAGCTCTTGAACTGGCTCGCCAGGATCATGTAGATGAACACGATCGCCAGCGCCAGCGCGCCGATCGCGTACTGGAACGACTCGGTCATGTTCTTGGTCGAACCGCCGAAGCTGTAGCGGTAGCCGGGCGGCCAGGCGACGTTGTCCAGCACGGCCTTGATCTCGGCCGAGACCTCGCCCGAGCTGCGCCCGAACGCGCTGGCGTCGAAGTTGATCTCGCGGTTCAGGTCGCGGCGGTTGATCTGGTTCGGCCCTGTCGAGGCGCGGATGTCGGCCACCTGCGACAGCCGCACCGAGCGCGGCGAGCCGTCCGCCGCGGCGGGCACGTTGATCGGCGTGCGCTGCAGGTCGGCGATCGAGACGCGCGCGTCGGGGCTCAGGCGCACGTTGACGTCGTAGTTCTCGCCGTCCGGCGCGCGCCAGTTGCCCACCGTGGTGCCGGCGATCATCGTGCGCAGGCTGGTCGCGAGCATGTTGACGTTCAGCCCGACATCGGAGGCCGCGTCGCGCTTCACGTCGATCGAGACGGTCGGCTTGTCGGGCTTGAGCGTGCTGTCGAGATCGACCAGGCCGCGGATCGCCTGCAGCTTCGGCGTGATCGTGCGCGACAGCCGCTCGAGCTCGGCCAGGTCCGGTCCCTGCACGGAGAACTGCAGGCTCTTGCCGCCGCCCAGGTCGGTGGTGCCGATGTTGGTGATCGTGATGCCGGGGATGCGCGCGAGCTTGGCGCGCAGCGGCACCGCCATCTGGTCGATGCTGCGCACGCGGTCCTTGCGGTCGACCATGCGCACATAGACTGCGCCGTAGATCTTGCCGGCAGCCTGGCCGCTGTTGATCGTCGTGACGGTGTACTTGACCTCGGGCAGCTCGCGCAGCGCCGCGTCGATCTGCTTGGCGCGGGCCTCGGTCTGCTCGAGCGACGAACCGACCGGCGTGTAGAAATTGACCTGGGTCTCGGAGAAGTCGGCCTTCGGCACGAACTCGGCACCGAGCAGCGGGATCACGAAGAAGCTCGCGACGAAGGTCCCGAGCGCGATCGCCAGCGTCGCCAGCTTGTGCTTCAGCGACCAGCCGAGGATGCGCTGGTAGGTGCGCGACAGCGCGTTGGTCAGCCGGTCGAACAGGTGGGTGACGCGGCCGATCGTCCTGTCGTAGCGGGTGACCCGGGGCGCATCCGGGTCGTGCTCGGCCGAGTGCGGGTCGTGCCAGACGCTCGAGAGCATCGGGTCGAGCGTGAAGCTGACGAACATCGAGATCAGCACCGCGGCGACGATCGTCAGGCCGAACTCGTGGAAGAACTTGCCGACGATGCCGCCCATGAAGCCGATCGGCAGGAACACCGCGACGATCGACAGCGTGGTCGCGAGCACCGCCAGGCCGATCTCGTTGGTGCCGTCCAGCGCCGCCTGGTGCGCGCTCTTGCCCATCTGCACGTGCCGCACGATGTTCTCGCGCACGACGATCGCATCGTCGATCAGCAGGCCCACGCACAGGCTCAGCGCCATCATCGTGATGCTGTTGATCGTGAAGCCGAACAGGTACATGAACAGGAACGTGCCGATCAGCGCGATCGGCAGCGTCAGGCCGGTGATCACGGTGGAACGCCACGAGTTCAGGAACAGGAACACGATCAGGATCGTCAGCGCCGCGCCCTCGAACAGCGTGCGCTTGACGTTCGCAACCGAGACGCGGATCGAGCGCGAGTTGTCGCGGTTGACCTCGACGCTGACGCCGGGCGGGAACAGCGGCTTGGCTTCCTTGAGCGCCTGCTGCAGCCCGTCGACCACCGCGATCGTGTTCTCGCCCTGCGATTTCTGCACGCTCAGCAGCACGGTGCGCTGGCCGTTGTACAGCGCGACGCTGTCGATCTCCTGCGGGCCGTCGGCAATGTCGGCCACCTGCCACAGCTTGACCGGGCTGCCGTTGGCACCGCGCCGTGCGACCACGATCTCGCGGAAGTCCTCGGGCCGCTGCAGCCGCGCGTTGATCTGCACCACACGCTCCTGCTCGAGCGAGCGCAGCGAGCCCATCGGCAGCTCCTGGTTCTCGCTGCGCACGGCGGCGACGACCTGGTCGATGCTGACCCCCAGCGCGTCGAGCGCGGACGGCTTCACGTACAGGTTGATCTCGCGCTCGGTGCCGCCGATCACGCTGACCGAGCCGACGCCGCGCACGTTCTCGAGTTTCTTCTGCAGCACCTGAGTGGCCCAGGTGGTCAGCTCCTGCGGCGTCTTCTTGCCGTCGGTGGACAGCAGCGCGACGTTGAAGATCGGCACGCTCTGCGGGTCGAAGCGCGAGATGCGCGGCTCCTTGACCTCGTCACGCAGCAGCGGCCGGATCAGGCCGACCTTCTCGCGCACGTCGTCGGCCGCCTTGCGGCCGTCGACATCGAGGTTGAACTCGACGATCACGACCGAGGTGCCCTCGTACGAGCGCGAGTAGAGCGAGCTGATGCCGGCGACGGTGTTGACCGCCTCCTCGACCTTCTTGGTGACCTCGCTCTCGACGATCTCGGGCGAGGCGCCGGGGTAATCCATCACGACCACCACCGTCGGGAAGTCGATGTTCGGGAACTGGTCGACCGCCAGCCGCTGGTAGCTGAACAGGCCGAGCACGACGAACGCCAGCATGACCATCACGGCCATCACCGGGTTGCCGATCGAGACGCGGGTGAACCACATGAGCTCAGCCGGGCGCGGACCCGGTCGGTGCGGGCGTGGCCGCCGGTGCTGCTGCGGGCGTGGCCAGCTTGACGGCCGTGCCGTCGCGCAGCGCGCCGGCGCTGGCACGCAGCAGCACGTCGCCGGCGGTGGCACCGCTGAGCAGTTCGACGGCGGGTTCGCTGCGGCCGTCGATCAGCGCGGTGCCGCGCGCACCGAGCTCGACCGTGCGCTGCCGCACCTGCCCGCCTTGCACCGCGAGCACGTACGGCCGGGCCTGGTCGACTCGCACGCTGGCCACCGGCGCGACCAGCGCGTCGCGCCGCTGCAGTTCGATCTGGCCGCGCGCGAACAGGCCCTGGCGCAGCCCCGGCTGCGGCTGCAGCGCCAGGTAGACCAGCACCGCGCGCGTGCCCGCCTGGGTGCTCGGGTTGATGCGCGCCACGGTCGCGGTGGCCGGCTCGGCGAGGCCGTCGACATTCAGGCGGGCGGTCTGCCCGATCTGGACCGCGCCGACGTCCTCCGGCGCGACCGCCGCCTCGAGTTCGATGCGCGAGAGGTCGACGATCTCGATCACCTTCGCCTCGACGCCGACCCGCTCGCCCGGCTGCACGAAGCGTTGCGACACGATCCCGCCGATCGGCGCGATCAGCTGCGAGTCGGCACGCGACTTGCGCGCCAGCTCCGCCGCAGCGAGTGCGGCCTGGTAGCTGGCCGCGGCGCCGGCTTCGGTCGAGACCGAGGTCTCGAGGCCGGTGGCCGAGATGAAGCCCTGTTCGACCAGCGCGCGATTGTTCGCGAGCGTTCGCTTGGCGATGTCGAGCTGGGTGCGCGCGGCCAGCGCGGTCTGCTCGGCCTGCTTGACCCGCCACTCGAACTCGACGGTGTCGAGCTGGCCCACCACCTGGCCCGCCTTGACGGCGTCGCCTTCACGGACCGTCAGGGTCTTGACCTCGGAGGCGATCCGCGCCTTGACGACTGCGCTGGTCACGGCCTTCAGTCCGCCCGAGACCGCCAGGGTGCGCGCCAGCGGCGCGACGCGCGCCGTGCCGACATCGGCCGGCCCCAGTTCCAGCGGCTGCGGCGCGGCGACGGGGGCGTTGGCGGCCGCCTGCAGGCGCCGGCCCTTGACGATGCGCGCGCCAAGCGCGACGACCAACGCCACCGCGACCAGGGCGAGCGTCCATTTCATCCAGGGTTTCATGAGCGGGGCGGAGCTTTCTTGCGCGTGGCGGCGGCGGGCGCTGCGGGCGGGCGCCGCAGGCCGTTGACGACGGTGTCGATGTGGGTGTCGATGAAACGGTGCGGATCGAGTTCGCGGCTGGGCAGGTGGCACGGGCCGATCGAATGCCGGTGCAGGCACAGCATCAGGGTCGGGAAGATCAGCAGGTGCACGGTCTCGAACAGATGGACCGGGCGCAACTCGCCGGCATCGATGCCGCGCTGAAGCACGCGAGTGAACAGGGCGCGTCCGGGTTCGATCACCTCGTCCATGTAGAAGCGCGCGAAGTCCGGGAAGTTGCCCATCTCGGTCAGGATGATCTTGAAGATGCCCGAGGCCGGCGTCTCGCCGATGCGCTCCCACCAGGTGTGCATCAGCAGCGAGAGCAGCGCCTGGGTGTCGCCGTCGAAGCCCTCCGCGATGTCGGTGCCCTCGCGGATCAGCGCGCCGAGGTTTTCGCGCACGACGGCTTTCAGCAACTCTTCCTTGCTCGGGTAGTACAGGTAGAGCGTGCCCTTGGAGACGCCGGCGCGCGCGGCCACGTCCTCCGAGCGGGTGGCTGCGAAGCCGCGTTCGACGAACAGCTCCAGCGCGGCGGCCAGCAGTTCCTGCGGTCGGGCCTCCTTGCGGCGCTGCCGCACGGAGGCGGGGCCGGTCGCAGACGTGCGGACGGAGGCGGGTGATTTCATACTGACTGAGCAGTCAGTAATGTATCCGCACGTGTCGGCAGGGTCAAGGCGGGCGGCAGGGACACCGGGCCGCCCCACGGGGCATCGGTAAGATCGCGCGTCCTCAATCGCCGGAGTCACCGTTGGATCTGATCCTGTTGTTCAAAGCCGCCGTGATGGGCGTGGTCGAGGGCCTGACCGAGTTCCTGCCGATCTCGAGCACCGGCCACCTGATCCTCGCCGGCTCGCTGCTCGGCTTCAACGACGACAAGATGAAGGTGTTCGACATCGCGATCCAGACCGGCGCGATCGTCGCGGTGATCATCGTCTACTGGCAGCGTCTGCGCGAGACGATGGCGGGGCTGGGCAGCGACGCGAAGGCGCAGCGCTTCGCGATCAACGTCGCAATCGGCTTCGTGCCGGCCGTGGTGCTCGGGCTGCTGTTCGGCAAGGCGATCAAGGCGCACCTGTTCACGCCGATCGTGGTCGCGAGCACTTTCATCGTCGGCGGCTTCATCATCCTGTGGGCCGAGCGCCGCACCGCGGTTGAAACGCGCGTGGCGACGGTCGACGACATGTCGCGAATGGACGCGCTGAAGGTCGGCCTGGTGCAGTGCCTGGCGATGATCCCGGGCACCAGCCGCTCCGGCGCGACCATCATCGGCGGCATGCTGCTCGGCCTGAGCCGGAAATGCGCGACCGACTACAGCTTCTTCCTCGCGATCCCGACGCTGGTCGGTGCCGGTCTCTACAGCCTCTACAAGGAGCGCGCGCTGCTGTCGGCCGCGGACATCCCGCTGTTCGGCGTCGGGTTGCTGTTCTCGTTCCTGTCGGCCTGGGTCTGCGTGCGCTGGCTGCTGCGCTACATCTCGACCCACACCTTCGTCGTGTTCGCCTGGTACCGGATCGCGTTCGGCATCGTCGTGCTGATCACCGCGTACAGCGGCCTGGTGACCTGGGCCGACTAGCGCTTGACGAACACCAGGTCCCAGACGCCGTGGCCGAGCTTCAGACCGCGGTTCTCGAACTTGGTCAGCGGCCGGTACTCGGGCCTGGGTGCGTAGCCGTCGGCGCTGTTGCGCAGCGCCGGCTCGGCCGACAGCACCTGCAGCATCTGCTCGGCATACGGTTGCCAGTCGGTCGCGCAGTGCAGGTAGCCGCCCGCCGCGAGCCGGCTCGTCAGCAGCGTGACGAAGTCGGGCTGGATCAGCCGCCGCTTGTTGTGCTTCTTCTTGTGCCACGGGTCGGGGAAGAACACATGCACGCCGGCCAGCGAGCCCGGCGCGATCATCTGCTGCAGCACGTCGACCGCGTCGTGCTGGAGCAGGCGCAGGTTTGTCAGGCCGCGTTCGCCGATCTGCTTGAGCAGCGCGCCGACACCGGGCGTGTGCACCTCGACCCCGATGAAGTCGGTGCCATGGAGCGCCTGCGCGATGGCGGCCGTCGCGTCGCCCATGCCGAAGCCGATCTCGAGCACGCGCGGCGCGTCGCGACCGAAGGCCGCCGCGAAGTCGAACGGCGCAGCGGCGTACGGCAGCACGAAGCGCGGGCCGAGCTCGGCCAGCGCGCGGGTCTGTCCCGGCCCCATCCGGCCGGCGCGCACCACGAAGCTGCGGATGCTGCGGCGTTCCGGCAACGAGGCGGGGTCGTTCGAGTCGGTCATCTGTGGCGTGAGCGCAAAAATTCGGCAGGCTGCATTGTGACGGCGGCCACGCAATGGCCCCGCACGCGCACAGGCCACACGCGATCGGGGGGCGGGCCTGGCGCCGCGGCTGCTAGCCTCGCGCCCATGTCCAAGCCGTCATGTCTCTGCGCACTCGGTGTCGTGCTGCTGGTCGCCCTGGGCGCCACGGCGGAGGCCGCGCCCAGGCGCCCGGCACCCGCGCGCGAAGCGGCGGTCGGCCTGCCGGCGGCGGTGGCCGGCGCGATCAAGGCGTCCGGCCTGCCCGCGCAGAGCTTCGGCCTGTACGCGCAGGAGGTGATCGGCGAACGCACCGTGTTCGCGCTGAATGCCGAGCAGCCGTACACGATGGCGTCGACGACGAAGATCGTGACCTCGCTCGCCGCGCTCGACCTGCTAGGGCCGTACTACCGTTGGCGCACCTCCGCGTTCGCGCTCGGCACCCTGGCCCAGGGCAAGCTTGTCGGCGATCTGCTGATCGTCGGCGGCGGCAACGCGCAGCTCACGTCGCAGGGCCTGGCCGCGTGGTTCAAGCGCATGCACGATCAGGGCCTGCGCGAGATCGAGGGCGACATCGTGCTCGACCGCTACGCGTTCCAGCTCACGCCGGCCGACCACAAGGGCACGCCGTTGCAATCGGCCGGCGAGCCCCGGCATGTGTGGCCCGATGCGATGACCCTCGACGAGGGCCAGCTCGATGTGGTCGTGCAGCCGTCGCGCAGCGGCCGGGCGGCGCTGAGCCTGCGGCCGGCGCTCAGCGACGTGCGGATCGACAACCGCGTGTCGATGGGGGGCGGCTGCAGCGTCGTGCCGATCTGGCAGGGCGGTCGGGATGGCCGAGCCACCGTGCTGGTCCACGGGAGCTGGGGCACGGCGTGCGGCACGCGCACCGTGAGTTTCGTGCCGCCGCCGGACAGCGGCATCGCGGCGCGCGCGTTGCCGGCGATGTGGGCGGCCGCGGGCGGCGTTCTGCACGGCCGGGTCGTCTCCGCCGCGGTGGTGCCGGGCGTCAGCCCGATCCCGCTCGGGTCGGACGGCGAGCCGGTGCAGCCACTGTCGTTCGACCGCTCCAAGCCGCTGACGGAACTGGTGCGCGACATCAACAAGGTCAGCGACAACGTCGGCGCGCGCAACCTGATGCTTTCCCTCTCGCCCGGCTTTCCGGCGCGGCCGGCCACCTTGATCGGTGCGCAGCGGACCATGACCATGTGGCTGCGCGAGCAGGGTCTGGCCGATGGCGACATCGAGGTCGAGAACGGGTCCGGCCTGTCGCACAGCGAGCGGGCCAAGCCGCGGGCGCTGGTGCAGTTGCTGCGCAAGGCCTGGCGCGCGGCGCAGGCGCAGGCCTTCTTCGAGTCGCTGCCGATCGCCGGCGTCGACGGCACGATGAAGGGCAGGCTGGTCGGCAGCCGCGCCGCCGGCCAGGCGTACCTCAAGACCGGCACCCTGAACGACACCCGGGCGCTTGCCGGGTACGTCCACGGGGCGAGCGGCAAGATGTATGCGGTGGCCCTCATGGTCAACAGTGCCGACCCCGCCGCCGGCCGGCCCGCGCTGGACGCGATGGTGGCCTGGCTCGCCAGGAACGGTTGAACCGCGCGCCGCGACGCCACGCCTGGCGCGCCGGAACAGCGCCTGCGCATGGGATGATTGTCGCAAATGCGCATGCTGTACCTCACGCTGGCCGACATCGACGATCGCTCCTATGGCGGCGCGATCCGCAGTCACCAGATCCGCGAGGCGCTGCTGCAAGTGGGCGAGGTGGACACGCTGGTGATCCACGGCGCCCCGTCGACCCGGCTCGACACCGAGTGGCAGCCGGGGCGCGTCAAGCGTGCCCTCTATGCGCGCGGCAGTGGCAGGCTGCATCAACTGGGACAGCGGCTGGCGATCCGCCGCCACGTCGCCGCCGTGGTGCGCGCGGGCGGCTACGACGTCATCGTGGCGCGCTACATCGGCCTGGCGCTGTTTGTGCCGCTCCGCGCCTGGACGCGTCTGGTGGTCGATGCGGACGACATGTTCAAGTCGATCTCGCCCAACCTGCCGGTGTCGCTGCGGGTGCGCGCCGCGCTGGGGCTGCGCAATTTCGCGGCCCGCGTGGCGCTGACCCGTGCGGCGCATGTCTGGTACGTCAACCCCGCCGACGGGGCGCGACTGAAAGCACGTGCGCTGTCCTGGGTTCCGAACACCGTGCTCGCGCCGGACGCCGGCCGCGCGCGCCAGGCGCCGGTGCCCGGCCGGATCCTGATGGTCGGCTACTTCGACCATCCGCCGAACGCGCGCGGGTTGCTCTGGTTCGCGACCGAGGTCCTGCCGTCGCTGGTGGAAGAGTTCCCGCAGGTCGAGTTGCATGTCGTCGGCAGGTACCCCTCGATCCTGGCGGCGACCTTGCACCGCGATGCGATCCATTTCCACGGTTTCGTCGATGCGCTGGCGGCCGAATACGATCGTGCGGCGCTGGTGGTGGCGCCGATCCAGTCGGGCGGCGGCACCCAGATCAAGGTGATCGACGCGCTGGTTCACGGCCGTCCGCTGGTGGCCTCGCGGTTCGCGCATGCCGGCTTCGACAGGGAACTGACCGATGGTCTTCACTTGCGCGTGGCCGATGCCGCCGCGGCCTGGGTGCGGCAATGCGCCGAGCTGCTGCGCGATCCACAAGCGGCCGAGGCGATGGCGGAGCGCGGGCGTTGTGCGGTGGCAGCGGGCGGCCTGCAGCGCGTCAACGACACGGTTCGCGACACCGTGATCGACATCGCCGGCCGCGGCGCCGACGGGCAGCGCACGGCGAGCGCCTGAGCGCGCCCGCGCGCTAGAATCGCGCCCAGCCGCGGGTGTAGTTCAATGGTAGAACGGCAGCTTCCCAAGCTTCATACAGGGGTTCGATTCCCCTCACCCGCTCCAGCCTGAAGGCGCTGCCTCGGCTGCACGCACCGGTCCGGCGTGCGTTACATCGACTTTCGTCGGTTGCGTGGGACTGACTCGATCCGCGGATAGAGTTCGCTCGGCCCAGCGCTTGGCAGTGACGTGAGAACGACGTCCCTCACCGAAACCGCGCCGGGCGACTTGGTCATTCCGTCGGACGTTCGCGTTCCTCAGTTCTCTTCCTCTTCTCGACACACCACATGCGGCGAATCACTCTCGCAGCAGCGGCTTCCTTTTGCCTGTTGCTCCCCCCCTGATTGCACACGCCGGATCCGGCGGTAAGACGTTCACCTTCTCGACGACGCCGGTCGACTGCAGCAAGTCGACGGCCACCACCAGCCCGTTCGGGCGCTGTGCTGCCGGAACGCGTGCGCCCGCGGTCGTCGTGAAAGCCGCCGCGCCCAAGCCCGCGGCCAGCGCCGCCGCCGTGTCGACCAAGCCGGCAACGCCGGTCACGACGGCACCGGCCCCGACCGCCGGCTACGTCAAGTGCGCCGAGTTCGGTCAGCTCTGCAGGGTGACCGAGCCGAGCGTCGTGATCTGGGGGAACGGCACCAAGTTCACCAGCGGCACGGTCTTCGACAAGAGCGTCTGGTGCAACGGATCGCTCGGCGCGGACTGGCCCGACAACCGCGTCACTTCCTGCTGGACCAAGCCCGCCGGGGTCGCGAAGGACACGTCCGGTTCCGCGATGCTGGCTTCCGCCCTGTCCATCGTCTATTCGGCTCTGCCGACCGGCAGCCCGGGCAGCGGACTGTTCCAGGTGATGCCCACCACGGAGCGCCCCGCGGACAGCGACCTGGGTGCATTCCGGACGTCGTGCAACTTCTCGAAGATGGCGCGCATCGATCCGATCGTGTTCCCGGGCACGGTGGGCCAGTCGCATCTGCACACCTTCTTCGGCAACACGGCCGTGAGCGAGAACTCGACGACCGATTCGCTGCTGGCCTTCGGCAACAGCACCTGCCGCGGCGGCATCGCCAACCGCTCGGCGTACTGGGTGCCGACGATGATCGACACCGCCACCGGCAAGCCGGTCGCGCCCGACGAGATCAACGTCTACTACAAGGCCGGCGTGTTCACCGGCGACAAGCTCAGCCGCGGCATCCCGCAGGGCCTGCGCATGGTGGCCGGCAACCCTGCCGCGACGGCGCCGCGCACCGACACCGACGTGTTCGCCTACCGCTTCAAGTGCATCGGCGGTCCGCTCGGCGAGAACGACAAGTACGGCAGCGCGATCCCGAACTGCGACCTGGGCGCGTCCGTGTGGCAGGAGATCTTCTTCCCCCAGTGCTGGGACGGCGTCAACCTCGACAGCCCGGACCACAAGAGCCACATGAGCTACCCGGTGGCCGTGCCCGATCCCTCCAGCACCCGGGGTTGGCAGATGCTGGCCTGCCCGGCCTCGCACCCGGTGATCCTGCCGGAGATCTCGTTCAACGTCGTCTACACCGCGAAGACCCGGGATGCCGCGCTCAAGTGGCGGCTGGCCAGCGACAACTACGACACGGCCAAGCCGGGTGGCTACTCGTCGCATGGCGACTGGTTCAACGGCTGGCGTCACGATGTCAGCGAAGCGTGGTTCCAGAACTGCCTGGTGGCCAAGAAGGACTGCCACTCGCACCTGCTGGGCGATGGTCGGATGATCTACTGATCGTCACGCCGCCTGCTGCGCGCCGCGGTATTCTGTCGCGATGACTGATACCGAACCCGGCGGCGGCCGCGACCTGACGATCGCCACCCAGCTGGACTTGCCGGCGCAGGCCCTGCAGGCCTCGGGCTTCGGCCCGTTCGCGGTGCTGCGTTGCGATGGCCACGACGCCGTGCTCGCGCGGCTCGCGGAGGAGGCCTGCGACGCGCTGGTGCTGACCGACGACGCCCAGGCGGTCGAGATCGCCGCCGAGGTGGGTCGCGAGATCGCGATCGTCGTGGTCGTGGCCGACCTGGCGCCCGCCCGCGTCCTCGCCTGGTGGGAGCGCGGCGCGCAGGACGTGCTCGTGGCGGCCGAACTCGCCATGCCGTCGCTGCCGCAACGCCTGCGCGCCGCGATCGAGCGCAAGCGCCTCGAGCGCGACGCACGCACCGCCTACGCCACCGACCTCGACACCGGGCTGCCGCACCAGCAGCAGCTGATCGAGCACATGAGCCAGCTGCTCGCGTTGCGCGAGCGCGAGCCCGCACCGATGGCCGTGCTCGCGCTGCGCATCGAGGGCCTCGCGACGGCCGAGGCACGGCACGGTCGCGAGGCGGCGAACGTGCTGCGCCGCAAGGTCGGCGTGCGCCTGCGTGCCGGTGTGCGCGCCAGCGATGTCGTGGCCTCGCTGGGCGATGACAGCTTCGCGGTGTTGCTCGGGTCGATCCTGTCGCCGGCCGATGCCGAACGGGTGGGCGCCAAGCTGATGCAGTCGCTGCTGCAGCCGCTGCGCGTCGCCGGCGAGGACCTGAGCGTCGCGACCGCGCTCGGCATCGGGCAGTACCCGCAGGACGGCGCGCAGCCGGACGCGTTGCTGCGCCGCGCCGTCGGTCTCGCGGCAGCGGCGCAGGCCCAGGGCCGCGCAGGTTTCTCGAATTTCGGCGCGCCCGGCGCGGCGCCGGTCAGCGCGGCCAACGACGAGTAGGCTGCCGAAGGCGGCCCAGCGGCGGCCGACGCCCGGCAGCACGCACAGCATCTCGCAGAGCAAGCAGCTTGGCGCCGGACAGCGCCGTGTTGCCCGAGGGGTCGTAGGGCGGTGCGATCTCGACCAGGTCGCCGCCGACGATGTTCAATCCGCTGCGGCCGCGGATGATCTCCGGGGCACCTGCGTTCGCTGCGCGACCCCTTGGCGCACGCCCACGGTGCGGTGGCCGCGGGCATGACCGACCTGCCAGGTGGTCGCCTCCAGCATCCTGCTCGGCCCGGGCCACCTGCCTTCCTATAATCGAAAGTTTGCCGGCCCCGCCTGGCACGCTGTACCCAACGAGATAGCAACGAAAGAGCCGGATGAAAGCTTCCGAAATCCGCCAGACCTTCCTGAAGTTCTTCGAGGCGAAAGGGCACGCGATCGTCGCATCGAGCCCGGTCGTGCCCGGCGACGACCCGACGCTGCTGTTCACGAACGCCGGGATGAACCAGTTCAAGGACGTGTTCCTGGGCACCGACCGCCGCCCGTACTCGCGCGCGACGACCGCGCAGAAGTGCATCCGCGCCGGCGGCAAACACAACGACCTCGAGAACGTCGGCTACACCGCGCGCCACCACACCTTCTTCGAGATGCTGGGCAATTTCAGCTTCGGCGACTATTTCAAGAAGGACGCGATTGCCTACGCCTGGGAACTGCTGACCGAGGTCTACAAGCTGCCGAAGGAAAAGCTCTGGGTCACCGTCTACGCCGAGGACGACGAGGCCTACGAGATCTGGAACAAGGACGTCGGCGTGCCGGCAGACCGCATCGTGCGGATCGGCGACAACAAGGGCGCGCGCTACGCCTCCGACAACTTCTGGATGATGGGCGACACCGGTCCGTGCGGGCCGTGCACCGAGATCTTCTACGACCACGGCCCGGAGATCGCCGGCGGCCCGCCGGGTTCGCCCGACGAAGACGGCGACCGCTACATCGAGATCTGGAACAACGTGTTCATGCAGTTCAACCGCGACGACGCGGGCGTGATGCACAAGCTGCCCAAGCCGAGCGTGGACACCGGCATGGGCCTGGAGCGCCTGACCGCGGTGCTGCAGCACGTGCACAGCAACTACGAGATCGACACGTTCGTGAACCTGCTGGCCGCGTCGAAGAAGGCGGTCGATCTGGCGGGCGGGGGTGACTGCGACATCGAGTCGCCGTCGCTCAAGGTGATCGCCGACCACATCCGCGCCTGCACCTTCACGGTGGTCGACGGCGTGATCCCGAGCAACGCGGGCCGCGGCTACGTGCTGCGCCGCATCGCCCGCCGCGCCATTCGCCACGGCTACAAGCTCGGGGCGCGCAAGCCGTTCTTCCACACGCTGGTCGGCGCGCTCGCCAACGAGATGGGCGACGCTTACCCCGAGCTGCGCCGCGAGGAGAAGCGCGCGTTCGAGGTGCTGAAGCAGGAAGAGGAAGGCTTCTTCCGCACCATCGCGAACGGGATGGAGATCCTGGAGAAGGCGCTCGCGTCATTGGACAAGGCGGGCTCCAAGCAACTCGACGGCGACACTGCGTTCAAGCTGCACGACACCTTCGGCTTCCCGGTCGACCTGACCGCCGACGTATGCCGCGAGCGCGGCGTCACGGTCGACGAGGCGCGCTTCAACGAGCTGCTCGACGAGCAGAAGAAACGCGCCCGCGAGGCCGGCAAGTTCAAGATGGCGCAGGGGCTGGAATACAGCGGCGCGGTCACGCAGTTCCACGGCTACGACGAGCTGGCGCGCGACGGCGTGAAGGTGACCGCGGTCTATGTCGACGGCAGTGCCGTCGCGAGCGCGACGTCGGGCGACGACGCCGTGATCGTGCTCGACCACACGCCGTTCTACGCCGAGTCCGGCGGCCAGGTCGGCGACACGGGCGAGCTGCGCAACGCCACGTCGCGCTTCCTGGTCGAAGACACGATCAAGGTCCAGGCGGCGGTGTTCGGCCACCATGGCCGCGTCGCCGAGGGCGAGATCAAGGTCGGCGACGTGTTCACCGCCAAGGTCGATGCCGAGCAGCGCGCGAAGACCGTGCGCAACCACTCGTCGACCCACCTGATGCACAAGGCGCTGCGCGAGGTGCTCGGCGAGCACGTGCAGCAGAAGGGCTCGCTGGTCAACGCCGATCGCACGCGGTTCGATTTCGTCCACAACGGGCCGCTGACGGAGGCGCAGATCGCGCAGGTCGAAGCGATCGTCAATGCCGAGATCCTGGCGAACGCCGCGACGAATGCCCGCGTCATGCCGATCGAGGAGGCGCAGAAATCCGGCGCAGTGATGCTGTTCGGCGAGAAGTACGGCGACGAGGTGCGGGTGCTCGACATCGGCAGCAGCCGCGAGTTCTGCGGCGGCACGCACGTGCAGCGCACCGGCGACATCGGCCTGTTCAAGATCGTCGGCGAGAGTGGCGTCGCGGCCGGCGTGCGGCGGGTCGAGGCAATCACCGGCGACAACGCGCTGGCCTACCTGCAGTCGCTCGAAGGCACGGTGCAGCAGCTGGCCGGCGCGCTGAAGGCGTCGCCCGCGGAAGTGCCGGCGCGCCTGACGCAGGTGCTGGATCATGTGCGCGCGCTCGAGAAGGAACTCGCAGCGCTGAAGGGCAAGCTCGCGTCGTCGCAGGGCGACGAGCTGATGGCCGGCGCCGTCGACGTGAACGGCATCAAGGTGCTGGCCGCGATGCTGGCCGGCGCCGACGCGAAGACCTTGCGCGACACGATGGACAAGCTGAAGGACAAGCTCAAGACGGCCGCGATCGTGCTGGCCACCGTCGAGGGCGGCAAGGTGCAGATCGCCGCGGGCGTGACCAACGACAGCATCGCCAAGCTCAAGGCCGGCGAGCTCGTCAACTTCGTCGCGCAGCAGGTCGGCGGCAAGGGGGGCGGCAAGCCCGACATGGCGATGGCCGGTGGCACCGATCCGAGCAAGCTCGATGCCGCACTCGCGTCGGTGCATGGCTGGGTCGCCGAACGGGTGTGATGTGAGCCTGGTGATCCGCCGGGCTCGGGCGTCCGCCTGACCGATGGGGTCGGCGCGACAGGCCCCGATGACGGCGGGGCGTCGGCCTGGCGCTGATGGCCGCGCTGTGCAACTACGCCGACCGCTGGGCGGGTGTATGCGGCTGGAACTGACGGTCTACACGGACAACGAACGTTCAGCCGGCCGGCGCCCAGAACACGCCGAACCAGCCGCGCTCGTCGGTCCAGTGCTCGGGCGCCGCGAAGCCTGCGTCCTGCAGCATCGTCGCGAAATTCTCGACCGTGTACTTGCAGGAGTTTTCGGTGTGGATGCGCTCGCCGGCGCGGAAATCGCGCTGCGCGCCGGACCAGCGCACGGTCAGGTCGCGGCGCGCTTCGAGGTGCATCTCGACCCGCGAGGCCGACTCGTTCCACAGCCCGACGTGCTGCCAGTCGGCCGGCGCGAAGTCGCTGCCGATCAACCGGTTCAGCTGCCGCAGCAGGTTCAGGTTGAACGCCGCGGTGACGCCGAGCGCGTCGTCGTAGGCGGCCTGGAGGATCGCACCCGGCTTGACCAGGTCGACGCCGATCAGCAGGCCGCCTCCCTGTGCCTGCGATCGCACGCGCTTCAGGAACGCCAGCGCGTCGCCGGGCGTGAAGTTGCCGATGCTGGAGCCGGGGTAGAAGAATACGCCGCGCGTGCCGATCAGGTCATCGTCCAGGTCGAGCGTGGCGGAGAAGTCCTGGCCGAGCCCGACGACGTCGAGCGCCGGGTGCTCGCGCTGAACGCGCTTGAGCGCGTCGTGCAGGAAGTCGACCGAGATGTCGACGGCCACATAACGGCTCGGCTCCAGCAGCGGAAACAGCCGGATCGCCTTGGCGCAGTTGCCAGCGCCCAGGTCGATCAGCGTCGCGCCGGCACCGATGCGACGCGCCATCGCCGCGCCGTGCGAGGCGAAGATCGCCGCCTCGGTGCGGGTCGGGTAGTACTCGGGCAGCTCGGTGATCGCCTCGAACAGGTGCGAGCCCAGGCGGTCGTAGAAGTATTTGGGCGCGGCGTGCGCCGGTTGCTGCATCAGCCCGGATTCGATCTCGCGGCGGTCGGCCGCCGTGTCGGCGACATGGCGCTGGATGAATCGGGGCGTGCGCAATGGGGTCATGGACGGATGTGGTGCAATCGTCGTGCATACGGGTGTCGATCAACGTTGCCCGCACCTTACACCGGCTGGAATTCCGATGCAGACCATGGATGGGCAGGGCCCGAGTAGGACAACACGCCGTCGTTTCCTGACCGCGTCGGTGGCGCTTGCCGCGGTGGCAGCGGCCGGCCCGGCTCGCGCGGCCTACGTCGTTCGGCCCTGGCCTGCCGGCAGGCCGACCCCGGCCCTCGCGCTGACCGACCTGGACGGCAAGGCCTGGACCCTCGCCGCGCTGAAGGGCCGGCCGGTCGTCCTGAACTTCTGGGCCAGCTGGTGCGAACCCTGCCGCGCCGAGATGCCATCGCTCGAGCTGCTGCAGACGCGCCACGAGAAGGCCGGACTGGTGATCCTGTCCGTCAACTATCAGGAGCCGGTGCCGAAGATCAAGCGCTTCCTCGAGACGCTGCCGTTCTCGCTGCCGATCCTGCTCGACCGCGAGGGCGAGGCCGCCGCCGCCTGGACGCCGCGCGTGTTCCCGACCACGGTGCTGATCGATCGCGGCGGCACGGCCCGCAGTTCGGTGCTCGGCGAGCTCGATTGGCTGGGCGACACCGCGCGCGGCCTGGTCGAGCCGCTGCTTGCAGCAGCCCCGCGCGCCGCCTGACCATCGGTGCGCGTCGATAATCGGCGACCGTCCCACCGGACCGACGAGATGAACATGGACATGAAGATCCGCAGGTCGACTCCATGAGTGCCGGGTTGCAACTCGGTTTCTCGATCAACGAGATCCTCGCGCTCGCGACGCTGGCCACCGGCGCCTGCTGGGTCGCCTGGAAGGTGCGCAAGCGCCGCCTCGGCGGCGAGCCGGACAAGAAGCCGCTGTGGGTCAGCTTCGGCGCCGAGCTGTTCGTCGTCGTCGCGCTGATGTTCACCTGCCGGATCGCGGTGGCCGACTGGCCGAAGGTGCCGTCCGGCTCGATGGAGCCGACGCTGCGCGTCGGCGACTACCTCCTCGTCAACCACCTGGCCTACGGGCCGCGGCTGCCGTTCACCAACACCGCGATCGAGTTCGGCCAGCCGCAGCGCGGCGACGTGGTGGTGTTCCGTTACCCGGTCGACGTGTCCGAGTTCTACGTCAAGCGGCTGGTCGGGCTGCCCGGCGACGTGGTCCGCTTCGACCGGGGCGTGGTCAGCGTCAACGGCGCGCCTTTCAACGTGCAGGTGGTCAGCGAAGGGACCGGGGCCAACGTGCCGCCCGAGGACCGCGGGCAATGGCTGCTGGACGAGACCGCGGGCAGCAAGAGCCGCACCATCAAGGTCAACCCGTTCGTGATGGGCCGCCTGGCGCCCAGCGGCATGGGCGCGAGTTGCAGCACCGAGGGGGCGACGGCCTGGCAGTGCACGGTGCCGGCGGGCCAGTACCTGATGATGGGCGACAACCGCGACAACTCCTCCGACTCGCGGGTCTGGGGCTTCCTGCCGCACGAGCAGGTCTATGGCAAGGCGGTGCGCGTGCTGTTCAACCTGCACGACATGTCGCGCGCGTGGACGGCGCTCTGATGGCGGCTGCATCGCTGGGCCTGGCAGGCAGGCACATCGTGCTCGGCCTGTCGGGCGGCATCGCCTGCTACAAGGCGGCCGATTTCACCCGCGAGCTGGTCAAGGCGGGCGCCACCGTGCAGGTGGTGATGACCGAGGCGGCCGAGGAGTTCATCACGCCGGTCACGCTGCAGGCGTTGTCTAACCGCCGCGTCTACACGAGCCAGTGGGACGCGCGCGAGCCCAACAACATGGCGCACATCAACCTGACGCGCGAGGCCGATGCGATCGTCATCGCCCCGGCCAGCGCCGACCTGATCGCCAAGCTGGTGCAGGGCCGCGCGGACGACCTGCTCAGCCTGATGTGCCTGGCCCGGCCGATCGAGCGCTGTCCGTTGCTGGTGGCTCCCGCGATGAACCGCGAGATGTGGGCGCACCCGGCCACGCAGCGCAACCTGGCGCAGCTGCGCGCCGATGGCACCGCGATCCTCGGCCCCGGCAGCGGCGATCAGGCCTGCGGCGAGATCGGCGATGGCCGCATGCTCGAGCCGGCCGACCTGCTGGCCGATCTGGTCGCGTACTTCCAGCCCAAGCTGCTGGCGGGCAGGCGCGTGCTGATCACCGCGGGGCCGACCTTCGAGCCGATCGACCCGGTGCGCGGCATCACCAATCATTCCAGCGGCAAGATGGGATTCGCGATCGCGCGCGCCGCGGCCGAGGCGGGCGCCGCGGTCACGCTGGTGGCCGGGCCGGTGCGCCTGCCCACGCCGCGGGGCGTGGCCCGCATCGATGTGATGACGGCGCAGCAGATGTTCGATGCGACGCTGAGCGCGGTGGCCGCGCACGACGTGTTCGTCGCGACCGCCGCGGTGGCCGACTGGCGGCCGGCCCGCTTCAACGACCACAAGATCAAGAAGCAGGCCGGCGAGAAGGGCCCGCCGTGCTTCGAACTGACCGAGAACCCGGACATCCTCGCCGCCGTCGCGGCGCTGCCGAAGCCGCCGTACTGTGTCGGCTTCGCCGCCGAGAGCCACGACCTGCTGGCGCACGCGCGCGAGAAGCGGGTGCGCAAGGGCATCCCGTTGATCGTCGCCAACCTCGGCCCGGCAACCTTCGGACAGGACGACAACGCGCTGACGCTGGTCGACGCGAATGGCGAGCGCGAGCTGCCGCGCGCCGACAAGTTGACGCTTGCCCGGCAACTGGTCGCCGAGATCGCGCGCCGCGTGGGAGGGGTGCGATGACAACCGTCGACGTCCGCGTCCTCGATCCGCGCATGGCCGATCAGCTGCCGGCCTACGCGACATCGGGCAGCGCCGGGTTGGACCTGCGCGCGTGTGTCGATTCGGCGCTGCCGATCGAGCCCGGGCAGACCGTGCTGATCCCGACCGGCCTGTCCATCCACATCGGCGATCCCGGGCTGGCCGCGATGATCCTGCCGCGCTCGGGCCTCGGCCACAAGCACGGCATCGTGCTGGGCAACCTCGTCGGGCTGATCGACTCGGACTATCAGGGGCCGCTGATGGTCAGCTGCTGGAACCGAGGATCGACGACGTTCATCGTGCAGCCGCTGGACCGGATCGCGCAGCTCGTGATCGTGCCGGTGGTGCAGGCGAAATTTCGCGTCGTCGAGGCGTTTGACGCCTCGGGCCGCGGGGCGGGGGGGTTCGGATCGACCGGGCGGGGTTGAAGCGCCGTTGCGGAACTCGGTCCCGGGCGGCCGCACCAAGCGGCTTCCCCCGGGAACGGTGAGCGTTGTCGGCGGCGCGGCGATTGGCGAGAATCACAAGTTGTAACGAATTGGCGCGCTTCGCGGCGAACCGCGCCCAACCGGGATCTGCATGAACAAGAGCTTGATTCGCGGCACGGCGGCGCTGGTGTTGGCCGCCGTCCTGGCGGGTTGCAGCAAGGAGTCGGCGCCGCCGGCCGCTGCGGCGTCCGGCGCGGCGCCGGCGTCTGGGGCAGCCACGGGTGCGGGCGCACCGGTCAGCGTCAGCAGCGTGCGCGCCGTGGCGAAGAACGTCGACGTGATGCTGGAGGCCACCGGCATGATCAGTGCGCTCAACAGCGTCGACATCCGACCGCAGGTGTCCAGCGTGATCACCCAGGTCAACATCCGCGAGGGCCAGTTCGTCAAGGCCGGGCAGTTGCTGTTCACGCTCGATGCCCGCACCGACGAGGTCAATCTCGCCAAGGCCAAGGCGCAACTGGCGCGCGATCAGGCCGCGCTGGGCGACGCGCAGCGCCAGCTCGCCCGCTCGCGCGAGCTGCTGGCGCAGGGCTTCATCTCGCAAGGCGCGGTGGACACGAACCAGACGCAGGTCGATACGCAGCAGGCGGTGGTCACCGCCGACAAGGCCGCCATCCAGGCCGCGCTGGTCGGGCTCTCGTACAACCGGATCGTCGCGCCCGCCGCCGGCCGCGCGGGTGCGATCAACGTCTATGCCGGCAGCACGGTGCAGCCGGCTGGTGCTGCGCTGGTGACGATCACGCAGCTCGACCCGATCGCCGTCAGCTTCAGCCTGCCGCAGCGCCATCTCAACGACGCGTTGCAGACGCTGCGCAGCGGCGGCGGCAAAGTTGTCGCGGTGCTGCCGGAGGCGCGCGGCGAGGTCGTCGGCAAGCTGCAGTTCGTCGACAACCTGGTCGATGCGAACTCCGGCACCGTCAAGGTCAAGGCGCAGTTCGACAACGCGAAGGAAGCGCTCTGGCCGGGCGGCTTTGTCACCGTCCGGTTGGCGGTGCGCACACTGAAGGACGCGATCGTCGTGCCGCAGGCGGCGGTGATCCAGGGGCCTCGCGGCAGCATCGTCTACACGATCGATGGCGACAACAAGGCGGTCTCCAAGCGCGTCGATGTGCTGTATGCGCAGGGGCCGGATGCGGTGGCCAGCGGTGTCGCGGCGGGTGACCGCGTGGTCGTCGACGGCCGGCAGAACCTGCGGCCGGGCGCACGCGTGGTCGAGCGCGACGCCACCGGCGCGGCCGGCTCGCGCGCGGCGTCGGCCCCGGGCACGGGCGCGAGTTCCGCCGGTGCCGGCGCGGCGGTGACGCCATGAACCTGTCCGAGCTCTTCATCCGCCGCCCGGTGCTGACGGTGCTGCTGAACGCGGCGATCGTCGTCGCGGGCGTCATCGCGTACGGCAGGATCCCGGTGGCGGCGCTGCCGAGCTACAACACGCCGGTCATCAACGTGTCCGCGCAACTGCCGGGTGCCAGCCCCGAGACGATGGCGACCTCGGTCGCGCTGCCGCTCGAGAAGCAGTTCTCGACCATCCCGGGCCTGGCGATCATCAGCTCCAGCAACACGCTGGGCAGCACCGATCTGACGCTCGAATTCGACGAGGGTCGCGACATCGAGGCCGCGGCGGTCGACGTGCAGGCGGCGCTGCTGCGCGCCCAGCGCGCCCTGCCGCAGGACATGACGGCGCCGCCGTCGTACCGCAAGGTCAATCCGGCCGATGCGCCGGTGCTCTTCATGGCGCTGACCTCGCCGTCGCTCGAGCTGTCCGAGCTCAACGACTTCGCCGAACACCTGATCTCGCCGACGCTCTCCACGCTCGAGGGCGTGGCGCAGGTGACGATCTTCGGGGCGAAGCGCTTCGCGGTGCGGGTGCGGGTGCAGCCCCAGGCACTCGCGGCGCGCAACATCGGCCTGGACGAACTCAGCGCCGCGCTCGGCGCCGCCAACGTCAACACCCCCGTCGGCACGCTCGAGGGGCCGCAGCAGACGCTGACGCTGCAGGCGAATCGGCAACTGCGCAATGCGGCGGAGTTCGGCGACCTGATCGTCAGCATCCGCGGCGGCAACCCGGTGCGGCTGCGCGACGTGGCCTCGGTCGAGGACAGCTACGAGTCGGTCAAGACATTCGCCAGCTTCAACGGTGAGCGCTCCATCTCGCTTGCGGTGTACCGCCAGCCCGATGCCAACACCGTGAAGGTGGTGGATGCCGTGAAGCGCGCGCTCCCCAACTTCCAGTCGCAGCTGCCGCAATCGGTGCGCGTCTCGCTGGTCAACGACCGCTCGGTGTCGGTGCGCGAGGCACTGCACGACGTGTCGCTCACCATGCTCGGCACCATCGTTCTGGTGGTCCTGGTGATCTTCCTGTTCCTGCGCCGTTTCATGGCGACGGTGATCCCGACGCTGTCGCTGCCGGTCTCGCTGTTGGGCGGGGTCGCGCTGCTCTGGGCCTTCGGCTACACGCTCGACAACATCTCGCTGCTGGGGCTGACGCTCGCGGTCGGGCTGGTCGTCGACGACGCGATCGTGATGCTCGAGAACATCATGCGGCACGTGGAAGAGGGCGTCCCGCCGTTCCAGGCCGCGCTGCGCGGCTCGCGCGAGGTGGGCTTCACGATCATCTCGATCTCGACCTCGCTGATCGCGGTGTTCATCCCGATCTTCTTCATGCCGGGCGTGATCGGCCTGTTGTTCCACGAGTTCGCCGTGGTGGTCACGCTGGCGATCATCGCGTCGGCGTTCGTCTCGCTGACGCTGGTGCCGATGATGGCCAGCCGGTTCCTCAGCGACGAGGCGCACAAGAAGCCGCCGGGCTGGCTGGTGCGCCAGTTCGAGCGCGGCTTCGACGCCGTGCTCGACGCCTACAGCCGCTCGCTCGACGCCGCGCTGCGGCACCGCTGGCTTGTCGGCGCCGTGGCACTGTTGACCTTCGCGGCGACCGCGTGGCTGTTCGTCACGATCCCGAAGGGTTTCTTCCCCGAAGAGGACATCGGCCAGATCCGCGTCAGCACCGAGGCGGCCGAGGACACCTCGTTCCCGGCGATGGTGCAGCTGCAGGACCGCGTCGCGACGATCTTCCGCAACGACCCGAACGTCGCCACCGTCAATTCGTTCAACGGTGGCGGCGGGGCGCAGAACACCGGCCGCCTGTTCCTGAACCTGAAGCCGCGCGACCAGCGCGCGCCGATGAAGGAGGTGGTCGAGGGCCTGCGCCGCAAGCTGCGTGAGGTGCCGGGCATCACGGTGTTCATGCGGCCGATCCAGAACCTGCAGCTCGGCGGCCGGCAGAGCAAGGCGCAGTACCAGTACATCCTGCAGAGCGTGAAGGCCGACGAGCTCAACACCTGGGCCACCAAGCTGCAGGAGCCGATGCGTGCCGACCCGATGTTCCGCGACGTGACGAGCGACTCGCAGCTCAAGGGCCTGCAGGCCTCGCTGAAGATCGACCGCGACCTGGCCAACACGCTCGGCGTGTCGATCAACAGCGTGCGCAACGCGCTGTACAGCGCGTTCGGCGAGCGCCAGGTGTCGACGATCTACACCAGTGCCGACAGCTACCAGGTCATCATGGAAGTCGCGCCGGAGGCCAAGCAGGACGAGAGCGCCTTCAATGGCATCTACGTGCGCTCGAGCAATGGCACGCTGGTGCCGATGTCGAGCTTCACGACGGTCGAGCGCACCGTCGGACCGACCGCGATCAACCACGTCGGACAGCTGCAGGCGGTGACGGTCTCGTTCAACCTCGCGCCCGGCACGGCGCTCGGCGACGCCACGGCCAAGATCGAGAAGTACCGGGAACAGATCCAGCTGCCCTCGTCGATCATCACGACCTACGGCGGCGACGCCGCGGTGTTCAAGAGCTCGCAGGGCAGCCAGGCGATCCTGATCATCGGCGCGCTGCTGGTCATCTATGTGCTGCTCGGCGTGCTGTACGAGAGCTACATCCACCCACTGACGATCTTGGCCGGCCTGCCGTCCGCGGCCGTCGGTGCGCTGCTGATGCTGAAGTTCTTCGGCCAGGACCTGACGCTGATCGCGACCATCGGCATCCTGCTGCTGATCGGCATCGTGAAGAAGAACGCGATCATGATGATCGACTTCGCACTCGACGCGCAGCGCACCCGCGGCCTGACCGCGGTCGAGGCGATTCGCGAGGCCTGCGTGCTGCGCTTCCGGCCGATCATGATGACGACGCTGGCTGCCCTGATGGGCGCGCTGCCGATCGCGCTGGGCATCGGCGCCGGCGCTGAACTGCGTCAGCCGCTGGGCCTGGCGGTCGTCGGCGGGCTGGTGTTCTCGCAGGCGATCACGCTGTACATCACGCCGGTGATCTACCTCGCGCTCGACCGCTTCAGCGGCAAGGGGCCGATCACGACCGCGGAGGGCGAAGAGGGCGCGCCGGCACCGATCGAGAAACCGGCCTGACGATCGACGCCCTCAGTGCAGCGACGTGCCGCTGGGCGCGGTGTTCATCACCGTGAACACCGGCTGGCCGACGCTGCGGGCTTCGATCTCTTCCTCGGTTGCGGCGCGCACATCGCGCACCGTGAGGTCCAGGCGCAGCGCGATGCCGGCGAGCGGGTGGTTGCCGTCGAGCACCACGTGGCCGGGGTAGACCTCGGTCACGGTGTAGACCGCGTCGGCCGGCATGTCCGGCGTCTGTGCGCCCGGCGGCAGCCCGTCGAACTGCATGCCGACCTCGATCGCGTCGGGGAAGATCGAGCGGTCCTCGAAGCAGACGAGGGCCGAGTCGTAGTCGCCGAACGCGTGCTCGGGCTCGAGATGAAGCTGGGTCGTGAAGCCGGATTCCTGGTCCTGGAGCGCTTCCTCCACTTTCGCGAGCAGGTCGTCGCCGCCGTAGAAGAATTCGACGGGATCAGGCAGTTCGTCGATGAGTTGGCCTGTGGTGTCCTGCAGCTTCCAGGTGAGGCTGACGACACACGGTGTGGTGATGAGCATCGCAAGATGATCGCACAATCGACCATGGACATTTCTCTCGCAATGCCGCTGTTGGGCGGGCTTTCGCCCCAGGTTTTCATGCGGCGGCACTGGCAGAAGAAGCCGTTGCTGGTGCGCCAGGCGGTGCCCGGCGGCATCACGTTGATCGAACGCGCGCAGCTGTTCGAATTGGCCACGCGCGACGAGGTCGAATCGCGACTCGTCGTGCACAAGGGCGCGGGCTGGTCGCTACGCCAGGGCCCGCTGAAGCGCAGCGCGCTGCCGCCGCTGAAGCAGCGCGAATGGACGCTGCTGGTGCAGGGCCTCGACCTGCACGTGCCCGCTGCCCGCGAGCTGCTGGACCGCTTTCGCTTCGTGCCCGATGCGCGGCTCGACGACCTGATGATCTCGTACGCGAGCGATGGCGGCGGCGTCGGTCCGCATGTCGATTCGTACGACGTGTTCCTGCTGCAGGGGCACGGCCGACGGCGCTGGCGGATCGGCCGCGTGGCCTCGCCGGCGCTCGTGCCCGACGTGCCGCTGAAGATCCTCGCGGCCTTCGAGCCCGAGCAGGAGTGGCTGCTCGAGCCGGGCGACATGCTGTACCTGCCGCCCGGCTGGGCGCACGACGGTGTCGCGCAAGGCGAGTGCACGACCTGTTCGATCGGCTTTCGGGCTGCCGGCCGCGACGAGCTCGCGCGCGACGTCCTGCAGCGCGCGATCGATGCGGCCGACCACGACACCGCCGGCCCGCTCTACCGCGACCCGGCGCAGCCCGCCACCGAAACGCCTGCGCTCGTGCCGCCCGCGCTGCATGCTTTCGCCGCCGACGCGGTGCGGCGCCTGCTGGATGACCCGAGCGCGCTGGCCTGCGCCTTGGGCGAAGTGCTGAGCGAGCCCAAGCGCGGCGTCTGGTTCGACACCAGCGCGACCGGCGACGACGGTGACGCGGCAAAATGGCGGGGCATCGTGCTCGACCAGCGCACCCGGATGCTGTACGACGGCCGCCACGTGTTCATCAACGGCGAATCCTTCCGCGCGGCCGGACGCGATGCGCGGCTGATGCGCCGGCTCGCCGACGCACGCCGGCTGAGCGCCCGCGAACTGGCAGATCTCGGGCTCGACGCGCAGGCGCTGGTGGAGGAGTGGCGAGCGGCGGGCTGGTTGCGGGCCGCCAACATCTGACCCAGGAGACGACATGAGCATCGAACCCGGCGGCAACGGCCTGATCACCTCCCGCAGCGAGTTTCACGACGCGTTGCGCGCCGCGCTGGCCGACGCCGCGAACCACGGCGCGCGCGAGCTCTGGCTGTGCGACAACGATTACGCCGACTGGCCGCTGGGCGAGCGTGCGGTGGTCGAGTCGTTTGCCCAGTGGGCCGCGAGCAGTCGCCGGCTGACCGTGGTCGCGCGCCACTTCGACGACGTCGCGCGGCGCCATCCGCGCTGGGTCGAGTGGCGGCGGACCTGGTCACACATCGTGACCTGCCGCACCAACAATGAATTGCCCACCGGCGAGTTTCCGACCGTGCTGCTGGCATCCGGCACCGTCAGCGTGCGCCTCTCGGACACCGTGCACCACCGTGGGCGGCTGGCGCACGACAAGGGTGAAGAACTGCGGTGCAAGGAAATGATTGACGCAGTTTTGCAACGTTCGGAAGAGGCCTTTCCAGCCAGCGTCACCGGCCTCTAGGGAATGACCCTAGAGCTGGCTATAATCAGAGGCTAGGCACTGGAAAGCGCGAGCGTTTCTCTGCCTGCGAACGCTGGGGCTCTGCGCTGTTAGGGTTCCCACAATGATCGGTAATTGTTCGACCCCCTAATGATTCAGAGGACACCTATGACCAAGTCGCTTTTGCTCGCCTCCCTCCTTGCCGCCGTTGCACTGACCGCCTGCGGCAAGAAGGAAGAAATGCCCGCCGCTAGCGCTGCCTCGGCTGCTGCTGCTCCGGCTGTTGCTGAAGCCGCTTCGGCTGCCGCCAGCGCGGTCAGCACCGCCGCTTCGGCGGCTGCCACGGAAGCCATGGCCGGCGCGAGCTCGGCGATGGGTGCGGCTTCGGCTGGCGCTGCTGCGACCGCCGACGCGATGAAGGACGCCGCCGGCAAGGCTGCCGACGCTGCCAAGGACGCTGCCGGCAAGGCTGCCGACGCTGCCAAGGACGCTGCTGGCAAGGCTGCCGACGCTGTCAAGAAGTAAATCAGATCGGTCGATCCCTCGGATCAACCGGTTCTGCGAAAGCCGCCTTCGGGCGGCTTTTTCATGGGCGCGCGGACGGGGCGATCAGCGCAGGTCGAGCCAATCGAAGCCGCGCAGCGGGTCCGCCACGATGATGTCGTCGGCCGCGCTGCCGCAGACAGCCGCCAGCGCCGCACGCGCCAGTGCCGGCGAGTTGTTGCGCTCACTGAGGTGGGCCGCCACGAGATGCCGCAGGCTGCCGTGCAGCACGTCGGCGAGGATCTGCGCCGCGGTGTCGTTCGCCAGGTGGCCGAGCCGTCCGCCGATGCGCGCCTTGAGGGATGCCGGGTAGCTCGAGTTCGCGAGCATCGTGCGGTCGTGGTTGCACTCGAGCAGCAGCGCGTCGCACCCGCGCAGGTTGTCGATCATGTGCGGCGTGCTCGCGCCGGCGTCGGTCAGCACGCCCAGGTGGCGTGCCCCGTCCGACACGCGCAGCTGCAGCGGCTCCAGGGCATCGTGCACGACGGTATACGGCATCAGCTGCAAGTCGCCGATCTCGATGACCTGCAGGTCGCGCGCGAATCGCAGCAGACCGTCCTGCAGCTCCGGCTGGCCGATCGCGCGCCAGGTGCCGCGGCTCATCCACACCGGCAGGGCATGGCGCCGCGCCAGCGTCAATGCGCAACCCACATGATCGCCGTGCTCGTGCGTGATGAACACCGCGTCGAGGTCATCGCAGCCGAGTCCGATCCGCGCGAGGCGGGCTTCGAGCTCGCGCAGCGAGAACCCGCAGTCGATCAGCACCCGGCTGGTGCTGATGCCGCCGGTCGCCTCGACCAGCGTGGCGTTGCCGGCGCTGCCGCTGCCGAGGCTGCAAAACCGCATCGGTCCGGCGGCGCCTCTTTACTTCAGGTCGTCGAGCAGCAACGCCGTGATGCGCTTGCCGGCATCACCGTTCTCGGGCGCGCCCTGGCTGGTCAGCACGGTCACGTTGCTGCGTTCGCCTTCGCCCTTGACGACGACACGGTAGCGCGTCGGATTGCCGACGTCGTCCTTCTTGCCGAAGCTGAAGATCTTCGACAGGAGACTCGGCTCTTCCTTGCCGGCGAACTTCGGGTCGATGTAGCGGACGAAGTACACGCCTTGCGTGCGGTCGCGGTCCTCGACGGTGAAGCCGCTGCGATCGAGCGCCACGCCGACGCGGCGCCAGGCGCGGTCGAAGCCGTCGTCGACCTGCAGCGTCGCGGTCGGCTGGCCGGCCACGATGCGCGCGCGCGCCGGCGCGCCCGGTGCACCCGGTGCCGCGGTGGCGGTCTTTGCCACTTCCTCGGTCGCGCCGAGCTTGAGCATCAGGCGCGACAGCAGTTCGCCCTCGAGTTGCGGGTCGGGCTGGCGCGGCTGCCACACGGTGCTTTCCTTGCGCTCGCCGGTGTAGACCTCGATCATTCCGCGGTGCGTGATGTAGACCTCGGTGCCGTTCGGCCCGCGCTCGACGCGGGTGCGGAACTTGTCGAGCTCGCCGGTCGAATACGCGCCGTCGAACACCTTGCCGATCGACGAGCGCACAAAGTCCAGCGGCAGCTTGCCGCGGTTCTCGGCCCAGTCCGTTTCCATCACGCCGGTGGCAGGCTGGTCCTGCGTCAGGACGAAGCCGCGCTCCTTCCAGAAGGCCTGCAACTGCGGCCAGAGCTGCTCGGGCGTCAGGCTGGTGCGCAGCCAGCGCTCGTTGCCCAGGCGCTCGAGGCGCACGTCGCCGGCTGCCTGGGGCGCGATCGTCGTGGCCGCCGTCGGCGCCGCGCTGGCGGCCGGCGTGCCGGCCTGGTAGGCCGCTGCGCTGACCGCGCCGCCCTGCGGCTGCTGGTAACGCGAGTCGCGCGTCAGCTGCGTCAGGTCGGGCGGCACCTCGAGCCCGGTGGTCCGCGCGGTGCTGTTGGTCCGGTAGTCGATCTTGTCGCCGGACATGAAGCTGTCGAGCGTGGAGCAGCCGCCGAGGGCCAGCGCCGCCGTGATGGCCAACGCGATGGGAGTGGGGGAACGGGTCACGAGGTGCATCTCCAATGGGGCGGCTGGCACGGCGAGATGCCGTGCGCGGCCCCGGTGATCGGGAACGGAACGGGGCGCTCGGCGCGAGGGGGTCAAAGCAGACCCGACTCGCGCATCGCGTGGCCGACGACCTGCTGCCCCGCTTCGGTCAGCGGCGTGATCGGCAGGCGCAGCGCCGCGCTGCACAGGCCGAGCTGGGCCATCGCCCACTTGGTCGGCGCAGGGCTCGATTCGACGAACAGGTTCTTGTGCAGCGGCAGCAGCTTCAGGTGGAGCGCGGCCGCGGTCTTCACGTCGCCGGCCAGCGCCGCGGCGCACAGTTCGCGCATCGCGCGCGGCGCGACGTTGGCGGTGACGCTCACATTGCCGTGGCCGCCGAGCAGCATCAGCGCGACGGCGGTGCTGTCGTCGCCGGAGTAGATCGAGAAGCCCTTGGGCGCCTGCTTGATCAGCCAGGCGGCGCGGTCGATCTCGCCGCTGGCTTCCTTGATGCCGATGATGCCGGGCACGCCGGCCAGACGTACCGCGGTCTCGACCTGCATGTCCGCGACCGTGCGGCCGGGCACGTTGTAGAGCACCATGGGCAGGTCGACGGCCTCGGCGATCGCCTTGAAGTGGCGGTAGATGCCTTCCTGCGATGGCTTGTTGTAGTACGGCACGACCGACAGCGAACAGTCGGCGCCGACCTCGCGCGCGAATCGCGACAGCTCGATCGCCTCGGCCGTCGAGTTGGCGCCCGTGCCGGCCATGATCGGCACCCGGCCCTTCGCGTGCTCGACCGAGACGCGGATGATCTCGCAGTGCTCCTCGACCGACACGGTCGGCGACTCGCCGGTCGTGCCGACGACGCCGATGCAGTCGGTGCCTTCAGCGATGTGCCAATCGATCAGGCGGCGCAGCGCGGGGTAGTCGACGCTGCCGTCCTCCTGCATCGGCGTGACCAGCGCGACGATGCTGCCAACAATGGGTTTCATGCGGAATCCTCTGAATCCGAAGATTTTACCTGCGCGCCGGAGGCCGGCGGAACCAGTGGAAACCGCCGCGGCGCGGGCGTCGGCGGGCCGCCGTCGCGCACCGCCACGATTCTTTGCACGAAGCGATCGGGGGTTGGCTCGAAGCCGTCCTCAAACGCGACGACACGCCAGCCGGCCACGACCTGCAGCAACTCGCCAGGGCGCAGCAGGAACTTCGGGTTCGACGGCCTGCCGATGGCCTCGTTGCCCGCCGCGAACGTCTCGTAGATCAGCACGCCGCCGGGCGCCACGCTTGCCAGGATGTCCGGCAGGCGCTCGCGCCAGAGGTAGTGGGTGACGACGACCGCGTCGAAGGTCCGCGCACGGAACGGCCACGGACCGCCCTCGATGTCGGCGACGACGATCTCGGCGACGTGGGCCAGCGGCGCCACCGCCGCCGCGTCCCGATCGACCCCGGTCACCCGCGCGCCGCGCTGCGCGAACCAGCGCAGGTGGCGGCCGCCGCCACACGCGACGTCGAGCACGGTGGCATCGGTGCCGACAAGGTGCGACCAGCGCTGCACCCAGCGCGAGGCCGCCTGGCCGCCGTGCACGTCGACCACCTCAGGCGCTCGCCGCGTCGATGGTGCGGATCGCGTCCGCGTCGAGCTCGAGCCGGGCCGCGGCGACCAGACCGTCGAGCTGTTCGACCGACGTCGCGCTGGCGATCGGTGCGGTGATGCTCGGCCGCGCGATCTGCCAGGCCAGCGCCACCTGCGCCGGCGTTGCGTTCAGGCGCTGCGCCACCGCGTCAAGCGCGTCCAGCACCGCCAGGCCCTTCGGCGTCAGGTACTTCTTGACGCCTTGCCCGCGCGCGCTCTTGCCGAGGTCGGCCTCGCTGCGGTACTTGCCGCTGAGGAAGCCGCTGGCCAACGCGTAGAAGTTGATCACGCCGATGCCGTGGGTGATGCAGACCTGCTCGAGCTCGGCCTCGAACGCCGGCCGCTCGACCAGGTTGTAGAGCGGCTGCAGGCTTTCGTAGCGCGGCAGGCCCAGCTTCTGGCTGACCGCCAGCGCCTCGGCCAGTCGCGGCGCGGTGTAGTTCGATGCGCCGATCGCGCGCACCTTGCCGGCCTTGATCAGGTCGGCGAACGCACCCAGCGTGTCTTCGAGCGGCACGGTCGCGTCGTCATCGTGGGACTGGTACAGGTCGATCACGTCGGTCTGCAGCCGCTTCAGCGAGGCCTCGACGGCGCTGCGGATATAGGCCGGCGCCAGCCCGACCCGCCCGTCGCCCATCGGCTTGCCGACCTTGGTCGCCAGCACGATCTTGTCGCGCTGGCCGGTCTGCTTCAGCCACTTGCCGATGATCGTCTCCGACTCGCCGCCCGTGTGCCCCGGCACCCAGCGCGAGTACACGTCGGCGGTGTCGACGAAGTTCATGCCGGCATCGACCCAGGCGTCGAGCAGGCGGAACGAGGTGGCTTCGTCGGCGGTCCAGCCGAACACGTTGCCGCCGAAGCAGATCCTCGACACCTGCAGGCCGGAGCGGCCGAGTTCACGGTAGGTCATGCGCGTCTTCATCGTTCCGTCCTGTGAGTCCATACAGCTCGATTCTTGCAGGCTCCTAGAATCCGCGCCCATGGCAACCAAGCAGAACAGTTCTTACGGCGAGGCGTCGATCCGCGTGCTCAAGGGTCTCGAGCCCGTCAAGCAGCGGCCGGGCATGTACACCCGCACCGACAACCCGCTGCACATCGTGCAGGAGGTGATCGACAACGCGGCCGACGAGGCCCTGGCCGAATTCGGCAAGCGCATCGACGTGACGCTGCACACCGACGGCTCGGTCAGCGTCGAGGACGACGGCCGCGGCATCCCGTTCGGCCTGCATCCGGAAGAGCAGGTGCCGGTGGTGGAGATCGTCTACACCCGGCTGCACGCCGGCGGCAAGTTCGACAAGGGGGCCGGTGGCGCGTACAGCTTCTCCGGTGGCCTGCACGGCGTGGGCGTCAGCGTGACCAACGCGCTGTCGAAGCGGCTGGAGGTGACGGTGTGGCGCGAGGGCCAGGTCGCGAAGCTCGCGTTCTCGGGCGGCGACGTGATCGAACCGCTGGTGCTGCGCAAGATGGCGTCCGGCGACCGGAAGGGCGGGACGACCGTGCGCGCCTGGCCCGACGCCAAGTATTTCGAGAGCGCCGAGCTGCCCAAGGCCGAGCTGACGCACCTGCTGCGCAGCAAGGCGGTGCTGATGCCGGGCGTGACGGTCACGCTGACGATCGAGAAGACCGGCGAGAAGACGAGCTGGCTCTACAAGGGCGGCTTGCGCGACTACCTGATGCAGACGCTCAACGCCGACCCGGTGATCCCCCTGTTCGAGGGCGCGCATTACGCCGACGGCGGCGAGACCGAGAACTTCGCCGAAGGCGAGGGCGCCGCGTGGTGCGTGGCCTTCACGGAAGACGGCGCGCCGATGCGCGAAAGCTATGTGAACCTGATCCCGACGGTGGCCGGCGGCACGCACGAGTCGGGTCTGAAGGACGGGCTGTTCCAGGCCGTCAAGGGCTTCATCGACATGCACTCGCTGCTGCCGAAGGGCGTCAAGCTGATGCCCGAGGACGTCTTTTCGCGCGCCAGCTTCGTGCTCTCGGCGAAGGTGCTCGACCCGCAGTTCCAGGGCCAGATCAAGGAACGCCTGAATTCGCGCGACGCGCTGCGACTCGTCTCCACGTACTTCAAGCCCTCGCTCGAGCTGTGGCTGAACCAGCATGTCGAATTCGGCAAGAAGCTCGCCGAACTGGTGATCCGCTGCGCCCAGACGCGCCAGCGCGCGAGCCAGAAGGTCGAGAAGCGCAAGGGCTCGGGCGTGGCCGTGCTGCCCGGCAAGCTCACCGACTGCGAGAGCCGCGACCTGACGCTGAACGAATTGTTTCTCGTCGAAGGCGATTCGGCCGGCGGCAGCGCCAAGATGGGCCGCGACAAGGAGACGCAGGCGATCCTGCCGTTGCGCGGCAAGGTGCTGAACGCGTGGGAGGTCGAGCGTGATCGCCTGTTCGCGAACAACGAGATCCACGACATCGCGGTGGCGATCGGCGTCGATCCGCACGGCGCGAACGACATGCCCGACCTGAGCGGGCTGCGCTACGGCAAGATCTGCATCCTCAGCGACGCCGATGTCGACGGCTCGCACATCCAGGTGCTGCTGCTGACGCTGTTCTTCCGCCACTTTCCTAAGCTGGTCGAAGCGGGCCATGTCTACATTGCCAAGCCGCCGCTGTTCCGCGTCGACGCGCCGGCGCGCGGCAAGAAGCCCGCGGCCAAGCTCTATGCGCTGGACGAGGGCGAACTGACCGCGACGCTCGACAAGCTGCGCAAGGAAGGCGCGCGCGAAAACGCCTGGAGCATCAGCCGCTTCAAGGGCCTGGGCGAGATGAATGCCGAGCAGCTCTGGGACACGACGCTGAACCCCGACACCCGCCGCCTGCTGCGTACCGAGTTCGGCGTCGCGGGCTTCGACGCGACGACCAGCGCGCTGACCAAGCTGATGGGCAAGGGCGAGGCGCAGGCGCGCCGTGACCTGATGGAGCTGCACGGCGACTCGGTCGACGTGGACGTGTGAGGCCCGCGTTGCTGCGGCTGCGACCGACGATGCTGTCGGACCTGGACTTCGTGATCTCGGTCGAGCAGGACCTCGCGAACCGGCCGTTCATCACGCCGTGGGAGCGCATCCAGCACGAGGGTGCGATCCGTTTCCCGGACAGCAGGCACTTCATCGTCGAGGCGGGCGAGGGCTACCCGTCGGGAGGCTTCGTGATCCTGCAGGGTTGCCGCAACCCGCACCGCTCGATCGAGCTGAAGCGCATCGTGCTGGCGTCCCCGCTGCACGGCCGGGGCATCGGCCGCGCCTGCCTGCGGCTGCTCGCGGACATGGCGTTTCGCGATCTCGGCGCGCACCGGTTCTGGCTCGACGTGAAGGGCCTGAACGTGCGGGCGCAGGCGCTCTACCGCAGCGAAGGCTTCGTCGAGGAGGGGCGCCTGCGCGAAAGCGTGCGCACCGCCGACGGCTACGATTCGCTGATCGTGATGAGCATGCTGGCGCACGAACACGCGCTGCGCCAGACTGCACCCGCTTGACGACCCCGGAGACGACGATGCAGACGACGATGATGAACGTGCCGCTCTCGCTCAACCACCTGCTCGAGCGCGCCGGGCGATTGTTCGGCTCGAACGAGATCGTGTCGCGGCTGCCGGACAAGTCGTTGAAGACGCACACCTACGCCGAGTTCCACCGCCGCAGCAGGGCGCTCGCATCGGCCCTGCAGGCGCTCGGACTGAAGCAGGGCGAACGGGTCGCGACGCTGGCGTGGAACCACCATGCGCACCTCGAGTGCTACTTCGGCATCCCGGCCACCGGCGGCGTGATGCACACGCTGAACCTGCGCCTCGCGCCCGACGAGATCGGCTGGATCGCGGCCGACGCGAAGGACCGCTTCCTGATCGTCGACGACGTGCTGCTGCCGCTGTACCGGCAGTTCGCGCACCTGCATGCGTTCGAGCGCGTGATCGTGGTGCCGTACTCCGGCGCCGCGGTGCCGGCCGAGTTCATCGACTATGAGGCACTGCTGGCCGGTGCCGACCCCGATGGCTTCGTCTATGCGCCGCACGACGAGAACGACGCGGTCGCGATGTGCTACACGTCCGGCACCACCGGCCGTCCGAAGGGCGTGGCCTATTCGCACCGCTCGACGGTCCTGCACACCTTCGTCGGCTGCCTGGCCGATCACTGGGGGCTGCGCAGCACCGACGTGGTGTTGCCGGTCACGCCGATGTTCCATGCCAACTGCTGGGGCATCCCGTATGCCGCCGTGATGCTCGGCACCAAGCTCGTCTTCCCCGGCCCGCACCTGCACCCCGACGACCTGCTCGACCTGATGCAGCTCGAGCCGCCCTCCGTCGCGCTGGGTGTGCCGACGATCTGGATGGGCCTGATCCAGCGCTTCGACCAGGCGCTGACGACCGAGCCCGGCCGCTGGAAGCTGCCGGAGGGCATGCGTTCGCTGGTCGGCGGCGCGGCCGTGCCGGAGGCGCTGATCCGCGCATTCGCGAAGCACGGCGTGTGGATCCTGCAGGGCTGGGGCATGACCGAGACCTCGCCGATCGCGACGATCTCGTACCTGCGCAACGAGCTGAAGGACGCCGGCGACGAGGTCCGCTACAAGCGCGCGGCGATGGCCGGCGTGCCGGCGCCGCTGGTCGACGTGCGCATCCGCACCGAGGCCGACGAGGACGCGCCGTGGGACGGCCAGACCATGGGCGAGATCCAGGTCCGCGGCCCGTTCATCACCGGCTCGTACCACGAGGTGCCGATCACGCCCGACAAGTTCACGCCCGACGGCTGGCTGCGCACCGGCGACGTCGCGACGATGGACGAGCTGGGTTTCGTGCGCATCACCGACCGCACGAAAGACCTGATCAAGTCCGGGGGCGAGTGGATCAGCTCGGTCGACCTCGAGAACGCGCTGATGGCGCATCCGGCGATCGCCGAGGCCGCGGTGATCGCGGTACCGGACGCCAAGTGGAGCGAGCGGCCGCTGGCCTGCGTCGTCGTCAAACCGGGGCAGAATGCGCCCCTTGCCGACGCGCTGGCCGCGCACCTGCTGCAGCACGGCTTCGCGAAATGGCAGGTGCCGGACCGCTTCGAGTTCATCGACGCGGTGCCGCGCACCTCGACCGGCAAATTCTGGAAACTGAAACTGCGCGAGCGCTTCCCGCGCTGACGCGACCACCGGCGCCTGACGGGCGCCCGAACGATCCCGATGCAAGAACAACTCGATCTCACTGCCGGCGACGACGGCGGCACCGACGCCGTCGGCCTGGCGCAGTACGCCGAGCGTGCGTACCTCGAATACGCGCTGAGCGTCGTCAAGGGCCGCGCGCTGCCGGACGTGTGCGACGGCCAGAAGCCGGTGCAGCGCCGCATCCTGTTCTCGATGGAGCGCATGGGGCTGGCGTTCACCACCGCCGCGGGGCCGAAGGCGGTGAAGAGCGCGCGCGTCGTCGGCGACGTGCTCGGCAAGTTCCACCCGCATGGCGACACTGCCGCGTACGACGCGATGGTGCGGATGGCGCAGGACTTCTCGCAGCGCTACCCGCTCGTCGACGGCCAGGGCAACTTCGGCTCGCGCGACGGCGACGGCGCGGCGGCGATGCGCTATACGGAGGCGCGCCTCGCGCCGATCACGCGGCTGCTGCTCGACGAACTCGACGAAGGCACGGTCGACTTCGTGCCCAACTACGACGGCGAATTCGAGGAGCCGAAGCAGCTGCCGGCGCGCCTGCCGTTCGTGCTGCTGAACGGCGCGAGCGGCATCGCCGTCGGCCTGGCCACCGAGGTGCCGAGCCACAACCTGCGCGAGGTGGCCGCGGCCGCGGTCGCGCTGATCCGCAACGAGCGGCTCGACGACACCGAATTCGCCGCGCTGATCCCCGGCCCCGACTACCCCGGTGGCGGCCAGATCATCAGCAGCACCGACGAGATCCGCGCCGCGTATGCGAGCGGCCGCGGCAGCCTGAAGGTGCGCGCGCGCTGGAAGATCGAAGAACTGGCGCGCGGCCAGTGGCAACTCGTCGTCACCGAACTGCCGCCCGGCGCCAGCACGCAGAAGGTGCTGGAGGAGATCGAGGAACTCACCAACCCGAAGGTGCGCGCCGGCAAGAAGGCGATCAGCAGCGAGCAGGCACAGCTCAAGGCCACCGTGCTCGCGGTGCTCGACGCAGTGCGCGACGAGTCGAGCAAGGACGCGCCGGTGCGGATCGTGTTCGAGCCCAAGTCGCGTGCGATCTCGCAGCAGGACCTGGTCACGACACTGCTGGCCCACACCTCGCTCGAGAACTCGGCGCCGATCAACCTGACGATGATCGGCAGCGACGGCCGGCCGACGCAGAAGAGCCTGCGCCAGATCCTGGCCGAGTGGATCGCGTTCCGCACCGTCACCGTGCAGCGGCGCACCCGCCATCGGCTCGACAAGGTGCTCGCGCGCATCCACATCCTCGAAGGCCGGCAGCTGGTGCTGCTCAACATCGACGAGGTGA
Source organism: Rhizobacter fulvus (assembly GCF_964020785.1). NCBI lineage: Bacteria > Pseudomonadati > Pseudomonadota > Betaproteobacteria > Burkholderiales > Sphaerotilaceae > Rhizobacter > Rhizobacter fulvus. Next base: position 4,275,501 of record NZ_OZ224516.1, read on the forward strand.
TCCGCATCATTCGCGAGAGCGACGAGCCCAAGGCCGCGCTGATCGCGCGCTTCGCGCTCACCGAGATCCAGGCCGACGACATCCTCGACATCCGGCTGCGCCAGCTCGCGCGGCTCGAGGCGATCAAGATCGAGCAGGAGCTCGCCGGGCTGCGCACCGAGCAGGCCAAGCTCGAGGACATCCTCGGCAGCCCGGCCTCGCTGAAGCGCCTGTTGATCAAGGAAATCGAGCAGGACGCGAAGACCTTTGGCGATGACCGCCGCACGCTGATCCAGGCCGAGAAGAAGGCCGTCGCGGAGGTGAAGGTGATCGACGAACCGATCACCGTGGTCGTCAGCCTGAAGGGCTGGGTGCGCGGGCTGAAGGGCCACGAGGTCGATGCGGCGACGCTCGCGTTCAAGGCCGGCGATGCGCTGTACGGCACGTTCGCGTGCCGCAGCGTCGATTCCTTGCTGGTGTTCGGCAGCAACGGCCGGGTCTACTCGACCGCCGTCGCACAGTTGCCGGGCGGGCGCGGCGATGGCCAGCCGATCACCTCGCTGATCGATCTCGAGACCGGCACGCAGCCGGCGCACTACTTCGCCGGCGCGGCGCAGCAGACCCTGCTGCTGGCCGGCACCGGCGGTTTCGGGTTGCTGGCGCGCGTCGGCGACCTGGTCGCCCGGCAGCGCGGCGGCAAGGGCTTCCTGAGTCTGGAGGCCGACGAGAAACCGCTGCCGCCGAGCCTGGCGGACGGGCAGTCGCAGGTCGCGTGTCTGTCGCTCGCGGGCCGGCTGCTGGTGTTCGCGCTCGACGAGCTGAAGTTGCAGTCCAACGGCGGCCGCGGCCTCACGCTGATCGACCTCGACGCGAAGGACGCGCTCGTCAGCGTCGCCGCGTTCGGCACCAGCTTGCAGGTGCTCGGCACCGGCCGCGGCGGCAAGCCGAAGGACGAGCTGCTGCGTCCGACGGCGCTGGCCGCCTACGTCGGCAAGCGCGCGCGCAAGGGTCGCGTGCAGGACGTGATGCCCAAGGCGATGCGGGTGATCGGCGCCGCGTGACGGCCGCCGCGCACCGGACACGTCCTACAGGCACCGGGCGTCGCGCCTGATCGCGCAGCGGCGCCGCGCACGGTGGAATGGGTCTTTCGCATGGAATGCATGAAAGGCCCACCCATGAACAAGACCGTCACCGACAGCACCGAAGCCCGCAGCACGCTGTGGGACCTGATCAAGGACATCCGCTTCGCGATGTTCACGACCCGCCACGACAACGGCCACCTGCATTCGCGGCCGATGACGACCCAGAACTCCAAGCTCGACGAGGACCAGAACCTGTGGTTCTTCATGTCGAAGAAGGGCGACCCGGTCGCCGACTTCGAGGCCGAGCCGAACGTGAACGTCAGCTACGCCGACACCGGCGCGGACAGCTACGTGTCGGTTTCCGGCACGGCCGCGGTCGTCGACGACCTGGCGAAGAAGCAGCAGCTGTGGAGCAAGATGGCCGAAGCCTGGTTCCCGGGTGGCGTCACCGACCCCGATCTCGCGCTGGTGCGCGTCAAGATCACCCACGCCAACTACTGGGACGTGAAGGAAAGCAAGGTCGTGCAGCTCTACAAGATGGCCAAGGCCGCGATCACCGGCCAGCCGCCCACCGACCTCGGTGAGCACGGCGAAATCCGGATGAACTGAGGCGCCGCGTTCAGCGCGCTGGCATGGGGGGGCGCAGCCCGCGTGCCAGCGCGATCGCGATGGCCCCGAACAGCGCCAGGCTCCACAGATCGTAGGGAATGCCGAACAGGTCGACCGCGGCATCCGCGCAGCTCGCCCGCGGCGCGAACACCTCGGGCCACAGGCTGTCGAGGTGCAGCCACAGGCTGACGACCTGGTCCGCAAAGGTCAGGTTGCACGAGGCGGATGCGGCGGCCTTAAAATGCTGCCAGAGCGCCGCGCCGATGCCGAACACCGCGAGCAACAGGCCCAGTCCCGCGGCGACCGTTCGCCCTGCGGCGCGGCGCCACGCCAGGCCGATCACGCACGAGAGCGCGATCGCCAGGTAGATCACCCGCTGCAGCACGCACCAGGGGCAGGGCTGCATGTCGAAGCGGTACTGCGACACCAGCGCCGCACCGACCGCGGCGAGGCAGACCAGCGCGACCCCGGCGAACAAGCGGTCGCTGCGGCTCATTTCACCTGCGCGATCAGCTCGATTTCGACGCACGCGCCCATCGGCAGCTGGGCCACGCCGAACGCGCTGCGTGCATGCGCGCCCTTGTCGCCGAAGACCTCGGCCAGCAGCTCCGAACAGCCGTTCGTGACCATGTGGTGCTCGGTGTAGTCGGTCGTGCTGTTGACCAGGCTCATCACCTTGACGATCCGCTCGATGTCGTTCAGGTCGCCGACCGCCGCGTGCAGCGTGCCGAGCAGGTCGATCGCGATCGAACGCGCCGCATGCTTGGCCGTGGCCGTGACCATGTCGCGTCCGAGCTGCCCGATCCAGGCCTTGCCTTCGCGCCGCGCGATGTGGCCCGACACGAACACCAGGTTGCCGGTGCGCACGAACGGCACATAGGCGGCTGCCGGCGTCGATGCCGGGGGCAACGTGATCCCGAGGGCGGTCAGACGGTCGTAGACGGAGGGCGTTGACATGGTTTTGCCGCGTGTCGGATGGGAAGGCGCAAATCCTACACTGCAGCGATGCAGAGACGAGCCGGGTTCGGGGCACGACTGGTGCTCCTGGCCGGTGCCTGGATCGCCGGCGTGGCGCTGCAACTCCAGCAGCGCGGGCTCTGGTCCACGGAGACCTACGAGCTGATCCTGGCCGGCGGGCTGTGCTGCGGTGCGATCGGCTGGGCGGGCTGGCGCGGCCGCGGCGCGCTGGCCGCCGCCTGCCTCGGCGTGCTGCTGACCGCCCATGGTGCGACGGGGCTGCGCGCCGCGCTGCGCCTGGCGGATGCGCTGCCGGCCGCGATCGAAGGCCGCGACCTGGTCGTCAGCGGCGTCGTCGCCGGCCTGCCGCAGCGCAGTGCGGCGGGGTTGCGCTTCCGGTTCGAGACCGACGCGGCAACGCTCGACGGCCAGCCCGTCACCGTGCCGGCGCTGCTGACCGTCGGCTGGTTCAAGGGCCAGCACGAGGACGCGGTGCTGAGCGAGCCGCAGGCCGAGCTGCGCGCCGGCCAACGCTGGCGCTTCACGCTGCGCCTGCGTCGGCCGCACGGCAGCATGAACCCGCACGGCTTCGACTACGAACTGCTGTTGTTCGAGCAGGGCGTGCGCGCCACCGCGAGCGTGCGGGACGCACCGCCGCCCGAGTTGCTGCACCGTGCCGCGGGCTACCCGGTCGAGCGGCTGCGGCAGCGCGTGCGCGACGCGATCGAGGCCAGCGTGCCCGACCGCCGCGCCGCCGGCGTGCTGGCCGCGCTCGCCGTCGGCGACCAGGGCGCGATCGAGCGCGAGGACTGGGATCTGTACCGCAACACCGGCATCGCCCACCTGGTCAGCATCAGCGGCCTGCACATCACGATGTTCGCCTGGCTCGCCGGCGGTCTGATCGCGCGCCTCTGGTCCCGCAGCCGGCGTGCGGCGCTGTGGTGTCCGGCGCCGCTCGCGGCCGCGTGGGGCGGCCTGGCGTGCGCGGGCGCGTATGCGGTGTTTTCCGGCTGGGGCGTGCCCTCCCAGCGCACGATCTGCATGCTGGCGGTCGTCACGCTCGCGCGCAGCGCCGGAGTGCGCTGGCCCTGGGGCCTGGTGCTGCTGGCCGCGGCCGTGGCCGTCACCGCCTTCGACCCGTGGGCGCTGTTGCAGGCCGGCTTCTGGTTGTCGTTCGGTGCGGTCGGTCTGCTGATGGCGTCGGCACCGGGGCAGGCGACGCGTGTCGTCGAACCGGTCTCGGGCTGGCGCGGCTGGCCGGCTCGCGTGTGGACGGCGTGGCGCGCCGACCTGCGCACGCAGCTCGTCGCGACGATCGGCCTGACACCGCTGTCGCTGGTGTTCTTCCAGCAGGTGTCGGTGGTCGGCTTTGCGGCCAACCTGATCGCGATCCCGGTGATCACGCTGGTGATCACGCCGCTGGCGCTGCTTGGCGTCGCGTTCGTGCCGCTGTGGATCGTGGGCGCGTGGGTCGTGCAGGGGCTCAATGCCGTGCTGGCATCGCTGGTCGCGATGCCGGCGGCGGTGTGGCTGGTGCCCGTCGCGCCGGCGTGGGCGCAACTCGCCGGATTGTCGGGCGCGTTGCTCGCCGTGCTGCCCCTGCCGTGGCGCGTGCGGGCGCTCGCCGTCCCGCTGCTGATCCCGTTGCTGCTGCCGCCGCGCGATGTGCCGGCCGAGGGCCGCTTTGACGTGGTGGCGCTCGATGTCGGGCAGGGCAGCGCGGTGCTCGTGCGCACGCGGGCGCACCTGCTCGTGTTCGATGCCGGCCCGCAATACGCGCGCGAGAGCGACGCCGGCCAGCGGGTCGTGCTCCCGCTGCTGCGCGCGCGCGGCGAGGCGCGCATCGACCGGCTGGTGCTGAGCCACCGCGACATCGACCACGTCGGCGGCGCCGCGGCACTGCTGAAGGCGATGCCGGTGCAGGAGCTGATGAGTTCGCTCGAGCCCGACCACCCGCTGCTGCGCCTGGCACCACGCGCGACCCGTTGCGAGGCCGGGCAGGCCTGGGACTGGGACGGCGTCCGCTTCGAGATGCTGCGCCCGCCGATCGACGACTACGCGCGCCCGATGAAATCGAACGCGATGTCGTGCGTGCTGCGCGTCGTCGGCGCAGGCGCCGGCGCGCCCAGCGTGCTGCTGACCGGCGACATCGAGCGCGAACAGGAACTGGCGCTCGTCGCCCACGTGCCAGGCGCGCTGCGCAGCGACGTGCTGATCGCACCGCACCACGGCAGCAAGACCTCGTCGAGCGACGCCTTCCTGGACGCGGTGGCGCCACGGGTCGCCGTCTTCCAGGCCGGTTACCGCAACCGCTTCGGCCACCCCGCGCCGCAGGTGGTGGAGCGCTATCGGGCGCACGGCATCGCCACCGCGAGCACACCGGGCTGCGGCGCCTGGACGTGGCGCAACGGCGCCATCGGCGAGGCCCGGTGCGAGCGCGAGGTCGCCCGCCGCTACTGGCATCACGCCGCCGATTACCATGAATGATCGAGGTCGTCATTGGCCTGGAATTTGCTACCCTGTGCCCGAGGAGACTTGCCTATGAGACCCAGCTTCGACGAAATGCGCGCCGATGCCAACACGATCCGCGAGCACTACCGCGGCTACGACCGTTGGCTGTCACAGCAACCCAATGATGTGATGCTGTCGCGCCGCGAAGAAGCTGAAGTCATCTTTCGCCGCGTCGGCATCACCTTCGCGGTCTATGGCGCGAAGGACGAGGACGGCCACGGCAACGAGCGGCTGATCCCGTTCGACCTGATCCCCCGCGTGATCCCCGCGCACGAATGGGCCGAGATGGAGAAGGGCCTCGCGCAACGCGTGACGGCGCTCAACCGCTTCATCCACGACGTCTACCACGGCCAGGAGATCATCAAGGCCGGCCACGTGCCTGCCGAGCAGATCCTGAACAACGCGCAGTTCCGCCCCGAGATGATGGGCGTCGATGTGCCGGGCGGCATCTACTCGCACATCTCCGGCATCGACATCATCCGCGCCGCCAATGCCGACGGCAGAGGCAGCTACTACGTGCTCGAGGACAACCTGCGCGTGCCCAGCGGCGTGAGCTACATGCTCGAGGACCGCAAGATGATGATGCGGCTGTTCCCCGAGCTGTTCAGCCAGCACCGCGTTGCGCCGGTCGCGCACTACCCCGACCTGCTGCTCGAGACGCTGCGCTCGGTCGCGCCGGCCTCGGTGAACGAGCCGACCGTCGTCGTGCTGACGCCGGGCATGCACAACAGCGCGTACTTCGAGCACGCGTTCCTGGCCCAGCAGATGGGCATCGAGCTGGTCGAGGGGCAGGACCTGTTCGTCAAGGACAACTTCGTCTACATGCGCACGACGCAGGGCCCGAAGCGGGTCGACGTGATCTACCGCCGCGTCGACGACGACTTCCTCGACCCGCAGGTCTTCCGCAAGGATTCGACGCTCGGCTGTGCCGGACTGCTGAGCGCCTACCGCGCCGGCAACGTCACGCTCAGCAATGCGATCGGCACCGGCGTGGCGGACGACAAGTCGATCTACCCGTACGTGCCGAAGATGATCGAGTTCTACCTCGGCGAGAAGCCGATCCTGCACAACGTGCCGACCTACATGTGCCGCAAGACCGAGGACCTGAGCTACGTGCTCGCCAACCTCGACCAGCTGGTCGTCAAGGAGGTCCATGGGGCGGGCGGCTACGGCATGCTGATCGGGCCCGCGGCGACCAAGGCGGAGATCGAGGATTTCCGCACCGCGCTGCTCGCCAACCCGAGCGGCTACATCGCGCAGCCCACGCTGAGCCTGTCGACCTGCCCGACGTACGTGGAGAGCGGCATCGCGCCGCGCCACATCGACCTGCGGCCTTTCGTGCTCTCGGGCAAGGAGGTGCAGATGGTGCCGGGCGGGCTGACCCGCGTGGCGCTGAAGGAAGGGTCGCTGGTCGTCAACTCGTCGCAGGGCGGCGGGACCAAGGACACCTGGGTGCTGGAAGCCTGATCGGCGAAAGGGAGAGAACACGATGTTGTCAAGAACCGCCGATCACCTGTTCTGGATGGCCCGCTACATGGAGCGGGCCGAGAACACCGCGCGCATGCTGGACGTGAACTACCAGGCGTCGCTGATGCCGCAGTCCGCCGAGGACGCCGAGAAGGGCTGGAAGGGCCTGCTCGGCATCAGCGAACTGACCGGTGACTTCGCGAAACGCTACGGCGCCGTCACGCCGGACAGCGTGATGCGCTACATGGTCAGCGACGAAGGGAACGGCTCGAGCATCCGCAACTGCCTGCAGGCCGCGCGCGAGAACGCCCGCGCGGTGCGCGGCACGCTGACCACCGAGGTCTGGGAGACGCAGAACCAGACCTGGCTCGAGTTCCAGCGCATGGTCTCGACCGAGTCCTTCCTGCGCGACCCGAGCACGCTGTTCGAGTGGGTCAAGTTCCGCTCGCACCTGTCGCGCGGCGTCACGGTCGGCACGATGCTGCAGGACGAGGCCTTCCACTTCCTGCGCATCGGCAGCTTCCTGGAGCGGGCCGACAACACGGCGCGGCTGCTCGACGTGAAGTTCCACGCCGTCGAGAGCGAGTACCACGGCTTCCAGACCCAGAGCCAGAACGGCGCCGGCGAGACGGCCGCGACGCGCGATACCGAGGTCGACTTCTACCACTGGTCCGGCATCCTGCGCTCGGTCTCGGGGTTCGAGGTCTACCGCAAGGCCTACCGCAACGTGATCCGACCCGAGAAGGTGGCCGAGCTGCTGATCCTGCGGCCGGACATGCCGCGTTCTCTCGCGGCCTGCATGCACGAGGTGGTGGGCAACCTGAAGATGGTGGCCAACGAGCAGTCGACCGAGACGCTGCGCAAGGCCGGCCGGCTGCAGGCCGACCTGCAGTACGGGCGCATCGACGAGATCCTCGCGACCGGCCTGCACGCCTACCTGACGCAGTTCCTCGAACGCGTCGGCACGCTGGGCATCGGCATCAGCCGCGATTTCCTCGTGCCGGTCGCGGCCTGAGCGTTCACGCACCTCTCCACCAGAACTCGAACATCCGTCCGGAGACTCCATGTCCATCCACGTCGCGCTGAATCACGTCACGCACTACCGCTACGACCGGCCGATCAACCTCGGCCCGCAGATCGTGCGGCTGCGCCCGGCGCCGCATTCGCGCACGCGCATCCTCAGCTACTCGATGCGGGTCGAACCGGCCACGCACTTCATCAACTGGCAGCAGGATCCGCAGTCGAACTACCTGGCGCGGCTGGTGTTCCCGGACAAGACCACGAGCTTCCGGATCGAGATCGACCTCGTCGCCGAGATGGCGACGCTGAACCCGTTCGACTTCTTCCTCGAACCGTCGGCCGAGCACTACCCGTTCAAGTACGAGCCCGAGGTCGAGACCGAGCTCGCGTCGTACATGATCAAGGCGCCGCTGACGCCCGAATTCGCGGCCTACCTCGCGCAGGTGCCGCGCGAGAAGACACCGACCAACGACTGGCTGGTCTCGCTGAACCAGAAGCTGCAGCGCGACATCGGCTACCTCGTGCGCATGGAGCCCGGCGTGCAGACGCCGGAAGAAACGTTGGTCAAGGCCAGCGGCTCCTGCCGCGACACCGGCTGGCTGCTGGTGCAGCTGCTGCGTCACCTCGGCCTGGCGGCGCGCTTCGTCTCCGGCTACCTGATCCAGCTGAAGAGCGACGTCAAATCGCTCGACGGCCCGAGCGGCACCGAGATCGACTTCACCGACCTGCACGCCTGGTGCGAGGTCTTCTTGCCCGGCGCCGGCTGGATCGGCCTGGACCCGACCTCCGGCCTGCTCGCCGGCGAGGGCCACATCCCGCTCGCGTGCTCGCCCGAGCCCGGCTCGGCCGCGCCGGTCAGCGGCGCGATCGACGAGTGCGAGACGACCTTCGAGCACGCGATGTCGGTCACCCGCGTCTGGGAGGCGCCGCGCGTCACGCTGCCCTACACCGAGGAACAGTGGAGCGCGATCGACGCGCTCGGCCACCAGGTCGACAACGACCTGCGCAAGCACGACGTGCGGCTGACGCAGGGCGGCGAGCCGACCTTCGTCTCGGTCGACGACCGCGAGGGCGCCGAGTGGAACACCGAGGCGATGGGCCCGACCAAGCGCCTGCTCAGCGCCGACCTGATGGACAAGCTGCGCGCCAAGTACGGCGACGGCGGCCTGCTGCATTACGGCCAGGGCAAGTGGTATCCGGGCGAGCAGCTGCCGCGCTGGTCGCTGAACCTGTTCTGGCGCAAGGACAAGGAGCCGGTCTGGACGCACCCCGAGCTGTTCGCGAGCGAGCACCAGGACTACGGCGTCACCGAGGCGCACGCGCATCGCTTCCTCGCCGGCGTCGCGAAGCGGCTCGGCCTCGATCCGAAGTACGTGTTCCCGGCCTATGAAGACACCTGGTACTACCTGTGGCGCGAGCGCAAGCTGCCGACCAACGTCGACCCGTTCGACGCGCGCCTGTCCGATCCGCTCGAGCGCGACCGGATCCGCAAGATCTTCACGCAGGGGCTGGACAAGGTCGTCGGCCACGTGTTCCCGGTGGCGCGCAACCCCGCCGGCGCGCCGCGCTGGCAGACCGGCCCGTGGTTCCTGCGCGCCGAGCGCTGCTACCTGATCCCGGGCGACTCGGCGATGGGCTACCGCCTGCCGCTGGACTCGCAGCCGTGGGCCAAGGACACCGACCTGCCGTGGGTCTACCCGCCCGACCAGACCCAGCCCTTCGCGCCGCTGCCGCCGTACCGCCGCCTGCGTTTCGCGAACGGCGCGAACGAGATGGGCGCCGGGGCCGGCACCGCCGGCGCCGCGAGTTCGCCGGCCGCGAGCGCGCCGGCGTCGGGCAGCTTTGCCGATCGCTCGCGCGCGGCGCTCAGCGGCGAGCGCTCGCCCAGCCTGTCCGCCGGCCCCGCGCCGCGCGCGCCGGGCAAGTTCGAGTCGGCCGGCTACGTCACGCGCACCGCGATGAGCGCCGAGCCGCGCAACGGGCGCCTGTACGTCTTCATGCCGCCGGCGACCGCGCTGGAGGACTACCTCGAACTCGTCTGCGCCGTCGAGGACACCGCGCTCGAGATGAACCTGCCGGTGATCCTCGAAGGCTACGAGCCGCCGAAGGACCCGCGCCTGGCGCTGCTGCGCGTCACGCCCGACCCGGGCGTCATCGAGGTCAACATCCACCCGGCGCACAGCTGGGGCGAACTGGTCGACCAGGCCACGCACCTGTATCAGTCGGCGCACGAGACGCGGCTGTCGACCGAGAAGTTCATGCTCGACGGCCGCCACACCGGCACCGGCGGCGGCAACCACTTCGTGCTCGGCGGCGCCACGGTCGCCGATTCCCCGTTCCTGCGCCGGCCCGATCTGCTCGCCAGCATGGTCGCGTACTGGCACAACCACCCGGCACTCAGCTACCTGTTCTCGGGCCTGTTCGTCGGCCCGACCAGCCAGGCGCCGCGGGTGGACGAGGCGCGCAACGACTCGGTCTACGAGATCGAGATCGCGTTCGCCGAACTCAAGCGCATCACCGCCACGCAGGGCCAGGTGCCGCCGTGGCTGGTCGATCGGCTGATGCGCAACCTGCTGATCGACGTCTCGGGCAACACCCACCGCGCCGAGTTCTGCATCGACAAGCTGTACTCGCCCGACGGCCCGACCGGGCGCCTCGGCCTGCTGGAAATGCGTGCGTTCGAGATGCCGCCGCACGCCCGCATGAGCCTGACCCAGCAGTTGCTGATGCGCGCGCTGGTGTCGCGCTTCTGGCAGGACCCGTACCGCCCCGAACGCCTGAAGCGCTGGGGCACCGAGCTGCACGACCGCTTCATGCTGCCGCACTTCATCTGGCAGGACCTGTCGGATGTCTGCGAGGAACTGAACGCGGCCGGCTACCCGGTCGAGCTGGAGTGGTTCGCGCCGCACCTGAACTTCCGCTTCCCGCGCCTGGGCGACTTCGCGGCGATGGGCGTCAACGTCGAGTTGCGGCTCGCGCTCGAACCCTGGCACGTGATGGGCGAGGAGGGCGCCGTCGGCGGCACCGCGCGCTTCGTCGATTCGTCGGTCGAGCGCATCCAGGTGCGCGTGACCGGGCTGGTCGGCGACCGCCACGTGCTGACCTGCAACGGCCGCGCGATCCCGCTACAGCCCACCGGCAAGGTCGGCGAGTTCGTCGGCGCAGTGCGCTACCGCGCCTGGAACCCGCCGTCCGCGTTGCACCCGAGCATCGACGTGCACGCGCCGCTGACCTTCGACCTGCTCGACACCTGGATGCACCGCTCGATGGGCGGCTGCCAGTACCACGTCGCGCACCCGGGCGGCCGCAGTTACGACACCTTCCCGGTCAACATGCTCGAGGCCGAGGCGCGGCGCCTGGCGCGCTTCTTCCGCACCGGCCACACGCCGGGCTACCTGAGCGCGCCCAAGGAAGAGCGCAACCCGAACTTCCCGTTCACGCTCGACCTTCGCAGAGCCGCGGGGTGACGCGCCACGGGCGACAATGCGCCCCGTGACAAAAGACGCCCCACTTCGATGTTGAGAGACCTGCTCGACGCCTACGCCGTCCCCGGCAGCCGCTTCGACGAGATGCTGGCGGCGCCGGGCGTGCCACGTCCGCACTGGGACGCGTTCCTGCGCTCGCTGGCGGCGCGCGACGGGCCCGAGATCGGCGACACGCTGTCGCTGATGGAGCGCGAGATCCGCGAGAACGGCATCACTTACAACGTCTACGCCGATCCGCAGGGCGCCGACCGGCCCTGGGAGGTCGATCCGCTGCCGCTGCTGCTGGCCGCCGACGAGTGGGCCGCGATCGAGGCCGGCATCGCCCAGCGCGCCGACCTTTTGAACCGCGTGCTGGCCGACATCTACGGCCCGCAGGCGCTGCTGCGCAGCGGCGCCATTCCGGCGCCGGTGATCTTCGGTCACAGCGGCTTCCTGCACCCGGTCAAGGGCGTGCGGCCGGCCGGTGGCGTGCACCTGTTCCAGTACGCGGCCGACCTGGCGCGCTCGCCCGACGGCAGCTGGTGGGTGGTCGGCGACCGCACCCAGGCGCCGTCCGGCGCCGGCTACGCGCTCGAGAACCGGCTGGTCGTCTCGCGCGTGTTCCCGCAGATGTTCGCGGACCTGAACGTGCAGCACCTCGCATCGTTCTTCGCCGCGGTGCGCGACTCGCTGCTGCACTGGGCGCCGAAGCCGATGCCCGGTGACGACACGAGGGCGGGCGCGCCGCTCGTCGTGCTGCTGACGCCGGGCCCGTTCAACGAGACCTATTTCGAGCACGCGCTGCTGGCCCGCTACCTCGGCTTCCCGCTGGTCGAAGGCAGCGACCTGACGGTGCGCAGCGGCTGCGTCTGGATGAAGACGGTCGAGGGCCTCAAGCGCGTCCACGCGATCCTGCGCCGCCAGGACGACGACTACTGCGACCCGCTCGAACTGCGCTCCGACTCCGCGCTCGGCGTCGCCGGCCTGACCGATTGCGCGCGTCGCGGCACGGTGTTCCTCGGCAACGCGCTCGGCTCCGGCGTGATCGAATCGGGCGCGCTGCTCGGCTACCTGCCGAAGCTCTCGGAGCAGCTGCTCGGCGAGCCGCTGAAGCTGCCGTCGGTCGCGACCTGGTGGCTCGGCGAGCCGGCCGCGTTCGACGACGCCTGGAAGCGTCTCGACAAGCTGCTGATCAAGCCGCTCGAACGCTCGGCCCGCGAGCCGGCGATCTTCGGCGCCGACCTGTCGCACGACGAGCGCCTCCTGCTGAAGGCCCGCGTCGCCGCGCGGCCGCAGCGCTTCGTCGCGCAGGAGTGGGTGCACGTCTCGCAGGCGCCGGTGCTCGAACGCGGCGACCGCCGTTCGCCGACCCGCGGCGCGCCGGACATGCTCGCGCCCCGGGCCGTCGGCCTGCGTGTGTTCGCGGTCGCGACGCCGAACGGCTACCGGGTGATGCCGGGCGGGCTGACCCGCGTCGCGGTCGACGGCGATTCACGCGTGATCGCGATGCAGCGCGGCGGCCGCTCCAAGGACACCTGGGTGCAGTCGGGGGCGCCGGTCAACGCGGCGTTCTCGCTGCTGTCGACGACGGTGAAGCCGGAGGACCTGGTCGGCTCGCGCGTCAACCTGCCGTCGCGCGCCGCGGAAAACCTGTTCTGGTACGGCCGCTACGGCGAGCGCTGCGACAGCGCGGTGCGCGCGCTGCGGGTCGCAATCGCCGGCGTGCTCGACCATGCCGCCGAGCCCGGCGAAGCCATCGCGCCGGCCATCGTGCTCGCGCAACGCCTCGGTCTGATCCACGACACCAGCGACGCCAACGTGGCGCTGCTGCGTGCCGCGACCCATCCGGACGAAGCGCTGGCGAATCGCCTGCGCCAGCTCCAGCGTGCCGCCTTCAACCTGCGCGACCGCATGTCGGCCGACAACTGGCGCACGCTCAACCAGCTCGCGGCCGACCCGGTGTTCCAGCGCGGCGCCGCGCTGCCGCTGGCGCTGAGCTGGCTCGACCGTGCGGTCACGTCGATGATGACGCTGTCGGGCTTCGTGCTCGACGGCATGACCCGCAGCTCGGGATGGCGTTTCCTGTCGATCGGGCGACGGCTCGAGCGCCTGTCGCACCTGTGCGTGTCGCTGCAGGTCGCGACGACCGACGGCGCCGCGCACGGCCTGGACTGGCTGCTCGAGCTGACCGACTCGACCGGCACCTACCGCGGCCGCTACCTGGTCGCGCCCGAGTGGCTGCCGGTGCTCGACATCCTGATGCGCGACGAGACCAACCCGCGCTCGCTGGCGTTCCAGGTCAAGGGCCTGGCCGAGTACATCGCCAAGCTCGAGCTCAGCCACGGGCGCTTCGCCAGCGACGTGCTCGCGCCGGCGCACGCGGCGCTGCGCGATCTCGCGCCGCACGACCTGCATCCCGAGAGCGAGGCCGTCGCGGATGTGCTCGAACAGCTGCGCCGCTGCGCCGGCGCGGTCTCCGACGAGCTGACGCTCAAGTTCTTCCAGCATGCCGCGTCGCGCAGCGTGCTGTCGCTGGTGGCGTGATGATGGAACCGCAGCGCTACACCGTTCACCACGAGACGCGGTATGCGTACACGGCGCCGGTCTCGCAGTCATGGCAGCTGGCGCGGCTGACGCCGCGCATGCTGCCTTGGCAGCGCGTGCTCTCGTACACGCTCGAGATCGAACCGAAGGCCGACGAGCGTCGCGACGAACTCGACAGCTTCGGCAACATGGTCACGCACTTCGGCCTGCACGGCGCGCACCGGATGCTGAAGGTGCGGATGGAGTGCCTGGTCGAGGTGCTCGAACGGCCACCCGTCGATGGGACGACGCCTGCGCTGCAGGAGCAGCTGTCCTTGGCGATGCAGACCCGGACGGAGGTACAGGCGCAGGCGCAGGCGCAGGCACAGGCACAGGCACAGGCACAGGCACAGTCGCAAACGCTCGCGCGGCAGCCGGCCGAGCTCGCCTGGGAGGCCGTGCGCGAGGCGATCCGCCGCGAGCCGCAGCAGGACGACCTGATCCCCGCCAGCATGAGCGAGCCGACCCCGCTGGTGCCGTTGTCGGAGGGCGCCCGCCATTACGCCAGCAAGTCGTTCGCGCGCGACCGGCCCTGGCTCGACGCAGTCAGCGAGCTGATGCGCCGCATCCACGACGACTTCGAGTTCGAGCCCGGCGCCACGACCGTCAGCACCTCGGTCGACGAAGTGCTGTACCAGCGCCGCGGCGTCTGCCAGGACTTCGCGCACCTGATGCTGGCGTGCCTGCGCGGCCACGGCCTGCCGGCGCGCTACGTGTCGGGCTACCTGCTGACCGATCCACCGCCGGGCATGCCGCGGCTGATGGGGGTCGACGCCTCGCACGCCTGGGTCGCGGCCTATTCGCCGCAGCACGGCTGGGTCGAGTTCGACCCGACCAACCGCCAGCTCGCCGACCAGCGCTACATCACGCTGACCTGGGGCGCCGACTTCGCCGACGTGGTGCCGCTGCGCGGCGTGATCTACGGCGGCGGCGACCAGCGCATGGACGTCGAGGTCAGCGTCATCCCGGCCTGAGCGCCATCCGCCCGCCCTGGGGCCCCCGGCGGAGGGAGCGTCCCGGTCCCCCGGATTCCCCGCCGGCATTCCGCCTTCGCGGGGATGGCCCGCGCCGCGGCGGGCCGCAACACTGAGGGCACCGCATCGACCCCTGTCCGAGACCTCGACCATGGCCCGCTTCCAGTTCATCCCGCGTTCGTTCCTGACCTCCCGCCGCACGGCCTGCGCGATCGTCCACCGCGCGCTGCGCGAGCAGCCGCCGCAGGCCGCCTTCGAGCCCGCGCAAGGCCCGGGTTGGTTCGACTCCAGCTTCGAGTTGTCGCACGGGCTCGACGTGCGCGACGCCGGGGAGGGCGGCTACGACGACTGGCTGGCCGCCCGGGCGATCGCCGAACGCCGCGTCGCCGCGAAGCGCGCGCCGCGTCGCGCGGCCCCCGCGCCGCGCGCCGAGCCCGGCGACATGATGGATCTGGCCGATCTGGCCGATCTGACCCATCTGGCCCGGCGCGTGTCGGCGACTCCCGCCGATGCCACGCCGACAGTGGACGAGTTCAGCCGCTTCGGCATCGAGGGTCTCGCGCTGGCCTGACGCCCGGTGTGCCGCGTTCCCACGAATGACGGATTGCGGCGTCCGGGTGCGCCACCTACCCTTCATCGAATCAACCTCGACCCGACGACGACTGCGATGAACCGGACCCCGGTGGCCGACTGGCAACAACTCTCCGCGCTGTACAAGCTGGCGGCCGCGCTCGATGCCGACTCGCTCGAGGACTGGCTGTTGCGGCTGGAGGCCCAGGCACACCCGCTGCTACCGCAACTGCAGCAGATGCTCGACGACCGCGCGCGCACGCCCTACAGCGATCTCTTCGAGGACCTGCCGTCCCCGCGGTCGCCGCGGCCGGCGCGGCGCGAGGAGACCCGCGACGCGGCGCGGCGCGAAGGCGGCCGCTTCGGCCCGTACCGTCTGCAGCGCCGCATGGCCGACGGCGACGCGGCCGAGGTCTGGCTGGCGCAGCGCGACGATGCCGCGGCGTCCGCGCGCGAGGTCATCACGCTGCTGTCGCGCCAGGCCGGCGCGGTCGAGCGCGACACCTTCACCCGGCGCTTCGAGCGCGAACGCGACATGCTCGCCGCGCTCAATCACCCGAACATCGCCGGCCTGCATGGCGCCGGCGTGACGGCGTCCGGCCGGCCCTGGATCGCACGCGAATTCGTCGACGGCGAGCCGCTGATGGCCTGGTGCAACGGGCGGCGCCTCGGCATCCGTGCACGCGTCCTGCTGTTCAGGCAGGTGGTGCTGGCGGTCCGGCATGCCCATGCGCACCTGGTGCTGCACCGCGACCTGAACCCCGACAACCTCCTGGTCACCCGGCAGGGCGAGGTGCGGGTGCTCGACTTCGGGCTGGTCCAGCTGCTGGAGCCCGATGGCGTCGCCTCGGTCGAGACCGAGATGACGCGCCTCGCCGGCAACCCCGTGCTGCCCTGGTACGCCGCGCCGGAGCAGCTCCTCGGCCAGTCGCTGACCACCGCCTGCGATGTCTATGCGCTGGGCGTGATCCTCTACGAACTGCTGTGCGGGCATCGTCCGGACGAGCCGACGATCGAGAGTGCCGCCGTGCTGGAGCAGTCGATCCTCGACATCGTGCCGCGTCCGCCGAGCGAGCGTAGGCTCGGGCCGGAGATCGCCCGGCAGCGCGGCAGCACGCCGGCCCGGCTGCGCCACGCGCTCGCCGGTGACCTCGACGCCATCGTGCTGAAGACGCTCGCGAAGCAACCGAGCCAGCGCTGCGTGTCGGCGGAGGCGCTGCGCGCCGAACTCGATCGATGGCTCGCCGGCGTGCCGGTCGAATCGCGCGCGATCGGGCGCTGGGGCCGGGCCGGGCGGTTCCTGCAGCGCCAGGTCGAGCGCATCGCCGCCCTCTGAACCGGCGGGCGGTGCCGCGGCCTCAGCGTGGCGTGCGGGCCCGTTCGCGCGCTACCGCTTCACCCAGTTCGATGACGGCCAGTGCGTAATAGCTCGACCAGTTGTAGCGCGTCACCGCGTAGAAGTTCGACGTGCCGGCCACGTAGCTCGGCGCCGCGTCGCCGTTCTGCACCTCGACCAGCGCGAGCTTGCCCACACCGCCCGCTTCGGCCAGCCGCGCGTCGGTCGCGGCCACCGCGTCGCCGAGCACTGCGCCGCGTTCGGCGAATTCCGCCGCGCTGAAGCTCGGGACGATGTCCGGGCCCAGCAGCACCGCGCGGTCGCCCGTGTCGACCGGCACCGCGACGTCGAAGCGCGTCGGCAGCGCGCGGCGCCAGCCGAACTCGGCGAGGTAGTGCGCGACACTGCCGATCACGTCGGCCGGACTGCCGCGCAGGTCGACGCGGCCGTCGCCGTCCAGGTCGACCGCGTACTTGTTGAAGCTCGACGGCATGAACTGCGGCATGCCCAGCGCGCCGGCGAAGCTGCCGGTCGGCCGCAGCGGGTCCAGGCCTTCGCTCTGGCACATCACGAAGAACTCCTCGAGCTCGCTGCGGAAGAACGGCGCGCGGTCCTTGCGGCCGCTCGGGAAGTCGAACGCCAGCGACGTCAGCGCGTCGATGATGCGGAAGCCGCCCATCTGCTGACCGTAGAGCGTCTCGACGCCGACGATGCCGACCACGATCTCCGGCGGCACGCCGTACAGCTCTTCGGCGAGCTGCAGCCACTTCTCGTTCGCGCGCCAGAACGCCGCGCCGGCACGGATGCGGATCGGCTCGACGAAGCGGGCGCGGTAGGCGGCCCAGTTCTTCGCGGTGCCGGCCGGCGGCGGCATGATGAAGCGCGTCACCGCGGGCTGGTAGCGCGCGCTTTGCAGCGCCGCCTGCACGCGCGCCACGTCGAGGCCGCGCCGTTCGGCGAGCTCGGCGCCGAAGCGCATCACGTCCTCGCGTTGGCCGTAGGTGACGATGTCGGGGGCGTCGTCGGTGCGGACGTGGTCGGCGGTCGGCTTCTTCTTGCTCGTGGCCGCCGCATCGGCGGCGGCGACCAGCAGCGTGGTCGAGAGCAGGGCCAGCGCGATGCGATGGCCGAGGGTGAATCGATGCATGCGCCGATTATCGGCGGCGCGTCGGCCGATCAGCCCGCCGCGGCGCGCAACGCACGCGCGTGCGCGACGAAGCGGCGTGTCAATGCGTGATCGGGCCGCGCGATCGTCGTGCGGCTGTAGCGCTGCCGCTCCAGCGCGTCGAGCAGTTCCGCCAGCGGCTCGCCGGCGGCACCCCAGCGCGCGCGCACCCGCCGGGCCAGCGCGCGGGGCGGCTCGTGCGCGGCGGCGCTGACGCCGGCGCGCTGCAGCGCCGCGCGCAGGCGGTCCATCTGGCGTGTCCACGGGTCGACGCGGTGCCGGTCCCACCACGCCCAGGCCGCGCCGACCAGCGCCAGCGTGCTCAGCGCGCCGATCAGCAGCAGCGTCAGGTCCTCCCAGCTCGGCGAGTCGAAGCCGATGTTCTTCAGCAGGTCGAGCTGCTGGCCACGCGAGTAGTTCATTACCCACTGGTTCCAGCGGTTGTTCAGCGCCTCCCAGCCGCCGCGCAGCCGCTCGAGCAGCTGCGGGCTGACATTGGCGATCGCGCCGGCGACGACGCCGCGCGGCGCGAGCAGCCGCACGCTGCGGTTGATGCGCTCCGGGGCGACCGCCGCGGTCGGGTCGGCGCGGACCCAGCCGATGCCGGGCTGCCAGTACTCGGCCCACGCATGGGCGGAGCTCTGGCGCACGACGTAGTAGCCGTCGACCGCGATCGGGTCCGCGCCCTGGTAGCCGGTGACGACCCGCGCGGGCACGTCGAGCGCGCGCATCAGCACGACGAACGCCGCCGCGAAGTGCTCGCAGAAGCCCTCGCGCCGGTCGAGCCAGAACTCGTCGACCGCGTCGCGGCCGTACTCGCCGGGGGCGAGCGTGTAGGTGTAGTTCGACGTGCGGATGTGATCGAGCAGCGCCTGCGCGAGCACGCGCGGCTCGGCGTTCGCGTAGCGCGGGTCGCGGCGCATCGCGGCGGCCCATTCGAGGGTGCGCGGGTTGTAGCCGGGCGGCAGCACGAGCTGGTCCTGCAGCGCGAGCTGCGGCGTCGTCGGGCCGTGGCGGAAGTCGGTGAACGCGACGGCGTCGAAGCGCACCCGCTCGAACAGCGGGCGGTCGGTGCGCCACTCCAGGTCGGCCAGGCCGGTGACGCGCACGCCGTCGATCTTCGGCGCGTCGACGCTCGCCTCGAGCAGCGGCAGCGAGGTCAACCGCGACGGCTCGACCGTCATCTCGTATGCCACGCCCGCGCCACTGGTGCGCAGGTTGCGGCGCACCGGCCCGAAATCGCTGACGCCGGGCGGCGCGATGCGCCACTCGGCGCCGTCGAAATGCGACAGCACCGGCCCGCGGAAGTACAGCGTGCCGGGCGGCGGCGGTGTGCCCGTGAAGCGCAGGCGCAGCGCGATGCTGTCGTCCTGCGCGACCTCGGCCACCGAGCCCATGCGCATCGAGTTCGACAGGCCGGTGGTCGACTGCCCGTCCTGCGGGACGCCCCACAGCGGCCCGATGCGCGGGAACAGCACGAACAGCAGCGCCATGATCGGCGCGCCCCACAGCGCCGTTCTCGCGGACAGACGCGCCGCCTGGCGAAGGCTCGGCTGGCCGACCGGCATGTGGGCCAGCACCAGCGCGGTCAACAGGCCCCAGACCGACACCAGCATCGCCGCCGCGACCGGCAGCGACTGCGAATACAGGAAGTGCGTGAGGACGATGAAGAAGCCGAGGAAGAACACCACGAACGCGTCGCGGCGCGCGCGCAGCTCGAGCGTCTTCAGCGCCATCAGCACCACCGCCAGCGTGACGCCGGCCTCCTTGCCGAGCAGCGTGCGGTGCGACCAGAACGTGAGGGCGGCTGCCAGCGCGAGCGCCGCAACCAGCCACCAGCGGTTCGGCAGCGGCGCGTTGGCCAGCGCGAGCCGTGCGCGCCACAGCAACACCACCAAGGTCAGCAGCGAGCACCACAGCGGCAGGTGCGAGACGTGCGGCAGCACCGTCCAGCCGATCACCGCGAGCAGGAACAGCGTGTCGCGCGCATCGCGCGGCAGAGTCCGCCAATCTGGCAACAGCCGTCCGCGCGCCGGGCCGCCCCAAGCCGGCCCGGATCCCCGCGGGGGATCGAGCGGCGTACCCGCCGGTCGAGGGGCGCCATTCCTCAGTGCCATAGCGCCAGGGCCTCCAGGCATTGCCGGCGCTGCGCATCGCCGTCGGCAGGCGCGATGTCGACGCCGGGCAGGTGCAGCCCGTAATCCGCGCCGGCACGGTGCGCGGCCAGCGTCCAGGCCGTCAGGCGCGACAGCCGCTCCTCGGGCGCGAGCGTGCCGCAGGCCTGCCAGTCCAGCCACAGCTCCTGATGGGCCGACGCGCTGGTGTCGCGGCTGACGAGGTCGCCGCCGCTGTCCAGCGTCTTCGCGGCCTTCTTCCAGGCGATCAGCTTCAGCGGGTCACCGCGCCGGTACGCGCGCACGCCTTCGACCTCGCCGCCGTCGGCGCTGCGCGACTGGGTCGGGCCGCCCGGCACCGCACGGGCAGCCGGTAACGCGGCAGGCGGGCGCTCGGGCGCGGGGTAGACCAGCAGCTGCCCCGCCGGCCGCCAGACCGTCCAGACGCGGAACAGGCCGAGCGGGAAGCGCGTCTCGGCGCCCAGCGTCGGCGGCTCGTGCCGGCCGCGGCGCGGCGGCACGAAGCTGACCTGCGCATGCGCCTGGCCGAGCGCCGGCACGTCGATCCAGGTCAGCGTGTTTTCGGGCGCGCCATAGACCTTCAGGCCGATGCCGAAGCGCGCCGCGCCCGTGCTGGTCAGCACCACGTCGAGCACCGCCGGGTCACCGGCGAACACCGGCGCGACCGGCTTCAGGTGCAGCGTGAGACCGCGCAGCGTCGCGTGGGTCAGGTGCATCGACACGACGCCGCTGCCGGCCAGCAGGAAGGTCAGCACGTAGCCGAGGTTCAGCTGGTAGTTGACCGACGCCACCAGCAGCACCAGCAGCGTCGCGCCGAACATCCAGCCCGCGCGTGTCGGCAGGATGTAGACGTTGCGCTGCGTCAGCTGCAGCGTGTCGGTGCGCGGCTGGCGCGCGTCGATCCAGGCGCGGAAGCGGGCGCGGATGTGCGCGGCCGGGTTCAGCCCCGGCGGGGCCAGACCCGCGTCGACCGTCACGGCAACGCCACCGCCTCGACCATCGCGCGCACCTGCTCGACCCGGCCGCGGCCGGCGCCGGCGACGGGCACCAGGCGATGGGCGATGGTCTGGGGCAGCACGTACTGCACGTCGTCGGGCGCCACGTAGTCGCGCTGGCCGAGCAGGGCGCGGGCGCGCGCGGCGCGCAGCACGCCGATGCCGGCGCGCGGGCTCAGGCCCTCGACGAACCAGCGGCCCGAGCGGGTCGCGGCAATCAGCGCCTGCAGGTAGTCGAGCAGCGCGTCCGACACGTGCACCGCCTGCACCGCCTGCTGCGCCTCGACGAGTTGCAGCGGCGTCATCACCGCGCGCAGGCCGTGGATCGCCTCGCGGCGGTCCTGCCCGGCGAGCAGCGCGCGCTCGCTGGCCTGGTCGGGGTAGCCCAGCGTCAGGCACATCAGGAAGCGGTCGAGCTGCGATTCGGGCAGTGGGTAGGTGCCGAGCTGGTCGCTCGGGTTCTGCGTTGCGATCACGAAGAACGGCTCGGGCAGCGCGCGGGTCTCGCCCTCGACAGTGACCTGATGCTCCTCCATCGCCTCCAGCAGCGCGCTCTGCGTCTTCGGCCCGGCGCGGTTGATCTCGTCGGCCAGCAGCACCTGCGCGAACACCGGCCCGGGGTGGAAGACGAAAGTTTCCTTGCTGCGTTCGTAGACACTGACTCCGATCAGGTCCGAGGGCATCAGGTCGGCGGTAAATTGGGTCCGCGAGAAGCGCAGCCCGAGCGACACCGCCAACGCGTGGGCCAGCGTGGTCTTGCCGACGCCCGGAACGTCCTCGATCAGCAGGTGCCCGCCCGCCAGCATGCAGGCGACGCAGTCTTCGATCTGGGCGCGCTTGCCGACGATAATCGTGGCGATCTGGTCGACCAGAGCCGTCAGCTGTGCGGCGAGCGCCTTGGCAGTGTCCACGCGTTTGTCCATGCAGGAACCTTACCCGAAAAGCCCCGACCGCCGCCGATGACCACTGCCTTCTACAGCCATCCCGACTGCCGCGGCCACGACATGGGCCACGGCCACCCCGAGTGCCCGCAGCGGCTCGACGCGATCGACGACTACCTGCTCGCGACCGGCCTGGACATCGCGCTCGAGCGCTTCGAGGCGCCCCTGGTCGACCTGACCGACGTGGCCAACGCCCACACCAGCGGCTACGTGGCCGAGTTGCGCGATGCGCTCGAGCACCTGGGCGGCGACGACTCGCGCCACGCCTTCGACCCCGACACCTGCGCCAACGCCGGCACCTGGGCCGCGGTGCAGCGCGCCGCCGGCGCCGCGGTGGCCGCGACCGACGCGGTGCTCGACGGCCGGGCCAGCAACGCGTTCTGCTCGGTGCGCCCGCCGGGCCACCACGCCACGCGCAGCGAGACAATGGGTTTCTGCTTCTTCAACAACGTCGCGATCGCGGCGCGCCATGCGCTCGACGTGCGCGGGCTGGAGCGGGTGGCGATCGTCGATTTCGACGTCCACCACGGCAACGGCACCGAGGACATCATCGCCGGCGACGAGCGCGTGCTGATGGTCAGCATCTTCCAGGACCGGCTCTATCCGTTCAGCGGCGGCGTGCCGCTGGGCGAGAACATGGTCAACGTGCCGATCCCCGCCTACACCCGCGGCGCCGAGGTCCGCGAGCTGATCGAGGCCAACTGGATGCCGCGCCTCGACGCGTTCCGGCCGCAGATGATCTTCGTCTCGGCCGGCTTCGACGCGCATCGCGAGGACGACCTGGGCCAGCTCGGCCTGGTCGAGGCCGACTACGAATGGATGACGCTGCGCATCAAGGCCGTTGCCGATCGCCACGCCAATGGCCGCATCGTCTCGTGCCTGGAAGGCGGCTACAACCTCGGCGCGCTGGCGCGCAGCGTCGCCGCCCACCTGCGCGTGCTCGCCGGTGTCTGACGCGGCGGCGGCGGCGGGCCAGCCGTTCGGCCGCATCGAACTGAAAGCGCTGCTGCTCGCGCTCGGCGAGCCGGGCACGCTGGTCGAACTGGCGGTTCTGGCCGGCTGCCTGCTGCTGGCCTGGGTCGTCGTCCGCCTGATCCGCGGCGCCGAGCCGCCGGACGACGAATCGATCTGGTTCGGCCGCCGCATCATCGACGGCGTCCTGTTCCCGATCCTCGCGCTGGCGCTGGCCTTCGCCGCGCAGGTCGCGGTGCATGCGACGGCGCAGGCGGCGGTGTTCCGGCTCGCGGTGCCGATGCTGATCTCGCTGGCGGTGATCCGCCTGAGCGTGCGGGTGCTCGGCGTCACCTTCCCGGACGTGCGCTGGGTGCGCATCGTCGAGCGCAGCATCTCGTGGCTGGCGTGGCTCGCGGTCGTGCTGTGGGTCACCGGCGTGCTGCCGATCCTGATGGACGCGATGGACGACCTGCACTGGAAGATCGGCGCCAGCCGCGTCTCGCTGCGCAACATTGTCGAGGGCACGCTGACCGCCGGGCTGGTGATGGTGCTCGCGCTGTGGATCTCCGCGGCGATCGAGAAGCGGCTGCTGCGCGGCAGCGGCAACACGCTGTCGCTGCGCAAGATGGCCGCCAACATCGTGCGTGTGCTGCTGCTGGTGGTCGGGCTGCTGCTGGCCATGTCGGCCGTCGGCATCGACCTGACCGCGCTGTCGGTGCTCGGCGGCGCGATCGGCGTCGGCGTGGGCCTGGGCCTGCAGAAGATCGCGGCCAACTACGTCAGCGGCTTCGTCGTGCTGGCCGAGCGCTCGCTGCGGATCGGCGACATGGTCAAGGTGGATGGATTCGAAGGCCGGATCAGCGACATCCGCACCCGCTACACCGTCATCCGCGCGCTCAACGGCCGCGAGTCGATCGTGCCGAACGAGATGCTGATCACCCAGCGGGTGGAGAACTCGTCGCTGGCCGACCGGCTGATCGCGCTCAACAGCGCGGTGCAGGTCGCCTACGGCACCGACATCCGCGCCCTGCAGCCCAAGCTCGAGGCCGCGATGCGCGCCGTGCCGCGGGTGCTGGAGCAACCCGGCCCGGCCGTTCACCTGAGCGAGTTCGCCGCCGACGGCATCAACCTGAACCTGGCGTTCTGGATCGGCGACCCCGAGAACGGGCAGGGCAACGTGCGCTCGGACGTGAACCTGGCCGTGCTGGACCTGCTCGCCGCCGAGGGGGTCGAGATCCCGTTCCCGCAGCGGGTGATGCACGCGCCGCCCGGCGCCGCCGCCGCCGAACCGCCCGCGCCGGGCGCGCCGCCGCCGCCCGGCTGATCCCCCGGATGGCTCCTCGGCGGGGCGCCAATGGCTCCTTCGGTCGATGTGCGCGCGGGCGCCGATTTCTACAGTGAGGCACCTCAAGACAAGGAGCCTCGCCATGAACACCACCGCCTTCCAGACCGCCCCCGCCGCCGCCTCGTCCACCCCCGCCGTGCACGCGCCGGAGCGCTACAACCTCTACCTCGACATCCACAAGGCGCTGCGCAGCTTCATGTGCGACACGCTGTGCCGCGTCGGCCGGGTCGACGTGTACGACGCCGACGAGTTCGCCGCCACGCTGGGCCAGCTCGACAGCCTGCTGACGCTGTGCCAGAGCCACATCCAGCACGAGAACGACTTCCTGCACAGCGCGATCGAGGCCCGCGTGCCGGCCGGCTCGGCCCGCACCGCGGGCGATCACGAGGACCACTTCGAGTCGATCGCGATGCTGCGCGCCGAGGCCGCCGCGCTGGCCGCGGCCGTCCCGGCGGAGCGCGGCATGCGTGCGCTGCGCCTGTACCGGCACCTCGCGCTGTTCGTCGCCGAGAACTTCGAGCACATGCAGATCGAGGAGACGGTCAACGCCTCGACCCTCTGGGCGCACTACAGCGACGCCGAACTGCACACGATCCACGAGCGCATCCTGGCGTCGATCGGGCCGCAGGAGCACCTGCTGGTCGCGCGCTGGCTGGTGCCGGCGCTGAGCCCCGCCGAGCGCGCCGGGATGTTCGGTGCGATGAAGACGCAGATGCCGCCGGAGGCGCTGCTCGGCGTGCTGATGCACGTGCGCCCGCACCTCGACGCGAGCGGCTGGACCAAGCTGGCGCGCGTCGTCGGCGTGACGCTGGACCCCGCCGCCGCGCCCGAGCCGGTGCCCGTGCCATGAAGCCCACGCCGCACCAGGCCTGCGCCGGCACCGGCGCGGTGACGCTGCTCGCGATCATCGCCTTCTGCGTCATCGCGCTGTACGGCGCCGGCCACGCCGCGCCCCGCGACATCGAGGCCGCCGCCGTCGCCGGCGCGGCCCTGCAACGAGGATCACTGCAATGAACAAATGGCTCAAGCGCGGCGGCATCGCGCTGCTCGGCCTCGTCGCCACCGCAGCTGCCGCGCTCGTGGTCGGCGCGCAACTCGGCGAGCGCAAGATGCAGCGCCGGGTCGAGGTCAGGCTCGACGCGGTGCCGTACCGCAGCGACGCCGCGACCATCGAGCGCGGCAAGTACCTCTACGTCTCGCGCAACTGCGCCGAGTGCCACGGCGCCGACGGGGCCGGCAAGGACGTGGTCAACGACGGCAAGGGCCTGCTGGTGCACGCGCCCAACATCACCCCGGCCCCGGGCGCCGCTGTCGCGGCCTACACCGCCCTCGACTGGGTGCGCACGATCCGCCATGGCGTCAAGCCCGACGGCCGCCCGGCCATCGTGATGCCGAGCGAGGACTATGCGCGGCTCACCGACGACGACCTTGCCGCCGTCGTCGCCTACGTGCGCCAGCTGCCGCCTGCCCCTGGCCCGGGCGCGACGATCGCGTTCCCGCTGCCGGTCAAGGCGCTGTATGCGGCCGGTCTGGTCAAGGACGCCGCCGAGCGCATCGACCACACGCTGCCGCCCGCACTCCCCGTGCCCGAAGGCGTGACCGTGGCGCATGGCGCCTATGTGGCCAACACCTGCATCGGCTGCCACGGCGAGCACCTGTCGGGCGGCAAGATTCCGGGTGCGCCGCCGGACTGGCCCGCCGCCGCGAACCTGACGCCGGGCGAGGGCTCGGCGCTGGCCAGATACCCGGACGCCGACGCGATGATCGCGATGTTCCGCAGCGGCAAGCGACCCGACGGCAGCGCGGTCAGCCCGGTGATGCCGTTCGCCGGTCTGCAGGCGATGAACGACACCGACGTGCGCGCGCTCTATCTGCACCTGAAGAGCGTGCCGCCGCGCGCCAGCGGCCAGCGCTGAAGCGCCGGCCGGCCGGCGCCGTCAGTGCCGGCCGGGTCGGTTCTTCAGCCAGATCGCCAGCAGGATCAGCAGGTACGAGATCAGCCGGACCACGTAGTGCACCGGCAGGGCCTCCTCGTTCCAGCTTGCGGTCACCCCCATGTGGACGCGGTTCAGCCCCTCGAGCCAGAACGACGCCGTGAACAGCAGGAAGAAGCCGTCGCGGGTGCTCAGCCAGTAGCGCAGGAAGATCAGCCCCGCCACGAACGAGGCCACGGCAATGCCGCCGAGCAGCAATTCATGCATCGCAGCCTCCGCTCAACGCGCCGGGTCCAGCAGCAGGCCGCAGACCAGCAGCAGCGTCGAGACCAGCGCGATCGACAGGCGCCACAGCGACATGTCGACCGACGTGAACACGTAGCGGTCGACGATCAGCAGCACGTTGTTCAGGCTCAGCCCGACGAAGCACAGGCAGGCCCACAGCAGGCCGCGCGCGCCGCTGCGCAGGTAGCCGCGCAGCAGCAGCCCGGCACACAGCACCGCGGTGGCGGCGCACAAGGCGAAGACGATCTTGTCCATCACGATCCCTTTCCGAACTTGAATGCATCCGAGAAACGCTGCGCGCTGCGCTGCGTCGCGTCGTGGATCAGCCGGGTCACGCCGACGAGATCGCCGGTGTAGGCGCGCACGAGGCGGTCGATCATGGCGGCCATCGCGGGATCGGCCGGCGCGTATTCGTGGCGGTCCTCGGCGTCGTGCGGCAGCTTGCGGACGATCCCCGCGACCGCCAGCGCCGTGATCAGCGCCTGCGCCGCCGGCTCGCCGATGTACAGCGCGGCCGCCAGCGATGCCGCCGAGCGGGGGGCCCGCGGCGGCGCATGAAACTGCAGGATCGCCTCCAGGTAGGGCACCGAAGGGACACTGGTGAGGATGAAGCGACGCAGGTCGTCGCTCAACGGCTCGTGCATGGGCAGGGCGGCCTCACCGTCGGCGGTCCGCGAGTTTTCCGGTAATACATTCTGCCAAATGTATCGCGCGCACCGCGGGCCGGGTGACCGCCGTAACCCCATGCGGGGGTGCGGCATCGCGGGGGTGCGGCATGCAAGCGGCAGCCGGATGCTACGGTCGCGGCATGGAGTCCTCGACCTTTCTCGACTGGGCCGGCCACACGACAGTGGCCGGCGTTTCGCTCGCCAGCCTCGCGCTGGGCATCGGCGCGGCCATGCTCGCGTATGTCCTGATGTCGCTGGCGCTGCGCATCGCGCTGTCGCACCTCACCCGCGTCGCGGAACGCACCACGAACCGCGCCGACGACATGCTGGTCGAGGTGCTGGCCGGCACCAACCGCTGGCTGCTCGCGCTCGTCGCGATCCTGGTCGGCGTGGGCATGCTCGACCTGCCCGATCGCTGGTCCTCGCGCGTGGGCCAGTTGTGGTTCATCGCGCTGGCCCTGCAGGTCGCGCTGTGGGCCAACCGGTGCGTGTCGATCGGCCTGCGGCGCCATGCGCTGAAGCACGCCGCGACGCCGTCGGCCACGGTCGGCGCGGCCGCCACGCTCGTCTCGTGGGGCCTGCGCACGCTGCTGTGGGCGATCGTGCTGCTGGCGATGCTCTCCAATCTCGGCGTCAACATCACCGCGTTCATTGCGAGCCTGGGCGTCGGCGGCATCGCGGTCGCGCTGGCGGCGCAGAACATCCTCGGCGACCTGTTCGCCTCGGTCGCGATCGCGGCCGACAAGCCGTTCGAGGTCGGCGATTTCATCGTGCTCGGCAGCGTCGCCGGCACCGTGGAACTGGTCGGCGTCAAGACCACCCGCATCCGCAGCCTCGGCGGCGAGCAGATCGTGATGTCCAACACCGAGCTGCTCAAGCAGACGGTCAGCAACTACAAGCGCCTGCGGGAACGCCGCATCGTGTTCGGCTTCGGCGTCAGCTACGACACGAGTGCGGAGCAGGCCGAGGAGATCCCGCTCATCGTGAGGCGCCTGGTCGAGCAGAGCCCGCGCCTGCGCTTCGACCGCGCGCATTTCAAGGGCTTCGGTGCCAGCTCGCTCGACTACGAGGTCGTCTACATCGTGCTCGACCCGGCCTACGGGGTCTACATGGACGAGCAGCAGCGCATCAACCTCGCGCTGATGCGCGAACTCGGCGAGCGCGGCATCGGTTTCGCGTTTCCGACGCAGACGCTGCACGTGGCGTCGCTGCCCCGCGGCGTGCGCGAGCTGCGGCCCGAGGACGGCGACGCGCGAGCCTGGCGCCGGGCCTAGCGTACGGGCCGCGCCGCCGGCCTCACAGCTTGCACAGCTTGCCCATCATCATGCCGCCGTCCAGGCAACCCTTGTCGTCGATCTTCAGCACCATCGTGCCCTGGCTGCCGTTGGTGATCTTGACCTTGCCGTCCTCGACGACATAGGTCGCCTCCTGGATCGGTCCGATCACGTCGAGCTCCACCTTGCCGTTCGAGTGGAACTCGAAGTTCACGCCGCCCTTCTGCCCGTAGGTGCCGGACAGGCTGTTGCCGCAGCCGAGCAGCAGCGCGAGCGGGGCGGCGGCGAACAGCGTCGTGGTCCGGCGCAGGGTGGATCGGTTCATGTCATCACCTCCGTGGATCGGTTGTTCACAGCGACGGCGCCTTGCCGTTCCTGGCGGCCTTGTCGACCTCCTGCGCGCGGCGGCGCTGGTCGAGCTGGGCCAGCCCCTGCTCGGTCGCGCCGATCAGCCGGTAGCCGAGCGCCTGGTCGACGATGCCGACCTGGAGCCGGTCGACCAGCTCGGGATTGGTCTTCTGCGGGACCAGCACGGCCTGCACGACCACGCCGCATTCGGGCGTCACGTGCATGCTGCCGTTCGGATCGCTGGTGCCGGTGCAGCGATGGAAGAGCGGCGAGCCGACCGTGACGAGCTGGCCCTGCGGGTCATAGGACCAGCGCAGCAGCGGCAGGCTGCTCGCGGCGGCCGGCTGGTCGTGGCTCGGCATGCCGTACTTCTTCAGCAGCGCGGCGTGCACCGATTCGACCGTCGGGCTCTGCTCGCTCGCGAAGCGCTCCTCGCGCGTCACGCCGAGCACGCGCTCCTGCCCCTGCAGCCCCATCGTCGCGACGAACCACTTGGACTGTCCCGGCTTCAGGTCCTCGCGCACCGCGTTGCCGCCGCGCGCCATCGCGTCGTCCTGCAGCTCCTTCATGATCTGCTTGCTGCTCTTGACCACGCGCGGCTCGGCCGAGCGCGCGGTGAAGCCCTGGCGCACGGTCGACGCCAGCGGCGCCTTCAGGTTGAAGCCGCGGCTGCCGGTCGGCGTCGCGACGAGCAGCGGGTTCGCGCACAGCACCGCCTCCATCGCCTCGTCGTAACCCAGGCCCGGGCGCACGCCCAGCATGTCGTCGACCGGCGCGCCGGCCGCGCGCGGCGGCGTCGTGGCCTTGGGCGGGCAGACGAGGGCGCCGCGCGCCTGCTTCGCGACCTCCTCGGCGCTCGCGCCGCCGTCGCCGCCGGGGATCTTGGCGGCCGGCTTCGCCGCGGTCGAGGCCGGGGCGGGGGCGGGGGGCTCGGCCTTGCCGCAGGCGGCGAGCAGGGCGCCGGCCAATGCAACCGTGGCGGCCCAGTGAAGGATCGATGTGGACATGGTGATGCTCCCCCGAGATCAGCGTTTCAGGCTCTTGAACAGGTCGACGACCTTGTTCACCGTTTCCATGTTCTGTGCCGTGGCCGCGTTCGGCGCCTGCGGCAGCTGGCCGGCGCCGCCGCCCAGCCCGCCGCTGGCCGACAGGTTCGCGAAACTGAAGGCCAGGTCGCTGGTGGCCCGCACCTGGCTGGGGCCGACGACCTGCAGCAGCGCCAGCGTCAGGTCGTGCTGGAACACGTTGCCCGGCACTTGGCGGCGCGTGCTGTACTGCAGCGTCGATTCGAACGACGCCTCGCGCGCCTCGCCCGGCGCCAGGCGGAACTGCGGATCGGCCACGTTGGCGTCGACCAGCCCGATCCCCTGTGCCTTCGATGACCAGCGGTAGGCGAGGCCGTTGTTGTCGCTGACCGCGCCGCTCTTGTTGCGGTAGCCCAGGATCAGCGGCTGGTCGCTCAGGTTGCGCAGGCGCAGCGTCGTGCGCACCGTGTGGTACGCGGTCACGCCGCCCGAGTCGGTGACGTTGACCCGCACCACGCTCGCCTGCACCGGGCCCTGCACCTGGCAGGCGCCGGCACCGTCGCAGCCCTGCGCCGACGCGGCCGGCGCGCCGCCCGACGGCAGCGCCGCAGCGGTCACCGCGCGCTGCGGCGCTGCCGCCGGCCGCGCCATCGCGGCGCCGGCCCCGGGCCCGGCACCCGCGCCCGCACCCGCGCCCGACGTGGCGCTGAGCTGCGCGAAGCTCACGGCGTAGTCCCGCACCTCGCGGATCTGCTGCGGGCCGGCCATCGCCAGCTGGACGATCGTGAAGTCGTGCTGGAACACCGTGCCCGCGACCTGCCGCCGCAGGCTGTACTGGACGACGCCGTCGAACGACGCATCACGCGATTCGCCCGGCGCGAGCTGGAATTGCGGATCGGCCACGCCGCGCGCGACGACGCCGATGCCGGTCGCCTT
Organism: Rhizobacter fulvus; assembly: GCF_964020785.1. Lineage (NCBI taxonomy): Bacteria > Pseudomonadati > Pseudomonadota > Betaproteobacteria > Burkholderiales > Sphaerotilaceae > Rhizobacter > Rhizobacter fulvus. The sequence continues at coordinate 4,306,058 of NZ_OZ224516.1, forward strand.
CGACGACCAGCGGTAGGCCAGGCCGTTGTTGTCGCTGACGGCGCTGGTCTTGTCGCGGTAGGCGAGCACCAGCGGCTTGTTGCCGACGTTGGTGAAGCGCACCGTGGTGTGCACGCCCTGGTAGGCGGTCACGCTGTCCTGCCGCGTCACGTTGACGCCGACCACGGTGGCCGTGAACGGCCCGAGGTTGCGGCAATGCGGCGTGCCGTCGCAGGGATCGGCGGCGCGCACGTGGGCGCCCGCCAGCGCGGCCGTGACGATCAGGCCGGCACGGGCCGCGTGCGGGAGGAGGCGGAACAGCATCGTGAACATGGGCTTCTCCTGGCGATGCGGTGGACTGTCGCGGCGGGCCGTTATCCGGGCGTTATCGGGCGCCGCGAATGGCCTGTCTTAAGATCGATCGCATGTGCTCGACCCCGCTGCAGCGACTGTCGGCCGACGGCGATGCCCCGCGGATCCGCCTGGAGCTGCTGGGCCGGGCCGTGCTGTGGAACGCCGAGGGCGAGCGCATCGCGCTCGAGCGCCGGGCCGCGGCGCTGCTGGCGCTGCTCGCGATCGAAGGCAGCCGCTCGCGCTCCGACCTGTGCGCGATGCTGTGGCCCGAGGTGCCGACCGCGCAGGCGCGCAACAGCCTGCGCCAGCGTCTGTTCAAGTTGCAGCGCGCCGCCGGCACCGCGGTGGTCACGGGCCTCGAGGAACTGCGGCTGGCGGAGGGGCTCGCGCACGACCTGTCGGCGATCTACGCGAGCCTGGCGGCCGATCCGGGCGCGCGCGTCGGCGCGCTGCTCGAAGGGCTGGACTACGACGATTCCACCGGCCTGGCCGAGTGGGTCGCGACGGCCCGCGAGCGGGTTCGGCGCGAGGTCGGCCAGCACCTGGCCGAGCTCGCCTCCGGCCACGAGAAGGCGCAGCGGATCGCCCAGGCGCTCGCCTATGCGCAACGTCTCGTCGACCAGGAGCCGCTGCTCGAACATGCCCACCGCCGCGTGATGCGGCTGCACTACCTGCGCGGCGACCGCAGTGCCGCGCTGGCCGCCTTCGAGCAGTGCCGGCAGCGCCTGCAGCGTGAGCTCGGCGCGGCGCCCGACCGCGAGACGCGTGCACTGGCCGAACAGATCGGCGCGGCCGACGAGGCCCGGGTGCCCAGCGTGCGCACGAGTGTGCCGCCGCTCGGCGTGCTGCGACCCCCGCGGCTGAGCGGCCGCGAGCCGCAGCGCGAACGCCTCGCCGCGGCGATCGCCGACGGCGCGACGCTGCTGCTCGAAGGCGAACCGGGCATCGGCAAGACCCGCCTGCTCGAGGACGCGGCCGCCGGTCGACCGGACGTGCTGCTGACCGGCGCGCAGGCCGGCGACGCCCGCGTTCCGTACGCGCTGCTGGCGCGGATCGTCGCCGTGCTCGCCGAGCGCGGCGCCGGTGCGGTGCCCGACTGGGCGCGCGCCGAGCTGGCGCGCCTGCTGCCGGCGCTCGGCCCGGCGCCCGCGGCCCGACTCGACGCGCTGCGCATGCAGCAGGCGTGGACGGCCACGCTCGCGGCGGCGTCCGAGGCCGGCCTGCGCGGCTTGCTCGTCGACGACCTGCACCATGCGGACGAGGCGTCCCTCGAATGCCTGCTCGCGCCCGCCGGCCCGCGGCCGCTCGCGCGCGTGTTCGGCGTGCGCGGGCGCGAGATGCCCGCCGCACTGCAGCGCTGGCTCGAAGCGGCAGCCGCCGGCGCGGTGGACCGGCTCGCGCTGGCGATGCTCGACGAGGCCGGCGTCACCGCGCTGCTGGCCTCGCTCGAACTCGCCCGCTTCGAGCCGCGGCGCTGGAGCCGGGCGATGACGCGCCACAGCGGCGGCAACCCGCTGTTCGTGCTCGAGACCCTGCGCGCACTGCTCGCGCTCGGCGACGCGGCGCCCGCGCCCGACACCGACCGCCTGCCTGTTCCCGCCGCGCTCGACGCGCTGATCGCGCGGCGCCTGGCGCAGCTCTCCGAACCGGCGTTGCGGCTGATGCGCGTCGCCGCACTGGCCGGCGCCGACTTCGATGCCGACGTGGCCGCGCGCGTGCTCGAGACGCATCCGGTCGACATGGTCGACGCCTGGCGCGAGCTGGAGCAGGCGCAGCTGCTGCGCGACGGCCGTCCGGCGCACGACCTGATCGCCGAGGCGGCCGCGCAGTCGCTGCCGGCCGCCATCGCGCAGTCGCTGCATTCGAGGCTGGCCGCGAGCCTCGATGCGCTCGGCCGCGGCGCCGCGCGCGTCGCGCCGCACTGGGCCGCCGCGCAGGCGTGGCCGCGCGCCGGGGACGCGTACGCCGCCGCCGCCGACGAGGCGCGGCGGGCCTCGCGCCGCAGCGACGAGATCGTGCTGTGGGAGCGTGCCGCCGAGGCCTTCGATCGTGCCGGGCAGCTCGGCAAGGCGTTCGACGCCCGCGCCGAGAGCGTGCCCGGCGTGATCCTGGTGCGCGGCATCGCCGCCGCGATGCCGTTGATCGAGCGGCTCGACGCCGACCACCGCACCGAGCCCCAGCGCATCCGCGCGCTGACCGGTCGCGCCACCACGTGCCTGATGGCCGGGCAGGCGGCAGCCGGCGAGGCGGCCGCGCGCGAGGCGCTCGACATCGCCACCCGGCTCGGTGCGCAGTGGCCGCGTTTCGAGGCGGCCTGCCTGCTGACGGTGGCGCTGTCGCAATCCGGCCGGGCGGACGCGGCGCTGCAGACCATCGAGCCGTTGCGTGACCTGGTGCTGACGCAGGGCGATGCCGAGCAGCGGCACCGCTTCTGGTCGGACTACGCCTATGCGCTCAAGGCCGCGCAACGCACGCGTGACACCGCGGATGCGCTGCGCGCGGCGATCGCCTGCGCGCACGAGGTCGGCGACTACGCCGAGCTGGCCACGCTCAACTCCAACCTCGCGCTGATCGAGGGCAACCTCGGCCACGTGCCGCAGGCGCTGGCCCATGCCCGCAGCGCGCGCGCGCTCGGCGATCCGCTCGGGGACGCGCTCGGCCCGGCCAGCGGCGCCGTCGAGATGTACGTCGCCTCGCACGAGGCCGCGCTCGGCCGCTACCGCGAGGCGCTCGGCAGCTTCGCGCGGGCCGACGCCTGCTTCGCCGGCGACGCCGGCACGGTGTGGCTCGGCCTGGCCGCCAACTACAAGGCGAACCTGCTGATCCACCTGGGCCAGTTCGCGCGTGCGCAGCAATTGCTGCAGCACGACGCGACGATGATCCCGGTGAGCGCCGCGCGCCGCGAGTGCCTGCTGGCACGCATCGACCACGCGCTCGGTCACCGCGGCGAACGGTCGATCGCCAACGCGATCGCGCTGCTGGGCGAGCGGCCCGACCCGATCCAGCACCTGCTGCTGCGGCTCGACGCGGCGCGCGCGCTGCCGCCGGACGAAGGCGCTGCCGCTTGCCAGGCCCTGCACGACGACGCCAGCGAGCGCGAGCATCCGGCCATCGCGATGCGCGCCCGCGTGCTGCGGCTCGACCACCTGCTCGGCGCGCAGGCGTTGACCGATGCGGAGGTCGACGCGGCGGTGCAGGGACTGCGCGTCACGCAGCCGTCCGACACCTACCTGCCGTCGGCGTGGTGGTCCATCGTCCTCGCGTACCAGGCGCTCGGCCGGATCGACGAGGCGGACCAGGCGCTGCGCACGGCATGGTCCTGGGTCGTCGAAGGGGCGCTGCCGCAGGTGCCCGACGCCTACCGCGACAGCTTCCTCCAGCGCAACCCGACCAACCTCGCGCTGCTCGCGGCCGCGGCGCGACGCCTGTCCCTGACCGTGCCGCCCGCGCCGGTAACGCCGCGATAACGCGCCGCGCTCAACCTGCGCATCGGACAGGCGAACCGGGGCGACGATGACGCGACTGACGATTCTTCCGATGCAGTGGACCCGCGTGCAGGACCTGCGCGACGTGCCCCCGCTGGACGCCGCCGACATGGCCTGCCTCGCCGACCTGCGCGAGGTGCTCGAACGCCACGGGCGCCTGCGCCGCTTCGCACTGCAGCTGGTGCACAAGCACTTCGAGATGACGCCCGACGAGGTGCTCGTCGAGTACAGCGACCCGCTGCTGCGCGAGCAGCGGCTGCGCGTCGAGCCGCGCGACGGCCGCGCCGCACGCGCCGCGATCCCGACCGCCTGGATGCTCGACCGGCCCGACGCGCCGCTCGCGACCTGCGTCTGCGCCTACCGCGCCGAGGTCGGCCACCTCGGGCGGCACCAGGGCGGCTGAGGGCGGCCGACCGCGCGGGCGGCGCGTCAGCCTTTCACGAACGCCAGCAGGTCGGTGTTCAGCACGTCCGCGTTGACGGTCAGCATGCCGTGCGAATAGCCCGGGTAGGTCTTCAGCGTGCCGTGGCGCAGCAGCTTGATCGACAGGTGCGCGGAATCGGCGATCGGCACGACCTGGTCGTCCTCGCCGTGCAGCACCAGCGTCGGCACGCCGATGGCCTTCAGGTCCTCGGTCTGGTCGGTCTCGGAGAACGCCTTGATGCCGTCGTGGTGCGCCTTGGCCGAGCCCATCATCCCCTGTCGCCACCAGTTGCGAACGACCGGCTCCGAGGGCTTCGCGCCCGGCCGGTTGAAACCGTAGAACGGCCCGGCCGCGACGGCCTCGAAGAACTCGGCGCGGTTGGCCGCGAGCGCCGCGCGGAAGCCGTCGAACACCTCGATCGGCAGGCCGCCCGGGTTGGCCGCCGTCTTCACCATCAGCGGCGGCACGGCGCTGACCAGCACCGCCTTCGCCACCCGGCCTTGCGGTTCGCCGTGGCGCGCGACGTAGCGCGCCACCTCGCCGCCGCCGGTCGAGTGGCCGATATGCACCGCGTTGCGCAGGTCCAGGTGCACCATCACGGCCGACGCATCGGCCGCGTAGTGGTCCATGTCATGGCCTTCCGCGACCTGCGCCGAGCGGCCGTGGCCACGCCGGTCGTGCGCGACGACGCGGTAGCCGTGCCGGACGAAGAACAGCATCTGCGCGTCCCAGTCGTCCGAGGACAGCGGCCAGCCGTGGTGGAAGACGATGGGCTGCGCATCGCGCGGACCCCAGTCCTTGTAGAAGATCTCGGTGCCGTCGGGCGTGGTGATCGTGCTCATCGAAAGGGACTCCTTCAGAGGGTGGAACGCCGTCCGGATGCAACCATCGTGCCGATGCCCGTCCCGGTCAGCCGCCCTTGGCGCGGCAGCGCTGGTAGCGCTCGTCGACGCGCCGCGCGAACCACTCGGTGGTCAGCGGGCGCGTGATCTTCGGGCTGTTCAGGCGGATGCGCGGCAACAGGGCGCGCGCCACCGGCCGGCGCGCCGCGGCGTCGGCCAGTTCGAAGGTGCGGGTCCACACGCGCGTCTGTTCCAGCGAGAGGCGCGCCTCCTGCTCGAGCGCGCGGCGTATCTCGTCGTCCCGCACGCCCAGGCGCGGGCCGAGCGCGCGCACCGCGGCTTCGGTGCTGCCCGGCCGGGCGGCGTCGCTGCCGGGCGCGATCAGGTCGCCGTCCAGATCGAGCGTGACACCGGCGAGCGTGGCCACCGCGCTCTGAAATGCAGCGTTGCGGCTCGCGTACTGGCCGGCGTTGAAATCGGCGAAGCGGTAGATCGGCTGGTCGTAGTGCGCCGGGTAGTCGAGCAGGTGCGCGATGCCGAAGTAGAGGCCACCGCGGCGCGAGAACACCTCGTCGCGGACCGAGCCGATCATCCGGTACGGGTACGGCCGCGCCTTCGCGTGCGCCTGCGCGAACTCGACGCTGACCTGCATCGGCCCGCCGGTACGCACCGGGTTGTAGCCGGCGAAGAAGCGCTGGCCGAGCGGCACCTGGGCGATGAAATCCTCGAACAGGTTGCTCAGCTCCTTCTCGCTGCGCGCCGCGCCGATGCGCTCGTTCCAGGTGCGGCTGTCGGGCGAACGCAGGTTGAGCGCGGCCTGCACCAGCATCTGCGGCACGCCGGCGCGCTCGGCGCGGCGGTCGATCTCCTCGCGCGCGATCTTGCCGAGCCCCGGCACCTGCGGGTCGGCGCGGTAGGTCGATTCCTGCTCCGCGACGGCCAGCACCGCGCAGATGTTGACCGGGCTCGGCTCGATGCGCAGCGCATCGAACGCGGCGTAGATGTCGACCGCCCAGCCCGGGCGATCCGGCACGCTCGCCGGCAGCAACTCGGCGATGCGCGCGCGCACCTCCTCCGGTCGCGGCGGCACCGGGGCCGACGACGGCGCGGTGCCGCAGCCGGCGCCCAGGGCGCTCGCGGCGACGACGAGCGACGAGATCAGTGAACGCGGCAGGCCCATGGGGCCAAGCGTAACCCGACCGCCGCCTCGGGCAAGGCCCGATTGCACGCGCGCCGCAGCGGGTCAACGATGCCGCACCCATGAACACGACGCTCCGACCCGACCCGGCACCCCTCGCCGACACCGTGGGCCCGGCCGCGGGCAACGCCGACGCGGCCCGCGTCGACGCCGCGCCGATCCGGCTCAACCCGCTCGCCGCGACGGCACCGTTCCAGTGGCTGAAGCTCGGCTGGCGCGATTTCACGCAGGCCCCGCTGCTCGGCCTGTTCTACGGCGCCTGCTTCGCGGCGATGGGCGGGCTGCTGATGCTGCTGTTCCGCCAGGCGCCGGCCTGGGTGCTGGCGCTGTCGGCCGGCTTCCTGCTGGTCGGGCCGTTCCTGTGCCTGGGGCTGTACGACACCAGCCGCCGCCTCGAGCGCGGCGAGCGCCCGCAGCTCGGCCGCTCGCTGGTGGCGTGGCGCACGCGCAGCGGCACGATGGCGATCTTCGGCGCGGTGCTGCTCGTGATCGAGATGCTGTGGGCGCGTGCGTCGCTCGTCGTCTTCGCGCTCAGCTTCGACGGCATGCCCGACTTCAAGGGCTCGCTGCTGGCGCTGCTCGACCCGCAGAACCTGACCTTCATCGTGGCCTACCTGATCGTCGGCGGCCTGTTCGCGACGCTGATCTTCGCCTGCAGCGTCGTCGCGATGCCGATGATCCTCGACCGCGAGACCGATGCGATCAGCGCCGGCATCACGAGCATCCGGCTGTGCCTGGCGCAGCCCGGGGTCATGCTGCTGTGGGGGCTGACGATCACCGCGATCGTCGTCGTCGCGCTGCTGCCGTGGTTCCTCGGCCTGCTGGTGGCGGCGCCGGTGCTCGGCCACGCGTCGTGGCACGCGTACCGGGCCGCAGTGGCCAATGCCACCTAGGTGAATCGCATGGTCAAGCTCCCGGTTCTGGTCGGCGGCGCGGCACTGTGGCTGCTGTACCTGCACGCGGCCGCGCAAGCACCCACGGCGCACAAGCCGCCCTACGACCCGGCGCTGGCCCGCGCCGTCGGCGCGGACGAGAACGGGATGCGGGCCTACGTGCTGGTCGTCCTGAAGACCGGGCCGAACAAGGTACCGGCCGGGCCCGAACGCGATGCGATGTTCAAGGGCCATTTCGCCAACATGAGCCGCCTGTCGGCCGAGGGCAAGCTGGCCCTGGCCGGCCCCTTCGACGGTGTCGATGGCTGGCGCGGGCTGTTCATCCTGGCCGTCGCCGACATCGAGGAGGCCAGGCAGATCACCGCCACCGACCCGGTGATCGCCAGCGGCGAAATGGTCGCGGAGTTCCACAAGTACTACGGCTCCGCCGCGCTGATGCTCGTCAGCCGCGATCACGACCGGGTGACGAAGATCCGCCGCTGAAACCCCACGGCGGGCCGATTGGCGCGAGAATCGGCCGGGGAGGTCGGGAAGGACGCTCGGCTTCGACTGCGCCATGTCCGATTTCGAACACCAGATCGTCACCATCGTGCTCGACAAGGGCCTGTTGGCGCTCGTCGTGCTGCTGGCCGGCTACAAGCTCAACCAGGCGCTGGAGGGCCTGAAGAGCCGGCTGTCGCGCGAGCAGGAGTTCGCGCGGACCGTCAACACGGCCGTGGTCGACCTGACCAAGAAGCTCGCCGCCGGCAGTCACCTGATCACCTGGATCGCCTGGTCGGCCACGCAGGACGACGACGCGCTGGAGCGCGACGACTTCATCGCCTACGACCGCGACATGCGTGCGCTGCTGAGCGACCTGGTGGGCCTGCACGTGGCGCTGGCCGCGGTGAGCCGCCGGCGCTCCGAGGTGCTCGAGCCGTTCGCCCAGACCATCTACGCCCTGGACGTCGAGATGGGCAAGGCACGCGACCTGCACAAGACCGCCGATACCTGGAAGATCGCCCACGCCCGGCTCATCCTGCGCGACTGCTACGACCGCGCCATCGCCTTCGACAAGCAGCTCAACGAGACGGCGATCGGGCTGCTCGAAACGCCCGACGGCCAGGCACTCGAACGCTGAGGCGCGGCGGCTCAGGCTGCGCGGTACACGCCTTCGCCGTGCGGCGCCGCGATGAACTCGGGCAGCTGCTCGGCGGCGCGCGTGTGCGCCTGCAGCAGCGGGTAGGCGCTGGCGGGAACCACCTCGGGCCGGACGGCCTGGATGAAGGTCCACACCACGGCCGTCGTCGCACCGGCCTGGTCGATCGCCTCGCGCGTCACCGCCAGCGGCTGGTGCGCCAGCTCCGCTTCGAGCCCATCGCAGGCCGTGAGCAGCTGACGCGTGATGCGGTCGACCCACGGCTGGTGCAGCTTCTCGGCGGGACGCACGCCGTGCTCGTAGACGATCTGCACGCACTTCTCGCAGGCCGCGAGCGCGAGGCCGAGCACGCGCAGCGCGTGCTGCCGCGCCGGCACGTCAGCGGGCATCAGGCTGCGGCGCGGGGCGGCCAGCGCCTCGGCGTAGTCGAGGATCAGCGTCGAGTCCATCAGCACCGTGCCGTCGTCGCAGACCAGCGTCGGCGCCTTCACGACCGGGTTGATCGCCTCGAATTCAGGGACGCCGCGGAAGACCGAGATCGAGCGGTGCTCGAAGGGCAGGGCGAGCAGTTGCAGCGAGACGGCTACGCGGCGGACGTAGGGGGAGTCGAGCATGCCGATGAGTTGCATGGGTCAATCCTTCGAGGTGCGATCACATCGATGCTACTTCCCATTGGCGCTTCCGGCACCGTCGAGCCCGACACCAACACCGAACTGACCCGACTTCCGGGTTCTGTTATCGCTCAGCTTCATCGCTGCGATGCCGATAGACAGGGGGAATCCGGAGCAAACAGTTCAATCCCGTGCCCCTGAGCGTCGCATACGGCGACAGGGCACATCCAACCAGCCAGGACATCGTCATGCGCCAATCGATATTCGCCGCAACCCTTCTCATCACACTGGCCAGCGCGACCCCGGTCGCCGTGTGGGCCGGGGACGGCAACGCGACCGCTCCCGAAGCGACCGCGATGGTCAAGAAGGGCATCGCGTTCATCAAATCCAGCGGCAAGGAGAAGGGTTATGCCGAGATCAGCACCAAGGGCGGCCAGTTCAGCGACCGCGATCTCTATCTCACGGTGTACGGCATGGACGGCACGGTGCGCGCCCACGGGGCGAACGAAAAGATGATCGGCAAGAACCTGATCGACCTGAAGGATGTGGACGGCAAGGCCTTCGTCAAGGAGCGCGTCGAACTTGCCTCTAGCAAGGGCACCTTCTGGCAGGACTACAAGTTCACCAACCCGGTGAGCAAGAAGATCGAGCCCAAGCGCATGTACTGCGAGAGGCTCGACGACGCCATCGTCTGCGGCGGTATCTACAAGTAATGGCGCCCGCCCGACCTTGACCCGGACCATGCAATGAAACTTCGAACGCGACTGATGGTGGCACCTGCCTTAACGGGCGTGATGTTCGTGCTGACGCTGGGTGCCTCGATCGGCGTGCTCGGCTGGTACAAGGACAAGAGCGAATTCGCGCACAAGCAGGTCGTGGCCGCGCTGACGAAGGTTGCCGCGGTGCAGACGCAGCTTGGCGAAGTTCACACCCGCCTGTACCGCACGATCACCATCATCGGGTCGCTGGACGACAAGGGCGTGAAGGCCGAGCGAACGCAGCTCGCCGCGACGCTTGCGACGGTCGCCGCCGACGGCACGAAGGCTGGAGATGCCGCTGTCGACGATGCGATTCAGAAAGACCTGCGCAGGTTCGTCGGCCAGATCGGCAAATACCAGACCACGGCAGACAACGCGATCGATCTCTCGACCATCGATCCCAACACGGGCGTGGCCGCACTGCAGTCCGCGGACGCTGACTTCAAGGCCATGAGCGCGACGCTCGGCGGCGTGCTCGACAAGGTAGGCAAGCGCGCCGCCGACATCACGCTGCAACTCGAATCGGCCGCGCATTTGGCCGGCTGGGTCCTGGCGACGACGGGTTTCCTCGCCGTGGCGGGTGCGCTTGCTTTTTCGTGGCTGTCGCAACGGCGGGTCGTCGCTAACATCAACCGAGCAGCGCAGGCATCGGCCCTGGTGGCACAAGGCCGGCTCGACGTGAATCCGCACAGCGAAGACCAAGACGAGGTCGGCGAATTGATCCGCGCGCTTGGCAGCATGGTGAACCAGTTGCGCGCATCGATGCGGACGGTGCGCACGGCGACGGAATCGATCGGTACGGCATCCGCCGAGATCGCCACCGGCAATCAGGATCTGAGCCAACGCACCGAACAGACCGCCAGCAATCTGCAACAGGCTGCGAGCTCAATGGAGCAAATCACCGGAACGGTTCGGCAATCGGCCGACTCGGCCCGTCACGCGAATCAGCTCGCGAGTTCCGCAGCCGAAGTGGCTGCACGTGGCGGCGCTGTCGTCTCGCAGGTCGTGGCCACCATGGACGACATCAATACGTCATCGAAGAAGATCGCCGACATCATCGGCGTGATCGACGGCATCGCGTTTCAGACCAACATCCTGGCGTTGAACGCAGCCGTCGAAGCGGCGCGCGCAGGTGAACAGGGCCGCGGCTTTGCGGTGGTCGCCAGCGAAGTGCGAAGCCTCGCGGGTCGCTCGGCAGACGCCGCGCGGGAAATCAAGGGCCTGATTGGCGCTTCGGTGGGGAAGGTCATGGACGGTTCGCGCCTCGTCGCCGATGCCGGCAAGACGATGACCGAGATCGTCAGTTCGGTGCAGCGTGTCTCCGACATCATCGGACAGATCACCGCGGCCTCGGCAGAACAGAGCGACGGCATCGGCCAGATCAACGGTTCGGTGACCCAGCTCGACCAGATGACGCAGCAAAACGCGGCGCTCGTCGAGCAGTCGGCGGCCGCTGCCGAATCGCTCAAGGATCAGGCAATCAAGCTCTCGGAGGTGATTGCGACGTTCCAGCTCGAACCGGGCATGCGCGTACTGGACTGACCTTCGCATGCGTATGCCGAAGTCCATCGCTCGCGGGCATCGCTCGTGGACCCAAAGGAGTCACTTGCGACTGCCAGCAGTGGTGTTTTCCCGGTCTCCCGGTTCAATCTTCGGTTGCGCGAGTTCTGAATTGATTTCGGCGCCGATCAGCACCGCCCAGGCCGACAGCAAAAACCACAGCAGGAGCACCACGACCGCACCCATCGACCCGTACGTGCGGTTGAACGTCCCGAAGTGCGAGACGTACAGGGAGAACAACAGCGACGCCGCGAGCCAGATCGCGATCGCCACCGCGGCGCCACGATCCATCCAGGACCAGGGCGTCCGGCCGCGGTCGGGACCGAAGCGGTAGAGCAGCAGCAACCCGATCCAGAACGAGGCGACCGCGATCGGCCAGCGCAGCCAGCCGATCGCCGTGCGCATGCCATCTCCGAGCGACACGGCATTCCCGACAATCGGCAGCAGCACGATCAACGTCAGCGACAACAGCATGCCGACGATCACCAGCGCGGCCAGGACCACCGACAAGCCGATGCGGGCCGGCAGACTGCGGCCTTCCTCGAGGTCGTAAGCGACGTTGAGCGCCTGCATCAACGTCCTGACGCCTGAAGAACTCGTCCAGAGCGCGAACGCGATGCTGCCCGCCGTTCCGAATCCCAGCGCGCCTCGGCCGGCGCTCGTGAGCTGCTGCAACAGCTCGCGCACGAGGTTGGCGGCCTTGTCCGGCAGGAGCTGGCTCATGAACTCGATCTGCTTGGCCATCGAGTCCGGGTCGAAAGCGATACCGACGATCGACACGATCGCAACCATCGTCGGGATCATCGCGAGCAGTCCATAGAAGGCCACTCCGGCAGCGATGATCGGCAACCTGTCCGCGGTGATCTGATGCAGCACGCGCGTGAGGGCCGAACGCCAAGTGCGGGGCGCGGCCTCCCGTGCTGGCGTTGTCGACTTCATGCGGGAACCCCGTTTTTCGAACAGTCTAGGCCGGATGGGTCCCGCCTACAGACGTCGTGACCACCCGACCTGTTCGCGTGTGGGGGCTCAGGGTCGGTGATCCGATCCCCGCCGCGACTCCGCGAAGATTTCCCACGAGGCGATGAACAGCGCCGCGATCAGCGGGCCGACGACGAACCCGCTGATGCCGAACACCGCAATGCCGCCGATCGTCGTGATCAGAACGAGGTAGTCCGGCATCTTCGACTGCTTGCCGACCAGGACCGGGCGCAGCAGGTTGTCGACCAATCCGATCACGACCGCCCCGAACGCGATCAGCGTGACGCCTTGCCAGATCTGCCCGTTGATCAGCAGATAGACCGCGATAGGTCCCCAGACGAGCGCCGCGCCCACCGCGGGCACGAGCGACAGGAACGCCATCACGACGCCCCACAGCAGGGCCGCAGGGATTCCGAGCACCATCAACGCCACGCCGCCGAGCGTGCCCTGCAATGCCGCCACCACGATGTTCCCCTTGATCGTGGAGCGGACAACCGCCGCGAAGCGCTCGAACAAGCGGCGTTGTACCTCGGCTTCGAGAGGAAGTGCCCGCTGCACCGTGGCGATGAGCGCCCCGCCATCTCTCAGCAGGAAGAACAGCAGGTAGAGCATCACACTGAAGCTGATCGAGAAGTCGAGCGCCCCCTGGCCGAAACTCCAGACCTGCGTCGCGATCGGCTGGCCGCCTTCGGCAATGGCCGTCTTCAGCCTGTCGATCAGGGCTGGCAGGTCGTTCAGCCCTGCGCCGTTCAGCACCTCCGTGAGCCATGACGGCAGCGCCGACGTCATGCGCTCGTACATGGAGGTCACGTCGATTTCGCCGGACCGCATCTGGGCTTGGACCTGTCGCGCCTCCTGGACGATGAAGCCGGCGGTCAGGATGGCGGGCACCAGGACGGCGACGACGACCAGTCCCGTCGTCGCCAGCGAGGCGAGTGTCGTATTCGCGTGCAGGCGGCGCGCCACGAGGTCATTCACGGGCTGGAAGAGGATCGCCAGCACGACCGCCCAGATGATCGCGCCGGACAGCGGAAGAATGACCCACGCGAATGCCGCGGAGACGGCTGCGAGCAAGAGCAGGAAAAAGCGTTGGCTGAGGTGGGATGAGCGCATCGGATGGATCTGCGCGTCGGCAGCGGCGGCTTGGTTGGCGACATTGTGCTCGTGCGACTCCTGGCTTCGCGCGCCGAGGGATCTGCGCGGTGCCCGTCAGCCGGGCGGTGATTGCCGCTGCACCGCCCCTTCCCAGCCCCCACCCAACGCCTTGATCAAGAACACCGACGTCACCCGCCGCTGGCTCGCCAGTTGCGTCGCCTGCCGCTCGACCCCGAGCAGCGCCTGCTGCGCGTTGATCACGTCGAGATACGTCGTTGCACCACCTTCGTAGCGGCTGGTCGCCATCTCGAGCACGCGGCGCGAGCTGGCGACCGCCGCGTTGGCCTGGGTGGTCGCGCGTTCCAGTGCGGCCAGGCCGGTGATGCCGTCCTCCACCTCCTGCATCGCGGTGAGCACGACGCGGCGGTAGTTGGCCACGGTCGCGTCGTAGCCGGCGGCGGCGAAGTCGACATTGGCGCGGAAGCGCCCGCCGTCGAAGAGCGTCTGCGTCGCCGACACGCCCAGCGACCACAGCAGGCTGGGCGCGTTGAACAGGCTCGCGAGTTCGCGGCTGTCGACGCCGAGCGACGGCGCGAGCAGGATGCTCGGGTAGAACGCGGCCCGCGCGACGCCGATCTGCGCGTTGGCGGCAGCCATCGCGCGCTCGGCAGAGGCGACATCGGGGCGGCGTTCGAGCACATCGGACGGCACGCCGAGCGCGATCGAAGGCGGCGCCGTGATGCCGGCCTGCGACGCGGCGCTTGGCGCGAGCGTGAACAGCGGCGCGGGCGTGCCGGTCAGTGTCGCGATCGCGTGCTCGAACGGGTCGCGCTGGCGGCGCAGCACATCCACCTGCGTCAGCGTGTTCTCGAGCAGCGCCTGCTGCTGCGCCACGTCGAGTCCGGAGGTCGCGCCGCCGTCGTGGCGCGCGGTCACGAACTGGAGCGCGCGGCGCTGCAGCGCGATCGAACGGGCGAGCACGTCGAGTTCGGCGTCGAGCCCGCGCAGGTTGAAGTACGCGGTGGCGAGGTCGGCGGTCAGCAGCAGGCGGGTGTTCTCGAGGTCGATCGCCGACTGCTCGGCGCTCGCGCGCACCGCCTCGATGGAGCTCGCGACGCGGCCGGCCAGGTCGACCTCGTAGTTGACGGTCAGCGCGAGCGCGTAGTCGTCCTGCACGGTCGAGACGTTCGGCGATGCGTAGTTGCTGAGCGGCCGGTTGGCCGAGCTCTTGAGCCGCTGCACGCGCGCGCCCAGGCCGATCTGCGGGAACAGCCCGGCGGACGCGCCCGCGACCTGCGCGCGCGCCTGCGCGAGCCGCGCGCTGGCGATCTGCAGCGTCGCGTTGTTCGCGAGCGCCTGGCGCTGCAGCGCGTCGAGTTCGGCGTCGCCGAAGCGCAGCCACCACGGGCCCTTGGGGGCGGCGTCGGCCGGCGCGCTCTCGCGCCACGGCGGCTCGATCTTCCAGGCGACCGGCATCGGTGTCGGCGGCGGCTGGTAGGCCGGGCCGGTGGCGCAGCCGGCGAGGGCGAGGACGAGGGCAATGGCGACGGCGGTCAGCGCGGCGCGCAGGCCGGCGCGCGGCTGCCTCACGGCGCGTCCTTGGCGCCGCTGGCCGCCGTTGCCGGGGCCACGGCCACCTTGTCGCCGTTGGCGAGCGAATCGGGCGGGTTCAGCACCAGCACCTCGGCCGGCTTCAGGCCGTCGAGCACCTCGACGGTCTCGCCGAGGTTGCGGCCGATCTTCACCGGCCGCAGCGCCACCGTGCCCTGCGCGTCGAGCACCGCGACGCGGATGCCTTCGGCGCGGATCAGCAGCGTGTTCGCCGGCACCGCAAGCGTGGCGGTGGCCTGCAGCGGCAGCTGCACCTGCACGTAGGCGCCGGGCAGCAGCACGCCCTGCGGATTGGGCAGCGCGACCTCGACCTGCATCGTGCGCGTGCTCGCGTCCAGCGACGCGCCGGTGCGCGCGACCGTGCCCTCGAACGGCTGCCCGCGCAGCTCGCCCTGCGTGACGACGACCTTCTGGCCCGGCTTGACGAGTTGTGCGTACGACTGCGGGACGTTGACGTAGACGCGCAGCGGATCGACCTGCGTCAGCACGAAGAGGGCGCGGCTGCTGCCGCCGCCGGCGTCGATCAGGTCGCCCACGTCGACATTGCGCCGCGTGATCACGCCGGCGAACGGCGCGACGATGCGCTTGAAGCCCTCGGTCTGGCGCAGCCGCTGCACGTTGGCGTCGGCCGCGGCCACGTTCGCGAGGGCCTGCGCCGCGGCGCTGCGGCGCTCGTCGAGCTCCTGTTGCGAGACCACGTCCTTCTGGCGCAGGCCCTCCCAGCGCGCGAGCGTGCTCTTCGCGAGGTCGAGGCTGGCGGCGGCCTGCTGGCGCGCGGCCACGGCCTGCGAGAGCTGCTGGTCGATCTCCGGCGTCTCGATCTCGGCGAGCAGCTCGCCCTTGGCGACCGTGCTGCCGATGTCCTTGGTCCAGCGCTTCAGGTAGCCGCTCGCGCGCGCCGCGATCGGCGACTGCACCTGGCCCTGCAGCGTGCCGGGCAGCGCGATCGTCTGGCTCGCATCGCCGCCCTTCACGGTGGTGGTCTTCACGTACTGCACCGCGCGCTCGGCGGTGCCGGTCTCCAGCGCCTTCGCGTTCGCGAGCCGGCTGAACACGGTGCGGCCGGCGCCGAGCGCGAGCAGCACCAGCACGACGATGGTGAGGAGCTTCGCGCGGCGCACGACCTGCTGGCGCTTCAGGTGCTCGCCGGGTTCGCCGTCGGCCGCGTCGATGGCATGGATGCCCAGCGCCGCGTGGCGTTGCTCTGTCATGGGGTCAGGACTCCTGGGGCAAGGGTTGTGCGGGCGGCGCGCCGTGACCCACCTGCGCAGTGCGCCGCTGCGCGAGGCGCCGGTGCACGCCGGCGAACACCACCGGCACGAACAGCAGGGTGGACACGGTCGCGAACAGCAGCCCGCCGATCACCGCGCGGCCGAGCGGCGCGTTCTGCTCGGCGCCTTCGCCGAGGCCGAGCGCCATCGGGATCATGCCGATGATCATCGCCAGCGCGGTCATCAGCACCGGGCGGATGCGGGTGGCGCCGGCCTCGAGCGCGGCCGAGAGCGGCGGCACGCCGGCCTGCAGCCGGTCACGTGCGAACGAGACCAGCAGGATCGAGTTGGCCGTGGCCACGCCCATCGTCATGATCGCGCCGGTGAGCGCCGGCACCGACAGCGTGGTGCCGGTGATGAACAGCATCCACGCGATGCCGGCGAGCGCGGCCGGCAGCGCGGTGATGATGATGGCCGCGTCGATCCACGACTGGAACGTCACGACGACCAGCAGGTACACGAGCACGATCGCCATCGCCAGACCCACGCCCAGGCCGATGAACGACGCCTCCATCGTCTGCACCTGGCCGCGCATCACCACCTGGCTGCCGCGCGGCAGCTTCTTCTCGATCGCCGCGACCTTCTGCTTCACCGCGGCGGCCACACTGGCCAGGTCGGTGCCCTGCACGCTGACGTAGACGTCGATCGCCGGCAGGATGTTGTAGCGCGATGCGATCGCCGGTTGCCGCCCCGGCGCCACCTCGACCAGGTTGCCGAGCAGCTGCGTGCTGCCGTTGTTCGTGGCGGCCGCGCCGGTCGACGCGACCGGCAGGTTCAGCAGCGCGTCGAGCGAATCGACGCGGTACTGCGGCGTCTGCACCGCGATGCTGTAGACCACGCCGTTCTGCGGGTTGAGCCAGAACGCGGGCGCGGTCTGCGAGCTGCCGGACAGCGCGATCAGCACGTTCTGCCCGACGTTCTGCACCGTCAGGCCGAGCTGCTGCAGGCGCGAGCGGTCCACCTGCAGGTCGACGGCCGGGGCGTCCAGGCGCTGGTGCACGTGCGCGTCGACGGCGCCGGGGATCTGGCGGATCTCCTTGGTCAGCTCGGCCGCGAGCGCGGCGTTGGCGGTGATGTTGTTGCCCGTGAACTGCACGTCGATCGCCGCCGGCAGGCCGAAGTTCAGGATCTGCGTGACGATGTCGGCCGGCTGGAAGAAGAACTCGATCCCGGGGAAGCGCCTGGGCAGTTCGGCGCGCAGCAGCGAGACGAACTCCTCGGTCGGGCGATGGCCTTCCTTGAGCGAGAGCTGCATCTCGCCGTCCAGCGTGCCGATCGTCCCGGCGTTGCTGTACGACAGGTTGATGCCGCTGTTCGGCACGCCGAGGTTGTCGAGGATGGTCTCGAGCTGGTCCTGCGGGATCAGCTCGCGGATCGCGGCTTCGACCTGGTCGGCGATGCGCGCGGTTTCCTCGATCCGCGTGCCGGTGGCGGCGCGCATGTGCAGGCGGATCTGCCCGGCGTCGACGGTCGGGAAGAAGTCGCGCCCGAGGAACGGGTACAGCCCGCAGGACAGCAGGCAGAACGCGAGGAACGCGACCGCGAAGCGCGCGCGGTGCGCGAGCAGCGACGACAGCATCAGCGTGTAGGCGCGACGCACGCGCTCGAACTGCGCGTCGAAGCGGCGGTACAGGCGCTGCAGCGCACTGGCCGGCCGGCCGCTCGCGGCGTCGGCGGCATGGGCCGCGTGCACCCCGCCCATCAACAGCATCACCAGCGTGGGCACCAGCGTGCGCGAAAGGAGGTAGGACGCGACCATCGCGAACACCACCGCCTCGGCCAGCGGCACGAACAGGAAGCGCGCGACGCCAGACAGGAAGAACATCGGCACGAACACGATGCAGATGCACAGCGTCGAGACGAACGCGGCGGCGCCGATCTCGTGCGCGCCGGTCAGGATTGCCTCGTTCAGCTTCGTTCCCATGTGCAGGTGGCGCTCGATGTTCTCGATCGTCACGATCGCCTGGTCAACCAGGATGCCCACCGACAGCGCCAGGCCCCCGAGCGTCATCAGGTTCAGCGTCTGGCCGAGCGCCTGCAGCGCCAGCACCGAACTGAGGATCGACAGCGGGATCGTCAGCGCGATGATCAGCGTGCTGCGCCAGTTTCCGAGGAACAGCAGCACCATCGCCGCGGTCAGCGCCGCGGCGATCAGCGCCTCGATCACCACGCCCTTGACCGCGGCCTTCACGAACACCGACTGGTCGAACAGCGGCGTGATCTTGATGTCCGCCGGCAGCACCTGCGCGACCTGCGGCAGCAGCGCGCGCAGGCTGGAGACGATGTCGAGCGTGGAGGCGCCGCCGTTCTTCAGCACCGACAGCAGCACGCCGCGCACGCCGTCCTGGCGCACGATGTTGGTCTGCGGCGAGAAGCCGTCGCGCACGTAGGCCACGTCGCGCAGGTAGGTGGTGGTGCCGCCGACCGTGCGGATCGGCAGGTCGTTGAGCCCGGCGATCTCGTTCGGCGACCCGTTCATCCGCACCGCGTATTCGGTGGCGCCGAACTTGGCGGTGCCCGCCGGCAGGATCAGGTTCTGCAGGTTGATCGCGTTGACAACGTCGGCCGGCGCCATGCCGCGCGCCTGCAGCGCCGCCATGTCGAGGTCGACGGAGATCAGCCGGTTCTTGCCGCCGTACGGGAACGGCACCGCGACGCCGGGGATCGTGATCAGCTGCGGGCGCAGCGTCTGGATCGCGGCGTCGAACAGCGCCTGCTCGGGCTGCACCGGGCTCGACAGGCCGAGCTGGATCACCGGGATGCTGGAGGCCGAGTACTTGATGATCAGCGGCGGTGTGATCCCCGGCGGCAGCTGGCGCAGCTGCGTCTGCGCGATCGCGACGACCTGCGCCAGCGCGGTCTGGATGTTCGCGCCGGGCTGGAAGAAGACCTTGATCACCGCGATGCCGGCGAGCGATTGCGACTCGATGTGCTCGATGTCGCTGACCGTCGTCGTCAGGCTGCGCTCGTTCTGCGCCGTGATCCGTTGGCCCATTTCCTGCGCGGACAGGCCGTTGTAGTTCCAGATGATGCTGATGACCGGGATGTCGATCTCGGGGAAGATGTCGGTCGCCATCTTCAGCAGCGCGAACGGCGTCGCCAGCACGATCAGCATCGCCATCACGATGAAGGCGTACGGGCGCCTGAGTGCGAGCTGGACCATTGGCGGGATGATATTCAGATATGACGAATCACGCGTTCACGAAAGTCCGCCGCTTCGCGGGGGGCGTGTGCCTGGCATTGCTCGGCGGCTGCGCGCTGTGGCGGCCGGTGACGGTGCCGATCGGCACGCTGCGGTTGCCCGCACCGTGCAGCGCGCGGCCGGACACGCTGCTGGTGATGCTGCCGGGCTCGTGGTCGCGGCCCGAGGAGTTCGTCGACGAGGGCATGGTCGCGGCGGTGCGCGCGCGCGGCATCGCGGCCGACATCGTGATCGTCGACGCGCATGTCGGCTACTACAGCGACCGCAGCATCGCCGTGCGGCTGCAGCAGGACGTGATCGGCCCGGCGCGCGCGCAGGGCTACCCCCACGTCTGGCTGCTCGGCATCTCGATCGGCGCGTTCGGCGCGCTCATTTATGCGGAAGGGCAGCCGCAACTGATCGACGGAATCGTCGCGCTCGGTCCGTACCTCGGCAAGCGCGCGCTGACCGAGGAGTTGCGGGCGCAGGGCGGCCTGCAGCGCTGGCGTGCGCCGACCGGCGCGCTCGACCCGGGCGACATCGACACGATCGTGTGGCGCTGGCTGCAGCCCTACGCCGGTGTCGTGCAGCCGCCGCAGCGGCCGGCGCTCTACCTCGGCTACGGGCTCGACGACCGGTTCCGGGCGGGCGACGAGCTGCTTGCCGCCGCGTTGCCGCCGTCGCACGTGTTCACGGAACAGGGCGGTCACGACTGGGCGCCGTGGCGCGCGCTGTGGGGGCGTGCGCTCGATGTCATGCCGCTGCCGCGCGACCCCGGGTGCAAGGTGCCCGCGGGTTGATCGACGCGGCGGCGCGCGGCCCCCACAATCGCGCCGCATGGACCACAGCTTCCTCTCGGCGTTCATCCTGCTGCTGCTGGTGCTCGACCCGCTCGGCAGCCTGCCGGTCTTCATCCCGATCATGCGGACGGTGCCGCCGGAGCGCCGCGTCGGGGTGGCCGTGCGCGAGGTCGGCATCGCGTTCGGCGTGCTGGTCGCGTTCATGTTTCTCGGCGAGGGCTTCCTGCACGTGATGCGCCTGTCCGAGCGCGCGCTCGAGGTGGCCGGCGGCGTGATCCTGCTGATGGTCGCGATCCGCATGATCTTCGGCCATGCCGGTGGCGTGTACGGCGTGCCGGAGGGGCGCGAGCCGCTGATCTTCCCGCTCGCGGTGCCGCTGCTGGCGGGGCCGTCGGCGATGGCGACGGTGCTGCTGCTCGCGTCGCGCCAGCCGGACAAGGTGCTCTCCTGGGTCGGCGCGCTGGGGGGCGCGATGGCGGTGTCCGGCGCGGTGCTGCTGCTGTGCGACCGCATCCGCCGGCTGGTCGGCGACTCGGTCGTCTCGGCGCTCGAGAAGCTGATGGGCCTGGTGCTGACCGCGATCGCGGTCGAGATGATCCTGGCCGGGCTGAAGCGCTACTTCATGGCGCCGCTGTAGGCGCCGGTCGGTCAGGGTCGCGTCGCCATCCCGGCGGGCAGCTTCGTCCACGGCAGGTCGCCCGGGTCGGCGGCCATCGGGCCGGGCGCCTTGGCGACCAGGATGTGCGAGGCGATCGGCGCGAACGCGGCGCGGAAGTGCACCGAGCTCTTGTTGACCAGCAGCTTCATCTGCTCGGGTTCCACGCCGAGGTAGCGGTACAGGTCCAGGTCGAGCATCTGCGCCTTGGCGCTGGCCAGCAGCACGCGGATGCCCTCGACCTCGATGCACGCGCTCGGCCCGAGCCGCATCGTCGCGCCCGCGGTCATCGGCCCGTGCATCGCGACGACGCCGTCGCTGACCGCGAGCACGCGCGCGGCGGCGGCCTGCACCGGCGGCTCCGTCGTGCGCCCGCCGACGACGCCGACGGCACGGCCGATCGACAGCGGCAGCGTCGCGCCGACGCCCGCGGCGCACGCGGCCTGCGCCGCCTCGGGGTCGAACAGCAGGCCGATCGCGACGCCGCCGGGCAGCCGCGCGCCGGCCTGCGCACGCAGCAGCGCGTGGAGCAGCCCGGTGGTGTTGGCATCGCCGCCGGCGCCGGGGTTGTCCTGCGTGTCGGCGATCACGACCGGGCGCGTGGCCTCGGGCGCGAGTGCGAGCGCGATGGCGCGTTCGATCGCGTCATCGGGTTCCAGCAGCTCGACCTTCCAGTCGGCGCGGCGCGTCACCGCGACCTCGGTGTGCAGCTGCTGCACCGCGCCGCGCACCCGCGCCGGGTCGATGCCGTAGCCGAACAGCACCGGGCCGCATTCGGCGAAGTCGGCGGCCGAGAAGCCCATCGCGAAGCTGAGCTCGACATCGTGCTGCGCCTCGATCTGCTCCAGCAGCGTGATCACCGACGCGGCCGGCTGCATCAGCGTGCACTGCGCGTTCAGCGGCAGCAGGAACAGCACGCGCTCGGCATGCAGCGCGCGCTCCGCCGCGGCCGGCACCAGCCGCCGCGCCAGCATGCGCGCCGCGCGCACGCCGGTCTCGCGCATGTCGACGTGAGGGTAGGTGCGGTAGGCGGTCATCGCGGTGGCCTGGTCGAGCATGCGGGCGGTGACGTTGGCATGCAGGTCCAGGGTCGTGACCAGCGGCATCGCCGGGCCGATGACGGCGCGGATGCGCGCCAGCAGCTCGCCCTCGGCATCGTCGGCGCCCTCGGCGACGGCGGCGCCGTGCAGGTCGATGAACACCGCGTCGAAGCCGCCGCGCTGCAGGTCCTCGACGATCTCGTCGCAGATGCGCGCGAAGGCGTCCGCGGTGACGCGGTTCGACGGCATCGCGCCGGCCCAGACCGACGGGCGCAGGGCCCAGCCGTGTTCGACGGCCTCGCCGATGAAGCCGCCGAGCGCCTGCGCCGTCGGCGCCATCTGGGTCAGCATCGCGTCGCCGCGCGCATACGCGGGGTAGCCGGCGCCGGCCTCGAACGAGGCCCAGTCGGCCGGCGAGGGCGCGAAGGTGTTGGTCTCGTGGTGGAAGCCGGCGATGAAGACGGTGGTGGTGGTCATGTCGGTCGCGTCAGGAAAGTTCGGCGATCTCCGCCGCGGTGAACCCGGCCGCCAGGCGCGCGGCGGTGTTGAAGGGCGGGCGCAGCTTCGGGGCCTCGTAGCGGCGCGCGAGTTCGGCGTAGTAGGACACGGGCTCGTGGCCCTCGCGCGCGCACAGCCAGCGGTACCAGCGGTTGCCGATCGCGACGTGGCCGACCTCGTCGCGCAGGATCACGTCGAGGATCTCGACCGCGCGCAGGTCGCCGGCCTGGCGCAGCTTGGCCTGCATCGGCGGGGCGGCGTCGAGACCGCGCGCCTCCAGCGTGCGCGGCACCAGCGCCATGCGCGCGGTGAGGTCGTGCGCGGTGCGCTGCGTCATCGACCAGAGGCCGTCGTGGGCGTCGAACGCGCCATAGTCGAAGCCGAGCGTCACGAGGTGCTCGCGCAGCAGCGTGAAGTGCAGCGCCTCCTCGCTGGCCACGCGCAGCCAGTCGCGGTAGTAGTCGGGTGGCATGCCCGGGAAGCGCCAGACGGCGTCGAGCGCGAGGTTGATCGCATTGAACTCGATGTGCGTGACCGCGTGCAGCAGCGCGGCGCGGCCGTCGAGCGTGAACGGCGAGCGCGTGGGCACCGACTTGGCGGGCACCAGGCGTGGCAGCGGCGGGCGGCCGGGCAGGGGGCCAGTCGGTTCGAGCTGCGCGGCCGGGGCCATCGGCAGGGCGTCTAGCGCGTCGAACAGGGCCCGCGTGCGCATCGCCTTCTCGCGCGGATCGGGCAGCGCGAGGAGGTCCAGCGCGTGCTGCCGCGCCGGGACGGATGCGTCGAAGCTCATGGGCGGCGATCATAGGCCCCACCCCGCGGCGGCCACGGGCCGACGCCTAGAATCGCGGGCTTCCGAACGACCGACCGGTGACCCGCATGGCCCTCTATGAACTCGACGCCCACCGCCCCCGTCTCGCGCCCGGCGCGTGGGTCGCGGACAGCGCGCAGGTGATCGGCCACGTCGAGCTCGCCGAGGACGCGAGCGTCTGGTTCGGTGCGATCCTGCGCGGCGACACCGAGCTGCTGTCGATCGGCAAGGGCTCGAACGTGCAGGACGGCAGCGTGCTGCACGCGGACCGGGGCTTCCCGGTCACGCTGGGCGCCAACGTGACCGTCGGCCACCAGGTGATGCTGCACGGCTGCACGGTCGGCGACGGCTCGCTGATCGGCATCCAGGCGGTGGTGCTCAACGGCGCGAAGATCGGCCGGAACTGCCTGGTCGGCGCCGGTGCGCTGGTAACCGAGGGCAAGGAGTTCCCCGACGGCTCGATGATCATCGGCTCGCCCGCGAAGGTGGTGCGCCAGCTCACGCCGGAGCAGATCGCCGGCCTGCAACGCAGTGCCGAGCACTACGTGGAGAACGCGCGGCGCTTCGCGAGCGGCTTGAAGAAGATCGGATGAGCGAGCTGCACAAGTTCATTTTCGAGGGCTTGCCGGTGCGCGGCATGCTGGTGCGGCTGACCGACGGCTGGCAGGAGGTGCTGACGCGCCGCGCCGACGCCGCCGATGCCTTCCCTGCGCCGGTGCGCGCGCTGCTCGGCGAGATGGCCGCGGCCGGGGTGCTGATGCAGTCGAACCTGCGCTTCGACGGCGCGCTGGTGCTGCAGATGTTCGGCGACGGGCCGGTCAAGCTCGCGGTGGCCGAGGTGCAGGACGACCTCGCGTTCCGCGTCACCGCGAAGGTCGTCGGCGAGGTGGCCGACAGCGCGCGGCTCGAGGCGATGCTCAACGTGCACGGCCAGGGCCGCTGCGCGATCACGCTCGACCCGAAATCGCGCCGGCCGGGGCAGCAGCCGTACCAGGGCGTCGTCGCGCTGCACGGCGACCAGCGCGAGCCGTTGCAGCACCTGGGCGAGGTGCTCGAGCACTACATGCTGCAGTCGGAGCAGCTCGACACGCGCTTGATCCTGGCCGCGGACGACAACGTGGCCGCGGGCCTGCTGATCCAGCGCCTGCCGGTGCAGGGCGAGGGCAACCTGCAGGGCGCGCAGCGCAACGAGGACCTGATCGGCCTGGACGAATCGTTCAACCGGCTGTCGCTGCTCGCCGGCACGCTGACGCGCGAGGAACTGCTGACGCTCGATGCCGACACGATCCTGCGCCGCCTGTTCTGGGAGGAGCCGCTGCGGCGCTTTCCGGCGCTGCGCGACGAGTCCGGCCCGCGCTTCGCGTGCAGCTGCTCGCGCGAGCGCGTCGGCAGCATGCTCAAGAGCCTGGGCCGGGCGGAGATCGACGGGATCATCGCGGAGCAGGGTCGGGTCGAGATCGCGTGCGACTTCTGCGGGCTCAAGTACCACTTCGATCCGGTCGACGTGGGTGGGCTCTTCACGCCGCCCGGCCAGCAGGCGCCGGGTTCGACCGCGACGCACTGAGCCGGCGCCACCGCGACCTGCGCGCGGCTAGGGCTCGCGGCGCCGGTCCTCGGCGGCGCGGATGCGCTGGCACATCGGTTCGTTCGCGTGCTCGGGGCGCGCGCATTCGCGCGACTGGCAGATCGAGCGCGCGACCAGGCTGCGATCGGCGCAGCGCTCCGCGGCGGTGCGGAACGCCGGCGCCGCGGCGGGTGCGCGCGGCGTCGGGCGCGCGGCCGCTTGAACGCGACGGGACGCCGGCGCGGCGTCGGACGCAACCGTCGCAGGCGCGCGCGGTTCCGGATTCGCCCGGGACGTGCGCGCCGGGCGCGCCGCGTCGTCCGCGGTCTCGGTGATCATGCCGTCGGGGCCGGGCGTGTCGATGGCGAGGGCAGGCGCGGCGCGCGGCGCTGCGGTCGCGGCCGCCTCGGCCGAGGCGGCCGAGGCGGGACGGATCGCTTCGAGCGCGGCCGGCGGCGGCGACGCATCGAAGCTCGGCGATTCGGGCACCCGCATCGCGCCGTACCACCACAGCATGAACGCGGCGAGCACGACGGCGCCGCCGCCGAGCGCCGGCCACATCAACGGCGGGCGGCGGTTCGGGCTGGCGCGCGGGGCGGTCGCGGCGGCGGAGTCCGCCGGGTTCCACGGCACCGCGCGGACCACCTCGATCGATGGCGGCGGCACCGCGCGCGGCTCTGCCGTCGCCTGGGCAGCCGGCAGCGCGGCGCCGCATTGCGAGCAGAAACGCGAGCCGGGGCGGATCGGCTGGCCGCAGGCCCGGCACGACGGTGCGGTGGCCGCCGCGGCCGCGCCCGCCGCGATCGGGAGCGGGCTGCCGCACGCGCGACAGAACTTCGCGTCGTCGGCGTGATGGGCACCGCAGGTCAGACAGCTCCGGGACATCGAGCTCCCTCGTCGTGGGTCGCGCTCATTCTCGCCGCGTTCGGCGGCGTGGAACCAACGGGCGTCGCGGAGCCCGCGGGCGGCGCTGCGGATTGACGGCTCAGCCGAGCGGCAGCAGGCGGTGGCGCTCGCAGTCGGCGTCGCCGCAGCGTTCGCAGTGCCAGTGCCAGCGTGCCGCGCCGGACTCGGCGGGCGGCCCGGCGAGCGCGCGGCGCACCGCGGCGAGCGCGGCATCCCCGCGCGTCTCGCCGCTGCCGAACACCACCGCGTAGGGCACGGCTGCGCGCGCGAGCGCGGCGCGCACCTTGGCGTCGACCGGCTCGCGCACCTGCGGGCCGTCGCGCTGCAGGCCGTCGGCCTGCCACGGCAGATCGAGCGCGGTCAGCAGCGTCAGGTCGCAGCCCTGCGCGTGGGCGGCCTGCGCGTCCGCGTAGAGGCTGGTGTCGCCGAAGACCTGGTCGCTGTAGACCGCGATCATCAGCGCGGTGGTGTCGGCGATCACGACCGCATGCGCCGCCGCGGCGGCGGCGATGCGGCGCATCTGCTCGGCGGCGATGCCGCGCTGCTCGTCGATCCGCGGCGTGCGGCCGTGGGTGTCGCAGAACTCGCGCAGGTATTCCGGGACGACGGCGACGTCGCGACCCTCGCCCGCGAGCGTCTGCGCGAGGGCGTGGGCGAGCGTCGTCTTGCCGGTGCTTTCGGCACCGAGCAGCGCGATCACGAGCCCGCGCGGGGTGTCGGACTCCTCGCTCACGGCAGCATCCGTCGCCACGCCCGCCAGCCGGCGAACGACAGCGCGATGAACAGCGTGTAGAGCACGGTCGTCAGCCACAGGCCCTTGTATGCGAACAGCCCGACGCTGACCACGTTGACGACGATCCACGCCAGCCAGTTCTCGATGTACTTGCGGCCGAGCAGCCACTGGCCGATCACGCTGGCGGCGGTCGGGAACGCGTCCCACCAGGGCACGTCGGTGTCGGTGAAAGTCTTCAGGAACAGGCCGGTCGCGGGCCAGGCCGCGGCGAGGGCGGCGAGCAGCCACCAGCGGCCGCGCGCGGGCAGGGCGCGCACGCGCAGCTCGGCGCCATCGGCCTGCGTGCCGCGCAGCCACTGCCACCAGCCCCACAGCGCGACGACCGCGAAGAAGATCTGCAGGCTCGCGTCGCCGTACAGGCGGCTGTTCCAGAACAGCGCGAAGTAGAGCAGCGAGCTGACGATCGCGAGCGGCCACGCAACGGGGTTGACGCGCATGTTGAGCACGACCATCAGAACCGCGAGCACGAACGCGACGATCTCGAGCGCGCTGACCGGCGTGGCCCAGAGCGTGAAGGCCGGCGCGAAAAAGGGCTGCAGCGCATGCAGCAGCGACTCCACCGGCGGACCTCAGGGACGGCGGGTTGCGATGCAGTGCATCAGCGCTTGGGCGCCGACACCTGCACCAGGATTTCGTCGGGCTTGACCATGCCGAGCTCGAAGCGCGCCTTCTCCTCGACCATCTCGAGGCCCTCTTTCAGGTCGCTCACCTCGGCGACCAGCTGCGCGTTGCGCGCGCGGTCGGCCGCGTTGGCCGCCTGCTGCTCCGCCAGCTTGCCGCGCAGCTCCAGCATGCGCGGCACGCCGCCCTTGCCGAACCACAGTTCGGCCTGGACGAGCCCGATCAGCGCGATCAGCGCGAGCGAGACGTAGCGCATGGCGGTGGCGCGCGAACCGGGTCAGCGCAGGTTGTAGAACGCGGCGCGGCCAGGGTACGTCGCGACGTCGCCGAGGTCCTCCTCGATGCGCAGCAGCTGGTTGTACTTGGCGATGCGGTCGCTGCGGCTCATCGAGCCGGTCTTGATCTGGCCGGCGTTGGTGCCCACCGCGATGTCGGCGATCGTCGAGTCCTCGGTCTCGCCGGAGCGGTGCGAGATCACGGCGGTCCAGCCGGCGCGCTTGGCCATCTCGATCGCGGCGAAGGTCTCGGTCAGCGTGCCGATCTGGTTGATCTTGATCAGGATCGAGTTCGCGACGCGCTTCTCGATGCCCTGCTGCAGGATCTTGGTATTGGTGACGAACAGGTCGTCGCCGACCAGCTGCACCTTCGAGCCGAGGCGCTCGTTCAGGTGCTTCCAGCCGTCCCAGTCGCCCTCGTGCATGCCGTCTTCGATGCTGATGATCGGGTACTTGTCGACCCAGGTCGCGAGGATGTCGGTCCACTCGGGCGCGCTCAGCGTCAGGCCTTCGCCCTCCAGGTGGTACTTGCCGTCCTTGTAGAACTCGCTGGCCGCGCAGTCCAGGCCGATGGCGATCTGCGAGCCCGCGGTGTAGCCGGCCTTGTCGATCGCTTCCAGGATCATCTTGATCGCCGCTTCATGGCTCGCGACGCTGGGCGCGAAGCCGCCTTCGTCGCCGACCGCGGTGCTGATGCCCTTGTCGCCGAGGATCTTCTTCAGCGCATGGAACACCTCGGCCCCGTAGCGCACCGCCTCGCGGAAGCTCGGCGCGCCGACCGGGATGATCATGAACTCCTGCAGGTCGAGGTTGTTGTTGGCGTGCGCGCCGCCGTTGATGACGTTCATCATCGGCACCGGCATCTGCATTCCGCCCATGCCGCCGAAGTAGCGGTACAGCGGCAGGCCCGATTCCTCGGCCGCGGCGCGCGCGACGGCCATGCTGACGGCCAGCGTCGCGTTGGCGCCGAGGCGGCTCTTGTTCTCGGTACCGTCCAGGTCGATCAGCGTGCGGTCGAGGAAGGCCTGCTCGCTGGCGTCAAGGCCCAGCACCGCCTCGCTGATCTCGGTGTTGACGTGCTCGACGGCCTTGAGCACGCCCTTGCCGAGGTAGCGCGACTTGTCGCCGTCGCGCAGCTCGATCGCCTCGCGCGAGCCGGTGGACGCGCCCGACGGCACCGCGGCGCGGCCCATCGTGCCGGACTCCAGCAGCACGTCGCACTCGACGGTCGGGTTGCCGCGGCTGTCGAGGATTTCTCTACCGACGATATCGACAATGGCGCTCATTCAGGTTCTCTCCGGGTTCAGGGAATCGGGTCAGCAGGAAAAGTCGTTCTCGAGCAGCGGCTGGGTCTTGATCACCCGGTCGAGCGCGACGAGCTGGGTGAGCAGCGCGCGCATGTGCTTCAGCGGCACCGCGTTCGGACCGTCGCTCATCGCGTGGGCCGGGTCGGGGTGCGTCTCCATGAATACGCCGGCGACGCCGACCGCGATCGCGGCGCGCGCCAGCACCGGCACGAATTCGCGCTGGCCGCCGGAGCTCGTGCCCTGGCCCCCGGGCAGCTGGACCGAGTGGGTCGCGTCGAACACGACGGGCGCGTTCGTCTCGCGCATGATCGCCAGGCTGCGCATGTCCGAGACGAGGTTGTTGTAGCCGAAGCTCGCGCCGCGTTCGCAGGCCATGAAGTTGTCTTCCGGCAGGCCCTTCTCGCGCGCGGCGGCGCGGGCCTTGTCGATCACGTTCTTCATGTCGTGCGGCGCGAGGAACTGGCCCTTCTTGATGTTCACCGGCTTGCCGCTCTGGGCGACGGCGCGGATGAAATCGGTCTGGCGGCACAGGAAGGCCGGCGTCTGCAGCACGTCGACCACGCTGCTGACCTGGGCGATCTGCGATTCGTCGTGGATATCGGTCAGCACCGGCACGTTCAGCTCACGCTTGACCTTGGCGAGGATCTCCAGGCCCTTGTCGATGCCGGGGCCTCGGAAGGTGCTGCCCGACGAGCGATTCGCCTTGTCGAAGCTGCTCTTGAAGATGAACGGGATGCCGAGCGCGGCGGTCATCTCCTTGAGCTGCCCGGCGACGTCCATCTGCAGTTGCTCGGACTCGATCACGCACGGGCCGGCGATCAGGAAGAACCGCTGCGTGAGGCCGATGTCGAAGCCGCACAGCTTCATGCCTGATCCTCCTTCATGCAGCCACCTTCTCGGCCGTGGCCTCGCGGTGGTGATCGAGCGCGGCCTTCACGTAGCTCGTGAACAGCGGGTGACCGTCCCACGGCGTGCTCTTGAATTCGGGGTGGAACTGCACGCCGACGAACCACGGGTGTTGCGACTGCGGCAGCTCGACGATCTCGGTCAGCTTCTCGCGCTGCGTGATCGCCGAGATCACCAGGCCGGCCTTCTGCAGCCGTTCGAGGTAGTGCTCGTTGGCCTCGTAGCGGTGGCGGTGCCGCTCGGTGACGACCTTGCCGTAGATCTGGTAGGCGAGGGTGCCCGGCGCCACATCCGAACTCTGCGCGCCCAGGCGCATCGTGCCGCCCATGTCGGAGTTGGCGTCGCGCTTCTGGATCGTGCCGTCGCTGTCCTGCCACTCGTCGATCAGCGCGATCACGGGGTGCGGGGTGTCGGGCTCGAACTCGGTGCTGTTCGCGCCCTCGAGGCCGGCGAGGTGGCGCGCGACCTCGATCGTCGCGACCTGCATCCCCAGGCAGATGCCGAGGTACGGGATCTTGTGCTCGCGCGCGTACTGCGCGGTGCGGATCTTGCCCTCGACGCCGCGCTTGCCGAATCCGCCCGGGACCAGGATCGCGTCGTACTTGGCGAGCTGGTCGATGTTGTCGTCGCCCAGCGTCTCGGAGTCGACGTACTCGATCTTCACCCGCGCATGGTTGTGGATGCCGGCGTGGCGCAGCGCCTCGTTCAGCGACTTGTACGAATCGGACAGGTCGGTGTACTTGCCGCACATCGCGATCGTCACCTCGTGCTTCGGGTGCGCGACCTCGTGCACGAGCTTGTCCCAGCGGCGCAGGTCGGCGGCCTTGGTCAGCAGCTGCAGCTTCATGCAGATCAGCTCGTCGAGCCGCTGCTCGTGCAGCATGCGCGGCACCTTGTAGATGGTGTCGACGTCCCACATCGAGATCACGCCCTGCGGCGCGACGTTGGTGAACAGCGAGATCTTGTCGCGCTCGTCCTCGGGGATCTCGCGGTCGGCGCGGCACAGCAGCGCGTCGGGCTGGATGCCGATCTCGCGCATCTTCTGCACCGTGTGCTGGGTCGGCTTGGTCTTGAGCTCGCCGGCGGCAGCGATCCACGGCACGTAGGTCAGGTGCACGAAGGCCGAGTTGCTCGGACCGGCGCGCAGCGCCATCTGGCGCACGGCCTCGAGGAAGGGCAGCGACTCGATGTCGCCGACCGTGCCGCCGATCTCGACGATCGCCACGTCCACGTCGGCCGCGCCGCGCTTGACGAATTCCTGGATCTCGTTGGTGACGTGCGGGATCACCTGCACCGTCTTGCCGAGGTAGTCGCCGCGGCGTTCCTTCTCGAGCACCGTCTTGTAGATCTGGCCGGCGGTGAAGTTGTTGCTGCGCTTCATGCGGGTGCTGATGAAGCGCTCGTAGTGGCCCAGATCGAGGTCGGTCTCGGCGCCGTCGTCGGTGACGAACACCTCGCCGTGCTGGAACGGGGACATCGTGCCCGGATCGACGTTGAGGTACGGATCCAGCTTGATGAGGGTGACCTTGAGGCCGCGCGATTCGAGGATCGCGGCGAGCGATGCAGAAGCGATGCCCTTGCCCAGCGAGGACACCACACCGCCGGTGACAAAGACGTACTTGGTCATTGTGTGCAGCACCTGTTTGACACAAATGCTCTGGTGGTAAAGCGCGATTATAGGCGTGGGGTCTGCGCCGCCGGCTTCATCGATTCGATCAGTTTCAGGACGGTGGCGGCCGTCTCGGCCGGGCGTTCCAGCGGGAACAGGTGCGAGCCTTCGATCGCGACGACCTGGCCCTTGGCGAGCCGTTCGGTCGCGCGCATGCCGACCTGGCGGACCTCGACCGACTCGGTGCCGCGCACGAACGCCATCTCGCACTGCAGCGGGTGCAGGCGCAGCACGCGCGCGAGGTGGTGCGGCAGCGTGTTGTAGATCGCGGTCTCGACATCGCGGTGGAACGCGAGCCGCCGATGCGTGCCGTGGGTCTCGGTGCCAGCGGCGATGTAGTCGCGCAGCATGCCGGGCGCCCAGCGCGCGAACGCCGGCTTGGCGGCGAAGTGTGCGAACGCGGCGTCGGCGCTGTCCCATTGCTGGCGCCGGCGCTTCGAGACATGGCCCGGCGAGAATCGCTCGCCGATGCCCGCGGCCTTGGCGACCTGCACGGCGCGCGCCTTCCAGCCCGACAGGATCGGCGAGTCGAGCATCACGAGGCCGCTGGCGAGGTCGGGGCGCTTCGACGCGGCCATCAGGCTCAGGAAGCCGCCGAGCGAATGGCCGACCAGGTAAGCGGGGCCGCCGACTTCGTGCTCGATGAAGTCGATCAGCTGCGCTCGCAGGTGCGGCCAGTTGCTGGTGACCGGGAAGCGCGGGTCGTGGCCGTACTTCTCGATCGCGTGAACGGTGTAGCCGGCGGCTCGCCAGGCCCCGAAGATCAGCCGGTAGGTGCCGGCCGGGAATCCGTTGGCGTGCGAGAAGACGATGGTCCGGAGAGCCGAACCCGGCATCACACGACCTTCTCGTCCGGATGCGTGATCTTCTTCATCGTCTCGTAGCGCTTGGAGGCGACGCACAGCGGCACGGCGGTCGGGCCGCTGCCCCATTGCGGGTCTTCGAGCGATTCGAAGGCCTCGCGCAGCTTCAGGCCCCAGTTGCCGCGGATCATCTGGAAATACGGGTTGTGCTCGTCGATGCAGACGATCTGGTCGCTGTGCAGCGAGTGCGCCTCGTAGACCAGCAGGTCGAGCGGCAGGCCGACCGAGAGGTTGGACTTCAGCGTCGAGTCCATCGACACGAGCGCGCACTTGGC
Source organism: Rhizobacter fulvus (assembly GCF_964020785.1). Classification (NCBI taxonomy): domain Bacteria; kingdom Pseudomonadati; phylum Pseudomonadota; class Betaproteobacteria; order Burkholderiales; family Sphaerotilaceae; genus Rhizobacter; species Rhizobacter fulvus. Next base: position 4,338,416 of record NZ_OZ224516.1, read on the forward strand.
GGCCCCGTCGAGCGGCGTGGCGGGCGTGATCATGCGGTCGAGCACCGGCTTGCCGTATTTGGATTCGCCGACCTGGAAGTAGCAGGTCTCGCGCGTCGCCTCGATGAAGTTGCCGGCCGAGTAGACCAGGAACAGCCGCATCGCCTCGCCGCCGATCTGGCCGCCGAAGATCATCGACGCGTTGAAGTCGACGCCGGCGCGCTCCAGCGCCGCGCCGTCCTGGTCGTGCACGCGGCGCACCGCGGCCCCGAGCACGCGCACCGCGTCGAACATGCTCCTGGCGTTCCAGATCGTGATCGGGTTGCCGTCGCGGTCCTCGATCTTCTCGACCTGCAGGATCTCGCGCACCGACTGGCTGATCGACAGGTTGCCCGCCGACAGCATCACCATGAAGCGCTCGCCGGGCCGCTCGTACACCATCATCTTGCGGTAGGTGCTGATCTGGTCGAGGCCCGCGTTGGTGCGCGAGTCGGACATGAACACCAGGCCGGCGTCGAGTTTGATGCCTACGCAGTAGGTCATGATTTTCCTTGGAGGGATTTGAGTTCGTAGAGGGCTGCCAGCGCCTCTTTGGGCGAGAGCATATCGGGGTCGAGCGCGGCGAGCGCCGCGTCGAGCCGTGAAGTTTCCGCGGCGGGTGCGGGCGGCGGCGCGGCGAACAGGTCGATCTGCGCGTCGGCGGCGTGCTTGCTGGCCTCCAGCGCCTCGAGCGTCGCGCGCGCCTGGCGCAGCAGGCTGACCGGCATGCCGGCGAGCCGCGCGACCTGCACGCCGTAGCTGCGGCTCGCCGGGCCGGGTTGCAGTTCGTGCAGGAACACGATGTCGTCGCCGCTCTCGACCGCGGAGACGTGCAGGTTGAACGCCCGGTCGTGCTTGACCGGCAGCTCGGTCAGCTCGAAGTAGTGGGTCGCGAACAGCGTGAACGCGCGGGTCTTGTCGTGCAGGTGGCTGGCGATGCTGCTGGCGAGTGCGAGGCCGTCGAAGGTCGACGTGCCGCGGCCGATCTCGTCCATCAGCACCAGCGAGTGCTCGGTCGCGCCGTGGATGATCGCGGCGGCCTCGGTCATCTCGAGCATGAAGGTCGACTGCGCGTTGGCCAGGTCGTCGGCCGCGCCGATGCGGGTGTGGATCGCATCCATCGGCCCGAGCCGGCAGGCGCGCGCCGGCACGAACGACCCCATCGCCGCGAGCAGCGCGATCAGCGCGACCTGCCGCATGAAGGTGCTCTTGCCGCCCATGTTCGGGCCGGTGATCACGAGCATCTTGCGGGCCGCGTCGAGCTTGCAGTCGTTCGGCATGAAGTTGACGCCGCCGGTCTCCATCAGGCGCGCCTCGACCACGGGGTGTCGACCGGCCTCGATGCGGATGCAGGGCTCGCGGACGAATTCCGGGCGGCACCAGTTCAGCGTGGTCGCGCGCTCGGCCAGCGCGGCGAGCGCATCGACGCTCGCGAGCGCGCGGGCCAGCGCCGTGAGCGGCTCCAGGTGCGCCTGCAGCTGGTCGATCAACTGCTCGTACAGCAGCTTCTCGCGCGCCAGCGCCCGGTCCTGCGCGGACAGCGCCTTGTCCTCGAAGGTCTTGAGCTCCGGCGTGATGAAGCGCTCGGCGTTCTTCAGCGTCTGGCGGCGCTGGTAGTCGAGCGGCACCTTGCTCGCCTGACCCTGCGTGACCTCGATGTAGAAGCCGTGCACCTTGTTGAACTGCACCCGCAGGTTGGCAATGCCGGTGCGCGCACGCTCGCGCGCTTCGAGCGCGAGCAGGAAGGCGTCGCAGTTCGCGCCGATGCCGCGCAGCTCGTCCAGCGTGGCGTCGAAGCCTGGCGCGATCACGCCGCCGTCACGCAGCAGCACCGCGGGCTCGTCGGCGATCGCGGCGGCGAGCAGCGCATGGATCTCGTCGGGCGGCGTCAGCGCCTCGCCGAGCAGGTCGAGCAGCGTGGCCTCGCCGAGCGGTACCTGCGCGCGCAGCGCCGGCAGCGCGTGCAGCGTCGCGCGCAGGCCGGTCAGCTCGCGTGGGCGCACCTGGCGCAGCGCGATGCGTGCGGTGATGCGTTCGACATCGCTGATGCCGCGCAGGGCGTTGCGCAGTTCGCTCACGCCGGTCAGGTGCAGCGCGTCGATCGCGTCGTGGCGCTGGGTCGCGACGCGGCGCTCGCGCAGCGGGTAGGTGAGCCAGTGACGCAGCGTGCGCGAGCCCATGCCGGTGCGGCAGGTGTCGAGCAGCGACAGCAGCGTCGGTGCGTCCTCGCCGCGCAGGGTCTGCGTCAGCTCCAGGTTGCGGTGCGTGGTCGGTGGCAGTTCGAGCAGGTCGCTGGCGCGCTGCACGGTCAGCGTGCGGACATGCGCGAGCGCCTGCCCCTGGGTGTGCTCGGCGAAGCTCAGCAACGCGGCGCCGGCGGCCTGGGCGGCCCGCAACTCCTGCGCATTGAAGCCGGCCAGGCTGCTGGTGCGCAGCTGCTCGCACAGCTTGCGCAGGCCGAGCGACGTGTCGAACTGCCACGCCGGGCGGTGGGTGACGGTGACGCGGGCATCGCTCAACGCGGCCGGTACACGATCGCGGTCGACCAGCACCTCGGCCGGCGCCAACCGCACCAGCCACGCGCCGAGTTCGGCCTCGCTGCATTCGCTCAGGCCCAGCTCGCCGCTGGTCAGCGCCAGCCAGGCCAGGCCGATCTGCTTGTCCTGTGGCGCGACGGCGAGCAGCAGCGCATCGCTCTTGTCGGCGAGCAGTTCGGTGTCGGTCACGGTGCCGGGCGTGACCACGCGCACGACCTTGCGCTCGACCGGACCCTTGGCGGTGGCCACGTCGCCCACCTGCTCGCAGATCGCGACGGCCTCGCCGAGCTTGATCAGCTTGGCGAGGTAGCCGTCGACCGAGACGACGGGCACGCCGGCCATCGGGATCGGCTCGCCGTTGCTGCTGCCGCGCGCGGTCAGCGTGATGTCGAGCAGGCGGTTGGCCTTGCGGGCGTCGTCGAAGAACAGCTCGTAGAAGTCGCCCATGCGATAGAACAGGAGCGTGTCGGGGAAGTCGGCCTTGATCTTGGTGTACTGGGCCATCATCGGCGTCAGCGCCGGTGCTGCGCCCGCGGGCGGCGTGATCGAGGTCATCGTTGTCTTTCCTGCGCGCGCGCCAGTTCCCAGGCCTGCGCGGCGGCCAGGTCGGCGCCGAGCGCGGCGGCCTCGTCGTCGGCGTCGCGCAGGCGCTGGTGCAGTTGCGCGGCTTCTTCGTGGGGGGAGATGGTTTCGGTGCGCGCCTCGACCGGCGCGGCCGTCGCGGTCGGCACCGCCGCGTTGTCGAGTGCGGCGGTGATGCGCGCGAGGTGCGCCGCGAGCAGCGGCTGCGCCTGCGCGTCGGGCAGTGCGCGCGGCTGCTCGCGCCAGGTGCGCAGGCCGCCGAGCTGCGCCAGCAGGCGGTAGCTGCGCAACTGGACTCGCTCGAGCAGGTCCAGCGGCGGCTGCACGGCGCGCGGTTCGGCACGCGCGCGCTGCGCGGCGATCGCGATCGCGGCCAGGCTGTCGTGGACCTCACGGCGCGCGAGCCGCCAGTCGGCATTCGCGGTCGAGAGTTCGGTGCTGCCGAGCGCCACCTGGGCATGCTGCAGTTGCGCCTTGCGCAGGCGCTTCAGCAGCGCCGGCAGCTGCCGCCGCTCCCAGGCCGGCAGCACGTAGCTGAAGGCCCAGGCCAGCGCGGTGCCGATCAGCGTGTCGGCCAGCCGCTCGTACAGCGCGAACTCGCCGGCGGTGTGCAGCAGGTGGCCCTGGATCAATGCGAGGACGGTGGCGGCGGTGGCGGCGACCAGATAGCGTACCTGCGCGAAGCCGTGCGCGATGCCGGCGCCGATCGCCAGCACCAGGAACTGCACCGGCACGCTCGGCTTCAGGCTCAGCAGCGCGGTCACCAGCACGCAGCCGATCAAGGTGCCGATCAGGCGGGCGTTGCGGCGCTCGAGCGTCTGCGCGATGTTGGTCCGCATCACGACCGCGATGGTCAGCAGGATCCACTGCGGGTGTGCCGCCCACGGCAGGTGCAGGCCGATGGTGTAGCCGACCAGCAGCGCGATCGTCACGCGCAGCGCGTAGCGAAGCACCGGCGAGTGACCGCTCATCGCGCGCTTGAGCGGCGCGATCGGCCAGCGCATCGAGGTGCGGAAGCGCGGCCAGTCGCGCGCCTGCTCGGCGAGCGCGAGGCGCGGCTCGTCGCCGCCGTGCTCGGCAAGGCGCAACAGGCTCTGCATCTCGGCGCCCATCGCGTCGACGGCGCTGCGCAGCGTCGGCGGGACGGCGCGGTGCGCCTCGGCGGTGCGCGCGAGCAACGATTCGGCCAGGCGCGGCGGCAATTGCCCGCCGGTGAACAGCGACCAGCAGACGCGATCGAGGTGGGCGCTGAAATCGCCCCACAGCGATTCGAGCGCCTGCGCTTGCGCCAGCGTCGGCGGCGCGCCGCCGCGTGCGGGTTGCATGTCGAGTTCGAGTTCGCAGGCGAGCGCCTGCTCGCGCAGCCGGATCGCGGCGATCAGCATGCCGGTCAGGCGCAGCTCGGCCGGCTTGGCGGGCTGGTCGAGCACCAGGTCGCGCGCGGTCTGCAGCTTGTCGGCCAGAGCGGCCTGTTCGCCGAGCAGCGCGCGCAGCTGGTTCTCGCGCCGGTCACCGGTGGCGGCCAGGCGCGCGCCCTGCTGGCGCAGCATCACGGCGAGTTCGTTGATCGCATCGGCCAGCGCCTGCGTGCGAAAGCGCAGGTTCAGCACGTGCGCGCTGAACACGGCCCAGGCCGCGAACAGGAACGCGCCGACCTGGAACCAGGCGACATGGGTAAGCGCGGTGCGCCAGTCGTCGGGCGGGGGCGTGGACATCGCGAACACGATCGCCAGCAGCAGCGCGAAGCCGAGCGGCCCGCCGCGCAGCCCCCAGGCTGTTCCGAGCATGCCGATGAAGCCGCCGAGCGCGACGACGATGCCGAGCAGCAGGTCCACATGGTCGGGCGCGAGGTGCGCGAACTGCACCGCCGCCGTCAGCGGCGCTGCCAGCCACAGCAGCGGCGCGATCTGGCGCAGCTTGCCGCGCGCCGGCGAAACCTGGTCCCCGATGCTCAGGGTGAGCATGCCGACCGAGGCCGACGCGGCGACGACCGGACCGGCAACGAGGAAGACCAGCACCGACAGCACGGCCAGCCCGAGGCCGACCGCCACGCCGTTCAGCACCCGGTGGCCGAGCAGCAGGCGCAGCCACACCGAATGGCGCAGCGACGGAATCGCCTCGAGGTTCAGCGGCGGCAACTGCATGCTGCGGCGACCGACGTCGGGCTCAGAAAGGCGCGTCGCCTCCACGCGGCGAGCGCGACCGCGGCGCCGCCTTGCGGTCGGCCTCGGCGGCGGCCTGCTTCTCGGCCGCCATGCTCTCCTTGCTGATGCGCGTGGCGGCCTTCTTGACGGGCGTTGGCGCCGGATCGCGCGCGATCTCGACGCCTGCGGCGAGCGCGTCCTCCGGCGTGATGCCGAGCGTGGTCTCGCCCGGCGCGACCGGCGCATCGGCCGCGATCACATGCGTGAACGGGCTCAGCAGGCTCACCAGCTGGCCGTAGACGCGCGGGCTCGCGGCCAGGCACTCGCGCTGGTAGAGGTAGTCGGCCTCGCCGGTGAAGTTGCCGATCAGGCCGCCGGCCTCGGTGACCATCAGCGAGCCGGCGGCGATGTCCCACGGGCTCAGGCCGTTCTCGAAGAAGCCGTCGGTGTACCCCGCGGCGACGTAGCAGAGGTCGAGCGCGGCCGACCCCGGGCGGCGCAGGCCCGCACACGCCGGCATCACGGCCTCCATCATCTGCATGTAGCGCTTGAAGTTGTCGCCCTTGCGGAACGGGAAGCCGGTGCTGACCAGGCAGTCGGTCAACCGCACCCGCTTCGAGACGCGCAGCCGGCGGTCGTTCAGGAACGCGCCGCGGCCCTTGGACGCGTAGAACAGGTCGTTGCGGGTCGGGTCGTAGACGACGGCCTGCTGTACCTGGCCGCGGAACGCCAGCGCGATCGAGACCGAGTAGACCGGGAAGCCGTGAATGAAGTTGGTGGTGCCGTCGAGCGGATCGATGATCCAGACGAACTCGCTGTCCTTCGCGCCGTGTTCGCGCCCCGACTCCTCGGCGAGGATGCCGTGGCCGGGGTAGGCCGTCAGCAGTGTCTCGATGATCACGGCCTCGGCCTTGTGGTCGACCTCGGTGACGAAGTCGTTGGCGGACTTGGTCGTGATCTTCAGCAGGTCGAGGTCGAGCGAAGCCCGGTTGATGATCGCCCCGGCGCTGCGGGCCGCCTTGATGGCGGTGTTGAGCATCGGGTGAAGGGCTTGGGACATGGCGGACCTATCGAAGGCGTGAAGGCGGCGAACGCGGGGCTGGCGGGAAGAAAGAGCGGGGCGGCGGACGGGCCGCTGCGGATAATCGCCATTTTACCTGCGAGCCTGCCCGTGCCCGTGCCTCAGTCCGATCGCCCCGATCCCACCCGCTTCGTCCTGATCGGCACCAGCCACGGCGGCAACGTCGGCGCCGCGGCGCGGGCCATGAAGGTGATGGGCTTCTCGGACCTCGTCCTCGTGGCGCCGCGCTTCGCCGACGTGCTGCAGCAGCCCGAAGCGCTGGCCATGGCCAGCGGCGCGACCGACGTGCTCGCCGGCGCGCGGATCGTGCCGACGCTGGTCGACGCGATGGACGGCATCCACTTCGCCTGCGCCACCGCGATGACGCCGCGCGATTTCGGCCCGCCGACGCGGGCGCCGCGCGAGCTGTTCGCGGAACTGGCGCCGCAATCGCAGCGGGTCGCGTTCGTGTTCGGCTCCGAGCGCTTCGGCATGAGCAACGAGGACGTGTATCGGTGCCACGTCTGCCTGAGCATCCCGACGATGGCGGGCTACGGCTCGCTGAACCTGGCCCAGGCGGTGCAGTTGCTCGCCTACGACTGGCGCCAGGCGCTGGGCGGGTTCCCGGTGCAGCCGCGCACGGTCGACGCGCACCGCGCCGACGACACCGCGGTGCAGGGCCTGCTCGACCACTGGCGTCGCACGCTGATCGACATCGACTATCTCGATCCGGCCGTGCCGCGCAAGCTCATGCCGCGCCTGCAGCAGCTCGTCAACCGCGCCCAGCTGACCGACGAGGAAGTGCACATCCTGCGCGGTGTGGCGCGGGCGGTCGAGAAGGCGCGGCGCTGACGCGGCCGGCGCGGCCTGCGCCGACGCGTTCGCGGGGCAACGGATAAACTGCGTCCGACCCCATTCACCGGATTCCCCATGTTCCAGCGGCTGCGAGAAGACATCGCCTGCATCCTCGAGCGCGACCCGGCGGCGCGCAGCGCCTGGGAGGTGCTGACCTGCTATCCCGGTCTGCACGCGCTCGTCCTGCATCGGCGCGCGGCCTGGTTCCGCCGCAACGGGCTGCACTGGCTGGCGCGCTTCACGTCGCACCTGGGCCGCTTCCTGACCGGCATCGAGATCCACCCCGGTGCCACGATCGGCCGGCGCGTCTTCATCGACCACGGCATGGGCGTGGTCGTCGGCGAGACCGCGGAGATCGGTGACGACTGCACGATCTACCAGGGTGTGACGCTCGGCGGCACGTCGCTGGCGAAGGGCGCCAAGCGCCACCCGACGCTGGGGCGCGGCGTGATCGTCGGCGCCAACTCGCAGGTGCTGGGCGGATTCACGGTCGGCGACGGCGCGCGCGTCGGCTCGAACGCCGTCGTGCTGAAGGAGGTGCCCCCGGGTGCCACCGCCGTCGGCAACCCGGCCCGCGTGCTGCACAAGGAGGCCGATGCAGTGCGCGAGGCCGCCGCCGCGAAGATGGGCTTCTCGGCCTACGGTATCACCCAGGGCGACGACCCGATGGCGCACGCGATGAAGGGCCTGATCGACAACGCCTCGGGCCACGAGCATCAGATCGCGATGCTGTGGGCGGCGATCGAGAAGCTGTCGGCGCGCTCGCGCGAGTTGCCGACGCCCGATTGCGTGCCGCAGGACGCGCGCACCACCGAGCAGTTCGACGCCGAACGCTTCAACCAGATGGTGAAGTGACGCCGCCGTGCGGCGCCGTCCGCGTGCTCAGAGCAGCAGCAACAGCGGCAGCAGCAAGCCCAGGCCGGACCAGTCCCGCGGCACGTCGACCTGCACCTTCTCGCTGTACGGCGAGACGAAGCCGTCGGGTTCGACGCTGCGGTAGCGGAAGTAGTAGCGGCCGCCGGAACCCGGCATCGGCAGGATCCACTCCGAGCCGCTGACTTCGGCGCTCGTGACGATCTGCTTGAACTCGAGGTCGCGCGCGAATTCGACCTGCTGCTTGTCTTCCGGACGGGCGCCGCTCCAGCGGAAGACGAGCGCGTTGCCGTCGGCCGAACGCGCGACCGCGGCGGGCTCGGGCGTCGGGCGCAGCTCGAAGCGCTGGGCGTCGCCGAACGGGCCGTGGTCGCCGCTCGGCCGCACGCTGGCCAGTCGCCAGAAGTAGGTGCCGGGCTTCGACAGCGTGGCCTCGAGCGCGGAGGCATCGAGGTTGTCGCGGTCCTCCACGACGCGCGTGAACGCTGCGTCCTCGGCCACCTGCAGCCGTGCGCGCGTCGCATCCACGTTCGGTGCCCAGGCGAACTGGACGGTGCCGACCGGTTGCTTCGCGCTCACCCGCGGAGCGCGGTAGGCGGGCGGCTCGGGGCGGGCCTTCAGCACGAACGGGCGCGCCGAATCGAAGCCCTCGATCCCCTGCGCGTCGATGCGGCGTGCGCGCACGTACCACTGGGCATCGTCCAGGCCGGCGATGCGCACTTCGGCGCCGGGTGCGACCTGCTGGTCGCTGACCATGCGGTCGAAGGCCGGGTCGGCAGCGACCTGCACGCGCAGTGGCGTCGACTCGCCGGGCAACGCGAACCGAACGATCGGGCGCTCGAAACGCTCCGGCAGCGCCGTCAGGTCGGGCGGCGGCAAGAGGCGCGTGGGTGCGGAAGGCGGGCTCCCGCCGTCCGTCGACGCGCCGAAACCGGCCGTCAGCGCGGTGCCTCCGGCGGCGCCGGCGGCGTCGAACGCCACCACGCCTTCCAGTACCTCCGCATGGGTGCGGCGTGTCGCGGCGTCCTCGTAGGCGACCCGATACTGCGTCCCGCGCACGCCGACGACCGCGGTCGGCGTGACGACTTCGAGCGGCTTGGCGCGCAGCACCTTGGTCGCGAACACCTCGACCGAGCCGCGCAGCACCCGCATCGTGCCGGCGAACCAGTGGCTGGGGGCGTTGGCGGCAGCCGCGTCATCGGCGCTGGCCGCGGCGTGGGTCGGCAGCCGACCGCCGAAGTTGCGGCTGGCCGCGACCTCGGCGAGGCTGGACGGCGGCAGCCGAACGCGCGAGCCATCGGCCAGCTCGACCACGGCCGAGCCGTTCGGGCCGGTCTGGACCGACTGGCCTTCGTTCAGCGCGGCGCCGGCTGCGAGCGGCGCATCGCCGCTGCGCACGTCACCGGTGACGCTGACCAGCGTCGCGCTGACGGCATCGCCGCGCAGCAGCCGGGCCGGGATGCGCAGGCGTTGGCCGGGCAGGATGCGGTTCGGGTCCGGGATCTTGTTGATGCGCGCCACTTCGCGCCACGCGGTGGGCGAGACCAGCACGCTGCTGGACAGGCCGATCAGCGTGTCGGCCCGAACCACGACGAATTCGACCATCGTGTCCGCGGCCCGCACCGGCGCCGCAAATGCAGCGACGAGTGTCGCCGCGAGCAGGGCGCGGGCGAACGGGGTGGACGAACGGACGGCGTGTTGCAACGTACGGCCTCAGGCGGGTGCAGACGGAGGACGCTGGGCCGACTTCGGTCGGAACGCGGCACACACCGCCGGGTCGGTCTCGAGGTACGGGCCGCCGATCAGGTCGATGCAATAGGGCACCGCCGCGAAGATGCCGTGCACCGCTGGCCGGGCCGAATCCGCCGCGGCCGGCAGGCCGGCGAGCGTCTCGGCGATGGCCTTCGGTTGGCCGGGCAGGTTGATCACCAGCGCCTTGCCGCGGATCACCGCGACCTGGCGCGACAGGATCGCGGTCGGCACGAAGCTCAGGCTGATCTGGCGCATCTGTTCGCCGAAGCCGGGCATGACCTTGTCGGCCACCGCCAGCGTCGCCTCGGGCGTCACATCGCGCGGCGCCGGGCCGGTGCCGCCGGTGGTCAGCACCAGGTCGCAATGCTGCCGGTCGACGAGGTCGACCAGGGTCGCGCTGATGGTGGCCTGTTCGTCGGCGATCAATCGTGTTTCCCAGTGAATCGGATTGCGCACGGCTGACGTCAGCCATGCCTGCAGCGCAGGAATTCCCTTGTCCTCGTAAACGCCGCTGGATGCGCGGTCGCTGACAGAGATGAGGCCGATGCGTACCGGATCCAGACCGCTCATTCGAGGGGGTGCTCCTTGATGAACTGGAACAACTCACGGAAGGCGCGCCCGCTGCGTTTCTCGGGCACGAGCGCGGCATCCTTGCGCGCGGCTCGCACGAGGCTGCGCAATTGCTGGACATCGGTCTGGGGGTGGGCGCTGATCCAGCGTGTGGTGGCGTCGTCGTCCGCCAGCAGCTCGGCGCGCCAGCGCTCGGCCTGGTGCAACGCGAGGGAATCCTTGGCGCGGCCGAGCTGCATGTCGGTCACGGCCTGGCGGATCGGCTCGACCTCGTGCTTGCGCATCAGCTTGCCGATGTACTGCATCTGGCGGCGCCTGCCCTCGAAGCTCTTGGTTTTCTTGAACTGGCGGATCGCGTCGAGCAGCTCTTCGGCGATCTCCAGCGCGTCGATGCGCGAATCGGGCAGCGCGACGACCGCCTCGCCCAGTTCCTGCAACTCGTGCGAGGCCTGCTTGAGGCGAGTCTTGCTCGGCTTCTCGTCGAAGGAATACACCGGCGCGGCGCGCAGCGTGTCGTCTTCGGTGGGTTCGGGCAAGGAAGGCATCGGGAAAGGGTCTGCGGAACGTGACGAAGTGGCACTCCGTGTGCGCTCGGTATCATAGTCCCGCACCCGCGCCTTGCCACCCGGCTTCCGCGCTTTGACCGGTTCGATCCCCACACATGTCCTCCCCCCAGCCCTCGGCCCTCCCACAACCCGGCTTTGCCTATGCGCCGGCGCAGTTCCAGCAGCATGTCGAGGACGCGCTGGCGCTCGCCCGCTCGCTCGGGGCGAGCGACGCGGCGGTCGAGGTCTCCGAAGGCGTCGGCCTGTCGGTCTCGATCCGCAAGGGCGAGACCGAGAACGTGGAGCGCAACCGTGACAAGTCGATGGGCATCACCGTCTACATCGGTCAGCGCCGCGGCAATGCCAGCACGTCCGACTTCTCGCGCGCCGCGCTCGAGCAGACGGTGCGCGCGGCGCACGACATCGCGCGCTTCACCGCCGAGGATTCGGCCGCGGGCCTGCCCGACGCCGAGGACATCGCCAGCGGCGACGAGGCGACCCGCGACCTCGACCTGTTCCACCCCTGGGCGGTCGATGCCGAGCAGGCGCTGCATATCGCGTTGCGCTGCGAGGCCGCGGCGTTCGCAGTCGACCGGCGAATCACCAATTCCGAAGGCGCGGGCGTATCCGCGCAGCAATCGCACTTCTTCGCCGGCAACAGCCGCGGCTTTCGCGGCGGCTACGCCAGCTCGCGGCATTCGTTGTCGGTGGCGCCGATCGCCTCGTTGCCGGGCCGGCGCGGTGAGGACATGCAGCGCGACGCCTGGTACACCTCGATGCGTGCGTCGGACGAGATGGCGTCGCCCGAGGCTGTCGGCCGCTATGCCGCCGGGCGCGCGCTGTCGCGCCTGAAGTCTCGCAAGATCAAGACCTGCGAGGTGCCGGTGCTGTTCGAGTCGTCGCTTGCCGCGGGCCTGCTGGGGGCCTACGTGCAGGCGACCAGCGGTGGTGCGCTGTACCGCAAGTCCAGCTTCCTGCTGGACAGCCTGGGCAAGCGCGTGCTGCCCGAGCACATCGACATTCGCGAGGACCCGCATATCCTGCGCGGCAAGGGCAGCGCGCCGTTCGACGACGAGGGCGTACGCACCGTGGCCCGCGACGTGGTGTCGGCCGGCGCGGTGCAGGGCTACTTCCTGTCGAGCTACTCGGGCCGCAAGCTCGGCATGCGCACGACCGGCCACGCCGGCGGCTCGCAGAACCTCACCTTGACGAGCCGGCTGACCCAGCCCGGCGACGACCTCGACGCGATGCTGAAGAAGCTCGGCCGCGGCCTGTTCGTGATCGAGCTGATGGGGCAGGGCGTCAACTACGTGACCGGCGACTACTCGCGCGGCGCGGCCGGCTTCTGGGTCGAGAACGGCAAGATCCAGTACCCGGTCCACGAGATCACGATCGCCGGCAACCTGCGGGCGATGTTCAAGGGCATCCAGGCGGTCGGCGCCGACGCCTACACGATGGGCAGCAAGACGATCGGCTCGGTGCTGATCGACCGGCTGAAGATCGCCGGGCTGTAGGGCGTTTCAGCCGCCGGTCGCCGCCCGATAAAGCTTGCCGGAGCGCGCGCCGCTGCGGCAGAACGCGAGGATGGGCTTCGGCAGTTCGGCCAGCAGGACTGCGAAGCGGGCGATTTCCTCGGGTGTCTGCACCGCCGGTTGGACCGGCAGGTAGGCGTACTGCAGGCCGGCGGCCCGGGCGGCCGCTTCCATCGCGGCGCTGGTCGGCTGATCCGGGCCACCTTCGAAGTCGGGCCGGTTGTTGACGACGCTCTTGAAGCCCGCCTGGACGGCCCATGCCATCGCGGCGGTGTCGAGTTGCGGCGCCACGCACACGTCGGCGCTCAGCTGCTGGACCTGCGGCGCGCTCATGATGCGAGCGCCTTCTTGACCGCGGCGGATACCAGGGCCATGTCGGCCTTGCCGGCGAGTTTCGACTTCACGGCGCCCATGACCTTGCCCATGTCGCCCGGCCCCTTGGCGCCCAGCTCGGCGACGATCGCCGCGACTTCGGCGGCCACCGAGTCGGCATCCATGCGCTGCGGCAGGTAGCCTTCGAGCACGGCAAGCTCGGCGCTCTCCTTCTCGACCAGGTCGGGCCGGTTACCGGCGGTGAACTGGGTGATCGAGTCCTTGCGCTGCTTGACGAGCTTGTCGACGATCGCGATCACGGCGGCCTCGTCGAGCACGATGCGCTCGTCGACCTCGCGCTGCTTCAGCGCCGCGAGCAGGCCGCGGATCGTCAGCAGGCGCGGCGCGTCCTTCGCGCGCATCGCCGTCTTCATGTCTTCGGTGATCTGGTCTTTGAGGGTCATCACAACTCCAGTCGGCACAAACGAGAAAGCCCGCAGTGCGCGGGCTCTTCAGGGGCAGCGGCGGATCGAGAGCGACCCGCCTACCGCGACGCTACGACCGCGTCAGAACAGCTTCTTCGGCAGCTGCATGCTGCGCACGCGCTTGAAGTGGCGCTTCACGGCGGCCGCCTTCTTGCGCTTGCGCTCGGCAGTGGGCTTCTCGTAGAACTCGCGGGCACGCAGGTCGGTCAGCAGGCCGAGCTTCTCGATGGTGCGCTTGAAGCGGCGCAGTGCCACGTCGAATGGCTCGTTTTCTTTGACGCGAATCGTAGTCATGTAAAGGGTTGATCCTGAAATTGAAGTGCGCTCGGTGTCGGCGAGTTCCGAAAACCGGAGGGTCCGGAGTTCCTGTTCTCGTGGGCTCGCCAATCGCAACGCGGGGTTTTGCCAGCAAAGACCGTCGATTATAGCCCGACGCAACCGCCACCGCAATTGGCCGCGTCAAGGCGCTCCAGGCGTGCCGTTCGCGGCGAAATACGCCTTGATCGCCTCCGTCACCCGCGCCCGGCTGTGCTGGCGCCGTTCCAGCAGGCCGACCGAACGCTGCACCGCCACGCCCGGCAGCGGCACGATCCGCAGCGCGCGGTCGCGCGCCCACTGCAGGTTGGCCAGCTGCGGCACGATCGACACGCCGAAGCCCTGGCGCACCAGCGCCACGATCGCCTCGAGTGAGTTCAGCTCCATGCGCGTGCGTGCGGCGGCGCCGCACTGCGCCAGCACCTCGTCGACCAGGTGGCCGGTCCAGGTCTGGCGGTCGAAGCGCAGGAACGGACAGTCGGCCAGGATCGCCAACCCGGCGGCGGGAACCGTGAAATGCGGCTTGGCAGGCACGATCAGCACCATCGGCTCGGTGTAGAGGCGCGTCCACACCAGGTTGGAGGGCAGGCGGATCGGCGGCTGCGTGACGACGGCGGCGTCGAGCTCGCCGCGGTCGACCCGGCCGGCGAAGTCCGCGGACTGGCCCGCAAACAGCGTCACGTCCAGATCGGGGTGCTGGCGGGTCAGCGACCACAGGCTGTCGGCGAACGCGCCCATCAGCGCCGACACCAGCGCGCCCATGACCACGGTGCCGGTCAGCGCCTCCCCGGCTTCGTCGGCTGCCAGCGCCTCGTAGCGCGAGATCAGTTCCTTGACCGGTGCCACCATGCCGCGCCCGGCCGTGTTGAGCACGATCGCCCGGCCGCTGCGGTCGAACAGCACCTTGTGCAGCTCGTCCTCGAGGGCTCGGATCTGCTGGCCGACCGCCGCCGCGGTCAGCCCGATCTCCTTGCCCGCGGCCGAGAAACTGCCGAGGCGGGCGACGGCGAGAAAGCTTCTGAGGGTGCGAATGGACGACATCGTCCGCCACTCTAAAGTTTTTTCATCGCTCGATAGAAGAATAATTCGCTTTAACTTTCGATGACACGTCGCGATGATGCGCGCCATGTCGACGATGCTCACAGTCAAGGTCTGGCGCGGCGCCCAACAGGGCGAGTTCACGCGCTACGAGGTGCCGCGCCAAGCCAGCCAGACGGTGCTGGACGTCGTGACCCACATCCAGCGCTTCCTCGAGCCGACGCTGAGCTATCGGTTCGCCTGCCGCGTCGGCATGTGCGGTTCGTGCGCGATGACTGTCAACGGCAAGGCGTGCTGGACGTGCCGCACCCATGTCGCGAAAGTCGCTGGCGACGGCGAGCTCGAGATCGCGCCGCTGTCCAACCTGCCGGTCATCAAGGACCTGGCGACCGACATGAGCGCGTTCTTCGACAAGTGGGCGCGCGCCAAGGGCCAGTTCAAGGGCACTGCGACGCGGGCCGACGATTTCGCGAAGGTCGCTCCCGCTTCGCCCGAGCGGGCCGCCGCGAACGCCGGCATCGAGTGCATCGGCTGCGGCGTCTGCTACGCGTCGTGCGACGTGGTCGGCTGGCGCCCGGACTACCTCGGCCCGGCCGCGTTGAACCGCGCCTGGACACTGGTGAACGACGTGCGCGACGTGCAGCAGACAGAGCGTCTGCGCGCCGTCGCCGGCGATGCCGGCTGCCACGCCTGCCACACCCAGGGCTCGTGCACCGAGCGATGCCCCAAGCAGCTGGCACCGACGCTGTCGATCGCCGGCCTGAAGCGCAAGGTCGCGAAGGCCGCGGTGCGGGGCGAACTGTGAGCAGCGCCGCGATCGCCCAGGCCAAGCGCTGGTACTGGCAGCGCGTCAGCGCGATGGTTCTGGCGTTGTGCGTGCTGGTGCACCTGGGCGTGCTGATCTACGCGGTGCGCGGCGGGCTGAGCGCAGCCGGCATCCTCGGCCGCACGCAGGGCAACTGGGCGTTCGGCGCGTTCTACGCCGTCTTCGTGGTGGCGTGTGCCGTGCATGTGCCGGTCGGCCTGGCGAACATCGCCCGCGAGTGGTGGGGCCTGCGCGAAGACCCTGCGCTGTGGCTGTCGCGCGCGTTCGGCGTGCTGCTGCTCGTGACGGGCCTGCGCGCGGTCTGGGCGGTGGTCGCATGATGCGCCGCAACGACCAGCGGGCGCGCGCCCATCCCGCGTACTGGGCTTTCCTGATGCACCGGCTGTCGGGCCTCGGGCTGGCGCTGTTCCTGCCGATCCACTTCTGGGCGCTGGGCCATGCGCTGCAAGGCGCTGCGGCGCTGGACGGTTTCCTGCGCGCCACCGACCGGCCGCTGTTCAAGTTCGCCGAGTGGGGCCTCGTCGTCCTGCTCGCCCTGCACATGACCGGCGGCGTACGCTTGCTGATCATCGAGTTCGGCCAGGTGTCCAACCTCCGCAAGGACTGGATCGCCGGCTCGATCGGCTTCGCCGCCGTCGCGGGCATGGCGTTCGCGCTTTCGCTTCTGTCCTGATTCGAGAAAAACGGAGACCCCCCATGAAGATGACCACCCGACGCTCGACCCTCACCGGCCTGCTGGCCGCCACCGTGCTGACCGCCTGGACGCTGCCCGCCATGGCGCAGGAATCGTGGCCGAACAAGTCGGTGCGCCTGGTGGTGCCCTTCGCGCCCGGCGGCTCGACCGACGTGATCGCGCGGATGATGGCGCAGAAGCTCAACGAGATCTGGGGGCAGACGGTGATCGTCGACAACCGCGCCGGCGCCGGCGGCAACCTGGGGGCGGACATCGTCGCCAAGTCGCCGGCCGACGGCTACACGCTGCTGTTCGGCACCGGCAGCATCACGATCAACCCGCAGCTCTACAAGAAGATGCCGTTCGACACGAAGAAGGACCTCGTGCCGATCACCAACGTGGCGAGCGGCCCGATGCTCGTCGTCGTGCCCGACGACTCGCCGCTGACCAGCGTGAAGGAGCTGATCGCCCAGGCGAAGGCCAAGCCGGGTTCGGTCAACTTCGGCTCGGCCGGCGTCGGCAGCCAGGTGCACCTGGCCGGCGAGAACTTCGCGAACGCTGCGGGCGTCGACATCGTCCATGTGCCGTACAAGGGCGAGGCGCCGGCCTACACCGACCTGATCGCGCACCAGACGCAGATGATGGTCGGCAACTTCGCGGCCGCGTCCGCGCTGCTCGGCAAGGGGCGCCTGCGTGCGCTGGCGGTCACGAGCAAGCAGCGCATGCCGTCGATGCCCGACGTGCCGACGGTGTCCGAGAGCGGCCTGCCGGGTTTCGAGAACACCGGCTGGTTCGGCCTGCTCGCGCCGGCCGGCACGCCCGCGCCGATCCTCGCCAAGATCCACGCCGATGTCGTCAAGGCGCTGACCTCCACCGAGATCAAGGCGCGCCTGTACGTTCAGGGCATGACGCCGGTCGGCAATTCGCCGGCCGAGTTCGTCAAGGCGATGGACGAGGAGTCCCAGCACTGGGCCACGGTGGTGAAGAACCGCAAGCTGTCGGCGAACTGAGGTGACGCGATGAAGGTCGATCTGCAGGCGGTGGAAGACGCCGCCAAGGAACTCTACATCCGCGCGCTGAAGGTGCTGCCGCCCGACATCAAGGCGGGCTTCGGCCGCCTGCAGGCCACCGAGACCGGTGCGACGGCGAAGCAGATGCTCGGCACGATGGTGACCAACATCGCGGTCGCCGAGAAGACCGACAACCTGCTGTGCCAGGACACCGGCGTGCCGATCTACAACGTCTGGATCGGGCGCGACGTGCAGGTCGACGGCCATGCGCTCAAGCAGGCGCTGCGGCGCGGCTGCGAACGCGCGACCCGCGAGTACCCGCTGCGCAGCTCGGTCGTGCATCCGCTGACGCGCAAGAACGAGCATTCGTCCTGCGGCATCGAGGTGCCGGTGATCCACATCGATTTCAGCGACACGCCGGAACTGCTGCAGATCGAGATGATTCCGAAGGGCAGCGGCTCGGAGAACAACTCGTTCCTCAAGATGGCCATTCCCGCCGAGGGCATCGACGCGATCAAGACCTTCGTGATCGACTGCGTGCTCGCCGCCGGCGGCAAGACCTGCCCGCCGACGATCGTCGGCGTCGGGCTGGGCGGCACGTCGGATCTGGCCGTCGCGCTGGCCAAGCGCGCCGCCACGCGCGAACTCGGCACGCGCTGCGCCGACGCCGAGGGTGCCGCGCTCGAGGCGCAGCTGTCGGCCGCGGTCAACCAGCTCGGTGTCGGCCCGCAGGGGCTGGGCGGCGACTCGACCGCGTTCGCGGTCCACATCGAACTGGCGGCAACCCACATCACGATGAACCCGATCGCCGTCAACATGCAGTGCCATTCCGCACGGCGCGCCCGCGCGAGCTTCACGCCGGCCGGCGTGAGCTACGGCTTCTGAAGCGAGGTTCACGATGGCCCACCACAACCTCGAGATGCCCGTCACCGAAGCGCAGGTGCGCGCGCTGCGGGTCAACGACACGGTCACGCTGCAGCGCACGCTCTACGGCATCCGCGACGCGACCCAGATCCACCTGTTCGACCGCGGCCGCACGACGCGCTTCGACCTGAACGGTCACGCCGTCATCCACACGGCGCCGAACGTCAAGAAGGTCGAGCCCAGCGATGCCTATCCGGCCGGCTACCAGCCGATCTGCATCGGCACGACGACCTCCGACCGCATGGAACGCTTCACCCGGCCCCTGATGACGCAGAACGGCGTGCGCCTGATCGTCGGCAAGGGAGGATTGCGCGAGGGTTCCGCGGCAGCCTTCAGCGAACTCGGCGGCGCCTACCTCGCGATCGTCGGCGGCACCGCGGCGCTGGAAACGACCTGGGTCGAGCAGATCGAGGATGTGGACCTCGACGACCTGAACCCCGAGTCGCTGTGGAAGTTCCGCATCCGCGATTTCGGCCCGCTGCTGGTCGGCATGGACAGCCATGGCGGCAGCCTCTACGACGTGGTGCGCCACGACACGCAGGCGCGACGCGCGCAGGTGCTGGCCGCGTTGGGGGTGAGGGCGTCATGACACCGATCAAGCGCCTCCAGACCGACATCCTGATCCTCGGCTCGGGCGGCGCCGGCCTGTTTGCGGCCCTGCATGCGCACCAGAATGCGCCGGAGCTGTCGATCACCGTCGCGGTCAAGGGCCTGCTCGGCAAGTGCGGATGCACCCGCATGGTCCAGGGCGGCTACAACGTCGCGCTGGCGGCCGGCGATTCGGTCGAGCGGCACTTCATGGACACGATCGAGGGCAGCAAGTGGCTGTCCGACCAGGACCTGGCGTGGACGCTGGTCACGAAGGCCGTCGAGCGCGTGCACGAGCTCGAGAACGAGCTCGGCTGCTTCTTCGACCGCAACCCCGACGGCACCGTGCACCAGAAGGCGTTCGCCGGCCAGACCTTCGACCGCACCGTGCACAAGGGCGATCTGACCGGCATCGAGATCATCAACCGGCTGTCCGAGCAGGTCTGGTCGTGCGGCATCGCGCGGCTGGAGGAGCACCGCGCGATCGAACTCGTCAAGACGGCCGACGGCAGCGCGCTGGCCGGCGTGCTGATGATCGACATGCGCGACGGCGCGTTCGTGTTCGTGCAGGCCAAGGCCGTGCTGCTCGCCACCGGCGGCGGCCCGACCATGTATAAGTACCACACGCCGTCCGGCGACAAGACCTGCGACGGCCTGGCCATGGCGCTGCGCGCCGGCCTGCCGCTGCGCGACATGGAGATGGTGCAGTTCCACCCGACCGGGTTGCTGGCCGGCACCGGCACGCGCATGACCGGCACCGTGCTGGAGGAGGGCCTGCGCGGCGCCGGCGGGTACCTGCTGAACGGCGACAAGCAGCGCTTCATGGACCGCTACGACCTACGGCTCGAGCGCGCGACGCGCGACATCGTCTCGCGCTCGATCTTCTCGGAGATGCGCGCCGGCCGCACCTCGCCGAACGGCGGCGTCTACATCCAGATGTCGCACCTCGGGCCCGACAAGGTGCGCCAGCAGTTCAAGGGCATGGTCGAGCGCTGCGACGACTGCGGCTTCGACCTCGCCGGCGGCCTGGTCGAGGTGGTGCCGACCGCCCACTACATGATGGGCGGCGTGCAGTTCAGTGCCGATTGCAGTACCGCGCTGCACGGCCTGTTCGCCGCGGGCGAGGACACCGGTGGCGTGCACGGCGCGAACCGGCTCGGCGGCAACGGCGTCGCCAACTCGACGGTCTTCGGCGGCATCGCCGGCGACCGCATGGCCGCCTGGGTGCGCGCCGAAGGCGCCTGGCATGCGGCCGACGAGGCGGCGATCGTGGCCAGCGTCGCGCGCCACGAGGCGCCGTTCGCGAACGCGCCCGGCAACATCGAGCCGATCCGCGAGGCGCTGTTCGACTGCATGTGGGAGGACGTGGGCATCCTGCGCACCGCCGAAGGTCTGCAGCGCGCGCTCGCGACGCTGGACGACCTGGAGCGCCAGCTCGACCACGTCGGCGTGGCCGATGGCGACCGCGCCTTCAACCTGAGCTGGCACGACTGGCTGAACCTGAAGAGCCTGATCGCCGTCAGCCGCGTGATCGCCACGTCCGCGCTGGCGCGCGAGGACTCGCGCGGCGCGCACTTCCGCGAGGACCATCCGGACGCCGGCGACTTGCCGAGTTCGACCTACATCGTCGTCACGCAGGCGGGCGACGAGCTGACGATGCGGCGCGAGCCGGTGCGCTTCACGCGGGTCGAGCCGGGGCAGACGATCCTGACCGAAGCGAGCGGCTGAACGCCCGCCACGCCGATCCACATCACAACACCAGGAGACGACCGCTTGCCCACCCACCACCGCGTCATCGCGAGTTGCCTCGCCGCGTGCACCATCGGCGCTGCGGCGCAGTCGAGCAGCTACCCCGACCAGCCGATCCAGCTCGTGATCCCGTTCAGCGCTGGCGGCGACGCCGACGGTGCCGCCCGCGCGCTCGCGCTGGTCGCGCAGAAGTCGCTCGGCCAGCCGCTCGTGCCGGTCAACCGCGCCGGCGCGAGCGGCGGCATCGGCTCGATCGCGGTGCGCAATGCCAAGCCGGACGGCTACACGCTGCTGGTCGCGCGCGTCGGCTCGCAGGCGGTGCTGCCGGCGCTGCAGCCGACGGCGGGCTACAAGTGGAACGACTTCACTTTTCTCGGACTGCTCGAGTTGAACCCGTATGTCTGCGTCACGCGATCCGACTCCGCCATCCGCTCGCTGAAGGAGCTGGCCGATGCGCTGCGCGCGCGCCCGGGCAAGTTGAACTACAGCACCTCGGGCCCGGCGACGATCCTGAACTTCGGCCCGCAGCTGCTGTTCGACACGCTCAAGCTCGGCAAGGACGCCGCGGTGCAGATCGCCTACAAGGGTGGCGGCGAGGCCGCGCTCGCGGTGCTGTCCGGCGATGTCGACTTCAGCTGCGGCAACCTGAGTTCGATGATGGGCAACATCAAGGGCGGCAAGCTGCGCGCGATCGTCACGACCACGCCCGAGCGTGTGAAGGACCTGCCCGATGTGCCGACCGCGCGCGAGGCCGGCTACCCGCAGCTCGAGGCGATCGTCGGCTGGAGCGCGCTGTACGGCCCGCCCGGCATGAGCAAGGAGCTGGTCGAGCGCTGGGCCGGGATGCTGGCGGGTGCTGCGAAAGACGCGCAGTGGATCGCCGCGACCGAGAAGGCCGGCAGCATCCCGCGGGTGTTGAGCCCGGCCGAGACCGAGAAGTTCGCGGCCGACCAGTTCGCCGTCTACGAGCGGCTCGGGCGCCAGTTGCAGATCGAACTGAAATAGGACCGAACCGATGAGCCCCTCTCCCCAGCAGCGCGGTGCGGACGCGTTGATCGGCGCGCTCGAAGCCGCCGGCGTGCGCCGCGTCTTCACGCTGTCCGGCAACCACATCATGCCGATATTCGATGCGGCATTCGACTCCGGCATCGAACTCATCCACACCCGCCACGAGGCGACCACGGTGCACATGGCCGACGCCTACGCACGCATCACCGGCGAGGTCGGCATCGCGCTGGTCACCGGCGGGCCGGGCCATGCGAACGCGGTCTCGGCGCTCTACACGGCGCAGATGGCCGAGGCGCCGGTGGTGCTGCTGTCGGGCCACGCGCCGAACGACCAGCTCGGGCAGGGCGCCTTCCAGGAGATGCGCCAGGCCGAGATGGCCGCGCCGGTCGTCAAGGCCGCATGGACCTGTGCCAGCGCGGACGCGGTGGCCGGCGACATCGCGAAGGCGATCCGCCTCGCACGCTCGGGGCGGCCGGGTCCGGTGCACCTGAGCCTGCCGACCGACGTCCTCGACAACGCCGCGACGCCGGCGCCGCTCGCGGCCGCGGCGTTCGCGGCCGAGCCGATGCCGCTCGATCGCGCCGTCGCGAACGACCTGTCGCAGCGGCTCGCGCAGGCCAAGCGTCCGATGGTGCTCGTCGGCGCGTCCTGCATGACGCGCCCCGGCCGCGCGCTGATCGCCGGCCTGGAGGCGGCCAGCGGCGTGCCGGTGATCGGGATGGAGAGCCCGCGCGGCATCGCCGACGCGAGCCTCGGTGCGTTCGCGCAGGTGCTGGCGCAGGCCGACTGCATCGTGCTGGTCGGCAAGCGGGTCGACTTCACGCTCAAGTTCGGCAAGGCCCCGTTCCCGGCCGAGGCGGCCGTCCACCAGGTCGACGCCGAGGCGGCCGAGATCGAGCGTACGCGACGCGCGCTCGGCAGCCGCCTGGACGTGACGGCGCTGGCCGATGCGGCCTCGACGCTGCAGGCGCTGACCGCAGCCGCGGTCCGCTCGACCGCGACCGACTGGCTTGCCGACGTGCGCAGCGCGCTCGCATACCGGCCGCCGGCCTGGGACACCGCCCGCACCGAGGTCCCGGGCCGCCTGCACCCGGTGCAGATGCTGCGCCCGCTGCAGGCGCTGCTCGACAGCCATCCCGACGCGGTGCTGGTCTGCGACGGCGGCGAGATCGGACAGTGGGCGATGGCCTGCCTGAGCGCACCGCACCGGGTCAACAACGGCGTCGCCGGTTCGATCGGCTCGGGCCTGCCCTATGCGCTGGCGGCACGTTGCGCGGTGGCGGCGGATGCGCCGGTGGTTGCCGTGATGGGCGACGGCACGATCGGCTTCCACATCGCCGAATACGACACGGCGGTGCGCTATGGCCTGGGCTTCGTCTCGGTGATCGGGAACGACGCGCGCTGGAACGCCGAGTACCAGATCCAGTTGCGCGACTACGGCGCCGACCGCCTGATCGGCTGCGAACTGCGCCCGATGCGCTACGACGCGGTCGCGCAGGCATTCGGCTGCCACGGCGAACAGGTCACCGACCCGCTCGCAATGGCCGCGGCGGCGCAGCGCGCCCACGCAAGCGGGCTGCCGGCCTGCCTGAACGTGATGATCGAGGGCGTTCCGGCGCCGCAGATCAAGCGCTGACCCGACGCGAAGGCGCAGGCGCTTGATCGATCTGCCGACGAGCACGCTGCTGGCCGCGGCGGCCATCGTCACGCTCGGCTACGTCGTGTACGGGCTGACGGGCTTCGGCTCGTCGATCATTGCGGTGCCGTTGCTGGCGCAGTTCTTCCCGCTGCGCTTCGCGGTGCCGATGATGCTGGTGTTCGACCTGTTGACCGGCCTGCTGCTCGGCCTGCGCCATCGGCGCGACCTGAGCCGGCCCGAGTTGCTGCGGCTGCTGCCGATCGTCACGGTCGGCATGGTCGCCGGCGTGACGCTGCTGGTGCAAGTCGAGGAGCGCTGGCTGCTGCTCGGCCTCGGCGGCTTCGTCGTCGCGTACGCGGCGTGGAGCCTGCTGAACCGCGCGGTGCCCACGCCGGTTTCCGCCCGCTGGGCCGTGCCGGCGGGGCTGCTGGGCGGCGCGTTCACCGCGCTGTACGGCACCGGGGGGCCGATCTACACGATCTACCTCGCGCGCCGGCTGACGGACAAGGCGATGTTGCGCGCGACGATCGGCGTGCTGATCTTCTGCACCGCGCTGATCCGGTTGGTGCTGTTCACCGGCAGCGGCTTCTACCAGCAGGCGGGGCTGCTGCCGCTCGCGTTCGCGCTGCTGCCATTCGCGGTGATCGGCTACCTCGTCGGCAGCCGGCTGCATGCGCGGCTGTCGACCCGGCGCGCGGTGCAGGCGGTCTGGGCGCTGCTGATCGTCGGTGGCACCAGTCTGGTGGTGCGCGCGATCGCGATCCCGTGATCAGGCCGGCGTGAGCGCGGTGGCGCACGCGAACGCGCTGGCCCAGGCCCACTGGAAGTTGTAGCCGCCGAGCCAGCCGGTCACGTCGACCACTTCGCCGATGAAGTGCAGGCCCGGCACCAGCCGGCTGGCCATCGTCTGCGAACTCAGCTCTCGGGTGTCGACGCCGCCGGCCGTGACCTCGGCCTTGCGGTAGCCCTCGGTCGCCTGGGGCTTGAGCTCCCAGCGCTGGAGCCGGGCGGCGAGTTGCGCCAGGTCGCGATCGCGCTGCTCGGGCAGCGTGCGTTCGGCCAGGTCCGGCGTCGGCGCCAGCCACGCCTCGGCCAGCCGCTTGGGGATCAATTCGGCGAGCTCGTTCGCGAGCTTGCGACGCGAGGACTGTTTCGCCTGCAGCAACTCGGCATTCAGATCGCGGCCGGGCGTGAGGTTGAGGCGAATCGGCGTGCCGGGGCGCCAGAAGCTGGAGATCTGCAGCACCGCCGGGCCGCTCAGGCCGCGGTGCGTGAACAGCAGGTCTTCGAGGAACGCGGTGCGCGCCTTGCCCTCGCCGGTCTCGATCGAGGCTTCGAGCGACAGCCCGGAGAGTGCGGCGAACGGCGCCCAGCTGACCGGGTCGAACGTCAGCGGCACCAGGGCCGGGCGGGTCTCGACAATCGCGTGGCCGAACTGGCGCGCGAGCCGGTAGCCGAAGTCGGTCGCGCCGATCTTGGGGATCGACAGGCCGCCGGTCGCGATCACGAGCTGCTTCGCGCTGACCGCACCGCGATCGGTGTCGAGCTCGAAACCGGCATGGCCGTGCCGCACGCCGTGCACTGCGCAGGGTTGCCAGCGCACGACGCCGCCCGTCTCGCACTCGCGCAGCAGCATCGCGATGACCTGCTCGCTGCTGTCGTCGCAGAACAGCTGGCCCTTGTGCTTCTCGTGCCAGGCGATGCGGTGCTTCTGCAGCAGTGCGATGAAATCCGTCGGCGTGTAGCGCGCCAGCGCCGAGCGGCAGAAGTGCGGATTCGCCGACAGGAAGTTTGCCGGGGTCGTGTCGCGGTTGGTGAAGTTGCAGCGCCCGCCGCCGGAGATGCGGATCTTTTCGGCGACCTTCTCGGCGTGGTCGACCAGCAGCACCTTCAGCCCGCGCTGCCCGGCGAGGGCCGCGCAGTGCAGGCCGGCCGCGCCAGCGCCGACGACGATCGCGTCGAACCTTTCGGGGCTCAGCCGCGCCACACGAACGGAAAGGCGAGCTGCTTGAAGAAGCCGTTCGGCACGTAGTCGCCGACCACGCCGTACTGCTCGGGCCACTCGCGGTCCGATTTCACCGCGGTGCCGAACGCGTAATCGATGAACGCGAAGTGGGCCGCGTAGTTCCTGTCGATCGCGGCGTCGTCCTGCGAGTGGTGCCAGTGGTGGAAGTTGGGCGTCACGATCACGTAGCGCAGCGGGCCGAGCCGCACGCTCACGTTGGCGTGGTTGAACACCGCCTGGAAGCCGACGATGATGATGTACGCATCGATGACCTCCTTGCTGAAGCCGAGCACGTAGATCGGCGCCAGCACCAGCGTGCGGGTGATGATCAGCTCGAGGATGTGCTGGCGCGAGCCGGCCAGCCAGTCCATGCTCTTGACGCTGTGGTGCACCGCGTGCAGGCGCCACAGCAGCGGCACCTCGTGGTATGCGCGGTGCGTGGCGTACTGCACCAGGTCGGCCACCAGCACGATCAGGAACAGCGCGACCCAGAAGTTCAGCCCCTGCACCCAGCCTCGGACACCGTCCTGCGCGGCCCAGCCGAACAGCTTGTGCACCAGCAGGTTGGTCGCCAGCAGCACGAAGCCGACGATCATGTGATTGACGATGAAGTGGTGAAAGTCGGTCTGCCACTCCGGACGGAACACGGGCTGGTCCTTGCGCAGCGCGAACAGCTTCTCGATGAAGATGAAGATCAGCGTCGAGCCGAGCAGGTCGAGGATGAACCAGTCCAGGCCGATGTAGGGCGTGTTGTCGGCGAAGTCGTTGACCGGCACCTTGTGCCCGCCGAGCGCGAGCGACAGGCCGATCAGCACGAACGCACCGAGGGCAAGCCACCGCGCCCGGCCGCGCACGATGTTGAACAGCGACAGCGCGCCGGACAGGACCAGCGACCAGAACAGCAGCAGGCGCATCACGTCGACGTTGTAGGAGCGGCGCAGCTGCGGCGTCGTCAGGTACTCGGGCCAATGGAAGGCCAGCACGCCCAGGAAACAGAGGATCGCCAGCGACAGTGCGATCACGCCCGAGACCATCCCCTTGCCGGGCCGCAGCGCGCCGTGCGATTCGCTGAGCTTGTTGAGCTTGTCGAGTTCCCGCTTCATCGTGCCCTCCCACGCCTGTGTCGGTGTCGATGGGCCGCGATTATGGAGCGCCGGCGTCGCTATGCGCCGACCTGCCGGTCCTTCGGTACGGCGGAGCGCTCGATCGCGGCCAACGCGCGCATCAGGCAGTCGACCTGTTGCGTCAACGGTGCCGGCGCCGGCTTCTCGCCGCTGACCACGGCCTGGATGTAGACGGCCGTCGTCGCCGCGTCGATCTCGCGCGGCAGCACCGGCAGGCCGGTCAGCACGCCTTCATGGGCGGCACGCGACAAGTCGGCACGGCGCTGGCCGCCGATGAACACGTCGAGCTTCGGGGCGCGGCGCGGATCGGCGACGGGCTCGCCTTCGGTGCCGCGCATCAGGACCGCATCGGCGCCGGTGTGCGCAAGGAATTCGGCCAGCGCGGTCGCGTACTCCGGGTGCGTGTGGTTGACGACCCGCAGCGATGCATCGGTAGCGCACGGCGCGAGCAGCTTGGCGACCGTGTGGCCGGAGTTCCGCAGGCCGACGATGCGGCGCACGTCGAGCAGGCGCGCGAGCGGCGGGCACAGGTCGGCGGTGGCGATGAACACCGGCTCGCGCCGTGCCCAGCCGTTCTCGATCTCCTCGGCGTCGCGCGCGAACGGCAGACCCAGGTCGCGGAAGATCTCGGCGGTGCTGACGCGGCCGGCATCGCTCATCGGCCCATGCACCAGGACCTGCGCGCCTTCCTGCGCGAGCAACAGCGCCAGCAGCGGCGTCAGGTTCGGCAGCTTGCGTGCGCCGTTGTAGGACGGCAGCACCACCGTCGGACGCGACGGGCGCAACGGGATGCAGCGCTCGTGCGCCGCCTGCAGGAAGCCGCTCAGCTCCGCGGTCGACTCGCCCTTGATGCGCATCGCCAGCGCGAACGCGCCGACTTCGAGATCGGTGACCTGGCCGTCGAGCACCTGGCTCATCAGGTCGTGCGCCTGCACTTCGGTCAGCGACCGTGCGCCGTCCTTGCCGCGGCCGATTTCCTTGATGTAGCGGGTGATCGTCATTCGTCTGGTCTCCGCAGCGCGGTCCGCAATTTTCAGGCCCGAATCCCAGCCTGCAACATTCCATGACAGATCGGTGGAATTGCCCGGACCCGCGGAAAACCTGCCGAGCGGCCGCGTCCGGATCAATATCACACCTGGTGCGCGCGGCTATGATCAAGTTAGGGGTGTGGCTGCGCTTTTCGCCTCGTGGCGCTTGCCATCGTGCAGCCCCACGCCCAAGATTGTTGAAGCGCCGGCGTGACGCCCGGTCGATTCCGCCGAGGACGATGGAGTGATGAACGAGAGCACACCGGCCCTGCCGCAGGAGCGCATCCAGGACGTGCGCCGCCTGGCGGATACGCTCGGGGTCCAGGAAGCGGCGCTCGCGGGCGTGCTGATGGATCTGCTCGATCGCGTCGATGTGCTGCTGTCCATCAAGGACGTCGCCAGCGGTCGCTACCTGCACGTGAATGCAGCCATGGCTGCGCTGTTCGGACGCGACGTCGCGGCGATGGTGGGTGCCGCCGATGCGGAACTGCTGGAGCCCGCGCAGACCGCGGCCATGCGCGCTGCCGAACAGAGCGCGCTTGCCCATGCCGCGCCCACGTTGAGCGAACACCGCATCGATCGCGATGGACGCAAGCGCGAGTTCCGCGTCACCCGCCTGCCGTTGCCGCGCGCCGACGGCGCCGCCGCGCGGCATGTGCTGGCAGCGTGGGTCGAGCAAACCACCGCGCACCAGCGCGAGCACCAGTTGCAGCGGGCGCTGGCGCAACTCGAACAGCAGCAGGTCGCCGCCGAGGCCCAGCGCCGGGAGATGGCCGACAACGGCTTGCGCGACAGCGCCACCGGCCTGTACCAGCGGTTGCACTTCGACGACCAACTGCGGCGCGAGGTCGACCTGTCGTCGCGCGAGCATCGCGAGTTCGCGCTCGTCTCGATCGCGCTCGATCCGCTGAGCGATGCAGTCAAGGCACTCGGCGCCGATGCCCGCGGTCGCGTGCTCGAGGCGCTCGGCCGCCTGCTGCGCAGCAACACCCGGGCAATGGACGCCTCGTGTCGCCTCGACGAAGACCGCTTCGCGATCCTGCTGTCCGGCGTCGGCCTGGCCACCGCGCACTCGCGCATGGAAGGCCTGCGGCGTCAGTGCGCGACGCAGATCGTCGTGCTCGAAGGGCGCGACCTCGGGTTCACGGTGTCGATGGGTGTCGCGAGCTTTCCGCACACCGCGCATTCGGAGGCCGACCTGATGGACGCCGCCGACACCGCGCTGCGCGAGGCGCAAAAGCGCGGCGGCAACCACGTCGCGCTGGCCAGCATCCGGTTCGAGCTCGGCGCCACCTGACGCGGCGCCCGTCGCCTGTTCAGAGCCGGGTCGACTTGTAGACCATGTAGGCCGCGAGGCCGAACAGCAGCACCGCGAACACCCGCTTCAGCTGGCGCATGTCCATGCGGTGCGCCGTGCGCGCACCGAACGGCGCGGTGAGCACGCTGGCGATCGAGATCGTCACCAGCGCGGGCAAGTACAGGTAGCCGATCGTCCCGGGTGGCATGTCGCGCAGCGACCAGCCGGCGACCATGTAGCCGACCGTTCCGGCCACCGCGATCGGAAATCCCAATGCCGCGGAGGTCGCGACGGCGTTGTGGATCTTGACGTTGCACCAGGTCATGAACGGCACCGAGACGAACGCCCCGCCGGCGCCGACCAGCGCGGCGAACAGGCCGATGACGCCGCCCGCGCCGAGCATGCCAGCGGTGCCGGGCAGCTGGCGCGACGGCTTCGGCTTGCGGTCGATCAGCATCTGCGTGGCCGAGAAGCCGACGAACAGCGCGAACAGCAGTGCCAGCACGGGCGAGGGCAGCGCCTTGGCCAGCTGCGCGCCGAGCAGCGAGCCGATCACGATGCCGGGCGCGAGCACACGCGCCACCGACCAGAGCACGGCGCCGCGCTGGTGGTGCGCGCGCACCGACGCGATCGAGGTGAAGCAGATCGTCGCCAGCGAGGTGGCGATCGCCATCTTGACGACGTGTTCGGCCGGCATGCCCTTGCTCGACAGCAGGAAGGTCATGAACGGCACCAGCAGCATGCCGCCACCAATGCCGAGCAGCCCGGCCAGGAAGCCGGTGAAGCAGCCGAGCACCAGCAGCTCGAGCACGAGCTGCGCCCCGAGGCCGCCGGTCATGCGGGCTTCTTCAGCAGCGCGAGAACGGCGCGCCACTCGTCGGCGCTGACGGGCGTGATCGACAGGCGGTTGCCGCGCTCGAGCACGCGCATGGTGGCCAGCGACGGCGCGGCGCGCATCTCGGCGAGGGAGAGCAGCCGCGTCTTGCGCGCCAGCTTCACGTCGACATGCTGCCAGCGCGGCGCGTCGGGCTTCGACTTGGCGTCGAAGTACGGGCTCTTCGGATCGAACTGGCTCGCGTCCGGGTATGCGGTGCTGGCCACTTCGGCCAGGCCGGCGATGCCCGGCTCGGGACACGAGGAGTGATAGAACAGCACGCCGTCGCCGATGCTCATCTCGTCGCGCATGAAGTTGCGCGCCTGGTAGTTGCGAACGCCGATCCACGGCACCGTGCGACCGGGCGCCGCAGCCAGATCATCGATCGAGCATTCGGACGGCTCGCTCTTCATCAGCCAATGACGCATCGTGCGAGACCGAGAATGGGAAAAGAAAGGTGTCCGCCGCAAACCATGAGCCGCATTCCTGAACCAGGAGTTCAGGTGGGCGAGGTCAGCCCGGCTTCGGGTTCATCTGACGCGAGACGATCACACCAACCGGGCGATGTTCCAAGCCCTTGCTCTACAGAGCATAGGTTCAAGGAAATATAAAACTCACGCGGATGCGACGGACGAATTCATTCTATGCCGCATGCGTGACGCGTGCGTGGATTCAGAGCAATTGCCCGTCGGCGCCGAGGGCCTGGTCGAGGCGTGCGATCAGATTGTCGATATCGACTTCGCCCGCCGGGACGGGGCTCGCCGCCGACGCGGGTCGCGCCGCTGGCCGGCCCGCCAGCGCGTAGGCGAGATTGAGCGCCGCCAGCACCGCGATGCGTTCGCGCGCCTTGACCTTGCCGCCGTCGCGGATCGCGCTCATCTCGCGGTCGACGTTGCCGACCGCCTCGATCAGCGCCGCTTCGCCGCCGTCGGGGCAGCCGAGCAGGTAGCTCTGGCCGAGGATCGTCACTTCCATCTGCTTCATGTGCGGTCGCTCCCGGGAGTGTCGGTGCCGGTCGAGGCGGGCGCGGCTTCCACGGGCAGGCGTTCGAGCAGCGCATCGATGCGGCTGCGCGCGGCGTTCAGGCGCGAGCGCAGGTTGTCGCGTTCGTGGGTCACGGTGGCCAGCTGCTGCTCGAGCAGCGTGCTGGTGCGCTGCAGTTCGGCATGCCGCAGGAGCAGGCGCTCGACGCGGTCGGCGAGTTCTTCGATCTTCGACATGGCGCGCGACGTGGGGCTGAAGGGTGCGCCATTGTAGAGGCGCGCTCCGACTAGAATGCCCGCTGTTGGTGCCCGTGCCGGCGTTCAGTCGGCACAGTTAAACGGGAAGCAGAAGAACGTCCTCGACGCTCGAATCTGCGCTGCCCCCGCAACGGTACGGCGGACGAAGTCGATGGGGTCAGCCTCGTCGCTTCCGCTCTCGCGCACATGCCACTGAAGGCCGGTCCGGCTTCGGGAAGGTCGCAAGGGTCGCTCCGCCAGCCCGGATACCGGCCAACGAGCGGACGCGTGTCTCACCGAGGCGCGCGGCCATGTCGCAAGTGCCCGCGGGGAAGCGGGTCGCCTGCCATTCGTCAGAGCTTGTCCATCATGACCTTTCGACCCCCGGCGCTGCATGCGCCGCTCGCCGCCCTCGGCGGCTTCCTCCTGCTCGCGCCGTTCGCGACACCCTCGTCGGCGCAGGGCCGCCTCGACCCGATCGTCGTCACCGCGACGCGCGAGCCGCAGGCCCTGGCCAGCGTGAGCGCCGATGTCGTCGTGATCGACGCCGAGCGCATCCGTCAGAGCACGGCCGATTCCATCGAGGACCTGCTGCGCCGCGAGGCCGGCGTGCAGGTCGTGCGCAATGGCGGCCCGGGCCAGAACGCGAGCGTGCTGATCCGCGGCGCGAGCGCCGGCAGCACGGTGGTGCTGATCGACGGCGTGCGCGTCGGCTCCGCGACCGTGGGACAGGTCGAATTCGAGTCGATCAGCCTGGCGCAGATCGAACGCATCGAAGTGCTGCGCGGGCCCGGCTCCAGCCTGTACGGCGCGGATGCCGTGGGCGGCGTCGTGCAGATCTTCACCAAGCGCGGCGACGGCGCGCCGCGGTTCACCGCGAGCGGCGCGATCGGCGAGGAGCGATCGCGCCAGGGCAGCCTCGCCGTGAGCGGCGCGAGCGGCCGGATCGATTACGCGGCCGCGCTGGGGCGCGAGAGCAGCCGCGGCGTCTCCGCCCTGAAGCCTGGCGACCAGTTCGGCAGCTTCAACCCGGACCGCGATGGCTTCACGCGCGACACCGCGCAGCTGCAACTCGGCGTCACGCCTGTGGCGGGCCACCGCATCGGGCTGAACGTCGTCGAGAGCCGCCTGAACGCGCAGTACGACGCGAGCGACTACTCGGTGGCCGATCCGGCATCGCCCGATTTCCGGAACAAGCTGCGCAGCAGCGTCGCGGCGCTCGACTACCGCGGCGTGCTGAATCCCGCATGGACCACCAGCGCGCAGCTGTCGCGCAACGAGGACGACCTGAAGAGCGGCGGCAGCACGGTCGACCGCTTCCGCACCCGGCGCGAGCAGTTCACCGGCCAGGCCGCGTGGACGCCACGAACCGGCCAGCAGTTCGTCGTCGCCTACGAGCGGCGCGACGAACATGCCGAGACGGCCGTCTACGACCAGAAGCGCATCAACGATGCGCTCGTGCTGGGCTACAGCGGACAGTTCGGCCGGCAGAGCCTCCAGGCCGACCTGCGCCGCGACCAGAACTCGGTCTACGGGGGCGAGACGACCGGGCGCCTGGGTTGGGGCATGCAGATTGCCACGGGCTGGCGCGTGCGCGCGCTCGCTGGCACGACCTTCCGCGCGCCCAGCTTCAACGAGCTGTTCTACCCGGACTTCGGCGTCGCGTCGATCACGCCGGAGCGCGGTCGCAGCATCGAATTCGGCCTCGACTGGCGCGCGGGCGACAGCGCGGCCGCGGTCACGGTCTACCACAATCGTGTCCGCGATCTGATCGCCTACCAGCCCGATCAGGCCGCGTGCTCGTCCGATCCGGCGCTGTACCCCTACGGATGCGCCGCGAACATCGGTCGGGCTCGACTGCAGGGCGTCACGCTGTCCGGCTCGCAGCGCTGGGGGGATTGGCGCGTCGGCGCGACGATCGATTTCCTCGACGCCAAGGACCTGGACACCGGCAGCCGCCTCGCACGCCGAGCCGCGCACCAGGAGAGCCTGACCGCCGCGTACGACCTCGGCGCGTGGCGCTTCGGCGCCGCGCTGCTCGCGGTCGGGGCGCGACCGGAAGGCAGCGCGACGCTCGCGGCCTACACCACACTCGATCTCAGCGCCCGCTGGCGCTTCGCGCCGCAGTGGCAGCTCGAGGCGAAGCTGCTGAACGCGACCGACCGGCAATACGAGCCGGCCCGCGACTACCAGGGCGTCGGCCGGCAGGCGTGGATCGGCGTGCGCTACGACAGCCAGGGTCTCTGAGCGAGCACTGTCGATGACGAACCGCTTCACGCCCGCCCGCGCGCTGCTGGCCGGCCTCGCGCTGGTGCTCGCCGCACCGGTGCAGGCGCAACTCGAAGCGCGCGACGACCGCGGCGTGACGGTGCAGCTGGCGGCGCCGCCCCAGCGCATCGTCAGTCTGCTGCCCTCGGCGACCGAGAGCGTCTGCGCGCTCGGGGCGTGCGCGCGGCTGGTCGGCACCGACCGGTTCTCGAATTGGCCGGCGTCGGTGCGCGCGTTGCCGAAGCTCGGTGGCCTGGAGGACGCGCAAATCGAGCGCATCGCGGCGCTGCGGCCGGATCTGGTGATTGTCGCCAGCGCCGCGCGCGTGGTCGACCGGCTCGAGGCCCTGGGCATGCGCGTCGTGGTTCTGGAGTCGCGCGACCATGCCGACGTGAAGCGCAGCCTGACCACGATCGCGCGCCTGCTCGGCACGCCGGCGCAGGCCGAGCAGGTCTGGGCCGCGATCGAGGCCGAGACGCGCGCCGCCGCGGCGCGCGTGCCACCCGCATGGCGCGGCCGGCGCGTCTACTTCGAGGTGGATTCGACACCCTATGCAGCGGGCGCGAGCTCGTTCATCGGCGAGACGCTCGACCGACTCGGCCTGGTCAACGCCTTGCCGGCCGAGCTCGGGCCGTTCCCGAAGCTCAATCCCGAGACCCTGTTGCGCCTGCAGCCCGACATCGTGATGGCCGATCGGGTGGCCCTCGCGTCGATGCCGTCACGCCCGGGCTGGGCGGTGCTGCAGGCGCTGCGCGACGGCCGCAGCTGCGGCTTTCCGGGCCCGCGCTACGAGCTGCTGCTGCGGCCCGGCCCGCGCATGGGCGAGGCTGCCGGGGTGATTGCCGATTGCCTGGTTGCTCTGGCGGCGCGCGCGCCGCAGGCGCGTTGATGGCTGCCAGCGACGCGCAGCGCAGGCGCAGGCTCGGCGTCGGGCTGGCGCTGGCCAGCGTGCTGCTGATGGTCGGCGGGCTGGCGGCGGGCAGCGAAGGCTGGTCGCTCAGCGCGCTGGCCCGACTCGGGTCGGGGCCGGACGGCGCGTTGATCGTCGGCCAGATCCGCGCGCCGCGCACGCTCGGTGCCTGGCTGACGGGGGCGTTGCTCGGCCTCGCCGGTGCCACCGCGCAGGGACTGTTCCGCAACCCGCTGGCCGACCCGTATCTGCTGGGGTCCGCGGCTGGCGCGTCGCTCGGCGTGGTGCTGGTGCTCGCCGCGGCCGCCCTCGGCGGCCACGCGATCGGCCTGGCGACGGCGGACGCGCTGGCGCGGGTCGGGCTGGTCGGCGCGGCTTTTGGCGGCGCCTTGCTCGGCGTGCTGCTGACGGTCCTGCTCGCGCGTGGCGCGCAGCAGACGACGCGGCTGCTGCTCGCGGGCGTCGTGGTCGGCGTGGTGCTGGCGGCCGTCAGCGACCTCGTCACCAGCGTCGCGCCCGAAGCGCTGCGCGGCCGTCAGGCCTTCATGCTGGGCAGCACCGGCTACCTCGGCTGGGCCAGCTGCGCCGCATTGGCGATCGGGCTCGTGCTGGGCCTGCCGCCCGCATGGCGGCTCGCCCGCGCGCTGGACGCGCTGACCCTCGGCGCCGACAGCGCCAGCAGCCTCGGTCTGGCGTTGCCGCGCCTGCGCTTCGCACTTGTCGTCGTGCTGGCGCTGGCGACCGGCGTGGCGGTCTCGCAGGCCGGACTGATCGCGTTCGTCGGGCTGGTGTCGCCGCACCTGGTGCGCCGCTTCGCGCCGGCGCCGTACGGCTACACGCTGGTTGCGAGCGCGGTCGCGGGTGGCGTGCTGCTGCTGGGCGCCGACGTGCTGGCGCGCGTGCTGATCGCCCCGCAGGAGGTGCCGGTCGGCGTGCTGACCGCTTTGCTCGGTGGGGGCTACCTGATCTGGTTGCTGCATCGGGGGCGGGCGCGGTGAGCGGTCTGCACGCCGAGCGCATCAGCGTCACGCTGGGCAGCACCGTGGCGTTGCGCGACCTCAGCTTTGCCGCGCCGCGGGGCTGGACGGCGATCGTCGGGCCGAACGGGGCCGGCAAATCGACGCTGCTGCGTGCGCTCGCCGGGCTGCAGCGCGTCGATGCGGGTCTGGTGCGGCTAGGCGATCGGCCGCTCGCCGCGATCCCCGCACGCGTGCGCGCCCAGCGCATCGCGTGGCTGGCGCAGCAAGGCGAGGCCAGCGGCGAGCTGACGGTGCGCGAGGTCGTGCAACTCGGGCGGTTGCCGGCGCTCGGTCTGTTCGGTGCACCCGGTCCCGACGACGAGGCGCGTGTGGATCGCGCGATGGCGGATGCCGAATGCAGCGCGTGGCAGCAGCGCCGGCTGCATGAACTGTCGGGCGGGGAGCGCCAGCGCGTGCTGGTAGCGCGGGCGCTCGCGGTCGATGCGCCGTGGCTGCTGCTCGACGAGCCGACGACGCACCTCGATCCGCCGCACCAGGTCGCGCTGGTCCGCCTGATGCGGCGACAGGCGGCCGCCGGCACGGCGGTGCTGAGCGTGTTGCACGACCTCACGCTCGCGCTGCTCGCCGACACCCTGGTGGTGATGGCCGGCGGCGCGATCGTCGCGCAGGGCCGCAACGACGATCCGGGTCTGCAGGCAGCCTTGGTGGAGGTATTCGACCGCGCCATCCGCATCGAGCGTGCCGGACGGCACTGGATCGCGGTGCCGGACCTCGGCGACGACTGACGCGGGACCGCCGCGCCGCGCTTACTCGGGCGGCAGGTCCAGCGGCATCGGCATCGTCGCCAGCCGGTTCGGCGTGCTCGTCTCCCACAGCGCGCCGGGGGTCGTGTCGACCGATGCGTTGACGACGTGCATCAGGGTCAGGCTGGCGCGCGAAGCGATCTTGCGCAGCGACTGGAGCTGCCGCTGGGTCCATTCCACCCGTCTGTCGAGCTGCTCGCAACTGAAGGTGCCGAAGAGCACGCCGTTGACCGAGAAGCTCATGTCCATCAGCGAGACGATGGCGTTGTCCGCGACGTACTCGCGCAGCACGCCGGCCGTGACGGGGTCGATCGCCGCGTCGCTGGCGGTGACGTTGCCTTCGTGCTGCAGACGCTCGAGGTAGGGGTCGCTTCCGGCGTGCACGATGTCCGCCGCACCGACCATGCGGTCCTGCGCGGCGTCGTACATCGCCACGCTGCGCAGCGCGCGGCCTGCGGGCGTGTCGATGAACAGGCGCAAGCCGGCGCGGGTGCAGCCGATCTGCGCAGCGACGAAGCGCATCAGCTGTTCCAGGTATTGCGCACTGTCGATCTCGCCGCGTTCGAGGCGGCCCGAGATGGTCTGCAGGTCGGCAGGTTGGTCCGGCATGTGCCGATTATCGACCGCGAACCGCGCTCGGCGCGGGCGATCTCTGTGCGCATGTCGCGGCGACGCGACCCTGGGCGATCGCCGGGAACGCGTCGCACCAGCGCGTGACCGCGCACTGCTCGCACAGCGGTCGGCGGGCCTGGCAGACGTAGCGTCCGTGCAGGATCAGCCAGTGGTGCGCGTCGACCAGGTAAGCCGGTGGCACGCGCCGCAACAACTGGTCCTCCACTTCACGCGGGCTGCGACCCGGGGCGAGCCCGGTGCGGTTCGAGACCCGGAAGATGTGCGTGTCGACCGCCATCGTCGGCAGGCCGAACGCGACGTTCAGCACCACGTTGGCCGTCTTGCGCCCGACGCCGGGCAGCGCTTCCAGCGCCTCGCGCTCGCCCGGCACGCGGCCGCCATGGCGCTCGATCAGCAGCCGGCAGGTCTCGAGCAGGTTCTTCGCCTT
This sequence comes from Rhizobacter fulvus, assembly GCF_964020785.1. Classification (NCBI taxonomy): domain Bacteria; kingdom Pseudomonadati; phylum Pseudomonadota; class Betaproteobacteria; order Burkholderiales; family Sphaerotilaceae; genus Rhizobacter; species Rhizobacter fulvus. The sequence continues at coordinate 4,375,020 of NZ_OZ224516.1, forward strand.
GGTGCGGTACAGGCCGATCGTTCGGATGTGCTCGGTCAGCCCGTCGAGGCCGAGCGCGAGCACCTTCGCGGGCGTGTTGGCGACAGCGAACAGCCGGCGCGTCGCCTTGTTGACGCCGACGTCGGTGGCCTGCGCCGACAGCAGCACCGCGGCGAGCAATTCGAACACGTTGGTGTATTCGAGCTCGGTCTCGGGCTCGGGGTTCGCGGCCTTCAGGGTCGCGAAGAACGGCTCGATGTCGGCGACTTTCATGGCCGTGCGTTGCCGCGGTTCGGCGCCCGGGCCGCCAGTTGCTCGGCGCGCTCGCGCTCGTCACGCTCCAGCCGCTCGGCATGCCACGCATAGCGCTGCCGGGCGGTCTGTGCCTGCGCGTCGCTCCAGGCCTGCCAGCCGGTGCGCGCGCCGCTGGCCGGCACGAGCGCGATGCAGTCCACCGGGCAGGCGGGCACGCACAGCTCGCAGCCGGTGCACAGCGCATCGATCACGGTGTGCATCGACTTGGGCCCGCCGACGATGCAGTCGACCGGGCAGGCTTCGAGGCACAAGGTGCAGCCGATGCACCAGTCCTCGTCGATCACGGCCAGCAGTCGCGGTGCCTCGGCGCCATGAGCGGCCGACAGGGGGAGCACCGCGCGCCCGGTGAGTCGGGCCAGCCGCTCGATGCCATCCGTCCCGCCCGGCGGGCACTGGTTGATCGGCGCGTCGCCCGCGGCCATCGCCGCGGCATAGCCGCGGCAATCCGGGAAGCCGCAACGCGTGCACTGCGTCTGCGGCAGCGCGTCGTCCAGGGCTTGCGCGAGCTGGTCGAGCGCGCCGGCCGGCATGCTCATCGTGCCGAGCGCGCCGCCTTCTTGCTGGCCGGCTTGCGGGCGGCCGGCTTGGCGGCAGCGGCGCGCGCCACAGGCTTCGCGGCCACGGTCTTGGCCGCCTGCTTGGCGTCAGCGGCCTGGTGGCTGGCGATGAAATCGCGCACCCGCGGGTAGATCTTCTCGCGCCAGCGGCGACCGGAGAAGATGCCGTAGTGGCCGGCGCCGACGGCGTCGTAGTGAAACTGTCGAGTCTTGGGGATGCCGGTGCACAGGTCGTGCGCGGCGCGGGTCTGGCCAGCGCCGGAGATGTCGTCGAGCTCGCCTTCGATCGTCAGCAGCGCGGTGGTCTCGATGTCCTGCGGCTTGACCAGTTCGCCCGCGACCTTCCAGGTGCCGTTGACCAGCGCGAAATCCTGGAACACGGTCTTGATCGTGTCGAGGTAGTACTCGGCGGGCATGTCCAGCACGGCGTTGTACTCGTCGTAGAAGTCGCGGTGGAATTCGACGCTGTCGTCGTCACCGCGGACCAGGTCGAGGAAGTAGTCGTAGTGCGAGCTGAGGTGCCGGTCCGGGTTCATCGCGACGAAACCGGTGTGCTGCAGGAAGCCCGGGTACACCGCGCGCCCGGCGCCGGGGAAGTTGGTCGGCACCCGGTAGATCACGTTGTTCTGGAACCATTCGTACGGCTTGTTGGTCGCCAGGTTGTTGACGGCAGTCGGGCTCTTGCGGGCGTCGATCGGGCCGCCCATCATCGTCATCGTGCGCGGCGTGGCTTCGCCGCGGCTGGCCATCAGCGAGATCGCCGCGAGCACCGGCACGGTGGGCTGGCAGACCGACATGACGTTGACGTCCGGACCGATATGGCGGATGAACTCCTGCACGTAGGCGATGTAGTCGTCGAGGTGGAACGGGCCGACGTCCTTCGGCACCATCCGGGCGTCGGTCCAGTCGGTGATGAACACCTTGTGGTCCTTCAGCAGTTCGCGCACGGTCTCGCGCAGAAGCGTGGAATGGTGGCCGGACAAAGGCGCCACCACCAGCACGGTCGGCTGGTCCTTCAGCCGCGTCAGCACGCCGACGTTGTCGGTGAAGCGCTTGAAGCGCAGCAGGCGACAGAACGGCTTCTCGATCGCCACCTGCTGCTGCACCGCCACGTCGACGCCGTCGACCTTGACCGAGTTGATGCCGAACTCGGGCTTCTCGTATTCCTTGGACAGCCGGTGCATCAAGTCGAGCCCGGCCGAGACGCGTTGCGCACCGGGGGTGTGCGCGAACGGCGACAGCGGATGGTTGTAGAGCTTCGACGTCGCGCTGGCGAACTCGGCGAAGGGGCTCAGCAGCGCGCGCTGCGTTTCATAGAGCTGATACAGCATCTCGTGGCCTGGTGAGTGATTCGGCGCACGCCCGCGGGCATGCGGCAAAAAGCATTTGTGCAACGCAGCATTCTAGGCGCGCACGCACGATCTTGCAGCATCCGCTCGCGGGGTCAAACCCGAATCAGCGCCCCATTCAGGGGCGTTCTCCACGCTTCAGGCCGAGACTTGGGCGATCGCCGCCACAGTGGCGTCGATGTTTCGCGAATTGAGCGCCGCCACGCAGATCCGGCCGGAATCGACCCCATAGATGCCGAACTCGTTGCGCAGCCGCTCCATCTGCGGCTTGGCCAGCCCGGAGTAGCTGAACATGCCTTTCTGGCGCGTGATGAAACTGAAATCCTGCTTCAGGCCCGCGGCCTCGAGCTTCGCGCGCAACGCCACCCGCATCTCCTTGATGCGCACGCGCATCGCGGCGAGTTCGCCCTCCCACATCTCGCGCAGCGCCGGCGTGGTCAGCACGAGGGCGACCACCTGGGCGCCGTGGGTCGGCGGGTTGGAGTAGTTGGTGCGGATGACGCGCTTGAGCTGGCTCAGTACCCGGGTGGCCTCTTCCTTGGAGTCGCACACCACGCTGAGGGCGCCGACGCGCTCGCCATACAGCGAGAAGCTCTTCGAGAAGCTGGTCGCGACGAAGAACGCGATCCCGGCGGCCATGAACAGGTCGACCGCCGCGCCGTCCTCCTTGATGCCCTCGCCGAAGCCCTGATAGGCCATGTCGAGGAACGGCACCAGGCCGCGCGCCTTGACTGCGGCGATCACTTGCGACCACTGCGCGGTGGTGATGTCGTAGCCGGTCGGGTTGTGGCAGCAGGCGTGCAGCACGACGATCGTGCCGGCCGGGGCCGCGTTCAGGGCCGCGAGCATGCCGTCGAAGTTGATTCCGCGGCTGACGGCGTCGTAGTACGGGTACTGCTCGACGACGAAGCCGGCCCCCTCGAACAGCGCCCGGTGGTTCTCCCAGCTCGGGTCGCTGATCAGCACCTTGGCAGCCGGGTTCATGCGCTTGAGCAGGTCGGCGCCGACCTTCAGGCCGCCGGTACCGCCGAGCGCCTGGATGGTCGCGATCCGGCCGGCCTTGACGGCCTCGCTGTCTGCGCCGAAGACCAGGCCCTGGACCGCCTTGTCGTACGCGGCGATGCCGTCGATCGGCAGGTAACCCCTTGCCTTCGGCGCTTCCATCATCATCTTCTCCGCAGCCTGCACGCATTCGAGCAGCGGAAGCTTGCCGTTGTCGTCGAAGTAGACGCCGACGCCCAGGTTGACCTTGGCCGGGTTCGGGTCGGCGTTGAACTGCTCGTTCAGGCCCAGGATCGGGTCGCGTGGCGCCATTTCAACGGCGGCGAAGAGGGTAGACATGGTCCGTCCTTGTCAGTAGAGAAGCGTTTGCGTTTCCGTTAACCTGTCCGGTTGCCCGACAGGGAAAACCACGAGATTTTATCTGCCATGGCCGAGCTGTCCGAAGTCGTCGATCCCACCGTTCCTGCCGCCGAGCCCGAAGGCCGGTTCGTCACCTACCCCGATTCGCCGTTCCAGCTGTTCCAGCCGTACCCGCCGGCGGGCGACCAGCCGACCGCCATCGCGGGCCTGGTCGAGGGGCTGAACGACGGCCTGAGCTTCCAGACGCTGCTCGGCGTGACCGGCTCGGGCAAGACCTTCACGATGGCCAACGTGATCGCGCAGATGGGCCGGCCGGCGATCGTGTTCGCACCGAACAAGACGCTCGCCGCGCAGCTGTACGCGGAGTTCCGCGAGTTCTTCCCGAAGAACGCGGTCGAGTACTTCGTCAGCTACTACGACTACTACCAGCCCGAGGCCTACGTGCCGCAGCGCGACCTGTTCATCGAGAAGGACTCGTCGATCAACGAGCACATCGAGCAGATGCGCCTGTCCGCCACGAAAAGTTTGATGGAGCGGCGCGACGTGGTCATCGTCGCCAGCGTCTCGGCGATCTACGGCATCGGCGACCCGAGCGCCTACCACCAGATGGTGATGACGCTGCGCGTGCACGACAAGCTCGGTCAGCGCGACGTGATCGCGCACCTGATCCGCATGCAGTACACCCGCAACGAGGTCGACTTCTCGCGCGGCACCTTCCGCGTGCGTGGCGACACGATCGACGTGTTCCCGGCGGAGCATTCCGAGCTCGCCATTCGAATCGAGCTGTTCGACGACGAGATCGAGTCGCTGCAGCTGTTCGACCCGCTGACCGGCCGAATCCGCCAGAAGATCCCGCGCTTCACGGTCTACCCGAGCAGCCATTACGTGACGCCACGCGAGCGGGTGGTGAGCGCGATCGACACGATCAAGGCCGAGTTGCGCGAGCGGCTCGACGAGCTGGTGAAGAACGGCAAGCTGGTCGAGGCGCAGAGACTCGAGCAACGCACTCGGTTCGACCTGGAAATGTTGCAGGAAGTCGGCCACTGCAAGGGCATCGAGAACTACACCCGGCACCTGTCGGGCGCGAAGCCGGGCGATCCGCCGCCGACGCTGGTCGACTACCTGCCGGCCGACGCGTTGATGTTCCTGGACGAGAGCCACGTGCTGATCGGCCAGTTCGGGGGCATGTACAACGGCGACCGCGCGCGCAAGACCACGCTGGTCGAGTACGGCTTCCGGCTGCCGAGCGCGCTCGACAACCGGCCGCTGAAGTTCGAGGAGTTCGAGAAGAAGATGCGCCAGGTGATGTACGTCTCGGCGACACCCGCGGCCTACGAGAAGGAGACGTCGGGCCAGACTGTCGAGCAGCTGGTGCGGCCGACCGGCCTGATCGACCCGCAGGTGGAGGTGCGCCCCGCGACCAACCAGGTCGACGACGTGCTGCAGGAGATCCGGGACCGGGTGGAGATCAACGAGCGGGTGCTGATCACGACGCTGACCAAGCGCATGGCCGAGCAGCTGACCGACTACCTCGCCGACAACGGCGTGAAGGTGCGCTACCTGCACAGCGACGTCGATACGGTCGAGCGGGTCGAGATCCTGCGTGACCTGCGGCTCGGCACCTTCGACGTGCTGGTCGGCATCAACCTGCTGCGCGAGGGCCTCGATATTCCCGAGGTGTCGCTGGTCGCGATCCTCGACGCCGACAAGGAAGGCTTCCTGCGCTCGGAACGCAGCCTGATCCAGACCATCGGCCGCGCAGCGCGCAACCTGAACGGCCGCGCGATCCTGTATGCCGACAAGGTGACCGAGTCGATGCGCAAGGCACTCGACGAGACCGAGCGCCGTCGCGCCAAACAGATCGCCCATAACGCGGCCGAGGGCATCACACCGCGCAGCGTCGTCAAGAAGGTGCGCGATCTGATCGACGGCGTCTACAGCGAGAAGGGCGCGAAGGACGACCTGAAGTCGGTCACCGAAGCGGCCGCGATCGAGGCCTTGAGCGAGAAGGACTTGAGCAAGCGCATCAAGCTGCTCGAGAAGCAGATGCTCGACCACGCCCGCAACCTCGAATTCGAAGAGGCCGCGCGCGTGCGCGACCAGCTGGCGCACCTGCGCGAACAGGCGTTCGGCGCCCCTGGCACCGACAACGTGGTGCCCCTGGCCGGAGGGCGCTGACCAGAGCGCTCCCGGATGCCCCAAATCCGCACCTGCGTCAAGGGAACTTCTGCGGCCAATCCAGACCGAATTTGTCAGCTTCGGCTATACTTGACGAAACTACTCGGAATCAGCGGTTGCCCCGCCGAGACCGGGCGTCGAGCGAGTCGGAGAGGCCATTTTGCAGCCCCAACCGCCGACACAGGCTAAGGAGAAATTCAATGCGTCTGACCACCAAGGGCCGTTTTGCGGTGACCGCCATGATCGACCTCGCGCTTCGCGAGCACACCGGCCCCGTCGCACTGGCCGCGATCAGTGGCCGGCAACAGATTTCGCTGTCGTATCTGGAGCAGCTGTTCGGCAAGCTGCGCCGCCATGAGCTCGTGGAGAGCACGCGCGGCCCGGGGGGCGGTTACTCGCTCGGCCGCAAGGCCGAGGAGATCACGGTCGCCGACATCATCGTCGCGGTCGACGAGCCGATCGACGCCACCGGCTGTGCGGGCAAGGAAAACTGCATGGGCGAAGACTCGGGCCGCTGCATGACGCACGACCTGTGGGCGAGCCTCAATTCCAAGATGATCGAGTTCCTCGACTCGGTGTCGCTGCGCAAGCTGGTCGACGAGCAGCTCGCGAAGGGCGTGTCGATCGAGGAGCACCCGGTGAAGCGCGCGATCTCGACGCAGCCGGTCGTCAAGCCGATCAAGATCACCGCGCCTAACAGCGTCTTCGCGCTCGGCGCGGCGTTCAACAAGTAATTTCGAAGGCAGGGCAGCGCGGTCTCGCACCGCGCCGCCGGGACGAACTCGCATGGACATGACCCCGCACTTCCCGATCTACATGGACTACGGCGCCACGACGCCGGTGGACCAGCGCGTCGTCGACGCGATGATTCCTTGGCTGCGCGAGCACTTCGGCAACCCGGCGTCGCGCAGCCATGCGTGGGGCTGGGAGGCGGAAGCCACGGTCGAGAAGGCGCGGGAGCAGGTGGCGGCGCTGGTTGGGGCCGATCCGCGCGAGATCGTCTGGACTTCGGGCGCGACCGAGTCGATCAACCTCGCGCTGAAAGGCGCGGCGCAGTTCTACAAGACCCGCGGCAAGCACCTGATCACGCTGAAGACCGAGCACAAGGCCGTGCTCGACACGATGCGCGAGCTGGAGCGCCAGGGTTTCGAGGTCACCTACCTCGACGTGCAGGAAGACGGTTTGGTCGACTTGGCGAAGCTGGAGGCGGCGATCCGTCCCGATACGATCCTGATCTCGGTGCTGTTCGTCAACAACGAGATCGGCGTGATCCAGGACATCCCGACGATCGGCAAGATGTGCCGCGAGCGCGGGATCATCTTCCACGTCGACGCGGCGCAGGCCACCGGCAAGGTCGATATCGACCTGGCCAATCTGCCGGTCGACCTGATGAGCCTGGCCTCGCACAAGACCTACGGCCCGAAGGGCATCGGCGCGCTGTTCGTGCGGCGCAAGCCGCGCGTGCGGATCGAGGCGCAGATGCACGGCGGCGGCCACGAGCGCGGTATGCGCTCGGGCACGCTGGCGACGCACCAGATCGTCGGCATGGGCGAGGCTTATCGGCTCGCCAAGCTCGAGATGGGTGCGGAGCGCGAGCGCATCCGCATGCTGTCGCAGCGGCTGATCGACGGCCTGTCGGACATCGAGCAGGTGTTCCTGAACGGCCACCCGACGCAGCGGGTGCCGCACAACGTCAACATGAGCTTCAACTTCGTCGAAGGCGAGTCGCTGATCATGGGCATCAAGGGAATCGCGGTGTCGTCGGGCTCGGCCTGCACGTCGGCGAGCCTGGAGCCAAGCTACGTGCTGCGCGCGCTCGGCCGAAGCGACGAACTCGCGCACAGCAGCCTGCGCATGACGATCGGCCGGTTCACGACGGTCGAGGAAATCGATTACGTGATCACGACCTTGAAGGACCGCGTGGCCAAGCTGCGCGAACTGTCCCCGCTGTGGGACATGTTCAAGGAAGGCATCGACATCAGCACCATCCAGTGGGCTGAGCACTAGGAGTACGACATGGCATACAGCGAAAAAGTGGTCGAGCATTACGAGAATCCGCGCAACGTCGGCTCGTTCGACAAGGGCGACGACTCGGTCGGCACCGGCATGGTCGGCGCGCCGGCCTGCGGCGACGTGATGAAGCTGCAGATCAAGGTGAACCCGGTGACGGGCCTGATCGAGGACGCCAAGTTCAAGACCTACGGCTGCGGCTCTGCGATCGCGTCGAGCTCGCTCGTCACCGAGTGGGTCAAGGGCAAGTCGCTCGACGAGGCACTGACGATCAAGAACACCCACATCGCCGAGGAACTGGCGCTGCCGCCGGTCAAGATCCACTGCTCGATCCTGGCGGAAGACGCGATCAAGGCGGCGGTGAACGACTACAAGGCGAAGAAAGCGCACTGAACGTCATGGCAGTCACCCTCACCGAAGCCGCGGCTCGCCATGTCTCGCGCTACATCACGAAGCGTGGCAAGGGTGTGGGCGTGCGGCTGGGCGTCAAGACAACGGGTTGCTCGGGCCTGGCCTATAAGCTCGAGTACGCCGACGACTTCGCGCCCGAAGACACGGTTTTCGAAGGCCACGGCGTCAAGGTGCTGGTCGACCCGAAGAGCCTGCCCTACATCGACGGCACCGAGCTCGATTTCGTCCGCGAGGGTCTGAACGAAGGCTTCAAGTTCCACAACCCGCGCGAGAAGGACCGCTGCGGGTGCGGCGAATCGTTCCGCGTTTGAGCCGTCGATCCGCTTGCAAAGGCGCGGCCATGGTCGCGCCTTTTTGTTGATGCCCATGAACCTCGCCAGCACCGACTTCGAACTGTTCGACTTCGCACCGCGCTTCGCGCTGGATCGCGCCGCGCTGGATGCGCGCTGGCGTGCCCTGCAGGGCGAGGTCCATCCCGACAGGTTCGCGGCCGAGGGCGCCGCCGCCCAGCGCATCGCGATGCAGTGGGCGGTGCGCGTCAACGAGGCCTATCAGCGCCTGAAGGACCCGGTCAAGCGCGCCGCGTACCTGTGCGAACTGAACGGCGCGCCGATCGAGGCCGAGAACAACACCGCGATGCCGGCCGCGTTCCTGATGCAGCAGATGGAATGGCGCGAGGCGCTCGACGATGCGGCGACGTTGGCGCAGGTCGAGGCGCTGGCCGACGAGGTGTCGTCGCATGGCAAGTCGGCCCTGGCGACGCTGCAGGCCACGCTCGACGAACGCCACGATTACGCCGCCGCCGCACAGCAGGTCAGAGCCCTCATGTTCAGCGAGCGCTTTGCGCACGACATCGATAAGCGCCTGGAAGCGCTGGGACAATAGCCCGATGGCTCTCCTGCAAATCTCCGAACCTGGTGGCGCACCCGATCCGCACCAGCGCCGCATCGCGATCGGCATCGACCTCGGCACCACGCACTCGCTCGTCGCGGCGGTTCGTCACGGCGTCGCCGAATGCCTGCCCGATGAACACGGCCGCGTGATCCTGCCGTCCGCCGTACGCTATCTCGCCGACGGCAAGCGCCAGATCGGCGCGGTCGCGCTGGCCGAAGCGGCTGTCGATCCACGCAACACGCTGGTCTCGATGAAGCGATTCATGGGCCGCGGGATCGACGACATCGAGGGCCGCGACAAGCTGCCGTACGAGTTCGTCGACGCGCCGGGCATGGTGCAGATGCGCACCGTCGCCGGCATCAAGTCGCCGGTCGAGGTCTCGGCCGAGATCCTCGCGACGCTGCGATACCGTGCCGAGGACACCTTCGACGACGAGGTGTTCGGCGCGGTCGTCACCGTGCCCGCCTACTTCGACGACGCGCAGCGCCAGGCGACGAAGGACGCCGCGCAGCTCGCCGGCCTGAACGTGCTGCGGCTGATCAGCGAGCCGACCGCCGCTGCGATCGCCTATGGCCTCGAGAATGGCTCGGAAGGCCTGTACGCGGTCTACGACCTCGGCGGCGGCACCTTCGACATCTCGCTGCTGCGGCTGACTGCCGGCGTGTTCGAGGTGGTCGCGACCGGCGGCGACTCGGCCCTCGGCGGCGACGACTTCGACGCCGCGCTCGCCGCGTGGGCGCTGACCGAGGCGAAGCTCGACGCGCAGACGCCGCAGGACAAGCGCGCCGTGCTTGTCGCCGCGCGTGCTGCGAAGGAGAAGCTCTCGGCCGCCGACCATGCGACGCTGGCGTGCCCGTTGGCCGGCGGCGAGCTCGCGGTGCGGGTCACCCGCGCCCAGTTCGAGTCCATCGCGCAGCCGCTGCTCGCGAAGACGCTCGCCGCGGTGCGCAAGGTGCTGCGCGATGCGAAGACCGACAAGGCCGAGGTCAAGGGCGTCGTGATGGTCGGTGGCTCCACGCGCATGCCGATGGTGCAGGCGGCGGTCGGCGAGTTCTTCGGCCAGACGCCGCTGACCAACCTGAACCCCGACGAAGTCGTCGCGCTCGGCGCCGCCATCCAGGCCAACGCGCTGGCGGGCAACGCCGGCGCCGACGAACTGCTGCTGCTTGACGTGATCGCGCTGTCGCTCGGCCTCGAGACCATGGGCGGCCTCGTCGAACGCATTATCCCGCGCAACAGCACGATCCCGACCGCCCGCGCGCAGGATTTCACCACCTTCAAGGACGGCCAGACCGCGATCGCGATCCACGTCGTGCAGGGTGAGCGCGAGGTCGTCAGCGACTGCCGCTCGCTGGCGCGCTTCGAGCTGCGCGGCATTCCGCCGATGGTCGCCGGCGCGGCCCGGGTGCGCGTCAGTTTCGCGGTCGATGCCGATGGTCTGCTGAACGTCACCGCACGCGAGGAAACCTCCGGCGTCGAGGCCGCGATCACCGTGAAGCCGAGCTACGGCCTGGCCGACGAGGAGATCGCGCGAATGCTGACCGAGAGCTTCAGCACGGCCGAGGCCGACATGGTCGAGCGCAGCCTGCGGGAGTCGCGGGTCGAAGCCGAGCGCATGCTGCTCGCGACGCGTGCGGCGCTCGCGGCAGATGGCGATCTGCTGTCGGCGGCCGAACGCGACGAGGTCGAGGCGCTGCTCGTCGCGTTGCAGGCCAGCCGCGAAGGCACCGACCACCACGCGATCGACGCGGCCGTCGAGGTGCTCGCCAAGGGCACCGAAGCCTTCGCGGCGGAGCGCATGAACCGCAGCATCCGCGTCGCGCTTGCCGGCAAGCGCGTCGACCAGCTCTGAAGAGAATCGTCCCCATGCCCATCATCAAGATCCTGCCGCACGCCGAGTACTGCCCCGACGGCGCGCAGATCGAGGCGCCGAGCGGCACGTCGATCTGCGAGGCGCTGCTCGACCATCACATCAACATCGAGCACGCCTGCGAGCTGAGCTGCGCCTGCACCACCTGCCACGTCGTCGTGCGCCAGGGCCTGGCGTCGCTCGGCGAGATGGACGAGGCCGAGGAAGACCTGCTCGACCGCGCGTGGGGCCTGGAGCCGAATTCACGTCTGTCGTGCCAGGCGATCCTGTCGAACCAGGATGTGACGATCGAGATTCCGAAGTACACGATCAACCACGCCAAGGAAGGGCACTGACCGACGCGCGAGCGCGGCCGGTCTTGATGCTTTCTTGACGCGCCTCGGCGCAGTCTCTACACCGATTTGACGCGGCCGTCGCCACCATTCGAGGCATGGAAGTGTCTCGAAAGGTCGGTGTCGAATGAACGCCTCGGCGTGGACCCAGCTGGTGGTCTTTCTCGCTGTGCTCGCGGCGATCGCGTGGCCGCCCGGCCGCTGGATTGCCCTGCTCGCGGACGGGCGAATGCCGGCGTGGCTCGCGCCGCTGGTGCGCGCCGAGCACGTCCTTTATCGGCTCGCGGGCGTGGACGTCGCTGCGCCGGCGGGGTGGAAGCCGTATGCCATGGGCCTGCTCGCGTTCAATGCGCTCGGCATGGTCGTCGTCTTCGCGCTGCAACTGCTGCAGGGTGCCTTGCCGCTCAATCCGCAGGCGCTGCCCGGCATCGGCGTCGATTCGGCGTTCAACACCGCGATCAGCTTCGTCACCAACACGAACTGGCAGGGCTACGCCGGCGAGACGACGATGAGCTACCTGACCCAGATGCTCGCGCTGACGGTGCAGAATTTCCTGTCCGCGGCGAGCGGCATCGTGGTCGCGTTCGCGTTGATCCGCGGCTTTGCTGCGCGCTCGACAGGTGCCGTCGGCAATGTGTGGGCCGACCTGACACGCGTCACGCTTTACCTGCTGCTGCCGCTGTCGCTGGTGTTCGCGCTGGTGCTGGTCGGCCAGGGCGTGATCCAGAACTTCGACGCCTACCGCGACGTCAGGACGCTGGAAGGCGGCATGCAACATATCGCGATGGGCCCGGTCGCCTCGCAGGAGGCGATCAAGCTGCTCGGCACCAACGGCGGCGGGTTCTTCAACGCCAATTCGGCGCATCCCTTCGAGAACCCGACGGCGCTCGCCAATGGATTGCAGATGCTGGCGATCTTCCTGATCCCGGCGGCGCTGGTCTTCGCGTTCGGCCGGCTGGTCGGCGACATGCGGCAGGGCTGGGCGGTGCTCGCGGCGATGACGGCGCTGTTCGTCGCCGCGGTGCTGATCGCCACACCCGCAGAGCAGGCAGGCAACCTGCAGTTCACGGGGCTCGGCATCGATCAGTCGGCCTCCGCGTTTCAGCCAGGCGGCAACATGGAGGGCAAGGAGGCGCGCTTCGGCATCAATGCGAGCACGCTGTTCGCGGTCGTCACCACGGCGGCATCCTGCGGTGCCGTGAATGCGATGCACGACTCCTTCACCGCGCTGGGCGGCGCGGTGCCGCTCGCCCTGATCCAGCTCGGCGAGGTCGTGTTCGGCGGCGTCGGCTCGGGCCTGTACGGGATGCTGGTGTTCGCGATCCTCGCGGTCTTCATCGCCGGGCTGATGATCGGCCGCACGCCCGAGTACCTGGGCAAGAAGATCGAGTCCTTCGAGATGAAGATGACCTCGGTCGCGATCCTGGTCACGCCGATCCTCGTGCTCGGCTGCACGGCGCTGGCGGTCAGCGTCGAGGCCGGCCGGGCCGGTATCGCGAACCCCGGGCCGCACGGCTTTTCCGAAATCCTCTACGCGTTCAGCTCGGCCGCGAACAACAACGGCAGCGCGTTCGCCGGCCTGTCCGCGAACACGCCGTTCTACAACGTCGTGCTGGCGGTCGCGATGGCGGTCGGTCGTTTCGCGGTGATCGTGCCGGTGCTCGCCATCGCCGGCAGCCTCGCGGCGAAGCAGCGGCTGCCTGTCACGGCCGGCACGCTGCCGACGCATGGACCGCTGTTCGTCGCGCTGCTGATCGGTGCGGTTCTGCTGGTCGGCTTGTTGAACTACGTGCCGGCGCTCGCGCTCGGCCCGGTCGTCGAGCACGTCATGCAGGGAGCGCCGCGATGAGCCACCATCCATCAGGCATGCATGCGGTGAACCCGTCCCGTTCATTCGCGCTGTTCGACCCGGCGCTGGTGAGGCCGGCGCTCGGCGACGCGCTGCGCAAACTGAGTCCGCGCGTCCAATGGCGCAACCCGGTCATGTTCGTCGTCTACCTCGGCAGCATCGTCACCACGCTGATCGGCGCCCAGGCGTTGTTCGGGCCGGGCGCCGCCTCGGAAGGCGCAGCCGCGGCCGGCTTCGTGCTCGCGATCGCCGCGTGGCTGTGGATCACGGTGCTGTTCGCGAACTTCGCGGAGGCGCTGGCCGAAGGTCGCAGCAAGGCGCAGGCGGCATCGCTGCGCGGCATGAAGCGCAGCGTGATCGCCAAGAAGCTGCTCGAGCCGCGTCACGGGTCCGCATGGATTCCGTTGCGGGCGGACGAGTTGCGCGTTGGGGTCGTGGTGCTGGTCGAGGCAGGCGACGTGATCCCGCTCGACGGCGAGGTGGTCGAGGGGGTCGCCTCGGTCGACGAGAGCGCGATCACCGGCGAATCGGCCCCGGTGATCCGCGAGTCGGGCGGCGACTTCTCGTCCGTCACCGGCGGCACACGCGTGCTGTCGGACTGGCTGGTGGTGCGCATCGCCGTCAACCCGGGCGAATTGTTCGTGGACCGGATGATCGCGATGGTGGAGGGCGCGCGCCGCCAGAAGACACCGAACGAGATCGCGCTCGACATCCTGTTGGTCGCCCTGACCCTCGTGTTCCTGGTCGTCGTCGTGACGCTGCTGCCGATGTCGATCTTCAGCGTGGCGACGGCGAGGCAAGGGTCGGCGGTGACGGTCACGGCGGTGATCGCGCTGCTGGTGTGCCTGATCCCGACCACCATCGGTGCGCTGCTCTCGGCCATCGGCGTGGCCGGCATGAGCCGCATGATGCAGGCCAACGTGATCGCGACCTCGGGCCGCGCGGTCGAGGCCGCCGGCGACGTCGACGTGCTGTTGATGGACAAGACCGGCACGATCACGCTCGGCAACCGCCAGGCGTCGGCGTTCGTCGCCGCGCCGGGCGTGACCGATGCGGCGCTCGCGGACGCCGCCCAGCTCGCGTCGCTGGCCGACGAGACGCCCGAGGGCCGCAGCATCGTCGTCCTCGCGAAGCAGCTGTTCGGCCTGCGCGAGCGCGAGATGGCGAGCCTGGGGGCGAGCTTCGTGCCCTTCACGGCGCAGACGCGGATGAGCGGCGTCGACCTCGCAACGACCGATGGGCCGCGCCAGATCCGCAAGGGAGCCGGCGACGCGATCCGCCGCCACGTCGAGGCGCTGGGCGGCCGCTGGCCGGCGCCCGTGCAGGCCGCCGCGGACGACGTCGCTCGGCGCGGCAGCACCCCGCTGGTGGTGTCCGACGGCGCCCGCGCGCTCGGCGTGGTCGAGCTCAAGGACATCGTCAAGGGCGGCATCAAGGAGCGCTTCGCCGAACTCCGGCGCATGGGCATCCGCACCATCATGATCACCGGCGACAACCGGCTGACGGCCGCCGCGATCGCGGCCGAAGCCGGGGTCGACGACTTTCTTGCCGAGGCGACGCCCGAGGCCAAGCTCGCGCTGATCCGCAAGTACCAGGGCGAGGGCCGCCTGGTCGCGATGACCGGCGACGGCACCAACGACGCCCCGGCACTCGCGCAGGCCGATGTCGCGGTGGCGATGAACACCGGCACGCAGGCCGCGAAGGAGGCCGGCAACATGGTCGACCTCGACTCCAACCCGACCAAGCTGCTGGAGATCGTCGAGACCGGCAAGCAGCTGCTGATGACCCGCGGCGCGTTGACCACCTTCTCGATCGCAAACGACGTGGCGAAGTATTTCGCGATCATCCCGGCCGCGTTCGCGACGACCTACCCGCAGCTCGAGACGCTGGACGTGATGCGCCTGCACAGCCCGTCGTCGGCCATCCTCGCGGCCGTGATTTTCAATGCGGTCGTCATCGTCTTCCTGATCCCGCTGGCGTTGAAGGGCGTGCGCTACCGCGCGATCGGAGCGTCGGCGCTGCTGCGTCGCAACGTGCTCGTGTATGGCCTGGGCGGCCTGGTCGTTCCGTTCATCGGCATCAAGCTGATCGACCTCGCGCTCGCCGCGACCCACCTGTTCTGAGATCGGAGATCCACCATGTCCGCCATCGTTCGCCCGGTCCTCGTGCTCTTCTTCTTGCTCAGTGTCGTGACCGGGGTGGTCTATCCGTTGGTCGTCACCGCGCTCGCGCAGGGCGTGTTTCCGGCGCAGGCGGCCGGCAGTCTCGTCGCGCGCGACGGGCGGATCGTTGGCTCGGCGCTGCTGGGGCAGCCGTTTGCCGATCCGCGCAACTTCTGGCCTCGCCCCTCCGCCACGTCGCCGACGCCCTACAACGCGGCGAACAGCGGCGGCTCGAACCTGGGACCGACAAACCCGGCGCTGCTGGACGCCGTCAAGGCGCGCATCGCCGTGCTGCGGGCCGCCGATCCGCAGAACGCGCAGGCGGTGCCCGTCGACCTGGTCACCGCCTCGGCCAGCGGGCTGGACCCGGACATCAGCGTCGCCGCGGCGCGCTACCAGGCGGCGCGCGTGGCGCGCGCGCGCGGATGGCCGCCGGCACAGGTCGAGGCGCTGATCGCGGCGCATGCCGAGTCGTCCCGGCTCGGCTTCCTGGGCGAGCCGCACGTCAACGTGCTGGCGCTGAACCTGGCGCTCGCCGCAGCAAAACGCTGAGCGCAGGCCGACAATGGACGGGATGCGGCCCGATCCCGATCACCTCCTGCAGCAGCTTCAGGCGCGGGAAGTGCGCGCGGAGCGCGGCCGGCTGCGCATCTACTTCGGCGCCTCGGCGGGCGTGGGCAAGACCTTCGCGATGCTGTCGGCCGGCCGCCAGCTCAAGGCCGGCGGGGTCGACGTGGTGGCCGGCGTGGTGGAGACGCACGGCCGCGCCGAGACGGCGGCGCAGCTCGCAGGGACCGACGTGCTGCCGCCGATGCTGCGTGCCTGGCGCGGGCGCGAGCTGCCCGAATTCGATCTCGACGCCGCGTTGCGGCGCCGACCGGCACTGATCCTGATCGACGAACTGGCCCACACCAACGTCGCCGGCTCGCGCCACCCGAAGCGCTGGCAGGATGTCGACGAGCTGCTCGCCGCCGGCATCGATGTGTACACCACCCTGAACGTGCAGCACCTGGAGAGCCTGAACGACGTGGTTGGCGGCATCACCGGCATCCGTGTCCACGAGACGCTGCCCGACAAGGTGTTCGACCGGGCCGACGAAGTGGTGCTGGTCGACACGCCGGCCGACGAGCTGATCGGCCGGCTGCGCGCCGGCAAGATCTACCTCCCGCCGCAGGCCGAACGCGCGGCGCAGAACTTCTTCCGCAAGGGCAACCTGATGGCGTTGCGCGAGCTGGCGCTGCGTCGCACGGCCGATCGCGTCGAGGGCGACGTGCAGGCCTACCGGGTCGAGGCGTCGATCGCGCCGGTCTGGAAGACCGAGGCGGCATTGCTGTGCTGCATCGGCCCGCGCGACGGGGACGATCATGTCGTGCGCAGCGCGGCCCGATTGGCGCAACAGCTCGCGGTCAGCTGGCATGCGGTGTACGTGGAGACCCCGGCGCTGCAGGGCCTGCCGGCGGCCGACCGCGACCGCATCCTTCGCACCGTGCAGCTGGCCGAGGAGCTCGGTGCCACCACGGCCGTGCTGTCGGCGCAGAACGTGCCGGAGGCATTGGCCGCGCATGCGCGCCATCACAACCTGTCCAAGCTGGTGATGGGCCACAACGCACCGCGCCGCTGGTGGCAGCGTGAGGCGCTGGGGCGTCGGCTGGCGGCGCTGGCGCCGGAATTCGATCTCGTCGAGGTGGGTGCCGGCCGCGGAGCCGCCGTCCGGCGCGCGCCGCGCGACGCACGCGGCGACGAATCGGTCACGCCACGATCCGTCGCGGGCTACCTCTGGGCGGCTGCGGCCTGCGGCGCGACCACCTTGATCGCGACGCCGCTCGCGCCGGTCTTCGATCTCGCCAACATCGTGATGCTGTTCCTGCTCGCGGTCGTCGGCGTCGCGGTCAGGTTCGGCCGCGGGCCGGCGGTGCTGGCGGCGTTCCTGAACGTGGCGGCATTCGACTACTTCTTCGTCTCGCCGCGCCTGTCGTTCGCGGTCAGCGATGTCCAGTACCTGCTCACGTTCGGCGTGATGCTTGTCGTCGGCCTGGTCACCGGCCAGCTCACGGCCGGGCTGCGTGCGCAGGCCCGCGTGGCCACGCTGCGCGAGTCGCGCTCACGAGCCCTGTTCGAGGTGGCGCGCGATCTGTCCAGCGTGCTGGTGACCGAACAGTGTGTGGAGATCGCCGAGCGCGCGGTGGCCCGCGAATTCCGCGGCCCCGCGCACGTGTTCCTGCTCGACGCCGCGGACTGCCTGCAGATGCCGGCGTCCGCGACGACCGACGACGCGGCGCTCGACCTCGGCACCGCGCAGTGGGCGCTCGACCATGGCGAGCCGGCGGGGCTGGGCACGGACACCTTGCCCGGCAGCGCCTGGCGCTATCTGCCGTTGCAGGCACCGATGCGGGCGCGGGGCGTTCTGGCGCTGCGTCCCGCGCAAGCGCGCGTGCTGCTGGTTCCCGAGCAGCGGCGCCAGCTCGAGACCTTCGCGGTGCTGACGGCGATCGCACTGGAGCGCGTTCACTACGTCGAGGTCGCGCAGCAGGCGACGCTGCAGATCGAGACCGAGCGGCTGCGCAACTCGCTGCTGTCCGCGCTCTCGCACGACCTGCGCACGCCGCTGGCCGCGCTGTACGGCCTGGCCGACACGCTGGCCGCCAGCACCCCGCCGCTGCCGCCGCAGCCGCGCGAGATCGCGCAGGCGCTGAGCATCGAGGCGCGGCGCATGAATGCGATGGTCGACAAGCTGCTCGACATGGCGCGCCTGCAGAGTGGCACGGTGCAGCTCAAGCGCGAGTGGCTGCCGATCGAGGAGGTCGTCGGCACCGCAGTGCAGTCGGTCGAGAGCGCGCTGGCGGGCCACCACGTGCGGGTGGAACTCGCGCCCGGCCTGCCGCTGGTCGAGATCGACGCGGTGCTGATCGAGCGCGTCATTGCCAACCTGCTGGAGAACGCCGCGAAGTACACGCCGGCCGGCAGCACGGTGACCATCGCGGCGCACGTGGCCGCGCCCGATTTCGTCGTCACGGTGAGCGACGACGGCCCCGGTCTCCCGGCCGGCGCGGCGGACCGGTTGTTCGACAAGTTCACCCGCGGCGTGCGGGAGTCGCACACGCCGGGCGTCGGGCTCGGGCTGGCGATCTGTCGCGCGATCGTCGAGGCGCACGGCGGGCGCATCGGGGTCGAGCAACCGCCGGATTCCGCCCCGGGCGCGGCCCGCCCCGGCGCGCACTTCCGCTTCACGCTGCCGCTCGGCGCGGCGCCCGAGGCGCCGCCGGGCGAGGAGGGCGAGCCCGCATGAACCCGAGCCGTCCCGTGGCCGTGATCGTCGAGGACGAACCGCAGATCCGCCGTTTCGTGCGGGCCGCGCTCGAGGCGCACGACTGGCAGGTCTTCGAGGCGGATGCGCTCGGGCCCGGCCTGAGCGAGGCCGGCACGCGGCGGCCCGATCTGATCGTCCTGGACCTCGGCCTGCCCGACGGCGACGGCGTCGATTTCCTGCGGGACCTGCGCGCCTGGTCGCAGGTGCCGGTGATCGTGTTGTCCGCGCGCACCGACGAGGCCGACAAGATCGCGGCGCTCGACGCGGGGGCCGACGATTACCTGACCAAGCCCTTCGGCGTCGGCGAGATGATGGCGCGGGTCCGCGTGGCGCTGCGCCGTCAGCGGCAGGGGGCCGATGCGAGCGAATCGACGTTCGTGTTCGGCGATGTGACGGTCGAGTTCACGACCCGTCGCGTGCGGCGCGGCGACAACGTCGTCCACCTGACGCCGATCGAGTACCGGCTGCTCGGGGTGCTGATCGCGAATGCGGGACGAGTACTGACGCACCGGACCCTGTTGCGCGAGACCTGGGGCCCCGCGCATGGGGATCGAACCCACTACCTGCGGGTCTACATGGCCAATTTGCGCCAGAAGCTCGAGGCCGATCCGGCCCGGCCGCGCCACCTGATCACCGAGACGGGCGTCGGGTACCGATTGCTGGTCGACTGAGGGGTGGCGTGGTCAGCGCTCCGGGGGCGGCTGAGTCGCCGCCAACGCACGGCGCAGCCAGCCGCCCAGCGGGCGCAGCGAGCCGAACAGCGAATCGGGCACGAGCGCATCGCGTGTGGCGATCAGGTCGCGGCCTTCGAGCATCTCGAGGAACGCACGCACCTCGTGGCGGCGGATGCCGCTGCACTCGGCGAGCTGGGCGAGCGTCATGTGACGATGCGACATGTCGCTCAACATGCGCCGATAGGCGATGCGATCGAATGGCGGCCGCAACTGCGGCCAGGCGACGAGGCGGTATTCCTTCATGGCTCCAACGACGGTTCGTATCGAAAACGACGTCTGCGCGCCGCTGCTCGAACTGAGTCCGCAGGGTATTCGGTTCTGGCCATTCGCGGGCGGGAAGTTGCGGAGATATCGGGTAAATACTGATGGCAATTCGCGTCACTTTCATTTCGATCGGTGTCACGAATCACGCTCAGGACGGCTTCCCAAGGGCGCGTTGAACCTCGGTCTGCCATGGCAGCCCGTGCACCAGGGGATGGAGGTGAACGGCCACCTGGGTCTGGGTCATGACGTCGCCCTGCGCATCGAGCAGCCGCAGGTTGGTGATCATCCCCAGGGGGTCGGACATCGCGACGACGCCATGCCGCACCTCGATCCAGTCCCATGCCACGCCGGCGGCATGGCGCTCATTCTGGTCGCCCCACAGCGTCTGGCCACTGCAGGGGCAGTCGTCGTCGCCAAATGTCAACACGCGGGTGCCCAGGTGCACCAGATGAAGCTGGGGTGCCGAGGCGGCCTGCCACAATACGGGTGTCCAAGAGTAGACAATCCACGCGGGAGTCATGGCCGCGGACAGCGTGGTCGGGTCGATGATCGAACCTCTTCGAGAGTGATTGAATGATGTCCAGAGTGTGGCAACAGATTCGTTGCCTGCCATCTGTCAACGTTTACAGGTTGCGCACCGGTGTTTTGCCGGTGTGTGACCCGACGCGCGTGCGGGCCTGAGTGTCGTCATGCTCCAAGGTGGCTTCTCCGAGGTTCTGAAAAGTCGAGATCGCGACGAGTTCAAGGATGAGCTTGTGTCGTTCACCCGGCGGCTTGGCTTCGAAACTGTTTCCGCCACGCTGGTGCTGGACCACATGCTGGGCGAGGCCGAGTTCATCACGGTCGACAACACGCCCGGCGCCTACCGCGAATCGTTCGAGGACCCGGACAGCTGGCGTCGCGATCCGGTCATGCAGCACTGCAAGCGCCAGAGCGTGCCGATCATCTGGGACCAGGCCACGTACGTGGGCAAGGGCGCCGGCGAGTTGTGGGAGGAGATGGCCCGCTTCGGCTATTGCAACGGCATCAGCCTGGCACTGCACATGCCCGAAGGGCGCCATTTCCTGCTCGGCGTCGACCGTGATCGGCCGGTGCCGGACGATCCGGCCGAACTGACCCGCATGGTGGCCGACCTGCAACTCTTCGCGGTGCATGCGCAGGATGCCGCCGCCCGCATCCTGATCCCGGCGTCGGCCGATCCGGCGCTGCCTTCACTGACGCCGCGCGAACTCGAATCGCTCCGCTGGACGATGGAAGGCAAGACGGCGTGGGAAGTCGGCCACGTGCTCGGAATCACCGAGCGGACGGCGTCGCTGCACGTCAACAACGCGACCCACAAGCTGGGGTGCGTCAACAAGCACCAGGCGGTGCTGAAGGCGTTGCGGCTGGGCCTGCTGCGCTGACGCGGTAGCCCCCGGGCGGCCGGCTCCGCATGCCGGCGGGCGCCTGTGGCGTCAAGCCCCACCCTGTAAGACTTGACAGTTACCCGTTTCACGGCGCTCTGCTGCAATGGTCTCCGTGCGCGTTGAGCGCATCAGCCAACCTCTCGGAGTCCTGTCATGCAAACCAAAACTCACGCCGATCTGACCCTCAACACGGCCGCGCGCCGCAGTGCCGACAAGTCCGGCCTGGCCGCACCGGTCGAGCTCGCGCCGGCCGACCTGCGCCTCGTCGGCGGCGGTCTCGCGCCACGTGGCGGCTGGTCGGCGACCGCCGACTCGACGCTCACGACGACCGACACGTCCGTGCAGGCGCCGCGCGGCGGCTGGTAAGACGCGGCGGTGGCCGGCCTGTTCCGCACCGAGGTCCTCGAACACCGCGAACGCGACTGGCTCGGCAGCATCCAGCTGATCCGGCCGGTCTCGCTCGCGGCGCTGACCACGCTCGCGCTCGTCGCGGCACTGGCCGTGGGCGCTTATCTGGTGCTGGGCGAGTACACCCGCAAGGCGCGGGTGGCCGGCTATCTCGTGCCCGATCGCGGGCTCATCCGGCTGATGGCGCCACAGTCGGCGATGGTGATCGAGAGCCACGTCGCCGAGGGCCGATCAGTGCGCCGCGGCGACGTGCTGTTCGTCCTCGACGTCAGCCAGGCCACGCCCAGTGGCGACACGCAGGGCGCCGTGCAATCGAGCATCGCGGCGCGCAGTGCGAGTCTGCGCGGCACCGCGCACCAGCGCGATCTGCTGCAGCAGAACCAGGCCGCCGCGCTCGATCGCCAGGTCGAGGACATGCAGCGCGAGGTGGCTTCGATGAAGCTGGAGACCGAGCTGCAAATGCAGCGGCTGGCGCTCGCGCAGCAGGCGCAGTCCCAGTTCGAATCGCTGCGCAACGACAACTTCGTCTCCTCCGCGCAGGTCCGCGCCAAGGCCGAGGAGGTGCTGAACGTCAGGGCCCAGCTGCAGGCGCTCGAGCGCCAGCGCAGCACACGCCTGCGCGAGATTGCCGCCCTGCAGGCGCAGCGCCGCGAGCTCCCGCTGCAGGCGCAGGCCGCACGCGGCGCGATCGACCGTGACCTGGAGGCCCTGGCGCAACAGGCCGCGGAAACGGAAGCCCGCCGTCGCATCGTGGTGCGCGCGCCGCAGGACGGCATGGTCAGCGCCGTGCTGGCAGAACCGGGGCAGACGGTCACGCCCGGGGTCGCGCTCGCCAGCTTGCTGCCGGCCGGCGCCAAGCTGCAGGCCTACCTGTACGCCCCGTCGAGCGCGGTCGGCTTCGTGCGAGCGAACCAGCCGGTGCAAATGCGCTACCAGGCCTTCCCGTACCAGAAGTTCGGGCAGCAGGCCGGCGAGGTGGTGCAGGTGTCGCGCTCGCCGCTGCAGGCCGCCGAGCTGGCCGGGCTGGCGTTGCCGGGCGCACTCAGCCGCGGCGGCGAGCCGCTCTACCGCATCACCGTGACGCTCGCGGCGCAGAGCGTGTCGGCGTATGGCCAGGCGCAGGCTCTCGCGCCCGGCATGCAGCTCGAGGCCGACGTGCTGCTCGACCGGCGCCGCCTGATCGAGTGGTTGTTCGAGCCCGTGCTCGGCATCGCCGGGCGGGTCTGACGATGTCGCCGCCCCGCTGGCTCGAAGGACTGCGCATCGGCATCGGTGCCAGCCGCCTGCCGATGGTGCTGCAGACCGAGGCCGCCGAATGCGGACTGGCCTGCATCGCGATGGTCGCCGCGCATCACGGGCTGGACAGCGATCTGCCGAGCCTGCGCAAGCGTTTCCCGATGTCGCTGAAGGGCTCGACGATGGCCGACCTGGTGCGCCTGGCCGGGAGCCTGCAGTTCAACTCGCGCGCGCTGCGGGCCGAGATGGCACACCTGCCCGGTCTGGTGCTGCCCTGCATCCTGCACTGGGACCTGAATCACTTCGTGGTGTTGAAAGAGGTGAACCGCGGCGTCGCGGTGATCCACGATCCGGCGCGCGGGGTGCGGCGCCTGTCGCTCGCCGAGGTGTCGAGGCACTTCACCGGCGTGGTGCTCGAGCTGACGCCGCAGGCCGAATTCAAGCCGCGCACCGAGCGCCAGACCGTGACGCTGCGCCAGCTGCTCGGCCGCGTCACCGGCCTGCGGCGCTCGCTGCTGCAGATCTTCGCGCTCGCGCTGGCGCTCGAGGCGTTCCTGCTGCTGACGCCGTTTTTCATGCAGTGGGTGGTCGACAGCGTGCTCGTCAGCCTCGACCGCGACCTGCTCGTCACGCTCGGAGTGGGCTTCGGGCTGCTGGTGCTGTTCCAGGTGGCGACTGGCGCGATCCGCTCGTGGGCCGTGCTGCACCTGTCGACGACGCTGAACCTGCAGTGGCTCGCGAACGTGTTCGCGCACCTGATGCGGCTGCCGGTTTCCTGGTTCGAGAAGCGCCACACCGGCGATGTGATGTCGCGCTTCGGCGCGATCCAGAAGATCCAGCAGACGCTCACCACCAGCTTCATCGAAGCCGTGCTCGACGGGTTGCTGGTCGTCGTGACGCTGGCGATGATGGCGGTCTACAGCACCACGCTGACCGCGATCGCCGTCGGCGCCGTCCTCGTCTACGCCGCATTGCGCTGGGCGTTCTTCCGCCCGCTGCGCGATGCGACCGAGGAATCGATCATCTTCGAGGCCAAGCGCGCCAGCCACTTCCTCGAGTCGCTGCGCGGCGTGCAGTCCATCAAGCTGTTCAACCGGCAGGAAGACCGCCAGGCGAGGTTCATGAACCTGGTCGTCGATTCGATGAATGCGAACATCGCGACGCGCAAGCTCGACCTGGCATTCAGCGTCGGCCACAAGCTGGTGTTCGGCATCGAGCGGGTCGCGATCGTCTGGGTCGGTGCGCTGCTCGTGATGGACCGCAGCTTCTCGATCGGCATGCTGTTCGCGTTCATCGCCTACAAGGAGCAGTTCGCCACCCGCATCAGCGGCCTGATCGACAAGTGGGTCGAGGTCCGCATGCTGAAGCTGCAGGGCGAGCGACTGGCCGACATCGTGCTCACCGCCCCCGAGCCGCAGCTCGAGTTCGGCGCACCGCTCGACGACGCGCCGGTCCGGCTGGAGTTGCGCGGCGTCCAGTTCGCGTATGCCGAATCCGAGCCGGCGGTGCTGCGCGGTCTGAGCCTGCAGATCGAGCCGGGCGAATCGGTCGCAATCGTCGGACCGTCCGGCTGCGGCAAGACGACGCTGCTGAAGCTGATGCTGGGCGTGCACACGCCGCAGGCCGGCGAGATCCGCGTCGGCGGCGTGCCGCTGGCGCGGGTCGGGCTGCGCGCCTGGCGCGACATGATCGGCACCGTGATGCAGGACGACCAGCTGTTCGCCGGCTCGATCGGCGACAACATCAGCTTCTTCGACCCGCAGGCCGATCCGCACTGGATCGCCGAATGCGCCCGCACCGCCGCGGTGATCGACGAGATCGAGGCGATGCCGATGGGCTTCCACACCCTGATCGGCGACATGGGCGCCAGCATCTCGGGTGGCCAGCGGCAGCGCATCCTGCTCGCCCGGGCGCTCTACAAGCGGCCGAAGATCCTGTTCCTCGACGAGGCCACCAGCGCGCTCGACGTCGAGCGCGAGCGCGAAGTGAACCAGGGCATTCGGCGTCTGCAGCTCACGCGCATCATCGTCGCGCACCGCCCGGAGACGATCGCCTCCGCGAGCCGCGTGATCGTGTTGAACGACGGCAAGGTCGCGCAGGACCTGCGCAGCGTGCCCGGGGGCGGCAACACCCACGCGAGGTGACGGTCGGGCGGCACCGGACCGCGCCACCTAAACTCCCGCTCATGAACATCCTGGGAATCGAATCGTCCTGCGATGAGACCGGCGTCGCGCTGGTCGAGGCGGCGGGCGAGGGCACGCCGCTGCTGCGCGCCCATGCGCTGCACAGCCAGATCGACATGCACCAGGCCTATGGCGGCGTGGTGCCCGAACTGGCCTCGCGGGACCACATCCGGCGCGTGCTGCCGCTGGCCCGTCAGGTGATGAGCGAAGCGGGTGCGACGCTGGACGATGTGGACTATGTCGCGTTCACGCGCGGTCCGGGTCTGGCCGGCGCGCTGCTGGTGGGCGCCGGCGTGGCCAGCGCACTCGCGGCTGCGCTGCAACGGCCGGCCATCGGCGTGCACCATCTCGAGGGGCACCTGCTCTCGCCGTTCCTGTCGGCCGACCCGCCGCAGTTCCCGTTCGTCGCGCTGCTTGTTTCCGGCGGCCACACGCAACTCATGCGGGTCGACGATGTCGGCCGGTACGCGCTGCTCGGGGAGACGATCGACGATGCAGCGGGTGAAGCCTTCGACAAGTCCGCCAAGTTGCTGGGGCTCGGCTACCCCGGGGGACCGGCGCTGGCGCGGCTGGCGGAATTCGGCGATGCGAGTGCGTTCGAGTTGCCGCGGCCGCTGCTGCACAGCGGCAACCTGGACTTTTCGTTCGCTGGATTGAAGACAGCGGTGCGCACGCAGGTCATGAAGCTCGGCAATGTCTGCGAGCAGGACAAGGCCAATCTCGCCGCGGCGACGCAGCAGGCCATCGTCGACGTGCTGGTGCGCAAATCGCTGCAGGCGTTGCGCGCGACCGGTTGCGCGCGGATCGTAGTGGCCGGTGGCGTCGGCGCCAATGCTCGCTTGCGGGAGCAACTGGATACCGAATGCGCGAAGCGCCAGATCCGGGTCCATTACCCGGAACTGGCGCTGTGCACCGACAACGGCGCGATGATCGCGCTCGCCGCCGCGATGCGGCTGCAGCGCGGCAGCGCCGCCGAGTCGACCGACTACGCGTTCAACGTGTTGCCGCGCTGGCCGCTGATGGCGGCCTGAGCGTCGGCCCTCAGTTGATCGCGATCCGGGTGGCGCCGGCTTTCACTTTCTTCGCGAGCGTCAGCGTCAGCACGCCGTTCTCGACTTTCGCCTGAGAGGCGGCCTGGTCGACCTCGACGGGCAGGCTCACGGTACGGGCATAGCGCGCGACACTGCGTTCGCGGTAGAGCGAGCGCGGTGCGGCGTCGGCCTGAGGAGCGTCGGCAACGGCGTCGGGCTTCGGGACATCGACGGTCTCGATACTGACGCGACGACCCTCGACCGAGACCTTCAGCTGCTCGCGGGTGACGCCGGGCACGTCGAATGCGACGATGTAGGCGGTGTCGGTCTCGCTCACGTCGAGTGCCGGCGTGCGCGAAGTCTCGGCGACGACGGCGTTGCGGAAGAAGCGGTCGAACGAGTCGTCGACGACGCGGCCGAAGGCAGCACGCGAGTGGGTGCGGGACAGAGGCAGAACGAACATGAGAGGCTCCTACAATCGGGATTCGAAGCTGCACCGCGCAGCCACCATGCCGCTGAATTTGGAGCGGCATTTTTGTTTTCAAGGGCCTTGAAATTGCTGAACCTGCGAAGAGTGTTGGGCGCCTGCGCGCTGTTGTCGAGCTTGTTCTTCGGGGGCGCACACGCCGCACCCGAGCCGATCCGCATCGCGATGATCGAGGGCCTGTCGGGCCCGTTCGGCAACGCCGGCGAGGCGGTCCATCGCAACCTATTGATCGCGGTGGAGCGCATCAACGCACGCGGCGGCGTCTGGTTGCCGGGCGGTGCGCGGCCGCTCGAACTGCTGCGCTTCGACAGCAAGGGCAGCAACGAGGAGACGCTGGCGATGCTGAAGTCGGCGCTCGATCGGCGCGTCGCCTTCGTGATGCAGGGCAACAGCTCGTCCGCCGCGGCGGTGCTCGTCGACGCGCTGAACAAGCACAACGCGCGCGAGCCGGGGCGGCGCGCGCTGTTCCTCAACTATTCGGCGGTCGACCCGGCGCTGACGAACGAGAAGTGCAGCTTCTGGCATTTCCGCTTCGATGCGCATGCCGACATGCGGCTGGCCGCGCTGACCGACGTTCTGCACGACGATCGGCGCATCGACAAGGTGTACCTGATCGGCCAGGACTACAGCTTCGGTCAGCAGCTGGCCAAGCAGGCGCGTGCGAGCCTGCTGGCCGAGCGGCCGGACATCCGGATCGTCGGCGATGAACTGCACCCGCTCGGTCGGGTGAAGGATTTCCTGCCTTACGCCGCGAAGATCAAGGCCAGCGGCGCGCAGGCGGTGCTGACCGGTAACTGGGGCAACGACCTGACGCTGCTGATCAAGGCGGCGCGCGAGGCGGGCGTCGACGCGCGCTTCTATACCTTCTACGGCAACGCGCTCGGCGCGCCGGCTGCGATCGGTGACGCCGGAGTCGACCGCGTGCTGGCAGTGGCCGAGTGGCACCCGAACGTCGGCGGCGCGGCGTCTGAGCGGTTCTATGCCAGCTTCCGCGAACGCTTCCCGAAGGCGGCTGACGACTACGTGCATGCGCGGATGCAGGTGATGGTCGAGATGCTGGCCGGTGCGATCGAGGGCGCGCGCAGCACCGATGCGGTCGCGGTCGCGCAGGCGCTCGAGGGCATGAGCGTCGATCGGGCCACCCTGGGCGGGCTGCACGAGGGCACGATGCGGGCGGCCGATCATCAGTTCATCCAGCCGCTGTACGTCAGCGTGATGGAGCGGGCCGGTAGCGCCGGCGTGCCGCACGACAATGAGGGCTCCGGCTTCGGCTTCCGCACGGTGCGGCGCTTCGAGCCGCGCCAGACCGAGCAGGCGACCACCTGCCAGATGCAACGCCCCGAAGGACTCTGATGCGCGACGTGATCGAACAACTCCCCGGCTCGAAGATCCGCGAGGTCGCGAACGCGGGCCTCGGCCGCGCCGACGTGCTGCCGTTCTGGTTCGGCGAGAGCGACGAACCGACGCCGGCCTTCATCCGCGACGCCGCGATCCGCTCGCTGAACGACGGCGAGACCTTCTACGCGCACAACCTCGGCTTGCCCGAATTGCGCGAGGCGCTGGCGGCCTACGCATCGGCGTTGCACGGGCCGATCGATGCGGGCCGCATCGCAGTCACCTCGTCGGGCGTGAACGCGCTGATGCTCGCGATGCAGGCGCTCGCCGGCGCGGGCGACGAGGTGGTCGTCGTCGTCCCGGTGTGGCCGAACCTGACCGCGCAGCCGGCGATCCTCGGCGCGAACGTCAAGCGCGTGTCGTTGACCGTGAGGGCGGGCGCCTGGCAGCTCGACCTGGCCCAGCTGCTCGACGCGGTGACGCCGCAGACCAGGGTGCTGCTGGTCAACGCCCCCAACAACCCGACCGGCTGGACGCTGACCCGTGCCGAGCAGCAGGCGATCCTCGCGCATTGCCGGCGCACCGGCACCTGGATCATCGCGGACGAGGTGTACGAGCGCGTCTACTTCGCGCCGGGGGCCGCTTGTGCGCCAAGCTTTCTCGACGTGGCGCAGCCGGACGACCGGTTGGTCGTCGCGCACAGCTTTTCGAAGAGCTTCCTGATGACCGGCTGGCGGCTCGGCTGGCTGGTGTTGCCGCCGGCACTGGTGCCGGCGATGGGCAAGCTGATCGAGTTCAACACCTCCTGTGCGCCGGTGTTCGTGCAGCGCGCGGGGCTGGCTGGGCTGGCCGGCGCGGCGGACTTCGTTCCCGGCCTGATCGGGCGGCTCAAGCACTGCCGCGACACGCTGCTGCCGCAGCTCCAGGCGCTGCCGGGCGTGCAGGTCGCGACGCCGGACGGCGGCATGTACGCGTTCTTCCGCATCGACGGCCACGACGACTCGCTGGCCCTGGCCAAGCGCCTGGTCGTCGAGGCCGGCCTGGGCCTGGCACCCGGCGCGGCGTTCGGCGACGAGGCCGAGGGCTGGCTGCGCTGGTGCTTCGCCTCGCGCGACCCGTCACGCCTGACGCAGGGGGTGGGGCGCCTGAAGTCCTTCCTCGGGCTATAATCCGCAGGTTTTGCGTTCGCACCATGGTGTGGCTGCGAAACAAAGGCACGCCACTGGTCGGTTTCACCGGTGTGCGCAAGTGGAGCTCCCGGACTCGCGAAGAGGAGGGAGCGCAACCGAAACCGTGGCATTCCGCGACAACGTCCTTTTGGCGACGGCTGGGTGACTCGGTTTCATGAACTGGAAACGAGAAAATGTCTAACGCCACCATCGACAAGGCCGCCATCGTCGCGGAACACGCCCGCGGCACCGGCGACACCGGATCGCCCGAAGTGCAGGTCGCCATCCTGACGGCCCGCATCAACGACCTGACCCCGCACTTCAAGACCCACATGAAGGACCACCACGGTCGCCGGGGTCTGCTGAAGATGGTCAACCAGCGCAAGAGCCTGCTGGCCTACCTGAAGGACCGCGACGCTCCGCGTTACACCGCCCTGATCCAGAAGCTGGGTCTGCGCAAGTAACCGACGTTGCAGCAAGAGAGCCTGTCTGGAATTCGCCAGCACAGGCTCTTCGTTTTTCTGTCGACCCACCGTCAGGGGCAGGAACTGCTGGCGCTGCTGTGTCATTCCACCGATGTTCTCCGCCGAGAGCACCCCTGGAATGGCATCCCGCCCGAGGTTCCGCGTTCAGGGTCCGACACGACACCACAACCGGAGAGACACGCATGAGCATGTTCAACAAAGTCACCAAGACCTTCCAATGGGGTCAGCACACCGTCATTCTCGAAACCGGTGAGATCTCCCGCCAGGCGGGCGGTGCGGTCATCGTCAACATCGAGGACACGGTGGTGCTCGCGACGGTCGTCGCGGCCAAGAACCCGAAGCCGGGCCAGGACTTCTTCCCGCTCACCGTCGACTACATCGAGAAGACCTACGCCGCCGGCAAGATCCCGGGCAGCTTCTTCAAGCGCGAAGGCCGCCCGAGCGAGCTTGAGACGCTCACGTCCCGCCTGATCGACCGCCCGCTGCGCCCGCTGTTCCCGGAAGGCTTCTACAACGAGGTGCAGGTCGTCGTGCACGTGCTGTCGCTGAACCCGGAAGTCTCGGCCGACATCGCCGCGCTGATCGGTTCGTCGGCCGCGCTGGCGATCTCGGGCATTCCGTTCAGCGGCCCGGTCGGCGCCGCGCGCGTCGGCTACGTCAATGGCCAGTACGTGCTGAACCCGGGCAAGACCCAGCTGCTCGACTCGAAGATGGACCTGATCGTCGCCGGCACCGAGACCGCCGTGCTGATGGTCGAATCCGAAGCGCAGCAGCTCTCCGAAGAGATCATGCTCGGCGGCGTGGTGTTCGGCCACGAGCAGAGCGTGATCGCGATCAACGCGATCCACGAACTGGTGCGTGACGCCGGCAAGCCGGCCTGGGACTGGGCCGCGCCCGCCAAGGACGAGCCGTTCATCGCCAAGGTCAAGGCCCTGGCCGATGCGCCGCTGCGCGAGGCCTACCAGATCCGCTCGAAGCAGGCCCGCACCCAGGCCACGCGCGCCGTGACCGCCGCGACCATCGCGTCGCTGCAGGGCGAGGGCGTCACGTTCGACAAGGTCGACCTCGACAACGTGCTGTTCGAGATCGAGGCCGGCATCGTGCGCAGCCAGATCCTGAACGGCGAGCCGCGCATCGACGGCCGCGACACCCGCACCGTGCGCGCGATCGAGATCCGCAACGGCGTGCTGCCGCGCGCCCACGGCTCGGCGCTGTTCACCCGCGGCGAGACGCAGGCGCTGGTCGCCGCCACGCTCGGCACCGCGCGCGACGCGCAGAAAATCGATGCACTCGCCGGCGAGTACACCGAGCACTTCATGCTGCACTACAACATGCCGCCGTTCGCCACCGGCGAGACCGGCCGCGTCGGCACGCCGAAGCGCCGCGAGATCGGCCACGGCCGCCTGGCCAAGCGCGCGCTGGTCGCGGTGCTGCCGAGCCAGGCCGACTTCCCGTACTCGATGCGTGTGGTTTCCGAGATCACCGAGTCGAACGGTTCGTCGTCGATGGCCTCGGTCTGCGGCGGCTGCCTGGCGCTGATGGACGCGGGCGTGCCGCTGAAGGCGCATGTCGCCGGCATCGCGATGGGGCTGATCAAGGACGGCAACCGCTTCGCGGTGCTGACCGACATCCTGGGCGACGAAGATCACCTCGGCGACATGGACTTCAAGGTCGCCGGCACCACCGCCGGCATCACCGCACTGCAGATGGACATCAAGATCCAGGGCATCACGAAGGAGATCATGCAGGTCGCCCTGGCGCAGGCCAAGGAAGCACGCCTGCACATCCTCGGCAAGATGACCGAAGCGATGAGCGGCGCCAACACCGAGGTCTCGCAGTTCGCTCCGCGTCTGTACTCGATGAAGATCAACCCGGAGAAGATCCGCGACATCATCGGCAAGGGCGGCGCGACGATCCGCGCGCTGACCGAAGAGACCGGCTGCACGATCGACATCGGCGAAGACGGCACGATCACGATCGCCTCGACCGACGCCGACAAGGCCGCGTTCGCGAAGAAGCGCATCGAGGAGATCACCGCGGAAGTCGAGATCGGCAAAGTCTACGAAGGCCCGGTCACGAAGATCCTCGACTTCGGCGCGCTCGTGAACCTGATGCCGGGCAAGGACGGCCTGCTGCACATCAGCCAGATCGCGCATCAGCGCGTCGAGAAGGTCACCGACTTCCTGAAGGAAGGCCAGATCGTCAAGGTCAAGGTGCTCGAGACCGACGAGAAGGGCCGCGTCAAGCTGTCGATGAAGGCGCTGATCGACCGCGACGCGCAGCCGCAGTTCGCGCCCGCGCCTGTCCAAGAGTAATCGGCACCCGATGAGAGCCATCGAGATCGCGTCGTTCGGCGCGCCCGAGGTGCTTCGTGAGGTGACTCGCCCGGACCCGGTCGCGGGTGCGGGCGAGGCGCTGATCCGCGTCGCGGCGTCGGGCGTCAACCGGCCCGACGTACTGCAGCGCAAGGGCCTCTATCCCGTGCCGCCGGGTGCGTCCGATCTGCCGGGCCTGGAGATCGCGGGCGTGATCGAGGGCGGCGACGCCCAGGCGCTCGCGGCCGCGGGCCTGAAGGTCGGCGACCGCGTGTGTGCGCTGGTGGCCGGTGGTGGCTATGCGGAACGCTGCGTCGCGCCGGTCGGGCAGTGCCTGCCGGTGCCGAAGCGGCTGAGCGACATCGAGGCCGCCAGCCTGCCGGAGACCTTCTTCACCGTCTGGTCGAACGTGTTCGACCGCGCGAAGCTGAAGGCCGGCGAGACCCTGCTGATCCAGGGCGGCTCCAGCGGCATCGGCGTCACTGCGATCCAGATCGCGAAGGCCGCGGGGGCGACCGTGATCGTCACCGCGGGCAGCGACGACAAGTGCGCAGCCTGCATGCAACTCGGCGCCGATCACGCGATCAACTATCGACAGACCGACTTCGTCGCGGAGGCGATGCGCCTCACGGCGGGCCGCGGCGTCGATGTGGTGCTCGACATGGTGGCGGGCGACTACGTCGCGCGTGAGCTGAAGTGCCTGGCCGAGGATGGCCGGGTGGTGATCATCGCCGTGCAGGGCGGGGTGGATGCACAGATCGACGCCGGCGTCGTGCTGCGCAAACGGCTGACGATCACCGGCTCGACGCTGCGGCCCCGGCCGATCGCCTTCAAGGCGGCGATCGCCGCCTCGCTGCGCGCGACGGTGTGGCCGTGGCTCGAATCCGGCGCGATCAAGCCGGTGATCTTCAAGGTGTTTCCGGCCGCGCAGGCGGCGGCGGCGCACACGCTGATGGAATCGAACGAGCACATCGGCAAGCTGGTGCTGGAGTGGTGATGGTGCAAATTTCGGAGGCTTCGGCCATGCGTCGCAAACTCGTCGTCGGCAACTGGAAGATGAACGGCAACCGCGCCACCAACGCGGAACTGCTGGCGGCCCTGAAGGCCGCCGGTCCGTGGGTCGCCGAGGTGGCGGTCTGCGTGCCGAGCCCGTACCTGGGCGACGTCGCGTTGTCGCTGCAAGGCGAAGCGATCGGCTGGGGGGCGCAGGACGTGTCGGCGTACGAATCGGGCGCCTACACCGGCGAGGTTTCGGCCGCGATGCTGGCCGAGTTCGGCTGCCGCTACGCGCTGGCGGGTCACTCGGAGCGCCGCGCCTATCACGCCGAGAGCGACCAGGCCGTGGCCGACAAGGCCAAGGCCGCACTGGCGCACCGCATCACGCCGATCGTCTGCGTCGGCGAGACGCTGGCCGAGCGCGAGGCCGACCAGACCGCTGCGGTCGTCAAGCGCCAGCTGTCGGCGGTGATCCACACGCTCGGCCATTGCATCTCGCAGATCGTCGTCGCGTACGAGCCGGTCTGGGCGATCGGCACTGGCAAGACCGCGTCGCCCGAACAGGCGCAGGCGGTGCATGCGCTGCTGCGTGCGCAGCTGAAGGCGGCCACCGAGCATGCCGACACGATGAAGATCCTCTATGGCGGCAGCGTCAAGGCCGACAACGCGGCCACGCTGTTCGCGCAGCCCGACATCGACGGCGGCCTGATCGGCGGCGCCTCGCTGAAGGCGGGCGATTTCGCCGCGATCTGTCGCGCGGCCGGTTGACCTCGGGGTCGCCGGCGCGCCGAAGAATTTTGGAGTCAGAAGAATGAACCTGTTGTTGAACCTGGTGGTGGCGTTGCAGATCATTGCGGCGCTGGTGATGATCGGGCTGGTCCTGATCCAGCATGGCAAGGGCGCCGACATGGGCGCATCGTTCGGCAGCGGCGCGTCCGGCAGCCTGTTCGGCGCGACCGGCAGCGCGAACTTCATGTCGCGCTCGACGGCGGTCTGTGCGGCGGTGTTCTTCGCCTGCACGCTGGCGCTGGCGTTCTACTCGAACGACCGCGCCCGCCCGTCGACCGGCAGCGTGCTGGACCGCCCGGCCAGCGCCGCGCCTGCCGCAAGCGTGACGCTGACCGGCGCCGCCCAGGTGCCCGGTGCCGCAAGTGCTCCGGCTGGCATCGCGCCTGCCGCTTCGGCCGCCGTGGCGCCAGCGCCTCAGGCCTCGGGTGCGGGTGCGGTGCCGACCAAGTAAAGCCCATCGCCCGCATGCCCCGCACGGGGCGTCGCCTGGTTGCTGCAGTGCAGCGCACCGGCGAAATCGCGGGTCTTTGAGGTTAGAATGCGAAGCTGTCCGGTGAGCGAGTCCTCATGCAATCCGGAAGGTGATTCAGGCAAGAATTTCGCATCGGAAGTTCGAACTTGGCCGTCGTGGTGAAATTGGTAGACACGCTATCTTGAGGGGGTAGTGGCGAAAGCTGTGCGAGTTCGAGTCTCGCCGACGGCACCAAAATTGCTCGATCCCGAAGTGCCCCGCTCGCGCGGGTGCGTCGAGGTCGATCCGCTCCAGCTATCGCAGGCTCTCGCGGGCCTGCAGTGACCCATGAATCTGGAACCCTACCTGCCCGTCATCCTGTTCATCCTGATCGGTGCAGCAGTGGGCGTGGCGCCCCAGGTGCTCGGATTCCTGATGGGGCCGAACCGGCCCGACAAGGCGAAGAACTCGCCGTACGAATGCGGCTTCGAGGCGTTCGAGGACGCGCGCATGAAGTTCGACGTGCGCTACTACCTCGTCGCGATCCTGTTCATCCTGTTCGACCTCGAGATCGCATTTCTCTTCCCGTGGGCAGTGTCGCTGCGCGAGATCGGCAGCGCGGGCTTCTGGGCCATGATGCTGTTCCTCGGCATCCTCGTCGTCGGCTTCGCGTACGAGTGGAAGAAGGGTGCGCTCGATTGGGAATGATCGGGCGACTGACCAGAGAGCAACAGCATGGGCATTGAAGGCGTACTCAAAGAGGGCTTCGTCACGACCAGTGTCGATACCCTGATCAACTGGTCCAAGACCGGTTCGCTGTGGCCGATGACCTTCGGCCTCGCGTGCTGCGCGGTCGAGATGATGCACGCCGGCGCGGCGCGCTACGACATCGACCGCTTCGGCATGCTGTTCCGGCCCAGCCCGCGGCAGAGCGATCTGATGATCGTCGCCGGCACGCTGTGCAACAAGATGGCGCCGGCGCTGCGCAAGGTCTACGACCAGATGGCCGAGCCGCGCTGGGTGATCTCGATGGGGTCGTGCGCCAACGGCGGCGGCTACTACCACTACAGCTACTCGGTCGTGCGCGGCTGCGATCGCATCGTGCCGGTCGACGTCTACGTGCCCGGCTGCCCGCCGACGGCCGAAGCGCTGCTCTACGGCGTGCTGCAACTGCAGGCGAAGATCCGCCGCGAGAACACGATCGCCCGCGCATGAGCATGTCGCCGAGCCGTCTCAAGACATGCGAACGCCCCCTTGGGGGGCTCGGCGCGCTGCGCCGGTGGGGGCGCCAATGAAGATCGACATCCTCGAGGCCGCGCTGGCGGCCGTGCTCGGCGAGCGCGTCAAGAAGCTGGTGCGCGACCGCGGCGAGCTGACCCTGACCGTAGCCGCTGTCGACTACCTGGGCGTCGCGCAGACCCTGCGCGACCATGCCGATCTGAAGTTCGAGCAGCTGATCGACCTGTGCGGCGTCGACTACTCGAGCTACCGCGACCAGGACTGGGAAGGGCCGCGCTTCTGCGTCGTCTCGCACCTGCTGTCGGTCTCGAAGAACTGGCGCGTGCGCCTGAAGGTGTTCTGCGCCGATGACGACGTGCCGATGGTCGCCTCGCTCACCGAGGTCTGGAGTTCGTGCAACTGGTTCGAGCGCGAAGCGTTCGACCTCTACGGCATCATCTTCGAAGGCCACAGCGACCTGCGCCGCATCCTGACCGACTACGGCTTCATCGGCCACCCGTTCCGCAAGGACTTCCCGGTGTCCGGTCACGTCGAGATGCGCTACGACGACGAGCAAAAGCGTGTGATCTACCAGCCGGTGACGATCGAACCTCGCGAGATCACGCCGCGCATCATCCGCGAAGACAACTACGGTGGCCTTCACTGATGGCTGACATCAAGAACTACACCCTGAACTTCGGCCCGCAGCACCCGGCTGCGCACGGTGTGCTGCGCCTCGTGCTCGAGCTCGACGGCGAGGTGATCCAGCGCGCCGATCCGCACATCGGCCTGCTGCACCGCGCGACCGAGAAGCTGGCCGAGAGCAAGACCTTCATCCAGTCGCTGCCGTACATGGACCGCCTCGACTACGTGTCGATGATGTCCAACGAGCACGCCTACTGCCTCGCGATCGAGCGGTTGCTCGGCATCGACGTGCCCATCCGCGCGCAGTACATCCGCGTGATGTTCGACGAGATCACGAGGCTGCTGAACCACCTGATGTGGCTGGGCGCGCACGGGCTGGACTGCGGTGCGATGAACATGCTCATCTACTGCTTCCGCGAGCGCGAAGATCTGTTCGACATGTACGAGGCGGTTTCCGGCGCGCGCATGCACGCCGCCTACTACCGCCCGGGCGGTGTCTACCGCGACCTGCCGGACTCGATGCCGCAGTACAAGGCGTCGAAGATCCGCAACGCCAAATCGCTGGCGCGGATGAACGACAACCGCCAGGGCTCGCTGCTCGACTTCATCGACGACTTCTGCAGGCGTTTCCCGAAGAACGTCGACGACTACGAGACGCTGCTGACCGACAACCGCATCTGGAAGCAGCGCACCGTCGGCATCGGCGTCGTCACGCCCGAGCGCGCGTTGAACCTCGGCTTCACCGGCCCGATGCTGCGCGGCTCCGGCGTGCTGTGGGACCTGCGCAAGCACCAGCCGTACGACGTCTACGACAAGATGGATTTCGACGTGGCGCTCGGCGTCAACGGCGACACCTACGACCGCTACCTGGTGCGCGTCGAGGAGATGCGCCAGGCGAATCGCATCATCCAGCAGTGCGTGACCTGGCTGCGGGCGAACCCGGGCCCGGTCATCACCGACAACCACAAGGTGGCGCCACCGTCGCGGCTCGACATGAAGTCGGGCATGGAAGACCTGATCCACCACTTCAAGCTGTTCACCGAGGGCTTCCACGTGCCCGAGGGCGAGGCCTATGCGGCGGTCGAGCATCCGAAGGGCGAATTCGGCATCTACATCATCAGCGACGGCGCGAACAAGCCGTACCGGCTGAAGATCCGTCCGCCCGGCTTCCCGCACCTGGCCTCGCTCGACGAACTGTCGCGCGGCCACATGATTGCCGACGCGGTCGCGCTGATCGGCACGATGGACATCGTTTTCGGAGAGATCGACCGGTGATCACGGAATCCACACGCGCCCGCTTCGCGAAGGAAGTGGCGAAGTACCCGGCCGATCAGGCGCAGTCGGCCGTGATGGCCTGCCTTGCGATCGTGCAGCAGGAACAGGGGCACGTCTCGCTCGAGAGCGAAAAGGCGATCGCCGAATACCTGGGCATGCCGCCGATCGCGGTGCACGAGGTCACGACCTTCTACAACATGTACAACCAGCAGCCGCTGGGGCAGTTCAAGCTCAACGTCTGCACCAACCTGCCGTGCCAGTTGCGCGACGGCCAGCAGGCGCTCGATCACCTGTGCCACAAGCTGGGTGTGGAAGAGGGCGGCACCACGGCCGACGGCCTGTTCACGGTGCAGAAGAGCGAATGCCTCGGCGCCTGCGCCGACGCACCGGTGATGCTGGTCAACGACCGGCAGATGGTCAGCTTCATGAGCAACGTGCGGCTGGACGAGCTCGTGGAGACACTGAAGGCGGCCAAGGCATGAAGAACGCAACCGTCGACCTCTCGAAGTTCCAGGCCACGGGCGCAGAGACCTGCTTCCACGGCAAGCACATCGGTGCGCAAATCTATGACGGCCTCGACGGCGAGAACTGGCGTCTGAAGGACTACGAGGCGCGCGGCGGCTACCAGGCGCTGCGCAAGATCCTCGAAGCCGGCGAGGGCAAGGGCATGACGCCCGAGCAGGTCATCGCCGAGGTCAAGGCCTCGGGCCTGCGCGGCCGCGGCGGCGCGGGCTTCCCGACCGGCCTGAAGTGGAGCTTCATGCCGCGCATGTACCCGGGGCCGAAGTACCTCGTCTGCAACTCGGACGAAGGCGAGCCCGGCACCTGCAAGGACCGCGACATCCTGATGTTCAACCCGCACATCGTCATCGAAGGCATGGCGATCGCGGCTTACGCGATGGGCATCAAGACCGCGTACAACTACATCCACGGCGAGATCTTCGAGGTCTACGACCGTTTCGAAGAGGCGCTCGAAGAAGCGCGCGCCGCCGGCTACCTCGGCGACAACATCGTCGGCTCGAACTTCAGCTTCCAGCTGCACGCCGCGCACGGCTTCGGCGCCTACATCTGCGGCGAGGAGACCGCGCTGCTCGAATCGCTCGAAGGCAAGAAGGGCCAGCCGCGCTTCAAGCCGCCGTTCCCGGCGAGCTACGGTCTCTATGGCAAGCCGACGACGATCAACAACACCGAGACCTTCGCGGCGGTGCCGTGGATCATCCGCAACGGCGGTGAACCGTACCTCGCGATCGGCAAGCCGAACAACGGCGGCACCAAGATCTTCTCGGTCGTCGGTGACGTCCGCAACCCAGGCAACTTCGAAGTTCCGCTCGGCACGCCGTTCAGCAAGCTGCTCGAGCTCGCCGGCGGCGTGCGCGAAGGTCGGACGCTGAAGGCGGTGATCCCGGGCGGCTCGTCGGCGCCGGTGCTGCCGGCGGCGATCATGAACGAGCTGACCATGGACTACGACGCCATCGCCAAGGCCGGCTCGATGCTCGGCTCCGGCGCGGTGATCGTGATGGACGACACCCGCTGCATGGTCAAGAGCCTGCTGCGCCTGAGCTACTTCTACATGCACGAGAGCTGCGGCCAGTGCACGCCGTGCCGCGAGGGCACCGGCTGGCTCTACCGCATGGTCGACCGCATCGCCAAGGGCGAGGGCCGCATGCAGGACATCGACCTGCTGAACTCCGTGTCCGACAACATCCAGGGCCGCACGATCTGCGCGTTGGGCGACGCCGCGGCGATGCCGGTGCGCGCGATGATCAAGCACTTCCGCGACGAGTTCGTCCATCTCATCGAGCACAAGACCCCGAAGGTCGCGGCACCGGTCGCGGTCACCGCGTAAACACATGATCGAAATCGAACTCGACGGCAAGAAGGTGGAGGTTGCGGAAGGCAGCATGATCATGCATGCCGCCGACAACGCCGGCACCTACATCCCGCACTTCTGCTATCACAAGAAGCTCAGCATCGCGGCCAACTGCCGCATGTGTCTGGTCGACGTCGAGAAGGCACCGAAGCCGATGCCGGCCTGCGCCACGCCGGTGACGCAGGGCATGATCGTGCGCACCAAGAGCCCGAAGGCGCTCCAGGCCCAGAAGGGCGTGATGGAGTTCCTGCTGATCAACCACCCGCTCGACTGCCCGATCTGCGACCAGGGCGGCGAGTGCCAGTTGCAGGACCTGGCGGTCGGCTACGGGGCGTCGAGCACGCGCTACGACGAAGAAAAGCGCGTCGTCTTCCACAAGAACGTCGGCCCGCTGATCTCGATGGAAGAGATGAGCCGCTGCATCCACTGCACCCGCTGCGTGCGCTTCGGCCAGGAAGTGGCCGGCGTGATGGAGCTGGGAATGATCCATCGCGGCGAACACTCCGAGATCACGACCATCGCCGGCGAGACGATCGACTCGGAACTGTCGGGCAACATGATCGACGTCTGCCCGGTCGGCGCGCTGACCAGCAAGCCGTTCCGCTACAGCGCCCGCACCTGGGAACTGTCGCGCCGCAAGAGCGTGAGCCCGCACGACAGCACCGGCACCAACCTGATCGTCCAGGTCAAGGCCAACCAGGTCATGCGCGTGCTGCCGCTCGAGAACGAAGACGTCAACGAGTGCTGGATCGCCGACCGCGATCGCTTCTCGTACGAGGCGCTGAACGGAACCGACCGCCTGACCACGCCGATGATCAAGCAGGGCGGCGCCTGGAAGGCGGTCGACTGGTCGACCGCGCTCGAGTACGTGAGCCGCGGCCTGACGCAGATCAGCGTCGACCACGGCGCGCGCAGCATCGGCGCGCTCGCGTCGGCGACCAGTACCGTCGAGGAACTGCACCTGCTGGCGAAGCTGGTGCGCGGCCTGGGCAGCGACAACATCGATCATCGGCTGCGCCACGCCGACTTCACCGCATCGAAGGGCGTGCGCTGGCTCGGCACGACGATCGCATCGCTCAGCAACCTGCAGCGCGTCTTGGTCGTTGGCTCGTTCCTGCGCAAGGACCATCCGCTGTTCGCGCAGCGCATTCGCCAGGCCGCCCGCAAGGGGGGCCAGGTGCACAGCCTGAACGCGGCGCACGACGACTGGCTGATGCCGATGGCGTCACAGACCTCGGTCGCGCCGAGCGGCTGGCTCCAGGCCTTGGCCGACATCGCTGCGGCGATCGGCGCAACGACCGGCGCGTCGGCACCGCTGGCGGGTGAGGTCACCGACACGGCCAAGTCGATCGCCGCATCCCTGCTCGGCGGCGAGCGCAAGGCCGTGCTGCTCGGCAACGCTGCCGCGCAGCATCCGCAGGCCCAGGCCTTGCTGACGGTCGCCGACTGGATCGGCGCGCAGACCGGCGCGAGCGTCGGCTACCTGACCGAAGCCGCCAACACGGTTGGCGCCCAACTCGTCGGCGCATGGCCCGAGAACGGCGGCATGAACGCCGCGGCGATGCTCGACGGCCCCGCGCTCAAGGCCTGCCTGCTGCTGAACGTCGAGCCGGCGCTGGACGCTGCGAACGCCGCGGCTGCCAGCGCCGCGATGCAGGCCGCCGAGATGGTGGTCGTGATGACGCCGTTCAAGAACGTCGCGCACGACGTGGCCGACGTACTGCTGCCGACCGCGCCGTTCACCGAGACCTCCGGCACCTTCGTCAACGCCGAGGGTCGTGTGCAGGGCTTCCACGGCGTCGTGCGGGGCCTGGGCGAAACGCGCCCGGCCTGGAAGGTGCTGCGCGTGCTCGGCAACCTGCTGGAGCTCGAAGGCTTCGACTTCGAGACCTCGGAAGAAGTGCGTGCCGAGGCGCTGGGCGACGTGACCACGATCGCCGCGCGCCTGGGCGCCAAGGGCGCGTCGAACGCCACGGCGACGCCGGCGCCCGCCGGTTTCGAGCGGATCGCCGACGTGCCGATCTATTCGACCGATGCGCTGGTGCGCCGCGCGACCTCGCTGCAGCTGACGACCGACGCGCGTGCGCCGCAAGCCAGCCTGCCGACTGCCTTGTGGGCGCAGCTGGGGCTGAACGACGGCGACAAGGTGCGGATCTCGCAAGGCAGCGCTTCGGCGATCCTGCCGGCGCGCGTCGATGCCACGCTGGCGCCCACGGCCGTGCGCGTGCCCGCCGGCCATCCGGACACCGCCGCGCTCGGCCCGATGTTCGGCGCGTTGACGGTCGAGAGGGCCTGAGCATGATCGACAGCATCACCAGCTTCGGCAGCACGCACCTCGGGGCGCTGTGGCCGACCGTGTGGACCATCGTCAAGATCATCGCGCTGGTCGCGCCGCTGATGATCTGCGTCGCCTACCTGACGCTGTGGGAGCGCAAGGCGATCGGCTGGACCCAGGTCCGCCCGGGCCCCAACCGCGTCGGCCCGCTGGGCCTGCTGACCCCGATCGCCGATGCGGTCAAGCTGATCTTCAAGGAGATCATCGTCCCGACCGCGGCCAACAAGCGCCTGTTCTTCCTCGGCCCGGTGATGACGATCATGCCGGCGCTCGCCGCCTGGGTCGTGATGCCGTTCGGCCCCGACGCTGCGCTGTCCAACCTGAACGCCGGCCTGCTGCTGCTGATGGCGATCACGTCGGTCGAGGTCTATGGCGTGATCATCGCCGGCTGGGCCTCGAACTCGAAGTACGCCTTCCTCGGCGCGCTGCGCGCGTCGGCGCAGATGGTCAGCTACGAGATCGCGATCGGCTTCTGCCTGGTCGTGGTGCTGATGGTCAGCGGCAGCTTGAACATGACCGAGATCGTGCTCGGCCAGGGCAAGGGGATGCTCGCCGATCGCGGCCTGACCTTCCTGTCGTGGAACTGGCTGCCGCTGCTGCCGATCGCGGTCGTCTACTTCATCTCCGGCCTGGCCGAGACCAACCGGCACCCGTTCGACGTGGTCGAGGGCGAGTCCGAGATCGTGGCCGGTCACATGGTCGAGTACTCGGGCATGGCGTTCGCGATGTTCTTCCTGGCGGAGTACGCCAACATGATCCTGATCTCCGCGATCGCGGTGATCATGTTCCTCGGCGGCTGGTACGCGCCGGTGTCG
Source organism: Rhizobacter fulvus (assembly GCF_964020785.1). Classification (NCBI taxonomy): domain Bacteria; kingdom Pseudomonadati; phylum Pseudomonadota; class Betaproteobacteria; order Burkholderiales; family Sphaerotilaceae; genus Rhizobacter; species Rhizobacter fulvus. The sequence continues at coordinate 4,417,042 of NZ_OZ224516.1, forward strand.
TTCGCGCTGTTCGGCATGGAGACGCCGGCCTGGATCCAACAGACCTCCTGGTTCTGGAACTGGTTCTGGCTGTTCGGCAAGACCTTCTGCGTCGTCACCGTGTTCCTTTGGGTGCGCGCCACGTTCCCGCGCTTCCGCTACGACCAGATCATGCGTCTGGGCTGGAAGATCTTCATTCCGATCACGCTGGTCTGGCTGCTGGTCGTGGGTCTGTGGATCCAGTCGCCGCTGAACATCTGGCGTTGAAGAGAGCGAATCGAGAATCACCATGTCTGCTGTCGCATCCATCAAGGAGCTGTTCTCGAGCCTGATGCTCACCGAACTGCTCAAGGGCCTGGCCTTGACCGGACGCCACTTCCTGTCGCCCGCGATCACCGTGCAGTTCCCGGAAGAGAAGACGCCGCTCAGCCCGCGATTTCGCGGCCTGCACGCGCTGCGCCGCTACGAGAACGGCGAGGAGCGCTGCATCGCCTGCAAGCTGTGCGAGGCCGTGTGCCCGGCCATGGCGATCACGATCGAGTCCGACGTGCGCGACGACGGTTCGCGCCGCACGACCCGATACGACATCGACCTGACCAAGTGCATCTTCTGCGGCTTCTGCGAGGAGAGCTGCCCGGTCGACTCGATCGTCGAGACCCACATCTTCGAATACCACGGCGAGAAGCGCGGCGACCTGTATTTCACCAAGGACATGCTGCTGGCCGTCGGTGACCGCTACGAGCCCGAAATCGCCAAGGCCAAGGAGGCGGACGCCCGCTACCGCTGACTTCGGCCACGGGGCGGGGAGCCCTGTGCAAACAACAACACCATGATCGATACCGCGCTCTTCTACGTCTTCTCAGCCGTGCTGCTGTTCGCCGCGTTCCGTGTCATCACGGCACGCAGCCCGGTGTACGCCGCGCTCTACCTCGTGCTGGCGTTCTTCAACGCGGCCTGCGTGTGGATGCTGCTGCGCGCCGAGTTCCTGGCCATCGTGCTGGTGCTCGTCTATGTCGGCGCAGTGATGGTGCTGTTCCTGTTCGTCGTGATGATGCTCGACGTCGGCTCCGAGGCACTGCGCGAGGGCTTCTGGACGCACTTTCCGGCGGCTGCGGTCGTCGGCGTCGTGATCGCGCTCGAGATGGCCGCGGTACTGATCCCGGGCTTCCGCCTCACCGACGCGCCGGTGGCCGATGCCGCCGCGCTGAAGCTGGGCAACACCAAGCTCCTCGGCATCGAGGTGTACACCAAGTACCTGTACCCGCTGCAGATCGCCGCGGTGCTGCTGCTGGTGGCGATCATCGCGGCGATCGCGCTGACGCTGCGCCGCCGCAAGGATTCGAAATACCAGAACCCGTCGGACCAGGTCCGCGTGAAGGCCGCCGACCGCGTGCGCATCGTCAAGATGAAGGCCGAGGTCGAGCTGCCGCCCCCGCCGCCCGCCATGCCGGAAGGAGAGAAGAAATGAGCCTCGGCACCCTGACGCTCGGCCACTACCTGTCGCTCGGCGCGATCCTGTTCGCGCTGTCGGTGATCGGCATCTTCTTGAACCGCAAGAACCTGATCGTGCTGCTGATGGCGATCGAGCTGATGCTGCTGGCGGTCAACCTGAATTTCGTCGCGTTCTCGCACTACCTCGGCGACATGGCCGGGCAGGTGTTCGTGTTCTTCATCCTCACCGTGGCGGCCGCCGAGTCGGCGATCGGCCTGGCGATCCTGGTCGTGCTGTTCCGCAATCGCGCCACGATCAATGTCGACGAGCTCGACACCCTGAAAGGCTGATCGAGCATGTCGGCAACCCTGTCCCAAAACATGCTGCTGGCGGTGCCGTTGGCACCGCTGGTCGGCGCCATCGCCGCGGGCTTGTTCGGCCAACAGATCGGCCGCAAGGGCGCGCACTGGATCACCTGCCTCGGCGTCGCGATCTCGCTCGCCATCTCTGTGCAGACCCTGCTCGCCGTCATCGACGGCGCGCGCTTCAACGCCACCATCTACGAGTGGATGAACCTCGGCGGCCTGAAGATGGAGGTCGGCTTTCTCGTCGACGGGCTGACCGCGATGATGATGGTCGTGGTCACCTTCGTCTCGCTGATGGTGCACATCTACACCATTGGCTACATGGCCGAGGACCCGGGCTACCAGCGCTTCTTCAGCTACATCTCGCTCTTCACGTTCTCGATGCTGATGCTCGTGATGAGCAACAACTTCCTGCAGCTGTTCTTCGGCTGGGAGGCGGTGGGCCTGGTCTCGTACCTGCTGATCGGCTTCTGGTTCACGCGCCCGACCGCGATCTTCGCGAACATGAAGGCGTTCCTGGTGAACCGGGTCGGGGACTTCGGCTTCATCCTCGGCATCGGCCTGATCGTGGCCTACGGCGGCACGCTGAACTACGGCGAGGCGTTCGCCAAGGGCCCGGAGATCGCGAAGCTGACGTTCCCCGGCACCGAATGGTTGCTGATCACCGTGACCTGCATCTGCCTGTTCATCGGCGCGATGGGCAAGAGCGCGCAGTTCCCGTTGCACGTCTGGCTGCCCGATTCGATGGAAGGCCCGACGCCGATCTCCGCGCTGATCCACGCGGCGACGATGGTGACCGCCGGCATCTTCATGGTCGCGCGCATGTCGCCGCTGTTCGAGCTGTCGGACACCGCCTTGTCGTTCGTGATGGTCATCGGCGCGATCACCGCGCTGTTCATGGGCTTCCTCGGCATCATCCAGAACGACATCAAGCGCGTCGTCGCGTACTCGACGCTGTCCCAGCTCGGCTACATGACGGTCGCGCTCGGCGCCTCGGCCTACTCGGTTGCAGTGTTCCACCTGATGACGCACGCGTTCTTCAAGGCGCTGCTGTTCCTCGGTGCCGGCTCGGTGATCATCGGCATGCACCATGACCAGGACATCCGCAACATGGGCGGCCTGCGCAAATACATGCCGATCACCTGGATCACCTCGCTGCTCGGTTCGCTGGCGCTGATCGGCACGCCGTTCTTCGCCGGCTTCTACTCGAAGGACAGCATCATCGAGGCCGTGCACGCGAGCCACCTGTGGGGCTCGGGCTTCGCGTACTTCGCGGTCGCCGCGGGCGTGTTCGTCACCGCGTTCTACTCGTTCCGGATGTACTTCCTGGTGTTCCATGGCGAGGAGCGCTTCCGCCACAAGCCGTTCCCCGGCGAGCACGATCACCATGACGACGACCACGCTGACGACGGACACGCGCACGAGCCGCACATCCCGCACGAGTCGCCGGCCGTCGTCACGCTGCCGCTGATCGCGCTGGCGATCCCGTCGGTGATCATCGGCTTCCTGACGATCGGCCCGATGCTGTACGGCGAGTTCTTCAAAGGCGCGATCGTCGTCAACGCCGAAGCGCATCCGGCGATGGAAGAACTTGCCAAGGAGTTCCACGGCGCGGTCGCGATGGGCATCCACTCGCTGACCTCGCTGCCGCTGTGGCTGGCGATCGCCGGCGTCGTCACGGCGTACGTGTTCTATCTCGTGAAGCCGTCGATCCCGGCGGCGATCCAGGCGCGCTTCGGCTTCATCCAGCGTCTGCTCGAGAACAAGTACTACCTCGACTGGATCAACGAGAACGTCTTTGCCCGCCTGGCGCGCATGACCGGCACCGGCCTGTGGAAGGGCGGCGACGAGGCCGTCATCGACGGGGCCATCAACGGCTCGGCCCGCATGATGGGCGGCCTGGCCGCCATTGGTCGCCGGCTGCAGACCGGGTACCTGTATTTCTACGCGCTGGTGATGATCGTGGGCGTGATCGGTTTGATGACCTGGCAGCTGTGGCCGTTCCTGCTCGGCTCGGCCGGCAAGTAGCCCACACGGAGAACAAGAACATGGGTTTGTTGAGTCTGGCGATCTGGCTGCCGATCCTCGCGGGGGTGGTGCTGCTCGCCATCGGGCGCGACCAGAATGCGCCGCAGGTGCGCTGGATTGCGTTGATCGCGGCGTTCGCGAGCTTCGTCGTCACGCTGCCGCTGATCGGCGGGTTCAGGAACGACACCGCGGCGATGCAGTTCGTCGAGAAGTTCGACTGGATCGAGCGCTTCAACGTGCACTACCACCTCGGGGTCGACGGCCTGTCGATGTGGTTCGTGCCGCTGACGTCGTTCATCACCGTGATCGTCGTGATCGCCGCGTGGCAGGTGATCACCGACCGCGTCAACCAGTACATGGGCGCGTTCCTGATCCTGTCGGGCCTGATGGTCGGGGTGTTCGCGGCGCTCGACGGGCTGCTGTTCTACGTGTTCTTCGAGGCCACGTTGATCCCGATGTACCTGATCATCGGCGTGTGGGGCGGGCCGCGGCGCGTCTACGCGGCGTTCAAGTTCTTCCTGTACACGCTGGCCGGCTCGCTGCTGATGCTGGTGGCGCTGATCTTCCTGTACTACAAGTCGGGCGGCAGCTTCGACATCCTCACCTGGCACAAGCTGCCGCTGGGCATGTCGGCGCAGAGCTACCTGTTCTTCGCGTTTTTCCTCGCGTTCGCGGTCAAGGTGCCGATGTGGCCGGTGCATACCTGGTTGCCCGACGCCCACGTCGAGGCGCCGACCGGCGGCTCGGTGGTGCTGGCCGCGATCATGCTGAAGCTCGGCTGCTACGGCTTCCTGCGGTTCTCGCTGCCGATCACGCCCGACGCCTCGCACCACTTCGCGCCGTTCATCATTGCGCTGTCGCTGATCGCGGTGGTCTACATCGGCTTCGTCGCGCTGGTGCAGCAGGACATGAAGAAGCTGGTCGCGTATTCGTCGATCGCGCACATGGGCTTCGTGACGCTCGGCTTCTTCATCTTCAACGAGCTCGGCATGTCCGGCGGCATCGTGCAGATGATTTCGCACGGCTTCGTGTCGGGCGCGATGTTCCTGTGCATCGGCGTGCTCTACGACCGGGTGCATTCGCGCGAGATCGCGGCGTACGGTGGCGTGGCCAACACGATGCCGAAGTTCGCGGCGTTCGCGGTGCTGTTCGCGATGGCCAACTGCGGCCTGCCGGGCACCGCCGGCTTCGTCGGCGAGTGGATGGTGATCCTCGGCACGGTCAAGGCCAACTTCTGGCTCGGCTTCATCGCCGCGACCACGCTGGTGTTCGGCGCGGCCTACACGCTGTGGATGGTCAAGCGGGTCTACTTCGGCCCGATCGCGAACGACCACGTCCGTGAGCTGGTCGACATCGACGCGCGCGAATTCGCGATGCTCGCGATCCTCGCCGCCGCGGTGCTGTTCATGGGCCTGTACCCCAAGCCCTTCACCGACTCGATGCACGCGTCGGTCGACAACCTGCTGAAGCACGCCGCGGTCAGCAAGATCCCCTCACCCTGAGCGTGCCCCAAGAGCCATGAATCAAATGAACTGGCCTGCCGTCTACCCGGAGATCGCGCTGCTCGCGATGGCCTGCGTCGTCGCTATGGTCGACCTGTGGGTCACCCACCCGAAGCGCCTGCCGACCTACCTGCTGACCCAGGCTTCGCTGGCTGTCGTCGCGGTGATGCAGCTCGCGGCGTTCAACGCCGGCGAGACCGTCTACGCCATGCAGCGCATGGTCGTGGCCGATCCGATGGGGCACCTGCTCGGCTTCTTCGCGACCGTGGCGGTGATGATCTCGCTGGTCTATGCGCGCCCCTACGCCGCCGAGCGCGACATGCTGAAGGGCGAGCTGTTCACGCTCAGCCTGTTCTCGTTGCTGGGCATCGCGGTGATGCTGTCGGCGAACAACTTCCTGGTGATCTACCTCGGCCTGGAGCTGATGTCGCTGAGCCTGTACGCGCTGGTCGCGATGCGCCGTGATCACGCCGACGCCACCGAGGCGGCGATGAAGTACTTCGTGCTGGGCGCGCTGGCGAGCGGCTTCCTGCTGTACGGCCTGTCGATGATGTACGGCGCCACCGGTTCGCTCGAGATCCCGGAGGTCTACAAGGCGATCGGCACCGGCCAGATCAACAAGTCGGTGATGATCCTCGGCGTCGTGTTCCTGGTCGCGGGGCTGGGCTTCAAGCTCGGCGCGGTGCCGTTCCACATGTGGGTGCCCGACGTCTATCAAGGCGCGCCGACCGCCGCGACGTTGCTGCTGGGCGGCGCGCCCAAGCTGGCCGCGTTCGCGATCACGCTGCGCCTGCTGGTCGAGGGCATGATCGGCCTGGCCTACGACTGGCAGCAGATGCTGGTCGTGCTGTCGGTCGGCTCGATGCTGCTGGGCAACATCGTCGCGATCGCGCAAACCAACCTGAAGCGCATGCTTGCGTACTCGAGCATCGCGCAGATGGGCTTCATGCTGCTCGGCCTGTGCTCGGGCGTGGTCTACAACAACACGATCTCGGCAGCCAATTCGTACGCGTCGTCGATGTTCTACATCGTCACCTACGTGCTGACGACACTCGGCAGCTTCGGCATGATCATGCTGCTGTCGCGCCAGGGCTTCGAGTCCGAGGAGGTGTCCGACCTTGCCGGTCTCGCCAAGCGCAGCCCGTGGTTCGCGCTGGTGATGACGATCTTCATGCTGTCGCTGGCCGGCCTCCCGCCGACCGTGGGCTTCTACGCGAAGCTGTCCGTGCTGCAGTCGCTCGTCTCCACCAACGTCACCGGCTACCTGGTGCTGGCGGTGGCGGCGGTGGTGCTGTCGCTGGTCGGTGCGTTCTACTACCTGCGGGTCATCAAGGTCATGTACTTCGACGAACCCGCCGATGCGCGCCCGCTCGAGAGCAGCGGTGACGTGCGCGCGGTGATGTCCCTGAACGGCGCGGCGGTGCTGTTCTTCGGCATCCTCCCTGGCGGCCTGATGACGCTGTGCGTGCAGGCGATCGTCAAGGCGCTGGCGACCTGACGGGATGGCTTCGACGCCGGCGGTCTGGCTGGTGCTGCTGATCGCGCTGGTCGCGGCGAACCTGCCGTTCGTCAACGAGCGGCTGTTCGTCGTCGGTCCGGCGCACGCGCCCAAGTCGATCGGGTGGCGCCTGCTTGAACTCGTCGTGTTCTGGGGTCTGACGCTCGCGATCGGATTCGCGCTCGAGGCGCGTGCCGGTCAGCGCCAGCCGCAGGGCTGGGAGTTCTACGCGGCCCTGGGCTTCACTTTCCTCACGTTCGCCTTCCCCGGCTTCGTGTGGCGCTACCTGCGGCGCGGACGATGAGCGCATCGCCGACACCCGGGGACGTCCACCTGCGCGAGGAGACGCTGCTCTCCGAACGGGCATACCGCGGCAAGTTCCTGCACGTTCGCCGCGACGATGTCCGCCTGCCCGACGGCAGCAACGCCGAGCGCGAGTACATCGTCCACCCGGGCGCCGTGATGGTCGTGCCGCTGCTGCCGGACGGGCGCCTCGTCGTCGAGCGCCAGTGGCGCCACCCGCTGGCCCGCGTGATGCTGGAATTCCCGGCCGGCAAGCTCGACGCCGGCGAGGCGCCGCTGACCTGCGGCATCCGCGAGCTGGCCGAGGAGACCGGTTATCGCGCCGCCGAATGGGCCCGTGCGGGAATCCTGCACAACGCGATCGCCTATTCGAACGAGGGCATCGAGGTCTGGTTCGCGCGCGGCCTCACGCTCGGCGAACGCCGGCTCGATGTCGGCGAGTTCCTCGACGTCACCGAGATGAGCGCGGAGCAGCTCGACGAGGCCGCCCGGCGCGGCGAACTGACCGACGCCAAGACACTGATCGGCTTGCTCTGGTTGCAGAATTGGCGCGCCGGCCGCTGGCCTCTCGAGTGGTCGCCCGCGCCGTGAGCGGCGCGGTCCGATAATCCGGACGATGAAGGTCCTGAACCTGCGTTGCGCGCGCGAACATCGATTCGAAGGCTGGTTCGCGTCCGACGCCGATTTCGTTGCGCAGGGTGAACGCGGCCTGATCGCGTGCCCGTTGTGCGAGGACAAGGCCATCGTGCGGCTGCCCAGCGCGCCGCGCCTGAACGTGTCCACGCCGCGCGGCGATGCGGTCGGCCCGCCGCCGGCCGCCGGCGAGATCGCGCAGGCCCGTGCCCAGGGCCGCTGGCTGCGCGCGATGCGCGACGCCATCGCGTCCACCGAGGACGTCGGCGACCGCTTCCCGGAGGAGGCACGACGCATCCACTACGGTGAGGCGCAGGAGCGCGGCATCCGCGGCCACGCCTCGGCGGAGGATGCCGAGGCGCTGCGCGACGAGGGCATCGAGATCGTCACCGTGGCACTGCCCGAGTCGCTCAAGAATCCGGTCCAGTAGACCGGCGGCTCAAAGCGGCTCGAGCACCACGAAGCTCGAATCGGCCATCGCGCTGACCAGCGTGTCGGCATCCCGGTCGATGCTGAAGCCTTCGCCGGGCGAGACGAACACGTCGCGCAGGTCGTTGTCGATCGTCACCCACAGGCAGCCGTTCAGCGCCTCGATGCGCTGCCCGGTGCCGTGGCGGATGCGATGGATCTGGCCCTTGCGCAGGCTGATGGCGGCGGGGTGCAGGTCGGTGGTGTTCATGGTGCTGGTCCTTCACATGAGGCACCGTCATGCGGTGCGTGAAGGCAGTTTCGTGCGTACGTCCCGCTCGCTCAAACGGTATGTTTGAATGTCTCGCATGCGGTTCTAGAATGCGAATGCCGCTGTCCGGGAGCCTTGATGCGCCACTACGACCTGCCGCCGCTCGATCAGCTCGAAGCCTTCGAGGCGTCGGCGCGCCACCTGAGCTTCACCAAGGCGGCCGACGAGCTGGCGCTGACGCAATCGGCCGTGAGCCGCCAGATCGCCGCGCTCGAGGAGCACTACGGATTGCCGCTGTTCCGCCGACTGCACCGTGCCTTGCGCCTGACAGACGAGGGCCAGGCGCTGGCGCAGGTCGTGTCCGATGTGCTGGGTCGGCTGCATCAGATCGGCGGTGAACTGCAGCGCGACCGCCGTGCGAAGACCGTGGTCGTGACCACGACGCCCGGGTTCGCGGGCCTGTGGCTGATCCCGCGGCTGGCCAGCTTCACCGCGTCGCGCCCCGATGTCGACGTCCGCATCTCGGCCGGCTATGCGCTGGTGAACCTGAACCGCGACGGCGTGGACCTCGCGATCCGCTACCAGTCGGAGGACGCGATCGATGCCGGCGCCGAGCTGCTGTTCGGCGACGTGGTGCTGCCGGTGTGCAGTCCGAAGCTGTTGCGGGACAAGTCGCGACCGCTGAAGACGCCCGAGGACCTGCGCCACCACGTGCTGATGTACCTCGATTCCGGCCCCGGCGCCGACATGCAGGACTGGCCGATCTGGCTGCGCGCGATGAAGCTGGACACGCTGAAGCCCGCCAGCGTGCTGCACTTCTCGCAGTTCGACCAGTTGATCAACGCGGCCGTGGCAGGGCAGGGGGTGGCCCTGGGCCGCAGCCCGCTGCTGAAGCAGCTGCTTGCGGAACGCAAGCTGGTCGCGCCGTTCAAGAAGACGGTCGCGTCGCCGCGCAGCTACTACCTCGTGCAATCGGCCGGCGCGCCGCGCAAGCCGGAGGTGCTCGATTTCGCAGCCTGGTTGCTGGCGCAGGCGCGCTCCGGCGCGGCGCAGGCGGAAGCGTCGAGCTGAACGTTCGGAGGCGACGCTTCAGAGCACGCGTCCCGGGTTCAGCATCCCGTTCGGATCGAGCGCCTGCTTGATCGCGCGCATCATCCCCAGCGCCACCGGCGATTTGCGCTGTGCCAGTTCGTCCCGCTTCAGCGCGCCCACGCCGTGCTCCGCGGAAATCGAGCCCGCGAAGCGGCCAACCGCGTCGTACACCAGCGTGTTGACCGCGTGCTCGTGGTCGCGCAGGAACGCGGTCGCATCGACGCCCTCGGGGGCCTGCACGTTGTAGTGCAGGTTGCCGTCGCCGAGGTGGCCGAAGTTGACGAGGCGCACACCCGGGAAGCCGGCCGAGAGCGCGGCGTCGGTGGCTGCCACGAACTCGGCGACGGCCGAGACCGGCAGCGCGATGTCGTGCTTGATGTTCGCGCCTTCCTGGGCCTGGGCCATCGGGATCGACTCGCGCAGGTGCCACATCGCGTTCGACTGCTCGAGGCTGCTCGCCACCGCCGCGTCGGCGATCAGGCCGCGGTCCAGCGCCGTCTCGAGCAGTGCCTCGAACAGCGCCTGCGCGTGGGCCTCGCCCTCGTTGTCCGATTGCTCGAGCAGGACCGTCCAGTCGGCCGGCGGCAGCGGCTGCGCGAGCTGCGGCATGTGCGTGCGGACGAGGCCGAGCGCGTAGCGGCCCATCACCTCGAAGCCGGTGAGGCCGGCACCCAGCCGCGCCTGGGCGAGCTGCAGCAGCTGGACGGCGGCTTCGAGCGTCGCGAGAGACGCCAGCGCGGTGGTCACGGCGGCCGGCTGCGGGTGCAACTTCAACGTGGCCCCGGTGATGATGCCGAGCGTGCCCTCGCTGCCGATGAACAGATCGCGCAGGTCGTAGCCGGTGTTGTCCTTGCGCAGGCCGGTGAGTCCGTTCCAGATCTCGCCCGATGCGGTCACGACCTCCAGGCCGAGGCACAGCTCGCGCGTGTTGCCGTAGCGAAGCACCTGGGTGCCGCCGGCGTTGGTGGCGAGGTTGCCGCCGATCGTGCAGCTGCCCTCGGCGGCCAGGCTGAGCGGGAACAGCAGGCCGCGTGCAGCCGCAGCCTCCTGCACGCTCTGCAGCACGCAGCCGGCGTCGACCGTCATCGCGAGGTTCGCGACGTCGATCTCGCGCACGCGGTTCATGCGGGTCAGGCTCAGCAGCACCTGCGTGCCGCTGTCGTCCGGGATCGACGCACCGACCAGGCCGGTGTTGCCGCCTTGCGGGACGATCGCGGTGCCGTTTGCTGTGCACGCGCGGACGACGGCGGCCACCTCGGCCGTCGAACCCGGGCGAACGACGGCGCGCGCGCGGCCGCGGTAGCGTTTGCGCCAGTCGATCTCATAGCCCGAGAGGTCGCCGTCCACCAGCACGTGGGCCGCGCCGACGGCAGCACGCAGTTCGTCGATCAGCGTCATGCGTCCTGTTCCTTTGCGTTGCGCAGGCGCCAGCGCACGTGCGCCGCGCAGGCCGCGAACAGCAGCAGGCACAGCAGCACCTCGAGCGTGCCGAGCCACACACCGGCGCCGCGCTCGCTCGTCGCGCGCACCACGCCCTCGGTGAAATACAGCCACACCATCAGGCTGAGCCAGCGGTAGGTGTACATGCGGTTGCGAAGCAGCCCGCCGAGCGGGATCAGCAACGGCAGGACCTTCAGCGCGAGCGTCCGGCTGCCGGTGGGGGCGAGCCACAGCTCCCATGCGAGCCCGAGAGCGATCAGCGCGATGACGCTGCCGACGGCCGCGGCGCGGGTCCAGGCGATGGGGGCGGGCAGCGGCGGCGCGGCGCCGGCGCTTGCGGAGGGGGAGGCTTGCATCACTGGCATGATGCCAGCAATGAAGCTCACGACCACGATCAAGACGGCAGTTCACGACGAGCTGCCGGACCTGGTCCAGACCCTGCAGACCTGGCCGTGGCGCGACACCCTTCGCACGCTTCGCGCCCGCTTCCGCGAGGACCGCCTGGGCCTCACCGCGAGCAGCCTGACCTTCACGACGCTGATCTCGCTCGTGCCGCTGCTGACCGTGATGCTTGCGGTGTTCTCGGCGTTCCCGATGTTCGCGCGCTTCCAGGAGGCGCTGCAGAAGTACTTCCTGCAGACCCTGGTCCCGCAGGACATCGCCAGCCAGGTGCTCAAGGCGCTGAACCAGTTCGCCGGCAAGGCCCAGGGTGTCGGCAGTGTCGGTCTGGTCTTCCTGGTGTTTGCCGCGCTGGCCTTGATGCTCACGATCGATCGCACGCTCAACAACATCTGGCGCGTGCGCGCGATGCGGCCGATCACGCAGCGCGTGCTCGTGTACTGGTCGGCGGCAACCCTCGGCCCGCTCGTGCTCGGCGTCAGCCTGAGCCTGACGTCGTACGCGATTTCGGCGTCGAAGGGGCTGGTCGCGGTGCTGCCGGGCGGCGTCGCGCTGCTGCTCGCGGTGCTGGAGTTCCTGTTGCTCGTCGTGGCGTTCGCCGGCCTGTTCCACTATGTCCCGAACACCCACGTCCGCTGGCGCCATGCGATCGCCGGCGGCGCGTTCACCGCGGTCGGCATCGAAGTCGCGAAGAAGCTGCTGGGCTGGTACTTGCAGACGGTGCCGACCTACACCGTGATCTACGGCACCCTGGCGGCCGTGCCGATTCTGCTGATCTGGATCTACCTCGGCTGGGTCATGGTGCTGCTCGGCGCCGTGATCGCGGCTTACGCACCGAGCCTGCAGTTGCGCGTGAAGCGCTGGCCGGACGGCCCCGGCGCCAAGCTGCAGCTCGCGCTGGCGGTGCTGCGCGAACTGGCAGTCGCGCGCGAGGCCGGCGAGCGCGGCCTGAGCGTCGGCCAGCTCGGCGAGACGCTGCGGATCGATCCGTTGCAGACCGAGCCGATCCTCGAGACCCTGATGCAGTTCGACTGGATCGGCCAGCTCGACGAAGCCGACGACCCGCGCTTCGTGCTGCTGTGCGACCCGGCGCGAACCCCGGCGCAGCCCCTGATCGCGCTGATGCTGCTGGCCCCCGGCACCTCGGCGCGCGGCCTGTGGCGGCGCGCCGGGTTCGACACCATGACCCTGCAGGAACTGCTGGAGACCGACGAGTCGGCACCTCCCTGAGGGTGCCCGACGCGACTAACGCGTCGACTCGAACGCGATCGCCGCGCAGTGCATCGCGCAGTTCTTGCCGCTGCGCTTGGCCGCGTACATCGCGTCGTCGGCCAGCTGCAGCAGCGTCAGCGGGTGGCGTGCGTCGCGCGGCGCCAGCGCATAGCCGATGCTCGCGCTGACGACGCCGCCGAGCGGCCCGTTGCCGGTGACCGACCCGACGGCAGCCAGCATGTGGACCGCGAGCGCCTGGGCGCCGTCGTGGTCACGCACCGGGGCGAGCACGAGGAACTCGTCGCCGCCGAAACGCCCGACCGCGTCGTCGGCCCGCACCGCCTCCTGCAGCGCGCGTCCCACGGCCACCAGCAGCGCATCACCCTCGGCGTGCCCGAGACGGTCGTTCACGGCCTTGAAACCGTCGAGGTCGACGAAGTAGAGCGCGACCGGCTGGCGCTCGGCCTCGACCAGGGCCGCCTCGACATGGTCCATCATCGTGCGCCGGCTCAGCACGTCGGTCAGGCCGTCGCGTTCGACGCGGCGCTTGAGCTTCTCCTGCGAGACGGTGAGCTCGTGCACGTCGACCGTGACGGTGTACAGGCCGAGCACCTGACCGTCCTCGGCCAGGTCGGGCACGTAGCTCGTGCGCATCCAGCGCGGGCCTTGCGGCAGCGCGTCGACCAGGCGCGTGTACTGCACCGCGCGGCCCTGCAGCGCGCGCTCGAAATACGGCGCATGCTCGGCCCACCGGCGGGCGCCCCGCGCATCGCCGATGTGGCGGCCGAGCAGGTCCTCGCGCCGCGTGCCCGTCGCCTCGCAGTACGCCTTGTTGACGAAGCGCAGCACGAACTGGTGGTCGACGTACGTGAGCGGGTAGGGGATGTTCTCGGTGAAGCGGTCGAGGCGCTTCTGCGTCGCCGTCAGGGTCTCGCGCGCGATCACGTCGTCGTGGATGTCGGTCGCGATCGTGAACACCGCCTCGACGGTGCCGTTCGCGTCGGCATCGGGGAACACCTGGATGCGCGCCCAGCGGCCCGGCGTGGGGCCATGCATCAGCTGGCGCTGGTAGGTGAGGGTGTGGCCTTCGAACGCCTGCATGAAGGCGGGCGCTGCTGCAGCCCAGGCGATCTCGCCGAACAGTTCCTGCAGCGTGCGGCCGAGCAACTGATCGCGCGGCCGGCCGGCCCAGGCCAGGTAGTGATCGTTGCAGAAGACCAGCCGCGCGTCGCGATCCCAGCGGCCGATCGGCAGATCGATCGCCGTGACGAGGCGCTCGATGTGTGTGATGCGCGGATCGGCGGCAGCAACCATGGGCGGATGGTAGCGAGCCGCCCGGTCAGAATGTCAAACTGGTTTCAATTCGCCCTGAAGTCCGTTGCGAGTTACCGACGTGCGTCGCCGTGCGCCGCGCCATCAGGCCAGGGCGCGGCGCAGGGCGGCGAGTACCGCGTCCGGCGCCTCGGACATCAGCGCATGCCCGGCCGGCACGGTCTGGACCGCGGCGCGCAGCGCCTGCGCGAGCTCGCGCGACTGCTTCGGGCTGGTCATCTGGTCGCGGTCGCCGAGGATCAAGTGCGCGGGGCAACTCACGCGGGCGGCCGCGTCGAGGCCACCGCCGTATCGATCACAGGCCTGGAAGTCGTTGTGGAACAGGTTGACGCCGGTCTGCCCGGCCTGGACCCGGCGCATCAGCGCCCGGTTCGCACCGTGCAGCCAGGTGCCGGGGCCGGGCGCCGAGGGCTTGGCGGCCAAGCCGGCGTGCGAGAACGCGTTGACCATGTCGATCGCTGCCAGTGGCGCATCGCGTGCCGTGTCCAGCAGCGCGGGCGAGACCTTCATCGGGTATGCGGTGCCGATCATCACGAGCCTGCTGGCGCGCTCCGGCGCGCGGCTGGCGGCTTCCAGGGCGATCAGCGATCCCATGCTGTGGCCGACGAATGCGGCCCGCGCCACACCGGCGGCGGCCAGCAACGCGAGCAGCCAGTCCGCCAGGCTTTCGACATCCGCCAGCGGTGCGCCGCGGCTGCGGCCGTGGCCCGGCAGGTCGACCGCGAGCACGGCATGGCCGTGGTGCGCGAACCAGCGCGCGAGCAGCGTCCAGACGCTGTGATCGTGCAACGCGCCATGCACGAACGCGACGCAGGGGAGCGTCGGGTCGAACGGCTTTCCGCCGGTGTAGGCATAGGCGGGCGCCGTTCCTGCCGAGGTGGTGACGTCCAGTTCCATCACGCGCCCGCTTTCTCGGCGGCCTTCAGCGCGCGCTTCAGGTCGTCGATCAGGTCGTCCGCATCCTCCAGGCCGATCGACAGGCGGATCGTTCCCGCGCCGATGCCGGCCTGCGCGAGCGCCGCGTCGTCCATGCGGAAGTGCGTGGTCGACGCCGGGTGGATCACCAGCGAGCGGCAGTCGCCCACGTTGGCCAGGTGCGAGAACAGCTTCAGCGCCTCGATGAACGCGACGCCCTGGGCGCGCGAGCCGCGCAGGTCGAAGCTGAAGATCGAGCCGCAGCCGCGCGGCAGCAGGCGCTTGGCGAGCGCATGGTCGGGGTGCGATTCGAGCTCCGGGTAGCCAATGCGGGCGACCAACTTCTGGCCGGCGAGGAACTGCACCACCTTGCGCGTGTTCTCGATGTGCCGCGCCATGCGCAGCGGCAGCGTCTCGACGCCCTGCAGGATCAGCCACGCGGTGTGCGGGCTCATGCAGGCGCCGAAGTCGCGCAGGCCTTCGCGACGGGCCCGCAGCAGGAACGCGCCGACGCTGCTCTCCTCGGCGAACACCATGCCGTGGAAGCCGTCGTAGGGCTGCGCCAATTCGGCAAAGCCGCCGTGGCGGTTGTGCGCCGCGGTCCAGTCGAACTGGCCGCTGTCGACCAGCACGCCGCCGATGACGGTGCCGTGGCCGGAGAGGAACTTGGTCGCCGAGTGGAACAGCAGGTCGGCACCGTGTTCGAACGGCTTCATCAGCCACGGCGTCGTGAAGGTGGAGTCGACCATCAACGGCAGGCCGTGGTCGTGGGCGAGGGCGGCGACGGTCGGGATGTCGAGCACGTCGAGGCCGGGGTTGCCGAGCGTCTCGCCGAACAGCAGCTTGGTGTTCGGGCGGATCGCGGCGCGCCAGCCGTCGACGTCGCCCGGGCGCACGAAGGTGGTCGCGATGCCGAAACGCGACAGCGTGTAGTGCAACAGGTTGTGCGAGCCGCCGTACAGCGCGCTCGACGCGACGATGTGCGAACCGGCGCCGGCGATCGTCGCGATGCCCAGGTGCATCGCAGCCTGGCCGCTCGCGGTGGCGATCGCGCCGGTCCCGCCTTCGAGCGCGGCGACGCGTTCCTCCAGCACCGCGTTGGTCGGGTTCGAGATGCGGCTGTAGACGTGGCCGGAACGCTCCATGTTGAACAGCGATGCCGCGTGCTCGCTGTTCTCGAACACGAACGACGTGGTCAGATGGATCGGCACGGCACGCGCGCCGGTCGCAGGGTCGGGTGCGGCGCCGGCGTGCAGCGCCAGGGTGTCGAAACCGGGATCGGAAGGGCCGGGCATGAGAGGTCTCCCGTGGCGTGCGCTGGGTTGCGAGGGTGTTCTGGCGCGGCATTGTGGGCTATATTGACTTCAACACCACGCCTCGGGAGTGCCACATGAAAGTCAGCGACATTCTCCGCGTCAAGGGCGGAACCCTGTTCACTGTCTCGCCCGATCAGGCGTTGCACGAGGCGGTCAGCGCGATGTCCGAGCGCGACATCGGCTCGCTGGTGGTGATGGACCACGGCGAATTGACCGGCATGCTGACCTTTCGGGAAGTGATCCAGGCCATCGTCAAGAACGGCGGTGGACTGGGCGGCACGCTGGTGCGCAGCGTGATGGACGACCACCCGCTGACCTGCACGCCCGAGACCGAGATCGACGAGGTGCGCCGCATGATGCTCGGCCGCCACGCGCGCTACATGCCGGTGATGAGCCAGCGCACGCTGATGGGCGTGATCTCGTTCTACGACGTGGCCAAGGCGGTCGTCGACGGCCAGGACTTCGAAAACCGGATGTTGAAGGCCTACATCCGCGACTGGCCGGTCGAGAACGAACCCCGCGACGAGCAGACCTCCTGAACTCTTAGAATCGAGCCCCGTGCCAGCACCGCCTTCGGGCGGTGTTGGCGTTCTGGCACCCTGAAAGCGCGCAACGCATGTCCGGCAGCACCCTCGGCGAACTCTTCCGCGTCACCAATTTCGGCGAGAGCCACGGCCCCGCGATTGGCTGCGTGATCGACGGGTGCCCGCCCGGCATGGCGTTGAGCGAGGCCGACATCCAGCCCGATCTCGACCGCCGCCGTCCCGGCACCTCGCGCCACGTAACCCAGCGCAACGAGCCCGATGCGGTCGAGATCCTGTCGGGCGTCTACGAGGGCCTGACCACCGGCACGCCGATCTGCCTGCTGATCCGCAACACCGACCAGCGCAGCAAGGACTACGGCAACATCCTCAACACTTTCCGCCCCGGCCACGCCGACTACGCCTACCTGCACAAATACGGGCTGCGCGACCCGCGCGGCGGCGGCCGCGCCTCGGCGCGCATGACCGCGCCGATGGTCGGCGCCGGTGCGGTGGCGCGCAAATGGCTGAAGGAGAAGTTCGGCACGACGTTCTTCGGTCACATGACGCAGATCGGTGCCATCGAGATCCCGTTCGAGTCGCTCGATCACATCCCGGACAACCCGTTCTTCGCCGCCAACGCGAGCGACATCCCGCGCCTCGAGGCCTACATGGACGAGTTGCGCAAGGCCGGCGACTCGTGCGGAGCGCGCATCTTCGTCGGCGCGCGCAACGTGCCGATCGGGCTCGGCGAGCCGCTGTTCGACAAGCTCGACGCCGACATCGCCAAGGTGATGATGGGCATCAACGCGGTCAAGGGCGTCGAGATCGGCGCCGGATTCGCCAGCGTGGCGCAGCGCGGCACGACGCACGGTGACGAGATGACGCCGCAGGGCTTCCTGAGCAACAACGCGGGCGGCGTCTCCGGCGGCATCTCGACCGGGCAGGACATCGCCGTCAGCCTCGCGATCAAGCCGACCAGTTCGATCCGCAGCCCGCGGCAATCGATCGACCTCGCGGGCCAGCCGGCCACGGTCGAGACCTTCGGCCGCCACGACCCGTGCGTCGGCATCCGCGCCACGCCGATCGCCGAGGCGATGCTGGCGCTGGTGCTGATGGACCATGCACTGCGCCAGCGCGCGCAGTGCGGCGATGTGGTGGTGGCCACCCGGCCGATTCCCGCGCAGGCCCCGACCCGCGCCGGATGACCGCCGCCGCCGCGTCGGCGGCTGCGCCGCCGCGGCGCACGCTGTTCGCCTTCGGCGCCGTGTCGTTCACGTACTTCTCGTACGCGGGCCTGTTCGGCACCTACGCGCCGCTGTGGTTCCAGCAACTCGGTTACAGCACGCTGGCGATCGGAGCGCTCGCCTCCCTGCAGAGCTCGACCCGGCTGTTCAGCCCTCACGCGTGGGGTTGGCTGGCCGACCACACCGGCCGCCGCATTCAGCTGCTGCGCATCGCGGTGCTGTTGGCGCTGCTCAGCGCCTGCGGCTTCTTCGTGCCGGCCGGCTACGGGTGGGTCGCGGGCGTCACGGTGCTGCTGTTCGTCCGCACGGCCGGCGTGATCCCGATCAGCGAGGCGGCGCTTGGTCGCGGCGGCCCGGTTGCGGACGTTGAAGGACGCGCCGCACGGCGGCGAGGCGGCACCCGGCGCGCTCGCGGTACTGCGCGCCGGTCGTCGCGTGGTTCTTCGCCGGCGTGTTCTTCACGGTGCCCGCACACCAGCCTGTACGCGTTCTTCTCGCTGTACCTGGCGTCGCTCGGCTACGGCAAGACGGCCATCGGGCTGATCTGGGCGGTCGATGTGGCCGCGGAGGTGGCGTGGTTCTGGTTCCAGGGCGCCTGGCTGGCGGTGTTCTGGTCTGCCGTCGGCGCGGCGGCGTTGGCAACGGGCTGCTCGGCCCGCGCCGACGTGCTCGACCGACGGGCGCGCGCCGCGGCAGCCTGACCCCTTCAATCTGCAGTTTGTCGCAACAAGGGGTTGTACCGCGACGGGCCGTGCCTACACTCTCGCCCGGAATCTGGACAACAACAGGAAGGAAAGCCCGATGCGCAAGCCGTGGCTGGTGGGCGGAGGCGTCGCGATCATCGTCGCGCTCGTCGCCGTGGGGGTGGTGCAGTCGCGTGCCAAAAGCGGCGACGGCAACAAGGACAAGAAGCCCGATGTGACGCTCGAATTCACCCCCGTTGAAGTCGTCAAGCCGTTGCTCGCGGCGATGCCCGAGCGGATCGAGTTCTCCGGCCCGCTGATGGCGCCGCGGACCGCGGTGGTTCGGGCCAAGGCGGCGGGCACGTTGCTGACGCTGTCGGTCGCCGAAGGCAGCCGGGTCAAGGCCGGACAGTCCCTGGGCACGATCGATTTGTCCGATCTGCAGAGCCGCAATGCCGAGCGCGCCGCCGGCGTCGATTCGGCGCGGGCGCGCATGGCCGAGGCCGAGCGCATCCACAGGTCGAACGAAGACCTGGCGAACCAGAAGTTCATCTCGGCGAACGCGCTGGAAAGCTCGCGTGCGTCGCTCGAGGCGGCACGCGCGCAGCTCAAGTCGGCGCAGGCGCAGCTCGCGACCTCGGCGCTGGGCATCCGCGAGGCGGCGCTGGTCGCGCCGATCAGCGGTGTGATCGGCCGGCGCAACGTGGTGCCGGGCGAGAAGGTCAGCGCCGAGCAGGAGCTGATGACGGTGGTCGACCTGAAGGAGTTGGAGCTCGGTGGTGTCGTCGGCACACACCAGGTCTCGATGCTGCGGCCCGGGCAGAAGCTCGCGGTGCGGGTCGAAGGGGCGACCGAGGCTGTCGAAGGGCGCATCGACCGCATTGCGCCGATGGCCGAGGCGGGCACGCGCGGGATCCGCGTCGTCGTGCTGCTGCCGAATGCCGACGAGCGATTTCGCGCCGGGCAGTACGCCAGCGCCCTCGTCTCGCTGGACGATCCGGCGCCGCGGCTGACGGTCCCCGTCACGTCGGTGGGCCAGTCATCGGGTCAGGACTTCGTCTGGACGGTCGAGAACGGCGCGCTGGTACGCCGGCTCGTGATCACGGGTCGGCGCGATGCGTCGAACGGGCGGGTCGAGGTGACCAAGGGCCTGGCGGCCGACGCGCAGGTGCTGGCCGCGCGCTTCGACACGCTGAAGGAGGGCGCGCCGGCCAAGGTCGTCGCAAAGGGCGCCGGCTCCGGCATGCCCGCGGCGAGCGCGAGTTCCGCGGCCCCCGGCAAGGCGTCCTGACATGTGGTTCACTCGCGTCTCGATCAACAACCCCGTCTTCGCGACGATGGTGATGGCCGCGCTGTGCGTGCTCGGCCTGTTCTCGTACAACCAGCTGCGCGTCGAGCGCATGCCGGACGTGTCGATCCCGGTCGTGTTCGTCAGTGTCGCCTACCCGGGCGCTTCGCCGGAGGCGATCGAGACCGAACTGACCCGGCCGATCGAGCTCGGGCTGAACGGCATCGCCGGCGTCAAGATGATCCGCTCGAACAGCGTCGAAGGGCGCAGCGAGACGGTCGTCGAGTTCCTGCTCGGCGCCGACATGAGCCGCGCGGTGCAGGACGTGCGCGACAAGGTCTCGGCGCTGCAGCCCGGCTTCCCGCGCGACGCCAAGGCGCCCTACATCTCGCGCTTCGACGGCGACAACGCGCAGCCGACGGTGCAGCTCGCGCTGATCGCCCCGACGCGCAGCGCGCGCGAGCTGTCGCTGCTGGCCGACCAGACCGTGCGCAAGCGCATCGAGCGCGTCGCCGGCGTGGCCCGCGTGGATGTGGGCGGCATGACGACGCGCCAGGTGCGCGTCGACCTCGATCCGCAGCGCCTGCGCGCCTACCAGCTGACGCCGGCCGACGTGTCCGCGGCGCTGCAGAAGGTCAATGCCGACGTGCCGGTCGGGCTGCTCAGCAGCGCGAAGGAAGACGCGCTGGTGCGGGTCGAGGGGCGGGTGCGCGACGCCAAGGCGTTCGGCGATCTCGTGATCGCGAACCGCGGCAACCTCGTCGTGCGGCTCGGCGACCTGGGCGAACTGGTCGAACGCGAGCGCGAGCCCGACTCGCTGGCGCGGGTCGACGGCGTTCCGGCCATCGCGTTCTACGTCTACAAGCAGCAGGAAGCGAACATCGTCGAGACCGGCGACGGCATCAAGGCCGCGACCGAGGAGATGCGCAAGTCGCTGCCGCCCGGCGTCGAACTGCGACTGGTCTACGCCGACAGCGACTGGGTCAAGGACTCGCTGAAGGGTGTGAAGCGCACGCTGATCGAGGGCGCGCTGCTGACGATCGCGATCGTGTTCCTGTTCCTGCACAGCTGGCGCAGCACGATCATCACCGGCCTGACCCTGCCGATCGCGGTGATCTCGGCCTTCATCGCGATCTACGCGTTCGGCTTCACGCTGAACTTCATGACGATGATGGCGCTCAGCCTGTGCATCGGCCTGCTGATCGACGACGCGATCGTGGTGCGCGAGAACATCGTGCGCCATGTCCACATGGGCAAGAGCCACTTGGCCGCGGCGCGCGAGGGGACCGAGGAAATCGGCCTGGCGGTGATGGCGACGACCTTCGCGATCTGCGCGGTGTTCGTGCCGGTCGCGTTCATGAAGGGGATCGTCGGCAAGTTCTTCTTCCCGTTCGGCATCACGGTCGTCACGGCGGTGCTGGTCAGCCTGTTCGTCAGCTTCACGCTCGACCCGATGCTGTCCAGCATCTGGCGCGAGCCGCCGACCAACCGGCTGCTGAAGATGCCGGTCATCGGCCACCTGATGCGTGCGACCGACCGTCTGCTCGACGTGATGCATGGCATCTACGAGCGGCTGATCCATTGGGTGTTCGGCGGGCGTCGGCACCGGATGTGGTTCCCGCCGATCCCGGCGTGGGGACACCCGTTCGACGCGCAGGGACGCCGGTTGATGGCCGAGCCGCGCCGACTGCGCTTCGCGACGATCACCTCGCGCGGGTTGGTCGTCTGGGCCGCGATCGGCAGCTTCGTTGCCGCGATCGGGCTGTCGACCGTCGTCGGCACGGAGTTCATCCCCGACACCGACGACAGCTACATCCGCATGAACGTGCGCATGCCGGTGGGCACCAGCCTGACCCGCGGCAGCGAGAAGATGCGCCAGGTCGAGGACGTGGTGCGGGCGATGCCGGAGGTGCGCATGGTCTCCACGAGCGTCGGCGACACGGGCAACGGCTCGCGCAACACCGGCGACCTCACGATCCAGCTGGTCAAGCCGCACGAGCGCCAACGGACGCAGAAGCAGGTCGAGGAGGCGATCCGCAAGGGTCTGGCGCCGATCCCCGGCGCCGACGTGTCGCTCGGCCAGCGGCCGATCTTCATCTCGCTGCTCGGCCCGGACCCGGCCGTGCTCGACCGCGAGGTGCTGAAGCTGCAGGACAAGATGGCGAAGATCAAGGGCATCACCGACCTCGAAACCTCGGTCAAGCCCGGGTTGCCGGCCTACGCGGTGCGCATCCGCGCCGACGCCGCGCGCGAACTGGGCCTGACGCCGACCCAGCTGGCGGCGAGCCTGCGCAGCTTCGTCAATGGCGATGTCGCGACCTACTGGACGGCGCCGGACGGCGAGCAGGTCGAGGTCGAGCTGCGGCTGCCGCAGCCGATGCGCGAGAACGTCGCGCAGCTCGACAACCTGCCGATCGCCTACGCGAAGGACGGCACGCCGATCGCGCTGTCGCGCGTGGCCGACGTGGTGCCGGTCGTCAACCCCGAGGTGATCAAGCGCCAGGACCTGCAGCGTCGCCAGGCGGTGTATGCCGGCGTCACCGGCCGGCCCAGCGGCGACGTGAGCGCCGAGGTGAAGAAGCTGGTCGACTCGACCGTGCTGCCGCCCGGGTACCGCTTCGACATGGGCGGCCAGTCGCGCGACCAGGCCGAGGCCTTTCAGGGCATCGTGCTGGCGCTGGGTGCGGCGGTGCTGTTCATCTACATCGTGCTGGCGTCGCAGTTCGGCAGCTTCCTGCAGCCGTTCGCGATCATGGCGTCGCTGCCGCTGGCGCTGATCGGCGTGATGCTGGCGTTGCTGTTGACCCGCTCGACGCTGAACCTGTTCTCGATGATCGGCCTGGTGATGCTGATGGGGCTGGTGACGAAGAACGCCATCTTGCTGGTCGACTACGCGAACCACGTGCGCAAGACCGGCTTGAGCGTGGCCGAGGCGCTGCTGCAGGCCGGGCTGGTGCGGATGCGGCCGATCATGATGACGACCGCGGCGATGATCTTCGGCATGCTGCCGATGGCGCTCGCCCTGGACGACGGTGGCGAGATCCAGGCGCCGATGGGCCGCGCGATCATCGGTGGCGTGATCACCTCGACGCTGCTGACGCTGATCGTCGTGCCGGTGCTCTACAGCTATGTCGACCAGTTGGCCGCGTGGGCGAAGCGGCGTTTCGCGTCGAGCCACGATGCCCCGGCCGCGGGAGGATCGATGCCGGCGCACATGCCGGCATCGAAGGAGTGAATTGCGCGAGAGATCTTTTCAAAACTACGCTGCCAACAGACGTCCTGTACGGGGTAGTTAGATACTTTTATCTTCTCGGAAATCATTTCATAATGGCGCATGCGCCCGAGGAACGAAGCCGCTCGTGATCAGCTGACCAGCGTGCTGGCGCGACGCTCCGCCGTCGGTGCGGCGGAGATTGCCGCCCCGCTCGGCGTCAGCATCCCGACATTGCATCGGATGCTGCAGGCGCTCGACGACGGCCTGCTGGTCAGCACTGGCAAGGCGCGCCGGACCCGCTATGCGCTGCGCCGCGACCTGCGAGGCGAGTTCTCGCCGCTTTCTCTCTACGAGGTCGACCGCGACGGGCGGCCCGAACGCATCGCCGCACTGGATCTGGTGCGTCCGCAGGGCAGTTGCCTGCCGCTGGCGGGCACAGGCTGGCCGGTGCCCGAGGAATCGCGCGACGGCTGGTGGGACGGCCTGCCGTATCCCCTGTACGACATGCGCCCGCAGGGCTACATGGGTCGGCAGCTCGCGCGCGCCGAGCACCGTCAACTCGGCGTCTCCTCGAATCCGCAGGAATGGGGCGACGACGACATCGCGTGGGTGCTCAGTCGCAGCGGGGCCGATGTGAGCGGCAACCTGATCCTGGGCGACCGGGCGTTCGAGCAGTGGCAATCGACAAAGCTGGCGCCGCCGGAGCCATTGCGCGCGCGTGCGGTGGGTGTGGCGTACGCGCGGATGGCGGAGCTCGCGATCGGCGTGGGCGCGGCCGGATCGAGTGCCGCCGGCGAATTCCCGAAGTTCACCGCGCTGCGCGAGCAGGCAGGCAGCAGGACACCCCATGTGCTGGTCAAGTTCTCCGGGGCCGATCGGTCGGCGGCGGTGCGGCGCTGGTCCGACCTGCTGGTCTGC
Organism: Rhizobacter fulvus; assembly: GCF_964020785.1. NCBI lineage: Bacteria > Pseudomonadati > Pseudomonadota > Betaproteobacteria > Burkholderiales > Sphaerotilaceae > Rhizobacter > Rhizobacter fulvus. The sequence continues at coordinate 4,441,038 of NZ_OZ224516.1, forward strand.
GAGCACCTGGCGCTCGACGCAGTGGCCGAGTTGCCTGGCGGTGCAGCGGCTCAGAGCCGCATCGTCGAGCACGCGGGGCGCACGTTTCTCGAGGTCGAGCGCTTCGACCGCCAGGGCCGCTTCGGCCGGAGCCGGCTGGTCAGTTTGGCCGCGCTCGATGCGGCACTCCTCGGGGTGGGCACCAGCGACTGGGTGATGCTCGCGGAGCGTTTGCAAGGCCTCGGGCTGCTCGACGCCGAGTCGGTCGAACGTGTTCGGCACCTTTGGTGGTTCGGCCGCCTGATCGCCAACACCGACATGCACACCGGCAACCTCAGCTTTGTCCCGAGCGACGGGCTGACGCTGGCACCGGCCTACGACATGTTGCCGATGCTCTATGCGCCGCTGGCGGGCGGCGAGTTGCCGACGCGCCCATTCGAGCCGCCGCTGCCGTTGCCGCCCCAGCGCGGCGCCTGGCTCACTGCCTGCGCAGCCGCGCTGACGTTCTGGAACCGTGCCGCGATCGATGTGCGCATCGGCACCGCCTTCCGCCGGACATGCAGCGCGAACGCCATGCGTTTGCGGGCGGTCGCCGATCTGATCTGAGCCGGGTCTACCGCGAGATGTGGATCACGTCCCGCACCAGGGGGTAGATCGCGTTCTGCCAGCGCTTGCCGCTGAACACGCCATAGTGGCCGACGTTCGGCTGCACGTAGTGGGTGCGCATGTAGGGCCGCAGGCTGCTCGCGAGATCCTGCGCGGCCAGGGTCTGGCCGATCGCGCAGATGTCGTCGCGCTCGCCCTCGATCGTGACCAGCGCGGTGCGGCGGATCGCGGCCGGGTTCACGGTGCGCCCGCGAAACTTCAGTTCGCCCTTCGGCAGCGCGTACTTCTGGAACACCAGGTCGACCGTCTCGATGTAGAAGTCGGCCGAGAGATCGGCCACCGCCATGTACTCCTCGTAGAAGGTGCGCGTGACCTCGGCCTTGTCGAATTCGTCGTCAACGAGGTGCTTGTAGTACTCCTTGAACGCGTTGACGTGCCGGTCCTTGTTCATGCTCATGAACGCGGACAGCTGCACGAAGCCTGGGTACACCCGCCGGCCGCCGCCGCCGTGCCGCCACGGCACGGTGCTGATCAGGTTTTTCTCGAACCACGCGATCGGCTTGGTGGTCGCGAGCCTGTTGACCTCGGTGGGGCTGATGCGGCAATCGATCGGGCCGGCCATCAGGGTCAGGCTCGCCGGCGTGGCGGCATGCTGGTCCTCCGACATGATCGAGACCGCGGACAGCGCCGCGACCGTCGGCTGGCAGACGGCGAGCACGTGCGCGTTCGGGCCCAGCGCGGCGATGAAGTCGATAAGGTGCTGGGTGTATTCGTCGAGCCCGAAGCGGCCGGCGGCGAGCGGGACGTCGCGCACGTTGTGCCAGTCGGTGACGTAGACGTCGTGGTCCTGCAGCATCGTGCGCACGGTGTCGCGCAGCAGGGTGGCGAAGTGGCCGCTCATCGGCGCGACCACCAGCACCTTCGGCTGCGATGCCGCGCCGGGTTTGCGAAAACGCAGCAGCGTGGCGAACGGGGTGGTCGCCACCACCTCCTCGACCACCGGCACCGACTCCCCCTTCGACATCGCGCTGTCGATGCGCCAGGGCGGCCGCTTGTGGGTGACCTCGGCCAGTTCGAGCACGCGGCACGCCGCGGCCATCCGGCGCGACGTCGACTGCGCGGCGAAGCCGAACGTCGAGTCCTGCAGCATCGGCACCGACAGCTTGGCCAGGGTGCGCAGCGGCCACATCAGATCGGACTGAGCCTGGTAGGCCTGGTACATCATGCGTTCTCCGGGTCGCTTCTGTGAGAGCGTCAATGCAACTCCTGCGCCAGCGTGGCACATCCCTTGCAACCCGCAGACGGCCCACCAGCGCCGGAGAGCCCGCCATGCCCGTTGCGTCCCCCTCGAAGCCGAAGTCCAAAGTGGCGGCCAAGCCTGCCGCCAAACCCGCCATCCGGGCCAAGGCGCCGCCGACCGCCTCGTTGACGCTGAGCAGCAAGAACTACTCGTCGTGGTCGCTGCGCGGCTGGCTGATGGCGCGCTTTGCCGGGCTGGAATTCACCGAGGTGATGGTCTCGCCGGACGACGCCGACGCCCGCAAGGAACTGCTGCTGCTCGCGCCATCGATCCGCGTGCCGTGCCTGACGCACGACGGCGCCAAGGTCTGGAACACGCTGGCGATCGCCCAGTACCTGAACGAGATCAAGCCCGACGCCGGGCTGATGCCGCTCGACCGGATCGCGCGCGCGCACTGCCGCTCGGTCAGCGGCGAGATGAATTCGGGTTTCGCTAACCTGCGCGCGTCGCTGCCGATGAACCTGAAGGGGAGGTTTCCGGGTCACAAGGTGTGGGCCGGCGCGCAACCGGATATCGACCGCATCGTCGAGATCTGGACCGAGTGCCTCGCCACCTACGGCGGCCCGTTCCTTTTCGGCAAGCAGCGCGGCATGGCCGACGCGATGTTCGCGCCGGTCGTCACGCGCTTCCTGACCTACGACGTCAAGCTGACCAAGCCCTGCATCCTGTACTGCCAGACCATCATGGCGATGCCCGAGATGAAGGAGTGGATCGCCGCCGCCCGACTCGAGCCGGACGACATCGAGGAGTTGGACATGGATTTTTGATCAGACCCAGGGCGTCGGCGCCGGCACGTCGCACACGGCCGGCACGTCGATCGACTTGAAATCGGCCGGGCCGACGATCTCGAGGTACTCCATGTCCGGAGAGTAGTCGAACAGGTAGTGCGCAATGCCCGGGCGTTGATGCACGCAGTCGCCGGCCTCGACAAGTGTCACCTTGTCCTCGTACATGAACTTGGCCCAGCCCTTGGTCATGATCACGATCTGGAAGTCCGCTTCATGGCGGTGCCAGCCCGTGCCCTTTTCAGGTGCCATGTTGGCCTTGACCAGGTGCGCGATGACCTTGCCGTGGGTGGCGTCCGCCACTCCCAGGTCCTTGTAGAGGAAGAAATCACGCAGGCCGTCGCTGCGCCACGCGGTGTCGGCCGGTTTGACGTGGGAGAAGGTCGTGCTCGTCTTGTCCAACATGGGGCGGCTCCTGCAGCGGGTTGAAATGTGCAGGTGCAGCATGCATAAGGTGTTCCAGCGGCGATGCCCCGCCAGGGGCGCCGATCAGCATTCGACGATGTTCACCGCGAGGCCGCCGCGCGCGGTTTCCTTGTACTTCGTCATCATGTCCGCACCGGTCTCGCGCATCGTCTTGATGACCTGGTCGAGGCTGACGTGGTGGGTGCCGTCGCCACGCAGCGCCATGCGCGCGGCGTTGATGGCCTTGACCGAGGCGATCGCGTTGCGCTCGATGCACGGGATCTGCACCAGCCCGCCGACCGGATCGCAGGTGAGGCCCAAATGGTGCTCCATGCCGATCTCGGCCGCGTTCTCGACCTGCTCCGGCGTGCCGCCGAGCACCGCGCACAGCGCGCCCGCGGCCATCGAGCACGCAACGCCGACCTCGCCCTGGCAGCCGACCTCGGCGCCCGAGATCGACGCGTTCTCCTTGTAGAGCATGCCGATCGCCGCGGCGGTCAGCAGGAAGTCGATCACGCCGCGGTCGCTCGCGCCGGGGGTGAAGCGCGCGTAGTAGTGCAGCACGGCCGGCACGATGCCGGCGGCGCCGTTGGTCGGCGCGGTGACGACGCGCCCGCCGGCCGCGTTCTCCTCGTTGACGGCCAACGCGTACAGGTTGACCCAGTCGAGCACCTGCAAGGGGTCGCGCAGCGCCGCCTCGGGGTTGGCGCACAGCTGGCGGTGCAGGTCGGCGGCGCGCCGCTTGACCTTGAAGCCGCCGGGCAGCACGCCATCGGTCTGGCAGCCGCGCGCCACGCAGGCCTGCATCACGGCCCAGATCTTCAGCAGGCCGGCGTCGATCTCGGCATCGGTGCGCCAGTGGCGTTCATTGCGCCGCATCAGCTCGGCGATGCTGCAGCGGTGCTGCTTCGCCAGCCCGAGCAGATCGGCACCGCTGTGGAACGGGTGGGCGAGTACGGTGGTGTCGGGCGCAATCGTCTTCTGCCGACTGCCGTCCTGCGCGATCTCGTCGCTGACGACGAAGCCGCCTCCGACCGAGTAGTAGACCCGCGTCAGCAACTCGCCACCATCGGCGTCGAAGGCGGTGAAGCGCATGCCGTTGGCATGGAACGGCAGCGTCTCGCGCCGGTAGAAGACCAGATCGGTCTTCTCGTTGAACGCCACCTCGCGCGTCCCGAACAGCGCGACGCGCTTGGCCTCGCGCACCTGCTTGAGCGCAGCGCCGATGCGCTCGACATCGACGGTATCCGGCTCGTGTCCGAGCAATCCGAGCAGCACCGCCTTGTCCGTGCCGTGACCCTTGCCGGTCGCGCCGAGCGAGCCGTACAACTGTGCACAGATGCGCCGTGTGACGTCGAGATGTCCGTCGTGCTGCAGGCGGGAGACGAACAGCCGCGCCGCGCGCATCGGACCGACCGTGTGCGAGCTGCTGGGGCCGATGCCGATCTTGAACAGGTCGAAGACCGAGACGGCCATGGCGCTGCGTCTTCAGTCTTCGTAGGCCGACAGGGGCGGGCAGGCGCAGAACAGGTTGCGGTCGCCGTAGACGTTGTCGACCCGGCCCACCGGCGACCAGTACTTGCTGCGGCGCAGGCTTGCGAGCGGGTAGGCCGCCTCTTCGCGCGAGTACGCGTGCGGCCAGTCGGGCTTGAGCAGCGCGCCGGCGGTGTGCGGCGCCGCCTTCAGCGGGTTGTCGTCGCGCGGCCAGGCGCCCGACTCGACCTTCGCGATCTCGCCGCGGATCGCGATCATGGCGTCGCAGAAGCGGTCCAGCTCATCCAGTGATTCGCTCTCGGTCGGTTCGACCATCAGCGTGCCGGCGACCGGGAAGCTCAGCGTCGGCGCGTGGAAGCCGTAGTCGATCAGGCGCTTCGCGACGTCTTCGGCGCTGACGCCGTTGGCACCGCCCGTGGCGTCTTTCAAGGGGCGCAGGTCGAGGATGCACTCGTGCGCGACGCCGCCGCCCTTGATGCCGTCGATGTTGCCGCTGAAGTGGATGTCGTAGTGATCGGCCAGCCGTGCGGCAATGTAGTTGGCCGACAGGATCGCCGTCTCGGTCGCGGCGGTCAGCCCCTCGCTGCCCATCATCCGCATGTACATCCAGCTGATCGGCAGCACCGCGGCGTTGCCGAGCGGGGCGGCCGAGACCGCACCGACCTGTGCATCGGTGCCGATGCCCGCGGCGCGATGCGCCGGCAGGTAAGCCACCAGATCGGCCACCACGCAGGTCGGCCCCACGCCCGGCCCGCCGCCACCGTGCGGGATGCAGAAGGTCTTGTGCAGATTCAGGTGGCTGACGTCACCGCCGAACTCGCCGGGAGCTGCCACGCCGACCAGCGCGTTCATGTTCGCGCCGTCGACGTACACCCGGCCGCCGTGCTGGTGCACGAGCGCGCAGATGTCCTTCACGTGCGTGTCGAACACGCCGTAGGTGGACGGGTAGGTGATCATGATGCAGGCCAGCTTCGCGCTGTGCTGCTCGCACTTCGCGCGCAGGTCGGCCAGGTCGATGTTGCCTTCGGCGTCGCACTTCGTGACGACCACCTGCAGGCCCGCCATCTGTGCGCTGGCCGGGTTGGTGCCGTGGGCCGATTCGGGAATGAGGCAGATGGTGCGGTGGGCCTCGTTGCGTGCCGCGTGGAACGCGCGGATGACCAGCAGCCCCGCGTACTCGCCCTGCGAGCCCGCGTTCGGTTGCAGGCTGACGCCGCTGTAGCCGGTGGCCTGGCACAGCCAGTCCTCGAGCTGCACGCGCAGCTGTTCGTAGCCGGCCAGCTGGTCCTGCGGCGCGAACGGGTGGATGTTGGCGAACTCGGGCCAGGTGATCGGGATCATCTCGCTGGTCGCGTTCAGCTTCATCGTGCAGGAGCCGAGCGGGATCATCGAGCGGTCGAGCGCGAGGTCCTTGTCGGACAGGCTGCGGATGTAGCGCAGCATCTCGGTCTCGCTGTGGTGGCGGTTGAACACCGGGTGGGTCATGAAGGCGCTGGCGCGTTGCAGCGCCGGCGGGATCAGCGAGGCGACGCCTTTCTCGAACGGCGCGAACTCGGGCAGCCGGTGGCCGACCGCGAAGAGCGACCACAGTGCGGTGATGTCGTCGCGCGTGGTGGTCTCGTCGAGCGTGACCCCGATGCTGCGGGCCGAGCTTCGCCGAAGGTTGAAGCCCGCATCGCGCGCGGCCTGCAGCAGCGCGTCGGTGTGGTCGCCGGTGTTGATGGTGAGGGTGTCGAACGCGGCTTCGCTGAGCAGCGTGCGACCCATGTCCTTCAGCCCCGCGGCCAGGATCGCGGTGTAGCTCGCGACGCGGCGCGCGATGCGTTTGAGTCCGTCGGGCCCGTGGTAGACCGCGTACATGCTCGCGACCACCGCCGGCAGCACCTGCGCGGTGCAGATGTTCGACGTCGCCTTCTCGCGGCGGATGTGCTGCTCGCGGGTCTGCAGCGCGAGGCGATAAGTCGGGGCGCCGTGCGCATCGATGCTGACGCCGACCAGGCGACCGGGCATCGAGCGTTTGAACTCGTCGCGCGTGGCGAGGTAGGCCGCGTGCGGGCCGCCGTTGCCCATCGGCATGCCGAAGCGCTGGGTGTTGCCGACCACGATGTCGGCGCCCATCTCGCCGGGCGGAGCAAGCAGCGTCAGCGCCAGCAGATCGGCGGCGACGATCGCGAGGCCCCCGCGGGCGTGCACGGCGTCGATGATCGGCTTCAGCTCGCGCACGACGCCATCCACGCCCGGATATTGCAGCAGCACGGCAAACGCCTGCGCGTGCGCCGCGTCCTCGGCAGCGCCGACGACCACCTCGACGCCGATCGGCGTGGCGCGCGTGCGGATGACCTCGAGCGTCTGCGGCAGCACGTCGTCGGCGACGAACAGGGTCGTCGACTTCGACTTGCCGACGCGCATCGCCAGCGTCATCGCCTCGGCCGCAGCCGTGGCCTCGTCGAGCATCGACGAGCCGGCGATTGCCATGCCGGTCAGGTCGCAGACCAGGGTCTGGAAGTTGACGAGCGCTTCCATCCGCCCCTGCGAGATCTCGGCCTGGTAAGGCGTGTAGGCCGTGTACCAGGCCGGGTTCTCGAGGATGTTGCGCAGGATGACGCCCGGCGTGTGGGTGCCGTGATAGCCCTGGCCGATGAAGCTCTTCAGCAGCCGGTTCTGGCCCGCGATCGCCTTCAGCTCGGCCAGCGCCTGCGCCTCGGTCAGGGGCTCGGGCAGCGCCATCGGCGCGCCGCGCACGATGCCGCGCGGCACGATCGCCTCGATCAGCGCGCGCCGCGACGCGGCGCCGATCACCGAGAGCATGTGGCGTTCGTCGTCGGCCTCGATGCCGATGTGGCGGGCGACGAATTCCGACGCGTTCTCGAGCTCGCGCAGGGGCTTGGTGGCAGACATCAACATCGCGGGGCTTTCTTGGGGTCGGTTCAGCTGTTCTTGACGAGCAGGTCGTAGGCGGGGGCGTCGAGCAACTGCTCGAACTCGGCCATGTCGGCCACGTGGACCTTGAAGAACCAGCCGTTGCCCAGCGGATCGGTGTTGGCGAGCGACGGGTCGGCGCGCAGGGCCTCGTTGACCTCGACCACCTCGCCGCTGACCGGCATGTACAGGTCCGCCGCGGCCTTGACCGACTCGACGACACCGGCGACATCGCCCTTCTTGAACGTGCTGCCGACGGCCGGCAGATCGACGAAGACCACGTCACCCAGCGCGTCCTGTGCGTGGTGGGTGATGCCGACGGTGGCGGCTTCGTGGTCCTCGATGTTGATCCACTCGTGGTCGTTGGTGTACATCGTCGTCATGGGGTGCTCCTGTGGGTCGGGACGGTGGGAATTGGGCAGGGGGCCGGGTCAGCCGCGGAAGTAGCGGTGCGGCGTGAACGGCATGGCACTCACCCGCATCGGCTGGCGCTTGCCGCGGACCTCGGCGTAGACCTCGTGATGCGGCAGTGCGTGGTTGGCGGCGAGGTAGGCCATCGCGATCGGCTCGTTGACTGTCGGCGCCAGCGTGCCGCTGGTGACGTGGCCGAGCTTGCGGCCGTGCGCGTCGACGATCAGGGCGCCTTCGCGCACCGGTACGCGCTCCAGGCCCACCAGGCCGACGCGCCTGGTGCTGGCGCCGGCCGTGAGTTGCGCGTCGATCGCCGTCGCGCCCGGGTAGCCGCCGTGGCGCGCACCGCCCGCGCGCCGGACTTTCTGGATCGCCCAGGTCAGACCGGCCTCGACCGGCGTGGTGGTCTCGTTGATGTCGTGGCCGTACAGGCACAGGCCGGCTTCGAGGCGCAGGGTGTCGCGGGCGCCGAGGCCCGCCGGCTTCACCTCGGGCAGGTCGAGGAGCGCGCGGGCGAGTGCCTCGGCCTGGTCGCCTGGAACCGAAATCTCGAAGCCGTCCTCGCCGGTGTAGCCCGAGCGGGTGACGAAGCAGTCGGCGCCTGCCAGCGCGGCGTGGCGGCCGGTCATGAAGGTGAGGGCCGCGACTTCGGCGTTCAGGCGCGTCAGCGCCTGGACCGCCTTCGGTCCCTGCAGCGCGAGCAGCGCGCGGTCGGGCAGCGGCTGCACGGTGCAGCGGTGGCCGATGTTCGTCACCAGGTGCGCGATGTCGGCGGCCTTGCAGGCCGCGTTGACGACGAGGAACAGGTCACCGTCGCGGCGGGTGATCATCAGGTCGTCGAGAAGGCCGCCGGCACTGTTGGTGAAGAACGCGTAGCGCTGCTTGCCGATGGCGAGGTCGACGACGTCCATCGGCACCAGCGATTCGAGCGCACGGGCCGCGTCGTCGCCGATCAGGCGCAGCTGCCCCATGTGCGAGACGTCGAACAGCGCGGCCGACTCGCGGCAGTGGCGGTGCTCGGCCAGGATGCCGGCGGGATACGACACCGGCATGTCGTAGCCGGCGAAAGGCACCATCTTGGCGCCGAGTTCGAGGTGCAGCGCGTGCAGCGGGGTCGTGGAAAGCGCGTTGGACATGACAGTCTCCGAGGGCAAGTCTTTTGGACCGACGCGACATGATCGCACCGGCTTGCCCTGGCTGTCCGCTTTACCTGAGAGATTGGCGGCACGCCCTTGCGGATGCGCCGCTTGCCCCTTCGGTGGGCCCGCTCGGGGCGGGCCTCTCTCCAGCGAGGAACGCTTCGACTGAAGCGCTTGTCAGTCCTTTTGCCTGAGCGTTCGAGCGCGATGTTTCCAACTTCGCTCTGCGCCTTCGGCGGCAACCGGGGTTGCTCTCTCCTGACGGCAGCCAGTGTAGCAGCGGCCCGGATAATGCCGGCCGATGAGAACCCCGAAGATTCAACAGACCGACGAGTGGCTGACCGTCGAATCGCTCGACCTGGACGCCCAGGGCGTGGCCCATAACCTCGAAGGCAAGGTCGTGTTCATCGAGGACGCGCTGCCCGGCGAGCAGGTGCAGGTCAACGTCAACCGCCGCAAAAACAACTGGGAGCAGGCGACGATGACCGCGCTGCGCCACGAGAGTTCGCAGCGCGTGCGGCCGCGCTGCCCGCACTTCGGTACCTGCGGTGGCTGCAAGATGCAGCATTTCCACATCGGCGCGCAGGTCGCGACCAAGCAGCGCGCGCTGGAAGACGCGCTGTGGCACCTCGGCAAAGTCAAGGCCGAGCGGATGCTGCGGCCGATCGAAGGGCCGGCGTGGGGCTACCGTTACCGGGCGCGGCTGTCGGTGCGGCATGTCGCCAAGAAGGACAAGGTGCTGGTCGGCTTCCACGAGCGCAAGTCCAGCTTTGTGGCCGACATGGAGAGCTGCGCGGTGCTGCCGCCGCACGTCAGTGCGCTGCTGATGCCGTTGCGCGTGCTGGTCGCCGGCATGGACCAGCGTGATCGCCTGCCGCAGATCGAACTGGCAGTCGGGGATGACGTGACCGCACTGGTGCTGCGCCACCTCGAGCCGCTGACCGACGGCGACCTCGCCCGCCTGCGTGCCTTCGGCGCCGAACACGGCGTCCAATGGTGGCTGCAGCCCAAAGGGCCGGACACGGTGCGGCGTCTCGACGACGGCGGGCCCGAGCTGGCCTACGCGTTGCCCGAGTTCGGCATCACGATGCCGTTCAAGCCGACCGACTTCACCCAGGTCAGTCCGCACATCAACCGCGTACTGGTGACGCGCGCCCTGCGCCTGCTCGATGCGCACGCCGACGAGCGGGTGATCGACTGGTTCTGCGGCCTGGGCAACTTCACGCTGCCGATCGCACGCGGTGCCCGCGAGGTGCTTGGCATCGAAGGCAGCGAGACGCTGGTGCAGCGCTCGCGCGAGAACGCCCTCGTCAATGGTCTGGCCGGGACCACCAGCTTCGCGGCCCGCAACCTGTTCGAGCTGACACCGGCCGACCTGGCGGCGTACGGCACGGCGGACAAGTGGCTGGTCGACCCGCCGCGCGAAGGCGCGTTCGCGCTCGCGAAAGCGCTGGCCGACCTGCATGCCGAACCCGCGCTCGCGCCCGGCTACACGCCCCCGCGCCGGATCGTCTACGTCAGCTGCAATCCGGCGACGCTGGCGCGCGACGCCGGCTTGCTTGTGCACCAGGCCGGCTACCGCTGCGCGCTGGCGGGGGCGGTGAACATGTTCCCGCACACCGCCCACGTCGAGAGCATGGCGGTATTCGAGCGCGCATGAAAAACGGGGCCCGCAGGCCCCGTTCGATTCGATTCGAACCGCTTCAGTCGCGGTTGCCGCCGAAGATGCCGAGGATCGACAGCAGCGACTGGAAGATGTTGTACAGGTCGAGGTAGACCGACAACGTGGCGCTGATGTAGTTGGTTTCCTCGCCGTCGCGCACGCGCTTCAGGTCATAGATGATGAAGGCACTGAAGATGCCGATCGCGACAACCGACAGCGTGACCATCAGCGCGCTCGACTGCAGGAAGATGTTCGCGATGCCCGCCACCAGCAGCATGATCACGCCGATGAACAGGAACTTGCCCATCGAGGACAGGTCCCGCTTGATCACGCTCGACAGCGTGGCCATGCCGAGGAAGATCACCGCGGTGCCCGAGAAGGCCGTCATGATCAAGCCGGCGCCATTGCTCATGCCGAGCACCAGGCCGATCAGGCGCGAGAGCATCAGCCCCATGAAGAACGTGAAGCCGAGCAGCACCGGCACGCCGGCGCCCGAGTTCTTGGTCTTCTCGATCGCGAAGATGAATCCGAACGCGCCGACCAGGAACACGATGGCGCTCATCCCCGGGCCCATGGCGCGGGTGAAGCCGGTCGTCACGCCGATCCAGGCGCCGAGCACCGTGGGGATCATCGACAGCGCCAGCAACCAGTAGGTGTTGCGCAACACGCGGTTGCGCTGCTCCTCGGACGTCACCGGGCCGGTGTAGCCGGTGAAGCCAGTGGTTTGCAGGGGTTGATTCATGAAGCCTCCTTGTGGGTAACCCGGGCTGTGACCCGTTCGATCGATTCTAGTTCCGCAGTTACAGCGTGGCACATGCCCTTAGGGTCCGTGGCAAATTGGCCCGCACCGCCGCGGCGCGATGCGCGGGCTACAGTTGCGCCCGGTTCCACCATCTTTCAAGCCCACCATGAACAGCAAGCCGATCCTTTCCCTCGACGATCTCAAGCGCATCGCCGCCGCGGCGGAAGCCGAGGCCCAAGCCAACAAATGGGCGGTGACGATCGCGATCGTCGACGACGGGGGCCACCTGCTGTGGCTGCAGCGCCTGGACGGCGCAGCGCCGGTGTCGGCCCACATCGCCCCGGCCAAAGCCCGCACCGCGGCGATGGGCCGGCGCGAGACCAAGGTCTACGAAGACATGATCAACCAGGGCCGCACCTCGTTCCTGAGCGTGCCGGCGGTCGAGGGCCTGCTGGAGGGCGGCGTGCCGATCATGGCCGATGGTCACTGCATCGGGGCGATCGGCGTCAGCGGCGTCAAGTCGACCGAGGATGCGCAGGTCTGCAAAGCCGGCATCGCGGCGCTCGGTCTCTGAGCGCCGCTATTTGCGTACGAGCAGCAAACAGCCGCCGATGATCAGCGTCGCTGAGACGGCTGTCGTCGTCGTCGGCAACTCGCCGAACAGCAGGTAGCCCAGCAGCGCGGCCCAGACGAAGCTGGTGTATTCCATCGGCGCCAGTCGGCTCGCCTCGAGCTTCGTGAACGCCCAGGTGATGCACAGCAGACCGAGCGTGCCCAGGCCGCCGGCCAGCAGGATGAGCGCGATGTCGCCAGCGGGCACCGGTTTCCAGGTCACGGCGGCAGGCAGGGCGAGCAGCAGCAGCGGCAGCAGGCTCTGGACCAGCAGGATCGTCCAGATCGAGTCGCGGTGGGCCATGCGCCGCGCCAGCAGCAGCACGCCGGCGAACGACAGCGCCGCGGCGGCGGCGCTCGCCATCCCGATCAGGCGCGCGCCCGAGACCGCGCCGAGGCCGGCCGCCAGTTCCGGCCAGACCGAGACGCTGACGCCGGCGAGCCCGGCGGTCAGGGCCAGCCAGATCGCGCTCGACGGCCGCTCCTTCAGCACCGGGACCGACAGCACCGCGACAAAAATTGGCGCCAGGTACGAGATCGTCACCGCCAGCGCGAGCGGCAACTGCGTCAGCGCGTGGAAGTAGCCGACCAGCGAGAACAGCAGGCAGACGCTGCGCAGCGCGTGCAGGCGCCAGGTGGGGCGCGACGGCAGCGGCGTGCGCCGCCACAGCCACAGCGGTACCGCGAACGCGCAGCCGCCGGCGAAGCGGAAGAAGCTCAGTTGGAGGGTGTCGTAGCGGGCCGCGAGCAGCTTGATCACGCTGTCCATGCTGACGAAACTCGCGGCGGCGAAGGCCACGACCAACAGCGGCAGCACGTGGTTCGGCGAGGCGGTGAGGCCGGTCGGATCCGCAGCGGCGAGAGGTTCGGTTCGATCCACCCGGCGAGTCTACGGGGCGGGCGCGACGGACCCGGACGATCGAGGCGCGTGGTCTATAATTCGAAGGTTTACCCTTAACCCACCCGCCCAGCGAAAACCGTGCGGTTCCCAGAGGTGTTCCTCAGGAATTGCACCGGCACTCGCCAACGAAAACTCCTGCGGTTTTCTCGACTGTTCCACGCTTGACGAGCCCGGCTCGGAAGGCAGAGCTGGGCGCGCACAGAACGGAGAATCCGGTGCCCGCGCAACTGCTGTTCCCCCAAGCCCAGGCCGTCCTGGCACTCGCAGACGGCACGGTGTTCCGCGGCATCTCGGTCGGCGCCGCCGGCCACACGGTCGGCGAAGTGGTGTTCAACACCGCGATGAGCGGCTACCAGGAAATCCTGACCGACCCGAGCTACTGCCGCCAAATCGTCACGCTGACCTACCCGCACATCGGCAACTACGGCATCAGCGCGGAGGATGTCGAGGCCAAGAAGGTCTTCGCAGCGGGCCTGATCATCAAGGACCTGCCGCTGCGGGCGTCGAACTTCCGCAGCGACATGACGCTGGCGCAGTACCTCCAGCGCGAACGCACCGTCGCGATCGCGAACATCGACACCCGCCGCCTCACCCGCGTGCTGCGCACCCGCGGCGCGCAAAACGGGTGCATCCTCGCGTTGCCGCTCGGCGAGGCGATCACCCCGGCCCATGTCGACGACGCGATCGCGAAGGCCAAGGCGGCGCCGAGCATGAGCGGGCTCGATCTGGCCAAGGTGGTCAGCGAGACCGCGGCCTACGAGTGGACCGAGACCCAGTGGCAGCTGGGCGCCGGCTATGGCGCGCAGAAGTCGCCGCAGTTCCACGTCGTCGCCTACGACTACGGCGTCAAGCGCAACATCCTGCGCATGCTGGCCAGCCGCGGCTGCCGCGTCACCGTGGTGCCGGCGCAGACGCCCGCCGCCGCCGTGCTGGCGATGAAGCCGGACGGCATCTTCCTGAGCAACGGCCCCGGCGACCCGGAGCCCTGCGACTACGCGATCGCGGCGACCCGCGAGCTGATCGAGACCGGCATCCCGACCTTCGGCATCTGCCTGGGCCACCAGATCATGGCGCTGGCCTCGGGTGCGAAGACCTTCAAGATGAAGTTCGGCCACCACGGCGCGAACCACCCGGTCAAGGACCTGGACGATGGCCGCGTCAGCATCACCAGCCAGAACCACGGCTTCGCAGTCGACGAGAGCACGCTGCCCGCGAACCTGCGGCCCACGCACGTCTCGCTGTTCGACGGCACGCTGCAAGGGCTGATGCGCACCGACAAGCCGGCGTTCTGCTTCCAGGGCCACCCCGAAGCCTCGCCGGGGCCCCACGACATTTCCTACCTGTTCGACCGCTTCACGGCGTTGATGTCCGACAAGCAAGCGGAGAAGAAGAATGCCTAAGCGCTCAGACCTGAAGACCATCCTCATCATCGGCGCCGGCCCGATCATCATCGGCCAGGCCTGCGAGTTCGACTATTCGGGTGCGCAAGCCTGCAAGGCGCTGCGCGAAGAGGGCTACAAGGTCGTGCTGGTCAACAGCAACCCGGCGACGATCATGACCGACCCGGAGATGGCCGACGTCACCTACATCGAGCCGATCACCTGGCAGGTCGTCGAGAAGATCATCGCCAAGGAGCGCCCCGACGCGGTGCTGCCGACCATGGGCGGCCAGACCGCGCTGAACTGCGCGCTCGACCTGCACAAGCACGGCGTGCTGGCGAAATACGGCGTCGAGATGATCGGCGCCAACGAGCACGCGATCGAGAAGGCAGAGGACCGGCTGAAGTTCAAGGACGCGATGACCGGCATCGGCCTGGGCTCGGCGCGCTCCGGCATCGCGCACTCGATGGACGATGCGCTCGCGGTGCAGAAGCGCATCGCGATCGAGACCGGCGGCAACGGGTTCCCGATGGTGATCCGCCCGAGCTTCACGCTCGGCGGATCGGGCGGCGGCATCGCCTACAACCCGCAGGAGTTCGAGGAGATCTGCAAGCGCGGCCTCGACCTCTCGCCGACCAAGGAGCTGCTGATCGAGGAATCGCTGATCGGCTGGAAAGAGTACGAGATGGAAGTCGTCCGCGACAAGGCGGACAACTGCATCATCGTCTGCTCGATCGAGAACCTCGACCCGATGGGCATCCACACCGGCGACTCGATCACGGTGGCGCCGGCGCAGACGCTCTCCGACAAGGAATACCAGCTGCTGCGCAACGCCTCGATCGCGATCCTGCGCGAGATCGGCGTCGACACCGGTGGCTCGAACGTGCAGTTCTCGATCAACCCGAAGGACGGCCGGATGGTCGTGATCGAGATGAACCCGCGCGTCTCGCGCTCCTCGGCCCTGGCGTCCAAGGCAACGGGCTTTCCGATCGCCAAGGTCGCGGCCAAGCTGGCGGTCGGCTACACGCTCGACGAGCTGCGCAACGACATCACCGGTGGCGCGACACCCGCGTCGTTCGAGCCGTCGATCGACTATGTGGTCACGAAGATCCCGCGCTTCGCGTTCGAGAAGTTCCCGGCTGCCGACTCCAAGCTGACCACGCAGATGAAGTCGGTCGGCGAGGTGATGGCGATGGGCCGCACCTTCCAGGAAAGCTTCCAGAAGGCGCTGCGCGGCCTGGAGACCGGCATCGACGGCCTGAGCGAACGCAGCACCGACCGCGAGGAGATCGTCCAGGAAATCGGCGAGGCCGGCCCCGAGCGCATCCTGTACGTCGGTGACGCCTTCCGGATCGGCATGAGCCTGCAGGAAGTGTTCGAGGAAACGGCGATCGACCCGTGGTTCCTCGCCCAGATCGAGCAACTCGTGCAGCACGAGCAGGCGCTCGCCGGCCGCACGCTGGCCGACCTGTCGACCGACGAGTTGCGCTTCCTGAAGCAGAAGGGCTTTTCAGATCGCCGCCTCGCCAAGCTGCTCGGCACCCACCAGCATGAAGTGCGCAAGACCCGGCACGCGCTGAACGTGCGCCCGGTCTACAAGCGCGTCGACACCTGCGCCGCCGAGTTCGCGACGCAGACGGCCTACATGTACTCGACCTACGACGAGGAATGCGAGGCCGCGCCGACCGACCGCAAGAAGATCATGGTGCTCGGTGGCGGGCCGAACCGCATTGGCCAGGGCATCGAGTTCGACTACTGCTGCGTGCACGCCGCACTCGCGATGCGCGAGGACGGCTACGAGACCATCATGGTCAACTGCAACCCGGAGACCGTGTCGACCGACTACGACACCTCGGACCGCCTGTACTTCGAGCCGGTCACGCTCGAAGACGTGCTCGAGATCGTCGACAAGGAAAAGCCGGTCGGCGTGATCGTGCAGTACGGCGGCCAGACGCCGCTGAAGCTCGCGCTCGATCTGGAGCGCGCCGGCGTACCCATCGTCGGCACCACGCCCGACAGCATCGACATCGCCGAGGACCGCGAGCGCTTCCAGGCCCTGCTGCACGAGATCGGCCTGAAGCAGCCGCCGAACCGGACCGCGCGGACCGAGGAGGCCGCGCTGGCGCTCGCGCAGGAGATCGGCTACCCGCTGGTCGTGCGCCCCAGCTACGTGCTCGGCGGCCGCGCGATGGAGATCGTGCACGGCGACAAGGATCTGGAGCGCTACATGCGCGAGGCGGTGCGCGTCAGCGAGAAGTCGCCGGTGCTGCTGGACCGCTTCCTCGACGACGCGATCGAGGTCGATGTCGACTGCATCAGCGATGGTCGGGAGGTGATGATCGGCGGGATCATGGAGCACGTCGAGCAGGCCGGCATCCACTCCGGCGACTCGGCCTGCTCACTGCCGCCGTACTCGCTGCCGAAGGCGCTGCAGGACGAGATGCGCCGCCAGACCATCGCGATGGCGAAGGCGTTGCGCGTCGTCGGCCTGATGAACGTGCAGTTCGCGATCCAGGGCGAGGGCGACCAGGCGATCGTCTACGTGCTCGAAGTGAACCCGCGCGCCTCGCGCACCGTGCCGTTCGTGTCGAAGGCGACCGGCCAGCCGCTGGCGAAGATCGCGGCGCGCTGCATGGTCGGGCAGAGCCTGGCGAGCCAGAAGGACAAGGACGGCAAGGCGCCGCGCGAGGTGATCCCGCCCTACTTTTCGGTCAAGGAAGCGGTGTTCCCGTTCAACAAGTTCCCCGGCGTCGACCCGATCCTCGGGCCCGAGATGCGCTCGACCGGCGAGGTCATGGGGGCCGGGCGCACGTTCGGCGAAGCGATGCTGAAGAGCCAGCTCGGCGCGGGGTCGAAACTGCCGACCAGGGGCACCGTGTGCATCACCGTGAAGAACAGCGACAAGGCTCGCGCGGTCGTCGTCGCACGCGACTTGCACGCACTGGGCTTCGCCATCGTCGCGACCAAGGGCACGGCCGCGGCGATCGCCGCGGAAGGGGTGCCGGTCAAGGCGGTCAACAAGGTCAAGGACGGCCGCCCGCACATCGTCGACATGGTCAAGGCCGGCGAGATCCAGCTGGTCTTCACGACGGTGGACGAGACCCGTACCGCGATCGCCGACTCGCGCCACATCCGCCAGGCGGCGCTGGCCAACCGCGTCACCTACTACACCAGCATGGCCGGCTGCGAGGCCGCGGTGGAAGGCATGAAGCACGAAGACGACCTGGTCGTGTTGTCTCTCCAAGAGCTGCACCGCGAACTGCACTAAACTGGCGTTCATCCATTCCGCCGCCGGTGCGCCCGGCGGCGGACTCATTTTTGCCCCAGGGTTTCGATACATCATGGCCACCATCCCGCTGACCGTTCGCGGTGCCGAAAAGCTCAAGGAAGAACTCGCGCGCCTGAAAGGCGTCGAGCGTCACGCCGTCATCCAAGCCATCTCCGAGGCGCGGGCCCAGGGCGATCTGTCCGAAAACGCCGAGTACGAGGCCGCCAAGGACAAGCAGGGCTTCATCGAGGGCCGCATTCTCGAGATCGAGAGCAAGCTCGCGGCCGCGCAGATCATCGACCCGAAGACGCTGAACGCCGAAGGGCGCGTGGTGTTCGGGGCAACCGTCGACCTCGAGGACGAGGACAGCGGCGCCGCCGTGACCTACCAGATCGTCGGCGACGACGAGGCCGACCTGAAGAAGGGGCTGATCTCGATCAGCTCGCCGATCGCGCGAGCGCTGATCGGCAAGTCCTCGGGCGACGTGGCCGAAGTGCAGGCGCCGGGCGGCGTGCGGCACTACGAAATCATCGCCGTGCGCTACGCCTGATGCGTTTGGCGGCCCGGTTCGCGGCGTTGATCGCCGGCGTCTGGGCCGGCATCCTGGTGTGCATCGCCGCGATTGCGGCACCATCGGCCTTCGCCGTGCTGGCGCGGCCGGATGCGGGGCGTTTCGTCGGGCGCCTGTTCGAACAGGAGGCCTACCTGAGCCTGGCGCTCGCGGTCGTGCTGCTGGTCCTCGAGCGCAGCCGGCGCACCGGCGAATCCGGCGTGGCCGGGCAGCCCTCGCTGTTCACCGCCAGCCTGATGCTGCTGCTGGGCACGCTGTTCTGCACCGTTGCCGGGCACTTCGCGCTGCTGCCGATGATGGACGCGGCGCGGGCCGGGCAGGGCACTCTGTCGTTCGGCGCGCTGCACGGCATCTCGGCCGGCTTCTTCGCGCTGAAGGGGCTGCTGGTGCTCGCGCTGGCGTGGCGCCTGCTCAGGACGACTGCGACGACTTCTTGACGCTGGTCTTGCGCTTGGCGGCGCGCTTCAACTCGCCGCCGGCGGCGATGCGCATGTTGCCGGCCACGGTGATCTTCTTGACCTGGGCGCGGTGGTTGCCGCTCTTCGAGAACTTCAGGATCTTGACGATCCGCGGGCCGGAGCCGCGGCCCTCGCGCTCGACCTTCTCCTTCGGCGGCATCGGCCGCCACAGCACCAGCAGCTTGCCGATGTGCTGGATCGGCGCCGCGCCGAGCACGTCGGCCAGCGTCGTGAAGATGGTTTCGCGGGTCGCGCGCTCGTCCGAGAACACGCGTACCTTGATCAGGCCGTGGGCGTTCAGGGCCGCGTCCACTTCCTTCTCGACCGCCGGCGTCAGCCCGTCGGAACCAATCATCACCACCGGGTCGAGGTGATGGGCGGCGGCGCGGTGGTCCTTGCGCTGGGCGGGTGTCAGTTGGATCGCAGTCATCGCCCTATTATCTCTTCCAGATGAAAACCCAGACCAAAAGCAAGAAGGTGAACAAGCAGTGGTTGCACGACCACGTGAACGACACCTACGTCAAGCTGGCGCAGCGCGAGGGCTACCGCGCCCGCGCGGCGTACAAGCTGAAGGAGATCGACGAGGAGCTGCACCTGATCAAGCCGGGGCAACTGGTGGTCGACCTCGGCTCGGTGCCGGGTGCCTGGAGCCAGTACGTGCGGCGGCGATTCGCGCCGAAGGAGGTCGGCGCCGGTGGCGCGGCCGCCGGCGCGTTGAACGGCACGATCATCGCGATGGACGTGCTGCCGATGGAGCCGATCGAGGGCGTCACGTTCCTGCAGGGCGACATCCGCGAGGACGAGGTGCTGGCGCAGCTCGAGGCGCTGGTCGGCGGCCGGCCGGTCGACGTGGTCGTCTCCGACATGGCGCCCAATCTCTCCGGCATCGAAAGTGCCGACTCCGCCCGCATCTCCCACTTGGTGGAACTCGCGGTCGAATTCGCCCAGGCCCACCTGACGCCGCAGGGCGCGCTGGTCTGCAAGGTGTTCCACGGCAGCGGCTACAACGATCTGGTCCGGTTGTTCAAGAGCACGTTCCGGATCGTCAAGCCGGTCAAGCCGAAGGCGTCGCGGGACAAGTCCTCGGAGACCTTCCTGGTCGGGGTCGGGCTCAAGGTGCCGGCTCAAGGTCGATTTCCGAAGGCCGATATGGACGCCATGGGGTGATGTCCGCCCGGCGAACAGCCTGATACACGCCCGCCAGCCGGGGAGAATGAGTCGGGCTGCGGCCCTTGACTGGACTAAAATCGTCCACAAATGGCTGGAATGGCGGCTCGCGGAGCCCTGCCTCTGTGGTCATGCCCCAAAAATGGAGTCGCGGTGAACAATCAATGGTTCTCTAAAGTTGCGGTCTGGCTGGTCATCGCACTCGTGCTGTTCACGGTGTTCAAGCAGTTCGATCGAACCGCGGCCCAGGGCAGCGCGATGGGCTACTCGGAGTTCCTCGAGGAGGTCCGCGCCAAGCACATCAAGAGTGTCGTGCTGCAGGACGTGGGCGGCGGCAGCACCGAGATCCGCGCCAAGACCACCGACGACAAGGACGTGCGCACGACTGCCACGCAACTCGATCGTGGCCTGGTCGGCGACCTGATCAACAACAACGTCAAGTTCGACGTCAAGCAGCGCGAAGAACCGTCGCTGCTGCTGGGCATCCTCGCGTCGTGGGGCCCGATCCTGCTGCTGATCGGCGTGTGGATCTACTTCATGCGCCAGATGCAGGGCGGCGGCAAGGGCGGGGCGTTCAGCTTCGGCAAGAGCAAGGCCCGCATGCTGGACGAGGCCAACAACACGACCACCTTCGCCGACGTCGCCGGCTGCGACGAAGCCAAGGAAGAGGTCAAGGAACTGGTCGACTTCCTGAAGGACCCGCAGAAGTTCCAGAAGCTCGGCGGGCGCATCCCGCGTGGCGTGCTGCTGGTCGGCCCTCCGGGGACCGGCAAGACGCTGCTGGCCAAGGCGATCGCCGGTGAAGCCAAGGTGCCGTTCTTCTCGATCTCGGGTTCCGACTTCGTCGAGATGTTCGTCGGCGTCGGCGCGGCCCGCGTGCGCGACATGTTCGAGCAGGCCAAGAAGAGCGCCCCCTGCATCATCTTCGTCGACGAAATCGACGCGGTCGGCCGCCACCGCGGTGCCGGCCTGGGCGGCGGCAACGACGAACGCGAGCAGACGCTGAACCAGATGCTGGTCGAGATGGACGGCTTCGAGACCAACCTCGGCGTGATCGTGATGGCCGCGACCAACCGGCCGGACATCCTCGACCCGGCGCTGCTGCGGCCGGGCCGATTCGACCGCCAGGTCTACGTGACGCTGCCCGACGTGCGCGGCCGCGAGCAGATCCTCAACGTGCACATGCGCAAGGTGCCGGTCGGTCAGGACATCCGCGCGGACATCCTCGCGCGCGGCACGCCAGGCTTCTCGGGTGCCGATCTGGCCAACTTGGTCAACGAGGCCGCGCTGTTCGCAGCGCGCCGCAGCGGCCGGGTCGTCGAGATGAACGACTTCGAGAAGGCCAAGGACAAGATCATGATGGGGCCGGAGCGCAAGTCCATGATCATGGCCGAGGAGGAGCGCAAGAACACCGCGTACCACGAGTCGGGCCACGCGCTGGTGGCGCGCCTGATGCCGAAGGCCGATCCGGTGCACAAGGTCACCGTGATCCCGCGCGGCCGGGCGTTGGGCGTGACGATGCAGTTGCCCGAAGGCGACCGCTACAGCACCGACAAGATCCGCATGCTCAGCACGATCGCGATCCTGTTCGGCGGCCGCATCGCCGAAGAGGTGTTCATGGGCGAGATGACCACCGGTGCGAGCAACGACTTCGAGCGCGCCACCCACATCGCCCGCGACATGGTCACCCGCTACGGCATGACCGACGCACTGGGCACGATGGTCTACGCCGAGAACGAGGGCGAGGTGTTCCTGGGCCGTTCGGTCACCAAGACCACGACGATGAGCGAGCAGACGATGCAGGCCGTGGACCGCGAGATCCGCCGCATCATCGACGAGCAGTACGGCGTCGCACGCAAGCTGATCGAGGACAACAAGGACAAGATGCACGCGATGGCGAACGCGCTGCTCGAGTACGAGACGATCGACACCGAGCAGATCGACGACATCATGGAAGGCCGCCCGCCGCGTCCGCCGAAGGACTGGACGCCGTCGATGAGCAAGACGGTGCCGCCGACGCAACCTCCGGCGGCCCCGGGCACGGCGACCGCCACGGCCTGATCGGCGAACGCGACTAGCAGACACGGGGCTTCGGCCCCGTTTCTCATAATGAATCAGGATCGACCGGTGATGACGTTCTGGCAGACCACCCGCTACCGCATCGACCTGGCGCGCCCGCAGGTCATGGGCATCGTCAACGTGACGCCCGATTCCTTCTCCGACGGCGGCGCGCATGCCAGCACGGCAGCGGCGATCGCGCATTGCCGGCAGTTGCTCGACGAAGGGGCGGACATCCTGGACATCGGCGGCGAGTCGACGCGGCCGGGCTCGCACCCGGTCTCGGTGGACGAGGAACTGGCGCGCGTGCTGCCGGTGCTCGACGCCGCGCTCGCGCTCGGCTGCCCCGTCTCGGTCGACACCAGCAAGGCCGCGGTGATGGCCGCGGTGCTGGCCCGCGGCGCCGACATCATCAACGACATCAGCGCCCTGCAGGCGCCGGGCGCGCTCGACGCGGTCGCCGCGCACCCGAGCTGCGGCGTCTGCCTGATGCACATGCGCGGTACGCCCGAGTCGATGCAACTCCGCCCGCAGTACGCCGACGTGGTCGAGGAGGTTGCGGCCTTCCTGCGCGAGCGCATGGCGGCGCTTCAGGGGCGCGGCATCGCCGCAGAACGCATCACGCTCGATCCCGGCATCGGCTTCGGCAAGAGCGTCGCGCACAACCTTGACCTCCTCCGACGGCAGCGCGAACTGCTGGCCCTCGGCCGGCCGTTGCTGGTCGGGTGGTCGCGCAAGTCGACGCTTGGCGCGATCACCGGGCGTGACGTGGGCCAGCGCGTGACGGCGAGCGTCGTCGCGGCGCTGGCGGCCGTGCAGTCGGGTGCGGCGATCGTGCGCGTGCACGACGTGGCAGCCACCGTCGATGCGCTGAAGGTCTGGCGGGCCGCCGGCCTGGCGCGCGGATAATCCGCGCTCCGGGAGCGAGACAAGAGCAGGCAGACCCATGACGAGCAGAGCATTCTTCGGCACCGACGGCATCCGTGGCACGGTCGGCCAGGCGCCCATCACGGCCGACTTCATGCTGCGCCTGGGCCATGCCGTCGGCCGCGTGCTGAAGGCCAGCGAGGCGCGGCCCACCGTGCTGATCGGCAAGGACACGCGCATCTCCGGCTACATGATCGAATCGGCGCTCGAAGCCGGCTTCGCCTCGGCCGGCGTCGACGTGCTGCTGACGGGCCCGCTGCCCACGCCGGGCGTCGCCTACATGACGCGCGCACTGCGCCTGAGCCTCGGCGTGGTGATCAGTGCGTCGCACAACCCGTTCGGCGACAACGGCATCAAGTTTTTCTCGGCCCGCGGCGAGAAGCTGCCGGACGCGTGGGAGCAGCAGGTCGAAGCGGCACTGGAACAGCCCCCGCAATGGGTCGATTCGGCGAACCTCGGCAAGGCCAAGCGAATCGACGACGCGCGCGGCCGCTACATCGAATTCTGCAAGGGCACGTTCAGCAGCGAACTGTCGCTGAAGGGTCTGAAGATCGTCGTCGACGCGGCCAACGGTGCGGCCTATCACGTCGCGCCGGACGTCTTTCACGAGCTTGGCGCTGAAGTCGTCGCGATCGGCTGCAGCCCGAACGGCACCAACATCAACGCCGGCTTCGGCGCCACCTCCCCGGCGGCGCTGGTCGCGGCGGTCCAGGCGCAAGGGGCCGACTACGGCGTGGCACTCGATGGCGATGCCGACCGGCTCCAGCTGGTGGATCGGGCCGGCCGCCTCTACAACGGCGACGAGCTGTTGTATCTGATGGTGACCGACCGCCTGGCCCAGGGCCTGCCGGTCCCGGGCGCCGTCGGCACGCTGATGACCAACATGGCGGTCGAGATGGCGCTGCGCGAACACGGCGTGGCCTTCGTCCGCGCCAAGGTCGGCGACCGTTACGTTCTCGAGGAACTGGTGGCGCGCGGCTGGCAACTCGGTGGCGAGGGCTCGGGTCACTTGCTGGCGCTCGACAAGCACACGACCGGTGACGGCATCGTCAGCGCGCTGATGGTGTTGCAGGCGGTGTCTCGCAGTGGCCGCGCGCTGGCCGAACTGCTGGCTGACGTCACGCTGTTCCCGCAGACCTTGATCAATGTCCGGCTGCAGCCGGGCACCGACTGGGCCTCGAACCCGCGCCTGGCCCAGGAGCAGGCCGCCGTCAGCGGCGAGCTCGGCAACGCCGGGCGCGTGCTGATCCGGCCGTCCGGCACCGAGCCGCTGGTCCGTGTGATGGTCGAGGCACGCGACGCCGCACTCGCGCAACGAAGCGCCGAGCGCATTGCCGACACCCTGCGCTGACCCTGAAAGACGCAGCGACGCCCGGTAAAGCACGTTTGTGACAGGCGCTTCGCGGCGCTGTCACGGAGCTGTCACACGGCGCTCATAGAGTTCACGGCATCGATCCATCACCGCAGAAAGGTGTGCCCGTGAAGCTCTTCAAGATTCGTACCTCCCTCCTGATCGCCGCGTTCGGCGTCGCCAGTTCCGCGGTTTTCGCGCAAGACGTGACCGGGGCCGGCGCGTCGTTCCCGGCGCCGGTGTATGCCAAGTGGGCCGATGCCTACAACAAGGCCACCGGTGCGCGCATCAACTACCAGTCGGTCGGCTCCGGCGCCGGCATGAAGCAGATCGTCGCCAAGACGGTCGACTTCGGTGCGTCGGACGCACCCTTGAAGGACGAGGAACTGGCCAAGGACGGCCTGATCCAGTTCCCGATGGTCATCGGCGGCGTCGTGCCGGTCGTCAACATCAAGGGCATCGCCCCGGGCCAGCTGAAGCTCAACGGCCAGGTGCTGGGCGACATCTATCTCGGCAAGATCACCAAGTGGAACGACCCGGCGATCACCGCGCTGAACGCCGGCGTCGCGCTGCCGGATGCCGCGATCGCGCCGGTTCGCCGGGCCGACGGTTCGGGCACCACGTTCAACTTCACGAACTACCTGTCCAAGGTCAACGCCGAGTGGAAGGCCAAGGTCGGCGAGGGCACGGCCGTGAACTGGCCGACCGGTGCGGGCGGCAAGGGCAACGAGGGCGTCTCCGCCTTCGTGCAGCGCCTGCCGAACTCGATCGGCTATGTCGAGTACGCGTACGCCAAGCAGAACAAGATGTCGTTCACGCTGCTGCAGAACCAAGCCGGCACGTTCGTCGCGCCGGACGACGACACGTTCAAGGCGGCTGCCGCGAACGCCGACTGGAACAAGTCGTTCTACCAGGTGCTGACCGGCCAGCCGGGCAAGGATTCGTGGCCGATCACGGCCGCCACCTTCATCATGATGCACAAGGTGCAGGACAAGCCGGTCAACGCCACCAACGCGCTCAAGTTCTTCAGCTGGGCTTACACCGACGGCGACAAGATGGCCGCTGACCTCGACTACGTGCCGATGCCTGATTCCGTCAAGGTGCTGGTGCGCAAGCTCTGGGCCGACAGCATCAAGGACGCCTCGGGCAAGACCGTCGCCGCGAAGTAAGGGACTAACCCTCGAAGGCCGCGCGGTGCGCGGCCTTGCCGTGTCCGATCGAATCGAGGAAGCAACGTGGCCGCTACACTCCCCGCGACACCGTACAACGAGCCGCTGAAGATGGACCGTACCCGCTCGTCAGGCCGCCCGCCGGCACCGCGGCGCGCGGCTCCGTGGGCCGACACCCTGTTCTCGATCCTCGCCCATGGCGCGGCGTGGGTGACGCTGCTGCTCCTTGCGGGAATCATCGTCTCGCTGGTCATCGGCGCGGCGCCGGCGATCAAGGAATACGGCCTGTCGTTCCTCTGGACCAGCGACTGGGATCCGGTGCAGAACAAGTACGGCGGCCTGGTGATGATCTACGGCACGCTGATGACCTCGCTGATCGCGCTGGTCATCGCGGTGCCGGTCAGCTTCGGCATCGCGCTGTTCCTGACCGAGCTCTCGCCGGCCTGGCTCAAGCGCCCGCTCGGCACCGCGATCGAACTGCTCGCCGCGATCCCGTCGATCGTCTATGGCATGTGGGGCCTGCTGGTGTTCAGCCCGCTGCTGTCCGAATACGTGCAGCAGCCGCTGCAAGCCGTGTTCAGCGGCGTGCCGTACATCGGCGCGCTGTTTTCAGGGCCGCCGGTGGGCATCGGTCTGCTCTCCGCCGGCATCATCCTGGCGATCATGATCATCCCGTTCATCGCCTCGGTCATGCGCGACGTGTTCGAGGTCACGCCGCCGTTGCTGAAGGAATCGGCCTACGGGCTCGGTTCGACGACCTGGGAGGTGATGTTCAAGGTCGTGCTGCCGTACACCAAGACCGGTGTGGTCGGCGGCATCATGCTCGGCCTCGGGCGCGCCCTCGGCGAGACGATGGCGGTCACGTTCGTGATCGGCAACCAGAACCAGCTGAACTCGGCGTCGTTGTTCGAAGCGGCCAACTCGATCACCTCGGCCCTGGCGAACGAATTCGCCGAGGCCGGCGCCGGCCTGCACCAGGCCTCGCTGATCTACCTCGGGCTGGTGCTGTTCTTCATCACCTTCGTCGTGCTGGCCTGCTCGAAGCTGCTGCTGTCACAACTCAAGAAGAGCGAAGGGGCACGCGCATGAACACGTTGACCACCCCGGCGCCGCGCGACACGGCGCTGCACGCCGCGCGCATCGGCAAGTACCAGCGCCGCAAGCGCGTCAACGCGATCGCGTTGACGCTCTCGCTCGCGGCAATGGCCTTCGGGCTGGTATGGCTGCTGTGGATCCTGATCGAGACCGTGCGGCTCGGCCTGGGCGGGCTGACGCTGTCACTGTTCACCGAGATGACGCCGCCGCCGCAATCGGACACCGGCGGCCTGGCGAACGCGATCTTCGGCTCGGTCACGATGGTGTCGCTCGCGACGCTGCTGGGCACGCCGATCGGCATCCTGGCCGGCATCTACCTGGCCGAGTACGGACAGAAGACCTGGCTCGGCAGCGTGACCCGCTTCATCAACGACATCCTGCTGGCCGCGCCGTCCATTGTGATCGGCCTGTTCATCTACTCGGTCGTCGTCGCGCGCATGAAGAGCTTCTCCGGCTGGGCCGGGGTGCTCGCGCTCGCGCTGATCGTGATCCCGGTGGTGATCCGCACGACCGAGAACATGCTGTCGCTGATTCCGAACGCGCTGCGCGAGGCGGCCTATGCGCTCGGCACGCCGAAGTGGCGGGTCATCATGACCGTGACGCTGAAGTCGGCCCGCGCCGGCGTGCTGACCGGCATCCTGCTGGCGCTGGCGCGGATCGCCGGAGAAACCGCGCCGCTGCTGTTCACTGCCCTGTCGAACCAGTTCTGGACCAGCGACCTCGGCTCGCCGATGGCGAGCTTGCCGGTCACGATCTTCAAGTTCGCGATGAGCCCGTACGAGAACTGGCAGAAGCTGGCGTGGGCCGGCGTGTTCCTGATCACGATCGGCGTGCTGGTGCTGAACATCCTGGCGCGCACGTTCCTGCGCAACAAACACTGAGGCCATCCCATGGACATCAAGGTCAACTTGCCCGTCACCGAGAAGCCCAAGCTCTCCGTGCGCAACCTGAACTTCTACTATGGCAGCTTCCAGGCGCTGAAGAACATCAACCTGGACATCCCCGAGCACAAGGTGACCGCATTCATCGGGCCGTCGGGCTGCGGCAAATCGACGCTGCTGCGCACCTTCAACCGGATGTTCGAGCTGTACCCCGACCAGCGCGCCGAGGGCGAGATCCTGATCGACGGCGAGAACATCCTGACCTCGAAGGATGACGTCTCGCTGATCCGCGCCAAGGTCGGCATGGTGTTCCAGAAGCCGACCCCGTTCCCGATGTCGATCTACGACAACATCGCGTTCGGCGTGAAGCTGTTCGAGACCTTGCCGCGCATCGAGATGGACGAGCGCGTCGAGTGGGCGCTGAAGAAGGCCGCGCTCTGGAACGAGGTGAAGGACAAGCTGAACCAGAGCGGTTCGGGCCTGTCCGGCGGCCAGCAGCAGCGCCTGTGCATCGCACGCGGCATCGCGATCAAGCCCGAGGTGCTGCTGCTCGACGAGCCGTGCTCGGCGCTGGATCCGATCTCGACCGGCAAGATCGAGGAGCTGATCCACGAACTGAAGAGCGACTACACCGTCGTGATCGTCACGCACAACATGCAGCAGGCGGCGCGCTCGTCGGACTACACGGCCTACATGTACCTCGGCGACCTGATCGAGTTCGGCCCGACCAACGAGGTCTTCATGAAGCCGAAGAAGAAGGACACCGAGGACTACATCACCGGGCGCTTCGGTTGAAGCGCCAAGGAGACTTCACATGAGCGACAAACACCTCTCGACCCAGTTCGATGCCGAACTCAGCGGCATCTCCACGCGCGTGCTCGAAATGGGTGGCATGGTCGAATCCCAGGTCGCGCGTTCGGTCTACGCGCTGACCAACTTCAGCGCCGAGATCGCTTCCGAAGTGCTGGCGACCGAAGAACGCGTGAACCAGACCGAGATGGAGATCGACCGCGACCTCTCGACCATCATCGCCCGGCGCCAGCCCACCGCGCGCGACCTGCGCCTGCTGATCGCGATCTCGAAGACGATCGCCAACCTCGAGCGGGTCGGCGACGAGGCGGCACGAATCGCACGCACGGTGCAACGGCTGCTCAACAGCGGCGTCTCGAGCCGTCTGCGGCTGCCGGTGAAGGACCTCGCGTACGAATCGGAGCTGGCGGTCTCGCAGCTGCGCAAGGCGCTCGACGCGTTCGCGCGTCTCGACGTGGACAAGGCCGTCGAGGTGCTCAAGCAGGACGACCTGATCGACCAGGAGTTCGAGGGCCTGATGCGCAAGCTGATCACCTTCATGATGGAGGACCCGCGCACGATCTCGTCGAGCATCGACCTGGTCTTCGTCGCCAAGGCGATCGAGCGCGTCGGCGACCACGCGAAGAACCTGGCGGAGCAGATCATCTACATCGTCAAGGGCACCGACGTGCGCCACAACTCGGTGGGCGACGTGGAATCCCTGGTTCGTTGAAAGTCCACGCCATGAGCCGCATCCTCGTCGTCGAAGACGAATCCGCGATCGCCGAACTGATCTCGATCAACCTGCGACACGCCGGGTTCGAGGTCACCATTGCCGCCACCGCCGAGCAGGCGCAGGCCGCGGTCGATGGCGTCTTGCCGGACCTGATCATCCTCGACTGGATGCTTCCCGGGCAGTCGGGCCTGGCACTGGCCAAGCGCTGGCGCAGCGAGGCGCGCACGCGCGAGCTGCCGGTCATCATGCTCACCGCGCGCGCCGACGAGGCCGACAAGATCCAGGGCCTGGACGCCGGGGCCGACGACTACCTCACCAAGCCGTTCTCGACCAACGAGTTGATGGCCCGCATCCGCGCGGTGCTGCGCCGCAAGGCGCCGGAAGCGCTGGACAGCGTGGTCGCCGTCGGTCCGCTGAAGATCGACCCGGCGACGCGCCGCGTCAGCGGCGAGCTGAACGGCGAGCCGCGCGAAGTCAAGGTGGGTGCGACCGAGTTCCGCCTGCTGCACTTCTTCATGACCCATCCGGAGCGCGTGCACAGCCGCGCGCAGCTGCTCGACCGGGTCTGGGGCGACCATGTGTTCATCGAGGAGCGCACCGTCGACGTCCACGTCAAGCGCTTGCGCGAGGCGCTCGGCCCGGTGCAGTGTGCGCCGATGATCGAGACGGTGCGCGGTGCCGGCTACCGCCTGACCCAGCAGGGCGCGGCCGGCGCGACCGGCGCGGCTGCCGCGCTGTCGGCTTGATTCGACTGTCCGCGCGATGACCTGGTTGCTGCCGCGGCTGGTCGCGGTGCTGATCGCCACGGTGCTCGGCGGCGTCGCCGGGCTGATGATCCCGGGGCACTCGGTCCCGCTGTTCGGCGCGCTGCTCGGGTTCGCGTTCGCGCTCGGCGTGATCGGGGTGCGCGACACCCTGAACGGCTACCGCCTGATCACCTGGCTGCGCGGCTCGCAGGAGACGCAGGCGCCGCGCGACGCCGGCCTGTGGGGCGAGCTCGGCTACCGCATCGAACGCTCGATCCGCCAGCGCGAGCAGTCGGCGGTGGCCGAGCGGGTGCGGCTCACCCAGTTCCTCTCCGCGATCGAGGCCTCGCCGAACGGCGTGATGCTGCTCGACGCCGGCGACCAGATCGACTGGTGCAACTCGCTCGCCGCCGACCACTTCGGGCTGGACCCGCAGCGCGATCGGCGCCAGCGCGTGACGAACCTGGTGCGCGCGCCGGCCTTCGTCGCCTACTTGCAAGGCGGTCGCTTCGACGAGCCGATCCGCATGCCCGACCCGCGCGGCCGCCGCACGCTCTCGGTGCTGGTGCGCGGCTACGGCGAGGGCCTGCGGATCGTGCTCTCGCAGGACATCACCGAACGGGAGAACTCCGACGCGATGCGCCGCGACTTCGTCGCCAACGTCTCGCACGAGATCCGCACGCCGCTGACGGTGCTGGCCGGCTTCATCGAGACGATGACGAACCTGCCGCTGACCGAGGTCGAGCGCAAGCGCGTGCTGGTGCTGATGACGCAGCAGGCCGACCGCATGGGCACGCTGGTCAGTGATCTGCTGACGCTGGCGCAGCTCGAAGGCAGTCCGCGCCCGCATGCCGATCGCTGGGTCGCGCTCGGGCCGCTGCTGGCGCAGGTGGCGGCCGACGCGGCCGTGCTCTCCGCCGGCCGCCACACGCTGAAGTTCCCGACGCCATCGGTCGAAGCGCAGATCGCCGGCGCGCAAACCGAGTTGCTCAGCGCGATCACCAACCTGGTTAACAACGCGGTGCGCTACACCCCGGAGGGCGGGCGCGTCGAGCTGAGCTGGCGCGTGCTGGCCGATGGCTCGGGCGAGATCGCGGTCATCGATACCGGCCTGGGCATCGCGCGCGAGCACATTCCGCGCCTCACAGAGCGCTTCTACCGGGTCGACGGCAGCCGTTCGCGTGACACGGGTGGCACCGGGCTTGGGCTGTCGATCGTCAAGCACGTCGCGCAGCGGCATGGCGGCGAGCTGCACATCCAGAGCGAGGTTGGGCAGGGCTCGACCTTTCGGCTGGTGTTCCCGGCGGCGCGCGTGCGTGCGGCCGTGGCGCCAGTGGCCGCGCTCACCATGGCGGCGAACTGAAACGTTCGACCAGGAAGTCGAGCAGGGCGCGTACGGCCGGCGAGAGGTGCCGGCGCGACGCATAGAGCGCGTAGATCGTCATCGGAGGCAGGCGCCAGTCCGCCAGCACCACCTGCAATTCGCCGCGGGCCACCGCGGCGTTCGCGAGGTAGGTGGGCAGCAGCGCGATGCCGCCGCCGGCGAGCGCGGCATGCAGCACCACGGTCGACTCGTTCGCGGTGCAGTGGCTGCTGACATCGACGTCGAGCGCCTGCGCGTCGCGCGACAGCGTCCAGGTGCTCTTGCCGAAATGGGTGTGGCTCAGGCACCGATGCGCCGCGAGCTCGGCCGGCTGCTGCGGCGTGCCGCGCAGCGCGAGGTAGGTCGGCGCCGCCACCAGCACGGAATCGCACGGCGCGAGCGGGCGGGCGATCAGCAGCGGCGCCGGGTCGCGGCTGATGCGGATCGCCAGGTCGATGCGGGCCTCGACCAGATCGAGCGCGCTGTCGCCGACGTTCAGGTCGATCCTCAGCCTCGGATGCAGCGCCAGGAACGCGGCGATCGCGGCTGCGAGGTGGGCGTGGGCGAAGGACATGCTGCAGGTCAGGCGCAACTGGCCGCGCAAGGTGTCGGCGCCGGCCGCGGTTTCCTCCTCGACGGTGGCGGCCAGTTCGAGCATCTGCTGGCTGCGGCGCAGCGCCTGCTCGCCGGCATCGGTGAGCGTCACGCGGCGCGTGGTCCGGTGCAGCAGGCGCGCCTGCAGCCAGTCCTCCATCTCGGCGACATGGCGCGTGACCATCGCGCGCGACATCTCGAGCTTGTCCGCGGTCGCGGTGAAGCTGCCACTGAGCGCGACTTCGCAGAACACCCGCATCGCGGTGAGTCGGTCCATATTCGATCGGATTTCGAAACAGATCTGCCCGGATTTTGCCGTTTATTGATTCAGAAAGTGAAATCAAACTGCTGTCATCGCAACTTGATCGAGAGATCCCATGATCCGCACCACGCTTTCCGCCGCGACCCTGCTGTTCGCCCTGGGGACCACCGCCGCCGGCGCCGCCCAGCCGCTCCAGCTGACGGTCTACACGGCCGGGCCGACCAGCTTCAACGTCGATTCCGCGCTGGTCTATGGCGCCAAGGAGGCCCTGGTGATCGATGCGGGCTTCAGCCGCGCCGACGCGCTGCGCATCGCCGCCAACGTGCTGGACAGCGGCAGGCAGCTCAAGACGATCTACGTCAGCCAGGCCGACCCGGACTACTACTTCGGCGTCGAGGTGTTGAAGGAGTTCTTCCCCGACGCCGAGGTGGTCGCCACGCCGGCCGTGCTCGCCAAGCTCAGCGCCAAGCACGCCGGAAAGGTCGCTTTCTGGAGCCCGAAAATGGGCGCGAACGCGCCGCGCAAGCCGGTGCTGCCGAAGGCGCTGGAGGGCCGCACGCTGACGGTCGATGGCGAGACCATCGAGATCCGCGGCACGACCGGCCTGCTGGCGCACCGCCCGTATGCGTGGATTCCGTCGCTTCGCGCGATCGTCGGCAACATCGCGGTGTTCGGTCAGTTGCACGTGTGGACCGCGGACACGCGCGCACCGGCCGAGCGCGCTGCCTGGGTCGCACAGCTGGACGAGATGGCCGCGCTGCAGCCCGCGATCGTCGTGCCCGGCCACATGGTGCCCGGCACGAAGACCGATGCCACGGCGATCGCGTTCACGAAGGACTACCTGCTGACCTTCGAGAAGAACCTGGCGACGGCACCCAACGGCGCGGCGCTGATCGATGCGATGACCCGCGCCTATCCGTCGGCCGGCGGCGCGCTCTCGCTCGATATCGGCGCCAAGGTCAACAAGGGCGAGATGCCCTGGTAGGCAACGCGTCGCCTCAGCGGTTCGCCGTTGCGGCGGGCCGGGTCGCGGCGCGGCGGTAGATCGCGGTGATCTCGTCCTCGCTGGTGTTGCGTCGCTCGCGGGCAAGCAGCGTCCAGTTTGCGCCCGGCGCCGCCGGGCGCGCACGCGTTTCCGTCAGCAACAGGTAGTCGCAGCGGGTCGCTTCGGGCGTTTCCCGCGCATCGACCCGGTAGCCGCCGAGGTGCTCCAGCGCGACGAGCTGGGCACGCGCCATGTTCGGCGCCGCGACGCAGGCGGAGGTCGGCACGCGGTGCGCGATGCGCTGGATCAACGAGCGGTAGCTGCGGGCCTGATCGAGCGGCGCGAGCAGCAACGTCATCACCAGCAGCCAGCAGAGCGAGACGCCGCTGGCCGGCAGCACCAGGCTCTTCCACAGCGGATGCCGGTTGCGCCCGGTGCGCCATTTGACAAGCCACAGCCAGGCCAGCGTTCCGGTCGCGGCCAGGGCCAGCGTCACCACGGAGAAGCTGGGCACGTACCCCGGCGCGACGCGCTCGATGCTGGCCGCCGCCTTGGCCGGCACGCCGGTCTGGATCGCGACGTAGTACAGCCAGATCGCCGCCGCGGCGAGGGTGAAGAAGCAGACCGAGAACCAGTCGATCGCCGCCGCAGTGCTGCGCTGCAGCGTGGGCAGTGCGAACGCGGCGAGCACGGCCAGCGGCGGCAGACCGAGCATCAGTGCACGTTCCGACCCGCCCATCGCGAGGCACGCGATCAGGCTGACGAGCACGCCGATCAGCGGGATCGCGATGTGCCGGTCCGACAGGTGGCCACGCCAGCGCCACAGCGTCCACAGCGCGAGCGGCCAGGCCGGCCACGTGAACCAGGCGAGCAGCCGCAGGATCTCCCAGACGCCCGCGAGCGACCAGGCGCCGCCGCCGATTCGCCACGCCCAGGCGCCGAGCGCCAGCGCGGCGCCTGCCGACAGCACGGTGGCCGCCGCGACCCACGGCACGAAGCGTCGCGCCGGCTCGTAACCCGAGGCGCGGCACACGAATCCGCCGGCGACACCGAGCGCCACCGCGATCGCCGGCGCGCCGCTGGCCGCGAGCGCGGGCAGGGCGACCAGCACCGCCACGCGCGCCGCGAGCACGCGGAACGGGCTCGCGGCGAGCGCGTAGACGAACAGCGCCACGCTGGCCAGCTGCGCCAGCTCCGGCGTGGTCTCGTGCCCCAGCTGCAGCAGACCGAGCGACGCGATCAGCGCCAGCAGCGCGCCGTCGGCGATCGCGCGCGCGTAGTCGATCGGGTTCGCCTCGCCGCCGAACGCGAAGGGCAGCGGCTGTGCTGCCTCGGTGCGTGCGAGGTGGTAGGTGCTGTACCAGGTCAGCACCAGCACCAGCACGAGCAGCAACGCGAACGGAATGCGCGCGGCCAGGGCCGGCTCGACCCACGGGCCAAGCACCTTGATGAAGCCGGCACCGATCCAATACGGCAGCAGGGCGGCGTCGGCCGGCAGGCCGCCGACCGTCGGCGCGAGCCAGCCGGTGCGGCCCTGCGCGATGTTGACCATGTAGCCGAACGCTGTGATGTCGGCGCTCTTCCACGGGTCCCGCCCGAACACGCCGGGGATCACGTAGGCCGCGCAGAACAGCAGCAGGGCCAGGCGCGGCATGCGCTGTGCGGCGCGTTGGGTGACGAGGGCAGGGTTCGGCGAGTTCAAGGCGCGAATGATGCAGCAACTCGGGCAACAAAAAAGGCAGCCGGAGCTGCCTTTTCTTCGGGGCAAGAAGAGGAATTACTTCTTCGCGCCCAGGTGCGCAAACTTGTTGCGGAACTTCTCGACGCGGCCGCCGAGCGAGTCGACGCTCTTTTGCGTGCCGGTGTAGAACGGGTGCGATTCGCTGGTGCTCTCCAGCTTGAACAGCGGCAGTTCGCGGCCGTCTTCCATCTTGATGGTTTCCTTGCTGGTCGCGCACGAGCGCGTCACGAACTTGAAACCGTTGGACAGGTCCACGAAGCAGACTTCGCGGTACGTGGGGTGAATGCCTTCTTTCATGGGAGCCTCGTCGCTGATTGATCGGTAGCCACGCCGAACCGTTCGGCGCACTTTCCGGATTGCGGAAAACCCGAGATTATAGCCCGGGTCGAGCGCGTTACCCTCCGCGCCGCATCATGTCGAAGAAGTCGTGGTTGTTCTTGGTCGACTTCATCTTGTCGAGGATGAACTCCATCGCCTCGATCTCGTCCATCGGATACAGCAGTTTTCGCAGGATCCAGGTCTTCTGCAGGATCTCGGGCTGCAGCAGCAGTTCCTCGCGCCGCGTGCCGCTCTTGTTCAGCAGGATCGACGGGTAGACGCGCTTCTCGGCCATGCGGCGATCGAGGTGGATCTCGCAATTGCCGGTGCCCTTGAACTCCTCGTAGATCACCTCGTCCATGCGCGAGCCGGTGTCGACCAGCGCGGTGCCGATGATGGTCAGCGAGCCGCCTTCCTCGACGTTGCGTGCGGCGCCGAAGAAGCGCTTGGGCCGCTGTAGCGCGTTCGAGTCCATGCCGCCGGTCAGCACCTTGCCGGAGGACGGCAGCACGTTGTTGTAGGCACGGGCCAGGCGGGTGATCGAATCGAGCAGGATCACCACGTCCTTCTTCATCTCGACCAGGCGCTTGGCGCGCTCGATCACCATCTCGGCGACCTGCACGTGGCGGGCGGCAGGTTCGTCGAACGTCGAGCTGATCACTTCACCGCGCACGGTGCGGACCATCTCGGTCACTTCTTCGGGCCGCTCGTCGACCAGCAGCACGATGAGGTGCACGTCGGGGTGGTTGGCCACCAGCGCGTGCGCCATCTGCTGCATCATCACCGTCTTGCCGGTCTTGGGCTGGGCAACGAGCAAGGCGCGCTGGCCTTTGCCGATCGGCGCGATCAGGTCGATGATGCGGCTGGTGATGTTCTCGTCCGACTTGATCTCGCGCTCGAGCTTGAACTGCTCCTTCGGGAAGAGCGGCGTCAGGTTCTCGAACATGATCTTGTGCTTGCTCTCCTCGGGCGCGACGCCGTTGACGCGGTCGACCTTGACCAGCGCGAAGTAGCGTTCACCGTCCTTCGGCACCCGCACTTCGCCTTCGATCGCGTCGCCGGTGTGCAGGTTGAAGCGCCGGATCTGGCTCGGGCTGAGGTAGATGTCGTCGGTGCTCGCCATGTAGCTCGCGTCCGGCGAGCGCAGGAAGCCGAAGCCGTCCGGCAGCACCTCGAGCACGCCGTCGCCGAACACCTGCTCGCCGGCCTTGGCGCGCTTCTTCATGATCGCGAACATCAGCTCCTGCTTGCGCAGGCGCGCGACGTTCTCGATCTCCAGTGCCTCGCCCATCGTGATGAGCTCGGAGACGTGGATCAGTTTCAGTTCGGACAGATGCATGGGCGAGTGACCCCGGGGTGAGTGGCGGCGCCGACGCCCCGGCAAGGGTACGCAGGCTCGCGAAGCGAACAACGAGCGACAACGGGAGTGGGGTGCCGATTCCACGCGCCGCCGGTTCGGGCGTCGTGGCCGCCGAAACCGCTTCGGCAGCCCTCAGGGCGTGGGGGCGAAAATCTTGGCGGCAGGTCTACAAAGAACAACCGGCGGCTTGGGTAAAGCGCCGGCTCCCGCCGCGTTGAGCAGAATTATAGATGACCGTCGAGGAACGCGGTCAACTGGGCTTTCGACAGGGCGCCGACCTTGGTCGCCGCGAGCTGGCCGTCCTTGAACAGCATCAGCGTCGGGATGCCGCGGATGCCGAACTTGGCGGGGACGTCACGGTTCTCGTCGACGTTCATCTTCGCGATCTGCAGGCGACCGTCGTAGTCCTTCGAGACCTCGTCGAGGATCGGCGCGATCATCTTGCACGGGCCACACCACTCGGCCCAATAGTCGACCAGCACAGGCTTGGTCGACTTCAACACGTCGGTGTCGAACGACGCGTCGGAGGTGTGTTTGATCAGTTCGCTGCTCATGGTTTGTCCTCGAGGCTGCACCGCAAGAAGTGGGTGGCAAGGCACAATGATTCTGACACAAAGCCCCGACTTTCGCGGTGCACGGCGCCCTCGGCGCCCCTCTTCATTCCTATGGCAACGATAGTCCGGCGGGCTCTTGAAATCGGCGGTGCGCGCGCGCCGCGCTGGGATGCGATCGCGGCCGACGTGGCGGCCTGGGCGGCCGTCGAGCGCGTCGCGTTGATCGATGCGGTGCTGCTGGTCCCGTTCGCGCAGTTGCTTCCTGAAGCGCGCGGGGCGTTCGCCCGGCACGGCGGATGGATGCCGCGGATCGAGACGACGCGCACGTTCGCGCAGGGCCTGGGCCCTGCTGTGGCGCCGCGTGCCGGCGAGCTCAGCTTCGATCCGACGCTCGATGCGCTCAGCGCTTCCGCGCTGCTGCGCGCCCAGACGTGGGGTGCGGCGTGGGCGCGGCGCGATCAGCGTGGCTTCGAGCAGGCGGTGCGCATCGTCGTCGCGACGGCACAGGAGATGGCGCGCGCGGCGGCGGCCGTCCCGCCGGCGGCGCGCGCCGCCCACTGGGCCGCGGCGCGCGAGTTGATGATGCCGATCGGTGGCCCGGGCGCGAGCGAGCGACTGCTGACGCGCGTTGCGCTCGAGTGGGCGAGCGTCGCGCCGGCGCCGGCCACCGACCGGCTGTTCGAACGTGCCGCGCCGTCGGCATGGATCGCCGTGCAGGCCGGCGGGCCCGACACGCTCGTCGACCGGGTGATGCGGGAAGCGCGCGTGCCGTGCCTGCTGATCGACACCGATGCGCCTGAAGACGACCCGTTCCCTTCCATGGAACACCATGCCACGCCGACGCACGCCCTCTGCGACGCCTTCGAGCACGAGGCGCAATGCGCGGCGGCTCAGGTGCTGTTGCACCTCGGGCGTGGCGAGAGCCCGGTCGCGCTGATCGCGCAGGACCGCGTGCTGGTGCGCCGCATCCGCGCGCTGCTCGAGCGCCATCGCGTCCGCCTGCTGGACGAGACCGGCTGGACCCTGTCGACGACCCGCGCCGCGGCGCAGGTGATGAGCCTGTTGCATGCCGCGCGGCCCGATGCCGGCACCGATGCACTGCTCGACTGGCTGAAAGCCGGCACCGCGTGGGGACGCACCGATGCCGACCACGCCGTCGCCGCGCTCGAATCGAATTGCCGCCGCCTGCAACTGGCGCGCACCGCCGCGCTCGATGCCGCTGCGCTCGATCCGCCGGCCGCGCGACTGTGGGCCACTGCGTCCGAAGCGCTCGCGGAACTGGCCGCGGTGCGCCGGCAGCCGCTCCCGGCGTGGCTCGCGGCGCTGGCGCAAGCGCTGAAGCGTTGCGGCGCGCTCGACCTGCTGCGCGACGACGACGCCGGCCGTCAGGTGCTGCTGGCACTTCGCCTGACGCCCGCGGCGTCCGGCGCGCTGGCCTGGACGGCGGGTGCCGCGCAGGCGGTGATGACACTCCACGAATTCCGCCACTGGGTCGACGGCGTGCTCGAGCAGGCCACCTTCCGGCCGACGGCCGAATTCGATGCGCCGCCCGAGGTGATCGTGACGCCGCTCGCACAAGCGATGCTGCGCACCTTCGCGGCCGCCGTCGTCCCCGGCGCCGACGACAAGCGTCTCGGCGCGATGCCGCCTGCGACGACGCCGGTCAGCGAGCCGATCGCGGCCGCGCTGGGCCTGCCGACCCCGGCGGCGCGCCGGCGTGCCGAATTGCTGGCGTTCGCGCAGCTGCTCGCGGTGCCGCGGGTGACCTTCATGCGCCGCCGCGTCGACGGCAGCGAGCCGCTGGCCGACAGCCCGCTCGTCGAACGCCTTGCGCTCGCGCTCGCCGAACGGGGCCGCGCGCTGGCCGCGTGGCACGACCCGCGCGCCGCTGTCGCCCATCCGCCGACGCCGGTCCACATGACGGCGCCGGCCGCGCCCGAGCTGCTGCCGGCGCGCCTGTCCGCCAGCGCCAGCGAGGCGCTGCGCGCGTGTCCGTACCGCTTCTTCGCGCTCTCGATGCTGCGGCTGCGGGAGGACGACGAACTCGAACGCGAAGTCGAGAAGCGCGACTACGGCACCTGGCTGCACACGGTGCTGTACGACTTCCACCGCACGCGGGCGGCACCCGAGGCGAGCGCCGTCGAGACCGCTCGGCTGCTTGCGCTCGCGCGCACCAGCCAGGCCGCGCAGGGCATCGCCGATGCCGATTTCCTGCCGTTCGCCGCGTCGTTCGAGACCTTTGCGCCGCGCTACATCGCCTGGCTGCATGCACGCGACGCGACGGGCGCGCACTGGCTTGCCGGCGAAGCGGAGGCGACGCTGGCGCTGCCCGGCGTCACCGGCATCGAGCTGCGCGGCATCATCGACCGCATCGACGAGCGCCGCGCGCCCGGCGAAACCGTCCTCGAGCTGATCGACTACAAGACCGGCAGCGCGAGCAGCCTGCGCGAGAAGGTGCGCGACCCGCTCGAGGACACCCAGCTTGCGTTCTACGCTGCGCTGATGCGCGAGCGCGGCACGCAGCCGATCACCGCCTGCTACCTCGCGCTCGACGGCACGCGCGGGATCGAGGAGGTGCCGCACCCGGAAGTCGAATTCAGCGCCGCCGCGCTCGTCGACGGGCTCGCGCACGACCTGCGCCGCCTGCAGGCCGGCGCGGGGCTGCCGGCGCTCGGCGTCGGCTCGACCTGCGAGCACTGCGCGGCGCGCGGCATCTGCCGTCGTGATCACTGGGCCGAGGCGCCCGCCGATGCCGCGACCAAGGCGGTCCCGCGATGACGACCGGCCCCGCCTACCTCGCCGACGGCCGGCCGATCGCCCGCGACGCCTTCTACGCGCTCGCCTGCGACCCGCGGCGCAGCGTCGTCGTCGAGGCCTGTGCCGGCGCCGGCAAGACCTGGATGCTCGTCTCGCGCATCCTGCGCGCCTTGCTCGACGGCGCGCAGCCTCACGAGATCCTGGCCATCACCTTCACCCGCAAGGCCGCCGGCGAGATGCGCGACCGGCTCAACGAATGGCTGCGCGCGTTCGGTGCCGCCGCGAGCGAGGCGGTGCGCGTGCGCGCCTTGGTGGAGCGCGGCCTGTTGCCGGCCGACGCCGAGCGTCTCGCGCCCCAGCTCGCCACCCTGCACGCGCGCCTGCTGGCGGGCGGGCGAACGGTCGAGATCCGCACCTTCCACGCCTGGTTCTCGCAGTTGCTGCGGGCGGCGCCGCTGGAATTGCTCGACGAGCTCGGCCTGCAACAGGACATGGAGCTGGTCGAGGACCCGGCCGACCACCGTGGCGAGGTGTTCCGCCGCTTCCATGCGGCGGTGCTCGCCGAGCCGGCGCTGCGCGCCGACCACGCGGCGATGATCGCGCGGCGCGGTCGCTCCCAGACGCGCAAGTGGCTCGAGGCCGCGTGGGACAAGCGCGTCGAGTTCGAGCTCGCCGACGCCGCCGGTGTGCTCGAGGAAAGCGTTCCGGCGCCGCAGGTTCACCTCGACGGCTCGCATCCGGCACAGGCGCTGCTCGGCGCCGCGTGGGAGGCGACGTTGCGCGACCTGGAGCGTGCGCTCGGCCTCGGCGGCGCGCGCGCCAGGGATGCCGCCACCAGCCTGGCGCTCGCGCTCGCGGCGAGCGAAGCGCAGGTCCGCTTCGAGCACGCCTGGGACGCGCTGTTCACCGAGAAGGGCACGCCGCGCAAGCAGCTCGGGCAGATCGCCGAACTGCTCGGCGTGCAGACCGAACTCGAAGCCATCGCGGCGCAGATCCACCAGCTCGACTGCCACGTCGAGCACCTGCGCATGGTGCGGCTCGGCCGTGTGCTGCTGGCCGAGTTCGCGCGCTACAAGCAGGGCCGGGGGCTGGCCGACATGTCCGACCTGGAGCGCTGCGGTCTCGCGCTGCTGCGCGACGCGACGCTCGCCGGCTGGGTGCAGGAGCGCCTCGATGCGCGCATCCGCCACGTCCTGATCGACGAGTTCCAGGACACCAGCCCGCTGCAGTGGCACGCGCTGCACGCCTGGCTCGCTGCCTACGCCGGTGCCGGCGGCGGTGCGAGCGGGCAGCGGCCGCCGGGCGTGTTCATCGTCGGGGACCCGAAGCAGAGCATCTACCGCTTCCGCCGCGCCGAGCCGCGCGTGTTCGAGGCCGCGCGCCGATTCGTCGTCGAGGCCCTCGGCGGCAGCATGCTCGCCTGCGACCACACGCGGCGCAACCGGCCCGAGGTGCTGGCGGCGTTGAATGCCGTGTTCGACCAGGCCCAGCGTGGCGGGGAGTTCGACGGCTTCCGGCCGCACACGACCGAGCTGGACGCCGACGCGGCTGCCGGCGTGGCGCTGCTGCCGCGCGTGCCCCGGCCGCCGCGCGTGGCGCGCGCCGCGAGCGACGACGACCAGCCGATGCTGTGGCGCGACACGCTGAGCGTGCCGCGCCACGAGCCCGAGGAGGTGCTGCGCGAGCGCGAAGCCGCGCTCGTCGCCGACGCGATCGCTCGCCTGGTGGCGGACGAGGGCGTCGCGCCCGGCGACATCTTCGTGTTGAGCCGCAAGCGCGAGTCGTTGCGCTTCGTCGCGCAGGCGCTGCGTGCGCGCCGGGTGCCGTATGCCGCGGTGGAGGAGACGGCGCTGATGGACGCGCCCGAGGCCCGCGATCTGGTGGCGCTGCTGGACGCCCTGGCGTCGCCGCGGCACCGCCTCTCGCTCGCGCAGGCGCTGCGCAGTCCGCTCTTCGGCGCCAGCGACGCCGACCTGATCGCGCTGGCGCACCGTGCACTCGCCGAACACCACGGCGACTGGTGGCAGGCGCTTGTCGAAGGGGAGGTGGACACCCGCCCCGCATTGCAACGCGCCCGCGCGCTGCTGCCGCGCTGGCGCGCGGCGGCGCGCACGCTGCCGCCGCACGACCTGCTCGACCGCATCGTCCACGAGGGCGGGCTGCGCGAGCGCGTCGCGGCGACGGTGCCGCCGGTACAGCGGGCCGCGGCGCTGGACACGATCGACGCCGTGCTCGCGCAGGCGCTGACGCTCGATGGCGCCCGCTACGCCACGCCCTACAACTTCGTCCGCGCGCTGCGGCGCCGCGCGATCAAGGCGGCGTCGCCCAGCCATGCCGATGCGGTGCAGCTGCTGACGGTGCACGGCGCGAAGGGGCTGGAGGCGCGGGTGGTGTTCGTGATGGACGCCGACCCCGAGCCCAAGAATCCCGGGACCGCCACGTTGCTGATCGACTGGCCGGTCGAGGCCGGGGCGCCGCGGCGCTGCGCGTTCGTCTACGCCGAGTCGCAGTGTCCCCAGTCGCTGAAGGGCGTGCTCGCGGCGGAGCTGGACGCGCGGCAACGCGAGGAGCTGAACGGGCTGTACGTCGCGATGTCCCGCGCCAGGCAGCGGTTGGTGTTCAGCGCGACCGAACCGTTCCGTCGGGCCGGCGCGGCGCCGTGGTGGGCACGGGTCGAGCCGCTAGGCGACGCCTGGCCGATCGAACCGGCGCACACCGAGGCGGACGATTCGACGCTGCCGCCCGCCACGCTGCTGACCCTGGCCTTCGCGCCGCGACCGGCACCCGAACGCCGCCCGCCGCGCGCGCCGGACACCGACGCCACGCGGCTGGGCAAGGCGGTCCACCGCGCGCTGGAATGGGCCGCCGCGACCGGCGCCCACGCCGCCGACGACGCGACTTGGACCGAGCTCGCCCACGCCGCCGCGGCCGAATTCGACGCGCCCCCCGCTGCCGTCGCGGCGCTCGCCCGCACGATCCTGCGCAGTCCCGACGCGGCCCGCTTCTTCACCGGCCCACAGCTCGCCTGGGCGGGCAACGAGGTGCCGGTGAGCATGGACGGCGAGGCGCTGCGCATCGACCGGCTGGTGCGACTCGACGAGCCCGGCGGCGCCACCTGGTGGGTGCTCGACTACAAGCTGTCCCACGCCCCCGAGCAGCTCGACGAGTACCGCGTCCAGTTGCTGCGCTACCGGGCGGCCGTGCGCGGCGCGCAGCCCGGCGCGAGCGTGCGCTGCGCCTTCATCACCGGCAGCGGCGCGGTGCTCGAGATCGATTGACGGTCGCGCGGCCAATCCAGTCATTTGGACGGTGTTGCGCCGCCTGATCGGTGCACTGGCACGGTGCGGCCCGGTTTCCAATTGGACAACTTCACGACCGTCCCGATGGCCGCCAACGCCTTGCCCCAATCCCCGGCTCACGCCAACCCGACCCGCGCGTTCGGCCGCTTCGAGCTGCGCCGCTTGCTCGGCAAGAGCGCCGGCACGATGGTCTGGCTCGCCCACGACCCCCGCAGCGGCGCCGAGACGATGCTCAGCCTGCCGCGCGTGCAGCCGACCGACGCGGCTGCGCTCGAACACTGGCAGCGCGACGTGCGCCTGGGCTCCCGCCTTGACCACCCGAACCTGGCGCTGGTCGCCGAGATCGGCGTGCAGGACCACTGGCCGTTCATCGCCGTCGAGCGCAGCCAGGGCATCACGCTGAAGGAATGGCTGGCGCTGCACCCCAACCCGAAGCCGGCCGAGGTCGTCGGTTGGGTCACCGACCTGCTGCACGGCCTCGCATTCGCGCACGATGCCGGCGTGGCACACCTCGACCTGCAACTGCACAGCCTGTTGATCGACGAACGCGGCGGGGTCAGCCTGATGGGGCTGGGCGTGGCCGGCGACGCCGCCCGCATGGCGCAGGAGGCCGCGCGCGGCCGCTCGATCGAACGCACGATGGCGATGGACCCCGGCGAACTGCGCGCGCGGCGCGCCGCCGCCGCGCGCGACCTTCTCGCCGCCGGCATCCTGCTGCAGCACCTCCTCACCGGCCAGCCGGTGCTCGACCAGCCCGACACCGCGCTCGTGATCGGCCGGATCGCGCCGCTCGGGCGCGAGCTGGTGCGCCTGCCGTGGAGCACGCCGCTGCCGATCCCGGAGGCACTGCGCGCGATCGCCAACCGCTGCACGTCGGGGCAGGAGCGGCTGCGCTACCAGAACACCCGCACCTTCCTCGGTGCGCTGACCGGGTGGCTGGACAGCCAGTCGGAAGAGGGCGGCGGGCCGATCGGCCTGCTGATCGACCGGCTCCACAGCGTCGGCCACCTGCCGGCGCTTCCCGGCCTGGCCGCGCGGGTCGCCCGCGTGACCAACGTCGAAAGCCAGCGCACCGACGAGATCGCCGACCAGGTGCTGGACGACATGGCGCTCAGCTTCGAATTGCTGCGCACGCTCAACTCCGCGCAGGTGCAGGGGACGCAGGTGCAGGGCAACGGCCCGGTGCTGACGCTGCGGCGGATCATCTCGCTGATCGGCGTCAACGGCGTGCGCCTGGCCGCGAACACGCTACGCCCCTGGCCCGGCCCGCTGAACGAGACCCAGGCCGCCGCGCTGCAGGTCACGCTCGACCACGTGCGCCTGGCCGGCCAGACCGCGCAGGCGCTGCGACCCAAGGGCTACGACGCGCAGGTCGTCTACCTGATCGCGCTGCTGCAGAACCTGGGCCGGCTGATGCTGCGCTACCACTTCGCCGACGAGGCCGAGCAGATCGAGCAGCTGATGAAACCCGCGCTCGCGAACCGCGATGCACACGTTGCCGAGCAGCCCGGCCTGAGCGAGGAGGCCGCGTCCTGCGCCGTGATCGGGGTCGAGATCGAGGCGCTCGGCACGGCCGTGGGCCGCCACTGGGGCCTCGGCGACGACGTGATGCACATGGTGCGGCGCCTGCCGCGCGAGGCGCCGGTGCGCCGGCCGGATTCCGATGCCGAGGTGCTGCGCCTGACCGCCAGCGCCGCCAACGACGTGGTCGATGCCGTCGCGGCCGCCGGGAGTCCGACCGGGCCGCGCGCGCTCGCGGCGATCGGCCAGGTGGCGCAACGTTACGGGCGTGCGCTTGGGATCAACGCCCGCGATGTCGGCGACGCCTTGCAGGCCGCGCGCGAGGCGCTGCGCAAGGGCGTTCCGCTTCCCACG
Organism: Rhizobacter fulvus; assembly: GCF_964020785.1. Taxonomy (NCBI): domain Bacteria; kingdom Pseudomonadati; phylum Pseudomonadota; class Betaproteobacteria; order Burkholderiales; family Sphaerotilaceae; genus Rhizobacter; species Rhizobacter fulvus. The sequence goes on from NZ_OZ224516.1 coordinate 4,485,697, forward strand.
CCACGACGCGGCGATTTCGCCGCGGTGACGGCCGACATTGACGCGCCGGGCGCGACGGCCGGCGCTGCCGAGCCGGGCGCCGCGGCATGATCGTCGGGCGGTTCGAACTCAAGCGTGTCCTCGGCGAGGGCGCGCAGGCGAGCGTGTGGCTCGGCTTCGACCGCCGCCTCGAGCGCGAGGTCGCCGTCAAGCTGATGCATCCGGAGGCCGCCGCCGATGCGCTGGCCGTTGGCGAGTGGCTGCGCGAAGCGCGCAGCGTCAGCCGGCTGACCCACCCGAACATCGTGCCGGTGTTCGAGGCGGACCTGCACGGCACCCAACCGTACCTCGTGTTCGAGTACGTGCCGGGCCCGACGCTGGCCCAGCACCTGAAGGCGCGCGGTGCGCTGCCGGCCACCGAGGCCTGCTCGATGATGACGGGCGTGCTCGACGCGCTGCAGGCCGCGCACCTCGCCGGCATCGTGCACCGCGACCTGAAGCCCTCGAACATCCTGGTCGATGCGAGCGGCCGGGCGCGCGTGATGGACTTCGGCATCGCGGCCCGGCTCGACGATCCGGGCGCGCTCGACCAGATCGTCGGCACGCCGGGGTACATGTCGCCCGAGGCCACGCGCGGCGGCGCGCCGACCGCGGCGATGGACGTGTTCTCGGCCGGACTGGTGCTGGTCGAGATGCTCAGCGGCGCCAAGCTCGTCAACGAGCGCGACCCGTACCGCGCGATGCGCCGCATCGCAAACGAAGACCTGCGCCTGCCGGGCGACTTGTCGGAAGCCGACGACGCGCTGCGCGCGCTGCTGCGCCGCGCGCTGGAGCGCGATCCTGCTCGCCGCTGGCCCAGCGCGCAGGCGCTGCGCGACGCGCTGCAGGGCTGGCTCGCGCCGGCGCCGGCCTCTCCCGACGCGGTCCAGCCGGCGCCGGGCCAGAACGGCACGCTCGACTTCCTGTTGCGCCGCATGCGCCACAAGAGCGACTTTCCGGCGCTGTCCGATTCCGTGGTCCGCATCCAGCGGGTCGCGAATTCCGAGAACGAAAGCCTGGCGAGCCTGTCGAGCGAGATCCTGAAGGACGTGGCGCTCACCAACAAGCTGCTGCGCCTGGTCAACACCGCCACCTACTCGAACGCCGGCGGCAGCATCAGTACCGTGTCGCGTGCGGTCGCGCTCGTCGGCTTCGCCGGCATCCGCAACCTGGCGATGAGCCTGGTGCTGCTCGAGCACATGCACGACAAGGGCCACGCCAACCTGCTGAAGGAGGAGTTCCTGCGTTCGCTGATGGCCGGCATGCTGGCGAGCGAACTCGGCGGGCTGACGCGCTCCGGCGAGGAGGCCTTCATCGGCGCGATGTTCCAGAACCTCGGCCGGCTGCTGACCGAGTACTACTTTCCGGACGAGGCGCGCCAGGTGCGCGGCATCGTCGCCGCCGGCGGGCAGGGCACGGCGCCGGTCGTCGGCGAGGAGTCGGCCGCGGTCAGCGTGCTGGGCCTGAGCTTCGAGGCGCTCGGGCTGGGCGTGGCGCAGGCCTGGGGCTTGCCGGCCGCGCTGCAGGGCTGCATGCGCAAGCCGACCGGCGAGCCCCCGTCGCGCGCGCCGCAGGATGCGATCGAGCGGCTGCGCTGGCTGACCTTCACCGCGAACCAGATCACCGACGCGATCCTGCGCTGCGAGCCCGAACAGGCGAAGGCCAAGGTGGCCGACGTCGCGAAGCGCTATGCGCGCTCGCTCGGCATCGGCGCCGACGCCATCCAGGCGGCGGCCGAGACCGCGCAGCAGCGCCTGGTCAGCATGGCGCAGGCGATGAACCTGCATGTCGGTGCCAAATCGCCCGCGCGGCGCCTGTTCGCGACGCCCGACGGCCACGAGGCCACGCTCGCGGTGCCGCGCGACGATTCGCTGGTGCCCCACGCGCTGCAGGCCACCGTCACGCTCGAGCAGCAGCCGCCGCGCACGCCGCTGGACAACGCCGCCGAGGTGCTGGCCGCGGGCATCCAGGACATCACCAACACGATGGTCGAGAACTTCCAGCTCAACGATGTGCTGCGGATGATCCTCGAGACGATGTACCGCGCGCTCGGCTTTCGCCGCGTGGTGTTCTGCCTGCGCGACCCGCGCACCGAATCGCTGACCGGCCGGTTCGGTCTCGGCGAAGGGGCCGAGGCGGTCGCCAAGGGTTTCAAGGTGCCGCTGAAGGCGGGCGGCGACTTGTTCGCGGCGGTCTGCATCAAAGGCGCGGACACCCTGATCGCCGACGCGACCGTGGCCCACATCGGCGCGCGGCTGCCTGCGTGGTACCGGTCCAGTGTCAACGCGCCGGCCTTCCTGCTGCTGCCGATGCAGATCAAGGGGGCGCCCTTCGCGCTGATCTATGCCGACAAGGCCCAGCCCGGCGGGATCGCGCTCGGCGAGAAGGAGCTGTCGCTGCTGCGCACGCTGCGCAACCAGGCGGTGATGGCGTTCAAGCAGATCAGCTGAGCGTCGCGAAACCGCAAACCTCCATTCGCAGGGGTTCCAATCGGGCAACAATTGGTTAAATTTCTGCCTGACCGCTCGCCCCGTGCCGGCAGCGGCACCGAGGAGCCCCGATGCTGACTGCCGTTCTGTTGCTCGCCGCCGTGTTCGCCGCCTGGATCGGCGTCGACTGGTGGCTGACCCGCCGCGACGAACGACTCGAACGGGGCCGCGCCCAGTGGTCGGCCGCCGGCCCGAACCGCAGCTTCCACTCGACGGCGTGGGAAGACACCGTGCCGCCGCTGGAGGTGCAGGAGCCGCCGCGCGCCGGGGCCGCGACACCGCACGACCGCCGTCGCGCGACGGTCTGACGCAGGCGCCCGGCGGGGCGACGCGCTGCGAGAATCGGGCCGATGTGCACCCGCTATGTCTCGCCCGATGCCGCCGCGATCGAACGGCACTGGCGCATCGACCGCCGCAACCCCTGGCGAGGCGGCGAGATCTTCCCGCAGCGGCCCGGTGCGTTCCTGCGCGCCGCGCGCGATTCGACCGAGTTCCAGCGTGAACTCGTCGTCGGGCAGTGGGGCCTGATCCCCTGGTTCGCGAAGACGCCGAAGCTGACCTATTCGACCTGCAACGCGCGCTCGGAAGAGCTGGCGTCGAAGGCCACCTTCAAGCAGCCCTGGGCGCGCGCGCAGCGCTGCATCATCCCGGCCGCCTCGTTCGACGAGCCGAACTGGGAGAGCGGCAGGAACGTCTGGTGGCGCTTTCGTCGCGCCGACGGCGCGCTGTGGGGCCTGGCCGGACTGTGGAACGTCTGGACCGACCTCGCGACCGGCGAGATCCACGAGAGCTACACGATGCTCACCCTCAACGCTGACGCGCACCCGCTGATGCGGCGGATGCACAAGCCCGATCCCAAGCTCGCGCCCGACCGGCAGGACAAGCGCAGCGTGATCCCGATCGCGCCCGAGGACACCGACCTGTGGCTCGCCGGCCCGCCCGAGCAGGCGGCCGGGCTGATCACGCTGACCGATGCGAGTGAATTCGACGCCGGGCCGGTCCATCCCATGGGGGTGCCGGCGCAGGGCGAACTGGGACCGTCCTAGCCAGATGCTTGCGCGCGGCCTGGGTCAGGCGGTGCGCCGCCGTTGTTCCCGCTCCTACCTGACTGGCACTTGCTCGCAGAACAGGTCACAGGTGCGCGTCAGGTCGGCGGCTTCGAGCTCGAAGCATCGCATCCGAGACGCGGTTCGCAGAGCGACATCCAGACCCTGATCAGGGTGAGCCAGCGCGTTCAGCGACGCCGTGTACAGACGTGCGCCGGCCTCTGCCGAGCTCAGCCTTCGCAACGTCGGCGACGCGCGCAGACGGTCGTGCCGGACGAACACGATGGAATCGATAGGGCAGAGCCGCATTCCTGATACGGGGATGGTCTCCGCGCCGATGCGCACCGTGTCTTTCAAATGGCGTACACCCGCGGCAGGTAGCGGGTGCGAGGTCGGTGGCAAGCGCTTCAGACTCAATGCACGCGGATAGGGATGCACGCGCAACGTGCTCACATCAATGGGGCTCAATTCATCGCTGAGATAATTGAAGCCGCGATGCAAGAGACCCCAGGCAGTCGTTGACTTGCCGTCTCCGGACGCTCCCGCGAGCAGGTAAGCCCGCCCGGAACGTTCAAGGGCGGCCGCATGAATGAACAGGAGTTCGGGTCGCTTGCGTTGCAGTGATACGGTCAGGTCGTGCTCAAGTGCGTAGAGGACGTCGTCCCAGCCTTCGCATTCCACGCTGCGTTCTGCCGGGCAAATCAGCTGTATCCGCTCGGAAGGAATCCGTCGCACCAGATAGGTCAGAACCGGCGTGGAACCAGTTTCACCGCCCCCACCACTGTCACGAATGGCGGAGAAACAGAAGGCCAGCAATTCTGCTGCTTCGACGTCGTCACATCGAATCGAAACATGCTGTCCGAGCGTCCTGAACGACAGCTCGCGAGCCACAGAAACGTACGCCGCAGCCAACCGAACGAAACGTTAAGCGCTCGGAAGTTGTGACGACAGCGGTGCGCCGGTGATCGAACTCGTGTTGTCCATTGCCGACTTCCCGTGGCCCTTGCCGTCCTTGGGTCCTTTGTCCGGCTTCTCGGACCCTGATTTGGCATACGAAGGAGCAGCCTGGAGCGTCAAGATGGCCGGCGCGACGTACGCCGCCTTCTTGAAGAAATCCCGGCGGGTTTCTGAGGTTCGATCCATGGATGCCTCCTGTGATCGCACAACGAAGAACACTTTGTGTTCTAGCACTCGGCGCTTGGTTCCGGGAGCAGCCCAATGGCCCGGAGCTGTGTAACAGTCGTTACTACATCTCTCAAGGCGGCCTCGAGGTCGACCTCATACGCAGTCGTCAGACATTCCGCAATCTCCGGTTCGGACAGGCCGCTACTTTTGGACTTCCAAATCAAGCTCGCGGTTGCGTTCAGTTGGTGCACCTGGCATTCAATGGTGTCTAGCGCGACAAGTTCACTGCCAAGCTCGCGGATCATGATTCCCTCCCGGTTGCCGAGGGGGGGTGGCTTTGCCATGTACTTCTCCGGCTCGCTGATCCGGCATTATTTCAGGAGGGCAAAGCCCACGGTGCAGACCCCGCGTATTCAGATGAAAGAGCGGAAAGAACCATTTCCTCTGGTTTCGCAGTTGCTCAGCCACGCGGCCGGCGTGTGGCCGACGCTGCGGTTCGATCTGCTGACCGACGCTGAGCGTCAGCTTCGGTGGGTGCTCGAGGGTGGGCTGGGTCCGCTGCTGTGGCACGCTTCGCAGGCCACGGGTGCTTCGGTTCCGGCCGATTGGCAATCTGGTTTGGTGGCGGCCGACTTGACAGCGCAGGTGAATCATCAGTGCTTGGTCGAAACGGCCCTCGATGTGCTGCGCGCGGGCCGCGCTACAGGCGTACCCGTGACGCTTCTGAAGGGCATCTCGGTCGCGGAGCAGTTGTATCCAAAACCCCACCTGCGCCCCATGGGTGATGTTGATGTGCTCGTCCCGCGCGCTGGCTATGCGCGCATCGAAGCGGCACTCCTGTCCAGCGCTTACCGGCGGTTGGACTTTCCGGAAGTTGAGGGCCTGCAGCATGGTCCACCGTTGCGCAACGATGCGTTGCGGACGCTGGTCGAACTTCATACGGAGTTGTTTGGCGCGGATTCCCCACTGCGACTCAATGGCGGTGCATTGATCGCCGCAACAGTTCAGCAGGTGGGGGTTGTGCCGAGCCTCTTTCGCGGTCGGCCAGTGAATCGGCTGTCTGCCGAGTTTCAGTTGCTCTACATCGCCGCGTCATGGTTCAACGATCTGACGAACTATCCTCCGCATCCCAGCTTTCTTGCGTCGTTGTTCGACGCTGTCTACCTGACGAAGCGTTATCCGGAGCTGCTGGACGACGACAGAACGTTGACCAAAGTCGACAATCCGTTCGCGCGTGCGTCGCTCTACGCGTTGCTGACCTATCTGCCGCGCTTTGGCGTCCAAAGCGCGTCGCCGAGACGACTGGCGGCGATGCGCCGGGGCCTTTTATTGGTCGGCCCGTTGGAATTGCGAATGATCCACGGCATGCTGGATCGCTGCATGGTGGGTGCCCGATATTGGACTTCGTTCCTGCCGATTCCCGTGCCGGGGCGATACAGCGTGCGGCATCAACTGATCAAACGGTCCAAGTCGCTTTTCGGCTGGTGAATGCCGATCAAGCATCCGAGCGGCGCCTCGGGTCGTCGACCGTTCAAGCGTGGGTCTTGGGAATTGAAGGTGACGAGCCTGACCCTCGACTCGTTTCCTCTGAAACCTAGCACTGGCGCGGGTTTGCGGCCGATGCCATTTCGTGAGTGCAACACCAAAGTGACACACGAGGCGCGATAGTAGCATCGCCGAATGTGCAACCGCTACCACCCGACCCGCGCCGAAATCATTCGCGCCCAGTGGGAGTTCGGCGTGCCCGTCACGGGCGACAAGACATGGCGACCGGGCATCGGCCCGTTCGGAATTGGCCCCTTTATTCGGTCCCACGCTGGCGAGCCTGAACTCGTCGTCGGGACGTGGGCGTTGATCGGCGACAAGGACAAGAAGCCCAACAACGCACCGAGGATGACCAACTGCGCGAGGTCTGAAGAGTTGACCCAGAAGAAGACCTATGCGGGCCCGTGGACTCGCGGTCAGCGATGTCTCATTCCTGCCGAGCGATTCGACTACCCGAACTGGGAGTCAGGGAAGAACGTGTGGTGGACGTTCAGGCGCTCCGATGGGCAGCCGTGGCACCTCGCGGGCATGGAACACTTGGGTCGATCCGGCGACGGGCGAGGTCTTCGAGAGCTACAGCATGCTCACGCAGAACTGCGACGGGCATCCGCTGCTCAGTCGGTTCCACAAGCCGGAGGTGTTGCTACCGATGGATCAGCAAGACAAGCGAACGGTGGTGCCACTGGAGGTCGCAGACTTCCGCACTTGGCTTACCGGATCGGTGGAAGAAGCGAAGGCGCTGATTCGACTTCAGCCCACTGACTTGTACGACGCACGCCCGGACGGGCCAACGGCTGTCCAGCCTGACTTGCTCTGAAGGCCCGCGCCTGATCCTTGCATGGTGGCCCGCCTTGGTCGAACGGACTCATGGCGTCCGCTTCACAGACCGCCGTTCGGTAAGTCCAACGTACTTCCACGCCATCTCCTCGGGATTGAGCAGATGCGCGTTCAGGTAGACGATTTCAGCTGCCCACGCGGCCTCTGCGTCGCTAGATGTAGGGTCCAGCGACCTCATAGCGGAAATGAATCGTGCGCGCCACTCGCCCTCGCCGATCGTCGGCGTTGATGCAGCCATGGGATGACGCACGCAAACAGCGTTCCCACTATTTTGGTCGCGCACTGACACTCGCGTTCACTAGCGACGCTACCTCGCCCCACGCGATGACCGCTGCAAGGGTCGCGTTGGGCGCGGAAGGCACCCGCTTGTTCTATGTCAAACCTACTGCAAGTATCGTCTGCGTTTGTCGCTGCAGCCCGATGTGGGGAAGGACACTGCTTCCTTGGGGAAGGGCCCAGGACCTGAACAAGTGGACAAGTACGAAGCGCAGTGGTGTAGACGGTTCACGGAACTGGCGCTCGCGTCAGGCAAGGTGACCGACGTAGGCGCGGCAGTCTGGTTAGCGCGCGTCTCCTACCCAAGTGCCTCGATGCTCAGTCCAGAGGAGACGTTGTCGATGCTCCAGCTCGTAGCGCAACTGCCCTGTGTACCGCCCGCGTGCTGACTCACTTCGTCAGCAGACCCAGTCCGAGCGCAGCGGTAAACAGCCCGCCAAGTCGCAAGGCCATCAGACGTTGCTCGCGGTCGGCCCAAAGGCCCATCCCTACGCCAATTAGATGTAAAGCTGTCGTGCCCAGCAAGAAGCCTGCGGTGAACGCAGCCGGATCGGCAGTCCCCGGAATTTCAAGCCCATGCGCGTTACCGTGTGCGGCACCGAAGACTGCCGCGAATGCGGTAGCGGTCCAGAACATCAATCGTCTGTGACGAGGTAGCAAGGGTCCGACAGAGACGACGAGCCCCAACGCGAGTAGAGATGCTGCGATTAGCTTCTCGCCTTGGGGAAGGACGGCACCCTGCAATCCCGCCATACCCCCCAGGGCCATCGCAAGGACAAACGAAGCGGGCATGGCCCACACAGCGGTTCGCACAAGAAGCGCACTGACCACCCCGACGCAGACCATAGCGAGTAGATGATCGAACCCCAGGATCGGATGTAGCAGTCCGTCCCAGAGTCCACCCGCCGCTGACGCTAAAAGTGGCGTGTTGATACTTGCAACGCCAAAGTCACTTGGGCTTATGGCAGTGGTACAGGCCGGTTGCAGTTTCCGTGTGGCACCCGGCGGAGTCAGTGCCTCCACTGTGGCCGATTGCAAAGCCGGCGAGTGACATGAGCAGCGCACCGATTGATGCAGAGATGACTTTCTTCATGGGGAATCGTTCTCACTTGTGCCGCACAGTTGTCTGTGCGATGGGTCCGAAGGGGACCAGGGCAGGACGTGCTTGAAGGCTCGTCCCACAGTTCCTTGACGCACGCGCCTTTCTACTTTTTGAGCCGCATTGGCTCGACCTTGTACGGATCAACGGTGCCCGCCTTGCCCGTGTACGGATTGACATTCCCCTTGGTCGAGTAGTTGTCGAGCTTAGTCGCGTTGCGGTCGGTAGCCATCGCAGGAGCGACATATGTGCCGTCCTTCTTGATGTACGCCTTTACCGCATGATCGCCAGCCACTGCAGTGCCAGACGTGAAAACTGCGAGGGCCATAACAAGGTACTTCGTTCGCATCTCTACTCCAATACACCGCGAAGGGCGGCGGTGCATGATGCCTCATTGTTACGTCTGGTCACCCCCTAGAACCAGCGACTGACCTCGAATCGCGGCGGGTGTCTCCCTACCGTTGCGCCATCAGCGGCTGTTGCACCACACGGCATTGATGCGGTGGAGTACAGCGGGAGCCAGCCGTTTGTACGAGTCATGAAGGAACTTCCGCAGTCCCGCCAAGGGCAGCATGCTTTTGCGGATGAAGAAGGGGCGATGCTCGGTGGCCCTGAGGATGTCCCGAAGGCGAAACCATGGGGCACCGTCGATGATGACCGCTTCGAGAGTTGTGGGTGGTGGTCGAGCTTGCTTGATCCGCCTTGACGGCGTGCGGCGATCCGCGTGATGTGGTCTCATGTTCAGTCCGATTCGGAAATGAAAAAGGGAGCCGCTGAGGGCTCCCCTTGGTGTTGGAAGTGATGGATGTTTTCGGTCGGCAATCGAAATTCGTAAGCGTGACGGAAACTGTGACGGTCACAGAATTGGCGGGTGGATTGCTGCCCACTCGGGAACAGTCGCCGTTCAGGGCTGTACCCTTCGATCAACGTGGTTCAGAGTCCGGGCCTTCACTACTGAAAGCCGACTACATGAACGCCCTGATCAACACCATCGCTCATTGCCTCGGCTATGACATCTTCATCACTTGCGCCACGGGGGCAAGGACTGATGGGATGGCCTTCGATGTCCTGCCCATGTTCGGCGGCGTGAGCACATGCGATGGGGTCGAGGCGTGGGGCTTCGGTCTGCACCTTGTCGCGTCCCGGCTGAAGGGGCAGCCGCAGTCCGCCTAAGGCGAGCCGATACAGGTCCCCAACGCTAGTGCTGAAGGAGGCCCCCGAGAGGGGGCTTTCCTGCTTCTTGGGGGGGTGCTACAGCATGCTCATCCGCGCAGCCGCTTCGGGCCGCATCCATTGGCCGGCCACGAAGACTTCCCGCTGGCCCCCCTGCATGCGAACCGGATGGCCCGCAGCCTTCAGTGCAGCATCACTCGGGGGCGTGACAGACAGCCAGCGGGCCGCGATGGCCTTGTAGCCGGTGACATCGGCGTAGTGCATTTGCTTCATCACTGCCTCTTGCAGCTGACCCTGCATGTTCTGCTTGGCCCAGGAGTAAAACGCTCCACGATCCTCGGCGGCGATGCCGTAGCGCGAAGTGATCGCTGAGTCGGCCTGCTGTTGATACACGGCACGGATGGATTCGAGTCGGCCGCTGCCTTGTTCTCCATCGTGGCCGCTAACCTGACTGAACTTGTGGGACAGAGCGGACGCATCGAGGCGACCCACTGCAACGCCCATAGCCACCGAAGCGAGGCCGTCGAGGTTGCCCTGATCAACGTCCCCCAGTGCAGCGTTCACGATTGCCATCTGGTGATCAGCGATGGGATGGAACCCGGAAGTGTCGGCCTGCGCAGCAGCCATGGGCCGACTTGCTGCCTCGGTGAATGAACCGTCTTGGTTCTTCTGCAGCACGCCCTCCTTGACCCAGAAGGACACCGGGGCCTGAACCCCGTTCACTTCCAGCAGCGTCGTTGCCTCGATCTGATAGAGCGGAAGCCCGAGGGGGTGCCGGGCAGATGCCAAGAGGGAGTCGGTGCCGTGGTACGGATGGAGTTCCCCGGTGTTGCCTCGGTCCTGCCCGCGAGTGGTCTCGGTGACAACGCCGTCGATGGTCGTGACCACGGAGACAGTGCCCCCGATGCGGTGCTGTGACTGCGGATGTGCCATTGCGTCAGGGATAGGTTGCGGATCGTCCTGGCCGATCATGTAGCTCTGGTAGGTCATGGTCTGTTCTCGATGTGTTTAGTCGTTGATGGAAGCAATGGGGCGTGTGGTGTCGGAGACGTACACGGGTGCCCCCCAAGTGAAGCCGGGTTCCCCGGGGCCGGCGTAGACCTGCGCGAGTTGCCCCGCGAACTGACCGGTGTACGGATAAGGTGTCCCCACGACTGCCTCGGAGACCCAGTTAAGGGGCTGGCGGGTCAGCACGGGCTCTGCAAAGAGTTGCGCGAGGCGTCCCGGTGTAGTGCCGGCGATTGCTGCGACTTGAGCGGCCGTGTATCGGGAGTCCGCCAGAAGGGTCTGAAGATGATCCGGGTGGATGGTGCCGATAGCGGAGGCGATGCGGACGCTGTTGAGTGTGGCCATGGTTTTCTTTCGAGTTGGTTAGGGAAGTAGCGGCTGTTGATTTCCATCCAGAAGTGATCCACTGACCCCGCTGATTTCCATTTAAAACTGACCCACGCAAGAACCCTAACCTGCTGCTTTGAGTGGCAGGGAGCAGTAGGAGTGATTGACGTGGCGACACTGAGTGTCATCAGGCGGTGGGCCCTGCGCGAGCAGCTGTCCATCCGCGAGATAGCCCGACGCACCGGCCTGTCTCGCAACACCATCAGGAAGTACCTTCGGGCCGGTACGGTCGAGCCCCGGTACGCGAAGCGCGCGAGCCCGAGCAAGCTCGACTCGTATGCCGACAAACTCTCGGGCTGGCTCAAGGCCGAGGCGACCAAGTCGCGCAAGCAGCGGCGAACGTTGAAGCAGATGCACGCCGACCTCGTCGTGCTCGGCTACGCGGGTTCCTACAACCGCGTCGCTGCCTTCGCCAGAGCTTGGACCGCGCAGCGGCACGAGGTCGAGCAGACCACTGGACGCGGCACCTTCGTGCCCCTGACCTTCGGCGCGGGTGAGGCCTTCCAGTTCGACTGGAGCGAGGACTGGGCCGTCATTGCCGGCGAGCGCACCAAGCTGCAGGTTGCGCACTTCAAGCTCAGCCACAGCCGGGCGTTCCTGCTGCGGGCCTACCCGCTGCAGACCCACGAGATGCTGTTCGACGCGCACAACCACGCCTTCGAGGTGCTGGGCGGCGTCCCGCGCCGCGGCATCTACGACAACATGCGCACCGCCGTCGACAAGGTTCGACGCGGCAAGGAGCGCGACATCAACGCGCGCTTCCAGGCCATGGTCAGCCACTACCTGTTCGAGGCCGAGTTCTGCAACCCCGCCTCCGGTTGGGAGAAGGGCCAGGTCGAGAAGAACGTGCGCGACGCTCGGCACAGGCTGTGGCAACCGACGCCTGCGTTCCCGACGCTGGACGCCTTGAACGACTGGCTCGAGCAACGCTGCAAGGCGCTGTGGGCCGAGATCAGCCACGGCAGGCTGCCCGGCACCGTTGCCGACGTGTGGGCGCAAGAGAAGGCGTTCCTGATGGAGCGGCCTCGCGCCTTCGACGGCTTCGTCGAGCACACCAAGCGTGTCTCGCCGACATGCCTCGTGCACTTTGAGCGCAACCGCTACAGCGTGCCGGCGTCGTATGCCAACCGCCCGGTGAGCCTGCGGGCCTATGCCGACCGGCTCGTGGTCGCGGCCGAGGGCCAGATCGTGTGCGAGCACGTTCGCATCATCGACCGGCGCCACGACACGAGCGGCCAGACCGTCTACGACTGGCGCCACTACCTGGCGGTGCTGCAGAGGAAGCCGGGAGCGCTGCGCAACGGCGCGCCGTTCGCCGAGCTGCCCGAGGGCTTCCGGCGGCTGCAAGGCTCGTTGCTCAGACAACCCGGCGGCGACCGGGAGATGGTGGAGATCCTGGCGCTGGTGCTGCACCATGACGAGCAGGCCGTGCTCGCCGCGGTGGAGCTGGCGCTGGAAGCCGGCGTGCCGACGAAGACGCATGTGCTCAACGTGCTTCACCGGCTGCTCGACGGCAAGCCGCCCGCGCCGCCGGTGACCGCGCCGCAGGCTCTGCGCCTGGTCAACGAGCCGCAGGCCAACGTGCTGCGCTACGACGCGCTGCGGGGCAAGGCCCAGGCCGCTGTGCACGCCTACGCGGCCAAGGAGAACTGCCATGCGTCATGACCCTGCGAGCGCGGCGATCGTGATCATGCTGCGCGAACTCAAGATGCACGGCATGGCGCACGCGGTAGCGGAACTGGCCGAACAAGGTGCACCCGCCTTCGAAGACGCGCAGCCGGTCCTGTCGCAGCTGCTCAAGGCGGAGACGGCGGAGCGCGAGGTGCGCTCGGTGGCCTACCAGTTGAAGCTGGCGCGCTTGCCCGTCTACCGCGACCTCGCAGGCTTCGACTTCGGGCAGAGCGAGGTCAACGAAGCACTGGTGCGTCAGCTGCACCGATGCGAGTTCCTAGAGGATGCGCAGAACGTGGTGCTCGTCGGCGGGCCGGGCACGGGCAAGACGCACCTGGCCACTGCGCTCGGGGTGCAGGCCGTCGAGCATCATCATCGGCGCGTAAGGTTCTTCTCCACGGTCGAGCTGGTCAATGCGCTGGAGCTCGAGAAGGCCACGGGCAAGGCCGGTCAGATCGCGCACCGGTTGATGTACGCCGACCTGGTCATCCTCGACGAGCTGGGCTACCTGCCGTTCAGCGCGTCAGGCGGGGCGTTGCTGTTCCATCTGCTGTCCAAGCTCTACGAGCGGACCAGCGTGGTGATAACGACCAACCTGAGCTTCAGCGAGTGGGCCAGCGTGTTCGGCGATGCGAAGATGACGACGGCGCTGCTGGACCGGCTCACGCATCATTGCCACATCCTGGAGACCGGCAACGACAGCTACCGCTTCAAGAACAGTTCAGCCCAACCAACCCAACCCAAGAAGGAGTCCAAGACCAAGAAGTTATCCACAACGTGAGCCCGCGGGGCTCAAATACGGGTGGGTCACTATTGAATGGAAAAGGCGGGTCAGGATTACGTGGAACTCAACAGGTAGTCGGCAAGGAGTTCCTTGAGGCGGTAGTACGGAGCCAGGAATGAATGGACTCGGCTGTTGTCGAACAGGGTTGGGGGCCTGCTCACATCGGCGCTTCTGGTGCGTCATCGAGGTCGGGGCTGTAGATCGACCCGTCTGGTTGCGTTCTGAAATGCTTGGCGATGACTGCCTCCACAGACTCCATGGCTTCAAAAGTACTAGTGCGAAGTGCTGCATGGATGCCTGCCCTAGTCATTCTGTGATCTGGAGAGAGAAGCATGTGGGCGCGGATCAGCATGTAGGTCCCTACATCGGAGACGCTGTCGCTGTGCATGCATTGAAGGAAACGCTCGGCGTTGAGAGAGACGGTGAAGTTGTTCATGGTTGTGTGGTCGGAGTGGATGAGTTATGGGACGCGTGGGTGAAGTCGTGTGCGGTCACGCGCGTTATGACTTAGTTGAAGACCGTTGCCGGTCAGGGACTCGTGTAGCCAACTTCTCAAGCGCAGCAACCTCATTGGCGAATGCCGTAGGGCTCGATTCGAGGTGCGCGAGGTAGACGCTGATGGAGCGCCTTGCGATGAGCGCGAGTGAGGGCGTCTTGTCACCCGTCAGGCGGATTCGCTGGATGGCGGACCGGATGCCGTTGGCCTCGCGGTGCTGGTAGTTCAGAACGAGGGTGGTTCCGTCAGCGGCCTTGATGTAGCGGCTGAGGACTTTGTTGGTGTTGTTGGTGTACGGGGTGGGGGACATTGGGTGTTCCATTGAAGATCGGGAAAAGGCAGACCGTCAGATCGTCACTCCCACAGTGTGGAATGGCTTGACTGACGTAGAAGAGGCCACCGGACAGCACTCGGGTGAATGCGATCGGGTGGCCTCTCGGCGAAGCGGTGTGGTTCTTCCTAAGGTGGGTGAATCAGATCGGTGTGGTTCTCCTTAGGTCGGCCCTAATCGACTACGCCCGGTGAGCCCTCAGGCAACGCGGGCCGGTTGGCAGTACCTCTTGACGGTCGAGCGCGAGATGCCGAACTCGATGCTGGTGCGTGAGATGCTGGCCTTGTTCTCCGTCCGCCATGCGACCACCTTTACCGGGTCAACGTAACGCGGAGCTTGGTCGGCCCATCCACCTACGATGCCCACAGGTCGGCCAAGTGATGCCTTACCTCGATGGGTCTTGCCGTGCTCTGCAAGGTGCCTCTTAGCGGTCTCCCGGCCGGCCTCGGTTCGGTCGATGATGCGCTGGCGCTCCATCTGCGCGACACCCGAGAGGATCGTCACCAGCAGAGTGCCGAAGGCCCCGTCGATGACACCGAGGCCATGCACGTTGACGATGACCCCCTTGCCGATCAGCATGGCGAACGTCTGTTGCACGTCGATGGCGTTCCGGCCGAGTCGATCAAGCGCAGTCACCTTGAGCACGTCACCCCTTCGGCAGTACCGGGCGCAGTCTCCGAAGCCCGGCCGGTCGAGTGCGTCGATTGCGCCGCTGACCCCCTCATCCATGAACACGGTGTCGGGGTCGGTAGCGTCAGTGATGCCAAGTGCCGTCCGCTGCGACTCGATGGATTGATCCTTGGTGCTGACGCGAAGGTAGTAGACGGTGTTCATGGTTGAGGTGGCCCAGTAGTGCAAGCCATATTGTGAGCCATGTTCACAACTACCACAAGTGCAGAAGTGAGCCACCTGTCAGCGGGGTGGCCGAGACAGGCTCAGTACCGACAACTTGTGGACCCAAGCGCGTCGTGCCAGTCTCCGACAGTGCCACATCGGGAGCATTGAAGAGCAGCGGGAACCCTGTGGTTCTCCTAAGGTGGGGGTTTGAAGCCTTCACCGGGCGTCAGCACTCTTCGAGCCCACCCCCCCAGAACAGGGCAATGACAACGGATTCGGTGAGCGTCCGGCCGCCGGTTGCGACCGACTCAGACCGCACGCGGAAAAGACCGGGTCGCCTTGTGGCGTGGGGGGTGCCCTGTTGAATCTCCAGGGAGTCGAGGGGGCACGGGGGGATTCAGCAGGGAAGCACTCACGAGCTCACCGCTCAGATTTTCTCTGCAAACCCAGGAAGCCTTGGCGTGGCCGCCTTGCGGTACTGCAAGTACATTCCGTCACCTACAGGACAGAGAGAGACCGTATATGCGCTTGGAGTCATTCAAGATCACAAACTTCCGCTCCGTCACCGACAGTGGATGGATCGATGTGGCACAGATCACAGCGATTCTGGGCAGGAATGAAAGTGGTAAGTCGAACTTGTTGCGCGCACTGCGAAGTCTCAACCCAGCAGAGGGAATTGCTGCCCTAAGTCCTATAAAGAACTTTCCGCGCCATCGGAGGCTTTCGGAATGCACTGACGATACCGAAGTAGTGGATTCGGTTTGGTCGCTCGATGCACATGAGCAAGCCGAGTTAGCCGAAATCCTCCCGAGAGCCAAAGAAGTCAAGCAAGTTGAGGTTTCACGACGCTACAGCAAAGTGCGTGAAGTGGGCTTCGTCGATCTTGTACCGCTGCCTTTCATTCCCGCCGATGTAGCCGCAAAGGTCCGAAAGGTTTTTCCTGCCGTTCAAGCCCTGGCCGACAAACTGGAGGAACCCGGCAAAGCGGCGCTCTCTCAAGCGGCTTCGTCGTTCGACGCTTCCATGGTCTTAGTGTCGGACTGGACGGCATGGGGCAAGAAGGCGTTAGGCGCCCTCAATGCGCTGCGAAAATCTCTAGCTGGAGTGGATGCTGAACTGTCCGAAAAGCAAGATTCGATCGTAGTGGAATTGGAGCACTTAGCTGAACTTGTCGGCAGCGATGAAGAGAAGCATGCAGCCGCAAGATCGTGGGTCATCGGCAAGATGCCTAAGTTCATCTATGTCGATGAGTACCCCGACTTGCATGGCCATCAAGACATCGCTGAATACCTCGCTCGTAAGGCTCAGAATCAACGTACGTCTGCTGACCTGAACTTCGAGAAACTGTGCAAGGTGGCTGGGCTAATGCCGCAGGAACTGGAAACCCTGCTTCAGCAAAACGACCAAGAGACTCGCAATCAACTTGCCAATCGTGCTGGCTCAGTGGTCACTTCGGAGATTCGCCGGCTTTGGAAAGATCGGGCATTGAAAATCCGGTTCAACCTCGACGCGCACCACCTAGACACTCTCGTTTCTGACCCGAGTTCGACTTACGAGGTCGAGGTGAACCTCGATGAACGTAGCAGAGGCTTTCAATGGTTCTTCTCCTTCTATGTCACGTTCTTCGCAGACACGAATGGCGGTGCCGCCGAAGATGCAATCCTGCTACTTGATGAGCCGGGTCTGTACCTCCATGCTCGGTCGCAAAGTGACCTCCTGGGTCACTTCGAGAAGGACTTCAAGAATCAAATCGTCTACACGACGCATTCGCCATCCATGGTCCCGACGCATCGACTTGAATCTATCCGCACGGTCAGCATAGATGAGACGAATGGAACCACTGTCACCAACGACCCCACCGGCGATGCGCGCACGCTGTTTCCACTGCAGGCCGCGCTTGGCTACAACATCGCGCAGGGACTCTTTATTGGATCGAACAATCTGATCGTCGAAGGTGTCACTGACTTCTGGATCTTGTCTAGCGCGTCCGAATACCTTGCTGGACTCGAGAAGCCTTCGCTCAATCTGGACCTGACTATCACCCCGGTAGGTGGCGCACAAAAGGTCTCGTATATGGTTGCCTTGCTCACCTCCGAGCAGCAGAACGTATTGGTGCTGCTAGATCAGGAGAAAGAAGCGGGAGCTACGAGAGACCAGCTAGTCAAGAGCAGGCTCATCGCTGACAGCAACGTGATCTTCGTGTCGGAGGCGTTCGTTGCGCCCTCGCCATTGGAGGCGGATGTGGAAGACCTACTGGACTCGGCCGTGTATGAGCGGTTAGTGCGTGAGAGCTACGCGGCAGAGTTAAAGGGCAAGAAACTAGAACTGAACCCGAAGTTGCCCAGAGTCGCCAAGCGATTTGAGGCAGCGCTCGGGGCACTTGACATCAAGTTCCACAAGACTCGACCCGCGGCACTGTTTCTTAAGAAGATGGCGAGTGAGCCAGAGAAGGTTATTACCGACGAGAGCGCGCAACGATTTGCAGCGTTGTTCACCAGCATCAATTCCAGACTGGCGAAGCACCTTTTGCGTAACCGAGGCCCGTTCCAATAGTTCAATGTTGGGAACTCTAGCGAGACCAGCGTCGCGCTTAGGCTCCGCTGTCACTTCGCATTAGGCGCGGCGTTAGTCGGTCCGCAATCTGTTCGCTTCGGCTGCACATCCTTACCTTGGCCCGGTATGCCCCAAAGCGCGAGGACTCCCCAACGGATGCTCGCAACATTTTCTAGATTGCTCTGCAGGTTGTTAGCAACCGTGTCCAGTTTGTCGATGCCCTGGAACCTTAGTCCCATTTCCCATACGTCATGAGCCGCCCACACAATGCAACTGCTCTCTCTTTCAGGTAGGTAGGTCGCCAACTCTCGCATGAGCGACTCAAGCGTCCTTTCTTTGAATTCCGGGTATAGGACATATCCGGCATCGGGCAAGCCAAAGACGCGGCCGAGGATCACCCTGCCGTTCTTCAGGTGCACGCGCTTTTCGTCGTCAGCCTGCATCTTGCGGAAGCTCTGAATCTGTACGGCTACCGATGTGCCATACGACATTCGGTGAACGATTTCCTGGTCAAGGCGAATGATCAAGGCCTTCTCTTTCCTAATGGCCTCCGCCTCGGCACTCCACTTGGCATACGAAAACGAGAGTCCGGACAACAGCACAGCGGACAGAAACCACAAGACGAAGTGCGAGTTCAAAGCACTCCACAACTTCGACAAGCGGCTCGGCTTCTTAGGCATCAAGGTGCGCCGGCGCCAGACGGATTCGCTAGAACGGCGAGGGAAATCGGGCGGATTCATGTTGTCGAGGTTATCTCACTTGGCTCGACCTAAAGGAGTTGGGCGTCCGAAGTGGCGAACCCGCTTACGAGGTAGGTCAGTCAAAAATCGGGTCGCCGACTACGCCGCCCGCGACCGACCCATAAACCTGGAGACCTTAATGACTAAGCAGGGCCGAAGTACGGGTCACGCGGCAACATCGAGACGAGCGAAACTGTCACCTGAGGACATCGCTGAACTTATGGCGATGGTGGACAACGACGACATCGAGCGACGCCTGAATGACTTCGCAAGGCGATCTTTCCGCGACATGGCGGACAGAGACTATCTTGCGGCACGCCTCGCGCACGCTGCCGACCTCATGCCTCAGTTCATGTGGTCCTCGCAGCAGGCACTCGAAAAATACCTCAAGTACATCCTGCTGGTGAATCGCATTCGCGCCAGCAAGGTGAGGCACGACATCATCGCGGCCCTGGCACTCACCGCTCAACTGCCTTTCGCAGTTCAACTCAGCGACCGGTCACGGGAGTTCATCGACCATGTTGGCAAGTACGGAGAACATCGCTACCTCGATGTTTCATCCCACGCCATTGGCCATGTCCTAATCGACCTCGACCTTGCTGTTTGGGAACTGCGTCGCTACTGTCAAGTTCTTGTAGTGACTGACAAGACATTGAACCGTGTGGAGCAGCGGATTTTGGACACTGCGGTGGTGGAGTTGGAACTCAGCCATTCCCGCCCCCGGCACACATTCCGCCTCTCAGGTGGCTACCTTGAGTCTGTGCTCGACAATCCCAATCATCCCGCGCGAGAAGCCCTTGTTAGGCAGAACCCGTGCTATGGCGTGCGGGCCAGGAAGTCAGTGCGCTCGCGTCACGTGATGCAGGCGTTCAACGCTCCGCTGTATCTGTTCCCTGAGATGCTCGACGAACTTGTTAAGTACGTCTATGTCCCAAATGAGAAAGGATGGCGCGAGTACCGTGACGCGATTCGAGCCGACCCATCTAAGCGTCCGTAGGGAGTTGTCCTCACCACTTCTGACCCTTGGCCCTGTTGGCCGTAGCTGCGGCCTCCTTGATCGCCGTGGTGTCCGCTTCGTTGTACCCGTAGGCATTCGGGACGGCTATGACCGCGGACGAGCCGCCCCACGAGGCCAACAGCGGCAGCACCGGCCCCGCGTCAATCGAAGGGCCGATCCCGAAAGGGGACGCTCTGGATGCACTTGGATGACGGGTAGTGGGCTCCACGGCCTGTCGCCACGCCGCAGGGTTCGCGAACGTGGCACTGCATCCACTGCAGCGGTAGAGGTCGCTGTACGTCATGGCCCCTTCCGGCCCCCGATGAGTCAACCTGCGGTAGCTCGCAGCGCCACGAACGGCATCGGTACGGGGTCTGCGCGGGCTCCATGTCGATACTGTACATTCATACAGTAGTTGCGCTACGATGGCCGGCCGATGAACATGATTCAAGAGCCGACGAAATGAACGCGCATGAGTGGACTTGGCGGTGTGCCGAGAAGTTGCATGAACAGTGGCCGAGGGTGGACCCTGGAGACCTTGTGAATGTGGCCGAGGCGTTGCATCGGGAGGACCGATGGAAGGGGCTGGAGCCTGATGAGGCGGCGATGGAGTGGCTCCGACAGGGGATACCATCATCTAATGGCGACTGACCACCCTCTATTCATTCACCGCTACCTTGACCGTTCCGTAGTGGGACGGGACAGCCCCAGGTTTCGTGTACGAGTAAAAACACTGTTTGAGCACGCTGTCATCAATCTGGGTTTTTCTGACCGGATCGATTCGATGCTCCGAATGCATGCGGGCATTGAAGTCGATCGAAACCACAATGACGGCACGCCGATGTGGGACTGGTTCTTTGACAGGACACCTATCGCTAATGTGCTCACCGCGCTCACATTGACCCATCGTTACATTGCTCGTGTGAGGGCCGACGAGGTCCAATCTTTTGTCGCGTTCGTAAGGAAGGTACTCTCGGACGAGAATCTCGGTTACCGGATGGATGACGACGGGAGCTTCCGCTTTTCTGTCGACGAGGACTTCGCTGCGCAACGAACTGCGACCCTGAAAGGCCTTGGCCATGAGGAGCTTGCCTCCGCTCGGGAACACTACGAGGCCGCCTTCGCAGCAATGAATGAACCGATGGACCCTCGTGCCGCGATCCGCGAGGTGTTCGAGGCAGTCGAAGTTGTGGCGCGTGTAATCGCTCCGAACTACAAGAACCTCAACGGCGCCATGATCCGTAGTGATTTACTGGCAGCGGCGCAGGCCACGATGCCCGGGGATGCGACACAGCGGGATGAGGCATGGCCGAGGGTGTTCAGGTCTTTCGCGGAGTGGGTGGATGCGATCCACTTCTACCGACATGGGCAACCGGCCGGCCGTAATCCTACGGAGGACTTCGCGGTGTTCATCTTGAGCACAGGAGGAGGCTACCTACGGCTCCTGTGCCAGATTCATTCACTCCGCGTCCTTGCGTAAGTTGCGCCGCTTTGGTTTTCGCGTCACCACGGCCGGCTTCACGAACACCTTGGGCAGTGCCAAGCCTGCATAGGCCAATGTCGATAGCGCCCGCTGAAGGTCTTCTGTACTTCTCATGGTGTACGTGCGGGCGCCGGTGCTCCCCTTCACCTCGTGCCCGATCAAGGTGTCGATGAGTGGCTCCGCGATGCCTGCCGATGCGAGCTTCGAGCGCACGGTGTGCCGCAGTGAGTGGAAGTCCGGCAGCTTCGTCCCATCGGCAAGTGTGCGGGTGCTCGCGAACCACTCCGAGAAGTACTGACCGGCTTTCGTCTTGTGTAGAGGAAGGGCGGGGAAGAGTTGAACACTTTTTGCCTGGCGGATCGCAGCCACGAAGTCGAGGAATCCAAGACGAACCAACTCAGCATGAACCGGAACGGTGCGCCTGCCCGCCTCAGTCTTCACGCCCTGTCCCTCACCCTCGTCAGTGATACGCAGGACCGCGACACTATCGACGGTCGAGACATCGGCGGTTCGTAGCTGGCACAGCTCACTGATGCGCGCCCCGGTGAAGATGCCCAGCAGGGGAACCCAGTAAGCCGCGTCAGCGCCGGCCTCCCATGCTGTGGGCAATTCATAGGCGCTGTGCAGTGGCCGTGAGAAGTGAGCCGCAAGTTGCTCACTGCTCCATGGCCGGCGCGGCGTCGTCGTCGTGTACTCGATGGCAAGACCTTCCCACGGGTTGCGCGGCAGCAACTCCAACTCGCGAGAGGCGAAGTTCAAGAAGCCCTTGATATAGTCGAAGCGGTCCCGCGCGGTCTTGGCCGTAACGCCACCCGCAAGCAGGAACGCCCGCATGTCCACGCCCTGCGAGCGGGTGAGGGTAGTGATGGGTGGATTGCCCGTGCATTCCTCGTATAGCGCGAGCGCCTTCTCCGCTGCCTGGACGGTCTGCGGCTTGCGCGTCTTCGACCCCTTCCACTGAGGCAGCACGTCGCGCAGTCGGACAGCCTTGACCTTCGGCGCATTCACTCGGTCCTGCACCTCGGGGGTGTCGATCACCGCGCCCTGATCGCGTGCCGAGATGGACTGCATGGCTCTGCGGTACGCCTTCAACGACTCTCGCAGGGCAGTGAGGGCGCCCGGCGCCTTCTCGTCAAACTCCAGCCCCATCGAGCGGGCCTCCGCCTTGACCATCGGCAGCACCGTGGCGATGCGCTGCAGGGCCATCTGCACGGCGCTGTATTGATCCATGCCGGCGTTCACCTCCGCCAGTTCGCCCGCCAACTCATGACTTAGGCCGTCCAGAGCACCTCCAAAGGCCGCAAAGTGTTTCGGCAGGGGTGAGGGTGCATCGACGGGAATGAGGAGGCTGCTGCGCGTCCTGAACGGCTGTAGCGCGTCGAGGAAGAGGGCGGCGGCGCTGGGGTCGGCCCGGATCGTGTCATCGTTGCGCAGCAGGGCTGCAGCTACACGTTCGGCGAGCGCCTTGGACATCTCCGGTGTCACCGTCTCGATCCGCTGCGGGTTCAACTCCCGGCGCTTCTGCTCGAACGTGGCGTCCCAGTCGGCATGAAGCGCCTTGGCCTTGCTCTTGGCCTCTTCGTAGTCGCCGGTCTGCAGGGACTTGATGACCCTGGAGCGGCCCGCGTAGGCACCTTGAAGGTCGAGGGGAATGATGACGCGGAGTTGCCAGACGCCTCCGCGCAGGTACAGCCCAGGTAGCTTTGCCATGTGGTCAGTTTTGTTCATTTCGCATTACGAAGTGACACACTGGACTGACACACGAACGGGCCGGAGAGCCGCGCCCCTGCTGGGACCCGCGCTGGTACTAGGTTTCGGAGGAGAAAGGTGACGAGCCTGACCCCGGCACTGGTCGCAACGGTTGGGGCTGCTTCGTTCCCGACCTGACCCGGTTGGCCGCGCTTCCATGCGGGGAGGCCCGTCGCTTCGTATTCTAGGCGACGCGCACGAAGTCCTTCGGTCTACAGCTGGCTTTCGGGCACCAGAAGAGACAGCAACATCAGACGCATGCGCTGCCACAGGCTCGTATCGGGATCCACCTCGAGTTCCTCTGGCCGGTCGGCATCGATCGCGACCCAGCGCACGCCCATGCCGTGCGGGCGCAGCTTGACCTGATAGACGCCGGCCAACTGGTCGACCTTGAAGGCGGCCAGCACCATCTCGGCCAGCTTCGGGTTGTCGACGCGCACGCCGATCTCGGTGTTGATGCTGGACGAACGCGGGTCGAGGTTCATCGAGCCGACCAGCATCATGCGGCGGTCGATGAAGCCGAGCTTCGCGTGCAGCCGCCCGGTCGAGGTGCCGAGCAGGCCCTTCATCGTGCGGTCGAGCTTGAGGCGGTTGGAACTGAGCTCGTACAGGTCGACGCCCATCTTCAGCAGCACCAGCTGATGGCGCTCGAGCCCGACGCTGACCAGCGGTTCGTCGCTGACCGCCAGCGAGTTCGTGACCACGCGCACCGGCACGTCGCGTGCGCGCAGACGGCCGATGCGCGCCAGCGCCTCGCGGCCGGGAATGAAATACGGCGAGAACAGCATGACCTCGTTCTGCGCCTCGTCGAGCTGCAGCAGGAAGCGGTGGGTCAGCGTGTCGTCGACCGCGATGCTGAAGTTCGCCGGGTCGATCTTGTCGGGCGAATCGGCGAAGGCGTCGGCGCGGGCCGGCAGGAACGACAGGCTGCGTTGGGCGAGCCCGGTGCTGAAGGCCGGGCCGCCGAAGAAGTCGGGTGCCATCGGCACGTCGGGGCGCGGATCGTCCCGCGTGGCCTCGTCGAACACGGCGCGCGCGACCGCGGGCTCGTCGGGCGGCACGCCGGCCGCGCGCGTCACGTCCTGCACCGGATAGACCCGCGTGCTGTTCCAGTACAGGTCGAACCAGCGGCCGAGCTGGGGCACCGCAGCGCCGGTCAGCGTCAGGTCGAAGTCGATGAAGTTGCCCTGCGTGCCGCGCAGGAAGTACTCGTCGGCGAGGTTGCGCCCGCCGACCACCGCGATCACGCCGTCGGCGATGAACAGCTTGTTGTGCATCCGGTGGTTCAGGCGCTTGAAATCGAGTGCCAGTGCCAGCAGCCGGCGCGACGACGAACGCCGCTCGGTGATGAACGGGTTGAACAGCCGGACCTCGATGTTCGGCGTGGCGGCCAGCCCGAGCAGCAGGCGGTCCATGTCGGCGGTGTAGAGGTCGTCGACCAGCAGGCGCACGCGCACGCCTCGCGCGGCGGCGTCGCGCAGCGCGCGCAGGATCGGGCGGCCGGTCGAGTCGTCGCCAATCAGGTAGTACTGCAGGTCGAGCGAGGTGGTCGCGTTCTCGATCATCGCCAGCCGCGCATCCAGTGCGTAGCTGGCCTGGAGCAACGGCCAGACGCCGGATTCGCCGGGCGGGGCGCCGGCGTCCTGCGCCACTTGCGCCAGCGGCGCGTCGGCCGGTGCGGTCAGCATCGTCGAGGGCACACGTTCGACCCGCGGCAGCACGCCGGCGCAGCCGCTCAGCAGCGCCGCGAGCAACGCGACCCACGCCAACCGCATCGGCCTAGCGCAGTTGCAGGTCGTCGGTGCCGAAGCGGATGCCGAGCGGTTCGATCAGCAGTTCCTTCGGTCCCGCCTCGACCTGGCCGGCGACGAGCGCCTCGATGCCCTGCGCACGTGCCACGTCGACGGTGCGCTGCGCGTCGGCCGCGGCCACGAAGATCGCGAAGCCCGCGCCCATGTTGAGCGTGCTGTAGGCCTCGCGGTCGTCCTGACCGGCATGCTGCTGGATGAACTTCAGCACCGGCGTGACCGCCGGCACGCTGTGGATGCGGTAGCGGTGCTCGGCGGGGTGGCGCAGCAGCTTGCGCCAGCCGTGGCCTGTGATGTTCGCGCAGTAGTGCGGCGTGATGCCGGCCGCGTAGAGCGCCTCGGTGACGGGCGAGTAGAGCACCGTCGGCGCGAGCAACGCGTCGCCATACGACAGGCCCGGCTCCACCTCGGTGAGGTAGCCCTGCGGCAGGCGCTCGACCAGCTTGCGCGCCAGGCTCAGGCCGTTGGCGTGGATGCCGCTGGACGCGAGCAGCACGATCGCGTCACCGGGTGCCAACTGGTCACCGACCGACAGTCGCGTCTTCGGGTTGATCAGGCCGGTGCATGAGGCGGCGAGGTCGATGCGCCCGGCCTCGACGATGCCGGCCAGCGCCGGCGTCTCGCCGCCGCCCCAGGCGACACGGCAGACATCGCAGGCGCGCTTCCAGCCGGCCACCAGCGCCTGCGAACGCTGGGCGTCCGCGAACCATTCGGAGCCCCCGGCGGCCCAGTAGGCCTGCACGACCAGCGGCGTGGCGCCGACCGTGATCAAGTCGTTGATCGCCATCGCGATCGTGTCCTGCGCGATGCCGTCGTAGTAGCTCTTGCCGGTCAGCGCGTGCATCTCGTCGGCGACCAGCGCCTTCGAGCCCAGGCACTCGACGATGCTGGCCAGGTAGAACGGACCCACGTCGACCACGTAGGCCGATTCGCCGCGCGACGCCGCCACCTCGGTGAAACCGTGCGCCGCCAGGTGCCCGGCCGTGGCCGCGGCGGCGCGCTGCGCCGTGACCTTCAGCGGGTCGATCAGGTCGTAGTTGACGCCGGCTTGTTCGTAGCTGAGCGTGGCGGGCGTGGAGGTCGGGTTCATCGGGGCAGGGCGTGAAGCGAAGCGAGGATTATCGGGCCTCGTAGAATGCCTCGATGTCCTATGTCGTCCTCGCCCGCAAGTACCGGCCGCCCAATTTCGATGCGCTGGTGGGGCAGGAACACGTCGTGCAGGCGCTCGCCAACGCGCTGATCCAGCAGCGGCTGCACCACGCCTACCTGTTCACCGGCACGCGCGGCGTCGGCAAGACGACGATCTCGCGCATCCTCGCCAAGTCGCTCAACTGCACCGGCGCCGATGGCCAGGGCGGCATCACCGCGCAACCGTGCGGCGTGTGCGACGCCTGCCGCGACATCGACTCGGGCCGCTTCATCGACTACGTCGAGCTCGACGCCGCCTCGAACCGCGGCGTCGACGAGATCTCGCAGCTGCTCGACCAGGCGGTCTACAAGCCGGTCGTCGGCCGCTTCAAGGTCTACATGATCGACGAGGTGCACATGCTGTCGACCACCGCGTTCAACGCGATGTTGAAGACGCTGGAGGAGCCGCCCGAGTACCTGAAGTTCGTGCTGGCGACGACCGATCCGCAGAAGGTGCCGCCGACCGTGCTGTCGCGCTGCCTGCAGTTCAACCTGCGGCCGATGGCGCCGCAGACCGTGCAGGCGCACCTGGCCGACGTGCTCGCGAAGGAGCGGATCGAGGCCGACGCCGGTGCGCTGCGCCTGCTCTCGCGCGCGGCCCGCGGGTCGATGCGCGACGCGCTCTCGCTGACCGACCAGGCCATCGCGTTCGGGGCGGGCGCGTTGAACGAGGCGGGCGTGCGCCAGATGCTCGGCGCGGTCGACCGCGGGCACGCGGTGCGCATCGTCGAGGCCGTCGCCGCCTCCGACGGCGCGGCGCTGGTGGCCGCCGCCGACGCGCTGCGCGGGCTCGGCCTGTCCGCCGCCGGCACGCTCGAGGAATTGGCCACGCTGCTGCAGCAGATGGCCGTGCTGCAGGCGGTGCCCGATGCGCTCGACGCGTCCGACCCCGACGCGCCCGAGGCGCAGCGTCTGGCCGCATCGATCGCCGCCGACGAGACCCAGCTGCTCTACAGCATCGCGCTGCACGGCCGCGCCGAGCTCGGCCTCGCGCCCGACGAATACAGCGGCCTGGTGATGGTCTTGCTGCGCATGCTGGCGTTCCGCCCGAAGGGGCAGGGCGCGGTGCCGCGGGCGCCTGCCGCGTCCACCGCGGCCCCGGCCGCAGCGGCGCGCCCGACCGCGACCGCCGCCCGGCCGCCGGTCGCGCCCGTGGCCACCGTCGCCTCGGCGCCCCCCCGGGTGGCACCCACGCCTGCACCCGCGCCTGCGCCCGCCGCGGCGCAGCCGGCCGTGGTCGCACCGGCGCCGGCGTTGCGGGTGGTCGCGCGCGAGAGCGAGCCGCCGCCCTGGATGGACGAGGCGCCCTTCGAGGGCGAGGAGGTCGCCGTGGCGCGTGCGCCGGCGCCGCCGCCTGTCGCGCGGCCCGCGGCGGTCGAATTCACCCCGACCGCGCTCGGTGCGCGCTGGGCCGAGGTGGTCCGCGGTCTGACCGACGCCGGCAGCATCAGCGCCTTCACCCGCGAGCTGGCGATGCAGGCCCAGTGCGTCGCGCTCGACGAACGGGCCACGCCGATCGTGTGCCGCCTGCGGGTCGAGCGCGAGACGCTGCGCGCGGCGGCGCCGTGCGAGAAGCTGCAGGCCGCGCTGGCGGAGTCGCTGCAGTGCGCGGTGCGCCTAGAGGTCGAACCCGGCCCGGCCGAGGATTCACCGGCCAAGCGTGACGCCGCCGAACGCGCGCGCCGTCAGGCGCACGCCGAACAGGTCATCCACGACGACCCGCTGGTGCAGGCGCTGATGGCGCAGTACAAGACCGCGCGGATCGTGCCCGGATCGGTCAAACCGCACTGAATTTTTTTGGAGCACACACGATGATGAAGAACCAGTTGGCCGGGCTGATGAAGCAGGCCCAGGCGATGCAGGACAACCTCAAGAAGGCGCAGGAAGAGCTCGCGCACATCGAGGTCGAGGGGCAATCCGGCGCGGGCCTCGTGAAGGTCGTGATGACCTGCAAGCACGACGTCAAGCGCATCACGATCGACCCGAGCCTGCTCGCCGACGACAAGGACATGCTCGAGGACCTGGTCGCCGCCGCGTTCAACGACGGCGTGCGCCGCGCCGAGGAAGTCAGCCAGGAAAAGATGGGCAAGCTGACCGCGGGCATGCCGATGCCCCCGGGCATGAAGTTCCCGTTCTAGCCCACGGGCCGAGCCGCATGGCCGAACCGTCGGTAGACGCGCTGGTCGAGGCGCTGCGGCGCCTGCCCGGCGTCGGTGTGAAATCGGCGCAGCGGATGGCGTTCCACTTGCTGCAGCATGACCGCGAGGGCGCGCGCCGGATCGCGTTCGCGCTCGAATCGGCGGTCGTCAACGTGCGGCACTGCGAGCGCTGCCACACCTTCACCGAGGCGGCGGTCTGCAGCGTGTGCCTGGACGGAACGCGCGATGCGCGCCAGCTTTGCGTCGTCGAGACCCCGGCCGACCAGGCCGCGCTCGAGCGCACCGGCAGCTACCGGGGGCTGTATTTCGTGCTGATGGGGCGATTGAGCCCGCTCGACGGCGTCGGCACCGACGACATCGGCGCGCGCGAGCTGATCGCGCGCGCGACCGACGGCCACACCGAAGAGGTGATTATCGCGACCAACTTCACCGCCGAAGGCGAGGCCACCGCGCACGTGCTGGCCGAGGCCTTGAAGGCTCGCGGCCTGCGCGTGACGCGGCTGGCGCGCGGCGTGCCGATCGGCAGCGAACTCGAATACGTGGACCTGGGCACGATCGCCCACGCGTTGAGCGACCGCCGCTGACGCGGCGCTTCAGTTGCCGCCGGCGGTACGCGATGCGCCTTTGCGCCGCGCCTCGGCGACGCGGGTCGACGGGGGGCCGGATGGCTTGCGCGTCGTCGCCGCGGTGCGAGTCGACTTGCCGTGGGCCGCCGTACGGGTCGCCTTGCCGTTCGACGCGGTGCGCGTCGGGTTCGCGTGGGCCGGTTTGCCGCTCTTGGCGGCCACGAACACGACGATGGTCTGGCCGGGCTTGAAGCTCGCGCCGGCGCCGACGCTGTTCCACTGCGCGACCTGCGTCGGGCTGACCCGGTAGCGCTTCGCGACGCTGGCGACGCTGTCGCGGCGGCCGGCCTTCAGCGACATCTTGCGCAGCGGCGGCACGTCGGGGGCGAGCGCCATCATCGCGTTGTCGGCGATCGCGCTCGACACGTCGGCCTGGCGCTGCTCGCCGCGCGGCACCAGCAGCGTCGAGCCGGCCTTGACCAGCATGCGCGGCGGAATGCGGTTGATCTCGCGCAGCTGCGCCTCGCTCATGCCGACCTGCTTGGCGGCCTCGGCCGGCCGCAGCGTCTTCGGTGCGACCCAGGCCGTCCAGCTGGCCAGCGGACCGCGGTGCTGCGGCAACCGGCGCACGAACTGGTTGGCGTTGTCGTAGGGCAGCAGCACCTGCGGCGTGCCGGCCGCCAGGATCACCGGCTTGTTCATCTGCGGATTGAGGAACTGGAATTCCTCGAGCGGCATGCCGGCCAGCTTGACCGCGACGGCCACGTCCATGTCGCGCTCGATCGGCACGCTCAGGAAGTACGGGTGGTTCTTCAGCGGCGGCAGCGTCAGGTTGAAGTCCGACGGGCGCGCGATGATGTTCTTCACCGCCTGCAGCTTGGGCACGTAGTACTGGGTCTCGTTCGGCATCTTCAGCGACAGGTAGTCGGTGGGCAGGCCGAGCTTCTGGTTCTTCGCGATCGCACGCTGCACGCTGCCTTCGCCCCAGTTGTAGGCGGCCAGCGCGAGGTGCCAGTCGCCGAACATCGCGTAGAGCTTCTGCATGTAGTCGAGCGCGGCGCGGGTCGACTGCAGTACGTCGCGGCGGTCGTCGCGGAAGATGTTCTGCTTGAGCGCGTAGTCCTTTCCGGTGCCGGGGATGAACTGCCACATGCCCGAGGCCCGCGCGGTCGACATCGCCTGCGGGTTGTACGCGCTCTCGATGAACGGCAGCAGCGCGAGCTCGGTCGGCATGCCGCGCTTGTCGAGCTCCTCGACGATGTAGAACATGTAGCGGCCGCCGCGCTCGGTCATGCGCTGCACGTAGTCGGGCCGGGTCGCGTACCACTGCTCGCGGTTGCGCACCAGGTCGGTGTCGAGGTCCGGCATCGTGAAGCCGCGGCGCACGCGCTCCCACAGGTCGGTCTGTGCGGCGCGGTCGTCCATGTCGAGGCGGACTTCCGGCCGCAGCGGGTCGACCGGCACCGGCGCGGCGGCCGCGGTCTCGACCGGCGCCGGCGCGCTGGCCGCCGACGCGGCGGGCGCGGCCGCGGCGACGGCGGGAGTCTCGGGTTGTGCCGCGACGGGGGGCGGCGCGGGTTTGTCGGTCGGGGAACCGCCGGGCGTGGCGCAGGCGGCGAGCAGTAGGGGCAGCATCAGCAGCGCGAACCGGCGGTACAGGGAGGGGGCCGACGGGCCGTGCGTGATGGGGTGCGTCATCGGAAATCGTTCTTCCATTGTCGAAGCGCGGCCAGGACCGCGACAGGTTCGTCGGATTCGCCGCCATGGGCGATGGCGCTGCGGGCGACGGTGGGGTCGTTGCAGCGCAGGAAGGGGTTGATGCGGGTCTCGCGTGCGATCGAGGACGGCAGGGTGGGCCGGCCTTGCGCGCGTTCGGCAAGACACCAATCGGTGTGCGCGGCGATGTCGGCGTTGGCCGGCTCGACCGCATGCGCGAACTTCAGGTTCGACAGCGTGTACTCGTGCGCGCAGCAGACGCGCGTGTCGCCCGGCAGCGCGGCGAGCCGCGACAGCGAGCGATGCATCTGGGCCGGCGTGCCTTCGAACAGGCGCCCGCAACCGGCCGAGAACAGCGTGTCGCCGCAGAACAGGACCGGCGCGCCGTCGTTGCCGCCGCCGTCCGGCAGGTAGTAGGCGATGTGGCCGCTGGTGTGGCCCGGCACGTCGACCACCTCGAACTGCAGGCCCAGCGTTTCGATGCGGTCGCCATCGACCAGCGGCCGATACGGCTCGGGAATGCGTTCGCGCTTCGGCCCGAACACCGGCCCCTGCAGGCGCGAGCGCAATGCATTGACGCCGTCGACATGATCGCCATGGTGGTGGGTCACTAGAATCGCCGCCAGGGCCAGCTGCCGTGACTCGAGGGCGTCGATCACTGGTGCAGACTCACCCGGATCGACCACGATGGCGCGCTGGCCATCGTCGAGCATCCAGATGTAGTTGTCGGTGAAGGCGGGCAGGGCAATCAGGTTCATGGCGGAACGCGCGATTATAGGTTTGACCGATTGGCTCAAGACCCCGGCAGGCGCTTACGTTCTGCATTGGGAACAAGCCCATCTGGACGTCGCGGTGGCCGACCTGTTCGGCTTCCATGCCCTGCAGCTCGGCCTGCCCGAACTGGAGGCCCTGCGGGCCAATCGCATGCCGCATCGATGGACCGCCACGGAGCATGCCGAAGCCGGCGCACCACCGCAAGCGCATGACGGCGCGACCGCGGAAACTTTACAAGGCGAAGCGACCGTGCCGGTGCGCGCTGCCGTCGCGCTCCATTGCGATTTCGATGCCTTGCCCTTCGACAGCAACAGCCTCGATCTGGTGGTGCTGCCGCACGCGCTCGAACTCGCCCGCGACCCGCATCTGGCATTGCGCGAGGTCGAGCGCGTGCTTGTTCCCGAGGGCCGTGTCGTGATCGTCGGGTTCAACCCGACCAGCCTGTGGGGGCTGCGTCAGCACCTTGGTCGCTGGCGCCGCCAGCTGTGGCCACGCAGTGCGCGCGGCCTGTTCCTGCCGAGCGCCGGGGAATTCCTGCGCTACCGGCGCCTGCGCGACTGGCTGCGGCTGCTGAGCTTCGAGGTCGAGGACGGTCGCTTCGGCTGCTACCGCCTGCCGGTCGCGTCGCTGAAGTGGCTGGAGCGCTCGTCCTGGATGGAGCGGGTCGGCGAGCGCTGGTGGCCGGTGTTCGGCGCGGTCTATTTCGTCGTCGCGGTCAAGCGCGTGCGCGGCATGCGGCTGGTGGGCATGGTGCGCGCGCAGCGTGCCGTGCCCAACTCCGCGCCGGCTCCGGTGGTCGCGACCCATCATCATCAGAATTCGAACGATCCTCCGCCATGACCATCAGCACAGAGACTCTCCCCGCCGCCGCCGCCATCCAGCGCCCGCATGTCGTGATCTACACCGACGGCGCCTGCAAGGGCAACCCGGGCCGCGGCGGCTGGGGCGCCTGGCTGCGCACCGGCGAGCATCAGAAGGAGTTGTTCGGCGGCGAGATGCTGACGACCAACAACCGCATGGAGCTGACGGCCGTGATCGAGGCGCTCAATTCGCTCAAGCGCACCTGCGATGTCACCGTGCACACCGACAGCGAGTACGTGCGCAAGGGCATCACCGAGTGGATCCACGGCTGGAAGCTGCGCGGCTGGAAGACGGCCGACAAGAAGCCGGTGAAGAATGCCGAGCTCTGGCAGCGCCTGGACGCGCTGCGCAACCTGCACCATGTCGAGTGGCGCTGGGTCAAGGGCCACTCGGGCGACCCGGGCAACGAGCGCGCCGACGCGTTGGCGAACAAGGGGGTCGAGGCCGCGCGCTGAGCGCGCAGGCTTCGCAAGCGCCGGCTCAGTCGAGCTGGCGCTCGACTTCCATCATCTGGAAGCGCGCGAGCGCCAGGTTGGTATGGCGCTTGTTGAACAGCGCGAGCAGGAACAGCTCGGGGTGATGCGCAAGGCCGCGAATCACTTGCTGGCGCGCACCGGCGCTGGTGATGACCTCGTCGACCGGCTCGACCAGGCCCATGCTTCGCGCCGCCTGCCGATGCGCGCGCAGGACCTGCGCCGCGCACGCCGCGGCGAGGTCGAGGTCGAGCGGCGGCTTGTCGCGGGATTCGCGCGCCAGCACCAGGCCGCTGCCGGCGTCCACCGCGGCGCAGCCGAGCAGCCCGTCGAGTGCGAGCATGCCGGCGAGCGCGTGCCGCGCGCGGTTCGCATCGAGTGATACTGGTGTCACCGATGTCACCGGTGTCACCGGCGTCGACGGCCGCGCCACGCCTGGCACCTCGGCCGCCGGCGCGGTCACCAGTCGACCGGCGTGAAGCGCAGCGCCGGCGCCGCCAGAAGGCGCTTCCCAGCCGGTCTGCGCGCGGACCTGGTTCCAGACGCCGAGCATCGCGTTCCAGACCGATGACGGGCCGGTCAGGGTTTCGCTCAGCACGTGCACGTGCAGCCGGGTCGGCCAGGCGATCGCGTCGATCTTGTTGGCGATCCAGACCGCGGCGGGCGGCAGCATGAACAGCAGGTGGGGGCAGCGCCAGGTCGGCAGCAACGCGGCGTTGTGAAGCGCGGCCAGCAGTGCGTCGATCGCGTGGGGCTGCAGCGGGCCGATGATCACGGTGGTCATCTGGCTGCGCTCCATCAGCGCGATCGGGATCTCGGCGTTCTCGCTGCCGGGCGCGCGGACATCGGCATGGTAGATGCGCAGCGTATCGTCGTGGCGCCGCACGAGCGTGGTGCGCTCGATGGTGGCGAGGGTGCGCAGCGTCGTCGGTTCGCGCAGGTGCAGCCGCTCGATCGGCCGTCCGCCGGCGTCGGACAGCGCCTTGATCACCGCCGCAGCCCACACGCCGGTCGGGTCGAGCAGCGTGATCAGCGAGGTGGCGGTGTCCAGGTCGGCGCGGGTGTCGGCAAAATGCTCGCGGATGGCCTGGGCCGGGGAGCCGGTGACGACCAGGTCGTGCGAATGGCGGTCGACGATCTGGCCACGCGCGTTGACCTCGGTCGCGACCGATTCCATGATCGACGTGGCCGCGAAACCGGGTGCGGGCTCGATCGTCTTGCCGAGGGGGTCGCGCGCCGCGCCCAGGTCGCCGAACAGTGAGGTGAGCAAGGGATCTCCCAGGGTTGCGGTCGGTGCATCGGGCGGTCCCGAGCCCACGCATCAGCGAAGTCTAGGGGCGGGCCCGCAGGGCGCCAATCCCCACAGGCGTCGGATGCCGCGCGCAGGATGTAGCAAGGCGTGACAGGCCCGGCTCAGCACGCCAGGAACCGGCTCGGCGGGGCGCCGACCGAGCGCCGCACCATGGCGCTGAACGCGCTCGGGCTGGCGTAGCCCAGTTCGGTCGCGATGCGCGCCATCGGCCACCTGCGCACTGCCAGCGTCACGGCACGGGCCAGCAGCACCTGCTGGCGCCATTGGAGGAACGAGGTGCCCAGTTCGCTGCGGAACAGCCGCGCGACCGTGCGCGAACTGGCGCCGCAGGCGCGCGCCCAGTCGTCGAGTGTGGCGTGGCGGGCCGGATCGTCCAGCACCGCTTCGCACAGCGAGCGCAGGCGCTTGTCGGTCGGCAGGTCGACGCCCAGCGGCACCGGGCGGGCGCGGCGCAATTCGTCCAGCACCAGCGCGCTGAGGCGGGCCTCGCGCCGCAACGCATCGGCCTCCGGCGCGGCGATGCCGCCGTCGGGCGTCGCGTCCAGTTCGAGCACCAGCGCACGCAGCAGGTCGGAGACTTCGAGCACCCGGCATTGACGCCACGCCGCTTCCTCCGCCCGGGCGACCCGCGGCCCGCACCGCCCGCGCGGCTGGTGCAGGTACAGCGTCAGCAGGTCGGCGTCCTCGACCACCGACACCGCATGCTCGACGCCCGGCGGGATCCACAGTGCGCGCGACGGCGGCACGATGTAGGTGCCGTGCGCGACGGTGAGACGCACCACGCCCGTGGCCGAGACCGCGAGCTGGGCCCACGGATGGCTGTGCGGCACCACGCGGGTGTCGGTGTTCAGGCGCTGGCGCTTGGCGCGCACCGGACGGGCCGCGTCGGGCATGTACAGGTGCGGCGTCAGCGGTCCGACGGGCGGCGGGATGCGGGTAGCGGCCATTGGCGGGATCTCGACAGAACTTGACGAGCTATCGTAAACCCGCCGCCCTGTCACTGCTTAAGATCGGTGCATGAGTTCTCTTGCCGCCCCCACTCCGCCGCTGCGCCCGGCCCGCCAGGACGCCCAACTGATCGGCCTCGTCGGCATGGCTCACCTGATCAGCCATTTCAGCCAGCTCCTGCTGGCGCCGCTGTTCCCGTGGCTGAAGGACGCGTTCGCGGTCAGCTACGCCGAACTCGGGCTGTTGATGACCATTTTCTTCGTCGTCTCGTGCATCGTGCAGGCCGCGGCGGGTTTCGTCGTCGATCGGTTCGGGCCGCGACCGGTGCTGTTCGCGGGCCTGACGCTGCTGGGCCTGGCGGCGTGGGGCTTCGCGGCCAGCCACAGCTACTGGACCCTGGCGCTGTTCGCAATCGTCGCCGGCGTCGGCAACGGCGTGTTCCACCCGGTCGACTACACGCTGCTGAACCGCAAGGTGCATCCCTCGCGCCTCGGCCATGCATTCAGCGTGCACGGGATCACCGGCAGCCTCGGCTGGGCGCTCGCCCCGGCGATGCTGGTGCCGCTGACGCTGGCTTACGGCTGGCGGGTCGCGCTGTTCTGCGCGGGGGCGCTCGCGTTCGTCGTGCTGGCGGTGCTGTGGCTGAACCGGGCGCAGCTGGCGCTCGACCTGGCCCCGGCCCCCAAGACCAGCGCCACCGGGCCGGCCGAGCACAGCTTCGCGTTCATGAAGCTGCCGGCGGTGTGGATGTGCTTCGGCTTCTTCTTCTTCTATGCCGCGGCGCTGAGTGGCGTGCAGCTGTTCGCCCCCGAGGCCGCGCGGCTGCTGCACGCGGTGCCGGTCGACTGGGCCGCGATGTGCCTGACGATCTACATGGTCTGCAGCGCGGGCGGCATGGTCGCCGGCGGGTTTCTCGCGGCCGACCCGGCGCGCTGCGAGCGGATCATCGGCGCCGGCTTCGGCACGGCGGCGACGATCGCGATCGTGATCGGCTTCGCCGACATCCCGGCCGCCGCGGTGCCGGTGCTGTTCGGCCTGATGGGCTTCGGCGCCGGCATCGCCGGGCCGTCGCGCGACCTGATCGTCAAGCGTGCCTCGCCGCCGAACGCGACCGGCCGGGTCTATGGCGTCGTCTACTCCGGGCTGGACATCGGCCAGGCCATCGCGCCGCTGGCGTTCGGCACGCTGATGGACCTGCACCACCCGAGCCTGGTCTGGCTGGGCATCGCGATCGTGCAGGGCGTGCTGATCGTCAACGCGTTCAACGTGCGCGGCGCGCGCCGGCTGCCGCGCTCCGCGCCGCAGTCGGCGGCTGCCGCGTAAGCTCAGACCGCGCTGCGGTGGCGCGCGATGCAGGTGTCCAGCACCTCGCCGCCGTCGCGCGTCCACCAGTCCTCGGCCGAGAAGATCTCGACCTCGCTGTAGCCCGCGAACCCGGCCGCCTCGACCCAGCCGCGGATGCGCGGGATGTCGATCACGCCGTCGCCCATCATCCCGCGGTCGTTCAGCAGGTCGCGGGTCGGCAGCAGCCAGTCGCAGACGTGGAACGCGAGCAGCCGTTCGCGGCCGGCGCGCTCGATCTGCGCCTGCAGCTTCGGGTCCCACCAGACGTGGTAGACATCGACCGCCACGCCGAGCACGCCCGAACGATCCGGATCGAGCGCATCGCACAGATCGAGTGCGTGCTCCAGCGTGTTGACGCAGGCACGGTCCGCCGCGTACATCGGGTGCAGCGGCTCGATCGCGAGCGGCATGCCGACGCTGCGGGCGTATTCGAGCGTCGCGGCGATGCCGTCGTGAACCTGCGCGCGCGAACGCGTCAGGTCCTTGTGCACGGCGCGACCCGCCAGCGCGCCGGGCAGGGCGCCGACGACCAGCACCAGGCACGCGGCGTCCAGCGTCTTCGCCTCGTCCACCGCGCGGCGGTTGTCGTCGAGCGCTGCCTGCAACCCCGCGGCATCGGCCGCCGGGAACATGCCGCCACGGCAGTAGCCCGAGAGTTCGAGGCCGTGCTCGCGCACCGCGTTCGCGATCCTGTCGAGGCCGGCGGCCGCGACCTGATCCCGCCACGGCGAGATCGCGCGGATGCCGCGGCGCGCGCACTCGTCGACGATGCGGTCGAGCGGCCATTGCGCGCGCACGGTCGCGGTGTTGATCGAGAGCCAGCGGTGGTCGGTGGAGAAATCGCGCATGCGGTGTCGTCGTCCGTTCAGGCGTCGACGCCGTGCAGCGCCATCAGGTGGGTCATGCGCCTGACCGCCAGTTCGGGTTGCTCGACCAGCCCGGCCGCGTCGGCCAGGCGGAACAACTCGGCCAAATGCACAAGCGAGCGCGTGCTCTGCTGCCCGCCGACCATCGTGAAGTGGCTCTGGTGCCCGTTCAGCCAGGCCATGAACACGACGCCGGTCTTGTAGAAGCGGGTCGGCGCCGCAAAGATGTGGCGCGAGAGCGGCACGGTCGGCGCCAGGATCGCGTGGAAGCGCGCGGTGTCGCCTGCGGCGAGTGCGGCCAGCGCCGCGTTCGCGGCCGGCGCGATCGCGTCGAAGATGCCCAGCAGCGCGTCGCTCCGGCCGTGCGTCGGCAGCGTGCCGGCGCCGTCGCCGGCGATCAGCTCTGCGTAGTTGAAGTCGTCGCCGGTGTACATCCGCACGCCGGCCGGCAGGCGGCGGCGCATCGCGATCTCCTTGTCCTTGTCGAGCAGCGAGATCTTGATGCCGTCGACCTTCGCGGCGTGGGCGTCGATCACCGCCAGCGCGGTGTTCATCGCCGCGTCCGCGTTGGCGTGACCCCAGTAGCCCTTCAGCGCCGGATCGAACATGTCGCCGAGCCAGTGCAGGATCACCGGCTGCTTCGCCTGCCGCAGCACGCGGTCGTAGACGCGCTCGTAGTCGGCCGGGCCGGTCGCGACCTTGGCGAGCGCTCGGCTGGCCATCACGATCAGCGTGCCGCCGAGCTTCTCGATCGCCTCCATCTGTTCTTCGTAGGCGCGGATCACGTCGTCGACGGTGGTCACCGCCACCGGATCGAGGTGGTCGGTGCCGCAGCCGGAGGCGATCAGCGCGCCGGGCACGTCGCGCGCTGCGTCGAGCGAGCGGCGGATCAGCTCGAGCGAGGTCGGCCAGTCGAGCCCCATGCCGCGCTGCGCCGTGTCCATCGCCTCGGCCACGCCGAGGCCGAGCGACCACAGGCGGCGCCGGTACGCGATCGTGGCGTCCCAGTCGACGGCGCATTGCAGCCACGGGTCGATCGCGGCGCGCGGGTCGGCGACGACATGCGCGGCCGAGTAGGCGATCCGGTTGAAACGCGTGCCCGGCGGCGCGGTCGCGATCGGCGCGGCGTCGCGCAGCGTGTGGCGTTGCAGGCGACCATCGGCGGTCGGCAGGTTCAGGGTCAGGCTCATCGCGCGCCCCGTCAGACCTGCAGCGCCGGCACGTCGATCCAGCGCCGTTCCTTCCAGCTCTGCAGCGCGGCCTCGACCAGCTGCACGCCCTTCGCGCCCTCGGGCAGCGTCCACTTGTACGGCTCGTTCTCGACGACGTGGCGGATGAAGTGCTCCCACTGGATCTTGAAGCCGTTGTCGTAGACCATCGAGTCGGGCACCTCCTGCCACTGGTCGAAGAAGTTCATCGTCTGCTTGACGTCGGGGTTCCAGACCGGCCGGGGCGTCGTGACCCGCGACTGCGCACGACACGACGACAGGCCCGCGACCGCCGAGCCGTGCGTGCCGTCGACATGGAAGGTCACCAGGTCGTCGCGCCGCACCCGCGTGACCCAGCTCATGTTGATCTGCGCGACGACCGGCTCGCCGTTGTGGCCCTTCAGCTGCACGGTCGCGTACGCGGCGTCGTCGGCGGTGGCGTCGTAAGGTCGGCCGGCCTCGTCCCAGCGGGTCTGGATGTGCGTGGCGCCCAGGCACGAGACCGACTGCACCTCGCCGAACAGGTTGTCCAGCACGTAGCGCCAGTGGCACATCATGTCGAGGATCATGCCGCCGCCGTCTTCCTTGCGGTAGTTCCAGCTCGGCCGCTGGATCGGTTGCAGGTCGCCCTCGAACACCCAGTAGCCGAACTCGAGCCGCACGCTCAGCATGCGGCCGAAGAAGCCGGCACGCCGCAGCATGTCGAGCTTGCGCAGTCCGGGCAGGAACAGCTTGTCCTGCACCGCGCCGTGCTTGAGGCCCGATGCCTGCGCGAGCCGAGCGATCTCGACCGCTTCGTTCAGGTTGGTGGCGATCGGCTTCTCGCAGTAGACGTGCTTGCCGGCGCGGATCGCGTTGGCCAGCAGGGTGGGGCGCATCTGCGTGGTGCCGGCGTCGAAGAAGACGGTGTCGTCCGGGTTGGCCAGCGCCTCGTCGAGGTTGGTGCCCCAGCGTTCGATGCCATGCGCTCTGGCGAGCGCCTCGATCTTCTCGGCGTTGCGGCCGATCAGGATCGGGTCCGGCATCACGCGGTCGCCGTTCGAGAGGAGCACGCCGCCCTCCTGGCGGATCGCGACGATGGAGCGAATCAGGTGCTGGTTCGTCCCCATGCGGCCGGTGACGCCGTGCATGATGAGTCCGAGTCGTTGGATGGCCATGGTGGTGGTTCCTGTGGTCAGAGAGGTTCGGTCGCGGCCCAGTCGGGCGTCGCGCCGTGGGCGAAGCCGGGGCGGAACAGCGAGTCGATCGCGAGTTCGCCGCGGTCGATTCGCAGCCGGGCCGCGTCGTCGTGGCATTCGTAGAGGTCCGGATGAGCTTGCGCGAAGGCCTGCTGCTCGGCAGCAGGCGCGGCGCCGAAGCCGAGGCCGTAGTGATGCCCGTTGCGCTCGCTGTGCGTGATGCCGAGCAGCGCGACCAGCGCCAGGTCCTGCTGCACCGCGAGGCCGGCCTGGCAGGTCAGGTCCTCGGCGGACATGAAGTAGCGCGCCGTGCCGCCGCCGTCCTCGAGGTTCCAGCGGTCGCAGCGCGCGCGGTTGATCAGCGATTTGTACAGGCCCTTGCAGGTCTTGCTCGACACGCCGGTCCAGCCGAGCGCGCCGCCCTGCGGAAAGGCGGCGAGCGTGCCGTCGGCCTCGTCGAGCAGCAGCGGGACGGGCGAGTCCGCCGGCAGCGCGGTCGACAGGCTGAGTTCGCGCGGCAGCGGCTGCTCGATGTACAGCGGTGCCGGCAGGCCACGCAGTCCCGCGAGCAGTTCCTTCAAGGCATCGAGGCTCGCGTACTGTTCGTTGCCGTCGACGGTGTAGCGGTAGTCGCCGACGGTCTGGTCGAGCACGCCCAGCACGGCGCGCAGTCGCTGCAGATCGCTGGCCGGCTCGCCGCCGAGCTTGATCTTGAAGCTGCGGTGACCGTAGCGTTCGATCACGGCGCGCAGGCTGATCGGCAGGCCGTCGTCACCGCAGCGGACGGCCTCGAGTTCGTCGAGGAGGCCGACGGTGTGGCGCGCCTCGATGCGGCGCAGCGGCTGCAGCGTGGGCAGCCAGGCGGACCAGTCCCAGCCGGTCATGTCGGCCGCGACGGGGACGTCGACCAGGCCGATCGCGTTGCGATGCGCGGCCTCGAAGAAGGACACGTCGAGCGCACGGCACAACGCGTCGAGCACGGCCTTGTCGATCACCGCCTGGCCGAACGCGGACGACAGCGCCGTGCGGCCCGCCGCGTCGCCTTGCACCATCAGCGCGTCGTAGTGGCGCGCGAACAGCCCGAACGAGGTGGCGGGCGTGTCGTTGGTGTACGCCGCTGCGGCGTCGCGGGTCGCTTGCGCGAGGTCGGCGATGTTCTGCTCGGCGCTGAGGCCGGCGCGCTTGTCGAACCACTTCGGCACCATCATCTCGGCCGCGACACCGTGCCCGCTGCAGTGTCCCGGCACGTCCACCTCGACCCGCACGAACAGCTGTGGGCACGCCGTCAGGGTGCTGGCGCCGAAGCGGAACGGCAGGCGCAGCTGGACCGGCCGGACCCGCAGCTCGACCGCGCGCACGACGACGTTGACGCCGGTGGTCATGAGGCGGCGCGGCGCATCAGTGCGCGTCGAGATGGCCTTGCGCGTAGAAGTGCGCGCGCAGCAGGCGCGCGTAATGCGCGAAAGCCTCGGTGCCCATCACGTCGAGCGGGCGCGGGCGCGGCAGGTCGATGTCGTAGACCTCGACGATGCGCCCGGGCCGCTCGCTCATCACGAACACGCGGTCGGACAGGAAGATCGCCTCGGGGATGCTGTGGGTGATCAGCAGCACCGTCTTCATCGACGTCATCCAGATGCGCTGCAGCTCGAGGTTCATGCGCTCGCGGGTCATCGCGTCGAGCGCGCCGAACGGCTCGTCCATCAGCAGCACCGACGGGTCGTGCAGCAGCGCGCGCAGGATCGCCACCCGCTGCTGCATGCCGCCCGAGAGCTGCCAGGGGTACTTCTGCTCGAAGCCCTTCAGGCCGGCCATCTCGATCAGCGCCGCGGCGCGCTCGCGCGCGGCGGCCATCGGCAGGTTGCGGATCTCCGCCTGCAGCAGGATGTTGTCGATCACGCGCCGCCACGGCAGCAGCAGCGCGCTCTGGAACACGATGCCCACGTCCGTCTGCGGCCCGCGCACCGGCTTGCCGGCCAGCGCGAGCTCGCCGCCGCTGATCGGCAGCAGCCCGGCGACCATCTTCATCAGCGTGCTCTTGCCGCAGCCCGACGGCCCCACCACCGAGACGAACTCGCCGGCGCGGATGCTGAAGTCCAGCGGCTTCAGCGTCTCGGTGTCGCCCTCGCGGGTGCGGTAGGTCTTGCGGACGCCGCGGCCCTCGATCAGCACCGGCGCGGTCGACGCGGCCGTGGCCGCGCGCGCGACAGTGCCGAGCGCGACGACGTTGCTCGCGCCTGCGGTCATTTCGGCAGGAAGTCGTTGGTGACCCAGTCCTCGGCCTTGCCGCGCACGGCCGGATCGAGGCCGCCGTACTGCACCAGCAGGTCGAGCGAGTCGTTGATGTCCTTCATCGACGCGCGCAGCGGGCGCTGGCCCTTGGTCTCGGCCGAGTGGTAGAGCGGCGTGGTCAGCTTGATGCCGACGATCAGCGTGTCGCGCTGGCCGGCCTTGGCGTTGGCCTTCAGCATCGCGTCGATCGACGCTTCGGGGTTCTTCTCGGTCTCCTCGAACGCGCGGGTCGTGGCGCGCATGAAGCGGCGCACCATGTCGGCCTTGTTCGCGAGCGTGTCCTTGTGGGCGATCACGCCGGAGCTGACCATCGTGATGCCGTAGTCGGCGAAGCGGATCACCTCGACCGGCTTCTTGGTCGCGTCCTGGATCTTGATGTTCTGGTCCATCACGTAGCCGAGCAGCAGGTCGGCCTGGCCGTTGATCACCGCGTTCAGCTTGGTCTGGCCGTCCCCGGAGACGACCTTGTACTGGCCCTCCTGCAGGCCGGTCTTCTTCAGGAACAGCGGCCAGATCTGGCTCATCGAATCCCCCGGCGTCATCGCGACGGTCTTGCCGACGATGTCCTTGGGCGACTTGATGTGCTTCTCGGCCAGGCCCATCACCGCCATCGGGCTGAGCTGCAGCGCGACGCCGACCGCCTTGACCGGCGCGCCCTTGGTCGCGGCGCGGATCATCGTCGGCACGTCGACGTAGCCGAAGGTTGCCGAGTTGGCGGACACGGCCTGGATCGAGACCGCGGAGCCGCGGCCCTCCTGGATGTCGAGGTCGATGCCCTCGGCTTCATAGAAGCCCTTCTCCTTGCCGAGGAAGAACGGCGCGTGCTCGCTGTAGACGTACCAGTTGAGCAGCAGCGTGACCTTCTCGCGTGTCTGCGCGACCGCGCCCGACACCAGCGCGCCGGCCAGCGCCCCCGCGCATGCGACCCGGATCAGATGGCGACGTTTCATGGCTTGTCTCCTGTTGACGTTGTGGATGAACGGGGAAGCGAACGAATCTCAGGCGGTGGCGTTCATGTCGTGGCGCTGCGAGGCGTGCCACGGCATCAGCCAGCGCTCGACCAGCTCGACGACGAGGAACAGCAGCACCCCCAGCGTCGACAGCACGACCAGCGCCGCGAACATCAGCGGCAGGTCGAAGGTGCCGGTCGCGCGCTGCAGCACGAAGCCGATGCCCGAGTTGGAACCGACGAACTCGCCGACGACCGCGCCGACCACGGCCAGCGTGACCGAGACCTTCAGCCCGCTGAAGATCGAGGGCAACGCCTGCGGCAGACGGAACTTGAGAAAGATCTTCAGCGGGTTGGCGCCCATCGAGCGCGCCAGGTCGATCACGTCGGGTTCGACCGACTTGAAGCCCTGCACCGTCGACACGACGACCGGAAAGAAGCCGAGCAGGAACGCCGCGATCACCTTGGGCACGATGCCGAAGCCGAACCACACGACGAACAACGGCGCGATCGCGACCTTGGGCACCGACTGCGAGAACACCAGCAGCGGGTAGACGAAGCTCTCGACCGTGCGCGAGTACGAGATCCACATCGCGATCGGCACGCCGATCAGCGCCGAGGCCGCGAAGCCGCCGAGCGTCGCGTACAGCGTCGGCAGGCTTTGCGACAGCAGCATCGGCCACTCGGCGACCAGCTGCTTGACGACGGCCAGCGGCGGCGGCACCAGGTACGGCGGAATCTTGAAGAGCCGCACGACCAGGTCCCACAGCACGAGCAGCATCACGATCAGCCAGAACGGCCGCGCGGCGGGGTGCAGCAGCCAGCGCATCTCAGGACACCCGGAACTTCAGCGAGTGGTCGTACGGCAGCGCCGGCGACTCGAACTCGTTGTCGTTCGAGACGAAGTGCAGCGCGCAGGCGCGGCGCCATTGCTGGCTGTGGTTGGGGCCCGATGCGTGGAAGGTGTTGCCGTGATGGAAGCTCACGCCGCCCTTGCGCACCGGCGCCGGCGACATGGGCTGCTTGTCCAGGATCGCCGGTGGCAGCTGCAGGTTGTAGGGCTCGGCCTCGGGCGCGAAGTGCTTGTAGACCGGGCCGAGGTTGGTGCCGTCGCCGAAGTACAGGCAGCCGTTCTCGAGCGTCGCGTCGTC
Organism: Rhizobacter fulvus; assembly: GCF_964020785.1. NCBI lineage: Bacteria > Pseudomonadati > Pseudomonadota > Betaproteobacteria > Burkholderiales > Sphaerotilaceae > Rhizobacter > Rhizobacter fulvus. Next base: position 4,529,131 of record NZ_OZ224516.1, read on the forward strand.
GAGTGCGATCCACGCGGTGACCATGCCCTCCGGGTCGGTCGGGCCGAAGTAGAAGTTGTCCTGGTGCGCCGGCTTCGGGCCACCGCCTTCGGGCGGCTTGAAGAAGATCTGGCTGAAGTAGACCGACACGCCGGGACCGATCAGCGCTTCCACGTGGTCGAGCAAGCGGCGGTCGCGGGCCAGCGCCTGCACCGCGTCGCGCTGCGCGTGCGGGTTGTCGAGCTTGCGCAGCACCGTGCGCGCGCTGACGCCGCCGTCCACGTACCAGGCGCGCTGCGACTCCGGCAGCGCGGCGAGGAAGCCCGTGCCCCACTGCTCGATGTCGCGCACGACCGTGTCCATCTCGGCGGCGGTGAACACGCCGTTGACGGTGAGGTGGCCCTGGCGGCGATAGAAGGCGATGTCGAACGGGTCCATCGTGTCGTCCTCAATTAACCGTTTGGTGACTAGAGACGTGTGGCGCTACTTGCGCAGTACATAGCCGAGGATCACTTCGGTCATGTGCGACAGGCGCTCGGCCAGCGCGGCCGGCGCGCGCAGGTCGCGACCGAAGATCGTCGACAGCGTGGCGTTGTTGGAGAGATAGAAGTAGCAGAGGCTGGCGATCGAGATGTAGAGCTGCACGGGATCGACGCCGCCGCGGAACAGGTTGGCGCGCTGGCCGCGCTGCAGCACGTCGTCGAGCAATTGCACGAGCGGTGAATTGAGCTCGCGGATGCGCGACGAGCGGTTCAGGTGCGCCGCCTTGTGCAGGTTCTCGCTGTTCAGCAGCGTCAGGAAATGCGGGTTGGCGAGGTAGTAGTCCCAGGTGAACTCGACCAGCCGGCGGATCGCAGTGACGGGCTCGAGGTTCTCGAGGCGCAGCGCCTTCTCGGCCTCCCGGATGTCGGCGTAGGTCTGCTCGAGCACGGCGAGGAACAGATCGTCCTTGCTGCCGAAGTAGTAGTACAGCAGGCGCTTGTTGACGCCCGCGCGCTCGGCGATGCGCTCGACCCGTGCGCCGCCCAGGCCGGCGTCGGAGAACTCCGCGACGGCGGCGCTCAGGATCGCCTGCTGGGTGCGGTCGGCATCGCGGGTGCGGATTTCGGGCAGTGCCACGCTCTCGGTCGTCATGGGCGAATAATTCACCAATCAGTGAATTGTGCAAATCGGTGTGAACCCGCATCGCCGCGGTGCACACTGGCGGCTTCGCGATTGCTGCCCACGATTTCCATGACCGATCCCATCCCCGCCCGCCCCGCCGGGCATGTCCTCGTCGAAGCGCTGATCGAGCAGGGTGTCGACACCGTGTTCGGGGTCCCCGGCGAGAGCTACCTCGCGGTGCTGGACGGCCTGTACGAGCACCGCGAGCGCATCCGCTTCATCGCGTGCCGGCAGGAGGGCGGGGCGGCGTTCATGGCCGAGGCGCAGGGCAAGCTGAGCGGTCGTCCGGGCATCTGCTTCGTGACGCGCGGGCCCGGTGCCACCAACGCCAGCATCGGGCTGCACACCGCGTTCCAAGACAGCACGCCGATGATCCTGTTCATCGGCCAGGTCGCGAGCGACCAGCGTGATCGCGAGGCCTTCCAGGAGGTCGACTACCGCCAGATGTTCGGCCCCGGCACGCTCGGGTTCGCCAAGTGGGTGGCCGAGATCCACGATCCCGCGCGCTTGCCGGAGTACGTGGCGCGCGCCTTCCATGTCGCGATGCAGGGGCGGCCCGGACCGGTCGTGCTGGTGCTGCCGGAGGACATGCTGACGGGCCTGACCGATGTGCCGGTGCTGCCGCGCGTCGAGCCCGCGCTGGCGTGGCCGGCGCCGGGCGCGCTGCGCGAGGTGCGCACGATGCTGCTCGCGGCGCAGCGGCCGCTGGTGATCGTCGGCGGCAGCGGCTGGGACGCCGCGGCCTGCGATGCGATGCAGCGTTTTGCGGAAGGCTGGAACCTGCCGGTGGGTTGCGCATTCCGCTTCCAGGACCTGTTCGACAACCGGCATCGGAACTACGCCGGCGACGTCGGCATCGGCATCAATCCGAGGCTCGCGCAGCGGGTCGCGGAGGCCGACCTGATCCTGGCCGTCGGCGCGCGCCTGGGCGAGATGACGACCGGCGGCTACACGCTGCTGAAGGCCCCGCGGCCGAAGCAGAAGCTGATCCATATCCACGCCGGACCGGAGGAACTGGGCAGGGTCTACGCCGCCGACCTGATGCTGCAGGCGGCGATGGCCTGCGCTGCCAAGGCACTCGAGACCCTGGCGCCGCCGCCCGAGCTGCCGTGGGCCGAGTGGACCGCCGCCGCCCACGCCGACTACGAAGCCAACCTGGTGCCGACGCCGGTCGAGCCGCTCGACATGGCCGAGGTCGTCAAGACGATCCAGCGCCTCGCACCGGCCGACAGCGTGCTGACCAACGGCGCAGGCAATTACAGCGGCTGGCTGCACCGCTACTACCGCTATCCGGCGCTGCAGCAGGGCGGTCGCACGCAACTGGCGCCGACCTCGGGCGCGATGGGCTACGGCGTACCGGCCGCGGTGGCCGCGGCGCTGCTGTACCCGGACCGCACGGCCATCAACATCGCCGGCGACGGCGACTTCCTGATGACCGGCCAGGAACTGGCGACCGCCACCGGCTATGGCGCCGGCCGGGGGGCCGGCAAGTTGATCGTCATCGTGGTCGACAACGGCACCTACGGCACGATCCGGATGCACCAGGAGCGCGAGTACCCGGGGCGCGTCAGCGGCAGCGATCTGTTCAACCCCGATTTCGCTGCCCTGGCGCGCGCGCACGGCTGGGCGGCGGGCCGCGTCACGACGACGGCGGAGTTCGAACCCGCGTTCGCCGCTGCGCTGGCCGCGGAGCAGCCTACCTTGCTCCACCTGAAGCTCGACCCTGACGTGAGCACCTCGCGCACCACCCTGACCGCGATCCGGCGACAGGCCGATGCGCGGCGCTGATCGAGCAGCCGGAAAGCGACGCGACGATGGACAGCTCCCCGAACGCCGGACACCCGGCTGCCGCCAGCCCGGCCACGGCGGAACAGGAACTCGAGCACGCGTTGAACTTCCTGGGCCATGACGCGCGTTCCGGCCACTCGTCGACCCTGGCATTGCTCGACCTGCACCGCATCCAGCCCGACCCGATGAGCTTGTCGCAACTGCTCGAGCGGATCGAGGCGAACGCGCGCCGCTCGCTCGACGCGATCGACGACTTCGCGGACCTGATCCGCGCGCGTCGGCAGGCCCTGCATGACGACGAGTTCGACTGCACCGACCTGCTGGTCGAGGTCGTGGCCGATGCCTGGACTGCGGCCCATCAGAACGGCGTGCGGATCCAGGTGGCCCCCGGCTCCGCATCGATCGGCGTGCGCGGAGATCGGGCCCTGCTGGCCGCGGCGCTGGCCAAGCTGCTGCGCGACGCGGTCGTCGCGGCCGCGCCTGGATCGGAGGTGCACTGCAATGTGGCTGCCGAAGGCGCCGCCGGCGTATTCGAGATCGCCGAGCCCGTGGCACCGCCCGCGCGCCCGCCGTCGGCGACGACGCCGCGGGCGTCCCGAAAGGTGGCCTCCAGCTTGCTTTTTGCACGGGGCGTGGCCGAGCGTCATGGCGGGCAGGCCGTGCAGTCCACGGGCGACAACGGACGCCGCACTCGCCTCGTCCTGCCGAGTGCGGGCGTGCCGGATTTGCCGACGGCGTAGCCCCATCTCCACAGCCCACACGGTGTTGGCGCCGCGGTTGACAGTGGTTAACGCTACAACGACAGTGCGGTGGCATTTCGGCCGTCAATCTGCCTACAGTCCCCCCATGACGTGCCGACAAAAATCCGTGCGCGAGTGACGTCACGTCAGGAAACACAAAACCGGGGAGAGATGGAATGCGTGTAGCGGCTCTGGATGACGAACCCGATCAGTTGGACCTGATCCGGCAGACCCTGGCCTCGATGGGCCACGATTGCCACGGCTTCACCGACAGCAAGACCTACTTGCGCGCGCTGCGGCGCGAGACCTTCGACCTGCTGATCCTCGACTGGCAGGTGCCCGACATCAGCGGCCTCGAGGTGCTGCGCTGGGCGCGCGAGAACCTGCAGGAGCGGGTGCCGGTGCTGTTCGTCACCAACCGCAACACCGAGGCGGACGTGATCGAAGGCCTCAACGCCGGCGCCGACGATTTCATGATCAAGCCGATGCGCGTCGGCGAACTTATGGCGCGCGTCAAGGCGTTGCTGCGCCGCGCGTACCACCAGCAGCCGCCGAACGAAGTGTCGTTCGGACGCTATCGCTTCGACGTGGCCGGCGCACAGATCACGGTCGACGGCGTGCCGGTCACGCTGAAGCAGAAGGAATTCGACCTGGCGCTGTTCCTGTTCCAGAACATGGGCCGGTTGCTGTCCCGCAAGCACCTCCTCGAGGCGGTGTGGGCGATCGAGGCCGAGGTCTCTTCGCGCTCGCTCGACACCCATGTGTCGCGGTTGCGGACGAAGCTGGGCCTGCACCCGGAGAACGGCTACCGCCTCGCGGCCATCTACAGCGTCGGTTACCGCCTTGAAGCGATTGCGCCGCCGGCTTCCGGACACGCTGTCGCCGATGCAACCGGGACCGCGCACCACGAAGTGGCGCAAGCCACCGAGGCACCGACCGGGGGCTGATCTCCGTGGGGCGTCCCCGGCGCGCGTCGCCGAGGACGCCCCACGATTGTTTGCATTTCCCTGTCGGAAGAGTGCCCGCTGCAGCCGGACTTGAAGGCAAGCTAGCGCCATGGACTCGGCGGTACTGACCTGGCAAGCTCCCACCGGATGGTCAGCACCGCTGCCGACCGCGCTGGACTCGACGGCCACCCTGGTGCTCCTGTTCGCCCCGCCCGCACTGGGCGAGCTGACCGCGCTGCTCGACGAGATCCGACGCGCATTTCCGCGGGCACTTCTGGCCGGCGCCTCGAGCGACACCGTGATCGAGGGCGGCCGGATCGGCGATGCGCTGGTGGCCGTGTCGATCACCCGCTTCGACCACTCGCGATTGGCGGTCGTGAGCGCCTTCAACGACGGGCACGACTTCGACGGTGGCCGGCGCATGGCGCACGACCTGGCAACGCGCCGCGGGCTGGTGGCGGTTCTGGCGCTGGCGGACGGCTTGCTCGTGGACGGGTCGGAGCTGGTGCGCGGGCTGCTCGACGGCTTGCCCGCGGGCGTGCTGCTGACCGGCGGCATGGCTGCCGACGGCACGCGCTTCGACCGCACCTGGGTGATCGCCGAGGGTGTGCCGTCGCGCGGCGCCGCGGTCGCCATCGGCTTCTACGGTGAACGCTTGCAGGTCCACAGTGTCAGCCGCGGCGGCAGCGTCGGCTTCGGGCCGCGGCGCCGGGTCACGCATGCGCAGGGCAACGTGGTGTACGAGCTCGACGGTCGACCGGCCCTCGAACTCTACGAGCAGTACCTCGGCCGGTACGCGAGCGCCCTGCCGGCATCGGCCGCGCATTTTCCGCTGTGCGTGTACCGCGGCGCACAGGGCGAGCCGCCGCTGATCCGCTACGTGCTGGGCATCGACCGGGTCAGGCAATCGATCACGTTCGCGGGCGACGTGCCGCGCGGCAGCCTGGTGCAGTTGTCGCGCGCGGCGCGTGGCGAGTTGTTGCGCGCGGCCGATCAGGCGGCGCACGAACTCGGCGCGTGGTGCACGCCGGCGACGGCGGACCGGCCGCTGCTGAACATCGTCGTCAGCTGCATCGGTCGCCGTGTCGTGCTCGGCGAACAGACCGACGCCGAGGTGGAATTGGTCGCGCAGTTGCTCCCGTCGGGCGCCAGCCAGATCGGCTTCTACTCGTACGGCGAGATCGCCAGCGGGCAACGCGCGACGTGCGACATGCACAACATGACCTTGACGCTCACCACCATCGGCGAAGCATGAACGCGCCGCTGGCATCGCCGCTCCACGCCACGTTGCAGCGGCAGCTGCGGCGTCTGCGCCTGGACCCGACGCAGCCGCCGGAAAGTGCGGCGCAGTGGCGGGAGTTGTTGTCCGGCATCGACCGGGCCTACCGCGAGGCCGATGAGCTGGTCTACCTCGTCACGCATTCGGAACGGATCGTCACCGACGAGCTGGAATGCAGCCGACAGGCCCTGTCCCTGGCGCAACGGCTCGCCGGGCTGGGCAGCTGGAGCCATGACGTCGGCAGTGGCGCGACGACGATCTCCGACGAGCTGGCCGACCTGCTCGAGCTCGAGGTCGGTCGGCGACAAATGCCGTTCGAGGCCCTGATCCAGTTCGTCGCGCCGGACGACCGCGCCGGCGTGCGCGCGATGCTCGCGAAGGCAGTCGCGGCGCCGACGCAGCGCGCGGGCGAGGTGCGCTTCGTCGCGCGCGGCGGCCGCGAACGCTGGTGCCTGTGCCGGATGGGCTCCCACGCCGACGAGACCGGGCGCGTCCAGCGGGTCGACGGCACGGTGCTCGACATCTCCGACCGTCACGCGATCGAGGAACGCACCCGCGAGCTGGCGCGCACCGATCCGTTGACGGGGCTGGCGAACCGCTCCCATTTCATCCACCTGCTGCGCGACGCGATCGAGGTCGCGCGCGCCGGCGGTTCCGGCGTGGCGGTCGTGTTCATCGACCTCGACGGGTTCAAGACCGTCAACGACACCTGCGGGCATCACGTCGGCGACGCGCTGCTCGAAAGTGTCGCCCGGCGCCTGTGCGCCTGCCTGCGCAGCAGCGACGTCGTCGGCCGCTTCGGCGGTGACGAGTTCGTCGTGCTGCTGCCGGGGCTGGGCACGCCGGGCGAAGTGTCCGCGGTGACCGACAAGGTGCTCCGCGCCTGTGCCGCCGCGGTGCCGCACGGCACGGACAGGGTCGAGGTGTCGGCGAGCGTTGGTGTCGCGATCTTTCCTGAAGACGGCGGCGGGGCCGAGCAACTGCTCAAGCATGCCGACGCCGCGATGTACGTCGCCAAGGAGAGCGGCCGCAACACCACCCGGTTCTTCGGCGCCGAATTGCGTGCGCGGCGTCAGGCCGATCGCTCGCTGGTGAGCGCGCTGCGCACGGCGATCTCGCGCGACCAGATCCAGGTCGCCTACCAGCCGATCGTCGACGGCGGGACCCGTCGCATCCTCGGCATGGAGGCGCTGGCGCGCTGGACGCACCCGCACTACGGGCCGGTCGCGCCGTGCGACTTCGTCGCCCTGGCCGAGGAGAGCGGCCTCATCGGCCCGCTGTGCCAGCGCGTCTCGGTGGCCGCGTGCCGCGAGCTGATGGCGTTGTCCGAAGCCCTGCGCAACACGCGCTATGTGTCGATCAACGTCTCGCCGGTCCAGTTGCGCACGCCGGAGTTCGTGCGCTATGCCGAGCGCATGCTCGCCCGGACCGGTATCGATCCCCATCGGCTCGCGATCGAGATCACCGAGACCGCGGTGATGCACGACGTGGAACTCGCGATCCGGATGCTGAAGCAGATCAAGGCGCTCGGCGTGTCGATCTGGCTCGACGACTTCGGCACCGGGCATTCGTCGCTGACCTACCTGCGCCAGCTGCCGGTCGACTGCATCAAGATCGATCGCTCGTTCGTGGCCGAGATCGAAGGCGACCGCGTCGGGCCACTGCTGCACGGCATCGTCTCGATGGCCCGCTCGGTCGGCTGCGAAGTGCTGGCCGAAGGCGTCGAAACCGAGTTGCAGCGCGAGGCGTTGCTGAACGCCGGCTGTCCGCTGATGCAGGGGCTGCTGTTCGGTGCGCCCGATTCGTTCGCGCGCTGGGCACCGGTCGAGGCGGCCACGACGTCTACGCCCTGCGCCGCCACAGCAGCAGCAATACGCCCGCGAGTACCACGGTGACGGCGGCCCACTCGAAGCCGGTCACGTGTTCGCCGGCAAACGCCACCCCGAGCAGCATCGCGATCACCGGATTGACGAAGGTGTAGCTGGACGCCAGTCCGGCCGAGGCCCGGGCGAGCAGCAGCATGTAGGCGTTGAACGCGACCAGGGAGCCGAACACGACGAGGTAGAGCCACGCTGCGACGGCGAGCGGCTGCGGCGGCCACGCCAGCGACTCGCCGTGCAGTGCCGACAGCAGCATCAGCACCGCGCCGCCGCACAGCATCTCGCTGGCGAAGCCGGTGGCGCCCGGCGCGAGCGGCAGTGCACGCTGGCTGAGCACGCTGCCGAGCGACCAGGTGGCGCAGGCGATCGCGATGGCCGCCAGGCCGGCCGGCGACGCCTTGAAGCCCGCGCCTTGCGTGAGCATCAGCACGCCGACCAGTCCGAGCGCGATGCCGGCGACTTCGACACGACCCGGCCGCACGCCCCAGCACAGGTTCAATGCCGCGATGAGCAGCGGCACGACGGCGATGAACGCGACCACCAGCCCGGAGCCGACCGAGACTTCCGCGAACGCCGTCCCGCCCATGCCGCCGCCGAGCATCAGCGTGCCGACGATCAGCGCGTTGCGCCACTGTCGCCGGTTCGGCCACGCCGCACCGCGCCAGCGCATCCACGCCATCAGCAGCCCGCCGGCGAGGAGGAAGCGCGTGCCCATCTGCAGGAACGGCGGGAAGCTGGGCAGCGCCAGTTTGATGGCAAGGTAGGTCGAGCCCCAGATCAGCCAGGTCGCGGCGAGGCAAACGAGCAGGAGGGGTGGCAGGCCCAGGAATCCAGGCGGCGAAGAGCGCGACGTCGAGGTCGAGACAAGCGTGTTCATGCGGACGATGATACGAAGGCCGCTGCCTCGTCTCCATGGTCCGATGCAGGTTCATCGATCACAATGCCGTCGATTCAAAGGAGTTTGATGACTTCGACCTTGAACGTGGATCTGGACGCGCACGACACCCGGATCCTCGCCGAACTTCAGTCCGACGCGCGGCTGACGATGGCCGAGCTCGGGCGGCGTGTGCACCTGAGCCAGCCGGCGGTGACCGAGCGGGTGCGAAAGCTGGAGGCGGCGGGCGTGATCAGCGGCTACCGGGCGACCGTGAACCTGGCGAAGCTGGGCTATGGCATCCGGGCGATCATTCGCGTCGGCCGGGCGGACTACGCGCGCGTGGTCAAGCTGATCCAGAGCACGCCCGAATGCATCAATGCCTACAACGTCACCGGCGACGACAGCTGGGTGCTCGAGATCGCGGTGATCGACGTCAGCCATCTCGACGCGGTCGTCACCAAGTTCTGCCTGTTGACCGAGACCGCCACCTCGATCATCCTCAACCCGGCCCGCGAGCACCAGCCGATGTTGCCGCCGCTCGCCGGCGACGTGAAACCGCCGATTCGGAAAGTGACCAACGCATGAGCAAGTCCTCCAACCTCGTGACCGGCGACCTGTGTGACGCGCACAAGGCCAACGCGGACGGCAGCTTCCGTGTGCTGCCGCCGCTCTACCGTGACTTCGGCCGACGCAAGCGCTTTGCCGGCACCATCGCGACCGTCAAGTGCTACGAGGACAACTCGTTCGTCAAGCTCGCGCTCGAGGAGCCGGGCCACGGCCGCGTGCTCGTCGTCGACGGGGGCGGCTCGCTGCGGCGTGCGCTGGTCGGCGGCAACATCGCCGCTGCGGCCGCGAACAACGGCTGGGCCGGGGTCGTCGTCGACGGCTGCGTGCGCGACAGCGCCGAGCTGATCGAATGCGACATCGGCATTCGCGCGTTGGCGCTCATCCCGATGCCGACCGAGCGTCGCCAGCAGGGCGAGCGCGACGTGGCGCTGCATATCCACGGGGTCTGGGTGCTCCCCGGCGAGTGGCTGGTGGCCGACGAGGATGGCATCGTCGTGATGCCGGCGGCGGACTGACCGCGCCTCGCCACGCCGTCGGCGCGGCGGAGCGCTGCGCCGATCACGCGCCGAAGACCTCGAGCGCGCGGTCCATGCCGCCGCTCGTGATCGACAGCATCGCCTGCTCCAGCACCGCAGGCTTCGGGTGGTAGGCGATGCTCAGGCCGACGGCGCCCATCATCGGCAGGTCGTTCGCGCCGTCGCCGACCGCGATCGCCTGCGCCGGCGCGATGCCCATCAGCTCGCAAACCTCGAGCACGACGCGCTTCTTCTCGGCGCCGTCGACGATGTCGCCCCAGGGCCGGTCGATCAGGCGGCCGGTCAACGCGCCGTCCTCGACCTCCAGCATGTTGGCGCGCGCGAAGTCCAGGCCGAGCCGGCCGCGCACCCGCTCGCTGAAGAAGGTGAATCCGCCGGAGACCAGCAGCGTCTTCAGCCCGGCCGCCTGGCAGGCCCGAACGAAGCGCTCGACGCCGGGGTTCAGTTGCAGGTGGTTGGCATAGACCTCGTGCAGCGCCGTCTCGGGCACGCCGCGCAGCAGCGCGAGGCGGCGGCGCAGGCTCTCCTTGTAGTCGGCGATCTCGCCACGCATCGCGGCCTCGGTGATCGCGGCGACCTCGGCCTTGCGGCCGGCCGCGGCGGCGATCTCGTCGACGCATTCGATGTTGATCAGCGTCGAATCCATGTCGAACGCGACCAGCTTGTAGTCGGCCAGGCGCAGCCGCGGTGCGAAGCCGCGAACGAACAAGCCGGGGGCGAACTCGTGAGCCATCGTCGATGTCATGCGGGTTGAGGTTGCTTCGGCGTGCCGAGCGCGCGCAGCACGTCGCGGATCAATTGCGCGCGGTCCTTGGGTTCGGGCGTGTCGCGCTCGATGCGCAGCTTGTCGTTGCCGGCCAGCTTGATGTGGCGGTTCTTCTGCACCAGCTCGATGATCTTCAGCGCGTCGACCGGCGGGTTGGGGCGGAAGCTGATCACCATCAGCTTGGTGCCGGCATCGATCTTGGTCACACCGAAGGGCTTGGCGAGCACGCGCAGGCGGTGGACGTCGAACAGCGTCTGGCCTTGCGGCGGCAGCTTGCCGAAGCGGTCGGTGACCTCCTCCAGCAGCGCGTCGATCTGCGCCGCGGCGTTCGCCGACGCGAGCCGCTTGTACAACGACAGCCGGGTGTGCACGTCGCCGCAATACGAATCAGGCAGCAACGCGGGGGCGTGCAGGTTGATCTCGGTGGTCGCGGACAGCGGCGAGAGCAGGTCAGGCTCGACGCCGGCCTTCAGCGAACGCACCGCCTCGGCCAGCATCTCGTTGTAGAGCTGGAAGCCGACTTCCATCATGTTGCCGCTCTGGTTGTCGCCCAGCACCTCGCCGGCGCCGCGAATCTCCAGGTCGTGCATCGCGAGGTAGAAGCCGGAGCCGAGCTCCTCCATGCTCTGGATCGCTTCCAGCCGCATCGACGCGGCCTTGGTCAGGCCTTCGACGTCCGGCACCATCAGGTACGCATACGCCTGATGGTGCGAACGGCCGACGCGGCCGCGCAGCTGGTGCAGCTGCGCCAGGCCGAACTTGTCGGCGCGCGACATCACGATCGTGTTCGCGCTCGGCACGTCGATGCCGGTCTCGATGATGGTCGAGCACAGCAGCACGTTGTGGCGCTGGGCGACGAAGTCGCGCATCACGCGTTCGAGTTCGCGCTCGGGCATCTGGCCATGCGCGATCGCGATGCGCGCCTCGGGCACGAGCTCGGCCAGCTTGTCGTGGCGCGCCTGGATCGTCTCGACCTCGTTGTGCAGGAAGTAGACCTGCCCGCCACGCTTCAGCTCGCGCAGAATCGCTTCGCGGATCGTGCCGCTGGTCTCGGTGCGCACGAAGGTCTTGATCGCCAGGCGGCGCTGCGGTGCGGTCGCGATCACGCTCAGGTCGCGCAGGCCTTCGAGCGCCATGCCCAATGTTCTCGGGATCGGCGTGGCCGTGAGCGTCAGCACGTCGACCTCGGCGCGCATCGCCTTGATCGCCTCCTTGTGGCGCACGCCGAAGCGATGCTCCTCGTCGATCACCAGCAGCCCGAGCCGCTTGAACTTGACCTTGTCGCCGATCAGCGCGTGGGTGCCGACGACGATGTCGACCGTGCCGTCGGCCAGGCCTTCGAGCGTCGCCTTGACTTCCTTGCTGGAGCGGAAGCGCGAGATCTCGGCCACCTTCACCGGCCACTTGCCGAAGCGGTCGGCGATATTCTGGTAGTGCTGCTCGGCCAGCAGCGTGGTCGGCGCGAGGATCGCGACCTGCTTGCCGCCGGTCACCGCGATGAACGCGGCGCGCAGCGCGACCTCGGTCTTGCCGAAGCCGACGTCGCCGCAGACCAGCCGATCCATCGGCTGCGGCGAGACCATGTCCTGGATCACCGCGTGGATCGCGGCCTGCTGGTCCGGCGTCTCCTCGAAGCCGAAGCTCGCGGCGAAGGCCTCGTAGTCGTGGGGCTGGAAGCGGAACGCGAAGCCTTCGCGCGCGGCGCGGCGGGCGTACAGGTTCAGCAGCTCGGCGGCGGTGTCGCGCACCTGCTCGGCCGCCTTGCGCTTGGCCTTGTCCCACTGCGGCGAGCCCAGCCGGTGCAGCGGTGCCTCGTCGGCGGCCACGCCGGTGTAGCGCGCGATCAGGTGCAGTTGCGCGACCGGCACGTACAGCGTCGCCTTGTCGGCGTACTCGAGGTGCAGGAACTCGCTGTTGCCGTCGCCCAGGTCGATGTTGCGCAGCCCCACGTAGCGGCCGATGCCGTGATTGGCGTGCACGACCGGATCGCCGACCTTCAGCTCCGACAGGTCCTTGATCAGCGAGTTGACGTCGCTGACCTGCTCCTGCTTGCGCCGGCGCCGCGCCGTCGGCGAGGTCGCGAACAGCTCGGTTTCGGTGACGAACTGGATCGTGATGTCGTCGTCCGGCTCGAACCAGAAGAAGCCCTGCGCGAGCGGCGCGACGGCAATCGCGAAATGCTGGTCGCCGGCGCGGAAGTCCGCCAGCGTCGCGACGCTCGGTGGTTCGATCTGGCTGTCGCGCAGCAACTCCAGCAGGCTCTCGCGGCGGCCCTCGGTCTCGGCGACGATCAGCACGCGGTAGGCGGTATCGGCCACATGGTGCTTCAGGCGCGTCAGCGGCTCGGGCGCGCCGCGGTCGACGCTCAGGTCGGGCAGGGCGCGTGCCCACGCCACTTCGTCGCGACCGCGCAGTGCCAACTGCGCATGCCGGTTGCACAGCGCGAAGAAGTCCTCGGCCTTCAGGAACAGGTCTTCCGGCGGCAGGATCGGCCGCTCGCGGTCGGCGGCGAGGAAGCGGTGCCGCTCGCGAGTGTCGGTCCAGACCTTCGCGAGCGCGGTGTCGATCTCGCCGTGCAGCACCAGCGTGGCTGCGTCGCCGAGGTAGTCGAAGATCGTCGCGGTTTCGTCGAAGAACAGCGGCAGGTAGTACTCGATGCCGCCGCTTGCGAGGCCGGTGCCGATGTCCTTGTACAGCCGCACCTTGGTGGGATCGCCTTCGAGCTTTTCGCGCCAGCGGGCGCGGAAGCGGGCGCGCGCGTCCTCGTCCATCGGGAACTCGCGGCCGGGCAGCAGCCGCACCTCGGGCACGGGGAACAGGCTGCGTTGCGTGTCCGGATCGAAGGTGCGGATCGAGTCGACCTCATCGCCGAACAGGTCGACCCGGTAGGGCACCAGCGAGCCCATCGGGAACAGGTCGATCAGCCCGCCGCGCACCGCGTACTCGCCCGGCGAGACGACCTGGCTCACGTGCGTGTAGCCGGCCAGCGTGAGCTGCGCCTTCAGCGCCGCCTCGTTCAGCTTCTCCTTCTGCTTGAAGTGGAAGGTGTAGCCGGCCATGAAGCTCGGTGGCGCGAGGCGCACGAGCGCGGTCGAGGCGGGCAGCAGCACCACGTCGACCTCGCCCTGGCGGATGCGCCAGAGCGTGGCCAGGCGTTCCGAGATCAGGTCCTGGTGCGGCGAGAAGGTGTCGTAGGGCAGCGTCTCCCAATCCGGGAACACGGCGATGCGCAAGCCCGGCGCGAAGAACGGCAGTTCGGCTTCGAGCCGCTGCGTGTCCGCCGGCTCGGCGGTGACGATCGCGGTGATCTTCTGCTTCGCCGCCTGCGCCTGCGCAAAGCGCGCCAGCAGCAGGGCATCGGCCGAACCGGTGGGGCGGGGCAGCGTGAAGCGTTTTCCGGGGGCGATCTCGGGCAGTTGCATGAAACCTTGCGCACAAAAAGCAAAGCGCCCCGGCGGGGCCTTCAGACGTGGCATTCCCCGGGGCGAGCGATGGGGTCGATTATAGAATTCGCGCGCCGATGACGCCGACCTCCATCCCGGAAGCCCTGCCCCGCCTGTACGCCCTCGTTCCCAGCGCCGGTGTGGGCGAGCGCGCCGCGGCGGGTGGTCCCAAGCAGTACGCGACACTGGCCGGCCGCAGCCTGCTCGGCCACACGCTCGCGGCGCTGCAGCAGGTCGAACGGCTGACGGCGGTGCTGGTGGTCGTGAACCCCGCCGATGCGCAGCACGTTGCACATCTGGCCGGCACCGGCGCGACCGCCGCGGCAGTCGGCGGCGCGACCCGCGCGCAGACCGTGCGCAACGGCCTGGACGCGCTGCTGGCCCGCGGCGCGCGCGCGACCGACTGGGTGCTGGTGCACGACGCCGCGCGCTGCCTGGTCCGCCCCGAGTGGATCGATGCGCTGATCGGCGCCTGCATCGACGACCCGGTCGGCGGCCTGCTCGCGCTGCCGATCGCCGACACGCTGAAGTCGGAGCAGGAGGGCCGAGTCAGCGCGACGATCGACCGCCGCGGCAAATGGCAGGCGCAGACCCCGCAGATGTTCCGCATCGGCCTGCTGCGCGACGCGCTCGACCACGCCGGCGCCAACGTCACGGACGAGGCCAGCGCGATCGAGGCGCTCGGCCACGCGCCGAAGCTGGTCGCTTGCTCGGCCGAGAACTTCAAGATCACCTGGCCAGCCGACTTCGCGCTGGCCGAACGACTGCTGAGAACACGCCCATGAACGGACCCCGCATCAAACCACCCCTGTGGCGCATTGGCGAGGGCTGGGACACGCATGCGCTGGTCGAGGGCCGGCGACTCGTGCTCGGCGGCGTCGAGATCCCGCACACCCACGGGCTGATGGGGCACTCGGATGCCGACGCGCTCTGCCACGCGATCACCGACGCGCTGTTCGGTGCCGTGGCGATGGGCGACATCGGCTTCCACTTTCCCGACACCGACGCGCAGTACAAGGGCGCCGACTCGCTCGCGCTGCTGGCGGAGGCGGCGCGCCGCGTGCGGGGCGCCGGCTGGCTGATCGGCAACGTGGACAGCACGATCATCGCGCAGGCGCCGAAGATGGCGCCGCACATCCTCGGCATGCGCCAGCGCGTCGCGCAGGCGATCGGCGTCGCGGTGGATCAGGTCAGCGTGAAGGCCAAGACCGCCGAAAAGATGGGCCCTGTCGGGCTCGGCCAGGCGATCGAGGCGCGCGCGATCTGCATGCTCTGGAAGGGCTGACCCAGCCGGAGCAGGGCGGTCAAGGCGCCTTCTTGAGCCGGATGTGCGCCATCAACCCGCCGTCCGGTGCGTTGGCGAGTTCGAACGTGCCGCCCATGCGCTGCACCGCCTTGTCGACGATCGCCAGCCCCAGGCCGGCGCCGGTCGCGGCGGTGCGCGCCGCGTCGCCGCGGAAGAACGGGGTGGTCAGTTGCGCGAGCTTCTTCGGGTCGGCGCCCTGGCCGAAATCGCGCACCGTCAGGATCACCCACGGGCCGGTGCGGGCGTAGCTCACCTGGACGCGCGCGATGCCGGTGTCGGTCGAGCGGCCGTAGCGGCGCGCGTTCTCGAACAGGTTCTGCAATACGCGACCGAGCTCGATGTCGTCGGCCATCACCTTGGTGTCGATCGCCACGCGCGAGCTGATGCGGATCTGCGCCGGGTCGCGGAACGCCGCCATTTCGCGGTCTACGACGCTGCTGAGGTGCACCGGCATCATCACCGAGTCGCCCGGTCGCGCGTAGTCCATGAACTTGTCGATGATGGCGTCCAACTGGTCGATGTCGAGCGCCATGTTCTGCTTGGCCTCTTCGTCGTGCACGCTCATCTCGGCTTCCAGCCGCAGCCGGGCCAGCGGCGTGCGCAGGTCGTGCGAGATGCCGGCAAGCATGACCGCCCGGTCCTGTTCGACCTTCGCGAGCTCGCGCGCCATCCGGTTGAAGCCCATGTTGACCTGGCGGATCTCGCTGGTCAGCGTGTTCTCGTCGAGCCGGGAGTCGAACTCGCCCTCGCGGATGCGGCTGGCGGCGAAGCTCAGTTCCTTCAGGGGCTGGTTGATCAGGCGTGCGATCGCGGCCGAACCCAGCACCGTGGCGAGCAGCGCCATGCTGACCCACAGCGTCAGCGTGTTCCACAGGATCGGGCCCGCGCGGCTCGGGTCGGCCTGCAGCCAGAACGGGTCCTTCTCGATCGAGAAGCCGACCCACAGGCCGGGCGAGCCGTTGACCGAGCCGGCGACCACGGTGTCCGGGCCGAGCTCGCGACGCAGCTCCTGGCCGATCGCGCGTGTGACGCGGTCGGTCTCGTACGGCTCCCACTTGTCGCCCGGCTCACGCGGCGCGAGGCGCAGCGACTCCTGGTTCGAGATGCCCTTGATCAGCGCGACGCGGTTGATCCCGTCGCTCGATTGCAGCGCCGCACGCGCCAGCTTCACCAGGCCCGCGATCTGCTGCCCCTGCTGCGTCGCGCGCGGCTCGATCTCGAGCGCCCGGAAGGTCTGGGTCCAGGCGAAGACGCCGCCGACGAGCAGCAGCGCGATCAGGAAGAAGGTGCGCCAGAACAGGCTGAGCGCGACTTTTTTGGGCTTCATCGGGTTTCAGGCTACCAGACAGGACAACGGCTCCCGAGGGAGCCGTTGGTCAGTTCGCGGACGCGCTCACGCCGCGCCGTCCGGAACGAACACGTAGCCCACGCCCCAGACGGTCTGGATGTAGCGCGGCTGTGCCGGGTCGGGCTCGATCATCTTGCGCAGGCGCGAGATCTGCACGTCCAGGCTGCGGTCGAACGGCTCGAATTCGCGACCGCGCGCCAGCTGGGCGAGCTTGTCGCGCGACAGTGGCTGGCGCGGGTGGCGCACCAGCGCCTTCAGCATCGAGAACTCGCCGGTCGTCAGTGCGATCTGCTCGCCTTCCTTGCTCAGTCGGCGCAGCGCCAGGTCGAACTCGAACGGGCCGAACGTCACCGTCTGGGCTTCGAGCGCCGGCGCGCCGGGCGCCTCCAGCGTCGGCCGGCGGCGCAGCACCGCGTGGATGCGCGCCAGCAGTTCACGCGGATTGAACGGCTTGGGCAGGTAGTCGTCGGCCCCGACCTCCAGGCCGACGATGCGGTCCACATCCTCGACCTTGGCGGTCAGCATGATGATCGGGGTCAGGTCGTTCGCGGCGCGCAGGCGGCGGCAGATCGAGAGGCCGTCCTCGCCAGGCAGCATCAGGTCGAGCACGATCAGGTGCACCGTCTCGCGGGTCAGCAGGCGGTTCAGTGCCTTCGCGTCTTCGGCGAGCAGCACCTCGAAACCTTCCTGCGTCAGATAGCGGCGCAGCAGGTCGCGAATGCGGGCGTCGTCATCGACGACGACCACTCGGTCGGGGCGCGGGTTGGCAACAGCGGTCATGCATTCAGCTCCAAATTTGTAACAGAGCCGATTTTGGACACGAAACCAAGCCGATTCTGCCCGGTTTGACCACCTGTTACAAATGCTTTTCCCCCGGGATTTCACCCCGTCGACCGGGGCTGAACGTATAAGCCTGCATCGTCAAACGGAGGTTTCGCCATGTCATTGCATTCCCTTCCTCGCGGCGCGGCGCTGCTGCTCGCGCTCGTCGCGCCGTTCGCCTGGTCGGCGGAGGCGCCCCCCCCGCAGGGCGTCGTCAGCCTGTCGAGCAGCGCGAGCCTGGAGGTCGTGCGCGACCTGCTGAGCATCACCTTCAACACCACCCGCGAAGGCCCTGACGCGGCAGCAGTCCAGGCGCAACTGAAGCAGGCGCTCGACGCCGCGCTGGCCGAGGCGAAGAAGGCGGCGCGGCCCGGGCAGGTCGAGGTGCAGACCGGCAACTTCTCGCTCTCGCCACGCTACACGTCGAAGGGCGCCGCCAATGGCTGGCAGGGCAGCGCCGAATTGATCGTCGAGGGCCGCGACATGCAGGCGATCGGCCAGCTCACCGGCAGGATCACGACGTTGACCATCAACCGTGTCGGCTATGCGCTGTCGCGCGAGCTGCGCGAGAATTCCGAAGGCGAGGTCGCCGCGCAGGCGATCGCGCGCTACCGCGCCAAGGCCGCCGAGTACGCGCGGCAATTCGGCTATGCCGGCTACACGATCCGCGAGGTCAACGTGTCGAGCAACGAGCAGCAGCCGATGCCGCGCGTGCTGGCGATGTCGGCGCGCGCCGCACCGGCCCCGGCCGACGAGGCCCTGCCGGTCGAGCCGGGCAAGGGCGTGGTGATGGTCAACGTCAACGGCACGGTGCAGATGACGAAGTAGGGCACCGCGTCGGCGCCGCTGCGGCGCGCGAGCAGGGCTTACGATCGTCGGCATGAACGAAGCCGACCGCCGCGCCGCCGACGAACCCCGCCTCAATCACGTCCAGTGCCTGGGCGCGCGCGGGCTGCACCGCATGGCCTACTGGGAGTGGGGCGACGCCGCGAACCCGAAGGTGCTGGTGTGCGTGCACGGCGTCGGCCGCCAGGCGCGCGACTTCGACACGCTGGCCCGCGCACTGCGCGGCGAGTACCGCGTGGTCTGCCCCGACGTGGTCGGCCGCGGCCATTCCGACTGGCTGGCCGACCCGGCCGGCTACGCGATCCCGGCGTACGTGGCGGACATGGTTACGCTGCTGGCCCGGCTGAATGCGCAGACCGTGCATTGGGTCGGCACCTCGATGGGCGGGCTGATCGGCATGGGCCTCGCGTCGCTGCCGAAGACGCCGATCGCCAGGCTGGTGCTGAACGACGTCGGCCCGGCGATCCGCTTCGAGGCGCTGCGCCGCATCAGCGGCTACCTCGGCCAGCCGCTGCGCTGGGCCAGCGTCGACGAGGCCGCGGACTATCTACAGACGATCTCCGCGACTTTCGGCCCGCACACGCGCGAGCAATGGCTCGCGCTGTCGCGGCCGATGCTGACGGCCGATGGCGACGGCTTCAAGCTCCACTACGACCCCGCGATCGCGGTGCCGATCCGGGCGATGACGCCCGAGATCGCCGCTGCCGGCGAGAAGATGACTTGGGCGGCCTACGACGCCGTGCGCTGCCCGACGCTGTTGCTGCGCGGCGCCGAATCCGACCTGCTGGCGCGCGAGACCGCCCAGGCCATGACCGAACGCGGGCCGCGCGCGCGGCTGATCGAATTCGCCGGCGTGGGCCACGCGCCGACCCTCGTCGCGGCAGAGCAGGTCGACGCCGTGCGCCGCTTCCTGCTGGAGCCCGACCCCACCGCATGAAGACCGGCGTGCTGGACGCGCGCAGCGATGCCGCGCCCATCGTTCACCTGATCGACGAGCATCCCGACGCCGCCGCGGAAGCAGCGCAGCTGGTGCGCGCCCGCGCGTTCGCCGAGCCACTGCTCGACGGGCGCCTGCTCGACACCGGCGAGGACGCGCTCGCGCATGCCGACGCGGTCGCGGCGATCCTGCAGGGCATCGGCGCCGCGCCGGCGATGCGCGCCGCCGCCTACCTCGTGTACGCCGGTGACTACCTGACCAAGCCGGACGAGGTGATCGCCAAGGCGTTCGGTCCGTCGCACGCCAGCCTCGTCGTCAACACCCGCAAGCTGGTCCAGTTGCAGCGCGCCGCGCGCGAGGCGCAACTCGGCACCGAGGCACGCGCGCAGCAGACCGAGCGGGTGCGCAAGATGCTGCTCGCGTTCTCGCGTGACCTGCGGGTGGTGCTGCTGCGGCTGGCATCGCGACTGCAGACCCTGCGCTTCTTCGCGGCGACGAAGACGCCGTGCACGCCGGCGCTGGCGGCCGAGTCGCTGCAGGTCTTCGCGCCGCTCGCGAACCGGCTCGGCATCTGGCAGATCAAGTGGGAGCTGGAAGACCTGTCGTTCCGCTTCCTCGAGCCCGAGCGCTACCAGCAGGTCGCGCGCCTGCTCGACGAGCGCCGCGTGGAACGCGAGCAGCGGGTCGAACGCTTCCGCCTGCGACTGGCCGACGATCTGCGCGCGCACGGCCTGCCGGCCGAGGTCCAGGGCCGGCCCAAGCACCTTTACAGCATCTGGAAGAAGATGCAGGGCAAGGGCCTCGATTTCACGCAGGTGCTGGACGTGCGCGCGGTGCGGGTGATCGTCCCCGATGTGCCGCGCTGCTACGCGGCGCTCGGGCGCGTCCACGAGCTGTTCCGCCCGGTGACCGGCGAATTCGACGACTACATCGAGCGGCCCAAGCCGAACGGCTACCAGTCGCTGCACACCGTGGTGCTCGACGACGACGACCGCGCGGTGGAGGTGCAGATCCGCACGCAGGCGATGCACGAGCACGCCGAGCACGGCGTCGCGGCGCACTGGGCCTACAAGGATGCGGGGGCGAAGGGCTATGCCGGCGTCGTTGCCGATGCGGACCAGCAGGCGCGCATCGCCGAAGCCCGCAAGGCCGTGCTGCGCCAGTTGCTGGCCTGGGAGCGGGACACCGCGGCGCCGGAGCACCCTGCCGGCCCGGTTGCCGGTGGAGCGGCCGAGGACCGCATCTACGTGTTCACGCCCGCCGCCGCGGTCGTCGAGCTGCCCGCCGGCGCGACGCCGGTCGATTTCGCGTACACCCTTCACACCGACCTCGGCCACCGCTGTCGCGGCGCGCGGGTCGACGGCGCGATGGTGCCGCTGAACACGGCGCTGCGCAGCGGCCAGACGGTGGACGTGATTGTCGCGAAGGAGGGCGGCCCGTCGCTCGACTGGCTCAACGCCGAGCTCGGCTACCTGAAGAGCCACCGCGCCCGCGCCAAGGTGCGCGCCTGGTTCAACCTGCAGGCGCAGAAGGAGACCATCGCGCGCGGCCGCGAATCGGTCGAGAAGCTGTTGCAGCGGGAGGGCAAGACCGCGATCAAGCTCGACGACCTGGCCGCGCAGCTGGGCTTCCGCAACGCCGATGCCCTGTTCGAGGTCGTCGGCAAGGACGAGTATTCGCTGCGCAACATCGAGACGCTGCTGCGCCCGGTCGAGGCGCTGCCGACGCCGGACGACCTGATCGCGTTGCGCCGACCGTCGACCACGGCGCCCAAGAGCGGCGTGCTGGTGGTCGGCGTCGAGTCGCTGATGACGAGCCTGGCGCGTTGCTGCCGCCCGGCGCCGCCGGACGCGATCGGCGGCTACGTGACGCGGGGCAAGGGCGTCGCAGTGCACCGGGCGAGCTGCACCAACTTCCGGCAGATGGCGGCGCGCTCGCCCGAGCGCGTGATCGCGGTGCAATGGGGGGCGCCGCGCGGCGACAAGGCGGCGCTCTACCCGGTCGACGTGATGGTCGAGGCAGCGGACCGCCAGGGGTTGCTGCGCGACATCACCGAACTGTTCGCCAAGGAGAAGATGAACGTGACCGGCGTGAAGACCCAGTCGGTCAAGGACTCGGGCGGCGGTACCGCGTGGATGACGTTCACGATCGAGGTGGCCGACGCCGCGCGTCTCACGCACGTGCTCGGTCTGGTTCAGCACATTGCGGGTGTGCGTTCGGTGCGGCGCAAATAGCCTGTGCTATAGTGGAGGGCTAGGGCGATTAGCTCAGTGGTAGAGCGCCTCTTTGACGTGGAGGATGTCGGGAGTTCGACCCTCTCATCGCCCACCAAAAACGTCGCAAGTCTGATCAGAGCCTGCCCCGCAAGGGACAGGCTCTTTTCATTTCAGGGCCCCCGAATGGACATGACGCCGCGCCGCCAGCAACTGATCGACAGCCATGTGGCCGACACGCGCCGCGAGATGCTCGATCTCGCATTCGAGTTGAACGATCTGGTGCGCTTCGCACTCGCCGCCGCGAAGGACAGGACGCACAAGCGCTACTACCCGTTCGATCCGGTCGACGAAGGCATCCGCCACTGGGCCGAACTGCGCCGCAAGCTCGGCAAGCTGAGCCAGCAGGTGGAGCGCGCGAATGGACGTCTCGGCGTGCGCCCGTTCGATCCCGAGTCACCGGCCGAGGAGGACCCGCCCGCAGCCGGAGCCTGAAACGACAAGGGCACCTTGCGGTGCCCTTCGTGCGGGATGGTGGCGAACGCGTCTGCGCGAGTCAGCGTTCGAGCAGTTGCGGGCCGCGGCCGGCGGCGGCGGCCATCGCGGCGTCGAAGCCGCCATCGACCCAGCGCCGGCCATGCGCAAAGGCCTGGTGGGCGGCGACGGTCGGGTTCGTGAATGGCGGGGTCGGCACGTCGAGCGGGATCTCCAGGGTCACGGCTTCCGATGCGTCGTAGATCACCAGCCGCGGCGCGAAGGCGTTGTCGCCCAGTCGCTCGGGAGAGCACTGAAACTCGAAGCCGCGGTACTGTGCGAAATAGGTCGGTTCCATCCGTGGGCTCGCTGGAGTGAAGATGCGCTGCAGGTCTGGGTAGGATCGTAATGCAGTGTCAACCAACCGCTCTCGGGCCAACACCCCGCAGCTCGGGGGTCGGCAACAAGGGGCGGCCGAGGGACATCTGCACCCCATTGTCGTATCTGTGCCGAACGCGCGCGGCGTGGTTGGAAACGACGCAACAGGTCGGTGAATTAATCGCGCCAACTGCGTCACGGTTCCTTGTGACTGTCGCGAACTTCACGTTAGGCTGCGGGCCTCTTGAAGCCATCCCTCCCGTTTGCGCGGTCAGACAGCGTGCCCGCCGCCAGCCCGCCGAACGGGCAGGTCGACACCCCGGTCGCGCAACTGGACAAGGCCGAACGCTTCGTCGCGCGCCATGGTCCGCACATGGTCTGGCGGATCGCCCCGGTCGCCCAACGACTTGCCGTTGCGCTGCGCGCTACCGCGTGGCACGCGCGCGCGCTGACGCTGGCGCTCGACGCGCTTCATGGCGCACGCCGCGGCCATGATTTGCCGCCGTTCGTGGACGAGGCGATCGGGCTCGATCCCCCGCCCGGCAGCCCGTTGGCCATCAGCCTCGCATTCGCGCGTTGCACGGTGCTGTCGAACGAAGGCCTGTACGCCGCCGCAATGGATGCGCTGGACGCGATCGACGCCGCCGGGCCGGTCTCGCGCGAGGTCCGACTGGCGCTGCTGCGCCAGCGTGCGCTCGTCACCGGTCTGGAAGGTGATGCGCAGCGCGCCGCCGATCTGTCGCTGTCGCTGCTGCGTGCGCTGACCGGCGATTCGAGCCGGGCGGCCGCGGCGTGGCGAAGCGACGTCCACGGGATGCTGTCCCATTGCGCCGCACGCGGCGTGGCCGGGATCGGCAGCCTCGAGTCGAACGCCCGTATCGCGATCCGCATCGGCCGGCACAGCGGCTGCCTGCCGGCGATCCTGTCCCCGGTGCGCAACCTGCTCGCCGCGCTCGACGTGCGGCGCGCGCCGGTGATCGAGATGCGCGCCGTGTTCGGCGCGGCGCTGGCATCCGTGCGGGCCCGTCGGCTCGAGAACGCGACGGTCGCGTCGATGCTGTCCAACTTCGCCTGGCTGATGGCCTCGGCCGGCGAGCCCGCCGAGGCCGCGCGGGTCGGTCGCGAGGCCTGGGACATGTTCGAGCGCCTGGCGTTCCCGGCGACGACGCTGATCTTCGTCCAGCAGCTCGAGACGGTCTTTCGTGCCGCCTACGATCCCGCCCGGGCCGCGGCGGTCCATGCGCAGCGCCAGCGCATGGAAATGCGTGGGCGCGGTCTGCGCGACACTGGCCACATCCTGGACATCCCCGGCGGGCCGGAATGGGCCGGGCAGCAGACGGCCGAACGCGCGACGATCCGGCGCGAGGCCGGCGCCGCGCTCGCCGACGACGCACTGACCGGCCTGCCGACGCGCCATCAGCTGCCAGGCATGCTCGCTGCGGCGTTCGCGCGTGAGGGCGGCGCGGTCGTCGCGGTCGTGGCCGACATCGACGATTTCCGAGGTGTCAACGATCGCCTCGGTCACGCGATCGGCGACCAGCTGCTGCGCGTCATCGCCGAGCGCCTGCAGGGTCTGGGCACTCGAGGCTGCGCCCGCACCGGGCCGGACAGCTTCGTCTTGTGGGATCCCGTCGAAGGGCGCCTCGACGCCGCCCGCGCCGCGGCCCGGGCACTCGCCGAGCGCGTGCAGACCACCGTGGCGCTTCCGCTGGGCCTGTACGCACCCGGGCTGCGCCTCAGTGCCTGCATCGGGCAGGGTGCGTTCGCGCCGCCGCAGCGCGCGGACGCCTTGCTCGCGATGGTGGAAGCGGCGCTGGAGCAGGCGCGCGCGATCGGGCCTGGCTGCGTCGTCGAGGCGGCCGGCGTCGCAGCGCCGGGGTCGGCCGCGCCGTCGTCCGAGCCCACGCTCGACCGGTTGCCGGCGCGCTGGGGCGTGCACCGGGGGGCGCCGCTCGCGCGCTCGCGCCACCTCGTCGGCTACGAGGCGCTGCTCGATGGGTCCGACGCGGGCCTGCGCAGTGCGAGCGACCGCTGGTCCGTGCCGGGATTGAACGACCCGCGGATCACCGCCGAGGAGACCGACCTGCTGATGGGCGACGCAGTCTGGGGAGACGCGCTGGTGCCATGCCGGTTCAGCGTGGCCATCGGGCCGCGCCTGTCGGAAGCCGCGCTGGCGCGGCTGCGCCGTCAGGCGCAGGCGCTGCACGTGCTCGAAGGCATCGCGGGCGTACCGCGCGTGCTGCACCACGATGCCGCCTCGGGCCTGCTGATCGTGTCGCGCCCGGCGGGCGAGCGGCTCGATGCCCGCGCAGCGGTCGCCGCGTCGACACCGGCGGAGGTCGGGCAGGTCGTTCGCCTCGGCATCGCGCTGGCCCGGACGCTCGACAGCGTGCATCGGGCCGGCGTCGTGCACGGCCGCCTCAACCCGTCTGTCGTGGTCGTCGACGCCGCGGGCGAGACGCTGACGTTGCTCGGCCTCGAAGACGCCGGCTTCCGCGCCGCGCGCGAAGCACTGCTGCCGTTCAGTGCGCCGGAACAGACCGGTCGATTGGGCGAGACGATCGACGCGCAGACCGACTGGTACGCCTTCGGCGCGCTGCTGCACTGGCTGCTCAGCGGCGCGCCGCCGTTTTTGGAAACGGACCCGCTCGCACTGCATCACGCCGTGCTCACTGCCGAGCCAGCGCGGCTCGGGCCACCGGTCCCGGACGCGCTGGCCGCCGTGGTGCTCAAGCTGCTCGCCAAGAGCCCGCAGCAACGCTACGCCTGCGCGGCACACCTGTTGCCCGACCTGGAGTTCGTTCTTGCGGTGCTGCGCGGCGAACGCGCGGCGACGGACTTCGTCCCGGGCGCGCGCGGCCACCGGACGGCCCCGGCGCCCGCGCTGCATGTCCATGGACGCGGCGCCGAACGGGCGCGACTGGAGGCGCTGGTGGACGGCCTGTTCGATCCAGGCGCGCCGGACACATCGCGGGTCGTGGCGGTTCGTGGCTTCGGCGGGGTCGGCAAGACCACGCTGGTGCGCAGCCTGTTGCCGAGCGTGGTGCAGCGCGGCGGCATCTTCGCCGCCGGCGGTCACGATCAGTTCCAGCCACGTGGCGCGTTGGACGCGGTGACGGCAGCGCTCGCCGACGTGGCCCAGTACTGGCTGTCCGAATCGCCCCGGCGCGTCGCGGCGACGCGCGCGGCGCTGCGGTCCCGACTGGGCGCGCAGGCCGGTTTCCTCGAACGCATGGTGCCGGCGCTCGCACCGCTGCTGGGTGGGGAAGCGGCACCCGTCGATGCCGACGACGGCACGCCGCTGTCGATCCGCGCGCGCCGTGCCATCGGCGGCGTGCTGGACGTCGTGCGCCTGTCCGGCGTGGCGCTGCTGTTGTTCATCGACGACTTGCAATGGGCCGATCCCGGCGCGCTCGAACTGCTGGAGGCGGTGGCCAATGACCACAGCCGCGGCAGCGTGCTGATCGTCGCCGCATGGCGCGACGCCGACGTCGATGCAGGCCATCCGCTGCGCCAGGCGCTCGCCCGGCTGCGCGTTGCCGGCACCCGCGTGACCGCCATCCACCTCGACGGGCTGGGCCCCGCACCCCTCGCCGCACTGCTCGGCGATGTCCTGGATGCGCGGCCCGCCACGCTGGCGCCGCTGGCGGCAGCGTTGCACCGCAAGACCCGCGGCAATCCGTTCTTCACGCTGCAATGCGTTCGCCAGTTGTTCGATGCCCGGCACTTGCAGCGAACGGGAGATTCGTGGACGTGGGACGCCGCGGCGGTGCGGGCGCTGCCGAGCTCCGAGAACCTGCTGGACGGCCTTCTGCACGAGCTCAAGCGCTTGCCGCACGACGCACAAGCGTTGGCCGGGGGGTGTGCCTGCCTGGGCGGCGACATCGACGTGGCGCTGCTCGCCGCGTCGCTCGACGTGCCGGTGCAGCGGGTCGACGAACTGCTGCAGCCGCTGCTCCAGCGCGGCCTGCTGATCTCCATCGCAGCGCCGCACGGGGCCGCCGCGCTGCGCTTCAGCCACCACCGCATGCAGCAGGCCGCGGATGCACTGCTCGACCCGCCCGCGCGTGCGCGCTGGCATCTCGCGTTCGCCCGCGCGCTGGGAGCGCGCGTCCCGCCGGTCGATCCGGCGGCCGTGGCCGAGCACGATCTGGGGGCGCTCGCACTGCTCGACGGGCCGGAGACGGACGCCGACGAGCGCGAACGGATCGTCGAGCGCCTGATCTGCGGCGGACGCGCCGCGCTGCAGCAGGGCGATCCCGCGCGGGCATTGCGCAGCGTGGAGGGCGCCCGCGCGCTCGCTGCCCATGCGCGCCCGGATGCCGCCCGCTGCTACCGCATCCACGAGTTGAGGCACGCCTTGCTGTGCCGACTCCAGCGCTACGACGAGGCCGACGCGGTCTACGCGCGGCTGGAGGCCGGGCTCGACGGCGGCGTGGCGCCGAGCCCGCTGCAGCTCGCGCCAGCCACCTTGCAGCAGCTCGGTGCCCTCTCGCGGCGCGGCCACGATCCGGCCGCGGTCATCCTCGGGCTCGGCACGGTCCGCGCGCTTGGCCTGCGGCTTCCCGCGGCCGCCGGCTGGTCGGCCGCGCGCGAGGCGGAGGCGCGCGCATTGCGCGCGCTGATCGGCACGCACGGCATCGAACGCTTCGATCACCTGGAGCCGATGGCCGATTCGGCTCAGGCGCACATCGGCGCCGTGCTCATCGCCGCCCAGCTCGCCGCCTCCGCCACCCAGGCCGAGATCGCGGCCTGGGCGCGGCTGCGCGCCGTGCGCCTGGGCTTCGAGCTCGGATGGTTCCCGACCTTGCCGCTGGCCATGCTCGAGTGCATCCCGCTGGGCGACGCGCCGGAGGACTTCGTGCTCGGCCGCGCGATCGCGCAGGCCGGCTTGCGCCTGTTCGCGCGGCATCCCTCGCCCTGGCTCGCGCCGGGTGTCCACCACCGCAAGGCGCTGCTGCTGGGACACTGGCTCGAACCGCTCGAGCGCTGCGGCAGCTACGCGCGCCAGGCGAACGAGCTCGCGCGTGAGGCCGGCCAGCCCGAGCTCGAGGCCGCGACTCAGGTCACGCTCGGCGCTGTGGCGCTCGAGTGCGCGCTGAACCTTGCCGATGTGACCCAGAGCCTGCGCAGCGTCGCGCGCGGCGTGCGCGCCCGCGGACCGCTCGGCTGCCGCATCGCCTACCGGCAGTTCGTCGCCTGCATGGCGGGCCAGACGCGCGTCGCCGGGCGCTTCGATGCGGTGGAGACCGGGCCGACCGAACAGGCGACCCGGGCCTACCTCGCGACCTGGCAGGCCGTGGCCGCGACGCTGTTCGGCGACTGGGATCTTGCGCTGCGCGAGGCGCGCGGCGCCGCCGGGCTGCTCGACAGCGTGGCGGGCCACTACGTGGGCTACCTGCAGCGCTGGGTGCATGCGCTGGCGTTGTGCACTGCGCTGCGAATGGCCGACGAGGATCGGGACCGCCTGCTCGCCGAGCTCCGGCCGCTGCTCGACTGGCTGGCGCGGCGTGCCGCCGAATCGCCCGTCAACTTCGGTCACACCCACGACCTGGTGTGGGCGCTGCACGCGTGGGCGCAAGGCGACGTGGCCGGCGCCACCGCCGCCTTCGAGCGCGCGATCGAGCGCTCGCTCCAGCACCAGCGTCCGTACCATCACGCGCTGGCCTGCGAGCTTGCGGGCGGGTTCCATGCAGACCACGGTGCGTTCCGCGCGGCGGCCGCGTACCGCGCCGATGCCTTGCAGGCCTACGAGGCCTGGGGCGCGACCGGCAAGACCCGGCAGTTGCTCGGTGCCGGCGTGCTGCTCCCGGTGCCGACGCGTCCTGCCGCGAGCGGCGGCGGGTTGCTCGACCTGCAGATCGTCACGCAGGCCAGCCAGGTGCTCGCGCAGGAGCGTGACCCGGCCGGGCTGACGCGGGTGTTGCTGGAGCAGATCAGGCGCTACGCCGCCGCCGACCGTGGCGTGCTGTTCTGGCGCGACGATGCGGACTGGCGCGCGCGTGCCGGCTTCGGTGCCGACGGTCTGTGGTTCGAGGACGACGCGCCGCGCGGCGAGGACCGTCACGTGGCGCTGACGGTCTACCACTACCTGACCCACAGCCTGAATCCGCTGCTGCTGCGCGACGTGCAGCACCATCCACGCTTCGGTCACGATCCGAAGGTCCGCGCGGACGGCATCCGCTCCATCGCCGGCCTGCCGATCCGCCACCGCGGACAGGCGCGCGGTCTGCTGTACCTCGAGAACCGCCAGGCCCACACGACGCTCGACCCGCAGCAGCTCGACACCCTCGGGCTCATCTGCCTGCAGTTCGCGGTGGCCTACGAGAACGCGCATGCGAACCAACGCCTGGAGCAGCTGGTGGCGCGACGCACCGAGGAGTTGCGCGAGGAGAACCTCGAGCGCCGCCGCGCGGAGCAGGAGGCGGCCGATGCGAACCGCGCCAAGAGCGTGTTCCTCGCCCACATGAGCCACGAGATCCGCACGCCGATGAACGCGATCCTCGGCATGAGCCACCTCGCGCTGCGCAGCGGCCTGAACCCGCAGCAGCACAACTACGTGCAGAAGGTCGAGCGCTCGGCGGAGTCGCTGCTCGGGCTGTTGAACGATATCCTCGACTTCTCGAAGATCGAGGCCGGCAAGGTCATCATGGAGACTGTCCCGTTCGCGCTCACGGAGGTGCTGGACCACGTCGCCAATGTGGTCGGGCTGAAGGCCACCGACAAGGGGTTGAAGCTGCGCTTCGCCGCAGCGACGGGTCTGCCGGCGGTGGTCGTCGGCGACCCGCTGCGCCTCGGGCAGGTGCTGGTGAACCTGACCAACAACGCCGTCAAGTTCACCGACTGCGGCAGCGTGGAGGTCGGCGTCGAGCTGACCGGACGTGCGGGCACCGAGGCCCACCTGCGCTTCACCGTGCGCGACACCGGCGTCGGCATGACACCCGAGCAGCTCGCGCGCGTGTTCGAGCCCTTCGAGCAGGGCGATGCGTCGACGGCGCGCCACCGCGGCGGCACGGGCCTGGGCCTGGCGATCAGCCGGCAGCTGGTCGAGTTGATGAGAGGCCGGCTGTGGGCCGAGAGCCAGGTCGGCCGCGGCAGCGCGTTCCACGTCGAAGCGGTGTTCGGAGTGGCGACCCAGACGCCGGGCGCCGACGCCAGCGCCGACATCGACGAGATCGCGCGACGGTTCGGCCTGGAGATCAACGCCGGGCCGGGGACCAATGAGGCGCCGATGGCGGAGCCCAGCGTCGCGGGCGGTTTGCGTGCGCACCAGCGGGCGTCGCTGCGGGACCACCGCGGGCAGCTGGCCGGCGCGCGCATCCTGCTGGCCGACGACAACGAGATCAACCAGGAACTCGTAACCGAATTGCTGGCCGATGCGGGCGTGCACGTCAGCGTCGCGGAAGACGGCGAGGCGGCGCTGCAGCTGCTGAACGAGCAGATGTTCGACGGCGTGCTGATGGACTGCCAGATGCCGGTGCTCGATGGCTACGACGCGACCCGCGCGATCCGCCGCGATCCGCGCTTCGCCGGCTTGCCGATCATCGCGCTGACGGCCAGCACGATGACCGGCGACCTGGACAAGGCGCGGGCCGCCGGCATGGACGACCACCTGGCCAAGCCGATCGACGTGCAGGCGCTGTTCGACACCCTGGCGCGCTGGGTGCGGGTCTCCGGCGGGGCGGCGCCGGCCGAGGCGGTCGCGGCGCCGGTCGCCGTGTCGCCGCTGGCCTCGACGGATGCGTCGGCGTGTCTCGATGCGGACGCGGGTCGCGCCGCCGTTGGCGGCAACGACAAGCTCTACCAGCGGCTGCTGGCCAACTTCTGCGGCCGGCACGCCGATTTCGCGCCCCGGTTCGCGATCGCCCGAGATCGGCGCGATGCGGCCGGCGCAGCCGCCTGCGCGCAGCAGCTGGCCCGGGACGCGTCCGGCCTCGGGGCGGTGGGGGTGCAACGTGCGGCGCAGGCGCTCGCCGACGGCTGCGCCGCCGATGCCGATCCGGCGGCGATCGACGCGTGCGTCGCGCGGGTCGTGCAAGAACTGCGCGTGCTGGCCGACGCGCTGCGCGACATCGCCTGAACCTTCGCCCGCCGCGCGTCGTAGGCCGTTTCCGACAGTCGAAACCGGCCGACACGACTGGGGATGGCGGGTCGGCCTGCGTAGCATCGTTGCCATGAACACACCTCCCAAATTCCTGTTGCTGC
The DNA here is from genome assembly GCF_964020785.1 of Rhizobacter fulvus. Classification (NCBI taxonomy): domain Bacteria; kingdom Pseudomonadati; phylum Pseudomonadota; class Betaproteobacteria; order Burkholderiales; family Sphaerotilaceae; genus Rhizobacter; species Rhizobacter fulvus. The sequence continues at coordinate 4,559,626 of NZ_OZ224516.1, forward strand.
TGGACGATGCGCCACGAGCGCTGCTGTTCGACAGCCGCAGTCACCTGCTCGGCGAAGTCATCGAGGAAGACGGTTTCATCGTCGACAGCCTGCTGCGCAGTGCCACCCCGTGCCCGACGCCGATCGACGGCATGCTCCAAGCGATCGTGCCGCCGCCGTCGCCGCAGCAGGCGATGCGCTGCTACGAGTTGCGCTGAGGCGCACGCGCGAGATGGCCACCGGCTCGCGCATCCTCTGGAAGGGCGCCATCGCGTTCGGGCTCGTCCACATCCCGGTCAGTCTGCACACCGCGACCGCCGACCACGGCGTCGACTTCGACTGGCTCGACAAGCGCAGCATGGACCCGGTCGGCTACAAACGCATCAACAAGAAGACCGGCAAGGAGATCGACAAGACGAACATCGTCAAGGGCGTCGAGGTCGAGGACGGCCAGTACGTCGTGGTCAGCGACGAGGAGATCGCCGCGGCGTATCCCCGGTCCACCCAGTCGATCGACATCGAGGCGTTCGTCGGCGCGGCGGAGATCCCGTTCGTCTTCCTGGACCGACCCTACTATCTGGCGCCGACCGGCAAGGGCGCCAAGGTCTATGCATTGCTGCGCGAGACGCTTGCGAAGACGCAGCGCATCGGCGTGGCCCGCGTGGTGATCCAGACCAAGCAGCACCTGGCCGCGCTGGTGCCGGTCGGGCCAGCGCTGGTGCTCAACCTGCTGCGCTGGGGGGCGGACATCAAGCCGTGGACCGAGCTGAACCTGCCTGCGGCGGGCAGCAAGGGGGCCGGCCTGACCGAGGCGGAGCTGAAGATGGCCACGCAGCTGGTCGAGGACATGACCAGGCCGTTCAAGGCAGACGACTACCGCGACTCCTTCACCGACGAGGTGATGGCGCTGGTCAAGCGCAAGGTCGCATCCGGCGACACCGAAACGGTCGTCCCGCAGGCGCCGGTCGAGGCGGGCGGCAAGACGGCCGACATCATCGACCTGACCGAGTTGCTCAAGCGCAGCCTGGAGGGCAAGGCAGGGGGCGCCGCGGCACCCGCGACGGCACGCAAGACAACTCGAGCCGCACGCCCCAAGAGCGCGTCCGCGAAGAAGCGACGCACCGGGTAGCGCCACGATGGCCACCCACCAGCCGACCCCCATCACCCACGCCGAGCGCGTGATCGACGCGGCGAGCGGCGTCACCAAGGGCGAACTGGTCGACTACTACGAGCGCGTCGCTTCATCCATGCTCCCGCACTTGAAGGCGCGGCCGGTCGCGCTGGTGCGCGCGCCGGATGGCGTGGCCGGCGAACTGTTCTTTCAGAAGCACGCCGCTGCCGCCGCGATGGACGGCATCGACCTGCTCGATCCGGCCCTCGATCCGGGTCACGAGCCGCTGCTGGTGGTCGCGGCGGCGCGCGGCTTGCGCTCCGCGGCGCAGATGAACGTGGTCGAGTTCCACACCTGGAACATGACGACGCGAACCATCCCGCGCGCCGACCGGATGGTGTTCGACCTCGATCCGGGTGAGGGTGTCGCCTGGCCCGAGGTGCGCGAGGCCGCCACGCTCGTCCACGCGTTCCTCGGTGAGCTGAAGCTGGCGAGCTGGGTCAAGACCAGCGGCGGCAAGGGCCTGCACGTGGTCGTGCCGCTGGCGCCGCGGCACGATTGGCAGGTGGTGCGCCAGGTTGCGCACGCCGTCGTGGCGCGCATGGCCGAGGTCGTGCCACAGCGATTCGTCGCAAAGAGCGGACCGCGCAACCGGGTCGGCAAAATCTTCATCGACTACCTGCGCAATGGCTGGGGCTCGACCACCGCGGCCGCCTGGTCGGCGCGCGCGCGCCCCGGGTTGGGCGTGTCGGTGCCGATCGACTGGAGCGAGCTGGCGCAGGTCGAGAGCGGTGCGCACTGGACCGTGCGCAACGTCGAACCGCGCCTGCGACTGGACCAGACGGCATGGGGCGGCTTCAGTGCGTCGCGCCAGACTTTGGCGCGCGCGATGAAGGCCCTCGATTTCGAACCGGCGGAGACGACCTGATGATCCACTTCGACCACACCGAACCCCCGACCCCGTCGGACGTGCCGAACCGGCCGCCGACGCGACCCCCCGTGCCCGGCCCGGACGTGGTGCCGGTCGAGGATCCGCAGCCCACCGAACATCCCGATCCCGTCCGCGAACCACCGGACAACAGGCCGCCGGTGGCCGTCCACCCTCAACGTGCCTGCGAAAGGAAGCACCATGCCGCGCAACACCTGGAGCGCCAAGCGCGAGCGCCAGTACGAGCACATCAAGGACAGCCTGCACGATCGCGGCAAGAGCGACAAGGTCGCCGAGGAGATCGCGGCCCGCACCGTCAACAAGGAGCGGGCGCAGCACGGCGAATCGAAGACCGCCAGCGCCTCGTCGGTGAACGACATGCCCGCCAGCCGGCGGGGCGGGCAGCGCTCGCATTCCGGCGCAGGAGGGCGCACGCTGGCCCAGCTGCGCAACGAAGCGAGCGAACGCGGCGTCAAGGGCCGCTCGCGGATGAACAAGGCCGAGTTGTCCAAGGCGCTCGAACGGTGAGGGCGTCGGCCGGCCTGCCGTGGGCGTAGCGGACCAGGCGCTGCCGGCCGCGCCGCGCGGGCTGGTCTACGTCAGCGACGACACGCCGGGCATCCGCCGTGTCAAGCGGGGCACCGGCTTCGGCTACGTGATGCCGGACGGCCGACCGCTGCGCGATGCCGAGCAGCTGCAGCGGATTCGCAAGCTGGCAATCCCGCCGGCCTACACGAAGGTCTGGATCTGCCCGCTGCCGCATGGCCACCTGCAGGCAACCGGGCGTGACGCGCGCGGCCGCAAGCAGTACCGTTACCACGCCGACTGGCGCAGCGCCCGCGACGACAGCAAGTTCGAGCGCCTGGCCGAGTTCGGCAGCGCCTTGCCGCGCATCCGCGCCCGCGTGCAACGCGACCTGTCGGCGCCGGTCGGCCAGCAGGTGCTGCGCGACACCGTAATCGCCGCGATCGTGCGCCTGCTCGACACGACATTCATGCGGGTCGGCAACGACGAGTACGCGCGCAGCAACGGATCGTATGGCCTGACCACGCTGCGCAATCGTCACGCCCGGGTCAGGGGCGAGGCGCTGACGCTGCGCTTTCGCGGCAAGAGCGGCGTGGAGCACCAGGTCCGCCTGGGCGACCGGCGGGTCGCGCGCGTCGTGCGGCGGTGCCAGGCGCTGCCGGGGCAGGAACTGTTCCAGTACCTCGACGACCAGGGCGTACCGCACGTCGTCGGCTCGTCCGACGTCAACGACTACCTGCGCACCGCCAGCGACGGCGAGTTCACCGCGAAGGACTTCCGCACCTGGCACGGCAGCGTGCTGGCGCTGCAGTTGTGGTGCGCGCTCGATCCGGCCGAGGCCGCCAAGCCGACATTGGCCGGCGCCAAGCGCTTGCTCAGCGACGTGGCGGCCCGGCTCGGCAACACGGTGGCGGTGTGCCGCAAGGCCTACGTGCACCCGCGCGTGCTGGGCCTGTTGACGGGTGAGGGCGACGCCATCGCGCCGCTGTCGCCGGTGCGTCGCGCGGGCTTGTCGGCGCCCGAGCGCGGCCTGCTCGCGCTGCTGCGGCATCCGCGGGTAAGCCCTCGGTCGCGCGGCCGCTCGACCGACCGCAAACCGAACTAAACTTTACTGACCGGTCGGTCGAGTATGTTGACGCGCCACGCGCTGCGGGTGCGCACTCGGTCCGCCGCTGGAGACCCATGATGTCCGACGATTCCCTGGTGCTGAGCGCGCGGTCCGGCGCGGTGTGCACGATCACGCTGAACCGGCCGAAGGCGCTGAACAGTTTCACGTCGCAGATGCACGAGGAACTGGCCGCCGCGTTGTCCGCCGTCGAAGGCGACCGGTCGGTCCGCTGTCTGGTGCTCACCGGCGCCGGCCGCGGCTTCTGCGCCGGGCAGGATCTGGCCGACCCGGCCGTCGCGCCGGACCTCACGCCGGGGGCCAGGCCGACCGACGTCGGCAACGTGATCGAACGCTTCTACAAGCCGCTGGCGTTGCGCCTGCGGGCGATGCCGGTGCCGGTGATCGCCGCGGTGAACGGCGTGGCGGCCGGCGCGGGCGCCAGCATCGCGCTCGGCTGCGACCTGGTGATCGCCACCCGCTCGGCCAGCTTCATCCAGGCGTTCTCGAAGATCGGCCTCGTGCCCGATGCCGGTGGGACATGGCTGCTGCCGCGACTGGTCGGCCGCGCGAATGCCCTGGCGCTGGCGATGACAGGCGACAAGCTGCCGGCCGAGGAAGCCCAGCGCATCGGCCTGATCTGGAAGTGCGTCGACGACACGGCGTTCGCCGCCGAGGTGAGCGCCACCGCCGAACGCCTGGCGGCGATGCCCGTCGCCGCCCTGGCGGCCACGCGCGCGGCGCTCGACCAGGCCATGCACCTGGGCTACGCCGAAGCGCTCGACAACGAAGGCCGCTGGCAGAGCCGCCTGAGCGCGTCGCACGACTACCTCGAAGGCGTGGCCGCGTTCATCGCGAAGCGCCCGGCGACCTTCACGGACCGCTGAGCGCTCCCCGCCCGATGCCCCGCGGTCGCGCCCCCGGCTACGACACGCAGCGCGAGGAGATCCTCGCGCGCGCGGCGGACCTGTTCGCGCGGCAGGGCTACACCGCGACCTCCATGAACCAGGTTGCGCTCGCCTGCGGCGTGTCCAAGCCCTCGCTCTACCACTACGTGCGCGACAAGTATCAACTGCTGGTCGAGATCGCCGAGGACCACGTCGGCCGCCTGAAGGAACTGGTCGCACAGGCGCAGCAGCAGCCGCTCGATCCGCAGGCGCGCGTGCGGGCGCTGATCGCGAGCTTTCTCGAGGTCTATGCGCACGCGCAGGCGGCCCACCGCGTGCTGACCGAGGACGTCAAATTCCTCGAGCCGGCCGACCGCGAGCGCGTGCTGGACGGCCAGCGCGAGGTCGTCAATGCGTTCGCCGAAGCGATCGCCGAGAGCCGGCCCGATCTGCGCGCCACCGAACTGCACAAGCCCGTGACGATGCTGCTGTTCGGCATGATGAACTGGATGTTCACGTGGCTGCAGCCCGGCGGCAAGCTCACCCACGCGGCGATGGCGCCGATCGTCGCGGATCTTTTCTTCGGCGGGTTGAACTCGGTGCAGGTCGCCGGGTCGCAGCCTCGCCCGCAACCGGCCAGCGCCAAGCGCGTCGCACGGCGCGCCTGAGACACCCTTTCCCCTTCTGAACACCGGAGACATTGCATGAAGCTGAAGAAGACCCTGATCGCCCTGGCCGCCACCTTCGCGGCGGCCACGCTGGCCCACGCCGACGTCAACGTCGGTGTCACCGTCTCGGCCACCGGCCCGGCCGCGTCGCTCGGCATCCCGCAGAAGAACACGGTCGCGCTGATGCCGCAGACCATCGGCGGGCAGAAGATCAACTACATCGTGCTCGACGACGCGTCCGACACGACGATGGCGGTGAGCAACACCCGCAAGCTGATCACCGAGAACAAGGTCGACGTGATCCTCGGCTCGACCGTCACGCCGAACTCGCTGGCGATGATCGACGTCGTCGCCGAGAACCAGACGCCGATGATCTCGATGGCCGCGTCGGCCCGCATCGTCGAGCCGGTCGACGCGAAGAAGCGCTGGGTCTTCAAGACGCCGCAGAACGACATCATGATGTCGCTCGCGATCGCCGCGAGCATGGCCGACAACGGCGTCAAGACGGTCGGCTTCATCGGCTTCGCCGACGCCTACGGCGAAGGCTGGTTCGCGGAGTTCTCGAAGGCCGCCGCGTTGAAGGGGCTGACCATCGTCGCCAACGAGCGCTACGCCCGCACCGACACGTCCGTGACCGGCCAGGTGCTGAAGATCGTCGCCGCCAAGCCGGACGCGGTGCTGGTGGCCGGCTCGGGCACGCCCGCGGTGCTGCCGCAGCGCGCGCTGAAGGAGCGCGGCTACGCCGGCAAGTACTACCAGACCCACGGCGTCGCGAACAACGACTTCCTGCGCGTCGGCGGCAAGGACGTCGAGGGCACGCTGCTGCCGTCGGGCCCGGTGCTGGTGGCCGCGCAGCTGCCGGCGAGCAACCCGGTGAAGAAGTCGGCGCTCGACTATGTCGCGAAGTACGAGGCGGCCTACGGCAAGGGCTCGGTCTCGACCTTCGGCGGTCACATGTGGGACGTGGGCATGCTGATGCAGGTGGCGGTCGCCAACGCCCTGAAGACGGCCAAGCCGGGCACGCCCGAGTTCCGCGCCGCGCTGCGCGATGCGCTCGAGAACACCAAGGAGGTGCACGGCGCGCACGGCATCTTCAACATGTCCAAGACCGACCACCTCGGCCTCGACCAGCGCGCCCGCGTGATGGTCAAGATCGAGAACGGCGCCTGGAAGTACCAACCCTGAACGCGGCGCGCGCATCGAGCGGGAAAACCCTCCGGAGCCGGGCCGGGGGCCCTCCTAGAATCATTGTGCAGTTGCACAACGACCCAGGAGACGCCGAATGGCCCAGTCCCGCCGCGCAGTGAAGTCGGTCGCGAGCGCCGAGCCTGACGCTCCCGCCGATGCGGCCCCGGTCCCCACCGGCGGCCCGCGCGTCCTCAAGAAGTACCCGAACCGGCGGCTCTACGACACCCAGCTCAGCAGCTACATCACGCTCGCCGACGTGAAGGCGATGGTGCTGTCGGCCGAGAGCTTCGAGGTGCGCGACGCCAAGACCGGCGAGGACCTGACCCGCAGCATCCTGCTGCAGATCATCCTCGAGGAGGAGAGCGGCGGCGTGCCGATGTTCTCGGCGCCCATGCTGGCGCAGATCATCCGCTTCTACGGCCACTCCATGCAGGGAATGATGGGTTCCTACCTCGAGAAGAACCTGCAGACCTTCACCGAGATCCAGGCCCGCCTGGCCGAGCAGTCCAAGGGCCTGCTCGACCCGACCGCGCAGACGCCCGAGATGTGGTCCCAGTTCCTCAACGGCCAGGCCCCGGTCGTGCAGAACCTGATGGGCAACTACATGGAACAGTCGCGCAAGATGTTCTCGCAGATGCAGGAGCAGATGGCCAAGCAGGCCGGCGCCCTGTTCCCGGGCATGCCGGGGTTCAAGCCACCGAAGCGTTGAAGCGCACCGTCCTACCGCCACCACTGACCAGGAGCCTGTCCATGTCGCGTTACCCCCAGACTTCTCTTGCCGCCATCCTGTGCGCCGCTGCCGCGCTCGCCCAGGCGGCGCCCGCCACCATCGACGTGCGGCTCACGGTGCCGACGCCGGTGCTGCGGGGCGATGTCGACGTCAACGTGACGGTCACCGTCACCAACACGGCGCGCCACCCGGTCAACCTGCTGAAGTGGCAGCTGCCGGGCGACGAGCTCGAAGGCCCGCTGTTCAAGGTCACGCGCGACGACCAGATCGTCGACTACCTCGGCCCGTTGGTCAAGCGCGCTGCGCCGGGCGCGAACGACAAGGTCAAGCTGCAGCCCGGCGAGTCGATCAGCTTCCAGGCCGAACTGACCGGCGCCTACGATTTGTCGCAGAGCGGGCGCTACGCGATCGAGTACGTGAGCCGCGGCAAGCACGACGACGAGGCGACGCTGAAGACGTCGGCGCCGCTCTACGTGTGGCTCGAGGGGCGCAGCGGGAAGGTGGCGGCGAATCCGCCAGCACCGTCGGCAACTGGTTCGTCGATCTCGTACACCGGCAACTGCTCGGCGTCACAGAAGAATCTGCTGGTCGAGGCGGTGGCCGCCGCATCCAGTTACGCGACGTCGGCCAACACCTACCTGAGCGCCACGCCGTCGGCCACGGCGCGCTACACCACGTGGTTCGGTGCGTTCAGCAATGCCGGGTGGAATACTGCGAGATCGCATTTCGCGGCCGAACAGAGCGCGTTCACGTCGCAGGCGCTGGTGCTCGACTGCAAGTGCAAGAAGCCCAGCGTGTACGCCTACGTTTACCCCACGCAGCCGTACAAGATCTACCTCTGCGGAGCCTTCTGGAACGCGCCGATGACCGGCACCGATTCGAAGGGCGGCACGCTGGTCCACGAGATGTCGCACTTCAATGTCGTCGCCAGCACCGATGACTGGGCGTACGGGCAGTCGGCGGCCAATTCGCTGGCGATCAGCGATCCGGCCAAGGCGCTCGACAACGCTGACAGCCACGAATACTTCGCCGAGAACACGCCGTCGCGGCCGTGAGGCCGAAGCGGCGCGCTTTGATCGCCGGATTGGCGATCTCCTTCTCGGCAATGTCCGTGTCGGCCGCGCCTGACCTCGTCTGCAAGCTCTCCGCACCGGCTCGCATCGAGGCCGGCCAGCCGGTGCCGATGCGCTTCACGCTCACCAACCGCGGCCCGGCCGCGGTGCGTGTGCTGAACTGGGCCACGCCATTCGAGGGTTGGTTCGGTCCCTACGTCCAGGTCATGCACAACGGCAACCTGCTGCGCTACACCGGCCCGATGGTCAAGCGCGGCGATCCGGCTGCCGACGAGTACGTGGCCATCGCCGCTGGCCGCAGCCGGCACGCGAGCGTCGACCTCGCGCAGCCCTTCGATTTCACCGCGCCGGGCCGCTACCGGGTCACGCCACGCATGACGCTATTCGACGTGTCCACGGGTCCGCCGCGCCAGCGCGACGCGATGGTGCCGGCGAAGCTCGATTGCCCCGCGCTGGAGGTCCAGGTCCTGCCCGCTCGCTGATCGGCGAAAATGGCGGGATGACCGACCCCACGCTCGCCCTCCGTCCCACCACCACCCCCGCCCCGAAGATCGGTTTCGTCTCGCTCGGCTGCCCGAAGGCGCTGACCGACTCGGAATTGATCCTGACGCAGCTGCGTGCCGAGGGCTACGACACCTCGAAGACGTTTGCCGGCGCCGACCTGGTGATCGTCAACACCTGCGGCTTCATCGACGACGCGGTCAAGGAAAGTCTCGACACGATCGGCGAGGCGCTGGCCGCGAATGGCAAGGTCATCGTCACCGGCTGCCTCGGTGCCAAGGCCGGCGAGGCCGGCGGCAACCTGGTGCGTCAGATGCACCCCAGCGTGCTCGCCGTCACCGGCCCGCACGCGACGAACGAGGTGATGGACGCGGTCCACCTTCACAGCCCGAAGCCGCACGACCCGTTCGTCGACCTCGTGCCGGGGCAGGGCGTCAAGCTCACGCCGCGCCACTACGCCTATCTGAAGATCAGCGAGGGCTGCAACCACCGTTGCTCGTTCTGCATCATCCCGAGCATGCGCGGCGACCTGGTCTCGCGCCCGATCGGCGACGTGCTCGGCGAGGCGCAGCGCCTGTTCGAGGCCGGCGTCAAGGAGCTGCTGGTCATCAGCCAGGACACCAGTGCTTACGGGGTCGACGTCAAGTTCCGCACCGGCTTCTGGGACGGCCGGCCGGTCAAGACCCACATGACCGATCTGTGCGAGAGGCTCGCCGAACTCGCTGCGAAGCACGGCGCGTGGGTGCGGCTGCATTACGTCTATCCGTACCCGCACGTCGACGCGATCCTGCCGCTGATGGCCAGCGGCGCCATCCTGCCGTACCTCGACGTGCCGTTCCAGCACTCGCACCCCGATGTGCTCATGCGCATGAAGCGGCCGGCCAACGGCGAGAAGAACCTGGAGCGGCTGCAGCGCTGGCGCGAGACCTGCCCCGAGATCGTGATCCGCAGCACCTTCATCGCCGGCTTCCCGGGCGAGACCGAGGCCGAGTTCGAGCACCTGCTGGATTTCATGCGCGAGGCGCAGATCGACCGGGCCGGCGCGTTCGCGTATTCGGCCGTGAACGGCGCGACGGCGAACGACCTGCCGGGCATGCTGCCGATCGAATTGCGCGAGGAGCGCCGCGCGCGCTTCATGGCGGTGGCCGAAGCCGTGTCGGCCGCCAAGCTCGCCAAGCGCGTTGGCGCGACGATGCAGGTGCTGGTCGACGCGGCGCCGGCGATGGGCCGCAAGGGCGGCGTGGGCCGCTCGTATGCGGATGCGCCGGAGATCGACGGCAGCGTGAAGCTGCTGCCGCCCGAGAAGGCGTCCAAGACACTGAAAGTCGGCGAGTTCACGCGCGTGAAGATCGTCGGCACGCAGGGGCACGACCTGGTCGGCGTGCCGATCTGAGGCGCGCGCAGTAGAGTCCACGGCTTCCACTGCGGGAGCCGCGATGAACCAGGAATTCGACGCGATCGTCATCGGTGCCGGCCAGGCCGGGCCTTCGCTGGCGGCACGCTTCGCGCAGCGCGGCCAGCGCGTGGCATTGATCGAGCGCGAGCACCTCGGCGGCACCTGCGTCAACGACGGCTGCATCCCGACCAAGACGCTGGTGGCCAGCGCACGCGCCGCGCATGTGGCGCGCACGGCGGCGCGCTACGGCGTGTCGATCGGCGGCGAGGTCGCGGTCGACATGCGGGCCGTCAAGGCGCGCAAGGACGCGGTCGTCGCCGAGTCGATCAACGGGCTGACGACCTGGCTCGGCGGCCTGCCGACGCTGCAGCTCATCCGCGGCGAAGCGCGTTTCACCGGGCCGAACACGGTGCGTGTCGGTGCCGACGACTTGAGCGCGCCGAAGATCTTCGTCAACACCGGCGGCCGGCCCAGCGTGCCCGACTGGCCCGGGCTGCGCGACGTGCCGTACTTGACCAACACCTCGATGATGGCGGTCGACTTCCTGCCCGATCACCTGGTGATCGTCGGCGGCAGCTACATCGGGCTCGAGTTCGCACAGATGTACCGCCGCTTCGGCAGCCGCGTCACGGTGATCGAGGCCGGCCCGCGGCTGATCGGCCGCGAGGACGCCGAAGTGAGCGCCGCGGTGCGTGCGTTGCTGGAAGGCGAGGGGATCGACGTGCAGGTCGGCGCGGCCAACCTCTCGATGGCGCGGCAGGGCTCGGGCGTGCGCGTCGCGTTCGATGCTGCGGGCAGTACGCAGGCGATCGACGGCAGCCACCTGCTGCTCGCGGTTGGCCGCGTGCCCAATACGGCGGACCTCGGTCTCGCCGCGGCCGGCATCGCTACGGACGCGCGCGGCTTCATCACCGTCGACGACGAGCTGCGCACCAGCGCGCCGGGCGTCTGGGCGCTCGGCGACGTGAACGGCAGGGGCGCGTTCACGCACACCTCGTACAACGACCACGAGATCGTCGCCGCCAACCTGCTCGATGGCGGCACGCGTCGCGTCTCGGACCGCATCAGCGCCTACGCGCTCTACACCGACCCCCCGCTCGGCCGCATCGGCATGAGCGAAGCCGAAGTGCGCCAGAGCGGCCGTGCGGCCCGGGTGGCGACCTTCCCGATGGCACGCGTCGGCCGCGCGCGCGAGCGCGGCGAGACGACCGGCTTCATGAAGGTGCTGGTCGACGCGCAGACGGAGCGCATCCTCGGCGCTGCGCTGTTCGGGATCGAGGCCGACGAGGTCGTGCAGTTGCTGTTGCTCGCCATGGCCGCCGACCTGCCGTACACCCGGATCACGCAGACGATGTTCATCCACCCCACCGTGAGCGAGCTGCTCCCCAGCCTGTTCGCAGCGCTCGAACCGCTGGTTTGAATCCGCTCGAATAGACTGACCGCCTGTCCCCAGACGAGAACCCGATGAACGAGCGCGCCCCCGAACCGTCGATCGAGACGACCCTGATCCACCACCCGTACCAGCCGCCCGCGGGCTTCAGCGCACCGCAGCCCGGCGTGTTCAAGGCCTCGACGGTGATCTTCTCGAACGTCGCCGCGATGCGCGCGCGCAACTGGAAGGAGAAGGTCGGCTATACCTACGGTCTGCACGGTACGCCGACAACCTTCACGCTCGAGGAGCGGATTGCGACGCTTGAAGGCGCTTCGCATGCGGTGCTGGTGCCCAGCGGCCTGGCTGCGATCGCGCTGACCGACGTGGCGCTGCTGCGCGCCGGCGACGAGGTGCTGATCCCCGACAACGCCTACAACCCGAACAAGGAGCTCGCGCGGCACGAGCTCGCCGGCTGGGGCATCGCGCATCGCTTCTACGACCCGATGGACGCGAACGCGCTCGCCGCCAGCGTCACGCCGCGGACGAAGCTGGTCTGGATCGAGCCGCCCGGCTCGGTGACGATGGAATTCCCCGACGTGCCGAACCTGGTGCGCGCCGCGCGCTCGAAGGGCGCGCTGGTCGCGCTCGACAACACCTGGGGCGCGGGGCTCGCCTTCAACCCGTTCGAACTGGAAGACGGACTGGGCGTCGACGTCTCGGCCCACGCGCTGACCAAGTACCCCTCGGGTGGCGGCGACGTGCTGATGGGTTCGGTGACGACCCGCGATCCCGCCCTGCACCTGAGGCTGAACGCCGCGCACATGCGGATGGGCTGGGGCGTCGGCGCCAACGATGTCGAGGCGCTGCTGCGCGCGCTGCCGAGCCTGCCGCTGCGCTATGCCGCGGCCGACCGCGCCGGGCGGACGCTCGCGCAGTGGTGGGCGACGCGGCCCGAGGTCGCGCAGGTGCTGCATCCGGCGCTGAGCGGCTCGCCCGGGCACGAGCACTGGGCGCGGCTGTGCACTCAGTCGGCCGGCCTGTTCTCAGTGGTGTTCGACGAGCGCTACACGGCGCGACAGGTCGATGCCTTCGTCGACGCGCTGCGGCTGTTCAAGATCGGCTTTTCGTGGGCCGGACCGGTCAGCCTGGTCGTGCCGTACGACCTGTCGATGATGCGCAAGAAGCCGCGCTGGCGCGGCACGCTGGTCCGCTTTTCGCTCGGCCTGGAGGCGGTCGACGACCTGATCGCCGACTCGAGGCAGGCGCTGGCCGCGCTGGACGGTTGACGCTCAGTCGGCGCGCGCGCGCAGCCGCATCCGCAGGCCGACCGGCATCATCGTGAACGACAGCAGTTCCTCGGCCTCGCCGCCGTCGGGGGTCGTCACGGCGTCGATGTCGAAGTGGTTCAGCAACATCGCCATCGCCATCTTGATCTCGAGCAGCGCGAGGTAGCGGCCGGGGCAGACGCGCGGCCCGGCGCCGAACGGCATCGATACGCGCTTGGCCGAACTGGCCGAACCCGCGCCGCCTTCCGGCAGCCAGCGCTCGGGCCTGAATGCCAGCGGCTCGGGGAAGTGGCGCTCGCTCAGGCTGTCGCCGCGCATCACGCACCAGACGCTCGTGCCCTTGGGGACGCGGATGCCGGCGATCGCGGTGTCGCGCAGCGCCTCGATCACCTGGAACGGGCCGACCGGCTTCAGCCGCATCGTCTCGTGCGCGCAGGCTTCGAGGTAATCGAGCGCGGCCAGGTGGTCGGGTGTGAACGCGGCGGCGTCGAGCCCCAGATCACGCACCTCGCGCTGGGCGCGCTGCAGCGTCTCGGGATGGCGGTGCAGCAGGTAGATCAGCCAGGCGAGCGTGTTGGCGGTGGTGTCCTCGCCGGCGAGCAGCATCGTCAGCACGTTGCCGGCGACCTCGCGGTCGCTGATCGTCTCGGCGCCATCGCGCGCGCCGGCGTCGGCCGCGACGATCATCGCCTCCAGCAGGTTCGGCGGCAGCGCGCGTCGCGCTGCATCGGCCGCCAGCCGCTCCCGTGCCTGCGCGATGAAGCCGGCGATCGCCTGGTTGACCGCGGCCATGCTGCGCTCGAGTTCGCGGTCGGCCGCGCGCGGGAACCAGCGCCACCACGGCACGAGCGCGAACACGCGCTTGAACAGCGCCGGGAAGATCTTGTCGAGGTGGCGCTGGATGACCTCGTCATCCGACTCCAGCGTGTTGACGTCGGCCCCGAACGCGAGGCCGGCGATCGCGTCGACCGTGAAGCGCATCAGTTCGGGCTGCAGGTCGATCGCCGCGCCCCCGGCCGCTGCGCGCGTCCAGCGCTGGCGCAGCCGCTGCGTGACCTTCAGCAACGAGGGGAAGTACGCCCGCACGTGGGTCGGGTCGAAGCCGGCCATCACCATGCGGCGCTGGCGCTTCCAGGTGTCGCCGTTGGCCGAGAACACGCCGGGCGTCATGCCCATCTCGAGCCCGATGGTCTCGAGGTGCTTGGTGCGGCGGAAGCCGTCCGGCCGGTCGCGCAGCGCCGCGCTCAGCGCTTCATGGTCGGCGACGCCCAGCAGCGTGCGCGGGCCGAGCTTGAAGCGGAAGAACGGCCCGTACTCGCGGCTCCAGGCCTCGGCGTTCTGGTGCAGGCGCGCGCGTTCGATCTGGAACGCGTTGCCGACGATCGGCCAGCCGCGCGGGCCGGGCAGGTCGGCGATCTCGCGCAACCGGACGACGGCGGCGGCGGTGGAATCAGTCACGGCTGGGTTTGGACGACACCTTGTGGCGCATCAGGCGGCCCTTCTCGCGCTCCCAGTCCTTCTTCTTCTCGGTGTTGCGCTTGTCGTGTTCGGCCTTGCCCTTGGCGAGCGCGATCTCGGCCTTCACGTGGCTGCCCTTGAAGTGCAGGTTCAGCGGCACCAGCGTGAAGCCCTTCTGCTCGACCTTGCCGATCAGTCGCTTGATCTCTTCCTTGCGCATCAACAGCTTCTTGGTGCGGTCGGCCTCGGGGCTGACGTGGGTCGACGCGCTGCGCAGCGCGTTGATCCGGCAGCCGATCAGGAAGAGCTCGCCGTCGCGGATCACCACGTAGCCGTCAGTCAGCTGCACCTGGCCGGCGCGGATCGCCTTGATCTCCCAGCCTTGCAGCACCATCCCGGCCTCGTGGCGTTCCTCGAGGTGGTAATCGAAATGGGCACGGCGGTTTTCGGCGATGGACATGGGCACTCAGGTGGGGCCGGATGTGCCCAATACAATTTCGCCATTGTATGAAGCATGTCAAGAAGTCGGTCCTGCTCTGGTACTCGCCGCGCGAGATGTACGCGCTCGTCACCGCGGTGGCCGACTACCCGAAGTTCCTGCCCTGGTGCGAGAAGGCGGAAGTCCTCGAGTCCCATGCCGACGGCGTGACCGCGCGGCTGCACCTGTCCTACCTCGGCGTGCGCCAGGCCTTCACGACCCGCAACGTGCAGGCCGCCGACGAGCGCGTGACGCTGAAGCTGGTCGACGGCCCGTTCTCGCTGCTCGACGGCACCTGGCGCTTCGTGCCGGTGCCGAGCAACGGCGGGGCAAACGCCAAGGCCTGCAAGATCGAGTTCGAGTTGCGCTACAGCTTCGCCAATGCCGCGCTCGACGCGCTGATCAGCCCGGTGTTCGACCGCATCGCCAACACCTTCGTCGATTCGTTCGTCAAGCGGGCGGAGCAGGTCTATGGCGAGCGTTGAGGCCGCCGCGCCCGGCCTGAACATCAGCGTGGCCTACAGCCCGCGCGCGGGCGAGGTCGACCAGGTCGAACTGCGGCTCCCGGCCGGCGCCACGGTGGCCGATGCCGTTCGAGCCAGCGGTCTGCAGGCGCGCCATCCGCAAGCCGCGCTGGAGACGCTGCCGGTCGGCATCTGGGGCGCGTTCTGTACGCGGGACGCGGTGCTGCGGGACCGCGACCGGGTCGAGCTTTACCGGCCGCTTCGCGTCGATCCGATGGAGGCGCGGCGGCGGCGCCAGCGCGCGCAGGTCACGCCGCGCCGCTGAGCGCCGCGTCCTACTTGCAGTCGCTCGCGACCGCGGACTCGGCGCGCTTGGTTTCGGCGGCGCGGGCGGCGTCGTCGAGCACGACGCGCTCGCCCTTCTCGTTGACGCGCGCCATGCGGATGCCGCTGTCAAGCGTGCGAAGCGCCTCCTTCGCCCGGCCGCAGTTCTCTGCGCGCGCGGCGGCGATGCGATCTTCCTCGGCCTTCTTCTTGTCCGCGATCTCCTGTTCGGCCTTCTTGCGGCGGGCTTCGAGCTCCGGATCGGAGGCGCGGGCGGCGGGCGGCAGGGCGGCCGATGCGGCGGAGGCGGGTGCGGCCGCCGCCATCGGCGCACGCGGGGCGGCGGCCGTGCTGCCGCCGCGTGGGCGCTGCAGGATGGCGCTCTCGGGCGTGCCCGGAGGCGGGGGCAGGTCGCTGTACTGGGTGTGACCGGCCTTGTCGCGCCACTTCCACTGCGCCGACGCGGGGACGGCGAGGGTCAGGCCGAGCAGCGCAGCGAGCAGGACGATGTTCCAACGAGCCATGGCGTTCATTCGTGAACTGTAATGAGCGCGAGTGTATGCGGCGGCCCGCCGACCGACTAGGCCGCGGGTTGCCAAGCGTGGCTTAGTACGCGCATCGGCTGTCCGTATAATTCGCTTTTGCGTCAGGAGCTTTTCCCATGCGCCTTCTTGGCAAAGCGCTCACCTTCGACGATGTGTTGTTGGTGCCAGCGTTCTCCCGGGTGTTGCCTCGCGACACCGATCTGTCGACCCCCCTGTCCCGCAACATCCGCCTGAACCTGCCGCTGGTCTCCGCGGCGATGGACACGGTGACGGAGGCCCGCCTCGCGATCGCGCTGGCGCAGGAGGGCGGCATCGGCATCGTGCACAAGAACCTGACGCCCAAGCAGCAGGCCGCCGAGGTCGCGCGGGTCAAGCGCTACGAATCCGGCGTGCTGCGCGACCCGATCACGGTGACGCCGGACACCCCCGTGCGGGCCGTGATGGAGCTGTCCCGCCAGCACGGCGTCTCGGGTTTCCCGGTGCTGCAGGGCAAGACGGTGGTCGGCATCGTCACGAACCGCGACCTGCGCTTCGAATCGCGCTTCGACGCGCCCGTCAGCGAGATCATGACGCCGCGCGAGCGCCTCGTCACGGTGCCCGAGTCGGCGACGATCGAGGACGGCAAGGCCCTGATGCACAAGCACAAGCTCGAGCGCGTGCTGGTGGTCAGCCCCGAGTTCGAGCTGCGCGGCCTGATGACGGTGAAGGACATCACCAAGCAGACCAGTTTCCCGAACGCCGCCCGCGACGCGATGGGCAAGCTGCGCGTCGGCGCGGCGGTGGGCGTGGGTGACGGCACCGAGGAGCGGGTCGAGCTGCTGGTGCGCGCCGGGGTGGACGCGATCGTCGTCGACACCGCGCACGGCCACAGCGCCGGCGTGATCGAGCGCGTGCGCTGGGTCAAGAAGAACTTCCCGAGCGTCGACGTGATCGGCGGCAACATCGCCACCGGCGCGGCCGCGCTGGCGCTCGTCGAGGCCGGGGCCGATGCGGTCAAGGTCGGCATCGGCCCGGGCTCGATCTGCACCACGCGCATCGTCACCGGCGTCGGCGTGCCGCAGATCTTCGCGATCGAGCAGGTCTCGAAGGCGCTCAAGGGCAGCGGCGTGCCGCTGATCGGCGACGGCGGCGTGCGCTACTCCGGCGACCTGGCCAAGGCGATCGCCGCCGGCGCGGACACGGTGATGATGGGCGGCGCGTTCGCCGGCACCGAAGAGGCGCCTGGCGAGACCATCCTGTACCAGGGCCGCACCTACAAGAGCTACCGCGGCATGGGCTCGATCGGCGCGATGCAGCAGGGCTCGGCCGACCGCTACTTCCAGGATGCGTCGGGCAGCAACAACCCGAACACGACCAAGCTCGTGCCCGAGGGCATCGAGGGCCAGGTGCCGTACAAGGGCTCGGTCGTGGCGGTGATCTTCCAGATGGCCGGCGGGCTGCGCGCCTCGATGCATTACTGCGGCTGCGCGAGCATCGCCGAGATGCACGACAAGGCCGAGTTCGTCGAGATCTCGTCGGCCGGCATGCGCGAGAGCCATGTGCACGACGTGCAGATCACCAAGGAAGCGCCAAACTACCGCATGGAATAGGGGCTGCGCATGAAGCAAGCCCGCGCGGGCCGCCAGGCGGCCATGCCCTTCATCATGGCGACCGTGCTGATCGACATGATCGCGGTCGGCCTGATCATCCCGGTGCTGCCGCCGCTGGTCGGCACGTTCACGACCTCGCAGGCCGAGCAGGCGTTCTGGTACGGCGCGGTGACGATCGCCTTCGGCATCGCCAACTTCTTCGCATCGCCGATCCTCGGGCGTCTGTCCGACCGGTACGGCCGGCGGCCGGTGCTGCTGATCGGCTTCAGCGGCTTCGCGCTGAGCTTCTTCATCACCGGCCTGGCGACCGCGCTGTGGATGCTGCTGGTGGTGCGCCTGTTCAGTGGCGCGATGCAGGCGAACATCGCCGTGGCCAATGCCTACGTGGCCGACATCACCGCGCCGGAGCAGCGCGCCCAGGCCTTCGGCAAGCTCGGGGCGATGCTCGGCATGGGCTTCATCCTCGGGCCGGTGCTCGGCGGCATCCTGGGGGGCATCAACCTGCACCTGCCGTTCTTCGTGGCCGGGGGCCTGGCCTGCCTGAACTGGCTGTACGGCTACTTCGTGCTGCCGGAATCGCTGCCGGTCGAGCGGCGCCAGCCTTTCGTGCTGCGCGAGGCCAACCCGATCACGTCGCTGCGCGGTTTGCGCGAACTGAAGGGCGTGGGCTCGCTGGTGTTCGTGATCGCGCTCAGCGGCCTGGTGCAGTTCATGACCCACACTTCCTGGGTGCTCTACACCACCTTCAAGTTCGGCTGGGGGCCGACGCAGAACGGCTGGTCGCTGTTCGCGATCGGCCTGATGTCGGTGCTGGTGCAAGGCGTGCTGCTCGGCCGGCTGCTGAAGCGCTTCTCGCCGCAGCGCCTGGCGATCATGGGGCTGGTGTCGTCGATCGTCTTCTACCTCGCGTGCGGCGCCGCCACGGAAGGCTGGATGCTGATCGCGGCGATCCTGGTCAACGTGCTCGGCTTCGCGTCCACCGCGGCGATGCAGAGCATCATCTCCAACGCCGCCGACCCGCAGACGCAGGGCCGCACCGCCGGCGCCGTGGCGTCGCTGAACAGCATGATGGCGGTGATCGCGCCGGCCATCGGCGCACCGCTGCTGGCGACCGTCTCGCACCTGCCGCGGGGCGACTGGAAGATCGGCGCGCCGTTCTACTTCTGCGCCGCGCTGCAGGCGGCGTCGATGCTGATCGCGCTGCGTCACTTCCGCGGCGAGCGCCGCAAACGGCAGGCGCTCGCCGCCGCGTGATCTCCGAGTCGAAACTTCACACCACCACCTCATGCACGACAAGATCCTGATCCTCGATTTCGGCTCCCAGGTCACCCAGCTGATCGCGCGTCGCGTGCGCGAGGCGCACGTGTTCTGCGAGATCCACCCGAACGACGTCAGCGAAGCGTTCATCCGCGAGTTCGCCCCGAAGGGCATCATCCTGTCCGGCAGCCACGCCTCGACCTACGAGGACCACGAACTGCGCGCGCCGCAGGCGGTGTGGGACCTGGGCGTGCCGGTGCTCGGCATCTGCTACGGCATGTTCGCGATGGCGGTGCAGCAGGGCGGCCAGGTCGAGGCCGCCGATCACCGCGAGTTCGGCTACGCCGAAGTCCGCGCGCACGGCCACACGAAGCTGCTGCAGGGCATCGAGGACTTCTCGACCGCCGAGGGCCACGGCATGCTGAAGGTCTGGATGAGCCACGGTGACAAGGTCACCGCGCTGCCGCCGGGCTTCAAGCTGATGGCCAGCACGCCCAGCTGTCCGATCGCCGGCATGGCCGACGAGGCGCGCGGCTACTACGGCGTGCAGTTCCACCCCGAGGTGACGCACACCGTGCAGGGCCGCGAGCTGCTCAACCGCTTCGTGCTGGAGATCGCGAAGGCCAAGCCCGACTGGGTGATGGGCAGCTATGTCGACGAGGCGGTCGCACGCATTCGCGCGCAGGTCGGCGACGAGGAGGTGATCCTCGGCCTGTCGGGCGGCGTCGATTCGAGCGTCGCTACGGCGCTGATCCACCGCGCCATCGGTGACCAGCTGACCTGCGTGTTCGTCGACCACGGCCTGCTGCGCCTGAACGAAGGCAAGATGGTGATGGAGATGTTCGCGGGCAAGCTGCACGCGAAGGTGATCCATGTGGATGCCAGCGCGCAGTTCCTCGGCCACCTGGCCGGCGTGACCGACCCGGAAGCGAAGCGCAAGATCATCGGCCGCGAGTTCGTTGAAGTCTTCAAGACCGAGGCAGCGAAGCTCAAGGCCGAAGGCGAAAGGCTTGGAGTTGACGGCCGATCGGCCGTCAAGGGTGCCAAGTGGCTGGCGCAGGGCACGATCTACCCGGACGTGGTCGAGTCCGGCGGCGCCAAGACCAAGAAGGCGACCTCGATCAAGAGCCACCACAACGTCGGCGGCCTGCCCGAGCAGCTCGGCCTGAAGCTGCTCGAGCCGCTGCGCGAACTGTTCAAGGACGAGGTGCGCGAGCTCGGCGTCGCGCTCGGCCTGCCGCACGACATGGTCTACCGCCACCCGTTCCCCGGCCCGGGGCTGGGCGTGCGCATCCTCGGCGAAGTGAAGCCGCAGTTCGCGGACCTGCTGCGCCGCGCCGATGCGATCTTCATCGAGGAGTTGCGCAACACGATCGACCCCGCCAGCGGCCAGAGCTGGTACGCGCTGACCAGCCAGGCCTTCGCGGTGTTCCTGCCGGTCAAGAGCGTCGGCGTGATGGGCGACGGCCGCACCTACGACTACGTGGTCGCGCTGCGCGCCGTGCAGACCAGCGATTTCATGACCGCCGACTGGGCCGAACTGCCGTACGCGCTGCTCAAGAAGGTCTCGGGCCGCATCATCAACGAGGTGCGCGGCATCAATCGCGTCACCTACGACGTTTCCAGCAAGCCGCCCGCCACCATCGAATGGGAATAGGGGCCGGGAAAGCCGTTCTGATCCGAGGCGGCGGGATGGCAGGCGACGACCCTACAGCGTCGGAATCAGGACCTTGCCGATCACGTGAATCACGCCGTTGCTGGCACGCACGTCCGTCGCGACGATGGGAGCCGGCGTGGCGGTCTTGTCGGTGATCGTTGGCGGCGTGCCGGCGTTGATGGTGATCGTTTCGCCTTCCACGGTCGTTACCGGGGTGCCGAAGGGAATGTTTGCCGCGAGCACCTGGGTTGGCAGCACGTGGTACGTCAGGACCTGGGCCAGCTGCGCGGTCGACAGCCCGGCGACGGTCGTCTGGATCGCGGCGAATGCGTCGTTCGTGGGCGCGAACACGGTGAAAGGGCCGGAGCCGCTGAGCGTGCCTTGCAGGTTGGCGGTGACGACCGCGCCGACCAACGTGGAGAAGATCGGGTTGACCTGCGCCATCTGAACGATGTTGAGCACACCGGGTGGCACCAGCACCTTGTCGATGACGTGAACGACGCCATTGCTGGCCGGCACGTCCGCCGTGGTGACGTTGGCCGAGGTGAGGGCAGCGTCGCTGATCTGGACACCGGCGGTCGTGGACAGCGTCAACTTGGCGCTCGTGCCCTCGAACGTGTACAGCGTCGGCTGCATGGCGCCGCCTGCCGCCAGGTCGGCTGCCGACTTCCTGGCGGGCAGGACGTGGTACGTCAGGATGCTCGCCAGCGTGCTGGCCGGAAGGGCGTCGACGAGTGCGCCTGCGCTGGCGAACCCCAGTTTCGTCGCGAGTGCACTGAAAGCCGCATCGGTCGGGGCAAAGACCGTCAGGCTGGCGTTCGGGTCGGTCAACGCCGTCGCCAGCCCTGCTTTCGTCACTGCCGCGCGAAGCGCCGTGAGGTTGTTCGACTGCGCGACCTCGGCGATGTTGCCCGGAGCGGGATGTTCGTCGTCACCACCTCCGCAGGCAGCGAGCGACGCAACCAGGCCGAGTGCAGCCAGATACTTGAACCATCGTTTCATCGTGTCTCTCCTTGAAGATTGAATCGGCGGGCGGGTTTGCGGCCCTCGACAGCGACAGGCTCCGAAAACCGATGCTCAGAACTGAATAGTTCAATTAGTGAACTGACGAGTCTCAAAAGCAACTGAATGGTATTCAGCTCGCAATTCCCTTGCGACTGCCCGACTTTTGCGTTCTCCGATTCGCCGGAAGAGACTCGTCCGCTCCGCAGGCTTTCACTGCGTCCCAGCAACCAGCGACTGCTGCGCCCGCCCGATGCGAAGGTCCCTGCCGTCGCCTTCGAACACGCCGATGCGGCCGGCCACCGCGTTTTGCAGAAGCTTGTTGCCGCGGGACCCGTGCGATGCTGACGAACCTCCGCTGCCATGGCTGGCAGGCTCCTGGATAATCCCCGGCATGGCGACAATTCGCGACCAAAACGGGGGTGAGACATGCGCATGATCTTCGGAGTGCTGTCGCTGCTGATCGTGCTGGCGATCGTCGGCACGGTCGGCAAGAAGCAGCTGCAGGCCATCAGCAGCAGCGGCGTCTCGACGCGCATCAACCAGGCCGCCGGCACGGCCGGCGTCACGGGCACCGGTGACCGCGACGGCGCGACGCTCGCGATCCCCGGCGGCATGCCCGGGGGCGTGGCCGCCGACACGACCGGCCTGACCGTGCCGCAGCAGGCGCAGAACATCCAGCAGCAGTTCAAGCAGAGCACCGAGCGGGCACTGCAGCAGGGCGCCGACCGCGGCGCGCGCGCCGCGCCCTGATCGTGACGGAGCCGAATCCCGCCGCCGACGAGCACGCGATGCGCATCGCGCTCGACCAGGCCCACAACGCGTGGCTGGTCGGCGAGGTGCCGGTGGGCGCGGTGATCATGCGCGCGGGGCAGGTGATCGCCACCGGCTACAACCGACCCATCACCGAGCACGATCCGACCGCGCATGCCGAGATCGTCGCGCTGCGCCACGCCGCGCAGCTGGTCTCGAACTACCGTCTGCCCGAGTGCGAGCTGTACGTGACGCTCGAGCCCTGTGCGATGTGTGCGATGGCGCTGATGCACGCGCGCTTCAAGCGCGTGGTCTTCGGGGCGCGCGACCCGAAGACCGGCGCGGCCGGCTCGGTCGTCGACCTGTTCGCGCAGCCGCAGCTGAACCACCACACGGCGGTCGAAGGCGGCGTGCTGGCCGACGAATGCGGCGCCGTGCTGCGCGACTTCTTCGCGGAGCGCCGCGAGCAGTACCGGCAGCGCCGTGCCAACCCGCTCGACGCGCCGCGGCCGGCCGCCGAAGCGCCCGATATCCCGGCCGGCGAGGCCACCGAGCTCGCCAGCGAGCCGCCTTCACCGTGACCGAACCGATGACCTTGTTGACCTTGTTCTCGCCTGCGGGCGTGCTGGTGCGCTCCGCGCCGCTGACCCTGGCCGCAAAGCGCCTGAAGGCACTCGGTTTCGACGTCCAGATCGACGCCGCCGCGCGTGCGCGCCACCGGCGCTTCGCCGGCGACGACGAGGTGCGGCTCGACGCGCTGCACCGCATCGCCGCCGCGGCGCCGAGCATCGCGATGGCCACGCGCGGCGGCTACGGCCTCACGCGGCTGCTCGACCGGATCGACTGGAAGGCCATCGCGCACAGCATCGCGCACGGCACACGCTGGGTCGGCCACAGCGACATGACGACGCTGCAGCTCGGCCTGCTCGCCCAGCCCAAGCTCGGCGCCGACGCGATCACCTGGGCCGGGCCGCTGGCCGCCGACGATTTCGGCCGCAGCGAGGACGCCGGCGGCGTCGACGAGATCACCCGCGACTGCTTCCTCGAGGCGATGAGCGGCGCGCTCGAAGCGGTCGGCTTCCGCACCGAGGCCGGCTTCGACGGGCTGGAGGCGCGCGGTACCTTGTGGGGCGGCAACCTGTGCATGGTCAACTCGATGCTCGGCACGCGGTATTTCCCGCGCATCAAGGGGGGCGTGCTGTTTCTCGAGGACGTGAACGAGCACCCATACCGCGTCGAACGCAATCTGCTGCAGCTGCACCAGGCCGGCGTGCTGGACGCGCAGAAGGCCATCGTGCTCGGCGAGTTCAGCGCCTGGCGCAAGGCGCCGCACGACCGCGGGTTCTCGATGAAGACCGTCGTCGCGCACCTGCGCACGCTGACGAAGACGCCGATCCTCACCGGCCTGCCGTTCGGCCACGTGCCGACCAAGGTGACGATGCCGGTCGGTGCGCGCGTGACGCTGCTGGTCGACGGCCGCAACGTGCTGATCGGCTGGGAGCACCGCCATGCCGGCGGGCCCGCGCACGACCACGTGCACGCTCACGCGGCACACGCATGAACCGAACGGCGCGCGCTGCGCTGGGCGCGTTCGCGATCGGCATCGCGGCGCTGACGGCCGGATGCGACAACAGCCCGAACCCGAAGGGCAGCGAATCGACCAACACGCTGTTCATCGCGTTCCAGGAGCGCTCGCCGCGCCACCTCGACCCGACCGCGTCCTACGCGGTCAACGAGGTGCCGTACATGTACTCGATCTACGAGGCACCGTACGCGTACCACTACCTGAAGCGCCCCTACGTGGTGGTGCCGAAGGCCGCCGAGGCGCTGGCCGAGCCGCGCTACCTCGACAAGGACGGCAAGCCGCTGCCCGCCGATGCACCCGGCGAACGGGTCGCCGAGAGCGTCTACGACATCCACATCAAGCACGGCATGCGTTACGCGCCGCACCCGGCCTTTGCGACCGACGCGAACGGTGCCTACCTGTACCACGCAATGACGGCGGCGCAGGTGCGCGACAAGCATTCGCCGCTGGACTTCGACAAGACCGGCACGCGTGAGGTCGTCGCCGACGACTTCGTCTACGCCCTCAAGCGCCACGCGACGCCGCGCATCGAGACGCCGATCTTCGGCATCTTCTCTGAGTACGTGATCGGCCTGAAGGACTATGGCGAGCTGATCCGGGCCGAGGACAGGAAGCTGCGCCAGGGCGGCGATCCGGCGGCCCTCGACAAGCCGTTCCTCGACTTCCGCCAGTACCCGCTCGCCGGCGCGGTGGCGCTCGACAAGTACACGTACCGCATCCGCATCAAGGGCAAGTACCCGCAGTGGAAGTACTGGATGACGATGACCTTCACCGCGCCGGTGCCGTGGGAGGCGGACAAGTTCTATGCCCAGCCCGGCATGGCGAAGAACAGCCTGACGCTCGACGTCTGGCCGGTCGGCAGCGGCCCGTTCATGGCCGTCGAGTACGACCCCGACCGGCGCCACGTGCTGGTGCGCAACCCGAACTACCACGGCGCCACCTACCCGTGCGAGGGCATGCCCGGCGACGAGGAGCTCGGCCTGCTCGACGACTGCGGCAAGCGCTTGCCGTTCCTCGACAAGCTCGTCTTCAACACCGAGAAGGACAAGACGCCGCTGCGCGCGAAGTTCACGCAAGGCTTCCTCGACGTGCCGGAAATAGAGCGCAACGACTGGGGCCCGGACTTCCTCGCAGATGCCAACGATTCGGACGAGGTGAAGCGGCGCTTCGAGGAGCGCGGCATGCGCTTCCCGAAGAGCGTCGAACCGCAGAACTGGTACCTCGGCTTCAACTGGCTCGACCCGGTCGTCGGCAAGGGCGACACACCGGAGCAGCAGGAGAAGAACCGCAAACTGCGCCACGCGCTCAGCATCGCGATCGACTGGGAGGAGGGCTACGGCCGCGTCTTCACCCAGAAGGCCGGCGAGGCGGCCATGGGGCCGCTGCCGGGCGGGACGTTCGGCTCGCGCCACGGCACGCCGGGCGACATCAACCCGGTCACGCACAGGATGGTCGACGGCAAGCCGGTGCGCCGCTCGATCGCCGAGGCGAAGCAGCTGCTCGCCGAGGCCGGCTACCCGGACGGGCGCGACGCGAGGACCGGCAAGCCGCTCGTGCTGAACTACGACTACCAGCGCGTGCCGACGCCCGAGTACCGTGCCGAGCTCGACTGGATGGTCAAGCAGTTCGCCAAGGTCGGCGTGCAGCTCGAGATCCGTGCGACCGACTACAACCAGTTCCAGGAGAAGATGCTCAAGGGCAAGCAGCAGATCTTCTGGTGGGGCTGGTTCGCGGACTACCCGGACGCCGAGAACTTCCTGTTCCTCTTCTACGGCCCGAACTCCAAGGCCAAGGTGGAGGGCGAGAACACCGCGAACTACGAGAATCCCGAGTTCGACCGACGCTACAAGCAGCTCGCGCTGCTCGACGACGGGCCGGCCAAACAGAAGCTGGTCGACGAGATGGTCGACATCCTGCGTCGCGACGCGCCGTGGGCGTTCGGCTACTTCCCCTACTCGGCCGGCGCGTACCAGAAGTGGGTCGGCGACGCGAAATACGGCCTGTTCACGAACGACCGCGCGCTGTACTACAAGGTCGACGCACCGATGCGCGCACGCCTGCAGGCGGAATGGAACCGGCCGAAGGTCTGGCCGCTGGGGCTGATGGCGCTCGGCGTGCTGCTGCTCGCCTGGATCGCGCGCCGCGCGTTCCGTGCGCGCGAGCGCATGACGGCCCGTGGCCTGCGCGCCGCCGAGGCGAAGGCCTGACATGCTGAACTACCTCGTGCGGCGCTGCCTGTACGGCGTGCTGGTGCTGATCGGCGTGAACCTCGTGACCTTCATGCTGTTCTTCACCGTCAACACGCCGGACGACATGGCGCGGTTGAACATCGGCGGCAAGCGCGTCACCCACGAGCAGATCGAGAAGTGGAAGGTCGAGCGCGGCTACGACAAGCCGCTGTACTGGAACGCTCAGGCGCAGGGCACGCGCCAGGCGACCGACACGGTGTTCTGGGACCGGTCGGTGTCCTTGCTGGCGCTGGACTTCGGCCGCTCCGATTCGAAGAGCGCGACCGACATCGGCCACGAGATCGCGACCCGCATGCTGATCAGCCTGCAGCTCGCGGTGCCGCTGTTCCTGCTGCAGATCGTCGCGAGCGTCGGCTTCGCGCTCCTGCTGGTGTTCTTCAGGCACTCGGCGATCGACTTCTGGGGCGTGGTGACCTGCGTGCTGATGCTGTCGATCAGCGCGCTGTTCTACATCATCGTCGGGCAGTTCCTGTTCTCGCGGGTGTTCCATCTGGTCCCGATCTCGGGCTTCGAGTCCGGCTGGGACGCGGCCCGGTTCCTCGTGCTGCCCGTGATGCTCTCGCTGCTCTCGCGGCTGGGCAGTGAAGGGCGGTTGTACCGCGCGATGTTCCTCGAGGAACTGGGACGCGACTACGTGCGCACCGCTCGCGCCAAGGGCCTGGCGGAACCGAGGGTGCTGTTCGGTCACGTGCTGCGCAACGCGTTGATCCCGATCCTGACGAGTGCCGGGAGCTACCTGCCGTACGTCTTCCTCGGCAGCCTGGTGTTCGAGAGCTTCTTCGGCATCCCGGGGCTGGGCTCGTACGTGATCGAGGCGATCACCGGGCAGGATTTCGCGATCGTGCGCTCGATGGTGTTCGTCGGCTCGCTGATCTACATCGCGAGCTACATCGTCATCGACGTGGCCTACACGCTGGTCGACCCGCGGGTGAGGCTGGCCTGATGCTGCTGCCCAAGATCGTCGTCCTGTGGTCGGACGTGGTGGTGATCGCCAGTTTGCTCGGGCTGGTGCTGTACGGGCTGCGCATCGCTCGCAGCGACAACCTGAAAGCCACCTGGCTCAAGGTGCTGCGCGACCGCGCCGCCATGTGCTCCGGCGTCGTATTGGTGCTGTTCTTCGCGGTGGCGGTGATCGACAGTGTTCATTTCCGGCGCGCACTGGCCCAGGCGCCGGGCGCCGGCGCAATGCAGCAGCAGGCGTACGGAACACGCACCGAATCGTTGCTCGACGTGCTGCTCGCGCGCCAGATCGACGGGCGGGAGACGTCCTACTCGGCGCCGCTGGCGATGCGCGGGTTCACCAAGGATTCGATCGCCGTCGACGGCGAGATCCAGCGCACGTACCCACGTCTGCTGCACGGCGGCGAACGCTTGCGCGACGAAACGGAATGGCTGCAGGACGTGCTGCTCCGGGGAGGCGTCGGCCTCGCGTTCGGCGCGATGCTTGCCGGCATCGCCGCGCTGGGTGTGTCTGCCGTGGTCGCGCGGGTCCATCGAACCGACCTCCGCCGAGGCTGGCGCGACGTGATGCAGGG
This sequence comes from Rhizobacter fulvus, assembly GCF_964020785.1. NCBI lineage: Bacteria > Pseudomonadati > Pseudomonadota > Betaproteobacteria > Burkholderiales > Sphaerotilaceae > Rhizobacter > Rhizobacter fulvus. The sequence continues at coordinate 4,587,271 of NZ_OZ224516.1, forward strand.
CCACACCGATCTGCCGTGGCGTGCCGTGCTGGTCACGGTGCTGCTGCTGTGCATGGTCTTCGGCCCGCTCGCGGCGCTGGCGCAGCACTACCACGTGTTCGGCACCGACCGCACCGGCAACGACGTGTTCTACCAGGCGCTGAAGAGCATCCGCACCGCGTTCGTGATCGGCACGCTGTCGACCATCGCGACACTGCCGCTCGCGGTCGGGCTGGGCATCGTGTCGGGCTACCTGCGCGGCTGGGTCGACGAGGTGGTGCAGTACCTCTACACGTTGCTGTCCTCGATCCCGAACGTGCTGCTGATCGCCGCCTGCGTGCTGATGATGCAGGTCTTCATCGACACCCATCCCGACCTCTTCGAGACCGGCGCCGAGCGCGCCGACGTGCGCCTGTTCATGCTGTGCGTGATCCTGGGCCTGACCGGCTGGGCGGCGCTGTGCCGCCTGCTGCGCGCCGAGACGATGAAGCTCGCGCAGCTCGAGTACGTGCAGGCGGCGACCGCGTTCGGCGTGCGCCCGCTGCGCATCATGGCGAGGCACGTGTACCCGAACGTGGTGCACCTGATCATCATCACGACGGTGCTCGACTTCTCGGCGCTGATCCTGTACGAGGCCGTGCTGTCGTACGTGGGCGTGGGCGTCGACCCATCGATGAACAGCTTCGGCGGCATGATCAACCTGGCCCGCACCGAGATGAGCCGTGACCCCTTGGTGTGGTGGTCGTTCGCCGCGGCGTTCGGGTTCATGGTGACGCTGGTGCTCGCGGCCAACCTGTTCGCCGATGGCGTGCGGGACGCGTTCGATCCGCGGTCGCGGGCGTTCCGGCCGAAGTGGCGCAAGGCGGTCGACGCATGAGGTCTGCCCGATGCTGAACGTGCGCGATCTGGCGGTCGAGCTCGACGCCGAGGCCGGGCTGGTCAAGGCGATCGACGGGCTGAGCCTGGCGATCGAGCGCGGCGAGACCTTTGCGCTGGTCGGCGAATCGGGCTGCGGCAAGAGCATGACGGCGCTCGCGCTGATGCGGCTGCTGCCCGAGAACGGCCGGGTCGCGCGCGGCGAGGTCGCGCTGGCCGGCGCCGACCTGCTGGCGCTGCCCGAGTCCGGCATGCGGGCGGTGCGCGGCGGACGCATCGGCATGATCTTCCAGGAGCCGTCGACCAGCCTGAATCCGGTGATGCGTATCGGTGACCAGATCGTCGAGGCGATCCAGGCCCACACGGCGCTGCGCGGTGCCGCGGCGCGCGCGAAGGCGATCGACTGGCTGGGCAAGGTCGGCATCCCGGAGCCCGAGCGACGCATCGACGACTACCCGTTCCGGATGTCCGGCGGGCAGAAGCAGCGGGTGATGATCGCGATGACGCTGGCGTCCGAGCCCGACTTCCTGATCGCCGACGAACCCACCACGGCACTTGACGTGACGATCCAGGCGCAGATCCTGGACCTGCTGAAGCGGCTGCAGAAAGAGCAGGGCATGGGCCTGCTGCTGATCACGCACGACCTGGCGGTGGTGGCCGGCATGGCGCACCGGGTCGCGCTGATGTACGCGGGGCAGATCATCGAAGTCGGCGGGGCCGATGCGTTCTTCGCGTCGCCGAAGCACCCGTACGCGCGCCTGCTGCTGCGTGCGCTGCCCGACAGCGCCAGGCGCGGCGATGCGCTGGCGGCGATTCCCGGCATGGTGCCGCCGTTGTGGCAGACGTTCGACGGTTGCAGATTCGCACCGCGCTGCGATCGTGCGGTCGAAGCGTGTCGCAACACGCCGCCGCTGCTGATCGATCTGGCGGATCGGCAGGTGCGGTGCCTGCTGTACGCAGACGGCGCGACCGCGCCGGCGGCGATCGACCGCGGCGAACCGTCCACGCTGCGCTTCGAGGCGCCATCGCGCGCACAGGCGAGCGCTGCCGCCCCGCTGCTCGACGTTCGCAACCTCCACGTGAGTTTCCCGATACGCCGGGGCTTGCTCCAGCGCGCGAGTGGTGCCTTCCTTGCGGTCGATGACGTGTCGTTCACGATCGCTCCGGGGCAGACCTTGGCGCTCGTCGGCGAATCGGGCTGCGGCAAGACGACCACCGGGAAGGCGATCGTGCAGCTGCTGCGCGGCCAGGCCACGATCGCCGGGCAGGCCGTCTTCGACGGTGCAGACCTGTTTGCACTGGAGGGCGAGGCCCTGCGCGCAGCCCGGCGGCAGATCCAGATCATCTTCCAGGATCCGTTTGCCTCGTTGAACCCGCGCATGCGCGTGCTCGAGATCCTCGGCGAAGGGCTGCAGGCGTTGCGGCCGGACATGACCGCCGCCGCTCGACGCGCCAGCGTCGAGCGTTTGGTCGATCAGGTCGGACTGCGCCGCGATGTGCTGCAGCGCTACCCGCACGAGTTTTCAGGCGGGCAGCGCCAGCGCATCGCGATCGCACGCGCGCTCGCGGTCGCGCCGAAGCTGATCGTCTGCGATGAGCCGACGTCGGCGCTCGACGTGTCAGTCCAGGCGCAGATTCTGAACCTGCTGCGCGACTTGCAGCGGGAGCTCGGGGTGTCGTACCTCTTCATCACGCACAACATCGGGGTGGTGGAGTACACCGCAGACACGGTCGTGGTCATGAATCGGGGCCGGGTCGAGGAGACCGGTACGACGAGCACAGTTCTGCATGAGCCGAGTTCGGCATATGCGCGCACCTTGCTGGCAGCCGTGCCGCGATTTGTGTTCCCGGGGCAGCCCGAATAGCCCTACGTGAAACTTTTCACGAGTGAGTGGGTGTTGCTTCGATCCAACGTGAAACGTAAAGCATACCTTCGGATTGCCAGCGGGTTCGGCGCGACGGAGGTCCAAATCCGCGTTTGAGCTGTCACGCTTCGTGGCTGTAGCCCGCATCGGTATTGCGTTTCGGCCGCTTCGACCGCAGACGTGGTGGTCCTTGGCGAGCAGCACAAAGCACCGCTACACGTTTACCCTTAGGCGGCTCGCGCAATTACGTCAGGGACAATTCCTTTACACGCATTCGCAGACGGGTCACGACCAGTTCACAAAGCTGGTATGCGGCTTGCTCGATGCGGCGTTTTTTGTGCAACCTTCCTTCAGGAGTTCCCGATGCTCAAGAGAACAGCGCTGGCCAGAAGCCTACTGATCGCGTTCAGTGGTTCCGCTGCTTTGTACAGTCCCGGATCGATCGCGCAACAGGCTACGCAGGAACTGCAGCGCGTCACGGTCACCGGATCGAACATCAAACGCACCGATACCGAGACTGCTTCCCCTGTGCAAGTGCTGTCGCGCAGCGACATCGAAAAGACGGGCAAACAGTCGATCCAGGAGGTGCTGCGCGGCATCACGGCGGACGGCCAAGGCTCGATTTCCTCGTCGTTCTCCAACGGATTCGCGTCCGGCTCGTCGGCGATTTCGCTGCGCGGTCTCGGCGTCAATTCCACGCTGGTTCTCGTCAATGGCCGGCGCATGACGACGTACGGCTTGGCCGACGACGGCACGCGCAACTTCGTGGACCTCAACTCCATTCCGCTCGAAGCAGTGGATCGCATCGAAGTGGTGAAGGACGGTGCTTCGGCCATCTACGGTGCAGACGCCGTGGGTGGTGTCGTCAACGTGATTCTTCGCAGCAACTACACGGGCGCGTCGATTGGCGGTTCGTATGGTCAAACGGGCCACAGCGATGGCCAGACCACGCGAGCGTTCGGCACGCTGGGCTTCGGCAACATCGACACGGACAAGTACAACGTCTTCTTCAGCCTCGAAGCGTCGCAGCAGAAGAACATCTGGTCGACGGATCGCGGCTTCATCGGGTCGAGCAATCGGACTTCGCTCGGGTACTACGATACGACGAACGGCACGATCAGGTCGTACCTGGGGGCTGGGACGCCGTCAACCACTTCTCCGTACGGCGTCATGCGAACCCCGCCGGGCGGCACCGGCACGCGGGTCAACATCCTCAGCTGCGCGGCGGCCGACAAGGATCCGACCTCAGGTTTGTGCCGCTACGACTTCCTGCGGGATTCCGAGGTGCAACCCGCACTTGACCGAATCAATTTCTTCGGCCGAGGCACCCTTCAGTTCTCGCCCTCGCTGACCGCGTACCTGGAAGTTGGATTCTTCAACTCGAAGTCCAGATCGAATGGCACGCTGGGCGGCAACAATGACGGCGGTGTGTACAAGCCGGGCGATCCTTTCAATCCGCTCGTCACGCACGGCCTGATGCTCTTGCCGGCGTCGCATCCCGACAATCCCACGGGAACCGATCGCACCTTGGCTTATGCGCCTCTTGAGTTGGGCGGGCGTGATCAACGCACCGATAACCAGGTGTTGCGCTTGGTCCAGGGCCTGCAGGGCAATGCGTGGGGCTGGGACTTCGATGTTGGTGCAGCCTACATCAAGAGCCGCTTGAAGAACGACAACTACGGCTATATCAACTGGGACGCGATGCAAGCGGCGCTCACCAACGGAACCTATCGAATCAACAGCCCGAACACGACGGCTCCGAGCGTTTTGGCCGCGGTGTCGCCGACGTTGGAGAACGTGCCGACTAGCTCGATCAAATCGATCGACATCAAGGCATCGCGCGAGCTGATGGCACTGCCGGGCGGCGCCCTGGGCATCGCACTCGGCGCGGAAACGCGCTGGGAAACGGCCAACACCCCGCCGGTACCGGGAACCGACACCGGCGCCATCGTCGGGCTGGGCTACTCGGCATTCAATGCCTCGCGCCGTGTCAGCGCCGTTTACGGTGAATTGAGTGCTCCGGTGGCGAAATGGCTGGAGCTCACCGGCGCCGCGCGCTACGACCACTACTCCGACGTTGGGGATTCCGTGACTCCGAAGGTCGGCTTCAAGATCAAGCCAATCGACCAAGTGGCGATTCGAGGCACCTATGCGGAAGCGTTCCGGGCCCCCGGCCCCGCTGAGAGCGGTGGATCCAGCTTCGGTTTCACGGGCTATGGCATCCTGTCGCAAGGCAATTCGTCTATTAAGCCGGAGAAGGCCAAGAGCTACACGCTCGGGTTGATTCTCGAACCCTTTGCCGGCACCAGCGCCACCATCGATTACTGGAAAATCGATCGCAAGAACGAGATCGTATCTGCGGACCCGGCTTCGATCATTCCGAGCGGCGCGTGTCTTGCTTCCTGTGACGGGACGCTTGGTACGCCGAATCTGATATCGGCGCAGCTTCCCGGTGCTCAGGCCAATTCGTTCATGTACTACGACAACGAGGGCAACCTGTCGACCTTGACCGGCTTCTATCGCAACGCTAACGCGACGAAGACCGATGGCATCGATGTGGAGATCCGCCACAAGATGAGCCTGGGTGAGGCCGGCAAACTTGCGGCGCAACTGAACTGGACGCACGTCAACAAGTTCAGCCGCACCGATTCGGAAGGCAATACGCTCGACTACGCGGGCACCCACGGTCCGCTATCGCTTAGCGCAGGTGCGGGAACGCCGAAGGACAAGGCAACCTTCTCCCTGACGTGGGATCGCGGCCCGTGGACGGTGACCGGTTCGATGAACTACGTCGCGTCGATCAAGATGATCGACCACAAGGGGGAGGTATCCGAATCGGCCGGTCCCGGCGTGATCGCCAACGGCAACACGGGGGTGTTCTACGCGGATGCTGGGCAATACAACTGCGGCGTGTTCACGCCCGCGGGGCAGCCGTTCAATGACTGCCGCTTGCCATCGTTCACGACCTTCGACCTGTTCGCGAAGTGGACCCCGATCAAGAATCTGGACATCAACATCTCGATTCAGAATCTCTTCGATCGCAAGGCACCCTTTGACGCCTATCTCGCCATCCCCTATGGCATCAACTACAACCAGACCTGGCATCAGGCTGGTGCGGTCGGTCGGTTCTTCACGCTGGGCGCGAAGTACACCTTCTGACGGTGACGTAGTCCCACCTGAAGGCGACGGCGCAAGCTGTCGCCTTTTTTCATGGGCCGTCCATCTTTGGATCACCAGTTGCGTCGCCTTTTGACGACCGTGCAGGAATACCCTGAACGCGATGCGCAAAACACGACGTGACAATTCACTTACAGAACGTCGCGGTTCTTAACAACGGTTCACTGTGGCCCGCGTCTTGCTGCCGCGATTCCTTCTCAACCCCTTCAGGAACCCTTCAATGCTCAAACTCAATCCCGTTAGCTTGGCCGTCGCGACAGCTCTGGCCGCATACGCGCTGCCTGCTTTGGCACAACAAGCCCAATTGGAGCGCGTCACTGTCACCGGCTCGAACATCAAGCGCATCGATGTGGAGGGTGCCAACCCGGTCCAGACAATCACGAAGGAAGAAATCAGCAATTCCGGCAAGGCCACCTTGACGGAATACCTGCAATCGTTGGCGCTTGATGGGCAGGGTTCGCTGCCGACCGGTTTCGGCAACGGCTTCGCCGCAGGGGCGACCGCGATTTCTCTGCGTGGCTTGGGCGCCAATGCGACTCTGGTCCTGGTGAATGGTCGCCGTCTCGCACCGTACCCGCGCGCCGACGACTTCCAGAAAATGTTCACCGACCTGTCGACGATCCCGTTGGAGGCCGTCGAGCGAATCGAAGTGCTGAAGGATGGCGCGTCGGCCATCTATGGATCGGATGCACTGGCGGGTGTGGTGAACATCATCCTGCGCAAGAACTTCTCGGGTGCGATCGGCAAGGCGGAGGCGGGCACCTCCAGGTACGGCGATGGCAACAGAGCGAAGGCCGCAGTCATCGTGGGCGGTGGCGACATCGCATCCGACAAGTGGAACGCATTCGTCAATATCGAAGCGTCGCGGAACAGCGAAATTCACTATCGCGATCGCGATCGCGAGTACATCGGCAAGGGCGACGTGCGTCCATGGGGCTATGACGCCCTCGCGACTCAATGGACGCCGGGCTACCGGATCGGCAACACGGTGAGCCCCAGCGTGGCGGGCTATGTCCGCAACGGTACCAGCAGCGGCGCGTACCAACTGATCTCGCCCTGCACGACCGCACTGCGTGGGGCGGTCAGCCCGGCGATCGCCGGCGACGCCGGCTGCTCGTATGACGTTGGCCAGCTCCGCAGCTTCCAACCGAGCCTGGAGAATCTGTCGATCTTTGCCCGCGGTACGCTCGCCCTCAGCAACGATTGGGAAGCCTCCGCCGAACTGAGCTACGCGAAGAACAAGACCGGCTTCGACGTCAGCAATCTCACCACGCCCGGCACCATTGTCGGGCCGTACGGACTCCGCGGTTACGGCACCGGCATCAACGTGCCGGAGCTGACGCTTGCGGCCAGCCATCCTGACAACCCGTTCGGAATTCCGGCGCGCTTCCGCTATGCGTTCGGCGAATTCGGCCCGCAGCGTCGCACCAATGATGTGGATGTCACGCGTCTCATGGTCGGCGTCAAGGGCACGGCTGCAGGTTGGGACATCGACGCAGGCGTGGTGCACAGCGAGTCCAAGCTCGATCAAGTCTACTCGGTGCTCCGCGTCCAAGGCGTGATCGATGCGTTCAACAATCCTGCCAGTCCGACCTTCGGCTACCGGATGGGCGCCAATGCGGGCCTCAACACGGACGCACAACGCGCATCGATTCTCACTCGCGCCACAAGTGCGAGCAAGACGACACTCGACGTCATCGACGCCCGTGCCTCTCGCGAGTTGATGAACCTGGAAGGCGGCGCGATGGCGGTGGCTTTGGGAACGGAATTCCGCAAGCTGAGCCTCAAGGCACCGTCGCTCAGCGGGAGCGAAGACGGGTCCGTGTTCGCAAGCTACAACGGTTTTTTTGGTGATGAAAAGGTTTGGGCGGCGTATGGCGAGCTGCTGGTACCTGTGCTCAAGAGCGTTGAGATCACTGGCGCAGTGCGGTATGACCATTACGACAGCTTCAGCGCAACGACGCCGAAGCTTGCGGTCAAGTTCACGCCGATTCCCCAATTGCTCTTGCGCGCGTCCTATTCGGAAGGGTTTCGCGCGCCCAATCCGGCGGAGTCGAGCCCGACCGCTCAAGCGACCTTCGCTTCGAGCGGGGCTTACGACCCGATCCGTTGCCCGGGTGGTGTGGCGGCGCCTGGCGCTGTGGCTGCGGACTGCACCGGCAGCGCCGCGGGCGGCATCAGCCAGGGCAATCCCAACCTGAAGCCGGAAAAGTCCAAGAACTTCAACCTCGGCTTCGTCGCCGAGCCTGTGAGGGGATTGACCTTTGGTGCCGATTTCTGGCAAGTCAAGAAGACCAACAATATCCAGACGATCTCGTTCCAGGAAGCGCTCAACAGGCCTGATGTCGTCCGGTCCGACAACAACCTGCCGGGCATCCCGAATTCCGGCAGCATCATCGTGGCGTACGCCCCGTTCGCAAACTTGGGTGGCTCCAAGGTTGCGGGTGTAGACGTGGACGTCGGATACCGCTGGAAGATCCAGGATATCGGCAACTTCAGAACCGACCTGCACTGGACGCGCCTCACCACCTGGGAGGACATCACTGTCGACGGCACGAAGCGTGACTTCGTCGGCACGCATGGCAATTGCGACGTGTCCAACTGCGCTGGTACGCCGCGGGACAAGGTCAATTTGTCCACCACCTGGGAAACGGCGACCGTTGGCATGACGGCTACCGTGAACTGGCGCAGCAGCATGAAGAACGTCGGTGACAACAGCGACCCGACGTGCCTTTCACTTGAGCGCCTTGACGGCAACACCGACTGCGCCAAGCTGCCGAGCTTCTACACGGTGGACCTTTCAGGCCGCTGGAACGTCAACAAGAACCTGCAGATCTATGGTTCGATCAACAACCTGTTCAACCGGGTCGCGCCGCTGGATACCGTCACCTACGGCGGCATCAACTACAACCCGATGGACTCGTCGGGCGCGATGGGCACGTATTTCACGTTGGGCCTGAAGTACTCGTTCAAGTAACCACCTGGCAAGCAAGACTTCAAAGGGGCTCTTCGGAGCCCCTTTCTGTGTCTGCGACGCGGCTGCGTGTCTGAACGATGCGGGTCGAACCCTGCGGGTTTCCTCGGGTCGCGCAACCCGGAACGACTCTTGCAGATGGCTAGAATGCGCGCTGCGTTGCTGGCGGCACTTCCAGATGTCCGCCTACACGGCCACAAGCCTGTGAATGCTAAGGTTCGCTTTTTTCTGATTCACGTCACCATATCTGGAGATCCCAGAACATGAATTTCTCGCAGCGACAAGCGGACCCTCGCCGCCACTTGGTGGGGCTTTCGGTTGTCATCCTGTTTCACGCGTTGCTGGTCTACGCGTTGGTCACCGGGTTGGCCAAGAAGGTCGTCGACGTCGTCCGCGCGCCGATCGAGACCAAGGTGATCGAAGAGATCAAGAAGCCGCCGCCGCCGCCCGAAGTGGTGCTGCCGCCGCCGCCGAAGCTCGAGGCCCCGCCGCCGCCGTACATTCCCCCGCCGGAAGTCCAGATCGCCACGCCGCCACCGCCGCAGCCGACCATCTCGGTCGCGCCGTCGCCGACGCCGCCTGCGCCGGTCGACATCAAGCCGCAAGCCCCTCCCGCCCCGGTAGCCCCGCCGGCACCGGCGCCTGCGCCTCCCGCCGTGATGTCCATCGGCGTCGTCTGCCCTCAGATGGTCCCGCCGAAGACGCCGATCAAGGCGGCTCGCGAAGGCATCACCGGCAGCGTGCGCGCACAGGCGACGATCCGCGGCGGCAAGGTGATTGCGGTCGACATCCTGTCCGCCACGCCACGCGGCGTGTACGAATCGGCGGTTCGGACCGCGATGATGCAGTACGGGTGCACCACCACGGGTGACACCGAAGTCAAGGCCATTCAGGACTTCGACTTCAAGCTCGAGTAAGACGTCCGGTGCATGCGGCCGTCCGAGTCGACGGCATGCATCGTCATTCCCGAAATAATTCGATTGCCTTCAGATCTTTGTCAGGAGTCTCCAAGATGACCTCGTTTACTTCCTTTAAGCGGCCGCAGTCCATCCTCGCCGCGCTGGCGCTCGTCGCCGGCATCTTCCTGAGTGATCCGACATTCGCGCAAGCGCCCGCGTCGGGTGCCTCGGCTGCGGTCGTAGCCGCCCCGGCTTCCGACGCCGCACCTGCGCCTGCCGCGGCGCCGGCCCCCATCGCCGACGCGACCACCACGAAGGAGACCGTCGACAACCCGTATGGCCTGGGCGCCTTGTGGGCGCAGGGCGATTTCGTGTCGCGCTTCGTGCTGATCCTGCTCGTGCTGATGAGCCTGGGCAGCTGGTACATCCTGCTGACCAAGCTGTTCGAGAGCTTCAAGCTGTCGAAGGAAGCGAAGTCGGTGCGCAACACGTTCTTCAAGTCGGTCAGCTTGAACGAAGGCGTCAAGACGCTGAAGCCGAACGGCGCGTTCCGTTTCATCGCGGAAAGCGGCATCCAGGCTGGTGACCACCACGAAGGCTCGCTGACTGACAACATCGACCGCAACACATGGGTCACGATGGGCGTGCAGCGCAGCGTGGACGACGTGCGCAATCGTTTGCAGGACGGACTGGGCTTCCTGGCGACCGTCGGTTCGACCGCGCCGTTCGTCGGCCTGTTCGGCACGGTCTGGGGCATCTACCATGCGCTGACGGCCATCGGCATCGCTGGCCAGGCGTCGATCGACAAGGTCGCCGGCCCGGTCGGTGAGGCGCTGATCATGACCGCCATCGGCTTGGCGGTCGCGGTCCCGGCGGTGCTTGGCTACAACTGGCTGGTCAGCCGCAACAAGGTGACGATGGAAGCGGTGCGCGGTTTCGGCGCCGACCTGCACGGCATCCTGATGGGCGCGAAGATCGGCGCGCGCCGCTGATCGCGGCGAAGCGAACAAGGAGCTCGCCATGGCGATGAACATAGGTTCCAGCGATGGGGACGAAGACGAAGTCGTCTCCGCGATCAACACGACGCCGCTGGTTGACGTGATGCTCGTGCTGCTGATCATCTTCCTGATCACGATCCCGGTCGTCACCCAGACCGTGCCGATGACGCTCCCCAAGGAGACGAACATCGCGCGCCAGACCAAGCCGGAGAACATCGAGATTTCGGTCAACAAGGACGGCGACGTGTTCTGGAATGCGCGCCTCGTGCCCGACAACGAGACGCTGTTCCAGAAGCTCAAGACGGTCGCGGTACTGAACCCGCAACCGGAAGTGCACATTCGCGGTGACGAGAAGGCGCGCTACGAGTCGATCGGCCGGGTGGTCTTCGCGTGCCAGCGCGCGGCGATCTCGAAGATCAGCTTCGTCACCGAACCGCCGCCCAAGGGCTAGGAGAACGCGATGGGAATGAACGTAGGTTCGGGCAGCAGCTCCGGCGAGCCGGAAGCGATGATGGACATCAACACCACGCCGTTGATCGACGTGATGCTGGTGCTGATCATCATGCTGATCATCACGATCCCGGTGCAGCTGCATTCGGTGAACCTGAACATGCCGGCCGGCAACCCGCCGCCGCCGACCAAGGAGCCGGTGGTCGTGACGATCGACATCGACTTCGACGGCACGATCCTGTGGAACGGCGAGACGGTGCCTAGCCGCAACGCGCTCGAGGTGAAGCTGCGAGACGCGGCGGCGCAGCCCGATCAGCCCGAGGTCCATGTGCGGCCCAACAAACTCGTCGAGTACAAGTACGTCGCCGAGGTGCTGGCCGAATCGCAGCGCCTGGGCGTGACCAAGCTCGGCATGATCGGCAACGAACAGTTCGTCAAGTAATCGAGGACGAGAAGCGAGCGTATGAACAGACAGTTCCAGCGATTGATCGTCGCGGCCGCCGCCGCGCTCGTGTTCGGTGCGGCGCACGCCCAATCCGGCATGCGGCCCGAGGTCGGCAAACCCTTGCAGGCCGCCGAGGCCCTCATCAAGGGCGGCAAGTTCCGCGAGGCGCTTGCCAAGGTGCGTGAGGCCGACGCAGTGGGCGGCAAGAGCGCGAGCGAGAACCTGATGGTCGAGCGCATGCGCCTGGCCGCCGCGTCGGGCGCGGGCGATGCCGACACGGCGGCGAAAGCCTTCGAGACCGTGGGCGCGAGCGTGGGCGGTGCCGACAAGCTGCGCATGATCGAGTCGATCGCCGGAAGCTACTACCGCGCCAAGGAGTACGCGAAGGCGCAGCAGTGGTATGCGCGGTACTTCCGCGAGGGCGGCACCAGCAGTGCCAACCGCACGCTGATGATCCAGACGCAGTACCTGTCCGGGGACCTGGCTGGGGCGTCGAAGGAACTGATGGCCGAGATCCAAGCGGCCGAGCGCAACGGCGCCACGCCGGCCGAGGACCGCATCAATCTGCTGATGAACGCCGCCGTCCGCCAGAAGGATGTCGCGAGCGAGGCCTTCGCGCTCGAGCGTCTGGTCATGTACTACCCGAAGAAGGAATACTGGGTCAGTCTGCTGAGCCGTTTGCAACGCAAGCCGAACTTCTCCGATCGCTTGTCGCTCGACACCTACCGGCTCTCGCTCGCCACCGGCAGCATGACCGCCGCGAACGACTATTCCGAGATGGCCCAGCTTGCGCTGCAAGCCGGATCGGGTGCCGAAGCGAAGCAGGTGATCGACAAGGGCTTCGCGGCCGGGGTACTCGGGACCGGCCCGGAGGCCGAGCGTCACAAGCGCCTGCGCGATCTGGTCAACAAGCGCATCGACGAAGCGAAGAAGACGGCCGCCGAGGACGAGAAGCAGGCGCTCGCCGCGAAGGACGGGAACGACCTGGTCGCGATCGGCATGAACCAGGTCTACGAAGGCAAGAAGGCTCAGGGCCTGCAGATGATGCAGCAAGGCATCGCGAAGGGCGGGCTGAAGCGACCGGAAGATGCCAAGCTGCATCTGGCGATCGCGCAGCTCGTCGCAGGCGAGAACGGCAAGGCACAGGCCACGCTCAAGACCGTGTCGGGCGCTGACGGCACGAGCGATCTGGCGCGCCTGTGGGCGCTTTACGCGCGGCGTGCCAAGGCCTCGTGATCGGGCTCGCAGGTCGTCGACACAAAAAAAGCGGCCTCGGGGCCGCTTTTTTCATGGGCGGGTCGGAGCGGTCACTTCGGTGCGAGGCGGATCGCGCCGTCGAGGCGGATGACTTCGCCGTTCAGCATCTCGTTGGTGACGATCTGGTGCACGAGCTTCGCATAGTCTGCCGGGGTACCCAGGCGGCTCGGGAACGGCACGCTCGCGGCCAGTGCGTCCTGCACCTCCTGCGGCATCGTGAACAGCATCGGCGTGCCGAAGATGCCCGGCGCGATCGTCATGTTGCGAATGCCGTTGCGTGCCAGGTCGCGGGCGATCGGCAAGGTCATGCCGACGACGCCGCCCTTCGACGCCGAGTACGCCGCCTGACCGATCTGGCCGTCATAGGCCGCCACGCTGGCGGTCGAGATCAGCACGCCGCGCTCGCCGGTGCTCTCCGGCGTGTTCTTGCTCATCGCTTCGGCGGCGAGGCGGATCATGTTGAAGCTGCCCACCAGGTTGACAGTGACGACCTTGGCGAACGTCCCCAGTGCATGGGCGCCGTCCTTGCCGACGGTCTTCGCGGCCGGCGCGATGCCCGCGCAATTCACCAGGCCCACCAGCTTGCCCAGGCTCACCGCCTTGGCGACGACCGCCTGGCCGTCGGCCTCCTGACTCACGTCGCAACGGACGAACGCACCGCCGAGTTCCTTCGCCAGCGCTTCCCCCTTGTCCGCCTGCAGGTCGGCGATGACGACGGTCGCGCCGTTCGCGGCCAGCATCCGTGCCGTGCCTTCGCCGAGACCGGACGCGCCGCCCGTGACGATGAACACCTTGCCTTGAATCTCCATGGTCCCGTTCCTCGCTCAGGCCAGCGCGGCGAGCGCGCGTGCGGTGATCTCGTCGACGCTGCCGGTGCCACTGATCTTCCGGTAGCGCGGTGCGCCTGCTTCGCCGCTGGCGGACCAGTTCGAGTAGTAGTCGACCAGCGGCCGGGTCTGCTTCTTGTAGACCTCGAGGCGGTTGCGCACCGTGGCTTCTTCGTCATCGGCGCGCTGGATCAGGTCCTCGCCGGTGACATCGTCCTTGCCCGCCACGCGCGGCGGGTTGAACTTCAAGTGGTAGGTGCGGCCGGAGGGCTGATGCACGCGACGGCCGCTCATGCGCTCGATGATGGCTTCGTCGGGCACGTCGATCTCGAGCACGAGGTCGAGCTTGACGCCGGCCTGTTTCATCGCATCGGCCTGCACGATCGTGCGCGGAAAGCCGTCGAACAGGAAGCCGTTAGCGCAGTCGGGTTGGGCGATGCGTTCCTTGACCAGCCCGATGATGATGTCGTCGCTGACCAGGCCGCCCGCGTCCATCACCTTCTTCGCTTCCAGCCCCATCTCGCTGCCGGCCTTGACGGCAGCGCGAAGCATGTCGCCAGTCGAGATCTGCGGGATGCCGTATTTCTTGCAGATGAAAGTCGCCTGGGTTCCTTTGCCCGCACCGGGGGCGCCCAGCAGAATCAGTCTCATGGGTTGTGGCCTCGTTCTCGTGTCTCGTGTGCGCACCGCAAGCGCGTGCGGCACGGGCGGGGCATGTTTCGCGTCGAGAATAACATGCGCTCCCCCGCACGAAACTGACGCGCGGCCGCGGGAAAACACGTGCTGCGCGAGGCGTCGACCGGGTGTCGCGCTACCCGAAGAGCGCGCGCACGCGCGCCAGATCTTCGGGGGTGTCGACGCCGGGTCCGGGCCGCGATCCGCTCACATGCACGACGATGCGCTCGCCGTGCCACAGCACGCGCAGCTGCTCGAGCGCCTCGATCTGCTCGAGCGGGCTGACGGACAATTGCGGAAAGCGCCGCAGAAAGCCGGCCTGGTACGCGTAAAGCCCGATGTGGCGCAGCGGCGCATAGGCAGGCAGCGTCGGGAGGCCGGCGGCACGGGCATCGCGCCACCACGGGATCGGCGCGCGCGAGAAGTAGAGCGCACGTCCCGTCGCGTCGAGCACGACCTTCACGACGTTCGGGTTGTCGAGCTCGTCGGTGCCGTCGATCGCGTGGGCCGCGGTGCTCATCACGCAGTCGGGATGCTGCGCGAGCAGCGCAGCGCAGGCGTCCACCATCGACGGTTCGAGCAGCGGCTCGTCGCCCTGGACGTTGACGACCAGGTCGGCCCCGTCGAGGCCCAGCAGCTCGCACGCTTCGGCGAGCCGGTCACTGCCGGTCGCGTGGTCGTCCCGCGTCAGCAGCGCTTCGACTCCGTGCGCGGCGCACGCCGCGACGATGCGGGCGTCGTCCGCCGCGACGACAACGCGCTGCGCCGCCGACCGGGCTGCGTTGTGCGCAACCCGCACGATCATCGGCTCGCCGCCGATGTCGGCCAGCGGCTTGCCGGGCAGGCGCGTGGACGCCATCCGCGCCGGCACGAGTACCGTGAAATTCATGCGGCCGGCGGGGTGGGGGCGGAGGCCGGCGGTGTCGTTGCCGCGTCGAGCGAGCGGGCCTCGGCTTCCAGCATCACCGGAATGCCGTCGCGCACCGGAAAGGCGAGTCCGTCGGCATGACACACCAGTTCGACGCTGGCCTGCTGCGGCGGGCGAAGGTGCTCGAGCGGTCCCTTGCAGATCGGGCAGACGAGCAGATTAAGCAGGCGAGTTTCCATGGCGGGGTACGGGTGGTGGCAGCAGGGCAGTCAGGGCGTCGACGAAGGGCGCATCGAGGTCGAAGTCTAGCGGCGCGACCCAGACCCGCGTGGCGCCGAGCCGGCTCGGGTCGAGCTTAATGGCGTCCTTTTCGGTGACGATCACATCGGCAGTGTCACTCGGCCAGGGCAGGGCGACAAAGTCGTGGTGATCGGGCAGCGGCAGGGGCGTGATCGTCAACCCCCGTTCGCGCAGCATGGCGAAGAAGCGCTCGGGGCGCGCAAGACCGGCGGCGGCGATCAGCGGGCGCCCGCGCAGGCCCGTCCAGGATTCGACCGACGCGGGTTCGCCGCGCCACCAGCTGTCGAGCGGCAGGGCGCCGGTGAGCGAGCGCCGTGCGAGTGCGCCGGGCAGCGGGGTCGACGCATGCGCGGCGTTGTAGAGCACCAGGCTGCGCGCCGGAACCGCCGCCGGGATGGATTCGCGAAGCGGGCCGGCGGGCAGAAGCCAGCCGTTGCCTGCACCTCGGTCGTCGAACACGAGCACCTGCGCGTCGCGCCCGAGGCGCAGGTGCTGCAGGCCGTCGTCGCTGATGATCAGATCGACGTCGGGATGCCGTCGAAGCAGCCACCCGGCGGCGCCGACCCGATCGCGCCCGACCACCAGCGGGGCGCCCGTGCGCAGGTGCATGAGCAGGGGCTCGTCACCGGATTGCGTCGCAGCCGATGCGCGCGTCACCTCCGTGGGGCCGGTGGCTCTGCCGCCGTAGCCGCGGGAGATGATCCCGGGGGTATAGCCGCGGCGTCGCAGTTGGGCCACGAGCTCGATGACGGTCGGCGTCTTGCCCGCGCCGCCGGCAATCAGGTTGCCCACGACGACCAGCGGAACGGACAGGCGGTTCGTCTTCAGCAAGCCGCTGCGATAGAGCGCACGACGCAGCGCGGTGACTGCGCCGAAGAGCAACGACAGCGGCCACAGCGCGCAGGCGAGTGGTCCTCGGGTGAGCCACGCACGCGCGAGGCGCTCGGGCCAGCTCGGCGCGGGATGGGCGCTCACCGCTGCGCCGCGTCAGCGCGCGTCGCCGCCCGACGAGTTCTGCGTCGCGAAGGTCAGGCGCGGCAGGTTCGCGCGCCGCGCCGCGTCCATCACGTTGATCACGCTCTGGTGCGCTGCGGTCGCATCGGCCGAGACGATGACGACCATGTCGCTAGCGCCGGCGGCCGCGGCGGTGAGCGCGGCGGTCAGCGCTTCGATGCTGCGGCCTTCGACCGGGCTGCGATTGATGCTGTAGCGCCCGTCGGCCGAGACCGCCACGATGATTTCGCGCTGCCGCTCGCGCAGCTTGTCGGCGTCCGCCACCGGCAGCGTGATCTGCAGCTCGGTGAACTTGGAGTAGGTCGTCGACAGCATCAGGAAGATCAGGACGACCAGCAGCACGTCGATGAACGGGATCAGGTTGATCTCCGGCTCCTCGGGCCGCGCCTTGCGGAAGTTCATCGGCATCGGCGCACCTTCACCCTGCCGGCGGTTGACGGCGATCGACCACGAAGCGCATCAGGTGCGGCACCAGGCGGTCGGCGGCCTGTTCCATGTCGAGCGTGTACGTGTCGACCAGGCCGCGGAAGTAGCGGTAGAACATCAGCGACGGGATCGCGATCATCAGGCCGAAGGCGGTGTTGTAGAGGGCGATCGAGATGCCGTGCGCGAGCAGGGCGGGGTTGTTGCCGGTCGGTGACTGCGAGCCGAAGATCTCGATCATGCCGATCACCGTGCCCATGAGCCCCAGCAGCGGGGCGGCCGAGGCGATCGATCCAAGCGTGTTGAGGTAGCGCTCCAGCCGATGCACCGCGGCGCGGCCGGCCGATTCGAACGTGCCGCGCAACGCGGCCTCGCTGGTGCGCGGCTCGGCAATCACCGCGCGAAGCCCGGTGGCCAGCACGGCACCCAGCACCGAGTTGTCGGCCAGCTTGTTGACCACGTCCGCAGCCGGCAGGTGCGCCCGTGTGACGGAGATCACCTCGTCGAGCAAGCGCGGCGGCACGACGCGTGACGCCCGCAGGCTGGAAAGACGCTCCAGGACCAGCGCGACGGCCGCAATGGAACACAGGAGCAAGGGCCAGATCGGCCAGCCAGCGGCTTGTATGATCGAAAACAATCGCGCCCTTTCGGTGACGAGGGGGTTTTCAGGACGCGCGATTATGGCCCGAAGCTCCCCCGCGACGCGGGCGCGCCGGCAGCGTTGCAGCGACGCACCGCCCTGTTTGGCTTCGCACGAAAAGTGCCGCACAGACATCCACTGCAACTGTGGATAACTTTGTGGGCAACCGGGCTGCATCGCGCGCCAAGGCCCGCACTGACGTGGCCCAGGACAGATTGCACAAAGTTTAGGCAGAGAAAATTTGTTGAAAATCAACGACTTGCGTAATTGTGACTGGCTTGTGACACGATCTTCGGCGCGCCAGCCCGCGTCCAGTCGACTTGTGGAGTTCTCGACCCGCGCCGGCATTGGGTTTGCCGGTGATTGACGGTTTCGCGACACCCGCTGCGCGAGCGCCGTGGAGTGTCGCAGCGCTCGTGCGCGAGGTCGGGGACTGGCTGGCCGGGCGCTTCAGCGTCTGCAGCGTCCGGGGCGAGATCTCCGGCTTCACGCGCGCCGCCAGCGGACACTGCTACTTCAACCTCAAGGACGCCGAGGGCGGCGCGGCGCTGCTGCGCTGCGCGATGTTCCGCCGGGCGGCGTCGCTGCTGGCTTTCGCGCCGCGCGAAGGGCAGTTGGTCGAGATGCGCGGACGGTTGGGCGTCTACGAGGCGCGCGGCGAACTGCAGATCGTCGTGGAGGCGATGCAGGCCGCCGGGGCGGGTGCGCTCTACGAACAGTTCCTGCGGATCAAGGCGCGGCTCGAGGCGCAAGGCTTGTTCGATCCGGCGCGCAAGCGCGAGCTGGTGCCTTACCCGCGGGCGATCGGCGTGGTCACTTCGCTCGGCGCCGCCGCGCTGCAGGACGTGCTGACCGCACTCGCGCGGCGTGCTCCGCATCTGCCGGTCGTGATCTATCCCAGCGCCGTGCAGGGGCCCGGCGCGCCGGCGGCGCTGGTGGAGGCGATCGGACTGGCGTCACGCCGCGCCGAGGTCGATACGTTGATCGTGTGCCGCGGTGGCGGCTCGCTCGAAGATCTGTGGGCCTTCAACGACGAGCAGGTGGTGCGCGCGATCGCTTCCGCTTCGATGGCGGTCGTCTGCGGTGTCGGACACGAGACCGACGTCACCCTGGCCGATTTCGCCGCCGATTTGCGCGCGCCCACGCCGACAGCCGCTGCCGAGCTGGCGGCACCGACGCGGGAGGCGTTGTCGAACAGGCTGGCCGTCTATGAAGGGATCGTGCAACGGCGCGTTCACGCGGCGCTCGACGAGCAGGCCCAGCGGCTCGACCGCATCGCCGTGCGACTCGCTCGACCGGGCCAGGTCGTGCGTGCGCAGCGCGAGCAGCTGACCGTCCTGGCTCATCGGCTCGACGCGCTGCCGCTGCGGGTCGCGCAGCAGCAGCGCCAGCATCTGGCGCAGCTCCAAGCGGCCCTGCGGCGCGGTGTCGAGCGCGAACTCGACAGGCGAACCCAGCGCCTCGCCCACGTCGCGGCGCGGCTGCGCGCACTCGATCCGAAACAGGTGCTGACGCGTGGTTACGCCTGGCTGAGCGACTCCGAGGGCAGACCGATCGGGTCGGTCCACGAGCTGACGCAGGGCGAGTCGCTGCAGGCCGTGCTGCACGACGGCACCGTGGGTGTCGTCGTCACGGAGCTGCCCGGTCGGACAAGCGCCTGAGCGCGTGTCGGCCGGCATCGCCGCGTCCGGCGACGCCGCGCCAAGCTGCCTACAATGTTCCGACGCTGCGACTCTGCGCACCGATACCGCCACTTACCGAAGAGGTCCACGATGGAACACACCCTGCCGCCCCTGCCGTATGCCCACGACGCACTCGCTCCTGCGATGAGCAAGGAAACGCTTGAGTACCACCACGACAAGCACCACAACGCCTATGTCGTGAACCTGAATAATCTCCAGAAGGGCACCGAGTTCGAGTCGATGACCCTTGAAGAGATCATCAAGAAGTCCAGTGGCGGCGTCTACAACAACGCGGCCCAGATCTGGAACCACACTTTCTTCTGGAACTGCATGAAGCCGCAGGGCGGCGGTGAGCCGACCGGTGCGCTGGCCGAGGCAATCAACGCCAAATGGGGCAGCTACGCGGCCTTCAAGGAGGCATTCACCAAGAGCGCCGTGGGCAATTTCGGCTCGGCCTGGACCTGGCTGGTCAAGAAGGCCGACGGCAGCGTAGACATCGTCAACATGGGCGCCGCCGGCACACCGCTGACCACGGCGGACAAGGCGCTGCTGACGATCGACGTGTGGGAACACGCGTACTACATCGACTACCGCAACCTGCGCCCGAAGTTCGTCGAGACCTTCCTGAACTCGCTGGTGAACTGGGATTTCGCCGCGAAGAACTTCGCGTAAGCTTGCGCGCCTGACACGACAGGGGTCGGCTCAGCCGACCCCTTTTTTCGTGGTGAAGTCAGTGCTTGAAGGGGGCGCCTTGCAGCTTCATGCCCGGCTTGATGCCGCGCTTGGCGAACCAGCCTTCATTCATCTCGAGCACGTAGCGCACTTCCTTGGTGGAGCAGTGGCTGTCCAGCGTCTGCGGTTTCATCGCCTCGATGTTGGTGATGCTGCCGTCGTCCGCCACGAATGCGACCGACAGCGGCAGCAGCGTGTTCTTCATCCAGAAGCATTGCTGCCCCGGCCGGTCGAAGATGAACAGCATCCCGTCGTTGGTCGGCATCGAGGTGCGGAACATCAGGCCGATGCTGTGTTCCTCGGGCGTCTGCGCCACCTCGGCCCGGATCACGTGCATGCCTGCGCTGAGCTTGATCGCCTGGAGTTTCTGCGGGCCGGTCTGCGCCGCCGCGACAGTCGCGGCTAACGCGATCAGCAGGGCGAACAGGCTGCGGAACAGGGGCGTGCGAATCATGGTGGGAGGGCTTTGAAGTGGCTCGGCTCATTATCAACGCGGCGGCCCCGCAGGTGGGCCGACGGCGGCGCTGACATAGAATTGAAAATCAAGTGTCGACTACCACCGAGCGGAGCCTCATCCCCATGTACCAGCACATCAAGGTGCCCGAAAACGGGCAGAAGATCAGCGTCAACGCCGATTTCTCGCTCAACGTGCCCGATCAGCCCATCATCCCGTTCATCGAGGGCGATGGCACCGGCGCCGACATCACCCCGGTGATGATCAAGGTGGTCGACGCGGCCGTGGCCAAGGCCTACGGTGGCAAGAAGAAGATCCACTGGATGGAGGTCTACGCGGGCGAGAAGTCGACCAAGGTGTACGGTCCGGACGTGTGGCTGCCGCCCGAGACGCTCTCGGCCGTGAAGGACTACGTGGTCTCGATCAAGGGCCCGCTGACCACCCCTGTCGGTGGCGGCATCCGCTCGCTGAACGTCGCGCTTCGCCAGGAGCTCGACCTGTACGTCTGCCTGCGCCCGATCCAGTACTTCGCCGGCGTACCGTCGCCAGTCAAGTCGCCGGAGAAGACCCACATGGTCATCTTCCGCGAGAACTCCGAAGACATCTACGCCGGCATCGAATTCGAGTCGGGCAGCGACAAGGCGAAGAAGCTGATCAAGTTCCTGCAGGAGGAAATGGGCGTCAAGAAGATCCGCTTCCCGAACACGTCCGGCATCGGCATCAAGCCGGTCTCGAGCGAGGGCACGGAGCGCCTTGTGCGCAAGGCCATCCAGTACGCGATCGACAACGACAAGCCCTCGGTCACGATCGTGCACAAGGGCAACATCATGAAGTTCACCGAAGGGGGCTTCCGCGACTGGGCCTATGCGCTGGCGCAGAAGGAATTCGGCGCCGAGCTGATCGACGGCGGCCCGTGGATGAAATTCAAGAACCCGAAGACGGGCAAGGAAATCGTCATCAAGGACTCGATCGCCGATGCCTTCCTGCAGCAGATCCTGTTGCGCCCGGCCGAATACTCGGTGATTGCCACGCTGAACCTGAATGGCGACTACGTCTCCGATGCGCTGGCGGCCCAGGTCGGCGGCATCGGCATCGCGCCGGGTGCGAACCTGTCGGACTCGATCGCGATGTTCGAGGCCACCCACGGCACCGCGCCGAAGTACGCCGGCAAGGACTACGTCAATCCCGGCTCCGAGATCCTGTCGGCCGAGATGATGCTGCGCCACATGGGCTGGGTCGAGGCCGCCGACCTGATCATCAGCTCGATGGAGAAGTCGATCGCATCGAAGAAGGTCACCTACGACTTCGCGCGCCTGATGGACGGCGCCACCCAGGTCTCGTGCTCGGGCTTCGGTCAGGTGATGATCGATCACATGTGAGGCATTTCAGCGCCGTCCGCTGAGGCGGTCCCGAGCAACCCCTGATTTCGTCGAAAACGTCAGGGGTTTCTTTTTTTGCGCGCGTCGCCTTCAGGAGATGTCATGCGTTCCACCGCAAACGAAACGGACCCGGATGCCGGTCGACCCCTGCGCATGCGCTGCACCTGCCTGGTGATCCAGGCGCCGGACGACCTGCGCGTCGTCGAGCAGGACGTGGCCGAACTCGGCCCGGGCGAGGTGCTGGTGCAGGTCGGCTACGGCGGCATCTGCGGGTCGGACCTTCATTATTTCCACGCCGGCGGTTTCGGCACGGTGCGCATCAAGCGGCCGATGATCCTCGGTCACGAAGTGGCTGGCACGGTCGCGGCTGTAGCTGCGGACGTCACGCGCGTCAAGCCGGGCGACAAGGTCGCGGTCAACCCGAGCCGCCCGTGCTCGCGCTGCAAGTACTGCCTGGAAGGTCTGCCGAACCAGTGCCTCGACATGCGCTTCTACGGCAGCGCGATGCGCGACCCGCATGTCGAAGGCGCGTTCCGCAACCTGCTTCTTTGCGATGCGTTGCAGTGCGAGGCGGTGGCGGCGCACGTGCCGCTGCAGCACGCCGCGCTGGCCGAACCGTTCTCGGTGGCGCTGCATGGCGTGCAGCGGGCCGGTGCGCTGCTGGGCAAGCGGGTGCTGGTCTCCGGATGTGGCCCGATCGGCTCGCTGGCCGTCGCGGCCGCGCGCATCCACGGCGCCGCCGAGATCACCGCGGTCGACCTGACCGACGAGACGCTGGCGATCGCCCGCGCGATGGGGGCGGACGTCACCCTGAACGTCGCACAGACGCCGGCCTGGGTCGAGCGCTACAGCGCGGACAAGGGCACGTTCGACGTGATGTTCGAGTGCAGCGGCAACGAGCGGGCGTTGCGCGCTGGCCTCGAGGCGATGCGCCCGCGCGGCGTGGTGGTGCAACTCGGCCTGGGCGGCGACGTGTCCGTGCCCCAGAACATGATCGTCGCGAAGGAACTGAGCCTGTGCGGCAGCTTCCGCTTCCACGCCGAGTTCGCGCTGGCCGTGCGCTTGATCAACGAAGGCCGGGTGGACATGCGGCCGATGATCAGCGGTGCGTTCCCGCTGTCGCGCGCCCGTGAGGCCTTCGAAATGGCCGGCGACCGCAAGCGTGCGATGAAGGTGCTGCTCGACTTTGCGGCCGAGACGGCCTGATCACCGCGATCAGCGCTGGCGGATGGCCGCCAGCGCGTCGAGCAGTTGGCGCGTCGCCGGTTCGGGTTGGCCGGCTCGGCAGGCCACCCCCAGCGGTCGCCACAGCCGAGGGGCGAGCGGGGCGATGACCATGCGGTCATCGACGTCCGCTGCGCCCTCCTCGCGCGGCAGAAGCGCTGCGCCATAGCCGGCCGAGACGAGGCTCTTGATCGCGTCGTTGAAGTTGAGTTCGATCCGCGCCTTCGGCTGCTCGCCGGCGGCGGCAAACCAGTCCATGGTCATGCGGTGCAGCCGGGTGCTGGCGTCGTTGACGATCAGCGGCCGCGCGGCGAGCCAGCCCGGCGTGATCGTCCGTGGCGCGGCCCAACCCCGTGGGACGAAGGCCAGCACCGGATCGCGGCGCCACGGCACGATCTGCACGCCGACCACATCGGCCTGGGGCAGGGCGACCAGGCCGATGTCGAGCGTGCCCTCCTGAACCCCCGACAGCGCTTCGCGTGAGGTCAGCACCGCGACCTGCACGTCGATGCCGGCGTGCTCGCGTCCCATCGTTTCGAGCACCTTGGGCAGCAGCCAGGCCAGCGCGCCGGTCGACGCGCCCAGCCGCACGCGGCCGGCGCGCCCGTCGACCTGTCGGGCGACATCGTCCACCGCCGCATCGGCGTCGGCCAGCAGGCGCCGGGCGCGTTCGATCAAGCCTTCTCCGATCCCGGTGGGCACCACGCGCTGGCGTTGACGCAAGAGCAACGCGGCGTTCAGACGCGATTCGAGTTCGGCGACGTGCAGGCTCACCGTCGGCGCGGCCAGATGCAGGGTGCGGGCGGCGGCCGCGAACGATCCGAGGTCCGCGATCGTCACGAGAGTACGCAGTTGATCGAGATTGAGGTGTCGCACGTGGATTCAGCAGTTGTGAACATCAGCGTCAGAACATTCAACTTTACCAATCTTCCGAGCGGCCGCAATCTTGCGGCATCGACCCAGGAGCCCCCCATGACGCCACGCGTTTTCATCGACGGCAACCAAGGCACCACCGGCTTGCAGCTCGTGGCCCGACTGGCCGGGCGCAACGACATCGAACTCGTCACCCTCCCGGACGAGAAGCGCAAGGATCCGCTGTCGCGTGCCGCGGCGCTCGACGATTGCGATGTCGCCGTGCTGTGCCTGCCCGACGAGGCCGCGCGTCAGGCCGTGGCCGGCATCCGCAATCCGCGCGTGCGGGTCATCGACGCCTCGTCGGCACACCGCGTCGACCCGGGCTGGACCTACGGCCTGCCGGAACTGTCGGCCATGCAAGCCGGACAGATCGCGCAAGCGCGCTGCGTCAGCAACCCGGGCTGCTACCCGACCGGGGCGATCGCGCTGCTTCGGCCGCTGGTCGAGGCCGGCGTGCTGCGCGGCGACGCGCCGCTGACGATCCACGCGGTCTCGGGATATTCCGGGCGCGGACGCGAGGGCATCGAGGCACACGAAGGCCCGGCGGGCGAGCGGCCGCCGGCGTTCCAGACCTACGCGCTCGCGTTGCGGCACAAGCATGTGCCGGAGATCCGGCTCCACGCCGGCCTCGCGCGCCGACCGATCTTCGTGCCGTCCTACGGCAGCTTCCGTCAGGGCATCGCGCTGACGATCGGCCTGCACGCGGACATGCTGCAGGGGGCGTCGACGCCGCAGGCACTGCGGGCACTGCTGGCCGAGCGCTATCGCGAACACCCCGAGGTGCACGTCCTGGATGCGGAGGCGACCGACTCGCTGACGACGCTCGACCCGCAGGCGCTCAACGGCACCGACGCGCTGCAGCTGGCCGTGTTCGGCGACGACGCACAGGGCCAGCTCCTGCTGAGCGCGGTCTTCGACAACCTGGGCAAGGGCGCGGCGGGGGCCGCGGTGCAGAACCTCGGCTTGATGCTCGGCCTCGAATCGGTTCGTGCGCGCACCGAACCGAACATCCAGCGGTGTGCCGCATGAAGCGCGCGCTCGACCCATCGCGCTTGATGGACATCACGCCGCGCCCCGACCTGGTCTTCGTGCGCGGCGACGCCAGCTGGGTGTGGGACCAAAAGGGTCGTCGCTACCTCGATTTCGTCCAGGGCTGGGCCGTGAACACGCTCGGTCACGCGCCCGCGTGCGTGCGGGACGCGCTGGCGCGGCAGTCCGCGTTGCTGCTCACGCCCAGCCCGGCCTTCCACAACGAGCCCGCCATCGCGCTGGCGGACCTGCTGTGCCGGCACAGCGACTTCGACCAGGTGTTCTTCACCAACAGCGGGGCCGAAGCGAACGAGGGCGCGATCAAGCTGGCGCGCAAGTGGGGGCGCCTGCACCGCGGCGGCGCCCATGAAATCATCACGTTCGCCGACGCCTTCCATGGCCGCACGCTGGCGACCATGTCGGCGTCGGGCAAGCCGGGCTGGGACCGGATGTTCTCGCCGCAGGTCGACGGCTTCCCGAAGGCCCGGCTCAACGATCTGACATCGGTGCAGGCGCTGATCGGCCGGCAGACGGTCGCGATCATGCTGGAGCCGGTGCAGGGCGAGAGCGGGGTGCAGGAGGCGACGCCGGAGTTCCTGCACGGCCTGCGTGCGCTGTGTGACCGGCACGGGCTGCTGCTGATCTTCGACGAAGTCCAGACCGGTATCGGGCGCCTGGGCCGCCTGTTCGGCTACCAGCATTTCGGCGTCGTGCCGGACGTGATGACGCTGGCCAAGGGGCTCGGCGGCGGCGTCCCGATCGGCGCACTGTTGGCGCGGCGCGACGCCTGCGTGTTCGCTCATGGGGACCAGGGCGGAACCTTCAACGGCAACCCGCTGATGTGCGCGGTCGGTTTGGCGGTGCTGCACGAGGTGATGGCGGATGGTTTCCTGGACCGGGTGCGGACGACCGGCGAGCACCTCGGCGTTCGGCTGCGGGAGTTGTCGGATCGCTGCAGGGCCGGATCGGCGCGCGGCGTCGGGCTGCTGCGCGCGCTCGACCTCGGTCAACCCCTGGCGGCGGCCGTCGTGGCCCACGCTCGCGAACACCTCGCGCTGGAGGGCACCGCCGATGGCGCCGGTCTGCTGCTCAATGCGCCGCGCCCGTCGGTGCTGCGCTTCATGCCGGCCCTCACCGTCACCGCCGACGAAGTCGACCTGATGGTCGATGGCCTGACCGCGGCGATCAGCGCGGCGGGTTTGGCCGTGTAAGGATCAGGCGGCGTCCGGCAACGGGGACGGGGCGGCCGGCGCGGCCTCGGCGTCGTCGGCGGAGTCGATCGGCGAGATGTTCTGGGCCAGCTGCCCCTTCGGGCCCTGCACGATCTCGAACCGGACGCGGCCGCCCTGTTTCAGGGTTCGGAACCCCTCCATCTGGATCGCGGAGAAGTGGGCGAAGATGTCTTCCCCCCAGCCTCGGGTTCGATAAAACCGAACCCTTTGGCGTCGTTGAACCACTTGACGGTGCCTGTGGCCATGTCGTCCCCTCCCGCGCGGCAGCGTTCGTGACGCGCGTCACAATTTTCCGGCCGTGCCAAATCGCCTGTCAAGAACGGAAACACTCCCGGGCGCCGCATCCTTGACGCTGTTCGGCCCTTGCAGAAGCCCGTGTCAGTGCAATATGGAAAGGCTGAAGCGCTCCAGCGTCAACTCGATAGAATGAATCCATGCCCGACGAACCGACCCCACCCGCTGCGCCCCCGGTGGCGCCACCCAAGCCCGACGACGGGCAAGGGGCGGTCGTCGTCGAGCGCAAGGTTGCAAAGACGGAACCACCCCGCATGTACCAGGTGGTCCTGCTCAATGACGACTACACGCCGATGGAGTTCGTCGTGATGGTGCTGCAGGAGTATTTCAAACGCGACCTCGAAACCGCGACCCAGATCATGTTGAAGATTCACCATGACGGGCGTGGCGTGTGCGGCGTCTACACCAAGGACGTCGCCGCGACCAAGGTTGAATTGGTGCTGGCTGCCGCACGCCGCGGTGGCCACCCGTTGCAATGCATTATGGAGGCCGCATGATTGCCCAAGAACTTGAAGTCAGCCTGCACATGGCGTTCGTCGAGGCGCGCCAGCAGCGCCACGAGTTCATCACGGTCGAACACCTGCTCATGGCACTGCTCGACAACCCCTCCGCCGCGGAGGTTCTGCGCGCGTGCTCGGCCAACGCCGACGACCTGCGCAAGAGCCTGACCGGCTTCATCAAGGAAAACACGCCCACCGTCGGCGGCACCGACGAGGTCGACACGCAGCCGACGCTGGGGTTCCAGCGTGTGATCCAGCGCGCGATCATGCACGTGCAGTCGACCGGCTCGGGCAAGAAGGAAGTCACCGGCGCGAACGTGCTGGTCGCGATCTTCGGCGAGAAGGACTCGCACGCCGTCTACTACCTGCACCAGCAGGGCGTGACACGTCTGGACGTCGTCAACTTCATCGCACACGGCATCCGCAAGAGCGATCCGCCCGAGCCGGCCAAGCCGAGCGAGGGCAGCGCGGGCGGTACCGAGACCGAAAAGGAAGAGGGCGAAGGCAAGGGCTCGCCGCTCGACCAGTTCACGCAGAACCTGAACCAGATGGCACGCGACGGCAAGATCGATCCGCTGATCGGCCGCGAGCACGAGGTCGAGCGCGTGATCCAGATCCTGTGCCGGCGGCGCAAGAACAACCCGCTGCTGGTCGGCGAGGCCGGCGTGGGCAAGACCGCGATCGCCGAGGGCCTGGCCTGGCGCATCACGCAGAAGGACGTGCCGGAGGTGCTGGCCGAGTCGAACGTCTATTCGCTCGACATGGGCGCGCTGCTGGCCGGCACCAAGTACCGTGGCGACTTCGAGCAGCGCCTGAAGGGCGTGCTCAAGCAGCTGAAGGACCAGCCGAACGCGATCCTGTTCATCGACGAGATCCACACGCTGATCGGCGCCGGCGCGGCCTCGGGCGGCACGCTGGACGCGAGCAACCTGCTGAAGCCGGCGCTCAGCTCGGGCGCGATGAAGTGCATCGGCGCGACCACCTTCACCGAGTATCGCGGCATCTTCGAGAAGGACGCGGCGCTGTCGCGGCGCTTCCAGAAGGTCGACGTGGTCGAGCCGTCGGTCGAGCAGACGGTCGAGATCCTGAAGGGGCTGAAGTCGCGCTTCGAGGAGCACCACAGCGTCAAGTACGCGGTCGGCGCGCTGCAGGCCGCGGCCGAGCTGTCGGCCAAGTTCATCAACGACCGGCACCTGCCGGACAAGGCGATCGACGTGATCGACGAGGCCGGCGCGGCGCAGCGCATCCTGCCCAAGAGCAAGCAGAAGAAGACCATCACCCGGGCCGAGGTCGAGGATATCGTCGCGAAGATCGCGCGCATCCCGCCCGCGGCGGTGTCGAACGACGACCGCTCGAAGCTCAAGACGCTTGATCGCGACCTGAACAGCGTCGTGTTCGGCCAGGAGCCGGCGGTCGAGGCGATCTCCGCCGCGATCAAGATGGCGCGCTCGGGCCTGGGCCGGCCGGACAAGCCGATCGGCTCGTTCCTGTTCAGCGGACCGACCGGCGTCGGCAAGACCGAGGTCGCGAAGCAGCTCGCCTACATCCTGGGCGTCGAGCTGATCCGCTTCGACATGAGCGAGTACATGGAGCGCCACGCGGTCAGCCGCCTGATCGGCGCGCCCCCCGGCTATGTCGGCTTCGACCAGGGCGGGCTGCTGACCGAGGCGATCTCGAAGAAGCCGCACGCCGTGCTGCTGCTCGACGAGATCGAGAAGGCGCACCCGGATGTCTTCAACGTGCTGCTGCAGGTCATGGACCACGGCACGCTGACCGACAACAACGGCCGCAAGGCCGACTTCCGCAGCGTCATCATCATCATGACGACCAACGCCGGCGCCGAGACGATGAACAAGGCTGTGATCGGCTTCACCAACTCGCGCGAGCAGGGCGACGAGATGGCCGACATCAAGAAGCTGTTCACGCCCGAGTTCCGCAACCGGCTCGACGCGATCGTCAGCTTCAAGGCGCTCGACGAAGAGATCATCCTGCGCGTGGTCGACAAGTTCCTGCTGCAGCTCGAGAGCCAGCTCGGCGAGAAGAAGGTCGAGGTCACCTTCACCGACGCGTTGCGCAAGCAGCTCGCGAAGAAGGGCTTCGATCCGCTGATGGGCGCACGGCCGATGCAGCGCCTGATCCAGGACACGATTCGGCGGGCACTGGCCGACGAACTGCTGTTCGGCCGCCTGGTCGATGGTGGCCGCCTGACGGTCGACGTGGACGCCGACGGCAAGCCGGTGCTCGACATCCAGCCGGTCAAGAAGATCGACAAGCCCAAGGCCGAGCCGGCGACGGCTTGACGCGGCGCGGCGTTCGACACCAGGGGCCCTCGGGCCCCTTTTTCATGGCCAGGCGTCAGGCGTGGGCCGCCGGGTCCTGGCCGAAGAAGCCGCGCAGCAGCTCGTAGAAGCGCGGGTGCTCGGCGCGCAAGTCATGCGGCGCGACGAAGAATGCCTCGGAGGCGACCGCGAAGAATTCCTCCGGCGCCTCGGCGGCGTAGGGGTCGAGCAGTGTGGCCTCTCCCGCGTCGACTCGCTGGCAGAACCCGTCGTATTCCGAATCCAGCACCGCGATCCAGGCATCCTGGCTCGCGCGGTCAGGCAGCGGCGGGACGCCGTCGGCGGCCCCGTCGCGCATGTCCAGCACGTGGACGAACTCGTGCACCACGACGTTGTAGCCTTCCTCGGCGGATTCGCCCGCCTCTTCGACATCGCGCCAGGCCAGCATGACCGGGCCGCCATGCATGGCTTCCCCGGTCAGCTCTTCCTCGTACTGGTGAACGACGCCGGCGTCGTCGACATGCTCACGCTGCGCGACCACCGCATCGGCGTGCACGACGATGCCCTTGAAGCCGTCGAACCAGTGCAAGCCGAGACGCAGCACCGGAAGACACGCTTGCGCCGCGATCGCGACCGCCATCTCGTCGTCGACTTCGAGGCCGTGCGTGCCCGTGAATTCCTTGTCCGCGAGGAACAGCGTGGTCATCTCGCGCAGCGTGGCGAGGTCGTTTGCGTCGCGCCAAGTCAGAAAATGGAAGCGTGCGAGCGTCAGCGCCCACAGCGCGTCGGGAATCGCGCGCCGCTCGAGCGTCCGCGCCCTGCGCCAGCGCGTCAGCCAGTCGCGCATGCGGGCCTCAACGCGTGCCGACGACAGTGGCGACGGCGGGCGGCATCCGCGTCCAGCGGTTGCCCGCTTCCCAGCGCAGCACTTCCGCGCGCGGCGCGCCGGCGTGGTCGAGATCCCAATCGCTGAGCACGTGGCGCACGGCGTCCGGTCGCCATGTCTCGGTGGCGGGGCGGTGGGTGTGCCCGTGGACCAGCGTGGTGGCCCGGCTCTCGGTCATGGCATGCAACGCTGTGGGCGCATCGACGTCGAACCATTCGCCTTCATGCGCCATCGCCTGGCGCTCGCTCTCCGAACGGAGCCCGCGCGCCATCAGGCGCCGCTCCGCCAGCGGGCGTGCCAGCACGTGGGCCTGCCAGCCCGGATCGCGCACCTGGCGGCGGAACTGCTGGTAAGGCAGGTCGCCGATGCACCAGGCATCGCCATGGGTCAACAGCGTCCGTTTGCCGAACGCGGCGAGCACCGTCGGATCGCCCAGCGGCACGACGCCGCACGCGGCGAGCATCTCGTCGCCGAGCAGGAAGTCGCGGTTGCCGACCATGAAGTGAACCGGCCGGCGCGACGCCGCCGCGGTGAGCACCGTCGCGCCACGGGCCTCGAAGCCTTCGTGGCGCGCATCGTCGCCGATCCAGGCCTCGAACAGGTCGCCGAGGATGAACACCGCATCGGCCACGGTGTTGAGCAGGTAGGTCTGCCACGCGTCGAAGGTGCGAGGCGTCTCCGCGGCGAGGTGCAGATCGCTGATGAAATCGATCCGCAGCCAGGCTGCCGGTGCGGCGATCTCGCGCGCCACGAGCGCGTCGGTCACGGCGCGGGCGGGTTCAGGCGACGCGCGACGCCTTGACGATCACGACGTCCTCGAGCGGGACGTCGCCGTGACCGCCCTTGCTGCCGGTGCGGACCTTCTCGATCGCGTCGACGACCTCGCTGCCCGACAAGACCTTCGCGAACACCGCGTAGCCCCAGCCCGAGGCGGTCTCGGCCGTGAAGTTCAGGAAGTTGTTATCGGTCGCGTTGATGAAGAACTGCGAGCTCGCCGAATGCGGCGCCGAGGTGCGGGCCATCGCCAGCGTGTAGCGGTCGTTCTTCAGGCCGTTGTTGGCCTCGTTCAGGATCGTCGCGCGGGTGGACTTCTGGCGCATGCCGGGTTCGAAGCCGCCGCCCTGGATCATGAACCCGGGAATCACGCGGTGGAAGATGGTGCCGTCGTAGTGGCCGGCGTCCACGTACTCGAGGAAGTTCTTGGACGAGATCGGTGCCTTGGTCTCGTCGAGTTCGACGCGGATCGTGCCCTTGCTGGTTTCGAGGTCGACTTGGGTGCTCATGGTCATTTCTCCAGGGTGGCTTTCTTGATGGTGATCGGCGTGGTCGGGACGTCGTCGTGCGGCGGCCGGCTGCCGGTGGGCGTCTCGCGGATCTTGTCGACCACGTCCATGCCGGAGACGACCTTGCCGAACACGGCGTAGCCGTTGCCGTCGCGGGCGTTCGCGGCGTCGAGACGCGGGTTGTCCTGCACGTTGATGAAGAACTGCGCGGTGGCCGAGTTGGGGTCGCCGGTGCGTGCCATCGCGACGCTGCCGCGCACGTTGCTCAGGCCGTTGCGGCTCTCGAGCGGGATCGGCTCGCGCGTCGTCTTCTCCTTCATGTCCGCGGTCATGCCGCCGCCCTGGATCATGAAGGTCGGGATCACGCGGTGGAAGATCGTGCCGTCGTAGTGGCCGGACTTGACGTACTTGACGAAGTTGTCGACGGTCTTGGGCGCCTTGGCCGCGTCGAGCTCGATCACGATGTCGCCCGAGGTCGTCGCGAGCTTGACCTTCTGCGCCTGCGCCGCCAGGCCGCTGCACAACGCGAACACCACTGCAGCGCGGCCGACAAAACGGAGGGGATTCAGGTTCATGGGGTTCCTTTCGAGGTCGAGGCGGCGGACGCGGCCGAGGCGACGGGGGCCGCACGCTTGTAGAGGTCGCGCACCAGCGCCAGCTTCGGCGCGACGGTCACGTTCGCCGGGTCGAGTTTCTGCGCGCGCGCGTACGACTGCGCGGCCAGCGCAGCGTACACGTCGCCCAGGTTCTCGTGCGCGGTCGCGTAGTTCGGGTTCATGCGCAACGCCTGCTCGAGCGCTGCGCGTGCCTTCGCGTAGTCGCCTTGCGCTGCGTACAGCGCGGCGAGGTTGTTGTACGGTTCCGGCAAGTCGGGAAACTCGTCGCTGAGCTTCTGGAACACCGCGATCGCTTCCATGTTGCGCTTCGCGTCGGTCAGCATCACGCCCTTCAGGAAACGCATCTGCGGATCGCGCGGGTTGGTCGCCAGGGCCTGGTCTACACGCTGCATGGCCGTGGCGGCCTGGCCGGCATAGTAGAGACGTTGCACGTCGGCCAGCTCGTCGGCGCGCGCAGGGAATGCCGCCGCGACGAGCACTGCCAGCGAGAGGCGGGCGAGCAGGCGGCGCGAAGTGAACGGCGTTTGGTGCATGGGTACGAAGGGGCGGGCAGGGCGTCGCGTGGCGTCGCCGGCCGCGCCGACGTGCAGCGATTGTCAGGCTGCCCGCTATACTGAAACGATTGTAGTGCAGGCCTTCTGGCCGAGACGCGCGCGGTGCGAACCGCACGCGGCCTGTGGCCCGGAGTTGCACGACACCCCAACGAGAATCTGGTTACCCGACCGGGCATTGCCACGATGCGCCGGTCCGAAAGTGCCATCGGTCCATGACGCTACGCATTCACAACACGCTCTCGCGGCAACTCGAGACCTTCACGCCGATCGAGCCGAACCACGTCCGCATGTACGTCTGCGGCATCACGGTGTACGACCTCTGCCACGTCGGCCACGCTCGGATGATGATCGCGTTCGACCTGATCTACCGCTGGCTGCGCACGCTCGGTTTCCAGGTCACCTACGTGCGCAACATCACCGACATCGACGACAAGATCATCCGCCGCGCGGTCGAGCGTGGCATGCCGTTGCGCGCGTTGACCGACGAGATGGTCGGCGAGATGCACGCCGACCTCGACGCGCTCGGCGTCCTGCGTCCGACCCACGAGCCGCGCGCGACCGAATTCGTGCCGCAGATGCTGTCGATGATCGGCCGGCTCCAAAGTCGCGGCCTGGCGTATCAGTCAGCTAGCGGGGACGTCAACTACGCGGTGCGCAAGTTCCCAGGCTACGGCAAGCTCTCGGGCAAGTCGATCGACGAGCTTCGTTCGGGCGAACGCGTGGCGGTGCTCGACGGCAAGGACGACCCGCTCG
This sequence comes from Rhizobacter fulvus, assembly GCF_964020785.1. NCBI lineage: Bacteria > Pseudomonadati > Pseudomonadota > Betaproteobacteria > Burkholderiales > Sphaerotilaceae > Rhizobacter > Rhizobacter fulvus. The sequence goes on from NZ_OZ224516.1 coordinate 4,620,751, forward strand.
ACTTCGTCCTGTGGAAGGCGGCCAAGCCGGAGGAGCCGGCCGACGCGAAATACGAGTCCGGCTACGGCCCCGGCCGTCCCGGCTGGCACATCGAATGCTCCGCGATGGCCTGCGCGCTGCTCGGCGAGCAGTTCGACCTCCATGGCGGCGGCGCGGACCTGCAGTTCCCGCACCACGAAAATGAGATCGCGCAGAGCGAAGGCGCGACCGGGCGTCCGCCGGCGACAGTCTGGGCGCACAACGGCCTGCTCAATGTCGACCAGGTGAAGATGTCGAAGTCGCTCGGCAACTTCTTCACCATCCGCGATGTGATGAAGCGGTACGACGGCGAGACGATCCGCTTCTTCATGTTGCGCACCCATTACCGCAGCCCGTTCAACTTCAGCGACGCGAGCCTGGATGACGCACGCGCGTCGCTGCGCCGCCTGTACACCGCGCTCGACGGCCTCGACGTCCCGGACGCCGCCATCGATTGGCAGCAGCCGCAGGCCGCGACCTTCCGTGCGGCGATGAACGACGACTTCAACACCCCGATCGCGGTCGCCGTGCTGTTCGAACTGGCCAATGAACTCAACCGCACGCGGGCGCTCGACACCGCCGCGTTGCTGAAGGCGCTGGCCGCGACGCTCGGTGTGCTGCAGCAGTCGCCGCGCACCTACCTGCAATCGGGCAGTGGCGTCGACGAGGTCGACATCGCCGCCCGCATCGCCGCGCGCGACGCCGCCAAGAAGGCGCGCGACTTCGCGCTCGCCGATCAAATCCGCCAGGAGTTGCTCGCGCAAGGCATCGCGCTGAAGGACTCGGCCAGCGGCACCACCTGGGTCAAGTCCTGATGTCGACGCGCGCGGTCAGGGCCGAACCTGCGGCCGAGGTCACGCCCGACTACTGGGACGAAGCCTGCCGCCACCTCTGCAAGCGCGACCGCGTGATGCGCAAGTTGATCCCGCAGCTCGGCGAAGGCCGGTTGCAGAGCCGCGGCGACGCGTTCACGACGCTGGCGCGGTCGATCGTCGGCCAGCAGATCTCGGTGGCCGCGGCGCAATCGGTGTGGAACCGCTTCGCTGCGCTGATGCAGGGGCCGTCGACCCGGCTGGCCCCCGCGGCGGTGTTGGCGCTGGAGACCACGGCGATCCGCGGCGCCGGCCTGTCGGCGCGCAAGGTCGAATACCTGTGCGATCTGGCGGCGCACTTCGAATCGGGCGCGGTTCATGTGGGCCAATGGCAGCAGATGGACGACGAAGCCATCATCGACGAGCTGGTCGCGATCCGCGGGATCGGCCGCTGGACGGCCGAGATGTTCCTGATCTTCCACCTGATGCGACCGAACGTGCTGCCGCTCGACGACGTCGGGCTGATCAAGGGCATCAGCGTCAACTACTTCAGCGGCGAGCCGGTCTCGCGGGCCGAGGCGCGCGAGGTCGGCGATGCCTGGGCGCCGTTCCGCTCGGTCGCGACCTGGTACCTTTGGCGCAGCCTCGATCCGCTGCCGGTAGACTACTGACATTGTGATAGTCGCCTTCGCCCACGAAGGAATACACGAATGAGCAAACGCCATTTCCTCGAATTCGAGCAGCCGGTTGCAGAGCTCGAATCGAAGATCGAAGAGTTGCGCTATGTGCAGAGCGAATCCGCGGTCGACATCTCCGAAGAGATCGACCGGCTCGGCAAGAAGAGCCTGCAGCTGACCAAGGACATCTATTCGAGCCTCTCGCCCTGGCAGGTGACGCAGATCGCGCGGCATCCGCAGCGCCCCTACACGCTCGACTACGTCGGCGAGATCTTCACCGATTTCCAGGAACTGCACGGCGACCGCGCGTTCGCGGACGACCAGTCGATCGTCGGCGGCCTCGCGCGCTTCAACGGGCAGGCCTGCATGGTGATCGGCCACCAGAAGGGCCGCGACACGAAGGAGCGCGGGCTGCGCAACTTCGGCATGTCGCGCCCTGAGGGTTACCGCAAGGCGCTGCGGCTGATGAAGCTCGCCGAGAAGTTCGGCCTGCCGGTCTTCACCTTCGTCGACACGCCGGGCGCGTACCCGGGGATCGGCGCCGAGGAGCGCGGCCAGTCGGAGGCGATCGGCCGCAATATCTTCGAGATGGCGCAACTCGAGGTGCCGATCATCGTCACGATCATCGGCGAGGGCGGCTCCGGCGGCGCGCTGGCGATCAGCGTCGGCGATCAGCTGCTGATGCTGCAGTACTCGATCTACTCGGTGATCTCGCCGGAAGGCTGTGCGTCGATCCTGTGGAAGACGTCGGAGCGCGCTTCGGATGCGGCCGATGCACTGGGCATCACCGCGCACCGGTTGAAGGCGCTCGGCCTGGTCGACAAGATCATCAACGAGCCGGTCGGCGGCGCCCACCGCGACACCAAGCAGATGGCCGCGTTCCTGAAGCGTGCACTGAACGATGCGTTGCGCCAGGTCAGCGACCTGAAGCCCAAGGAACTGCTGCAGCGCCGCTACGAACGCCTGCAATCCTACGGCCGCTTCACCGACACCAAGGAACGCTGAGCCTGTTCGCTCGCGGCCCGCGATGACAGAGCGCCGCATCGCCGTCGCCTGCAGTGGCGGCCGCGATTCGATGGCGCTGCTGCACGCCACCGTCCGGCAGGCCGCGATCGACGACGTGCAGGTGATTGCGCTGCACGTTCACCACGGCCTGAGCCCGTACGCCGACGTCTGGCTCGAGCATGTCGAATCGCAATGCGCGCGCTGGGCGCGGCGCGGTCTGCCGATCGCCTTCGCGGCGGCCCGCATCGTCGAACGACCCGTCCACGGCGACAGCGTCGAGGCCTGGGCTCGGCAGGCGCGCTACCGTGCGCTGCGCGAGCTGGCGATCGCGCATGGCGCCGAGATCGTGCTGCTCGCACATCACCGGCGCGACCAGGCTGAGACCTTCCTGCTGCAGGCACTGCGCGGCGCCGGCGTCACGGGACTGGCGGGCATGCCTGGCCGGATCGTGCGCGACGGCATCATCTGGCAGAGGCCATGGCTGGAGCGGCCGCGGGCCGACATCGAGGCCTATGCGCGGCGCCATCGGCTGAAGTACATCGACGACGAGAGCAACAGCGACCCACGCTTTGCGCGCAACCGGCTTCGCCACACGGTGTGGCCGGCACTCACCGGCGCATTCGAGCACGCAGAGGCGACGCTCGCCGACTCGGCCGCCTGGGCGCAGCAGGCGTGCGCAGTGCTCGACGAGGTGGCCGCGCACGATCTGGCGCAGGCCGCTCCGGAGCGCGACCTGATCATCAGCCGATGGGTCGCACTGTCGCCGGCACGCCGGGGCAATGCGCTGCGCGTCTGGCTGCGTCGGGGCTTGAGCCTCCCTGCGCCCGCCAGCTTGATCGAACGCTTGCTCGCGGAACTGGCCAAGGCGCGCCCGGCCCGCTGGCCGGTGCCCGGCGGCGCACTGCGCGCCTATCGCGATCGCCTGAGCTTCTTGCCCGCCGCGGCAAGCCCGACCAATCGCCCGCGCGAGACGAGCCTGTCCGTGCAGCGCGTCGGACGGTTCTCGCTGCCCGGGTGGGGCGGGACTCTGACGGTGGCGCGGGTGAAGGAGGGTGGCGTGCCGCTGGCCTGGCTCGGGCGGCTCGTGCTGCAGCCGCGCGTCGGCGGCGAGACATTCCAGGCCGGCGCCGGCCGGCCGCCGCGCAGCCTGAAGAAGCAATATCAGGCCGCCGCGATCCCGGACGACGAGCGGGCCGGCCCGTTGCTCTACAGCGGCACCCAACTGGTGTTCGTGCCGGGCCTCGGCATCGACGCGCGCGTGGTCGGGCTTCCGGGGCAGTCGCTGGTGTCGCTGGCGTGGCTGCCCGATTCCAGTGCGCGCTGAGGTCAAGAGGCGTCGAGCGAAACGCTAGAATCGAAGGCTCGCCTGTGCGCGAGACCTTGTCATCGCTCTCGATCAGATTCAACTCATGGCCCTCACAGTCCACAAGTACGGCGGCACCTCGATGGGCTCGCCGGAGCGCATCCGCAACGTCGCCAAGCGCGTTGCCAAATGGGCCCGCGCCGGGCACCAGATGGTGGTCGTTCCGTCGGCGATGAGCGGCGAGACCAACCGCCTGCTCGGCCTCGCGAAGGAGTTGTCTCCGGAACGAACCACCGCGCAGTTGCTTCGCGAACTGGACATGATCGCCGCGACCGGCGAGCAGGTCTCGTCCGGGCTGCTGGCGATCGCGTTGCAGGCCGAGGGCATCGATGCCGTCAGCTACGCGGGATGGCAGGTGAAGATCGCCACCGATTCGTCGTACACCAAGGCGCGGATCGAGAGCATCGACGACGCCCGCGTGCGCGCCGATCTCGCGGCCGGCAAGGTCGTCGTGATCACCGGCTTCCAGGGCGTCGATGCGGACGGCCACATCACCACGCTCGGCCGCGGCGGCTCGGACACCTCGGCCGTCGCCGTCGCGGCGGCGCTGAAGGCCGACGAGTGCCTGATCTACACCGACGTGGACGGCGTCTACACCACCGACCCCCGCATCGTCGCCGAGGCACGCCGCCTGAAGACCATCAGCTTCGAGGAAATGCTCGAAATGGCGAGCCTGGGTTCCAAAGTCCTGCAGATCCGCTCGGTCGAGTTCGCCGGCAAGTACCGCGTGCCGCTGCGCGTGCTTTCGAGCTTCACGCCGTGGGACATCGACATCGACGAGGAAGCCCGTTCGGGCACCCTGATCACCTTTGAGGAAGACGTAAAAATGGAACAAGCCGTTGTGTCCGGCATCGCCTTCAACCGCGACGAAGCCAAGATCAGCCTGCTCGGCGTGAACGACAAGCCGGGCATCGCCTTCATGATCCTCGGCCCGGTGGCCGAAGCGAACATCGATGTCGACGTGATCATCCAGAACGTCTCGCACGACGGCCGCACCGACTTCTCGTTCACCGTGCACCGCAACGACTACGCGCGCACGATGGACCTGCTCAAGACAAAAGTCGTGCCGGTCACCGGCGCACGCGAGATCGTCGGCGACGCGAAGATCTGCAAGGTCAGCATCGTCGGCATCGGCATGCGGTCGCACGTCGGCGTCGCCAGCCGGATGTTCAGCGTCCTCAGCGAAGAGGGCATCAACATCCAGATGATCACGACGAGCGAGATCAAGACCAGCGTCGTGATCGACGAGAAGTACATGGAGCTCGCGGTGCGCGCCCTGCACAAGGCCTTCGATCTGGAACAGTCGGCCGCCTGATCGGCGCCGGTTTCGCAGTTACAATGCGGGCTGCTCAGAAACTGAGCGTGGAGTCGTGACCGAGTGGCCGAAGGTGCTCCCCTGCTAAGGGAGTATGTGGGCAAAACCTGCATCGAGGGTTCGAATCCCTCCGACTCCGCCAAGGATAGATTCGCTGAGTGCCGACAGCAGTCGGGCTTAGCACCTGAAAGCCCCGACTGTCGGGGCTTTTTCGTTCGTTAGCCGTCGGGACGGGTCGTTGACAGCCGCATCCGAGTGGGGGCACATTTGGGGGAACGGGGAGGCCAATTCCCCCACTTTCTCAGAAAGTCCCCCACCTTGGCCCTGACCGACGCCGCCTGCAAGAACGCCAAATGCCCCCCGCAACGAGCGCGCGAGCGCTTCGCTGACAGCGGCGGCCTGTATCTGGAAGTCCAGCCGAGCGGCTCGAAGCACTGGCGCTGGAAGTACAGGTTCGCCGGCAAGGAGAAGCGCTTGGCGCTTGGGAGCTACCCGGACGTAAGCCTGTCCAGCGCCCGCCGGGATCGGGACAAGGCGCGGGACACCCTCAAGTCCGGCGCCGACCCGGTCCAGGCGAAGAAGGATGCCAAGCTGGCCGACTCGCTCAAGATGGGCAACACCTTCGAGTCTGTCGCCCGCGCCTGGTACGAGCACTGGAAGGGTCCGCGGTCCACCAGGCACGCCGCCTATGTCATCCGGCGCCTTGAGGCCGATGTCTTCCCGTCGCTGGGCGCCAAGCCTGTCGGCGACATCACGGCGCCGCAGTTGCTGGCGATGGCGAAAAAGATCGAGAGCCGCGGAGCGAACGACATCGCCCGTCGCTGCTGGCAGACCTGCGGCCAAGTCTTCGAGTACGCACTGGCCCACGGAGCCATCGAGCGCAACCCGTCGAAGGACGTGAAGCCCAGCGTGGCGCTCAAGCCTCGGGACAAGCAGCACTTCGCGCGAGTCGACGCCAAGGAGATGCCCGAGCTCCTGCGGAAGATCGAAGCCTATCCCGGCTCGCCCTTCACGCGCTTCGCCATGCAGTTGATGGCGCTGACGTTCGTCCGAACCAGTGAGTTGATCGAGGCGCGGTGGGACGAATTCGACCTCGATGGGGCGGAATGGCGCATTCCCGCCAGCCGCATGAAGATGAAGACGCCCCACATCGTGCCGCTGTCGTCGCAGGCGGTCGACGCTCTAAGATGCCTGCTCGAACTCAAAGGGCTCAGCGGGCTACTGTTCCCGGGCGAGCGCGATCACGAGAAGCCGATGAGCAACGGAACTATCCTCGGCGCCTTGAAGCGGATGGGGTACGCAGGCCGAATGACCGGGCACGGGTTCCGGGGTGTCGCGTCGACGATCCTGCACGAGCAGGGCTACGACCACGCGCACATTGAACTTCAACTCGCCCACATGGAGCGTGACGACGTGTCGGCCGCGTACAACTTCGCGACCTACCTCCCGGCGCGGAGGCAGATGATGCAGGCGTGGGCCGATCACCTCGATTCGCTGCGCAAGGGCGCGAAGGTCACGAGCCTCAAAGCGGCGTAGGGGTCTGGCTAAAGTTTGTTCGTTTGGGGAAAGCTGTTCTTGCAAGGCGACCTCGGGGAATACCCATTCGTCGGAGGCTTTCGTTCCGTAGGCAACAAGTCCATTGCGAATAGGCAGGAGAACCCAGCCTCTCGTAAACAGTGACTTCACGGAGGACGCACCAGACCATACAAACGCACCACCCTGACAACGAGCGCATCAAGCGCCAGTACTTCGCATTCCTGAAGGAGGCCGAACGCCAAAGCGAGGACTCAGTGGACGCCGTAGCCAAGGCCCTGACGCGTTTCGAGACCGACACCCAGCACCGCGACTTCCGCGCCTTCCACTACGAGCGGGCGGTGGCGTTCAAGTGCCGCCTAGCCGAGCGCGACAGCCGGGTCACCGGCCAAAAGCTGAGCAAGGCGACCCTGAACTCGACCCTCGCTAATCTAAAGCGCTTCTGCCGGTAGTTGGCCCTGCAGCCGGGCTACAAGTCGCGCCTGAACTACTCGGATGCCGAGTACTTCAACCTGTCGGACAAAGGACACGCGCGTGGCCACGGCCCGCCGTGAGCGCCCGGCGCCGACGCTGGAGCAGATCAAGCATGTCATCCCCACCATGCCGGCCGCGACCGAAATCGCGCGCCGCCACCGTGCACTGGTGGACCTTGCGCTGCTGACTGGCGCCCACGATGGCGCGCTCGCGACGCTGCGGCTGAAGCACCACGACCTTGCCGCCGCAGTGTCTACCAGGACGCGCGCGACGTGGCCACAAGGTTCAGCAAGCGCTTCACGACCTACTTCTTCCCCGTGGGGCCAGAGGTGCGGCAGATCTTTGAGGACTGGGTGGCGTACCTGCGCCAGCACAAGTTGTGGGGCAAAGACGACCTGCTGTTCCCGGCGTCGTGCGTCGAGCTGGGCGTGACGCGCCACTTCGACGCGACCGGTATCGACCGCAAGGCGTGGAGCACCGCGTCGCCGATCCGAGCGATCTTCAGGCAAGCCCTTGTGGCGGCCGGCCTACCGTACTACCCGCACAGCTTCCCGCCGGACCATGGCGCAGCTTGGCGAGACCGTGTGCCAGACACCCGAGCAGTCCAAGGCCTGGAGCCAGAACCTGGGTCATGAGGGCGTGCTGACCACCTTCTACAGCTACGGTGGCGTGACGGAGGGACGGCAAGGCGAGATCATCAGGGACTTGGCGCATCCCACGGTCGCGCCGGCCCACAACGCCCACGAGTTGGCGCAGGAAGTGGTACGGGCAATGGGGCAGAGTCGCTTGGTGGTTGACCAGGGGTGACCCGCAGGGCGACATCGGGAATACTTGCGGTTTCCCGCGAAGGCCCCTAACTGCCAATGTCATCTGACCTCGTCGCCATTGAAAACCGCCTTTGGGGCACCGCCGACCAGCTCTGGGCCAACACGGGCCTGAAGCCGTCCGAGTTCTCCACCCCGGTGCTGGGGCTGATCTTCTTGCGCTACGCCGACAAGCGCTTCTCCGACTGCGCCCCGATCCTCAACGCCAAGGGCATCCCCGACGACGAGCGGGAGCCGATGGACTACCAGGCCGAGGGCGTGCTCTACCTGCCCGAGCCCGCTCGCTTTGGCAACCTGCTGACGCTGACCGAGGGCGCAAACCTGGGCAAGGCCATCGCCACCGCCATGGCGCTGGTTGAAGAGCACAACCCCGAGCTGAAGGGCGTGCTGCCGCGCGGCTACAACCTGCTGCCCAACGCCACGCTGGTGGAACTGCTGCGCCTGCTGGCCCCGCTGGACCTGGAGGGCGACGCCTTCGGCAAGGTGTACGAATACTTCCTGGGCAACTTCGCGCTAAAGGAGGGACAGAAAGGCGGCGTGTTCTACACGCCCACCAGCATCGTGCGGCTGATCGTCGAGATCCTGCAACCCTTCCACGGCCGGATCTTCGACCCCGCCTGTGGCTCAGGCGGCATGTTCGTGCAGAGCGCCGCCTTTGTACAGCGACACCAGAAAAACGCTACCCGCGAGCTCACGGTGTTCGGCACCGAGAAAGCCAGCGACACCGTCAAGCTGGCGAAGATGAACCTGGCGGTGCACGGCCTCTCGGGCGACGTGCGTGAGGCCAACACTTACTACGAAGACCCACACAACGCCTTTGGCCGCTTTGATTTCGTGATGGCCAATCCACCCTTCAATGTCTCTGCTGTCAACTGGGATCGCTTGAAGGACGATCGTCGACTCCCGCTTGGTATGCCCTCGGCTGACAATGCTAACTACCTCTGGATTCAGTTGTTCCTGTCGTCGTTGAACGATACGGGCCGCGCTGGCTTTGTGATGCACAACTCTGCCGCAGACGCAGAGGAGCAGATCCGCCAAGCACTAATCGAGACGAAGGTGGTGGACGTTGTTCTTCTCACCTCCGCGAATCTCTTCTACACCGTAAGTTTGCCGTGCACCCTATGGTTCTTTGACAACGGGAAGCGATCTAGTCCGCGAGCCGAACAAATCCTGTTCATCGACGCTAGGAAGGTATTTCGGCAAGTTGATACGGCGATTCGCGAGTTGACTGATGACCAAGTCGAGCAGATTGCTGGCGTCGTCCGAAGTTTTAGAGGAGAGCAGGGGGCGCCGCCTTACGCCGACATGCAGGGATTCTGCAAACGAGTCGCGCTTTCGGCCGTCAGGGCGAAGGGATACAGCCTCAATCCAAAGCTGTACGTTGAAAACGCAGGACGTGGCGAGGATGGCAACACGCCTGAAGAAGCGGCTGAGGACGTGAACGACGGGCTACTTGACGTGAAGACAAAGAGCGCACTCGCATTTGCGCGACTTGGCCAAGAGCTTCCCCTTGATCGAACGCTTCTGTTGTCCTACGCGACCCTTCTGACGGTGAAGCGCTTTCGAGGCTGGAAACAGGGGCAGACACTCCGGAGCTTGTTCTCTAGCTACATCGGCGGTACATGGGGAGACGCCGCAAAGACGGACGAAAGCACCGAGGCTGTTCGCGTCATTCGCGGAACCGACATTCCGAGGGTCATGCTGGGCGAACTCAATACTTGCCCCGTTCGTTACATCAAGCCGTCGCAGCTCCGATCTCGGCAATTGGCACAGGGTGACATTGTTCTTGAGGTTTCCGGTGGGGGGAAGGAAGTCGCCACGGGCCGAAGCGCAGTGGTAACCGACGCGATGATTGCCTCCAGTCCCGAGCCACTCGTATGCGCAAGTTTTTGCAAGCGGCTCGTACCGGATCGCGCGCAAGTCGATCCTTGGACGATGTATTTCTTTCTCCAGTATCTTTATGAGAATGGAGTTATGGGTCAGTATGAGGTGCAGTCAACCGGCATCAAGAACTTTCAAACAGAGACATTTTTGAATGAGGTCTGCTTCGATGGTGATCTCGACATGGATGCTGGGCTCACCACGGGACTGGTTGTTGAACTGACCCACGCCCTTGGTGCCGCCGTCGAGGCCTTCACTAAAGTTGCATTTCGACCCGACATCACCCTCGGCATGTTGGATCTGCCGGTTGCCGAGCCCGTCAGTTTTTGAGCGATGCTCAAACTCGGCACTGGCGGGAAGGCAGACTTGAGCGTAAGCGCGTCGATTGAGATCTGGCCCCTTCCATATGACCACAGCGCACAACGTTAAAGAGGTCTCTGCCGGTTACGGTGAGTTGGCCCTCGTCGAGATGCCGGCGATCGACCTGCTGACCTCGCTGGGCTGGAGCTTCAAGAACCTGTACGCCGAGACCTTCGGCGAGCTCAGCAGCGAGGGGCGTGAGAGCGCATCCCACGTCATCCTGGCTCGCCGCCTGCGCGCGGCATTGGTGGCGCTGAACCCCGGCCTGCCGGCCGACGCCTACGCGCAGGCCGTCGAGCAGCTTTCCCAGGACCGATCCAAGCAGATCGCCGTCAACGCCAACCGCGACTTCTACCGGCTGCTGAAAGACGGCGTGAAGGTGAAGGTGCCCGACGAGCACGGCGGGCACAGCACCGAGACGCTGCGTGTGATGGACTGGGCCACGCCGGCCAACAATGAATTCTTCCTGGCCTCGCAGATGTGGGTGGCAGGCGACATGTACCGCCGCCGCTGCGACTTGCTGGCCTTCGTCAACGGCCTCCCGCTGGTGTTCATCGAGCTGAAGAAGCCGGCCGTGCCGCTGAAGAGTGCCTTCGACGACAACCTGCGCGACTACCGCGGCCAGAGCGTGCCGCAGCTTTTCCACCCCAACGCTTTCATCTTGCTGAGCAATGGCTCGGACACCAAGGTTGGCACGCTCACCAGCGGCTGGGAGCACTTCTTCGATTGGAAGCGCGTGGCCGACGAGGACGAGGCCGGCAAGGTTAGCCTGGAGCGCGCCCTGCGCGGCCTGCTGGAGCCGGCGAGGCTGCTGGACTACATCGAGAACTTCACCGTCTTCGAGGAGGCTAAGGGCGGCCTGGTGAAGAAGACGGCCAAGAACCACCAAGTGTTGGGCGTCAACAAGTCGATCGCCCGTCTGGTGGAGTTGCGTGAGACGGAAAAGCTGGAACGCAAGCGCCTCGGCGTTTTCTGGCACACCCAGGGCTCAGGCAAGAGCCTGTCAATGGTGTTCTTCACGCAGAAAGTGCTGCGCAAGGTGCTGGGCAGTTGCACCTTTGTGATCGTGACCGACCGCGAAGAGCTGGACGTCCAGATCAGCAAGACCTTCAAGGCCACCGGCGCCACTGCGCGTGAGGACGTGCGCGCCTCCAGCGGAGAGCACCTAAAGGAGCTGCTGCGCGGCAACGAACGCTACATCTTCACGTTGATCCAGAAGTTCAGGAACGAGCCGGGGCAGCCCTACCCGATGTTGTCGGACCGGTCGGACGTGATCGTCATCACCGACGAGGCGCACCGCAGTCAGTACGACATCTTTGCGCTGAATATGCGCAACGCGTTGCCACACGCCGGCTTCATCGGCTTCACCGGCACGCCGCTGATCAAGGGCGAAGAAGAGCGCACGCGCGACGTGTTCGGCGACTACGTCAGCGTCTACGACTTCGCCCGCTCGATCGAAGACGGCGCCACCGTGCCGTTGTACTACGAGAACCGCATCCCCGAGGTGCAGCTCACCAACCGGGAACTGAACCGCGAACTGGAGGCGTTGCTGGAAGCGGCCGAGCTGGACGAGGCGCAGGAGAACAAGTTGGAGCGCGAGTTCGGACGCGAGTACCACATCATCACTCGCGAAGACCGGCTGGAGGCCATCGCCAAGGACCTGGTGGCGCATTTCACCGGTCGCGGATACCGCGGCAAGGCAATGATGGTATGCATTGACAAGGCCACGGCAGTGCGCATGTACGACAAGGTGAAGGCTCATTGGCAGGCCGAGATCGCGCGGCTCTGGACGGCATTGGTTCCTGCAACGGGTGACTCGCGCGAGGCGCTGATTGCCCGGATCCATCTCATGGAAACCACCGACATGGCCGTGGTGGTGAGCCAGGGCCAGAACGAGGTGGAAGACCTCAAGGCCAAGGGCCTCGACATCGTGCCTCACCGGCTGCGGATGCTGAAGGACGGCCTGGACGAGAAATTCAAGGACGAGAAGGACAACCTGCGGCTGGTGTTCGTCTGCGCCATGTGGATCACCGGCTTCGACGTGCCGACCTGCTCGACGATCTACCTGGACAAACCCATGCGGGCGCACACGCTGATGCAGACCATCGCTCGGGCCAACCGCGTGGCGCCGGGCAAGCAGTCGGGCTTGATCGTGGACTACGTGGGCATCTTCCGGGCGCTGCAGAGCGCGCTGGCTACCTACGCCCGGCCAGAAGCCGGCGGTGGGCAGGAAGGCGGACCTATCCTCGACAAGGCCGAGCTGGTGGCGGCGTTGCAATCCGCATTGAACGAGGTGGCCGGCTTCGCGCAGATGCGTGGCGTGGCACTGGAGACCATTGCCGCTGCGCAGGGCTTTGTGCGCATCGGCCTGATCGACGATGCGGTGGAGGCCATCCTGGCTACCGAGGCCGACAAGAAGCACTTCCTGCAACTGGCCAGCCGGGTGGCGCGGATGTTCAAGGCCATCCTGCCCGACCCGCTGGCCAATCGCCTGGCGCCGCTGTCAGTGCTGGTGTCGTACCTCGCGGCAAAGATCAAGGCGTTGGGCGACCCGCCCGACATCTCCACCGTAATGGGCGATGTGGAGACGCTGCTCAACGACTCCATCGCCACAGAGAGCTACCGCATCGGCCCGGCCAGCAACCCGCAGGCGCTGGTGAACTTGTCGGAGATCGACTTTGCCGCGCTGCAGGCCAAGTTCGCCCAGGGCCACAAGCGCACCGAGGCCGAGAAGCTGAAGGCCCTGATCGAAGGCAAGCTGGCGCAGATGGTGGCTGCCAACGCATCACGCATGGATCTGGCCGAGAAGTTTCAGAAGCTGATCGATGATTACAACGCCGGCAGCCAGAACGTCGAGGCGTTCTTTGCCGAGCTAAAGGACTTTGCCCACGCGCTGTCTGCCGAGGAGCAGCGTGGCATTGCCGAAGGGCTGACCGAGGAAGAGCTGGCGCTGTTTGATATCTTGACCAAGCCCGAGCCGGTGCTTACCAAGGCCGAGGAGGTGGAGGTCAAGAAGGTGTGCCGTGAGCTGCTGGAAACGCTAAAGCGGGAGAAGTTGGTGCTGGACTGGAGGGAGAAGCAGCAGGCGAAAGCGGGGGTGATGCAGACGCTGAAAATGGAGATGCGGCGGCTGCCGGCGCAATATAGCAAGGAGATTCGAATGGAAAAGATGGCGCGGGCCTATGCTCACTTGTACGATCACCATCCCGGTGGGATGCCATTGTGAAAGCTTCGAGCCGTTTCGGGATTACGCAGCTTGCGTCGGCCAATAGTACTCAACCGCAAACTACAAGAGTAATGCAGTGACTTTGTCTGCCGAAATTCAACGCCAAATAGCCCGCATTCAGCAAGGTGACTCCAGTGCAGCCAACCTAGCGCTCAAGGCATTACTGGATGCCGGGAATGCATCCCAAGCATTGCCGGTGGTTGAGAGGGCGATGCATGACGGCAAGTACTTCCTTTTGTATGAGGTAGTGCGGCTCATTGTTTATACCAAAGGGTCATCTAATCATCTGCTTTCCCGAATGCTGAATGACATTGTGAGAGATCGGTCGGCGCTGATTAAGATCTACCGTGAGGGTGTGGCCCTAAAGACTGTCGAGCCGTTGGTACTATCGCTGCTGCAAACGATAGCCCAAAACGAAGGCGAACCACTTCGGCCCGAGATATTGAAAGCCATCAGGGACGTCGGCGGGCCGGATTGCCTCCCGGTCGTGCAATACCTGCTGGTGGATTGGGTGGGTACTCGGGATCGAAAGCGCAGCTTAGCTACAGCTATTGGCCACCCACAGATTGGCAACGGTCAATCGGAAGCCCTCCTCGCGCAGACGGTGCTTGAAAGCTTCACCCAGACTATCCAGTTGGGTGAACAGGCCATCGCTGCTATTCAAGCGCGAGCTGCACCTAGCCACCAATTAGAAGATAAGCTTGAATCGACGAATCATGATTTCGTAGCAAGAACATTGCCTGAGTGGGAGTATCTTGTTCAACGCGAGGTCGTAGAACTCAGTCGATCCATGCGGTCTGGCAGCGCAAGAGAAAAACTGACACAAATTCGACGCTGTTCCGAGGCAGTAGTGTCCGTCTACTACCTCCGACGCCAGCTAGGTGGCCTTGATGCGAAGAAGAAGACTCTGGGCGACCTGTTGAAGCAGGTGAAGAGTAGCCTTGAGCTCGAGGCCGATTGGGTGTTTCGGCAATTCGAGGCTTTGAATTGCCTGACCAGGATCGCTGCGCACTCAAGTCATGCGGGCTTCGACGACATAACACCGGCGGATATCAAGGCAGTTGAGACCCTGCATGACAACGTCATGCGCTGGTACGGCGGTTTATCGATCGCTGACTGAGGCGCCCACAAGAAGTAGCGCAAGCCTGCGTAGACGGGCCTATGTCTGAGAGGCTGATTCGCGCCCGGGGTCCGAGTTTGTGTCCAAGTGACCTGCACCCTCCCAGCCATACCAACCTGAAGTAGCAGGAGTCCGCCACCCCGGAGAATGGCGGACATGAGGAAGAGCAAGTTCAGAGAGGAACAGATCATCGGGTTCCTCAAGCAGGCCGAGGCCGGCATGGCGGTGGTCGAGATCTGTCGCAAGGGCGGGTTCTCGGACGCGACGTTCTACAAGTGGCGCGCCAAGTTCGGCGGCATGGAGGCGTCGGACGCGAAGCGGCTGCGCGAGCTGGAGTCGGAGAACGCCAAGCTCAAGAGCTTGCTGGCCGAGGCGCATCTGGACATGCATGCGCTCAAGAGCGTCCTGGGCGTAAGAAGATAGCCCCACAGGTCAAGCGGCAAGCCATCGAGCGACTGATCAACGAGCATCAGATGTCCGAGCGGCACGCGTGCAGACTTGTGGGGCTAAGCCGTGACAGCTACCGGCACGCGCCGGTAGCCAGCGCCCAGACCATGGCGCTGAAGACCAAGATCGTGGAGATCGCGCACACACGCCGTCGCTTCGGATACCGGCGCGTGCACGACCTGTTGCGACCGGACTTCCCTGGCGCCAATCACAAACGCGTGTACCGGCTGTACACGGAGGCCAACCTGACAGTGCGCAAGCGCAAGGAGGTGCGCAGGCCACCCGCCGAGCGCAGGCCGTTGAACATCGCCGCCCAGGTCAACGAGGTATGGAGCATGGACTTCGTCAGCGACAGCCTGGCCAATGGAAAACGGCTTAAGTGCCTGACCGTGGCCGACGACTTCAGCCACGAGGCTGTGGACATTGCAGTGGACTACGGCATCAGCGGTCAGTACGTGATCAGGCTGCTGGACCAAGCCGCCCGGTTCCGGGGCTACCCGGCTGCCGTCAGGACCGACAGCGGGCCAGAGTTCACCAGCCGAGCGTTCATTGCCTGGGCACAGAGCCATGGCATTCGACACATCCTGATCGAGCCAGGACGGCCCATGCAGAACGGCTACATCGAGAGCTTCAACGGCCGGTTCCGCGACGCGAGCACTGGTTCCAGACGCTGCATCAAGCGCGCAAAGAGATCGCGGCATGGCGCCTCGACTACAACGAGGCGCGGCCTCACGGGAGCATTGGGCGTATGCCACCGGCCCGGTTCGCCGAGCAGCATCGCCGGCATGCCGGCAATGCTGCTCAACAGATCACACCAGCCAACAACGAGATCCAGTAACCTTCAACCAGGACTCCTGCCGCAACATTGGTACGGCGGATGGGGGCAGGTCAATCGGGGTATGTTGGCTGTCAGCGCGAGGTTTGGTGTCTGGTAACGCCTGTGCGCGCGAGAGCGGCGGCGCAGAAAGCTCGGTAGCCCTGCCACAGGCATACACTGAGAATCACGAGGCCGAAAATGCCATCCGCACCGGTCCGCTAGACCGTAGATGCACTAAAGCCTAAAGCGCCCGACGACCCATGCCAATCCCGAAACCTGCATATAGAACGATTCGACCCAACCTCAAGGGCGAATGGCCGTTCGCGCGTGGAACTTACGTTTCTGATCCGCGATTCGCTGAGTCCGCTGCTCGATACTTCGGTACGTACTTGCTTGTGCAGAAAGACCTATTGGAGCTATTCGACTATGTCCAACCCGCCGAATCGAATGCGAGTTGCACGTCCTATCGGATCCACGCGCTGCTAATGCGCGTATGCATGGACATCGAGTCCAACTGCAAAGCAGTTCTTCGTGAGAACGGGTTTAAACCAACGGGAGGGGATCGCTGGAACATGCGGCACTACAGAAAACTAGAGGTGACGCACAAGCTTTCTCAGTACCAAGTGTTTCTGCCAAGCTGGGATGGTGGAAGCAGGGCCCGTTCGCCATTCAGGCCGTGGGCAACCGCTGATCGTAGACTACCTTGGTACAAGGCCTACAACGACGCGAAGCACGACTCACACTCCGAGATTGAGGCGGCGACCTTTGGGCACGTTGTGGAAGCTTGCTGTGCTCTGGTGGCTCTCTTGTACTCTCAGTTTGGCGATCATTTGGATCGGGACTACAGCGTGACTTACGGGCCGGGAGATGGAACTCACCCAGCTGTAGGCGGTTACTTCCGAGTCAAGGTCCCGATCTGGCCATTAGAGGAGCGCTACGACTTCGATTGGGCGACGCTTAGGACGGATCCCGCAGCATTCATTGAGTTCGACTACCAGTCGGTTCTGCAAACCGAAGCATCGGCTGCGGCACTCGACGCACAAGCCCTTCAGAATATGACGATAGGAGACACTGAATGAAGTTGTTCCTGAGCTGGTCCGGCGAAAAGAGTCATGCCGCTGCGAAGGTGTTTCACGAGTGGCTGCCGGACGTCGTTCAGCAGTTGCAGCCTTGGATATCGAGCGAAAGCATTGACAAGGGGGCAACGTGGCTGACGTCGATAAGAGATGCCTTGCAGAGCACTAATGGAGTTGGCATCTTTTTCCTCACCGCAGAAGCAATGGCAAGTGAATGGCTGATGTATGAGGCCGGTGGAGTGGCCGCCGTAGATGCGTCGCGAGTGTGTACCGTGTGTGTGGGCATCGAACCGCGCGACATCGTGAGTCCTCTTAGTTTTTTTCAGTCAACAAGAATGGAACATCGAGACGTGCTCCAGTTGGTAAAGACACTCAACGGTCGATGTGTCGCCCCGCTCGATAACGCTCGGCTAGAGAAGAGCTTTGCGAAGGCATGGCCTGAATTGGAGGCGCGAATCGCGACCGTGCTGGAAATGAAGGAAGCGGTAGCCCCCGTCAAGTCAACAAATGATCCTGTCACCAATGCGCTTGACCGCGTGCTCGACGGTCAGCGTCGAATCGAGGCACGTATAGGTGCGTTGGAGCAGCGACAAGCCGTTGCGATCGATATCGAAGACAGCAATCGACGTGCCTTTCTTGCCGAGATGTTTGAGAAGGGAAGTGGCTACAACGCGTTTCGGGATTCCACGCCAGCAACGGGTTTGCGTCGCGGCGGCGACGGCGATATTTCTAGCGCGGTGAGAAAGCTGCGGCAGCAGGCAGCTGCCCAAATCGCATCTGAGAAGATCGACGCTATCAACGGACTGCGCGGCTCGCCAAAGGCGTCTGAATAGTCCACCCCAAGCGGCTGTTAGCCACTGAGACGGAATGGCGGCACGCGATTGGCAGTCGAACCTCGCTCGTGTGCCAGCAGCCGTGACGCAATTGTTTGGCTTCATATGCCCTGTACCTAATAGGATTCGGCGCAGACTGCATGAGATGACGAGCGCAGTTGTGACGGCAAGCCGCAACGACGTTGCCAGCCGTGTCGTCTCCCCCCCGTCACATCGGGCCTGTAAGTGGTCAGCGGTGCATCTCAATCGTTCACGCTCTTGGGTCAGTTCAATTGCACATGCAGTTCCTGCGCAGAGATTAGCCACATTGCAGTCGTAGCAACGGCCGTTCTGAGCCTTAAATGCGGATAGACGGATTCTCGAGAGTCTCGATGTGATTGGGGGATCTCCAGTTGCGGAAATCCCCGAGCGAGCATCGCGCCGACTTCGGGCACCGGAGCATTGCGCTGACCGGCGTGCTGCATCTCGAGACTGCAGCGGGCTCGACCCTTCGATCAAGCGCAGCCGAAGTCTCGAAGTCTCGCAGATCGAGACTCGGAACTCAGGACGGGTTTCACCCTCTGCCGCGGTGCTCATCGTTCGTGCCGCTTGAACGCGCCAAACCCCCCATATGCATCGATGCCGCCTACCAAGCCAGTAGCTCATGGGATGAGCTTGCCGACCCCCAACGCAGGGGATGTCGACTGACCCTCTCCGGCGAGAGGATGGCGGTTATAGGAGGAACCATCTAATGCCACGCCGACGCCAACGTCTCAGCCAGTTCCGCTGCCTCGCACCGCTTCTGTATGGAATGCCTGCCCTAATAGTGCTCTGGGCCGCTCAGTCAATGTTTAATGTTGTCTGCCGCCCCGCGGTCCCGGCCTGCACGCAACTGCCCGAAATGCTCGTCGACGGCTGCTTCGTGTGGCTGGGTGCGTGCTTGGCGTACAGCGCGTACCGCTACTACCGAGACTTCGTGAAGGGCGACTATTACGTTGACCTCGCGGAGGCAGGATACCTTTGACGCCTTCCGCCCCATGCGTCACTGAAAAGAAGCTCGCCGCCGGGGTCCGCCTCCCGCGCGAGCTCTCACGCGAACGTGAGGTGCCACACCACGAAATCAGAGAGCGCCGAATCCGCTTGGCGGCGCATAGACGAACCCCGTTGCGCCGCAGTTCAGGACAGCGACGAATGCCGCGGCCGAGTTGTTGCCGCGGCGCAGTTCGGAGGTTACTGGTCCAGCAACCGTGAACGTCCACGCCGGTCCGGTGCCGGCGGCAGGGTCGCCAGAAGACTGCCACGTTCAGTTCTTGCCGATCCACAGTTTTTTCGCCGTGTAGTCGAAGGCGAACATCAACACGTCGTTGACGGCGTTTGAGCTCTCGTTCTTGTTCTGCCGCGCTGGGGACGCATCGGCCGTATTGCTGCATCTCCGCCTTGAACTTGGGGAGGCACGAGACGCAGTGATCTATGTCGAGCAGGCCACGAGAGTCCCTTCGCGCTGGCCCTTGAACTTGCCCACGTCGCGGTGGCGGGTGATCGGAAGCCCTGCCGTGTAGGTCAGGGCCAACCAGTCCAGCCAGTCGGCCCGGCTGCGCCAACAGGGAGGCGTCGGCGGCGCGTTCGCAATTGCTGCCTGGATGGCCCGATGCGGGCGCACCAGCCGCTGACGCGCTTCGAGAATGCGCGCTTCGATGTCGGAGGCCTGGTGCGTCTGCGGCCGTCAGTCAGACCGGGGCGGGGCGCCGATGCGACGCGCTACGCGGGTCGTCTTGGACCATCCGCTGGAACCACCGGGGGTCGCGAGCCGCATCGGCCGCCTTTTGGGCGTCAGCGGTCTCGCGTTCGTGCTTGTCAGCGCTCAGCAGCAGGGCGGTCTTCTGAAGCTCTCCGGAAAGGGTACCGCTCACCTCAGCCCCGGCCAAGATCGCGTCACGGTAAAACAACTGCGGCGGCTCGCCGAACTCTGCGGGAACCACGGCGGTGTGGCCAGCGGTAGTGGCAAGGTAAATGAGGCTTTCTGAGTCTGGGCTGCGGAATCGAAGCATGGTGTGTTCCTTTTGGAGTTGGGTGAGGGAAGGTCTCTCGCTCTAGGCACTGGGCGAGAGTTCGCGCAGCGCGTCCTCGTGCAGCACGCCAGCGGGTTCGGCGTGGACACAGGTTCGAAAATAGGAGGTGTCGGCGGGATCGCCAGCGGCCATGTGCAGCAGGCGGCAACCCCAACAGGGCCAGCGGATGTTGCGGCGCTCAAGCTCGCCGATGACTTCGAGCACCGCAGCGCGGTCGTCAGGCCCGAGCGCGTCGAGGTTCAAGCCGCTCATGCTGTCCTCCGGGCGCTTGTCGTGACGGTCTGAGCCAGCAGCGCATTCAGTCGGGCGGTGAGTTCCTCGTCGCTGATGTCGCGGAGCGGCTTCGTGGAGACGGCGTCGATGCCGAAGCTCTCACGCTCTCGCTCGATGATCATGCGGCGCAGGCGGCCGAGCGTCTCAAGGGCGTTGGCCGCTCTGCCAAGGGAAGCAAGGTCCGCGACCTCCGTCTTTGCAACGAACTCCTGCAGGCGATCTGCGTCGACTGCGAGTCTTGCAAGCGACCTGCGGTGCGACAACAGGATCCGGGTGTTCTCTGTCGCAACGGTGTTGACCGTCGCCTCGTCAGCCACTTGTTGGTGCCGGGAAGTCTGCTGACAAGTTGCGGCGGCGCCTTCTGCGGTGCTGGCAATCGTCTCGCGCAATAGGCGATCTTGGGTGGCCTGGCGAACGGCTTCCGTCAAGTCTTTGGCCCATCGCGTCGGGTCAATTGCCCGGTCCTGGCGCATCCGGCGTGCGATCGAGCTGTTGTCGACGCTGTGCCGTGCTTGGAGTTCGCGGAGCGTGTAGGCGCCGGTGCGATAGTCCCGCTCGACTGCGTCCCATGGGATGCGGCGATTTGTCTTGCCTTTGCCGCGTTGCGATTCAGTTTTGCTGCTCATGCCTTGAACCATAGACGGGCAGTTGCGGAAAATTGTGGGCGACGCGCTGTGACCTACTGTTGGTCCTTTTGCGGGACCATCACGACGCGGGTGAGCGGCTGTCCGCCGTCGTTGTCGTCGAGCTTGAAGACGACGCGCTCTTGATCAATCACCGATCTGACAACCCGGGACCATGACTCCGTCGCCGCCATCGCGGTCGCTGCGTCGCGCAGGTTCGCAACACTGGGCAGTAAGGCGAGCAGGGCGGTCTTGGCGGCATCCGCGACAGCCGCCACTTCCGCCAGTCGGGAGCGCTGACCGAGGATGATCGACTTGTTGAGTTCCGCGGCAACCTGCACGGCGCTGGCAACTTCTTGTCCATTCTTGGCAACTGCCTGATTGACGGCCTCTTGAATGAGGCTCGCGTTCGTCGCGGCGCGAACCACCTTGGACAAGTCCTGCGACCACCCGCCGGTCTTCGCCAGCTTGGCGACGGCCTGATGGCTGCACCCATGCATCGAGCCGAGTTCGCGGAGCGTGTACTGGCCGAGGCGGTAGTCGCGCTCGACCGCGTCGTGGTCGATCTTCGGGCGCTTGCGCGGATGCGCCTTCGTCACCACCGAAACTCCGCGGTGCCGTCCTTCTTGATCTTGACGATGCGCGGCGACGGGTCGACTGTCTGTTTGCGGATCGCGGCCACAAGTTCGTCGTACTGCGCCCGGGCTGCGCTGACAACATCGGCGGGCTGGCTGGCCACGCTGGCGCGGAGCCCGGTTCGCTCGAAGGGTAGGACTTGGCCGAGCAGGACTTGTGCTCTCGCGATTGCCTTCTCCCGGCGCTTACGGCTCCGTGGGTCCATCGAGTGCGGGGGGTCGAAGACTGTCGATTCGGGTTTCATGTGGAGTTTCCCTTTCTGATTCGTCGTGCCGGTGCTGCGGCGCCGTGGGAGCGAAGCGCAGCGGGAGGTCGTCGGGATCGATGACATTCCCGCTGAGACCGCGCACGACCCGCCTGCGCTCGGCCGGCCAGACGACAACCGGCGGGGCGGCGGCGAACAGAATTCCAACGGTCTTGAGCCAGGTCGCGGTGCACATGACCGGCAGCATAGAAACGGCCTTCGCGCTGAAACATGGGCGAAGCATCGACGGGGGAAAAGACATCTCTCAAAGGTCTCGCCTTGCGCTGGCGCGCTTGACAGGAATCTCGCCCGACCAGCCGGCAAACCGCGTCTCGTTACCGATGTAGCTCAGGTGTATGTCGCCCGTGCGGCCTTGCCGGTTCTTGGCGACCCGCAGCGTTGAGAAGCGCTTCCACTCCGACCCCAACGTCGGATCCACCTGAATCGGGCGATGGATGAAGGCAACGATGTCGGCGTCCTGCTCGATGGCGCCCGAGTCCTTCAAGTCAGCCAGCCCAGGCATGTCGCCTTCGACCCTGCGGTTCACCTGCGCTAGCGCGATCACGCCGATGCCGAGCGACTTCGCGAGCGACTTCAAGCCCCGGGTGATTTCCTCAAGCTGGTATGCGCGGCTCACTTTCGTATCCGTGCCAGACATCAATTGCAGGTAATCGACGATCAGCACGTCAATCGAATACTTGCGCTTCATGTTCCGCGCCTTGGCGCAGACCTGATGCAATGTCAGGCCGCCCTGATCGTCAATGTGAAAGCCGCGACCCGCGCCCGCTTCGGCAGCGTCCGTGATCTTCGTCCAGAAGGTGTCCGGCGCATTGGCAGGGCGCTGCACATCGTCAAGGTCTGCGTGGCCGAGCCCGGCGACAACCCGGTCCATGAGTTCCTCTTCGCTCATCTCGAGCGACAAGAAGCCGACGCCCCTGTCCTTCGTCATCGCCAACGCAATGGAGACGGCGAGCGCCGTCTTACCCATGCTGGGGCGCGCAGCGAGGATCGCGAGGTTGCCCGGCCGAATCCCGCCGCCGAGCATGCGGTCGAGGTCGTGCAGGCCGGTCGGGAACACTCGGATGTTGCCTTCGGCGCGCTGCTGGATCCGGTCGATGGCGCGGACCATCGCTTCGTCGAGCGAGGCGGATTCGCGCTGCGCCGCCTGCTCCGACAGCTTGCCAATCTCGCCCTGCATCTGGTCGATGCGCTCGTCAATGCCGGTCGTGGCGTCCTGGGCAATCTCGACGGCGCGCATGCCCACGCTCATCAACTGCCGGGCCTTCCAGCGCTCGACGACGATGCCGGCATAGCGACGGATGTTCGCTGCGCTGACCACGCTCTGCGCCAGCGCGTTGAGGTAACTCAGGCTGTCAGCGACGCCGTGGGCGCGGAGTTCCTCGAAGACGGTCAGGATGTCGGCCGGCTTGTTTGCCACCAGCATACGAGTGATAGTGGAGTAGATGCGGCGATGCTGTTCGGCGTGGAAGTAGTCGGGCCGGAGTACGTCGCCGATGCGGTCATAGGCGCCGTTGTCCAGCAGCAAGCCACCCAAGACGCCTTGTTCCGCCTCGGTGGACACGAGTGCCGGCGACATGGGCGCCTCGTAGGCTATTGCGTCGAGCTCCGCGCGGTCGCTCATGCGGCTTGCCTTTCACGCCCGGCCGTTTCAATGATCCGGCGGAAGCCCTTGGGCGACAGGAGGAAGTCGATGTTGCACTCCCAGGTCTCGTGATCCTTGCCGCGACCCCTGCGACCCATCGCCCAGTCGTTCTCGCCGACCGCATCGAAAAATCGCCCAAACCACTCAACCCCTTCGTCGACCGTCTTCCAACCCTTTTCCTGGGCCTGATCCGCCCACCGGGTGCGCAGGGCGCGCTCACGATCGCTGTCCCACTTGCGAATCTGAGGCAAGCCCGGAAGGCGTTCCGCGTACAGATCGCGGATTCGCTGGTGAGGGCAAGCAAGCCGCTCAGTGACGTTGCGGGCGGGAGCCAGCGACGAAGGGGCGATAGCCCCTTTCTTTGCTTCTTCTGGCGAATCACTGACGGTTCTTGATGCTTTAGGTCCGTCTGCCGGACTACTGTGGTCCGCCTCCCGGACGTGTGTAGTCCGTCTCCCGGACTTCTGGTAGTCCGTCTCCCGGACTAGTACGTCTCCCGGACTAGTCCGTTTGGCGGACATCTCATCCGGCCGTGTGGACACTGCCGTCGCTATCGCAGCCAGCTGCAAGGTGTACTCGTTCGAGTTGTGACGACCCTTCGATACGGCCAACAGACCTGAGCTCACCAGCACCTTGATTGCGTCGATGACAGAGGTGCGTTGCAGGCACGTCCACTCGCAAATGCTGGGGATGGACGGCCACGCATACCCTTGGTTATCCGCCCGGTCCGCTAGGCACATGACAACAGACTTCTGCGTGGCTGAAACCCGCAACGGTCTGCAAAGTGTCGTGACCGCATTGCTCACCGGCCGTGCTCCAACGCCTTCTGCACCGTGCGGGCAAAGGCGCGCATGTACTCCGCCTCGCCCGCCTTTTGACCGTGGTCGAGCGCGTCCAGAAGAAGGTCGGCAGGAGCGCACCCCTCGCGAATTGAGAACAGCAGTTGATTGGCGTCGCGCTGGCCGGCGATGTTCGCCATGACGGCGTTGCCGATTGCGCTGAAGTTCTTTGGAGCATCAGTCATCAAAGTCTCCCGCGGCTGCGCGCTTCATGTCGAAGGCGGGCCGAGTGCATTGCGCGCTCGCTGGATTGGTCTTCATCAAACGTGCCGCCCTGAGGCGGACCAGGCTGCTGCGTATCGGGTCGGACATTGCAGCTTCAAAGGTGTCGGGCCAACGAGTGGTTCTCTCGAGAAGCCAGGCTTCTCGGAGGCGCCGGTCGTCGGCGGGCGCCTTCATGCCGGGTGGTCCGCTCCGGCAACGCTCGCCTTTGCGGTGGTCGACATGCTGGTGAGCGGTGTTCCTGCCGCGCGCTCCGCGATCCAGCGGCGGATGGCCGTCGCGTCGTACAGAGACACGCGCTCGGACAGCCGGATCGGCGCTGGTGCGTCCCCGTCGTTCACGAGTTCGCGCCACTTCGTGCGGCCGACGCTGACGTGGGCGAGCACCACCGGCTCTCGGATGAACCCCACTTCGGGAAGGAAGGAACTTGGCTTTGTCATGGACTAACTCCTTGATGCGATGAACACCGATCGGGTGACCGCCTGTGCTGTCTTCAGGACGATCACTTGAACCTCTCAACTTGGTCGTAATAAGAGAGAACGCCGGGTAGAGAAGGCCTGCGCCAATGATGCAACTACATATAGTTTTGAAGCCCCAAGAACTTTTCTTGGCGGCTAACGACAGAAGTCCGAGGCCATTTATAAATTGCCTCTGGCCCGAACTTTGTGGGCGACGAATGGGGGAGGTCTCTTAACTCACGATTCCATTGGGGAAGCCCCGCAGTGGGGCTTGAGTGCCGCTGAACGGATTGGCGCTAGTCGACGAGCCACGACCCCCGGCTTCCGCGTGATGGGGTCGGCGCACGCCCGCGGGGAGATGCTGATTGAGTCGGCCGAGAACGGCACGCGGGCGACGGTCGCTGATGGCGAGAAGCGCGGCGCTAACAAGCACTCGTCGCATGCTGCGACCAGTGAGGCACCACCCTCGCAGAAATCGGCGTCCCCCAAGTCCGACAGCAGCCGCTTCCAGGCGCTGGCCGCGATTCCCGCGGAGCACTTTGAGACTGCCATCGACGTAGCCAAGACGACCGCCGGTGAGGTCACGACAGCGTTCATGTTGCGCGAGGCCGACCAATTCTTTGGCGCGGGCGCGTGGACTCGTGGCGGTCCACCTTCTTCACACTGTTGTCGTAGAGCGACGGCCGCGAATTTCAGCCGTCAGGCTGGCGCGCAGGACGGGCGCGGCGCAAGCGCTGCGCCGCGGGGGCAGCTGAAAGCAAGCGGGGGACTAGCTGGGGGACTTATGACGAGTGTGCCAAGCCGAAACGTAGCATCTACGCGGCTTGCAGGAGGACATTGGTACGACTCCGACTCCGCCAGACAGCATGCAAACGGGCCCTCGCGGGCCCGTTTCGCATTTCCGGTAGTCGATCAGATCGCCGCGATCGGCGCGGCGCCCGCCGTGCCTTCCACCTTCACCAGCGCGCTGACGCCGCTGGCCGTGCTCGCGTCGGGCACCGTCAGGATCAGCAGGTCCTGGTTGTTCGCGAAGCTGAGCTGCCCCTTGAACAACACCGTCTTCGTGCCGGCTGCGGTGATCGTCACCTGGTAGGTGCCGCCCGGGATGTCAGCCGAATCGTTGCCGGTGGCCGGGCCGGCGGTGTTGAATGCAGTGCCGGAGATCTTGGGCGTCACGGTCGCGATGTCGGTTCCCGGCGTGTTCATGTAGACGTCGACGCTGGCGGCGTTGTACGACGCGTTCATCACGCGCAGGTGCGTGCTGTCGCTGGTGAGCGCCTTGTTGTACGGGTCGGTGATCAGGTAGGTCCCGGCGCTCGTCGCGGACGTTTGCAGCGCGACGATCGTGTACTTGGTGCCGCGCTGCGGGTCGATGCTGACCGTGCCGACCTCGACGCCGCCTACGGCTGTTTTCACCGACCAGTCCGATACACCGAGATCGACGTCGAAGTAGTTCGACGCGTACAGGTAGCTGACGCTGGTCGCATCCGGTTGCGCGATGGCCGCGCGGTACAGCGTCACGTTCGGCGCAGCAGGCGCGGCGTGGACAAAGCGCACGACCGGGTCGGCGACGTCGAGGCGGTCCTCGGTGTCACCGCCGCCGCACGCGGCCAAGGCAGCCAAAGGGATGCATGCGAGCAGGAGCTTTTGGACGAGTTTCATGGGGTGTGGCATGGAGTTGGGAGTGGCCACACTCTAGGATTCGCATCAAGCCCGGCTTGTGGGCATGGGGCGTCGGCGCGCGTGAGCGGTCTGCCGGCCGCCCTGTCGGACAAGGCGCGGCGACGTTACGCGCCGTGACGCTTCGGGCGGCTCGATTCGAGCAGTCCGTGCAGGGCCGAGCCCTCGAGCAAGCGGACGTTGCAACTGGCCGCGAGGGCGGTCGCCTCGCGCGAGAACCGACCTTCGGTGAGCATGAAGCCGCCGTTGGCGCCGCACGCGGTCATTTCTCGGTGCAGTGCCTGCACGGCGTCGACGCCCACCTTCGCGACGTGCCGATGCCGACACTGCACCAGATACGTCTCGCGATCCCGCCGCAGCGTCAGCGCCCGGATGCCCTTGCCGCCATCGATCAGCTGATAGCCCTGGCGCTGGAACGCCTGCACGACCACCGCGTCGAATTCGCGATCGGGCAGGTCCGGCGCACTCCTGCGCGGCGCGGGCGCGAGCCCGGCGTTCCCGCGGCGCCGGCGCCAGATCCACCAGGCGGCGCTGGCCAGGCCGCCCAGCAGCAGCGGAACGCCAACGAGGACGGAGTTGTTCGGCATCGAGCCGCAAGCATATCGAGCGCTCGCCGGGCATGGCCCGGGCGCTTGCAACAGTTGGTGCAAACCGACAGCGGCAAATACTGTATATATTTACAGCATGAATGAGAGTCGGCGAATCAGCGGCAGCGAGCGCGAGGACGCAGTGGGGCGGTCCCAGGGCCCGACGAAGGGGCGGGGGACGGTGTGGGCGATCGAGCACCGCTATGCGAAGCAGTCGACCGAAGCGTACGACGACGGATGGGGCACGCTCGACCAGCAGGCGAGCGAAGAGCGGGTGCCCCCCGCGACCTCGGTGATCGAGGAGCGGGTCAAGTCGATCCTGTCACGCAACGACTCGCCGGACATTGCGTTCGACCTGTCGATCAATCCGTACCGCGGCTGCGAGCACGGCTGCGTCTATTGCTTCGCTCGGCCGACGCACAGCTACCTGAACCTGTCACCGGGGCTGGATTTCGAGACCCGGATCATCGCCAAGGTCAACGCCGCCGAGAAAGTGCGCGAGGCGTTTTCGAGCCGCACCTACGTGCCCAAATGGCTGAACATCGGCTCGGCGACCGACGCGTACCAGCCCGTGGAGCGCAAGCTCGGCATCACCCGGCAGGTGATCGAGGTGCTGTCGGAGTGCGCGCATCCGTTCTCGCTCGTCACCAAGTCGTCGGGCATCGAGCGCGATCTCGATCTGGTCGCGCCGATGGCTCAGAAGGGGCTGGTCGCGGTCTACGTGTCGGTGACCTCGCTCGACCCGGCGCTGGCGCGCATCCTCGAGCCGCGCGCGGCGTCGCCGCAGCGCCGCCTGCGGACGATCGAGACCTTGTCGAAGGCAGGCGTACCGGTGGGTGTCAGCGTTTCGCCGCTGATCCCGTTCATCAACGAGCCCGAGCTCGAGCGCGTGCTCGAGGCCGCGGCATCGGCCGGCGCGCGCTCGGCGTTCGGGATCGTGCTGCGCCTGCCCTGGGAGGTGAACCCGATCTTTCAGCAGTGGCTCGATCAGCACTTCCCGGATCGCGCGGCGCGGGTCATGGCGCGCGTGCGCGAGATGCGCGGCGGCCGTGACTACGACGCCAGCTTCGGCTCGCGCATGAAGGGCGAAGGCGTCTGGGCGCAACTGCTGCAGCAGCGCCTGCGCAAGGCGATCGCGCGTTTCGGTCTCGATGGCGAGCGCATCGCGCTCGACCTGACGCAGTTCCGCCGTCCGATCAAGTCGCGCGCGGACGGTCAGCAGGACCTGTTCGGCTGAGGTCGCGCCTCAATCGCGCAGGTCGGGCTCGAAGAATATCCACCGCGTGCTCGGGAATGCACCGCGCAGGCTGCGCTCGATGCCGTTGATGGCCTCGATCAGCGCCACGTCCGAGGCGAGCGGGTGCATCCTCGCCTTCACCGCCACCA
The DNA here is from genome assembly GCF_964020785.1 of Rhizobacter fulvus. Taxonomy (NCBI): domain Bacteria; kingdom Pseudomonadati; phylum Pseudomonadota; class Betaproteobacteria; order Burkholderiales; family Sphaerotilaceae; genus Rhizobacter; species Rhizobacter fulvus. The sequence goes on from NZ_OZ224516.1 coordinate 4,649,191, forward strand.
TGATCTCGCTGCCCAGCTGCTGCGTGATCAGGCTGTACACCTGGGCCACCTGGGGCTGCGCCTCGAGATGCGCGCGCATGGCGGCCAGCACGGTGGGCTCCGCGCTCTGGCCGACCAGCAGCGCCTTGACCTCCACGCCAACCAGCACCGCCACCAGCACCAGCAGCACGCCGATGCAGATCGAGCCGACCGCGTCCCACATCGGGTTGCCGGTGACCATCGCCAAGCCGATGAAGCCGAGCGCCACCACGAGGCCGCCCAGGGCGGCCATGTCCTCGCCGAATATCACCAGCAGCTCGCTCTGGCGCGAGGTCCGGAACCAGCGCCACAGGCCCATGTCGCCGCGCTCCTTGTTGATCTCGCGCAGCGCGCCCCACAGCGAGACCGATTCGGCCACGATGCCGAAGCTCAGGATTCCGACCGCCACCCATGCGTACTTCACCGGACCGCTGTCGTGCAGCTTGTGCACGCCTTCGTAGATCGAGAACAGGCCGCCCATGCTGAACAGCATCAGCGCGACGATGAAGCTCCAGAAGTAGATCGCCCGGCCGTAGCCGAGCGGATGGTCCGGCGAGGCACCGCGCTTGGCCTCCTTCAGGCCCCAGATCAGCAGGGCCTGGTTGCCGCAGTCGGCAAACGAGTGGATCGCTTCGGCCAGCATCGAGGCCGAGCCGGTGTACACCGCGCCGGCCGTCTTCGCGATCGCGATGGCGAAGTTGGCGGCGAGGGCATAGAAGATCGACCTGAGTGAATCGGCCTGCGCGGACATGGTGCTCCCGTGTTGAAGCCGGGGCACACGCCCGTCGTCAGGGGGCGCGGCAACCGGCGAGTACGTCGAAGGGCTGTTTGTACTCGACCGCCGCAATGCCGAGCAGTCCGAGGGTCGTGTGAAAGAGGTTGTCGTGCGTCAGCGGCACGTCGCGTCTGCCCCGGACGCAGGCCGTCTGGGCGCTGGCGTGCGGCCCTTGCCACAGGATCATCGGCACGTGTTTCTGCTCGATTGGCGCGACGGCGTACGGCAGCCCGTGCAGGTAGAGGTTGTTCTCGCCCAGCGATTCGCCATGGTCGGACAGGTAGAGCATCGTCGTGTCGTAGGCCGACTGCTGGCGCAGCCAGCCGATCGTCTGGGCCAGCACGTGATCGGTGTAGGCAATCGAGTTGTCGTAGGCATTCACGAGTGGGTCGCGCCCGCACTGCTGCAACACGTTCGTCGTGCACTCGGGCATGAACGGCTTGCGGTCGGGCGGGCTGCGCTTGTAGTACGCCGGGCCGTGGCTGCCCATCTGGTGCAGCACAAGCAGCACCCCGCGTCCACGGCGGTCGGCCGGCAGGGCGGCCAGGCGCGCATCGAGGCCGTGCAGCAGCGCGGCGTCCAGGCAATCTTCGCCATCGCACAAGTTCGCGGGCAGCGCCGGCGCGCCGGCGACGGGGTCATGCGCGAAGGCGTTCGGCACGCGCTCGCACAGGCCCTTGCAGCCGGCCTGGTTGTCGAGCCAGAGCACCGCCATGCCGGCGCGCTGCACCAGGTCGAGCAGGTTCTCGTGGTCGCGATCGCGAGACTCGAAGCCCTGCTTGCCGAGCGACGAAAACATGCACGGCAACGACGCCGCCGTGTTGGTGCCGCAGGACATGACCTGGCGGAAGCTGGTGACGTCGAGCTTGGCGAGTTCGGGGTTGGTCGGCCGCGCGTAACCGTTGAGCGCGAAGTGATCGGCCCGCGCGGTCTCGCCGACGACGACCACCACCAGCGGCGGCTTGCCGCCCGGCGCACGTGCCAGCACCCGTGCGTCGGCCCCGATCGCGAGCGGCGGGCCGGCAGGACGCGCCTTCGACTTCAGGCCCAGGTCGACCAGTGCATAGAGCGAATTCACCGGGTTGATCAGGTAGCGCATCGACTTGTGGTTGCGCATCGTCGCCGACAGGTCGGCGAACAGCGCGAACAGCAACGCGGCCAGCACGATCACCAGCGCGAGCAGGCCGGCGAGGTTGCGACCGGCTTGCCGCAGCACGCCCAGTCCCCGCACCGGCGCACGCCAGAGCAGCAGGAGCGGCAATGCGGCCAGCAGCACCACGCTGCCGAGCATGCGCAGGTTCAGCAGGTCACGCACCTCGCGCGGGTCGGTCTGCACGACGTTGGTCATCATCGTGGTGTCGATGACCACACCGTAGCTGCCCATGAAGTGCGCACCGAACGCGGCGGCGAGCAGCATGAACGCGATCGCGGGCTTGATCGTGACGCGCCAGGCGAACAGCGTGAGCAACAGCGCGTTGACCGCGGCGACCATCGCGGCGAAGCCGATCAAGAACAGCGCACCCCGGGCCGACTGGGTCTCGGGCAGCGCCAGCAGCGCCTGCCACAGCGGCCAGTTCGGCAGCGCAGCGATCCACAGGCCCGCCAGCACCGCCAGCGTCCACGGATTCCAGCCGCCTCCCGCAGCGGCGCTGCTGGACAAGCCGGAGAAGGTCTTGCGCTGCGTCATGCCCGTGATTGTCGGTCGGCCGGCCGTCCAGGCCGACCGGACAGCCGGCGATTTACTTGAACAGGTCCTTGACGCGGTCGGTCCACGTCTTGGCGTTCGGCGAATGCCGGTCGCCGGACTTGCGGAACGACTCGTCCAGTTCCTTCAGCAGCTTGCGCTGGTGTTCGGTCAGCTTGATCGGCGTCTCGACGCTCACGTGGCAGTACAGGTCACCCGGGTAGCTCGAACGCACGCCCTTGATGCCCTTGCCGCGCAGGCGGAAAGTCTTGCCGTGCTGCGTGCCCTCGGGCAACTCGATCTCGGCCTTGCCGCCGAGCGTGGGCACCTCGATCTCGCCGCCCAGCGCCGCGGTCGTCAGGCCGACCGGCACGGTGCAGTGCAGATCGTCGCCGTCGCGCTCGAAGATCTCGTGCTGCTTGATCCGGATCTCGATGTAGAGGTCACCCGCCGGCCCGCCGTTCGTGCCCGGCTCGCCGTTGCCGCTGGAGCGGATCCGCATGCCCTCGTTGATGCCGGCGGGGATCTTCACCTCCAGCGTCTTGTTCTTCTTGATCCGGCCCTGGCCGCTGCAGGTGGTGCAGGGCTCGGGGATGATCTTCCCGGTGCCATGGCAGTGCGGGCAGGTCTGCTGGATGCTGAAGAAGCCCTGGCGCATGTGCACCGTGCCCTGGCCGTGGCAGGTGCTGCAGGTCTTGGGCGAGGTGCCGGGCTTGGCGCCGCTGCCTTTGCAGGTCTCGCAGGTCTCGTACGACGGGATGCGGATCTGGGTTTCCTTGCCGTGCGCCGCTTCCTCGAGCGTGATCTCCATCGCATAGCTCAGGTCGCTGCCGCGAAACACCTGCTGACCACCACCGCGGCGCTGCCCGCCCGCGGCTGCGCCGCCGAAGATGTCGCCGAAGATGTCGCCGAAGGCCTCGGCGAAGCCGCCGAACCCTTCCGCGCCCGGGCCGCCGGCACCGCGGCCCATGTTCGGGTCGACGCCGGCGTGGCCGTACTGGTCGTACGCGGCCCGCTTCTGCGGATCGGTGAGCATCTCGTAGGCCTCCTTGGCCTCCTTGAACTTCTCTTCCGACTTCTTCGCATCGTCACCCTGGTTGCGGTCCGGGTGGTGCTTCATCGCGAGCTTGCGATAGGCCTTCTTGATGTCGTCTTCGCTGGCGTTCTTCGCCACCCCCAGCGTTTCGTAGTAGTCGCGTTTGGCCATGAAATCCGGGCTCCGTCGATTCGGTATTCGCTTCAAGCACCAACGCCGGTTCCGGTCGGAGCCGCGTGCTCCGCCCGAAACCGGCGAGGGTCAGTGTTGGGCCAATCAGCCCTTCTTGACTTCCTTGAACTCGGCGTCGACGACGTTGTCGTCGGCCGCCGGCTTCGCGGAGGCGGCCTCGGCCTGCGGCTGTGCCTGGTCCCCGGCACCCGCCGCAGCGGCTGCGGCCTGCGACTCGGCGTAGATCTTCTCGCCCAGCTTCTGGCTCGAGGTCATCAGCGCCTCGGTCTTGGCCTCGATCTCGGCCTTGTCCTCGCTCTTCAGCGATTCCTCGGCGTCCTTCAGGGCAGCCTCGACCTTCTCCTTCTCGCCGGCCTCGAGCTTGTCGCCGTGCTCGGCCAGGCTCTTCTTGACGCTGTGGATCATCGCGTCGGCCGAGTTGCGGGCCTGGATCAGCTCGAGCTTCTTCTTGTCGTCGGCCGCGTTCATCTCGGCGTCCTTGACCATCTGCTCGATCTCGGCCTCGCTCAGGCCCGAGTTGGCCTTGATCGTGATCTTGTTTTCCTTGCCGGTGCCCTTGTCCTTCGCGCCGACGTGCAGGATGCCGTTCGCGTCGATGTCGAAACTCACTTCGATCTGCGGCATGCCGCGCGGCGACGGCGGGATGCCTTCGAGGTTGAACTCGCCCAGGCTCTTGTTGCCAGAGGCCATCTCGCGCTCGCCCTGGTAGACCTTGATCGTCACGGCCGGCTGGTTGTCGTCGGCGGTGCTGAACACCTGCGCGAACTTGGTCGGGATCGTGGTGTTCTTCTTGATCATCTTGGTCATCACGCCGCCGAGCGTCTCGATGCCCAGCGACAACGGCGTCACGTCGAGCAGCAGCACGTCTTTGCGGTCGCCGGCGAGCACCTGGCCCTGGATCGCGGCGCCGACGGCGACCGCTTCGTCAGGGTTCACGTCCTTGCGCGGCTCCTTGCCGAACAGCTCCTTGACCTTCTCCTGCACTTTTGGCATGCGGGTCATGCCGCCGACCAGGATCACGTCGTTGATCGCGCCGACCGCCACGCCGGCATCCTTGATCGCGGTGCGGCACGGGGCAATCGTGCGCTCGATCAGGTCCTCGACCAGGGCCTCGAGCTTGGCGCGCGTCAGCTTGATGTTCAGGTGCTTCGGGCCCGAGGCATCGGCCGTCACGTACGGCAGGTTGATGTCGGTCTGCGTGCTCGACGACAGCTCGATCTTGGCCTTTTCGGCCGCTTCCTTCAGGCGCTGCAGCGCGAGCACGTCCTTCGTGAGGTCGACGCCTTGCTCCTTCTTGAACTCGGTGACGATGTAATCGATGATGCGCTGGTCGAAGTCTTCGCCGCCGAGGAAGGTGTCGCCGTTGGTCGACAGCACCTCGAACTGCTTCTCGCCGTCGACATCGGCGATCTCGATGATCGAGATGTCGAACGTGCCGCCGCCCAGGTCGTACACGGCGATCTTGCGGTCGCCCTTCTCGTTCTTGTCGAGGCCGAACGCGAGCGCGGCCGCGGTTGGCTCGTTGATGATGCGCTTCACATCCAGGCCGGCAATGCGACCGGCATCCTTGGTGGCCTGGCGCTGCGCGTCATTGAAGTACGCGGGCACGGTGATCACGGCCTCGGTGACAGTCTCGCCCAGGTAGTCCTCGGCGGTCTTCTTCATCTTGCGCAGCGTCTCGGCGCTGACCTGCTGCGGCGCGAGCTTGTTGCCGCGCACTTCGACCCACGCGTCGCCGTTGTCGGCCGCGACGATCTTGTAGGGCATCAGGTCGATGTCCTTCTGCACTTCCTTCTCGGTGAACTTGCGGCCGATCAGGCGCTTCACCGCGTACAACGTGTTCTTGGGGTTGGTGACGGCCTGGCGCTTCGCCGAGGCGCCGACGAGGATCTCGCCGTCTTCCTGGTACGCGACGATCGACGGCGTGGTGCGCGCACCCTCGCTGTTCTCGATCACCTTGGTGGTGTTGCCTTCCATGATCGACACGCACGAGTTGGTGGTGCCGAGGTCGATGCCGATGATTTTGGCCATGATGGTGTGCTCCTGGAGACTGGATTGAGTTGTTCTTAACGTGTGGATAAGGTGTGGGCTTTCAAGCCTGAACCTGTGGACTTCTCGCGGCTTTCGTCAGGCAGAGGCCGCGACGGTGACGAGCGCCGGGCGCAGCACGCGGTCGGCGATCAGGTAGCCTTTCTGCAGCACCGTCACCACCGTGTTGGGCTCCTGTGCGGCGGGCACGACGCTGATGGCCTGGTGCTGGTGCGGGTCGAACTTGGTACCGGCCGCCGGATTGATCTCGACGACCTTGTTGCGCTCGAGCGCCGAGACCAGCTGGCGCAGCGTGGCATGAACGCCTTCGAGCATCTGCTCGGGCGTGGCGTCGGGCAGCGCGATCGCGGCCTCCAGGCTGTCCTTCACGGGCAGGAGGCTGTCGGCGAAGCCCTCGACGGCGTACTTGCGCGCCTTGGCGATCTCGTCCTCCGCGCGCCGGCGGGTATTTTCGGCCTCGGCCTTGGCACGCAGGTAGGCATCGGCCACTTCGGCGTGCTTGGCCTCGAGCTCCTGCAGCCGGGTGTCGGCGTTGGCGGCCGCGCTGTCCTGGGCCGTGCTCGGGTCGGCGGACTCGGGGGCGGGCGGGGAAGAAAAGGTCGGGTCGATGTTCGTCATGGCGTGCAAGGGTTTCCGTAGTCGCCCACGTGGGGCGATTGCCCTCAGGTTCAAGAGGGGATTGCAGGATTATTTGAGGCCGATCGCTCGGCCGGTGCCTTCATTCCGGCTCGACCGACGCGCTCCAGCGGTTCCAGTCGGCCAACTGGCGCCGGTCGCGCTTGGTCGGGCGGCCCTGCTCGATGGCGAGCGACGGTTCGGTATTCACGCGGCGCTCCAGCGCCTGGCGGGTGCGCTGCTCGAGACTTTCCGGCGTTTCCTCGAACATCTCGGCGGCGAGCGTCGCGGAGCCACGCTGTTCGGTGGCGGCCCGCACCCACACCACGCGGGCGACGGCGCCCTGCTTCAACGCGATCAGGTCACCGACCCGCACCTCGCGCGAGGCCTTGGCCGCCTGGCCGTTGACCTGCACCCGGCCGCGGCCGATCTCGTCGGCGCTCAGGCTGCGGGTCCTGAAGAAGCGGGCGGCCCAGAGCCATTTGTCGAGTCGGACCTTGTCGGTTCGGGGAGATTCTTTCATCGAGGCGGATTGTCGGCGAGCGGGAGCCGCACGGTGGCGTCCAGCCCTTGAACTTGGGCGCGCATCGTGCGGTTGTCAAGGGCGAGGGCGCCGCCGAGCGCCAGGACGATCTCCTGGCAGATTGCCAGCCCCAGGCCGGACCCGTGCCGCAGGTCGTGGCCCGGCGCCCCGGCCGCGAACGGCTGGAACAGGCGCTCGCGCTGCGCGCGGGAAATGCCGGGGCCGCTGTCGGCGATCGTCAGCGCCGCGTGGTGCGCGTCGCGCACGATCGAGACCGCCAGGCGCGAGCCGGCGGGCGTGTTCTTGACGGCGTTGTGCAGCAGGTTGCGGGCCAGCTCGCGCAGCGCCCACTCGTGCGCCCGCACCGGCGCCGGCACCGTCTCGAGCGAGAAGTCGATGTGCCGCTCGGCGATCAGCGGCGCCAGGTCGAGCGCGACCGCGCGCACCATCTCGGCCCAGTCGGTCACGGGCGCGTCACCCTGCTGGCGCAGCTGCTCGACCTTGGCGAGCGCGAGCATCTGGTTGGCGAGCTCGGTCGCGCGGTTCACGGTATGGTCGATCTCGGTCAGCGCCTGCGCCGGCTCGACATCGCCGCGCAGCGCCGACTGCACCTGCGTCTTCAGCACCGCCAGCGGCGTGCGCAGCTGGTGCGACGTGTCGCGCACGAAGCGCTTCTGGTGATCGAGCAGGTGGCCCAGCCGCGCCATCACCTGGTTGGTCGCGTCGACCAGCGGGAGCAACTCGCGCGGCGCATTGCCGAGCGCGATCGGCGTCAGGTCGTTCGCGTGACGGGCGTTGATGCGCTCGCTGAGCACCCGTACCGGCCGGGTCGCGCGGTGCACGACGAGCACGACGACGCCCGCGATCAGCGCGATCAGCGCGGCCTGGCGCCACAGGGTGTCGATCAGGATCTGGCGCGCGAGCGTCTGGCGCAGCTCCAGCGTCTCGGCGACCTGGATCGTCGCCATGCCGCGACCCTCGGCGCCGGCCACCGGCTGCAGCAGCACCGCGACGCGCACCGGCTGCTGCTGGTAGACGTCGTCGTAGAAGTCGACCAGTGCGGCGTAGGGTCCCTTGGCCGGCACCTGGCCCTTCCAACCCGGCAGATCCGCGAAGCCGGACACCATCTCGCCGCGGAAGCCGCTGACCTTGTAGAACATGCGGCTGCGGTTGTCGGCCTCGAACGGCTCGAGCGCCGAGTAGGGCACGGTCGCACCGAGGTGGGCGTCGGCGCCCGCGCCGATCACCTCCAGGTCTTCGCCGATCGTCTTGGCCGACGCGAGCAGCGTGCGGTCGTAGGCGGTGTCGGCCGAGCGCAGCGCCTGCCGGTACAGGCTGACGGTGTTGATCGCCACCACGCCGAGCACCGGCACCAGGATGCCGACCAGCAGCCGGCCGCGCAGCGACAGGCGACCCGCTCCGGTCACGCCGCCGCTTTCAGCAGATAGCCCAGGCCGCGCAGGGTCACGAGCTGCGCGCCGGTGTGGGCGAGCTTCTTGCGCAGGCGGTAGGCGACGACCTCGATCGCGTCGGACTGCACCTGCGATTCGCCCGGGAACACCAGTTCGGACAGGCGCTCCTTGCTCACCGCCTGGCCGGCCTTCGCCAGCACCGCGCGCAGCAGCGCGGCTTCGCGCGGTGCGAGTTCGAGCGGCTCGCCGCGGTAGTAGATCGCGCCGCTGTCGGCATCGCAGCGCAGGCCGCTGTATTCGGGGCTCGCGTCGGCTTCGGCGTCGGCGGCGCTCGCGTGGCGGCGGGCGAGGGCGCGCACCCGCGCTTCCAGCTCGTCGAGGTCGAACGGCTTGGGCAGGTAGTCGTCGGCGCCGGTATTCAGGCCGAGGATGCGGTCGCCGACCGTGCCGCGTGCGGTGAGGATCAGCACCGGCGTCTTCAGACCGGCGACGCGCGCCTGCTCGAGCACCTGCAACCCATCGAGCCCCGGCAGGCTCAGGTCCAGCAGCACCACGTCGGGCACGCTGGCCTGCCAGCGGTCGAGCGCGCGTGCACCGTCGGCACAACAGACCACCTGAATGCCGCGGCGCTGAAAGGTCCGCTGCAGCGTGGTCTGCATCGCCAGGTTGTCTTCGATCAGCAGCAGCTTCATGCGGCAACGGTAGCAGGCGCGGGCTTCGTGTTTCCCCTAGGCCGGTCGACAGCCGATTGACAGGCTGGCTCGCGAGCATCGACCATCGGTGCCATTCACGCCTACTGGAGACTCATGATGCGTCGCGATACTTTCCTCAAATCCCTCGCCGCGCTCGCCGCAGCGAGTGCGCTGCCCCTGCCCGCGTGGGCAGCAGCGAACCTCAAGATGCTGATCCCCGCCAACCCGGGCGGCGGCTGGGACACCACCGGCCGCGCGCTCGGCAAGGCGCTGATGGACTCCGGTGCCGCCAGCACCGTCAGCTTCGACAACAAGGGCGGCGCGGCCGGCACCATCGGCCTGGCGCAGTTCGTCAACAGCGCCAAGGGCGACGGCAACACGCTGATGGTGATGGGCGCCGTCATGCTCGGCGGCATCATCACCGGCAAGCCGCCGGTGCAGCTCTCGCAGGCCACGCCGATCGCGCGCCTGATCAGCGAGTACAACGTCTTCGTGCTGCCGGCGAACTCGCCGCTCAAGTCGATGAAGGACGTGGTCGAGCAGCTCAAGAAGGACCCGGGCAGCGTCAAGTGGGGCGGTGGTTCGCGCGGATCGACCGAGCACATCGCCGCGGCGATGCTGGCGCGCGAGGTCGGTGTCGACCCGGCCAAGATCAACTACGTGGCGTTCCGTGGAGGCGGTGAGGCGACCGCGGCGATCCTGGGCGGCAACGTCACGGTCGGCGGCAGCGGCCTGTCGGAGTTCTCCGAGTACATCACCACCGGCAAGATGCGCGCGATCGCGATGACCTCCGAGACGCGCCTGAAGGGCGTCGACGTGCCGACGATGAAGGAGCAGGGCTACAACGTCGTGATCGGCAACTGGCGCGGCGTGTACGGCGCCGCTGGCATCACGCCGGAGCAGCGCAAGGCGTTGACCGACATGATCCTGACCGCGACCAAGCACAAGTCCTGGGCCGAGGCGATAGAGCGCAACGGCTGGACCCCGGCGCTGTTGACCGGCCCGGCGTTCGACAAGTTCGTCGACGACGAGTTCGCGTCGTTGCGCGCGATCATGCACAAGTCGGGCATGGTGTAAGCATGACCGCCCGGTTGCCGCAGACGCTGATCGGCGTCGGGACGCTGGTGCTCGCGGCGGTGATGGCCGTGGGTGCCACGCAGATCAGCTCCGAGGCCGGCTACGGCGGCGTCGGGCCGAACTTCGTGCCCTGGGTCGTCGCGGTCGCGCTCGCGCTGTGCGGCGGCCTGCTGATCTGGGAATCCGTCAGCGGCGGCTTTCGCGAGATGGAGGAGCCCTCGGGCGACGAGCGCGGCTATTGGCCCGGCTTCGGCTGGGTCACCGCCGGCATGCTGCTCAACGCGCTGCTGATCACGCGCATCGGCTTCATCCTGAGTTGCACGCTGTGCTTCGTGCTCGCGGTGCGTGGCTACAAGGCGTCGCAAGGCGCGCCGGACTGGTCACCGATGGCGTTCGTCAAGGACGCGCTGATCGGCGCCTGCATCGCGGCGCCGGTGTACTGGATGTTCACCAAGCTGCTGGCGATCAACCTGCCCGGCCTGACCGGCAGCGGCTGGATCTGATGGAACCCTGATGGACATCTGGCACCAACTCCTCCAAGGCTTCATCACCGCCGGCACGCCGATCAACCTGCTGTGGGCGCTGGCCGGTTGCACGATCGGCACCGCGATCGGCGTGCTGCCCGGCATCGGCCCGGCCACCGCGGTGGCGATGCTGCTGCCCATCACGTTGCAGGTCGAACCCACCGGCTCGATGATCTTCTTCGCCGGCATCTACTACGGCGCGATGTACGGCGGCTCGACGACCTCGATCCTGCTCAACACGCCCGGCGAGGCCGGCTCCATGGTCACCGCCATGGAAGGCAACAAGATGGCCAAGAACGGTCGCGCCGGGGCCGCGCTCGCGACCGCGGCGATCGGCTCGTTCGTCGCCGGCACGATCGGCACGATCGTCGTCACGGTCGCCGCGCCGGTGGTGGCCAAGTACGCGGTGCTGCTCGGTCCGCCCGAATACTTCATGCTGATGATGCTGGCGTTCGTGACGGTCAGCGCGGTGCTCGGCAAGAGCACGCTGCGCGGCATGACCTCGCTGTTCATCGGCCTGGCGATCGGGCTGATCGGCCTCGACCAGATCAGCGGCCAGGCCCGCTACACGCTGAACGTGCCGGAGATGATGGACGGCATCGAGGTCGTGCTGATCGCGGTCGGCCTGTTCGCGGTCGCCGAGGCGCTGTACGTGATGCTGTACGAGGGCAAGGTCGTCGACACGCAGAACAAGCTGAGCAAGGTCCACATGACCGGCGAGGAATGGAAGCGCTCGTGGCCGGCGTGGCTGCGCGCGACCGCGATCGGCATCCCGTTCGGGACGATCCCGGCCGGCGGCAGCGAGATCCCCACCTTCCTCAGCTACGCGACCGAACGCAAGCTGTCCAAGCACCCGGAGGAGTTCGGCACGGTCGGCGCGATCGAAGGCGTGGCCGGCCCCGAGGCGGCCAACAACGCCGCGATCACCGCGACGCTGATCCCGCTGCTGACGCTCGGCATCCCGACCTCGAACACCGCCGCGATCCTGCTCGGCGCCTTCCAGAACTACGGCATCCAGCCGGGGCCGCAGCTGCTCGACAAGAACTCCGCGCTGGTGTGGGCGCTGATCGCGTCGCTCTACATCGGCAACGTGATGCTGCTGGTGCTGAACCTGCCGCTGGTGGGCATGTGGGTCAAGCTGCTGAAGGTGCCGAAGGCGCAGCTGTACGCCGGCATCCTGATCTTCGCGACGGTCGGCGTCTACGGCATGCGCCAGTCGGCGTTCGACCTGGTGCTGCTGTACGCGATCGGCCTGCTCGGGCTGGTGATGCGGCGCTTCGACTTCCCGGCCGCGCCGGTCGTGATCGGCATGATCCTCGGGCCGCTCGCCGAAGCGCAAATGCGCAACGCGATGTCGATCGGCGAGGGCAAGTGGAGCGTGTTCGTCGAGCGGCCCGGTTCGCTGAGCCTGCTGATTGTCGTGCTGGCGGTGCTGGTGCTGCCGCGTGCGATGAAGCTGCTGCGCAAGCGCCGGCCGGTGGTGGCGGGCGAGGGCTGATCAGGCCGCCGCGCCTGCGGCCAGCGCCCGCCGGCGCTGCTTCTCGCGCGCTTCCGGGTCGTCGGCCACGGTCGTCGGCCAGCCCTGCAGGTGGCGGATCGCAACCCCCGCCAGCGCCGCGATCCACTCGTGCTGGTCGTTCAGGCAGGGCAGGTAGTTGAATTCCGCGCCGCCTGCCTTCAAGAAGGCCGCGCGGCCTTCCTGGTCGATCTCCTCGAGCGTCTCGAGGCAGTCGGAGGTGAAGCCGGGGCACAGCACGTCGACCCGCTTGACCCCCTGCTGGGCGAGCGCGATCAGCGTGGGCTCGGTGTAAGGCTGCAGCCACTCGGCGCGGCCGAGGCGGCTCTGGAAGGTCACGACCATGTCGTCCTTGCCCAGTGCGAGCCGTTCGCCGAGTAGCCGTGCGGTCTTCAGGCACTCGCAGTGGTACGGGTCGCCGAGCGCGAGCGTGCGCCGCGGCACGCCGTGGAAGCTGAGCAGCAGCTTGTCGGGTCGGCCGTGCGACATCCAGTGGTCCTCGACCCGCTTGGCGAGCGCGGCGATGTAGCCGGCGTCGTCGTGGTAGCGGTTGACGAAGCGCAGTTCCGGCACGTGGCGCGCCTGCTGCGCCCAGGCGTAGACGGCGTCGCCGACGCTGGCGGTCGTCGTGGCCGAATACTGGGGGTAGAGCGGCAGCACGAGCACGCGCGTCGCCCCCTGGGCCTTCAGCTCGTCCATCACCGAGGCGATCGATGGACTGCCGTAACGCATCGCGTAATGCACCGTGACGGTGTGGCCGCGCTGCCCGAGGTAGCCGCGCAGCAGCTTGGCCTGCTTCTCGGTCCAGACCTTCAGCGGGGAGCCTTCCGGCGTCCAGATGCTGGCGTACTTGCGGGCCGACTTGGCGGGGCGCGTGCGCAGGATCACGCCGTGCAGGATCATCAGCCAGAGCAGGCGCGGGATCTCGACGACGCGCCGGTCGCTCAGGAATTCGGCGAGGTAGCGGCGCACCGCCGCCGGGGTCGGCGCGTCGGGCGTGCCCAGGTTGCAGAGCAGGACGGCCGTGCGCGAAGGGTCGCCGTGGCGGTAGGCCGGTTCGGGCGCGAAGCTCATCGGGCGCCGAACTCGGACGGCGGGCCGCGGTGCGTGTCGGCGAACTTCAGGATCTCGAAGCGCACGCACGGGCTGGCCGGATCGGACGGCGGCGCGCCCAGACCGATCGTGCCACTGCCGTGGAGCGTGCAACTGCCGCGGCGCAGGCCGATGATTTCCGGGTCGTGGTCGAAGCGCACGTAGGTTCCGTTGTAGGAGAGGTCGGTGAGCTGGAAGGTGCCGCCGTGCCAGACGATCCGGGCGTGCGAGCGGGACACCCGGGTGTCGTCGATGATGTAGGTCGCCTGCGGGCTGCGGCCCAGGATCACCGGCAGGCTGGGGCCGGCGTAGATCCGGTTCTGATCGAGCCAGACGAGGCGGATGCCCTCCGGCTCCGGCGAGAACACCAGCATCTCGCCGTAGGCCGTGGTCGCGGTGTCGCCGAAGCGGCGCGAGCCCTCGAGCAGGTACACGTGCACCGGCTCGACCCTGCCGCGCAGCTGCATGCGGTCCAGGCTGCGGAAGCGCGCCTGCTCCAGCTCGGGCAGCGCGCCGAGCACGACCGCCGTCACCAGCGTCTCGTTGTCGCCGGCGTGATCGAGCAGGCGGGCCGCCACGTTGACGGCGTCGCCGAAGACGTCGCCGGACATCTCGATCACCTCGCCATGCGCCAGGCCGACCTGCAGCTTCAGCGGCACCGATCGACCCGAGCCTGCGGGCGAGCCGATGCGCTCCAGCGATTCGTGCAGCTCGACGGCCGCCCCCACCGCCTGCGCCGGCCCGTCGAACATCGCCATCAAGCCGTCGCCGAGGGTCTTGACGACCCGCCCGCCATGGTGGCCGACGATCTGCGCGAGCAGCGCCACGCTCTGCGTGACGACCGCGGTGGCGTCGGCATTGCCGAGCGTCTCGTACATCGAGGTGCTGCCGCGCAGGTCGGCAAACAGGACGGACCGTTCGACGATCTGGGTCATGCGGAATGCGCGGGGCGGGCCATCCGCGGAGTTTAAGGGCGGCGGCCGCGGCGCCAACGAAAGAGGCCCCGTGCTGCCACGGGGCCTTGCGGTCGAACGCCCGACTTACAGCGTGTCGAGATAGGTGCGCAGCTTGTCCGAACGGCTCGGGTGCTTGAGCTTGCGGATCGCCTTGGCCTCGATCTGGCGGATGCGCTCGCGCGTCACGTCGAACTGCTTGCCGACTTCCTCCAGCGTGTGGTCGGTCGACATCTCGATGCCGAAGCGCATGCGCAGCACCTTGGCCTCGCGCGGCGTCAGCGAATCGAGAATGTCCTTGACCACATCACGCAGGCCGGCCTGCATCGCGGCCTCGATCGGCGCGGTGTTGTTGGTGTCCTCGATGAAGTCGCCCAGGTGCGAATCGTCGTCGTCGCCGATGGGGGTCTCCATCGAGATCGGCTCCTTCGCGATCTTCATGATCTTGCGGATCTTGTCTTCCGGGATCTCCATCTTCTCGGCCAGCGTCGGGGCGTCCGGCTCGAAGCCGAATTCCTGCAGGTGCTGGCGCGACAGGCGGTTCATCTTGTTGATCGTCTCGATCATGTGGACCGGGATGCGGATCGTGCGCGCCTGGTCGGCGATCGAGCGGGTGATCGCCTGGCGGATCCACCACGTCGCGTAGGTCGAGAACTTGTAGCCGCGGCGGTATTCGAACTTGTCGACCGCCTTCATCAGGCCGATGTTGCCCTCTTGAATCAGGTCGAGGAACTGCAGGCCGCGGTTGGTGTACTTCTTGGCGATCGAGATCACCAGGCGCAGGTTGGCCTCGATCATCTCCTTCTTCGCGTCGCGGCTGGCCTTCTCGCCCTCGTTCATGCGCTTGTTGATGCGCTTGAGGTCGTCGAGCGGCACCACGGCGCGCGCCTGCTGGTCGGTCAGCTTCTTCTGCAGCTCCTGCACCGGCGGCAGGTTGCGCGCGAGGATCGCGCTGTAAGGCTTGCCGGCGGCGACTTCCTTCTCGGCCCACTTCAGGTTCAGGATGTTCGGCGGGAAGTGCTTGATGAAGTATTCCTGCGGCATGCCGCATTTGTCGACCAGGATCTTGCGCAGCTCGCGCTCGTAGCGGCGCACGTCGTCGACCTGCGAACGCAGGATGCCGCACAGCTTCTCGATCGTCTTGACCGTGAAGCGGATCGTCATCAGCTCGCTGCTGATCGCCTGCTGGGCCTTGTTGTAGGCCGGCGACTGGTAGCCGTCCTTCTCGAACGCCTTGCGCATCTTGTCGAAGTTGACGCCGAGCGTCTCGAACTTGACCAGTGCCGCGGTCTTCAGCTCCTCGAGCTTCTTGGTCAGCGCCTTGCTGCCGCCCTGGCCGTCGTCGTCGTCTTCCTCGTCGAAGAAGTCGACGTCTTCCTCGGCCACGTAGTCGTCGGCCTCGTCTTCGGAGACGAAGCCGTCGACGGCCTCGGAGATCTTCATGTCGCCGGCGCGGATGCGGTCGGCGTAGCTAAGGATCTCGGCGATCGTGGTCGGCGAGGCGCTGATCGCGTACATCATCGCCTGCAATCCGCCCTCGATGCGCTTGGCGATCTCGATCTCGCCCTCACGCGTCAGCAGCTCGACCGTGCCCATCTCGCGCATGTACATGCGCACCGGGTCGGTGGTGCGGCCGAACTCGCTGTCGACGGTCGACAGCGCCGCCTCGGCGGCTTCTTCGGCTTCTTCCTCGGTGGCGGTGGTCGTGCCGCCGCCGGCGATCAGCAGCGTGGCGGCATCGGGCGCCTGCTCGTAGACCGCGATGCCCATGTCGTTGAGCATCGACACGATCGCCTCGAGGATCTCGTTGTCGACCAGCTTCTCGGGCAGGTGGTCGTTGATTTCCTGGTGGGTCAGGAAGCCGCGCGTCTTGCCCATCTTGATGAGCGTCTTCAGCTCCTGGCGGCGCTTGGTGGCTTCCTCTTCGGTGAGCGCGGTCTCCTCGAGGCCGAATTCGCGCATCAGCGCGCGCTCCTTGGCGCGCGACACCTTCATGCGCAGCGGCTTGGCCTTGACCTTGGTCTCGTCGGTGGCGGCCTCGACTTCGGGCTCGCCTTCCAGGTCGGACTCGAGGTCGGACAGGTCGACGTCGCTGTCCTCGCCCTTCTTGGCCTTCTCGTCCACCTTGGGTTTGCGTCCCGGCTTGCCCTTGGCGACCGGCTCGGCCTTGGCGACCGGCTTGGTGGCCTTCGCGACGCTCTTCGTGGACGCGACCGCGGGCTTCGCGGCGGCGGCCTTCTTGGTTTCGGGCGCAGGGGCGGCGGGGGCGGTCTTCTTCGCGGTCATGCAAATCCTTGGATGGTGTGAGGCCGACGTTGCGACAGCCCATTCATCGACTTGCGCACGATCGCGCGCAAATCAAGTCCGGCGGGCCGACAACGGCGTGGTACGCCGCGGCGACGTCGGTCGCATCGGCGGGTCCCTGCGGGCAAGCTCGGGTGATCATTTGGCGTGCAGTCCTTGCAGGAAAATTTGGCCTGAAACCCGCTGGGGGACCCTCGTTCAAAGGGTGGCCGGGGCCTGGAGGTGCTGCTGTCACGCTTAGCCGCGCTAACGTCAACCGAGGATTATACCGCCACGCCCCGCAATTTGCCAATGGCAATCACGCTTTCAGGCGCCGGCGCTCATCCATCAGCTCGCGGCTGCGGCGCAGCGAATCGGGCGATTGCGCCCCCGAATCGAACAGCGACTTCAGCTCCTCGTCGACCGCGTTCAGGCGCAGCTTGGTGACGACGAGCGAGAGCTCGTGGCCGATGTCGGCCTCTGGCTCCGGATCGTGGAACGCGGCGATCCGCGCCAGCACCGCGGCCGCGCCGGGGTCGTCCGGCGGCGCCTGGGCCCGCAACTCGTCCAGCATGGCTGCCGGCGCGAGCGGCCCGTGCTCGTGGACGCAGCGCTCGATCGCGCCGAACAGCGCGTCGTAGGGCGCCGGCTGGCCCGCCAGCAGGTCATGGGCGCCACCGTCGAGCCGGGCCCAGACCTCGCTGCGTTGCAGCAGCAGCCAGATCGCCCGGTCGAGCAGGTTCGCCGCACCCTTGCTGACGCGGCCGGGACGGCGCGCCGGCGGCCGCGACGGCGGCGCCGCGTGGGCGGCAGGGCGCACCGGCGCGTGGCCCCACTGGCGCGCCAGCTGGTCGACGTCGTCGCGCGCGGCGGCGGCGATGTCCGCGAGCAGCTGGCGCTTCAGCGTGCCGTCGGGCAGGGCGCTCCACCAGGGCTTGGCGTTCGCGAGCATGTGGGCGCGGCCCTCGGCGGTGGCCAGATCGCAGCCTTCGCCGGCCGCCTCGATCAGCTGGCGTGACAGCGGCACCGATTGCGCGATGCACGCCTCGAACGCCTCGGCGCCGAACTCGCGCACGTACGAATCGGGGTCGTGCTCGGGCGGCAGGAAGAGAAAGCGGATCGTGCGCGTGTCGCTCGCGTGCGGCAGGCTGGCCTCGAGCGCGCGCCCGGCGGCGCGGCGCCCGGCCTTGTCGCCATCGAAGCTGAACACCACCGACTCGGTGAAGCGGAACAGCTTGTGCAGGTGGTCCGGTGTGCACGCGGTGCCGAGCGTGGCCACCGCGTTGCCGAAGCCCGACTGGGCCAGCGCGACCACGTCCATGTAGCCCTCGACGACCAGGGCGTAGCCGCGCTGGCGGATCGCCACGCGGCCCTCGAACAGACCATAAAGCTCGCGGCCCTTGCTGAAGACCGGCGTTTCCGGGGAGTTCAGGTACTTGGGCTCGCCGCGATCGAGCACGCGCCCGCCGAAGCCGATCACGTCGCCCTGGACCGAGCGGATCGGGAACATGATGCGGTCGCGGAAGCGGTCGTATCGCTTCGTGGATGGAGCCCCTCGGCCGGTGGGTACGTCGTCCGATCCCCCGGGGGAATTGGGACCTTGGGGCGGCCCGGCGCTCGGCCCAGCCGCCTCGTCATCCGACAGCTTCGCGATCACGAGACCGCTCTCTTCGAGCAGCGGATCGTCATAGCTCGGGAACACGCTGGCCAGGCTGCGCCAGCCGTCAGGTGCGTAGCCCAGGCCGAACTGCGCGGCGATCTCGCCGCTCAGGCCGCGGCCCTTCAGGTAATCGATCGCGCGCGGACTCTGGCGAAGGTGCTTGCGGTACGCGTCGGCGGCCTTGGCGAGGACGTCGCTGAGGGTGCTGCGCCGCTGCTTCTGGGCCGCCGCCTGATCGCGCTCGGCCGCCGAGACGTTTTCCTCGGGCACCTGCAGGCCGGCCTGCTGGGCGAGGTCGCGCACCGCGTCGAGGAAGCTCATGCCGCTGTACTCGGTCAGGAACTTGATCGCGTCGCCGCTCGCGCCGCAGCCGAAGCAGTGATAGAACTGCTTGCTCGGGCTGACCGAAAAGCTCGGCGACTTCTCGCCATGGAAGGGGCACAGCCCCATCAGGTTCGCGCCGCCCTTCTTCAGCTGCACGTGGCGGCCCACGATCTCGACGATGTCGACGCGCGAGAGCAGGTCCTGGATGAAGGCGGGCGGGATCACGCGACAGTCTACCGCCGCGTCAATGGCCGGGCCGGTTCACGCCGGCGCGAAGAGTTCGGCCGCTTCCGGCATCCCGTCGTAGTCGCGCACCCAGTCGGCCACCTGGTCGGCCGGCATCGCTGCGGCGATGCCGTTGCCCTGGCCGGTCGGGCAGCCGATCGCGATCAGCCGCTCGGCCTGCGCGCGCGTTTCCACGCCTTCGGCGACCACCGAGCAGCCGAAGGTGTGCGACAGGCCGATCACGCCCTCCACGATCGCCAGGTCCTGCCGGTCGTCCAGCATGTTCAGCACGAACGAGCGGTCGATCTTGAGCATGTCGATCGGCAGGCGCTTCAGGTAGGTGAAGGTCGAGTAGCCGGTGCCGAAGTCGTCGAGCGCGAACCGCACCCCGAGCGCGCGGCACTCCTCCATCAGCGCGCAGGTGTAGTCGACGTCGGCCACCGCGGCGGTCTCGAGCACCTCGAGGATCAGGCGGTGCGCGACCGGCGCCTGATGTCGCGACAGCAGTCCCGCCAGATGCTGCGCGAACAGCGGCTCCTGCAGGTGCCGGGCCGAGACGTTGATGCTGACCGTGATGTCCAGCCCCATGCGCAGCCAGCGCGCGAGCTGGTCGATGCCCTGCTGCAGCACCCAGTTGCCGACGCTGATCGACAGCCCGGTGTTCTCGATCAGCGGCAGGAATTGCGCCGGCGACACCACGCCTTGCTCCGGATGCTTCCAGCGCAGCAGCGCCTCGACGCCGAGCACCTTGGCGCTGCGCATGTCGACCTTGGGCTGGAAGAACAGCCGGAACTCGTTGGCGTCGAGCGCCTCCTGCACCCGGCCGAGCGCGACGAAGCGCGCCTCGGCGCGGCGGTCATGCTCGGCGTCGAAGAACAGGTAGCCGTTGCGGCCGGCCTGCTTGGCGCCGTACATCGCGTGGTCGGCGTGGCGCAAAAGCGTCTCGGCGTCGGCCCCGTCGAGCGGGAACACCGTGGCGCCGATCGTGGCGGTCACCAGCACCGGCCCGGCGCCCACGCCCAGCCCGTAGGGCTGGCAGACCTGGTTCAGGACGCGCTCGACGGCGTGGCGACTCTCTTCGAGCGTGGCGGTGCGCAGCAGCAGCACGAACTCGTCGCCGCCGATGCGCGCGACCACGTCGTCGCCGCCGGCCCACGAGCGCAGCGAGCGGCGCATGCGGTTGGCCAGCTCGACCAGCAGCCGATCGCCGGCGTCGTGGCCGAAGCGGTCGTTGACCGGCTTGAAGTGGTCCAGGTCGAGATAGCACACCGTCAGCAGCGAGCCTTCGCGCCGGCTGGTCTGCATCGCCCCCTGCAGCATCTGCGCGAGGCGCACGCGGTTCGGCAGCCGGGTGAGCTCGTCGAAGTGGGCCTGGCGCTGCAGCTGTTCGAGCTGTCGGCGCGTGTGGGTGATGTCGACCACCGTGACGACGTGATTGCGCACCGGTTCGCCAGCCGCCGGCCGCACCGTGCTGATGGCCAACTGCAGCAGGCACGGCTCGCCGTTGCGGCGGTGGTGCGGCAATTCGCCGCGCCACGCGCCTTCGGCGAAGAGCGCCACAAAGATCGCGGCCAGGCGCGCGCGGTGCTCGGCATTCGCCGACGCCTGGTTGATCAGTTCCGGCACGGTGCCGAGGAGTTCTTCGCGGCTGTAGCCGGTGATCTCGACGTAGGTGGGATTGGCATCGACGACGCGGTGCTGCGCGTCGGTGATCAGCAGCCCTTCATGGAGATGCCGGAACACACTGTCCGAGACGGCTTGCGACTCGCGCGCGGACTGCATGTCGCTGATGTCTCGCGCCGTCGTGATCACGCGCAGCGGTTCGCCGCCGGGTCCATGCTCGCAGACCAGCGCGTGCAGTTCGAACGGCTTCCAGCGGCCGTTGCGGCACTGCATGCGGCATTCGACGCGGCAGGTGAGTTCCCGGCGTTGCTGCAGCGATTCCACCGCCTCGCGAACCGCGCGTGCGTCGTCCGGGTACACCAGCGTCCAGAACGCGTCCAGGCTGTGACCGAACGGCTGCATGCGGTGGCCCAGCAAGGCCAGCCAGCGCGACGAGAGCTCCATGCGGCCACCGGCCACGTCCCATTCGCCGATGCCGATCTCCGAGACATCGAGCGCCATCTGCCAACGGCGCTCGTTCGCGGCGATCTCCCCGGCCAGCGCCGTGGCGACCATCGGGATGGCCAGCAGGCTGCAGGCATACCCCACCAGCAGCCACATTTCGTCGGTGCCATCGTGCCGGTAGAACGCGCCCACGCCGGAGGCGGCGGCGATCACGGTGCCTGCCGTCAGCACCAGTGCCGCCGTCGATGCCGCGAACAGGCCGCTGCGCGCCACCAGCGCGCACAGCACGAGGTGCGGCAGGAAGAACAGCGGCGACTGCATGCCCTGGCCGGGCTCGGTGAAGAAGGTCAGCAGCAGCGCGCTTGCGACGGCGGCGGCCATGAGCAGGGCGCTTTGCAGCCAGCGCCAATCGCCGACCGCCTGCCGCCAGGCGGCCCATGACAGCGTCAGCAGCGGGATGCCGACCAGCATCGTTCCCATCGCGCTGCCCACCCAGGCCGCCGCGCCGGCGCGCAGCATGTCCGGGCCGTCGAGGGCGCCGCCGAGCGCGAGCGCCGCGATATGGCCCAACGCGCCGATGGCGGCCGCGAGGCCGACGCCGATCGCCGCGAACAGCCACAGGTCGCGACGGCGATCGAGTGCCGGGTGCAGGCCACGGCGCTGCAGCAACCAGGCACCGACCACCGGGCCGGCCGTGTTGCTCGCGGCAATCAGTGCCGCGAGCCAGGGTGGGTGCCCCGCGGACCACGCCACTGCGAACGTGCCCAGGCCCACCGCCGGCCACAGGCCCGTACCGAACCGCAGCAGTGCCGCCAATGCGATCCCCGCGGGCGGCCAGATGAGGCTGAGGTGGCCGTCGATGGAAGGCATCGACAGCGCGGCGCGTCCGCCCAGGTAGCACGCCACCAGGACCCACAGGGAGCGCGCGGCCCACGCACGCGAACCCCACAACGTGGCGGGCGCCGAAGGCAACTTGAGGGGGCGGACGGCGGGCACGTGGGTCGACTGAACTTTGTGCGTAAATGTAAGTCAACGTCGCGTTCTTGCCCCGTCGACAGCGGGTAAATCACCCCGGGAAAGGCCCCCGGTTCACGGGGTTGCCCAACGATCGGCAGCGGACCAAAAGAAAAGCCACCGAGGGGTGGCTTTGGGTGGTCATGACCGAGGGGTCGCGCTAGACGGCGAAGTCGGACAGCTTGCGCCCGGCGGCGACCGCCGCCTTCAGCCACTTGGGCTGCAGGCCCCGGCCGCTCCAGGTGTCGCCGGTGGCGCCATCGCGGTACTTGGCGGCGACTTTCGCGCCCTTGCCGGCGCGGGTCTTGACGACGGCCCGCGTCGACAGGTCGCTGATGGTCAGGCGGTGTTCTTCCATCAGCGCGCGGACTTGCGCGATCGCATCGCTGCGGGTTTTCTCGCGAGTCCGCGCAATCTCGGCTTCGAGCGCTTCCTTCTGTGCGATCAGTTCCTGCAGCGTGGCCATGTCGAACCCTCCGGGTTATTGTGATTTACCGGAATATTCTATTCGACGGGCCGGCGCGTATTCAAGCGCCGGTCGGCGGCACATACCCGGCGGGTTGTTCGACGCCGCCGCCGAAGAAGAAATTCTCCATTTGCCGGGCGAGATATTGTCGGGCACGCTGGTCCGCGAGATTCAGGCGGTTCTCATTCACCAGCATGGTCTGGTGCTTCATCCAGGCCTGCCAAGCTTCCTTGCTGACCTGGTTGTAGATTCTCTTGCCGAGTTCGCCCGGGTAGGGGGCGTAATCCATGCCCTCGGCTTCCTTCTTGAGATAAATGCATTGAACGATTCGGGCCATCAGTTTTCTCCTTGCCTCAGCCGAGTTTCTTGACCAGCACCTGCGAGCGCCGATCCCAGTTGTATTTGCGTTTGCGCGCTTCGGGCAGCCAATCCGGATCGACCTGATTGAAGCCGCGCTTGATGAACCAGTGCATGGTGCGCGTCGTGAGCACGAAGATACTGTCCAGGCCCATGGCCTTGGCGCGCTGTTCGACGCGCTTGAGAATCCGTTCGCCGTCGCCCTGGCTTTGCACCTGCGGCGACACGGTCAGCGCGGCCATTTCGGCGGTCCGGGCTTCCGGGTAGGGGTAGAGCGCCGCGCAGCCGAAGATCACGCCGTCGTGCTCGATCACGGTGTAGTGGCCGATGTCGCGTTCGATCTCGGTGCGGCTGCGCTTGACCAGCGTGCCGTCCTGCTCGAACGGCTCGATCAGCTGCAGCACGCCGCCGATGTCGTCGGAGGTCGCCTCGCGCAGGCTCTCGAGCTTCTCGTCGACCACCATCGTGCCGATGCCGTCGTGGGTGAACACCTCCATCAGCAGCGCCCCGTCCATCGCGAACGGCAGGATGTGCGAACGCTCCACGCCGCCGCGGCAGGCGCGCACGCAGTGCTGCAGGTAGAAGGCCGGATCGGTCGGCTTCTCGGGCCGCGGCAGGCTGGTCAGCAGGCGTTCGGCATCGGCGAGCGCGAGCTCGGTGTCGATCGGGCTCTCGGCATCGTTCATGTCTTCGTAGATGCCTGGCACCTCGGTGATGAACAGCAGCTTGTCCGCCTGCAGCGCGATCGCGGTGCTGGTGGCCACGTCTTCCATCGTCAAATTGAAGGCCTCGCCGGTCGGCGAGAAGCCGAACGGCGACAGCAGCACCATCGCGCCGGTGTCGATCGCCTTGCGGATCGCCGCGCCGTCGACCTTGCGCACGACGCCGCTGTGGATGAAGTCGACGCCGTCGACGATGCCCACCGGCCGCGCGGTCAGGAAGTTGCCCGAGATCACCCGCACGATCGCGTTCGCCATCGGCGTGTTCGGCAAGCCCTGCGAGAACGCGGCCTCGATCTCGAAGCGCAACTGACCCGCGGCCTCCTGAGCCGAGTCGAGCGCGACGGCATCGGTGATGCGCAGCCCGTGGCTGTAGCGCGCCTCGTGGCCCTTCGAGCGCAACTGCTCGTTGACCTGCGGCCGGAAGCCGTGCACCAGCACCAGCTTGATGCCCATCGCGTGCAGGATCGCCAGGTCCTGGGCGAACGAGCTCAGCTTGCCCGCGGCGATCAGCTCGCCGGTGATCGCGACGACGAAGGTCTTGCCGTGGTACGCATGGATGTGCGGCGCCACGGCGCGGAACCAGGGCACGAAGGTGTGGGGAAAGACGAGACTCACGGCGCGCGGCACTCACTGGTGGGGATGGCGGACGCGATTCTGTCACGCGTGCCGGTACCCGGCCGGCTCGAGGGCTCGCTCAACGCGCAGGCCAGGCGAGCGGATCGGTGCCGGGCCGCACCGAGGGTCGGCGCCAGCGCGCCGGCGTGTGCGAGAACTCGGCGGCGTGGCGCATCGCCGTGAGGTCGCCCCAGCCGGACGAGGTCTTTTCCATCATCTCGCTGAAGTCCGGCGGCGGCGCGTCGAATCCGTTCGCCACACGACCCAGGCTGCGCAACCACAGTCCCGTGCGGGCCAGCGACACGCGCACCCGCCAGCTGCCGCCTTCGCGCTGCTGGCGCAGCAGTGCGGCTTGCGCGCCGAAGGCGATCAGGAAGCCGGTCGCCATGTCGAGAATCTGCACCGGCAGCGCCCTCGGTTCCGTCGCGCCGGCCGCCTTCGCTTCGGCCAGGTTGAAGCCGGTGGCGCTCTGCACCAGCGAGTCGAAGCCGCGGCGTCCGCCCCACGGCCCGGTCTCGCCGTAGGCCGACAACGAGACGATGACGATGCCCGGGCGCAGCGCCGCGAGCTCCGCCGGCCCGAAGCCGAGGGCCGCGAGGCCTCCGGGGCGGTAGCCCTGGATGAAGACGTGGGCGTCGCGAACCACGGCGGCCAAGGCCTCGCGCCCGGCGGGGTCGCGCAGATCGGCGAGCGCTGACAGCTTGCCGCGGCTGGTGTCGGCGATGGCCTCGATGTTCGGCAGGTGCGGCGCGTTGACCAGCATCACGTCGGCACCGTAGGCGGCCAGCGTGCGGCCGCCGGCGGGGCCGGCGAGGATGCGGGTCAGGTCGAGCACGCGCATGCCGGCCAGCGGGGGCGCGTCGCGCGCCAGTTGCGGCCACGGCAACGGCGGCGCATCGCCGATCCGCTCGAGCTCCACCAGCGGGTGCGCGGCCACTGCGGCGCTTTGCGGATGACGATCCCACTCGTCGACGCTGCGCAACGCGGCGACCACGAGCTTGGCGTCCGCCGCGTGCTGCTCGAACGCGTACGCGTCGCGCTCCCGCAGCGCGGCCGCCACCTCGGCACGCGGCGTGTCGGGCCCCGGCGGCAGGCCGAGCAGGCGCAGCACGCCGTCGCGGTGGTGCGCGAAGTTGGTGTGCAGGCGCAGCCAGCCGTCCGCGCACCGGTACAGCCCGGCGATCGGGTCCCACAGCTCGGGCACCCGACCATCGAGCGTGAAGCGGCAGGCGCATTCGAGCGCGGCGCGCCGCATGTCGACCGCCACCCGCTGGTGAACGTCATGGCGAGAGCGGCCGATCTCCACGGCGGCCAGCGCGGCGGCGGCCAGTGACGCCTGCGCGGCCGTGCCGACCGCGAACGACGTGGGCAGGGCGGGTTCGGCGCCCCTCAGGTCGAGATGGGAGAGCGCGTCCGCCGGCAGGCCCGCGTCCCGCCAGATCGATTCGACGGCCAGGGTCATGCGGCCATCTTAGGCCGCGACACCGCTGGCGTCAGTGACCGCCCCCGCCGCCGAGATACGCGGCCTTCACGGCTGGGTCGTCGCGCAGTTTCTCGGCCGCGCCGTGCACCGAGATGCGGCCGTTCTCGAGCACGTAGCCATAGTCGGCGACGCCGAGCGCCGCCGACGCGAACTGCTCGACCAGCAGCATCGTCACGCCCTCGCTCTTCAGCCGCGCGATGATCTTGAAGACCTCGGCGACCAGGATCGGCGCGAGGCCCATCGACGGTTCGTCGAGCAGCACGACCTCGGGATTCAGCATCACCGCGCGTGCCATCGCGAGCATCTGCTGCTCGCCGCCCGAAAGCGTGCCGGCGAGCTGCTCGCGCCGCTCCTTCAGGCGCGGGAACAGCTCCAGCGCGCGTTCCAGGTCGGCCTTGACGTCGCCCTTGGGCCGGCTGCCGGTCAGGCGCGGGAAGGCGCCGAGCGTCAGGTTGTCGGTCACGGTCATCGTCGCGAAGACGCGCCGGCCTTCCGGCGAATGCGCCAGGCCGAGCTTGGCGATGTGGAACGACTCGAGGCCGTCGATGCGCTTGCCGTTCAGCGTGATCTCGCCGGCGGTCGGCGCGATCATCCCGGACACCGCCCGCATCGTCGTCGTCTTGCCGGCACCGTTCGAGCCGATCAGCGTGACGACCTTGCCCTTGGGCACCTCGATCGAGACGCCGTGCAGCACTTGCACCTTGCCGTAGCCGGCGAACAGATTGTTGATGGTCAGCATGATGTGTCCTTAAGCGGCCGTGCCGCCGAGGTAAGCCTCGATGACCTTCTCGTCCGCCTGCACCTGCGCGGCGTTGCCTTCGGCGATCTTCTGGCCGAAGTCGAGCACCGAGACGGTGTCGCACATGCTCATCACCACGTCCATGTGGTGCTCGATCAGGATCACGGTGATGCCGTGGTCGCGGATCTTGCGGATGAAGCTGATCAGCTCCTTGATGTCCGGCGCGGTCAGGCCGGCGGCCGGCTCGTCGAGCAGCAGCAGCTGCGGGTCGAGCGCCAGCGCGCGGGCGATCTCGAGCAGGCGCTGCTTGCCGTAGGGCAGGTTGCGCGCCTCCTCGAACGCCAGGTCGGCCAGGCCGACGAACTGCAGCAGGCCCATCGCGCGGTCGGTCGCGGCCTTGCTCTCGCGCAGGTAGCGCGGCGTGTGCACGGCCACGTCGAGCAGGTTGCTGTCGAAGGTGTGGTGCAGGCCGACCTGCACGTTCTGCAGCGCCGTCATCTCGCCGAACAGCTGCACGTTCTGGAAGGTGCGAGCGATGCCCGACAGCGCGATGTCGGACGACGTGCGACCGACCACCGAGTCGCCGGCGAACGAGATCGCGCCGGCGGTGGGCACGTAGATGCCGGTCAGTACGTTCATCATCGTGCTCTTGCCCGAGCCGTTGGGCCCGATCAGGCCGTGGATCGTGCCGCGCTTGATGCTGAGGTCGACGTTGTTCAGCGCCTTCAGGCCGCCGAACTGCATCAGCACGCCCTTGGCGGTGAGGATCTCGCCGCCGGCGCCAGCTGTCGCGGTGGTCGAGACCGCGTCGGCGCCTG
This sequence comes from Rhizobacter fulvus, assembly GCF_964020785.1. Taxonomy (NCBI): domain Bacteria; kingdom Pseudomonadati; phylum Pseudomonadota; class Betaproteobacteria; order Burkholderiales; family Sphaerotilaceae; genus Rhizobacter; species Rhizobacter fulvus. The sequence goes on from NZ_OZ224516.1 coordinate 4,676,122, forward strand.
CCAGCGGCGCGCCGGCCACTTGCGCGTCGGGCTGCTGGCGCTTGATGTTCAGCGCGTTGCGGACGAAGCCGACGATGCCGTCCTGCAGGTAGTACACGACGAACAGCATGATCACGCCGAAGATCGACAGTCGCCAGTCGGTCATCGTCTTGAGCCAGAACGACAGTGCCGCCAGCGCGATGCTGCCGACGACGGGAATCGCCATCTGCTTCGGCGTCAGGCGCCCACGCTGAATGCCGATGACCGCCACGATCGCCACCAGCACGGCCAGTCCCACAGAGACGTAGCGGAACATCTCGACGTCGTCGAGCAGCTTGGGCAGCAGCACGATGATGGCGGCACCGATCATCGTGCCGATCCGATTCTTACGCCCACCCATGATCACCGCGAGCAGGAACAGCACCGTCAGCTCGAAGTTGTACGAATTGGGCGAGATGTATTGTTCGGAATACGAGTACAGACCGCCCGCCAGGCCGGCGAAGCCGGCGCTGATCACGAACGCATAGACCTTGTAGCGGTACACCGAGACACCCATGCAGTCCGACGCCACCGGGCTGCCACGCAGCGCCTCGAACGCGCGCCCGAGGTGCGACCGGAGGATGCGGTGCACCACGATGAGCGAGATCACCATCAGCACTGCGACCAGCCAGTAGAACTCGCGCTCGTCGAGCTGGTGGCCGAACGGGCTCGGCTTCTGCAGCTTGATGCCCATCGGTCCCTCGGTGAGGAAGGTCATCTCGTTGATCAGGATCTGGATGATCGTGCCGAACGCGAGCGTCACCATCGCCAGGTACGGGCCGGTGACGCGCAGCGCCGGCAGCGCCAGCAGCGCGCCGAAGCCGGCGGTGACCAGCACCGCGGCGGGCAGCGTGAAATAGATCGGCGCCCCGAGCTTCATGAACATCACGCCGGCGGTGTAGGCACCGACGCCGAACAGACCGGCGTGGCCGAGCGACACCTGGCCGGTGTAGCCGACCACGATGTCCAGACCGAACAGCAGGATCGCGTAGATCAGGATCGTCTCGAGGAGGTGGACGTTGTACGGGTTCGTGACGAGAACGGGGAACAGCATCAGCGCGGCGATGCCGACGATGGAAGCGATGAGAAGGTTGCGGCTCATTTTGGTCAGACCTTCTTGATGACGCTCTTGCCGAACAGGCCCTGCGGGCGCACCGCGAGCACGATCAGCAGCAGCACCAGGCCCGGCACGTCCTTGTAGCCGGTGCTGATGTAGAAGCCGGTGGTCGTCTCGGCGATGCCGAGGATGATCCCGCCGACGATGATGCCCATGCCGCTGGTCAAGCCACCGATGATCGCGACCGCGAAGGCCTTCAGGCCCAGCACCGCGCCCATCGTCGCACCGGTCAGCGTCAGCGGCGCGATCAGCACGCCGGCGAACGCCGCGCTCATCGACGACAGCGCATACGAGAAGGTGATCACCAGCCCGGTGTTGATGCCCATCAGCTTGGCCGCGTCGCGGTCGTTGAAGGTCGCGACCACGGCCTTGCCGTAGATCGACTTGCGGTTGAAGACCTCGACCGCCAGCATCATCAGCACCGCGCCGACGACGACCAGAATTTCCATCGGCAGAACGTTGGCGCCGAGGAACTTCAGCGGCGACTCCGGCAGCGGCGACGGGAACTTCAGGTCGTCGCGGCCCCAGACGTTCTCGGCCACGTTCTTGAAGATGATGCCCAGCGCGATCGTCGACATGATCCAGCCGAACTCGCTCTTGATCTTGATCGCCGGCCGCACGCCGATGCGCTCGACGACCGCGCCCTGGAATGCGCCGAACAGGCACACCAGCGGGATCATCAGCCAGTAGTTCACGCCGAGGCCGACCAGCGTCAGGCCGACCAGCGCGCCGAGCATCAGCGCGTCGCCCTGGCCGAAGTTCAGGGTGTCGCTGGTCGCGAAGGTCAGCTGGTAGCCGAACGCGATGACGGCGTAGATCATCCCCAGCGCGATGCCGGAGAAGATCAGTTGGGTCAGGATTTGCATGATGAGACTCTCCGGGCGAGGCCGGCGTGGGCACAAGAAGACGCCGCCGCAGGCCGAGGGGCCCGGGGCGGCGGGAAGCCGGAAGCGGAGCTTACTTCTTCACTTGGACGACGGATGCCTTCTTCTGGTCTTCGGGATAGGCATAGATCACCTTGCCGCCCTTGACTTCGCCGAACACCGGGATGTTCGCGGTGATCGCGTCATGGTCGGTCTTGGAGAACGGCTTGTTGTAGGTCGTGACCACGCCTTCGACCGGCGTCTTCAGGTCCTCCAGCGCGGCCTTGATCTTCGGGCCCTCGGTGCTGCCGGCCTGCTTGATCGCCGCGGCGAGCAGGTAGACCGAGTCGTAGCCCTGGGCGGCCGAGACCGGCGAGTCCATGCGGGCGTTCTTCGGGTTGAAGGTCTTCAGATAATTGATGATGAACGACTGGCGCTTCGGGTTCGTCGGCTCCTGGACGAAGGTCTGCGGCATGCGCGCGCCTTCGCCGCCGGGGCCGGCGTTGTCGATGTAGTTGGCCATCGACAGCGTCCACGAGCCGATCAGCGGCACCTTCCAGCCGAGCTTGGTCATGCCGTTGGCGATCTGCGCCAGCTCGGGGCCGATGCCGTAGGTCAGCACGGCTTCGGCGCCGGCTTCCTTGGCCTTCAGCAGCTGGGCCGTCATGTCGACGTCCTTGATGTTGAACTTCTCGACGGCGACCGGCTTGATGCCCTTGGCGGACAGGGCCTTCTCGAGGTCTTCACGGCCGAGCTGGCCGTAGTTGGTCGAGTCGGCCAGGATCGCGACCTTCTTGAAGCCGCGGCGGGTGATGGCCTCCTCGACGATCATCGGCGCCTGGATGCTGTCCTTGGCCGAGTTGCGGAAAACGTAGTTTTCCGGGTCCTTGGCGAACTGGCTGGTGATCACGGTGCCGGTGGCGACGTTGTTCATCACCGGGATCTTGGCTTCCTGAAAGAAGCGCTGCGAAGCGAGCGCGACACCGGTGTTGATGTAGCCGACGACCGCGACGACCTTCTCCTTGTTGATCAGCTCCTGGGCGATCTGGACGCCGCGCTCGTTCTTGGCCTCGTCGTCGCGCTCGACCAGTTCGATCTTGCGGCCGAGCACGCCGCCGGCATCGTTGATTTCCTTGGCGGCCAGGCGCACGCCGTCGCGCATGCTGACGCCCATCGACGACGAGCCGCCGGTGAATGGACCGTCGACGCCGATCTTGATCGGATCGGCAGCGACGGCGAGCGAGGCCATCGACGCCAGGGCGACGGCGGTGGCAATCTTGGTGAAACGCATCATTCGTATGTCTCCAGCGGGTTGAGTGAGGCAGGCTGCCCCGGCCGAGCCGGGTTGCAACGCACTGTAATTATCCGGGTGGCGTGCAAGACCGTGCATGCGCATCACTGCTAGGGTGCACTGCGTAGTTCTGCATAAGGGAAGACCCGAGCACCGCGCCTGTCGCCGCGCCGCAGCACAATCTTGCATATGAAACTGAAGGCCAAGATCCTGATGCTGGCGGTGGCCCCGCTGCTGCTCGCGATCGCGGTGATCGGCGGGCTGCTGGTGGTGGAAACGCAGCGCCTGGAACGCCAGCAGGCCCAGGTGCTCGAAGACGTCCTGCTCAGCACCAAGCGCGAGGAACTGCACAGTTACATTGCGCTGGCGCTGACCTCGATCGACCACCTGTACGGCGCCGGCCGCGACGACCAGGCCGCCAAGGAGCAGGCCAAGGCGATCCTGTCCAGCATGAACTTCGGCGACGATGGCTACTTCTACGCCTATGCCGACGACGGCCTGAACCTGGTGCATCCGCGCCAGCCCGAGCTCGTCGGCACCAACCTGTGGAACATGCGCGATGCCGACGGCACCTACGTGATCCGCGAGCTGATCGCACGCGCCAAGGAGGGCGGCGGGTTCCAGCGCTATTTGTGGCCCAAGCCGTCGACTGGCAAGATCGAGCGCAAGCTCGGTTACTCGGTCTACCTGCCGCGCTGGGGCTGGATGCTCGGCACCGGCATCTACCTTGACGACGTCGACGCCGCCGCTGCAAGGCTGCGCGGCAACCTGCTGGCGAGCGTGCGCCAGACGCTGGTCGGGCTCGCCGCGGTGGCGGTGATCGCCGCGCTGGCAGTGTTCACCGGCGGCCTGGCGCTCAACATCAGCGAGCAACGCCAGGCCGACCGCAAGCTCAAGGCGCTGGCGCACCGCGTCGTCAGTTCGCAGGAGGAGGAGCGGGCGCGCGTCTCGCGTGAATTGCACGATCACATCTGCCAGCTGCTGGTGTCAATCAAGTACCAGTTCGAACTCGTCGGCCACCGCCTCGCGCACCCGGGCGACGCGCCGGTGACCGCGATCGACCGCGAGATCTCGGCGTTGTCGAAGGCGATCGGGGAGGTGCGCCGGATCTCGCACGACCTGCGCCCGGCACTGCTCGACGACCTCGGCCTGCCGGCAGCGCTCGAGCACATCGGCAACGAGCTCGCGCAGCGCAGCGGGCTGGAGGTGCGCGTCTCGCCGCAAGTGCACGAGGAGCGGCTGCCCGAACTGCAGGCGGTGAGCCTGTTCCGGGTCGCGCAGGAGGCGCTGCGCAATGTCGAGCGGCACGCGCAGGCCAAGCACATCGACATCCGGCTCGACGACGCCGGCGACCGGCTCGAGCTGCGCATCACCGACGACGGGGTCGGCTTCGACGTCAAGAACATCGAGCAGAGCCGCGACCGCGGGATCGGCCTGACCAACATGCGTGAGCGGGTCGAGCGCAACGGCGGCACCTTCCAGCTGATCTCGCACCCGGGGCACACCGCGCTGACCGCCAGCTTCCCGCTCACCGCCGTCGCATGACCCAGCCGATGGTTCGTCTCGTCATCGTCGACGACCACTCACTGGTGCGCGACGGGCTGCGCGCGCGCCTCGCGGTGGTCGCCGGCCTCGAGGTGATCGGCGAGGCGGCCAGCGGCGACGAGGCGCTGGCGCTGGCCGGGCGCCTCGCGCCCGACCTGATGCTGGTCGACGTCGGCATGCGCGGCATGAACGGGATCGAACTCGCCACGCACCTGCGGTCGCGCCATCCCGCGATCCGCGTTCTGATGCTGAGCATGTACGACAACCGCGAGTACGTGCTCAGCGCGATGCGCGCCGGCGCGCGCGGCTACGTGCTGAAGGAATCGCCGACCGAGGAGATCCTGTCGGCCATCAGTGCCGTCTGCGCCGGCGGCAACTACTTCAGCGCGCAGATCTCCGACCTGGTGCTGCAGCCCGGCGCCAACAGCATGCCGCAGCTGACCGCCCGCGAGCACGAGGTGTTGCTGCTGCTCGCGCACGGCAAGAGCAACAAGCTCGTTGCGCGCGAGCTGGACATCAGCGTGCGGACCGTCGAGACGCACCGCCTGAGCCTGCGGCGCAAGCTCGGCGTCGATTCGCCGAGCGACCTGCTGAAGATCGCCGTCTCCAACGGCTGGACGACGCTCTAGGCGCGTTGACGCGCTGCGCCCGGCGGCGCAGCATCGGGGCCTCGTTCAACGGAGCCTGCTCATGGATGCATTCCAGACCCCGGGGGCGTTCAGCTGGTGCGAGCTGATGTCCACCGACCCCACCGCCGCAACCGCCTTCTATGCGCAGCTGTTCGGCTGGAAGCTCGAGGCGATGAACATGGGCATGCCCTACCACGTCGTCAAGGTCGGCGATGCCGCGATCGGCGGCATCATGGGCATGCCGCCGGGCTCGCCACCGGGCCTGCGTCCGACCTGGGTGCCGTACGTGACGGTGGCCGACGTGGACGCGCTGGTGAGGCAGGTCGTCGCGCTCGGCGGCAAGGTGATGATGCCGCCGGCGGACATCCCGTCGGTGGGCCGTTTCGCGGTCATCGCGGACCCGCAGGGAGCGACGCTGAACGTCATCACCTACGCGATGCCCGGCGGCTGAAGAGCGGCGCCGCCGGCGCGCGCGGCGGCGAAGCGGGAGGGGCGGTCCGCGCCGACGCCGCATCTCCGATAATCCGGCCTGCATGTCGAATCACCAGGCCCACCCCGCGCCCGCTGTCGCTGCCGGGCCGCGCCCGGCGAATGCGCTGCCGCCCATCACCTATCCGGAGTCGCTGCCCGTCTCGGCGCGGCGCAGCGAGATCGCGCGCGCGATGGCGGCCCACCAGGTCGTCATCGTCTGCGGCGAGACCGGTTCGGGCAAGACCACCCAGCTGCCGAAGATCGCGCTCGAACTCGGTCGCGGCAGGGCGAATACCGGCAAGCTGATCGGCCACACGCAGCCGCGGCGGATCGCGGCGTCGAGCGTGGCCAAGCGCATCGCCGAGGAGCTGAAGACGCCGCTGGGCGAGATCGTCGGCTTCAAGGTTCGCTTCCAGGACCGGCTGCAGCCCGGCGCCAGCGTCAAGCTGATGACCGACGGCATCCTGCTCGCGGAGACGCAGACCGACCCTTTGCTGCGCGCCTACGACACGATCATCATCGACGAGGCCCACGAACGCAGCCTGAACATCGACTTCCTGCTCGGCCACCTGCGGCAGATCCTGCCGCGCCGGCCCGACCTGAAGATCGTCGTGACCTCGGCGACGATCGACGCCGACCGGTTCGCGAACCACTTCGCGTCGAAGGACGGGCCGGCGCCGGTCATCCAGGTCTCGGGCCGCCTGTTCCCGGTCGAACAACGCTGGCGTCCTTTCGAGGAAAGCCGCGAGTACGACCTGAACGACGCGATTCGCGACGCCGTCGACGAACTCTGGCGAGGGACTGGGAGCGGGTCGTCCGGCCCCGCTGGCACCGGCGACGTGCTGGTGTTCCTGCCCGGCGAGCGCGAGATCCGCGAGGCGGCCGATCACCTGCGCAAGCACCACCCGCCGGGCGTCGAGGTCGTGCCCTTGTTTGCACGCCTGAGCCAGCAGGAGCAGGACCACATCTTCGAGCCGCACAGCGCGCGCCGCATCGTGCTCGCGACCAACGTCGCGGAGACCTCGCTGACGGTGCCGGGCATCCAGTTCGTGATCGACGCCGGCACCGCGCGGGTCAAGCGCTACAGCTACCGCAACAAGGTCGAGCAACTGCTGGTCGAGCCGATCAGCCAGGCCGCGGCGAACCAGCGGGCCGGGCGTTGCGGGCGGGTCAGCGACGGCATCTGCATCCGCCTGTACGACGAGAAGGAATTCGCCGGGCGGCCGAAGTTCAGCGACCCCGAGATCCTGCGCTCGTCGCTGGCCGGCGTGATCCTGCGGATGAAATCGCTCAGTCTGGGCACGGTCGAGGACTTCCCGTTTCTCGAGCCGCCGCCGAAGCGCGCGATCGCCGACGGCTACCAGCTGCTCGCCGAGCTCGGCGCGGTCGACGACTTCAACGAACTGACGCCGATCGGCCGCGAGCTCGCGCGGCTGCCGCTCGACCCGCGGGTCGGCCGCATGATCCTGGAGGCGCGCACCCGCGATGCGCTGACCGAGGTGCTGATCATCGCCGCCGCGTTCAGCGTTCAGGAGGTGCGCGACCGGCCGCTCGAGCACCAGCAGGCGGCGGATGCGGCCCACAAGAAGTTCGACGACGAGAAGAGCGAATTCATCGGCGACCTCAAGCTCTGGAAGTGGCTCGAGGACGCGAAGGGCGGGCAGGGGGAGCACAAGGTGTCGCAACGCAAGCAGGAGCAGCTGCTGCGCGACAACTTCATCTCGCCGCGCCGGGTGCGCGAATGGCGTGACATCCACTCGCAGCTGCACACGGTGGTGGCCGAGCACAAGTGGCGGCTGAACGGCGCGCCGGCCACCTATGAGCAGATCCACCTGTCGATGCTCGCGGGCCTGCTCGGCAACATCGGCTGCAAGAGCGAGGACGAGGACTGGTACCTCGGCGCGCGCGGCATCCGCTTCTACAAGCACCCGGGCGCGAACCTGTCGAAGAAGCCGGGGCGCTGGATCGTCGCGGCCGAGCTGGTCGAGACGACGCGGCTGTTCGGCCGCAGCATCGCGGCGATCGAGCCGCAGTGGCTGGAGCGCATCGGCGCGCACGTGATCAAGAAGCAGCTGCTCGAGCCGCACTGGGAGAAGAAGGCGGCCGAGGTGATCGCGCTGGAGCGCGCGACGCTGTACGGCATCGTGATCTACAGCAACCGGCGCATCAACTTCGGCAATGTCGATCCGGTCGCCGCGCGCGAACTCTTCATCCGCGAGGCGCTGGTGGCCGGCGAATGGGAGACGAAGCTGCCGTTCGTCGCCGCCAACCGCAAACTGATCGCGCAGGTCGAGGAGCTGGAGCACAAGTCGCGTCGGCAGGACGTGCTGGTCGACGACGAATTGATCCACGCGTTCTACGACGCGCAGCTGCCGGCGGACGTCTGCAGCGGCCATTCGATGGAGCGCTGGTACCGCGAGGAGGTCAAGCGCCAGCCGCGGCTGCTGCTGCTGACCCGCGAGGAACTGATGCGCCACGAGGCGGCCGGCATCACGACCAACGCGTTCCCGAAGACGATCCGCCTCGGCGGCGTCGATTGCAGCGCGACCTACCTCCACTCGCCGGGCGATCCGAAGGACGGCGTGACCGTCGCGGTGCCGATCTACTCGCTGAATCAGGTGAACGACGAGCGCTGCGAGTGGCTGGTGCCCGGCATGCTGAAGGACAAGGTGCTCGCGCTGGTCAAGACGCTCCACCAGCGGCCGCGCTCGCGGCTGGTGCCGCTGCCCGACTACGCGCAGGCGTTCGTCGAGGCGGTCGAATTCGGCAACGGCAGCCTGCACGACGTGCTGTTGAAGCACGTGCGCGACAGGACGCAGCTCGACATCAAGCGCGCCGATTTCAAGTTGGAGCAGGTGCCGCCGCACCTGTTGATGAACTTCCGCATCAACGACGAGCACGGCCGCCAGCTCGGCACCGGGCGCAACCTGGCGGCGTTGAAGGCCGAGCTCGGCGGGCAGGCGCGCTCGGCGTTCCAGGCGCTTGCCGCGCTGAAGCTGGATGCGCCGGCCGCGCCACCGGCACCACAGGGCAGAAATGTCGCGGCGATCATCAAGCCGACGCGTGCCGAGGCGCCGAGCGTGGCGGCAGAGAGGTACACCGCCTGGACCTTCGGCGAGCTCCCCGAACTGATGGAGATCCGCAAGGCCGGCCAGTCGCTGATCGGCTTTCCGGCGCTGATCGACAAGGCCACGCACGTCGAGATCGAGGTGTTCGACGAGCCCGACGTGGCCGCGCGCAAGCACCGCGCCGGGCTGCGCCGGCTGATCGCGCTGCAGATCAGGGACGCGCTGAAGTACCTCGAGAAGAACATCCCCGACCTGCAGAAGATGAGCGTCGCGTACCTGCTTGTCAGCCAGGGCAGCGCCGACGAACTGCGCGACCAGATCATCGACGTCGCGCTCGACCGCGCGTTCCTCGCCGACGCGCTGCCGACCGATGCCGCGGCGTTCGCGCGCACGATCGAGAACGGGCGCGGCCGCCTGACGCTGATCGCGAACGAGGTCGCACGCAGTGCCGGCACGATCCTGCTCGAACACACCGCGGCATTGCGCAAGCTGAAGGACGCGCGCGCACCCAAGGACGTCACCGACGACATCACCGCGCAACTCGGCCGGCTTGTCCCGAAGCGCTTCGTCGCCGATACACCGTGGGCTCAGCTGGCGCACCTGCCGCGCTACCTGAAGGCGATCGTGATGCGTCTGGACAAGCAGCGTGCCGACCCCGCCCGGGATGCGCAGCGCCTGGCCGAGTTGCGGCCGATCGAATCGCGCTACTGGCGCCATCTGGCGGAGCGCAAGGGCGTGGCCGATGCTCGTCTCGACGAATTCCGCTGGCTGCTCGAGGAACTGCGCGTCAGCCTGTTCGCGCAGGAGCTGCGCACGCCGCAGCCGGTCAGCGTCAAGCGGCTCGAGAAGGCGTGGACGCAGCTGGCTTCCTGAGGAAGGACGCTGTCATCTTCCGGCACGCACCTTGCGCTACATTGGGGCCGCGGTGCCGCGGGTCGGGCGCATGGGGCGTCCGAGGCGGTGCGTCATTTCTCTGAAGGAGCGGTGCATGAGTTACGTGTGGATGGCAATCATCGGGTTCGTCGTGGGTCTGATCGCGCGGGCCATCCTGCCCGGCACGCAGAGCCTGGGCATCATCCTGACGGCGGTGCTGGGCATCGCCGGCTCGTTCCTCGCGGGCTTCGCCGGCAAGGCGATGGGCTGGTACACCGACGGCCAGCCGGCGGGCTTCATCGCCTCGATCGTCGGCGCGATCGTGCTGCTGTTCATCGTCAGCAAGCTCAAGGGGCCGACCTCGAACTGAGGCCGGAGCGACCCGATGTCCCGCCCCGACCGCACCGTGCCCGCCGAATGGGTCGTCGTGCCCGACTCACCGGCCGAGATCGACGCCGTCGTGAAGCAGTGCCGACGCCTGGTCACCAAGCGCGCGGCCGTCGCGGCGGGTGTCTCGATGGTGCCGATCCCGGGCGTGGACTGGGTGACCGACGTCGCCGTGCTGATGAAGCTGATCCCCGACATCAACCGCGCCTTCGGCCTGACGCCCGAGCAGATCGAGCGCCTCGCCCCGGACCGCCGGGTCGTCGTCTACAAGGCGATCTCGGCCGGCAGCGGCATGCTGGTGGGCCGGCTCGTCACGCGCGAACTGATCATGAAGTTGCTGAAACTCGTCGGCGTGCGCCTGACGACCCAGCAGGCCGCCAAGTACGTGCCGATCGCAGGCCAGGCCGTGTCCGCCGCGCTGACGTTCTCGTCGCTGAAGTTCGTCGCCGAGCAGCACATCCAGCAATGCGTGGCGGTATCGAGACAGCTGATGCTGCCCGCGCCCTCGGGTGCAGCGGCGCACTGAGTACAATCTGCGAGTTCGGGGCGTAGCGCAGCCTGGTAGCGCAACTGGTTTGGGACCAGTAGGTCGCGAGTTCGAATCCCGCCGCCCCGACCATCTTTTCTCCGGCTCTCAGCAGCCCCCTCCACCAGCCCGTAGCTCAACTGGATAGAGCACCGACCTTCTAAGTCGGATGTCGGGGGTTCGAGTCCCTCCGGGCTGGCCACTCATTGCGTCGCCGAGCCTCCCCAGGGACCGGCGCGCTTCACCGCGACCGACGCTCAGCGCTCACCAAGCGCTCTTGAAGCCGCCTGCATTCGCAGATTCAGGAGGCAGCTCCGTAAGGTTCACCGTGGCTGCGTTGGAGCGCAATGCCGCTGTTCGAAAAGTGAGTGAAATCACCTATGCGTACGTGCGCCGGTGCGCATACGATCACGCATCGCTGAAGATCGGGGAGCCAATGTCATGGACGAGATGAGTGAGGTGTTCGAGTCGGTGGCTCGCTACTTCTCGATATTGGCCGAGCCGGCTCGGCTGCGCATCCTGCACTCCATCTGTCAGCAGGAGCGGTCGGTGGGTCAGATCGTCGAAGAGACCGGGATGACTCAGACGAACGTGTCCAGGCACCTGAACATGATGTACCAGGCTGGCGCGTTGAAGCGTCGTCGGGACGGCGCGATGGCCTTTTACGCGGTCTCGGACGCCACGCTGACGGAGATCTGCCGAACAGTCTGCGTCAGGGTGTCGGGCGAGCTGGACGGCAACAAGGTGCTCAAGCGAAGTTTCAAAGAGCTGATCGAAGAGTTGCGCTGAGCGGCGCATCGGTTCGGGTCTCAGACCCCTGCGGAGATGGTACATGTCGAGTCACGAGACGAAGATGTCGGGACGCATCCTGAAGGCGCCCGAAGGGCAGTTGCCGCCGGCACTGCTGGAGGAGGCGCGCAAGGCTCGGCGCAGCTTCATGGGCAAGGCCCTCGCCATGGGCGCCGGCGCCGTCGGCGCGAAATCGGCGCTCGCGGCCCCGGCTGTCGGCGACGGCGATCCGGCCATCCTGCAACTTCCACCGCACTCGACGGGGCTGGGTCAGCCCGTCGCTGCGACCGGCTATGGCAATCCGTCGAAGTGGGAGAAGAACATCCAGCGTCGACAGAGCCCTGGGTTGACGCAGGTGCCCCAGGCATCGGTGTCGTTCTGTCCGTTGCAGTCCCTGTTCGGCATCATCACGCCGAGCGGACTTCACTTCGAGCGGCACCATCAGGGCTGGTGGGACATCGATCCCTCGCAGCATCGTCTGATGCTCAATGGGTTGGTACGCGAGCCGCGCGTGTTCACGATGGACGACTTGATGCGGCTGCCCTCGGTGTCGCGGATCCACTTCATCGAATGCGGGGCCAACAGCGCGATGGAGTGGGGCAACTCGGCGGTCCCGAGCGTGCAATACACCCACGGCATGATCTCCTGTTCCGAGTTCACGGGGGTCAGGCTGTCGACCTTGCTCGAGATCTGCGGTGCGGACACGAAGGTGGGCCGGTATCTGCTGGCCGAGGGAGCTGACGGATCGTCGATGACGCGCACCATCCCGATGGCGAACGCCCTCGATGACGCGATCGTCGCGTGGGGCATGAACGGCGAAATGCTTCGACCCGAGAACGGTTACCCGTTGCGCCTTGTCGTCCCCGGTGTTCAGGGCGTCAGCTGGGTCAAGTACCTGCGGCGCATCGAGGTCGGCGATCAACCGTTCTTCACGAAAGACGAGGAGATCCACTATGTCGACCTGATGCCGAACGGCATGTACCGACAGTTCACGTCGGTGCAGGAGTGCAAGTCGGTCATCACGACACCATCGGGATCGCAGACCTTGCTCGACAGGGGCTTTTACAACATCACCGGTCTGGCATGGTCGGGTCGCGGCAAGGTCAAGCGGGTCGACGTGAGCGTCGACGGCGGTCGCAACTGGCGGACGGCGCGGCTGGAAGGGCCGATCCTGTCGAAGGCGCTGACGCGCTTCAACATCGACTGGGAGTGGGATGGATCGCCGGCGATCCTGCAGTCCCGCGCCGTGGACGATACCGGCTATGTGCAGCCGAAGATCAATCAGCTCCGCGCGGTCCGAGGCACGAGGTCGATCTATCACAACAACGCAATCCAATCGTGGCGCGTGGCGGAGACAGGCGATGTCTCCAACGTGCAGATGTACTGAGCCTTGTCGGAGCGAACCGCATGAAGTTCGGATTCCTCGTCGCCCCGCCGGTCCGCACGGCTGTCTTCTTCGCGCTGACCGTTTCTGCTTCGGCGTGGGCCGATCCGGCGGTCAAATCGGGCATGAACCAGATCGGTCGCACGGCGACGCCTGCCGAAGTGAAGGCATGGGACATCGACGTGCGCGGGGACTTCAAGGGACTCCCCGAGGGCGCCGGAAGCGTCAGCATGGGCGCCGACATCTGGGACGGCAAGTGCGCGTCCTGCCACGGCGCGTTCGGTGAGTCGAACTCGGTCTTCACGCCGATCGTCGGCGGCACCTCCAGGAAGGACATCGAAACCGGGCACACCTACTTTCTTTCGCACCCGGGCTACCCGCATCGCACCACGCTGATGAAGGTCTCGAAGCTCTCTTCGATGTGGGACTACATCCACCGCGCGATGCCGTGGAACGCGCCCAAGTCGCTGACGCCGGACGAGGTCTATGGCGTGCTCGCGTACATCCTGAACCTCGGTGAGATCGTGCCGGCCGACTTCACGCTGTCCGACAAGAACATTGCCGAGGTGCAGAACCGCCTTCCCAATCGCAACGGCAAGGTCTTCTACAAGGACATGTGGGAGGTGCGCGGCAAGGGCGATGTCAGCAATCCGCTGTGCATGAAGGACTGCCCGGTAGAAGGCAGGATCGGATCGTCCCTGCCGGACGACGCACGCAACTCGAACGGGAACATCTCCGAGCAGGTCAGGCCGTTCGGTCCGGCTCGCGGTACGGACACGGCCGCGCCCTCTCGCACACAGAAGGTCGGCGTCCTGATCCCTGCGCCGGCCCAGACGGTCTCGCCCGCAGCCGCGCGGGCTGCTGCGTCAACGCCCTCGGGGTCGGGCGGAACCTCCGCGGGGCTTGGCCTCGCACAGGCGAACTCGTGCACGGCCTGCCATGGCGTGGCGAACAAGATCGTCGGTCCTGCCTTCGAGGCGGTGGCAAAGAAGTATGCGGGGCGGGCCGACATCGTGGACTACCTGACGGGGAAGATTCGCAAAGGTGGACAGGGCGTGTGGGGCCCGATTCCCATGCCCGAGCAGGCGCAACTGAACGAGGCGGATGCGAGGGCGCTTGCACAGTGGATCGCGGGCGGCGCCAAGTAGCTCGCGAAGTTCCCGAACGTATTTCCCTCGCACATCAACTTTCGAACGCCAGGAGAGGCTTGACATGAAGACGACCACGAGACGAGACATCCTGAAGCAAGGCGGCTTGCTCGCCATGCTGGTGAGTTGCGGCATGCTGACGACGCAACAAGCACTGGCAGCAGACGCTCCGGGTTTCGATGCCAAGACCATGGAGGACGCCCTCAAGGCCCTGGGCGGCAAACCCGTGGACAGCAAGGACATCGTGATCACCTCGCCGGACATTGCAGAGAACGGCGCGGTGGTGCCTGTCGCCGTGACCAGCAACATCCCCAAGACGCAGGAGATCTACATCCTGGTCGAGAAGAATCCGAATCCGCTGACCGCGACCTTCACCATTCCGGATGGCACGGAGCCTTTCATGTCGGTGCGGACCAAGATGGGCCAGAGCTCGAACGTCTACGCCGTCGTCAAGGCTGACGGCAAGCTCTACTCGGCCTTTCGCGAGACCAAGGTCACGCTCGGCGGCTGCGGCGGCTGACCCACTCGCTCCCATATCAACACCATTCACCAGGAGACAGATTCATGGGTGACCCGATGCGCATTCGCGCTCAAATGAAAGACGGCCTGACCGACGTGCGTGTATTGATGTCGCATCCGATGGAAACCGGTTTGCGCAAGGACAGCGCCGGCAAGATGATCCCGGCGCACTACATCAACGACGTCAAGGCCTCGAGCGGCGGCAAGACGGTGATGACGGCCAAGTGGGGCCAGGCGATCTCGCAGAACCCGTACCTTCAATTCCGATTCAAGGGCGCCAAGGCGGGCGACAAGGTGTCGGTGACCTGGACGGACAACACCGGCGACACGCGAACCGACGAAGTCGCGATCGCCTGATCGAGACGCGATTGCGCAGCTTGTCCTTACAACAAGGCGTTCGCAGCGCCGCAGGAGACTCAGAATGAAGGTCTTGTTCGCCGCAGCCACCGCGCTGCTCGTCGTCTCTCACGCGTCCGCGCAGACTGCGAGCGACGGTATTGCGCAGTACCGCGCGCTGCTGGCCGACGGAAACCCGGCCGAACTCTGGGAAGCGAAAGGCGAGGAACTCTGGAAGAAGGCGAGGGGCCCCAAGAATGCCTCGCTGCAGCAATGCGACCTCGGCCTCGGCCCCGGCGTTGTCAAAGGGACGTTCGTGACCCTTCCGCGCTACTTCAAGGACACGGGTCGGGTCCAGGACCTCGAGTCGAGGCTGCTGACCTGCATGCAAGACCTTCAGGGTCTTGACGCCGCGGCGATCGCCAGGACACCGTTCGGAAAGGGTGAGCAAGCCAACATCGAGAGTCTGGTGGCGTGGATTTCCTCGGAGTCCGCCGGCCTGAAGTTCGCTGTGCCGCAATCGCACGTCGAAGAACGGAACATGTATGAAGCGGGCAAGCGCATCTTCTTCTTTCGTGCCGGTCCTTATGACTTCGCCTGTGCGTCGTGCCATGGCCAGCAGGACAAGCGGATCCGCTTGCAGGATCTGCCCGACCTGACGACCGCCAAGGGCGCCGGAGCCGGTTTCGGCGCGTGGCCGGCGTACCGCGTGTCGAGCGGTGAGTTGTGGGGCATGCAGCGGCGCCTGAACGATTGCTTCAGGCAGCAACGCTTTCCCTACCCGGGCTACGGTTCCGACGCCACCGTGGCCCTCGGCGTCTACATGGGTGTGACCGCCCAGGGCGCTGCATCGATCGCACCTGCGTTGAAGCGCTGAGAGGAGACATCCATGACGATCAAGTACAGGGTAGTGACGGCGTTCGCCGCCGCAGCAGTGGTGATCGCGGCGGGCTGCGCGTCCACGCCTGCGCCGGTCGACTACGACCAGCTCGCATTGAGCATGATCAAGTCCTCGTTCAGGGATCAGGGGCAGGCGAAGCTCGATCGCCTCGACCAGGACGCGGTGCAGAAGGCGTGTTCGGGGCCGACGCCTCCGGCGCCCGAGGTGGCGCGCAAGCTCGAAGCCGAGGCGCTCGCCAGCGTCAAGCCACCGGCGGCAGGCCGCTATCTGGGCGACTGGAAGGAAGGCGAGAAGCTTGCCCAGAACGGACGCGGCATGACATGGTCCGATCCGCCCGGTTCGGCCAACGGTGGCAACTGCTACAACTGCCATCAGATGGCGAAGGCGGAGATCTCCTATGGCACGCTGGGCCCGAGTCTCTACCACTACGGCAAGCTTCGCGGCGTGAAGGACCCGGCGGACCCGGCATCGGCACCCATCGTCCTGTACACCTGGGGCAAGCTCTACAACGCCAAGGCCTACAACGCCTGCTCGGGAATGCCGCGTTTCGGCCACGAGAAGCTGCTGAGCGAGAAGCAGATGCAGGACCTGATGGCCCTGCTGCTCGACCCGAAGTCGCCCGTCAACCAATAGGAATCGGCGCAGCGCTGCGCCAAGGAAAAACAGATGAACATCGGTCGACGCGATTTCATGCAGATCCTCGCGCTGGCTTCGGCGGCCGGCATGACCCTCGAACATCGCGCGGTACTCGCTGCCGAGGCCGGCGCTTCCGAGCGGCTCTACGAACTGCCGGCCTACGGCAACGTGAGCTTCATGCACTTCACCGACTGCCATGCGCAGCTGATGCCGATCTATTTCCGCGAACCCAGCGTGAACCTGGGCGTGGCGGGTGCCGTCGGAAAGGCACCGCACCTCGTGGGTGAGTCTCTGCTCAAGGAATTCGGGATTGCACCCGGCTCGGCGAAGGCGCATGCCTTCACGTACCTGGACTTCGACCAGGCCGCGCAGACCTTCGGCAAGGTAGGCGGCTTCGCGCACTTGGCCACGCTGATCAAGAAGGTTCGCGCCACCCGGCCGCACGCCCTGCTGCTCGATGGCGGTGACACCTGGCAGGGCTCGGCCACGGCGCTGTGGACGAACGGTCAGGACATGGTCGACGCCTGCAAGTTGCTCGGCGTCGACATGATGAGCTCGCATTGGGAGTTCACTCTGGGGGCGAAGCGCGTTCAGGAAATCGTCGAGAAGGATTTCAAGGGCCGAATCGCGTTCCTGGCGCAGAACATCAAGACTGCAGACTTCGGCGATCCCGTGTTCGAGCCCTACGCGATGCGGCAGATGAACGGCGTTCAGGTGGCCGTCATCGGGCAGGCGTTTCCCTACACCCCGATTGCCAACCCGCGCTACCTGGTACCCGACTGGTCGTTCGGCATCCAGGACGAGAACATGCAGAAGGTCGTGGACGAAGTTCGCGCCAAGGGCGCCAAGGTCGTCGTCGTGCTGTCGCACAACGGCATGGATGTGGACCTGAAGATGGCCTCTCGGGTGGTCGGCATCGACGCGATCCTGGGCGGACACACGCATGACGGCGTGCCCGCGCCTGTCGTCGTCAAGAACCGCAGCAGTCAGACGCTGGTGACGAACGCCGGATCGAACGGCAAGTTCCTCGGCGTGCTCGACTTCGACGTGCGCGACGGGCGCGTCCAGGACTTCCGCTACAAGCTGATGCCGGTGTTCTCGAACCTCTTGCCCGCGGACAAGGAGATGCAGGCGCACATCGACAAGGTCCGCGCGCCCTATGCCGACAAGTTGGGCGAGACGCTGGCCGTCAGCGAGGGCCTGCTGTACCGACGCGGGAACTTCAACGGGACCTGGGATCAGCTGATCGTCGATGCGTTGATGGACGTGAAGGGCGCCGACATCGCGTTCTCGCCCGGCTTCCGCTGGGGCACCTCGTTGCTGCCGGGCCAGAAGATCACGCGCGAACTCATGATGGATCAGCTCGCGATCACCTACCCGTACACGACGCTGACCGACATGACCGGCGAGACGATCAAGACGATTCTCGAGGACGTGGCCGACAACCTCTTCAATCCGGACCCGTACTACCAGCAAGGCGGCGACATGGTTCGCATCGGTGGTCTGCAATACACCTGCGCGCCCGGCGAGAAGGCGGGATCGCGCATCTCCGACATGCGGCTCAAGGGCAAGCCGATCGACGCAGGCAAGACCTACAAGGTGGCCGGCTGGGCCCCGGTCGCCGAAGGCGCCAAGGGCGAGCCGATCTGGAACATCGTGGAGCAGTACCTGCGCGACCAGAAAGTCATCAAGGCGCCGGTGCTCAATCAGCCCAGGCTCGTCGGCGTCGACGGCAATCCCGGAATCGCGCGCGCCTGAGTCGCTCGGCGTCGATCCGAGATCCCCATGAACACGACCCGTCTGCGCCCCTGGATCGGCCTGTCCTTCGTGGTCGAAGGTCTACCTCCCGTAAGAGGGCGGCTGTGATGCACCTGTTCGCATGGCGCTCGTCACTCATGGCGGTCCTGGCGGTCCTGGCGGTCGCCGTCGGGAGCCTTGCGAGACCCGACCTTGCAGCCGCCGCGGCAAGCGAGTTCGAGCCGGTCGCCGTGCCGATGCAGGTCACTCAAGTCGCGCCCCACAGCTACTACGTGCTCGGTCAGGCCGGGATGGTTTCCAGCGCAAATGAAGGGTTCAACTCCAACGCGGGCTTCGTGGTCACCACCGAGGGCGTCGTGGTGTTCGACGCACTGGGCACACCGGCGCTGGGAAAGCGCCTGGCGGATCTTATCGCGAAGACGACAAGTCAACCGGTGCGCCGTGTCGTCATCAGCCACTACCACGCCGATCACTTCTACGGTCTGCAGGCGTTCAAGAAGCCGGGCGTCGATGTTTGGGCGCATGAACTCGTGCGCGACTACCTGGCCACCGACGCGCCTGCCGCGCGCCTGGCGGAGCGCAGGCAATCGCTGTTGCCGTGGGTGAACGACCTCACCCGCATCGTCGTGCCGGACCGGTTCGTCGGCGACGACACCGTCTTCAGGATGGGCGGCCTCACGTTCCGCCTCGTGCATGCCGGGCCGGCCCATACGCCGGAAGACCTGATGATGATGGTGGAAGAAGACGGCGTGCTGTTCGTCGGTGATCTGATGTTCACGGGACGGATCCCGTTCGTCGCCGATGCCGACGTGTCCGCCTGGATCCAGGCGATCGACCGGGTGCTCCGGTTCAATCCCCGCATCGTCGTCGGCGGCCACGGACCGGAGTCGACGAACGCCGTGGCCGATCTGGCGCTCACGCGCGACTACCTCGTCTACCTCAGGGACCAGATCGCCGCTGCATTCGACGATGGCCTGGACTTCGATGCAGCCTATGGACGCATCGACTGGTCCCGCTTCTCGGGACTGCCCGCGTTCGATGTGGCGAATCGCCGCAACGCGTACCAGGCCTACCTCAATGTCGAACGCGAGGCGCTGAGTTCGATCAGGCCATCGGCCCCGCCGCAGTCCGCCAAGCCATCGCTCTCGGAGCCACCATGAAGGCAATTCGCACCCTCTTGTTCGGGTTCGGGCTCTTGCTGTGGGCGGGCGCGTTTGCAGCGGATGGCCCGGTCAAGGTCGTCTACCACCTGTCCGAAGGATTGGCCCAGGCGAGTCGAGCGATGAACAACATCCGGAACCACCCCGACGCCGATCCGACAGCGAAGATCGTGGTTGTCGCCCACGGCCCCGGCATCGAGTTCCTGCTCGAAGGTGCCAAGGACACCAAGGGTCAGCCGTACGGCAGAGCGGCGATACCATCCGAGACTGGACCTGCGAGGAGATGAAGCATGAGCAAACGTGATGTGGTGGTGCTGGGCGCGGCGCGTTCGGCGATCGGGACGTTCGGTGGCGCCCTGGCGGATATCGAGCCGGCCGAGTTGGCGGGCAGCGTGATGAAGGAGGCCGTCGGCCGCTCGGGCGTCGACCCCAAGGCGATCAACTACGTCACGGTCGGCAACACCATCCCGACCGAAGGCCGCTTCGCCTATGTGGCGCGGGTCGCCGCGATCCAGGCCGGGCTGCCGATGGATTCGGTGGCCATGTCGGTGAACCGCTTGTGCTCGTCGGGCCTGCAGGCGATCGTGACGACGGCGCAGAACATCCTGCTCGGCGATTGCGACTACGGCGTCGGCGGCGGCGTCGAGGTGATGAGCCGCGGGGGCTACCTCTCGCCTGCGATGCGCACCGGCGCGCGCATGGGCGACACCAAGATGCTCGACATGATGGTGGCGACGCTGACCGACCCGTTCGGCGTCGGGCACATGGGCATCACCGCCGAGAACCTGGTGACCAAGTGGGGCATCACGCGCGAGGAGCAGGACACGCTCGCCGCCGACTCGCACCGCAAGGCGGCCGCGGCGATCGCGGAGGGTCGATTCAAGTCGCAGATCGTGCCGATCGTGAAGCAGACGCGCAAGGGCGAGGTCGTGTTCGACACCGACGAGCACGTCAAGGCGGGCACGACCGTGGAGTCGCTCGCCAAGCTCAAGCCCGCATTCAAGAAGGACGGCTCGGTCACCGCCGGCAACGCCTCCGGGATCAACGACGGCGCGGCGTTCTTCGTGCTTGCCGATGCCGCCGTGGCGGCTGCCGCCGGCCACAAGCCCATGGCGCGGCTGGTGTCGTACGCGGTGGCCGGCGTGCCCAACGAGATCATGGGCGAGGGGCCGATTCCCGCGACCCGGCTCGCGCTGAAGAAGGGTGGCCTCACGCTCGACCAGATGGACGTGATCGAGAGCAACGAAGCCTTCGCGGCCCAGGCGATCGCGGTCGCACGCGGGCTGGAGTTCGACATGAAGAAGGTCAACCCGAACGGCGGCGCGATCGCGCTCGGCCACCCGATCGGTTGCTCCGGCGCCTTCCTCGCGACCAAGGCGGTCTACGAGCTGCACCGCAGCGGCGGCCGCTACGCGCTGGTGACGATGTGCATCGGCGGCGGCCAGGGCATCGCGGCGGTGTTCGAGCGGCTCTGACCACCCGCCGGCAAGGCGCAGCACTGGATCTCGGCGACGCTTCCATCGACGTGGCGCGTCGCTCGATCTCTGCCGCTCGGACGGCATCCACCGGTGCCTCGACATCGAAGCGCGGGTCGCCCCCCGTGCGCATCGGCACGGCGGGCTGGAGCATTCCACGCGCGTCGGCAGACGCCTTCCCCGGCGATGGCAGCCACCTCGCGCGTTATGCCCGCGTGCTCAACGGCGCGGAGATCAACACTTCGTTCTATCGCAGCCATCGGCCCGAGGTCTACGCGCGCTGGGCGGCGCAGACGCCGGCCGGCTTCCGCTTCGCCGTCAAGCTGCCGCGCACGATCACGCACGACCAGCGGCTGCGCGCCGCGCGGCCAGCGCTGACGCGGTTCCTCGACGAAGTGTCCGGACTGGGCGATCGGCTCGGCGTGCTGCTGGTTCAATTGCCGCCGTCGCAGGTGTTCGAGCCCCGGCCGGTGCGCACGTTCTTCGAGCTGCTGGCGCGCCTGTTCGAGGGCGCGGTCGTCTGCGAGCCGCGGCACGCGACCTGGTTCGAGCCCACCGCCGATCGCCTGCTGGTCAAGCTCCACGTCGGCCGGGTGGCGGCCGACCCGGCGCGGTGGCCGGCCGCCGCGGTCCCCGGCGGCTGGCTCGGCCCGCATGGCGACGGCGCGGGCGCGGTCGTCTACCACCGCTGGCACGGCTCGCCGCGAACCTACTACTCGGCCTACGGCGACGCCTGGCTGCAGGCCCGCGCGGCCGAGCTGTAGCGCTGGTCCGGCGACGCGGACCGCTGGTGCATCTTCGACAACACCGCCTCCGGCGCCGCGGCGTCCGACGCGCTGCGCCTGCGGGCGTGCGTGTGACTGCGGGCCAGGCCGACCCTGCGGCGGGAGCGCCTCAGCCGGACGCCGCCGCGATTGCCGCGTAGTTCCCCGAGTTGCGCGTGATCGTGTCGTGCACGCTCAGCCCGGCCGAATCGAGCGTGCGCGCGCGGCCCTGGTGCTTGGCAGCGTAGAGGTTGTCGTCGGCGCGCTTGAGCATGGCCGCCAGGCTGTCCTCGACGCCCTCGCGGGTGGCGATGCCGGCGCTGTAGTTGAGCTCGAACCCCAGCTCGCCCTTGGCGGCCTCGCCCAGGAACGTACGCATCCGCGCGTCGAACGCGATCGTGGCCTGCAGGTCGGCGTGGTTCATCAGCACGCAGAACTCCTCCCCGCCATAGCGCCCGACCAGGTCGCCGCTGCGGACGGCGGCGCGCAGGGCCCGGGCGACGAACGTGAGCGCGCGGTCTCCGGCGTCGTGCCCCAGGGCGTCGTTGATGCGCTTGAAGTGGTCGAGGTCGATCATCAGCACGGCCACCGGGTGGCCGTGGCGCTCGCTCAGGGACAGCGCGGTCGTCGCCGACGCGACCCAGGCGCGTCGGTTCAGCACGCCGGTCAGGCCGTCCTCGGTCGCCAGGCGCTGCAGCTCGCGCGCGGCCTCGTCGCGGTGCGCGAGCAGGATCGCCACCAAGGACAGGACCGTCGTCGCATTCGCCATCAGCGCGAAGGCGAGGTTGATCGGGTGGGGCGCCAGGAAGGTCGGGTAGCTCTCGGTGAAGAACGCGCCGAGCACCCCGCGCCCGGCGGTGACGATCATCTGGCCGACCAGGCTGAACAACAGCAGGTAGCGCCAGCGGCCGACGGTCACGGCAGGTTTGCGCCACAGCGCGATCGCCACGAGCGCCATCTGCAGCGTCAGGAGCCCGTTGGCCCAGCCGACGCGGAACGCGTAGCTCGAGAACCCGACGGCGTAGCCGACCGGCAGGACGATCGCGATCACCGCCG
This sequence comes from Rhizobacter fulvus, assembly GCF_964020785.1. Lineage (NCBI taxonomy): Bacteria > Pseudomonadati > Pseudomonadota > Betaproteobacteria > Burkholderiales > Sphaerotilaceae > Rhizobacter > Rhizobacter fulvus. Next base: position 4,698,836 of record NZ_OZ224516.1, read on the forward strand.
GCGCACGGTCGTGGGCGGGGCGACCGCACCACAGGTCGAACGCCGTGGCGTTGAGCGCCAGGCCGCCGGCCAGCCCGGCCATCGCGAACGACGACGCTGTCAGGTCCGCCAGCGAGCCGGGCGCGAACAGGCCCGAGAGCAGCAGCAGCGCCCAGCCGCAGGCCTGCATCAGGATGCCGGCCTGCGCACGGCGCGCCGCCTGGTTGACCTCGCCCATCACCGCCGGCAGGGCCACGGCCATCGTGATCATGCAGACGGTCATCCCGATCAGGAGCGTGGCGATGTCGATGTGCATGCGGGAACGGCGGGAAGGTGGGGACTGCGACGGGTTTTCGGACGCCGGACGCGAACCTGAACCTGTTCCTGACGGTAGCGCATCGGGGCGGCCGCGGAAGGCTGGAAAAGCGTCACGAATCGTGCATTGCCGCTTCCTTGAGGCCGATCGCCCGCACGCGTCTCCGCCTCGTCGCCGCGCGACGCTCGGGTGGCGCGCGCGCCTGAACTGGCGCAGCATCCGGGTCGGGAGTCTTCATGACCACGACCTGCCCCTGTCCTTCCTGCGGCTTCGCGTGCGAGACGGCCTTCGCGTTCTGCCCGGGCTGCGGCGCCCGGCAGCCGATTCGCGGCGCGGTCACGCCGGGCGATCGCGCCGTCGCGGCGGCGCCGCCGCCGCCGCCGGCCGAACAGGAGGCCGACCGTCGTCAGGTGACGGTGCTGTTCGCCGACCTGACCGGCTTCACGTCACTGGCCGAACGGCTCGACCCGGAGACCGTGCGCGCGTTCCAGAACGCGCTGTTCGCGACGATGGCCGAGGTCATCGCGCGTTACGACGGTTTCGTCGAGAAATTCGTCGGTGACGCCGTGATGGCCGTGTTCGGCGCCCCGCACGCCCACGAGGACGACCCGCTGCGCGCGCTGCTGGCCGCGCGCGAGCTGCTGAGTCGGGTCGAGGCGCTCGGACGCGAATGGAACCCGCGCCTCGGCCGGGCGGTGACGCTGCACATCGGCGTCCACACCGGCCCGGTCGTCGCCGGCAGCCTCGGCAGCGGCGCCGGGGCGGGCTACGCCGTCACCGGAGACACGGTCAATTGCGCGTCGCGCCTGCTCACCGCGGCCGCGCCGGGGGCGGTGCTGGTCTCGGCAGCCACGCAGGCGATCGTGCGCGATCGCTGCGTGTTCGAGGCCGCGACCTCGCTGGAGGTGCGCGGCCGGGCGGAGCCCTTGCGCGTGCACCGGTTGATCGACGTGGCCGAAGCGGCCGGCCCGGCGCGCGGCCTCGAAGCGCTCGGCCTTCGCGCGCCGCTGGTCGGTCGGGACGACGCGCTCGAGACCCTGCGGGCGGCGTGCGAGCATGCGCGGGCGGGGCAGGCGCAGGTCGTGCGGGTGATCGGCGAGGCCGGCGTCGGCAAGACCCGGCTGATCGCCGAGTGGCTGTCGCGGTTGGACGCGGCGGGCACCCTGCGCGAGATGGCGCTGCGGCGCATCGCCTGCACGTCGCTCGGTGAGCCGACCTACGGCACGTTCGCCGCGCTGTTTCGCGATGCGTACCGGGTCGACGAGTCCGACTCGCTCGAGGTGGCGCAACGCAAGCTTCACGCCGGGCTCGCGGCGCTGGGTGCCGATGCGCGGGAGAGCGCGACGGTCGCGCAGGTCCTGAGCTGGTTGCTCGGCCTCGGGGCCGCGGGGCCCCAGGAGATCGAGCCCGAGCAGTTGCAGCGCCAGATCACGCTGGCGGCGCGCGCGCTGATCGAGCGCCGGCTCGCGCAGCAGGCGCTGCTGATCGTGGTCGACGATCTGCAGTGGGCGGATGCGGCCTCGGTCGCGTTGCTGGGGCGGATCGTCGACCAGCTGGCCGACCGGCCGCTGATGCTGCTGCTCACGCAGCGTGCCGATGCGCCGGCCTGGCCGGGAACGCGCGTCGCCGCCGCGGTGATCCGCCTGGAAGCGCTGGCCGACGCCGCCACCGGCACGCTGGTCGATGCGCTGCTCGGCGCCACGCCCGCGTCGGACACCACGCTGCTCGCGCTGCGCGACCATGTCGTCGCGCGGGCCGGCGGTAACCCGCTGTTCGTCGAGGAGGTCGTGCGCAACCTGGTCGACGCGGGCGCGCTGCACCGCGAGCAAGGTCATTGGGTGTGCGGGCCGAGCGCGTCGGTCGCGGCGGTGCCCCCGACACTGTACGGTCTGCTGCTGTCGCGCGTCGATCGCCTGGACGCCGGCGAGCGACGCGCGCTGCAGGAGGCCGCGATCCTCGGCGCCGAGTTCGATGCCCCGTTGCTGCAGCGGGTGGCGGCGGATCCGGCGGCGACGGCGGCCGCGCTGCCGCGGCTCGCCGCGCACGGGCTGATCCATGCGGCCGACGCGGACGCAACGCGCTGGCGCTTCACGCATGCGCTGCTCCACGAGGTCGTCTACCAGAACCTGCTGCTGACGCGGCGCACCGAGTGGCACGGCCGCGCCGGGGCGGCGCTGGAGGCGTCGGCCCTGGCCGCAGCCGGTGAAGCCCATGCTCCGCGGCGCCTGGCCGAGTTGGAGGCGCTCGGGCACCACTGGAGCCTCTCGAGCGACCCGCTGCGCGGGGCCCGCTACCTGCTCGCGGCCGCCGACTGGGCCCGCGCGGTCTACGCCAACCAGGACGCGCTGCGCCATTGCGAGCGCGCGCTGCGCACGCTGGTCGACGCCGGGCCGGCGCTCGTGCCGGATGCCGCCCGCGCGGCCACCGAACTCGACGCGCGCGAGCGCGTCGCCGACCTGCTGGCCTTGCAGGGGCGTCGCGCCGAAGCGCTCGCGCAGTTCGAGTGCGTGATCCTGGCGGCGCACGCAAGCGGCGAGGGCACGCGGCACGCCCGCGTGCTGCGCAAGACCGGCGGCCTGCATTGGGACGCCGGCGACCGCGAACGCGCGAGCGCCTGCTTTCGCGACGGCCTGGCCGTGCTCGGTGCGCATGGCGACCCGATCGAGCGGGCACACCTTTTCCAGGAGATGGGCCGCCTGGCGTTTCGTGGCGGCGAGCACGACACCGCGGTCGAGTGGGCGCAGCGTGCGCTGGCCGAGCTGCCGGCCGCAGACGCCACGCGCAGCCGCGAGGCCGGCGAGGTCCACGCCGCGGCGCGCAACACGCTGGGCGTCGCGCTCGCCCGCCTCGGGCGCACCGCCGAGGCGGTAATGCACATCGAGACCGCCGTGGCCGAGGCGGAAGCGCAGGAGATGCTGCACGCCGCCTGCCGCGGCTACACCAACCTCGGCGTGCTGTACGCGACGCTCGATCCGCAGCGCGGCATCGACACCTGCCTGCGCGGGCTGCAGGCGGCGCAGCGGGTCGGCGACCTGGGCTTCGAATCGCGCCTGTACGCGAACCTGGCGGTGGCCTACTGCGCGCTGACCAACCGCTGCGATGCCGAGGGCATCGACGCGGCGCAGGCGGCGATCAACCTGGATCGGCGGCTCGGCCTGGTCGAGCACCTGGCCGTGCCGCTGGTCGTGCTCGGCCAGATCCACCAATGCCACGGCGACGCCGGCCGCGCCTTCGCCGCCTATCAGGAAGCGCTTGCGCTGGCTGAGCAGATCGACGAACCTCAACTCCTGTTCCCTTGCTACGATGGACTGGCGACGCTGTACCTCGATGCCGGTCGCGCGGCCGAGGCCGAGGCGCTGCTGGCGAAGGCGCAGGCCGTCTGCGAGCGTGCCGGCGTCGAGCCCGACGCGCTGATGGTGCTTCCGTTCCTGTGCTGACCGTCGGAAGGAGCTTGCAACATGACCACCGCGATCCGTTCTCCCCTGGCGCCGGGCGAGCCCGCCCCGCATTTCGCCTTGCCGGCCGTGGCCGATGCCGCGACCGTGTCGCTCGACGACTACCGCGGCCGCAGCCCGTTGTTCCTGGCGCTGATGGTCGGCCTGTGGTGTCCTTTCTGCCGGCGTCAGCTGGTGCAGCTCGGCGCGCTCGAGGATCGGCTCAAGGCGCTGGGCGTCGAGACGCTCGCTGTCGTCGCGACCGACCCCGAGCATGCGCGGCTCTACTTCAAGTTCCGTCCGACCCGCTTGCGCCTGGCCTCGGACCCCGCGCTGACGACCCACCGTGCGTTTGGCGTGCCCAAGCCGGAGCCCACGCCGGAAATGCTGCAGGCGCTGGAGCAGGTCCGGGTCAACCCGTTCGGCGAGTTTCCGGAACCGCTGCCGCTCGGCGAGGCCGCCAAGGTGCTGACCGAGCGCGACGGCTACGTCTGCACGGCGGCCGATCAGGGGGACATCGAGCGCCAGTGGCCGCAGCTCAAGGCCCTGTTCATGATCGACCGCGACGGCATCGTCCGCTGGGCCGACATCGAGTGCCAGGCCGACGGCCTGGCCGGCATCGGCAAGGTGCCGTCGGACGCCACGATCCTCGAGGCCGCGCGCGGCGTGGCGCACTAGGCCCGGCGCCAGATCCGCGCCGGTCAGGGCAGCTGGCTCCTCGCCCGCTCGATCAGGCGGTCCAGCGCGTCGCCGAAAAGCCGGCGCTCGTCGGCGTTCAGGCAGCCGAAGATCTCGGCGTTGCGCCGTTCGATCAGGGCCATCACGCGCTGCCAGCGTGTGCAGCCGCGCGCGGTCAGCGTCAGCTGCACGCCGCGGCCGTCCTGCACGTCGGCGGTCTTGCGCGCCAGGCCCGCGTCGACCAGCGCCTGCGCGGCGCGGCTGGCCTGGCCCTTGTCGAGGTTGGCGTGCTGCGCCAGGTCGCGGATCGACAGCGGCTCGAACGCGCCGATCGCGGCCAGGCAGCGGCCCTCGCTCATCGACATCCGGGCATCGGTGAGGTAGGCCGCCTGGCTCACTCGGTCGCTGAGCTTGTGCAAGGTGTGCAGGCGGTGGGTCAGCGTGCGTTGCAGCGGTACGCGGCTCATCGCGGTTCCGTCACGTCGACGCCAGCCGTTCCGCCTGCGCGATCAGGTCGAGCACGGTTTGCACGTCGTCCTCGCGCGCCAGCAGCGCGAGGCTCAGCGTGGCCAGCAGCAGGGCCGATCTGTCCTCGCCGACGCGGCCCAGCGCCTCGCTGAGGGCGGTGTAGCCGCGATCCAGGTCGTCGCCGGTCATGCGGATTCTCCGTCGGACGTCGGCGGCGAACGATAGGGGGCGAGCGCGGCGTTCACGGCCGCGGCATCGGCGAGGGGCCAGCGCGCCATGACGTAGCCGTCCGGCCGCACGAGCACGAGGTTGCCTTCGGCGGCGCCGTAGCGCCGCCGCGCGTCGCCCGTGGCGTCGTGCAGTTCGGCGGTCGGGTCGCCGACGGGCGTGCGCGACAGGCGCCACACGGTCAGGCCGGCGAGGCCCTGGCCCGTTTCCAGGCCGCCGATGAAGTCCGGCACCGGCGTGTCGCTGAACAGCAGCGCCACGAAGCCGTGCCCGAACAACTGCGTCAGGTGCCGCGTGCCGACCAGCGCGTCCGGCGCGGTTTCGCCGGGACCGGGCGAGGGCTGTGGCGTGCGGGACGGGAGGTTCAGCGGCGACCCCGCGTAGCTGATCGGCGTCGACTGGCGCGGGTTGATCAGCGATCGCACCGTCTCGTTCTCGCCCGCCAGCCGCAGCGCGGCCTCGCGCATCAGCGTGAAGCCCGCATGCGGCGGCGCCATGAACTCGGTGCTCTTCGCGCCGTACCGGATGTTCTGACGCGTCGCGTGGACACGCTCGGACGAATACGAATCGAGCAGCGCCGCGTCGGCCTGGCCACCGACCACCAGCGCAAGCTTCCACGCCAGGTTGCCGGCGTCGTCCAGCCCCGAATTCAGGCCGCGCACGCCGAAGATCGGCACCAGGTGCGCGGCGTCGCCGGCGAAGAGCACGCGGCCGTGTCGATAGCGGTCGAGCGTCAGGCACTTGGCGTTGTAGATCGAGATCCACAGCGGCTTCCACGGCGCGGTCTCGCCGATCATCTGCAGGTGACTCTGCACGCGCGGCAGCACGTTCTCGGGCTTGACGGCTTCGGCGGCGTCCTCGTCGTCGGCGATCTGGTAGTCGATGCGCCACACGTTGTCGGGCTGGCGGTGCATCAGGATCGTCGAGCCGGGGTTCGACGGTGGATCGAACCACGCCAGCCGCTCGACCGGACGCGCGGTCGCCTGTTCGATGTCGACGATGACGTAGCGGCCTTCGTACTGCATGCCCTCGAACGCCAGCCCGCTGCGCTCGCGCACGGTGCTGCGGCCGCCATCGCACGCGACGAGCCAGTCCGCGCGAACGACATGCTGCTCACCGTCCGGCGTCGCGATGGTCACTTCGGCATGGTCGGCGTGCTGCTGCACGTCGACGACCCGGCTGGACCAGCGGATGTCGACCTGGTCACCCGTCTCCCGCGCCGCCCGCGCGGCGAACTCCTCGACGTAGAACTGCTGGATGTTGACCATCGGCGCGAAGCGCTCGCCGGGTTCGCTCGGCATGCGGAAATGCAGCACCTCGCGATCCCGGAAGAAGCTGCGGCCGCCGGTCCACGACAGCCCTTTCTCGACCAGCGCGCGGTCCGCGCCGACCCAGCCCATGATCTCCTGCGAGCGCCGCGAGATGCAGATCGCGCGACTGCCCTCGCAATACGACGCATCCGCCTCGACCACCAGGCACGCCACGCCGTAGCGGCCCAGCAGCGCGGCCAGCGCCAGCCCGACCGGGCCGCCGCCGGCGATCAGCACCGGAACGCGCAGAGGCCATCGATCCTCGATGGTGTGGGTCAAGGGCATGGACATCCAAATAGTTGCGGACGCAACCATAGTACGATCGATTCGGGATGCCGAGGGTGGATACCCTGGGTGGGCGCGCTGCGATCGGTGCTGCGCTTGGGCGAGCCACGAATCACTTCGCGCCGGGCGCGTAGATCTGGTCGAACACGCCGCCGTCGTCGAAGTGCGCCTTCTGCGCACTGCGCCAGCCGCCGAAATCGCCGTCGATCGTCAGCAGCCTGATCGGCTCGAACTGCGTCGCGTACTTCGCGGCGACCTTCGCATCGCGCGGGCGGTAGTAGTTCTTCGCGGCGATCTCCTGGCCCTCGGGCGAGTACAGGTACTCGAGGTAGGCGGTCGCGACCTTGCGCGTGCCGCGCTTGTCGACGTTCTTGTCGACGACGCTGACCGGCGGCTCGGCCAGGATCGACAGGCTCGGCGTGACGATCTCGAACTTGTCCGCGCCCAGTTCCTTGACCGACAGGTAGGCCTCGTTCTCCCAGGCGATCAGCACGTCGCCGATGCCGCGCTCGACGAAGGTGGTGGTCGAGCCGCGCGCGCCGGAGTCGAGCACCCTGGTGTTGGCGTAGATGCGCTTGACGAAATTCTTCGCGCTCTCGGCGTTGCCGCCCGGCTGCTTCAGCGCGTAGCCCCAGGCCGCGAGGTAGTTCCAGCGCGCGCCGCCCGAGGTCTTGGGATTCGGCGTGATCACCTCGACACCGCTGCGCGCCAGGTCGACCCAGTCGGTGATCTTCTTCGGATTGCCCTTGCGGACCAGGAACACGATCGTCGAGGTGTAGGGCGAGGCGTTGTTCGGCAGGCGCTTCTGCCAGTCGGCAGGGAGCTGGTTGCCGTGGTCGTGGATCGCGTCGATGTCGTAGGCGAGGGCCAGCGTCACGACGTCGGCCTCGAGCCCGTCGATCACCGAGCGCGCCTGCTTGCCCGAGCCGCCGTGGGACTGGCGGATCGTCACGGTCTCGCCTGTCTTGGCCTTCCACTGCTTCGCGAACGACGCGTTGAAGGACTGGTACAGCTCGCGGGTCGGGTCGTAGCTGACATTCAGCAGCGTCGTGTCGGCCCGCGAGGGCAGCGCACCGAGCGAGAGGGCGGCGGCCGCGGCGAAGGTCAGCGCGCGGCGCGAGAAGAAGGCGATCGGGTTCATGGAGCGAGGGCCGGTTGATCGAAGACCTTCACTCTAGGCAGCGCACGCGCCGCCGTGAACCACGAAATCCTGCTTTGCTTTTCTACGGCAGCGCGCGCCGCACCTCGTCGACCACCCGGCTCAGGTCCTCCGGCTCGAACGGCTTCAGCAGCACCCGTACGTGGGGCCCGAGCCCGGACAACTGGCCGCCCAGGTCGTAACCGGTGGAGAACACGATGCGCGCATCGGGCTGGCCCGCCAGCACCCGGCGCGCGAGGTCGACGCCGGACATGCCGGGCAGGCTGACGTCGGTGACGATCAGGTCGAACGGCTCGTCGCGGGCCAGTGCCTCCAGCGCCGCCTCCGCGGAGCCGCAGGTGGTGACCTGCACCGACTCCTCGGCGAGGAACCAGTTCATCTGCTCCTGCAGTTCCTCGTTGTCCTCGACCAGCAATGCGCGCAGCTCGCGCGCGGGCACGACCGGCGCCGCGCGCGCGATGCGACCGGCCGGCTCGTCGCGCCACTCGAGCAGGCCGGCCACCAGGCGCAGCATGTCGTTCGGCACCACCGGCTTCTGGATGACGCCCTGGTAGCCCTCGTTCAGCGCGAGCTGACGGTCCTCGGCGCGCACGAAAGCGGTCACGGCCGCAGCCGGCAGCATGCCGGGCGTCAGGCGCAGGTCGCCCCGGACGCGGCGGATCAGTTCGTAGCCGTCCATGCCGGGCATGCTGAGATCGCTGAGCAGCAGGTCGAAACCTTCCTGCCGCAACCGGTCGAGCGCGGACGCGGCGTTGTTGACGGTCGTCACGCGCGCGCCGCTCGCGCTGAGCAGGCGGCACTCGACCTCCAGCACGTCCTCGTGGTCGTCGACCAGCAGGATCGCGACGTCGCGCAGGTCGATCTCGCCGACGGCGCGTGCGCCGGTGTCCGCCGGACGCGCCGACTCGATCAACGCGTCGCCGCTCGTCGCCGGCGGCAGCCAGACCGTGAACACCGCGCCTTTTCCGATGCCGGCGCTGAAGGCGCTGAGGCGGCCGCCGTGCATCTCGACCAGGTTCTTCGCGATCGACAGCCCCAGGCCGAGCCCGCCTTGCTGGCGTGCGGCCGAGCCGTCGGCCTGCGTGAAACGCTCGAACAGATGCGGCAGGAAGTCCGGCGCGATGCCTTCTCCGGTGTCGCTGACGCGCAGTTCGACCCCGTCCTGCGTGGCCGCGGTGGCGACCGTCACGGTCCCGCCGGCGCGCGTGAACTTGACCGCGTTGCCGAGCAGGTTCGACGCCACCTGATGCAGCCGCGCCGAATCGCCGACCAGTTCGAGCGCGGTCGACGACAACGCGTTGACGAGGCGCACACCCTTCGCCTCGGCGTCCGGGCGGGCGGTGTCGGATGCGGTGGTCGCGATGCGGTTCAGGTCGACCGCCTCGGCGCGCAGGCTGAGCTTGCCGGAGACGATGCGGCTCACGTCGAGCAGGTCGGCCACGAGTTGCGACAGGGCCTGGGCGTTGCGCGTGACCACGTCGATGCCGCGGTGCACGGTGGCGGTGTCGATCTTGTCGCGCCGCATGATCGAGGTCCAGCCGAGGATCGCCGCGAGCGGCGTGCGCAGCTCGTGGCTCAGCGAGGCGAGGAACTCCTCCTTCGCGCGGGCGACGCGTTCGCCCTCGGTGCGCGCCGCGCGTTCCGCCTCGAGCAGGGCCTCGCGGCGGGACTCGACCTCGCGCCGGTCGGTGATGTCCAGGAAGTAGACCGACAGGCCGATCTCGGACGGGTAGCAGTGGCATTGCAGCCAGCGGGCGACCGGTGCCGGGAAGAACTCCTCGAACGTCACGGTCTGGCGCGAGGCCATCGCCTGCAGCACGGCGCGGCGCGCCGCCAGGCTCAGCGTGCGCGCCGACAGATCCCAGATGCAGGTGTGCAGCAGCTGCTCGACCGGCACGCCGACGACGCGCGCGCCTTCCTCGTTCGCGTAGGTGAAGCGCCAGTCGGTGTCCAGCATCAGCAGCCCGTCGGAGATGCTGCCCATCATGTCGCGCAGCTGCTTGTCGGCCACGCGCAGCGCATCGGTGCGCTCGGTGACGCGCTGCTCGAGCGTGCGGTTCAGCTCGCGCAGCTGCTCCTCGGCGAGGCGCCGCTCCTCGACCTCGCCGCGCAGCGCCAGGTTGGCGCGGGCCAGGGCGCGGCTCTTGCGGTGCAGCTCCGCGAACACCGCGACTTTCGAGCGCAGCACGGCAGCGTTGACCGGCTTGCTGAGGAAATCGACCGCGCCGGTCTGGTAGCCCTCCAGCACGTGCTGGTCCTTGTCGTAGTACGCAGTGAGAAAGATGATCGGCACCGACGCGGTCTTGCGGCGTTCCTTGACGAGCTGCGCGAGTTCCAGGCCGTTCATGCCCGGCATCCGCACGTCGAGCACCAGCAGCGCGAACTCTTCCTGCACCAGCGCCATCAGCGCCTGGTCAGCCGATTCGGCGCGCACCAGGCGGTAGGACGGATCGTCGAGCACCGTCTCGAGCACGACGAGGTTGGCCGGCTCGTCGTCGACGATCAGGATGTTGATCGGCCCGTCCGCCGCATCGGGCGGCGGCGCGGGCACGCCGTCGTCGGCAAAGACGGCGCTCATCTGAACAGCCACACCCGCATCAACGACAGCAGTTGCGCCGTGTTGACCGGCTTGGAGATGTAGTCGCTGGCGCCGGCGTCGAGGCACTTCTCGCGGTCGCCCTTCATCGCCTTGGCGGTCAGCGCCAGGATCGGCAGGTTGCGGAACGCCGGCCGCAGGCGGACTTGGCGCATCGTCTCGTAGCCGTCCATGTCCGGCATCATGATGTCCATCAGCACGAGGCTGATATCGGGCGTCTCCTCGACGAGGCGGATCGCGTCGCGGCCGTTGGTCGCCGCGATCACGTCCATCTCCTGGTTCTCGAGCAGCGAGGTCAGCGCGAAGATGTTGCGCGCGTCGTCGTCGACCACCAGCACCTTGCGGCCCTTCAGCGATTCGTTGGTGCTGTGCAGCCGCTGCAGCATCTGCTGCTTGTCCGCCGGCAGCTGCGACACGACGCGGTGCAGGAAGAGGGCGGTCTCGTCGAGCAGGCGCTCGGGCGACTGCACGTCCTTCAGGATGATGCTCTTCGACATCGTCTTCAGCAGCTTCGTGTCGTCCGCGCTCAGGTCCTTGCCGGTGTAGACGACCACCGGCATGTCGCCGAGTGCCGGCTCGGCCTGGATCTGCTTGAGCAGGTCGAAGCCGGACATGTCGGGCAGCCGCAGGTCGAGCACCACGCAGTCGAACGGCCGCTCGCGCATCGCCTTCAGGGCTTCTTCGCCGGTGGCGGCGGTGCTGAGCTCGATGTCGTCGTGGCCGAGCAGGGCCTCGATCGCGGCGCGCTCGTTGTCGTTGTCCTCGACGACCAGCAGGCGGCGCGTGCGCGGCTCGACGAACTCCTTGATGCGGTCGAGCGCGCGCTCCATGCCGTCGCTGGTCGGCGACTTGACGATGTACGCGAACGCGCCGTGCGCCAGGCCGTGATTGCGGTCCTCTTCGGCGACGCTGAGCATCTGCACCGGGATGTGGCGCGTGGTCGGGTCGAGCTTGAGCTGGTTCAGCACCGTCCAGCCCAGCATGTCGGGCAGGTAGATGTCGAGCGAGATCGCGAGCGGGCGGAACTGGTGCGCCAGCGCGAGACCCTGCGCGCCTTTCAGGGCGACCAGGCCCTTGAAGCCGCGGTCACGCGCCAGTCCGAGCACGATGCGCGCGTAGTGCGGGTCGTCCTCGATGATCAGCAGCACCGGGTCGCCGGGGGCGATCTGTTCGCGGTCGTCGATCACCTGCGTTTCGCGCGTCAGCGGGAGCACGTTGAACGCGTGCGAGACCGGGGGTTCGCTGGTGCCCGGCGCAGGCGCGGCGATGCGCTTGCCGTCGGGGTCGGCGAAGCGCAGCGGCAGGTACAGCGTGAAGGTGCTGCCCTGACCGTGCACGCTGTGCAGCTTGATCTCGCCGCCCAGCAGCATCGCCAGCTCGCGGCTGATCGCCAGGCCCAGGCCGGTTCCGCCGTACTTGCGCGAGGTGCCGGCATCGGCCTGCTGGAAGGCCTCGAAGATCAGGCGCTGCTTGTCGGGCGGCACGCCAATGCCGGTGTCTTCGACCGCAAACGCGATCACCTCGCCGGCGTTCTTCAGGACCGGGTGGTCGGGGCTCCAGCCCTCGTCGGCCATTGCCACCCGCACCTCGACGCGACCGTGGGCGGTGAACTTGACCGCGTTCGAGAGCAGGTTCTTCAGGATCTGCTGCAGCCGCTTGGTGTCGCTCTCCATTGCGCGCGGCAGGTCGTCCGCGAAGCGGACGTGGAACGGCAGGTTCTTCGCCTCGGCCACATGGCGGAAGTTGCGCTCGATGGTCTCGCGCAGGCCGACGAACGGGATCTCCTCGATCTCGACCGTGACCGTGCCCGACTCGATCTTCGACAGGTCGAGGATGTCGTTGATCAGGTGCAGCAGGTCCGAGCCCGACGAGTTGATGTTGCGCGAGAACTCCACCTGCTTGTCCGACAGGTTGCCACTGGCGTTGCCGGCCAGCTGCTGGCTCAGGATCAGGATCGAGTTCAGCGGCGTGCGCAGCTCGTGGGACATGTTGGCGAGGAACTCCGACTTGTACTTCGAGGTCAGCGCCAGCTCGGCCGCCTTCTCCTCGAGCGCGTAACGGGCCTGCTCGACCTCGGCGTTCTTGCGCTCGACTTCGGCGTTCTGCTCGGCCAGCAGCCGCGCCTTGGTGCCGAGCTGTTCGTTGGTCTCCTGCAGCTCGCTCTGGCGCGACTGCAGTTCGACCGTGAGCTGCTGCGATTGCGACAGCAGGCCCTCGGTGCGCATGGTCGCCTCGATCGTGTTGAACACCGCGCCGATGCTCTGCGTCAGCAGTTCGAGGAAGGCCAGCGAGCCGCTGCTGAACTCCTGGACCGAGGCCAGCTCGATGACCGCCTTGGTCTGCCCCTCGAACAGCACCGGCAGCACGACGACGCTGACGCGCCGCGCCTCGATCAGGCTCGACGAGATCGTGATCAGGTCCGGCGCCACGCCGCCCAGCAGAATGCGCTTCTTCTCGAGTGCGCACTGCCCGACCAGGCCTTCGCCGAGGCGGATGGTCTCGGCCGGTGCGATGCTGCCGGACTGGCCGTAGCTCGACAGCAGCGTCAGCCGCGGGCGGGCGTCGGCGCCGGTCTCGCCGAGGTGGTAGATCGTCCCTTGCTGCGCGTACAGCAGCGGCGCCAGTTCGCTGAGCAGCATGCGGCTGACGGTCTGCAGCTCGCGCTGCCCCTGCAGCATGCCGGTGAACTTGGCGACGTTGGTCTTGAGCCAGTCCTGCTCGCGGTTGCGCTCGGTGGTTTCGCGCAGGTTCGAGATCATCGTGTTGATGTTGTCCTTCAGCTCGGACACCTCGCCCTTGGCCTCGACCTGAATGGAGCGGGTCAGGTCGCCCTTGGTCACCGCGGTGGCGACTTCCGCGATCGCGCGCACCTGCGTGGTCAGGTTGGCGGCGAGCAGGTTGACGTTGCCGGTCAGGTCCTTCCAGGTGCCGGCCGCGCCCGGCACGTTGGCCTGGCCGCCGAGCCGGCCGTCGACGCCGACCTCGCGCGCCACGTTCGTCACCTGGTCGGCGAACGTCGCCAGCGTGTCGGTCATGTTGTTGATCGTGTCGGCCAGCGCGGCGACCTCGCCCTTGGCCTGCACGGTCAGGCGCTGGCTCAGGTTGCCGTTGGCGACCGCCGTGACGACCTTGACGATTCCGCGCACCTGGTCGGTCAGGTTGGACGCCATGAAGTTGACGTTGTCGGTCAGGTCCTTCCAGGTGCCGCCGACACCCGAGACCTGCGCCTGGCCGCCGAGCTTGCCTTCGGTGCCGACCTCGCGCGCCACGCGCGTCACTTCACCCGCGAACGAGTTGAGCTGGTCGACCATCGTGTTGATGGTGTTTTTCAGTTCCAGGATCTCGCCTTTCACGTCGACCGTGATCTTGCGGTTCAGGTCGCCGCGCGCGACGGCGGTCGTCACCTCGGCGATGTTGCGCACCTGGGCGGTCAGGTTCGCGCCCATCGTGTTGACCGAGTCGGTCAAGTCCTTCCACGTGCCGGCCACGCCGGGCACGACCGCCTGCACGCCCAGGCGCCCTTCGGTGCCGACCTCGCGGGCGACGCGCGTCACTTCCGACGCGAACGAGCGCAGCTGCTCGACCATCGTGTTGATCGTTTCCTTCAGCTGCAGGATCTCGCCGCGCACGTCGACGGTGATCTTCTTCGACAGGTCGCCGTTGGCCACCGCGATCGTGACCTCGGCGATGTTGCGGACCTGACCGGTCAGGTTCGACGCCATCGAGTTGACGTTGTCGGTCAGGTCCTTCCACGTGCCCGCCACGCCCGGCACCGCGGCCTGGCCGCCGAGCTTGCCCTCGGTGCCGACCTCGCGCGCCACGCGCGACACCTCGGACGCGAACGCACCGAGCTGCTCGACCATCGTGTTCATGGTCTCCTTCAGCTGCAGGATCTCGCCCTTCACGTCGACGGTGATCTTGCGGCTCAGGTCGCCGCGCGCGATCGCGGTCGCGACGTCGGCGATGTTGCGCACCTGACCTGTCAGGTTAGAGGCCATCGAGTTGACGTTGTCGGTCAGGTCCTTCCACGTACCCGCCACGCCCGGCACCTGCGCCTGGCCGCCGAGCTTGCCATCGGTGCCGACCTCGCGTGCCACGCGGGTCACTTCCGACGCGAACGAGCGCAGCTGCTCGACCATCGTGTTGATCGTCTCCTTCAATTGGAGAATCTCGCCGCGCACGTCGACGGTGATCTTCTTCGACAAGTCGCCGTTGGCCACCGCGATCGTGACCTCGGCGATGTTGCGGACCTGGCCCGTGAGGTTGGACGCCATCGAGTTGACGTTGTCGGTCAGGTCCTTCCAGGTGCCGGCCACGCCGCGCACGTCGGCCTGGCCGCCGAGCTTGCCTTCCGTGCCGACCTCGCGCGCGACGCGCGAGACCTCGCCGGCGAACGCGTTGAGCTGGTCGACCATCGTGTTGATCGTGTTCTTCAGCTCCAGGATTTCGCCGCGCACGTCGACGGTGATCTTCTTCGACAGGTCGCCGTTCGCGACCGCGGTCGTCACCTCGGCGATGTTGCGCACCTGGCCGGTCAGGTTGGTGGCCATCGCGTTGACCGAATCGGTCAAATCCTTCCAGGTGCCGGCCACGCCGGGCACCTCGGCCTGGCCGCCGAGCTTGCCTTCGGTGCCGACCTCGCGCGCGACCCGCGTCACCTCCGATGCGAAGCCGTTGAGCTGGTCGACCATCGTGTTCAGCGTGTTCTTCAGCGCCAGGATCTCGCCCTTGACCTCGACGGTGATCTTCGACGACAGGTCGCCGCGCGCGATCGCGGTCGCGACGTCGGCGATGTTGCGCACCTGCCCGGTCAGGTTCGACGCCATGAAGTTGACGTTGTCGGTCAGGTCCTTCCAGGTTCCGGCCACGCCGGGCACGACCGCCTGGCCGCCGAGGTTGCCGTCGGTGCCGACCTCTCGCGCCACGCGGCTCACTTCGGACGCGAAGCCGTTGAGCTGGTCGACCATCGTGTTCAGCGTGTTCTTCAGCTCCAGGATTTCGCCCTGCACGTCGACGGTGATCTTCTTCGACAGGTCGCCGTTCGCGACCGCGGTCGCCACGTCGGCGATGTTGCGCACCTGGCCGGTCAGGTTCGAGGCCATCGAGTTGACGTTGTCGGTCAGGTCCTTCCAGGTGCCGGCCACGCCCGGCACGGCCGCCTGGCCGCCGAGCTTGCCCTCGGTGCCGACCTCGCGCGCCACCCGCGAGACCTCGCCGGCGAACGCGTTGAGCTGGTCGACCATCGTGTTGATCGTGTCCTTCAGCTCCAGGATCTCGCCGCGCACCGTGACCGTGATCTTCTTCGACAGGTCGCCGTTCGCGACCGCGGTCGTCACCTCGGCGATGTTGCGCACCTGGCCGGTCAGGTTGGTCGCCATCGCATTCACCGAGTCGGTCAGGTCCTTCCAGATGCCGGCGACGCCGCGGCCTTCGGCCTGGCCGCCGAGCTTGCCTTCGGTGCCGACCTCGCGCGCGACTCGCGTCACTTCCGATGCGAAGCCGCCCAGCTGGTCGACCATCGTGTTGATGGTGTTCTTCAGCTCCAGGATCTCGCCCCGCACGTCGACGGTGATCTTCTTCGACAGGTCGCCGTTCGCCACCGCGGTGGTCACGTCGGCGATGTTGCGGACCTGGCCGGTCAGGTTGGACGCCATGAAGTTGACGTTGTCGGTCAGGTCCTTCCAGATGCCGGCCACGCCCGGCACCTGTGCCTGGCCGCCGAGCTTGCCTTCGGTGCCGACCTCGCGCGCCACGCGCGAGACCTCGCCCGCGAAGCCGTTCAGCTGGTCCACCATCGTGTTCATGGTGTTCTTCAGCGCGAGGATCTCGCCCTTGACCTCGACGGTGATCTTGGACGAGAGGTCGCCCTTGGCGATCGCGGTCGCGACGCCCGCGATGTTGCGGACCTGGCCGGTCAGGTTCGACGCCATCGAGTTGACCGAGTCGGTCAGGTCCTTCCAGGTGCCGGCGATGCCCGGCACCTCGGCCTGGCCACCGAGCCGGCCTTCGGTGCCGACCTCGCGCGCCACGCGCGTGACCTCGGACGAGAAGCCGTTCAGCTGGTCGACCATCGTGTTGATGGTCTCCTTCAGCTCCAGGATCTCGCCCTTCACGTCGACGGTGATCTTGCGCGACAGGTCGCCGCGCGCGACCGCGGTCGTGACGGTCGCGATGTTGCGCACCTGGGCGGTCAGGTTGGTCGCCATCGCGTTGACCGAGTCGGTCAGGTCTTTCCACGTGCCCGCGACGCCCGGCACCACCGCCTGGCCGCCGAGCCGGCCGTCGGTGCCGACCTCGCGCGCCACCCGCGTGACCTCGGACGCGAACGAGCGCAGCTGGTCGACCATCGTGTTGGTCGCCTCCTTCAGCTGCAGGATCTCGCCGCGCACGTCGACGGTGATCTTCTTCGACAGGTCGCCGTTGGCGACGCCGATCGTCACCTCGGCGATGTTGCGCACCTGGGCCGTCAGGTTGCCGGCCATCTGGTTCACCGAGTCGGTCAGTTCCTTCCACACGCCGGAGACGCCCTTGACCTTGGCCTGGCCGCCGAGCTTGCCTTCGATGCCGACCTCGCGCGCGACCCGCGTCACCTCGGACGTGAAGACCGAGAGCTGCTCGATCATCGTGTTGACCAGCTTGGCCGAGCGCAGGAATTCGCCTTTCAGGATGCGGCCGTCGACCTCGAGCTCCATCGCCTGGCTGAGGTCACCTTTCGCGACGGCGCCGATCGTGCGCGCGATCTCGGCGGTCGGCCGCACCAGGTCGTCCATCAGCGTGTTGATCGAGTCGATCTTGGTCGCCCAGCCGCCGAGCGAGCCGGGCAGCGACATGCGCTGCTTCAGGCGGCCTTCCTTGCCGACGGAGGCACTCAGCCGCGCCACCTCGGCGGCGATGCGGGCCTCATGGGCAATGGTCTGGTTGAACGCGGTCGCGATCTGGCCGTCGATGCCGTCCCAGTCGGCCGGCAGGCGCACGGCGAACTCCCCGTCACGGAAGGCGGTGAGCGCCAGCAGAATCTGGCGTGAGCGCGCGTCGTCGCCGTTCGATCGCCCGCTGGTCCCGCCGCCGGCGCGCTCGACTCCGTTCGCGCGCTTGTTGAGTCTGACCGCCGGTTTGAGTGCCTGCATGATCTGATCCGACGAGTTACGGTGCGGCAACAATTATTGGTGTGCAACGCGCACTCCAGTGGGGCGTGCGGACGCATCAGCCGGGATCGGACACCACACCGGCGTGCCGGCGCTCGGCACGACGCGGCCTTGTCCTACACGACGGCGCACGCAGTTGTGATTCAGGCTGCGGTTTGACCGGAGATTCCCTGGTGAAGGGCCCCGCTGCGAGCGCCGTCGTCCTACGGCCGATTCACCCGCGGGCCGACCTGTCCGCGACCGCCCCGGAACCAGACTGCCCGAAATGAGAGATTGCGGGAGAGACCATGGAGCAGACCGTCGACCGTGATTCCGACGCCGTCGGATCGATGCCCGAGACCAACACCGTCTCGTACGCCAAGCGCTCGGCCGTGCTCAGCGCCTTTGATCGCTTCGCCTCGCGCGTGACGCGCTGGGCCGGCTCGCCGGTCGCGTTCGCGCTCGCGCTGCTGTCGATCCTGGTGTGGGGCCTGACCGGGCGCTATTTCCGCTATTCGGAGAACTGGCAGCTCGTCGTCAACACCGGCACGACCATCATCACCTTCCTGATGGTGTTCATGATCCAGCAAAGCCAGAACAAGGACAGCATCGCGCTGCACCTCAAACTGAACGAGCTGCTGGCCGCGACCAAGCAGGCCAGCAACCGCATGATCGGGATCGAGGACCTCGACGAGCAGGACCTGCGCGAGGTGGCTGATTTCTATGTCCGCCTGGCCGCGCGCGCGAAGAATGGCGGCAAGGGCAAGGAAACGCACTCGATCGACGAGGAGGGCATGCCGACCGACCGGGACCGCGTCCCGATGCCGACCCTGGTCAACGCGAGCGCTGCCGGCGCCGGCGGACGCTGAACCCGGGCAGGGCGCTCAGGCGCGCTTCTTCGGCAAGGGTGCAGTGGCGCCGTCGCTCAATGCGGCCCATTCCGAATTGCTCATGTCGAGCTCGATCACCTCGGGCTTGCGCGACTCGATCCCGCGCCGCCGTTCGTGCTTTCCCGGCGGCAGGCCGTCGGCGCGACGCCGGTCCACGCCCGCGCGGCGATCTGCGGTAGGAACGGTCGGCTTCGGCGGCACGGACTTGGACATTGAACTCGGCGTGAATGGGGACACAAATTCTAGGCAATGCGACGCGCATTGCGCGTGCCGCCGACCGCAAGCTTCGCCAACTACTTCATGGGGATTGACGTGGCTCGATCCACCGGAACCGCCGTCACGCTGTTCTTCGGCGACCCCTCGATGACCCGATCCGAGTAGGTCAGGTAGACCAGCGTGTTGCGCTTCTTGTCGACCATCCGCACGACCCGCAGCTTCTTGAACAGCACCGACAGGCGCTCGTTGAAGATCTCCTCCTGCTGCGCCAGCGGTTTGCCGACGAAGCCGATCGGCCCGACCTGCCGACAGGCGATCGACGCGTCGGCCTTGTCCTCGGCCAGGCCCACGGCACCGGACAGGCCGCCGGTCTTCGCGCGCGACACGTAGCAGGTCACGCCCGACACCTTCGGGTCGTCATAGGCGTCGACGACGATCTTGTGGTCCGGACCGATCAGCTTGAAGACGGTATCGACCTCGCCAATGGGCTCGGCGCGCGGCGCCTGCGCGACGGTGACCAGGACAAGCGCCATGGCGGCGCAACGCAGGGGCTGATTCATCGATGCTCCGGGCAGGTTCAACGCGTGCGGTATTGGGTTGCGCCGAACAGGGTCTCGCGCGCCTTGTCGTCGACCAGCGGCTTGCGCTGTGCCGCGAGCACCTCGACCCCGCGCTTGACCGCGGGCCGGGCGGCGATCTCGTCGAACCAGCCCTTCAGGTGCGGGAAGTCGGTCCAGTCGATCCCCTGGTTCTTCCACGAGCGCAGCCACGGGAAGATCGCGATGTCGGCGATCGTGTAGTCGGGGCCGGCGATGTACTTGCTCTGCGCGAGCCGCCGGTTCATCACGGCGTACAGACGTTTGGCTTCGTTGGTGTAGCGGTTGATCGCATACTCGATCTTCTCGGGCGCGTAGATTCGGAAGTGATGCGCCTGGCCGAGCATCGGCCCGACGCCGCCCATCTGGAACATCAGCCATTCGAGCATCTCGTAGCGGCCGCGGGTGCTCTCGGGCAGGAAGCGGCCGGTCTTGCCCGCCAGGTACATCAGGATGGCGCCCGACTCGAACAGCGAGATCGGTTGGCCGTCCGGGCCCTGCGGGTCGACGATCGCAGGGATCTTGTTGTTCGGGCTGATCGCGAGGAACTCGGGCGTGAACTGGTCGCCGGCGCCGATGTCGACGGCGTGCGCGCGATACGGCAGGCCGCATTCCTCCAGCATGATGTGAACTTTGTGCCCGTTGGGCGTGGCCCACGAATACACTTCGATCATGTTCATATCCATGCCGATGACGCCTTTGCTGCTGAGTCGTGCGGGACATTCACTCTAGTTGATTGGGCGCACCGATGCTCGAATCGTTCAAGCGCTTGTTCTCCCGGCAGGGCCATGAGCGGGATCTGACGCTCGTTTCCGATTGGGCCCTGCAGCGCGGCTACGGGTTCAAGCGTGCGCGCGGCGAAGACGGGTTCGTGATCGACGGCAAGCTCGAGGGACGGCCCTGGCGCATCGAATGGGGCCCGCCGCAGCGCGATTACATCCGCGGCCACGAGTTGCGGCTGCGCATGGAACTCGACCTGTCGTCGGACGCGCAGATGCTGGTGCTGTCGCGGCCGCTGATGGACTCGCTGGAGCGCAAGACCTTCGAGGAATTCACCGACAACGTGCAGACGCAGATCGGCACCCAGACGCCCGAGGAGATGCGCTGGCTGGTGATGTTCCCGAAGGTCAACCTGACGACGCTGAAAAACCTGCGCAGCCACTTCGGCGCCGTGGCGAGCGTGCCGGAGACCGGGCTGGCGTGGATCGAAGGCCCGCTTGCGACGGCACTGGAGCAGGCGGCGCACGGCCTGCTGCGCGCCGAGCCGCCGTTTGTGCTGATGACGTTGCGCGGCCGCGCCTATTTGCGCACGCAACTCGACGCGCCCGATCCGAAGGCGGTGGCGGCGACGCTCGCGCTGTTCGAAATCGGCGTGCTGCAGGCGCTGCGCGTGGTCGGTGGCGAGGCCGGCCGGGCACCGGAGCCGACCGGCCGCAGCACCGCTTGGCAGAGCTTCCCGCCCGGCAGCGCGATAGACGACGCGCGCTGAGCGCGCGTCGCCCTTAGGCGTACTTGCCGAGTTCCAGCTTCGCGATCGCGTTGCGGTGGACTTCGTCCGGGCCGTCGGCGAAGCGCAGCGTGCGGGCACCCGCGTAGAAGCCGGCGAGCGGGAAGTCCTCGCAGACGCCGCCGCCGCCGTGGGCCTGCATCGCCCAGTCGATCACCTGCAGCGCCATGCTCGGTGCGACGACCTTGATCATCGCGATCTCGGCCTTGGCGGTCTTGTTGCCGGCGACGTCCATGATCCACGCGGCCTTCAGCGTCAACAGGCGCGCCATGTCGATGCGGCAGCGCGCTTCGGCGATGCGCTCGCGGGTCACGCCCTGCTCGGCCACGGTGCGGCCGAACGCGACGCGCGACGACGCGCGCTTGCACATCAGCTCCAGCGAGCGCTCGGCCAGGCCGATCAAGCGCATGCAGTGGTGGATGCGGCCCGGCCCGAGGCGGCCTTGCGCGATCTCGAAGCCGCGGCCTTCGCCGAGCAGGATGTTCGAGGCCGGCACACGCACGTTGTCGAAGGTGATCTCCATGTGGCCGTGCGGCGCGTCGTCGTAGCCGAACACCGACAGCGGTCGCAGCACCTTGATGCCGGGCGTGTTGGCCGGCACCAGGATCATCGACTGCTGGGCGTGACGCGGTGCCTCGAAATCGGTCTTGCCCATGAAGATGTAGATCTGGCAGCGCGGGTCGCCGGCGCCGCTGATCCACCACTTGCGGCCGTTGATGACGTAGTCGTCGCCCTGGCGCTCGATCTTCGACGCGATGTTGGTCGCGTCGCTCGATGCGACCGCCGGTTCGGTCATCGCGAACGCGCTGCGGATCTTGCCGTCCAGCAACGGCTCCAGCCACTGCTTCTTGTGCTCTTCCTTGCCGTAGCGCTCGATCGTCTCCATGTTGCCGGTGTCGGGCGCCGAGCAGTTGAAGACCTCGCTCGACCACGGCACGCGGCCCATGATCTCGGCCAGCGGCGCGTAGTCGCTGTTGGACAGGCCGAAGTCGCGGCCGTTGTGCGCGGAGCCTTCGCCGCCGGCGGTCGGCGGCAGGAACAGGTTCCACAGGCCGATCGCGCGCGCCTTGGGCTTCAGGTCCTCGATCGTCTGCAGCGGCGTCCAGCGCTTGCCGGCCGCGGTGTTCGCGGCGATCTCGGCCTCGTACTTCGATTCGGCCGGATAGATGTAGTCGTCCATGAACTTGAGCAGTTTGGTCTGCAGTTCCACGGCGCGGGGTGAGTAGGCGAAATCCATCTTGGTGTCTCCTCGGGTGTTTGGGTATCAGGCACGCTGGGCCAGCGCCCAACCCATTTCTGCGAGCGGTCTCGCACCGGCGCCAGCTTGCCTTGCTTGCGCGCTCGACGCTGTCCCCATCTCGACACGTTTCGCAATTCCTTGCAGGATGCCGGCGAGGCGGAACATGTTGTAGGCGAGGTAGAAGTTCCAGTCGGCCATCACGGCGTCCGGGTCGGCGCGCCCGGTGCGCTCGCAGTAGCGGCGCACGTAGCGCTTCTCGTCGGGAATGCCGAGCGCCTCCAGGTCGAGCCCGCCGAGACCGCGGAACTGCCCGGGCTGGATGTGCCACGACATGCAGTGGTAGCTGAAGTCGGCGAGCGGGTGGCCGATGGTCGACAGCTCCCAGTCGAGCACCGCGATCGCGCGCGGCTCGGTCGGGTGGAACATCACGTTGTCGAGCCGGTAGTCGCCGTGCACGACGGAGACCTGCGTCTCGTCGCGCGCGCTGGCCGGAATGTGCGCGGGCAGCCACTCGATCAGCGCGTCCATCGCCGGGATCGGCTGCGTGATCGACGCCAGGTATTGCTTGGTCCAGCGGCCGATCTGGCGCTCGAAGTAGTTGCCGGGCTTGCCGTAGTTCGCGAGGCCGACCTTCGCGACGTCGACGTTGTGCAGCGCCGCGATCACGCGGTTCATCTCGTCGTAGTAGGCGGCCCGGTCGGCCTTCTCGATGCCGGGCAGCGACTGCTCCCACAGCACGCGGCCGGGCATGAACTCCATGACGTAGAAGGCGCGGCCGATCACCGATTCGTCCTCGCACAGCAGGTGCATCTTCGGCACCGGCACGTCGGTGCCATGCAGCGCGCTCATCACGGTGAATTCGCGGTCGATCGCGTGGGCCGAGGCCAGCAGCTTGTCGGCCGGGCCCGGCTTGGAGCGCATCACGTAGGACGCGCCCGGCGTGATCAGCTTGTAGGTCGGGTTGGACTGGCCGCCCTTGAACTGCTCGACCGTCAGCGGGCCGTCGAAGCCCGTCAGGTTCGCCGCCAGAAACGACTGCAACGCACCGACGTCGAAGGCGTGCGATTCGGCGACGGGCTTGGTCCCGGTGTTGGCTTCCATGGCGTCAATTCGTATGAAGGACTATCGGTAAACCGACGCGACACGCCGGTTCGCTATTTGCTCGAGATCGCGAGCAGCTTTTCCTTGGACAGCACCACCAGCCGGGTCGGTTCGATCCGCACCGCACCGTCGCGCTCGAAGCCCTTCAACTCCTGGTTGACGCGCTGGCGCGAGGCGCCGAGCAGCTGCGCCAGATCTTCTTGCGCGAGCTGCAGGCCGATCCGGATCTCCTCGCCCTGCGCGATGCCATAGCTGCGCGCCAGCAGCAGGATCTGCTTGGCCAGGCGCGAGGCCAGCGGGCGGGTGTTCAGGTCTTCCACCGCATCGAACATCAACCGCAGGCGGCGGCAGTTCAGGCGCAGCAACGCCTCGTACAACTCGGTGTGCTGGGACAGCAGTTCCTTGAAGTCGGCCTTGCGCACGACCAGCAGCGTGGTTTCGCCGTGGGCGTTGGAGTCGTGGGTGCGAGGCAGCCCGTCGAACAGCGAGATGTCGCCGAACCAGGTGCCGGGCTCGACATAGGTCAGCGTGACCTGCTTGCCGGACAGCGAGACCGAGCTGACACGCACCGCGCCCTTGGCGACGCCGCACCATTCTTCGGCCGGGCCGCCGCGCGCCGAGAGCATCGCGCCGTCCTGCAAACGCCTGACCACCGCGCGCGACAGGATCGCGTTGCGCAGGGGCTGGGAGAGTTTTGAGAACCAAGAGCCGGCGTCTATGTTGGAGCGTTCGGCGATTGTAAGAACCGGGGTATTCATGAGTGAGTCGCTGATGTGACAGCATCATGCCGCCGCGCCGGCCTATTGTGTATGACGCGTGAATGACGCTCGGGCGGCCCTTGAACCGCACCACACGGAGACATCGCCATGAACCCGCTCACCCTCGAAATCCCCAGCCGCAAGGGCCAGGTCAGCCCCGAAGAATGGCAGACCCGCGTCGACCTCGCGGCCGCCTACCGGCTCGTCGCGATGTTCAAGTGGGACGACCTCGTCTTCACCCACATCAGCGCCCGCGTGCCGGGCCGGCACGACGAGTTCCTGATCAATCCGTACGGGCTGATGTTCGACGAGATCACCGCGTCGAGCCTGATCAGGATCGACGCGCGAGGCAACAAGCTCGACGAATCGCCGTACGACGTGAACCCCGCCGGCTTCACGATCCACAGCGCGATTCACGCGGCCCGCCACGATGCGCAGTGCGTGCTGCACGTGCACTCGCTGAACGGCATCGCGGTGTCGGCACAGAAGGGCGGGGTGCTGCCGATCTCGCAACAGTCGATCTTCGTGCTGTCGAGCCTGGGCTACCACGGCTACGAGGGGGTGGCGCTGCGCGACGACGAGAAGCCGCGCCTGGTGGCCGACCTCGGCCCCGACAACAGCTTCCTGATGCTGCGCAACCACGGGCTGCTGACGCTCGGCGCGACGATCCCGGACGCGTTCCTGAACATGTACCTGTTCGAGACGGTCTGCACCATCCAGGTTCGCGCGCAGGCCGGCGGGGGCGAGTTGATCCCGGTAGACCCGCGCATCATCGCCGGCGCCCAGCAGCAGGCCAAGCAGGTGACGCGCGGCATGGGCGGCGGCGCATTGGCGTGGCCGGGCCTGCTGCGCAGGCTCGACAAGGCCGACCCGGGCTACCGAACCTGAACTAGCCGAATTTCGGCGCGCGCTTCTCGAGGAACGCGTTCAGGCCTTCCGCGCCGTTGGCGTGGAACAGGTTCTCGACGAAGTGGTCGCGCTCGGCGTCCAGTTGCTGCGCCAGCGTGCGGCCGCCGGCCTCGCGCAACAGCGCCTTGCCGCTGGCGAGTGCGTTCGGCGCCATCGCGGCGACGCGTTCGGCCAGGCGCAGCGCGGTGTCGATCGCGCGGCCTTTGTCCACCACCGCGCTGACGAGCCCGCTGGCGTGCAGCTGTTGCGCCGTCACCGGCTCGCCGAGCCAGATCATCTGCTGCACTTGGGCCCGCGGCAGCGCCTGCAGCAGCTGCCACGTCGCGCCGCCGTCGGGCGACAGGCCGATGCGGCCGTAGGACAGGATGAAACGCGCGTCGTCGGCCGCGACGATCAGGTCGCAGGCCAGCGCGAGCGAGAAGCCGGCACCGGCGGCCGCGCCTTCGACCGCCGCGATCACGGGCTTGGGGCACGCACCGAGCGTCTCGACAAGCTGATGCAGGTGCTCGAGCATCCGCACCTGGGCCGGCGGGCCACTGCGCCGGCGTTCGAGCAGCCCCTGCAGGTTGCCGCCGGCGCAGAAATGACCGCCGTCGCCGCACAGGACGACCGCCCGGATCTCGGCATCCGATTCGGCGCGGTTCAGCGCCTCGATGGCCGCGGCGATGACCTCGTGCGACAGCGTATTGCGCGTGGCCGGGTCGCTGAGCGTCAACACGAGGGCGGGGCCGCGCTGATCGGAGAGGAGGGTGGCTGTCATTAAGTGCTCCGACCGGGGCGTTGTTGCGGAATTCTGTCACGCGTCTCTCGGGCGCCACGAGGGCGTGCAATTGTTACTTCATGCTAGAGTCCCTCGACCCCTAGACAGCCCCCACGCCCACCAACGCCGATCACGCATGCGCGCAGTTCTGACCTTCACCGCGATCGGCTCCGCACTGTGGTTGGCGGTGTCCTCCGCGCAGGCCATCGGCTTCGGGCGCATCAGCAATCCCACCCAGCTGGGCCAGCCGCTGAATTTCAGCGCGGTCGTCCGGCTCGAGCCCGACGAGGCGCTGCCGGCGGAGTGCGTTTCGGCCGAGGTTCAATCCGGCGACAACCGGCTCGCGCAGGGACAGGTCCGCGTCAGCGTCGACGGGCCGCCCGAGGCCGGCGAGCGCACCGTTCGCATCACGACCAGCGCGCTGATCGACGAGCCGGTCGTCACGGTCAGCGTGACCGTCGGCTGTCAGGCCAAGGTGACGCGGCGGTTCGTCGCGTTCGTCGACCCGCCGCTGATCAACGCGCCTCAGACCGCGTTCACGGAGCCGGTGCCGCCGCGTGCCGAGCCGCAGACTTCGGCGATCGTCAACGCCGTCCCGCGCAGCACCGCGGCACCGCGACCGCGCAGCGCGGACGACACGCCGCGCGACGGCGCCACGCCGCGCAGCCGTCCGCGTCCGTCCGCGCCGGTGACCGTGAGTCGCGCCGCGCGCGACGGCGTCACGGCGCAGCCGGCCAAGCCGCGCAGCAGCACCGTCGCAGCGCGCCAACCGAACACGACCGCACGGGCGACGACCACCGGGCCGCGCCTGCAGCTCGAAACGGCGGCGCCGGTCATCGCACGCGCAGCATCCGCACCCGCGGTACCGGCGCCCGCGGCGACCGCACTCGCCGCGGCAGCCAGCGCGGCGAGCGCACCGGCGGCGGACGCCGCGTCCGCCGCGAAAGCGGAGTCGCCGGCCGAACAGCTCGCCGCCGAGCGCCAGCGCATCCAGGCGCTGGAAGACAGCATGGCCAAGCTGGCCAAGAACTCGCAGGCCACGCAGGCCTCGCTGCTCGCGTTGCAGGCACGCCTGAAGGACGCCGAGTCCGAACGCTTCGCCAACCCGCTGGTGTACCTGCTCGCCGGCCTGGTGGCGCTGCTGGCCTTGCTGGTGGCGCTGCTGTTCTGGCGCCAGACGCGCGGCACACGGTCGGCGCAGTGGTGGTCCGGCCCGGTGCCGACGCCAGCGCCGTCCGATGCGCCGTTGACGGTGGCGCCCGCGGCTGCGGTGCCGGTGCCCGTCCCGTCGATCGCGGCCGAATCGGCCGCGGCGCCGCTGGCGACGGACGACGTGTTCGAGGTGCCGACATTCCCGCACGAAGAGGAACCGCCGCTGGCGACAGGCGTCGTGCCGCCGCGCGAATTGTCGGTCGAGGAGCTGATGGACCTCGAGCAGCAGGCCGAGTTTTTCGTCGTGCTCGGCCAGGACGATGCCGCGATCGAGCTGCTGATGAGCCACGTGCGCACCGACGGCGGCAACAGCCCGTTGCCGTACCTGAAGCTGCTGGAAATCCACCGCCGGCTCGGCGACTCCGCGGCGTACGAACGCATCCGCGAACGCTTCAACCGCCGCTTCAACGCCTACGCGCCCGACTTCGAGGCCGATCCGCAGAAAGGTCGCTCGCTGGTCGACTACCCGGAGACGATCGACCGACTGCAGTCGCTCTGGTCGGCGCCGACCCGCGTGATGCAGACGCTGGACGCCTCGCTGTTGAGTCGCAACAAGGGCGATGCCACCTTCGATTTGCCGGCCTACCGCGAACTGCTGTTCCTGTACGCGGTGGCGCGTGACCTGGCCGAGAGCGGCGGCGTGCCGCCGAGCACCGGTGTCGACCTGCTGCTGCCGCTCGACGACTCGGCGGAGCAGCCGGTGTCGCGCCTGAGCGCGACGTCGGGCTCGACGGCTTCGGAGTACGCCGACACGGCAACGCTGCCGGTCGATCTGAACCTGGCGTCCAACCAGGCCGCCACGGCGTCCGAACCCGGGCGCGGCGACGCCGCGAAGCCTGGCTTCATCGACTTCCACCTCGATCTGCCGAACGAGCCGACGCCCGACGACAGGGTGCGCTGAGTCAGAGCTTGGCCAGCCGCGTCAGCGCGAGTTGCAGCGTCTCGTCCTTCTTCGCGAAGCAGAAGCGTGCGATCCGCTGTTCGAACCCGCCCTGGTAGAAGGCCGCGAGCGGGATCGCCGCGACGCCGATCTCGGTGGTCAGCCAGCGGCAGAAATCGGCTTCCGGGAGTTCGCTCACGGCCGAGTAATCGACGCACTGGAAGAAGCTGCCGGTACTCGGCAGCACGCGCAGGCGCGTCGCGGCCAGGCCCGCGCGGAACAGGTCGCGTTTGCGCTGGTAGAACG
The DNA here is from genome assembly GCF_964020785.1 of Rhizobacter fulvus. Lineage (NCBI taxonomy): Bacteria > Pseudomonadati > Pseudomonadota > Betaproteobacteria > Burkholderiales > Sphaerotilaceae > Rhizobacter > Rhizobacter fulvus. The sequence goes on from NZ_OZ224516.1 coordinate 4,726,788, forward strand.
CCGGCAGCGCGAGGTGGCGCGACGCGTCCGCCATGTAGGTCGCCAGCCCGTGCTGCACCGGCGTGTTGACGGTGAACACGTTGAACTGGTGCACCTTGCGGAACTCGGCCATCAGCGGCGCCGGCGCGGCCACGTAGCCGACCTTCCAGCCGGTCACGTGGTAGGTCTTGCCGAAGCTCGAGACCACGAAGCTGCGCTCGGCGAGTTCCGGAAAGCGGGCGACGCTCTGGTGCAGTTCGCCGTCGTAGACCATGTGCTCGTAGACCTCGTCCGCGATCACCAGGATGTCGGTGCCGTGCAGCAACCCGGCGAGCCGCGCCATGTGCGCAGCGGACCAGACAGTGGCGCTCGGGTTGTGCGGCGTGTTGACGATGATCGCGCGCGTGCGCGGCGTGATCGCGGCGGCGATGCGCCCGAAATCGGGCTCGAAGGTGCCCGGCGTCAGCGGCACGTGGACCGGCGTGCCGCCGGCCAGCTCGATGTTGGGCTCGTAGCTGTCGTAGCACGGGTCGAGCACGATCACCTCGTCGCCCGGGTGCACGATCGCGAGGATGATGGTGATGATCGCCTGGGTCGCGCCGGCGGTGATCGTGATCTCGCTGACCGGGTCGTAGTGGCGGCCGTACAGCGCGGCGATCTTGGCACTCACGGCATCGCGCAGCGCCGGCACGCCGGCCATCGGCGGGTACTGGTTCAGGCCGCTGCGCATCGCCGCGGCGACCGCGTCGACGAGCGCCGGGTCGCAATCGAAATCCGGGAAGCCCTGGCCGAGGTTGACGGCCCCGTGCTCGGTCGCGAGCGCGGACATCACGGTGAAGATCGTCGTGCCGACGTGCGGCAGGCGGCTGGTGATGGCAGGAGTCATGTGGGAGTGGAGGGGAGTCAGAGTTGGTAGTCGTCGCCACCGCCGGCCATCGCGCCGTCGATCAGCTTGCGGTTCAGTCGATCGGACAGCATCTCGGCGAAGGCGTAGACGAAGTTGCGCAGGTACGCGCCGCGCTTGAACGCGATCCGCGTGACGTTGTTGCCGAACAGGTGACCGACCGGTCGCGCGACCAGGTCGCCGCCCGGCGGGTCGTCGCGCACCGCGATCTCGGCGACGATGCCGACGCCCAGGCCGACCCGCACATAGGTCTTGATCACGTCGGCGTCGATGGCCTCCAGCACGATGTTGGGCTTGAGGTTGCGTGCCGCGAAGGCCTGGTCGACGCGGGTGCGGCCGCTGAACGACGGGTGGTACGAGACCAGCGGCAGCAGCGCCAGGTCTTCCAGCGAAATCCGCTCGACCTGCGACAGCGGATGCCCGGCCGGCATCACGACCGCGTGCCGCCATTCGTAGCAGGGCAGCGTGACGAGCTCGGGCACATCGGCCAGTGACTCGGTGGCCAGGCCGATGTCGGCGACCTCGTCGCGCACCATCCGCGCCACCTGTTCGGGCGAGCCCTGGTGGATGCTGATGTTGACCTTCGGAAAGCGCCTGCGCAGTTGCGCGACCGGCTCGGGCAGGAAGTAGCGCGCCTGGCTGTGCGTGGTGGCGATCGACAGCGTCCCGGCGTCCTGCATCGAGAACTCCTCGCCGATGCGCTTGAGGTTGCCGACCTCGCGCATGATCACCTCGATGCTCTTCAGCACCTCGCGGCCGGGCTCGGTGATGCGGCGCAGGCGCTTGCCGTGGCGCGCGAAGATGTCGACGCCGAGCTCGGCCTCGAGTTCGAGGATCGCCTTCGAGATGCCGGGCTGCGAGGTGAACAGCGCCTTCGCGGTCTCGGTCAGGTTCAGGTCGCGGCGCGCGGCCTCCTGGACGAAGCGGAACTGGTGCAGGTTCATGGCGGTGGCGGCGGTTCGTTCGTCAGGTCGTGGGCCGCGACGGCCATCGCATCGATCACGCTGTCGATCTCGCCGATCGCGCGGCGCAGGCGCCAGTCGGTGCCGGGGCAGGCGGTGCGCAGTGCGGCGAGCAGATCGGGCAGGTCCTTGCGCACGTGGCCGCCGGCGCCGAGGAACAGCGGCACGACGTCGACCTGCGTGCAGCTCGCAGCCGCGAGCGCTGCGCCGGCCTCCCCAAGCGTGGGCGTCATGAATTCGAGGAAGCCGAGTTCGACCACCAGTGCGGCATCGCGCGCCCTCACGCGCTCGGCCACGGCGCGGAATGGGATTGCCCAGTTCGGGTCGCGCGCTCCATGCGCGAACAACAGCAGACCGCGCTTCATCGGTACCTCACCAGCCAGCTGAAGGCCGCCAGCGACAGCAGCAGGTACAGCGCGCTCGGCGCCGCCGCCACCATCCACGGTGTCCAGTTTCGCAGCAGCCCGAGGTGCCCCGCCACGTTGTTCAGCAACACGAAACTGATGCCCAGCATGATGCCGCCGAACACCTTCAGGCTGATGCCGCTGGCGCGCGCATGCATGTACGCGAAGGGCAGCGCGAGGCCGACCATCACGAGACAGGCGAACGGGTAGAGCGCGCGCTTCCAGAACTGGATCTGGTAGATCTGCGCGGCCTGCTCGTTCTCGGCGAGGTGGCCGATGTAGCGTGCCAGGTCGATCGTCGACATCGCGCTGACCGGCGACACCGTCGCCGCGACCACGGCCGACGACAGCCGGCTGTTCCAGGCCAGCTCGGGCAGCTTCTGCTCCGGCACCTGGCGCGCACCGGCGCCATCGCCGGCATCGATCCAGCGCGTCACTGTCACATCCTGCAGCGCCCAGGCCTGGGTCTTCGGGTCGACCTGCGCGCGCGCCGCGGCGATCCGCCGCAGCAGGCGGTTGCCGTCGTCGAACTCGAAGATGCGGATGTCGTTCAGCAGGCCCTTCGGTCCGGCGGAGCCGACGTTGATCGAGTAGTTGCGCTCACCCTCGGGCGTGGTCGCGTGGTCCTTCAGCCAGGCGCCCGAGCGGCCGAGCTTGACGCCGCCCTTGTAGAGCGCCTGCACCTGGCCGGCCTGGCGCTCGCTGAGCGGTGCGAGGTAGTCGCCCACCACGAACGTCAGCACGCCGAACACCAGCCCGAGCACCGCCAGCAGCGACAAGGCCCGCCCGGGCCCCAGCCCGCCGGTGCGCAGGATCGTGTATTCGGACGATTGCGCCATCCGCGCCAGCGTGTAGATCGTGCCGATCAGCACCGCGATCGGCGCGACCTCGTAGAAGTGGCCCGGCACCAGCAGCAGCGAGTACAGCGTCGCCTGCAGCACCGAGTAGGCGGGGCCGACATCGCCGAGCTGGTCGATGAAGTCGATGAAGAACGACAGCGACAGGAACGCGAGCGCGACGAATGCCACCGCGGTGACGATGTCGACATAGAACAGCTGGCGGACGGTCTTCATGCCGGCACCGCCCGCGCGGCCAGGCGGGCCCGCCAGGCGCCACGCCGGTTGGCGTCGTCGCGCCACCAGAGCAGGCCGAGCGCGATCGCGAACGCGCCGCCATGCGCCAGCAGCAGCGCGCTGCCCATGCCGATGCGCCCGCCCGCGACCCAGGCCTGCGACAGGTTGATCACGTTGTAGTAGATCGCGAAGGTCAGCAGCGCGAACAGCAGGTTCCAGTTGCTGGCGCGGCGCGGGTTCGAGGCCGACAGGCCGATCCCCAGGAGCACCATGTTGGCGGCGCCGAGCAGCAGGCCGAGGCGCCAGACCAGTTCGCCCTGGTGACGTGGCGTGGGTTGCAGCAGCAGGTCGAGGCTCGTGCGGGCCTTCGGCGGCAGGTTGTCCATGCTCGAGATCACGCGTTCGCCGGCACGCGCGCTGTAGCCCTCGAAGCGCGCCAGCGTCTTTTCGCCGGTCTTCAGGTTCTCCTCGTTCTGCTGGCCCCGGCTGAGCTGCAGGAAGCGGTCGTCACCGACCAGTTCGATGCGCCCGCTGCGTGCCGACGTGACCGACTCGGCGTTCGGCTGCGTGCTCAGGATGAACACGTTCTTGCCGATCCGCGCGTCACTCGTGTCGCGCTCGATGAAGAACACGCGCGTCCCGTCGCTCGAGGTCTGGAATTGCCCGGGAGCCACGCGCGACAGGTCGGAGCGGCGCTCGAAGCGCTCCTTCAGCTCGACGCCGCGCTGGTTCTGCCACGGCCAGACGAACAGGGCCAGCACGCCGATCACCAGCAGCACCGGCCAGGCCAGGCGCAGGACCGGTCGCACGAAGCGCGTCAGGCCGACGCCGCTGGCGAACCAGATCGTCATTTCGCTCTCGCGGTACATGCGGGTCAGCGTCGCGACCACGGCAATGAACAGCGACAGCGCCAGCATCGTCGGCAGGTGGCCGAGCGCGACGTAACCGAGCAGCAGGACCACGTCCTGCGGCGCCACCTGCCCGCCGGCCGCCTGGCCGAGGGTACGGATCAGCATCATCGTCAGCACGATAGTGAGGATCACGACCAGGGTCGCCCCGAAGTTGCGGGCCAGGTCTCGGCGCAGGGTGGAATCGAATAACATCGTCGGCTTGTCTCAATGTCCTGCTCTCATGGGACGGGTGATTATGGACTTTCGTCATCAGATTTCTGCTCCGGACAACCTGGCCGCATTGGCCTGCGACGCGCTCGTGCTTGTCGTCGTCGGCGAGGCGGTCGACGCCAGCCTCGACCCGGCGCTCGCGAACGCGTTGAGCGACGCGATCGCGCAAGGCGACCTGGCGCTGAAGGCCGGCAAGAGCCTGTACCTGCACCGCCCGGCGGGCGTGCGCGCCGCCCGCGTCGTGTTCGCGGCGGCCGGCGCGCCGACCGTGAAAGCGTTCAAGGCCGCGTTGATGCACGGACTGAACCAGGTGAAGGGCAGCGGCGCGAAGCACGTCGCCGTCGGCCTGGCGGGCGCCGGCGCCCTGAGCGATGCGCACGCCGAGGCGGTCGTCACCGCGGCGCGCGAGTGCACCTACCTCTACCGCCATACCAAGCCGAGCGCACCGGCCGCGTCGAAGATCGACAAGGTCACCGTGCTGTGCGCGAAGGCCGACGTGAAGCCGGTGCAGCAGGGCCTGGCCCGTGGGCACGCAATCGCCGCCGGCGTCAACCTGGCGCGCGAATGGGCGAACCGCCCGGGCAACCACTGCACGCCGACCCACCTGGCCGACGTCGCGAGGAAGCTCGGCAAGGAGTACGCGCTGAAGGTCGAGGTGCTCGACCGCAAGGCCTGCGAAAAGCTCGGCATGGGTTCGTTCCTGTCGGTGGCGCAGGCCTCCGACGAACCGCTTCGCTTCATCGTGGCGCGCTACGACGGCGCCCCGAAGTCGCAGGCGCCGGTGGTGCTGGTGGGCAAGGGCATCACCTTCGACACCGGCGGCATCTCGCTGAAGCCGGGCGCCGAGATGGACGAGATGAAGTACGACATGGGCGGCGCCGCGAGCGTGCTCGGCACGCTGCGCGCGATCGCCGAACTCAAGCCGAAGCTGAACTTGGTCTGCATCATCCCGTCGTGCGAGAACATGCCGGGCGGCAACGCGGTCAAGCCGGGCGACGTGGTCACCAGCATGTCCGGCCAGACCATCGAGATCTTGAACACCGACGCCGAAGGCCGGCTGATCCTGTGCGACGCGCTGACCTACGCCGAGCGCTTCAAGCCCGCGGTCGTCGTCGACGTGGCGACGCTGACCGGCGCCTGCGTGATCGCGCTCGGCCACCACAACTCGGGGCTGTTCACTGCGGACGACAAGATCGCCGAGCAGATGCAGGCGGCCAGCGCCAAGGGCCTGGATCCGTGCTGGCGCATGCCGCTCGACGAGGAATACGACGCCGGGCTGAAAAGCAACTTCGCCGACATGGCCAACATCGGCGGCCGCCCCGGCGGCGCGATCACCGCGGCGATGTTCCTGAAGCGCTTCACCGGCAAGTACCCGTGGGCGCACCTGGACATCGCGGGCACCGCCTGGAAGTCGGGTGCCGCCAAGGGCGGTACCGGCCGCCCGGTGCCCTTGCTGACCCACTTCGTGCTCGCACAGGCGGCGTGAGGTGCCGTGACCGAGGTCAGCTTCCATTTCAACGTGCCCGACCGCACCGCCTATACCTGCCGGCTGGTGCGCAAGGCACACCGGATGGGTGCCACCGTCGTGCTGGCCGGTCCGGCGCCGGCGCTCGCGCATTTCGACCGCGCGCTCTGGACCTTCGAAGACCTGGAGTTCCTGCCGCACGTGATGCTGCGGCCGGGCCAGGCGATCGAACCGCGCCTGCGGGCGACCCGTGTCTGGCTCGCCCAGGATGCGAGCCAGCCCGGTCACCACGACGTCCTGATCAACCTCGGCCCGGATGCGCCCGCCGGGTTCGAGAGCTTCGGCAAGCTGGTCGAGATCGTCTCGGCCGACGAGGTGGAACGAACCGCCGCGCGCGCGCGCTGGCGCCACTACGCGACCCGCGGGTACGCGATCCAGAAGCACGAGGTGGCCGCGTGAACTCGCCGCTGCCGCCGGACCGCGTGCCGACGCTGACGGAAGTGGTGGCATGGCCGGGTGCATCGGCCGCGCCGGCGTCGGGACCGGCCCCGGAGCCATTGGCTGAGCCGGCCACGACCGCGACACCGGAGGTCGCGATGCCGTTGCCGGCGCCGTTGTCCATCACCGAGGAGCAGCTGACCCAGCGCATCCTCAACGACCTGCAGCGCCAGATGGACCTGATGCTCGACTACCGGCTGCGGGAAATCCTGACCCCGCTGCTCACGCGCGCCGCGGACAGCGTGGTGCGCGAGGCCCGCAGCGAGCTGGCATCGACCTTGCGTGATGTGGTGGCCCGTGCGGTGGCCCAGGAACTGACCCGTCATCGCACTCGCTGACCCGCGCGTTGTGGGTTGACCCTGACGGCTTTCGGCGGCCCTTCGCCGAGGCGCGCAGGCGGCGGGCGACCGAGCATTCACCACTATAGGGATTGCGATTCTTTTGCGGTATTGTGTCGCCCGTTGAGATATCAACCGTTTCCTTGAACATTCCAATCGGAGGTTTTTGCATGCAAGTCAAACTGAACACGATCGTCGCCGCAGCGCTGGTGATGGTCGGTGCTTCTGCGTACGCGCAGGACATGGTCGTCAAGATCGGCCACGTCGGCCCGACGAGCGGCGCCATCGCCCACCTCGGCAAGGACAATGAGAACGGTGCCCGCATGGCCATCGACGAACTCAACGCCAAGGGCGTGACGATCGGCGGCAAGAAGGTCAAGCTCGAACTGCTGGCCGAGGACGACGGCGCGGACCCGAAGCAGGGCACCGCCGTGGCGCAGAAGCTGGCGGATGCGAAGGTCGCCGGCGTGATCGGCCACCTGAACTCCGGCACCACGATCCCGGCCTCGAAGATCTACTCGGATGCCGGGATTCCGCAGATCTCGCCGTCGGCGACCAACCCGAAGTACACCCGCCAGGGCTTCAAGACCGCGTTCCGCGTGGTCGCTGACGACGTGCACCTGGGCAGCACCCTCGGCAAGTACGCCGTCAAGGAGCTGAAGGGCAAGACGATCGCCGTGATCGACGACCGCACCGCGTACGGCCAGGGCGTCGCCGAGGAGTTCACCAAGGCCGTCAAGGCCTCCGGCGGCGCGATCGCTGAAACCCAGTTCACGACCGACAAGGCGACGGACTTCACCGCCATCCTGACCCAGATCAAGTCGAAGAAGCCGGACGTGGTCTTCTTCGGCGGCATGGACGCCGTGGCCGGTCCGATGATCCGCCAGATGAAGCAACTCGGCATCAACGCCAAGTTCATGGGCGGCGACGGCATCTGCTCGAGCGAACTGCCGAAGCTGGCGGGCGGCGCGATGGCCGACGGCCAGGTCGTCTGCGCCGAAGCCGGCGGTGTCGAAGGCGAGCAGAAGGTCGGGATGGAGAAGTTCCGCGCCGACTACAAGAAGAAGTTCGGCATCGACGTCCAGGTCTACGCACCGTACGTGTACGACGCGACCAACGTGATGGTCGCCGCGATGGTCAAGGCCGGCTCGGCCGATCCGAAGGTCTACCTGCCGGTGCTGGCGAAGACGGCCGGCTACAAGGGCGTGACCGGCACGATCGCGTTCGACGAGAAGGGCGACATCAAGAACGGCGCGCTGACGCTGTTCACTTACAAGGGTGACAAGCGCGACCAGATCGCGGTCGTTCGTTAAGCGAACACCTCGCTCTGCAGCTCTGGGGCGCCTTCGGGCGCCCCTTTTGATTCCAGCCGGGCGGGGAGGCCGCCTTCATTTGTTCGGTGCCGTACAGACTGGCTCGCTCCGGGACGTGAAGATCCCCAGTACGCACCGCTTCCGCGTGGCCCCGTCAACGTCAGGGCTCCCATTGCTTCATGAGTTTTTAACGAACAACCGCAGCGAACTGATCGGTCGCTGCAGTACGAAGGTGCGCCGGCGCCTCCAGCGAAATGCGACCGACATGCAACTGGTCAACGGCATTCCGCTCTTTCTGGACCAGCTGATCCGCACGCTGATTGCCGAGGATGAAGGGAACGCCGCGCTCAGCGTGGAAGTGTCCGGAAGTTCGGGTGGAGATGTCGAGGCGCCATCCGAGATCGGGGTGGGCGCCATGGCGCACGGCAAGGCGCTGCTGGGTCTGGGCTTCTCGGTCGACCAGGTCGTGCATGACTACGGCGACCTGTGCCAGGCGATCACCGAGCTCGCCGAGGAGCGGGATGCGCCTTTCCAGGTGTCCGAGTTCAGGACGCTGAACCGCTGCCTGGACAACGCCATCGCGGACGCCGTGTCGGAGTTCAGTACACAGCGCGACTCTGCCGTGGCCGAACGTCTGTCGACGGAGGCGAACGAACGGCTTGCCTATCTCGCGCACGAGCTCCGCAACGCCCTGCAAATTGCGAATCTCTCGGTGCGTGCGATGGAAATCGGAAGCCTGTCTCTTGCCGGTGCCACCGGTTCCGTCTTGAAGCGCAGTCTCACGTCGATGCGCGCCCTGGTGGACAGTTCGTTGGCTGAAGTCCGCGCGCGAAGCGCGACGGCGATTCCGACCAGCATCTTCTCGCTGTCGTCACTCATCATCGACGCCGCAACCGCTGCGCAGCTGGAAGCGGATGTCCGTGGATGCGAGCTCATCGTCGCCACCGTGGACCCGGTTCTGCGGGTCGAGGCGAACCGGGACCTGCTGCTGGGTGCCCTGGGCAACCTGCTCAGCAATGCATTCAAGTTCACGCACCGGAACACCGCGGTTCACCTCATCGCGTATGACATCGACGACCGTGTCTACATCGACGTCGAGGACCATTGCGGAGGCCTCGCGCCCAATCACGCGGAGACGATGTTCCTGCCCTTTACTCAGCTGGGCGCTGACCGCACCGGGCTGGGTCTCGGGCTGTCGATCGCAAGACAGAATGTCGAGTCGATGGGCGGCACGCTTTCGGTGAAGGACCTGCCCCAGGTGGGCTGCGTCTTCACCATCTCATTCCCGAGCTCGTTGGTCGAGCGCCGGAGCGACCTGGGTCAGCTCGGCTAGCGGCTCAACACCCGTCGAGCCGGATGCCAGCGCCGGCTGCGGCGAGTAGCAGCAACGATCCCGCCGGCAGGGGCAGCGCGACCTCGCCCTGGCCGTGCCAGGCGCCACGACCGGTCGGCTCGGTGGTGTCGACGATGACTTCCCACACCCCGGCCGGCAGCAGGAACTGCGTGTCGGCAGCACCGGCGTTGACCAGCACGAGCAAGGGCGCCGCCGCACGGCCGGGCTCGCCGATCAGGCAGCCCAGCACGCGGCTGTCCGGATCGCTCCACGCGACGCCCTGCAAGGGTTCGCCGTCGCGCGTCAGCCAGGCGATGTCGTGCAGGCCGAGCGGGTCGGTCAGGCCGCTGTACCAGCGGTTCGCAAACGGCCGGGCGAGGCGGCGCACGCGGACCAGTCGGGCGGTGAACTCGAGCAGGTCCGCGTCCGCGCTGGACCAGTCGATCCAGGTGATCTCGCTGTCGTGGCAATAAGGGTTGTTGTTGCCGGACTGGGTGTGGCCCAGTTCGTCACCGGCGCACAGCATCGGTGTGCCTTGCGCCAGCAGCAGCGTCGCCAGCACGGCGCGTTGCAGCCGTCCGCGGAGCTGGTTGACGGCCGGGTCGTCGCTCGGCCCCTCGACACCGGCGTTGAAGCTCAGGTTGTGGCCGGTGCCATCGCGGTTGTCTTCGCCGTTGGCGAGGTTGTGGCGCTCGTTGTAGCTGAGCAGGTCGCGCAACGTGAAGCCGTCGTGCGAGATCACGTAGTTGACCGACTCGGCCGGGGCCCGGCCGCGTGCCTCGTACAGATCGCTCGACGCGCACAGCCGCTGCGCGAAGCCGCCGCGCGTGGCCGGGTGGCGAAGCCAGAACGCCCGCATGTCGTCGCGGAACTTGTCGTTCCACTCGGCCCAGCCGTTCGGAAAGCCGCCGACCTGGTAGCCGCCCGGGCCCAGGTCCCAGGGCTCGGCGATCATCTTGACGCCGGCCAGCACCGGGTCCTGCGCCACCGCGGCGAAGAAGGCCGTCTGCCGCATGAAGCCCTCGTCGCCACGGCCGAGGACGGGTGCGAGGTCGAAGCGGTAGCCGTCGACGTGCATCTCCTCGACCCAGTAGCGCAGCGAGTCCATCACCAGCTGCAGCACGCGCGGGTGACGCAGGTCGACGGTGTTGCCGCAACCGGTGTAGTTGTCGTAGGCGCTGCGTGCGTCGGGCGGCAGGCGGTAGTAGGTGGCGTTGTCCAGTCCCTTGAACGAGACGGCCGGGCCGAGCGCGTCGCTCTCGGCGGTATGGTTGAAGACGACATCGAGGATCACCTCGATGCCGGCCGCATGCAGCGCCGCCACCATCGCACGGAATTCGGCGCGCGTCGCGGCCGCGTCGTGCGGCGTGCTGCCGAGCCGCGGCTCGACGGCGAAGAAGCCGATCGTGTTGTAGCCCCAGTAGTTCGTCAGGCCCATCTTGACCAGGCGTTCCTCGTCGATGCGCTGGTGCACCGGCAGCAGGCTGACGGCCGTGACGCCGAGCTGCTTCAGGTGCGCGATCGAGGCGCCGTGCCCGAGCCCCGCGTAGGTGCCGCGCAGGGCCTCGGGCACGTCGGGGTGCAGCTTGGAAAAGCCCTTGACGTGCATCTCGTACAGGACCGTGTCCGCCAGCGGCGTGTCCGGCGGGCGGTCGTCGGCCCAGTCGTGGCGGTCGCGCACCACGCGCGCCTTCAGTGCGGTCGCGGCGTTGTCGCGCGGGTCCATCTGGCGCGGGTGGACGCGGTCGGCGTCGAAGTGCAGGTCCGACCAGTCGAAGCTGCCGACGATCTCGCGGGCGTACGGATCGAGCAGCAGCTTGTTCGGGTTGAAGCGGTGGCCCTTGTCGGGCCGCCATGGTCCGTGCGCGCGCAGGCCGTACACGAGGCCCGCGGCGGCGCCGTCGATGCGGCCGTGCCAGACATCGCCGGTGTGCCCGGGCAAACGCAGGCGTTCGATCTCGCGGGTGCCGGTGGCGTCGAACAGGCACAGGTCGATCGCCTGCGCGTGCGCCGAGAACACCGCGAAGTTGACGCCGCGATCGTCGGCGTGGGCGCCCAGGGGCCAGGAGCGGCCGCTGCCGAGCCGGCTCAGGCCTTCCATTCGAACATCACGGTGGCCAGTGGGGGCAGGTCGATCACGATCGATTGCGCGCGGCCATGCAGCGGTACCGGCTGCGCCGTCGCGGCGCCGAGCGGCGTGCCGACGTTGCTGCCGCCATAGTGCTCGGAGTCGGTGTTCAGGCACTCGCGGTAGACGCCCGGTCGCGGCACCCCGACGCGGTACGCGCGGTGCGGCGTCGGCGTGAAGTTGCAAACCACCACCACGAGCGCGTCGTCGGCCTCGCCGCGCCGCACGAAGCTCAGCACCGATTTCTCGGCATCCTGGTGGTCGAGCCACTCGAAGCCGTCGGGCGTGAAATCGCGCTCGTGCAGCGCCGGGGTCGCCCGATAGAGCGCATTCAGGTCGCGCAGCAGCTTGCGCACGCCGTCGTGCAACGGGTCGTCGAGCAGGTGCCAGTCGAGGCTGCGGTCGTGGTTCCACTCGCGTTCCTGCGCGAACTCGCAGCCCATGAACAGCAGCTTCTTGCCGGGGTGGCCGAACATGTAGCCGTAGTACGCGCGCAGGTTGGCGAACTTCTGCCAGCGGTCACCCGGCATCTTGGTGAGCATCGAGCCCTTGCCGTGCACCACCTCGTCGTGCGAGAGGGGCAGCACGAAGTTCTCGTTGAACGCGTAGACCAGGCTGAAGCTCATCTCGCCCTGGTGGTGACGGCGATGGATCGGATCGCGCTGCATGTACTGCAGGGTGTCGTGCATCCAGCCCATGTTCCATTTGTAGTGGAAGCCCAGGCCGCCGGCATGGACCGGGCGCGAGACGGCAGGGAACGCGGTCGATTCTTCCGCGAGCGTGACTGCCTGCGGCCGCTCGGTGCCGACGATCTCGTTCATGCGCTTCAGGAACGCGATCGCCTCCAGGTTCTCGCGACCGCCGTGCACGTTCGGCACCCACTCGCCGGCCTGGCGGCTGTAGTCGCGGTAGAGCATCGAGGCGACGGCATCGACGCGCAGCCCGTCGACGTCGTAGCGCTCGAGCCAATAAAGCGCGTTGGCGACCATGAAGTTGCTGACCTCGGTGCGGCCGAAGTTGTAAATCAGCGTGTTCCAGTCCTGGTGAAAACCTTCGCGCGGATCGGCGTATTCGTACAGGTGCGTGCCGTCGAATTCGGCCAGGCCGTGCGCATCGGACGGGAAGTGCGCCGGCACCCAGTCGAGCAGCAGCCCCAAACCCTCGGCGTGGCAGCGTTCGACGAAGCGCTTGAACCCCGCCGCATCACCGAAGCGCGAGGTCGGCGAGTACAGCCCGATCGGCTGGTAGCCCCACGAACCGTCGAACGGATGCTCGGAGACCGGCAGCAGTTCGATGTGCGTGAAGCCCATGTCGCGCGCGTAGGGCACGAGCAGGCTCGCGAACTCGTCCCAGTTCAGGTAGCGGCCATCGGGGCCGCTGGTGTGGTCATGGTGACGGCGCCACGAGCCCAGGTGCACCTCGTAGATGCTGACGGGCGCGTCGAGTGCATTCGCCCGGCGTCGCGCCTCGGAAGGCGGCACCACGGCCGGCATGCGCGCGACGACGCTGGCCGTGGCCGGCCGCAACTCGGATTGCAGCGCGTATGGATCGGCCTTCTGCGGCAGGACGCGGCCGTCGGCGGCGCGCAGCTGGTATTTGTACTTGGCGCCGGCGATCACGCCGGGCAGGAAGATCTCCCAGACGCCGCACTCGCGTCGCAGGCGCATCGGGTGGCAGCGGGCATCCCAGTGGTTGAAGTCACCGACCACGCTGACCTGCGACGCATTCGGCGCCCAGACGGCGAAGCTGGTGCCGGCGACCCCCAGCAGCACCCGCTGGGTGGCGCCGAGCACCTCGAACGGCCGCAGGTGCGTGCCCTCGCCGAGCAGCCAGACGTCGAGCTCGCCGAGCACCGGCGGGAAGCGGTAGGGGTCGTCGACGATCGTCGAGCGGCCGTCCTCCCAGCGCACCTGGAGCCGGTAGTTCGGCCGCACCGTGATGGTCAGCGGCCCTTCGAACAGCCCGTCGGCATGCCGGCGGGCGAGGGCGCCGATCAGCTCGCCGTTGCTCGCATCGAGCACGGCGACCTGCGAGGCACCCGGCAGCATCGCACGCAGCCAGAGTTGGCCGTCGCGGTCGGCGTGGATGCCCAGCGCGGCGAACGGGTCGTTGTGGGTCGCGTGGCGAAACGCGTCGATCTCGGAGTCGGAAAGCATGTCGTGGGCGCGAAGCCGGAAAGGTGCAGGCTCGGTGCGACGCATCGTAGCGCCGCCACGGGCGATCGGACTAGCGCGATTCGGGCGCGATGCCCCAGATCTGCTTCGCGTACTCGCGGATCGTGCGGTCGGACGAGAACGCTCCCATGCCGGCCACGTTGGCGATGGCGCGCTCGGCCCAGGCGCCCGGCTCGCGGTAGAGCGCATCGACGCGGGCCTGCGTCGCGACGTAGGACTCGTAGTCCGCCAGCAGCAGGTAGTGATCGCCGCCCCAGAGCAGCGAGTCGACCAGGCCGCGGTATCGGCCCGGCTCGTCCGGCGAGAACGCGCCGCCGGCGATCGCGTCGAGCACCATCTTCAGGCCCGGCACGCTTTCGTAGTAGCGCATCGGCTGGTAGCCCGATTGCTTCAGCGCCTGCACCTCGGGGGTCTTCAGGCCGAAGATGAAGATGTTGTCGTCGCCGACGTTCTGGCGGATCTCGATGTTCGCGCCGTCGTCGGTGCCGATCGTCAGGGCCCCGTTCAGCGCGAGCTTCATGTTGCCGGTGCCCGAGGCCTCGGTGCCGGCGGTGGAGATCTGCTCGGACAGGTCGGCGCCCGGCATGATCGTCTCCGCCACCGAGACGCCGTAGTTCGGGACGAAGACGATCTTGAGCCTGTCGCCGATGCGCGGGTCGGTGTTGACGACGCTGCCGACATCGTGGATCAGCCGGATGATGTTCTTGGCCATCGCATAGCTCGACGCCGCCTTGCCCGCGAAGATGACGGTGCGCGGCACCCAGTCCGCCTCCGGTTGCGCGAGGATCGCCTGGTAGCGCGTCACCACGTGCAGAACGTTGAGGAGCTGGCGCTTGTACTCGTGGATGCGCTTGACCTGCACGTCGAACAGGCTGGCCGGGTCGACGCGCACGCCGGTCTTGCGTTCGATCAGCGCGGCCAGGCGTGCCTTGTTGTGGCGCTTGACGGTCATGAAGGCGTCGCGGAAACCCGGGCTCGCCTTGACCTTGTTCAGTTCGGCGAGCTTGTCGAGGTCGAGCCGCCAGCTCTTGCCGAGCGTGCGGTCCAGCAGGTCGGACAGGCCGGGGTTCGCCTGCGCGAGCCAGCGGCGGGGTGTCACGCCGTTGGTCATGTTCGTGAAACGCTCCGGCCACAGGCTGGCGAAGTCCTTGAAGATCGTCTGCACCAGCAGGTCGGAGTGCAGCGCCGAGACGCCGTTGACCTTGTGGCTGCCGACGATCGACAGGTTCGCCATGCGCACGCGACGCTCGCCGCCTTCGTCGATCAGCGACACGCTCGACATGAACCCGACATCGCCGGGCCGGTGCGCCGCGGCCAGGTCCATCAGGTCCTGGTTGATGCGGAAGATGATCTCCAGGTGGCGCGGCAGCACGTGCTGCATCAGCGCCACCGGCCAGGTCTCGAGCGCCTCCGGCATCAGCGTGTGGTTGGTATACGAGAACACCTTGACGCAGATCGTCCAGGCCTGCTCCCAGTGCATGCCGTGGTCGTCGCACAACACGCGCATCAACTCGGCCACGCCGATTGCCGGGTGGGTGTCGTTCAGGTGGATCGCGACCTTCTCGGCCAGGTTCGCCAGCGTGCCGTGCTCGGCGAGGTGGCGATCGATCAGGTCCTGCATCGACGCGGCGACGAAGAAGTACTCCTGGCGCAGCCGCAGCTCGCGGCCGGCGGGCGTGCTGTCGTTCGGGTACAGCACCCACGAGATGTTCTCGTATTCGTTCTTGGCGCTGGCGGCGCGCGCGTAGTCGCCGGTGTTGAAGGCGTTCAGGTCGATGTGCGCCGGCGCGGCGGCCTTCCACAGGCGCAGCGTGCTGACCTTGTCGGTGCCGTGGCCGGGAATCACCATGTCGTAGGCCTTGGCGGCGACCTCGCCGCTGGGGCGCCAGAGCGCGCGCGCGTCGGGGCCGCTGCCGGTATGTTCGACCCAGCCACCGAAGCGCACCGGGTACGTGATGGCGGCACGCGGGAACTCCCACGCCGTGCCGTCCTCCAGCCAGGGATCGGGATGCTCGATCTGTGCGCCGTTCTTGATTTCCTGCGCGAACATGCCGTACTCGTAGCGGATCCCGTAGCCGAATGACGGCAGGCCGAGCGTGGCCATCGAGTCGAGGAAGCAGGCCGCGAGCCGGCCCAGGCCGCCGTTGCCGAGCGCGGCATCGGGCTCACGATCGGCGACGTCTTCGAGGCGCTGCGCATGCGCGGCGAGCGCAGCGGCGGCTTCGCCCTGCAGGTCGAGCGCGGCCAGCGCGTTGCCCAGGGTGCGGCCCATCAGGAATTCCATCGACAGGTAGTAGACGCGGCGCGCCTTGTCATCGGTCTGCTGCTGCTGCGTGCGAACCCAGCGCTGCGAGAGCCGTTGGCGCGCGACCTGCGAGACCGCCTGCATCAGGTCGGTGGGGGTGGCGCTCGCCGGCGCGACGCCGACGTGGTCGAGCAATTCTTCTTCAACACCGGTGGCCACGCTGCGCGCGGTGCCGCTGGTGACGCCGAGCGTCGAAGGCTGGAAATTGGGTATCACTGTCGGATCCTTCATCATCTGAAAATTGCCATGCCGGTCAGTGTCTCATCGCACGACCTGCGGTCGAATCATGGCAACGCAATTTTTGCGCCCGTGCCCCGCAGCGTGCGCCGACCCCGATAGGGGAAGATCGTGAGTGTTGCGCGAGCACAAAAATGGCCACACTTAGGGTGTGCGCCGGCCGGCCCACAATGACGACGAGACCGAGGAGATGACGCGATGACGCCCGACGAACTGGCCCTGAGCCTGGACCTTCCCAAACGCGCCGTGGCGCTGGTACTGGCCGGGGGGCGCGGGAGCCGGCTGAAAAGCCTGACCGATCGCCGCGCGAAGCCCGCGGTCTACTTCGGCGGCAAGTTCCGCATCGTCGATTTCGCGCTGTCGAACTGCCTGAATTCCGGCATCCGCCGCATCGGCGTCATCACCCAGTACAAGAGCCACAGCCTGCTGCGCCACGTGCAGCGCGGCTGGGGGTTCCTGAAGAGCGAGATGAACGAGTTCGTCGACCTGCTGCCGGCGCAGCAGCGCACCGACGACGAGAGCTGGTACCGCGGCACCGCCGACGCCGTCTACCAGAACCAGGACATCCTCGCGAGCTACGGTGCCGACTACATCGTCGTGCTGGCCGGCGACCACATCTACAAGATGAACTACGCCTTGATGCTGGCCGACCACGTGGCCAAGGGGCGCGATTGCACCGTCGGCTGCATCGCGGTGCCGCGGGCCGAGGCGACCGCGTTCGGCGTGATGGCGATCGACGAGCACTACAAGATCACCGACTTCGTCGAGAAGCCGCCCGAGCCGCCGACCCTGCCCGGCGACGACACCCGTTCGCTCGCGAGCATGGGCATCTACATCTTCAACGCGCGCTTCCTCTACAAGGAGCTGGAGCGCGACATCAACGACCCGGAGTCCAGCCACGACTTCGGCAAGGACATCATCCCGCGCGCGGTGCGCAACGGCAACGCGTCCGCACACCCGTTCTCGCTCAGCGCGGTCGGCACGCGCGTCAACGAAGAGCCGTACTGGCGCGACGTGGGCACGATCGACGCGTACTGGGACGCCAACATCGACCTGACCGCGACCGACCCGCTGCTGAACCTGTACGACACCCGCTGGCCGGTCTGGACGTACCAGGCGCAGCTCCCTCCGGCCAAGTTCGTGCACAACCAGGACGACCGCCGCGGCATGGCGATCGAATCGGTCGTCTCGGGCGGCTGCATCGTCTCCGGCAACGTGCACCGCTCGGTGCTGTTCTCGAGCGTGCGCGTGCATTCGCATTCGGTCGTCAGCTGGTCGGTGCTGCTGCCGGGCGTGCAGGTCGGGCGCCATGCACGGCTGACGCGCACCGTGATCGATCGCGGCTGCACCATCCCCGACGGCATGGTGATCGGCGAGGACCCGGTGCGCGACAACGAACGCTTCTACCGTTCGGAGAACGGCATCACGCTGGTCACCCGCGAGATGCTCGACAAGCTCACGCTCGCATGAGGGTCCTGCATGTCGCGGCCGAGGTGTTCCCTCTCGTCAAGACCGGTGGCCTGGCCGATGTGCTGGGGGCGCTGCCGCAGGCGCTAATCGGGCAGGGCGCGGATGTCCGGCTCGTGCTGCCGGGCCTGCCCGCGATCGCCGACGCGGTGCGCGATCAGCGACCGGTCGGCGAGATCGGCCCCTGCTTCGGTGCGGCCCGCGTCGGCCTGCGGCTCGGCCGGATGCCGGACAGCGGCGTGCCCGTCTACGTCATCGATGCGCCGCTGCTGTATCGCCGCGCCGGCGGGCCGTATCAGGGCCCCGACGGCGACGAGTGGGCCGACAACGCCGAGCGGTTCGCGCTGCTGGGCTGGGTCGGCGCGCACCTGGCATCGGGCGAGCTCGACCCGGCCTGGCGGCCGGACGTGCTGCATGCGCACGACTGGCATGCCGCGATGGCCTGCGCGTACCTCGAGGCCCACCCGCCCGCCAGCGCTGCCTCGGTGTTCACGGTCCACAACCTGGCGTACCAGGGGCTGTTCCCGCAAGGCGATTTCGCGCTGCTCGGGCTGGGTTCGCGATTCATGGCGTCGACCGGTCTCGAGTACCACCAGCAGGTGTCTTTCATGAAGGCCGGCCTGAAGTTCGCCGACCGGGTGACCACCGTGAGCCCGACCTATGCCCGCGAGATCGGCACGGCCGAGTTCGGCTTCGGCCTCGACGGCGTGATCCGCGGCCGCGGCGCCGACGTGAGCGGCGTGCTGAACGGTGTCGACGGCGCGGTCTGGAATCCGGCCACCGACACCGCGATCGCGGCGCGCTATGCGCCGGGCAAGCTCGCCGGCAAGTCACGTTGCAAGTTCGCGCTGCAGACGGAACTCAACCTGGCGCCGCGCGCCGATGCGCCGCTGTTCGGCGTCGTCAGCCGGCTCACGTCGCAGAAGGGCCTCGACCTCGTGCTCGGCGCGTTGCCCGGGCTGCTCGAGCGGGGCGGCCAACTCGCGCTGCAGGGTGCCGGTGACCCCGCGCTCGAAGCCGCGTTCGTCGCCGCCGCCCGGGCCAACCCGGGCGCGGTCTCGGTGCGCATCGGCTACGACGAGGCCTTCGCCCACCGGTTGGTCGCCGGGGCCGACGCGATCCTGGTGCCCTCGCGCTTCGAGCCCTGCGGGCTGACGCAGCTCTACGGGCTGCGCTACGGCACGCTGCCGGTCGTGCGGCGCGTCGGCGGCCTGATCGACACCGTGGTCGACGCCACCGACGAAGCCGTGCAGGCCGATCGTGCCACCGGATTCAGCTTCGATGCGGCGACCCCGGCAGCGCTCGATGGCGCACTGCAGCGCGCCATCGCCACCTACGCCCAGCCGGCGCGCTGGAAGCAGTTGATGGCACGCGCGATGGCACAGGACTTCTCCTGGGAAGGCGCCGCACAGAAATACATGGCGCTCTACCGCGACCTGGTCTCGCTCCGCAACAGGGCAGATTGACCGCGTAGGACGATTTCACCCCCGAAATTGCGGTGGCGCCCCACACGGCGCGCGCGGCCATTCGCCAAGAATGACGAATGGTTACGAAACGCACACGCTCGAACTCCGTCATCCTGTTTGTCGGCGGGGTGTTGTGCTCGTCCGGCAGCGCCTTCGCACAGGCCGCCCCGACGCTCCGCGATCCCGTTCCCCCGGCCGGTGCCGCGTCGGCTGCGGCCGCCGCAGAGGGCGCGGCTCCCGCAGCGGCGAAGAGCTACGCGATCCCGGCCGCCGAGATCATCGGCTTCGACTTCCTGCTCAACCGCTACAACCGTCGCTTCAGCGGTTCGACCGACTACGACGTCAGCGGCGCCTCGATCCGGCGCAACCTGCGCGGCCCCTGGGTGGTCGACAACGACCCGTTCTCGATCAACCAGTTCGCCCATCCCTACCAGGGCTCGATCTACCACACGGCCGCCCGGTCGGCAGGCCTGGGCTACTGGGAATCGTCGGGCTATGCGTTCCTCGGCAGCGTCTGGTGGGAGATCACCGGCGAGCAGACGCCACCGTCGCGCAACGACCAGATCGCCAGCGGCATCGCCGGCAGCTTTCTCGGCGAACCGCTGTACCGAATGGCGCGGCTGATGCTGAACCGGCGCAGCGAAGTGCCGTACGCATGGCGCGCCTGGGGCGCGGCGGCCGTGTCGCCGTCCTACGGATTCAACCGCCTGGTGTTCGGCGACCGCTTCGAGAGCAGCTTCGACGACCACGACCCGATCTACTACGCCCGGCTGCGCATCGGTGCGAACCGCGGCGTGCGCGGAACCGAGGCGGCCGACAACGTCGAGCGCAACACCGGCGAGATCGATTTCGCGATGGACTACGGCTTGCCCGGTTCGCCCGGCTACACCTACACCCGGCCATTCGACTATTTCAACTTCCGCGCCGCCGCGACGAGTGCGAACGGCATCGAGATCGTCAGCAGCCGCGGCCTGCTGGTCGGCACCGACTACGCGGTCGGCGCCAACTACCGCGGCATCTGGGGGCTGTACGCCAACTACGACTACCTGGCGCCGCAGCTCTTCCATTTGTCGACCACGGCGGTCTCGATCGGCACCACCGGCCAGTGGTGGGCCCGCGAATCGCTGGCGTTGCAGGGCACGCTGATGGCGGGCCTGGGCTACTCCGCCGCGAGCGCCTGGAGGCCGACCGCCGACGACCGCGATTACCACTACGGCGTCGCGCCGCGCATCGGCGTGTCGATGCGGGCGATCGCCGGCTCGACGGTGTCGTTCGATCTGGATGCGCAGAAGTACTTCATGGGTCGAATCGCCAACCGCGGCGCGGGTGCGGACGACGTGTCGCGCGTCGACGCGGCGCTGACCTGGCGCGTGCACGGCCGTCATGCCATCGGCGTCAAGTACGCGTGGTCGCACCGGCACGCCAACTTCCCGGTGGCGCCGGACCGGGTGCAGACCGTCGCGACGGTGGGCGTGTACTACACGCTGCTGGGGCTGGACACCTTCGGAACGGTCGACTGGCGGGCGCCCAAGTAAGCCCCGCGGGGCCGCCCCCGAGACTCAGGGCGCGGCGCGCCGATCGAAGATGCCCGGCGAGGTGTCGCCGTCCCAGGATCCGTGCGCGTCGGAACGCCGGATCAGGTTGGAGTTCAGCGCCATGCGGACCGCCTCGTGCGGGTCGAAGTTCAGCGAACTGTCGTAGAACCGCCGGGCGATCGGCTGCGCTTCGCGCGTCGACATCGAGGGCCGCAACGCCAGCAAGTAGCGCGCGAAATCGTCGCACCAACTTTGTTGGAAGTCATGGGATCGCCACATCGTCACCTCGCCGAATGACCGGCATTCTAGGAATGGCGCGCAGTTCTGTGGTGTAGGACGTGATGCCGGTCACGAAGGGCGCGCGCGCTCAAGCCCTGGCGCGGCGTGCCGATAAGCAGTGATCACCGGGACACTGCCATGACCGTCACCTCCTTCCGCCGCGCCATGCTGGTCGTCGCGCTGCTCCTCGTCGCCCGGGCCGGCAGCGCCGCCGAACTGCCCCTGTATTCGAGCCGCGCGCTGGTTGTCGACGAGGCGACGGGCCAGGTGCTGGTCGAGAAGAACTCGCAGGACATCGCGCCGATGGCCTCGCTGACGAAGTTGCTGACCGCGATGGTCGTGCTCGACGCGCAGCAGGACCCGGACGAGTTGCTGACGATCGGCACCGACGACCTCGACACCCTGAAGCACACCCGCCGCGGCGTGCCCGTCGGTCACCGCTACACCCGCCGTTCGCTGCTGGAGCGCGCGCTGCTCGCGTCCGACAACCACGCCGCCTCGAGCCTGGCGCGTCACTTCCCCGGCGGCATGCCGGCATTCCTCGACGCGGCCCGTCAGAAGATCGCTGCGCTCGGCCTCGTTCGCACGACGCTGGCCGAGCCGACCGGCCTGTCGCCGGAGAACCGATCGACCGCCGCCGACCTGGTCGCCGTGGTGTCGGCCGCGTCCGCCTATCCCGACATCGCGCGCATCACCAGCCAGGCACAGCGCACCGAGCAGCCCCACGGCGAGGCCGATCTGGTCCGCAACACCAACCACCTGGTCGGGCGAAAGGGCTGGGACATCCTGTTGTCCAAGACCGGCTTCACCAACGAAGCCGGCCGTTGCCTGGTGATGCGCCTGCGCTCCGCCGGCCGCACTGTGCTCGTCGTGCTGATGGACGCCGCCGCCGGCACCGGGCGCACGCTCGACGCGCTCAACGTGAATCGCCTGGTCGCCGGTGCGGAGCCGGTGCAGACGTTGACGCCGGAGTTCGGCAGCAGCGGGCCGGTCAAGCGGGTGTCCAAGGCGGGCGGGCGGTCGAAGAAGAAGATGCAGACGGCCTGAGCGTCACCGCATGCAAAACGGGCCCGTGGTGGGCCCGTGTCTTCTGGCAATCTGGCCTGAGCGGGTGATGAGCGTGCGTTGGCCCCGCTCAGAACTCAACGCTCGACCTTGATCGAGGGCGGGCAGGTCGCTTCCTTGGCCAGGGACTTCTTGACCTCATGGTCGCCGCGGACATCGCTGTACCGATATGTACATGTCGTGTTCGTCACGCCGGTCATCGACGATCCGGGCCGAGAATCCACCAACTTGGCCATGACGGGCTCCCTTGATCCGCATGCGGCCAGTGCCAGAACCGCCGCTATCGCGAGCGCAGACTTCATCGACGGATTCCTTAGACCTGGACCGACAAAAAACGGGCCGCGAAGGCCCGTTTTCCCTGGCGATCTGGCGGAGAGGGCGGGATTCGAACCCGCGGAGGGTTTTACCCCTCACACGCTTTCCAGGCGTGCGACTTAAACCGCTCATCCACCTCTCCGGAGGCCGCGAGTTTAGCCTACCGGATGAAGCGCATGCGCGCGCAGCCACGCGATCGGGACGAAGTCGAGCGCGCGCTCGTGGGTGGATTCGAGGATGACCGCGGGGGCGGCGCCGGCGTCGAAGGCTTCGCGCCAGCGCAGCGCGCACAGGCACCAGCGGTCGCCGGCGTGCAGCCCGCGGAAGCGGTACTCCGGGCGGGGCGTGGACAGGTCGTTGCCGCGCCGCGCGGAGAACTCGAGGAACTCCTCGGTCACCTTGACGCAGATCACATGGCTGCCGGTGTCGTCTTCGGCCGTGTTGCAACAGCCGTCGCGGTAGAAGCCGGTCAGCGGGTCGTAGGAGCAGGGCACCAGCGCGGTGCCGAGGACATTGAAAGCCATCGTCGTTCTTCCTTGGCGGCTCAGGCGCCGCCGGGCGCCTTGCCCTTCATCAGGGCCATCGCGGTGCCGATCAGCGCCGAGACCTCGCTCATGTTGCCGGGCACGATCATCGTGTTGTTCTTCTGCGCGAGCTGCGCGTAGGCCTCGACCGCCTTCTCGGCGACCTTGAGCTGAACCGCCTGCTCGCCGCCGGGCGAGCGGATCGCCTCGGCGACCTTGCGGATCGCTTCGGCGGTCGCGTCCGCCACCGCGACGATCGCCGCGGCCTCGCCCTGCGCCTTGTTGATCTCGGCCTGACGCTGCCCCTCGGAGCGCGCGATGAAGGCTTCGCGCTCGCCGGTGGCGATGTTGATCTGCTCCTGCTTGCGGCCCTCGGAGGCGGCGATCAGCGCGCGCTTCTCGCGCTCGGCGGTGATCTGCGCCTGCATCGAGTGCAGGATCGCGGCCGGCGGCGTCAGGTCCTTGATCTCGTAGCGCAGCACCTTGACGCCCCAGTTGGTCGCCGCCTCGTCGAGCGCCGCGACCACGGACATGTTGATGTGGTCGCGCTCCTCGAAGGTCTTGTCCAGCTCCATCTTGCCGATCACCGAGCGCAGCAGTGTCTGCGCCAGCTGCGTGATCGCGGAGATGTAGTTGGACGAGCCGTAGCTCGCCCGCATCGGGTCGGTGACCTGGAAGTAGATGATCCCGTCGACCTGCAGCTGGGTGTTGTCCTTGGTGATGCACACCTGGCTCGGCACGTCGAGCGGCACTTCCTTCAGCGAGTGCTTGTAGGCCACTCGTTCGATGAAGGGCACGACGAACTTGAGGCCGGGCGTCAGGGTGCGGTCGTACTTGCCGAGCCGCTCGACGACCCAGGCGTTCTGCTGCGGCACGATCTTGATCGTGCGGATGACGAAGAGGGCGGCGATGACCGCGAGGATGAGCGCGACTTCCATGGGGACTTTCGAAGCGGAGTGATGTCAGAGCGGTGAGAGGACGAGCCAGTTGCCTTCGACGGCGCTGACGAGGTGCACACCGGGCGCGGCCGGTGCGCCGGGCGCGAGCCGTGCCGTCCAGCCCGAGCCACGATACTGGACCCGGGTGGTGCCGTCGGCGGCCCAGGCGGTGACGGTGACGCGCTCGCCGATGTCGAGGTTGACGTCGCGGTTCTCGCGCGCGGGCGCCGATTGCGGCTGGTTGTAGCGGCGCCAGTGCCACAGCGCGGTGGCGCCGCCGCCGAGCAAGGCCGCGACGAGCACCTGGGTCGTCAGCCCGAAACCCAGCTGCGCGGCGACGGCGCCGGCGGCCAGACCGAGACCGATCATCAGCAGGTAGAACGTGCCGGTCGCGAGCTCGGCCGCCACCGCGATGCCGGCCGCAACCCACCACAGCGTGGCGATCGAAAAATTCATGGTGTTGTCCTTCGGGCGGGGCCCGGCTGCAGTGTAGGCCGGCGCGTCATCTGCTGGCCCTACACTTCGCGCTTCGCGCTTTTTCCACGCCCCCGCACTCGAGGCCCGCCCATGCTGCGTTTCAACTTCCCGATCGTCATCATCGACGAGGACTTCCGCTCCGAGAACACCTCGGGCCTGGGCATTCGCGCGCTCGCCTCCGCGATCGAGAAAGAGGGCTTCGAGGTGCTGGGCGCGACCAGCTACGGCGACCTGTCGCAGTTCGCGCAGCAGCAGAGCCGCGCGAGCGCGTTCATCCTCTCGATCGACGACGAAGAGTTCACCGCCGGCCCCGAGCTCGATCCGGCGGTGCTGAACCTGCGCAAGTTCATCGAGGAAGTGCGCTTCAAGAACGCCGAGGTGCCGATCTACCTCTACGGCGAGACGCGCACCTCGCAGCACCTGCCGAACGACATCCTGCGCGAGCTGCACGGCTTCATCCACATGTTCGAGGACACGCCGGAGTTCGTCGCGCGCCACATCATCCGCGAGGCCAAGAGCTACATGGACGGTCTGGCGCCGCCGTTTTTCAAGGCGCTGGTCGACTACGCGCAGGACGGCTCGTACTCGTGGCACTGCCCGGGGCACTCGGGCGGCGTGGCGTTCCTGAAGAGCCCGGTCGGGCGCATGTTCCACCAGTTCTTCGGCGAGAACATGCTGCGCGCCGACGTCTGCAACTCGGTCGACGAGCTCGGCCAGCTGCTCGACCACACCGGCCCGATCGCGCAGAGCGAGCGCAACGCCGCGCGCATCTTCAACGCCGACCACTGCTTCTTCGTCACCAACGGCACCAGCACCTCGAACAAGATGGTCTGGCACCACGTGGTCGCGCCGGGCGACGTGGTCGTGGTCGACCGCAACTGCCACAAGTCGATCCTGCACGCGATCATCATGACCGGCGCGGTGCCGGTGTTCCTGCGGCCCACGCGCAACCATTACGGGATCATCGGCCCGATCCCCGAGAGCGAGTTCTCGCCGGCCGCGATCAAGAAGAAGATCGCCGCCAACCCGCTGCTCAAGGGCACCGACGTCAAGGGCGTGAAGCCGCGCATCCTGACGCTGACGCAAAGCACCTACGACGGCGTGCTCTACAACACCGAGACGATCAAGCACTCGCTCGACGGCTACATCGACACGCTGCACTTCGACGAGGCCTGGCTGCCGCACGCCGCGTTCCACACCTTCTACGGCACCTTCCACGCGATGGGCCGCAAGCGCGCGCGCCCGAAGAACCAGCTCGTGTTCGCCACGCAATCGACCCACAAGCTGCTCGCCGGCATCAGCCAGGCCTCGCAGGTGCTGGTTCAGGACTCGACCGAGCGCCAGCTCGACCGCAGCCTGTTCAACGAGGCCTACCTGATGCACAGCTCCACGAGCCCGCAGTACGCGATCATCGCCAGCTGCGACGTGGCCGCCGCGATGATGGAAGCGCCGGGCGGCCCGGCGCTGGTGGAGGAGAGCATCGCCGAATCGATGGACTTCCGCCGCGCGATGCGCAAGGTCGAGGCCGACTACGGCAAGAAGGACTGGTGGTTCAAGGTCTGGGGCCCGGACAGGATCGCCAAGGAAGGCATCGGCAAGAGCGAGGACTGGATCCTGAAGGCCGGCGCCAAGTGGCACGGCTTCGGCGACCTGGCCGAGGGCTTCAACCTGCTCGACCCGATCAAGTGCACGATCATCACGCCCGGGCTGGACATGTCCGGCAAGTTCGCCGATACCGGCATCCCGGCCGCGATCGTCACCAAGTTCCTGGCCGAGCACGGCGTGATCGTCGAGAAGACGGGCCTCTACTCGTTCTTCATCATGTTCACGATCGGCATCACGAAGGGCCGCTGGAACACGTTGCTGACCGCGCTGCAGCAGTTCAAGGACGACTACGACCGCAACCAGCCGCTGTGGCGCATCCTGCCGGAGTTCTGCGCCGCGCACCCGCGCTACGAGCGCGTCGGCCTCAAGGACCTGTCGCAGGCGATCCACAAGATGTATGCCAAGGGCGACATCGCGCGGCTCACCACCGAGATGTACCTGTCCGACCTGCAGCCGGCGATGAAGCCGACCGACGCGTTCGCCTACATCGCGCACCGCAAGACCGAGCGCGTGCCGATCGACGAACTCGAAGGCCGCATCACGACCTCGCTGCTGACGCCGTACCCCCCGGGCATCCCGCTGCTGATCCCGGGCGAGCGCTTCAACAAGAAGATCGTCGACTACCTGAAATTCACGCGCGAGTTCAACGCCGCGTTCCCGGGCTTCGACACCGATGTGCACGGCCTGGTCGAGTCCGGCGACGACACCGGCAATCACCTCTACTTCGTCGACTGCGTCGCCGCGGACGGCGCTGCCTGATGCGGCCTGACTAGAGCGCCCGCGCTGCCCCGAGCAGCGCGGGCGATACCTCGGCGTGGATCACGTAGACGGGGATCGACGCGAGGTAGCCGCGGAAGCGCCCCTTGTCCTCGAAGCACGCGCGAAAGCGCGAGCGCGCGAACGCATCACCCAGCCGCGGCACGATGCCGCCGCCGATGTAGACGCCGCCGCGGGCCCCCAACGTGAGCGCGAGGTTGCCGGCCACGTTGCCGAGGAAGGCGCAGAACAGGTCGAGCACCTCGACGCAGCGCGCATCGCTGCCCGCCAGCCCGAGCCGGCTGATTTCGGCGGCGGTCGGCGGCGTGGCATCGTCGGCGCCGTCCAGGGTGCAGAGCGCCGCATGCAGGGCCTCGAGCCCCTGCCCCGACACCGCACGCTCGGCCGACGCGTGCCCGAAGCGCTTGCGCAGCACGCCCAACACTGCGGCCTCGCGGTCGTTCGTCGCCGCCAGCGTCACGTGACCCCCTTCGCCTTGCAGCGCGACCCAGCGGCCGGCCTCGCTGCCCGGCACCAGGCCGGACACGCCCAGCCCGGTCCCCGGACCGACCAGCGCGATCGGCCCGCCATCCACGGCCGCGGCGCCGCCGAGCTGCCGCAGGTCGCCCGGCGCCAGATCCGGGATCGCCAGCGCCAGCGCCGTGAAGTCGTTGATCACCACCAGCCGCTCGAAGCCCAGTTCGCGACGGACCCCCTCGATCGAGAACGACCAGTGGCTGTTCGTCATCTGGACATGATCCCCGGTGATCGGGTTGGCGATGCCGATCGCGCACCAGGGCGGCGCGGCGCGCTCCAGGCCGTGCAGGTAGTGGGCGAGGGCGGCCGCAATCGAGGGGTGGTCGGCGGTCGGGATGGTCGCGATGTCGCGCAGCGGCGCGCCGTCGCCGTCCTGCCAGGCAAAGCGGGCGTTGGTGCCGCCGACGTCGCCGAGGACTCGGGCCAGTCCGGTCATGTCGGGACTCGTCAGGCGTCCGCCAGGCCGCCCAGCGTCGCCTGGCTGAACCCGCCGTCGACGTAGGTGATTTCCGAGGTGATGCCGGCCGCCAGGTCGGACAACAGGAACGCCGCCGCATTGCCGACGTCGTCGATCGTCACGTTGCGCCCGAGCGGCGAATGCGCCGAGGCCTCGAGCATCTTGCCGAAGCCCTTGATGCCCGCAGCGGCCAGCGTCTTGATCGGCCCGGCGGAGATGCCGTTGACGCGCACGCCCTTCGGCCCGAGCGAGGCCGCCAAGTAGCGCACGCTCGCCTCGAGCGAGGCCTTGGCCAGGCCCATCGTGTTGTAGTTCGGCATGCTGCGCAGCGCGCCGAGGTAGGTGAGCGTCAGCAGCGCGGCGCCGGGGCGCAGGTGCGGCGCGGCCACCTTGGCCATCGCCGGGAAGCTGTAGGCCGAGATGTCGTGCGCGATGCGGAACGATTCGCGCGACAGGCCGTCGAGGAAGTCGCCGGCGATCGCCTCCTTGGGCGCGAAGCCGATCGAGTGGACGAAGCCGTCGAACTGCGGCCAGGTCCGGGCCAGGTTGGCGAACATCGCGTCGATCTGTTCGTCGCTGGCGACATCGCAGTCGTAAACCAGGCTCGAATCGAACTCGGCCGCGAATTCCGTGACGCGGTCCTTGAAGCGCTCGCCGACGTAGCTGAACGCCAGTTCGGCGCCCTCGCGGCGACAGGCCCGCGCGATGCCGTAGGCGATGGAGCGGTTGGAGAGCACGCCCGTGATCAGAAAGCGCTTGCCGGCCAGAAATCCCATGTGGTCACCCCAGTGTCGTGTGGCGGCGGATTTTGGCATGGCCCCGGACGCGACTTATGCGTCTTGACAGCGCCGACGCTTGCCTGTACCCGCACCCCGGAGTACAATCCTCGTTTTGCTAGATAGCTAGAACTGGTCTTGTTACTGGTTAGATACTAGAGCGATCTTGGGCGGATTCATCCAGCCCTTTTTTTTTGGGCTTTCCTGATTGGGACGTGCTTTTGACGAATTGGCAAAGTGCCGTTGAGCGCACTGTGACGGGCTTGGGTTACGACCTGGTCGACGCTGAAAAGAGCGCCGGCGGCTTGCTGCGTGTCTACATCGACAATTTGCCCCCGTCGGAGGCGTTCATCACGGTCGACGACTGCGAGAAGGTCACGCGCCAGCTGCAGCACGTGCTCGAGGTCGAAGGCTGTGCCTACGAGCGCCTCGAAGTCTCGTCGCCGGGTCTGGACCGGCCGCTGAAGAAGGCCGCCGACTACGCGCGGTTTGCCGGCCAGCAGGTCGAGATCACGCTGAAGCTGCCGTTCAAGGGCCGCAAGAAGTTCAGCGGCGAGCTGCAGGCGCTGGGCGAAGGCTGGCGGCTCGTGCTCGACGCGCCCAAGCCCACGCGCGGCGTGAAGCGCGCAGCGGCCGCGGCGAACGCGCCCGAGACGGATCAAGCCCTGGATTTTTCACTGGACGAAGTACGGGAGGCACACCTGGTGCCGGTGGTCGATTTCAAGGGCCGGCGTTTCGCCGCCCCCGAAGTCGCGGCCGGTGCAGGGCTCCCCGACGATGAAGTTGACGGAGGTCGTATTCAATGAACCGCGAATTGTTGATGCTGGTGGACGCCATCTCGCGCGAAAAGAGCGTGGATCTGGAAGTCGTGTTTGCGGCGGTCGAAGCGGCGCTTGCGTCAGCCTCGAAGAAGCTGCACGGCGGTGAGGTCGACATGCGCGTGTCGGTCGACCGCGAGAGCGGCGAATACGAGACCTTCCGCCGCTGGCACGTGGTGCCGAACGAAGCCGGCCTGCAGCTGCCCGACTCGGAGATCCTGCTGTTCGAAGCACAGGAGCAGATCCCCGACATCGAGGTCGACGACTACATCGAGGAGTCGGTCGAGTCCGTCTCGATCGGCCGCATCGGCGCGCAGGCCGCGAAGCAGGTGATCCTGCAGAAGATCCGCGACGCCGAGCGCGAGCAGCTGCTGACCGACTTCCTCTCGCGCGGCGAGAAGATCTTCGTCGGCACCGTCAAGCGTCTGGACAAGGGCGACATCATCGTCGAGCAGGGTCGCATCGAAGGGCGCCTGCGCCGCAGCGAGATGATCCCGAAGGAGAACCTGCGCTCCGGCGACCGCGTTCGCGCGTTCATCGCCGAGGTCGACCCGACCCTGCGCGGCCCGCAGATCCTGCTCAGCCGCAGCGCGCCGGGCTTCATGATCGAACTGTTCGCGCAGGAAGTGCCGGAGATCGAACAGGGCCTGCTGGAGATCAAGAGCTGCGCTCGTGATCCGGGCTCGCGCGCCAAGATCGCCGTGGTCTCGCACGACAAGCGGGTCGATCCGATCGGCACCTGCGTGGGCGTGCGTGGTTCGCGCGTCAACGCGGTGACCAACGAGCTTGCCGGCGAGCGCGTCGACATCGTCTTGTGGTCGGAAGATCCGGCCCAATTTGTGATCGGTGCCCTCGCGCCGGCGAACGTGCAGTCGATCGTCGTCGACGAGGAGCGCCACGCGATGGACGTCGTCGTCGACGAGGAAAACCTCGCGATCGCGATCGGCCGCGGCGGCCAGAACGTGCGCCTGGCCTCCGAGATGACCGGCTGGCGCATCAACATCATGACGGCGGAAGAGTCGGCCACCAAGCAGGCCTCCGAGTCCGACCACGTGCGCAAGCTGTTCGTCGAGAAGCTGGACGTCGATGCGGAAGTCGCCGACATCCTGATCAACGAGGGCTTTGCCAGCCTCGAGGAAGTCGCCTACGTCCCGATGCAGGAGATGCTCGAGATCGAGAGCTTCGACGAGGACACCGTCAACGAGCTGCGCACCCGTGCCAAGGATGCGCTGCTGACGATGGAGCTGGCCAGGGAAGAGGGCGTCGACGATGTCTCGCAGGACCTGCGCGACCTCGAAGGCCTGACGCCGGAACTGATCGGCAAGCTGGCCGTGGGCGGCGTGCACAAGCGCGACGACCTGGCCGACCTGGCGGTCGACGAGCTGGTCGAGATGACCGAGGTCGACGAGGCGCAGGCCAAGGCGTTGATCATGAAGGCGCGTGAACACTGGTTCACCACCTGAACCAGCCGCACGCCTGACACGCCGGCCCGCTAGAACGACAGACTGCAGACGCAACACCAAGGAACGCAATACATGGCTTCGACCACCGTCGCCCAACTCGCCGCCGAGCTCAATCGCTCCGCCGCGGCGCTGCTCGAGCAGCTGCAGTCGGCTGGCGTCACGAAGGCGTCGACGGACGACTCGCTGACCGAGTCGGACAAGGAACGCCTGCTCGACCACCTGCGCGCGACCCACGGCACCGCCGCCGGCGCCGAGCGCAAGAAGATCACGCTGACCCGCAAATCGACCAGCGAGATCAAGCAGGCCGACTCCTCCGGCAAGGCCCGCACGATCCAGGTGGAAGTTCGCAAGAAGCGCACCTTCATCAAGCGCGACGATGCGGCACCCGCCGTCGAGGAACCGGCCGAGCCGGTGATCAGCGACGCCGAACTCGCCCGCCGCGAGGAAGAGGCCCAGGCCCAGGCGCAATTGCTGCGCCAGCAGGAGGCCGACCTGGCCGAGAAGCGCCGCGTGCGCGAGGAGCAGGAGGCCCGCGAACGCGAAGCTGCCGCTGCCGCCGCCCGTGAAGCCGCCGCCAAGCTCGCCGCCGAGCAGGCCGCCGCTGCGCTGGCCGCCGCCGTCGCACCGCCGCCCAAACCCAAGACGGTCGAGGAAGCCAAGGCGGATGCCGCCAAGGCCGCCGAAGCGCCCGCACCGGCGCCGGTCGAGGCGCCGAAGCCCGCGCTGCGCGTGATCAAGGCCGCCGACGTCGTCGACGAGGAGAAGCAGCGCGCCGCCGACCTGGCCAAGCGCCGCAAGGCCGCCGAGGACGAGGCGTCCGCCATCCGCGCGATGATGAATGCGCCGAAGAAGGTGCTGGTCGCGAAGAAGCCGGAAGAGGTCAAGCCGGCCGCGACCGAGATCAAGGGCACGATCCACAAGAAGGTCGGCGCGCCCGGCGCCGCCACGACCACCGCGGTCGCGAAGCCGGGCGACAAGAAGGCCGTCAAGTCCGAGAAGCTTTCGTCGAGCTGGGCCGACGACGCCAAGAAGCGCACGGCGCTGAAGCCGGGCCAGCGCGCACCGGCCGGTGGCAACCGCCCGGGCTGGCGCGCACCGCGCGTCGGCCGCCGCGGCGAGCGCAGCGACGGTTCGCAATCGACCTTCGTCGCCCCGCAGGAAGCCCAGGTGCAGGAAGTGCACGTGCCGGAGACGATCAGCGTGGCCGACCTGGCGCACAAGATGTCGGTCAAGGCGTCCGAGGTCATCAAGCAGCTGATGAAGCTGGGCCAGATGGTCACGATCAACCAGCAGCTGGACCAGGAAACCGCGATGATCGTGGTCGAGGAAATGGGCCACACCGCGCTCGCGGCCAAGCTCGACGACCCCGACGCGTTCCTCGAGGAGGAAGTGACCGACGCCGCGCACGAAAGCCTCCCGCGCGCCCCGGTCGTGACCGTGATGGGCCACGTCGACCACGGCAAGACCTCGCTGCTCGACTACATCCGCACCTCGCGGGTGGCGGCGGGCGAGGCCGGCGGCATTACCCAGCACATCGGCGCGTACCACGTCGATACGCCGGGCGGGATGATCACCTTCCTCGACACGCCGGGTCACGCGGCCTTCACGGCGATGCGCGCGCGCGGCGCCAAGGCGACCGACATCGTGATCCTGGTGGTCGCGGCGGACGACGGCGTGATGCCGCAGACCAAGGAAGCGATCCACCACGCGAAGGCGGCCGGCGTGCCGATCGTCGTCGCGATGAACAAGATCGACAAGCCCGACGCGAACATCGAGCGCCTGAAGTCCGAGCTGGTGGCCGAGCAGGTCGTGCCGGAGGACTTCGGTGGCGATTCGCCGTTCGTGCCGGTCTCGGCGCGCACCGGCCAGGGCATCGACAAGCTGCTCGAGCAGGTGCTGCTGCAGGCCGAAGTGCTGGAGTTGAAGGCCGCGAAGGACTCGATGGCCAAGGGCATCGTGATCGAAGCGCAGCTCGACAAGGGCCGCGGCCCGGTCGCGACCGTTCTGGTGCAAAGCGGCACGCTCAAGCGTGGCGATGTGGTGCTGGCCGGCTCGAGCTTCGGCCGCGTTCGCGCCATGCTGGACGAGAACGGCAAGCCGATCACCGAGGCCGGCCCGTCGATCCCGGTCGAGATCCAGGGCCTGACCGAAGTGCCGCAGGCCGGCGACGAGTTCATGGTGCTGGGCGACGAGCGCCGTGCGCGCGAGATCGCGACCTTCCGCCAGGGCAAGTACCGCGACGTGAAGCTGGCCAAGCGCCAGGCCGCGAACCTCGAGAACATGATGGAGCAGATGGGCCAGGGCGCGACCCAGACCCTGCCGCTGATCATCAAGGCCGACGTTCAAGGCTCGCAGGAAGCGCTGGCGCAATCGCTGCTCAAGCTCAGCACGGCCGAGGTCAAGGTGCAGATCGTGCACGCCGCGGTCGGTGGCATCAGCGAGTCGGACGTCAACCTGGCGATCGCCTCGAAGGCCGTCATCATCGGCTTCAACACGCGCGCCGATGCCGGCTCGCGCAAGCTGGCCGAGAACAACGGTGTCGACATCCGCTACTACAACATCATCTACGACGCGGTCGACGAGGTGAAGGCGGCGATGACCGGCATGCTGGCTCCCGAGCAGCGCGAAGAGGTCATCGGCACGGCCGAGATCCGCACGGTGTTCGTGGCGTCCAAGATCGGTACGGTCGCGGGCTCGATGGTCACGGCGGGCCTGGTCCGTCGCGGCGCGCGGTTCCGCCTGCTGCGCGAAAACGTCGTCGTCTACACCGGCGAGGTCGAATCGGTGCGCCGCCTGAAGGACGACGTGCGCGAGGTGGCGTCGGGCTTCGAGTGCGGTATCAAGCTCAAGAACTACAACGACATCAAGGAAGGCGACCAGCTCGAATTCTTCGAGGTCAAGGAAGTGGCCCGAACGCTGTAAGGCGGTTTTGGTCTCGTCCCGAACCCCGCCCTCCACAAGACGGCGGGGTTTGTGTTTGAAGGCACCCATCCATGCGACATAAACGCTCCATCCCCAACCGCGGTTTCCGCGTGGCCGACCAGATCCAGCGCGATGTGGCCGAGCTGATCCGCGATCTGAAGGATCCGCGGATCGGCATGGTCACGGTCAACGCGGTCGAGGTCACGCCCGACTATGCCCACGCGACGATCCTGTTCTCGCTGCTCATCGGCGACCCGGTCGAGTGCGAGGCCGGCCTGAACGAGGCCGCCGGCTTCATCCGCAACGGCCTGTTCAAGCGCCTGCAGATCCACACCGTGCCGACGCTGCACTTCAAGTTCGACCGCACCACCGAGCGCGCGCTGGAGCTGAGCGAGCTGATCGCCAAGGCCAACTCGACGCGGGCCAAGGACGACTGAACCGATGCAGCCGCAACGCATCCGCATTCCCCGGCGCGCCGTGCATGGCGTGCTGCTGCTCGACAAGCCGCTCGGCCTGTCGAGCAACGATGCGTTGCAGAAAGCCAAGCGCCTGTACCGCGCCGAGAAGGCCGGCCATACCGGCACGCTCGATCCGCTCGCGACGGGGCTGCTGCCGTTGTGCTTCGGCGCGGCGACCAAGTTTTCCCAGATCAGCCTCGACGCCGACAAGCGCTACCTCGCGACGTTGAAGCTCGGCATCACGACGACCACGGCCGATGCCGAGGGCGACGTGATCGAGACGCGCGAGGTGAACGTCTCCCGCGCGCGGCTGCAGGCCGCGTGCGAGCGCTTCACCGGGCCGATCCAGCAGGTGCCGCCGATGCATTCCGCGCTGAAGCGCGACGGCAAGGCGCTTTACGAATACGCGCGCGCCGGCATCGAGATCGAACGCGAAGCGCGCGCGGTGACGATTCACGCGATCGACATCGTCGGTGGCGGGAATGACACCTGGACGCTCGACGTGCGCTGCTCGAAAGGCACCTACATCCGCACGCTCGCCGAAGACATCGGCGCGGCGCTTGGCTGCGGCGCGCACCTGAGCGCCTTGCGCCGCACCGGCAGCGGCGCGTTGTCGCTGGCCGGCGCGCTGACACTGGAGCAGCTCGAAGCGATGTCCGAAAGCGAACGCGCCGCCGCGCTGATGGACGCAGACGCGCTGCTGGCCGACTGGCCGGTCGTGCGCCTCGACACCGAAGACGCCGGCCGCTTCCTGACCGGCCTGCGCCGCCGCACCGCGTTGCCCGACGCCGCCCACGTTCGCGTCTACGGCCCGGAGCCGAAGGCCTTCCTCGGCGGCGCGCACATCAGTGCCGGTGAACTGATTTCGACCAGGCTGCTCAGCCCCGTGGAGGTGCAAGGCCTTCTCGCGTCCCCAGAATTGAATCCAAGAGAAGTGAAAGCTGCCACACCATGACCCGCCAGATCCGCAACATCGCCATCATCGCCCACGTCGACCACGGCAAGACCACGCTGGTCGACCAGCTGCTGCGCCAGAGCGGCACCTTCCGTGAGAACGAAAAGGTCGCCGAACGCGTGATGGACAACAACGACCTCGAGAAGGAGCGTGGCATCACGATCCTGTCGAAGAACTGCGCAGTCGAGTGGAAGGGCACGCACGTCAACATCGTCGACACCCCGGGCCACGCCGACTTCGGCGGCGAAGTGGAGCGCGTGCTGTCGATGGTCGACTCGGTGCTGCTGCTGGTCGACGCCGTCGAAGGCCCGATGCCGCAGACCCGTTTCGTCACCAAGAAGGCGCTCGCGCTCGGCCTGAAGCCGATCGTCGTCGTCAACAAGGTCGACCGCCCCGGCGCACGCGCGGACTACGTGATCAATGCGACCTTCGAGCTGTTCGACAAGCTCGGCGCGACCGAAGAGCAGCTCGACTTCCCCGTTGTCTTCGCTTCGGGCCTGAACGGCTGGGCGACGATGACGCAGGGCGAAGTGGGCACCACGCTGGCGCCGCTGTTCGACACCATCCTGAGCCACGTGCCCGCGCACGGCGGCGAAGCCGACGCGCCGCTGCAGCTGCAGATCTGCTCGCTCGATTACTCCACCTACGTCGGTCGCATCGGCATCGGTCGCATCAACCAGGGCACGCTCAAGCCGATGCAGAACGTCGCCGTCTTCAGCGGCCCGGACAGCACGCCGTTCAACGCCCGCGTCAACCAGGTGCTGAAGTTCGAGGGCCTGGAGCGCCAGCAGGCGACCGAGGCCGGCCCCGGCGACATCGTGCTGATCAACGGCATCGAGAACATCGGCATCGGCGTCACGCTGACCGACATCGAGAACCCGGTGCCGCTGCCGATGCTCAACGTCGACGAGCCGACGCTGACGATGAACTTCTGCGTCAACAACTCGCCGCTGGCGGGCCGTGAAGGCAAGTTCGTCACCAGCCGCCAGCTGTGGGATCGCCTGCAGCGCGAGCTGCAAAGCAACGTCGCGCTGCGCGTGCGCGAGACCGACGAGGACGGCATCTTCGAGGTGATGGGCCGCGGCGAACTGCACCTGACCATCCTGCTGGAGACGATGCGCCGCGAGGGCTACGAACTCGCGGTCTCGAAGCCGCGCGTCGTGTTCCGCCAGGAGGGCGAGGAGCGCCTCGAGCCGATCGAGGCCGTGACCGCCGACGTCGAGGACCAGCACCAGGGCGCCGTGATGCAGGCGCTGGGCGAGCGCAAGGGCGAGCTCACGAACATGGAGCCGGACGGCATGGGCCGCGTGCGCCTGGACTACAAGATCCCGGCGCGTGGCCTGATCGGCTTCCAGAACGAGTTCCTGAACCTGACGCGCGGGACCGGCCTGATCAGCAACATCTTCGACAGCTACGAGCCCTACAAGGGCGAGATCGAGGGCCGCAAGAACGGCGTTCTGATCAGCCAGGACGACGGCGAAGCGGTGACGTATTCGCTCGGCAAGCTCGACGACCGCGGCCGCATGTTCGTCAAGGCGGGCGACCCGTTGTACGAAGGCATGATCATCGGCATCCACTCGCGCGACAACGACCTCGTGGTCAACGCGGTGCGCGGCAAGCAGCTGACGAACTTCCGCGTCTCGGGCAAGGAGGACGCGATCAAGATCACGCCGCCGATCATCCTGACGCTCGAGTACGCGGTCGAGTTCATCGCCGACGACGAGCTGGTCGAGATCACGCCGAAATCGATCCGCATCCGCAAGCGCCACCTGAAGGAACACGACCGCAAGAAGGCCTCGCGCGTCGGCGCGTGAACTGACATCGCGTTCTGAAAGCGGCCCTTCGGGGCCGTTTTGCATGCCTTAGTGGAATGCGAGAAGTGCGAAAGGATCGTTTGCGAAGGGGCTCGCGTGGCACGACCATGCAACCATGCATTCCCCGCCCGCATCCATTCCGGTCACGATCGCGCTCAGCGACGGACGCGAAGTCGCACTCTCGCCGATCCACCCCGGCGACGCGACCGATGAACGCCTGTTCGTCAACGCCCTGTCGCAAGTCTCGCGCTACCGCCGCTTCCACTTCGGGCTGCGCGAGCTCTCGCCGGAGCAGTCGCGCGCGATGGCGGACGTGGACCAGCATCACCACGTCGCGTTCGTCGCGCGGCCTGTCGGCGGCTCGGCGATCGTCGCCGACGCCCGTTATGTGATGCGGGCCGACAGCGCCGACGCCGAGTTCGCGATCGCGATCGCCGATGCCTGGCAGGGCGCCGGCCTGGGCCGCGAACTGCTCACGCGCCTGGCCGTGCAAGCGCGCCGGCACGGCGTGCGGCGCCTCTTCGGCGACGTGCTCTGGGGCAACAACGCGATGATCCTGCTCGCGCGCCACCTCGGCGCGACGCTTCGGCGAATCCCCGGTGACGCGACCGTGGTGCGGGTCGAGTTCGACCTGGCCGCCACCAGCAAGGACGCACGCGTTGCGCTATCCTCCGCTTCCGCATTGAATTCCTGAACGATCGTTCTTGAATTCAACGTGACCGAACCCATCTCGCCACCATGCGTCCCTCCCGCACCTTCGACAAGCTGATTGCCACGATTCGGACCCGCCGAAGTGCGGGGAGCTTGCGCTCGCCCTTTGGCGCCGTCCTGGCAAACACCGTTTCGCAAGTCAGCGGCTGAGCCTCGCGCGAATCTCTTCGCCTGGGCTCCGGCCTTCAGGCACCCGAGAGATTCGCATGAACACCAAGACCAACTCGAAGACACCGCGCCGCGCCACCGCGCTGCGCAACATCGGCATCATCGCCCACGTCGATGCCGGCAAGACGACGACCACCGAACGCATCCTGTTCTACACCGGCGAGAACCACCGCGTCGGTGAAGTCCACGACGGCAACACCACGATGGATTTCGACCCGCAGGAGCGGGCGCGCGGCATCACGATCAACAGCGCCGCGACGACCGTGTTCTGGCAGGGCGCGCAGATCAACGTGATCGACACCCCGGGGCACATCGACTTCAACATCGAGGTGAACCGGTCGCTCCGCGTCCTCGACGGCGCGGTCGTCGTGTTCGACGGCGTGGCCGGCGTCGAGCCGCAGACCGAGACCAACTGGCGCCTGGCCGACAAGTACCACGTGCCGCGCCTGGCCTTCATCAACAAGCTCGACCGCGTCGGCGCGGACTACCCGCGTGTCGTGGAGATGATGCGCGAGCGCCTCGGCGTGCATCCGCTGGTCCTGCAGTGGCCGATCGGCGCGGAAGACGCGTTCCGCGGCGTGATCGACCTGGTCGAGCCGCGCGCGCTGCTGTGGAGCGGCGTGGCCGGCGAGCCGGTGCGTGTGGAGCCCATCCCCGACGACCTGCGCGAGCAGGCCGCGGTCTGGCGCGCGCGCCTGGTCGAGGCGGTCGTCGAGCAGGACGACGCCCTGTTGCAGGCCTGGCTGAACGGCGTCGAGCCCTCGGCGGCGCAACTGCGCGCGGGCATCCGCCGCGGCACGCTGGCGGGGACCTTCGTGCCGGTGCTGGCCGGCTCGGCGTTCAAGAACCGCGGCGTCGAGCCGCTGCTCGACGCGATCGTGGCCTACCTGCCCGCGCCCGGCGAAGCCGACCGCGATCACGCGGGCGAGGCGACCCAGCCCGAAGCCGACCCGGACGGCCCGCTGGCCGCGCTCGCGTTCAAGGTCGTGACCGACGACCACGGCACGATGACCTTCGTGCGGGTCTACCGCGGGCGCCTGCGGGCCGGCGACACGGTGCTGAACACCAGCACCGGCCGGACCGAGCGCGTCTCGCGCCTGTACGAGGTGCACGCGGACAAGCATGCCGAGCGCGCGCAGATCGAAGCGGGGGACATCGCGGCCCTCGTCGGCCTGAAGGACACGCTGACCGGCCAGACGCTGACCGGCAACGGCGCCGCCGACCGCGCGCATCCGCTGGTGCTCGAGCAGATCGCGATCCCCGAGCCGGTGATCGACGTCGCGATCGAGCCGCGCACGCAGGCCGACCAGCAGCAGCTCGGCAAGGCGCTGCACGCGCTCGTGAAGGAAGACCCGAGCCTGCGCGTGCGGCAGGACGCCGAATCCGGCCAGACCATCCTGTCCGGCATGGGCGAACTGCAGCTCGAGGTGACGGTCGAGAAGCTGCGCGCGCGGCACCGCGTGAACGTCGGCGTCGGGCGGCCGCAGGTCGCCTACCGCGAGACGATCACCCAGGGCGCGGAGGTCACGCACCTGCACAAGAAGCAGAGCGGCGGGCCCGGGCAGTTCGCGCAGGTCACGCTGCGACTCGCGCCGCTGGCGCGGGGCGAGGGCGTGCGCTTCGCGAACGCGAGCGTGGGCGGCGCGATCCCGCGCGAGTACGTGCCGGCGGTCGAGGCGGGCGTGCGGCGTGCCGCGGAGGCCGGCGTGGTCGCGGGCTTCCCGCTGATCGACTTCGAGGCCACGCTGCTCGACGGCGCGTTCCACGAGCGCGATTCGTCGACGCTGGCGTTCGAACTCGCCGCCGTCGCGGCGTTTCGCGACGCCGCCAGACGCGCCGCGCCGCAGGTGCTCGAGCCGGTGATGGCGGTCGAGGTGATCACGCCGACCGAGCACCTCGGCGACGTGATCGGCGACCTGCATCGCCGGCGCGGCTCGGTGCGCGGCCAGGCGCCGCGCGGCAACGCCGCGGTCGTCGATGCGCAGGTGCCGCTCAAGGAGATGTTCGGCTACATCGGCCACCTGCGCGCGCTCACTTCCGGACGCGCGCAGTACTCGATGCAGTTCGACCACTACGCGGCGGCGCCGGCCAGCGTGTCGGCCGAGCTGATCGCCGCCTGACGAGGGACCACCGCTGCAGGGGGCGTGCAAGCGCCTTCTGCAGTTTTTTGTTTCCGTGCTGGCCTCGGCGCGGGCACACGCGGATACTTTGCGACATGTCCAGCATCCTTGCCCAACCCGCGGCCGGTACGGCCGGCATCTACACCCCGGAAGAGCGCAACCGCCGCATCTTCGCGATCTTCGCCGCGTCCAGCGGCAACCTGGTCGAGTGGTTCGATTTCTACGTCTACGCCTTCTGCGCGCTCTACTTCGCGCCGGCGTTCTTCCCCAAGTCGGACCCGACGGTTCAGCTGCTCAACACCGCCGGCGTGTTCGCGCTCGGCTTCCTGATGCGGCCGATCGGCGGCTGGCTGTTCGGCCGCATCGCCGACCGCAAGGGCCGCAAGACCTCGCTGGTCATCTCGGTCGTGATGATGTGCGGCGGCTCGCTGGTGATCGCCTGCCTGCCGACCTACGCGCAGATCGGCGCGTGGGCGCCGGGCCTGCTGCTGTTCGCCCGGCTGGTGCAGGGCTTGTCGGTCGGCGGCGAGTACGGCACGACCGCCACTTACATGAGCGAGGTCGCGTTGAAGGGCCGGCGCGGCTTCTTCTCGTCGTTCCAGTACGTCACGCTGATCGGCGGGCAGCTGCTTGCCGCGCTCGTCGTGGTGCTGCTGCAGACCTTCCTCACCGACGCCGAACTCAAGGCCTGGGGCTGGCGCATCCCGTTCGTGATCGGCGCGATCACGGCGGTGATCGCGCTGCTGCTGCGCCGCACCTTGCACGAGACCACGACGGCCGAGACTCGTGGCAGCAAGGGGGCCGGGACGATGGCGGAGCTGTTCCGCCACCACAAGGCCGCCTTCTTCACGGTGCTCGGCTACACCGCCGGCGGCTCGCTGATCTTCTACACCTTCACCACCTACATGCAGAAATTCCTGGTGAACTCGGTCCACATGACGCCGCGCACCGCGACCACCGTGTCGACGGTCTCGCTGTTCCTCTACATGTGCATGCAGCCCCTGTTCGGCGCGCTGTCCGACCGCATCGGACGGCGCAACAACATGCTGCTGTTCGGCGCGCTCGGCGCGCTCAGCACCGTGCCGATCCTGAGCGCGTTGCAGGCGGTGACATCGCCGCTGATGGCCGGGGCGCTGATCACGCTGGCGCTCGCGATCGTGAGCTTCTACACCTCGGTCAGCGGCATCGTGAAGGCCGAGATGTTCCCGCCCGAGATCCGCGCGCTCGGCGTCGGCCTGGCCTACGCGATCGGCAACGCGATCTTCGGCGGCTCGGCCGAATACGTGGCGCTGTACCTGAAGGACGCGGGCCATGAACCGGCGTTCTACTGGTACGTGACCGTGATGATGGTGATCGCGTTCCTGGTCGCGCTGCGGCTGCCGCGGCATGGCAGCTACCTGCACCACGACCACTGACGCGGGCCGCGCGTAGGCCCGCTCCTACCGGGCAGGGCCCTCGCTGCCGACAGACCCGCCGCGGTCTGCTCCGCAGACTCGTCGCACCGGAACGAGAAGGGGAACCCATGTTGCGCAATCTCAAGGACCTGCAGGGCTACGCGCTGCGCGCGACCGACGGCGACGTCGGCTCGATCAAGGACTTCTACTTCGACGACGACCGCTGGGTCGTGCGCTACCTGATCGTCGAGACGGGCAGTTGGCTGCAAAGCCGCAAGGTCCTGATCTCGCCGCACGCGATCGGGCGGCCGGACGAGGCGGCCCACGTGCTGCCGGTGTCGATCACGCGCGAGCAGGTGCGCAACAGCCCGGACATCGACACCGACAAGCCGGTCTCGCGCCAGCACGAGGCCGACTACCTCGGCTATTACGGCTACGCGCCGTACTGGGACAGCGTCGGGATCTGGGGCGCGGGCGCGCTGCCCGGAATGATGTTGCCCGAGGCCGGCATGGCGCCGCCGGCGGCACTCTCCGGCGTCGGTGTGCTCGAGACCGAGCGCGCGCTGGCGGCCGAGCAGGCCGCTCAGCATGCCGACGACGACCCGCACCTGCGCTCGTGCAAGGACGTGACCGGCTACCACATCAAGGCGCAGGACGGCGAGATCGGCCACGTGCAAGGCTTCATCGTCGACGAAACCGATTGGGCGATCCGCTATCTCGTGATCGACACGAGCAACTGGTGGGCCGGGCACCAGGTGCTGGTTGCGCCGGGCTGGATCCAGGAAGTCAGCTGGGCCGAGAACACGGTGTCGGTGAACATGACCCGCGCCGCGATCGAAAGCGCGCCCGAATGGGACCCGACCCTGCCGCCCGATCGCGCGCAGGAGACCGAGATCTATCGCCACTACGACCGCACCGGCTACTGGTGACGGCCCGCTGACGCGTCGTCCGGCCATTCCAGGCGGCGAGCGCTCTCGAAGCGGCGCGTCGCGCCGGTCACCGGGTCCGTGAACGCCAGCGACGCGGCCAACAGGCGCAGCGGATCGGCCGTGTCGTCGGTATCGGCAGGGTGCAGGGCAGGGTAGATGCGGTCGCCCACGATCGGCATGCCCAGCGCCGCGCAGTGCACGCGCAGCTGGTGGCGCTTGCCGGTGCGCGGCGTGAGCTCGTAGCGCGCCAGCGCGTCGCGCCTCTCGATCACCCGAACGCCGGTTTCGGCATTCGGCTCACCGTCGACCTCGGTCATCCGCATGAAGTGCGCCGGATCGTCGACGAGGCGGCTGCGGCGGACGAATGAAGGGGGCGCCTCGGCACGCCATGGCGCGATGCACTCGTAGCGCTTGTCGACATCGCGCTCGGCGAACAGGCGCTGGTAGCTTCCGCGTGTCGCGGGGTCGATCGTGAACAGGACCAGCCCCGCCGTCTCGCGGTCGATGCGGTGGACCGGCGCCAGCGTGTCGATCCCGAGACTGCGCTTCAGCCGCACGAGCAGCGTCTGGTGCAGGTGTCGCCCCGACGGCGTGACCGGCATGAAATGCGGCTTGTCGGCGACGACGATGTGCGCGTCGCGATAGACGAGCGTCTCCGGTTGCGGCCACTCGGCTTCGGCCGGTGGATCGCGGTAGTAGTACACCTTCAGCGCGCGCTGGTAGGGCCGGTCGGCCGTCACGGGTTCGCCGGCCGCGTCGACCACCCGGCCGGCAGCGATCCGCTCGGTCCACGCCTGCGGCGCGACCCGTGCGAAACGCGCGACCAGAAACGCCGCGATCGTCGGCCACGGTCCGTCCGGCAGCACCACGCAACTCGCGCCGACGCCGTCGCGGGTCGGCAGCGGAGCGGGCGTCGTCATGCGGTGGCG
Source organism: Rhizobacter fulvus (assembly GCF_964020785.1). NCBI lineage: Bacteria > Pseudomonadati > Pseudomonadota > Betaproteobacteria > Burkholderiales > Sphaerotilaceae > Rhizobacter > Rhizobacter fulvus. The sequence continues at coordinate 4,769,900 of NZ_OZ224516.1, forward strand.
AGCCGGCGCGCCCGCGCCAGGCGCCAGGCTTCATCCGGCGCGTGGCCGTAGACGTCGACAAGGCGGGCGGTGCCGGGCCGCAGCGCCGCGTCGAGCGAGAGGCGGTTGTCGAAGACGAAGCATTCGCCCTGCCAGTCCCGGTCCGCGTCCGGCACCTCGGCCAGGTAGCGCAGGATGCCGCCCTCGAGCTGCGCGACCTCCAGGCCGAACGCGTCCCGCATCCACACGGCGGTCTTTTCGCAGCGGATGCCGCCGGTGCAGTACATCGCGAGCGGGCGGCGCTCGGCCTTCCACTCGGCCGCGTGCGCGGCGACGAAGTCGGGCAGGTCGCGGAAGTTGCCGACCTGCGGGTCGAGCGCGCCGCGAAATCGACCGAGGCGGAATTCGAAGCCGTTGCGGTTGTCGATGACCACTGCGCCGGGCAGGTCCAGAAGCGCACGCCACTGCGCCGGATCGAGCTGCAGGCCGCGCCGGCCGACCGGGTCGACCTCCGGCACGCCGAGCGGCAGCACCTCGGCGCGCACATGGACCTTGAGGCGGCGAAACGGTGCGACGGCGCAAACTGTGCGGCGGAACGAAAGGCCGGCAAACACCCCACCGAGCCGGCTGTCGCTGCGCAGCGCGGACTCGAATCGGTCGAGCACCGCGGCCGGGCCGGCCAGCATGCCGTTGATCCCTTCCGCTGCCAGCAGCACGCTGCCGTGCAGGCCATTGCCGAGCTCGCGCACCACGGCAGCGGCACGCTGCGGATCGCCGAGCCGCACGAACCGGTAGAAGGCGATATGGAACAGGTCGGGCAGCGGTGTCATCAGGGCGCCATTCTGCCGGTGGATGCTGGAGAGCTTGCGTCCGGTACTGTATGCAAATACAGTACCGACATCCAAGGAGGTACCTGATGCACCAGTTCCTGCGCCAACACTACCAGCCCAAACCCGACCGCACGCCCGCCTGGTTGCGAAAGATCTGGGTCTGGCTCTGAGGCAGGGCGCGGGTCGGCTCTCGGCCGCTCACGCCAGGAATGCGGCCAGGCGCTGCGCCGGCGCGTCACGGACCGTGGCTTCGGCCAGCCCGCTCAGCGTCGCGATCGCTGCCGGCGTCGCCACGTCGATCCCCAGGCCCGCCTCGGGCGGCCAGTCGGCGTCGAGGTGGAGATAGCGATCGCCCAGGCGGTCCTCCAGCATCGCCTGCACGTGCTGCTGCTGGGCCGACAGCAGCGTGAGCACGAGCCGGCCATCGGCCAGCCACCCGACGGCACCGGCATCGTCGCTCACGCCTGATGCCGGCCGATAGTGCGCGGTCGCGGTGCCGATCGACAGCATCGACACCCGGTGCGGATCCATCTTCATGAAGTGCTCGAGTTCGTGCAGCGCCACCTGGTCCGGCGCGACCGCGAACAGCCCGCCGTCGGCGTACAGCCGCTCGCCGACCCGGACCGCCGGGAAGTAGGCGGGCGCGGCGCAGGCGGCCATCGCGACGTCCACGGCGCGGAACTCGCCATCGCCGCGCGAAGCGAACGCGTGCGGGGTCTTGAAGATCTTGGTCCGGCACCGCTCGACGTCGACGGCGGGTATCACCACCGAGTGCAGCGCGTCCTCCAGCCGCTGGTGGCCGAGGTGGGCGCGCAGCGCGTTGCGCAAGGGCTCGCCCGAGTATTTCGGCCCGAGGACCGAGCGGCTCAGGTCCAGCAGCCGGCCCAGGGTGCCGGTGGGCATCGAGCGCCCCGAAAAGACATCCGGCCCGTGCGTCTTGAACAGGGTCACCAGCCGCGACATCGGGATCTCGAACGCCAGCGCGAGCGCGAGCACACCGCCGATCGAGGTGCCCGCCAGCAGGTCGAAGCGGCGCGCCAGCGGAACACCGGCCCGCGCCTCGAGCGCCTCCAGCGCGACAGCCGTGTACAGCCCCAGGAAGCCCCCTCCGGCCAGCGAAAGCACGCGCAGCGGACGCTGCCCGGAAGCCGACGAACGAGGTGGGGGTGGAAGGGCCATGAGGTGAGGTACGAGGTGGCTCGGCGAGCGCCATTTCGGCATGACAGGAGTTCGTCCGGACTGATCCAGCGCAACCGGCGGGCGCGGGGCAGTGCTCGAATGCTGAATATGCTGAACGTCTGGAACCTGCAGACCGTCGCGTTCCTCGAGGGGTGAGCGTGCTGGGCACCGCATTGCCGCCGTTCGATGCCTGGCGATCCTGCGCCCTCGCCGCGGACGTCGCGGCCGCGTCGCTGGCCGACGACGCCGGGCTCGACACCCGTCGCCGGGCGCGGCTGACCGCGCTGCTGGCCGCTGTGGCGCGCGATTCGCCGTTGTACCGGCGCCTGCTGCGCGGGCGCGAGATGTCCACGCTCTCGCTGCAATCCCTTCCGGTCATGCACAAGGCCCAGCTGATGGCCCGGTTCGCGGACTGGGTCTGCGACCCGGATCTGCGCCTGGCTGCGCTGCGCGCATTCGTCGCCGACCCGACGCGCATCGCCGCGCCGTTCCTCGGGCGCTACACGGTGTGGGAGAGCTCCGGCAGCAGCGGCGAGCCTGGTGTCTTCGTCCAGGACAGTGCGGCGATGGCCACCTACGACGCGCTCGAGGGACTGCGCCGGCCGGCGCTGCGCCCGTTCCAGGGCTGGTGGGACCCGTGGGGCATGCAGGCGAGGACGGCGTTCGTCGGCGCCATCGGCGGGCACTTCGCGAGCATCGTGTCGATCGAGCGGCTGCGTCGCCTGAACCCGCTGCTCGGCGCACGCATGCTCGCCGTCTCGCTGCTGTTGCCGATGCCGGAGCTCGTGGCCCGGTTGAATGCATGGGGGCCGACAAGCCTGGCCACCTACCCGAGCGCCGCAGTGCTGCTGGCCGCGGAACGACGTGCCGGGCGGCTGCGCGTGGGCCTGAACGAAGTGTGGCTGGGGGGCGAGACGGTCACGCCGTCGATGCGCCGCTTTGTCGCTGATGCGTTCGACTGCCCGGTGGCCAGCAGCTACGGCGCCTCCGAGTTCCTGTCGCTCGCGTCCGAATGCCGGCTCGGCCAATTGCACCTCAACAGCGACTGGGCGATCCTCGAATCGGTCGACCAACGCGGCGCCGCGGTGCCGCCGGGCATTGCGGGCGCGACGACCTTGCTGACCAACCTGGCCAACCATGTGCAGCCGCTGATCCGCTACGACCTCGGCGACCGGGTGACCCTCCATGCCACGGCGTGCGCGTGCGGCTCGCATCTCCCGCGCATCGAGGTCGAGGGCCGCAGCGACGACACGCTGTGCTTCTCGGCAGCGAAGGACCGCCTGGTGCAAGTGTCGCCGCTCGCACTGAGCACGGTGCTCGAGGACGAGGCCGGACTCTTCGACTTCCAGCTCGTCCAGCAGGGACCCCGGGACCTGCTGCTGCGGTCCGGGCTGCAGGGCGGCACGGCCCGGGACACGCTGCAACGCGCCGGTCGGATGCTCGCGGCGTTCCTGGCGGAGCAGGGCGCGCCCGGCTTGCGCATCCGGTGCCGCTGTGGCGAGCCGGCACAGCCGGGACGCACCGGCAAGATCAAGCGCATCGTCACGCTGTCCCAACGCACCGTTGCACCATGCCACGCCCAGGTGCCGACCTGAGCGCAGGCGGGGCGGGAGACTGGGGCCGCCTGACCCGACGGTTCAGTGGCTTCCTGCGTCGACGCCGCACGCGGCGGCACTTCGGCCGGCATCCGCTGGTGGACGCCTTCGCCGGTCACGGACCGGCAGGCACCGCGGGCGCCGAACTGACCCGGTCGCTGCTCCTCGTCGCGCACGACACACCGGCAGGTGCACTCGCCCGGCTCGACTCACACGCCGACGGATTGAGCGTGCGCGAAGCGGCCGCGCGGCTGGCGCATGGCGGCGTCAACGATGTCGAGCACGACCGGCCGGTGTCCTGGTGGGTTCACCTCTGGCACTGCTACAAGGATCCGTTCAACCTCCTGCTGACGGTACTGGCCACCGTGTCCTACCTGAGCGCGGATCGGCGCGCAACCGTCGTGATCGGCGTGATGGTAGGGCTCAGCACGCTCATCCGGTTCGCACAGGAAGGGCGCTCCCGGCGGGCCGTCGAACACCTGGTCGCGCTGGTGGGCAACACCGCGCTGGTCATCCGGCGCGGGGCCGCCCCGACAGGAGATCCGGCGATCCACGCAGCCTCCCGACAGCTGGAGATCCCGATCCGGAAGGTCGTGCGTGGCGACCTCGTGGTGCTGGCCGCGGGCGACATGGTTCCGGCCGATTGCCGGGTGCTCATCGCCAAGGACCTGTTCGTCGCGCAGGCGGCGCTGACCGGCGAATCGTTGCCGGTCGAGAAACACGCCGAGCGCCTTGGCGACACCGACGAGCCGCTCGCTCAGAGCAATCTCGCGTTCATGGGCACCAATGTGGTCTCCGGGTCCGCCACCGTCGTGGTGGTGGCGACCGGGCGGCGCACCTATTTCGGCGCGCTCGCATCCAGGGTGGTGGCGACCGAGGCGGAGCCGAACGCGTTCCAGGCCGGCGTGAACGGCGTGAGCTGGCTGCTGATCCGGTTCGGCCTCGTGATGGTGCCGATCGTGCTGCTGATCAACGGCCTCACGAAGGGCGACTGGTTGCAGGCCGCGCTGTTCGCACTCTCGGTGGCCGTCGGCCTGACCCCCGAAATGCTACCGATGGTCGTGACCTCCACGCTGGCCAAGGGGGCCGTGATGCTGTCGCGCCGCAAGGTCGTGGTCAAACGGCTCGACGCGATCCAGACCCTGGGCGCGATGGACGTGCTGTGCACCGACAAGACCGGCACCCTCACGCAGGACCAGGTGGCCCTGGCAAGGAGCACCGACGCGTTCGGCAACCCGTCCGGCGACGCGCTGAATTTCGCGTTCCTGAACAGCCACTACCAGACGGGGCTGAAGAACCTGCTCGATCGCGCGGTGCTCGCGCATGTGGAACTGCCGGCCGAGCTCAAGCTCACGCAAGACTACCGCAAGGTCGACGAGATTCCGTTCGACTTCGAGCGCCGGCGCATGTCGGTGGTCGTGTCCGAGCGCGACGAGCACCACGAGCTCATCTGCAAGGGTGCCGTGGAGGAAGTGCTGGCCGCCTGCACCCGTGTGCGCACCGGCAGCGGCTCCACGGCACAGGACGGCGCGCTCGACCCGTCCGTGCTGGCGCAGCTGAAACACGTCACGCAAGGGCTGAACCAGGAGGGGCTGCGCGTCATCGCCGTCGCCGTCAAACGCCTGCCGCCCGACCAGACCGTCTACTCGGTCGCCGACGAGGCCGGGCTGACGCTGATCGGCTATGTCGCCTTCCTGGATCCGCCGAAGGACTCCGCCGCGCCGGCCCTGCAGGCACTGGCATCGCACGGCGTGCACGTCAAGGTGCTCAGTGGCGACAACGAGTTCGTCACGGCCAGCGTGGCCCGGCAGGTCGGCTTGGTCGACGGCGACGCAGCGGGAGACGTGCTGCTCGGCGCACAGATCGAGTCGATGAGCGAGGGCGAGCTCGCCGGCGCGGTCGAACGCCACCGGCTGTTCGCCAAGCTCGCACCGCTGCACAAGGAGCGCGTCGTGAAGGCGCTCAGGCGGAACGGCCACGTGGTCGGGTTCATCGGCGACGGCATCAACGACGCGCCTGCACTGCGCGCGGCCGACGTCGGCATCTCGGTCCACACGGCCGTGGACATCGCGAAGGAGGCGGCCGACATCATCCTGCTCGAGAAGAGCCTGATGGTGCTGGACGAGGGCGTCGTCGAAGGTCGCCGCACCTTCTGCAACATGCTCAAGTACATCCGCATGACCGCGAGTTCCAACTTCGGCAACGTGTTCTCGGTGCTCGTCGCCAGCGCCTTCCTGCCGTTCCTGCCGATGCTGCCGCTGCAGCTGCTCACGCAGAACCTGCTGTACGACATCGCGCAGACCGGCATTCCGTTCGACCATGTCGATCCGGAACTCGTGGAGAAGCCGATCGCCTGGGACCCGCGGGGCATCGGCCGCTTCATGCTGTTCTTCGGGCCGGTCAGCTCGCTGTTCGACCTGGCCACGTTCGCGCTGATGTGGTGGGTGTTCGCGGCCGACAGCGTGGCGAATCAGGCGCTGTTCCAATCGGGCTGGTTCGTCGTCGGGCTGCTGACGCAGACGCTCGTCGTCCACATGCTGCGCACGCCGAAGCTGCCGTTCGTGGAGAGCCGCGCCGCCACGCCGCTGACTCTCACGACGCTGGCCATCGTGGCGGTCGGCATCTTCCTGCCGATGGGTCCGCTGGCGGGCTACTTCAAGTTCGTCCCGTTGCCCAGCGCGTACTTCGGCTGGCTGGTGGCCATGCTGCTGGCCTATGGCGCCCTGGCGACGGCGATGAAGCGCATCTACCTTCGCCGCCGTGGCTGGCAGTAGCGCCCGACGACATCGACTTCGGCCGACCCCGTTTCGTGGTTCTGCGCGGCGCGCGATCCTTCGCCGGATCAGACGAGAGGACGGGCAGGGGGCCGACCGTCGCCGTACAACTCCGCCAGGCGCGCCATCGCCTTGATGTCGAACAGGCGAAGACGGCCGTTCTCGATCCGGTGCAGTCCGCGCTTCTCGAGCTTGCGCAAGGTCTTGTGGGTGTGGACCAGCGACAGACCGAGGCCGTCGGCAATGTGTTGTTGAGTCAGCGGAAACGGCACGCCGGACGCCCCGCCGTCCGCCTGCAGCGCCGCCGCGCGCTTGAACAGGAGAATCAGCAGGCTGGCGACCCGCTCATCCGCGCTGCGTCGACCGACGGACAGCAGCGTCTCGTCCAGCATCGACTCCTCGTGTGCCGCCAGCCACGTGATGTTGAAACCCATCGACAGCGAGCCACGGTGCAGCTCCCACAGCGAATCTCGCTGGAAGACGCAGAACAACGCGTCGGTGAGCGTGTCGACGCCGTGGGCCGAGGCGTCGCCCATCTTCTGCTGCACGCCGATGAAGTCGCCGCCCATCAGGAAGCCGAGGATCTGTCGACGACCGTCACGCAAGGTCTTGAACCGGAACGCCCATCCGTACAGCAAGGTGAACAGTGGCGCGTCGGTCTGGCCCTCCTGAATCAACGTCTCGCCCGCCCGCAGGCGCAATTCGCGACGCTTCAGTGACTGCACCAGTCGCAGTTCCTCGTCGGTGTGCTGGACGAACAGCGGCAGCGGTCGCAGCGGGCACTCCGTGCAGGGGATCTCGGTCATGGCCGACTTTGCGCTCTTTTGCGGCTGCCCGTCCACTTTCGGCCACGTTTTTTGACGCACGCGATCTGGGCGGTGACCGCTAGATTTCCGGGGTGGTTTGCTGCAACGTCCCGGCCCGGCCGACAGCCGTCTGTCGCCCGCATCAACTCCAGGGGAAGGCGACATGGATCAAGCAGTGTTCGGCGCAGCGTTCATCGGGGGCTCGGCCCCGGCCGACGCCGCGCCGACGGCGGCGGCGGGGCACGCGCACGACGCGGCCCGACGCGTCGCGTTGCTTCGCGGTCTGGGCATTCTCGACAGTGCCCCCGAACCGGGCTTCGATGGGCTGGCCGATGCGGCCGCCGTGCTGGCGGGCTGTCCGATTGCCCTGATCAGCCTGCTCGATCGCAAGCGGCAATGGTTCAAGTCGTCGATCGGGCTGCTCGCCACGGAAACGCCGATCGCGAGTTCCTTCTGCGCGCACGCCGTCGCGCACGACCGGCTGTTCGAGGTCGAGGACGCCAGGACCGACCCGCGATTCGCGGACACCCCGTCGGTCACGGGCGCGCCTCACATCCGGTTCTACGCCGGTCAGCCGCTGACGTTCGGCGGCGTCCGGCTGGGCACGCTGTGCGTGATCGACACCCGGCCGCGCCGCTTGTCGAGCGCCGTCCGGCGCGCGCTGAGGGGCATGGGGCATGCGGTGGAGGCGCTGATCGCCGCGCGCAGGTCGACGCTCGACTTGCGCGCGCATCAGCGCCGACTGGCCGACATCGCGCTGGCCTCCGGCGACTGGCTCTGGGACGCCGACATCGACCACCACGTGCAGTGGAGTGCCGCCCACCTGGCCGCGCACCTTGGCGACGAGCTGCTGACCGAAGGCACCCTGCTGCCCGATGGCCCGTTGCTGGACGGGCGGGGCCAGGCGCTGCAACCGCCGTCCACCTTTCACGCGCTGCTCACCCGCCGGAGCGGCATCGTGCGCGCCACGATCGCAGTGGGCGTCGCTCCGGACGAACGCTACCTGTCGTTCTCGGCGCTTCCGCAGCTGGACGATGGCGGCAGGCTGGTGGGGTTTCGCGGAACGGCGCGCGACGTCAGTGCCTCGGTCGCCCACGAACAACAGCGTCATGAGGCCGACATGACCCTGCGGCTCCAGCGAGACAGCGCCCAGCGATCGGCGCAGTTGCGCAGCGAACTGGTGTCCAGGGTCAGTCACGAACTGCGCACGCCGCTGAATGCCGTGCTCGGCTTCTCGCAGATCCTCGCGCGCGACGCCACCGACACGCCCCTCTATGCCACGCAGATCGAGCGCGCTGCGACGCACCTGCTCGCCCTGGTGAACGACATGCTGGACCTGGCCCGACTCGAGTCAGGTCGGGAACGTGTCGATCTGCGGTCGGTCTCGACCCGGCGCGTCGTCAGGCGATGCATCGGCCTCATGGAGCCCGAGACCCGCCAGCGTGGCGTCGGCGTCGAATGGACCGTCGCGCCGGGCGCGGATGCGGTGTGCGCCGACATGCGCGCATTGACCCAGGTGCTGCTGAATCTGCTGAGCAATGCGCTCAAGTGCAGCCGCGCGGGAAGCAGCGTTCGCGTGAACGTGCGCCAGGTGTCCGCAGATCGGTCGGCGATCGACGTGATCGACGAAGGTCGGGGCATTGACGCCCACCTGTTGCCCGGGCTGTTCCAGCCGTTCAGTCAACTGTCCGCGAGCGGCAAGCGCGGCGGTACCGGTCTGGGGCTGTCGATCAGCCGGGCGCTGGTCGATGCGATGGGCGGCGAACTGTCGGTTCAATCGGAACCCGGCACCGGGTCCTGCTTCACCGTGACGCTGCGGGCCGCCGAGCACGACGGCGATGCGGCTCAGGAAACCGACTTTGCCGGTCTGGCGACGGCCGCAACGCCGGCCTCCGCCGCCACCTCGCTGGGCGTCCTGTACATCGAGGACGATCCGGTCAACGCACTGGTCCTCGACCGGATGATGGCGCACCTGGGTCACGTCGAGATGCACCATGCGGATACCGCGGCCAGCGGGGTACGGATGGTGTCCGCCCTGACGCTGGACCTGATCGTGCTCGACATGAATCTGCCGGACGGACACGGTCTCGACGTGATTCGAACGCTCAGACTGCGCATCGGCGCGGCCGGCATCCCCATCGTCGCCCTCAGCGCCGACGCCTTGCCCGAGGCGATCGCCCTGGCGCGCGCGGCCGGGTTCGACGACTACCTCACCAAGCCGATCGACTTGCCGGCGCTCGAGGGCCTGCTCTCGAGGGTTCGAAGCCATCGCCATGCGAGGCCGTGAGTCGGCTGTGCGGGCGGTCGCCCCCGCGATCCACGTCGTCGCGGTCGATGACGACGGCTTCATGCGCGACCTGCTCGGCCGCGTGCTGACCGGTGCCGGTATGAACGTGACCTGCTACGGCTCCCCGGCCGAACTGCTCGGCCATGCCGACCTGGCGTCCTCGGATGTGCTGCTGCTCGACGTGAAGATGCCTGGCATGTCGGGCCTCGACCTGCACGACCTGCTCGTGCGCCGCGGTGTGGACCTGCCCGTCGTGTTCATCAGCGGCGCCGCCGACCTGGAGATGGCGGTCAACTGCGATGCGCAACGGCGCCGCCGATTTCATCGAGAAGCCGTTCGACGCCTCCGCGCTGGTCGAGCGCATTCACCGCGCCGGAGCCCGTCACGCCGACCGGGCGCTGCCCCCGGGTCGACTGCCTGACCCGCTAGTCGTGGCCCGCTTCGAGACCCTGACCCCGCGCGAGCGCGAGGTCTTCGACCTCCTCGTCACCGGCCTGAGCAGCAAGCTGATTGCACGCGAGCTGGGCGGCAGCTTCCGGACCATCGAGATCCACCGGGCCCAGGTGATGCGCAAGATGGAAGCACGCCATCTCCCCGAACTCGTGCGCATGAGCATCGAGTCCCTGTCAGGTCTTCACGGCCTGTAGGTACGCATACGTATGCCCCGGCGCGCGGTCTGTCACTACTGTTCATGACCGGCGCGCCCCTCGGTGCCCGCATTCGACAGCCCCTGATCCCGATCGCCTGAAGCGGCCCTCCGCAGAGAAGACCCCATGAACCTGTATCGCAGCATCTTCCCCTCTCGAGCCGCGCTGATCCTCGCGCTGCTGCCGGTCTTCGTGGCCGGCTGCGGCGGTGGCGGCCTCGACCCCGTGCTGGGGAGTCCGGCCGTGGCGACCGTCGTCACCGCCGCCACGCCGACCGTCGCCGACACCACGCGCCCGACCGTCGTGCTGACCGTGCCGGGCGCCAACGCGCTCAACGTCGCGACCAACACCCGCATCACCGCGACCTTCAGCGAAGCGATGGACCCGGCGACGATCACGGCCGCCAGCTTCACCGTCACGAACACCACGCTTGGCGCGGCGGTGGCCGGCACGGTGGACTATTCGGCGGCGGCGCGCACCGCCACGTTCACGCCGACCGGGGCCCCGCTGGCCAGCAACAGCCAGTTCACCGCGACGGTATCCGCAGCCGCCACCGACGCGAGCGGCAACACGCTGGCCGGCAACACCGCGGCTGCACCCGCCGCCGGCAGCCACACGTGGTCGTTCGCCACCAGCGGCATCGGTGACCTCGTGGCGCCGACCGTCACCTCGATCACGCCGGCCGACGGCAGCACCGCCGTCTGCCGGACGAAGTCGGCCACGGCCACGTTCAGCGAGCCGATGGATGCGACGACGCTGACCACGGCGACCTTCGGTGTCAGCGTCAACGGCGTCGCGGTGCCCGGCACGGTCAGCTACGACGCGCCGAGCCAGGTGGCCAGCTTCGTGCCGACCGACTCGAACGGGTGGGCGGCCGCTGCCACTCAAGTCGTCACCATCAAGTCGGGCACCAACGGCGTCAAGGACCTGGCCGGCAACGCGCTGGTCGCCGACCGGACCTGGAGCTTCGCGACGGGTTCGCAGGCCTGCCTCGCGCCGGTCAACCTGCGCTCGGCGGCATCCTTCGGTGCGTTCGGCGGCGCCGCGGGCGTCACCAACCAGGGCATCAACACGGTGGTCGGCGGCCACCTCGGCACCACGGCGGCCTGCACGCTGATGACCGGCTTCCACGACGCGAACGCGGTCTACACGCAGACGCCTCTCAACGTGGGCGCCGTGAACGGCAGCGTCTACTGCGCTCCGCCCGCACCGGGGACCGCGGCGTCGATGACGATCGCCACGCAGGCGCGGGCCGACGCGCTGGCCGCGTACAACGAACTCGCCGCACTGCCGGCGGGCAGCGACCCGGGCGCCGGCCAGCTGGGCGGCCTGGTGCTGACGCCGGGGGTCTACACGTCCGCCGGCGGCACGTTCGCGGTCACGACCGGCGACCTGACGCTCGATGCGCAAGGCGACACCGGCGCGGTCTGGGTGTTCCAGAGCGCCGCGGCGCTGACTGTCGGCATCGCCGCCACGCCGCGCCGGGTCATGCTGATCAACGGCGCACAGGCCGGCAACGTGTTCTGGCAGGTCGGCAGCGCGGCCCGGATCGAGGACGGCAGCGCGATGGCGGGCACGATCATCGCGCCGGCCGGCGTGACGATCTCGACCGCCGGCCAGACCGTCCAGACGACCCTCACCGGGCGTGCGCTCGGCCTCACGGCCTCCGTCACGATGGTCAACACCACCATCGTCGCCCCCTGACCCCGAGCCCCGATCGAAAGCACAAGATGAAGAAACTCAACACCATGCACCTGCTCGGGCTGGCCGGTATTGGCGCCCTGGGCGCGATGACAGCCACGACGGCCGGTGCCCAGGATGCCTACTACTACGGCGGCCTGGCACTCGGCCAATCCCGCGCCCGCATCGACGAGCCGCGCATCACCGCCACGCTGCTGGGCGCCGGCCTGACCACCACGTCGATGACGCGCGACGAGCACGACACCGGATACAAGGTCTTCGGCGGCTACCAGTTCAACAAGAACCTCGCGCTCGAGGCGGGCTATTTCAACCTCGGCAAGTTCGGCTTCACGTCGACGACCGTGCCAGCCGGCGCGCTGAACGGCCAGATCAAGCTGCAGGGCGTGAACCTCGACCTGGTGGGGACCTTGCCCGTGGTCGGCGGCCTGTCGGTGATCGGGCGCGTCGGCGCGCAGTACGCCTACGCCCGCGACACCTTCAGCGGCTCGGGCGCGGTCTCGGTGCTGAACACGAGCCCTTCCAAGCACGCGGCCAACTACAAGTTCGGCGCCGGCCTGCAGTACGAGGTCACGCCCGCGTTCCTGGTGCGCGCCGAAGCGGAGCGCTACCGCATCAACGACGCCGTCGGCAACCGCGGCGACGTGAACCTGTTCTCGGTGAGCCTGGTGATCCCGATCGGTCGCACGCCGACGTCCGCGTCACGCCCCGCGCGAGTCGCCGAAGTGGTTCCGGCGCCGATGCCGGAGCCGGTCGTGGTCGCCATCGCGCCGCCCGCTCCGGCGCCGGCGCCGGTGCCGGTCGTCGCCGAGCGGCGCCGCGTGCGGTTCGCCGCCGACTCGCTGTTCACCTTCGACCAGTCGATGCTGAAGCCAGAAGGCCGCGCGGCGCTGGACCGGTTCGCGAAGGAACTGAACGGCACGCGCTTCGAGGTGATCAAGGTCGAGGGCCACACCGACCGCCTCGGCTCGCCGTCGTACAACCAGGCCCTCTCGCTGCGGCGCGCCAAGGCGGTCGAGCAATACCTCGTGGCGCAGGGCGGGGTCGACGCGGCGAAGGTCTCGGTCGTCGGGCAGGGCGAGTCGGCCCCGGTCACGAAGCCGGAGGACTGCCGGGGCAGCCTGCCCACCGCCCGCCTGATCGCCTGCCTGCAGCCCGATCGCCGGGTCGAGGTCGAAGTGACCGGCACGCGCTGAGCAAGGCGCCTCTCGTGGACACTACTCCCGCCGCGCCGCTGCACAAGGCGCTCACCGGCATCGCCGGCTTCGACCAGGTCAGCGGCGGCGGCCTGCCGCGGGGACGCACGACCTTGCTGGTGGGCGGGCCGGGTTCGGGCAAGACGATCTTCGCGATGCAGAGCCTCGTGCACGGCGCCAGGTACCGTGACGAGCCGGGCATCTTCGTCGCGTTCGAGGAAAGCCCGACCCGCATCGCCACCAACCTCGCCGGTTTCGGCTGGGCGCTCGATGCGCTGCAGCCGGGACGGCTCGCCTTCGTCGACGCCCAGCCGCCGGCGGACCTGGTGCAGTCCGGCGGCTTCGACCTCGGTGGCATGCTGGCCGTGCTGGAAGTGAAGGCGCGCGCGATGGGTGCCAACCGCATCGTCTTCGACGCGCTGGACAACATGCTCGAGCTGATGCCCGACGCCGCCGCGCGGCGGCGCGAGGTCTTCCGCCTGCACGACTGGCTGAACCGCTCGGGATTCACCGCGCTGATCACCGCCAAGGCGGACGGCGACTTCCACCGCGGCATCGGCGAGCAGCCGTACGCCTTCATGCAGTTCATGGTCGATTGCGCGATCGCGCTGAACCACAACGTCGCGCTGGGTGTTTCGCAGCGCAACCTGCGGGTGCTGAAGTACCGCGGCTCCACGTTCGACGAGAACGAATCGCCGTTCGTGATCGGCCCGGCCGGGTTCGACGTCGCCATCACGCGCAAGCTCGGGCGTGTCGACGCGCTGGTCAGCACCGAACGGGTCGGCAGCGGCGTGGCGCGCCTCGACACGATGCTGGGCGGCGGCTACTACCGCGGCGCGACCGTGCTCGTCACTGGGTTCCCCGGCACGGCGAAGACCACGCTGAGCGGCGCGTTCGCCGAAGCCGCCTGTGCGCGCGGCGAGCGCACGCTCTTCGTCAGCTTCGACTCGGACGGCAGCGAGGTCGTGCGCAACCTGGCGTCGGTCGGCATCCAGCTCGAACGCTATGTCGCCAGTGGCCTGCTGCAGATGGTCTCGGCGCGCGCGATCACCGGCAGCGCGGAGACCTTCCTGGTGCGGATCAAGGACCTGGCGCTGGCGCACGGGGCGCGCTGCCTCGTGATCGATCCGGTGTCGACGTTGTCGAAGGCCGGCAACGAGTTGACGGCGCATGGCGTCGCCGAGCGGCTGATCGACTGGTCGAAGGCCGACGGGATGACGCTCGTCTGCACCAGCCTGCTGGACGAGCTCAGCGGCGGCGTCGGCTCCGGCTCGCCGCTGCACGTCTCGACGCTCGCCGACACCTGGATCCACCTCAGCTATCTCGTGCAGGCCGGCGAACGCAATCGCGGGCTGTCCATCATCAAGTCGCGCGGCACCGCGCATTCGAACCAGGTTCGCGAACTGGTGCTCGGCGACGACGGCGTGACCCTGGCCGACATCTACACCGCCGGCGGCGAGGTGCTGATGGGAACGCTGCGCTGGGAGAAGGAGCGTGCCGTGCGGCTGGCCGCCGAGACGGCCGAAGTCGCCGCGCGACTCAAGCGGGTGCGGCTGGACGCCGAAGAGGCCGAACTGGAAGTGCGCCTGAAGTCGCTGCAGATCGAGCTGGTGGCCAAGCGCACCGAGAAGTCGCTGCTGGCGCGCGCCACCGAGTCGCGCGTGGGCGAAGCGTCCGACGGGAATACCCAGCTGCGAGAGCTGCGCGGTGCCGACGAGACCCCGTTCGCGGCCCCCAACTGACATGTCCGTCGCCGACGAGGCCGTCCACCGCTTCAGGCTCTACGTGGCCGGCGAGGCCGTGAACTCCGCCTGTGCGCTGGCCAACCTGCAGGCGCTGTGCCGCACGCACCTGGAGCGGCGCCACGCGATCGAGGTCGTCGACGTGTTCAGCGAGCCCGAGCGGGCGGCGGCCGACGGCATCTTCATGACGCCCACGCTGGTCCGGCTGAGCCCGCTGCCGGTGCGCAAGGTGATCGGCACCCTCAGCGACACCGCGACCCTGCTCCGGGCGCTCAACCTGCCGGAGCCCGCGGCCGCCGCGCGGATCGACCCGTGACCGCCCCGCCCGTCGTGGACCCGGGCCGACCCGCCCGGATTGCCGCGCTGATCCAGACCCTGCACGACACCGAGCAGCAGCTCGAGGCGCTCACCGCCGGCCAGCTCGACACGGTGGCCGATTCGAACGGCCGCGTCCTCGTGCTGCGCGGTGCCCAGGAGCAGCTGCGCTACCAGGAGGCGAGCAAGCAGGCGGCGCTGCTCAACGCGCTGCCGGCACATGTCGCGCTGCTCGACGCCGACGGCGTGATCACCGCGGTCAACGACGCGTGGCGCCGCTTCGCCGATCAGAACGGCCTGCGGGATCTCAACCACGGCATCGGTCGCAACTACCTGGACGTTTGCAACGACGCCCGGGACCCGAACGCGGCCCAGGCGCAGGCCGTGGCCACCGGGCTGCGCGCCGTGCTGGCCGGCGAGCGCAGCGGCTACTCGACCGAATACCCGTGCGATTCGCCCGACGAGCAGCGATCGTTCCTGTTGACGGCCACGCGGCTCGAGGCCGGTCGCCAGGCCGGTGCGGTGGTCATGCACATCAACGTCAGCGACCGCGCCCGCGCCGAGCGGGCCAGCCGGCGCAGCACCGAGCTGCTGCAGGCGGTGGCCGACGGCACGCCCGACGTCGTCTACATCAAGGACACGTCCGGCCGCTACCTGCTGTGCAACAACGCGCTGGCGCAGTTCATCGGGCGGCCGATCGACCAGATCCTCGGCTGCGACGACCTGGCGCTGTACGGCGCGTCGGAGGCCGCGACGCTCGTCGACAAGGACCGTGCGCTCTTCGCCGAGGGCGCCGTCCAGGTCACCGAGAAGTGGCTGACCGGCGTGCCGGGGCGCCGCATCTTCCACGCGACGCGTGCGCCGTATCGCGATTCGCGCGGCGCGGTGATCGGCGTCATCGGCATCGCGCGCGACGTGACCGAGGCGCGGCGTGCGCAGGAGGCGCTTCGCGACAGCCAGGCGATGCTGGACCTGGCCGGTCGGATCGCCAAGGTCGGCGGCTGGATGCTGGACATGCGCACCCGGCATCTCTATTGGTCCGACATCGTCGCGGCGCTGCACGACGAGCCGGCGGGCTTCTCGCCGACGCTCGAGGACGGCATCTCCTCCTTCGTGGCCGAATACCAGGCCGGCATGCGCGAGGTGGTCGAGCGCTGCGCCACGGCCGGCGTGCCGTACGACATCGAGGCGGAGAAGATCTCGCGAACCGGGCGGCGCTTCTGGGTGCGCACGATGGGCGAGGCGGTGCGCGACGCCAGCGGCGAGATCGTGCGCATCCAGGGCGCGCTGCAGGACATCACCGAGCGCAAGCGCGCGCTGCTGGAGACCCAGCAGCTGGCGCAGCGCCTGACCAACACGCTCGAGAGCATCACCGACGGCTTTCTGACGCTCGATCGGGAATGGCGCATCACCTACATGAACCGCGAGGCCGGCCGCCTGCTGGGCCGGGACCGGGATGCGCTGGTGGGCCAGGGCATGTGGGACGTCTTCCCGGATGCCCGCGGCTCCGTCTTCGAACAGAACTACCAGCGCGCGATGAGCGGGCAGAGCGGCGTCAGTTTCGAGGCCCACTATGCGCCGCTGCAGATGTGGGTCGGCATCGACTGCCACCCGTCGAGCGACGGCCTGTCGGTCTACTTCCGCGACGTCACCGAGCGCCGCTCCGCGCGCCGGCAGCTGCAGTTGCTCGAGGCCAGCGTCGCGCAGCTGAACGACATCGTCATCGTCTGCGAAGCCGCCCCGGAACTGGCGCGCGGCATGCGCATCGTGTTCGTGAACGACGCGTTCGAGCGGGCGAGCGGCTACGCACGTGACGAGGTGCTCGGCCGGTCGCCGGACTTACTGAACGGCCCGCTCACCGACAGCGCCGAACTCGCGCGGGTCCATGCGGCGATCGCCCGGCGCGAACCGGTGCATGCCGAGCTGCAGCAGTACACGCGCCTGGTCGTGCCGCACTGGGTCGAAATCGACGTCACCCCGGTCGCGTTGACGGGCGAGGGCCGCACGCACTTCGTCTCGATCAAGCGCGACATCGGTGCGCGCCGCCAGAACGAGGAAGCCCTGCGCCAGCTGAACGCCGGGCTGGAGGACCGGGTGCGTCACCGCACGCTCGAACTCGAGAAGGCGCGCGAGCTGGCGGAGCAGGCGAACCGCGCCAAGTCGTCGTTCCTGGCGACGATGAGCCACGAGATCCGCACGCCGATGAACGGCGTCATCGGCATGATCGACGTGCTGGAAGAAAGCCGGTTGCGGCCGGACCAGCGCGACATGGTGAAGACGGTGCGCGAGTCGGCCTGTGCGCTGCTGGCGATCGTCGACGACGTGCTCGACTTCTCGAAGATCGAGGCCGGCCAGTTCGTCATCGACAGCGAGCCGATGGACGTGGCGATGGTGGTCGAAAGCGTCTGCGATGCGCTCGGCCTGCTCGCCGACAACCAGGGCGTCGGCCTGTACCTCTACACCGACCCGCGCCTGCCGGCGCGGATGCTCGGCGACGCGCCGCGGCTGCGCCAGATCCTGTTGAACCTGGTCGGCAACGCGATCAAGTTCAGCCACGGTCAGGGGCGGCCGGGGGTGATCTCGCTGCGGGCCGTGCGCGTCGCGTCCGATGGCGCCGATTCGCTCGAGCTGGTCGTGCAGGACAACGGCATCGGCATGGAAGGCGAGACGCTGGAGCGCCTCTTCTCGCCTTTCACGCAGGCCGACGCCAGCACGACGCGGCGCTTCGGAGGCACCGGGCTGGGCCTGAGCATCTCGCACCGTCTCGTCGCACTGATGGGCGGCCACATCGCGGTGCGCAGCGAACCGGGCCAGGGGTCGACGTTCACGGTGCGGCTGCCGATGGTGCTGCCGGTCGACGACGCGGCGGCATGGGCGCCGCCGGCGCAGGGCCTGGCGGGGCTGACGTGCCTGCTGATCGGCGCCGCGTCGCGGGTCGCCGACCTGGCCGACTACCTCGTTCACGCCGGTGGCGTCGTGCGCTGCACCGAGACGCCGGCAGGCGCCGAGGCCTGGCTGCGCGGCATCGCCGCCGGCCCGTGCGTCGTGGTCATCGCCGAACCCGCCGACCGGGCCGACGCGGTGCTGGCGCTTTGCCGCGCCGTCGCGGGAAACCCGCTCACGAAAACGCCCGCGTACATCCTGATCGAGACCGGTCGGCGCCGCCGCCCGCGCCGGCAGAAGGCGGACCAGGTCAGCCTGGACGGCGAATGCCTGCACCGCGCCGTCTTCCTGCGCAGCGTGGCGCTGGCAGCCGGTCTGCCGCCGACCGCGGAATTGGCGGAGGCGGGTGCTTGCCCCGAGCGCGATGCAGCCCCTGCGGACCGCGTTCACCGCCCCGCGTCCAACGTGACGATCCTGGTGGCGGAGGACAACGAGATCAACCAGAAGGTCCTCGCGAAGCAGCTCGACCTGCTCGGCTACCGCGCCGAGATGGCGGCCAACGGCCTGCACGCGCTGGCCTGCTGGCGCCGCGGCGGGCATGCCTTGCTGCTGACCGATCTGCACATGCCGGAGATGGACGGCTACACGCTGGCGGCGGCGGTGCGCGCCGAAGAGGCGGGCGACGCGCACCTGCCGATCATCGCGTTGAGCGCCAACGCGCTTCGCGACGAGGAGTTGCGCTGCCGGCAGGCGGGCATGGACGGGTACCTCAGCAAGCCGGTGCGGCTGGCGCAGTTGAAGGCAGCGATCGAATCGATGCTCGCTCCGGCGCCGGCGCGTACGCGCGAGGGCGCGGACGCAGCGGCCCCCGGCGGCGCGCACCCGCCCGCGGACCTGCAGGTGCTCGTCGACCTGATCGGCAACGACCCGCAGGTGATCCGTGAAGTGCTGAGCGCCTTTCGGGCCACCACGAACGACTCGGCTGCCGAGTTCGCGCGGGCGCACGCCCTTGGCACGATGGACACCCTGGCCGATCTGGCCCACAAGCTGAAGTCGGCCGCACGCGCGATCGGCGCGCTTCATCTGGGGCAGCTGTGTGCAGACATCGAGGAGGCCGCCGTAAGCGCGCCGCGGGCGCCGACGCTGCCCGACCTGCTCGTGAGCTTCGCGAGCGAACTGCGCGCCGTCCACGCCTACCTTGCCACGACATAGGGCCGCCATGGAAGACCTGTCCGACATCTGGCCGCCGTTCGTCGCGACCCTGCCGCTCGCGCTGGGTCCGCCCGAAGCACTCACGTGGCCGGAGGGCATCGCCGCCCCGCGCCGCCAGCCCAGCCTGCTGCTCGTCGACGACGATCCCTTCATGCTCGGGATGCAGTCGCGCATGCTGCGCAGCATGGGCTACGAGATGATCGGCACCGCCTCGAACGCCCACGCCGCGCTGCAGTTGCTGAGCGAACGCCCGGCCTGCGTCGACGTGGTCGTCTGCGACCTCAACATGCCAGACGTCGACGGCATCGAGTTCCTGCGACGCCTCAGCGACGACGGCTTCTGCGGCAACATCATCCTGCTGAGCGGCGAGGGGCCCCGCATCATCCACGCCGTGCAGAAGCTCCTTGCCGGGCGCCGACTGCTGATCCTCGGTGCCCTGCAGAAGCCCGCGAATCGCACCGCGTTGCACGGCCTGCTGAGCCGCTGGCAGCCGTTGCCGCCCGACGCCGCGCCACCACCGGCCTACACGGCCACCGAACTGCGTGCGGCGCAGCGCGCCGAGCAATGGGTCCTGCATTACCAGCCCAAGGTCGACCTGCGCACCGGCGCGCTCGTCGGCGCCGAGGCCCTGGTGCGCTGGAATCACCCGGTACACGGACTGGTGTTCCCGGACAGATTCATCGGCCTGGCCGAGGACTGCGGCGTCATCGACGCGCTGACCGACTGGGTGCTGGCGGCCGCGCTCGCGCAGCTCGGGCTGTGGCACCAGGATGCGCTGCACATTCACATGGCCGTCAACGTGTCGATGGAGAACCTGCGCGCGCCGGACTTCGCGGGCAAGGTGGGCCGGCTGGTGCGACACAGCTGCCTGTCGCCGCAGGACCTGACGCTGGAGGTCACCGAGAGCCGCGTGATGGCACTGGCGTCGGCACCCCTCGAGACGCTGGTGCGCTTGCGCATGCAGCGGTTCGGGCTGTCGATCGACGACTTCGGCACCGGCCATTCGTCACTGGCGCAATTGCGCGATGTGCCGTTCACCGAGCTGAAGATCGATCGCGGCTTCGTGCACGGCGCGCGCGAGAACCTGCTGATTCGTCCGATGCTCGAAGGCAGCGTCGGCATTGCCCAGCGGCTCGGCCTGCAGACGGTGGCCGAAGGCGTCGAAACCGAAGACGACTGGAGCTTCCTGCGCGAGATCGGCTGCGATGTCGCGCAGGGCTACTTCATCGGCCGGCCGATGCCGGCCGAGCGGCTGCAGGACTGGCTGACGGACTGGGAGGCCAAGCGACCGAGGCTGATGGCGTGAAGCACGCGATGAGCACCGCCCAGGTGTTGGTGGCTTCGGACAGCGTCGATGACGCGCAGCAGATCGCGCGCCAGCTGGCGGCCGACTTCGCGAACGTCGAGCTGTCGACCGACGGCGACAGGTTCCTGCAGGATTTCGAGAAGAACCGCCCCGATGTCCTGGTGCTCGCCTTCGACCGCCTCGACAAGGCGCAGCGCTATTACCTCGGCTTGTATCGCCTGGGAGGTGCGCCGCAACTCCACCCGCATCGAACGATCATCCTGTGCAGCAAGGACGAGGTCCAGGCCGTCTTCGCACTGTGCAAGCAAGCGTACTTCGACGACTACGTGCTCTATTGGCCGCACAGCCACGACGGACCGCGCCTGGCGATGAGCGTGTGGAACGCCTGTCGCGCCGTGACCGCGGTTCGTGCGGACGTGCCGCGGCCGGCGGAGCTGTATGCACATGCGCGCCATGTGGGCGAGCTGGATCGGCTGATCGGCCGCGAAATCGGCGCGACCGAGCGGCTGGCAACCGCCGGGGCGGGTGGCGCGGCCGTCGATTCCTGGGCACGACGACTGAAGGGCGTCATCGAGCCGTCGCTGGCGGCGACGCGCATCCTGGTGGAGCAGATTGCGCGAATGCGGCCACTGGTCATGGTGGTGGAGGACGACGAATTTGCACGCACATTGGTCGACCGGGCGCTCGACCCCGGCGACTGGGAAACGGTCTTCGCAGTCGACAGCGCCGCCGCACTGACACAACTCCGGCGGCAACCGCCGGACGTGATCCTGATGGACATTCACCTGCCGGGTCTCGACGGGGTGGCATTCACGCAGCGGCTGAAGGCGTCGCCCGACCTGGCCCACATCCCCATCGTCATGATGACCGGGGACGCCAGCAAGGTGGCGTTGCTGAACAGCCTGGAGGCCGGCGCGGCTGCCTTCGTGGTCAAGCCCTTTACGCGACAGTCGCTCACCGGCAAGCTGCACGCGGTCTTGTCGTCCTAGCGCCTGGCGGCGGTTGGGATTCGCCGTGCGGTGCTTTCGGTTGGCCTTGACGACAGCGGGCTCAGAGCCGGCTCGGTCGCGTCGCCAGGTGGCCCGGCATCAGCACCTCGCCATTGGGGCCCCAATCGACCCGCGTGATGCCGGGCTCCAGCGCCTCGAGCCGGCGTCGTTCCAGTTCGCCGGGGCCCAGCGTGGCACAAGGGTCGAACTCCAGCGCAGCACGCAGATCGGCCAGCAAATGGGGTTCGCTCCATGGCTTCGGGATGTAGCGGAAGACCCCGGCACGATTCACGGCCGCCACCACGGTGCTGAACTCGGCAGCGGCGCTCAGCATCAAGCGCACGATCCGCGGGTCCAAGTCGCGGGCCCGGGCGAGCAGCGTCACGCCGTCCATGCGCGGCATGCGGTAGTCGCTGATCAGGACGTCGAAGCGCGCCTGCTGCAGGCGCTGCAGGGCGTGCAGCGGATCGACGCAGACTTCCACACCAAGTTGCTGCGGCTCGAAGTGCCGCTTCAGCAGGCGCCGCAGGGCGTGCAGCACTGGCAGCTCGTCATCGACGACCAGCAGGCGCTTCACCGTCCGGTCTCCGGGGACAACTGGACGGCCAGCATCAGCGCCAGGCCGTGCTTGCGCTCGAAGGCGCGGATGCGGCCGATCAGGTCGTCGTTCAGCCGCTGGCCGGCCGACAGCAGCAGCACGCCTTCGGCCGATACGAAATCCTGCGCCAGCGTCTGGCCGGCGCGCAGGTCCGCCGTGCGCAGCCGCAGCGTCGACACGGTCGGCTTGGGGGGTGCGGCCGAGAACAGGCTCGCGAAGGCGTCGACGACGGTCGGGTCGAACTGGCTGCCGCGCCCGGCGAGCACGGCGCGGCGGGCATCGAGCGGGCTCAACGCCTGGCCGTCGATCCGGCTGCTGCGCAGGTCCTCGAAGGCGTCGGCCACCGCGAGGATGCGCGCCCCGATCGGGATCGCCGCGCCGCGCAATCCATCCGGGAAACCTTGCCCGTCCCAGCGCTCGTGGTGGGCGCGGATCAGCGGCGCGACGCCCTGCATGTCGTCACTGGCCAGCAAGGCCTGCTCGCCGAGGATGGGGTGCAGCCGGTAGCGCTGCAGTTCGTCGCGGTCGAGCCGGTTCACGGGTCGCGCCAGCACCGCATCGCTGAGGCCGATGTGGCCGATGTCGTGCAGCAGCGCGGCGATCGGCAGATCGTGGACGACGCCGGGCTCCAACGTCATCGCCTGCGCAATGCGCCGGGTCAGGTCGGCGACCTGCCGCGCGTGTCCGACCTGGGCACTGCCGCGCAGCTCGATCAGGGCGGTGAAGGCCTTGATCGAGGTCAGGTAGTTGCGCCTGAGCCGGTCGTTGGCGCCTGCCAGCTCTTCGGTGCGCAGCGCGACCCGCGCCTCCAAGCCCGCATTCAGTGCCTTCAACTCGTCGTTCTGCTGTCTCGTCAGCCGCTCCAGCGCCTGCTTCTCCGCCTCGAGTTGCTGACCTTGCGCGACCTGGCGGAGCGTCAAGACCAGTTCGGCATCGTTCCAGGGTTTGACGATGTAGCGATGCAGCCGGCCGCGGTTGATGGCGGCGATCGTCGAGCCCAGTTCGGCCTGGCCGGTCAGCAACAGCCGCGCCGTGCGCGGCCAGCCCTGGCTGACGCGTTCGAGCAGCTGCACACCGTCCATGCCCGGCATGCGCATGTCCGACAGCACGGCATCGACGGGTTCCGTGGCGAGCATCGCCAGGGCCTCTTCGGCGTGTCCGGCGGTCAGGACGCGCCAGCCCGTGGCACGGAACAGCCGCCGCAGCGCGGCCAGGATGTTGGGCTCGTCATCGACGGCGAGCAGCGTCCAGGACGGGTTCGCGGCCGTCATGTCGCGACGCCTTCGACGGCCGGGCGTCGCACCGGCAGCGTGACGCGGAAGCAGGTGCCGTGGCCCGGTTCGCTGCGCACATCGATGCGGCCATGATGCTTCTGCACGATGCCATAGGCCAACGACAAGCCCAGGCCGGTGCCGCGACCGACCGGCTTGGTGGTGAAAAAGGGGTCGAAGATTCGCGCCATGTGTCCGGCCGGGATGCCACTGCCGTTGTCCTCCACCTCGACCCAGACCTGGTCCCCTGCAACGCCGCTGCGAACCACGATCAGCCCGCGCTGCGGGCCGATCGCATGCGCCGCGTTCACGAGCAGGTTCAGGAACACCTGGTTCAGCTCCGACGGGAGGCATTCGATGTCGGGCAGGGCGCCGTACTCGCGCTTCACGTCGGCGCGGTACTTGATCTCGTTCGCGACGATGTTCAGCGTCGAGTCGATGCCCTGATGCAGCGAGGCCCAGACCCACTCCTGGGCCGTGTCCACACGCGAGAAGTCCTTCAGGTCCTGCACGATCTTGCGCACGCGCGACAGGCCTTCCTTGGACTCGCCCATCAGCATCGGGATGTCCTGCTTCAGGTAGTCGAGTTCGACGCGGGTGCGAAGCGCCGCGAGTCGGGCCGCGATGGCGCTGTCGGCCAACGCCGCTTCGGCCTGCTCGTAGGCTTCGAGCATCTCGAACAGGCGCTCGAGATAGGCTTCCAGCGTGCCGAAGTTCGAGAACACGTAGCCGATCGGGTTGTTGATTTCATGCGCCACGCCGGCGGCGAGCTGGCCGATCGACGCCAGCCGTTCGGCTTGCAGCAACTGGGCCTGCGCGCTGCGCAGGCTTTGATTCAGCGCGCGAAGCTCGTCGTTCGCGCGCTGCAGCGAGATGAGTTCGGATTCGGTCATGGCCTTCAGTGAAAAAGCGCTTCGCACAGGGTCTGGAACTGCGCCTCGGTGTGGGCAAACAGCCGCATGCAGGCCGCATCGTCCAGGCAGCAGCTGGCCCAGACCGGCAGCACCAGCGTCGGCACCGCCTCGTCGGCGTCCCCGGCCAGCCCGAGCGCGTGGGCGATGGCATCGGCCACATGGGCGATGCCCGTCAGCGTGAGCCCGGCGTCGGCCGGCGGTGCGTGGTGTTCGCGGATGGCATCGACGATGGCCGGCGCGAAGTTCCACTGCCGTGCGATCAGCCCGCCGACCTCGGCGTGATCAATGCCCAGCACGGCGCGCTCGGCCTCGGAGGTGGGGCAGTCCTTGTCGCGCCGCCACCGCTCGGCCTCGGCGTAGGCCGGCGCAAACGCACTGGCCAGTGCCAGCCGGCCGATGTCGTGCAGCAGCCCGACCGTGAACGCCAGGTCGGCGTCGTCGCGCCGCAGCTCGCCGGCCAGCCCCTGCGCACACAGGGCACTGCCGATCGAATGGCGCCAGAAGGCGTCGTGGTCGAATCCCGCGTGGCGCCGAAAGCTGCCGGCCAGCCCGGCTGCGGTGACGACAGCGCGCACCGTGCGCAGGCCCAGCACGTCGATCGCCTCGGCCACCGAGCGCACCTGTCGGCCGCGCCCGTAAAACGAGGAGTTGGCCAGACGCAGCGTCTTGGCTGCAAGAGCCTGGTCGCGCGAGATCTTGGCCGCGTACTGCGCGCCGCTGAGCTCCTCGTGGCCGAGCGACTCGACCAGCTCGAGCACCACCGAAGGCAGCGCCGGAAGGTCGCGCAGTGCGGCGAGCAACTCTTCGCGGGCAATCGGCCGAAGGGCGGTCATGGTCATCGCGGCGCCTCCTGGCGATAGCGCTGCACGACGTGCAGCAGCGGGTGCACGCGTCCGTCGCGCAGGCTGTGGCGAAACAGGTGTGTCAGCGCCACCGGCACCACCGGCGGCTGGTCGGGAATGACCGGGGCGCTCACGTCGGGGCCCCGGCTTCCGGCAGCAGCACCAACAGACGGCCGCGGGCGTTGCCGTTCAAGCCCCGGCTCATGGCCCACCAGCGGCGCTGCGCCAGCGTGACGAGCATCGGATCGCCCTCCAGTGCCTGCCGCAGGGCCTGCGGCAGTTGCTCGGCGGCAGAGGTGCCCAGCAAGTCGGCACCCAGTCCGCACAGCGCCTGGGCGTGCGCGTTGGCGAACACCAGCAGGCCCTCGTCGTCGATGCCGAACACGGGCACCGGCACCGCATCCAGCAGTTCCTGCGCGGCCTCGCGGCTGCCGACCTCGCGCTTGTTCTGTTCGCGCTGTGCACTCAACAGCGACTGCAACCGCTCGTTCAGCCCGGCCAGTTCCCGGTTGGCGGTTTGCACCTCCTGGTCGAGGCGGCGATTCTGGTCCGCCATCTCTTTCAACGCGAAGGCCTCGCGCAGATGGGCCCGCAACTGCTCGTCGTCCCAGGGCTTGGCGAGGAACTTGTAGATCGCTCCCTCGTTGATCGCGTCGGTGATCGACTGCAGCTCCGTATAGCCGGAGAGCACCAGCCGGATCGTGTTCGGGTAGAGCTGCCTGGCCCGTCGCAGCAGTTCGACGCCCGTCATGCCCGGCATGCGCTGATCGGACAGGATCACGTCGACCTCGTGCCGTGCCATCAGCTGCAGCGCCTGCTCGGCGCTGGAGGCGCTGAGCACCAGCCAGCCCTCGACGCGCAGCAGCCGGCGCAGCGCGGCGACGATGTTCTCTTCGTCGTCGACCAGCAGCAACGTGCGCTGCCGCGAGCGCCGGCCGAGCAGTGCCGGATCGACCTGGCGGCCGTCGCGCAGCATCGTCTCGACCCCTGCCGCCGGCAGCGCCGCGCTGAACCAGTAGCCCTGCATCTGGTCGCACTGGTTGGCCACCAGCAGTGCGGCCTGGCCCTCGCTCTCGACGCCCTCGGCAAGCACTTTCATCCGCAGGCTGTGCGCCATCGTGATGATGGCGCGCGTGATCGAGACGTCTTCTGCCGGGGCGGTGACGTCGGGCACCAGCGAGCGGTCGATCTTGACCACGTCCACCGGCAGCCGGCGCAGGTAGCTCAGGCTGGAGTAGCCGGTACCGAAGTCGTCGAGCGAGACCTCGACGCCGAGCGCACGCAACGCCTGCAGGTGCTGCACCGCCTGATCGAAATTGGCGATCAGCATGCTTTCGGTGACCTCCACACCGAACAGGTGCGGGTCGAGGCCGGACGCCGCGAGCAGGGCTTCGATGCGGCGCGCCAGGTCGGGCTGCAACAGCTGGCGCGCCGACAGGTTGACTGCCATGCGCAGCGGCGGCAGCCCGGCCCGCTGCCATGCGGCCGCCTGCTCGACCGCGCGGCGGAGCACCCAGTCGCCGATGGGGACGATCAGGTCGGTCGCTTCGGCGATCGGGATGAAGCGATCCGGCGCGATGCGGCCCAGCGTCGGGTGCTGCCAGCGCAGCAGGGCCTCGACGCCGACGACGCGGCCGTGCATGAGCTCGATTTGCGGCTGGTAGTGGAGATCGAACTGCTCGTCGCGCAACGCGTGGCGCAGCGCGGTCTCCAGGGCGAGCCGTTCGGGGTCGTCGTCGTGCGGCGCGCCGGCATAGACGCTGACCTGGTTGCGGCCGAGCAGCTTGGCTTGGTGCAGCGCGGCGTTGGCGCGGCGCAGCAGGGTATCGGAGTTGTCGCCATCGGTGGGTGCCGTGGCGATGCCGATGCTGCAGGTGACGTGGATCTCGTGCCCCTCGATCGACATCGGCCGGGCGATGTCCTCGCGCAGCGACTGCGCCGTGTCCAGCACTGACCCGGACGGGGAGGGCATCACGATCACGAACTCGTCGCCCCCGCGCCGCGCCACCAGATCGGCGCTGCGCACGGTGGCGGCGATGCGCCGGGCCGCTTCGCGCAGGACCTCGTCGCCAATCTGCGAGCCGAGGCCGTCGTTGATGCGCTTGAAGCGATCGAGTTCCAGCACCAGCACCGCGGTCTCGGTGCGGGTCTGCAAGGTCGCGGCCAGGCGCTCGAACAGCAGCTGACGGTTCGGCAGCCCGGTCAGCTCGTCGAACTGCAGCAACTGGCGAATGCGGCGTTCGGCGGCGCGACGATCGCGCAGGTCGTCGATGCAGACATGGGCAAAGGACGTTCCGTCGCTGGTCACCAGACTGACGGAAACATCGACCGGTATCTCATGGCCTTCGCGATGGCGCACGTTGGTCTCGAAACGCAGCGAGCGACCTTCGCACAACTCGCGCCAGCGCTGCGGCCACTGGGTCGCGTCGACGTGGGTGTCGATGTCGGGCACCCGCAGCCGCAGCAATTGCTCGCGCTCCAGGCCCAGCAGCCGGCAGGCCGCTGCGTTGGCGTCGCGAAAGGCGCCGTCCGGCCCGACTTGCAGCAGCGCATCGTTGGCCTGTTCGACGGCATGGCGGGTCAGCAACAGCTGCTGCTGTGCCTGCTCGCGTTCGGTCACGTCGCGTGCAGACGGGATCAGCCAGGCTACCCGGCCGTCTGCGCCATAGAGCGGCAGCAGCGAGAAGTCCATCGACAACATCGCCCCACTGCTCGTGGCGACGCGTACGTCGAAGCGCGGAGCACCGCCGCGCAAGGCGCTCGCCAGCGCCTGCTGAAGCCGCCGCTGCGACAGCTCGCAGTTCTGCCACCAGGGCGTGGTCTCGAAGCGCTGGCCGATCACCTGATCCAGCGTGCTGCCGATGGCCTGCAGCGCCGCCTGGTTGGCGTAGCGCAGCACACCGTCGGTGTCGAGCAGGCCGGCGAAAATGGAAGGTCCCAGCCGGTCCAGAAGCCCATGCAGGGCGGTTTCGGCGTCTGGCGGCACGGGCCCGTTTGCCGCCAGCATCAACTCGGCGTGGCCGGTGCGGCAGGAGCGGGAAGGTTGGGGGTTCGACATGCCCGCAGTCTGCCGGGCAGCCTGCGCTGGCGGCATGAGCAGTTGCGGGCCCGACCGACCGGATCAGATCGACGCCAGCCGCTCGAGCGCGATGTCAGCAGGCGAGGGCTCCGATGGCGCAGCGGCGGGAATCCCGACATCCAGGTCGAACCAGAACAGGTTGCCCTTCCCCTGCCGGCTCGCGACCAGAATCTCGCTGCCCATGAGGCGTGCCAGGCGCCGGCTGATCACCAGGCCGAGACCCGTGCCCAGGGCGCGTTGCTGCGCGTTGCCGACCTGCTCGAAGCGGCGGAACAGGCGTGCCAGTTGCTGCTCGCTCATGGCCGCACCGGTGTCCTCGATTTCCCTGCGCAGCCTGGACGGCGACTGGAACCGCGCGCGCAGCGTGACCTGGCCGCAGCGAGTGAACTTGAGGGCGTTGTCGAGCAGGTTGATCAGCACCTGGCGCAGGCGCGTCTGGTCGGCCCGAATCGATGGCGGCCATTCGGCCGGCAGGTCGCAGATGAACTCGAGATCCGCTTTCTGTTCGGTGCGCACGCGGATCATCGCGTTGATCATCTGGAAGAACCGGTCCGGCTCGAAGTCGACGTGCAGGACGTCCAAGCGCCCGGCTTCGATCTTGGTCAGATCGAGCAGATCGGTGACCAACGTGAGGGTGCGACGCAACTCGTCGTTCCGTTGCCGGATGTGCTGTGCCGCGGTACGGCGCTCGCGCAGGTCGTCGACGCAGACGTGGGCGAAGGTCTCCTCGTCACTCGTCACCATGCTGACGGAGACATCGACCGGAATCTCATGGCCTCTCGATGGCGAACCCTGGTCTCGAAACGCAGGGAACCGCGTTCGCACATCTCGCGCCAGCGCTGTGGCCACTGCGTCCCGTCGATCCGGGTGTCGATGTCCGGCACGCCCAGCCGCAGCAGCTGCTCGCGCTCCAGCCCCAGCAGCCGGCAGCCCGCTGCGTTGGCGTCGCGAAAGGCACCGTCGGGACCGACCTGGAACAGCGCGTCGCTGGCCTGTTCGACAGCGTGGCGGGTCAGCCGCAACTGGCGTTGCGCCTGCTCCCGCTCGCTCACGTCGAACGACAGGCCAGGCGCCCATCGGGCCCGTGGAGCGGCAGCAGCGAAAAGTCCATCGTCAGCGTGTCGCCGCCGCCTGCGGCGATGCGCACGTCGAAGCGCGAGGCCTGGCCGCGCGCCGCGCTTGCCAGCGCCACCTGCAGCCGCCGCTGCGACAGCTCGCAGGCTTGCCGGGGTGGGTTTTGGCTGCCCGCAGTCTGCCGGGCAGCCTGCGCCGGCGGCGTGAGCAGTTGCAGGCCGGGGCGATCAGATCAGATCGACGGCTGCGCAGCGGTGTCCGAGCGCGGTGCGTCGTCGACCAGCCGGGCCAGGGTGCGCATGGCGCGCTCCAGCGTCTCGTCCCAGGGCTGGCCGCAGGTCAGCCGGATGTGGTGCCGGAACTCCGCGCGGGCCGAGAACATCGGCCCGGGGGCCAGGCTGATGCGTTGGGCCAGCGCGGCGCGGTGCAACGCCATCGCGTCGACCCCGGCGGGCAGCTCGACCCAGACGAAGTAACCGCCGGCCGGCCGCACTACTTTCGTCCCGTCCGGAAAGTTCCGGTTCACCGCGTCGAACAGGCTGTCGCGCTGCGCCTGAAGCGACAGGCGCAAGCTGCGCAGGTGGCGGTCGTAGCCGCCTTCCTGCAAGTACTCGGCGATCGCCGCCTGCACCGGAATCGACCCGGACAGGCTCGTCATCAGCTTCAGCCGTTCGACCTCGCGCGCCAGTCGTCCGGGCGCGGCCCAGCCGACGCGGTAGCCCGGCGCCAGGCACTTCGAGAACGACGAGCAGTGCATGACCAGACCGCGGCGGTCGTAGGCCTTGGCGGGCAGCGGGGCCACCTGACCTTCGTAGAGCTCGGCATAGACGTCGTCTTCGATCAGCGGCAGGTCGTGGCGCGCGAGCAGTTCGACCAGGTCGCGCTTCTTGGTCTCGGGCATCAGGCTGCCGAGCGGGTTCTGGAACGTCGTCATCAGCCAGCAGGCCTTCGGGCGATAGAGCTCGATGACCTGCGCAAGACGCCCGAGATCGATGCCCTCGCGCACATGGGTCGGTACTTCGATCGCGCGAAGGCCCAAGCGCTGCAGCGCCTGCAGCGCCACGTAGAAGGTCGGCGACTCGACCACCACCGCATCCCCCGGTCTCGCCACCGCGTTCAGGCACAGGTTCAGCGCTTCCATCGCGCCGTGCGTCAGCACGATCTCGTCGGTGGGCACGGCCAGGCCCTGACGCAGATAGCGCTTCGCGATCTCACGCTTGAGGCGCAGGTTGCCCGGCGGCAGGTCCTCGACCATGTTCCAGGGTTCGAGCCGTCGTGTACTCGACACCAGCGCGCGGCGCAGTCGATCGAGAAGAAACAGCGTGGGGCTCGGGAATGCGGAGCCGAAGGGCACGATGTCGCGAGCGCGCGCGGCACCGAGACACGCGTAGATGAGGTCGTTGACCTCGACGGGCCGTGATCCGGACTGCGGCGCCGTGGTTTGCGGCTCGGCCAGCAGGACGCCGCCGGGGCGGGCAGCGACGAAGTAGCCTGACCTGGGCGCCGCGCGGACCAGGCCACGGGACTCGAGCAGGTAATAGGCCTGGAACACCGTACTGGCGCTGACGCCTCGACTCGAACGCGCCTGGCGCACGGAGGGCAGGCGATCCCCGGGTCGCAGCACCCCCGCAGCGATCTGTTGCTCGAGTTCTCGAGCCAGCAGTTCGTATCTCGCGACGGAGGCGGCGGTAGGAGGAGCAGGCATGGTGGGGGCACCGCGCTTCAGTCCATCCGCTGGCAGCGTAGGGGAGCGTTGTCGAAGTCTACAGGTTGAGCGTTCCGATGCAAGCAGGCTTTGGCATGGGCCGCTCCTGCCGGCGCTTCGACGCACCGCGCGATCACCGAGGGCAGGATCAGCATCGTGAGCGCGCGACCACGCGACCGATCCCTCGACGGCGCGGTGGCATCGCAGGCCAGGCCTCGTGCGCGATCGACAACCTCGAGTGGGAGCGTGCACGCCTAAGCGCGCGCGGCGCTGGCGACGGCCATCGGGCCCCGACATCCGGTCCAATCCCAAGAACACGCGCTACATCGAGAACGTTCAAAAAGCCGGCGGGCACCATCTGGGGCTGACCAACGACGTGATGGACGTCTCCAAGATCGAGGCCGGCATCATCCAGCTCGATTGGACTCGGCTCACGACCAAGGCCGCGACGCCGCAGCGGTCGAGGTGTTGGAGTCATCGCTTTCGGTGGCGGAGCGTCGTCGTTGTATCCATAAGTAGCGGCAACGTTCTGGGGATGTCACCGCCTCATTGAGGTCGCTACATTGCCGCAGTTCACTCGGGTCGAAGTCATTCACCGGAGTCGCTATGCCGCTCGATTCGTCAGCGCTGCCGCTGCTGCTTGCAGGGCCGATCCTGCGAAGGGTCGAAGTCGATCTGGTGTCGGTGTGGATCGCCACGTCGCGTCCCTGCGACGTGTCGATGCTGCTGTTCGACGGCGCCGACATCTCCGCCACCCACAGCGCCGATGATTCTCGCGCCGGATGGGTGTCGGACGTTCAGCCGGCGCTGCAGGTCGGCGCGAACCTGTATGTGTTGACCGTCGTGCTCGACCTGCGCACTCCTGGCGGCAATGCGGTGCGCACCCATGGCGCAACGTTGGAGGCGAACCGCGTCTTCTCATACGACCTGCGCATTTTCGATCGACAGAACCCGAGCGTCGCGCAGTCGCTGCTGTCCCTGGGTATGCTTGATGGGCCGGTGCCGCTGGGATACGACCCGGACGAACTGCCGTCCTTCAAGACCTGCCCCGCGGACTTGGGGCAGCTCGTGCTTGTGCACGGGTCGTGCCGCCAGTTGTTCGCGGTGCCGCCCGTTGAAGACGACCCCGCGCTCGATGAGGCGCCCTTCGAACCACCCGGTGGATGGCCAGGCAGGCGTCCCACCCCCGAGGAGCCGGCGTACGCGCGCAATCCCGACGAAGACGCTTTCCCCGAAGACGAATACCCGCAACTGCCCAAGCGCGATGGCTTGTTGTGGGTGGACACGCTGGTGGAGTCGCTCGGCCCTTCGCGAATAGCCGAACGGCCACACCAACTGTTCCTCACCGGCGACCAGATCTATGCCGACCAGCCGCCGGCCGCCGTGCTGCCTGCCATCAACGTGCTTGGCAGGCTGCTCTTCGGCGAAGAGGATCTCGGCGCCGATGCCGCCGGCACGCAGTTCCGGCGAGCGACGCTCAAGAACTTTCCACCGGCATTCCGCGCTGACCTGGTGCGCCGCAGCGCGGGCTTCACCACGTCTTCGGGCGAATCGCACCTGCTGTCTTTCGGCGAATTCGTCGCGTACTACTTGCTGACATGGTCACCGTCGCTGTGGAGTCTTGATCTTTGGCCGCGCATGCGCGACTTCGATCCTGAGGGCAGCTTCGTCTCCGAGGATCAGGCACAGACGCTGTTCGACCGGACGCAGGTCGAGATGCCCGAGGACTGGCGCGTTCGTTTCCTCTTCGAAGACGACCGGGCCAGTGGCGCATTCAGCCCGTCCTACGAGACCCTGTTGGCGCAGCTCCCGGTGGCCGATTCGCCGCCGCGGGAGGCGAGCCCCGACGAGCACGCCGCGTGGTACTTCGAACAACAGCGCAACTGGGCAGCCGATCGGTACTGGTCGCCTCAACTCTTCGAGTGGTGGTCGCGGCGCTTTCGAAACGGGTTGGGTCGCGTGCGCCGTGCGCTGGCCAACGTACCCACCTACATGGTGGCGGACGATCACGACATCTCCGACGACTGGAATTTCAGTCGCCAGTGGCGAGAGCAGGTATTCACGCGTCCGCTTGGCGTGGACATCGTTCGCAACGGCATGCTGGCCATCTCGGTCATGCAGTCGTGGGGCAACGATCCCCGCCGCTGGGCCGGCGGTCCGGAGCGCGAACTGCTCGAGAGCATCAAGGGATACGGCGCGGCCATGGCGGCGGCCGCAGCGGACGGCCAGACGCTGCCGCGAACGCAACTGGACCGCATGCATGAGCTGCTGGGCCTGCCGCGCACGGCGGTGAACAGCGGCCTGCCTCGGTTCCGGCCACTTCTCGAGTATTCATTCCAGGTGGAAGGCCCACGCCATCGCGTGCTGGCGATCGACGGCCGAACCAAGCGGCGATTTCCGACCCGCACCGCCATTGCTGGCGGCATCGATTTCGAGGGACCCAGCGGGACACTTGCAGACGAGCTGCCGACAGGCCTCCCAGGGGAGGGCGCGGCAGGGCTGTTCGGTGATTCGCCGATGGCCGCGGCATTGCCACCGCCCCCGCCCGGAGACACCAAGCTCACCGTTGTCGTCACCGGCGTACCCGTCATAGGCCCGGAAGGCATGGAGCAGGTGCTGGTGCCGTTCCAACGCTTCGCGCGCTTGCTTGGCGACGTCGATGCCGAGTCGTGGGCCTACGAGCCCGCCACGTACGAGGCGCTGCTGGCGGCGCTTTCGCGCTACAGGTCGGTGGTCATCTTGTCCGGCGATGTGCACGTCGGTTGGAGCGCCGCGCTCGACTACTGGAGTCGGCCCGACAACGAGACGGTCAGCACCGCGCGCATCGTTCAGCTCGTCTCCAGCGGCCTCACCAAGGACTGGGGGGACCTCGCTTCGCCATTGCGCAACCATGCGCTTGCGCTCGACGTCTTCGAGGCCGCGACGACCCTTGCGTCCACGCACGCCGAGCGCGTGGGCTGGGGCAGGCCGCTGCGCACCTTGCCCGTGCCAGTGCCCCTGTTCGAGTCGCTGATCACCAACGCCGAGCACGCGCACCCCTTCTATCGCGCGCGGCTGAAGATGCAGGCACCCGTGGTGCCGACACACGGTTGGCCCGAGGGCGCCGCCGAAACGCGTGAACCGAACTGGGCCTGGCGCGCGGTGATGGCACGTGACGACCGCGAGGAGGCGACATCTCCGCCGAGCGTCCAGCGTCGCTGGACGCCCGTCACCCTGCCGAGCAACCCCATCGACCCCTCCGTCGTCGGCTGGCATGCGAGCGCCGCGCGCCGGATGGCCTACGGGCGCGTGTTTGCGGTCAACACCAACGTCGGCATCGTCACCTTCGAACCGGAAGGGGACGGCTTCGGCGTGCGCCATGTGTTGGCCGGCGAGCTTCCCGCGCTGGCCGACACGGGCAATGTGCCGTTGGGGCTTCAGCCCTACATCGTGCACCGCTTCACGCTGTCCCCGCTCATGCCCGAGAGTTGGAACGCGGTGCGGCCGAAGGTCACCGCCGATGGCGGCTGGGGTGTAGACCGCACGGACCCGGCCCTGTTAGCGCTGCTCGAAGTGCTGCCCCAATGGTGGTCGGCCGCCGCCGGTTTCGCCGGTGCCGTATGGAACGACGTTCCGCCGGTGTTGGACGACATCGCGCGCGAGGCTTTTCTCAGCGACGCGGCCGATCGCGTCAGCGGCTCCATGCGCCGCCGAGTCTTGCGCGACCTCGGTCCGTTTGCCCTGCTGACGGATGCGCAGCTCGATGCCGTCGACGCCGCAGCAGTCACGGCACTCGCGCCCGCGGTCGGTCCGCTCCGAGTTGACCGCGAGGCGCGTGCATTGGTGCGCCCCGATCTCGAGCGCCTGCTGGCCTTCCACCAGTCTCTGGCCGACCCGGCCACGCTCGTCGACGACGTGTTGTTGCTGGGCTGCTCCCAGTGGGTCAACGAGCGGGCTCGGCTCATCACCGTGCTTTGCGGTGTGCTGGTCACCTTCCGCAGTCCCGTCACGAAGCACGTGCCATTGGTTGCAGGCCTTCTCGCCGGTTTGTGGGACTTATGGCGCAACCGCACGCGCGCGGAGATATTCACCGATCAGGCGCCACCGCTGTTGGTCGCCGGCCTGCTGGCTGTGATTCCGCGCTCCTTCACGTTCGTCCTCAGGCTCTTGCAGGAACTCATCGTCAACATCATTCAGGATCGGCAACCGCGGCCGGGCGGTGGTCCTCCCATCTTCACGCCCGAGCTGGCGCTCACCGCTCTAGGCGTACCGCTGGGGCTGAAGTTGCCGCGCCGCTTCACCCTGGTTTCGGGCTGGGAGCCTCGCGCTGCGCCGACAGCACCCGGCACCCGCAACGGGGTGCGCACGCCCGACGTGCTGGCTCGCCAGACTTTGAGCCTGATGGTCCATCCCGAAGGAACCCAGCGCTATGTGGTGCCGGCGCGGAAGGTGTCGGCAACACTGCGGCCCCCACCGGCTCCCGGGGAGGCACCGCCATCGTCCGAGGATCCGAACCTCACCGACGACGATGCGCCGGGCAGCCTGGTGATTGGCTGGGATGGCGACTTTGAATGGGAGAAGCCGATCGGTTCGGGCTTCACGGCCCGCCTCGAGCTGGGTGGGCGCGCGACACACGAGTTTGCGTGGAGCGGTCTGCCGGTGCCGCAGGGGCGGCTTGGCGGGGCCTCGATGCGCACGACGCTGCTCCGACCCATTCGCACCAGGCTTGGCGCACTCGGGCTGGAACTGAAGATCACGCCGGCGCTGAGCCTGGCGATCGGCGTCAGCGGGGGTCCGGACGAGGGTTCGATCGAGCCCGCACTCGTGTTGCGCTTGGCGCTCAATGACCGCGAAGACCGGGTCACCATCGTCCCGGACGACGCATTCCTGGTGCAACTGTTGCCTACCGACGGACTGGCCCTGCCGTTCGATGCTGCACTGGAGTGGAGCAACGACAAGGGCTGGCGCTTGACTGGCGTGGCGCAGGCCGCGAACACGACGTTGGTCAACCCGCCGGCAGTGGCGCCGAGCGAAGAGCCTGCGCATGACCCGGCGTCCGATCTCGACGATCCGCCGCCGCGCTCTGCGCTGGGACCCGTGGCAGAGGTCGTCACGCCGATGAATCTGCGCCTAGGCCTGTTGTCGTTGACCGAGCGGCGGGTCGAAGTCACCACCTCCGCTGACGACACCGGTATCGCGCTGAATCTGTCGGCGGCTGCTTCGATAACCCTGCGTCTGGGCCCGGTGGCGCTTGCCGTGTCAGGGCTCGGCGTCACGGGCCGGTTCGCGCTGCTGAACACGTTCGACGACGACGACCGGCTCACCGATTTCTCCGTCGGGCTGCGCATGCCCACTGGCCTTGTCGCGTCGATCGACACCGCGGCCGTGACGGGTGGTGGCTTCATCGAGCGCGTGGAAGGGCCGGGGGGTGCCGTCACATGGCGAGGCGCGCTGGACCTGCGGGTGGGAGAACGCGTCGAGCTCACCGGCTTTGGCATCGTCGAGACTGGAGGCGGCCGGCACTGGTCGCTGCTCGCACTGCTCATCGCGCGCTTCTCGCCAGCGATCAAACTGTCCGCGGGCCTGCAACTGGTGGCACTCGGCGGGCTGATCGGGCTGCATCGCGGAATGCAAGTCGATGCGTTGCGGGATGCAGCCACCGGCACGCAGGGACAGCTCGACTCCTTCATGTTTCCGGACCGGCCCGAGCAGCGTTTCCTCGAGCTGATGCCCCAAATCGACCGGTTCTTCCCTTCGGCGCCGGGGCACCAGGTGATCGGCCTGATGGCTTTGATCGAGTGGGGCTCGACATCGCAAAGCGGTGGCGCCGCCGCCTCGTTCACCAAGTTCGCCGAATTCAGATTGGCGCTGCTCGCTGACCTGGAGTCGCTGCAGTTCGGACTGTATGGCACGGCTCGGTTCGGCTTGCCAAGCCTGGATCATCCGCATGCTCTGCGCCTGAGTTCCGCAGCAGAGCTGCTGGTCGATGTCCGGGGTGGCTACGTGCGAGGCTCGCTCACGCTGCTGGACGCCTACTTGTTCGAGCGCGTGCATTTGACAGGTGGTGTGGCGCTGCTCTGGAAGTGGAGCGACCCGGGAGCGAAGGTGTACACGGTAGGCGGCTTCCATCCTGCCTATCGACCGTTCATCCCCGGGCAAATTCGCGAGCCGCCTCGTCTGGGAGCGCAATGGAAGCCGCACAGCCTGTTGGACATGAGTGTCCAGCTGTACTTCGCGATCACGGATACCAGCCTGCAGTTCGGCTTCGCCGCGCACCTGCAGGCGGGAGCCAGCTGGGGCGGGATTCGTGCGGACACGGAGTTCAATTTCCTGGTCATGACGGAGCCGGACTTCCGATTCGATACCGATCTGTCGATGCGCGTCACCGCGTTCCTGTTCGGCGCCGATCTGATCAGCGCCTCGTTCAGCGGCTCGGTCAGCGGACCGGGTCCTTGGAAGTTCGAAGGCTCGGTCTACTGGGAGGTCTGCGGGGTCAGCATCTCGAAGGATTTGGGTCCGATCGAGTGGGGCGACGATTCGCGCACTTCCACGGTCGTTCAGGAGGCGCGTCAGCTGATCGGAGACGCACTGAGCGACGCGGCCAATTGGACGATCCGGCGCGCGCCGGTGATGGCGGTTCGGCTGCGCCCTGGGCTGGATGGTGTGATCGACCCACGCGACCGGATCGACGTTCGACAGTCCAGGCTGCCCCTGGGCGTCGCCATCGACAGGAATGACGCCAATGATCTCAGCGATGCCGGCGTCTGGACCCTGGTGCCGGCCGCCGGTCTTCGGAAGGAGACCGACCTCACCGACGTCTTTCCCACGCGTCGCTATCTGCGGCGCCCGCCGAAGGAAACGCCATTCCGCAGCGGCCTCCTGTGCGGCGCACGATTGGCCGGTACGCCCTGGACCTTTACCGCGTCTGCCGCTGTGGCGAGCGACGAAGAGGCGACCGAAGACCTGGTGCTTGACAGTCTGCCCGTGCGCCCGCGGCGCGTGCGGCTGCCGGTGCTGGTGGCGATCGGCGACGCCGTGTTGGTGGCTTCCCCGTCACGCGCGCCGTCGCGGCGATGGTCGCGGCATGCCATCGGCCTGGAGGCGGTAGCGTGAAGCTGTTCTTCCTGCCCTTCGTGCGAGAAGGCTTCATGCCGACCGCTGCCGCAGGTGCACGCAGCAGCGTGCACCTGGACGTTCAACTCACTGCAGCCGGCCACGCATCGCGGGACGTTGGCAAGCACATGCCGCTGCTTGGCCCCGGCGACGTGCTCGGTGTCGATCCGCGCCAAGTGCTGCGCGTCACGCCGACGGCGAGCACGCACGACGCCGAGACCGAGTTCTTTCCCGCCATCGAGTTCGACGCACCGGATCTGCCGTGGCTGTACAGCCCCGTGCTTCCCGAGGGCCGGCGCGTGCCGCCATGGTTGGTACTGGTCGTCGTCGAGGCAAGCGGGAGCGTCAACGTGCTGGCCGGTGCGCAGGGACAAAGCAGATGGAAGTTGCAGCTGCCCGCCGAGGTTGCGGCGCGCGAGTTGCCCGACCTTGGCGACTCATGGGCGTGGGCGCATGCGCAGGTGGCATGCGGCACGCAGGGGGAGATCGCCGGGACGCTTGTGCAGAGCCCGGACCGGGCGCTGTCCCGTCTGCTCTCACCACGTCGCTTGCTGCCCCTCACTGCGTATCACGCTTGTGTCGTGCCGGCCTATCTGACGGGCCGGATTGCCGGCCTGGGTGGAGACCCCGCAGCGGATGCCGCTGTGGTCACCGGCCATGAGCCGGCATGGTCGGAAACGGATTTGCCCACCGAGTTGCCTGTGTACTGGACATGGAGCTTCCGCACCGGAGAGGCTGGCGACTTCGAATCGCTGGCCCAGCGACTGCGCGCCACGCCGCTCGACGCTGCGATTCCTCCGATGCCGCTGCACCTTGCGCCGCCTGTCGGCACTGGTTCCCTGGAAGTCGATTGGCGAGCACCTCTGCGGGTGCCTCGTGCAGCCGCGCTGCGCGACCCGCGGCCTGCCGAGGCCGTCAGCGCCTTGACCGATGCCCTGCAGCCCGACAGCGACACGCGGCCGGTGCTGGGCCCCGCTTTTTTCGGTGAGCCATGGACCCCGGACAAGCCGCTTGCTCCGATGGAGGACTGGCGCGTGGAACTCAATCTGACGCCCATGTGGCGCGCCGCCGCAGGCTTGGGCGCCGAAGCGGTGCGCAACGAGCAAGACGCGCTGGTTGCCGCAGCGTCAGAGCAACTCGAAGCGTTCCGCGCGCAACAGCGCGAGGGACGGCGGCGCCAGCTCATGGACAGTTGCATGGGGCGCGTCGCGCAACGCCTGCAGCGCGCGCCAGCGTCAGAGTCAGCGCGCGTGTTCGCGCCACTGGCGGTGTTGACTCAGCAAGCGGCGTCGAACGTGGGCGCGTTTACCGTCGCCGGTCGCCGCATCGATCGCAAGTCCTGGCAAACCGTCAGGCAGCCCGGTCGCGTACCGACGACTGGCCTGCACGGCAACCTCCCCGACTTGGCGCTCGCACCGACGGCCGCACCATTGCCCAGCGGGGGCGTACTGCGCTTCATTGACGCCGTCCGCTACCGGCCAGCCGTGGTACGCGTTCCAGTTACTGCACCGCCGGCGCCGCCGGTCCCGACGCCACCGCAGACGATACCTGCCGGCGCATTTTCGCCGCGCTTCGCAAGGCCCATGAGCGAGCCGCTTGCAGAGCGAAACCCGGAATTGATGTTGCCGAATGCGGGAGCGATCGGCCCGGACAGCGCCTTGCTCGTCGAAGGCGACAACGCCTTCGTCGAGGCGTACCTGGTCGGCGCGAATCAGGAACTGCAGCATGAACTGCTGTGGCGTGGCCTGCCTGCCGATCCCGAGGCCACGGCCTTCCGCCGGTTCTGGCCTCGCACCGGCGGGGGGGACGACATCGGGGACATCGCCGAGTGGGCCGCAGGCAGCCGCATGGGGGAGCATGTGATCAGTGGCGCCTCGATGATTCTGCTGGTGCGCAGTGAACTCGTGCGCCGCTACCCCTCGTTGCTGGTGGCGCTCATACCCGCCCAATGGAAGAGCGGAGGGCGCCTGCCGCTGAGCGACGCCGCGCAGGTCAAGCTGCCGATGTTCCGCGCCCGCATTGGGGCCGACATGTTGTATGCAGGTTTCGAGGGCGTGTCGCTGGTGGATGCCATCGGAACGACTGCGCCGCCAGGCGACCCAGGCTGGTTCTTCATGTTGAGCGAGAACCCAGGGGATGCTCGCTTCGGACTCGACCCGCCTGGCAACACGGCGCCACCCACTCGGAGCAGCCTGAGCTGGAGCCACCTCGCGGTGCCGCCAACCGCCCGCTATGCCGTCGCCGGCGCCTTTCCTGCGGTGCCGGACGCAGACTTCACGCCGGCCAATGCGACGGCAGCGGCGATGGCAGGCCTGGTGCGGCAACGTCCCTTCCGTGCGTTCCTGCATTCGTCGCTGCTGGTGCGGCTGCCGGAATCGCCATGAACCGCACGCGACTCGATTCATCCATTGGCGCCTTGTCCGCGGCGCAGATGGCCTACGACGCCGCCTTGCGCCGCCATGCGGAAGCGACACGCGCCGCGCTCGCAACCGGAGGCGATGCTGCGGCGTCAACGGCGCTGCGCCGTGCGGATGCGGAGCTGGCAACGGCGCGCACATCCCTCTCCCGGGCGCGTGTCGACCTGGATCTGGTGCGTGCTTCTGAGTTGGCAACGCTCGAATCGGCAGATAGCCTGCTCGGCTTCATTCGGGGCAGTGAAGTGCTCGGCTTGTTTCCGGTAGGCATGGAAGCCAGACTTGAGCCTGGCAG
Organism: Rhizobacter fulvus; assembly: GCF_964020785.1. NCBI lineage: Bacteria > Pseudomonadati > Pseudomonadota > Betaproteobacteria > Burkholderiales > Sphaerotilaceae > Rhizobacter > Rhizobacter fulvus. The sequence continues at coordinate 4,810,622 of NZ_OZ224516.1, forward strand.
GCTGCGGGTTCGCGTCTGGCCGGATGCGATCTCGACGGCAACGCATGATCCTCGCCTCACGGAAGCTGAACTCGCCGCGTCGAAGGGTTACTGGCGCGCCGTGGCGTTGGCCGGCGGCGAGTCGAATGCTGTCGCCGCGTGGCGCGAGTTTGCCGACAGCATTGGCGTGACCCGGGCCGCCTGGGCGGCGCAAGTTCTGACGCCCCTGAATGAAGTTGCGATCGGTCCATCCGTGGAGCCGGAGTTCCCGATCGTGGCGATGCACGACGACGCGGCCCCCTTTGTGCCCCGTGCGGCGGTATTGCCCGATCGCTGGATCGCGATCGGGTTGCGCGACGGTGCTCGCGTGTTCGCGCAGGTCGGAGCCTCGATTCCCCTGGACCTCGCGGTCGGTCTCGACACCACGCCGTCCGAAGGCGCGGGGTTGAACAACAGCGAAGGCGAACCCATCCAGTTGCCGCCACGGATGCGGTGGATGACCGACTTCACGCTCGCGGTCCAGGCGGGCATGGCCTTCGACATCACCCTGGCGCCGGACGTCGATCGCCTGGACGAACTCTTCGTCGTTGGGGTGCGAGTGACGCAAACGCCGGCCCAAAACAGCGTCGCGCTCGAGCAGTTGTTCGCCGACCACCGTTTCGGTCGTGGGCTCGCCTTCGTGGCTCAGGACACGCCTACGAACAACAGCGCCGCAGGCGGTTCGGGCATGCCGTCGCGCACCGAGCGCATCGACACCGCGTTCGCTCTGGAGCGACGGCCCCGCGTCTATACCCACGACCTGGCCGCGAACGGGTTGACCGCTGCACGGGCTTTCGGCATCGGTGCCGACGCGTTCGCGCGGGTGGCGTCCTCCGGTGCGACCGCGCTGGACCTCGAGCCCGCTGGATTTGAGCAAGAAGCCGCCCACGCGATGCAGACGCTGCTGTGGCCAGTGACTGTTGGCGCGACGCTGGAAGACTTCCTGCTCCTGCCATCTTCCCGCGCAGATGCCGTGCGAGACCACTTCTGCGGCCAGCTGCGCGCAGCCGGACCGGTGAGCGCCATCAGAGTCGGACGACAACCGTATGGCGTACTGCCGGTCACCACCATCGACGGCTTCGTCCCGCGGCCCGGTGAGGCGTTCGATCCGCGCCTGCTGCCGTTGTTGCGCGCAGCGCGCACCTGGTTCGCGATGCGAAGGCAAAGCCAGGTTTTCGAGGGGTCCAGCGAATCGGCTCTGCGCCAGCTCGGCCGCTCGGTGCATCTCTTCGCGGAAACCACCCAGCAGGTAGCGGGGAATACCGTGGCGAATCGGTGGCAGACGCTTGCACGTTCGCTTGCAGTCTCGTCGCGGAACTCGATCAAGGATGACTGGCGCAACACCCGCATCATTGGCACGGTGGACGGCGTGCCGGTTCCGGTTCAGCGGGTCGTCGTCGATGACACCACAGCCACTGAACTCGGCGCGTTGGCCACGGCATCCGCGCTCGCGCTGCTGCAGGCGACGCCGCCCGCTTCGCTGTTGGCCCGCATCGCTCGCCACGCGACGCTGCTGGAGTGGAGCCGGTTCGCCCGCACCGCAATCGAATCCGCGGTCGACATCGCCTCGCGTCGCGACCTCGCCGCAAAGGCACAGCGGGACGGCAGCGAAATCTACATCCGGGTACTCGTCGACGCATTTCGGCGCCGGCCCCCGGTCAGTCCGACGGGTCCGCTGGGGCCCTTGCACGACTTGGGAACGACCCGTGCGCCCACTTCGGCGCCCTCTGAAGTGACCCGGCGGCGCATCGGTGACACGTCGGGACCACCAGAGACGCCCGAGCCGCCAGTGCACGACCCACATCCCCACCCGCCGCCACCGCCGGTAGGTGACCCGGCGATCAGCCCGGCGGAGAGAGACAAGATCCGTGCGTTGGTCGGAGACATCGCTGAGCCGCTGCCGTCATGCCCAGGCGCAGCGCGACTGGCGTCGTTTCGCGCCGCGCTTCTGCAGCTGTCGCATTTTCCAGGTGTCGGACTGGAAGCGGAGTTCTTTCGTGCACTGGACCTCTGCAACCATCGCCTGGATGCCTGGTTCACGTCGCTTGCGACACGGCGTCTTGACACGCTGCGCACAGCTTCACCGACCGGCCTCGTCCTCGGCGGGTGGGGGTGCCTGCAAGATATCCGGCGCGCTGATTCGCAGCAGTTGGCGCAGCGCGCCGAATTCATCCACGCGCCGTCTCTCGACCAGGCCGCCGCTGCGGCAGTCCTGCGCAGCGGTGCCCTGCGTGCGCAAAATGCCGGAAGCAGCCACGCTGACATTGACCTGTCGTCGCGCCGCGTGCGATTGGCGCGCTGGATACTCGAAGGCATCCGCAACGGCCGCTCGATGTCTGAGCTTCTGGGCACTCGTTTTGAACGCGCCCTCAAGGGCACACCGGCAGAAGTGCAGCTCGCCCAGCTGCGCACGCGTTTCCCGGGCTTCGCCGGCAAGGGGGTCCTGGATGGCCTGCGCCTGCAAGCCGAATTGACGACAACGGACCCCCATGTCGCTGGTGCCGCGGCGGAAATGGATGCCAGCGTGGACGCGGTTGCCGACGCGCTCACCGCCGAAGCCGTCTACCAATTGGTGCGCGGCAACCCCGGCGGGGCGCTGGTGAACCTCGAGGCGCTGGCTGGCGGCGCACCACCACCGGAATTGCGTGTGACAGAGACGCCACGCTCCGGCATCCAACTCACGCATCGCGTCGTGCTCGCGCTGCCGCAAGGGTCGGTCGCACCCGGATGGCGCGCCGCGACCACTCCCCGGGCGGCTGCAGAGCCGCTGCTCGACGCATGGTGCGGGCTGGTACTCGGGCCGGCCACAGACATCGTCCTGTCCGTCGAAGGTGAGGGCGGTCTTGCGCAGACAGTGAATTTGTCGACCTTGCCGCTCTGTGCCATCGACGTGGTATTCGCCGGTCGTGGCGATGCCGGCGAATTGATGCAACACGTGTTGCGTGGAGCGGCGGCGCAGACCGGTGAGCTCGTCGGCGCACACGTGCGCATCGACACCGCTTGGCGCGACCTGACAGGTCAATGCGACGCCATCTTGCGAATGCTGACTCACGCGCAGCCACTGCGGCCCGAGGCCTTCGACCCGCCGACAGAACTGGGGGCCATCATCGTGGAGGACTTCGGTAACCTGCCGACACGCGTCGCGCAGACGGTCGCTGCGATCACATCCTTGCGCGACGACCTGCAGGGCGATCCGGTCGGCGCTGCGATCCGTGCTTCAGCCTTTGGCATCCATGTTCCCGGATTGGTTCTCGGTGCCGCGCCAACAGACGAACAGCAGCAGGCGTTGCTCGCCACGATCGAGTCTCGCCTGGCCGGGAGCGGGACGCCGCGCGAGCGCCTGCGCTCCTTGTTCGGCGGCGAGCTGCCAGGCATCTCGACATTCATGCCCCCTGGCAACGATGCGTTGGCAACAGCTCTAACGGCGCCGACCAGTCTGCTCGACGGCGACACGCTCTCGCCATCCGCCTGGCTTGACGCGGCCGGTCGCGTGCACCCCAAGGCTGCAGCGCTTGCCGAGGTGCTGCTGCGCCAGGACATCGTGCGCGGGGTGTCGGGGTCGCTTCTCATCGCTCAGGCCCCCAGGCAGAACGGCGACCGTTGGATTGGCACCGGTTTCACGAACTCAACGGGCGGCGCGCCCGCTGGCCGCATGTCGGTACTGATTCACGCGCCGGTCGGCCTGGCCGCCGGCGAACGGTTGGGTGGCCTCCTCATTGATGCCTGGACCGAGTCCATCCCGTCCCCGACACGCGACACAGCCATGGCGCTGCGCTTCAACAACGCAGGAACGCGCGCGCCTCAGACGGTGCTGTTGGCCGTTCACCCCGATCCTTCGCACGCCTGGACGACCGACACGTTGGTGGAGATCCTTCAGCAGACATTGATGCTGGCGCGGTTGCGCGTTCAGCCTTCGAACACGCTGAGTACAGGCGGCCTCATGCCGTCGGCATGGCTGGGTCAACGACCCGGCAACAGCGGCGTGTCGTTCGAGCTTTGACGAGAGAAGCTGCATGGAAACCAATCCAACCTGGCTGCGCCTGCACCCTGAATCTTCCGACGACACGCTCGCGATTGCAGTGCAAGCGCGCATACACGATCCGCTGTGGTTGCTGGGTCGGCAATGGCAGTTCAACGAACTGCGACATGACGCCGGGGCTACGCCTGTCGACGTGCGCGTCGAAGGTACGTCGTCGCCACTGAGCCGTCTTCGCGGCGGTCCCGTCGATGCCGTGGATCTGGCAGCAGGGATTGCCACTGGTGCAGCGCCACTCGAGGCGTTGGTCGAACGTGAGCCGGTGAAAGAGAGGACGCTGGAGGACTTGCGGCTACGTACCGAATCGGGGCAGCATTTGCTGCGCCTGTTGCGTGCGGCCGGGATGCATGGGCGGACATCGTTCTGGATCGCTGCGAGTCCGTTTGCCGCGCCCGCGGACGCAGGCATGGACGATCCCACCCGCCGATGGTTCGACCTCGTGGAGGGCCGCGTGCCGGATGGCGGCGGTCTGGAAGAGGCAATCCACTCTCGTCTTGCGGCGGGGAGCGCTCCGCCTATCGCCGAAGACGAGGCAGCGGTGTTGCGCACGTGGCTCGCCTGGGCGAGTTCACGCTTCGATGCGCCTGCTTCGGGTCCATCAACCTGGGACCCCGAACACGTGGAATACGCCTTCGGCGTCGCCGGCATGGGCGCAACCGGTGAAGTTGTGCTGGCAGCCCCCGAATATGTGGAGGGACGACTTGATTGGCATGCGTTTGAACAAGTCGCAGGGACTCTGGGCACCAGCGGGCAGGCCACGCCGCGGCGCCACTTTCGCATTCCCGCACCGCTGGACTTCGCGGGCATGCCGAACCCGCGTTTCTGGACCTTCGAAGACTCCGGCGTCCGCTTCGAGGCTCTAGACCTTCTGTCCGACCCGTCGAACCCGCCATCTGCCGCTACCCTGATGGTTCTGGACTTCGCGCTCAGCTACAGCGACGACTGGTTCCTGGTGCCGTTGGCGCTGGAGGCCTGGAGCTTGTTCGAAACCACCGCGGTGGCGATTACCGACGTGTTCGGGGACACGACGCTGGCACAGCCGCCGGCGGGGCGCTGGAACATGTTCCGTCTGGAATCGGCCGCGCCGGCTCCGGGATTGTCCACCGTGTTTCTCGCCGCCGCGCCGATTGCCGCCAACGAAGGCCCGGCGCTCGAGGAAGTGCACTTCCTGCGCGATGAAGTCGCCAACGTGGCTTGGGCGGTGGAGCGCATTACCCCGCATCCTCTCGGCTACGGAAGCATTCCCATGGAGGAGGGCGCTCAGGCGAGCCTTCCCACGCCGTCCGGGCTCATCTGGAGGCTGACTCCGCCGCCGCTTCCGGGCAACTGGTTTCCGCTGTTGCCGTCAACCATCGGTCGACTGGCGCTTGGCGCGTTGTGGAGCACGCAGGAGCAAAGACCTTCGGGTCGTGTGCTTGTCGACTTACAGATTCCTCGCCAGCTTCACCAAGAGGAAGTGCCGCCCGAAGGTGTGCAGGTCGTGCGCCGCTGGCAATCGGCTCGCGGCCTCGATGGGTCGCTGCATTTCTGGGTCGGTCGAAGCAAGACCCCGCGCCGCACCGACATCGCGCCAGGAGTGCGATTCGACACCGTCGATTGGAACTAGGTCTGTTCGCGAGCAACCGGACCTGGAGTGTGGTGCCAAGGCAGCCGTGCCAACCAATCTTTAGGTATATCAATGACTTAGCAGCTCGAACTGCTGCGTCGCAAGCTTGAAAAGGCGACCAAACGCCTAGTTTGCAGGCCATTCGTTGCAACGCGGATAAGTCATTGATTTTATTGAACAATTAGGTTGAAGTCAGCGAACGGCTGCTGTCTGGCTTGTGCCTGGCCCGGCCGGCAGTAGACCGAGCTACCACGCAACTCCACGTGGCAACATCACGTTGAGCCCCATCGACCTCATTCCGGACTTCAGCCCGATTCTTGGGTACGTCGACGATGCGTCGCTACTGCCGGGCCCCGCGCGAGTAATGAGCACTCTAGCGAGGTCGGCGCGAAGGCGCCAAGGAAGGCTTTCAACGCTCGACTAACGATTATTTCGCTGCGTTCAAACCGGCAGTGTAGGAGTCCAGCAGCAATTGTCGAGCCCCCATCCTGGCGCCTTGCGCTTGCGCAGCGCATCCACACGTGGGTTTTCATGACCGACCTTCTGCGTGACCTGGCGCTCCAAGCTATTTCCTTCTATCGGCGCTACTTGTCGCCGCACAAGGGGTACCGGTGCGCCTACGCGTTGCACACCGGGTGCGCGAGCTGCTCAAGGCTCGGCTTCCGAGCCGTCCGGTGGCGTGGCTTCCTCGACGGTCTGTCGTTGTTGGTCAGGCGCCTGGGCCGATGCCGTGATGCGTTCGAGGGGTATCGTCAAGTGACCCCAGCCCCGGCCGTCGCACGCTTGGCCCCGACCATTCGCAGAGACCAACGCGGCTTCTGCGAGGTGCTGGATTGCATTCCGTGTGACGCCGTGCCGATGGATGCCGCTTGCAACTGCCTGAGTGCTGGAGATTGCGGCATGTCGCCGTGTGATTGCCTAGACCTGCGCTCCGAAGACGCGCGTCGCAACGACCGCGCCAACCGTGCGGCACGGGATGCCCGAAGGCGTCGAGAAAGGCGCAACGAGCGCTGACCGAACTGACCAACGACGCCGTGCCTCAAATGTTTGATGGAGCATGCAGTAGCTCGACAGATGGCGCTCGCACTCGTCAATTGAAGTCGGCGAGTCATCAACTCACCCCAGAATAGACGCCTCTCCACGAACCAGGAACCCAGATGGCCATCCACCTCTTTGGCTCGTATTGCGTCGTGGTCCTCAAGTCCGAGAAGACGGCCGCGTGGGAGGAAGGAGTCCGTGCCCATGTGACCTCGGTCAATCGTCGAATCATGGAGCGCGCGCCCGACCACTCCGGCATGCCGCCCTTCGAGGACGAGGCGCTCATCGCCTATCCCGCCGGCCAAGGCCCGAGCGATGCGGATTTGGCGGCAAGCGAGCTCGAGGCGCTGGGCTGCGCGCATATGCGCGACTTCGCCATGTCTGTGGGTGGTGAGTTCGAGAAGGTGCCGACCTGGCTTCGCGTTTTGGATTGGGGCGGCGTCGAGTTCGTGCAGTCCACCCCTTGAGCGGGACGGGTATTGCGCACGGGCCGAAAGGCGCCGCGCACTGCGTCACGGTTGCGCCCGCGCCGAGGACATCAAGGTGGCGGCGTACGCGTCCGCACCGGAAGACAGGTTCTGGCGCAGCGATTTCGCCAACTCGGCCTTGCCCACCTGGCTCCGGTCGACATCCCACAACGCACGGTACGCTTCATTCAATCCGTCGAGGTCGTCCAGTGCCTTCTCGAGTTCGTTCATGTCGTCTCCTGGGGTCTGTATGTCCCCAAATGTGGTCCCGGTCGGAGCCGCAAGAAGGCGGACGGAGCCTACCCTGCGGTGCGTTCCTCTCTGGCAAAATGCGGGCCAGCCGACTTTCGGTGGAGGAGTGCCCGGTGAAGGTTTCCATCCAGGGGTCAGACGCATTTGTCGAATCCGCGAGCATCGTAAACACCGAGTTCGGCTGGACACTTGTGGTCGTCTCGAACGAGGACGCCTTTCTTCTGACCGTCCCGGACCGGTCGGACATTCCGTCGAATCTGAAGTTCGACGTCGTTCCGAGAGCATGGGACCGCTCACATGGCTCTCAGCCTGCTGGCCTCGTGGTGTGCATGGCCGAGTCCATGTACGAGCGGCGCGCCATGCTCAACGCATCCAGGCCCACGTTCACTGACAAGGGTCGTCGCATGGAGCTGCATATCGTGGTTCCGGGCAAGACCGGGCCGGACCAAGGGCAGGTGCAAGCTTCGGGGTGATTCGCTAGCGCGCCGCTTTCCGAACGCGTCCATCCTGCCGGTGAGGGCTCTCCTCGCTTTCCCAGTTCCCCGCGTCGCCGCTGCCCTACGCTGGGACATGGACAAGACGACCGCGACAGTCAGCCAAGCGTCGAGCGAACTTCGTTCGCTGCGCGAGAACGTCTACCGATACCTGTTCTACGGCTGGATGTTCCGCGATGCGGACCGCGGCTCGGAACTCGAACGTGCGCTCGCGCTGCAGCACAACAAGGCGCAAGCCCGATGGATGCCGATTTACTTGGTACGTTGGCTCGTAATCGGTGGTGTGCTCTGGCAGGTCGAACAGGCCTCGGAGTCCATGGCGTCGCCCTTCCTTCCCATCGTGCTCAGCTTGGCGCTCATCTACGTCGCCATGTACGTGCTGCTCACAACGGTCTACTGGTCCTTCCTGCGAGGCAAGCTACGCGGCGGTGGCCGATAGGCCGGCACCGCTGGGCGCCGGTCAGTAGGGGGCAGCTTTTCGGGCCGACCCGGTTTCGGCCCGCGCGCTTGGCCTGGAACAGCCTGACGTCGGCGAGTCTCACGAGGTTCTCGACATCGTCAGCGGCTTCGGTGAAGCGCGCGAAGCCGACGCGCACGGTTGGACGTCGGCCTGCGAATTGCATTCGGTGCGGAATGCGTAGGACGTCGACTACAGCCGACCAGCGTGTCGCCCAGAGCCACTGCCCCAAGCAATTTGGTAATTTATTCCCATGAACACCGCTACCGCACGCCCCGTACCGGACCAGCGCGAGCTGGTCTGGTGCACCCTGTTCGCCAGCCTGTTCAAGTTCCAGACGCGATGTGACTCGACGCTCGCGCGGCGTGCCGCAGCGCGCGCGTATGCCCGTCATGGCGCGGTCGAGCCTTTCGCCGCAGTGGAGTCAGTCATCCGTTCCGAGCTCACTTGGCCGGCCAACCCCGAAGACGATGACGACCGCCACGGGCTCAGCTAGGAGCCACCGTGACAGAGCCGACGAACTTCGAACAGTGTGACCGCGAGCGCATCGACGTGCAGGAGCCCAGTGACCTTGAGAGATGGTCGGCGGCCTTCGGCGTCTCAGTCCCGCAGTTGATTTCTGCGGTTGCAGCCGTGGGGGACCGCGCCAGCCGGGTGCAGTCGTACTTGCAGGCCCTGGCCTGACCCGAGAGCGTGTCGACATGACAGGCGAGAAAAACTTCTGACGCCGTGACCTCCCGCTAGGGATAAGAGCTGTCCCGAGCTATGGGTAGAGTGAGGCATGGACTTCATTGCGTCTGCACTGGCGACACGTCGCGCTCGACTTACCGCCGCATTCACTGGCGTTTCGCTGTTGCTAATCGTCGCGCTGCTGGTCAACAGCGGGGCCAGCCAGACATCTGGGCTTCCTCCTGCCAAGTCGTTCAGCCTCCTTCTGTTCCCCCTGGCGGTCTACCTGCTCGGCCGGTTTGGTCGGACGTCCGTCGTGGCCGCGGGATTGGCACTGCTATGGCTCGCCTATGGCGGCTGGCTCTCCGTTCAACCCTACAGCCCTGTCGAGCCCTGGGGCGGCGCGTACGCAATAGCGGTGGCGTTCAGCGGTGCCGGCGTGCTCCTCAAATTGCGGTCGGCGGTTTACCTTTGGTACTTGACGTCAGCGGCATTGGCAGTCGGCGTCATCGGTCTTCTCGCGAATGCGCTGCGCGACTCGGGCTCCCAATCAACCTTCTTGGCGTTGGTCCTTGCTCTGATGCTGCTTACGCTCGCCGGCTTTGCCTTGGTGGTGATGCTGCACAGTCGCGCGACGCGCGCAAATCCGCAGCCAGCGAATAGGCCATTGCTCACGATGGCGTTTGGTGCGGCCTTGGTCTCCAGCGCGGCCCTCGTCGTATGGGAGTGGAGAGCCAATCGCATTGCCGACACCGCTGGCATCGAGCAGGTCCACGAATCTCTGAGGCACCTCGTCCGGGGTGGCGACTTCGCCCCAAGCTGCGACAGAGTCACGTTCTGCGGGGACCTCGTCCAGTTCAGCTGTCACCAAGAAGTGGACGGCCCGGTCAGCTTCCACAACAACCGAACGGGGGCGCTCGTGATGGAATGCGGCGGTGCCTGCATGGGCGGTGCTCGCCCCGGAACGATGCAGTGTGGCGCGTGCCCACCACCAGAGTGGGAGCGGTGTGTGTCGCGATGAGGCGACTGAGTCTGCACTCGTCGAGGACACGTCCGACGGACTGTGCAGTCTCGTCTACTTGAGGTCCTGAGACCTCTTGGTCAGCCTTCCCAGGCATCGGCGTCAGGTCCTTGAGCTTGCGCGCAATCAGACTTTTCATATCGTTCGGCAGGGGCGTCCGTTGTTCCAGGACGCGCTCGTAGGAAGCGATGCTTCAAAGGCGTCAGACCGGGTGCGTGCGTTAAACGCTCGGTAACCGAGCGGTGCTGGCGTTACGCGATGCCAGCTTTCAGAATCGTCGCAGACGCAATCTGGAGACAAACATGCGCGCACTTTCATTAAGCCGCCCGATACGCGCGCTTGCACTCGCAGCCGCCATAGGCACGTCGCTGGCCTTGTCGGCGTGCGGCGGCGGTGGCGACAGCAACTTGCAATTCCAAGTCGGCGTGTTCGTCGATGGACGGCAGTCAGGCGACTACGTCTACTCCGGAGCGACCCAGACCGTCGTGATGCGAGCTGGCCAGTCCATCGAACTGGACGCAAACGAACCGGTGGTCTGGACCCTGCAGGTCGGTTCGACGTACTACGAGGGGTTCGACACCAGCGTTTATTACCAGGGTGTCACCATCACGGAGACGACGCTGAGTTCATCGCGCATCGCGCTCGATACCTCGACGCAGTTCATCCTGCCGAACTCGGTGGCGGTCACGCTGACCGCGGTCTCCACCTACGACTCCGCGGTCGTTGCCACGGTCGACGTGCTCATCACGAACTGACTCCGCAGCGCTGGGAGTTGCCCGTACCGCCGTCAACGAGCGGCCGCGTGGTGGCTAGAGCCAGGGCCACGATGCGAAGTGCAGGCGCCGCAAATCGTAGCTGCAGAAGTTCAGCCCGCTTCGCCCGGCTCGCCGGGCTTCCGACAGACGCCAATCTGCCAAGGTCAGCAGGTCGGCGGGCAACCACGGTTCGATGATTGGAGAGGTCGCTACGCCAATGCTGGTACGAATCGGGCGCTTGCCGAGGTAAAGGGCCAACGCCGTCTGCAGCGACCTCAACGATTGCACCGCGACGTCGAGGCCGGCCCCTTGCATCATGATGCCGGACACCCCGTGCGACAGATATCCGACAGTTCCGTCCCGCATTGCGACCAACCGGATGACCTTCGCGACGGTCTGAACAGGCAGCGGCGCGGCGCTCGGGACCCGTTGACGAATGATTGTCGGGCGCGACCTCCACAAGCACCAGAGACAGCGGGTCGCTGCTGGCTGCGCACGTGGTCGCTGCCAATCCAAGACCCATCAAGAAGTTGCTGCGACGCGGAAGGCGCGTCAGCGGGTCTGGAGATGCCAACGACATGAATGGGTCTCGTGTCCATCGCGGATAGTGCAAGCGATGGTGCCTGCGGTGGGGCTGCCCGCGGCCCAGCGCGTACCACTTCTCCACGTAGGAGAGGACGAGAGGCCCGGAGATTTTCCCGGGGCCGAACGGGTCAGCGACCGCTTGCGATGATGGCGGCAGCTAGAGCAGCGACAGCGGTGAGCACGACGACCACGGTCTTGCGACTGGGCAGCTTCAGAGGCGCCGTGGGGAGTTGTCGGGTGTCCGGACGGAACAGCTCACCATGGTCCAACTCGCGCGTGTCGGTAGTGTCGGATTTCGGCAAGTCACTCATGGTCGAGCCTTTAAGGTGGCAACGTCAGCCACGGGTCTTGGCCTGCGATTGTGCATCCGCGTTGCTCGTCGCGTGGCTTCCCTTCAAGTGCATCTCAACGTCCGCCGCGCTGTCGCCAACCGCCTTGACCGCTTCGCGAATCTGGTCCGAAGTGACGTTGAACTTCTTCGCCCAATCTTGGAGCTCGTAGTCCTGGTTAATGTTGATGCGGGTGCGGTCCTTGCCGCCGCTCTTGGACTTGCTGTCAGACATGCTGGTCTCCTTTTCCTGAGAAATGCTCAAGTGTTGCCCTCTCCGGGAAGGCGTCTGCCGGCGACGTTCGTACCCGTTTGACGGCGTACGCCTACACCCACGGCGCGGCTCGCACACCCTTGAGTGCCAGAGGGACGCTAGGATTGAGTCTTGGATGTCGCTCTACCGCCAACGAATGCTGGTTCTTCTTGGCAAGCTCTCGGGTCAGCACGATGTGCAGTGGTTTCAGCCTGCGCCCGGCGCAGACGACGACAGGACGCTCGTCCTGAACGTCCCTTCCGACCTGTTCATCAAGCATCCAGGGCTGCGCAGCGCCGGCAAGCAATGGCTACTCGACATCGGCAAGCTCGGTCTGCCCAGGCGGTCGTTGCAGCTGACCAGCTGGGTGCCCGCTGACGGCGTCTGGCCGGCGACAGTGGCTTCGGCCGCCGACGGGCGCTACACGGTAACCGTCCAGTTCTGAGTCGCCATGGACGACGACCTCGCGGCGGACCGATATCCGTCCACACCAGACGCCGAGACTTCGTCGTTCACGGGCGACTTTGGAGGTGCGCCAATCCCAATCTTCCTGAACCGGACCGCCAGCGTCATGTGAAGGCCTTGATGGGTGCAAGGCGCATGCTGAGAGGACGCGCCTCGCCCGAGGTGCGGGCGGCGGCTCAACTGCTCGTCGATTCCGCGAAGCGCGCCCTTGGCGAGCGCGGTCCGGCGTGGTGGGAGGACGGGGCGCCCGACTACAAGAAGCGTATGGCCATCAACACGCCATACGCCCAGTGGTACCGCGCGCTCAGTACAGCCGAGGCGGCCCCGCCTTTCTGACGTCGCAGTGGCTCACTGAACAGATGCTCGTGCGGGCAGCTCGAACTGCCCACGCCTACACGCTTCACGCCTCTTCGACGACGTCAAGACTGGCGTCTGCGCAGCCGCCATGCGCCGAAAGTGCCGCCCGCCAGCAGCAGCGCATACGTGCTGGGCTCGGGAACGGCGGACACGCTCAGCAAGAACGCATGCTGCTGCCTCGACGCATCATTCACCATGGTGCCCACGATGTCGCCCGCTTCATTGATGTCGACAGCGTCGTTGATATACCACCCGCCATTCTTCAGGTTCGCGTCGAGGTAAACGTTCAGGTCGATGCTCTTGCCATCGACCCACAGCATTCCGCGGGTCGTGCGAAGGCCATCTTGGCTTGAGTAACCGACGGCCACACCGGACTCGTTGACCGCCTTCGCCAGACTCATCCGGTATTGGTCATCCGTGGTCTCCAGCAGAACCACATCGCCGTTCGGTTCGAACAACGTCGCCAGCTGGATGTACGTCGGGTCCCAAAATGGCTGCGTGATGTCACGAAAGCTACTGCCAACGATTTGGCCTTTGTCGTTGATGTCGAGTACGTTCCAGCCCGCGAGTTGGGTCTTTGTGCCGTTCGACCACACGGTCGGCATCACTCCGCCGAAGTCTCCCGACGACGTGGCGCGACCCACCACTTGGCCGAGGTTGTTGATGGCGGAGGCGTAGCTGTTGTTGCCTCCGACCGGTGCCAAATCAACGGGCGCATTACCCACGCTGAAGATTGCGACATGGTTGGTGTAGCGAGTCGGGTCATATTGAAAGGCCAGTGGCATCGACACGTTGCCGACCACCTGGCCCTTGTTGTTGATGCCGACGCCGGAAGTGCCCCGCGGGAACGGCTGGAGCCCTTGAAAGAGGGTGAGGCCGCTCTTGTCAAGCAGTGCCGCCCTCCAGCCATCATTGCCATCGGCTGGCACGGCGAGAGCCGAGCCGGCCATTTGTCCAAGGTCGTTGATATCCGCCACATTGAAGGTCAGCGGCGAGACGATGGCATGGCCCGCAGTCGCGCTGTCCCAGAGCGTCGACAAGGTGCTTGCATCCGGCCCGAAGCTGGCGCGTCCGACGATTTGGCCCAGGTTGTTGATGGCGGATGCGCTGCTGTGGGTGCCGCCGAAGATGTTGAGGTCATGAAACTGGTACGACTGGGCGGAAGCGCAGGCGGAAATGCAAACGAGCGCGGTGGCGAGCGCTGCCGCTCGAGCGTTGAATGGATTCGACATGAACTGCTTCTCTGAGTTGGCGACGCTTCGAGGCTAGTTCACAAATCGAGACAACTGGCGCTGTCATTGCATAGTAGGGGGGTCGCTTTCCGCCGGCTGGGCCCGGGCCGGTGTGCGACGTGGTCTTCAGGAGAATCCTATGCCTAGCTCGACCGCGGTCGCCTTGACCGGTTTCATTGCGTGGACACTGCTCCTGCTCATCCTGATGGAGGCCATACGGACGAAGCTGGTGTTGACGAAGGCCGTCCCAGCGAACGGCTTCACGCCGGACAATGCGACGCTGTCGCCCTTCATGCAGCGCCTCGCGCGCGCGCACGCCAACTGCCTGGAAGGATTGCCCGTCTTCGGCGGCCTGATGCTCGTCGCGCTGGCCACTGGACGGAATTCAGTGACGGATGGGCTCGCCTATGTGCTGCTCGGCGCGCGCGTAGTTCAGTCGTCTATCCACTTGACGTCGGTGCGTCCGAACGCAGTCATGCTGCGCTTCTCGGCCTTCGCCGTTCAGATGGCCATCGCCGTGTACTGGTCGGCGCGACTGCTTTCTCGGTGAGCGATAACGAACAACGACCGTCTGCTGGCGCACCACGTCGCGCTCGATATTTCAGACCTAGCGGCGCCTGACATCGGGTTAGGGGGTTGTACCAACACGCCGCACGCCTAAGCTGCGGCGCTCTGTCGTAACTCGAGGTCCGTAGTACATGAAGGTCCCCATCTCTGCTCTGCTCTTGGCGCTGCCCTGCGCCGCTTTTTCGCAGTCCACGTTCGTTCTCGGCTTGCAAGGTCAAGGCACATTCCAGCCGAACGGTTTCCCGACGTGCCCGGTGGACAACCCCTACTGCACGCCGGTGCCGGTGTTGTGGACCGGGACGCTAACATTGGTCACCAGCAGCGATGCCGACGGCACCTATCTTGGCGGCGCGGGCCTTGCCTCCATCGACCTCGAGTCGAACCTGGTCAGCAGCTTCAGCGCGGGGTTCAACTTGGACAACGGCGTACCCACCTACCTTCCGGCCTCGGTCACCATCTTGGGTGGGGCAGTCACCAGCATCAGCTACTTCGACAACTCGCTCGTCGGCGCAACGCAGAAGCTGCACATCGACGGCCTGGCGGCAAGCTACTCTGTCGCCGACGGTCACCACGGCCCGAGAATTTTCGCGGACGGCGCCGTCGGCGCAGTGCCGGAGCCGAGCACGTACGCGTTGATGGCGGCGGGGCTGCTCGCTGGTGCTGGCTTGTCACGTCGGCGGCTCATCACATCGACTTTCGTTGTGCAACACAAAGTCGCGACCTAGCCCTCTTTCGGGGCGAGAGCGCCGATGTCAAACACTTCGAATACCAGTGGGCAATTCGGCGTATGCCGCCTTCCCCGTTTTATCGGAGCTACGGCAGGGCGCACTCGCAGTGTGTCCCGGCTAGAGCCGAGTCGCCGCTGGTTGCAGGTCCACAGGGCCGTCGCCGCGTGCCGGTCGGCGCGACTGAGTTCCTGAGAGGCGTCAGGCCAAGGCTGTCTGCTACCAGCCCACTGCTCCTATTTCGTCGGTGGCGAGTAGTCGCGAGCGGTGAGGGGGCGACCACAAGCGTCCAGCCACTACGCGCTCAGCGCGCAATTGGGAGTCCGACAGGGCGCGTCGCGCGGCATAGCTCGGCGGCAGGCCATGTGACAGCACACGCGCCTGCTCGGCCAAGAAGGCCGCATCGCACGGGGGAACGTGTGTCTCGTCCACAAGAATTGCTGCGAAGGCAACGCACCAGCGTGCGTTCTCGTCAGATTCTTCTGTCATCGCTCACCTCACACGACCATGGGTTCTCCGACGGCGTTTGTACGCCTGCCTCATGACAGTCGCGCGACGACTCGCCGGAATTTTGACGAAGGTCAAAGTCGCGCGCACGACGTCGGTTCGGGTGCATCTTGAGGAGCCTCATGCGAATGTTCCGCACCGTCCCGAAGAGGACGCGCAGCGGACGGCTCGAACCCGATGGGCGGGTCGACAGGAGAAGTCCGGACAATCGCATGGCTGCCAGCAGCAGTGCAAACATGCTGGGTTCCGGGGCGTCAGGCGACGAGCGCTTCACCAATCTGGACATAAAGCCACAACAGCAGGAGTGGCTAAAGAGGCGCCAAAATCTGGAGGACCCACCACCCACCGTTACTCAGGGTGATAGTTGAAGAGGTTATTGACCTCCGCGCGAGTTGCAGAGCTTTTGCATGCGATGTCAGCTCCATCCGTTCGACCTGAACTCGCGAAGGGGGCTCGGTGCAACGCGTCGCGGAAAGACGGTAATTGGAGACATAAGAAAAGCCCGCGACCAGAATCTGGTGGCGGGCTCGGCTTCCGGACAACGAGGGCCTGCGGGCGAACGATGACGGTCTTTCGAAGCACTGGGTGACGGGTTCCCTGTGGCGTTTGACGCTACGCCGCCCAATCGTGCGGTCGTTTTCGTGCTTCGGAGAGAAGGTTATACCCCAGCCCCGTGGTGGTGCATGTCGCTAGGGGCCAGTGAAACCAGCGTTACCGTAGACGGCGAGCCGCCAGTGCCACAGCGGCTGCTGCGCGTTGCCGCCGCGGTACTCCCGAACCTCGACTTCGACCGCCTCCAAGAACGCGAGCGCTTCGCTCCTGAGGCCAAACAATCTCAGCGAGCCCAGAATACGCGAGATGAACAAGTCATGGTGCGACGCCGTCACCACCCATGTCGCGAAGCCGTTTTGCCAGCTTGGTGACCGTTGGACCTTTCCATCACGCCACTCGAAACCATAGAACCCGAGCATGCGGAGGTAGGCTTCGTGCACCTTGCTTCGAACACGTTCATCACGCGCCAAAAATTCGAAGTCTGACCGCGACGGCATCGGCGCGTCGGGATTCATTTTGCTGACAGTGGTGAGAGGGAAAATCCAGGGAATCGTGCCGAGGTGACGCTCGATTTCCCAATCCTTCCATGTCATGGCCTGCTCAAACGAGAAGCCGAAGTTGTCGGTTCTCTGGCCGGTCAGGAAGCACAGTACGTCGAAGCAGTCGTCGGTGAGCTCGGCCTCGGCCGTCTCGCCCCTGGCGGCGGACTGCAGCGCTTGCCCGAGTTGCATAAGCGCGCTCTCGGGCGGGGCATCAATCAGCACGTCGGCCGCTGACCTGCGAGTGCGCTCGCCCGCGCCCAACATGACGATTCGGCCCCCGCGGGAACGGGCCTTTTCCAACATGCCGGAGCCAGGGTAGGTGGTCGCATCACTGTCGACCACCAGCACCACGTCGGCTCGCTTGAACTTCATCTCAACCTCAGCCGACTCGAGGTAGTTGTATTCGGCGCCCAGCAGTGCGATGTCGGGACGCATGGCCACGGCAGAAGCCTTGCAGGACAGGCAGTTGCTCGTCGAGTGCTGCTGGAAGCTGCCGCAGGCATCGCATCGGTCGAAATGAGCGTTTCCGTAGAGCTCCACGACGTTGTCGGCGCCTGCGCGCTGGAGGATTCCATCCACTCGCTCGGTGACGACCGTGACCTGGGGGAACTGGCGGGAAAATGCGACGAGCGCCGTGTGAAATGCACACGGTGCGGTGTTGCCATTCGCAGCCCGCCAGTTCGCCCAAAAACGGCGAAACGCGGTTGGATTTTCTCGGAAGCCCTGCACGTGTCCGAAAGCCAACCGGTCTGTCGCGCTCCAGGCGCCCAGGTTGCCGGTCTCGATGGCGTTGACGCTCTCGCCGGTGCCTGAACCGACAAAGATGACGACCCGCTTGGCCGAATGAAGCCAAGACGCGACCTTGCGGAGCACGGCGGGTTGGACAACACCGTCGAGCGCTTTGCGTCTGCGTGCGAGCTTTTGCTCGTACATCGTCAGTTCGCTGCGGGCGATAAGCGCGTTCTTGTCGTCGCCGGGTTGTGCCGCCGTGACGCCGACCGAGATGCTGACCTTCAAGCCCGGCGCGACCGTGGACCAATCCCGCTTGAGCACCGCGTCTTGGATGCGCACCGCGATTTGGAGCGCGGCGTCGAGGTCGATGTCC
Source organism: Rhizobacter fulvus (assembly GCF_964020785.1). NCBI lineage: Bacteria > Pseudomonadati > Pseudomonadota > Betaproteobacteria > Burkholderiales > Sphaerotilaceae > Rhizobacter > Rhizobacter fulvus. The sequence continues at coordinate 4,828,653 of NZ_OZ224516.1, forward strand.
CTGAAGAGGATGGCGAACTCATCGCCTCCCCAGCGCGCCGGAAGGTCCGAAGGTCGGACGTGCGCCACCATCTCTTGGGCAATTCCGCGCAGCGCCTCATTGCCGATTTCGTACGAGAAATTGTTGTTGATGTCACGGAACCGGTCGACATCAATCAATGCGACGCACAGCGTCCTGTCAGTGTTCGCCGCGAGGATGGACCACTCGTTCAGGCACTGGTTGAATCGTCTGAGATTCGGGATGCCCGTCAGTGTGTCTTCGTGCGCCCACTTCTCGAACTTGATGGATTTGGCGGCCAGGTCCTCGATGTGCAGCGCGCCTTGACGGGCTGCGATTAGTTGTTTCATCAGGTCTGCTCGCCCTTCCAAATGAAGAGCTTGCATCGTCCCTTCGCATGCAAGTTGCCGGCGCAGCTCCATCACAGCCAAGTCCGCACGACCTTGATGTTCGTAGATGGCCCCAGCGATGCGGTGGCCCAACGCAGTCAACGGAAGGTTCTCCACCTCCCGGGCCCAAGTGGTCATGCGACTGGCGTGCATCCCCGCGGCGACAAGGTCACCGTCCCGGTAGGCCAGTTCGGCTGCAACCCAAGATTGCGCGGCCAACAGCCATCCCGCGGTGCTCGGAGCGTTCAGCTCGGTGGCGGCCCGAACCGGAATCCGACGCGCAGCGTCTCGGCACCCTTCCCACAACGACATGAGTGCCCACACGGTTCGGACGAAGTCGGGGAGACTCGCCGCGGCACCCGGTGTCAGCGACTCAATGGCGGAGGGCGGGTCGAGCGCAATTATGGACAGCATGCCCACATCCGAGAGCTCGGTCGCCGCGCCAACGTCCTCGCGTTCGAAGGCCCAGCGCAAAATCTGCACCCAAGCGCGTTCGGCATGGAGTTCGAGTTGCACCCCCGGTGTGGCCAACCGAGCAACGACCTCGAAGGCATCGTCGAACGCTGCCATGGAATGCACGAACGATTGCGCCCAACTGTGCGCAATGGCCAGACTCAGGTGAGCACGAACGGTCCAGATTCCTTCAGGAAGGTCGCGGACCAACTGTGTGGCCAACAGCGCTGTTTCCACCGCCTCGACGCTCCGTCCAAGAACGCTCGCGGCCCGTGCCCACAGCGCCAACGCTTCGACCTCTTCGGTGAGCGCGCATGCCTCCCGAAATAGCCCCGCCGCACGGCGGGCGCCGCGGCGGGCTCGTTCAACCTTTGACATCGCTAAGTCGCAGTACCCGAGGCGCAGCAACGCGCCTCCCTCGACCATGCCGTCGATGTCCTGACCTCGGACCACCGCCTCTGCCAAGCGTTGCGCAGTCTGTATCGCGCCAGACGCCAAGGCCACATCAATCTCGTCGAATGAACCTGACGGCGTTGACGGCGGTAGCCAATCGGTGGGTTGGTTCATCGCGCGCCTCGACAGCCGCACGCGGCCTGGGACGGGGCGAGACACCGGCGAGGGAAGGGAAGGTGGACCGAATTCAGACGTGTCACTGCGCGCTCCTGAGCGAGGGCAATCGCGACACGAAACGGTTCCGCGTGACAACGATAGTCACTAACACCGCCTCCTGTGCAGTCCGCACGAAATGAGGTGGGTGGCAGCCCCGCTGCCATCCCTGTCGGGCTGGTCGGTGGCTTTGCGGCCCCGGCTTTCGCGCGGGTGTGCCCTGATTCCCTTCAGTCTACAACTTGTAGCGGTTTTCAACTTGGCCAAATCACTACGTATTCCGTATCGAAGCAAGGTCAGGCATCAGCGGAAGACGCCAACCAGGGCTCGATGGTGTCACCCGTAGCTGTTCTATGGCTGGATTGTTTCGCGACGCGGACAGTTGTCCGCGTTGGCGCGCGTGATGGCGCCGCGACACAACACGTGCAAGGCCAGAGGCTGCCGGCCTAGCTGCCGTTCTGATGAATCATCGCGAAGTTGCGCTCTACGAACTTCACGGATTCGGTCTAAGGAGTACAGACGCATCTACCAGCGACGCTGCGACCTGTCGCCCGACGGCAATCACCGCGTCTACTTCGCCATGAATGGCCGCTGGGATTCTCGGGCGCGAGGCGCTTGGATGGCCGTCTCGGAGGCTCCATACTTGAAAGCGCTCACGCTGCTTGCAAAGGGCGACTGCTGGCATGGTGGGGGCCCGTTCGCGTCGAGCAAGGAGCTCTGGGTCAACGACAGCGACGGAAAAGGAGTTTTCAAGGACGGACGGGGCATTGAGCGCACGGCGCCGTATCCGTGGCACGAGCAGCACGGCGGCGAGTGCCCGGGGGTCTCTTACGTGCGCCTGCGGCTCGATGGGTGGACGATGAAGTACACGGCGCCCGACAGCGCCGGCGGCATGCTGACGCTGTTCGAGCGACGCATCAATACGCACTGGCGCCTGCGAAAGCTCGCTCACGTCACGGTGCATCAACCGGTGGGTAAGGGGTGTTACTTCGATGAGCACCAGCTCTTCAACGCGCGCACGGAAGACGTCGTCGCCTTGCCGAACTGGGAGTGGGCCGAGGTCGACGGTGGGCGCATCGTCTTGGCCCAGAGCGGAAGGCTTATCGTGGGGCGGTTCGAGGGCGAAGGGCTGCGAGGGGAGAAGTCCTTGATTCATTGGAAAATTCGTTCGAAGTCAGCGAACGGAATCTGCTGTCCGGCTTGTGCCAGGTCCGGTCGGCAGTAGACCGAGTTCGCGAGCAACTCCGCGCGGCAAGACCACAGTCACAGAGACACCGCCGCTGTTCAGAGTTTGTAGCGTGGCCGCAACTCCGTCCAAGCAAAGATAGACAGGGGTTCGGTTTCATCGTCAGTGCCGAGACTGTCAAGCACGTCGTCGTACAGGTGAAATCCGTGACGTCCGAAGCTCTGGTTTCGCCATTTGATGGTTACTTTGGTGCTCACTATCAGGCCCTTCTCCAGTCGATGGTTTCGAATAGCGGCACAAGTGACTCGTCGTCCTACGCAGCATTCTGCTTGTGACTCGCTGCTCTTTTGGCGTCGAGCTCGGCTAACCGAGCTTGGTCAACCCACAGGTCGACAAGTCTGAATGGCGCATCCCACGCGGCGACGCCTAAGCTTCCGCCCAACAACCAAATGACGGCGGCAGTCACCAGTTCCAGCGACCCGCACCTCTCTGCCCAATCGCCGAACCGAACCTTCACCGTGTCGGCGGCCACGCCAGAACCGGCCCGGTAAAAGCCATTGAAGAGCGAAGTGACGCTATCCGCATGAATGCGCATCCCCTGACCCATGCGAATGGACTGCAAGACCTCCGCGTGTATCAGTCTTTCCGCTAGCCCGGGAATGCCCAGTATTCCGTCGACGTCCTTTGGTAAATGCGCATCATCGAGCGCCCGTCGCAGCGAGAGAATTTCGTCCATGTCGTAGCCGTATCCAGGCAAGGGACGAGTGAGGAAGACGCCGAGTTGTTCCATACGGGTCAAAACCGCCTCAGCGACGCGCAGGAACGCAGCTACTTCCCGCCGGGTTTGCAAGCTTGGTACGCGCAAGCCAAAGAGACGAACGGCCGTCTCAGGCTCCAAGTCGTCCCGTCCGTCGCAAACGAGGTTGGTGACGTCGCGCAACATCCCAACCTCTTGGCACGCGACAACTAGCAGCCTCCGCTGCTGGCTTGGACTCAGCAGCGGCGCGTGCGGCCAACGCTTCAACAGAAAGCGGCGCAGGACCATTGCATCGATGCTGCGGCCCGTCAGTGCGTTCCCGACCGCTTCAAGCGCGGCAAGCCGCATTTTTATCGGGAACTGATGGAGCGCACCCTGTAGGCCAAAAGTTGCTCTGGCGCCCTCGGGAGGCAGCAGACACAGCCGCAGCAGTTCAGACAAGTCCCTAGGGGTGATGGGCGATGTATGGCCCGGCAGCCCGAGCCCCGAAGTGATGGTCGACTGAACGAGCTGCGCAGCGCGCAGTGTGGCAACTGTGACCTCGTACGTAGGAGCCTCTGCCAGCGACGCACCACACCCGCCGCAATGCAGAGGCGAAGTTCTCAGCGCATTGATGCCGGACGAGCAAATGTGACACCGGTCGACCAACGCGACACGGTGCACCGAGCACACAGGCGCCTGGACGAACTCCCATTCTTCGCGCCCGTAGCCTTCGTCGCCGAGGCAGAACGGACAAATGGCCTGATGTGGAGAAATACGTGCGTCTTCGGACCACTCGTGTTCATCTTGCCGGACCAAGGGGCCGAGCGCGCCGTCTAGGGGCCTCAGCAGTCGGCCCTGCAGAGCGCCCTTGGTTGACCGGGTAAGTTCCTCAAGCGCAGACAAGGCAACGTCATCGCGCACCAACGCAGACAGGCTTCGAACAGGCTTCCGCGCACTGACGGACATTAGCCGCAGGACGTCACCCACCTTGAGGACTGCGTTGGCAGCGCAATGGCGTTGCACGAAACTCGCGATGCTCTCGTTCGGGAGAATCGGTAGACACACGAGCAGCTTCGGGGGAGATGGCGTCATGCGACCACCGGCGTCCGAAGTTGCATCAGGCGGCTCTTGACAATCTCGATGGCTATCAGAAACGGGTTCCGGTCGTCCACTCTGTCGGCTCGGCGCGCGGATTCCCGGTACGCTGCGACAAGGTGCGCCAGTTGGAGAAATGGCGCTCCCTGGTTGGCTCCAATCTCGCACGCTCGACGCACGAGGTCGACCAAGAAGCCGAACTGGCTCTCAGCGGCCAGCAGCAGCCGCAACATCATTTCGTGCCCGGTGATGTCACAGTCGGGCGCGCAGGGCAGGACCGCTTTCATTGCATTCAGAACCGCCTGAATGTCCTTGAGGTCCTCAAGGCTGGTGATGCTGGGATTACGCATGTAGCAAATGCGCCTGAACCTGCTGCGCAGTTCGCCCGTTTCGTCGTCGAGATAGGCGTCGACGCCCTCGGTGCCCATCAGGATGATGGGACGCGCGATGTTGTTGACGATGGCTTTGAGCATCGTCTTAATCTTTCCAGCTTCGTTCTTGGTCCGATGTTCGTAGCTGTGATGAAACTCGTCGAACGCGATTCCCAGGAAATTTAGATTCGGTGCCAGCGTCGCGATACGGTTCGTGCGCTGGTCTAGCGTTCCGCGGTCGGCAAACGCGTCATGGCCCATGCTGAGAACCATGGCGGCCAGGCCCTTTGCGGTGGTTCCAGAAGTGATTTCGGCCATCGGCAGCGGCGTCGGCGCCTCCGGCTGTAGGCAGGCCTGCGCTCTCAGCCAACGCTCCGCGTTGCGAACCGCGGATGTCTTTCCGGAACCCGACGGCCCGATGAGCGCGAGGCGACGGTGGCTGCCAAAGACATCAGCCGATGTGAACAAGCGTCGAATAGCATCGTTCGCCTCGCGGTGCACGCTCGTCTCGACATAGACCTTGTGTAGAGCTCTGTAGGCCTTGCTCAGCGGACCCTCCGTGAACTGTGGGTACGGCGGCAACGGCGCGTTCACAGTTCATCTCCCAGATGCATCGGCCATGCCTTTCCGCAGCTAGGCTGCCCAATGCGCGGATGGCTTTCGCCGCGTGCAGTCGGAATTAAAGCAACGATGAACTGGCGTTGGAAGACAACGAGGGTTGCACGGTGCCGCGGCGTCGTCACAAAGCACTCATGCAGTGGGAGTGGCATTGCGAAGAGCGCATCTTGCGAGTGCTGCTCGCGTTGCAATAGGGGTGCGCTCATGATTCACCACCCAGCTGAGCAAGCACCGCATCGAGGGTCTCTGTCCCGGTGGCGTCGAACGCGACTCGGCTACCAACGTCCTCCACCTCCTTGGCATCCCGCGTCTGAGCTTCACGCAGGAACGTCGCCTGCACGCGACGGAGTGCCGCCTTGTTGTCGAGCTCGAATTCGTTCATCTTCTTCATGAACGATTCTTCGGCTCTCACCAACTGCTTCATGTCATCGGGATTGAGATTGAGTTCGCGTGCATGGCCGCGTACTGCGGTGTGCATGCTCATGCTCAATGGCCATCGCAGGTCGGCCGTGCAGTCGACTGTGATGACTTCAGACGTCGCGGGGTGCAACACGCGGACTGTTTGAAGATTCAGCGGGTTTATCTTCAGCGTCAGACGAGTACCGACTGGAACGCGATTCCACAACCGCTGCAGATGCTCGTTCTGGTATGCAAGGTGTTGAGTTCCACGTAATCCTGACCCGCCTTTTCCATTCAATAGTGACCCACCCGTATTTGAGCCCCGCGGGCTCACGTTGTGGATAACTTCTTGGTCTTGGACTCCTTCTTGGGTTGGGTTGGTTGGGCTGAACTGTTCTTGAAGCGGTAGCTGTCGTTGCCGGTCTCCAGGATGTGGCAATGATGCGTGAGCCGGTCCAGCAGCGCCGTCGTCATCTTCGCATCGCCGAACACGCTGGCCCACTCGCTGAAGCTCAGGTTGGTCGTTATCACCACGCTGGTCCGCTCGTAGAGCTTGGACAGCAGATGGAACAGCAACGCCCCGCCTGACGCGCTGAACGGCAGGTAGCCCAGCTCGTCGAGGATGACCAGGTCGGCGTACATCAACCGGTGCGCGATCTGACCGGCCTTGCCCGTGGCCTTCTCGAGCTCCAGCGCATTGACCAGCTCGACCGTGGAGAAGAACCTTACGCGCCGATGATGATGCTCGACGGCCTGCACCCCGAGCGCAGTGGCCAGGTGCGTCTTGCCCGTGCCCGGCCCGCCGACGAGCACCACGTTCTGCGCATCCTCTAGGAACTCGCATCGGTGCAGCTGACGCACCAGTGCTTCGTTGACCTCGCTCTGCCCGAAGTCGAAGCCTGCGAGGTCGCGGTAGACGGGCAAGCGCGCCAGCTTCAACTGGTAGGCCACCGAGCGCACCTCGCGCTCCGCCGTCTCCGCCTTGAGCAGCTGCGACAGGACCGGCTGCGCGTCTTCGAAGGCGGGTGCACCTTGTTCGGCCAGTTCCGCTACCGCGTGCGCCATGCCGTGCATCTTGAGTTCGCGCAGCATGATCACGATCGCCGCGCTCGCAGGGTCATGACGCATGGCAGTTCTCCTTGGCCGCGTAGGCGTGCACAGCGGCCTGGGCCTTGCCCCGCAGCGCGTCGTAGCGCAGCACGTTGGCCTGCGGCTCGTTGACCAGGCGCAGAGCCTGCGGCGCGGTCACCGGCGGCGCGGGCGGCTTGCCGTCGAGCAGCCGGTGAAGCACGTTGAGCACATGCGTCTTCGTCGGCACGCCGGCTTCCAGCGCCAGCTCCACCGCGGCGAGCACGGCCTGCTCGTCATGGTGCAGCACCAGCGCCAGGATCTCCACCATCTCCCGGTCGCCGCCGGGTTGTCTGAGCAACGAGCCTTGCAGCCGCCGGAAGCCCTCGGGCAGCTCGGCGAACGGCGCGCCGTTGCGCAGCGCTCCCGGCTTCCTCTGCAGCACCGCCAGGTAGTGGCGCCAGTCGTAGACGGTCTGGCCGCTCGTGTCGTGGCGCCGGTCGATGATGCGAACGTGCTCGCACACGATCTGGCCCTCGGCCGCGACCACGAGCCGGTCGGCATAGGCCCGCAGGCTCACCGGGCGGTTGGCATACGACGCCGGCACGCTGTAGCGGTTGCGCTCAAAGTGCACGAGGCATGTCGGCGAGACACGCTTGGTGTGCTCGACGAAGCCGTCGAAGGCGCGAGGCCGCTCCATCAGGAACGCCTTCTCTTGCGCCCACACGTCGGCAACGGTGCCGGGCAGCCTGCCGTGGCTGATCTCGGCCCACAGCGCCTTGCAGCGTTGCTCGAGCCAGTCGTTCAAGGCGTCCAGCGTCGGGAACGCAGGCGTCGGTTGCCACAGCCTGTGCCGAGCGTCGCGCACGTTCTTCTCGACCTGGCCCTTCTCCCAACCGGAGGCGGGGTTGCAGAACTCGGCCTCGAACAGGTAGTGGCTGACCATGGCCTGGAAGCGCGCGTTGATGTCGCGCTCCTTGCCGCGTCGAACCTTGTCGACGGCGGTGCGCATGTTGTCGTAGATGCCGCGGCGCGGGACGCCGCCCAGCACCTCGAAGGCGTGGTTGTGCGCGTCGAACAGCATCTCGTGGGTCTGCAGCGGGTAGGCCCGCAGCAGGAACGCCCGGCTGTGGCTGAGCTTGAAGTGCGCAACCTGCAGCTTGGTGCGCTCGCCGGCAATGACGGCCCAGTCCTCGCTCCAGTCGAACTGGAAGGCCTCACCCGCGCCGAAGGTCAGGGGCACGAAGGTGCCGCGTCCAGTGGTCTGCTCGACCTCGTGCCGCTGCGCGGTCCAAGCTCTGGCGAAGGCAGCGACGCGGTTGTAGGAACCCGCGTAGCCGAGCACGACGAGGTCGGCGTGCATCTGCTTCAACGTTCGCCGCTGCTTGCGCGACTTGGTCGCCTCGGCCTTGAGCCAGCCCGAGAGTTTGTCGGCATACGAGTCGAGCTTGCTCGGGCTCGCGCGCTTCGCGTACCGGGGCTCGACCGTACCGGCCCGAAGGTACTTCCTGATGGTGTTGCGAGACAGGCCGGTGCGTCGGGCTATCTCGCGGATGGACAGCTGCTCGCGCAGGGCCCACCGCCTGATGACACTCAGTGTCGCCACGTCAATCACTCCTACTGCTCCCTGCCACTCAAAGCAGCAGGTTAGGGTTCTTGCGTGGGTCAGTTTTAAATGGAAATCAGCGGGGTCAGTGGATCACTTCTGGATGGAAATCAACACCGCGAGTTCGAATCAGAAGCGCTGCGCATCCTGGTGCCGTACACCAAGAACGGCGTTGACGAGAGGGTGGTGCAGTCGTTCATGGCGGCCGTGCAACTCGGTCTGAAGCGCCGCTTCGGCGGCAAGGTGGACCATCTGCGAATGGTGCTGCAGGACGAGCCTGGCAAGGACGGCGGGCCGCGCAAGCACTTCGTGATGCTCTACGACTCGGTGCCGGGTGGCACGGGCTACTTGCATCAGCTGTTGGCCCACGACGCCAAGACGCTGGCCGATGTACTTCGCATGGCGCTGGACGCGCTTAGCGACTGCTCGTGCAACCAAGACCCGGAGAAGGACGGGTGCTATCGCTGCCTGTACCAGTACCGGCTCGGGCGCAGCATGGAGCTGGTCTCGCGTGACAACGCCAGGGCCGTTCTCACTGAGCTGGTCGGTTCCTTGCCCTCGCTGGAGCGCGTCAAGACCATCTCGGACATCTACATCAACCCGAACTTCGATTCGGTGCTCGAGGCCCGATTCATCGAGAGCTTGAAGAAGATGAGTGGCGTGGCTGGGCTCCCGTCCGTCAAGCTGGTGCAGGACGTAGTCCATGGCAAGTCCGGCTACGTGCTGGAGGTGGGTAGCCAGCGGTACCGCATCGAGCCGCAGTGCGACCTAAACGGCGACGCTGGAGTGCCTGTGGCGAGCAAGCCTGACTTCGTCATCTGGCCCTGGGCTTCGGGAGCCAAACGCCGTCCGGTGGCTGTTTTTTGCGACGGCTGGGCATACCACAAGGACTGCATGCGTGAGGACGCGCGCAAGCGCAGCGCCATCGTCGCCAGCGGGAAGTTCTGGACATGGTCGGTCACGCATCAGGATGTCTCGGCCGCCATCGACGGCAATGGCGACTCGGACCTGGACCCGGCGACGGTGGCGCTCAACCGGCACGACGGCAGCAAGGCTTCGCCGACCGTGCCCAGGGCCCAGGAGAAGGCCTTCACGCAGCATGCGGTCGCGCGACTACTGCACTGGCTGGCAGTTCCTGCTGGCGCGGCAGAGCTGGACGGCGCTGTGGAAACACAACAGCGCAGCGCGGCGTGGTTAGAGTTCCTGATGGTTCCGCCAACCTTGGATGACAAGGCAACGGCTGACGGACAGCGGGCTCCTTGGCTTCCGCAGCTTCCACTGCACGTCCGCGAACCTGGGCCTGGCTTCGCTCCGGTGATGTCCAAGGCCAATGGCCCTGCATCGGTGCTGGGGTGGTGGCCGCTGCTCCTCGCCAAGGGTCTCCCTTCACATCAAGATTGGTCGGCCCCTGGTGTGGTGTTGCTCGACGCGTCAGCTGCCGCGGACGAGGACTCCCTGCATCGGGCTTGGCGTCGCTGGTTGCAGTTGTTCAACGCGCTGCAGTTCATGCGCGGCACGTTGCTCGTGACAGGCGATGGCTTGGCAGCGCACGATTACGAGGGACTCGGCCCAGTTACAGCGGGTATGGCGCCCGCGCAGCCGGCGGAGCAGGCTGCGCTTAACGCGGCCTGGCAAGCGGTCGTTGAGCAGGCGTTGGAAGTGCTGGTGCCTGGGCTTAAGCAACTGGCCAAGTCCGGTTCCACGCTGCCGGAGGTAGGCCTAGAGCTGGTGGACGCCAAGGGACGCGTCTCGGCAGACTGCGAGTTGGCATGGGTGCAGGAAAAGGTCGTGGTCCTGCGGCCCGACCAGGCCGACCTCGCCGAAGTGTGGGGTGCGGAGCACTGGAAGGTCTTTCTGCTGGATGAGACCATGCACTTGGTCGCAGGTGCACCGTGGGCCGCCGCTGCGGCAGCCAGCCTCGGGCTGGAACTCAACTTGAATGAAGGAGGGGCAGCGTGAGCCTTAAACCCAAAGTGGCACTGTCGCAGGACTTTCTCCTGCAGCTGTCGAAGGTTCCTGCCAGCGTTCACTCAAAAGTGATGAAGTGGGCCATCCAGTTTCAGTCGGACCCGACCAGCCCCGGCATCAACTACGAGAACATCAACGGCGCCCGTGACGCGAACCTGAAGTCGGTGCGGCTCGACCGCGACTGGCGCGGCATCGTCTTCAAGCCGAGCAGCGGGGACGTCTACGTGCTGCTGTACGTGGACCACCACGACGATGCGTACCGTTGGGCCGAGAACCGCAAACTGGCCATCAACCCGGTGACGGGGGCGATGCAGCTGGTGGTCGTCGAGAGCGTGGCGGCGGTTGAGGCTCCGTCGGCGCCACCTACCCCGGTGGGGCAATCCAGTCAAGAGCAGAAGGTCGACCTACAGCTGCCGCTATTCGGCGGGCTGGGGGACCGCGAGCTGCTGAGCCTGGGTGTCCCCGAAGAGATGCTGCCCGAGGTGCGTGTCCTTTCTTCCGAACAGCAGTTGGACGGTCTCCAGAGCCGCCTACCAGTCGAAGGCTACGAGGGCCTGTTCCTCGTCGCGGCCGGCGACACCGTCAGCCAAGTGCTGAATGCGCGCGAGACCCGGGTGGACCGCAAGGTCGACACCGCAGACTTCGCGGCGGCTCTGGTGACGCCTGAATCGCAGTCGCGCTTTGTCATCGTGAGCGACGACGAGGCCATGCTGGCCATCATGAACGCGCCGCTGGCCCAGTGGCGGGTGTTCCTGCACCCGACCCAGCACAAGCTCGCCTCCGGAGACCGCAGCGGCCCGGTACGTGTGCTTGGTGGTGCGGGCACGGGCAAGACCGTGTTGGCCATGCACCGCGCAAAGTGGGTGGCAGAGAACCGTACGCCGGACGGTAAGAAGGTGCTGTTCACGACCTTCACCAAGAACCTGGCGAGTGACATCGAGCAGAACCTGCGCACGTTATGCGGTAGTGCCACCTTGGCCAAGCTGGAGGTGCGAAACCTGGATGCCTGGGTCCACGGATTCATGCGCAGCCGCAAGCTTGAGCATCGCATCGTCTATGACCGCAAGCAGGACGCCGCCTTGCAGGCCTGGCAGGCCGCCATGGCCGTGCGCGACACCACGCTAGACCTGCCGGACAACTTCTATGAGCTGGAGTTGGAGCAAGTCGTTCTTGCGCAGGGCATCACGACGCGAGACCAGTACCGCACGGCGCGCCGCACCGGCCGCGAAAGTGTGCTGAGCCGCGCCAAGCGCGATGCCGTCTGGCCGGTGTTCGAGGAGTACCGGGGCCAGCTGAGCTCACGCAAGCTCAAAGAGGTCGACGACGCCTACCGCGAGGTCGCCGACTTACTGCTCGCCGAGGACAAGCAGGCGGCAGAGTACAGCGCCATCGTCATCGACGAGACGCAGGATTTCGGGCCACAGGCGCTGCGCCTGCTCCGCGCGATGATTCCATCGGGCTCCAACGACCTGTTCTTCGTCGGCGACGGTCATCAGCGCATCTACAGCCGGCACCGTGCCGCTATGAGCAAATGCGGCATCGACATCCGTGGCCGAGCTCGCAAGCTGTACCTGAACTACCGAACGACTGACGAGATTCGCCGGCAGGCGGTGGCTCTGCTGGAGGGCTGCGAGGTGGACGACCTCGACGATGGGCATGACGAAACCCGGCGCTACAAGTCGCTGTCGCACGGGCCTGAGCCAAGTGTTGTTGCGGCGGACGGCCTCGAGGCTGCTGCGGTGCAAGTCATCGCGTTCATCAAGGACTTCCGTCAAGGCAAGGGCGATAGCGAAGCACCCTCGGTGTGCGTCATCGCTTCCAGCGAGAAGAACCGCGAGGCATTCGCGAAGCAGGTTCAGGGTGCCGGCCTCTCGTGCGTGACCATCACCGCACAGGCCAACTACTCCGACAGCCGTGATGTGGTGCATTTCGCGACCATGCATCGAGCCAAGGGGCTGGAGTTCGATGCAGTTGTTGTGGTGGCGCCGGAGTCCTTTTTCGGGGCGCCGGAGGAGACCGGGAACCAGCGCAAGCTGATGTACGTCGCGCTGACGAGGGCGAAGCGCGCGGCTGCACTGGTTCGGCTTGTCTAAAGAACTGGGCAGAATGCTTTGCACTCCCTGTGCTCAGTGAGAAGGGGAAAGTAGCCCTTATGGTCACCGAGAAGGCAGCCTGGTCGCAAGGCGTGCAACTTGATGATTTTTGTGAGACTCCGACAGAACCTGTGAAACAGTCAATGGGAGATGAGCGACATCGAAACCCATAGGTTCGGCTTCCGACATTGGGACTGTCGACTTCCATAAGAAAAGCCCGCGACAGCATTCGGTGGCAGGCTCGCATGTGCCGGCGATACGGCACCCTGCAGTCCGCTTCAGCGGCCGTAAATGCAAAGCAACCGTGAACCCGTTGACCATGGATTTTGAACCAGGGTTGCCGCCAATCCGAAGCATCAATGGGGCGCCGTCCGCTATTCTCGTGTGTCCAGAATTCCAGGGCAGCTTGCATGACTCAACTTGTTCCTACTGCCGCGCTGCATGAGGTCTGCAACGCTCAGGCCATCGCCATCTGGAAAGCGCATGCCGACCAACATCGAACCTTACCGGGCATGCACCTCATGCCAATGGTGCGAGGAGCGTTTCGGATTGCGCCGCAACTGCTGATTGTCGGGATGAATCCGTCCATGGTCCATGACGAGGAACCCGACGACTCGTCAGGTCTGACCGCGGCCAAGCCCGGCAGGCGGGTCCCCGATGAGCTTCGGTGGGAGTCAACGAGAGACGACGCGGCTCTCAAAGCCAATGTAGCTTCTTTGGTGGCTCAAGAGGAAAAGGCACCCCTCGAGTACCCCCGGTACTACAAGCCGCTTCAGGACTTCGCTAAGGAAGTTGGGGCTGAGCCCGAGTATCTGGACATGTTCCTGATGCGGCACACCCGCCAGTCCGAAGTTCTCAGCAAACATTGGAAAGCGGAAGTTTTTGCGCCACCCGCCCGCGAATTGTTCGACCTTTTCAAGCAGGCGTTGAAAGCAATTTCTCCGAGAGTGGTTCTCATTGCCAACGCCGGCGCCTCGAACATTGCCCGGAAGCTGTTGCCGTTGACGACGCAGGACAAGCTGGTCTACCGCTGGGACCAGATGCCGAATGCACGCTTCATCTTGAGTGGCATGCTTTCAGGTCAAAGGGCCTTGGATACATTCTCAAGAGAACGGCTTGCCCACGATGTCAAGGCTGCTTTGTCGCAGGAAGTCGCGGCATGAACGTTTTGGCCACAGCAACCTTTATCGCTATCAGGCTTGCATCGGGCGTGGGCGAACAGCAACGGTACAGCCAAGAGGAACTCGCATTCCAGCGCCAGTCGCTCGCTGTGGTGACTAAGCACCGGGCATTCCTTGCGGAGGCGGCGCGCAAGCTGGAACTGCTCAAAGCCGCGGGCGCCATAACTGTCGAGTCGCTGACCATACCGGCTGTACGCGAAGCAGCCATGGCCGACATCGACAAAGCGCGAAGAGTAGTGGCTGAACGCAACGCGCTAGTTCTCGCCATGCAGACAGAGGCTGCTGAGTTTATGAAGGCGAACGTTCCGCGCGCCAATCTCGACGACCCTGTCGCGAGGTTGAACGCTTACTACCTGGACATGCTTCGGGGCAATGCGGAGGTAGATGCAGCCTTGTTCCAAGCGCTGGCCATAGCAGAAGAAGCACTCAAGTGGTCCAAGGGGCAAGTTAGATTGGCGGGAAGGGATGGCCGCTTGGTTTACGGTAGCCCTTTGCAGCAGGCAGAGTTCGGCGACTGTCGTGAGCGTCTGCGCGTGGCTGCCGAACGATACCAAGCTGCGGGCGCTCGTAGTTTGTCCGCCGGAGAGCGGGAGGAGCGGGAGTTCCAAGAGGCGAAGCGTCTAGTCGAGAGAAGTAATTGACTGCGTTGCACCCCGGACGTGCAGTTGAGCCGATACCATCGGGGCAGGAGGACTAGCGAGATGGCGACGTACGAGGCAGCGGAAGTGATAGGACTCGCGAAGAAGGTCGGTATTGGCTCCCGAGTTGCCGACGCCATCCTCGATGTGGTCGGGGCGATTCCGAAGTCGACAGAGGCCGACAGCGACACACCGTACGCTCGAGCTCTACAACTCGGCCTGCGAGCATCCAAAGCGGCAGCGACCATTTCAGGCAGCGCTGCTTTGGTGCCGGGACCTGCCGGTATGGTCACCTTGCTGCCCGACATACTCGGGGTCTGGAAAGTCCAAGCGCAGATGGTTGCGGACATCGCGGCGGCCTACGGTAAATCGCACACACTTACAAAAGAGCAGATGCTTCATTGCCTCTTTAGGCATCTGGTTTCGCAGGGTCTGCGAGATGTGGTGGTACGAGCTGGTGAGCGATTTCTCGTCCGTCGAATGTCGCTACGAGCGCTCCAAAAAGTTTCCACCGCGATTGGCATCAAGGTCACTCAGCGCGCCGTGGGTAAGGCCGTCGCCCGATACGCACCTCTGGTGGGGGCTGCGGGAGTGGCTGCATATGCTTTCTACGACACCAAGAAGGTCGCGGCCACGGCAATTGAATTGTTCAGCGCGGAACTGGTGTTGGAGCCTGAGAGCGCGGTTGGGACTCTTGACCTGTAATCTGCGCGCAAATCGACGAGCGCGAGTTCTAGGGCGCGCCCATCAAACTTGCTCAGCTACTCGCTGCCGGACCGCGTCGATGTCGACGTCGTTCAGGGTGAACCACTCCCCATCGAGCCTTTTGATGGCGAAGAGCCGGTGGTAATAGGCCTCGGCAGTGATTCGGTCGTCGAACCATGCGCACAGTGGAATGGTGTACATGAACGGGAGCTTCACCCCGAAGGTCCGCATCCGGTTAGGCATCGACTTGGTGTGTCCCACCTTTTGTCCGTAACGCGAGTCGAGCACGTATACGTAGCCGCCGCGCGGTGCGTCGGTCGGCTCGCCGATGACCTCCCGCGGCAGCAGGCGCCCTGTTGGAATCCTGCTGTGGGCGACGCCGGCGGCGACTGGACGAGGCCTTCCGCCGGGTACTGACACTATCAAATCTGCGGCCTGGAGACCCACGAAATTATCCGCGAACAGCTCATGCAAACCGTAGTCGACGTTCTTTGCACCAGCGAACATGAACCCGTCGGGTTGCTGCCAGAAGCGCCGTCCAATTGGCGTGTCGACCCAGATGGATGCGTCGACCGACCGCCACGAAACTCGAGAGATTTCGCTCCCTGCGCTCTCAACCAAACCAATGTGCTTTACGAGTCCCGACTCGTCTTCGACGATGTAGTCAGCGAGCAAGAGGCCGTCTCCGGCCTGTGGCCGGCGCTTGCGCGACGCGAAGGAGGCTGGAAGCTGGAAGTTCTCCGGAGGCGGGTTCTCTAGCTCCTCCACGGAGCGAGCGATGCGCCAGTAAGAAGGGGGTGTTCTCGCCATAGGAACCTTCGCAAGGCAAAGTCGAGGCCGCAACTATGCCTGACGATTTTCGAAGGTCGCCACGCGTCATAGGGGCAGTAAGCACGGCGGCGGTACCCCGCCTCAGCATACGGGAGCGGATGTACTTGCTGAATTTGTCATCGTGAACAGCTTCTCCATTGCGCCCAGAGTTACGCGGCATGCGGACCGACCTACACGACCCCTTGTTCCGTCACCGCGCACGTTGGCTTGAGCTGGAACCGCCGCCACTTGGCCAGCTTGCCTGCCGAGGTCCACGAGAGAGACCTCAGACGTCGGGCGTTTGTGGCAGCAGCGGCAGTCATCCAGCGGAAAGCGCGGCCTCAACTGCGGTGAGCGCGTCGGGCCACAGTGCCCGTTCCTGCTCGAGACGCAGCTTGTAGCCCCAACGGTTCGACTTGAGGCCGTCGAACAAGTCGCGTTCTATATGCGTAAGGTGCGGTAGCTGGCTGGCGGCAGACTGAACCGGCTCTTTGCCCCAAAGTTCTCGATGCTGCAGCAGCGTCTCTTCGTCCATCATGACCGAACACAGCTGAGGCAATGCACGCCGCGCTTGGTTCAGGATGAAGAGACCGTGGGTATCGATGTCCCCCCAATACACCGCCTGGCACTCTCGCAACCAAGGCAACGTCGACAGCACGCTGACCGCGTTACCCAGTCGCATGAACACGATGGCACCCTCAATATCCGGAAACGCCAGCCCGGTCTCCTTGTTCTCGACGATGATGATTCGCCTCGCGGGCACCGGCGAATCGCGCCATTGGTCCAGCGGTGCCTCGACATCGCGCATTCCGTTGAAGCGCAGCCTGAGTTGGGGGCAGAGGATGCTGACCCGCAAGCGATGGGGAGGACGCTGCAATCCGGTCAACTCGTAGAGGTCCCCTAAGGCTGTGGCGCCGACGATGACGCGCAGCAGGTCCGTCACTAGCTCCTCGCGCTTCTTCTCGAGCCACTTCGTGTCCAACCCGACGACTGGAAGCTGGCGCAGAGTGTAGCCAGAGCCCAGGTTGGCTTGAAGCCATGCGAGCAGGCGAATCAGGCGCGCGAAGTCGTCGTCTGTGTAGTCGGCCAGTGCGTCGAAGTGGCGTGCCAAGCGACCCGACCCTGCAAGGAGTGGGAAGCGTTCGCAGAGTTCGCCCGACCTGGCCACCGCTCGCACCCAGCGCGATTCCTGACCGCACAGCGCAGCGCAGTCGCGAGGCGTGGCAATCTGCAGGCTGGCAGGAAGATTCTGAGTGCCGACCCGCGGCCACCGTCGCTCCTGCCAGACGACCTGGCCGGCAGGCTGCCAGCCCATCCACGCGGTGACCCAGCCGCGCATGGAGGCAATGTCCCCAACCAGGTCCTGCTCGACCGGCGAGCCGAGCTTGATGGTCAACGGCCATTCGCCGCCCCCCTCGAGCCAGGTACGGTGCCCGTTGTCGTAGCGAGTCCCGAGCTGCGCCCTGGCTGCCTCAGGTAGGAGCAGCTTCGGCTTCGACGGTTGAATAGTCACGCTCCATTTCTGCGGTGATTTGCAGGCGACGCTCGACGGTGTCGTATTCAATTGGCACGGCAATGGAGTGCTTGCGGTCCCTGATAGTGATGAAGGCGGCACCCCCGACGAACTTCTCCAGGGTGCGCACCTTGTCCAGCGGTGCGGCGATGAGCATCTGGAACCCGAACTCCCGGAAGATGTTCATCGCCAGGCTGGTGTGCTGGGAGTCAGCCAGCACGAACGCCTCGTCCAGCACCACGGTCGAGTAGCGCGGCACCGTCCGCTCAGACCCGCCGAGCTGGTAACGCAGGGCAGATGCCAGGATGGTCGCGGTGAGTTTCTGGCGCTGCCCACCCGACTTGCCGTCGTTACCCCGGTAGACCTCGATTTCCTGCCCGTGAACGTTCAACTCGCGCGCGATGAAGTCAACATGCTTGCGCACATCGAGCACCAGCTCGCGCCATTCGACGTCGACCTTGTCTTGGCTCCCCAAACGCCGCACCAGGCGAGCCAGCACCGCGTACCGCGCCTCGGCCGTGGCCTCGTCCGTGTTGAACGTGTCCGTCAGGACGTCACGCAGCGACTGGAGGAACTCCGCAACCTCACGCAACGGCCGCTTGATGGTCTTGATTTCAAGGTGGGTATCGTCGTGAAACGGCACGTCGCGCAGGCCATCGTTCACGCTTTCCAGCCGGTCCTCGATGCTCTTCGCCGCACTCTGGTGCCTGTTGCGAAGAATGACGAGGTTCTCGTCAGTCTGCTGGGTCAGCAGCGAGAGGAAACGCGCCTCAAAGGCCGGCAAGCCGTCCTTCAGCAGCCGGTCGAGTTTGGCGAAGTACCCGTCGGCACTCGCCAAGACGGGGTCCAGGTCGGCCGAATCGCTCTTGAACTCGGCATTGAAGGCAACGAAGATGGCCTCGATGACCTGCTTCAGTTCCGCCATGTCGTTCACGCAAGCCGCAATTTCGCGCACCAGTCCGCGTTCGACGGCGCGACCGCAGACGTCCGGAGTGACAGCGCCGTCGTCGCGTTCCGAGCCGTGCTCGTGGGGCTCGAGCGCCACTCGGCGCGCCGACTCGTTAAATCGCCGCTCGAGGTTTTCCTGCTGCGTGGGGGTGAGGGCGATGGTCGGCACCGCCTGGATGCGCTCGATGGCGACCGCGTCCTTCCCCATAAAGCCTTCGAGCTTCTGGCCTCGCACCGTTTCATGGTCGCGCTTCTTGCGGACGTCGCGCACCTGTGATTCGGCGGCGCTGATTTGCTGGTCCAACCTCGCCAAATCCGGATTGGCCGCGAGGCACGCGGCCACCTGGTGCTCCAGGGCGGCGATGCGGGTCACGGCGCTGACGATGTCAATATCCAGCCAGGTGAGCGTCTGCAGCGTGTTGGCCGCCAATGCCCGCGCGTTGTCGCGGGCGTCAGCACAGCGCAGCTCGATGAGCCTGGTGTCCGACTTTGCGATGCTCGTCTGCAGCTGTTCTGCCTCCAACTGGAAAAGTGCCACCTTTTCGGCTGCATCGAAGCCGAGAACCCAATGGCGCTTGTCGTTGATGCTCTGGCGGTCGTCCTTTTCGTGCGCGGCCACGTTGTGCTTGACCTGGCCGGTCACCATCACTGCCTTCACTGCGGCGCGGAACTCCTGAGTGGAGTCGACGCACTCGTAGTCGAAACGGTGGCGCAGTTCCTCCCCAAGCCACCCGCAGTAAGGTGACGTGTCAGCTAAGGCCACCTTGCGCGACAGCGATTTCGGCCCGGCAGCGCGCGTATTGCTGGAGTTGCGTTCGCGCATCGTGAGGTAGCGAATCCGTTGACCCGTGTCTCGCTGCATCCACTCCGCCACGGCCTGGTAGTCGGTCTCCTCGACCAGGATGTTCCTTGCCAGCCCGCCCAGCACACGCTCGATGGCGCCGCGCCACTGCAGCTCGTCATTGCGGACCTGCATCAGCTCGCCCGCGAAAGGCAGCTTGTTCTCGTCGAAGCCGAGGTCGGCAAGCATCTGCGCGCGTACGGCTTGCAGTTCGTACGGAATGAGGGAGCGCCGCAGCTCCATAGCCGCCAGCTGTTGGTGCACAGCGGCCAGCCGCTTGCTTTCGTCCGACTTCTTTTCTTGCACTTCGAAAATCTGCTCTTCACGGCTGTTGCGTTTGGCGCTGGACTGCTGGACTGCAGTCACCGCGACTTCGACCATCTCGCCGTACCGTTCAGGAGTCTCGGGCATGGTCAGACCGAGCGTCGAGCACGCACTGAGGGCCCGCTTGTTCTTCGCCTCGCGCTGCGGCCTGAGCCGCACTGCCTCTGCCAGCTGCACTTGCAGGAGCTCCAGGTCGCTGCCGCCATGCTCGTGGCGGCGATTCATCAGCTGCTTGTGTTCCGCTTCAGCGTTCGCCAGATTGGTCTCGAGCAGCTCAAGCGCCATGGCGGACCCGTCGCGCTCGCCTTTCAAAAGGGCAACCCGCTCCTGCAGCAGCTCCAGACGAAACTGAGCGACGTACGCGTCGATGCCGAGTTGGACCTCCTGAAGTCGCAACCTCTCGCGTTCGGCGCGCAGCCGCTCGTCGGCTGCTCGCTTCGCCGGCGTCAGCACGTCCACCTGCTTCCGTGCCTCGACGACCGCCTTGTGCGCCGCCTCGAGCTTCACGAACTCGTCGACCAAGCTTTCGGAGACCTTGAACGTGTCGGGCTCGTCAAGCATGTACGTGCGCAAGAACTCGTTCAGGTCCCCGAAGGATTTGGCGGACTGCGTTTTGTGCAACAAGTGCAGTGCGCGTTCGTTCTCGATGCCGAGCAAGCGCCGAAAGCGTTCCTGGTACGAGCCGAAGTCGTTGAAAACGTGCACATCGGGCAATTGGTGCCGGATGCGCTTGACGTCGAAGTTGCTGTCGCCAAAGAACTGGAACTCACGCAGGTCAATAGCGCGCTCGGCCGCGGCGTAGACGCTGTGAACGTCCTTGGGTGAGTTGGACGCGCCGCGGACCCACAGGATGCGCAACAAAGTCACGCAGTGCTGGCGGCCATCCAGGTACACCTCGGCCACGACCGACCAAGTAGATTCCTTGCCGCGCAGATAGCTGGTTACGGTCTCGTTGGCGGCGTCCGCAGATGATTTCTGCGCCCAGGCGCCGCGTACGTAGGTCAGGTCGGTACGTTCGCGCTTCTGGGAGTTGCTGTCTCGCGCGGCAGTGTTGAACTGCATCCAACGAGGGCGGGACAACAGCGACGTGTGGGCGTCCAGGATGGTCGACTTGCCCGCCCCGGTAGGGCCGCCGAGAAGGTACCCCTCGGGCGAGACCTCGAAGCTGTGCACGCCCGAAAACGTCCCCCAGTCGAACATCTGAATCCGGACCAGTTTGAACTGGTCGTCCAGACCTTCGAGCCCGAGCGCTGCTTGGGTGCCTACCTTCATTGGTCGTCGCCCTCGTCCGGGTCCTGTTCGCTCGAGCCGGCGCTGTTCCAGAATCGGCGTGTCGTGTCGTCGTCGACATACCCCCGGCTAGTGCGCTGCGCCGCCTCGGTATACAGGCGCGTGAGCGACTGGACTTCATCCGCGGAAAACAGCAACTTGAGGGTCGGCGAGATTTCGAAACGGTCGGTACCGGCGCCAAGGGGCGTGAGAATGTGGGACGCGGTTAGCTTCTCGATGGCCTTTCGTACGCGGGCGGCGAAACCAGACCGGTCGACGTTGTCTGCCTTCTCGTAGACCATCAGGTGGTCCCGCAGGTCCTGGCCAGACAGTACGGAGCGCTCGACCTGTGCGTCCGCTTGCGTCAGCTGGAGCCTCAAGTACAGGACGGCGGCCGTCTCCAGGAAGTTGAGCGTCAGTTTGCGCAGCAGAACGGGGAAGGGCACGTCACCTGCTGGGGCCTGGCGCGTGAAGGCGACTTGCTGGTCGCGGTCGACGACGAGCTCGAGGAACAAGTCGTGCAGCCGCGAACGAATGATGGCCTCGTCGCGCAACAGGGTCGGCCACAGTTGTGTCTGTCGGGTAGAGTCCATCGAAGGCCCGAGCATCAGCTGGACCAGCACGCGACGCGTGTCCAGGGGCAGGGCACCAGTGTCGCCCGTGAACAAGGAGCTTCGCGAAGCGTCATAGCCCGCGGGAAGCGGGGCGACGGGCACCTCGGCAACGAACATCTCGTCATCAGCGGAAGAGTTCATGCCGGCGTTCCCTGGTGAAGTAGTAGGTTGTCACTCGCGCGCGTCTCGGCTCGTCGTCGGTCGTGCGCCACTGCAGATGCTCGTGGTCAGGCGTGGCCACGCCATGCTTCGTGGCCAGGTCCAGGTAGCCGAACACCGTGCCTAGTCCATGCTCCGCAGGGTACTGCTGCAGCACGTCGCCGACCGATACCTGGGAGCGCGTTTCGAGTAGGGTGCACACATTTCGGCGCAGGGCGTCCACATCGATACCCGCGTTCTGAAGCAGAAGGCCGGCTGCGGCGATGTCCTCAAGCGTTGGCGCGGCAAGCTCCATGGCCTTCGGTGCAGCACTCAGCGACGGGTCGTACAAGACGGCCCGAGCCACGGAATTGATGGTGCAGTTCGACATCTGCAGCTCGAAGTAGAAGCCGCGAGGGCGCAGCACCTCCTTGGCTGTCAAGGCCGCCGATGTCGCGTCGCTGAGCAACCCGCGCATCCGGCGCTGCTCCAGGTACTCGCGGCTCTGGACGAAATGCTTCAGGCTATTTGCGAATGACTGCATGACGTTGTGAACGGCCGCACCTTCGTTCAGCAGCGTATCAGTGATGCCGCGCAAGAACCGGCGCTCGTCCGGCGTGAGCGCAGCCGCAAAAGCGCGCTGGGGCAAGGCGTCGACGGCGTCGTTCAGCGCAGCATTCTGCTCGGCGTCCATGAGCAGGCGCCAGAACGCATTGAACGTTCGGCCGGCGTCGCTATCGGCAATGAGGTCGACACCCGCGAACAAGGCCTCGAGAACGACGCC
This sequence comes from Rhizobacter fulvus, assembly GCF_964020785.1. NCBI lineage: Bacteria > Pseudomonadati > Pseudomonadota > Betaproteobacteria > Burkholderiales > Sphaerotilaceae > Rhizobacter > Rhizobacter fulvus. Next base: position 4,851,006 of record NZ_OZ224516.1, read on the forward strand.
GCGGCTGCCGTCATTCTCGACCAGCTTGGTTCGAAGACCTCGGTTCAGCCGGTCGAATTCCGCGCTGACGACTCGAAAGTCGCCGGCCAATTCCTCGGTGAGGCGCTCCAGAGCCCGGGCCGGTGGGAGCGGCTCCACGCCATCGGTCTCGATGTCCGCTATCGCTCTGTCGAGTCTGTTGCGCTCCAGGCGGAGGGAGCTCAGGCGCGCCTCGGGGTCCGGGTCGGTCTCCTGGGCCAGCCGGACGAACTGATGGATGACCAGTTGCAGGCGGCTCTCAGTGGCGACCGTGCGCGGCTTCAGCGAACTGGTGATGAAGCGGATGCCGGCCAGCGCCGCCACGGACGGCTCGTACACCTCCTCGGTTCCCGCTGCGGGAAGGTGCCGGGTGACCCAGCCCTCGCGAATCCACTCGGCCACAGCGGCCTGGGGCGTCTGGTCCAGGTCGGACTGGCTGGTGTCGGCGAGGCGTGTGAGCTCCTGGTCGAGCCGCTCAAACAGTATGGAACTTGACAATGGACCGCGAGCGAAGAGGGAATCAAGCAAGGCGACGATGACGGGCGCGCGATGTGCGGCCAGAAGCTTCCACATCGGCTGCTGGCGAAGGTTGTGCAGCGCGGCGGCGCCTAGGAGGGCGCTCATCGCCGCCTCGCTTTGGGAGCGTCGGAAAGCATCATCTGGAAACATCACACCCTTGTTGTGTCGACAAGCCAAGGGTGGAGGGTGGCATCGACTAGGCTCATGGGGTGAGCTAGTGTGGGGCCGCGGATACAGGGTCAGATTCCATCCAGGCACATCTGGTCCTCGGTGGGGACCTTGGACTTCTCGACCCGCCATGAGCTCGACGTAGCGCTGCTGCACCTCGGCGCCGGTCGTGAACCTGACCTCCAGCCCCACGGCTTTTGCGACCCTGGCGCCGGACCGTGGAGATGAGCTCGGCCTCTTCGAGCGTCGGCAACGAGGTCAGCCAGACTCCGGTGTAGTGCAGGTGCTTCGCGAGCAGCGCCCCGGCGGCGACTCTTGGCTTAGCGTCGTCCTTGGGCAGCTTCACGCGCTCAAGCAGATTTGCGGACAGTAGGTGCGGCGCAACATCGCAGGCCATCGGTTGCCCTGGAAACCGAGGCCGGAGGCAGCCCTGAGCTCGACCATGCTCACGTGCAGCGGATGGTTGTCCTCGCACCGTGCCTCCGCACCAGGTGAGCACCAGCATTTTAGCGAGTATTCGAGGCCCGCAAGCGAGCAACTCTTAGTGGCGTCGTCGTTGGCAGTCTTAGCTTGGAGCCGTTGGCAGGTCTAGGCAGGCATGTTGGCAACCTAAGCGTGTTTCAACATGGAGACAAGGCCTTAGGTCAATCCGTCAATGCAAGTTTACATAATATACATTGTCGATCAATCCTCAATGGGATCGGCAATGTCTTCGAGCGTCTCGCCGTAGAACGGCGGCGCACCGTCCTCCTGCTGCGCGACCAGCGGTTTGTCCAGCGGGCGGCAGATGCGGCTGTGCAGGCGCGCGAGCCGGTCCGAGCTGGCCACGGCGGCGAAAACCGCCTCGGGGTCCATCATCAGGGCGAACGGGTTGGCGGCGACAGTCTGGGCAGTGGTCATGGCAGTCCTTCCGGTGATCGGATGCCTTGCACTCTAGGCGTCAGCCTCTTGTCGCCCCAGTGGGCGGCGCCCCAAACGGACTGTCTCGTTTCTTCTTACTTCGGCCGTCAGCGCGGCGCTGCCTGCTCGAGGCGCTTGATCACCGGCTCGCGGCCCGAGAGTTTCGCGAAATCGGCGGCGCGCATCCCGCGGTCGTTGCGGCGGGATGCATCGGCACCGCGTTCCAGCAGCAACCTGACGCTGTCTTCGGTGCCGTATTGCGCGGCCATCATCAGCGGCGTGGTGCCGTTCGGGGACGGTGCGTTGATCTCGGCGCCGCGCTCGAGCAGCAACTGCACGAGTCGGGTTTCGGGCCCGGTTGCGGCGTAATGCAAGGGTGCCCAGCCCGACTGGTTCACCTTGGCGCCGCGTTCGAGCAGCTGCTGCGCGGCCGGGACATCGCCCTTGAGCGCCGCCATCATCAGCGGCGATTCGCCCGCCTGGTTCAGCGCGTTGATGTCGATGTGGCGACGCTCCAGCAAGGCCTTCAGCGCTTTCGGCGAGCGTTCCTGGAGCGCCACCGTCAGGCCGGGCTGGCCCTTCGGATCGCGGGTGTTGGGATCGAACCCGCGGTCCAGCAGGCCGCTGAGCAGGCTCGCGTTGTCGTTCTTGATCGCCACGAAGAAGTCTTCGTACGACCCGGCGTGCGCCGAAGAAAATGACAGAGCGACAACCAGATAGACAATTTTCTTAAAGTGATTCATGAGGTCAGGACGAGGGGGTGGCAAGCGGCGGCAGCTTGAACAGCCGCTCGAAGTTGGCACTGGTGGCGGCTGCGACGGCTTCGACCGGCAGGCCCTTCAATGCCGCGATCTGTTGCGCGACGTAGGGCACGTACGCCGGGCTGTTGGTCTTGCCCCGGTACGGCACGGGGGCGAGATAGGGACTGTCCGTTTCGATCAGACAGCGGTCCAGCGGCACGAAGGCAGCCACATCGCGCAGGGCCTGCGCCGTCTTGAAGGTCAGGATGCCCGAGAACGAGATGTAGAAACCCAGGTCCAGCGCCGCGCGCGCCACCGCGTCGGTCTCGGTGAAGCAATGGAACACGCCGCCCGGGCCGCGGTCCGCCTGGGCGCCCTCCTCGCGCAGGATCGCCAGCGTGTCGTCGGACGCGCTGCGCGTGTGCACGACCAGCGGCAAGCCGGTGGCGCGGGCCGCGCGGATGTGCACGCGGAAGCGCTCGCGCTGCCATTCCATGTCGGCGATGCTGCGTCCATTGAGCCGGTAGTAGTCGAGCCCGGTCTCACCGATCGCGACGACCTTGGGCCGCTGCGCCCGCGCCAGCAGGTCATCGAGCGACGGCTCCGCGACGCCCTCGTTGTCCGGATGGACGCCCGCACTGCACCAGAAGTTGTCGTACGCCGCGGCAAGCGCCTGCACCTCGTCGAATTCCTCCAGCGTGGTGCAGATGCACAGCGCGCGGTCGACCTGCGCGCTCGCCATGTCGGCACGGATCTCGCCGAGGCGTGCGGCGAGTTCCGGAAAGCTCAGGTGACAGTGGGAATCGACGTACATGCGCGGGGATGGAGAGCAGGCGGCGAACTCAGTCGGCGCGCAGCGCGCCAACCGTTGCATCGCCTCAAATCGTTTGCGTCGGCTTCGCGGACGAGATCGAGGTGCCCAGCACTTCCTCGATCTTCAGCTTCAGGCCGCGCGTCTTCTCGTCGGCCGGGAAGCGCACGCCGACGCCCTGCGTGCGTCCACCCGAGGCGTTCGCCGGCGTGATCCAGCCGACCTTCCCGGCGACCGGGTAGCGCTGCGGATCGTCGGGCAACGAGAGCAGCAGGTAGATGTCCTCGCCCAGTCGGTATTCCCGGGTCGTCGGTACGAACAGCCCGCCATCGGTGAAGACCGGCATATAGGCGGCATACAGCGCGCCCTTCTCGCGGAACACGAGCTGGATGACGCTGGGCCGCGCGGATGCGGGCGCCGGCGCGAGGGCGGAGGGAACGGTGCGTGGCGGCGTCGGTTCGCTCATGGCGCCGAGTGTACCGAAGTGCCGGCCGCCAGCGCCTGCCGGCCCTGCTCCACGAGCGCTTCGGCGAGCAGGCCGGCGTTCCAGGGATGATCGGCGTGACGCGCGACGCGGTTCAACTCGCGCATCCACGCGTGCAGCGCGGCGGGTTCGGCGCCGCGGCGCAGTGACGCGACCGGAAAATAGCGCGGCGCCGCGCCGACGCACAGGCTCAGGGTGTCGTGACAGATCTTCTGCAGTGCATCGATTGTGCGCGGCAGCGGCCAGCTCGCGAAGACACCCGGCATGCCTTGCGCGACGGCCATCGGGGCGCGCAACCAGCTGGCGGCGTCGATGCCCTGCTGCACCCAGTCGAGCGCCTCCTGCGGCTGCCCGCCGGTCGCGGCCAGCATCACCGCTGCGTCGGACACGCCCTGCCCGGCCAGCCAGTCGCCGGCCTGCGCGGCCGGCGGCAGCCCCAGCACCAGGCTGCGACAGCGGCTGCGGATGGTCGGCAGCAACGCGTCCGGTGCCGCGCAGCTCAGGATGAAGCGCGCCGCGCCCGGGGGCTCCTCGAGCGTCTTGAGCAGGGTGTTGGCCGAGACGTGGTTGATGCGTTCGGCCGGGTGCAGCACCACTACCTTGGCGCGACCGCGAGCAGTGGTCGTCTGCGCGAAGTTGACGGCCAGCCGGACCGCATCGACCTTGATCTCGCGGCTGGGCTGCGCCTTCTTGGTCGCGCGTTCCGCGCCGTCGTCGTCCGCGCCGTTCGACCAGCCCAGCGGCTCTCGCAGCGCCTCGGGCAGCAGGACCAGCAGGTCAGGATGCGAATGCGATTGCACCAGCCGGCAGCTTGCGCAGACGCCGCAGGGCGCCTCGGACGACGGGCGATCGGCGCGCTCGCACAACCAGGCCTGTGCGATCGTCAGCGCGAGCTCGAACTGGCCCACGCCCTGCGGCCCGTGCAACAGCAGCGCATGCGCCTGCGGCCCCTGCAGTGCGCGTTGCAGCAAGGGACCCAGCCAGGGCAGCGGCAAGGCGCCGTCCGGGCCTACCACCCGCGTGACTCCAGCACCGATTCGATCTGCGCCCAGACCGCGTCGCGCGACGACGAGGCGTCGATGCGGGCGAAGCGCTGCGGGTCGGCGGCGGCGCGCGCCGCGTAGCCGCCGCGCACGCGCTCGAAGAAGTCGAGGTCGCGCTGCTCGAAGCGATCGGCCTCGCGGGCCCGCGCGCGGCGCTGCGCGGCAATCTCCGCGGGCAGATCGAACCAGAGCGTCAGGTCGGGCTGCAGGCCGCCCTGCACCCAGGTTTCGAGTTGCGCCAGCACCGCCCCCGGCGCTCCGCCCCCGCCACCCTGGTACGCGAAGGTCGCATCGGTGAAGCGGTCGCAGAGCACGGTCCGGCCGGCCGCGAGTGCCGGAGTGATGACGCTGCGAAGATGGTCGCGACGCGCCGCGAAGGCGAGGAGCGTCTCGGTCAGCACATCCGCCGTCTCGTGCAGGAAGATCTCGCGCACCCGTTCCGCCAACGGCGTGCCGCCCGGCTCGCGGGTGCACACGACCGTGGCCCGACGCTCGCGCAGCCGCTGCGCGAGCGCATCGAGATGGGTCGACTTGCCGGCGCCGTCGATGCCCTCGAAGGTGATGAAGCGGCCGGTCTTCACTTCTTGCGCTGGTATTGGTTCACCGCGCGATTGTGATCGGCCAGCGTCTCGCTGAACTCGCTGCTGCCGTCGCCCCGGGCGACGAAATACAGCGCCTTGGTCGGGTCCGGTCGGACCGCGGCGAGCAGCGACGCATGGCCCGGCATCGCGATCGGCGTGGGCGGCAGTCCAGGGCGAAGGTAGGTGTTGTACGGCGTGTCGGCCAGCAGGTCGCGCTTGCGCAGGTTGCCGTCGAAGCTCGCGCCGAGCCCGTAGATCACGGTCGGGTCGGTCTGCAGCGGCATGCCGATGCGCAGCCGGTTGACGAACACGCCGGCGACCTTGCCGCGGTCGGCGCCGACGCCGGTCTCTTTCTCGACGATCGAGGCCAGCACCAGCGCGTCGTCGGGGCTGCGCAGCGGGGTGTCCGGGGCGCGCTCCTGCCAGGCGGCATCGAGGCGCTTCTGCATCGCACGGTAGGCGCGGCGCAGCACCGCGACGTCGCTGCTGCCCTTGCTGTAGGCATAGGTGTCGGGCTGGAAGCGACCCTCGGCGGGCACGCCGGACGCCGCGCCGACGGCGGCCATGATCTGCTCCTCGCTCATGCCCGCGGTGGTCGGCTTCAGCGCCTCCGCCTTCGCAAGCTCGGCGCGGAACTGCCGGAACGTCCAGCCTTCGATCAAGCGAACGACGGCCAGCGTCTCGTCACCGCGCACCATCTTGTTCAGCAGCGCCACCGGGGTCGTGCCGGGACCGATCTCATAGCTGCCGGCGCGGATCTTGCGCGCCTGCCCCGACCAGCGGAACCATTCGTACAGCAGCACCGGCGAAGCCTGAACGCCGGCCTGCACCCAGGCCTGGGCGATCTCGCGCGGTGGCGTGCCGAGCTCGATCGAGAGCTCGACCGAATCGCTGTTCAGGGCCAGCGGCCGGTTCAGCCACCAGAACGCGAACCCGCCCACGCCGACCGCGGCGAGCAGCACCAGGATCACCAGTGCGCGCAGCCACTTCATCGAGCGAGGGCGCCGCCCGAAGCGCCGCGGCGCCGTACCCCTGATGAGACAAGAATCATGGGCGCTGATGATAATCGGGCATGACCATGCAACCGATTCCGGACGGACTTGTCGTCCTCACCCACTGGGGCTTGATGCGCGCCCGCGGCGCCGATGCCGTGAAGTTCCTCCAGGGCCAGCTGACCAACGATGTCGCCACGCTTGGCGCGGACCGCGCGCGCCTGGCCGGCTTCTGTTCCGCCAAGGGCCGACTGCAGGCCAGCTTCGTGGTCTGGCAGCTCGCGCCCGACGATCTGCTGCTGGCGTGCCACGCGAGCGTGCTGCCTGCAACGCTCAAGCGCCTGTCGATGTTCGTGCTGCGCGCGCAGTGCAAGCTCAGCGACGCCGGCAGCGAGTGGCGGCTGCTCGGCGCCGTGGGCGCCACCGCCCGGCATTGGACGGCCGACCTGCCCGTCTGGGGCCAGCGCGCCGCGGCAGGCGGCAGCGCGGTGCGCCTGCCCGACGTGGACGGCCTGCCACGCGCGCTGCTCGCGCAATCACTGGCCGAGCCGCTTCCGTCGGCACCCGACTTCGCGCTGGACGCGTGGCGGCTGCTCGAAGTGCGCAGCGCGATCCCGGTCATCGAAGCCGCCACGGTCGACCAGTTCGTGCCGCAGATGCTGAACTACGAGGTCGTCGGCGGCGTCGATTTCCAGAAGGGCTGCTACCCGGGACAGGAAGTGGTCGCGCGCAGCCAGTACCGCGGAACGATCAAGCGCCGCATGTTCCTGTTCGCGGTCGACGAGGCCGGGCATGCCGGTCAGGAGGTCTTCCACAGCGCCGACCCGGCGCAGCCGGCGGGCATGGTCGTCAACGCCGCGCCGCAGGCGGGCGCTCCGGGCAGCGGCGTGGTGCTCGTCGAGGTCAAGCTGGCCGCGCTCGAGGGTGGCAGCTTGCATCTGGGCCACGCGGGCGGTCCGTCGCTGCGCCAGCTCGAACTGCCCTACCCCTTGCCCGGCGAGGCGGCGCTGCTCGCCTGAGCGGGAGTCGACCGCTCGGTCGACAATCGTTAACAATTCAACGAGAGCGTCCCGGTCGGCTGGCGGCGTGCCCGCGATGCGCGAACTGTTCATCTACTATCGCCTTCAATCGATCCACGCAGCGGCTGCCGAAGCGCTCGTGATCGGGTTTCAGGCGCAGTTGCGCCAACAGTATCCGCCACTGATTCCGCGCCTGCTGCGTCGCTCCGACATCGGTGTCGATGGCCGGCAGACCTGGATGGAAACGTATTCGACCGACCCCATGCGTGAGCCCCGCGGCGTGACCGCCGAACTCGAAGCCGCGATCGCCGCACAAGCCGCCGTGCTGGTGCCACTGCTCGACGGGCCACGCCACACCGAGGTGTTCTCCGCATGTGTCTCGTAGCCCTTGCGATCGACCAGAGCCGTCGCTTTCCCCTTGTCGTCGCCGCCAACCGCGACGAGTTCTTCAAGCGCGAGACGGCACGCCTGGGCTGGTGGTCGGCCCAACCCGGCGAGCCGCCGATCCTGGGCGGCCGTGACCTCGACTCCGGTGGCACCTGGATGGGGTTGACGGCGCAGGGACGCCTCGCGCTGCTGACCAACGTGCGCGGTCCGCGCGCCGCCGAGTGCGGCGCCCCCTCGCGCGGCCGCGTCGTCACCGATTGGCTGGCAGGCGGCGAGGAAACCGGGGATTTCTGGATGCGCACCGCGCTGTCCGGCTACAACGGCTTCAACCTGATCGCGGCGGATTTCCTGCGTGGCGAGTGCTTCTGGGGCTCGAACACCGGCGCGCATCCGCGCCGCCTGGACCGGGGCATCTACGGCCTGTCCAACGGCGGGCTCGATGCACCGTGGCCGAAGGTGACCGCGTTGAAGGCGCAGATGCAGGCGTCGATGAGCGCCTCGATGACGGCCGACGAGCTCGCGGCCCGCCTGTTCGAGAGCCTGGCCGACCGCACCATCGCCGCCGACGACGCGCTGCCGCAGACCGGCGTCCCGCTCGAACTGGAGCGTCAGCTGTCGCCGGCCTTCATCCGTACGGCGGACAACGCCTACGGCACCCGCAGCTCGACGCTGATCATCACCGAGAAGATCGGCCGCGCGCCGGTCACGCATGTCTACGAACGCAGCTTCGCGCCGAGCGGCGAGGCGGAGCTGATGCGGCGCGCGGTGTTGAAGAACTGGCCGCCGCGCTACCTGGCCGACGACGTCAATGCGCCGGTCGAACCCGGCCTCGTGTCGGAGCACGGCGGGCACGACGTCGAGGATGGCGACGCCCGATTGCCGCGCACGCGCGTGCGCAGCCTGCTGAAGCCGCCGCCGGACCGCCGGCGCCGCCGCAGCACGGTCGTGATCGCCTGACGCTCACACGAGCGGGCGCGCCATCTCGATGTGCGCGATGCCCGCTTCCTCGAACACCGCGCCGATCGGCGTGAACCCGGCACGCGCGTAGAACCCCTGCGCGCTCACCTGCGCGTGCAGCCGGACCTCGCGGTCGCCGCGTTCGCGCGCCGCCTGCATCAGCGCGTCGAGCACCGCGCGCCCCACCCCGCTGCCCCGCACCGACTGCACCGCCGCCATGCGTCCGATGCGCGCCACGCCGGGCGCTTCCTGGAGCAGCCGGCCGGTCGCCAGCGGCAGGCCGAAGCGGTTCAGCGCGACTGCGTGCGGGCAGCTGGCATCGGCCGCGTCCCATTCCATCTCGACGGGGATGCGCTGCTCCTCGATGAACACGGCGGTGCGGATCGCGCGGGCATGCAGGCCGAGTGCGTCCCAGTCACCGACGCGCACGTCGACCATCGGCTCGCCCGCTTCGAACGCGTCGAGGATCGAGCGCAGCGCGTCCGGCACCGGCCTGGATTTCTGCGTCTGCGGGTCGGCGAACACGTAGACCAGTTCGCCGGTGACGAGCAGCTGGTCCTGCCGGAACACCGCACCGCCGAACCCGATCGACGAGGTGCCGATGCGGGCGCAGCGCATGCCGACATCGAGCACGTCGTCGTAGCGCGCCGACGCGAGGTATTCGACCGTCGCCTTGCGCACGTACAGGTCGCCGCCGAGCCGCTCCATCGTCTGCGCGTACGGCATCGCCAGCGCGCGCCAGTACCCAGCGACCGCGGTGTCGAAATACATCAGGTAGTGGCCGTTGAAGACGATCTGCTGCGAATCGATCTCCGCCCAGCGCACCCGCAGGCGTTCGAAGTGTCGGAAGTCGCGTCGGTTCATTCGGAAGCTTTCAGGATCAGGGTTCGAAGGCCGATCGCAGCGCCGCGCCGATCAGCGCCTGCGCCGTCCCGGCCTCGGGCAGCACGCGGCCGAGCTTGATGAAATCGTGCGTCACGCCGCGCGCCAGTTCCAGTTCGACCGCGACACCGGCCGCACGCAAGCGATCGGCGTAGGCCAGGCCCTCGTCGACAAGCGGGTCGCATTCGGCCAGCACCACGCAGGCCGGCGCGACGCCGTCGAGCGACTCCGCCTCGAGCGGCGCGAACCGCCAGTCATGCCGCTGCGCGCGGTCGATGTACTGGTCGAAGAACCACGCGATGCTCTCGGCCTCGAGCAGGTAGCCGTGCGCGAAGCGCGCGTGCGAGGGCAAGTCGGCCAGGGCGGTCGTCCCCGGCGTGATCAGCAGTTGCAGGCGCAGCGGCAGACCGATGTCGCGGGCGTGGATCGCGCTGGCCGCGGCCAGCGTGCCGCCCGCGCTGTCGCCGCCGACGGCCAGGCGAGCACTGTCCAGGCCCAGGACTGCGCCGTGCGCGGCGAGCCACCGCATGGCGGCCCACGCGTCGTCGACGGCGGTCGGAAATCGATGGGCCGGTGCGAGCCGGTAATCGAGCGCGACGACCGCGGCGCCGCTGCGCAACGCGAGCTGACGACACAGACTGTCGTGCGTCTCGAGGCTGCCGATCGTGAAGCCGCCCCCGTGCAGATACAGCAGAACCGGCAACCCGGCGGCGCGCGAATCGGCATACAGGCGCGCCGGCAGCGGCGTGCCGTCGGCGGCCGGCAGCGCGAGTTCCTCGACCCGTGCGAGCGGCGCGCGCGGGGGCTCGAGGATCTCAGCCGCAGCGTCGTACGAACGGCGCGCCTCGGCCGGACTCATCGTGTGGAACGGCGGACGCTGGGCGCGGCGGATGTTTTCGAGCAATGCCGCCATGCGGCGCGTCAGCGTCGGTTCGGGCATCGGCGGCGGGTCAGAAGATCGAATCGCGGTCCACGCCCTGGCGAAGCATGCGGCGGCGCAGCTTCAGCAATGCCTCTTGCTGGATCTGGCGGATGCGCTCGCGCGTCAGGCCGAGCCGCGCCGCGAGCACCTCGAGCGTCTCGGGTTCCCGATCGCCCAGGCCATAGCGACCGGCAACGACCTCGCGTTCGCGTTCGTTGAGCTCGTCCAGGCCGTGGTTCAGGAGCAGCTCGACCTCGTTGCTCAGCGTCAGGCTCATCGGGTCGCTCGCGCCATCGTCGGCGACGCCATCGAGCACCGAGTCCCCACTGCCGTCGGTGATGCCGCGGTCCATCGGCGCGTCGAGCGAGGTCGGTTGTTCGGCAAACTTCAGCAGGGCGTCGACTTCCCGCACCGGGCGCTTGAGCGCCAGGGCGACTTCGTCGACCCGCACGGGACGATCGCTGTGGCCGGCGCTCGCGGACTGGGCCTCGAGCGAGCGACGCATCTTCAGCACCTGGTTCAGGTCGCGCACCACATGCACCGGCAGCCGCACCAGACGGGCCTGGTGCATGATCGCGCGCTCGATGCTCTGGCGCACCCACCACGAGGCGTAAGTCGAGAACCGGAAACCGCGCTCGGGCTCGAACTTGCCGATCGAGTGCATCAGGCCGAGGTTGCCCTCTTCGATCAGATCGGTCATCGGCAGGCCGCGGCCGAGGTAGTTCTTCGCGATGCTGACGACCAGGCGCAGGTTGTGCTCGATCATCGTCTGGCGTGCCGCGAAGTCGCCCTGCCGCGCACGCGTCGCGGTGTCGAACTCCTGCTGCGGCGTGAGCAGCGGCGCGCGCCGGATTTCGCGCAGGTAGGTCTGCAGCGTGTTGCCGCTTTCGGCTTCGCCGGCCGCGATCTCGACCGGCTCGGCTACCAGGGCGACGGATTCGTCGACCGGCGCGTCCGGTTCGGGATCGACTGGCGCATCGATCGTGGCGACCGGCAGCGCGGACGTGCCGTTCAGGTGCGGTGGCGTCGGCGCAGGGTGGAATGCGCCGTCGATCTCCGCAGCGGCGTCGAGCGTGGGGCCAGCGAGCGGGGTGCGCTTCCTGGCCATGGCGTCATTCCTCGCTCACCAGCCGGTCAGCGCGGCGGCAGCAGGCGCGCCGGATCGACCGGCTTGCCCTGGCGACGGATCTCGAAGTGCAGCTTGACGCCATCGGCGTCGGTCGAGCCCATCTCCGCGATCTTCTGGCCGCGGCGCACGCTCTGGTCTTCCTTCACCAGCAGCGTCTGGTTGTGCGCGTAGGCGGTCAGGTAGGTGTTGTTGTGCTTCAGGATCACCAGGTTGCCGTAGCCCCGCAGGCCCGAGCCGGCATACACCACGCGACCGTCGGCCGCGGCGAGCACCGGGTCGCCGGCCTTGCCCGCGAACACCAGTCCCTTGACCTTGCCTTCATCGAACGGTGCGATCACCGGGCCCGCCGCAGGCCAGGCCCAATTGACGTCGTCGTCACCCTCGCGGGCAAGCGGCGGCGGCGGCGGCGGCGCCGGCGCCGGTGTCGCAGCCGGAGCCGGCATGGACGCCGCGCCGCTCGCCGCCGATGCAGCCGGCTTCGGTTCGAGCGGCTTCGTCTCGACCTTGGCGGTCGTGATCGGCTTGCTCGACGCCGCATTCGGATCGACGCCCGGCGGCACCACGCGCAGCACCTGGCCGACTTCGATGATGTTCGGGTTCTCGATCGCGTTCCACTTGACCAGGTCCTTCCAGTTCTGCCCGTTCTCGAGGCCGATCCGGATCAGGGTGTCGCCCGTCTTCACCGTGTAGTAGCCGGGCTTGCCGCTGTTCTCGGCGCCTGGCAGCGGCTTGGCCGTTTCGACGACCGCAGGCACCGGGGCCACCGCGACCGTGGGTGCCTTCTGCGCCGCCACGCGGTCTTCGACCGGCGCGCGGTTCGGCGTGTTGGAGCAGCCCGCCAGCAGCGCGCCGGCGAGCGCCAGCACGCTCATCCACCTCGTGTTCATCACCAACTCGTTCTTGTTCATCGTCATCCTGAAACCATGCCCGATTTTAGAGGGACGAAGTGCACCGCCTCATAGGCGTTTTGTTCGAAACCCCGCTCGGTTCGGTCGACCACCATCAGCACCTGCCGGTCGGAGCCGGCCTGGCGGACCGGCGACACCAGGCGCCCGCCGATCGCGAGCTGCTCGAGCCAGGCCGGCGGCAAGGCGTCACCGCCGGCGGCCGCGATGATGCTGTCGTACGGCGCGTTCGGCGGGTGACCCCGCATGCCGTCACCATACACTAGCCGCAGGTTCGCGGGCCGCCACGGCGCGAGCAGATCGCGTGCCTTGTCGTGCAGCGGGCGCAGGCGCTCGATCGAGACCACCTGCCTGGCGAGTTGCGCGAGCACCGCGGCCTGGTAGCCGCAGCCGGTGCCGACCTCGAGCACGCGGCCCAGCGAGCCGGACGCGCGCGCATTGGCGCCGCCCATCATCAACTCGATCATGCGGGCGACGACCGACGGTTTCGAAATGGTCTGGCCATGCCCGATCGGCAGGCTGGTGTCCTCGTAGGCCTGCGTGACCAGCGCGGCATCGACGAACAGATGCCGCGGCACGGTGGCCATCGCTTCGAGCACCGCCTCGTGCGAGACACCGGCGCCGCGCAGCCGCTGCGCCATGCGACGCCGCACGTCGGCCGAATCGAGCCCGAGGCCGGAAGGCGCGACACGTCGCGCCGCATCGGCATGCGCGTGCTCGACCAGCCGCTGCGGTCGAAGCACCGCGCGTGCGGCCGCGGCGGTCGGCTGCAGCTTCGGTGCCGCGACCAACGCGGGCGCCGCGACCGGCACGAGCGGCGTGCGTGCGACCTTGATGCGCGAGCCGAGCTCGTTCAGGCGCAACGGGAACTTCGAGCTGCGCTTGTCCCCGCTGCTGCTCATGCGGGCGCCCGACCGAGCCACTGCGTCCAGTCCGGCAAGGCCGCGTGCTCGGTAAGGTCGACCTGCAGCGGCGTGATCGAGACCTGGCCGTTGGCGGTGGCGTGGAAGTCGGTGCCGGGGCCGGCCTCGCGCGCGTCGCCGGCCGGGCCGATCCAGTACATCGTGTCGCCGCGCGGGCTGGTCTGCGCGATCAGCGGCTCGCTCGCGTGACGACGCCCGAGGCGCGTGACGATCCGGGGCAGCGTGTCGGCATCCGGCCGATTCGGGATGTTGACGTTCAGCAGGAACGGCGAGCGCGCCGGCGGCTGCTGCAACACCCGCTCGATCACGCCGCGCGCCACGCGCGCGGCAGCTTCCAAGTCGCCCCAGCCCTTCTGCACCTGCGAGAACGCGATCGCCGGGATGCCGAACAGGAAGCCTTCCATCGCGGCAGCGACAGTGCCCGAATACAGCGTGTCGTCGCCCATGTTGGCGCCGTTGTTGATGCCGGAGACGACCAGGTCCGGGCGGTTCGGCAGCACGCCGGTCAGCGCCAGATGGACGCAATCGGACGGCGTGCCGTTGACGTAGAGGAAGCCGTTGGTCGCGGTGTGCACGCTGAGCGGACGGCCCAGCGTGAGCGAGTTCGAGGTGCCGCTGGCATTCTGCTCGGGGGCCACGATGTCGAGGTCACCCAGGCCTTCGCAGGCCTTGACGAGAGCCGCGAGGCCGGGAGCGAGATAACCGTCGTCGTTGGCGATGAGGATGCGCATGGCGACGATTGTATGGACACGTCACGTCGGTGACGCGGTGCGTGGGGCCCGCTGCGTATGATGCCTCGCAACATCAGAACTCCGAGGAGACACCCATGCATGCCTGGCTGTGCGAGAACCCCATCGGCGTGGACGCCCTGGTCTGGAAAGAACTGCCGACGCCCGAGCCGCAGGCCGGCGAAGTGCGCGTCGCGATCAAGGCTGCGAGCCTGAACTTCCCGGACATCCTGATCGTCCAGAACAAGTACCAGATGAAGCCGCCCTTGCCTTTCGTGCCGGGCTCCGAGTACGCCGGCGTGGTCGAGGCCGTCGGCGAAGGCGTCAAGCACCTCCAGATCGGCGACCACGTCGCCGCGTTCGGTGGCACCGGCGGGTTCGGCACGCACGCGATCGTCAAGGCCGCGCTGGCGATGCCGCTGCCCCCCGATTTCGCGTTCGACGACGCCTCCGCGTTCGTGCTGACCTACGCGACCACGCACCACGCGCTGCTCGACCGCGCGGCGTTGAAGGCCGGTGAGACGGTGCTGATCCTCGGCGCGGCAGGTGGCGTCGGCACGGCGGCGATCCAGATCGCCAAGGCGGTCGGCGCCCGCGTGATCGCGGCCGCGTCCAGCGACGCGAAGTGCGAGCTGTGCAAGACGCTCGGCGCCGACGCGACGATCAACTACAGCAGCGGCAACATCCGCGACCAGATCAAGGCACTGACCGACGGCAAGGGCCCGGACGTGGTGTACGACCCGGTCGGCGGGGACCTGGCCGAGCCGGTGTTCCGCTCGATCGCCTGGCGCGGCCGCTATCTCGTCGTCGGCTTCGCCCAGGGCGGCATCCCGGCGCTGCCGTGGAACCTGGCGCTGCTGAAGGGCGCTTCGATCGTCGGCGTGTTCTGGGGCGAGTTCGCGCGCCGCGAACCGCAGGCCAACGCCAAGGCGCTGGCGGAGCTTGCGCATTGGTATGCGCAGGGCAAGGTCAAGCCGGTCATCGACCAGCGCCTGCCGATGAACCGGCTGCTCGATGCCTTCGCGATCATGGCCAGCCGCCAGGTGCGCGGCAAGCTGGTCATGACCAACCCGTGATCCGTCGCATTCAAGGAACGGCGCGCCGGGTGGTTGCGCTACCATCGACCTCGATCACTTACGAGGGATGGAGATGCCAGTCAAGGTACTGATCGTCGAGGACAACCCGGTCGCACGCAGTTTCCTGACCCGCGTCGTGCGCGAGAGCTTCAGCGACGCGCTGGTGATCACCGAGGCCGGCGACCTGGAGACGGCACGCCGCCAGATCGGCCCGGTGCGGACCGACGTGGCCGCCGTCGACCCGTTCAAGCTGATCCTGGTCGACCTCGAACTGCCCGACGGCAACGGCATGGAGCTGCTCGCCGAGCTCGGCAGCTACCCCGCCACCAAGATCGTCACGACGCTCTACTCGGACGACGACCACCTGTTTCCGGCCCTGCAATGCGGTGCCGACGGCTACCTGCTGAAGGAGGACCGGTTCGAGGTCCTGGTCGAGGAGCTGCAGAAGATCGTGCGCGGCCAGCCGCCGCTGTCGCCGGCGATCGCGCGCCGCCTGCTGACGCACTTCCGCCACGGCCCCGCCGGCGGGCCGGCGCCGACCTCCGGCCCGATCCCGCTGGTTTCCGGCTTCCAGAGCAGCCGCCCGGTGCCGATGGGCCGCGGCGCCCCGCTCGACCACGAACGCCTGACGCCGCGCGAGAGCGAGGTGCTGACCTACCTGAGCAAGGGCTTCACGATCAAGGAGATCGCGAACCTGATGGGCATCAAGTGGTTCACGGTGAACGACCACATCAAGTCGATCTACAAGAAATTGAACGTGTCGAGCCGCGCCGAAGCGGCGGTACTGGCCAGCAAGCAAGGGCTGGTCTGAGTCCGATGCCGTGGCGCATGAAGGCACCGACCGGTCGCGCATCCCCGGGCTGAACAACACCTGGCCGGGGCTGACCTCGCCCACCTGGACGGGCTTGCCCAGCGCCGCTGCCGACTCGGCGCTCGATGCCAGCCTGAGCGATCGACCGTCCGACAAGGTGCTTTCGCCGGCCCACTGGACCGGCTGGCGGCTCTGGCTATTGATCCTGGCAGCTGGCGCGTGCATCGTCGGCGCCGCGCTGCTGACGCGCATGCTCGCCGCCGCGCCTCACGTCGACGCCAGCTGGCGCGTCGACGCATCGGGCCGGATCACGCTGGCCTCGAGCAACGACCCGGCGCTTCGCGTCCACGTTGGTCAGGCGCTGAAGGGCGCGATCGCTGGCCCGACCACCCTCGCCCTGCCCGACGCGCTGGTGCTGCAGCGCGCCGCGCGCTGGGTCATCGACGACTCGCAGCGCGAGCGCCAGCAGCAGTTGCAGGCGGAGATGTCGACCCTGCTCGCGCAGCCCCAGCTGAAGCTGTTCTTCACCGACGGCGCCAAGGCGGAGGTGACGCCGCGGCCGCGCGGCTGGACGCGGCTGCCGCTGCTGTCCGGCGCGCTGACGCTGTTCGCGGTCGGCCTGTTCATGACCGGCATGGCGGTGCTGCTGTCGAACGTGTCGGCCCGCAATGCGGTCTACGCGGTGATGACCACCTGCCAGGCCGGCAACCTGCTGTTCATCGCGATGGAGGCCGCTTTCGACTTCGGCCTGCCCGCGCCGTTCGCCGCGTGGGACATGCCGGCGCGCACCGCGTTCGACCTGTGCACTGCGGCGGCGATGATCAATGCGGCCTGCCTGCATCCGCGCCGGCTGCCGGGCTCCGGCTGGATCGCGCTCGCGGGCTGGGCGCTCGCACTCGCGCTGGCATTCGGCATCGGCTCGGGTGCGATCGGACACGCGTGGTGGTGGACGCAAGGCGCGGTCGTCGTGCTCGGGCTCGGCGCCATCGGCTTGCTGAGCTGGTCGTACCAGATCGAACCGCACCCTTTCGCGATTGTGCTGCGCCGGTTCGGCGTGGTGACGGTTGCGACCTGGGCGCTGCTGACGATCGCGCTGGCCGCGGCCGACAAGCAACCGGGGGTGACCCACAACATCGCCGATGTCGGCTCGCTCGTCTGGTATGTGTTCCTCGGCTCGCTGTTGCTGCTGGTGCCCTTCCTCGCGAAGTCGCAGAACTTCATGCGGGAGTTCTCGCTGCTCGCGGCGATCAGCACCGTCGCGACCTCGCTCGACCTGCTGTTCATCTCGGTGTTCGGGCTCGGGCAGTTCGCGTCGCTGACGCTCTCGCTGTTCATCTCGCTGGCGGTCTACACCGGCGTGCGCCACTGGATCCTGGCGCAGCTGTTGGGCAACAGCATGCAGACCACCGAGCGCATGTTCGAGCAGCTCTACCGGATCGCTCGCGAGGTGGAGGTGCAGCCCGAGCGCACGCCCGCCCTGCTCTCGCAACTGATCGCCGACCTGTTCGAGCCGCTCGAGGTGAACGCCGTCGAACGCCGCACCGACAAGACCCGCGTCGCCCGCGACGGCTCGAGCATGCTGGTGCCGGTGCCGCTGCTCGGCGGCGACACCACGCCGCGCGGCTCGGTATTGATCCGCTTCGCGCAGCGCGGGCGCCGCCTGTTCACGTCCGAGGACGCGCGCCTGACCGATCGCGTCGTCGAGCAACTGCGGCGCGCGGTGCATTTCGACAAGGCGGTCGAGCAAGGCCGCAGCGAGGAGCGGCTGCGGCTGGCGCAGGACCTGCACGACGACATCGGCGCGCGCCTGCTCACGCTGATGTACAAGGCCCAGTCGCCGGAGATGGAAGAGTACGTCCGCCACACGCTGCAGGACCTGAAGACCTTGACGCGCGGCCTCGCGGCCTCGAACCACCGGCTCTCGCACGCGGCCGCCGAATGGAAGTCCGACCTGACCCACCGCCTGACCGCGGCGCACATCGGGTTGAAATGGACCTTCGTGTTCGACGACGACATCCTGCTGACCGTGGTGCACTGGTCGGCGCTGACGCGCATCCTGCGCGAGCTGGTCAGCAACGCGATCACGCATGCCCATGCGGAGCAGCTGGAGATCGATTTCCGCCTCGAGAACGACCGCATCGAACTGACGATCAGCGACAACGGCGTCGGCCGCAATCCGCGCGCCTGGTCGCACGGCCTGGGCCTCGGTGGCGTGCGCAAGCGGGTCAAGCAGCTGGGCGGCACGGTCGAGTGGCGCGAGGTGACGCCGCACGGCATCAGCTGCCGCGTCGTGATTCGCGATCTCTCGGCGCGCTGGTAGCCGCGCGCTCCGCTATAATCGTCGGCTCTACGGTGGCTGTAGCTCAGTTGGTAGAGTCCAGGATTGTGATTCCTGTTGTCGTGGGTTCGAGCCCCATCAGCCACCCCAGTTCTCGATGAAAAAAGCCGGGCCCAGCGCCCGGCTTTTTCATGCGTACGCCGCTGGCGCTATTTCGCTGAAGCGGCCGCGGCCGGTGCCGACGCGGCGTCGCCGCTGCCGACCGGCAGCGCGCTCGGCCGGATCTCGACCTTGAGTCGGCTCTTCAGCGCGGTGTAGTACGCCTGCGCCTCGGCCTCGCCCCAGGCCTGCGCATACTGCGCCTGGGCACGGGTCGCATCGGCGGTGGCCGGATCGCGACCGAGCACCTTGACGATCTTCGCGACCGCGTAGCCCTGATCGCCCAGGTCGACACCGACAAATGCGGGCAGCGTCGCGACAGGCGCCTTCAGCACCGCATCCACCAGCGTGCCCGGCAGTTCACGCGTCTGCGCCCGCGACACGATCACCGAGGCGTCCGGCAACGCAGTGGCCGGCGCGGCGCGCAATTCCGCGAGTCGCGCCTCGCCGAGCTTGCGCGCACGGGCCGCGGCCTGCACGACGATCAGGCGCTCGCGCAAGCCGGCCTTCACCTCTTCCAGCGGCAACTGGTGCGCCGCTTCGTACTTGACGACGCGGCCCGACGCGAGCGTGCTCGCCGCGACCTCGATGGCCTCGGTGTTGCGCTTGTTGCGCACCGCATCCGTGCCGAACAACGCGTCGAGGAACTTGGGGTTCGCCAGCACGCCGGTGGCGCCGGGCGCGGGCGTGCGCTTCACGTTCTGCGCGGTCCGCAGTTCCAGCTTGAGCTTGTCGATCACCGGCTTCAGGCTGTCGGGCTGCTCGTACACCGTGTTGGTGAACTCGACCGCCGCCTCGGAGAAGCGCTTCTGCGCGAGTTGGGTGCGGACCTCGTTCTCCAGTTCGGCCTTCACCGCATCGAACGGCTTCTTGTCGCCGCCGCGCACCGCCGTCAGCTTGACGACGTGGTAGCCGAACTCGCTCTCGACGAGATCGCCGATCTCGTCGGGCTTGAGCTTGAATGCGGCATCCTCGAGCGGCTTGGCGGCCAGGCCGTCGCGGGCGAAGAAGTCGAGATCCCCGCCCTTCTCGGCGGAACCCGGATCGTCCGAATTCTTGCGTGCCAGGTCCGCGAACGATGCCGGGTTCTTCCTGACCTCTGCGAGCAGCCCTTCGGCCTTCGCCTTGGCCTTCGCGCGATCGGCAGCCGACGCGCCGGCATCGACCTTCACGAGGATGTGGCTGGCGCGACGCTCTTCGGGGGTCGTGAAGCGGCGTTCATTGGCTGCGTAGTATTCGCGCAGTTCCTTGTCGGAGACGGTGACGCCCTTCTTCAGCGAATCCAGATCGAGGACGACGTACTCGATCGATTCGGTCTCCGGCGCCATGAACTGCGCCGCGTTCGCGGGATCCTTGTAGTACTTCTCGATGTCGGCATCGGTCGGCGTGACCGAGGCGATCGAATCCTTGGTCGCGAAGCGTTGGACCTGCACCTCGCGCTGCTGGAACATCGCATCGAGCGCCGCGGCGGTCACGGCCAGCGGCGCGGACACGGTCCCGGTGATGCCCGCGGCGACCTGGCGCTGCGAGAAATCCTGGCGCAGGCGCTGCGCGAACATTTCCGACGACATCCCTTGCGCCGACAGCGCGTCCTTGTTGACGCTCCCATCGGGATTGCGCAGGAACGCGAACTGCGGATCGGTCGCGAACAGCCGTTGCAGGCGGTCGTCGGTGGTGGCCAGGTGCAGCTTGTCGGCCGCGGCGAGCATCACGCGGTCGCGCACCAACGCCTCGAGCGACTGGCGCTTCATCTCCGGTGTGTCGAACACCTTCGGGTCGACGTTGGGCATCTGGCGGCGCACGCGCTCGATCTGCTCGCGCTGCGCGAGCTCCCATTCGTTGCGCGTGATCTTGCGGCCGTCCACCTTCGCGACCGTCGAGTTGTCGTCGCCCATGAAGCTGCCATAGCCCTGGTACACGCCGCCGCCGACGAACGCGAGGATCACGAACCCCAGGATCACCTGCAGCAGCCAGGTGTGCTTGCGGAAGAAGTCAAACATCGAATGCCTCTGTCAACGGCGACCCGATCGCAAGGGATCGGGCGCATGGAGTGCGACGCAATGCGCGTCGGTGCAAACCTGCGACCCAGATGCAACAAAGGCGAACCGAGGTTCGCCTTTGACTGGGTGGCGGCTGCAATTCTAGCCGAGCCTCCGGTGCTGCTTGACCGGCTTGCGTGGCCGAATCGGGTGGCCGTTCGGGTGGTGGGTGCTGAGGGGTTCGAACCCCCGACCTACGCCTTGTAAGGGCGCCGCTCTACCAACTGAGCTAAGCACCCGTGAGCCAGTTGCGCGGACCGCGGGAGTCGATCAGTTGACCGCGTCCTTGAGCGCCTTGCCGGGCCGGAACTTCGGCACCTTGGCGGCCTTGATCTTGATCGTCGCGCCGGTCCGCGGGTTGCGGCCGCTGCGTGCCGCACGCTTGCCCACACTGAAGGTGCCGAAGCCGACGAGCGAGACAGTGTTGTTCTTTTTCAGCGTGGTCTTCACACCGCCGATCACCGCTTCCAGGGCGCGCGATGCGGCCGCCTTGGAGATGTCGGCCTGCTTGGCGATGTGCTCGATCAACTCGGATTTGTTCACGGGCCATTCCCCCTCTAAAGGTATTTCACGAAGAATTCGGGTGGGTGTTCGGAGCGTGTGCGCTGACGCGGCAGCTCCGGACGATTACAGCCGCGCCCTCACTCAGTGTCAAGCGCGGAAGCGGATTCTATTCGTAATCCACGCCCCGTTTACCGAGGAGATGCGCGTGCTTTCTCGCTTGACACGGCGACGTGCGCGACGCGGCACTGCGCGGGATCAAGCCGTGCGCGTGGGCGTTCGCACGACGAGCGCCACACCGCTTGCGGTCAGCAACATGCCGAGCGCCATGCTCCACGTGAACGCCTCGCCGAACAGCAGCCAGGCCAGCGCCGCGGTGCATGGCGGCACGAGATACATCAGGCTGGTGACGGACGTGGCCGCGCCGCGCTGGATCAGCAGATAGAGCAACGAACTGCCGCCGAGCGTCAGCGCCAGGACCGACCACGCCATCGCCCCGATCATCTGCGGGTGCCACACGACGGACTCCGTCTGGAACACGGCCAGCGGCGCGCTGACGGCGAGGGCCGCGAGCAACTGGATCGCGCTGGCACTGCGCACGTCGCATGGTGCGACGAAGCGCTTCTGGTACAGCGTTCCGATCGTGATGCTGAACAGCGCGAAGATGGCAAGCGCCAGGTTCCAGTGCGTCACCTCGCCGCCGCCGAGCTTGTGCCACACGACCAGCGTCAGCCCGCCCAAGCCGAGTGCCAGGCCGAGCCACTGCTGCGGCAGCACGCGGCCGTGCGAATCGCCGTTGCCGCGGCTGGACCAGGACATCCACAGCGCGGTCAGCACCGGCTGCAACCCGACCAGCAACGCGACCGTCCCCGCGCCGATGCCGGCTTTCACCGCCGCCCACACGCCGCCGAGGTAGCCGGCATGCAGCAGCATCCCGACGACCGCGAGATGGCCCCACTGCGCGCGCTCGCGCGGCCACGGCACCTCGGCCCACCAGACCCACACGAGGAAGCACAGCAGCGACAGGCCATAGCGCATCGACAGGAACGTCAGTGGCGGCGAGTGCGGCATGCCGAAGCGCGCGACGACGAAACCGGTGCTCCAGATCAGCACGAACACCCACGGCATGGCGCGGACGAGCGCACCGCGCGGGTCGGCCGGGGCCGTCACGGCTAGCGGGCCTTGGCGCGGATTTCCGGGAGCGCCTTCTGCAGGTAGTACACCATCGACCAGATCGTCAGCACCGCGGACGCGTAGATCAGCCACGTGCCCCATACCTGCGTGTCGATCACGCCGAAAAGCCGGCCGTGGAACAGCAGGAACGGGATCGCGACCATCTGCACGACGGTCTTGACCTTGCCGAGCATGTGCACCGCGACGCTGCGCGACGCGCCGATCTGCGCCATCCACTCGCGCAGCGCAGAAATGGCGATCTCGCGACCAATGATGATCAGTGCGATCAGACTTTGCACGCGATCGAGTTCGACCAGCACCAGCAACGCGGCGCAAACGAGAAATTTGTCGGCGACCGGATCGAGGAACGCGCCGAACGACGAGGTCATGTTCAGTCTCCGGGCGAGGTAGCCGTCGGCCCAGTCCGTCAGCGCCACGATCACGAACAGCACCGTCGCGACGAGGTTGCGGTCGGGCTCGGACAGCGGCAGCTGGAACACGCCGACGATCAGCGGGATCGCGACGATCCGCGCCCAGGTCAGCAGGGTCGGCAGGTTGAAGAACATCTCGCCATTGTCGCCCCAGTTCGAGCGCTCACTGGTCGAGTGTGCGCGGCTTGAACTTGCGCTCGTGATTGAAGAGGAAGGTCTCGGTGAAGCGCCACGGCTTGGGCAGGCGCGAAACGTCGCCGAACGGGGCCGCGCGGTACACCGCCGCTTCGGCGAGTTTGGACGTGTCCTTGGCCTCCTGCGGGTGCCGCAGGAAGACGATCCGTCGAACGCTGCCGTCGCCGTTCAGCTCGATCTCTAGCACCGGGATGCCGAGCAGGGGCTCGGGCGGGACACCCATGTAGGTGCCGTTCGGATTCGCCGCGACCAGGCGATGCGCGGCCTGCAGCCGGACCTCGGTCCAGTTGCGCACCGGGCCGGGGGGCGGCAGTTTCAGCGGCACGTCGGAGGCGGCGGCCGCTTTCGCTGCGGCCGCGACGGGCTGCGCCGGCGTTGCCGTCGGCGTCGGCTCGGCAGTACGCGCGGCGGACGACGGTGGCGGCGGCGCCGAGCACCCCGCCATCAGGCCCAGACTGGCCAGGCCCACCCGCAAGCGCGTCTCGAGGGCGCGGCGGCGATCAATGAAGGACACGATAGATTTCCTCTGCCAGTTCTCTCGAGATGCCGTCGACGCTCAGCAGGTCTTCGACACTCGCATTGCCCACGCCGCGTACGCCGCCGAAGCGCTGCAGCAGCTTCGCACGCTTCTTCGGCCCGATGCCGGCGATGTCCTCGAGCTTGCTGCCGCCGGTGCGCACGCTGGCGCGTCGCGCGCGCATGCCGGTGATCGCGAAGCGGTGCGCCTCGTCGCGGATCTGCGCGACCAGCATCAGCGCGGCCGAGTCGCGCCCCAGGAAGACCTTCGGGCGGCCGTCGGCGAACACGAGTTCCTCGAGGCCCACCTTGCGGCCCTCGCCCTTCTCGACGCCGACGATGCGCCCGAGGTCGATGCCCAGCTCCTCGAACACCTCGCGCGCCATGCTGACCTGCCCGCGGCCGCCATCCACCAGCACCAGGTCCGGCAGGCGCGTCTCGCCGCGGCTCGCGGCCTCGGCCAGCTTCGCGTAGCGGCGCGTCAGGACCTGTCGCATCGCCGCGTAGTCGTCGCCACCGGTGATGCCTTCGATGTTGTAGCGGCGGTACTGCGCGCTTTGCATCTTGTGGCCTTCGAAGACCACGCACGAGGCCTGGGTCGACTCGCCGGCGGTATGGCTGATGTCGAAGCACTCGATCCGGAACGCGTCCATGTTCTCGACCGCGAGATCGAGCGCCTCGACCAGCGCCCGCGTGCGCGCCTGCTGCGAGCCCTCTTCCGCCAGCAACTGCGCGAGCTTGAGCTGCGCGCCCTTGATGCACATGTCCAGCCACGCCCGGCGCGGCTCGCGCGGCTGGTGCTGGGCCGTGACCCTGATGCCGCTCTGCAGCGAGAGCGCCTCGAGCAGCGTCTTGTCGACCGCGTGGCTCAGCACCAGCAGCGGCGGCACGCCGCCATCGAGGTAGTGCTGGGCGATGAACGCCTCCAGCACCTGTACCTCGGGCGAGACCGATGCCGGCACGGCCGCCTCGTCGTCCTCGGGCCCGAAATCCATCACCTCGTCGACGTGCTTGGGGAAATACGGCCGATCGCCCAGGTGGCGGCCGCCGCGCACCATCGCCAGGTTGACGCAGGCGCGGCCGCCCTCGACCTTGACGGCGAGGATGTCGGCATCCTTGGTGGTCACGCCGGTGTTGTCCTCCACCGACTGCTGGTGCAGCACGCGCGACAACGCACCGATCTGGTTGCGGATCTCCGCCGCCTGCTCGAACTTCAGCGCCTGCGCGTGCGCCATCATCTGCGCCTGCAGGTCGTCCATCAATTCCTGTTGCTCGCCGAGCAGGAAGCGCTCGGCGTGGTTCACGTCATGCGCGTAGTCGTCGGCCGAGACCAGGTTCACGCACGGCCCGGAGCAGCGCTTGATCTGGTAGAGCAGGCACGGCCGGGTGCGGTTGGCGAACACGGTGTCCTCGCAGGTGCGCAGGCGGAACACCTTCTGGATCATCTGGATCGATTCCTTCACCGCCCACGCGCTCGGGAACGGACCGAAATAGCGGTGCTTCTGGTCGACCGAGCCGCGGTAGTACGCGACCCGCGGGAACGGACCCGAGACGATCTTCAGGTACGGGTAGCTCTTGTCGTCGCGGAACAAGATGTTGTAGCGCGGCGCGAGCGTCTTGATCAGGTTGTTCTCGAGCAGCAGCGCCTCGGCTTCCGAGCGCACCACCGTCGTCTGCAGCCGCGCGATCTTCGTGATCATGTGGCCGATGCGCGTGCCGCCGTGGTTCTTCTGGAAGTAGCTGGACACGCGCTTCTTCAGGTCGCGCGCCTTGCCCACGTACAGCACCGCATCCTGCGCGTCGAAGTAGCGGTAGACGCCGGGCAGGTTCGGCAGCGCGGCCACTTCGGCCAGCAGCTGTGCGCGGGCAGCGTCGTGCGGCACCTGCGCTGAAGTGGAAACGTCGTCGTCGGTCATCGAGCGCGATTGTGCCGCCGCTCCGGATAATGACCCGATGCAATGGGATCTGTTCTGCCGCGTCGTCGACAACTTCGGCGACATCGGTGTGTGCTGGCGCCTCGCCGCCGACCTGGCCGGGCGCGGCGAGCAGGTGCGACTGTGGGTCGACGATGCGACGGCGCTGCAGTGGCTGGCACCCGCTGGCGCGCCGGGCGTTGCGGTGCGCGACTGGTCCGCGAGCGAAGAGCTCGACGCGCCGGGGGACGTCGTGATCGAGGCTTTCGGCTGCGAACTGCCCGAATCCTTTGTGCGCCGCATGGCCGACCGCGGTCGACCGCCGATCTGGATCAACCTGGAGTACCTCAGCGCCGAGCCGTACGTCGAACGTACCCATCGGCTGGCATCGCCGCAGACCCAGGGCGCGGGCGCCGGGATGCGCAAGTGGTTCTTCTATCCTGGCTTCACGCCGCGCACCGGCGGGCTGATCCGCGAACCCGAACTCGCGACGCGGCAGGCGGCCTTCGATCCGACCGCCTGGCTGGCGGCGCAGGGCGCCGCGCGACAAGCCGACGAACGCATCGTCAGCCTGTTCTGCTACGAGCCGCCGGCCATCGATGCGCTGTTCGACCAGCTGGCGCGCCAGCCCACGCTGTTGCTGGCGACCGCCGGACAAGCGTCTCGCCTGGCGCAGGAGCGCCTCGGCGGCGCGCTGCGGCGCGGCGCGCTGCGGGCCCACCTGCTGCCGCGGCTGACCCAGCGCGACTACGACCACCTGCTGTGGGCCAGCGACCTGAATTTCGTGCGCGGCGAGGACTCGTTCGTGCGCGCGCAATGGGCGGCCCGCCCGTTCGTGTGGCACATCTATCCGCAGCACGATGACGCGCACGTGGCCAAGCTCGAGGCGTTCCTCGACCGCTTCGGCGCGAAAGCCGACCTGCGCGCGCTCTGGCAGGCCTGGAACGGCGCGGCCGCCACACTGCCGCCGTTCCCGGACGCGACCGACTGGCTCCGAAACTGCCGACAGTGGCGCGATTCCCTGTTCGCCCAGCCGGACCTGACCTCCCAGCTGCTCGGTTTCGTCGCCGAAACACGCTAAAATCGAGGGCTTTTCGCGCACCAGAGTCTTTCGGCTCCGCGTGTGCGAGTTCAGGCGCAGCGTCGCGCCACCCCCACCGCATACGGAAACAGCTATGAAGACCGCAATGGAATTTCGCGCCGGCAACGTCATCATGCAGGGCAAGGACCCGATGGTCGTGCTGCGCACCGAGTACAGCCGCGGCGGCCGCAATTCGGCCACCGTGCGCATGAAGCTGAAGAGCCTGCTGTCGAACTCGGGCACGGAAGTCGTCTTCAAGGCCGACGACAAGCTCGACCAGGTCGTGCTCGACAAGAAGGAGTGCACCTACTCCTACTTCGCCGATCCGATGTACGCGTTCATGGACGCCGAGTACAACCAGTTCGAGGTCGAGTCCGAGAACATGGGCGACGCGATCCAGTACCTCGAAGACGGCATGCCCGTCGAAGTGGTGTTCTACGACGGCAAGGCGATCTCGGTCGAGCTGCCGACCAGCCTGGTCCGCGAGATCACCGACACCGAGCCGGCCGTCAAGGGCGACACCTCGGGCAAGGTGCTGAAGACCGCGAAGATCGCCACCGGCTTCGAGATCTCGGTGCCGCTGTTCGTGCAGACCGGCGACAAGGTCGAGATCGACACCCGCACCCACGAGTACCGCAAGCGCGTCTGACGCGTTGCCGGAGGGCCGCATGGCCTTCGATTTCAGCGCCGTCGCCGCCCCGTTCCGGATGCAACCGGGCCTTCGGCTCATCGCACCCGGCACGGCGCCGCTGACCCCGAACCAACCCGGTTCGGCGGCCCTGCTCGAAAAGACCGCGGTGCTGCGCGACCGGCCGCTGACCGCCCTGCTCACGGCGCCCGGCTTCGACGCCGGCCCCGCGCTCCACGCGCTGCTCGACCGGGCGCTGCGCGATCACCCCGATGCCTTCGACTGGGATGGCGACCTGGCGTTCGACGCCGCGCTGCTCGGCTGGTCCGTGCGCGGCACCGAGGTGCAGGGCGACGGTGATCCTGCGATCGGCGCCGTGCTGCGCGCGCTGCCGGCCGCGTGGCGCCTGCCGGGCCTGCTCAGCCTCGCGCTCGCGGAAGACCTTGCCGTCATCGATGGGCGGACGGCGCACATCCCCTGGCTCGCCGTGTGCCTGCCGTCGCGCTGGGCGCCGGCGGACAAGGTCGGGCGCCACTTCGCCGAGGTCCACGCGCCGGTCGCGGACAACCAGCTCCTGATCACCGCCGCCGACCACCTCGCGCGGCTCGTCACCGGCAGCGAGCGCTGGGAACGCTTCGTCTGGAGCGTCGCCAGCGACGCGCGCCTGTCGCAGCACCCGGACCATGTGCCGCCGGCGCGTTGGCGGGTCGACGCGGGCGCCGACGCGCTGGCCGCGACCGCGACGTTGCGCACCGAGCATCAGACCTTCCTCCCCGTTCCGGGAGCGCAGCAGGCGGTGTTCACGATCCTGGTCGAATGCCGACCACTGACGACGGCGATCGACACCGCGCAGCGTGCACGGGCGCTGCACGCGGCGCTCGCGAGCATGAGCCCGGCGGTGCTGGACTACCGCGGCCTGGCGCCGGCGCGCGACCGCCTGCTCGCCTGGCTGGCCGCGCGCAGCACGTGACGGCGATGCATCGCTGGCAGGGTCGCGAACGGTTCGTCATCCTCGCCACCGGGTTCGGCGCCGGGGACGCGTTCCTCGATGCCTGGCAAGCCTGGCGCGACGACCGGCAGCGCTGCGAGCGTCTCGTCTACATCGCCATCGAGCCGGAACCGCCGACGGACGACGCACTCGGCGCCGCCCACGACGCCGCGTCGCCGCTTGTCGCGGCGCTGCGCGCTGCCTGGCCACCGCTGACGCCGAACCTGCATCGGCTGTCGTTCGATCACGGGGGGGTCGAGTTGCTGCTCGCCATCGGCGGGTTGCGCGCCTGGCTGCCCGAGGTGGTGGCCACCGTCGATGCGTTCGAGCTGGCCACGCTCCCGTCCGATTCCGATGCGCGCCTGGCCAAGGCGTTCGCCCGGCTCGCCGCACCGGACGCGATGCTGGTCGCGATCGGCCACCCGCCGGCGTGGGGCGCGGCGTTGTCCGCCGCGGGCTTCAGCGTCGACATCGAGCAGCACGCCGGACGCGGGGCGATCCGCGCGCGCTTCGCCCCGGCGTTCAGGCCGCGGCGCGCCCCCGCGCGCATGCCCGCGCAACGTGCCGACGGCGAGCGCCACGCCGTGATCGTCGGCGCCGGCCTGGCCGGTTGTGCGGCCGCCTGGGCCCTCGCCGCGCAGGGCTGGCGCAGCACGCTGCTCGACCGACACGTCGCGCCCGCCACCGAGGCCTCGGGCAACCCGGCCGGACTGTTTCACGGCATCGTCAATGCGCAGGACGGCCTGCACGCGCGCTTCAATCGCGCCGCCGCGCTGGCCGCGCGCGGCGCGGTGCAGGCGGCGGTCGACGCCGGCGTGCCCGGCAGCGCGCGCGGCCTGCTCCGCCTGGAAACCACCCTGACCGTCACGCAGATGCGCGCGGTGCTGCACCAACTCGACCTGCCACACGCCTATGTGGAGGCGCTGGCCGCGGACGAGGCCAGCGCCCGGGCCGGCCTCGCGCTCGATCATCCGGCGTGGTTCTATCCGGGCGGAGGCTGGGTCCAGCCCGCCGGGCTGGCGCGCCACTTCATTGCCCGCGCCGGCGACCGCACGGCGTGGCGCCCGCAGGCCGCGGTGCAGCGCATCGAGGGCATCGGTTCGGCCTGGCGCCTGATCGATGCGGGCGGCAACACGCTGGCCGAGGCGTCCACCGTGGTGCTCGCGAACGCCGCCGACGCGTTGCGCCTGATCGGCGCGGCCGACTGGCCGATCGACAGCGTGCGCGGCCAGATCAGCGTGGCCGATGCATCCCGCGTGGCGACGCCGCAGGTGCCGATCGCCGGCCGCGGCTACCTGCTGCCGGCGATCGGCGGCGAAGCGATGTTCGGCGCGACCGCACAACCCGGCGACACCGATCCGTCGGTGCGCGAGGCCGACCACGTCGCCAACCTCGCGCAACTCGCGCGCCTGACCGGCCGGCCGGTCGCGCTCACGCCGGCCGACCTGCGCGGTCGCACCGGGTGGCGCTGCAGCGCGCGGGACAGGCTGCCGCTGATCGGCGCCGTCCCCGAACTCGCGCCGCACGGCGCACGGCTCGAACAGCGGCGCCAGGTGCCGCGTCAACCCGGCCTGTTCCTGTTCGCCGCGCTCGGCTCGCGCGGCGTGACCTGGAGCGCGCTCGGCGCGCAGGTGCTGGCGTCGTGGGTCGCCGGTGCGCCGGCGCCGGTGGAAGCCAGCCTGCTCGATGCGCTCGACCCGGCCCGCTTCGTCAGCCGCCGGGCGCGGCGCAGGCCGAATCGCGCGCCATCCAGCCGCGAATGACGCCGTAGACGCGCGGGTGGTTCAACAGGGCCATGTGGCCGAGACCCGCGAGTTCGACGCGCTGCACGTCGCCGCCGAGTTCGTCGGCCGACGCACTGCCGGCACGCACCAGCCCATCGCCGAGCCAGCGGCCGACCAGCGTGCCGAGCCCGGTTTCGCCCGGGTCGCCGAGCGTGCCGAACACCAGCCGCAGCGCGAGTGCCGGCGCCGTCTGGCCTTTCAATCCCCGTCGCAGGTCCTTGATGCCGCGGCTGCGGGCATTCGCGACCCGCGCGAGCGGCCGGGTCACGTCGGACACGTCGAGCGCCGCCGCGGCGGCGTGGCCCAGACCGGCCAGCGGCGCGCCCTGGTGCGGTGAGCCGAGGCAGACGATCGTGCGGACGCGCGTCGCCCAGTCGAGCCCGCCGTCGGTCGCGAGCGCATGCGCGCGCCGCGCGACCAGGCCGCCCATGCTGTGGCCGACCAGCACCCACTCGCTCACCTGCGGCGCCGCGGCGGCCGCGCGCTGCATCAGCTCGGCCAGTTGTTGCGCGTTCTGATCGACCGCGAGGCCGGTGTTGTAGCGCAGCCAGAGTGCGCCGATGCCCAGTTCGCTCTCGAGGAGTTCGCCATAGGTGACGCCCTCACCGGGCCGGTGGCGCGCGGCCCACGGCGAATCGGCCCACGCGTCCTGGCGCAGGCGCCAGCTGTGCTCGTCGCAGGCCAGGCCGTGCAGGAAGATGCAGGCCCGTGCCGGCAAACCCGCAAACCGCTCCCGCGTCACCGGCCCGTCGCGCTCGCGCAGGCTCATCTGCACGGCCAGCGCGCTGCCGGCGGCTGCCAGCGTGTCGCCGACCGCGCCGTTGAGCGCGCTGCGAAAGAACTGTTCCTTGGGACCGGGTGTGCGCGCCGGATCGTCCACGCGCCGCTCGACGCCGCCCGCCAGCGCGAAGGCGGCGCTGCCGCCATGCCGCACCGCGGCGTAGACGCCCTGGGTGATCGCGTCGTGGACGCCCTGCACGATCCGGGTCGGCATCGACAGGCCAGGAACGCGCAGGAGACTGTCGAAGGTCTTGCCGGCGATCGCCTGGTGCATCTCCTGCACCCGCGACGCGGTCGCCTGGAAACCGGCGTTGAAGGTGGGCGCGTACGCGGCCACCGGCGATGCGGCAGGTGGCGCTGGCGCCGCGGCGTCCGCTGCGGGTCGGCGGCGCCGCGTCACGTCATGGGGCCGGCGCCTGCCCGTCGACAGGTTGCGCCTCGGCGCTGGTGTCTTCGTCCGCGGGCGCGTCGTCGCTGCCCGGTTCGCCCGCCTTGCGGCCGGCCTTCTCCTTCAGCTTCTCTTCCTTCTTCTTCTTCTTCGCCAGCTCGCGCTGGCGCTTCTCGAACGAATAATTTGGTTTGGCCATGGGCCGTCCTTTGTGTCAGTGCCGGGTCCGGCGCCCGCGCGGGTGCCGAGGCCCGAGGTTACGCGCTTTTCGGTCGCACTCGGCCGCCGGCGCGCACCCGCGGCTCAGAAAGTCAGCGTCCGCACGCCCTGTGCAGTGCCCAGCAGACACAGATCGGCCTTGTTGCGCGCGAAGATGCCGACGCTGACAACACCCGGCCACTGGTTGATCTCGCGCTCCATCGCTGCGGGGTCCGTGATCGCGAGGCCGCGCACGTCGATGATCTGGCCGCTGTTGTCGGTCACCACGCCGGCCCGCAGCGCCGGCTCGCCGCCGAGCGCGCGCACGCGGCGCGCAATCTGCGCCGCCGCCATCGGGATCACTTCGATCGGCAGCGGGAAGCGACCCAGCGTCGTCACCAGCTTGGATTCGTCGGCGATGCAGACGAACCGCACCGCGATGTCGGCCACGATCTTCTCGCGCGTCAGCGCGGCACCGCCGCCCTTGATCATGTGGCCGGCGTGGTCGATCTCGTCGGCGCCGTCGATGTAGACGGCGAGCGACTCGACCTGGTTGGCATCGAGCACCTCGATGCCGAGCGCCCGCATCCGCTCGGTGCTGGCATGCGAGCTCGACACCGCGGCCTTGATGGGCAGCGGCATCTTCGCGAGCGCGTCGATGAAGCAGTTCACCGTCGAGCCGGTGCCGACGCCGATGATGCTGCCGGGTTCCACGTAGGCCGTCGCGGCCTGGCCGACGAGGGCCTTGAGTTCGTCCTGGGTCATGGGCTGCGATTATCCGACCATCGCCTCGGGCCTCACCCAGAGGTCGAACTGCTCGGCCGTCACGAACCCCGAGGCCAGCGCCGCCTCCTTCAGGCTGAGGCCCTGCGCGTGCGCGGCCTTCGCGATCTTGGCGGCCTTGTCGTAGCCGATGTGCGGGTTCAGCGCCGTCACCAGCATCAGCGAGCGGCCGACCAGCTCGCCGATGCGGGCGCGGTCGGCCTTGATGCCGCGTGCGCAGTGCTCCTCGAAGCTGCGCACCCCGTCGGCCAGCAGGCGCATGCTCTGCAGCAGGTTGTGGATGATCAGCGGCTTGAACACGTTGAGCTCGAAGTTGCCCGACGCGCCGCCGATGTTCACCGCCACGTCGTTGCCCATCACCTGCGCGGCCAGCATCGTCAGCGCCTCGCACTGGGTCGGGTTGACCTTGCCCGGCATGATCGAGCTGCCGGGCTCGTTCTCGGGGATGGTGATCTCGCCGAGGCCCGAGCGCGGGCCGGACGCGAGCCAGCGCACGTCGTTGGCGATCTTGGTCAGCGACGCGGCCACGGTCTTCAGCGCGCCGTGCGCGAACACCATCGCATCGTGCGCGGCCAGCGCCTCGAACTTGTTCGGCGCCGATTCGAACGGATAGCCGGTCGTGCGCGCCAATTCCGCCGCGACGCGAACGCCGAATTCCGGATGGGCGTTCAGCCCGGTCCCGACTGCCGTGCCGCCGAGCGCCAGTTCGCGCAGGTGTGGGCGGGTCGTGCGCAGGTGCCGGATGCCATGGTCGATCTGAGCGACCCAGCCGGAGATCTCCTGCCCCAGTGTCAGCGGCGTCGCGTCCTGCAGGTGGGTGCGGCCGATCTTGACGACGTCGGCGAACGCGTGTGCCTTGGCGGCCAGCGTCGCGCGCAGCGTGTCGAGCGCGGGCAGCAGGCGGGACTCCAGCGCGGTCAGCGCCGCGACGCTCATCGCCGTCGGGAACACGTCGTTCGACGACTGGCCGCGGTTCACGTCGTCGTTCGGGTGCACCAGCCGCGCCTCGCCGACCGGACCGCCGAGCAGCTGCGAGGCGCGGTTCGCCAGCACCTCGTTCATGTTCATGTTGGTCTGGGTGCCCGAGCCGGTCTGCCAGACCGAGAGCGGGAACTGCGCGTCGTGCCGACCCGCGAGCACTTCGTCGGCGGCCGCGACGATCGCGTCCGCCTTCGCGGCATCGAGCACGCCGAGTTCGCGATTGACGAGCGCGGCACTGCGCTTGACGAGCGCGAGTGCGTGGATCAATTCGGGCGCCATGCGCTCGGACGAGATCGCGAAGTGATGCAGCGAGCGCTGCGTCTGTGCGCCCCACAGGGCGGTGTCGGCGACGGCGATCTCGCCGAAGGTGTCGCGCTCGAAGCGGTGCGGTTCCACGGGGTGGTACGGGCTCATAAAGGTTCCCTGAAAAGCGGGTAGGACGTGTCCGACGACACAGTATGACGCGACATCCACTGCGACAATCTGCAACCATGTCGCTGCTTCCCTATGCCCTCGCCCGCCCTTTTCTGTTCGGTCTCGACCCCGAACGCGCCCATGACCTGACGCTCGATTCGATCGCGCGGATGCAGAACACGCCGCTGCAATGCGTGTGGTCCCAAAACCGCGTCGACGACCCGGTGGTGCTGGCCGGTCTGAAGTTCCCGAACCGCATCGGTCTGGCCGCTGGCCTCGACAAGAACGGCCGCTGCATCGACGGCCTGGGTGCGATGGGCTTCGGCTTCATCGAGGTCGGCACCGTGACGCCCAAGGCCCAGCCCGGCAACCCGAAGCCGCGCATGTTCCGCCTGCCCGAGGCGAACGCGCTGATCAACCGGCTCGGCTTCAACAACGAGGGACTGGACGCCTTCATCGCCAACGTGAAGCGCGCGCACTTTCGCGCCAACGGCGGCATCCTGGGCCTGAACATCGGCAAGAACGCGGCCACGCCGATCGAGGACGCGGCGTCCGACTACCTGTTGTGCCTGGACGGCGTCTACCCGCACGCCGACTACGTGACGCTCAACATCTCGAGCCCGAACACCAAGAACCTGCGCGCGCTGCAAGGCGACGACGCGCTCGACGCGTTGCTCGGCGCCGTGCAGCGGCGCCGCGAGCAACTCGCGACGAAGCATGGCCGCCGCGTGCCGGTGTTCCTGAAGATCGCGCCCGACCTGGACGAGGCGCAAGTCGACGCGATCGCCGCGACCTTGAAGCGCCACGCGATCGACGGCGTGATCGCGACCAACACCACGATTGCGCGCGACGCCGTCAAGCACCTGGCGCATGGCGACGAGGCCGGAGGCCTGTCGGGCGCGCCGGTGCTGGCGGCGTCGAACCGCGTGATCGCCCAGCTGCGTGCCGCACTCGGCAGCGCCTATCCGATCATCGGCGTCGGCGGCGTGATGAGCGCCGCCGATGCGCGCGCCAAGGTCGCGGCCGGCGCCAACCTGGTCCAGCTCTACACCGGCTTCATCTACCAAGGCCCGGCGCTGGTCGCCGCCGCCGCACGCGCGTTGGCGCAGAAAGTCCCCGCATGACCCGCTGGCTCCCCCGCTGGATGCTCGTCGCCTCGATCCTGCTGCTCGGCGGCTGCACCGCACTGCCGCGCGTCGTGCCGGACATGGCGCGCGGCAGCGGCGAACCTCAGTTGCAGGGCGGGCGCGGCCCGCTGTCGGCTGCGCGCAGCAAGGAGATCCTCGATCGCCTGCGCGCCGATGGCAAGGAAACCGATGTCCTCGACCGGCACCTCGCGCTGGAAGCCGCGATCAGCGACAGCCCGCTGGTCGCCGGCAACCGCGTCTCGCTGCTGCTCGACGGGCCAGCCACCTACCAGGCGATGTTCGCGGCGATCGAGGGCGCGCGCGACCACATCAACATGGAGACCTACATCCTGGAGGCCGACGAGGTCGGCCAGCGCTTCGCCGCCGCACTGATCGCCAAGCAGCGCCAGGGCGTCACGGTCAACCTGATCCGCGACAGCGTCGGCACGCTGAGCACCCCGAAGGAGTTCTTCACGGCGCTGACGGACGCCGGCATCAACGTGGTCGAGTTCAACCCGGTCAACCCGCTGACCGCCAAGGCGGGCTGGGAGGTGAATCAGCGCGACCACCGCAAGCTGCTCGTCGTCGACGGCCAGACCGCGTTCCTGGGCGGCATCAACATCAGCAGCGTCTATTCGGGCGGCTCGTTCAGCCAGGGCTCGAAGAACGACCGCCCCGGCAACAAGCAGCCCTGGCGCGACACCGACCTGCAGATCGACGGCCCGGTCGTCGCCGAGCTGCAGAAGCTGTTCATCGCGACCTGGGAGAAACAGAAGGGCAAGCCGCTGGCACCGCGCAACTACTTCCCGAAGCTCACGCGCCAGGGAAACGAGGTGGTGCACGCGCTCGGCGGCTCGCCGGACGAACCCTACAGCGTGATCTACGCGACGCTGATCTCGGCGATCGATTCGGCCGAGACCGAGATCCTGCTGACCAACGCGTACTTCGTGCCGGACCCGCAGCTGATCGCCTCGCTCAAGGGCGCGGTGGCGCGCGGCGTCGACGTGAAGATCGTGCTGCCCGGTGCGACCGACTCCGCGCTGGTGTTCCACGCCGGCCGCTCCTACTACGACGAGCTGCTGGCCGGCGGCATCAAGATCTACGAGCGCCAGAACGCGCTGCTGCATGCGAAGACGGCGCTGATCGACGGCGTCTGGTCGACGGTCGGCTCGACCAACCTGGACTGGCGCAGCTTCCTGCACAACCAGGAGGTCAACGCGGTCGTGCTCGGCAAGGAGTTCGGCCAGCGCATGCGCGCGGCGTTCGACGACGACCTGGCCCAGTCGAAGCAGGTCACGCTCGAGCAGTGGCAACGGCGTTCGCCGCTCGAGCGCGCCAAGGAGACGTTCGGGAGGATCTGGCAGTACTGGCTCTGACGAGACACCAAGGAGACAACGCGATGAACACCTCATGGAAGCACGCCGCCGGGCTGGCCCTCGCCCTCGCGCTGGCGCTGATCGCACCGGTCCACGCCCAGGACGCGGCGGGCCTGAAGGCGCGGCACGACAGCCTGAAGGAGAAGCTCGCGAACAACCCGTTCCAGCGGCCGCTGGTGCTGGAATCGGCCCAGTCGTCGGGCGACCTGAAGGGCGACGTCTACGCGGTGGTCGATCAGCCGTTCACGCTCGTCGGCCCCGCGCTGCAAGGCATGGACCATTGGTGCGATCTGCTGATCCTGCACCTCAACGTCAAGGGCTGCACCTTCACCGGCAAGCCGCCGGCCGAGGTGCTGAGCCTGGTCGTCGGTCGCAAGTTCGACCAGCCGCTCGACGACGGCTACAAGGTCGCCTTCAACTACACGATGCCGGCCGCGAGCGCGGACTACCTGCGGGTCCAGATGAGCGCCGACGACGGGCCGATGGGCACGAAGAACTACCGGCTCGCGCTGGAGGCGATCCCGCTCGACGACAAGCGCAGCTTCGTCCACATGTCGTACGCCTACGGCTACGGCACCGCGGCGCGGCTGGCGATGCAGGCCTACCTGGCCACGGCCGGGCGCGACAAGGTCGGCTTCAGCGTCACCGGCAAGGGCGAGGACGGCAAGCCGACCTACATCGACGGCGTGCGCGGCGTGGTCGAGCGAAACACGATGCGCTACTACCTCGCGATCGAGGCCTACCTCGGGTCGATGGCCAGCCCGGCCGGTGACCGCCAGGAAAAGCGCCTGCGCGACTGGTTCGACGCGACCGAACGCCACGCGCGGCAACTCCACGAGGTGGAACGCGACGAGTACCTGAAGATGAAGCGCAACGAGGTGCAGCGACAGCGGGCTGCGACGCCGCGCTGAATCAGAAGCTGTCGAGCGCCGGCAGGTCCGGGTCGACGCGCAGGCAGGCCGACAGGTAGATCGCCAGACCGAGGTCGCCGGTCCATAACGACGGCACGCGGCAGCCGTACTGCGCGGCGAGCGCGTCGGACTGCCCGATCGCGTGCATCGCGAAGGCGCGCGCACGATCCAGCCAGACGCTCTCGCCCGTCATCGCGTGCAGCTTCAGGAACGCATAGCCGTTGCCGTCGGTGCCGTGGCACAGGCCCGGTCGCTTGACCAGCGGCCCCGCCTGCCAGACCAGCTCGCCGGCCTCGACCAGCATCGCGCGCAGCGGCGCCGACTGCGTCCCGGCCAGGCGGCAGATGATGCCCGGGCCGCCGTGGCAGTCCTGCACCATCGGGCGCGGCGGGTAGCCGAAGAACGCGCGGTCGAACATCGGCTCCCAGTGCACGAGGCCCGGCTCGCGCACGGCCGCCACGTCGAGCGTGTCGGCGGCCCGCGCCTCGAACGCCGCCACGACCGATGGATCGAGCCAGCGCGCGCCACGGATCACCGGAAACAGGTTGCCCGCGAAACCGTGGCCGGCACCGAGGTAGTGACTGGTCTTGCCGTAGAGCTGCTGGATCCAGATCCAGACTTCGCGATCGGGGTGCGCGCTGTGGCGTACCGGACTCATCTGCGACCACAGGATGTCGATGCCGCGGCGGAACAGCGCGTGCCAACGCGCCTCGCCGGTCGCCTCGAGGATGTGCAGCGCCGCGACCAGCGTGCCGGGCGAGCCCCACAACGCTTCGAGCGCCTTGTTCTCGAGGTTGCTCTCGACCAGCGCAAACAGCTCATCCGCGACCGCGGGCGGGCGGTCCTGCGACCACTGCAGCAGCAGCACCGCCGAGTGGCCGAGGAAATACGACGGCCATTCGGACTCGTTGGCAGCAATCCAGCGCCGGCTGTGCTCGTGCAGACCCGTGACGATCGGCGCGAGGTCGAGCTCGACCCGCGCGACGCCGTGATCGCGCAGGCGCTGCAGCGCCCAGACCACGCCCGCTGCGCCGTTGTAGAGCATCGGCTGCGGCACCGCCGCGTCGCCCTCTTCGCGCTCGCGCGGATGCGAGGGCCAGAGCGTGGCCGGATCGAAGCGCTCGCAGATGTCGTCGGCGATCGCCTGGAGCGCCGCGCGCACCGGCGCCTCCTGCCACGGCGTCGCCGTCAGGGCCTCGTGGCGTGCCGGGTCGTGCAGCATCGCGGTGGCCGACGTCGGCGGTCAGAGCACCGGTACGCCCGTCTTCGATTGCAGCTCTTCGCGGGTCACGCCGTCGGCCAGTTCGACCAGCTTGAGCCCGGCGGGCGTGACGTCGAGCACCGCCAGGTCGGTGATGATGCGATTCACCACGCCCACGCCGGTCAGCGGCAGCGTGCACTCGGGCAGGATCTTCAGGTCGATCGTGCCGTCCTTCTTCTTCGCGACGTGCTCCATCAGCACCAGCACGCGCGCGACGCCGGCGACCAGGTCCATCGCGCCGCCCATGCCCTTGACCATCTTGCCCGGGATCATCCAGTTGGCCAGATCACCCTTGGCGCTGACCTGCATCGCGCCGAGGATCGACAGGTTGATCTTGCCGCCCCGGATCATCGCGAAGCTGTCGTGCGAGCCGAAGATCGACGAGCCCGGCAGCGTGGTGACCGTCTGCTTGCCGGCGTTGATGAGGTCGGCGTCGACCTGGTCCTCGGTCGGGAACGGGCCGATGCCGAGCATGCCGTTCTCGCTCTGCAGCCAGACCTCGATATCGGGCGAGACGAAGTTCGCGACCAGCGTCGGCAGGCCGATGCCCAGGTTCACGTAGAAGCCGTCTTGAAGCTCTTTGGCGGCGCGAGCAGCCATTTGGTCGTGTGTCCAGGCCATGTTCAGGCTCCCGCTTTCTCGGTGATGGTGCGCTTCTCGATGCGCTTCTCGGGGTTCGCGTTCAGCACGATGCGGTGAACGTAGATGCCGGGGAGGTGCACGGCATCGGGATCGAACGACCCCGTCTCGACGATCTCCTCGACCTCGACAATCGTGGTCTTGCCGGCCATCGCGCAGGCCGGGTTGAAGTTGCGCG
Organism: Rhizobacter fulvus; assembly: GCF_964020785.1. NCBI lineage: Bacteria > Pseudomonadati > Pseudomonadota > Betaproteobacteria > Burkholderiales > Sphaerotilaceae > Rhizobacter > Rhizobacter fulvus. The sequence continues at coordinate 4,889,723 of NZ_OZ224516.1, forward strand.
CGGTGCGGCGGAAGATCAGGTTGCCGCTCTTGTCGGCCTTCCACGCCTTGACCAGCGCGACCTCGGGCACCAGCGCCCGCTCCATCACGTAGACGTGGCCATCGAACTCGCGCGTCTCCTTGCCTTCGGCCACCAGCGTGCCCACGCCGGTCTTCGTGAAGAACGCCGGGATGCCGGCGCCGCCGGCGCGCAGCTTCTCGGCCAGCGTGCCCTGCGGCGTGAACTCGAGCTCGAGTTCGCCGGCCAGGTACTGGCGCTCGAACTCCTTGTTCTCGCCGACGTAGCTCGAGATCATCCGCTTGATCTGGCGCGTCTCGAGCAGCAGCCCGAGGCCGAAGCCGTCGACGCCGGCATTGTTCGAGATCACGGTCAGGCCCTTGACGCCCGAGTCGCGCAGCGCCTCGATCAGCGCCTCGGGAATGCCGCACAGGCCGAAGCCGCCGACGGCCATCAGCTGGCCGTCCTTCACGACACCCTGGAGCGCGGCGGCGGCGCTGGGGAAGATCTTGTTCATTCGGATGCCTCCTGGAGAAACGCGTGCGAGATGCAGCGCGGGAGCGTACTACGTATGGCATTACGTAGTCGTTACGTAGAATCGCCTAAGCATACTTCCGCAGCCTGCCATGACCGACACGACCCCCGCGCCCGCATTCGACACCGCTTTCCTCGACGACGCGTTGGCGAACGTGTTCGCCGACTGGGTCAAGCTGCTCGAGCTGCGGGTGATCGCCGCGAGCCCGGGTGAAGTCGTGCTCGGCCTGCCGGTCACGCCGCGCCACGTGCACGCCGGCGGCGTGATGTGCGGCCAGACGCTGATGGCAGCCGCCGACACCGCGATGGTGCTGGCGGTGGTGACCCGACTCGGCGCGTTCCGCCCGATGACGACGGTGCAGCTTCAGACCACGTTCCTGCGCCCGGTCCCCGGCAACGCCGGCGAGGTGCGTGTGACGGCGACCGTGCTGCGCCTGGGCAAGACGATGGCCTTCGGCGACATCCGCATCACGACCGGCGACAACGTCCTCGCCGCCCACGCGACCACGAGCTACGCCCTGCTCTGACCGTGACGGCACTCGACTACCGCACCGCCTTCGACCTGGCGCCGATCGGCCTGGTGCTGTCGCGCAACCGCCTGATGGTCGACTGCAACCGCGAGCTGCTGGACATGTTCGGCACCACCCGCGAGGCGCTCGTCGGCCAGAGCTTCGAGCTGCTGTACCCCTCGCAGGCCGAGTTCGAGAACACCGGCGCGCGCATCGTCGCCAGCCTGAACGCCCGCGGCGGCTATGCCGACGAGCGCGTGATGAAGCGCCTGGGCGGCGCGCAGCGCGATGCCCTGTTCTGGTGTCACGTCTCGGGCCGCGCGCTCGACCCGGCCCAACCGCACGCGGCCGGCATCTGGTCGTTCGAGGACTTGTCGGCCAAGCGCCGCGTCGGCGTCGAGCTGACGCCGCGCGAGCGCGAGATCGCCGCGCTGCTGATCGACGGGTTGACCAGCAAGCAGATCGGCAAGCGGCTCGGCATCAGCCCACGCACCGTCGACGTCTACCGCGCGCGGCTGATGAAAAAGCACCTGGCGAGCACCACGCCGGAACTGGTGCACAAACTGCTGCGGGCCTGAACGGGCCGATCAGGCGATCAGCGCGCGCACCGCTTCCGGCAGCGGCACCGACTTCTCCGCCGCGTAGTTGACCCACACCGTCTTCGCGCCGCCGGAGGCGCAGATCACACCGGGCGCGTCGGTGCGCTCCAGCGTCAGGTAGGTGTCAAAGCTGGTTCGTCCGGGGTTCGCCACGTAGTGCTTCGCGAGCAGGTCACCGGGGTACTTGAGCTGGCGGATGAAGTTGCAGAAGGCGTTGACGATGACCGGGCCGTTGCCCTGCGCGTCGGTCGCGCCGCCGACCTTGAACAGCCACTCCAGCCGCACCGACTCCATGTAGCGGAAGTAGATCGTGTTGTTGATGTGGCCCATCGCGTCCATGTCGCCCCAGCGCATCGGGATGATCATCTCGTGGGTCAGCTTCTTCTCGTCGGGCAGGTCGAATCGCATCGGTCTCGGTTCCTTCAGGTGCGGGTCACGCCGAGTTCGGCATAGAGCCGATCGACGAGCCCGCGCAGTTCCGTCAGTTCGGCCTGCATCGCACCCTGCTGCGCCTTCAGCGCCACCAGTTCGCTGGCGGCGACGAAATCGGCCGAATCGGTGGCGACCGGCATCAACGAGGTGTCGACCGCACCGCTCAGCAGATGCGCCCAGCGCGGCTCGCGCGCGCCCGGGGCGCGCGGCAGCTTGACGACCAGCGCGCCGCCCTTCTCGTCCGCCCGCGCGGCGAGCTCGTCGAGAAAACCCTCGACCGACGACAGGTCGGCAAACTTGTGCAACCGCTCGGAGGCCGTGCGCAGCTCCGACACCGTCTGCGGCCCGCGCAGCACCAGCGTGGCCAGCAGCGCGATCGATTGCGACGGCAGCGCGAGCGCCCGCCCCGCGTTGTGCTCGTAGCGCGTCACGCGCGAGCCGCTGGCCTCGAACACGAGGTTCAACGCCTTCAACGCCAGCACCGCGTCCTGCACTTCGGCTTCGAGCGCATTCAGCACCGGCTCGCGGGCGGTCTTCTGGTTGCAGCCCAGCGTCAGCGAGTTGAGCGACAGCGGGTAGCTGTCGGGCACCGTGTGGGCCTTCTCGATCAGCACGCCCAGCACGCGTGCTTCCAGCAGCGACAGGGGCCGGAGCTGCATGCCTAGACGCCGAAACCGTCGTCGGCCTGGATCACGGCGCCGTTGACGAAGTGGCTCTCGTTCGCGACCAGCATCATCAGCACCGCGTCCAGATCGGACGGCTGGCCGACGCGCTTGCGCGGCAGCATCTCGATCAGCTTGCGTCCCTGCTCGGTGCTCCACTGGTGGTGGTTGATCTCGGTGTCGATGTAGCCGGGGCAGATCGCGTTGACGTTGATGCCGTAGCGGCCCCATTCCAGCGCCATCGCGCGCGTCATGTGCACGACCGCCGCCTTGCTCATCGCGTACACGCCGATCCGGCTCAGCGGCTTGATGCCGGCCATCGACGCGATGTTGACGATGCGCCCGCCGGTGAAGGTGCCGGGTGCCGCGCCCTTGGAGCGCGCGATCATCCGCTTGCCGACCTCCTGCGCGACGAAGAACGCGCCGCGGGTGTTGGTGTTGAAGACGTAGTCGTAGTCGTCCTCGGTGACCTCGGTCAGCAGCTGGGTCGTGCCGACACCGGAGTTGTTGACCAGGATGTCGATCGTGCCCATCTCGGTCTCGGCATGCGCGACCGCCGACTTGATGCTGTCGCGGTCGGTCACGTCGAGCGTGACGACGTGCGCATCGCCGCCGTCGCCTTCGATCTCGGCGCGCAGCGTCTTCAGGCGCTCGATGCGGCGCCCGGCGAGCACCACGCCGGCGCCGGCCTTCGCGAGCGTCTTGGCGAACTGCTCGCCCAGGCCGCTGGACGCGCCTGTCACCAGCGCGACCCGGCCCGACAGATCGATGTTGTAGCTCATGTGCTCGTCTCTCCCACGGATGCGTGAATGCGCAGGCACGATAGCACGCAGCCGGTGTTGGGGAGCCTCCTCCAACCCGCGCGGCAAGGGGCTGTTCGAGGCGCCTGCGCGCCTAGAATCCACCGCCAATGACAACCCGAAGGAAGCCGCATGACGCCCGCTGAAATCCTTGCCGCACACGGCCCGCGCGAAGCGATGGAATACGACGTGGTCGTTGTCGGCGGCGGCCCCGGCGGCCTGGCGACCGCCATCCGGCTGAAGCAGCTCGCCGCCGAGCAGGGCAAGGAGATCTCGGTCGTCGTGCTCGAGAAGGGCTCCGAGCCCGGCGCCCACATCCTGAGCGGCGCCGTGATGGACCCGAAGGCCCTGACCGAGCTGCTGCCCAACTGGAAGGAACTCGGCGCGCCGCTGAACCAGCCCGTCACCGCCGACCAGGTGCTGTTCCTGAGCGAGACCGGCGCGTTCGACACGCCGAGCTTCCTGATCCCCGACTGCTTCCACAACGAAGGCAACTACGTCATCAGCCTGGGCAACGTGGTGCGCTGGCTCGCGCAGCAGGCCGAGGGGCTGGGCGTCGAGATCTTCCCGGGCTTCGCCGCCACCGAGGTGCTCTACAACGAGGCGGGCGCTGTCAAGGGCATCGCCACCGGCAACATGGGCGTCGACAAGAATGGCGAGCTGACCGGCGAGTTTCAGCTCGGCATGGAGCTGCATGCCAAGTACACCGTGTTCGCCGAGGGCGCGCGCGGCCAGCTCGGCCGCCAGCTGATCGCCAACTTCAAGCTCGATGCCGGCAAGGACCCGCAGTCCTACGCGATCGGCGTCAAGGAGCTGTGGGAGATCGACCCGGCCAAGCACCAGCCCGGCCTGGTGGTGCACACCGCCGGCTGGCCGATGGACCCGATGACCTACGGCGGCGGCTTCCTGTACCACCTCGAGGGCAACCTGGTCACGCTCGGCCTGGTCGTCGGCCTGGACTACCAGAACCCCTGGCTGAGCCCGTTCGAGGAGATGCAGCGCTGGAAGACGCACCCGCGCATCAAGACCTTCCTCGAAGGCGGCAAGCGCATCGGCTACGGCGCGCGCGCGATCACCGCCGGCGGGCTGCTGAGCCTGCCCAAGCTGGTGTTCCCGGGCGGCGCGCTGATCGGCTGCGAGGCCGGCACGCTGAACGCCGCGCGCATCAAGGGCAGCCACGCCGCGATCAAGACCGGCATGCTGGCAGCCGACGCCGCGTTCGCCGCGGTCACCGCGGGCCGCCAGCACGACGAGCTGAGCGCCTACCCGCAGTCGTTCGAAACCAGCTGGCTGAAGGCCGAGCTCGACCAGTCGCGCAACTTCAAACAGTGGTTCAAGAAGGGCGTGTACGTCGGCTCGTTCATGACCGGCATCGAGCAATGGCTGCTGCCGATGATGGGCGTGAAGTCGCCGCCGTGGACGATCCACCGCACCGAGGCCGACCACACCCGCCTGAAGCCGGCCGCCGACTGCCCGCAGATCACCTACCCCAAGCCGGACGGCAAGCTCACGTTCGACCGCCTGTCGAGCGTGTTCATCAGCAACACCAACCACAACGAGCACCAGCCGGCGCACCTGACGCTGAAGGACGCGAGCATCCCGGTCACCGTGAACCTCGCGAAGTACGCCGGCCCCGAGAGCCGCTACTGCCCGGCCGGCGTCTACGAGTTCGTCAAGAACGCCGACAACACGGACCGCCTGCAGATCAACGCGCAGAACTGCGTGCACTGCAAGACCTGCGACATCAAGGACCCGACGCAAAACATCGTCTGGGTCGCGCCCGAAGGCGGCGGCGGGCCGAACTATGCCGGCATGTAGGCCGCGCCCATGAACGACGCGGCACGCGGCTTCCGCGAGGCGTTCACGCTCCGGGGCGGCAGCGGGGCGGTGGTACGCGCGATCCGCCCGGACGACCGCGACCGACTGCAGGCGGCGTTCCACGCACTCGAACCCGAGTCGGTCTACCTGCGTTACTTCTCGTTCAAGCACGAGTTGAGCGAGGCCGACCTGGACCGCCTGTGCGACCCCGACTTCCACGAGCGGGTGGTGCTGGTCGTGACGCTGCCGACGGAGGCCGGCGAGATCATCGTCGGCAGCGGCGGCTACGTGACCTTGCCGGCGGCGACCGGTGCCCGCGCCGCGGAAGTGGCGTTCGCGGTCGAGGAGGACGTGCAGGGCCAGGGCATCAGCGGCAAATTGCTGGACGTGCTCACCGCGCTGGCGCGTGACGACGGCATCGAGCGCTTCGACGCCGAAGTGCTGGCCCGCAATCTGCCGATGCTGCGGGTCTTCGCCCGCAGCGGCCTGCCGATGACCGTGTCGCCCGAGGAGGACGGCGTGGTGCACGTGCAGCTGGCGCTGGCACCGATCGCACCGTCAGCACCGTAACGTTTGATTGCACAGCCGCCCTTCGTCGCCGGCATGGCGCGCCGATAGAGCCGGCAGGCCCGTGGGGCGTCCTGGAGACAGATGATGATTCCGATTCGAGCGGCCGTGCGCGTTGTCACGCGGGCGGGTGCGCTGCTGGGTGTGCTGCTTGCCTCCGCCCTGCCCGCCTGGTCGCAATCGGCCCCCGAGCCGAACGAGATCGTGCTCGGCATCAGCGAGGGCACGTCCGGCGGCACCGACCACGCGCGCGTGATCGCCAAGTACGGCGATCTGGCGCAGGCGATCGGCGTGGCGGCGAAGCAGCAGGTGCGCGTCGTCTTCATCCGCGAGTTCGCCCAGCTCGAGGAAGGCATGCGCAGCGGCCGGCTGAACTACGTGATGGCGCGGCCGAGCGACTTCCCGGCGCGCGGCATCCAGGACTACGGCTACCGCTATGTCGCCACCGCCAAGCCCGACGGCCAGTGCATGCTGTTCACCCGCAAGGGGTCGCCGATCAAGTCGCTCGACCAGGCCAAGGGCCAGCGCTGGGTGCTGCCGGAGCAGGTCTCCTACATGGCGCGTTTCTGCACCGCCGAGCTGCGTGATCGCGGCATCACGGTCACGAGCGAGAAGGTGCAGTTCGTCCGCGAGCAGGCCGCGGTGAAGTTCTTCCTGGACAACGGCTTCGGCGATGTCGGCGCGGTGGCCTCGTACTCGGGCGCCCGCAAGGAGTTCGAGAAGGACGGCGCGACGTTGATCCACAAGAGCATCGCGCAGCCCTATTTCCCGCTGATCGCCAACGCCAAGGTCACGCCGGCGCAGGTCGCCGCGATCCAGAAGGCGCTCGGGCAGCTGAAGGACACCGAGGCCGGCCAGGCGACGCTGCAGCGCATCGGCATCAAGGAGTTCGACACCGGCACCGAGCCGCAGCTGCGCGCGCTGCTGGGCTGGCTGGCGAAGAAGTAGCCGGCGGCGCGCGCTCAGCGCCAGTCGGGCGCGCGCTTGTCGATAAAGGCTTGCACGCCTTCGAGCGCGCTGGCGTCCATCATGTTGCAGGCCATGGTCTGCGCGGCGTCTTCGTAGGCCGCCTCGATGCCGGTCTCGAGCTGGCGGTAGAACAGCTGCTTGCCCATCGCGATCGCAACCCGCGGCTTGGCGACGATGCTGGCGACCAGCGACTCGATCTCGGCATCCAGCCGGTCCGGCGCCGCGACGCGGTTCACCAGGCCCTTGTCGAGCGCCTGCGCGGCGCTGATGAACTCGCCGGTGACCAGCATCTCGAACGCGGCCTTGCGCGCCAGGTTGCGCGACAGCGCGACGCTCGGCGTCGAGCAGAACAGCCCGACGTTGATGCCGCTGACGGCGAATCGCGCGTCGCTCGCCGCCACCGCCAGGTCGCACATCGAGACCAGCTGGCAGCCGGCCGCCGTTGCGAGGCCCTGCACCCGCGCGATCACCGGCACCGGCAGCTTCTGCACGCTCAGCATCATCGCGCCGCACTGGGCGAACAGGCGCTGGTAGTAGTCCAGCGACGGCGCGGCGCGCATCTCCTTCAGGTCGTGGCCCGCGCAAAAGGCCTTGCCCGAGGCGGCGAGCACGACAACGCGCGCGCTGGCGTCCTCGGCGACGCCGTCAAGTTCCTGCTGCAACGCCGTCAGCAGTGCCTCGGACAGCGCGTTGAAGGCCTGCGGCCGGTTCAGCGTCAGCGTGACGACGCCGCGCGCGTCGCGCGTGCGCAGCACCAGCGGATCGGTGGGAGTCATGACGTGCCTTTCGTGCGTTCGCGCAGCGCGAACTTCTGGATCTTGCCGGTGGAGGTCTTCGGAATTTCCTCGAAGCGCACCTCGCGCGGCAGCTTGTAGCCGGCCAGCAGGCCCTTGCAATGGGCGATCAGGTCGCCGGCCGTCACGGCAGGCGCATCGGGCCGCAGCTCGACGAACGCGACCGGCGTCTCGCCCCACTTGTCGTCGGCCTTCGCGACCACGGCACAGGCGAGCACCGCTGGGTGCCGATAGAGCGCGTCCTCGACCTCGAGCGACGAGATGTTCTCGCCGCCGGAGATGATGATGTCCTTGCTGCGGTCCTTGATCTTGACGTAGCGGTCCGGCTCCATCACCGCCAGGTCGCCGGTGTGGAACCAGCCGCCCTCGAACGCCTTCTGCGTCGCCACCGGGTTCTTCAGGTAGCCCTTCATCACGATGTTGCCGCGGAACATGATCTCGCCCATCGTGGTCGCGTCGGACGGCGTCTCGACCAGGGTCTCGGCGTCCATCACCGTCATGCCCTCCTGCAGGCCGTAACGCACGCCTTGCCGACCGTTCAGGCGGGCCTGCTCCGACAGGCTTTCGCCGCCCCAGCCCGCGCGCTTGACGGCCACCGAGGCCGGCCCGTAGACCTCGGTCAGCCCGTAGGTGTGGGTGATGTCGATGCCGAGCTTGGCCATGCCCTCGATCATCGCGGCGGACGGCGATGCACCGGCCACCATGCCGCGCACCTTCTGGCCGATGCCGGCGCGCAGTTCGGCCGGCGCCGAGATCAACAGGTTGTGCACGATCGGCGCGGCGCAGTAGTGGTCGACGCCGTGGTCGCGCATCGCCGCGAGGATGTTCGCCGCGTCGACCTTGCGCAGGCACACGTGTGTGCCGCCGAGCAGCGCGATCGTCCACGGGAAGCACCAGCCGTTGCAATGGAACATCGGCAGCGTCCACAGATACGTCGGGAAGTGCGGCATCGTCCAGGTCGCGGCATTGCAGACCGAATTCAGGTACGCGCCGCGGTGGTGGGTGACGACACCCTTCGGATCGCCGGTCGTGCCCGAGGTGTACGAGACCGCGATCGCGTCCCATTCGTCGCGCGGGCCGTCGAGGCGTTCCAGCGGCGGATGCGCGTCGAGCAGCGCTTCGTAGTCGTGCGCACCGAGGCGCTCGCCGGCGCCGGCGAACTCGCTGTCGCTCACGTCGATCACGATCGGCGAGCGGCCGTGCTCTTCCCGCAGCACGTGCAGCGCGGCGCCGATCAGCGGGGCGAACTCGCGATCGGTGATGAGCACCTTGGCTTCGCAGTGGTTCATCTGCCACGCGAGCAGGCGTGCATCGAGCCGCGTGTTCAGCGTGTTGAGCACGGCGTTGAGAGCCGGCACCGCGTAGTGCACCTCCACCATCTCGGGGGTGTTCGGCAACATGACGCTGACCGTGTCGAGCCGACCGACGCCCAGGGCGCGCAGCGCGGCCGCGAGGCGCGCCGAGCGGTCGCGCAACTCGCGCCAGTTGTATCGCCGAGCGCCGTGGATCACCGCCGGCAGGTCGCCGAAGACCTCGGCACTGCGCTCGACGAAGCTGATCGGCGACAGCGCGACGAAGTTCGCGGCGTTCTTGGGCAGGCCCAGCTCGTACATGTGTTCGCTCATCGTTCGTCTCCGCTGGCCGCCAGGGCCTGATCAATGTCCCACAGGATGTCGTCGATGTGTTCGATCCCGACCGACATCCGCACCATGTCCGGCAGCACGCCCGCGGCGAGTTGCTGCGCATCGTCGAGCTGGCGATGCGTGGTCGAGGCCGGGTGGATGATCAGCGTGCGGGTGTCGCCGATGTTCGCCAGGTGGCTCATGAACTGCGCCGCCTCGATGAACTTCACGCCGGCGGGCAAGCCCCCCTTGACGCCGAAAGCCAGCAGCCCCGACGCGCCCGGCGCGCCGTCGACCATCCGCATCTGCTTCGTGACCAGCGCATGCTGCGGGTGGTCGGCCAGACCCGGATAGTTGACCCAGCTGACGCGCGGATGCGCGCGCAGGAAGTCGGCGACGCGACGCGCGTTCGCGCAGTGCCGCTCCATCCGCACGTGCAGCGTCTCGACGCCTTGCAGGATCTGCCACGCGCTCATCGGCGACAGCGCGGCGCCATACACCCGCAGCGTCTCCATGCGCGCGCGCATCGTGAAGCCGAAGTCGCCAAAGGTCTCGTAGAACTTGACGCCGTGGTAGCCGGGCGACGGCTCGGTCATGCCCGGAAACTTGCCGTTGTCCCATGGGAATTTGCCACTCTCGACGATCACGCCCCCCAGCGTCGTGCCGTGGCCGGCCAGGTACTTGGTGGCGGAGTGCACGACGATGTCGGCGCCGAAGCGGATCGGGTTGCACAGGAATGGCGACGGCACCGTGTTGTCGACGATCAGCGGCACGCCGTGCGCGTGCGCGACCTCGGCGACCGCGGCGATGTCGAGCACCGTCAGGCTCGGGTTGCCCAGGCTCTCGGCAAACACGGCCCGGGTGTTGGGCCGCATCGCGGCGGCGAACGCATCGACCGAGCCGACATCGACGAAGGTGGTGTCGATCCCGAGCTTGCGCAGGTTCACCGCCAGCATGCTGACCGAGCCGCCGTACAGCGCGCCGGCCGCGACGACGTGGTCGCCCTGCTGCAGCAGCGTCATCAGCGCCATCGCTTCAGACGCCATGCCGCTGGCCGACGCCAGCGCCGCGCGGCCGCCTTCGAGCGCCGCGACCCGCTCCTCGAGCGCTGCGACCGTCGGGTTCGACAGCCGCGAGTAGACGTTGCCGAAGGTCTGCAGGTTGAACAGGCTGGCCGCGTGGTCGGCGCTGTCGAACACGAAGCTGGTGGTCTGGTAGATCGGCAACGCGCGCGCGCCGGTGGCGGCGTCCGGGATCTGCCCGGCGTGGATCGCGAGCGTCTCGGGCTGGAAGGAGTGATCGGCCATCCGCCCAATCTACCAGCAGCGGCTTGGTCTCAACTGACGGCGCAGCGGGCGGCGGCGAGGAACGCGGGGTCGGGGTCATGCTTCGCGTGCTCCATGCAGGCGTGCACGAGCTTGATCACGTGGTCGTCGTCGGAGTCGATCGCCGCGGCGTTCACCTCCGCCCATCCCCACGCGCCAGCGGCGTCGGCGCCGCGGCGTTGCACCTGTGCCGCCATCAGCGCGGCCGCCACCGCTGGCCAGAGCGCCGGCCCGGCCGGCGCCGCGAATGCGCTCAGCACGCGCAGCGCGCGCGCCGCGGTGACGATGTGCAGCACGGTGAAGTTGCGCGACTGCGCGTAGAGCCGGGCGGCATGGCGCGCGAGCGTGCCGACCGCGTCGGCGGGCGGAACGAGTCGCGCAGCATCGGCGCGGAAGGTGGGTGTCGCGCTCGCCTTCGCGATGCGCCCCGAGATCAGCGGCGCGTTGATCGCGGCGGCCACGTCGGCGTCGACGAACCGGTCGAACCAGGCGTCGAAGTCGAGCGGCGGCTGCGTCGGCGGTGCGGCCTCGACCGCCTGCCAGCGCGCCGCCCAATAGGCCAGCGCGGTGGCCAGTTCCCCGCCGTGCCCGGCCTCGACCGCGTGGGCGGCGCGGATCGGTCCGTGGAAAGCCGCCGCGGCGATGCCGGTCCACAGCGGCGGCAGCGCTTCCGCCAGGACCGCGGCGGCGCCCTGCTCCGCCAGCGCCGCGGCGAAATGCGCGCGCAGCACGCCGAAGGCTTCCCAGTCCCCGCGCGACGCAGTCCAGTCGGCCAGGCGCCGCGCCGTGGGCACGGGGTCGCGCCGCGCGCCGAGGCGTGCGACATAGCGCTCGAAGAACGACGCGAGGCGTGCGTCGGTGGCGCCGAGCCGCTGCAGCGCATGCAGGGCCATCGGCAGGTGGCTCGTCAGCCCGTCCCCGTATTCGGCGGGCAGATCGGCGGCACGGTCGAGCAGCGTGTGGAGTGCGTTCATGAAGAGTTCCGGATCAACACGATGCGGATCCTAAAATCTCATCCGCACGTGAAGTCAAGAGGGGCTCATCCAGGGTCTGCGCCGCGACGGCAACCACAGGCATTACGCGCGCAGCACGCTGCGCCGGTCGCTCGCGGACCGGGCCCAAGCTGGTTGATGGGCGACTCCCCGCCCGGGCCAGCCGTCAAACCGGCCGCTTTGCGGAGATGACGCGGGTGTTGACGCCGGCCCAGTGGAGCCCGCCGAACAGGCGCGCGTGCTCGATCTTGACGCAGCGGTCCATCACGGTGTCCAGGCCCGCGGCGCGGGCGAGTTCGGCGGCCTCGCGGTTGACGACGCCGATCTGCTGCCACAGGCAGCGTGCGCCGATCGCGACGGCCTGCTGGGCGATCGGCAGCACGTCCTCGGTGCGGCGGAACACGTCGACCATGTCGACGCGCTCGCCGATCGCGTCGAGGCTGGAGTAGCAGCGCACGCCGAGCACCTCGGTATAGCGCGGATTGACCGGGATGATCCGGTACCCGTGCTGCTGCATGTACTTGGCCGCGAAGTAGCTGGGACGATGCCATTCGGCGGACAGCCCGACGACGGCGATCGTGCGGCACTCCCGCAGGATGCGGCGCAAGGTGGAGATGTCGTCGGACATGCGCGGTTCGTCCTTCAGTGCGCGGAGGCGATCGAATTCTCGGCCTGCGCCGCGTCTTCGGCCGCTGGCGACACGGCACCCTGCGCCGCGGCGGCCGCGACGGCCCAGTCGGGATGCGCGCCTGTGCGCAGCACCTGCGCGCGCAGCGCCGCCAGCGCCTGCGCATCGCCCAGCAGACGCAGGCGGTCGGCGTTGCTCAGCGCTCCGGGGCCGTCCGCGGCGGCACGCTCGATCAGGCGGGCCTGCGCCACGGCCTTGGCGCCCTGCGCCGCGGGCCGCGCCGGAATCGAGCGCAGCACGGCGGCGTGGACAGCGGCATCGGTCACCGCCTCGGTGAAGACCGGCAGCACGTCGAACGCCGCGGCATGGCGCTCGGCCTCGGCCAGCACCGCCGGTTGCGACAGCTCTTCGGGGATCAGGAAGATGCCGCGCCGGCGCAGCCAGCGCCCCGGCGCGGCACGGCTGGTCCAGGCCGACAGCGGGATCGCCAGCAGCAGCCCCGCCAGCACCGGCGACAACCACCACTGGAACACGGTGCTGGTGATGACGATCACGACGATCCAGCCCACCGCGAGCAGCGTGTGCACGATATGGCGGCGGAACGCCTCGCCCCACCCGGTCGCGGCATCGTGGCGCGGCGGAGACTTCCACGCCAGCTTGATGCCGGCGAGCGCCGCCAGCACGAACTGGGTGTGGAACAGCATGCGCACCGGCGCGAGCAGCACCGAGTGCAGGAACTCCAGCAACGCGCTCAGCAGCAGCTTGCCGGCGCCGCCGTAGCGCCGCCCCTCGCCGCGCGACAGGATCGCGATCAGCGAGATCACCTTCGGCGCCAGCAGCAGCACCGCCGTCAGCCCGAACAGCGTCAGCATGAGCTTGAAATTCGCGGTCGGCCAGCTCGGGAAGAGCTGATAGGGCTCGGTGAAATAGGTCGGCACGACGTGCGAGTGGGTCGCGAACAGCACCGTCGAGAGCAACAGGAACGCGAGCCAGAACGGCGACGACAGGTAGGCCAGCACGCCGGTCACGAACACCGTGCGATGCACCGGGTGCAGGCCGGGCTCGAACGTCAGGCGCGAGTTCTGCAGGTTGCCCTGGGCCCAGCGCCGGTCGCGGCCGAGTTCGGCCAGCAGGTTCGGCGGCACCTGCTCGTAGCTGCCTTCGAGGTCGTGCGCGATCCAGACCTTCCAGCCGGCACGGCGCATCAACGCCGCCTCGACGAAATCGTGCGACATCACGCCCCCGGACAGCGAGGTCTTGCCCGGCAGCGGCGGCAGCGCGCACTGCGCCATGAACGGCTCGATGCGCAGGATCGCGTTGTGGCCCCAGTAGTGCGATTCGCCGAGCTGCCAGTAGTGCAGGCCGGTCGTGAACAGCGGGCCGTAGACTCGCGAGCAGAACTGCAGGATGCGTGCGTGCGTGGTCTCGTGGCCGGCAGCGCGCGGCGCCGTCTGGATGATGCCGGTGTCGGGGTGCGCCTCCATCATGCGCACCATCGAGACCAGGCACTCGCCGCTCATCACGCTGTCGGCGTCGAGCACGATCATGTACTTGTAGTCGGCGCCGAAGCGCCGGCAGAAGTCCGCCACGTTGCCGGCCTTGCGATGGGTGCGGTGCTGACGCCAGCGGTAGTGGACCCGGGCGGCGTCACCGGCGGCGGCGAGCGCCTCGGTCAGGTGCGTCCAGGCGACCTGCTCGGCGACGCGCGCGTCCGGATCGTTGGTGTCGCTGAGCACGTAGAAATCGAAGCGCTCTGCCGCGTCGGTCGCGGCCAGCGACTCGTACGTGGCGCGCAGGCCGGCGAAGACGGTGGCCACGTCCTCGTTGCAGATCGGCATGATCACGGCGGTGCGCGCGTCGGGTGCGATCGGCACCGCGGCTCCCGCACCGTGCAGCACGTTGGTGACCGAATGGCGGTCGTGCCCGCGCAGCATCACCCACGCGCCGAGCACGGCGGTCCAGAAGCCGGCCGAGACCCAGCCGAACAGGATCGCGAACAGCACCAGCAGCCCCCGCTCGGCCCAGTCGCGACCATGCTCCGGCATGATGTCGACCATGTAGTCCGTGCCGATCACGGCGCCCAGGATCACCAGCAGCATCAGCCCGACGCGCCGCAGCATGAAGTGGCGGTCGTTCGGTGCGCCTTCCCAGCTCCGCGGCGCGCGCCCCTTCAACAGCCGGCGCACCGGCCGCCACAGCGGATGGCCGGCCCAGGACTGGGCCGCCATCGAGCGCCGATGGATGGGCGGCAGCGGCACCGGCAGACCGTTCGCCGACGGGTGCAGGTGGTCGCTCACGGCTTCTCCGATTCCGGCGGCACGATGTAGCTCCAGGTCTCGGTCAACACCTTGCCGGACTCACGAATCTGCGCGCGCATCTCGATCGGCTTGGCCGCGTCCTCGCGCTTGACCCGCACCGTCAGGCGCCACATGCCGGTCACCGGGTTCAGGAACAGGTTCTTCTCGCGCAGCTGCGCGTTGCCGCCCAGTTCCACGAACGGCTCGGGCTTGGCCTCCGGCTTCAGCTCGCGCAGTGGCGGACCGTCGAAGTCGACGACGAAGTTCAGGTCGCCATCGGGCTGCTTGACGTAGCCGCGGCCGCGCCGCGTCTGCACGACCCAGGCGCGCCCGGTCGGCAGCCGACCGTCGAGCTGCCAGCGTATCGTGTAGGCCAGGTCGAAGGGCTTCTTCGGATCGGGCGCCTTGTCGGGCACCCAGTACGCGACGATGTTGTCGTTGGTCTCGTCGGGCGTCGGGATCTGCACCAGTTCCACCCGGCCCGGCCCCCACTTGCCGCCGGGCTCGACCCAGGCGCTCGGCCGACGCTCGTACAGCGCCTCGGGGTCTTCATAGCTCGCGGTCGAACGGTCGCGCTGCATCAGGCCGAAGCCTTGCAGCTGCGTCGACGCGAACGAGGTCACCAGCAGGCGCTTCGGGTTGACCAGCGGCCGCCACACCCACTCGCCATTGCCGACCGAGACGGACAACCCATCGGAGTCGTGCACCTCGGGCCGGTAGTCGTCCCGATGACCGGGCTGGTTGTCGCCGAAGAAATACATGCTGTTCAGCGGCGCGATCCCGAGCTTGGCCACGGCCTCGCGGAAGTAGAGCTTGGCGCTGACCTGGATGACGGTCTCGGTGCCCGGGGTGACGACGAACTTGTACGCGCCGGTCAGGTGCTTGGAATCGAGCAGCGCGTAGATCGTCAGCGCGGTGTCGGCTCGGCCGGGGCGGTCGATCCAGAACTCCGTGAAGCGCGCGAAGTCCTCACCCGAAGGCACCGCGGTGTTGATCGCGAGCCCGCGGGCCGACAACCCGTAGACCTGCCCCTTGCCGACCGAACGGAAGTAGCTGGCGCCGAGGAACACCAGCACCTCGTCCTTGTAGTTGCGGGTGTTGATTGGGTAATGGACGCGAAACCCGGAGAAGCCGACGTTGCGCAGTTTCTTCGGGTCGATCTTGTTGCGGCCGTAGTCGAACAGCTCGGTGTCGAACTCCACGCGGCGCGGGCCGCGCGGCTCGACGACGTTGATGCGCACCGCGTCCGGAAAATTCTTGCCCGGATGGAAATACATCAGCTCGAACGGCAGCTTCTCGGCGCGCCAGGTGGCGCGCTCGGGCTTGAAACGGATGTCGCGCAGCGCGTCGTAATCGATCGCGGCGAGTTCGGCCGGCAGCTTGGTGGCCGGCGCGCGATAGCTGTCGGCGGCGAGCGTGCGCGCGCGCGCCTCGACGTCCTTGATGCCGAAGGCCTGGGCGACGACGGGAACGGCGAGCGTGATGCACAGCATCAGCCGCGCAAGCCAGGCGGTCGGGTGGTCGACAGGGAGGTTCAGAGTGAGGCCCTCGGAGTAACGCGTGAAAGACGCGTGGTGCAGACCGGGGCGACTCCCGGCCTGCATCGATCGCGCGTGCAAGGCACGAACTCTAAGGGTATTTACCGGCGCAATCGGGCCGGATGGCTTTGCTTACACCGGGACGCGGCGTCATCCGACGCAGCGTCCCCCCGCACGGGGCATGCGTTCGTTCAACCGTGCTTGGCGTCGAAGAATTGCTCGTCTTCGGTCGAGCCCTTCAGCGCCGCCGTGGACGACAGCGCCTCGATCGTCGTGGTCACCGCGTCGAAGTAGCCGGTGCCGACCTCGCGCTGGTGCTTGACGGCGGTGAAGCCCTTCTCCGCGGCCGCGAACTCGGCTTCCTGCAACTCGACGAACGCGCTCATGTTGTTGCGCGCGTAGCCGTGGGCCAGGTTGAACATCGAGTAGTTCAGGCTGTGGAAGCCCGCCAGCGTGATGAACTGGAACTTGTAGCCCATCGCGCCGAGTTCGCGCTGGAACTTGGCGATCGTCGCGTCGTCGAGGTTCTTCTTCCAGTTGAACGACGGCGAGCAGTTGTACGCCAGCAGCTTGCCCGGAAACTTGGCGTGGATCGCGTCGGCGAACTTCTTCGCGTAGGCCAGGTCGGGCTTGCCGGTCTCGCACCAGACCATGTCGGCGACTTCGGCGTAGGCCAGGCCGCGCGAGATCGCCTGCTCCAGGCCCGGCTTGCTGCGGTAGAAGCCTTCGACGGTGCGCTCGCCGGTCATGAACGGCTTGTCGTTGTCGTCGACATCGCTGGTGACGAGGTCGGCAGCTTCGGCGTCGGTGCGGGCGATCACGAGCGTCGGCACACCCATCACGTCCGCCGCCAGGCGCGCGGCCTGCAGCTTGGCGACGGCTTCACGCGTCGGGACGAGCACCTTGCCGCCCATGTGACCGCACTTCTTGACCGAGGCCAGCTGGTCTTCGAAGTGGACGCCGGAAGCGCCCGCGTCGATCATCGACTTCATCAGCTCGAAGGCGTTCAGCACGCCGCCGAAGCCGGCTTCCGCGTCGGCCACGATCGGGGCGAAGAAGTCGATGTCGTTCTTGCCTTCCGACCACTGGATCTGGTCGGCGCGCGTGAAGGTGTTGTTGATGCGCTTGACCACCATCGGCACCGAATTGGCCGGGTACAGCGACTGGTCGGGGTACATCTCGCCGGCGAGGTTGGCGTCACCCGCGACCTGCCAGCCGGACAGGTAGATCGCCTTCAGGCCGGCCTTGACCTGCTGCATCGCCTGGTTGCCGGTCAGCGCGCCGAGCGTGTTGACGAACGGCTCGGTGTTGACGAGGTTCCAGAGCTTCTCGGCGCCGCGGCGGGCCAGCGTGTGCTCGGGCTGGATCGAGCCGCGCAGGCGCACGACGTCGGCCGCGGAATAGCCGCGCTTGATGCCCTTCCAGCGCGGGTTCTCGGCCCAATCCCTTTCGAGGGCGGCAATCTGTTGTTCGCGGGTGAGGTTCGTCATGGGGAGCTCCAGTCGATGAGGAAAGAAAAAAGTGATTCGCTGGAGTCAAGGATATCGGGCATCGCACCGATCGACCAGACTTGTATCTTATATAAGACTATTTTCTTGGCTGAGCAAAATCAATGACTTACCGTTTATATTTCATAATGCGGTGTCAATTTCTCAGTCGTGAAAGTCGATGCGGCAGTGCACCATTGCTGGCTTTTGCAATGTGAAATCAGTTCGCGCGATCGTGAAACGCGCGTTCAGTCGCGTATGTCGAGCCAACGGCGATAGAGCCGATCCGCCATGCATTGCTGCGCGGGCAGCGCGGCGCGGGCCCCGGCGCGCATCGCGGCACCGGTCTGCACTGTGCCCGGATGCTCATGCGTCTGACGCACGTACGCCGGATCGACGGACGCCGACCACGCGGCCAGCTTGAACTCGTCGAGCTCCACGTGGAACTGCAATGCCAGGTGACGCCCGATGGCGAAGGCCTGGTTCGGGCATGCGTCGTTGCCGGCCAGGCGTTCGGCGCCAGGCGGCAGTCCGAAACTCTCGCTGTGCCAGTGGTACACCGTGCGGACGCCCGGACCGCCGAGCCAGGCGTGCGCCACGTCCGATTCCGCGACAGTGATCGACTGCCAGCCGATCTCCGGCTGTGGCGAGGTGCGCACCCGCGCGCCCAGCGCTCGCGCCATCAGCTGCCCGCCCAGACAGTGGCCGATCACCGGGATGTCCACAGCCATCGCTTGCAGGATCAGGCGTTCGGTCTGGCGCAGGTGCGGCAGGTCGTCATTCGCGCTCATTTCGCCGCCGAGCAGCGCGAGGCCGACATAGCCATCGATCGATTCCGGGTAGTGGTCCCCCCGCTCGGCGTTCAAGACGATCGCTCGAATCCGTCGCTCTGCGAGCCACGTTCCGAGGTATCCCGGGCCATCTCCGGAAAGGTTTTGAAGGATCAGGATCGGGCCGGTCATGGCACCCCCTTGGAAATGGGGCCAGGCCCCCAGAATGCAGTGCGCCGCGATTCTGCGGCACCGGCGGGATCGCCGCCGGCCTCGTGCCCGGCCGGGTTGTCCGTGTCGCGCAGCGCCCGAACGGGCCGAGCGGTAGACTGTGCCGCCTGAGGCCGGTTGCCGCCATTCTTCGGAGAACGAACATGCACAAAGACGATCCCGCGACCCTTGCCGCGACGCCTGCCGCGCCGACTGCCGCCGCGCCCCAATCGATGGACGCGTTCTGGATGCCCTTCACCGCCAACCGTCAGTTCAAGGCGGCGCCGCGCCTGCTGGCCAAGGCCAAGGGCATGCATTACTGGACGCCGGAGGGCCGCCAGATCCTCGACGGCATCGCAGGCCTGTGGTGCGTGAACGCAGGCCATGCGCGCCCGAAGATCGTCGAGGCGATCGCCGCGCAGGCGGCCGAGATGGACTTCGCGCCGCCATTCAACATGGCGCACCCGAAGGCTTTCGAACTGGCCGAGCGACTCGTGCAGCTGACACCGGCCGGGCTGAACAAGGTGTTCTTCGCCAACTCGGGTTCCGAGGCCGTCGAGACCGCGCTGAAGATGGCGATCGGCTACCACCGCGCCCGCGGCGACGGCGCGCGCACCCGGCTGATCGGCCGCGAGCGCGGCTACCACGGCGTCAATTTCGGCGGCATCACGGTCGGCGGGATCGTCGGCAACCGCAAGAGCTTCGGGCCGTTGCTGCCCGGTGCCGATCACCTGCGCCACACCCACGACCTGAGCAAGAACGCGTACTCGCGGGGCGTGCCCGAGCACGGCGCCGAGCTGGCGGACGACCTGGAGCGCCTGGTCGCCCTGCACGACGCCTCGACGATCGCCGCGGTGATCGTCGAGCCGGTCGCCGGCTCCACAGGCGTGCTGCTGCCGCCCAAGGGCTACCTGCAGCGCCTGCGCGAAATCTGCGACAAGCACGGCATCCTGCTGATCTTCGACGAGGTCATCACCGGGTTCGGTCGCCTCGGTTCGCCGTTCGCGGCCCATCACTTCGACGTGACGCCGGACCTGATGACGGTCGCCAAGGGCATCACCAACGGCTGCGTGCCGATGGGTGCGGTGTTCGCCAAGCAGGCG
Source organism: Rhizobacter fulvus (assembly GCF_964020785.1). Taxonomy (NCBI): domain Bacteria; kingdom Pseudomonadati; phylum Pseudomonadota; class Betaproteobacteria; order Burkholderiales; family Sphaerotilaceae; genus Rhizobacter; species Rhizobacter fulvus. The sequence goes on from NZ_OZ224516.1 coordinate 4,909,376, forward strand.
ATCCACGACGCGTTCATGACCGGGCCGGAGCACCTGATCGAGTTCCCGCACGGCTACACCTACTCGTCGCATCCGCTGGCGTGCGCCGCCGCGCTCGGCACGCTCGACACCTACGCGGAAGACGGCCTGCTGACCCGCGCCGCCACGATGGCGCCGGTGTTCGAGAACGCGCTGCACTCTTTGCGCGGCGTGCCGCACGTGATCGATGTGCGCAACATCGGTCTGGTCGGCGGCATCGAACTGCAGCCGATCGCCGGGCAGCCCGGCAAGCGCGCGTTCGACGCCTTCCTCGAATGCTGGGAGCGTGGAGTGCTGATCCGCACGACCGGCGACACGATCGCGCTGTCGCCGCCGCTGATCGTCGAGAACTCGCACATCGACCAGATGGTCAGCACCATCGCCGACGTGCTGAAGCAGCAGGCCTGACCGCTCACGGGCCCGCGGTATGCTGTGAAGCATGCCCGCAGCGCCCTCCTCCCGATCGAAACCCGTGGTGCTCGTGCCGGCATGCAACCGCATGCTGGGCGACCACCCGTTCCATGTCGCCGGCAAGAAATACGTCGATGCGGTGCGCCTCGCGGGCTGCCAGCCGCTGATCGTGCCGAGCGCGGCGCCCGATGAACTCGATGCGCTGCTCGACCTCGCCGACGGCGTGCTGCTGACCGGATCCCAGTCGAACGTCCACCCGAGCCATTTCGCCGAGGACGTGCGCGACCCGTCGCTCCCGCTGGACGCCGACCGCGACGCCTGGACCCTGCCGCTGGTCCCGCGCACGCTGGAACGCGGCATCCCGCTGTTCGCGATCTGCCGCGGCTTCCAGGAGGCCAACGTCGCGCTCGGCGGCTCGCTGCACCAGGCCGTGCAGGACGTGCCCGACCGGCACGATCACCGCGCGCCCAAGGACGCCCCGGCCGAGGTGCAATACGGTCTCGCGCACGACGTGCTGGTGCAGCCCGGTGGCGTGCTCGCGCGCGTGCTCGAGGAGCCGCGCATCCGCGTCAACTCCGTCCACGGCCAGGGGGTGAATCGTCTGGCGAACGGCCTGCGTGTCGAGGCGCTCGCCCCGGATGGCCTGGTCGAGGCCTTCTCGGTCGCCGCAGCGCCCGGCTTCAACCTGAGCGTGCAGTGGCACCCCGAATGGCAGGCGGCGAGCAACCCGGTGTCGGTCCGCCTGTTCAAGGCGTTCGGCGCCGCGTGCGCGGCCTACCGCGACCGGCACCGCCCCCCCGCACCCGATCGATAGGTGCGCGTCTTGCGTGGCCCGGATGGCGCCACGCCCGATGTCCTCTCCGATCCCCGGCGCCACGTCAACGAGACGGCCGCGCCCTTGCAACAGGTGCCCCATGGTGGACAAACGAAACTTCTCCTTCGCCGATCTCGAGAACTGGTTCAACGAACGCCGCGTCACCGAGATCGAGTGCCTCGTGCCCGACCTGACCGGCGTGGCGCGCGGCAAGATCCTGCCGCGCGAAAAATTCACCGAGGACCGCGGCATGCGGCTGCCAGAGGCGATCGTCGGCATCGGCGTGACCGGCAACTTCCCGACCGACGGCCCCTACTACGACGTGATCCACCCGACCGATCGCGACATGCATTTGCGGCCCGATCCGAGCACCGTGCGCATCGTGCCCTGGGCCGTCGATCCGACCGCGCAGGTGATCCACGACTGCTTCGACCGCGACGGCAACATGATCCCGTACGCGCCGCGGTCGGTGCTGCGGCGCATCTGCGACCTGTACGCCGCCGAGGGCTGGAACCCGGTGGTCGCGCCCGAACTCGAGTTCTACCTGATCGAGCGCAACTCCGACCCGAACACGCCGCTGCGCCCGCCCAAGGGCCGCAGCGGCCGCGCCGAGACCTCGCGCCAGGCGTACTCGATCGACGCCGTCAACGAATTCGACCCGCTGTTCGAGGACATCTACGACTACTGCGGCAAGATGGAGCTGAACGTCGACACGCTGATCCACGAGGTCGGCGCGGGCCAGATGGAGATCAACTTCTTCCACGACCACCCGCTGGGCCTGGCCGACGAGGTGTTCTTCTTCAAGCGCACGATCCGCGAGGCCGCGCTGCGCCACGAGATGTACGCCACCTTCATGGCCAAGCCGATGGCCGGCGAGCCGGGCAGCGCGATGCACGTGCACCAGAGCATCCTGAACGCGGTCACCGGCAAGAACATCTTCAGCAACGATGACGGCTCGCCCTCGAAGGAGTTCTACTGGTACATCGGCGGGCTGCAGAAATACACGCCGGCGGCGATGGCGCTGTTCGCGCCGTACGTCAATTCGTACCGGCGCCTGGCCCGCTCGACCGCGGCGCCGATCAACATCCAGTGGGGCAGCGACAACCGCACCGTCGGCATCCGTTCGCCGGTCGCGACGGCCGCGGCGCGGCGCATCGAGAACCGCGTGATCGGCGCCGACGCCAACCCGTACGTCGCGCTCGCCGCGACGCTGGCGTGCGGCTACCTCGGCATGAAGAACAGGATCGAGCCCGCGCCGGAATGCAAGGGCGATGCGTACCTGTCCGAGTACCAGCTGCCGCGGTCGCTCAGCGAAGCGCTGGGCTGGCTGGCCGACGAGAAGGACCTGCACGACGTGCTGGGCAAGGAGTTCATCACCGTCTACTCCGAGGTCAAGGAGATCGAGCACGACGAGTTCATGAAGGTGATCTCGCCGTGGGAGCGGGAACACCTCTTGCTGCACGTCTGACCGGGGAACGACGATGACCGAAACAACCACCGCCCAGCGCAGCACCCAGGAGTGGCAGGCCGCCGATGCCGCCCACTACCTGCACCCGTTCACCGATTTCAAGTCGCTCGCCGCCAAGGGCTCGCGCGTGATCGTCTCGGCCGACGACATCTACCTGCGCGACAGCGACGGCGCGAAGATCCTCGACGCGATGTCCGGCCTGTGGTGCGTCAACGTCGGCTACGGCCGCACCGAGCTGATCGAGGCGGCGACGCGGCAGATGACCACGCTGCCGTTCTACAACAGCTTCTTCCAGACCGCGACGCCCCCTGCGATCGAGCTGGCCGAATTGCTCGCGCAGGTGACCCCGCCGCAGTTCAAGCACGTGTTCTTCTCGGGCTCGGGCTCGGAGGGCAACGACACGATCGTGCGCATGGTGCGCCGCTACTGGGACGTGGTCGGCCAGCCCGAGCGCAGCGTGATCATCAGCCGCCACAACGCGTACCACGGGTCGACGATGGCCGGCGCCTCGCTCGGCGGCATGAGCGGGATGCACGAACAGGGCGGGCTGCCGATTCCCGGCATCGTCCACATCGAGCAGCCGTTCTGGTTCGAGCTCGGGCAAGGCATGAGCCGCGACGCGTTCGGGCTGAAGGCCGCGGGCTGGCTGGAGGAGAAGATCCTCGAAATCGGTGCCGACAAGGTCGCCGCGTTCATCGGCGAGCCGGTGCAAGGGGCCGGTGGCGTGATCGTGCCGCCCGACAGCTACTGGCCCGAGATCCAGCGCATCTGCGACAAGTACGGTGTGCTGCTCGTCTCCGACGAGGTGATCTGCGGCTTCGGCCGCACCGGGCACTGGTTCGGCTGCGAGACCTTCGGCTTCAAGCCTGACCTGATGACCTTCGCGAAAGGCGTGACGTCGGGCTACGTGCCGCTCGGCGGCGTGATGGTCGGCGACCGCATCGCGAACGTGCTGATCGATCAAGGCGGCGAGTTCAACCACGGCTACACCTACAGCGGTCACCCGGTGGCCTGCGCGGTGGCGCTCGCGAACATCCGCGTGCTGCAACGCGAGCGCATCGTCGAGCGCGTGCACGACGACACGGGGCCCTACCTGGCCGAGCAGTTCGCGACCTTGATGGACCACCCGCTGGTCGGCGAGGTGCAGACCTGCGGCCTGATGGGCGCGGTGCAGCTCGTGAAGGACAAGGCCACGCTGGCGACCTTCGATCCGGCGCTCAGCATCGGCATGGTCTGCCGCGGCCACTGCTTCGGCAACGGGCTGATCATGCGCGCGGTGGGCGACCGGATGATCGTCGCGCCGCCGCTGGTCATCACCCGCGCACAGATCGACGAGATGATGGCGTTGATCCGGCGCTGCCTCGACCTGACGCTGGCCGACGTCAGAACCCACGGCTGGGCATGAAAAAATAGTGGGATGAGCACTGAACCCGCATTCCTGCAGATTCGCGACATCGTCAAGGATTTCGGCGGCCACAAGGCCGTCAACCACGTCAGCATCGACATCGCCAAAGGCGAGATCTTCGCGCTGCTGGGCTCCAGCGGCTGCGGCAAGACGACGCTGCTGCGCATGCTCGCCGGCTTCGAGACGCCGACCTCCGGCAGCATCGTGCTCGACGGGCGCGATCTCGCCGGGCTGCCGCCGTACGAGCGGCCGCTGAACATGATGTTCCAGAGCTACGCGCTGTTCCCGCACCTGACGGTGGCCGACAACATCGCGTTCGGCCTGAGGCGCGACGGCCTGCCCGCCGCCGAGGTGGGCGCGCGGGTCCAGGCGATGCTCAAGCTCGTGCAGCTCGAGAAGTTCGGCCAGCGCAAGCCGCACCAGCTCTCCGGCGGGCAGCAGCAGCGCGTCGCGCTCGCGCGCAGCCTCGCGAAGAAGCCGCAGCTGCTGCTGCTCGACGAGCCGCTGGGCGCACTCGACAAGAAGCTGCGCGAAGAGACGCAGATCGAGCTCGTCAACATCATCCACGAGGTCGGCGTGACCTGCGTGATGGTCACCCACGACCAGGAGGAGGCGATGACGATGGCCTCGCGGATCGCGGTGATGAGCGAAGGCCGCTTCCTGCAGGTCGGCGCGCCGGCCGAGATCTACGAGACCCCGGCCAACCGCTTCGTCGCCGACTTCATCGGCAACGTCAACCTGATGGACGGCGTGCTGGTCAAGGACGAGACCGACCATGTGCTGGTCCGCTGTGCCGACTGCACGCACTACGTCGGCCACGGCATCACCGGCACCGAGGGCATGCCGGTGTCGGTGGCGCTGCGGCCGGAGAAGATTCGCATCGCGCGCGAGGCGCCCTCGCGCACGCCCGACGATCCGCAGGGCGAATACAACCGCGCCCGCGGCACCGTCAGGGACATGGCCTACTTCGGCAGCTTCACCGTCTACCACCTGGCTCTGGCGAGCGGCGCGGTGCTGAAGATCAGCACCAGCAACACCGAGCGGCACCGCGACCATGCGATCGCGGTCGGCGATACCGCGTGGGCGCATTGGTCGCCGACCGCACAGGTGGTGTTGACCTCATGAGCGGCGCCGCCGACCGCCGCGGCTGGCGCGTGATCGCGCCGCCCTACCTGTGGCTGCTGCTGTTCTTCCTGCTGCCGTTCCTGATCGTGCTGAAGATCAGCGTCTCGGAGATGGACATCGCCAGCGTCAAGGACGTGCTGACGATGCAGGACGGCCGGCTCGACCTGAACCTGCGCTTCGGCAACTACCTGACGCTGGTCACCGACGACCTGTACTTCTCGACCTACCTGTCGAGCCTGAAGTACGCGGCCGTGACAACCGTGCTGTGCCTGCTGATCGGCTACCCGTTCGCCTACTTCATGGCCCGCGCCCGCGCCACGGTCCAGCCCGCGCTGCTGATGCTCGTGATGCTGCCGTTCTGGACCTCGTTCCTGCTGCGCGTGTACGCGTGGAAGGGGCTGCTGACCGAGCACGGCTGGGCGCACGCGGTCATTACCTCGACCGGTCTGGACCAGGTGCTGCTGCGCACCGGCCTGATCCCCGGCGAAGGCCAGCTGATGAACACGCCCTTCTCTCTCGTGCTGGGCATGACCTACACCTACCTGCCCTTCATGATCCTGCCGCTGTACTCCAACCTCGCGAAGATGGACCTGCGCCTGCTCGAGGCGGCGAGCGATCTCGGCGCCACCGCCTGGGTCGCATTCTGGAAGATCACGGTGCCGCTGTCGAAGGCTGGCATCGTCGCCGGCGCGATGCTGGTGTTCATTCCCTGCGTCGGCGAATACGTGATCCCTGAACTGCTCGGCGGCCCGCAGACGCAGATGATCGGCCGCACGCTGTGGGACGAATTCTTCAGCAACAACGACTGGCCGATGGCCTCGGCCGTCGCCGCCGCGATGGTGCTGCTCGTGATCGTGCCGCTGGCGCTGTTCAACAAGTTCCAGGCCGAGGCCACGGAGCGCCGGGCATGAGCGCGGCGGTGTTCAACAAATGGTTCGGGCGCGGCTGGCTGTCGCTCGCCTACGCGTTCCTGTACCTGCCGATCCTGGCGCTGGTGATCTTCTCGTTCAACGACTCGCCGGTGCCCAACGTCTGGGGTCGCTTCACGCTGAAGTGGTATGCCGCGCTCGGCGCCGACACCGAGATCCTCAGCGGGCTGTGGCTGTCGCTGCGGATCGCGTTCTTCACGGCCTGCGCGTCGGTCGTGCTGGGCACGCTCGCTGCGTTGGCATTGGTCAAGCACCGGCGTTTCATCGGCCGCACCCTGTTCTCGGGCATGCTGAGCGCGCCGCTGGTGATGCCCGAGGTCATCATCGGCCTGTCGCTGCTGCTCATGCTGGTGGCGCTGCAGAAGGCGCTCGGCTTCCCCGAGCGCGGGCTGATGACGATCTGGCTCGGCCACCTGCTGCTCGGCATGGCCTATGCCGCGGTCGTCGTGCAGGCGCGGCTCAAGGACCTGAACCCGCAGCTGGAAGAGGCCGCGATGGACCTCGGCGCTCGGCCGGGACAGGTGTTCTGGCTGGTCACGCTGCCGATGATCTCGCAGGCGCTGCTGTCGGCCTGGCTGCTGACCTTCACGCTGTCGCTGGATGACGTGGTGTTGTCGGCCTTCCTGTCCGGGCCGGGCGCCACGACGATGCCGCTGGTGATCTTCTCGCGCGCGCGTCTCGGCCTGAACCCGAGCGTCAACGCGGTCGCGACGCTGACGGTGCTGCTGGTCTCCGTCGGCGTGGTCTGCGCGAGCCTGCTGATCGCCCGCCGCGAGCGCCTGCGCGCGGCCGAGATCGCAGCCGCCGCGCGCGCGTGATGAGTGCGGTGCTTCACCGGCCGCACGCGCCGTGGCTGTCGTTCCTGTGCCTGGCCGGCAGCATGGCGCTGGTCGGCAGCTATGTCGGGCTGTCGAAGGTGCTGGTGCTGGTGTTCCCGGTCTTCCTGCTCGCCTTCCTGCGCTTCGGCATCGCCGCGATCGCGATGGCCGGCTGGGTGCGGTGCGGCGCGGCGGAGCCGGCGCTGAACGCGCACGACCGGCGGCTGCTGTTCCTGGAATCGTTCTTCGGCAACTTCCTGTTCTCGATCTGCATGCTGTTCGGCGTCTCGATGACCTCGGCGCTGGCGGCGGGCGTGATCATGGCGGGCATCCCGGCGGCCGTGGCGCTGCTGTCGCGGGTGTTCCTGCGCGAGCGGATCGCGCTGCGCACGATGCTGGGCATCGCCTGCGCGGTCGGCGGCATCGCGCTGGTGTCGGTGACCAAGAACACCGACCCGGCGGTGCACAGCTCGCTGCTCGGCAACCTGCTGCTGGTGGCTGCGGTGCTGTGCGAGGCCAGCTATGTCGTGATCGGCAAGAAGCTCACCGGCAAGGTCAGCCCGAAGCGCATCAGCGCGCTGATCAACCTGTGGGGATTGGCACTGGTCGCGCCGTTCGGCGTCTGGCAGGCGCTGCGCTTCGACTTCGGCGCGGTCGGGGCGGCGTCGTGGTGGCTGCTGGCCTTCTATTCGATCGCGGCCAGCATGATCACGGTGTGGCTGTGGATGACCGGGCTGAAGCACGTGCCGGCGTCGAAGGCCGGGATCTTCACGGTGCTGCTGCCGGTGAGCGCCGCCGCAGTCGGCGTGCTGTTCCTCGGCGAGCGCTTCAGCGCCGCCCAGGCGGCGGCGTTCGCACTCGCGCTGGCCGGCGTCGTGCTGGCGACCTGGCCGTCGCGCGCCGTGCCGTGATCAGGCGACGGCGTCGGCGCTCTCGCGCGCGAGGCGGCTGACTTCGGCCGGGTCGGCCTGCTTCAGCCGATGGTCGGACCACACCTGGCGCCAACGCCGTGCTCCTGGCAGGCCGTTGCGCAGGCCGAGCATGTGGCGCGACACGTGCGACCACGGCTCCCCACCGGCCACCACGCGCTGCATGTAGGCGACCATCCGGTCCTCGATCGCGTCGCGGTCGTGCTCGACCTGCGGATCACCGAAGAAGCGCGCATCCCAGTCGGCCATCAGCCACGGGTGGTGATAAGGCTCGCGGCCGAGCATCACGCCATCGAGCGGTTCGAGTTGCTCGGCGATCTGTGCGTTGGTCTTGATCCCGCCGTTCAGCACGATGGTCAGCGCCGGGAATTCGCGCTTCAGCTGGTGGACCAACTCGTAGCGCAGCGGCGGAAGCTCTCGGTTCTCCTTCGGGCTGAGACCCTTCAGCCACGCGTTGCGGGCATGCACGATGAACACTTCGCACCCTGCCTCGGCGACCATGCCGACAAAGTCGCGCACGAAGGAGTAACTCTCGGTCCGATCGATGCCGATCCGGTGCTTGACCGTCACCGGCAGCGAGACCGCGTCGCGCATGGCCTTCACGCAGTCGGCCACCAGCTGCGGCTCGGCCATCAGGCAGGCGCCGAACGCGCCGCGCTGCACACGCTCGCTCGGGCAGCCGCAGTTCAGGTTGACCTCGTCGTAGCCCCACTGCCCGGCGAGCTTCGCGCAGTGCGCCAGGTCGGCCGGTTCGCTGCCACCCAGCTGCAGCGCCAGCGGGTGCTCCGCCGCATCGAAATCGAGGTGGCGCGGCACGTCACCGTGCAGCAGCGCGCCGGTCGTCACCATCTCGGTGTACAGGTGGGTGCGCTTCGTCAGCAGGCGATGGAAGTAGCGGCAATGCCGGTCGGTCCAGTCCATCATCGGGGCGACCGACAATTTCCACGGCAAACTTCTAGAACGGACGGAGGCTGTGTCGAAAGTAGTCACTGACAAAAAAGGGCACTGGGCGCCAGGATTGGTGCACACGCGGTGCAAGCAAGCGGGTCATCGAGCGCACCTGCCGGGCACGCGATGGGGTGCACCCGGCTCGAACTCGATGCCCACATTCTCCCAGCTACCGGGCCGCTATTTGCGAGGGACGGCCTGGGGAATCCGGATGCGTCTAGCGGTTCGCCGATCCTCGTCGATCCACGGATCCCGAACGAGGCGGGCCCAGTGGAAGACCAGGAACAAGGCGAACCTGCTGAAGGCTAGGCTGGCGGCCCATGCGTTCGCCGGAGGTGTCGCGCAGATCGCGGCGGCGCCGACGCACACGCCCAACGCGAAGCGGGCTGGCTCGGGCCTGTCCAGGGGTGCCCTTCAGCGAAGTTCCGCCAGCGCCGTCGAGATCGGCGGCGAGTCCGTCTCACGCTGCGCCACCACGAGCATGAAGTCGCGCATCGCACGGTCCATGTTGACCAGCAGCCCATCCAGCCGCTGCAGATCGGCGGGGTCGGGCCGTTCCCACCTGGACTTCTCGAACAAGTACGCTGCGCGCCACCGCGACCAGTCCTGGAATGCCAGGTCGAGCAGGTAGGCGTACAGGTCGGGAGCCATGGCCCCACTATGGGGCCTGCGCCATGGGCGTCTGTGCGGCAGCGCACACCACCGCATGAAACTGCTCAGGCGCGCCCGGCGGCCCCGGCGATCCCTGCGACGAAGCGCGGCCACAGCGGCGTCGGCAGGTCGTGGCCCATGCCGGGGATCAGGTCGATCTCGGCACCGGCGATCTTCGCGCCCAGATCGATGCCCGCCTCGACCGGCACCAGCGGATCGGCCTTGCCGTGGATGATCTGCGTCGGCTGCCTGATCTGCCCGAGCAACGGCGAGCGGTTGCCGTCGGCGGCGATCGCGACCATCTGGCGCGCGGTGCCGGCGGGCCGGTACGAACGGCGCACCGACTCGCCCAGTCGCTCCTGCAGATAGGCCTCGGGCGCGGGGTAGTCGGGGCTGCCGATCAGGCGGTACAGCTTGACGTAGTGCTCGATCACGCTCTGCACGTTCTTCGGATCGGCCGGACGCGAGATCAGCGCGCTGCGCACCTTGAGCGACGGTCCGGGCAGCGAGCGCGCGCCGCTGCTGGTCATGATCAGCGTCAGGCTCTTGACGCGCTGCGGGTGCCGTACCGCCAGCTGCTGCGCGATCATGCCGCCCATCGAGGCGCCGCAGATGTGGGCCGACGGGATGCCCATCGCGGCCAGCAGCCCGGCGGTGTCGTCGGCCATGTCGGCCACGGTGTACGGCGCCTTGACCTTCATGCCGACGGCGAAGCGCAGCGAGTCGAGCGCGAGGTTGGGCACGCCGACGTGGTCGAAGCGCTGGCTCAGGCCGATGTCGCGGTTGTCGAAGCGGATCACGCGGAAACCGCGCGCCACCAGCATCGCGACGAAGTCGGGGTGCCAGGCGACGAGTTGCATGCCCAGCCCCATGATGAGGACCAGCGGCTCGCCCGCGGGCGAACCATGGTCCTCGACTTCGAGGGAAATGCCGTTGGCGGAAATCTGCATGGTCGGGGTCGCCGGGAATCAGGTCGTGGTGGTGGATGGCGCTGCGCCGCCGAAGAACCAGCGCCGCGCGCCGCTCGCATCGAAGGGCTGCCACTGGCCGCTGGGCTGCACCAGCCGGTCGGCGATCGCATACAGCGCCAGCGGGTTCATGCCCATGCCGGTGTGGCTGGCCTGGACCTCGATGTTCTCGACGATCGGCCCTGGCTCGTTCAGGCTGCACTGCCACGAGACGATGCCGTCAGTGCGCGAGTAGATCGAGGTGGTCGGCACCGGCGGGGGCGTTCGCAGGCGCGCGATCATCGCCGGGTCGTGGGCCTTCTGGCCGCTCAGCATCTCGAAGATGCGCCAGGCGTTGGTCGCGCGCGGGTGACCGCTGAATGGCGTGCCCAGCGTGATCACGCAGCGCGTGTGGTCGGGCAGTTCCTTGGCCATCTCGCGGGCGTACAGGCCGCCCAGGCTCCAGCCGATCAGGCTGACCGGCTGGCCGTGCTTCTCGGCGAGCGCGCGCACGTCGGCGGCGCACTGCTTCAGCACGCCGTCGCGCGGGCCGAAATTGAAGCCCTGCCCCCAGGCCTGCGTGACGTACCCGAGCCCGTCGAGAAAGTTGCGCAGCGGCACGGTGGTGAAGTCGTTGGCGCCCATGCCGGGAAACACGAGCACCGGGTGCCCATCGCCGCGCGGCAGCCGCCGCAGCCAGGGCGTGGCGGCAACCATCGCACCGAACTCCCAGAAGGCCCGGGCTTCGAGCATCAGCAGGAACGCATTCGGCGGGCGCAGGTCGTCGTCGGGAAACGGTGGCGGCGTCGGCGCGCGGGTTCGTGGAAGTCGGGGCATGCCGCTGGGAGGCAGTGGGGACCGGCGCATGTTACCGGGCGCTGCGCGCCGCCTTGGGGGCACCGGCAGCGGAACGGGCCCCGGATCGGGGGGTGGCCTTCGGCACGACCTTCCCGGCCGCGACCTTTTTCACGGCCGCCCGCGCGACCGGTGCCACGGGGGCAACCGGCTCTGCCGCCATGCTGGGCGACAGCGCCTGGAACTCGTCGAACGCGGCCTGCACATGGCCCGCGAGTTCGGCGACCTCGGGCATCGCCTCGCCGCAGGCGATCAACCCGAACTCGAGCGACTGGTCGTAGGTCTGCACCGTGATGTTCAGGGCCACGCCGTGCACGACGATCGAGGTCGGGTAGTTGGTCAACATGCGCGCGCCGGCCATGTAGAGCGGCACGGTCGGGCCGGGCACGTTCGAGATCGTGACGTTCGCGACCGCCGGGATGCGATCGGCCACGCGCGCCTTCTCGTACAGCGAGCTCAGCCCGGCCATCAGCCAGGGCACGCCCACCGACGGGAAGTCGGTCGGCATCAGGCTCTTCATTGCGCCCATGTTGGCCTTCATCGCCGCCGTGGCGGCCAGCACGTGGGCCAGGCGCTTGGCCGGGTCGGCGATGTGGGTGCCGAGGCTGACGATCGTCATCGTCGCCTGGTTGTTGGACGAGGTGTCGCCCTTGGCGCGGGTGGAAATCGGCACGCCCGCGACCATCGACTTGCGCGGCAGCGGTCCGTGCCAGGAAGTTGCGACGCAGCGCGCCGCTGCAGATCATCAGGACCGCGTCGTTCAGGCTGGCCTTGTGTTTGCGGCGGGTTGCGTTGATCGCGGCCAGCGGCAGGCTGATCGACGCGAACGCACGCGTGTCCGAGACCGTGGTGTTGAGCCGCGTGCGAGGCGCCAGCGCAAGGTTGCTGACGCTCCTTCCCTTGGCGGCGGCGCCCTGCCCCTTCAGCCGCGACGCGACCGCGGCGACGGTGCCGCCGGCCGTGTCGCCGACCTTCTGACCCGCCATCTGCGACAGCACGCCGACGGTACCGGGGATGGCCTTCACGGCATCCATCACGAGGCCAAGCTGGTTGCCGAGCGCGCCGCGCAGCATGTCGAGCGCGCTGCGTTCGCGGCGGACGCGGCCGTGGCGCTGCTGGTCGACCTCGCGGCCGGCGGGGCTCAGATCGAGGATCGCCTGGCCGAGCGCAACCGCGGCCTGGCCGTCGACCGCGGCGTGGTGCAGCTGCGTGTACATCGCAAAGCGCTTGGTGCCGCCCGGGCCGTCCTTCAGGCCGGTGAAGACGTGGAACTTCCACAACGGACGGCTGCGGTCCAGCAGCACGGGATGCAACTTGCCGACCTGCGCCTCGAGCTCGGCCTGCCCGCTGCCCTTCTTCAGCTTGATGCCGACGATGTGCTGTTCGAGATCGGGCTCGTCGTCGACCCAGACCGGGTTGCTCAGGTTCAGCGGCATCTTGACGAGCTTCTGGCGCAATGCCGGCGCCAGCACCAGCCGCTCGGCCATGTGCGCCCGCATGTCGGCGAGGAAGTCGCCCCGGTAGTCGGCCGGCAGCTCGAAGTTGTGCAGCGCGCCGACGTGCATCGGCATCTGCGGCGTTTCGAGGTGGAGGAAGCTGGCGTCGAGGCCGGGGAGCTGTTTCATGGGCGACGCCTTTCGTGCGGGGGAATGGCGCCGATGCTAGTGCCGCGCCAGGTCGGCGGCGTTGAGGGGAAGCCCTCGACCGCGGCCTCAGCGGGCCGTGCGCCGCAATGTCGCCAGCTCGTTGGCGGCCAGCGCGGTCAGCACCATGGCGCCGCCGCCGAGCACGTGGAAGGCCGGCGCCTCACCGGCACCGAGCCAGGCCCAGGCGACGCCGAAGATGACTTCAAGCAGCGCGAGCAGCGAGGCCTCGGGCGCGCTCAGGTGGCGGGCCACCGACACCGCCATCAGGCACGGGATCGACAGCTGCACCACGCCGAGCAGCGCGAGCAGGCCCAGGTCGTGCGCCGAGGCCGCGAACGGCAGCGACAGCGGCAGCGTCAGCAGAGCGGAGAGCACCGCACCGATCAACACCGCGGGCAGGAGGTCGACATCCGAGTTGCCCCGGGTGTGCTGGATCACGACCCAGTTGACCGCCGCGGCGATGGGCACACCCAGTGCGACCACGGTGCCGATCAGGTGCTGCGGATCCGCCGCGCTGAACTCGCGCGCGTACATCCAGGCGATGCCGATCCCGGCGACGACGATCGCGGCCCAGGTCCGCGCCGCGAGCCGGTGACCGAGCGCCACGCGTGAGATCAGCGCCGTCATCAGCGGCGCGCTGGCCATCGTGATCAGCACGTTCGCCACGCTGGTCAGCGTGATCGCGACCATGAACGCGGTGAACATCACGCACCAGCACGCGCCCGACAGCCACAGCGTGCGGCCGCCGTCGCGCAGCGAGCGCACCAGCGTCGCGCGGCCGCGGATCGCCGGCAGCAGGATCAACAGCGCGAGCACGGTGAACGCGCTGCGCCAGAACGTGACTTCGAAGCTGCGTGCCGCCTCGAGGTGGCGCGTGACGACGCCGGCGATGCTCCACATCAGCGTGACGACGATCATCGTCGCCACGGCCCTTCCATGCGTCATCAGTAGTCCGAGCTGCCCGCGCTGCCCGGTGCCAGGTTGTCGAACTTGGTCAGCGGCTTGTTGAAGAACAGCTTGACCGTGCCGGTCGGCCCGTTGCGCTGCTTGCCGATGATGATCTCGGCGATGCCGGGCTCCTTGCTGGCTTCCTTGTTGTAGTAGTCGTCGCGGTAGATGAACATGATGACGTCGGCGTCCTGCTCGATCGCGCCGGACTCGCGCAGGTCGCTCATCATCGGGCGCTTGTCGGTGCGGGTCTCGACGCTGCGGTTCAGCTGCGACAGCGCGATCACCGGGCACTTCAGTTCCTTGGCCAGGGATTTCAGGCCGCGCGAGATCTCGCCGATCACGGTCGCGCGGTTCTCGTCGCTGGTGCCGCCGCTGCCGCTCATCAGCTGCAGGTAGTCGACCACGATCATGCCGAGCTGTCCGCACTGGCGCGCCTGGCGCCGCGCGCGGGCGCGGACCTCGGTCGGCGTCAGCGCCGAGCTCTCGTCGATGAACATGCTGACGGTGCCGAGCTTCTCCACCGCCTCGGACAGGCGGCTCCACTCGTCGTCCTTCAGCCGCCCGGTGCGCAGGTTGCTCTGGTCGATGCGGCCGAGCGACCCGACCAGACGCAGCGCCAGCTGCGCCGCGCCCATTTCCATCGAGAACACGACGACCGGCAGGCCTTCGCTGACGGCGACGTGCTCGGCGATGTTCAGCGCGAACGCGGTCTTGCCCATCGACGGCCGCGCCGCCAGCACGATCAGGTCGCCGGGCTGGAAGCCCGAGGTCATGCGGTCGAGGTCGAAGTAGCCGGTGCGCACGCCGGTCACGTCCTCGGCGCCGTTCTCGTGCAGCTCGGTGACGCGGTCGAGCAGCTGCACGACCAGCGTGTCCATGCTCTGGAAGCCCTGCTGCGACTTCGAGCCCTCCTCGCCGATGCGGAAGATCTTGCCCTCGGCCTCGTCGAGGATCTCGGAGACATTGCGGCCCTGCGGGTTGAACGCGCTCGTCGCGATCTCGTCGCTCGCCGCGACCAGCTTGCGCAGCACCGCGCGCTCGCGCACGATCTCGGCGTAGCGGCGCATGTTGGCCGCGCTGGGCACGCTCTGCGCGAGCGCGTTGAGGTAGACCAGCCCGCCGCATTCCTCGGCCTTGCCCAGGCCCTGGAGTTGCTCGAACACCGTGATCACGTCGGCCGGCTTGGTCGCGCCGATCAGCGCACCGATCGCGGCGTAGATGTGACGGTGCTCGAAGCGGTAGAAGTCGCTGTCGGTCAGCAGGTCGCCGGCGCGGTCCCAGGCGCTGTTGTCGAGCAAGAGGCCGCCGAGCACGCTCTGCTCGGCCTCGACCGAGTGCGGCGGAATGCGCAGCTTGGAGACTTCGTCGTCAGGGCGGGTCGAACTGGAATCGCGCGGTGGAAAGACGGCCGACATCGTGGGGTGGTCCTGCAAACCGGCAGCGGCGCGGGCCTGTTGACAAGCCTGTGCACATCCGGTGGGTGAGCGGGTGAAACTTGGTGAAAAGCGTGCCCCAAAGAGAAAGGCCGGCAATGCCGGCCCTTCGTATCGAGCAGGGTGAAACCTTAATCGGTTTCGCCGAGCACGACAACCTTGACTTCCACGACCACATCGGTGTGCGGTGCCACGGTCACGGTGTGCTCGCCGACGGTCTTCAGCGGACCGTTGGGCATGCGCACCTGCGCCTTCGCGACCTTGAAGTCGATGCGGGTCAGCGCATCGGCGATGTCGGCGTTGGTGACCGAGCCGAACAGGCGACCGTCGACGCCGGCCTTCTGCGTGATGTGAACGGTGCGGCCGCTCATCTTCTCGCCCAGCGCGGTGGCTGCAGCGAGCTTCTCGGCAGCGGCCTTCTCGAGCTCGGCGCGCTTGGCTTCGAATTCCTTGATCGCCGATTCGGTCGCGCGGCGGGCCGCACGGGTCGGGATCAGGAAGTTGCGGGCGTAACCGTCCTTGACCTTGACGACATCGCCGAGGTTGCCGAGGTTGGCGACTTTTTCCAGCAGGATGATTTGCATGTGGGTGCTCCTCAGACCTTGTGCTGGTCGCTGTACGGCAGCATCGCCAGGAAACGGGCGCGCTTGATGCACGTCGTCAGCTGGCGCTGGAAGAACGCGCGCGTGCCGGTCAGGCGGGCGGGCGTGATCTTGCCGTTCTCACCGATGAAATCGCGCAGCGTGTCGATGTCTTTGTAATCGATCTGCTTGACGCCGGTGACCGTGAAGCGGCAGAAGCGCTTGCGACGGAACAGCAGCGACTGGGTATTGCGCTTGGGCTTGCGGTCCTTGGAGAACCGACCTTTACCACGTGGCGGGGGCATATTGACACCTCATTGATGCGCTCGTTGATTCGAGCAGTGAGCCGATCGAGTTCAAATCCTCAATCGAGCTCCGTTACATGGAACACGACACCTCGGCCGTTGCGCTGCGATCCCAGGAAGCCAGCAAAACCGTGCTCGCTTCCCAGCTCCAGCTTCTCGACACGCGTCGTGATCTCACCGATCGCCCGGGCCCGGATGTCGAACCAGACCTTGCGGGGCTTGCCGTCCTGGGTGACCTCCGATTCGTGCTTCAAGCTCAAATCGAGGGCCGGCAGACCGGCGGGGGTGTATCGCAACGCGCCTCGCTCCACCAGCTGCGCCGTCAGAACCAGCCGGTTCATCGGGCCTCACCGGGCAACGACTGGCGTGTCTTCAGGCCGAAGCCTCCTGTTGCTGGCGCTCCGGGCGGTCGCCGCGGTCACCACGCTCGGGCGGCGGAGACGACTTGCGCGAATCTTCGCGCTCGACCATCTTCATCATCACCGACGGCGCAGTCACGGCTTCGTCCTGCAGCACCGTCAGGTGGCGCAGCACGGCGTCGTTGAAGCGGAAGCCAGTTTCGAGTTCGACCAGCACGTCCTTGCTGCACTCGATGTTGATGCACAGGTAGTGCGCCTTCGCGAGCTTCTGGATCATGTAGGCCATCTGGCGACGACCCCAGTCTTCCACGCGGTGGACCTTGCCCCCGCCGGCGGTGACGACACCCTTGTAACGTTCCAGCATGGCCGGAACCTGTTCGCTTTGATCCGGGTGGATCAGCAGAACGATTTCATAATGACGCATTGAGACTCCTTGTGGATTCCGCGGCCTGCGGTGCGAAGTTCGCCGGCCGAGGCGGTGAAGCCACCCCGAAGCGTCAAGACCCGGGTGTGGCAAGGTGAGCCGATGATTATAGCCCGGGCGGCGACGGGTCGCGCAATTCGCGCACGAAGGAGCGCGCTTCGGCCGTCGGGGCCGGCGTCATCAGGCTGACCAGCACGCAGGTCGCGAAGCCGACCGGCACCCCGAACACCCCGGCCGACACCGGCAGGATGCCGCCCCACAGCTCGATCGGCGCCGTCACGCCGAACAGGCCGCGCAGCCAGGCCTCGTTGCGGATCAGGTAATACAGCGTCAGACCGAGGCCGCTGGCCATGCCGCACAGCGCGCCCCACTGATTGGCGCGGCTCCAGAAGATGCCCAGCACCAGCGCAGGAAAGAAGGCGGAGGCGGCGATCGAAAACGCCGCCGTGACCAGGAACAGGATGTCCGCCGGCCGCTGCGCCGCCACCGCCGCCGCGGCCAGCGCGGCCGCCAGCAGCAGCACCTTGGACACCGTCACCCGGCGCGCCGCCGAAGCCTGCGGCCCGAGCAGCTTGAAATAGAGATCGTGCGACAGCGCGTTGCCGATCGTCAGCAGCAGCCCGTCGGCGGTCGACAGCGCCGCCGCCAGCCCGCCGGCGGCGACCATGCCGGACACGACGTACGGCAGCCCGGCGATCTCGGGCGTCGCCAGCACGATCAGGTCGCCGCCGATGCGGATCTCGCCGAGCTGCAGGATGCCGTCGCGGTTGATGTCGACGACGGAGATCAGCGACGGATCGACCCGGGCCCAGCTGGCGATCCAGGTCGGCAGCCGGTCGAACGGCAGGCCGACCAGCCCGTTGAAGACCTCGTACTTCACCAGCACCGCCAGCGCCGGCGCCGTGAGGTACAGCAGCAGGATGAAGAACAGCGACCACGCCACCGATTCGCGCGCCGCGCGCACCGACGGCGTGGTGTAGCTGCGCATCAGGATGTGCGGCAGCGCCGCGGTGCCGACCATCAGGCAGAACACCAGCGCGATGAAGTTGCGCCGCGAGTCGTCGAAGACCCGGCGCTGCGTCGAATCGCCCTGCGGGTCGCCGTTGAAGGCCTGAGCATGCCGCGACATGCCGGCCAGCGGTTGCGCCCGCGTCTCGTTGACGGCCTGCGCGCGCGTCCAGACCTCGCGTGCCTGCGCCTCGGACTTGGGTTGCGTCGCCAGCGCCTTGTCGGCCGACTGGATCTCGCGCAGCGGCGCGTTGCGTGCCTTCAGGTCACGGCTGAGCTGCTGTGCCTGCGCGCGGTCGGCGACGAGCGCGGCCGGCACGTCCTTCAGCTTCGCGGCATACGTCTCGGCGCGCGCCTTGAACAGCGCGCGCACCTCCAGTTCCTTCGGGTCGCGCAGCAGCTGCTCCTCGCGCTCGCCGACCTTGGCGAGCTGTTGCCCGACGGCCAGCTGCGGCACCGGCACGCCGGTCTGCTTGACCGACAGCCAGACGACCGGGATCAGGTACGCGATCACCAGGATGATGTACTGCGCCACCTGCGTCCAGGTGACCGCGCGCATGCCGCCGAGGAACGAACACACCAGCACGCCGCCCAGGCCGAGGAAGATCCCGAGCACGAAGTCGACCCCGGTCAGCTGCGTGGTGATCAGGCCGACGCCGTAGATCTGCGCGACCAGGTAGACGAACGAGCACAGGATCGCGGCGCTCAGGCCGATCAGCCGCGGCGCGCGGCCACCGTAGCGCGCCGCGAGGAAATCGGGAATCGTGTATTCGCCGAAGCATCGCAGGTACGGCGCCAGCAGCACGGCGACCAGCACGAAGCCGCCTGTCCAGCCCATCACGTAGGCCAGGCCGCCGTAGCCCTGCAGGTACAGCGTGCCGGCCAGCCCGATGAACGAGGCGGCGGACATCCAGTCCGCCGCGGTCGCCATGCCGTTGTACATCGCCGGCACGCGCCGCCCGGCCACGTAGTACTCGGCCGCGTCGGTCGTGCGCGCGACGATGCCGATCGCGGCGTACAGGCCCACCGTGGCGAGCAGGAAGACCACGCCGATCCAGCGCCGCGGCAGGCCCGTCTGCTCCAGGATCGCCAGCAACGCGACGAACGCGACGAAGCCGACGGTATAGCGCAGGTAGATGCGGTCCAGCCGGCGGCGGAACGCGTGCGATTCGATGCTCGACGCGGTCGCCACTCAGTCTTCTTCCGCGAGGCCGTCGACCGCGTCGATGCGGCGCATCACGCGCGCATAGACGACCACCAGCACCAGGTACACGATCGACGCGCCCTGCGCCGCCACCCAGAAGCTGAACGGCCAGCCCAGCACGCGGGCATCGAGCTCGCGCGCGAAGTACGCCACGCCGAACGTGACCACGAACCAGACCGCCAGCAGTGCCGCCGTGATCCGCTGGCGCCGTCGCCAGCGCGCGCCGGAAAACGAGGGCGATGGCGCGGGCGGAAGCATGGGGGCGATTGTGCAATCTTCGTCACGCGGTGCGCGGCGCGGGCCCGCCATCGCGCTCGGGGATTGCCATTAGGGGTCGCGCGCAGAGCGGACCCAGGCCTACACTGACCGACCGCAGCGCCTTCGACCGCGTCACGTCAGTGAAGCCATGAACCGCACCTATCCGCCAAGGACAACGTCATCGCCCGATGCCTGGCAGTCGACGCGCGCCCAGACCTCGCTCGCGACCCAGATCATGGGCGAAGACGATGTCGCCGAGCAGCAGGACGTCGGCCGACCGACCGGCAACGACCAGCGCGAGCTGTTCGTCTCGTGCCCGCCCGAACAGGCGATGCAGCAGCAATTCGAACACCTGAAGCCGGAGTTCATTGCCGTCCACGACATCGCGACCTCGTCGTCGCAGAAGCTGCTGGCGGGCATGGCGGCCGCCAGCGGACGCGCGCTGCAGCACCTGATGATCCGCCGCCAGGGCAACGGCACGACCCTGGCCAACCTGGTCTTCATCGAGCTGCCGACGGGGGACGGCCGCGTGCTGCGCATGTACTCGACCGAAGTCGATGCCGACATGGCCTCGCGCCACGCCCTCGCGCGCATGCTGCTGGCGTACAGCCGGCTCGGCGTGCTGATGGTCGGCAGCCTGCCGGGCCACGCGGTCACGACGGCGCTGAAGCCGTTCCACGAGCACATGCTGAGCGGCCCGTGGCCGAACCGGCAGTTGCTGCTGCTGCCCCTCGCATCCGGGTGCACGTTGATCTCGCAGGGGATGGAACTGGCGCGCGACACCGGCGTCGGCGTGCGCGCGACCCCGCAGGTCGGCCGTCCGGCCGACGCATGGGGATTCATCAGCGCCGCCTGGAGCCGCATGATGGAGACGCCGCCGCGGGCCGGCGAACGCCCGATGCCGGCCCTGGCGGTCGCGATGCCGAGCATGAGCGCCGAAGCGCCCGCCAAGATGCCGGCAACCCCGGTCCCCGTCGTCGAGCGCCGCGGGCCGGACCGGCTGCAGATGCGCCCGATGCCGCCGGTGCCCACCGCCGCCACGCGCGCCATCACGCCGCAGAACCCGATCGAACGCTACGTTCGACAGGTCAGCGAACTGCCCGGCATGGCGAGTTGCTGCGTGTTCGACGTGGCCACCGGTGCCGACATCGCCCACGCCGGCGCCAGCCCCGGCGCAGCGGACTTGGCCCTGCACGGCAAGACCCTGCTCGCCGGCATGAGCGCCAGCAGCCGCAGCATGGGCCTCGGCCACGTGCTCCCCGAGGCTGCCATCACGCTCGGCTCGCACCACCTGCTGCTGCGCGGCCTGCCCGGCCACCCGGGGCTGGCGCTGCACGCGGCGCTCGACAAGATGCAGGCGAACCTGACGCTGGTCCGCCTGCAGGTGCAGCGCCTGGACGCGCTGCTGGTGCCGCCGCCGGGCGCCTGAGCGGCCTCGTCAGTGGACGACGCGCTCGAACCCGAACGCGCCGTCCTCGAAGTCGACCGGGATCACGTCCTTCGGGCCGAAGCGCCCTTCGAGGATCAGCTTGGCGACCGGGTTCTCGATCCGGCGCTGGATCTCGCGCTTCAGCGGCCGCGCGCCGAACACCGGGTCGAAACCGGCCTTGGCGAGCTCGGCCAGCGCGCGCGGCGAGACGTCGAGCTTCATGTCCATCTTCTCGAGACGCGTCTCCAGCACCTTGAGCTGGATTTTCGCGATCGCCTCGATGTTCTTGATGTCGAGCGCGTGGAACACCACCGCCTCGTCGATCCGGTTCAGGAACTCCGGGCGGAAATGCTGCTTGACCTCGACCCAGACCGCGTCGCGGATCTCCTCGCTCGGCTGCCCGGCCATCTGCATGATCTGGTGCGAGCCGAGGTTGCTGGTCATCACGATCACGGTGTTCTTGAAGTCGACGGTGCGGCCCTGGCCGTCGGTCAGGCGCCCGTCGTCGAGCACCTGCAGCAGCACGTTGAAGACATCGGGGTGCGCCTTCTCGACCTCGTCGAGCAGCAGCACGCTGTACGGCTTGCGGCGCACCGCCTCGGTCAGGTAGCCGCCCTCGTCGTAGCCCACATAGCCCGGCGGCGCGCCGATCAGGCGGCTGACCGAATGCTTCTCCATGAACTCGCTCATGTCGAGACGGATCAGGTGGTCCTCGCTGTCGAACAGGAAGCCGGCGAGCGCCTTGCACAGCTCGGTCTTGCCGACGCCGGTCGGCCCGAGGAACAGGAACGAGCCGGTCGGCCGGTTCGGGTCGCTCAAGCCCGAGCGTGAACGGCGGATCGCGTTGGCGACCGCGGTGATCGCTTCGTCCTGCCCGATCACGCGCTCGTGCAGCTTGCCTTCCATCTGCAACAGCTTTTCGCGGTCGCCCTGCATCAGCTTGCTGACCGGGATGCCGGTGGCACGCGCGACGACTTCGGCGATCTCCTCGGCGCCGACGGTGGTGCGCAGCAGCTGCGGCTTCGCGCCACCGCTCTTTCCTTTCCCTTCGGCGCCCTTCCTCGCCTCCTTGGCCTGCGCTTCCTTCAGCGTCTTCTCCAGGTCCGGCAGCTTGCCGTACTGCAGCTCGGCGACCTTGTTGAAGTCGCCCTTACGCTTCCAGTCCTCGATCTGGAACTTGATCCGGTCGATCTCTTCCATCAGGTGGGCAGAGCCCTGCGCAGCGGCCTTCTCGGCCTTCCAGATTTCCTCAAGGTCGGCGGCCTCGCGCTGGACGCGCGCGATCTCCTCCTCGATCAGACCGAGGCGGCGCTGCGACGCTTCGTCCTTCTCGCGCGTGACCGCGGCGCGCTCGATCTGCAGCTGGATCAGCCGGCGGTCGAGCTTGTCCATCGCCTCGGGCTTGGAGTCGATCTCGATCCGCACCTTCGAGGCGGCCTCATCGATCAGGTCGATCGCCTTGTCGGGCAGGAAGCGGTCCGTGATGTAGCGGTGGCTCAGTTCGGCCGCGGCGACGATCGCCGGGTCGGTGATCTCGACGCCGTGGTGGACCTCGTACTTCTGCTGCAGCCCGCGCAGGATCGCGATCGTCGCCTCCACGGTCGGCTCGCCGACCAGGATCTTCTGGAAGCGACGTTCCAGCGCCGCGTCCTTCTCGATGTACTTGCGGTACTCGTCGAGCGTGGTCGCGCCGATGCAGTGCAGTTCACCGCGCGCCAGCGCGGGCTTGAGCATGTTGCCGGCGTCGATCGCGCCCTCGGCCTTGCCCGCCCCGACCATCGTGTGGATCTCGTCGATGAAGACGATGGTCTGGCCTTCGTCGGCCGCCACCTCTTTCAGCACGCCCTTGAGCCGCTCCTCGAATTCACCGCGGAACTTGGCACCCGCCAGCAGCAGCGCCATGTCGAGCACCAGCACGCGCTTGTTCTTCAGCGAATCGGGCACCTCGCCGGCGACGATGCGCTGCGCCAGGCCTTCGACGATCGCCGTCTTGCCGACGCCGGGTTCGCCGATCAGCACCGGGTTGTTCTTGGTGCGGCGTTGCAGCACCTGGATCGCGCGGCGAATCTCATCGTCGCGGCCGATCACCGGATCGAGCTTGCCCTTGCGGGCGCGCTCGGTCAGGTCGAGCGTGTACTTCTTGAGCGCCTCGCGCTGCCCCTCGGCCTCGGCGTTGTCGACGGTCTGGCCGCCGCGCACCGCCTCGATCGCGGTCTCGAGCGCCTTGCGGGTCAGGCCGTGGCCGCGCGCGATGCCGGCCAGGTCGGTCTTCGCGTCGGCGAGCGCGAGCAGGAACATCTCGCTGGCGATGAACTGGTCGCCGCGCTTGCCGGCTTCCTTCTCCGCCGACTGCAGCAGCGACGCGAGGTCGCGGCTCGGCTGCACGACCTGGCCGGAGCCCTGCACCTGCGGCAGGCCCTTGATCGCGACGTCGAGCGCGGTCTTCAGCGCGGCGCTGTTCGCGCCGGCACGATCGAGCAGCGCCTTCGGGCCGTCGGCCTGCGCGAGCATCGCGGCGAGCACGTGGGCCGGTTCGATGTACGGGTTGTC
Organism: Rhizobacter fulvus; assembly: GCF_964020785.1. Classification (NCBI taxonomy): domain Bacteria; kingdom Pseudomonadati; phylum Pseudomonadota; class Betaproteobacteria; order Burkholderiales; family Sphaerotilaceae; genus Rhizobacter; species Rhizobacter fulvus. The sequence goes on from NZ_OZ224516.1 coordinate 4,932,842, forward strand.
GTTCGTGACGGCCAGGCTCTGGGCGTCGGCCAGCGCTTCCTGGAACTTGCTGGTGAGTTTGTCGATTCGCATGGGGAAAGTCCTCCGATTGCGTCGGACATGAGGCAATCGAATCGATTTTCAAGCGCGGCCCGGCCCGCGCCTTGCGCCCGGTCAATCAGCGGGCGACGATCCAGTAGCCCAGGGCCGCGAAAGCCAGCGATCCGAGCAGATGGGCGGCGCTGTGGCCGAACGCCAGCACGAACTGGCCGCGGTGCAGCAGCACCAGCGACTCACCCGAGAACGACGAGAAGGTCGTCAACCCGCCCAGAAACCCGGTGACCAGCAGCAGCCGCAGCAATTCGTTCGGCGTGCGTTCGAACCAGGCGAGCGCCATGCCGATCAACAGACCGCCGACGCAGTTGACCAGCAGCGTGCCCAGCGGGAAGCCGGACCACTGTGCATTGAGCCACAGGCCGGCGAGCCAGCGTGCCAGGGCGCCGATCGCGGCCCCGACGGCCACCGCGACGATCTGCAGCCAGGGCAGCGCCGTGGTCACGGCGCGTCCGGCGCCGCGTTGTTGGCCTGGATCCCCCAGCGAGCGATGGCCGCGTCGTCGCTGCTGCGCGCATCGACCCAGCGCGCGCCGTCGGGCGTCTGTTCCTTCTTCCAGAACGGGGCCTGGGTCTTCAGGTAGTCCATCAGGAACTCGCAGGCCTGGAACGCCTGGCCGCGGTGCGCGGACGTGACCGCGACCATCATGATCTGGTCTTGCGGCTGCAGCAGGCCGACACGGTGGATGACCCGCGCGCCGCGGATCTCGAAGCGGCGCAAGGCCTCGTCGATCATCGCCTCGATCGCGCGCTCGGTCATGCCGGGGTAGTGCTCGAGTTCCATCGCGCTGACGCCCTGCCCATCGTTGCGGTCGCGCACGGTGCCGATGAACGACGCGACGGCACCGACGGCCGGATCGCCGGCGCGCAGCGCGGCGACCTCGGCACCGAGGTCGAAATCGGCGGTCTGGACGACGACGCGCGCGGCGCTCACCAGCTCAGCCCCCGGTCACCGGCGGGAAGAACGCCAGTTCGGCGCCCTCTTCCACCACCGCCGCCTCGTCGCACAGCACCTGGTTCAAGGCCGTGCGCAGCGCCTTGCCGCGCGCGAGTGCGCTCGCGTGCGCACCGCCGCGGCCGATCAGCGCATCGCGCACCGAACCCACGGTGCTGGCGACCGGCGCCTCGATCGTCTCGACCGGCCCCAATGCCTCGCGGATCGACGCGAAGTAGCGCACCGTGAGCTTCATGCCGACCACTCCGCGAAGGACAGGAAATCCACCAGGTCGCCGCGTGCGATCGGCTGGCCGCTCGGCGTGTCGACCACGCCGTCGCCCCAGACCGCCGAGGTCAGCACGCCGGAGCTCTGGTTCGGAAACAGGTCGAGCCCGCCGGTCGCGTTGCGACGCACGCGCAGGAACTCGCGGCGCTTGTCGGGCTTCGGCCAGTCGAAGTCGGCGCGCTGCTTGACGCGCACCGGCGACAGCGCCGTCGCGCCCTGCAGCCGCAGCAGCACCGGCCGCACCATCAGCAGGAAGGTGATGAAACTGGACACCGGATTGCCGGGCAGGCCGATGATGTGGGCCGCGCTGCCATCCGGCCGGTTCACCGCGCCGAAGGCCAGTGGCTTGCCGGGCTTGATCGCGATCTGCCACAGCTCGATCCGGCCTTCGGCCTGCACGGCGGGGCGCAGGTGGTCCTCCTCGCCGACCGACACGCCGCCGGAGGTCACGATCAAGTCGTGACCTTGTGCGGCACGGCGCAGCGCATCGCGGGTGGCGTCGAGCCGGTCAGGCACGATGCCGAGGTCGGTGCAGTCGCAACCCAGCGCCTGGATCGCGGCGCGCAGCGTGAAGCGGTTGGAGTTGTAGATCGCGCCGGGCTTGAGCGGCTCGCCGGGCATCGCGAGTTCGTCGCCGGTCGAGAACAGTGCGACGCGCGGACGGCGCGCGACCTGCAGCGTGGCGGCGCCAACCGTGGCCGCCAGACCCAGGGCCTGCGGCGTGAGGCGCGCGCCGGAGGGCAGCACGGTGGCGCCGGCCTGAACGTCTTCACCGCGGCGGCGGATCCACTGGCCGCTGACCGGCACGGTGTTGATGCGGACCGACTGCTCGACCGCCTCGCACTGCTCCTGCATCACCACCGCGTCCGCGCCGGGCGGCACCTGGGCGCCGGTGAAGATGCGGGCGGCTGTGCCGGGCTGCAGCGGCTCACCGACGACGCCGGCCGGGATGCGCTGGCTCACCGGCAGCAGCGTGCCGGCGGCCGGCACGTCGGCGGCGCGCATCGCGTAGCCGTCCATCGACGTGTTGTCCTGCGGCGGCACGTCGAGCGCGGAGCGCACGTCCTGCTGCAGCACGCGGCCGAGCGCGTCGAAGGTGGAGACCGTCTCGTGCGTCGCAGCAGGCAGTGGCGCGACGGCGCCCAGAAGGCGCTCCAGCGCCTCGTCGAGGGTCAGCAGCGGAGCCATGCCGGGCTTCATGGATCAGGTGTTCGCGGCGATGAAGGCCTTGACCCGGGCGGCGTCGGCCGGCATCACTTCGAAGCGCTTGGGCAGCTGCTCGATGCCGCGCATCGCCGCGGGGCGGTCCGGTTCGCGGCCGATCGCCTCGACGATCGTCTCGGCGAACTTGGCCGGCAGCGCGGTTTCGAGCACGAGCGTCGGCACGCCCGGCCTCAGGTGTTCGCGCGCGACCTTCAGGCCGTCCGCGGTGTGGGTGTCGATCACCACGCCGAAGCGCCGGTCGGTGTCGCGGATCGTGGCCAGCCGGTCGGCATGGGTGCTCGTGCCGGAGACGAAGCCGTAGCCTTCGATGCGCGAGAACTCGTCCGGCGTGATCGTGAACGCGCCACTGCGATCGAGCTCGGTCTTGAACAGTTCGCGGGTGCGCTGCGCATCGCGGCCGAGCAGGTCGAACACGAAGCGTTCGAAGTTCGAGGCCTTGGAAATGTCCATCGACGGGCTCGAGGTCTCGTGCGTCTCGGCGCTGCTGCGCACCCGGTAGGTGCCGGTGCGGAAGAACTCGTCGAGCACATTGTTCTCGTTGGTCGCGAGCACGAGCTGGCGGATCGGCAGGCCCATCATCCGTGCGACGTGGCCGGCGCAGATGTTGCCGAAGTTGCCCGACGGCACGGCGAACGTGACCTGTTCGGCGTTCGTCTTCGTCGCCTGGAAGTAGCCGGCGAAGTAGTAGACGACCTGCGCCAGCAGCCGCGCCCAGTTGATCGAGTTGACGGTGCCGATGCGGTGCTCGCGCTTGAACGCGAGGTCGTTCGAGACGGCCTTGACGATGTCCTGGCAATCGTCGAACACGCCTTCGACCGCGATGTTGTGGATGTTCGCGTCCTGCAGACTGAACATCTGCGCCTGCTGGAACGGGCTCATGCGGCCCTTCGGCGACAGCATGAAGACGTTGACGCCCTTCTTGCCGCGCATCGCGTATTCGGCGGCGCTGCCGGTGTCGCCCGAGGTCGCGCCGAGGATGTTGAGCTGCTGGTCGCGGCGCGCGAGTTCGTACTCGAACAGGTGGCCGAGCAGCTGCATCGCCATGTCCTTGAACGCCAGCGTCGGGCCGTTCGACAGGGCTTCGAGATAGACGCCGGGCTCGAGCGCGCGCAACGGCACGATCTCGCGGGTGCCGAACACCTCGGCGGTGTAGGTCTTCGCGACCAGCGCGCGCAGGTCGGCCGGCGGGATGTCGTCGATGTAGAGCGACAGGATCTCGAACGCGAGCTCGTGGTAGGCGAGGCCGCGCCACGTCGCGAGCGCGGCCGCGTCGATCTTCGGGTACGCGACGGGCAGGTACAGCCCGCCGTCCGGCGCCAGGCCTTCGAGCAGGATCTCGCAGAAGTGGCGCTCGGTTTGGTCGCCCCGGGTGCTGATGTACTTCACGACAATTCTTCCTTGCGGATGCGCACGATCGGCGCGAGCACGGTCGGCAGCGCCTGCATCTGCGCAATCGCCTTGTTCATGCGGCCTTCGACCGTGTCGTGGGTCAGGATGATCACGTCGGTCTGGGCCTCGCCTTCGGCGGATTCGCGTTGCAGCAGCGCATCGATCGAGATGTCGCTCTCGGCCAGGATCGCGGTGATGCGCGCCAGCACGCCAGCCTGGTCCTTGACCTGCAGGCGCAGGTAGAAGGCGGTGACGACCTCGTCGATCGACAGAATGCGCGTGTCCTGCAGCGAGCCGGGCTGGAACGCCAGGTGCGGCACGCGGTGGTCGGGGTCGGCGGTGTGCAGCCGGGTGATGTCGACCAGGTCGGCGATCACGCTGGAGGCGGTCGGCTCGGCGCCCGCGCCCTTGCCGTAGTAGAGCGTGCTGCCCACCGCATCGCCCTGCACCACCACCGCGTTCATCGCGCCCTCGACGTTCGCAATCAGGCGCTTGGCCGGCACCAGCGTCGGATGAACGCGCAGCTCGATGCCCTCGACGGCGCCGCTGCGGCGCTTGGTGATGCCGAGCAGCTTGATCCGGTAGCCGAGCTGCTCGGCATAGCGGATATCGGCGGCGTTCAGCTTCGTGATGCCCTCGACGTAAGCCTTGTCGAACTGCACCGGCACGCCGAACGCGATCGCGCTCATGATCGTCGCCTTGTGCGCGGCGTCGACGCCCTCGATGTCGAAGGTCGGGTCGGCCTCCGCGTAGCCCAGGCGCTGTGCTTCCTTCAGCACGACGTCGAAGTCCAGGCCCTTGGCCCGCATCTCCGACAGGATGAAGTTGGTCGTGCCGTTGATGATGCCGACGACCCATTCGATACGGTTCGCGGTCAGCCCTTCGCGCAGCGCCTTGATGATCGGGATGCCGCCGGCCACCGCGGCTTCGAACGCGACCATCACGCCGCGCTCGCGCGCCGCGGCGAAGATCTCGGTGCCGTGCACCGCGAGCAGTGCCTTGTTGGCGGTCACGACATGCTTGCCGGCCGCAATCGCCTCGAGCACCAGCTCGCGGGCGATGCCGGTGCCGCCGATCAATTCGACGACGATGTCGATCGCCGGGTTCGCGATGATCTCGCGGGCGTCCGCGACGACGGTCGCGTGGTCACCGACCAGCGCCTGCGCCTTGGCCACGTCGCGCCGCGAGACCATCGTCAGCTGGATGCCGCGGCCGGCGCGGCGGGTGATCTCTTCCTGGTTGCGCCGCAGCACCTCGAACACACCACCGCCGACGGTGCCCAGGCCCATCAGGCCGACTTGGATTGCTTTCATGTCTGTCTCAGGTCACGCCGAGTGACGCTTGCGGTAGTGCTCGAGGAACCTGGCGATGCGCCCGATCGCCTCGGTCAGGTCGTCGGAGTTCGGCAGGAACACGATCCGGAAATGGTCCGGCGTGGCCCAGTTGAAGCCGGTGCCCTGCACGATCAGGACCTTCTGCTCCGACAGCAGGTCGTAGGCGAACTGCTGGTCGTCGTGGATCGGGTAGATCTTCGGGTCGAGCTTGGGGAACATGTAGAGCGCCGCCTTCGGCTTGACCACGCTGACGCCCGGGATCGCGCTCAGCAGTTCGTACGCGAGGTCGCGCTGGCGGCACAGGCGGCCGGTCGGCGCGACCAGGTCGTTGATGCTCTGGTAGCCGCCGAGCGCGGTCTGGATGGCGAGCTGCCCCGGCGTGTTCGCGCACAGCCGCAGCGAGGCCAGCATGTTCAGGCCCTCGATGTAGTCCTTCGCGTGGCGCTTCTCGCCCGAGACGACCATCCAGCCCGAGCGGTAGCCGCAGGAACGGTAGTTCTTCGACAGGCCGTTGACGGTCACGAAGAGCACGTCGTCGGCGAGCGACGAGATGCTGGTGTGCGTGTTGCCGTCGTAGAGCGTCTTGTCGTAGATCTCGTCGGCGAACACGATCAGCTGGTGGGTGCGCGCGACCTCGACGATCTCCCGCAGCACGCTCTCCGGGTACAGCGCGCCGGTCGGGTTGTTGGGGTTGATCACCACCAGCGCCTTGGTGCGCGGCGTGATCTTCGACTTCATGTGCTCGATGTCGGGCATCCAGCCGGTCGACTCGTCGCACAGGTAGTGCACCGGCGTGCCGCCGGACAGCCCGACGACGGCCGTGTAGAGCGGGTAGTCGGGCGACGGGATCAGCACCTCGTCGCCGTCGTTGAGCAGCGCGTTCATGCCCATCGCGATCAGCTCGGAGGCGCCGTTGCCGAGGTAGACATCGTCGATCGTCACGCCGGCCACGTTCTTCTGCTGCGTGTAATGCACCACCGCCTTGCGCGGCGCGAACAGGCCCTTGCTGTCGGTGTAGCCCGCGGTGTGCGGCATGTTGCGGATCATGTCCTGCACGATCTCGTCGGGCGGCTCCAGGCCGAACGCGGCGACGTTGCCGATGTTCAGCTTGATGATCTTCTGGCCCTCTTCCTCCATCTGGCGGGCCTTGTCGAGCACCGGGCCGCGGATGTCGTAGGCGACGTTGGCGAGCTTGCTCGACTTGACGATGGGTTTCAAAAAGGCCTCCGGGAACGTTTGCTGCACTGCAGAACCTACAATTTTGGCACACGGGTTCTCCACGTCTGCGCCATGAAACTCCAAGCCGATCGCATCGAAGGTCAGAACGCCATCGCCCGCCACGGCCCGGGCGGCGTGCTGGTGAATGGCGTCGAGCACCGCCACAGCGTCGTGGTGCCGTGGTCGGGCGACGTGGTGCGCTGGCCGGTCGACGGGTTCGACGCGCTGACCGATCTGCATTTCGAGGCGCTGGCCGCGCTGGCGCCGGAACTGGTGATCTTCGGGAGCGGCTCGAGAATTCGATTTCCCAAGCCGGCACTGCTGAAGCCGCTGATCGGCCGCCGCATCGGCATCGAGACGATGGACACCGCCGCGGCGTGTCGCACCTACAACGTCCTGCTCGCCGAAGGCCGCTCGGTCGTGGCCGCGCTGCTGTTCGAGCTGCCAAGCGGCGCGGCTCCGGCGTGACTGGGGGGATCGGCGCGGCGTCCGCACCGCTTATAATCTGCGGCTACGCCTGCCCCGGCGCAACCAATCAGAATACTCCATGACGCCAGCCCTCAACAAACCCCTCCCGGAATTTGAAGCGCTCGCAACCGGCGGCATCAAGTTCACGCCCCAGGCGTACGCCGGCAAGATCGTCGTTCTGTATTTTTACCCCAAGGACAATACCCCTGGTTGCACCACCGAGGCGATGCAGTTCCGCGACCACCACAAGGAGTTCGTGAAGAACGGTGCGGTCGTGTTCGGGGTCTCGCGCGACAACATGGCCTCGCACGACAAGTTCAAGCAGAGCCTCGAACTGCCCTTCGAGCTGATCGCCGACACCGAAGAGAAGCTGTGCCACATGTTCGGCGTGGTCAAGAACAAGATCATGTACGGCAAGAAGGTCAAGGGCATCGAGCGCAGCACCTTCCTGATCGACGGCCATGGCGTGCTCAAGGGCGAGTGGCGCGGCCTCAAGGTGGCGGGCCATGTCGAGGAAGTGCTGAAGGAAGTCAAGGCGCTGAAGAAGGCCGGCTGAGGCGTCTCGCCCCCGGGAAAAGCCGGCCGCGCGCCGGCTTTTCCATGGGCGTTCGCGGCGCGGTACGGCAAGCGAACTTGTGCATAATGGTCCGCATGGCCGACAGTCTCGAACTGCGCAACCCCACCAAGCCGCACAGCCGACTGTGCGGCTTTTTTGTTTTCTGACAGCCACCCATCACCACCGATGCCACTGCCCAAGCCGCCTGCCCAACGAGCCTCCCTCCTCAGTGCCGCCGACTTCGACTCCCAGTCGGCCCCCCAACGCGGCAAACGCCCCCAAAAGACCCGCGCAGCAGTCGAGCCTCATGCCCCCGCCGTCGTCGAGCTGTACGACGCGGCCCCACCGACCGGCGCAGCGATCGCCAAGTCGGTGCCGGTCATTCCTGCCAAGCCGGTGGTCGCACCGCGCAAGCCGCAGCCCGAGACGCGGGCCCGCAAGCCGCGCGGCAACGGCCCGGCGACGCTGTTCGTGCTCGACACGAACGTGCTGATGCACGACCCGACGTCGCTGTTCCGCTTCGAGGAACACGACATCTACCTGCCGATGATCACGCTCGAGGAGCTGGACGGCCACAAGCGGGGCATGACCGAGGTCTCGCGCAACGCGCGCCAGGTCAGCCGCGAGCTCGACGCGCTGGCGGCGAGCATGCCGACGCGCGATTCGTCGGGCATGTCCGAAGGCCTGCCGTTGAACCGCACCGGGCACCGCGAGGCCGGCGGCAAGCTGTTCTTCCAGACCAATCTGATCAACGTCACGCTGCCTGCCGGGCTGCCCCAGGGCAAGGCCGACAACCAGATCCTGGGCGTCGTGCAGGCGCTGCGCGAGCAGCAGCCGGGCCGCGACGTGGTGCTGGTGTCCAAAGACATCAACATGCGCATCAAGGCGCGTGCCCTGGGCCTGCCGGCCGAGGATTACCTGAACGACATGACGCTGGAGGACGGCGACCTGCTGTACACCGGCGTTCTGCCGCTGCCGGCCGACTTCTGGGACAAGCACGGCAAGACGATGGAGAGCTGGCAGCAGGGCGGCCTGACCTACTACCGCATCAGCGGGCCGATGGTGCCGGTGCTGCTGATCAACCAGTTCGTCTACCTCGAGGCGCCGGGCGCCGCATCGCTCTACGCGAAGGTCACCGAGATCACCGGCAAGACCGCGGTGCTGCGCACGCTGAAGGAATACACCCACCAGAAGAACGCGGTCTGGGGCGTGACCGCACGCAACCGCGAACAGAACTTCGCGCTGAACCTGCTGATGGACCCGGACTGCGACTTCATCACCCTCACCGGCACCGCGGGCACCGGCAAGACGCTGATGACCCTGGCTGCCGGCCTCAGCCAGGTGATGGACGACCGCCGCTACACCGAGATCATCGTGACGCGCGTGACCGTGCCGGTCGGCGAGGACATCGGCTTCCTGCCGGGCACCGAGGAAGAGAAGATGAGCCCGTGGATGGGCGCGCTCGACGACAACCTCGAGGTGCTGTCCAAGACCGACGGCGGCGCCGGCGAATGGGGCCGCGCGGCCACCAACGACCTGGTCCGCTCGAAGATCAAGATCAAGTCGCTGAACTTCATGCGTGGCCGCACCTTCCTGAACAAGTTCGTGATCATCGACGAGGCGCAGAACCTGACGCCCAAGCAGATGAAGACGCTGATCACCCGCGCCGGCCCCGGCACGAAGATCGTCTGCCTCGGCAACCTGGCGCAGATCGACACGCCCTACCTGACCGAAGGCAGCTCGGGCCTGACCTTCGCAGTCGACCGCTTCAAGGGCTGGCCGCATTCGGGACACGTCACGCTGGCGCGTGGCGAGCGTTCGCGGCTGGCCGACTTCGCCTCCGAGGTGCTCTGATGCTCGCGAGCGCGCCGCATCCGGCCGCGGTGGCGGCCACGCTGGTCACCTGGCACCGCATGGTGGCCTCGGGCGACCTGGCCGACCTGCCGTCGCTGCTGCACGCCGATGCCACCTTCCGCTCGCCGATGGCGTTCAAGCCCTATGAGAGCGCGAAGGCGGTGAACCTGATCCTGACGACCGTGCTGGGCGTGTTCGAGGACTTCGCGTACCACCGCGAACTGGCGACCGACGACGGGCTGAACGCGGTGCTCGAGTTCAGTGCTCGCGTCGGCGACAAGCAGCTCAAGGGCATCGACCTGATCCGGTTCGACAGCGAGGGCAAGATCGTCGACTTCGAGGTGATGATCCGTCCGCTCAGCGGCCTGCAGGCTTTGGGCGAGCAGATGGGTCAGCGCATCGGCCCGCTGCTCGCGGCATTCAAGAATCCGTCGCCATGAGGTGCTTGGCCAGCGCGTGATAGGCCGGCAGTGTGGTCGGATCGATCCCCATGTTGCCGGCGATGTGGTGCGACGCGAAGCGCGCGATCACCATGCCGGCGATCGGATCGATGTAGACGCCCTGCCCGTGGATGCCGCGGGCGCAGTACGCACCGTGCTCATTGTGCGTGACCCACCACATGTTGCGGTAGCTGGCGCCCGGTAGCGTCACATAGCCCGCCTGCGCGAAATGCTGCGGATCGGCGCCGCGGCGGATGTCCTCGATCGCCGCGACCGGCACGACCTGGCGGCCATTCCAGAAACCGTCGTTGCGCAGCATCTGCCCGAACCGGGCCAGGTCGCGCAGGCAGCAGTTGAAGCCGCCGCCGGCGAATTCGGTGCCGGTGCTGTCGACCATCAGGTAGCCGTCCTGCTCGACGCCGAGCTGCGACCAGATCCGTTGCTGCAGCAGATCGCCGAGCGGCAGGCCGGTAATGCGCCGCAAGACCCAGCCGAGCACGTCGGTGTTGACGGTCTTGTACGAGAACGCGCGGCCGTGCGGCCCATCCTGCTTCAGCGTGCCGAGGAATTCGTAGAAGCTGCCCGGGCCGACCTGCTCCGGCACGCGCGGCAGGATGCCGCCGGCGCGGCCGTGCATCCAGATGCCGGCGTCCGGGTCGGTGTAGTCCTCGGAGTAGTGGATCGACGTCGTCATGTCGAGCACCTGGCGCAGCGTGGCGTTGCCCAGGCCACTGCCTTCGAGTTCGGGCACGTAAGCGGTCACGGGTGCCTGCGGATCGAGCCGCCCTTCCTCGATCAGCGACGCGGCGATCAACCCGAAGAACGACTTGGTCACCGACCACGCGATGTGCGGCCGTTGCGCATCGAGCGCGCCGAAGTAGCGCTCGTAGACGATGCGCCCGCGGTGCAGCACAACGATGCCGTCGGTGTAGTTCGCGTCGAGCGACTGCGCCCAGGTCATCGTGTCGCTGCGGCCGATCGGCGTGAACGTGACCGCGTCGAGATCGTCGCGGTCGGCGCGCGGCAGCAAGCAGACCGGCTCGGTGCCGCGCCAGACATTGGTCGTCGGCACGAGGCGGCGGATGTTCGACTGGGCCCAGCGCAGCTTCGGAAAGGTGTACATGCTGCCGTCGTCGAAGCGCACCTGCTTCTCCGGCGGCGGCGGCGAACCCTGCATCCAGCCCAGCACGTTCGGGTCGCTGGCGGCCGCGGTCAGCGGCTCGGTCGGGAGGATGGGCGTGCTCGCCGTGGTGTCGGTCATCGATCGGTCCGGTCAGGTGGGTGGGTCGACGAGCAGCTTGATCTGCTGCAACGCGCCCGGATCATCCATTGTCGTCAGATCGCCCGGGTCGCGCTTCTCGCAGACCGCCTGGATCGCGCGGCGCAGCATCTTGCCCGAGCGGGTCTTCGGCAGCAGCGTGACGAGGAAGACGCGCGCCGGCCGCGCCAAGGCCCCGAGTTGGCCGTCGACGGTCTTCATGATGTCGCCTTCGAGTTTCAGGCGGGCCGCCTCGTCGTCGAGACCGGTCGCGTCCTTGACGATCACGAAGGCCATCGCGACCTGGCCCTTCAGCGCGTCGGCGACGCCGACAACGGCGACTTCCGCCACGTTCGGGTGGCTGGAGATGCTTTCCTCGATCTCGCGCGTACCCAGACGGTGCCCGGCGACGTTGATCACGTCGTCGGTGCGGCCAAGAATGAAGAAGTAGCCGTCGGCGTCACGGATGCCCCAGTCGAAGGTGCTGTACAGCTGGCGGCCCGGGATGTCGCTCCAGTAGGTCTTGACGAAGCGCTCGTCGTCGCGCCACACCGTCTGCATGCAGCCCGGCGGCAACGGGCCGGCGATCGCGAGCACGCCCTTGCGGCCGGGCTCGGTGATCTCGGCGCCGGTCGATTCGTCGATCACCTTGACGTCGTAGCCGTACATCGCAAAACCGGGGCTGCCGAACTTGCTGGGCAGCGGCTCTATCCCGTTGGCGATCGTCAGGATCGGCCAGCCGGATTCGGTCTGCCAGTAGTTGTCGATGATCGGCTTGCGCAGCGCCTGCGAGATCCAGGTCGCCGTCGGTTCGTCGAGCGGCTCGCCGGCGAGGAACAGTGCGCGCAACGAGCTCAGGTCACGCGACGCCATCAGCGCCGGATCCTGCTTCTTCAGCACCCGGATCGCGGTGGGCGAGCTGAACATCACGTTGACTCGGTACTTCTCGACGAGCTGCCACCAGATGCCGGCATCGGGTCGGGTCGGCAGCCCCTCGTACAGGACGGTCGCCATGCCGGCGATCAGCGGCCCGTAGACGATGTAGCTGTGGCCGACGACCCAACCGATGTCGCTGGTGCAGAAGTAGGTCTCGCCCGGTGCGCCCTGGAAGATGTGCTTCATGCTCGCGGCCAGCGCGACCGCGTAGCCGCCGGTGTCGCGCTGCACGCCCTTGGGCTTGCCGGTCGTGCCGCTGGTGTAGAGCGTGTAGCTCGGCGCGGTCGCGTCCAGCCACACGCATGGCACCACCGTGTCGAGGTGCTGTTCGCGCAACGCGGCGTAATCGACATCCCGCCCGGCGACGCGCGCCATCGGCGCGAGGCCGCGGTCGACCAGCAGCACCTTCGCGGGCTGGTAAGTCGCCAGGCGGATCGCCTCGTCCAGCAGCGGCTTGTACGGGATGACCTTGCCGGAGCGGCTGCCGGCATCGGCGCTGACGATGACGGTCGGCTGCGCATCGTCGATCCGGCTCGCCAGGCTGCCGCTGGCGAAGCCGCCGAACACCACCGAGTGGATCGCGCCGATGCGCGCGCAGGCGAGCATCGCGAACGCGGCGGGCGCGACCATCGGCATGTAGATCAGCACGCGGTCGCCCTGCTTCACGCCCAGCGCGAGCAGGCAGGCAGCCATGCGCTGCACCTCGGCATGCAGTTCGCGATAGCTGTAGACGCGTTCCTCGTCGATCTCGGTCGAGACCGCGATCAGCGCGTTCTGTTCGGCGCGCTCGGCGAGGTGCCGGTCGATGGCGTTGTGACACAGGTTGGTCTGCCCACCGACGAACCACCTGGCGAACGGCGGCCGGCTGTAGTCGCACACCTGATCGAACGGGCGATGCCAGTCGATCAGTTGCGCCTGGTCAGTCCAGAAGCCGTCGCGGTCATCCAGAGAGCGGCGATGGAAGTCGGCGTAGCGGGTCATCGTTCGAGTGCCTTGCTGGTGCGGGACTCAGATCTTGACGACGATCCGCCCGCGCACCTTGCCTTGCATCAAGCCGTGCGCCTTGGCGATCGCCTGGTCGAGCGGCACGACCTCGGTGATCGCGGCGAGGCGGGCCGGGTCGAGGTCCGTCGCGAGCCGCGCCCACGCCTCGCGGCGCGCCCCGATCGGGGCCATCACGCTGTCGACGCCTGCCAGCGTGACGCCGCGCAGGATGAACGGCATCACCGTGCCGGGCAGGTCGAAGCCCTGCGCGAGCCCGCAGGCCGCGACCACGCCGCCGTAGCGCGTCTGCGCCAGCGCGTTGACCAGCGTGTGGCTGCCGACCGCGTCGACCACGGCACGCCAGCGCTCCTTCTGAAGGGGCTTGCCAGGCGCAGCCAGTTCGGCGCGATCGATCACCTCCGCGGCACCGAGCCCGCGCAGGTAGTCGGCCTCGCTCGCCTTGCCGGTGGCGGCGGTCACGCGGTGGCCGAGCCGGCTGAGCAAGGCAACCGCGACGCTGCCGACGCCGCCGGTGGCGCCCGTCACCAGCACGTCGCCGTCACCGGGCGCCAGCCCGCGCCGTTCGAGGGCGAGCACGCACAGCATCGCGGTGTAGCCCGCCGTGCCGATCGCCATCGCCTGCTCGGTCGAGAACGCGGTGGGTAGTGCGACCAGCCCGTCGCCCATCAGCCGCGCCCGCTCGCCCAGGCAACCCCAGCGCGTCTCGCCGACGCCCCAGCCGTTGTGGACGACCCGGTCGCCGGGCTTCCACGCCGGGTGACTGCTCTCGAGCACGACGCCCGCCCCGTCGATCCCCGCGACCATCGGCCACTGCCTGACGACCGGACTCTTGTTGGTGATGGCCAGCGCGTCCTTGTAGTTGAGCGTCGAATGCTCGACCTGGATCAGCACGTCGCCAGGCGGCAGTCCCGCCTCGTCGACCGACCGGAGCGACGCCTGGAACCCCGCATCCGACTTTTCGAGCAGCACAGCCTTGAACATGGTGACTCCCCCACAGAAGACGGCACGATAGCGCATGCAGCCGACACTTGCCGACAGCCGGTCCAGCGCGCGACGCCATCTCCGTTTCACATCACAAAACTCGCGCAAGTGCTTGTCTTACAAGACGTTTCTTCGGTTGACTACTCGGATTTGCGTCCGTATCCTGCGCGCAATGCTGAAAACCCGGCCCCGATTCGCGCGTCTTGCGCGACGCTCCCTTCTCTGCTTGGTCGTGGCCGGCTCGGTGAACGCCGCGTGGGCGGCCCCGGCGGACACGGCGCCGCAACCGCCAGCCGCTGCGGCATCAGCCACCGCCGCCGCCGATGCGGTCAGCCGCTTCCTCGCAGACAAGGGGTTGATCAACGCCTCGGCGATCGGCGTCAGCGGGCCCGGCCTGGTCAGCCAGGTGCGCGACAAGGCCGCGGACATGGTGCTCACGGCGATGAACTTTCTCGGCGTGCGCTACAAGCGCGGCGGCAACGATGCCGACGTCGGCTTCGACTGCAGCGGCTTCACCCGCCAGGTATTCGAATCCAGCCTCGGCCTGGTGCTGCCTCGCCGCGCCGACGAGCAGGCCAAGGCCGCTGGCCTCGTGACCGTCAAGAAGGACGAACTTCAGCCGGGCGATCTGGTGTTCTTCAACACGCTGCGCCGCACCTTCTCGCACGTCGGAATTTATGTCGGCGACGGCAAGTTCATCCATTCACCCAAGCCGGGCGGCGAGGTTCGGGTCGAGAGCATGAACTTCGCCTACTGGGCCAAGCGTTTCACCGGCGCCCGCCGCGCCGAGCCCCTCTCCGAGCCGGCGGCCACGGAACCGCGCCAGCGCTGAGCCGCCCCACCGGCCACACGGCCCGGGCGGCGCAGGCACAATCGCGGCATGACCGAGAGAAACGTCATCCCGCTCGCCGACCACCGCTACGCCGCGCGCGTTCCCCGCGTGCCGCTCGGTGCGCCGGAGCCGAACGGCCTGCTCGGCGACACGCTCGGGCGCCCGTTACGCGACCTGCGCATCTCGGTGACCGACCGCTGCAACTTCCGCTGCAGCTACTGCATGCCGAAGGAGGTGTTCGACAAGCAGTACGCCTTCCTGCCGCACTCGTCGCTGCTGAGCTTCGAGGAGATCACCCGCACGGCACGGTTGTTCGTCGCGCACGGCGTGCGCAAGATCAGACTGACCGGCGGCGAACCGCTGTTGCGCAAGAACCTCGAGGTGCTGGTCGGCATGCTGGCCGCGCTGCGCACGCCCGACGGTGCGCCGCTCGACCTGACGCTGACGACCAACGGCTCGGTGCTGGCGCGCAAGGCGCAGGCACTGAAGGACGCCGGGTTGCAGCGCGTCACCGTCAGCCTCGATGCGCTCGACGATGCGATCTTCCGCCGCATGAACGACGCCGACTTCCCGGTCCACGAGGTGCTCGAGGGCCTGGAAGCCGCGCAGCGGGTCGGGCTCGGCCCGATCAAGGTCAACATGGTCGTCAAGCGCGGCACCAACGACGACCAGATCCTGCCGATGGCGCGCCATTTCAAAGGCACTGGCGTCGTGCTCAGGTTCATCGAGTACATGGATGTCGGCGCGACCAACGGCTGGCGCATGGACGAGGTGCTGCCATCGGCCCAGGTCGTCGAACGCATCCATGCGGAGCTGCCGCTGGAGGCGGCGCAGGCCACCGTGCTCGGCGAGACGGCCGAGCGCTGGCGCTACGCGGACGGTGGCGGCGAGATCGGCGTGATCTCGAGCGTCACGCAGGCGTTCTGTGCCGATTGCAACCGGGCCAGGCTGTCGACCGAAGGCAAGCTGTTCCTGTGCCTGTTCGCCAGCCAGGGCCACGACCTGCGCGCGCTGCTGCGTGGCGATTACACCGACGCGCAGATCGCTGCCGCGATCGGGTTGATCTGGCAGCAGCGCGACGACCGCTACTCCGAACTGCGCAGCGCGGGCGGCGCGCCGACCGGCGACGGCGGCGAGCGCCGCGTCGAGATGCACTACATCGGCGGCTGACCGGTGCGGCGATGACCGGCGAGCCGATCACGATCCGCCCGCTGCTGGTCGACGAACTGGGCGCCTACAAGGCCCTGCGCGACACGATACTGGCCGAGCATCCGAGCGCGTTCACCTCGGACGCGGCCGAGTCGGTCGGGCGCGCGGCCGACAGCTACCGCGACCGCCTCGGGCTCGATCGACCTCGCGGCGGTCACTTCACCCTCGGCGCCTGGGACGGCGACACGCTGGTCGGCGCGATCAGCTGCGAGCGCGAGAACCGCATCAAGGTCCGCCACGTGGGGCACCTGATCGGCATGATGGTGCGCAGCGATGCCCAGGGGCGTGGCGTCGGCCGCGCGTTGCTGAACGAGTGCCTCGCGGCGGCGCGGCGCGCCGGCGGTCTGGAGATGCTGACGCTGACCGTCACCGCGGGCAACGCCCCGGCGATCGCGCTGTACGAAAGCGTCGGCTTCGAGCGCTGCGGCAGCCTGCCGCGCGCGATCCGCGTCGGGGACACCTACTACACCAAGGACCAGATGGTGCTGGTGCTGTAGGTGCCGGGCCGCGCCGGCCTCAGCGCGTGGCGAGCCGGCGCCAGGTCTCGACGACCGAGTCGGGGTTCAGCGAGATCGATGCGATGCCTTCGTCGGTCAGCCAGTCGGCGAAGTCCGGGTGATCGCTGGGCCCCTGGCCGCAGATGCCGACGTACTTGCCGGCCGCCCGGCAGGCCGCGATCGCCTTCGAGATCAGCGCCTTGACGGCCGGATCGCGCTCGTCGAAGTCCTTCGCGAGCAGTTCCATGCCCGAATCGCGGTCCAGCCCGAGCGTCAGCTGGGTCAGGTCGTTCGAGCCGATCGACATGCCGTCGAAGTGCTCGAGGAAGCGCTCGGCCAGGATCGCGTTGCTCGGGATCTCGCACATCATGATCACGCGGAGGCCATCGGTGCCGCCTTGCGACGCACGCTTCAGCCCGCGCGCGGCGAGCATGCCCACCACGGCTTCCGCCTGCGCCAGCGTGCGCACGAACGGCACCATGATCTCGACATTGGTCAGCCCCATCTCGACGCGCACGCGCTTCAGCGCCTCGCATTCCATCGCGAAGGCCTCGCCGAACGCCTCGCTGACGTAGCGCGACGCGCCGCGGAAGCCGAGCATCGGGTTCTCCTCCTCCGGCTCGTAGCGCGAGCCGCCGATCAGCTTGCGGTACTCGTTGCTCTTGAAGTCGGACAGGCGAACGATCACCGGCTTCGGCCAGAAGGCCGCGGCGATCGTCGCGACGCCTTCGGTCAGCTTGTCGACATAGAACGCGCGCGGCGACGCGTGGCCGCGGGCGACGCTCTCGACCGCCTTCTTCAGGTCGCTGTCGATGTTCGGGTAGTCGAGGATCGCCTTCGGGTGGACGCCGATGTTGTTGTTGATGATGAACTCGAGCCGCGCCAGGCCGACACCGCTGTTGGGCATCTGCGCGAAGTCGAACGCCAGCTGCGGGTTGCCGACGTTCATCATGATCTTGACCGGGCTCTCCGGCAGCGCGCCGCGCTGCACGTCGGTCACCTCGGTCTCGAGCAGGCCATCGTAGATGTAGCCGGTGTCGCCCTCCGAACAGGCCACGGTCACGAGGGCGCCTTCCTTCAGCGTCTCGGTCGCGTCACCGCAGCCGACGACCGCCGGGATGCCGAGTTCGCGCGCGATGATGGCCGCGTGGCAGGTGCGGCCGCCGCGGTTCGTGACGATCGCGCTGGCGCGCTTCATCACCGGCTCCCAGTTCGGGTCGGTCATGTCGGTCACGAGCACGTCACCGGCCTGGACCTGGTCCATGTCGGCGATGCTGTGGACGATGCGCACCGGGCCGGTGCCGATCTTTTGGCCGATCGCGCGGCCCTCGGCGAGCACCGTGCCGGTGCTCTTGAGCTTGAACCGCTGCTCGACCTTGTCGCCCTGCTGGCTCTTCACGGTCTCGGGCCGCGCCTGCAGGATGTAGAGCTTGCCGTCGGCGCCATCCTTGCCCCATTCGATGTCCATTGCCCGGCCATAGTGCTGCTCGATGGTCAGCGCATAACTAGCCAGTTCAGACACGTCTTCGTCGGTGAGCGAATAGCGGTTGCGGTGCTCGTGCAGGGTGTCGACGGTCTTGACCAGGTGCCCGCTCTTCGCCTTCTCTTCAGGCGTCGCAAACTCCATCTTGATCAGCTTGGAGCCGAGGTTGCGGCGGATGATCGCGCGCTTGCCGGCGCGCAGCGCGGGCTTGTGGACGTAGAACTCGTCGGGGTTCACGGCGCCCTGCACGACCGTCTCGCCCAGGCCGTAGCTCGAGGTGATGAACACGACGTCGCTGAAGCCGCTCTCGGTGTCGATCGTGAACATCACGCCGGCTGCGCCGAGGTCGGAGCGCACCATGCGCTGCACGCCGGCCGACAGGGCGACGTCGCTGTGCGCGAAGCCCTTGTGGACGCGGTAGCTGATCGCGCGGTCGTTGTAGAGGCTGGCGAACACCTCCTTCATCTTCGCGAGCACCGCGTCGATGCCCACGACGTTCAGGAAGGTCTCCTGCTGGCCCGCGAACGACGCGTCCGGCAGGTCCTCGGCGGTCGCCGACGAGCGCACCGCGAACGACGCGTCCGGGTTGCCCGCGGTGAGCCGTGCGAACGCCTCGGTGATCGCGGCATCGAGCTCCGGCGGGAACGGCGTCGACTCGATCCAGTGCCGGATCTCGGCGCCGGCTTCGGCCAGCGCGCGCACGTCGTCGGTGTTCAGCGAGGCGAGGCGGTTCTCGATCCGCTTCGCGAGGCCGTCGTGCTGCAGGAACTGCCGGAAGGCATGCGCCGTGGTCGCGAAGCCGCCGGGGACGCGCACGCCGGAGGCGGCCAGTTGGCTGATCATTTCGCCGAGCGAGGCGTTCTTGCCGCCGACCGACTCGACGTCGGTCATTCTCAGTTGTTCAAACGGGGCGACCAGGGCGGTCGCCAGGGGGTTGCTTGACATGGGAAGACTCCGGGAGGTTGAAAGATTCGGTCACCACGTCGAGCCTGCGGCGCAAGATCGGCCAGGCGCGCGCTCGCGAACCCATCGACGGGTCGGGCGCAGCAGGCGTGGCGGTTCATGGGCGGCAGGGGCGGAAAGGTTTCGGCCGAGTTTACCGGCGAACTGCCTATCATCGTATGCATTCGCAACCCCGCCTCGCAGCCTGCGCACCATGGCCCATCGCACCGTGTTTTTCGTCTCGGACGGCACCGGCATCACTGCCGAGACCTTCGGCAATTCGATCATGTCGCAGTTCGCGATCAAATCCCGCCATGTGCGCCGCCCGTTCATCGACACGCCGGACAAGGCGCACCAGGTGCTGCGCGAGATCAACCACACCGCCGATGCCGAGGGCCGCAAGCCGATCGTCTTCATCACGCTGGTCAATCCCGAAATCCTAGCGATCCTGAAGGGCAGCCATGTCGGCGCCGAACAGAAGGGCCTGGTGCTCGACATGTTCAACACCTTCATCGAACCGCTGGAGGCCGAGTTCGGCATGACCTCCAACCACCGCGTCGGCCGCTTCGCCGATGTCTCGAAGAGCCAGGAATACACCGACCGGATCGAGGCGATCAATTTCTCGCTCGCGCACGACGACGGTCAGTCGTCGAAGAACCTCGCCAGCGCCGACGTGATCCTGGTCGGCGTCAGCCGCAGCGGCAAGACGCCGACTTCGCTGTACCTGGCGATGCAGCATGGCATCAAGGCCGCGAACTACCCGCTGATCCCGGAGGA
This sequence comes from Rhizobacter fulvus, assembly GCF_964020785.1. Classification (NCBI taxonomy): domain Bacteria; kingdom Pseudomonadati; phylum Pseudomonadota; class Betaproteobacteria; order Burkholderiales; family Sphaerotilaceae; genus Rhizobacter; species Rhizobacter fulvus. The sequence goes on from NZ_OZ224516.1 coordinate 4,952,559, forward strand.
CTTCGACCGCGGGGCGATCCCGTCCAATCTGGCGCCGTTCAAGAAGAAGTGCTTCGGCCTGACGATCGATCCGGAACGGCTGAGCCACATCCGCAACGAACGCCGCCCGAACAGCAAGTACGCGGCGATCGAGAACTGCCGCTTCGAGGTCAAGGAGGCCGAGACGATGATGCGGCGCGAGGGCATCGCGTGGCTGTCGTCGACCCACAAGTCGATCGAGGAGATCGCGACGACGATCCTGCGCGACCTGCGGCCGGACCGCCTGATGTACTAGCCTGCGCGAGCGCGCTGGCGCGCCGATTCATACAGGCACACCGCAGCCGCGGCGGCGACATTCAGCGACTCCTCGCCGCCCGGCTGCGGGATGCGCAGCGCGTCGCTGCAGCGCTGCATCAATGGGGCGGACACGCCCTGCCCTTCATGGCCCATCACCCAGGCGCAGGGCCAGGGCAACGCCACCTCGTTCAAGGTGCGTTCGGCATGCGAACTGGTGGCCAGCAGCGGCACGCGCAGCGCCGCGAGTGCCTCGTCGCCGGCCACTTCGACCAGCCGCAGCGCGAAGTGCGCGCCCATTCCTGCACGCAGCACCTTGGGCGACCACAGCGCCGCGGTGCCCTTGATCGCGATGACCTGCGTGAATCCGAACGCCGACGCGCTGCGAAGGATGTTGCCCACGTTGCCGGCGTCCTGCAGCCCATCGAGCACGACGCTGGATACGTGCGGCTCGACCTCGCGCGGACCCGCCCAGGGCAGCGCAAACGCCAGCGGCGGCGGCGATTCGAGCGTGCTCAGCCCGGCCATCAGCGCCGCCGGAATCACCGCGACGGCCGCCGCCGTGCCGGCCAGCGAGCGCAGCGACGGCGTCTGCCAGCCCTCTTCGGTGATGACCGCCTGCGCCGCCCGGCCGCCACGCTGCACGAGGGCCGAGCACAGGTGTTCGCCCTCGATCCAGACTTCGCCGAGCTTGCGGTACGCCGCCGGGTCGGCCGCGAGCTTGCGCAGCCGCACCAGCAGCGGGTTGTCGCGCGAGGCCACGGCGCGAACGACAGCGCGGACGACCGGCCCGCTCATCCGAGGACCACGCGTACCGCCTCACGCACCGGTGCGAAGCTGCGGCGGTGCTGCGGGCAGGCGCCATGCTCCTTCAGTGCAGCCAGGTGTGCGGGAGTCGCGTATCCCTTGTGCTCGCCGAAACCGTACTGCGGGTGCTGCAGATGCAGTTCCTGGCACAGGCGATCGCGGTGCACCTTCGCGAGGATGGACGCAGCCGAGATCGCCTTCACCTTCGCGTCGCCACCGATGATCGCCTCGGCCGCGATGCGCAGTGTCGGCAGCCGGTTGCCGTCGACCAGCACCTTGTTCGGCCGCAGCCGCAGGCCCTCCACCGCGCGCCGCATCGCCAGCATCGTCGCCTGCAGGATGTTGAGTTCGTCGATCTCCTCGACGCTGGCCTGCGCGATGCAGAAGCACAGCGCCTTGGCGTGGATCTCCATGTACAGCCGCTCGCGCGTCGGCGCGCTCAGCAGCTTGGAATCGTTCAGGCCGCGGATCGGCTTGAGCTCGTCGAGGATCACCGCGGCCGCGACCACCGGCCCGGCCAGCGGGCCGCGGCCGGCCTCGTCGACGCCCGCCATCAGACCGGGCGCGTCGAACACGAGGCCGAGCTGCTCAGCCCGCAAGAACCGTTTCGATCGCATCGGTGGCTTTCCGGCCGGTGTCGCAGCGCAGCTCGCGGTGCATCGCCTCGAAGCGGGCGTACAGCGCCGCGCAGCGCGCGGGATCGTCGAGCCAGGCCAGGGTCGCGTGCGCGAGGCGCTCGGGCGTGGCGTCGCCCTGCAGGAACTCGGGCACCGCGAAGTCCTGAAGCAGGATGTTGGGCAGGCCGACCCACGGCTGGTAGCTCATGCGCTTCATCATCTGCCAGTTCAGCGCGTGCATCACGTAGGTGATCACCATCGGCCGCTTGAACAGCGCGGCCTCGAGCGTCGCGGTGCCGCTGGCAATCAGCGTCACGTCGCAGGCGGCGAGCGCGTCGTGCGAGTGGCCGTCCAGCAGATCGATCTGCACGTCTGCGGCGAACTGGCGGCGCAACGGCTCCACCACATGGCGCAGGCCCGGAACGACAGGCAGCACGAAGCGCAGGCCCGGACGTTGCCGGTGCATCTCGGCGGCGGCCTGCAACAGGCGTGGCGCGATGTACTGGACCTCGGCACGGCGGCTGCCGGGCAGCAGCGCGACGACCACCTCGTCCGCGCCGATGCCGAGCGCGGCACGCGCCGACGCGCGCGGCACCTCGAACGGGATCACGTCGGCCAGCGGATGTCCGACATACGCCGCCGGGACGCCCTGCTTGGCATAGATGGCTGGCTCGAACGGGAACAGGCACAGCACCAGGTCGGTCGCCTTGCGGATCTTGTCGATGCGCTTGCCGCGCCAGGCCCAGATCGACGGGCTGACGAAGTGGATCGCCTTCATGCCGCCGGCCTTCAGCCTGGCCTCGAGATCGAGGTTGAAGTCGGGCGCGTCGATGCCGACGAAAACGTCGGCGCGTTCGGCTGGCCCGGCCTTCAGCAGCCGCTCGGTCAGCTGGTTGCGGATGCCCGAGATCTCGCGGTAGTGGCTCAGCACCTCGACATAGCCGCTGACGGAGAGCTTGTCGTGCGGCCACCAGGCCTCGAAGCCCTGCGCCACCATCTTAGGGCCGCCGATACCGCCCGCCTGAAGCGCCGGCCAGCGCGCCCTCAGACCGGCCAGCAACAGGCCGCCGAGCAGATCGCCCGACGCTTCGCCCGCCACCATCGCGAAGCGAGGGGCTTGAGGTTCCATCGACGACATGCCTAGCGCGCGATGCCGCGGGTGACCTGGGCGAGAAACTCGCTCATCACCGCGATGTCGGCGGCGGCCTCGGGCCGCTCGGCGCCCAGGGCAGTGATCGCCTGGCGCGCCACCTCGAAGTTCAGGCCGTCGCGGTACAACAGGCGGTGCATCTGCTTGACGGCCGCAAGGCGCTCGGGACCGAAGCCACGCCGACGCAGCCCCTCGACGTTGAAGCCGCGCACCGCCAGCGGGTTGCCGTCGACCATCATGTAGGGCGGCACGTCCTGCGTGACCGCGCTGGCAAAGCCGGCCATCGCATGCGCACCGACCTTGACGAACTGGTGGATGCCGGTCAGCCCGCCTATGGTGACCCAGTCGCCGAGCTGCACGTGTCCACCGAGCGTCGTGTTGTTGGCCAGCGTGGTGTGGTTGCCGACCTCGCAATCGTGCGCGATGTGCGTGTAGGCCATGATCCAGTTGTCGCTGCCGACGCGCGTGATGCCTCCGGCTTGCGGCACCCCGAGGTTGAAGGTGCAGAACTCGCGGATCAGGTTGCGGTCCCCGATCACGAGCTCGGTGTCTTCGCCCGCGTACTTCTTGTCCTGCGGCACCGCGCCAATGGAGTTGAACTGGAAGATGCGGTTGTCGCGCCCGATCGTCGTGCGGCCCTCGATCACGCAGTGCGGGCCGATCGTCGTACCGGCGCCGATGCGCACCTGCGCGCGCACGATGCTGAAGGCACCCACGCTGACGCCCTCATCCAGCTGCGCGCCGGGCTCGACGATCGCGGTGGGATGGATCGTCGTCATCGGTTCAGTCGATCCGGCGCATCGTGCACATCAGGTCGGCGGACACGGCCACGGTATCGCCGACCTTCGCGAATGCGCTGAACTTGACGATGCCGGCACGGCTGCGATCCAGCGACGCATGCAGCATCAGCTGGTCGCCGGGCTCGACCGGGCGCTTGAAGCGCGCGTTGTCGATGCCGACGAAATAGAAGACGGTCTTGTCGTCGGGCATCACGCCGACGTCGTCGAACGCCAGGATCGCCGCCGCCTGCGCGAGCGCCTCCAGCATCATCACGCCCGGCATCACGGGCCGGTTCGGGAAGTGACCGGTGAAGAACGGCTCGTTCATCGTGACGTTCTTGACGGCGAGGATGCGCTTGCCCTTGTCGAGCTCGAGCACGCGGTCGACCAGCAGGAAGGGGTAGCGGTGCGGCAACCGCTTCAGGATTTCGTGGATGTCCATGGTCATGGTGTGCCCGTCGTCTCGTTCTTCTCGGCAGCCGCTTTTTCGAGGAGCCGCACCCGCTCGCGCAGGCGGTGCAGGTTGCGCAGGGTCGCGGCGTTCTTCTCCCAGGCCGCATTGTCGTCGATGGGAAACACGCCGGTGTAGTGACCCGCCTTCTTGATCGAGTGACTGACGAGCGTGCCGCCGGAGATGAACACGTGGTCGGCGATCTCGAGGTGGCCCGCGATCATCGCGGCACCGCCCATCATCACGTGCTTGCCGATCACCGCGCTGCCCGCCACGCCGACGCAGCCGGCCAGCGCGGAATGGTCGCCGATGCGCACGTTGTGGCCGATCTGGATCAGGTTGTCGAGCTTGACGCCGTTGCCGATCACCGTGTCGCCGAGCGCGCCGCGATCGATGCAGGTGTTGGCGCCGATGTCGACGTCGTCGCCGATCTGCACCGCGCCGAGCTGCTCGATCTTTTCCCACCGCCCCTCGGTCGGCGCGAAGCCGAAACCGTCCGCGCCGATCACCACGCCGCTGTGCAGCACGCCACGCGCGCCGATCCTGCAGCGTTCGTTGAAGGTCACGCGCGCGGCGAAGCGGCAGTCGTCCCCGATCCGCGTGTCGCGCCCGATGAAACCGTGCGCGCCGATCAACGTGCGCTCGCCGACGATCGCGCCCGCCTCGACCACAGTCAGCGCGCCGATGGTGGCGCTGGGCGCGATCTTCGCGCTCGGGTCGACGATGGCGCTCGGGTGCACGCCCGCAGCCGCCGGCACGCGCGTGCACTTCGCCCACCATTGGGTGAGCTTCGCGAAGTACAGGTAAGGATCGGGCGTGACGATCGCCGCGCCACGCAAGGCCGCAGCGTCGCGCTGCGCCGGCCCGACGATGACGCAGCCGGCGCGGCTGTTGGCCAGTTGCGGCGCGAGCCGCGGATTCGACAGGAAGGTGATGGTGTCCGGCGTCGCGCCGTCGAACGGGCCGATCCGCGTGATGCGGACCGCCCCTGCGTCGCCGGTCAGTTCGCCGCCGAGGGCGGCGACGAGGTCAGGCAGCCCGACATCGACCACACCGGGTCACTTCTGCGCGTTGAGGGCCTTGATCACCTTGTCGGTGATGTCGACGCGCGGGCCGGCGAAGATCACCTGTTCGCCCTGCAGGATCAGGTCGTACTTCTCGGTCTCGTAGATCGTCTTGACGACCTTGTTCGCGCGCTCGACGACCGAGGCCAGTTCTTCGTTGCGGCGCTGGTTCAGGTCTTCCTGGAATTCGCGGCGCTTGCGCTGCAGCTCGCGGTCCTGATCGACCAGCTCGCGCTGGCGGCGATTGCGCTCGGCTTCGCTGAGCGTGGGCGCGTCCTTGTCGAGCTTGTCGGCCGCCGTCTTCAGGCGATTGGCCGCGTCCTCGCCTTCCTTCTGCCGCTTCGAGAATTCATTCTCGAGGCGGCTCTGCGCGGCCTTGGCCAGCGTGGCCTCGCGCAACACGCGATCGCTGTTGACGAAGCCGATCTTCACTTCCTGCGCTTGTGCGCTGCCGATGGCCGCCAGCGACAACGCTGCAACCGCAACGAGCTTCATGGCACCGACCTTGAGAGAAGAGCTTTTCATTAGAACGCTGTCCCGATCTGGAATTGGAGTCGCTGGATTCTATCTTCTGGCTTCTTGCGGATCGGCGTGCCGTAGCTGATCTTCAGCGGGCCCACGGGCGACACCCAGGTCAGCCCGAGGCCGGCCGAGGCGCGAATGCTGTCGGCCGTGACCTTGTCGTTCTCGCCCCAGACATTGCCGGCGTCGAAGTAGGTGAACCAGCGCAGCGTGCGGTCGTTGCCGGTGCCGGGGATCGGCAGGTACAGCTCGGCATTCATGTTGAAGCGGCGGTTGCCGCCGATGTACGCGCCGGTCACGTCGACCGGGCCGAGCGAGTTCTGGTCGAAGCCGCGCACGCTGCCCAGGCCGCCGCCATAGAAGTTCTTGAAGATCGGGTACGGGTGGCCACCCAGGCCCTTGCCCCAGGACAGGTCGGCGTTGAAGCCGAACGTGAATCGCTTCGACAGCGGGATGTACTGCTGGAACTTCGCGTTCGTGCGCAGGTACTTGGCCTCGCCGGTGATGCCCCAGTCGAAGTTCAGGCTGGTCAGGCGGCCGGCGGTCGGCACCAGTGCGCTGTCGCGGCTGTCGCGCGACCAGCCGATGGTCAGCGGAACCGAGTTGCTGGTCGGACCGAATTCGGTCACGTAGTTGCGGTAGTTGACCGGCAGGTTCGTTCCCTTGATCTCGGTGCGCTCGAAGCCGATCCCGAAGAACACGGTGTCGTACTCGCTGAACGGCACGCCGAAGCGGATCGACGCCCCCGGCGTGACCAGCTTGTACTCCTCGCCCTGGCTGTTGATCGGGCGCTGGGTGCGGTAGAACACATCGATGTAGCGCGAGATGCCGTCGACCGTGAAGTACGGGTCGATCGTGCTGACCACCAACGTGCGGCTGTACTTGCTGGTGTTCAGTTCGAGGCCGAGGTAGTTGCCCGAGCCGAACACGTTCTCCTGCTTGATCGAGCCCGACAGCGAGAGCTTGTCGGCCGACGAGAAGCCAGCGCCGATCTGCAGGTTGCCGGTCGCCTTCTCCTTGATCGTGATCACCAGGTCGACCTGGTCGGCGGAGCCGGGCACCTCGTTGGTGTCGATGTTGACCTCGCTGAAGTAGCCGAGGCGGTCGACGCGGTCGCGCGAGAGCTTGATCTTGCGGCCGTCGTACCAGCTCGACTCGAACTGGCGGAACTCGCGGCGCACGACTTCGTCACGCGTCTTGGTGTTGCCGGCGACGTTGATGCGCCGCACGTAGACGCGGCGCGCCGGGTCGGCGGTGATCGCGAGCGCCACGGTGCCGTTGACCCGGTCGATCTCGGGGCGCGCCTCGACCTTGGCGAACGCGTAGCCGAAGGTGCCGAAGCGGTCGCTCATCGCGCGGGTGGTCTGCGTGACGGTCTCGGCGCGGTACGGTTCGCCCGGCTTGATCTGCACCAGCGTCTTGAAGTCGTCTTCCTTGCCGAGGTAGTCGCCCTCGAGCTTGACGCTGCTGACGGTGTAGGGCTGGCCTTCCTTGACGTTGATCGTGACCGTGATGTCCTGCTTGTCGGGCGAGATCGCGACCTGGGTCGACTCGACATTGAACTCGAGGTAGCCCCGGTTCAGGTAGTAGGCCCGCAGGGTTTCAAGGTCGGCATCGAGCTTGGCGCGGGAGTACCGGTCGGCCTTGGTGTAGAAATTCAGCCAGCTGCCGGCATTCAGGTCGAACAGGCCGGTCAGCGTGCTCTCGGAGAAGGCCTTGTTGCCGTTGATCCGGATCTCGCTGATCTTCGCAGCCGAGCCTTCGGTGATCGTGAAGCTCAGGTTGACGCGGTTGCGCTCCTGCGGCGTCACGGTGGTGACGACCTCCGCGCCGTACAGGCTGCGGGTGAGGTACTGGCGCTTGAGCTCCTGCTCGGCGCGGTCGGCCAGCGCGCGGTCGAACGGCTGGCCGTCGCTGATGCCGAAGTCGCGCAGCGACTTGACGAGCTGGTCCTTGTCGAATTCCTTCAGGCCGACGAAGTCGATGTTGGCGATGACCGGACGCTCTTCGACGATCACGACGACGACATTGCCGTCGATGTCGATCCGCACATCCTTGTAAAGACCGGTCGCGAACAGCGCGCGCAGTGCGGCAGCGCCCTTCTCGTCGCTGTAGGTCTCGCCGATGCGGAATGGCAGCGATGCGAACACCGTGCCCGCATCGCTGCGCTGCAAGCCCTCGACACGGATGTCCTTCACCGGGAACGGTTCGACCGCCCATGCCAAACCGGCCTGCAGGGCAGCGGCCAGCGCGAGACAGATGAGGGACGGGCGAAACGGGGTCGAGCGGGAGGAGGAGCGCATGCGGTCGGTCATTGCAGGCCCAGGAGGCGGGCCACGTCGTTGTAGAGAGCCAGGGACATCATCATGAGCATGATGGCCACCCCTCCACGCTGCAGCCGGTCAAGCCACAACTCGGAGACCGGCTTGCCCGTCACACCCTCGAAAAGATAATACATCAGGTGTCCTCCATCGAGGACCGGCAGCGGCAGCAGGTTCAGCACGCCGAGCCCCACGCTGACGACGGCGAGGAAGCCGAGGTAGTACGGCAGGCCCAGGCGCACCGACTGGCCGGCGTAATCGGCGATCGTCAGCGGCCCGCTGAGGTTCTTCAGCGAGGCCTGGCCGATCACCATCTTGCCGAGCATCTTCACGGTCATCACCGACATCTGCCAGGTCTGCGACGCGCCCTGGGCGATGCCCTCGAACACGCCGTAGCGCACCGTGACGGTCTCAAACGGCTGGCCCGGCACGAGCTCGATCCGGCCGACCGTCTTGCCGTTGTCGGCCACGACGCTCGGCGTGACCGCCAGTTCGACGGTGCGGCCGGCGCGGTCGACCTTCCAGTGCATCGGCCGTGCCGTCCCGTCGCGGCCACTGGCCATGATGATCGAACGCAGCGAGCCGCCATCGATCACCGGCGCATCGTCGATGCTGAGCACGCGGTCGCCGGCCATCAAGCCCGCCTTGTCGGCCGGGCCGCCGGCGACTACTTTGCCCAGCACCGGCTCGCTGAACGCTGCCCCGAGGCCGATGCGCTGCATCGTCTTGGCATCGACATCCTGGGTGTTGATCGAATCCAGCGGCAGCGCCACCGTGCGGCGGCCGTGCCCGGCGCGGTCGGTCACCATCAGCTGCAGCGGCTCGGCGCGCAGCGCGGCCTGCGTCACCGCCCAGCGCAGGTCGATCATCGAGCGCACGTCGTGCCATTCGAAGCCGTCGCGCGACGTCGCACGCGCCCAGTCGCCCGCGCGCAGACCCGCGCGATCGGCCAGGCTGCCGGCGACCGGCGCACCCATCACGGCCTTCGGCTCGTCGGTGCCGATCCAGTAGGACGCGGTGAACAGCAACACCGCCAACAGCAGGTTCGCGATGGGGCCGGCCGCGACGATCGCGGTCCGCTGCCAGAGCGGCTTGCGATTGAACGCAGCATCGAGCTGGTCGGGCGCGACCGGCGCCTCGCGCTCGTCGAGCATCTTCACGTAGCCGCCGAGCGGCAGCGCGCACAGCACGAACTCGGTGCTTTGCGGCGTGGCCTGGCGCCGCCACAGCACGCGACCGAACCCGACCGAGAAACGCAGCACCTTGACGCCGCACGCCACCGCGACCCGGTAGTGCCCGTACTCGTGGATCACGATCAGGATGCCGAGCGTGAGGATGAAACCGAAGACGTAGATCATGGCGCGAGGCCTTTCACGAACTGCGCCGCCTGGCGGCGCGCGCGATGGTCGATCTCGAGCAGCGCGTCGAGCGAATCGCTGCCGGAGGCGCGCAGGTCGATCGCATCGAGCGCCTGCGCGATGACGCTGTGAATCTGGTCGAAGCGGATGGTTCCGGCGAGGAAGGCCGCCACCGCCGTCTCGTTGGCCGCGTTCAGCACCGTGGTGCTCCCTTCGGGGCTGCGCAGCGTCTCCCACGCGAGTGCGAGGCCCGGGTAGCGCTGGAAGTCCGGCGCCTCGAAGGTCAGCGCCGACAGCGTCGTGAAGTCGAGCTGGCTCGCGCCCGATTCGATCCGCTCGGGAAACGACAGGCCGTACGCGATCGGCACGCGCATGTCCGGCGTGCCGAGTTGCGCCAGCACCGAGTTGTCGCGACACACGACCATAGAGTGCACGATCTGCTGGGGGTGGATCACGACCTTGATCTGCTCGGGCACCAGCTCGAACAGCCAGCGCGCCTCGATCACCTCCAGCGCCTTGTTCATCATCGTCGCCGAATCGACCGAGATCTTGCGGCCCATCGCGAAGTTGGGATGCGCGCAGGCCTCGTCCGGCGTGATGCTGGCCATCGTCGCCGGATCGCGGCGGCGGAACGGACCACCCGAGGACGTGAGCAGGATGTGGTCGATGCGGCTCGGCCAGCCCGTGCGGTCTTCCGGCAGGCATTGGAAGATCGCGGAATGCTCGCTGTCGATCGGCAACAGGCTGGCGCCACCTTCGTGTACCGCGCGCATGAACAGCGAGCCGCCGACGACCAGCGCCTCCTTGTTGGCCAGCAGCAGCCGCTTGCCGGCACGGGCCGCCGCCAGGCACGGTGCGAGACCGGCGGCGCCGACGATCGCGGCCATCACCGAATCGACCTCGGGGTGCGACGCCATGTCGCACAGCGCCTGCGCACCGGAGAGCACCTCGGTGCGGACCCCCTCCTTCTTCAAGCGCGTGCGCAGTTCAGCCGCGGTTGCTTCGTCCGGCAGCACGGCGAAGCGCGGACGCCACTTCACGCACTGCGCGAAGAGTTCGTCGACCCGGCTGTGCGCCGTCAGCGCGAACACCTCGAAGCGCCCCGGGTGGCGCGAGATCACGTCGAGCGTGTTCATGCCGACCGACCCGGTCGCGCCGAGCACACACACGCGTTGCAGTGCAGCCGTCATACGCTGACTAGCGCCATCGCTATCGGGAACACCGGCAGCAGCGCATCGACGCGGTCGAGCACGCCGCCGTGGCCGGGCAGCAGGTTGCTGCTGTCCTTGGCGCCGGCTGCGCGCTTGACCAGCGACTCGAACAGGTCACCGACCACGCTCATCGCCGCCAGGAACACGACGACGCCCACCACGCCGATCACGCCGAAACGGCTGAACAGGCGCGTGTACAGGCTGGCGGAATCCATCGCGAACGCGCTGTCGAGCCACAGCCAGAACGCCGCGAGCACCAGCGCGCCCAGCATGCCGCTCCAGACCCCGGCCCAGCTCTTGCCGGGACTGATGCCCGGCGCGAGCTTGCGCTTGCCGAAGGCCTTGCCGCCGAAGTACGCGGCGATGTCGGCCGCCCAGACGAGGCAGAACACCGACAGGATGAAGTTGACGCCCACCGTCTTGGCAGCGGCGAGTGCCAGCCACGCGGTCCAGAGCAACGCGAGGCCTATCGCGCAGCGCAGCGGCATCGGCACGTGCGGCCAGCCGGCAACGCCGCCACGCAGCACGAGTGTGCCGCCCAGCACCCAGACGAGCATGCCAACCCACCACACCGTCTGCGGCGGCGCCGCGCCCCAGCGGGCCCAGAGTGCCGCGGCACACAGGGCCGCAAGCAGCACGCCCATCGCGATCGAGGCGCTGCCGGCGCCGTTCAACCGGCCCCATTCCCAACCGGCCGCGGCGATCAGCACCAGCGACAGCACCGCGAACGGCCACGCCATCGGCGCGAACAACGCCGGCAACAGGATGGCGACGAGCACCAGCGCGGTGATGACCCGCTGCTTCAGCATGTCAGGTCTGGACCGCGACGCTGCGGGCGGTGTCCACGCCACCGAAGCGCCTGTCGCGCCGGGCATATTCGGCCAGTGCCGCATCGAGCTCGGCATCACCGAACTCGGGCCACAGGCAGTCGCTGAAGAACAGCTCGGAGTACGCCGCCTGCCAGAGCAGGAAGTTGCTGATGCGCACCTCGCCGCCCGTGCGGATGAACAGGTCGGGATCGGGGGCGTGGCTGAGCGCCATGTACTTGTTCAGCGCGGCTTCGTCGAGTTGCTCGGGCGGCACGCCGTCGGCGATCGCCTGGCGGCAAGCCTGAACGATGTCCCACCGGCCGCCATAGTTGAACGCGACGGACAGCGTGATTCGCGTGTTGTGCGCGGTGCTCGATTCGGCCTGTTCCCAGGCCTGACGCAGCTTGTCGGACACCTGCCCGCGATCGCCGATGATCTTGATCTTGACGCCCTTGTCGGCAAGCTTGCCCAGGTACTTGGCCACGGCCACCAGCACCAGGCCCATCAGGCCGGACACTTCCTCGGTCGGGCGCTTCCAGTTCTCGGACGAGAACGCGAACACGGTCACGTACTCCACGCCGCGGTCGGCGCAGCTCAGCACCGTGCGCACCAGGGCATCGACGCCGGCCTTGTGGCCGAAGAACCGCGGCATGAACCGCTTCTTGGCCCAACGGCCGTTGCCATCCATCACGATGGCGACATGACGCGGTATGGCGCCGCGCGAGTCGATTGCCGCAGGCAAGGCGCTCATGGAAATCAGACCGCCATGATCTCGGCTTCCTTGCCAGAAACCAGCCGGTCGATCTCGGCGATGGTGCGGTCGGTGAGCTTCTGGAGCTCGTCGAGCGAGCGGCGCTCGTCGTCCTCGCCGATCTCCTTGTCCTTCAGCAGCTTCTTGGCATGTTCGTTCGCGTCGCGACGCAGGTTGCGCACGGCAATCTTCGCGTCCTCGCCTTCGTTGCGCACGACCTTGGTCAGCTCGCGGCGGCGCTCTTCGGTGAGCGCGGGCATCGGCACGCGCAGCAAGTCGCCTTGCGTCGCCGGGTTCAGGCCCAGGTCGGACTCGCGAATCGCTTTCTCGATCTTCGCGCCCATGCCCTTTTCCCAGGGCTGCACGCTGATCGTGCGGGCGTCGAGCAGGCTCACGTTGGCGACCTGGCTGATCGGCACCATCGAGCCGTAGTAGTCGACCTGCACCTGGTCGAGGATGCCGGGGTGGGCGCGGCCGGTGCGGATCTTGTGCAACTCGCCCTTCAGCGCTTCGATGGACTTGGCCATCTTCGCCTCGGCGGTCTTCTTGATGTCGGCAATGCTCATGACAACGCTCTCTTCAACAGTCAAACACTCGCCGGCTCAGACGCGAACCAGCGTGCCTTCGTCCTCGCCCATCACCACCCGCTTCAAGGCGCCCGGCTTGAAGATGCTGAACACGCGGATCGGCAGCTTCTGGTCGCGGCACAGCGCGAACGCGGTGGCGTCGAGCACCTGCAGGTTCTTCGTGATGGCCTCGTCGAACGTCAGTTCGGAATAACGGGTGGCGCTGGGGTCCTTCTTCGGGTCGGCGGTGTAGACGCCGTCGACCTTGGTCGCCTTCAGCACGATCTGCGCGCCGATCTCGGCGCCGCGCAGCGCGGCAGCGGTGTCGGTCGTGAAGAACGGGTTGCCGGTGCCGGCCGCGAAGACCACGACCTTGCCCTCTTCGAGGTACTGCAGCGCCTTCGGCCGCACATAGGGCTCGACGACCTGCTCGATGCCGATCGCCGACATCACGCGCGCCGTCATGCCCTCCTGGCGCATCGTGTCGGCCAGCGCGAGCGCGTTCATCACGGTGGCCAGCATGCCCATGTAGTCGGCGGTCGCGCGGTCCATGCCGACCGAGCCGCCGGCCACGCCGCGGAAGATGTTGCCGCCGCCGATGACGACCGCCACCTCGACCCCCAGCTGCGTCACTTCCTGCACCTCGCGCACCATGCGCACGATGGTGGCCCGGTTGATGCCGTAGGCATCGTCACCCATCAGGGCCTCGCCGGACAGTTTCAGCAGGATGCGCTTGTAGGCGGCCATGGTTCGGACTCCGGATATTGTGGTTGCGCTCGTGGCGCAGGTTTGGCGCGAAGTCTAAGTCTTAAAACCTCGAAATCAGCGCCCCGGAGAGTCCGCCAGGGCGCCCCGCAGGCGCACTCGCGAATCAGCCGCCCTTGGCAGCCGCCACCTGGGCCGCGACTTCGGCCGCGAAGTCGTCGACCTTCTTCTCGATGCCTTCGCCGACGACGTACAGCGTAAAGCCCTTCACGGTCGTGGCCTTCTCCTTGAGCATCTGCTCGACGGTCTGCTTGTCGTTCTTGACGAAGGCCTGGTTGAACAGGCTCACTTCCTTCAGAAACTTGGCGACCGAGCCTTCGATGCGCTTGGTGACGATCTCGGCCGATTGCGGCGTCTTGCCCTCGGCCTTGGCCTTCTCGGCGTCCTCGGCAGCCTTGGCGGTCGCGACCGAACGCTCGGTCTCGATCAGCTTGGCGGGCACGTCGCTCGACTGCAGCGCGACCGGCTTCATCGCCGCCACGTGCATCGCCACGTCCTTCGCGGCGACCTCGTCGCCCTCGAACTCGACCATCACGCCGATGCGTGTGCCGTGCAGGTAACTCGCGAGCTTGCTGCCCTCGTAGCGCTTGAAGCGGCGGATCGACATGTTCTCGCCGATCGTGCCGATCAGGCCCTTGCGCACGTCTTCCAGCGTCGGGCCGTAGCCATCCTGCGTGTACGGCAGCGCCGACAGCGCGGCCACGTCGGCCGGGTTGTTCTCGGCGACCAGCTTCGCGCAGGCGTTGGCCATCGCGAGGAACATGTCGTTCTTGGAGGTGAAGTCGGTCTCGCAGTTGACCTCGACCAGCGCGCCGGCGTTGCCAGCCACCGCGGCGACGATCACGCCCTCGGCGGTGATGCGCGAGGCCGCCTTGCCGGCTTTGCTGCCGAGCTTGACGCGCAGCAGCTCTTCGGCCTTCTCCATGTCGCCGCCGGCTTCGGTCAGCGCCTTCTTGCATTCCATCATCGGGGCGTCGGTCTTGGCGCGCAGTTCGCCGACCATGCTTGCAGTGATTGCAGCCATCTTCTTTAACTCCTGGATTCGGGTGGAAGAAAGGGGCCAATGGCCCCTTCTGTCGTGGTGCCCGGGGCCGGCAATGCCGGCCGGGCTCGGGGCATCAGGCGCCTTCGCTGACTTCGACGAATTCGTCGCCCTCGGCGGCCGCGGCCTGCACGACGTCGTTCGTCGCGTTGGCCTTGCCTTCGAGGACGGCGTCGGCCACGGCCTTCGCGTACAGCGCCACGGCCTTCGACGAGTCGTCGTTGCCCGGGATCACGTAGTCGATGCCTTCAGGCGAGTGGTTCGAGTCGACGATGCCGATGATGGGAATGCCCAGCTTCTTGGCCTCGAGGATCGCGATCTTGTGGTAGCCGACGTCGATCACGAACATCGCATCCGGCAGCGCGTTCATGTCCTGGATGCCGCCGATGTCCTTCTCGAGCTTGACCATCTCGCGCTGGAACATCAGCGCTTCCTTCTTGATGCGGATCTCGGTGCCGGCCTCGACCTGCGCCTTCATGTCTTTCAGCTTCTTCAGCGATCCCTTGACGGTCTTGAAGTTGGTCAGCATGCCGCCGAGCCAGCGCTGGTCGACGAAAGGCATGCCGGCGCGCTTGGCTTCGGCGGAGATGACCTCGCGCGCCTGGCGCTTGGTGCCGATCATCAGGATCGTGCCGCGCTTGGCGGCCGTCTGACGAATGAACTTCATCGCGTCGTTGAAGAGCGGCTGCGTCTTCTCGAGGTTGATGATGTGGATCTTGTTGCGATGGCCGTAGATGTACGGGGCCATCTTCGGGTTCCAGAAGCGGGTCTGGTGGCCGAAGTGGACACCGGCTTCCAGCATTTCACGCATGGTGACAGTCATGAGGACTCCAAAGGTTGGTTCTAGAATCCGGCTGGAATCGCTGCAAACCCGCCGCAACACTGCGGCGAGTCTGTCGCAACACCTTTTATCAGCCGGTTCGCGATTAACTTGACTCGGAATGAGCCAAGCCAATCGATTATAGCATTCCCATGACCCCTGACCTGACCGGCTCGCTGGAGCAAGGCAACGCGCCCACCTTGCTGGAATCCTGCATTCACGCGGTTCAATCCGCCGCCAACCGACACACCTTCGTCTCGACGTCCTTCGACGCTGCCCGGCGGGCCGCGGACGCCGCCGACGCGGCCCGCCGCGCGGGTGCGCCGATGCCCGCGCTCGGCGGCCTGGCGGTCAGCATCAAGGACCTGTTCGATGTGCGCGGCGAGACGACCGCCGCCGGTTCGACCGTGCTTGCCTCCGCCGCGCCGGCCGCAGCCGACTGCCCGGCCGTCGCGCGCCTGCGCGCGGCCGGTGCCGCGCTGATCGGCCGCACCAACATGTCCGAGTTCGCGTTTTCGGGCGTCGGCATCAACCCGCATTTCGGGACGCCGGCGAATCCGGCGACGCGCCTGCTCGACGACGAACCGCGCATTCCCGGCGGCTCGACCTCCGGCGGCGGCGTGTCGGTTGCCACCGGGGCTGCGTGGGCGGCCCTCGGCTCCGACACCGGCGGGTCGATCCGCATTCCGGCGGCACTGCAAGGCCTGGTCGGCTTCAAGAACACCGCGCGGCTCACGCCGACCGAGGGCGCGATCCCGCTGTCGACGACGCTCGACACTGTCTGCGCGATCACCCGCTCGGTGCGCGATGCGGTGCTGCTGCACGAGGTGCTGGCGGACCGCCGCGTCACGCGGTCGGGTCGGCCCAGCGCGTCGCTGCGCTTTGCGGTGCCGACCACGTCGATGCTCGACGGACTGGACGCGACGGTGCAACGCGCGTTCGATCGCTCGCTCGCGACGCTGCGAGCGGCCGGCGTACAGATCGAGGAGATCGCCCTGCCCGCGCTCGCCAGTGTGCCGCCGAGCTTTTCGCCGCCCGAGGCCTGGGCCTGGCACCGACATCTGCTTGCGGCGCGCCAGGCCGAGTACGACCCGCGCGTCGCGGCGCGCATCCGTCGCGGCGAGGCCATGAGCGCGGCGGACTACATCGACCTGCTGCACGCGCGCCAAGCGTGGATCGCGACAATGGAGACGACCATGCGCGGATTCGATGCGATGTTGAGCCCGACCGTGCCGATCGTCGCCCCGGCGATTGCACCGCTGCTGGCCAGCGACGACGCGTTCTTCGCGACCAACATGCTGCTGCTGCGCAACCCGTCGGTCGTCAACATGCTCGATGGCTGCGCGCTCTCGCTGCCGTGCCACGCCGCCGGCGAGATGCCTGTCGGCCTGATGGTCTGGGCCGGTGCGTTGAAGGACGACACCGTGCTCGACGCTTCGCTCGCGATCGAGGCCGTGCTCGCGGCGGTCGGCGCATGAGGGTCGCGGTGATCGGTGCCGGCGTCATCGGGGTGACCACGGCCTACGAACTGGCGGCCGACGGCCACGAGGTGACGGTGTTCGAGCGCCGCGGCAGCGTCGCCGCGGAAACCAGCTTCGCGAACGCCGGCGTCGTGGCGCCGGGCTATGTCACGCCGTGGGCCGCACCCGGCATGCCCAGGAAGGTGCTCGGCCACCTGCTGAGTCGCCATGCGCCGGTGCGTGTGCACGCCGGCTTGAGTCTCGGCGAGATCGGCTGGATGTGGCGCTGGTGGCGCGCCTGCGAACTGGGCACTTACCAAGCCAATCGCTTGCGGATGCAGCGCCTCGCCTTCTTCAGCCGCGAGCGGCTGCACCGCCTCACGCGGGACCTGAAGCTCGACTACGAGCGTGGCAGCGGCTACCTGGTCCTGCTGCGCACCGCCAAGGACCTGGCAATGGTCCGGCCCGGTCTGGCGTCGTTGACCGAACTCAACACCCGGCACGAGATGCTCGACGCCGCGCAGTGCCGCGCCGTCGAGCCGGGCCTGTGCGACGAGACCGCGCTGCACGGCGGCGTGTACCTGCCGGACGACGAGGTCGGCAACTGCCGCCAGTTCACCACGCTGCTGCGTGCCGAGGCGCAACGCATCGGCGTGCGCTTTCGCTTCCACACCGTGGTCCAGCGGATCCTGGCCGGCGCGGCGCCGCAGGTCGTGCATCGGTATGCGCCGCCGGAGGACGCCGCGACCGCGATCACGCACGCGGGAAGTGCCGAGAGCGCACCCGTCGACACGCAAGATACCCAGCCGATGGCGCTCGATCCGGTGACCGAGCGCTTCGACGCGGTGGCCGTGTGCGCGGCGCTCGCTTCGGCCCCGCTCCTGCGCCCTCTCGGCCTGCGGCTGCCGATGCAGGCGGTCTACGGCTACTCGCTCACCGTTCCGCTGCGCCGCATCGATGCCCATGGGGACATCGGCCCGCGCGCCGCGCTGATGGATGAACGCTACAAGGTCGCGATCAGCCGGCTCGGGGCGCGGGTTCGCGTCGCGGGGAGCGCCGAGATCGGCGGCCCGGCCGAGCGCCACGATCCGCGCGCGATCGAGACGCTCTACAAGGTGCTGCACGATTGGTTTCCGGGCAGCACGCAGCTGAACCAGGCGCAGGTCTGGAAAGGCGCGCGGCCCATGATGCCGGACGGCCCGCCGGTGCTCGGGCGCAGCGGCGTCGAAGGCGTGTGGGTCAACCTGGGCCACGGCTCGAGCGGCTGGGCGCTGTCGTGCGGTTCGGCGCGCGTGCTCGCGGACTCGATCGCCGGACGCGCTCCGGCGATCGATGTCGACGGGCTCGGCATCGAACGCCTGCGAGGCTGAACGCGATGCTCCCGGTGCTGCCCCCGACCGGCGAACTCCCGCTGCTCGACGCGCCGCAGACCCGCGTGCTCGAGCAACAGGCGAGCGCAGTGCTGCCACCGCACACATTGATGCAGCGGGCGGGTGAGGCCGTCGCGCGGCTCGCGCTGGCGCTCGCGCCGCACGCCTCGCGGATCTGGATCGCGGCCGGCCCCGGCAACAACGGCGGCGATGGCCTGGCGGCCGCGGTCCATTTGCGGCAATGGGGCAAGCAGGTCGCGGTCTCAATGTTCGGCGACGCCGCCGCGCTGCCGGCCGATGCGGCGGACGCATTCGCCCGCGCCCGCGCCGCGGGGGTACCGATCGTGACCTCGCCCACGCCGGACGCACTGCCGCAGCTGGCGATCGACGCCTTGCTGGGCGTCGGTGCGAACCGCGCGCCGGGCGGGCTGGTGGCCCAGGGCATCGGGGCGTTGAACCGGCTCGCCTGCCCGGTCCTGGCGGTCGATCTGCCGTCCGGCCTGCACCCGCGCACCGGCCAGCCACTGGGCGACGCGTGCGTGACGGCATCGGTCACCCTCGCGCTGCTGACCCTCAAGCCCGGCCTATTCACCGGTGCCGGCCGCGACCACGCCGGCTCGGTCTGGCTGGAGACGCTCGGCGTCGACGCCGGCGCGCTCCTGCCCGACGCGTGGTTGTCCCGCGTGACGCCGGTCGCCGCGCGACGCCATGCCCAGCACAAGGGCAGCTTCGGCGATGTGGCGGTGGTCGGCGGTGCACCCGGCATGGATGGGGCGGCGTTGCTCGCGGCGCGTGCCGCGCACGCGGCCGGCGCAGGACGGGTCTACGTGCAATTGCTCGACCGCTCGGGGGTCGCGCTGCGCGTCGATGGCGCGCACCCCGAGCTGATGTTCCGCAGCGACTGGCTCGCCGGCGGGGCCGACGTCCTCGCCCGCTCGACCGTCGTGTGCGGCTGCGGCGGCGGCGATGCGGTGCGCGCCCCGCTGCCGCGCCTGCTGAGCGGCGCGCGCCGGCTCGTGCTAGACGCCGATGCATTGAACGCCCTGGCCGACGATGCGACGCTCGAAGCGCTGCTCGTGGCCCGGCGCAGCCGGGGCCTGGCCACGGTGCTGACCCCGCACCCGCTCGAGGCGGCCCGCCTGCTGGGCGCAACGGCCGCCGAGGTGCAGGCGGACCGGCTGCAGGCCGCGCGCGAGCTCGTGCGCCGCTTCGCGAGCGTCGTCGTGCTGAAAGGTTCGGGCAGCGTGATCGCCGCGCCGGGCGAGACGCCGCGCATCAACGGGACCGGCAATGCGGCGCTCGCCACGGCCGGAACCGGCGATGTGCTCGCCGGCTGGATCGGCGGCCGCTGGGCGCAGCGATCGACGGGGGCCGAAGCGGCCACGGCGTTCGCGGTCGCGCGCCAGGCCGTCGCGGAGCACGGTGCCGCCGCGGAGCCGGCCCCGGCGGGCGCGCTTCGCGCCACCGCCTTGATCGAGCGCCTCGGCGCCCGCTGACCTGCCGGTTCGGCGCGGCTCAGCCGAGCGCGCGCATGGCCTTGCCGGTCTCGAGCGTGCCCTGCGCGTTGCCGCTGGCCGGCACCGACTCGTCGCCGCGGTCGGACAGCGCGTCGAACTGCACCGCGACCTGCTCGGCCGCATCGTCCGGCAGGCCGACGAACACGCCCTGCGTCAACGTGACGTGCGCGCGCTCGAACGACCCCGCGCCAGCGCACAGGATCGCGCGGGTCGGCGCGTCCTCGGCGACGAGCGCGAGCAGCCCCGGCGTGACGGCTTCCGGCTTCAGCAGGTTCAGCACCGCCTCGGGCATCAGGTTCTCGGTCATGCGCGTGGCCGCCGTCGGCGCGAGGCAGTTGACGCGGATGTCGTTCTTCGCGCCCTCGATCGACAGCGTCTGCATCAGGCCCACCAGCGCCATCTTCGCGGCGCCGTAGTTCGACTGGCCGAAGTTGCCGTACAGGCCGCTCGACGACGTCGTCATCACGATGCGGCCGTAGTTCTGCGCGCGCATCACGTCCCACACCGCCTTGGTGCAGTTGACCGCGCCCATCAGGTGGACCTCGACGACGAGGCGGAAATCGTCGAGCGCCATCTTCGTGAAGCTCTTGTCGCGCAGGATGCCGGCGTTGTTGACCAGGATGTCGACGCGGCCCCAGGCCTTCATCGTCTCGTCGACCATGGCCTGGACCGCGCCGAAGTCGGTCACCGACGCGCCGTTGGCAAAGGCTTCGCCACCGGCGGCGCGAATCTCGTCGACCACCGCCTGCGCGGCCTTGGGCGTGCCGCCGGTGCCGTCGAGCGTGCCGCCCAGGTCGTTCACGACCACCTTGGCGCCGCGCGCCGCGAGCGCCAGGGCATGTTGCCGACCCAGGCCGCCACCGGCGCCGGTCACGATGGCCACGCGGCCGTCAAATCGAATCGTCATCTGTCTTTCTCGGTTGTGGATGGATCGCGGATGGGGTCAACGGCGCGTCGACGACTTGCCGCCGGAGGCACGCCCGCCCGACTTGCGCGCCACGGCCTTGGCCGCACGCACCGGATGTGTCGCCGGGCCGCCGCGCGCCTTCTGCGCCTTTTTCTTGGTCACCGCCTTGACGGCGCGATCGGTCTCCTTGACGTGGGCCAGCTCGCTGGCGGCCGTCGCATTGGCCTTGTCGCGCTTGGAGCGCAGCAGGGTCGCGTCGTCATCGCCATCGCGGACCATGCGGAAGTCGATCTTGCGCCCGTCGAGGTCGACGCGGCTGACCTGCACCCGCACGCGCGAGCCGACCACGTAACGCACGCCGCTGCGCTCGCCGCGCAGTTCCTGGCGCACCTCGTCGAAACGGTAGTACTCGCCGCCGAGCTCGGTGATGTGCACCAGGCCCTCGACGTACAGCCCGTCGAGCTGCACGAACAGGCCGAAGCTCGCCACGGCGCTGACGGTGCCGCCGTATTCCTCGCCGAGATGCTCGCGCATGTAGCGGCACTTCAGCCAGGCTTCGACGTCGCGCGAGGCCTCGTCGGCACGGCGCTCGTTGACGCTGCAATGCACGCCGGCGACTTCCCACTTCTCTTCTTCGGCGGTGGCCTGGCGCGCGGGTTTGGTCGTCTTGCGGTTGCTCGGCGCGGGGTTGCTGGCGCCGGTGACGAGGTGGTAGCGCTTGCCGCCCAGCAGCGCCTTGATCACGCGATGCACCAGCAGGTCGGGATAGCGCCGGATCGGGCTCGTGAAGTGGGTGTAGGCCTCGTACGCGAGACCGAAGTGGCCGCTGTTGATGCCGGTGTAGATCGCCTGCTGCATCGAACGCAGCAGCATCGTGTGGATCTGCATCGCGTCGGGGCGGTCCTTCGTCGCGTGCGCGATCGCCTGGAACTCGCCGGGCTTGGGGTCGTCGCCGATGGACAGCCCCAGGCCGAGCGCGCGCAGGTAGTTCTGCAGCAGCGTCTTCTTCTCGGGCGTCGGCCCTTCGTGCACGCGGTACAGCGACGGATGCTTGGAGCGCTCGATGAAATCGGCCGAGCAGACGTTGGCGGCAAGCATCGCCTCTTCGATCAGCTTGTGGGCTTCGGTGCGGGTGCGCGGGACGATCTTCTCGATCCGGCCGTTCTCGTCGCAGACGATCTGCGTCTCGGTGGTCTCGAAATCGATCGCACCGCGCTTGTTGCGCTCCTTGAGGAGCGCACGGTAGACCTCGTGCAGGTTCAGCAGGTCGGGCACCAGCTCCTTGCGCTTCGCGGCTTCGGGGCCCCGGGTGTTCGCAAGGATCGCGGCGACCTCGTTGTAGGTGAAGCGGGCGTGCGAGCAGATGATCGACGGATAGAACTGGTACGCATGGATCTCGCCGCTGGCGGTGATCAGCATGTCGCAGACCATCGCGAGGCGATCTTCGTACGGGTTCAGCGAGCACAGGCCGTTGCTGAGCTTCTCCGGCAGCATCGGGATCACGCGGCGTGGGAAGTAGACCGACGTGGCGCGCTCGTAGGCGTCGTCGTCGATCGGTTCGCCAGGCTTCACGTAGTGGCTCACGTCGGCGATCGCGACGATCAGGCGCCAGCCGTTGTTGTTCTTGACCCGGCCGATCTTGGCGGGCTCGCAGTACACGGCGTCGTCGAAGTCGCGTGCGTCCTCGCCGTCGATCGTGACCAGCGCGACGTCGGTCAGGTCGATGCGGCCCTTGCGATCGACCGCGCGGATCTTGTCCGGCAGGCCCGCGGCCTGCGCCAGCGTGGCCGGCGAGAACTGGTGCGGCACCTCGTACTTGCGCACCGCGATCTCGATCTCCATGCCGGGATCGTCGATCTCGCCGAGCACCTCGGTCACGCGGCCCACGGGCTGCGAGTACATCGACGGCGATTCGGTCAGCTCGATGGCGACCACCTGCCCTGCGGTCGCATTCGCGATCGCGTTCTTCGGGATCAGGATGTCCTGCCCGTAGCGCTTGTCTTCGGGGGCGACGAGCCAGACGCCGCTTTCGTGCAGCAGCCGGCCGATGAT
This sequence comes from Rhizobacter fulvus, assembly GCF_964020785.1. Taxonomy (NCBI): domain Bacteria; kingdom Pseudomonadati; phylum Pseudomonadota; class Betaproteobacteria; order Burkholderiales; family Sphaerotilaceae; genus Rhizobacter; species Rhizobacter fulvus. The sequence goes on from NZ_OZ224516.1 coordinate 4,975,171, forward strand.
GGGCGCCTTCTTGCGCTCGAGGATTTCCAGCACGCGGCCTTCGGGGCGGCCTTTGCGGTCGTAGCGCACGATGCGCGCCTTGACGCGGTCGCGGTGCAGCACCGCGCGCATTTCCTGTTGCGACAGGTAGAGGTCGGCCTGGCGGTCGTCGCGCACGACGAAGCCGTGGCCGTCACGGTGGCCTTGCACCGTGCCCTCCACTTCGACCATCAATTCGTTGCCGACGGGGTTGGTTGTTTTCAATGTGTTTGTTTTGATGATATAGTCCGAGACTTCCTGAAATGCCCAGGTGGCGGAATTGGTAGACGCACTAGTTTCAGGTACTAGCGGGTAACTCCGTGGGGGTTCGAGTCCCTTCCTGGGCACCAAGATGGATAGCGCAAGATGATGAAGGCCGCCGCGAGGTGGCCTTTTTCATTGTCGCGTCGAGTGGGTGGTTCAGATGACGAATTTCTTCGCGAGCGCGTCGGGCCGCATGTCGTCGTACTCCTCGAACGGCTGGTGGATCCACGGGCTGGTGGGCAGCAGCTCGACGTAGTAGTCGGGCGTGTAGCTCGACACGCCCTTGGTCCAGATCACCGCCGAGCGCAGCTCGCTGATCGACGGCATGCCGCGCAGCCGGTCGACCACTGCGCGCAGCGTCACGCCGGAGTCGGACAGGTCGTCGACCAGCAGCACGCGCCCGGCGAGTTCGCCCTTGGGCATCGTGATGTACTTCGCCAGGTCCAGGCGGCCCTGGATCGTGCCGGCCTCGGCGCGGTAGGAGCTGGTCGACATGATCGCCAGCGGCTTGTCGAACACCCGCGAGAGCACGTCACCCGGACGCATGCCACCGCGCGCCAGGCACAGGATCTGGTCGAACTCCCAGCCCGAACCGGCGATCTTCAGCGCCAGCCGCTCGATGAGCATGTGGTACTCGTCCCAGCTCACGTACAGGTGTTTGCCGTCGTCGGTCAGCATGCGTCGGGTCCTTCAGACTGAGGTTGATTCGGTCGGAGCATAAGGGGTGTGCATCAGTCCTTGTACGGATGCCGCAACAGGATCGTGTGCTCGCGGTCGGGGCCGGTCGAGACCATGTCGATCGGCGCGCCGATCAGGCCCTGCACGCGCTCCAGATAGCGCCGCGCGTTCACCGGCAGCTTGTCCCATTCGGTGATGCCGAAAGTGGTCTCGGTCCAGCCCTCGAAGGTGTCGTAGATCGGGACGCAGGCGACGATGTCGTCGGCGTCGAGCGGCAGGATGTCGATGCGCTCGCCGTGCAGTTCGTAGCCGACGCAGACCTTGATCTCCGGCAGGCCGTCCAGTACGTCGAGCTTGGTGATGCACAGCCCCGAAATCCCGTTGATGATGACCGAGCGCTTCAGCAGCGCGGCATCGAGCCAGCCGCAGCGGCGCGGCCGGCCGGTGACGGTGCCGCGTTCCTGGCCGACGGTGGACAGGTGGTGGCCGACGCTGCCCGGCACGTCCATGTCGAGCTCGGTCGGGAACGGGCCGCTGCCGACCCGTGTGGTGTAGGCCTTGGTGATGCCGAGGATGTAGTGCAGAAGGTCCGGACCGACGCCGGCGCCGGCCGCCGCGTTGCCGGCCACGCAGTTGCTCGACGTGACGTACGGGTAGGTGCCGTGGTCGATGTCGAGCAGCGTGCCTTGCGCGCCCTCGAACAGGATGTTGGCGCCGTTGCGGTTGGCGTTGTGCAGGATGTAGCCGACGTCGGCCATCATCGGCTTGAGCTGCTCCGCCACCGCCATAGCGTGATCGAAGATCGGCTGGAATTCGAGCGGCTTCGACTTCAGGTAGCCCGAAAGCGCGTAGTTGTGCAGTTCGACGAGCTCGCGCAACTTCTTCGCGAAGCGCTCGGGATGCTTCAGGTCCTGCACGCGCAGCGCGCGGCGCGCGACCTTGTCTTCGTAGGCCGGGCCGATGCCCTTGCCGGTGGTGCCGATCTTGCCGGCACCGCTGGTCTCGCGCAGTGCCTCGCGGGCCTTGTCGACCTCGACGTGGAACGGCAGGATCAGCGGACACGATTCGCTGATGAACAGCCGCGAGCGGACCTCGACGCCGATCTTCTCGAGCCGCTCGATCTCGCCGAGCAAGTGCGTCGGATCGACGACGACGCCGTTGCCGATGTAGCAGGCCACGCCGTCGCGCATGATCCCGGACGGAATCAGCTGCAGCGCCGTCTTGATGCCCTTGATCACGAGCGTGTGGCCCGCGTTGTGGCCGCCCTGGAAGCGCACCACGGCCTGCGCGTGGTCGGTCAGCCAGTCGACGACCTTGCCCTTGCCCTCGTCGCCCCATTGGGTACCGACGACGACGACGTTGTGGCCAGCCGCTTTCGTGCCGGTACCGGAGTTCATTGCTTGCATGTCGGATCGTCCAGGAAACTGATTCTTGTGGGGGCGTGTGGTGCCGCGCTCAGAGCGCGCGCACCACCCATTCGCCCTGGGCCAGCACGAGTTCGCGATCGCACGCGAACTCCTGCGCTTCGTCTTCATGACCGGGCAGCACGCGCGACACGGTCTCTCCCTGCTCGCGCAGGCTGCGCACCTTGGCGCGCAGCGCCTCGTCCTCGGCCCATGGCGCGCGGATCGCGGCGTGCAACGGCCGCGCAGGCGCGATCGCGGCCAGACTCTTCAGGTCGAGGCTGAAGCCGACGGCCGCGCGGTTGCGCCCGAACGCCGCGCCGACTTCGTCGTAGCGACCGCCGCGCGCCACCGCATCCGGCGACCCTGCCGCGTACGCCGCGAAGCGCACGCCGCTGTAGTAGCCGTTGCCGCCGATGTCGGCCAGGTCGAAGCCCACCGTCACTTCGGGATGCGACTGCGTGACCCGCTGCGCGAGCCATTGCAGGTCGTCGAGCGCGGCCTGCACCAGCGGGCGCGTCGGCAACATGCGGCGTGCCAGGTCCAGCACCTCGGTGCCGCCATACAGCGACACCAGGGTCTGCAGCGCCTGGCGCACCTCGGCCGGAAACCCGCGCGCCAACTCGCGCAGCGCCGCGGCATCCTTCGCGGCCAGCGCCGCGTAGACCTCGCCGAGCTGCTCGGCGCCGACCATCACACCGGACAGCAAGCCGCGCAGAATGCGCGCGTCGCCGAGATCGAGCATCACACCCGCCAAACCGGCACTGCGCAGGCAGTCGAGCGTCAGGTCCTGCACTTCGAGGTCGGCCTCGAGACCGCCATGGCCGTAGATCTCGGCGCCAAACTGGAGCGGCTCGCGGGTCGCGTGCAGCCCGTCGGGCAACGCATGCAGCACCGGGCCGCAGTAGCACAGGCGCGTCACACCGGCCCGGTTCAGCAGGTGCGCGTCGATGCGCGCGACCTGCAACGTGCTGTCCGAGCGCAGCCCGAGCGTGCGGCCACTGAGCTGGTCGACGAGCTTGAAGGTCTTCAGGTCCAGCGTGCGGCTCGCGCCGGACAGCAGCGACTCGACGTGCTCCAGCAGCGGCGGCATCACGAGCTCGCAGCCATAGCTGCGAGCCACGTCGATCAGCCCGCGACGGAGTTCTTCGATGTGCCGCGCCTGGGCGGGCAGGACATCGGCAATGTGCTCGGGCAGCAGCCAAGCAGAGGACATGTGGAAACGCCGGGGGGTTAAAAACGGCATTGTACCGGCGCCCTCCACGCCCGGACGGGCCGGCTCAAGTCAGGAACACGTAGAGCATCGCGATCCCGGCGAGCATGCTCGACAGACCGATGAAGCGGATCTGGCCATCGCTCATCTGCAGCGCCTTCTCGAACACCGAACGCCAGCGTGGCGGGCTGATGAACGGCAGCAGGCCTTCGATCACCAGCATCAGCGCGAACGCGCCGAACAGCAGGTCGGCCAGGCCCGGCGACCCCATGACGGCCGCCTACTTCTTGGCCGCAGCCGCTGGCGCCGTGGCGCTGCCGCGCATCGACTGGAAGAAGTCGCTGCTCGGGTCGACCACCATCACGTCCGACTTGTTGCGGAAGCTCGCGCGGTAGGCCTCGAGGCTGCGGTAGAACTTGGCGAATTGCGGGTCGCGGCCGAATGCGTCGGCGAAGATCGCGGAAGCCTTGGCATCGCCCTCGCCCTTGATCTTCTGCGCGTCGCGGTAGGCCTCGGCGACGATCACTTCGCGCTGCCGATCGGCGTCGGCGCGGATCTTCTCGCCTTCGGCGCCACCGGTCGCACGCAGCTGGTTGGCGACCTGCTTGCGCTCGGACGCCATGCGGCTGTAGATCGAATCGGTGATGTTGGCGACGAAATCGACCCGCTTGATGCGCACATCGAGGATCTCGATGCCGAACGACTTGGCCTCGTCGGACAGGCGACCGCGCACGTCCTGCATGACCTTGTCGCGCCCGCTGGACAGCACCTCGCCGACGGTGCGCTTGGTCACTTCCTCGTTGAAGGCGGCGTGCACGATCGGGCTCAGCCGCGTCTCCAGGCTCTTCATGTCGGAGCCGTTGTTGCGGATGAACTGGCGCGGGTCGGTGATGCGCCACTTGACCAGCCAGTCGATCACCAGACTCTTCTTCTCGGCGGTGAAGATCGGGCGGGTCTCCGGGCTGTCCATGGTCTGGATGCGGCGGTCGAGGAAGACGACGTTCTGGAACGGCGGCGGCAGCTTCCACTTCAGGCCCGGTTCCTGGATCACTTCCTTGATTTCACCGAGCGCATAGACCACCGCCACCTGGCGCTGGTCGACGACGAACAGCGTCGACGACAGCAGCATCAGCGCGAGCAGCAGGCCACCGACGATCAGGACGAGACGATTCATGTTCTTGTTCTCCTTCTTCGCGACTCAGCGGCTCTCGCGGTCGCGGCTGCGCGCGTTGTCACGCGAGCGCGAATCGGCGGCGGCGGGCGGCGGTGCGGTTTCCGGGGCGGGCACGGCTGCCGCACCGGTCGGCGTGGCCGCCGTCTGCTGCAGCAGCTTGTCGAGCGGCAGGTACAGCAGGTTCGAGTTGTTTCGCACGTCGATCATGACCTTGCTGACGTTCGAGTAGACCTGCTGCATGGTGTCGAGGTACATGCGGTCGCGCGTCACGGCGGGCGCCTTCTGGTACTCGGTCAGCACGCTGGCGAAGCGCTGCGCATCGCCTTCGGCCTTGGACGTCATGCTGGCCTTGTAGCCCTGGGCCTCCTCGCGCAGCCGCGCGGCGGTGCCCTGCGCCTTCGGAATCACGTCGCTCGCGTAGGCCAGGCCTTCCTTCTTCAGGCGGTCGCCGTCCTGGCCGGCTTTGAGCGTGTCCTCGAACGCGGCCTGCACCTGCTCGGGCGGCTGCACGCTCTGCACGTTGATGTTGACCACGACGATGCCGGCCTTCAGCCGGTCGAGCTGGCCCTGCACCGACTTGGCAAGCTCGGTCGCGATCGCGTCGCGTTGCTCGTACAGCACCGAATCGATCTTGCTCTTGCCGACGATCTCGCGCACCGCGGACTCGGCGGCCAGGGTGACGGCCGATTCCGGATCCCGGTTCTCGAACAGGAAAGCGCGCGCGTCCTTCAACCGGTATTGCACGGTGAAGCGGATGTCGACGATGTTCTCGTCCTGCGTCAGCATCGACGAGTCGCGCAGGCCGGTGGCCGCGATCACCGCGTTGCGGCCGACTTCCGTCGAACGCAGCTGGGTGAAATTGACGATCTCGTTGGCCTGGAAGGGGTACGGCATGCGCCACTGGAAGCCGGCGTCGGCCGTATGGCTGTACTTGCCGAACGAGGTGACGACCGCCTGCTGCCCTTCCTGCACGATGAAGAAGCCGCTGCCGAGCCAGATCAGGGCGACGACGCCGGCGACCAGGCCGACGCCGATGCCGGCGCTCTTCATGTCGGGCTGGAAGTTGGGGCCGCCGCCGTTGCCGTTGTTGTCGCCCGAACCGTTGCCGCGCGGCGTGTTGCCGCCACCCTTGCCGCCGAACAGGCCGCTGAGCTTGCGGTTGAAGTCACGCCAGAGCTCGTCGAGATCCGGCGGACCGTCGCCGCGGCCGCCGCTGTTGAGAAGCCAGCCTGCAGCGTGCGTGCGCAGGCGCCGGAAGCGGCCTGGGGGAGTCGTGTCGCTCATGGTCATGCAAGGGTGTGATGAGGGGCCGATGGCGCCGGGTCGGTCGGTTCGCCTTCGTCGTCGGCCGCGTGCGACAGGCGGATGTCATCTGGGGCTGCTTCGCGGCTATTCAAGAAGCCCTCGAGCGTGCCGCCGATGGCTTCTGTCAGGATCTGGCGCAACAGCGGCAAGCCTTCGCCCGTGCGCGAGCTGACGAACACCCGGGGCACGCGCCGGCACGCGCCGAGCTCGAGCACGTCGCGCAATTCGCGCGGGCGCTGGGTGTCCTCGAGGCGGTCGAGCTTGTTGAAGACCAGCACCTGCGGGATGTCGGCGGCGCCGATCTCGGCCAGCACGCGCTCGACCTCGGCCATCTGCTCGGCCAGCACCGGGCTGGCGCAGTCGACCACATGCAGCAGCAGGTCGGCATCGTTGGCCTCCTGCAAAGTCGCCTCGAACGCTTCGATCAACTTGTGCGGCAGCTCGCGGATGAAGCCGACCGTGTCGCTGAGCGAGATCGAGCGCGACACGCCGTCCAGGTGCAGCTGCCGGGTCGTCGTGTCCAACGTCGCGAACAACTGGTCGGCGGCATAGGCCTTGGCATTGACGAGAACGTTGAACAAGGTCGACTTGCCGGCATTGGTGTAGCCGACCAGCGAGACACGGAAGGTCTGGTTGCGCTCGCGCGAGCGGCGCTGGGTGCTCCGCTGCTTCTTGACGCGCTCCAGCTGCTTCTTCACCGCCTTGATGCGCTCGCCGATCATCCGCCGGTCGAGCTCGATCTGCGCCTCGCCCGGGCCGCCGCGCATGCCGATGCCGCCGCTCTGGCGCTCCAGGTGGCTCCAGCGGCGCACCAGGCGCGTCGACAAATATTGCAGGCGCGCGAGTTCGACCTGCAGCTTGCCCTCGTGGCTCTGCGCGCGCTCGCCGAAGATCTCGAGGATCAGCATCGTGCGGTCGGCCACGGCCACACCGAGGTGCTTCTCGAGGTTGCGCTGCTGGGCGGGCGACAAGGCCTGATCGAACAGCACCGCGTCGGCTTGGTGCGCCTGGACCAGCGCCTTGATCTCGTCGGCCTTGCCCGAGCCGACGAACAGCGCGGCGTCCGGCGCCTTGCGGCGCGCGATCACGCGCTCGACCGCAATGTCGCCGGCCGATTCGGCCAGCAACGCGAGTTCGTCGAGGGTGTCGTCGAACGCCTTGCCGCGACCGAAGTCCACGCCCACCAGGATCGCCCGTGCAGGGTTGTCCAACCCCTTGGGGGCGGTCGAATCGGTCGAACTCAAGGGAATGCGGGGATGGCGGTTGTCGCGCTCAAGCGGCCGGATCCGTCGGCTCGGCGGCGTGGAAGTTCACCGCGCGGCCCGGCACGACGGTCGAGATCGCGTGCTTGTAGACCATCTGCGTCACGGTATTGCGCAACAGCACCACGTATTGATCGAACGACTCGATGTGGCCTTGCAATTTGATCCCGTTGACGAGGTAGATCGAAACCGGAACGTGCTCCTTGCGCAGCAGGTTCAGGAATGGGTCTTGTAGGAGTTGCCCTTTGTTGCTCACGATATTCTCCGTGATGAAGCTTCAGAAGCGGTCACGTTAACACAGCGATGACGCGGCGCAGCAAGTTTGGGGGCTTTGCCCCGGGCCGCCGGCGTCAGTCCTTGTCGAACGGATTTTTCGACGACCGCAACTCGATCCGCATCGGCGTGCCGGTGAGCTTGAAGTGCTCGCGGAACCGCCCTTCGAGGAAGCGCTTGTAGGTCTCGGTGATGTGGTCCAGCGAGTTGCCGTGGATCACGATCAGCGGCGGATTCATGCCGCCCTGGTGGGCGTAGCGCAGCTTCGGGCGGAACGCCCCTGCCCGCTTCGGCGCCTGATGCTCGACAGCCTCCTGCAGCAGTCGGGTGAGCACCGGCGTGGGCATCTTCTTGATCGCCGACGCGTGCGCATCGGCAATCGCCTTCCAGACCGGACCGAGGCCTTGCCGCTTGATCGCGGAGATGTGCAGCACCGCGGCGAACTTCAGGAAGGCCAGGCGCTGCTCGATCGAGCGCTGCAGCGTCTCCTTCTGGTAGGCGTCGACCGCGTCCCACTTGTTCACGGCCACCACGACCGCGCGCCCGCTCTCTAGGATGTAGCCGGCAATGTGTGCGTCCTGGTCGGTCACGCCCTGCGTCGCGTCCAGCAACAGCAGCACGACGTTGGCATCCGCGATCGCCTGCAGCGTCTTGACGACCGAGAACTTCTCGATCGCCTCGAACACCTTGCCGCGACGGCGCAGGCCGGCGGTGTCGATCAGTTCGAATTTCTGGCCGCCGCGCTCGAACGGCACCGTGATCGCATCGCGCGTGGTGCCGGGCTGGTCGAACGCGACCAGGCGCTCCTCGCCGAGCCAGGTGTTGATCAGCGTGGACTTGCCGACGTTCGGCCGCCCCGCCACCGCCAGGCGGATCGGCCCGCCGTCCTCCGGCGTCGCCTCGTCCTCGTCGTCGAACTCGAACTGCGCCAGCGCCGCCTCGGTCAGGCTGCGGATGCCCTGGCCGTGCGCCGCCGAGATCGGGTGCGGCTCGCCGAGGCCGAGTTCGTAGAACTCGCCGAGCAGCGGCGACTCCTGCATGCCCTCGGCCTTGTTGACCGCGAGGATCACCTTCTTGCCGACCGTGCGCAGGTAGCGCGCAATGTCGTGATCCTGTCCCGAGACCCCGGAGCGCACGTCGACGACGAAGATCACCGCATCGGCCTCGGCGACGGCCTGGCGCGTCTGCTTGGCCATCTCCTTGACGATGCCGGTGGTGCTGTCGGGCTCGAAGCCGCCGGTGTCGACGACGATAAACTCGTGCTCGCCACTGCGCCCGTCGCCGTAATGGCGGTCACGGGTCAAGCCGGCGAAGTCGGCCACGATCGCATCGCGGCTCTTCGTCATCCGGTTGAACAGGGTGGACTTGCCGACATTGGGCCGGCCCACCAGGGCGATGACGGGTTTCATTTGACGCGGCGTCGTGCGCTTACTGGCGGAAGGCGAATAGGCCGCCCTTGCGCGTGACGACCAGCATCGTGTTGCCCGAGACCACGGGTTGCACGCCGATCGGGCCACCGTCGGTCGTCGAGCGCAGCTGCGCCTCGCCAGTCTCGCGGTTCAGCCAATGCAAGGTGCCGTCCTCGTCGCCGAACACGACCGACTTGTTGAAGACCGCCGGGGCGCTCAGCGAGCGGTACAGCAGCTTGTCGCTGGACCAGGCGGTTTCACCGCTCTCCGCCTTCCACGCGGTCAGGCGGTCAGAGGCGTCGCCGCCGAACAGGAACTGCGCATCGCCGCCGATCGCATCGGTGCCGCCACCGCTGCGGCTCCAGCCGAGCAGGCCGCGCTCCGCGTTCACGCAGCCGACCGCCGCCTGGAACGAGCGCGCACAGACCATGTCGCCATTGCGCACCGGTGGGCCGACCAGGTCGGCCAGGCGCTCGATCTCGTTCGCGCCGCGCGGCGAGCCGACCGCCACGTCCCAGCGCACCGTGCCGCGCAGCGGATCGACCCCGGCCATGCGCGGGCCTTGCCCGACGATCAGCGTGTCCTTGAACGTGGCCAGCACGCCGGACTGCGCCAGCGTCAGCGGGTCGCCGGGGCGTTGCAGCACCCAGAGCTTGCGGCCGTCGAGCACGTCGAAGGCCTGCACACCGCGGTCGACACCGAGCACGAAAACGCGCTCGCCGGCCACGAGCGGCGCGGTGGTGACGCGGCCGCCCATCGGCTTGCGCCACTTGACCTGACCTTGGTCGAAGACGACCAGCTCGCCGTCGCGGGTCACGACGGCGGCGTAGCGCCCATCGCTGCCCACGCCGGCGCTGAGCTTCGCGCCGGCCGTGGCGCGCCAGATCTCGCGGCCGCTGTCGGCGTCGAGCGCCATCACCGTGCCGTCGTTGCCGGCGACGGTGAACTGGCCCTTGGTCGCCGCCACGGTCAAGGGGAACTGCACGCCATCGACGCGCTGCGTCCAGGCGACCGTCGCGGCGATCTTCGGCGTCAACGCTTCAAGGGGCTCCGGCTTGGGCTTGCCGCCGCCGGCGCAAGCCGCGAGCAAGGTCACCAGCGCGAGCGCCGACGCACGGATCAGCAGGCGGGCGGCGCTCACTTGACGCTCCCGGCGCCGGCCGCGGTGTCGACTGGCGCGGCCCCGAGCGCGGTCAGCTTGGCGTCGATCAGGCGGCGGTAGCCCACGGTCGCGTCCATCGCCTGCCAGGCCTTCGCGTAGGCCGCCTTGGCCTCCTCGGGTTTGTTCTGCGCGATCAGGACATCGCCGCGTCGGTCGCTGACCAGCGCCGCGAACTCGGGCGAGGTGGCGCTGTCGAGTTGCTTCAGGGCCTCGTCGTATTTCTTCTGGTCGAGCAGCACGCCGGCGGCGCGCAGCCTGGCGATCGTCTGGTACTCGACCTCGGTGGCATTGGCGGCGACCCAGGCCAGCGACGCCAGCGCGGCATCGGGCTTGCCCTTCTCGAGTTGCACCTTGGCCGCCAGCAGCCCGGCCTGCTCGGTGAAGGCCGTGCGCGGGTAGCGCGCCTGCATGTCGGCGAAGACGCGCGTCGCCTGGTCGACATCGCCCGCCTGCGCGGCCTTGTCGAGCTGGTCGAACATCGCGCCCGACTTCTCGGCCTGGTCGCGCTGGTAGAGACCCCAGCCGTTCCACGCCGCATAGGCGCCGAGCACGACGATGAGCACCCAGGTCAGCAAGGTGCCGTAGCGCTTCCAGAAGGCCTTCAGCTGGTCGAGCTGTTCTTGTTCTTCGAGATCGAGATGGGTAGCCATTGGACGGGTTGCTTTCCAGTGAAGGCGGGATTATGCGTTGCGCAGGTCGGCGCCCCACGCGGCGACCTCAGCCAGCGCCAGCGTGCGCTGCGGGGCCTGGGCGTCGCGCAGGTTCTTGAGCGAGACCTCGCCGCGGGCGAGCTCGTCGTCACCGAAGATCAGTGCATGGCGCGCGCCGCTCGCGTCGGCGCGCTTGAACTGGTTCTTCATGCTGCCCCACGATTCGGCGCCTGCGGCATGCATCTGCACGCTGACCCCGGCGTTGCGCAGCGTCTCGCACAGCGCCATCGCGATCGGCATCGCCTCGGCCGCAGGCACCACCGCGAAGACATCGGGCGCGCCGGCCGGCACGGCCACGCCGACCGCCTCGAGGAGCAGCAACATGCGCTCGATGCCCATGCCCCAGCCGACCGCCGGCGTCGGCTTGCCCCCGAGCTGCTCGAACAGCCCGTCGTAGCGACCGCCACCGCAGACGGTCCCCTGCGAGCCGAGCAGGTCCGTGACCCACTCGAACACGGTCAGGTTGTAGTAGTCCAGACCGCGCACCAGGCGCGGGTTGATCCGGTAGGGGAGACCGACCGCATCCAGCACGGCGCGCACGGCGTTCAGGTGCGCGAGCGAGACCTCGCCGAGGAAGTCCATCAGCTGCGGAGCCGACTCGACCATCGCCTGCATCGCCGGGTTCTTGGTGTCGAGGATGCGCAGCGGGTTGCTGTGCAGGCGGCGCTTCGCGTCCTCGTCGAGGATGTCGGCATGCGCCTCGAAGTGCTTGACCAGTGCGGCGCGGTGCGCGAAACGCTCGTCGGCCTGGCCGAGGCTGTTGAGCTGGAGTTCGACGTTCACCATGGGGATGCCGAGGTCGACCAGCAGCGCCCGGCACATCAGGATCTGTTCGGCGTCGACATCCGGGCCCTTGAACCCGAGCGCCTCGACGTCGATCTGGTGGAACTGGCGGTAGCGCCCCTTCTGCGGCCGCTCGTGACGGAACACCGAGACCTCGGACCAGACCCGCATTGGCCCGTTGTAGAGCGCGTTGTGCTCGACCATCGCCCGCACGATCCCGGCCGTGGCCTCGGGCCGCAGCGTGAGCTTGTCGCCGTTCATCGAGTCGGTGAAGGAGTACATCTCCTTCTCGACGATGTCGGTCACCTCGCCGATGCCGCGCACGAACAGCGCGGTCGGCTCGACGATCGGCGTGCGCACGTTGGCATAGCCGTAGCGCGCCATCAGCGCCCGCACTTTCGATTCGAACCACTCCCAGCGCGCGGACTCGGGCGGCAGGATGTCGTTCATGCCTTTGACGGCGCGCAATGATTCAGCCATGTTCGGATTTCTTGAAGAGACAGGCAGACTCACCGCGCCGGCGCGGTGAATCCCGAGGGCGTCAATGCGACGCCGCTGCAGCCGCGCCGTAGCGCTTGTCGATGTAGCGCTCGACCAGCGCGTGGAACTCGGCGGCGATGTTGTCGCCGCGCAGGGTCAGCGCCTTCTCGCCGTCGATGAAGACCGGCGCGGCCGGCGCTTCGCCGGTACCCGGCAGGCTGATGCCGATGTCGGCGTGCTTGCTCTCGCCGGGGCCGTTGACGATGCAGCCCATCACCGCGACCTTCATCTTCTCGACGCCCGGGTACTTGGCCTTCCAGACCGGCATCTGCGCGCGCAGGTAGTCGTCGATTTCCTTGGCCAGTTCCTGGAACGTCGTGCTGGTCGTGCGCCCGCAGCCGGGGCACGCGGTGACGCTCGGGTTGAACTGGCGCAGGCCGAGCGCCTGCAGGATCTCGAGTGCGACCACGACCTCCTGGGTGCGCGCCTCGCCCGGCTGCGGCGTCAGCGACACACGGATCGTGTCGCCGATGCCCTCCTGCAGCAGCACGCCGAGCGCCGCGGTCGACGCGACCGTCCCCTTGGTGCCCATGCCGGCTTCGGTCAGGCCGAGGTGCAGCGCGTAGTCGCAGCGCTTGGCCAGCGCCCGGTAGACGCTGATTAGGTCCTGAACGCCGCTCATCTTGCAGGACAGGATGATCTGGTCGGCGCGCAGCCCCAGGGATTCGGCGCGCCGTGCCGACTGGATGGCCGACGTGAGGATCGCGCGGTACATGATCTGCTGCGGCTCGAACGGCTCGGCAAGCTGGGCGTTCGCGTCCATCAACTCGGTCAGCAGTTCCTGGTCGAGGCTGCCCCAGTTGACGCCGATGCGCACGGCCTTGTCGTATTTCGCGGCGACCTCGATCATCTGCGCGAACTGGCGGTCGTGCTTGTCGCCCTTGCCGACGTTGCCGGGGTTGATGCGGTACTTGCTCAACGCCTCGGCGCAGGCCGGATAGTCGGTCAGCAGGCGGTGGCCGTTGTAGTGGAAATCGCCGATCAGCGGCACATCGATCCCCATGCGGTCGAGCTGCTCGCGGATGTACGGCACCTGCGCCGCGGCCTCGGGCGTGTTGACGGTGATGCGCACCATCTCCGAGCCGGCGATCGCCAGTTCCTTGACCTGGATCGCCGTGCCGATCGCGTCGACCGTGTCGGTGTTGGTCATCGCCTGCACCCGCACCGGCGCGCCGCCGCCGATCGTGACGACCCGCGAACCCCAGCGCACCTGCGCCTGGCGCGAGCGGTGTGCGGCCGGAACGGCGGGTTCGATGAAGTCGTCGAGGGTGGGAATCCGTTCGCTCATGGGGTCACGCTCACTTGAGTTCGAACCGCGCGACGTTTTCGCGCGTGCTGGCGAGTTCGTAGGCCTGGCCGCGGAACACGACCTGCGTGCCGGCCACGTTGCCGATCCGCACCTTCATCGGCAACGCGCCATCGAGCCCGACGTTCTCGCCGGGTTGAAGCGTGCGCGAGATCAGCGACTGACCGCGCGCATCGACGACGTCGACCCACGTTTGCGCGGTCGCGCGGAACTGGAGCACGCCGGATGCGGCCGCCACGGCGACGGCGTCCGGCTCGGCCGGCGCCACGACGGTCGGTTCAGTCGCCGCCGTTGGCGCAGCCACTGCCGCCGATGCCGCCGGTTCCGCCGACAGGGCGGCGCTGGCCACGGGTGGGGCGACGACCGCGACGGCCGGCGCCGTGGACACTCCCACGGGTTCGACCTTGCCGGCGGGCTGCGGTCGGGTCGCGGCGGTGTTCGAGAAGCTCAGCCAGCTGGCCGGCGCCGCATAGACCGCCAGCGTCATGGCGACGATCACGCCGAGGATCCAGAGCACCGGGTTGGCCACGTGGGCCCAATCCTTCGGGGCCAGATGGCCGGGCCGGTCGTGGAACGGCGTGTTCAACCCCGCCGCCACCTGCTCGAGCCGGTGCCCGCGCGGCGGTGGCAGCAGCGCCAGGATCGGCGTCGGGTCGATCTTCAACGTGCGGCAGACCGTTTGGGCCAGCGCGCGCGTGAAGGTTGCATCGGGAAGTTGGTCGAACTGGTCGGACTCCAGCAGCTCGAGCTTGCGCGGCACGACCTTGATCGCCGCGGCGAGCGCGGCGATGTGCAGGCCCTGCGCCTGGCGCGCCTGGCGCAGCAGGCCGCCGGCGGTGGTCGCGCGGACGGCGTCCGCGCCTGTCGCATTCGCGGTCGCGTCACTCATCGAACTGGCCTCGCTCGTACGAGCTGGCTTCACGCGAATTGGGGAAACGACTGCGCAGCTGCTCGCCGTACTCCTGCGCGCCGGCGCGGTTCCCCAGGCGCTGCTCGATGCGCGCCGCCAGCCACAGCGTCTGCGATCCGGTGAAGGCCGGCACCGCGTTGACGCGCCGGATGTAGAAGCGCGCACGCTCGTAGTCGCCGCGGCGGAACAGCACTTCCGACAGGTTCACCGCGGTCGCCGGGTTCGACGGATCGAGCTGGTACGCCTTGGTCAGCGTGGCCTCCGATTCCGGCAGCTGCCCTGCGAACGCCTCGCACACGCCCTTGGTCAGCAGCGTGCGCGACTGGTCGCGGTACTGCGGCACGGCGAGCGCGCGGTCGAACATCGCGCTCGCCTCGGGGTAGCGCTTCTTCTGGCACAGGTAGTAGCCGAAGTTCTGCATCGCGTCGGCGTCGCGCGGATTCAGCTGCAACGCGCGGCGGAAGCTTTCTTCGGCCAGCTTGTCGTCGCCCAGGTTCGCGTAAATCAAACCGCGCAGGCTGTAGGCCTCGGACAGGTTGGGATCGGCCTGCAGCGCGAGCTTGACCTGATCGAGTGCCGTCGTCATCTGACCGCGACCGAAGTAGCCGGAGGCCAGTTCCATGCGCAGCCGGGCGCGCTTGCTCGCATCGGTCTCGTCGGACGCGGTGACCAGGTCCTTGCCGTCGCCGACCGACCCGATCACGGTGGTCTGCGTCGTGCACCCGGCGGCCAGCGCGAGCAGCGTCGCCGCCAGCCAGAGGGTAGGCGCCCGGCGCCGCGAACGGCCCGGGATCGAGTACAGCGTCATCGGCGAGTCTCCTGGGGATCGGCGCGGCCGGCGGCGATCGCCACGGCCACGTCCGAGCCGCTGCGGTGCACCTTCATGGGCGCACGCGTCATGCGGGCTTTGGCATTCGTCCGGTCCTGCACCTCGCCGGCGAGCTGACCGCAGGCGGCGTCGATGTCGTCGCCGCGCGTCTTGCGCACCGTCGCGACGACGCCGCCCTCCTGCAGCACGCGCAGGAACGCCGTGACGCGTTCGTTCGGCGAGCGCTTCAGGCCCGATTCGGGGAACGGGTTGAACGGGATCAGGTTGAACTTGCACGCAACGCCCGAGCGCGCGACCAGCGCGAGCAGCTCGCGGGCCTGCGCATCGCTGTCGTTCACGCCGTCGAGCATGCAGTACTCGAACGTGATGAAGTCGCGCGGCGCCTTGTCGAGGTAGTGCTTGCAGCTGGCGAGCAGCTCGGCCAGCGGGTACTTGCGGTTCAGCGGCACCAGGTCGTCGCGCAGCGCATCGGTGGGCGCGTGCAGCGAGACGGCGAGCGCCACCGGCAGGTCGTCGCGCAGCCGCTCGATCATCGGCACCACGCCGGACGTCGACACCGTCACGCGGCGCCGCGACAGGCCGTAGCCGTGGTCGTCGAGCATCATGCGCAGTGCCGGCACGAGCGCCGCGTAGTTCTGCAGCGGCTCGCCCATGCCCATCATCACGACGTTGGTGATCGCCCGTTGTCCGTCGGGCAGGTTCAGGCGCTTGCGCAAGTGGTGCTCGGCGAACCACAGCTGGCCGATGATCTCGCCGGTCGTCAGGTTGCGGCTGAAGCCCTGGTGGCCGGTCGAGCAGAACCGGCAACCGACCGCGCAGCCGGCCTGTGACGAGATGCACAGCGTGCCGCGATCGTCCTCCGGAATGAACACCGTCTCGATCGCGTTGCCGGCGCCGGCGTCGAACAGCCACTTGACCGTGCCGTCGCTGGACGCCTGCTCGCTGATCACCGGCATCGTCGCGATCACGGCACGACCGGCGAGCTTGTCGCGCAGCGACTTCGCCAGATCGGACATCTGCGCGAACTCGGCGGCGCCCTTTTGGTGGATCCAGCGGAACAGCTGGGTGGCGCGAAAGCGCTTCTCCCCGAGCTGTGCGCAGAACGCGGCCAACCCTTCCCTATCGAACTCGAGCAGATTGGTGGCGGCGTTCATGCGATGCCTCGAACGAGGCCTGCGCTTTTCAGCGGCTGTAGACGTTCATGCCCGGGAAGAAAAACCCGATCTCGACCGCAGCCGTCTCGGCCGCGTCGGAACCGTGCACGGCGTTCGCGTCGATGCTGTCGGCGAAATCGGCGCGGATCGTGCCCTTCTCGGCCTTCTTCGGGTCGGTGGCGCCCATCAGGTCGCGGTTCTTGAGAATCGCGCCCTCGCCTTCAAGGGCCTGGATCATCACCGGGCCGGAGATCATGAAGTCGACCAGGTCCTTGAAGAACGGCCGCGCCTTGTGCACGGCATAGAACGCTTCGGCCTCGCCGCGCGACAGGTGCGCCATCTTGGCGGCAACGATCTTCAGACCGGCGCCTTCGAAGCGGGCGTAGATCTGACCGATCACGTTCTTGGCGACGGCGTCGGGTTTGATGATCGACAGAGTGCGTTCGATGGCCATGTTTTTCTCTCCTGGATTCAAGTCTGGCAAAGCCTCAGATTGTACCGTGCAGCCTTGGCGGGACCGTGACAGCGGTACTCAACGCCCGCCGCGACGGCCACCGCCGCCCCCACCACCGCCGCCGCCGCCGAACCCCCCACCGCTGCCGCCGCGATTGCCGCCACGCCCGCCGCCCTGGCCCCCGCCGCCACCGCCACCGCGGTTCTTGCGGTGGAAGGCATCGGCGCCGAACACGCCGAGCGAGGTTTGCAAGGGATCAGGCTGCTTCGGACCGCCCTGGCCGCCACCGCCACGCTTGGGCCCCGGCGCGGGGCCGCTGCCGCCGGCACCGAAGCCACCGCCGCCGCCGTTGCGGAAGCCGCGCCCGCCCACGGGGCTGCGCGGGTTCGAGACGAAGCGCTTGTCGAAGGTCTGCTCGAGCGGATTCGGGATCGAGGACGGATCGAAGTCCAGGTCCTCGTCGCCATCGTCGCGCGGGTTGCGTTCGAAGTTGTCCGCCGATTGCTGAGCCGGCATCTGCATCGGGCTGTCGCGGCGCGGGCCGCGCTGGCGGTCACCGCCTTGGCGATCACCTTGGCGGTCGTTCGGGCGGCCGCCCTGGCGCTCGCCGCGCGGGTTGTTGCCCTGCCGCGGCTCGTTGCCGCGTGCGTTCGGGTTCGGTCCGCGCGCGTCGCGCTGGCCGTTGTCGCCGCTGGCCAGACGCCGGATCATGCGCACGTCGCCTTCTTCGAGGTCGACCCACACGCCGCGCTTCAGGCCGAGCGGCAGCACCACGGTGCCGTACCGGATGCGGATCAGCCGGCTGACCGTCAGGCCGACCGTGTCGAACAGCTTGCGCACCTCGCGGTTGCGGCCTTCGGTGATGACGACGCGGTACCAGTGGTTGGCGCCGTCGCCGCCGCCTTCGGTGATCGACTTGAAGCTGGCCTTCTGGCCTTCGACGTCGACCCCTTCCAGCAGGCTCGCCTTGTTCGCCTCGGTCAGCGTGCCCAGAAGACGCACCGCGTACTCGCGCTCCACGCCGAAGCGCGGGTGCATCAGCTGGTTCGCGAGCTCGCCCGAGTTCGTGAACAGCAGCAGGCCCTCGGTGTTGATGTCGAGCCGGCCGACCGACTGCCACTTGCCCTGTTGCAGACGCGGCAGGCGACGGAACACGGTCGGTCGGTTCTGCGGATCGTCGTGCGTGACGATCTCGCCGACCGGCTTGTGGTACGCGATGATCCGCGGCGGCGGCGGCACGATGCGCAGTTTCACGGGCTTGCCGTTGACCTGCACACGATCGCCGAACGAGACGCGCTGGCCGACATGCGCCGGCTCGCCGTTGACCATCACGTGGCCATCGGCAATCAGGTCCTCCATGTCGCGCCGCGAACCGATGCCGGACTGCGCCAGCACCTTGTGCAGCTTGGGCGCGTCCGGTTCCGGCAGCAGCACGCGCTTGGTCGCGGCGGGGTCCTCTTCCTCGGCGGGCTCGGGATCGGGCTCGCCGCTGACGTCGAACTCGCCGGACAGCACTTTCTCGAACAGTTCGCCGGCTTCGGGCGGCGGCACGGCGGGAGCGCCTTCGGTGCCGCCTTCGGCGGCGACGCCGTCGCGCGGCTCGCCCCGTTCACCGCGCTTGCGATCGCGGCGGCCACGACGGCGGCCGCGCGGGCCGTCGCCGGCTTCCTCGTCCGAGCCGGCGGCTTCGCCGCCGTCGGCCGTCGCCTCGGCGCCTTGCGGCGCGTCGCCGGTCGAAACGGCTTCGGCAGGCGCCGCCGCGACGACCGGCGCTGCGGCGGGCTCGTCGACTCGTGCCGGCACAACCCCGACCGGCGCGGCGACCGGTGCGTCGGCGGACGCGTCCACGGGGGCCGTGGCCGCGCGACGTCGCTTCGGCTTCGGCGCCGGTTCGGCGGCGGCTTCCTCGGTCACCGCGACCGCAGGCGCCGCTTCGTCCGCAGCCGGCTTCGCGACCCGACGCTTGCGGGCCGGCTTCGTCGGTGCGTCACCGCCTTCGACAGCGGGCACGTCGGCGTCGACCGGCGACGAGGATTCAGGATGGACGTTCATGCTTGGGGTTCCATGGGCGCGGCGTCAGCCGCTGGCTCGTCGGGAGAGTCGGAGAGAGGGGGATCGAGGGGAAGATCGAGCGGGAGCTCGGGCGCGGCATCGCCGGCTTCGAGGAGTGAACCTTGTTCCGGTCCGGCGGGCGTCAGCAACCCGGCATCGGGCAAGCCCGTCGCCAGCACCGGCAACTGTTCGAGGCTCGCCAAGCCCAGGTCGTCGAGGAACTGCTTCGTCGTCGCGAGCAGCGCCGGGCGGCCGGGAGACTCGCGGTAGCCGATCGCCTCGACCCAGCCGCGGTCCTCGAGCTGCTTGATGATCTGGCTGGCGACCGTGACGCCCCGGATGTCCTCGATGTCGCCGCGGGTCACCGGCTGACGGTACGCGATGATCGCCAACGTCTCCATCACGGCACGCGAGTACTTCGGCGGCTTCTCGGGATTCAGGCGATCCAGGTACTCGCGCATTTCCGGCCGGCTCTGCAGGCGCCAGCCGGTGGCGAGCGCGACGAGCTCGACCCCACGGCCCTCCCATTCGCGCGTCAGCTCGTCGAGCAGCGAGCGCAACGTGTCGGGACCGATCTCGTCGGCAAACAGAACTCGCATGTCGCGCAAGGGCAGCGGCTGGCTGGCGCAGATCAGGGCGGTCTCGAGGACGCGCTTGGCATCCTGGCTATTCATGGGCTTCGTTCACATCCTCGGCCGGATTGCTCCCGGCTGGTATCGACTGACAGTTCAGTGCAGTGGCCGCTCAGCGCTCACGGTGAACGCCCGGCCGGTGGCTCGGGCAGACGCGTCTTGCGGCTGGCAGGTGGCCGACGCTTCTCGCGTCATGCCGGTTTTGGGGCACCTTCGGTGCGCAACTCTCTCGCCGCTGGGCTTCGTCGTGGACCGGGGGCACCGTGAGGCGCCGCCGCGAGGGTCGGCTTCGGCGAGGGCTGGACGCATTGTAACCGCCACGGATGACCGCGCCAGCGGAATCAGCCAGTCGCCCCTTCCACGTTGCGCCAGGCCGACGCCAGGTCGGGCGGTGGCGCGGCATCGAATGCCAGCGGGTCGCCGCTGATCGGATGCGCGAAGCCGAGTCGCGTCGCGTGCAGCGCCTGGCGCGTCATCCCCAGCGCCGATCGGCCGCCATAGACCGCGTCGGCCACCAGCGGGTGCCCTTGCGCCGCCAGATGGACGCGGATCTGGTGGGTGCGCCCGGTATGCAGCTTGCAGCGCAGCGCGCTGCAGGCCGCGCCGGTCGCGACCACGGTCACGTCGGTGCGCGCCGCGCGGCCCGCCGGCACGATGGCCATCTTCACGCGCGACTGCGGATCGCGTCCGATCGGCGCCTCGATCGTGAAGGTCTGCCGGGCGCGCATCTCGCCGTGCGCGATCGCGAGGTACTCGCGACGCACCTCGCGCGCCGCGATCGCGCGCGAGAGTGCCGTCACCGCCGCCAGGGTCTTGCCGACGACCATCAGTCCCGACGTGTCCTTGTCGAGGCGGTGAACGATGCCGGCACGCGGCAGCGCGGCGGCGGCAGCGTGATGCGCCAACAGGGCGTTGAGCAGCGTTCCGGACCAGTTGCCGGCCGCCGGATGGACGACCATGCCAGCCGCCTTGTCGACCACGAGCAAGTGCGCATCCTCGAACACGATCGCGATCGGCAGCGCCTCGGGCCGGAACGCTCGGCTCTCCTCGGTAGGCACCAGGTCGACGACCACGCGCTCGCCGGCCCGCACCTTGCGCGAGGCGCTGCGTGCCGGTACGCCGTCGACGCGGACGTGGCCCTGCTCGATCAACCCCTGCAGGTGCGTGCGCGAGAACTCGCCGGCCATCGCGACGACGGCCTTGTCCAGCCGCTGCCCATGCAACGCGGTCGGCACCTCGGCCTCGCGGCGCTCGGGCTGCGCGGACCAGGGCGCCTCGAACTCGGTGTCGTCGCTCGCCGCGGGCGCCGGGGGCTCAACCATATAATCGCGACTCGTTTTTGACAGGACGGCACCGCTGTCGCGGATGCCCCAGGCCGATGATTCAAAAGAATGTGCTGCGACGGCCACTGGCTCTCGCGCTGGCCATGTCGATGGCCCTGCTCGCGGGCTGCGGATCGACTCCCAAGGAGACCGAATCGCAGTGGAGCGCGGAACGATTGTATGCAGAGGCCAAGGAAGAGGCCTCGCAGGGCAACTTCGAGCGCGCCGGCAAGCTGTACGAACGCCTCGAAGGCCGCGCCTCCGGCACGGCCCTGGCGCAGCAGGCACAGATCGAACGCGCCTACATGCTCTACAAGGGCGGCGACAAGGCCCAGGCGCTGTCGACGCTGGAGCGCTTCATCAAGCTGCACCCGACCAGCGCGGCAATCGACTACGCGCTCTATCTGCAGGGCCTGGTCAACTTCAACGACAACCTCGGGCTGCTCGGCAGCCTGGCGCGCCAGGACCTGTCCGAGCGCGATCAGCAGGCGGCGCGTGATTCGTACCAGTCGTTCAAGCAGCTCGTCGACCTCTACCCGCAGTCGCTGTACGCCGACGATTCGCGCGTGCGCATGAACTACATCGTCAACTCGCTGGCGGCGTACGAGGTGCACGTGGCGCGCTATTACCTGAAGCGCGGCGCCTATGTGGCGGCGGCCAACCGGGCACAACAGGTGGTGGTCGAGTTCCAGCAGTCGCCGTCGACGCAGGAGGCGCTCTACATCATGTCCGAGAGCTACGACAAGCTCGGCCTGACGCAGTTGCGCGACGACGCGAACCGCGTGATGCAGAAGAACTTCCCCGGCGCCGCCGTGCCGGCCGAGGGATTCGGCGCACCGGCCAAGCGCCCCTGGTGGCAGCTCTGGTGAGCCGCGCAGCGGCCTAGTACGGCCGCACCGCGCTCGCAAGCGTGGCGAGCCAGTCCATCGCCTCGGCCTCGTTCGCCACCAGCGACATCGGCGGCAGGGCCTCGCGCAGGCGCTTGCCGTAGTTCATGCCGGCCATGCGCGGGTCGCACACGACCAGCAGGCCGCGGTCGGTCTCGCTGCGAATCAGCCGGCCGGCACCCTGCTTCAGCGACACGGCCGCCTCGGCGACGAAATAGTCCGCGAACGGATTGCGGCCCTCGCCCTCCAGCCGCTTGACGCGCGCTTCGACCAGCGGATCGTTCGGCGGCGGGAACGGCAGCTTGTCGATCAGCACGCACTGCAGCGCGTCGCCCGGCACATCGATGCCTTCCCAGAAGCTTTGCGAGCCGACCAGCACCGAGCGCGGCTGGGCCAGGAACTGCTGCATCAGCTGCCGCTTGGGCACCTGGCCTTGCACGAGCACCTGCAGCGAATCGCCGTTCGCGTCGAACTCGGCCTTGAGGCGTTCCCCGATCGTCTGGAGCGCGCGCAGCGTCGTCGTCAGCACGAAGGTCCGTCCGCCGAGCGCACGCGCACAGCGCGACGCCAGGACCGCGACGGCTTCGGGATGCCCGGGTTCGTTCGGCTTGGGAAACCCGCGCGGCACGTACAGCCGCGCATGCGTCGCGTAGTCGAACGGGCTGCCCAGGCGCAGCGTGCGCGCCTCGGTGAGCCCGGCCGACTCGGTGAACCACGACAGGCGATCGTCGTCGCCCAGCGTGGCCGACGTGAACACCCAGGCCTTCGGCGCCAGCGCCATCTGCTCGCGCAGCGCATCGCGGATGTCGAGCGGCGACTCGACCAGCCGCGCCTGGTGCGGCGAGACGTCGATCCAGCGCACCTGGCCGTCCTCTGCCGGCGCAGCGAAGCGCTCGGCCAAGGTTGCGAACTGCTGAGCGCGTTCGCCCAGCTTGACGAAGTCGGGCGAGCTGTCGGCGACGACCTTCAGCGCTGCGCCGGCGGCATCGCACGCCTGCCGCACGCCGGCCAGCGCCTCGACGAAATCGGCCTGCGCGCCGCGTTCGTTCCAGCGCAGCTTCAAGGTGCCCCGCAGATCGCGCAGCCGCCCGGCTGCCGCGATGCGCAGATCGCGCGCCGCGCGGTCGCACGCGCCGGCGATCTCCTGCCAGGGCTGCAGCCCGCGCGCCTGCCGCAGGCCGGCGCCCAGCACGTCGCGCGCGAAGTCGATCACCTGGCCGGTGCCAAGCGTGGTGCCGAGGAACTGCACGCCGGCCTCGGTCAGTTGATGGGCTTCGTCGAACAACGCGACCTCGACGCTGGGCAGCAGCTCGGCCACGCCGCTGTCGCGCAGGCTCATGTCGGCGAAGAACAGGTGGTGGTTGACGACCACGATGTCCGCGAGCATCGCCTCGCGCCGGGCCTTCACGACATGGCACTGGCGAAACTGCGGGCACTCCTGGCCAAGGCAGTTCTCGCGCGTCGAAGTCACGAGCGGGATCACGCTGCTGCGCTCGTCGAGCCCGTCGAGCTCCGCCAGATCGCCGCTGACGGTGACGTGCGACCACTGCTCGACCTTGGCCAGCGTGCGCACGGCCCAGCGGTCGGGCAGCGTCTCGGCCTGTCGCGCCTGGTTCAAGCGGTGCAGGCACAAGTAACTGCTGCGCCCTTTCAGCAGCGCGACCGCCACGGGCAGCTGCAGCGCCTCGCGCAAGCGCGGGATGTCACGCAGGAAGAGCTGGTCCTGCAAGCTCTTGGTGGCGGTGCTCACGAGCGCCCGCGCGCCGCTGAGCAGCGTGGGCACCAGGTAGGCGAAGGTCTTGCCGACGCCGGTGCCCGCCTCGGCGACCAGCGCCGTGCGGGTGTCGATGGCCTGCGCGACGCCGAGCGCCATGCGCAACTGGACCTCGCGCTCGACGTGGTTCGCATCGGCCCGGGCGAGCGCACCGTCGCGGGCGAACGCCGCGGCGACGGCCTCCTCGAGCGCGCTCACGCCGGCTCGGGCGGATCGATCTCCGCTTCGAGCCGCGCGATCTGGTCGCGCAGCAGCAGGCGGCGTTTCTTGAGGCGGCGCAGGCTGAGTTCGTCGTCCGGCAGGCTGAGCGCCGCCTGGTCGATCAGGTTGTCGAGGTCGGCGTGCTCCATCCGCAGCTCGATCAGCCGGCGCGGCGGGGAATGCAGGTTCAGGTCCATGGGGGTGCCGTCGCGGAGTCTTCTGTGCGTTTTTCGGCAGGGTGAGGTCGAGCAAACCGATTATAGTTTTCTACATGAGCACAGCGACCTTGGCGTATCGCCTGACAGGCACCACCGGGTTGCACCGGGGCGATCGCGCCTACCAACAGGACCAGGTCGAAATCCTCCCGCACGACCGCACGCCCGGCTGCCTGCTCGCGGTCCTCGCGGACGGCATGGGCGGCAAGAGCGGCGGGCGCAAGGCGGCGGACCAGGTGCTGCTGACCGCGAACCAGCTGTTCGAACGCTATTCGCCGAGTCGCGACAATCCGGGGGAGGCGCTGAAACAGCTGGTGCTGGAAGCGCACTTGATGATCAAGCTGACCGCGATCACCTCCGAGGAGGAGCCGCACAGCACGGTCGCCGCCTTCATCGTCAGCCCGTCACGCGACTGCGACGTGATCCATGCCGGCGATTCGCGCGTCTACCACTTCCGCGGCGCCGATCTCGTCAGCCGCACGATCGACCATTCGTACGTCCAGCGGCTCGTCGACGAGGGCCAGATCACCGAGGACGAGGCCAATGCCCATGCCCAGTCCAACCTCTTGACGGGCTGCCTCGGCACCAACGCCGACCCGCCGCTGTCGCACAAGCACCTGGGGCAACTCGAGATCGGCGACAGCCTGCTCGCCTGCAGCGACGGGCTGTGGCACTACTTCACGCCGCGCGAACTCGGTGCGATCGTCCAGGCCCTGCCCGCGCGCGAGGCTGGCGAAATGCTGGTCAGCAAGGCCCGTCAACGGGCCCGCGGCGGTGGCGACAACCTGTCGCTGGCGCTGGTGCGGGTCGAAGCGCTGGACTGATCAGCGCGGCGCCGAGGCGCCCGATGGCACCGGCAGCGGCGCAGCCGCCTTGCCCTGTGCGGCCCGCTCCGCATTGCGACGCTCGACGCTGTCGCGGTGTTCACGCGCTGCCCGCGCCCGCGCTTCGAACTTGTTGGCGTTTTCTCGCGCCTGCGATGCGCTCAGCATCGGCGCGCGCGGCTCTGAAGTCTTGCCGGCCGACGTGGGAGGCGGCGGTTCGGCCGTGCGCCGCAGACGCACACCCGGCGGCCCGGATGCCGCATCGCTGGCGCGACCCTGCTGCGCTTCGAGGCGTTCGGCGATGGCCTTGCGGCGCGCCGCGGCAGTTTCGCGCCGGCGCGCCTCGTCGAGCTGGAGCTGCGCCTGCCGCAGGCTCGCCGTCTTCTCGCGGTGCGCGCGGCGCGCCTCTTCGAGACACGGAGCGACCAGGAAACGGGTTTCGCACTCACGCTCCTGCTCGGCCAGGCGCGCGTTGGCGGCCGCACGCTCGCCGGCAATCCGGTCGTGCTCCGCATCGGCGGCCAGCGCCCAGGCCGGCAGCGCAAGCGCCAACACGGCGAGGACGGGACGGATGTTCATGTCAGCGAAGTATCCACATCCCGCCGGGCGAGTGCGAGAAACTCGGCCGACTGCATCTCGCGCAAGCGTGACACCGTGCGCGGAAACTCGTGGGCCATCGGCCCCTCGGTGTAAAGCCCCTCGGGCTCGGTCTCGGCCGACATGATCAGCTTGACGCGACGGTCGTAGAGCACATCGACCAGCCACGTGAAGCGCCGCGCCTCCGAAGCCATTCGCGGCGACATCGCCGGCACACCCGACAGCAGCAAGGTATGGAACTGGGTCGCGATCTCGAGGTAGTCGTTCTGTGAACGCGGGCCGCCGCACAGCTCCTTGAAATCGAACCAGACCACCCCGCCGGCACGCCGCCGCGCCCGGATCTCGCGGTGCTCGATGTGCAGCAGCGGCGACTCGTCCTTCGCCTCGGCCAGGCGTTCGAACGCGTGCGTCATCGCCGCCTCGGCGGCGGCGTCGAGCGGGGTCTGGTAGAGCCCGACCTGCGCCAGCGTGATTTGCCGATAGTCGTTGCCGTTGTCGACGTTGACCACCTCGAGCTGCGCGTTCAGCAGCGCGATCGCCGGCAGGATGCGGTCGCGGTGCAGGCCGTTCGGGTACAGGTCGTCGGGCTTGAAGTTCGACGTGGTGACGATGCTGACCCGGTTGGCGAACAGCGCCTCGAGCAGCCGGTACAGGATCATCGCGTCGGTCACGTCGGCGACGTGGAACTCGTCGAAGCAGATCAGCCGGTAGCGCCGCGCCATGCGCTTGCCGAGCTCGGCCAGCGGGTTGACCGTGCCCTGCAGTTCGGTCAGCTCGCGGTGCACCTCGCGCATGAATTCGTGGAAGTGCAGCCGGGTCTTGCGCTGCAGCGGCACGGCATTGAAGAAGCAGTCCATCAGGAAGCTCTTGCCGCGCCCGACGCCGCCGTACATGTAGACGCCGCGCGGGATCGGCGGGCGCGCGATCAGCTTGGTCAACGCGTTGCGGCGCCTCGCCTTGTACGCGATCCACTCGTTCTCGCAGCGCTCGAGCGAGTCGACCGCGCGCAGCTGCGCCGGATCGGCGGTGTAGCCGCGCTCGGCGAGCGTCTGGAGGTAAAGCGCGCGGACGCCCACGGGTGCCGCGGTCAGAAGTTCAGCGTGCGCTTGTCCACCGCGAGCGCGGCTTCCTTGGTCGATTCGCTCAGGCTGGGATGCGCGTGGCAGATGCGCGCGATGTCCTCGCTCGACGCCTTGAACTCCATCGCGACGACCGCCTCGGCGATCAGCTCCGAGACCATCGGCCCGACCATGTGCACGCCGAGGATCTCGTCGGTCTTGGCGTCGGCGATCATCTTCACCATGCCGGTCGTGTCGCCGAGCGCGCGCGCGCGGCCATTGGCCATGAACGGAAACGTGCCGGCCTTGTACGCGCGGCCGGCGGCCTTGAGCTGCTGCTCGGTCTGGCCGACCCAGGCGATCTCGGGCGAGGTGTAGATCACCCACGGCACGGTGTTGAAATCGACGTGCGGGTGCTGGCCGGCGATGCGCTCGGCCACCGCGACGCCCTCCTCCTCGGCCTTGTGCGCGAGCATCGGGCCGCGCACGACGTCGCCGATCGCCCAGACGTTGGGCAGGTTGGTCTTGCAGTCGCCGTCAACCGCGATGAAGCCCCGTTCGTCGAGCTTCAGCCCGACCGCTTCGGCGTTCAGGCCGTTCGTGTTCGGCACGCGACCGATCGAGACGATCAGCTTCTCGCATTCCAGCTTCTGCTCTTTGCCGGCCGCGTCGGTGTAGGCAACCGTCACGCCGTTCTTCGCGGACTTGACCTCGCTGATCTTGACGCCGAGCTGGATCTTCAGCCCCTGCTTGGTCAGCGCCTTGTGCGCCTCCTTGGCAATCTGCTCGTCGACCGCACCGAGGAAGGTCGGCAGCGCCTCGAGCACGGTCACGTCGGCGCCGAGGCGGCGCCAGACCGAGCCCATCTCCAGCCCGATCACGCCCGAGCCGATCACACCCAGGGTCTTGGGCACCGCCGGAATGCGCAGTGCGCCGTCGTTCGACAGGATCGAGGTCTCGTCGAACGCGGCGCCGGGCAAGGCGCGGGCGTTCGAGCCGGTCGCGACGATCACGTGCTTGGCGGTCAGCGCATCCGGCTTGTCGCCGGCCACCGCGATCTCGTAGCCGCCCTCGCCCGCCTTGGTGAACGAGGCACGGCCGTGGAAGAACGTGACCTTGTTCTTCTTGAACAGGTACAGGATGCCGTCGTTGTTCTGCTTGACGACCGTGTCCTTGCGACCCAGCATCTTCGCGACGTCGATGCTCAGGTTGCTCAGGCCGATGCCGTGGTCCTTGAAACCGTGGCCGGCGTGCTCGAAGTGCTCGCTCGACTGCAGCAACGCCTTCGACGGGATGCAGCCGACGTTGGTGCAGGTGCCGCCCGGTGCCGGGCCGCCCTTGTCGTTCTTCCACTCGTCGACGCAGGCGGTGTTGAAGCCGAGTTGCGCGGCGCGGATGGCCGCGATGTAGCCGCCCGGGCCGCCACCGATGACGACCACATCAAATGCTTTGCTCATGATTCGAAGGTGCCGGTCAGATGTCGAAAAGCAAGCGGGCCGGATCTTCCAGCGCTTCCTTCATCGCCACCAGGCCCAGCACGGCTTCGCGGCCGTCGATGATGCGGTGGTCGTACGACATCGCGAGGTAGTTCATCGGGCGCACCACGACCTGGCCGTTCTCGACCATCGCCCGGTCCTTGGTCGCGTGCACGCCGAGGATCGCCGACTGCGGCGGGTTGATGATGGGCGTCGACAGCATCGAACCGAAGGTGCCGCCGTTGCTGATCGAGAAGGTGCCGCCGGTCAGGTCGTCGAGCGAGAGCTTGCCCTCGCCGGCCTTCTTCGCGAACTCGGCGATCTTCTTCTCGATGTCGGCGAAGCTCATCTGGTCGGCATTGCGCAGGATCGGCACGACCAGGCCGCGCGGCGAACCGACGGCGATGCCGATGTCGAAATAGCCGTGGTAGACGATGTCGTTGCCGTCGACCGAGGCGTTGATGATGGGGTACTTCTTGAGCGCTGCGACCGCCGCCTTCACGAAGAAGCTCATGAAGCCGATCTTGACGCCGTGCTCCTTCTCGAACTTCTCCTGGAAGCGCTTGCGCATCTCCATCAGCGGCGCCATGTTCACTTCGTTGAACGTGGTCAGGATCGCGTTGGTCGATTGCGACTGCACCAGGCGCTCGGCGATGCGGGCGCGCAGGCGGCTCATCGGCACGCGCTGTTCGGGGCGCTCGCCCAGCGAGGGCGCCGGGGGTGCGGCCACGGTGGGCAGCGCCGCCTTCGGCGCGGGCGACGGCGCGGCCACGACCGGCGGCGTGACCGCGACCGGCTTGGCGCCGCCCTCCATCGAGGCCAGCACGTCGCCCTTGGTCACGCGGCCATCCCTGCCGGTACCTGGCACCGATCCGGCCGGGATGCGGTTGTCGGCCATGATCTTCGCGGCGGCTGGCATGGCTGGCGCTGCGTTGGTCGCGGAATCGAGCACGGGCGGCGGCGTGACGCCGGGCGTCGCGCCCGGGGCGGGCTCGGCCGCCGGGACGGGCTTGACGTCGAGCGGGCTGACCGCTTCCGTACCTTCGGTATCGATCTTCGCGATCACTTCGTCGGCGATGCAGGTCTCGCCGTCGTTCTTGACGAGCTGCGCCATCACGCCGGCAGCCGGCGCCGGCACTTCGAGAACGACCTTGTCGGTCTCGATCTCGACCAGGATCTCGTCCATTTCGACCCGTTCACCGGGGCGCTTCTTCCACTGCAGCAGCGTCGCCTCGGCGACGGATTCGGACAGCTGCGGACACTTGACTTCAACGATTGCCATTTGAATTTCTTCTCGATGTTCTGGGGAGCGCGGGGTTCAGCGCAGCATCACTTGGTCAGCACGAAGCCCTTGAGCTTGCCGTAGGCCTGCTCGAGCAGCGCCTTCTGCTGTTCCTGGTGGAGGTGCGCATAGCCGACGGCGGGGGACGCCGAGGCGGGACGTCCCGCGTAGCCGAGCTTCTGCCCG
The DNA here is from genome assembly GCF_964020785.1 of Rhizobacter fulvus. Taxonomy (NCBI): domain Bacteria; kingdom Pseudomonadati; phylum Pseudomonadota; class Betaproteobacteria; order Burkholderiales; family Sphaerotilaceae; genus Rhizobacter; species Rhizobacter fulvus. The sequence goes on from NZ_OZ224516.1 coordinate 5,004,523, forward strand.
TCGACCATGTTCTCGTGGATGTAGTGCTGGACGAAGAACCACGCGCCCTGGTTCTGCGGCTCGTCCTGGCACCACACGACCTCGGTCGCGTTCGGGTACTTCTTCATCTCGGCCGCGAACGCCTTGTGCGGGAACGGGTACAGCTGCTCGACGCGCACCAGCGCCACGTCGCCGTTCTTGCGCTCGGCGCGGGCCTTGACGAGGTCGTAGTAGACCTTGCCGGAGCAGCAGATCACGCGCTTGACCTTCTGCGCATCGACCTCGGCGCTGACCTCGCCGATCACGGTCTTGAACTCGCCCTTGGTGAACTCGGCGAGCGGCGACGTCGCGTCCTTCGCGCGCAGCAGCGACTTGGGCGTCATGATGATAAGCGGCTTGCGGAACATGCGCACCATCTGGCGACGCAGCACATGGAAGATCTGGCTTGCCGACGTCGGCTGCACGATCTGCATGTTGTTGTCGGCGGCCAGCTGCATGAAGCGCTCGACGCGCGCCGACGAGTGCTCCGGGCCCTGCCCTTCATAGCCGTGCGGCAGCATCAGCGTGATGCCGTTGGCGCGGCCCCACTTGACCTCCCCGGAGGCAATGAACTGGTCGATCACGACCTGCGCGCCGTTGACGAAGTCGCCGAACTGCGCTTCCCAGATCACCAGCGTGTTCGGCTCGGCCGAGGCGTAGCCGTATTCGAAACCGAGCACCGCTTCCTCGGACAGCAGCGAGTCGATCACGACGAACGGCGCCTGGCCATCGGCCACGTGCTCGAGCGGCTTGTAGGTGCCGACGTCCCACTTCTCGCGGTTCTGGTCGTGCAGCACCGCGTGGCGGTGCGTGAACGTGCCGCGACCCGAGTCTTCACCCGACAGGCGCACCGCGTAGCCGCTCGCGACCAGCGACGCGAACGCCAGGTGCTCGCCCATGCCCCAGTCGACGTTGATCTCGCCGCGGCCCATCGCGGCCCGGTCGGCCAGCACCTTCTCGACCAGCGTGTGGACCTTGAAGTTGGCCGGGACGGTCGTGATGCGCTCGGCCAGGCGCTTGACCTCGGACAGGGGCAGCGCGGTGTCGGCCGCGTCGGTCCACTTCTTGCCGAGGAACGGCGCCCAGTCGACCGCGTACTTGCTCTTGTAGTTCGTGAGCACCGGGTCATACGTGTTCTTGCCGGCGTCCATCGCGGCACGCAGTGCCTTGACCATCGAATCGGGCCCATCGGCCGGCAATACACCCTGGACCACCAGCTTCTCGCCGTACAGCTTGCGCGTGCCGGGGTGCTGGGCGATCTTCTTGTACATCAGCGGCTGGGTCAGCGCCGGCGTGTCCTGCTCGTTGTGGCCGAGCTTGCGGAAGCAGACGATGTCGACGACGACGTCCTTGTTGAACTCCTGGCGGTAGTCGAGCGCGAGTTGCGTGCACAGCACGACCGCTTCGGGATCGTCGCCGTTCACGTGCAGCACCGGGGCTTCGATCATCTTGACCACGTCGGTGCAGTACAGCGTCGAGCGCGAATCGCGCGGGTCGCTGGTCGTGAAGCCGATCTGGTTGTTGATGACGATGTGGACCGTGCCGCCGGTGTAGTAGCCGCGCGTCTGCGCCAGCGCCAGCGTCTCCATCACGACGCCCTGGCCGGCGAAGGCCGCGTCGCCGTGGACGATGATCGGCAGCACCGAATCGCCCTCGGTGTCGCCGCGGCGGTCGAGGCGGGCCTTGACCGAGCCTTCGACGACCGGGTTGACGATCTCGAGGTGCGACGGGTTGAACGCCAGGCTCAGGTGGACCGGGCCGCCGGCGGTGGTGATGTCGGACGAAAAGCCCTGGTGGTACTTCACGTCGCCGGACGGGAGGTTCTCGGGCGCGGTGTGGTCGAACTCGGCGAACAGGTCCTTCGGCATCTTGCCGAGGGTGTTGACGAGTACGTTCAGGCGGCCGCGGTGGGCCATGCCGATCACGATCTCCTGCACGCCTTTTGCGCCGGCGCGCTGCACCAGCTCGTCCATCGAGACGATGAAGCTCTCGCCGCCTTCGAGCGAGAAGCGCTTCTGGCCGACGTACTTGGTGTGCAGGTAGCGCTCGAGACCTTCGGCCGCGGTCAGGCGGTCGAGGATGTGCTTCTTCTGCTCGGCGTTGTAGTTCGGCTTGCTGCGGATCGACTCGAGCCGCTCCTGCCACCAGCGCTTCTCGGTCGGCTCGGTGACGTGCATGTACTCGGCGCCGATCGAGCCGCAATAGGTCTCGCGCAGCGCCTGCACGATCTCGCGCAGCGTCATGTTCTCGGCGGTCGAGAAGAAGGTGTTGGTGGCGCTGAACGCGATGTCCATGTCGGACTCGCTCAGGTCGTAGAACGCCGGCTCGAGCTCGGGGATCTTCGGGCGCTCCTGGCGCTTCAGCGGGTCCAGATCGGCCCAGCGCGAACCGAGGAAGCGGTACGCCGCGATCAGCGACTGGACGTGGACCTGCTTGCGCGCAATCGCCAGGTCCGTGCTGCTGGCCTTGCTGCCGAAGGTGCCGGCCTTGGCGCGTTGTGAGAAGGATTCGATGACGGGCGCGTGGGCCACGTCGCGGGCGTTGGTGCCGTCGACCGCCGGCACGTGCTGCAACGCGTCGAAGTACTTGCGCCAGTTCTCGGGCACGGAACCCGGGTTGTCGAGGTAGGCCTCGTACATCTCTTCGACATACGGAGCATTGCCGCCGAACAGGTACGAGTTCGACCGGGATTCCTGCATCATTTCGCTCACCTTTCGCACCGGTTTCCGGCGCTGAGTGTGGGTTGAAAAACCTTCCGCGACGCGGCTAGACCACTTTGCGGAGAAGCGACCCGCCTCGGTCAGAAAGCACCGAGGGGACGGGAAGGATCTGTAACGTTCAAGCGCAGCACTTTACCACCGCGCCGCTGCCCCTCATGCCAGCGCGACGCGCTGGCGGGCGGATTGGTACTCGCGCCGCAGGCGACCGATCAGCTCGGCGGCCGGCTGCACGCTCTTGATCGCACCGATGCCCTGGCCGCAGCCCCACACGTCCTTCCAGGCCTTCGCGCCGGTGCCTCCGAAGTTCATCTTGGTCGGGTCGCTCTCGGGCAGGTTGTCCGGGTCCAGCCCAGCCGCCTTGATCGAGCCCTTCAGGTAGTTGCCGTGCACGCCGGTGAACAGGTTGCTGTAGACGATGTCATCGCTGCTGCTGTCCACGATCATCTGCTTGTAGCCCTCGACCGCACGCGCTTCCTCGGTCGCGACGAAGGCCGAGCCGATGTACGCGAAGTCGGCGCCCATCGCCTGGGCCGCGAGCACCGCGCCGCCGCTGGCGATCGAGCCGCTCAGCGCCACCGGGCCGTCGAACCACTCGCGGATCTCCTGGATCAGGGCGAACGGGCTCTTCACCCCAGCATGGCCGCCAGCGCCGGCAGCGACCGCGATCAGGCCGTCGGCGCCCTTCTCGATCGCCTTCTTCGCAAAGAAGTTGTTGATGATGTCGTGCATCACGACGCCGCCCCAGGCGTGGACCGCGTCGTTGACATCGGTGCGCGCGCCCAGCGAGGTGATGATGATCGGCACCTTGTACTTGGCGCAGACCGCCATGTCGTGATCGAGGCGGTCGTTGCTTTTGTGGACGATCTGGTTGATCGCGAACGGCGCGGCCGGCTTGTCCGGATTCGCCTTGTTGTATGCGGCCAGCGTCTCGGTGATCTCGGCGAGCCAGTCGTCGAGCTGTTCGGCCGGGCGCGCGTTGAGCGCCGGCATCGAGCCGACGACGCCGGCCTTGCACTGCTCGATCACGAGCTTCGGGTTGCTGATGATGAACAGCGGCGCGCCGATGATCGGCAGCGGCAGGGTGGCGAGGACTCCGGGCAGGGGCATGGGCTGGTCTCGGTGGAAGAAGTCGGTGGCGAGGGTCAGAACGAGTCGAGCGCGAGCGCAGTGACGCTGTCTCCGCCCTCGACGATCGAGTCGCGCACGCCCGGCACCTTGTTCAGCAGGTGTTCGGCGTAGAAATGCGCGGTCGCGACCTTGGCCTTCAGGAACGCGGCATCGCCCTCGCCCTTCGCCAGTTGGTCTTCGGCGACGAGCAGCGCGCGCGCCATCTGCCAGCCCGCGACCACGTTGCCGGCGAGCATCAGGTAAGGCACCGACCCGGCGAACACCGCGTTCGGGCTGGCCTTGGTGTTGCCGGCGACGAAGTCGACGACCTGCTCGAAAGCGATGCGCGCGGCCGTGAGCCGCTTCAGCATCGACCTCGCCGCGGTGCTGGCGTGCTTGGCGAGCTCGGCCTCGGTCGCGGCAATCTGCGCCGCGATCGCCTTCGGCGTGCGGCCGCCGTCGCGCGCGGTCTTGCGGCCGACCAGGTCGTTCGCCTGGATCGCGGTCGTGCCTTCGTAGATCGGCAGGATGCGCGAATCGCGCAAGTACTGCGCCGCGCCGGTTTCCTCGATGAAGCCCATGCCGCCGTGCACCTGCACGCCCAGGCTCGCGACCTCGACGCTCATCTCGGTGCTGTAGCCCTTCACGAGCGGCACCATGAATTCGTAGAAGGCCTGGTTCTGCTTGCGCACCTCGCCATCCGGGTGGTGGTGCGAGGCGTCGAACGCCGCGGCGGCGGTGATCGCCATCGCACGGCAGCCTTCGGTGTAGGCGCGCATCGTCATCAGCATGCGCTTGACGTCCGGGTGATGGATGATCGGGCCGCTGCCCGGCAGCGAGCCGTCGACCGGGCGCGACTGGATGCGCTCCTTCGCGAATGTCGCAGCCTTCTGGTACGCACGCTCGGCCACCGCGATGCCCTGCATGCCGACCGCGTAGCGCGCCGCGTTCATCATGATGAACATGTACTCGAGGCCACGGTTCTCCTCGCCGATCAGCTGGCCGACCGCACCGCCATGGTCGCCGAACTGCAGCACCGCGGTCGGGCTCGCCTTGATCCCGAGCTTGTGCTCGATGCTGACGCAGTGCGCGTCGTTGCGCGCACCGAGCGAGCCATCGGCGTTGACCATGAACTTCGGCACGATGAACAGGCTGATGCCCTTCACGCCCTCGGGCGCGCCGCTCACGCGCGCGAGCACCAGGTGCACGATGTTCGACGCCATGTCGTGCTCGCCGTAGGTGATGAAGATCTTCGTGCCGAAGAGCTTGAACGTGCCGTCGGGTTGCGGCTCGGCGCGGGTGCGCACGAGCGCCAGGTCGGACCCGGCCTGCGGCTCGGTCAGGTTCATCGTGCCGGTCCACTCGCCGGAGATCATCTTCGGCAGGTACAGCGCCTGCTGCTCGGGCGAGCCGGCGGTCAGCAGCGCCTCGATCGCGCCGTCGGTCAGCAGCGGGCACAGGGCGAAGCTCAGGTTCGCGCTGTTGAGCATCTCGATGCAGGCGGCACCGATCGTCTTCGGCAGGTTCTGGCCGCCGAAGTCGCTCGGGTGCTGCAGCCCTTGCCAGCCGCCTTCGCCGAACTGGCGGAAGGCCTGCTTGAAGCCGGGTGTCGTCGTGACGACGCCGTCCTTCCACGACGACGGGTTCTTGTCGCCGTCCCAGTTCAGCGGCGCGACCACGCCTTCATTGAACTTCGCGCACTCCTCGAGCACGGCCTGCGCGGTCTCCAGGCCGGCCTCCTCGAAACCCGGCAGCGCCGCGACGGCTTCGAGGTTGGCCAGTTCCTTCATGCAGAACAGCATGTCGTTGACGGGGGCGCGGTAGGTCATGGTCTTGTCTCCAGGAATAGAAAAGGCGCGTCAACTCGCGTTGCGCGCCTGGGGTCTGCGTTGCCGGCTGAACGCCGATCAGCCGAGGGCCTTCACGAGCTCGGGCACAGCGGTGAACAGATCGGCCTCGAGACCGTAGTCGGCGACCGAGAAGATCGGCGCTTCCGGATCCTTGTTGATCGCGACGATGACCTTGCTGTCCTTCATCCCCGCCAGGTGCTGGATCGCGCCGCTGATGCCGGCGGCGATGTAGAGCTGTGGCGCGACGATCTTGCCGGTCTGACCGACCTGCCAGTCGTTGGGCGCATAGCCCGCGTCGACCGCCGCCCGGCTCGCGCCGAGCGCGGCACCGAGCTTGTCCGCGAGCGGCGTGAGCACCTCGTTGAACTTCTCGCTGCTGCCCATCGCCCGGCCGCCCGAGACGATGATCTTCGCGGCGGTCAGTTCGGGGCGGTCGTTCTTCGCGATCTCGCTGCCGACAAAACTCGACTTGCCTGCATCGGCCGTGGCCGTGAGCGTTTCGACCGCGGCGCTGCCGCCGGTCGCCGCGGCCGGATCGAAGCCCGTGGTGCGCACGGTGATCACCTTGATCGCGTCCAGGCTCTGCACGGTCGCGATCGCGTTGCCGGCATAGATCGGGCGCTCGAAAGTGTCGGCCGCATCGACCTTGGTGATGTCGGAGATCTGACCGACATCGAGCTTGGCCGCCACACGCGGCGCCACGTTCTTGCCGGCGGCGGTCGCCGGGAACAGGATGTGGCTGTAGTCCTTCGCGAGCGAAAGCACTTGCGCGGCGATGTTCTCGGCCAGACCATGCTCGAAATACGCGGCGTCGGCGTGCAGCACCTTGGCCACGCCGGCGATCTGGCTCGCGGCCTGCGCCGCGGCGGCGGCGTTGGCGCCGGCGATCAGCACGTGGACATCACCGCCGCACTGCATGGCAGCGGTCACGGTATTGAGGGTCGCCCCCTTGACGGTGGCGTTGTCGTGTTCAGCAATAACCAGGGCAGCCATTTCAGATCACCTTCGCGTCGTTCTTCAGTTTGGAGACCAGCGTGGCCACGTCGGGCACCTTGATGCCGGCGCTGCGCTTGGGCGGCTCGCTGACCTTGAGGGTCTTCAGGTGCGCCTTCATCTCGACGCCCAGGTCGGACGGCTTGAGCACCTCGAGCGTCTTCTTCTTCGCCTTCATGATGTTGGGCAGCGTGACGTAGCGCGGCTCGTTCAGGCGCAGGTCGGTCGTGATGATCGCCGGCAGGTTCAGCTTGAGGGTTTCGGCACCACCGTCCACCTCGCGGGTGACGCTGACGGAGTCCGTCGTCAGCTCGACCTTGGAGGCGAACGTGGCCTGCGGCAGGTCGGCGAGCGCCGCGAGCATCTGTCCGGTCTGGTTGCAGTCGTCGTCGATCGCCTGCTTGCCGAGGATCACGAGGCCCGGCTGTTCCTTGTCCACGAGCGCCTTGAGCAGCTTGGCGACGGTGAGCGGCTGCAGTTCGTCGCTGGTCTCGACCAGGATCGCGCGGTCGGCGCCGATCGCCATCGCGGTGCGCAGCGTCTCCTGGCACTGGGTGACACCGCAAGAAACGGCGATCACCTCGGAGACGATGCCCTTCTCCTTGAGCCGCACCGCCTCTTCGACGGCGATCTCGTCGAACGGGTTCATGCTCATCTTGACGTTGGCGATGTCCACGCCGGTGCCGTCGCTCTTGACGCGTACCTTGACGTTGTAGTCGACGACGCGTTTGACCGGGACGAGGATTTTCATTGCAGCTGTCTCCTGAAAGCGGGATTCCGGGTTGGGCGGATTCTAGTTGGCGAGGTATCGGCTCCCTGCCGCCAAGGTGACGCCAGCCCATAAAAACGAACGATCGTGCTATTTTAGACCGAAGTCGCGTCTAGACTGCCGGCAGCCATGACCGACGCTCAGGAATTGTCCGAGATCGATGCCGCCTTTCGCGGGCCCTGCATCGGTGTTTTCGACTCGGGCGTCGGCGGCCTGTCGATCCTTCGCGCGCTGCGCGAGCGCCTGCCCGATGCATCGATGGTCTATGTGGGCGATGTCGCGTGCGCGCCCTACGGCGATCGCCCTGGCGAGTTCGTCGTCGAGCGCAGCTCGCGCCTCGTCGCCTGGCTGATCGCACAAGGCGCGACGATGATCGTCGTGGCCTGCAACACCGCGACGGTGCTGGCCATCGAGGCGCTGCGCGCGCGTTGGCCGACGATCGTGTTCGTCGGCGTGGAGCCAGGCGTGAAGCCGGCCGCGGCCCGGTCGCGCACGCGACGGATCGCCGTGATGGCCACGGTGGCCACGGCGAGTAGCGCGCGGCTGCGTCATCTGGTCGATCGCTACGCCGGCGACGCCCATGTGCACGTTCAGGCGTGTCCCGGGCTCGCCGATGCGATCGAGCGCGGCGTGCTGGACGGCGCCGCGTTGGTTGAAGCGCTGGCGCCGTACTGCGAAGCGGTTCGGGCCGCGCGGGTCGACACGGTCGTACTCGGCTGCACGCACTATCCGTTCGTCGAACCGACGATTCGCGAGCTGCTCGGGCCCGACATCACGGTGGTCGACACGGCAAGCGCCATCTCCGAGCGCACGGCCTCGCTTTGGGACGGGATGGAGCCCGTGTTCGACGCGACGCCGCGTGTGCGCGTCGTCAGCACCGGCGCGAGCGACACCATGGCGCGGTTGCTGCCTCGATGCCCGGGCCTGGATCGGACCCCGGTCGAACTTCTGACTATCATCCCGTGCCAACGGCCCGGGTGACGAAATTGGTAGACGTAGCGGACTTAAAATTCGCGACCGAAAGGTGTGCGGGTTCGATTCCCGCCCCGGGCACCAGGACGCCACAACGACAAAAGCCTCGCATCGCTGCGAGGCTTTTTCGTTTGGAGGCGCGATCCGGAGTCGAACCGGACTGACCGGATTTGCAATCCGGGGCATAACCGCTTTGCTATCGCGCCGCTTCTTGTTCCGATCCGTCGGAATTCTAGACAAGAAAAAGGGAAGCACTCGGCTTCCCTTTTTCTTCGAGTTTGGAGCGGGAGAAGAGTCTCGAACTCTCGACCTCAACCTTGGCAAGGTTGCGCTCTACCAACTGAGCTACTCCCGCATTTTCTGCCGACATCGAATATCTGCAGAGCCCGCATTATAGGCTGAAAAATGCCGGCTCTGCAAGCCGGCTCGAACAAAGTTCAGTGCGTCAGCAGTTCGGACCCGGCCGGAGGCACCGCGGGCTTGGCAGCCTCTTCGGCGGGCTTCGCCGCTTCCTCTTCCGGCAAGGCTTCCGGCACCCGCTCCAACGCGACCTCGAGCACACGATCGATCCACTTGACGGGCACGATCTCGAGCTTGTTCTTCACGTTCTCAGGAATGTCCTGCAGGTCCTTGACGTTTTCTTCCGGAATGATCACGGTGGTGATGCCGCCGCGGTGTGCCGCGAGCAGCTTCTCCTTCAATCCGCCGATCGCCGTCACTTCACCGCGCAACGTGATCTCGCCGGTCATCGCGACATTGGCCTTGACCGGGATGCCGGTCAGCGCCGACACGAAGGCCGTCGTCATCGCCGCGCCCGCGCTCGGGCCGTCCTTCGGCGTCGCGCCATCAGGCACGTGGATGTGCACGTCACGCTTCTCGAACATCTCGTCCTTGATGCCCAGGCGTCGCGCGCGGCTGCGCACGACAGAACGTGCGGCCTCGACCGATTCCTTCATCACGTCGCCGAGCTGGCCGGTGCGGATGATGTTGCCCTTGCCGGGCATCACGGCCGCCTCGATCGTCAGCAGATCGCCGCCGACTTCGGTCCACGCGAGACCGACGACCTGCCCGACCTGGTTCTTCTTTTCGGCCTGGCCGTAGTCGTACTTGCGCACGCCCAGGTAGTCGTTGAGGTTGTCCTCGGTCACGACGACCTTGTCCGTCACCTGCTTCAGCTGGATCGACTTGACCACCTTGCGGCAGATCTTGCTGATTTCGCGTTCGAGCGAGCGCACGCCGGCTTCGCGGGTGTAGTAGCGGATGATGCCGCGCACCGCCGATTCGGTGAGCTCCATCTCCTCGTCCTTCACGCCGTTGTTCTTCGCCTGCTTCGGGGCGAGATACTTCAACGCGATGTTCAGCTTCTCGTCCTCGGTGTAGCCCGACAGGCGGATCACTTCCATCCGGTCCAGCAGCGCCGGCGGAATGTTCATCGAGTTCGAGGTCGCGATGAACATCGTGTCGCTCAGGTCGAAATCGACCTCGACGTAGTGGTCGCTGAACGTGTGGTTCTGCTCCGGATCGAGCACTTCGAGCAGCGCGCTCGACGGGTCGCCGCGGAAGTCCATGCCCAGCTTGTCGATCTCGTCGAGCAGGAACAGCGGGTTCTTCGTGCCGACCTTGGTCAGGCTCTGCAGCACCTTGCCCGGCATGGAGCCGATGTAGGTGCGGCGGTGACCGCGAATCTCGGCTTCATCCCGCACACCGCCCAGCGCCATGCGAACGAACTTGCGCCCGGTCGCGCGCGCGACGCTCTGGCCGAGCGAGGTCTTGCCGACACCCGGAGGGCCGACCAGGCACAGGATCGGCGACTTGACCTTGTCGACCCGCTGCTGCACCGCGAGGTACTCGAGGATGCGGTCCTTGACCTTGTCGAGGCCGTAGTGGTCTTCGTTCAGCACGGCCTCGGCGAACGCCAGGTCGTGCTTGATCTTGGTCTTCTTCGCCCATGGCAGGTTGACCAGCGTGTCGATGTAGTTGCGCACGACAGTCGCCTCGGCGGACATCGGCGACATCAGCTTGAGCTTCTTGAACTCGGCGTCGACCTTCTTGCGCGCGTCCTTCGGCATCTTCGCGGCAATGATCTTCTTCTCGAGTTCTTCCATGTCGGCGCCGTCCTCGCCGTCGCCGAGCTCCTTTTGGATCGCCTTGACCTGCTCGTTCAGGTAGTACTCGCGCTGGCTCTTCTCCATCTGGCGCTTGACGCGGCCACGGATGCGCTTCTCGACCTGCAGGATGTCGACTTCATGCTCGAGCTGCTCGAGCAGCTTCTCGAGCCGCTTGTCGACCGCGTAGAGGTCGAGCACCGACTGCTTGTTCTCGAGCTTCAGCGGCAGGTGCGCGGCGATCGTGTCGGCCAAGCGACCGGCGTCATCGATGCCGGCGATCGAGGTCAGGATCTCGGGCGGGATCTTCTTGTTCAGCTTGACGTACTGGTCGAACTGTTGCGTGACCGCGCGGCGCAGCGCCTCGATCTCCGGCTTGGTATCGGCCTCGGGCGGTACCGGCGTCACGTCGGCGACGAAGTACTCGCCGTTGTCGCTGATGCGGTGGGTGTTGGCACGCTGGATGCCCTCGACCAGCACCTTCACGGTGCCGTCCGGCAGCTTCAGCATCTGCAGGATCGACGAGACGCAGCCGACTTCGAACATGTCGTCGGGCTTGGGCTCGTCCTTGCCGGCGGCCTTCTGCGCGACCAGCATGATCTGCCGGCCGGCTTCCATTGCCACTTCGAGCGCCTTGATCGACTTGGGGCGACCCACGAACAGTGGGATCACCATGTGGGGGAAGACCACCACGTCGCGCAGCGGGAGCAGAGGCAGGGTAATTTCTTCGGCAGGCAGGATGGGGTGTCCGGACATGGGGTGTTCCTCTCTTTCTCAAGCCGATCTGAGGGCTCGAGCTTTCATTGCAAGACGCCGCGGCACGAACTGCCCTGCGGCGAACCCGGACTGATGGACGCGGCGCCGGTCGTCAGGCGCTCGCCTTCTGCTCTCGGTAGACGAGAAGCGGCTTGGCGTCGTCTTCGATCGTGTGCTCGTCCAGCACCACCTTGGCCACGCCGTCGAGCGTGGGCAGGTCGAACATCGTGTCGATCAGCGACTGCTCCATGATGGAGCGCAGCCCGCGCGCGCCGATCTTGCGGGCCAGCGCCTTGCGGGCGATCGCCTGCAGCGCCGACGGGCGGATCTCGAGCTCGACGCCGTCCATCGCGAACAGCTTCTGGTACTGCTTGACCAGCGCGTTCTTCGGTTCGGTCAGGATGCGCACCAGCGCGTCGTCGGTCAGCTCGCCGAGCGTGGCGACCACCGGCAGGCGGCCGACCAGCTCGGGGATGAGGCCGAACTTGATCAGGTCCTCGGGCTCGACATCGCGGAACACCTCGGAGACGCGCTTCTCGCTCTTGCCGTGCACCGTGGCACCGAAACCGATGCCGGACTTCTCGGAGCGGTTCTGGATGACCTTTTCGAGCCCGTCGAACGCACCGCCGCAGATGAACAGGATGTTGGTCGTGTCGATCTGCAAGAAGTCTTGATTGGGGTGCTTGCGCCCGCCCTGCGGCGGCACGCTCGCCATCGTGCCCTCGACGAGCTTGAGCAGCGCCTGCTGCACGCCCTCGCCCGACACGTCACGCGTGATGCTGGGGTTGTCGGCCTTGCGGCTGATCTTGTCGATCTCGTCGATGTAGACGATGCCGCGCTGCGCCTTGTCGACGTCGTAGCCGCAGTTCTGAAGCAGCTTCTGGATGATGTTCTCGACATCCTCGCCGACGTATCCGGCTTCGGTCAGCGTGGTCGCATCGGCGATCACGAACGGCACGTTCAGCAGCCGCGCGAGGGTCTGCGCCAGCAGCGTCTTGCCCGAGCCGGTGGGCCCGATCAGCAGGATGTTGCTCTTGGCGAGTTCGATCTCGTCCCTCGTGCGGCTCATGTGCTTGAGCCGCTTGTAGTGGTTGTAGACGGCCACCGACAGGGTGCGCTTGGCCACGTCCTGCCCGATCACGTACTGATCGAGGCTGGCCTTGATCTCGCTGGGCACCGGCAGGTCGGATTTGGCGGCCTTCGGATCGGTGCCTTCAGCAGGCACTTCATCGCGGATGATGTCGTTGCACAGTTCGATGCACTCATCGCAGATGAACACGCTCGGGCCGGCGATGAGTTTCTTCACCTCATGCTGGCTCTTGCCGCAAAACGAGCAGTACAGGACCTTCTCGCTGGAGGCGCCTTTTTTGTCAGCCATAGAGTGGTTCGTCGAGGCGTAGGGGAAGGGACTGGCCAATGATAGTTCAAAAGAAATCGGGGCCTTCACAGTGAAAAAGGCCCCGTTTTCCGTGTTGTTGCTGGCACCGCGCCGGCTCCTCGCCGGCCGCGGGCGTCAGCCCGCGTTCGGCGGCGTCGCGCGGTGCTCCAGCACCTGGTCGATCAGGCCGTAGGCCTTGGCCTCGGTCGGGTCCATGAACATGTCGCGCTCCATGTCCGAGCGGATCTTCTCGATCGTCTGGCCGGTGCGCTCCGCGTAGATCTTGTTCAGCTGCTCGCGCGTCTTCAGGATCTCGCGGGCGTGGATCTCGATGTCGGTCGCCTGGCCTTGCGCGCCGCCCGAAGGCTGGTGGATCATTACGCGCGAGTTCGGCAGCGCCATGCGCTTGCCCTTGGCACCGGCCATCAGCAGGAACGAGCCCATGCTGGCGGCGATGCCCATGCACAGCGTCGACACGTCGGGCTTGATGAACTGCATCGTGTCGAAGATCGACAGCCCGGCGCTGACCGAGCCGCCCGGTGAGTTGATGTACAGCGAGATGTCCTTGTCGGGGTTCTCCGACTCCAGGAACAACAGCTGCGCCACAACCAGGTTCGCGGTCTGGTCGTTGACCGGCCCGACCAGGAAGATGACCCGCTCGCGCAGCATGCGGCTGTAAATGTCGTAGGCCCGCTCGCCGCGGCCGGAGGTTTCGATGACCATGGGGACCATGCCCAGGCCGGTGGTTTCAAGCGCGCTCATGGCACTCCTTCAAAGGGATTCCGCAGATGTTGGGGCCGATTATGTCGCCACAAGGTCGACGTGGCAGATTGGGCCCGGGCACGAAAAAGGGCGCCGACCTCGCGGCCGCGCCCTCGGAGGGATTCGGGACGACGATCAGCCCGTCATCAGTTCGTCGAACGGCAGCACCTTGTCGGTGACCTTGGCCTTGCCGAGCACGAATTCCGCGACGTTGTTCTCGACCACCACGGCCTCGACTTCGGCCAGCCGCTGGCGGTCGCCGAGGTACCAGCGCACCACTTCCGACGGCTTCTCGTAGCTCTGCGCCATCTCCTCGATGTGCTTTTGCAACTGGTCGGGCTTGGCCTGCAGGTTGTTCGCACGAACCAGTTCGCCGACCACCAGACCCAGGCGCACGCGCTTCTCGGCCTGCGGCTGGAAGATCTCGGCCGGGATCGGCGCGGAGTCGGCATCCTTCACGCCACGCTTCTTCAGGTCGGCACGGGCGGCCTCGACCATGCGCTCGGTCTCGCCGGCGACCAGCGCCTTCGGCACGTCGAGTTCCGACGCGGTGACCAGCGCATCCATCACGCTGGCCTTGTTGCGCGCCAGGACGCGGAACTTCACTTCGCGCTCGAGGTTCTTCTTGACGTCGGCGCGCAGGCCTTCGACCGTCGGTTCGGCGATGCCGAGCGACTTGGCGAACGCCTCGTTCACTTCCGGCAGGTGCTGGGCCTCGATTTTCTTCAGCGTGACCAGGAAGTCGGCTTCCTTGCCCGCCACATCCTTGCCCTGGTAATCCTCTGGGAACTGCAGCGGGAAGGTTTTCGACTCGCCCGACTTCATACCGCGCACGGCCTGGTCGAACTGCTCGAGCATCTGGCCCTCGCCGATCAGGAACTGGAAGCCTTCCGCCTTGCCGCCGTCGAACGGCACGCCGTCGATCTTGCCTTCGAAATCGATCGTCACGCGGTCGCCCTCGACGGCACCCTCAGTAGCCGGGCGCTGCGCGAACGTGCGGCGCTGCTTGCGCAGGATGTCGATGGTCTTGTCGATCGCCTCTTCGGTGACCTCGGTCGACACACGCTCGACTTCAGCGGTGCTCAGGTCGCCGAGCTTGACGTCGGGGTAGACCTCGAAGGTCGCATCGAACGCGACCTGGCCTTCCGGCGCGCCTTCCTTCTCGGCGATCTTCGGGGCACCGGCGACACGCAGCTTGGCCTCGTTGACGGCCTCGCTGAACACCTGGCCGACCTTGTCGTTCATGACCTCGTAGTGGACCGAATAGCCGTAGCGCTGCGCGACCACGCTCATCGGCACCTTGCCGGGGCGGAAGCCGTCGGCCTTGACGGTGCGCGAGAGCTTCTTCAGGCGCGACTCGACTTCGGTGCTGATTGCGGAGGTGGGCAGCGTGAGCGTGATGCGACGCTCGAGCTTGTCGAGGGTTTCAACTTGGACGGTCATGGTGTGTGAACTCTGTGTGTATGAATAGCTGGTGCGCGGGGCGGGACTCGAACCCGCACACCATCGCTGGCGTCAGGACCTAAACCTGGTGCGTCTACCAATTTCGCCACCCGCGCGAGGGGCATCCCTCGGCGAAAGGCGGATTTTAGCCGTTCTCGGCGGGCATTCCGGTCGGCTCGTCGCGCCGGACGCGGAACCATGCCGCATACATCGCCGGCAGCGACAGCAGCGTGAGCACGGTGGCGACGATCAGTCCGCCCATGATCGCGACCGCCATCGGCCCCCAGAACACGCTGCGCGACAGCGGGATCATCGCCAGCACGGCCGCCGCCGCGGTCAGGATGATCGGGCGGAAGCGCCGCACCGCCGCCTCGACGATCGCGTCCCAGGTGGGCACGCCACGCGCCCGGTCC
Organism: Rhizobacter fulvus; assembly: GCF_964020785.1. NCBI lineage: Bacteria > Pseudomonadati > Pseudomonadota > Betaproteobacteria > Burkholderiales > Sphaerotilaceae > Rhizobacter > Rhizobacter fulvus. The sequence continues at coordinate 5,019,809 of NZ_OZ224516.1, forward strand.
TGCTCGATCTGGTCGATCAGGATCACCGAGTTGCGCATGATCATCCCCATCAGCGCGATCACGCCCAGCAGCGCGACGAAGCCGAACGGCCGATTCAGCACCAGCAGCGCCGCGGCGATGCCGGCGATGCCCAGCGGCGCGGTCAGGAACACCAGCGCCGAGCGGCTGAAGCTGTGCAATTGCAGCATCAGCAGCGTGAACATGATGAACAGCATCAGCGGCGCACCGGCCGCGATCGAGCCCTGGCCCTTGCTGCTCTCCTCCACCGCGCCGGCCACCTCGATGCGGTAGCCGGGCAGCATCTTGTCGCGCACCGGCTTAAACAGCGGGTCGAGCTGCGCGGTCACCGTGGCGCCCTGCAGTCCCTCGATGATGTCGCCCTGCACCGTGGCGGCGTAGTCGCGCCCTTCCCGCCACAGCACGCCCGGTTCCCAGACGAAGCTGGCGCGGGCGATCTGGCCGAGCGGGATGCTGCGGCCGCTGGCAGTCGGCACGTAGCCGTTGGCGAGATCCGTGATCGCGTCGCGCTCGTCCAGCGGCTGGCGCAGCACGATGTCGACGAGCTTGTCGTCCTCGCGATACTGGCCGATCGTGGTGCCGGTGTTGATGGTGCGCGCGGCCTGCGCGATCGACTGGCTGGTCACGCCGAGGGCTCGGGCCTTGTCCTGGTCGATGTCCAGGCGCAGCACCTTGACCGACTCGTTCCAGTTGTCGTTGATGCCGCGCAGGTTCGGGTTCTGCCGCATGATGGCCTTGACCTCGTCGGCATAGACGCGCACCTTCGCCGCATCCGGCCCGACGACGCGGAACTGCACCGGGTACGCCACCGGCGGCCCGTTGGGCAGCAGCTTGGCACGGCCGCGAACCTCCGGGAACTCGGTCGCCAGCAGCTCCGGCAGCATCTTGCGCAACCTCTCGCGCGCCTTCAGGTCCTTCGGCAGCACGACCATCTGGCTGACGTTGCTCTGCGGGAAGATCTGGTCGAGCACCAGCACGAAGCGTTCGACGCCGCTGCCGACCCAGGTCGTCACGTGGTCGACGCCATCGAGCTTCATGACCCGCGCTTCGACGCGCTTGGTCACCGACTCGTTGGCCGCGTACGAGGTGCCTTCCGGGAACCAGAGGTCGACGATGATCTCGGGCCGGCTCGAATCCGGGAAGAACTGGTTCTGCACCTTGCCCATGCCGGCGATCCCGAGCACCAGCGTGCCGATCGTCAGGCCGATCGTGATCCAGCGGTGCTGCACGCACCAGCCGACGACGCGCCGGAAGCGCCCGTAGAACGGTGTGTCGAACATCTCGTGCGGCTGGCCTGCATGCGGGCGGGTCTTCAGCAGCCACACGCCGAGGTACGGCACAAAGTAGACCGACACGAACCAGGAGATCAGCAGCGCCGCGGCCGTGACCGCGAAGATCGCGAAGGTGTATTCGCCGACCGTCGATTGCGCCAGCCCGATCGGCAGGAAGCCGACGGCGGTGATCAGCGTGCCGGTGAGCATCGGCATCGCGGTGGCGTCGTAGGCGAAGGTCGCGGCGCGCACCTTGTCGTAGCCCTCCTCGAGCTTGCGCACCATCATCTCGACCGAGATGATCGCGTCGTCGACAAGCAGCCCGAGCGCGATGATCAGCGAGCCCAGCGAGATCTTGTGCAGCCCGACGCCCCAGTAGTACATCGTCACGAACGTGATCGCCAGCACCAGCGGGATCGTGATGCCCACGACCAGCCCCGGCCGCCAGTCCAGGCGGAACGGCTTGAAGTGCAGCCCGAGGCTGATGAAGCTGACCGCCAGCACGATCACGACCGCCTCGATCAGAACGCCGACGAACTCGTTCACCGAACCCGAGACGACCTTCGACTGGTTCTGGAACTGATGCAGCTCGATGCCGGCCGGCAGCTCGGCGCGGATCTGCGCGATCGTGGTGTCCAGCGAATGCCCCATGCGGATGATGTCGCCGCCCTTGGCCATCGAAATGCCGAGCGCGATGACCTCGTGGCCCTGATGCCGCACCTTGACCTGCGGCGGATCGACATACGCGCGTTTGATCTCGGCGATGTCGCCGAGCTTGAAGTTGGCGCCGTTCGCGCGGATCGGGAACTGGCGCAGTTCCTCGACGGTGTTGAACTGGCCGCCCACCCGCACCTGCAGGTAATCGGTCGGCGCGTTGACGGTGCCGGCCGATTCGACCGCGTTCTGCTGGCCCAGCTGCGCCAGCACCTGGTTGAAGTCGAGCCCGAGCTGCGCGAGGCGCTTCTGCGGGATCTCGACGAACAGCTTCTCGTCCTGCGCGCCGAAGATGCCGACCTTGTTGACGTCCTGCACCTTCAGCAGGCGCTGGCGCACGCGGTCCGCCTGGTCCTTCAGCTCCTGGTAGCTGAAGCCGTCGGCCGACAGCGCGTAGATCGAGCCGTAGACATCGCCGAACTCGTCGTTGAAATACGGGCCGATCACGCCACCCGGCAGCGTCGCTCGCATGTCGCCGATCTTCTTGCGCACCGTGTACCAGATCTGCGGCATCTCCTTCGGCGGCGACGAGTCGCGCACCTGGAAGATGATCAGCGCCTCGCCGGGCTTGGAGTAGCTGCGGATCTTGTCGGCGTACGGCACTTCCTGCAGCGTCTTCTCGAGCTTGTCGGTGACCTGCTCGGCGACCTGCTGCGCGGTGGCGCCCGGCCAGAACACACGCAGCGCCATCGCGCGGAACGTGAACGGCGGATCCTCATCCTGCCCGAGCTGGAAGTATGCCGCCGCGCCCAGCGCCAGCAGCACGATCAGCAGGTAGCGGGTCAGCGCCGAATGATCGAGCGCCCACTTCGAGATGTTGAAGCGCGACGGCGCGTCCTGATCCCCCACGGCCGGCTCGCTCACTTGACGCTGACCGGTGTGCCCGACGCCGCGGGCGCGGTCGTCGCGCCGGGATCGACATAGAACTTGACCTTCTGCCCCGGGCTCAGCACATGCACCCCCGCGGTCACGACGATCTGCCCGGGAGACAGGCCACCGGTGATCACGGCCTCGTTGCCGTCGGCGCCGGCAAGCTTCACTTCTTGCGACTTGACGGTCATGCTGGCACGGTCGACCAACCAGACCGCACTGCGCCCCTGCTCTTCCCGCAGCGCCGACAGCGGCAGCTTGTTGACGCCCGCTATCTGGGGCAGCTCCATCGACACGGTGGCGGTCTGGCCGAGGCGCGCCCCTGCGGCGGCGGTGCCGATGTCGGCCTTGACGAGAAAGGTGCGGGTGGCCGGATCAGCGGCAGCCGAGATCTCGCGGATGGTCGCCGGCAGTGGCGCGTCTGTGCCCCAGACCTTGACGGTGAAAGACCCGGGCTGCCCGGCGAGCGCCTTGACGGTCGCGACCTTGTCTTCCGGCACCGAGAACACCACGTCACGCGGGCCGTCGTGCGCCAGCCGCAGCACCGGCGTGCCGGCGGACGCGACCATGCCGGGCTCGAGATCGACGCCGGTGATCACGCCGCTGACATCGGCGACCAAGGTGGCATAGCCCGCCTGGTTGCCCTGCACGCTGGACTGCGCGCGCGCCTGGTCCAGCTGCGCGCGCGCCGTCTTCATCGCCATCTCGCGGCGATCGAGTTCGGCCGGACCGATGAAGCCCTTGTCGCTCAGTTCCTTGTAGCGCTTGTAGTCGGCGGCGCTTTGCTCGTAGGAGGCCTGCGCCGCCGCCATGCTGGCGCGGGCCGCGTCCTGTCCGAGGCGCAGGTCGCGCGCATCGAGCTGCGCCAGCACTTGCCCGGCCTTCACGGTGTCGCCGAGGTCGACCAGCCGCTTCACCATCTTGCCGCCGACCCGGAAGCTCAGGCGCGACTCGGTGCGCGCCTTGACCTCGCCGGCGTAGTCGAAACTGCCGCCGGCGGTCTGCGGCGAGACGGTCAAGGTCCGAACCGCGCGGATCGGATCGGGCGCGGTCTCGGTGCGGGAGCAGGCGGCGAGCGCTGCGATTGCCGCGACAGCGGCCAGCTTGACGATCAGCGCAGGGCGCATGGAATTCCTCGGCTTTAAATGACTGACCGGTCAGTAATATATTCGGCCACCCCGGCCAATGTCAAACACTACCGCCCGGCGCGACTGCCGCCCCGGCGCACAACGTGGACAATCGTGCCGTGAGCGTCGAACACTACGAGAACTTTCCGGTCGCATCGATCCTGTGCCCGCCCCGCCTGCGGCCGGCGGTCAGTGCGATCTACCACTTCGCCCGCACGGCCGACGATATCGCCGACGAGGGCGACGCATCGGCCGACCAGCGTCTGGCCGAGTTGAGCAGTTACCGTGCCGACCTGGCAGCCGCCTGCCGGGGCGACGCGCCATCGTCGCGATGGCCACACGTCTTCGGGCCGCTGCGCGCCGCCCTCGTCGCCCACGCGCTGCCTGCCGATCTGCTGGCCGATCTGCTGAGCGCGTTCGAGCAGGACGTGGTCAAGACGCGCTACGCCGAGCGCGCCGAGCTGCTGGACTACTGCCGGCGTTCGGCCAACCCCGTGGGCCGTCTGCTGCTGCACCTGTACGGCGTCGACGACGCGCAGGCGCTGCGCCAGTCGGATGCCATCTGCACGGCGCTGCAGCTGGCCAACTTCTGGCAGGACCTGGGCGTCGACACCCGCCGTGGACGCATCTACCCGCCCACCGGCGATTGCGTCCGCCATGGCGTCGCGGCGTCCGCGCTGCTCGGGCAGCACGACGCGCCGAACGTGCGCGCGCTGGTGGCCGATCTCGTCGGCTGGGCGCGCGACCTGATGCAGGCGGGCGCACCGCTGGTGCACGCGGTCCCCGGCCGCGCCGGCTGGGAGCTGCGCCTGGTGGTGCATGGGGGCTTGCGCATCCTGGAGAAAATCGAAGCGATGGACTTCGCGACGTTGAATGCGCGGCCGACCGTCAAGGCGCTCGACGCACCCGTGCTGCTCTGGCGCGCGCTGTGGATGCGCGCGCCGCGCGCGTTCGTCGCGAGCCGCTCCGCATGACGCCCGAACAGTACGTGCAGGACAAGGCTGCCAAGAGCGGCTCGAGCTTCTACTACGCCTTCCTGTTCCTGCCGCCGCCGCGCCGCGCCGCGATCACCGCGTTCTATGCGTTCTGCCGCGAGGTCGACGACGTGGTCGACGAGGTCAGCGATCCGGGCGTCGCGGCGACCAAGCTCGCCTGGTGGCGCAAGGAGGTGGCGTCCGCGTTCGGCGGTCAGCCGAGCCACCCGGTCACCAAGGCGTTGATGCCGCACGCGGCCGCGTTCGATATCCGCGCCGAGCACCTGCTTGCGGTGGTCGACGGCTGCCAGATGGATCTCGAGCAGTCGCGCTACCTCGACTTCCCGGGGCTCGCGCGCTACTGTCATCTGGTCGCCGGCGTGGTCGGTGAGGTGGCCGCGAGCATCTTCGGCCGCACCGACCCGCGCACCACCGACTACGCGCATCGCCTCGGCCTGGCGATGCAGCTGACCAACATCATCCGCGATGTCGGCGACGACGCGCGCCGCGGCCGCATCTACCTGCCCGTCTCCGAACTGAAACAGTTCGAGGTCAAGGCGCAGGAAGTCCTGAACCGGGGCTACAGCGATCGCTTCACCGCGCTGATGAAGTTCCAGGCGGACCGCGCGCACCGCTTGTACGACGAAGCTTTCGCGCTGCTTCCCGCGGCGGACCGCGTGGCCCAGAAGCCCGGCGTGATGATGGCCAACATCTACCGCACCCTGTTGCGCGAGATCGAGGCCGGCGGCTTCCAGGTGCTGCACCAGCGCACGTCGCTGACGCCGCTGCGCAAGCTCTGGATCGCGATGCGCACGAACTGGCGCGGCCGGTGAACCCGCTCGCCGCGCCGCCCCGCCCGGGGGCGACCCCGATCGCGGTGGTGGGCGGCGGCTGGGCCGGGCTGGCGGCAGCCGTCGAGGCGACGCGCCGCGGTGACCACGTCACGCTGTTCGAGATGGCCCCCCAGCTCGGTGGCCGGGCACGGGACGTCGATCGCGACGGGCAGCTGCTGGACAACGGCCAGCACATCCTGATCGGCGCGTACGTGGAGACGCTCAGGCTGCTGCGCACGCTCGGCGTCGAGCCGGCCGATGCCTTCGTGCGCACGCCGTTGCGCGTGACCTACCCGGACGGCATCGGCCTGCAATTGCGCCCGGGTGCGCCGATGCAGGCGTTCGGCTCGGCGGTGCTGCGCCAGCGCGGCTGGCCGCTGGACACACGCCTTGCCCTGCTGGTCGCCGCAGCGGGTTGGGCGCTGCGCGGCTTCCGCTGCGATCCTGCGCTGACCGTCGGCACGCTGACCCGCCACCTGCCCGACGTCATCCGCGACGACCTGATCGATCCGCTGTGCGTGGCCGCGCTGAACACGCCCGCCGACGAGGCGAGTGCGAGCGTGTTCCTGCGCGTGCTGAAGGACGCCCTCTTCTCGGGCCCGGGCTCCGCCGACCTGCTGCTGCCGAAAGTCGGCCTCAGCGCGCTGGTGCCCGACCCGGCGCTGCGCTGGCTGGCGCAGGCCGGCGCGAGTGTGCGCATGACCCATCGCGTCGGATCGTTGGCCGCCGCTGGCGGCGGGTGGTCGATCGACGGCGAGCCGTTCGAACGCGTCGTCCTGGCGACGACGCCGACGGAAGCGGCGCGGCTGGTCCGCGAGATCGCACCGGCATGGGCCGCGCGCGCCGCCGCGCTGCACTACGAGCCGATCGTCACCGTCTACCTCCGCGCCGAGGGCGTGCGCCTGGACGAACCGATGCTGGCGCTCCGCACGGGCGTCGACGCGCCGGCGCAGTTCGTGTTCGACCGCGGGCAGTTGGGTGGACCGCAGGGCCTGCTGGCGTTCGTCGTCAGCGGCGCGCAAGCGTGGGTCGAACGCGGCATGGCGACGACCACCGAGGCCACGTTGCAGCAGGCCCGAATCGCCCTGCGCCAACAACTCGGGAGTGCGCGGCTCACGGCCGTGCGGACATTGACCGAGAAGCGCGCCACGTTCCGCTGCACGCCGGGCTTGTCACGCCCCGCGATGCGGATCGTGCCGGGGCTGATGGCGGCCGGCGACCATGTCGACGGGCCGTACCCGGCGACGCTGGAGGGCGCGGTACGCAGCGGCCTGGCCGCCGCGCGTCAGCCGCGCTGATCAGCGCCGCGCGAACGGCGCGGCCAGCGGCTCGCCGATGAACACGCCCTGCTGCGGCCAGGCGACGCTCTTCCAGTAAGCCTCGAGCGCGCTGGCCCCTTGCAGGTAATGCAGCAACAGGACCTGAGGGTTCGGGAACTTGGGCGGGTGGGCACACGGCTCGGAGACGGTGCCGTAGCTGGCGGTCGCACCCGAAGCGATCCAGTCGAGGATGGACATCTGGCCGGTCTCGCGCTCCAGTTGCCCACCGAACGACGTGAGGTGATCGGCCAGGGCCCCCGGCACCCAGCCGATCGTGTCGAGCTTGGGCACGCTGACCAGGCCCGTCTCGTAGATCAGCACGCGCTGCGCCTTCTCGATCGCCTCCTTGGCCTCGACATGGACGTCGACCCCCGGGCGACGCAGCAGGCCCGGCGGCGGGAACAGAGGCGCCCGGGCGCTGCGGGCGCCGTCGCTCGTCCTGACGAAATAGGCATGGACTGGCGGGCTGCCGCGCAGCCCGAGCGTGCCGTCGGACGCGACCCCGCGCTCGATCATCGCCTTGGCCATCGCCGTGTCGCGCGCCGCCAGCAGCATCGCGGGCCGCAGCTTCAGGTCGGAATAGGGACGCGCGGTCGCGCTGTTGAAGTACGGCGAGCGGGCCGACGGCGCGCACGTGTGGTTGCACAGCGCCGCGTCGAAGCCGAGCGCGAGCGCGCCGGTGATGGAGTTGCAGGCCACGGCGTAGGGTTGCGTCCAGGCCAACGCGAGCGCCTGCACGGGCACATCGAAGAACGAATCCACCGCGGCGGCGAACTGCCTGAATTCGTCCGGTGTCAGCACGCCGCGCACCGGCAGTTGGAGGCGCAGCACCTGGGCGCGCGTCAGGCCCCGTGCCTTGATGTAGAACTCGCCGACTTCCACCGAATACGGGTCGGCCGTGTTGATCACCAACCCGAGTTCACGGCTCGTGATGCGGCCTGTGATTCGCGGGACCGGCGTCCACCGGTTCGCACTAGCTGCCGGCGCCGGCAGCGGCGGCGCGGTGAAGTCGTACTGACGTTTCAGGTAGTCCGTCTCGCGGGTTTGGGCCCCGGCCGCCAGCATCGTTGCCGAGGCCACGAGGGCGACCCCGGTGCGCAAGATTCCAGGTCCCGGATTACAGCCGACGTTTTCGCCATACAAAAATTTGACAATCTGAGGGAGAATCGAGGCCATGGTCAAAAGTGAAAGCAAGACGCCGACGATACAGGTGCTGGAGCGCGCTTTCGGGCTGCTCGACGTGCTCGCCAGCTACCCCGATCCGGTGTCGTTGAAACAGATCAGCGAACAGACCGGCCTGCACCCGTCGACCGCGCACCGCATCCTGAACGACCTGACGATCGGCCGATACGTCGATCGCCCCGAGGCCGGCAGTTACCGGCTCGGCATGCGTCTGCTGGAGCTGGGGAACCTGGTCAAGGCACGGCTCGACGTGCGCGATGCCGCGCTCGGCCCGATGCGGGAACTTCACAAGCTGACCCATCAGCCGGTGAACCTGTCGATGCGTCAGGGCGACGAGATCGTCTACATCGAACGCACCTACAGCGAGCGTTCCGGCATGCAGGTCGTGCGTGCGATCGGCGGGCGCGCGCCGCTGCACCTGACGTCGGTCGGCAAGCTGTTCCTGGCCCAGGACGACGCGACCCGCGTGCGCGCCTACGCGACCCGCACCGGGCTGGCCGGCCACACCCGCAACAGCATCACCGAGCTCGCGCAGCTCGAACGCGAGCTGGCGCGCGTCAACCGCGTCGGAACGGCGCGGGATGACGAGGAACTGGAACTCGGCGTGCGCTGCATGGCGGCCAGCATCCTCGACGACCAGGGCAAGCTGGTGGCGGGCCTGTCGATCTCGGCGCCAGCCGACCGGCTCGAGGAAAGCTGGCTGGAGCGCCTGAAGGAAACGGCCGCGCAGATCTCGTCGGCGCTCGGGCACCGCGCGGCGTGACCCCGGCCCGGCGCGCCTGGAGGCGTACCGCCGGCGATCAGGAGATCGGCTTGACGATGGTGGCGGTCTCGACGGCCGCGGCAGGCGCGGCGTGGACGGCATGGGCCGGCAAATCGGCGACCCAGCGGCGAACGCGCTCGGCGTCACCGATCCGCGAGTACTTGCCGGCCGAATCCAGGAACACCATGATCAGCTTGCGGCCCGCCATGCGCGCCTGCATCACCAGGCAGCGACCCGCTTCGGTGATGTAGCCGGTCTTCTGCAGCGCGATGTCCCAGGACGGGCTGCGCACCAGCGCGTTGGTGGTGCGGAACTGCGTCGGGCGGTTGCCGACTTCGACCTCGTATTCCGACGAGGTCGAGAACTCGCGAATGATGGGATGCGCCTGCGCCGCCTGCACCAGCGTGGCCAGATCGCGCGCGCTCGACTGGTTGCGGCTGGACAGGCCCGTGGGCTCGACGTAACGCGTGTCCTTCATGCCCAGTTCCTGCGCCTTGCGGTTCATCGCGGCGACGAACGCCTCCAGGCCCCCGGGATAAGCGCGTCCGAGGGCGTGGGCAGCGCGGTTCTCCGAAGACATCAGCGCGAGGTGCAGCATCTCCTCGCGGCTGAGGCTGGTCCCCACGCGCAGGCGGGAGCGGCTGTTCTTCTCGGTGTCGACGTCGTCGTCGGTGATCGTCAGCGTCTCGTTCAACGGCAGCTTGGCTTCGGTGACGACGAGCGCGGTCATCAACTTCGTCAGCGAGGCGATCGGCAGCACCGCGCCCGGGTTCTTGCTGAACAGCACTTCATTGGTGTCCGAGTCGAGCACCAGCGCGACGCTGGACTTCAGATCGAGCGAATCCGCCGTGTTGTGCAACCCGTACATCTGACCGAACGACGGGCGGGCGGGCTCGACTCGAAGCAGGGTCGAGACACGTCGGACGTTGCCGGCGCCGACCAGCGTCGCTTGGCGGGCACTCTTGCCGCGCGACTTGACGGCGGCCTTGGGCTTCACGGATGCGACCGCGTGGGACTTTTTCTTGGCGGCTCGCTGCGCCGCGTCTGAATGTGTCGGCATCGCGAGCGAAAAAGTCGCGATCAGCGCCCAAACGCCACCCAGAACCAGCTTGTTGATCGATGCCACGGACGTCCCTTTTCGCTCAGTGCCGGGAGTGTAGGTGAAAGAAAAAAAGCGCGCAAGATCAAAAACTTACGCGCTCTTCCTCAAGTCCAGACTCGCCGGCCGTCAGCCGGGCCGTGGTCACCCCTGGGCGGCGACTCGTTCGATTTTGCTGTGCAGCTTGTTCAACGCCGACAGGTAGGCCTTGGCCGACGCGACGACGATGTCCGGGTCGGCGCCCACGCCGTTGACGACCCGGCCGCCATGCTGCAGTCGCACCGTGACCTCGCCTTGGGATTCGGTGCTGCCCGAGGTGATGGCGTTGACCGAGTAGAGCAGCATCTCCGCACCACTTTGGAGCTTCGACTCGATCGCCTTCAGGCTCGCGTCGACCGGCCCGTTGCCGTCGCTTTCGGCATGGTGCTCGATGTCGCCGGCCGCAAAGGCCACGCTGGCATGCGGCTTCTCGCCCATCTCGGAGCGCTGCGACAGAGCGAGCAGGCGGTAGTGCTCCTGCTCGGCGGTCACGGATTCGTCCATCACCAGCGCGATGATGTCCTCGTCGAAGATGTCGCTCTTGCGGTCGGCCAGTTCCTTGAACCGCACAAAGCCGGCGTTGATCTCGGCTTCGCTCTCCATCTCGATGCCCAGTTCCTTCAGTCGCTGCTTGAACGCGTTGCGGCCCGAGAGCTTGCCGAGGACGATCTTGTTGGCGGCCCAGCCCACGTCTTCGGCCCGCATGATCTCGTAGGTGTCGCGGGCCTTGAGCACGCCGTCCTGGTGGATCCCCGACGCGTGCGCGAAGGCATTGGCGCCGACCACCGCCTTGTTCGGCTGCACGACGAAGCCCGTCGTCTGCGAGACCAGCCGCGACGCCGGCACGATCTGCGTCGCGTCGATGTTCAGATCGAGCTTGAAGTAGTCGCGGCGCGTCTTGACCGCCATCACGATCTCCTCGAGCGAACAGTTGCCCGCGCGTTCGCCCAGGCCGTTGATCGTGCATTCGACCTGGCGGCAGCCGCCGATCATCACGCCCGCCAGCGAGTTGGCCACGGCCATGCCGAGGTCGTTGTGGCAGTGCACCGACCAGACGGCCTTGTCCGAGTTCGGGATGCGGGTGCGCAGGTCGAGCAGGAACTGGCCGTACAGCTCGGGGATCGCGTAGCCGACGGTGTCGGGCACGTTGATCGTGGTGGCACCTTCGGCGATCACGGCCTCGAGCACACGACACAGGAAGTCCGGGTCCGAGCGGTAGCCGTCCTCGGGCGAGAACTCGACATCGCCGTTCAGGTTGCGCGCGAAGCGGGTGGCGAGTTTCGCCTGCTCGAACACCTGATCGGGCGTCATGCGCAGCTTCTTCTCCATGTGCAGCGCGCTGGTGGCCAGGAACAGGTGGATGCGGGTCGACGCGCCACCGGCCAGCGCCTCGGCGGCGCGGGCGATGTCGCGGTCGTTGGCACGCGCGAGCGAGCAGACGGTGCTGTCCTTGATCGCGTGCGCGATGGCCTTCACGCATTCGAAGTCGCCGTTCGACGAAGCGGCGAAACCGGCCTCGATCACGTCGACCTTCAGACGTTCGAGCTGGCGCGCGATGCGCAGCTTCTCGTCCTTGGTCATCGAGGCGCCGGGCGATTGCTCGCCGTCGCGCAGCGTGGTGTCGAAAATGATCAGCTTGTCGGCCATGATGAACTTGCTCCTGTGTTCTTCGGTGGATGTTAGGCGAGCGCCGGCTGCACCTGCGCGCCGACCGTGACGCCGCGCGCTCGCGCCAGTCCGGAGGCGATGGCTTTCAGCGACGCCGAGACGATGTTGGTGTCGATTCCGACGCCGAACAGCGTCTGCGCGCTGCCCGCCTCGGCGCCGATGCGCAGCTCGAGGTAGGCGACGGCGCGTGCGTCGGCCCCGCTGCCGATCGAATGCTCGTGGTAATCGAGCACGCGCAGCGGCAGGCCGACATGCGCGGCCAGGCCGCTCACGAACGCGTCGATCGGGCCGGTGCCGTGGCCGTCGACACGCACCTGCCGCCGCGCGATCGTCACGTCGGCGGTCAGCTGCACCGTGCCGTCATGACGATCGACGATCGTCGGATGCTCGACCCGCGCGCGGGTTGCATCGGCGATCGCGTATTCGCGTTCGAAGATCTGCCAGATGTCGGCCGCCGAGAGCTCCTTGCCCTCGCCGTCCATCACACCCTGCACGACCTGGCTGAACTCGATCTGCAGTCGCCGCGGCAATTCGAGCCCGTATTCGCTCTCGAGCAGGTAGGTGATGCCGCCCTTGCCCGACTGGCTGTTGACGCGGATCACCGCGTCGTAGCTGCGCCCCAGGTCCTTCGGGTCGATCGGCAGGTAGGGCATGTCCCAGACGTCGCCCTCGCGGCGCGAGGCGAAGGCCTTCTTGATCGCGTCCTGGTGCGAGCCGGAGAACGAGGTGTAGACCAGATCGCCCACGTACGGATGGCGCGGGTGCACCGGCAGCTGGTTGCAATGCTCGACACAGCGGCGCACGTCGTCGATGTCGGAGAAGTCGAGCCCCGGCGCGACGCCCTGCGTGTAAAGGTTCAACGCGATGTTGACCAGATCGACATTGCCGGTGCGCTCGCCGTTTCCGAACAGGCAGCCTTCGATGCGATCGGCGCCGGCCATCAGCGCGAATTCGCCGGCCGCCGTGCCCGTGCCGCGATCGTTGTGCGGATGCACCGAGAGCACGATACCGTCACGACGGGCCAGGTGGCGGTGCATCCACTCGATCATGTCGGCGAACACGTTCGGCGTCGAATGCTCGACGGTCGATGGCAGGTTGACGATGCACTTCCGCTCGGGCGAGGCTTGCCAGACCTCTGTCACCGCATCGACCACGCGCTTGCTGAAGGCGAGCTCGGTGCCGGAGAACATCTCGGGCGAGTACTCGAAGCGCCAGTCGGTCTCCGGCATGCGCGCCGCGCAGTCGCGGATCATCCGCGCGTGGCTGGCGGCGAGTTCGACGATGCCGTCCACATCCATGCCGAGCACCACGCGGCGCATCACCGGCGCCACCGCGTTGTACAGGTGCACGATCGCGCGCTTCGCGCCCACCAGCGACTCGAAGGTGCGCTCGATCAGGTGCGGCCGCGCCTGCGTCAGCACCTGGATCGTCACGTCGTCGGGGATGCGGTTCTCGTCGATCAGCAGGCGCAGGAAGTCGAACTCGGTCTGCGACGCGGACGGAAAGCCGACCTCGATCTCCTTGAACCCGATCTTCACCAGCATCTCGAACATCCGCAGCTTGCGCTGCGGGTCCATCGGTTCGATCAGCGCCTGGTTGCCGTCGCGCAGGTCGGTGCTCAGCCAGATCGGAGCCGCGCTCAGCACGGCGTCGGGCCAGGTGCGGTCGGTCAAGGCGATCGGGGCGAAGGCGCGGTACTTCTGCTGCGGTTGCTTCAACATGGTTTGGTTCCGGTGGAGTTCAAACCTGCAGCACAGAAATGACGAACGGCCCGCTGCAGGTTGCATACGGGCCGTTGAGATCAGGACGTGTGGACGTGCGTGACTAGCGAACCCGTGGTTCCTCTAGGAGTAGCAGCAGCGAGAGCGCGGACACGAACGTCATAAGCTTCGAATGTAGCACGGGACGGCGCGCCGCGTTCAGCGATGCAACCCTTGCTCGTCCGGATCGTCGGTGGACGTGGCGATCACGCTCGCGCGCTTGCCCTTCATCCGCCGCCACGCATAGATCGCGTAGCCCGACAGTCCGTAGGCGCAGAAGATCGCGAACAGCACCTTCGGCGGGTCGAGCGCGACCAGCGCGATGGCGATGGCGATCGCGACGATCACGATGAAGGGCACCGTGCGCCGCGAACCCACGACCTTGAAGCTGTAGAACGGCGCGTTGGTCACCATCGACAGGCCGGCGAACAACGTGAGCGCGAACGCGGTGTAGGCAAGCGCCGGGATCTGCGAGACGCCCTTGAACCCGGCGTCGTCGACCACCCACACCAGGCCGATCACGATCGCCGCCGCCGCCGGGCTCGGCAAGCCCTGGAAGAAGCGCTTGTCGACCACGCCGATGTTGACGTTGAAACGCGCCAGCCGCAGCGCCGCCCCCGCGATGTAGACGAACGCCGGGATCCAGCCCGCCTTGCCCAGGTCCTTCAGGCCCCAGATGTAGACGATGAGCGCCGGCGCGGCGCCGAAGCTGACCATGTCGGACAGGCTGTCCATCTGTTCGCCGAACGCGCTCTGCGAGTTCGTCATGCGGGCGACGCGGCCATCGAGGCTGTCGAGTACCGCGGCGCAGAACACCGCGATGCAGGACAACTCGAAACGACCGTTGATCGCCATCACGATCGCGTAGAAGCCGGAGAACAGCGCCGCCAGCGTGATCGCGTTCGGCAGCATGTACAGGCCCTTGCGCCGCGGCCGGGTGGTTTCGGCCGCAGGCGAGTTGTCCTCGTCAGGCAAAGGGGATGCGTCGTTCATCGGCGCGAGGATACCTTGCGATCAGTTCTTCGACTGGTCGACCAGGCGATTCTTCTTGATCCACGGCATCATCGCGCGCAGCTGCTCGCCGACCACTTCGATCGGGTGTTCGGCCGTGATGCGGCGGCGGCTCATCAACGTGGGCGCGCCGGCGCGGTTCTCGACGATGAAGCTCTTCGCGTATTCGCCGGTCTGGATGTCCTTGAGCACCTGCTTCATCGCCAGCTTGGTCGCGTCGGTGACGATCTTCGGCCCGGTCACGTACTCGCCATACTCGGCGTTGTTCGAGATCGAGTAGTTCATGTTGGCGATGCCGCCTTCATAGATCAGGTCGACGATCAGCTTCAGCTCGTGAAGGCACTCGAAGTAGGCCATCTCCGGCGCGTAGCCGGCTTCGGTCAGGGTCTCGAAGCCCGCCTTGATCAGTTCGACCGCGCCGCCACACAGCACGGCCTGCTCGCCGAACAGGTCGGTCTCGGTTTCTTCGCGGAAGTTGGTCTCGATCACGCCGGCCTTGCCGCCACCGTTGGCCGCCGCGTAGCTCAGTGCGAGATCGCGGGCCTTGCCGGTCTTGTCGGCATGCACAGCGATCAGGTGCGGCACGCCGCCGCCTTGCGTGTAGGTCGAACGCACGGTGTGGCCCGGGGCCTTGGGCGCGACCATCCAGACATCGAGGTCGGCGCGCGGAACGACCTGGCCGTAGTGCACGTTGAAGCCGTGCGCGAACGCGAGCGAGGCGCCCTGCTTCATGTTGGGCTCGACATCGTTCTTGTAGACGGCGGCGATCTGCTCGTCCGGCAGCAGCATCATCACCACGTCGGCCTGCTTGACCGCGTCGGCGACCTCGGCGACCTTCAGGCCGGCCTTCTCGGCCTTCGACCACGACGGGCCGCCCTTGCGCACGCCGACCGTGACCTTGACGCCGCTGTCGTTCAGGTTCTGCGCGTGGGCGTGGCCCTGCGAACCGTAGCCGATGATCGTGACGTTCTTGCCCTTGACCAGGCTCAGGTCGGCGTCTTTGTCGTAGTAAACCTTCATGTCTATCTCTCCTGTGGATTCAGTGGATGCGGGATGGTGGATGGCCTGAAGAATCAGACGCGCAGGATGCGCTCGCCGCGACCGATCCCGCTGGTGCCGGTGCGCACGGTTTCGAGAATGGCGGCGCGGTCGATCGCCTCCAGGAAGGCGTCGAGCTTGCCGGTGTCGCCGGTGAGTTCGATCGTGTAGCTCTTGTCGGTCACGTCGATGATGCGGCCGCGGAAGATGTCGGCCATGCGCTTCATCTCCTCGCGCTCCTTGCCGACCGCGCGCACCTTGATCAGCATCAGCTCGCGTTCGGTGAACGCGCCTTCGGTCAGGTCGACGACCTTGACCACTTCGATCAACCGATTCAGGTGCTTGGTGATCTGCTCGATGACCTCGTCGGAGCCGGCGGTGACGATGGTCATGCGGGAGAGCGAGGCGTCTTCGGTCGTCGCGACCGTCAGGCTCTCGATGTTGTAGCCACGCGCCGAGAACAGCGCGACGACGCGCGAGAGTGCGCCCGGCTCGTTCTCGAGCAAGAGGGCAATGATGTGTTTCATATCGATGTCCAGCGCGCTCGTTGGACCGGGGGCGGTAACCGCCCGGCCCTTGGCCACGCTGCTTTCGTTCAAAGGAGAGTGAATTCGCCGAAGGGGATCGGCGCCTCTCGCCGCAGTCCCGGACAAGGCGCGGTAACGCCCTGCCCCGCCGCGGCGTTCAGCGCGTCACAGGTCTTCGGAGCCCAACAGCATTTCGGAGATGCCCTTGCCCGCCTGCACCATCGGCCAGACGTTCTCGGTCGGGTCGGTGCGGATGTCGAGGAACACGGTGCGGTCCTTCAGGCGGATCGCCTCGCGCAGCGCGCCTTCAACGTCCGACGGCTTCTCGATCTTCAGCCCGACGTGGCCGTAAGCCTCGGCCAGCTTGACGAAGTCGGGCAGTGCGTCCATGTAGCTGTGCGAGTAGCGGCCGCCGTAGTCGAGCTGCTGCCACTGCCGCACCATGCCCAGGTAGCGGTTGTTCAGCGAGATGATCTTGACCGGCGTCTTGTACTGCAGGCAGGTCGACAGCTCCTGGATGCACATCTGGATCGAGCCTTCGCCGGTGATGCAGAACACGTCGGCATCGGGCTTGGCGAGCTTGATGCCCATCGCGTACGGCAGGCCCACGCCCATCGTGCCCAGGCCACCAGAATTGATCCAGCGGCGCGGCTCGTCGAAGCGGTAGTACTGCGCGGCCCACATCTGGTGCTGGCCGACGTCGGAGGTGATGTAGGCGTCGCTGTCCTTCGTCAGGTCCCAGAGGGTCTGCACGACGTGCTGCGGCTTGATCACTTCGGTGCTGTTCTTGAAGGACAGGCAGTCCTTCTTCCGCCACTCGTTGATCTGCTTCCACCAGGCGGAGATCGAGGGCACGTCGGGCTTGGACTGTGCGTCGCGGATCTGCGCGATCAGTTCCTGCAGCACGTCCTTCACGTCGCCGACGATCGGGATGTCGACGCGCACGCGCTTGCTGATCGACGACGGATCGATGTCGACGTGGATGATCTTCCGCTCCACCGAGGCGAAGTGCTTCGGGTTGCCGATCACCCGGTCGTCGAAGCGCGCGCCCACCGCCAGCAGGACGTCGCAGTTCTGCATCGTCATGTTGGCTTCGTAAGTGCCGTGCATGCCGAGCATGCCGAGGAACTTCGGGTCGCTCGCGGGCATCGCGCCCAGTCCCATCAGCGTGTTCGTGACCGGGTAGCCGAGCAGGTCGGCCAGCTCGCGCAACTCGGCCGACGCATTGCCCAGCACCACGCCGCCGCCGGTGTAGACGTAGGGGCGCTTCGCGGCGAGCAGCAACTGCACGGCCTTGCGGATCTGCCCGCCGTGGCCCTTGCGCACCGGGTTGTACGAGCGCATCTCGACCCGCTCGGGGTAGTAGAACGGCGTCTTGGCCATCGACACATCCTTCGGGATGTCGACGACCACCGGACCGGGCCGGCCGGTGCGCGCGATGTGGAAGGCCTTCTTCATCGTCAGCGCCAGGTCGCGCACGTCCTTGACGAGGAAGTTGTGCTTGACGACCGGGCGGGTGATGCCGACGGTGTCGCACTCCTGGAAGGCGTCCAGGCCGATCGCCGGCGTCGGCACCTGCCCGGTGATGATCACCATCGGGATCGAGTCCATGTAGGCCGTCGCGATGCCGGTGATCGCGTTCGTGACGCCAGGTCCTGACGTGACCAGCGCAACGCCGACGTCGCCCGTCGCGCGGGCGTATCCGTCAGCTGCGTGGACGGCGGCCTGCTCGTGGCGCACGAGCACGTGTTCGATCGTCTCCTGCTTGTACAGCGCGTCGTAGATGTACAGGACCGCGCCGCCCGGGTAGCCCCAGAGGAACTTGACGTTCTCGGCCTGGAGGCACTTGACGAGGATTTCGGAGCCGTTGGGCTCGGACGCCGGCGTGGCGCTGGAGGGGAGCGGCTGCGCCGACGCGGCCCGCTTCATTTCGGTGGGGGAGATGTCCATGGCGGAAACCTTTGCGAATTTCTCTGACGAAAAACCATCGGTGCACCTCTCCTCATCCTCGTGAGACGGGTGTGGTGCCTGAGGGTCGACGATGTCGGCGCTCCGGTTGAGCGGCCAGCGTGTCGACCAGAACTGTCGTGCAACCCGGCATTATGTCACCGCTTTGCTGCGCCGCCGCAAGGATCGCCGGGCCCGACGCGGGCAATGAGATAATCGCCGCCTTGCCTGCGGGGTCTTCCTCCACCTGGCGCCAGACGGTATCCGACGCTCTTGGCATCCAACAAAGAACTTTCCGACTTCCTGAAGAGCGTCGACAAGCGCGCCTTCAAGCGCGCGCTGTACGCGGTCCGCGACGAAGACGCCGCGCTCGACATCGTGCAGGACACGATGATCCGCCTGTCCGAGAAGTACGCCGACCGGCCCGCCGCGGAACTGCCGTTGCTGTTCCAGCGCATCCTGTCGAACGCGACGATGGACTGGTTCCGCCGCCAGAAGGTGCGCAACGCGGTGGTGCGCAACTTCTCGGACTTCGAATCGGCCGGCAGCGACGGCGACTTCGACATCCTCGAGACGCTCGAGGCCCTGGGCGGTTCGCTGGCGTCCGAGAGCACGGCCGATACCGCATCACGGGCGCAGATCCTGCTTGCCATCGAGGCCGAGGTGGCGCGGTTGCCCGGGCGTCAACGGGAAGCCTTCCTGTTGCGTTACTGGGAGGAACTCGATGTCGCCGAGACGGCCGCTGCGATGGGCTGCTCGGAGGGAAGCGTCAAGACGCACTGCTCGCGCGCCGTGCATGCCCTGTCGACGGCCCTCAGGACAAAGGGAATAACGCTATGAACCAGTACGACTTCCGCACCGATTCCCGCTTGCCGCCTCAGGCCGCCGTCGACGCGCTGCAGACGCGCTTCGCGCTGCGCGTGGCCGCTGGGCTGAGCGAGCGCACCGCCGAGATCGGCCCCGACCTGACCGAGCGCCTGCGCTTCGCACGCGAGAAGGCGCTCGAGCGCGCCCGTGCCACCCGCGCCGCCGCGACGACCCCGGCGGTCGGTGTGAGCCGCGGCGGCGCCGCCATCCTGGGCATGGCCGGATCGGGCTGGTGGCTGAAGTTCGCGTCGGTGCTGCCGGTGTTCGCGCTGGCGGCGGGTCTGTTCATGATCCAGCGCCTGCAGGACAACGCCCAGATCGCGACCGCCGCCGAGGTCGATGCCGCGCTGCTGGCCGACGACCTGCCGCCGCGCGCCTACAGCGACGCCGGTTTCGCCGAATTCCTGAAGACGCCGGGCGAGTGACCGGGGCTCCCATGACCCGAACCACGCGCGTCTCCACACCGGGTCCGCGTTGGGCCGTGACGGCCCTCACCCTGACGATGATCGCGGTCGGCTGCCTGGTGCAGACGTCGCAGGCACGTGCCCAGCCCCCGGCTGCAGCCGTCAAGGCTCCCCCCGCGGGCGAGCAGGGCGCCCGGTGGACCGAACTGCAACCGGCGCAGCAGCAGGCACTCAAGCCGCTGGAACGCGAATGGTCGACGATCGACGTGCGCAGCAAGCGCAAGTGGCAGGAACTCGCGGCTCGCTTTCCCAAGCTGAACCCGCAAGAGCAGGCGCGTGTGCAGGAGCGGATGACGGCCTGGGCCAAGCTGACGCCGAAGGAGCGCACCGAAGCGCGGATGCATTTCCAGGAGGCCAAGCAGCTTCCGGCGCAGGACCGCAGGGCGCGCTGGGACGCCTATCAGGCGCTGTCTCCCGAGCAGAAGCGGCAGTTGGCCGAGCGCGCCGCGCCGCCGACCGAGGCCGCGCGCAAGAACGCATCGCCCACGGCGGTGCGCTCGGTTCGCGACGCCGCACCGCAAGCCAAGTCCAACATCGTGCCGAACCCGGCGCTGGTCGCTGCGCCTCGCGCCGTGGCGCCGACTGTCGTTCAGGCCCGCCCGGGCGCAACGACCACGTTGATCAACCGGCGGCCTGCGCCACCCGGCCACCAGCAGACCGGCCTTCCAAAGATCGCGGCCACGCCTGAGTTCGTCAACAAGGCGACGCTGCTGCCGCAACGCGGCCCGCAAGGCGCGGCCACGCGCTCGGCCACCACGCCGGCACCCGAACCCACGCCGCGGCAATGACCGCGGCGACCGGGGCTCCAGGCGGCGTTTTCCAGACGCCGAGCCTGAAGCGGCGCATGGCGTCGTTCGTCTACGAGGGTCTGCTGCTGTTCGGAATCGGTCTGATCCCGGGCGCGCTCGGCGCCCTGTTCGTCGCGCTGACCGGCCACCAGCATCCGCTGCAGAGCGACACCGCGTTGCGGGCGATCACGCTGCTGATCTACGCGGTCTATTTCAGCTGGTTCTGGTCCGCGCGCGGCCAGACCCTGCCGATGCAGACCTGGCACATCCGCGTCGTCACCGCGGACGGCAGGCCGCTGAGCCAGGCACGCGCCCTGGCGCGCTTCGTCGCGAGCTGCGCCTGGTTCGCGCCGGCCGCGGCGGTCGCGGCACTGAACCACTGGACGCGCTGGCAGGGTTTGGCGGCCGTGGCCATCGGCGTCATCGGCTATGCACTGCTGGCACTGCTGCACCCGCAGCGCCAGTTCTGGCACGACGCGCTCTGCGGCACGCGCCTGATCGACGCGCGCCCGACCCCCATCCCGAAGACCTGAGCAGGCCTCTGCCCGAGGCACAATCCGGCCCCATGACCAATCCGCACAAGGGGCGCACCGGGCTCGACCGGGTCATCCGCGCCACCGGCTATTCGGTCGCCGGCCTGCAAAGCGCGTACCGCGGCGAGAGCGCCTTCCGCCAGGAGTTCTGGCTCGCGGTGCTGCTGTTGCCGATCGCGTTCTGGCTCGGCCGCAGCTGGGTCGAGGTGGTGCTGCTGGCCGGCTCGGTGATGCTGGTGCTGATCGTCGAGTTGCTCAACTCGGCGGTCGAGGCGGCGATCGACCGCATCTCGTTCGAGATCCACGACCTGTCGAAGCGCGCGAAGGACATCGGCAGCGCCGCCGTCTTCCTGTCGCTGCTGCTGTGCTCGGGCACCTGGGCCGCCGCGCTGTGGCAGCGATTCGCGGGATGATCGGGCCGATGAAACCCATCTCGTTGTGCATCTACTGCGGCTCGCGACCTGGCGTGTCGCCCGTCCATGCCGAGGCAGCACGCTCGGTCGGCCGCGAGATCGGCCGGCGCGGCTGGCAACTGGTCTATGGCGGAGGCCGCGCCGGTCTGATGGGCGTGGTGGCCGATGCGGCGCTGGCTGCCGGCGCCACGGTCGTCGGCGTGATCCCGACATCGCTGATGGACCGCGAACTCGGCCACATCGGCCTGACCGAACTGCATGTCGTCGACACGATGCACCAGCGCAAGACACTGATGGCCGAACGCAGTGACGCGTTCCTCGCGCTGCCGGGCGGCATCGGCACGTTCGAGGAGCTGTTCGAAGTGTGGACGTGGCGCCAGCTCGGCTACCACGACAAGCCGATCGGCCTGTTGAACGCCGCGGGCTACTACGACGCGATGCTCGGCTTCCTGCGCCACAGCGAAGCGCAGGGCTTCATGGCGGCCGAACAGAACGCGCTGCTGCAGGTCGACAGCGACCCGGTGGCCTTGGTCGAGCGGCTCGGCGCGCTGGCGCCGCTTGCCACGGCGCCGGACAACTACCGCCAGATCTGACGCGCGCGCAAGGCGGCCGTCAGACCGCTTCGTCGTTGGTCTCGCCGGTGCGGATCCGGATCACCTGCTCGATGGCGGTGACGAAGATCTTGCCGTCGCCGATCTTGCCGGTCTTGGCGGCCTTGACGATCGCCTCGATGCAACGGTCGACGTCCGCATCCTTGACGACGACCTCGAGCTTCACCTTCGGCAGGAAGTCAACCACGTACTCGGCGCCGCGGTACAGCTCCGTGTGGCCCTTCTGGCGCCCGAAGCCCTTGACCTCGGTCACGGTCAGGCCCGTCACCCCCACCTGACCGAGCGCCTCGCGCACTTCCTCGAGCTTGAACGGTTTGACGATCGCGGTGATCTGTTTCATGACGAGCTCCTGCAAGGGTTTGACGAGACTAGTTTAAGCGCGGAACTTCGAGGTGATCGGGTAGCGCCAGTCGCGCCCGAACGCCCGGTGCGTGATGCGGATGCCGACCGGCGATTGCCGCCGCTTGTATTCGTTGATCTTGATGAGCTTGGTGACCCGCTCCACGTCGGCCGCCGCGAAGCCGGCCGCGACGATCTCGTCGATGCCCTGATCGAATTCCATGTAGCGCGACAGGATCGCGTCCAGCACCTCGTAGGGCGGCAGGCTGTCCTGATCCTTCTGGTCGGGGCGCAGTTCGGCCGAGGGCGGGCGCGTGATGATGCGTTCGGGGATGATCTCGCGCCCTTGCGCGTTCTTCCACGCCGCCAGGCGGTAGACGAGCGTCTTGGCGACGTCCTTGATCACCGCGAAGCCGCCGGCCATGTCGCCATACAGGGTGCAGTAGCCGGTCGCCATCTCGCTCTTGTTGCCGGTGGTCAGCACGATGGACCCGAACTTGTTCGACAGGGCCATCAGCAGCGTGCCGCGGATGCGCGCCTGGATGTTCTCCTCGGTCGCGTCCTCGGCGCGGCCCGCGAACTCGGTGGCCAGGCTGCGCTTGAAATCTTCGAACATCGGCACGATCGAGATCTCGTCGTAGCGCACGCCCAGGCGCTGCGCCATGTCGCGGGCGTCGATCCACGAGATGTCCGCCGTGTAGGGGGACGGCATCATCACCGTGCGCACGCGGTCGGCGCCCAGGGCGTCGACGGCGATCGCCAGCACCAGCGCCGAGTCGATGCCGCCGGACAAGCCGATGATCACGCCGGGAAATCCGTTCTTGTCGACGTAATCGCGCACGCCGACGACCAGCGCCGCCCAGGCCTGCGCCTCGATAGACGGCGTGAGCGCCACCTCGCCGGTCGCCGTCACGGCGGACACGTCGAGCAGCGTCAGCGCCTCCTCGAACATCGCGGCGCGCGCGGTCACCGCACCTTCGGCGTCCAGCGCGAACGAGGCGCCGTCGAACACGACCTCGTCCTGCGCGCCAGCCAGATGGGCATAGAGCAGCGGCATGCGCAGTGCGCGTGCGGTCTGCGCCATCCGTTCCTCGCGCTCGGCCAGCTTGCCGAGGTGGAACGGCGAGGCGTTCAGCACGCACAGCACGTCCGCGCCAGCGGCCTTCGCGAGCGTGCCCGGCTCGTCGAACCAGGCGTCTTCGCAGATGTTCAGACCGAACTTCAGGCCCTGCACCTCGATCACGACGGCCCCCTGCCCCGCATCGCGGCCCGACGCGAAGTACCGCCGCTCGTCGAACACCTGGTAGTTCGGCAGTTCGCGCTTGCAATAGGTGGCCAGCACCCGACCTTCGCTCAGCACCGAGGCCGCGTTGTAGCGCTGCGGCACCGAAACCGAGTTCGACCTAACATCACCCCGATCACCGAACTGATGCGGATGCCCCACCACCACGAACAAGCCCGGCAAATCGGCCAGCGCTCGCGCGCAGTCGGCCAGCGCATCGGCGCAGGCCTGCATGAATGCGGGGCGCAGCAGCAGGTCTTCGGGCGGGTAGCCGCACAGGCCGAGTTCGGGGGTCAGCACCAGCCGGGCGCCTTGCGAGAAGGCGCGGCGCGCGGCGTCGACGATGCGCGCGCTGTTGCCGGCCAGATCGCCGACCGTGGCATTGATCTGCGCCAGCGCCACTTTGACCGAGGATTGTTCTGACATGGTGGGTACTGCGGACGCGCGCAAGCGAAAGACGGAGGCCGATTCGGACGGCCCGGAAGGCTCGAACGATTATGTCATTCGGGTTTTCGACGACCCGGGCCAGATCGATGCGGCGGCGTGGAACGAACTGGTCGCCGCCCAGGCCAGCGCCACGCCGTTCATGCGCCACGAGTACCTGCTGGCGCTGCACCGGTCGGAGAGCGCCGTGGCGCGGACCGGCTGGCTGCCGCAGTTCCTCGCGGTGTTCGATGGCACGGCGCTGATCGCCGCCTGCCCGCTCTACCTCAAGGAACACTCGTACGGCGAGTACGACAACTTATGTAGGCTTCTACACCGTGTACATATAGCATTGAGATTGGCAGCTTCCCCAGGTCATCATGGGCTCCTTGGCACCGAATTCATCGTCAAGCCACATCTGGACAAGTTCAGGTGTGACCCTGCGCACATGGGCAAACCCTAACGGCGAGCGCGTCCACCACTCGCTCGAAGTGCCGCTCAGGACCCTAGGCGTTAAGCCTAAGGGTCTGCTCTGGTCAGTCTTGGAGTCGTCACCCTCCCCGCTTCCCCATCAGCAACTGCGAAGGTTCGGGCACGTCTTGGGGCGACTTGTCAGGAATCCAGAAGCGCTGGCATTGCTTAATGCCTCGCCGCAAATCCTCGACCAGCGCAGGATTAAGCGACTGTTCACGCTTATTGAAGACGTTGTCGCCGCTGAGTACGAGGGCAGCACTCGATACACAACTTCGCTTAGCGCTAGATACATCTTCCAGTTGTTTCCCCTGCCGCTTGGCGACGGCCATGGCGTGAAGTCCTGCGGATTCAAAACCCGCTTTCAGGCGCCCCTGCGCAATCGGGGACGCCACCATACGCGCGTTGGTGAAACAGAGGAAGCGACGGCACCCCTTCGGTCTATCGAATTCGACACGCTTCAGTCACTGAAGGCAAACACCAACGCGAAGCTGGTTGAGCGAAAGGCACCCATTCTTCAACTGTGTCTTGAAGTGCTCGAATCGCACGAGCAGGTGGTCGCGCAGCTACGCCTTGCACAGGAATCTGGCCTAGACGGCCTCCCCGCCCCAATGCGGCGGCGTCTGCTCGCCGGCTTCGCACCAGAGCGCAAGCCGTTCCTCGGCCTCGGTCAACAAGCCAAACTCCAGGTCGCGCTTTTTCTCTGGGGAATCACGGGTTCTCTCGCGGTCGCCAAGCCATACGAGGACATCGCATCGAGTTCCAGATTGCGACATAAGAAGTGGCGAAATTCGAGGACCGTTTGGCTGAGCGATGTACCGCTACCGAACTCTCTGGCGCTTGGCGAAGACTTTGAAGCCAGGAGGGAGGTTTTGTTGTCGCACATCTGCCCAACGCGAAAAGTTGCCTTCATTTGCTTGGTAAGCCTCATGGCAGAGACGGGGCTGAACAAGCAGACCTTGAAGGGCACAAAATTCAGAGACATAGAGCCGCTAAGTCAGGGCTACCGGCTTCGCGGGGTCAAGCTTAAGACGGACCAGATACAGACTCGCGACGTGTTCAGCTCAGTTCCGGAACTGGGGGATGACAATGGTTTCACCGTGGTGAGCCCCTTGGCGGTGAAAGCGCTCAAAGTCCTTCTCAACGCCAGCGCTGAATCTCCAACTGACCCACAAATCCCTGAGCGGACCCCATTGTTTCGCGTCCTTCGCCTTCGACTCAAGGGCGGCTCTAATCAATTCAAACTCCTCATTGAAAGCCAAGTCCACAGCAAACTTCGTCGGGACAATTCACTTTGGTCCTTCCAGCTTCGCTCCTTAAGAAACCTAGCCCTTCAAATCCACTACACATCGCCGTCAGGAGACGTATTCTCCACGGCTGCCTTAGCCGGCCACGGCAGCATAGACGTTACCGCGCAGTACTTGGAAGAGACCATCATCTCCTGGATGCATGAGTCGAACATCAACAAGTTCATGAAGATGCTCGGCGCAACCATTCTCTGGGTCGTCGGACGAGAGGCGAAGGTCGAGGAGCACGAGCTCAAGGAACACGTCAGCAAGCGACTCCTCTTCCCTTTAACGGGAATGGCGCCGCAACCGAGGTCGTCAGCAGTAGACGACTGGATTTCGTCTACGGGAACCACCTCCCTGACCATTGGGATTGACGAGATTCACCATACCGCCTTTCAACACAATTTCTACAAGCGGAACCTGAGAGACCTCGCGCACGCGAATCCGACTGCGTTCGTAAAGCATCATTTGCCCAGAGCGGTGGTCTGCGAGGCCTTGCGTCAACTCATTCTTGCGAGCCCACACAAAGGTTTGCTACGGGCGTTTGAGGAAGCAATTCATGAGACACACACAGGCGAATAAGGGACTCATAGCGTCCAAGAATGCAACGCGTCTTTCGCTTGTGTCAGACAGGCAAAAGGGGTCCGCAGCGCTGAAATCGTGGCGCGACCGCATCCTGGAAGACCGGTCAGACCGGCTGACTATCGACGTTCGGCATTCCCAGGCGCTCGCCTCACGACTTAAGACTTTTGATTTCTCCGAAATCCTGCTGGCGGGCGGCAACGGAAACGGCGTGTATTCTGGACAAGTCCTTCGACTTCACAACTTTCCTCACTTAGTCGCTCCGCTTCGAACTGCGCTTCTCAGGACCGTTGAAAGTCACCACGACGGACGGCTAGACATCAACCTGCCAACCGTAGCCAACGCTTGCCTTCGGATTTTCAGCTGGATGCTCCAGGAGGGCTATTACAAGCTGCGGCAAGTACCGCATTCGGCGGTAGCTTCGCTTGTCGCCACCCTCCAGAGGTCAACGTGGTCGGCTGTGCTGAATCATCGAAGGACGTTCGCGCGTGTGTATCTGGCCGCGCGGAAAGACCCTGCCATCGCAGCCCGCCTTCGGTCAACGAGCAAGACCGCGTGCGGTCACATCAATCTGTCGCAGCTTCAGCAGATGACGGGACTCGTGCTGGACGGCGCCAGCGTACCAAGGTCCTTCAGGCGCCGCATTGCACTCCTGACGGGCCAACCCTCGAACCCAGCACATGGAAGTTTCGCAGGAGTGAAGCCCGGCGCTTCGCTAAAGAGCGTGACTGAAGCCCTCAACCTATTGGCTTTGAGTGACGGGGAACACGACGGCTTTTCGTTCATCCCCTTCCCTGTCACCATCCGACCGACTAGCAACAGAGGTCAGACAGACAACCTCCAACTCTCGGATGCGGTAAAGCTCTTCAAGTACTCTCTGGAATGGGTTTATGACCGAGGCCCAGTATTGCTTTCCGTACTTGAACGAGCAAGGCAGCTATGCGAGGACTTCCAGCCTGACGCACACAGCCACGATGAGGCAAGAAGGAGAGTCCACGCAGCGACCAAGGCCTACGTCAGAGAACTGGCGCCGCATCACAGCTGGATAGAACCAGACAACTTCAATCTCGGCAAGGGAAACTCAATACTAAAATGGATGCACAAGACTTTCATCTCGTGCGCGAGTTTAATTGGCATTAATCATGGTCGCCGAGTGAACGAGGTGGTTGGACAAGGCTTGCCTTTCGGCATGCACTTCGGCTGTCTAACCTCAGTTGCAGGGTCGTTAAATGACTTCAGACTCGAAATCTATTGTGAGAAGGGGTACCGAGAGTACCGCACTTTTCCAGCCAACGTTATTGTTCACGACGTCGTAGACCTGCTAGAGCGCATTTCGAATACCTTAAGACCGCTTGGAACACCCGAAAAGTCCACGGCAGCGACCAGGGAAGAGGCTAGGAGAGACAAACTTTTCGTGCTGAAAAGCCTTGCTGGGCTCAATTTCGGTATTGAGTCACACGACTTTGGGTTCCGAAATTACTTGCATGAGTATCTCGGAGAGGCGGGCGTCGAACCGACACTGTTCGACGATACGCAGTGGCCGTTTCGCCGCACCTTCTGCTTGATTTACGTAAATCGGTTCGATTGCGCCGAAATCGTTGCCTTGAGCAAGCAGATGGGGCACCTGTGGCTGAGCTCAACAATCCCATATCAGCGCGACGAGGTTGAGCGCCAGCCGGGGACATCGGCCCCAGAAATTTTTGGCAGAAGCGACGTTGACCTCAATGAGATTCTTGACGCCCTGAAACCCGCGCAATTTCAGTACCTTCTCGACAAGGTGCAGGCGATGTATAGCGGCGAAAAATTTGGCGGCATGTTTCCCTATCTTGTTCACCGCCTCACCAAAGCATTGAGCAGGAATGCGAGCTTCTCATCCGCCAACACAATTCGAAAGGTACATACGGTTGTGGAGTTGCTTCACAAGCATGGCTATCGCGTCAACCCTATGAAGCACACCTCATGCATGGCAGAAGGCCCTGGCGCTACCGCTCGACTAGCTAAGTGCTACGCAGAGGGAAGTCTGCATCACGAGAATGCGTCCCACGAAAGGTGCGCTGGTTGCATTCATTCTCTCAAATCATCCCCACACGTTGATGACCTAGCCAAGGAGGCGAAGTCGGCACGGGAGCTGGCGTGCGCTGCGACGACTCCGGACTTTCTCCGCCCTCGCTATCAATCAGCGAGCGCCGGACTCGCCAAAGTAATGGAGCTGGAAGCGCGTATTGCTACCGACAACCAACGAGCCTTGGCCGAACTGCTCGAAGGGTGGAACGCAAAGGTGTCGTGCCATGTCCGGTAAGGAACACATCTCGGCGCGTGGCAAGAACCGAGTTAGAGAGGCCGTCGACCTAAAACTAAAGGTGCTAGCTAGTTGGGCGCGCTACGGCTTACCTTGGCAAATCACGCCTTCAGGAGATGTAGTCCGCGACACTGACGGCGAACCGGTTCTAATTCAGTTTCCAGTCGACATCAAGTCGTTCGCATTCTGGGGTGGCAGTGCCAAGCTCTTCGAAGGAAAGACCTATGCCGAAATAGAACTAACGAAGGTCTCGCGCTCGACCCTCAATCAACCGGCCTACGACACCATCAGGGCGTCGATTGCGTCGATGTTGCAGGTCGTAAAAGACAAGGCGCTATCCCAAGTGGAGAGAGCGAACAAGAGTTCAGTCATCGAACACTTGAAAGACGAACTTAGGCGAACAAACTGCATTCTGGACCAGCAAGAACAGGATGTCGTGCGACTTCGACGGGAAGCAGACGCTGCCCGAATTGAATTGGGTAAGGAGAAGTCGCTGAGGCAGAGAAATGAGGACGAGTTGCGACAGCAAATATCCAAACTTGAAGCGAGAACCGCGGAACTGACGGCGACGATAAGCAAGCTTGCTCCGCTCAAGAGGCGTAGTTGATATGACGCAGGAAAGGCACTTCGATTCTGAGATTTCTCTACATTGGGTTCGCCTAGAGAAGGAGCGTGTTCCCTCGCTGAGAGACTCCGGTGGAAGGCTTCTGTATCCTTTCAACGAGTACCTCGACACGCTCAGTAGCATCCTTCATGAGAAGGAGACTCCCGCGAGGACTATCAAGTCTCAACTGGACGCGGCAACCTATGCTTTGAAGTCATTCGCTCAATTCCTAGCAAGTCGCAAGAAGGACTTGAGTGAAGTCGATGACGATACTATCGTTGCCTACCGTAAGCATGCTTTTAAGCAAGTCAAAGCCAGCCACATTTCTCGCGACGACGACCTCGCCGCGAGGCGGACGGTCAACGTCAAGCTGAAGGAGATTTACAAGTTCCTTTCCGAGTGCCAGAGGGCGTATCGCCTTGACCCCACGACGATTGGTTTTTCGGACTGCCGCGTTTGCTCGACTCTTCCATTGAAGCTGGAAGGCGCGGCCCGGGGCGCCGGACTCGAGGAGGGACAGCTCTACCCTAAGTGCTTCGAGCGCATCGGAAACAAGAGCGCCGGCGACACGCGCCAATACTGGGCCACCGACAAGGATGTTGACGCGCTGGAAGACTACTTCTGGGGCCGGAATCGCGAGACGCACACCGCACTGCGAAACATTCTCATGATGCGCTTGGGCGAGCAACTTGCGTGGCGCATCTCCTCCATAAATTCACTCGAGGTCTCGCAGTTTTCAGAGGAGGAACTGCACAGGCAGCGGGAAAACGATGCCTTCACCGTCGCGCCACCGTTTCAGAAGCGTGGCTACACAGACAGCTTTACTGTGCGCTGGGAGCTTGCAAGAGAAGTTGCACGCTTCATCAGTGAGGAAAGAGCCGGGCATCTTCGGAAGTTAGGTTGTACCGAGCGAGTCGCGGGGAGACGGGTCTTTCTGTCCACGCGAGGGACTCCGCTCACCGACCACTACGCCATCGAACTTCTCGCCGACGCGTTCAAGGCAATTGCACCTGGCCGGAACACAAAAGGACGGGGGTCTCACAGCCTGCGCCGCAGAAGCGCTAAGGAACGGATGCGAGACGAGATTTCGTTTCGACGCGCTCAGGGGCTGTCAATGGCACAGGAAGACGTAGAGCGTGCGGTGCAGCCGTTTTTGGGTCACAGCAGTGTACTGTCCCAACGCGCATATTCTCAAGCGATTACGGAGTTGAGGACTTCTTCGCAATTGGAGAGGCTTCAGAAGCACTTGCTCCAAAGACAAATTGCTAACGACAGCCTTCGGATGACATTGAAGGAGCGCGACGAACGTATTGCTGAACTAGAGGCTCAAGTGAATGGCACAGATAGGAAGACGAAAGGTAAGACCCGCACCAAGCGCACCATTACGAGTCGCTCTTGAACGGACTACTTTCATCCATGCCCTCGACGTACTCGTCGACGGCTTGCGTCTCGCGACGAAGAAAATCCTCGATGGCTGTAGCGAATCGCTCGTCCGCCACCCAATGAGCTGAGAAGGTCTTAGTTGGGAGCAGCCCTCTTGACATCTTGTGTTCGCCCTGTGCTCCGCCCTCGAATGTCTCTAGCCCGTGTTCGATGCAGAACTTGATGGACTGCAAGTAGCACGTCTCGAAGTGAAGTCCTCGAGCGAACTCTGTGCTGCCCCAATAGCGGCCGTACAACACTTTTCCGCCGAGAATGTTTAGCGCGCAGGCAACAGGCGACTCATCCCTCATCGCAAGGATGAGAACAAGGTCAGCACTCCTTGAGCGATGCAGTTCCAAGAAGAAGTCAAACGAAAGGTATGGCGTTGACCAATGCTCTCTGTACGTATGCAAATAACACGCGTAGAAAAACTTCAAATGCTCAAGGGCGATGTTCTCATGCGAGAGCCATCGAAACTGAATTCCCGCTGCGGCGACGTACTTGCTGTCCTGACGAATTTTCTTGCGCTTGTCGTGGGTAAGCCGCACTAGAAAATCATCCAGCGTGGCGTAGCCGTCGTTGCTCCAGTGGAACTGGACTCCCTCCCTAATCAAGAAGCCGGCTTCTACCAACGCTTGCTTGTCTTCCTCTTCGACGAACAGTGCGTGTACCGATGACGCAGAGCACGACTGGACCAGCGCAACGAGAGCGTTTGCAAGCAGCTTTTTTGTGCCCAAATCGGCTGCAAGAAGTCTGGGCCCCTGGACGGGAGTAAATGGAACCGCCACCACGAGCTTTGGGTAGTACTCCAGTCCGTGACGCTCAAATGCCTGCGCCCACCCCTGGTCAAAAACGAACTCACCTCGAGAGTGCGTCTTGATATAGACCGCGGCGACTCCATTCAAGCGTCCCCCTCGTTCCACAAGCAAATACTGTGGTGTCCAGCCCGTAGCCGGCGAGGCACAGCCGGAGGTCTCAAGAAGCTTCAAAAAATCATAGCCAACGAAAGGGTTGGGTCCAGCCAGCGCTTGCCACGCGTCGCGGCTCACGTCTGAAAGCGTATCTACGACTCGAACTGTTGCCTGCATCCTCGTTGACCTCCGTCCCGCCCGACTCTACAGGCCCGACGAGGGTCAAGTGGGAGCCGGGCCTTTCGAATCACCGCGGTGCACGTAAGCGTCCTCAAGTGGGCTCTTGGACGGGTGAAACTCAGCGCAGATGTTCAGGTTGACATGTGGGGCGCAGCTCCACAAACGCTCTGCTAGAAGTCCTCTCGCATCTCACGCGTTGAATTCCGTCCAGTGCTCCAAGGCTGTCTCCGATGAACCCCTGTATCGAAATCGGTCGGTCGCTTCAACTCGACAGTCACCCTTCCTCCGCCTTACGGCCGAGATGCTCGGGCGCGTCGGAGTCCAAAAGGGGTTGCCACTCGCATGTTGGAACCGCAGGGGCTGCGAACTAAAGAGGCAGTAGCGCAAGCAGCGACATGCACATCCCGCTGGAGCTGAATCTCTCGAACGCGTCTGGTTGACGGACGACAAGGGCGTGATACTGGCCGCTGGACCAGCTTCACTACTCACATGCTGCTCGTCAGGCGTAGTACTTAAAATTGTGCTTCCACTTTTCGGGTGGCAGTCCAGGGTTCGCCAGCAAGATTTCACCAACTCGGTCCGAGTACTTTACCGTGATGGGCCGCCCTTCGCCTAACTGGCACGAGTTGTAGTTTAGTTTCGTCAGGCCGAGGATGTCTTTGGCGACTTGAAGAATGTCGCCTTCACCGTGCTGAATCGTGATGGCCAATGGAACCGGTACCTCGAACCCATCGTACGTCGCAATCCTCGGCTTGAATCCATTGGTGTACAGCAGTCCATGCCGAGCCGTGCGCTTCCAGAAGACACCTCGCTGGACCGGATGTTGCCCACGTTTTGCCACGTTAGGGTGGTCGTCATAGCGGTACAAGCGCTGGCCTCCTCTGTCTTGACGGACCCGTATGGCCACGAGTTTGACGCCCGGCGGGCAAGCGCGAAGAAAGCCTTGGTACTCCTCAAGGTCGATACCGGAATGCCCGTGCAGGAAAATTTCCTTCAGAGGGCGCCCGTCCTCCTGCCTATAGGTTTCGATGGTCCCACGCAACAGCGCCTCAGCCTTTTCGGGGGGAAGGTGGAATTCGCCGGTCTCTCTGGAGTACCACGGTCCAAACTCGCCGACGAAGACGACGCCATCACCACTATCGAGGAACATTTGGGCGGCACAGCAGGCCTTTCGACCATCACCGGTCAGCTTGTAAGCGAGCCCTACATAGCAAACGCCCTCGCGCGCCCAAGGCGTCTTCCACGGTTTGGCGCCGCACTTGTAGAAGACAGCAGTTCCGAAGTTCCATAACCGGTCGGAGAGGGGATTCGTACCCGGTTCACCGTTGCGCACCTGTGGTGTGATTCGCAACGTGGACTCTTTGATGATTTGCACCGGAAGCTCGTGACCCATCATCCGCCCCTTGAGCTGACGGCGAAAATCTGAAGACAGGCCGCGTGCTTCTTCGAATGCGTCCATTTCTTCGAGCGCCGCTGCAACGGATGGGTCCCCTTCATCAAACATGCGCGACTGTCCGGATTTGCGGTCGTCTATGGCCTGATTAAGAAACTTGACCTCGACCTTGGTTCGTGCATCGTCGCTTCGCTTGGCGCGTGCAACCGACGAGTTCGGTCGACAGTTCTCGTAGACCTCGTCGGGCACGACACAGATGGCAAGCGCGGGACGCGCGTCTAGCTTGGTCAATCGCTCCACTTGCTCCACGTAGAGATTCGCAACCGCAAAGGCACGGTCGTGCTTGTCGGCTTTACGTGACGCCTCCGAGAGCTGCATCGTATCGACCGCGCAACTCCGAACTGGGCTAGGCCAACGTGCACCAAAAGCAACATCAAAACCAGGAAACGGCGGCCAAGCGCGATGACGTCCTGGGTCAACGCACGCTGCCGGCGCATTCATGGCCGCGCACCACTCTGCCCAGAGCGCGATGCCCTGCGATGTGCCCATAACGATGTTGTCCGGCAGCTGAGACCGTGGCTCGGCAGGGCCGAATAGAGCGAGGCCGTCGTGCGGGTCCTCGGCCGTCTGTCCATGACCGAACTCGAGCAGCGGCTCGCCGAGGAAGTGGAAGGTGTCAGTCATTTGACGGCCCCTTGGCCAACAGTCGGATTTGCTTCATCGTCGTCTTCCGCTTCGTCATCTCGAGTACGGCAGTTCGCAATTTCCTCGCCTAGGTCGGACATGCCGGACAGCGCGAGAACGTCCAGCCCAACCGGACACTCCCATCTAAGAGGGGTGGCTTCCATCACCACGGCTCGGTTTCCTTCGCCAACTTGAATACGGCCGTCCGCAGTTTGGAGGGCTTGAACGACGCCGAGCAGCCGAGCGAGCCACTCCTTGTTCCACCAGCTCCTCGTGACAATTTTCCGACGACGACCAATCTCCTTTAGCTCGAATACCTGCCCTTCGATGGTCGTAGTCCGCACGTAGATGTTGACCACAACGTTCCACGTGCCATCGAAGTCGCGCTGGGGGCGGAAGCGTGGCGCGAGCTGATAAAGAAACGGTGACGCGTGGTCCCCCCACCCTTTGGTTCGCTCCCCCGTCAGTTGCACTGTCGTCGAGCGTCCATCGACGTGTTGAATAGCCTGATTCCACTCGCCCGTCTCGCGCGCAGCGAAATGAAGGACTTGTCTGTCCTTGCAATACCTCAGCCCCTTCTCCGCACAGACAACCTCGAGACTACGCCAGGCAAGCTCTTTAGCGAGGTCAAACGTTTTCTTGCCGTCCTTGTGCGAGACATCAGCCCAAAGAAACTCCGGCGTCCGGTCCGCCTTCTTGGAAGGGACGACGCCGTGCTGTGGGGGTGTGAAGGCGACGAGCCGATATGCGCTCAGCTCTACAAACGCCCAACGCCTTCGAAGCTCCAAGACTTCCGTCTCCGTGAGCGAACGACGGAGGTCGTAAATGAGCATGGTCGGTGGCAACCGCAGGGGGAACACGTTTGCAAAGACAGGCTCTGGCTTTGCTACGGTAACTCGGGTCGGCAGATAGTCCCTGAGTGCAATTTGCCTGCCGCGCTCCGGGTCGAGCTCTGGCTTAACGCCTAGCGCACCAAGCCGCTCAAGCACTTGCTGCAGGCCGAGGGTCCACGAGACCGTGAAGGCTGCCGGTGAGATGGTCTTGACCCTTGATGGCAATCGGGACTCCTGCCCCGTAGTTGAACTGCAAGGGAGTACGAAGTCGCTCTTTGCGGCAGCGATTGAGCAACGCTCGATGAACAACTGGTCCGAGACACTTGCTGCAGAGATGATGGGGAGATACTGGATGGCGCGAACCTCCAGGAGCTTGCGCACGCTGTCGTCCGGGCTCTCGCCAGCGAGTGGTGCAGTCCCACGGCACCAGGTCCGAAAGCCTTGAAGCGACAGGCGACGAGAGAGCCAGGTTGCCAGGGCGTGGTCGCTGTCAATGTGGTCGATGAGAATGGTGTCCTTACTCTCCGACAGCGATTGGCCCCCACGCTGTGGAAAGAACGGCGGCGTGAAGATGCTGGGGTGCTGCGCGATAAGGTGGCGCTGCGGGCCCACCAGGTGCACCCGAAGCCGCTCCAGGTCGTAGAGCTCAAGAGTCCAACCGAACGTCCTCGACACCAACTGGTGCGCGAAGTCCTTGTCCGTCGCGCTCAACACCTCCGTGCAGACAAACACGAAGGCGTCAGGGTTGTGCCTCATCTCTCGTACGCGGCAGCAATCCTTGTCGAGCTTGATGCGCCAGTCTGAACGGACTGTGTAGGCGAAAACGGTTCGACGGCCGGCATCATCACTTCTGATGATGGCGTCGCGCCCCTTATCGCCGGTTCCGCCTAGCGGCTCAATCCCAGGATATCCAGCACCGGCAAGAAGAGCCGAACAGAGCCGTTCGAAGTCTCTGTAGTCAGAAACCCGTTCGAGGCAGTACAAGATAGGGTCAGCGGACATGCGGCGAGCATAAGCGGTGCGCTCTGTATCGTCCAAACAACGGACGACGCGTGGTGCGCTCCCAGCTCATTGAAGTCAGTCCCACCGTTCCACCGGCGTGTATGGAGCCGATTAGCAGGGCATACCACCACGGGCGGCCTTGGGCGTGGCCGTCACCACAGGCGATGCGTTCGCTCGCAACTGTCGAAGTTCTGATGCGCTTCAACCAGGCTACGTCATCGCAACGCGGCAGAAGGTTCTCGCGTCTTCGCACCGTTCGACGGGTTCGTCGTCTTCCCCACCCGAATGCCTAATGGCCACGAAATGGTTCTATCTGGCCAAGCAGAGTAACCGGCCGATAAGGCCCGACAACGATGGCTGACCGTGACGCCCTGCAATTGACCGCGTGCAGCCTCCGTAACAGTCGCCTTGCCTTTGACCATCTCGTAGGACCTTGTCGCCAACCTTGAGGCCCGCGAGCATTTTCTTGTCGGCAATGTCGAAGCCCATCATCACTGCCGGCATTGCTAGGTTTGGAATGTCTCCGTGTCGCAGCGCGATGAGCCCCGGACCGCGTCGAGCCTGCGGACCTATCCGTTGACGAGCGGCATCGCCGCGACGGTAGAGGCTGCCGTCGAGGCCTTCATCGGCATCTGCATGGACTCAGCCATCGCAAGGTTTGCGGTGGTGACAAGCAATGCGACGGTGAACGTTGCGAGTGTTCTCACAAGTGGTCGTTCAGGCCTTGGATGGGTCGGAAATTGGCAGCGCGACTGGCCCGGCAGCAGGCGCGTGCCGCTTGCCGCGCCGGCGGTGCAGCAGGTACCAGGCGGCGGGTACAACCAGCATGCTGAGCAGTGGCGCGGTCACCATGCCACCGACCATGGGCGCGGCGATTCGGGTCATGACTTCGGAGGCTGTGCCGGTTGCGAGCAGGATGGGCAGCAAGCCGGCCAGGACCACGGCGACGGTCATGGCCTTCGGGCGGACACGCAGGACGGCTCCCTCGCGGATGGCTGAAAGCAAGGTTTCGTCGTTGTCAGGCTCGCCTGCGGCAAGGCGGCGGGCTAGCGCGTTCTTCAGGTAGATGAGCATGACGACGCCGAACTCGGCGGCCACTCCCGCCAGCGCGATGAAACCGACGGCCGTCGCAACGGAAATGGAGTGCCCCAGCGCCCAGATAAGCCAGAAGCCTCCGACCAGCGAGAACGGGACTGCGGCCATCACGAGCGCCGCGTCGCCGAACGAGCGGAACAGCAGAAAGAGCAGCACGAAGATGACCGCGAGCGTCACCGGCACCACCAGCTTCAGGCGTTCTGTCGCGCGCTCGAGATATTCGAACTGGCCGGACCAAGACACCGCATACCCAGCAGGCATCGCCACCTGTTTGGCCACGGCCGCTTGCATGTCGTTCACAACGGAGCGCAGGTCCCGGTCTCGCACGTCGACGTAGACCCAGCCCGAGAGCCGTGCGTTCTCGCTGCGAAGCATGGGCGGACCGTCTTCGATTGACAATCGCGCCACGTCCTGCAGCAGCACGGTAGCGCCCTTCCCGGTCACGAATGGCAGTTGACGCAACCGCTCCAACGAGTCACGGATTTCGCGCGGGTAGCGAACGTTGATGGGATATCGTTCACGGCCCTGAATTATCTCGCCGACGTTGTCGCCGCCAATGGCTGTGGAGACCACCGCCTGCACGTCCGCGATGGACAAGCCATACCGCGCCGCGGCCAACCGGTCCACGTCGACGTCGATGTACCGGCCGCCCGTCAGGCGCTCGGCGAGCGCGGACGTGACGCCGGGCACGCGCTTGACCGCCGCCTCAATCTGCGTGGTCAGCCTGTCGATGGTCATCAGGTCGGCGCCGGCGACCTTGATGCCGACGGGACTCTTGATGCCGGTGGCCAGCATGTCGATGCGATTGCGGATGGGCGGCACCCAGATGTTGGACAGGCCCGGCACCTTGACGACGCGGTCCAGTTCTTCGATGAGCTTGTCCGGTGTCATGCCCGGCCGCCACTGTGCGCGGGGCTTGAACTGGATGGTGGTCTCGAACATCTCCAGCGGTGCCGGGTCAGTCGCGGTGTCGGCCCGCCCGGCCTTGCCGAAGACGCGTTCGACCTCCGGCACCGTCTTGATGAGGCGGTCGGTCTGCTGGAGCAACTGCGATGCCTTGGATGCCGACAGCCCTGAGAGCGCCGACGGCATGTACAGCAAGTCCCCTTCGTCCAGCGTCGGCAGGAACTCGCCACCGAGACGCATCACCGGGACGGCCGTCAGCACCAGCAGCGCCGCAGCGACCACGAGCGTCGCCTTCGGAAAGCGCAGCACTATGTCAAGGGCGGGCCGGTAGACGGCGATGAGGAAGCGGTTCACGGGGTTGGACGCTTCGTGCGGGATGCGACCAGGGATGAAGTAGCCCATCAGCACCGGCACGAGCGTGACCGACAGCCCTGCGGCGGCCGCCATCGCGTAGGTCTTCGTGAACGCCAGCGGCGAGAACAGCCGACCCTCCTGAGCCTCCAGCGCGAACACAGGAACAAACGACAGGGCGATGACCAGCAAGGAGAAGAAGAGCGCAGGTCCCACTTCGACGCACGACTCGACGACCAGCGACCATCGTTCGGTGGGTGATGGCGCGCGGCCGTGCTGCCCCTCGAAAGTCTCGATGTGCTTGGCCATGTTCTCGACCATGACCACGGACGCATCGGTCATCGCCCCGATGGCGACGGCAATGCCACCGAGCGATAGCGCGTTCGCGCTGACCCCCTGCCAATGCATGACCACGAAGGCAGCCAGCACCCCGACCGGCAGTGCAACGACCGCCACCAGCGCCGACCGCAGGTGAAAGAGGAAGATGGCGCACACGAGGGCGACGACGATGAACTCCTCGACCAGCTTGGAGCGCAGGTTGTCGACCGCGCGGTCGATGAGCTTGGAGCGGTCATAGGTCTCCACCACTTCCACTCCTGGCGGCAGGCTGGGCTTGAGCGCGGTGAGCTTCGCCTTCACCGCTTCGATGGTCGTGCGAGCGTTCTTGCCGGAGCGCATCACGACGACGCCGCCTGCCACCTCACCGTCGCCATCGAGTTCGGCGATGCCACGGCGCATCTCCGGTCCGATTTGGACCGTTGCGACCTCACGCAGCAGCACCGGCGTTGAAGCCGACACCGACAGGGGAATGGCACGGAAGTCGTCCAGCGACTTCAGGAAGCCGCGCGAGCGAACCATGTACTCGGCTTCCGCCAACTCGACCACCGAGCCACCCGAGGCCTGGTTGGCGTTCTTCAGCGCCTCCATGACCATAGCCTGGGTCACCCCGAGTCCACGCATGCGGTCCGGGTCCAGCACGACCTGGTACTGCCTGACCATGCCGCCGATGCTGGCCACTTCCGCCACGTCGGGTACGGTCTTGAGCTCGAATTTCAGGAACCAGTCGTTCAACGCGCGGAGCTGTCCGAGGTCGTTCTTGCCGGTCCGGTCGACCAGCGCGTATTCGTACACCCACCCCACGCCACTGGCATCGGGACCCAACGTCGCCGTCGCACCGAGCGGAAGCTTGCTCTGGACCTGGTTGAGGTACTCCACCACGCGCGACCTGGCCCAGTACGCATCGGTTCTGTCGTCAAAAATGACGTAGACGAACGAGTCGCCGAAGAAGGAGTAACCACGAACCGTCTTTGCTCCGGGCACGCCCAGCATCGTTGTCGTCAAGGGGTAGGTGACCAGGTCCTCGACCACCTGAGGCGGTTTGCCCGGGTAAGAGGTACGGACGATGACCTGCGTGTCCGACAGGTCCGGCAGGAAATCCACCGGCGTGTTTTTGACCGACCACAGCCCCGCCGCCACGAGGAAGGCTGTTGCCATCAACACGAGGAAGCGGTTGATGACCGACCAGCGGATGAGCGCGGCAATCACTTCGAGACCCCGACGCGTTGCACGGACACGAGCTCGTAGTCCATCGCCCCGCCCTTCTTGAACTCGAAGCGGACGGTGTCACCCGGCTTGATGTCAGCGAAAGCCTTCGCATTGGGCTTGCCGAAGCCCATCGTCATTGAAGGCCACTTGAGCGCCGCAATCGGTCCATGCGAAATGGTGAGGCCGTCGGGCTCGACGCTTTCGACCTTGCCCTCGCCGACGAAGACTGCCGTCCCTGCGACTGGCATTGACCCAGCCGAGGCAGGTGCAGCGGGCGCGGAGGCGTCGCTCATGCTTGTTGTCACCGAGCGCAGCCGCGCCTCGGAGTCGATGAGGAACTGGCCGCTGGCAACGACTCGCTCGCCTTCCGCCAGGCCCTGCGTGACCTCGATGTCGTCGCCAACCTCCTGACCAATCGCGACGTCGCGGCTCTCGAAGGAGCCGTTCTCTTTGCGCACCAGGACCACTGCTCGCTTGCCCGTGCGAATGACGGCTTCGGACGGCACAACCAACCGAGACGAACTCGGACCCGCCACCTGCAGGCGCAGCAGCATCCCAGGCGTGAGCTTCCCGCCCTTGTTGTCGACCTCGAAGCGCGCCTGCAGCGTGCGCGTGCTGGCGCTGACTTGGGGGAGGATTTCCTTGAGCGCGCCGTCGAACGTCTGCGAGGTATCGGCCTGCAGCACCGCCTTGACCTTCTGCCCTCGCGTTAGGCGAACAGCTTGTGCCTCCGGCACTTCGGCCACTGCCCACACTTTTTCCAGGCCCGCGATGCGAAACAGAGTCATGCCCGGAGAGACGGCCACGCCCTCGCGCACGCCCAACTCGGCGACGACCCCGCTGACTGGCGCGCTGAGCGTGAAGCGCGCCTGCGCGGTTCCGCTGACCTCGCTCTGGCGGACAAGCAACTCAGGAATGGACATCGCGCGCATCCGGTCTCGTGCGGCGGTGATGAGGTCCTGCGACACGCCGGCGCGCTTCAGCGCAATCAGCTCGTTCTGCGGGCCCAGCCACTCGGGCGCGAAGATGGTCGCCAGTGCCTGGCCCTTGCGGACCTGCTCCATGGGCGCGCGTACCGCCAGACGCTCCACGTAGCCAGCCACGCGCGTCTGCACCGCCACGTTGAGGCGTTCGTCGAACTGAACTGCGCCGACCGCGTCGAACGAAGACGACACCTCTGCCTTGCGGGCGGTTGCCGTTCGGATACCGAGATTCTGCTGCACGGTGGGACTGACCTTGACGCCGCCGTCGCCCGCGTCGCTGTCGGCATAGACCGGCACGAGCTGCATGTCCATGAACGGAGACTTGCCTGGCTTGTCGAACCGTTGGCCTGGAACCATGGGGTCGTGCCAGTAGAGGACCTTTCTGTCGGCGTTCGTCGGCGCCGCATTGGTCGGTTCAGCGCTGGGGCTCGTCCCGTGGCGTCCAACGTAGTAGCCACCCGCGCCGAGCAGCACACCGACTGCGACCAGGGTGAGGATGAGCGGGCTGCGGTTCATTGCGCATCTCCAAGAGCCAGCGGTTTGAATGCAAGCAGGGCTTGGGTCTTGGCCAATTCCCGTCGCAAGCCCAACAGCTTTCGTTGCGCCTCAACTTCCATGTGGCGCGCCTCGAAGAGCGCCATCAACGTTGACTGGTTGGAACGGTACGCAGCGAGCGCCGTCGCGGTGCGCTGCTGCCCCGGAACCACGACCGCGATTTGGTAGCGCTGCACCCGTTCGGCGAGGCGTTGGGCGTCACTAGCCAGGCTGCGGTATTCGCCTTGGGCCGCCCGCGTGACTTCCGTGAGATTGGCTTCGGTTTTGTCGACCAGCGCGAGCTTCGACGCGGTCTCGCGGTCCTGACGCTCCGCCGGCGACACCGGGAGTGGGATGCTGACGCCGAACGACACCATGTCGGAGTACCCTGTGCGCTGGCCGTAGGACACCTCCCAAGACCAGTTCGGCCTGCGCTCCATGCTCGCCACATTGGCTTGCTTTCGCGCGAGCTCGATATCGCGTTGTGCGGCTATCACGGTCGGGTGGCTGCTCACGTAGGTCTCTTCGGAGACGGTCACCAGTCCCTCGGGTGGCGCCAGTTCATCGACGCGAGTGCCGACCCAGCGTTCGAGCACCGCCCGTGCGGCACTTTGCAGCTGACGAACTTCTGCGCTTTCGTCTTCGGCCATGCCTCGTGCGCCCGTCGACGCCAACACGTCCTGACTGCTGCCGGCTGCGGAGGAAAGCCGCGCCTTGGCTGCCTCCAGCTCCTCGTGCACGTGGTGTTCCGACAGCGCCGTCAGTTTGAGCGTTTCG
Source organism: Rhizobacter fulvus (assembly GCF_964020785.1). NCBI lineage: Bacteria > Pseudomonadati > Pseudomonadota > Betaproteobacteria > Burkholderiales > Sphaerotilaceae > Rhizobacter > Rhizobacter fulvus. Next base: position 5,061,550 of record NZ_OZ224516.1, read on the forward strand.
CCTGCGAAGAAGGCATCGACGTAGGCGAGCGCTGTTTGCAGCCGAACGTCGGCCGCGCTCGCCTGGACCGCGACGGATTCCCGACCTACCACGGCATCGGCAGCCGCCCGTCGAGCCGCGCGTTTCTCGGCCGAGACCCACTCCTGCCCGATGCCGATGCGCTTCATCGTCATGGAGTCCCGCGTGGTGCGGAGTCGGTCTGGCCCGGTGATGGGTAAGTTGTCGATGCCGACTCGCAGCATCGGGTCGGGGAGCTGACCCGCCGCGCGGGCCGCCTCCGAGGCGCTGGCGACGCCAGCGCGCGCCGACCGGGTGTTCTCTGAGCGTTGAACGGCCAGGTCGAGCGCCTGGGTGAGCGTGAGCGGTGCGGCTACGGCCAGGACCGGAAGCATTGCGACGGCCAGGACAACCGCGCGCAGGTGTGAGGTAGACATGAAAACTCCGAAGACAAATGGGCGGGTGCTGGCGAGCGGGCGAGCCGCACCAGCGCCGGGTCAGTCGACGGAGAGGTCAGACGCGGAGTCTGAGCGTGGAGAGGAAGAGCGGGTCCGGAGGTGGACGAGCCTCGGGTGCAGACGCGACGGGCAGCGCTTCGACCTCGAAGGCCTGAAGCACCCACGGCATCACAACGACCTGAACAATCATCGGCAGCGACGCAGCCGGCAGCTTGACGGCTTCGAAAGACTGGGCGGCACTCGCCGAGCGCTGATGGCAAAGGACGGGCTGCGCCTCGTCCATGCCCTCACAGGGTTGACCTGCCGCCATCATCTCGGCCATCGCTGCAGTCGCGCTCGCGCTCGCCTGCCCCGGGCACACGTAGTTCGCCAGCGCCAGCTGTGAGAACAGCAGCGAAAGCACCACGAAGAACGTGGTGGTCAGGCGATGGAAGGGTCGACGCAGCATGGGCATCACAAGTGTAGTCGCCCGTTTTATGCGTGGCTTACCGCGGCAATCCGCGCTCTACTTCGCGGCGGGCTCGATGGCGGTCACCGTGATGGCACCGTTGACTTTGTCAGCGGCGAACTTCACCTTGTCTCCCTCCTTCAGGGAGTCCAGAAGCTTCGGGTCCGCGACCTTGAACACCATCGTCATGGCGGGCATTTCCAGATTCGCGATGGGGCCGTGCCTCAGAGTCACCTTGCCCTGCTCCTTGTCGATTTTCCGGACCTCTCCGTCGGTCGTGGGCGCGCTCGCGGCCGTATGGTGTGCTGCATGGTCAACAGTCGCTGGGGCGGGCGGGGTTTGGGCGGTGACATTGAACGCAATGGTCAGGCCGAGTACTGCAATGATGTGAGTGGCTTTCATGGGGTGCTCCTTCAGGCTTTGGGGTAGGAAGCGAACACGGTTTCGAGTCCGCGCTTGTCGATGAGAAAAACGTTGTAGGGGTCCTGGCGGGTACCAACCTCCATGCCGGGAGACCCCGGCGGCATGCCAGGAACGGCAAGGCCAATTGCGACCGGTCTCGCAGACAGCAACTTCTTGACCTCGACCGCGGGGACGTGCCCCTCGAGCACATAGCCTGCGACCGTCGCGGTGTGGCAGCTTCCAAACTTGTCCGGCATGCCCAGACGCTTGCGTGCCGCGGTGGTGTCGGTGACGAGCGTGACCTTCACGTCGAACCCGGCCGCCCTCATGTGCTCCACCCATGCACCGCAGCATTCGCAATACGGGCTCTTAAAGACCTCGACCGGTGGCACCGCCGGCCGGGCCAGGGCGGGAAAGCTGGCGAAGGCCGTGCCAGCGACGGCCAGAGAGAGAAAGTCCCGGCGCTTCATTTGACGACCACCTTGCCGACCATGCCTGCCTCGAAGTGACCAGGCTGCAGGCACGCAAACTGGAATTCGCCGGGCTTGGTGAACTGCCAGACGATTTCCCCGGACTTGCCGGGCTTCACGTGAGCCATGTTGGCGTCCGCATGCTCCATCTCCGGAAACTTCTTCATCAGTTCGGCGTGCTCGGCAAGAGCCTTTTTGGTTCCCAAGACCATCTCATGCAGGACCTTGCCGTCGTTGTGTACGAGAAACCTCACGGTCTCGCCGCGCTTGATAGTCACGTTCGACGGCGTGAAGCGCATGGCGTCGGTCATGTCGACCTTGATGGTCTTGGCAACCTTCTTCGGATTGCCTTCCTGACCGAAGTCCGTGGCCTCGACCTTGCTGGCGTCGAACTTGTGGGCAGTAGCGTGTTGTTCGTCGCCGTGCGCGAACACGGCGCCGGTGGTCAGCGCCAGAACGGCGAAGGTCAATGCATTCAGGTGTTTCATGGGTGTCTCCTTCAATGGCCTTCATGGCCCGTGGGTTTGCGTACCTTCAACGTGTTGGCATCGGCTTTGGGCGCCCGAGCGCGGACGGCTTCAGGCATCTCGGCCGTGTACTCGCTGGCCAGCGTTCCGGCGGGGTGCTTGTAGGGGCCCGGGTCCTTGAAGTCACCGCGCTTGATGTCGTCGCGAACCTTGACGACACTGAACATCCCGCCCATGCCGACCGGACCGAAGGGTCCGGTGCCCGTCATCATCGGCAGCGTGTTGTCAGGGAGGGGCATCTCCATCTCGGCCATGTCGTGCATGCCCTTGTCGCCCATGACCATGTAGTCGGGCACCAGCTTGGAAATCTTCTTCGCGACGTCGCGATGGTCCACACCAATCATGGTCGGGACGTTGTGCCCCATCGCGTTCATCGTGTGATGCGACTTGTGGCAGTGGATGGCCCAGTCGCCCGCGAGCGCATCGAACTCGAACGCCCGCATCTGGCCGACCGCGATGTCGGTGGTGACCTCTGGCCAGCGCGCGCTCTTGGGCACCCAGCCCCCGTCGGTGCCCGTCACCTCGAAGTGCGGCCCGTGCATGTGGATGGGATGGTTGGTCATCGTCAGGTTGCCCACCCGGATGCGCACGCGCTCGCCCGTGCGCGCCACAAACGGGTCGATGCCCGGGAACGCGCGGCTGTTCCACGTCCACAGGTTGAAGTCGAGCATCGTGTTCACCTTCGGCGTCGCGCTACCGGGCTCGATGTCGTAGGCGTTGAGGATGAAGCCGAAGTCGCGGTCGACCTTGAACTGCTTCGGGTCCTTGGGGTGCACGATGAACAGCCCCATCATCCCCATCGCCATCTGCACCATTTCATCGGCGTGCGGGTGGTACATGAAGGTGCCAGAACGCTGCAGCACGAACTCGTACATGAAGGTCTTGCCGACCGCGATAGGAGGCTGAGTCAGACCGGTGACGCCATCCATGCCCGATGGCAACAAGACGCCATGCCAGTGCACGCTCGTGACCTCGGGCAGCTTGTTGGTCACGAAGATGCGGATGCGGTCGCCCTCCACGGCTTCGATGGTCGGGCCCGGACTTTGGCCGTTGTAGCCCCATAGATTGGCTTTCATGCCGGGGGCGATTTCGCGCACCACCGGCTCCGCCACCAGGTGGAACTCCTTGACGTTGTCCTTCATGCGCCACGGCAGCGACCAGCCGTTGAGTGTCACGATGGGCTGAAACGGTCGGCCGTTCGGCGGCGGTGGCGGAAGTTGCATCGCGGCGGACGACTGCATCACGGCCTCTGGAAGCAACGCTGCGCCGGCGCGGCTGACGGCGGCAGCGCCCAGCATGGTCGCGCCCGCTGCCTTGAAGAATGTTCTGCGATTTGTCATTGTTCTTCTCCTTCAGTGGGCCGGCTGTGCAGGGCTTGTCGCAGTGCTCGGTCCCATGGCCGGCGCCGGGCCTGACGAGCGGCCGGTGAGCGCGGTTTGCAGGTTGGTCTCGGCCACCCAGTAGTCACGCAGGGCCTCCACCGCGCCGGTGACGCTGGCAATCTGGTCCTTAGAGTCGGCTAACAGTTCGAACACGCTGGCCAACATGCCGTTGTAGCGAAGCACGTTCTCGTCCGAGATGCGCTTGCGCAGGGGCACGACTTCATCGCGGTAGTGCTTCGCCAGGTCGTACGCGGTTCGGTACGCCGAGTAGGACTCCCGCACTTCGGAGCGGGCGTTGATGGCGACCTGCGCCGTGCGGTTCACCGACTGCATGTACGTGGCTTCCGCGCGCGCGACGCGAGCAGAGCCGAAGTCGAACAGTGGCAACTCCAGTTCAATCTCGTAGCCGTTCTTGCGGGTCTCGCCGGTGTTGCTCCGGTTCTGATACCCCGCATGCAGCACGTTGATGAAGCGTGTCGTCTTCGTCAGTCCCAAGGACTTGGCCGTCGAGTCGGTCGCGCGCTTGGCCACCAGCACATCGAGGCGCTTGTCCATCGCAGTCTGCTCCGCGTCCTTGGGCTCGGCAGGAGCGGCTGGGAGGTCCGGCAGGCGTTCGGGCAGCTTGAACTCAAGCGGGTCCCCGCCGAGCGCCAGGACCCGGGTCAGGCGCTCGCGAGAAGAGACGGCCTGGTGCTGAGCGCGGGCCAGTTGCACGGTGGCGTCGGCATAAAACGATTGCTCGCGCATCTGCGCAAGCTTGTTGAAGTTGCCCGCCGCCGCCATGCGACGAGCCAGTTCATTGGATGCGTCAGCGGCTTCCTTGACCTGTGCGGAATAGGCGACGAGCTGTTGCGCGGTCACCGCCTCGAAGAACGCTTTGCGCGCCTCAGCGGCCACTCCCACGGTCTCGTGGGCGGCGTGCAGTTGGGTTTGCTCGAAGCGGCGCTGCTCGACTTGCTTGGCCAAGGGCATCGTGAGCAAGCCCAACACATCGAACAGCACCGCGCGGTCGATTTCCACGGCACCGCCGCCGGCGAGACGCCCGAAGCTGAATGACGGGTTCGCGAGGCGACCGGCCCGCACCAGGTCGGACTCGGCAATGCCCAGTTCGGCGTAGCTGGCCTGAAGGTCCTTGTTGTTCAGGAGCGCGATTTCAACCGCCGTGTCTGCGGTCAGGGGTTGCTTCAGCAACTCGGCAACGCGTGACTCGGCGGCGTCGGCCTGCTCGCCGGTGCGCTGGTAGGAAGGCGACTGGGCGATACGTTCCTTGGTCAGTTGCTCCACGGCGCTGAAGCCACCGTCTGGGGAGAACGACGCGCAGCCCGCCAGCACCAGGGAGGCCAGCGTCGCGGCGGTCAGGCGCATCATGGCTTGCCCCCTTGGGGATGCCCGCCGTGCATCGGCATGGGCTTCATGTGCTTCATCGGCATCGAGCCGCTGGGAGCGGAAGTCGCAGGCGCGGAGGCCGCGGCAGGCATCTTCATGCTCTTCATGCCGCCCATGTCGTGTCCAGCGTGGCCGGCCGCGCCGCCCGCCCCTCCGGAGACGAGCTCGTTCAACGCCCGCCAGTTGCCGAGAGGGGCGTCCTGGTACGGCTTGTAGTCGGCGAATGCCGATTGATAGGTCAGCTGCGCGGGCGCTTTAGGCGACCCGGTCTTGGTGTCTTGCGCCGATGCCAAGAGGGGCACGCACGCGGCAAGGGCAACGGCCCAGGCCAGTAGGTTGTTTTTCATTGTTCGAACTCATCTGTTGAAGCGCCGGCGCAAAGGCCACGGCGGATTCCTCGCGCGGTGGACGCACGAGCCCTGTTCGGCCTCTCGACGGAGGCCTGACTGGGTCAGATGGTTCGGGGAGGACGGTCCTGCCCGCCCGACTGAAACACCGGCAGCGGCGCTACGAGTTCGGGGAAGGCAACCCAAGAAATCACGCGGGGCCGCTCGAGCGAAGGCGCGGTGCCAAGCAGCGACACCATGCAGCAACCACTCGCGCAGAAATGACAGGTGGCCGGGTGCTCGCCCGAGGACGCCGTGTCCGCGGCTGCATCTGCGCCGGCGTGGTGGTGAGCGGACGACCCGTCCGTATGCGCTTCGTGGCTCGAGTGGTGCTCCATTGGCTGAGCACCGTGATGTCCGTGCGTGGCCACCACAGCCGTCTGGGTCGACCTCTCACCGTCCGGGCACAGCATGGCAGCCGCCATCGCGCCTCGAATGGGGAGCAGCAGGGTCAACAGGACCAGGATGAAGACACGGAATCGTTTCACGTCAGCAGATTATCGGGCAGGTGAGCTGTGCTCGTGTGACAGCAAGAAAGTCACACGTATAGGGCCCGGCTTTAAATGGCGGTGCGGGGCCTGGCAGACGGTGTCTCCTGCTGCCGACGACGGACCTTCGTGGCGTTGGCAGATGTCGCCTTCGGCACTTGCCCGTGTCCGGCGAGGTCGTCGAGGATGGGGCAGTCGGGACGCTCGTCGCCACGACAACAACGCACGAGATGCTGCAGCGCAGACTTCATGGCGAGGATTTCCTCGGCCTTCTGCTCCAGCTCCTTGATGTGCGTCTCGGCCAGCGCCTTGACCTCGCGGCTCGGGCGTGTGCGGTCCTGCCACAGGCTCACCAACTCGCCAATCTCCGACAGCGCGAAGCCAAGCTCTCGAGAGCGTCGGATGAACTGCAGGGTGTGCACGTCCGGCAGTTCGTACTGTCGGTACCCCGACTCCGTGCGCTGCGCTTCGGGCAGCAGGCCCAGCTCTTCGTAGTGCCGAATCATCTTGGCAGACACGCCGGACGCGCTCGCCGCTTGGCCGATATTCATCATGGGACACGTCCTTCGACGGAACTGATACCAGAACATCCTAGACCTTGCCACGGTGGCAAGGTCAAGAAGAAACCACTTCCATTGCGTAGTGCGACGAATGCGCTTGACCCTCCCATGGTGGGAAGGTCGAAAGTAGCCTCACTGCAACTCATTGGAGAGAGCTACATGGTCACCTTCGAAGTCAACGACATGACCTGCGGCCACTGCGCCGGCGCCATCATCAAGGCGATTGCGTTTGCCGACCCACTCGCCAAGGTGCAGGTGGATTTGGCGTCGCACCGCGTGCAGGTCGAGGCAGCCGCGGCGACTGCGGAAGTCCTGCGCGATGCCATCAAGGTGGCTGGATACACGCCGGTTGCAGTTGCCGGCGATGAGGCCCAGTCGACGCCCGCAGCGCCGCGCAGGGGATGTTGCTGCGGCAGCAGCAGCAATGGGTGCGGCGCCGGCGCCCGTTCAGTCGCCAAGCAGGTCGCGTAGCCACCCGAAGAACGAGCCCGCGAGAAAGCCCCAAACGCTCATGACGACCAGCGCTTCGAGGAAGCCTGGCCAGGAGAACGGCGCGGGTCGGACGAGCGCGCTGAAGTCCATGCCGTGGAACAGGCCGTTCATGAAGTTCAGAAATGCGCCAGGCGCTGCGAGCCAGACCAGGGCGCACAGCGTATAGAAAACGGCGACCGTCGCGGCCAGCGCCAGCCCGGTACGTAGCGCCGCGGGAAAGGTGGCCGTGTGCTGACTTGAAAGCGTGGTGGTGCCCATGGCGTCCTCCTTTCGAAGATTCAAATCTAGGCGCGAGGCGGTCGGCTGCGTTGACCTACATCAAGGCGTTCGTCGACTTGCGGTGTGAAGCTTGTTTGAAACTCAGGAGTTCTCCATGCGTCCCATCCTCGCTCTCGCTCTCACTGCCGCCCTTTCAACGGGCGTGCTGGCCCAATCCGACAAGGAGCACGCAGCTCATCACCCTGAAGGCGCCTCGGCACCAGGTGCTCCCGCAGCGCCGGGCGCGGGTGGAGCGACGCCTGCGCAAATGGACATGCAGATGAAGTCGATGCAGCAGATGCACGAAAAGATGATGGCCGCAAAGACGCCCGAGGAGCGCCAGGCGCTGATGTCGGAGCACATGAAATCCATGCACGGCGGCATGGCGATGATGGGTGAGATGAAAGCGCCCAGTGATAAAGGCGCGAAGCCCATGACTCCCGAGATGATGAGCAAGCGCATGGACATGATGGAAATGATGATGCAGATGATGATGGACCGCGAGGCCATGAAGGCGCCGTCACCCAAGTAGCGCTGCGTCTGGCTGGAGCATCGACATGGACATGACCGACCACGAACCCCCGCCGTTCTGGCGTTCGCGTGGGGGAGTTGCGCTTCTCATCGTCGCGGCGGTTGGCGGCTTTCTTCTGTTCACCGAGCATCGCGCGCACGTGCTGGGTTTGTTGCCGTTCGCCTTCGTGCTGGCGTGCCCCTTGATGCACGTGTTCATGCACCATGGTCACCACCACGGTGGTCACCGCCACAGTGAGCGAGGCAACGATGAACTCCGCTGACAACGCCTATGGCCTTTGGGGGCTGGTGGTCGTGAACTCGGTCATTTTCGTCGGGTTCGCGTACAGCTTCTTCAAGCCGACCACCCTTCGCGACTGGCGCAGCTTCGGCGCGTACTCGGCCTTCATCGTGGCGCTGTTCGCCGAGATGTACGGCTTCCCGCTGACCATCTACCTGCTGTCGGGATGGCTGGGCACGAAGTTCCCGGGCGTCAACCTGTTCGGTCACGACGCCGGGCACCTGTGGTGGCTGCTGACTGGGCAGCACGGCAACCCGCACTTCGATGTCCTGCACATCCTGAGCATCGTCGCGCTCTTCGCCGGCTTCATGCTCCTGTCGAAGGCGTGGCATGTGCTGTACCACGCGCAACGACGGAAGGCGCTCGCGACGTCAGGGCCCTACCGGTTGGTGCGCCATCCTCAGTACATCGGCTTCGTCCTCATCATGTTCGGCTTCCTTCTGCAGTGGCCGACGCTGCTGACGCTGGCAATGTTCCCGGTGTTGGTCGTCATGTACGTGCGTCTGGCGATATCGGAAGAGAACGACTCGGAGGCCGCGTTCGGCGACGCCTGGCGCGCCTACGCCGCGGTGACGCCGCGTTTCTGGCCGCGGCTCGGGAACCGCCCACCCAGCGGCCAGACACCCGCCAAGTCCCACTGAATCCAACCTCTTTGCATCCGAAGGAACCACCACCATGTCTACTGCACGCAATCTCGTCGCTTCCCTTGCGTTCATCGCGTTCGCCGGCTCTGCGCTCGCCCAACAAGCGCCCGATGCGGCGGCTTCGGGCCCCATGTCCGGAGGCATGATGGACAAAGGTTGCGCAAAGGCCGTCGCAAAGCACGACCACGGCGCCGAACGCGGTGCACCGAAGGCAACGGCGCCCTGCGCAACCGCTTCTAAGGCCTCCGGCGCGAAGGCCAAAGCCAAGCACGACCACGCCAAGTTCCACAAGAATCAGGGCTAGGTCGCCTCGCGACGATGGGAGTCCTTCGTACCTCGCCGGGAGCCATCAAGAGTGCCGAGCTGGCCTCCAGCTTGGGGGCGATGGTTCTTGGCGCTGGCCTCGCGTTGGTCGCCCCGGCAGCTTTTCGCACCTATGCCGTTCCCCTTCTCGCCCTGGGTCTACTGGTCCACGGCATCGGCATGACCCTGAAGTTCCGGCTTGAAGGTCGCGAAAGCCCACCCCTTTGGTGGGAGCGCATCCTGTTCTGGCTATGCTGGGTCAGTTTGGCGGCACTCGCCCTCTGGATTGCAGTCGGTTTCGTCTCTCGATAGTGCGGCGCTTGACCTTCCGACGAGGGGAAGGTCCACACTGCGAACAACACCGGAGAGCGCCATGCAAGCCCATACGTCCCATACGTCCCAGACCACTGACCATGCTCATCACGGCACCCATGTGATGCCGGACGGCACGGTGATGGAAAACGCTCATCACGACCACAGCGGCCACGCACACGCGCCAGCTGCGACCAAACCAGCGCCGAAAGGTGACCAGAGTCAGGTCGAATACACCTGCCCGATGCACCCGCAGGTGCGCCAGATGGGACCGGGCAACTGCCCCATCTGCGGCATGGCGCTGGAGCCGGTGCTCGCCACCGCCGACCAGGGCGACAGCCCAGAGCTGCGCGACATGACCAAGCGCTTCTGGATTGGAACCGCCCTCACCGTCCCGGTCTTCGCGTTGGAGATGGGCGGGCACCTCTTCAACATCCACCACCTCATCGCCCAGCAGGCCTCGAATTGGGTGCAACTTCTGTTGGGGACGCCGGTCGTGCTGTGGGCAGGTTGGCCATTTTTCGTGCGCGCCGTGGCGTCGGTCAAGAATCGCAGCCTGAACATGTTCTCGCTGATTGCGCTCGGCACGGGTGCCGCCTGGCTCTACAGCATCGTCGGCACCGTGGCGCCGCAGTGGTTCCCCCCGAACCTGCGCTTGGCCGATGGCGCGGTTGCCATCTACTTCGAGGCCGCCGCGGTCATCACCGTCTTGGTGTTGTTGGGCCAGGTGCTCGAACTTCGAGCGCGCGAAAAGACGTCCGGAGCCATCAAGGCATTGCTCGGACTGGCACCGAAGACCGCAGTGAAGGTGAAGACCGACGGAACGGACGAGACCGTTCAGGTCGATGCCATCCAGGTCAACGACCTCCTGCGCGTCCGCCCCGGCGAGAAGGTTCCGGTCGACGGTGAACTCACTGAAGGCAAGGGCAATGTCGACGAGTCGATGGTCACCGGGGAACCCATCCCCGTGTCGAAAGCGGTCGGCTCCAAGGTGACCGCGGGCACCTTGAACCAGACCGGCGGCTTCGTGATGCGTGCGGAGAAGGTCGGCGCGGATACGCTGCTCTCGCAAATTGTCCACATGGTGGCTGCGGCGCAGCGCAGTCGCGCGCCCATCCAGAGGATGGCCGACCAGGTGGCCGGCTGGTTCGTGCCGGTCGTCATTCTGATTGCGGTCCTCACGTTCGCCGCGTGGCTGGTGTGGGGCCCGTCGCCGGCGTTCAGCTATGCGCTCATCACGGCGGTGGCGGTTCTCATCATCGCGTGCCCGTGCGCGCTCGGGCTGGCCACGCCGATGTCCATCATGGTGGGCGTCGGCAAGGGCGCGCAGCACGGCGTGCTCATCCGCGACGCCGAGGCGCTCGAGCGCATGGAGAAGGTTGACACGCTGGTGCTCGACAAGACCGGCACACTGACGGAGGGCCGACCGAAGGTCGTGCAAATCGAGCCGGCCGAGGGTTTCACGAAGGACGACGTCCTGCAAAAGCTTGCGAGCGTCGAACGCGCCAGCGAGCACCCCCTGGCGCTGGCCATCGTCAACGCCGCCCAGGAGGGCAAGCTGAACCTTTCGGCAGTTACGGACTTCGATTCTCCTGTCGGCAAAGGCGTGGTCGGCATCGTCGACGGCCGGCGAGTCGTCTCCGGCAGCGCGAAGTTCTTGGCCGAAAGTGGTATCGACTGTGCGCCCCTGAACGCGGCAGCGGAGAAGCAACGCGCCAAAGCAGCCACCGTCATCTTTGTCGGCGTCGACGGCAAGCTAGCGGGCTTCGTCGCCATCGCAGACCCCATCAAGGCGACGACGCCTCAAGCGCTTCAAGCCTTGAAGGCGGCGGGTATCCGCATCGTGATGCTGACGGGCGACGGCAAGACGACCGCCGAGGCAGTGGGCAAGCAGCTCGGCATCGACGAGGTGGTTGCCGAGGTATTTCCCGAGGACAAGGTCGCAGTCGTCCAGCGGTTGATGAAGGAAGGACGGGTCGTCGCCATGGGCGGTGACGGCGTCAACGACTCGCCGGCTCTTGCAGCCGCCACGGTCGGCATCGCGATGGGCACTGGCACCGACGTGGCGATGGAAAGTGCGGGCATCACGCTGCTCAAAGGCGACCTGATGGGCATCGTCCGAGCGCGAACCCTGTCGCAGGCCACCATGCGCAATATCCGGCAGAACCTCGCCCTCAGTTTTGTCTATAACGTGGCGGGTGTGCCCCTTGCCGCGGGCGTTCTCTACCCGCTCTTCGGGCTTCTGTTGTCGCCAATCGTCGCTGCCGCGGCAATGGCGTTGTCGTCTGTCAGCGTGATTGGAAACGCGCTTCGGCTTCGAGCCTTAAAGCTGGAGTAGGTGCAGCGAATCCGGCTGGACTGGTTCAACAAGCGAGCAAATCATGAGCGACCTTCCCCAACCCGAATCCGACGACCCCCGCGAGCAAGACCATGGTGAGCTCTTTCGTCCGAGCGCCCGGCAGTTGCCGACGGCACCGATGAAAAATAACGAACGCAAGGTGGTGTACGGCGTGATGGCAGCAGCGGTTGCCATTGCGGTCGCATTGATAGCCATCGGACGGTGAGTTCGCGCGCATCTCGATAAGACGCCTGCGCAGTCTGCCTTAGACGATTTTGGGGGTGACTTCGCTCAGGTGATGTGCCCGCTCAATCAGATGCGCCATTTGGTTGGCTGCGTGGAGCGTCGACCGATGTTGCGTGAATCCTGGTCTTGGCGAAATGTAGTCGGCCAGTTCCCTCGCTTGGCCGCGCGTCGCCTGGGGCGCGTTGGCTAGAAGCGCGATAACCAGGTTCTCCAGCGCAATGACTCGAATCTGCAGCTGGACTACCTCGGCGTCGGTAAGTGGGAGTGGCGTGCTCAGCGCCTTGTCGGGCGGCTTGCCCTGCGTCAAGCCTGGGCCACCACCGCCTGCGTTGCTGCCGGGGAACGTGTCAACCGGTGGCTGTCGTGGCTCGGTGCGATTCGCACTTTCATCGTCTTCCATGGTCTCCTACCTCCCTTGAACGGAGCCGAACGCATACCGCGCTTCAACCTCGCCTAATACGTTAGCTGCTACTCATTTCAGCCTCAAAGTGGTCAGCCTACTCGTAAGCGCCAGGGGCTCACCTACCGACTCCACCAACGCCACCCGGCATACCCAAGCAGCAGCCACAGTGCAACGATGACAGCTGCACCGACGTAGCTCCTGGGGCGTTTGCCTTGTTCGGTCATCCATTGGTCAGCCTGGACTCTGCTTTCGCCGACCACGCTATCAGGGAGCAGTTGAAGGGCTAGCCAGATGAGTCCCGGCAGAAGCAACGCGTCGTCCACATACCCCAGAACGGGGATGAAGTCTGGAATGAGGTCGATGGGGCTCAGCGCATACGCCACCACGAACATGCAAAGCGCCTTCACAGGCCAACGCGTGTCGGGATGCCGGTAGGCGAACCACAGCGTGACCGCGTCGCGCTTGATGCGTTTGGCCCATACGCGAACCGTTGACAGGAACGACATCCGTCAACTCGAATGAACCGAGCGAAGGTGCGTCGACGGCTTGCGGGATGGCGACCCCCTCGAACCGTCCGACAGCCCAGCCAAGATGCCACACTGGTCCGCAGTGTGCGCCGCGGGACATTGCTGCCGAAGCTCCTTCAGCTGCTTCTCCAGCGTTCGCAGTTCCTTGATGCGTCGGCTGACGTGCCCGATGTGCTCATCCAGCAACGTGTTCACGTCCCCGCAATCATCGCTCGGAGCGTCCCTGAATCGCAGGAGAACTCTCACTTCGTCGAGTGACATGTCGAGCCCGCGACAGTGCCGGATGAACTGCAGACGGTCGAGGTGCACAGCCTCGTAGACCCGAAAGTTGCCCGAGGTGCGGGCAGGCGCAGGCAGCAACCCTTCCCGCTCGTAGTAGCGGATGGTCTCGACTGGGGTCGACGACACGACAGCAAGCTCGCCAATTTTCATCGAATGTCCTTGGTCACAGAAGGCTAAGTCTAGGCCCTTGACTCTGGAGTAGCTACAGGTTGCTTAATGTCCTCACACAAGAACAGATACCCATGACAAGCATCCAGAACGTTTCTGCCGAACATGAGCACGACGACCATGACCACGGTCATGAAAACCCGCATCCGGAGGCAGCCTCCAAGGCGCCCGTGGATAGCTGCTGCGGGTCGGCATGCAGCGTTGCAGCGCCAGTGACGCAGCCAGCGGCCACCATTCCTTCCTCCGGTGACGCACTGCAACTCCGCGTCCCGTCGATGGACTGCCCGACGGAAGAAGGCCAAATTCGCGCCGCGCTCGAAAGCATCGCGACCATCCGCCGCCTGAGCTTCGACCTGCCCGGCCGAACGCTCGCGGTCGATGCGCCGCCTACGGACTGGCCGGAAATCGTGGGCGCCATCAACGCCGCTGGATTCAAAACGGAGACCCTTTCGGCGCCGATTGCGCCCGAACACACCGCGCGTGCCCAGCATACCGAGCAGCTTCGCTTGGTCGGCGCGCTGGTGGTTGCGGTCGCGGCCGAGCTCATCAACTTCCTTGCCCCTGAGACCACTGTCTGGAAGGCCGTCGGCATGGGCGTCGCCGCAGCAGCGATTGCGCTCGCCGGCACGTCAGTGTTTCGCAAGGGTATGTCGTCGCTGTTTCGGGGTCAGCTCAACATCAACGCCCTGATGTCGGTCGCGGTCGCCGGGGCTTTTGTCATCGGCCAATGGCCGGAAGCCGCGATGGTGATGGCGCTGTATTCCTTGGCGGAACTCATCGAGGCCCGCGCCGTCGACCGCGCGCGCAACGCCATCGGCGGCCTGCTCGCGCTGTCGCCGCAGGAGGCGGCGGTACTGCAGGCGGACGGCAGCTGGACAACTGTCCCTGCCAAGAGCGTGGAAGTCGGCGCCATTGTTCGCGTGCGCCCCGGTGAGCGCTTGGCGCTGGACGGACGGGTGAAGACAGGACAAGGCGCGATTGACCAGTCGCCCGTGACGGGCGAGAGCGTTCCCGTCGACAAAGGTCCCGGCGACGAGGTCTTCGCGGGCACCATCAACCAGAACGGTTCGCTGGAGTTCGAGGTCACCGCGCCGGCCAGTGACACCGTGCTCGCCCGCATCATCCACGCGGTCGAGGAAGCCCAAGGCAAACGTGCTCCGACCCAGCGCTTGGTCGACCGCTTCGCCGCCGTCTACACACCGGCAGTCTTCGTGCTCGCGCTGGCCGTCGCGGTCGGTGCGCCGCTGCTCTTCGGCTGGGCGTGGATGGCCGCCATCTACAAGGCGCTGGTCCTGCTGGTCATCGCGTGCCCGTGTGCGCTCGTGATTTCGACGCCAGTCACCGTTGTCAGTGGTCTGGCTGCGGCCGCGCGGCGAGGCATCCTCATCAAGGGCGGCGTTTACCTTGAAGAAGCGCGAAAGCTCAAGACCATTGCGATGGACAAGACCGGGACCATCACTGAAGGCAAACCCAAGCTGGTGGCCCAGGTTGTGTTGACCGACGCTGTGCCCGCAGACAGGGTGCTGCGCATCGCGCACAGTCTTGCGGCGCGCTCTGACCATCCGGTGTCCAAGGCCATCGCGACAGGCCTTGATGGGGAGCCCTTGGTGGTCGAGCGCTTCGCTGCCGAGCTCGGACGCGGGGTCCAAGGCTCCATCGACGGGCACGACTACGTTCTGGGAAACCACCGCTGGATTGAAGACCGCAAGCAGTGCTCCGCTGAGCTCGAAGCGCGGATGCAGGAGCACGAAGTGCTGGGTCGCACGGTCACGGTTCTGGCCAACTCGCAAGGGGTGTTTGCATTGTTCGCCGTGGCAGATACTGCCAAGGCCTCGTCGAAGGAGGCGGTCGCTGAGCTACTTCGAATGGGCGTCGCCTCGGTGATGCTGACCGGCGACAACCAAGCGACGGCCAAGGCGATTGCGGACCAGGTCGGCATCACCGACGTTCGCGCCAACCTGCTGCCGCAAGGCAAGGTCGAAGCCATCAAAGCACTGGCAGCGTCAGGCCAAGCAGTGGGCATGGTCGGTGACGGTCTGAACGACGCCCCTGCACTCTCGACAGCCAACGTGTCCATCGCGATGGGCGCCGCTGGCACGGACACGGCGATGGAGGCAGCAGACGTCCTCATCATGAACGATGACCTGCGCCGCGTGCCCGAGACGATTCGACTCTCGAAACGCGTTTATGCCGTCCTCTGGCAGAACATCGCGCTGGCGCTCGGCATCAAAGCCGTGTTCCTCACGCTCGCCATCTTCGGAAACGCCACGATGTGGATGGCCGTGTTTGCCGACATGGGCGCGAGCTTGCTCGTGGTCTTCAACGGCCTGCGGCTCCTGCGCAAAGTAGCCTGAAGCGCCGCCGTCCCCAGAGACCCTCGCGTAAACCCGCGCCTATACTGGCAGCCAATGCTACGGACCTTCCTCATCTTCGTTGCTTTGCTGTTGCCGCTCCAGTTCGCCTGGTCGGCGGCTTCAGCGTATTGCCAGCACGAAACCTCCGAACAGCAAAGCAAGCACTTCGGCCACCACTTCCACGCCCACAAGGGCGAGGTGAAAAAGGCGTCCGACAGCAAGCTGATGGCCGACTCCGACTGCGCGTCATGCCACGCGAGTGCGTCAGCCGCATTTCTGACCCAGCTCGACGGGTGCGACTTCGGAGCCACATCGCTTTCCGCTGAGGTCGTCCCCTCCCCACCTTTCACATCGGCGCTCGCCCGAGCGCCCGACCGCCCTCAGTGGCTTCGTCTCGTCTGAACGGCGAGACGCTCACACAACTCCAACTGTCCTGACGTTTCGCCGAATCCCTGGTTTCAACCTTGTGAGATTCGATGCGAAAACACGTTCTGCCGCTCGGGCTGGCGGCGATATTGCTCAGCCCCTTTTGCTTCTCTCCGGCGCAGGCACAGCCCGCGTCGGTCCTTACCCTTGAACAGGCCCAGGCGCTCGCAGCCTCCAAGAGCTTCGCCATTACCGCGGCACAGCGCGAGGTCGATGCCAATGACGGCGCCGTGCGCCAGGCAAGCGCCTGGCGAAACCCCGAGCTGAGCGCTTCGGTCGAGGACACCCAACGAGCGACCCGCACGACCACCGCGACGGTGGACTTCCCGATTGAGCTCGGCGGAAAGCGTGCCGCTCGCGTCGGCGCGGCCGGCCGGGCGCGCGAACTGGCGCAGGCGGAACTCGGCAACGTCCGGGCTGGCCTGCGGGCTGATGTGGTTCGCGCCTTCTTTGGCGTGCTGGTCGCGCAGGAACGGGTCGCCCTGACGGCGAATTCCGCTGACCTGGCGGCTCGCGGCGCTGACGCCATCGGTAAGCGGGTGGCCGCCGGCAAGGTCTCGCCGGTGGACGAAACCCGTGCTCGGGTCGACCAGGCGAACGCACAGCTCGAAGCGGCCGAGGCGGTGGCCGAGCTGCAAAACGCCAGGCAGACGCTTGCCGCGCTCTGGGGCGACCCCGAGCCGCTGTTCAGCACTGTGCAAGGCGACATCGAACTGATGCCGTTTCGAGCACCTGCCTCCGAACTCGTCAGGGAACTCGACGCTTCGCCTGGGTTGCTGACGAGTCGTATCGAAGTCGACCGGCGCCGGGCGCTTGTCGATATCGAACGCAGCAAGGGCGTCCCGGACCTCACCGTGAGTGTCGGCGCCAAGCGCGACAACGAGCTCGGCCGTACCCAGTCCATCGTCGGCATCTCCATCCCGTTGCCGTTCTTCGACCGGAACCAAGGCGCGACCTACGAGGCTCTGAAGCGAGCCGAGAAGGCCAGCGACGAGTACCAGGCCGCGCGCATCCGCCTATTGACGGAACTGCAGCAGGCATCGAACCAGCTGGGGGTCGCCAGCGCTTCAGCCCGCACGCTGAAGTCGACTGTCTTGCCCGCGGCGCAGCAGGCGTACGACGCCGCCACCAAAGGCTTCGCGGCCGGCAAGTTCGGCTTTCTCGACGTCATCGACGCTCAGCGCTCCTTGCTTCAGGCACGCGCGCGCTACCTGACCGCGTTGTCGACCTCCAACCAGGCCGCCACGGCCATCGACCGCTTGCTCGGTCGGTAATCGAACACATCAAACATCATGGCAATCAGCAACAAACAACGCATCGCGATGGCGGTCATCGTGCTCGTCGGCGTCTTAGGCGGCGGGGCCGTCCTCATGTCCGAGCGCGCGAAGACCGGCGGTGATGAAGCCGGGCACTCCGAAGCCGGCCACAGCGACAAGGAAGAGCACGCTGCCGACGGCAAAGCTGCCCACAAAGAGGGCGAGAAGGATGAACACGGGCACGAGGCCAAAGCCGAACCGAAGGGCGGCCACAAAGAGGGCGAGAAGGAAGAACATGAGGAACGTCAGGTCAAACTGACGGAGGAGCAACTCAAGGCCTCGGCCATCACGGTGCAAGACGCAGGTCCGGCGAAGCTCCAAGCAGCTGTCCAATTCCAAGGCGAAATCCGCTTCAACGAAGACCGGACCACTCACGTCGTTCCCCGACTGGCTGGCGTTGCCGAGTCCGTGAACGCCAATCTCGGGCAGCTGGTCCAAAAGGGACAGGTGTTGGCGGTTGTCGCGAGCACATCCTTGTCGGAGCAGCGCAGCGAACTCCTGACTGCGCAGAAGCGGCGGGACCTCGCGAAATCGACCTACGAGCGCGAGAAGAAGCTCTGGGAAGACAAGATTTCCGCGCAGCAGGACTACCAGCAGGCGCAGAGCGCTCTGCAGGAAGCGGAAATTGCCGTCCGGAACGCTTCACAGAAGCTGGCGGCTATTGGCGCGCCGAGTTCGTCCACGGGCCTCAATCGCTTCGAAATCCGGGCACCGTTCGCAGGCACTGTCGTCGAGAAGCATCTGAGCCTGGGCGAAGCCGTTAAGGAAGACGCGAGCATCTTCACGGTCTCTGACCTGTCAAGCGTTTGGGCAGAGTTCGCGGTGTCTCCGAAGGACCTGGCCGCCGTGCGCGTGGGTCAACGGGTCATCGTTTCATCGACGGCCTTCGACAGCAAAGCCGAGGGGACCATTTCGTACGTCGGCGCGCTGCTCGGCGAGCAAACTCGCACGGCACGTGCCCGCGTGACTCTGACCAACCCCAAGGGTGCGTGGCGGCCAGGTCTCTTTGTGACGGTCGCAGTTCTCGGCGAGGACCAGGACGTTCCCCTAACCGTCAGCGCGGACGCTATCCAGACCATTGACGAGCAGCCAATGCTCTTCATGGCCGCTCCGGGGGGGTTCGTTGCTAGGCCTGTAAAGGTCGGCCGGTCGGACGGTCGTGCGGTTGAAATCCTCGGCGGCATGAAACCGGGCGACAAGTACGCTGCCACCAACACGTTCGTCCTGAAGTCGGAGCTCGGCAAAGCCAGCGCCGAGCACGGTCACTGAGCAGGGACGAACCATGTTCGAACGCATCATTCGCTTCTGCATCGAGCAGCGCTGGTTGGTCATGCTGGCTGTGCTTGGCATGGCCGGGCTAGGGGTCTACAACTACTCGCGTCTTCCCATCGACGCTGTCGTCGACATCTCCAACGTTCAGGTCGTCATCAACACAGAGGCGTCGGGCTATTCGCCGCTGGAGACCGAGCAGCGCATCACCTATCCCATCGAGACCGTGATGGCCGGCCTGCCCGGGCTCGAACAGACCCGTTCGCTCTCTCGCTATGGCCTGTCGCAGGTCACCGTCATCTTCAAGGACGGTACCGACATCTACTTCGCACGCCAGCTCGTGAACCAACGGGTGCAGGAGGCACGCGACCGCCTGCCCACGGGCATCACGCCGAGCATGGGGCCTATTTCCACGGGTCTCGGGGAAATCTACCTGTGGACCGTCGAGGTGGTGGACGGCGCGAAGAAGCCTGATGGCACGGCATACACGTCGACGGACTTGCGCGAGATTCAGGACTGGGTCATCAAGCCGCAACTGCGCAACGTCAAGGGCGTCACCGAAATCAACTCCATCGGTGGCTTCGAGAAACAGTACGTCGTCGCGCCGAACTTGGAGCGACTCGGTGCCTACGGGTTGGGCCTGTCGGACGTAGTGAGCGCGCTCGAGAAGAACAACTCGAACCATGGCGCAGGCTATATCGAGCGGCGTGGCGAGCAGTACCTGGTTCGCGCTCCGGGACAGGTGAAGTCCATGGACGACATCCGCGACATCATTGTCGGCACGGCGCAGGGCCAGCCCATTCGTGTCCGTGACGTCGCCGACGTGGACTTGGGCCGCGAACTGCGCACTGGCGCTGCCACCGAGAACGGTAAAGAAGTCGTGCTCGGTACCGTGTTCATGCTGATGGGCGAAAACAGTCGCACGGTCTCGCACGCCGTCGACAAGCAGATGGAGGCCATCAACAAGACCCTCCCTGCGGGCGTCAAGGCCGTCACGGTGTACGACCGCACGGTGCTTGTCGACAAGGCCATCGCAACCGTTCAGAAGAATCTTCTGGAGGGCGCGGTCTTGGTCATCGTCGTGCTGTTCGCCCTGCTGGGCAATTTCCGAGCCTCACTTATCGTCGCGATGGTCATCCCGCTCTCGATGCTGTTCACATTCACGGGCATGGTCGGCTACGGCATCAGTGCCAACCTCATGAGTCTTGGCGCTTTGGACTTTGGCGTCATCGCCGATGGCGCGCTCGTTTCGGCCGAAGCCGCCATCAGGCGCCTTGCGCATGCGCAGGCCCATCGAGGAAGACCGCTGACGCGCTCAGAGCGATTTCACGAGGTCTATGAAGCGGCCCGAGAGTCCCGACGACCCCTGCTGTTTGGTCAGCTCATCATCATGGTGGTCTACGTTCCCATCCTGGCGCTCACGGGCGTCGAAGGAAAGATGTTTCACCCGATGGCGTACACGGTGCTGCTGGCATTGTTCGGCGCCATGGTGCTGTCGGTCACCTTCGTTCCCGCGGCCATTTCGCTCTTCATCGGCAATCGCGTCGCCGAGAAGGAGAACCGGCTGATGGAGTGGGCCAAGAGCCGCTATCAGCCTGCGCTCAAGAGCGCTTTGAACAACTCGCCCGTGGTCTTCACGTTTGCTGCCGTCGCGGTCGTTTTCTCGGTCGCCGTGGCCAGCAGGCTTGGAAGCGAATTCGTCCCGAGCCTGAACGAAGGCGACTTCGCCATCCAGGCACTCCGCATTCCCGGGACCAGCCTGACCCAGTCGGTCGAGATGCAAAAGCAACTCGAGGCTCGTCTGAAGGCCAAGTTTCCGGAAATCGAGCGCATCTTTGCCCGTACCGGGACCGCCGAGATTGCAGCCGACCCGATGCCGCCCAACATCTCGGACGGCTACATCATGCTCAAGCCACTCGACAAGTGGCCGGAGCCCCGCAAAACCCGGGATGAGCTGCTCGCTGCTGTGCGCGAAGAAGCTGCCCTGGTCCCCGGCAACAACTACGAGTTCTCGCAGCCTATTCAGCTTCGCTTCAATGAGCTGATTTCAGGTGTGCGCTCGGACGTTGCGGTCAAAATCTTCGGCGACGACAACGACATTCTCAACAAGTCCGCCGCAGAGGTCGCCGAGGCGCTGGGCAAGGTGCCGGGCGCGACGGAAGTCAAGGTCGAACAGACGACCGGGCTACCCATGCTGTCGGTCAACGTGGACCGAGCGAAGGCGACGCGCTATGGCCTCAACATGAATGAGGTGCAGGAGACGGTGGCCACGGCCCTCGGCGGACGGGAGGCGGGTACTTTTTTCCAAGGGGACCGTCGCTTCGACATCCTGGTCCGGCTCCCGGAGTCGGTCCGACAGGACGTGGAAGCACTGCGTCGATTGCCGATTGCGCTGCCCAAGGGAACCAGCCCCACCGCCTACGTGCCGCTTGGCGAGTTGGCCACCCTGGAATTGACGCCCGGTCCGAATCAGGTTTCTCGGGAGGACGGCAAGCGCCGAGTCGTAGTCAGCGCAAACGTGACCGGCCGCGACCTCGGCTCGTTCGTGAGCGACGCGCAGGCTGCTATCGCGAAGGTGTCCGTGCCGAGTGGCTACTGGACGGCGTGGGGCGGAACGTTTGAGCAGCTCGAATCCGCAACGAAGCGACTTCAGCTGGTGGTGCCACTAGCCTTGCTGATGGTCTTCGTCCTTTTGTTCACCATGTTTGGCAACATCAAGGACGGACTTCTCGTGTTCACCGGCATCCCCTTTGCCCTGACGGGTGGCGTGCTTTCGCTCTGGGCACGAGGCATCCCGCTGTCCATCTCCGCGGCAGTCGGCTTCATCGCGTTGTCGGGGGTCGCGGTCTTGAACGGGCTCGTGATGCTGTCGTATATCCGTAGCCTCCGCGACCAGGGCAAGAGCCTGGACGATGCCATTTGGGAAGGTGCTCTGACGCGCCTGCGGCCGGTGCTAATGACAGCGCTTGTTGCGTCGCTGGGTTTCATCCCGATGGCGATAGCGACCGGTACAGGAGCCGAGGTGCAGCGCCCGCTCGCGACAGTCGTTATCGGCGGCATCCTGTCGTCAACCGCTCTGACCCTGTTGGTGCTGCCTGTCCTATATCGGCTCGCGCACAGGCGGGACGAAGATGAGCTTCCGGTCGCAGCCACCAGCTTGAGCATGAAGCCAGGATGAGCGAAGACCACAACCGATAGCAAAGTCATGACAGCCACGACCACACGGCGTGCGCGAACCAGCGGTCGCCAAGAATTGCACTCGGGCTCACCACGACCCTTTGGTTCGTCGAACTCGTTGGTTGCGCCGGGACTAGCGGATGGCAACTCCCGCCTGTAAAGTCAGCGCATGGCATCAAACGAAAGCCCCAACCCCGACTGTCGGGAAGCATTGGAAAGGAAGGCTCAGACAGAGTTCCTGCGTCGCGGTGAGGCCGCTTGGCAGGACTATCTGAAGACAGGTCTGTCCGTGCCTGCTGACGAAGTGTTTGCGCGCCTTCAAGCCGCGCTCGACGCGAAGCGCGCGGTCCTGGTTGCCGGAGGGTCACCTTCGGTTCGGGGTGAACCGTAAAGGGCGCAGCGACGCGCGCGAAGCACATCGGCGGGAGCCGGTGACGACCCCGCTAGTAGCGCTCGCACCCACCAGCAAGTTCAGCTCGAAGGTGCGTAGTCGAGCGCTGCGGCGGGCCGGCTCTCCGGGCCCGGGTCTGAGACGCCTAGCGCCGCCCGTCTTTGGAAGAAGTGACTAGCAAGTTTTTTGACCGACCAGCTTTATCACCGTCTCCCTTCGGCCCCCATTCGCGCCGCTTGTCGATAAGTCGCGTCAACTGTGAATCCAACTCCATGATGACGAGGCGCACGAGCAGGAACTCTTGGAGCGTAGCCCCGCGACGGAGCTCTTGCACGATTCGCTCTGCTTCTCGAGACCTGCCGCGACTCGTGAGCGTCGACCAAGCGTCGGTCAGTACTTGAGCCTGCGAGAAGAATTTCGAAAGTGGCGTCAGTGCGGCCCCCTGATGCAACGTCACTCGTCCCTCCCTGGACAACCGAACCATTCTGGGCATGCTTGGTGCGCTAGCTCCATGTCATGCAAAGATGGAAAATGTCGAAGCAAAGCTAGTGCTTCCCGGCGTACGCCTTCCGGCACACCGGGCAACGCTTTGCAGTTCTGAAGTTGCTGTAGAAAGCAACGCGTCTGCAAGACTGCTTGCGTTCTCTCGATTGGTAGCGTCATGACCTAACCCCACGTTAGGCGCAGCTCGCGCGGGAACTCGTGTCGAGGCAGCTCGCCTCGAAGGAAGCAATCGAGCCACCATGGATAAACCGCATCGGGAACGGCTGGCACAAATGGTCGGTCCAGGCGGTTCTGCAATTGCTCGAATGTCACCCTCGCTTCAATCGGGAGCTCGCTCGTTCGGCAGTACTTGACTCCTGAACGCTCGTAAATCGTGGGCTTCACGGGCATAGGAGGTTCCGGGAGTTCTTGTCTCCCAAAGGCTTCTTGAGCGCAAATCCACCTCACTAGCTGCCACCCGCTTCGCCCCCGAACGCTTGCCGTTCGAGCTACAGGAGTCGCGCGGCGCAAGTCGCCAAACGAAACTAAGTCGACGACGCTCTGGGTACTCCACTCGGTGACAGTCAACTCGCAGCTGTCCGTTGGGAACCATGCCGAATCGTCGGACGTGACCAGCACCGCGTCTAGGCAGCGCGCCAGGAAGGCCCTTGTTGTTTCGGCCCACCTTGGGTATCCACGCAGCAATGCGCGGTGCAGCGGTCGATGGCGGAAGTCGAGGAGAGACACCCAGTAGTCGGACACCTCTCCATGGTTGGCAGATGAGGCAATCAGGCCCCGAAGCGTTCGTACCGTCCCGCGTCGAGCGTCGCGACAGACCAATTGCAAGGTCAACATGCTGAGTCGTAGCCGTTAGATGTCGCGAGTCATGCGACGTCGTCTTCCAAAGGCAGAAGACCCAACTCACGCGCCATCCCCCTTGGCAGAACGACGGTGACCGTGGCTCCGCCGTTGTTCAGCGTCTCGAGTTGGGCCGCCACTCCATCGAGGCGCAAGTAGACGGGCGGCTCCGGGTCTCCGTCTCTTACATGCAAGGAGTCGAGCACATCGGTGTAGAGGTGGAAACCTGGTTGTTCGCTCGTGCTGTGACGCGCCTTGATGCTGCTCTTTGTGCTCATCGACTTTTTCCTCTTCCGCAAGGGGGCGAGAACTCGGAATCCGAGTCGAACAAAGTGACTGGAAACGTGCTGCTCAACCTAGATTGTGACTCAAACACGGCTGACTTAAAAGCAGCATCCGTTGAGACTGGTGTGTGACTTCACCAGCGACAACTAAAAAATACCAAGTGGAAAGCGCGCGGGCGCTCTTGGCCGTCAACGTACTTCGTTTGCGGAACGAGCGAGGTTGGAGCCAAGAGGCGTTGGCGTTTGAGGCTGGCCTGCATCGCACGTTCATCGCTCACGTCGAGCGACAAGCTCGCAACATCTCCATCGACAACATCGAACGTATTGCCGTCGCGCTCGGCGTTCACGTTGCTGACCTGCTGAAGGCCTAGCTTGCTGCGGTAGGGGGCGTGTCGGCGGCGGCGAGCTTGCCAGGGGCTCGCATTCGGTCAAATCGTGATGCGCGTTTGCGAGAGGGCCTGCGGCCGCGTCTTGGTACCGACCTTAACACGTCGAAAAGTTGTCCATATGTTATGCACAGAGATATCCACAGTCTGCGCCCCCCTCCTGGCCACCCCCAATTCAACAAATACCCTGACGCACCCGCTTCGCGGGCTTGCCCCACCACGTTGAGAAAGTAAGTCCAAGACAGGAAACAAAGCAGTTCCGGACGTATACCGTCATCGTCTGCCAGACACGCGTTGACCCTCACTTGGACACAAGTACCGGGAATTCGGCTTGACGACATAAGTGTTCGACTGGGCCTGGGCCGATGCCTACCAGCGCCACGGCCTGCACTACTACCCGAAGCTGCTCGATGCGGTGCCGTTCACGCCGGTGCCCGGTCCGCGCCTGCTCGCGCGCGACGAGACGGCTCGCCGGGTGCTGCTGCGCGCCATGCAGCAGCTCGCGCGCGACGCCAAGCTCTCGTCCGCCCACCTGCTGTTCCTCGACGAGGCGGACCAGCAGGCCGCGCGCGACGAGGGCTGGATGATGCGCAGCACCGTGCAGTTCCACTGGATGCAGCGCGAGGGCGGGCCGTATGCCGACTTCACGGACCTGCTCGCCAGCCTGCAACGCGAGAAGCGCAAGAAGATCCAGCAGGAGCGTCGCAAGGTGGCGGACGCCGGCGTCACGTTCACCGAACTGCAGGGCGAACAGATCACACCCGACGACTGGGATTTCTTCTACCGCTGCTACGCGCAGACCTATCGCGAGCACCGCTCCACGCCCTACCTGACCCGCGACTTCTTCGCACGAATGGCCGGCACGATGGCGCGGAACTGGCTGATGTTCATCGCCTGGAAGGACGGCGAACGCATCGCGACCTCGCTGATCTGCATCGACCCGGAACGTGGCACCGCCTTTGGCCGCTACTGGGGCGCCGTGGTGCACGTTCCCTGCCTGCACTTCGAGGCCTGCTATTACCAGCCGCTTGCGTGGTGCATCGCTAACGGCTATCAACGCTTCGAGGGCGGCGCGCAGGGCGAGCACAAGATGGCGCGCGGCCTGCTCCCGGTGCAGACCTGGTCGGCCCACTGGCTCGCGCATCCGCAGTTCGCGCAGGCGGTCGGTGACTTCCTCGAACGCGAGGGCGCCGGCGTCGCGAACTACATCAGCGAGCTCAACGACCGCCTGCCGTTCAAGGCTTGAAGTCGCCGGCGAAGACCGAGACGAACTTGTCCGGTGTCACGTACTTGCGCAACGCGGCATTGACCTGCTCGAGCGTGAGCTGACCGATGGCCGCGTCCACCTTCGCGGCGAGCGCGAAGGTCCGATCCAGGTACAGGTTGTTGGCGAGCGCGAACGCCACGCCGCCGTCCTGGGCGCGCGACAACTGCCGCAGGCTCAGCAGGCTGGCCTTGCCCTCGGCCAGTTCCTTGTCGGTGAAACCGTCCTTCAGCGCGCGGGCCAGTTCCTCGCGGAACGCCGCCTCGACCTTGGCACGGTTCTGCGGCGCGAAGATTGCGCTCGCCTGCCAGGTCGAGTTGCGGTCGATGTTGAACCAGTCGATCTGGCTGCGCACGTCGTAAGACAGCCCCTCGGCTTCGCGGATGCGCTTCCAGAGCCGCGCGTTGCTGCCCGAGCCGAGCAGGAAGTTCGCCATGGTCAGCGCCGGGTAGTCGGGATCGAGGTCGTTCAAGGGCACCGCCAGACGCACCAGCATGTTGGCGTTCGGCTTGTCCGGCGTGGCGATCAGCAGTTGCGCGGACTTGACGTCCACGAACGGCAGCGGCACGCGCGTGAACGGCGCGCCAGGCTGCCAGCCGGCCAACGCCGTTTGCAGCGCCGTGCGCACCTGGGCCGGGTCGAGATCGCCCACCGCCGCAAACTCGCCGTGGCCCGCCCCGTAGAAGCGGGTGTGGAAGTCCCGCAGGCGCTCGACCGTCAGCCCGCGGTAGTCCTCGGCCAGTTCGTCGAACGTCGGCTTGTAGCGGGGGTCATTGCGCGGATAGGGGTTGCCGAGCCGATCGAGCGCGTTGCGCGCCAGCGAACCCGGATCCTTGCGCTGCTGCTCGATGCCGGTCTGCACGGCACGCTTGAATTCGTCGAGCGTGTCGGGCGCGAACACCGGGTGCCGCAGCAGGTCGCCCACCAGCTCGATCGCACCCGGCAACTGGTCGCGTCGCGATTGCAGCGTCACGACCACCCGGCCCGGCGTGCTCGTGATGTTCAGTTCGGTCTTCAGCGCGTCGAGCTTGTCCTGCACCTGCTGTCGACTCAGCGTGGTCGTTCCCTTGTCGAGCAGCGACGCCACGGCTTGCGCGGTCGCGTTCTGTCCCGCCAGGCTGTTCTCGTCGCCGAAGTGGAGTATCAACACGGCGCTGACCGCCTGGCCCCGCGTGCCCTTCGGCAGCAGCGCGGCCTTGACGCCGCCGACGGCGAAAGTCTGCGTGCGCGCGTCGAGGTTCGCCGGCGTCGCCTCGAAGGCCTCGACCTTGGCCGCGGCCGCCTGCGGCTTGAACGCGCTCAATTCCTTCGCGATGTCGGTGCGCACCGGGGCCGGCGCGCGTACCGGCGCCTCGGTCGGCACGTAGGTCGCCAGCGTGCGGTTCGACGGCACGAGGTACTGCTGGGCGACGCGCTGCACATCGGCCAGCTTGACGTCGCGCACGCGGTCGCGGGTCAGGAAGAACAGGCGCCAGTCGCCCAGGCCGATCGGCCCGGACAGCGCCACGCCCACCTGCTCGGGATTGGTGAACGACTGGTCCCAGTCATTCAGCCACTTGGCCCGGGCGCGCTCCAGTTCCGCGGCCGTGATGGGCTCGCGCGCGATCGATTCGAGCGTGGCGAGCAGCTCGCTGCGCGCCTTGTCCACGTCCTGCCCCGGCGCCAGCGATGCGCCGGCGAACAGCGCGCCCGGGTCGGCCAGGTCGTAGCTGTAGGCGTACACGCCCGAGGCGAGTTGCTTCTGCGTCAGGCGCTGATGCAGCCGACCGGACGGCGTGTCACCCAGGATGATGGTCAACAGTTCGATCGGCGCATCGTCCGCGGACGAGCCCGACGGCACGTGGTAGCCGGCCAGCAGCAGCGGCGTGCCGCCGACGCGGCGCAGTGTCACGCTGCGTTCGCCGTCCTGCGTCGGGTCGAGCGTGTAGAGCACCGGCAGCGTGCGCGACGGCTTTGGCAGCGCGCCGAACGACTCGACGATCCAGCCCAACGTGCGGGTCGGGTCGAAGCGGCCGGAGACGACCAGCGTCGCGTTGTCGGGCTGGTAGTAGCGGCGGTAGAAGGCCTGCAGGCTCGGGATGTCGACGTTCTCGACGTCCGCTCGGGCGCCGATCGGCGAGTGACCGTAGTTGTGCCAGTCGAACATCAGCGCCAGCGCCCGCTGCGACAAGATGCGCGCCGGGTTGTTCTCGCCCGACTCCATCTCGTTGCGGACCACCGTCATCTCCGTGTCCAGGTCCTTGCGAGCCACGTTGCTGTTGACCATCGCGTCGGCCTGGAGGCCGAGGTACCACTTCAGGTTCGAGTCGCTCGCGGCGAAACTCGCGAAGTAGTTGGTGCGGTCGAAGCTGGTCGAGCCGTTGAATGCCAGGCCGCGCTGCGACAGCTCGGCCTTGGGGTCGCGATGGGTCGGCGTGCCCTTGAACAGCATGTGTTCGAGCAGGTGCGCCATGCCCGTCTCGCCATAGCTCTCATGGCGCGAACCGACGCGGTAGGTGAGATTGACCGTGGTCGTCGGCTTCGAGTCGTCGGCGACCAGCAGCACCTGCAGGCCGTTCGGCAGCCGGTACTCGTCGACCCCCTCGACCGACATCACGGCCCGCACACCGTTCGGCAGCGCCGCAGTGGCGGCGGGCTGCGCCCCCACCGCGCAGGTCAGTACAAGGAAAGCGGCGGTGAGGAACGAGCGCAGCGTGGCGTGCATGAAGGCAATCGGTGAAGGCGGAGGACGCCTTACGACTGCGTTCAGGCCTTCTGGTTCCGGTAGGCAGCCATGCCGTCGACAATTTCCTTCTTCGCCGACTCCGGGCCTTCCCAGCCCTGCACCTTGACCCACTTGCCCGCCTCGAGGTCCTTGTAGTGCTCGAAGAAGTGCTGGATCGCCTTCAGGCGCATCTGGTTGATGTCCTCCGGCTTCTGCCAGTGGGTGTAGATCGGCAGCACCTTGTCGATCGGCACCGCGAGCAGCTTGCTGTCGCCGCCGGCCTCGTCGTCCATCTTGAGCACGCCGATCGGGCGGCAGGTCACGACCACGCCCGGCGACAGCGCGAACGGGGTGATCACCAGCACGTCGACCGGGTCGCCGTCGTCGGCCAGCGTTTGCGGGACGTAGCCGTAGTTGCACGGGTAGTGCATCGCGGTGGTCATGAAGCGGTCGACAAACAGCGCGCCGCTTTCCTTGTCGACCTCGTACTTGATCGGATCGGCGTTCATCGGGATCTCGATGATCACGTTGAACTGGTCGGGCGCCTTGGCGCCGGGGGTCACGTTGTGCAGGCTCATGATGGGATTTTCGGTGCGCGGGGAAACCCGGATTTTAGGCGCAGACGTTTCACGCGCCTGACACGCTCGACCCATCGCGGCGCACCGCTGGAAAACACCATGTCGCCAGCGTTGCTTTGTCACCCTCCATCTGGCAGCATGCCGCGGAGGCCGGGCCACGGATAAACGCCCAGTGCGCGACGCTCGAAGTCGGCCTCGAACCCCACCATGCAATCGACGAGGAAGGACTTCCCTTGATCACGACATCGATGGCGCTCTACTTTGCGCTGGCCTGCGGCCTCGCTGCAGTCATATACGGCTTCGTGCAACGAAGCTGGATCCTCAGCCAGGATGCGGGCAATGCGCGCATGCAGGAAATCTCCGGCGCGATCCAGCAAGGTGCGGCCGCGTACCTGGCCCGCCAGTACAAGACCATCGCAATCGTCGGCGTGGTGCTCGCGATCCTGATCTTCGTGTTCATCGATCGCCTCAGCGCGATCGGCTTCGTGCTGGGCGCGCTGCTGTCGGGCGCCTGCGGCTTCATCGGCATGAACGTGTCCGTCAAGGCGAACGTGCGCACCGCGCAGGCCGCCACCAAGGGCATCGGGCCCGCGCTGGACGTGGCGTTCAAGGGCGGCGCCATCACCGGCATGCTGGTGGTCGGGCTCGGGCTGCTCGGCGTCGCGCTGTTCTTCCTGTTTCTCACCGGCGGCACCAGCCCCGAAGCGTCCGCGCTGTCGGCCGCGCTGAAGCCGATGCTCGGGTTCGCGTTCGGCGCCTCGCTGATCTCGATCTTCGCGCGCCTGGGCGGCGGCATCTTCACCAAGGGCGCGGACGTCGGCGCCGACCTCGTCGGCAAGGTCGAGGCCGGCATCCCGGAGGACGACCCGCGCAACCCGGCGGTGATCGCCGACAACGTCGGTGACAACGTCGGCGACTGCGCCGGCATGGCCGCCGACCTGTTCGAGACTTACGCGGTGACGCTGATCGCGACGATGGCGCTGGGCGCGCTGGTCGTGAAGAACGCGGCAATGTCGGCGGTGCTGTACCCGCTGCTGCTGGGCGGCGTGTCGATCATCGCCTCGATCATCGGCTGCTTCTTCGTCAAGGCCTCGCCGGGCATGAAGAACGTGATGCCAGCGCTCTACAAGGGCCTGGCGGTCGCGGGCGTGCTGTCGCTGATCGCGTTCTACTTCGTCACGACGATGTTCATGCCGGCCGACGCGCTCGGTGCGGGCACCCACATGAAGCTGTTCGGCGCCTGCGCCGTGGGCCTGGTGCTGACCGCGGCGCTGGTCTGGATCACCGAGTTCTACACCGGCACGCAGTACAGCCCGGTGCAGCACATCGCGCAGGCCTCGACCACCGGCCACGGCACCAACATCATCGCCGGCCTCGGCGTCTCGATGCGCTCGACCGCGTGGCCGGTGCTGTTCGTCTGCGTCGCGATCCTCGCGTCGTACGCGCTCGGCGGGCTGTACGGCATCGCCGTGGCCGCCACCTCGATGCTGAGCATGGCCGGCATCGTCGTCGCGCTGGACGCCTACGGCCCGATCACCGACAACGCCGGCGGCATCGCCGAGATGGCCGAGCTGCCAAAGAGCGTGCGCGACGTGACCGACCCGCTCGACGCGGTCGGCAACACGACCAAGGCGGTGACCAAGGGCTACGCGATCGGCTCGGCCGGCCTCGCGGCCCTCGTGCTGTTCGCCGACTACACCCACTCGCTCGAAGGCCGCGGCATGAGCGTGAACTTCGACCTGAGTGATCCGAAGGTCATCGTCGGCCTGTTCATCGGCGGCCTGATCCCTTACCTCTTCGGCGCGATGGCGATGGAAGCGGTCGGCCGTGCCGCCGGCTCGGTGGTGGTCGAGGTGCGCCGTCAGTTCCAGGACGGCGCGATCATGGCCGGCCAACGCAAGCCCGACTACAGCGCAGCGGTCGACATGCTGACGACCGCGGCCATCAAGGAGATGGTCGTGCCGAGCCTGCTGCCGGTGGTGGTGCCGATCGTCGTCGGCCTGCTGCTTGGCGCCGCGGCGCTCGGTGGCCTGCTGATGGGCACGATCGTGACCGGTCTGTTCGTCGCGATCTCGATGTGCACCGGCGGCGGCGCCTGGGACAACGCGAAGAAGTACATCGAGGACGGCCACCACGGCGGCAAGGGCAGCGAGGCCCACAAGGCCGCGGTGACCGGCGACACCGTCGGTGACCCGTACAAGGACACCGCCGGCCCGGCCGTGAACCCGCTGATCAAGATCATCAACATCGTCGCGCTGCTGATCGTGCCGCTGCTGCCCGCGGGCACCGCCGTCACCGCGGCGCCGGCGACGACCACCGCGATGGCGGCATCGGCCGCGCCGATGGCCGCCGCCGACGGCGCGTCGTTCAAGGTCGAGAACGGCGTCGTGAAGTTCTACTTCGCCAGCGGCAAGGCCGATCTCGCCACCGGTGCCGACGCGGCGCTGGCCGACGTGGCCAAGGGCGTCGCGGCGGGCAAGAAGGCCGTCGTCAGCGGCTACACCGACTCCACCGGCGACGCGGTCAAGAACGAGGAACTCGCGAAGCAGCGCGCGATGGCCGTCAGCGCCGCGCTGAAGGCTGCCGGCATCGCCGACGACAAGGTCGAGCTGAAGAAGCCCGAGGTGATGACCGGAAGCGGCGGGAACGCCGAAGCCAGGCGCGTGGAAGTCGCGCTGCAGTAGTCGCGCGGCACCCTCCGCGGCTCAGGCCCGGGTTCGCAAGAGCCCGGGCCTTTGTCCTTTCCGCTCGGCCGGTGGCCTCTGGTCACGCGAACGTGGTGACGATCCGACGCTCGGTGGGAGCGGGTTGGAACTGACGCACGCCACCCCTCAGAACCTGCATGCCAGCACCGATCCGGCTCGCTACATTGCGGCCGGTCCCATGTCGGGACGCCTCTGGAGGAGACCCCGAATGGCCACCAACCTGCTCGAAATGCTCATGCGCGCCATCACGCCCGCGACGACGAAGTCCGTGTCGGATCACCTCGGCGAGTCGCAGGCCGGCGTACAGAGCGGCCTTGCGCTGTTGCTGCCCAGCCTGCTCGGCGGCCTGGCGTCCAAAGCATCGACCCCGGCAGGCGCGTCGAGCGTGTTTTCGGCGTTGACCGAGCCGCGGGTCGACACCGACCTGCTCGGCACACTGAGTTCGCTGCTCGTCTCCGGTCGCGGCAGCGCCATCGCCAACGTCGGCAGCATCGGCAATGCGCTGCTGGCCAGCGTGTTCGGGGCGGACAAAGCGGTCGGCCTCGGCACGGCGCTGGCCGGCATCACCGGCATGAAACCGGGCAACGCTGGTAGCCTGGCGACGCTGGTCGTTCCGGCGCTGTTCGGCTGGCTCAAGAAGCTGATCGGCGAGCGCGGCCTGAACGCCACGCGCACCGCCGAGTTGCTGATCGGCCAGCGGGATCACCTTGCCGGTCAACTCGACCCCGCACTGACCAAGGCACTCGGCCTCGCCGCGCCGTCCGCCTTGCTCGCCGGACTGGCGCCTGCCGGCGGTGCCGCCCCGGCGGGCTCCGCCGCATCGGGCGGAGGGTTGCGATGGTTCCTGTGGCTGGTCGCCGCGCTGCTCGCGATCGGCGCGCTGTGGTCCTGGCTTGGCGCCGGTGGCAGGGCGACCGGCGCCACGGCATCGCCGCCGGCCGTCGGGTTTGACCTCAAGGTGCCGGCCAAGGTGTATTTCGAGACCGGCAGGTCGGCGATCGGCGCGGAGGGCGTCGCAGTGGTCCAGGCGGTCGCCGGCTTGCTCGCCAGGGAAAAGACGACGCGGGTGGACGTGACCGGCTACACCGACAAGACCGGCGACGCGGCGGCGAACCAGGACCTGGCGAAGAGCCGCGCGCTTGGCGTGCAAGCCGCTCTGGTGGCAGCTGGCGTCGGCACCGACCGCATCGCGACGCGGCCACCGATCTTCGTCGAGATCGGCGCCGGCGGTGCCGATGCAGAAGCGCGGCGCGTCGAGATCACCGCACGCTGAACCGCGGCAAGCCAGAAGGACAAAAGGCCCAGCAGGGATCGCCTGCTGGGCCTTGTCTTTTCATTGGTCGGGACGGCGGGATTCGAACTCGCGACCCCTTGCACCCCATGCAAGTGCGCTACCAGGCTGCGCTACGCCCCGATGAAGCCGTGATTATAAGGTCAGACCACGAGCAGCCCGCGGATCGAGATCAACTCCTGGCGCATCTGCGGCAGTGACAGCGCGACGGTCGAGACCTCCGGCTGCGGAATGTCGGGCCGCGCGGCGGCGCCGTCGGACTGCAACGCCACGATGACGTCCTCGAGGTCGATCGCATCGGCGCTGACGACGCTGCTGTCGTCGATCAGTTCGGGCTCGGCGATCGCCCGGCCGGAAGGGCCTTCGGTCAACCGGTTGCGCGCCCCGCTGATGGTGAAGCCCTGCTCGTACAGCAGGTCCCGAATGCGCCGGATCAGCAGCACCTCGTGGTGCTGGTAGTAGCGCCGGTTGCCGCGGCGCTTCATGGGTTTGAGTTGGGTGAACTCCTGCTCCCAGTAGCGCAGCACATACGGCTTCACACCGCACAGGTCGCTGACCTCACCGATCGTGAAGTAGCGCTTGGCGGGGATGGCTGGGAGCGCTTTCTCCATGAAAATCAACGAGGTTTGGGCAGAAAGCTAAGACTCTACTCGAACTCCTCCTCGGGCGGTATGTCGCCTTGCACGACACCCTTCAGTTTGTGGCTGGCGTGGAAGGTGACCACGTTGCGCGCCTTGATCGGAATCGCTTCGCCGGTGCGCGGATTGCGCCCCGGGCGCGGCGCCTTGCGACGGATGTTGAAGTTGCCGAAGCCGGACATCTTCACGTCCGCCCCGGTCACGAGCGTCGCGTGGATCAGGTCGAAGAAGGCCTCGACCATGTCCTTCGACTCGCGCTTGTTCAGGCCGAGGCGCTCGAACAGCAGCTCGGCCAGCTCGGCCTTGGTCAGCGTCGGCGTCTCGAGCGTCGGCAGCGCGACGCGGCTGACCGGGGGCTCGTCGTCGCCGGGATCGTTGATCATGTCGATGCGCTCGTGCGGATCTGCAGCGTTCATCGGCAGCCTCAGGCGCGCAGCCGCACGCCGAGGCGTTGCGCCAGCGTGGACAGGACCTCGGCGATCGCCGCGTCGATGCGCTCGTCGGTCAACGTGACCTCGTCGTCCAGCAGTTCCAGGCGGACGCTGAGGCTGCGTTCGCCGGCCTTCATCTCGCCGCTGGGCGTGGTCGGCTTGTAGACGTCGAACAGGCGGGTCGAGCGGATCAGCCGGGCGCTCTTGGCAGCCCCGATCGCCTGCATCAGCGCGTCGTGCGTGACGAGCTCGCCGGCAATCAGCGACAGGTCGCGCCAGACCGACTGCTGCCGTTGCACCGGCGTCAGGCTGGGCAGCTGGCGTGCCGTCAGCGCCGCCGCGTCGAGTTCGAACAGCATGGGCGCGTGCGGCAGCTCGTAGGCCTGGCGCCACTTCGGGTGCAGCTCGCCGGCATGGCCGATCACCACGCCATCGAGTTCGATGCGGGCGCAGCGGCCCGGATGCAGCGCCGGGTGCTCGGCCGCGACGAAGCGCGCGATGCGCGGCGCCAGCAGCGCCTCGATGTCGCCCTTCAGGTCGAAGAAGTCGACGCTGCGGTCCTTCGTCCCCCACTGCAGCGCGTCGGCGCCGCCGTAGGCCAGACCGGCGATGCGCAGGGTCTGGCCGACGCCCGCCACGCTGACCGGCCCGTCGACGACGCTCGCATCGCGCCTGAACGTGCGTCCGGCTTCGTACACACGCACCCGCGTCGCCTTGCGCGACAGGTTCAGCCGCAGCACGCCGATCAGGCTGCCCAGCAGGCTGGAGCGCATCACCGCGAGATGCGCGGCCATCGGGTTGACCAGCTTGATCGGGTCGGCGTTGCCCGCGAGCTCATGCTCCCAGCGCGCGTCCACGAAGCTGAAGTTGATCGTCTCCTGGTAGTCGAGCGCCGCCAACCGGTGGCGCACCGCGTCGAGCCCGCGCTGCGACTCGCTGCGCACCTGCGGCACCAGCGCCGCCTGCGGCGGCGCGACCGGCAGGCGCTCGTAGCCGATGACCTTGATGACCTCCTCGATGAGGTCCTCCTCGATCTTCAGGTCGAAGCGCCAGCTCGGCGGCGTGACGGTGATCGTCCCCGGTGCGCTCGTGAACGCGAAGCCCAGGCGCTGCATCACGCCTTCGCACTGCGCCTGCGAGACCGGCATGCCGATGATCTTGGCGGCGCGCGCGACGCGCAGCGTGACCGGCTTCGCCTGCGGCAGGTTCAGCACCTGGTCGTCCATCGCACCGGCCTCGCCGCCGCAGATGTCGAGGATCAACTGCGTGATGCGCTCGATGTGTTCGACGGTCAGCGCCGGGTCCACGCCGCGCTCGAAGCGATGCCCGGCGTCGGTCGAGAAGTTGAAGCGCCGCGAGCGGCCCATCACCGCCTCGGGCCACCAGAACGCGGCTTCGACATAGACGTTCTTCGTGTCGTCCGACACCGCGGTCGCGTCGCCGCCCATGATGCCGGCGAGCGACTCGACGCTCTGCGTTTCCCCCACCCCGTCGGCCATCACACCGACCTGCTCGTCGACCGTGATGGTCGACCCGTTCAGCAGCTTCAGCGTCTCGCCGGCGCGGCCCCAGCGGACGACGAGCCTGTCGTGGATCTTGTCGAGGTCGAAGATGTGCGACGGCCGGCCGTACTCGAACATCACGTAGTTCGAGATGTCGACCAGCGCGGTCACCGAGCGCTGGCCACAGCGCGCGAGTCGATCGACCATCCACGCCGGCGTTGTCGCCTTCGTGTTCACGCGGCGGACGATCCGGCCAGAGAAGCGGCCGCACAGGTCGGGCGCCTCGACCTTCACCGGGAGCTTGTCGTCGAAGCGCGGCAACACCGGGGGAAGCTCGGTGTCTTGAGCGGCGCACCGGTCAGCGCGGAGAGTTCGCGCGCGACGCCGTAGACACTGAGGCAATGGGCCAGGTTGGGCGTCAGCTTCAGCGTCAGCAGCGTGTCGTCGAGCCGCAGGTGCTCGCGAATGTCCTGGCCGACGACCGCGTCGTCCGAGAGGATCAGCAAGCCGCCGTGATCCTCCGACAACTTCAGCTCGCGGGCCGAGCACAGCATGCCCTGGCTCTCGACACCGCGCAGCTGCCCGCGCTTGATCGCGAACGGTGCACCGCCCTCCTCCGCCGGCGGGAGTGCCGCGCCGACCAGCGCGCACGGCACCTTGATGCCGGCGCGCACGTTCGGCGCACCGCAGACGATGTTGAGCGTCGTGCCGATACCGGCATCGACCTGGCAGACGTTCAGCCGATCGGCATTCGGATGGCGCTCGACCGACAGCACCTGGCCGACGACCACGCCGGCGAAAGGCGGCGCGGCCGGGCGTGCCTCCTCGACCTCCATGCCGGCCATCGTCAGCGTGTCGGCCAGTTGTGCGCTGCTGATCGGCGGGTTGCAGAACTCGCGCAGCCAGGACTCGGGAAATTGCATGTCGTTGTCGACTCGTCAGTGTCGGAAGGAACGTGTCAGTTGAACTGCGCGAGGAAGCGCAGGTCGCCTTCGAAGAAGGCGCGCAGGTCGCTGATGCCGTAGCGCAGCATCGCCAGCCGGTCGATGCCGGAGCCGAACGCGAAGCCGACGTAGCGCTCCGGATCGAGCCCCATGTTGCGCACGACGTTCGGGTGCACCTGGCCCGAACCGGAGACCTCGAGCCAGCGGCCCTCGAGCGGGCCGCGCTCGAACATGATGTCGATCTCGGCGCTCGGCTCGGTGAACGGGAAGTAGCTCGGGCGGAAGCGCAGCTTCAGCTCGGTGGTCTCGAAGAAGGCCTGGATGAACTCCAGGTACATCACCTTCAGGTCCTTGAAGCTGACGTTCTCGCCGATCCACAGGCCCTCGACCTGGTGGAACATCGGCGAATGGGTGGCATCGCTGTCGACGCGATAGGTTCGTCCGGGCACGATCACGCGGATGTCGGGCATCGTCGCCTGACCGGCGTACCGTCTTGCGTGCGCCTGCGCGTAACGCACCTGCATCGGCGACGTGTGCGGGCGCAGGTTCAGGTACGCGCCGTGGGCGTCCTTGATGTCCACGTAGAACGTGTCCTGCATCGAGCGCGCGGGATGGTTCTCTGGGTTGTTCAGCGCGGTGAAGCTGTACCAGTCGGTCTCGATCTCGGGGCCGTCGGCCACGTCGAAGCCCATCGAGCCGAAGATCGCCTCGATGCGCTCGCGGGCGCGCGAGATCGGGTGCAGGCCGCCGCCTGCGCCGCGCTTGCGGCCGGGCAGGGTCACGTCGAGCGCTTCGCTCTTCAGCTGCGTCTGCAACTCGGCGTCGGCCAGCGCGTCACGGCGCGCGTTCAGCGCCGCCTCGATCTGCTGCTTGGCCGCATTGATCAGGGCGCCGCGGGCCTTCTTGTCGTCGGGCGACAGGCCCCCGAGCGCCTTGAGCTGCTCGGTGATGCGGCCGGTCTTGCCAAGGTAGCGGGCCTTGGCGTTCTCGAGATCGGCGGGCGCGGTCGCCTGCTCGAAATCGGCTCGCGCTTCTTGCACCAACGGGCTGAGGTCGTTCATCTGGGTTGCTGCTGGCAGGAACAAAAAAGGCCGCACACGAGGTCGGCCTTTGGAAGCTCACCCGGACGGCATCACTGCCGGCCGGGCTGGCCGCGAGGTGCAGCGCGCGAGCACCGCACCGTGGCGACTTAAGCGAGCTGGGCCTTCACCTTCTCGACGATGCTGGCAAACGCGGCCGGATCGTGGATGGCCATGTCCGACAAGACTTTGCGGTCGATCTCGATCGACAGCTTCTTCAGGCCGTTCATGAACTTGCTGTAGGTGACGCCATGGCTGCGGCTGCCGGCATTGATCCGGGCGATCCACAGGTGACGGAAGACGCGCTTCTTGGTCCGGCGGTCACGGTATGCGTACTGCCCGGCACGCATGACTGCTTGCTTGGCAATGCGGAATACATTCTTGCGGCGGCCGCGGTAACCCTTGGCGAGTGCGAGAACTTTCTTGTGACGGGCGCGAGCCGTTACACCACGTTTGACGCGAGGCATGTTGTGTCCTTTCCTTGAAGCGGTTTAGAGGCCAGCGAAGGGCATCATCTGCTTGATGTGCCCCATGTTGGTCTCATGCACGTTGACGGCGCCGCGGAGGTGGCGCTTGTTCTTCGTGGTCTTCTTGGTCAGGATGTGGCGCTTGAACGCCTGGCCCCGCTTGACGGTGCCGCCTGGACGAACGCGAAACCGCTTGGCGGCGCTTTTCTTGGTCTTCATTTTGGGCATGTGATGCTCCTTCTTGGTTGCTCCTGCATGGCGCCGGCAAAGCTCTTGCCGTCTTGTAGGCCATGAGGGGCTTCTGACAACACGCTGGCGACCAGACCAGCGCACTGCATCTCGATAATTCTTACTTCCGCTTCGGCGCCAGCACCATGATCATCTGGCGCCCTTCGAGCTTGGGCATGTGCTCGACCACCGACACATCGGCCAGCTCGTCGCGGATGCGCTCCAGCAGCCGCATGCCGATGTCCTGGTGGGTAATCTCACGCCCGCGGTAGCGCAGCGTGACCTTGCCCTTGTCGCCGTCCTCCTCGATGAAGCGGCGCAGGTTGCGCATCTTGATCGCGTAGTCGCCTTCGTCGGTGCCGGGCCGGAACTTCACTTCCTTGACCTCGACCACCTTCTGCTTGCTCTTGGCCTCGGCCGCCTTCTTCTGCTCCTGGTACTTGAACTTGCCGTAGTCCATCAGGCGGCACACCGGCGGATCGGCCTGGGCGACGATCTCGACCAGATCGACGTCCGCCTCACCTGCCAGGCGCAATGCCTCGGTGATGCTCACGATGCCCAGCGGTTCGTTCTCGGGTCCGTTCAGCCGGACTTCGGGCGCCATGATCTCGCGGTTGAGGCGGTGCTTGCGCTCTGCGTTCGGAGTACGGCGGTCAGCAAAAGTAGCGATGGTCAAAACCCTTCAATAGGCTCCAAGGCAGCGGAGCCCGACAAATACCCATGTGCGGCCGGTCTTCAGGCTTGCAACGCCACCGGAGTGGCGCCTTCAAGTCTTCTGGGCGATGTCAGCGGCGATCTTCTGTGCGAAGTCGGCCAGTGGCATCACACCGAGGTCCTGGTTGCCCCGGGCGCGCACCGCAACGGCTCCGTTTGCCTTCTCCTTGTCACCCACGACGAGGATGTACGGAACCTTTTGCAAGGAATGCTCGCGGATTTTATAGGTTATTTTCTCGTTGCGCAAATCGGACACCACCCTAAGTCCTTGTTTTTGCAGCGTTTTGACCACTTCGCGAGCGTATTCGGCCTGGTGGTCGGTGATGTTGAGCACACTCACCTGCACCGGCGCCAGCCAGGCCGGCAGCGCGCCGGCGTGGTGTTCGATCAGCATCCCGATGAAACGCTCGAAGCTGCCGACGATCGCCCGGTGCAACATCACCGGGTGGGCACGGCCGCTGGACTCGGTCACGTATTCGCCGCCCAGGCGTTCGGCGGTGTTGAAGTCGACCTGCATCGTGCCGCACTGCCATTGCCGGCCGAGCGCATCCTTCAGCGTGTACTCGATCTTCGGGCCGTAGAACGCCCCGTCGCCCGGCGCGACGATGAACTCGACGCCCGAACGGCGCAGCGATTCCATCACCGCGTGCTCGGCCTTGTCCCAGAGTTCGTCCGAGCCGACCCGGTGCTCGGGCCGTGTGGCGACCTTGTAGATGATCTCGCCGAAGCCGAAGTCCTTGTAGACCGCCTGCAGCTGCGCCGTGTAGGCCACGCACTCCTCGAGGATGTGGTCCTCGGTGCAGAAGATGTGGCCGTCGTCCTGCGTGAAGCCGCGCACCCGCATGATCCCGTGCATCGAGCCGCTGGGCTCGTTGCGGTGGCACTGGCCGAACTCGCCGTAGCGGATCGGCAGCTCGCGGTAGCTGCGCATCTGCGACTTGAAGATCAGCACGTGGCCCGGGCAGTTCATCGG
This sequence comes from Rhizobacter fulvus, assembly GCF_964020785.1. Lineage (NCBI taxonomy): Bacteria > Pseudomonadati > Pseudomonadota > Betaproteobacteria > Burkholderiales > Sphaerotilaceae > Rhizobacter > Rhizobacter fulvus. The sequence goes on from NZ_OZ224516.1 coordinate 5,101,300, forward strand.
CTTCAGCGCGTACTCGCGCTTCTCCGACTCGGTCGTGAACATGTTGTCGCGGTAGTTCTCCCAGTGGCCGGTCTTCTCCCACAGCCCCTTGTCGAGGATCTGCGGGCCCTTGACCTCCTGGTAGCCGCAGTCCTTGTAGACCTGCCGCATGTACTGCTCGACCTGCTGCCACAACGCCCAGCCCTTGGGGTGCCAGAACACCAGACCCGGGGCGAACTCGTCGATGTGGAACAGGTCGAGCTCGCGGCCGAGCTTGCGGTGGTCGCGCTTTTCGGCCTCCTCCAGCATGTGCAGGTGCTGCTGCAACTCGTCCTTCGTGGCCCACGCCGTGCCGTAGATGCGCTGCAGCATCTCGTTGCGGTGGTCGCCGCGCCAGTAGGCGCCGGCCACCTTCATCAGCTTGAAATGCTTGAGCTTGCCGGTACTCGGCACGTGCGGGCCGCGGCACAGGTCCTCGAACGCGCCTTCGCGGTACAGCGAGACGTCCTCGCCGGCCGGGATGCTCGAGATGATCTCGGCCTTGTAGTGCTCGCCGATCGACTTGAAGTAGGCCACCGCCTCGTCGCGCGGCAGCACGCGGCGCTCGACCTTTTCATCCTTGCGCGCGAGCTCGGTCATCTTGGCTTCGATCGCCACCAGGTCTTCCGGCGTGAACGGGCGCTTGTACGAGAAGTCGTAGAAGAAGCCGTTCTCGATCACCGGGCCGATCGTGACCTGCGCGTCGGGGAACAGGTCCTTCACCGCGTAAGCGAGCAGGTGCGCCGTCGAATGGCGGATCACGTCCAGGCCCGCCGGGTCCTTGTCGGTGACGATCGCGAGCGGCGAGTCGTGCTCGATCAGATAGCTCGTGTCGACGACCTTCGCATCGGCGCCCTGCCCGACGCGGCCGGCGAGCGCCGCCTTGGCCAGGCCGGTGCCGATCGACGCGGCCACTTCGGCCACCGTCACGGGTCCGGGGTACTCGCGCTTCGAGCCGTCGGGCAATTGGATGGCGATCATCTTGAAACTCCAGAAAAGCAAAAGGCGCGGACTGAGCCGCGCCTTGTTCGAGAAAGGGAATGGGAATGCAGGTCGAGACGCGCGGCCGACTAGACCTCCGTGGAGAAGGTGGTAGTTCGCGGTGTCATAACCATCATTGCCTTTCTCGTCCTTGTGTGTTGGGTGTGCGATTCTACATCGGCAGGATCGACACATTCGCCGTGCGCTCGATCAGCCACAGCAGCCCGATCACCAGCGCGGCGAACGAGCCGCCGCGGATCACCAGCGGCCGGTAGCGCGGCCACTGGCGCAGCGCGAACAGCAGCGCGGTGACGCCGACGACGATCATCAGCTGGCCGAGTTCGAGGCCCACGTTGAACTGCAGCAGCGCCCAGGCGAAATCCGCCGTCGGCAGGTTCAGCTCGGCCAGCACGCCGGCGAAGCCGAAGCCATGGATCAGGCCGAACAGGAAGGTCACGACGACGCGCCGCACCGGAAAGATCGGCCAGACGTTGTCCAGTGCCGCCAGGATGATCGTCACCGCGATCGCCGGCTCGATGATCGCCGACGGCAGCGAGACGATCTTCAGCGCCGCCAGCCCCAGCGTGATCGAGTGCGCGACCGTGAACGCCGAGACGATGCCGACCACCGGCCAGATCGCCTCCGACAGCTTGCCGACAGGCTGCCAGCCCTGCGGGCTGCGACGCATCACCGACGGCAGCAGCAGGCACAGCAGGAACAGCACGTGGTCGTAGCCGGTCAGGATGTGGTGCACGCCTTCGCGCAGGAAGCCCCAGGGGCCGGCGTTCGCGGCCGATGCAGGCTGACCGGACGCCGCGGTCGTCGCGGTGGCCGCCTGCAGCGTGACGCCGCGCGACGGATCGAGCAGCGCCAGCGCGAGCGGCTGCCCGGCCATCTGGATGCGGGCGATGCCGCGATGCGTCGGGTCGACCTCGCGGAACAGCGTATAGCCGATGGCCGGTTGCGCCGTCAGCACGCAGTCGGCGCTCAGCAGCAGCACCGCGTAGGCGCCATCGTTGCGCCGCTCCAGCGCCTGGCCGGTCGGCCGCAGCGCGCAGCCGTCGAGCGTCAGGCGCGGCAGCGCGTAGGCCTCGATGCGCGGCCACGCGGCCTTGACCTCGCCCCAGGTCAGCCGGCCGTCGTCGTCGGCATCGAGCACGAGTGCCACGTCCAGGTCGCGCAGCGCGATGTCCCAGCGCACCGTGGTCGCCGCCGGGCCCGCGTCGATCTGCAGGTACGAGTCGCTCGACTTGTGCGCCTGCGCCGGCAGCGCGAGCCCGAGCAGTGCCGCGCAGACCAGCACCAGACGCAACAGCGCGCTCATCGCAGCGCCTTGATGCGCGCGTCGACCAGGCCGATGTCGGCGGCGAGCTTCTGCGCCGCATCGATCGCCTCGGATCGGCCGCTGGCGCGCGCGGCCTGCGCCAGCACGACCAGGTCGAGCGGCTCGCGCTGCTTCGCCGCGTTGCCTCGCGCGAGTTCGAGGGCGCGCGCGGCGTCGCCGTCGACCTGCAGCGCGAACATCGCCTGCTCGCGGCCGTGGAACACCTTGGCGTCGGGGCGCTCGTTGGCCAGGGCGATGCGCTCGCGCATCTCCGCGACATCGGCGGCGGCGTCGGGCGCCCGCGCCTGGGTCCCGGCGATCGCGAGCCGCAGCAGCACGGCGTCGCTGCGCGCCTGCCCTTTCAGCAGCGCGAGCGCCTGCGCCGGACGCTTCTGTTCGATCAGGAAATCGGCGTAGTCCAGCGTCGTGTACGGATCCGCATCGAGCGCCAGCGCGGCGCGGAACGCGGCCTCGGCTGCCGCCGGGCGGCCCGCGCGCTGCTCCAGTTCCGCCAGGCTCGTGGTCAGCCAGGCCCGGGTCGTGGCGGGTTGGCGCGCGTCGGCCAGCAGCGCCGCGAACATCGCGCGCGCACGCGTCTGGTCGCCCCGCAAGGCCGCGTTCTCGGCGATGCAGGCGTTGCCGTGCAGGGCCGCGCCGGCGCGCAGCACTTCGGCGCACGCGGCATCGGATTCGGCATACCGCCCCTGCACCCGGCGCACCGTCGCGAGCGTGAGCCAGGCCTGCGGGCGCGGCGCACCGTCGCGGGCGATCAGTGTCGTCAGCGTGCCGACGGACGCGTCGAAGTCATGCAGGTATTGCTGCAGGGTCGCTCGCATCATCAGCACATCGTCAGGCGTCGATGCGGCGTCGCGCCAGCCATCGATCGCGGCCATCGCCATGCCGGCAAAGCGCGGGTCGCCCTGTTCGTGGGCCTGGTCGAGGTAGGCATTCGCCGCGGCCAGCGCGAGGGCCGGGTCGTTCGGCCGCTGCGCCAGTTGCTGTCGCACGCGCCGGGCCTCGGCTCGGCCACCCGGCAACGCGGGCAGGACCTCGATCACCTCGTCGTCACGGCTGGGCGTGATCGGCGCGGCGGTGGCGTCGTGCACGAGCGCAACGAGCAGCGCGGCGCACAACAGGATTCGGAGGATTGGCATCGGGCCAAGAATAAGGGAGGGCGGCACGCGATGCGCGCCGCCCTCCTCGACTACGTCACTCGACGGCGACTGGCTCACCGGTGTCGTCGGCCGGCGGCGTGACATTGCTGACGTCGACCGGCTCGAGATCGTCCGCCGACGACGCGACCAACGCCTTCACGTAGCTCATGAAGCCGGCGCTCGACTCGCTCGCGCTGGCCGGCACCGCCTCGGTCACCGGCGGCGTGTCGTCACCACCGCCGCAGCCCGCGAGGGCCGCGCCGGCGACCAGCGCCAGGATCATCCATGACTTGTTCATGTCGTGCTCCTTGCGTGGCATCACTGCGCGCCCGGCACCGGCGTGCCGATGTACGGGAAGGTCGGCAGCAGCGGACCCGCGGCCTTGACCTTCGCGCCCGCCTGGTCGACGCCGTCGTGCAGGCCGTACGCCGCGGCGCCGAGCGGCACGGCCGAGGGCTTGCAGGTCGCGCCGAGCTTGAACGCGTCCGAGTCGCCGTTGGCCACGCACAGGCCGCCCATCACCGCGATCAGCGAGATGTCGACCACGTCGTCGTTCGGACGGCGACCGTTCGGGTAACCGGCCAGGTCCTGCGGCGCCGGGCCGAGCAGCCCGCCGAGCAGGCCGAGGCGGTTCTGGTTGGCGTAGGCGGTCGGGGCGATCGCGGTGTTCAGGCGCAGCATTTCCGACGCCGTCACCGTCGCGGGCTGGTTCACGCCCTTGATGCCGGTCAGGAAGGTCGTGACCAGGTCGGTCCGCGGGAAGTTGGTCGGCGCGATGTTCGGCGTCGCCAGCGCGATCTCGAGCAGCGCGGGCAGCGTCGGGTTGGTCACGTAGTTCGCGAACTGGGCATCGTCCTTCGGCTTCGAGGCGTTGAACTTGTCCTTGTCAGGCAGGCCGATCACCACTTCGTTGACCAGCGGCATGCCCAGGCGCGAGACCTGCGTCCACGCGCCACCACCGACCTGCGCGGTGCCGTAGCCGCTCTTCGGCGCGCCGTTCATCAGGTGGCCCTGGCGCACGCTGGCGGTCGTCCACGCACCGATCACCGGATCGGAGCCGGCCGTCAGGCAGCTGGTCGGCACCTCGACCGCGAGCGACGTGACGTTCTTGTACTTCAGCGAGTCCTCGCCCGCATCGCGGTTGTTGTTGTCGAGCAGGAACGCCGCGCTCGGCACGTTCACCAGGTCGAAGATCGCGCCCAGGTTCACGGCGAACGGGTCCTTGCGCTGGCCGACGAAGACCTTGCCGGGCGTCGCGCAGCCCGGAATGTTGACGCTGTAGATGTGCTTGGCCGCATAGGCGGCGTAGTTCGGGATCGTCTTGGTGCCGATGTTGTCCGACGGCTTGTCGAACGTGGCGCTGCCGCCGGTCACGTTGGTGACCGCGCCCTTGGTGCCGCCGCGACGGTCGCCGCGCACCACGTTGACGGTGAAGCTCTCGTTGACGTTCAGCGTCGCGGCGTTCGGGTCGGTCACGCCCCCGAACTGGGTCAGCGGGATCGCGACATCCTTGCCGCCCACCGACAGGGTCTTGCCCTTCAGCGTGTTCGTGAACTGGAACTGGAACGTGATGTCTTCCTTGCCGTCGCCGTTGTTGTCGACGTGGATCTCGTACATCGCGTTCGGGTCGAGCTTGAAGTAGTTCGGGCCGCCGTAGGCGTCCTGCAGCGGCAGGTAGTTCGCGATCAGCGTGACGAAGCCGGTGCGGCCCGGCTCGTAGCTGTTGAACATGTAGAAGTCGGTGGCATCGACCTTCGGCATCGCGGTGATCGACGGCGCCTCGCGGTGGCTCGAGGCTTGCGCCGGCAGCGACGCCATGCCGTAGGCGGTGGCGAGGGCCGCGAGCAGCGGCAGCAGGCGGGGATGGCCCGTTCGTTGAGCAGTCATGTCGTCTTCCTTTGATTGAAGTGTTGGGCACGGCCCGCCGGGCGTGTGCCCGGCTGCGGTCGACTTGTCTCGACGCGCATGGCACTCGGCCCGTCGCGTCTGCAGCCCCTTACGCCAGCCCTTCCGGACTGGATGCAGTGCAAAGGAAGATTTCCGTGCGCGCGGGCTCAACCGGGCGCGGCGGCGGCCTTCATCCGCTGCGCGAACTCCTGGCGCAACTCGCGTCGCGTGCGCGCGGCCGCGTCGCGGCGGCGCTGATCGGCGGTCAGCAGGGCCAGCGGCGGCACCGCCACCGGCTTGCGGTCCTCGCCCATCGCCACCATCGTGAAGAAGCAGCTGTTCGCGTGCCGCACCGTCTGGCTGACGATGTTCTCGGTGACGACCTTGATGCCGATCTCCATCGAGGTGTTGCCGGTCGCGTTGACGCTGGCGAGGAAGGTGACCAGCTCACCGACGTGGATCGGCTCGCGGAACATCACCTGGTCGACCGACAGTGTCACAACGTAACGGCCGGCGTAACGGCTGGCACACGCGTAGGCCACCTGGTCGAGCAGCTTCAGCACGGTGCCGCCGTGCACGTTGCCGCTGAAATTCGCCATGTCGGGCGTCATCAGCACGGTCATCGTCAATTCGTGTTTCGGCAGGTTCATCGGTCGCTCCGTTCAGGCCAGCGGCTGCGCAGCAAGACCCGGGCCGGCACGCGCCCAGTCGGCGAACTCGTCGCTCAGCCGTGCGCTCTCGGCGACCGCCCGAGTCCACGCCTTGACGCGGCCGGCGGTGTCCTCGCCGAACAGCTTGAAGTCGGCGCGGTCGGGCAGCTTGCCGTTCGGCAACGTCGCGATCCACGCCGGGTTCGGCGACAGCACGATCACGTTCGACAGCTGCGCGGTCGCACGGTGCCGGTGCGTCAGGAACTTGTCCAGCCAGCCGGGAATCACGCTCGGCTGGAAATGCGGGTACAGAACCAGCGCCGGTTCGTCGGGCGACGCATCGGCCATCGACGCGTAGTTCAGGTGCAGGTGGTAATCCGTGATCCCGCCATCCTGGTAGGCCCCTGGCGGCGCGCCCGGGATGTTGTGCACCGGATCCAGCCAGTACGGGATCGAGCAGCTCGCGAGGATGCTGGGCGCGAGGTTCTCGGCCGACAACCGCGCGGTGTGCGTGCGGTAGTCCTGCAGCTGGATCGGCAACGGGTCGCGCGGGTCGGAGAAGATGACCCGTTCCCACCAGCCGCCCATCGCGCGGCGGCTGAACGCGTTGGCGGCGAAGGCGCTCGCGTAACTCAGCGGCGTGCTCACCGACGACAGGGCCCGACCGTGCCGCCGGATCAAGTGCCGGCCGCGGCTGGTGAACACATGCAGACGCAGGCGCCGGTTGCCCAGCAGCTCGGGAACGCGGTGGCCGAAGCGCGCGGCCAGGTTGGCGCCGAACACCTCGGACACGTGGCGCGGCGTCGGCAGTTTGCCGGGCGCGTGCTCGTAGTCCTGGTGGATGTAGTCGTGCGCCATCTGGGCGAGCGCGGTCGCCGGGTCGTCGAGGCAGGCCGCGGCCATGCGCCAGGCACCGATCGAGGCGCCGAGCAGGTGGATCGTCTGCGTCGCCGGCGCGAGCCACTCGCCGAACAGGTACTGGTCGAGCGGATTCAGTACCAGGCCCTTCGGCCCCCCTGCGGCGGCCGGGATCGCGCGCACGTGGCGCGGCTGCAGGCCGTGCTCGCGCAGCGCCTTCAGCGCGCGCGGGCCGGCATGGACACACAGGGCTCTCATGTCGTCACTGTAAGGGCCGCGCGGCGGGCCGCGCCGCCTGCCCGTTCAGCGCTTGGTCCGCAGCCGCGCGAACGCGTCGGCCATCGCCGAGCCGCCGGCCGGCACCGGGGCCGCCCCGCGGTGCGGTGCCGCGGCACGCTCGCCCCGCGCCGGCGCGCGGTACGCATTGCCGCCGCGCTCGCCGCCCGCTGCAGGCTTCGCGTCGAGCTTCATCGTCAGCGAGATGCGCTGGCGCGCGAGGTCAACCTCGAGCACCTTGACCTTCACGATGTCGCCGGTCTTGACGACCTCGCGCGCGTCGTTGACGAACTTGTTCGCGAGCTGGCTGACATGGATCAGCGCGTCCTGGTGGACGCCGAGATCGACGAACGCGCCGAACTGCGCGACGTTGGTGATCGTGCCCTCGAGCGTCATGCCGGCGACCAGGTCCTTGATGTCCTCGATGCCGTCGGTCAGGCGCGCGACCTTGAAGTCAGGACGCGGATCGCGGCCCGGCTTCTCCAGTTCGGTCAGTACGTCCTTGACCGTGATCGCCCCGAACTTCTCGTCGGCGAAGGCCTCCGGCTTCAGCGCACGGATCACGTCGCTGCGCCCCATCACCTCGGCCGCCGGCTTGTTGACCGCGGCGAGCAGGCGCTCGACCAGCGGGTAGGTCTCGGGATGCACGCCGGTGGCGTCGAGGGCGTTGTCGCCGCCGCGGATGCGCAGGAAGCCCGCGCTCTGCTCGAAGGTCTTCGCACCGAGCCCGCTCACGTCGAGAAGCTGCTTGCGGCTGCGGAACGCGCCGTTCGCGTCGCGCCAGCGCACGATGCTCGCCGCGACCGCGCCGCTCAGGCCCGACACGCGCGAGAGCAGCGGCGTCGACGCGGTGTTCAGGTCGACGCCGACCGAGTTCACGCAGTCCTCGATCACCGTGCCCAGGCTCTTCGCGAGCTCGCTCTGGTTCACGTCGTGCTGGTACTGGCCGACGCCGATGCTCTTCGGGTCGATCTTGACCAGCTCGGCCAGCGGGTCCTGCAGGCGCCGCGCGATGCTGACCGCGCCGCGCAGGCTCACGTCCAGATCGGGCAGTTCCTTGCTCGCGTACTCGCTGGCCGAGTAGACCGACGCGCCGGCCTCGCTGACGACGATCTTCTCGATCTTCGTGTCGGGCGCGAGCTTGTGGATGCGCTTGATCAGGTCGCCGGCCAGCTTGTCGGTCTCGCGGCTCGCAGTGCCGTTGCCGATCGCGATCAGGTTGACGCCGTGGGTCGCGCACAGCCGCGCGAGCGAATGCAGGGAACCCTCCCAGTCGCGGCGCGGCTCATGCGGATAGACGGTGTCGGTGGCCAGCACCTTGCCGGTCGCATCGACCACGGCCACCTTGCAGCCGGTGCGGATGCCGGGGTCCAGCCCCATCACGACCCGCGGGCCCGCCGGCGCGGCCAGCAGCAGGTCGCGCAGGTTCTCGGCGAAGACCTTGATCGCGACGGCCTCGGCATCTTCGCGCAGCCGTGCGAACAGGTCGCGCTCCAGGCTCAGGCTGAGCTTGACCTTCCAGGTCCAGGCGATGCACTTGCGGATCAGGTCGTCGGCCGGGCGCTTGGCGTGGCTCCACTTCAGGTGGACAGCGATGTGGCCTTCGGCGAGGACCGGCTTGCCGGGGACGATTTCCTCGTCGGTCACCAGCCTCGCATCGAGCAGTTCGAGCGTGCGGCCGCGGAACACTGCGAGCGCGCGGTGCGACGGCACCGTGCGGATCGGCTCGGCGTAGTCGAAGTAGTCGCGGAACTTGGCGGCGTCCGGCTGCGTGCCGTCCTTTCCTTCCATCAACTTGCTCTGGAACAGCGCCTCGCCCCACAGCCAGTCGCGCAGCTTGCGCACCAGCGCGGCGTCTTCGGCCCAGCGCTCCGACAGGATGTCCCGCACGCCGTCGAGCACGGAATGGGCATCGGCGAAACCGCCTTCCGCGTTGACAAACGCGGCCGCCTTATCGAGCGGGACCAGCGACGGGTCGGCGAACAGCTGGTCCGCCAGCGGTTCGATGCCGGCCTCGCGAGCGATCATCGCCTTCGTGCGGCGCTTCTGCTTGTACGGGAGGTACAGGTCCTCGAGTTCCTGCTTGGTCGGCGCGGCGTCGATTGAAGCTCTGAGGGCGGGCGTCAGCTTGCCCTGTTCGTCAAGGCTCTTGAGCACCGCGGCGCGGCGCTCCTCCAGCTCACGCAGGTAAGACAGGCGGACTTCGAGCTCGCGCAGCTGGATGTCGTCGAGGTTGTCGGTCGCTTCCTTGCGGTAGCGCGCGATGAAGGGGACGGTGGCACCCCCGTCGAGCAACTCGACGGCGGCTTGAACCTGGGCCGGGCGAACCTTGAGTTCGGCGGCAATCTGCAGAAGGATCTTGTCCAAGAGGCGGGGGGCTGAATACGAAGCGGCGCAGTGTGCCACACCCCCCTCACCCCCGACGCGGCTTCAGGCGCCGGAGGACCGCCCGTCAGTTCAAGGGGCCGACGCGGCCGGCATCGCGGGACCGACCGTGGTCTCGCGCGTGACGGTCTCGCGCAGGATGCCGCCGCCCTTGACGCTGCCGCTGGTCGTGGTCGTGACGCTCTTGGTCGAGCCCGACGGATCGATCTTGGTCATGCTGCCTTCGCGCACCCGTGCGCGCAGCACGCAATCGCGCTGCTCCGCGCCGGTGAGCACGTCGCAACGCTCCTTGGCGTTCTTCCGCAGGTGGCCATCGCCGTCGCTGAGCTGGCCTTTCAACGCGGCATCGCGCGCATTGACGGCTTCCTTCATGCAGGCGTCCATCACCTGCCCCGATTGGCCGGCGAGGCAGCGCGCGCGCTCCTGTTCGTAGCGGGCCTGCACGTCGGCCGACGCCGCGCCGGCGGCAGCCGCCGTGCCGCAGATCAGCGCGGTCGCGAAGCCGAGCGCAGTGGCACGGAGGGTCGTTTGACGGGTCTTGTTCATGGCATGTCCTGGGTCGAGTGATCGATGCCCGACTCTAGTCACGATGGGGTCAGGGCCACGTCGGACGCCAGCGCGACCCGAACCTATCGCCGCCGAATCGGCTGTAGGACACGTCCGGCGCACTCAGACCCGCAGGTGGCGCAGCGCGCCCTGGGCAGCGGCGACGCCGGAGGCGAAACACGCCGTCAGCAGGTAACCGCCGGTCGGCGCCTCCCAGTCGAGCATTTCGCCGGCGCAGAACACACCGGGGAGCGCGCCGAGCATCAACCCCGCATCGAGCGCCTCGAAGCGGACCCCGCCGGCACTGCTGATCGCCTCGTCGAGGGGCCGCGCGGCGCCCAGGCGCAACGGCAGTGCCTTGATGGCCTGCGCCAATCGCAGCGGATCGGCGATGACCTCGCGCGGCAGCAGCTCGTGCAGCAGCGCGGCCTTCACGCCATCGAGCCCGAGGCGGCTCTTCAGGTGCGTGGACAGCGAGCGCGAGCCGCGCGGCCGCGCGACCTCGGCCTGCACGAAGGCGGCATCGCGCTGCGGCAGCAGGTCGATGTGCACGAGGGCGTCACCGTGCGCCGCGATCGCGTCGCGCGCCGGGCCGGAGAGCGCGTAGACCAGGCTGCCCTCCACGCCGCCCTCGGTGATCACGAACTCGCCGGCCTGCCGATGCGCCGGTCCGTTCGGACCGACCAGCGACAGCGCGACGTTCTTCAGCGGCTGGCCGGCGAAGCGCGTGCGGAAGAATTCGGTCCAGGCCGGGGTCACGTCGAAGCCGCAGTTGGACGGCCGCAGTGGCGCGACATCGATGCCACGGGCCTGCAGCCACGACATCCACGCGCCGTCGGAGCCGAGCCGCGCCCAGCTGCCGCCGCCGAGCGCGAGCACGACGGCATCGGCCTCGGCGACCGCCTCGCCCGCCGGCGTCGCGAAGCGCAGCCGCGACGGGCTCGCGTCGCCCTGCACCCACCCGACCCAGCGATGCCGCATGTGGAACACCACCCCGGCCGCACGCAGGCGATGCAGCCAGGCGCGCAGCAGCGGCGCGGCCTTCAGGTCGGTCGGAAAGACGCGGCCCGAACTGCCGACGAAGGTGGAGACCCCCAGGCCGAGCGCCCATGCGCGCAGTTCGGCCGGGCCGAATCCGCGCAGCAGCGGGTCCAGCGCCGGCCGGCGCGCCGCGTAGCGATCGAGGAAGGGGTCGAGCGGCTCGCTGTGCGTCAGGTTCAGCCCGCCCTTGCCGGCGAGCAGGAACTTGCGGCCGACCGACGGCATCGCATCGAACAGGTCCACGCGCACGCCGCCGGTGGCCAGCACCTCGGCGGCCATCAGCCCGGCCGGCCCGCCGCCGACGACGGCGACGCGGCGAGGAGAATTCAGGGTCATGTCGTGTCGGTCCGTGCGCGGGTGGGGTTCGAAGGCGGCGCAGTGTGGCACAGGCGCGGCGTAAGAAGTCCGGCCTGGCGGCGACCCCACCCTGTCGATACCCGAAGCCTGGAGCGCGCCCGATGCCTGCCGACCGCCTACTGATGACCGCCACGCTGCTGGCCGCGCTTGCCGCGGCCAGTGTCCCCTCGATCGCCGCGCCGAGTTGCCGTGCCGCGAGCAGCGCCGTCGCACCGGCGGTCATCGAGCTCTACACCTCGGAAGGCTGCAGCTCGTGTCCGCCGGCCGATCGCTGGCTGTCGCGGCTGAAGGCCGATCCGTCGGCCATCGCGCTCGCGTTCCACGTCGACTACTGGGACCGGCTCGGCTGGAAGGACCGGTTCGCGAGCCCCGCCTACACGCAGCGCCAGGCGCAGCAGCAAGCGAGCACCGGCGCGCGCTTCAGCTACACCCCGCAGGTCGTGATCGACGGCGCCGACCGGCCCGACTGGCCGCGCGCGACGACCGCCACGAGCCGCAGCCGTTCGACCGCGCCGGTGCAGGTCGAGCTCGCGCGCGACGGCCGGCGCGTGACCGCGTCGATCGCCGTGATGTCGAACGCGCCGCCGCGGCTGGCCGCGTACTGGGCCGTGACCGAATCGGGCCACCGCAGCGCGGTGCAGGCCGGCGAGAACCAGGGCGCGACGCTGCAGCACGATTTCGTCGTGCGCGAGTACCTGCCCGTGGCCGCGTGGGCCGCACGCGCGGACGCCCCGGCGACGCTGACGTTCGAGCCCGGCGCCGCGCCCGACCCGGCGCATCCGCGCGAGGTGAACCTGGTCGTCGTCGATGCGCAGACCGGTCGCCCGGTGCAGGCGCTCAAGCTCGGCTGCTGAGCCCTTACACGGCGGCCGTCGCCGCGACGGGTCGGCCAGCCGCCGATGCAGCTCGTCGCGGGCGAAGCGATCGTCTTCCCGCGCGGCGACGCGTACCACATGGCCTCTGAACCCGGCGTCCCGCCAGCCCGCGGCGGCGCCAAGCTCGACGCGATCCTGGCGCGCCGCCGCGCCAGATCGCCTGCGGAGGCGGCGGTGCGGCGACGCGGCTCGTCTGCGGCTACCTGGCGTGCGACGCGCGCCTGGCGCGGCTGTTCCTGACCGGCCTGCCGCCGATCGTGCGCGTCAACGTGCGGCGTGCTCGCCAAGCTGGCCGAGGTGCTGTTCATCGAAGTGCTGCGCCTGTGCATGAACGCGCCCGACACCGAGCGCACCGGCTGGCTCGCCGGCGTCGGCGACCGCATCGTCGGCAAGGCGCCGAGCGAGCTGCACGAGCGCCCCGCTCATGCCTGGACACTGGAGGAACTGGCGCGCAGCGCCCCCGCGCGTCGTCAGTCGGCTTCGCGCAGTTGGGCGCGAAGCTTCTCGCCCAGCTCGGGCTTGTGCGCGAACGGATCGGTCGGGTTGCGCGGGGTCATGATGTCTTCGAGCCGCACCTGCACGCTGCCCAGCGACTTGGGGTGGCTGTAGACGTAGAAGCGGCGCTCGGCGATCGCGTCGAAGACGAACTGCGCGACCTCGGCCGCGCTGACCTTGCCGCTGCTGACCGCCTTGTCGCTCATCGCCTGGCCGATCAGCTGGCTGCGCGTGAGCTTGCGGCCCGTGTCGGTCATCTCGGCGGGACGGTTGCGGTCGCTCTTGGTGATGCCGGTCGGCACGAAGAACGGGCACAGCAGCGAGGCGCTGATCTGGTCCGTGACCAGACGCAGGTCCTGGTAGAGCGTCTCGCTCATCGCGACGACCGCGCTCTTGGTCGCGTTGTAGACGCCCATGTTCGGCGCGTTCAGCAGGCCGGCCATCGACGCGGTGTTGGTGATGTGGCCCTCGTAGGTCGGGTCCTTCTTCGCGGCCTCGAGCATCATCGGCGTGAACACGCGGATGCCGTGGGCCACGCCCATCAGGTTGACGCCGACGACCCATTCCCAGTCCTTCAGTGTCGTCTCCCAGATCAACCCACCGGCGCCGACGCCGGCGTTGTTGAACACGACGTTTGGCGCGCCGAAGCGCGCGAACGCCGCGGCGCCGAGCGCCTCCACCTCAGCGGCTTTCGACACGTCGAGCCGGAACGGCAGCACCGCGGCCCCGAGTCCGCGGATCTCGGCCGCGGCCGTGTCGAGCGCGTCCTGCTGCACGTCGGCCATCACGATATTCATGCCGAGGCGGGCGGCGATGCGCGAGGCCTCGAGGCCGAAGCCGGACGCGGCCCCGGTGATCACGGCCGTGCGGCCCTTGAAGGTCTTCATCTGTCGGGTCTCTTTCAGGCGGGTTGCGGTTTCTTGATCTGGAAGGCGATGCGCGGGAAGTGCACGTGCACGGTGCCGGCGCGCTCGTCGGTGCGGGCGACCACGACCTCCTGCCGGCTCAGGCCGACAAGGCGACCGGCCACCGGGTCGTGCGCGTAGTCGGTCGGCGTCACGGTCACCTCGTCGCCTTCGGCCAGGCCGGGCTCGGCGGTGAACGCCAGCGGCGCGTGCGCGCCCTGCGCCGCGACGGCGATCGCCTCTGCGCCGGTCATCTTCGTGAAGCGGCCCTGGCCGAACGCGTTGACGCGCTCGTACCACGCGCGGACTTTCGGATAGGCCTCGAGCAGCGCGGCGACCGGCGGCGCGAGGCGGATGAACCAGATCGACTGCGCGGCCGAGAAATCGGCGATCGACGGCAACGCGCTGAGCAGGAACGGCTGGCCGTCGTGCAGCATGTGTTCGAGGCGCGCGAGGTAGGTGCCGAGCGCGGCGGCGCCGTCAGGCACGGTCGCGCGGCGCATGTTCGGGTTCATCGCGGCGCGGTCGGCGCCGAAGGCCTTCAGCATCTCCGGCGTGGCGTCCTTCAGAACATGCTGAGCGCCGGCCGGTTGCAGCGTGAACGGCACCGCGGTCCAGAACAGCGTGGTGTCGGCCCACTGCGCGACGATGTCGGCGATGCCGCTGGTGGCCATCGGGTACAGCGGCGGCTCGGGCTTCAGCGCATCGATCACGCGGCACATCAGCGCGGTGTCGCAGTACACGTCGGCGCCGATCTGCATGAACGGCGTGCGGCGGTAGCCGCCGGTCAGCGCCATGACGTCGGGCTTGGGCAGCATGTTCGGCACGATCACCGAGCGCCACGGCAGGCCCTTGAAGCCGAGAATGAGGCGGACCTTCTCGGAGAAGGGGGAGCCGGCGTAGTGGTGCAGGATCAGGTCGGACATGGGAAGCCTTTGGGTTCAGCGCGGCAGGGCGCGCTGGATGATGGAATCGACATCGACGGTCGACGGCAAGGTGCCGAACACCTGCGGGCCGTCGCCGCCGAGGCGCGAGCGGCAGAAGGCGTCGAACACCGCAGCCGGCGAATGGCGTTGCAGCAGCGACGCCTGCACCGCCAGTGCGATGTCCTGCGCGAGCCTGCGCGCGCCGCCTTCGTCGCCGCCACCGTCGGCGGCGTCGTTGAAGCGCGCAAGCAGCGCCGCGGTGAATCGGTCGTAGGCCGGATGTGCGCCACGCGCGGTGTCCAGCTCGGTGGCGAGTGCGCCCACCACGTCGCCGCCCTTCGCGTCGCGCTTCTTCATCGCGCGCAGCAGGTCGAGCGCCATGATGTTGCCGGCCCCTTCCCAGATCGAGTTCAGCGGCATCTCGCGGTAGATGCGGGCCATCGTGCCCTCACCGTGCTCCTCGACATAGCCGTTGCCGCCGAGGCACTCCATCGCCTCCTGCGCCAGCGCAGAGCCGCGCTTGCAGACCCAGAACTTCGCGACCGGCGTCAGCACCCGGCGCATCAGCGCCTCGAACGGGTCGTCCTGCCTGTCGATCGCACGCGCCAGGCGCAGCGCGAGCGCGGTGGCAGCCTCGCTCTCCAGCGCCAGGTCGGCGAGCACGTTCTTCATCAGCGGCTGCTCGATCAGCGGCTTGCCGAAGGCATGGCGCTGGGATGAATGGTGCAGCGCCAGCGCGACCGCGCCGCGCATCAGCCCGGCCGTGCCGAGCGCGCAGTCGAGCCGCGTCAGCGTGCCCATCTCGAGGATCTGCGGGACGCCACGGCCTTCCTCGCCGACCAGCCAAGCGAGCGCCCCGTTGAACTCGACCTCGGAACTCGCATTGGCGTGGTTGCCGAGCTTGTCCTTCAGGCGCTGGATCGCGATTCCGTTCAGGCTGCCATCCGGCAGCACGCGGGGCAGGAAGAAGCACGACAGCCCGGCCGGCGTCTGCGCGAGCACCAGGAACGCATCGCTCATGGGCGCCGAGAAGAACCACTTGTGGCCGACGAGGCGGTAGCAGCGCCCCCAGGGCGTGTCCTCGACGTACTCGGCGCGCGTGGTGTTGGCTCGCACGTCCGAGCCACCCTGCTTCTCGGTCATGCCCATGCCCATCGTCACGCCGCGCTTGGCGCGCACGTTCAGCAGGCGCGGGTCGTAGTCGGTGCTGGCGAGCTTGTCGAACCAGTCGGCAAACACGGCGCCGTTGCCGCGCAAAGCGGGCGTGACCGCATAGGTCATCGAGACCGGGCACAGCACGGACGGTTCGAGCTGCGTGAACATCAGGAAACCGGCGGCGCGTTCGACGTGCGCGCCGGGACCTTGTTGCGCCCACGGCGTGGCGTGCAGGCCGGCGCCGACGGCCGCGCCCAGCAGGGCGTGGTAGCTGGGGTGGAACTCGACCGTGTCGGTGCGGTGGCCGAAGCGGTCGTGCGTGTGCAGGCTCGGCTTGTGGATGTTGGCGAGGCGCGCGTGGGTCTGCATCGCCGGATCGCCAAGGAGTCCGCCGAGTTCGGTGCGCCGCGCCGCGTCGGCCTGCGGCGCGTGGAACTGCAGCGCGTCGCACAGCGCGCGGTCGGTCGTGTAGAGGTTGTGCCCGGCGAGAGGCTCGCTCTGGTTCAGCACCTCGTGGGTGGCGGTCGTATGCATGGTTCAGGTGGGCCGGAAACGTTGCGACCAGTCGGCAAGGTCGGCGTCGATCGCGGCGCGCAGCGCGGTCAGCGAGTCCGCGCGCAGCCGCAGCTTGGTGGCCGTGAAGGCCTCGGCATTCAGCATCAGCAGTTTCGCAGTGCGCTCGCGCGCGACAGCGGCGAGCGACGCGGCTGGTACCAGTTCGTCCAGCATGCCGGCGGCCAGCGCCTGTTCGGGCGTGTACGGCGCGGCGGTCGCGGCGACGAGATGCAGGTGCGCGGGCGCGAGCCGCTGGCGGCAGACCTCGATCGCGAAGTGCGGCAGCGTCAGGCCGATCTGCACCTCGTTGGCCTGCAGGCGCGCGCCGCCGTCGACGCCAATCCGCACGTCGGTGCTCAGCAGCAGGAACAGCCCCATCGCGACCGCGTGGCCGCTGCAGGCCGCCACCACCGGCTTCGGGAACGACAGCAGCCGCTCGGTCATGCGCGCGCCGGCCTCGAGCATGCGGAACAGCTCGTCCGGCCCGCGTTTGAACACCGCCAGGTCGAAGCCGCCGGAGAACATGCCGGCCCTGCCCGTCAGCAGCACGGCCGCGCCGTCGGCCTGCGCCCGGTCGAGCGCGTCGTTCAGGGCCTGCAGCATCGCCACGCTCATCGCGTTGGCCTTGCCGTCGTCCATCGTCAGCGTGGCGATGCCGTCGCTGAACTCGTAGCCGACCAGCGGCGCGATCATCGTGCCGGCCTCAGACGAGCTTGACGACCTGCTTGCCGAAATTCCGGCCCTTCAACAGACCGAGGAAGGCTTCGGGCGCCGCGGCCAGGCCTTGCGCGACCGACTCGCGGTACTTCAGCTTGCCGGTGGCGACCATCGTGCCGAGTTCCTTCAGCGCCTCCGGCCAGAACTCCATGTGCTCGCTGACGATGAAGCCCTGGAGCATCAGCCGGTTGGTCAGCAGCAGCTGCGGCTGCTTCAGCGGGATCGGCTCGCCGTCGTAGCCGCTGATCATCCCGCACAGCGCGATCCGGCCGAACGCGTTCATGCGCGGCAGCACCGCGTCGAGCACCGCGCCGCCGACGTTCTCGAAGTAGCCGTCCACGCCGTCCGGCGTCGCCGCCTTGATCGCCTCGTAGAGCGACTTCGGGTCGGTGTGGGCCTTGTAGTCGATGCAGGCGTCGAAGCCGAGCTCGCCGACCACGTAGTCGCACTTGTCCTTGCCGCCGGCGATGCCGACCGCGCGGCAGCCGCGCGCCTTCGCGAGCTGGCCGACCGCGCTGCCGACCGCACCGCTGGCGGCGCTGACCGCGATCGTCTTGCCGGCCGCGGGCTTGCAGATCTGCGTCAGGCCGTACCACGCCGTCACGCCGGGCATGCCGACCGCGCCGAGGTAGGCCGACAGCGGGATGTGGGTGGTGTCGACCTTGCGCAGCACGCCCGGCGTGTTCGCATCGACGACGCTGAACTGCTGCCAGCCGCCGAAGCCGACGACCTTGTCGCCGACCGCGTAGCCCGGGTTCTTCGACGCGACCACCTCGCCCACCGTGCCGCCCTGCATCACCGCGTTCAGCGGCTGCGGCACGGCGTAGCTCTTGGCGTCGTTCATGCGGCCGCGCATGTACGGGTCGAGGCTCATGAAGTGGTGGCGCACGAGCACCTGGCCGTCCTTCAGTTCGGGCACCTCGGCCTCGAGCAGCTTGAAGTTGTCGGCGCGGGCCTCGCCGTCGGGGCGGGACACGAGGTGGATCTGCTGGTTCATCGTCATGGTGGGTCTCCTGGTATTCGTTCGATCAATCGGTCGACAACGGCGCCTGTTGCAGCGGATTGGTCGAGCTGGGGCTCACCGGCAGACGCTTCACGTACTTGAAGGTGCCGGTGGAATGGCTGCAGGCACGGCCTTGCGCGTCGTAGATCGTGCCCTCGGTGAAGGCCATCGTGGCGGTGCGGTGCATCAGCCGCCCCTTGCCCACGAGCGCGCCGACCGCGGGCCGCATGAAGGTCGTCTTCATCTCGATCGTGACGACGCCCATCTCGGGGTTCGCGCTGCGCGCCGCGGTGGCCATCACGACATCGAGAAACGTCATGCACGCGCCCCCGTGCACGACCTGGAAGCTGTTGGAATGCTCCGGCTTCGCGGCGTAGTGCAGCTCGGATTCGCCACCCTCGAAGCGCTCGAGGGTGAATCCGAGCAGTTCGACGAACGGGATGGTGACCCCGAACGGGATGCTCATCTCAGGCCGCTCCGAGCACCACACTGACGCCGCCGTCCACCGCGAGCCACTGCCCGGTGATGTGCTTGCCGGCCTCGCTGGCGTAGAGCAGCGTGATGCCCTTCAGGTCGTCCTCGTCGCCCAGGCGACCGAGCGGTGCCTTGGCGGCCATCTTTTCCTCGCCGAGCGAGGTGATCAGGCCGGCGGCCATCTTGGTCATGAAGAAGCCGGGGCAGATCGCGTTGACGTTGATGTTGTACTTGCCCCATTCGGCGGCGAGCGTGTGGGTGAAGCCGATCACCGCGGTCTTCGAGGTGTTGTAGGCCAGCGTCTTCATCTCGGGCGGGTTGCCGTTGAGGCCGGCGATCGACGCGATGTTGATGATCGAGCCGCGCTTCTTCGGGATCATGTAGCCGCGCGCGACCTGCTGCGACAGGATGAAGTAGCCGCGCACGTTCAGGTTCATCACCTTGTCCCAGGCCGCGACCGGGTGGTCCTCGGCCGGGGCGCCCCAGCTCGCGCCGGCGTTGTTGACGAGGATGTCGATCGCGCCCATGCGCTGCAGCGTCTCATCGGCCAGCCGCCGGGTCTCGTCCTCCTTCGAGCAGTCGGCGGCGATCCAGCGCGCGTCGATGCCGGCGGCCTGCAATTCGGCGGCGGCCTGCTCCAGGTCCTCGGCCTTGCGCGAGCTCAGCATGATCTTGGCGCCGGCCTCGCCGAGCGCATGCGCCATCTGCAGGCCCAGGCCGCGCGAGCCGCCGGTGATCAGCGCGGTCTTGCCCGTCAGGTCGAAAAGCTTCTTAATCGATGTACTCATAACGTCTCCTTGGAATTCTTCATGCGCGAACGGATCCAGATCAGCACGATGCCGGCCACGATCATCAGGATGCCCGGCGCGGCGATGCCCCAGCCGAGCGCCACGTCGCTGCGCTGCACCGACAGGCCGAGCGCGAGCAGGATCATCCCGAGGAAGATCAGGATCCAGCACCACTTCTCGATGCGCTGCGCGGGGGTGGTCATCTAGAACCAGGCCTCGTCCATCGTCCGGCAGGTCGCGTCGCGCACTTCGACGACCTGCAGCCATGCGCCGATCTTCGGCAGCTCGTAATGGAAGAAATACGTGCAGGCGGCCAGCTTGCCGTGCAGCAACGCCGCCTCGTCGGCCGACGCGCCAGCCAGCTTCGGCTGCGCGCACAGTGCGACATCGAGCCAGATCCAGGCCAGCACGAGGTGGCCGAAGGCTTGCAGGTACGGCGTCGCGTTGGCCAGAGCCTCGTCGGGCTGGCCGGTCGACCAGGCGCCACGGGTCGCTGTGCGGAGTTGCGCCATCGCATCGGCCAGCGCGCTCGCGTGCGCGGCCAGCGCCGGCACATCGCGCCCCTGCTCCAGCGTGCGCTGCATGCGGACCATCAGCAGCGCCAGCCCGGCGCCTTCCTGCATCACCACCTTGCGGCCGAGCAGATCGAGCGCCTGGATGCCGTGCGTGCCCTCGTGGATCATGTTCAGGCGGTTGTCGCGCCAGTACTGTTCGACCGGGAAGTCACGCGTGTAACCGTAGCCGCCGTGGATCTGGATCGCGAGGCTGTTGGCCTCCAGGCACCACTCGCTCGGCCAGCTCTTGGCGATCGGCGTCAGCATCTCGAGCATCAGGCTCGCGTCGGCGGAGGCCTCGGGCGTGCCGGTGCGCTGCTCGTCGACCAGGCGCGCGCAGTACAGCTCGAGCGCGAGCGCGCCCTCGCAGTAGCTCTTCTGCGCGAGCAGCATGCGCTTGATGTCGGCGTGCTGGATGATCGGGATCTGCGGCTTCGCGGCGTCCTTGCCGCCGATGCCGGTCGGTCGGCCTTGCGGGCGATTGCGCGCGTAGTCGAGCGAGGCTTCGTAGCCGGCCTGGCCGAGCATCGTCGCGCCCATGCCGACCGCGATGCGGGCCTCGTTCATCATGTGGAACATGCAGCGCAGGCCTTCGTGCGGCTGGCCGACGAGGTAACCGATGGCGCCCGCCCCGCGGCCGTCCAGGCCGCCTCCCGACCCATCACCCCGAACCGGGAACTTGCCTTCGCCGAAGTTCAGCAGCGTGTTCGGGATGCCGCGGTTGCCGAGCTTGTGGTTCAGGCCCGCCAGCGCCACGTCGTTGCGCTCGCCGGTGAGTTCGCCATCGGGGCCGACCAGCTTCTTCGGCACGATGAACAGCGAGATGCCGCGCGTGCCGGGGATCAGCGTGCCGTCCGGGCCGGGGATCTTCGCGAGCACCAGGTGGATGATGTTCTCGGCAAGTTCATGCTCGCCGTTGCTGATCCACATCTTGTTGCCGCGCAGGCGGTAGCGCGCGCCGAGCGGGTCGGCCTCGAAACCGTCGCCATCGGGCGTCGCACGCGTGGCCACGTCGGACAGGCTGGAGCCCGCCTGGGGCTCGCTCAGGCACATCGTGCCGGCGAAGCGGCCGGCGAACTCCTGCTTCGCGAACACCGTCTGTTGCAGCGGCGTGCCGTGGACCATCAGCAGGTTGGCGTTGCCGCTGGTGAGCATCGCGCCGCCGGCGACGTTGCCGCCGGCCCGCGCGAAGAAACTGTTCGCCGCCATCTGCACCACGCACGGCAGCTGCATGCCGCCGATCTCGTAGTCCTGCGCCGCGGCGAGCATGCCGGACTCGGCATAGGCGCGCGACGCCGCGAGGCTGGCCGCGGGCAGGTGCACGCGTTCGCCGTCGAAGCGCGGCTCCTCGGTGTCGGCCTGCCGATTGAACGGCGCGAACTTGTCGCGCGCCAGGCGCTCGCAGCTGTCCAATACCGACGCGAAGGTCTCGGCCGAGTGGTCGGCAAAACGCGCGCGTTGCTGCAGCGACGGCACATCCAGCCAGTCGTTCAGCAGGAAATCCAGGGTCTGTCGATAACTCATGAGGTTCCGTTCTTCTCGCTCGCCCTGGCGATCGTGCCTTGCGCGATCGCGCACAGTTTCTCGTCGCTGCCGGTGACCGCGAACACCTCGCACTGGCAAACCGCCTGCGATTGGCTCACGTGCACGGCCCGGGCCCGCGCGACCAGCCGGTCGCCGATCGCCGGGCGGACGTAGTTGATCTTGTATTCCGCCGTCACCACCGGCACGTGCATCGCGGTGCCGCCGGCAAAGGTCAGCGCGTTGTCGGCCAGGTAGCTGACGACGCCGCCGTGCGCGAAGCCCATCTGCTGCTTCAGCGGCGGCGTGAGCGCGACGCCGAGTTCGCAGCGCCCGGGTTCGAGCGCGATCATGTCGGCGCCGAGCAGCACGCTGAACGGCTGCGACGCGATGACCTCGCGGCCCATCTGCAGGAACGCGGCCGGATCGATCGTCGTCATGGGGCCGTCAACTTGAAATGCGCCAGCGCTGCGGTCGCGATCGGCGCACCCCACTCCTGCACGAAGTGCCCGCCCTCGGCCACCTCCA
This sequence comes from Rhizobacter fulvus, assembly GCF_964020785.1. Classification (NCBI taxonomy): domain Bacteria; kingdom Pseudomonadati; phylum Pseudomonadota; class Betaproteobacteria; order Burkholderiales; family Sphaerotilaceae; genus Rhizobacter; species Rhizobacter fulvus. The sequence continues at coordinate 5,123,273 of NZ_OZ224516.1, forward strand.
TCGGTGCCGGGCAGCCGCGAATTTTGGCCTGCAGCGCGCGCATCGGCACTTCGCCGAGGACCGGGTCCTGCATGCCGATCGCCATGAAGCTGTCGCCGGTCCAGCGGGTGCGCCAGAACTCGCCGGCTTCGCGGCTCAGCGCCGCGCCGGGCGCGTCGGCACCGTCGGGTACCAGGTTCGGGAACGCCTTCAGCGCGGCCTTGTGGCGCGCGTCCGGAAACGGCGCGTCGTAGGCCGCGACCTCGTCGGCCGTCATGTCGGGTTTGCCGCGCTGGATCAGCCGGCCTACCGGCAGGTCGGCCTGGCTGTTCGAGTACGTGCGCCACTGGCGGAAGCCCTCGGTGACCTGGCCGGTGCCCAGGCCCGTGTTCATCACCAGCAGGCGCGTGAAGCGCTCGGGCATGGCCATCGGCAGCGTCAGTCCGAGCAGCCCGCCCCAGTCCTGCACGACGAGCATCACGTTTTGCAGGTCGAGCCGCTCGACGAACGCGAGCAGCATGTCGAGGTGGCGCTCGAAGCTGTGCCAGGCCGGGTCGAGCGGCTTGTCCGAGCGGCCGAAGCCGATCAGGTCGGGTGCGACCACGCGAAGCCCGGCGTCGCGGAACACCGGGATCATGCGGCGGTACAGGTACGACCAGGTCGGGTTGCCGTGCAGGCACAGCGCGGTGACCGGCCGGTCGCTGCCCTCGTCCACGTACTGCACGCGCAGACCCGCGAGTGCCGGCAAGTCGTCGATGCAGTGCGGCGCGAACGGGAAACCCGGAAGGCTCCCGAAGCGCGCGTCCGGGGTGCGCAGGGCGTCCACGGGCCAGGCGCCGGTCAAAGCACCTCGAAGACGCCGGCCGCGCCCATGCCGCCACCGATGCACATCGTCACGACGACCTTCTTCGCGCCGCGGCGCTTGCCCTCGATCAGCGCATGACCGGTCAGGCGCTGGCCCGACACGCCGTACGGGTGGCCGACCGCAATCGCGCCGCCGTTGACGTTGAGCCGGTCCATCGGGATGCCCAGCGTGTCGGCGCAGTACAGCACCTGCACCGCGAAGGCTTCGTTCAGTTCCCACAGGTCGATGTCGGCCACCGTCAGGCCGAGCTTCTTCAATACCTTGGGCACCGCGAAGACCGGACCGATGCCCATTTCATCGGGCTCGCAGCCGGCCACCGCGAAGCCGAGGAAGCGGCCGAGCGGCTTCAGGTTGCGCTTGCTGGCGAGCTCTTCGCTCATCAGCACGCAGGCACCGCCACCGTCGCTGAACTGGCTGGCGTTGCCGGCCGAGATCACGCCGCCGGGGATCGCCGGCTTGATGCCCATGATGCCTTCGTAGGTGGTGCCCGGGCGGATGCCTTCGTCGTTCTTGATCGTCACTTCCTTGGTGCGCAGGCCGAGCTGCGCGTCGGCCACGCCGGCCATCACGGTGCAGGCGACGATCTCGTCGGTGAACTTGCCGGCCTCGAGCGCGGCGGTGGCCTTCTGCTGGCTCGCGGCGCCGTAGCGGTCCATGCGCTCGCGGTCGATCTTGTAGCGCTTGGCGACCTGCTCGGCGGTCTGCAGCATGTTCCAGTAGATCTCGGGCTTGTGCTCCATCAGCCACGGGTCGGTGCCCATGTGGCGGTTGGCCTCGTTCTGCACGCACGAGATGCTCTCGACGCCGCCGGCCACGAGCACGTCGGATTCGCCGGCGATGATGCGCTGGGCGGCCATCGCGATCGTCTGCAGGCCGCTGGAGCAGAAGCGGTTGACCGTCATGCCGCTGGTGGTGATCGGCAGGCCGGCGCGCAGCGCGATCTGGCGTGCGATGTTGGAGCCGGTCGCGCCCTCGGGCGTGGCGCAGCCCATGATCACGTCGTCGACCTCGGCGCCGTCGATGCCGGCGCGCTCGACCGCGGCCTTGACCGCGAAGCCGCCGAGCGTGGCGCCGTGCGTCATGTTGAAGGCACCCTTCCAGCTCTTGGCGAGCGGTGTACGGGCGGTGGAAACGATCACGGCGCTGGTCATGGCTTGACTCCTTGGATTAAACGGTGGCGGCGACCGCGGTCGACGCCTTGTAGATGCTGTTCCTGGGCTGCGCGAACACGCGCCGCACCATCGGCTCGAACTCGCTCATCGGCAGCGTCTCGGCCTTGGCGTCGAACGCCGGGTTGTCGTAGAGGTCGCAGAACTCGGCGGTGCGGTCGTAGTGGGCGTGGCCCTTGAACTGGTCGCGCAAGTTCCGGTCGAGGCCAATGTGGTGGAAGAAGTAGTAGCCCTGGAAGATGCCGTGGTTCTGCACCATCCACAGGTTCTCGTCGCTGACGAAGGGCTTGAGGATCGCCGCGGCGATGTCGAAGTGGTTGAAGGTGCCGAGCGTGTCGCCGATGTCGTGGAACAGCGCGCAGACGATGTATTCCTCGTCGCGGCCGTCGCGCAGCGCGTTGGTCGCGGTCTGCAGCGAATGGGTGTAGCGGTCGATGGGGAAGCCACCGTAGTCGCCCTCGAGCACCTTCAGGTGCGCCATCAGGCGATCTGGCAGCTGGCGCGCGAACGGCATGAACTCGGCACCGATCTTCTGCCAGTCCTGCGCAGTGCTCGCTTCCATCTTCGTGAATGTGGCGCGGTCGTTCATCGTCGTGTCTCCTGTTCAGGGCGCGGGCGCCGAATTGCCGATCAGTTGGTGCCAGAACTGGATCAAATCGACATAGTTGGCGGTCGAGATGCGCTCGTTGGTGCCGTGGAAGCGCTTCAGGTCTTCGGGCTTGGCGCGAACCGGCGAAAACTTGTAGATGTTGTCGGCGATGCCGTCGAAGTGGCGCGAGTCGGTCGCGCCCAGCATCAGCCCGGGCGCCACGACCACGTCCGGGTGCAGTTGGCGCAGCGTCCTGCTGATCAGCTGGAAGCCGGGGGCGTCGGTCGCGGCGACCTTCGACGCTTCCGAGAACCCTTCCGCCTTCTCGACCTTGATCGCCGGGTTCTTCACGACCGTGTTGACGTGCTCGACGATCGCGTCGCTGCTGTCGCCCGGCGCGAGGCGGAAGTTGACCGTGGCGTGGGCGCGGCCGGGCAGCACGTTGTCGGCGTTGCCGGCGCTGGCGATGGTCAACGCAGTGGTGGTGCGCATCATCGCGGAGGTCGAGGCGCCCTTCTTCAACTGCTGCTCGATCACCGGTCTGAACAGCCACAGGTTGGACAGGAACACGCGATTCATGCCGTTCATCTCGGGCGCGATCGTCTCGAACATCTCGCGCGAGAGACCGCGCACCGCGAGCGGCATCTGCTGGTCTTCGAGCTTCGCGAGCGCGACGCTCATCATGCCGATGGCCGACTGGCCGGCCTCGGGCGGCGGCATCGACGAATGACCCGGCGTGGCGCTGGCGGTCAGGTTCACCGACAGGTAACCCTTCTCGGCAACGCCGACCAGCGCGGCCGGCCGGCTCAGGCCGGCGAGCACGCCCTCGGTGATCAACAGGCCCTCGTCGACGATGAACTGCAGGTGGATGCCACGCTGCTTGAACAGCTTGGCGATCTGCAGCGCGCCGCGCTGGCCGCCCTGCTCCTCGTCGTGGCCGAAGATCAGGTAGACGGTCTGGCGCGGCTTGAAGCCCGCAGCGGCGAGCAATTCGACCGCCTCCATCATCGACATCAGGTTGCCCTTGTCGTCCCACGAGCCGCGGCCCCAGACGAAGCCGTCCTTCACCGCACCGGAGAACGGCGGCTGCTGCCAGTCTCCCTCGGTGCCAGGCGCGACCGGCACGACGTCCTGGTGCGCCATCAGGCCGATCGCGGCGGCTTTCGGATCGGTGCCCGGCCAGGTGTAGACGAGGCCGTACTGGCCGACGACTTCGCGCTGCAGCACCGCGTGCGCCTTCGGGAAGCTGGCCTGCAGCAGCGCATGCAGCGCGGTGAACTCGGCCGCCTTCGCGTCGACATCGTCGCGCGCGGCGATCGTCTTCAGGCGCACCGCCGCGCCGAGCCGCTCGGCGACCGCCGCCACGTCGACCTTCACCGGCGTGGCCGGCGCGACCGCGAGCTGGCGCGACGGCATCAGCAGCGTTTTCGCGCCGACCGCAACGGCTAGCGCGAGAACGACGATGCCCAGCAGCGCGAACAGCTTGCGCATGTCAGTCGGTCGGACGGTCAGCGCGAGATCAGCTGAACGAGCGGCCTTCGGCGGCCAGCTTCGCGAGCAGTGGTGCCGGCTTCCAGAACTCGGCGTCGTCGTGCGGGTTGACGGCGAAGCGCTTCATCGCGCCGACGACGTTGAACAGGCCGACCTGGTCGGCGTAGTTCATCGGGCCGCCGCGGTGCAGAGGGAAGCCATAGCCGGTGAGGTAGACCATGTCGATGTCGGACGCGCGCATCGCAATGCCCTCCTCGACGATCTTCGCGCCTTCGTTCACGAGCGCGTAGACGAGGCGGTGCACGATCTCGTCGTCGCTGATCTTGCGCGGCGTGATGCCCAACTCCTTGCGGTGCTTCTCGATCATCTCGACGACGACCTGGCTCGGGATCGCGTCGCGCTTGCCGGGCACGTAGTCGTACCAGCCGGCGCCGGTCTTCTGGCCGAAGCGGCCCATCTCGCACAGCAGGTCGGCGGTCTTGGAGTAGCGCAGGTTCGGCTTCTCGAGGTAGCGACGCTTGCGGATGTACCAGCCCACGTCATTGCCGGCCAGGTCGCCCATGCGGAACGGGCCCATCGCCATGCCGAACTTCTCCATCGCCTTGTCGACCTGCGCCGGCGTGGCGCCCTCTTCCAGCAGGAAGCCGGCCTGGCGCGAGTACTGCTCGATCATGCGGTTGCCGATGAAGCCGTCGCACACGCCCGAGACGACCGTGGTCTTGCGGATCTTCTTGCCGATCTGCATCACGGTGGCCAGCACGTCCTTCGCGGTCTTCTCGCCGCGGATGACTTCCAGCAGCTTCATCACGTTGGCCGGGCTGAAGAAGTGCATGCCGATCACGTCCTGCGGGCGCTTCGTGAAGGCGGCGATCTTGTTGACGTCGAGCGTCGAGGTGTTCGAGGCCAGGATCGCGCCGGGCTTCATCACCTCGTCGAGGGTCTTGAACACCGTCTCCTTGACGCCCAGGTCCTCGAACACCGCCTCGATCACGAGGTCGGCGTCCTTCAGGTCGGCGTAGTTCAGCGTGGTGCCGAGCATCGCCATGCGGGCGTCGAGCTTGTCCTGCTTGAGCTTGCCCTTCTTGACCTGCGCGTCGTAATTCTTCTTGATGATGCCGACGCCCTTGTCGAGCGCCTCCTGCTTCATCTCCAGCATCACGACCGGGATGCCGGCGTTCAGGAAATTCATCGCGATGCCACCGCCCATCGTGCCAGCGCCGATCACGGCAACCTTCTTGATCTCGCGCACCGGCGTGTCGGCCGGCACATCGGGAATCTTGGTGGTGGCGCGCTCGGCCATGAACGCGTGGCGCAGCGCCTTGCTCTCGGGCGTGAACATCAGCGCGGTGAACAGTTCGCGCTCGAGCTTCATGCCGGCGTCGAACGGCAGCTTCAGCGAGCCGGCGACGGCCTCGACGCACTTCAGCGGCGCCGGGAAGTTCTTGCTCATGCCGCCGACCATGTTCTTGACGAACTGCACGTAGGCGTCGGCGCTCGGGTGCGTGACCTTCAGGTTGCGCACCAGCGGCAGCGGACGCTTGTCCGCGACCTCGGCGGCGAACGCCAGCGCCTCGGTCATCAGGTCGCCTTCGGCGAGCTTGTCGAACAGCTTCTGGCCCGGCGCCATCGCGAGCATCTCGCTCTTGACCGGCTCGCCGCTGACGATCATGTTCATCGCGTTCTCGACGCCGATCACGCGCGGCAGGCGCTGCGTGCCGCCGGCGCCCGGGATCAGGCCGATCTTGACTTCGGGCAGCGCGACCTGCGTGCCCTTGGCCGCGACGCGGTAGTGGCAGCCGAGCGCCAGTTCCAGCCCGCCGCCCATGCACACGGAATGGATCGCGGCGACGATCGGCTTGCTGCTCGCTTCGAGCGCGAGGATCACGCTCAGCAGGTTCGGCTCGGCCAGCGCCTTGGGCGAGCCGAACTCCTTGATGTCCGCCCCGCCGGAGAACGCCTTGCCGGCGCCGGTGATCACGATCGCCTTGACGGCGTCGTCGGCCTGGGCGCGCTCCAGCCCGTTGACGATCCCGAGCCGCGTCGCGTGGCCGAGGCCGTTGACGGGCGGGTTGTCCATCGTGATGACCGCGACATTGCCGCGAAGTTCGTAGTTGGCGCTCATGCTCGTGTCCCCAGGGTGTTCAACAGAAAAAGAACGATCGTTCGATTCTAGGTCGGCAAGAAAAGAAGGCGCTGTCTCTGCTGTGACAGCGCCTCCGGCATGTAAAAGTCGTTCGCCCGGTGCGTCAGACCTCCAGCCACTCCTTGCGAATATAGGCGTCGGCACGCAAGGCCGCCGGGGTGCCTTCGAAGACGATGCTCCCGTGACCCATCACGTAGCAGCGCTCGGAAATGCTCAGCGCGATGGTGAGCTTTTGTTCGACCAGCAGCACCGACACCCCCCGTTCCTTCAGGGTCTTGAGGTACTCGGCGACCAGTTCGACGATCTTCGGCGCGAGGCCTTCGGTCGGCTCGTCGATCATGATCAGGTCCGGATCGCCCATCAGCGTGCGGCACAGCGTCAGCATCTGCTGCTCGCCGCCGGAGAGCACGCCGGCCTCGGTGTGCTGGCGCTCCTTCAGGCGCGGGAACATCCGGTACATGTCGTCGAAGGACCAGCGGGGCTTCTTCTTGCCGCGCTTCTCGCCGAGCATCAGGTTCTGCTCGACCGTCAGCTTCGGGAAGATGTCGCGGTTCTCGGGCACGTAGCCGATGCCGCGGTGCGCGATGTCGAAGGTGTGCTGGCCGAGGATTTCCTGGTTCCGGAACTTGACCGAGCCCTCGCCGGAGACCAGCCCCATGATCGTCTTGACCGTGGTCGAGCGGCCCGAGCCGTTGCGGCCCAGCAGCGCAACGATCTCGCCCTCACCGACCTTCATGTCGACGCCGTGCAGGATGTGGCTCTTGCCGTAATAGGCGTGCAGTTGATTCAGTTGCAGCATGTCAGTGTCCCGCCTCGGCGGCCTGGGCATCGGCGAGCACGGAGCCGAGGTACGCCTCCTGCACCTTGGCGTTCGCGCGCACCGCCTCGGGCACGTCGAACGCGATCACCTCGCCGTAGACCAGCACGGCGATCTTGTCGGCCAGGCCGAACACCACGCCCATGTCGTGTTCCACGGTCAGCAGCGTCTTGCCGACCGTGACCTCGCGGATCAGCTCGATGAAGCGCGCGGTCTCGCTTTTGCTCATGCCGGCGGTCGGCTCGTCGAGCAGGATCACGTTGGCGCCGCCGGCGATCGTGATGCCGATCTCGAGCGCCCGCTGCTCGGCGTAGGTCAGGTTCATCGCGAGCGTGTCGCGCTTCTTGTCGAGGTGCAGGTCGCGCAGCAGCTTCTCGGCGCGCCCGTTCGCATCGTCCAGGCCGGCAAGGAACTTCCAGAACGCGTACTTGTAGCCCATCGACCAGAGCACGCCGCAGCGAAGGTTCTCGAACACCGAGAGCTTGTTGAACAGGTTGCTGACCTGGAAGCTGCGCGCCAGCCCGAGCCGGCTGACCTCGTACGGCGCCATGCCGTCGATGCGCTGGCCGTTCAGCACGATCTCGCCGCTGGTGGGACCGAAGCGCCCGCTGATCAGGTTGAACAGCGTCGACTTGCCGGCGCCGTTCGGCCCGATGATCGCGACCCGCTCGCCCGGCACGACGGCCAGGTTGGCGCCGCGGATGATCTCGGTCTTGCCGAAGGACTTGCGCAGGTCCTTGAGTTCGATCGCGTACTGGCTCATGCCGCCTCCCGTGCGCGGATCGCCGCTTCGATCTCACCCTGCACCTCGCCCCAGTGGAGCGCGAAGCGGCGACGGGTGAACTCGAACAGGCCGATGCCGATCAGCGCCACGACCACGGCCCCGATCCAGCTCGCCGCGGACTTCACGTTCAGCTCGATTCCGAGGAATCGCATCATCGGACCGAGTGCCTCGTTCAGTTGGATGTGATAGGTCATCTCGATCATCGCGGCGATGCCGAAGAACATCACCGCCCCGGTGACGGCGAGCAAGGCGTACCAGCCAAGCAGGCGGCCGAGCTTGCCGAACTTCCAGACCCGCAGGTTCATCATGATCAGGCTGGCGATGCCGCCTGGCGCGAACATCACCATCAGCAGGAAGACCAGCCCGAGGTAGAGCAGCCAGGCCTTCGTGATTTCGGAGAGCAGCACCAGTGCCAGCACCATCAGCGCCGCGCCGATGATCGGCCCGAAGAAGAAGGTGGCGCCACCGAGGAACGTGAACAGCAGGTAGGCACCCGAGCGCGCCGCGCCAACGACCTCGGCGGTGGCGATCTCAAAGTTCAGCGCGTACATGCCGCCCGCCACACCGGCGAAGAAGCCGGCGATGATGAAGGAGATGTAGCGCACCCGCTGCGTGTTGTAGCCGATGAACTCGACCCGCTCCGGGTTGTCGCGCACGGCGTTCAGCATGCGCCCGAGCGGCGTCCGCGTGAACGCGTACATGCCGGCAGTGCAGACGATGGTGTAGATCGCGAGCAGGTAGTACACCTGGATTTGCGGCCCGTAGGTGATGCCCATCACCGGTTTGCCGATGACCCGGTTGGCACTGACGCCGGCCTCGCCGCCGAAGAACTCGGCCATCATCAGCGAAGCCGCGAACACCAGTTCACTGATGCCCAGCGTGATCATCGCGAAGGTCGTGCCCGACTTCTTGGTCGTCACGAAGCCGAACAGCACCGCGAAGAACAGCCCCGCAAGGCCGCCGACCAGCGGCAGCAGGCTGACCGGGATCGGGAACGAGCCGTCGCCGATCGCCTTCAGCGCGTGGATCGCGACGAACGAGCCCAGGCCCGAGTAGACGGCGTGACCGAAGCTCAGCATCCCGCCCTGCCCCAGCAGCATGTTGAAGGACAGGCAGGCGACGATCGCGATGCCCATCTGCGAGAGCATCGTGATCGCGAGACTGCTGCTGAAGATCAGCGGCGCCACGAGCATCACGACGATCGCGAGCCCCCAGATGATCAGGTCGCGCGGGCCCATGGCCCCGTATTTGATGGCGGATGCAGTCATGGGTCAGCCCTCTCTCGTGCCCATCAAGCCCTTGGGCCTGAAGATCAGGATCAGCACCAGCAGAAGGTACGGCAGGATCGGTGCCACCTGGGACACCGTGAGTTTCAACAGGGAGTGGTCGGCCGCGGCCGGCGAGAGGGTCACGCCGATGTTCTTCAGCGCGCTGAAGATCGAGTAGTCGAGCGCCACCGCGAAGGTCTGCAGCACGCCGATCAACAGCGAGGCGACGAACGCACCGGCCAGCGAGCCCATGCCGCCGACGACCACGACGACGAAGATCACCGAGCCGACCGTCGCCGCCATCGACGGCTCGGTCACGAAGGTGCTGCCGCCGATCACGCCGGCCAGGCCGGCCAGGCCGGCACCGGCACCGAACACCATCATGAAGACGCGCGGCACGTTGTGGCCCAGCGACTCGACCATCTCCGGGTGGGTGAGCGCGCTCTGGATCACCAGGCCGACGCGGGTGCGCGTGAGCATCAACCACAGCGCGACCAGCATGATCAGCGCGATCATCATCATGAAGCCACGGGTGGCCGGGAACGGCGAGCAGACGATGCGCACGGCCGCGTCGGCCGCCGTGCACATGGCCGCGGGCGCAGCGCCCCAGACCAGGTGCATGCCGTCGACCGACGAATTGATCAGCGTGAACATCGGGCCGCGCAGCACCTCGGGCGGGGGGAACTCAACCGCGGTGCGGCCCCAGATCAACTGCACCAGTTCGAGGATCACGTACGACAGGCCGAAGGTGATCAGCAGCTCGGGCACGTGGCCGAACTTGTGGACGCGGCGCAGGCAGTACTTCTCGAAGGCGGCGCCCAACGCGGCGACCACCAGCGGCGCCAGGAACAGCCCCGGCCAGAAGCCGACGATCCGGGTGATCGTGTAGGCGACGTACGCGCCCACCATGTAGAAGCTGGCGTGCGCGAAGTTCAGCACGCCCATCATGCTGAAGATCAGGGTCAGGCCCGAACTCAGCATGAACAGCAACAGCCCGTAGCTCAGGCCGTTGAGCATCGAAATCGTGAAGAACTCCATCGTGTGGCGCTTCCCGCGGGTGCAGTATGAAAGGGATCAGGTCAACAGCGGTCGAGGACGCACGACAGTGACGAACAGGGCCCGACGGGTCATCCCCGGCGGGCCCTGCGGACCGTGAGGAAGGTCAGCCGCCCGCCGGGCGCTGCATCTGGCAGCTCGTCGGCGTGCTCGACACGTAAGGCTCGAACGTCGCGACCGGCGCCAGCGTCATGCCGGTGTTCTCGGGCGAGTACGGGTTCTTGGCGTCCGCCTTCTGCCAAACGGTCATGTAGAGCGTCTGCTGCAGCTGGTGGTCGGTCTTGCGCATCTCGGTCTCGCCGCCGAAGGCACTCTTGATCTTCATGCCCTCCATCGCGAAGGCCACCTTCACCGGGTCGGTCGACTTGGCCTTGGCCATCGCCGCGCCGAGGTACTCGAACTGGCGGATCACCGAGCCGGTGTAGAGGTCGTCGTTGAACTTGTCCTTGAAGCCCTTCATGATCGTGTTCATCTCGCCGCCCATGTTGTAGTGGGCATAGGCGATCTGGTAGACCTTGCCGGCGCCGGTCTGGCCCAGGGCCGACGGCGTGCCGGTCACGCCGGTGTAGTACGTGAAGAACTTGCCGGTGTAGCCGCCTTCGTTGGCCGCCTTGACGAGCAGCGCCAGGTCGGAGCCCCAGTTGCCGGTGATCACCGTGTCCGCGCCCGAGGCCTTGATCTTGGCGATGTACGGGGCGAAGTCGCGAACCTGCGCGAGCGGGTGCAGGTCGTCGCCGACGATCTCGATGTCCGGACGCTTGCGCTTCAGGTATTCCTTCGCGTACTTGGAGACCTGCTGGCCGTGCGAATAGTTCTGGCCCAGGATGAAGACCTTCTTGATGTCCTTCTGGTCCTTCATGTAGCTCGTGATCGCTTCCATCTTCATCGTCGTGTCGGCGTCGAAGCGGAAGTGCCAGAAGCTGCACTTGCTGTTGGTCAGGTCAGGGTCGACCGCGGCCTCGTTCAGGAAGACGATTTCCTTGCCGGGATTGCGTTCGTTGTGCTTGTTGATCGCATCGATCAGCGGCACGGCGACCGAGGAGCCATTGCCCTGGATCACGTAGCGGATGCCCTGGTCGATCGCCGACTTCAGCGCGTTCAGGCTTTCGGTCGGGCTCAGCTTGTTGTCGACCGGCACGATCTCGAACTTGACGCCGGCCGGGTTGCTGGCGCTGAAGCGTTCGGCCAGGTACTGCTGGGTCTTGACCTGGTTGGTGCCGACCGGGCCCATCAGGCCCGTCAGCGGATCGATCCACATCAGCTTGACGGTCTGGCCCGCCAGGGGCTTGGCCTGGGCCATGGCGACGCCGGCCGAGACGGCGAGAGCGGCTCCGACGGTCAGTGAGAACACGTTGCGGGACAACGAGCGACGAGCAGACTTCATGATGGAGCTCCGGGTATGTGAAACGCCCGCAAAGGTAACGGAAGTGCGTTGCGTGGGGTTACAGGGACTACCCCAAAGCCCTGTCACCGCGGGGACAGCAGCGAATTTCCGACGCACCGGCATGGTGAACGGGTGGTGAACCGGGCATTCTCCCTTCGGCGCTTCGGCCTCGCACCGCTGGCTAAACTGCGACCGATGATCATGGATGAAACCGCGGCCGCTCCGCGCGCTGCCGCCACGTGGCCGAACCGTTTCCGCGGCCTCGGTGACGCGTTCTTCACCGCGTTGCCCGCCGAACCGCTGCCCGACCCGCATTGGGTCGCGACCAGCGCGTCCTGCGCTGCGCTGCTGGGCCTGCCATCGGACTGGACGAGGCGCGCCGACCTCGATGCATTGCACGTGCTCAGTGGCCAGGGCCGCTGGCCCGGGATGACGCCGCTCGCGACCGTCTACAGCGGTCACCAGTTCGGCGTGTGGGCAGGCCAGCTCGGCGACGGCCGCGCCCTGTGGCTCGGCGAGATGGACACGCCGGCCGGACCGCTGGAGATCCAGCTCAAGGGTGCCGGTCGCACGCCGTACTCGCGCATGGGCGACGGCCGCGCGGTGCTGCGTTCGTCGATCCGCGAGTTCCTAGGCTCGGAGGCGATGCACGGACTCGGCGTGCCGACGACGCGCGCGCTGTGCGTCACCGGCTCGGCGCTGCCGGTGCGGCGCGAGACGATCGAGACCGCGGCGGTGGTGACCCGGGTCGCGCCGAGCTTCATCCGCTTCGGCCATTTCGAGCACTTCGCGCACCACGACCTGCACGCCGAGCTGCGCCAGCTGGCGGACTTCGTGATCGCGCACCACTTCCCGGCCTGTCGCGAAGCCGCCAACCCGTACGCCGCGCTGCTGGAGCAGGTCGCGCTGCGTACCGCCGAGCTGATGGCCGACTGGCAGGCCGTGGGCTTCTGCCACGGCGTGATGAACACCGACAACATGTCGATCCTCGGCCTGACGATCGACTACGGGCCGTTCGGCTTCCTCGACGCGTTCGATCCCGGCCACATCTGCAACCACTCCGACAGCCAGGGTCGCTACGCCTGGGCGCGGCAGCCGAACGTCGGCTTCTGGAACCTGCATGCACTGGCGCAGGCGCTGCTGCCGCTGATCGGCGATTCCGATCTGGCGCTGGCCGCGCTCGAGCCTTACAAGACCGGGTTCGCCGATGCGCTGCTCGCACGCTGGCGCGCCAAGCTCGGGCTGCAGACGCGCGTGGACGGCGACCGCGAGCTGGTCGACGACCTGCTGCGCCTGATGGCCGCCGACCGCTGCGACTTCACGATCACCTTCCGGCGCCTCGGCCGGTTCGCGACCGCGGCCGGCGCCGACCACGCCGTGATCCGCGACCTGTTCATCGATCGCGCCGCGTTCGACGGGTGGGCGACGCGCTATGCGCAGCGGCTGGCGCGCGAGCCCGGCACCGACGCCGAGCGCACGGTGCGGATGGACCGCGTGAACCCCAAGTTCGTGCTGCGCAACCACCTCGCCGAGGTCGCAATCCAGGCGGCGCAAGGCGGCGACTTCAGCGCGACCGAGCGCCTGCTGCAAGTCTTGCAGCGCCCCTACGACGAGCAGGACGACGCCCCCACCACCGCCTATGCCGGCTTTCCGCCCGAATGGGCGCAATCGATCGAGGTCTCGTGCTCGTCGTGACGCCTCGCGTCGCCGCGCTAGACTTCGCGCCCCAATGACGCTGTTTCGCCCCGCGCGGGCTTGCCGATGAAGATCTTCCTCGACTTCCTGCCGCTGCTGCTGTTCTTCGGGGTCGGCAAGTACGCCGACCACAACGCCGACTGGGCCGCGCGCTTCGCGACCGAACACTTCGGCTTCATGGTGTCCGGCGGCGTGGTCGGCACCGAGGAGGCCTCGGCGCTGCTCGCGACCATCGTCGTGATCCTCGCCACGGGCGTGCAGATCGGCTGGCTGCTGTCGCGCGGGAAGAAGGTCGACATGATGCTGTGGGTGACCTTCGTGCTCGTCGTCGTGCTCGGCGGCGCGACGATCTGGTTCCACAACGCCACCTTCATCAAGTGGAAGCCGAGCGCGCTGTACTGGGCGATGGGCCTGGCGTTCTGGGTCAGCCAGACCTTCTTCCGCAAGAACCTGCTGCAGACGCTGATCGGCGAGCAGCTGCAGCTGCCGGCAGCAGTGTGGCAGCGCCTGAACTTCGCGTGGATCGCGTTCTTCGCGCTGCTCGGCTTGTTGAATCTTTACGTGGCCTACAGCTACAGCACCTCGACCTGGTTCACCTTCAAGGCCTTCGGCGTGACCGGGCTGATGCTGGTGTTCATGGTCGCGCAGGGGCTCTACATCAGCAAGCACATGCCGCCGGAACCCAGCGACGAGCCGGCGCCGGCGCCTGCACCGGAGCGCCTGCCATGAGTGTCGCCGCGCAGGACATCGACGCCGTGCTTCGCGAAGCGCTGGCCCCGCTCGAACTGGCCGTGGAGGACGACAGCCACCTGCATGCCGGCCATGCCGGCGCGCGCGAGGGCCGCCATTTCACGGTGCGCGTGACCGCCGCGCGCTTCAACGGTTTGTCACGTATGGCCCGGCACCGCCTCATATATGATGCGCTGCAACTTTTGATCCCGCGCGGCATCCACGCCTTGGCCATCGAGGCGCGCGCGCCCGGTGAATCCTGAGTCACCCCCCAACTCCCCTGATGCTCATGAAGAAGACCTATTTCGCTGCGTGCGCCGCATTGCTGCTGTCGGCCTCGCTGACCGTGCAGGCCCAGAACATCGCCATCGTCAATGGCAAGCCGGTGCCGAAGGCGCGCGCCGATGCGCTGATCAAGCAGGTGCAGAAGCAGGCCGCCGCACAGAACCAGCAGCTCCCGCCCGACCTCGACCAGCGGGTGCGCGACAAGCTCGTGATGGACGAGATCCTGACGCAGGAGGCCGAGCGCCGCGGCCTGGCGGCCAGCGCCGACTACAAGCAGCAGATGGAACAGGCCCGCCAGGCCGTGTTGACCAAGATGCTGACCGAGGACTTCACGCAGAAGAGCGCGGTCGCGGACGCCGACGTCAAGGCCGAGTACGACAAGTTCAAGGCCCAGTCGGCCGGTACGGAATACCGCGCCCGCCACATCCTGGTCGAGAAGGAAGACGAGGCCAAGGCGCTGATCGCCCAGATCAAGGGAGGCGCCAACTTCGAGGAGCTGGCCAAAAAGAACTCGAAGGACCCGGGATCGGGCGCCAACGGCGGCGACCTCGATTTCGCGGCGCCGGGCTCCTACGTGCCCGAGTTCTCGCAGGCGATGGTCAAGCTCAAGAAGGGCGAGATGACGCAGGAGCCGGTCAAGACGCAGTTCGGTTACCACATCATCAAGCTCGACGACACGCGCGAGGCGCAGTTCCCGCCGTACGACGACGTCAAGGGCCAGCTGAAGCAGCGCATGGAGCAGCAGAAGCTCGGGGCGTTCGTCGACGAGCTGAAGACCAAGGCGAAGACGGACTACAAGTTCAGCAACTAGTACGCTTCGCTGCCGTGACAAGGGCGCCTCGGCGCCCTTGTTCGGTTTCTGGGCTGGCCTTCGGCTACGCCTCGATTTCGGTGGCGACCCTTCCCGCCTCGATGTGCAGCTGCCGGTCGCAGCGCGCGGCGATCGAGCGGTCGTGGGTGACGAGCACCAGCGTGGTGCCGGCTTCGCGGTTCAGGTCGAACATCAGCGCCATCACGGTCTCGCCGGTCGCGAAGTCGAGACTGCCGGTCGGTTCGTCGGCGAGCAAAACCGCCGGCCGCATGACGAACGCGCGCGCCAGCGCGACGCGCTGCTGCTCGCCCCCGGAGAGCACCTTCGGGTAATGGCGCAGCCGCTCGCCGAGGCCGACGCGGCGCAGCATCTCGGTGGCCAGCGCGCGCGCATCGCTGCGGCGCTGCAGTTCGAGCGGCAGCATCACGTTCTCCAGCGCATTGAGGTTTCCGAGCAGCTGGAAACTCTGGAACACGAACCCCACCTTCTCGGCACGCACCGCGGCGCGCGCGTCCTCGTCGATCGCGAACAGGTCGACGCCGCCGAGCTTCACGGTGCCGGTGGTCGGCGTGTCCAGCCCCGCGATGATCGACAGCAGCGTGCTCTTGCCCGAGCCCGACGCGCCGACGAACGCCGCCGACTGGCGCGCCGCCAGCGAAAAATCGATCTCGTGGAGAATGGTCAGCGTCCCGGTGGAGTCCTTGACCTGCTTGGTGACACGCTCGACGGCAATGATGGGTTCAGACATGAATGACGGTGGGTTTCCTGGTGTTCGAGCGTCTCGGCGCCGATGGCTGGCGCACTGTACCGCGTTGGCTGCGGCGCTCGTGCTGCCGTTGGGCACGACCGCGTCCGCTCAGGGGCCGGACCGACCGGTCGTGCTCGTGGTCGGCGACAGCCTGTCGGCCGAGTACGGCCTGGTGCGCGGCAGCGGCTGGGTCGCGCTGCTCGAGGCGCGCCTCGCTCAGCAGGGCATCGCGGCGACGGTCGTCAACGCCAGCATCAGCGGCGACACCACTTCGGGCGGCCGCACCCGCTTGCCGGCGCTGTTGAAGCAGCATCGCCCGGCGATCGTCGTGCTCGAGCTCGGCGGCAACGACGCGTTGCGCGGCCTGCCGCTGGCGATGACCCGCGACAACCTCGACACGATGACCAAGGCCGCGAAGGCCGCCGGTGCCAAGGTGGTGATCGCCGGCATGCAGCTGCCGCCGAACTACGGCAAGCAGTACGGCGAGGAGTTCGCCGGGCTGTTCGCGACGATCGCCAGGGCCGAAGGCGCGGCGCTCGTGCCCTTCCTGCTCAAGGGCGTGGCCGATGTGCCGCAGGCCGAATCGCTGTTCCAGCGCGACCGCATCCATCCGACCGCGCAGGCGCACCCGACGATCCTCGACAACGTCTGGCCGGTGCTGCGGCCGCTGCTGCCGAAGCGCTGACCGGTCGCGTCCGCCTCAGCGCTGGTCGCGCGGCTCGCCGCGCCGGTTGTCGTCGGCGCGCGGGTTGTCTGCCCGCGGGCCACGGGCTTCGGGCGCGCGCGGCGGATCGATCCGCTGCACTGGCGGCGGCGCGACGGCCGGGCGCGGCACGTCCACCGGCCGCTGGACCGGTGGCGCTTGCACCGGCTGCGGTGCGCGCTGAACCTCGACCGGCCGCTGGACCGCCGGCGCTTGCACCGGCGGAGTCGGGCGCTGGATCTCGACCGGGCGCTGTACGGGCGGGGGCGCCGCCTGCTGCGGTTGCTGCGCCTGCGGCGGCCGCTGAATCTCGACCGGCCGCGGCGGCGGGGCGCGGCGCTCGTCGGCACCGCGGTCTTCGCGGCGCCGCTCTTCGCCGCGCTGCACCGGCAGCGGACGCATCATGGGCGCCTCCTGCACGGGCTGCGGCGATGCAGCGGGCCGCGGCGGCTGGACGGTCGGTGTGGGCGGCGTCACGGCTGCGGGTGCGGTGACCTGCGGCGTGACCGGCTGCGTCGGGTTGGGGACGGGCGGCGTTGCGCCCGCCGCGCGCTCGCCGCGGCCGCGCATCGACGGGTCGCCTCGATCCGGGCGCCGACGCTCGTCGTCGCCGAAGCCGGGGCGCCCGGGCGGGCTCGGGATCGGCCGCGGCGGTGCCGCTGTCGCGGCCGGGGGCTGTATTGCCGACGGTGTCGGCGTGGCCTGTGGCGCCTGCACGGCGCCGGGCTGCGCCGTCACGGCCGGACGCGCTGGCGCGGCGACATCCGGTCGGGCCGGGCGCTCGCTGTCTCGCGGCACGGCGCGACGGTCGCGGTCGTCGCGATCGCGGCGTTCGAGCCCGGGGCGGGCGGTGCCGTCAGGCCGGCCCGCGAACCCGGGCGGCGGGCGCACATCGCGCGTCGGGCTGCCACGCGCGGGCAACGAGGGCGCCGCGACCGGCGCGGTGACCTGGGCGACCGCCCGTGCGGGCTGCGAGATCAGTTCCCGCACCGCCGGCGCCTGCCGGAACTGCGCGGCGGCCGGCGCCACCGGGCGGCGCTCCGTCATCACGCCGGTGGGCACGACCGTCACCGCGCGCGGATGGCGACGGTTCTCGTACTCGCGCGGCGCCTGCGGGTTCGCGAACGCGCTGTTGATCAGGGCGACGTTGGTCACGTTCGTGATGTTGACGTTGCGCGCATAGCGCGGGCTGACCCGGTAGCCCGGCACGTAGACCTCGCGCGGCGCGAGCGGGAACCAGCCGACCGCCGGCCCGCCACCGATCGTGACCGACACGTTGCCCCGCGAACCGCCGACCCACGCGACCAGCGCCGGCGCGTACACCGGGCGGTGGACGCGCTGGCCCGGCGTCCAGCACCAGCGGTTGCGCAGGTAGACCCAGCGGCCGTAGTGGAACGGCGCGAAGCCCCACGGCGCGTCGTCGACCCAGGTCCAGCCCCACGGCCGCACCCAGGTCCAGTGGCCGTGGCTGTAGGGCGCCCAGTCGACCGCCACGGCGGTCGGGTACCAGACGGCACCATAGTCGGTCGTCTGCTCCCAGCGGCCGTAGGCGTCCAGTTCGGCGGCGCCGCTCATCTCGGGCGACACATAGCGCTCGGCCACGCTGCCGATGTAGCGGCGGTCGCGTTCGCTGCTCCAGCCGGCGAAGGCATCGTTGACCGGCGCGAACATCGTGTACTGCGCGACGCCGCCGGAGTCGATCCAGAACTCGGCGCGCTGCCCGGCGCCGACCGCCAGGCCGCTGTTCGGGCCTTCATAACGGGCCTCGCCGGCGTAGACGGTCAGATCGCTCTTGCCGTTGATGCGGTCGACCCGGTAGGTGCCGCTGCGCTGGACCAGGAAGCGGCCTTCGTCGGTGGTGATCTCGAGTTCACCGGCGCCTTCTGCGTCTCGCACCCGCGCGATCGCGCTGCCCTCGAGCAACTGCAGCGACGCCTGCGCGTCGTCGAGCTGCACGACCTCGAGCTCGGTCGACGAATCCAGCCGCAGGCTGGTCGAGCCGATCTGCAATTCGGCGCGCGCACCGGTGTCGGTCGCGATGCGGTCGCCACTGGTGAGCGGCTGGTTGCGCACGGCGCTGACCCATTCGCCAGCGTCGGGCGTGTAAATCCACACCTGACCGGCGGCTTCCGAGACGCGGGCGACGCGGCCGGGCGGGTCGACGTCCGGCTCCTGCGCCGCCGCGGAGAGCGCGAACGCGCCGAGCGCCAAGGCCCAGCCGGCGGCTGCGCCACGGGCCAGGAGGGCGAGTCTTCGGGATGGGGTCGAGCTCATCGTTGAACCTCCAGTGCGGCAGGCGCACGTGTGCTGATGCTGCCCTCGGTCAACGCGCCGGACGGTGCGCCCGCCGACCGCGCGGGCGTAGGAGAAACGCCCGTTTACAGCCGGCGTCAGTCGTCGGCCGCCGCATCCAGACCGGGGAACAGCACGCTGGTGAAGCCGAAGCGCGAGAAGTCCCGCACCCGCATCGGGTACAGCTTGCCGATCAGGTGGTCGCATTCGTGCTGGACCACGCGGGCGTGGAAACCCTCGGCTTCGCGATCGATCGCCCGGCCTTCGGCGTCGAGGCCGGTGTAGCGGATGCGGGCGAACCGCGGCACCACGCCGCGCAGCCCGGGCACCGACAGGCAGCCCTCCCACCCCTCCTCTTCGGCATCGCCGAGCGGAGTGATCACCGGATTGATCAGCACGGTCTCGGGCACCGGCTGGGCGTCGGGATAGCGCTGGTTCTGGCCGAAGCCGAAGATCACCAGTTGCAGATCGACGCCGATCTGCGGTGCCGCCAGGCCGGCGCCCTGGACCGCGTGCATGGTCTCGAACAGGTCGTCGACCAGCGCCCGCAGCGCCGGCGTGCCGATCGCGTCGGCCGGCACCGGCGGCGCGACGCGCAGAAGGCGCGGGTCGCCCATCTTCAGGATCTCGCGGATCGTCATGGCGTCATCTTCGAGAAAGCGTCGATCACCTCAGCTGGGGCCTGAACCAGCTCGATCAAGACGCCTTCGCCGCCGACCGGGAACTCGGCATTGCTCTTCGGATGCACGAAACAGATGTCGAAGCCGGCCGCCCCCTTGCGGATGCCTCCCGGCGCGAAGCGCACGCCGTTCGCGGTGAGCCACTCGACCGCCGTCGGCAAGTCGTCGATCCACAGGCCGATGTGGTTCAGCGGCGTGGTGTGGACGGCCGGCTTGCCGTGGGGATCGATCGGCTCCATCAGGTCCACCTCGACCTTGAACGGCCCGCTGCCGATTGCGCAGATGTCTTCGTCCACGTTCTCGCGCTCGGAGCGGAAGGTGCCGGTCACCTCCAGCCCGAACTTCTCGACCCAGAGCATGCGCAGCGCCGCCTTGCTGGGACCGCCGATCGCGATCTGCTGGATGCCCAGCACCTTGAAGGGTCGTGTCGTCATTGGAACTCCATGATGACCTGGTCGACCGACAGGCTCTCGCCCTTCGCGGCCTTCACCGCGGAGACGACGCCGTCGTGCGCGGCGATCAGGATGTTCTCCATCTTCATCGCCTCGATCACCGCGAGCTTCTCGCCGGCCCGCACCGCCTGGCCCGCCGTGACGGCCACGTCGACCAGCAGCCCCGGCATCGGCGAGAGCAGGAACTTGGACAGGTCGGGCGGTGCCTTGAACGGCATCAGCGCGTTCAGCTCGGCCGCGCGCGGCGACAGCACCCGCACCTCGACCTGCGCGCCGTGGTGGGTCACACGGTAGGCCAGCATCAGGCGCTCGACCTGCGCGCAGAACGGCTTTCCGGCCAGGTCGCCGTGCATCGCGGTGTCGCGCAGCGGCCGCGTGAAACGGATCGGGTAGCGGCGGCCCGCGATCTCGACGTCGAACACGTCGCCCGCCATCGACACGCTGGCCGGCGTCTCATGACGCGTGCCGTAGGCATCGGTCTGGACGACCACGAATTGGTCGCCAACCTGCAACTCGTGCCCGCGCAGCTGGCCGCTGATGCCCGCCGAGCGCGCGAGCACGCGCCGGTTGGTCGCGACCGCGAGCGCGAGCAGGAAGTTCGGATCCTCGTGCTTCACCGACGCGCGCGTGAAACCCTTCGGGTAGTTCTCGGCGATGAAGCCGGTGTTGAAGTCGCCGGCGACGAACTTCGGGTGCGCCAGCAGCGCCGCCTGGAACGGGATGTTGCTCGAGATGCCCTGGATCACGAACGCATCGAGCGCGTCGCGCATCTTCGCGATCGCGTCGTTGCGGTCGGTGCCGCAGGCGATCAGCTTGCAGATCATCGAGTCGTAGAACATCGGGATTTCGCCGCCTTCGTAGACGCCGGTGTCGACCCGGATGCCGCCGTCCGGCGGCACGGGCAGCGACGCGGTCATCGTCTGCGCCGGCGGCTCGAACGCGACCAGGCGCCCGGTGCTCGGCAGGAAGCTGCGCAACGGGTCTTCCGCGTTGATGCGGCACTCGATCGCCCAGCCCTTGCGCTGGATCTGCTCCTGCGTGAACGCCAGCGGCTCGCCGGCCGCGACGCGGATCATCTGCTCCACCAGGTCGAGGCCGGTGATGCACTCGGTCACGGGGTGCTCCACCTGCAGCCGCGTGTTCATCTCGAGGAAGTAGAAGCTCTGGTCCTTGCCGACCACGAACTCGACCGTGCCGGCGCTCTGGTAGTTCACCGCTTTCGCGAGCTGCACCGCCTGCTCGCCCATCGACTTGCGCGTCGCCTCGCTGATGAACGGCGATGGCGCCTCCTCGATCACCTTCTGGTGGCGGCGCTGGATCGAGCACTCGCGCTCCCACAGGTAGACGCAGTGGCCGTGCGCGTCGCCCAGCACCTGGATCTCGATGTGGCGCGGCTCTTCGACGAACTTCTCGATGAACACGCGGTCGTCGCCGAAACTGTTGCGTGCCTCGTTGCGGCACGAGCTGAAGCCTTCGAAGGCCTCCCTGTCGTTGAACGCCACGCGCAGGCCCTTGCCACCGCCGCCGGCCGAGGCCTTGATCATCACCGGGTAGCCGATGCCCTTGGCGATCTCGACCGCCTGCTCGGACGTGTCGATCGCCGCGTTGTAGCCGGGGATGGTGTTGACCTTCGCCTCGCCGGCCAGCTTCTTCGACGCGATCTTGTCGCCCATCGCGGCGATCGACGCGTGCTTGGGGCCGATGAAGACGATGCCTTCTTCCTCGACCTTGCGCGCGAACACCTCGTTCTCGCTGAGGAAGCCGTAGCCCGGATGCACCGCCTGCGCGCCGGTCTGCTTGCAGGCGGCGATGATCTTGTCCATCACCAGGTAGGACTCGCGGCTCGGCGCCGGGCCGATGAATACCGCCTCGTCCGCCAGCTCGACATGCAACGCGTCGCGGTCGGCCTCGGAGTACACCGCGACGGTCGCGATGCCCATCTTCTTCGCGGTCTTGATGACGCGGCAGGCGATTTCGCCGCGGTTGGCAATCAGGATCTTCGTAAACATGCTCGTGTTCTCCTGAGCGCTCACAGCGGAATGTTGCCGTGCTTGCGCCACGGGTCGTCGACCTTCTTGTCGCGCAGCATCACCAGCGAGCGGCAGATGCGCTTGCGGGTCTCGTGCGGCTGGATCACATCGTCGATGTAGCCGCGGGCGCCGGCGACGAACGGGTTCGCGAACTTGGCCTTGTACTCGGCCTCGCGCGCCGCGAGCTTGGCCGGGTCGCCCTTCTCCTCGCGGAAGATGATCTCGACCGCGCCCTTCGCGCCCATCACCGCGATCTCGGCATTCGGCCACGCGAAGTTGACGTCGCCGCGCAGGTGCTTGGAGCTCATCACGTCGTAGGCGCCGCCGTAGGCCTTGCGCGTGATCACGGTGATCTTCGGCACCATGCATTCGGCATACGCGTAGAGCAGCTTCGCGCCGTGCTTGATGATGCCGCCGTACTCCTGCGCCGTGCCGGGCATGAAGCCGGGCACGTCGACGAAGGTCAGCACCGGGATGTTGAACGCGTCGCAGAAGCGCACGAAGCGCGCGGCCTTGATGCTCGACTTGATGTCCAGGCAGCCGGCCAGGACCAGCGGCTGGTTCGCGACAATGCCGACCGCCTGCCCGTCCATCCGGCCGAAGCCGATCACGATGTTCTTCGCGTAGTCGGGCTGCAGCTCGAAGAAGTCGCCGTCGTCGACGGTCTTCACGATCAGCTCCTTCATGTCGTAGGGCTTGTTCGGGTTGTCCGGCACCAGCGTGTCGAGCGACAGGTCGGTGCGATCGGCCGGATCGCTGCTCGGGCGCACCGGCGCCTTCTCGCGGTTGTTCAGCGGCAGGTAGTTGAAGAAGCGGCGCAGCATCGCGAGCGCGTCGACGTCGTTGTCGAACGCCAGGTCGGCCACGCCGCTCTTGGTGGTGTGGACCGATGCGCCGCCGAGGTCCTCGGTCGACACTTCCTCGTGGGTCACGGTCTTCACGACCTCGGGGCCGGTGACGAACATGTACGAGCTGTCCTTCACCATGAAGATGAAGTCGGTCATGGCCGGCGAGTACACAGCGCCGCCGGCGCACGGCCCCATGATCATGCTGATCTGCGGTACGACGCCCGAGGCCATCACGTTGCGCTGGAACACCTCGGCATAGCCGCCGAGCGAGGCCACGCCTTCCTGGATGCGCGCTCCGCCGGAATCGTTCAGGCCGATCACCGGCGCGCCGACCTTCATCGCCTGGTCCATCACCTTGCAGATCTTCTCGGCATGGGCCTCGCTGAGCGCGCCGCCGAACACCGTGAAGTCCTGGCTGAACACGAACACGAGGCGGCCGTTGATCATGCCGTAACCGGTGACCACGCCGTCGCCCGGCGGGCGGTTGTCGGCCATGCCGAAGTCGTGGTTGCGGTGCTCGACGAACATGTCCCATTCTTCGAACGTGTCGGCATCGAGCAGCAGCTCGATGCGCTCGCGCGCCGTCAACTTGCCCTTGCCGTGCTGGGCGGCGATGCGCTTCTCGCCGCCGCCCAGGCGGGCGCGGGCGCGCTTGGCTTCGAGCTGCTGAATGATGTCGTGCATGGTGTCGTCTACCTCGGTTCTTGTTCAAACAGGTTCAGCAAACTGCGCGCCGCCGATGACGGTGCGACGCGCGCCTCGGTGACCTCGCGCAGGGTCGCCGGCAGCGCGCGGCGCACCGCGGCATGGTGCCGGAAATCGGCATGCAGGCGCGCATGCACGATGTCCCACATCCAGGCCAGGGCCTGAGATTGACGGCGCGCATGGAATTCGCCGCTGGCACGGCGCTTGGCGTGGAACTCCTCGACGGCGGCCCAGAATGCGTCGAGCCCCTGGCCCTTCAACGCACTGAGCTGCATCACGCGCGTGACCCACTGCTGCGGCGCGGCGTGCGCACCGAACATGCGCAGCGAGCTGCTGATCTGGGCCTGCGCGCGCGTGGCGGCGTCCGGGTCGAGATCCGCCTTGTTGATCACCACCAGGTCAGCGAGCTCCATCACGCCCTTCTTGATCGCCTGCAGGTCGTCGCCGGCGTTCGGCAGCTGAAGCAGCACGAACATGTCGGTCATGCTCGCGACCGCCGTCTCGCTCTGGCCGACGCCGACGGTTTCGACGATCACCACGTCGTAGCCGGCGGCCTCGCAGACCAGCATCGCTTCGCGGGTCTTCTCGGCCACGCCGCCGAGCGTGCCGCTGGCCGGGCTCGGGCGGATGTAAGCGGCGGTGTCGGCCGAGAGCTTTTCCATCCGCGTCTTGTCGCCGAGGATCGAGCCGCCTGAGATGCTCGACGACGGGTCGATCGCGAGCACCGCGACACGGTGCCCCTTGCCGATCAGCGCGAGGCCGAGGGCCTCGATGAAGGTCGATTTTCCCACCCCCGGCACGCCCGAGATGCCCAGACGCATCCCTTTTCCTGTCTCGGGCAACAACGTGTTCAGCAATTCGTCGGCGCGGGCGCGGTGGTCGGCGCGGGTCGATTCGAGCAGCGTGATCGACTTGGCGAGCGCGCGGCGGTCGCCGCTGCACACGCCGGCCACCAGCACCTGATCGACGCGGTCGAGTGTCACGAAACGATCAGGCGGTCAGGTTCGCGCGGATCTGCTCGAGCACGTCCTTCGCGCTCGCCGGGATCGGCGTGCCGGGCCCGTAGATGCCCTTGACGCCCGCGGCGTACAGCATCTCGTAGTCCTGGCGCGGGATCACGCCGCCGACGAACACGATGATGTCGTCGGCACCCTGCTGCTTCAGCGATTCGATGATCGCCGGCACCAGCGTCTTGTGCCCGGCGGCCAGCGTGCTGACGCCCACCGCATGCACGTCGTTCTCGATTGCCTGCCGCGCGCACTCCTCTGCGGTCTGGAACAGCGGGCCCATGTCGACGTCGAAGCCGAGGTCGGCGAACGCGGTCGCGACGACCTTGGCGCCGCGGTCGTGGCCATCCTGCCCGAGCTTGGCGATCATCACGCGCGGACGCCGGCCCTGCTCCTCGGCGAACTGGGCGATCTCGCCTTTCAGCTTGTCCCAACCCTCGGCACTGTCATAAGCGGCTGCATACACACCGGTCACCTTTTGCGTGTCGGCGCGGTGGCGCCCCCAGACCTTTTCGAGCGCGTCGGACACCTCGCCCACGGTGGCACGCAGGCGCACCGCCTTGATCGACAGGTCGAGCAGGTTGCCTTCGCCGGTCTCGGCGCAGGTCGACAACGCATCGAGCGCGGCTTGTACCTGCGCGGTGTCGCGCGTCGCGCGCACCTGCTTCAGCCGCGCGATCTGGCCGTCGCGCACCATCGCGCCGTCGACGTCCAGCGTCTGGATCGCGTCCTCGGTCTTCAGCTTGTACTTGTTGACGCCGACGATCACGTCCTTGCCGGCATCGATGCGGGCCTGCTTCTCGGCCGCGCTCGCCTCGATCTTGAGCTTGGCCCAGCCGCTGTCGACGGCCTTGACCATGCCGCCCATCGCATCGACCTCCTCGATGATCCTCCAGGCGGCGTCGGCCATGTCCTGCGTCAGCTTCTCCATCATGTAGCTGCCGGCCCACGGATCGACGACGCTGGTGATGTGCGTCTCCTCCTGAATGATCAGCTGGGTGTTGCGTGCGATGCGCGCGCTGAACTCGGAGGGCAGCGCGATCGCCTCGTCGAGCGCGTTGGTGTGCAGCGACTGCGTGCCGCCGAACACCGCCGCCATCGCCTCGATCGTGGTGCGCACGACGTTGTTGTACGGGTCCTGCTCGGTCAGGCTCCAGCCCGAGGTCTGGCAATGGGTGCGCAGCATCAGGCTCTTCGGGTTCTTGGCGCCGAATGCGGTCATGATCTTCCACCACAGCAGCCGAGCGGCGCGCATCTTGGCGACCTCGAGGTAGAAGTTCATTCCGATCGCCCAGAAGAAGCTCAGGCGTCCGGCGAACTCGTCGACATCGAGACCCTTCGCGAGCGCGGCCTTCACGTACTCGCGGCCGTCGGCGAGCGTGAACGCGAGTTCCAGCGCCTGGTTCGCGCCGGCCTCCTGCATGTGGTAACCCGAGATCGAGATCGAGTTGAACTTCGGCATGTTCTTCGCCGTGTACTCGATGATGTCGCCGATCGCGCGCATGCTGGGCTCGGGCGGGAAGATGTAGGTGTTGCGAACCATGAACTCCTTCAGGATGTCGTTCTGGATCGTTCCACTCAGCTTCTCTTGCGACACGCCCTGCTCTTCGGCCGCGACCACATAGCCCGCCAGCACCGGCAGCACCGCGCCGTTCATCGTCATGCTGACCGAGACCTTGTCGAGCGGGATGCCGTCGAACAGGATCTTCATGTCCTCGACCGAATCGATCGCCACGCCCGCCTTGCCGACGTCGCCGGTGACGCGCGGGTGGTCGCTGTCGTAGCCGCGGTGCGTGGCCAGGTCGAACGCGACGCTGACGCCCTGCGCGCCGGCGGCCAGGGCCTTGCGGTAGAAATCGTTCGACGCCTCGGCGGTGGAGAAGCCGGCGTACTGGCGGATCGTCCACGGGCGCACCGCGTACATCGTGGCCTGCGGACCGCGCACGAACGGCGCGAACCCGGGCAAGGTGTCGGTGTATGGCAGGCCTTTCAGGTCGGCCGCGGTGTAGAGCGGCTTGACCGGGATGCCCTCGGGCGTGACCCAGGTCAGCGCCTGCGCATCGCCGCCCGGGGCCGATTTGGCGGCGGCCCTTTCCCACGCGGGCAGCGCGTCCGAATTCAGAATCTTGTCGTCCGACATGGTGTGCATCCCTCGGCGTACAGCGCCCAGTATGTGGGCTGGACGATCTGCGCAAACGCCGTCATAATTCAAAATTGAATTCTAACGCCAGAGTTGTGCCCATGGCTACCCCCTCGACCGTTCTCGCCGACCAGCCCCCCCCGCCGCTGCGCGAGCGCGCTCTCTACGAGCAGGTGGCCGAGCGGCTGCGCGGCCGCATCCTCGCCCACACGCTGCACCCGGGCAGCTGGATCGACGAGCAGGCGCTGGCAGCCGAGTACGGCATCAGCCGCACGCCGCTGCGCGAGGCGCTGAAAGTGCTGGCCGCCGAAGGTCTGGTGACGATGAAGCTGCGTCGCGGTGCGTATGTCACCGAGGTGTCGGAGCGAGACCTCGCCGAGGTCTACCACCTGCTCGCACTGCTCGAGAGCGACGCCGCGATGGTCGTCGCGCGCAGCAGCAGCGCAGCCCAGCTCGCCGAGCTGCTCGCGTTGCACCAGCAGCTCGAGGATGCGGTGGCCGACCGCGACGCGTTCTTCGCCGCCAACGAACGCTTCCACATGAAGCTGCTGGAGATCGCCGACAACCGCTGGCGCAACCAGCTCGTCGCGGACCTGCGCAAGGTGATGAAGCTGAACCGCCACCACTCGCTGTTCAAGCAGGGCCGGCTCGAGGCCTCGTTGAAGGAGCACCGCCAGCTGATGGCGGCGCTGAAGGCGCGCAACGGCGAAAGGGCCCAGGCGCTGATGCAGCAGCACTTCGCGAACGGCAAGGAAGCGGCGTCGCTGACCTGAGCCCGCCTCCGCCTCGCTGCGACACAATGGCGCCATGCCCGACCGCCCTGCCCTCAGCCTGATCGCCGCCGTCCCCCGCAATGGGGCGATCGGCAAGGACAATGCGCTGATCTGGCGCGAGCCCGAAGACCTGAAGAACTTCCGCCGCGTCACGATGGGCTCGCCGGTGATTATGGGCCGCAGGACCTGGGACTCGCTGCCGGAGCGTTTTCGACCGCTGCCGGGGCGGCGCAATCTCGTGGTCACGCGCAATCCGACCTGGCATGCCGAAGGCGCCGAAGCGGTCGGGTCGATCGACGCGGCGCTGGCATTGCTCGCCGGGACCGCGAAGGCCTTCGTCATCGGCGGCGCCCAGCTCTACGCACTCGCCTTGCCGCGGGCCGAAGAGCTCGTGCTGACGGAGATCGACGCGGAACTCGATGGCGACGTGTTCTTCCCGCCGTGGGACCGCGCGCAATTCGCCTGCGCCGCCCGAGATCCGCGCGCCGGCTACAGCTTCGTCACCTACCGCCGCGTGTCTGGCGGCACGACCCCGGCGGTTCGCTGAGGGTCACTTGACGACGTCGAACTTCAGCCCGCTCGCGCCTTCGCCGCGGCCGGTCGTCTTGCTGCGGCCGATCCACAGCAGTGCGCGGCCGGACGCGTCGCGCGCGTAGTTGAACGCGCGCTTGAGCTCGATCCCCTCGCGCGGAACTTCTTCCTCTTCGAGGCGCAGGAAGTCGGTCGTTGTCAGCGAAGCGGGATCGCCCGGCGTCAGGCGCAGGATCTCGCCCCGCGGATGGAACATGAAGCCCTGCAGCTTGTTCTCGTCCGGCCCGCTCACGGGCTTGGGCTCGACGAACGGCAGGTTGCGCAGCCGCTCGATGAAGGCCTTGTAGTCGACGTTGCGCGGCTCGTCCATCGGCCCCGGCGTGACCTGATAGAACTGCGTGACGACGCCGCGCTGCAGCTGGATCGACCAGTTCAGCGCGCTCGCATGCTCGCGCTTGACCGGCAGGAACGGGATCCAGTGCGCCGCCACCGGCGTCTGCAGCGTGTAGCTCAGCGGCGCGCCGCCCTCGGCGACGACCGCGCCGCTCGGCAGCGCGAGGCGCTGCGTGGTCGACAGGCGACCGCTCTCGAAGCCGCGGTCCAGTGCGTCGCCCGAGGTGCCCTGCACGCGCTTCTCGATCGCCCAGGCGATGTTGGCCATCTCGTCGCGCATCATCAGCACGTGTTCGAGCGCCGGGCCCTCCTGCGTCTCGAGCGCGGGGCACAGGTAGAGCGAACCGTCGAGCCGCGTGCGCGTGCCATTGGCGGCCGGAGCACTGCTCATGCCGAACAGTGTCCACGGCGTGCCGTCCGAGTTGCGCGCAGGCGGAATCGGCACCGTGATGCCGAAGTTGTCGGTGACGCTGAACTCGGCGACGCGGTAGACCGCATTGGTCGGCAAGGTCATCGGCAGCACGAACCAGTCGTTGCCGAACACGAGCGCGTACTCCATCACCGCAAGCCGCGCCAGGTCGCTCTTGGCGGCGCCGAGGCGGCCGAAGTTGACCTGCCCGTCCTCGAACTCCCAGTAGCGATCGGCCGGCATGCCGGGGTACCGCGCGATTGTCGGCATCGGCGGGCGCTCCGGCTTCCACTCTGTGGCGCCCTGGGCCATCGGCGGGATGCCCGCAGCCGGGGCGCGTGCCGTGAAGGTGTGCCAGTCGAGCAGACCGTCGGTGTATTCGTCGGCGTCGAGACGCACCTCCGGCACCACCCCGTCGGAGCGCAGGCCGAACGCGTATTCGAGCCGCTGCGGGTTCCAGTAGGCGCTCGCGCCCGCGGTGTCGCTGTCGACGACCAGGTCGTCGAGCCAGGCCAGCCATGCGCTCAGCACGGCGCGCACCGCGGCCGGCGCGGCGATGCCCAGTCCCGCCACGACCGCCTCGATGGCGGCGTCGTTGCCGGCGAGCGGGCGCAGCGTGCGCGCCAGGCCGTCGGCATCGATCGCGCGGCCGCCGAGCAGGCGGTGCCAGACGAAGCCGGCGTTGTCGGCGACCGGATCGGCCGGGTCGGCGATGGCCGCGGTGAACGCCGCGCGCAGCGGATCGACGGCGCCGCCCTGCCCGGCCGCGCGCAACATGCGCATCAGGTGCTGGCCGGCTTGGGCATTGAGCTTGGCGTGGACAGGCAGCACGCGCTCGGCCTCGACGATGGCCTCCAGCGGTGGCGTGGCGCCACCGAATGCGCGGTCGGGCATTGCGCCGCCGGCGTGCACGAGGCGCGAGATCGGCGCGCCCCGTACGCGCATCGCCGCGCCGATCGGGCTGCCGGCGTCTTCGCCCTGGAACTCGTTGAACTGCCACTGGCGCGCCAGCATCCACAGCGGGTCGGCGAGCGGCGCCTGCAGACCGAGCGTGGTGTCGTCGCTGGTGGGCATCGGGTCGAGGCGCGACCAGGTGGTCGCCGACGGGTCGGGCTGGAGGATCGCCACGTTCAGCGCCGCCACGTTGGCGGCCTTCATCGAGACACGGAACGGTGCGCTCATGGTCGTGTTGCTCCTGGTTCGCGGGGCTGGTTCATTCGCTGACGACGTTGGTGCCGGCCGCCATCGTCATGAAGCTCTTCGCGGTGTTCTGGTCGTAGGCCGCGCGCAGCGCCGCGAGGTTCTTCGAGACCAGCACGCCGAAGTCGACCGAGGGCACGTCCTGCTTGAAGTTGTTCGACAGGAACAGGCCCGGCAGCAACAGGCCGAGCCCTTTCAGGTCGGCCGGCCGCACGGCACGCACCCGCGAAAGCGCGAGCGCCTCGTCGACGACGCCGAGCAGCGCGTCGAGGGTCCAGTTCTGCAGGTCCTTGTCGTGCGGCACCGCGAGCAGCATGCTCTGTGGCGCGCGCGCGCCGGGTGCGTCGAAGTGGAAGCCCAGGCCGGTGGTCTCCTTCGGCGCCGGGATGGCCTCCATCCACTCGTCGACGTAGAGACCGGCGAAGGTGTCCGCAGCGCCGAGCGTGGTGAGCGCGTCCGGCGCATGCGCGACGACCGCAACGACGCCGCGCAAGTCGTCCTGCGGGTCGGGCGGCAACGCGCCCCAGTGCTTGACCTGGACGCCGGGCTGTGCCGAGGTCTGCAGCAGCTTGAAGTCGCCGCCCTGCTGCGGCAGGCCCATCGCCTCGGCAGCGGTCAGCGCGTCGCTGAGCAGGCCGGTGGTCTCGTGCACGCAGCCGAGCTTGGGCAGCCAGCCGGCGATCGCCAGATCGTCGCCGCGCAGGAGCGTGGCGCGCGCCGCGAGCGAGGTCGCCGACTCGGCTGCGAAGCCGCCGAGGTCGAAGGTCGGCAGCACCGGAAACGATTCGCCCATCACGGCCTTGATGCGTGCGATCGCCTTGCGCACCTGCTCGCCGAAACGCTGCGTTGCCTCGGGTGCGGGTGCGGCTGCACGGCGGCCCCGCACTTCGGCAAGCAGCGCGGCGGCGCGGTCGTGCGCCGCGATCAACGTGTCGCCACCCGCCACCTGCGCGCCGCCGTCCGCGACCGGCTGGCTGGCCAGCGCGCTGCGCCAGCCGAGCGCGTCGGCCTGCGCGAGCGCGGCTTGCAATTGCGCCAGCAAGGCTCGGTTGGCGGGCGCAGCCGGGTCGGGCACCACGGGGGCCTCCGGTGGATCGGGCTCGGGCGGGATCACTGCGGCAGCCGCCGCCACGGCGTCCTGCAGCGCCTGCTCGACCGCGTCGGCGCGCGCGTCGGCCGTGGTCATGCGCGCGATCAGTTCGGCGACCTGCACGCCGGCGAACTCGCCGTGGTTCAGGGTCGCGTCGGTCTCGACGCCGTCGCGCGCCTGCACCATGTCCATGCGGCGCAGCGGCCGGGTCTTGTCGAGCAGGCGCTTCAGCAGCCAAGCGAACGACTCGAACTCGACCAGGCCGACGCTGCCGGCCGGCGCTCCCGCCGGCGCGTCGGGCTGCATCACGATCGCCATCTGGTCGGCGTCGGCGCCGAAGGCCGCGCGCGCCTTGGCGTTCAACAGGGTCGCGAGCCGCTCCTGCACGGCGCTCTGCCCGCCGGCACGCTGCGCCTCGCTGCCGAGCACCAGCGCGAGCGGCGACAGGCCGAGCTCGGTGAGCGAGGCCTCGAGCGGGCTCCCGGTATCGTCCCAGCGGGACTGCGCGCGGCCGTCGTAGACCACGCCGGTGTCGACCCGGCGCAGCACACGCGCATGGAAGCGGTAGCGCACCGGCGCGCCGAGCAGCCGCGCGAGCCAGGCGTTGAGCCGCGGTTCGAGCTGCGCGGCGAGGTCGTTCATCGCCGCCCACGGGCCGGCGTCGCCGCCCTGCATCGCGACGACCACGCGCTGCGTGTAGCCGCGCGTCGAATGCGGCGTGTCGATCACGTGCATCTGGGGCGGGCGGGTCTGCTTGTCGAGCGTGGCCATTGCCGCGCCCGCGGCTTCGAGGTTGCCGCCGACGATCTGGTGAACGCTCTCGGCCACCAGCAGGTCGGAGACCGAATCCATCAGGTCGATCAGGTCGTCGATCCACGGCTTGACCTTCGCGCGGTCGGCGGCCGGCACGAGCGCCGGCGAGACCGCGTCGACGCTGCGGCCGCTGCCCTGGTATTCGCCGACCAGGCGCACGCCGTCGATCACGTCGCGCGCCGAGATCTTCTCGCCTTGCGCGTCGTCCGGGCCGGTGGGCTTGAGCTGGTAGCGCAGCCGGTAGTCGAGGATGTGCTGCGACAGCCCGTGGTCGCGCAGCGAACGCTCGAAGCGGTAGCCGAGCAGCGCCGCCATCGACTGGCCATTCGAGATGCCCTCGAGCAGCCGCTTCGCGCGCTTGACGCGGGCCGAGCTCAGGTCGAGGTCGAACGCGCCGCCGGCGGCTTCGCGGTTTGCGAGGTGGCCGCTGCGCAGGATGGCCGCGGTCGTCGCCTGCTGGATCGACGGCGCATGCACGTAGCCCAGGCTGTCGGCGCTGCGCTGGTCGGGCAGGCGCGAATCGGGCTTCAGGTTCTCGACGACGCCCCAGGCGCCGATGTGCAGGCCGCGCGGCGTGGCCTCGCGCATCTGGTCGAGGCGCTTGGTCGCGAGCGAGGTGATCCAGGCATCGAGCCGATAGGCGGCCACGTCGAGCGTGCCGCGCAGCGCGTGGTCGAGTTCGCCCGCCTTGCGCGTCTGCAGGAACTCGAGGCTCTCGTTGAAGGTCGCGATGTTGCGCAGGTGCTCCGGCCCGTTGCGCACCGCCTCGACCAGCCGCGTGCCGATGTAGGCCTCGACGCTCTGGTTGCCGGTGGTGCCGATCAGTTGCAGGCCGAGCAGCGCACCGGCATGGCCGATCTCGATCTGGTCGCCGACCAGCGTGGTCCTGTCGACCGAGATCAGCTCCGAGTAGCCCATCCGGCGTGCGGCGAGCTTGGCGGTGGCGCTGACCAGCGGCGACTTGTCGAGGTGGCCGTAGAACAGCTGGCGGCCGCTGTGCAGCACTTCCTCGTCGGCCGCGAAGCCGAGCATCGCCTCGAGCAGCGACTCGCCGTTCTGCATCGCCTTCAGCGGCTGGCGCAGTGTGGGGCTCGGCGTGCGCAACAGCGTGAGCAGGCTCGCGACGAAGTTGCGCGCCAGGGCGGCATCGGCCGGCAGCTCCTGCTTCGGGTGGGCCGGGTCGCGCTGGACCCACGGCACCGCGTTCAGCGGCGACGGTTTGGGCCGCACCGCGCAGCCGCTGATGAACGGCGATTTCATGCCCCAGGGCTGGCGCTCGAGCAGGTCGGCGACCATGAACTGGATCAGCATGCGCTGACCGAACGCGAGGTCCTTGATGTCCGGGTAGTTCTCGATCGCCGCCGGGCCGACGACCTGCCAGAACTGCTTGGCGACCGACCACGGCTGCATCGCGAGCACCTGGTGCAGCTGGTGCGCGGCCGGCACGCTCATCGTCGGCACGAGTTGGGCGGCGTTCTCCCAGTAGCCGCGGAACCAGCCGATCGCCTCGAGCAGCTCGGTCTCGAGCGCCGAACGCGGCTCGGCCTTGAAGCCGCGCGCGGTGATCGGCAGGATGCCGTAGGGCTGGTTGCCCACGCGCAGCGCCGCAAGCGGGCCGTTCGGGCGCAGGTAGCGCACCGCGTGTGCGCGCAGGGTGTCGATCGCGCTGTCGGTCAGCAGCGTCTGGCCCGGGTGAAGCGGGTTCCAGAAGTAGCGCAGCGTGTAGCCGAGCGTCGCGTTCCACAGCGCGTTGATCATGTGGCCGGCCGTGGCGCCCTCCTGCAGATCCGCGCCGGGAATCAGCGTCGCGTCGAACGTGCCGGGACCTTGGGCGGGCGGCAGGCCGAGCAGAAGCTGCAGGCGCGCGCCGGCGCCGGCGAGTTCGTCGGCGACGACCGGGCCTGCGCCGGCGGCAGCGGCGACACCACCAATCGCCTCGGCCTGCGCGTCGGCGACGGTCGGGTCGAGTGCGGCCGCCACGTCGCCGCCGTTCGCGGCGAAGCCGGCGCGCACGCTGCCGGTGTTGTTGGTCGGCGTGCCCTGCGCGACGAACTTCAGGCCCTCGGCGTGCTGGTGGTTGTTCAGCAGGTCGGCGACCAGCGCCGCGCCCGACTCGGGTGTCTGCGTCCAGTCGACGCCGAGGACGACGAGCCGGTCCAGCCCCTGCGCGAGCGCGGTGCCACGGCGCAGGTCGCGGGCCGTCACCGTGATGGCCATGCCGGCCGCCACGGCCGCCGGGTAGTCGACGAGCCAGGCGCGGTCGTCGGCGAACGGGTTCCACTGGGCAGGGTCGTCGACCAGCAGCGGATCGAACAGCGGGGACATCGGCAGCAGGTCGGCGACCGGCGCGCCCCACTTGCGCAGCACCTCGACGCCGCCGCGAAAACCGACCGCGACGAAGCGCTCCGGCAGCACCGCGGCCACCACTTCGCGCGCATCGGGCGAGGCCATCGGCACGGCCGCCAGATCGAACTCGGGCGCGGCGGCGTTGCCGATCTCCCCGGCGTTGGCGGGTGTCAGCATGCGCACGAGGTAGGCGGCACGCATCGGGCCGTACGGGATCGCGATCTCCTGCCAGGCCGAGCTGCTGTCCTGCGGGCTCGCGAAGCGTTGCGTCCAGTAGCGCTGGGCGGCTTCGACCTCGGCCGGCGTCAAGCCCGGCTCGTGCTGGAACGCATGCAGCGGATCGGGGTAGATGCGGATCATCAGCTGCGTGGTCGCGTCGTCGTAGCGGGTTTGGATCGCGACCGGCATCAGCAGCACCGGGTGCTGGGTGTCGAGCGCCTCGACCATCAGCGCCGGGTCGCGCGCCGCACGCAAGCCTTCGGAGATCTCGACGATGCCGCGCAGTTGCGCCTTCGTGCCGTCGATCTGTTCACGCGACTTGGCGGCCAGGGATGCGACGCGCTGCTTCGCCCGCTGCTGCGTCCGCTCGCTCGCGCCGTCGCGCTGCAGCAGCGCGAGTTCGCGCTCGGCCTGCTTCAGCGCGGCGCGCGCGGCGCGTTGCGTGTCGCGCGCGGCGGCGAATTGCGCACGGGCCTTGGTGATGGCTTGTCGGTTCAGGTCGAGCAGGGGCATGGTGTCTCCTCGGGGATGCGCGGACGTCCTCAGGTCTTGAGGTCCGGGCCCTCCCAGTACGCGCGGAACGGCTCCTGCAGCAATGCCTTCGCGATCTCGGCGGCGGTCGGCGTGGCGGTCAGCGTCGGGAACGATGCGAAGGGCGCGTTCGGCACGCCGGCGAGTGCCGCCACTGTCGTGAACTGGCCGGCGGCCACGCCGACGTGGCTCCAAGACAGCGCCTTGTACGGGTTGTAGCCGCGCGCCTTGATCGCCTTGAACTCCGGCGTGGCGGCATTGCCCAGCGCGTACTGCTGCAGCGCCACACGCATCGCCGGACGCCGCTGCATGCCGATCGCCGCGCTGCCGACACCACCGCCGCCCGCCGGTGCGGCAGGCGGCTCGTCGACATCGAAGCCGAAGCGCGGCTCGGTCATGTGCTCCTCGATCACGAAGCACCAGTCGTCGATCGCCTCCTTGTCGATGTCGAATCCGAAGAAGGTGATGTCCGGCGCGATCGTGCCGGTGAACACCGGCGTCTGGATCGCCGCGGCGTTCGGCGGCAGGCCTTGCGCGTTCTTCACGAGCTTGCTGGCATCGGGCGGCACGTTCTTCAGCCGCTTCCAGGCGTAGACCGCGGTGTTCGGGTAGCGCCGCAGCAACTGGCCCTTGACCAGCAGCGCGATGCGGTTCGGGTCCTTGAGGTTCTCGTCGACGCGCTGGCCGAGCGGCTGCTG
Source organism: Rhizobacter fulvus (assembly GCF_964020785.1). Lineage (NCBI taxonomy): Bacteria > Pseudomonadati > Pseudomonadota > Betaproteobacteria > Burkholderiales > Sphaerotilaceae > Rhizobacter > Rhizobacter fulvus. Next base: position 5,158,946 of record NZ_OZ224516.1, read on the forward strand.
GCCCCACTCGTGGATCGGCTCCATGTCGTCGAGCGGCTCCTGCGTACCGTCGGCGCGCGAACGCACTCGGCCCCAGAAGCGCTGGAACGGCGTGCCGCGCAGGTCGGTCGGGAACCCGCGCCACAGCAGCTCGCGGTTCATTTCGGCATTCGCACCGACCATGAAGCTGTCGATGAAGAACTGGTTCACCTGCACGGCCATGATCAGGTCGGGCGGCAGGTTGCCGATGCCGGGCATGAAGGCCTCCTGGTTCATCTCGGCGAGGTCCTTGTACAGCGGCGCACGCAGGTGCGGCCAGGCCATCACGCGGTCGAACAGCGCGGGCACCATGAAGCGCAGCTTGTTCGAGCCCGGGCCGTTCATCAGGTAGCGGCCGACGAACGCGCTGACCGTGCCCGGCGTGGTGCCGGCGAGCTGCACCTGCGAGACCAGGCGCGCGGCGAGCGTCAGGTCGGGCCGGGTGCGCGCGCGCACGATCTGCGCGGCAGCGGCGAGCGGGAAGTCGACCGTGTGCACCGCGACGCGCATCGTGTCGAACGGATCGAGCCACTGCTTCTGCAACTGTTGCGTCGCCTTCGAGAAGCGATTCAGCACGTCGCGCGTGCGCAATGCTGGCGGCAGCGTGATGCTGGTGACGTTGCGCTGCGCCGGCGCATCGCCGACCCGTGTGAACTCCAGCCCTTCGGTCAGCTTGAAGCCGGAGACGACGTTGCCGGCTTGCAGGTCGAACGCATTGGCTGGCAGGCTCGAGAACAACCCGACGTTGCCGAACTGGCGCACGTCGACGAGATTGACCTGGGCCAGCGGGATGCCGGCGATGCGCGCGATCTCGCCCGCGCGCGGCCGCTCGACGACGCCGCGCGGCGTCAGGCGCGCGAGCGGCCTGTCCAGGCGCAGCGCGCCGCTGCGCTTGTCCAGCTGCATCGCGCTGATCTGCAGTTGGCCGCCGGTCAATTGCGCCTCGACCAGGAAGCCTTCGACGCCGCGCCGGCTGGCCGCCTCGACCTGCAGGGCGACGGCGCCGAAGTCGGCCGCCTTCAGCGTCGTCGTCTGCGCCGCGAGCGCCGCGAAGCGGCCGACGTGCAGGTCGGTGAACACGCCGCCGTGCTGCGCCGGCCGGATGCGCATCTGCGGCATGCCGTGCCGCGCGACGCTCACCTGCGCGGCGCTCGCCGCCGCCATCACGGCCTTCACCTGCGCCACGCCGACCTTGCCGCGCATGCCGCGGCCGCTGAGATCGACCTCGGTCTGGCCATCGAGCTGGAGGCCGTCGAAGAAGGTGGTGCCGAGGATGCCGTCGGGCACGTACGCGTTGACGCTGAACGCCGCGACCTTCGTCGTGGCGGCTGCCATCTGCGTCATGTAGCCGCGACCCACGTCCTGCAGCCGAGTGACGGTGCCCAGGCGCAGCGCCGCCGCGCGCAGGCCACGGCGCAGCGGGCTGGCACCGCGGCGCAGTGCGCCGTCGACCATCGCCGCGGGCATGCTGGAGCGATCGACCTGGCCGCCGAGCGAGGCGATCACGCCGTTCACCTTGAAGGCCGGCTGTCCGGCCGCGTCCAGCGCCTCGATGCGCGGCAGCGCCGGCCCCATCACCTGCAGCAGCCGCTCGGGCGGCAACGGGTCGAAGTGCTTGGCCTTCAGTGCGCGCTGCGCCTCGATCGCCAGGCGGGTCAGGTTGAACTTGAGCTCGGCGTCGCGGATCGTGCCGATCTGGTCCCAGCACGCGTCGACATAGGCCTCCTGGTTCTTGCGCACGACCTCGGCACCGTGCCCGGCCGCGCCGCGGTAGCGCGGGTTCAGGTTCAGCCCGGCGAGCCACAGGCCGGGCTCGTCGGCGCGGGTCACGCTGTGCTTCTTGGCGTGCCAGTTGCCCCACAGCGGCGGTTTGACCTCGATGCGCCGCACCGTGCCGTCGGGTTCGTCGACGACCGGGTTGTCGACCTGGCTCGCCGGCGTGTTGACGATCGCCATCAGGCTGTCGGCGTGCGTGCCGAACGCGGGCGCGCCGGGCGTGTAGCTCAGCGGCACCAGCGCGCCTTCCATCTTGGTGGAGACGCCGGCCGGGTTGACCAGCGGATCGACCGCCATCGGCGCGGTGCCGATGTTGGCGAGCAGGCTCTGCATCGCCGCGTCGTTCTTCCACTTCTTCGGCGTGCGCAGGCGGCGCGCGAGCGACTCGAAATCACCGGCATCGCTGGTCGAGAACTCCCAGTGGTAGTACACCGGCAGCGTCACGTCGGCCACGACGGCGGTGTTCCAGGCCGGCGCGAGCGTCTGCATCGCCGCGCCGCTGCCGTCGCCGGCCAGGCCAAGTCCACGCAGCCGGCCGGGTTCGAAGGCCGGCACCACACAGGCGACGTAGTCGGTGCGCGGCGAGAGCCGGCGCGGACACACCAGGCGCGAGACATTGCTGCGCGGGTCGCTCTGCAATTCGGCCTGGATGCCGGCGACGTTGTCGGACGCCGAATCGCTGACGACCTGCGCATGCGCCCACGACCACGATTCGCCGAGCGGCGGCAGTTCGGTCTCGACCAGCGCCGCCGGCACGCGGATCTGCGGCAGCGGCGCCTGCCCCTTCATCTTCGGCACGCCGCACTTCGCGACCTCGAGCACCACCAGCACCAGCCACGGCCGCAGCCGGTCGGTGGCGGTCGCGCTGGCCGGCGTCAGCATCCAGGGGAAGTCGGGCGGGTCGAAATCGACGATCGCCAAGTAGTTGGGCTCGAAGTTGGTCGCGTTGCGGCGCGGGTCGGTGCGCACGACCAGCGCGGTGTCGATCGCGACCACGTCACCCGGGCCGTAGAGCTGCATGGCGATTGGCGGGATCGCCTCGCCTGCGAACGCGCCGGCAAGCTTGACACCGACCTGCGCGGTCGCGTGCGCGGGCAGCGCGCCCATGGTGTCGACATTGCCGAGCGCGACGGTCAGGCCGCGCCGCACCCACGGCAGGAACTGGTACGAGGTGGGCATCTGGCAGGCTCCTGATCTGAACGGCTTAGAACACCGACTCGAACGCTTCGACCACCTGCGCCGCACCGCCCATGGCAGCGGCCGCATCGGCGGCGTGCCAGTAGGAATGGCCGGCCGCGCCGGCGAGCGCGGTGGCGGCCATCGTGCCGGTCGAAGTGTCCAGCACCTGCATCGGCACCGGGTTGATGACGATGCGCACGTCGTCTTCGGGACGCAGCTGGTCCTTGCGGCGCAGCGGCGTGCGCGCGGCGGCGCCGTTGTCGAGCGCCCAGTGGCGGTGCTGCGCGAGCGTCAGGCCGGCACCGGCGAGCACGCTGCCGCTTTTCTCGATCGAGAGATTGACTTCCTCGTAGTCGAACAGCTCGCCCTCGGCATGGCCGAACAGGTAGTCGCGCTGGCCGACCTGCAGACCGCTGTTGAAGCGGTCGAACGAGGGCTTGCCGAGCAGGTCGTCCTCTTTCATGTCGAGGAACTGCGCGGCCGGGAAGCTGTCCTGCAGCACCTTGTCGGCGGCCTTCTCGCTCGCGCCGAACACGAGCGAGGCGATGCCGATGGTGCGCTCGCCGTCGATCTTGTCGGAGCCGAGCTTGTCGAGCTGTTTGTCGAGCGGCATGCGCTTCTGCACGAACTGCAGCACCGCGTTCGGGTGCGCGAGCAGCGGCGCAGGCTGGCCTTCGGGCGGGGCCCGCAGCTTGGCAAAACTGGCGAAGGAATCGCCGGCCTGCGCGAGCTGCGCCGACCAGTTGCCGATCGTCGCGATCTCCTGCTTCAGCTCGCCGAGCAGTGCGATCCGGCGGACGATGGTTTCCTTGTCCTCGCCCCAGGTCTCGTCGACATGGAAGCTGAAGTCGGGCAGCGGCCACGGCGTGTGCACCTTGGCGCGGCTGACGATGTGCCAGCGGCCCGGGCCGCTGAGCATGCCGTAGATGTCGACGCTCGCGAAGTCGATGTCGAAGACCTCGATGCCGGCAAAGACGTGGATGTCGGTCTCGAAGCGGAACGTCGGCACCAGGTAGATGATCGCGTTGAACTCGAAGCCGCCTTCGAAGCTCGCGATGCCGACGTCGCCCCACACCCGCATCGACGAGCCGCCCTGCACCGTCGCCGAGGTCACCGCGAAGTAACCGCGGAACTGCATGCCGACGATGCCGATCGACAGGTCGGCGCCGACCCGCTGGAACGGGCTCGGCACGTCGGGCGGGATGTCGGTGAACTTCGGATGGAAGCCACCGGCGCTGATCAGGAAGCTCGGCCGGTCGCCGAACACGGCGCGGAACGCGAACTGCCCGCTGAGCGAGATCATCAGCACGCGCGAATCGCGCAGCACGCCGTCCAGGCCGATCTGGAACGGGTCGAAGACCACGTAGCCGGCGAAGTCGATCTGCAGGTACAAGAGCGCCAGGTCCTTGTCGACCAGCGGCGGCAATTGCACGATCACCTGGCCGACCAAGATCAGCTGCGAGGGCTCGATCAGCACGCCGACGCGCGCGGTCACCAGGCTCGGCGTGCCCCAGCCGAGCTCCAGCATCGGCCCGATCACGAAGCCGCCGGCCTTGAACGGGAACAGCACGCGCAGCTGGCTGATGATTTGCGGCGCGTTGGCGATCGGGTTCTGCGGGAACAGGAAGTTGTCGAGCGAGCCAGTCGCCAGGCCCGCCGTCAGCGCCTCGCGGTTCACCGTGTGCTGGATGCCGAGCAGACCGCCCAGGCCGGTGAGCGTGAAGCCGAAGCCGAGCTGGATCGGCGGCAGCTGCGCGACGATGATCAGCAGCAGCGACCACCCGCCCGGGTTCTTGGTCGACAGCAGGCCGATCGCCTTGACGCCGATCTGCATGATCTTGACGTCGATGATGCCGCCATACTCGCCTCGGTCGGGGTCGAACAGCAGGAAGCCGCCGCCCTTCACGACACCGGCGTCGATCGACATGCCCGCACCCGATGGCGGCTTCAGCCCCCAGGCGGCGTCGGCGATGCCCTGCGTCAGGTTCTTCAGGTTGAGCTTGGTGCCGAGCCGGTCGATCGAGCCGCCGAACGGGCCGATCTGCACCTGGAACGACCCGGAGAGCTCGACCTCGATCTTGTTCAGCCCCTCGGCCTTCTTGAGCTCGAAGGTGAGGAACGGGATCTGGACCGGCGAGTTCGGGATCTTCTCGAGCGGGATCGTGGCCTTCAGGCCCGTGCCGTCCTTCAGGCGCAGACCGCCGGCGATGTCGGCGATCAGGCCGAAGGTCAGTGCCACCTCGATCTCGTCACCGATGACGGCGCCGAGGAACGGATCGTCCCCGACCTTCAGCACCAGCTTGCTGTCCTTCAGATCGAACTCGACCTGCGGCGCGAGGTTCTTCAGCACGATGGCGCCGCTGAGCTCGCCGATCGAGAAGTGGGTGCCGTCGGCCTTCCCCAGGATCAGCGGATTCGCCGTGCTCTTGCGGCCGAAGCGGATGCCCAGGTCGATCTCGCCATCGAAGCGCGGCGCGGGGATGCTGGCCGGCAGCGGGTTCAGCGCGGGCAGGTCGAAGGCCATCGTCAGCGCGCTGCCGGCGGTGAACGCGAGCTTGAAGTCGTCGCCGACGCCCTGGTTCGCTTCGAGCGAACTGTTCAGCTTGGCGTAGAGCACCGCGGGATTCGGGGCCGCCGGGCCGTCGTACCCGAAGGTCAGCTCGAGCTTCTTGCCGGCCGAGCGCACGAGCTCGAAGGTCTTGGTCTTGCTGCCCGCGGGCAGCGTGATCGGCGCGCGGCTCGCCGGCAGGCCGCGCGGCGCCGCCGGGTCGTTGCCGAACGCGCGGTCGATGATCGTGCCGATCGCCATGATCGCCAGGCCGATGATGGCCTGCGGCTCGGCCACGCTCGCGTCGGACGCATGGCCGGCCGGGTCGTCGCCCTTCATGATGTAGACGAGCCGGCGCGCGGGCAGCGGGCCATCGGCCTCGTCGGCATCGCCCGAGACGATCAACAGCAGCTTCGCGATCGAATAGGCCGACGGCGGCTTGCCGGGATCGGCGCCGATGATGCGGTCGATCTGCCGCACCACGGCGACGAGATCGTTCAGGTCGACGTTGCCGCTGCCGAGATTGTCGAGCACCGCGCCGAGCGTTCGCAGCGCGGCGAACGTTTCCCCGGTGACGAGCGTGGCCACCGCGAGCGACTCGGCCGCCGCGTGCGCGACCGCGAAAGCGCTCGGGTCGATCTGCGCGGCCGTCTTGTCGAGTTCGAGGCCGAGGCGGGTCTTCAGCGCGTCGCGCAACGGATCGGCCAGTGCCGCCGCCGGGATCTGACCGTGCAGATGCTCGACCGACACCTGGAACCACTTGAACGCTCTCAAAAATACCGTGTCAGCCGTGCCCGCCATGGTGTCCTCCGCTGGAGTCACCGCAATGTAGTGACGGGGTTTCGGAGCGTCACCCCCTAGCACCCGTGGATTCCAACGAGTGGTTACAACAGAATCGCGCGCCGATGTCGGAACGCGCCAGCGTGAAGCGTGGCGTTGCTCGCCACTAAACTCCCGCACCGGCGACAGCGCCATCGACAAGAATCACGAGGAGATCGATATGTCAGGAGGCGGATTTCATGTGCACGGCCCGCACGACCACGAACTCGAACACGCCGCGCACTCGGACCCCGGCGGCCTGGCGGGTCAGCTCGCCGTCGCGACCGCGGTGATCGCGACGGTCGGCGCACTGTTCGCCTACATGGGCGGCGCCACCCAGGCGAACGCCGGGCTGTTCAAGAACGACGCCGCGATCAAGAAAACCGAGGCCGCGAACCAGTGGGCCTTCTACCAGGCCAAGAGCAGCAAGCAGAACCTGGCCGAGATCGCGCTCGATCTGGCGCCCGAGCCGCGCAAGGCGTTCTACCTGGGGGAGGCCAAGCGCTACAAGGGCGAGAAAGACGAGATCATGGTCGCGGCCAAGAAGCTCGAGGACGAATCGAAGGCGTGGGAGAAGAAGAGCGACGAGCAACTTCACCAGCATCACCGCTGGGCCCAGGCGACCACGGCGCTGCAGATCGCGATCGCGATGGCGGCGATCGCGCTGTTGACGCGGCGCAAGTGGCTCGAGTACGGGGTGTTCGGCCTGAGCGCGGTCGGCGTCGCGCTCGGCGCGCTGGCATGGCTGCACATCTGACCGCGTGCCGATAATGGGCGCCATGAAGATCGCCACCTGGAACGTCAACTCCCTCGCGGTGCGGCTGCCGCAGCTGATCGACTGGCTCGCGCTGCACCAGCCCGACGCGCTGTGCCTGCAGGAAACCAAGCTGGCCGACGACAAGTTCCCGCACGCCGAGATCGCGGCGGCCGGCTACCAGGTCCACTGGTTCGGGCAGAAGACGTACAACGGTGTCGCGCTGCTGAGCAAGTCGGTCGCGACCGACGTGGTGCGCAACATCCCCGGCCACGACGACGCGCAGGCACGCGTGATCGCCGCGACGGTCGACAGCCCGATCGGGCAGGTGCGCCTGATCTGCGCCTACGTGCCGAACGGCCAGTCGGTCGAGAGCGAGAAGTTCCCGTACAAGCTCAAGTGGCTGGAGGCGCTGCGCGACTGGGTCGCGACCGAACTCGCGGCGCACCCGCAGCTCGCGCTGCTCGGCGACTACAACATCGCCCCCGAGGACCGCGACGTGCACGACCCGGTGATGTGGGCGGGCCAGGTGCTGTGCACGCCGGAGGAGCGTGCGCATTTCAAGTCCCTGCTCGCGCTTGGGCTGCACGATTCGTTCCGGCTGTTCGATCAGCCGCCGAAGCAGTACAGCTGGTGGGACTACCGCATGCTCGGGTTCCAGAAGAACAAGGGCCTGCGGATCGACCACATCCTGGTCAGCGAGGCGCTGAAGCCGCGGGTCCGCAGCGTCGTGATCGATCGGCCGACGCGCAAGAACGAACGGCCCAGCGACCACGCGCCGGTGATCGCCGAACTGTCCTTCGACTGAGCGCTGTCAATCGTCCAGGCCGAGCTCCTGGATCTTGCGGGTGATGGTGTTGCGGCCGATGCCGAGCTTCTGCGCCGCCTCGATGCGGCGGCCGCGCGTGATCTCGAGCGCGGTGCGGATCAGCTGCGCCTCGAACTTGTGGGTCAGCGTGTCCCAGACCTGCGGGTCGCCGGCCTGCAGCAGCCCGCGCGCCTCCTGCTCGAGCCCGCCCAGCCATTGCGGGCCGAGCGGCAGCAGCGCGGGATTCGGGGCCTGAGCGGGTGCGATCTGCGTCGGCGTGCCGGCCAGCGGTGCAGGCGGCGCCTCGACCGGTGTGGCTTCCCGAACGGCGGCGCGCGCCGGTGCAGTCGCCGCCGCCTCGGCGACGACGTTCTCCGCGGCCAGTTCGGGCGGCAGGTCCTTGGCCTCGATCATCTGCGCCGGCGCCATCACGGTGAGCCAGTGGCAGATGTTCTCGAGCTGCCGCACGTTGCCCGGAAAGTCGAATCGCATCAGCCGCGCGAGCGCCGAATCGGTGATGCGCTTGGCCTCGACGCCGAGTTCCTTCGCGCTCTTCTGCAGGAAGAACCGGGTCAGCGAGGGCACGTCCTCGGCACGCTCGCGCAGTGCCGGCAAGCGCAGCCGGATCACGTTGAGGCGGTGGAACAGGTCTTCGCGAAACGCGCCGGCCTTGACGCGGTCCTCGAGGTTCTGGTGGGTCGCGGCGATCACCCGCACGTTGCTGCGCATCGGGTTGTGGCCGCCGACGCGGTAGTACTGGCCGTCGCTCAACACCCGCAGCAGGCGCGTCTGCAGGTCGAACGGCATGTCGCCGATCTCGTCGAGGAACAGCGTGCCGCCGTCGGCCTGCTCGAAGCGGCCGCGGCGCGTGGTCTGCGCGCCGGTGAAGGCGCCACGCTCATGACCGAACAGTTCGGACTCGAGCAGATCCTTCGGAATCGCCGCGGTGTTGATCGCGACGAACGGGCCGCTGGCGCGCGGGCTGTGCTTGTGCAGCGCGTTCGCGACCAGTTCCTTGCCCGAGCCCGATTCGCCGGTGATCAGCACGGTGACGATGCTCTGGCTGAGCCGGCCGATCGCGCGGAACACGTCCTGCATGGCCGGCGCCTGGCCGAGCATCTCGGGCATCTGCGCGGCCTTCTCGTCGCGCACTTCCTCGCGCAGGCTCTCGTCGACCGCGCGACGGATCAGCTCGACGGCCTTGGGCACGTCGAACGGCTTGGGCAGGTACTCGAACGCGCCGCCCTGGAACGCACTGACGGCGCTGTCCAGGTCCGAGTACGCGGTCATGATGATGACCGGCAGCGCCGGCATGCGCTCGCGCACCTTGGCCAGCAGTTCGATCCCCGAGCCGCCCGGCATGCGGATGTCCGAAACGAGCACCTGTGGCTCGTCGTCGTCGAGTGCGTTCAGCACATCGCGCGCGTTGGTGAAGCTGCGTACTGCGAATTCCTCGCGCGCCAGCGCCTTCTCCAGCACGAAGCGAATGGATTGGTCGTCGTCAACGATCCAGATGGGTTTCATGCCCTGCCCTGCGTTTTCCGTCTGCTCATCGGCGGCTGCGCTCGTGGCGCCTGGCCGCTCAAGGTAGCGGAATGACAATCTTGAATATCGTCTTGCCCGGTTCGCTTTCGCATTCGATCGTGCCGAGGTGTTGCTGCACGAAGGTCTGCGCGAGCGTGAGCCCAAGTCCGGAACCGCCATCCCGACCCGACACCAGCGGGTAGAAGATGCGATCGCGGATGGACTCGGGCACGCCCGGGCCGTTGTCCTCGATATGCAAGTCCAGTGCCAGACGATAGCGCTGCTTCCCCAGCGTCACCTGGCGCGCGATCCGCGTGCGCAGCAGGATGCGGCCGTCGCCATCGGCGATGCGCTCGACCAGCGCCTGCGCCGCGTTGTGCGCGATGTTCAGCACCGCCTGGATCAACTGTTCGCGGTCGCCGCGGAAATCGGGGATCGAAATGTCGTAGTCGCGCTCGATCGCCAGGCCGCGCGGGAACTCGGCCTGGATCAGCGCGCGCACGCGCTCGCAGACCTCGTGGATGTTCACATCGCTGACCACATGCGGCTTGCGGTGCGGCGCCAGCAACCGGTCGACCAGCGCCTGCAGCCGATCGGCCTCGCTGATGATGACTTGCGTGTATTCGTGCAGCGCCCGCGACTCGACTTCCATCTCCAGCAACTGCGCCGCCCCGCGGATGCCGCCGAGCGGGTTCTTGATCTCGTGCGCGAGGTTGCGGATCAGCTCCTTGGTGACCTGCGCCTGGCCGAGCGCACGCTCCTCGCGGTCCTGCCGCGTCTGCTGCTCGATTTCGACCAGCTCGACGACGACGTTTGGCGAGCCGTCCATCTGGTTCACGATCACGTGCACCGGCAACGGATCGCCATGCAACGCGCCCGGGCGGCGCAGGTGCGCCTCGAGCCGGCTGGTCGCGTACTCGTTGCGGCTGACCGCGACCACCGTGTCCTGCAGGCGCTGCGAGTCGACGAACCAGTCGAACACCAGGCCGCGCTGCACGCTGCGGCGCGACAGGCCCAGCACGCTCTCGAACGACGCGTTCGCGAACACGCACTGGCCGTCGACGCCGACGATCGCGACCATCGTCGCGAGGTGATCGAATGCCGCGAAGGCCGTGGCAGGCGGCGCCGGTGCGGCCGCCGCCGGCGCGAACAGGCGTCTCACAGGCGGGCCCGCAGCAGGGTGGTGGCGGCGCTCACTGCGGCTGCTTGGCGATCTCGCGCTTCAGCGCGGCGATGTCGCTTTCCTTGCGGCCGATGGCCGACTTCATGTCGGCGACGCGATCGAGGTACTTCTGGTAGTTCTTCTCGTTGCCCTGGCGCTCCGGCTCGCCGTTGTTGTACTCGGCCTTCATCGTCGCCAGCCGGTCTTCCTCGCGCTTGAGCTCTGCCTCGAGGATGCGGCGGGCATCGTTGTCGCGGGCCCGCTGGTCGGCGGGGTCGACGCGCGTGCCGGCCGGACCCGACGTCGCCGCGGGCGCCGTCGGCGCGCGCGGCTTGACGCTCTGGATCACCGTGACCGGCGCGTTCTCGAGCACCTTGCAGCCCTTGTCCTTGGCCTCCTTGGCGCTGATGGTGTTGCTGTAGTTGTTGCCCGGGCACTTGTAGGTCACGTTCGCATCGGCGGCGAGAGCCGGTCGCGCGGCGGTCAGCATGACCATCAGTGCGGCGGTGAACAACGGGGCGGTGAACTTCATGCGTGCGGTCTCCTGGGCTGGCAACGCGGCGCAGCGAGGCGGCGCCGACAGGACCAGAGTCGATTGTCGCGCAGCTTGTTCCGCTCCCAAGCAAAAGGGACGGCCCGTGCCGTCCCTTTGTCATCGGCCGAGTCGGCCCGCGCCTTACAGCGTGTAGTACATGTCGAACTCGACCGGGTGCGTGGCCATGCGGAAGCGCGTCACTTCCTGCATCTTCAGGTCGATGTAGGCGTCGAGGTAGGCGTCGGTGAAGACACCGCCCTTGGTCAGGAACGCGCGGTCCTTGTCCAAATACTCGAGTGCCTGGTCGAGGCTGTGGCACACCGTCGGGATCATCTTGTCCTCTTCCGGCGGCAGGTGGTAGAGGTCCTTCGTCGCGGCTTCGCCCGGGTGGATCTTGTTCTCGACGCCGTCGAGGCCGGCCATCAGCAGCGCCGCGAATCCCAGGTACGGATTCATCAGCGGATCCGGGAAGCGTGCTTCGACGCGGCGGCCCTTCGGGTTCGCGACGTGCGGGATGCGGATCGAGGCCGAGCGGTTCTTCGACGAGTATGCGAGCTTGACCGGCGCTTCGAAGCCCGGGACCAGCCGCTTGTACGAGTTGGTGCCCGGGTTGGTGATGGCGTTCAGCGCGCGCGCGTGCTTGATGATGCCGCCGATGTAGAACAGCGCGAATTCGCTCAGGCCGGCATAGCCGTCACCGGCGAACAGGTTCTTGCCGTCCTTCCAGACCGACTGGTGCACGTGCATGCCCGAGCCGTTGTCGCCGACGATCGGCTTGGGCATGAAGGTCGCGGTCTTGCCGTAGCTGTGGGCGACGTTCTGGATCACGTACTTCTGCAGCTGGACCCAGTCGGCGCGCTGCAGCAGCGTGCTGAACTTGGTGCCGATCTCCATCTGCGCCTGCGCGACTTCGTGGTGGTGCACTTCGCAGGGGATGCCCAGCGATTCGAGCACCAGGCACATCTCCGAGCGCATGTCCTGCATGCTGTCGATCGGCGGGGTCGGGAAGTAGCCGCCCTTGACCGCCGGCCGGTAGCCGGAGTTGCCGTGCTCGTAGACCTTCTTCGTGTTCCACGAGGCTTCTTCGGAGTCGATCTCGGCGAAGCAGCCCGACATGTCGTTGCCCCAGCGCACGCTGTCGAACACGAAGAATTCGGGCTCGGGGCCGAAGAAGGCGGTGTCGCCCAGGCCCGACGCCTTCATGTACGCCTCGGCGCGCTTCGCCAGCGAACGGGGGTCGCGCTCGTAGGGCTTGCCATCGCCCGGTTCGACCACGTCGCAGGTCAGGATCAGCGTCGGCTCTTCGAAGAACGGGTCGATGTTGGCGGTGTTCGGGTCGGGCATCAGCTGCATGTCCGACGCTTCGATGCCCTTCCAGCCGGCGATCGAGGAGCCGTCGAAGGCGTGGCCCGACGTGAACTTGTCTTCGTCGAAGTGCGACACCGGCACGCTGACGTGTTGCTCTTTGCCGCGGGTGTCGGTGAAACGGAAGTCAACGAACTTGACCTCGTTCTCTTTCACCATCTTCATCACGTCGGCAACGGTCTTGCTGGCCATCTGGAACTCCTGGGTGGAATTGTTTTCGGTAGGTGATCGGGGCGATCGGGACTGCGTACTCGGCCTTCAAAAGGCCCGGTCACAGGCCCAAAAAACGCGCACAGGAATGTAGCAGAAAGCATGCCCGCGACAGGCCCCCACGAGCCTCTCAACGCCCCGGACCACGAGGGGCGGAGGCCGCAGAACGATGCACGCGGAGTCGCGCAACTTTGGTGCGTGCGAACGCACCAAAATAGGAGCGGCTACCGCACCAACTCTGGGCCCAGCGTCGCGCCGTGCTCGGCCAGTCCGGCAAGCAGCACGCGGTATGCCGCGTCGAGCCGATCGGCCTGGCCCTTCACGCCGAGTTCGATGTGGCGACCGTATTCGGGGTGATCGACGCTCGGCAGGCTGAACACCTTCACGCCATCGAAGGCGGCCTCGATGCGCTCCATCAGCGGGGTGAGCGTGGCCTCCATCGCGCCGAACACGATCACCGATTTCTCGCGCTGACTCCCCTGCCCCTGCAGCCCCGCGTACTGGTGATCGAGCACCCACTCGATCATCGGCCAGGCCATCACCGGAAAGCCCGGCACGAAGTGCACGTGGCCGACGCTGAAGCCGGCGATCTTGTTGTACGGGTTCGGGATGAGCTGCGCGCCTTCCGGGAACACGCCCATGTTGAGCCGGTGCACGTTGTCGTGCCGGTCCGGCTCGAACGGGATGCCCTGCTCCCTCGCGGTATCGCGCATGCGTTCGAGGATCAGGTCGCGTGCCTGCGGATGCAGCGCGAGCGGTCGACCCAGCGCCGCGGCCGCGCACTGGCGGGTATGGTCGTCGGGCGTGGCGCCGATGCCGCCGCACGAGAACACCACGTCGCCACTCGCGAACGCGTGGCGCAGGTCGGCGGTGATCCGGGCCGGATCGTCGCCGACGTAGCGCGCCCAGCTCAGCGCCAGGCCGCGCGCACCGAGCAGCTCGATCACCTTGGGCAGGTGCTTGTCGGCGCGTTTGCCCGAGAGGATTTCGTCACCGATGATGATCACGCCGAAGTTCATGTGCGGTTCCAGGGTGGGTTCGGGGGCGCGCCGGCGCTGTCGGTTGGGGCCTGCGGGATCAAGCGCGCATCTTCGATGACTTCGAGGTCCCGCGGCCCACCGCCGCGCACCGGCGGCAGCACCTCGACCGGCTCGCGTTCCCGGCGCAGCGCCTGCAACGCGGCCAGCGTGAAGTGGGCGAACCACAGCGCGGAGAACGCGAACACCAGCGTGTAGATCCAGATCGCCACCGGCACCAGCACCGGCGCGAACACGATCGCGATCGCGCCCGAGGCCCACACCACCGACGGCGCCGCGCCAAGGTAGCCGGTCATCACGCCCATGCCCAGCAGCGTGCTGCGGTGGCGACGCACAAGCTCGCGGCGTTCGTCGGCGCTGGCGTGTTCGGCCAGCACGTCGTAGGTCATCACGCGGTAGGTGAGCCAGCCCCAGATCAGCGGGGGCAGGATCAGCACCAGCGGCGGCACGAACCACAGCGGGATCGACACCACCAGCGCGATCAGCGCCGCCACGGTGGCCCACAACGCGCCGAACGTGCTGCCGACGAACGAGCCGCCGTGCTTGCGCTCCAGCAGCGGGAAGCGCCGGTTCGCGACCAGCGTCAGCATCGCCGGCGTCATGAACGCGGCCACCAGCAGCAGCGACAGGACAACGATCACCGGCGTGGTCAGGAACACCACGACCATCGGCGCGAGCACGGCCTTCAGTCCGGCCAGGCCCCAGCCCTCGAGCCACCCGATCATCGTCTTCAGGAGGGCCCAGGACTCGAAGGTCGCGCGCACCGCGTCGATCGCCGATTCCCAGAAGAAGTAGCCGAGGCCGAGCGCCAGGCCGGCCATCAGCACCAGCGGCAGCAGCGACAGGACGATGACCCGCGGGTGCAGGCAATACGCCGCCGCGCGCCAGAACGAATCGAACAGAAGCTTCACGGGCGGTTCAGGCGTCAGCGCATGTTGCCGGTGTGGCCCAGCGAATAGCGGCCCGGTTGCGGCCACACGGTCAGCCCGTGCGGCTCGGCGCCGACCTTGATCTGCTGGACCGCCCCGGTCGCGGTGTCGAAGCGGTAGATCACGTCGTCGTAACGGGCGGCGAGCCAGAGGTACTTGCCGTCGGCGCTGACGTTGCCCATGTCCGGGCTGCCGCCGCCGGGCACGCCCCAGCGCGCGACCACCTTCTCGGTCGCGAAGTCGATCACTGTGACGCCGCCGTCGCCGAGCTTGGGCCCGCGGATCGCGTGCGAGCCGCGGTTCGCCACGTACAGGCTCTTGCCGTCGCGGCTCGGGTACAGGCCGTGCGCGCCGATGCCGGTGGCGATGAAGCCGACCTTCTTGAACGATTCGACGTCGACGATGTGCACGCCGTCGGCATGCATGTCGGCGATGTAGACGCGCTTGCCGTCCGGTGAACTGCGGATGTCCTGCGGCATGCCCTTCGAAACGGTGCAGATCTCGGTCTCGCCCGGCTCCCAGGGCTTGCCCGCCTCGACGCGCGGCGCGCCCTTGGTCTCCTTGAAGCGCGTGGCCGGCATGTCCAGACGCAGGTAGCCGAGCACCTTGCGCTCGACCAGGTCGACCTTCACCAGCGTGCCGGAGAACTCGCAGGTGAAGATGACCGTGCGCCCGTCGATCGCGAAGTCGGCATGGTTGATCCCGGGGCATCCGGGGGTGTCGATCGAGAACTGCATCGCCATCGTCTTCGGGTCGCGGAAGTCGAGCCGCTTGCGCGCCTCGGCGACGACGATGGCCGACTTGCCGTCCGGCGTGAAGTACATGTTGTACGGGTCGTCGACATTGACCGGCTTGCCCGGCTTGCCGGTGCGCGGGTCGATCGGGGTCAGGCTGCCGTCGGTGCGGCCCTCGGCATTGTTGGTGACCCACAGCGTGCGCAGGTCGTAGGACGGCACGATGTGCTGCGGCCCGATGCCGACCTTGAAGCGATCGACGACCTTCATCGCCTTCGGGTCGACCACGTAGACATCGTTCGAGCGCAGGTTGGGCACGTAGATCCGATCCGGATCGTCGGCCAGCGCGGCGCCGACCTTGCCGGCGGCCGTCTCGCTGTAGAGGTTGCGCGCATCGACGACCGCCGGCATGCCGGGCAACGGCACGAGCGCCGCGGCTGCGGCAGGCTTCACGGCCGCAGCCTCGGGGCCTGCGCCCTGCACCTGGCTTGCCACCAGCACACCCATCACCGCGAACAGGCCGACGGTCCAGGCCGCAGCTTCCTTCAATGCAAATTTCATCTGGGCATTCCGTGTCGAGAATTGTGAAGTGTCGAGAGGATTCAACGCGCCCGGGTGGCGTCGCGGATGACCTGCACCGAGCGGTCGATCTGGCGCTCGACCCCGAGGCGACCGAGCTCGGCCGTCGCGCGCCGCGGGTCACCGTGAACGCCGTCGCGGGGCCCCGCCGTCGCGGCCTGGTCGAAAGCGTCGGTCCGGACCATCGTGGGGTCGATCGCCAGCATCAGCGCGGTGTCCGCCAGGCCCGCATGGCTGCCGATCTCGTCGCTGCGAAGGCCTTTGGTCTTCAGCGCATCGACGAAATCGGTCTGGGTCACGCGATAGTAGTCGACCAGCGCCAGCACCCGACACCCCGGCTGCCCCGCCCATTCGCGGTTCAGCTTGGCCGCCACGCGCTCCAGGCTCTTCTGGTAGCCGCCGTGGTCACCCAGCAGCACGACATCGCGAAAGCCGTGCTGGCGGAAGCTGCGCGCCGTCGCTTCGAGCACCGCCTCGAACACCGGCTCGGGGATCGAGATCGTGCCGGTGAAGCGCATGTGTGCGGCGGGCGGCGTGATGGCGCCCTCGGGCACGTAGGCGAGCGTCGGCGCGACCACGGCATTGCCCAGGCGCTGCGCGATCCGCCCGGCGATGACCTTCGCCCGCTGGTTGTGTTTGCCGAGCGCCAGCTGCGGGCCGCTCTGTTCGGTGCCGCCGATCGGGACGAGCACGGTCGTCGCACCGGCATGCACGCGATCGCGCAGTTCGGTCCAGGTCAGTTCCTCGAGGTACGGGCTGGTGGGGGGCGGTGCGGCCGACGCGCCGTGGCTCGCGACCGCCAGCACGACCAGGCAGGCGAGCACCGCCCGGCCGAAAGGCATCCCTCGGCGGGGCAGGAGACGGGTCGGGACAGGCAACATCGCGGCGTATCGGGTGGGCAACCCGGAAGTGTAAGAGGCGCGCCTAAGGCTCGAGGACCTGGTCGCGCACCCAGTCGCGTCGGACCCGGTGCATGGCCTCGATCGTCGCCCCCTGAGCGACCGCGACCAGGCGCCGGCGCAGTGCGGGCCGATCCGCCGAATTCAACAACGCGGTCAGGCAGTGCGCCAGCGCGTCGACGTCGCCGCGCCGGTACAGCAGTTCGGGCGGCAGGCCGAGGCTGCGGTAGGGCAAGGAATCGGGGCAGACCGGCAGGCAACCCTGGCTGATCGCGTCGAAGATCAAGCGCGGCTGCTCGTCATTCAGGTTGGTCAGCAGCACCACGTCGACCTGCCGCAGGAACGCGAAGAATTCGTCGGGATACGGCAGCGCACCGACGAAGCGGATGGGCACGTCGATCGGCGTCGCTGCCGCTTGTGCGCGCAACGCCGCCTCTTCCGGTCCGACGCCGGCGATGTCGAGTTCGAGCGGCACGCCCGGCAGGCGCGCAGCCAGCGGCGCGAGCACCTCGATTGCCTGGTGGATGCCCTTCATCCGCTCCAGCCGGGCCGCCACGCACAGTCGCCAGAGGTGGTCCGACGGTGGTTCGGGCCGCGCGGGCGCGATGTCGGACTGGCGGATCCAGCTGGCCGTACCGACCAGGACCCGACCCTGGCCCGAGCCGATCAGCCGGCGCAGGCCCTCGCCGACGAGGAACACGCCGCTGGCCCGGTCCGCCAGGTAGCGTTGGCTGACGCGGATGCTCACGCTGCGCGCCCAGGCGCGCCAGCGGCGCAGCAGACCGGCACGCGCCGCATTCATCAGCTCGGTGCGGGCACGGTCGCTCGAGATGCCGACGATCGCCGCCTTGCCCGCCTGGCGCGCTGCCCGCATCAGGCGTCGTGCCGGCGCGGAGGCGCGCCAGCCGAAGTTCCCGGGGACCTGGACGACATCGCAGCGATCCAGCAACGCCTGAAGATCACGGTCCGACAACTGCGCCGGGTCGACCACGCGGATGCCTTCGGGCAAGGGTTGAAGCGACACCTCGGGCTGTGGCCACGTGCCCATCACCGGCGCCAGCAGCACGAGCTCGGTCACCGCCTCGACCTGGGCTTGCAGATCCCGCGCCCACAAGTCCAGCGTCATCGACTCGGCGCCGCGGCGCACGACGGGGATCGATGTGAGCAACGCAAGGCGATAGCTCATGGCGCCACCCCTCGAACCGGTGGATTCGCCGGAAGAATTTTCATCACCGTGTCGTATGACGCAGATACAACCGGTGACAAACACGCAAGATCGGCTACGCTACGACCGTGTATCAGAAAGTTACTCCTTCGGAGATCATCGTGCTTCGCCAACTCCAGCTTTTCGCCCTGCATAGCCGCCTTCGCCGCGTTGAAGCGGCGCTGGATCGACTGCAGGCCCGGTACACGACGGCTTGCCGCGTCGGTGGCGATTTCGCCGCGCAGCGTCTGCAGCACGAGTTCGAGAATCTGGCGATCGACCAGGCGATGGTCGCACACCGCATCCAGCGCCTCTCGCCGCCGACCAGCGGCGCGAACCCGCGCACGACGCTGCCGTTGCGCGGTACCGGCCGGGCTCACAGCGCGGTCTGACGGCGCCCTCACCGCGCCGCGATGAGAAACCGGTGGCACACCGCGGCGGTCTGCGCGAACTGCGCGGCCGGCCACTCTCCCAGGTTCAGGCTGAGGTGCCCGAGCGCGCTCGCAAGGTGGTGATTGGCCATCGAGGGATCGCATCCCAGGGCATCGCAGTGTGCCGCGACCGTGCGCCTGGCCCCCGCCGGCGACACGCCCAGCGACATCGCGACCCGCACCAGGTCGTACATGCCATGGCCTTCGGTGCGTGCGCCGGCCCAGTCGATCACGTAGAAGGGCGTCCCGCTTCCCGGATGCGGGCGACGCAACAGGTTGCCCGCCCAGAGGTCGTTGTGGGCCAGCACGGTGCGCGGGCGCCAACGGCCCGTCGCCAGCGCCTCGCGGGCCGCCGCGGCGGCGTCACGCACGCTGGCGTCGACCGTCTGGTTCGCGGCCAGCGCCTCGAGCGGCTGTGCGAACAATGCGTCCGACTGTGCGTCGTCGACGGGTGAGGCGGTGCGCCGGGTCACGGCGTGCAGCCAATCGAACACCGGTGCCGCCAGCCGCCAGCGCTGCCAGCGCGAGACCCAGCGGTTCGTGCTGAGCGGCCGGCAGAACGCCGTGACGGTGTAGCTCGCGCCGTCCGACTCGCCGACATGCAACGGCGTCAACACGGTCGCGCCCAGCTCGCCGCCGAGGCGTCGGCTGGCCTCGAACGCGCAGGCCGCGGCCTGCGCGGCCGCGCGCGGAAATTCCGGCGGCGACAGCACGACGAACGCGATCGGCTGCCCGCCGCGGCTGAACACGATGAACTTGTCGCAATGGTCCTCGACCAGGCGGCGCAACGCGACCGCGCTCACCTGACCCAGGCCGCCGCGGTCGCGCAGCAGCTGATCGAGGGTCGCCAGAACGTCGGCAGGAAGTTGTGGGGAGAGACTGACCTCGGGCACGCGCGGACCTAGTCGTCGTCGCCGCCGCCCAGCACGCTGCCGAGCAGCCCGCCGACCGCCAGGCCGCCCAACACGGAGCCCTCTTCACGCGACCCCCCGCGCTGCGGCGCAGCGGCGAACACGCGCGACGCGAGCCGCGAGAACGGCAGGCTCTGCAGCCACACGGTGCCGGGGCCGGTCACCTTGGCGAAGAACAGGCCCTCGCCGCCGAACAGCGCGGTCTTGATCTTGCCGACGTACTGGATCTCGAAATTCACGTTCGGTGTCATCGCGACCAGGCAGCCGGTGTCGACGAGCAGGGTCTGGCCCGCCCGCAGTTCGCGCTTCACCACCGTGCCGCCGGCGTGCACGAAGGCCAGGCCGTTGCCCTCGAGCTTCTGCATGATGAAGCCCTCGCCGCCGAAGAAGCCGACCGACAGCTTCTGCTGGAAGTAGATGCCGAGCGACACGCCGCGGGCCGCGCACAGGAAGGCGTCCTTCTGGCAGATCAGCGTGCCGCCGAGCGCGGTCAGGTCCATCGGCAGGATCTTGCCCGGGTACGGTGCAGCGAATGCCACCCGCAGCTTGCCCTGGCTCTGGTTGGTGTAGACCGTGGTGAACAGCGACTCGCCGGTGACCAGGCGCTTGCCGGCCCCGAGCAGCTTGCCGAACAGGCCCCCACCGCCGCCGCCCGAGCCATCGCCGAACACCGTGTCCATGCCGATGCCGGCGTCCATGAACATCATGCTGCCGGCTTCGCCGACGGCCGCTTCGCCCGGGTCGAGCTCGACCTCGACGAACTGCATCTCGGCGCCACGGATCTCGTAGTCGACCACGTCCATTGCCATCTCTTCCTCCTCCTGTCGCTCGCTATTCTTGTCCCTGGCACTCGCCAGACCGGGGCGCAGCATAACGGCTGTCGCGCCGAAGGCATGCAAAGACCGCACCATCCGTGTCCCGTGGGCACGGTAGCGCAACGCCGCGAGGCGAGGTAACGGAGGTTGTCAGAGGCCAGGCGCGCCGCTTTCAGCGGGCCAGACGCAGTACGGGCCAGCCGGCCGCGGCGGCGTGGCGGTGCAGTGCGGCGTCCGGATCGACGACGATCGGTTCGGCGACCGCGCTCAGCAGCGGCAGGTCGTTCGCCGAGTCGCTGTAGAAGACCGCCTCGCGCATCAGCGAGTCCGGCAGCGCCTGTTCCGCGAGCCACGCAAGCAGGCGTTCGACCTTGCCCTCCCGCATGTTCAGCACGCCGGCGGTGCGGCCGGAACACCGACCGTCGACCAGTTCGACCTCGGTCGCCAGCAGATCATCGATCCGCAGATGATGCGCAGTCATGCCGGTCAGCACGCGGTTGGTGGCGGTCGTCAGCACCAGCCGGTCGCCGCGCGCGCGATGCGCCGCCACCAGCGCATGGGCCGCGGGCGGAATGCGCGGGGCGATCACCTCGACGAGAAACCGGTCGCACCACGGACGCCACTCGGCCGGCGAGCGGCCCGCCAGCGTGGACACGTAGAACTCGCAGAAGTCCTGCGCGCTGACGTTGGCCTCGGCGTAGCACCGCGCCATCTCGGCATTGCGCGGCGCAAACTCGGCGCGGTCGAGCACGCCCTGGTCCATCAGGAACTCGCACCAGAGCACGTCGCTGTCGCCGGACAGCAGCGTATGGTCCAGGTCGAACAGCGCCAGCCGCATTCAGGGGCGCCGCAGGTGCCAGGCGCGGGGTCGCGTGAAGGTCTGCAGACCGAGCGTCGACAGCGTGAGGCCCACGCCCGAATCGCCGTGACCGGACCACGGCAGGCGCGGGCTCACCCGATCGCAGCAGTTCCAGTAGACCGTGCCGGCGTTGACCTTGGACAGGATCGCGGTGGCGCGCGCTTCGTCCTTCGTGAACACCCCGGCCGTCAAACCGTAGCGCGTGTCGTTCATCAGCGCGAGCGCCTCGGCGTCGCCGCTGACCTTCTGGATGCCGATGATCGGGCCAAAGCTCTCCTCGCGCATCACGTCCATCGTGTGGTCGACGCGGCTCAGTACCGTGGGCTCGAACCAGTTGCCGGGGCGGTCGGTCAGGCGGCGGCCGCCGGTCAGCAGTTCGGCGCCCTTCGCGCGGGCGTCGGCCACCTGCGCCTCGAGCACCGCGATCTGCGGCGCACGCGCGATCGCGCCGATGTAGGTGTCCTCGCTGGCCGGATCGCCGATCACGAAGCCATTGACCGTGTCGACGAAAGCCGCCACGAACGCGTCGTGGATGCGCTCGTGCACGTAGATGCGCTCGACCGAGCAGCAACTCTGGCCCGTGTTGTACATCGCGCCGTCGGCCAGCGATTCGGCGGCGGCCTTCACGTCCGCGTCGTCCGCCACGTAGGTCGGGTCCTTGCCGCCGAGCTCGAGCTGCAGCTTGATGAAGCGCGGCCCGACCGCTGCGGCGATGCGCCGGCCGGTCGCGTGCGAGCCGGTGAAGAACACGCCGTCGATCCGCTGCTCGAGCAGGGCCGCACCGACCGCACCGCCGCCGACCAGCGGCACGAACACGTCGAGCGGCACGCCCGATTCGTGCAGCAGCCGAGCGATGTGCAGGCCCGTCAGCGTCGAGAATTCGGACGGCTTGTAGAGCACCGCGTTGCCGGCCAGCAGCGCCGGCACGAAGACGTTGCCGCCGACGAAGTACGGGTAGTTCCAGGCCGAGATGTTGACGACGACGCCGAGCGGATCGAAGCCCAGCACCTCGCGCGTGCTGCCGTCGTCGTGCAGCTGCTGCGCGCCGATCGACGCCTCGGCCTGCGCGAGGAAGAAGTCGATGCGCGGCAGCAGACCGTTGACCTCGTTGCGCGACTGCCGGATCGGCTTGCCCACCTCGGCGGTCAACGTGGCGGCCAGGGCTTCCACCTCGGACGCCACCGCGACGCGGAAGCGCTGCAGGATCTCCATGCGCTCGCGCAGCCCGAGTGCGGCCCAGGCCGGTTGGGCGGCACGCGCTGCCGCGGCCCGCTCGCAGACGATGGCGGGCGTGGCTTCGGGCACTTCGGCCAGCGGCGCGCCGGTCGCGGGGTTGTGGATCTTCAGCATGGGTGGGCTCGTCGAGAAGGTGAGAGGTCAGGCCTCGCGGCACGCACGCGCGGTCGCGAGGAAATCCTGCAGGATCGGGCTGCCGTCGAGCTGGGTCTTGTCCAGCGGCGTGAGCGCCAGGAACTCGGGGTGCCATTGCATGCCGAACACGTAGCTCGGCCCGCGCCAGCGGATCGCCTCGACGATGCCGTCGGGCACGCCGAGCGCCTCGACGACCAGGTCGCGGCCCAGGTCCTTCACCGCCTGGTGGTGGATCGAGTTGATCTTGGCCTGCTTCACGCCCGGGTACATCTGCGCGAGCCTGGTGCCCTGGATCAGGTTCACGTCGTGCAGCGCGCGCTCGTACAGGTCGGCGTCGCGGTGCGAGATCGCCTGGGTGACCTGCGTCGGGATGTCCTGGAACAGCGTGCCGCCGAGCGCCACGTTGATCAGCTGGCAGCCGCGGCAGATGCCGATCACCGGCTTGCCGGCGGCGACGAACGCATTGAACAGGTCGATCTCGTAGCGGTCGCGCACCCGGTCGCCGGACCATTCGGGCGTCAGCGGGGTCTCGCCGTAGCTCTCGGGCGCCACGTCGGCGCCGCCCTGCAGCACCAGGCCGTCGAGGTGCTCGGCATACGAGCTCAGGCTCATCTCGCTGCGCTGGATCAAGCCCTCGCTCTCGATCGCCGGGATCATCACCGCGAGCACGTCCTTCGCGAGCACCCAGTGCGCGACCGATTGCTCGAGGTAGTGCAGCGTCTTGGTGTAGACACCGCCCAGGTCCAGAACCGGGCCGACCGGGTGATGGATGCGTGCCGAGATGCCGATGATCAGGGGTCGTGCCATCTCAGAACGCCTCCGTGAAGAAGCGCTCGAAGTCCGCCGCGGTGCACGCGCGTGGATTGGTCGCGTGGCAGCCATCGGCCGTGGCGATCTCCACCAGCCGGCCGAACTGCCCGCGCTTGACTCCGACCGCCGCCAACCCGGGCGCGATGCCGATCTGGTGCTTCAGGTGCGCCAGCCACGGCACGAATCCGCTGGCCGACGACACGCCGACCACGTGCGCCAGTTCGGCGAACTTGTGCGGCACGGTCTCCAGGTTGAAGCTCATCACCGGCTCGATCATCAGCGCGTTGGCCAGGCCGTGGTGCAGGTCGCAGACCGTGCCGAGCGCGTGTGCGCACGAGTGCACCGCGCCCAGGTCCTTCTGGAACGCGATCGCGCCCATCATCGAACTCATCATCATGTCGGCCCGCGCCTGCAGGTTGCCGGGCTCGCGCACCGCCGTCAGCAACGCGCGTGCGCCGATGCGCGTGCCTTCGAGCGCGATGCCGTCGCACAGCGGGTGGTAGGCCGGCGACAGATAGCTCTCGATGTTGTGGGTCAGCGCGTCCATGCCGGTCGCCGCGGTCACCGCGGGCGGCAGGCCGAGCGTCAGCTCGGGGTCGGCGAACACGAGCTTGGCGAGGATCGCCGGCGAGAAGATCACGCGCTTGACGTGCGAAGCTTCCTCGCTGATCACGCTGCTGCGGCCGACCTCGCTGCCGGTGCCCGAGGTGGTCGGCAGCGCGATGAAATACGGCAGCGCGGCGACGTCGATCGCACGCACCTGCGGGTGGTCCCACACGTACTCCATCACGTCGCCCGGGTGCGTGGCGAGCAGCCCGACGACCTTGGCCACGTCGAGCGCCGCGCCGCCGCCGACGCCGACCACGCAGTCGGCCTCGTGCGCCCGGTACGCGGCGGCACCGCTCATGACCTGGCTGCCGGTCGGGTTGCCGAACACCCCGCCATAGACCGCGACAGTCAGCCCGGCTGCTTCGAGACCCGCCTTCAGCTCGGCGATCAGCGGCAGCGCGGCCAGACCCTTGTCGGTGACGATCAGCGGGCGTTTCAGGCCCTGCTCACGAAGATGCGGCCCCGCGAGGGCGCGCGCGCCGGCGCCGAAGTGGATGGTGGTCGGGAACGAAAACTTCGTGATGCTCATGGCGCTCTCTCAGGTCAGGGCGTCGATTATTGAACCCGCGCCCAACGCAGCTCGGTGTAGTCGGTCGGCCACTGTACGACGGTGACCTTCTTGTTCATCGCCCAGTTGAGCGAGCGGCGGTAGAGCGGGATGAACGGCAGGTCGTCATGGACCATCCGCAGCGCGACGCCGACCATCGCGCGCCGGCGGGTCAGGTCGGGCTCGACGCGCATGCCGTCGATCAGCACGTCGAGCTTCGGGTTGCTGTAGCGGCCGGCGTTGAAGGTGCCGCCGCCCGACTTGTCCCAGGTGCGGAACAGTGCGTTCAGCGACGCCCACGCGTCCGGGTTCGGTGTCCAGCCGAACTCCATGAAGCTCGCCGTCGCACCGGTGAGCTTCGGGAAGAACTGGTTCGTCGCCGAGGTGCGCAGGTTGGCGCGTATGCCGACCTTGGTCAGCATCACCGTCATCGCCTGGCACACCGCCTCGCGCCACGGGACGTTCACGCAGTCGAGCGTGACCGAGAAACCGTTCGGGTAGCCCGCCTCGGAGAGCAGTGCCTTCGCGCGCACCGGGTCGTATGGCAGGCGCTTGTCCAGTTCGGCCGGCGATCCATCGACCTTCGGCGACAGGAACGCGCCGGTCGGCACGCCCTGTCCGCGCAGCACCTTCTGCGCGATCAGGTCGACATCGAGCGCGTGGTAGACCGCGCGGCGCACGCGCAGGTCCTTGAACGGGTTACGCGGCTGGCCGGCGATCCGGGCGTCGCTGCCCTCGAGTTCGTCGCGCGCCTGGTCGAACGTGAGGTACTGCTGGCCGAGGTCGACGGTCTGCATCAGCTTGATCGCGCCCTCGCGCTTCAGGCGCTCGATGTCCTGGTACGGCGGGTCGAGCACGAGGTCGATCTCGCCCGAGACGAGCGCGGCCAGACGCGTCGCGTCGGAGCGGATCGCGACCAGCGTCACCTCGTCGACGTTGCCCGAGCGCTTGTCGCCCCAGCCCCACCAGCGCGGGTTGCGCTGCAGCACGGTGCGCACGTCGGGCTCGAAGCGCTCCAGCCGGTACGGGCCCGTGCCGTTGGCGTTGCGCACCGCGAAGGTCTCCTGCTTGCCGTTGAAGTCCTGCGCCTTCTCGACCTTGTTCGCGACGCTCCAGGCGCGGCTCATGATCGCCAGGCCTTGCAGCTTCTCGGGCAGCACCGCGTCCGGCGCTTCGAGTAGCAGGTCGACCGTCAGCGGGTCGACCTGGCGCGCCGCCTTCACGCCCTTGAGCTGGAACGAGCGCTGCGAGGTCGACCCGAGCGCGCGCTCGATCGAGAACACCACGTCGTCGGCGGTGAACGGCGTTCCGTCGTGGAACAGCACTCCGGGGCGCAGCTTGAAGCGCCAGGTGGTGGGGCCGGTGGCCTGCCACGACAAGGCCAGCGACGGCTCGGGCCGGAACTGCGCATCGCGGTTCACCAGCGATTCGTAGACCTGGGTGTAGACCCTTGTGTGGTACAGCAGCGCGACGGCGTGCGGGTCCATCGTCTGCGGGTCGAACGCGCTGGCGATGCGCAGCGTCACCGCGCCGGCGAGTGGCGCCGCGGCGATCAGCGCCACGGCGAACAGATGGCGAACGCGGCTGAACAGGCGCGGCATCGTCAGATGATCTCGAAGTAGCGCTTCAGTTCCCAGTCGGTCACGCCGTCCAGCCACTGGCGCCACTCCCACTCGCGGGTGGCGGCGAAGTGGTCGACGAAGTCGTCGCCGAACCAGTCGCGCGCGACGTCGGACTGCCTGAACACCCGCGTGGTCTCGATCAGCGTGCGCGGCGCGCGCGGAATGTCGTCTGCGCCCTGGTTGGTGCCGGTGATCGGCGGCTGGGTCAGCTTCAGGCCCTGCTCGACGCCGTGCAGCCCGGCCGCGATCACCGCGGCCATCGCGAGGTACGGGTTCACGTCGGCGCCGGGGCAGCGGGTCTCCAGGCGCGTCGCCTTCGGGCTGCCGGCGATCACGCGGAAACTCGCGGTGCGGTTGTCCATGCCCCAGGTCGGCTTGACCGGCGCCCAGAAGCCGTCGACCAGGCGCTTGTAGCTGTTGATGGTCGGCCAGAACATCGGCGCCATCTCCATCAGGAAGCCGCACTGCCCCGCGAGGTAGCTCTCGAACAGCTTGCTCATCTTTCGCGGCGACTTCGCATCGAAGAACAGGTTGGCCTTGCCGTCCGACAGGCTCTGGTGGATGTGCCCCGAGCAGCCCGGCAGTTGCTGGTTCCACTTCGCCATGAAGCTGGGCATCACGCCGAAGCGCGCGCCGATTTCCTTGGCGCCGGTCTTGAACAGGATCGCGCGGTCGGCCTGCTCCAGCGCCTCGCCGAACGCGATCGCGACCTCGTAGACGCCCGGGCCGGTCTCGGTGTGCAACCCCTCGATCGGCACGCCGAACAGCGGCATCTCGTCCATCAGCGCCTTGAAGAACTCGCGCTTGTGGTTCATGCGCAGCAGCGAATAGCCGAACATGCCCGGCGTGATCGGCTCCGGGCCGACGCCCTGCTTGGCCGCCCAGCTCTGCGGCGTCTCGGCGAAGTTGAACCACTCGAACTCCATGCCCGCCATCGGCAACACGCCGAGCTTCTCGGCGCGCTTGAGCACGCGCTTGAGCGTCTGGCGCGGGCAGATCGGCGACGGATCGCCGGCCGGGGTGACGAAATCGCCGAGGAAGAACGGCACGCCGTCGTCCCACGGCACGTTGCGGAAGGTGTCGAGATCGAGCCGCGCCAGCGCATCCGGGAAACCGTGCTGCCAGCCCGTGAGCGTGGCGTTGTCGTAACAGTGATCGTTGGCATCCCAGCCGAACACCACGTCGCAGAAGCCGAAACCGCCGTTCGGGTGCGGCTGCGCGGCGCCGAGGAATTTGTCGATGTGCAGGTACTTGCCGCGCAGGATGCCGTCGATATCGCTGACCGCGACCTTGACCTTGCCGGTGCCGGATTCGCGCACCGCCCTCAGCGCGGGATGCTCGGCAGATCTGTCTGTTCGCTTGTTCGCCATGTTCCACCCCTGCGGTCGACCAAATACACGAATTCGACTACACTGCACTCGTGTACACGAATATTTTTACACGAGGCGCCCGATGAAGAACATCACCTTGACTGCCGACGACGATCTGATCGCCGCGGCGCGCGAGCGTGCGTCGAGCGAGGGAACCACGTTGAACGAGCAGTTCCGCCTCTGGCTGGCCAGCTACGCCCGCAAGCAGCGCCTGCAGCAGTATGAATCCGTGATGGCCGACCTGCGCGGCAAGCTGGTCGTGGGCCGCAAGCTGACGCGGGACGAGATGAATGAGCGTTGACCGGTTCATCGACACCAACGTCTTCATTTACCAACTCGATACCCGCGACCCGCGCAAGCACGCGATCGCCGACCGAATCGTCGGCGAGGCGCTCGCGACGGACAACGCCTGCATCAGCTTCCAGGTGATCCAGGAGTGCCTGAACACGGTGTTGCGCAAGGCCGAGATCACGCTGGACGCGGCGGCGGCGCGGCTCTACGTCGACACGGTGTTGGCACCCCTGGATCGCGTGGCGTCCAGCATCGAGCTGTACCGACGCGCGCTCGACCTGCAGCAACGCTGGAAGTTCAGCTTCTACGACTCGCTGATCGTCGCCGCAGCGCTCGAAGCGGGCTGCAAGCACCTGCTGAGCGAAGACCTGCAGCATGGCCAGCGCATCGGCACGCTGCGCATCGAGAACCCGTTCCGCAGCTGACGCGCGCATTCAGCGCGCCCAACCCAGCGCGCGCATCGCGTCGGCCACGGCATTCACCGCCTGGTGCATCTCGTTGCGGCCGATCGCGCCGATGCAGCCGACGCGGAAAGTCTCCACTTCCGTCAGCTTGCCCGGGTAGAGGATGAAGCCGCGGCGCTTGGCCTCGGCGTAGAAGGCCTTGAAATCGTAGCCGGGCACCGCCGGCGCGTGGAAGGTCACGATGATCGGCGCCTGCAGCGCCGGCGCGAGGAAGGGCTTGAACCCGAGGCCCTTCATGCCTTCGATCAGCGTGGCGCAGTTGTCGGTGTAGCGCCCCAAACGGGCCGGCTGGCCGCCCTCCTCGTCGAATTGCTTCAGCGCCTCGCCCAGCGCCGCGACCACGTGCGTGGGCGGCGTGAAGCGCCACTGGCCGGTCTTCTCCATGTAGGCGTGCTGGTCGAACAGGTCCATCGCCAGCGAGTGCGAGTTGTTCTCGCACGCCGCGAGGGCGGCCTGGCGGATGAAGACGAAGCCCATGCCCGGCACGCCCTCCAGGCACTTGCCGCTGGCGGCGACGAGCGCATCGAACCTGACCTTCCGCGCGTCGATCGGCAGCGCCGCGAACGAACTCATCGCATCGATGATCAGCCCCTTGCCGTGGCGCAGGCACACGTCGCTCACGGCCTGCAGCGGGTTCAGTACGCCGGTGCCGGTCTCGCAATGGATGAAGCCGACATGGGTGATGCTGGGATCGGCGCGCAGCTTCGCATCGAGCGCGTCCGCCGAGACGGCTTCGTCCTCGGGGTGCGCCATGATCGTGGTGCGCCGGCCCATCAGTGTCGCGACCTTGCCGAGTCGCTTGCAGTACGCGCCGTTGTCCAGCACCAGCAGGTGGCCATCGCGCGGCACCAGCGTCGCGACCGCGGCTTCGACCGAGAACGTGCCGCTGCCCTGCAAGGGTACGACGACGTGCGAATCGGCGCCGTCGATGATCGCGATCAACCGGCGGCGCAGCTCGGCGGTCATCGCGACGAAATCGGCGTCCCACGAACCCCAGTCGCGCAGCATCGCGAGCTTGGTGCGCAGCGTGGTGGTCAGGGGGCCGGGGGTCAGCAGGATGGCATCACGGTCCACGGTGTCTTCTCCTTCCTTGTTGTCAGCGCCCGCCGCGCCAGGCCTGGGTCCGGCGGTTGACCCACCAGCCGAGCGCGATGAACAGCAGGGTCACCAGCGTCGAGCCGGCGGTGATCAGCACCGCGCAGGCGGCGGCGGCACCGGCCTCGCCGGCCTCGTCGAGGTTGAGGATCGCGATCGACGCGACCTTGGTGCTCGGCGAATAGAGGAACACCACCGCCGAGATCGTCGTCATCGCGTTGATGAAGAAGTAGCGTGCGATGTCGAGCAGCGTCGGCGTGCAGATCGGCAACGTGACGCGCCAGAAGGTCTTGAAGAACGGCACCTTCAGCGACGCCGACACGGATTCGAACTCGGTGTCCAGCGCCTTCAACGCCGTCACGGCCGTCAGGTGGCCCGTCGTGTAGAAGTGGACGATCGTGCACAGCACCAGCAACGGCAGCGTCTGGTACAGGCCGTTCAACGGATTGCCCGGCAGGTTGAAGAAGAAGATGTAGCCCAGGCCTAGCACCAGCCCGGGCACCGCCATCGGCAGCATCGCGAGCAACCGCACGACCGGGCGCAGCGCGTCCATGCCGCGCGTCTTCTCGAGCATGTAGGCGCCGACGAACACCAGGATCGTGCCGAAGAACGCCGTGCCGGCCGCGAGCTTCAGGCTGTTGACGAAGGCGTCGCCGACCTCGGCATCGACCAGCCCCATCGTGTAGTGGGTCAGCGTCGGCGCGAGGTTGTAGGGCCAGAAGCTCGCGAACGACGCGAACACCGCCATGCCGAGCATCGCGAGCATCAACGCGGCGATCAGCAGGGCGAAGACCAGCATCGCGACGTCGAAGCCGCGCGCCGGCTTCGGCCGGTATGGCACGGCGCGGGCCGACAGCATCGCGGTCTGCTTGCGGCTGATGGTCCAGTCGACGACGAAGGTGAGCACTGCCGGCGTCAGCAGCAGCAGGCCGACGACCGCGCCGCGCTGGAAATCCTGCTGGCCGATCACCAGCTTGAACACGTCGGTGGCGAGCATGTTGAAGTTGCCGCCGATCACCTTCGGGATGCCGAAGTCGGTCATCACAAGCGTGAAGCTGACCAGCGCCGCCGAGATCAGCCCGTACTTCGCGCCCGGCAGCGTGATCGTGAAGAACTTGCGCCGCGTGCCGGTGCCCAGCGCGTCGGCCGCTTCGTACAGCCGCGCGTCGGCCAGCGACAGCGCCGTGACCAGGATCATCAGCGCGTGCGGGAACGCCGCGAAGCACTCGGCCGCGACGACACCCGGCGCGCCGTAGATCTCGTTGAACCCGAACGCCTGGATGAAGCCGCGCACCAGGCCCTGGTTGCCGAACCAGTAGATCAGCGACAGCGCCGACAGCAGCGAAGGCGCCAGCAGCGGCACCAGCGCGATCGTCCGCAGCGTGCCTTTCAGCGGGATGCAGCTGCGCGTCAGCGCATACGCAAACGTGAAGGCCAGCGGCACCGTGATCGCGGTGACGAGCAGCGAGACCCACACGCTGTTCCACAGCGAGGTCAGCAGCGACGGTGTCGCCAGGTAGCTGGTGAAATTGACGAGGCCGACAAAGGCGCCCTGCGGGTCCAGCAGCGACTTGACCAGGATGCTCGCCAGCGGCAACGCCAGGAACACCACCAGCGCCAGCACGATCGCGAACAGCAGCGCGTGCGCGATGCGGTCGGTCCAGTGCGCGCGCTGGCGCAGCGCGGCGGTGCTGGGCGGCGACGGCAAGGCGACGGTGGACATGAAGGCGGCAGCTCGGCGCGGCGGGGCTTCAGAAGAAGCGCATGCGCTCCGGCATCACCCGCAGCGGCAGCCGGCTGCCGACCTCGAGGCCCTGCTCGGCGAGGTAGTTCAGCGACAGGTAGACCGTCAACGGCTGCGGCCCGATCTCGGCGGCGCGCACGCTGACATGGCAGTACGAGCCGAGAAACTCGATCTTCTCGATCGACGCCTCGAACACGTTGGCGTCGCCGGCCGCGATCGGCCGCGCCAGCACGTCCTCGGGCCGAAGATAGACCTTGACGTCGCGCGCCGCATCCGCATCGAGCGTGCACTCGAACCGGCTCGCGCCAATCTGCAGTGCCCGACCCGGGTGCAAACGGCCCGGCAGCACGTTGATCTTGCCGACGAAATCGGCGACGAAGGGCGTGGCCGGGTCGCGGTAGACCTGCATCGGCGTGCCGACCTGCTCGATCACGCCGTGATTCATCACGACGATCCGGTCGGCCACCGACAGCGCCTCCTCCTGGTCGTGCGTGACCATGATGGTGGTCACGCCGAGCTGGTTCTGCAGCGCCCGGATCTCCTGGCGCAGCCGCACCCGCTCCAGCGCATCGAGCGCGGACAGCGGC
The DNA here is from genome assembly GCF_964020785.1 of Rhizobacter fulvus. Taxonomy (NCBI): domain Bacteria; kingdom Pseudomonadati; phylum Pseudomonadota; class Betaproteobacteria; order Burkholderiales; family Sphaerotilaceae; genus Rhizobacter; species Rhizobacter fulvus. The sequence continues at coordinate 5,190,552 of NZ_OZ224516.1, forward strand.
TCGTCGAGCAGCAGCAGCCCCGGCTTGGTGGCGAGCGCGCGTGCGAGCGCGATCCGCTGCTGCTGGCCGCCCGACAGCTGCGCCGGATACTTCGGCCCGCTGCCGGGCAGGCCGACGAGCTTGAGCAGTTCCTCGACCCGCTTCGCGATCTCGGCCCGCGGCTGCTTGCGGTTGACCAGGCCATAGGCGACGTTGTCGGCCACCGTCAGGTTCGGGAACAGCGCGTACGACTGGAAGACGATGCCGTAGTCGCGCTGCGCCGGCGGCAGCACCGAGATGTCCCGGCCCGCCTGGACGATGCGGCCGGCCGTCTGCGTCTCGAGCCCCGCGATGATTCGCAGCAGCGTCGTCTTGCCGCAGCCCGAGGGACCGAGGAAGCAGACGAACTCGCCCTTCGCGATCGCGAGGTCGACGTCACGCAGCGCCTGGAACGAACCGAAGTTCTTCCGGATGCCCTCCAGGCGCAGGTACTCGCTCATCGAGCCGCTTACTTCTTCGGCTCGGACTTCGCGTCGTAGCGCTTGTTCCACTCGGCCAACACCCGTTCGCGGTTCGACGCGGTGGTCGCGAAGTCCATCTTCACCAGGCGCTTCTCGTAGTCGGCCGGCACGTTCTTCAGTGGTTCGGCCACGCCCGGGACCGCGGTGATCGCGAAGTTCTTGCCATACAGCTTCATCGCGTCCTTGCTCGAGGCCCAGTCGGCGAGCTTCTTCGCGGCGTCGAGCTTCTTGGTGCCGGCGTGGATCGCGAACGCCTCCAGGTCCCAGCCGAGGCCTTCCTTCGGGAACACCAGGTCGATCGGCGCGCCCTTGGCCTTGTTGGTGTTGCCGCGGTACTCGAACGAGATGCCCATCACGTACTCGCCGGTGGCCGCCATGTTGCAGGGCTTGGAGCCCGAATGGGTGTACTGCGCGATGTTCTCGTGCAACGCGTCCATGAACTTCCAGCCGCCGCCCTTGCCGTTGTCGTCTCCCCAGAGCGTGAGCCAGGCGGACACGTCGAAGAAGCCGGTGCCCGACGAGGCCGGGTTCGGCATCACGATCTGGCCCTTGTAGATCGGCTTGGTCATGTCCTTCCAGGTCTCGGGCTTGGGGAGGCCCTTCTTCTGCGCCTCGACGGTGTTGAAGCAGACGGTCGCGCCCCACACGTCCATGCCGAACCAGGCCGGCGGGCTCTTCTTGTCGCGGTACTGGCTCATGATCGCGTCGAGATTCAGCGGCGCGTACGGGATCAGCATCTTGTTCGTGTCCAGCAGCGCCAGGCTCGACGCCGCCACGCCCATCACGACGTCGGCCTGCGGATTGGCCTTCTCGGCCAGCAGCTTCGCGGTGATCACGCCGGTCGAGTCGCGCACCCACTTGATCTCGATGTCGGGGTTCACCTTGGTGAACCCGGCCTCGTAGGCTTTCAACTGATCGGTTTCGAGCGCGGTGTAGACCGTGAGTTGCGTCTTCTGCGCGAACGCGCCGGTGCCGGCGAGCAGCGCCAGCGCAGCGAGCACCGGCTTGATGGAACCCAGATTCATGCGGAACTCCTGACGAAGAGGAAGCGTGGATGAAACGAACCGGTTTGCAAGCCGCGTGCCCGTCGAGAGGGACGACCCCACGATGCTGGCAGGGCAGTCTAGGGGGGCACTCAAACCGTCGTCAACTGTTTCCTGAAAATTGTTGACAATAAACAGTCACTGTCATCTACTCGTCACCCATGAGCACTACCGTCGTGCCCCATCCGACCATCACGCTGCTGCAAACGAGTTCCCTCACGAGCGTCGTGCAAGGCGAGCTCGAGCGAATGATCCTGTCCGGCGAACTGGCCCCCGGCGCCAAGCTGACCGAGATGGCCCTGGCCGCGCGCCTGGGCGTCTCGCGCGGGCCGCTGCGCGAGGCGTTCCGCATGCTCGAGGAAGCCGGTCTGGTGCGCACCGAAAAGAACCGCGGCGTCTTCGTGCGCGACATCCCGATCCACGAAGCGGTCGAAATCTTCGACCTGCGCGCCGCGATGGACGAACTGGTCGGCCGCCGCCTCGCCGAGAACATCAGCCCGGTGCAGCTGAAGGAAGTTCGCGGCCTGGTCGACCAGATGGAGCAGGCGGTCAAGGCCAAGGACGCGTACCACTACCACCTGCTGAACCTGAAATTCCACGACCGCCTGGTCGAACTGGCGGGCAACAGCAAGCTGACCGCGATCTATCGCAAGCTGATCAAGGAGCTGAGCCTGTTCCGCCGCCTGAACCTGGCCGACGGCTGGTTGATGCCGATCTCCGCCAGTGAGCACCGGCAGATCGTCAAGGCGATTGCCTCGGGCGATGCCGAAGCGGCCGGTCGCGCGATGTTCGACCACGTGATCGAAAGCAAGGAACGCACGATCAAGAACAACCTGCGCCAGCAGCAGCATGCGCGCGCGCTGGAGAAAGCCCCCACATGATCCTCAACGTCAACAACCGAAACTACGCCACGCCGAAGCTTCCGACCGTCGTCGTCTGTGTCGACGGCTGCGAGCCCGAATACCTGGCCCAGGCAGTCGCGCACGGCCGCATGCCGTGGTTGAAGCGCGTGCTCGACGAAGGCACCGCGCTGATCGCCGATTGCGTGATCCCGAGCTTCACGAACCCGAACAACCTGTCGATCGTGACCGGTGCCCCGCCCTCGGTGCACGGCATCTGCGGCAACTACCTGTACGACGTCGCGACCGACACCGAGGTCATGATGAACGACCCGAAGTGGCTGCGCGCGCCGACGCTGCTGGCCACGCTGGCCGAGGCCGGCGCGTCGGTGGCGGTCGTCACCGCGAAGGACAAGCTGCGCAAGCTGCTCGGCCACCAGATGACCGGCATCTGCTTCTCGGCGGAGAAAGCCGACGAGGTCTCGCTGGCCGAGAACGGCATCGCGGACGTGCTCGGGCTGGTTGGCAAGCCGGTGCCGTCGGTGTACAGCGCGGACCTGTCGGAGTTCGTGTTCGCCGCGGGCGTGAAGCTGATGCAGCAGGCGAAGCGGCCGGACGTGATGTACCTCTCGACCACCGACTACGTACAGCACAAGCACGCGCCCGGCACCGACGGCGCGGACGCGTTCTACGCGATGATGGATTCGTACCTCGGCGAGCTCGACGCGCTCGGCTGCGTGATCGCGCTGACCGCGGACCACGGCATGAACGCGAAGACCGCGATGGACGCGCAGCCGGACGTGATCTACCTGCAGGACGTGCTCGATGGCTGGCTCGGCGCCTCGAAGGCGCGCGTGATCCTGCCGATCACCGACCCGTACGTGGTTCACCACGGTGCGCTCGGCTCCTTCGCGACGGTGTACCTCCCCGCAGGCGTCGATCAAGCGCCGCTGGTGAAGCGCCTGGCCGCGCAGCGCGGCATGGAATCGGTGCTGACCCGGGCCGAGGCGGCCGAGCGCTTCGAACTGCCGGCCGATCGCATCGGCGACATCGTCGTCGTCTCCGAACGCTCCACCGTCATCGGCACCGCGGCGGCGCGCCACGACCTCAGTGCGCTCGACGCACCGCTGCGCTCGCACGGCGGCGTATCCGAGCAACGCATTCCTCTCATCCTGAACCGCAAGATCGACGGACTGGACATGAATCACCGCTGGCGCAACTTCGACGCCTTCGATCTCGCACTCAACCACGCGCAATGACCATGACCGACACCACCCAGAACTGGGGCATGCGGATCGCCGGCGAGAAGGTCGGCATGGACCGCACCGGCGACCGCTGCATCGAGGTCCTCAACCCGTACACCAACGCCTGCATCGGCAGCGTGCCGAAGGCGACGCTGGCGGAAGTGCAGAACACCTTCGCGATCGCCCACGCCTACAAGCCGAAGCTCACCCGTTTCGAGCGCGCGAATATCCTGAACAAGACCGCCGTGCTGGTGCGCGAACGCACCGCGCAGGTCGCCGCGTTGATCAGCGCCGAGTCCGGCCTGTGCATGAAGGACGCGACCTACGAAGCCGGCCGCGTCGCCGACGTGCTGGTCTTCGGCGCGAACGAGTGCCTGAAGGACGACGGCCAGATCTTCTCGTGCGACCTGACTCCGCACGGCAAGAAGCGCCGCGTCTACACCCAGCGCGACCCGCTGCTCGGCGTCATCACCGCGATCACGCCGTTCAACCACCCGATGAACCAGGTCGCGCACAAGGTGGTGCCGTCGATCGCGACCAACAACCGGATGGTGCTGAAGCCCTCCGAGAAGGTGCCGTTGTCCGCCCTGCTCTTCGCCGACCTGCTCTACGAGGCGGGGCTGCCGCCGGAGATGCTCTCGGTCGTGACCGGCGACCCGCGCGAGATCGCCGACGAGCTGATCACGAACCCGCTGGTCGATCTGGTCACCTTCACCGGTGGCGTCGCGATCGGCAAGTACATCGCCGCCAAGGCCGGCTACAAGCGCATGGTGCTCGAGCTCGGCGGCAACGATCCGATCATCGTGATGGAAGACGCCGATCTCGACGAAGCCTCGACGCTCGCGGTGCAGGGCTCGTACAAGAACTCCGGCCAGCGCTGCACCGCGGTCAAGCGCATGCTGGTGCACGAAGCGGTGGTCGGGCGTTTCACCGACTTCGTGGTCGAGAAGACGAAGGCCTGGAGCTTCGGGGACCCGAGCGATGCGAAGGTCGAGATGGGCACGGTGATCGACGAAGAGGCGGCGCGCCTGTTCGAGTCGCGTGTCGACGAAGCGGTTTCGCAGGGCGCCCGGCTGCTGGTCGGCAACAAGCGCCAGGGTGCGCTGTATGCGCCGACCGTCCTCGACCGCGTGCGGCCCGAGATGACCGTCGCGCTGCAGGAGACCTTCGGCCCGGTCTCTCCGATCATCACGTTCGCGACCATCGACGAGGCGATCAGGATTTCCAACGGCACGGCCTACGGCCTGTCATCGGCCGTCTGCACCAACAGGCTCGACTACATCTCGCGCTTCGTCTCCGAACTGCAGGTCGGCACGGTCAACGTCCGTGAGGTGCCTGGCTACCGACTCGAATTGACGCCGTTCGGCGGCATCAAGGACTCGGGCCTCGGGTACAAGGAAGGCGTGCAGGAAGCGATCAAGAGCTTCACCAACACCAAGACCTATTCCCTGCCCTGGGTCTGACCCCAGAAAGGCTTTCCCGACCCGATGATCCATCTGCTGAACCTGCTGGCCGCGATCGCCCTGCTCGTCTGGGGCACGAACATCGTGCGCACCGGCGTGATCCGGATCTTCGGCGAGAACCTGCGCCGGGTACTGGCCAGCAGCCTGAGCAACCGCGCCAAGTCGATGCTGGCCGGCCTGGCGGTCACCGGGCTGGTGCAGTCCAGCACGGCCACCGCGGTGATCATCTCGTCGTTCGTCGGCAGCGGGCTGGTCGGCATGGCCGCCGGCCTCGCGGTGATGCTCGGCGCGGAGATCGGCACCAGCCTGATGGCGGTCGTGTTCTCGTTCGACCTGTCGTGGCTGTCGCCACTGCTGATCTTCACCGGCGTGGTGCTGTTCATCTCGAACGAGAAGAGCACCTGGGGCCGTGCCGGGCAGGTGGCGATCGGCTTCGGCCTGATCACGCTCGCGCTGCAGCTGATCGTCGCGGCCACGCAGCCGATGATCGCGTCGCCGGTGATCCGCGGCCTGATCGTCGGGCTGCCGAACGACGTGTTCCTCGACATCATCGTCGGCGCGCTGCTGACGATGGCGTGCTACTCCAGCCTCGCGTTCGTGCTGCTGACGGCCACGCTGGCCGCATCGGGCATCCTGCCGGTCACGGTCGCGCTCGGCCTGGTGCTGGGCGCCAACATCGGCAGCGGCATCCTCGCGATGCTGACGAGCTCCGGCCCGCCGGTGCTGCGCCTGCGCCTGCCGCTCGGCAGCCTGCTGTTCAAGCTGGCCGGCTGCGCCATCGCCATTCCGCTGCTGCCGCAGGTGCACGTGCTGCTGCAGGAATACATCCCGAGCGTGCACGCGCAGGTGATCGCGTTCCACCTCGGCTTCAATGTGATCCGCGCGCTGCTGTTCATCGGCCTGACCGGCCCGATGGCGCGCTGGGTCGAGAAGCTGCTGCCGGCACCGCCGGCAGCGGTTGGCTCGACGCGCCCGCGCCACCTCGACCCGTCCGCGCTGCAGACGCCGTCGCTCGCGATCAGCTGCGCCGCGCGCGAGGCGTTGCACCAGGCCGACGTGGTCGAGACCATGATGCACGGCATCCTGCCGGTGCTGCGCGACAACGACCTCGTGCTGGCGGAGCAGCTGCGCAACATGGACGACACGGTCGACCAGCTCTACTCGGCGATCAAGTTCTACCTGACGCAGATCTCGCGCGAGGCGCTGTCCGAGGACGAAGGCCGGCGCTGGACCGACATCGTCTCGTTCACGATCAACATGGAGCAGATCGGCGACATCATCGAGCGCGTGATCCAGGACATCGAGGACAAGAAGATCCGCAAGAACCGTCGATTCTCCGATGCCGGCATGGCCGAGATCGTCCATCTGCACGAGCGCCTGACCGCGAACCTGCGGCTGGGCATGAGCGTGTTCCTCGACGGCCACGTGCGCGACGCCAAGAAGCTGCTCGAGGAAAAGGCGCGCTTTCGCGACCTGGAGCACGAGTACGCCGCCAGCCACATCGCCCGGCTGCAGGACAACACGGCCCAGAGCATCGAGACCAGCTCGCTGCACATCGACCTGATCAGCGACCTGAAACGCATCAACTCGCACATCTGCTCGATCGCCTACCCGATCCTGGAATCGGCCGGCGCGCTGACCAAGACCCGCATCCGCAATTCGCAGCACGGTGCGCTGAGCGGCCCAGAAACCCCCATCCGCTGAACGCCGCCACGCCATGATCAGCCTCGACGATATCGCCCTGCTCTTCGCGCGCCACGGCGCCAGCCAGTACAGCGGCGAGCCGGTCACCCAGCTCGAGCACGCGCTCCAGACCGCGCACCTGGCCGAGCAATCCGGCGCCGACGATGCGCTGGTCACGGCCTGCCTGCTGCACGACCTGGGGCACCTGCTGAACGACCAGGGCGACACGCCATCGCTGCGCGGCATCGACGACACGCACCAGTACTACGCGCTGCCGTTCCTGCGCGGGCTGTTCCCGGATGCCGTGCTCGACGCGATCAAGCTGCATGTCGACGCGAAGCGTTATCTGTGCCAGGCCAACCCGGGCTACTACGCGAAGCTGTCGGACGACTCGAAGCGCAGCCTCGCGTTGCAGGGTGGCGTGTTCGGCGCCGAGCAGGCCGCCGCGTTCGTCGAGCAGCCCGGCGCGCGCGACGCGGTGATGCTGCGGCAGTGGGACGACCTGGCGAAGCAGGCCGACCTGGTCACGCCGCCGCTCGCGCATTTCCTCGAACGCGCGGCCCGCTGCTCGCTGGCGCCGGCCCACGCCAGCGCATCCCACGCCTGATGGCCTTGACCTGGCCGATCGTCGCCGCCGTCCTGTGCGCGGCGCTGCTCCACGCCTCGTGGAACGCGTTGATCAAGTCCGGCACCGACAAGGCGCTGGACACCGCGCTGGTCCACTTCCTCGGTGCGCTGATCGCGCTGCCCCTCATGCTCTGGATCGGCCTGCCGCCGCGCAGCGCCTGGCCGTTCATCGCGGCGTCGCTGGTGATCCACATCGGCTACTACATCGCGCTGGTCGGTGCGTACCAGCACGGTGAGCTGGGCCTGACCTACCCGATCATGCGCGGCTTCGCGCCGATGCTCGTCGCGCTGGCCAGCAGCGCATTCATCGGCGAGGCGCCATCGCTGGTGGCGTGGCTGGGCATCGTCGGCATCACGCTGGGCGTGGCGCTGGTCGGCCTTGCGCACCCGGGTGAGGCGCTGCACCACCGCAAGGCGTTGATGTTCGCGTTCGCGAACGCCGCGATCATCGCGACCTACACGGTGGTCGACGGCCGCGGCGTGCGCGAGAGCGTCGTGGACGACCACGGTGCCATCCGCTACGTGCTGACGCTGTTCGTGCTCGACGGCATCGCGTATCCGCTGCTGGTCTGGCTGCGGCGCAGCGCGCAGGGCCGGCGCGAGATCGTCACCTACGCGCGCCAGCGCTGGCCGGTCGCGGCGCTCGGCGGCAGCGCGTCGATCGGCGCCTACGGCATCGCGCTGTGGGCGATGACGCGCGCGCCGGTCGCCTCGGTCGCTGCGCTGCGCGAGACCTCGGTGCTGTTCGCCGCACTGATCGGCACCGTGTGGCTGAAGGAGCGCTTCGGCCTGCAACGTGCCATCGGCACCGGCGTGATCGTGGCCGGCGTGATGGCGCTTCGCTTCGGATAGGAGTTCGACATGACCACCCTGCCCTCCCACGCCCGCATCGTCGTCGTCGGCGGCGGCATCGCCGGCTGCTCGACGGCCTACCACCTGAGCCTGATGGGCGAGCGCGACGTGGTGCTGCTCGAACAGGGCAAGCTGACCTGCGGCACCACCTGGCACGCCGCCGGGCTGGTCGGGCAGATGCGCCCCAACCGCAACATGACGCAGATGAGCAAGTACGGCATCGAGCTCTATTCGACGCTCGAGGCCGAGACCGGCCTGGCGACCGGCTGGAAGCAGTGCGGCAGCGTCAACGTCGCCGCGACGCCGGAGCGGATGAAGGTGCTGCGCAAGCAGGCCGCGCTGGCGCGCAGCTTCGGCGTCGAGGTCGAGGTGATCGACGCGCAGCGTGCCGGCGAGCTCTACCCCTTGCTGCGCACCGACGACCTCGAGGGCGGTTTGTGGATTCCCGGCGACGGCAAGGCGAACCCGGCGGACCTGACGATGTCGCTCGCCAAGGGCGCGCGCAACCGCGGCGTGAAGATCGTCGAGGACATCGAGGTCATCGGCGTGCTGACCGAGAACGGCCGCGTCGCCGGCGTGCGCACGACCCAGGGCGATGTTCTCTGCGAGGTCCTGGTGAACTGCGCCGGCCAGTGGGCGCGCCAGTTCGGCCGCCTGGCCGGTGTCAACGTGCCCCTGTACTCCGCCGAGCATTTCTACATCGTCACCGACCGGATCGACGGCGTGCACCCGATGCTGCCGGTGATGCGCGACCCGGATGGGTTCATCTACTACAAGGAAGAGGTCGGCGGGCTCGTGATGGGCGGCTTCGAGCCGCAGGCCAAGCCGTGGCGGATGGACCCGATCCCGAGCACGTTCCAGTTCCAGCTGCTCGGCGAGGACTGGGACCAGTTCGAGATCCTGATGACGAACGCGATCCACCGCACGCCGTGCCTCGAGACCGCGAAGGTGAAGATGCTGCTGAACGGCCCCGAGAGCTTCACGCCCGACGGCAACTTCATCCTCGGCGAGGCGCCGGAGCTGCGCAACTACTTCGTCGCGGCCGGCTTCAACTCCGCGGGCATCGCGAACTCCGGCGGCGCGGGCCGGCTGATCGCCGAATGGATCGTCGGCGGCGAAGCGCCGAGCGACCTGTGGGACGTGGACATCCGCCGCTTCGGCCCGTTCATGGCCAACCGGAAAGCGCTGGCCGAACGCACCGGCGAGACGCTGGGCCTGCACTACGCGATGCGCTGGCCGCGCCAGGAGCTCGAGACCGCGCGCCCGCTGCGCACCTCGCCGCTCTACGACCTGCTGGCCGACAAGGGTGCGGTCTTCGGGAGCAAGAACGGCTGGGAGCGCGCCAACTACTTCAAACCCGCCGGCGCCCACCCCGCCGAGCCCGGGCTCGGCCGCCCGCAGTGGCTCGACTGGGTGATCGACGAGCAGCGCGCGACGCGCGAGGCGGTGGCGCTGTACGACCAGACCTCGTTCTCCAAGTTGCTGCTGCAGGGCCGCGATGCGCTCGCCGTGCTGCAACGCCTGTGCGCGAACGAGATCGACGTGCCGGTCGACAGGATGGTCTACACCGCGATGCTGAACGAGCGCGGCGGCTTCGAGAGCGACCTGACCGTGATCCGCACCGGGGCCGACCGCTTCATGATCGTCACCGGCTCGGCGCAGACCACGCGCGACCAGGACTGGATCAATCGCCACATCGGCGCGACCGAGCACGCGATGCTGACCGACGTCAGCGCGATGATCGCGGTGCTGTCGGTGATGGGCCCGAAGGCGCGCGAGTTGCTGGCGCGGGTGTCGCCGGACGACCTGTCGGCCGAGGCGCTGAAGTTCTCGCACAGCCGCGAGATCGATGTCGGCTTCGCCCGCGTGCGCGCGGCGCGCATGAGCTACGTCGGTGGTCCGGGCTTCGAGCTCTACGTGCCGATCGAGATGGCGCGCCACGTGTACCTCGCGCTGCACGAGGCGGGTGACGACCTGGGCCTGCGCGACGCCGGCTACTACGCACTCGACGCGCTGCGCATCGAGGCGGGCCGCCGCGCCTGGGGCGCCGAACTGGGGCCGGACGAGACGCCGTTCGAGGCGGGGCTGACCTTCGCGGTCAGCCTCGACAAGCCCACGGAGTTCGTAGGACGCAAGGCGTTGCTGCAGGCGCAGGGCCAGCCGCTTCGCAAGAGGCTCGTGACCGTCGTGCTCGACTCGGCCGCTCATTGCGCCTGGGGCGGCGAGCCGCTGCTGATCGACGGGCGGCCGGTCGGCGAACTGTCGTCGGTCGGCTGGAGCCCCAGGGCGAACGCCTGCGTCGCGCTGGGCTACGTGCGTGGCGAGGCAGCTCGGCGCCCGCACGCCGGCACGCGTGCGCAGGTCGATCTGTGGGGCGAAGCGATCGGTGCGACGGCCTGGGACACCTGGCCGCCGCGCGCCTGATCGCCGCCGTCAGTGGCGATTCGGGTTGTTCGGCCGGCGGTCGTGGCGGTTCGGCACGCCATCGCCATCACGGTCCCAGCCGCCGCGGCGCATCTGCCAGCGCTCGCCGCGCTGCACCCACTCGGGGCGGTGATAGACATAGCCCGGACGCTCGCGCATCCAGCTGCCGGCGACCCACACGTGGCGGCGCCCGTTCCAGTTCCAGTACCCCGGCGACCAGACGAAGCCGGGCCGCGCCACCGGCACGCCTTCGGTGCGCAATGGCGGCGGCGACACCCTGACAAGGACGTCGGCCTGGGCCGGCAGCGCCGAGACGCCGAGCAGTGCCGCGAGCGCGGCGGCATAGACAGTGGTCTTGATGTTCACGGTGCAGCTCCTTGAAGCATGGGACTGAAGTCTCGACGCGGCCCGGGCACCTTCTCGTCGGCAAACCGGAGAGCGTCATGTCAGTCAACGTGCCAGGCCGCCGCGCGATGGCGCTGGCGCCTGCGAAGCTTTGCAAAGTTGCCCTATACGCTACAGGCAGCGCTGCAGTTCGAGCCAGCGCATCAGCAGCGCCGCGGCCTCGACGGTGAAGGCGTCGGACTTCAGGCGCGCGATCAGCTCGGCGATCGTCAGGCACTCGAAGCGCGCGACTTCGCCATCGCGGTTCTCGGGCACCACGCCATGCGGAACGACGGCGTCGAACAGTTCGATGTGCTCGACCATGTAGCCATCGGAGACCGGGCGGCGCACGGTCAATCGGCCGCGTGGCTGCAAATGCGGCAAGGCGGCGATGCGCAAGCCGGCTTCTTCCCAGGTCTCGCGTTCGAGCGTCGTCGCGTCGGACTCGCCGGCCGCCTGCAGGCCGCCCATCAGCGTGTCCCACTGGCCCGGGTCGATGGCCTTGTCGAGCGCGCGCTGCTGCACCCAGACGCCGCCGTCGGGCGTCTGCCCGACCAGGTGCACCGCGTGGGTGGTGATGCCCAGCGGGCGCACGGCCGCGCGCTCGATGCGGGCACGCGGCATGTCGTGCTGATCGGTCACGGTCAACAGCTCGTCCCGCCAGCCGGTGACCACGCGTTCGGCATGCAGCCAGGCTGCGATGCGCGCCAATGCGGCGTCGGCGGACGCGGCGTCGCCGGCGGCAACGCACACGCCCGCTTCGGACGCGCGGACCGGCAGCCCGGCGGCCACCAGGCGCTGCGCGAGCGCCGGCTCGACCGAGCCGATGCACTCGCCCGGGACCCCCAGCCAGAGCGGCGCGCGGGCCCGTGCGGGCGGCACGTCGACGCGGGCGCGCAGGCGGCGCCAGAATTCGTCGGCGGCGCCGTCGCGGGTCATGACGGAACGGCGGGCGGGTCGGGCAGCAGCGCGAGCAGCGCCGCCTCGTCGATCACGGTGATGCCGAGTTCGGTCGCCTTGTCGAGCTTGCTGCCCGCCTCGGCGCCGGCGACGACGACGCTCGTCTTCTTCGAGACCGAGCCGCTGACCTTGCCGCCCGCCGCTTCGATGCGGTCCTTCGCCTCGTCGCGGCTCAGCGTCGGCAGCGTGCCGGTCAGCACGAAGGTCTGGCCGAGCAGCGGCTTGGGCGCGTTGTCGGCCGTGCCGTCGTCTTCCTTCCACGTGATGCCGCAGGCGCGCAGCTGCTCGACGATCTCGCGGTTGTGGGGCTGCGCGAAGAAGGTGTGGATGCTGTGGGCCACGATCGGGCCGACGTCGCTCACTTCCAGCAGCTGCGGCTCGCTGGCATCGAGCACGCGGTCGAGCTGGCCGAAATGCCGGGCCAGGTCCTTCGCGGTGGTCTCGCCGACATGGCGGATGCCCAGCGCATACAGGAAGCGGGCGAGCGTGGTCTGCTTGCTCTTCTCGAGCCCCTCGACCAGGTTCTGCGCGCTCTTGTCGGCCATGCGCTCGAGCGCAGCGAGGTTCGCGACGCCGAGCTTGTACAGCTCGGGCAGCGTGCGCACGATGCCGGCATCGACGAGCTGATCGACCAGCTTGTCGCCCAGCCCCTCGACGTCCATCGCCCGCCGCCCGGCGAAATGCAGGATCGCCTGCTTGCGCTGCGCGGGGCAGAACAGGCCGCCCGAGCAGCGCCAGTCGACCTCGCCCTCCTCGCGCGTGATCTCGCTGCCGCAGACGGGGCACTTGCCGCCGAGCCGCTGGTACAGGTCGAACGGCTGCGCGTCGGGCGGGCGCTTCTCGATGATCGAACCGACGACCTCCGGGATCACGTCGCCGGCGCGTCGCACGATCACGGTGTCGCCGATCCGCACGTCCTTGCGGTCGATCTCGTCCTGGTTGTGCAGCGTCGCGTTGCTGACCGTCGTGCCACCGACGAACACCGGCTGCAGCTTGGCGACCGGCGTCAGCTTGCCGGTGCGGCCGACCTGCACGTCGATGTCGTGCAGCAGCGTCGTCTGCTCCTGCGCCGGGTACTTGTGCGCGACGGCCCAGCGCGGCTCGCGCGACTTGAAGCCGAGCTGCTCCTGCTGCGCGCGGTCGTCGAGCTTGTAGACGACGCCGTCGATGTCGAACGGCAGCGCGTCGCGCTTCGCGGCGATCTCCCGGTGGAACCGGATCAAGCCCTCGGCGCCATGCTCGACGCGGCTGTCGTCGTTGACCGGCAGGCCCATCTTGCGGAACGCGGCGGCGAGCGCGTGCTGGGTAGCCGGCACGTCCCAGCCGACGACCTCGCCGAGCGCATAGGCAAAGAAGCTCAGCGGCCGCTTGGCCGCCTTGCCGGCATCGAGCTGGCGGACCACGCCGGCCGCGGCGTTGCGCGGGTTGACGAAGGTCTTCTCGCCCTTCGCGCCGCCTTCGATCAGTTTGCGCTGGCGCTCGTTCAGCGCCTCGAAATCGTCGCGCCGCATGAACACCTCGCCGCGCACCTCGATCACGGTGGCGGCCAGGGCCGCGGCGCCGCGCAGCCGCTTCGGCACGGTCGGGATCATGCGCACGGTGTGGGTCACGTCCTCGCCGGTCTCGCCGTCGCCGCGGGTGGCGGCCTGCACCAGTTCGCCGCGCTCGTAACGCAGGTTGATCGCCAGCCCGTCGAACTTGAGCTCGGCGTGGTAGGCGAGCGGCGGCGCGTCGTCCGCCAGCGCGAGGGCCTTGCGCACCCGCGCGTCGAACTTCTCGGCACCGGCCGGCGTGGTGTCGGTCTCGGTGTGGATCGACAGCATCGGCACCGCGTGCCGCACCGGCGCCAGGCCCTCGAGCACGGCGCCGATCACGCGCTGGGTCGGCGAGTCGGGCGTCACCAGGTCGGGGTGCGCGGCCTCGATCGCCTGAAGTTCCTGGAACAGCTTGTCGTACTCGGCGTCCGGGATCTGCGGCGCATCCAGCGTGTAGTAGAGGTGCGCGTGGTGCTGCAGTTCCTTGCGCAGCGCCACGGCGCGCTTGGCGGGGTCGTGATCGGGCATGGCCCGAAGTTTAGTCAGGTCACGCGCGTTCGCCGGCCTGTTCAGCTGAACAGGCGCCGCGCGGCGGGCGAACCGGCCGCCAGGTCGCGCGCTTCGAGCGCGGCGTAGAGCTGGCCGAGCTCGCTGCCGATCGCGGCGAAGCTCTCGGTGCCGAGCTCGCGGCCGTGGTCGTCGACGATCACCGCGTCCATGCTCTCGGCCAGCGCCTGTGCGCTCGCCTGCCAGGCGTCGAAGGGCTGGGCCGACGGGTCGGTCTGCGGCACGTCGAAGCTCAGCGTGACCTCGCGCACCGCGGCGACGTTCGGGTCATCCGCCAGCGCAGCCTGCGAATCGAAGGTCAACGTCAGCTTTGGCGGCGCGCCCTCTTCCGCACCGGGCATCACGAGTCGGCCCGGCACGACGCCGGGCACGAAGCCGTGGCGGCTGGCGTGCTGCTGGATGTAGCCGATGCTCCACGCCGCGGCGCGCGAGCGCAACTGCACCGCGAGTTGCGCGTCGTGCGCGCTGGCGAAGTGGTCGAGTTCGCGGGCGGCGGCGACGGCTTCGAGCATGTCGGGGAAGTCGGGCATCGCGCCGATCGCGTCGGCGAACGCCTGCACCTTCTGCACGAATTCGGAATACTCGATCTCGTTGAGCGCACCGGTGCGGTTGGCCAGCTGCACGCCGGCCTGGAACTCGCCGTAGCGCTGGCTGCTGGCCGGGAATTCCCACTCGCCGGTCTCGCTGTTCAGGCCTTCGATGCCGAACGGCTTGCCGCCCGCGCGGCGCGTGGGGGGTACGTGCGCGAGGGCCTGCGTGCCGGCGATCGGCGCTTCGACCGCGAGCGTCGCGATCGAATCGATCAGCGCGTCCAGGCGCGGGATCGTGCGGCGGTTGGCCCGGCGCTCGGCGTGCGCGGACAGATCGGCGATGGCGGCGGCGGCCGCGTCACCGGCATCGGCGTCGAACGGCGGCTCCTCGCCACCCATCACCGGCTCGCGCGGCTCCACGCGCTCGGGCACGCGCTCGGCGCGCTTCGGGTCGGCGCGCCGCGCCTGCCACGCACCATGCGCGATCACGCCGGCCAGCACGACGCCGCCCAGCGAGGCGAGCGCAATCGTCAGAGTGTTGCTCATGCTGCTTCCGCGAGAGACACGGCGGCGTCCATGTCCACCGTCACGATGCGCGAGACGCCCTGCTCCTGCATCGTCACGCCGATCAGCTGCTCGGCCATCTCCATCGCGATCTTGTTGTGGCTGATGAACAGGAACTGCGTCCCCTGCGCCATCTGCTTGACGAGCTTGGCGTAGCGCTCGGTGTTGGCGTCGTCGAGCGGCGCGTCGACCTCGTCGAGCAAGCAGAACGGCGCCGGGTTCAGCTGGAAGATCGCGAAGACGAGCGCGATCGCGGTCAGCGCCTTCTCGCCGCCCGACAGCAGGTGGATCGTGCTGTTCTTCTTGCCCGGCGGCTGCGCCATCACCTGCACGCCGGCGTCGAGGATCTCGTCGCCGGTCATCACGAGCTTCGCGTTGCCGCCGCCGAACAGCTCCGGGAACATGCGGCCGAAGTGGGTGTTGACCTGGTCGAAGGTGCTCGCGAGCAGGTCGCGGGTTTCGAGGTCGATCTTGTGGATCGCGTCTTCCAGCGTCGTCATCGCCTCGACCAGGTCGGCGTTCTGCGCATCGAGGAAGGTCTTGCGCTCGCGCGATGCGGTCAGCTCGTCGAGCGCGGCCAGGTTGACCGCGCCGAGTGCATTGATCTCGCGGTTGATGCGGTCGATCTCGCCTTGCAGGCCGGTGAGCTTGACGCCGTCCGTCTCGATGCCGGCCGCGAGCGCCTCGAAGTCGACGTTCGCTGCCACGAGCTGGTCGAGGTACTGGGCGCCGCCGAGCTGCGCGGCCTGCTCTTCCAGCTGCAGCTTGGTGATGCGGTCACGCAGCGGCTGCAGGCTCTGCTCGTGTTGCAGGCGCTGTTCGTCGGCGCGGCGCAGGCGCATCGTCAGGTCGTCGTACTCGCTGCGCTTGGCGCCGAGCGCGGCCTCGCGCTCGAGCTTCAGCGCAAGTGCTTCCTGCAGGCCGGCCTGGGCCGAGGCGTCGGTCAGCCGCACCAGTTCTTCCTGCAGCGACGCGTGCGCCTGCTGGTTGCCGGCGAGTTGTTCGGCCGCGGTCTCGATGCCGCGCTGCAGCTCGCCGCGGCGCGCCGCCAGCGCCCGCGCGGCGAACTGCGCCTCCTGCGACTGGCGCTCCAGCGCGCGCAACTGCTCGCGCGCTTCGGCGAGCTTGCGCTCGGCGGCGATCACCGCGTCGTCGAGTTCCGCGTGGCGCTCCTGCGTGGTCGCGAGCTGCATGTCGAGCTCCTCGAAGCGGGCCTCGCCGGTCGCGCCGCGCTCGGCCAGGTCCTCGAGCTGCGCGTCGATCTCGGCGAGTTCTTCGTCGAGCTGCCCGCGACGGGTGCTGGTCTGTTCGGCCAGCTGCGACAGGCGCATCAGCTCGACCTGCAACTGATGGGCACGGGTCTGCGTCTCACCGGCGTCGCGGCGGGCGAGAACCAGGCGCTGCGAGGCCTCGGTGTAGCTGGCTTCGGCCCGCACCAGGCTGCTGCGCGCCTCCTCGGCGATGAGTACCTGGGCGCGCAGCTGGCGCTCCAGGTTCTCGATCTCCTGCGCGCGTGCCAGCATCCCCGCCTGCTCGGAATCGGGCGCGTAGAACGCGACGGCGAACTGGCTGACCGCATGGCCGTCGCGGGTCATGATGACCTCGCCGTGCGTGAGCTTCGCGCGCTCGGCCAGCGCCTCGTCGATGGTCGCGGCGGTGTAGACGCCTTCGAGCCAGTCGTTCAGCAGCGCCTTCAGGCCGGCGTCGCTCAGCCGCAGGAGGTCGCTGAGCTTGGACAGCGTCTGGTGCGTGTTCGAGATCGCGGCGTTCGGTGGCGTGTAGAACGCGAGCTTGGCCGGCGGCGCGTCGTTCGCGAACGCGCGGATCGTCTCCAGGCGGCCGACTTCGAGCGCGCCCATGCGCTCGCGCAGCGCGGCCTCGAGCGCCGTCTCCCAGCCCGATTCGATGTGGATCTTCGTCCACAGGCCCTGCAGCGAATCGAGGCCGTGCTTGGCCAACCAGGGCTTGAGCTTGCCCTCGGTCTGCACCTTCTCCTGCAGCGCGCGCAGCGCGTCGAGGCGGGCGCTCAGGTCGGCCTGCTTGCCGCTCTCGGTGTTGACGCTGTCCTGCTTCTCGCGCCGCTCCTCGTCGAGCGCCGGCACGTGGTCGTTCAGCTCGTGCAGCCGCGCATCGGCCACGCCGGCGGCCTCGTCGGCGACGGCGTGCTGCTGCTTCAGCTCGGCGAGACGATCGACGTCCGGCGCGGCCAGCTGGTTGCGCTCGGCGGCGAGCTTGTCGCGCCGCGCGTTGAACTGGCGCTTCTGGTCGTCGAGGTTGCGGCTCTCGGCCGCCAGCACCTGGATCTGCTGCTGCACCGCGCCGACCTTGGTGCGCTGCTCGTTGCTGGCGTTCTGCGCCGCGCGCACCGCGTCCTCGAACGTCGGCAGGTTGCCGGACTGCTCCTCGGCCTGCGCGGCCAGCACCTCGCCCTGCTCGTCCGCGGTGGCGATCTGCTCGGCGATGCGCTCCAGCTCGGCCTGCGCCTCGCTCTGGCGCAGCGTCCACTGCTCGTTCTGCGCGCCCAGCTCGACCAGCCGCTGCTCGACGCGGGCCCGGCCCTCCACCACGTAGCGGATGCGCTCCTCGAGCCGGCTGACTTCGAGCGCCGCTTCGGCCAGCGCGCCCTGGTGCGTGTGCAACTCGTCGCTGGCGGCGTAGTGCGCCTGGCGGATCGTCTCGAGCTCGGCCTCGCCGTGGCGCAGCTCGGCGGTGCGCGCCTCGAGCGCGTTGATCGCTTCGGCCACCTGCTTCTTGACCCGCGCCTCCTCGCTCGCCGCGTCGCGGTGCTTCAGGAACCACAGCTGGTGCAGCTTGGTCTCGCCGCTGGTCTGCAGCGCGCGGTACTGGCTCGCGACCTCGGCCTGCTTTTCCAGCTTGTCGAGGTTGCTGTTCAGTTCGCGCAGGATGTCTTCGACGCGGGTCAGGTTCTCGCGCGTGTCCTTCAGCCGGTTCTCGGTCTCGCGGCGGCGCTCCTTGTACTTGGAGACGCCGGCGGCTTCTTCGAGGAACAGGCGCAGTTCCTCGGGCTTGCTCTCGATGATGCGGCTGATCGTTCCCTGGCCGATGATCGCGTAGGCGCGCGGGCCCAGGCCGGTGCCGAGGAACACGTCCTGCACGTCGCGGCGGCGCACCGGCTGGTTGTTGATGAAGTAGCTGCTGGTGCCGTCGCGGGTCAGCACGCGCTTGACGGCGATCTCGGCGAAGCGGTTCCATTGCCCGCCGGCGCGCCCGTCCTCGTTGCTGAAGACCAGCTCGACGCTGGAGCGCGACGCCGGCTTGCGGTTGCCCGAGCCGTTGAAGATCACGTCCTGCATCGACTCGCCGCGCAGCTCGCTCGCCTTGCTCTCCCCCAGCACCCAGCGCACCGCGTCCATGATGTTGGACTTGCCGCAGCCGTTCGGCCCGACGACGCCGACCAGCTGGCCCGGCAGCTGGAAGTTGGTCGGCTCCGCGAACGACTTGAAACCGGAAAGCTTGATCGAATTCAGGCGCATCTTGGGACCACGTGAAGCGGGCGGCGGGTTGGCGCCTAAGTGCTTGATTTATTTGAGAAAAGCCTGCAGGACGCAGGCTTCGGAGCAGTCCGGATGATAGCATTCGACGCTTGTCTCAAAGCTCTCGAAAAGTCACCGACATGGCCAAGACCGCCACCCCGAAAACCGCGCCGTCGCAACGCCGGAAGCCCGCGAATCCGCCCAGTGCGCCGAGCAAGGAACTGCAGGTGTTTCCGAACCCGACGCCGCAGCGCGACTACGTGATCCAGTTTCAGATCCCCGAGTTCACCTGCCACTGCCCGCTGACCGGCCAGCCGGACTTCGCGCACATCACGATCGACATGGTCGCCGACCGGCTCTGCGTCGAGCTGAAGAGCCTGAAGATGTACATGTGGAGCTACCGCAACGAAGGCGCGTTCCACGAGAAGGTCACCAACGACATCGTCGACGACATCGTCCGGGCCACCGACCCGCGCTTCATCCGCATCACCGCCAAGTGGTACGTGCGGGGTGGCATCTACACCAACGTGGTGGCCGAGCACCGCAAGAAGGGGTGGACGCCCGAGCCAGTCGTTCAACTCCCTCGCCACGACGCGGCGACCGGGTTGCTGTAGCCTGAACGCATGACTTATTGCGTTGGCGTCAAGCTCGAAAGCGGTCTGATCCTGGCGAGTGATTCGCGCACCCACGCGGGTGTCGACAACTACGCCAAGTTCTGCAAGATGACGGTGTTCGAGCGCGCAGGAGACCGCGTGCTGGTGCTGCTCAGCTCGGGCGGGCTCGCCGCCACGCAGGCCGCGATCGGGCTGCTGCGCAAGCGTGCGGGGCCGGATGAGACCGGCGGCGTCTGGGGGGCTTCGTCGATGTTCGACGTCGCCAATCTCGTGGCCGACGCGATGCGCGACATCGAGCGGCGCGACGGCCCGCACATGGAAAGCAGCGGCCTCAAGTTCAACGCGTCGTTCATCCTCGGCGGACAGATCGGCGGCGAGGCGCCGCGGCTGTTCCGCATCTACGCCGAAGGCAACTTCATCGAGGCCGGCGCCGAGACCTGCTTCCTGCAGACCGGCGAGGCCAAGTACGGCAAGCCGATCCTGGACCTGGCGATCACCCCGACCGCGACGATGGACGACGCGACCAAGTGCGTGCTCGTGTCCTTCGATTCGACCATGCTGAGCAACCTGTCGGTCGGCATGCCCATCGATCTGCTGTGTTACGAGAATGATCGGTTGACCGTGACGATGAAGCGCCGTTTCGAGTACGGCGACGAGTACTTCGAGGTGCTGAAGAAGCAGTGGGTCAGCGGCACCCGCAAGGTCTTCCGCGAACTGCCGCCGCTCGCCTGGTGACTACACGGCGTTCCCGCAGCTGTCGACCTCGTACGTCGTCACCTCGAACCGCGTCAGCTGGTTCTGGCCGAAGGCCATGGTGATGGGCACATCGCCGGCGTCGCGGCCGCGGGCCATCACCACGCGGCCGATGCGCGGCACGTTGTGGCGGGCGTCGAAGGTGTGCCAGCGGTCGCCCAAGAAGACCTCGAACCAGGCGCTGAAGTCCATCGGGTAGCGCACCGGCGGGATGCCGATGTCGCCCAGATAGCCGGTGCAGTAGCGCGCCGGGATGTTCATGCAGCGGCACAGCGTGACGGCCAGGTGCGTGTAGTCCCGGCACACGCCGACCTGCTCGCGGAAGCCCTCGACGGCCGTGCGGGTCGAGCGGGCCTGCTGGTAATCGAAGCGGATGTGGTGATGCACGAAATCGCAGATCGCCTGCACCCGCGGCCAGCCCTTGGCGGTGTGGCCGAATTGGTTCCATGCGAACTGCAGCAGTTCGCTGTCGACCTCGCAGTAGCGGCTGGGCAGCAGGAACTGCAGCGTGGCGGGCGGCAGGTCGGTCGGGTCGTGCTGCCAGGCGTACCAGTCGGTCGGGTCGTGCAAACCGGAGTCCTGGATCACCGATTCGCTGCGAAACCTCACACGGTCGACGCCGTACGGCGCGTTGACGCGGCCCACCTGGTTGCCGAACGCGTCGAGGTATTCCTCCACCTCGAGCGTGGGACTGATCTCGACGATCTCGGGCGCCATCAGGTCGTCGCGCCGCGACGGGTGGACGTGCAGCAGATAGATGATCGCCATCGGCGAGGCGACCGACAGCTCGATGTCGAAGCCGATCTTGATGAACATGGGTCAGATGATCCGGGGAAAGGATATGGCCGAGCGGTCGCGTACGCGCACGATCGACAGAGGGTTGGACATACGGTAAGTCCGCCCGGCCCACCGCGTCAGCGGCGAACCGGCCGCTCGCAGGCGTGGAACGGCGCGCCCGGCCGTAGTCGGCTTCCTACGCACGAAACGAGCCAGCAGCACTCCATCGATAATCGCCCGATGAACCCGCTGCTGTCGCGCCTGCACCCCTACCCGTTCGAGCGCCTGCGTGCGCTGACCAAGGACATCGTCCCGAATCCGGCGCTCAAGTCGATCAGCCTGGGCATCGGCGAGCCGCGGCACGCCACGCCGGAGCTGATCAAGCAGGCGATCGCGGACAACCTGAAGGGCCTGGCGAGCTACCCCGCGACGGCCGGCGATCCGGCGCTGCGCCAGGCGTTTGCCGCATGGGTGGGGCGCCGCTACGGCGTCACGCTAGATCCGCAGACGCAGGTGCTGCCGGTGGGCGGCTCGCGCGAGGCGCTGTTCGCGCTGGCGCAGACGGTGATCGACCCGACGAAGGCCCGGGCCACCGTCGTCAGTCCGAACCCGTTCTATCAGATCTACGAGGGTGCGGCGCTGCTGGCGGGTGCCGAAGTGGCCTACGTGAACAGCGACCCGGCGCGCAACTTCGCGGCCGACTGGGCGAGCGTCTCCGACGACACCTGGGCCCGCACCCAGCTGCTCTACGTCTGCTCGCCCGGTAACCCGACCGGCGCGGTGATGCCGCTGGCCGAGTGGAAGCGCCTGTTCGAGCTCAGCGACAAGCACGGCTTCGTGATCGCCTCGGACGAGTGCTACTCCGAGATCTACTTCCGGGACGAGCCCCCGCTGGGCTCGCTCGAAGCCGCGACGAAACTCGGCCGCGGCTTCGAGCGGCTGGTCGCGTTCACCAGCCTGTCGAAACGCTCGAACGTACCGGGCATGCGCTCGGGCTTCGTCGCCGGCGACGCGGCGATCCTGAAGCAGTTCCTGCTCTACCGCACCTACCACGGCAGCGCGATGAGCCCGGTCTACCAGCAGGCCAGCATCGCCGCCTGGAACGACGAGGCCCACGTGGTCGCGAACCGCGACAAGTACCGCGCCAAGTTCGCGCAGGTCGTGCCGGTGCTGGCGCCGGTGCTGCCGGTGGCGCTGCCCGATGCCGGTTTCTACCTGTGGGCGGACGTGTCGGAGTTGTCCCCCGGCGGCGACGAGATCGCCTTCGCGCTCGGGCTGCTCGCTCAATACAATGTCGCGGTGCTGCCCGGCACGCTGCTGGCGCGCGAGTCCCACGGCGTCAACCCGGGCGCCGGCCGCATCCGCCTGGCGCTGGTCGCCGAGGTCGACGAGTGCCTCGAGGCCGCGCACCGAATCGTTTCCTTCATCACCGCCCAACGAGCCCCGTCATGACCCAAGCAAGCCCCCACCAGCTGCAAAGCACCATCGAACTCGCCTGGGAGAGTCGCGCGTCGATCAATGCGACCAACAGCCCCGAGATCTTCACCGCGGTCGAGAGCGTGATCGCCGACCTGAACGCCGGCCGCCTGCGCGTGGCCGAGCGCCAGGGCGTGGGCCAGTGGACCGTCAACCAGTGGGTCAAGAAGGCGGTGCTGCTGAGCTTCCGCCTCAACGACAACAAGATGATGCGCGCCGGCGACCTCGGCTTCTTCGACAAGGTCCAGACCAAGTTCGCGCACCTGACCGAGGACGAGATGCGCGCCACCGGCGTGCGCGTGGTGCCCCCCGCCGTCGCGCGGCGCGGCTCGTACGTGGCGAAGAACGTGGTGCTGATGCCGAGCTACGTGAACATCGGCGCCTACGTGGACGAAGGCACGATGGTCGACACCTGGGCGACCGTCGGCTCGTGCGCGCAGATCGGCAAGAACGTCCACCTGTCCGGCGGCGTCGGCATCGGCGGCGTGCTGGAGCCGCTGCAGGCGAACCCGACGATCATCGAGGACAACTGCTTCATCGGCGCGCGCAGCGAGGTCGTCGAGGGCGTGATCGTCGAGGAGAACTCGGTGATCTCGATGGGCGTGTACATCAGCCAGAGCACCAAGATCTACAACCGCATGACCGGCGAAGTCAGCTACGGGCGCATCCCGTCGGGCTCGGTCGTGGTCAGCGGCAACCTGCCGGCGGCCGACGGCAGCCACAGCCTGTACTGCGCGGTGATCGTCAAGCAGGTCACTGCCGAGACCCGCGCCAAGACCAGCATCAACGAACTGTTGCGCAGCTGATCACGGCCGCGGCGCCCACACCGCCCGCGAAGCGTGAAATGATCGGCCGTTCCCCAAGCCTGAAAGGATTCTCATGAGTGGCGGAAACATGGAGCGCGTGCTGCGCCTGATGTCGGAGAAGGCGGCGTCGGACGTGTACCTCTCGGCGAGCTCGCCGATCCTGATCAAGATCAACGGCCAGCTGCTGCAGCTGAGCGACCAGCCGCTGACCCACGCGCAGCCGCGCCAGCTGCTGGCCGAACTGCTGACGCCGAGCCAGCTCGAGGAGCTGGACGACACCGGCGAGCTGAACATCGGTGTCGGCCTGGCCGGCGTCGGCAGCTTCCGGCTCAGCGCGTTCCGGCAGCGCGGCTCGATCGCCGCGGTGTTCCGCTGCATCCCGTTCGTGATCCCGACGCTCGAGAGCCTGAACGTCCCGCCGGTGCTGAACACGCTGGTGCTGGAGAAGCGCGGCCTGATCCTGATGGTCGGCTCCACCGGCGCCGGCAAGAGCACCACGCTGGCGGCGATGCTGGAGCAGCGCAACCAGCAGCTGGCCGGCCACATCCTGACGATCGAGGACCCGATCGAGTTCCTGTTCAACAACAAGAAGTCGGTCGTGAACCAGCGCGAGGTCGGGCGCGACACGCACTCGCTGCAGGTCGGGCTGAAGAACGCGCTGCGCCAGGCGCCCGACTGCATCCTGATCGGCGAAATTCGCGACCGCGAGACGATGACCGCGGCGATCTCGTATGCACTATCCGGCCACCTGGTGCTGTCCACGCTGCACGCCAACAACAGCTACCACGCGCTCGGCCGGATCCTGTCGTTCTACAGCCCGGAAGCGCGCCCTGCGCTGCTGGCCGACCTGGGCGCCGGGCTGAAGGCGATCGTCTCGCAGCGCCTGATGCGCGCCACCGCCGGCGGCCGCGTGCCGGCGGTCGAGGTGATGCTGAACACCAAGCTGGTCGCGGAGATGATCGAGAAGGGCGACTTCTCCGGCGTCAAGGAGGCGATGGAGAAGTCGATGGCCGAAGGCTCGCAGACCTTCGAGCAGGACCTGGCGCGCCTGATCAACACCGGCGTGATCTCGCGCGACGAGGGCCTGGCCTTCGCCGACTCGCCGACCAACCTGATGTGGCGCCTGCAGAACGACATGACGCCGGTCTCGCGCATCGTGCCCAAGCGCGACGAATCCGACGACCAGGCTTCGTTCACCGAAATCACGCTCGACGTGCGGCCCGAACCGGCCTCGACCTCGGCCGCGAGCTTGCGCCGCTTCTGAGTCCGCCGATGTCCCGCACGCTGCAACTCACCGAACAGCTGATCGCCCTGCGCTCGGTCACGCCCGATGACGGCGACTGTCAGGCGTTGCTGCGCGAGCGCCTGGCCACGCTTGGCTTCGAGTGCCACACGCGGGTGCACGGCCCGGCCGGCGCCGAAGTCACCAACCTGTGGGCCGTGCGCCGCGGCACGGCCGGTGCGGCCGGCAAACTGCTTGCGTTCGCCGGCCACACCGACGTGGTCCCGACCGGCCCGCTGTCGCAGTGGAGCAGCGATCCGTTCGTGCCCACGCACCGCGACGGCCAGCTCTACGGGCGCGGTGCGGCCGACATGAAAACCTCGATCGCAGCGATGGTCGTCGCGGTCGAAGAATTCGTCACCGCCGTGCCGCAGCACGCCGGCTCGGTCGCCTTCCTGCTGACCAGCGACGAAGAGGGCCCCGCGCTCGACGGCACCGTCAAGGTCTGCGCGTGGCTGCGCGAGCGCGGCGAGCGGCTCGACTACTGCGTCGTCGGCGAGCCGACCTCGGTCGACTCGCTCGGCGACATGATCAAGAACGGCCGCCGCGGCACGCTGTCCGGCAGGCTGCGGGTGATCGGGGTGCAGGGCCATATCGCCTACCCGCACCTCGCGAAGAACCCGATCCACCTGCTCGCGCCGGCGCTGGCCGAGCTGGTCGCGATCCGCTGGGACGAGGGCAACGCGTACTTCCCGCCGACCAGCTGGCAGGTCTCGAACGTCCACAGCGGCACCGGCGCCGGCAACGTGATCCCGGGCGACGTGGTGGTCGACTTCAACTTCCGCTTCTCGACCGAATCGACGCCGGAGTCGCTCAAGGCGCGTGTCCACGACGTGCTGGACCGCCACGGCCTAAAATACGAGCTTGTGTGGACGCTCGGCGGCGAGCCCTTCCTGACGCCGGTAGGCGACCTGAGCGAGGCGCTGTCCGCCGCGATCCTCGGCGTCACCGGGCTGACAACCGAGCTCTCGACCACCGGCGGCACCTCCGACGGCCGCTTCATCGCGAAGATCTGCCCGCAGGTGATCGAGTTCGGGCCGTTGAACGCCACGATCCACAAGATCGACGAACGGGTCGACGTCGCGAGCCTCGATCCGCTGAAGAACATTTACCGTGACCTGCTGGTCCGTTTGCTGACATGACACTGATCGATCTCATCACCGCGCAGAGCGCCCGCCTCAAACAGGCGGGCGTTTCGTTTGGGCACGGCACCGGCAATGCATTCGACGAAGCGGCGTGGCTGGTGCTGTGGTCGCTCGGGCTGCCGCTGGACGCCCTCGAAGAACGCGCGAAGAAGGACCTGACCGCCGACGAGCAGGCGACTTCCGAGGCCCTGATCACCCGGCGCATCGAATCGCGCCTGCCCGCCGCGTACCTGACGAAGGAAGCCTGGCTGCAGAACGTGCCGTTCTACGTCGACGAGCGCACCATCGTGCCGCGCTCGTTCATCGCCGAGCTGCTCGCCGACGGCGAAGGCAGCGGCACGCTCGACGCCTGGCTCAGCGACACGACCCACCGGGTGCTCGACCTGTGCACCGGCAACGGCAGCCTCGCGGTGATCGCGGCGATGGCCTACCCGGAGATCGTGGTCGACGCGGCCGACGTGTCTGACGACGCGCTGGCGGTCGCGCGCATCAACGTCGAGCGCCACAGGCTGGACAAGCGCATCACGCTGCTGCAGTCCGACCTGCTCGACGCGGTGCGCGGCCCGTACGACCTGATCCTGTGCAACCCCCCCTACGTGAATTCGCAGAGCATGCAGGCGCTGCCGGCCGAGTACCGCGCCGAGCCGGCTCTGGCGCTGGCGGGCGGCGACGATGGCATGGACCTGGTTCGCCGGATCCTGCGCGAAGCGCCGAAGCACATGACGGTCGATGCCGTGCTGGTGCTCGAGATCGGAAACGAGCGCCCGCATTTCGAGCACGCGTTCCGGCGCCTCGAAGTGGCCTGGCTCGAAACCAGCGCCGGCGACGACCGGGTGCTGCTGGTCACACGCGAATCCCTCTCCAAATACCGCTGGTCCTGATCCCATGCTCGCTCTGAACAACGTCTCCCTGCGCCGCGGCGTCAAGCTCGTCCTCGATGGCGCCAGCGTCGTGCTGCAGCCCGGCGAGAAGGTCGGCCTGGTCGGCCGCAACGGGGCCGGCAAGTCGTCGCTGTTCTCGCTGCTGACGCACCGCCTGCAGTCCGATGCCGGCGATGTGGCGATGCCGCCGCGATGGCGCATCGGCGAGGTCGCGCAGGAAATGCCCGAGACCGACCAGGGCGCGACCGAGTTCGTGCTCGAAGGCGACACCCGGCTGATGGAAGCGCAGGCCCAGCTCGTTCAGGCCGAGCTCGACGACGACGGCCACGCGATGGCCGAAGCCCACCACGCGATCAGCGACGCCGGCGGCTTCGAGGCCCGCCCGCGCGCGCAGGCGATGCTGCTCGGCCTCGGGTTCAAGACCAGCGAGCTCGATTCGCCGGTCAACAGCTTCTCAGGCGGCTGGCGCATGCGCCTGCAGCTCGCCCGCGCGCTGATGTGCCCGGCCGACCTGATGCTGCTCGACGAGCCGACCAACCACCTGGACCTGGACGCGCTCGTCTGGCTCGAGGCGTGGCTCAAGCGCTTCGAGGGCACGATGATCGTGATCAGCCACGACCGCGAGTTCCTGGACGCGATCACCAACGTCACGCTGCATCTCGACGCCACCAAGCTGACCCGCTACACCGGCAACTACACCGCGTTCGAGGAGATGCGCGCCGAACGCATGATGCAGGCGCAGGCCAACTTCGCGAAGCAGCAGGAGCGCATGGCGCATCTGCAGAAGTTCATCGACCGCTTCAAGGCCAAGGCCAGCAAGGCCAAGCAGGCGCAAAGCCGCGTGAAGGCGCTGGCGCGCATGGAGAAGCTCGGCCCGGTGCTGACCAGCGCCGACTTCCAGTTCGAGTTCCGCGAGCCGCTGAGCCTGCCGAACCCGATGCTCGCGTTCTCGATGATGGCCTGCGGCTACCGCGCCGACGATGGCAGCGAAACCCGCATCATCGACGGCATCAACCGCTCGGTCCTGGCAGGCCAGCGCATCGGCATCCTGGGCGCCAACGGCCAGGGCAAGTCGACGCTGGTCAAGACCATCGTCGGCGACCTGCCGCTCCTGGCCGGCGAGGTCACCGAGGGCAAGGGCCTGTCGATCGGGTACTTCGCGCAGCAGGAACTCGACGTGTTGTCGCTCGACGACGGCGCCCTGATGCACATGATCCGCCTGGCCCGGGACAAGGGCCCGTCCGGCCGCGAGCAGGAGCTGCGCGACTTCCTCGGCTCGTTCCGGTTCGTCGGCGAGATGGTGTCGCAGCCGGTCGGCACGCTCTCCGGCGGTGAAAAGGCGCGCCTGGTGCTGGCGATGCTGGTCTGGCAGCGCCCCAACCTGCTGCTGATGGACGAGCCGACCAACCACCTCGACCTGACCACCCGCGAGGCGCTGAGCATGGCGCTGAACGAGTTCGAGGGCACGGTGATGCTGGTCAGCCACGACCGCGCGCTGTTGCGCGAGGTCTGCGACGAGTTCTGGCTCGTCACCGCCGGCGGCGTGCAGCCGTTCGACGGCGACCTCGACGACTACCAGAAGTGGCTGCTCGAACAATCGCGCGAGGCCGCGCGCGAGCAGTCCAAGGGCGACAAGAAGCGCAAGCGCGACGCCGTGGCGCCGGCGCCCGCGCCGGTCGCCGCGCCCAGCGTCGCGGCGGCACCCGGCGGCCACGATCGCAAGACCGGCGCCGCGCAGCGCCAGCAGCGCAGCGACGAACTGAAGCCGCTGCGCAAGGAACTCAACGCCGTCGACAACCGCCTGGGCGTGCTGATGAGCGACCGCGACGCCGCCGAGGCCGCGCTCGCGGCCCCGACGCTGACACCGGCCCAACGCGCCGAACAAGGCAAGCGACTGAAGCAGATCGGGGACGAGATCGAGACGCTCGAGGCGCGCTGGCTCGAGCTCAGCACACGCGTCGACGCCCTGACGGCGCAACCCGCAGGCTGAACGCCGGGCGGCAACAGCCCTGTCGTCAGTGCGGGCAATTAGATTGTTCGCAATTTAATCGCCAGCAATTCGTTAGAGTAGGGCCATGCGTCACCCCACCGATCCCCGTGAACACCAGCGCCTCGATCGCCAGCTGTGTTTCGCGTTGTACTCGAGCTCGCTGCAGATGACCAAGCTGTACAAGCCGGTGCTGGCGCCGCTCGGCCTGACCTACCCGCAGTACCTGGTGCTGCTCGTGCTCTGGGAGCACGACGCACAGCCGAAGGCGCAGCGCGAGCCGATCGGCGTGGGCGAACTGGGCCAGCGCCTGTACCTCGATTCGGGCACGCTGACCCCGCTGCTCAAGCGCATGGAAATCGCCGGCCTGGTCGCCCGCACCCGCGCCGCGGGTGACGAGCGTCGCGTGGCGCTGTCGCTGACCGACGCCGGCCGCGCGCTCCAGCGCCGCGCGGTCGGCGTGCCGCAACAGGTTGCGTGCGCCACGGGGTGCAAGCTGACCGAGATCTCCGCACTCACGACGCGGCTGCAGCAGCTGCGCGACCACGTGGCCGACCACCTCGCGCTGGCTGCGTGACTCCGATCCCTTCCCCCACCCGCAACCAAGGACCTCGCCCATGAAGCTCGACAAAGTTCTGTACACCGCCCACGCCACCTCGACCGGCGGCCGCGAAGGCACCTCGAAATCGTCCGACGGCGTGCTCGACCTGAAGCTCACGACCCCGAAGGAAATGGGCGGCAACGGCGCGGTCGGCACCAACCCGGAACAGCTGTTCGCGGCCGGCTACTCGGCCTGCTTCATCGGCGCGATGAAGTTCGTCGCGATGAAGCAGAAGATCGCGCTGCCGGCCGACACCTCGATCGCCGCCGATGTCGGCATCGGCCCGATCCCGGCCGGTTTCGGCATCCAGGTCGCGCTGAACGTCTCGATCCCCGGCATGGAGCGCGAGGCGGCGCAGAAGCTGGTCGAGGCGGCGCATCAGGTCTGCCCGTACTCGAACGCGACCCGCGGCAACATCGAGGTCACGCTGACCGTCGTCTGATCGCCGATCACCGCGAATGCGCACGCATTCGCGGTGTTTTCTGAGGCTCGGCGGGCCTGCGCGGCGTTATCGTAAATGTGGCTCAAGTGTGACCCAGAGCCGCCGATGAACGATCAACGACCTGCCGCGCGCGATGCCCCTGACCCCGTTCCCGACCCTGATGTCCGACGAGCCCGAGCGCTTCGGCTGGCCTGCGCTTCCGTTCGACTGGCGCCACCGCCCGCCGCCCGGCATCGACGTCCCGCAACCGTGCCGCATCGAGAGTGTCGTCGGCACGCCGGTCGACGGCGAGATGACCGGGTTCGATGCGCTGCAGCGCACGCTGCACTTCCGCACCTCGCGTGACGGCACGATCGTCGAACTGCCGTTCACCCGCTTCCGCCGCCTCACCCTGACCACGCCGCTGCAACCCGCACTGAGCGCGTCCGGCGCGCCGGCAGAACGCGTGCCGGCCGCCGCCCAGGAGCGCGACTACCGGCTCCAGGGCGCCGGCACCGTGACGCCGATCACCGGCCGGACCTGTGGCCGCGTCGAGACCGCGGACGGCATGTTCCTGTTTCCGCCGGTGCAGGAGGAGTCCGCGCTGCAACGCGTCTTCGTGCCGCGCAGCGCCTACATCCGCAGCGAATTCGGCGCGTCGGCCGAGGAGATTGCTGCCCGCATGTGGATTTCGAGCCCGCACGAGCTGCTCGCGGCGATCGAACGCCAGCAGCGCATGCCGATCCTGCCGCTCGGCCATTCGCTGCTCGAACTCGGGCTCCTGACCGAATCGCAGCTCGAGCGCGCGCTGGCACGCCAGTCGGCCGCGCGCGACGTGCCGCTCGGCGAGATGCTGGTCAAGGACGGCCTGATCTCGCGCGGCGACCTGCAGACGGCGCTCGCGCACAAGATGGGCTATCCGCTGGTCGACCTCGGTCGCTTCCCGATCGACCCGAAGGCGGCGGCCAAGCTGCCGCGACGCGTCGCGCTCGGCCTGCACATGGTCCCGCTGCTTCTGGTGAAGGACCAGCTCATCGTCGCCGTCGACAAGCCGGCGCGCGTGATGAAGCTCAAGGGCGTCAACGCGATCACGGGCGTGACCGTGACGCCTGTGCTCGCGTCGCGCATGCAGATCATGCTCGCGCAGGACCGCCAGAAGAACGACATCTGGTCCGGCCACGTCGCCGACAAGCTGCCGTTCTTCGCCAGCACCATCTGAGCCGCTCGTCCGGCCCGGCCCGGCGCGCGCCGCGCCAGCGTCAGAAGATCGAGTTGCTGTTCGGCAGCGTGCTGGCGAAGCCGTTCGAGCGCGAGGTCACCCGGTCATGCTGGCTTTGCGGCACCGTGGACGTGACCGCCCGCCGATGGGCCAGCAGCTCCTGCTGCGAGATCGGTCGCGTCTCGCCGAACAGCGAGGGCTTGAACGCGATCTCGCGCTCGCGGTCGTCGCTGGCCCACAGCAGCAGCGCGCGCGCCGACATCGGCTTGGCGAAAAGGTAGCCCTGCAGCTCGTCGCAGCCCATCTTGATCAGCAGGTCGCGCTGGCTCTCGGTCTCGACCCCCTCGGCAACGACCTTCAGGCCGAGCGCGTGCGCCAGGCGGATCACCGCATCGACGACGGCCCGTGCGTCGGCACCGGTCTCGATGTCCATCACGAAGCTGCGGTCGATCTTGAGTTCCTCGGCCGGCAGCTTGCGCAGGTAGCCCAGGCTCGAGTAGCCGGTCCCGAAATCGTCGATCGACAGGTGCACGCCGGCTTCGCCGAGGCGCTGGAAGGTGACCTGCGTGGCACGCGTGTCCTCCATCGCGACCGACTCGGTGATCTCGCAGGTCAGCAGCGACGGATCGATGCGGTGCCGTGCCAGCGCCGTCGTGATGCGCTCGACCAGGTCGTCCTGGCGCATCTGGAAGGCCGACAGGTTGATCGCGACGCGCATGCGCAGGCCCTTGTCGCGCCACGCCCGGGATTGCCGGCAGGCGTCCTCGATGACCCAGTTGCCGAGCGTGCCGATCAGGCCGAAGCGCTCGGCCACCGGGATGAACGTGGCGGGGCCGATCATCCCCTTGGTCGGGTGCTTCCAGCGCAACAGCGCCTCCGCCGCGGTGACCCGGCCGGACAGTGCATCCACTTTCGGCTGGTAGAACAGTTCGAGTTCGTTGTTCTCGAGCGCCAGGCGCAGGTCGCGCTGCAGGTCGAGCTGCTCGTGCGCATCGGCCTCCATGCTCGGCTCGAAGAAGCAGTAGCACGCGCCGCCCGAACGCTTGGCCGCGTACATCGCGGCATCGGCGCGCGCGATCAGCTTCGGCTGCGCGCCGCCGTCCGGATAGAAGACGATCCCGATGGAACACGAGATCACCACCTCGCGGCTGCCGATCGAATACGGCTCGCTCAAGGTCGCCAGCATGCGCGTGGCGACTTGCGCCGCGTTCTGCTCGTCGACCTCGCCTTCGAGCAGCATCAGGAATTCGTCGCCGCCGACGCGGGCCATCGTGTCCGCCGAGCGCGAGATCCGCCGCAGCCGGTCGCCCACCTGGCGCAGCACCGCATCGCCGCTGCTGTGGCCGAAGGAATCGTTGATCGGCTTGAAGCCGTCGAGATCGATGAACAGCACCGCGAGCCGCTCCCGGGCCTGGTCGGCGCGGCCGACCGCGGCCACGAGCTTGTCCTCGAACACGAGCCGGTTCGGCAAGCCCGTGAGCGCGTCGTGGTACGCGATCTTCTGCAGGTCGGAGTTCGCCTGGCGCAGCGAACGTTCAAGGCCGTCGGCCCGCTCGGCGAGGTGGCGCTCGATGCGTGACATGAAGCGCACCACCGACAGCGACACCGCGGCCGCGATGCCGGCAAGCCAGCCGGCATGCGGGCTCGGCAATCCGGGCATGGTGTCGGGTGCGCCGAACGAGACGTCGTCGCCCACCACGAGCCACAGGAAGGCGGCGAATGCGACCCCTGCGGCAGGCCCGGCCCAGCGCGCGCGGCGCTCGGACCATCGCAGCAGGCCTTCGCTGGCCAGCAGGTACGCGACCAGCGTCAGGCTCGCGCCGATCAAGGTCAGGTCGAGCGGCCAGCTCTGCGACCACAGCGGCGCCCAGGCGTTGACAGGCTGCAGCGACACCAGCATCAGGCTGCTCGACACCAGCACCCCGAGCGCGAGTCCGGCGCTGATGCGCAGCCAGCTGCGCCAGCCGGGCAGCGCGATCGAGACCGCGGCGAAGACACCGAACGCGGTGCCGACGCTCACCAGCCAGGACGCGAGCAGCAGTGCGCCGTCGTGGGACAGGTCGAGCGCCCCATGGCGCGCCAGCAAGGTCATCAGCAACGCCGCCGACAGGCTGGTGCCCCATGCCGCCGCGCCACCCAGCAGCCAGCCCCAGGGGCTGGCGTGGCGCTTGGTGCGGGCGCGCCGCACCAGGTCGAGCGCGACGAAGGGGAGGTACAGGCACAGCGCCATGACCCCCGCATACAACGCGCTGCGCATCCAGTCGTCGTCCATCGAACATCCTCTCCGACAACGTCGCTGCGGGGCGACGAACCCGTGGTGGCGGAACCGAGCGCGGACGCTCAGACCGGTGATCCGGCTTTATCGACGGGCGGTCCGTCGACTTGATGGAAATGTTTCCCGACTGCAAAGAGACCGGGGGATTGCGCGGCTAAAGTATCGCCAGCGCCAACCGATAGGCAGTGAACCATGCAAGACCTCACCGCATTGCTGTTCGCCATCCTCGCCATCGCCGTGACGGCCATCGCGTCGCGCTGGTGGTATCGCCGCGAGCGGCTGCGGCTCGAGAGCAAGCTTGGCCGCGTCAACGCGGACCGTGACGTGTTGCACGAACAGGTCAAGAAGGCCCGCGAGCAGGTCGCGCAGCTTCAGAAGGAACTGTCCGCCCGGCGCCAGGCCGCCACGGCCCTGACCAAGGCCGCACCGGCCGCGGCGGTCCATGCCCCGATGCCGACCGGTCCCGCGGCGAATGCGCTTGCAGGCGGGCTGCTGTTCGAAGCGCCGCAACTCGCGGCACATGGCTTCGCCGACACGCAACCGTTCAGCGAGAGCACCTTCCCGGGATTGCGCCCGCGCGCCTGATCACCTGTCGCAGCACGCCGAAGGCGCCCTGACGATGCGCAAGCTGTTGCCGCTTTTCCGGTTCCCGCTGACCTTGCTGCGCGCGGCCGCGCCGGCGCCGCCCAGGGGCCCCAAGCCGCCCGAACTGATGACCGACTCCGACTGGGTGCGCCATCGCGCGCCCCGCCGCCACCGTGACGAGGTGCTGTCGGACGCCGCCGTGGCCTGGCTGGCGCGTCTGCCGGACGACTTCCGGCCCGACCTGTTGGCCGCGCGCTACCCGCGAATTGCCAACCGCATGGCGCTGCTGTGGCGCGATCCCGGCCTGATCGAGGAGTATCTCGACGACCTGCTGGTCGCACGGCGCCCGAATCGCCAGGGCTTCGCGCCCGAGGTGGCAAGCGATCTGCAGTCGCTGCAGGTCCTGAACGAGCACCGCCTCTACGGCGCCGGCGATCAGGACGACCGCGCGGCCTGAGCCGCCGCCGAAGCCGCCATCAGGCGCAGCATCAGTTCGATCCGCGCCTTCGTGGGCGTCAGCGCACCGGCAGACGGGAAGGCGGTGTCGCCCGAGTCGATGATCCGCCCGTCGAGGCAACGCGTGCTGCGCCAAACCGACACGCCGGCGTCCTGGGCTGCTGCCAGCGCCCGCTCGAGGCGCTCGTGCACGCTGCCGTTGCCGGTGGCCGCGACGACGATGCCGCGCGTGCCGGCGGCACACAGCGCGGCAACGATCTCGCCGCTCGCGCCGGCATGGCTGGTCACGATCTCGACCGCCGGCCACGCCCCCGCATCGGCGGGCAGCTGTGCCGCGCCGACCAGCGCCGGCTCGCATGGCCACTCGCGAAACCGCCCCAGGACGCCCTCCTCCACCACGCCCAGCGGCCCCGCATCGCCCGACGCGAACGCGTCGAGCCGGTAGGGATGCACTTTGCGCACGTCGGCGGCGGCGTGCAGCCGACCCGCCAGCAGCGCCGTCACGCCGCGGGCGCCGGGGGTGCGCGCCACCGTGACCGCGTCGAGCAGGTTTTGCGGGCCGTCCGCTTGCAGCGCCGTTGCGGGCCGCATCGCCGCGGCCAGCACGATCGGCCGCGCCGGTGCCAGCGTGCGCTGCAGGAACCAGGCGGTCTCCTCGAGCGTGTCGGTGCCGTGGGTGATGACGATGCCCGCCACCTCGGGCCGCGCGAGGTGGTGTGCGCAGCGCAGCGCCAGCGCATGCCAGACCGCGTGCGTCATGTCCTTGCTGTCGAGTTGCGCGATCTGCTCGGCCTCGATCGGTGCGCCGGCCAGTGCCGGGACCGCTGCCAGCAGCTGCGCGACACCCCGCTGTGCGGCCACGTAGCCGACGTTGTCCGTCGCCTCACTCGCGGCGCCGGCGATGGTGCCTCCGGTCCCGAGCACCACGACGATCGACGATACGTTTTGCATTTTTGCGCCAGCTGGATGAAAATACAGGTACTGGATGGATCGTCAGCACCGCTCAGCCGTGCCGACGGCGCATCCGCTTTCAAGGACGCCCAGTGTACGAACCGCCCAAGCTCACCGATCGCCAGCAGCAGATCCTCGACCTCGTGCAGAGCGCGATCGAGCGCACCGGCGCCCCGCCGACTCGCGCCGAGATCGCCAGCGAGCTCGGCTTCAAATCGGCCAACGCGGCCGAAGAACACCTGCAGGCGCTGGCGCGCAAGGGCGTGATCGAGCTGGTCGGCGGCACGTCGCGCGGCATCCGGCTTCGCTCCGAGACGCTGCGTCAGCTCAACCAGCAGCGCGGCAAGCAGTTCGCGCTGCCGCTGCCGAGCCTGGCGCAGCTCACGCTGCCGCTGGTCGGCCGCGTCGCCGCCGGCAGCCCGATCCTCGCGCACGAACACGTCGACCAGACCTACCTGATGGAGGCCAGCGTGTTTCCGCGCCGGCCCGATTACCTGCTGAAGGTCCGCGGCATGAGCATGCGCGACGCCGGCATCATCGACGGCGACCTGCTCGCCGTGCAGCGCGCCAAGGACGCCAAGAACGGCCAGATCGTCGTCGCCCGGCTGGGTGACGAGGTCACTGTCAAGCGCTTTCGTCGCACGCGCAACAGCATCGAGCTGATCCCCGAGAACCCCGATTTCCAGACCATCGTCGTGCCCACCGGCGGCGCCGATGCGGGCGAGATGCAATTCGAGCTCGAGGGCCTGGCGGTCGGGTTGATCCGCAACAACATGATGCTGTGAGATGCCGGCAGCGACCGTGATCAAGTCACCCAAGGCGGCCAGCGCCGCCGAGTGCGCGACGCTGGAGCAACTGCCCAACATCGGGCCGTCGCTCGCGGCCGACCTGCGCTCGATCGGCATCGGCCGGCCGGCCGACCTGCGCGGTCAGGACGCCTACGCGCTCTACCGCAAGCTGTGCACGGCGTCCGGGGAGCGCCAGGATCCGTGCGTGCTCGACACCTTCATGGCCGCCGTCGATTTCATGAACGGGGCCGCCGCCGCGCCCTGGTGGCGCTACACGCCACAGCGCAAGGCGCAGTTCGGGCAACTCTGACAGTTCAGCCCTTCGGCGCACCCAGGAAGTCCATCTTCCCGATTTCGACGCCGTTGTGACGCAGCAGCGCGTACGCCGTCGTCGCGTGGAAGAAGAAATTCGGCAATGCGAAGTGCTTCAGGTACGCCTCGCCCTTCATGACGATCGGGCCGGTGCGGCGCGGCAGCGTCACGTCCTTCTCTTCGGTGCCGTCGATGCTGTCGGCGGGCACCGACTTGACGAACTCGATCGTCGCGGCGATGCGGGCGCGCAGGTCGGCCAGGGTCTGCTCGCTGTCGTCGAACTTCGGCGCGTCGACGCCGGCCAGGCGGGCCATCAGGAACTTGGCGGTATCGCAGCAGATCTGCACCTGGGTCGTGAACGGCAGCATGTCGGGGGCCAGACGCGCCGCCAGCAGGACCGCGGGGTCGAACTTCTTCGCGGTCGCGTGGGCCTCGGCCTTGTCGAGCCAGGCCGACAGATTCGTGAGCATCGTGACGAAGATCGGCGCGCTGGCCGAGTGCATGGTGATCGACATGGGTCTGTCTCCAGGGTCGTGGACAAGGGAGCGGGGATGCTACAGGCCTTCTTGCGGCCGTGCACAATCGGGTCCGACACAGGCACCGACGGACCCTCCCGACCTCGTGAACATCATCATCCTCGACGACTACCAGGACGCGGTGCGCAAACTCAAGTGCGCGAGCGTGATGGAGCAGCTGAACGCCAAGGTCTTCACCAACACCGTGAAGGGCATCGGCCAGCTCTCCGTGCGATTGCGCGATGCGGACGTGCTGGTGCTGATCCGCGAGCGAACCCAGTTCCCGAAGCAGCTGCTCGAAAAGCTGCCCAAGCTGAAGCTGATTTCGCAGACCGGCAAGGTCGGCTCGCACATCGACGTGGAGACCTGCACGCGCATGGGCATCGCGGTGGCCGAGGGCGTCGGCTCGCCGGTCGCGCCGGCCGAGCTGACCTGGGCGCTGATCATGGCGGCGATGCGCCGCCTGCCGCAGTACATCGGCAACCTGAAACACGGCGCGTGGCAACAGTCGGGGCTGAAGGCGGCGTCGATGCCGCCGAACTTCGGCCTCGGCATGGTGCTCAAGGGCAAGACGCTGGGCATCTGGGGCTACGGCAAGATCGGCCAGATGGTGGCCGGCTACGGCCGCGCCTTCGGCATGCACATCACGGTGTGGGGCAGCGAGTCGGCGCGCGAGCGCGCCACGCGCGACGGCCATGTCGCGGCGCCGAGCTGCGAGGCTTTCTTCGAGGCCTGCGACGTGCTGACGCTGCACCTGCGGCTGCATGACAGCACGCGCGGCGTCGTCAAGCTCGACGCGCTGTCGCGCATGAAGCCGACCGCACTGCTCGTCAACACCTCGCGCGCCGAGCTGATCGAGGAAGGCGCGCTGGTCTCGGCGCTGAACCGCGGCCGCCCGGGCATGGCGGCGGTCGACGTGTTCGAGAGCGAGCCGATCCTGCAGGGCCACCCGCTGCTGCGGCTCGAGAACGCAGTGTGCACGCCGCACATCGGCTATGTCGAACAGGACAGCTACGAGATGTACTTCAAGGCCGCGTTCGACAACGTCGTCAACTTCATCAACGGCACGCCGACGAACATCCTCAACCCCGAGGCGCTGAAAGTGATGCGCTGATGCCGGAGTCGTCGCAGCCTGCGGCAGGGGTCCACGCCAGCTTGCGCTGGGCACTGATGTTCGGCAACTTCGTGATCGGCTGCGGCGTGATGTCGGTGGCCGGCACGCTCAACGACATCGCGCGCTCGCTGGACGTGTCGGTCACGCTCGCGGGCCAGCTGATCGCGATCGCCGCGGCCACGATGGCGTTCGGCGCCCCGCTGCTGGCGGGCTGGGTCGCGGCCTTCGATCGTCGCCGGCTGCTCGCACTCGCGCTGGTGTGGTACGGCGCGGGTCATGCGCTGAGCGCGCTGATGCCGAGCTACGCAGCCCTGTGGCCGGTGCGCGCCGTCACGATGCTGGCCGCGGCGGTGTTCACGCCGCAGGCCGCCGCAGCGATCGGGTACATGGCCGCGCCGCATGAACGCGGCCGGGCGATCACCTTCATCTTCCTCGGCTGGTCGGTCGCCTCGGTCGCGGGGCTGCCGATGTCGGCCTGGATCGGCGAGACCTTCGGCTGGGAGGTGGCGTTCGCGACCGTCGCGGCGCTGTCGATCGTCGCGGCCGCCTGGGTCTTCGCGGTGATGCCCGACGGCGTGCGCCCGGCCGCCCTGTCGATGCGCGCCTGGAAGGACGTCTTCACCAGCCCTGTCCTGATGGCGATGGTGCTGGTCACCGCGCTCTCGGGCGCCGGGCAGTTCACGCTGTTCTCGTACTTCGCGCCTTACTACAAGCACCAGCTCGGCGCGAGCACCGAGCAGATCACGATGCTGTTGATGTGGTTCGGCGCGTTCGGGCTGGTCGGCAATGTGGTGCTGACGCGGGTGATCGATCGGGTCGGGCCGAACGTGGCGGTGGCGGTGGCGCTGTCGCTGATCGCCGTCTCGCTGCTGCTGTGGCCGTTCGGCAGCACGCTGGTCGGCACCGCGGTGATCCTGATCCCGTGGGCGCTGGGCTGCTTCTCGTCGAACTCGACCCAGCAGGCGCGCCTGGGCATGGCGGCGCCGGCGCTGGCTCCCGCGCTGATGGCGCTGAACACGTCGGCGATCTACCTGGGTCAGGCCGTCGGCGCGTCGAGCGGCGGCTGGCTGATCTCGCATGGCGGTTATGCGCCGTTGAACTGGTGCGGTCTGGCCTGGTTGCTCGCGGCGATCGGGTTGAGCCTGTGGGCCGGCAGCCGCAAGGTGGCGTTCGCATGACACCGGCCACGGGCGCGCTGCAGGACGGCACCGACGTTGCGGTGCCGCAGTCGCTCGGCGAGTTGTTCCTTGCGTTCAACCGGCTCGCGCTGCAGGGTTTCGGGGGCGTGCTGCCGGTGGCGCAGCGCGAGCTGGTCGAGCGCCGCAACTGGTTGACCAAGGACCAGTTCGTCGAGATGCTCGCGATCAGCCAGGTGCTGCCGGGCCCGAACGTCGTCAACCTGGCACTGATGTTCGGTGACCGCAGCTTCGGCACACGCGGTGCGATGGCTGCGCTCGGTGGGATGCTGCTGGCCCCGATGGTCATCGTGCTGGCGCTGACGGCGCTCTACGTGCGCTTCGACCAGTACCCGATGGTGACCGGCGCGCTGCGCGGCATGGGCGCGGTCGCGGCGGGGCTGATCCTGTCCACAGGGCTGAAGCTGCTCGGCACGCTGCGCCGCAACGCGATGGGATTGCCGATCTGCCTGGGCTTCGGCGCGCTCACGCTGATCGGCACCGCGTGGCTGCGGATTCCGCTGGTGTGGGTCATCGCCGGGCTCGGCTCGGTCGCGATCGTCGTCGCGTGGTGGCGGCTGAAGGCGGCGCGATGAAGCTCGACGCGACCGACCTGTTCGGCCTGTTCACCCATTTCCTGATCCTGAGCCTGCTCGCGGTCGGCGGCGCGATCACGACAGTGCCCGACATGCACCGCTACATCGTCGTCGAGCACCACTGGCTGACGGACGCCCAATTCACCGCGTCGATCGCGATCGCGCAAGCAGCGCCCGGACCGAACGTGTTGTTCGTCGCCGTGCTCGGTTGGAACGTGGCCGGGCCGCTGGGCACGCTGGCGACGATGACCGGCATCCTGGTGCCGTCGACGCTGCTGTCGTTGTGGGCGACGCGCTGGGGCGCGCAGCGGCGCGAGACGCGCTTCGTGCGCGCCTTCACCGCCGGGCTGACGCCGCTGACGCTGGGCCTGCTGCTCGCGACCGGCTGGGTGCTCGCCGAACCGTACCTGCGCGACCCGGCGCACCGCTGGGGCGCGCTCGCGCTGATCGTCGTCAGCATCGCCGTGATGCTGCGCACCAAGCTCAGCCCGATGTGGCTGGTCGCGCTCGGCACCGTGTCCGGCGCACTCGGCCTCGTTTGAGGCCGGCGATCCTTCAGCCGAGCGCGCGCTCGACCACGCCGGGCAATGCGCGCAGATCGTCCACCACCGCACTCGGCAGCTCCGACCAGTCGCTGGACGCGTTCGCCTCGTGCGTCGACGCGACCAGCACGTCGGCCCCGCCGTCGGCCGCTGCGCTGACCATCAGGCTCAACGGCATGGCCGGCCGCGAATCGGCCTCGTTCATCACCACCAGCGTGCCGCCGATCGACGAGGCCAGAACCAGCACCGGCGGCGCGCCGGCCACCCGCGCCAGGACCGACAGCCCGCGGTCGCGCGCCGCCAGCTCGATGCGCTGAAGCGTTTCGCTCACATCGTAGCGACTGTGGCGCAGCAGGCGCAGCCCATGGCTGCGTTCCGACTCGGAAGCGCCGCGCAGCGGAATCATCGCGGCCATCACGACGGCCAGGCTGCCGGTCATCCACAGGCGGAACGGGCGAGGCAGGATGATGTTCTTCATGCGGACAGCCTAGGGGCCGCTTGTGACGGCCGCAAGACATGTCGCGTCAAGATTGGTAAAAGTTCAACCCGCGGGTCGACCGCGGGGCGTCACTTGGTGCCGAAGATCTTGTCGCCCGCGTCGCCCAGGCCGGGGATGATGTAACCGATCTCGTTCAGGTGGCTGTCGATCGACGCGGTCCAGCAGCGCACATCCGGGTGCGCCTTGTCGAGTGCGGCCACGCCCTCGGGCGCGGCGACCAGCACCAGCGCGCGGATGTCCTTGCAGCCGCGCTGCTTCAGCAGATCGACGGTCGCGATCATCGACCCGGCGGTCGCGAGCATCGGGTCGATGATCAGCGCGGTGCGTTCGTCCAGCTTGCCGACAAACTTCTCGAAGTAGTTCTCGGGCTGCAGGGTCTCGTGGTTGCGGCTGAGGCCGACGACGCTGACCTTGGCGCTCGGGATCATGTCGAGCACGCCGTCGAGCATGCCCAGGCCGGCGCGCAGGATGGGCACCACCGTCACCTTCTTGCCGCTGATCCGCTCGATCTCGGCCGGGCCGCTCCAGCATGCGATCGTCGTCTTCTCGAGCGGGAAATCGGCGGTCGCCTCATACGCGAGCAAGCGCGCGAGCTCGTTCGTCAGCTCGCGAAACTTCTTGGTGGAGATGCCGTTCTCGCGCAGCAGGCCGACCTTGTGCTTGACCAGCGGATGCTTGACGTCGATCACCGGCATGGATGCTTCTCCTTCAGGGCTTCTTGAGGCGCTGGCGCACCGCTTCGTACAGACACACGCCGCTGGCGACCGACACGTTCAGGCTCTCGACCGCGCCGGCCATCGGCAGACGGACCAGCTCGTCGCAGGTCTTGCCGGTGAGCTGGCGCATGCCGCTGCCTTCGGCGCCGAGCACCAGCGCGGCCGGGCCGGTCAGGTCGAGGTCGTAGAGCGAGCGCTGCGCGTCGTCCGACGTGCCGATGATGCGGATGTCGCGCTCCTTCAGCTCATTCAAGGTGCGTGCCAGGTTGGTGACCATGAAGTACGGCACCGTGTCGGCCGCGCCGCTCGCGACCTTCGCGACCGTGGCGTTGATGCCGACCGCGTGGTCCTTCGGTGCGATCACCGCATGCGCGCCGGCGCCGTCGGCCACGCGCAGGCAGGCGCCGAGGTTGTGCGGGTCGGTGATGCCGTCGAGCACCAGCAGCAGCGCCGGGCCGTCGACGGCGTCGAGCGTGTCGTCGAGCGAGTTGCTGATCGACAGCGCCTCGACCCGCGCGGCGACGCCCTGGTGGCGCTGCGAACCGCTGAGCTTGGCCAGGCGCTCGTCGTCGCTGTCGACCAGCTTGACGCCGGCCTCGCGGGCGCGCTCGACGAACTGGCGCATGCGCTGGTCGCGCCGCGAGGCGTCCACATGCACCTCGAGGACCGACCGCGGCGCGGACTTCAGTCGCACGGTCACCGCGTGGAAGCCGAACAGGACTTGCTTTCCCTTTGTCATTCGCCGATGTTACGGCCTACGATCGCGCCATGGACGCCACGCCCTCGCTCCGCACCGAATGCTGCATCGCCGGCGGTGGCCCGGCCGGGCTGATGCTGGGCTATTTGCTCGCGCGGGCCGGCGTCGACGTGATCGTGCTCGAGAAACACCTCGACTTCCTGCGCGACTTCCGCGGCGACACGATCCACCCGTCCACGCTGACCGTGCTCGACGACCTCGGGCTGCTCGAGGACTTCCTGAAACTGCCGCACGACGAGGTGACGGAGCTGGTCGGCGATGTCTACGGCGAGTCCGTCACGATCGCCGACTTCACCCACCTCGACGCGCCGCGGCCGTTCATGGTGCTGGTGCCGCAATGGGACTTCCTCGATTTCATCGCCGACCGGGCGCGCGCACTGCCGAATTTCTCGCTCCGCCTGGGCGCGAAGGCGCTGGGCGTGATCGAGCGCCCGGACGACGGTGCGGTGATCGGCGTCAACGTGCAGACCGCCGAAGGCGGCTTCGCGGTGCACGCCGGCCTGGTCGTCGCCGCGGACGGCCGCCACACCACGCTGCGCGGCAGCGCCAACCTGGCGAGCGAGGACCTCGCCGCGCCGATCGACGTGCTCTGGTTTCGCGTCCCGCGCGACCGCGCCGACCCGCGCTCGCAGACCGGGGGCTCGATCCGCCCCGGCGCCCTGCTCGTCACGCTGAACCGCGGCGACTACTGGCAGTGCGCGTACGTGATCCCGAAGGGCTCGCTCGCCGCCCTGCAGGCCGCCGGCCTCGACGCGTTCCGCGACCGCGTCGGTGCGATCGCGCCATTCCTGATCGCCGGCAGTTCGACGCTGAAAGATTGGGACCAGGTCAAGCTGCTCAGTGTGCAGATCAGCCGCATGCCGCGCTGGTGGCGCGACGGGTTGCTGTGCATCGGCGACGCGGCGCATGCGATGTCGCCGGTCGGCGGCGTCGGCATCAACCTGGCGATCCAGGACGCGGTGGCTGCGTCGAACCTGCTGGCCGAACCACTGCGCGAGAAGCGCCTGACGCCCGAGCACCTGGAGGCCGTGCAGCGCCGCCGCGATTGGCCGGCCCGGGTGACGCAGCGGGCCCAGATCGCGATCCAGAACGAGGTGCTCGCGCCGGTGCTCGCCGGCACCGCGGCGCCGGCCGAGCTGCCGCTGCCGGTGCGGCTGCTGCAACGCTTCGCGGTGCTGCGGCGGCTGCCGGCGCGGCTGGTCGGCATCGGCGTGCGGCCCGAGCGGGTCGAGACGCGGGCCGTGAGCCGACAACCCTAGCGCGTCGGGTACGATCCGCGCCGCCCTTCACCACCGCCGCGCCGGAGCCACCCCATGCAAATGATCTGCCTCGACCTCGAAGGCGTGCTCGTCCCCGAGATCTGGATCG
The DNA here is from genome assembly GCF_964020785.1 of Rhizobacter fulvus. NCBI lineage: Bacteria > Pseudomonadati > Pseudomonadota > Betaproteobacteria > Burkholderiales > Sphaerotilaceae > Rhizobacter > Rhizobacter fulvus. The sequence goes on from NZ_OZ224516.1 coordinate 5,233,872, forward strand.
AGTTCTCGAAGCGCACCGGCATCACGGAACTGTCGCGCACCACCCGCGACGAGCCGGACTACGACAAGTTGATGAACTTCCGCATCGATCTGCTCGCGCAGCACGGGCTGAAGCTGGCCGACATCCAGGACGTGATTGCCGGCATTCGCCCGATGGCCGGCGCGAAGGACTTCCTCGACGACCTGCGCAGCCGCTACCAGGTCATCATCCTGTCCGACACGTTCTACGAATTCGCGCAGCCGCTGATGAAGCAACTGGGCTGGCCGACCCTGATGTGCCACAAGCTCGAGGTCGACGCCGACGGCTTCGTGCGCCGCCACGTGCTGCGCCAGCCGGACCAGAAGCGCCACGCCGTCAACGCGCTGCGTGGCCTCAACTTCCAGGTGATCGCCGCCGGCGACTCGTACAACGACACCGGCATGCTCGGCGCCGCGCACGCCGGCTTCTTCATCCATCCGCCCGAAGCCATCGTCAAGCAGTTCCCGCAGTTCCCGGTGACGCGCACCTATGCCGACCTGAAGTCGGCGATCGACACCGCCGCGCTGCGGCTGCGCGGCGGTTGAGCGGCACCGCGAGAGGGCTTCCACGGCCCGATGCCGTCGGCAGGGACGGCCGGAGACGACCCCGTCGCAGGGCTTGTCGTAGGGCGCGTTGAAGGCCAGGCGGACCTAGCGCAGCCACGAGGACTCAGCGGCGCAACGTGGACAGCAGCATGAGCGCGCCGATCAGCACCGGCTGGTGCAGCATGTAGAAGCTCAGGCTCCAGCGGCCGAGCGTCGCGAGCGGCGCGAGCGCGGCGGGCAGCGCACCGGTGAGCCAGACGCGGCGCTGCGCCAGCACCCACCGGCCCGCCGCCATGCCCCACCACATCACGCCGAGCCACGGCAGCAGCGGCACGTAGTCCTCGGTGACCGGCTTGCGGGTGACCAGGCCGAGCCCGTTGGTCCAGCGCGTGTCGAAGAACGGGTGCTGAACGAACTGCGGCAGCAGGATCGCGACGAGCCCGAGCGGCCACAGCCAACGCCCCGCGCCGCCGCTCACCCGCATCACGATCAGCGCAATCGCGATGCAGTGCAGGACCCCGAAGCTGATGTAGCTGCGCGGGAACATCCACAGCGAACCGATCGTCACCAGCAACGCGCAGCCCGCCACCTGCGCCCAGCGGCGCCAGAAGCGCGGCCAGGGCTGGCGCTGGTCGAGCGCGACCGCCTGGCCGAGGCCGGCGCAGAACAGGAACAGGCTGACGATGCAGCTGCGCTGCAGGGTCCAGAACGGGTCGGTGTAGAAGTTCTGGCGGATGAAGCCGAAGTAGTTCAGGTCGAAGCAGAAATGGAACAGCGCCATCCAGACGATCGCGACCGCGCGCAGCGCGTCGAGGCGGTCGAAGCGCTGGCGCGCGGTTGCGGAAGGTCTCGTCGTCGCGGTCACGCAGGGACGATAGCGCAGCTGCTTGACGGCGGGTCACTGCGTCCATGACCTCGCAGGTCATGCGAGTCGCGCCGACGCTGCGCTATCGTCCTGCCCATGAGCCCCTCTGCCACCCCGCCCGTCGGCACGCAATTGCGCGAATGGCGCCAGCGCCGCCGCCTGAGCCAGCTCGACCTCTCGGTCGATGCCGAGGTCTCGACGCGGCATCTGAGCTGTGTGGAAACCGGCCGCGCGATGCCGAGCCGGGAGATGGTGCTGCGCCTGGCCGACCGGCTCGACGTGCCGCTGCGCGAACGCAACCGGCTGTTGACGGCGGCAGGGTTCGCGCCGATGTACGCGGAACGCGGACTGGACGACCCGGCGCTCGCGGCCGCACGCGCCGCGGTCGAGCAGATCCTGGAGGCGCACGAGCCCTTCCCTGCGCTCGCGGTCGACCGGCACTGGAACCTGATCGCGCACAACGCAGCGTCCGGCGCGCTGCTCACCATGGGGGTCGCCCCCGACCTCCTGGCGCCGCCGGCCAATGTGCTGCGCGTCAGCCTCCATCCCGACGGCCTGGCCCCGCGCATTCTCAACCTGGCGCAGTGGCGCGCGCACCTGTTCGAGCGCCTGCACCACCAGATCGCGGTGACCGCCGACGCGACACTCGCCGCGCTCGCCGACGAACTCGCCGGCTACCCCGTGCCTGCGCACGACGGCGCCGCCGCCTTCATGCCCCACACGTCGATCGTCGTCCCGCTCGTGCTCGACACCCCGCTGGGCACCCTGTCGTTGATCAGCACGATGACGGTGTTCGGCACGCCGGTGGAGGTCACGCTGTCGGAACTGGCGCTGGAGACCTTCTTCCCCGCCGACGCGGCCACCGCCGAGGCGCTGCGTGCCGCGGCGGCAGCCCGGCGCTAGTTCGGCCTACCCGACCCAGACCCGCGCGTTCGCGAACATCCGCGTCCACGGGCTCGGGGCGCTGCGCTCGCCCGATGTCCAACTCAGCTGCACATTGCGGAACACGCGCTCGGCGTGCGGCATCAGTGCGGTGAAGCGGCCATCGGCGGTGGTGACCGCGGTCAGTCCGTCCGGGCTGCCGTTCGGGTTGAAGGGGTAGGCCTCGGTCGCTGCGCCGAAATGGTCGACGAAGCGCATCGCACGGTGCACCGCCCTCGCGTCGCCGCGCTGCGAAAAATCGGCGAAGCCCTCGCCGTGCGCCACCGCCACCGGCAGCCGGCTGCCGGCCATGCCGGTGAAGAAGATCGACGGGCTGTCGAGCACCTCGACCAGGCTGAGCCGCGCCTCGAACTGCTCGCTGCGGTTGCGCGTGAACTTCGGCCACGCACTCGCGCCGGGAATGATCGGCGAGAGCGCCGCCATCATCTGGCAGCCGTTGCACACGCCGAGCGCGAAGGTGTCGGGGCGGTTGAAGAACGCGGCGAACTGCTCGGCCAGCGCCGGGTTGAACATCACCGAGCGCGCCCAGCCCTCGCCGGCGCCCAGCGTGTCGCCGTAGCTGAAGCCGCCGCAGGCGACGAAGCCCTGGAACTGGTCGAGACGCGCGCGGCCGGCCTGGAGGTCGCTCATGTGCACGTCGTAGGTCTCGAAGCCGGCGCGGTCCATTGCGTAGCTCATCTCGAGGTGGCTGTTGACGCCCTGCTCGCGCAGGATCGCCAGCCTGGGCCGCGCCTTGCCGATGAACGGCGCGGCGACGTCGACGCTCGCATCGAAGCTGAGCGACACGTGCAGGCCCGGGTCGTCGACCCGCCCCGCCGCCTCGTGCTCCGCATCCGCGCCGGCCGGGTTGTCGCGCAGCGTCGCGATGCGCCAGGAGACCTCGTCCCAGGTCTGGTGCAGGTCGCGCAGCGGCGCACTGAAGACCGCCTTGGCGTCGCGCCAGACCTCCATCACGCCGCGGTCGTTCGGCTTGCCGATGAAGTGGCTGTGCTTGCTGAGGCCGTGCTCGCGCAGCAGCTGCATCACCTCGTTGCGCGCCGCCGTCGGCACCTGGATCACGGCGCCGAGTTCTTCGTTGAACAGCGCGCGCAAGGTGAGCTCGTTGCGGCGTGCGCCAACCTGCATCGCCCAGTTCTTCGAGTCGCCGTACTCGGCGCGGCTGTCGCTGATGCCGTCGCCCTCGGTGACCAGCATGTCCACGTTCAGACTCAGGCCCAGGTGGCCCGCAAAAGCCATCTCGCACGCAGCTGCCCACAAGCCGCCGTCGCTGCGATCGTGGTAGGCGAGCAGGCGGCCCTGCGCGCGCAGCGCGTTGATCGCGGCGACCAGCGCCTTCAGCTGCGCCGGGTCGTCGAGATCGGGCACGCCGTCCTCGGCGCGCGAGCCGAACTGGTTCAGCGCCTGCGCCAGCATCGAGCCGGCCATGCGGTTCCTGCCCTGGCCGAGATCGATCAGGATCAGCGTCGTGTCGCCGGGCTGCAGCTGCGGCGTCAGCGTCGGACGCACGTCGGCCAGCGTCGCGAACGCGGTGACGATCAGGCTGACCGGCGCGGTGACCTGCTTGGCCGCGCCGTCATCCGACCAGCGCGTGCGCATCGACAGCGAGTCCTTGCCGACCGGCACGCTGATGCCCAGTGCCGGGCACAGCTCCATGCCCACGGCCGTCACGGTGTCGTACAGCGCAGCGTCCTCGCCCGGCTCGCCGCAGGCCGCCATCCAGTTGCAGCTGAGCTTGACGCGCGCCAGCTCGATCGGCGCCGCCAGCAGGTTCGTGATCGCCTCGCCGACCGCCATCCGGCCGGAGGCCGGCGCGTCGAGCGACGCGAGCGGCGTGCGCTCGCCCATCGCCATCGCCTCGCCCCGGAAGCCGCTGAAATCGGCCAGCGTGACCGCGCAATCGGCGACCGGCACCTGCCACGGCCCGACCATCGGATCGCGGCTGTTCAGGCCGCCGACCGTGCGGTCGCCGATCGTGATCAGGAAGCGCTTGCTGGCCACCGTCGGGTGCCGAAGCACGTCGAACGCGACCTTCTCCAGCACCACGTCGTTCAGGTCCAGCCGCGGCGATTCGCGTTCCACCCGCCGCACATCGCGCACCATCTTCGGCGGCTTGCCGAGCAGTACCTCCATCGGCATCGCGATCGAGCGCTCGCCGCCGGGGCCGTCTTCGAGGATCAGGTCCTTCTCCGCCGTCGTCACGCCGACGACCGCGAACGGGCAGCGCTCGCGCTCCGCCATCGCGCGGAAGATCGGCAGCGCCTCGGGCGCGACCGCCATCACGTAGCGCTCCTGGCTCTCGTTGCACCAGATCTCCTTGGGCGCGAGTCCGGTCTCCTCCAGCGGCACCTGGCGCAGGTCGAAGCGCGCGCCCATGCCGGCGCCGTCGACGAGTTCGGGGAACGCGTTCGAGATACCGCCCGCGCCCACGTCATGGATCGCCAGGATCGGGTTGCTGTCGCCGAGTGCCCAGCAGTGGTTGATGACCTCCTGCGCGCGGCGTTCGATCTCGGGGTTGCCGCGCTGCACCGAGTCGAAATCGAGCGCCGCCGCGTTCGCGCCGGCCGCCATCGAGCTCGCGGCGCCGCCGCCCATGCCGATGCGCATGCCCGGGCCGCCGAGCTGGATCAGCAGCGTGCCGGGCGGGAACGCGATCTTCTTCGTCTGCGACGCGGCGATCGAGCCGAGCCCGCCGGCGATCATGATCGGCTTGTGATAACCGCGACGCTGGCCGGCCACGTCCTGCTCGAACACGCGGAAGTAGCCGCCCAGGTTCGGCCTGCCGAACTCGTTGTTGAACGCGGCACCACCGAGCGGTCCGTCGATCATGATCTGCAGCGGGCTGGCAATGTGCTCGGGCTTGCCGTACGGGGTTTGCTCCCACGGCTCGTTCGTTCCGGGCAGGTGCAGGTTGGACACGCTGAACCCCGTGATGCCGGCCTTGGGCTTCGAGCCGCGACCGGTCGCACCCTCGTCGCGGATCTCGCCACCGGCGCCGGTCGAGGCGCCCGGAAACGGCGAGATCGCCGTCGGGTGGTTGTGGGTCTCGACCTTCATCAGCACATGGACCGGTTCGGTACGCGCGCTGTATACCGGCGCGTTCGTGTAGCCCTGCGGCAGCCAGCGTTCGATCGTGCCACCTTCCATCACCGACGCGTTGTCGCTGTACGCGACCACCGTGTGCTGCGGGTTGAGCGCCTCGGTGTTGCGGATCATCTGGAACATCGAGCGCTGCTGCGGGACGCCGTCGATCACGAACTGGGCGTTGAAGATCTTGTGGCGGCAGTGCTCGCTGTTGGCCTGCGCGAACATCATCAGCTCGACGTCGGTCGGGTTGCGCTTCAGCCCGCTGAACGCGGCGACGAGGTAGTCGATCTCGTCATCCGACAGCGCCAGGCCGAAGTCGACGTTCGCGCTGGCCAGCGCATCGCGCCCCTGCGCCAGCACGTCCACATGCGCCATCGGGATCGCTGGTTGCTCGTCGAACAGGTGGACCGCGTCCTCGCGGGCGAGCAGCACGCTTTCGGTCATGCGGTCGTGCAGCAGTGCCGCCGCGGCGGACAGCTCGTCCGCGCTCAGTGCCTTGGTGCCGCCGAGCAGGCCGCTTTTGAGCGTCAGGCGGTACTCGGTGACCCGCTCGACGCGGCGGATGGCGGCGCCGCAGTTGTGTGCGATGTCGGTCGCCTTCGAGGCCCAGGGCGAGACGGTGCCCAGGCGCGGGGCGACGACGATCAGCGTGCCGTCCGTCGGGCCGGCATAGGCGTCACCGTAGCGCAGCAGGCCGGCGAGCTTGTCGTGCGCGTCGCGCGGCAGTTCCGTGTCGCTCCAGACCCAGTGCACGTGCCGCGCGGCCACACCGCTGATGCGGGCGTCGACGGCCTTAAGGCGCGGCAGCAGCGCCGCGGCGCGGAAGCTGGACAGCGCATTGCCGCCCTCGAAGTGAGACAGGTGCTTGGGGGTGGAAGTCACGCGGCGGGCTCGCTGGTGGAGTCATGGCCAGGGCGCTCTCGGGGTCGCCCCGGTGGAAACCCGCGATTTTACGGCCGCGGTGGATAATGCCGCCCCATGACGATCACGATCAAGACTGCTGCGGACGTCGAGGCGATGCGCATCGCCGGCCGCCTCGCCTCCGAAGTGCTGGACATGCTCACGCCGCACGTGAAGCCGGGCGTTTCCACCGAACAGCTCGACCGGCTCGCGCACGACCACATCGTGAACGTGCAGCAGGCCGTTCCCGCGCCGCTGAACTACGCGCCGCCGGGGTACACGCCCTACCCCAAGTCGATCTGCACGTCGATCAACCAGCAGGTCTGCCACGGCATTCCGAACGACCGGCCGCTGAAGAACGGCGACATCGTCAACATCGACGTGACCGTCATCAAGGATGGCTGGCACGGCGACACGAGCCGGATGTTCGTGGTCGGCGAAGGCTCGATCGCGGCCAAGCGCCTGTGCGCGATCACCTACGAGGCCATGTGGAAGGGCATCGTGAAGGTCAAGCCGGGCGTGCGCCTGGGCGACATCGGCCACACGATCCAGACCTTCGCCGAGAACAGTGGTTTCTCGGTGGTGCGCGAATTCTGCGGCCACGGCATCGGCCAGAAGTTCCACGAAGACCCGCAGGTGCTGCACTACGGCCGCCCCGGCACACTCGAGGAGCTGGTGCCGGGAATGATGTTCACGATCGAGCCGATGATCAACGCCGGCCGCCGCGAGATCCGAGAGATGGGCGACGGCTGGACCATCGTCACCAAGGACCGCTCGCTGTCCGCCCAGTGGGAACACACGGTGCTGGTCACCGAGACCGGCTACGAGGTGATGACGCTGTCGGCGGGCAGCCCGCCGCTGCCGGCCTTCGTGACCGCCGCGGCCGCAGCGACCGCCTGAGGACCGCGCCGATGGCCGCCGTGCTGGACGCGCCGCCGCCGACGGCCACGAGCGTCACCGACCTGCGCACGCGGTTTCGCGACGGCAAGGCGACCCTGCTGGCGCACTTCCTGGAGGCACGTCCCTCCGCCCCGGCGGCGGCGACCTTGCTGCGCGCGCTCAGCAAGCATGTCGACGAGACCTTGCTGGCGTTGTGGGAGCACGCCGCGATGCCGTCGGGCACCGCGCTGCTGGCCGTCGGCGGCTACGGTCGCGGCGAACTGTTCCCGCAGTCGGATGTGGACGTGCTGATACTGCTGCCGCCCACGGCCACCGGCGATGCGCTGAAGACCTCGATCGAGGCATTCATCACCGCCTGCTGGGACATCGGCCTGGAGATCGGCTCCAGCGTGCGCTCGGTCAGCGAGTGCATCGCGATGGCGAAGAGCGACGTGACCGTCCAGACCGCGCTGCTCGAATCGCGCTACCTGTGCGGCTCGCGGCGCGTGTTCAACAGCTTCCGCGTCGCCAACACCCAGGCGATGGACCCGAAGGCGTTCCTGCGCGCGAAGGCGCTCGAGATGGTGCAGCGCCACCGCAAGTACGAAGACACGCCCTACGCACTCGAACCGAACTGCAAGGAAAGCCCGGGTGGCCTGCGCGACCTGCAGGTCGTGATCTGGGTCGCGCGCGCCGCGGGTCTGGGCAAGACCTGGGCGGCGCTGGCCGCGAAGGGCCTGATCACGCCGTTCGAGGTCAAGCAGCTGAACCGCAACGAGGGGCTGCTGAAGCTGATCCGCGCCCGCCTGCACGCGATCGCCGGCCGCCGCGAGGACCGGCTGGTGTTCGACCTGCAGACCGCCGTCGCCGAGAGCTTCGGCTACCACGGCACGCACGGCCAGCGCGCGTCCGAGGTGCTGATGAAGCGCTACTACTGGGCGGCGAAGGCGGTCACCCAGCTGAACCAGATCCTGATGCTCAACATCGAGGAGCGGATCGAGGGTTCGCAGGACGCCCCGATGCGCCCGATCAACGCCAAGTTCCTGGAACGCGGCGGCATGCTCGAGGTGGCGAGCGACGACCTCTACCAGCGCGACCCGCATGCCATCCTCGAGACCTTCCTGGTCTACCAGCAGACGGTCGGGCCGAAGGGCCTGTCGGCGCGCACGTTGCGGGCGCTCTACAACGCGCGTGACCTGATGGATGCGAAGTTCCGCCACGATCCGGTGAACCGCGCCACCTTCATGAAGATCCTGAAGTGGTCCGGCGGCCAGACCCACGTGTTCCGGCTGATGAACCAGACGAGCGTGCTGGGCCGCTACCTGTGGGTGTTCCGCCGCATCGTCGGGCAGATGCAGCACGACCTGTTCCACGTCTACACGGTCGACCAGCACATCATCATGGTGGTGCGCAACGTGCGGCGCTTCTTCATCCCGGAGCATGCCCACGAGTACCCGTTCTGCTCGCAGCTCGCGTCGAGCTTCGACCGGCCCTGGGTGCTGTACATCGCTGCGCTGTTCCACGACGTGGCCAAGGGCCGCGGCGGCGATCACTCGGAGCTCGGCGCCGTCGAGGCGCGCCGCTTCTGCAAGGACCATGGCGTCGTCGGCGAGGACGCCGCGCTGATCGAGTTCCTGGTCGAGGCGCACCTGACGATGTCGCGCATCGCGCAGAAGGAAGACCTCTCCGACCCGGACGTGATCGAGGCGTTCGCCAAGCTCGTGCACGACGAGCGCACGCTGACCGCGCTGTACCTGCTGACCGTGGCCGACATCCGCGGCACCAGCCCGAAGGTCTGGAACGCGTGGAAGGGCAAGCTGCTCGAGGACCTGTACCGCCTGACGCTGCGCGCGCTCGGCGGCGCGAGGCCGAACATGGACGCCGAGGTCGAGGCGCGCAAGCTCGAGGCGCGCCAGATGCTGAATCTCGCGTCGTTCGCGCCGGGCGTGCAGCACGAACTTTGGAACACGCTGGACCTGAGCTACTTCGCGCGCCACGATGCGGCCGACATCGCCTGGCACACGCGCTCGCTGATCGGCCACGTGCAGACGCCCACGCCGGTCGTGCGGGCGCGCGTCTCGCCGCTCGGCGAGGGCCTGCAGGTGCTCGTCTACGCGCGCGACCAGCAGGACCTGTTCGCGCGGATCTGCGGCTACTTCGATGGCGCGGGCTTCAACATCCTCGACGCCAAGGTCCACACCACGCGCATCGGCTATGCGCTCGACACCTTCCAGATCAGCGGTTCGAGCTACGAGACGCATTACCGCGACTTGATCCTGTTCGTCGAGAACCAGCTGACGCATGCGCTCGCCGAGACCGGGCCGCTGCCCGAGCCGGGGCGCGGACGCATTTCGCGGCGCGTCAAGTCGTTCCCGATCACGCCGCGCATCACGCTGCGACCGGACGAGCGCGCGCAGCGCTGGCTGCTCGGCGTTTCGGCCAGCGACCGCTCCGGCCTGCTGTTCTCGATCGCCAGGGTGCTCGCGCGCCACCACATCAACCTGCAGCTCGCGAAGATCACGACGCTCGGCGAGCGGGTCGAAGACACCTTCCTGATCGACGGGCCGGCGCTGCAGCAGAACCGCGTGCAGCTGCAGATCGAGACCGAGTTGCTGGACGCGCTCGCGTCCTGAGCGGTCGAGGCCGACCCGACGATGCTCCTCTCCATCAACGCGGCCGACGCGATCGCGCGGCTCGACGAGTTCGACACGCTGATCGATGCGCGCTCCGAGAGCGAATTCGCGCTCGACCGCCTGCCCGGTGCGGTCAACTGGCCGTCGCTGACGGATGCGCAGCGCATCGTCGTCGGTACCGAGTACGTGCAGCAGTCGCCGTTCCTCGCGAAGAAGCGCGGCGCCGCCCTGGTGGCGCGCAACATCGCCGACCACATCGAGCGCGAGGTGTTCGACAAGCCCAAGGACTGGCGACCGCTCGTCTACTGCTGGCGCGGCGGCTCGCGCAGCGGTTCCTTGTCGCTGGTGCTCGACCAGATCGGCTTTCGCGTGCACAAGCTCGAGGGCGGCTACCAGGCCTATCGGCGCGCCGTGATCGCCGCGCTCGAGGTGCTGCCCGCCGGCCTGCAGTACCGGGTCATCTGCGGCAGCACCGGCGCCGGCAAGAGCCGTTTGCTGCAGGTGCTGCGCGCCCAGGGCGCGCAGGTGCTCGACCTGGAAGCGCTGGCCAACCACCGCGGCTCGGTGCTGGGCCTGGTGCCCGGCAGCCCGCAGCCGGGGCAGAAACAGTTCGAGTCGCGCGTCTGGGACGCCTTGCGCACTTTCGATCCGGCGCGGCCGGTGTATGTCGAGAGCGAGAGCAAGAAGGTCGGCGACTTGCGGGTGCCGCTTGCCCTGATCGAACGGATGCGCGCATCGCCGTGCCTGCGCCTGGACCTGTCGCTCGACGCGCGCGTCGCGCTGCTGCTCGAGGACTACGGGCACTTCGTCACCGACACGGCCGCGTTCTGCGAGCGGCTGGACGCCCTGCGCGCGACGCGCGGCCACGACGTCGTCAATGCCTGGCAGGAGGCCGCACGCGCCGGGCGCACGCCCGATGTCGTGCGCGACCTGCTGGTGCAGCACTACGACCCGATCTACGCCCAGTCGATGAAGCGCAACTTCGCCGGCGTGACCGCCCTGCTCGCCGATCTGGCATGGGACGGCGGCGAGGCCTCGCTGGAAGCCGCCGCGGCGCGCGCGATCGCGGCCGGCTGACCGGGAGCGCTTACAATCGCGTCTTCACCCGTCATTGGGGAGTAGCCGCCTCGCATCGCCACGATGCAGGGCCTGCGTCAACACACTTGGCCCCCACGGCCATGGCGCAGGCAGCTGATCCAGCCTGGCAAGACCTTTGACCGCGCGGACCCGGCACGACCGGCGGGACCGTGTGGTCATCCGTCTGTTGCACCGGTCCTGGAGAATCCCTGTTGGAAGCATTCCTCGTCTCGACCGGCGTCGTCGCGCTCGGTGAAATGGGCGACAAGACCCAGCTGCTCGCGATGCTGCTCGCGGTCAAGTTTCGCAAGCCCGTCCCCATCATCCTCGGCATCCTCGTCGCCACGCTGCTCAATCACGCCACGGCGGGGCTGGTCGGCGGCTGGATCGCGCAGGCGCTCGGCCCGCAGATCCTGCGCTGGGTCATCGGCGTGTCGTTCATCGCGATGGCCGGCTGGATGCTGATCCCCGACAAGATCGACGATGACGAGTCGTCCGCGCTGCGCTTCGGCGTGTTCGGCACGACGCTGATCGCGTTCTTCCTTGCCGAAATGGGCGACAAGACGCAGATCGCGACGGTCGCCCTGGCGGCCCGCTACCAGGACCTGGTCGCGGTCGTGGCCGGCACGACGCTCGGCATGATGATCGCGGACGTGCCGGCGGTGTTCGTCGGCGACCGGCTCGCGAAGAAGGTGCCGATGAAACTGGTCCACGGCATCGCGGCGGCGATCTTCCTGGTGCTGGGGGTGGCGACGCTGTTCAACCTCGGCCACCTGTTCTGACTACCCCATGTGCAGGCCGCCGTTGACCGAGAAATCGGCCCCGGTGGCAAAGCCGGATTCGTCCGACGCGACCCACGAGACCATCGACGCGATGTCGCCCGGCGTGCCCAGGCGCTTGACCGGGATGCCGGCGATGATCTTGTCGAGCACGTCCTGGCGGATCGCCTTGACCATGTCGGTCGCGATGTAGCCGGGGCTCACGGTGTTGACCGTCACGCCCTTGCTCGCCACCTCCTGCGCCAGCGCCATCGTGAAGCCGTGCATGCCGGCCTTGGCGGCGGAGTAGTTGGTCTGGCCGAATTGGCCCTTCTCGCCGTTGACCGAGCTGATGTTGATGATGCGGCCCCAGCCGCGGTCGACCATGTCGTCGATGACCTGCTTGGTCACGTTGAACAGGCTCGTCAGGTTGGTCTCGATCACCGCGTCCCAATCGGCACGGCTCATCTTGCGGAACATGCCGTCGCGCGTGATGCCAGCGTTGTTGACCAGCACGTCGATCGCGCCATGTTCGGCCTTGACCTTCTGGAACGCGGCGACCGTCGAATCCCAGTCGCCGACATTGCCGACCGACGCATAGAACGTGAAGCCGAGCGCGGCCTGCTCGCCGATCCACTTCGCGTGGTCGCGGCTCGGGCCGCAGCCGGCGATGACCTTGAAGCCGTCCTGGTGCAGCCGCTGGCACATGGTGGTGCCGATGCCGCCCATGCCGCCGGTGATGTACGCGATCTTCTGACTCATGATGTGATTCCCGGTGATTTCCAATGACGGCGCCGCACGCGGGGCCGTTGCCCGCGTGCGGCGCGCCGGCGCGTGCTGCGCCGGTGAGGTGGTGGCGGGCGACGAGGCGCCCGGCGGAATGCTTCGGCGCGCGCTCAGCGCTCGACAGTCAACGCAACGCCCATGCCACCCCCGATGCACAGCGAGGCGATGCCCTTCTTCGCGTCGCGGCGTTGCATTTCGTGCAGCAGCGTCACCAGGATGCGGCAGCCGGACGCACCGATCGGGTGCCCGATCGCGATCGCGCCGCCGTTGACGTTGACCTTGCTGGTGTCCCAGCCCATCTCGTTGTTGACGGCGCAGGCCTGTGCCGCGAAGGCTTCGTTGATCTCGAGCAGGTCGAGGTCCTGGGCCTTCCAGCCGGCGCGCTGCAGCGCCTTCTGCGAGGCGGGCACCGGGCCCATGCCCATGATGCTGGGGTCGAGCGCGACGGTGGCGTAGCTGGCGATGCGCGCGAGCGGCTTCAGCCCCAGTTGCGCGGCCTTCGCCGCCGTCATCAGCACCACGCCGGCGGCACCGTCATTCAGGCCCGAGGCGTTGCCGGCGGTCACGCTGCCGGCCTTGTCGAACGCGGGGCGCAGACCGGCCAGCGCGTCGGCGCTGGTCTTCTTGTTGATGTACTCGTCGGCCGAGAAGACGATCGGGTCGCCCTTCTTCTGCGCGATGCTGAACGGCACGATCTCGTCCTTGAACTTGCCCGCTTCCTGGGCCGCGGCCGCCTTCTGCTGCGAGGCGAGCGCGAGCGCGTCCTGCTTCTCGCGCGAGATGTCGTACTTCTTCGCGACGTTCTCGGCGGTGATGCCCATGTGGTACTTGTTGTACACGTCGAACAGGCCGTCGACGATCATCGTGTCGACCATCTTCCAGTCGCCCATGCGCATGCCTTCGCGCGAATTCGGCAGCACGTGCGGGGACATGCTCATGCTCTCCTGGCCGCCGGCGATCACGATCTCGGAGTCGCCGTCGCGGATCGCCTGCGCCGCCAGCATCACGGCCTTCAGGCCCGAGCCGCAGACCGCATTGATCGTCAGCGCCGGAACGCTTTGCGGCAGGCCGGCCTTGATGACCGTCTGGCGCGCCGGGTTCTGGCCCGAGCCGGCCGTCAGCACCTGGCCGAAGATCAGCTCGTTGATCTGGTCGCCCGACAGGTTGGCGCGACGCAGCAGGTCTTGGACGACGGCGGCGCCGAGTTCAGTCGCGGGGGTCTTGCCCAGCGTGCCGCCGAACTTGCCGACTGCGGTGCGGGCGGCGGCGACGATGACGATGTCGGTGGTCATGGAAGTTCTCCAGAGGTTGAGATGATGAAATGGGTGGTCGAAGGCGATGCCGCTCAGGCGGCCTTCTGCTTCACGTAGCGGCCGGGAGCCGCCTCGATGACGGGATGTTGGCGGTTGCCGGGTGCCTTGGGCGCCGCGACCTGCTTGCCGGCGTGGCCCTTGAGCCAGCCGGCCCAATCGGTCCACCAGCTGCCCGGGTGTTCGGTGGCCTTGTCGAACCAGCTCTGCGCGTCGGCCGGCAGCGCGCCAGGGGCACCGATCCAGTGGCTGCGCTTGCCCTTGGCCGGCGGGTTGATCACGCCGGCGATGTGGCCGGACGCGCCGAGCACGAAGCGGGTCGGGCTCTTGAGCACCGCGGTGTTGCGGTAGGCGCCCTCCCAAGGCACGATGTGGTCCTCGCGCGAGGCGTAGATGTAGGCCGGCGCGCTGATCTTGCCCAGGTCGACCTTTTCACCGCACACCGTCAGCTTGCCCGGCTTGACCAGATTGTTCTCGAGGTAGGTGTTGCGCAGATACCAGCAGTACATCGGCCCCGGCAGGTTGGTGCCGTCGCTGTTCCAGTAGAGCAGGTCGAACGGCGGCGGCGTCTCGCCCTTCAGGTAGTTGCCGACGACGTAGTTCCACACCAGGTCGTTCGGGCGCAGGAAGCTGAACGTGGTCGCGAGTTCCTGACCCTTCAGCAGGCTGCCGCCGCCCGGGCTCTTCGGGCCGAGCGTCATCTCGCGCATCTGCACCATCGTCTCGTCGATGAACAGGTCGAGCACGCCGGTGCTGGTGAAGTCGAGGAAGGTGGTCAGCAGCGTCATGCTCGCCGCAGGCTTCTCGCCCCGCGCCGCCAGCACGGCCAGCGCCGTTGCGAGGATGGTGCCGCCCACGCAGAAGCCGAGCGTGTTGATCTGTTTGCTGCCGGAGATCTCCTGGGTCAGCCCGATCGCGCGGATCGCCGCGTCCTCGATGTACTGGTCCCAGGTGTAGCTCTTGATGCTCTCGTCGGCGTTGCGCCAGCTGACGACGAATACCCGATGGCCCTGTTCGACCGTGTAGCGGATCAGCGAATTCTCCGGCTGCAGGTCGAGGATGTAGTACTTGTTGATGCACGGCGGCACGAACAGCATCGGGCGCTCGTAGACCTTGGCGGTCAGCGGCTTGTACTCGATGAGCTGGAACAGCTCGTTCTCGAACACGATCGCGCCTACGGTGGTCGCCACGTTGCGGCCGATCTCGAACACGCGCTCGTCGGTCTGCGAGACGTGGCCCTGGCGCACGTCGTCGAGCAGGTGCTTGATGCCCTGGGCGATGCTCTCGCCCTTGGTCTCGAGCGCCTTGCGCTGCGCCTCCGGGTTGAGCGCGAGGTAGTTGCTCGGCGACGCCATGTCGATCCACTGCTGGACCGCGAAGCGGATGCGCGCCTTGGTTTTCGCGTCGCCCTGCAGGCTGTCGGCCATCTGCATCAGCGTGCGCGCATTCAGCAGGTACATCTGCGCGGTGTAGGCGGCGGCGGGATTCTTGACCCAGTCGGGCGCGGCGAAACGACGGTCGGCTGGCGCGGGCGGCTTGGCCTGCAAGGTCTGATTCCAGAGCTCGGTCGCCTGCTCGACATAGGCCTTCTGCAGCTCTGCCACCGCGGGCACTGGGATGCTCAGTCCGGACATCGACTTCCAGATCTCGCCGAACGTGTGGCCCAGGGCTTGCGCGTTGGCCGCAAGATCGGTGGCGGACGCAGCCGCAGAATCGAGGGGGGTGGTCATGAGTCTCCTGGGCTGGCGTCGGCGGTCTGGGGCAGCGCTTCGTGCACTTGTTTTACGTGAGTCTGCGGGGTTTGTACATCCGCAGGCTATCCCTATTTGTATCGCATTATGACATTCAATTTCACAATCAGGCAGAGAAACGCCAGGCCGCCGCGATGGTATTGATCGCCATCGCGTGGGGCTATGTCGTGCTGATGGTGGCCGTCGTCGAGGCGACAAGCCCGCGCGGCACCCTGCTGGGCGCGCTGTTCACGGTGCTGCTGTACGGTGTGCTGCCGCTCGGCATCGTCGGCTACCTGGTGCTGAGTCCGGCACGCAAGCGAGTCCGGCGGGCGGCCGAGAGCGCCGTCTCAAACGACGCGCCGGTTGATCCAGATCAAGGCGGCCATGCGGCCGGTGACGCGATCGCGACGAAACGAGAAAAACCGTGACGGCTTGCTGACCGTGCACCAGCTCTCACCACCGATTTGCCGCACCCCCGCCGCCTGAAGACGGTCACGCGCCAGGCCCGGCAGGTCGGCGAGCCACTTGTCGCCGCCCTTGGCCACGAAGCGGCGCAAGGCGCCTTCGCCTTGCGCCGCGCGGAACGCGTCCAGCACGTCGACACCGACCTCGAATTGCGCCGGCCCGATGCACGCGCCGAGCCATGCCTGTACTTCGTCGGGTGCGCAATGCGCCAGCTGCGACACCTCCGCCAGCGTCGCTTCCAGCACACCGGCCGCCAAACCGCGCCAGCCCGCATGCGCCGCACCGACCGCACGCCCGCCGGGCGCCGCGAAGAGCACCGGCAGGCAATCGGCGACCTGCACCGCGCAGGCGATTCCGCGCTCAGTGGTGGCCGCTGCGTCGGCACGATGGACAGGCGCACCCGGTTCGGCATCGGCGCGCGTCAATCGCACGACCGTGGCGCCGTGCACCTGATCGAGCCAGACCGGCGCAGCGCCAGCCGCTTCCGCAACGACACGCTCGTTGTGCGTCACCGCCAAAGCGTCGTCGCCGACGCCGTCGCGCAGGTTCAGGCTGTCGAACGGCGCGGCGCTGACACCGCCGTGCCGCGTCGTCATGAAAGCACCGACGGCAGCATCGACCGACCAGGTCGGGCGCAGCCAGTCGGGATGCGGGTTCACGCGGCGGGGATCAACTTGACTTCGAGCGTGCCCACGCCCTCGAGGCTTGCCGTCAGCGTGTCGCCCACAACGACCGCGGCCACGCCCTCGGGCGTGCCGGTGTAGATCAGGTCGCCCGGCTGCAACTCCCACGCCTTCGACAGGTGCTCGATGATCTCGGCCACGCTCCAGATCAGCTTGCCCAGCGTGCTGGCCTGGCGAGGCTCGCCGTTGACCAGCAGGCTGATCTTCGTGTCGGGCGTCAGGCTGCACTCCTCGGCGCGACGAATCGGCCCGATCGGCGCGGACTCGTCGAAGCCCTTCGAGATGTCCCAGGGCCGCCCTTGTTTCTTCGCGTCAGTTTGCAGATCGCGACGCGTCATGTCCAGGCCGATCGCGTAACCCCAGACGTGTTCGAGTGCCTGCGCGGCCGGGATGTCGCGCCCGCCCTTTCCAATGGCGACCACGAGTTCGAGTTCGTGATGCAGGCTCTTCGTGAGGGTCGGGTAGTGCATCTCGCCGACCGTGCCCTCCTGCACGGACAACACCGCGTCGGCTGGCTTCATGAAGAAGAACGGCGCCTCGCGGCCGCTATGGCCCATCTCGATCGCGTGCTCCACGTAGTTGCGGCCCACGCAATAGATGCGGTGCACCGGGAACAGCGCGCCGGCCGCACCGCCTTGAACGGGAACGGCGGCAGCAGCGACAGGATTGATAACAAATGTCATCTCGGGAGTCTCCGGTTGTTGTCCATCTTCAGGTCGACCCAGCGACGCCGACAACGTGGAATGATGCCATGCAGCGCCCCGTTTCGCCGCCCGCCGAACCATGTTCGACACGGGCGCGCCGCTACACTCGCGGCCATGTTGATCACCCCGCACGGCATCAAGCACTGCAAGGTCTGCGGCGGCTCGACGGTCTATGCGATACCGGCCGATGACAACCGTGAGAGGGCCACCTGCACGGTGTGCCATACGGTCCACTACGAGAACCCGCTCAACGTGGTGGGCACCGTGCCGGCCTGGGGTGACCAAGTCCTGCTGTGCCGCCGCAACATCGAGCCGCGCTACGGCAAGTGGACGCTGCCGGCAGGCTTCATGGAACTGGGCGAGACGCTCGAACAAGGCGCCGCCCGCGAGACCGTCGAAGAGGCCGGCGCGCACTTCGAGATGCTGGGGCTGTTCACCGTGCTCAGCGTCGTCCGCGTCGGGCAGGTCCACCTCTACTTCCGCGCCCGCCTGCTCGACACCGACTTCGCGCCGGGCCCGGAGACGATCGAGGCACGCCTCTTCACGGAAGAAGAGATTCCCTGGGACGAGCTCGCATTCCGCACCGTCCGGGAAACGCTGATGCATTACTTCGCCGACAAGCGCCTCGGCCGGTTCGATCTGCACTGTTCCGACATTTCCTGATTCCCGCGTCCTCATGACAACGACAGCGCCTTCGCGACTGCGCGAAGACTTGATCCATGCCGACCCGCTGCTCGACGGCCTGGTCGAGATCTGCCGACTCCACGGGCGCGCAGCGTCGCGCGCCACCCTGTCCGCCGGCATGCCGCTCGTCGAGGGACGCATGACGCTCGAACTCGCCGAGCGCGCCGCCGCTCGCGCCGGCATGTCGACCCGCCTGCAGCGTATCGGGCTCGACCAGATCGACGCGGCCACCCTGCCCGCGATCCTGGTGCTCCAGGGCGACCGCGCGTGCGTCCTTCTCGGCTGGGACGAAGGCGGCGCCAACGCCCGCCTGCTGCTGCCCGAGACCGGCCAGGGCACGGTGACGCTGCCGCGCGCCGAGCTCACCGAGCGCCACACCGGCGTCGTGCTGTTCGTGCGGCCGCATTTCCGCTTCGACAAGCGCACCGAGGGCATGGCCGAGCGCGACACACCGCGTTCGCGCCACTGGTTCTGGGGCGCCCTGCTGCAGCAGCGCTTCGTCTACCGCGACGTGCTCTGGGCGGCGCTGCTCGTCAACCTGTTCGCGCTGGCGTTCCCGATGTTCTCGATGAACGTCTACGACCGCGTCGTGCCGAACAACGCGGTCGAGACGCTGTGGGCGCTCGCGCTCGGCGTCGTGCTGGTGCTCGGCGCCGACCTGTTCATGCGCTTGCTGCGCAGCCACTTCGTCGACGAGGCCAGTGCGCGCGTCGACGTGCAGATCTCCGCCACGCTCATGGAGAAGGTGCTCGGCATGCGGCTCGAGCACCGGGCCGAATCGGTCGGCTCCTTCGCCGCCAGCCTGCGCGGCTTCGAGCAGGTGCGCGATTTCATCGCGTCGAGCACCGTGACCGCGCTGATCGACCTGCCGTTCGCGCTGCTGTTCGTCGGCGTGATGCTGTGGATCTCGCCGTGGCTGGCGTTGCCGGTGGTGCTGGCGGCGTTGCTGATCCTGGCGCTCGGCTGGGTGCGGCAACAGCGTCTGCACGAGCTCTCCGAGACCACGTACCGCGCCTCGGCGATGCGCCACGCGACGCTGATCGAGAGCCTGACCGGCATCGAGACGATCAAGTCGCAAGGCGCCGAGAGCGTGATCCAGCGGCGCTGGGAGCGGGCCAACTTGTTCCTCGCCAAGACCAACGTCAAGACGCGCGCGCTGTCGTCCGGCGCGATGTACGGCACCAACACGCTGATCCAGTTCGTGTCGGTCGTCATTGTGATCATCGGCGTCTACCTGATTGGGCAGCGCGAGCTGACCATGGGCGCGCTGATCGCCTCGAGCATGCTGTCGTCGCGGGCGCTCGCGCCGGCCGGGCAGATCATCGGTCTGATGCTGCAGTACCAGGGCGCGCGCACCGCGCTCGAGAACCTGAACCGGATGATGGACAAGCCGGTGGAGCGCCCGCTCGGCCAGGCGTTCGTCGAACGGCCGACGCTGCGCGGCGAGATCGAGTTCCGCAACGTCCAGTTCGCGTACCCCGGCCGCACCGACGCGGCACTCGACGGCCTCAGCTTCAAGATCGCCCCGGGGGAGAAGGTCGCGCTGATCGGCCGCGTCGGCTCGGGCAAGTCGACCATCCAGCGCCTGATCATGGGCCTGTACCAACCGACCGAGGGAGCGGTGCTGCTCGACGGCATCGACCTGCGTCAGCTCGACCCGGCCGACGTGCGCCGCAACTGCGGCTACGTCTCCCAGGACGTGACGCTCTTCTACGGCACCTTGCGCGAGAACATCGCGATGGGCCTGCCCTACGCGCACGATTCGGCGATCGTCGCGGCGGCCGATGTGGCCGGCATGACCGATCTGGTCAACCGCCATCCGCGCGGCTTCGACATGCCGGTCGGCGAACGCGGCGAATCGCTCTCGGGCGGGCAGCGCCAGAGCGTCGGCGTGGCACGGGCCGTCCTGCACAACGCGCCGATGCTGCTGCTGGACGAGCCGACCAGCGCGATGGACTTCTCCACCGAAGCGCAGATGACCGGCCGGCTCGGCGCCTTCGCGCAGGACAAGACCGTGGTGCTGGTCACGCACCGCACCTCGCTGCTGGCGATGGTGACCCGCGTGATCGTGATCGATGGCGGCAAGATCGTTGCGGACGGCCCGCGCGATCGCATCATGGAAGCACTGCAAAGCGGACGCGTGGCGAAGGCGGCATGAGCGCATTGATCACTCCCCCCACGGGCCCGGCACCCCGGGCGGGCATTCGCCAGCGCCTGGCGGACGCCCTGGCCGCGACCCCGGACGACCGCGACGGCGCCGGCTTCCGCGGCTTCGATCTGGAAGCCGGCGACCTGATGTCGCGGGCCAAGACGCAGCGCGCGCAGAAGATCGTGCGCGCGGCCGTCGTCGTGGTCGTGCTGCTGCTGGTCTGGGCCGCGCTTGCCAAGGTGGACGAGATCACCAAGGGCGATGCGCGGGTGATCTCGTCACGCCAGCTGCAACTCGTGCAATCGCTCGACGGCGGCGTCGTGTCCGAGATCCTCGTGAAAGAAGGCCAGGTCGTCGAGAAGGACCAGCTGCTGCTGAAAATCGACGAAACGCGCGCCACTTCCGGCGTGCGCGAGAGCGCGGCGCAGGGCTTCGCGTTGCGAGCCCGGCAGGCGCGGCTGCGGGCACTCGCCGAAGGCGCGGCATTCGAAGCGCCGCCGGCAAGCGACAGCGCCGACGAGCGCCGCATCGTCGAAGAGGAGCGGCGCCTGTACGAGACGCGCCTGTCCGAGCTGAACACGCTGCTGGCGATCAACCAGCAGCAGCTCCAGCAACGCCAGCAGGAGCTGGGCGAGATGCGCTCGCGCAAGGCGTCGGCCGACCGCAGCCTCGACCTCGCGCAGCAGGAGCTGACCAAGACCCGCCCGCTGCTGGCCGGCGGCGCCGTCTCGGAGGTCGACATCCTGCGCCTGGAAGGCGCGGTATCCAAGGCACGCGGCGACTCGGAGCAGTCCGGCGCGCAGATGGCCCGCGTGCAGGCCTCCATCGGCGAGGCGCAGCGCAAGATCCAGGAGACCGAGCTGACCTTCCGCAACGAGGCCCGCAAGGAACTGGCCGAGTTGATGGGCAAGCTCAACGCGCTGAACCAGGGCGCCGTGGCCCTCACGGACAAGGTCGACAAATCCCAGATCCGCAGCCCGTTGCGCGGACGCGTCCAGCGCCTGCTCGCCAACACGGTGGGCGGCGTGGTGCAGCCTGGCAAGGACATCGTCGAGATCGTGCCGCTCGACGACGTGCTGGTGCTCGAGGCCAAAGTGATGCCGCGCGACATCGCGTTCATCCACCCGGGCCAGGCGGCCACCGTGAAGTTCACCGCCTACGACTTCTCGATCTACGGCGGCATGGACGCCGCGGTCGAGAACATCAGCCCCGACACGGTGGTCGACGAGAAGGGCAACGCGTTCTATCTCGTGCGGGTGCGCACGACGCGCGCCAACTTCAGCGAGAAGCTGCCGATCATCCCGGGCATGACTGCGGAGGTCGACATCCTCACCGGTCACAAGACCGTGATGTCGTACCTGCTCAAGCCGGTGCTCAAGGGCAAGGCCTACGCGCTGCGCGAGCGCTGACACCCAAATCGGTGTCCGAAATACGCCGAATCGCCTTGCGCTATGCAAGCGCGAAGTCCGGCTTTAGGTGAATGGCTTCACGTTGTGTCCGTGTTGCGCGCACATAAGGAAGGTCGACTGAAATAGGCTCGCTTATCCGTTTCCTTGCCCATTCAGCCGACTCATGCCGACCATCGTCAAAACTCTTCAAGGCCGTATCTCCGGGTTGTGGGGCACTGCCCTGTTGCTGGGCGAGGATGGCAAGATGCACGCGCTGCATCTCGGCGATCTCGTGCATCGCGGCGATGTCATCCTGACCTCGCAGAACGGCATCGTGCAGCTGACCCCGGACGACGGCGCGCCCGTCGCGCGCGCTGTCGCAGCGCCGGCAACGCCCGAGATCGACCGTGTCATCACCGGCCTGAACCAGCCCGAACCGACCGACGCGACCGCTGCCGGCCTGACGGGCGGCGACAGTGGCGATCTGCTGCCCGGGTTGCGCGTGGCCCGCATCACCGAGGCAGTGACGCCGGCGTCGATGTCCTTCCCGGACACCTCCGAGCGCGTCTTCATCGAGCCGATCGGCGTGGCCGAGCGCGAAGCCGAGCGAGCCATCGCCGCCGACACGACCACGATCCAGGCGTTCGAAGAAGGTGCGCCGGTCAACCTCGGCCTGGCCGCGCCGACCGGGATCAGCGAGGCCGCCGTCATCCGCGTGACCCAGTTGCCGCTGATCGGCGAACTCGTGAAGTCGGACGGCACGCCCGTGACGATCGGCAGCGTGCTGACCCCGGGCGAACTCACCGGGCTGACCTACGTCCCGCCCACCGACTACACGCCCGGCACGCCGGTCGGCCTATTCCGCTACACCGTCACCGACGGCGGCGTCACGGTACCTGGCGGCGTCGTGATCGATCTCGCGCCGGTCAACGACGCGCCGATCGGGCAGCCGGACACCGTCGCGACGCTCGAAGACACCCCGGTATCCGGCAACGTGCTCGGCAACGACAGCGACGTCGACGGCGACCCGCTGACGCTGACCCAGTACACGATCGACGGCGTCTCCTACCCGGCCGGCACGAGCGCGACGATTCCGGGCATCGGCACGCTGACCATCGGCCCCGACGGCAGCTACACCTTCGTCCCTGCGCCCAACTACAACGGCCCGGTGCCGCCGGTCACGTACACGCTGACCGACGGCACCGTCACGACGACCTCGACGCTGACGATCACGGTCGGCGCGGTCAACGACACGCCGGTGGCGATCGACGACCAGGTCACGACGCCGATCAACACACCGGTCAGCATCCCGGTGCTGTCGAACGACACCGATCCGGATGGTGATCCGCTCACCCTCACCACCGCGGTCCTGAGCAACCCGGCCCAGGGGACGATCACGGTCAACGCGGACGGCACGCTGGACTTCACGCCGGCCACCGACGTCACCGGCCCGGTCGTCATCAGCTACACCGTGACCGACGGCCAGGGCGGCACCGCGACGGCGACCGTCACCGTCACCGTCGGCCCCAACACCGCACCGACCGGCACCGACAGCGTCCACACGATCGCCGAAGACGGGTCGTACACCGTGCAGGTCGCCGACTTCGGCTATGCCGACGGCGACGCCGGCCAAACCTTCGCCAACGTCCGCATCGAGACCCTGCCCGGCGCGGGCACGCTGCTGTTGAACGGCGTGGCGGTCACCGCCGGGGCGCTGATCCCGGTCGCCGTGATCGCCGCCGGACAGCTCGTCTTCGTGCCCGTCGCCGATGCGAACGGGTCGCCGTACGCGAGCTTCACGTTCAGCGTGCAGGACAGCGCCGGCGCCTTCGACGCGGCGCCGAATGCGCTGACGATCAACGTCACGCCGGTTCCTGATGCGGCCGTCATCGGCGGCGTGGCCACCGGCGCAACCGTCGAAGACACGACGCTCACCACCGGTGGCACGCTCACGGTCGTCGATCCGGACGCCGGCGAGGCCGCCTTCCAGCCGCAGACCGGCATCCCTGGTGCCCACGGCAGCTTCAGCATCGATGCGGCCGGCGTGTGGACCTACACGCTCAACAACGCCGACCCGGCCGTGCAGGCGCTCGGCGCTGGCCAAACGCTGCCGAACGAGGTCTTCACGGTTCGCAGCGTCGATGGCACGACCTCGCAGGTCACCGTCACGATCACCGGCACCGACGATGCGCCGGTCATCTCTGCGGGCGTTGGTGCGGTCACCGAGAACACCTCGCCCACTGTCAGCGGCACGCTCACGGCCACCGACGTCGACAACCCCACGCTGGCCTTTGTGCCGGCCACGATCAGCGGCAGCTACGGCTCGCTCGTGCTCCAGTCCAACGGCCAATGGACCTACACGCTCGACGCCCGCGCCGAACCGCTCGCGCAGGGCCAGGTCGTCAGCGAGCCGATCACCGTCACGCTCAACGACGGGTCGACCACGACCGTCACGATCACGGTCACCGGCACCAACGACGCACCGATCGCGAGCAACGACATCGCATCCACGCCGATCAACACCGCCGTCAGCAACATCCCGGTGCTGCCGAACGACACCGATCCGGACGGCGATCCACTCACCGTCACGACCGCGGTGCTGACCAACCCGGCCCAGGGCACGGTCACCGTCAACCCGGACGGCACGCTGAACTTCACGCCGGCCACCAACGTCACCGGCCCGGTCGTCATCAGCTACACGATCAGCGACGGCCAGGGCGGCACCAGCACCGCCACCGTCACCGTCAACGTCGGCAGCAACACGCCGCCCACCGGCGCCGACAGCACGCACGCGATCAACGAAGACGGGTCGTACACGGTGACGACGGCCGACTTCGGGTTCGCGGACGCGGATGCCGGTCAAACCCTGGCCGGTGTGCGCATCGACACCCTGCCTGCCGCCGGCACGCTGCTGCTCAACGGCGTGGCCGTGGCCGCCGGCGCCGTCATCTCGGCCGCCGACATCGCCGCGGGTCTGCTCGTCTTCAAGCCCATCGCCGATGCCAACGGCTCGCCTTACGCGAACTTCACCTTCAGCGTGCAGGACAGCGCCGGCGCCTTCGACACGGTGCCGAACACGCTGACGATCAACGTCACGCCAGTACCCGACACCGCCGTCATCGGCGGGAACGCCACCGGCGCGACCGTGGAAGACACGACGCTGACCACCGGTGGCACGCTCACGGTCGTCGATCCGGACGCCGGCGAGGCCGCCTTCCAGCCGCAGACCGGCATCGCCGGTGCACACGGCAGCTTCAGCATCGACGCGGCCGGCGTGTGGACCTACACGCTCAACAACGCCGACCCGGCCGTGCAGGCGCTCGGCGCCGGCCAAATGCTGCCGAGCGAAGTCTTCACAGTTCAGAGCCTGGATGGCACGACCTCGCAGGTCACCGTCACGATCACCGGCACCGACGATGCGCCGGTCATCTCTTCGGGCGTTGGTGCGGTCACCGAGAACACCTCGCCCAGCACCAGCGGCATCTTGACCGCCACGGACGTGGACAACCCGGCGCTGGCCTTTGTGCCGGCCACGATCAGCGGCAGCTACGGCTCGCTCGTGCTCCAGTCCAACGGCCAATGGACCTACACGCTCGACGCACGCGCCGAACCGCTCGCGCAGGGCCAGGTCGTCAGCGAGCCGATCACCGTCACGCTCAATGACGGGTCGACCACGACCGTCACGATCACGGTCACCGGCACCAACGACGCGGCCGTCATCGGCGGCGTGGCCACCGGCGCAACCGTCGAAGACACGACGCTCACCACCGGTGGCACGTTGACCGTTGTCGATCCCGACGCGGGCCAGTCGAGCTTCCAGCCGCAAACCGCCATTGCGGGTGCCCACGGTACCTTCAGCATCGACGCCGCCGGCGTGTGGACCTACACGCTCAACAACGCCGACCCGGCCGTGCAGGCGCTCGGCGCTGGCCAAACGCTGCCGAGCGAAGTCTTCACCGTTCAGAGCCTGGATGGCACGACCTCGCAGGTCACCGTCACGATCACCGGCACCGACGACGCGCCGGTCATCTCTTCGGGCGTCGGTGCGGTCACCGAGAACACCTCGCCCAGCACCAGCGGCACCTTGACCGCCACGGACGTGGACAACCCGGCGCTGGCCTTTGTGCCGGCCACGATCAGCGGCAGCTACGGCTCGCTCGTGCTCCAGTCCAACGGCCAATGGACCTACACGCTCGACGCCCGCGCCGAACCGCTCGCGCAGGGCCAGGTCGTCAGCGAGCCGATCACCGTCACGCTCAATGACGGGTCGACCACGACCGTCACGATCACCGTCACCGGCACCAACGACGCGGCCGTGATCGGCGGCGTAGCCACCGGCGCAACCGTCGAAGACACGACCCTGACCACGGGCGGCACGCTCACCGTCAGCGATGCCGACGTGGGTCAGTCCGCCTTCCTGCCGCAGACCAGCATTGCCGGCGCCCACGGCAGCTTCAGCATCGATGCGGCCGGCGTGTGGACCTACACGCTCAACAACGCCGACCCGGCCGTGCAGGCGCTCGGCGCTGGCCAAACGCTGCCGAACGAGGTCTTCACGGTTCGCAGCGTCGATGGCACGACCTCGCAGGTCACCGTCACGATCACCGGCACCGACGATGCGCCGGTCATCTCTGCGGGCGTTGGTGCGGTCACCGAGAACACCTCGCCCACTGTCAGCGGCACGCTCACGGCCACCGACGTCGACAACCCCACGCTGGCCTTTGTGCCGGCCACGATCAGCGGCAGCTACGGCTCGCTCGTGCTCCAGTCCAACGGCCAATGGACCTACACGCTCGACGCCCGCGCCGAACCGCTCGCGCAGGGCCAGGTCGTCAGCGAGCCGATCACCGTCCAACTTTCCGACGGCTCGACCACGACCGTCACGATCACCGTCACCGGCACGAACGATCTGCCGGTGATCTCGGGCCCGCTGACCGGCACCGTGAAGGAAGACACCACGCTGGTCTCGACCGGCACGCTGACCATCGCCGACCCGGACGCCGGCCAGTCCAGCTTCATCGCGCAGGCCGGTACGCCCGGCACCTACGGCACCTTCGCGCTGACGGCCGCCGGTGTCTGGACCTACACGCTGAACAACGCGGCCGCCAACGTGCAGTCACTGCCCGCAACCGCCTCGCTGACCGAGAGCTTCACGGTCACCTCGGCCGACGGCAGCAGCACGCGCACGGTGGTCGTCACGGTCAACGGCACCAACGACGTGCCGACCTCGCCGGGCGCGAGCTTCACGGTCGCGGAAGATGCGCCGGTCGTCTCGGGCTCGGTCACCGGCAGCGATGTCGACACCGGCGCAGTGCTGAGCTTCGCACTGACCGGCGCCGCTCCGGCCGGGCTGACCTTCAACTCGAACGGCAGCTACACCTTCGACCCGAGCAACGCGGCCTACCAGTCGCTCGCCGCAGGGCAGAGCCAGGTCGTCACGGTGCCGTACCAGGTGATCGACGACCGGGGCGCCTCGTCCCTGGCCAACCTGGTGATCACGGTCACCGGCGTCGACGACGCGCCGATGGCCGTCAGCGACAGCACCATCGCCGTCGAAGCCGGCGGCGTCGCCAACGCCATCGCCGGCACCAACCCGAGCGGCAATGTGCTGACCAACGACACCGATGTCGATGTCGGCGACACCAAGACCGTCTCCGCGGTCTCGGGCATCGGCGCGGGCATCGTCGGCGGCAGCACGACCGGCCTGTACGGCACGCTCACGCTCGACGCGAGCGGCAACTACACCTACGCAGTCAACAACAGCCTGGCCGCCGTGCAGGCCCTGCGCACCGCCGGCAACACCCTGCTCGACACCTTCAGCTACACGGTGCGCGACGCCGCCGGGCTCACCTCGACGACCACGCTGCAGGTGACGATCCAGGGCGCCAACGACGCCCCGGTGGCGGTCGCCGATGCGGCCTCCGTCACCGAAGACGTGCTGTTCACCTCCGTCGCCCCTGGCGTGCTCGGCAACGACACCGACGTCGATGCCGGCGACACCCGCCAGGTCACGGGCGTGGCCTTCGGCGCCACCTCCGGCGCAGTGAGCACACCGCTGACCGGTACCTACGGCACGCTGACGATGCAGGCCGACGGCAGCTACACCTACCTGGCCAACCGCCCCGCCGCCGAGGCGCTGGCCGCCGGCCAGACCGCCACCGAGCAGTTCACCTACACGATGCGTGACACCGCCGGCGCCACCTCGTCGACCACGTTGACCTTGACGATCACCGGCACGAACGACGCACCGACGGTCACCAGCGGCGCGGTGACAGGTACCGAGGACACGCCGCTCGTTCTCACCTGGGCCAACTTCGGCGTCAGCGACGTCGACAGCGCCAACAGCAGCCTGTCGATCAAGATCTCGACGCTGCCGGTTAGCGGCACCCTCCAGCACTTCGACGGCACCAGTTGGACGGCCGTAGCGGCAGGCAGCAGCTTTACCTACGCTGATGTCAACGCTGGCAATCTGCGCTTCGCGCCGGCGCTGAACGCATCCGGAACAACCGGCTACGCGGCTGGCCTGGGCAACATGAAGGCCGACTACGCGCAGTTCACCTACACCGCGAGTGACGGCAGCCTGACCAGCAACACCGGCACGATGACACTCGACATCGCCCCGGTCGCAGACGCGCCAACGCTGTCCCTGACGACGGCCAGCTTCCTCCGTTCCTCGAGCCTCGACGAACTGACCTCGCTGAGCGGACCCAATGCCTGGACGCGCTATGCCACCGACATGAACGGCGGCGCCTGGCGCACCAACAACACGGGCGGCACGATCGAAGTCTATGCCGAGGGCGAATACCTGCAGAACGGCAGTTCCAACCGTGTCATCGAGCTCGAGTCCAACGCGGGTGCGGCATCCAATCTCTACACCGATGTCTCGACCAAAGCCGGGCAGGTCTACCACTTGTCCTTCGACTTTGCGGAGCGTCTGAACAACCAGAACATCGGCTCCCAAGGGCTGATACCGGCCTATGGCACGGCGCAGATGGACGTGTTCTGGGGCGGCGTCAAGGTGGCCACGCTGAACACCGACACCAGCGAATGGACCCACTTCGAGCTGGACCTGGCGGCCGCCGCCACGGGTACCACCCGCTTGACCTTCCAGGCGACGGATTCCAACTCGCTCGGTGGCGTGATGGACAACCTGTCATTGCAGTTGTCGGCGAACACGATGTTCACGAACACCACCACGCAGTTGCCGCAACCCTCGGTCGCGCTGGTGGACACCGACGGCTCGGAAGCCTTGGCTCTCGCCGTGACCGGCATCCCGATCGGTGCGTCGATCAGCGACGGCACCCACAGCTTCACGGCCACTGCGGGCAACCAGGTGGCGATGATCACGGGCTGGACCTACTCGGCCCTCACGGTGACCCCACCTGCCGGGTACACCGGCAGCTTCACGTTGAATTACAAGGCCACCTCGACCGAAACTTTGGGTGGCTCGGTCGCGACCACGATCACCCCGGTGACGCTCAACGTCATTGCCCCCAACACCGCGCCGGTGGCGTTCAACGACGCCGTGACCGCAATCCGCGACGTGGTGGTCCACGGCAATGTGCTGACCAACGACACCGATGCCGACGGCCACACCCTGTACGTGACGGGCTTCACCGTCAACGGCACGACGTACCCGACCTACGACAGCGTCGGGGTCCTCGACAACACGACCGACAGCGTGACGATCGCCGGCGTCGGTTATTTCCGCATGGAGGCGGACGGCAACTACCAGTTCACGCCGCTGGCCGGCTACACCGGGACCGCACCGGCCATCTCGTACACGGTGGCCGACGAACACGGCGGCTACAGCACCGCCACGCTCACGCTGACCGAAACCACGACGGGCGGGATCATGGGAGGAAACGGAGCCGATCTCCTGAACGGCACCGCGGGCGCCGATGTCATCTCCGCGTCCGGCGGCAACGACACCCTGAACGGCCTGGGGGGCAACGACGTGCTCGCCGGCGGGACCGGCAACGACATTCTGATCGGTGGCGCCGGCAGCGACGTGCTCTGGGGAGGCGCCGGCAGCGACACCCTGACCGGTGGCACGGGCACGGGCACCGACACCTCGAGCAACACCTTCGCGTGGACGTTGAACGAACAGGGCACGTCGGCGTCGCCCGCGGTCGACACGATCACCGACTTCAACAAGGCCGCGGCCTCCTCCGGCGGCGACGTGCTCGATCTGCGCGACTTGTTGATCGGCGAGTATCACAACGCCTTCCAGCCCAACGGAAACCTGACCGACTTCCTGCACTTCACCACGAGCGCCGGAACCACGACGATCGAAGTGAAATCGCACGGCGTCGGCACGAGCAGCGCCGACGAGAAGATCGTGCTCACGGGCGTCGATCTGACCAACGGCGGCGCCCTCAACACCGATCAGCTGATCATTCAGGACCTGCTGAGCAAGGGCAAGCTGGTGGTTGATTGAACCAGCGGGTCAGACACGGGCCGGTGCGCCGGCCGGCGTCTCGACCCCCGGGCCGGTGAGGCCATCGACGCCCAGCGCATGGAGCGCCCGGGCGTCGTGCTCGTCGTTGACGCCTTCCACGTACACCTGGATCGCGAGGCTGTGCAGCAGCGTGACCAGGCTCTTCACGAAGCCGGCGCGGGTGGCGTCGAGCGCGACGCCGTGGGCCACGGCTGCGTCGAGCTTCACGTAATCGAGCCCCGCCTCGAACAGGCGCTCGATCTCGCCGAGATGCTCGCCGGCGTGCTCCAGCCCGAAGCGCGCGCCGGTCGGCCGCAGCTGACGACCCAGTTCGCGCACCAGATCGAAGTGCTCGACCGCGGCTGCCTCGTTGATCTCGATCCAGACCAGCCGGGCTTCACGCGGCATGGCCTGCAGCGCGGCCCGCAGACGGGCGGCGAAACCGCTGTCCGCCAGCGACGCGGGCGACAGGTTGATCGAGCGCGGCTGGCCGTCGTGGGCGATGTCCTCGAGCGCGAGCGCGAGCGCGCGCTCGTCGACCTCGCTGGTCAGGCGGCTGCGCATCGCCAGCGGCAGCCAGTAGGCTGCCGCCTCGAACCGGCCGTCTTCCTCGAGCTGCATGCGCAGCGGGCATTCCAGGTGGATCAGGCGACCCTGGGCGTCGACGACCGGGTATGGCGCCAACCGCACGCGGCCCGCGACGAGTGCCTCGCGGACGCGCTCGCGCCAGCCGCGCTCGCCGAGCAGCAGCCAGGGCGCGTCGGCGGCGTCGCCGGCCTCGACGGAGAACGGGCCGGCGCTCTCGGCGCGCGCGAGTGCCAGGTCGGCCGTGGCCATCAATTCGGCCAGCACCGCCCGGTGGCGCGTCTCGATCGCCCCCGCCGCCACGGCTGCCCCGGCATCCAGCCCCGGCAGGGCCGAGCGCAACAGTTCGACGACCGCGCGCGCGCTTTCGGCCGCGACACCGCCGAGCGGCAAGGCCAGCGCGAAATCGGAGCCGTTCAGGCGGCCGGCGAACGCGCCGCGCACGCGTTCGGTGTAGGTGTGCAGCGTCTGCGCGATGGCGGCGATCAGGCGGTCGGCGCCGGGGCGACCCAGCCGCCGGTTCAGTTCGGCCAGGTCGAGCACGCGCAGCAGCACCAGGCCGCCGGCGATGCTGCCGTCCTCGCGCTGCAGCGACGCGTTCAGCTGCGCGAGGAAGTGCGCGCGGTTGGCCAGGCCGGTCAGCGCGTCGCCACCGGCCTGCCTGCGCAGGGCCTCGACCTGCTCCGCCTGCGACTCGAACACGCCGCGCAGCCG
The DNA here is from genome assembly GCF_964020785.1 of Rhizobacter fulvus. NCBI lineage: Bacteria > Pseudomonadati > Pseudomonadota > Betaproteobacteria > Burkholderiales > Sphaerotilaceae > Rhizobacter > Rhizobacter fulvus. The sequence goes on from NZ_OZ224516.1 coordinate 5,265,214, forward strand.
GTCCACCATCGAGTTCATCGCCACGGTCAACCGGCGCAGTTCCGGCACGCTCGGTTCCGGCACCCGCAGGTACTCGCCGCGCTGCAACGACTCTGCCTGCGCCACCGTCGCCGTCAGCGGCCTGCGGATGCGCCGCACGCCCACGTGCGCCAGCGCGCCCGCGACCAGGCCGACCAGCGCGAGCGCCAGCGCCGAGCGCACGCTGCTGCGCCACAGCTGGTCATGCGCATACGCAACCTGGCTGACGACCTCGAGCGTGCCGATCGCGCGCCAGCCGTCCGAGACCTGGGCGGTACCGGGCACGGAGGCGATCGGCACCAGCGTGGCGAACCAGGCCGGCGCGCGCAGCGGCTTGCTGGCGGCCTCGCGCAGGAACAGCGGCTTCCCGTCCACCCCGGTGAGCCGGATGCGCTGGTAGTAGCCGGTGTCGAATTGCGCCGTGGCGGCCAGCTCCATGAGCTCGCGCTGGCCCTTCTGCTGTGTCATGACCTGCGCCAGCGCGGTCGCGTTGTCGCTGTTCTGCAGGCTCAGCTGGGTCTGCAGCGCGTCGCGCGCGCCCGTCACGTTGACCGTCACGCCCGCGACGAACGCCAGCAACAAGGTGCCCAGCAACAACAACCAGATCTGACGGATCAGCGACATCGGTGGCTCACTCTTCAATCATCAATCGAAACCCTCGGCACGCGCCTTCACCTGCACCTCACGCCAGCGCGACAAGCGCGCCGCGGGGTCGCCGGCGCGGTTCGCCCCGACACCTTGCCACAAGCCGTCGCCGTTGAAGCTGAAGACGGGCTCCAGGTCGCGCCGGCGCGACGCGGGGCGGATATCGCCCACGAGATTGTCCAAAATCGACGGCTCCGCGCCCGGCGTCGCGTAGTGCGCGAGCACCATGTGCGGAAGGACCTCGCCGCCGGGCCCGCCGAGCGTCGCGCGCACGTAGACCAGGCGCAGGTGCGCCACCGGCACGCCCGCGGCAAGCAGGCCGTAGTACTTCGCGATGACATAGTCCTCGCAATCGCCGCGGCCCTGCGCCAGCGTCTCGAGCGGGCTGGCCCAGTAGTCGATCTGACCCCAGACCTCCGTGTCCGGCGCGAACTGGATGCGGCGGTTGAAGAACTGGTTGATCGCGACCAGCCGCGCCGGCTCGTCCTGCCCGTCCAGGCTGGCCAGCAGGCCCTGCAACGCGCGCGCGCCGGCGTGGGCCTGGGCCCCGCGCGCCTGCGACGCACGCAGCATCGCCTCGACATCGAACGCCCGCGCGGCGACCATGCCGCAGAGCAGCGCGATCCCTGCAAGCACCCCCACGACCGTGCGCCGCCCTGCCCGCAAAACGCGCGCGGATGCGCGCCGCGCCGGTCTCGCGCAGAGGGTGCCGGGCGAGGCGGCGGGGAGGACTGTTGCGGGAAAGGTCACGTCGCAGGCTTGGTTCGTCCCCATCGTTCTCGTCCGCGCGGCGCGCGACTTGAGCGCCACATGGACCGGGCGGGCCACGGATCAGCGCAGCACGCTGCCGACGGCGCGGCTTATCTGGCCAAGACACGGCACCCGGCGTGACAAAGTGCGCCGCCGGGCGTCATTGGCACGCATCACTGCGCGTTCCATTCGGGCGCGCGCGTCGAAAATTCCGGCGGGGCGTCGGGCCCCAATGCGCGTCGATCAAGGCGCGCACAACCCAGTCCGGAGGACCATGAAGACGAATCGATTGACGCTCGGCGCCCTGACGCTGTTGCTGGCGGCCGGCACGAGCCTGGCGCAAACGCGCGACCCTTTGCGCCAGACCGTCGAACAGGCCGTCAACACGAATCCCGAAGTGACGGCGCGTTTCAACGCCTATCGCGCCTCGGTCGACGCCGTCGACGTGGCCCGCGCCGCCTACCTGCCCCGTGTGGACCTGAACGCCAGCGTCGCGCGCGATCACGACCGGTTCACCGGCCGCTTGCCCGAAGAGGGGCAAACGCTGACGCGCCGCCAGGTCGGCCTGAACCTGACGCAGTTGCTGTGGGACGGCCTGGGCACGAGCAACGACGTCGCCCGCTACGGCCACGACCGCCTGGCGCGCTACTTCGAGCTGATCGACGCCACCGAGCAGACGGCGCTGGAGGCCGCGCGCGCCCACTTCGACGTGCAGCGCTACCGCCGCCTGGTGCAACTCGCCGAAGACAACTACGTGCAGCATCGCTCCGCGTACCTGCAGATCCAGTCGCGCTTCAAGGCCGGCGTCGGCCGCGGCGTCGACCTCGAGCAGGCCGGCGCGCGGGTGGCGCTGGCCGAATCGAACCTGACGACCGAAGTCGCGAACCTGCACGACGTGACCCAGCGCTACCAGCGCATCGTCGGCAGCGCGCCGCCGAAAGACCTGCCGACGATCGCGATGCTGAAGGCCGGGCTGCCGGCCTCGCCGGCCGAGGCGATGGCGCTCGCCGTGCGCCAGAGCGCCGCCGTCAGCGCGAGCATCGAGGCCTTGCGCGCCGCGCGCGCACTGGCCGACGGCCGCCGCTCGGCCTTCCAGCCGCGCGTCGAGGCGCGGGTGCGGGGCGCCGCCGGCCGCAACGTCGACAGCCTGCTCGACCAGACCCGCAACGCGACCGCCGAGATCGTGCTGAACTGGAACCTGTACAACGGCGGCGCCGACACGGCCCGCGTGCGCCAGCAGGCCAATCTGCTCAGCCAGGCCACCGACCTGCGCGACAAGACCTGCCGCGACGTGCGCCAGACCGCCTCGATCGCCTACAACGACACGCGCAAGCTGGTCGATCAGCTGGTCTATCTCGAACGCAACACGCTCGCGATCGAGAAGGCCCGCGACGCCTACCGCCAGCAGTTCGACATCGGCCAGCGCAGCCTGCTGGACCTGCTGAACGCCGAGAACGAGGTCTACACCGCCCGCCGTGCGTACGCGAACGCCGAGCACGACCTGGGGCTGGCCTATGCGCGCGCCCACGCGGCGATGGACCAGCTGGGCCGCACGCTCGGCATCAGCCGCACGTCGAACGTCGCCGACGACGCCTCGGGCTGGGACCAGAGCGACGACGCGCCGACGCGTTGCCCGGCGATCGTCGCCGACCTGGCGAACGTCGTGGACCGCAGCGAGCTGGATGCGCGGGCGCAGAAGATGGCGGCTGACGTCCCGCCGCTGCAGCGCCCCGTCGACGCCATCGCGCCGGTGCGCAAGCCCTGATCGCGCGCGGTGCCGAGCACGTCGGCAAGAAAACGAAAGGGGCCGCGAGGCCCCTTTCTGCTTGGCGCGCCGGTCTGCCGACTAGCGCTTGACCGGCGGCAGGTCGGTGCACGCGCCTTCGAACGCTTCGGCGGCCAGGCCGATGCTCTCGCCCAGCGTCGGGTGCGGGTGGATCGTCTTGCCGATGTCGAACGCGTCCGCGCCCATCTCGATCGCCAGCGCGAGCTCGCCGATCATGTCGCCGGCGTGCGTACCGACGATGCCGCCGCCGACGATCTGGTGGGTCTCCTCGCTGAAGATCAGCTTGGTGAAGCCCTCGTCCCGCCCGTTCGCGATCGCGCGGCCCGACGCATTCCACGGGAACAGGCCCTTCTTGACCTTCATGCCCTTGGCCTTGGCTTCGTCCTCGGTCACGCCGACCCACGCGACCTCGGGGTCGGTGTAGGCCACGCTCGGGATCACGCGCGCATCGAACGCCGCCTTGGTGTCGCCGGCCGCCACCTCGGCGGCCACGTGCGCCTCGTGGACCGCCTTGTGCGCGAGCATCGGCTGGCCGACGATGTCGCCGATCGCGAAGATGTGCGGCACGTTGGTGCGCATCTGGATGTCGACCGGGATGAAGCCGCGGTCAGTGACCGCGACGCCGGCCTTGTCGGCGCCGATGCGTTTGCCGTTCGGCATGCGGCCGACGGCCTGCAGCACCAGGTCGTAAAGCTGTTCTCTGACCGCCGCCGGCGAACCGTCGGCGTTCTCGAACGTCACCAGGATGCCGTCCTTCGTCGCTTCGGCGCCCACCGTCTTGGTCTTCAGCATGATGTTGTCGAAGCGCGGCGCGTTCATCTTCTGCCAGACCTTGACCAGGTCGCGGTCGGCGCCCTGCATCAGCCCATCCAGCATCTCGACCACGTCCAGCCGCGCGCCGAGCGTCGAGTAGACCGTGCCCATCTCCAGGCCGATGATGCCGCCGCCGACGATCAGCATGCGCTTCGGGTTCTGGCGCAGTTCGAGCGCGCCGGTCGAGGTCACGACGCGCGGATCGTCCTTCGGCAGGAACGGCAGCTTCACGGCCTCGGAGCCGGCGGCGATGATGGCCTGCTTGAACTTGATCGTCTGCTTGCCGCCCTTCGCCAAATCGACGGCGAGGTGAAACGGGTCGAGGAACGCCGCGGTGCCCTGTACCACCGTGACCTTGCGCATCTTCGCCATCGCGGCCAGGCCGCCGGTCAGCTTGCCGACGACCTTTTCCTTGTGCGTCTTCAGCTTCGCCAGGTCGATCGCCGGCGGCTGGAAGGTGATGCCGTAGCTGTCGAAGTGCTTGACCTCGTCCATCACCGCGGCCACGTGCAGCAGCGCCTTCGACGGGATGCAGCCGACGTTCAGGCACACGCCACCGAGCGTCGCGAAGCGCTCGACCAGCACGACCTTCATGCCGAGGTCGGCGGCGCGGAACGCAGCCGAGTAGCCGCCCGGGCCAGCGCCGAGCACGACCAGGTCGCATTCGACGTCGGCACCGCCGGCGTACGTGGACGCGACAGGCGCCGGCGTCGCGGCGGCCACCGGTGCCGCGGCCGGCGCAGGGGCCGAAGCGGCGGGCGCAGGGGCAGGCGCAGCTGCCGCGCCCTCCGCGTCGAGCGACACGATCACCGAGCCTTCGTTGACCGTGTCCCCCACCTTGACCTTGACCTCCTTCACGACCCCGGCGTGCGACGACGGGATCTCCATCGACGCCTTGTCGCTTTCCACGGTCAGCAACGATTGCTCGACCTTGATGGTGTCGCCGGGCTTGACCAGCACCTCGATCACCGCCACGTCCTTGAAATCGCCGATGTCCGGCACCTTGATGTCGATGATGGCCATGTTCAGCCTTTCAGTTTGAGGGTGTGGACGTGAAACGGTCCACTGGAGTTCTTGTCGAATTCGCAGCCGGCGCGCACGCCGGTCTCGGCGACCTCGCGCGCCGTCTTGGCCTTGTCGTAGCTCGCATACATCGCCCCGAGCGCGAACGCGCGCCCGGTGCCGATGCCCCAGAAGCGGTCGAACTCGAACACCTCGCGGTAAGAGTAGATGCCGAAGATGCCCGCGTGGTTGGCGATCAGCGCGGTGAACTGCGAGCTCTCGTACGGGTCGGCGTCTTCCTCCTTGCTGTTGAGGAAGAAGTTCTCCTTCAGCTTCGGGTGCAGCTTCAGGAAGGTTTCGAACACCTCGTCGCGCGAGTGCAGCTTGAGCTCTTCGGGCGGCAGCGACGCCAGCGCCCGCCGCACGACCGGGAAGTGCGCGGTCGTGCCGGCCATGCCGATCCACGAATCGCCGACCTTGAACATCTTCAGGTTCGCTTCGTAGCCGTGACCGAGACGCGTGTCGCCGAACGTGACCAGCGTGTCGGCCGCGATGGCCACGGTGTTGCCCTTGCGGGCCACCACTACCGTCGTCATGCGCGACTCAGAGAAGCACGCGGCGGAAGTCGGCCAAGACCTGCCCGAGATAGGCATTGAAGCGGGCCGCCAGCGCCCCGTCGATCACCCGGTGGTCGTAGGAGAGCGACAGCGGCAGCGTCAGGCGCGGCACGAACTGCTTGCCGTCCCACACCGGCTTCATCGCGCTCTTCGACAGGCCGAGGATCGCCACTTCCGGTGCGTTGATGATCGGCGTGAAGTGCGTGCCGCCGATGCCGCCGAGCGAGCTGATCGAGAAGCAGCCGCCGGTCATGTCGGCAGGCCCGAGCTTGCCGTCGCGCGCTTTCTTGGCCAGTTCACCCATCTCGGTGCTGATCTGCAGGATGCCCTTCTTGTCGGCGTCGCGCAGCACCGGCACCACCAGGCCGTTCGGCGTGTCGGCCGCGAAGCCGATGTGGAAGTACTGCTTGTAGACCAGTTGGTCGCCGTCGAGCGAGGTGTTGAACTCCGGGAACTTCTTCAGCGCCGCGACGACCGCCTTGATCACGAAGGCGAGCATCGTGACCTTGACGCCCGACTTCTCGTTCTCCTTGTTGGTCGAGACGCGGAAGGCCTCGAGCTCGGTGATGTCGGCGTCGTCGTTGTTCGTGACGTGCGGGATCAGCACCCAGTTGCGGTGCAGGTTCGCGCCGCTGAGCTTCTTGATGCGCGACAGGTCCTTGCGCTCGACCGCGCCGAACTTCGTGAAGTCGACCTTCGGCCAGGCCAGCAGGCCGGGGATGCCGCCACCGGCCGAAGCGGCCGCCGACGGTGCCGCCGACTTCTGCGCCGCCGTCTGCACGCTGCCGGCCATCACGCCCTTGACGAAGCGGTGCACGTCGTCCTGGGTGATGCGGCCCTTGGGACCGCTGCCCTGGACTTCCTCGAGCGGCACGCCGAGCTCGCGCGCGAGCTTGCGGATCGTCGGCGACGCGTGCGGCAGGTTGCCCTTCGGCGCGGTGGGCTCGTGGGCGGGCAGCGCAGCCGTGGGCAGGGCCTTCTCGGCGGTCGGGGCGGCCGCGGGCGCCGGCGCGGAAGCGGTCGCTGGCGCCGGAGCCGCGTCAGCCGCCGCTGCGGCCGGCGCAGCCGCCCCGCCGGTCGCCTGGATCACGGCCACCAGGCTGCCCATCTTGACCTTGTCGCCCACCTTGACCTTGACGTCGTGGACCACGCCGGCATGCGACGACGGGATCTCCATCGAGGCCTTGTCGCTCTCGACGGTGATCAGGCTCTGCTCGACCTTGATCGTCTCGCCAGCCTTGACCATCACCTCGATGACGGTCACCTCGTCGAAATCGCCGATGTCGGGGACCAGCACATCCACGGGTCCGGCGCTCGCGGCCGGTGCGGGGGCGGGCGCAGCGACCGGCGCGGGCGCAGCCGCAGGGGCAGGCGCCGCGGCGGCGGGCGCAGGGGCAGGCGCGGCGGAGGCGGCGTCACCCGCCGCCTCGATCATCAGCACCAGCGACCCTTCCTTGACCTTGTCGCCGAGCTTGACCTTCAGCTCCTTCACGACGCCGGCATGCGACGACGGGATTTCCATCGACGCCTTGTCGCTCTCGACCGTGATCAGCGATTGCTCGGCCTTCACCGTGTCGCCGGGCTTGACCAGCAGCTCGATGACCTCGACCTCTTCGAAGTCGCCGATGTCCGGGACCTTGACTTCAACCAGTGCCATGTTCTTGTCTCCGGGGTCTTGTTAGGCGTACAGCGGGTTGATCTTGTCGGCGTTGATGCCGTACTTCTTGATCGCCTCGGCGACCTTGGCCACCGGCACCGAGCCGTCGTCGGCCAGCGCCTTCAGCGCGGCGACCACGATGTAGTGGCGGTTGACCTCGAAGTGCTCGCGCAGCTTGCTGCGGAAGTCGCTGCGGCCGAAGCCGTCGGTGCCGAGCACGCGGTAGGTGCGGCCCTTCGGGATGAACGCGCGGATCTGCTCGGCGTAGTTCTTCATGTAGTCGGTCGAGGCGATCACCGGGCCCGGCTGCTTGTCGAGCAGCTCGGTCACGAACGGCACGCGCTGCTTCTTCTCGGTCGGGTGCAGCAGGTTCCAGCGGTCGGCGTCCTGGCCGTCGCGCGCGAGCTGGTTGAAGCTCGGGCAGCTCCAGACGTTTGCGGCGACGCCCCACTCTTCTTCCAGCAGCTTCTTGGCCGCGACGCTCTCGAGCAGGATCGTGCCGCTGCCCAGCAGGTTGACGCGCGGGGTCTTCTTGGCGCCTTCCTCGAGCAGGTACATGCCCTTGATGATCTGCTCCTCGGTGCCGGCCTTCAGGCCCGGCATCGGGTAGTTCTCGTTCAGCAGCGTCAGGTAAAAGTAGACGTTCTCCTGGTCCTCGACCATGCGCTTCAGGCCGTGGTGCAGGATCACGCCGACCTCGTGCGCGAAGGTCGGGTCGTAGCTGATGCAGTTCGGGATCGTGCTGGCCAGGATGTGGCTGTGGCCGTCCTCGTGCTGCAGGCCTTCGCCGTTCAGCGTCGTGCGGCCCGAGGTGCCGCCGAGCAGGAAGCCGCGCGCCTGCATGTCGCCGGCGGCCCAGGCCAGGTCGCCGATGCGCTGGAAGCCGAACATCGAGTAGTAGACGAAGAACGGGATCATGATCCGGTTGTTCGTCGAATACGACGTCGCCGCCGCGATCCACGAACTCATGCCGCCGGGCTCGTTGATGCCTTCCTGCAGCACCTGGCCGGACTTGTCCTCGCGGTAGTACATCACCTGGTCCTTGTCGACCGGCGTGTAGTTCTGACCCGCGGGGTTGTAGATGCCGATCTGGCGGAACAGCCCTTCCATGCCGAAGGTGCGCGCCTCGTCGACCAGGATCGGCACCGCGCGCGGGCCGAGTTCCTTGTCGCGCAGCAACTGCGTCAGGAAGCGCACGAACGCCTGCGTGGTCGAGATCTCGCGGCCCTCGGCAGTCGCATCGAGCACGGCCTTGAAGGTCTCGAGCGGCGGCACGTTCAGCTTCTCGTCGGCCTTCTGGCGGCGGTGCGGCAGGTAGCCGCCGAGGGCCTTGCGGCGCTCGTGCAGGTACTTCATCTCCGGCGTGTCGTCGGCCGGCTTGATGAAGGGGATGTCGGCGAGCTGCTCGTCGGTCAGCGGGATGTTGAAGCGGTCGCGGAAGACCTTCAGGTCCTCGTCGAGCAGCTTCTTGGTCTGGTGCGCGGTGTTCTTGCCCTCGCCGCTCTTGCCCATGCCGAAGCCCTTGACCGTCTTGATCAGCAGCACGGTCGGCTGGCCCTTGGTGGAGACGGCCTTGTGGAACGCGGCGTAGACCTTCTGCGGGTCGTGGCCGCCGCGGTTCAGGCGCCAGATGTCGTCGTCGCTCATCTTCGCGACCATCTCGAGAAGCTTCGGGTGCTGGCCGAAGAAGTTCTTGCGCACGAACGCGCCGTCGTTGGCCTTCATCGCCTGGTAGTCGCCGTCGACCGTGTCCATCATCACCTTGCGCAGGATCTCGTCCTTGTCACGCGCCAGCAGCGGGTCCCAGTAGCTGCCCCAGAGCAGTTTGATGACGTTCCAGCCCGAGCCGCGGAACTCGCCTTCGAGCTCCTGGATGATCTTGCCGTTGCCGCGCACCGGGCCGTCCAGGCGCTGCAGGTTGCAGTTGATGACGAAGATCAGGTTGTCGAGCTTCTCGCGCGCGGCCAGGCCGATCGCGCCCAACGATTCGGGCTCGTCCATCTCGCCGTCGCCGCAGAACACCCAGACCTTGCGGTTGCTGGTGTCGGCGATGCCGCGGGCGTGCAGGTACTTCAGGAACCGCGCCTGGTAGATCGCCATCAGCGGGCCCAGGCCCATCGAGACGGTCGGGAACTGCCAGAAGTCCGGCATCAGCTTCGGGTGCGGGTAGCTGGAGATGCCCTTGCCGTCGACCTCCTGGCGGAAGTTGAGCAGCTGTTCCTCGCTCAGGCGGCCTTCCATGAACGCGCGCGCATAGACGCCGGGCGACGAATGGCCCTGGATGTAGAGCAGGTCGCCGCCGTGGCCTTCGCTTTCGGCGTGCCAGAAGTGGTTGAAACCGGTGCCGAACATGGTCGCCAGCGACGCGAAGCTCGAGATGTGGCCGCCCAGGTCGCCGCCGTCGGCGGGGTGCAGGCGGTTCGCCTTCACGACCATCGCCATCGCGTTCCAGCGCATGTAGGTGCGCAGCCGTTCCTCGATCTCGATGTTGCCGGGCGTGCGCTCTTCCTGGTCGGCCGGAATCGTGTTGACGTAGGCGGTATTGGCCGAGAACGGCACGTCGATGCCGGCCTGGCGCGCGTGGTCGATCAGCGTCTCCAGCAGAAAGTGCGCGCGCTCACCGCCTTCCGCGCCGATCACGGCCGAAAGTGCGTCCAACCATTCACGGGTTTCCTGGGCGTCTGCGTCATTGGCGGCGGCTCCGAGGAATGAATCAGGCTGTGCTGACATGCTTGTCTCCTTGATCGAATTTGTCGGGTGCGCGGAAGTCTCTCACAACTCCCGTGAAGTTCCAAATGGTGCGAAGCGATTTCATATTGTGAATTTCTGCGTCCGAAGGCCCGTTGATCGGGCTTCTTACCTCCATCGGTTCGGGGCTTGAACGCGCCACCCTTGATAATTCCGCCATGCAACCTGCCCTCGAGGCCACCACCAAACCGCGCCCCGCCCGAACCTGGCCCGAAAAGCTGTTCGGGCGCTGGTGGCGGCGCCAGTCGGCCGCCCGCCAGGATCGGTACGCGACGCTGGGTCCGCTGGTCTCGGTGCTCCTCTTTCTCGCAGCCATCATCTTGGCGTTCTGGTATCTGCGCAATGAGGAATTCGAGCGGGGCCAGGAATCGGTCAAGCGCGATGCCGAGATCGCGCAGACCCAGATCCGCCTGCGCCTGATCGAGAACCAGGAACAGCTGGTACGGATCGCACGTGAGATCGTCACCCGCGCGATCGACCACGACCAGTTCCTTGCCCAAGCGGGCAGCTTCACGCGCGAGCGGCCCGAGATCACCAACCTGGTCTGGGTCAACGCGGCGCGAGCCCCGCGCGCCAGCTATTCGGCGACGAGCTTCCCGGCCGAGGCCGGTGCCACGCCGGACGACACGCCGGCCGCATTGCCGGTCGAGGGGAGCGACTCGCCGACCGAGGCCGGCTTCGCCGCCGCCCGCGCGCAGCGTCAACCGGTCTACACCCGGCCGTTCGTCGATTCGCTCGGCAACGCGGTGTTCCAGGTCCAGGTGCCGCTGCTCGAACGCAGCGCATTCGCTGGCGCGCTGATCGCCGAATACTCGATCGAGGCGCTGATGCGCCGCAATCTCCCGCCGGAGGTCTCGCGCCGCCACACCATCACGCTGACCGACGCGAGCGAGCATGTCTACGCCAGCACCGTCACGCAGATGCCGGGCGCCAAGCCGCCGAAGCCGTCCATCGTCTACCAGCTGCCGCTGGCGCCGGCAGCGAACGGTCTCATCCTGCGCGTGCACGGCTACCGCACCTCGATCGGCCTGATCAGCAACACCCTGTTCTGGATGGTGGCTGCGCTGTCGGTGCTGACGGTTTGGATGCTGCTGGGCACCTGGCGCCACATGCGCCGCCGCCTGCAGATGCAGGGCGCGCTGGTCTCGGAGACCAACTTCCGCCGCGCGATGGAGAACTCCATGCTGACCGGCATGCGCGCGATGGACCTGGAAGGCCGCATCACGTACGTGAACCCGGCCTTCTGCGCGATGACCGGCTTCTTCGAGTCGGAACTGGTCGGCCGCACCCCGCCCTTCCCGCACTGGCCGCCCGATCGCCTCGAAGAGAACGCGCGCCTCTTGCAGCAGGAATTGCAGGGCCGCAGCCCGGCCGGCGGCATCGAGGTGAAGATCATGCGCAAGGACGGCTCGCTGTTCGACTCGCGCATGTACGTCTCGCCGCTGATCGACCCGAAGGGCGTGCAGACCGGCTGGATGACCTCGATGACCAACATCACCGAGGCCAAGCGGATCCGCGATCAGCTGTCGGCCTCGCACGAGCGCTTCACGACCGTGCTCGAGGGGCTGGACGCGGCAGTCTCGGTGCTGTCGGTGCAGCAGGGCGAACTGCTGTTCGCGAACCGCTCGTACCGGCTCTGGTTCGGCGCCGAATCGCAGGGCCATGCGCTGCTCGCCGGCGCGGAGGCCGGCGTGCCCTACCTCGCGGCCGAGATGGACGACTCGGTCGACAACTTCGGCGGCCTGCCCACGCAGGAGCTGACCGAGGCCGGCTCCGACTCGCGCGAGGTCTACATCGAGCCGCTCGCCAAGTGGTTCGAGGTGCGTGCGCGCTACCTGCAGTGGACCGACGGCCGGCTCGCGCAGATGCTGATCGCCACCGACATCACCGCGCGGCGCAGCGCCGAGGCGCTGGCGCAGAGCCAGGCCGACAAGGCGCAGGTGACGAGCCGGCTGGTGACGATGGGCGAGATGGCCTCGTCGGTCGCGCACGAGCTGAACCAGCCGCTGACCGCGATCACCAACTACTGCAACGGCATCATCACGCGCGTCAACAACAACGCGATCGCCAAGGAAGACCTGATCGCCGCGCTCGAGAAGACCTCCAAGCAGGCGCAGCGCGCCGGCCAGATCATCCACCGCATCCGTTCGTTCGTGAAACGCAGCGAGCCGCAACGCCAGCCGTCGCAGGCGACCAGCATCGTCGAGGACGCCGTCGAACTCGCCGGCATCGAGCTGCGCCGCCGCAACGTCGCGATCCACACCTACGTGGCGCAGCGGCTGCCGGTGCTGCTGGTCGATCCGATCCTGATCGAGCAGGTGGTGCTGAACCTGCTGAAGAACGCCGCCGAGGCGATCGACAACGCCAAGCTGCCGCCGGCGCGCCGCAACATCGAGTTGCGCGTGGTGCCGCGCCACACGCCGGACGAAGGCGAGGTGATCGAGTTCAGCGTCACCGACATGGGCCCCGGCCTCGCGCCCGAAGTGATCGCGCGCATGTACGAGGCGTTCTTCTCGACCAAGGTCGAGGGCCTGGGCATCGGCCTGTCGCTGTGCCGCTCGATCATCGAGAGCCACCGCGGCCGGATCAAGGCGCAGAACCTCTACAATGGCGAGACCGCAGTGGGCTGCCGTTTCTCGTTCACGCTGCCGGTCCAGAGCTCGTCTTCCGAGCCCTTCTCAATCTCCAAGGCGACTGTCAATTCATGAGCTTGATTCCGAAAAAGGGCACGGTCTATGTCGTTGATGACGACGAGGCGGTCCGCGACTCCTTGCAATGGCTGCTCGAAGGCAAGGACTACCGGGTCAAGTGCTTCGATTCCGCCGAGTCCTTTCTGTCGCGCTTCGATCCGCGCGAAGTGGCCTGCCTCATCGCCGACATCCGCATGGACGGCATGAGCGGCCTCGAGTTGCAGGACCGCCTGCTCGAACGCCGCTCGCCGCTGCCCGTCACCTTCATCACCGGCCACGGCGACGTGCCGATGGCCGTGACGACGATGAAGAAAGGCGCCGAGGACTTCATCGAGAAGCCGTTCAAGGAGGAAGAGCTCGTCGCGCTGGTCGAGAAGATGCTCGACCGCGCCCGCGTCGACTTCTCCAAGCACCAGGAGGCGGCCAGCCGCGACGCGCTGCTGTCGCGCCTGACGACCCGCGAGGCACAGGTGCTGGAGCGGATCGTCGCCGGGCGCCTGAACAAGCAGATCGCCGACGACCTCGGCATCAGCATCAAGACGGTCGAGGCGCACCGCGCCAACATCATGGAAAAGCTCAACGCCAACACCGTGGCCGATCTGCTGAAGATCGCGCTGGGGGCGCAAGCGAAGGCTTGACCATACCGCGTCACTCCAAAGGCCGCTTCACCAGCGGCCTTTTGCATTCAAGGAACCCGTGATGGCCGCCCAACTGATCGACGGCAACGCACTTGCCAAATCCATCCGAGCCGAGATCGGCGAGCGCGCCGCGGCGCTGACCGCCCGCGGCCACCAGCCCGGTCTGGCGGTGATCCTGGTCGGCGACGACCCGGCCTCGCAGGTCTATGTGAAGCATAAAGTCAACGACTGCGCGGGCGCCGGCATCCGCTCGGTGCTCGAGACCTACCCGGCCGAATACGCCGAAGCCGCGCTGCTGGCGCGCATCGCGGCGCTCAATGCCGACCCGACGATCCACGGCATCCTGGTGCAGATGCCGCTGCCGCGGCACATCAACCCGCACCGCGTGATCGAGGCGATCTCGGTCGCGAAGGACGTCGACGGCTTCTCCACGCTGAGTGCCGGCGAGTTGATGACCGGCCTGCCCGGCTTCCGCCCCTGCACGCCGTACGGCTGCATGAAGCTGATCGAGACCACGGGCATCGACCTGCGCGGCAAGCACGCGGTCGTGATCGGCCGCAGCAACACGGTCGGCAAGCCGATGGCGCTGCTGCTCTTGCAAGCCAACGCCACCGTCTCCATCTGCCACAGCGGAACCAGGGACATCGGCGCGCTGACCCGCGAGGCCGACGTCGTCGTCGCCGCGGTCGGCAAGCGCAACGTGCTGACGGCGGCGATGGTCAAACCCGGCGCCGTCGTGATCGACGTGGGCATGAACCGCAACGACGACGGCAAGCTGTGCGGCGATGTCGACTTCGCCGGCGTCTCGCAGGTCGCCGGATGGATCACGCCGGTGCCCGGCGGCGTCGGCCCGATGACGCGGGCGATGCTGCTCGTCAACACGCTGGAATCCGCCGAGCGGGCGGCCGCGCGCTAATCACTTCGGGAACGATCGAATGGACATGAATCCCCTGCTCAGCACCGACGGCCTGCCCCGCTTCGACGCGATCCGCCCCGAACACATCACGCCGGCGATGGACCAGCTGCTCGCCGCCGCCGATGCCGCGCTCGACCTCGCGACCAGCGACGCGACGCCGGCCGACTACGACGCGCTGTCCGCCGTCCTCGATGTCGCGACCGAGCGGCTCGGGCGCGCGTGGGGCGCCATCGGCCACCTGAACGCCGTCGCCGATTCCCCCGCGCTGCGCGACGCGTACAACGCCAACATGCCCAAGGTCGTCGACCTCTACACCCGCATGGGCGCCGACCAGCGGCTGTTCGCCAAGTACAGGGCGGTGCTCGCCGACCCGCGCTCGGCGCAGCTGCCGGCACCGCGGCTGCGCGCGCTGGCCAACGCGCTGCGCGACTTCAAGCTTTCGGGCGCCGAGCTCGAGGGCGTGGCCCGCGAGCGCTACGCCGAGCTGCAGGACCTGCAGGCCGAGATCGGCCAGAAGTTCTCCGAACACGTGCTGGATGCGACCGACGGCTACGCGTACTACGCCAGTGCCGCCGAGGTCGACGGCATGCCCGACGACGTGCTTCAGGCCGCCCGCCAGGCCGCCGAGGCCGACGGCCAGCCCGGCTACAAGCTGACGCTGCAGTACCCGCGCTACCTGCCGGTGATGCAGTACGCCCGCGACCGCGCGCTGCGCGAGCGCCTGTACCGCGCGAATACCACGCGCGCCAGCGAGTTCGGCCCGGCCGCCCTCGACAACGGCCCGCTGATCCGCCAGTTGCTCGAGCTGCGCCAGGAAGAAGCGCAGTTGCTCGGCTACGCGAGCCCGGCCGACCTGTCGCTGGTGCCGAAGATGGCGACGTCCCCGGCGCAGGTGATCGGCTTCCTCGAAGACCTGGGGCACCGCGCCCGCTCGGGCGCGCTGCGCGACCTGGCGGAGTTGCGCGATTTCGCGCGCGACGAACTCGGCCTGCCCGAGCTGCAGGCCTGGGATCTCGCCTATGCGAGCCAGAGGCTCAAGGAGCAGCGTTACGCGTTCAGCGAACAGGAGGTGAAGCAGTACTTCACCGAGCCGAAGGTGCTCGAAGGGCTGTTCCACATCGTCGAGACCGTGTTCGAGGTGCGCATCCGCCCCGACACCGCGCCGGTGTGGCATCCAAGCGTGCGCTTCTTCCGCATCGAGCGCGACGACCCGGGCGCGGTCGACGGCACGCCGCGCCTGGTCGGCCAGTTCTACCTCGACCTGTTCGCACGCGCCGGCAAGCGCCCGGGCGCGTGGATGGACGACGTGCGCGATCGCTGGCTGCGCCCCGAGGGCCACCTGCAGACGCCGGTCGCCAACCTGATCTGCAACTTCGCGCCGCCGGTCGTCGTCGATGGCGTCGCGCGCCCGGCGCTGCTGACGCACGACGACGTCACCACGCTGTTCCACGAGTTCGGCCACGGCCTGCAGCTGATGCTGACGCAGATCGACGACATTGGCGTGTCGGGCATCTCCGGCGTCGAGTGGGACGCCGTCGAGCTGCCGAGCCAGTTCATGGAGAATTTCTGCTGGGAATGGGACGTCGTCAAGCGCCTCACGGCCCACGTCGACACCGGCGCGCCGCTGCCGCGCGCGCTGTTCGACCGCATGCTCGCCGCCAAGAACTTCCACAGCGGGCTGGAGACGCTGCGCCAGGTCGAGCTGTCGCTGATCGACATGCGGCTGCACACCGATGCGTCGGCGCCGACGCAGGTGGCCGCGATCGTCGATGCGGTGCGCGCCGACATCGCGGTGCTGACCCCGCCGCCGTTCAGCCGCTCGCTCAACACCTTCACCCACATCTTCGACGGCGGCTACGCAGCCGGCTACTACAGCTACAAGTGGGCCGAGGTGCTCTCGGCCGACGCCTGGAGCGCCTTCGAGGAAGCGCCCGACGTGCTCGACGTGGCCACCGGGCGCCGCTTGCGCGAGGCGGTGCTCGAGACCGGCGGCAGCCGCAGCACGCTCGACAGCTTCAAGGCCTTCCGCGGCCGCGAGCCGCGCATCGACGCCTTGCTGCGGCACCAGGGCCTGGATTGACGCGATCCGCGACCTGTGTCGCACCACCCCGGCACTCGGGGGTGTCGCGCCCTTGAAGCGCCCGGGCGCGTGCGGTAGATTCGCCCATCAATTGTTGCCCGGAGTTTCCATGAACGAAGACCGCGTCTCCACGAACCGGCTCGCCTGGCTGTGCTGGGCCCCGCTGGTCGCGCTGATCGCGGTCGCGCCGGCCCAGGCGCAGTACAAGGTCGTCGGCCCCGACGGCAAGATCACGTACACCGACCGGCCGCCCGCCACGGCGGGCGGCAAGGTCACCGCGATCGGCAGCCGCAGCACCGGCGGCGGCGCGGTCGATGTCGCGCTGCCGCTCGAACTGCGTCAACCCGCGGCGCGCTACCCGGTCACCCTCTACACGATGACCGGCGCCTGCAGCCCCTGCGACGCCGCGCGCCAGCTGCTGCGCCAGCGCGGCGTGCCATACGCCGAGAAGCAGGTGCAGAGCGCCGACGACGCCGCGGCGCTGGAACGGCTGGTCGGTTCGCGCGACGTGCCGGCGCTGGCGATCGGCACACAGATGATGCGCGGCCTGGCGCCCGAGGTCTGGGGCTCGTACCTCGACGCCGCCGGCTACCCGCGCGAATCGCGCCTGCCGGCCAGCTACCAGTACGCGGCGGCCACGCCGATCGTCGAGCGCCGCGAAGTCAAGCCGCCGGCGGCCGAGGCGTCCGCACCGGCCGCCGAGACGCCGGCCGCCCCCGCGCCGGCCAATCCTTCCGGCATCAAGTTCTGAATGAAGCCTCCGGCTGCGGGTACGCAGCCACCCCCAGAGGGTGTCGCCCCTGGCTTGGGGCGGCCCGGCGCTCAGGGGCGCCTCAGCGCGGCACGGTCGCGCTCGATCTGATCCGGCGCGCCTGGGTGCTGCCGGCGGCGACCAGCGCCCCCATCACCCAGAACAGCGACGCGACGCCGACCGCGGCACCAGCGACGCCGAACGCCAGCGGCATCACCGCACTCGAGAAGTTGATCGTCATCGAACGCAGCGCGATCGCCTCGCCGTGGCGGTCGTGCGGCGTGAGCTGGTGCAGCGTCGTCATGATCATCGGCTGCACCGAGCCGAGCGCGAGGCCGAGAAACACCGCGCACGCGGCCATCGTCCAGGCCGAGTGCACCAGCGGGTAGACCGCGAAGACCGCGCCGGTGCCGAGCATCGCGCCGGCCAGCACCTGCGATTCGCGCAGCCGGTGCGCCAGCACGGGAATGGCCAGCCGCACCAGCGCCACCGCGCCGGCGAACACGCCGAGTACCAGGCCGATCGCCGACGCGCTGAACCCGCGCTCGTGGCCGAGGATCGGGATCGCGAAGGTGTGCACGTCCCAGCTCGCCGACACCAGCCAGTTGACCAGCAGCAGCCGGCGCAGCCCCGGCGTGCGCAACAGCGCCCACGAGCTGTGCGCGGCGGCGCGCGGCGGCTGCGGCGGTGGCACCTCGACCGGCACGCGCCGCGCCGACCACAGGCCCAGCAGCGGCAGCAGTGCGAGCGCCGTGAAGGCCATCCGGAAGCCGCCCAGGTCGATCAACGCGCCAGCCAGCACCGGCCCGGTCACGTTCGACAGCGCCGGCGCGAGGCCGAGCCAGCTGAACACGCGCTTCAGTTCGGTGGCATTGCGCGCGCTGCGGCCGGCGGTGCGCTGGATCGCGATCAGACCGTAGTTCGCACCCGCGCCGGCAAAGACGGCGCCCAGGCACAGCAGCATGAAGTCGTGCGCCGTCCACCAGGTCGAGAGCACCGCGAACGAACCGCCGGCCACCGTGAGCGCCACGGCCACCTGCATCGGCCGGTGGTAGCCGTGCCGGTCCGCGAGCCGCCCGGCCTGCATCGCCAGCGCGATCGGCGCCACCGCGAACAAGCCCACCAGCACGCCGACCGCCCACTCGGCGTGGCTCTGCCGCAGCACCCACAACGGCGCGGCCATGCGGATGCCGGCCATTGTCGAGTGCAGGCAGATCTGGCCGACGATCAACGCGACCAGCACGGTGGTGAGCGAGGCGGCGCGCTCGCCTGGGGCGACGGGCGCCGCCGTCGACGGATCGGGCTCAGGCACTGTCGTCTTCGGCGAACTCTTCGGTTCCGGGCAGCAACAGCTGCGCGCGCGTATCGGACAGCGCCTCGACCGACTTCAGCTCGCGCGCCATCACGCGGGTGCGGCGCTCGGCCATCTCGATGCTGCTGCTGGCCTCGTCGAGCTTCTTCTTGGTCTTGGCGAGCACCTCGCCGAACTTCGCGAACTCGGTCTTGACGGCGCCCAGCACCTCCCAGACTTCGGCGCTGCGCTTTTCCAGCGCCAGCGTGCGAAAGCCCATCTGCAGGCTGTTCAGCGTGGCCAGCAGCGTCGTCGGCCCGGCCAGCATGATCTTGTGCTCGCGCTGCAGCGACTCGACCAGCCCCGGCCGGCGCAGCGCCTCGGCGTACAGGCCCTCGGTCGGCACGAACAGGATGCCGAAATCGGTGGTGTGCGGCGCGGCGATGTACTTCTCGCGGATCGTGCGGGCCTCATTGCGCAGGCGCATCTCGACCGCCTTGGCGGCGATCTCGGCAGCGACCGGGTCGGCGCGCTCCTGCGCATCGAGCAGGCGCTCGTAGTCCTCGCGCGGAAACTTGGCGTCGATCGGCAGCCACAGCGGCGCCCCGTCGTCGCGCCGGCCCGGCAGCCGCAGCGCGAAGTCGACGCGGGCGTTGCTGCCCGGGATGGTCTCGACGTTGCGCGCGAACTGCTCGGCGGTGAACACCTCTTCCAGCAGGCTGGCGAGCTGCACCTCGCCGAAGTTGCCGCGGGTCTTGACGTTGCTGAGCACGCGGCTGAGCGAGCCCACGTCCTTGGCCAGCAACTGCATCTCGCCCAGGCCGCGGTGCACCTGCTCGAGCCGGTCGGCCACCTGCTTGAAGCTCTGGCCGAGGCGCTGTTCGAGCGTCGCGTGCAGCTTCTCGTCGACCGTCATCCGCACCTGCTCGAGCTTCTTCTCGTTGTCGAGCTGGATCGCCGTGAGCTTCTGTTCGACGGTAGCGCGAACCTCGGCCATGCGCTGGTCGTTCGACAACGCCAGCGAGCGCAGCTGCTCGGTCAGCGTCTCTGCGAAACGCTGCAGCGACTGGGCCTGCTGTTCGCCCGAACGGCCGAGCGTATCGGCCTGATGCTGCTGGGTCGCGGCGAGCTGGGTGCGGAAGCTGTCGATCTGCTCGTTCTGCGTGCGCGCCACGTCGCCCTGCTGGGTCAGCAGCGTCTGCTGGAACGTGGCAAGCGTCTGGGCCAGCTCGCTGCGCGTGCCGCCGGCGCTGCGCGCCACCTCGTCGCGCAGGCTGCGCTCGAGTTGCAGGATCGGCCCCGCGTCGGGGCGGCGCAGCGCGAGCCAGAAGGTCAGCAGCACGAGCAGAACGAGGAGCGCCAGAAGCGCGAGGGGAATCCAGTCGAGGGGCATGCGGTGATTGTCGCCCGGTCCGGGCGCTGCGCGGGTCAGGCCCTCGGACCACGCACCAGCCAGCGCTCGATCAGGTTGAATGCCCCTTGCACGAGCAGCGCGAGCGCCGCCGCGGGCAGCGCGCCGGCCAGCAGCGCGGCGTTGTCGTTGACGGCCAGGCCCGCGACGATGCGTTCGCCGAAACCCCCGGCGCCGATGAAAGCGGCCATCGTCGCGGTGCCGACGTTGATGACGGCCGCGGTCTGGATGCCCGCGATCAGCGTGGGCAGCGCGAGCGGCAGCTGCACCTCGCGCAGGCTCTGCGCCGACGTGAGGCCGAGCGACAGCGCGGCTTGCGCCAGGCCGGCCGGCACCCCCTGCAGGCCCGCATGGGTGTTGCGCACGATCGGCAGCAACGCATAGAGGAACAGCGCGATCAGCGCGGGCACGAGTCCGATGCTGCCGAGCACCGCGATCAGGAACGCGAGCAGCGCCAGCGACGGCACCGTCTGCAGCACCGCGACGGCCCCGAGCAGCCACGCCGCGCTGCGTGGCCAGCGCCATGCCGCCACGCCAAGCGGCACGCCGATCAGGATCGCGGCCAGCACCGAACCGAACACCAGCAGCAGATGCTGGCCGGCGAGCCGCGCGAAGTCCGGCGCGAACAGGCGCTGCCAGAACCCGCGCGCCGGCGCAACGGTCGCTGGCGTGCCACTGCCCTGGACGAAGCGCTGCGCCACCTCGGCGAAGCTGCGCCCGTCGAGTTCGACCTGCGCGTTCAATGCGATCATCGTCGCCGCGTCGATGCGCCCCTCGAGCCGCGCCAGCGGTCGCACGTCGACGGCGCTGCGCATCAGCAGGACCGCGTCGTAAGCCGGAAAGAAGCCGCGGTCGTCCTGCAGCACGCGCAGCGCGTAGCGGCCGATCTTGGCGTCGGTCGAGTACACGTCGATCACGTCGACGGTGCCGGCACGCACCGCGTCATAGGCGAGTCCGTGGTCCAGGCCCGCCGCCGCGGTCTGCGGCAGGCCGTAGGCGGCCTTGAGTGCCGGCCAGCCGTCGCCGCGCTCCAGGAACTCGTGCGAGAGGCCGAGCCGAAGGCCCTGCGCTTTCGGCCCGAGCAGGTCGGACACGCGCACGATGCCGAGTTCGGCCGCGCGCGCCTCGGTCATCGCGAGGGCGTAGGTGTTGTTGAAGCCGAACGGTACGGCGGCCTTCAGCCCGCGCGGCGCGAGCCACTCGTTGAGTTGCGCGAGCGAGGGGTTGCCGCCGGCCTGGGGCCGCTTCAGCAGTTCACGCACGATCGTGCCGGTGTACTCGGGATAGAGGTCGACCGCGCCGCTGGACAACGCCTGCTCCAGGATGCCGGTGTTGCCCAGGCCCTGCTTGTGCTCGGCCGCGATGCCCTGGGCGACGAGCGTCTGCTTCACGATCTCGCCGAGCACGTACGACTCGGTGAAGCGCTTGGACCCGACGACCAGCGGCGCCGCCACGGCGATGCCGCCGATCGACAGTATCAGTGCCGCGACGAGCGCGCGCCGGCTTTGCCTTATCACATTCGAACCGGCTCCCGTGTAGGACGTTTCCGACGGGCCCTCGGGCCGTTGCGGGTTGGTACGACTTCGCTTTTTGAGAAACAATGGGAGGCCTGTTCGAGGACCTCCCTCGAGCTGCGGGGCAGCGATTGCGGTTCGGAAATCGACGCTTCTTTCCTGCAGTATTCCGGACAACGTTTCTCGCCAGGACATGCCTGCCCTCAAAGCCTTTATCGTCGAAGACAGTGCGGTGATCCGGGAGAACCTGACGGCCGCGCTCGAGGAACTGGCTCCGGTGCAGGTCGTCGGCTCGGCCGAAGACGAGCCCGCCGCGATCGGCTGGCTCTCGGAAGCGGCACACTCCTGCGACCTCGTCATCATCGACATCTTCCTCAAGCGCGGCTCGGGACTGGGCGTGCTGCGTTCGGCGAGCGAATTGCGCCGCCCGATGAGTCTCGTGGTGCTGAGCAACTACGCCACGCCGGACATGCGCCGCAAGTGCATGGAACTGGGCGCCAATCGCGTGTTCGACAAGTCGAACGAGATCGACGCGCTGATCCTCTACTGCGCGCGCCTCGCCGAAGGCGCCACCGGCTTCGGCGAGCTGGCGCCCACGTGACGTGGCGGCCTTACTGGATCAAGCCGTTCTTGAGTGCGTAGTAGGTCAGGTCGCTGTTCGAGGCGAGGCTCATCTTCTCCATCACGCGGGTGCGGTAGGTGCTGACGGTCTTGACGCTCAGCGACATGCTGTCGGCCATGTGGCCGATCGTCTCGCCCTTGGCCAGCCGCAGGAACACCTGGAACTCGCGTTCGGAGAGCTGTTCGTGCGCCGGCTTGTCGCCGGCACCGCCCAGCCCGTCGGCGAGCAGCTCGGCCACGCCGGCGGTGATGTACTTGCGGCCGCGGTAGACGGTGCGGATCGCCTTGACGATCTCCTCCGGGTCGCATTCCTTGTTGAGGTAGCCGCTGGCGCCCTGCCGCAGCAACGTGGTGGCGTAGTGCTCCTCGGGAAAGCCGGAGAGGATCAGCACGGGCAAATCCGGGGCGCGGGCCTTGATCGCGGCGAGCGCGTCGACGCCGCTCTGGTCGGGCATCGACAGGTCCATCACGATCACATCGACCTGCCCTTTGCGCACGATGTCGATCGCTTCCTTGCCGCTCGACGCTTCGGCGACCACGGTCAGGTCGACCTGCTCGGAGAAGAACTGGCGCAGGCCCGCCCGCACGATTGCGTGGTCGTCGATGATGGCGATTCGAATCATGGTCGTTCGTGGTCCGTGGTGGTGACGAATTCACGGAGTTTAAGGTGCTCGCGATGCAGACGCCAATGAAGTTGCTTCCGCTGCTGCGCGGCAGCCCGTTCGCCTTCCCGCTTGCGGCCCTGGCCGCGCTCGCGATGTTCCTGATCAGCGAGAGCTCGTACCAGCAGGCGACGACGACGTTCGTCGCGCTCGGCACGCAGTCCGAGGCGCGCACCAACATCCAGGTGTTGTGGCGCAGCCTGACCGACGCGGAGACCGGCCAGCGCGGCTACCTGATCACCGGCCGATCCGAGTACCTGCGCCCGTATGTCGAGGCGCAGGGACAGGTCGTCAGCACCCTGGGCTGGTTGACCCGCTACTACGCCCGGGAGCCGGAGAACGACGCCCTGATGAAGCAGGTGGTGCAAGCCTCCCGCGCCAAGCTGTCCGAGCTCGCGGAGACCATGAAGCTGCACGACGAGCACAAGGACGACGCCTGGCGTAACCTGATGCTGAGCAATATCGGCAAGGAGCAGATGGATACGGTGCGAACACTGAGCGAGCGGCTTCTCGAGCGCGAATCCGCCAAGGTCGAGGTCGCGCGCCGCAGCCTGGCGCAGACGCTGCTGCTGAACCGGATCGGCGTCAGTGCGATGACGGCGCTGAGCCTGCTGGCCCTCTACATGTACCTGCGGCAGACCACCGCGCTGGTGCGCCAGCGCGAGGAGCAGCGCCGGCTGGTGCAATCCGAGCGCGACCAGTTCGAGGGCGAGGTGCTGGTCCGCACCGAGCAGCTGACCGACCTGGCCCGCCACCTCCAGACCGTGCGCGAGGACGAACGCCACCGGCTCGCCCGCGAGCTGCACGACGAACTCGGCGCGTTGCTCACCGCGGCCAAGCTCGATGTCGCGCGGCTCAAGTCGCGCCTGGGCACCGTGACGCCCGAAGTCGCCGAACGACTGCAGCACCTGAGCGACGGCCTGAACAGCGGCATCGCACTGAAGCGCCGCATCATCGAGGACCTGCGGCCATCCTCGCTGAGCAACCTGGGCCTGGTCGCCGCGCTCGACATCCTGGTGCGCGAATGGGCGCAGCGCAGCGAGGTTCGCGCCGACGCCGAGATCGAGCCGGTGCGCCTGCGCCCGGCCGGCGAACTGACGGTGTACCGCCTCGTCCAGGAGGCGTTGACGAATATCACGAAGTACGCGAAGGCGAAGAACGTCGAGGTGCGCGTCGGTTCCGTCGACGGCGTGGTGCAGGTCTCGGTGCGCGACGACGGCGTCGGCTTCGACACCGCGCAACCGCGCAGCAGCGCGCACGGCCTGCTCGGCATGCGCTACCGCCTCGAGACCGAAGGCGGCCAGCTCACGCTCGAGTCCGCGCCCGGCGCCGGCACGGTCGTCCGCGCCCGACTGCCCGAGAGCAGCTGACCCGCCGCCGACGCCATCGCGTCGGCGCGCTCCTACACGCCTTGAGAGCCTCCCCCGACAGGCGGGCGGCGACGTTCCCTATCGTGCGTTCGAGGGCCGCGGCCCAGACTCTCCTCATCGCCTCGGTCCCGATGCGAACCTATCAACAAAGCGCGTTCACGCGCCACCGAACCAGGAGTCTCGCCATGCTGCATTACGCCGTCGTCTTCTTCGTGATTGCCCTGATCGCCGCGTTGTTCGGCTTCGGCGGGATTGCTGCCGGCGCTGCGGGCATCGCCAAGCTGCTGTTCGTGCTGTTCGCGATCCTGGCCGTCGCCAGCTTCCTGTTCGGCCTGATCAAGAAGAACTGACGTGCGGCCGCGGGCCGCGCACATCTGATCCACCTGCTTCAAAAGGAACTGTCATGAACACCACCTACACCGCCAAGCCCATGGGCCAGGAAGCCTCCGACTTCGCCGAGCACGCCGCCGACACCGCGTCGGGCGCGATCCGCTCGACTCAGAACGTCGCGAATGCCGCCTTCGATCGCCTGAGCGACAAGGTCGACACGGCCCGCGAACAGGCCGCGCCGCTGATCAACCGCATGGCCAGCCAGGCCGAGGCCGCGGCCCGCCGCGGCGCCGACGTGGTCAAGGAAACCTCGGCCCAGCTGCGCGACAAGGCCCTGCGCGCCCAGGACACGACCGTCGGCTACATCAAGGACGAGCCGGTCAAGTCGATGCTCATCGCTGCAGCGACCGGCGCCGCGCTGATGGCGCTCGTCAGCATGATGAGCCGCTCGGGCCGCGACTACTGATTCGCCGCTCCATCCGTCCTGCGCACGCACCCACCATGATCCATCCGCTGCTCAAGCTGGTCGCCACCCAACCCCAGTTGCTGGCCGACCACGCCGAAGCGTACGCGGGGCTGGTGGGCGAGGAGATCGGCAAGACCGCCTCGGCGTGGAAGACGCGCGCACTGATGGGGGCCATCGCCCTCGTGCTGCTGTGCGTGGCGCTCGTGCTCGCCGGCGTCGCGTTGATGCTGTGGGCCGTTACCCCAGACGCTCGCATCCTCGCGCCGTGGGCGCTTTTCGCGGCACCCGGCATTCCGGCATTGGTCGGCGTCGCCTGCCTGATCGCGAGCCGCCGGGCACCCGAGCCGGGATTCAGCGATCTGAAACAGCAACTCGCCGCCGACTTGGCGATGCTGCGTGAGGTGAACGCGTCATGAGCGCGTCCATCTCTCGCATCGAGCTGTCGCGCGAACGGCTGCGTCTGGCGATGGACCCGCCGCCCGCCCCGGCCGCACCGCGGACCGAGCGGCCGTTGCTCGACCGCGTCCTGGCCTGGCCCCTCTTGCACGACGTGCTGGAGTCGCTGCGCCACTGGTGGTCGGTGCATCCACTGCGTCCGGTCGGCGCGGTGGCCGCGGAGGCGGTCGGCGCCGTCGCGCGCCCCGTCGCACTGCGCCACCCCTGGCTGCTCGTCCTCGGCGCCGCGGCCGTGGGCGGGGCACTCGCCTGGGGCCGTCCGTGGCGCTGGCTGTTGCGCTCGACCCTGTTTGCCGGACTCGTTCCGCAGCTCGCGTCGCGGCTCGCCAGCAGCCTGCCGATCGAATCCTGGATGACGACGGTCGGCGCGATGATGTCGACGCCACCGCGTCGCCGCGCGACCACGCCGACCCCGGCCCCACCGCCCGGCGCGCGCGCGACGCCGGAAGCCCCAGCCGAGGCCGCCGCGCCCGCGTTTGCGGAAGCGTCGGCCCCGTAGATCACCTCCAACGACCCCTTCGCCGGTTGCGGTTTCCCGCAACTACAGGCCGGTCTCCCCCCGTGGGGTCTTGAAAGCGCGCTCCGGCGCGCTTCTTTTTTGTCTCATCCGGCGCTAGGAATCGTCCTACGTGCCCCGACGCGTCGAGCTGACAGACGCGACCGTCGCGCTTCCATACGATGTTTGACTTGATGGAGAACCCTGATGTCTGCTGATGTTGTAGCCGCCCCGCGCTGGACCACCGCCTCGATCGCGGATGCGAGCGCGACCGCACCGATGGAACTGCGCGAGCTAGGCGCCCACATCAACCGCTGCAACGGCTGCCGCGGCCGCTGGTTCGCGGTGCGCTGTGCAGCCGATGCGGTGCACGATTTCGTCGCGCCGCGCTTCGTCACCACCCTGTGCGTTGCGAGCGCGGTGATCGGGCTGGCGGCGCTGGCGCTGTGAAGCATGCGGCATGAGCGGTTCCGCCGGGCTGCAAACCCTGGTACCCGATGCGCCTGAATCCCTGATCGACATCCTCGATGGCGCACGTGGCGCCGTCGAGCCGCCCAACCGGTCGGAAATCTTCGGTTTCGAGCGCTTCGCGCAGCATGGTTGCAGTCTGGCCGAGACGCATCGCGCGGCCGCGTCCGCGCGCGGCGCTGGACTGTTCTTTCCGCGTCTGGCCGACAACATCCGCGTGCTGCGCGAGGCGCAGCAGTACATCGGGGCGCAGGCACGCACAGGCTACCAGGTGAGCCCGGCGGCGGAATGGCTGCTCGACAACTTCCACCTGATCGAAAGCCAGCTCGCCGAGATCCACGACGGCCTGCCGCGGCGGTATTTCCGCGACCTGCCGGTGCTGATCGACGAGCCGCTGCGCGGCCTGCCGCGCATCTACAGCATCGCCTGGGCCTTCGTCGCCCACACTGACGGCGCGTTCGACGACGCGCTGCTGTGCCACTTCCTCGGCGCGTACCAGCAGGTGCGCGAACTGTCGCTCGGCGAGCTCTGGGCGCTGCCGACGACGCTGCGGGTGGTGCTGGTCGAGAACCTGCGGCGACTCGCCGAGCGCCTGGCAACGAACAAGGCGGCGCGCGAGATCGCGAACCTCGTCGGCGACCGCATCGAGACCTACCCGCTCGCGCGGCTCGACGCGATCGTCGAGCTGCTGAACCGGCGTGGCGTCGGCCGCACCTTCCTCGTGCAGATCGCGCAGCGCCTGCAGGACCACCATGCCACCGGCGTCGGCGCCTACCACGACTGGCTGCTCGCACGCCTGCCCGATTTGGCCGCCGCCCAGGTGCAGCAACCTGCCGAGCAGGCCGCCGACAACCTCAGCGTCAGCAACGCGATCCGCTCGCTGCGCCTGATCGGCAACGCCGACTGGCCGGAGATGGTCAACGAGGTCAGCACGACGATGCAGCGCTTGCTGAGCGCACCGGCCTTCGAGGCCGAACGCTCCGACACGCGCGACGCGACGCTGCACGAGATCGAGCAACTCGCACGGCGCAGCGGTCGCGCCGAAACCGACGTGGCCCAGACCCTCGTCGAACTGATGCGCGACAGCCGCGATCGGACGTACGCCTCTGCGAGCGACTGGCTGCGCGGCCCGGGCCGCGTCGAACTGCTGCGTCGTCTCGGGCTGAAGCCCGGGCATGTCGAGGCGTGGCAGGTCTGGCGCCGGCGCCTGGCGCTGCCGCTGTACCTCGTGGCGCTGGCCGGCGCGAGCGCCGCGCTCGTCGCCTGGATGCTGGTCCGGCACAGTCACGCGCTGCCCGGCCCGCAGGGGCCGCCGTGGATCGCGCTGCTGGCCGCGACGCTGATGCTGTTCCCCGCCTCCGAGGCGGTGGTGGCGGTGATCAACCGGCTGATCAGCGAATCGATCCGTCCCACCCATCTTCCGCGGCTGGCGCTCGCGCACGGGATCCCCCCGGCGCATCGCGTGATGGTCGTGATCCCGGGCATGCTGACCGGCGCGACGGCGGTCGACGAACTCGCGCAGCGCCTGGAGCTGCACTACCTCGCGAACCCCGAGCGCAACGCGCAGTTCGCGCTGCTCACCGACTGGGCCGATGCGCCGACCGCGACGCTGCCGACCGACGCGGCCCTGCTCGACGCGGCCATCGCCCGCATCACCGCGTTGAACGCGCGCCACGCAATCGCCGAAGGCCAGCCGCCGCGCTTCCTCGTGCTGCACCGCCATCGCGAGCTGTGCACCACCGAAGGCGCCTACATCGGCTGGGAGCGCAAGCGTGGCAAGCTCGAAGCGCTGATCACGCTGCTGGCCGAGCCGCCGGCCGACGGCATCGGGGCGTTCATCGAGCTGGGCGATCTTTCGCGCGTTGCGCCCGACACGCGCTACGTCGTGACGCTCGACGGCGACACGCAGCTCCCGCCCGGTCGGCTGCGCGAACTGGTCGGCGTGGCCGCGCACCCGCACAACCAGCCACAGGTCGACCCCGCGACGCGCACCGTGCGCCACGGCTACGGCATCCTGCAGCCGCGCGTCGTGACGCCGCTGCCCGCACGCCAGGACTTCACGCTGTACCACTGGCTGTTCGCCGGCCAGTGCGGGATCGACCCGTACAGCGCCGCCAGTTCCGAGGTCTACCAGGACGTGTTCGACGAAGGCACCTTCACCGGCAAGGGGCTGCTCAACGTGGCCGCGATGCACGCGGTGTTGTCGCAGCGCCTGCCCGACGGCCGCGTGCTCAGCCACGACCTGCTCGAAGGCGCGCTCGCGCGCTGCGCCAGCGTCAGCGACATCACCGTCATCGAGGACGCGCCGTTCCACGCCGACGTCGCCGCCTCGCGCATGCACCGGTGGATCCGCGGCGACTGGCAGTTGCTGCCGTTCCTCCTGCGCCCCGGGCGCTACCCGATGCGGGCGATCAACCGCTGGAAGATGCTCGACAACCTGCGTCGCTCGCTGGTCGCGCCGATGTCGCTCGCGCTGCTGGTGCTGGCGCTCGGCAGCGGCGTCGTCGCCCCCGTGCCGGCACTGGTGCTGGTGCTGGCGGCACTGATCGCCGGGCCGCTGATGGGTGCCGTCGCGGGCTTCGCGCCGAGCCGGGACGGCATCGCCAAGCTGCACTTCTACCGCCAGGCCGGCGCCGACCTGCGCCGCGCCGTCTGCAGCGGCCTGTGGCTGCTCGGCCAGCTGCTGCAGCTGGCGATGCTCAACCTCGACGCGGTCGCCCGGGCGCTGTGGCGCATGGCGGTCAGCCGCCGGCACCTGCTCGAATGGACGACCGCCGCGGCGGCGCAGGCCTCGGCTTCGACGCGGCTGGGCGACATCCTGCGTCGGCATCGCGCGGTGCCGGCGGTGGCGCTGGTGCTGTGGCTCGCGCTGCTCGGCGCGGGCACCGCGTGGCCCCGGCTCGCGACGCTGCTGTGCCTGGCCTGGGCCGCCTCACCGCTCTGGACCTGGTGGGTCAGCCGCCCGAACCCGCCGCGCCGCGACGCCACGCTGCCACCGGCCGATCGCGCCTACCTCGCCGACACCGCGCGCGACACCTGGCGGCTGTTCGAGCGCTGCGTCGGCCCGGGCGACAACCACCTGCCGCCGGACAACCTGCAGCTGACGCCGCAGACGCTCGTCGCGCACCGCACCTCGCCGACCAACATCGGTCTGTACCTGCTCAGCGCGGCCTGCGCCCGCCGCTTCGGCTGGATCGGCAGCGTGGACCTCGCGACGCGGCTGGAAGCGACGCTGGACGCGCTCGACACGCTGCCGCGCTACCGCGGCCACTTCCTGAACTGGTACGACACCGAAAGCCGCGCCGCGCTGCTCCCGATGTACGTGTCCACGGTCGACAGCGGCAACTTCAGCGGCCACCTGCTCGCGGTCGCGCAGGCCTGCACCGAGCTGGCCGCGGCGCCGTTCGGCGACAGCGCCGCGCGCGCGGCGCTGGCCGCGTCGCGCGAGCGCCTGCTGGCGGCCCGCGGTGTCGGCGAGCCGATGCTTCAGGACGGACCGTTGATGCAATTGATCCAGCGGCCCGAGCCGTTGGAGGACGCCGCGGCGCGACCGGACGAATTCGATGCGCTGTTGCGCGGCGCGACCGAGGAACTCGCCCAGGTGCTGCCCGGCGACGAGGCGGCCCTGCGCCCCGACGCGCTCGACGAGTTCGCGTGGCGCGCCGCCGATCACCTGGCCACGCTGCGCAGTGCACTGCTCGACGCTGCGCACACCGCGAACACGGCGCAGCGCCTGTGCGCCATCGCCGCGCGCTGCGAGGCGCTGGCCTGGGCACCCGATTTCGCATTCCTGTACCACCGCAAGCGGCACCTGTTCCACATCGGCTACCGCGTCGCCGAACAGCAGCTGGACGCGAGCTTCTACGACCTGCTCGCGTCCGAGTCGCGCCTGACCAGCCTGCTCGCGATCGCCAAGGGCGACGCGCCGGTCGACCACTGGGCTGCACTCGGCCGGCCGTTCTACGCGGTCGGCGCGCTGGCCGGGCTGCGCTCGTGGTCGGGCTCGATGTTCGAATACCTGATGCCCACGCTGGTGCTCGAGGAGCCGCACGGCAGCGTGCTGCGCGACGCCGGCCATGCGGCCATCTGCGAGCAGGTGGCATTCGGCCGCGAGCAGAAGGTGCCCTGGGGCATCTCCGAATCGGCGTACGCGGCGAGCGACCACACGCTGGCCTACCAGTACGCCCCGCAGGGCGTGCCGCGCCTCGCACTGCGGCGCACGCCTCCCGACGAGCTGGTGATCGCGCCCTACGCCACCGCGCTCGCGGTGCAGCTGACGCCGCACCTGGCCGTCGCGAACCTGCAGCGGCTCGATGCGCTGACGCCGCGCGCGCGCTACGGCTTCATCGAGGCGCTCGACTTCAGCCCCGGCCGCCAGAACGACACCGACGGCTTCGCCCGCGTCGACACGTTCATGGCGCACCACCAGGGCATGAGCCTGGTCGCGATCGCCAATGTGCTGCTCGACGGCGCGCCGCGCCAGTGGTTGATGGCGAACCGGCATGTGCAGGCGGTCTCGTCGCTGCTGCACGAACGCGCGCCGCGCGAGGTCTCGGTGCTGCTCGCGCCGCCGCCCGGCCCGTCGGCCGACGCGCGCCAGCGCCGCACGCCGGGACTGCTGCGCGAGGTCGTGCCGGGACTGACCGCCGTGTCGCCGACGCAGCTGCTGTCGAACGGCCGCTACAGCGTCGCGCTGCGCAGCAACGGCGCGGGCTGGAGCCGGTGGGGGCACGTCGGCCTGTCGCGCTGGCGGGACGATGCGCTGCGCGACCTGCACGGCAGCTTCTTCTACCTGCGCTGGGACCGCCAGCCGCAGGCCGTCTCGCTGACCCAGCACCCGGCGCCCGACCCGGCTGCGCACTACCAGGCCACCTACCACGCCGACCGCGTGTCCTTCAACGCCACGTGGCGCGAGATCGCGGCGCAGACCACCGTCTGGGTCGGGCCGGAGGACGACATCGAGTTCCGCCAGGTCGAGCTGCGCAACCTCGGCGAGCGCGTGCTCGATCTGGAGCTGATCTCGGCCTTCGAGATCACGCTCGCGGCACCGAGCGCGGACGAGGCGCACCCGGCGTTCTCCAACCTGTTCCTGCGCTCGACCTGGCAGCCGGCGCAGCAGGCGCTGCGCTTCGAACGCAAGCCGCGCCTGCCGACCGAGCCGGCGCTGCACGCGGCGCACTTCCTCGCCGAAGGCGACGCGGCAGTCCAGTCGCTGCGCGTCCAGACCGACCGGCTCCACTGGCTCGGCCGCAACCGCGACGCGAGCCAGCCGCTGGCCTCCTTCGTCGAGCCCCGCGGGGGCGCGAACGACGGCGACGAGACCGCACTCGACACGGGGCTCGATCCGGTTTGCGCGATGTCGGTCCGCCTGCAGCTGCCGCCCGGCGGCAAGATCCGCCTGACCTTCTGCACGGCAGCGTCCGACCAGCGCGCCACGCTCGACGCGGTGATCGACAAGCACCGCCAGCGCGGCCCGATCGAGCGCGCCTCGCTGATGTCCGCGACGCTGGCCGGCATCCGGCTGCGCGAGCTCGCGATCGCGCCCGAGAATCTGGCGGCGATCCAGACGCTGACCAGTGCCATCGTGATGACGCTGGCGCGCACCCGCGTGGCCGATGCGGGTGCGGAGCGCGAGGCGGCCGACACCTGCGACCGCAAGCTGCTCTGGCGCTTCGGCATCTCCGGCGACCGGCCGGTCCTGCTGGTCTCCGCCGGCACGCCTCAAGGCATGGGGCTGCTGCGCACGCTGGCGCAGGCGCTTCGCGTCTGGGGCTGGGCCGGCGAGGGCTGCGACCTCGTCGTCGTGAATGCGGAACCGGCGTCCTACCTGATGGCACTTCAGCGTGACGCCGCGTCGCTGCGCGACCAGTTCGCCGCGCAGAACGCCGGCCCCAGCGTGGCGTTCCACCTGCTCCGCGCCGACGACCTCAGCGCCGCCGAGCTGGGCACGCTGCGCACGCTCGCGCGCGTCCACTTCAACGCCGACGGTCGGCCGCTGACCCACCACATGCAGGAGTGGACCGAGCTGCACGAGACTGCGCTCGAGGAGCGCCAGGCCGGCGCGGTCAGCGCGCTCCCGGTAGCCGCCGGCGCCGGGGCGCTACCGCGCGTCTCGCAGGGGCGGTTCATGCCCGAGGGCGGCGAATTCCGCTTTGATGTGAGCGTTTTCCAGCGGCCGGCGCGGCCGTGGGTCAACGTGCTCGCAAACCCGCTGTTCGGCGCACACATTTCCGAGGCCGGCGGCGGCTACACCTGGGCGCTCAACAGCCGCCTGAACCAGCTGACGCCGTGGTCGAACGACCCGCTCGGCGACCCGCCGGGCGAGTGGTTCCTGCTGCAGGACCGTCGCACCCACGAGCTGTGGAGCGTGAGCCCGTCGGCCTGGGCCGATCCGGCGGCCACCTACCGCGTCGCGCACGGCCAGGGCTACAGCGTCGTCAGCCATCGGCGCGGTGACCTGGAGGTCAACGTGGCATGGTGCGTGGATGCGGACGCGGCGGTCAAGCAGGTCCGCATCCGCATCGTCAACCGCGGCCACCGCACGCAGCGCTTGCGCGCGATCGGGATCGCCGAATGGGTCATGGGCGCGAACCGCAGCGACCGCCTGAGCACCGACACCGCGTCGTTCACCCAGCGGCTGCCCGGGCCGGACGGCGGCCCGCGCCTGACCGCCCTCACCTGCACCCAGCGCGACCGTGCGGCCGGCTTCGGCGACGGCACGGCGTTCTTCGGCGTGACGTCGAACGCGGCCAGCGATCCACCCGACTGGACCTGCGATCGCCGCGAATGCTTCGACGCCCGCGGGCGGCTCGCCGTGCCCGATGCGTTCGGCATGCGCAGCGGCGCCGGGCTCGACCCGTGCGCGGCGCTCTCGACCGCGCTGACGATCCCGGCCGGCGAGACGGTTGAATGCGTGTTCCTGCTCGGCTTCGGTGCGACCCCGAGCGAGGCGCGTCACCTCGCGACCACGGCAGCCGCGCTGCCGTCGAAGCAGCGTTTCGAGACCGTTCGCACGCGCTGGGACACGCTGCTCGGCGCCACCACCGTCAAGACGCCCGACCCGCTGTTCGACGCGATGGTGAACCGCTGGCTGCTCTACCAGACCGTCGCATGCCGGCTGTGGGCCAAGGCCGGCTTCTACCAGGCCGGCGGCGCGTTCGGCTACCGCGACCAGTTGCAGGACGCGATGGCGCTCGCCTGGGCCGACCCGGCGCTGCTGCGCGCGCAGATCGTGCTGAATGCCTCGCGCCAGTTCGCCGAGGGCGACGTGCAGCACTGGTGGCACGCGCCCACCGGCGCCGGCGTGCGCACCCATTTCTCGGACGACCTGCTGTGGTTGCCGCATGCCTGCGCCCACTACGTCGAGTGCACCGGCGACACCTCGCTGCTCGACGAGACCGTCGGCTTCATCGAGGGCGGCCCGATCCCGTCGGGCGCCGAGGATGCCTACTACGTGCCGACCGCTGCCGCCGAATCCGCCAGCGTGTTCGAGCACGGCGCGCGCGCGCTCGATCGCAGCCTCACGGCGGGCACCCACGGCCTGCCGCTGATGGGCACCGGCGACTGGAACGACGGCATGAACCGCGTCGGCGCCGAGGGCCGCGGCGAATCGGTGTGGCTCGCGTGGTTCCTGTGCCAGATCGTCGACGTGTACGCGCCGCTCGCCCACGCGCGCGGCGATACCGCGCGTGCCCGACGCTGGCAGGAGGCCGCCGCGGCCTGGCGCACGGCGCTGGAGACGCAGGCCTGGGACGGCCAGTGGTACAAGCGCGCGTTCTTCGATGACGGCACGCCGCTCGGCTCGCACACCAACGTCGAGTGCCGCATCGACCTGATCGCGCAGTCGTGGGCCGTGATCTCGGGCGCGGCGCCGGCGGCATCGCAGCAGACTGCGATGCAGGCGCTCGACCGCCACCTCGTCGACACCGACGCCGGCCTGATCAAGCTGCTGACCCCCGCATTGCAACACCAGCAACCCAGCGCCGGCTACATCCAGGCCTACCCGCCGGGCGTGCGCGAGAACGGCGGGCAGTACTCGCACGCCGGCGTCTGGGCGCTGATCGCGCAGGCGATGCGCGGCGACGGCGACACCGCCTACCGCTACTTCACCTACCTGAGCCCTGCGCACCGCTCGGCCCACGCGACGCAGGCGCAGCCTTACGCGATCGAGCCCTACGTGATGGCCGGCGACGTGTACACCGAGCCTCCCTACGTCGGCCGCGGCGGCTGGAGCTGGTACACGGGATCGGCCGCCTGGATGCACCGCGCGGCGATCGAGCACCTGTTCGGCCTGCGCCAGCGCGGCGAAGAGATCGGCTTCGTGCCGTGCCTGCCATCGCACTGGGACGAGGCGGAGCTGACGCTGAAGCGCGGCGGACGCAGCCTGCGCGTGGTCTTCAGCCGGCGCGCCGAGGGGGCCGATGCCGCGATGGTGAGGCTGGCGCCGGGGCAGATGCTGCGCTGGGACGCGCTCGCCACCGACGCCAGCGCGCGGGTGCAGCTCAAGTCCGCGAGTCCATCAGGCTAGATCGAGTCCAGCGGGCTGCGCACGCCGCGCCCGCCGCGGTTCAGCACGTGGGTGTAGATCATCGTCGTCGACACGTCGCTGTGACCGAGCAGTTCCTGCACCGTGCGGATGTCGTAGCCCGCCTGCAGCAGGTGGGTCGCGAACGAGTGGCGCAGCACATGCGGCGAGCACGGCTTGACCATCCCGGCGCGCCGGGCCGCGCCGGCTACGGCCTTCTGGATCGACGCCTCGTGCAGGTGGTGCCGGCGGCACGCGCCGCTGCGCGGATCGATCGAACGCGTGCCGCTCGGAAACACCCACTGCCAGCCGCGCGCGCGGTCGGCGTTCGGGTACTTGACCGCCAGCGCATTCGGCAACCAGACGCGGCCGAAGCCCTCCGTTAGATCGCGATCGTGCAGCGTCCACGCTGCGGCGATCTGTTGCTGCAACGGCAGGATCAGGTTCTCGGGCAGCATGGTGACCCGGTCCTTGCCGCCCTTGCCGTCGCGCACCAGGACCTCGCGCCGCTCGACGTCGACATCCTTGACGCGCAGGCGCAGCCCTTCGAGCAAGCGCATGCCGGTGCCGTATAGCAAAGCGGCGATCAGGCCGGCCGGCCCGCTCATGTGCGCCAGCAGATCGCGAAGCTCGTGTGTCGTGAGCACCACCGGCAAGCGTCGCGCGTCCTTGGCCGCCACGATCTCGTTGAGCCAAGGAAACTCCAGGTCTAAAACGACGCGGTAAAGAAACAGGATTGCCGACTTCGCCTGATTTTGTGTTGCAGCCGCGACGCCGCGATCGACCGCGAGATGAGTCAGGAACGCGCTCACCTGGGCCGCGCCCAGAGTCGACGGGTGGCGCTTGCCATGGAAAAGAATGAAGCGCCGCACCCAGTCGACATAGGTGGCTTCGGTGCGGATCGAGTAATGACGCACGCGGATCGCATGGCGCATTTGGTCGAGCAGGCGCGGCGGTGCAGCAGGCTGCGACGCGGCATCGTCCGGATTGACGGGGCGCAAGGAGTCGGGCGACATTTCAGGGGAAGCGGCGGTGTCTGCGCCGGACCGAGCAAGGAGCCCGACATGCCGAAGATTTTGAGCCGCCCATATCGGCGAGTCGATCCCTCCGCGTGGGACCTGGCGAAGCCCTCTGTCGGGGGAGATTTCGAAGGGAAGCGCCGTACGCACCACTCTATTTAGGCCGAACAGCCAACGGCGGGCCATTCCATCCATATCACGTTAGGCCTCATGAACGCAGCCATAGCGGCCATCGACGGCTGCAAATACCTCTACCTCGCCTCAGTCTCCGAACCCGAAGACGGTGGCTTACGCCTTGTAGTCCACGAGGCCAGAGCGGGTGGTCCGGTAGCCGCGGAGACTCTCGCCGCCGAACCTCTACCAGAACTCCGAGCCGTGCTCGCATCTTCGAGCGCGATCGAACACGGTCCTGGCTGCAAGGTGTTTGATATCTACTGGCCCAACTACATCGCCTACGCTATCGAGAACGAGAGTTACGCCCTTGGTCAGCCCGAAGACTCAGAGGCTGAGGGTCGATTGTTCAAGCTGTACAAGAAGTCGGCATACCTCGACTATCTGTCCAGGGTCTCGTTTGCTACATCGGACTATCCGGGCTCCAATAAGCACTGGGCGGTTCTGTGCCTCGATCACATCGTCAACGTGGCATCCACCAACGAGCCTGCCATCAGGATGCATGAGGCCTAACCCTTCGCTGGAGCCGACTCGCACCGGCATGGCACTTGGCCCGCGAAGCGGTGGTTCTTATCTTCCGCCTCGCGGGCCAAGCACCATCCCGGCGCTCGCGCCTCAGCTCAAACGTTAGGCTTCACGACGACCTATCCGGATGACCCACCGAATTGCCATAGCCCAGATCAACATGCACTGGTCGACACCGGAGAATGTGGCGTCGATTCGAAAGGCCATGGACTTGGCACATTCGCGAGGCGCGCAACTTTGTGGCTTCTCCGAACTAGCCGTCACCGGGTTCCATCGACTGATTGGTCGCGAAGCAAGGCCTGAGGTAGTGTCGCCAGCCGTTCAAGAGTTGCAAACTCACGCTGCGAAGCTGTCGCTGGGCATAGCCGCCGGAGCACCAACTTTCGGCGCCGACGGTGCGATCTACAACTCGCATCTGCTTATCAATGAACGCGGAATGACTTCGGCGGTGATTCCTAAGCGTGGGCTGACTGAACCAGAAGCCACTTTCTTCAAGAGAGGTGCGTCACGGCCGATAGGGAACCTGCACGGCCTACGCTGCTCCGCGGTCATCTGTCGCGAGGTCGAAGACATCGATCTGGTCTCCCTCGAGTTGTCACCCGGAACAGTAGATCTCATTTTTGTCCCGGGGGCACTGCGCCAAGATCCTGAGAAGCCAAGAACTGATCCGCCTGCATACGTTCACGATATTCGGCGCCTGGCTGCTACGACAAGGTCCTACGTGATCCAGACCAACTGGCCCAATGCGCTCAATCGACCCGAGGAGAGTATTGACGGCGGCGGCAGCACCGTTGCAGCGCCAGATGGAGAGATCATGTTTCGTCTTCCTCCCCAAGCCTCCGGAGTCGGTGTTTTCACTCTGGGGGAGAGTCACTTTGAATGGCATCCGCAGTAAAGGCTAGCCCTTCCTTCAAGCGGACAGCGCACGGCAAGCCGCGGTCTGCCGCTTAAGTACTAGTAGAAGAATGCTCACCGTCGTTGAAAGCGTTGCTGTTCCAGCGGCAGTGGCCGCTCTACTGGACGGAAGAGGAGAGGCGCCTTCGCGGCACATATCGCGGAGCGCCCTACTGCCGGAGATGTCGTGCCCCAATCCGGTGGCACTCGTAAAGTGCGTTGGGGTCGAGCAGGTTCGGGCAAGTCCGGTGGTGTGCGAGAGATTCACTGCACTCGCACTGGCTGGCATGTCTCTCAGCGGTCGGCGCCGCATGTGTCATCCCGCAGGCATCAAACCCCTTCTGGAGCGGACTCAATCACCGGGTACCGGTGTCTGCCGCTTACTCGCGCGTTAGCCCGCAGCAAGAACAACGGTCCGTGTCGGGAACTCCCGAAGTAGCTTCTTGTCCATCGTCACAAGTTTGGTGTTGAGTTTGATCGCCAGTGCAACGAATTCACAGTCATACGCCGAGCAGTCGCTGTCACGCACAAGGTCAAGCACGGAAGTGGAGTCCACCTCGAATTCCGCCCCTGCAAGCAGGCTTTCGGCTTCGCTTTGCAAGCTGCACGCTTGGCCAAAGGTGATCGTCTTTCGCCGCAAGTAACCGGCAAGAATGTTGCGAAACTCACTTCGCCAAAGCACCGGCGCAGCCCATTCTGGATTTTGCTCGAGCAGTGCTTCGGCGGCCGCGGTCCTGTCACCCGGCAAATACAGATAGGCCAAGATATTGGAGTCCACCACTATCACGGGCGACCTTCCCTCTTGAGCGCATCAATGTCGCGCACGCGAAATTTCCCTCGCGGCAAGGTTTCTCGCAGCGCGCGCGCGCGCGCCAGGCGCTCCGTGGGTGACACATTGGCCGGCAGCAGCATTGCCTCGAGGCACACGAGCGCCTCGCTGTTCATGCTTCGTCGATGCGCTTCTGCCGAAGCCTTCAGTCGCGCGTACACGTCATCCGGAATGTTCTTCAGAGTCAGTGTCGTGGGCATTTGCATCTCCAACCATTATGGAACCATTATGGTTCCAGCCAGTCACTGCGTCAAACCGTCGCAGCACTGCCAGGGCGCCTACTTCAGAGACCCCGATGGAAACAAGCTCCGTGTGGCCTGCCACGCGGCGCCGCGCTGTGGTCGAAAGCCTTCGACGCAGGTTGCACGCCCGTTGCACGCCAGTCCCCGCGCTACAGTTGCACCCGCCGCGCCACTTCGACTGGGTTGGTCCGCTGATGAAAACCACCGAGAAAGACACGTTCCTGCGCCTGCTTCAGACGCGGTTCGAGAAGCACATGCACCGGCATCGCGGTCTCGACTGGGCGAAGGTGCAAGCCCGGCTGGCGAAGAGCACAGCGGCGTTGGCGACGCTGCAGGCGATGGAAGCGTCGGGCGGCGAGCCCGACGTGATCGGCTGCGACGAGGCCACCGGCCAATTCCTCTTCTGCGATTGCGCCGCCGAGAGCCCGTCCGGCCGCCGCAGCCTGTGCTTCGACCGCGAGGCGCTGGACGCGCGCAAGGAGAACAAGCCGGCGGGCAATGTGGTCGATGCGGCGGCGGCGATAGGCATCGAGCTGCTCGACGAGGCACAGTACCGTGCGCTGCAGACCTTGGGCGAGTTCGACTTGAAGACGTCGAGCTGGATCGCCACACCCGCCGAGGTGCGCGAGCTGGGCGGTGCGCTGTTCTGCGATCGGCGCTACGGCAGGGTGTTCGTCTATCACAACGGCGTGCAGTCCTATTACGCCGCGCGCGGCTTCCGCGGTCTGCTGCGGGTGTGACGGATGTTTGACCACGTCAAGTTCGGCGTCAGCGACTTCGCGGCGAGCAAGGCGTTCTACGCGAGCGCGCTCGAACCGCTCGGCGTGGCCATCGTCGCCGAGGGCGAGCCGGCCTATGGTGTCGAGCTCTGCGCCGCAGGCCCGACCTCGCTGTGCCTGCTCCAGACCGACGAGAAGCCCGCGCATCTGCATCTGGCCTTCAGCGCCGCCACGCGGCAGCAGGTCGATGCGTTCCACCGCGCGGCGCTCGCGGCCGGCGGCCGGGACAACGGCGCGCCCGGACTGCGGCCTCACTACCACCCGCATTACTACGCGGCCTTCGTGATCGGTCCCGACGGTCACAACCTCGAGGCGGTCTGCCACACGCCCGAAGGCTGAGGGCCTCGCGGCACGCCCGCTGCGTTCCGCGGTTCCGTCCTACAGCGCCCCGCGTGGCGCTCCGATGGGCCGCAGCGCCACGCCTTCTTACAGTTCAGCATCGATAACAAGGCGAGCTCGGGTGTGATGCCGGGGCTCGTGCGCAGGAGGATGTGATGCTGAAGTGGGCGCTGATCTTCGCGGTGATCGCGATCGTGGCGGGCCTGTTCGGATTCACCGGCATTGCGGCCGGTGCCGCTGGCATCGCGAAGATCCTGTTCGTCGTGTTCCTGGTGCTGTTCGTCGTCGTGGTGCTGCTGGCGCTGCTCGGCATCGGCGCCGTCAGTTGATCCACCTCACATTCCAGGAGTCTTCATGAGTGCGAACACCGAAACCGGCAACGTCACCACGCTGCCTACCAACGTCGAACGCCTGGCGCTTGACGAAGCCGGCCTCAACGCCGCCAAGCGTTCGCTGGATCAAGGCGCGGTGGTGCCGAGCTACGGGCCCTGGCGCGAGGACATCATCAAGCTGCTGAACGATGCGCTCGCCACCGAGATCGTCTGCATCATGCGGTACAAGCGCCACCACTTCACGGCCAAGGGGCTGTCGTCGCCCAAGATCGCCGAGGAGTTCCTGGTCCACGCGCAAGAGGAAACGGCGCACGGCGACCAGATCGCCGAGCGCATCGTGCAGCTCGGCGGCGAGCCCGATTTCTCGCCGGCCACCCTGCTCTCGCGCAGCCACGCGGACTACGACGATTCGACCGACCTCAAGGCCATGATCAAGGCCAACCTGATCGCCGAGCGCGTGGCCATCGAGGCCTACACCCAGATGATCCACCTGATCGGCGACAAGGACTCGACGACGCGCCGCATGCTCGAAGGGATCCTGAGTCAGGAGCAGGAACACGCCGACGAACTCAGCGACTGGATGACCGACAACTAGCGTTCGCCCACGGTGGCGGGCCCCAGCCACCTCACACGTCATAACTCTGCTCAACAATCAGGAGAACACACCATGCAAGCACGCACCACCCTCGCTTCGGCCCTTTGCGTCTTCGCGCTGATCACGGCCTCGGGCTGCGCCGTCACGCGCGGCCAGGAAACCGTCGGCGCCTATGTCGACGACGCGGCGATCACGACCGCGGTCAAGGCCAAGTTCGTCGAGGACAAGACGGTCGACGCGGCGTCGATCAAGGTCGAGACGCTGAACGGGACCGTGATGCTGTCCGGCTTCGCGAAGAACTCGGCCGAGCGCAACATGGCCGAAGACATCGCGATGAAGGTCAAGGGCGTCAAGAGCGTCAAGAACTCGGTTGCCGTGCGCCCATAATTCGCGCGCAG
The DNA here is from genome assembly GCF_964020785.1 of Rhizobacter fulvus. Lineage (NCBI taxonomy): Bacteria > Pseudomonadati > Pseudomonadota > Betaproteobacteria > Burkholderiales > Sphaerotilaceae > Rhizobacter > Rhizobacter fulvus. Next base: position 5,306,057 of record NZ_OZ224516.1, read on the forward strand.
CGATCCAGGGGCCGGCAGCAAGTCGGCCCGACAACGAGCCCCGGATTCAGCGCGAATCGCGGGGCTTTCATTTGCCCGACCGACCCCCACCAGGACCGCCATGAGCGCTGTGCCCGCCGAGAGCACCAGACCGAACTCCAGCGTCGCAGCGACCGTCATCGCGACACTGGCGATCGTCGCGACGCTGTGGTTCGGACGGTCGTTCCTGATCCCGCTGACCGCCGGTCTGATGCTGGCGCTGCTGGTGATGCCGCTGACCGCGCTGCTGACGCGCATCGTGCGGCTGCGCATCATCGCGGTGACGGTCACGCTGGCGATCGTGATGGGCGCCATCGGCATGGCAGGCGCGGCCTTCGGCGAGCAGCTGGCCCGCGTTGCCGGCCGCGTGCCGGACATGATCACGCTCGTGGCCCAGCAGGTGGCCGAGACGGAGCCGGGTGCCGAGTCGGTGCTCAAGCGCGCACGCGAAGCATTCCGGGACCTGGATCGCGCGGCCGATCGCCTGGCGGGAGCGCGGCCAAGGCCGGTCACGACAGCGCCAGTGCGCAGCAAGGCCGCCATTTCACGCCAGGCCGCCGCTGCGAGTGCGGCTGCGGCAGCCGCCGCGAGCGCCGCTGCGACGGCGGCCTCGGAGCCCGCGGTGTCCATCTCCCAGACGGCGACGGTGGCGTTGCGCGACAGTGCCGTCAGCGGCTCCGGCGTGCTGTTCAAGCTGGCGGCCGACCTGACCATCATCTTCTTCATCGCGTTCTTCGTGCTGGTGGGCGGCGAGCCGCTGGCCACGCGCGTCCTCGATCTGTGGGATGAGCGGCCGGGTCTGCGCCTGCGCGCCGAGCACGCGGCCGGCGAGTGCGTGCGCCAGATCCACATCTACGGCGGCGTGCTGCTGGTGACGAACACCGTCGTCGGCCTCGCCGTCTGGGCCGCATTCATGCTCGCCGGGCTCCCCGATGCCGGCGGCTGGGGGCTCACCGCGGCGATCCTGCACGTGGTGCCGTACCTCGGCATGGCGCTTCTGACGGGCCTCGGTGCGGCCGAGGCGTTCCTGGCCCACGGCACGCTGAGCGCGGCGCTCGGCATGGCCGGCTTCGTGGTGGTGCTCTCGACGCTCATCGGCACCGTCGTGACGGCCTGGTTGCAGGGCCGGGCCGCCAAGATGAACCCGGCCGCGGTCTTCATCGGCGTGGTCTTCTGGGGCGCGATCTGGGGGATCTGGGGCCTGTTGCTCGGCCCGGCCCTGGTCGTGCTGCTGAAGGTCGTGGCCGAGCACACCCGACCGGGACAGCGGCTCGCGCACCTGATGCAGGGGTGACGCGCCGCTGGCGCGGTCGCTCAACGACCGGTCTTGAGCTTCTTGTAGGCAGCGTCCGCCTCGGGAGCGCGGGTGGTGTCCTTCACGCCGCGCTCCACGTCGTCGTGCGCCTTCCGTATCGCCTCGCTGGGCTTCCCGTCGGTCATCCCGACGCGCTCGTCGCGGTCGTGCGGCATGTGCGGGTTGGTCGAATCGCCGGGGTCGACGAGGTCGACGCTCGGTGGCGAACGGCGCGTCTTGCGCTGTGCGGGCAGGCTCATCGGGACTTTCGGAGTGAAGGGGATCAGAACGTGCTGCGCATGAACAGCGCGAGGCCGCCGCGGCGCATCCGCAGCGTCATGCGGGCATCGCCGGCCAGCTTGAGGCCGAGGCCGCCGTACGCGATGTTGAAGCGCGATTGCGCCGATTTGAATTCGATGCCGACCTTGCCGGCGACCGCGTCGCCGCCCCCGATGCCGGCACCGCGCCAGCTCGCCGCGTCGGCGAACAGCGACGAGCGGTCCGAGGTCCGGTAGCGCATGCCCAGCGTCAGCACGGTGCCGGAGCCCACGACATTGGCCGGCGCCTCCGGCAGCAGCCCGGCCGTGCTGGTGATCGGCCGCACGGAATACGCCAGCGTGCCGAGCCCCAGGCCCAGGTCTGCGCGACCACGGGAAATCCACCAGCGGTAGCCGACTTCGGTCGCCTCGCCACGGAAGTTCGGTGCGGTCCGCAATGGCTCGGGCACCGCGTCGTCCCGAACGAAGCGAGGCGAATCGTTCTGCCCGGCACCGGCCGCACCGGTCAGCGCGGCCACACTGCGCAGGGACGCGGCGCTGCCCTCGAAATCGTCGTCGGCCCGCGCCCCGCCGGCCAGCGCCAGCGCCGCGACGAGGGCGATCAGGGGAGCGGTGCGCTGCATGGTGCCTGTCTCCGGCTGGCGATCCCGTTCAGTAACGGCTGCGCAGTTCGCGGATCTGGCGCTCCGCCTCGGCCGAGCGCACCGCGTGGGTCTTGTGACCCTTGACGTGCTGGCGGGCGTGTTCGCGTGCCTCGAGCTGGTGGACGTCCTGCGCGGCGGGTTCCCATTCGCGGCGGCCCGGGTGACGTTCCGACTTGAACCCGGCCTGGTGCTGGCGATCGCGGTGCATGTGGCACTCCTACGAGGGATCTGGCGGCGCTGCGGCCCCTCCGTGCGCCTGACCATGACGCAAGCGTATCCAGGCGCGCGCGAGCGTTCGGTCGGAGCGCACCGAAAGCCACGTAGGACGAAAACGCGTCGCGTCTGCGTCGCGAGTGTCAGATGAGCGGACGCGGCGCGGGTTTGCCGTCGCCATACAGGTCCGCGATGCGAGCCAGCGCGTTCACGTCCAGCAGGTGCAGCCGGCCGTCCTCGATGCGGTGCAACCCGCGGCGCTCGAGCTTGCGCAGGGTCTTGTTGGTGTGCACCAGCGAGAGCCCGAGCCCGTCGGCGATGTGCTGCTGCGTCAGCGGGAAGGGCACACCGTTGATGTCCGCATCCGGCAGCAGCGCGGCGGCGCGCTTGTACAGCACGATCAGCAGCGTCGCGATGCGTTCCTCGGCATTGCGTCGGCCGACCGACAGCAGCGTGTCGTCGACCACCGATTCCTCGTGCGCCGTCAGCCACGTCACGGCGAAGCCGAGCGATGGGGCCGAGCGGTGCAGTTCCCACAGCGCGTCGCGCTGGAACACGCACAGCACGGTGTCGGTCAATGTGTGCACGCCGTGGGCCGCGGCATCGCCCATCTTCTGCTGCACGCCGATGAAGTCGCCGGGCAGCAGGAAATTCAGGATCTGGCGGCGCCCGTCGCTCAAGGTCTTGAAGCGGAACGCCCAGCCGCTCAGCACGGTGTAGAGCGGCGCATCGGCCTGCCCTTCGTGGATCAGCGCGCGGTCGGCGAGCACGACGACCTGGTCGCGCTTCAGGGTCTCGATCAGCGCGTTCTCGGCATCCGTCTGCGCAATGAACAACGGCATCGGCCGCAGCGGGCAGGTGGTGCAGGGCACGACTTTCATGGCTTCTCCAGGACTCGGCGCGCGAGCGCGGCTGTCGGACTCGACCTACCGCGGCGAGCGGTGTCGCCCGCTCTCGGGGCCGCGGCGGAGTTTCTATTGTCGGACCACTGCAACCCCAGGAGACGACGATGGCCCACCCACCCCGCGACAAGGACCTCCAAGGCGAGGGCAACTACGACGCGACCCGGCGCTACGACGAGTCGGCACGCGAATTCGTCCAATCGGGCAGCGTCGACGACGCCGCCGCGGCAGCCGCCCCCGAAAACGCGGCCGAGGCCGAGGAGATGAAGCGCGCCGAGGAGATCGGCAAATCGCACTCGAAGGGCGAGGACCGTGCCCCGCCGCCGGGCAAGCAATAGGTCGAGCCTGCCTGGACCTCCCTCACCGACAAAAGCCGGCATCTGCCGGCTTTTGTTCAGGCGGAAGCCGAAGCGGATCAAGTCTTGCCGTACTTCGACTTGGCGGCGCTGATGCACGCCGATTTCGCGTCGCCGGCCAGGCTGTCGCACTTCTCGGTCGCGACCTTGTAGTCGGCCTCGCGCTTGTCTTCGACCGCGTCGTTGCGCGCCTCGCCGACCTTCTTGCTCATCTTGGCATCGGCGAGCGCCTTCTTGTGCTCGGCCTTGGCCTCGGCCACGCAGACATCCTTCGCGTTGCCGCCCTTCTCGTCGCACATTTCCTTTGCGACGGCATAGCCGGCATCGGCCTTCTCGACCGCGATCTTGTTGGCGTCGGCCGGCTTGCCGGTGTAGTTGTATTCGGCTTCGGCCAGGGCCACCTTTTCCTTGCCCTTGGCCTGCTCCATGCAGATGTCCTTCTGGTTGCCCGAGCGCGAGTCGCACGCTGCCTTGTCGGCCTTGTACTCGGCGCCGATGCGGTCCTTCGCGGCCGTGTAGTCGGCGCGGTTGCCGGTGGCGGCGAACGAGCCGCTAGCGGCAATCATCGCGGCGATGGCCAGGCCGGTCTTGCAGTGTCGGATCGTGATCATGGAGTTGTCCCTTTCGTTTTGCGGGGTGGTCCCGCGGTGAACGAAGTATCGAAACAGCCCCGGTCACGAGCCAGCGGACGCTGCCGCAGGGCCCCGTAGTTCTTGTCCTACCGCAACGGCGCCGCGGGTCTGGGCGCGCCCTTCGCCGGAGCCTTCGGCGGCGGCGGCGCACCCAGCGCGGGGCGCGCGGCGATGCGCTGGGACAGCGCACGACAGGTGTCGCTGCCCTGCTTCGCGTCGTCGCCGCTGCCGGTGTCGATCAGCGGCAGGATCGCCGCCATTGGATTCAGCAAGGCCAGCAGCGCTGCCGCGCCCACCCGCTTGGCGAGCGGGCCCTTTTCGAGCGAAAACGACGGCTTGGCGAACGTGCCCTGGATGTGCACGGGCGTGCGCAGCGCAAGCGGGCTGAAGTCTTTCGGGCTGGCCACCACCCGCAGATCCATCGACTCGTTCACGAGCGACAGCGAGCCGTCGGCCCAGAGCGTCGAATCGCGTGTGTCGACCACAAGCGCGCGCGGCTTCAGCACGCCGCGGTCGGCCACCAGGTCGACGACCGAGCACAGCACGGGCAAGGCGTCGTCGCCCTTGATCAGCATGCCCAGGCCCTGTGCGATGTCCAGGCCGACCGCTTCGACGGCCAGGTGCGAGACGGTGCCGTCCTTCACCTGCATCCGCACGCCACCGCGCAGGCTGCCGAGGATCGCGGCAGTCGACTTGCCCTCCCCGGCGACGCGCGCCTGGCCTTCGAGTCGCCCCGTGGCCCACGGCGGGGCATTGTCGGCACGTGCCTGGCGGATCCAGCTTTCCAGCCGGACGCCGCTCCAGCGCAGGTCGGCGGTCCACTTGGCGACGGCGGCGCGCCCGTCCAGCCCGACGCTGCCGAACAGGCGTCCCTGCCCGGTGCGCGCTTCGAGCTCGCGCAACGTCAGTACGCCGTCGATCAGCACGAGGTGGGTGTGCAGGGGCTTGAGCGGCTCGAGGAAACTGCTGCCAAGGTCCAGGTTGTCGATGTCGACCAGCACGTTGGCGTCCATCGCGCGCAGCGACGGCAGGTCGAACTCGCGGTTCGGCAGCACGTGGCCGGGTGCGGCGGTGTCGCGCTGCGCCGCGGCGGTCGGCGTCACCTCCGGCACGGCGGGCGACTTCTTCGCGGGCGCGCCCACGCTCGGCCCGAGGTCGGCGAGCAGCAGCTTGGTGCCGCTGAGCCGGCCTGCAAGCACCGGGCGCGCCGGGCGCGGGTCGTAGGTGAAGGCTCCGGCGAGACGGCTGGAACCGATCGTCGCCTGCTCGAACACCGCGTTCCACACCACGCCCTCCTTCGCGACCAGGCCCTGGGCGCGGAATGGCGGTGTCGTCGGCAGCGTCACGTTGAGCGGGTCGCCGAGCGCGGCCAGCGATGGACCCCGGACGCTGAAGCGCCCTTTCAGCGCGGTCAGGTGCAAGGCATCGGTTGCAGTGCCGTTGAAGCTCAGCACCGCGCCGCCGATGCGTGCGTCCAGCATGACCGGCAGCGCGATCTGGGCGGCGTCCTCGGCGATCACCGGCAGCACGCCATTGGTCTTGAGCTCGATGCGCACCGGTTGCTTCTGGTACGAGCCCTTGCCGACGAACTGCAGCCCCGTCGCCTTGCCTTGCACGCCGGCGGCCGAGACCCTCTCGCCTTCGACCAGCGAATAGGTGGCATCGAGGTCCGCGACGATCAGCGCGTCGCGGTAGCTCAGGCGGCCTGAGTCGACCTGCAACCGGCCGAACACCGGCAGGCGCTGCGGTGTGTCGGCGGTGTCGGGCGTGTCGGTCTGCTTGCCAAACTGCCAGGAGGCCCGGCCGTCGGCCCGACGCTCGACGTGGCTGTCCAGTTCGGCGGCGCGCAATTCGCGGATGCGCAGCGGCTCGCCGCCGCGCGCCCGCCACAAGTCCCCATACCCGAGCTTCATGCGCGCATCGCGGGCGCGAAGCATGTACGGCTCGGCGCTCCAGGCCGGCGCGCCGATCTCGATGAACGCCGCGTTCAGGTCGACGCTGCCGAGCAGGTGAATCTTGACGCGCGGCGCAATGGCCGGATCGGCGCTCAGGCTCACCCGGCGTTGCAGCGCGCTGCCCAGCCATTGCTGCATCGGCCCCGCCAGGAAGGGCCAGCCGAGTGCTTCACAGACGCCGATGGCCACGACCAGCAACAGCACCGCGGCACCCGCGATGCGGCCCCAGCGTGCAGGCCTGACGGTCGCTTCATTCATTCCCCATGCTCGCATGGGGGCACCGGCTCGCTCATCGGGAAGGCGCGCCTTCGGCTGTGGGGATGCTCCTACAGCGCTTCGGGATTCAGCGCGGTCGGCGGGTGACCGGCCTGCGGGCCGAAGCCGAGCGCGGCGATCAGGTTGTCGACCGCGAGGTGGGCCATCGCACGGCGCGTCGGCAGGCTGGCGCTGGCGATGTGCGGGGTCAGCACCACGTTCGGCACGGTCAGCAGATCGGGATGCACGCTCGGCTCGCCTTCGAACACGTCGAGCCCGGCCGCGGCGATCCGCTTGTCGCGCAGCGCCTGCGCCAGCGCCGCGTCGTCGACGATGCCGCCGCGCGCGATGTTGGTCAGCGTGGCGGTCGGCTTCATCAGCGCCAGCTCGGCGGCGCCGACCAAATGGTGCGACGCGGCGCTGTACGGCACCACGATCACGAGATGATCGCTTTCGCGCAGCAATGCTTCCTTGTCGACCCAGCGCGCACCGAGCTCGCCCTCGATCGCGGCGTCGAGCCGCGAGCGGTTGTGGTAGATCACCTTCATGCCGAAGCCGAGCGCGCCGCGCCGCGCGATGGCCTGGCCGATCCGCCCCATGCCGAGCACGCCCAGCGTCGCGCCATGCACGTCGGTGCCGGCGAAGGCATCGACGCTCCATTTGGACCACGCACCGCTGCGCAGGAAATGTTCGCTTTCGGCGATGCGGCGGGCGGCCGCCATCATCAGCGCGAAGCCGAAGTCGGCGGTGGTTTCGGTCAGCACGTCGGGTGCGTTGCTGACGACGACGCCGTGCGCGGTGCAGGCCGGCACGTCCACGTTGTTGTAGCCGACTGCCATGCTGCACACGGCCTTGAGTTGCGGGCAGGCGTCGAGCAGCGCGGTGTCGATCGGCTGCGTGCCGGTGATGAACACACCGGCCTTGCCCTGCAGCCGCTGGATCAGTTCGGCCGGCGTCCAGACCACGTCGCTCGGGTTGTCTTCCACGTCGAAATGCTCGCGCAGCCGATCGACGATGTCGGGGAACACGGCACGGCAGACGAGTACGGCGGGTTTGCTCACGATGAATCCTTTCAACGCATCCAGATGAAAGTGATGAGGACGAACAGCGGCAGCAGCACCGCGCCCGACCAGACCATGTAGCCGAAGAAGCTCGGCATGCGGATGCCGCGGCTCTCGGCGATGGCCTTGACCATGAAGTTCGGCGCGTTGCCGATGTAGGTGTTCGCGCCCATGAAGACCGAGCCGGCCGAGATCGCCGCGAGCGTGGTCGCGAGCTTCGTCATCAGCACCTGCGCGTCACCGCCGGCGAGGTTGAAGAACACCAGATAGGTCGGCGCGTTGTCGAGGAACGAGCTGAGCACGCCGCTGAACCAGAAATAGGCCCAGGGCAGCGGCGCGCCGTCGGTGCCGGTCACGGCGCGGGCCACGCCGGCGAAGGCGCCGGCCTCGCCGGCCTTCAGCATCGCGAGCACCGGCATCATCGTGACGAAGATGCCGACGAACAGCTCGGCCACCTCCTTCATCGGCGCCCACGAGAACTCGTTGGCGGCGCGCACGCCGCGCGGCGTGATCGCGAGCGACAGCAGCGTGACCGCGATCAGGCCGGCGTCCCGCACCAGGGACTGCAGGCCCAGCTCGACGCCGAAGACGTCGAACGCGACGCCTGGCTTCCAGGTGCCGCTCAGCAGCACCAGCGCGACGATCAGCAGCAGCGGCAGCAGGTTGATCGCGCCGACGATGCCCAGCGGCGGCGCGTCGCACGGCGTAGGATCGGCCGGCAGCACGCCCTCGCGCCGGAAGTGCCACACATCGATGGCGTAGAAGATCGCCAGCAACGCGCCGACCAGGAACAGCGTCTCGGGCAGCAGGTGCGAAACGGTCCAGAAGAACGACACGCCCTGCAGGAAGCCGAGGAACAGCGGCGGGTCGCCGAGCGGCGTCAGCGAGCCGGCCGCGTTGGCGACGATGAAGATGAAGAAGACGATCACGTGAGCCGCGTGCCGGCGGTTGTCGTTGGCGCGAATCAACGGGCGGATCATCAGCATCGCCGCGCCGGTCGTGCCCATCACGCTCGCCAGCACGGCGCCGATCGCCATCAGCCCGGTGTTGAGCCCGGGGCCGCCGCGCAGGTTGCCGCGCAGGTGGATGCCGCCGGCCGCGGTGAACAGCGCAGTCAGCAGGATGATGAACGGCAGGTACTCGGCCAGCAGCGTGTGCGCCAGACCGTGGCCGGCCTCGGCGACGCCGAAGCGCGCCGCGAACGGCCCCAGGAACGCGAGCGACCAACCGAGCGCCACCTTGCCGGCATGGTGGTGCCAGAACGACGGCGCGAGCAATGGAAGCAGCGCGATCGACAGCAGCATGCCCGCGAACGGAAGGCCCCAGAACGCCGCCAGCTCGGCCCCGGACACGCTCATTCCAGGAAACGGGCGAAGCCGCTGACCGGCTCGCGCTCGGTCACCAGCGTGTTCTCGATCGCGTCCGGATCGGCCCAGCCGAGCGACATGCCGCAAACGACCTGTTCGTTGTCGGGCGCGCCGACGTGCGCGGTGATGATCCGGTGGAACTGCGTGAACGCTGCCTGCGGGCAGGTGTCCAACCCGCGGCCGCGCGCCGCAACCATCACGCTCTGCAGGAACATGCCGTAGTCGAGCCAGCTGCCCTGGCGCATCACCCGGTCGATCGTGAAGATCAGGCCGACCGGCGCGTCGAAGAACTCGTAGTTGCGGCGGTGCTGGGCATGCATGCGCGCCTTGTCGGTCTTGGCGATGTCGAGCAGGCCGTACAGGTCCCAGCCGACCTTGCGGCGGCGGTCGATGAACGGCGACTTCCACTCGGTCGGGTAATACGCGTACTCCTCGCTGTGCTGCGCGCGCTGCTCGGGATCGTCGTAGGCCGCAGCGACCTTGCGCGAGAGTTCTTCCTTGGCGTGGCCGGTCAGCACGTAGACCTTCCACGGCTGGGTGTTGGTCCCCGACGGCGAGCGTGCCGCGACCTGCAGGATCGCCTCGATCGTCTCGCGCGGCACCGGCGTGGGCAGGAAGGCACGCAGCGAGCGGCGCGTGATGATCGCGGTGTCGACCGCGGCGGTCTGTTCGGGCGTGGGCACGGGCGTGGCGGTCACAGCAGTCCTTGCAAGGTGTGGATCAGCGGGGTGGGCAGCGGCGCCGGCCGGCGTGTGGCGCGGTCGACGTAGACATGGACGAAGTGGCCGCAGGCCGCGCTCAGCGCCGCGCCGCCACCGAACAGCCCGATCTCGTAGCGCACGCTCGAGCTGCCGATCTGCGCGACGCGCAAGCCGGCGTCGACGACCTGCGGGAACGACAGCGGCGCGAAGTAGTTGCAGTGGGTCTCGACGACCAGGCCGATCACCGCGCCGCGCTCGACATCGAGCACGCCGGCCTCGATCAGGTAGCGGTTCACCACCGTGTCGAAGTAGCTGTAGTAGACGACGTTGTTGATGTGGCCGTAGGCGTCGTTGTCCATCCAGCGGGTCGAGATGCTGCTGAAGTGGCGGTAGGCGTCGCGCGGCTGCGGCGCCGGGCGCGTGGTGGCGGAGGGTGAAGCGCTCATGGGGGCGCATTGTTCCATTGCCGCCAGCTGTCGATCGCCGCGCGGATCGTGCCGAGGTGCACCTGGACCGTGTCGTCGACGACCCGACCATAGCCGCCGGCCATCGACAGCGCGACCGGGATGCGGCGCTCGCGGGCCGCCGCCAGCACGCGCCGGTCGCGCTCTGCCAGGCCCGCGGTCGTGAGCTTGAGGCGGCCGAGGCGATCCCCCTCGTGGGGATCGGCGCCGGCCAGGTAGAAGATCAGCCCGGGCGGCGCGGCGTCATGCCGGCGCCACAGTTCGGCCAGCGCATGGTCGAGCGCCTCCAGATAGGCGGCGTCGCCGCAGCCGTCCGGCAGGTCGACGTCCAGATCGCTGCGTTCCTTGCGAAACGGGAAGTTCTTCGCGCCGTGCATCGACAGCGTGAACACGGTCGGGTCGTCGGCGAAGATCGAGGCGCTGCCGTTGCCCTGGTGGACGTCCAGATCGACGATCGCGACGCGCAGCAACTGGCGCCGCGTGCGGTGGCACTCGGCCTGCATCAGCCGCGCCGCGACCGCGGCGTCGTTGAAGACACAGTAGCCGCCTCCCTTCTCCGCCGTGGCATGGTGCGTGCCGCCGGCCAGGTTGGCGGCGACACCCGTGGCCAGCGCGGCCCGCGCGGCAGCGATCGTGGCGCCGACCGAGCGGCGGGCGCGTTCGACCATCGCCTCGCTCCATGGAAAACCGATCTCGCGCTGCAACGCCGGGCTCAGCGTGCCTTCGACCACGGCCGAGAGATACGCCGGCGTGTGCGCCAGCGCCAGCTCGCCGTCGCTGGCCGGCAAGGCCTGGCACATCTCCAGGCCCGGCAGACCGTCCAGTTGCTCGCGCAGCAACCGGTACTTGGACATCGGGAAGCTGTGACCCGCCGGCAGCGGCAGCACGAACTGGTCGGCGTAGAAGGCTTGCATCGGCATGGGGCGCGATTGTGACGACGCGATGGAAACCCTGCCGAAACGCCCGATACACCAAAACCCGACGTTTCTGCTGCAGTGCAACAAAAAACACTTGCGCCCTGGGACAGGGTCGCTATACTTCGATCTATGTTGCAGTGCAGCAAATGCACGCAGAACCGATTTCCGATTCGTTCCTTGTCCCTCTACCCACCCTGTCTGGAGACTCTCACCATGATGACCGCTGAACAACTGATGGCCGCCCACAAGTCCAACGTCGAAGTCCTCTTCGGCCTGACCAACAAGGCGTTCGAAGGCGTCGAGAAGCTCGTCGAGCTGAACCTGCAAGTGGCCCGCGCCGCGATCGGCGAAGCCGCCGAGAACACCAAGGCCGTGCTGTCGGCCAAGGACGCGCAAGAATTCATGGCCCTGCAAGCCAGCCTCCTGCAGCCGGCCGCCGAGAAGGCCGCTGCCTACAGCCGCCACCTGTACGACATCGCTGCCGCCACCGGCGCCGAAGTGACCAAGGTCGCCGAAGCCACCGCCGCCGACGCGCAGACGAAGTTCATGTCGGTGGTCGATACCGCCGTCAAGAACGCCCCGGCTGGCAGCGAAAACGCCGTCGCGCTGGTCAAGTCGGCCGTCGCCGCTGCGAACAACGCGTTCGAAGGCGTGCAGAAGGCTGTCAAGCAAGCCACCGAGACCGCCGAAGCCAACTTCCAGGCCATCAGCGCCACCGCGACCAAGGCCACCAAGGCCAAGCGCGCCGCCTGATCCCGGCTTCAGCTCGACGAGGAGCCCGCCGTAAACATTTGTAGACGGCTTGAACTTGTCGGGGAGTCGCCCATCTGAGAGTGACCGCCAGCCTTCGGGTTGGCGGCTCTCCTGAAGGTTGTCTCCTCGGTAGCCTCTTCCTCCTCTCGGCTACCTTTCGGCCCGATGCAGCAATGCGTCGGGCCGTTTGTTTTGGCGCGCGGCCTCAATGCGTCTTGGCGGCGATGCGCTCGCGCAGCGGCTCGAGCTGGGCCAGCATGGCCTCGCGCCCGGCCTGGATGGCCCGCTTGCGGGCCGAGAAGTCGGCGCCCGAGACCTGCGCGAGCTTGGGCCGCAGCAGGACGTCCACATCGCGCAGTTCGAGCGTGTTGATGCTGCGGCCCATGATCGCGAAGGTCTGCAGCAGCATGCGCATCGCGTCGCCGGTCGGATTGCCGTCCGGCACCGCGGAGATATCGACCGCGATCACGAGCTGCGCGCCCATCTGGCGGGCGAAGCGCGCCGGGACCGGCGCGACCAGGCCGCCGTCCACGTACTCGCGGGTGCCGATCCGCACCGGCTGGAACACCGCCGGCACCGCGCTCGAGGCGCGCACGGCCACGCCCGGGTCGCCGCGCTGGAACAACACGGCGTCGCCGCTGTCCAGGTCGGTCGCGACGATCCCGAGCGGCACCTTCATCTGCTCGATCCGCAGCCCGCCCGTGTGGTCACGCACGTACTTCGCCAGGCCCTCGCCGCGGATCAGGCCGCGGCCGGGGAAGGACCAGTCCGTGAACGCGGTCTCGTCCATCGAATCGGCCAGTGCCGCGAGTTGCGCGCCGCTCTGCCCCGAGGCATAGAGCGCCGCCACCAGGCTGCCGGCCGAGGTGCCGGCGACCAGGTCGGGCTTGATGCCGTTTTCCTCCAGCACCTGGATCACGCCGATGTGCGCGAAGCCGCGCGCCGCGCCGCCGCCCAGCGCGAGCCCGATCCGCGGCGGCTTCGGCGGCGGGCGCGGCACCGGATCGACAGGCGGTGACGGCGGCGGCGCGGCGACGATCGGAACGGGCGGCGGGGCGGTCTGGCACCCGGCGAGGGCCAGCGCCAGAGCGCCGCCGGCGATCAGCAGGCGCCGTCGACTCGGTTCGCCCGGCGATATGCCTTCAAGACATAAGCAAAGTTTGATAATGTTCTTCCGTAATATATGACTGCTCCGTACATTCCCGTACTTCTGCGCCATCGAGGCGCTGCTTCGGGTGTGCGTTCGGGATGGATTGGATCGCGATTGTCAGCGGCTTCGGCGTCGGCGCCATCGTCGGGTTGACCGGCGTGGGCGGCGGCTCGCTGATGACGCCGCTGCTGCTGTCGGTGTTCAAGCTGAACCCGGCCGTGGCGATCGGCACGGACCTGTGGTTCGCCGCGGTCACCAAGACGGCCGGTTCGCTCTCGCACCACCAGGCCGGCCACGTGCGGTGGCGCATCACGGCGCTGCTGCTGGCCGGGAGCATCCCGGCATCGATCGGTACGGTGGCGCTGATGCACCTCACCGGCGTGACCAAGGGCTGGGCCGCCGCGCTGACGTTGACGCTCGGCGTCGCGCTGCTGCTGACCGCCGTCACCGTTGCCTACAAGCGCGTCTGGCAGAGCGTCGGCCTGCGGCTGGAGCGCTGGATTCCCGAGCATCGCAAGCCCCTGCTGACGGTGCTGTGCGGTGTGCTGCTGGGCGTGCTGGTGTCGCTGAGCTCGATCGGCGCCGGCGCGATCGGCGCGACGCTGATCCTGCTGCTGTACCCGCGCCTGAAGTCGCACGAGATCGTCGGCACCGACATCGCCCACGCGGTGCCGCTCACCCTCGTGGCCGGCATCGGCCACGCGACCCTCGGCCACATCGACTGGAACCTGCTCGGCGCCTTGCTGATCGGCTCCATCCCCGGCATCTGGATCGGCGCGCAGCTGACCCGCAAGATGCCCGAAAAGCTCGTGCGAACGCTCCTGTGCGTCGCCCTCGTGAGCGCCGGATTGAAAGTGATCACCTGATGTATCAATACACCGACTTCGACAAGCAATTCGTCCACCAGCGCGCCGCGCAGTTCCGCGACCAGCTGGAGCGCCATCTCGCGGGCAAACTGCCCGAAGACGACTTCAAGGCCCTGCGCCTGCAGAACGGCTGGTATGTGCAGCGTCACGCGCCGATGCTGCGCGTCGCGGTGCCGTACGGCGAACTGAGCGCTGCGCAACTGCGCACGCTCGGCACCATCGCCCGCCAGTACGACCGCGGCTACGGCCACTTCACGACGCGCCAGAACCTGCAATACAACTGGATCCCGCTCGTTCAGGCCGCGGACGTGATGGATGCGCTCGCAGCCGTGAACATGCATGGCATCCAGACCAGCGGCAACTGCATCCGCAACATCACCAGCGACGCGCTGGCCGGCATCGCACCCGACGAAGTCGTCGACCCGCGCCCCTACGCCGAGTTGCTGCGCCAGTGGAGCACGCTGCATCCCGAGTTCGCGTTCCTGCCGCGCAAGTTCAAGATCGCGATCACCGGCGCCACGGAAGACCGCGCCGCGATCGCCTGGCACGACATCGGCCTGCAATTGAAGAAGGACGCGGCCGGCGAGATCGGCTTCCGCGTGCTGGTCGGCGGCGGCATGGGCCGCACGCCGGTCATCGGCACCGAGATCCGCGCGTTCCTGCCGTGGCAGCAGATCCTCGTGTTCATCGAGGCGATCGTGCGCGTCTACAACCGCTACGGCCGGCGCGACAACGCGTACAAGGCGCGCATCAAGATCCTCGTCAAGGCGGAGGGCCAGAAGTTCATCGATGCGGTCAACGCCGAGTTCACCGACATCCTCGAGAACGACGTTGCCGGCACCGCCCACCTTCTGCCGCAGGCCGAGTTCGAGCGCGTCGCGAGGAGCTTCGTGCTGCCCGCCGGCGTCGCCGCCGTGCCGGAAACGCCGCTCGCCGCCTTCGACGCGCCGCAGGCCTACGGCCGATGGCTCGAACGCAACGTGCACGCCCACAAGCTCAGCGGCTACCGTGCGGTGACGCTGTCGCTGAAGCGCGCTGGCCAGGCGCCCGGCGACGCGACCGCCGACCAGATGGACGCCGCCGCCGCGATCGCCGACCGCTTCAGCCACGGCGAACTGCGCGTCACCCACGACCAGAACCTGCTGCTGCCGTGGGTGCGCGAAACCGAGCTGCACGCGCTGTGGCAGGCCGCGCGGGACGCCAGCTTCGCGACGCCGAACATCGGGCTGCTGACCGACATGATCGCCTGCCCGGGGGGCGACTTCTGCGCGCTCGCGAACGCGCGCTCGATCCCGATCGCAGAGGAGCTGACCCAGCGCTTCGACGAGATCGACGAGCTCTACGACATCGGCAACATCGACCTGCACATCAGCGGTTGCATCAACTCGTGCGGCCACCACCACAGCGGCCACATCGGCATCCTCGGCGTCGACAAGGACGGCAAGGAGTGGTACCAGATCTCGCTCGGCGGCTCCGACGGCTCGACGATCAGCGGCGCCTCGGTGCCGGGCAAGGTGATCGGCCCGTCGTTCGCGGCCGACGAGGTGGCCGACGTGATCGAGTCGGTGATCGAGACCTACCGCGAGCAGCGCAGTCCGAACGAATTGTTCATCGACACCGTCAAGCGCGTCGGCCTCGAGCCGTTCAAGGTTTCGGCCAACGCCGTGCGCCGCAGCACCGCGACCGTGCCCGTCTGAGGAGCCCGCCCATGAAATTCATCAACCTGCAGAAAGACCCCTGGCGCACCCTCGGCGGCGAGGACGGCCCGGCCGCCTACATCGACCCACGCCCGCACCTGTTGCTCACCGTCGAGCAATGGCACGCCTTCCGTGCGCAGTGGCCGCAGGACATGCCGGTCGGCGTGATGCTGGCCAACGACGCCGAGGTGAAGGACATCGCCGCCGACCTGACGCGCCTGACGCTGGTGCAGCTGCATTTCCCGAAGTGGGTCGACGGCCGCGCCTACAGCCAGGCGCACACGCTGCGCATGCGCTACCGCTTCACCGGCGAGGTGCGCGCGACCGGCGAGGCGCTGGTCGACATGGTGCTGCTGATGGCGCGCAGCGGCTTCACCTCGGTGGTGCTGCGCGCCGATCAGTCGCTCGAGGCGGCGCACCGCGCGCTGACCTTCTTCCCCGGCTTCTACCAGGGCGGCGTCGACGATCCGACGCCGCTGTTCGCCAAGCCGCCCGGCACCGCCGACGCGCTGGTGCGGGCGCAGGAAGAATTCCTCAACGCCGGGGCGGCAATATGAGCGGCGGCAACGCGATCCAGCTCTACGCACGCCAGTCGGCCGGCTTCGAGACCCGCATCGCGCAGGCGCTGGCGCTGCTGCGCCGCGCCGCGGTCGACCACCCGGGCCGGATCGTCCAGGCGACCAGCCTCGGCGCCGAAGACATGGTGATTACCGACCTGATCGCCCGGTACGACCTCCCGATCGCGGTGGGCACGCTGCAGACCGGCATGCTGCATGCCGAGACCGTCGGGCTGATCGGCACGATCGTGGCGCGCTATGCGCTCGACGTGGAGATCTACGAGCCGGTGCAGGAATCGGTGGTGCACTTCGTCGCCCGCCATGGCGAGCGCGCGATGTACGACGGCATCGACCTGCGCAAGGGCTGCTGCGCGATCCGCAAGCTCGAACCCCTGGCACGCATGCTCGCCGAGCGCAGCGCGTGGATCACCGGCATGCGGCGCGAACAGTCGGCAAACCGCGGCACCGTCGAGTTCACCGAGCAGGACGACAAGGGCCGCACCAAGTTCAACCCGCTCGCCGACTGGAGCTGGGCCGACGTCTGGCAGTACATCGCCCTGAACGACGTTCCGTACAACCCGCTGCACGACCAGTTCTTCCCGAGCATCGGCTGTGCGCCCTGCACCCGCGCGATTGCGGTGGGCGAGGACTTTCGCGCGGGCCGCTGGTGGTGGGAGGCCGAAGGCGCGAAGGAATGCGGACTCCACGTCCACGACGCGCATCCCGCCGAACAGTCACCCATTTCCCCGATCGGAGCCCACGCATGAATGCCCCGTTGAAGGTCGAGCAGTTGCTGCCCGAGCTCGACCACACCCACCTCGACTGGCTCGAGGAAGAAGCCATCTTCATCCTGCGCGAGACCGTCGCTGCGTTCGAGCGGCCGGCGCTGCTGTTCTCCGGCGGCAAGGACTCGTGCGTGGTGCTGCGGCTGGCGGAGAAGGCGTTCAAGAAGAAGAACGCCCAAGGCCAGTACGAAGGCCGGCTGCCGTTCCCGCTGCTGCACGTGGACACCGGTCACAACTTCCCCGAGGTGATCGCGTTTCGCGACCGCCGCGTTGCCCAGATGGGCGAGCGCCTGATCGTGGGCGACCTGGAGGATTCGATCCGGCGCGGCACCGTGCGGCTGGGTCACCCGCTCGAATCGCGCAACGGCCACCAGACCGTCGCGCTGCTCGAGGCGATCGAGGAACACCGCTTCGACGTGCTGATGGGCGGCGCGCGGCGCGACGAGGAGAAGGCGCGCGCCAAGGAGCGCATCTTCAGTCACCGCGACAGCTTCGGCCAATGGCAGCCGAAAGAGCAGCGCCCCGAACTCTGGACGCTGTTCAACACCCGCATCAAGCCCGGCGAGCACATGCGCGCGTTCCCGATCAGCAACTGGACCGAGCTCGACGTGTGGCTCTACATCGCCCGCGAGAACATCCCGCTGCCCGATCTCTACTTCGCACACGACCGCGAAGTGATCCGCCGCAAGGGCCTGCTCGTGCCGCTGACCGAGGTGACGCCGGCCCTGCCGGGCGAAACGGTCGAGACGGTTGAGGTGCGCTTCCGCACCGTCGGCGACATGACCTGCACCTGCCCGGTCGAGAGCCCCGCCGCGAGCGCGGCCGAGATCGTCGCCGAGACACTGCAGGTGACCGTCAGCGAGCGCGGCGCGACCCGCATGGACGACCGCACCTCCGAGGCCTCGATGGAGCGGCGCAAGAAGGAAGGGTATTTCTGATGAGCGACCACCGCGCACTTCGATTCTTGACCGCCGGCTCCGTCGACGACGGCAAGAGCACGCTGATCGGCCGCCTGCTGTACGACTCGCGCGCGATCCTCGCCGACCAGCTCGACACGCTGGAGAAGCGCGCCCTGGGTGCGCCCCAAGCCGCAGGCGGGCCAAGCTTCGACCTGTCGCTGCTGACCGACGGCCTCGAGGCCGAGCGCGAGCAAGGCATCACGATCGACGTGGCCTACCGCTATTTCGCGACCCGGCAGCGCAAGTTCATCATCGCCGACGCGCCCGGCCACGAGCAATACACCCGCAACATGGTGACAGCCGCGGCCGGGAGCGACGCCGCGGTTGTGCTGGTCGACATCACGAAGCTGGACGCGCACGCCGTGCCGGTCAGGCTGCTCGCGCAGACGCGCCGCCACTCGCTGCTCGCGCAATTGCTGCGCGTGCCGAGCATCGTGTTCGCGATCAACAAGCTCGATGCGGTCGACGATCCGGCGCGGGCCTATGAAGCGGTGCGCGCCGCGCTGCTCGACTTCGCCGAGGAGGCGAAGATGGACATTGCCGGCATCGTCCCGGTCTCGGCCCTGCGCGGCGACAACGTGACGCAGCCGTTGAACGCTCCGTGGTACAGCGGCCCGTCGCTGCTGCAGTTGCTGGAAAGCCTGCCGACCGCGCAGGAGCGCACCGTCGGCGACCTGCTGATCCCGGTGCAGTACGTGGCGCGTGACGGCGACGGTCGGGGCGACCAGCCGCGCACCCTGTGGGGCCGCATCGCCCACGGCAGCGTGCGCGCCGGCGACGAGGTGCAGCTGTTCCCGAGCCGCCAGAAGGCGATCGTCGCCGAGGTGCGCGTCGCCGGTGACCTGGTCGATGCGGCCGTGGCCGGCCAGTCCGCCGGCCTGAGCCTGGACCGCCAGCTGGACGTCTCGCGCGGCGACTGGATCGCGACGCCCGACACCGTCCACGAGACGAACCGCTTCTCCGCCACCCTCGCCTGGCTCGACACCGAGCCCGCGGTGATCGGCCGCAAGTACTCGGTCCGCCACGGCAACCGCTGGGTGCCGGCTCGCATCACCGCAATCGAGAGCCGCCTCGACATCCACTCGCTGCAGGCCACCGACGCCCACGAGCTGGCGGTCAACGAGATCGGCCGCGTCGTGATCGAGACCCAGCAGCCGCTGCCGGTCGAGGCGTACGCCTCGAACCGCATCGGCGGCTCGCTGATCATCGTCGACCCGGCGAGCAACCGCACCAGCGGCGCGCTGCTGGTCAAAGAGGCGGCCTGACCATGGGCACGGTGATCTTCATCGGCGCCGGCCCCGGCGCGGCGGACCTGATCACCATGCGCGGCGCCGCGCGGCTTGGCCAGGCCGAAGTCGTGCTGTTCGATGCGCTCACCGATCCGGCGCTGCGCGCGCTCGCGCCGAACGCCAAGTGGGTCGACGTCGGCAAGCGCGGCTTCGCCGACAGCACCGGCCAGGCGACGATCAACGCGCTGCTGGTCCGCTACGCCGCTGAGGCGACCACCGTGGTCCGTCTGAAAGGCGGCGATCCGAGCGTGTTCGGCCGGCTCGAGGAAGAGCTGGAGGCACTCGCCGCGGCCGGCATCGCCTGCGAGGTCGTGCCGGGTGTCACCGCCGCGCTTGCGGCAGCTGCCGCCACGCAGCGCCCGTTGACGCGCCGCGGCACGGGCCGCAGCGTCAGCCTGTCGACCGCGATGACGCGCGAAGGCCAGCTGCAGGCCACGCGCAGCGCCGACACCGAGGTGTTCTACATGGCCGGCAAGCAGCTCGCCGCGTTGTCGCGCCGCTTGCGCGCGGCGGGCTGGCCGGACGACACGCCGGCCCACGTCGTCTCGCGCGCCGGCTGGCCGGACCAGCTGCGCAGCGACCACACCGTCGCGAGCCTGGGCGGCGCCGCGATGCTGCATGCGGGCCGGCCCAGCGTCATGACGATCGGCGCCGGGGCCGCGCCGCTCGCGGCGGCGCCCGCCGCTGCTTCCGGCACCGCCAACGCGGGCATCGTCCGCTCGAAGCGTGGCGCGCGCGCCAAGCCCTAAAATCCCCGTTGAGCCGGCGCTCGCCGGCCACCTCCAACAGAAGAGTTCCACCACCATGACCCACGTCGTTCTCGAATCCTGCATCCGCTGCAAGTACACCGATTGCGTGGACGTGTGCCCGGTCGACTGCTTCCGCGAAGGCCCGAACTTCCTGACGATCGATCCGGACGAGTGCATCGACTGCGCGGTCTGCATTCCCGAGTGCCCGGTCAACGCGATCGTGCCGGAAGAAGACGTGCCCGGCGACCAGCAGCACATGATCCAGCTGAATGCCGACCTGGCGAAGAACTGGCCCAGCATCACCAAGCGCAAGGCCCCGCAGCCCGACGCCGACGAGTGGAAAGACCGCACCGGCAAGCTCGGCGAGCTGATCCGGTAAGCCCGGCCGTGACCACGGCCGTCGACGTCCCGTTGATCGAGACCGATGCGCTCGTCATCGGCGCCGGGCCGGTCGGCCTGTTCCAGGTCTTCGAGCTCGGCCTGCTCGGCATCCGCGCCCATGTGATCGACTCGCTGCCGGTGGCCGGCGGCCAGTGCATCGAGCTCTACCCCGACAAGCCGATCTACGACATCCCGGCAACAACGGTCTGCACCGGTCGCGAGCTGGTCGCGAAGCTGCAGCAGCAGATCGAACCCTTCGCGCCGGTCTTCCACCTGGGGCAACAGGTCGACGTCGTCGAACGGCAGCCGGACGGGCGGTTTCGCATCGCCAGCTCGCGCGGCACGCAGTGGCTCGCGAAGACGGTGCTCATCGCCGGAGGCGTCGGCTCGTTCCAGCCGCGGCGGCTCAAGGTCGACGGGGTTGCCGCGTTCGAAGGCACGCAGCTGCGCTACGGCGCGCCCGACGACCTGCGGGCGCTGGGCGGCCAGCGCGTCGTCGTGATCGGCGACGACGATGCGGCGCTCGATTGCGCGATCGCGCTGGCACCGCTCGCCCAGGTCACCCTGATGCACCGGCGCGACGAGTTCAAGGCGGCCCCCGAGACGATTTCGACGCTGCGCCGGATGCGCGGCGACGGGCAGCTGCGGTTCGTCGCGGCGCAACCCAGCGGCATTGTCCACGCCGGCGGCCGATTGACCGCATTGCAGGTGCTCGCCGCCGATGGCACGACGCAAACGCTGCCGCTGGACAGGCTGCTCGTGCTCACCGGCCTGAGCCCCAAGCTCGGGCCGATCGCCGACTGGGGCCTCGCGCTCGAGCGCAAGCAACTCGTCGTCGACACCGCGCGCTTCCAGACCAGCGAGCCCGGCATCTTCGCGGTCGGCGATGTCAACACCTACCCGGGCAAGAAGAAGCTGATCCTCTGCGGCTTCCACGAGGCCGCGCTGGCCGCGTTCGGCGCCGCGGCGATCGTGTTCCCGGACACGCCCATCCACCTCGAATACACGACCACCAGCCCGCGCCTGCACAGGGCGCTGGGCGTCGCTCCCAAAGGCTGAGTCATAATTCGCCCGCTGCGCGGTTCGTTTGCGCAGCATTCGCTAGGGGTGTTGAACGGTTCCCCCGAACCGCTCGACTGAGACAGTCCCTTTGAACCTGATTGAGGTAATCCTCGCGCAGGGAAGCTCGGCCAGACCGGCATCACGTCCTGTGGTGGCCGCAGGCCCGCCGCCCTGCCATCGACCACGGACCCACGATGGCACGCTTGACCGCACGACTCCCTACCCTCTCTCCCATCGCCGCCGCCGCATGGCTGCTTGCGACGCACGCGCTGGCGCAGACCGCGCCGGACTCAGCGCAACTGCAGCCGGTCACCGTCACCGGCCGCGCGACGCCGCCTGCCAGCGTCAGCGGCTGGGGCGACATCCCGCTCGCCAAGACGCCGGTGCAGGCCAGCGTGTTCGACGCGGCCCAACTGAAGGACAGCGGCGTTCAGCGCCTGTCCGACCTGACGGCGGCCGATCCCGCCGTCAGCGATGCCTACAACGCCGAGGGCTACTGGGACTTCCTGACCGTGCGCGGCTATGTCATCGACAACCGCTTCAACTTCCGCCGCGACGGGCTGCCGATCAACGCCGAGACCTCGATCCCGCTCGACAACAAGGCGCGGGTCGAGATCCTCAAGGGCACCAGCGGCATGCAGGCCGGCACCAGCGCGCCGGGCGGGCTCGTCAACTACGTCGTCAAGCGCCCACTCGACGCGCCGCTGAGCTCGATCGGCCTCGAATGGCGCCAGCCCGGCACCGTGACCGCTGCGTTCGACCTGAGCCGGCGCTTCGGCGTCGACAACGCATTCGGCGTGCGCCTGAATGCCGCCGCCGCGCACCTCGACCCGATGGTGCGGGACAGCGAAGGCCGACGCCACCTGTTCGCGCTCGCGGGAGACTGGCGCGTCTCGCCCGACACGTTGCTCGAAGCCGAGATCGAGACCAGTCGCCGCTCGCAGCCCAGCCAGCCGGGGTTCAGCATGCTCGGCGACACGGTGCCGCCCCCGGGCGATCCGCGCCTGAGCCTGAACAACCAGCCCTGGTCGCTGCCCGTGGTGATGAACGCGACCACCGCATCGCTGCGCTGGCAGCAGCGGCTCTCCACCGCCTGGCGCTTCGTCGCGCACGCCGCCACGCAGCAGCTGCGCACCGACGACCGGCTCGCGTTCCCGTTCGGCTGCTTCGATCCGAACCCGGCGCCGGACGGCACCTACTACGCCGACCGCTACTGCCCGAACGGCACCTACGACCTCTACGACTTCCGCAGCGAGAACGAACGCCGCCGCACCGACGCGCTGGACCTGTCGTTGCAAGGCAAGCTGCAGACCGGGGCGATCGCCCACACGCTGACGGCCGGCGTGCTGCAGTCGCGGGTGCGCAACCGCTTCCAGCAGCAGGCCTACAACTACGTCGGCACCGGCAATGTCGAGGGCACGCTCTTCACGTCGGCGGACCCGTCGCTGACCGACGAGAACACCAACCGCGGCGAACGCTCGACCGAGCTTTACCTGCGCGACGCGGTGGCGCTCACCGACGCCGCCACGGCATGGCTCGGCGTGCGCCACAGCCGCATCGAGCGCGGAAGCGTGCGCACCGACGGCTCGCGCCCGACCGACTACGCGCAGTCGTTCGTCACGCCTTCGATTGCGCTCAGTTATGCGTTTGCCAGGGATCAACTGGTCTATGCCAGCTGGGGCCAGGGCGTCGAGTCGAACGTCGTGACCAATCGCCCGCGCTACAGCAACGCCGGCGAGGTCTTCACCACCAAGAGCCGCCAGGCCGAAATCGGCCTGAAGGGCGCGAGCGACGCGTTCGACTGGAACCTCGCCGCCTTCGACATCCGCCGCCCGCGCACCCAGGACTTCGGCAGCTGCGATGCCGACGCCACCTGCACCACTCGCCTGGACGGCTCCGCGCACCACCGCGGCGTCGAAGCCAGCGCCGGCTGGCGCCGCGGCGCCTGGGCGCTGCGCGGCGGCGCGCAGTGGCTGCGCGCGAAGGTCGAGGGCAGCGCCGATCCGACGATCGACGGCAAGCAGCCCACGAACGTGCCGCAGCGCACGCTGAAGCTGCAGGCCGCCTACGACGTCGCCGCCCTGCCCGGCCTGAACCTGCAGGCCGGCCTGGTGCACGAGAGCGCACGCATGGTCCTGCCCGACAACAGCGCGAGCATCCCCGGCTGGACGCGGGTCGACGCGGCCTTGCGCTACGAGTCTCGGGTGGCCGGTGTGCGCACCACCTGGCGTGCCGGCGTCGACAACCTGTTCGACAAGCGCGCCTGGCGCGAGTCCCCGTACCAGTTCAGCCACGTCTACCTGTACCCCCTCGCACCCCGCACCTTCCGCCTGTCGATGCAGGTCGACCTCTGACCCGTTGTAAAAGCCAGCTATAATGCGAGGCTGTTCCTCGATAGCTCAGTTGGTAGAGCGCCGGACTGTTAATCCGTAGGTCCCTGGTTCGAGCCCAGGTCGGGGAGCCAAGACAGAAAACGAACGAAGCCCTCAGGTTGAACGACCTGGGGGCTTTTTTCTTGATGAGCGCGCTCGGGTCGGAGTCAAGTTCGGTCGATTGCATGGAGGCAAAGAATGGGTCGTCCACCAGCTGAGTCGGTTGATACAAAGCTGAGGGCCATTGCGGCAATCCTGGAGGCCACAAATCTTGACTCCCTCAAAGCGGCACAGGCGACACTGTTGCCACTTCTAGGCTTGAATCTAAAAGAGACGGCAGCGGCAATCGGCAAGGATCGTCACTGGACATCGCGAGCGAGGAATAGGTTCATGCGCGGACAGCCGCCGCCAGCAGCGCATGGAGGTCGGCGCCGCTCACTCGTATCCGAGGATGCAGAAGTGGAGCTCTTGCGCAAAGCCATCGCTCAGGATGGTGCCACCTGGTTCTCACGGGTATCTGTTCGGACAGCGTTTCGAGCACTGTTGGACGCCCAATCACCTGACGGCGCGCCCGGTGAGTCGACGGTTTCGGAGATTTTGAGTCGGGCAACCGCCAAGCTCTTTCCCGGACTCTCGGTCGCACAGCTCAGTTCGATGAGCGCCGAGATCGCAAAGAAGTGGCGGGTGGAGGAAGTCCTGCGCAAGCGCGCCTCCGAGATTGACGGGTCGTGATGCCACCAGATTTATCGCACTTGATCCAGCTACTGCGCCAAGACGGCCGGCCGACAGTAAGCCTTGAAGCAGGGCATGTCGCGCTGCACCTTCGAAAGGCAACTGATGACTACGACGCCTCAAACGACGGCGGGCGACTCCCAACCAAGCGCTGGAACACTACGTGCCGTAATCGAGGCCGCACGCCCAGTGCTGCGGATCGATGGACTTCGCGCTGAGACCTGGCGACGCCGTATGGGGGATAACCCGAACGATTTCCGACTCGGTCCTTGGCGCGCGGCAGACTGGAGCATCCTGGATGAGGCCGTGTACAGAGCGGACGGCCAAGTCCTCTACCTGCTCACTGACGGCTCGGGTTCAATTCGGTACGTGGGCGAAAGCAAAGGTCGCCTTCGTACTCGGTGGCGGACCCCTCCTGTTGCCGGTGCCGACTCGTCGGAACGAAATTCGCACCTCTTCCACAACATCGCTTGGCCGAAAATCGAAGCTTCCTTTGCACAGAATCCGTCTGCGGGCCCATTCTTTGTAGCGGTCATCGGACTGAAGGCAATGGAGGCAGTGGTGGCCGAATCTCCGGAAATCGCCAACTATGTGGCTAAACAAGAGGCCCAGGGGAGTCGCAAGCACTTGGCTTGGCACCTGAAGACATGGCTGTGCGGCCAGCATTCGCTCCAACGTGACCTGTGGAACGTAGCGAAACGCCGACGGGTTCAATAGTTCAGAGTAGAGGGCCGAGAACTTGGGCCTTAAGGGGTCAGGTGCTCACTTCCTCTGCTCCTACTATTTAAATGCTACCGACGACTGAGCGCCACGGGGACGTAAACAAACGAAGCCCTCAAGTTAAACGACCTGGGGGTTTTTTCTTTAGGATCGCGAGGGCGGCGCGGGGATTAGGCAGTTGTTGCCGGCGCCAATCCCGTAAGCCGTTTCAGATCCTTGGCCTTCAGGAACGGGACGAGGTCGGCCACGAACTGTTGCTGACGGGCGAACGCGTTCTTCGGCGCTCTGTCGATAGAGGACACCCGAAACAGAATGCCGTCGGGGATCTGTCCAGTCAGAAACGCCCTAATCTGTGCGACTCGTCTGTCCAACTGACTCTTGACGACCTGATCTCCCTGCGTGAACCAATACGTGACAGGTTCATGTCGCTCTCGAAGAGTGGTCTCCAGCCGGACAACCGCCACAGGTCCGAGCGGGGTCGCTAAAGAGCCCTGTGACAGCGCCTCAAGCTTGAACCCCTGTGCGGGATAGCAAACCTCGGGTTTG
Organism: Rhizobacter fulvus; assembly: GCF_964020785.1. Classification (NCBI taxonomy): domain Bacteria; kingdom Pseudomonadati; phylum Pseudomonadota; class Betaproteobacteria; order Burkholderiales; family Sphaerotilaceae; genus Rhizobacter; species Rhizobacter fulvus. The sequence continues at coordinate 5,331,732 of NZ_OZ224516.1, forward strand.
TGCGCAGTCAGTCCGCCCGTTTGATCCGCCCCGTAAGCCACCGACAACATGATCCCATACCCATCTCTACTGAGATAGGTGCGCGTGAGGACCTGCCCATAGAGCTTTCTGATCAGTTCCACCGTTGCAGGATCCAGAACCTGCACAGGTTGATTCGGCATCGGTGCCCATTCGCCGAATTGCTCAGGGATCGCGGTGTCTAAGATGATCGGTGGCGGCTTCGTCGGGTCCACGGGCCCGGGCCTAAGAGCAAATGACGTCGCTGAGGTCGCGCACATCGCCACGCCCAGGGTGATGGCTCGTCGGTTCTTGTTCATGGCATCTTCCTAACGGTTTGAGGCATTCTGCACGATCATTGGCTCGTAAGGCTGTCTTATGCAGATCGTCCTCTCGAAGAAGTGCAAGCGATGCCATGGAAACGGAACCATTGTTCAGTTTTTGGAGCTCTCACAAGCACGCTTCCTCAATCAATCTTCAATCGATCCAGATCTATGTATCGTTCTTTGCTCCGCCGCACCCGAGGAACGATAAGTCGAGCGCGGCGATCCTGATACAAACGCATGGCGTCAGGGACGGGCGTGTATGCCTCACCGGGCACTGCATCGTCCTCGCAATACCTCCCTTAAGCACGAACAATCATGTCTGATTCACCCCAGAAGACTTGGCCACCCCAGGTAAAGGAAATCTACGACTTTCTAGCGAAAGAAGTCCAGTGGGCATTTGCGCGGTGGTTGCTGTTCACGCAGCTCTACGACCATACGGAGAAGCGTGTCGACCTCCTAAACGAGGTTGCAGGAACGTTCTTCCATAGCCTGCAGTACGTGATGATTGACGAACTGTTGCTTAGCCTCGCGCGACTTGCTGATAAATCGAAAGGCACGGCTTCCCTCTTGTACATGCAGAAGCTTCTGGAAGGCAATGAGTCGAAAGAGTTTGCTTCTAAATGCTCTGTCGCGCTCATAGCGTTTGTTTCGCTAGCAGCGCCATTCAAAGAGCATCGGGATAATCTGATCGCGCACTATTCGATAGAGCAAGCAAAGGGACTCACTAAGCTGCCGGACATCTACTACAAGGACATCAAGAACAGCCTACTAGCTGTCGAGGCCTATCTCAATCTGATCGAGGTGTACTACGAGGGCATCCCGATCGGCTATCAACACGTTGCTCTGCAGGAGGATGGCGAAGCTCTAATCACCGTGCTCAAGTGGGGCCTCAAATACAAGAAGAAGATGCTCGCGGCGGAGACGCTATTCGAGGAGCCGGACGAATGGGACGATGCGTAGCCAATGAGCGATGCAGCGCTCGTTGCCGAGCTCCTAAGCAGCTGCTTTGGCTCCAGACAACACATCCACCCCAGGGCTGCCTATGTTCGAATTGCCACTTAGAGCCGAATGCCCTTCGCGGTTTGGTAGAATGCTCGGCTCATCGTCATCGCAAATTTGGGCGTATACCGCAAGCTACTGTTATTGTCGGTGGTTTCGAAATATAGTTGAGGAGACTCGCTTTCATTGAAAATGGTATGAGTGAGGATTGGTCCCTTGTTTACGATCACACAATTACAAAACGACCTGGATTCAAGAACCTCTAACGCCACCAAGCGTCCAACCTCAATGCGGTCAGCGACCATCCCTATTGGGTATACTGGATACGTATCGATACCGGTTAACGCAACCTGCGAGTTATCAGCACCAACGATGCCAAGTCGACGAATCAGAAGCGTGTCACCGACGTAAGACTGAACAACTATAAAAATAGGAACGAGATCGACGTTCTCGTTTAAAACTGTTGCCTCCCAAAAAACGTAGGTTAAATCCGTATATTTTGCAAAGCCGCCATCGCGGAACGAAATGATTTCGTACCCTCCACCAAAAGCGTTTCGTATAGTCCGTGGCCATATCACCAGCCGCTTGCTCTGCTTCGCAATAGAAGGGATGCGAAGGCTGCCGCCATACCCGGAGCGACTGAATAAGGCGAATATTGCCCGCTTCGGGAGTCGACGGACGCGGCAGAAAACAATGCCGAGATCTTGTTCACAGCATCGCCGCCGCTTCCGCCGAATGCCACTTTCCCCAGAACGCTCGATGTACAAGTCCTAATGTCGTCGCCATAGCTGAACTGTATAAAGCCTGAATTTACGGATATCCAGCCGACGAACGAAGCGGGAAAGTCCTTTAATTCCGGCGTCTCGCGCAACATCGCGATTAGTGCTTCTGGCTCAATAACATCTGCCGTCTCGAAGCGAGTGGCGAGGTTTCGAATCGCGACTCCTGCTCCGACCAATGATCCCGTCCATGCGATGGCAAGTTTTGGTCCTATTACACGTATTTTCTGTCGCAAACCGTGTATGCCCCAACCCGAGTCACCGAAGAAATCAGTAACATCTCCTAGTGTTGGAATATAGACGGCCGAACGCTTCTCAGAAGTGGGGCCGGACAGGATCAAGTCCCCAACTATTACTGGGATACCTCGCGGAGCCATTGCTACGATGAGCGTCACACTATTTTACTGAGAAGTAATGCTGAATTTGAGCGCCTATCGAGCCTTCTCCGGGTCGCGTCGATAAGTCGGCACCACAGTTCGACACCTCTGATACACCTGATGGAGCGCCTGTTGCAGGTCTTGCGGGCTAAGGGGGTGCCTCGGTTCATCAAGCAGCCACGCCAAAGCCTTACCACCGAAAACCCCCAGCTCGGATCTAGCCTTCCGTCGATCGTTCACATACCACCCGGGCAATGCCAGCACCGGTGTCACGAAGACCGGCTTACCGACCGCACTCGCCATCCATTTCGACAGCCACTTCGCTTGTCTCGTGGCCTGCTCTAGGGGCTCACTCGTTGTCCAGTGGGGGAACCTCAGCGCTTGATCGTCCAGCACAACTGTCGCCCCGTCCCTCCCTTTCATGTCCCCGGGCTTGGTGTAGCCCTTCGTTTCGACCGCGAAAACACCCTGAGCCGAGATGACGACGTGATCGATGTTGAAGTTCTCCGCGGGGAAGTCATGGAACACCCGAGCGCCGCTGAGCATCAGCTTGTCCAGCTCTTGGCCGACAGCTAGCTCGGCATCGAAGCCAGCTCTTAGGTTGTCGATGCGCTCACCTGACTTGATCATCTTTCGGATGACAACACCGATGATGAGCAAGCCGGCTCCGATATACAACGGCATCAAAGGGACCATCCTTGGGAGCCCGATGACATGTCCTTGCGCGAGATAGACAGACAAAAAGCCCATCGGCATCAGGCTGAGAAGCATCACATCCCAGATCAGATCGGTCATTGCTTCATCAAGCTGCTCCCTGACGGTGTGTCCCGGGGTCCGCAAAAGGTCGATGCCGATCGGGGATCGTCCTCGTGCGCGCCGTCGTCGCTTCCTCAAGATCAGAAACGCGATCGCCAGTCCTGGCCCGAGGGCAAACGTAGCAAGGACTCCGAGAACGAGAGCGGTTTGAATTGCGAAGGCAGTCATCTCATCAGGAACGGATCGCCGCTCGCAGTTGCTCCAGAGTCAGCCACGGTCGGTTCGCATGCACCACTCGATGGCAGTTGGCGCACAGCAATGCCAGATTGTTGATTTCCATCCAGAAGTGATCCACTGACCCCGCTGATTTCCATTTAAAACTGACCCACGCAAGAACCCTAACCTGCTGCTTTGAGTGGCAGGGAGCAGTAGGAGTGATTGACGTGGCGACACTGAGTGTCATCAGGCGGTGGGCCCTGCGCGAGCAGCTGTCCATCCGCGAGATAGCCCGACGCACCGGCCTGTCTCGCAACACCATCAGGAAGTACCTTCGGGCCGGTACGGTCGAGCCCCGGTACGCGAAGCGCGCGAGCCCGAGCAAGCTCGACTCGTATGCCGACAAACTCTCGGGCTGGCTCAAGGCCGAGGCGACCAAGTCGCGCAAGCAGCGGCGAACGTTGAAGCAGATGCACGCCGACCTCGTCGTGCTCGGCTACGCGGGTTCCTACAACCGCGTCGCTGCCTTCGCCAGAGCTTGGACCGCGCAGCGGCACGAGGTCGAGCAGACCACTGGACGCGGCACCTTCGTGCCCCTGACCTTCGGCGCGGGTGAGGCCTTCCAGTTCGACTGGAGCGAGGACTGGGCCGTCATTGCCGGCGAGCGCACCAAGCTGCAGGTTGCGCACTTCAAGCTCAGCCACAGCCGGGCGTTCCTGCTGCGGGCCTACCCGCTGCAGACCCACGAGATGCTGTTCGACGCGCACAACCACGCCTTCGAGGTGCTGGGCGGCGTCCCGCGCCGCGGCATCTACGACAACATGCGCACCGCCGTCGACAAGGTTCGACGCGGCAAGGAGCGCGACATCAACGCGCGCTTCCAGGCCATGGTCAGCCACTACCTGTTCGAGGCCGAGTTCTGCAACCCCGCCTCCGGTTGGGAGAAGGGCCAGGTCGAGAAGAACGTGCGCGACGCTCGGCACAGGCTGTGGCAACCGACGCCTGCGTTCCCGACGCTGGACGCCTTGAACGACTGGCTCGAGCAACGCTGCAAGGCGCTGTGGGCCGAGATCAGCCACGGCAGGCTGCCCGGCACCGTTGCCGACGTGTGGGCGCAAGAGAAGGCGTTCCTGATGGAGCGGCCTCGCGCCTTCGACGGCTTCGTCGAGCACACCAAGCGTGTCTCGCCGACATGCCTCGTGCACTTTGAGCGCAACCGCTACAGCGTGCCGGCGTCGTATGCCAACCGCCCGGTGAGCCTGCGGGCCTATGCCGACCGGCTCGTGGTCGCGGCCGAGGGCCAGATCGTGTGCGAGCACGTTCGCATCATCGACCGGCGCCACGACACGAGCGGCCAGACCGTCTACGACTGGCGCCACTACCTGGCGGTGCTGCAGAGGAAGCCGGGAGCGCTGCGCAACGGCGCGCCGTTCGCCGAGCTGCCCGAGGGCTTCCGGCGGCTGCAAGGCTCGTTGCTCAGACAACCCGGCGGCGACCGGGAGATGGTGGAGATCCTGGCGCTGGTGCTGCACCATGACGAGCAGGCCGTGCTCGCCGCGGTGGAGCTGGCGCTGGAAGCCGGCGTGCCGACGAAGACGCATGTGCTCAACGTGCTTCACCGGCTGCTCGACGGCAAGCCGCCCGCGCCGCCGGTGACCGCGCCGCAGGCTCTGCGCCTGGTCAACGAGCCGCAGGCCAACGTGCTGCGCTACGACGCGCTGCGGGGCAAGGCCCAGGCCGCTGTGCACGCCTACGCGGCCAAGGAGAACTGCCATGCGTCATGACCCTGCGAGCGCGGCGATCGTGATCATGCTGCGCGAACTCAAGATGCACGGCATGGCGCACGCGGTAGCGGAACTGGCCGAACAAGGTGCACCCGCCTTCGAAGACGCGCAGCCGGTCCTGTCGCAGCTGCTCAAGGCGGAGACGGCGGAGCGCGAGGTGCGCTCGGTGGCCTACCAGTTGAAGCTGGCGCGCTTGCCCGTCTACCGCGACCTCGCAGGCTTCGACTTCGGGCAGAGCGAGGTCAACGAAGCACTGGTGCGTCAGCTGCACCGATGCGAGTTCCTAGAGGATGCGCAGAACGTGGTGCTCGTCGGCGGGCCGGGCACGGGCAAGACGCACCTGGCCACTGCGCTCGGGGTGCAGGCCGTCGAGCATCATCATCGGCGCGTAAGGTTCTTCTCCACGGTCGAGCTGGTCAATGCGCTGGAGCTCGAGAAGGCCACGGGCAAGGCCGGTCAGATCGCGCACCGGTTGATGTACGCCGACCTGGTCATCCTCGACGAGCTGGGCTACCTGCCGTTCAGCGCGTCAGGCGGGGCGTTGCTGTTCCATCTGCTGTCCAAGCTCTACGAGCGGACCAGCGTGGTGATAACGACCAACCTGAGCTTCAGCGAGTGGGCCAGCGTGTTCGGCGATGCGAAGATGACGACGGCGCTGCTGGACCGGCTCACGCATCATTGCCACATCCTGGAGACCGGCAACGACAGCTACCGCTTCAAGAACAGTTCAGCCCAACCAACCCAACCCAAGAAGGAGTCCAAGACCAAGAAGTTATCCACAACGTGAGCCCGCGGGGCTCAAATACGGGTGGGTCACTATTGAATGGAAAAGGCGGGTCAGGATTACGTGGAACTCAACAGCCTCGCCCACGGGATAGGACTTGCACTCCTTGTCGACAACATCGAAACCGAGCCTCTGCAGCGAACGAAAGCAGAGCGAAGCCTCTCCGCCCTTGAACGCGTAGGGTCCAAACGGCGTGCCGGACAGTTCGTATAGGGCGAGCCCGACGACTCGCTTTGGCGCGTACCTCTTTCCGTTGAGCAAGAGGTCGTACTTGGTCGACTCGGAGAACCCGCCACCTTCGCCAGCATCAACTCGCTGCACTGCGGCAATGACGTGCTGGATCTGCAACTGCTTCATCAGCGTACGAGCTACTTGCGGTGTTGACACACGAAACTCCTTCAACTCAATCTCTTCTGACGCGTTGACGTCAGAGATCATCCGCCGTTGATGCCGAGGGGCGGAACCTTCGACACCGTGACAGACAGTTGGTATTCGAGCAACTCAACGTCCTTGATGCTTGAGCATGCGAGGCGCAAATCGTCCGACATGTTTCTGCATACGATGATTCCCCTCACCCTCTGACCAGTTTCGGCGAGATTCATGCGCACCCAGTTCACGTAGCGCAAGAGTTGCCCCACGACTCGGTCATATCCCTTTGAAACCTTCAGCTCAATCACTACAAGCGCGCCTGTTTTGTCAACAGCAAGGATGTCAATGCGCCTTCCGCCACCCGCCTCGAATTCGAGGCCTTTGATTCCATCATCCTCGTACAGCATCAGCCCCTGTTCGATGCAGTTGAGGTTGTCAGCAAGATAGCGCTGCAAGTCCCTCTCAAGGAGGAACTCAGTGGATCCAGGTGAAGCCTCGCCGTCCTCCTCCCCTTCCGTCGCAGTCAACTCCTCTTCGATTGCAACGTCGCCTTGGACCAGCTCGTGAATGGGTGTCGGATCCTTGCCTGGTTCGTATAACCGGTATTGCCCAGACGCGACCTTGAACAGCAGATCATCCGTGGCATTGGTAGACGGGTGATGCAGCCGACTAGGGTCGTTGGTCGAAGCCTGGACCAAGTGAGCGCGGATGCTGTTTGGCTTCAACTTAGGATAGTGCTCTGCGAACCAGGACACCGTTCGGCTGCTCGTGAAGACCTGGCCGGGCTGAAGCCCCAGATCGGCGAGCATGTCCTTGAGTAACGCCCGCGTCGGCTTCTCATAGATTGTTTTCGGCACAGTGATCGCTTCCAAGAAAGTCGAGGCGCACTTTGCCCCGTGTTGATTCGCAGTGTGGTGATCTAGGCGTGAGGCAGGAGAGCTGCGATCGCCAACGCCTCCAGTTGCAGTCGCTGCTCGAACTTACCGTAATTCGAGAAGTGAAGGTGCGAATACACCGTTCGGGAACCTTCGATGTAGAGGATGCCGAGCGGCCCCGAAGTCGCACGCGCCTCGTTCGGTAGCCAAGGGAAAGCGCCGCTTGCCCGCATAAGTCGCCCGACGCCTGCTGAGACGAAGATGTACTTGGATTTGCCGCGAAGAATGGCGGAATTGAGTCTATTCAGATGCGCGGGATCGAGATCTTGAGGAGCAAGAGCGCTCCTTCCGACAGTTGGGACATGAAGCAACTCAGCAAAGGAAACACTGTCTGCATGAGCCTGCGTAAAGCCGATACGGGCGAATGCTCGGTGGTATCGGCGGCCATCACCACAATAGCTAGGCAGTAGGAATGGATGGTGCACTCCGTACCGACGCCAGAACGCCGCGCCATCTCGGTGGTACTCCAGCACGCTGCGAAAGCAATCCGAGTGCTCAAGATCGCGGGCGTAGTTCGCGTCGAGCCCGACAAAAAGGAAGGTTGCGGCTTCGGGCTCGACTCCTTGATATGGTCGATGTCGAAACACGTCTCTAAGTTCTTGGCTTGGGTGCAGTTCATACATGCGAATGGGCGTTTGTCACTCACTGATAGGGAAGCTAGCTTCTTAGCGAAGCTTCATCTGCGCGTCATGTCTCGATCGACTCTGGTCTGGGTTTGAGACTCACCCAAAATCCGGAACCGTCTTGCTGCGTCACGACTAGGTCAGGATACGTTCGCACCATGTCTGAGAGCGCGGAATGTCCGAAGGCCTTCGGCGAGAACGCTGGATCAGTACGCTTCATGTATTGCCCAAGAGCACCAAGTCCCACTCGACCATCCGGCGTGTCTGCTGCCAGCAGTACGACTGCGCTGATCAAGGCCTTCGGACGACGTTTGGGCAACGGCTTCGCAGCTGCGATCTTGGGCTTTGCCGGGTCGGACGGCTCTGAAGAGGGCTCCGGGGGCACCCACTCGAAGAACTGATCGCTGGCATTGCGCAGAGCATCTGGGGTCTTGGCCTCTCCGACGATATGAACCGTCGCCCCGCGCTCACGCAGTTTCCGGCAGAGGTACGCGAAGTCGGAGTCGCTTGTGACCAGGCAGAACGTATCTGCGCGATGATCGAACATGGCCTCCAACGCATCAAGCGCGAGCGCAATGTCGGCAGTGTTCTTGCCTGGGGCGTACTGGTATTGAAGGCACGGCGTGAAGGCCAACCGGACCAAGGCCTCTTGCCACTTGTTGGCCAGAGTCGAATGATTGCCGTATCCGCGGCGCAGCACAACGCGTCCGAACTGCGCGACTACTCGGAGCGCGTGCTCAAGGATTTCCGGAGTTGTGTTGTCACAGTCCACCAGGACTGCAACCTTCGCATCGACACTTGACGGCTGCTTCATCGAAGATCGAATGTCAGCCGAAGAGCGGTACCCAAGGTGCCACTTCTTCGTGCGGAACAAAGGTGGTGAACTTTCGCGCCTCAAGCTCGTTTCGCTTATAGAAAGCTCGCGGTGCCAGCAGGACAGTCTCCCACTGGTGATAGCTCTCGTACTTCGGATTGCCAACCCAGGCTTCCGCCCGTGCAGCACAGACGTCGGGTTGAAAGGGTGTGAACGAGCCTGTCGCGCGCTTGTTCTCAATGTGAACCCCAAGTCGACCTCCCTCGGCTCCCTCAAGCACTACGAGCACGTCCGTCTCCCCCTCCCGCCACACGGACTCGAGCGCACCGGTAACGTGGTTGGGGAGCAGCAGCTTCACCTTTCCCCATGCGTAGTTCGCGCGAGACCAATGCCACCGCGAATAGGTCTGTCCGTGGGCTAGCCTGTTTGTGAGCCAGGCAAGGAATGCGCTGTTGTCGCGCAATTCAGCATCGAATGCTTGATCAAGTTGCTTTTCGCTAGGCATTGCTTCGAATCCCCTACACCTTCTCGCGCAGTCGCTCGACTCGCGGCCGAAGCTGATTCACAAAGGCATTGATTGCTGTGGCTAGCCAGTCCCGTCGCTCGTCGTCGCTTCTAAACTCGCTCCAGCCTCGTGAAAGTTCAAGAGTCTTCCCTTCCTCGTAGATGGCGCCCTCTGGCAAAGCTCCCAGAATCTGGTCAATTTCGGGAGCAATAGCACGCAACAGCTCTGTCCGCGCAACCTCCTGACCACTAACAAACACGCCAAGGGTCGCCTTCGCCCCCGTGGTGCGAAAACCTGTTATCCAGGTACCTGGCCACGGCAATGAACCTCTAATGTTGTGCGGCCAGCGATATCGAAACGCCGGCTGTTCAGGATCATCCAGCGGGGCAATTAAGACCGGACCCCACCACGCCTCAGCTTCAGCGTGCACCTTTTTTGCGGCCTCAGCTGCCGGCGAGTCCTGGGGGTCTTCGTTCTCCGACAGCTCGTCTACCAGCTCCAGTCTTCCCTCGTGAAGTACAACGACGCTTCGTTGGATGATCTGAGTGCGAGCAACGCACCGAGGCTGCACGAGCAGAGCTTTGCCTGGACCCTCATAGAGGCCAACCTCGAACATTCCAAAAGAGAAGCCACTTGTTGCATTTCGGTTGATCAGTTCCCCCATGGCCTGGACATCCTCGCGAATGCCATCTCCCGCAATGAGCAACAGGAAGCGACCTGCTCGCAGCGCCTTCGACACTGAATCGGCAAAGCGTTGCTCCACGAGATCGGTATGGCTAGCCTTGATCAAGTCGAACACGACATTTCCGTGCAGCTTGGTTCTCGCACTCACCTCACGCTGCAAATCTGCATACGACCACCTCGACAGTTCCTTCGCGTAGTCGAGGATTTGCGCGACGACTTTCCGGCGAGATTCCGGGTTACTCCAAAGCTTGCATTCAACGAGTGTCAGTCTCCCGCGTCCATCGATAAAAACATTGTCGATGTATCCCGAACCGACATGCATCTCTGTACAAACCGGAGTCAATGGCCCGAAGCTTGAATCGATGTCAGCAATGGGTATGAGTCTCGGATCGCTCTGCAATAAATCCCGCAGCCACGCCTCGTTTCGACCTCCAATGTCTCCGAGCGGCAACCGGGTCCATAGCTCAGTGGCACCCGTTCGATCAACATGGAGAAATTCGCCATACGACATCGTTGCCTCCGTTATAAAGACCGCGGGCCGCGCACTCCAGGGGAAGAATGTTGCAGTGGTCCAGGGACAGAGCTTGCTACTTCAGAACTCGGCAGTTGCCGAACTCGCAGCGCATCGATAGCGCATCTCCGCTTTCGCATGCCACGCTGTAGGTTTCGAAGCCAGGGCCTTTGCCGGTCAGGACCGCTCGCGGGATAGCACTGCACGACTGCGATTTCGCCAGCCGCTCTGCGTTGAATCCATCCTGCCCACCCTTCAAGCCCTGGACAGAAGCCGGTGAAGCAGGTGAAGGTGGTGAAGGCGCGGCGATAGGCGGCGCTACGGCCACCGCCACGGGAGCGGGCGGAGGCGGGGCGGGAACGGGTGCCGCGGTTGTAGCTTGGACTACTGATACTTGCGGCGATTGGGTCACTCCCCCTATCGATGACATCATGGACACCGAGATCAGGTCGGGATAGTCATATGCCGAGCCCGTACCCACATCAATGCCGACCCCGATGAGTCCGCCGAAGATGATGTTTCCGAACGCCATCGCCTTCGTCGTCGACTTCACCGATGCCACGCCTGCGGACGTCGGGTGCACACAGTTGACGCCCATGTTGCCGTAAGCCCTGTGGACCACCACTGACCCGGGCGTGGTCGTGTACCACTCCCCTTTGCTGTTGGTCAGCGTGCATCGCGCTCCGACGACGTCCGTGTTGTCGGCCGCTTTGGCGACCACTGAGACAGGTTGATTGACGCCGTTGACGATCGAGGCGCACCCCGACGCGAACAAGACGGCCGCAAGAGTGAAAAGGCTGCGAAAGCGCATCGGGTCTCCCTTTGGGAACTGCATTGAAGGGATAGACCCGCATCCCCACTGACCCGGGGAATGTATCTGACTGTGTCCGTGCGCGGCCCCCTAGTACGAGGGGTTAATCGCAACAAGCGCGACTAGATGCGAGAAGTCGCGGATCAGCTGTCGTGGAGTCGTTCGAACAGCGGCCGTAAACGAAGACCATCCCTACAAAGGCGACGCGTAGCTTTCAGGCCTTACCCCCCGAAATCGGTGGTTGGCAGTCAAGAGAATCGCCCAAGAATCGAGTTGAACTTCATCACTGAGGCAGTCATGACGACCGTCCCCTTCCCTGGTCCTGGATCGCTCAATAACCTTGCCTTTGCGCCAATAGTGACGGCGATTAAGGCGCTCTATGGGATTGCGACTGACGTCAACGCTTTCATTGACAAGCACATTGAAGAGATGAAGGCCTCGGCGAATCCAACCGTCTCACGAACCGGTCGTGTTCTGGAGATGGCCAAGCTGGGTTTCGGGCTCGCCTACGTGAGCTCAGTCACGATCATCGCAGTCGGGCAGTTTCTGTTGGGCAACACGCTAGCCGCGCTCTCAACGATGGCGACTGCCGCCACCCTGAGCAATCCCATCGCGATGGCATGCGCAGCCATCGGGGCGATCGTCTATGGATGGACGGCGCTATCGGACCAGGAGCGGAACGACATCCTGGCGCAACTCTCTTCCGGTCTCGAAATCGGCATCCAACTGATCAAGTCAATCATCGCCTTCGTGATCGCGCAGACCAAGGAAATGTTCGACTCGAAGTTCACTAAAGACCTCAAGGCCTTCATCAGCGACCAAGCCGCCCTCTTCGGACGGAGCTTGTCGGATGTCACTCACCTCACAGTCGACATGATTAGCGACGCAGGGTTGGCGATAAAGCGACATGCGAACATCGCCCTTGAAGAGACGCGAAGTGTTGCAGTGTCTACGAGTACCAGGGTGGGGGAAGTCCTGACCGATGCAACAACCGCTACGGGCAACGCCATGAGCAGCACCGTTGACGCAGTAGGCGAGACGGCAAGAAGGGTCTACAAGAGCGGCAAGGAAATGATGCAGCGCGTCGAGAAGGCCCCGAAGCTGCCCGATAAGCCGTGATGCATACGGTCCTACTGCATGGCTATTGACACTCGCGACTACCACCGCGATCGCATTCGTCGACACCAGGGCTACGAGGAGCGAGCAGACTTCCGGCGAGAGCTTGGTCGTCCTCGAACTTGGGGCAAAGGTACCGAGGAGCGCACCACTCCCGTCGCACTTGTAGTCGTACTGGTGCTACTGATTGTCCTTGTCGTACTAGGACTTCTCCGCCTATGGCTGCGACACTGAGTCTTCAGGCTCTGGACCGGGCGCGGTGACGTGCGACCGCGCCAGTGACGATCAATCCTGCTAGGAGGAGTGCGTAGGTTTCCGGTTCCGGCACAGCAGGCGTGAACTCGTTCGGCGAAACGGTCAGGGTGAAACTGTCAAAAGCAAAGGTCGTTCGATAGGGAGTCGTCGCTTGAATGCCGATACCGAGCGCCAGGTCACCGTTCAAGAGCGCTTGATTGTAGAAGTTCGTCACGTTGTACGAGAAGGTCTGGCCCACTTCAAGCAGGCTGTTGCCTTGTCCATCGTTGCCGGTCGAGAAGCTCGCGAACTCCTGACCGAATTCGTTCGATCCGGGATTGTCAAACGGGGGTGCGTTTACGCCTGGTAGCTTGGCTAGGTTGTCGCCCGCATAAACGCCCAGATAGACAGTAGACGAACCTGGCAGGCACTCTGAGCTGCCGCAGTAAGCTCCAGCCAGTCGGAAAGACACGACGGCTTTGCCGAACGTTTTCCCCGCCAGATCAAACTCTGAGTGACCGAATGCAGTCTGGCTCCCGAGGGTCCCCGCGCTGGCAAAGCCTATTGCCGGGCCATCCCAAGGATAACGATCCCCATCGAAATAGTAGGTGTAGGTCAATCCGTTCGTGACGGACTGAGCCTGCGTCGAAATCGGCAAGGAAGTCGAGAGGCCAATCGCGCAAATACTGAGGAGTTGCAGGGAGGGAAGTTTCATGGGTACAGCTAGAAGTTGCCAACGCACGCATGATGCACTGTGGCTCGCCGTGGAGAAACCCCCTCCATGCAATGGCGTTCTATTCTAGGGATGTGCACAGCGCGCGCTACATCAATCCATGCCCGGCCCGCATCCACTGCCTTACCCCACAAGCCAAAGGAGCGTCACATTGCACATCGATCTTCGCATCACCGCACCGGCTCTTCTCGTTGCAGCCGCAGTTGCAGGAGGCTTGTATTGGTACCACAACACACAGCTCGGACCAACTACGAAGGTCGACACATCGGTTCTTACGCCGGAAGCTCCGATCGTCATCTCGACAAATGGGGGCGAGCTCACTGTTGCGACCGTGAAGGCAAAAGAGCGGTTCAGCCGAGAGTCCACCATGGAGGTCTTCGGGCGAGAGCTACCACTCGGACGGACAAAGTCGCACGTTCAGGCAAGCGTCACCTACCGCTACTACATCGAGATGGAGAAGAAGTGGCCGGTCTCGATCAGCGGCAAGACGGCCGTCGTGAGATCACCGGAGATCAAGCCGTCCCTGCCCGTCGCGTTCGACACTGCCACCGTCGAGAAGTACACGGAGAGCGGTTGGGCCAGATTCGACAAGAACGAGAACTTGAGGGAGCTTGAGAAGACAATGACCGGGCAGTTGCAGGCCCGTGCATTGAGTCCTCAGTACGATCAGATCGTGAGGGACGCTGCAAGGGTGACTGTGAAGTCATTCGTGGCCACTTGGCTGCTCGGGACGAGGCAGTGGGGGACCGAGCCTGAGTATCGGGTGATCGTAATATTCCCAGGTGAACCCGCTCCTGAGATGACCGCCAAGCCTGCGCCGATGTAAACGTGGAAGCATTTATGAAACTGTCGTCTTCTACAAAGCCTGCTACTTGTCCCACCTGCGGGAGCGACAGCATCGCCACGATCATGTACGGCTATCCGTCGAGCATCGATACTGATGCGATTGCACGCGGCGAGATCATCCTCGGTGGCTGTACGGTGCACGATGAATCTCCCAGCTGGAAATGCAACGCGTGCGGTGCCTTCATGCACCTTAGCATTGAACGGAATTGACCCTCTTGTTGAAACCCTCTGGAACCGTCGCCATGAGCAACCTTGTCTTTCGTACCGCGTTGCGCGAACGCGCCGATCTTCTTGAAGCCGAGGCTCAGAAGCTTCGAGCGCTTGCCGACGAGATGTTTCCCCTCACTGAAGCCGAAAAAACGACGCGAGAGATCGAGGACGACGATCGCGTATTTCTCGCGTTCCTGTTGCGAGTCCATCGCGCAATCGAGCTTAGCCCCCACATGACAGCTGCGGAACTCGCCCGCTCTATGGGCTTGCCTGACAAATATCCATCGCCCGGATCGAACTACTTCAGCATGGAGCTGCTCAACTACCTTGAAAGATTCGGTATGGTCACTTCGAATCGGCACGAGAAGCCGTTCACTTGGGTCGCCAGGCCGATTCCAAAGCTGCCGGTAGAGCGCATTCTTGGCTCCACCGATTGATGCTTGCACGTTCGCCAGCCAGACGACGGAGTCGACTGCGGCATCTATGACTTCGAACTACGTGTGTGAGCTCTTCCGCTAGGCACCGGCCACATGGCCCGCCGGGATGCCCTGCCGTAGCCATTCTAAAGCGGCCTCGGCGGGCTCCAGCCCCTTCCAACGATCCTCACGCTGCAGTGCCTCGGCCACGTTGACCAAGTCGCCGGGGCCCACTCTTGGCCACTGCTGGTGCAGCTTCTCGGCGCACCTCCACGTCCACTCGTGCGGGTCCATCTGTCGCTCCTGATTCATGTTCATGAGCGCCTCATCGTATCGTATGTGCTGTATGGATGTACAGTATTGCGATGGAGCCCGTGAAGACCCCCTATCGTTGCCGTCTATGCGGGTCTGCCAGCTACCGCCGATTGACCCACCGAAGCGACGTGGGAGTGATGACGTACAGCGGCCTCTATCGCTGCAGCGGGTGCAGTGCGACCTTCGCGGACCCTGCTGCATGGCGTCAGGCAGAGGCGCAACCGTCAGGCACTCCGGCGTTCGCGCATAAGGGCGTTGGAATCGGTCCATCGGATCACTCCGGACCAAAGCCCGAGCTGCTGGCCACATGGGGCGCGAAACGAGATGACGTGCCTGACCCAAGCACCTACGGGTACAACGTGACGGACCAGAAAGCGATCCAAGAGGCGGCCGCGAGGGCGAATAGGTACAAGGGCAAGAAATAGTGCGAAGTGCTTAAGCTTCCCCTCGGGGTCGACTCGTCACTCCGCACGAGCGATCCATGCAATCAGCGATGGCTATTTGGATGCGGTGCCCTAAGAACTCAGGTCGCGAGCAACGTAAGCGTGCGCTCATCCCGCGGCCTGAAAAAAACTCACGCTGCGGTCTGGCGAAGTGAATCTAGGTGAGCAGCTGCGGTCTTCTTACCGAGAGTCTTCAGCGCAGCAATAGCCGCAAGGTGCTTCTGGCGCGGGATTGCACTTCCGCGCTCCCAGTTGTAGATCGACTGGCTAGTGGCGCCCACTAACAGTCCCACGTCACCCGCAGACAGGCCCAGGCGCATGCGCTGCGCTTGCAACGTCTTCGGGCTGAACCGCCGAATTCGCGGTGCAGAGTCCTCAAGCGCCTTCGGAGCAGCCGCCGGCACCGCCTTTCGAACCTGCTTGAGGGCCTGTTCCGCAGCTTGGGCTCGCCGCTTCAACGATGCGATCTCGGCACGATGGCCGGCAACCGCCTTCTTGAGCGCCTCGATCTCGACGCGGACTTCCTTTCGGGCAATTCGAGCGAGTTCGGCTTTCAGCGAGGCGGCAAAGTTTGGCATGGGCAAGGCGCTGTGCGGGTTGCAATGGAGATGCCCGAGATTAGCACCGGCGGAAAACTAGCAAGATTCCTTAAACTATCTGCTGCGAATCTTGGACCACCAAGAACGAAATCGCAGCGTCCTTGCTGCTCGTCGTACGTCCACCAGAGACTTGCCAAGTCGCTCAACCTCCGACGACGGCAGAGCCCCTTCGCGCAAAACTAGTTCCGCTGCATCCCACCGGCCTTGCCGGATCGCAATGTGAAACTCGAACGAGTCGGCGTCACGCTCACCTGGAAAGTCCAATTTGAACTGATCGAGGTAGGTCTGCGCATCTGCAAGGTTGCCCGAATGCAGTGCGTACTCGATCTGCTCTAGACGGTAGCGGGAAAGATTCGGCTCAATCGCGCGTGCAGCAGCAATGTCGCGGACTGCGAACGTGCAGTTTCCAATCTGCTGATGAGCACGTGCGCGCAAAGCCAGAACCTGAGTGTTATTCGGTTGGGAGTCAACAGCCGGATTGAGAGATGCAACTACATCTGGCCACCGAAGCGATTTCCCGTAATCGAGGGCATCCGCAGGAATGCGCATATCCCCATGCTGAAACTCGTGCAGCTCCACCGCGATGTCACCGATCTGAATCGTCCGAATCGGGTCCACGATCAGGTCGTCGCCTCGCTTCATGATTCCAGTACGAAGCTCACGGGTGAGGTCTGCCTTCACTTTGCTCTTCGCCGTCGCGTCCGCTGGATCGACCTGATAGCAATACCGCAGCTGCACGATATACAGCGATAGACCCGAACGCAGGTTCGTAAGGTGGTGGGCAAACCCTTGCTCACTCTCGCGGAAGAGCGCTCCGACGACGTAAGGGCACCCGGCAATCACGAGTCCTTTGCCCTCCAGTTCCTTTGGCGAGTGCCTTGCCGGGTCGAGCATCTCCATCGCGGATCCTGAAAGACAGAACGTCTCGATCCTGCCTTAGTCCCCGTCGCTAAGCAATCGGTGTCCTTTGCCCTGACGGCGCCCCCAGTTAGCCGCGCCCTTGGTCTCAAACCCTGGGCGCTTTTCTTCGTCTGTTCACCAAGGAGCTCAAACCCGCCGCCCACCACCCACCATCCTGCCCCTCACAAAGGAGATTGCCTATGCAGGTCGTTCGGGACTACGAGTCCCTCGCATCTGTCCCTGACCTTCACCTTCACGCACTGCTGGAGAAGTGCGTCGCGTCCCTCACCTCCGGCTTCGACGATTACGACCTGGCCGAACTCGTGACATTCATCGTCATTGAGCCAGGGGACCTGTTGGAGGCGATCGACACCGCACTCGGCTTCCCGATCCTTACCCGTCCGTTTGAACTGCTCGCCGATCACCCCGATTGGTACGAGCTGGTCTTCGTTGTGAGCGACGATGGCTACGGGATCGAAGTCTTCATCTCGAAGGCCTCAGGTGTCGATCCTCGGTTGCTCTCGATGTGTTCAGCGCACTTGGAAACAACCCGATGATGGCGCCGCCACCTTCACCAGCTTCACCCCCTTAGGCCACCTCCGGGTGGCTTCTTCATTTCTGGAGTTCACATGAGCACTTCACTAATCGCTGACTTGCTAGATCTGCTGGACGTGGAGCGGCGGTACGAGTTCGAGGAGCGTGCCGGGATCATCGAGTTCGACGGGGGGCTATCTCGGGATGAGGCGGAGGCGCTCGCCCTCATCGACCTGCTGCGGACTCACCCCGGCGCACTCATCGGGCTCACGGCTGTCCAGGTCGAGAACCGCGGAAAGCCGGCGTTCGTGCTGACCACTTACATCGATCGAGCAAGGGACCAGCTACCCACTCTGGGAGTGACGGTCATTGACATCGTTGATCCCGTTGAGGCGATCAAAACGCACTTCGGTGGAACCGCCCTGCTGGTGCGCTTCGGCTGACTGCGCACGTTTCAGCATCTTATTTGGAAGACCCCAACCACCCCAACCAACCGAGGAGAAGAGATGTCAAAGAGGAATCACACGCAAGCTGCGCCGTCCGATGTGCGCATCTTGAAAGCTGCCGGCTGTCCGTCGCTGTCGGGCAAGTCGAAGCTGCGCTACGAGATCGGTGCAAGCGCCGAGGATGAAGTGATGCTGCGGATCTGCGCCAACTCGGCGGCCGGCTACTTCAACGACGACTGGATCCCATGGACCCGTCTGGTCTCCGTCCTGGAGAAGCACGGCGACAAGCCGATCACCTGTTTCACCCTGGAACCGCTTCTCAAGGGGCGTTCGGCAAACACCTCAGGGTTCCTGCTTGCCGCGTTGAAGAACGAAGGCCTGCTGCGGCGCATGGAGACCAACAAGCGGTGTTACGAGAGGCTCGATGGGAGGGCCTTCATCGCTGAGGTGCAGGCGCTGATTGTTTCGTCGGGGACGGCTGGGAAGGCGGCGAAGGCGGTGAAGCCGGTGAAGGCTGCAGCGGCCGGCAAGAAAGCGGCGCCCTTGAGAAAGTAATGCGTCGCATCGCTCTCTGACTGGCCCCCCAATAGCGGGCTGTCCTCACAGCTCGACAAGGCGTCCGGCGCTCACCCGGACCAGCCGTCAGTAAGTCGTTGAACCGCAAAGGGTTCTAGACGGACCACCCAGCACCAAGGCCAATACCGGCCCAATACCGAGCCACTTCGGGTTGCCGTCCCTTGCGGCCCTTTGCTGACGCCCCCGGGACCGCCTGTCACCGCCATGGCAGCACCGGCCGCTCCGCCTGCGTCACACCGCCTTCGCCGGCTCTACCGCCTTCCTTCAATCCAACCCCAAGGAGATCACTTCATCGCTTCGCTGTTCCTCGCCTGCGTTCTCGGCCTGTTCCTGGGCATCGGCCGCTGGCTGTTCCCCGTCGCCCTCGTGGCGGCCCTCCTCGTGTGCCCGCTGCTCGCCCTTCCGCTGATCTTGGTGGCGGGCGGGGTAGCACTCTTCAACAGAAAGGATCACTGATATGCAAATTGACCCGTTCGTTCTTGCCGCTCTTGACCGTGTTCTGTCCTGGGACCTCTCCGACGACGTGTGCCCGCAGGCGCTCACCTCCGAGGCCGCACACCTGGCCGGACTCGACCTCGACCAGGCGGGGTCACTTGACTGACCTGCCACCCCCTCCCACCCACACCGCATCGGCCTTGTGCCGTTTTTTTGCGTCTGGAGTTTCATCATGACCACTATCTACCGCGAAGAGCTCACCCCACAACAGACTGTCCAATTCACCGGCCGCGTGTTCGGGTTGAACTTCCCGTTCCGACTCGAGCCGACGATCTGCCAGTTCGCTCGCAGACTGTCAGCCGACTACAGCGGCGGCGACTGGGCGTTCTTCGGGCTCAGCAACGGCGGCTTCTATATGGCGCCAAGGTCAGACGGGCGCCTCCGGGTCGCTGCCGCGAACGGCTTTGACGGGGCGATGTCGGCGGACGCGTTCGGCATCACCTCGTGCCTGTACGCGCTGAGCCACCTTTCGTTCGCGAGATACGAGGCGTTTAGCGAGGCGTACTCGGAGCAGTTCCACTTGCTGCGCGCCCACTCGCTCGATCACCCGGAAGCCGGTGCGATCGTGGCGGCGATCGATTGAAATTATTTTCACGCGGGTCTTGCAACCGGCGAAAACTTCCACCAGAATCGCTGCCCTTCCCCGTTGCTTCCTGCAGTCGATGTGTATTGCGTAAGGCGGGGCGAGACGTTCATTTTGGTCCTCTATGGCAAGCAGCTACCCACCCAGAAAAAGGGCGCTTGACCGGAGAGTACAGAACCGCGTTTTCGGTTGTCGCAAGACTTCCGGGGACGCACTCGCCCACAACCTATATGCAAAATCTGACGAATACACATAACGACGACCTGAACCGCGCATCCTTCTCCATCTCGACCACCGACCCCGGTCAACCTGCTGCGATTTCGCTGCCAGCTAATGGAAGCCTGCTGCTCAGCGCGAACGATGACCCTATTACCGATGCCACTGCAGCCGCATCGCTCGTAGTCGGCCGGAACGATGTCGGCAAACCTGGCGAAGGTGGTGCTCTCAACGTCTCGAATGCCGACTTCATTGCGACGATCATGTCGGGCGTACCGAACGGCGCGTCGCCTGCTGTATGCACGAAACACGGCGACCCGACGACCGGTGGCTGGCGGGCGCTTCCCGCGAATCAGGGCAACAGCCGACTGCGGGCCGATCACAATAACTACCTGAACTGCGCCAGCTTCCGGCACGGTACGGATGGGTCGTTCAACGCGCGCAAAGAGCGCTTTGCCGCTTGCCATCTGTTCATGCTGGACGACATCGGCACCAAGGTCGCCCACGAACAACTCGCGGGCTTCGAGCCGACATGGCTGATCGAGACGAGTCCCGGCAACTTCCAAGCCGGGCTGGTCCTCGACGAGCCCTTGCTCAAGGCTGACGAAGCGGCCGCCCTGCTTCAGGCGCTGATCAACGCTGGCCTGTGCGACCCGGGTTCCGCAGGCGCCGCCAGTCGCTGGGCGCGCCTCCCCCAGGGGGTGAATGCGAAGCGGAAGTACCTCGACGATTTCGGCAGACCATTTCGCTGCCGCCTCGCGAGCTGGAACCCGGCGCGTCGCTTTACGACTACGCAGATCATCGAGCGGTTCAATCTGACAGTCGCAGGCCCAGCGACTTCGGCGAAGCGGTCGCCAACGGCGCGTGTGAAGGATGCTCAACAGGTGCTCCTGCCGGGCAAGGAGGAGAACCCGACGATTACTGCGCTCAAGGCGCACGACCTCTATAAAGCGCCGTTGGGCCAGGGGAAGCACGACATCTCGTGCCCGTGGGTCAACGAGCACACGGACGCGCACGACGGCGGAACCGTGTACTTCGAGCCCTCGGCGGAGTTCCCGTACGGAGGCTTTTGCTGCCAGCACTCGCACGGAGGCGACTTGCATATCGGTGAACTGCTTAAGCACTTGGGCGTCTCCAAGCGCGACGCACAGAACCTCGACGAGATCTACATCGTGAACGGTGAGCTTGACGCAGTTGTTGATGCTGCGGAAGCAAAGCTGGCCCAGGGAGGCAACCTCTTCCAATCCGGCGGAATCATCGCCCGCATCAAGACCGATCCCGTCACTGGCGACCCGGCCATCTCGCCGCTCAGCAACCCGGCCCTGACTCGCGAGCTGTCGCGGATCACAGGCTGGCAGAAGTTCGATGGCCGACTCGGCGATTGGGTCGCGACCGATCCGCCGCATCGGCACGTTCAGGTTCTGCTCGAAGGCCAGGCCTACAGGCATCTGCCGGTTCTGCAGGGTGTCGCGCGCCAGCCGTTCTACCGGGAAGCTGACGGCGTTCTGGTTTCGCAGCCCGGATATGACCACGCGTCCCAACGCTTCGGCGTGTTCGATTCGCGCCAGTTTCAGATGGGCGTCCCGACACTCGAAGGCGCCCACGCCCTATGGCCCAGCTCAAGGAGTTGCTGGCCGAGTTTCATTTCGTCGGAGAGCATGATGAAGCCGCAGCTCTCGCGGCAATCTTCACGGCCGTGCTGCGCCCTACCCTCGCGATTGCTCCTGCGTTTCACGTTCGTGCGTCGACCTACGGGAGCGGGAAGACCTATTTGTGCGAAGTCCAATCCCGCCCTTACGGACGGCGAAAGAGAACGCTTCGTCAAAGCACTAATGGACGCTCGACGCAAGCTTCGAGGGAAGCGGCCGCCTGAGGATCGGGCCAAGGCAAAAGCAGCGGTCGACGCGGCGAAACGCAGCTTAGGAGAGCGCGGGCCCGTGTGGTGGACCGACGGCAGCCCCGACTACAACCGCCGGATGGCTCGAAACACCCCGTACGCCGAGTGGTACGAGCGCATTGCAAATCGCACCTCTGATAGCTAAGCGCGTGGCCTTGCCGATTTGGCAACATCACCCGCCGGAATGCCTTGCCGAAGCCATTCCAGCGCCGCGTCCGCAGGGTCCAGGCCCTTCCACCGATCCTCGCGCTGCAGGGCCTCGGCCACGTTGACCAAGTCGCCGGGGCCCACTCTTGGCCACTGCTGGTGCAGCTTCCTTCGCGGATCCTGCTGCGTGGCGTCAGGCAGTGGTGCATCGGGGCGCTGGAATAGGCCCATCAGATCACTCCGGACCGCAGCCCGAACTGCTGGCCTCATGGGGCGCGAAGCGAGAAGACTTACCTGACCCGCGCACCTACGGGTACAACGCGACGGACCAGAAGGCGATCCAGGAAGCCGCGGCAAGGGCTAACAGGGCCAAGGGCCGTAAGTGGTGAAAGTCCCGGTCAGAGTCCGTATTTCGGATTGCGCTCACGTTTCTCTGCCATGTCGCGCACCAGGTATCTGACTGCCCGAGTCCACGACACATCATCATTTCCGCGCAGATCGACTGACTTGCTGAACAGCACCTTCGCCGCCTTCACGTCGTAGATCTGCACGTTGAGGTTCAGGATCAACTCGCTGACCTTTTGCACCCAGGGCGTCATCACAAGGTCGACGTCGAGTTGACGGCCAATCTGTGCGGCACAGTCGTCGCAGCGATAGATGAACTCTTGCTGCGCGCGGAGCTGATCCTGCAGCGGTTGCGAAGGTGCCGGGTCGACGACACGATAAAGACGGCGCTCATCGAGCTCGCGGCGTAGCTGCGCGGTGGCGTTGGCCAAGCGGATCACCTGCGCCGCCTTCGTCAATGGGTTGTTCTGGTCGTCAACCAGCTCAAAGTCCAGAACGGTGAGGCTTCGCGCTGGAGCGGCCGACTGCGCCAATGCTGGTCCCGTGCCAATCCACGAACCGATGGCAACTCCGCTTAACCAACGCCTGCGATTCATTTCGTCTCCTACTTAACGGCCCTGTCGGCGATCAGGGGGAATTGCGCCGCTGCAGCTGCAGGTCAGCCCCACTCGAAAGCCGGTCATCAGCGAATCTGGACTGACGATCTCGAAAGCGAACAGAAACAAGAGCAGGATTCAAATGGCGACCAGAATCAGGATGAGACGCGCGGACTCTGCGGGCGTCCGGCAGTAAGGCCTCTCACTTCATCTTCTTGTCTTCTTGCTTCGCTTCCGCCATGGCTTCAGGCTCGAGTTCTTCTGCGTATCGATTCATCCGGAGGAACACTCCCCAACCGATCAGAAGAATTCCCGCGGACGAAACTAGGGCAGCCGCATACAGGAGGTGTGCAGGGTCCTCATGGCCCGCCTTGAAAGTTGCCACCAGGCCCTCAATGGTCAGAGCAACGACGACGACGACAAGAAATCTGGACAGAAAGCGTCGGACGCGAGTGGGACCGCTGATCTGAGCGTCGCGCACGACCTCCTCTTCGGCGATCGTCTGAGCAATTTGAAGGGCTACGACGGCTGCGGCAAGCAAACCGAGTCCTTCAATGATCTGCTGCGCTGCATCTCGATTGAGCCCGCTCGCAACCGCAAGCCACCCTACCTTGCCTGCGATTGTGATTAAGACAACGGCGGCGGCGGCAAAGAGAAATGCCATGAGGCCGTGGATGATCGAGAAGCCGAGAAGAAGAGCTTTCATTTCTCGATCGTGACACAGAAGGGAGCCGACGTTGAATGCTGTGACGCTCTGGGTCCACTGGCGGGGTCACTTGATCGGCGTCTTGACCTCTTCATCCCTCTGCAGTCGTGTTGGCCTGTCCGATCGACTCGAGATGCGC
This sequence comes from Rhizobacter fulvus, assembly GCF_964020785.1. Lineage (NCBI taxonomy): Bacteria > Pseudomonadati > Pseudomonadota > Betaproteobacteria > Burkholderiales > Sphaerotilaceae > Rhizobacter > Rhizobacter fulvus. The sequence goes on from NZ_OZ224516.1 coordinate 5,355,494, forward strand.
TGCCGCGGTCTTTTTGCCCAGAGTCTTTAGCGCAGCAATGGCCGCAAGATGCTTCTGACGCGGAACCGCACTCCCACTCTCCCAGTGGTAGATCGACTGGCCAGTGGCGCCCACTAACAGGCCCACGTCACCCGCAGACAGGCCCAGGCGTGTGCGCTGCGCTTGCAACGTCTTCGGGCTGAACCGTCGGGCGCGACGCGGTGTTATTTCCTCAACTGCCTTCGGAGCAGCCGCCGGTGCCGCCTTTAGAACCTGCTTGAGGCCGCCCTCCGCGGCCTGGGCTCGCCGCTTCAACGTTCAGCACAACTGCCGCCCCCTCCCTCCACTCAACGTGAGAACGACGCCGAGGGCAAGTGCAATCTGGAAGGCAAATTCGGTCATGCCCGACTCGAATCTACCGCAGCCGCATCATGGCGTTCGACGACAGGCGCTCAAGCGCGCATCGGTTCCGGCGATGGCGGATTTCGCTGTAGGCTCCCGTCATGCCCATCCAATGGTTCCCCGGCCACATGCACTCGACGAAGAAGGCAATCGCCGAGCGATTGCCGGAGATCGACGTGGTGATCGAACTGCTCGACGCGCGGCTGCCCGGTTCGAGCTCGAATCCGCTGCTGGCGGAGTTGACGCGCGGCAAGCCTGCGCTGAAAGTGCTCAACAAGCAGGACCTCGCCGAACCGGAGCTCACGGAGCGCTGGCTGGCCTACTACCGTGCACTGCCCGGCACGAACGCACTGGCCCTCGACGCGAGCGTGGCGGCGCCGGCGCGCCAGCTCGTGGCTGCGTGCCGCGCGTTGGCGCCGTTGCGCGGCGGCATGGTCAAGCCGCTGCGGGTGCTGATCTGCGGCATTCCGAACGTCGGCAAGTCGACCCTGATCAACACGTTGGCCGGTCATCGCGCGGCCAAGACGGGCGACGAACCGGGCATCACGAAGGTCGAGCAGAAGATCATGCTGGCCAGCGATTTCCAGCTGTTCGACACGCCGGGCATGCTGTGGCCGCGCATCGTCGTCGAGCAAAGCGGTTATCACCTGGCGGCAAGCGGTGGGATCGGTCGCAATGCGTATGACGAGGAAGAGGTGGCGCTGGCGCTGCTGTCGAACATCCGGCGTCGCCATGCCGAGCGGCTACAGGCCCGCTACCCTCTGGGTGATCCGGCATCGTTGAGCGATGAGGATCTGCTGGCCGAGGTCGGCCGCAAGCGCGGCGGCCTGCGGGCGGGTGGCCAGGTCAACCTGCAGAAGGCCGCGGAGATCGCCATCAACGACTTCCGCGCCGGCGCGTGGGGTCGCATCACCCTGGAGTCGCCCGAGGATTTCGCGCAGTGGACCGCGCGCGCGCACGCGCTCGACGCCGAGAGGCGCGCGACGAAGCAGGCACGGCGCAGATAGAAGCGCTATCGGGATAGAGTGCTTCCAACATCGATTTAGGATGCGCATTTCGCGCTCGCTTCTGCCAAGCTTACGATTATCAACAGCACGCTCATGCGTGTTGGTCCTCAGTCGAGGTGCGATGCGCCAACCGCGGTACATGTTTCGCCAGTTGGTCCTGCTGATCGCGGCGGTCGCGGTGCCGTTGTTGTTTCTCCAGTTTCGCCAGCTCGAGCAGGACTCGCGGCACACCAGGGAGGCGGCGTTCCGCGCCATGGAGAACGATGCCGCAGGCATCGCGCACGACGCTCAGACCTGGCTCGTCGACACCTCCCAATACCTGGATTTCATTGCCAGACGGCCGATGGTCCGGTCGATGGACAGCCGGCATTGCGACCCGCTGCTCGAAGACGTGAGCAAGCGCCGCCGGCACGTTGCCAATGTGCTGGTGACCGATGCGGCCGGCAAGCCCACTTGCCTCTCGGTTCGCGGCCCCGGGCCGGTTCCCGACAGCTGGTCGGGCTGGCCGTGGTTCCAGGCGGCGCAGGCGAGTGACCGGTTCACCGTCAGCAAGCCGTTCATGGCTCCCGTCATCGAGCGGCTGGTCGCGGCGGCGAGCGCTCCGGTGCGCGACGCCCACGGCACGCGAGTCGGCACCGTCACGGTTCTGCTCGACCTGGAGTCGCTCCAGGGCGATTGGTCGCGTTACGCCCTCCCGCCCAACAGCCGCGTCCTGCTCTACGACGCGAGCGGCACCATCCTGACCGCGCGTCCGGCGTTTCGGGACCTGGTCGGCAAGGACATCGGCGCCGCCCTGGCCCGCGCGCAAGTCGTCAACCCGGGCGATACCGGCATCGCGCCGGGCATCGACGGTGTCGAACGTGCGTTTGCTCACAAGCCGGTGCCGCTGATGCAATGGGAGGCGCGGGTCAGCATCCCGTCGGACGATTTGCTCGGGCCCTCGCGCCGGGAGTACCGCGAGAACCTCGCTATCACGGCGGCGGTGCTGATCGCCGTGATCGTGCTGGCGCTGTTGATGTCACGCCGGATGGTGGGCGCGCTGAATGCATTGGTCGAAGCCGCGCGCGCCATCGGCGGCGGCAGACTCGACGTGCGGGCCCCGCACGACCTGCCGGGCGAGTTCGGCGAGGTGGCGCACGAGTTCAACACGATGCTCGACGCCGGAGCGCGCCATCTCGATTTCTACAAGGCACTGTCGCGCACGAACGGCGCGATCGTGCGCTCGACCAGCGCGCAGGCGCTGTACGAGGAGATCTGCCGGATTTGCGTCGAGAACGGCCATGCGAGCATCGCCTACGTCTCGCTCGTCGACGGCGACACGTTGACGCACGTGGCCTGGGCCGGCCCCGCGGACGACTTCGTACGCAACCTCAAGGTCCACGTGGCCGACCGCACGGTGACAGGCTCGGGCCTGTCGGGGTTGGCCGCATTCACCGGTCAGCGTCAGATCTCGAACGATGTCTACAAGGACCCGCGGACCCTTCCATGGCGCGACTTCGGCGCGGCCATCGGCACGCATGCGATCGCGGCCTGTCCGTTCCGTTGCGCCGGCAGGACGATTGGCACGCTGACCCTGCACATGACCTCGGTCGGCTTTTTCGGCGAGCGCGTGATCGACCTGCTCGACGAAATGACCGAGGACATGTCGTTCGCGCTCGACAACTTTGCCCGCGCCGAGGCGCTGCGGATGCACGAGCAGCAGTTGGCCGGTCTGGTCGACACAGCGATGGACGCGATCATCTCGATCGACGCCCGGTACCGGATCCAGTTGTTCAATCGCGCGGCCGGGGAGATGTTTCTCGTCGAGCCTGGCAGCGTGCTCGGCCAGACGCTGGACCGCTTCGTGCCGCGGCGCCTGCAAATGGCCCACCACGGGCATCTCGAGCAATTCTCGAAGACCGGCAGCACGGCGCGCCGCATGGGGCTGCACAGTCTGAGCGCCGTGCGCGCGGACGGCCGTGAGTTCCCGATTGAAGCGTCGATCTCGCGGCTGGGCCAGGGCGAGTCGGCGTTGATGACCGTGGTGATCCGCGACGCGACCGACTTGCGCCAGGCGCAGGAGGCGCGCATCGCGCAAGTCGCGGCCGAGTCGGCGAGCCGCGCCAAGACCGATTTCCTCTCGCGCATGAGCCATGAGCTGCGCACGCCGCTCAACGCGGTGCTCGGATTTGCGCAGTTGCTCCAGGGCGACAAGCAGGAACCGATGACGTCGTCCCAATTCAACCAGGTCGAGCGCATCCGGGTAGCAGGTTGGCACCTGCTCGCACTGATCAACGACGTGCTGGACGTGTCGAAGATCGAAGCGGGCCATGTCTCCGTCGAGGACCGCCGGGTCGACGTGCTGGACGTGCTCGAGGAAGCGATCCGGATCAACCAGCCCGGCGCCGATGAACTGGGCATTCGCGTCATCGCCACGTGTCGGCAGGCGCAACCGGTCTCCGTCTGGGGCGATCCGCGACGCCTGCGGCAGATCGTCATCAACCTGTTGTCCAACGCGATCAAGTACAACCGTCCGGCCGGATCGGTGGAGGTTCGCGTCGCAGGCGATGCGCACCACACCCACATCGACATCATCGACACCGGCATCGGGATGGACAGCGGGCAACTCGAGCACCTCTACGAGCCGTTCAACCGTCTCGGCCGCGAGCGCAACGGCATCGAGGGCACCGGCCTTGGCCTGGCGCTTTCGCGCCAGCTCGTTCACTTGATGCATGGCGAGATCGAGGTCCACAGCACCGTCGGCGTCGGCACCCGGATGCGCGTCACTCTGCGCACCAACCTCGAGCCCGACTCGCAGCCGGGCACGCTAGAGCCACAGAGCGAGGGCGGCGTCGACGCCGACGAGCCCGCCGGGCTCGTGCTCTACATCGAGGACAACGCCGTCAACTTCATGGTGGTGGAGCACTTGCTGCTGCGCTGGCCCCGCGTGACGCTGCTGCATGCGGAGACCGGCGCGCAGGGAGTCGCGCTGGCACGCTCGGCGGCGATCGACCTGGTCCTGCTCGACATGCGTCTGCCCGACATGGAGGGCGCGGACGTTCTGGCCGAACTCCGTCTCGAACCGACCACGCGGGGTTTGCGCGTCGTCGCCCTGTCGGCCACCGCGATGCCCGAGGAGGTCGACGCGGCGGCGAAGGCGGGCGCCTTGCAGTACTGGACCAAGCCGCTGGAATTCGATTCGTTCCTGAAGAACATGCGTCGCTTGCTGAGCCCGGTGGGCCACGTCTGACGACGCTTCAGCGCATCGCGCCGCGCGGTCGGCGCATGTTCGGAGCGGCCCGGCGGGCGCCGGGCCGACGGGTCTTACTTGGCGATCTGGTCGCCGGCGGCCTTGGCCTTCGCGTCGTGCTTGGCAGCCTTGGCCTTGTGCGCCTTGGCCTTGGCCTTGTGCGCGGTCTTCTTCGGCTCGCTGGTCACGGCGGCCTGGACGGTTTCCTTGCCTTCCTTCGCCTTTTCGGCGACGGCCTTGCCGGATTCCTTGACGGCGGTTCCGGTCTGGGCGAACGAGGCGGTGCCGGCGAAGGCGATGGCCAGGGCGATGAGAAGCTTGTTCATGGGGTCACTCCGTTTGTACTGATTGATGTTCTGGATCGCCTGTCGATCTCAGCGGCCGCCATGATAAGCGTGCCGCTGTGGCGGCCTTACATCGCTTTGGCCGCGGCCTTGGCGTTCTCGCCGTGCTGCTTGGCCTTGGCCTTGTGGACCTTGGCCTTGGCCTTGTGCAACGTCTTCTTCGGCTCGCCGGTCACTGCGCCTTCGACGTTCTCCTTGGCCTGCTTCGCGGTCTCCGCGGTGGCCTTGCCGGCCTCCTTGACGGCGGTACCCGCCTGGGCGTGTGCAGCGCCGGCAACGAACAGCGCGGTGAGGAGGGCAATTGCTTTATTCATGAGTCGTCCCCGAGGGAGTGGTTGAATGTCGGTCGCCGCTGGCAAACCGAAGCGGCCAGATCGGCCGGCCCAGATGCTCGCGCGGGGCAGGCGCCAGCGCTGTAGGCAGCCCGCGCGGGCGCGTGTAGGCCACCACGCCAGGCACTTGGCAGCACGCGCCGGTGGGGTATTGCAGGCGGCGAGAATCGCCCAGATCGCCGGTTCGCCCGGCCCGACACCGAGACAGGATCGTTCGCATGACCCGTTCTGCACTGCTCGCGCTGCTGGCCACGCTCGCCACCGGCGGCGGCGCCCAAGCCGGGCCCGAGCCGACCGCGACCCCGGACGACCGCACGGTCATGGTCGACAACGTGGGCCCGATCATCCGCATTCCGCCGGGGCTGGTCCCGCGCGGCGCCGGCAGCAACGAGTTCCGCGTCAAGCGCACCGACGAGGTCGCGCCCGACAGCGACAGCGGCGCCTTCCGCACCTCGTGCACGCTGGCCAAGGTGGCGCGCATCGATCCGATCGTGTTCCCGGGCAAGGTCGACCAGTCGCACCTGCACACCTTCTTCGGCAACGTGAAGGTCGACGAGAACTCGACCACCCGCAGCCTGCTCGATTCGGGCGCGAGCACCTGCCGCGGCGGCACCGCGAACCGATCGGCGTACTGGGTGCCGACGATGATCGACACCGCCACCGGCAAACCGGTGATGCCCGACGACATCGGCGTCTACTACAAGAGCGGCTTCACGACCGGGGACAAGCTGACCCAAGGCATCCCCGAGGGCTTGCGGATGATCGCCGGCAATCCGGCGTCCAGCGGGCCGCCGAAGCCCGGCGACCCGTTCGCCTACCGCTACAAGTGCATCGGCGGCCCGCGCAACGAGAACGACAAGTACGGCAGCGAGATCCCGAACTGCGATCTCGGCGCGTCGATCTGGCAGGAGATCTTCTTTCCGCAGTGCTGGGACGGCGTCAACCTCGACAGCCCGGACCACAAGAGCCACATGAGCTACACCGTGCAGGTGCGCGACCCGGCAAGCAAGAAGGGCTGGTTCATGCACGTGTGCCCCCGCTCGCACCCGGTGATCCTGCCGCAGATCACCTTCAACGTCATCTACACCGCCAAGACGCTCGACGCGTCCAGGAACTGGCGCCTGGCGAGCGACCTGTACGACGCGCAGAAGCCCGGCGGCTACTCGGCCCACGGCGACTGGTTCAACGGCTGGAAGCACGACGTCAGCGAGGCCTGGTTCAAGCACTGCCTGGTCGCCAAGAAGGACTGCCATTCCCACTTGCTGGGGGACGGCCGGATGATCTACTGAGGCCTCGGAAACATGCAGACACCTCAAGCGTGACATTGTGGGCGTCGCTCCCCCGCGATCGCGGGGATCTCAGTGGGTGTTGTCTTACACGCGGGCCTTGCGGGCTGTTCCATACTGCACTGCAGCAAAGGAGCTTTCCATGGACCTCGAGCAATTGATGGGGCGGTACTTTCGGCTGAAGCAGGAGCTGTCGATCGCCTACCGCGCGCAGCCCTGGCACAGCGGACGGATCGACCGGCTGGCCGACGAGTTGTCGGCCACCGAGCGCGAGATCGCCTCGCTGCAACCGGCCGACGAGCAGTGCAACGACGCGCTGCTGAGCTTCGCGCGCTAGCACCCCGCTCGCACCCGCTAGCACGGTGAGCGCGCCGGCGGCGGCGCACGGTCTTGCGCGCAGCCGCGAGAATGCGGCATGGCCCTGACCGCTGACGACGCCGCACCGACCTCACCCACCCTGCCGCCGCTCGCGGTCCCCGCGCTGGCGCTCGCGGCCTTCGGCAGCGGCGTATCGCTGCGATTGACCGACGCGATGCTGCCGCTTTTCGCACGCGAATTCGGCATCGGCCTCGGCCAGGCGGCCGCCGTCATCACGGCCTTCTCGATCGCCTACGGCCTGTCGCAGTTGTTCTTCGGCCCGGTCGGCGACCGCTTCGGCAAATACCGCGTGATCGCCTGGGGCTGCGCCGCGTGCGCACTCACCGCCTCGGCCTGCGGACTCGCACCCGACTTCCCCCTGCTGGTGGCGGCGCGTCTGGTGGCCGGTGCCACGGCCGCCGCGATCATCCCGCTGGCGATGGCCTGGATCGGGGACGTCGTGCCTTACGAGCGCCGCCAACCCGTCCTCGCACGCTTCCTGATCGGCCAGATCCTGGGCTTGTCCGCCGGCGTGTTCGTCGGCGGCGTCGCGGCCGAGCAGGCGAGCTGGCGCCTGCCGTTCTTCGCCATCGGCGTCGGCTTCGCGCTGATCAGCGCGGCGCTCTTCGCGATGAACCGCCAGTTGCCCGCCGCGGCCCGCCTGACCCGCCGTGGCGACGGTCACGCCGTCGCGCGGATGGCCGGCGAGTTCGCGCAGGTACTGCGGCAGCCGTGGGCGCGCGTCGTGCTCGCCACCGTGTTCCTGGAGGGCGGCTTCCTGTACGGATCGTTCGCCTTCATCGCCACCCACCTGCACGAACACTTCGGCGTGGCGCTGTCGACCGCCGGCTCGATGGTGATGCTGTTCGGCTTCGGCGGCCTGCTGTTCGCGCTGGCCTCGGCGCTGCTGGTGCGGCGGCTCGGCGAAGTCGGATTGACGGGGGTGGGCGGTGTGATCCTCGCGGCGGCCCTGGCCGCGGTCGGCCTGGCGCCCGCCTGGTGGTGGGCGATGCCCGCCTGCTTCGTCGCCGGGCTGGGCTTCTACATGCTGCACAACACGCTGCAGATCAACGCGACGCAGATGGCGCCCGAGCGGCGCGGTGCAGCGGTGTCGGCATTCGCCTCGAGCTTCTTTCTCGGGCAGGCCGTCGGCGTCGGGATCGCCGGCGCGCTCGTGGTGCGGATCGGAACGGGCCCGGTGATCGCGTTCGGCGCCGCGGGGGTGCTGGCCGTCGCCTTGACCTTCAGCCGCCTGCGGCGGCGCCGCCAGTCGCTCGAGGCCGGCGTGGCCGCCGCGGCCTAGCGACGCGCCAGCGCGTCAGCGCGGTCGGCGCGGCGGCGGATTGCCGCCACCGTGACGGCGCTGCGGGCCGCGCGGGCCGGCGTCCGGGCCGTCGGCACGCGGTCGCTGCGGCGGCCGCTGCTGGCGCTGCTCGAACGCCGGCGGCAGCTGGCGCGCGCGCTCCTGCGCTTCGGTGCGCGCGATCTCGAGCAGGCCGTCGAGCTCCTCGATCGGCACGCCCTTCAGCGCGCAGAAGTTCGCCTTCGTCAGCGTGGTGGTCTGGAAGTCGTGCAGCAGGCCGGCGCGGTTGCGCCGCTGCTGCTCCTCGAGCTGGCGGCGCTCCTCCTGGTTGCCGCGGCGGCGTGCGAGCTCGTCCTGCGCGACCTTGCGGTGCTCGTCGGTGATCTCGCCGGCCGGCTGGCCGTCCAGATCGAAGCGGGTCGGTGCCTTGGTGACCGCGATCAGGTACGAGGTGCTGCCGGTGTGCCGGCGAAAGAACGCTGACAGCGCCTGCTTGGAGAACACGCCCGGCGCGCGCTCCTGGATGTCGACCTGGATCCGCAGCTTCAGCGGCTTGACCGCGCCGCCGAACAGCGCGGGGAAGCGCTGCTTCAGCTGCTGCGCGCACTCGGCCGGGGACATCGGCGCGGCGGCGGGTGCCGACGCCGGCGCGGGCGCGGGCGCAGGTGCATCGGCTGCGGCCTGCGATGCCGGCGTCGCCTCGGTCGCGGGCGGGGTCACGGGCTCGGTAGTCGTGGGCAGCGGAGTGGGGTCGGACATGGAACGCGAACGTAGGGCGGAGGAAGGGCTGGATTGTGCTTGCAAATCGGCGCGCCACCCCGAACTCCGGATGCATTGGGGGAGTTGACTCATGGGTGCAACGGATGCTTTCCTGCTCGATGCCTATTCGCACACCGTCAGCGAGGTCGTCGAGCGGCTCGGGCCGAGCGTGGCCGCAGTGCAGGTCGGGGACGCGGGTGCCGCGGATGCGGGCGGCGGCTCGGGCTTCCTGTTCACGCCCGACGGCTACCTGCTGACGAACTCGCACGTCGTGCGCGCGGGCAAGCCGGGGTGGCCGGCCGGCGCGCCCAGGCCCGCCTACCGCATCTCGCTGGCCGATGCGCGCGAGTACCGGGCGCGCTGGGTCGGCGACGACCCGGACACCGACCTCGCGGTGCTGCACATCGACGGCCTGTCGCAAGGCCCGCTGCAGCACGCGCCGCTGGGCACCTCGGTCGGGCTCAAGCGCGGCGAGATCGCGATCGCGATCGGCAACCCGCTGGGCTTTGAGCACACCGTGACCTCGGGCATCGTCAGCGCACTCGGCCGCAGCATGCGAACCAGCACCGGCCGGCTGATCCCGAACGTGATCCAGACGGACGCGGCCCTCAACCCCGGCAACTCCGGCGGTCCGCTGCTGAACGCGCGCGGCGAGGTGATCGGTGTCAACACCGCGATCATCCGCGGCGCCAACTCGATCTGCTTCGCGGTCGCGATCGACATCGCGACCTGGGTCATCCCGCAGCTGCTGCAGCACGGCCGGGTGCGGCGCGGCCACCTCGGCGTCGGCGGCAACACCACGCCGCTGCACCGCCGCGTGGTGCTGGCTCACGGGTTGAGCCAGGCGAGCGGCGTGCGCGTGTTGCAGGTCGAGAAAGGCAGCCCGGCCGATGTGGCGGGCGTGCGGGTCGACGACGTGATCATCGGCATCGACGGCGTGGCGATCGACTCGGTCGACCGCCTGCACCAGACGCTGGACGCGAGCCGGATCCAGCGCGATTGCGCGTTGAAGCTGTTGCGCGGCACGCTGTCGCCGCAGCCGCTTTACCTGCAGTTGCGGCCGACCGAGCGGGTGCCGGCGGCCTGAGGGGCGCTCAGCCCGGGTCGCGCAGCCGGAAGCGCTGCAGCTTGCCGGTGCCGGTGCGCGGCAGTGCGTCACGGAACTCGATCGCGCGCGGGTACTTGTAGGGCGCGACGGCGCCCTTGACGAAGTCCTGCAACGCGCGCACGGTCGACTCGCCCGCAGAGCCCGGCTCACGCAGCACCACGAAGGCCTTGACGATCTGGCCGCGTTCGGCATCGGGCACGCCGATCACGGCGCACTCGGCAACCGCCGGGTGCGTGAGCAGCACCTCCTCGATCTCCGGCGCGGCGATGTTGTAGCCGGACGAGATGATCATGTCGTCGGTGCGCGACTGGTAGTGGAAGTAGCCGTCGGCATCCTGCAGGTAGGCGTCGCCGGTGAAGTTCCAGCCCTGGCCGACGTAGCTCGCCTGGCGCGGGTCGTCGAGGTAACGGCAGCCGGTCGGGCCCTTCACGGCGAGCCGGCCGATCGTGCCGCGCGGCACCTCGACGCCCTGCTCGTCCATCACGCAGGCGCGGTAGCCGGGAACCGCGACGCCGGTCGCGCCGGGGCGCGCGTGTTCCTCGTCGGCGGAGATGAAGATGTGCAGCATCTCGGTCGCGCCGATGCCGTCGATGATCTGCAGCCCGGTCGCCTCGAACCAGAGCTGGCGCGTCGCGGCCGGCAGCGCCTCGCCGGCGGCCACGCACTTGCGCAGCGGGCCGCCGAGCGGCGCGGACAGGCGCCGCTCGCGTGCGCCCGGCGCCATCGCGCGGTACGAGGTCGGCGCGGTGAACAGCACCGTCGCACCGAAGCGGCCGATCGCGTCGAGCAGGTCGGGCGGCGAAGCCTTCTCGAGCAGCACGGTCGACGCGCCGACGCTCATCGGGAACAGCGTCAGCCCGCCCAGGCCGAAGGTGAACGCGAGCGGCGGGCTGCCGATGAACACGTCGTCGGCAGTTGCACGCAGCACGTGCGGCGGGAAGCAGGCGCAACTGGCCATCACGTCCCGATGGAAGTGCATCGTGCCCTTCGGCTGACCGGTGGTGCCGGAGGTGAACGCGAGCAGGCAGGTGTCGTCGGCGGCGGTCGGCACGTTGTCGAACGTCGCCGGCCGAGCGGCCATGTGCGCCTCGAGGCCGTCGGCCGCGGCCGCGTCGCCGAAACACAACGTGCGTGCCAGCATCGGGTGAGCGGCCGCCGCGGCGTCGAGCTCGGACCGCAACGCCACATCGCACAGCGCGTGCGTGACCCGGCCCTTGTCGATGATCTGGCCGAGCTCCTTCGCGCGCAGCAGCGGCATCGTCGCGACGGCGATGCCGCCGGCCTTCATCACGGCGAACCAGCACGCCACCAGCATCGGCTTGTTCGCCGCGCGCAGCAGAACCCGGTTGCCGGGCACCAGGCCCATGTCGCGCACCAGCGCGTTGGCGATGCGGTTGGCGTGGCGCTGCAGCTCGGCGTAGGTCCACGCCAGCCCGCCGGGCGCGCGCAGGCACAGGCGGTCGCCGCGGCCCTCGGCGACATGCCGGTCGAGCAGCTCGGTGGCGCAGTTCAGCGTGTCGGGAAACTGCAGCTCCGGCAGCTCGAAGATGAACTCCGGCTGCTGGTCCGCGGGCGGCAGGTGATCGCGTGCGAAGGTGTCGACGTGCGCGCTGTCAGCCATGGCCGCCCTTCTCCGTCAGAAAGCCGCGATGCCGGTGATCGCGCGCCCGAGGATCAGCGCATGCACGTCGTGCGTGCCCTCGTACGTGTTGACGACCTCGAGGTTGACGAGGTGCCGCGCCACGCCGAACTCGTCGGAGATGCCGTTGCCGCCCATCATGTCGCGCGCGACGCGGGCGATGTCCAGGCTCTTGCCGCAGGAGTTGCGCTTCATGATCGAGGTGATCTCGACCGACGCCGTGCCCTCGTCCTTCATGCGACCGAGCCGCAGGCAGCCCTGCAGGCCGAGCGTGATCTCGGTCTGCATGTCGGCCAGCTTCTTCTGGATCAGCTGGTTCGCAGCGAGCGGCTTGCCGAACTGCTTGCGGTCCAGCGTGTACTGGCGGGCGCGGTGGAAGCAGTCCTCGGCGGCGCCGAGCGCACCCCAGGCGATGCCGTAGCGGGCGCTGTTCAGGCAGGTGAACGGGCCCTTCAGGCCGCGCACCTCGGGGAACGCGTTCTCCTCGGGGCAGAACACATTGTCCATCACGATCTCGCCGGTGATGCTGGCGCGCAGGCCGACCTTGCTGTGGATCGCCGGCGCGCTCAGGCCCTTGGCGCCCTTCTCGAGGATGAAGCCGCGGATCTGCCCGCCGTCGTCCTTGGCCCAGACGACGAACACGTCGGCGATCGGGCTGTTGGTGATCCACATCTTCGCGCCGGTCAGGCTGTAGCCGCCATCCACCTTCTTGGCGCGGGTGACCATGCTGCCGGGGTCGGAGCCGTGGTCCGGCTCGGTCAGGCCGAAGCAGCCGATCCACTCCCCGCGGGCGAGCTTGGGCAGGTACTTCTGCTTTTGCGCCTCGGTGCCGAACTCGTTGATCGGCACCATCACGAGCGAAGACTGCACGCTCATCATCGAGCGGTAGCCGGAGTCGACCCGCTCGACTTCGCGGGCCACGAGGCCGTAGCAGACGTAGTTGAGCGCAGCGCCGCCGTAGGCCTCGGGGATGGTGGCGCCGAGCAGGCCGAGCTCGCCCATCTCGCGGAAGATCGCCGGGTCGGTCGTGCCCTCGCGGAACGCCATCGTCACGCGCGGGGCCAGGCGCTCCTGGCAGTAGGCTGCAGCGGCGTCGCGCACGGCGCGCTCGTCGTCGGTGAGCTGCTGGTCGAGCAGCAGCGGGTCGTCCCAGTGGAAGGATGCTTTGGTGGTGGCCATCGGGGTGCTCTCCAGGTCGTTGAATCAGGTCGGAATCACGGCCGTGGCCTCGATCTCGACCTTGGCGCGGTCTTCGATCAGGGCCTTGACCTCGACCGCGGTCATCGCGGCGTTGTAGGACCCGATGATTTCACGAAACGCCCGGCCGATCTCCCGCCCGGCGGCGAGGTATTCGCGTTTGTCGGTCACGTACCAGGTCATGCGCACGATGTGCTCGGGCCGCCCGCCGGCCTCGGCCAGCACCGCGACGATGTGCTCGAGCGCCTGCCGCACCTGGGCGGCGAAGTCGTCGGTGTGAAACACGCCCTGCGCGTCCCAGCCGATCATCCCGGCGATGAAGACCTGGCGGCCGGTCGCGGCGACGCCGTTGGCGTAGCCTTTGGGGCGCGGCCAGCCGGGGGGGAGAAGAACTTCCATGGCGTTCATTCCTTGAGGGACGTGAAGGACGCGGCGCGCGCGTCCCTCAGCAGTTCGCGGGCGATGATCAGTTGCTGGACCTCGCTCGCGCCTTCGTAGATGCGCAGCGCGCGGATCTCGCGGTACAGGCTCTCGACCGGCCGTCCGTGCTCGACGCCGGCGCCGCCCCACATTTGCACCGCGGCGTCGATCACCTGCTGCGCGCCTTCGGTGGCGGCCAGCTTGGCCATCGCCGCCTCGCGGGTCACGTTGCGGCCCTCGTCGCGCTGCCAGGCCGCGCGGTAGGTCAGCAGCGCGGCGCTGTCGATCGTCAGCGCCATCTGCGCGAGCTTGGCCTGGGTCAGCTGAAAGTCGGCGAGCACGCCGCCGAACATCTTGCGGGTGGTCGCGCGGGCGAGCGCCTCGTCGAGCGCGCGGCGCGCAAAGCCGAGCGCAGCGGCCGCGACCGAGGTGCGGAACACGTCGAGCGTGCGCATCGCGACCTTGAAGCCCTCGCCGGCGGCACCGACGCGCTGGCCGAGAGGCACACGGCAGTCCGTGAAGCGCAACCGCGCCAGCGGGTGGGGCGCGATCACGTCGATCCGCTCGGCGATCTCGAAGCCCGGGGTGCCAGCGTCGACGATGAACGCGGAGATGCCGCGCGAACCGGCCGCCTCGCCGGTGCGCACGAACACGACGTAGAAGTCGGCGATGCCGCCATTCGAGATCCAGGTCTTCTCGCCGTTCAGCACCGCGTGGTCGCCATCGATGCGCGCTTCGCAGGCCATCGCCGCGACATCGGAGCCGGCGTCGGGTTCCGACAGCGCGAACGCGCTGATCGCCTCGCCGCGCGCGACGCGGCCGAGGTAGGCGTCCTTCTGGGCCGCGCTGCCGTCCAGGCTGATCGCACCTGAGCCGAGGCCCTGCATCGCGAACGCGAAATCGGCCAGCCCCGAATGCCGGGCCAGCGTTTCGCGGATCAGGCAGATCGCGCGGGTGTCGATCTGGTCGGACGCACCACCGTGCGCCAGCCCGCCGACCGCGTGACGCAGCCAGCCGCCCTGCCCCAGCGCGCGCACCAGCGACTTGCACTGCGCGTCGACATCGCCATGGGCGTCGGTGATGTGATGCGCCGCCCAGGCATCGAGCGCACGGGCCAGCGCGCGGTGCCGGTCCTCGAAGAACGGCCAGTCGAGGTAGCGAACGTCGGCCATGCTCAGTTGCCCTCGAACGTCGGCTTCGTCTTGGCGACGAACGCGTGGTAGGCCCGCGCAAAGTCCTCGGTCAGCATGCACAGCGCCTGCGCCTGCGCCTCGGCCTCGATCGCCTGCTCGATCGTCATGGCCCATTCCTGATGCAGCATGGTCTTGGTGATGCCGTTGGCGAAGGTCGGGCCGGCGGCCAGTTCGCGCGCCAGCGCGGTGGCCTCGTTCAGCAGCGCCTCCGGTGCGACGAGACGGTTGAAGAAGCCCCAGCGCTCGCCCTCCTCGCCGCCGAGCGCGCGCCCGGTATAGAGCAGTTCGCTCGCCCGGCCCTGGCCGATCAGGCGCGGCAGCATCGCGCAGGCGCCCATGTCGCAACCGGCCAGGCCGACGCGGTTGAACAGGAACGCGGTCTTGCTGCGCGCCGTGCCCAGCCGCAGGTCGGAGGCCATCGCCATGATCGCGCCGGCACCGGCGCAGACGCCGTCGATCGCCGCGACGATCGGCTGCGGGCACGCGCGCATCGCCTTGACCAGGTCGCCGGTCATGCGGGTGAACATCAGCAGCTCGGGCGCCTTCAGGCGAACCAGCGGGCCGATGATCTCGTGCACGTCGCCGCCGGAGCAGAAGTTGTCCCCGGCGCCCGCGAGCACGATGGCGTGCACGTCGGTCGCGTACTTCAGCGCGCCGAACAGGTCGCGCAGCTCGGCGTAAGACTCGAAGGTCAGCGGGTTCTTGCGCTCGGGCCGGTTCAGCGTGACGGTCGCGACGCCCTCGGCGGCGGCCCAGGCGAAGTGCGTGGCACGGTAGCCGGCGAATTGCCGGCGGTTGCCGGCGGCCAGCGCCGGATCGACGCGCTCCGGCGTCGCAAGGGTGTTCATGCCTTCTCCTCGGCAGGTTGGTCATGGTGGACGAGCTGCACGCGCAGCGCGCCCAGGTGGGTGTAGAGCTGCTGCACGGTCCGGGCGTCGAGGCCGGCGAACATCTCGAGGATCCACTGTTCGTGCTCGTGCGCCATCGCCTCGAATGCGCGGCGGCCCTTGGTCGTCAGGCGCACGATCCAGGCGCGGCGGTCGTCGGGGCTGGCCTCGCGCGCCACCAGACCGTCGCGTTCGAGCTCGTCGGTCAGGCCGGTGACGTTGCCGCCGGTCACCATCAGGTAGCGCGACAGCGTGCGCATCTTCAGGCCTTCGCGGTGGCGGAACAGCTGCGCCATGTAGTCGAAGCGCGCCAGCGAGATGTCGAAGCGCTCGCGCAGCCGGGTGCGGATCTCGGCCTCGATGTGGGTGGTGGTCGCGAGCATGCGCAGCCACAGCTTCAGCGCGGCGTGGTCGTCGCTGGCGGCGCGGCCCTCGTGGCCGAGCTCGTGCGCTTCGCTGAGCAGCGCGTGGGAGGCGTCGTGGTGCTTCATCGCGGTCCCGTTCAGACGCCGGGCGCCCGGTTCGCCTGTTCGATCGCGGAGCCGCCGGCGCCTTGCGCGGCAGCGGCCCGCTCGCGTTCGAGGTTGCGCTCGAGCTGCGACTTGGCCGCGCGGTACTGCTTCGGCCATTCGATCTCGGTGTAGCCGATCTTGGCGGACTCCAGCAGCGTCCACGCCGGGTTGGCGAGGTGCGGGCGCGCGATCGCGCACAGGTCGGCGCGGCCGGCGGCGATGATGCTGTTGACGTGGTCGGCCTCGCTGATCGCGCCGACCGCGATCGTCGCGATGCCGGCCTCGTTGCGCACGCGGTCGGCGAACGGCGTCTGGAACATGCGGCCGAACACCGGCTGCTCCTGCTTGCTCACCTGGCCGGACGAACAGTCGATCAGGTCGGCGCCGGTGGCCTTGAAGGCCCGGGCGATCTCGACCGCGTCGTCGGGCGTGATGCCGCCCTCGACCCAGTCGTGCGCCGAGATCCGCACCGACATCGGCAGCTGCGCCGGCCACACGGCGCGCACCGCCGCGAACACCTCGAGCGGGTAGCGAAGCCGGTTGGCGAGCGAACCGCCGAACTCGTCGGTGCGCTGGTTGGTCAGCGGCGAGATGAACGACGACAGCAGGTAGCCGTGGGCGCAATGCAGCTCCAGCCAGTCGAAGCCGGCCTCGGCGGCGAGCTGCGTCGCGCGGACGAAGTCGTCGCGCACGCGGTCCATGTCGGCGCGGGTCATCGCCCGCGACCAGTCGCTGACACCGTCGAGGTACTGCTGCGGCGAGGCCGAGAGCAGCGGCCAGTTGCCGGCCTCCAGCGGGCGGTCGATGCCGTCCCAGGCGACCCGGGTCGAGCCCTTGGCGCCGGCGTGGCCGAGCTGGATCGCGATCTTCGCGTCGCTGTTGCCGTGCACGAAGCCGACGATGCGCTTCCAGCCGTCGCGCTGCGCGGCATTCCACAGGCCCGGGCAGCCGGGCGTGATGCGCGCGTCGGCCGAGGTGCAGGTCATTTCGGCCACGACCAGCCCGGCACCGCCCATCGCGCGCGCGCCGAGGTGCACCAAATGGTAGTCGGCGGGCAGCCCGTCGACGCACGAGTACTGCGCCATCGGCGAGACGACGATGCGGTTCTTCAACGTCACGCTGCGCGCCGTGAAGGGCGTGAACATCGGCGGCACCGGGCCGTGGCCTGCGCCGCGCGGTGCGCCTGCCCGCTCGGCGATCCAGTCCTCGTAGTTCTCGACATACGCCTTGTCGCGCAGCCGCAGGTTCTCGTGACTGATGCGCTGGCTGCGAGTCAGCAGCGAATACGCGAACTGCTCGGGCGGCAGATTGACGTAGCGGTCGACATGCTCGAACCACTCGGTCGAGTTGCGCGCCGCGTTCTGGATCCGCAGCACCTCGATGCTGCGCAGGTCTTCGTAGTGCTGCAGCGCGGCGGCCAGGTCGCCGGGGTGCTGGGCGATGCTGCGCGCGAGCTCGATCGAGTCCTCGAGCGCGAGCTTGGTGCCCGAGCCGATCGAGAAATGCGCGGTGTGGGCGGCGTCGCCCATCAGCACCACCGGCGCGTGGCCGTTGTGGTGCACCCAGTGCTTGCAGACGACGCGCGGGAACTTGATCCACTGCGCCGAGCCGCGCAGGTGGCTGGCGTTCGAGATCAGCGCGTGGCCGTCGAGGTGCTTGGCGAACAGCCTTTCGCAGAACGCGATCGCCTCCTCCTTCTCCATCTTGTCCAGCCCGGCCTTGAGCCACACGCGCTCGGGCGTCTCGATGATGAAGGTCGAGGTCGTGTCGTCGAAACGGTACGCGTGGGCCTGGAACCAGCCGTGCTCGGTCTCCTCGAACGCGAACGTGAAGGCCTCGAACAGCTTGTGCGTGCCGAGCCAGACGAAGCGGCACAGGCGGGTGTCGATGTCGGGCTGGTAGGTGGCAGCGTGCTGAGTGCGGATGCGGCTGTTCAGGCCGTCGCTGGCGATGATCAGGTCGGCGTCGGGATAGGCATCGTCGCCCTGCACGTCGGTTTCGAACACGAGCTTCACGCCGACCTGCTCGCAGCGCGCTTGGAGGATGTTCAGAAGCCGCTTGCGGCCGATGCCGCAGAAACCGTGACCGCCGGAACGCACCTTGTGCCCGCGGATGTTGACCTCGATGTCGTCCCAGTGATTGAACGCATCGAGGATCTGCGCGGCGCTGGTCGGGTCGGCCGCCTGCAGGTTGCCCAGCGTCTGGTCGGAGAACACGACGCCCCAGCCGAAGGTGTCGTACGGCCGGTTGCGCTCGACGACGGTCACGTCGTGTGCCGGGTCCTGCTGCTTCATCAACAGCGCGAAGTAAAGACCCGACGGGCCGCCGCCGATGCAGACGATTTTCATGGAGTCATGAATCATTCAGTTATGAAGCATTTTGGAGTGCTCCCGGGTCGATGTCAAGCGGCGCTGCGCGACCAGGTTGCAGCCTTCGTGTAGGACAGACCCCCACCGCGAGACGCGTCCGCCGCCCACAGCCCCTCGCGGGGTGCGCACGTGTCACGAACGGATACGTTCGCATAACGTTTCGACATCGACAACCACAAGGAGAGAACTACATGACCCTGGGCACCATTCTTCTGATCGTCCTGATCCTGCTGCTGATCGGCGCACTCCCGAGCTGGGGGCACAGCCGTTCATGGGGCTACGGCCCGAGCGGCGGTCTCGGCCTTGTGCTGATCATCGTGATCGTGCTGCTGGTGATGGGCAAGATCTAGTCGACGCGGGCCACCGGGTGGCCCGCGCTATGCTTGGCAACACAGCCGCCGCCCGAGGCGGCTTTCCGCTGTCGCCAAGCCCATGTCCTCGTCGCGTCCGATCCCTTCTGCACCCGCGGTGCGCCTGCACCGTCCCGACGAAGACTGCATCCTCGTGCTGCAAGGCGGGGGCGCCCTCGGCGCCTACCAGGCCGGTGTGTTCGAGTCGCTGGCCGGCGTGTACAGCGAGCCCACCTGGGTGGCCGGCATCTCCATCGGCGCGATCAACGCCGCGCTGATCGCCGGCAACCCTGCCGAGCGACGGGTCGAGCGCCTGCGCGAGTTCTGGGATCTGGTCAGCTCAGCGGTCACCGCGCCGTCGCACCCCGCGCTGCCCCCGGTCCGGGAGCGCATCAACGAGTTCAGTGCCTCGCAGGCCATGCTGTTCGGCGTGCCGGGCTTCTTTTCTCCAAGATGGCCACCCGCCCCCGTCCAGCCCGCCGGCTCCGTCGGGTCGATCAGCTGGTACGACACCGCGCCCTTGAAAGCGACGCTGGAACGGCTCGTCGACTTCGACCGCATCAACGCCGGCCCGCTGCGGCTGTCGATCGGTGCGGTCAACGTGCGCAGCGGCAATTTCGAGTACTTCGACTCGACGAAGCAGGCCATCGATGCCCGCCACATCATGGCCAGTGGCGCGCTGCCGCCGGTCTTCCCGCCGGTCGAGATCGACGGCGAGCACTACTGGGACGGCGGGCTGGTCTCGAACACGCCCCTGCAGTACGTCCTCGACCAGCCCGGCCAGCGCCGCCGCGTGGTGTTCCAGGTCGACCTGTTCCCGGCCACCGGCGCGCTGCCGCGCACGCTGGCCGAAGTCACCGAGCGCGAGAAGGACATCCGCTTCTCGAGCCGCACCCGGCTGAACACCACCAACGAACTCGATCGTCAGGTGATCGCGCAGGCGGCGCGGCGCCTGATCGACAAGCTGCCGCCCGCGCTGCGCGACGACCCGGACGTGCGCGCCCTGGCGCAACTGCGCCCCGAGTACGCCGTCGACGTGGTGCACCTGATCTACCGCAGCAAGCACTACGAGAGCCAGTCGAAGGACTACGAGTTCTCGCGCCTGTCGATGCGCGAGCACTGGGACGCGGGCCGCACCGACATGGCGCACACGCTGCACGACCCGCGCTGGATCGCGCACCGGCGCGCCGACGGCGGCGTGCACGTCTTCGATCTGACCGCAGAATCCCGATCGACATCCATAGCCCACCATCTCACAGCACAGGGGAACCGTTCATGAAGCTCAAGGACAAGGTCTGCATCGTCACCGGCGCGGCCAGCGGAATCGGCAAGGCCATCGCGCAGACCTACGCGCGCGAAGGCGGCAAGGTCGTCATCGCCGACCTGAACAAGGCCGCCGCGCAGGCCGCCGCCGACGAGATCACGGCGTCCGGCGGCACCGCGATGGCGGTGGCGATGGACGTGACCAGCGAGGAGCAGGTCGATGCGGCGGTGGCCGAGGTCGTCGCGGCCTGGGGCACGGTCGACGTGCTCGTCAGCAATGCCGGCATCCAGATCGTGCACCCGGTCGAGGAGTTCCCGTTCGCCGACTGGAAGAAGATGCTCGCGATCCACCTCGACGGCGCGTTCCTGACCACCAAGGCGGTCGTGCCGCTGATGCAGAAGTCGGGCACCGGCGGCTCAATCATCTACATGGGCTCGGTGCACTCGAAGGAAGCGTCGGTGCTGAAGTCGGCCTACGTGACCGCCAAGCACGGACTGATGGGGCTGTGCAAGACGGTTGCCAAGGAAGGCGGCAAGCACAAGATCCGCGCCAACGTGATCTGCCCGGGCTTCGTGCGCACGCCGCTGGTCGAGAAGCAGATCCCGGAGCAGTCGAAGGCGCTGGGCATCAGCGAGGAGGACGTGGTGAAGAAGGTGATGCTGAAGGACACGGTCGACGGTGAATTCACCACCGTCCAGGACGTGGCCGAAGTCGCCTTGCTGTTCGCCGGCTTCGAGACCAACGCGTTGACCGGCCAGTCGCTGGTGGTGAGCCACGGCTGGTTCATGCAGTGATCGAACGGGGGCTGCCGTGATCCACTGGCTGCGCGGCCCCGACGATCCGCTGCCCGCGACGGGCCTGGCGCTGCCGCTGGGCAGCGATGCCCCTGGCCTGCTGGCCGCCGGCGGCCACCCGACGCCGCAGCGCCTGGCCGAGGCCTATTCGCGCGGCATCTTCCCCTGGTACAGCGAAGGCCAGCCGGTCTTGTGGTGGTCCCCTGACCCTCGCATGGTGCTGCTGACACCGGAGTTCCGCCTGTCGCGCTCGCTGCGCAAGACGGTGCGGCGGTTCGCCGCCGACGCGCGCTGCGAACTTCGCATCGACACCGCGTTCCGCCGCGTCATCACCGCCTGCGCGCAGACGCCGCGCGAGGGGCAGGACGGCACCTGGATCGTGCCCGAGATGATCGAGGCCTACTGCGAATGGCACGCGCTCGGCCATGCGCACAGCGTCGAGACCTGGATCGACGGCGAGCTGGTCGGCGGCCTGTACGGCATCGGAATCGGCCGCATGTTCTTCGGCGAGTCGATGTTCGCGCACCGGACCGACGCCTCGAAGATCGCGTTCGCCGCGCTGGTGTGTTTCTGCCGCGAGCACCGGGTGCCGATGATCGACTGCCAGCAGCACACGAGCCACCTCGCCTCGATGGGCGCGCGCGAGCTCCGTCGCACGGAGTTCGAGGCCCGCCTGTCCCGCAGTCTGGGGGAACCGCCGATCCTCGATTGGACCTATGATTTGTCGATGTGGCGACATCTCGACGATGCCGCCGCCCAGCGCCCTGACCAGGATCCCGGCCAGTGACCCACCCGAAAGAACTTCCGCTCGCCTCGCTGCAGTTCTATGCGACGGCCCCCTACCCCTGCAGCTACATCGAGGGCCGCCGGGCGCGCTCGCAGGTGGCCACGCCCAGCCACCTGATCCACGCCGACGCCTACTCCGGCCTCGTCGCCAACGGCTTCCGGCGCAGCGGGATGTTCACCTACCGGCCGTATTGCGACGGCTGCAAGGCCTGCCTGCCGCTGCGCATCCCGGTGGCCCGCTTCGTGCCCACGCGCAGCCAGCGCCGCGCCGTCAAGGCCCATGCGCGGCTCGAAGCGCGGGTGCTGCGGCTGTGCTTCGTGCCCGAGCATTACCAGCTCTACCTGCGCTACCAGGCCGGCCGCCACGAAGGTGGGGGCATGGACCACGACAGCGTCGACCAGTACACCCAGTTCCTGCTGCAGAGCCGGGTCAATTCGCGGCTGGTCGAGTTCCGCGAGCCGGGCGTCGACGGTCGGCCGGGCGTGCTGAAGATGGTCTCGATCCTCGACGTCCTGAACGACGGACTCTCGGCGGTCTACACGTTCTACGAACCCGAGCCGCACACCAGCTACGGCACCTACAGCGTGATCTGGCAGATCGAGCAGACGCGGCTGCTGAAGCTGCCGCACGTCTACCTGGGCTACTGGATCGGCCAGAGCGGCAAGATGGCGTACAAGGCGCAATTCCGCCCGCACGAGCTGCTGGTGAACGGGCAATGGCAGGACGGCGATGCCAGCGCGGCGGAGCCGGCCGCGGCTACGCCGTCAGCCGGCTGACCACCTCGTCCGCCAGCGCCAGGCTGGAGGTCAGCCCGGGCGATTCGATCCCGTACAGGTTCATCAACCCGTCGATCCCGTGCTCCGCCGGGCCCTGCAGCACGAAGTCGTGCGCGACCTCGCCGGGCGACTGCAGCTTGGGCCGCACGCCGCTGTAGGCCGGCTGCAGCGCGCCGGCCGGCAGGCCGGGCCAGTACGCACGGATCGCGGCCTCGAAACCTGTCGCGCGGCCCGGGTCGACGCGGTAGTCGATGTCGTCCGGCGTCGCGGGCGCGATCCATTCCACGTCGGGGCCGAAGCGCGCTTGTCCGGCCAGGTCGAGCGTCAGGTGCACGCCCAGGCCGGCGGCCTCGGGAATCGGGTAGATCAGGTGCGTGAACGGCGCCCGGCCCGCGAGCGAGAAGTAGTTGCCCTTCGCGTAGCGCGCCAGCGGCACCTGGGCCGGCGCGAGGCCGGCGACGCGGGCGGCCACCGCCGGCGCCCACAACCCCGCAGCATTGACGACGAAGCGCGCGGCCAGTTGCATCGGCGTGTCGCCACCGATCGTGACCACGTGCGCGTCACCGCCGCGCTCCAGCGCAACGAAGGGCGACAGCAGCGCGAGCGCGCCACCGGCGGCTTCCAGGTCGCCCTGCAGCGCCAGCATCAGGCCGTGGCTGTCGACGATGCCGGTCGACGGCGAGTGCAGTGCCGCGATCGCCGCCAGTTCGGGCTCGAGCGCGCGCACCTGCGACGCGTCCAGCGGACGCAGGTCGTGCACGCCATTGACGGCGGCCTGCGTGCGGATCTGCTCGAGCTTGCCGCGCTGCGCCTCGTTCGTCGCAACCAGCAACTTGCCGCAACGCCGGTGTTCGACGCCATGCGTTTCGCAATAGCGGTACAGCGCCTCGCGACCGGCGACGCACAGGCGCGCCTTCAGCGAGCCGGCCGGGTAGTAGATGCCGGCGTGGATGACCTCGCTGTTGCGCGAGCTCGTGCCGGTGCCGATCGCGTTGGCGCGTTCGAGCACGATCGTCTCCAACCCGCGCCGGGCCAGGGCTCGCCCGATCGCCAGCCCGACGACGCCCGCGCCGATGACGACCGCGTCGACGCGGTCCATCAACGCGCCGCGCCAGGCTCGAGGTGCGCGGCGAACTTGCCGAGAAACCCCTGCAGGAAACCGCGCGTCTTCTCGTCCGTCACGCTGAAATCGTCGGCGATCAGGCCGGGCTTGTTCTGGAGGTAGACCTCGGCCTGGCCGAGCAGCCGCACGCCGCAGCTGGCCAGCACGCCGCGCAGCTGCGACTGCGCGACCGCCGTGCCGATCGCGCCCGGGCTGGTGCCGACGATGGCCGTGGGCTTGCCGGGCCAGACGCTCTGCCCCATCGGCCGCGAGCCCCAGTCGACCACGTTCTTGGTGACCGCCGGGATGCCGCGGTTGTACTCGGGCGTCACGAACAGCGCGCCGTCGGCAGCGCCGAGTTCGCGCTTGAGGCGCAGCACGCCGTCGGGAGGCGACTGCCAGAGGTCGTCGTTGTAGAGCGGCAGGTCCGACAGGTCGAGCAGGTTCAGTTGCAGCGCGGGGCCGGCCAGCCCGGCGAGGGCGTGGGCGAGCCGCAGGTTGATCGATTCCCGGCGCAGGCTCCCGACGATGACGGCGACCTGGTGCATGGTCATTCCCTTCCGCCGTGGCCGGCGTGATGAACATGCACCGAAGTCTACGCGGCGTGCCGCCGCGTCGAGTCGATCAGGGCGTGGCCTTGATCAGCACGACCACGTCGTTGAAGTCGGGTTCGCCGGGACCGCCGAAGCCGTCGTCGAAGGTCAGCGTCCAGCCGCTGGCGAAGTCGCCGGCGACGCGGATCGTCGGCGGATACGCCAGCTTGGACGTGCCGGACAAGCCGGACAGCACCGCGAACTGGAGTTCGGTGTTGATCGGCAAGGTGGCACCGCCGTTCAAGGCCACGACAGTACCGATCGCATTGAAGCAGCCGTCGCCGAACAACGTCTGCTGCACCGGCGCGGTCAGGTTCACGACATTGCCGTGGGCGGAGCAAGATGAACTGACGAGGGTTGCCGTTACCTTCGACGCCTGGGCCAGCAACAGCGAGCAATTCCCTCCGGTGCAGTTCAACGAGGTGGCGGGCGGCGAGACCGGGATGCTTTGCGTGTTGGTGCTGACCTTGCCGGCCGCATCGGTGACCGTGAGCCTTACGGTGTACGTCTTCAGTTCGGCGGTCACGTAGGCGTGGGTGGTGGTGGCCGCGGATGCGGTGGCAGTGCTGTCGCCGAAGTCCCAGCTGCGCGACTGGAAGACGCTGCCGGCGTCGAAGGTGCTCGTGTCGTTGAACACGCAGGTGAGCGCCGTGCAGCTGACGGTGAAATTGGCATGCGGCGCGGCCGGCGCGGGCGCTGCCGTGACAGTGACGGACCGGGTGAGCGTCGACTTCAGGCCGAACTTGTCGGTAACGGTCAACGAGACGCTGTAAGTGTTAGCCGCAGCATACGCATGAACCGGACTGGCGACGGTTGACGCCGCAGAGCCATCGCCGAAATCCCAGCTGTAGGAAGCGACGCCATCGCCGACGTCGGCATCGGAACTGGTGTCGGTGAAGGTGCAGGTGAGGTCGCTGCACGCCAGTGCGAAATTCGCGATCGGCGTGGTGTCGGCAATGCTCGAGCCGCCGCCACCGCCTCCGCCGCCGCACGCCGCCAAGCCCAGAAACGGCACGAGCGCCAAGGCGCGGAACCAGTTGTTGTTCATCATCTTTATCCCTGTAGGTGACGCGTTGGCCTGCACGCGAACTGTGGGAAATATCGCCCAATCAAGCGCTTGTTGCATGTAGGACATCACGACTATGCGTTGACGTGTTACCGACGAGCGACAGATTACCGATGTCGCACGCGTGCGCTGACCCGTGCAACCCCCCAACTCGGGGCTGTGTCTCTGCGCCGAGACGGCGGCCCGACAGAGTTGCGCATCACGACCGACTCGTCCCTCGACTGTCCCAGAACGGACATTCGCGTGCGACACGCCGACCCCCCTAAGTTACAAACCGTCACGTCCCGCAGCAGCCTTGCGGGTCGACTGCAACTTCACCTGAACTTAGAAACCATGAGCAAAGTCCTTTCCGCCATCGGCATCGCCGCCGGTCTGCTGATCACCAGCCTGTCCGCTTCGGCCCAGAACCTGGTCACCAACGGCAGCTTCGAGACCACGAGCGGCATCACCGCGTCGTCGGTCATCACCAACTCGGACTTGCCCGGCTGGACCGTGAACTACACGGGCACCTTCGCGGGCGCCGCGTACAAGTTCGCTGCCGTCTACTATTCGGCTGCGGCGGCCACGACGACAGGCGCCACCGGCACGGACGACCAGGATCCATACTGGGTCATGGCAAGTCTGAACGCGAAGGACAGCAGCGACGGCGGTCACTTCATCGCGATCGACGGCGACCCGGGCTTCAGCGCCGTGCTGAGCCAGACCATCAGCGGCCTGACCGTCGGCCACACCTACACGCTGTCGTTCCTGATGGCCGGTGCGCAGGAAGACGACAAGTTCGGCAACACGACCGACAGCTGGCGCGTCACCTTCGGCAACCAGACCCGGGATTCCACGATCATCACCAACACCACGCACGGCTTCACCGACTGGATCAGCCAGTCGATGACCTTCACCGCGAGCAGCACGAGCCAGATCCTGTCGTTCCTGGCCGTCGGCACGCCAACGGGCCTGCCGCCGGTCTCGCTGCTGGACGGCGTGTCCCTGGTCGACAGCACCGTCCCGGCCGTGCCGGAACCGTCGTCGTGGGCGATGCTGCTGGCCGGCGTCGGCGCGATGGGCTTCATGCTCCGCAAGCGCAACAACTGAGTCCCCACCCCGTCGGACCAGTTCCGACGCTCACGCCGGGCCACGCCAGCGCGCCGCCCGGCGTTCCCGTTTCCGCCCTGCTCGATGCAAACGCTCCAACACCTTCTCGTCGACGTGGCCCGACTCGGCGTCTGGCTGGCGCTGCTGAGCGCCGTGTTCATTCCGCTCGAGCGGCTGTTCGCCGTTCGGCCGGCACGGTGGTGGCGCGCGGAAACGCCGACGCACATCGGCTACTACTTTCTTTCGAGCCTGCTGCCGGCCGCGCTGATTGCGCCGCCGATGGCGCTGCTCGCCACCGCCCTCCACCGCACGATGCCGGCGGCCTGGCAGACCTGGGCCGCGGCCCTGCCCGCGCCCGCGCGCTGGACGCTGGCGCTGGTGCTCGCCGAGGTCGGCATGTACTGGGGCCATCGCTGGAGCCACGCGTGGCCGCTGCTCTGGCGCTTCCATGCCACGCACCACGCACCGGAACACCTGGATTGGCTCTGCAACACCCGTGCGCATCCGGTCGACATGGTATTCGTCCGCCTGTGCGGGCTGGTGCCAGTGTACGCATCGGGCCTGCTGCAGGTGCAGGACGGCCACGCGCAATCGATCGCGTTCGCGTTGGTGACGACCGTCTGGGGTTTCCTGATCCACGCCAATCTGCGCTGGCGCTTCGGCGTGCTGGAACACATGGTGACGACGCCAGCCTTCCATCACTGGCACCACACCCGCCACGGCCCGCTCGACCGCAACTACGCGACGATGTTTCCATGGATCGACCGGCTGTTCGGTACGCTGCACCTGCCACGCGAATGGCCCGCGGCCTATGGCATCGACAAACCGACGCCGCCGTCGATCTGGCGACAATTGGTGGCGCCGTTCAGGCGCTGACGATCGGTCCGTGATGGTGGGCGGTGAGGGTTTCGAACCCCCGACCCCAACAGTGTGAATGTTGTGCTCTACCCCTGAGCTAACCGCCCTGTTCGCGAAGATGTCGCGTGTTCGGCGTGGTGTGGGGCACGCGCCGGACAGCCTTGGATTATGCCACAGCGGCCTCGAGACGCCGCCAGACCGTCTTGCCGCCGCTGGCCTTGTCGAGCTCGCCCAGCACCGCGGCATGTGCCTCGAGTTCGGCCTCGCTGGCCAGGATCACCGGCAGCACGAAAGCACTGAAGTCGATCGCCTCGATGACGCTGCCGCTCGCGCTGCCCTCGCCGGTGTCGATCACCAGCGCGTTCTGGCCGCGCGTCATGCGGATGTAGACCTCGGCGAGCAGCGCCGCGTCGATCAGCGCGCCGTGCAGCGAGCGGTTGGAGTTGTCGACTTCGAGCCGGCGGCACAGCGCGTCGAGCGAATTCGCCTTGCCCGGGAACAACTCGCGCGCCATCGCCAGGCTGTCGGTGACCTGGCGCACGAAGCCCGGGAACTTCGGCCGGCCCAGGCGCCGCAACTCCTCGTTCAGGAAGCCCACGTCGAACGCGGCGTTGTGGATCACGATCTCGGCGCCGTCCACGTACTCGAGGAACTCGTCGACGACCGCCGCGAAGCGCGGCTTGTCGGCGAGGAAGTCGTCCGTCAGGCCGTGGACCTTGACCGCGTCCTCGTGGTTCGGGCGCTCGGGGTTGACGTAGAAGTGCAGGTTGCGGCCGGACAGGCGCCGGTTGAGCATCTCGACGCAGCCGATCTCGATGATGCGGTCGCCGGATTCGGGATTCAGGCCGGTGGTTTCGGTGTCGAGGAAGATCTGGCGCATCGAAGGATTCTAGGAGCCCGTCACTTCAGCGCGGCTGGCGGCCGCGGCCCCAGACCCACATCGCGATGCCGGCCAGAATCATCGGCACGCACAACCACTGGCCCATGCTCAGGTTCAGCGCGAGCAGGCCCAGAAAGTCGTCCGGCTCGCGGAAGTATTCGGCAATGAAGCGCAGCACCCCGTAGCCGAACAGGAAGGCCCCCGAGACCTGGCCCAGGCCGCGCGGCTGCCGCGCATAGAACCAGAGCACGACGAACAGCAGCACCCCTTCGAGTGCGAACTGGTACAGCGACGACGGGTGGCGCGGCAGCGGCCCGGCGTTCGGATAGACCATCGCCCACGGCAGGCTCGGGTCGGCGACGCGGCCCGGCAATTCGCCGTTGATGAAATTGCCGATCCGCCCCGACGCCAGCCCGAGCGGCACGCACGGCGCGATCAGGTCCGTGGCGTCGAGGAACTGGCGCCCGCGGGTGCGCGCGAACAGCGCCATCGCCACCAGCACGCCGAGCATGCCGCCGTGGAACGACATGCCGCCCTTCCACACCATGAAGATCTCGAGCGGGTGCGCCGCGTAATAGCCCGGCTTGTAGAACAGCACGTAGCCCAGGCGCCCGCCGAGCACCACGCCGAGGACGCCAAAGAACAGCAGGTCCTCGATGTCGCGCCGCGACCAGTGCCGGCTCGCGAACTGCGCGAGCTTGACCCGTTGCGCACCGAGGTAGGCGAACAGGCCGAACGCGACCAGGTAGGTCAGCCCGTACCAGTGGATCGCCACCGGGCCGATCTGCAGCGCGACCGGATTGAACTGAGGGTAATGAAGCATCGACAAGTCGTTCAGAAAAATCAGCGCGAACGATAACCCAGCGGCTGCGCCAGCACGCCGCGCACGAACGCCACGAAGCGCTCGACGGCCGGGGCCGGCTGCGCGGCCCAGAACATCGTGGTCTCGGCACGCGGCGCGTCGGCGGCGAGCGACGCGGGCAGCGGCCGGTACACGACGCCGGGGCGCTGCAACTGCGTGACCGCCTGCGGCACCAGCGCGATGCCCAGGCCGGCGGACACCAGGTTGACGATCGTCTGCATCTGCGTGGCCTGCTGCGCGATTGCCGGCGTGACGCCGTGACGCTGGTAGAACGCGAGCACCGCGTCGTACAGCGACGGAGTGGCGCTGCGCGGGAAGATCACCAGCGGCTGGTCGAGCACGTCGCGCGGCCGCAGCCGACGGCCGGTTGCCCAGGTCGCGCCCTCGGGCAGCGCGAGCACCAGCGCCTCCACGCCGAGCGAAAGCCGCTGCGCGCGCGCCGGCGTCGACGGCAGGTCGGGCGACTGCCCCGGCGCATGCAGCATGAAGCCGGCATCGATCTCGCCGCGTTCGAATGCCCGCGCCTGCACGTCGCTGGTGGCTTCGATCAGTTCGACCGCGATGCCCGGGCACTGCGCGCGGAAGGCCCGCAGCCACAGCGGCAACGGGCCGAAGCCGACGGTGGAGATGAACCCCAGCCGGACCAGCCCGATGTCGCCGGCGGCCGCGTCGCGCGCCCGCGCCTGCAGCGCCGCCGCCTGCAGCAGCAACTGGCGCGCCGGCTCGACCAGGGCGGCCCCGGCCGGCGTCAGCGCGACGCTGCGCCGGGTGCGTTCGAACAACCGCGCGCCCAGGCGCTGCTCGAGTTGCTGGATGGCCTGCGTCAGCGGCGGCTGGGTGATGTGCAGCTGCAGCGCCGCGCGGCCGAAGTGCAGCGTCTGCGCCAACGTGAGGAACTGGCGCCAGACGCGCAACTCGATCGTCGGTTCCGATTCGCTCATCCGCGCAGCATATCAACAAGACCTTTGATATCTATTGGACAGTGATCCGGCCGGGACCGGATACTCTGCGGCTCCGAAGGAGACCCTGCCATGACCGACGCCGCCGACAAGAAGATCAACCGCCGTTCCGCCAACATCACCGAGGGCGTCGCGCGCGCCCCGAATCGCTCGATGTTCTACGCGATGGGCTACGAGGAAGGCGACTTCAAGAAGCCGATGATCGGCGTCGCCAACGGCCACTCGACCATCACGCCGTGCAACGCCGGGCTGCAGAAGCTCGCCGACGCCGCGGTGGCCGGCATCGAGGCCGCCGGCGGCAACGCGCAGATCTTCGGCACGCCGACGATCAGCGACGGCATGGCGATGGGCACCGAGGGCATGAAGTACAGCCTGGTCTCGCGCGAGGTGATCGCCGACTGCATCGAGACCTGCGTGGGCGGCCAGTGGATGGACGGCGTGCTCGTCGTCGGCGGCTGCGACAAGAACATGCCCGGCGGCATGATGGGGATGCTGCGCGCCAACGTGCCGGCGATCTACGTCTACGGCGGCACGATCCTGCCGGGCCGCTACCAGGGCAAGGACCTGAACATCGTCAGCGTGTTCGAGGCAGTCGGCCAGTTCAGCGCCGGCAACATGAGCGAGGAGGACTTCTGCCAGATCGAGCGCCGTGCGATCCCCGGCACCGGCTCCTGCGGCGGCATGTACACCGCCAACACGATGAGTTCGGCGTTCGAGGCGCTCGGCATGAGCCTGCCGTTCTCGAGCACGATGGCCAACGTGCACGACGAGATCGTCGCCCACACGACCGAGGCCGCGCGGGTGCTGGTCGAGGCGGTCAAGAAGAACCTGAAGCCGCGCGACATCGTCACTCGCAGGAGCCTCGAGAACGCGGTGGCGGTGATCATGGCCACCGGCGGCTCGACCAACGCGGTGCTCCACTTCCTGGCGATCGCGCACGCGGCCGGCGTCGAGTGGACGATCGACGACTTCGAGCGCGTGCGCCAGAAGGTGCCCGTGCTGTGCGACCTGAAGCCGTCGGGCCAGTACCTCGCGGTCGACCTGCACCGCGCCGGCGGCATCCCGCAGGTGATGAAGACGCTGCTGGCGGCCGGCCTGCTGCACGGCGACTGCGTCACGATCACCGGCAAGACGGTGGCCGAGAACCTCGCCGCGATCCCCGACGTGCCGCGCGCCGACCAGGACGTGATCCGCACCATCGACAAGCCGATGTACGACCACGGCCACCTGGCGATCCTGAAGGGCAACCTGTCGCCCGAAGGCTGCGTGGCCAAGATCACCGGCCTGAAGAACCCGGTGATCACCGGCCCGGCGCGCGTGTTCGACGACGAGCAGTCGGCGCTCGCCGCGATCATGGCGAAGAAGATCGTCGCGGGCGACGTGATGGTGCTGCGCTACCTCGGCCCGAAGGGTGCGCCCGGCATGCCGGAGATGCTCGCGCCGACCGGCGCGCTGATCGGCCAGGGGCTGGGCGAGTCGGTCGGGCTGATCACCGACGGGCGGTTCTCGGGCGGCACCTGGGGCATGGTCGTCGGTCATGTGGCGCCGGAGGCCTATGCGGGCGGCAACATCGCGTTGATCGTCGAGGGTGACTCGATCACGATCGACGCCCACACGCTGACGCTGCAGCTGAATGTCGACGACGCCGCGCTCGCCAGGCGCCGCCAGTCCTGGAAGGCGCCGGCGCCGCGCTATACCCGTGGCGTGCTGGCGAAGTTCGCGCGCAATGCATCGAGCGCCAGCACCGGCGCGGTGCTCGACGGCGACGGCTGATCCCCGGACCCGGCGGCCCGGCGCTCAGTCGGTCTTGCCGGGGCGGCTGGCGTCCTGCTGGCTGTCGAAGCGGCTGCCGAGGATCGAGTCACGGTCCTTCATCCGCTTGGCGGTGCGCTTGCCTTCGATCTTCTCGATCTCGCGCCGGCGGGCTTCGAGCGCCTTTTGCGCCCGGCGGTCGGTCTTGTCCGCGCTGCGGTACTTGAGGCCCAGCCGCTCCATTGAGGTACGCCGGCGCTCGGCCTTGCGCTCTTCCATGCGGTCCATCTCGCGGCGCTTGGTGTAGCCCGAGGCGTCGGCATACCACCACCACAGCACCGCCAGACCGAACGGGGCCAGCACCAGCCACCACGGCCAGGCGGTGACGGGCCCGAGCTCGAAGTACTTCATGCCAAGCAGCAAACACCCCAGAACGACAAAAAACATCTCGATCCTTTCGCGTCGACGGCGCCCGACCCCAGCCCGGGCGTCAACCGTCCACCGCTACAATGCGTTGAGCGCAATGTAGTCCAATTGAGGCGCCCGCAGGGGTGGAACAAGACATGAAATCACTCGCAGTTCTGTTGCTGGCCGCCGTCGCAGGCCCGGTGTTCGCCCAGGCCGATCTGGCCCAGAAGAAGAACTGCATGGCGTGCCATGCGGTCGACAAGAAGGTGCTGGGCCCGGCCTACAAGGACGTGGCCGCCAAGTACGCCGGCCAGAAGGACGCGGCGGACAAGCTGGCCGCCAAGGTCATGAAGGGTGGCACCGGCGTGTGGGGCAACATCCCGATGCCGGCGAACCCGCAGGTCAGCGAAGCGGAAGCCAAGCAGCTGGTCGGTTGGATCCTCACGCTGAAATAAGCCTCCACGCGCAGCACGAGAAGGCCCCGCACGCGGGGCCTTTTTCATGCGCTCAGGGCAGTTGCCGGATCCGCTCGACCACGTCGGGCGACAGCGCGAACCGCGGGCCGTGCCGCGCGGCCAGGCCAGCGGCGTTGGCGATGAAGGTCTCGCGCCCTTCGGACTCGATGAACTGCATCGCACCGCCCGTCCAGGCCGGGAAGCCGATGCCGAAGATCGACCCGATGTTGGCTTCGAAGGTGCTGGTCAGCACGCCCTCGGCAAGGCAGCGCGCCGTCTCGATCGACTGGCGGTAGAGCAGGCGCTGTCGGAGTTGGTCGATCGACGGGGGCACGGCCTGCGGCCTCTCGAACAGCGCGCGCAGCTCCGGCCACAGCCGCTTCGCCGACCCGCTCGGGTAGTCGTAGAAGCCGCCGCCCGCGGCGCGGCCCGGGCGCTTCAGTTCCTTGACCATGCGCTCGACCAGCAGCTCGCCGGCCCCGGCCTCGTACGGCCTTCCCTCGGCGGCCAGATCGGCGCGGGTCTGGTCGAGCACGTGGACCGACAACGCCAGCGAGGTCTCGTCCAGCACCGCGAGCGGGCCGACCGGCATGCCCGCCGCCAGCGCCGCGTGCTCGATCAGCGGCGCCGGCACGCCCTCCGCGAGCATCGCGGCCCCCTCCATCACGAAGGTGCCGAACACCCGGCTGGTGAAGAAACCGCGCGAGTCGTTGACCACGATCGGCAGCTTGCCGAGCGCGGTGACGACGTCGAACGCCCTCGCCACCGTCTCGTCGTCGGTCTGCGCGCCGCGGATGATCTCGACCAGCTTCATCTTGTGCACCGGCGAGAAGAAATGCAGCCCGACGAACTTGTCCGGCCGCGCGCTCGCCATGGCCAGGCCGGAGATCGGCAGCGTCGACGTGTTCGACGCGAACACCCCGCCCGGGGCGAGCATCGGCTCGGCCTCGCGCGTCACGACGGCCTTCAGGGCGCGCTGCTCGAACACCGCCTCGATGATCAGGTCGCACCCCGCCAGGTCGGCCGCGTCGCCGGTCGGCGTGATCAGGTTCAGCAGCTGCGCCTGCTGCACCTCGGTCATCCGCCCTTTCGCGACCGCCGGCGCGGTCACCTTGCGCACCGCCTCGTATCCGGCGCGTGCCTTGTCGGCGTCCACGTCCTTCAGCACACAGGCGATGCCGCGCGACGCCGCCGCGTGCGCGATGCCCGCGCCCATCATGCCGGCGCCGAGCACGCCGATCCTCGACGGCTTCCACTTCGGCACGTCCTTCGGGCGCGACTTGCCCGAGCGCACCGCATTCATGTCGAAGAAGAACGCGCTCACCATGTTCTTCGTGGTCTGGGTGACCATCGTCTTCGCGAGCTTGCGGCTCTCGATCCGGGTGGCGGTGTCGTAGTCGACCATCGCCCCCTCG
Source organism: Rhizobacter fulvus (assembly GCF_964020785.1). NCBI lineage: Bacteria > Pseudomonadati > Pseudomonadota > Betaproteobacteria > Burkholderiales > Sphaerotilaceae > Rhizobacter > Rhizobacter fulvus. The sequence goes on from NZ_OZ224516.1 coordinate 5,389,227, forward strand.
ACCATCGCCTCCAGGATCGCCTGCGCCGCGGGGTACAGCCCGCGCGTCTTCTGCGCCAGCATGGCCGGCGCCACGACCAGGCCGGCGGCGATCTTCGGGTTGCTCGGCGTGCCGCCGGGCATCTTGTAGTCCTTGCGGTCCCAGGGCTGGATCGCGTCCGGGTGGTCGGCGATCCACGCCAGCGCCTGCGCGCGCAGGCTCTCGACGCTGTCGCCGAGGCCGTCGACCAGGCCCATTTCGAGCGCCTCGCGCGGACCGAACAGCTTGCCTTCGAGCAGCAGCGGGTTCGCGGCCTGCAGGCCGAGCAGGCGCACGGTCTTGGTGATGCCGGTCGCGCCCGGAATCAGGCCGAGCGACACCTCCGGCATGCCGAACTGGATCTTACGGTCGTCGAGCGCGAAACGCGCGTGAGCGACCAGCGCGACCTCCCAGCCGCCGCCGAGCGCGGCGCCGTTCAACAGCGCGACGACCGGCCGACCGAGCGTCTCGATCCGGCGAAAGCTGCGCTTCAAGGCCTCGATCTGCGCAAATCCGCCGGCTGCGTCCGCGGCCTTCAGCTTCAACACGCCCTTCAGCTCGGCGCCGGCGAAGAACGTGCTCTTGGCCGACGCCAGCAGCACGCCCTTGATCTTCTCACTGTCACGCACCAGGCAGTCGGTCGCCTCGGCGAGATCATGCTGCCACTGCAGCTTCATCGTGTTGACCGGCGAGCCGGACTCGTCGAAGGTGAGGGTCGCGATGCCGTCGTCGGCGAGTTCGTAGCGCAAGGTTTCCATGGTCACACCCGCTCCACGATGGTCGCGATGCCCATGCCGCCGCCCACGCAGAGCGTGACCAGGCCGCGCTTCAGCTGGCGCCGCTCCAGCTCGTCGAGCAGCGTGCCGACCAGCATCGCGCCCGTCGCGCCGAGCGGGTGGCCCAGCGCGATCGCGCCGCCGTTGACGTTGACCTTCTCGTGCGGCACGCCCATCTCGAGCATGAAGCGCATCGGCACGGCCGCGAACGCCTCGTTGACCTCGAACAAATCGATGTCGTCGATGGTGAGCCCCGCCTTCGCGAGCGCCTTGCGGGTGGCCGGCATCGGCCCCGTCAGCATGATGGTCGGGTCGGCGCCGGACAGCGCGGTCGCGACGATGCGTCCGCGCGGGGTCAGGCCCATTTCGCGGCCCTTCGCCTCGCTGCCGATCAGCACCGCGGCCGCACCGTCGACGATGCCGGACGAGTTGCCGGCCGTGTGCACGTGGCGGATGCGCTCGACCTGGGGATAGCGCGCCAGCGCAACGGCGTCGAAACCCATCGCGCCGAGCGCATCGAACGCGAGCTTCAGCGACCCCAGGCCCTCCAGCGTGGTGCGCGGCTTGATGAACTCGTCGCGCTCGAGCACCGCCAGGCCGATGTCGTCGTCGACGCTCAGCACCGAACGGTCGAAATGCCCGGCCGCCTGCGCCGCGGCGGCACGCTGCTGCGAGGTCAGCGCATAGCGGTCGACATCGTCGCGCTCCCAGCCCGCGAGCGTCGCGATCAGGTCGGCGCCGATGCCCTGCGGCACGAAGCCGGTCGCGAAATTCGTCGCCGGGTCCTGCGCCCAGGCGCCACCGTCGGCGCCGATCGGCACGCGCGACATGCTCTCGACGCCGCCGGCCACGACCATGTCCTCCCAGCCGCTCGCGACCTTCTGCGCCGCGAGGTTCACCGCCTCCAGGCCGGAGGCGCAGAAGCGGTTGATCTGCATGCCGGCGACCTTGAAGTCCCAGCCCGCCTTCAGCGCGGCCGTCTTCGCGATCACCGAGCCCTGCTCGCCGACCGGCGAGACCACGCCCATCACCACGTCGTCGAGCTGCGCCGGGTCGAAGTCCAGGCGCTTCTGCAGCTTGGTCAGCAGGCCGGCGAGCAGATCGACCGGCTTGACCTCGTGCAGGCTTCCGTCCTTCTTGCCCTTGCCGCGCGGCGTGCGCACGGCGTCGAAGATCATCGCGTTTGGCATGGTGAGGTCTCCAATTGACAGTCCATTATGGCCAGAGGCAAACTCCCCGGCAACTTACCAAGCAAGTGCTTGGTTGAATTGTTTTCGAGGCCGCGGATGGGTTCCTATCGATCGGTTTTTCAGCCCGGCCTGTTTGCCGGGAACGTCGTGATCGTGACCGGCGGCGGCTCGGGCATCGGCCGCTGCACCGCGCACGAACTCGCCGCACTCGGCGCGGCGGTCGCGATCGTCGGGCGCAAGGCCGAGAAGCTCGATGCGGTGCGTGCCGAGATCGAGGCGGCGGGCGGCGTGTGCTCGACGCACGTCTGCGACATCCGCGAAGAAGACGCCGTGCGCGCCACGGTCACGCACGTGCTCGCGCATCACGGCCGCATCGACGGGCTCGTCAACAACGCCGGCGGCCAGTTCCCCTCGCCGCTCGCGGCGATCAGCGCGAAGGGCTGGGACGCGGTCGTGCGCAACAACCTAACCGGCGGCTTCCTGATGGCGCGCGAGTGCGTGACGCAATGGATGGGCGACGCGGCCCGCGGCGCGATCGTCAACATCATCGCCGACATCTGGGGCGGCATGCCCGGCATGGGTCACTCCGGCGCGGCGCGCGCCGGCATGCTCAACTTCACCGAGACGGCCGCGCTCGAATGGGCGCCGATCCGCGTCAACGCGGTGGCCCCCGGCTGGATCGCGTCGAGCGGCATGGACCAGTACCCGCCGGCGATGCGCGACACGATCCGCGGCATGAAGAAGCTCGTGCCGCTGCAGCGCCTGGGCACCGAGAGCGAGGTGTCGGCGGCGATCGTGTTCCTGCTCTCGCCGGCGGCATCGTTCATCTCGGGCGCGTGCCTGCGCGTCGACGGCGCCGCGCCGAACGCCAAGCGCATCTGGCCCGAAGTCGGCGCCGGCGGCAGCACCGAGCCGTTCGACGGCTTCCACCTCGCGACGACGCCGAAGGTACTTCAAGGCTGAGCATGCCGACGCTCGATCTTCGCCTCGACACCGGCAGCGAAGCCTTCGCCGCCAACCGCGCCCACGCGTTCGGCCTGATCGAGCAGTGGCGCGCGCTCGAAGCCCGCACCCGCGCAGCCAGCGCGCGCGCCCAGCCGCTGTTCGACAGGCGCGGCCAGTTGCTGCCGCGCGAGCGGGTCGCGCGCCTGCTCGACCCGGGCGTGCCGTTCCTCGAGCTGTCCACGCTCGCCGGCTGGCTGCAGGACGTGCCCGACCCCGAGAAGTCGATCCCCGGCGGCGGCACGGTCTGCGGCATCGGCGTGATCAGCGGAACGCGCGTGATGCTTGTCGCCGACGACGCCGGCATCGATGCCGGCGCACTCCAGCCGCGCGGACTCGAGAAGCTGCAACGTGCGCAGGCGATCGCGCTCGAGAACCGCCTGCCCTTCGTGCACCTGGTCGAATCGGCCGGCGCGAACCTGATGAACTACCGGGTCGAGCAGTTCATCCACGGCGGCAGCGCGTTCTACATGCTGGCGCGGCTGTCGGCGGCCGGCTTGCCGGTGATCGCGGTCGTGCATGGGTCATCGACCGCCGGCGGCGCGTACATGACCGGCCTGTCCGACCACGTGATCATGGTGCGCGGCCGCGCCCGCGCCTTCCTGGCCGGCCCGCCGCTGCTCAAGGCCGCGACCGGCGAGATCGCGACCGACGAGGCGCTCGGCGGCGCCGACATGCATTCGACCGTCTCCGGCCTGGCCGAGTACGTGGCCGACGACGACGCGCACGCGCTCGGCCTTGCGCGGGAACTCGTCGGCGCGCTGGGCTGGCAGCCGCAGGCGATGTGGCCCGACGGGCCGCCGCCGAAATTCGATGCCGACGACCTGCTCGGGCTGTTCGCGGCCGACATGAAGAAGCCGGTCGAGATGCGGCACGTGATCGCGCGCATCGTCGACGGCTCCGACTTCCTCGAATTCAAGCCCGACTACGGGCCAGCGACGGTCTGCGGCTACGCGGCCATCGCCGGCACCCGGGTCGGCATCGTCACCAACAACGGCCCGCTCGACCCGGCCGGCAGCACCAAGGTCACGCACTTCATCCAGAGCTGCTGCCAGACCGGCACCGCGATCGTCTACCTGCAGAACACGACCGGCTTCATCGTCGGCACCGAGGCCGAGCGCGCCGGCATGATCAAGCACGGCAGCAAGCAGATCCAGGCGCTGTCCAACGCGACGGTGCCGCAGATCACGATCCACTGCGGCGCGTCGTTCGGCGCCGGCAACTACGGCATGTGCGGCCGCGGCTTTCACCCGCGCTTCGTCTTCAGCTGGCCAACCGCGCGCACCGCCGTGATGGGCCCGCAACAGGCCGCCGGCACGATGGAGATCGTGATGCGCGAGGGCGCAGCCCGCAAGGGCGCGCCGGTCGACGAAGCGAAGCTCGCCGCGATGAGCGCGAAGATCGTCGAGACCTTCGAGCGCCAGATGCACGCGTTCTACACCTCGGGGCTGCTGCTCGACGACGGCCTCATCGACCCCCGCGACACCCGCCGCGTACTCGCCTTGACGCTGGCGCTGTGCGACGAGGCCCAACGACGCACGCTGAACCCGATGCAATTCGGCGTCGCACGCGCCTGAACATCCAGGAGACCCCCATGCAACTGACCCACGAGCACGAAGAGATCCGCCGCACGCTGAAGCGCTTCATCGAGGACGAGATCAACCCGCACGTCGACGAATGGGAGGCGGCCGAGGCCTTCCCCGCGCACGAGGTGTTCAAGAAGCTCGGCGACCTGGGCCTGCTCGGACTGACCAAGCCCACCGACTACGGCGGCATGGGGCTCGACTACTCGTACTCGGTCGTGATGGCCGAGGCGCTCGGGTATTGCGACTGCGGCGGCATCCCGATGGCGGTCGGCGTCCAGACCGACATGGCCACGCCCGCCCTCGCCCGCTTCGGCTCCGACGAGCTGCGCCGCGAGTTCCTCGCGCCGGCGATCAGCGGCGACGCGGTCGGCTGCATCGGCGTGTCCGAGCCCGGCGCCGGCTCCGACGTGGCGAGCATCAAGACCACCGCGAAGAAGGACGGCGGCGACTACGTGATCAACGGCGGCAAGATGTGGATCACCAACTCGCTGCAGGCCGACTGGATGTGCGTGCTGGCGAACACGTCGGAAGGCGCGGCGCACAAGAACAAGAGCCTGATCATGGTGCCGATGAACGCGCCCGGCGTCGAGCGCGCGAAGAAGATCCGCAAGATCGGGATGATGTCCAGCGACACCGGGCTGATCCACTTCGACGGCGTGCGCGTGCCGCAGCGCAACCTCATCGGCCAGGAGGGCATGGGCTTCACCTACCAGATGATGCAGTTCCAGGAGGAGCGCCTGTGGGCGGCCGCGAACGCGATCCAGGGCCTGACCAACTGCATCGACGAGACGATCGAGTACACCCGCGAGCGCCAGATCTTCGGCAAGAGCGTGCTCGACAACCAGGTCGTGCACTACAAGCTGGCCGAGCTGAAGACCGAGATCGAATCCCTGCGCGGCCTGGTCTACATGGCCACCGAGCAGTACATCGCCGGCAAGGACGTGACCGAATGGGCGTCGATGGCCAAGCTCAAGTCCAGCCGCCTGCTGCGCACCGTGCCCGACAGCTGCATGCAGTACTGGGGCGGCATGGGCTACACCTGGGACAACCGGGTCTCGCGCATGTACCGCGACGGCCGCCTCGCGTCGATCGCCGGCGGGGCCGACGAGGTGATGCTCGGGATCATCAGCAAGTTCATGCACACCCTGCCCGGGAAGCGCTAGACATGCTCCGGATCGACCAGCGCGGCGCGTTCGTCTTCGCGACGCTCGATGCGCCGGCCACGCGCAATGCGTTGAGCGACGCGATGGTCACGCGCCTCGCCGACGCGCTGGCGCTCGCCGAGGCGCACGCGGACACCCGCGCGCTGGTGATCCGCGGCGCCGGCGGCACGTTCTGCGCCGGCGGCGACTTCAGCGGCTTTCGCGCGCTGATGGCGCAGCCGGTGCCGTCGGATGGCATCGATCCGATCATCGGCTTCAACCGCGGCTTCGGCGCGTTGCTCGAGCGTCTTCAGGCCAGCCCGGTCGCGACAATCGCGGTCGTCGAGGGTGCGGCCATGGGCGGTGGCGCCGGGCTCGCAGCGGGCTGCGATGTCGTGCTCGCCAGCGCCACCGCGCAGTTCGGCACGCCCGAGGTCACGCTGGGCCTGCCGCCGGCGCAGATCGCGCCGTTCATCGCCGCACGTCTCGGCCACCCTGCCGCGCTGCGTCTGCTGCTCACCGGCCGGCGCCTGTCGGCGCCGCAGGCGCTGGCCTGCGGCCTCGCCGATGAAGTGCATGAGGGTGCCGCGCTCGACGCGCGGCTCGCCGCGTTGCTCACCGAACTCGGGCGCGCCGAACCGGCCGCCTTGCGCGCGACGAAGGCGATCCTGCAGGGCCGCCGCAGCGAGCCGCTGGCGGCCACGCTGGATCACGCCGCGCGAGCCTTCGCGCACGCGCTGCGCAGCGGCACCGCTGCCGAAGGCCTCGCGGCGCTGACCGGCAAGCGCCCTGCGGCGTGGGTCGTGCGGCCGGACGAGGGGAACCGATGACGCGCTTCGATTCGCTGCTGATCGCCAACCGCGGCGAGATCGTCACGCGGGTCGCCCGGACCGCACGCGCGATGGGCCTGAAGACGGTCGCGGTCGCCTCCGCGGCGGACCGGCACGCGCCGCACACCCAGGGCTGCGACGTGGTGATGAACATCGGCGGCGAACGGCCCGCCGATTCCTACCTGCGCATCGACAAGCTGCTTGGCGCCGCGCGGGCGAGCGGCGCCGAAGCCGTGCACCCCGGCTACGGCTTCCTGTCGGAGAACGCCGAATTCGCCCAGGCCGTGATCGACGCCGGCCTGGTGTGGGTCGGCCCTCCGCCGACCGCGATGCGCGCGATGGCCGACAAGTCGCGCGCGCGCCGGCGCATGGCCGCGGCCGGGGTGCCGGTGCTGCCCGGCTACGACGGCGACGACCAGCGGCCCGAGGCCTTGCGCGACGCGGCGCTGCGCACCGGCTTCCCGCTGATGGTCAAGGCCAGTGCGGGCGGCGGCGGGCGGGGCATGCGCCTCGTGCTCGACGCCGCGGCGCTGGATGCCGCGCTCGCCTCCGCCGCCGCCGAAGCGCGGGCCGCGTTCGGCGATGCCCGGCTGCTGATCGAGCGCGCGCTGTTGAACACGCGCCACGTCGAGATCCAGGTCTTCGCCGACACCCACGGCCGGGTGATCCACCTCGGCGAACGCGACTGCTCGGTGCAGCGCCGCCATCAGAAGGTGATCGAGGAGGCGCCGTCACCGGCCGTGTCGCCGGCGCTGCGCCGGCGCATGGGCGAAGTCGCCGTCGCGGTCGCCCGCGAGGTCGGATACGTTGGCGCCGGCACGGTCGAGTTCCTGCTCGACAGCCAGGGGCAAGAGCGCGGCGCGTTCTGGTTCATGGAAATGAACACGCGGCTGCAGGTCGAGCACCCGGTCACCGAGGCGCTGGTCGGGGTCGACCTGGTCGAGTGGCAGCTGCGCATCGCCGCCGGCGAAGCGTTGCCCTTGACGCAGGACGACGCGCTGACCCGCTTCGAGGCCGGCGGCCACGCGATCGAGGCACGCCTGTGCGCCGAAGACCCGGCCCACGGCTACCTGCCGCAGTCCGGCACCGTGCACCACTGGCAGCCACCGCGCGAAGTCCGTTGCGACCACGCGCTGGCCACCGGCTGCAGCGTCAGCCCGTTCTACGACTCGATGCTCGCGAAGGTCGTCGCGCACGGCACGAGCCGAGGCGCCGCGCTCCACCAGCTCGCCGACGCGCTGGATCGGACCACCTGCCTCGGCGTCACGACCAATCGCGCGTTCCTCGCGCGCGTGCTGCGCCATCCGGCGTTCGCCCGCGACGACGTCACCACCGCGTTCCTGGGCCAGCACTTCGGCGACGACGCCGCGCGCACCGACGCCGCGCCCTCCTGGTTGCGCGCCCTTGCCGCGGCGACCCATGCCCTGCTGCCGCCGGCCGCGCTGCCGATGCTGTGGGCCGGCTGGACTTCGTCGCACTGGGTCGACACGCTCGCGCCGGTCGAGGTCGACGGAGCGGCCGAGACCTGGCGGCTCACGGGCTCGCCCGGGATGCTGGTCGCGCAGTGCGGGGACGCGACGCACACGCTGGCCGGGCTCGTTCGAGACAGCCGGTCCACCGTGAGCGCGCTCGTCGACGACCGCCCGGTCACGGCCCGCTGCGTCCACGATGACCACGACTCCTGGTGGCTGTGCGATGGCGCCGAGGCCGCGCTGCGCGACCTGCGGCTGATCGGCACGCAAGGCGCGCAGACCGCGACGGCCGGTGCGCTGCGCGCCCCGATGCACGGTCGCGTCACCCAGGTTCATGCCGTCACCGGCGCCACCGTGCAGACCGGCGCACTGCTGCTGGTGATGGAGGCGATGAAGATGGAGCACCAGATCATCGCGCCGTTCGACGGCACGGTGAGTGCGCTGCACACCCGGGTCGACGACCAGGTCGGCGCGCGGCAGGTGCTGATCGAGATCGCGCGATGACACGGAACCCCGACCACGCGCTGTTCCGCGACAACGTGCGCGCGTTCGTCGACGCGGAAATCGTGCCGCACATCAACGCGTGGGACGAGGCGGGCAGCTTCCCGCGCGAGTTGTACCGCCGGGCCGCGCAGCTCGGCCTGCTCGGCCTGGGCTACCCCGAGGCGTACGGCGGCACGCCGGCGGGCACCTGGTTCCGCGTGATCGCCACCGAGGAGATCGCCCGCGCCGGCAGCGGCGGGCTGATGGCGAGCCTGTTCTCCCACAACATCGGGCTGCCGCCGATCCTGGCGCACGGCAGCGACGCGCTGAAGCAGCGCGTCGTCCCCGGCGTGCTGGCCGGCGAGCGCATCGCCGCGCTCGCGATCACCGAGCCGTCGGGTGGTTCCGATGTCGCGCGGCTGCGCTGCACCGCGCGCCGCGACGGCGACCACTGGGTCGTCGACGGCGACAAGACCTTCATCACCTCCGGCCTGCGCGCCGACTGGATCACGCTCGCCGTGCGCACCGGCCGCAACGGGGCCTCCGGCATCTCGCTGATCGCCGTGCCCGGCGACACGCCCGGCCTCACGCGCACGCCGCTCGCGAAGATGGGCTGGTGGTGCAGCGACACCGCGCAGCTGCACTTCGACCGCTGCCGCGTGCCGCTCGATCACCTGATCGGCGACGAGAATGCCGGCTTCCGCATGGTCATGGAGAACTTCAACGGCGAGCGCCTGCTGATGGCCGCCGGCGCGGCCGCGTTCGCCCAGGTCTGCTTCGACGAGGCACTCGACTGGGCGCGGCAGCGCCAGACCTTCGGCGCACCGCTGGTCGAGCACCAAGTCACGCGCCACAAGCTGATGGACATGAAGATGCGCCTGGCGAGCACGCGCGCCTGGCTGCACGCGATGGTCGACCGCCTCGACGCCGGCGAAACCGACGCCGACTGGATCGCCGAGCTGTGCCTGCTGAAGAACCACGCGACACAGACGATGCAGTGGTGCGCCGACGCCGCGGTCCAGATCCTCGGCGGCATGGGCTACATGCGCGGCACCCGGAGCGAGCGCATCTACCGCGAGGTCAAGGTGATGATGATCGGCGGCGGCGCCGAGGAGATCATGAAGGAACTGGCGGCGCGCCAGCTGGGCGTATGACCATCACCTCGTCGATCTTCGATCCGCCCTTCGTCGCGCAGCTGGCACTGATGTTCGAAGAGCGCATCAGCTTCAACCGGCTGCTCGGCCTGCGCATCACGTCGATGGAGGCGGCGGCGGTCGCCGGCGAGATCGAGATGCGGCCCGAGCTGATCGGCCACTTCACCCACAATCGCCTGCACGGCGGGGTGATCAGCGCGACGCTCGACGCGATGGCCGGCCTCGCGGTGATGGCCGCGATCGGCGCGCGCCATCTCGACGAACCGGTCGACGCCCGGCTGGCCCGCTTCGGCAAGCTCGGCACGATCGACCTGCGGATCGACTACCTGCGGCCCGCGATCGGCCCGCGCTTCACGGCGCGCGCCTCGGTGCTGCGGCTGGGCAGCCGGCTGGCCTCGACGCGGATGGAATTCATCGACGCGAAGGGCACGCTGGTCAGCACCGGCGCCGCCGCCTACATCGTCGCCTAGGCGGCGACTTTGAACGCGCCGACCGCACGGGCCAGCGTCACCGCCTGCGCCTGCAGGCTCTCGGCCGCGGCGGCCGATTGCTCCACCAGCGCGGCGTTCTGCTGCGTCATCTGGTCGAGCTGTCCGACCGCGCCATTGACCTGGCCGATGCCGTCGCTCTGTTCCGACGCCGCCGACGTGATCTCGGCAATGATGTCGCTCACGCGCTGCACCGAGCCGACGATCTCCTGCATCGTCCGTCCGGCATCGGTCACCAGACGCGAGCCGCCCGCCACCTTCTCGACCGAATCGCCGATCAGGCCCTTGATCTCGCGCGCCGCCGCCGCCGAGCGCTGCGCCAGGCTGCGCACCTCGCCGGCGACGACCGCGAAGCCGCGGCCCTGCTCGCCCGCGCGCGCCGCTTCGACGGCCGCGTTCAACGCCAGGATGTTGGTCTGGAACGCGATCCCGTCGATCACGCCGATGATGTCGGCGATCTTGCGCGAGCTGGCGTTGATGCGTTCCATCGTCGTCACAACCTCGGCGACGACCGCACCGCCGCGGGCCGCCACGTCGGCCGCCGAGCGGGCCAGCTGATCGGCCTGGCGCGCCGAATCGGCCGATTGCTTGACGGTGTCGGTCAGCTGCGCCATCGACGACGCGGTCTGCTGCAGGTTCGACGCGGTCTGCTCGGTGCGCGAGCTCAGGTCCTGGTTGCCGGTGGCGATCTCGGCACTGGCGGTGCCGATGCTGTCGCTGGTGCTGCGCACCTCGCCGACGAGCACGCGCAGCGCCGCCTGCATCCGCGCCAGCGAGCGCAGCATGTCGGCGAGCTCGTCGCTGCCCTCGGTGTCGATCGACTGGGTCAGGTCGCCGTCGGCGATGACCTGCGCGGCCTCGCTGGCGGCGCGGATCGGGCCGACGATCGACGCGGTATTCGCCAGCGTCAGCGGCACGATCACGACGACGGCGACGCCCAGCGCCCCCGCGAACCCGGCCAGCACGAGCAGGATGGTGCGGTCGAACCGCGCCTGGGCCGCCGCCTCCTCGGCGTTCAGCGCCGTCGACACCGCATCGAGTGCGCGCTCGACGGCGGTCACGTGTTCCTTGGCCTTGCCGAGCATCTTGTCGGCCACCTTGGCCGTGTCGAAGGCGCCGTTCTGGATCTGCTGCAGCACCGGCTCGGAGGCCTTGGCGTAGGCGTCGAGCCGCTCCAGCGCCTGGCGCGCGTTCGCGTCGTCCTGGGTCGCCAGCAGCGTCTGGAGGCCCTTGCGCGCCGCGGCGATCGAGGCCGCCCAGGCCTCGCGCGCCTTCAGGACGGCGACGCCGTCCTCGTAGTTGATGACCATGTCCTTTTCCCAGCGGCGCACGTCGCCGAGGGCCCCGCGCAAATCGCCGACGAGCCGCTGCTGCGTGACCGCCTGCGCGACCAGGTCGCGGTTCAGCGCCTTCAAGTGCGCCCCGCCGGCCAGCACGACGGCGCCGACGAGCAGGAACAGACCCAGCCCGAGGCCGACCGCACTGCGCATGCGGGTCTTGATCGTCAGGCGGCGCAACCAGGTACGCAGAGAATTCATTCGAGGCTTCCAGGACGGTTGACGAGGCCGCGCCGCTGCGGCGCGCCTCATGTCCTATCGGCAGCCTTCCGCGTGTCCTGAGCCGCAATTATCGAAAAGGTGACGGAAGGCTGCCTGCGCCTCACTGCGGCTTGAAGTACTCCGACATCACTTTCCAGCGGGCATCCTGCAACTGCGACAGGCGCGACACGTCGCTGCCAAGCCGCTTGGTCGCGGTGAACGTCGCCGGCGCGCTGCCGAACATGTCGCTCGCGAAGCTGGTGCTGTCCATTGCCTTGATGAAGCTGTCGGTGTTCAGCCCGGCGCCGGCCTTGGCCGCGGCGACCGCGAACGCGTCGATCGCGTTGTAGCCGTAGACCGAGAACACGGTCGGGTCCTCGCTGAACTTGGTCTTGTACTTGGCGGCCCAGAAGCTGATCGCCTTCGAGGCGTCGTCGAGGTAGGGGTTCTGCACCGTCATCGTCGCGTACAGGCCGTCCATCGCCTTGCCGCCGAGCTTGTGGATCAGGTCGGTGTAGGCGGCGCTGGAGCCGAGGAAGGTCGGGCTGAAGCCGGTCTTGCGGCTCTCGGCGATCGCCCCGATCGTCTCGCGGATGATGGTGCCGAGCACGACGAAATCGCAACCCGCCGCCTTCATGCGCGCCACCTGGGACGAGAAGTCGGTCGCGCCGCGCTTGTAGCTGGTCTTCTCGACGAAGTCCATGCCCATGGTCTTGAGGCCCGCCTCGCCACCGCGCACGACCTCGAGGCCGAACTCGTCGTCCTGGTACATCGTGCAGACCTTCTTGGCGCCCTTCTCCTTCACGAGCCTGGGCACGGCGCCACGCATCTGGTCGTAGTAGGTCGCCGCGAACGAATACTTGAGGCGGTTGAACGGCTCGTACATCTCGCGCGCCGCAGTCACCGGAAAGAAGTTGATCACGTTCTTCTCGAACTGCACCGGCATCGCCGCGTTGTTCTGCGCCGTGCCGATGTGGCCGACCATGATGAAGATCTTGTCCTGGTTGACCAGCTTCTGCGCCGCCAGCACCGCCTTCTTCGGGTCGTAGGCCGAATCCTCGACGATCAGCTTGATCTTGCGGCCGTTGATGCCGCCCTGCTCGTTGATCTCGTCGACGCGCAGCAGCATGCCGTTGCGCACCTGCTTGCCGAAGCCGGCGATCGGGCCGGACAGGTCCTGGATCGACCCGACGACGATCTCGTCCTTGCTCACGCCCTGCGGCGGGGCCTTGGACTGCGCAAAGGCAGCGCTCGTCGCCAGCGCCATTGCCGCGGCGGTGAATGTGAGAACGGTCTTCATCGTCTGTCTCCTTGGGTGATGAATGAGTGACTTCGGCGTCAGCCGTACATCGCGTCGATGCGGGCAGCGTACTTCTTCTCGACGAGCTTGCGCTTCAACTTCATCGTCGGCGTCAGCTCGTCGTCTTCGGCGCTCAGCTGCGTGTCGAGCAGCCAGAACTTCTTGATCTGTTCGACCCGCGCGAACTTCCTGTTGACCCGCTCGACCTCGCCCTGGATCAGCGCCTGCACCTCGGCGCTCAGCGTCAGGCTGGTGTAGTTGCTGAACGGGATGTCGCGGTCCTGCGCGTACTTCTCGACGTTCTCCTGGTCGATCATCACGATCACGGTCAGGTACGGCCGCTTGTCGCCGACCACCACCGCGTCGGTGATGTACGGCGAGAACTTCAGGTCGTTCTCGAGCTCGCTCGGCGTGATGTTCTTGCCGCCGGCGGTGATGATGATGTCCTTCATCCGGTCGGTGATGCGGAAGTAGCCGTCGGCGTCGACCAGGCCGACGTCGCCGGTGTGCAGCCAGCCGTCGGCATCGATCGTCTCCGCCGTCTTGTCCGGCAGGTTCAGGTAGCCCATGAACACGTTCGGGCCGCGCACCAGCAGCTCGCCGGTGGCCGGGTCGAGCTTCACCTCGTTGAACGGGCACGCGGGGCCGATCATGCCGGGCTTGATCCGGTCGGCCGGCGTGTAGGTCGAGGCGCCGCAGGTCTCGGTCATGCCCCAGACCTCGACCATCGGCACGCCGAGCGCGAGGTACCACCTGACCAGGTCGGGCGAGATCGGCGCCGCGCCCGTCACGCAGAAGCGCGCACGGTGGATGCCGATCAGCTTGCGCACGTTGTTCAGCGCGAGCAGGCGGGCCAGCGCAAATTGCAGCTTCAGCCACGCGCCGACCGACTCGCCCGCGAGCACCTTGTCGGCGATGCGCGTGCCCACGCCGATGCTCCACGCGTACGCAAGCTGTTGTGCCTTGCCCGACTCGCGCAGCGCGATCATCACGCCACTGTAGAACTTCTCCCAGATCCGCGGCACGGCGGTGAAGACGGTCGGCGCGATCTCGCGCACGTTCTCGGGCACCGTCTCGGGGTTCTCGACGAAGTTCAGCTTCGAGCCGGTATAGAGCGCAAAGTACTCGCCGCCCATGCGCTCGGCGATGTGGCACAGCGGCAGGAAGCACATGCGCTCGTCCGTTTCGTCCTGCGCGACGATGCGGTTGTAGCCGCGCGCGGTGTACACGAGGCCGCGATGCGAATGCATCGCGCCCTTGGGCTTGCCGGTCGTGCCGGAGGTGTAGACCAGGATCGCCAGGTCCTCGGGGCGGCACGCGGCTACCCGCGCATCGAGCTCGCCCGGGTGCGACTGCGCATGCGCGCGGCCGAGCGCACGCAACGCGGCCAGGTCGATCACGTCGGGGTCGGTGAACTCGCGCAGGCCCTTCGGGTCGAACACGACAATCTTGCGCAGCAGCGGCAGGCCGGCGCGCACCTCGAGCGCCTTGTCGAGCTGCTCCTCGTCTTCGACGAACAGCACGCGGGTGCGCGAGTCCTCGCAGAGGTAGTGCACCTGCGGCGCGGCGTCGGTCGGGTAGATGCCGTTCGAGACGCCGCCGCAGCTCAGCACCGCGAGGTCCGCGAGCACCCATTCGACGACCGTGTTCGACGCGATCGACGCGCAATCGCCGGCCCGGAAACCGAGCGCGAGCAGGCCGTCCCCGATCTCGCGCACCGCCTGCGCGGTCTCGTCCCAGGTCCACTCGCGCCAGATGCCGAGCTTCTTCTGGCGCATGAACACGCGCCCGGCCCGCTGCGCGGCGGCATTCCAGAACATCGCGGACAGCGTGTCGCCTTCGACGACCACATCCTCGCGTGGCTTCAGGTGGCTCAGGTCCCAGAGGTTGCTCATGTCGTCGATCAACGCCAGGTTTTCTTCTTTTTCCAGCGCCGCTCGCCGCGCACGCCGGATTCCTTCATGCCGAGGTAGAACTCCTTGATGTCGTCCTTCTCGCGCAGCTTGTCGCAGCTGTCCTCCATCACGATGCGACCGTTCTCGAGCACGTAGCCGAAGTCGGCCACGTTGAGTGCCATGTTCGCGTTCTGCTCGACCAGCAGGATCGTCGTGCCGCGCTCGCGGTTGATGCGGATCACGATCTCGAAGATCTCGCGCGTGAGCCGCGGCGACAGGCCGAGGCTGGGCTCGTCGAGCAGGATCAGCTCGGGCGCCGCCATCAGCGCGCGCGAGATCGCGAGCATCTGCTGCTGGCCGCCGGAGAGCAGTCCGGCGTCCTGCCCTGCCCGCTCGCGCAGGATCGGGAAGTAGCCATAGACGACCTCGAGGTCGCGCGCGACGCCGTCGCGATCGCGCCGCGTGTAGGCGCCCATCATCAGGTTGTCGTGGATCGACAGCAGCGGGAACACCTCGCGGCCCTCGGGCACGTGCGACAGGCCGCGCTGCACGATCAGCGCCGGGTCGCGCGCGGTGATGTCCTCGCCCTTGAACGCGATGCTGCCCTTGCGCGGGTCGATGATCCCGGAGATCGTCTTCAGGATCGTCGACTTGCCGGCGCCGTTCGAGCCCAGCACGGTCGCGATCTGGCCGGGCCGGACCTGCAGGCTGACCCCGCGGATCGCGCGGATCGGCCCATAGGCGCTCTCGACGTTCAGCAGCTTCAGGATCGGCTCGTCGGCGCTCATGCGGTCACCTTCCTGCGCAAGCTCGCCACGTCGTCGACCGACCCGAGGTAGGCCTCGATCACGCCCGGGTGCCGCTGCACCTCGGCCGGTGTGCCGAGCGCCAGCACCTCGCCCTGGTTCATCGCCAGCACGCGGTCCGAGACCTTGGAGACCAGCGCCATGTCGTGCTCGACCATCAGCACCGTGATGCCGAGTTCGTTGCGGATGTCGTCGATCCAGAACGCCATGTCGTCGGTTTCCTCGACGTTCAGACCCGACGACGGTTCGTCCAGCAGCAGCAGCTTCGGCTCGGTGCACAGCGCGCGCGCCAGCTCGACGACCTTGCGCACGCCGTACGGCAGCCCGGCGACCAGCGACTCCCGGTGGTGCTGCAGATCGAGCAGGTCGATCACCTGCTCGACCTTCTCGCGCGCCGCGATCTCGGCCGCACGCGTCTTGCGCGTGAACAGCAGCTCGCTCCACAGACTCGTCTGGCGGTGCGTGTGGCGGCCGATCAGCAGGTTCTGCAGCACGCTCGCGTGCTCGAACAGCTCGATGTTCTGGAAGGTGCGCGCGATGCCGAGCCTGGCGATGTCGTGCGGCGCCTTCTCGGCCAGCGGCTGGCCTTCAAAAACGAGCGAGCCGGTGGTCGGCGTGTAGAGCCGCGAGATCAGGTTGAACACCGTCGTCTTGCCCGCACCGTTCGGGCCGATCAGCGTGAAGACCTCGCCACGCTTGACGTCGAAGCTGACCTTGCTGACCGCGAGCACGCCGCCGAAGCGCACGCTCAGGTCTGTCGCCGAAAGCAGCACGTCGCTCATTTCAGGCGGTCCGACTTGAGGTAGCTCTTCTGCCGCTGGAACATGCCCTTGCGGTAGAACGGAAAGATCTGCAGGTAGGTGCGCATCTTCAGCCAGCGCCCGTACAGCCCGAGGGGCTCGAACAGCACGAACGCGATCAGCACCAGCCCGTAGACCAGCCCCTGCAGGCCCGGCGCCTGGCCGATCGTCGCGGGGAGCCAGTCCTTCGACAGGTTGATCACCTGCGGCATCGTGATCAGGAAGATCGCGCCGAGGAACGCGCCGTGGATCGAGCCGATGCCGCCGATCACGATCATCAGCACCAGGTCGACCGACTGCAGGATGTTGAACTGATCGGGCGAAATGAACTGCAGCTTGTGCGCGTACAGCGCGCCGCCGATGCCGGCCAGCGCCGCGGAGATCGCGAACGACAGCGTCTTGTAGCGCGCGAGGTGGATGCCCATGCTCTGCGCCGACACTTCCGAGTCGCGGATCGCGACGAACGCCCGGCCGGTCGGCGAACGCAGCAGGTTCAGCACCGCCAGCGTCGCGAGCACCGTGATGACCAGGCAGGCGAAGTAGAACGAGGCGTCGGTGTCGAGCACCAGCCCGAACACGTCGGGCGCCTTGATGTGGATGCCCGCATTGCCGCCCGTCACGCGCTCCCAGCGCGCGAACACCTCTTCGACGATGAACCCGAACGCGAGCGTCGCGATCGCGAGGTAGATCCCCTTCACGCGCAGCGCCGGCAGCCCGACCACCATGCCCACTGCCGCCGAGATCAATCCCGCCATCGCGAGCGCGATCGGCGCCGGCACGCCTGCGTTCGTGAGCGCCGCCTGGGTGTACGCGCCGACGCCGAGGAACGCGGCGTGTCCGAGCGAGAACAGGCCCGTGAAGCCGGACAGCAGCATCAGCCCGAGCCCGACGACCGAGTAGATCAGCACGAAGGTCAGCTGGGCCAGCCAGTATTCCGAGAACACCCAGGGTGCGGCGAGCATCGTGAGCATCAATGCCGAATACCAGAAGACCTGACCGCCGTGCTTGGCGAGCTTGATGTCCTGCGCGTAATCCGTCTTGAAGATGAAGCGCATGGGTATCAGCGGTTCGTTCGCAGTGGAGCGGCAAAGGCGCGCCCGGGCAACCTGCTCCGCTTCTCGGAGGCGATCGCTGCGCGATGACTGCCCTGCGCCGCTCGACGCCTCCCAGGCGCCGCGCAACCCACCCGGGCGCGCCTTGGCTGCAACCGTCGGAGCAGTTCGGTGGAAAAGGTCAGGTGGAGGTTGTCGCGGCAGGCCATCGTCAGACCTTCTTCCGCAACTTCTCGCCGAACAGCCCGTTCGGCTTGACGACCAGCATGATCAGCACGACCACGTAAGCAGCGATGTCCTTGAACCCTTCCGGCAGATAAAACCCCGACAACGACTCGACGATCCCAATGATCAATCCGCCGACCAGCGCCCCCGGCAAGCTGCCGAAGCCCCCCACCACTGCCGCCGGCATCGCCTTCAACCCGATGAACCCCATGTTCGCGTGCACGAACGTGATCGGCGCGAGCAGCAATCCGGCGACCGCGGCGACCGCAGCGGCCAGCCCCCACACCAGCCCGTTCAACCGCTTGACCGGGATGCCCATGTAGTACGCCGCGATCTGGTTCTGCGAGGCCGCCTGCATCGCGACGCCGACCTTGCTGTACTTGAAGACGGCATAGAGCACGCCGCTGAGCACCACCGTCGCGGCGATGATGACCATCTGCTCGACGTTCAGCACCAGCGCGCCGACGTTCCAGGCCTGGTCCTTGTAGGGCACCGGCAGCGTGTGGGTTTCGGTACCGATGCCCGGCACCATCGTGATCGCGCCGCGTGCGACGTAGCCGATGCCGATCGTCAGCATCACGATCGAGAACGCCGGCTGGCCCAGGATAGGCCGGATCACGAGCCGCTCCAGCACGATGCCGAACACGCCCATCGCCAGCACCGCCGCCGCGAACGCGAGCCAGAACGGGAAGCCGAGCGAGCTCATCACGACCAGCCCGATGAATGCGCCGAGCATCATCAGTTCGCCCTGCGCGAAGCTCACGGTCTCGGTGGCCTTGTAGATCAGCACCACGCCGAGCGCGATCAGGCCGTAGATACAGCCTTGCGCAATGCCGCTGATGACGATCTGAAGAGCCTGCACCCCAAAGTCTCCAGGACGGCCTGCATGCGATGCTCGTGGCGGCGATCGTTGCGGCCAGCTGCTTCTTGTTGATATGCTCGGCTTGCCAAGCAAGCAGTTGCTTTGTATCGAAGTCGATTGCGGCGCGTCAGCGTACAAACCCGAAACCCATGCCGGTCAAACCCCGCCCCCCTGCCAGCGAAGGCCCCGACAACCGGCGTGCCGATCTGGTGCGCGTCGCCGCCCGGCTGTTCCGCGAAAAGGGCTTCGACGGCACGACGATTCGCGACATCGCGCACGCCGTGGGCATGCGCTCGGGCAGTCCGTTCTATCACTTCGCGAACAAGCACGAACTGCTGATGGCGGTGATGGAGGAAGGCCTGCGCCTCGGCCTGGACCGAACGACCGACGCGGTCGATCCCAGCCTGTCGGCAAGCGAGCGCTTCCGGCAGCTGGTGCGCACGCACTACGGCATCCTGCACGACACCGGCAGCGATTTCATCCCGGTGATGCTGTACGACTGGCGCTCGCTGCCGGCGCAGTACAAGCGCCGCATCATCGAGCTGAAGGACCGCTACGACGCGATCTGGCAGCGCACCCTCGATGAACTGCACGAACAGGGCCTGCTGCGCGCGGACGCCAAGCTGGCGCGGCTCATGATTCTCGGCGCGATGAACTTCTCCGCGACCTGGTACCGCGCGCGCCCCAAGTCCGCGCGCGCCGCGACGCATCGCGTCGATCTCGACGAACTGGCCGCGCAGACGGTGGCTCTGGTGCTGCACCCGGCATGAGCGACGCGGTCCAGATCGATCGCGACGGGCCGGTCTGGACCGTCACGCTGAACCGGCCCGAGGTGCGCAATGCTGTCGACGGCCCGACCGCGCGCGCGCTTTGGAAGGCGTTTCGCGATTTCGACGCCGATGCGGACGCCGCCGTCGCGATCCTGCAGGGCGCCGGCGGCCAGTTTTGCGCCGGCGCCGACCTGAAGGCGGTGGCGGGCGGCTTCGGCGACGCGTCGCGGGCCAATCCGCTCGATGCGGACATGCGCGCGATCGGCCCGATGGGCCCGACGCGCCTGCAGCTGAGCAAGCCCGTGATTGCCGCGGTCGAGGGGCACGCCGTCGCCGGTGGCCTCGAGCTCGCGCTGTGGTGCGACCTGCGGGTGGCAAGCGCGACGGCGGTGTTCGGCGTGTACTGTCGCCGCTTCGGCGTGCCGCTGATCGATGGCGGCACGGTGCGACTGCCGCGGCTGATCGGCGAAAGCCGCGCGCTCGACCTGATCCTGACCGGCCGCGCGGTCGCGGCCGACGAGGCACTCGCGCTCGGCCTGGCGAACCGCGTCGTGTCGGCCGGCCAGGCGCTGGCCGCCGCGATCGAGCTGGCGCAGCAGATCGCCGCGTTCCCGCAGCAGTGCCTGCGCAACGACCGCGCGAGCGTGATGGCGCAGCACGGGCTGCCGCTGCAGGCGGCACTGGCGCAGGAGTTCGCGCTCGGCCAGCGCACGCTCGCGTCGGGCGAATCGGTCCAGGGCGCCCGGCGCTTCACCGAGGGCACCGGCCGCCACGGCCGCTTCGACGACGACGGGCGCTGATCCGGCACCGCCGGGAACATGTCCGAAAACGGCCAGTCGGCCGCGGCACGGTCGCGATAATCGACGCCATGCCGAACGCCGACCTCCTCGACGACACCGCCGCCTACCAGGTCATCACGGCCCGCGACGCACGCTTCGACGGGCGTCTGTTCGTCGGCGTCACGTCGACCGGCGTCTACTGCCGGCCGATCTGCCGCGTGCGCACGCCACTGCGCAAGAACTGCCGCTTCTTCGACACGCCCGCGCAGGCCGAGGCGGCCGCATTCCGCCCGTGCATGAAGTGCCGCCCCGAGATCGCGCCCGGCGCCGGTCTGCCATGGACGGTGATGGACGCCTCGCGCACCCTCGCCCGCCAGGCCGCCGACGCGCTCGACGCCCAGGCGGCGAGCGGCGAGCCGCCGAGCCTCGTTCAGATCGCCGCGCGGCTCGGCGTCAGCGACCGGCACCTGCGCCGCATCTTTCAGGCCGAGCACGGCGTCACGCCGCTGCAGTACCTGCAGACGCGCCGCCTGTTGCTCGCCAAGCAGCTGCTGACCGACACGCGGCTGCCGGTCGCGCAGGTCGCGCTGGCGAGCGGCTTCAACAGCCTGCGGCGCTTCAACGCCGCGTTCGCGGACAGCTACCGCATGAGCCCGCGCCGGCTGCGCGGCGAGGCCGACGAGAACGAGTTCGACCGCAGCGCCGCGATCACCGTCAAGCTCGCGTACCGCGCACCCTACGACGTGGCCGCCCTGCTGCGCTTCATCGCGCTGCGCGCGGTGCCGGAGGTCGAGGTGGTCGGCGAGCGCAGCGTGCGGCGCAGCCTGCGCGCCGGCACGCTGGCGCCGGTCGCCGGCTGGATCGAGGTCGAGTTCGCAGCGAACGCGCCAGTCGTGCTGCTGCGCTTCGCGCCCGAACTGGCCGCGGCGAGCGGGCGGGTCGTCGCCGCGGCCCGGCGCTGGCTGGACCTGGACGCGCAACCGCAGGCGATCGACGCGGTGCTGGCCGACATCCCCGGTGCACCGGGGCTGCGCCTGCCAGGCAGCCTCGACGCGTTCGAACTCGCGGTGCGCGCGGTGCTGGGCCAGCAGGTCACGGTCGCCGCGGCGCGCACGCTGGCGCGGCGTCTCGTCGAGCGCTTCGGCGAGCCGTTGCGTACGCCGTGGCCCGACGTGATCCGCACCTTCCCGGCGCCGCAGGGGCTGGCCGCAGCGCCGCTCAAGCGCATCGCCGAGCTCGGCATCATCCGCACCCGCGCCGGCGCGATCCAGGCGATCGCGCAGGCCTGGGGCGAGCTGAGCCCGCTGGTGATCACGCGGGCGCGGCCCGAGCCGCTGATCGACCGCCTGTGCGCGCTGCCCGGCATCGGGCCGTGGACTGCGCACTACATCGCGATGCGCGCACTCGGCTGGCCCGATGCCTTCCCGCCCAACGACGTGGCGGTGCTGAAGGCGATGCGGCAGCGCTTCGGCACCGCCGGTCAACGCGAGGCCGACGCGCAGGCGCAGGCCTGGCAACCGTGGCGCGCGTATGCGGTGCTGCGGCTTTGGAATTCCCTGGAGACGACAACCCCATGACCACGACCCTGACCACCCTCGCCGCCGCCTGCACCGCGCAGACCACCCTCGCGACGCCACTCGGCACGCTGCTGCTCGCGCGCACCGAACGCGGGCTGGCGGGCGCCTGGTTCGAAGGCCAGAAGCATTACCCGGCCCCGTTCACCGCGGTGCGCCGGCCCGATGACGCGCTGCTCGGCCGCACGGCGGACCAGTTGCTCGCCTACTTCGCCGGCGAGCGCGACGATTTCGATTTGCCGCTCGATCTCCTCGGCACCGACTTCCAGCGTGCCGTGTGGCAGCAGCTGCTCGCGATCCCGAGCGCCGGCACGACGAGCTACGGCGCGATCGCCAAGGCCCTCGGCTCGCCGTCGGCGGTGCGCGCCGTCGGTGGTGCAGTCGGTCGCAACCCGCTGTCGGTGATCGTGCCGTGCCACCGCGTCGTCGGCACCGACGGCTCGATGACCGGCTACGCCGGCGGCGTCGACCGCAAGCGCGCGCTGCTCGCGCTCGAACGCGCGACCGCGCTGGCGCCAGTGCGCACGCAGGCCCACGCATGAAGCGCAGCGACCTGCTCGAGCTGGTCGCCCTCGCGGCGCTGTGGGGCGCGTCGTTCCTGTTCGTGCGCATGGGGGCGGGCGAGTTCGGGCCGGTCGCGCTGGCGGCCCTGCGCGTGACCGGCGCCGCGCTCGTGCTGATGCCGCTGCTGGCCGCGCGGCGCCAGCTGGGCGCACTGCGTCGGCACTGGCGACCGATCCTCGTCGTCGGCATCACCAATTCGGCGCTGCCGTTCCTGCTGTTCGCGTATGCGGCACTGTCGATCACGGCCGGCCTCGCGGCGATCTTCAACGCCGCGTCACCGCTGTTCGGCGCCCTGATCGCCTGGGCGTGGCTGAAGGACCGGCTGACGACCCCGCGCGTGGTCGGCCTGGCCATCGGCTTCGCCGGCGTGCTCGGCCTGGCGTGGGACAGCGCCGGCTTCAAGACCGGCGGCAGCGGCTGGGCAGCGCCGGCATGCATTGCGGCAGCGCTGTTCTACGGGCTCTCGGCCAGCGTGACCAAGCGGCACCTGTCCGGCGTGCCGCCACTCGCGGTCGCGGCCGGCAGCCAGCTGGCGGCTGCACTCGTGATGGCCGTGCCCGCAGCGCTGTGGTGGCCGACGGCCACGCCGTCACCACAGGCCTGGATGACGACAGCGATGCTCGCCGTGCTGTGCACCGGCGTCGCGTACCTGCTGTATTTCCGGCTGATCGCCCACGTCGGGCCGGCCAACGCGATCGCAGTGACTTTCCTGATTCCCGCGTTCGCGGTGTTGTGGGGCTGGATGTTCCTCGGCGAGGCGCTGACCCCAGCCATGCTGCTGGGATGCGCCGTCATCCTGGTCGGCACCGGCTTGGCGACCGGCGTGCTCAAGCCACGCGAGTGGCGCGCGGCGGGCAAGGCGGCGGGGATCGCCCGTCTGCGCGGTCCTACAACGACCCGCGACGGTGGCTGACACAGAGGCGCGCAGGCCACGGCTCGACGACCGGTGCGCCGCCCGCTACCCTGCCGTTTTTGCTCGTCATACGAGGTGACGCATGGGCACGGCGTGGGTTCTTGCTGCAATCGCGGCCGCAGTGGCCGCCGTCGTATCCGGTCGCGGTCGCGCTGAACAGGCGCGCCCGGACGACCGGATCGGCCTGCTCGAGAATGCGGATGCGGACGTGCGCGAAGGCCTGGCACCCGGCAGCGATGGCAGTTCCGACGACACGCGGCCGAGCGCGCATGCGCCGGCTTCTGCCGCCCGACTCGACTGGAACGCGTGATCCATCACACCCGCTCCGTCGCCCGAACCCGCCGGCCCGCCGCTTGCCTCGTGGCGTGCACCCCGTTCCTGTCCGGAGTCGTTTCTTGAAGCTCTTCCAATGTGGCCGATGCGGCCAGCGCGTGTTCTTCGACAACCTGCGCTGCGAATCCTGCGGCGCCAGCCTCGGCTTCGTGCCGGCCGAAGACGAGATGGTCGCGTTCGAGGTCACCGACGACGGCACCTGGCGGCGCCTCGGCCCGGAGGGCCCGGCGCAGCGCCCCTGCAGCAATTACACGACGGAGTCGGTCTGCAATTGGATGGTCGCCGCGGACGACCCGGCGCCGCTGTGCGTGTCCTGCCGCACCACGCGCATCATCCCGGCGCTGGCCAAGCCCGAGAACCGGGTCTACTGGGCGAACCTCGAGCTCGCGAAGCGGCGGCTCTTCTACACGCTGATCCGCCTGAAGCTGCCGGCCCCGAGCCGCCACCTGGACCCGGTGCACGGCCTGTCGTTCCAGTTCCTGGAGCAGGTCGACCCGAACGACCGGGTGCTGACCGGGCACGACGAAGGCATCATCACGCTGAACATCGCCGAGGCCGACGACGCGGCCCGCGAGCGCATGCGGACGGACATGCACGAACCCTACCGTTCGCTCGTCGGCCATTTCCGCCACGAATCGGGCCACTATTACTGGGATCGGCTGATCAACAACACGGCCTGGATCGACGAGTACCGCAGCCTGTTCGGCGACGAACGCGCCGACTACGACGCCGCGCTGCGCCAGCACTACACCTCGCCGGTGCCGGACTGGAACCTCAACTACATCAGCGCCTATGCCAGCTCGCACCCGTGGGAGGACTGGGCCGAGTGCTGGGCGCATTACCTGCACATGGTCGACGGCCTCGAGACCGCCGCCGCCTGGGGCTTGCACCTGGACCATGCCGTGCCGGGCGGCGCGGCGCTGGTCGCGCAGCCGGTGCCGAGCGACGGCGATTCCGTCGAGCCGTCGATCATCGAGCAGTGGCTGCCGGTCTCGCAGTTCTGCAACGCGATGAACCGCGCGCTGGGCCTGCACGACAGCTACCCGTTCGTCGTCCCTGCGCCGGTCGTCGCCAAGCTCGATTTCATCCACCGCGTGATCGGCGCGGCGGGGCGCGGCGAGATGCCGATGAACTTCTCGTCGCCGGCCGCGATCGAGCCGGTACAGGACGAAGCGGTCG
Source organism: Rhizobacter fulvus (assembly GCF_964020785.1). NCBI lineage: Bacteria > Pseudomonadati > Pseudomonadota > Betaproteobacteria > Burkholderiales > Sphaerotilaceae > Rhizobacter > Rhizobacter fulvus. The sequence continues at coordinate 5,413,958 of NZ_OZ224516.1, forward strand.
CGGCGAACCACGCCGCGCCGCCCGACGACCCGCCTGCCGCGCCGGCGCACGAACCGGCAAGCGCCGCAGTCCTACGGGCGTGATCAGCATGCTCCCACGCGGGGGCAGCGCATGACAGGCGATGCTTCGGTCTCGACGCCGCCAAGCGGATCGAGGGCAGCCGACGACGGGGGAATGGAATGGACAAGGCCGTGACAGACGCAATGCCGGATCGCGACGATCCGCCCGCGCTGAACTTCAAGTCGGCCTGGACGCTCGCGAAGGGCGCGGTCAATGCCTGGATCGACGATTACGCACCGAGCATGGGCGCAGCCCTGTCGTACTACACGGTGTTCTCGATGGCGCCGTTCCTGTTGATCGTGATCTCGGTGGCCGGCCTGGTCTTCGGCGCCGAGGCGGTGCGCGGCGAAGTCTTCGCACAACTGAACGGGCTGATGGGCGAGCAGGCCGCCAAAGGCATCCAGGACATGCTGGCCGGCATGAGCACGCCGGCCGCCGGCGCGCTCGGTACGGTGATCGGCGTCGTCGTGCTGGTGATCGGCGCGACGACGGTGTTCGGCGAGTTGCAGGACGCGCTCGATCGCATCTGGCGCGCCCCGGTGCGGACCGGCAGCAGCGGGCCCTGGAAGCTGCTGCGGACGCGTCTGCTGTCGTTCGGCCTGATCCTCGGCGTCGCCTTCCTGCTGATGGTGTCGCTGGTGATCGGCGCGGGCGTCGCGGCGTTCGGGCGCTGGTGGGGTTCGTACTTCATCGGCTGGGAAGTGCTGGTTCAGGTCATCAACTTCATCGTCGGCTTCGCGATCACCACCTGCGGCTTCGCACTGATCTACAAGTTCATGCCGCGTGTCGCGGTGCAGTGGCGCGACGTGTGGGTCGGCGCGCTCGTGACGTCCTTGCTGTTCAGCCTCGGCCGCTTCCTGATCGGGCTGTACATCGGCAAGAGCGGCGTCGCCTCGGGCTTCGGCGCTGCGGGGTCGATCGCGGTGGTGTTCGTGTGGGTGTACTACTCGGCGCAGATCTTCCTGCTCGGTGCCGAGTTCACCTGGGTGTTCGCCCGCACCTTCGGTTCGCAGCGGCACTTGCAGGCACCGACGGCGACGGCGCCGGACGAGGCGCACGCGCATGCCCGTGCGACAGTCGAACGCGAACCGCTCGATCTGGAGGAGACGGTCCGCGCGGCCACCGCGGTGCCGGTGGGCGCGCCCACCCCGCCCCCCGCGCCGCTGGACGGTCCGAGCCCCGCGGCGCGGCCGACGCGCGGCCTGGCCGGCACGCTGGCCTCGGTGGCGATCGGTCTGACGTTGTCGTGGGGCGTGCGCCGGTGGTTGCGCCGCATCGTCACGTCGCGATTGCGCGGCGCGATCTGAACGACGAACTCAGCGCTCGACGAACGCACGTTCGATCAGGTAGCCGCCGGGCTGGCCCAGCCCCGCCGACACCTGGAAGCCGAGCCGGTCCAGCGCCTCGCGCGTGTCCCGCAACATCGCCGGGCTGCCGCACAGCATCGCGCGGTCGCGGGCCGGGTCGAGCGCCGGCAGCCGCACCTTGTGCGCGAGCGCGCCACTGGCAATCAGGTCGGGCAGGCGCCCCTGGTGACGAAACGCCTCGCGCGTGACGACCGGCAGGTAGATCAGCTGCCTGGAGATCGCCTCGCCGAGGAACTCGTCGCGCGGAAGGTCGCGTTCGATCAACTGCGCATACGCGAGATCGCTCGCCTCGCGCACGCCATGCACCAGCACGACCTTGCCGAAGCGCTCGTAGACCTCGGGGTCGCGGATCAGGCTCATGAACGGTGCCAGGCCGGTGCCGGTGGCCAGCAGGTACAGGTGCCGTCCGGGCAGCAGGTCGGACAGCACCAGCGTGCCGGTCGGCTTGTGGCCGACCAGCACCGGGTCGCCGACCTGAAGATGCTGCAGCCGCGAGGTCAGCGCACCGTCCTGCACCTTGATGCTGAAGAACTCGAGGTGCTCGGCGTAGTGCGGGCTGGCGATGCTGTAGGCCCGCAGCAGCGGCCGACCGTCGACCTCCAGGCCGATCATCACGAACTGCCCGCTCTCGAACCGCAAGCTTGGCGCGCGCGTGGTCGTGAAGCTGAACAGCGTCTCGTTCCAGTGATGGACGGAGAGGACGTGCTGGATGTCGAAGGCGGCCATGGGTTCACCGGTCAGGAAACGTGGGAAGGCGCTGCAGTGGTCGGCCGGCCCGAGAAGTCGGTCCAGCGGCGCGCCTCGAAGTCATAGAGCTTGCAGCGGCGCGCCGTGTCGGCGTACCAGCGCCAAGAAAAGGGTTGCACCACGATCGCACCGGCGAGCCGGCTCTCAAGCAGCGCCTGCGCGCGACGCAGGCGGTACAGCGGCACGCTCATGTCGACGTGGTGCGCGGTGTGCTCCATGATGTGGTGCAGCAGCGCGCCCATCGCCGAGCGGAAGGTCAGGTGCACCGTCGTCGAGACGAAAGGCTGCGAGGCCGACCAGCTCTTCTTGTCCTCGTACCACGCGACACCGGGGTGCGTGTGATGGACGTAGACGACGAAGCCGATCATGCCGTTCCATACGAGGAACGGCAGCGCGAAGCCGACGGTCAGCAGCCACCCGGTCGACTGACCGGTGCGCGCCGCGGCGAACGCCAGGCCGCCGACCCACGCGACGGCGAACGCGGAGACGAGCAGGCAGTCCCAGGTGAACACGGCGCGCCGGGTCGGCATGGTGGCGCGGCTCGGAAAGAACATGCGCGCCCACCAGATCTCGACGAGGTAGTACAGCCAGGGCGCCCAGCCGCTGCGGTAGACGCGCTCCAGACCGCGCCGCCACGGCGGCAGCGCGCGGAACTCCGCGAGCGAACGCGGCTGCCAGACGAAGTCGAACCCGCGCAGGTTGGTGTAGCCGTGGTGGACGACGTTGTGACCGACCTCCCACAGGCTATAGGGCGTCAGCGACGGCAGGAACACCAGGCGCCCGAGCCAGCGGTTCAGCCCGCGGTGGGGCGTGAAGCTCTGGTGGCAGGCATCGTGCCCGAGGATGAACAGGCGGCTGATCACCACGCCGGCACCGAAGCCCGCGAGCACCTGCAAACCGGCCTGATGCGCCAGCAACACGGCCGCGATGCAGGCGCCCAACAGGAGCACGTCGACCACCGTGAGCGCAAGGGCCCGCACGGTGCTGCGCGCGGTGATCGGCGCCAGCCAGGTGCGGATCTCCTTGCGGTGCGGGATGGCGGCGGCGACCGACCGGTCGACGGCCGGCGATGAGAGCGAAGTCATGCGCGGATCAGAAGCGCCGCCCGAGGCCGACGCCGATCAGCCACGGATCGACCTTGAACGTGCCCACCTTCGTGCCCGCCGAACTCACGTCGGTGCGGATCTGCACCTTCTTGACATCGAGATTGAGGGTCGTGTTCTTCATGAACTCGTAGTCGAAGCCGACCTGCAGCGCGAGGCCGAAGCTGTTCTTGCTCAGGCTCGGCTGCAACGCCGTCTGCACCGCGGGGACGAACGTGACGTTGGAGAAGCGCGTGTAGTTCACGCCGGCGCCGAGGTAGGGCTGGAACGCACCGAGCCCGGTGAAGTGGTACTGCGCGGTCAGCGTCGGCGGCAGGTGCTTGAGCGAGCCGATCTCGGTGTCGCCGGCGCGGATGGTCTGCTTCTGCGGGTAGGTCAGCACCAGCTCGAGCGCCCACTGCGGCGTGATGAAGTACGAGAAATCGATCTCGGGAATGATCTTGTTGTTGATCGACAGGTCCAGCCCGGTCGAGTCGGTGTTGGCGCTTTGCAGATCGACGGCGCGAACGCGCACGAGGAAGGGCATGTCCTGCGCCTGGGATGCGAGGGGCCACGCCGTGGCCCCTGCGAGCAGGACGGCGGTGGCGGCGGTAGCGAAACGGCGGGTTCTCATGATCGGGTCCTGTTTGAAATGAGCGACTGTTGTTGTCGATGGTCATTTCAGACCGGACCCCGCGCCGCCACCTTGAGACGGGTCAAGGGTTGGTCGCAGGTGTTGCGCCGCGGTCTCAGGCGCCGGTGCGGGAGGCGCCGACCGTTGATGCAGGTCAACGGTTGCGGCGACCGCGGATGACGAGTGCGATGCCGCCGAGGATCACGATCGACGCGACCACCAGCCGCGGCGTCAGCGGCTCGTCCAGCAGCGCGACCGCGCCGAGCGCCGCGATGGCTGGCACGGACAACTGCACCGAGGCCGCGCCCGTCGCGCTCAGGCCGCGCACCGCGGCGTACCAGATCGAGTAGCCGATGCCCGAAGCGACCGCGCCGGACGCGACGGCATACAGCCCGCCCGCCGTGTCGACCGAGACGCTCGCCCAGAACAGCGGCAGGAGCGCCAGCGACAGGAGCGCCGCGCGCCAGAAGTTGCCGGCGTTGACCGCCAGCGGGTCACCGGCGCCGCGCCCGCGCAGCGAGTAGATGCCCCAGGCGACCCCCGAACCCAGCATCAGCGCCGCCCGGTCCCAGGCCGGCGCCTGCGCGCCGGGCAGCAGCAGCGCGAGCAGCCCGCCGACCGCCGCGAGCAGGCCGACCGCCTGCCGCGCCGCCAGCCGCTCGCCGCGTGCGAATCCCCAGCCGATCATGGTCAGCTGCACCGCGCCGAACAGCAGCAGCGCGCCGGTCGCCGCCGGCAAACCGACATAGGCCCACGAAAAGCACACCGCGTAGACCGCGAGCGCAAGCGCCGAGGTCCAGTCGCCGCGGCCTGTGTCCGCTGCGCTTGAACGCCAGCTCAGCAGCAGCAGCACGGCGGCGCCGGCAACCAGTCGGATCGCGGTGAAGCTTGCAGCGTCGATCGCCGTCCGGCTCAAGGCCAGGCGGCAAAGCAGCGAGTTGGCGGCGAAGGCGACCATGGCCATCGCGGTCAGCGCGACCACGCGTGCGCCGGTGTGCGACCCGCCGGGGGCATGGGATGGTCGGGCATTCATTCACGCGCGCCCTCGTGGTTGGGGATGGAACTGGAGCACGGGGATGCTATCGTCCCGCCCGTTGGCCAGCCGATGCACGCTTCGGCGCCCACGGCCATCGGCGGAGCCCCTCGGAGCGAATGAACATCCTGACTCCCCAGACCTTCACGTGATCGCGAACGCTGAACCCGGTCCGCGCTATTGGCCGATCGTCGCGGTGTTCGTCGCGATGACGCTGCTGCAGGCGTCGGTCGCCGCCGTCAGCATCCAGCTGCTCTCCACCGTTCGCGCCTACGTCACCGGCGAGAGCCTCTACTCGAAAGGTCAGAAGGACGCCCAGATCTACCTGCTCGATTACGTCGAGCGCCAGCAGGAGGCGGACTTCCAGCGCTTCAGCGCCGCCTTGTCGATGCCACTCGGCGACCGCGCCGCGCGCGAGGCGCTGCAGCGGGCGCAGCCCGACATCGCGGCCGCCAAGCGCGGCTTCCTGCAAGGTGGCAACCACCCCGACGACATCGACGGGCTGGTCCGCATGTTCCGGCTGTTCCAGCACGTGCCCTTCATGTCGCGGCCGATCGCCACCTGGACCGAGGGGGACCGGACCATCCAGGAAGTCATCACGATGGTCGAGCGTGCGCGCGAGCGCATCCTCGCGGGCGATGCGCAGGCGCCGGCGGTGCTCGAGATGCGCCGACAGGCCCCGCTGATGAACGACCGGCTGACCCAGCTCACGAGCCTGTTCTCGGCGCAGCTCGGCGAGGCCTCGCGCACCACGCAGACGCTGCTGCTCGGCCTGAACGCACTGATTGCCGCGCTGCTGACCGTCTCGGGGCTGATCTTCGTGCGCCGCAGCGCGCGGTTGCAGGCCGCCGCCGAGCTGCGCATGGAGCGGCTGATCCATGCGGTGACCGATGGCGTCGTGACCGTGGACGAGGACCGCCGCATCGTGCTGTTCAACCGCGCCGCCGAGACCATGTTCGGCACCGACGCGACCTCGGCGCTCGGCAAGCCGATCGACCAGTTCGTCGACACCGGCGCGACCATGGCTGCCGCGGCGGCCGAACCGCTCGCGCTGGCGCCGGGCGCCCTGCGCGAGATGAGGGGCCGGCGCCGCGACGGCACGCGCTTTCCGGTCGAGGCCTCGCTGTCGCGCCTGCGGGTTCAGCGCGGCACGCTGACGACCGTGGTGCTGCGCGACGTGACGGCGCGCTACACCGCGGACGCCGAGCGCCGCGCGCACGAGGCGCTCGAAGCATCGAACCGGGCCAAGTCCGAGTTCCTCTCGCGCATGAGCCATGAGCTGCGCACGCCGCTGAACGCGGTGATCGGTTTCGCGCAGCTGATGCGAACCGACCAGGTGCGCCCGCTGTCGAAGGAGCAGCTCGAGCGCGCACAGCACGTGGAGAGCGCCGGCGCGCACCTGCTGGCGCTGGTGAACGACGTGCTCGACCTGTCGCGAATCGAATCCGGCGAGATGGCCGTCGCGACCGAGGCGGTGTCGCTGCTGAAGGTGATCGAGGAGGCCGCGACGATAATCTCGCCGCTGGTCACCGAAGCCGGCATCGAGGTCTTCGTCGTGCCCGAAGAGGACGGCGCCGGGCCCGCGGCGCGCCCCGCCGGCCCGCTGCCCGAGATCTGGGTCCGGGCGGACGCGGTGCGTCTGCGGCAGATCCTCGTGAACCTGCTGAGCAATGCGGTCAAGTACAACCGGCCCGGGGGCAACGTCCGCCTGACCTGGCAGATTTCCGCGCAGAGTTGCATCGTGCGGGTCATCGACACCGGGCGCGGGATTTCCGCAGAGCAGTTCGACAAGCTGTTCCAGCCGTTCAACCGCCTCGGCGCCGAGGCGTCGACCGTCGAGGGCACGGGCATCGGTCTGGTGCTGTCGCGCCAGCTCGCGCACATGATGGGGGCCGAGCTCAATCTATCGAGCCGCGTGAACGAAGGTACCGTCGCCAGCTTGGCGCTTCCACTCACGGAACCGCCCGCATCGGGCTCTCGCATGGAACTGGCGGATGCGCCCGCGGCCCGCGGCGGCGGCCACCTGTGCGTTCTTTACGCCGAGGACAACGAAGTCAACGCCGAGCTGGTGCGGCAACTGGTGCGGCTGCGCAGTTCGGTGACACTGCGGGTGGCCACCAACGGCGCACAGGCGATCGAGATGGCCCTGCTCGATCCGCCCGATCTGATGCTCGTCGACATGAACCTCGGCGACATGACCGGCATCGAACTCGCGCGCGCCCTGCGGGCCGACCGCGCAACGCGCGAGGTGCCGCTCGTCGCCCTCTCCGCCGACGCGCTGCCCGAACAGATCCGTGCCGCGATGGAGTCCGGGTTCGAGGCCTACCTCACCAAACCGATCGACTTCCAGCAGTTGCTGGCCACACTCGACAGCTACGCGCAACGTGTGATCGCATAGTTCGTGGCAGCACGACCACACGGTGCCTGCGCCGATTGCCCGTTCGCGACCCGGCCGGTACGATTTTTGCGACGGCTTTCACAGAATCAACAACGTTGGGGGTTGCATGTCGAACGAATTTCGTCGCTCCGGCGACTTGAAGAGCATCGGGAGCTACCCGGTCTGGCTGCAGCGCGTCGTGCACGAGACCACGGTGCACAAGCGGCGCGTCGTCGAGCACGAACTGTTTTCGCTGATGCGCGACGCCAAGCTCCCGACCGCCGCGATGAAGCGCTTCATGATCGGCGTGTGGCCGACCATCGAGCAGTTCCCGCGGTTCATGGCGATGAACCTCAAGAAGATGGGGTACGGCGACAGTGTGGGCGAGGACATGGCGCGCCGCTACCTGATCCAGAACATCCGGGTCGAACAGAAACACGCCGAGCACTGGGCGGCCTGGGCCGGCTCCGTCGGGCTCGGCCTGGCCGACCTGCGCGCTGGCGGCGACACCGAGGAGCTCCAGGCCCTGGCGCACTGGTGCTGGTACGTCTGCGACGCCGAAAGTCTCGCGGTGGCGATGGCCGCCACCAACTATGCGGTCGAAGGTGCGACCGGCGAATGGTCGTGCGTGGTCTGCTCGCGCGACACCTACGCCCGATCGTTGCCTGACGAGATCCGTGCGCCCGCGATGCGCTGGCTCAAGGTGCACGCCGAGTACGACGACACCCACCCCTGGGAGGCGCTCGACATCGTCGCGACGCTGCTCGGGCACGCGCCGCACCCGGCCGAGATCGCGTCGGTGCGCCGCGCAATCCGGGCGAGCTACCGCTACATGGAGATGTCGCTCGACAGCGCGATGATGGCAGCCGCGCACGGCTCGTTCGACGAGACCGCCTCGAACGCCTCGACGCTCGGCTTCGACGATCTCGACGCGGCGTAAGCGGCGCGCGGCGCGTCGGACTCAGTCCCGCGCGTCGGTCCCGCCGGCATGGTCGCCGTCGCGCCAGCGGCGATCGCGCTCATGGCGGTAGTAGTGGCCGTCGCGGCTTTGATAGCCGCGGTCGTACGAAGGGTCCCGGTTCTGGTAGTAGCCGCGCGCCGGGGCAGCGACGCAACCGGACAGCGCCGCGATGGCGGCGGCGAGAGCGATGGTGGTCAAGGTTTTCACAGCGAACTCCGGGAAGTGATGAGCCCACTTTAGGAGTCGGCCAGCGGTTTCGTGTCGGTCAGACCTTTGTCGGCCTGTAGGACCGGGGCGGGTTGCGGCGATCGCAACGATGTCTGATGCGCCCTGACGATCAAGCCCAGACCGCAGTCTTCACAAACCAGTCCAGGTTGACCACCACACATATTTCCATGAAAATTGAAATATGGAAGAACAGACAGCCATTGCGTCGCTCGCCGCGCTCGCACAAACCGTTCGCCTGCGCATATTTCGCGCGCTCATCGGCGCGGGGCCGGGCGGAATGACGCCAGGTGCGTTGGCCGCCCTGCTGGACGTTCCGGCCTCGACCCTGTCGTTCCACCTGAAGGAATTGACCCACTCCGGCCTGGTGACGCAGGAGCGCGAAAGCCGCCACCTGATCTACCGGCCGTCGATCACGCAGATGAACGATCTGATGGACTACCTGTCCGCCCATTGCTGCCAAGGGACAGCGTGCGCGGCAACGCCGGCAGCGCACTGTGCCGACCGCTGAGTCCCACCCCCACGACCCCATGACCACCAACGTCCTCATCCTGTGCACCCACAACTCCGCGCGCAGCGTGCTCGCCGAGGGCATGTTGAATGCGTGGGCCTGCCGGCTCGGCCGCGACGTGCGCGCCTTCAGTGCCGGCAGCGCACCCAGCGGTCGCATCAACCCGCTCGCCATCGAAGCGCTGAACAACGCCGGCATCGACACCGGCGCCTGCCGCAGCAAGAGCTAGGACGAATTCAGCCGAGATGGCGCGCCGCCCCTGTCGATCGTGATCACGGTGTGTGACAGCGCTGCCTCGGAGACCTGCCCGGTCTTCTTCGGCGGCACCGGGGGTCAGCCGGTCAAGGTGCACTGGGGCTACCCGGATCCGTCGAACGCGGCAGGCGGCGAGAACGGCCAGCGCCGGGCTTTCGAATCGACGCGCCAGGCCCTCGGATACCGCATGCTGCAGCTGCTCGCACTGCCCCTGGACACCATGGACCGTGCTGCACTGCAAGCCGCGTTGGTGGACATCGGTCGCAGCTGATGATGACGCCCACCGCCCTGCCCGCACCCAGCGCCTCGCCGGCTCCCATGAGCGTTTTCGAGCGCTACCTGACCGTGTGGGTGCTGCTCTGCATCGTCGTCGGCATCGCCCTCGGGCAGGTGCTGCCGGGGCCGTTCCAGGCCATCGGCCGCATGGAGATCGCCCGCGTGAACGTCCCCGTGGGCCTGCTGATCTGGGTCATGGTCATCCCGATGCTGCTGAAGGTCGACTTCGCGGCGCTGTCGCAGGTCAAGCAGCATTGGCGCGGAATCGGCGTCACGCTGTTCGTGAACTGGGCGGTGAAGCCTTTCTCGATGGCCCTGCTGGGGTGGATCTTCATCCGCCATGTGTTCGCGCCCTACCTGCCCGCCGGCCAGGCCGACAGCTACATCGCCGGCTTGATCCTGCTCGCTGCCGCGCCCTGCACGGCGATGGTGTTCGTGTGGAGCCGGTTGACCGGCGGGCATGCGCTGTTCACGCTGTCGCAGGTGGCGCTCAACGACGCGATCATGGTGTTCGCGTTCGCGCCCATCGTCGCCTTGCTGCTCGGCATGTCGGCCATCGTGGTGCCGTGGGCCACGCTGATCACGTCGGTCGTCCTGTACATCGTGATCCCGGTGGGGATCGCGCAACTTTGTCGCAAGGCGCTGCTCGGGCGCGGCCAGGCGGGATTCGACGCCGCACTCGCCAGGATCGGCCCGTGGTCGATGACCGCGTTGCTCGCGACGCTGGTGCTGCTCTTCGCATTCCAGGGCCAGGCCATCCTGGACCAGCCGCTCGTCATCGCGATGCTGGCCGTTCCGATCCTGATCCAGGTCTTCTTCAATTCCGGTCTCGCGTACTGGCTGAACCGGCGCCTGGGCGAATCGCATGCGGTCGCCTGCCCCTCGGCGCTGATCGGGGCGAGCAACTTCTTCGAGCTGGCGGTCGCCGCGGCGATCAGCCTGTTCGGCTTCGAGTCCGGCGCTGCGCTCGCCACGGTGGTCGGCGTGCTGATCGAGGTGCCGGTCATGCTCCTGGTCGTGAAGGTCGTGAACGACAGCAAGTCCTGGTATGAAGCCGGACAGCCCACCAACGATGCGAAAGGCCGCCGTGTCGCCTCCTGATCCGGACCTGCCCCATGTCGACATGGCGCTGTTCGACACGCCGACGGCCACCCGGCTGCGCGGCGCCGGCGCCTCGACCCATGCGCCGCGCTTCCTGCTGCTCTACGGTTCCCTGCGGGAACGCTCGTACAGCAAACTGCTGACGCTCGAAGCAGCGCGTCTGCTCGTCGCCCTGGGCGGCGAGGTGCGCATCTTCGACCCCGCCGGACTGCCATGGCCCGACGCCGGACCCGATACGCACCCGAAGGTGCAGGAGCTGCGCGCAGCCGCGGCCTGGGCCGAGGGCATGGTCTGGACCTCACCCGAACGCCATGGCGCGATGACCGGCATCATGAAGGCGCAGATCGACTGGATTCCGCTGAGCGTCGGCGCCGTCCGCCCGACGCAGGGCAAGACGCTGGCGGTGATGGAAGTGTCGGGTGGCTCGCAGTCGTTCAACGCGGTGAATCAGTTGCGTGTGCTCGGGCGCTGGATGCGCATGATCACGATCCCGAACCAGTCGTCGGTCGCGAAGGCGTACCTCGAGTTCGACGAGGCCGGGCGCATGAAACCTTCCGCCTACTACGAACGCGTCGTCGACGTGATGGAGGAGCTGATGAAGTTCACGCTGCTGACGCGTGACGTCGCGGATTACCTGGTCGACCGCTACAGCGAACGCAGGGAAACGGCGGACGAATTGTCGAGGCGGGTGAACCAACGCTCGATCTGAGCCAGCGGCTCGGCGCGAGACCAAAGAAAAACAGGCACTGCTAAGTGCCTGTTTTCATTCGAGTATTTGGCGGAGTGGACGGGGCTCGAACCCGCGACCCCCGGCGTGACAGGCCGGTATTCTAACCAACTGAACTACCACTCCATGGTCTGCAAGACCGTCTCGGGCGGTCTTGACCCGAGCCCTCTACTTTAGCACAGCTTTCGGCGTCTCTTGCCTACTGCTGCGGCCTCAGTGCTCGTGATGCCCGGACGGCTTGCGAACGCGCAAGGTCTCGGCGTCGGCCTTCGGGGCGGGCGCGCGGACTGTCGCGGGCATGCCGGTGGCCACGTATTCGGAGGCCAGCGTGCCCGCGGGATGCTGGTAGGGCCCGGGATCCCTGAAGTCGCCGCGCGCGACGTCGTCGCGCACCTTCACGACGCTGAACATGCCGCCCATCCCCACCGGCCCGAACGGACCGGTGCCGGTCATCATCGGCAAGGTGTTCTCGGGGATCGGCATCGCCATGGCGGCCATGTCGTGCATGCCCTTGTCGCCCATGACCATGTAGTCGGGCACCAGCTTCGAGATCCGCTTCGCCACTTCACGCTGGTCGACGCCGATCATCGTCGGCACGGCGTGGCCCATCGCGTTCATCGTGTGGTGCGACTTATGGCAATGCAGGGCCCAGTCGCCGGCGAGCGCGTCGAACTCGAACGCACGCATCTGGCCGACGCCGATGTCGGTCGTCACCTCCGGCCAGCGCGCGCTTTTCGGCACCCAACCGCCGTCGGTGCCGGTCACCTCGAAATGAGGCCCGTGCATGTGAATCGGGTGGTTGGTCATCGTCAGGTTGCCGACGCGGATCCGGACCCGCTCCCCGGTGCGCGCCACCAGCGGATCGATGCCCGGGAAGGCGCGGCTGTTCCATGTCCAGAGGTTAAAGTCGAGCATCGTGTTGACCTTGGGCGTCGCACTGCCCGGATCGATGTCGTAGGCGTTCAAGATGAAGCCGAAGTCGCGGTCGACCTTGAACTGCCGCGCGTCCCTGGGGTGCACGATGAACAGGCCCATCATGCCCATCGCCATCTGCGTCATCTCGTCGGCGTGCGGGTGGTACATGAAGGTCCCGGAGCGCTGCAGCACGAATTCGTAGAGGAACGTCTTGCCGACGCCGATCGGCGGCTGCGTGAGGCCGCTGACGCCATCCATGCCGGACGGCACGAGCACACCGTGCCAATGCACGCTGGTGACTTCGGGCAGCTTGTTGGTGACGAAGATGCGGATGCGATCGCCTTCCACCGCCTCGATCGTCGGCCCCGGGCTCTGACCGTTGTAGCCCCAGAGGTTGGCCTTCATGCCCGGCGCGATCTCGCGCACCACGGGCTCGGCGACGAGATGGAACTCCTTGACGTTGTCCTTCATGCGCCACGGCAACGACCAGCCGTTCAGCGTCACGATGGGTTGGTACGGGCGCCCGTTGGGCGGCAATGGCGGGAGCTGCATGGCCGCCGACGGCTGCGACGCCGCCTCCGGCAGCAGCGCCGCGCCGGCACGGCTGACCGCGGCGGCACCCAGCATGGTGGCGCCGGCGGCCCTGAAGAATGTCCTGCGATGGGTCATGGTCATGTCCTTCAATGGGCGGCCGGACGCGCCGAGGGCATGTCCGCGCCTGCGCCACGGTTGGTCGGCGCCGAAACGGGCGAGCGGCCCGTCAGTGCGGCCTGCAACTGCGTCTCGGCGATCCAGTAGTCGCGCAGCGCTTCGACGGCGCCGGTCACGCTCGCGACCTGGTCGCGCGCGTCCGCGAGCAGGTCGAACACGCTGAGCAGCATGCCGTTGTAGCGAAGCAGGTTCTCGTCCGAGATGCGTTGGCGCAGCGGCACGACCTCGTCGCGATAGTGCTTCGCGAGGTCGTAGGCAGTGCGGTAGGCCGAGTAGGACTCGCGCACCTCGGAGCGGGCGTTGAGCGCGATCTGCGCGGTCCGGTGCAGGGACTGCAGGTAGGTGGACTCGGCCCTGGCCACGCGCGTGGTGCCGAAGTCGAACAAGGGCAGCTCGAGTTCGATCTCGTAGCCGTTCCTGCGCGGCTCGCCGGTCTGGCTCTGGTTCTGGTAGCCCACGTCGAGCACGTTGACGAAGCGCGTCGCCCGCGAGAGATCGAGCGATCTGGCGGTGGCTTCGGTGGCGCGCCGGGCCATCAGCACGTCCAGACGCTTGTCCATTGCGACCTGTTCGGCATCCCGCAGGTCGGCGGGCGCGGCCGGTAGATCGGGCAGGCGTTCGGGCAACCGGAAGGCGAGCTGGTCGCCGGACAGCGCCAGGACACGACTCAGCCGCTCGCGCGCCACCACGGCCTGGTGCCGGGCACGCGCAAGCCGGGCGGTCGCGTCGGCGTGGAACGACTGCTCGCGCATCTGTGCGAGCGCGCTGAAGTTGCCGGCGACGACCATGCGCCTGGCCAGTTCGTTGGACGCATCAGCCGCGTCCTTGACCTGTCCGAAATAGGCGACCAGCTGCTGCGCGCAAGCAGCTTCGAAGAAGGCCTGGCGCGCCTGGCCGGCGACGCCGACGGTGTCGTATGCGGCCTGGTACTGCGTCTGCTCGAAGCGCCGTTGCTCGACCTGGCGCGCCCACGGCATCACGAACAGGCTCAGCACGTCGAACATCACCGCGCGGTCGATCTCGGCGGCACCGCCGCCGCTGAGTCGCCCGAAGCTGAACCGCGGGTTCGCCAGGCGACCCGCGCGCACGAACTCGGCTTCGGCGATCCCGAGTTCGGCGTAGCTCGCCTGCAGGGCGCGGTTGTTCAGCAGCGCGAGTTCCACCGCGCTGTCGGCATCGAGCGGTTGTGCGAGCAACGCGGCGATGCGCGCCCGCGTCGTTTCGGCAGGCTCGCCGGTGCGCTGATAGACAGGCGCCTGTCCGATGCGCTCGCGGGTGAGTTGCGCGACCTGGTCGAAGCCCCCGTCCGGCGAGAACGACGCGCAGCCGCCGAGCACGAGCGCAGCCAGGGCCGTGGCGGTCAGGCGCAGCATGTCTTGTCTCCGACAAGATGGTGACCGTGGCGGCCGCCCTCCATCGGTGTGGCCCGGCTGCGCCGGAGCGGCAGCGGGCACGCAGGCCGCCTGGGCGAGCGCCCAGGCTGATCGAATGTGCTTCATCGTTTCACTTCCATCTGATTCGCCGCCGCATCGGAATACGGCGCATCCTCGCGCGCTGGACGCGCGAGCCCGATTCGGCCTCTCAGCAGAGGCCTGGAGGGGTCAGCTGGTTCGTGGGGGGCGTTCCTGGCCGTCCGACTGGAAGGCCGCGACGAGCGCCGTCAGCGTGGGGAAGATGGCACGCGCCGTGACGACCGGCTCGCCGAGTGTTGGCACGGTACCGAGCAGGGACGCCATGCAGCACCCGCTCGCGCAGAAGTGGCAGGTGGTCGGGTGTTCGCCGGATGCGCCGTCCGTGGTCGGCACCTCAGGACTGGCGTGGAGGTGATGCGCCGCGTGATCGGCTGCCATCGTGCCTTCGGCGTGATGGTCATGCATGGCGTGGTGTGCGTGTGCGGCACTGGTGGCGGCGATCGGCGCCCCCGCCCCGCCCGGGCAGAGCAAGGTCGCGGCCATGGCGCCCCGCACCGGGAGCAGCACGCACAGCAGCACGAGGATGATGAGACGGAAGGAGCGCACGACGTGCGATTATTGCGCAGCATCCGAGGCCTCGACCTGCGGCGCCCGGAAAAGCGAAACGGCGCACGAGGCGCCGTTTGCATTCAACTCTTGACCTCGCCTCACAGGGCTGGGATCTCGTGAGAAATCGGCAGCGCGCTGTGCAACGTGGCGTCCCCTAGGGGATTCGAACCCCTGTAATCACCGTGAAAGGGTGGTGTCCTAGGCCTCTAGACGAAGGGGACTTGAACCTTCATCGCGACTTGATCTGCGGCGGCTTACCTTGGCCTGTTGGTGGAGGTAAGCGGGATCGAACCGCTGACCTCTTGCATGCCATGCAAGCGCTCTCCCAGCTGAGCTATACCCCCTGATCTTTTGCATCGCATGAACACGTCGTATCGACGTTTCACACGCTGCTCCAAACTTCCGGTTCAGCCGTCGCAATTTCAAGCGAGACTGCGATTATAGCCAGCTTTTTAGCGGCTCTGCAAACGCTCCAACACTTGCTGTCGTGAGAACAGTTCGAGCACCGCATCGAGCGACGGCGTTTGCGCGCGACCGCACACCAGGACCCGCACGGCGTGCGCAAGTTGCGGCATCTTCAGGCCATGGGCGGTCAGCGTTTCCTTGATGGCCGCGGCAATCGCGGGCTTGGTCCACTCGGCCGCTTCGAGCTTGCCGCGCAGCGTCTGCACGGCGGGCTTCACGGCGTCGGTGACGTGTGCAGCGAGGTCGTCGGTCGAGGGCGTCACCGCGGCGAAATACATCGTCAGCCAATCGGCGAGTTCGACCGTGGTCGCGCAGCGGTCCTTGAACAGACCGCAGCGACGCGCCAGCACATCGTCGATTGCCGCCGCGATGCCGCGACGCGCGAACTGCGCGGCGACGAGCGGGGCGAGCGTCGCGTCGTCGGTGTGTTTCAGGTAGTGCGCGTTGACCCACGCCAGCTTGGCCGCATCCCACTGGGCCGGGCTCTTCGACAGATGCTCGCCGTCGAACCACTGCACCATCTGTTCGCGGCTGAACAGTTCCTCGTCGCCATGGCTCCAGCCCAAACGCGCCAGGTAGTTCACCATCGCCTCGGGCAGGTAGCCGTTCTCCTCGTACGCCGTGACGCTCACCGCGCCGCGCCGCTTCGACAGCTTCTGTCCGTCGTCGCCGAGGATGACGGGCAGGTGGCCGAACAGAGGCAGCGGCGCGCCGAGCGCGTTGAAGATGTTGATCTGCCAGGGCGTGTTGTTGACGTGCTCGTCGCCGCGGAAGACGTGCGTGATCGCCATGTCCCAGTCGTCGACGACGACGGCGAAGTTGTAGGTCGGCACGCCGAGCGCATCGGGCCCGGAGCCGGCGGCCGGACGCATGATGATCAGGTCGTCGATCTCGCGGTTGGAGATCGTGATGCGGCCCTTCACCAGGTCTTCCCAGCTCACGTCGCCGTCCGGCGGGTTGCAGAAGCGCACGACCGGATCGACGCCGGCCGGCACCGGCGGCAGCACCTTGCCGGGCTGGGGGCGCCACGTGCCGTCGTAGCGACGCTTTTCGCCACGCGCTTCCTGCGCGGCCTTCATCGCCTCGAGTTCCTCGGGCGTGCAGTAGCAGCGGTAGGCGGTGCCGGCCACGAGCATCTGCTGCACGACCGCCTGGTAGCGCTCGAGGCGCTGCATCTGATAGATCGGGCCCTCGTCGTAGTCGAGGCCGAGCCACTGCATGGATGCGAGGATCTGGTCGACCGAATCCTGCGTGGAGCGGGCGACGTCGGTGTCCTCGATGCGCAGCACGAACTGGCCGCCGAAATGCCGCGCGTAGGCCCACGAATAGAGCGCGGTGCGGGCCGTGCCGAGGTGCAGGAAGCCCGTAGGCGACGGGGCGATGCGGGTGCGGACGATGGAACTCATCAGGAGGTCAAGGTGGAGAGGCCGCGCTGCAGGTCGTCGATGACGTCCAGCGGGTGCTCGAGGCCGACCGCCAGACGGACCAGACCCTGGCCGATGCCGGAAGCGCGGCGCTGGTCTTCGGTGAGGCGCCCGTGCGAGGTCGTCGCCGGGTGCGTGATGATGGACTTGGTGTCGCCCAGGTTGGTCGCGACCGACAGCACACGCGTGCTGTCGAGCACATGGAACGCATTCGCGCGCGCGGCCTCGGGCGAGGCGCCGCGCACGTCGAACGACAACAGCGCCCCGCCCAGTTCGGATTGCTGGCGCATCGCGAGCGCGTGCTGAGGGTGCGACGCAAGGCCGGGGTAGTACACGCGTTCCACATCGGCCTGCTGCTCGAGCCACTGCGCAACCTGCATCGTGTTGGCGCTCTGCGCGCGCATGCGGATGTCGAGCGTCTCCATGCCCTTGAGCAGCACCCAGGCGTTGAACGGGGCGAGCACCATGCCGGCGGTGCGCATCACCGGGCCCATCACGTCCTTGATCACCTTGGCCGGGCCCGCCAGCGCCCCGCCCATCACACGACCCTGGCCATCGAGGTACTTGGTCGCGGCGTGCATCACGATGTCGGCACCGTGCACAATCGGACGCTGCAGCGCCGGCGAGCAGAAGGTGTTGTCGACGACGAGCATCGCGCCGGCGTCGTGCGCGATCTCGGCGAGTGCACGGATGTCGCACACCTCGGTCAGCGGGTTGGTCGGCGTCTCGGCGAACAGCAGCCGCGTGGCCGGGTCGAGCGCAGCGCGCCACGCGCCCAGGTCGGTCTGGGAGACGAAGGTGGTGCGCACGCCGAACTTCGCGAACTCCTTCGCGAACAGGTTGATCGTCGAGCCGAACACCGAGCGCGAGCAGATCACGTGGTCGCCGGCCTTCAGCAGACCCATGCCGAGCAGCAGGATCGCGCTCATCCCGGTGCTGGTCGCGATCGCCGCTTCGGCGCCCTCCATCGCCGCGAGGCGGGCCTCGAAGCTGCGTACCGTCGGGTTGCTGGTGCGCGCGTAGGTGAAGTCCTCGGATTCGGCGAAGCGCCGCGCCATCGTCGCGGCATCCGGCTGCACGAAGGCGCTGCTCAGGAACAGCGCTTCGGAGTTCTCGCCGTGCTGGCTCGGTGCGAGCGCGGTGCGCACCGCGAGCGTCTCGCGGCGCAGGCCCTCGGGCAGGACCGCGCGCGCGATTCGGCGGCTTTCATCGTCGCGTGTCGTCATGCGGGTTCGCCGTTCTGCAGTGCGAGCCGGGTCCGGTCGTCGCTCTCTTCCTCATCGACCTGCGCCTTGCGCTGCTCGGCCATCGCGGTGAAATCGGCGGCGCTCACGTCGCCGGTGATGTAGTGGCCGTCGAAGCACGAGGCCTCGAAGCTGCGCAGCTTGGGGTTCAACGCGCCGACCACGCGCTTCATCGCGTCGACGTCCTGGTAGATCAGCGCGTCGGCGCCGATGAACTGGCGGATCTCCTCGATCGTGCGGCCGTGGGCGATCAGCTCCTCGCTGGTCGGCATGTCGATGCCGTAGACGTTCGGGAAGCGCACCGGCGGCGCGGCCGAGGCCATGTAGACCTTGCGCGCCCCGGCATCACGCGCCATCTGCACGATCTCCTTGCTGGTGTTGCCGCGCACGATCGAGTCGTCGACGAGCAGCACGTTGCGGCCCTTGAACTCCACGCCGATCGCATTCAGCTTCTGGCGCACCGACTTCTTGCGCGCGCCCTGCCCCGGCATGATGAAGGTGCGGCCGACGTAGCGGTTCTTGACGAAGCCCTCGCGGTACGGCTTGCCGATGCGCTGCGCCAGCTGCATCGCCGACGGCCGGCTCGATTCGGGGATCGGGATCACCACGTCGATCTCGTTCGGGGGGATCGTCGAGATCAGCCGCTGCGCGAGCGTCTCGCCCATGTTCAGGCGCGCCTGGTAGACCGAGATGCCGTCCATGATCGAATCGGGACGCGCGAGATACACGTACTCGAACATGCACGGGTTCAGGCTCGGGTTCTCGGCGCACTGGCGCGCATGCACGGTGCCTTCGAGATCGATGAACAGCGCCTCGCCGGGCGCCACGTCGCGCAGCACCTGGTGGCCGGTGCCCTCGATCGCGACCGACTCGCTCGCGACCATCACCTCGCGGCCCTCGGGCCCGACGCCCTCGCCGACGCACAGCGGCCGGATGCCGAACGGATCGCGGAACGCGAGCAGCCCGTGGCCGGCGATCAGCGCGACCACCGCATACGACCCCTTGATGCGCTTGTGCACCGCGCGCACCGCGTCGAACACGAGGTCCGGCGTCAGCGGCCGGTCACGCGTCGCGAGCGCGAGCTCATGCGCCACGACGTTGATCAACACCTCGGTGTCGCTGGTGGTGTTGATGTGGCGGCGGTCGATGTCGACCAGTTCCTGCTTCAGCGCGAGCGCGTTGGTCAGGTTGCCGTTGTGCACGAGCACGATGCCGAACGGCGCGTTGACGTAGAAGGGCTGCGCCTCCTCTTCGCTGTACGCGTTGCCGGCGGTCGGATAGCGCACCTGCCCCAGGCCGACGGTGCCCGGCAGCCCGCGCATGTTGCGCGTGCGGAACACGTCGCGGACCATGCCGCGCGCCTTGTGCATGAAGCACTTGGTGCCCTGCATCGTGACGATGCCGGCCGCATCCTGCCCGCGGTGCTGCAGCAGCAGCAGCGAGTCGTAGATGAGTTGATTGACCGCGCCCTTGGAGATGACGCCGACGATGCCGCACATGATTTGATGCCTTGGTTCAGCGCGCCGAGCGAGTCGTCACGCTGTCGAAGAAGAAGGTGAAGAAGGAACCTGGTTGGTGAACACCGGACGCAGTTCATGCACCACGGCATTCAGCAACGCGACGCCTTGCGAACTCTGCCATGCCGGTGATCGCCCCCACGGCGAGATGCCGACCACCGCCGCGACGATCAGCAGCACGACGAGCCCGCGCACGAAGCCGAAGCCGGCGCCCAGCAATCGATCGAGCGGGCTGAGCGGCGTCGCGCGGATCAGCGCGCGCACCAGGCGGGCGCCGATGCTCCAGACCACGAGCGCGACCAGGAACACGCAGGCGAAGGTGACGACGTAGTTCAGCATCGACCCGGGCGCGCCGATGTGGATGTACGCCACGAACATCGGCGTGAGCCACAGGCCGACGAAGTAGGCGACGAACCAGCCGACCAGCGACAACAACTCGAACACGACCCCGCGCATCAGGCCGACGAGCACCGACAGCAGCAGGAACGCCGCCAGACCGATGTCCACCCAGCCGAGCTCGATGTTCACCGGCGCCTCAGAGGGTCAGCACGACGGCGGTGAGGCCGGCGGCCTTGGCCTTGGCCAGCGCCTTGGCCGCTTCGTCGCGTGAAGCGAACGGGCCGACGCGCACGCGAATGCGGTTGCCGGACGGCGTGCTGGCGACCTGCGTGTAGGTCTTCAGCCCGAGCTTCTCGGCCTTGACGCGGGTCTCGCGCGCCGCGGCCGCGTCGGCGAAGGCACCGACCTGCACGACGAAGCGCCCTGCGTCGGCCGGCGTCGGCTTCGGCTCTTCCTTGGGCGCGGGCTTGGCGGCGGCTTTCGGCTCGGGCTTGGGCTCCGCCTTGGGTTCCGGCTTCGGCTCGGGCCTGACCTCGACGCGCTTGGGTGCGGGCGCCGCAGCGGGCGCGACGGTGCGCCCTGCCTCCTCGCGCGTCTCCGTGATGACGTCGTTGGACGCCGTCGCGACCGGTGCGGGCGCGGCAGCGGACGCCGGGGCGGTCACGACCGGCGCCTTCGTGGGCATCACCAGCGGCGGCGCGCCTTCCTTGCGCGGCACCTCGATCGGGATGTCGACCGGAATCGGCCGCGGCTGCGTCTCGAACACCAGCGGAAAGCCGACGATGCCGATCACGACCAGCACCGCGGCGCCGATCAGTCGCTGGCGGGCGCGCACTCGCGCCTGCTGGACCGCGTCGGCGGTATCGCTCGCTGCGCTGCTGGTTGCCGCGGTGTCGGTGCGGCGCTTGAAAACGGACAGCAAACCCATGCGATGCGAGTTCCAGTGAGGGCCTGAGATGAGCGGGCGACGGTTGCCCCGTCGCGCGGCATGCGCCATGACCGCGCAGGCGCCTCGATCGACGGACTTCGAGCCGTCTGCGCAGCCCTCAGACCGCGTGTTGTCCCGTCAGACGGGGCACGCCGTCTGCGAGCACGCCACCGACGGTGTTGAACGATCCAAAGACGACGATTCTATCAGCGGGGTCGGCCGCGGCCAGGGCCGCCGCGAGCGCTTCCTTCGGGCTCGCATGGGTCCGGACCGTCACCGGGCCGGGGCCGGCGAGCCCCAGCGCCGCATGCTTCGCGGCCAGCTGCGCAGCCGTCGCGGCGCGCGGCAGCGGCAGGTCGGTGAAGTGCCAGTGGTCGACCAGCGGCGCCATGCGCTTGAGCAGCGCGTCGACGTCCTTGTCCGCCATCACGCCGAACACCGCATGGGTGCGGGGGAAGAAGCCCATCTGGTCGAGGTTCTGCGCCAGCGTGGCGACCGCGTGCGGGTTGTGCGCGACGTCGAGCACCAACGTCGGCTGGCCGGCGACGATCTGGAACCGGCCCGGCAGTTCGACCGTGGCGAAGCCCTGCCGCACCGCCTGCGCGGTGATCGGCACGCGCCCCCGCAATGCCTCGAACGCAGCGAGCACGCCGGCGGCATTGAGCAGTTGGTTCGCGCCGCGCAGCGCTGGATAGCCCAGGCCGTTGTAGCGGCGCGTGCGTCCGGCCCAGTTCCACTGTTGCTTGTCGCCGCCGAAGCTGAAATCGCGCCCGACCAGCCACAGGTCGGCGCCGACGCGTGCGGCAGTGTCCACCAGGCTCTGCGGCGGCCGCGGGTCGCTGACGATCACCGGCGCGCCGGCGCGCATGATCCCGGCTTTCTCGATGGCGATCGTCTCGCGGTCGGGCCCGAGGAATTCGGCATGGTCGATGTCGATGCTGGTGATGATCGCGCAGTCGGCATCGAACGCGTTGACGGCATCGAGCCGCCCGCCCATGCCCACTTCGAGGATCACGAGGTCGAGCGGCTGTTGCGACAGCAGGCGGAAGATCGCCAGCGTCGTGAACTCGAAGTACGTCAGCGCCGTGTCGCCGCGCGCCTGCTCGACGGCCTCGAAGTGCGGCAACAGCGCCGCCGCATCGACCATCGTGCCGTTGACGCGGCAACGCTCCTCGAAGTGCACCAGGTGCGGCTTCGAGTAGAGCCCGACGCGGTAGCCGGCTGACAGCGCGATCGCCTCCAGCATCGCGCAGGTCGATCCCTTGCCGTTGGTGCCCGCCACGGCGATCACGGGCATCGTGAAATCGAGACCCAGGCGCTCGCGGACGCGGCGCACGCGCGCCAGCGTCATGTCGATCTCTTTCGGGTGCAGGCGCAGGCAGTGCGCCAGCCAGTCGGCGAGCGTGCGCGGCGGCACGCCCGCCGGGTCGGATGCGGGCATCAGGTCACCGCGTCGGCGCTCTGGCGCTGCAGCATCGCGATCGCGCGGGCGATCACGCCGCGCAGTTCGCGGCGGTCGACGATCGTGTCGATCGCGCCGGTCTGCAGCAGGAACTCGGCGCGCTGGAAGCCCTCGGGCAGCTTCTCGCGCACGGTGTTCTCGATCACGCGCGGGCCGGCGAAGCCGATCAGCGCCTGCGGCTCGGCGATGACCACATCACCGACGAACGCGAAGCTGGCCGAGACGCCGCCCATCGTCGGGTCGGTCAGCACGCTGATATAGGGCAGGCGCGCCTTCGCCAGGTGCGTCAACGCGGCGTTGGTCTTGGCCATCTGCAGCAGGCTCAGCAGGCCCTCCTGCATGCGCGCACCGCCGGTGGCGGTGAAGCTGACGAACGGCGTCCTCTGCTCGATCGCCGTCTCGACGCCGCGCACGAAGCGCTCGCCGACCACCGAGCCCATCGAGCCGCCCATGAACTCGAACTCGAAGCACGCGGCGACGACCGGCACGCTCAGCACCGAGCCGCCCATCACGACCAGCGCATCGGTCTCGCCGGTGTTCTCCAGCGCGTCCTTCAGGCGTTCGGTGTACTTCTTGCTGTCCTTGAACTTCAGCGCATCGACCGGCAACACCTCCTGGCCGATCTCGTAGCGGCCCTCGGCGTCGAGGAACGCATCGAGCCGCGCTCGCGCGCCGATGCGGTGATGGTGGCTGCACTTCGGGCAGACGTTGATGTTCTGCTCGAGGTCCGTCTTGTAGAGCACCGTCTCGCACTGCGGGCACTTGATCCACAGGCCTTCCGGCACCGTGCGGCGCTCGCCCCGCTCGTTCGGCTGAATCTTCGGGGGCAGCAGTTTTTCCAACCAGCTCATGGTGGTCCTTTCAGGAATCTAGCGCGGCGCGGATCTCGCCGATGAAGCGGCCCGCGGCAGAGGCGACATTCTCGCGCGTCTGCGTTTCCAGCAATTGCACCAGGGCGGTGCCGATCACGACGGCGTCCGACACGGCGGCCACGGCCTGCGCCGTCTTCGCGTCGCGGATGCCGAAGCCGACGCCCACCGGCAGCTTCACGAACGTCTTGATGCGCGGCACCGCCGCCGCCACCGCGGCGGTGTCGAGGTTCCCGGCGCCTGTCACACCCTTCAGCGACACGTAGTAGACGTAGCCGCTGGCGATCCGGCCGACCTGCGCCATCCGCGTTTCGGTCGAGGTGGGCGCGAGCAGGAAGATCAGATCGATCCCCTGGGCACGCAGCTTCGCCGCGAACTCCTCGCACTCTTCCGGCGGGTAGTCGACCACCAGCACGCCATCGACGCCGGCCCCCTTGGCGTCGGCCACGAACCGCTCGACGCCGTAGCGCTCGACCGGATTCGCATAGCCCATCAGCACGACGGGCGTGGTGTCGTTCGTCTTGCGGAAGCCGCGCACGAAGTCCAGCACCTGCGGCAGACCGATCCCACGCGCCAGCGCGCGCTCGCCGGCCTTCTGGATCACCGGGCCGTCGGCCATCGGATCGGAGAACGGCACGCCGAGCTCGATCACGTCGGCGCCCGCGCTCGCCAAGGCCAGCATGATGTCGACCGTGGCGTCGCCGAACGGGTCGCCCGAGGTGACGTACGGGATCAGCGCCTTGCGGCCGCTCCCCTGCAGCGCATCGAAGGTGGCCTTGATGCGGCTCATTGCACACCGCCCTTCACGCTCTGGCCGCCTTGCGACGGGCGGTCGAAGTACGCCGCGCCGGACAGGTCGGCGACGGTGCCGATGTCCTTGTCGCCGCGGCCGGACAGGTTCACGAGCAGGTGCTGGTCGGGCCGCATCGTCGGCGCGAGTTTCATCGCGTAGGCGACGGCATGGCTCGACTCGAGCGCCGGGATGATCCCCTCGGTGCGGCACAGGCGGTGGAATGCCTCCAGCGCCTCCTTGTCGGTGATGCCGACGTATTCGGCACGGCCGATATCCTTCAGGTAGGCGTGCTCGGGGCCGACACCGGGATAGTCGAGCCCGGCCGAGATCGAATGGGTCTCGGTGATCTGGCCATTCTGATCTTGCAGCAGATAGGTACGGTTGCCGTGCAGCACGCCCGGCGAGCCGGCGCTCAGCGACGCGGCATGCTTGCCGGTCTCCAGCCCCTGCCCCGCCGCCTCGACGCCGATCAGGCGCGTGCCGGCATGGTCGATGTACGGATAGAAGATGCCCATCGCGTTGCTGCCACCGCCGACACAGGCGATCACGGCATCGGGCTGGCGGCCGACCATCTCGGGCATCTGCACCAGGCACTCGTCGCCGATCACGCGCTGGAAGTCGCGCACCATCGTCGGATACGGGTGCGGGCCGGCCACCGTGCCGATGATGTAGAAGGTGTTCTCGACGTTCGTGACCCAGTCCCGCAGCGCCTCGTTCAGCGCATCCTTCAGCGTCCTGGAACCACTTTCGACCGGCACCACCGTCGCGCCGAGCAGGTTCATGCGGTAGACGTTCGGCGACTGGCGCTTCACGTCCTCGCTGCCCATGTAGACCACGCACTCCAGGCCGTAGCGCGCACAGATCGTCGCGGTGGCCACGCCGTGCTGGCCGGCGCCGGTCTCGGCGATCACGCGCGGCTTGCCCATGCGGCGCGCAAGCATCGCCTGGCCGATCGTGTTGTTGACCTTGTGCGCGCCGGTGTGGTTCAGGTCCTCGCGCTTCAGGAAGATCTGCGCGCCGCCGAGTTCGCGGCTCATGCGCGCCGCGTGGTAGATCGGGCTCGGGCGGCCGACGAAGTGCTTCAGTTCGTACTGGAATTCCGCAAGGAACGCCGGGTCGTTCTGGACGTCGGCATAGGCGCGCTTGAGTTCATCGAGCGCATGCACCAGCGTTTCGGCGACGAAGCTGCCGCCATAGGGGCCGAAGTGGCCCGAGGCATCGGGTTGTTGATAGTTCGACATGATGAAAGATTCGGATTGATCAGGCGGGCGATGCGGCGCTGCGTGCATCGGCCTCGCGCACTGCATCGCAGAACCGGCGGATCGCGACGGCATCCTTGATGCCTTTCGCGGACTCCACGCCGGAGCTGACGTCAACGGCCCACGGCCGCAGCGTCTGGATGCCTTGGATCACATTTCCGGCATGCAACCCACCAGACAAAACGACTGGAAGGGGCACGTCGGAGGGAATGAGCGACCAATCGAAAACCTTTCCACCGCCGCCATATCCGTCGACATGCGCGTCGAGCAGGAGGGCTTGGGCCTGCGTGAACCGGGACGCGAAGTCTAGCAAATCGAAGCCTGCGGCCATCCGAGCGGCGCGCAAATAAGGGCGACCCGGCCGCGCGCAGGCCGCGGGGGTCTCGTCGCCGTGGAACTGCAGCAGCAGCCCCGGTATCGCCGCGATTGCCGCCGCGATGTCGGTGTCCGACGCGTTGACGAACAGGCCCACGGGCGTCACGAAAGGTGGCAGCCGCCGCGCCAGCACCTCGGCGCGGGCCAGGTCGATGTGGCGTGCGCTGCGGGCATAGAAGACGAAGCCGATCGCGTCGGCGCCCGCCTCGACGGCGGCGTCGACATCGGCTTCGCGGGTCAGGCCGCAGATCTTGATTCGGGTGCGCTGGTTCATGGTCGTGTGGATCACGGCAACCAGTCGAGCGCCGGCGTGCGCTGCGGGATGTCGTGGACGGCATCGTAGTACGGCCCGACGAAGTAGAGGCCATCCGCCGGAAAGGTCGGCGCCGCCCGGCCGCGGTCGCGTCCTGCGAGCACCGCCGCCAGCCACGCGCCGTCCCGCGTACCTGATCCGACGGCAAGCAGCGCACCCATCAGGTTGCGCACCATGTGATGCAGGAACGCATTGGCGTCGAATTCGAAGCGCCAGTAGGCACCCCGGCGGGTGATGGCGATCGAGCGGATCGTCTTGATCGGTGTCGGCGCCTGACACTCCGACGAGCGGAACGCGCTGAAATCGTGTTCGCCGAGCAGCAAGGCCGCGGCCGCTTCCATGCGCGCGCCATCGAGCGGGCGAAAGCTCCAGCCGACGGAACCGGCCTCGACCGCCGGGCGCACCGCCGACTCGAGCAGCACGTAGACGTAGCGCCGGCCCAGCGCTGAGTAGCGGGCGTGGAAGGTCTCGTCGTCGAAGCGCCGGCACCACTGCACCGCGATGTCCGGCGGCAGGAAGCGGTTGGTGCCGCGCACCCACGACGATTCGGCACGCTCGATCGGCGTGTCCAGGTGCACAACCTGGTTCAGCGCGTGGACGCCGGTGTCGGTGCGGCCCGCGCAGACGGTGCGCAGCGGCACGTCGGCGAACCGGCCCAATGCGTGCTCGAGCCGATCCTGCACCGTCTGGCCGTCCGGCTGGCTCTGCCAGCCGCGGTAAGCCTGGCCGCGGTAGGCGACGCCGAGCACCACCCTCACGAGGGCGCCCCGCCGCCGCCGGTCACCCGAGGTCGGCCAGCATGCTCTGCGCGCGGCTCTTCACGCTGCCGCTCGACTTGGCAACGACTTCGTGCAGCAGATCGCGCGCGCCATCGTTGTCGCCGATCTGGCGGAATTCCTCGGCCAACTCGAGCTTGCGCGACATCGGGTCGTCTTCGGCGCCGTCCTGGGCCGACAGGTCCAGCGCGCCGAATGCGGACGTCGATTCGGCGGCCGGCGCGCGCGTGGCCTCGGTCATCATCGGGTGCGTGGGCGGCATGTCCAGGTCGAGCGAGATGTCGGACAGGTCGAACGTAGACGGCTCGGCCGGACGCGGGACCGGCTTGGCCTGCAGTTCGGGCACGTCGGGCAGCGCAAAATCGAGCGACATGTCGTCGGCAGGCGGCGGCGGAGACGGGGCGAAGGCCTGCGTGGTCTCGAGGTTGCCGCGCACGCTGGGCTGACCGGTTTCGGGGTTGCCCAGGTCGAGGTCGAGATCGGCGCCGACGCTGCCGCCGCTGTCGGTCATCAAGGCCCCGCGCACCGAATTGCCGAACTGCGATGGCGACGGCAGCACCGACTGCGGCATGGTGCTCGCGTCGAGCGGCTCGAGGACTTCGCCACCGTCGCGGTGCATGCCGGCCGGCACGCCGCCCGGCTTGTAGAGCGGGTTGTCGGCGTCGATCTGGGTGCCGAGTTCCTGCGCCTTGGCCCAGTCCTCGCCTTGCCCGCGGGTCAGCGAGTAGAGCTGGGTCGCCAGCAGTTCGAAGCCCTTGGTATCGCGACGCTTGGCGTAGACCTCGAGCAGCTTGGTGCGGATCGCCATGCGGTCCGGGTTGCTGCGCATCGCCTCCTTCAGGATTTCCTCGGCTTGCAGATCGCGACCGTAGGCCAGGTACACGTCGGCCTCGGCGACCGGGTCGACGTCGCCGATCGCATCGAGCTGGCTCAGCGAGTAGCTCATCGACGACGAGGTGCCGCCGGCGTCCCGCGTGTCGATGCGCTGGCCGCCGCTGGCGCCGAAGAACGAATCGGGCTGCAGGCGGCTCTCCAGGAACGAGGTCTCGCCGCTGTCCTTGCCGGCGCGCCGCGCGAACTTGTAGACGCCGAAGCCGGCGAGCAGCGCAAGCGCGAGCCCGCCGATGCCGAGCGCCATCGGGTTGTCGTCGAGCAGCGAGCCGATCACGCTGGGCTCCTCGACGGGCAGCGGCGCCTTGACCGGCGACTTGACCACCGCCGGTGCGCTGGCGGCCGGCTTCGCCGCGACGACCGGAGCGGCCGGAGCCGCTGAAGCGGCCACCGCCGGCGCTGGCGCCGAAGCGGCCATCGGCGCCGAGGCGACGACGACGGGCGCGGCCGGAGGCGGCGGCGCCACAGGCGCCGGCGGAGGCGCGGGAGCGGGCGCAGCAGCCACGACCACCGGTGCAGCCGGCGGGGGGGAGCAGCAGCGGGCGCGGGCGCCGGCGGCGGTGCGGCCGTCTTCGGCGCAGCGGCACTCGCGGTCGCACCCGACAACTTCTTCAATTCGTCGACGTTCTTCGCCAGTTCGGCAACGCGCACGTCGTCTGCCTTCTTCGCGCGATCCTTCGAAATCTGTTCTTCGACCTTCGCGCCCGCCGCACCCTTGCTCAGCGTGAGCTTGTCGGGCGTCGCCGCGGCGGCCTGCTTGCGGTCATCGACCGAGGCCGTTACCTTGCCGCTGGCCTGGCGCGCACTGCCCTCCGGCCGGGTCGTCGGAACCGCGCCGGCGAGACGTTGACGGTAAGCGCCGAAGTCGGCGCTCTGGGCTTGGATGACCTGACGCGCTTCGTTCGGCGTCACGCCCTTGGCGGCGTCGGCGCTCGGCACGGCCAGCACCACGCCCGCCTTGAGACGGTTCATGTTGTTGTCCATGAACGCCTGCGGATTGCCGCGGTACAGCGACACCAGCATCTGGTCGAGCGACACGCCGGGCCGCTGGGTGCGGGCGGCGATCTTCGACAGCGAATCGCCCGGGCGAACCTTGTAGTCGTCGGCCCCGGCTGCGGCCGGCGCATCGGCCGGCTTGACGGCCACGGCGCGCGGCTCGCGGGGCGCGGCCGCGGGACGCGGTGTCGGCGGTTCGGCCGCGGGCGCGGGAGCAGCCGCAACCGCCGGAGCGGGCGCCGGGCGGCGTTCGGCGGCACGCGGCGGTGCGGCCGGCACCGGCGTCGCGGCGCTCAGTGCCGGTGCTGTCGTCGGTGCCGGCGCGGGCGGCGCTGCACGGGCCGTCACCGGCGGATCGAACAGCATCGTGTACTCGCGCACCAATCGGCCGGTGGACCAGTTCAGTTCGAGGATGACGTCGACGAACGGCTCCTGGACGCCGCGGTCGCTCGTCAGCTTCAGGTACGGCCGTCCATCGGCGCGGCGCAGCAGTTCGACCTGCGTGCCGGGCAGAACCGCGTTGTAGTCCACGCCGGCGGCCTTGTACGACTCGGGCGGCGCCACGCGAACGCGCAGGTTCGACGCCTCTTCGGGCGTCATGCTGGTGACGTCGATCTCCGCACGGAGCACCTCGCCCAGCGCCGACTGCACCTGAACCCGCCCCAAACCCAGAGACCAGGCCGCGGGCGCCGCCATGATCAACGCGGCCGCGGCCACCCCGGTCAGGGCGAAACGCCCCGAGAACGTCAAGCTTCTTTTCAAGGCGTCTCCCAAAAAGACGAGGCGAGCGCCTGCGCGCGACCGCCGATATCGACAGCGTCCATCTCGCGTCACGCACCGCGGAAAAGTCGGCACCAACGCAAAATCTTGGAAATCACAATAACATCAACAAGATACGTTGACAAGCTAATGCAATGGCTGACATTCTGCGCTGTTCGACGAATCGGCCGGATCGTGGCGTGGCAGCCCTGCAACAAGTGTCGCCGTGCGGCCTAACCCGAATCAGGCGTCGACCACGATGCGCAGCATGCGCCGAAGCGGCTCGGCCGCGCCCCAAAGCAGTTGGTCGCCGATCGTGAACGCGCCCAGGTACTGCGGGCCCATCGACATCTTGCGCAAGCGGCCGACCGGGATCGTCATCGTGCCGGTGACGGCCACCGGCGTCAGGTCGCGCAGCGTCGCTTCCTTGGTGCTCGGCACCAGCTTGACCCAGGCGTTGTCGGCCGCGATCAGCGCCTCGATATCGGCCAGCGGCACGTCCTTCTTGAGCTTGAACAGCAGCGCCTGGCTGTGGCAGCGCATCGCGCCGACACGCACGCAGAAGCCATCGACCGGCGTGGCGTCCGTGCCGAAGCCGGCGCCCTGGCCGAGGATCTTGTTGGTCTCGGCCTCGCCCTTCCACTCCTCCTTGCTCATGCCGTCGCCCAGATCCTTGTCGATCCACGGGATCAGGCTGCCGCCCAGCGGCACGCCGAAGTTGGCGGTCTCGGCGTCGGACAGGCCGCGCTGGGTAGCGGCCAACTGGCGGTCGATCTCGAGGATGGCGCTCTTCGGGTCGTCGAGCAGGTGGCGCACCGAGGCGTTCAAGGTGCCGTATTGCGTCAACAGTTCACGCATGTGGGCCGCACCACCGCCCGAGGCGGCCTGGTACGTCATCGTGTTCATCCACTCGACCAGCCCGGCCTTGTAAAGCGCGCCCACGCCCATCAGCATGCAACTCACGGTGCAGTTGCCGCCGATCCAGTTGCGGCCGCCCTGGGCCAGCGCGTCCTTGATCACCGGCATGTTGACCGGATCGAGCACGATCACGGCGTCGTCCTTCATGCGCAGCGTCGAGGCGGCGTCGATCCAGTGACCGTTCCAGCCTGCTGCGCGCAGGCGCGGGAACACGTCCGACGTGTAGTCGCCGCCTTGCGCGGTGACGATGATCTCGCAGCGCTTCAGCGCGTCGATGTCATAGGCATCGAAGAGCTTCTTCTCGTTCTTCGCCATCACCGGGGCGGTGCCGCCGGCATTGCTGGTGCTGAAGAACATCGGCTCGATGTGGTCGAAGTCGCCTTCGGCCTGCATGCGATCCATCAGCACGGAACCGACCATCCCGCGCCATCCAACCAAACCCGTGAGTGCTGTCATCAAAGTTGCCCCAGTGAAAAAGTTGATCGAAACCTCTTTGCTCCCCCGGCTCGCTCGCCAAGGGATGGGGCGACACGAACCGGAGCCAGCTAGCCCTTGGTAATCGTGGTTTTCGCGGTGGCGGACGAGAGCGCAGCGACGACCGCGTCGGCCATCTCGATCGTGCCGACCTTGGTCGTGCCCGCGGACCAGATGTCTGCCGTGCGCAAGCCCTGCGCGAGCACACGCTGCACGGCCGACTCGATGCGGTCGGCGGCGGCGGGCTGGTTGAGCGAGAAGCGGAGCATCATGGCGGCAGACAGTATTGTAGCCAGCGGATTCGCCAGGTTCTTGCCGGCGATGTCGGGCGCGCTGCCGTGGCTCGGCTCGTAAAGCCCCTTGCCCGCCGAATTGAGCGAGGCCGACGGCAGCATGCCGATCGAGCCGGTCAGCATCGCGGCCTCGTCGGACAGGATGTCGCCGAACATGTTGCCGGTGACGATGACGTCGAACTTCTTCGGATCCTTGACCAGCTGCATCGCCGCGTTGTCGACGTACATGTGGTCGAGCGCGACATCCGGATACTGCGCGTGCACCTCGGTGACGACGTCCTTCCAGAACTGGAAGGTCTCCAGCACGTTGGCCTTGTCGACGCTGGTCAGGCGCTTGTTGCGCTTGCGTGCGGCCTGGAAGGCGACATGCGCGATGCGCTCGATCTCCGGGCGCGAATAGCGCATCGTGTCGAACGCCTCCTCGGCGCCGGCGAACGCGCCGTCCGGCGACTCGCGGCGGCCGCGCGGCTGGCCGAAATAGATGTCGCCGGTGAGCTCGCGAATGATCAGGATATCCAGCCCCGCGACCAGCTCGGGCTTCAGGCTCGACGCGTGAGTCAGCTGCTCGTAGCAGATCGCCGGGCGGAAGTTCGCGAACAGGCCCAGGCTCTTGCGCAGACCGAGGATCGCCTGCTCCGGGCGCAGGGCGCGCTCGAGCTTGTCGTACTTCCAGTCGCCGACGGCGCCGAACAGCACCGCGTCGGCGCCCTGCGCGAGCTTGAGCGTCGCCTCGGGCAGCGGGTGACCATGCACGTCGTACGCGGCACCGCCGACCAGCGCGGTTTCGGTCTCGAAACGCAGGTCGAGCGCGCCCAGCACGCGCACGGCCTGCGCGACGATCTCGGTGCCGATGCCGTCACCCGGCAGGATTGCAATCTTCACGGGGGAGCTTTCTGTCGTTGTCGTGATGGATCAGATCGTGTGCGCGAGCCACGGCTTGGTCAGCAGCCGTTCGGCCTCGAAGGCGCGGATCTTGTCGGCATGGCGCAGCGTCAGGCCGATGTCGTCGAAGCCGCCGAGCAGGCAGTATTTGCGGAACGGTTGCACGTCGAACGGGATCGTCGCGCCGTCCGGCTTGACGATGACTTGCTGCTCGAGGTCGATCGTGAGCTTGTAGCCGATGAAGGCCGCCGCCTCGTCGAACAGGCGCGCGACCTGCTCCTCCGGCAGCACGATCGGCAGCAGGCCGTTCTTGAAGCAGTTGTTGAAGAAGATGTCGGCGTAGCTCGGCGCAATGAGCGCGCGGAATCCGAACTGGTCGAGCGCCCACGGCGCATGCTCGCGCGACGAGCCGCAGCCGAAATTCTTGCGGGCCAGCAGCACCGAGGCGCCCTGGTAGCGTGGCTGGTTCAGCACGAAGTCGGGGTTCGGGCGGCGCGACGCCGGGTCCTGCCCGGGTTCGCCGTGGTCCAGGTAGCGCCATTCGTCGAACAGGTTCGGACCGAAGCCCGAGCGCTTGATCGACTTCAGGAACTGCTTCGGAATGATCGCGTCGGTGTCGACGTTCTCCCGGTCCATCGGAGCGACCAGGCCGGTGTGGATGCGAAACGGGGTCATGGGAATCCTGTGGGGGTTCAGCTCAAGCGGCTGACGTCGACGAAGTGGCCTTCGATCGCGGCCGCCGCCGCCATCGCCGGGCTGACCAGGTGGGTGCGGCCGCCCGCGCCCTGCCGCCCTTCGAAGTTGCGGTTGCTGGTCGAGGCGCAGCGCTCGCCCGGCTCGAGCCGGTCGGCATTCATCGCCAGGCACATCGAGCAGCCGGGCTCGCGCCACTCGAAACCGGCGCCCTTGAAGATCACGTCCAGGCCCTCGCGCTCGGCCTGCTCCTTCACCAGCCCCGAACCCGGCACGACCATCGCGAGCTTCACGTTCTTGGCGATGCGCTTGCGCAGGTGGCGCACCACGTTCGCCGCCTCGCGCAGGTCCTCGATCCGCGAGTTGGTGCACGAGCCGATGAAGACCTTGTCGATCAGGATGTCGACGATCGGCTTGTTCGGCTCCAGCGCCATGTACTGCAGCGCGCGCTCGATCGCGCCGCGCTTGCCGGCGTCCTTCTCGCGGTCCGGGTCCGGCACGCGGTCGTCGATCGACAGCACCATCTCGGGCGAGGTGCCCCAGGTCACCTGCGGGCGGATCGTCGACGCGTCGAGCTCGACCACGGCGTCGAAGTGCGCGCCGGGGTCGGTCTTCAGCGTGCTCCAGTAGCGCAGCGCCTGATCCCACTCGATGCCGCTCGGCGTGAACGGGCGGCCCTTGACGTAGGCGACCGTGGTCTCGTCGACGCCGATCAGCCCGGCCCGTGCCCCGGCCTCGATCGCCATGTTGCACACCGTCATGCGGCCTTCCATGCTCAGCGCGCGGATGGCCGAACCGGCGAACTCGATGGTGTAGCCGGTGCCGCCGGCGGTGCCGATCTTGCCGATGATCGCAAGCACGACGTCCTTCGCGCTGACGCCGGCACCGAGCTTGCCCTCGACCTTGACGAGCATGTTCTTCGCCTTGCGCGCCAGCAGCGTCTGCGTGGCCAGCACATGCTCGACCTCGCTGGTGCCGATGCCGTGGGCGAGCGCGCCGAACGCGCCGTGGGTGGAGGTGTGCGAATCGCCGCAGACCACCGTCATGCCTGGCAGCGTGGCGCCCTGCTCCGGTCCGATCACGTGGACGATGCCCTGGCGGCGGTCGTTCATCTTGAACTGCGTGATGCCGACGCGGTCGCAGTTGGCATCCAGCGTGTCGACCTGCAGCTTCGAGATCGGGTCGGCGATGCCGTGCGAGCGGTCGGTCGTCGGCACGTTGTGGTCGCTCACCGCCAGGTTCGCGGAAACGCGCCAGACCTTGCGGCCCGCCAGGTCCAGGCCGTCGAACGCCTGCGGGCTGGTCACTTCGTGAACCAGGTGGCGATCGATGTAGAGCACGGCAGTGCCGTCGTCCTCGGTGTGGACGACATGCTCGTCCCAGATCTTGTCGTACAGCGTGCGGAGCATGGTCGGACCGGTGGCGCCGGCGTTCTTGCGGCAGGACGATGATTTTAGGCGCAGCGCCCGCACGACCCCCGAACCAGGGGGTAGGGACAGTACGGTTGGTTCGACCACACTCAGCGGTGAAACTTCACGATCCTTCACGCTTGGGTGACCACAAGTTGCCAAAGCACCTCAATCACACCCACTCAGGGCCTACCGATGAAACTGAATATCTGGCAACCGGCTTTGGTGGCCGCGGCCACCCTGGCGCTGACGGCCTGCGGTGGCGGCGACGGCGGGGCAAGCTCGTCCACCGCCCAATCCGCCGCGATGTCGACCGCGCTGTCGGTCAAGAACGTCACGGCCGGACAAATCGAGCCATCGGACGTCGCGGCCCGCGCCACCGGCACCGCCACCTTCGTCGTGCGCATGGCCGACGAACCGGTCACGGCGTACAAGGGCGGGCTGAAGGGCTACGCCGCGACCAAGCCGTCCGCCGGCAAGAAGATCGATCCCGATTCACCGGCCGTCGGCAACTACAAGGGCTACCTCGCCGCGCGCCACGACGCCGCGCTCGCCGCGGTCGGTGGCGGCACCAAGGTGTACAGCTACGGCTATGTCTTCAATGGCTTTGCCGCCAAGCTGACCGAAGCGCAGGCGCAGAAACTGGCGCAGACGCCCGGCGTACTTTCGGTGTCGCGCAACGAGATCCGGACCAAGGACACCTCGACGACTCCGGCCTTTCTTGGCCTGAGCGGCCCGACCGGTTTCTGGGCGACCAAGGGCACCGGCGAAGGCGTCATCATCGGCATCATCGACACCGGCATCTGGCCCGAACATCCGAGTTTCTCGGACCGCACCGGAACCAACGGCAACGGCACGCAGGACGGCAAGCTGTCGTACCAGCAGATCCCTGGCTGGCACGGCAAATGCCAGAACGGCGACCAGTTCAACAACTCGAACTGCAACCAGAAGCTGATCGGCGCGCGCTACTACAACGCCGGCTTCGGCGGCAATGCCGGTATCGCCGCAGAACTGCCATGGGAGTTCAATTCACCGCGCGACTACGACGGCCACGGCACCCACACGGCGAGCACGGCCGGCGGCAATGAGGGCGTTCAGGCGACCGGTGTGGCATCGGCCTTCGGCAAGATTTCCGGAATGGCTCCGCGCGCGCGCATTGCGGCCTACAAGGCACTGTGGACGCAGGCGGACGGCACCGGCTCGGGCACGACGGACGACCTGGTCGCCGCAATCGACCAGGCCGTGGCCGATGG
This sequence comes from Rhizobacter fulvus, assembly GCF_964020785.1. Taxonomy (NCBI): domain Bacteria; kingdom Pseudomonadati; phylum Pseudomonadota; class Betaproteobacteria; order Burkholderiales; family Sphaerotilaceae; genus Rhizobacter; species Rhizobacter fulvus. Next base: position 5,449,293 of record NZ_OZ224516.1, read on the forward strand.
CGTCGACGTGATCAACTACTCGATCAGCGGTTCGCAGACCAGCTTCCGCGACCCGGTTGAGATCGCGTTCCTGTACGCCAGCGACGCCGGCGTGTTCGTCGCCGCGTCGGCCGGCAACAGCGGCCCGACGGTCAGCACCGTCGCGCACCCGAGCCCGTGGATCACCACCGTGGCGGCGGGTACGCACAACCGCGGCATCGTCGGCGGCTCGGTCACCCTGGGCAACGGCGTGACGTACAACGGTACCGGCTACTTGCTGTCGGTCGGTCCCGCACCGCTGGTCGATGCCGGCGCGGCCGGCCTGGCCGGCGCGGACGCGGCGACCCTCGGGCTGTGCTACGGCACGGCCGATGGCGGGGCTCGTCTGGATCCGGCCAAGGTGTCCGGCAAGATCGTCGTGTGCAACCGCGGCGGCAATGTGCTCGTCAACAAGGCCGCGGCTGTCAAGGAAGCGGGCGGGGTCGGCATGGTGCTGGTCAACACCCCGACCAGCAACACCACGACGCCGTTCGTCGCCTATGACATCCCGGCGGTGCACCTGACCGTCGCAGCCTACGCGCCGATCAAGGCGTATGCGGCCACCCCGGGTGCGACCGCGAGAATCGGCCCCGCGGACATCGTCACCAACGTTCCCGCGCCGTTCACCGCCGACTTCTCCTCGCGCGGCCCGCTGCGCGCGAGCGGCAGTCTGCTCAAGCCCGACCTGATCGCGCCGGGGCAGGACATCCTCGCCGGCGTCGCGCCGCCGAACAACAACGGCAAGCTGTTCGACCTGTACAGCGGCACCTCGATGTCGAGCCCGCACGTGGCCGGCATCGCGGCGCTGATGAAGCAGATTCACCCGGACTGGTCGCCGATGGCGATCAAGTCGGCGTTGATGACCACCGGCACGGACGTGCTCGATGGCCCGAACACGAATCCGCTGGTCATCTTCCGCCAGGGCGCTGGCCACGTGCGGCCGATGAACGCGGCCGATCCGGGCCTGGTGTTCGATTCGGGCTTCAGCGACTGGTTCGGGTTCCTGTGCGGTACGCAGCTGCCGGTGTCGTTCTGCACGTCGGCCGGCGTGCCGGTGATCGAGCCGAGCAACTTCAACGGCGCGTCGATCGCGCTGGGCAAGCTGGCGGGTTCGCAGAAGGTCACGCGCACGGTCACGAACGTCGGCGGTGCCGAAGAAACGTACACGTTCTCGGTGGCCGGCATGTCGGGCATCAACGTGACGCTGCCCGGCGCCTTGACGGTGGGCAAAGGCAAGTCCGCCAAGTTCGAGCTGACCTTCACGACGACCACGGCGGCGCTGAACGCCTACACCGGCGGCCAGCTCACGCTGACCGGCAACAAGGGGCACGTCGTTCGCATCCCGATGGTGGCGAACCCGGTCGCCCTCGCGGCGCCGATCGAGGTGACGGGCTCGTACAACGTGACCTTCGGTTATTCGGGTCCGTTCACGGCGACCGCCCGCGGGCTCGTGCCGGCAGCGACGCAGGCCGGCTCGGTCCAGACCAACACCTCGAAGGATTTCACCGTCGACGTGCCGGCGGGCCAGACCTACCTGCGCTTCTCACTGTTCGACGCCAATGTCAGCCAGGCGAGCGACCTCGACCTCGAGGTCTACCGCAACGGCGTGCTCGTGGGCTCGAGCGGCAGCGGCACCTCGGCCGAAGAGGTGAACTTCGTCAACCCGCCCGCGGGCACGTACACGGCGCGCGTCGTCGGGTTCGCGGTGCCGGTCGGCGCGGCGGACTTCACGTTGTTCAGCTGGACGCTCGGCAGCGCCTCGGCCGGCAACATGACGGTGGCTGCACCGGCAACCGCCACGCTCGGCCAGACCGCCAACATCGGCCTGACGTTCGGCGGCCTGGACGCCAAGACGAAGTACCTCGGCTCGGTGGCCTACGGCGGCGCATCCGGCATGCCGAACCCGACGATCGTGCGGGTCGACGCGCCCTGACCGCCCTCGGCCGGCCAACGTCGCCGGCCGGCACACAAAGAAAGAGGGCCCCGCGGTACCGACCGCGGGGCCTATTTTTTTGGCGCGGACGAAGGTCAGTACACGGCCGAGCGCGGCGCCGGGTCGGTCGCACGCCCCGGCGGACACAGCTGCGGCTGGCCACGCATCGAGGCGTGGTAGTCGAGTTGTTCGGTGCCGGACTGGATGCGGATCCGGTAGCCCGGCACCAGCGCCATCGTGTACATGCGCCCGGGCATCGGGCAGCCGAGCGAGCCGTCGGGCCAAGTCACGCGCTCCGCGCTCAGCAGCGTCGGGGCCGCAGCACCCGGCGCTGCGCGGCGCATCGCATCGGCCAGGGCGGCCTGCGCCATCGCGTGAAGATCGGCATTCATCGGCATCGACTCCTTCGCGGCGGGTGACGCAGGCGGGCCGGCTGCGTCCTCTCGACCTTGCGCGGCGCAACCGCCGGCCAGCACCAACGCCGCCAGCATCGGGATCGCGGGGAAGGCCCTGTCGCTCATGCGCCGGTTGTACCGCGATCCAAAGAAAAAGGCACGGCGTGTGCCGTGCCTTTCGAGGTGGAAACGACCGTTCTTACCAGCCGATGTCCTTCAGCAGCTCGAAGGTCATGTCGGCCGGCATCACGACGGTGTGCAGCAGGTCGGCGTTGATCGCGGGTTCCATCAGCTGGTTGGGGAACGCGATCGTGTCCCAGTGCGACACCGACGACCCGCTCTGGTACGGGTTCGGCGTGTACATCAGCGCGCGACCGAAGGCGTCGGCTCCTGCGTACTGCGCCGTGTTCACGTCGAAGCGGCCGATCACGCCGCCGGAGCGCTGGGCCAGCGCCTTCTTGATCAAGGTACCGGCCTCCAGCGTGATGCGCACCGACGGGATCGTGATGGTCGGGTCGGTCCCGCTCATCCCCGCTGGCGGCCCGCCGGCGACGTTGTCGACGATGACCACGCCCTTCGCGCCGGCCGCCTGCATGATCGCGGCCTTCACCGCAAACCCGCAGACGCCGCGATCGACCACGGCGACCTTGCCCTGGAAGGCATTGCCCGCCACCGGCGTGCATGCGAGCCCGGTGCCGTTCGGCTGGTCGACCAGCTGCACCATCTGGCCGGTGACAGGCGTGGTGCTGAGCGGCGGGCCGAACGAGGCCCCGCCGACGTCGTAGGTGCCGGCGGCACCGCCGGCTGCGCCGTAGACCTGCAGGCGCGGCGTGCCCGCGGACAGCGCCGTCGGCACCGCCTTGGTGACGTTCGCCCCGGTCCACGACAGCTGCCGCGGCTTCAACGCCGACGCAGCGCGCTCGGCGCTCGTCATGTTGATCCACAGCTTGCCGGTGGTGTCGTCCATCAGGTAGTAGTCCCAGATCGACGGCTGACCGAAGAACACGTCGCCGGTGGCACCGCTCGTGAAGGTCTGGAAGCCCAGACCGTGGCCGAACTCATGCAACAGCACCGTGACCAGGTCGATCGCGGTGCCGTGGTTGTTGTCCAGGCCGAGGTAGAACGGCGAACCCGGCAGGCAGTTCGAGAACAGGCCCAGGCGCGAGTTGAAGCGGGCCTGGATGTCCTGGCCCTGCGGGTCACCTTCGCTCAGGTCGGTACCGGCCAGCTTGTTGGCGAGCGCCTGCGGGTACCAGGCGCCGGCCTTCGCCGCGTTCGGGAAGTCGCTCCAGATGTTGTACGCCCCAGCGCTGCCCAGCACTGCGCTGGTGGCGGTGCAGGTCAGCGGCTCGAACGACGCGCGGATCTTGATGGTCTGCGAGCTCGTCAGCGTCGCGCCCCAGATGTCGGCCGCGGCCTGGAAGGCGATCAGGCGCTGCTGCCCCAGCGTCGTGCCGGCGTTGCCGCCGACCGGCGCGGCAGGCGTCGGGTCGTTGAAGCCGACGCCAGGCGCGTTGGTGTTCATGATCACGATCGTGGCCGCGGCCTGCGCCGTGGCCGTCAATGTGCCCAGTGCGGCAACCAGGGCCGCTCCGGCGAGCGCGCCGCCGACCCGACCCCATGCGGATTTATTGGTGGTCATGGTCGTGCCCCTTCTTGCTGGCCTTGGCGCTCGTGGCGGCGGTCGGCTTGGCGAGAACGATCTTCTCGGCCGCCTCGGCGCCGGTGACGCACGCGGTGTCGAGGCTGCCGTCGGCCTGGCGGGTCACGACCGAATACGACAGGAATGCATCCCCGGCGCGCACGCCTTTCGCGCCGTTGGCGCCCTGGATGCGCACCGGTGCGGCGGCCGCTTCGGCAGCGGCTGTCGAAGGGGTGCGAGCAGCTGCACGGGCGGCTTTTTCCTCGTCCTGCATCGCCTTGAATTCTTCATGGGTCGGCGCGCGCAGCACCCCGGTGACCGGGTCGCGCACCACGCGCATGCCGATGCTGTCGTTGCCGGCCATCGCCGCCGGTGTCGCGAAGGCCGCGAGGCACAACGCCGCGCCGGCCAACGCCATGGGATTGATCGCAAGTGTCATTGCAGCTTCCTGTGGGTAGGGTGGAAAGGAACCGTCGAGGTCACTCGTAGCGCCACGCGCGGCGAAGCCACGATAGGGGATGACGATGCAAAAGCCGTTCCCGGGAAACCCTCGGACGCCCCACCTGTTCAGGGGGGCCGGACAAAAAAAAGCCCCGCGTCGCCGCGGGGCCGTGGGCGCAGCGCCTGCGCGCCGCGAAGTTCCTGCAGCGCTCAGCGGCGCTGCGCGATCGGCGCGACGTTGCGCGGCGTCGAGCCGCTGAACAGCTGGCGCGGCCGGCCGATCTTGTATTCCGGGTCGCCGATCATCTCGTTGAGCTGCGCGATCCAGCCGACGGTGCGGGCCAGCGCGAAGATCGCGGTGAACAGCGTGACCGGGATGCCGATCGCGCGCTGCACGATGCCCGAGTAGAAGTCGACGTTCGGATAGAGCTTGCGCGAGACGAAGTAGTCGTCCTCGAGGGCGATCTTCTCGAGCGCCATCGCGAGCTTGAAGATCGGGTCGTTGTGCAGGCCGAGCGCGTCCAGCACCTCATGGCAGGTCTCGCGCATCAGCTTGGCGCGCGGGTCGTAGTTCTTGTAGACGCGGTGCCCGAAGCCCATCAGCTTGACATTCGAGTTCTTGTCCTTCACCTGCTTGATGAAGTCGCCGATCTTCTCGACGCCGCCCATGCGCTGCACGTCCTCGAGCATGTTCAGCGCCGCCTCGTTGGCGCCGCCGTGCGCGGGGCCCCACAGGCAGGCCACACCGGCCGCGATCGCCGCGAACGGGTTGGTGCCCGACGAGCCGCACAGGCGCACGGTCGAGGTCGAGGCGTTCTGCTCGTGGTCGGCGTGCAGGATGAAGATGCGGTCCATTGCGCGCACCAGCACCTCGTTCGGCTCGTACTCCTCGCACGGCGTGGCGAACATCATGCGCATGAAATTGCCGGCGTACGACAAGTCGTTCTTCGGGTAGATGTAAGGCTGTCCGATGGTGTACTTGTAGGCCATCGACACCAGCGTGGGCATCTTCGCGATCAGGCGGATCGCCGCGATGTCGCGGTGCTCGGCGTTGTGGATGTCGGTGCTGTCGTGATAGAACGCCGACATCGCGCCGACCAGGCCCGTCATGATGGCCATCGGGTGCGCATCGCGGCGGAAGCCGCGCAGGAAGAACTGCATCTGCTCGTTGACCATCGTGTGGTTCGTGACGAGCTTGGTGAAGTCGGTCTTCTGGGTCGCGTTGGGCAGCTCGCCCTTGAGCAGCAGGTAACAGGTCTCGAGGTAGTCGCAGTTTTCCGCGAGCTGCTCGATCGGGTAGCCGCGGTACAGCAGCTCGCCCTTGTCGCCGTCGATGTAGGTGATCGTCGAGTTGCACGACGCCGTCGACAGGAAGCCTGGGTCGTAGGTGAACTTGCCGGTCTGCGCGTAGAGCTTGCGGATGTCGATCACGTCGGGGCCGATGCTGCCCTTGTAGATCGGCAGATCCATGGTGGGGCTGCCATCGGAGAACGACAGCGTGGCTTTCACGTCGGACGGGGTCATGATCTTTCCTTCAAGTGCCTAGAGTGCCTAAGGGGTGTGAACTCGCTTGCGTCACGCGGGCACGCGCATCATGCGCAGCACCTGCACCACGTCGTCTCTCTCCAGCTCCCCGGCGGGCTCCTGACGGGCCAGCAGCAGGTCGAGCAGGTCGTTGTCGGACAGGTCCATCAGGATCAGCAAACCCCGGGCCTGGTCTTCGGTCAACTGCGCCGCGTGGCGCTTGAAGAAGCGCTCGATGAACAGGTCGTTCTCGAGCAGGCCGCGGCGACACCGCCAGCGCAGCTTGCTCAACGCCCGTTCGTCAATCAACGCTTCCATCTCGAGGTCAGACGGCGCGGCGCACCATCAGTTCCTTGATCTTGCCGATCGCGCGCGTCGGATTCAGGCCCTTTGGGCAGACGTCGACGCAATTCATGATGGTGTGGCATCGGAACAGGCGGTACGGGTCCTCGAGGTTGTCGAGGCGGCCGGCGGTGTCCTGATCGCGGCTGTCGGCAATGAAGCGGTAGGCCTGCAGCAGGCCGGCCGGGCCGACGAACTTGTCCGGGTTCCACCAGAAGCTCGGGCAGCTCGTCGAGCAGCTCGCGCACAGGATGCACTCGTACAGGCCGTTCAGCTCGTCGCGTTCTTCGGGCGACTGCAGGCGCTCCTTTTCGGGCGGCGTCTCGTCGTTGACGAGGTACGGCTTGATCGAGTTGTACTGCTTGAAGAACTGCGTCATGTCGACGATCAGGTCGCGGATCACCGGCAGGCCGGGCAGCGGCTTCAGCACGATCACGCCGGGCAGCGTGCGCATGTTGGTCAGGCAGGCCAGGCCGTTCTTGCCATTGATGTTCATCGCGTCCGAGCCGCACACGCCCTCGCGGCAGGAGCGCCGGAAGCTCAGGCTGGGGTCGACCGCCTTGAGCTTGTTCAGTGCGTCGAGCAGCATGCGTTCGTGGCCGTCGAGCTCGACCTCGATTGTCTGCATGCGCGGCTTGGCGTCGGTGTCGGGGTCGTAGCGGTAGATCTGGAACGTGCGCTTCATGTGATTCTTTCCCGGATCAGAACGTGCGAACCTTCGGCGGCACCGACTCGACGGTCAGCGGCTTCAGGTTGACCGGCTTGTACTCGAGGCGGTTGCCCTCCGAGTACCAGAGCGTGTGCTTCATCCAGACCTCGTCGTTGCGCCCGTTCGGGTGCTCCGGCGTGTCCGCGTAGTCGTCGACGGTGTGCGCGCCGCGGCTCTCGTGGCGCGCAGCGGCCGAGATCATCGTGGCCATCGCGGCCTCGATCAGGTTGTCGACCTCGAGCGCCTCGATCCGCGCCGTGTTGAACACCTTCGACTTGTCGGCCAGATGGATGCCCTTGACCCGTTCGGCCAGCGCCTTGATCTCGACAACGCCCGCGTCCATCAGCTTCTGGGTGCGGAACACGCTGGCGTGCTGCTGCATCGAGTTGCGGATGTCGTTGGCGACGTCCTGCGCGTACTCGCCGCCGGTGCTGCCATCCAGGCGCGCGAGGCGTGCGAGCGTGAAGTCGGCCGCGTCGGCCGGCAGCGGCTTGTGCTGCTTCGCCTTCAGGCCGCTGTCGACGATGTGGTTGCCGGCGGCCTTGCCGAACACCAGCAGGTCGAGGAGCGAGTTCGTGCCCAGGCGGTTCGCACCGTGAACGCTCACACATGAGCATTCGCCGACCGCGTAGAGACCGTTCACCACCGAGTTCGGGTTGCCGTCCTTCGGTGCGACCACCTGCCCGAAGATGTTGGTCGGCACGCCGCCCATCTGGTAGTGGATCGTCGGGACGACGGGAATCGGTTCCTTCGTGATGTCGACGTTCGCGAAGTTGTGGCCGATCTCGAGCACGCTGGGCAGGCGCTTGGCGATGGTCTCGGCGCCGAGGTGGGTCATGTCGAGGACGATGTAGTCCTTGTTCGGCCCGCAGCCGCGCCCTTCCTTGATCTCCTGGTCCATGCAGCGCGAGACGAAGTCGCGCGGCGCCAGGTCTTTCAGCGTCGGCGCGTAGCGCTCCATGAAGCGCTCGCCGTCGCTGTTGCGCAGGATCGCGCCTTCGCCGCGGCAGCCTTCGGTCAGCAGCACGCCGGCACCGGCCACGCCGGTCGGGTGGAACTGCCAGAACTCCATGTCCTCCAGCGGCAGGCCGGCGCGCGCCGCCATGCCCAGGCCGTCGCCGGTGTTGATGAACGCGTTGGTCGAGGCGGCGAAGATGCGCCCTGCGCCGCCGGTGGCGAGCAGCACGGTCTTGGCTTCGAGGATGTGGACTTCACCGGTCTCCATCTCGAGCGCCGTCACGCCGACGACGTCGCCGTCGGCGTCGCGGATCAGGTCGAGCGCCATCCATTCGACGAAGAAGTTGGTGCGGGCCTTGACGTTCTGCTGGTAGAGCGTGTGCAGCATCGCATGACCGGTGCGGTCGGCCGCGGCGCAGGCGCGCTGGACCGGTTTCTCGCCGTAGTTGGCGGTGTGGCCACCGAACGGACGCTGGTAGATCGTGCCGTCGGGGTTGCGGTCGAACGGCATGCCGAAGTGTTCGAGCTCGTAGACGACCTTCGGCGCCTCGCGGCACATGAACTCGATCGCGTCCTGGTCGCCGAGCCAGTCGGAACCCTTGACGGTGTCGTAGAAGTGGTAGTGCCAGTTGTCCTCGCTCATGTTGCCGAGCGAGGCGCCGATGCCGCCTTGCGCCGCCACCGTGTGCGAGCGGGTCGGGAACACCTTGGAGAGCACGGCCACGTTCAGGCCCGCGAGCGACAGTTGCAGCGAGGCGCGCATGCCGGAGCCGCCGGCGCCGACGATGACGACGTCGAACTTGCGTCGCGACAGCGAGGCCGTGCCGGCCGACATCTTGGGAATTGCCGATTGCATTCTCAAAGTCTCCAAAGAACCTGGATGGCCCAGCCGGCGCAGCCGACCAGCCAGACGATCGTGGCCACCTGCAGCGCGAGGCGCGCACCCACCGATTTCACGTAGTCCATCAACACGTCGCGCACGCCGACCCACACGTGCACGAGCAGCGAAACGATCACGACGAAGGTCAGCACCTTCATCCACTGCCGCGAGAAGATGCCGGCCCACTTGTCATAGCCCATCTCGCCGGGCAGCAGCACCTGAACGATGACCGCCAGCGTGAACAGCGCCATCAGCGTGGCCGTGACGCGCTGCGACAGCCAGTCGCGCAGACCGTAATGCGCGCCGACGACGGTGCGCTTCGAACCGAAACTCTGTGCCATGAAGGGGCGCCTCAGTGGTGACTTGGGAAAGCGATCAGAAGAAGAACAGCTTGGCGCCGAGCGCGAGGGTCAGCACGATGCTGACGGCCAGCGTGACGATGGCGGAGGTGCGGCCGAACTCCTTGCTCACCGCCTCGTGCGACACGTCCATCCACAGGTGGCGCAGGCCGGCGATCAGGTGATGGAGGTAGGCCCAGATCAACGCGAGCGCGACCAGCTTGTAGAACCAGCCCGGCAGCAGCCCGGTGCCCGACCGGAAGACCGAGGCGAACTGGCTGTAGCTGATTTCGGACGTGAGGCTGGTGTCGAACATCCAGATCACGAACGGCAGCAGCACGAACATCACGAGACCGCTGGCGCGGTGCAGGATCGACACGACGCCGGCCAGCGGGAGCCGGTACCCCAGCGCATCGATCAGCCGCATGTTCTCGCCGGGCCTGGTTTTTTTGACTGCTTCTGCCGTGTGTGCCATGAAGAAACCTTGTTCTGATCTGTCGAAACCGGTGCGTAACCGAACAATTTTATTGCAATGCAGCACCACGCGCCGTGGCCCGAGCCGAAATCACGTCAGCTGAGGTCATTGCGATAGTAGTGAGACGCCGTGCTGTAAAGGCCGCGGCGCAGTTCGACCGGTTTGTCGCCGTAGGTCATCGACAAGCGCTCCACGCTCAGCAGCGGCGCGCCGAGCGGCAGCGCGAGCAGCTCGGCGCTGGCCGCCTGCGCGGCGACGGCGCGGATCTGTTCTTCCGCGCGAATCATGCGCACACCGAATTCGGTCTCGAACAGCCCGTACAGCGGCCCCCGGTAAGCCGCGAGCCGCTCGCCGGTCAGCCCCTTGAACAGTGCGGACGGCAGCCAGATGTCGTCGAACACGACGGGCGTCTCGCGAAACGACAGCACCCGGCGGACACGGATCACCGGATCGCTGGCGCGAAGATGCAGCGCGCGCGCCACCTCGGCCGGCGCGCGTTGGCGCTTGCAGTCGATCAGCCGACGCGTCATGCCGCCGGCCTCGCCGCTGTCCGGCATCAGGCGCAGGAAGCGGAACTGGACGTGTTGCTCGGCATGCGTCGCGACGAACGTGCCCTTGCCTTGGCGGCGCACCAGCAGGTTCTCGGCGGCGAGCTCGTCGATGGCCTTGCGCACGGTGCCCTGGCTCACCTTGAAACGGGCCGCGAGTTCCATCTCGCTCGGGATCGCTTCCCCCGGCCGCCACTCGGCGTGCTGCAGGCTCTTGGTCATCAGCGCCTTGATCTGCTGGTAGAGCGGACTGAAGGCGGGGCCGACCGGCGCGTCGGCCGAGGTGGGCGGGGAGATCACGGACATGCCCCGATTGCAGCACAAAGCGGCCCGAATCACCGTCCGACGACTGGTTTATGTCTTATAGAAGACATCAGACTGGGCGCCCCGGCTCGGAAAATCGGTGACAACCCGCAGTGCGGCCTGCACTCTGGCCTAAACTCGCAGACGATCTTTTCACCATTCCTTCGGAGAATCCGCATGAGCAAGAAACCCGTTCGCGTCGCCGTCACCGGCGCCGCTGGCCAGATCGGTTACGCCGTCCTGTTCCGCATCGCCTCGGGCGAGATGCTGGGCAAGGACCAGCCGGTGATCCTGAGCCTGCTCGAAGTGCCGATGGAAAAGCCGCAGGCCGCGCTGAAGGGCGTGATCATGGAACTCGAGGACTGCGCGTTCCCGCTCCTGGTCGGCATCGAAGCGCACGGCGACCCGATGACCGCCTTCAAGGACGCCGACTACGCGCTGCTGATCGGCTCGCGTCCGCGCGGCCCCGGCATGGAACGCGCCGAACTGCTGGCCGTCAATGCCGAGATCTTCACCGCCCAGGGCAAGGCGCTCGACAAGGTCGCGAGCCTCAACGTCAAAGTGCTGGTGGTCGGCAACCCGGCCAACACCAACGCCTACATCGCGATGAAGAGCGCGCCCAGCCTGCCGCGCGAGAACTTCACCGCGATGCTGCGTCTCGATCACAACCGCGCGCTGAGCCAGGTCGCGGCCAAGACCGGCAAACCGGTGGCCGACATCGAGAAGCTCGCGGTCTGGGGCAACCACTCGCCGACCATGTACGCCGACTACCGCTTCGCGACGATCGGCGGCGCCAGCGTCAAGGACATGATCAACGACCAGGTCTGGAACGCCGAGACCTTCCTGCCGACCGTCGGCAAGCGCGGCGCGGCGATCATCGCGGCGCGCGGCGTGTCATCTGCCGCTTCCGCCGCCAACGCCGCGATCGACCACATGCGCGACTGGGCGCTGGGCACGCAGGGCAAGTGGGTCACGATGGGCGTGCCGTCGAACGGCGAGTACGGCATTCCGAAGGACGTGATGTTCGGCTTCCCGGTCACGACCGAGAACGGCCAGTACAAGATCGTCGAGGGCCTGCCGATCGACGCGTTCAGCCAGGAGCGCATCAACGTCACCTTGGCGGAACTCCAGGGCGAGCAAGACGGCGTCAAGCACCTGCTGTAAGGTGACCCACCCCCGCGACGCGCTGTTCGACAGCGGGGACGCCGCCCCGGCGATCCCGGTGTGCGATCACTACTGCGGCGTCGAGGTGCGCATGCGCAAGAGCCTCGCGCTGCAGGCCGAGATGGGCCCGGTGTTCGACGTCACGCTCGATTGCGAGGACGGCGCGCCGGTCGGCGGCGAGGCCGAGCACGCGCGCATGGCGGCCGAACTGGTGATGTCGTCCGCCAACTGGTTCGGTCGCGTCGGCGCGCGGGTTCACCCGGTCGTTCACCCGAGCTTCGCCGACGACGTGGCCACCTTGGTCGCCCGCGCCGGCACCCGGCTCGCGTACCTGATGGTGCCCAAGCCGCGCGACGCGCAGGAGTTGCAGCGCGCCTGCGCCGAAATCGACCACCAGAGCCGCGTCCACCAGCTGGCGCGGCCGATTCCGGTCCACGCGCTGATCGAGACGCACGGCGCGCTGCGCGACGTGGCGGCGATCGCGGCGAACCCGCGCATCGAGTCGCTGTCGTTCGGACTGATGGATTTCGTCTCCGCGCATCGTGGCGCGATCCCGGCCTCCGCGATGAGCGCCGACGGTCAGTTCACGCATCCGCTGGTGGTGCGCGCCAAGCTCGAGATCGCCGCGGCCTGCCACGGGTTCGCGAAGGTGCCGTCCCACTGCGTCGTCACCGAGTTCAACGACGAACGCGCCATCTCCGCTGCGGCGACGCGCGCCGCGCGCGAATTCGGCTATGCGCGGATGTGGAGCATCCACCCGAACCAGATCGAGCCGATCGTCGAGGCGTTCGCGCCGACCGCGGCCGAAACCGATCTGGCGATCGAGATCATCACCGCGGCGCAGGACGCCCAGTGGGCGCCGATCAGCCACCGCAGCACGCTGCATGACCGCGCGAGCTACCGCTACTTCTGGCAGGTGCTGGAACGCGCCAAGCGAACCGGCCAGCCGCTGCCTGCCAACGTGTTGACACGGTTCTTTCCGCCGGTTGCGGCCGCGGCGTGATGGCTGCACGGCTGCGCCGCGCGTCCGTTGCGCACCGGCACGCACGATGGCCCCACGCGGCCACAATCGCGGCTCCTCATTCAGTCACCCACACACCATGACGATTCAATCTTCGACGTTCGCCCTGGCCGCCGCCCTCGCCCTGTGTGTCGCTGCGCCGGTCGCCCTTGCGCAGACGGCGCCCGCCAAGAAGGCCGCGCCGACGAAGAGCACACCGAAGAAGGCAGCCGCCCCCAAGAAGGTCGTCGAGCCGCCGCCGCCGCCGGCCGCCGCAGGCCCGGAGCAGATCGACGCCGCCGAGCGCGTCTTCTACGGCGTCTACGACTGCGAGTTCAAGCAGACGATCGACATCGTGGCCAGCGCCAAATTCCCGGCGTATGTGGAAGTCAAGCACGGCAAGGCCGACTACCTGATGAAGCCGGTGCTGTCGTCGACCGGCGCGATCCGACTCGAGGACGTGCGCGGCGAGACGCTGATGGTGCAAATCGTCAACAAGTCCATGCTGTTGAACGTCAAGACCGCGCAGCGCATCGTCGACGACTGCGTCAGCCCGAAGCAGCGCGAGCTGATCGAGGCGGCCCGTGTCGCCAAGGCCGCCGCGGCCGCCTCCGGCGCCGCGCCGGCTGCCGGGAACATGCTGTCTGGCCCGGCGCCGACGCCGACCCCACCGGCACCCGCCACGTCGAGCGCGTCGGACGCCGCATCGGCGCCAGCAATGACCACGGCGCCCGCGTCTGCCCCGCTGAAGTAACCCCGCGCCGCAAGTACGCTTCGAGAAGTATGTACAATTCATGCATACTTCATCGAAGGAGCGCGCCATGGAAGCCACCGTTGCCGAACGCGGACAGATCACGCTGCCCAAGGCCGTGCGCGATGCGCTCGGGTTGACCAAGGGAACGCAACTGAAGGTCGAGCTCGACGGCGGCCGCATCATCCTGCGCAAGAACGTCGACGACGCGATCTCGCGGGCGCGCGGCCGCTTCAAGCTCGCCGAAGGCTTGACGACCGACGACGTGATGCGCGAGCTGCGCGGCCGGGCACCGGGCGATCCCGTCGACGCCTGATGATCGCAATCGACTCTTCGGTCCTGATCGACCTGCTCGGCGAAGACGCCGGCGCCGATTCCGCGGAGGCCTGCGTGCGCGACGCGCTCGCCCACGGCCCCGTCGTGCTGTGCGACGTGGTCGTCAGCGAGATCACTGCCGGGCTCGGCCACGGCTCCGAGATCATGGACGTGGTCGAGGAGATGGGCATGAGCTTCCTGCCTGTCGAGCGCAAGGCTGCGATCCGGGCCGGGGAAATGCAACGGCGCTACAAGCAGCGCCTGCGCGCGCTCGGCAGGGAGAGCGCCGGTCAGCGGGCCGTGCCCGACTTCATCGTCGGGGCACATGCCTTGCTTCAGTGCAGCGCGCTGATCACCCGTGACGCCGGCTTCTTCCGCGACTATTTCAAGGGCCTGAAGGTCATCGTGCCGAAAGCGGCCTGACGTTCCTCCTCCGCCCGCCCTCACCCACTCTCTCACGAACACCAGGAGCTCCCATGCTGCAAGCCTACCGTCAACACGTTGCCGAACGCGCCGCCCTCGGCATCCCGCCGCTGCCGCTGTCAGCCCAGCAGACCGGAGAACTGATCGAGCTGCTGAAGGCCCCGCCGGCCGGCGAGGAGACCACGCTGCTCGACCTGATCACGCACCGCGTGCCCGCGGGCGTCGACGACGCGGCCAAGGTCAAGGCGAGCTACCTCGCCGCGGTCGCCCATGGCACCGAGAACTCGCCGCTGCTCAGCCGCGTGCGCGCCACCGAGCTGCTCGGCACGATGCTGGGCGGCTACAACATCAGCTCGCTGGTCGACCTGCTGGACGACGTCTCGGTCGGCGCGGTCGCCGCCGAGGGCCTGAAGAAGACGCTGCTGATGTTCGACCAGTTCCACGACGTGCAGGAAAAGGCCGAGAAGGGCAACGCCAACGCCAGGGCCGTGCTGCAAAGCTGGGCCGACGCCGAGTGGTTCACCTCGCGTCCGGAAGTGCCGAAGTCCATCACCGTCAGCATCTTCAAGGTCGCCGGGGAGATCAACACCGACGACCTGTCGCCCGCGCCCGACGCCTGGAGCCGCCCCGACATCCCGATGCATGCGCTGGCGATGCACAAGAACCCGCGCCCGGGCATCGTGCCGGAGGAAGAAGGCAAGCGCGGCCCGGTGAAGTTCATCGAGGAACTGCGGGCGCGCGGCAACCTCGTTGCCTACGTGGGCGACGTGGTCGGCACCGGCTCGTCGCGCAAGTCGGCGACCAACTCGGTGCTGTGGTTCACCGGCGAGGACATCCCGTTCGTGCCGAACAAGCGCTTCGGCGGCGTCTGCCTGGGCGGCAAGATCGCGCCGATCTTCTACAACACGATGGAAGACTCGGGCGCGCTGCCGATCGAGCTCGACGTGAGCCAGATGAACATGGGCGACGTGATCGAGCTGCGTCCGTACGACGGCAAGGCGCTGAAGGACGGCAAGGTGATCGCCGAGTTCACGGTCAAGAGCGACGTGCTGTTCGACGAGGTGCGCGCCGGCGGCCGCATCCCGCTGATCATCGGCCGCGGCCTGACCGCCAAGGCACGTGAAGCGCTCGGCCTGCCGGTCAGCACGCTCTTCCGCCTGCCGCAGAACCCGGTCGACACCAAGAAGGGCTTCAGCCTGGGCCAGAAGATGGTCGGCAAGGCCTGCGGTCTGCCCGTCGTGAACGGCCAGCAGCAGGGCGTGCGCCCCGGCACGTATTGCGAACCGCGCATGACCAGCGTCGGCTCGCAGGACACCACCGGCCCGATGACCCGCGACGAGCTGAAGGATCTGGCCTGCCTGGGCTTCAGCGCCGACCTGGTGATGCAGTCGTTCTGCCACACCGCGGCCTACCCGAAGCCGGTCGACGTGAAGATGCACCACGAGCTGCCCGACTTCATCAGCACCCGCGGCGGCATCTCGCTGCGCCCGGGCGATGGCGTCATCCACTCGTGGCTGAACCGCCTGCTGCTGCCCGACACCGTCGGCACCGGCGGCGACTCGCACACCCGGTTCCCGATCGGCATCAGCTTCCCGGCCGGCTCCGGCCTGGTCGCGTTCGCCGCGGCCACCGGCGTGATGCCGCTCGACATGCCGGAGAGCGTGCTGGTGCGATTCAAGGGCACGATGGCGGATGCTTCAAAACGCGGCGTCACGCTGCGCGACCTGGTCAACGCGATCCCGCTGTACGCGATCAAGGCCGGGCTGCTGACGGTCGAGAAGAAGGGGAAGAAGAACATCTTCTCGGGCCGCATCCTCGAGATCGAGGGCCTGCCGGACCTGAAGGTCGAACAGGCGTTCGAGCTGAGCGACGCCTCGGCCGAGCGCAGCGCCGCCGGCTGCACGGTCAAGCTCAACAAGGAGCCGATCGCCGAGTACATCAACAGCAACATCACGATGATGAAGTGGATGATCGCGAACGGCTATTCGGACGCCCGCTCGCTCGAGCGCCGCATCAAGGCGCAGGAAGCCTGGCTCGCGAACCCCGAATTGCTCGAGGGTGACGCCGATGCCGAGTACGCCGCCGTGATCGAGATCGACCTGGCCGACGTGCACGAGCCGATCGTCGCCTGCCCGAACGACCCGGACGACGTGAAGACGCTGTCCGATGTCGCCGGCGCGAAGATCGACGAGGTCTTCATCGGCTCGTGCATGACCAACATCGGCCACTTCCGCGCCGCCAGCAAGCTGCTCGAAGGCAAGCGCGACATCCCCGTCAAGCTGTGGGTCGCCCCGCCGACCAAGATGGACGCCAAGAAGCTCAGCGACGAGGGCCACTACGGCGTGCTCGGCAATGCCGGCGCCCGCATGGAGATGCCCGGCTGCAGCCTGTGCATGGGCAACCAGGCGCAGGTGAAGGAAGGCGCGACCGTGTTCAGCACCAGCACCCGCAACTTCCCGAACCGGCTCGGCAAGAACTCGAACGTCTACCTCGGCTCGGCCGAACTGGCGGCGATCTGCTCCAAGCTCGGCCGCATCCCGACCCGCGAGGAGTACATGGTCGACATGGGCGTGCTGACTGCCGCCAGCGGCACGGTCTACAAGTACCTGAACTTCGATCAGATCGAGGAGTTCACCGACGCGGCGGCCAGCGTCGGGGCGTGATGCACAAGGCGTGGCGGCCCCTCGGGGCCGCGCTTTCTTCGCTGGTCGCGGGAGCGCTGCTGGCATCGTGCGGCAGCCTCGGCGGCGGCCGCGTCAAGCTCGAGCCGGAAGCGTTCGGCTCGACGACGACGCACTCGCGCCGCTTCGACAGCGCGCCCGCCTATACCTGCGAGGCGGCGAGGCGCGCGCTGTTGAGCCAGGGCTTCGTGATCACCGCGGCCGACGGCGAACGGGTCAACGGCCGCAAGTATTTCCAGCCCGAGCCCGAGGTGCACGTCCAGCTCGAGTTCCACACCGTCTGTGCGCCGGACGGGCGCGGCGGTCGCGCCACGCTGGCGTTCGTCAACGCGCTGCAGGACCGCTACGCGCTGAAGAAGAGCAACAACTCGGCCAGCGTGGGCGTCGGCGCGATCGGCTCGTTGTCGCTGCCGTTCACGTCGAGCGACGATTCGCTGGTCAAGGTCGCGAGCGAGACGATCACGTCGGCGCCCTTCTACGACCGCTTCTACAAGCTGCTGCAGCGCTACCTCGTGGCCGATGCGGAACTCGTCGAGCCGAAGGCCGAGCCGATGGTGATCACGCCGATGCCGCCCGCCGCGGCCGCTTCCGCTGCGATGCCGCCGGCCAGCGCCGCGTCGGCGCCCTGAAGGGTCAGTCCCGCTCGGGCGCGATCTCGGTCGCGTAGTCGACCAGCGCGCCGAGGATCTCCTGCGTGCGCTCGTCGGCATCCTCGCCGAGCGCATCGACCTCGTCGAGGAACGCCTGCAGCGTCAGCGCGCCGCCAGCGCCGTCGTGCAGCCGGTGCGCGCAGTGCTCCGTCCACTGTGTCTGCTCGGCGTCGTTCAAGGTCTCGGGAAAGTTGCGGGCACGGTAGCGAAACAGCAATTCATTCAGGCGCGCGTCCGCAAACGCGGGCCGCGTCTGTGCGAGTTGCGCGCCGTTCAGCGTGCGCAGCTTCTGCAGCGTGCGCCGGTCCTCGTTGCCGACGAAGCCGCCGTACAGGTCCTCGTCGACATCGGTCGCAGCCTCGCGCGCGGGGCGTTCGAAGATCGCTGGCCACATGCCGGCCAGCAGGTGCGCCTTGACCGCGATCGATTCGGCATGGCGCAGCGCCTGCGGGATGTCCAGGCCCCACTTGGTGGCCGTCGCATCGTTCAGCGTCTTCAGGTTGCCGATGACGATCGGCGACTTGTTGATGTGGATGGTCTTGATCGGCAGCCGGGTCACGCCCTCAGGCAGCTCATCGCTGCGGGTGAACATGCGGGTGCGGATCGCGTCGACGCCGAGCGTGAAGAGCTCGTCCGGCGCGGAGGCCAGGTCCCACACGATGACCTCGTTCTTGTTGGTCGGGTGCGGCGCCAGCGGCCAGACCGGCGCGATGCAGCCGCGCTCGACGCCGTACATGCCCGAGACATGCAGGAACGGCTTGCCCACGCCCATCTCGCGCACCACCTCGTGCTTGCTGCGCAGCCGCAGGCAGAAGTCCCACAGCCGCGGCTGGCGCGCCTTGACCAGCCGGGCCAGCGCGATGGTCGCGCGCACGTCCGACAGCGCATCGTGCGCGGCCGCGTGCGCAATGCCGTTCGCGGCGGTCAGGTGCTCGAGCTTGAACGACGGCCGGCCGTCGTCGTGCACCGGCCATTCGATGCCTTCGGGTCGCAGCGCCCAGGTGGTGCGCACCACGTCGAGCAGGTCCCAGCGGCCGCATTCGTTCTGCCATTCGCGCGCATACGGGTCGATCAGGTTGCGCCAGAACAGGTGGCGCGTGACCTCGTCGTCGAAGCGGATCGAGTTGTAGCCGACGCCGATCGTGCCGGGACGCGCCAGCTCCTGCTCGATCGCGTCGGCGAAGCGGTGCTCCGGCACGCCCTGCGCGAGGCACTGCTGCGGCGTGATGCCGGTCAGCACGCAGGCGCCCGGCTCGGGCAGGAAGTCGGGCGCAGGCTGGCAGAACTGCATCAGCGGCGCGCCTATCTCGTTCAGGTCGGCATCGGTGCGCACGCCGGCGAACTGGGACGGCCGGTCGCGGCGCGGCACGCGGCCGAAGGTTTCGTAGTCGTGCCAGAAGAAGGTCGTGTCGGCCATGCGAGGAATCTAACAGGCGCTTCGGCTAAGCTAGCCAGCCCCGTTGCAACCCGCCCCCGGAGAACCGCTCCCATGACCCGTGTCTTCAACTTCAGCGCCGGCCCTGCCGCCCTGCCCGAATCCGTGCTGCGCCAGGCGGCCGACGAGATGCTCGACTGGCACGGCTCGGGCATGTCGGTGATGGAGATGAGCCACCGCGGCAAGGAGTTCATCTCGATCCACGCCGAGTGCGAATCGCTGCTGCGCGAACTGCTGGCCGTGCCCGTCAACTACAAGGTGCTGTTCATGCAGGGCGGCGCGATCGGCGAGAACGCGATCGTGCCGATGAACATGCTGCGCGGCCGCGCCAGCGCCGACTACGTCAACACCGGCGAGTGGTCGAAGAAGTCGATCAAGGAGGCGGGCAAGTACGCCAGGATCAACGTCGTCGCCAGCTCCGAAGCGACGAAGTTCGACCGTGTTCCGCCGCGCGAGACCTGGAAGCTCGACCCGAACGCCGCCTACGTGCACATCTGCGCAAACGAGACGATCGGCGGCGTCGAGTACCACTTCACCCCCGACGTCGGCGACGTGCCGCTGATCGCCGACGTGTCGTCCAACATCATGTCGCGCCCGCTCGACGTGTCGAAGTTCGGCCTGCTCTACGGCGGCGCGCAGAAGAACATCGGGCCGGCGGGCCTGACGATCGTGATCGTTCGCGAGGACCTGCTCGGCGGCGCGCTGCCGATCACGCCGTCGGCCTTCAACTACGCCGAGCAGGCCGCCAACGACTCGATGCTGAACACGCCGCCGACCTACGCGATCTACATCGCCGGCCTCGTGTTCAAGTGGATCAAGGAGCGCGGCGGCCTCACCGCGATGGAGACGCACAACCGCAAGAAGGCGGCTGTGCTCTACGACTTCCTCGACGCCACGTCGTTCTACAACAGCCCGATCCAGCGCGCCGACCGCTCGCTGATGAACGTGCCGTTCAAGCTGAAGGACGAGGCGCTCGACGCCGCGTTCCTGAAGGGTGCCGAGGAACGCGGCATGCTGCAGCTGAAGGGCCACCGCGCCGTCGGCGGCATGCGCGCGTCGATCTACAACGCGATGCCGATCGAAGGTGTGCAGGCGCTGGTCGCCTACATGAAGGAGTTCGAGGCCCGCCATGGCTGAGGCGTCGAGGTTCCAGGTCCTGGTGCTGAACCAGGTCTCGGCCAACGGCCTGAAGCGGCTGCCGCCCGAGTTGTACGCGGTCGGCAAGGGCATGGCCGCGCCCGACGCGGTGCTGGTGCGCTCGGCCGACATGCATGCGTTGTCGATCCCGCCCAGCGTCGTCGCGATCGCACGGGCCGGTGCCGGCACCAACAACATCCCGGTCAAGGCGATGAGCGAGCGCGGCGTGCCAGTGTTCAACGCGCCGGGCGCCAACGCCAACGCCGTCAAGGAGCTGGTGCTCGCGGCGATGCTGATGACCGCGCGCAACCTGGCACCGGCGCTGCGCTTCGTCGCGGGGCTGGACACCGCGTCGCCCCACCTGGACAAGACCGTCGAGGACGGCAAGAAGGCGTTCGCCGGCTTCGAGCTGGCCGGCCACACCCTGGGCATCGTCGGCCTCGGCAAGGTGGGCTGCCTGGTCGCCGATGCGGCGATCAAGCTCGGCATGGAGGTCCACGGCTTCGACCCGCACATCACGGTCGACGCGGCCTGGAGCCTGCCCGCGCAGGTCCGGAAAGCCGCGAGCGTCGCCGACGTGCTGAAGAACGCCGACTTCGTGACGCTGCACGTGCCGCTGGTCGACGCGACGCGAGACCTCGTCAATGCCGACAACCTGAGCCTGATGCGCCCCGGCGCGGTGCTGCTGAACTTCTCGCGCGACGGCGTCGTCAACGAGGCGGCGGTGCTGAAGGCGCTCGATGCGCGCCGCCTCGCCTGGTACGCCTGCGACTTCCCGAGCGCGGCCGCGAACGCCCACCCGCAGGTGCTCGCGCTGCCACACCTGGGGGCGTCGACCGCGGAGGCGGAAGAGAACTGCGCGATCATGGTCGTCGACCAGCTGCGCGACTTTCTCGAGCACGGCAACGTCGTCAACGCCGTCAACTTCCCGCAGGTGGACATGGCACGCGAATCGGCTTACCGCGTCGCGATCGCCAATGCCAACGTGCCGAACATGCTCGGGCAGATCTCGACCGCGATGGCCACGGCCGGCCTGAACATCCACAACATGGTCAACAAGTCGCGCGGAGACATGGCCTACACGCTGGTCGACGTGGACAGCCCGGTGACTGACGCGGTGCTCGATTCGCTGCGCGCGATCGACGGAGTGTTGTCTGTGCGCTATTTGCCCTATCAAACCCCCTAGGCCATGCAGCTCGACGCTTCGCATTTCTGTTAGAAATGTGAACCAAATGTGACCCGGGCAACACGCCGGGCGCGCTACGAGGAGTCGGGTGGCGAACAACCAGGGTGAAACTGCAGGGGACCGGCGCCCGCGCCGGCCGCGTCATCTCTGGATCCTGACCGGAGCGTGGACGCTGGCGATTGCCGCGATGTCGTACTGGTGGCTGCAGGACCGACTCGCCGAGCATCGCGAGCGCACGGCCGCCACGGCCGCCGTGCGCCTGACGGGCGTGAAGGACACCCTCTCGATCACCTTCCGACAACTGGCCGCGCTGCCGCTGGACCTGTCGCACCGCCGGCTCGTGCCTGCCTTCGTCAGCGGATCGCATGGGCCGAACGCAGTTTCCGAGCAGGTCGAACTGCAACAGACCCTCGATCGGATGGCGGCCGATTTCGGCATCCCGCTGGCCGCGTTCATCGACCGCACCGGCACGCTGGTCGCGATCAACGGCAGCGCACGCAGCGCGCGCGCCGCGATCGAAGGCAACTTCGCGAAGCGCGACTACTTTGTCGAGGCGATGGCCAGCGGCGCAGCGGTGCAGTTCCTGCTCGGCCGGGCCAGCGGCGTGCCGGGGCTGTACTTCGCGAACCGCGTGCTGAACGACGGCCAGCCGGTGGGCGTCGCGCTCGTCAAGCAGGACACCGATCGTCTGAACCGCCTGCTCAGCGACACCGACGGGGCGCGCGTGTTCGTCACCGACATCAACGGCGTGGTCGTGCTGTCCAACCACGACGACCTGATGCTCCAGCGCGTGCCGGGCGCCCCGCCCCGCCCCGACGCGCTCTGGCAGGAGGTCTACCAACGCGTGCCGCCAGAGCTGGACTGGACCCAGGGGCGGCTCGGCGACGCCGTGCACGGCCCGCTGTTCACGCAGGTCGCCGGCATGCGCCACGTGACGCTGTCGTCCGCACTGGGCGACCTCGCGCCGCTGAAGGTCTGGGTGCTGGAACCGCTCGACGAGGAAGCGCCCCTGACCCACAGCGCGTGGACCGGCGGCCTCCTGCTATGGGCCGTCGGCTGCCTGCTGATCTGGCTGAGCTGGCGCCGCCTGCAGTCGGTCGACGCCGCGTTGCAGGCGCGTCGCGACATCGTCGAGCTCGCGCAGGCGCTGCCGCTGACGGTGTTCCGCTACACCCGCCCGGCGCGCGGCGCGCCGCGCTTCGCGTTCATCGGGCGCGGCGCGCAGGATCTGTTCGGCGTGCCGCCGGAGCAGATCGAACGTGATCCGACGCTGCCCTGGCGCCTGGCTGGCACCGGCGATGCGCCACCCACGCTGCCGCAGGAATTCCGCGTCCCGGCGGACCCGGCCGGCGAGCGCGGCGGCCGCTGGGTGCTGGCCGACAGCTCGCCGCGCGGCGAGGCCGACGGCGGCACGACCTACAACGGCTACTGGCTCGACGTGACCTCGCGGCGCGAGACCGAGCTGCGCTTCGCCGCGCTGTTCGAGCACGCCCCGACCGGCTACCTGTTCTTCGATCCGCGACGCGGCATCACGCATTGCAATCCGGCCGCGTTGAAGCTGTTCGGCACGAGCGACGCGCAGCTGCTGCTGGGCCGCGTGCCGTGGTTCCCGGGGCTGTCGGCCGACACCCAGGCCGATGGCCAGCCAAGCCGCGACCGCGCGCTGGCCGACCTGCGCGCGCACACCGCGCGCGGCGACCGCGTGCACAGCTTCGAATGGCGCTTCCGGCGTCTGAACGGCACCGAGTTCGACGCCGACGTGAACGTCATCGCACTCGAATGGGCCGGCACGCCGGAGTTCTGCGCGGTGATCCAGGACATCACCGCGCGCAAGCAGCTGCAGGCCGCGACCGAGCGCGCGCGGGCCGCCGCCGAGGCGGCCAGCCAGACCAAGTCGAGCTTCCTCGCCAACATGTCGCACGAGCTGCGCACGCCGATGAACGCGATCATCGGCATGACGCATCTCGCGCTCGAAGACGGCCTGCCCGACAAGCAGCGCGACTATGTCGAGAAGGCGCACAGCTCGGCCCGCAACCTGCTGCAGATCCTGAACGACATCCTCGACGTGTCGAAGATCGAGGCGGGGCAGATGGCGCTGGAGCGCATCGACTTCGAACTCGAATCGGTCGTCGGCGAAATGGCCGACGTGCTCGGCCTCAAGGCGGACGAGAAAGGGCTGGAGCTGCTGTTCACCGCCGCGCCCGATCTGCCGCGCCGGCTGATCGGCGACCCGACGCGTCTGCGCCAGGTGCTCGTCAACCTCGGCAGCAATGCGATCAAGTTCACCGACGCCGGCGACGTCACGGTCGGCATGGAAGTGACCCACCAGGACGCCGACGTGATCGAGATGCATGGCTGGGTGCGCGATACCGGCGTCGGGCTGTCCGCCGAGGAGATCTCGCGCCTGTTCCAGCCCTTCGTGCAGGCCGACAGCTCGACGACGCGCCGCTTCGGCGGCACCGGCCTGGGCCTCGTGATCAGCCGCCAGCTGGTCGAGCGCATGGGCGGGCGCATGTGGGTGGAAAGCACGCCGGGTGTGGGGTCCACCTTCCATTTCACCGCGCGCTTCGGCCGCAGCGCGCCGCGGGCGCCCGCCCGCGCCTGGATGGCCAACGAACTGCGCGGCCGCCGCGCCCTGCTTGTCGACGACAGCGCCGCCGCCCTCGACGTGCTCGGCGGGATGCTGGAGGCGCTCGGCGTGGTGGTCGATCGCGCACAGAGC
This sequence comes from Rhizobacter fulvus, assembly GCF_964020785.1. Classification (NCBI taxonomy): domain Bacteria; kingdom Pseudomonadati; phylum Pseudomonadota; class Betaproteobacteria; order Burkholderiales; family Sphaerotilaceae; genus Rhizobacter; species Rhizobacter fulvus. The sequence continues at coordinate 5,473,262 of NZ_OZ224516.1, forward strand.
GGCGAGGAGGCGCTGGCCATTCTCGCGGAGCGACCGGCCGACTACACCTGGTTGCTGATCGACTGGAAGATGCCCGGCATCGACGGCGTCGAGTGCGCGCGGCGCATTCTGGCGCGCCACCCGCACCTCCATCCCTGCATCCTGCTGGTGACCGCGTTCGCCCGGGACGACGCCGTGCGGGCCTGCGCCGACCTGCCCCTGGCAGGCGTGCTGCACAAGCCGGTGACGCCGTCCAGCCTGCACGACGCGCTGGTCCAGGCGCGCCGGCAGGAGCCGCCGCCGGTGGTCGCGCGCCGCGCGACCGGCACGCCGCCGCTGTCGCTCGCGGTGCGCCAGCGCCTGGCCGGTGCCCGCGTGCTGCTGGCCGAGGACCACCCGCTGAACCAGCAGCTCGCCTGCGAACTGCTGCGGCGCGCAGGAATGGAGGTGGTCGTCGCCAAGGACGGGCGCGAGGCGCTGGACAAGCTCGCGACCGAGGGCCCGTTCGACGGTGTGCTGATGGACTGCCAGATGCCGGTGATGGACGGCTACACCGCGACCCGCGAACTGCGCGGACGGCCCGAGTGGCAGAAGCTGCCGGTGATCGCCATGACCGCGAGCGCACTCACCGAGGACCGGGAACGGGCACTCGCCAGTGGCATGAACGCCCACATCACCAAGCCGATCCATGTCGAATCGATGCTGCGCACGATGGCGCAGTGGATCGCGGTCCCGGGTGCGCCGGCCGACGCTGGCCAGACTGCGTCGGCGGGGCCGATCGAGCTGCCGGACGGCACCCCGATCGACGTCGCCGCGGGCCGCGCGTTCTGCATGGGCAACGACGATCTTTACCGGCGTTTACTCGAGGGCTTTCGCGACGCCGAGGCCAATTTCGTGGCCGAGGTCGGCGCAGCCCTGGCCGAGCAGCGCTGGAGCGACGCGCTGCGCCGCTCGCACGACATGAAAGGGCTCGCCGGCACGCTCGGCGCCCACGCGCTGCTCGCGGCGGCGCAGGCGCTGCACACCGCGCTGGTCGCGCGCCAGGCCCAGCCGGCGTTGGGCGAGATGGAGCACGTCGCGGTCGAACTCGACCGGGTGCTCGCGCAGATCGACGAGCTCGCCCCGCGCTGAAGGAGCGGGCGTCACCGTCTGCTGACACAATGGTTCGTTCAGCCCAGCCGGCGTTTTTCGACGAGGTTCCCGCCATGCCCAAGACCAAGAATTCTTCGACCGCCAGGACCGCCAAATCCGCCGCGCATGCCTTCGCCGGCACGCGCAAATCGTTCCGCACCGCCTCCGGCAGGCCTGGCGAGCTCTATTCGCTGCCGGCGCTGGCGAAGCAGTTCCCGACCGTGAGCCGGCTGCCGGTGTCGATCCGCATCGTGCTCGAATCGGTGCTGCGCAACTGCGACGGCGTCAAGGTGACGAAGGAGCACGTCGCCGAGCTCGCGAACTGGCAACCGAACGCGGAGCGCACCAACGAGATCCCGTTCGTCGTCGCCCGCGTCGTGCTGCAGGACTTCACCGGCGTGCCGCTGCTGGCCGACCTGGCCGCGATGCGCAACGTCGCCGCGGCGATGGGCAAGAACCCGAAGACGATCGAGCCACTGGTACCGGTCGACCTGGTGGTCGACCACTCGATCATGATCGACCACTACGGCAAGAAGAACTCGCTCGACCTGAACATGAAGCTGGAGTTCAAGCGCAACGAGGAGCGCTACCAGTTCATGAAGTGGGGCATGCAGGCCTTCGACACCTTCGGCGTCGTGCCGCCGGGCTTCGGCATCGTGCACCAGGTGAACCTCGAGTACCTCGCCCGCGGGGTGCACAAGACGGCCGACGGCGTCTACTACCCCGACTCGCTGGTCGGCACCGACAGCCACACGACGATGATCAACGGCATCGGCGTCGTCGGCTGGGGGGTCGGCGGCATCGAGGCCGAGGCCGGCATGCTGGGTCAGCCGGTGTACTTCCTGACGCCGGACGTGGTCGGCTTCGAATTCACCGGGCGCCTGCGCGAGGGTGTGACCGCGACCGACCTGGTGCTGACCGTCACCGAAATCCTGCGCCGCGAGAAGGTCGTCGGCAAGTTCGTCGAGTTCTTCGGCGAAGGCACCTCCGGCCTGGCGCTGCCGGATCGCGCGACCATCGGCAACATGGCGCCCGAATACGGCGCGACGATGGGCTTCTTCCCGGTCGACGAGAAGACGATCGAGTACTTCCGCGGCACCGGCCGCACCACGGCCGAGATCGAGGCCTTCGAGGCCTACTTCAAGGCGCAGGGCCTGTTCGGGGCGCCGCGCGCCGGCGAGGTCGACTACACCCGCGTCGTCACGCTCGACCTGGGCAGCGTGACGCCGAGCCTGGCCGGCCCGAAACGCCCGCAGGACCGGATCGAGCTCGGCAACGTCAAGGCGCAATTCACCTCGCTGTTCAGCAAGCCGCCGGCCGAGAACGGCTTCAACCAGCCAGCCGCGCACCTGCTGACGCGCCACGTGGTGCGGGCCGAGGACGCGGCCGAGAAAGTGCCGCACGAAAAGCTTGCCGAGCCGCCGGGCGCGCCGCGCCAGGTCGTCGAGATGGTCGGCAACCGGCCGACGCTGGCGGCCGCGCAGTCGGAAGCGGCATCGAAGCAGCCGGCGGTGGGCGACATGTCGCTGGGCAACGGTGACGTGCTGATCGCGGCGATCACCTCGTGCACCAACACCTCGAACCCGAGCGTGCTGCTGGCCGCGGGGCTGCTCGCGAAGAAAGCGGTCGAGGCCGGGCTGAAGGTGGCGCCGCACATCAAGACCTCGCTCGCGCCGGGCTCGCGCATCGTCACCGAATACCTCGAGAAGGCCGGGCTGCTGCCCTACCTCGAGAAGCTCGGCTTCAGCGTCGCCGCGTACGGCTGCACCACCTGCATCGGCAACGCCGGCGACCTGCGCCCCGAGTTCAACGACGCGATCACCAAGAACGACCTGATCTGCGCCGCGGTTCTATCGGGCAACCGCAACTTCGAGGCGCGCATCCACCCGAACCTGAAGGCGAATTTCCTTGCCAGCCCGCCGCTCGTGGTCGCCTACGCGATCGCCGGCACGGTGCTGAAGGACCCGATGACCGAGCCGCTCGGCAAGGGCAAGGGCGGGCGCGACATCTACCTCGGCGACATCTGGCCCAGCAGCGACGAGGTGCACGCGCTGATGAAGTACGCGATGAACGGCAAGGCGTTCAAGGCGAACTACGACAAGGTCGCGAAGGAACCGGGCGCGCTGTGGGAGAAGATCAAGGGCGTCAAGGGCCAGGTCTATGACTGGCCGGGCTCGACCTACATCGCGCGGCCACCGTTCTTCGACGACTTCACGATGGAGCCGAAGCAATTGGTGGCCGGCGTGCGCGGCGCCCGCGCGATGGCGCTGTTCGGCGACTCGATCACGACCGACCACATCTCCCCTGCCGGCTCGATCAAGGAATCCTCACCCGCCGGCATCTGGCTCAAGGCCCACGGCGTGCAGAAGGCCGACTTCAACTCCTACGGCTCGCGCCGCGGCAACCACGACGTGATGATGCGCGGCACCTTTGCCAACGTGCGGATCAAGAACCTGATGATCCCGCCCGGCGCCGACGGCTCGCGCGAGGAAGGCGGCGTGACGCTGTTCCAGCCCTCCGGCGAGAAGATGTTCATCTACGACGCGGCGATGAAGTACATCGAGCAGGGCACGCCGACCGTGATCTTCGCCGGCGAGGAATACGGCACCGGCTCGAGCCGCGACTGGGCCGCCAAGGGATCGCAACTGCTCGGCGTGAAGGCCGTGATCGCGCGCAGCTTCGAGCGCATCCACCGCAGCAACCTGGTCGGCATGGGCGTGCTGCCGCTGCAGTTCATCGGCAACGATTCATGGGAATCGCTCGGCATCCGCGGCGACGAACGCTTCGACATTCAACTTGCCGACGAGATCGCGCCGCAGCAGCAGGCCACGCTGGTGATCCACAGCGACGGCGTCGCCCGCAAGGTGCCGCTGATCCTGCGCATCGACACGCCGATCGAGGTCGATTACTACAAGCACGGCGGCATCCTGCCATTCGTGCTGCGGCAGCTGCTGGCCGCCTGACGGGTCAGCGCGTGGCTTCGACCGCCAGCGGCGGCTCGATGGCCTCCTGCGCGCTCTCGCGCAGGAAGTTCAGGTCGACCACCGCCTCGGGATCGGACACCTGCCAGGCCGGCTGCAACGCGAGGCCGCGGGCGATCTGGAATGCGTCGTAAGGGCTCAGCAGCGCATCCAGCAGGCACAGCCGCCCGGCGGCCCGCTCGACCCAGCGCAAGTCCACGAAGGCATCCATCGAGTCAGTTTAGGTGCGGGGGGCATTCGACGCTCGATAGAAATTCCATCGCCGACTTGGCCAACTATCTCAACGTCGTGCCCAGTCGTCGGCGTCGAAGCCGAGCGTGATCGCACCGTCGGGCCACTCGACGACCGGGCGCTTGATGACGCTCGCGTGCGTAAGCATCACGCGTTTCGCGCTGGCGTCATCGACGACCGTGTCGCGTACCGATTCGTCGAGGGCGCGCCAGGCGGTGCCCTTGCGGTTCAGCACCCGCTCCCAGCCGGCGCTGCGCAGCCACGCGTCGAGCCGATCGGGCGGCACACCGGCCTTCTTGAAATCGTGGAACGCGGCGTCGTGGCCGCTCGCGGCCAGCCAGGCGCGGGCCTTCTTGACCGTGTCGCAGTTGGGAATTCCGTAGAGCGTGAAGGCCATCGCGTCAGTCCCGGCTGTTCGGGCCGTCGCAGGCCGGGTCGGTGCCGAGGTTGGCCTCGACGACGCGGTGGTCGGCATCGGCGATCGAGACCTGGTACCAGACGCAGTCGCCACCGTCGAACCGGTAGTTCCAGACCTGGCCGCGCGGGTAGTTGACGCCGAATACCCACGCCGGGCGGCCGAAGCGCATGCGCACCTGCTCGGCTGTCATGCCGGGCGTGATGGTCGCGAGGTTCAGTTCGGTCAAGACCTGTTGCGAAGTCATCAGCCGGCCGCTGCGGTCGAAGTCCAGCATGTAGGTCTGCTTGCCGAACGAGCCCTGCGCAAACTCGAGCCGCGTGCCGCCATCGGGCAGCGCATATTCGCCGGTCGGCGCGAACAGCGCGCCGCGGGCCTGCGCGATCGGCGTGCCGGGCGGCAGGCCTCCGGGGGCCAGCGTGCCGCAGCCGGCCAGCACGGCGCAGGCCGCCAGCCCGCCGAGCCATGCCGCGCGGCGGCGTGGGAAGGTGTTGGGGTTCATCGTCGTCTCCACGTTCTGCGTTCGACGCATTCTGACCCGCCTCGGCCAGCCCGGTTCCCGACGTGGGCTCCATAGAATCGGTCCATGACCTCGACCACCTCCCTGCCCTTCGTGCGCCCGATCGAGCACGGCATCCATGTCATCGACACCGGCTTCCATCGGCCGGTGTTCGACGCCGCCTACCTGATCGTCGAGAACGGCCGCGCCGCCTTCATCGACACCGGCACCAACGATTCGGTGCCGCGCCTGCTGGCGGCGCTGGGCGCCGCCGGTCTCGGCCCCGACGATGTCGACTACGTGATCCCGACCCACGTGCATCTCGACCATGCCGGCGGCGTCGGCCTGCTGATGCAGCAGCTGCCGCGCGCGCAGCTGGTCGTGCACCCGATCGGCGCGCCGCACCTGATCGAGCCGAGCCGGCTAATGGACGGCGCGCGCGCCGTCTACGGTGCCGAGGAGGTGGCGCGCACCTACGGCGACGTGGTCGGCGTGCCGGCCGCGCGCGTGCTGCGCACCGCCGACGAGATGGTGCTGGACTTCGCGGGCCGCCCGCTGAAGTTCCTCGACACGCCCGGCCACGCGCGCCACCACCACTGCATCTGGGACGAGCGCAGCCGCGGCTTCTTCACCGGGGACACCTTCGGCCTGTCCTACCGCGAGTTCGACACGCCCCAGGGCGCGTGGATCATGCCGACGACCACGCCGGTGCAGTTCGAGCCCGATGCGCTGCGCCGCTCGATCGAACGCATGCTCGCCTATCGACCGGAGCGCATGTACCTGACCCACTACGGCCCGGTGACCGATGTGCCGCGGCTGGCAAGGCTCCTGCTCGCCCAGCTCGACGCGATGGTGGCGCTGGCGCTCGCGCTGCCCGACGACGCGCGGCGCCACCAGGCGCTGATGGACGGCCTGGGCGCGATCCACCTCGCCAGCCTGCGCGCCCACGGCAGCGCGCTCGATGCCGAGCGCGTGCGCGAGCTGCTCGCGCTGGACAACGAGCTCAACGCCCAGGGCATCGCCGTGTGGCTGAACCGCAAGAACCGCGAGAAGAAGACCGAAGGAGCCACCGCATGACCCACGCCGTTCATTTCCACCTCGAGGACCGGGTCGCGATCGTCACCGGCGCGGCGCAGGGCATCGGCGCCGCCTGCGCCGAGCGGCTGTCGCAGGACGGCGCGGCGGTCGCGTTGTGGGACGTCGACGACGCGCGCGGCCAGGCGCTCGCCGACCGCCTCGTCGGCCAGGGCCAGCGTGCGATCTATGTTCACTGCAACGTCGCGGCGAAGGACGAGGTCGATGCCGCGTTGGCCGCGACGCTGCAGGCCTTCGGCCACGTCGACGCACTGATCAGCAACGCCGGCATCTTCAAGGCCGCCGACTTCCTCGATATCACCGAAGCCGACTGGGACGCGGTGCTGGACATCAACCTGAAGGGCTCGTTCCTGGTCGGCCAGGCGGTCGCGCGCGCGATGGTCGCTTCGAGGACGCCGGGCACGATCGTCAACATGAGTTCGGTCAACGGGATCATGGCGATCCCCAGCATCGCCAGCTACAACGCCAGCAAGGGCGGCGTGAACCAGCTCACCCGCGTGATGGCGCTGGCGCTGGCCGACCACGGCATCCGCGTCAACGCGGTCGCGCCCGGCACGATCGCAACCGAGCTCGCGCAGAAGGCCGTGCTCGGCAGCGAGGAAGCGAAGGCCCGCATCATGAGCCGCACGCCGATGCGCCGCCTCGGCGAGCCGAGCGAGATCGCCGACGTGTGCGCGTTCCTGACCAGCAGCGCGTCGAGCTACATCACCGGCGAGATCGTCTACATCGACGGCGGTCGCATGACGTTGAATTACACCGTCGTGCCGTGACACCGACATCGCACTGCGCCCGATTCCAGCGCCGCGGGCTCGGCAGCGCGTTGCCGCAGCGATTCTTGAACGAAGCTGCGTCGAGCGTCAGAATCTTTCGGGTCGGCGCGCTGCGCGAAAACGATGCCAACCGCTTCCACCAACGCCACGGCTGCGTCGAGGTCTCTAACGACGAGTGGGACATTGCCTATGAACGACCCCGCCACCACCCTGCCCCCGGTTGAAGGCGGCTGCCTGTGCGGCGCGGTGCGCTTCCGCGCCCGCCCGACCCACCGCGAAGGCTACTACTGCCATTGCCGGATGTGCCAGCTCGCGTTCGGCAACACGCGCGCCACGTTCATCAACCTGCGCAAGGACGAAGTGGAGTGGACGCGCGGCGCCCCCGCGCATTACGCATCGTCGGCGTTCGCACAGCGGGGCTTCTGCGGGCGCTGCGGCACGCCGCTGAGCTTCGAATACCTGGATTCGCAGCGCATGGACCTGTCGGTGGGCAGTCTCGACGAGCCGGGCGTGTTCCGGCCGACCTCGCATTTCGCGATCGAGACGCGCGTCGATGCGTGGCATCACGACGACGGCCTGCCGGGGCAACGGCTCGATGCGTTCGAGCCGATCATGGCGCGCTGGAAGGCGAACTACGGCGACGACGTGAAACCCGGCGTCGACGCCACGCGCGGCGCCTAGTAGATCACTCGGCCGGCGGCTCGTTCATCGCCGCCAGACACTCGTCGATCAGCGCGTGCAGGCGCGCCACGCGGGTCGTGCCCACCTGCTCATTGAACGCGAGCTGGGCCCGTTTCCATTCGCGCTGCGCCTCGCTGCGCTTGTCGCGGCCGGCGTCGGTCGCGGTGACGAAGCGGCTGCGGCCATCGTCACCGGGGCCGACCTCGACCCAGCCCTGCGCCACCAGCGGCTGCAGGTTGCGCGTCAGGGTGGAGGCGTCCATTTCCATCGAGGCGGCCAGGTCGCCGGGGCGCACCGGGCCGAGGGTGACCACGTGGGACAGCAGCGAATACTGCGTCGTCTTCAAGCCGGCCGCGCCGACGATCTGGTCGAAGTGCTGACTGACGCGGCGCGACAGCTGCCGCAGCTTGAAGCTGCTGCAGCCGAGCGGGCCGGACGAGGCGCTACGAGGTCGTGTGGACATCATCGGACGATTGTAGCTACAATCTTTGCACCTGCAACTGATCTCCGGCATCCGCCCCATGAATCCGACCCCCGATACCTCCGCCGTCCTGGCCCAATGGGAAGCCGACGAGGCGCTGCGCCGCCAGTCGATGTTCAAGAGCGGCGTGTCGCGGCCGGACCAGGTGGCCGGCCTGAGCGGCGCCCAGGTGTTCGAGAAGCTGCTGTCCGGCGAGCTTCCGTACCCGCCGATCAACGACACCAGCGACTTCATCCTGGTCGAGTGCGCGCCTCTGCGGGCGGTGTTCCAGGGTCGCCCACAGCTGCGCCACTACAACCCGCTCGGCACCGTGCACGGCGGCTGGATCGCGACGCTGCTCGACTCCTGCGTCGGCTGTGCCGTGCATGTCTCGCTGCCCGCCGGCAAGTCCTACACGACCGCGGAACTCAAGGTCAACTACGTGCGCCCAGTGACCGAGAAGGTCGGCCTGGTGCGCGCGATCGGCGCTGTCATCCACCTCGGCAACCGCATGGCCACTGCCGAGGGGCGCCTCGTGGGGCCGGACGGCAAGCTGTACGCTCACGCCTCCACCACCTGCTTCATCTTCGACGCCCCCTGACCATGCGATTCCTCCACACGATGCTCCGAGTCGGCGACCTGCAACGCTCGATCGACTTCTACACCCAGATCATGGGCATGACGCTGCTGCGCCAGTCCGAGAACCCGTCGCAGAACTACTCGCTCGCGTTCGTCGGCTATGGCAAGAACCCCGAACATGCCGAGCTCGAACTGACCTACAACCACGGTGTCTCGAGTTACGAGATGGGAAGCGCCTACGGCCACATCGCGATCGGCGTGCCCGACGTCGCGGCGGCCTGCGAGAAGATCCGCCACGGCGGCGGCAACGTCACGCGCGAGGCCGGCCCGGTCAAGGGCGGCACGACCGTCATCGCCTTCATCACCGACCCGGACGGCTACAAGATCGAACTGATCGAACGGCCCAACATTTGATGCTTGCTCAAACCGTTTCCGGCTCGCTCGAGCGCCGCGGCTTCCACTACGCGTGGGTCATCGCGGCCGTCACCTTCCTCGCGATGCTCACCACCTCGGCGGCCCTCGGGCTGCCGGGGGCGATGCTGCAGCCGCTCAGCAAGGAGTTCGGCTGGACCACCGACCAGCTCTCGTCGGTGTTCGCGGTGCGTTTCGCGTTGTTCGGCCTGCTCGGGCCGTTCGCGGCGGTGTTCATCGGGCGCTTCGGCCTGCGCACGATCATGGTCGCGGCGGCCTCGTTCATCGCCGTCGCGATGGTGCTCGCGACCCAGGTCACGCAGCTGTGGCAACTGTTCCTGCTGTGGGGCCTGGTGCTCGGCTGCGGCACGGGCCTGACGGCGCTGGTGCTCGGCGCGATGGTCGCGAACCGCTGGTTCACGACCAACCGCGGGCTCGTCGTCGGCCTGTTCGCGGCGAGCACGGCGACAGGGCAGCTGATCTTCCTGCCGATCGCCGCGTGGATGATCGAGAACATCGGCTGGCGCTACGCGGTGATCCCGGTGTTCATCGCCTGCGTTGTCGTCGCGGCATTGGCCACGCTGTTCATGCGCGACCACCCCGGCAGCATCGGCCTGCGCGCGTTCGGCGAGCCCGCCGGCGGGCCGATCGAGGCACCGCCGCCGCGGGCGACCCGGCTCAACTTCCTCGGCCCGTTCCAGGTGCTGGCCGAGGCCTCGCGCAACCGCACGTTCTGGATCCTGGCCGGCACCTTCTTCATTTGCGGTCTGTCCACCAACGGCCTGCTGCAGACCCACTTCATCTCGCTGTGCGGCGACAACGGCATGACCGCCGTGCCGGCCGCCTCGGTGCTGGCGCTGATGGGCGCGTTCGACCTGGTCGGCACCACGCTGTCGGGCTACCTGTCCGACCGCTACGACAACCGCAAGCTGCTGTTCTGGTACTACGGCCTGCGCGGTCTGTCGCTGTTCTGGCTGCCGTTCTCGACCTTCACGTTCTACGGCCTGTCGATCTTCGCGATGTTCTACGGCCTCGACTGGATCGCCACCGTGCCGCCGACCGTCAAGCTCGCCGCGCAGGAGTTCGGCAAGGAGAAGGCCGGCATGATCTTCGGCTGGGTCTTCGCCGCGCACCAGCTCGGCGCCGCGACCGCCGCCTACGGCGCGGGCCTGACCCGCACGCTGCTGCTGACCTATAACCCGGCGCTGTTCGCGGCCGGTGCGGCCTGCCTGCTGGCCGCGGCGGCGGTGTTGATGATCCGGCTGCAGGGGCGCGTCGCGCCCGCGGTGCCGAAGCCGGCCTGAGCGACCGGCGGTTCAGCGCCGCAGCGCGCTTGCCTCGCGCGCCAGCGTGGTGATGCGCGCCCAGTCCTTCGCCGCGACCGCATCGGCCGGCGTCAGCCACGAGCCGCCGCAGACCCTGACGTTCGGCAGCGCCAGGAAGTCGGGCGCGGTCGCCAGCGTGATGCCGCCGGTCGGGCAGAACACCACGTCGGTGAACGGTCCGGCCAGCGCCTTCAGCATCGGGATGCCGCCGGCCTGCATGGCCGGGAAGAACTTCAGGAAGAAGTAGCCGTCGGCGTTGGCCTGCATCACCTCGCTGCCGGTCGCGGTGCCAGGCAGCAGCGGCAGACCGATGTCGCGACAGGCGTGGCCGATCGCCGAGGTGTAGCCGGGGCTGACCGCGAACGTGCAGCCAGCGTCCTTCGCGGCCTGCGCGTCGGCGGCGCTGCGCACCGTGCCGGCGCCGAGGATCGCGTCGGGTACTGCTTTCGCGATCGCCTCCATGCACTGCAGCGCGATCGGAGTGCGCAGCGTCACCTCGAGCACGCGCACGCCGCCGTCGACCAGCGCCTGCGCCATCGGCACGGCGTCCTCCAGCTGGTTGATGACGATGACCGGGATCACCGGGCCGTAGGAGACGAGTTCGAGCGTGTCGTTCATGGTGATGATCCAGAGGTCAGAGCCAGGTGCAGGCGCCCTGCTCGGCGCTCAGCACGTTGCGCCGCATGCCGGCGAAGAGTTCACGGCCCAGGCCGTGGCCGTTGATGTCGGCCTGCGCGTCGGGCAGCACGGCCTGCTCGCGCGCTGCCCAGGTCGCGTCGTCGACCCGCGCGGCGAGCGTGCCGGCGACCGCGTCGAGGCGGATCAGGTCGCCGTCGCGCACCTTGCCGAGCGCGCCGCCGTGCATCGCCTCGGGGCTCACATGGATAGCGGCCGGCACCTTGCCCGACGCACCGCTCATGCGCCCGTCGGTGACCAGCGCGACCTTGAAGCCGCGGCCCTGCAGCACGCCCAGCGGCGGCGTCAGCTTGTGCAGCTCGGGCATGCCGCAGGCGGCCGGTCCCTGGAAGCGCACGACCGCGATGAAATCGCGCTCGAGCGTGCCGGCCTTGAACGCGGCCAGCAGTTCTTCCTGCGTGTTGAAGACGATCGCCGGCGCCTCGACGATGTGCCGATCTTCCGGGACCGCCGAGACCTTGATGACGGCGCGGCCGAGGTTGCCGGTCAGCAGCTTCAGGCCGCCCTCGGCGCCGAACGGCGCAGCGGCCGTGCGCACGATGCTGTCGTCGATCGGCACGGCCGGCAGGTCGGCCCAGGTCAGGCGATCGGTGGACGCTTGCTCGGGCACCTTGCCGTATTCACGCAGGCCGCCGGCGACCACGGTGCTCACGTCGCCGTGCATCGCGCCGCTGTCGATCAGTTCGCGGATCACGAAGCCGGGGCCGCCCGCAGCCTGGAACTGGTTCACGTCGGCCACGCCGTTCGGGTAGACGCGCGCCAGCAGCGGCGTCGCGCGGGAGAGGTCGGCGAAGTCGGTCCAGTCGATCAGGATGCCGGCGGCGCGGGCGACCGCGACCCAGTGGATCAGGTGGTTGGTCGAGCCGCCGGTGGCGAGCAGCGCCACCATCGCGTTGACGATCACGCGCTCGTCGACCAGCCGGCCGATCGGCATGAAGCCGGCCCCCTTCGTGATGCCGAGCAGCGTGCGCACCGACTCGCGCGTCAGCGCCTCGCGCAGCTCCGCATGCGGGTGCACGAACGCCGCGCCGGGCACGTGCAGGCCCATCGCCTCGAGCAGCATCTGGTTGCTGTTGGCGGTGCCATAGAAGGTGCAGGTGCCGGCCCCGTGGTACGCGGCCGATTCGGCCTGCAGCAGTTCATCGCGGCCGACCAGGCCCTGCGCGTACTGCTCGCGGACCTTGGACTTGGCGGTGTTCGACAACCCGGTGCTCATCGGCCCGGCCGGCACGAACACGCACGGCAGGTGGCCGAAGTGCAAGGCGCCGATCAGCAGACCGGGCACGATCTTGTCGCACACGCCGAGCAGCAGCGCGCCGTCGAACACGTCGTGGGTCAGCGCGATGGCGGTGCCCATCGCGATCGTGTCGCGCGAGAACAGGCTCAGCTCCATGCCGGGCAGGCCCTGCGTGACGCCGTCGCACATCGCCGGCACGCCGCCGGCGACCTGCACCGTCGCGCCGTGGCGGGCCGCCTCGTCGCGGATCAGCGCCGGAAAGCCGGCGTAGGGCTGATGCGCCGACAGCATGTCGTTGTACGAGGTCACGACCGCCAGGTTCGGCGCGCGCTCGGCGACGATGCGCAACTTGTCCGCCCCCGGCAGCGCCGCGAACGCGTGCGCCACGTTGGCGCAGCCCATGCGGTCGGCGCCGCGCGGGCGGGCGATCGCGGCGTCGACGCGCGCCAGGTAGGCGCCGCGGGTGGCGGCGCTGCGCTCGCGGATGCGGGCGGTGACTTCGTTGACGGCTGGCTTCATGGCGGGCTCCTTCGTAACCACACCACGGATTTTCGAGTAACCGAGTTACATCGTCAAATCAATCGGTGCAGCACGCCAGGTTCGGCACAGGCAAGGGCCGTGCCTCAGCGCAGCCGCATCTCCACGCGCCGCGCCGCACGATCGTCGGCACCACCGGTGGTGACCATCGGCTTGTCCATCACGAGGCGGTCGGGCGCGACGCCGTTCGCCTCGAGCGCATGGCGCACCGCGAGGGCGCGCTTCTTGGCCAGTTCGGCGTTGGTGGCGGCATCGCCGCTCGCGTCGTGGAAACCGGAGATCAGCACGACCTTGCCGCTCTGCGCGCGGGCCGCGTCGGCGACCTTGACCAGCGTCTCCGAGGCGTCCGGCGGCAGCGCGTCGGAGCCGAGCGCGAAGTAGACCCGGCCCTCGGGTTCTCCGGCGATCGCGGTCGCCACCGCGGTGGTGGTGGTGCTCGGCGGCTTGGCCGCGCCGCCCGTCCCGGCGCGGGCCGCGAGCAGCAGGACGCCGGCCACCACCAGCGCGATCAGTCCCGCCACCACCATCAGTGCGTAATTCTGGGTTTCGTCGTTTTGATCGTTCACGGGTCTCTCCTGCTGGGACGGTTTCCATTCTAGAGTCGCGTCATGACGTCCCCGTTCTCGGCCCTGCACCTGCGCGACCCGCAACCGATGCTGGCGCAGGCGCTGCGGGACTGGGGCGGCGAGCACGATCTCTGGGTGTTCGGCTACGCCTCGCTGATCTGGCGGCCCGAGTTCGACGCCGACGAGCAGCGCGGCGCCGTCGTCCACGGCTGGCACCGCGCGCTCGAGATGCGCTCGCGGGTCAATCGCGGCACGCCCGAGTGCCCGGGGCTGGTGTTCGCGCTGGTGCCGGGCGGCTCGTGCCGCGGCATGGCCTATCGCATCGACCGCGCCCGTGCCGCGACCGAACTGGAGCGCCTGTGGGTGCGCGAGATGCCGACCGGCGTGTACGACCCGAAGTGGCTCGCCTGCCGCACCGCGCAAGGACCGGTGCGCGCACTGGCATTCACGCTCAGCCGGCGCAGCCCGGCGCACACCGGGCCGCTGTCGGATGCACAAATGCTCGAGGTGCTGCGCCGTGCGACCGGCCGCTTCGGCAGCACGTTGGACTACCTGCTCGAGACCTACCGCTCACTCAAGCACTGCGGCATCCACGACCGCGACATCGAACGCCTGGTCGCGCTGGCGCGCCACCACCACCTGGCCTGACGCGACAGCGCGCTACCAGCGCGGCGCGGGTGCGGCGACCGCAGCGCCGGTGCGGCGAACTTCATCGAGATCGGCCAGCGTGTCCACATCGACCAGCACGCCCGGGTCGTCGACTTCGACGCCGACCGCCGGATAGCGCGCGATCAAGCGTCGCGCCCCTTCGTCGCCGCTGAGTTCGGCGAGCTCCGAATAAAGCTCGGGCGAAAAGCCGACAGGGTGGCCGCGCCGCCCCTTGTACTGCGCGTAGGCCACCGCGTGATGGTCCAGTTCGCGGGCGACGGCCTGCAGCGTGGTCGGCTGCACGCGCGGCATGTCGCCGGGCAGGATCAGCCAGCCGTCCGCATCGGGCCGGGCCGCCACGCCGCACGCGATCGAGTAGCCCATGCCGAGTTGCGCCTGGCCCGGCGCGCCGACATCGGGCAGCACGACCACGTCGCGCGCCGCAACACTGCGCCGCGCGATATCGGCCAGACCTTCGGTCGTGACGACGATGACCTGCAGGTGGCTCGCGATCGCATGCTGCAACGTGCAGCCGAACACGGTGGTCGCGCCCAGGTGCTGCGCGAGCTTGTGCTCCGCGCTCAGAAAGCGGGACCCTTTCCCCGCTGCCAGCACGATCACCGCAGGCCGCCCGCCCATCGCATCCTCCCTGTGTTGCACGTTAGCGCTTGTAACCGGACGAATCTCACGCTCTCCGGTTGTCGATGGCCCAAGAATGGGAGCCGGGATCGCTTTCAGGAAGTGGTGCCTTTACCTAAGGCCAACCCCGTACGTCGACGCGGTCGCGGCGGTCGTCGCGGCCGTCCCGACGCGTCTTCCTATACTCGCCGCATGAACGACCTCGCCAACCTGCGCAAGAGCTACGAGCGTGCGGAGCTCGACGAATCGGCTTCGTTGGCCGACCCCACGGCGCAGTTCGAGCACTGGCTGCAGCAGGCGATCGAGGCGAAGCTGCCCGAGCCGAACGCGATGACGCTGGCCACCGTCGGTGCGAACGGGCGGCCCTCGAGCCGCATCGTGCTGATCAAGGGCGTGGATGCGCGCGGCATCACCTGGTACACCAACTACGGCAGCCGCAAGGGCCGCGAACTGGCGGCGCAGCCATTCGCGGCGCTGCAGTTCCACTGGGTCGAGCTCGAGCGCGTGGTGCGGATCGAGGGCCGCGTCGAGAAGACCTCGGCCGAAGAATCGGACGCGTATTTCGCGACCCGCCCGCTCGACTCGCGCATCGGCGCCTGGGCCTCGCCGCAAAGCACGGTGATCGACTCGCGTGCGGTGCTGGTCGCGAACGCCGCGAAGATCGGCGCCCGCTACCTGATGAACCCGCCGCGCCCGCCGCACTGGGGCGGCTACCGGCTGGTGCCCGACACCTTCGAGTTCTGGCAGGGCCGGGCCTCGCGCCTGCACGACCGGCTGCGCTACAGGCTGGCCGACGGCGCCTGGATCCGCGAGCGCCTCGCGCCCTGACCCGCGGCGCGAGCCGGGTCAGTTGACGGCGAGCGAGAGCTGCACCCGCGGCGTCCAGCTCGCATCGTCGTCGCCCGACACGCGCAGCTTCGGCGCAGCCAGGAACAGGCGCTCGCTCGGCAGCCCCTTCGCGATCAGCGCATCGCGCACCGCGATGCCGCGCTGCAACGCGAGCTCGCGCATCGCCTCGGCGGTGACCGGCGCGCGCCCCTTCAGCAACGCTTCCATCTCGGGGCCCGGGATGTCCTTCGCAAAGCCGATCAGGTTGCGCGGCTTGTTCGGCAGGTCGGTGTCCTTGTAGACCTCCTTCAGCAGCCGGGCGCGCTCGTCCGCGCCGAGCACGACCGGCGCGCTCGGCGCCGCGCTGGCGGCGCCGCTCGCCGGCGCCGGCGCAGCGACTGCGCCGTTGCGCAAGCCTTCGCGGCGCTGCTGGGTGATCAGGCGCGCCTCGAGCGCGGCGGCCTGGAACGCCTCGCGCTCCGAGTTCGGGTCGGCCGCGCCGGTCACCGTCATCTTCAGGCTGGGCCGCTCGGTCAACGCCTTCGCGACCTTGTCGATCGCGCCGGCGCCGCTGCCGGTGATCTGCGCAGTGCCGGGCTTGAATTCCACCAGACTCAGGTCATCGCCTCCGCTGCCCCCGCCGAGCAGCGCGAACGGCGACGTGATCGCCTTCGTCAGCAGGTTCACGATCACCTTCCAGATGATCGCGCCGACGCGGAACTGCGGATCGTTGACGCTGCCGCTGACCGGCAGGTTGATGTCGATCACGCCGTTGCGGTCCTTCAGCAGCGCGACCGCCAGCAGCACCGGCAGCTTGGTCGCGTCCTTCGACTCGATCTTGTCGCCGAAGGTCAGCTGGTTCAGCACGACTTGGTTGCGTGCGTCGAGTTTGCCGTCGGCGTCGATCTTGTAGGCGACGTCCATCGTCAGCTTGCCGCGCTCGATCGCGTAGCCGACATACTTGCCGGCGTAGGGCGACAGCGGCGCGAGTTCGAGATCGGTCGCCTTGGCCTGGATGTCGAGCGCGAGCGGCTTGACCGTCGGGTTCACCTGGCCGCTGATCTCGAGCAGCGCGGTGCCGGCGGCGCGGCCGCGCAACGCGACCGTCGCCATCTCGCGGCTGCCCGAGCTGAATGCACCGAGCGTGCCATTCAACTCGGTCAGCGCCGCGCTGTAGTTCGGGCGCACGAAGCGGTCGGTGAAGTCGACGCGGCCGTTGGTCAGCGTCGTGCCGCCGATGCGGAGGTCAACCGGCAGTTCGCTTTCGGGTCGAGCTGCGGGGGGTGCACTCGCCGGCGTGGAGGCCACGACAGCCGACGCGGGCGGTGACGCGGGCGCCACGCCGCCCAGCGGCACGGGCTCGGGCGCCGAACCGGCAGCGACGTCCTGCAGGTTGAAGCGACCCTGTTCCGTGATCACCAGCCGCGAGTAGAAGTCGCTCAGCGCGGCCTCGCCGATCTCGATCCGCGGCCGCGCTTTCGGCTTCATCGCGACCTTCACACCCTTCAGCGCGAACGACTGCCAGCTCAGCAGCTCCTCGCCGTCCTGCACGCTGGCCGGCGCGCCCTTCTCGGGCAGCGTCGAGACGTGCACGTCGCCGAGCAGCACGTCGCCGGCGGCGCTCACGTCCAGGCCGTCCGCAAGT
Source organism: Rhizobacter fulvus (assembly GCF_964020785.1). Classification (NCBI taxonomy): domain Bacteria; kingdom Pseudomonadati; phylum Pseudomonadota; class Betaproteobacteria; order Burkholderiales; family Sphaerotilaceae; genus Rhizobacter; species Rhizobacter fulvus. The sequence goes on from NZ_OZ224516.1 coordinate 5,490,615, forward strand.
CGACGAACGTCGAACTTGCCGACGTAGCCAACCTCGGCGCGCTGCAGCGTCAGCTGCGCCAGATCGGCGAAGTACGGCTTGAACAACTGCACCGGCACGCGCTCGACCTTCAGGTTGCCGTTGGCCAGCAGCGGCTGCAGGCCGACGCGGCCCTTGTAGTCGAACGTGCCGTTCGCGCGCTGACGGTCGCGCGTGACACCGCCAACGCGGCCGCTCAGCTGCACGTTGGCGGCGGGCACCGCGCGGTCGCCGTGCCACTCGACGTTCTGCATTGCTGCGCGCAGGTTGGCGACCTCGGCGCGAACCGGCGCGCTGACGCCGCGCCGCACGACTTCGTCGGCAAAGCGCACCTGCCCGCCATCCATCAGGAAGTCCTTGACCTGCACGCGCCACGGCGCGGTCGACGTCCCCGGTCGCGCGGTCGGGTCGACGGGTCGCGCACCGGCCGGCTCGTTCACGACCCAGCGCTCCACGTTGAGGCGCCCCTCCCGGTCGCGGGTGACGGAGACGGCCGGCTGCACCAGCTTGACGCTGCCGAGCGTCACGGTGCGCGCAAGCAGATCGACCTGGACGCCCGCGAGCGCGAGCTGCTTCAGCGCGACGGCATCGGGCGCGTTGCGTGCCGGCCGCGCCTCGCGCAGCTTGAGGTCGTCGAGCGCGAGCTGGTCGACCGAGAGCAGCAACCGCGGCGCATCGGCCGCGCCGGACCAGTCGAGCCGCGCCTGGGCCGCGAGCTGGCCGGCCACGCTGGGCACCAGCGCCTGCGCCAGGTACGGCGCGAACAGGCCGAGCGAGAGCCGCGAGATCGACACGTCGAGCTTGGCGTCATGGTCGGTCACCGGGCCCGCCGCCGTGAACTCGGCGAACGCGGTTGCGGCGCTTGCCGCGGCCGCCATCGCGCGCGGCGCGGCGCCCGACGGCGCGCTGCGCAGCGCGCCCTTGACCGACACGTTCACCGCCTTGTCCATCGGCCAGCGCAGCTGCTTCGCGGCGACGGACAGGCCGTCGAGCTGCAGACCGGCGGCGGGCTGCACGGCGGCGTCAGACCAGAGCACGCGCGCATCGGCTACATCGAGCGATTCGAGGCTGGCCTGCCATGCCGCCGGCGCCTCGGCGCGCCGCGCAGCCGCCGAAGCGGCCGAAGCGGTCGATGCCGCGGCGACGGACGCCGGTGCGGACGCCGCCGCGCCCGCCGGCGTCGCGAGCCGCAGCAGGTTGATCCGCCCGGCAGCGTCGCGGCTCGCGTGGACCTGCAGGCCGTCGATCTTCAGGCTGTCGAGGCCCACCTTGCGCGCCAGCGGCTGCACGTCGTTCAAGCGCAGGCTCAGCTGCCGCCACGCGGCGAGCGGCGCGCCGCCCGCATCGGTGAGCGCGAGTTCGCGGGCGCCGACCATCCCCTTCAACGCGACGCTCGGCGCACCCCCCGGGGGGACGGAGAAGCTGAGCGCGATGTCCGCCGAGACGCGCCCCTGCGTGACGCGCACCGGCAGCGACGCCGGCAGATAGGGCAGGTACGGCGCGAGATCCAGATCGGTCATCGCGAGCTTGAGGTCGCCCGCCTTGGTCTGCGCGAACGGCGTGGCCTGGGCGCCGCTGTCGAACGGGGTGCCGTTGAGCCGGAACGCGAGTCGCGGCTCGACCTTGACCTGCACTTGCGCCGGCAGATTGGAAATGAACGGCAGCGTCAACTGCAGCGCATCGACGTTGTGCACGCGCTGCACCGGCTGGTCGTCGAAGCGCAGCTGCGCATCGCGCACCTGCAGGTTGTAGAGCGCGAAGCGCGCGGGTTCTGCGCCGGGTTTCGCATCCGGCTTCGGCGTGAAGCGCGTGAGCAGGTCGTCGATGTCGTAGCGCCCTTCGGCCGTCCGAGCCACGCGCACACGCAGGCCGTCGACATCGAGCGCCTCGATCACCGGCGCCAGCCGGAACAGCGACGAGGTCGAGACATCGGCGCGCAGCCGCCCGACTTTCAGCAGCGGCTCAGACGCCGGCGCGGGTCCGCCGACGGCCAGGTCCGACAGCGCGAGCTCCAGCGTCCACGGGTGGAAGCTGACGGCGCCGAGCGTCACCGGCCGACCGAGCGCCTCGCTGGCGCGCAGCGGCAACTGCCACTTCAGCAACGGCGGCACGGCCAGCCACACGGCGATCCACAGCAGCAGCACCGCTCCCACGACCCACGCCAAGCGCCTCAGCCAGACCACCACCATCCACCTCCTGCATCACCGGCCGCTTGCCGAGGGCGCCATCGTGTCACAACGCGACGCCTCAGGGCTCGCCATCCCAGTAGTCCAGCTCGTCGGCCGCGCGGTGAACGTGATCGAATGAATGGGCGACGCCCTCGCGCGTGCCGCGCGCCATCGCCAGGTATTTGCCCGAATCCGGGTACTCGACCACCTCGGGGCTCTCGCGCGTGCTGATCGACAGGTAGGTCAGCGGCGCGCCGGAGGTGTTGACGATCTGGTGCGGGTAGTCCGGCCCGGGCGGGATGAACACCACGTCGCCGACGACGAGCGGGAGCATCTCGCCGGCGACCCGCAGGCTGCCTTCGCCCTCGAGCACGACGAACGCCTCCTCCTGCGCATAGTGGAAGTGGTACGGGCAGCCGCGCATGCCGGGCGCGAGCGTGTCGACGTTGATGCCGAGCTTGCCTGCCGCAGTGCCGGTGCCCAGACGCGCGCACAACGTGTCGTAGAGCGGCGCGCGCAACTCGCGGTGCTTCTCGATCGTGTGGTGGTTGCGGATCAGTCGCTCGCGCAGTTGGGCGGACTTCTCGTTCATGGGCATCCTCGTGGTCGACCAGCGCCGGATGATGCGCCGATGCTGCAATACCCTGCTGCACAATCCCGGGCCGCCGCACGCTCCTGCCGACCTCCACACCGTGAACAGCCTCTTCGCCCTGCTCGACATCACTGCCTGGAAGCCGGTCGTCACGGCGCTGCTGCTGCCGCCGGTGCCGTTCCTGCTGATGATGCTGGTCGGCGCGCGGCTGATCCTGCCGCGGCGCGGGCTGGGCTGGTCGGTGGTGCTGCTGGGCGCGGTGCTGATCTGGCTCAGCGGCTGCGTCGGCGCGGCGCAATGGCTGTCACAAACGCTGCTGCAGCCCCCGGCCGCGCTGAGCGCCGCCCGCGTGCAGGCGCTGGGCGCGCCGTCGAACCCGTCGACCGCGATCGTGGTGCTCGGCGGCGGGCTCGAGCCGCTCGCGCCCGAATACGGCACCGGCAACCTCGCCTACGCGTCGCTCGAACGGCTGCGCTACGGCGTTTGGCTCGGGCGCCAGACCGGGCTGCCGGTCGCGTTCAGCGGCGGTGTCGGCTGGGCGCAGCCCGACGCGATGCCCGAAGCCCGCATCGCCGCAACGATTGCCGTCGGCGAGTTCGGCCGCCCGCTCAAGTGGGTCGAGGACCAGTCGCGCGACACCCGCGAAAACGCCGGCCGCACCGTCGCGCTGCTGCGGCCGGCCGGCATCCGCCACATCGTTCTGGTGACCCACGGCTGGCACATGCCGCGCGCGCTGCGCGCGTTCCGCGACGCGGCCGGGCCGGACATCCGCATCGAGCCGGCGCCGATGGGGCTGGCGCGCGGCACCGAACTGCCTGTGCTGAACTGGATGCCGTCGTCGAAGGGGCTGACCGACGTGCGCCATGTCGTGCGCGAGTGGCTGGGCCGCGTCGCCGGGGCCTAGCGGGCCTTCAGGGGGCGCGCGTCGGGCCGTCCAGCCGCAGGCTGTCCGACGGCCGACGCAAGGCCGCGTCGAACGGGTTGATCTGCGCCGACAGCGCCTTGGCCTCGCGTTGCAACAGCTCGATCACGACCGGCAACCGCTCCGCGTTCAAGCGGTTCGTCAGCGTGCCGACGCTGAGCGCCGCGACGACCCGCCCGTTGCGGTCGAACACCGGCACCGCGGCGCCGGCCATGCCTTCGAGCAGACCGGAGTTGGTGTTCGAATAGCCCTGCGCACGCACCTTCGCGCCCTCGGTGCGCAGGAACACCTCGTCGAACGCTCCCATCGGGCGGATGCGCGGCACGTTGTAGCGCATCACCTCGTCCTGTTCGGCCGGCGGCAGGTGGGCCAGGATCGTCAGCGCGCCCTGCCCGACGCCGAGCGGCACGCGCCCGCCGATGTCGCCGGTGAACGAGCGGATCGGGAACGGCCCTTCCCAGCGGTCGAGGCAGACGGCATCGAAGCCGCTGCGCACCAGCAGGAACACGCTGTCGCCCAGCGACGCACCGAGCCGCAGCAACGCGGGGCGGCACAGCGCGCGCAGACCGCCGCTGTCGCCGGCGCGGGCCGCGAGCGCGAAAAAATCGATCGCGAGCCGGTAGCGCTTGCCGGGCACCGCCTGCTCGACCAGGCCCTCGTCGATCAGCTGTTGCAGCAGCCGGTGGGTGGTGGCCTGGGTCTGCCCGAGCTGCGCGCACAGCTCGCTGACCCGCATGCCCGACTCGGCATTCGCGGCCAGCGCACGCAGGATCTCGACGGCCCGGTGGAGGCTGGAGATCGCCTTGTCGTCTGCGGTGGAATTTCGATCATCGGATTGCATGACCCGCATCCTAGCCAATTTTTCCGCTCAACGGAACCGGCATGAATCTTGTTCTATCTATCGGGTTTTCATCGATGACGCACCTAAAGGGCGCGTACGACACTGAACCGCCCCGGGAGCCTGCCCATGTCGTTTCTGATCCTCGAAGGCGTCTCGAAGTACTACGGTGACTTCGGCGCGCTGATCGACATGAACCTGACCGTCGAGCGCGGCGAGTTCATCTCGCTGCTCGGCCCGTCGGGATGCGGCAAGACGACCACGCTGCAGGCGATCGCCGGGCTGATCCCGGTCACACGGGGCCGCATGCGACTCGACGGGCGCGACATCACGAACCTGCCGGCGAACCAGCGCGGTCTCGGCATCGTGTTCCAGAGCTATGCGCTGTTCCCGCACATGACGGTTGCCGAGAACGTCAGCTTCGGCCTCGAGATGCGGCAGGTCGCGAAGCACGAACGCGACCTGCGCATAACGGCGATGCTCAAGCTCGTGCACCTCGACGCGCACGCCGGCCGCTACCCGCGCGAGCTGTCCGGCGGCCAGCGCCAGCGCGTCGCGATCGCGCGCGCGCTGGTGATCGCGCCGCCGGTCCTGCTGCTCGACGAGCCGCTGTCCAACCTTGATGCCAAGCTGCGCGAGGAGATGCAGTTCGAGCTTCGCCGCATCCAGCGCAAGGTCGGCACGACCACGATCATGGTCACGCACGACCAGGCCGAGGCGCTGTCGATCAGCGACCGCGTGGTCGTGATGGAGGCCGGCCGCGCGACCCAGATCGACGCGCCCTATCGCCTCTACGAACACCCGCGGACCGAGTTCATCTCGAGCTTCGTCGGCAAGACCAACCTGCTGCCGGGCACGGTCGCGCGCGGTGCGAGCCGCACCGAGGTGGTGCTGGCGCAGGGCCAGCGGGTGGAGGTCGACGGCGGCGAATTCGCGAGCGGCGCGGCGGTCACCGTCTGCCTGCGGCCGGAGAAGCTGTTCTTCACCGCCGAGGCCGACGGCACCGTCGAGGCGCGGATCGAGGAGCGCTTCTTCCTCGGCAGCCAGTGGCTGTACCGCGTCAGCACCGCGCTCGGCGAGCTCGAGGTCAGCTGCGCGAACGACGGCAGCGCGCCGCTGCCCGAGCACGCGGTCGTGCATCTCGCCTGGGCGCGCGATGTGGCCAGACTGGTCGCGCCGAATGCCGCGAAGGCCGCGACATGAAGTCCCGCTGGACGCCCTACCTGCTGAGCCTGCCGTCGCTGGCGCTGTTCAGCCTGATGGTGCTGCTGCCGCTGGTGCTGACGGCGCTGCTGTCGTTCCAGGTCTACGACGCCGAACGCGGCGCCCAGGGCGGCTTCACGCTCGCCGCGTACGCGCACGTGCTCGGCGATTCGTACTACTACGAAATCTTCTTCCGCACCGGCTGGATCGCCGCGCTGACGACGCTGATCTGCGTGCTCGTCGGCGCGCCCGAGGCCTACATCCTGAGCCGCATGGCCAGCCCGTGGCGCTCGATCTTCCTGCTCGTGATCCTCGCGCCGCTGCTGGTTTCGGTGGTCGTGCGCGCGTTCGGCTGGAGCCTGCTGCTCGGGCCGAACGGCATCGTCAACCAGGTGTTCGAGTGGCTCGGCATCGGCCGGGTGCGGATGCTCTACACGCCGACCGCGGTGGTCGTCGCGCTGGTCCACGTGATGCTGCCGTTCATGGTGATCCCGGTGTGGACCTCGCTGCAGAAGCTCGACCCGATGGTCGAGAACGCCGCGCTGTCGCTGAACGCCTCGCAGTTCACCGTGATGCGGCGCATCGTGCTGCCGCAGATCACGCCAGGCGTGCTCTCGGGCAGCCTGATCGTGTTCGGCCTGAGCGCGAGCGCGCTGGCCATCCCCGGGCTGCTCGGCGGACGCCGCCTGAAGATGGTCGCGACCGTGATCTACGACGAGTACCTGCACGAGCTGAACTGGCCGCTCGGCGCCGCCGTGGCGCTCGCGCTGCTGCTGATCAACCTCGGGGTCATGCTCAGCTACAACGCCGTGCTCGAAGGCGCGTACAAGAAGCGGATGGGCTGAGCGATGCACAGGACCGGCCCGATCGCCCTTGCCTTCCACACGGCAGTGACCGTGTTCATGCTCGCGCCGCTGGTGATCGTCTGCCTGGTCGCGTTCACGCCCGAGAACACGCTGTCGATCCCGTGGGGCACTTACTCGCTGCGCTGGTTCCGCGCAGTGTTCGAACACTCGGACCTGATGCAGTCGTTCTGGAACAGTCTCGGCGTCGCGACGGCGGCCGCGACCGTCGCGGTGCTGTTCGCGGTGCCGGCCGGCATCGCGATCGCGCGCCACGACTTCCCCGGCCGTCAGGCGCTGAACGGGTTGCTGCTGTCGCCGCTGATCGTGCCGCACCTGGTGCTGGGCGTCGCGATGCTGCGGCTGTTCGCACTGTTCGGCGCGAGGGGCTCTTCGCTGTGGCTGACGCTCGCCCACGTCGTGATCGTCACGCCGTATGCGTTGCGCCTGGTCGTCGCGGCGCTCGCCGGGCTGGACCGCAGCGCCGAGCAGGCGGCGCTGTCGCTCGGCGCAAGCCACCTCACCGTGTTCCGCCGCATCACGCTGCCGCTGATGCTGCCCGGCATCACCGGCGGCTGGATGCTCGCGTTCATCAACAGCTTCGACGAGGTCACGATGTCGATCTTCATCACCTCGCCGCAGACCGTGACGCTGCCGGTGCGCATGTACATGATCGCGACCGAATCGATCGACCCGATGATGGCCGCGGTGTCGGCGCTGATGGTCGGCGTGACGGCGCTGGTGATGATCGTGCTCGACCGGCTGTACGGGCTCGACCGCATCCTGGTGGGGCAGCATTGAGCCCCTTGCTGCACCGCTTGCCGCTGGCGCCCCGGGTCGAGGTCGAGTTCGTGCTCGACGGGAAGCCGTGCGTCGCACAGCGCGGCGACACGGTGTTGACGGCGATCCTCACCCAGGCCGAGCAATTGCGCGTGAGTGAAGCCGGCGGCGCGCCGCGTGCCGGCTTCTGCCTGATGGGCGCATGCCAGGACTGCTGGGTGATGACCGAGGACGGTCAGCGCCTGCGGGCCTGCACCACGTTGATCGACGGCGGCATGCGGCTGGTGTCGGGAGTGCGGCGGTGACGAAGCAGTTCGTGATCGTCGGCGCCGGCCCGGCGGGCATGCGAGCGGCGGAGCAACTCGTCGCCGCGGGCCAGCGGCCGATCGTGATCGACGAGGCGCCGCGTTTCGGCGGGCAGATCTATCGCCAGCCGCCAGCCGAATTCAAGCGTGCGCGTGCCGACTTGTATGGCTTCGAGGCGCACAGGGCGAGCGCAGTGCTGGATCGGTTCGAGGCCCTGCTGCAGCAGATCGACTACCGCCCGAACACCCTCGTCTGGCAGGTCGAACCCGGCGTTCTTCAGACATTGAACGCGGGCCGCAGCACCGCCGTGCCGTTCGATGCGCTGATCCTGGCCACCGGCGCGACCGACCGGGTGCTGCCGTTTCCCGGCTGGACGCTGCCCGGCGTCGTATCGCTCGGCGCAGCACAGGTCGCGCTGAAATACCAAGCGTGCCTGATCGGCCCGCGCGTCGTGTTCGCCGGCACCGGGCCGTTGCTGTACCTGGTCGCATGGCAGTACGCGAGCCATGGCGGGCAGGTCGCTGCGGTGCTCGACACCGCGCCGTTCGCCGCCAAGCTGCGCGCGCTGCCGAAGATGCTGGCGCGCTCGTCCGTGGCCGCAAAGGGCGCGTATTTCCTGGCCCGGCTGCGGCTCGCCGGTGTGCCGGTGCACGGGGGCGTGACGCTGCTTCGCGCGGAAGGCGAGCGGCGCGTCAGCGGGCTGCGCTGGCGACACGGGCGCACCGAGCAGGTCACGCCCTGCGATGCGATCGGTGTCGGCCACGGCCTGCGTTCGGAAACGCAGCTGGCCGACCTGGCCGGCTGCACGTTCGCGTTCGATCCCCTCGACCAGGCGTGGCTGCCGACGTGCGATCCCGCCGGCCGCAGCAGCGTGCGCGGCGTCTACCTGGCCGGCGATGGCGCCGCGGTGCTCGGCGCGGACGCGGCCGAGTTGTCGGGCGCGCGTGCAGCACTGGCTGCGTTGCAGGACACCGTGCAACCGACGTCGATGGATGAAGCCGCGCGGCTGGAGCGCGAAAGCCTCGTGCACGTGGCGTTCCGCCACGGCATGGAGACCGCGTTCGCGCTGCCGCCGCGCTGGGCCGCGGAAGCGCCCGACGACTTGATCGTCTGCCGTTGCGAGGAGATCACCGCCGGCGAGCTGCGCGCCTGCGTGCGCGACACCGGCACGCGCGAGCTGAACCGCCTGAAGGCGCTGACCCGCATCGGCATGGGCCGTTGCCAGGGCCGCATGTGCGCGCCGGCCGCGGCGCGGCTGCTGGCGGAGGCGGCGGGATGCGCGCTGCCCGACGTGGGTCGGTTGCGCGGCCAGGCGCCCGTCAAGCCGCTGCCGATCCACCTGCTGCGCGACGCGGTCACCGCCGACGTGGTGCCGCCGGAGGAACGCGATGACTGAGCGCCTGAGTGCCGACGTCGCGATCATCGGCGGCGGCATCGTCGGCAGCTCGGCAGCGCTGTTCCTGCGTCGCCTGGGGCTGTCAGTCGTGCTGCTCGAACGCGGTCTGTGCGGCGCGGCGGCCAGCGGTGTCAACTACGGCGGCGTGCGGGTGCAGGGGCGACCGGTCTCGCAGCTGCCGCTGGCGCTGCGCGCGCGGCGCATCTGGGAGACCCTGCGGCAGCACATCGGCATCGACGGCGAGTACGTGCGGTCCGGCCACCTGAAACTCGCCCGCTCGCCGGCCGACCTGGGGGCGCTGGAGGCGTACGCGGCCACGGTGCGCGAGCACGGCCTGGTGCTCGCGCTGAGCAGCGGCGAATCGTTCCGTCGCGCCCACCCGTGGGTCGGCGAGCAGGCCGTCGGCGGCTCGTTCTGCGCCGAAGACGGCCATGCGAACCCGCGGCTCGTGTCGCCCGCCTTCGCGCGCGCCGCGCAAGCGGCCGGCGCACGCGTGATCGAAGGCTGCGCGGTCACCGAGGTCGCGCACACCGGCAGCGGTTTCGTGGTCGGCGACGGCCGCGGCGTCGAGGTTCGATCGACCACGCTGCTCAACTGCGCCGGCGCGTGGTCGCTGGCGGTGGCCGAGCGCTTCGGCGACAGCGCGCCACTGACGGCCATCCACCCGGGCATGTGCGTGACCGAGCCGGTGCCGCGTTTCATCGACGTCAACGTCGGCGTCGAGGGCGGCGGCATCTACGGCCGCCAGACGGCGCGCGGCAATTGCGTGATGGGCGGCAGCCGCGGCGCAGCCAGCGGCGGCCTGCACGCGGTGCCGACCTCAAAGGCGATCGGCGAACTCTGCCAGCGCATGGGCGACCTGTTCCCCGCGCTCGCGCATGCCCACGTGATCCGCTTCTGGAGCGGCGTCGAGGGCTCGCTGCCGGATCACCAGCCGATCATTTCGCCGAGCCCGCGGGTGCCGAACCTGGTCCACGCGTTCGGCTTCTGCGGCGCGGGCTTCCAGACCGGGCCGGCCGTCGGCGAGGTGCTCGCCGAGCTCGTCCACCGAGGCCAGTCTCCGATCGACCTGAACCCGTTCTCCCTCACCCGTTTTGCTTCCCCCGCTTTCCCCACGACACCGCAAGGAGCGCTGACATGACCCTCACCCTCAAACCCCTCGCCGCCGCGCTGCTGGTCGCCGCCGCCGGCGTATCGACGCACACGCTCGCGCAGGACGCCAAGACGCTCTACATCGGCATGAACGGTGGCGACATGGAGCGCTCCTACACCAAGTACGTGTTCCCGGCCTTCGAGAAGATCCACGGCGTCAAGGTCGTGGTCGTGCCCGGCACCTCGAGCGACATCCTCGCCAAGGTGCAGGCCAGCAAGGAGAAGCCGCCGGTCAACGTGATGTTCCTCGACGACGGCGTGATGGTCCGCGCCGTCAAGATGGGCCTGTGCAGCAAGCTCGACGACTCGCCGGTGCTGAAGGACCTGTACCCCGCCGCGCGCATGGCCGGCGGCATGTCGGCCGGCGTCAACGTCGGCATGACCGGCATCGCTTACAACAAGAAGATGTTCGACGAGAAGAAGTGGGCCGCGCCCACCTCGTGGATGGACCTGGCCGATCCGAAGTTCAAGGGCAAGGTCGTGTTCCAGTCGATGCCGGCCAGCACCTTCGGGCTGCACGGCTTCCTGATGTTCAACCGCATCCAGGGCGGCAAGGACAACAATGTCGAGCCCGGATTCACGAAGTGGGCGTCGACCATCGGCCCGAACGTGCTCGAGTACATCCCGAGCTCGGCCAAGCTGTCGGAGATGGTGCAGACCGGCGAGGCCGCGATCTTCCCGCTGACGCCGACCGCCGTCGCCACGCAGAAGGCACGCGGCGTGCCGATGGAGTATGCGCAGCCCAAGGAAGGCTCGGTGCTGCTGATGGTGGCCGAGTGCGTGGTCGCGAACAACAGCAACCCGGCGATGGCGCAGAAACTCGCCGAATTCCTGCTGACGCCCCAGGCCCAGGCCGCGGCGCTCGAGTTCGGCAACCAGATCCCGTCGAACCAGAAGACGACGACCGCCAACGCCAATGCCAACGCGACGGTCGAGCGTTTCAAGGGTTACATGAAGACCGTGATCACGCTCGACTGGGACGCGATCAACGCGTCGCGGCCGGAGTGGAATGCGCGGTGGAACAAGACGGTCGAGCGCTGATCGGGTGAAAAGGGGCGCGTCGGGCGCCCCGGCCGGGCTCAAGTCGGCGGCGGATCGGTCGAAACAGACCGTCAACAACCGTCAACTCTCCCGGCCCATTCCCGATGAATCTCGCAGACCTGAAGATCCGTACCCGCCTCATCCTGGGCTTCTCGGCCGTGGCCGCGTTGATGGCGTTGCTGGGCGCCGCCTCGCTGCACTCGCTCGGCGCGATCCACACCGAGTTCGGCATGGTCATGAACGACCGCTACCCGAAGCTGCGCATCGCCGGCGAGATCAAGGCCGTCAACAACGAGGTGTCGCAGGCGCTGCGCAACCTGTTCGTCGTCTCCGACCCGGACGACATCAAGGCCCAGTTCGACGTCATCGACGGCAGCTCCAAGCGCACCAACGCGAACATGGAGCGGCTGACCCAGACGATCACGAGCGACGCCGGCAAGCAGGCCCTGGCCAAGCTGAACGTCGCCCGCGCCGAATACCGCAAGCCGCGCGACAAGGTGATCGAGCTGCTGAAGGCCGGCCGCACCGAGGAGGCCAAGATCGCGCTGCTGCTCGAGCTGCGCCCGAAACAGGTCGCCTACATGGACCGGCTCGAGGACCTGGTCAAGCTGCAGGACAAGCTGATGGTCGAGGCGGGCGGTGACGTCGAGCGCGTCGTCGCCCAGGCGCGCGTGACGATCCTGGTGCTGCTCGCCAGCGCCGCGGTGATCGCGCTGCTGATGGCGTTGTGGATCATCCGCTCGGTCACCCGGCCCCTGGCGGAAGCCGTCTCGGTGGCACGCGGCGTGGCCGGCGGCGACCTGTCGATGACGTTCCGCGCCGACGGCAAGAACGAGACCGGCCTGCTGCTGGGCGCGCTGCACGAGATGAAGACGCGGCTGGCGCACATCGTCGGCGACGTGCGCGGCAACGCCGAGGGCGTGGCCAGCGCCTCGGCGCAGATCTCGCAGGGCAACAACGACCTGTCCGGCCGCACCGAGCAGCAGGCCTCGGCGCTGCAGGAAACCGCCGCGTCGATGGAGCAGCTCGGCGCCACGGTGCGCCAGAACGCCGAGAACGCGAGCCAGGCCAAACAGCTGGCCCGCGGCGCGTCCACGGTGGCGATCCAGGGCGGCGAGGTCGTCGGTCAGGTCGTCCAGACCATGAAGGGCATCAACGACAGCTCGAAAAAGGTTGCCGACATCATCGGCGTGATCGACAGCATCGCGTTCCAGACCAACATCCTGGCGCTGAATGCGGCCGTCGAGGCGGCACGCGCCGGCGAGCAGGGCCGAGGCTTCGCGGTCGTCGCCTCGGAAGTGCGCAGCCTGGCGCAGCGCAGCGCCGATGCCGCGAAGGAGATCAAGACGCTGATCTCGGCGAGCGTCGAGCGGGTCGAGCAGGGCACGGCGCTGGTCGACAAGGCCGGCGAGACCATGACCGAGGTGGTGGCCTCGATCAAGCGCGTCACCGACATCATGGCCGAGATCAGCGCCGCCAGCACCGAGCAGAGCGGCGGCGTCGCGCAGATCGGTCAGGCCGTCTCGCAGATGGATCAGACCACGCAGCAGAACGCCGCGCTGGTCGAGGAGAGCGCCGCGGCCGCGGAAAGCCTGCGCACCCAGGCGCAGCGGCTGGTCGACACGGTCGCGGTCTTCAAGCTGACGCCCGGCGGCGCCGCCGCCTGAGCTAGCGTGGGAACTCGGCCGGCTCGCGGGCGAGCTGCCGGTACAGCAGCGCGGTGACGACCCCGAAGCCCAGCTGTGCGATCAGCGTGGGCAGGCCCCGCAACTCGCCGAACCACGGGAACAGCGCGACCATCGCGTGGAAATCGAGCACGTAGAGCGCGCCGCCGAAGATCAGCCCGACCCAGAACGCGTTCGACCATTCCTGTTGCAGGAACGCGCGCGTCTCGACCCACGCGAGCAGCAGACCGAACACCAGGCCGAGTCCGAAGTGGACCAGCAGCGCCGCCCCGGCGACGAGCGGATCGAAGGCCGGCGACACATCCGGGGCCGCCACGTCGGACCCCAGCACCAGCGCGGCGACCAGCTGTGCGATGCGCCACGGCCCCGCCTCGTCGGTCGCGCTGGTCCAGGCCAGTTCGGCCGCCATCAGCATCGTCGCGCCCGCGAACCCGGCGAACGCGCCAGCGCGCCAGTCCGGCGCGATGCGGGCGTCCGGGGCGAGCGGCAGCGGGTGGGCCATGATCACGGTATACACCGGGCCATGGCCCGCTTCAAGACCGGTCGGCCAGATTCCCGGGGCGCGCACGAGTGTCTGCGATTTCTTGTACACCGTACAATGAAATGCTCCGCCGCGCCCTGCAGGATCGCCATGCCACACGCCGACGCCATCGACCTCGCACTCGCCGCACACATCGAGCGCTACCAGGCCCGAAACCCGGCCAGCCGCGCACAGTACGCCGCCGCCGAGCACGTGCTTGCCGGCGGCAACACCCGCAGCGTGCTGTTCTACGCGCCCTTCCCGCTCGCGATCGCGCGCGGCCGGGACTGCCGGCTCTGGGACGCCGACGGCCACGAGTACGTCGACCTGCTCGGCGAGTTCACCGCGGGCCTGTACGGCCACTCGCACCCGTCGATCCGCGCGGCGATCGACGCGGCCCTCGACGGCGGAATCAACCTGTCCGGCCACAACCTGCTGGAGGCACGGCTGGCGGAGCTGGTGTGCGCCCGGTTCGCCTCGATCGAGCGGGTGCGCTTCACCAACTCGGGCACCGAGGCCAACCTGATGGCGCTGGCCGCCGCGACCGCCTTCACCGGGCGTCGCAAGGTGCTGGTGTTCCGCGGCGGCTACCACGGCGGCGTGCTGACGTTCGCGCACGGTCCCTCGCCGGTGAACGTGCCGCACGATTGGTTGATCGGCACGTACAACGATGCCGCCGACGTGGCGCGCCTGTTCGACGCGCACGGCGCCGAGATCGCCGCCGTGCTGGTCGAGCCGATGCAGGGCTCGGGCGGTTGCATCCCCGGCGACCCGGCCTTCCTGCAATTGCTGCGCGAGCGCGCGAGGGCAGCCGGAGCGCTGCTGATCTTCGACGAGGTGATGACTTCGCGGCTGGCCCCCGGCGGGCGCCAGGCGCAACTGGGCATCGCGCCCGACCTGACGACGCTGGGCAAGTACATCGGCGGCGGCATGTCGTTCGGCGCGTTCGGCGGGCGCGCCGACGTGATGGCGCAGTTCGACCCGCGCCGGCCGAACGCGCTCGCCCATGCCGGCACCTTCAACAACAACGTGCTGACGATGGCCGCAGGCGCGGCCGGGCTCGGCACCGTCTACACCGCCGAAGCGGCCCTGGCGCTGAACGCGCGCGGCGACGCACTGCGCGAACGGCTCAACGCGATCTGCCGCGACCGGCAACTCGACATGCAATGCACCGGCCTCGGCTCGCTGCTGAACCTGCACCCGGGCCGAACGCCGCTGCGCCACAGCGGCGATCTGCAGCAGGCCGACCCGCGCGTGCGCGACCTGCTGTTCTTCCACTTGATCGAGCACGGCTGGTACATCGCGCGGCGCGGCTTCATCGCGCTGTCGCTGCCGCTGTCGGACGCGCAGATCGACGGCTTCGTCGACGCGTTCGCCGGATTCGCCGACACGCATCGCGCGCTGCGCGCGTGAGCGCCGAAGCGCTCAGCCGCGAGCGCATCCTGAGCGCGACGCTGGCGCTGATCGACCGCGACGGCGTCGCCGCGTTCGGCCTGCGCGGGCTCGCGCAGCAGCTCGGCGTCTACCCGACCGCGATCTACTGGCATGTGCCGAACCGGGACGCGCTGATCGCCGGCGCCGTCGAACTCGCGCTGCGCGGCGTCGGCAGCCGCCTGCCTCGCGGGCCCTGGCCGCAGCGGCTGCGCGTGCTGCTGCGGCGCTTCCGCACCGCGCTGCGTCGCCATCCGAAGCTCGCGCCGGTCGTCGGCAGCGAACTGCTCAGCAACGGCGCGCTCGATCTGTTGATGCTCGATCACATCGTCGCCGCACTCGAGGAGGCCGGCTTCGACGGCATTGCGCTGGTCGACGCGTTCAACGTCGTCATCGCGGCGATGTGCGGCTTCGTCACGCTGGAGCTGGCGACGGCGCCGCTGCAGGCGGGTCGGGCGTGGGCCGAAGCGCACCGCGCGCGCGTCGATGCCCTGTCGACAGCCGGCCATCCGGCGCTCGCCCGCCACCTGCCCCGCTTGCGCGGCAACGCGTTCATCCTCCGCTGGGAGAACGGCACGGACCGGCCGCTGAACCGGTCGTTCGACGCCTGGCTGGATGTGGTGCTCGACGGTCTGGCGCTGCGCGCGGTCGCCCAGCCGTCGCGCACTGCCGTGTAGCGGATTCCTCCTACAGGCCGGCGCGCCGTCCGCCGCGGGCGCCGGGTCGAGCGGGCCCGCAACATCGCGGCAACGTGCAGACCACCCTCGACCCGATCTCGCGGGCGCCTGGGCCGCCGGACGATCCGGTCACGGCGCCGCCCGTTCCACGGCCCCGGCCCCGCCTCAGACGCCGCGCGCGCGTGCTCGGCGTCGTGGCGCTGCTGCTCGTGCTGCTGGTCCTGGTGTTCGACTGGACCTGGTTCCGACCGTTGGTTCAGCACTACGTCCGGGAACACGCCAGCCGCAGCATCCATTTCGATCACCTGCGCTTCGGCCTCACGCCTGGGTTCGATCCGTGGGTCGAGTTCCGGGGCCTGCAGGTCGAGAACGCCCCGTGGGCGGACCCGAGGCGGCCTCTGGCCGACGCCGGCCTGTTGCGCCTCGAGTTCGCCTGGCAGAGCCTCAGCGGCCCGCGCATCACGGTGAACCGCGCGGTGCTGGTCGACGCGCGCATCGACCTCGAACGCAGCGCCGACGAGCTGCGCAACTGGCGCCTGTCCGATCCGCTGGACCGCGGTCCGGGGCGCATCCGCGTGCTCTCGCTCGACGCGACACGCAGCAGCATCCGCTTTGCCGACCACGGCAGCGCGTTCGACGTCGAGGCGCACGTCACGCCGCTGCCGGCACCGGTCACGCTGGCGGCGACCCCGGCGCTGCCGCTCGTCAAGCACCTGCGCCTCGAAGGCCGGCGCGGCGGCGCGCCGTTCGACGCCGATGCCGACGTGAGCGCGATCCAGACGATGGCCGACACCGGCCAGCCGTTCGCGTTGCGCGGGCAGCTTCGTGCCGACGCCGGCCGGGTGCAGCTCGAAGGCAGCGCGACCGACGTGCGCGACCTCGCCGCGCTCGACCTCGACCTGACCGTCGACGTGCCGCACCTGGACAAGCTGCGCCCGCTGCTGCCCGCCCTGCCCTGGCCGGCCTGGCCGATCACGGGCACCGCGCACCTCAACAAGGCCGGCGACGTCAGCCACGTCACCGCGCTGCAAGCGCGCGTCGGCCGCAGCGATGCGCGCGGCGAACTCCACCTCGACACGCGCGACGCTGCGGGCGACGTGCCGCTGCTGCGCGCCGACCTGCGCAGCGCCACGCTGATGCTCGACGAGCTCCAGGCCGGCCTGGCTGCGCTGCCGCCGCGCACCGGCCCGCCGCCGCGCCCGTTCGACGCCGACATCGCCTGGCACGCCACCCGCCTGACCCGCGCCGCGACGCCCTGGCTCGACAGCCTCGCCCTGCAGGCGCAGTGGCGCCGCGGCAAGCTCGCGCTGGCGCCGTTCGACCTCGGCGCCGCGGGCGGACACCTGGCCGGCTCCCTGCAGTTCGACACCACGACGAGCCCGCGGACGCTGGCGCTCGACGCGCGGCTCAACGGCATGCGCGCCGAGCGTTTCACCGTCGGCATCGGCAAGGCGCGGGGCGCCTTGCAAGGCGCCGTCAACGGACATGCAGTGCTGCGCGCGCGGGGCGACTCGGTCGCCGCGCTGACCCGCTCGCTGGCGGGCACCCTGACCGCCGCGCTGCAGGGCGGCAGCGTCACGCGGCAACTCGACGCGCGGCTCGCGCTCGACGGCGGCGCGCTGCTGCGGAGCTGGCTGGCGGACCCGTCGCGGGTCGGCGTGCGCTGCGCGCGCGTGGCGCTCGAGTTCGAGAACGGCCACGGCCGGTTGCGGCGCCTGGGCTTCGAGACCGAACGCGTCGCGATCGTCGGTGGCGGCAGCGTCGATCTCGGCGCGCGCACGGTCGACTTGCTGTTGACGCCGCAACGCAAGGAGGCCGCGCTGCTCGCGCTCGACCGGTCGATCAGGGTCAGCGGCGCGTTCGACAAGCCCGTCGTCGCGCTGACCGAGCCCCGGCCGGCGTCGGCCGCGCCGGCCTGCGCCGACGGGCGCGATTAGCCCGGGATCAGCGCTTGCCGGCCGACGATGCCGGCCCGCGGCGTGCGACGAACTCGACCGGCCCATGCGCCGAGCTACCGCCCTCGGTCTGCATCACGAACCGCAACTCGGCGCCGCTCAGCCGGGCGCGATAGCGGTGCACGAGCTCGACCGGACCCGGCAACTCGCTCGTCCGGGTGACGAACTGCAGCCCGTCCGCGGTGACGCGGCCTTCCAGGACGCCGCGCGGCACGCCGAGGAACGACGCGCTGCCGTGCAGCGAGTCAGCGCTGCCGGCGAACGAGAAGCGTTCGGCATGGTCCGCGTTCGGCCAGTCGTAGCGGACCTGTGCCACCCACTCGCCGTCGATGGCAGGCCGAACCGCTGCCGCGGCGCTGGCCGCCGGGGACGGACCGCCGGCACGGCGGCCGAGCGCGGCCCACAGCGCGGCGCCGCCGGCGAAGGCGCCGACCGCCAGCCACGCCGTCGCAATCCGCCGCCGCGACGCGGCTGGCGCCGGCAGGTCACCGCGCAGCGCGGCTACCAGGCGGTCGACGTCGGCGGCGAAGCGCGCGTTGCCGAGCTGGAGTGCATGGCGGCCCGCCAGCGCCTGCAGGTCCGGCGGCAGTTGCGCCGCGGTCGGCATCGGCGTGGCGTCGACCAGCAGCGGGACCACGCGGGCGCCGCCGGCCAGTGCCGCCGCGACCTCGAGCCGCACGAAGTCGCCGGCCTCGTCGATCCGTGCCGGCTGCCCCGCGCGCTCGCCGCGCCAGCGCGGGCCGATCAGCACCAGCAGCACGCTGGAGCCGTCGACCGCCTGGCGCAGCACCTCGGCAAACGGTTGGCCCGCCCCGATGTCGTCGACGTCCATGAACACGCGTTCGGCCCCGAATCTTGCCGCGAGCGCGTCGTACAGCGCCCGCGCATAGCCGGCGGTGTCGTCGCGCCGGTAGCTGATGAAGATCGGGGTGGCGGTCATCGAGCGGCATTGAAGCGCGGCCGCGCGGCCCGCTCCATCCCCAGAACGCGCACGTGGCACCATCGCGCGATGGAACCCGCCTTTCCGCCCGGCCGCTGGCAGGCGCACGCGCTCGGCGCCGAGGACGTGCCGGCGCTGCAGCGCTTCTTCGACGCCAATCCGCGCTATTTCGAGACGATCACCGGGGCACCACCGCGTGCCGACGAGGCGCAGCAGGAATTCGACGACCGGCCGCCGCAGGACATGAGCTACTCCCGCGTGTGGGCGCTGCGCGGCGCGCTCGACGACGATCCGTTCGCCGGCGTGGTGTTCGGGTTGTCGGACTTCCTGGCGTCGCAGGTCTGTCACATCGGCCTGTTCATCGTCGCCACGCACCTGCACGGCAGCGGCGCCGCAGCGGCGCTGTACGCGCAGCTGGAAGCGTGGATGATCGGCCAGGGCGCGCGCTGGTGCCGGCTCGGTGCGGTCGTCGGCAACGAACCCGCCGAGCGCTTCTGGACGCGCCGCGGGTACGTCGAGGTGCGGCAGCGCGCCGGCGTCGCCATGGGCGCGCGCCTCAACACCGTGCGCGTGATGGTCAAGCCGTTCGGCGACGCGACGGTTGCCGAACATCTGCAACGCGTCGCGCGGGACCGGCCGGACGCGCCGTGAAGGGAACGCCGATGACCGCAGCGAACCACGGCACCAACCCGGCCTCGACCGCACGCCGCGCGTTGCTGGGCACGCTGGTCGGCGCGGCCGCGCCGGGTCTGGGCGCCTGCGCGAGCGCGCGCCGCGCCGACGCCGCGTTGCTCGCGCCCGGCGGCCGCCTGCGCGCGTCGATCAACCTCGGCAACCCGATCCTCGCGCGGCGCGATGCCGCCACCGGGCAGGTCGCCGGCGTGTCGGTCGACCTGGCGCGGGCGCTGGCCGAACGGCTCGGTGTCGAGGCGGAGCTGATGGTCTTCGAGTCGGCGGGCCAGTCGGTGGACGCGGTGCGCAGCGGCCAGCTCGACATCGGCTTCTTCGCGATCGACCCGCTGCGCAGCGAAGGCATCCTGTTCACCGCGCCCTACGTGCTGATCAAAGGCGCCTACCTGGTCCGCGACGCGTCGCCGCTGACCGACAACGCGCAGGTCGACCGCCCGGGCACGCGCGTGATGGTGGGCCGCGCGAGCGTCTACGACCTGTACCTGAGCCGCACGCTGAAGGCCGCCGAAGTGCTGCGCGCACCGACCTCGCCGACGGTCGTCGATACCTTCCTGGCGCAGAACGCGGACGTGGCCGCCGGCGTCAAGCAGCAGCTGCAGGCCGACGCCCAGCGACTCGGCGGGCTGCGCCTGCTGCCCGGGCGCTTCATGGTGATCGAACAGGCGATGGGCCTGCCGGCCGCGCGCGGCGCGGCGGCGCAGGCGAGCCTGCGGGCGTTCGTCGAGTCGGCGAAGCGCAGCGGCTTCGTCGCCCGGGCGCTGCAGCGCCACGGCATCCAGGGCGCGATCGTCGCGCCCGCCGGCTGACCCCGCTTCAGCGCGGCGCGTCGCCCTTGCGGTACTCGGCGGTGAGCTCGTCGAGCCGCCGTTTCAGGTCGGCGTCGAGCCGGTAATCGGCCGCGGCGATGGTCGCCTCGAGCTGCTCCGGCCGGCTGGCGCCGAGCAGCGGCGCGGTGATCACCGGGTTCGCCATGACCCACGCGACCGCGAGCGTCGCCAGCGGCACGCCGGCCTCGTCGGCGAGGCGGTGCAGCTGCGCCACGGTCGCGAAGCTGCGCTCGTTCCAGTAGCGATCCTGGTACATGGTTGCGGCCGTGCCGAGCGTGAAGCGCGTGTTCTCCTCGCGCTTCGCATCGGCGCCGCGGTACTTGCCGGTCAGCAGGCCGCCGGCCAGAGGGTTGTAGGGGATCACGCCCAGACCGGCCTCCTCGGCCAGCGGCAGCAGCTCGCGCTCGATCTCGCGGAACAGCAGGCTGTAGCGCGGCTGCACCGAGACGAATTTCGTCAGGCGAAGGAACTCGGCGCGGCCGAGCGCGAGCGCCAGCCGGTAGGCCAGGAAGTTGGAGACGCCGATGTAGCGCGCCCGGCCCGAGCGCACGATCACGTCCAAGGCCTCGAGGGTCTCGTCGAGCGGCGTCGTGCGGTCGTCCGAGTGCAGCTGGTAGAGGTCGACGTGGTCGGTCTGCAGCCGGGCGAGCGACGCGTCGATCGCGGACAGCAGGTGCTTGCGCGAGGCGCCCTGGTCCCAGGGGTTCGGCCCCATCTGGCCGACCGCCTTGGTCGCGACGATGAAGCGCCCGCGACCGCCCGCCCCTTGCGCCTGCAGCCAGCGGCCGACGATCTCCTCGGTGCGGCCGGCCGTCTCGAGCGTACCGCCGAGCGGGTAGACATCCGCGACGTCGAGGAAGTTGATGCCGGCGGCTGCGGCGGTGTCGAGGATGCGGTGCGACACCGCCTCGTCGGTCTGCAGCCCGAAGGTCATCGTGCCCAGCGCGAGGCGCGAGACGGTCAGGCCGGTGCGGCCCAGGCGGGTAGTCGGTAGGCTCATCGTGGGTGGTTCCCTGTTCAGGCGTCCGGCTTGGCCGGGATGGTCAGGCCGCGCTGCACGGCAGCGCGCGCGACGAATGCAGCCAGCGCACGGTTGACGTTGGCAAAGTTGTCGATGCCGACCAGCTCGCCGGCACCGTACCCGACGACCAGGTTGCGCACCCACGGGAAGATCGCGATGTCGGCGATCGTGTAGGCGTCGCCCATGACCCAGGCGCGGCCGTCCAGGCGCTGGTCCAGCACGCCGAGCAGGCGCACCGATTCGGCGACGTAGCGGTCGCGGGGGCGCTTGTCCTCGAAGTCCTTGCCGCCGAACTTGGTGAAGAACCCGAGCTGCCCGAACATCGGCCCGATTCCACCCATCTGGAACATCAGCCACTGGATCGTCTCGTAGCGCGCTGCCGGTTCCACCGGGAGCAGCTGACCGCTCTTCTCGGCCAGGTACAGCAGGATCGCGCCGGACTCGAACAGCGCCAGCGGGCGTCCGCCCGGCCCGTTCGGGTCGACGATCGCGGGGATCTTGTTGTTCGGGTTCAGCGCCAGAAAGGCCGCGGACATCTGGTCCTGCGTCTCGAACGAGACGCGGTGCGCCTCGTACGGCAGGCCGATCTCCTCCAGCATGATGGACACCTTGACGCCGTTCGGCGTGGGCAGCGAATAGAGCTGCAGGCGGTCGGGGTGGGCGGCGGGCCACTTGGCCGCGACGGGGTGGGAGATGGAATCGCTCATCGGGATGGGGAACTGCGAGGGGGCTCGATGTTGCCATTCATTGCGCGCACGCGTACGACGCCGGCCCTGCAGGCGCCGTCCTACGGCGAGCGCCGGCGATCTCCGCGCGACACCGGGCGCCGCGCTGCCTAGGCTCGAAATTCACGCAACCGAGGCCGAAGACCATGCTGCACGAGACCCATTCCGCCCGCGTCACCGGACCGCTCCGGGTCGTCGCCCACGACGGCCAGGCCCTGACGATCCCGGTCGGCCCCTGCCTGATCGAGGAGCTCGACGGCGACATGGTCGATCTGGTGTGGGGCCGGGCCGGCGAGAAGTCGGTCGTCGTCCCGACGGTCGAGGTGGAAAGCGCCGAGCGCGACGGCACGCTGGTGCGGCTGGACTGAATTTCGACGGCCGCGACCGCCGCGTCTCGGCAGCGGTCTGCTAGGGTGGCGTCCATGCGCGACCCAGCCCCGCCCGGCCCACCGTGACGACACTGTCGATCCTGGCCCTGGGCCTGCTGCTCGGGATGAAGCACGCGACCGAGGCCGATCACCTCGCCGCCGTCGCCACGCTCGCGGCGCGGCAGGCCTCGCTCGCGCAGACGCTGCGCCAGGGGGCTGCCTGGGGCGTCGGCCACACGCTGACGCTGATGCTGTTCGGGGGCGCGGTGTTCGTCCTCGGCCACTCGATCTCGCCGTCGACCGAGCGCGCGCTCGAAACCGCCGTCGGCGTGATGCTGGTCCTGCTCGGTGCCGACCTGCTGCGCCGCGTGCGGCAGGAGCGCGCCGCGCGCACGCCGGGCGGCGCGACGGCGGCCTGGCCGGTGCGCGCGCTCGCCGTCGGCGCGATGCACGGCCTGGCCGGCTCGGCGGCGCTGGTGATGTTGAGCCTGCAGGGCCTGCCCTCGGTCGCGCTCGGACTCGGGTACATCGCGGTGTTCGGGGTCGGGTCGCTGCTCGGCATGGCGGCGCTGTCGGTTGTCATCGCGATGCCGTTGCGCCTGTCGGCGACCCGGCTGGTCGGCCTGCACCGTTCGGCGACGGCGCTCGTCGGGGCGTTCAGCATCGGCCTGGGTCTGTACCTGGTGGTGCAGATCGGCTACCTGCGCGGGCTGTTCCCGGGCGCGTAGCAGTCTCGCGTGCCGCTTGCGCTCCGTCAAGTCGGGGCGCCGCGGCGCGCTCTATCGTGACGACGAACCCTCACAGGAGTCCGTCATGTACCAACGCATCCTGGTGCCCTTCGATGGCAGCCCCACGTCCACCCGGGGCCTGGACGAGGCGATCGCGCTCGCCAAACTGACCGGTGCGCGGCTGCGGCTGCTGCACCTGGTGGACGACCTGGTCTACGCCTCCGGCTTCGAGACGGGGGCCGTCTACCTGTCCGACGTGCTGCCGGTGATGCGCCAGGCTGGCCGGACGATCCTGGCCAACGGGCGCGACCGGGCCCAGCGCGCCGGCCTCGAGGTCGACACCGAGCTGGTCGAGGGCATGGGGCCGCGCCTGGCCGAGGTGGTGGCCGAGCAGGCCGCCACCTGGGGG
The DNA here is from genome assembly GCF_964020785.1 of Rhizobacter fulvus. NCBI lineage: Bacteria > Pseudomonadati > Pseudomonadota > Betaproteobacteria > Burkholderiales > Sphaerotilaceae > Rhizobacter > Rhizobacter fulvus. The sequence continues at coordinate 5,513,849 of NZ_OZ224516.1, forward strand.
GCCGACCTGATCGTCATCGGCACGCACGGCCGCCGCGGCGTCGGCCGGATGCTGCTGGGCAGCGATGCGGAGCAGGTGCTGCGCAGCGCACCCGTGCCGGTGCTGCTGGTGCGGGCGCCTGCCGGCGTGACGCCATGAGCACGCTGCGCTCGATCCTCGTGCACCTGGATCCGTCGCCGCGCAGCACGCGACGCCTGCTCCTGGCCCGCGAACTCGGGGCGCGGCACGGCGCCAGCGTCACCGCGCTGTATGCGAGCACGCCCAGCGCCGTGAGCGCACCTTATGTGCTCGACGCCGGTCCCGGCGATCTGATGGCGATGCTGCAGCAGCTGGACATCGACTACCGCGATGCCGCCCGCGAACGGTTCGACCGCGCGTCGGTCAGCGACGCCGCGCCGGTGGCCTGGCGCGAGCTCGAAGCCGAACCGCTAATCCCCGGCTTCGCCACGCAGGCGCTGTGGTCCGACCTGATGGTGCTTGGCCAGTTCGACCCGTCCGACCCGATGACCAGCGGCGTGTCGGCCGACTTCGTGCCGTCGGTGCTGCTCGCGAGCGGGCGGCCGGCGCTGATCGTGCCGTTCATCGACGTCCGCGAACCGGTCGGCGGGCAGGTGCTGATCGCCTGGAAGTCGACCCGCGAATCGGCCCATGCCGTGTCGGCCGCGATCCCGTTGCTGCAGCGCGCCCACCAGATCCACCTGGCGCTCGCCGACGAGCCCGGCACCGAGCGCGCGCACGCCGATTCGCTGGAGGCCTACCTTCGCCGGCATGACGTGCATGCGCCGATCCAGCACCACCCGCTGAGCTCCGCCGGCCCGGCGGGCGATGCCCTGCTGTCGCTCGCGGCCGATGTCGGCGCCGATCTGCTGGTGATGGGCTGCTACGGCCACAGCCGCGCCCGCGAGCTGGTGCTGGGTGGCGCCTCGCGCACGGTACTGCGCACCATGACGCTGCCAGTGCTGATGGCGCACTGACGTGCTTCGCCTGCCCCCGATCGGCCGGGCCAAGCGGATCGAATGGGTTGCGCTGCTCGCGACCATCCCGGCCTTCTACCTGGCGCTGCTGTCGATCCATCGCAGCGTCAGCAGCTTGCTGTACCTGCTCGCGGGCGGCGCGACCCTCGTCGCGGCCCGGGCGTTCGCGCGGCGTCGGCGCGAGGCGCACCCCGGGGAGCAGGCGCCGGGCGCGCCGACCCGCACCACCGATCAGCTCGGCCTCGTGCTCGCCGCCGGGCTGTTCCTGTCCGGCGTGCTGCCCGGCGGCGGCGACGCCGATCTGCTCGTCGTGCGCCTGGGCACGGCCGCGCTGATCGTGCTGCGGCTCGCCGAGCCGGTGCTGCCGGCACCGTGGCGCGGCAACCTGCCGCCGTTGCTGGCCCTGGGCATCAGCGTGCTGGCCCTGTGCGGGCTGGGCTTCTGGTGGCTGGAGCCGAAGGTGCTGACGTTCGGCGACGGCCTGTGGCTGGCCTTCACCACCGCCGCGACCGTGGGCTACGGCGACATCGTGCCGAGCACCCCGGCGGCCAAGATCTTCGCGGTGTTCGTGGTGCTGCTCGGCTTCGCGGTGTTGTCGCTGGTGACGGCGTCGATCGCGGCGCTGTGGGTCCAGACCGAGGAACGGCGCATCGAGCATGAACTGCTGCACGAGCTGCACCGCGAGCTGCACGCGATCCGCCAGGATCTCAACGCGCTGCGCCATGCCGCGCGCACGGAGCCCGCTGCGCCCCGGCCCACCGCGCCGCCCTGACGCCTCACAGCTCGAGCATGTCGCGGTACTCCGGTACCGAGCACGGCCAGCGGTGCCGCTCCTCGATCGCCTGGCGCAGCGAGTCCGCGCCGACCGGCTCGCCGTGGGTCACGAACACGCGCTTCGGCGCCGCGGGCAGCGCCGCGATCCACGCCAGCAGTTCGTTGCGGTCCGCGTGGGCCGACATCGAATCGAGCTGCGCGACCTCGGCACGGATCGGCACCTGCTGGCCGTGGATTTTGACCGAGGGCGCGCCGCCGACGATCGCCGCCCCGCGCGTGCCGGCCGCCTGGTACCCGGCGAACACGATGCTGTTGCGGTGGTCCGGCGCGAACGCCTTGAGGTGGTGCAGCACCCGCCCGCCCGAGGCCATGCCACTGGCGGAGATGATGATGGCCGGGTAGCGCATCTCGTTGAGCCGCTTCGATTCCTCGATGCTGCTGACGATGCGGACCTCCCGACCGATCGACTCGCACTGTTCCGGCGTCAGCCGGTGCTCCGCCGCATGGCTGCGGTAGATGCGGGTCGCGTCGGCGGCCATCGGGCTGTTCAGGAACGCGGGCAGGTCGGGGATGCGGCGCTGCTCGCGCAGCAGGTGCAGGCAGTACATCAGCGCCTGCGCGCGGCCGACCGCGAACGACGGGATCACCACCACGCCGCCTCGCGCCGCGGTGCGGTTGATGACCGCGGCCAGCTCGGCCAGGGGGTCCACTTGCGCGTGCACCCGGTCGCCGTAGGTCGATTCGACGATCACCGTGTCGGCGGCGTCGGGCAGCTCCGGCGGGCGCATCAGCAGGTCGTCGCCGCGGCCCAGGTCGCCCGAGAACAGCAGCGAACCACCATCCCACTCGACCCGCGCGCTGACCGCACCGAGCAGGTGTCCGGCGCGCCGGAACAGCACGCGCACGCCGGGAATCGGCTCGAAGGCGTCGCTCACCGCCGTCGGCGTGAAGCGGTGCAGCGCGTCGCGCGCGTCCTGCTCCGTGTAGAGCGGCAGCGCCGGGTGATGCTTCGAGAAGCCGTGCCGGTTGGCGTAGTCGGCCTCCTCCTCGAGCAGGCGGCCGGAATCGGGCAGCATCAGCCCGCACAGTTCGCGCGTCGGTGCGGTGGCGTAGACGCGACCGCGGAAGCCGCGCTGCACCAGCCGCGGCAGGAAGCCGCTGTGGTCGAGGTGGGCATGGGTGAGCACGATCGCGTCGATCTGCGACGGCTCGACCACGAACGCGTCCCAGTTGCGCAGCCGCAACTGCTTCAGCCCCTGGTACAGGCCAGCGTCCACCAGAAGGCGCCGGCCGCCATGCTCGAGCAGGTACTTGGAGCCGGTCACGGTGCCGGTGGCACCGAGGAAGGTGAGTCGCATGCGACCTCCGCGATCGAGTGGATCGGACCACGATAGGCAGGCGCGCCGGCGTGCCCCTTGATGCGCGTCAACGCAGCGCGTGGCCTGCTCGCCGGCGCGCCGCGGGCGTGTAGGCTGGGGCCGATGGATGAACGAGTGACCCGCGAATCTCCCTTCCTGCGCCACCTGGCGGCGCTGGCCGACGACCCGCGGCGCGAACGCATCTCCGTGAGCGACGTGTTCAGCGCGGGCGGGCCGCACGGCGCGGTCGTCGCGCTGGTGCTGGTGTTCGCGCTGCCGAACGTGATCCCGGCACTGCCCGGCACATCGGCCGTGCTCGGCCTGCCGCTGCTGCTGTTGACGCTTGAGTGGATGCTGGGGCGGGCGGCGTGGCTGCCGTCTTTCATCGCGCGCCGCTCGATCGCGCGGCACGACTTCGCCGCGCTGCTGGCGCGGGCGGCGCTGGCGGCGCTGCACCAGTGGCTGGGCTGAGCGCGGCGCGAACGGTCAGGCCAAGCGCCGCCGGCCGACCACCAGCGCCAGCCGCCACAGCGCCCAACCTGCCGGCAAGGCCAGCAGCGCCACCGTCGAACGCACATCGAGCGCGGTGGGCAACCCGAACGCGCCGGCCAGCGGCGGCACCTGCAGCACGACGAAGCTCGCGGCACACACGCCCAGCACCAGCGCATCGAAGACGCTGTTCGCGCTCCGCCCGGTGCGCAGCCCGGTGCGGAACCATTCCAGCATCGCGACATTGCCGGCCACGAGGGTCCCCAGCGCGGCCAGCCGCAACGACGCATCGTCCCAGGCCGCCGCATGCCCCAGCCACTGCACCGCCACGACGGCGGCGAGCGCGACGCCACCGACCGCCAGCGCGCGGGCGACCGCGCGCGGACTGAACAGTGGCGCATCGGCCGGCCGCGGCGGCACGTTCATGCCGTCGACGTGCAGCGGTTCAGCCTCGAACACGAGCGAACACGCCGGGTCGATGATCAGCTCCAGCAGCACCACATGGATCGGCAGCAGCAGCACCGGCCCGCCGAGCAGCGGCAGCAGCGCGAGCCCGACGATCGGCACGTGGACCGCGAACAGATAGCCCACGGCCTTCTGCAGGTTGGCGAAGATGCGCCGCCCGGCGCGCACGGCGTCGACCAGCGAGCCGAAGCGATCGTCCATCAGCACGATCGCCGCCGCCTCGCGGGCGACATCGGTGCCGCGCTGGCCCATCGCGACACCCACGTCGGCGGCCCGCAATGCCGGGCCGTCGTTGACGCCGTCGCCGGTCATCGCGACGACCTCGCCGCGCCGCTGCAGCGCCTGCACGATGCGCAGCTTTTGCGCCGGCGCGACACGCGCGAACACCGCGACGCGGCCGATCGCGGCCTCGAGCTGCGCCTCGCTCATCGCGTCGAGCTGCGCACCGGTCAGCACCGTCCCGGCTTCGGTAGCGTCGGCCGCCAGCAACCCCGCCTGGCGCGCGATCGCGAGCGCCGTCGCAGCCGCGTCGCCGGTGATCATGACCACCCGCACGCCCGCGTGGCGGCACGCCTGAAGCGCCTGCGGCACGTCGCCGCGCAGCGGGTCCTGGAACGCGACCAGGCCGATGGCCTCGTAGCCGGTGTCGGGCAGCGGTGAGCCGACCGCGCCATACACGCGCGCCACGGCAATGACCCGCAGGCCGTGCGTGGCCCAGGCCTGGGCCTGTGCCGCCAGGCGCTGCAGGCGCTCGGGGCTGTCGTTGCAGCGCGCCAGCACCGCCTCGGGCGCGCCCTTCATCGCCACCAGCACGCGCTCGCCACCCGCCAGACGCCAGGCCTGGCGCATGAACGGCCGCCCCGGTGCCACGCCCTCGCGCTGCGCCAGGCTGTCGATGCCGTCGTACGGGTCGCCCTTCGCCAGGCGGAAGATCGCCTGGTCCATCGGTTCGATGCCCTCCCTGACGCTCGCCAGCGCGGCGGCACGCAGCAGCGGCTCGAACGCGTCGAAGTTCGCCGGGTTCGCGCCGTCGGCATCGCTGTCGGCGCCGTCGTGCAGCGCCGTCACCTCCATGCGGTTGCAGGTCAGCGTGCCGGTCTTGTCGACGCACAGCACCGTGATCGTGCCGAGCGTCTCGATCGCCTGCGGCTGGCGCGTCAGCACCCGCACCTGTGCGAGCCGCCACGCGCCGATCGCGAGCATCACGGTCCAGACGACCGCGAACTCCTCCGGCACGATCGACATCGCCAGCGTCAACCCGACCAGCAGCCCGGCCGTCCACGACTGGTCGCGCCACGCGAACACGGTGGCCGCGATCACGCAGGTGACCAGTGCGATCAGCGCGACGCCGCGCACCAACCGCGTCAGCTCGGCGTGCAGCCGGCTCGGGCGCGGCGCCAGCGCGGCCAGCGAACCGCCGATCTTCCCGAGCGTGGTGCGCGCCCCCGTCTCGGTGACGATCGCCGTGCCGTCGCCCTGCACGACCAGCGTGCCCGCCTGCAGGCGGACCGACGCCGCATCGGACCCGCCGGCGTCCTTGGCGACCGGCGCTGATTCGCCGGTCAGCAGCGACTCGTCGACCTGCAGCGCGTGCGACACGACGAGCTGCGCGTCGCACGCGAGCCGGTCGCCCTCCTGCACGACGAGGCGGTCGCCGGGGACCAGCTCCTGACTCGGAATGCGCCGGACCAGCCCGTCGCGCACGACCGTGCTGCGCGGGCTGGACAGGTCGCGCAGCGCCTCCAGCACGCGCTGGGTGCGCAGTTCCTGGTAGACCGAGATCGTCGCGACGCCGATCACCGACAGCCCGAGCGCGACGGCGTCGAAGCTGTTGCCGAGCATCGCGTAGAGCGCGGTGCAGGCGAGCAGCAGCAGCAGCATCGGTTGCAGCGCGACCGCACGGGCCACCGCAAAGGGCGAGCGATGCTGCGGCGCCGGCAGCCGGTTCGGCCCACAGCGCAGCAGGCGTTGCGCGGCCTCGTTTTCACTGAGCCCGGCGGCGGGATCGGCGATGCGTGCGTCCATGGGTGACGCAGTGTCGGCCGCCGCCGCCGCTGCCCGCTTGACCCCCGTCAATGCTGTTACGCTCGCCCGCGTTGCTTGTGCTCCACCGAGAACCCATGAGCGCCGTCCACATCGCCATCCTCGACGACGAAGTCGAAATCACCCAGCTGCTGGCGGGGTACCTGCAGGGCCACGGCTACCGCATCACGCAATTGCACGACGGGCGCGCGCTGGCCGCGCTGATGCCGGCCGACCCGCCCGCGCTGGTGCTGCTCGACCTCGGCCTGCCCGGCGAGGACGGCTTCTCGATCGCCCGCCAGCTGCGCGAGCACTGGCGCTGCGGGCTGGTGATCATCACCGGCCGCGGCGACGCGGTCGACAAGGTCGTCGGCCTCGAGATGGGCGCCGACGACTACGTGACCAAGCCGTTCGACCTGCGCGAGCTGGCCGCCCGCATCAAGGCCGTGCTGCGCCGCCTGGCGCCGGCGGAGCCGAACGCGCCCGCCCTGGTCAGCGGCCCGGGCCCGGCGAACGTGCTGCAGTTCGCCGGCTGGCAGCTCGACCTGGATGCCCGCCAGCTGCTCGATCCGCGGGGCGACGACGTGGCGCTGACGACCGGCGAGTTCGATCTGCTCTGCGCGTTCGCCAGGCAGCCGGGCCGCGTGCTCTCGCGCGACCAGCTGCTGGAGCAGACCCACCGCCGCGAAGCCGGCCCGTTCGACCGCACGGTGGACGTTCAGGTCGGCCGGCTGCGCAAGAAGCTCGGCGACGACGCGGACAACCCGAAGATCATCAAGTCGGTCCGGGGCGCCGGCTACATCCTCGTCGCGCCGGTGACCACCGGTTGAACCCATGACCGAGCCCGCCGCGCCTCCGCCGACGCCGTCCGCCCTGCCGGCCAGCATCGACGAGCGGACGGTCTTCCGCTCGCTGTTCTTCGCCTATCCGGATGCGATGCTGCTGGTCGACCAGAGCGGCCGCATCGTGATGGCCAACCCGTCGGCGAGCACCCTGCTCGGCTACGCGCCGGACGAGCTGATCGCCCTGAGCGTCGACGCGCTCGTGCCCGACGCGATCCGGCCGCGCCACGCCGAATACCGCGAGGGCTATTCACGGGCACCGCGCGCCCGTCCGATGGGCACGCAGATGGAGCTGGTCGCCAAGCGCAAGGACGGCTCCGAGGTGATGGTCGAGATCGCGCTGAGCCCGATGCAGGACCACGGGTTGCCGCTGGTCGTCGCGTCGATCCGCGGCATCGGCGCGTACCCGCGCGTCAAGCAGGCGCTGCAGCGGGCGCGCTACAGCGAGCATCTGGCGAACCTGGGTCGGATGGCGGTCGACGCCCGCGACCCGCAGGTGGTTCTGGACCAGGTGCCGCACATTGCGGCGGCGGCGCTCGAGGTCGAGGTCGCGCGGGTGTTCCTGCTCGAACCGGACCGCGCCGGCCTGCGCGTCGCCAGCGGCGTCGGCCCCGTGCCCGGCGAAGAGGTCGGCACGCGCATCCCTTATCTGCCGGATTCGTCCCCCGGGTTGGTGCTGTCGATGCGCCAGCCGCTGCTGGTGCCCGACTACGCCAGCGAGCAGCGGTTCGTGGTGCCGCCCGCATTCCTCGAGGCCGGCCTGCGCAGCGCGCTGGCGGTGCCGATCTCGGATCGCGGCCGGACCATCGGCGCGCTGACGGTGCGCTCGCGCACGGTCCGCGCGTTCGGCGAGGACGAGCTGCGCTTTCTGGAATCCATGGCCAGCCTGCTCGCGACCAGCCTGCAACGGGCCCAGTCGGAAGAGGCGCTGAACCATGCGCAGCGGCTCGAGAGCGTGGGCCAGCTGACCGGCGGCATCGCCCACGACTTCAACAACCTGCTGACGGTGATCCAGGGCAACCTGCAGGTGCTGGACGAGCTGCCCTCGAACGCCGACGACGCGTATCGCAAGCAGCTGGTCGCCGCGGCGGCCCGCGCCAGCCGGCGCGGCGCCGACCTCACCGGCGAGTTGCTGGCCTTCTCGCGCCGGCAGGTGCTGCAGCCGGTGCAGGTCGACGTCGGCGCGATGCTGCAATCACTCGCCGACATGCTGCGGCGCACGCTGGACCAGCGCATCCGCATCGAGGTGGAGCTGCAGTCGCCGCAGCCGACCGTGCTGGCCGATCCCTCGCAGCTGGAGTCCGCGCTGCTGAACATCGCGATCAATGCGCGCGACGCGATGCCCGATGGCGGCCTGCTGCGGTTTCGCGCCGGCACCTGCGCGGCGCTGCCGGCGGAGTTGCGCGCCGAGCTCGACGATCCGTCGCCGCCGCCCGCGCAATTCGTCGCGATCGCGATCTCGGACAGCGGCAGCGGCATGACGGACGACGTCAAGGAGCGCGCGTTCGAGCCGTTCTTCACGACCAAGGACGTCGGCCGCGGCACCGGCCTGGGCCTGAGCACCGTCTACGGCTTCGTCAAGCAATCGAACGGCGCGATCACGATCGACAGCGCCCCGGGCGCGGGCACCACGCTGACGCTCTACATCCCGGAGCCGCGCGAGGTCGCGGTCGCGCCAGCCGCGGCGTCCGCCATTGGCCATGCGGTGCCGCCGGGGCTGCGCGTGCTGCTGGTCGAGGACGACGAGGAGGTGCGCACGATCGTCCGCACCTTCCTGGAAACGCTCGGCTGCCGCGTGTCGGCGACCTCGAACGCCGAGGACGCGCTCGCGGTGTTGCACGCGGGCGCAGGCATCGACCTGCTGCTGAGCGACATCGCGCTCGGCACCGGAATGCGCGGCACCGAGTTGGCGGCGCGGGCGGAACAGCGCAAGCCGTCGCTCGCGGTGCTGCTGATGTCCGGCTTCTCCGCCGAACTGCTCGAGGCCGACAGCGCCTCGCCGGCCAGCTGGGAACTGCTGCGCAAGCCGTGCTCGCGCGAGGAACTGGCGCAGGCAATCGGCGCCGCGCTGGGCGCGCGTCAGGCGTCCGGCGGCTGACCGTTCACTGCAGCATCGTCGCCGCTTCGGGCGCGAGTGACTGCTGCACGAACGCGGACAGCGCGCGGATGTCGGGGATGCGGATGTCGCGGCGGCCCTTTTCCGGGAACGCGATGACCTGCCCGCGCGCCAGCTTCGACAGCGCGCGGCTCACGGTCTCGAGCGTCATGCCGAGGTAGTTGCCGATCTCGGCGCGCGTCATGCGCAGCGTGATCTGGTCGGCGCGCAGACCGCGGCGGGCCAGCGAGCCGGCCCAATAGTGCAGGAACTCGGCGACGCGCGCGTCGGCCGGCAGCGTGCACACCGACATCAGCGAGTTGCGGTCCTGGGCGATCTCGCGGCTCATCGCCTCGTGCAGCACGTTGAGCAGCGCGGGCTGCTGCACGCACGCGGCCAGCAGCGCGTCATAGCGGATCGTCCAGACCTCGCCGGTGTCCATCGCGACCGCGTCGCACGAGTATTGGCCGTTGGCGATGCCGTCGAAGCCCAGCCAGTCGCCGCGGAACTTGAGCCCGACCACCTGCTCGCGGCCGTCCGACGTGAGGTTGACGATCTTGATGAAGCCGGCGTTCAGCACGTAGAGGTTGCCGAAGCGCTCGCCCGCCTGGTAGATCACGTCGCCGGCATGCACGACGCGGCGCTGGGGCGCCAGCGCGGTGTTCAGTTGCCCCAGCGCGGCAATCATGCGCCGGCCGGCCTCGTCGTCGCGGCGGGCGGTCTCGATCGCGTCGGCGGAGCGCGTCATCGCGGCGCGGGGCAGATGGACGGTGGCGCTGGGGGTGGCGAACGTGGTCTGGAGCATGGCGGGTTCCTCGGGTCGGTCGTTTCGTGGCTTGCGGTGGATCCTAGGCAGCCGCCGGCAGCGCCGTGAGAACCGCACGAGTCGGCGCGAAACGGTGTGTGAATGCTCTGTATCCGGCGTGTGTCCGCGGCCGGTTGCACTGCGAACCTTGACCCGCGTCAAAGGCCCGGCCGGCGACCCCGATAGGCTGCGACCGACGCATGCAAGCCGCTGACCGCCGTCGATGAAACCGTCCCCCGTCCCCGCTCGTCCGGCCGTGGCCGAACCGCTCGCCTCCGAGCCGCTCGCGGCCCTCGGCGCGGCGGCACGTGCGCTGCAGGCCGCCGAACGCGCGGGCGCGCCGCGACCATCGCTCAAGGGGCGGATCCTTGCGGTGCTGTGTGCCGCCGAAGAGGACGATCGCGTCGACGTGGCGATGATCGACCACGCCGCCACCGAACTCGGCGCGCGTGTCGCGCACATCCGCCCCCACTTGAGCGAACACAGCGACCCGCACACCGTCGAGCTGACCGCGCAGATGCTGGGCCGGCTGTACAGCGCGGTGGTGTGCCTGGACATCGAGCCGCGCCTGATGGAGCGCCTGGGGGCGGTGGCCGGCATCCCGATCCTGGGCGGCCTCGAGGATCCGGCGCACCCCGTGGCGCAGGTGGCGGCACTGCTCGGCGACGGCAGCGACGCGCGCAAGTTCGCGCTCCAGGCGCTGCTGCTGCGCAGCATTGCTTGAAACGCGCGCGGGTCCGCGCGATCACCCTCGATTCCGGAACCTGCGAACCCGGCCAGGCCGAAGGCTGATCAGTGCGCCCGTTCCGCCGCCGCCTCGTGCGCGGCCTGGCACGGCGCGCAGCGCGGGGCGGCGGGCTGGACTCGCAGACGCGGCGCCGGGATCGACTCGCCGCAGTCCAGACACTCGCCGTAGGAGCCGGCGTCCAGCCGTTGCAGCGCGGCCATTACGCCGGCCAGCTCATCCAGGTCACGTTGTTCCTGGGCATCGTCCAGGTCGTTGAACTGGTGGCGGGCGGCTTCGTCCTTGCGGTCGCCGACCTCGCGCGTGTCGGGCAGGTCGGCCGCCTGCCGCGCCAGATGCGCGGCATGAACTTCCCTGCGCAGCGCCTGCAGGCGCCGGTTCAGCTGGTCGCGGATCTGGTTCAGCTCGGTGGGGGTGAGGGAGGGCATGGAAGGTCCTGTTCGATGGAGAGGTGATCGCTGGCGGGTGGTCAGCCCGGCCCGGTCGCCGCGGCCGTGCGGACCAGCAGCACCGGCACGGGCGCTTCGCGCAGCACCGCTTCCGCGTCGCTGCCCAGGGCCACCCGGGCGAGGCCCGTGCGGCCATGCGTGCCCATCACGATCAGGCCGGAGCGCGCGCGCGACGCCTCGTCGAGAATCTGCTCGGCCACACGCCGATTGGTGTCGCGCCGCACGATGCCCTCCGCCTTCACGCCGCCGGCCAGCGCCCGCTCGACCGCTCGCGGCAGCACGGCCTCGGTGTCGACCCGAAAGTCCTCTGCCAATTGCGCCGGCGGCGCGTAGACGAGCGACCCATCCGGCACGCGCGCATCGGCCACGTGCAGCAGCCGCAGCGCCGAGCCGAGTCCGCGCGCGAGCGCGATCGCTTCGGTCAGCGCGCGCTCGGCCGCATTGCTGCCATCGACCGCCACCAGGATGGATTCGTACACGTGCGCTGCTTTCTTCCGCCCGACAGCGTCCGGCGCGACTCCAGTGTGGCGAGCGGCCGGCTTGCCGGTCTTGCGCTGGGTCAAGCCCGGGCGAGTCGGTGCTCGATAAGGTCGGTGCGTCGAGCAGGGGCCCGCGCGCTCCGGGGAGAGCCGCAGCATGTTTCGCCGTCCGTCACGCCACTTCGCCACGCGCCGCGCCGCGCTCGCGTCGCTGCTCGCCGCGATGTTGACCGCCGGCTGTGCCGGCATGCTGCCGCGCGCCGACAACGAAGCCCGCTCGCCGTTCGACAGCTACGCGGCCGCTGCGGCCGCATTCGACCGCATCCTCGGCCACGTGACCACGGTCGCGCAGATGCGTGCGCTCGGCTTCGATCCCGCGGCGAGCGCGAACGTCACGGTGATCCCGTACCCGCAGCTCACTGCGCGCCTGTCGCCGGACCCCGGCGTCCCGTTCGAGGCGCTCGATCCGGGTATCCGCGAGTGCCTGCTGGCGCGCCAGGCGTGCCAGGCCTATGAGTTCCGGTTTGGACGCGAGGAGTCGCGGCGGGAAGGCAACTTTCTCCTCGACTTCCTGAATTTCCGTCGCACCGCGCGGGTGACCAGCTGGCACTTCAACGGCCTGGTGGCGGTGCGCGACGAGGTCGTGCTGTTCCGCAGCTACGGCGGCGAGCCGCACGGGGACCGGGTCGAGCGCCAGGTCAATCCGCTCGGGCCGCTGCAGCCGGCCGGCGAGGCCGCGGGGCAGTTGCTGCGGCGTTGAGGCTCCGCGGAAGCGGCCGGCGACGCGGCAGGCGCGCGCTCCTACAAGCGTGCGGGCCAGCGTCTGCGTGCGCGCCCGCGCGCGCACCGCGGAACATGGCGACTTCCGCATTCACAAGGAAACTCCATGGGCATTCTCAGCAACATCCTCGCCAAGATCTTCCCGTCGCACACCGGCGCGGCCAATGCCGGCACGACAACCACGGCGCAGGCGCCCTCGACACCACCGGGCGCCGGCACTGCGCCGCCGACCGGCACCGCCGGCACGACGGCTGCCGCCGCGCCCGCAGCGAAGCCGATGACCGAGGTCGACGTCGAGCAGATGCTGAACGGCATGGCGCAGAACGCGGGCGAGAAGCTGAACTGGCGGACGTCGATCGTCGACCTGATGAAGCTGCTCGGGCTCGACAGCTCGCTGGCGGCGCGCAAGGAACTCGCGCAGGAACTGCACTACACCGGCGACATGAACGACTCGGCCGCAATGAACATCTGGCTGCACCGCCAGGTGATGAACAAGGTGGCCGCGAACGGCGGCAAGGTACCCGCCGATCTCAAGGATTGAGCTCGATCCACGCCGGCGCATGGTCGCTGGCGCCTTCGATGCCGCGCACCGCGACATCGACACCGCAGGCCGCCAACCGGGGCTGCACGCTGCGGCTCAGCAGCAGGTGATCGATGCGCAGGCCCGCGTTGCGTGGCCAGCGGTTGCGGCGATAGTCCCAGAACGTGTATCGCGGCGGGCCGTCATGTGACGCGCCGAGCGCATCGACCCAGCCCTGCGCGAGCAGGCGTCGCCAGGCCGCGCGCGCCACCGGGTGCAGCAGTGCGTTGTCACGCCAGCTCGCGGGCGAATAGATGTCCGCCGGCTGGTCCGTCGGGACAAGGTTGAAGTCCCCGGCCAGCACCACGGGGTGCCCGCTCTCCCACAGCTGCGCCGCGTGCAGCAACAGGCGCTCGAACCACGCCAGCTTGTAGTCGAGCTTGGCGCCGGGCGCCGGGTTGCCGTTGGGCAGGTAGAGGCAGCCGACGATCACGCCCGCCACGGCCGCCTCGACGTAGCGCGCCTGCCGGTCGTCCGCATCCCCCGGCAGCGCCCGGCGGACCGGCACCGGCTCCGCGCCGCGCGCGAGGATGGCCACACCGTTCCAGGTCGCCTGCCCGACGACCAGCGCGCCGTAGCCGGCAGCCTCGAGTTCGGCGGCGGGGAAGCGCGCGGTCGTCAGCTTGAGTTCCTGCAGCGCGACGACGTCGGGCCGCGTCGTCTCCAGCCAGGCCAGCAGCAGCGGCAGCCGAGTCGCGATGTTGTTGATATTCCAGGTGGCGATGCGCACGCCGGCACCTTAGCCTAAGCGTCCGCCGCGTTCGCGGATCGCCGAATTCCTCCAACCGCGAGGGTCGGCGTCCGACAAGCGCGCATGTTTCCCATCACTACGATTTCGGCCGAAAGGAGGCACTTGCTCATGACCAAGAACGAGTGGATCGCATTCTTCGCCAACGAAGTGATGGTGTATGCCGAGCCCGCCGTGTCGCACAAGCGCGCCCGCGCGGTGGCCGGCGAGCGGTGGGCGGCGCGCCGGCACGACAACCCGAGCAAGGTCGCGCGCCAGTGGATCACCGAGAGCGGTCGGCGCATCCGGCACTGATCGAACGCATGGCAGTAGGACGCGTACTACGCGCTTGCCACTGATTGTCCGCTGCCCCCGGGCGCGGCGATTGCCTACCGTCAGGACTGTCATTCACCAGGAGCCGAGACCATGATCGAAACGACATCCGCCACGCCCGGCACCAATGCCGCCAACCTCGTCGACAAGGCCGCCGACTCCGCCACGCGCGCAGTAGATGCCACCAAGGCGGCGACCAATGCAGCGCTCGACAGCGTCTCCGACAAGGTCGAGACGGTGCGCGGCAAGCTGTCTCCGGCGCTGAACAACGCGTCGGCACCCCTGGATTCGCTGATCGAGTACACGCAGCAGCAGCCCGTGCGGGCGCTGCTGGCCGCCGCCGGCGTGGGCGCCGTGCTGATGGCCATCATGCGGCCGGCGCGCCGCGTCCGTTATTGACTGTACGAATCCACAGTAGCATGGCGGACCCTTGCGGTCTGCCATGTCTTCATTCCCCCTCCCCCGATACACGATAGGCGTGCGCGAACTCTGCGAGTTCGCCGCCAAGCAGGGCGATCTGGACCTGCGCTTCACGCCCTCGCCGACCGCCCAGGAAGGCATGGCCGGTCATCGCACCGTCGCCGGGCGCCGGCCCGAATCGCACCGCAGCGAAGTCCCCGTCAGCGGCACGTACGGCCCGCTCACCGTGCGTGGACGTATTGACGGCTTCGACCCGGCGCGCGATGTGCTCGAGGAAGTCAAGACGCACAAGGGCGATGTGGCCGCGATCCCCGCCAACCACCGCGCGCTCCACTGGGCGCAGGCCAAGGTCTACGGCTGGCTTGTGTGCGCGCAGTTCGAGCGACCGGCGCTGACGGTCTCGCTGGTCTACTTCGATGTGGTCACGCAGGCCGAGACGGTGTCGAGCGAAGCCTGCAGCGCGGACGAACTTCGCACGGTGGGCGCGGCGCTTTGCGAGCGCTTCATCGCCTGGTCGCAGCGCGAACTGCAGCACCGCGCCGCACGCGATGACCAGTTGCGTGCGCTCGCGTTTCCGCATGCCGACTACCGCGCCGGGCAGCGCGGGCTGGCCGAGCACAGCTTCCTCGCGGCGCGCCGCGGGCGCTGCCTGCTCGCCGAAGCCCCGACCGGCATCGGCAAGACGATCGCGACGCTCTTCGGCGCGCTCAAGTCCCTGCCCGACCGCGGCCTGGACCGCCTGTTCTTCCTGAGCGCGAAGAACTCCGGTCACGCGCCGGCGTTCGACGCGCTCGCGCAGCTCGGCGCGTGGCCCGAGGGCGACGAATCACCGCCCGGGTCGCTGCGCGTGCTGCAGCTGGTCGCCCGCGACACTGCCTGCGAGCACCCCGACCTGGCGTGCCACGGCGAGTCGTGCCCGCTGGCCCGCGGCTTCTACGACCGCCTGCCCGCTGCGCGGCAGGCGGCCATCGCGACGCCGCGCTGGTTCCGCGAGGCGGTGCGCGGCATCGCCGCGGCCCACCGCGTCTGCCCGTACTACCTGGCGCAGGAGCTGGCGCGCTGGGCCGACGTGGTGGTCGCCGACTACCACTACTACTTCGACGCGTCGGCGCTGCTGCACGGCCTGACGCTCGCGAACCAGTGGCGCGTCACGCTGCTGGTCGACGAGGCGCACAACCTGCTCGACCGGGCAAGATCGATGTACAGCGCGGCGCTGTCGCTCGCGGCCGTGCGCGCCGCGGTGCGGGCCGCGCCGCCGCCGCTGGCGACCGCGCTGCGGCGCGTGCGGCGTTCCTGGCCCGCGTCCGACCCGGCATCCCCTGCGCCGGCCGCCGACGCCTACGAGGTGCTGCCGCGCCCGCCGGAGCCGCTGCTCGCCGCGCTGCGCCAGGCGACCGCGGCGATCGGCGAGCACACCGCCGGCGGCCTGCCGCTGGCACCCGACCTGATGGCGTTGTACTTCGACGCCCTGCGCGTCGTGCGGCTGGCGGAGAGCTTCGGCGCGCACTCGATCGTGGACCTGACGCGGCCGGCGTCGGCGGGCCGCGGCCGGGTCGACGCGGTCCTGTGCCTGCGCAATGTCGTGCCGGCTGCATTCCTCAAGGCGCGGTTCGAGACCGCGCACGCCACGGTGCTGTTCTCGGCGACGCTGTCGCCGCACCGGTTCTATGCCGACGTGCTGGGCCTGCCGGACGACACCGCGTGCCTGACGATCGAGCCGCCCTACCGTTCCGCGCAGCTGTCGGTCGAGATCATCGATGCGATCTCGACGCGCTACGCCGCGCGCGATGCGTCGGTCGGCCCGATCGCCGCGCTGATCGGCACCCGGGTCGCCGCACGGCCCGGCAACTACCTGGCGTTCTTCAGCAGCCTGGATTACCTCGACCGCGCGTTCGATGCCTTCGTCGCGCAACACCCGGACGTGCCGGCCTGGCGCCAGACGCGTGCGATGTCGGGGGCCGACCGGGCCGCCTTTCTCGCGCGCTTTGTCGAGGACGGCCACGGCGTGGGCTTCGCGGTGCTCGGCGGCTCGTTCGGCGAGGGCATCGACCTGCCCGGCACACGGCTGGTCGGTGCCTTCATCGCGACGCTCGGCCTGCCGCAGTTCAACCCGGTCAACGAGCAGATGCGCCGCACGATGCAGGCCACGTTCGGCGCCGGCTTCGACTACGTCTACCTGCTGCCGGGCCTGCGCAAGGTGATCCAGGCGGCGGGCCGGGTGATCCGCACGCCGACCGACGAGGGCTGCGTGCTGCTGATCGACGACCGCTACCGCCGGCCCGAGGTACAGCACCTGCTGCCGCGGTGGTGGCGCTGCGGCGTGCCGACAGCGGCGGCCGCCGCGTCGATCTGACGCGGCGGCATCAGGCCTTCGGCAGGCGGTGCATCGCGCAGAGCTTGTTGCCGTCCGGATCGCGCAGGTAGGCCAGGTAGAGCCGGCCGCCGACGCCCTCGCGCACGCCGGGCGGCTCTTCGCAGGTCGTGCCGCCGGCGGCCAGGCCGGCCGCGTGCCAACCGTCGACCTGCTCCGGCGACTGGCACGCAAAGCCGATCGTGCCGCCGTTGGCCGGACACGCCGGTTCACCGTTGATCGCGCGGCTGACCGCGAACACGCCGGTGGGCGAGCGCCAGAAGATGCGATGCCGGTCGACGAAGCCGGGCGGCACGCCGAGCGTGCCCAGCAGTGGGTCGTAGAAGGACTTGGCCCGGTCGAGGTCGTTGGTGCCGATCATGATGTGCGAGAACATGCGGGATGGGTCTCCGTGGGTGGTGTGGGCAGCCGGCGGCCGCGCCGTATTGTGGCCAAGCGCCGGCCCGGCCGTCGACCTGACCGAGAATCGTCATCTTCTTCACCACCGAGGCGAATCGATGGACGACGACCTGGATGCGCGCATCCGCTCCGGCCAGGCCCTGAGCGAGTCGATGGGCAACTTCCGCGTGACCGGCTGGGACGCGCAACGCAAGGTCGCGAGCGCCGCGTTCACGGTCCGGCGCGAGTATTGCCACACCAACGGCACGATCGCGCAGGGCGGTTTCATCACCGCCTGGCTCGACGCCGCGATGGCCCACGCGGTGATCCACGACACCGGCCACACGCAGACCGTCTTCAGCCTCGAGATCAAGGTGAGCTTCTACGAGAAGGTCGGTCCGGGCGAGGGCACGGTCGAGGGCCGGGTGATCCGGCGCGGCAAGCGCATCGCGTTCATGGAGGCGGCGCTCTACAACGCCACCGGCCAACTCGCCGCCGAGGCCACGTCGACCGGCATCCTGGCGCCGTTGTAGCAGGCGACGCACACTCGCCAATTTGGAACGCCTACCGCTGACGGCTTCGTTGCACAATCCCCAGATGCCAAATATCGCTTCCGTCTTCAAGGATGAAATCGTTCGCGTGGCCCGCAAGGAGATCCGCAACGAACTCGCAGCGCTGAAAAAGGCCTCGGCCGCCCACCGCGCGGAAATCGCCGCGTTGAAACGGCGCGCACAAGACCTCGAACGCGAGGTCAAGGGACTGACCCGAGCCGTCGGCAAGGCAGTGCCAGCGGCGCGCGACGCGGCCGTCAAGCCGACGCGCTTCAGCGCCAAGGGCCTGGCCTCGCAGCGCAAGCGGCTGGCCTTGTCGGCAGCCGACTGCGGGCTGCTGGTCGGCGCGTCGGGCCAGTCGGTCTACAACTGGGAGGCCGGCACGGCACGCCCGCGTGCGTCCCACCTCGCGGCCATCGCCTCGCTGCGTTCGATGGGCAAGAAGGAAGCGGCCGCCCGCCTGCGCGAACTGCGCGCGTCCCCCGCCCCGGCCGCCTGAGCGCACGATGAACACCCTCGACGAGATGCGGCACCGGGCCTTGCTCACCGCGCCTCAGCACGCCGAGATCCGCGCCTGGGTGGCCAGCGCGCGCACGCCGGACGCGATCCTGCAGATGCCCGCGCATCTTTGGAAGACGTTGGAACTCGCCAGCGTGCTGATGAACGTCGACGCCGATCTGTCGCAGGCGCCCGCGCTCGACAACAGCTGAGTCGGGCGGCGCCGGCCCGCGCTACTCGGCGCCTGGCGGCGTCTCCGGCCCGGCCGCATCGGCGCCGCTTTCGCGACCGCGCGACGCCGCCAGCGGGGCGCGCGCCCCCGACACCATCTCGCCCAGCCACGACACCAGCAGCTGCGTGTACGCGCGCTGGTCCGCGTCGGCGGTCAGGCCGTGGTCGGCGCCGTGCAGGCAACGATAGGTCAGCGAGCGCGCATGCGTGCAGGCCGCGCGGTAGCTGGTGAGAACGGCCTGCGGGATGATCGCGTCGTGCTCGGATTCGATCAGCAGCACGTCGCCGCCGAACTCGCGGCAGGCGCGCAGTGCGCGGTTGTCGGTCGCCGGCACGACGCTGCGCCGGTAGCCTTTCAGATCCTGCTGCTGGTGCAACCGCAACTTGGGGCTGTCCCAATCGGTGTCGATGTAGAGCGCCGGCGCGCGCAGCGCGAGCCACTTGACCTGCCGCATCGAGGTCAGCACCGAGCCGAGGTAGCCGCCATAGCTGCTGCCGATCACCGCGACGCTGCCCGGATCGACATGGCGGCGCGAGATCAGCGTGTCGTAGGCGGCGAGCACGTCGCGCAGGTTCTGTTCGCGCGTCACGGTCTCGTACTGGCCGCGCGTCTGCGCATGGCCGCGCAGGTCGAAGGTCAGGCAGACGCAGCCCAGCGCCGCCACTTCGCGGGCCCGCGCGAGGTACTGCTGCTGGCTGCCGCCCCAGCCGTGCACGAACAGGACGCCCGGCACCAGCGTGCCCGGCGTGACGAAGGTGCCGGAGATCGCGTCGTCGTCGACACGGATCTCGACGGCCTCGTCATGCGAGTTGGTCATCGCGCGCCACCACCGCGTACTTCAGCAGGCGGCCCGTGCCGGCATCGTCCATCCCGTCGAAGCTGACGAACGCGCCGGCGGGCAGTGCCGGCGCTTCGCCGTAGATCTCGTGCGTGGAGGCCGAAACGCAGTCGAGGCCCGGATCATCCGCGAATGCCTGAAGCGCAAGCAATTCCGCGCCCGACGCACCGCCGATTCGCCACGATTGCTCGAGCACACCCATGCGGGGCATGCCGGCCTCGTCCACGCCCTCGGCCACGTCGTAGTTGCTGCGCGTCGCGAGCATGCCGTCGAAGCAGTCGAGCGCGGCGCGGTGGAACGCGAGCGCCTGCGCGATCGCCCGGCGCTGCGCGACGGCGAACGGCTGCGCCGCCAGCTCGTCGAAGCCGCCGCGCACGACCCACAGGTCGGAGCCGCCGTAGACCTCGTGCCCGTGGTGGTTGCACACCAGCCGCTGCGTGCCGACGTAGCTCGCGACGTGCGAGCCCACCTGCACCTGGCCGACGCTGTGCGTGATCACCTGCGCGAGGTTGCGTTCGAGCACGATGCCTTCCTCGGCGATCGCCTCGGCACCGATGCCGTCCAGGCACACGCGCAGGGACGCCGCGTCGCGCACGACGTGCTGCCCCGCCCCGCCGACACCGGTGGGCGACTTCACGCGCACCGCGCCACCGGCCAGCAAGGCCTCGCCGGCGCGCTGCGCGTCGGCGAGCGAGAACGCGGTCCAGCCCTCCAGCACCACGTCGCGGACGCGCTCGCCGAACGCCGCGCACCAGCCGGGCGGCGCGGCGGCGCCGACATGCGGCAGCGGGTGGCTGATGACCTTGGTCGCGATGCAGGCATGCGGCACCACGCCGCCGAACAGCTGCGACGCGTCGCCGATGCCGAGCCGGCGCGCTTCGGCGAGGCTCGTGATGGTGTCGGACGGCACCACCAGCGATGGCGCCATCACGGTTCGCGCGTCGCTGTCCAGCGCCAGCTCGACCCCGATCAGGCGCGCCAGCCCGCGGGCGATGTTCAGCTTGGTCGTGGTGTCGTGGCCCGCCGTGCGGGCGCTGCCGCGTGCGTCGTGGAACACGGCCGGGCCTGGCGCGGACACCGCCGGGTGAACCACGCGATCGGGGTTCGCCAGCGCGGTCGCGACCATCTCAGTGCAAGCTGCGCCAGCTGACGATGCGACAGGTCATCGTCTCGTCCCAGATCTCGGCCGCCTCGCTCGGCGGCAGCAGGAACATCGCGTCGAACGCATGCCGCGCGAAGGTCATCGCGGTCACGACATCGAGCTTGGGTGCGAGCTCGACGAGGTGAACGGTGAAACTGCGCAGCCAGCCGGGATCGGGCGGCGGAGGCTTGGGCAAGAAATAAAGGTTCATGGCGTCGCTCCGGTTCCTGCCCAGTCTCGGGCAGGCGGGCGCGCGACGCCTGTAGGAAAGCGCCGCCTTCGAGGCGGCGACTTTCACCCGTTCGACGCCGTCAGCGCTGGCGCGCGGGCAGTTTCCAGTCGGGCCGGATGAAGTGGCAGGTGTAGCCGTTCGGGATGCGCTCCAGGTAGTCCTGGTGCTCCGGCTCGGCCTGCCAGAACGGCCCGGCGGGCGCGAGCTCGGTCACGACCTTGCCGGGCCACAGGCCCGAGGCCTCGACGTCGGCGATGGTGTCGAGCGCGACGCGCTTCTGCTCGTCGCTGGTGTAGAAGATCGCCGAGCGGTAGCTCAGGCCGCGGTCGTTGCCCTGGCGGTTCGGCGTCGTCGGGTCATGGATTTGAAAGAAGAACTCGAGCAGTTGGCGAAAGCTCAGCTGCGCCGGATCGAAGACGATCTCGATCGCCTCGGCATGGGTGCCGTGGTTCCGATAGGTGGCGTTCGGCACGTCGCCGCCCGAGTAGCCCACGCGCGTCGAGATCACGCCCTGGTAGCGGCGGATCAGGTCCTGCATGCCCCAGAAACAACCGCCGGCGAGTACCGCACGCTCTTGACTCATCTCACCTCCTCCACCTGGTCCAGAAAGGCGCCATAGCCCGCGGCTTCCATCTCGTCGCGCGGCACGAAGCGCAACGAGGCCGAGTTGATGCAGTAGCGCAGACCGCCTCGGTCGGCGGGGCCGTCCGGGAACACGTGGCCGAGGTGGCTGTCGCCGTGCACGGAGCGCACCTCGGTGCGCACCATGCCGTACGCCGTGTCGCGCAGTTCGTTGATGTGGGCCGGGACGATCGGCTTGGTGAAGCTCGGCCAGCCGCAGCCGGACTCGAACTTGTCGCTCGAGGCGAACAGCGGTTCGCCGGACACGATGTCGACATAGATGCCGGGCTCATGATTGTCGAGGTACTCGCCGGTGCCGGGGCGCTCGGTCGCGTTCTGCTGCGTGACGCGGAACTGCTCCGGCGTCAGCGCGGCGATCGCCTCGGGGGTCTTGCGGTAGTCGGGCATGGGTCGTCCTTCCTTACAACGTTGAAGTCAACGGGCGTCAGCGTACCAGCGCGACGATCTGGGCAGCCTGCAGGGCGCCGGTCCGGCGCGAGGTCTCGCGGCCGCCCGCCAGCCGCACCAGCGTCGGGATGCTGCGGATGCCGAAACGCGCCGACGTCGCCGGATTGTCGTCACTGTCGACCTTCGCGAGCAGCGCATGGCCTTTCAGCTGGCGCGCGGCCTGGTCGAAATGCGGGGCCATGCCGACGCACGGGCCGCACCACGGCGCCCAGAAGTCGACGAGCACGGGCAGATCGGTGTGTTGCGTGAAGCGGTCGAAGGTCGCGTCGGTCAGCGTGACCGGGCGGCCGTCGAGCAGCGCCAGGCCGCAGCGGCCGCAGACGGGGTCGTCACCGAGCCGGTCCGCCGGCACCCGGTTGGTCGCCAGGCAGTGGGCACACGCGATGTTCAGGGGTTTCGAGTCCATGGCTGCCAAGTGGAGCCACGACCCCGATTCTCAAGGCACGGCGACCGGCGCGTGGCCGAGCAGGGTTTCGTAGTTGCCCTGCTGGGCCCGGTAGCAACCGCAGGCGACCTCGACCAGCCCGGCGCGGTCGAGCACGCTCATTTCGCCGCGCCGGTAGTCGATCAGCCCCGCGCGCTGCAGCGCGACCGCCGCAGTCGTGACGCCGACGCGGCGCACGCCCAGCATCAGCGCGAGGAACTCGTGGGTGACGTGGAACGCGCTGGCGTGTGCCCGGTCCTGGCTCATCAGCAGCCAGCGTGCCAGCCGGGGGCTGATCCGGTGATAGTGCAGGCACGCCGACGAATCCGCGATCTGTGCCATCAGCACATGCACGTAGCGGCCGACCGTGCGCTGCAGCACCGCGCTGCGCGCCAGTTCGGCCCGGAACGCCTTCATGCCGATGCGCCGCGCCAGGCCGGTCCCCTGCACCAGCGCCCGGAACGGCGTCGTGGCGACGTCGAGCGCGAGATTGCAGCCGAGCATGCCCTCGCGCCCGACCATGCCGACCTCCAGCCCCGGCGAGCCGTCGATGACGGTGACCAGCGAAATGAAGCTCTCGACCGGGAAGTAGGCGTGGGTCGTGACCATCCCGGGCTCGTAGATCACGTCGCCCAGCCGGAGCGCGAACGGTTCGCAACTGGCCAGCAGGCGCTCCCGGTCGCGGGGCGGCAGCAGTTCGATCAGGCGATTCTCGGCAGCGGTCAATGCAACTCCTGAACGTCGCATGCTGCACGCTGCACATGCCGAAGTGGATGCTGGGCGGGAGCCCTGCGAACCGCCCAGTCTGGGTCGGACGCGGGGCGATCACCGTCTGCCAGCGCACACAGCGCTGGCTGGCATCGGGCGTCAGGCGGCCGTCACCGCCGGAAGCAGCCGGTCGTATTCCTTCTTGACGACGGCGTAGCACTCGCAGGTGCGCGCTTCGAGCGCCTGCCGGTCCAGCACCGTGATCCGCCCGCGGGCATAGCGGATCATCCCGGCCGACTGCAGCTTCAGCGCCGCCTCGGTCACGCCCTCGCGGCGCACGCCGAGCATGTTGGCGATCAGCTCCTGCGTCATCACCAGTTCATGGCCCTGGAGCCGGTCCAGGCTCAGCAGCAGCCAGCGGCACAGCTGCTGGTCGAGCGAATGGTGGCGGTTGCACACCGCCGTCTGGGCCATCTGCGTGATCAGCGCCTGCGTGTAGCGCAGCAGCAGATGCAGCACCGGCGTGCGGGCGAACTCGTCCTTGATGAAGTTCGCGGAGATCCGGTAGCCCTTGCCCGCGCTCTGCACCACGGCGCGGCTCGGCGTCGAGCCGCCGCCCATGAAGATCGAGATGCCGACGACGCCCTCCCGCCCGACCACGGCGATCTCGGCCGACGCGCCGTTCTCCATCACGTAGAGCAACGAGACGATCGCGGTGGTGGGGAAGTAGACGTGGCTCAGCGTGATGCCGGGCTCGTACAGGACAGTGCCCAGCGGCATGTCCACGGCCTCCAGCCGCGATTCCCAGCGCTGCCACTCTTCGGGCGGCAGCGCCGCGAGCAACTGGTTCTTTCGAGGGTCTGGCAGAGCACCGATGCGCGGCTCCTGAGTGGCGGGACGTTTGAAGTGTAGGCGCGCCGGACGGTTTGTATGTTCGGTAACGAACACACCGGCCGGGCCGCCCCACGGTTCGCACGTGACCGGCCTGCCGGGCACGGGCTGCGTGTTCACGATCTCGCTCCCGCGCCAGCCGCAGATCTGATGGCGCATACTGCCGCAGCACGCCAACTCGCGTTGCCGCTGTTTTCGGTTTCCCCCACACGGCCACCAGGCCGTCGGGCACACGCTGGGTGCCCCATTCGAACCCCTACCGGAACATCCATCAGATGCCTACGTCCTCCCGCCATCGCCAGTTCTGGAAAACCTCCTCCTTCGGAGGCTCCGTGGCCACGTCGGCCGTCGAACTGGCGGCGCTTCGCCACCACCTCGACCGGTGCGACGCGCAGCGCGGACCGCTGTTTGCCCTTCGCTGCCGGCTCGACGCGGTCAACGGCTTCGCCGCACCGCGCCTGATCAGCGGCCTGGTCCTGTTCGCGCTGGTGAGCAGCGTCGCAACCTGCGCAGGCGCGTGAACGCCGGCGTGAGCATGCTGGACGACGACCTGTTCCGCAAGATCGACGCGTACTGGCGCGCCGCGAACTACCTGTCCGTCGGTCAGATCTACCTGCAGGCGAACCCGCTGCTCGAGAGGCCGCTGGCCCACGCCGATGTCAAGCCGCGGCTGCTCGGTCACTGGGGCACGACGCCGGGGCTGAACCTGGTCTACGTGCACCTGAACCGGTTGATCAAGCAGCACGCGCTGAACATGCTGATGGTGGTCGGCCCCGGGCACGGCGGGCCGGGCATCGTCGCGAACACGTACCTGGAAGGCTCGTACACCGAGCACTACCCGGGCATCGCGCGCAACCGGGACGGCCTGCTGAAGCTCTTCCGCCAGTTTTCGTGGCCGGGCGGCATCCCGAGCCACGTGGCACCCGAAACGCCGGGTTCGATCCACGAAGGGGGCGAGCTCGGCTATTCGCTGGCGCACGCGTACGGCGCCGCCTTCGACAACCCGGACCTGATCGTCGCGTGCGTGATCGGCGACGGCGAGGCGGAGACCGGGCCGCTCGCCGGCAGCTGGCACGCCAACAAGTTCCTCGATCCGGCCCGCGACGGGGCGGTGCTGCCCATCCTGCACCTCAACGGCTTCAAGATCGCCAATCCGACCGTGCTGGCGCGGATCGGCCGCGAGGCCTTGACGGCGCTGCTGACCGGCTACGGCCACGAACCGTTGTTCGTCGAGGGCGACGATCCCGCGCAGGTCCACCGCGCGCTCGCCGCCGCGCTGGACACGGCGCACGCACGCATCCGGCAGATCCAGGCGGCGGCGCGCGGCGGCGACGCCGCGACGCCGCCCGCCCTGCCGTGCTGGCCGATGATCGTGCTTGTCACGCCGAAAGGGTGGACGGGGCCGAAGACCGTCGACGGCCTGCCGGTCGAGGGCACGTGGCGCTCGCACCAGGTGCCGCTGGCCGACCTCCAGTCGGACGAGCATCTCGGCCAGCTGAGCGACTGGCTGCGCAGCTACCGGCCCGACGAACTGTTCGACGCCGACGGCGCGCTGATCCCCGAACTCGCGGCGCTGGCCCCGGTCGGCGTCCAGCGCATGGGCTGCAACCCGCACACGAACGGCGGCGCCGTCTGCCAGCCGCTGGTGATGCCGGACTTCCGCACGCACGCGGTGAAGGTGGTCACGCCGGGCGGCGTGCGCGCCGAATCGACCCGGGTACTCGGCCGGTTCGTGCGCGACGTGATGGCGCGCAACCTCGCGAGCGCGAACTTCCGCGTCTTCGGGCCGGACGAGACCGCGTCGAACCGGCTCGATGCGGTCTACGCGGTGACCCCCAAGGCGTGGATGGCGAGCGTGACGGACGTCGACACGAACCTGCGCCACGACGGCCGCGTGATGGAGATCCTCAGCGAGCACCTGTGCCAGGGCTGGCTCGAGGGCTACCTGTTGACCGGGCGTCACGGCTTGTTCTCGTGCTACGAAGCCTTCATCCACATCGTCGACTCGATGCTGAACCAGCACGCCAAGTGGCTCAAGGTCAGCCGCCAGGTGGCCTGGCGCCAGCCGATCCCGTCGCTGAACTACCTGCTCACCTCCCACGTCTGGCGGCAGGACCACAACGGCTTCTCGCACCAGGACCCGGGTTTCATGGACCACGTGGCCAACAAGAAGGCCGACGTGGTGCGCATCTACCTGCCGCCCGACGCGAACTGCCTGCTGTCGGTGGCCGACCACTGCCTGCGCAGCCGCCACTACATCAACGTGATCGTCGCCGGCAAGCAGCCGGAGTGGCAGTGGCTGGACATCGACGCCGCCGCGGCCCACTGCGCGGCCGGCGCGGGCATCTGGCACTGGGCCGGCAGCGAACCCGGCGCGGGCGAGCCGGATGCCGTGATCGCCTGCGCCGGCGACGTGCCGACGGTCGAGGCGCTCGCCGCCGTGACCGTGCTGCGCGAACTGGCGCCCGACCTGCGCGTGCGCGTCGTCAACGTGGTCGACCTGATGGTGCTGCAGCCGCCCGGCGAGCACCCGCACGGGCTCGACGACGACGCGTTCGACGCGCTGTTCACGCGCGACAAGCCGGTGATCTTCGCCTTCCACGGCTACCCGTCGCTGATCCACAAGCTCGCGTATCGGCGCCACAACCACGCCAACCTCCACGTGCGCGGCTACCGCGAGGAAGGCACGACGACCACACCGTTCGACATGGTGGTCCTCAACGACCTGGACCGCTACAGCCTCGCGCTCGATGTCGTCCGGCGCGTGCCGCGCCTGGCCGGTCGGATCCCGGCTGCGACCGAATGGCATCGGGCGACGATCGCGCGCCACAAGGCCTACATCGCCGAGCACGGCGACGACCTGCCCGAGATCCGCGACTGGCGCTGGAGCCCGGCCGACCGCGCCTGATCAGGATGGCGCGTCGGCCGCGGCGACGAGCGCCAGCGCGTGGCGCGCGGCGATCCACTCTTCGTTGGTCGGTTCCACCGCGACGGTGACGCGGTCGCCTGCCCACGAGATCGTCGACGCGTGGGCCGCATTCGCCGCCGCGTCGAGGCGCACGTCGAGGAAGCCCAGCTCGGCGCAGATTCGCGCGCGCATCTGCGCGTTGTGCTCGCCGATGCCGGCCGTGAAGACCAGCAGGTCGAGCCCGCCCAGCACGGCCGTCAAGGCACCGATCTCGCGGACGATGCGGCGCACGTACAGCGCCAGCGCGTCCCGCACCTGCGCGTCCTGCGCTTCGTGCGCGAGCAGGTCGCGCGGGTCGGCCGAGCGGCCCGACACGCCGAGCAGCCCGGCCTCGTGGTAGAGCATCTGACCGAGCGCCTTCGGCGACAGGCCGTCGACCTCGAGCAGGTAGAGCAGCACGCCGGGATCGAGCGAGCCGCAGCGCGTGCCCATCATCAGGCCGTCGAGCGCGGAGAAGCCCATCGTCGTCGCAACGCTCTGCAGGCCGTCCATCGCGCACAGGCTGGCGCCGCTGCCCAGGTGCGCGACGATCACGCGTCCGTGCGCCAAGGTGCCGTGCCGCTCGGGCAATGCGACCGCCATGTACTCGTACGACAGGCCGTGGAAGCCGTAGCGCCGCAGGCCGCGCTCCCACGCGGAATGCGGCAGCGGCAACAGGCGTTCGACGAGCGGCATGTGCTGATGAAACGCCGTGTCGAAACAGGCGATCTGCGGCAGCGCGGGGCTGGCCTCCAGCAGCGCCTCGATCGCCTCGAGCGCGAACGGCTGGTGCAGCGGCGCGAGCGGGATGTAGCTGCGCAGGTCGGCCAGCACGGTCCGATCGATCCGCGCGGGTGCCAGGTACCTGGCACCGCCGTGCACGACCCGATGCGCCACCGCCTGCAGCGTCCGCCCGTCGAGCCGCGCCAGCACGCGCGCCCGGATGTGGCGCAGCGCGTCGAGAAACGGATGTCCGGCCTCGAGCGCCAGGTGCGCCTCTTCTCGACCGGTCTCCCGGATGCGGGCGCCGCCGCCGATCACGTCGTCGATCTGGCCCTTCCAGAACGGCTCGCGCGCGACGCTCGCGGCGGTGGTGTCGAACAACGCGAACTTGATGCTCGACGAGCCACAGTTCAGCACCAGCACGGGGTCGGTCGTCTGCATGCTATTTCGACGCGGCGCCTGCGGGCGCATCGCAGCCGACGCGCACCATCGGGAACTCGATCGTGCGCAGCGCGCCGTTGCGCTGGCCCTCGATCCGGGCACGCAGGCGTTCCGCTCCGTCGCGGGCATAGACCACGCGTTGCGGGAAGTCATGGGTCGGGTTCTCGAACACCGCCTCCGCCTCGGTCAGGCGCAGCGCCGGGAACACCGTGGCGCTGCGACCGGACGGCTGCGCGATGAAGGCCAGCCGGCCATCCGGCAGCTCGCGCAGTTGCATGAACTCGAACGACACCGTCTGGCCCTGCTTGACCGTGCGGCTCAGCCCCAGCATCGTCCCGCCCGCAGCGTCGGTCCATTGCTCCACGGACCCCGGCTCCGCGCCCTGGCTCTGCCAGCAACTGGCAAGCCAGCGCATCTTTTCCAGGTCGCCAGGGGCGGCACCGGCGCCGGCCGCGGCGGCGGCATTGATCAGGGCGGCGAGCGCCAGCGTCGACGGTATGTTCATGTGCGGACTGTGTGGGGGACGAGGTGGAACGTTACTTCAGAACGCCGAGACGCCATCCCGGCCAGCGCGAAGTGGCAAGGATCTGCATGCCTGACCTTCGAAGTTCATTCACCGGGCTGCCCCGCAGCCCCACCGCCATCCGCGGCGGCCGCGCGGCGCGCCTGTTCCTCGAACCAGTTGCCGCGATACGGCGGTCGGCCGCGCGCGGCCGCCAGGATGCTGGCCAGCGGATAAGCCACCAGGAACAGCGGCCCGAGGATTTCGTACTGCCGCACATGGACACGCTCGTGGGCGCGCAGCAGCGCCAGTTGAACGGGAGCGGTGCCGACCACGACATGGCCGAAAGTGATCGCTGCAAAGGGCAGGCGCGCCGCGATCGAGCGGCCGAGCCCGTGGTGCACTGGAAACGAGAATTCGAGTACCCCGCCGACGCGCGCACCGCGGCCGCCGACGAGCAGCGCGAGCGCGCCGAGGCACAGCCCGATCAGCGAACACGGCGCGGCCCAGGTGACCGCCAGCAGGCGTCGCAGCCGTCGGGTCATGGCGTCATGGGGCGCGGGATGTTCTGGCCGATGCGCCACAGCACGCCACTCGGATCGAAGAGCGTGAAGTCGCACATCGCCCATGGCCGGTCTGCCGGTTCGCCGATCCGGACGCCGAACTCGGTCGCCACCGTCCTGGCGGCCTGGTGCCAGGCGTCCACGTCATCGACCAGCAGGTGCATCTGGAAGTTGTCGGCATGCGCCTGCACGAAGAAGTCCTGCAGCAGGAAGCTGGACTCGCCGCAGCGCAAGTACGCGACATCCTGGTGGACCGATGCGCACGTGAAGCCAAGCGCTTCGTAGAACCGGATCGAACGTGCGAAGTCCTTCGCCGGGACGAATGCCTTGATTTCAACGGCCGTCAGAGAAATCCGGGTCATGCCGTGCAAGCCTGTTGAGGATGGGTGTTCAGCGCGTCCGGGACATGCCCGGGCCGGCGCGGTGGCGATCAGCTTACCTCGTGCGCTCATCCCAAGAATGAAGAGTTGACAGTGTGATGGTGGGCCGATACGTTGGCCGTCGATCAAAGCCCGCGGCCCTGCACCGGGTGCACGCGACGTCCGACACCAACGAGGAGAACCTTCCATGAACCACTGTCGTGGCCACGCCTTCCTTTCCGTCGGTGCGCTCCTTGCCGCGCTCGCCAGTCCACCGGCGATGGCCGACCCGATCTTCTGGACCGACTGGACCGGCACGAACACCGCCACCACCGGCTTCCAGGGCCAGGGCACGATCACGACCAACACCACCACCATCACGGTGACGTACACGAACGCCAACGGCATCGGCTTCTACCAGCCGAGCGGCGGCACCGACTACTGGATCGGCGGCTCGGGCGCCACCTCCCCGTACACGAGCGCGGCCGTCGACAACCGGCCGACCGGGACGGACATCGTCGCGCTCAGCAGGGCCGGCACGCAGACCTTGAATTTCTCGCAGGCGATCGCCAACCCGGTCTTCGCGTTCGCCAGCCTCAACGGCAACGGCTATGCGTTCGACCAGGACTTCGAACTCCTCAGCCTGGGTGGCGTCGATGGCAACGCCTGCGGCTACTGGGGCTGCGGCGGCGCCAGCAAGGTGATCGTCGATCTCGGCAACGGTCACTTCGAATACCAGCTGAACAGCAACGGCGTCGGCGGCAGCGAGCCGCACGGCACGCTGCGCTTTCTCGGCGCATTCGACACGCTGACCTGGCGCAGTTCGACCAACGAATTCTGGAACGGCTTCACCGTCGGCGTGCAGGGCTCGGCGGACGAAGTGTTTCCGCCCGTCCCGGGCATTCCGGAGCCGTCCACGGTCATCCTGATGGGCGCCGGCCTCGGCCTGCTGGCGCTCGCCGCCAGGCGGCGCAGCGCCCGCTGAGACCTCCGATTCCGGCGGCGGGCCGGCGCGACACCGTGTTCGGCGGGAGCGACTAGCATTCGCTCTCCCGACACTGTCCAGCGAGGCCCGCCCGATGACCCAGCCGCTCAAGATCGCCGTGATTCCCGGAGACGGGATCGGCAAGGAAGTGATGCCCGAAGGCCTGCGGGTGCTCGAGGCGGCAGCGAAGCAGTTCGAACTCGATCTCGCGTTCACCCACATCGAGTGGGCCAGCTGCGACTACCACGCACGGCACGGCCAGATGATGCCGGACGACTGGAAGGCCCAGCTCGAGGGCATGGACGCGATCTTCTTCGGCGCGGTCGGCTGGCCGGCCACCGTGCCCGACCACGTCTCGCTGTGGGGCTCGCTGCTGAAGTTCCGCCGCGAGTTCGACCAGTACATCAACCTGCGCCCGGTGCGCCTGTTCGAAGGCGTGCCCTGCCCGCTCGCGGGCCGCAAGGCCGGCGACATCGACTTCTTCGTCGTGCGCGAGAACACCGAGGGCGAGTACACCAACCTCGGCGGCGTGATGTACGCCGGCACCGAGCGCGAGATCGTGATCCAGGAGTCGGTGTATTCGCGCCATGGCACCGACCGGGTGCTGAAGTACGCGTTCGAGCTGGCGCAGTCGCGCCCGCGCAAGCACCTGACGGTCGCGACCAAGTCGAACGGCATCGCGATCAGCATGCCGTGGTGGGACGGCCGGGCCGATGCCGTCGCGGCCGGCTACCCGCACGTGACAGTCGACAAGCAGCACATCGACATCCTCTCGGCGCGCTTCGTGCTGCAGCCGACGCGCTTCGACGTGGTGGTGGCGTCGAACCTGTTCGGCGACATCCTGTCCGACCTCGGCCCCGCCTGCACCGGGACGATCGGCCTGGCGCCGTCGGCCAACCTGAACCCGGAGCGCAACTTCCCGTCGCTGTTCGAGCCGGTGCACGGCTCCGCGCCGGACATCTACGGCCGCAACATCGCCAACCCGGTCGCGATGATCTGGTCGGCCGCGCTGATGCTCGACTTCCTCGGCGCGCGCGCCGCGCACGACGCGATCGTCCGGGCGATCGAGGCCGTGCTGATCGAGGGGCCGCACACGCCGGACCTGGGCGGCCAAGCGTCGACGACCGACATGGGCCGGGCGATCGCCAGCCGGATCGTCAGTCGGGCCTGAGAGGCGCTGCCAGCGGCGAGGACGCCGTGGGCCGCGTCAACGGCCGGCGCGCGGAAACAACGCGACGACATCGTCGATGTCGGCCGGCTTCACCACATGGTGATCGAAACCGGCCTCGGTCGTGCGGCGGCGCTGCTCCTCCTGGCCCCACCCGGTCTGCGCGATCAGCGTCATGCCGGGGCCGCCGGGCAGCTGCCGGATGCGGCGGCACAGTTCGTAGCCGTTGAGCTTGGGCATGCCGAGGTCGAGCAGCGCCACGTCCGGCGACCACTCGGCGGCCATTGCCAGCGCCTGTTCGCCGTCGTAGGCGACGCGCGTCTCGTGCCCGAGGTCCTCGAGCAGCAGGGCGATGGTGTCGGCGATGTCGGTGGAGTCGTCGGCGATCAGCACGCGCAAGCGATGTTCGCCATCGGATCGAAGCGTTGTCGGTGCCGCGGGAACAGGCCGCTGGGCCGCGTCCGCCGGCAGCGGCAGGCGCACGCTGAACGTGCTCCCCAGGCCGAGACCGGGGCTGCGCACCGAGATCCCGCCGCCGTGCATCTCGACCAGCGCCTTGGTCAGCGCCAGGCCGATCCCCTGCCCGCCCTGGTTCCCGCCCTCGGCCTGCAACTGGCCGAACATCTCGAAGATGCGCTCATGGTTCTCCGGCGCGATGCCCACGCCGCTGTCGCTGACGCTCACCACGGCCGCGTCGCCGTCGCGCGCGAGCCGCACCTCGATCTGCCCCGCCCCGGGCGTGTACTTGACGGCGTTGATCAGCAGGTTCGAGAAGATCTGCGCCATCCGGGTCATGTCGCCCTCGATCGCCAGGCCACGATCGGCCAGTTCCACCGACAGCCGGTGCCCGCCGGCCAGGACCAGCGGCTGGGCGATCTCCTGCGCATGTTCGAGCGCCTCGGCCAGGTTCACCACCTCGCGCCGCAGCCGCAGCTCGCCGCGGTTCAGCCGTGACAGGTCGAGCAGGTCGTCGAGCAGGCGCGTCATGTGGGCCACCTGCCGCTCGATGACGTCGCGGCACCAGGCCAGGCGCGGATCGGGCACCGTGACCTGGTGCAGCGCATGCGCGGCACTGCGGATCGGCGCCAGCGGATTGCGCAGCTCGTGGGCCAGCGTGGCGATGAAGTTGTCCTTGCGGCGGTCGGCGTCGCGCAGGAACTGCTCGACCTTGCGGCGCTCGGTGATGTCCATCGTGATGCCGAAGTTGCGCACCGGGCGGTCGAACTCGTCGTACTCGGCCTGGCCGCGATGGGACAGCCAGGCCTCGGTGCCGTCGGGGCGCAGCGTCCGGAACTCGTGGACGAACGGGCGCCGCCGTGCGATGGCCTCGGCCCGGCTGCGCACGAACTCGTCGCGGTCGTCGGGGTGGATCAGCGCAGCGACGCTGTCGCGCGTGGGCACGAAGGTCTCCGGCGTCACGCCGAACAGCGCGTAGGTTTCGGGCGACCACCAGAGTCGGTCCTCGACGATGTCCAGCTCGTACGCGCCCATCTGGCCGGCGCTCATCGCCAGCCCGAGGCGCGCGCGCTCGACGCGCAGCCGCTCGTCGGCGGCGCGCTGCTCGGTCGTGTCGGCCATGATGCTGACGAGGCGGCGCGCCTCGCCCTGCGGCCCGCGCTCGGTGACCAGCCCGCGCCCGGCCAGCCACAGGACCTTGCCGTCGGGGCGCACGACCCGGTAGGCGGCGGGAAACGAATCCTGCGTCTGCGCGATCTCGCGGTAGTGGCGCGCCGTCTCCCGGTCCTCGGGGTGGATGGCGGCGATGTACTCGTCGTCGGCGCCCCCCACATGGCCGATGCCGCCCGGCAGCGACAGGCCGAACAGCGCCATGCCCTCGGCCGACCAGCGCCGGACATTGGTGGTGTAGTCGGTCTCCCAGGAGCCCATCCGGCCGGCGTTGAGCGCGACCCGGAACTGCGACTCGCTGCGGCGCACCGACGCAAAGGCCAGCGCACGCTCGGTGACGTCCGCGCCGCTGACGAAGATGCCGCTGATCCGGCCGTCCTCCTGCCGGATCGGCTGGTAGACGAAGTCGACATAGCGCTCGGGCGACGGGCTGCCTGCCGCCGCGGGCGTCATGTAAGGCGCCTCGGTCGCGATGTACGGTTCGCCGGTCGCGAACACGCGGTCGAGCAGATCGACGTAGCCCTGCCCGACCACCTCGGGCAGCGCCTGCGCCACGGTCTTGCCGAGCAGCTCGCGGTCACCGACCAGCCGCCGGTAGGCCGGGTTGACGGCGACGAAGCGGTGTTGCGGGCCCTCGAACATCGCCATGAACGTGGGCGATTGCTCGAACAGCTGCGACAGGCGGTCGCGCTCGGAGCGCAGTTGCGTCGCGAGCTGCACGTTCGCGGTCGTCTCGGTGCACACCACCAGCACGCCACCGACGCCGCAGGGCGCCTGCTCGTCGTCGATCGGGCTGTAGCTGTAGGTCCAGTAGACGTCTTCCCGGCGCCCGTTGCGGGTGATCGGAACGAGCTGGTTGACGTGCCAGGTCGCGCCGCCGCCCGACATCACCTGCTCGATCTGCGGGTCGATGATGTCCCAGATCTCGGCCCAGACCTCGCGCGCCGGACGGCCGAGCGACTGCGGGTGCCGCTCCGGCCCGATCGACTGGCGGTAGGCATCGTTGTAGAGGCACGCCCGTTCCGGTCCCCACCAGATGTACATCGGATGGCCGGTATTGAGCAACACGCGCACCATCGTCCGCAGCGTCTGCGGCCAGGCCGCCGGTGGGCCGAGCGGGGACGCCGCCCAGTCGTGCCCGCGCATCAGCGCGCCCATCTCGCCGCCTCCGGCCAGGAACGACGGGGCCTCGACGTGGGGGTCGGGGGCGGCGGGCAGTGCGTTCCGGTCGTCCATCAACCATTCAGCATAGCCGAGAAGGCCCTGCCGAGGCCCCGCGGTCTAGACTCGTCCCGCAGCAGCATCCAGGGCGCAGGTCATGATGAACATCGGTGAAGCGGCGAAGGCCTCGGGCGTGTCGGCCAAGATGATCCGGCACTACGAAGCACTGGGCCTGTTGCCCGAAGCGCGTCGGAGCGAGGCGGGCTACCGCCAGTACGAACCCGCCGGCGTGCACACGCTGCGTTTCATCCGCCATGCGCGCGACCTGGGCTTCTCGCTGTCGGAGATCGCGCAGCTCGTGAGCCTGTGGCAGGACCGCAAGCGGCCGAGCCGCCAGGTCAAGGCGCTGGCCGAGGCGCACATCAGGGACCTGGA
Source organism: Rhizobacter fulvus (assembly GCF_964020785.1). Lineage (NCBI taxonomy): Bacteria > Pseudomonadati > Pseudomonadota > Betaproteobacteria > Burkholderiales > Sphaerotilaceae > Rhizobacter > Rhizobacter fulvus. The sequence continues at coordinate 5,548,449 of NZ_OZ224516.1, forward strand.
GCAGAAGGCGGCGGAAATCCTCGCGATGAAGGTCGCGCTCGAGCACCTGGTTCGCTGCTGCCGCGGTGACGACCGACCGGACTGCCCGATCCTGGACGGCCTGGCGGCGCCGCGTTGACGCCGGTCAATGCGGCGGTCCGGCTTGTTCATACGATGAGCGCAACTCGTTGAACGGCGGTGCGCGCCCGTGGTGCGCACCGCCCATTCACCATGTGCTTCTCCGCCTCCGCGAGCCCGTCAGCCGGCCGCCCGGCATGAACGATACCGGCGACGCCCCGGTCTTCGAGGTGCGCGGGCTGACCAAGACCTACCGCACCGGCGAGGTCGAGGTGCAGGCGCTGCGCGACGTCGATCTCGATGTCGCGCGCGGCGAATTCATCGTGCTGCTCGGCCCATCGGGCAGCGGCAAGTCGACCTTGCTGAACATCCTCGGGGGCCTGGACGTGCCGAGCGCGGGACGGGTCAACTTCGGCAGTCAGGACCTGAGCGCGGCGACCGAGTCGGAGCTGACGGCGTTCCGGCGCCGCCACGTCGGCTTCGTGTTCCAGTTCTACAACCTGATCCCGAGCCTGACGGTGCGCGAGAACGTCCAGCTCGTCACCGACATCGCCGACGACCCGATGCCGGCCGACGAAGCGATCGACCGGGTCGGCCTGACGCCGCGCCGGGATCACTTCCCGGCCCAGCTCTCCGGCGGCGAGCAGCAGCGGGTCGCGATCGCCCGGGCCATCGTCAAGCGCCCCGACGTGCTGCTTTGCGACGAGCCGACCGGTGCGCTCGACTACCAGACCGGCAAGCTCGTGCTCGAGGTCATCGCCCACATCAACGAGGAGCTCGGCACGACCGCGATCGTCATCACCCACAACGCGGCGATCGCCGGCATGGCCGATCGGGTCGTGTACCTCGGCGACGGGCGCATCCAGCGCGTGGTGGCGAATGCGCACCGGGTCAAGCCGGCGGAGCTGTCCTGGTGAAGGCGCTCGACCGCAAGCTGCTGCGCGACCTGCGCCTGATGTGGAGCCAGGCGCTGACGATCGCGCTGGTCGTCGCCAGCGGCATCGGCGGGTTCGTCACCAGCCTGTCGGCCGTCGATTCGCTCGCGCTGGCACGCGATCGCTTCTACGCGCAGGGGCGCTTCGCCGACGTGTTCGCCGCGGTCAAACGCGCGCCCAACAGCCTGGTCGAGGTCCTGCGCGAGGTGCCCGGCGTCGCCGATGTCCAGGCCACGCTGGAGGAGGTCGTGCGGATCGAGATCCCGGGCCTGTCCGACCCGGTCATCGGCCAGCTGATCGGCATCGACCGCCGTGTCGCGCCGCGCATGAACCGCGTGACCGTGAGCCGGGGCCGCGCGCTCGACAGCGGCGATGCCGCGCACACCGACGGCAGCCTCGAGGTGCTGGTGTCGGAGGGCTTCGCGCAGGCGCGCGGCCTGGTCCCGGGGGCGCGTCTGTCGGCGCTGGTCAACGGCCGGCAACGCGATCTCGTCATCGTCGGCACCGCGCTGTCGCCCGAATTCATCTTCGCCGGCCTGTGGGGCATGCCGGACACGCGCGGCTTCGGCGTGTTCTGGCTGGACCGCGACGCGCTGGCCGGCGCCTACGACATGCAGGGCGCGTTCAACCGCGTCGCGCTGAAGCTCGCACCCGGCGCGTCCGAACCCGCGGCGATCGCGGCGGTCTCGCGCGTGCTCTCGCGCTACGGCGGCCGGGAGGCGCACGGCCGCACGGAACAGACCTCCCACGCGATGCTGGACAACGAGATCAAGGAGCAGCGCGTGCTGGGCACGCTGCTGCCGGCGATCTTCCTCGGCGTCGCGGCGTTCCTGCTCAACGTCGTGGTCTCGCGCCTGGTGGCGACCCAGCGCGAGCAGATCGCCGCGCTCAAGGCGCTGGGCTACCCGAACCGCTCGATCGGGCTGCACTACCTGAAGTTCGTGCTGCTGATCGTGGCGGTCGGCCTGGTGCTGGGGATGGCGCTGGGCGACTGGCTCGGCACCTTGCTCACGGGCCTCTACGCCGAGCTGTTCCGCTTCCCGGCGTTCGAGCACCGGATCGCGCCCTGGCTGGTCGTCGTGAGTGCGGCCATCACGATCGCGACCGCGGTCGTGGGCACCCTGAACGCGATCTTCGCGACGGTGCGTCTGCCGCCGGCCGAGGCGATGCGCCCGCCGGCACCGGCGCACTACCGCCACACGCTGCTCGAGACGCTCGGCGTGCGGCGGATCGCCCCGGCCACGCGGATGATCCTGCGCAACATGGAGCGGCAGCCTTGGCGCACGGCGCTGTCGATCGCCGGCGTCGCGGCGGCCGTCGCGATCGTGATGCTCGGCAACTTCTTTCGCGACGCGATCGACGTCGTCGTCGACTCGCAGTTCAACCTGAGCCTGCGCGGCGACGTGACGGTCTGGACGGCCGAACCGGTCGACGATGCGGTGCGCCACGAGCTGGCCCGGCTGCCCGGCGTGACGCAGGTCGAGTCGACCCGCTTCGTGGCAGTCAACTTCGTCCACGGCCACCGCCGGGAGCGCAGCATGATCCGCGGCTACGCGGGCCGCGCCGAGCTGTACCGCGTCATCGACGTGGACCTGCACGCGACGCTGCTGGAGGGTCGGGGCCTGGTGCTCACGGATCGCCTGGCGGACAAGCTCGGATTGCGCGTGGGCGACACCGTGCGCGTCGAGGTACTCGAAGGCCGCGAGCGCGTCCTCGAGCTGCCGGTGCGCGCGACGGTGCGCGAGATGATGGGCCTGAACGCCTACATGGACCGCCGCGAACTCGACCGGCTGCTCGGCGACGGCGATGTCTCGACCGGATTCGTCCTTGCCGCGCAGCGCGGCGGCGAAGTCCGCGTGCTCGAGGCCAGCAAGGCGCTGCCGCGCATCGCCGGCGCGTGGAGCAAGGCCACGATGCTGCGCAACATGGAGGAGATCAGCGCGCGCAACGTGCGCATCATGAGCACGATCCTCAGTGCGTTCGCGAGCGTCATCGCGGTCGGCGTGGTCTACAACAACGCCCGCATCGCGCTCGCCGAGCGCGCCTGGGAGCTGGCGAGCCTGCGGGTGCTGGGCTTCACGCGCGCAGAAGTCTCGGCGCTGCTGATGGGCGAGCTGGCGATCGTGGTCGCGGTCGCGCTGCCGCTGGGCATGCTGCTCGGCTGGGGGCTCACCCACCTGATCACCGAACTGCTGCGCTCCGACCAGTTCTTCTTTCCGGCGGTGCTGCGCGCGCGCACCTGCGCCTGGGCGGCCCTGTGTGTGGTCGCGGCCGGTACCGCCAGCGCGCTGGTGGTACGCCGGCGCATCGACCGGCTCGACATGGTGTCAGCGTTGAAGACGAGGGAGTGAGATGAAGAAAGCCACAGGGTTCACCCTCGGCGTCGGTGTCGTGCTGGCAGTGGCCGCCACTGCCTGGGCGCTGGCGCCCCGCCCGATCGAGGTGGAGGTCGCGCAGGTCACGACCGGGCGATTCGAGGCCACGATCGACGAGGACGGCAAGACCCGCCTGCGCGACCGCTATGTCGTCTCGGCACCGCTGGCGGGACAGCTCGCGCGCATCGCGCTGCGCGAGGGTGACCCCGTCGATGCCGACACGGTCGTCGCGACGCTGATGCCCGCCCTGCCGGCCATGACGGACGAACGCACACTGCGCGAGCAGCAGTTGCGGGTCGAGGTCGCCGAGGCGCAGGTGCGGCGCGTGAACGCCCGCGTCGAGGGCGCGCAGGTCGCGCTTGCACAGGCGACGAACGAACTGCGCCGCAGCGAACAACTCGCCGGCGACGGCTTCGTTTCGCCGACCAAGCTCGACACCGATCGCCTGGCGGTGCAGGCCGCGAAGAAGGACCTGGACGCGGCGCGCGAGGAACGCCACGTCGCCGGCCACGAGCTGGAACAGGCTGCCGCCGCGCTGATGGCCGTGCGGGCCGGCGCCGGCGCGCGCGACCGGGCCTTCGCCGTGCGCGCCCCGATCGCCGGGCGCGTGCTGCGCGTCGTGCAGCCGAGCGAGACGACCGTGGGTCTCGGGGCACCGCTGGTCGAGATCGGCGACACGCGCGCGCTCGAGGTCGTCGCCGAGCTGCTGACCACCGATGCGCTGCGGGCCACGCCCGGCACCCGGGTCCGGATCGAACGCTGGGGCGGGGATGGCCTGCTCGACGGCCGCGTGCGCCTGGTCGAGCCTTCGGCGTTCACCAAGGTCTCGGCGCTCGGCGTGGAGGAGCAGCGGGTCAAGGTGCTGATCGACATCACCAGCCCGTCGGCGCGGTGGGCCGCGCTCGGCGACGGCTTTCGGGTCGGCGTGCGCATCGTCACGACCGAGGTCGCCAACGCCGTGAAGGTGCCGGTCAGCGCGGTGTTTCCGACGCCGCAAGGGGACGCTGGCCACCCTGGCGGCATGGCGGCGTTCGTGCTGGACCAGGGCCACGCCCGCCTGGTCGCGATCCGCGTCGGCGAACGCAATGCCACCGAGGCGTCGATCCGCGACGGCCTGGCCCCGGGGGCCAGCGTGATCGTCTACCCGCCTCCGGGCGTGAAGGACGGGTCGCGGGTCAAGGCCCGCGCCGTGTGACTCCGCCCACGGCCACGAGCGCGCCCTGCAGCAGGGCGGTCACCGACTCCGCGCTCATCGGCCGGCCCAGCAGGTAGCCCTGGACCTCGTCGCACCCGGCGGAGCACAGCAGGGCCAACTCGCTCTCGCTTTCGACACCTTCGGCCACCACGCGCATGCTCAACGCGTGCGCCATCGAAATCATCGCGGCCACGATCGCGCGGCTGTCTTCCTGGTCGCGCAGGCAGTGGATGAAGGTCTTGTCGATCTTGAGCGTGTCCACCGGCAGCTGCCTGAGCATGCCGAGGGACGAATAGCCGGTGCCGAAGTCGTCGATCGCGATCAGCACCCCGAGCGCGCGCAGGGCGTGCAGCACCTCGCCACTGCGTTCCACCGATTGCAGCATGGTCTCGGTGATCTCGAGTTCGATGACGCCGCCGCACGCCGTCAGGTCGTGCGCGGCAAGCGTCTCGCGGGTGAGCTCGACCAGGTGATCGTGAAGCACATGGCGTCCGGACACGTTGACGGCGACGCGCACCCGCGCCAGCCCCAGGTCGAGCCAGGTCCTGGCCTGGGCGCAGGCCTGGCGCAGCACCCACTGCCCGATGACGTTGATCAGGTCGCTCTCTTCGGCAATCGGAATGAAGCGGTCGGGCGGCAGCAGTCCCTCCTGCGGGTGCCGCCAGCGCAGCAACGCCTCGACGCCGACGCAGCGCCGTGTCGCGGCGTCGAACTGAGGTTGGTACAGCAACAACAACTCGCCGCGCGCGATCGCCGAGCGCAGGCCCGATTCCATCGACAGCCGTTCCATCGCGCGCTCGGTGATCTCGCGCGTGAAGAATTCAAAGGTGTTGCGACCACGCTCCTTGGCGCGGTACATCGCGGAGTCCGCCGCCTTGGTCAACGCCTCGGTCGAGTCGCCGTCGTCCGGGAAGACCGCGATGCCCACGCTGGCCGAGACGACGACCTCGCGTCCCGCGATCGACAGCGGCCGCGACACCGCCGCGATGATCTTCTGCGCGAACGCGGCCATGACTTCGCTCTGGTCGAAGTCCTCGAGCACGACCGTGAACTCATCGCCACCGAGCCGGGCCACGAGGTCCTGGTTGCGGACGGTGGACCGCAGCCGCCGCGCGACTTCGACGAGCACGGCGTCGCCGGCGGCGTGCCCCATCGAATCGTTGATCCGCTTGAAGCGATCGAGGTCGATGAAGAGCAGGCCCACCTTCCGGCCATGACGCCGGGTCCGGTCGATGCGTTGCTGCAAATGGCCAGAGAACAGGAGCCGGTTCGGCAGGTCGGTGAGGGGATCGTGATGGGCGAGGTGCGTCAGTTGCTGCTCCGCGCGCTTGATCGGCGTGATGTCGGACAGCATCGCCACGTAGTTCGTTACCTTGCCGGCGCCGTCCCTCACCGAACTGATGTTCTCCCACGCGGGATAGACCTCGCCGTTCTTGCGGCGGTTCCAGATCTCGCCCTGCCATTGGCCGGTGGTCAGCAGGCTGTGCCAGATTTGCCGGTAGTACACGGCATCGTGGCGGCCCGAATGCTGAAGGCCCGGGCGCTTGCCGATCGCGTCGCTCGCATCGAACCCCGTGATCGACGTGAAGGCTGGGTTGACCGCCAGGATGACGCCGTCCGCATCGGTGACGATGATCCCTTCGCTCGCGTTCTCGAAGACCACCGAGGCCTGACCCGACTCGACCAGGGCGCGCTGCTGCGCGGCCGCGCGGCGCGATTCGAAATGCCGCTGCATGCGCCGCTGCAGCTTGTGCATGCCCACGACGGCGGCCAGGGCGATGGCCGCCGCCAGCAGGGGCCCGCGCCAGGCGTTCAGCGCGATGCTCCTCGTGGCGCCGCCCACGCGGGCCGCCCCGTCGCGCCCCAGTCGACGATCAGGGATGTCAGCCGCGCCACACCACCATCGCGGAGCAGCCCCCTTGCGCGCCCGATCGACATGTCGACTCCATGAGGTTGTCCCCCTTGCCAACGATTGTTGGCCCTCACGCGAAGGGCCATTTGACACACGTCAACGGCAGGTGCGCACCGCGCGCCGCAGGGTGAAGGACCGGATTGATTCGGCTCAATTCGCACCGGAAGCGAACCGAGCACGATAGCCCTCGGCGCACCGCGGTTCCCGAGACGTTCGATGCGCCGCGGTACCGGAGGACAGGACATGAAGACAGACGCGCAAGTGAAGAAGGACGTGATCGCCGAACTCGACTGGGACCCGTCGCTCAACGCGACACGAATCGGCGTCGCGGTCAAGGACGGTGTGGTCACGCTCACAGGTCACCTCGACACCTACGCCGAGAAGTACGCGGCGGAAAAGGCGACGCAGCGGGTGCAGGGCGTCAAGGGCATCGCGGTCGAGATCGACGTGACGCTCGATCCGAGCCACCGGCGCAGCGACACCGAGATCGCCGCGGCCATCGAATCGGCGTTCAAGTGGCATTCGCTGGTCCCGGCCGACCGCATCCAGATCATGGTCGAGAAAGGCTGGGTGACGCTCAAGGGAGACGTGAGCTGGGAGTACCAGCGGCGGGAAGCGGAACGCGCAGTGCGACCGCTGACCGGCGTGGTCGGCGTGAGCAACGGCATCACGCTGAAACCGGGCATCGTTCAAACCAACGTGGCCGACCGCATCCGCGAGGCGCTGGTGCGCCATGCCGAAGAGGCGGCCAAGGGCATCGAGGTCAAGGTCGCCGGCTCGTCGGTGACGCTGCGCGGAGCGGTGGCGTCGTGGAGCGACGTGAGTGCCGCCTCGTCGGCCGCTTGGGCAGCACCCGGCGTCACCAGCGTCATGAACGAACTCAAGGTGCAGCCCTCCTGAAACGACAACGCTACGGCACCAGCAGCACAGGGTGCCGGGCCAGGCACAGGACGCGCTGCGCCACCGAGCCGGGAACCAGGCTCCCGCCGCCGACCGAATCGCTCCCGTGCGCACCCATCACGATCTGGTCGACACCTTGCGTCGTGGCGGTTCGAACGATCTCCTGCGCGGGGGCGCCCTCGAGCGCGAGCATGCCGTGCAGGGACACACCGCACCCCAGCGCCCGCGACTCCGCCTCCAGCAGCAGCCGGTGCTGCGCGTGCCGCTGGGTCGCCTTGAAGGCCTCGCGCTGCTCCGGCGCCATCACCGCCACGCACGGATCGGTGCCGACGACGTTGACCAGGACGATCTCCAGCGGCACGCCGCGCCGCGTCCATTGCCCGAGAACCTCGATCGCCTTCAAGGCTTGCGGTGAACCGTCGACCGCCACGAGCAGCTTCAACACGGTCGGCCTTCCGCGCTCCGCCCCGGCCGAGCCGGTCGCACTGTCGGGCTCACGCCGCGCGCCGGACTGCGCAGTTCAGCTCCTTGCGGCTCGCGTCGTCGATCTGGCGACGCGTGCCGAGCGAGAAGTGCCGCAACTGCTCCATGTCGACGATGCGGACCTCGCGATTGGCCACCGTCAGCAGCCCCCAGGCCGCCAGCGCGGTGAACGAGCGGCTGACCGTCTCGTGCGCCACGCCGAGGTAGCTGCCGATGTCACGGCGCGTCATGCGCAACACGAAGCGGTGCGGCGACTGCCCCGACTCCAGCATCCGGTGCGACAGGTTGAGCAGGAAGCGTGCGAGGCGCACTTCGGCCGCCACGGCGGCCATCATGTCGGCAATCTCGCCTTGCCGCACCAGCGCCTCGCTGACGGCCCGATGGACCACGCGCGCCAGGACGGGGCAGGTGTCGAGGCGGCTTTGCAGCGAATGCACGTTCAACACGAATACGCTCGAGTCCTCCAGCGCCACCGCTTCGCTCGGGTGGGCCGCCCCGCTGATCGCGTCGAATCCGAGCACCTCCGTCTTGCCGTAGAACCCGAGCACCTGCTCGTAGCCGTCGAGCCCGGTATGCAGGGTCTTGAAGGTGCCGCTGCGAACGAAATAGATCGAGTGGGCCGGCAGCCCCTCGCGGAAGAGGGCCTCGCCGGCGCCGACGCGGCGGACGAGGACGGCGATGTCCGGAACCGCGCGCTCCTCGATGTTCACGCACATGAGGCGCAGCAGGTCCGCGAGCGCGCCCCGTCCGCTGGGCGTTCCTTCGGCAGGCACCAGCAACTTGACGTGGCTGGCCGGGGACGGATCAGCGAGGGCGCGGAGGTCGTTCATTCCAGGGTCCGGCAGACATCGATGCACCAAGAATGACATCCGGTCGTCGCGCCGCCTATCGGAAGCGCAGCCCATTTGGACCTGTGGTGCGCTGAAGGCCGGCCGCGACTTCGCGCGCCGCCGTTCAGGCTTTTCCGAACGCCCGACCATTCCGGGCGCGGGAGACCCGACTTTCCCCGGGTGGTGTCGGCGGCGAATACCCCTAAGCTTCGATTGTTGATGTTTGTCAACTGAGCGAGCGATCGGACCCCTCGCCGCCGTGAGCGGCGGCCCTACCCTTGGCATATGAACGCGCATGCGATGCAGACCCCCCCGCGATCGAGCCACGCCCGCTCGCTGTTGCTGGTCGATGACCACACCATCGTCCGCGAAGGCATCAAGCGCATTCTCGAGCCGCTCGCGGACTGGGTCGTCACCGAGGCCGCGACCGGCTTCCAGGCGCTCGACCGCCTGCGCCAGGAGACCTTTTCGCTGGCGATCGTGGACCTGTCCATGCCGGGGATGCCCGGGCTGGACCTCATCCGTCGCATGAAGTCCTCGTACCCCGCGATGGCCGTGATGGTGCTGAGCATGCACGCGGAGGAGCAGTACGCGATGCGCGCGTTCAAGGCCGGCGCGAACGGCTACCTGACCAAGGACAGCGCTGCTGCCGAGCTCGCCGCCGCAGTCGTGAAGGTCGCCGACGGCGGGTCCTACGTCACCGCGAGCCTGGCCGAGCGCCTGGTGCAGCAGCTCAGCGGCGTGGCACGCGCGCCGCGCCACGACAGCCTGTCCGACCGCGAGCTTGACGTGGCGCAGCGCATCGTGGCCGGCCAGCGCCTGACCGACATCGCCGACGCGCTGCACCTGTCGGTCAAGACGGTCAGCACCCACAAGAGCCGCATCCTCGACAAGCTGCAGCTGCCGAACTCAGCGGCCCTGATCCGCTATGGACTCGAGAACGATATGGGTGCAAACGATTCCGGCCTCGGCGCACTCGCCCGGTCGATGCCCGAGGAAGAGATCTGATGGCCGATCGTCGCCGCCTCCTCCATGCTCGACAAACGGCACGTGCCCCTTCGCCGTAAGGCGGGGGGGCGCCGGGCCGCCACGGGCCAGGCGGGACGCGCGCTGCGCGCGCGAGGCGACGCGCTCACCGAAGGCATCGTCGGTGCGGCAAGCGTGGGCATCATCACCATGGACTCGCGGCAGCGGATCCTCACGATCAATCGGGCGGCCTGCGCGATGTTCGGCTACGCAGCCGACGAGTTGCTGCGTGGTCCGCTGACGAAACTGATGCCCGAGCGTCACCGCGCCAGCCACGAATCGGATGTCCGACGCTTCGGCCTGGAGGGCCCGGCGCCGCGCCACATGGGGCGCGAGCGCGACGTGATGGCGCTGCGCGCCGACGGCACCGAGTTCCCCGTCGATGTCGCGATCTCGCGGGTGCAGATCGGCAGAGAGCGACTCTTCACCGCGGTGCTGCGCGACATCTCAGAGCGCCGGCATGCCGAGGAAGCGTTGCGCCACAACGAGGCGTCGCTGCGACGCCTCCTGCAGGCCTTGCCCGAGGCCGTGCTGGTCGTTCGCGATGACCGCATCACCTTCGTCAATCGCGCTGCCGAACTGCTGCTGGCCCGCGACGAGCGGGAACTGCTGCACTCCGATCTGCTCGTGCTGGTCCACCCCGACTCGGTCGATCTGGTGCGCTCGCACTTGCTCAAGCCCGACGGGGCCGCCGCCGCTTCGCCGGTCACGCGCATTCAGGTCCTGCGCCCGGACGGGGCGGTGCGGGTCGTCGAGGCCGCCTCGACCTTCTTCGAGGAGCAGGTGAACGGCGCTATCGCGGTGGTGATGCGCGACACCAGCGAGTTGGCGCAGGCCCGGCAGGCCCTGTCGGAATCGCACGCCACCCTGCGGCGGCTGATTGCCGCGCAGGACAGGGTCCAGGAAAACGAACGCCGGCGCATCGCCCGAGAACTGCACGACGACCTGCAGCAAGCGCTGGCCGCCATCCGCATCGACATCACGGCGGCCGCGAACCGGATCGCTGCCGCGCTGCCCGACGTGGCCCAGTTGCTCGGCGAAACCGGCGAGCTGGCCGGTACCGCGATGGAGTCGACGCGCCGGATCATCAACGACCTGCGGCCGCAGATGCTCGAGGATCTCGGACTGACCGACGCGCTCGAGGCGCTGCTGTCGCAGTTCCGCCGGCGCTTCCGGATCGAGTGCGTGTTCAACGGCACGGACGATGGCCCGCCCGACTCGCCGCTCGCGGCGTCGGTTACCACCTGCCTGTACCGCGCGGCGCAGGAGGCGCTCGGCAACGTCGCCAAGCACGCCCACGCCGGGCGGGTCGAGGTGACCTACCGGCGCACGCGCACCGGCGACATCCTGCTGCGGATCCGCGACGACGGCTGCGGCACGGCGATCGCGGCGCCGCGGCATCCGGGTTCGTTCGGCATGCTCGGCATGCAGGAGCGGGTGCTCGCCATCGGAGGCACCATGGCCGTGACGAGCACGCCCGGCGTCGGCACGACCATCGACGTCCGCGTGCCGGGCCCGTGGGAGACGCGCGTGCCGGGTCCATCGGCGGCGCTGCTTCTGGCGCCCCCGGCCACCCCGGCACCGCCGCCGCACCTGCTGCCCGCCATCATCGACGCGCTCGGCGGCAACGTCGTTTTGATCGACAAGGGCGGCGCCATCGTGCTCGTCAATCGCGCCTGGCGCGCCTTCGCCGCGCAGTGCGGCGACCCGGAGATGCGCGGGTGCGGACCCGGCGTCAACTACCTCGACGTCTGTCGGCACAGTGCGGCGAGCGATCCGATGGCGCAGGTCGCGCTGCGTGGCATCACCGAGGTGCTGGATGGTCGAGCCGTCGAGTTCTCGATGGAGTACCCGTGCAACTCCCCGACGCAGGCCCTGTGGTTTCGCATGCACGTCGCACCGATCGATGCGCACAGCTTCCTGGTCACGCACGTGAACCTGGATCGCCTGCCCGGCGTTCCGTCAGCTGGCATGGTCGCCCTGTAGGTGCACGTCGAACCAGCTGGCCGACAGCTCGGCCACGCTGTCGATCGCACCTGGACCCTTCAACGTTCGGGACAGGCCCGGCAGGATCTCGAAGCGCCGCACGCAGTGCAGCCGTCGGTAGGCGACCCGGTTGACCTCGATCAGGTGCCGATCCTCGGAACCGACGACGAACAGCGTGGCGGCCTCCAGTTCCGACAGGCAGTCGAGCGCATGGTCCGGGCGACCGGCATGGAACACCAGTCCAGCGAGCTGATCCGACCGCACGGCCGCCGCGATCACGGCCGCGGCAACACAGGACCCGGCGGCCGACAGGCCCATCGCGAGATCGCGCGTCGTCCGGTGCGTCACCGCCCAGTCGAGCACGTCCGCGATGCGTCGGCCCGCGCGACCCTGATCCACCGGCCGCCGGCCGTCGTTCGGCTCGAAGAGCGCCGGAAACCTGAACGTCGCCATGCCGCGCCGGCGGCAGGCCCGTGCAACGCCGTCGGACAGTTCGTCGCGCGACCCAGCCGCGCGGCCGCCGCCGCCGGGCAGGATCACGACCAGCGATTGCGCGCCCTCGGGAATCGACAGCAGTCCGGGCCATCCGGGCGGGCCCGGGAGCTCCGGTCGATTCAGCATTGCGACCATGCCCGGTCGCCTAGGGTGCCGCCGCCAGCATGCGCGCGGTCACCAGCGTGATTCCCTCCGCAGTCACGTTGAATCGGGCACGGTCCTCGCCGGGATGGATGCCGATCCCGATGCCGTCAGGGAGGATGCAACCCTCGTCGACGACCACGCGCTGCAAGACGACCTGGCGCCCGACGGTCACCCCGGGCAGCACGACCGACGCCTCGACCGTGCTGCCCTCGCCGATCGTGAAGCGCGGGTGGAGCACCGAGCGGCGCACGTGGCCGCCGCACACGACGCCCCCGCCGCACAGCAGCGAATCCTCCACCGTGCCGCCCTCCCCGCTTGCGGCGGGTACCCAACGCACACCCGCGGCCGAGCTTGCATCGCCTCGGATCGGCCACGCGGGGTCGACGACATCCAGGCGCGGCGCTTGGCCCAGCAGATCCATGTGAGCCGACCAGTAGGCGCCGGGCGAGCCGACATCGCGCCAGTACCCGGAAAAGTGGTGCGCGAACACGCGGGCGCGCCCGACCAGCGCCGGCAGGAGGTCGCGCCCGAAGTCGTGACAGGACTGCGGGTCCGCCGCATCCCGCGCCAGCTCCCGCCAGAGCAGTTCCGCGCGGAAGACGTAGATGCCCATGCTCGCGACCGTCCAGCCGGGCGTCCCGGAGGTCGACTCCGCTCGGCCCGGCTTTTCGCAGAACGCCCGTATCCGGCCGTCCTCGTCGAGCCGGACGACCCCGAGCTCGCACGCGCGGTCGACCGGCACATCGACGCAGCCCACGGTCACGTCGGCGTCGCGGCGCACGTGCTCCTCGAGCATTGCGCCGTAGTTCATCTTGTAAAGGTGATCGCCCGCCAGCACGACGACCCGTTCGGGCGCCATCGCGCGCAGGATGTCGATGTTCTGATGAACCGCGTCGGCCGTTCCGCTGTAGCCGCCCGCGGCGGGCTCGCGCGCGGTGACCGTCTCGACCGAATCCGCCTGGAACGGGGACGAGAACGTCCAAGCCCGGGCGATGTGCCGCGCCAGCGAGTGCGACTGGTACTGGGCCAGGACCTTGACGTGCCGCAGCCCCGAGTTGAAGCAGTTGCTGAGCGTGAAGTCGATCAGCCGCCACGAGCCGCCGAACGGGACTGCCGGCTTGGCGCGTGTGTCGGTCAGCTCGCAAAAGCGCGTGCCGCGCCCGCCGGCGAGCACCGCCGTGCAGGCCGACGCCAACAGGGCGCCGGTCGTCGGGGTGACGGGACCGGAAGAAGCGGGTCTCATGGAAGGGCCTCGGATGAGTGGCACGATGGTCCGACACCCCGGCCCCCGGCTCCTTGAGCAAACGCAACAAGCGCAACGCCTCGCCGCCGATGCTTTGGCCGTCGGCCGTCCTGCGATGGCCGCGGAAAGGCGATGCCATGCATGCGATGGTCCTGAACCGGATCGGCGAGCCGCTGACGTGGGCCGAGCGACCGGACCCGGCGCCCGGACCGGGCGAGATCCGGGTCCGGGTCGAGGCCTGCGGAGTCTGCCGCACCGACCTGCACCTGATAGACGGCGAACTTCCGGACCCGAAGCTGCCGGTCATCCCCGGCCACGAGATCGTCGGCCGCGTGGCCGCGATCGGAACCGGCGTTGCCGGCCTGGCGCTGGGCGACCGCGTCGGCGTGCCCTGGCTGGGGCGCACCTGCGGCGCCTGTCCCTACTGCATCGCGCAGCGCGAGAACCTCTGCGACCGCCCGAGCTTCACCGGCTATACACGCGACGGCGGCTACGCCACGTCGGTCGTCGCGGACGCCCGCTACGCCTTCGCCCTGGGCGCAAGTGCGACACAGCGGCCGGCCGAATCACTTGCGCCGCTGATGTGCGCCGGACTGATCGGCTGGCGGGCGTTGAAGATGGCAGGCCCGGGCCGGCAACTCGGGCTCTACGGCTTCGGCGCCGCGGCGCACCTCGTTGCCCAGGTCGCGAGCTGGCAAGGGCGAACGGTCTATGCGTTCACCCGCGCTGGCGATCTGCGCACCCAGGCCTTCGCCCGCGAGTTGCAGGTCGACTGGGCCGGCGACGCCACCGACGCACCGCCGCGGCCGCTCGATGCCGCGATCATCTTCGCCCCGGCCGGCGAACTGGTTCCGATGGCGTTGCGCGCCGTGGCCAAGGGTGGCCGCGTCGTGTGCGCGGGCATCCACATGAGCGACATCCCCGGCTTTGCGTACAACCTGCTGTGGGGCGAGCGGCAGCTGCTGTCCGTGGCGAACCTGACCCGTGCGGACGGGACCGAGTTCCTCGAACTGGCCGGCCGCATCGGGCTCGTCGCTACGGCAACCTCTTACGCTCTCGCGGAGGCGAACCGGGCCCTGGCCGACCTGCGCGCCGGCCGCCTCCAGGGCGCCGCGGTGCTGATCCCTTGATCAGCCTCAATCCAGCGTGCAAGCGGCTTCCTAGACTGGACGAAGCCGAGGCGATGGGCCCGGCACCGGCTGTTTCCGCAACACACCAGGAGAGACTCATGACCGCATTGACACGCTTCGATCCGATCGATCGCATGTTTCCCGAGCTGCTTCGCCGCTGGGGGATGCCCACGCAGATCAGCGAAGAGGCGCCGGGCGAGATCCGCATCGACGTGACAGAGAAGGACAAGGCCTACGAGGTCCGCGCCGAGATCCCGGGCGCGAAGAAGGAGGACATCCGGGTCAACGTCGATCGCAACTTCGTGTCGATCTCCGCCGAGGTGAAGAAGGAACACGAGGAGAAGTCGGCCGGGCGCGTGGTGCTGAAGGAGACGTACCACGGCAGCGCGTCGCGCGCCTTCTCGCTGGCCCACGAGATCGACGCGCGCAACGTGGTCGCGAAGTTGGAGGACGGCGTTCTGAAGCTCACGCTGCCGAAGAGCGAGGGCAGCGTCAGCAAGACGATCGCCATCCAGTGAGCCACGCATGAGCCAGGGAAGCCTGCTCGTTCTGCTCGATCCATCCAAGGAGAGCGCGCAACGCGTCCAGGCTGCCGTGCGACTCGCCGCAGTGCTCGACTGGCACCTGCTGGGGGTGGCCTCCACGGACCTGCGCGACCTGCGCCGGGTGCCGGCCGGGGCCGACTCCCTCAGCGCCAGCGCGGCGCGCGTGTGGGACCGGCTGCGGGACCAGGCCGAGCGTGCCGTCGACCAGTTCCGTGTCGCCTGCCATGCGGCAGGCGTTGCGTCGTTCGAAGCCCGCATCGACGAGACGGACACCTTCACCTCGGTGCTCGCGCATGCACGCTGCAGTGACCTGGTGGTGCTGACCCAGGCCGACGCCGTGAGCGGCGACACCCTGGTCGAGGACATCGTGCTGCACAGCCCGCGGCCGACCCTGGTCCTGCCGCGCGTCGGTCACCACGGGACGCTCGGCGAGCGCGTCCTGGTCGCATGGAACGACACGCGCGAGGCGGCCCGGGCCGCGTCCGACGCATTGCCGCTGCTGCGACGCGCGCAACGCGTCGAACTCGTGCGGTGGACCGAAGACGACGGCGCGTACGAACCGGAGGGGACCTCCGCCCTGGCCGCGCCGAGGGCCTGGCTGGCGCGGCATGACGTTCTGGCGCACGCCGAGGTCGTCCCCGCCCGAGGCCCCCTCGCCCATGCGATGCGCGAGCGAACGGCTACATCGCGCGCCGACCTGCTCGTGATGGGAGCGTACGGTCATGCGCGGTGGGCGGAAGCGGTGCTCGGGGGCGCCACCCGCGACCTGCTCGCATCGACGACCGTGCCGCTGCTGATGTCGCACTGAGCACGGGGCCGGGCGCGGCGTCGTCAGTCCGAGTACGACAGCATCCAGATCACGCCGAGACCGACCAGCAAGCCCACCGCGATGGCCGTCAGCAGGACCGCCACCGCGATCCAGACGCCGTGTGGCAAGGCGCGCGCCATGGGGCCGGTCCGGCGGAACCCCGTCAATGGCAGACCAGCACCGGAACGGCCGAGTGAGTGGTCACGCGCTGCGTCTGGCTGCCCAGCAGCACGCGTCCCAGACCCCGCCGCCCATGGGATGCCATGACGATCAGATCGCAGACATGCTCGCGCGCGGTGTCGATGATGGCCTGGTCGACTTCGTCGCTGACGCTGCGCAGCGTCGCGCATGGCACGCCCATCTCGTTCGCGGCCTTGCGAACGAAGGCGAGATGGCGATCGGCCGCCGCCTGACTGTCGCGATCGAACTCCTCGCGGGTCTCTTCCAGCAGGTCCGGTCGGTAGGTGAGCACCTGGAATGGCGGCGTGACGTGCAGACCGGTGACGCGGGCACCGAGTGAACGCGCCAGCTCGACGCCCTTGAGCACGGCGCCTTCGGACAACGGCGAGCCATCGGTTGGAATCAGGATGTGCTTGAACACGGGGAGCCTCCATGGTTCGTGGTCGACGTTGCTACGTTAGCGGGGCGGAAGTCCCCCTCCCTTGAGCCACCTCAAGGTGATCGCCGCACGGGCCGCCCTCGAGTTCGTCGAGCACGTCGAGCGCACGCTGCACGTAGCGCTGCGCCAGCGGCATCCATCGATCCGGGCTGCGCGGATGCGGGTCGAGCAGGTGCGCCATGACCAGCCGCGAGCGCAGCAAGGCCCGCAGCGCGGTGTAGAGAAGCATCAACCGCCTCGACGGACGCGTCCGCAGCTGCGCGGACAGGCCGGCCAGCAGATGGCGCCCGATCCACGCCGCGCCCGCCAGATCGCATTCGAGGCCGAGATACGCCACTTCGTCGAAAGGATCCACCTGCGCAGTCCGGGATTGAACTCGATGCAGTCGATGACGACCGGCGGCCTCAGCAGGCACACGTGCTCCGGTCGCAGGTCGCCGTGGCCCTCCACGATGCACTGCCGTTCGCAACGCTCTCGCAGCAGTGCCGCGTGTTCCTGCAACGCGAGGTCGAGGCGGTCGAGGGCCTGGGCAGCCAGGCGCAGTTCGAACTGCGGGCGCAGCAGCACCTCGGGATCGCGCCGCGAGCACCTGCGCTGACTCAATCGACCGTCCCAAACGGTCGATCCGCGGGTGGCGGAAGACTGCTTGAGGCTGCACCGGCGGCCCCGTTGCGATTCCGCAATCGGGCGGCGCGCGCTCGTCACACGATTCCATTCTCGAAGTCCTCGAGCACACGGACCTGCCTCAACGATGAATCGATCTGCATGAGCGCGCTCGTCACCGACCATGACCGACTGGCGGCGATGCAGATCTGCCTGGAACGGCAGCTGACGCAGCACGCGGTGTTCGAGCTCGTCGTGCGCACACTGCCGCCCCAGCGCAACTTCCTGGTCGCGGCCGGGCTGGAGCAGGCGCTCCAATTCCTCAAGAGCCTTTCATTCTCCGAGGCCGAGTTCGCCTGGCTGCGTCAACAGGGCGGCTTCTCGCCGCAACTGCTCGACTATGCGCACGGTCTGCGCTTCGACGGCGATGTGGACGCCATGCCGGAAGGCACGGTGTTCTTCGCCGGGGAGCCGATCATGCGGATCACCGCGCCACTGCCGGTCGCGCAACTGATAGAGAGCCGCCTGCTGAACCTGGTGCACTTCGAGACCGCGATCGCCTCGAGCGCGGCGCGGATCGTTCTGGCAGCGCGCGGACGGCGTCTGCTGGACCTGGGGCTGCGTCGCGCGCACGGCAGCGAGGCCGCCCTACTCGCGGCGCGCGCCGCCTACCTCGCAGGCTTCGACGGCAGCGCCACCATGGAAGCGTCCCGACGCTTCGGCATCCCCACCCTGGACACGCTCTTCCTTCGCGCCGATGCGACGGGCGTGGGCACGCTGTTCTCAATCCCACCCGGTTCGGCGGCGAGCATGCTGCCGCCGTTCGACGCCACCGACCTCCTGACCGCGTCGTCTGACCCGGTGGACGTCGCGGGCGCCATGCGGCGCAGGGGCATTGCGATCAAGGGCGTGCAGCTCGAGGGCGCCGGTCTGGTCGCCCGGGCCCGGACGCTGCGCGCGCGGCTCGACGCGGCCGGCCTCGCCGACCTGGCCATCCGCGCGAGCGGCGACCTCGACGAGATGTGCATCGGCGCGCTCGCGACCGACGGCGTGCCGATCGACGAATTCGGGGTGGGCGGGTGGTTGCTCAACGAGAGCGAGGCCACCCGCATCTGCGCGTCCTGCGAGATGAGCTCCTACGCGGCGGCCGCTCCCGTGCCGGCCGACGAAGAAACATTGCTGCGGCCTTGCATGCGGGGCGGCAAGCGCATCGGGCGCACACCGACCCTGGCCGAATCGCGCCGGTACCTTGCCGAGCAGCTGGACCGCTTGCCCGGGATGCTGCGCGCGCTGGAACCGACGCCCGCCGCGTTGCGGGTCGCGCGCGATCCGGCCGCGATCCATCTCCTGTCCCCCATCCAAACAGGGAACCGGCCGCGTTGACGGAACGCAATCACGCAGACAGGTGACTCCCTAGACTTTGTCCGACACCTCGCGCCAGGAACCATCCCAATGCACTCAGCAATTCATGCCCGCGCGCGCGCCCCTTTCACCTCCGGCGTGGTGGTCGAGCGCGAGCGCCCCGTGACCGACGCCGATCGCGTCGAGACGCACCAGGCCACGCCGCCCGACACGACGACCGTTGCGGTGATTGGCCTCGGCTACGTCGGCCTGCCGCTGGTGATCGAGTTTGGAAAGCAGCTGCGCACGATCGGCTTCGACGTGATCGACACCAAAGTCGCGCGTTGCCGAACCGGCACCGACCCCTCGCGCGAAGTGCCGGGCTCGGAGTTCCGTCTCGCGGTGCACGCCGAGTACACCAGCGATGCCTCCATGCTGCGCGAGGCCGACTTCGTCCTCGTGGCCGTGCCGACCCCGGTGGACGCGGCGCACATCCCCGATTTCCGTCCGTTGCAGAGCGCTTCTCAGAGCATCGGCGCGAACCTCAAGCGCGGTGCGACCGTCGTCTTCGAATCCACCGTCTACCCGGGCGCCACCGAGGAGATCTGCATCCCCGTGATCGAACGGTCCTCGGGCCTGCGCTGGAAACGCGACTTCTTTGTGGGCTACAGCCCCGAGCGGATCAACCCGGGCGATCGCCAGTACGTGCTGAACAACGTGATGAAGGTCGTGGCCGGCGACACGCCCGAGACGCTGGAGCGCGTGGCCGCGCTGTACGAACGGGTCGTCAAGGCGGGGGTCTACCGCTGCTCCAGCATCAAGGCGGCGGAGGCCTGCAAAGTGATCGAGAACACGCAGCGCGACCTGAACATCGCGTTGATGAACGAACTCGCCATCATCTTCGACCGCATCGGCATCGACACCGACGAGGTGCTCGAGGCGGCCGGCACCAAGTGGAATTTCCTGAAGTTCAAGCCCGGGTTGGTCGGCGGCCACTGCATCGGCGTGGACCCCTACTACCTGACCCACAAGGCCGAGACCCTGGGCTACCACCCGCAGGTGATCACCGCCGGTCGGCGCATCAACGACGGCATGGGCAAGTACATCGCCGAGCAGACGATCAAGCAGATGATCGCCAACGGCAGCTGCGTCAAGGGCGCGCGCGTCAACATCCTGGGGCTGACGTTCAAGGAGAACTGCGCCGACATCCGCAATACCAAGGTCGTCGACATCATCCGCGAACTGCAGAGCTTCGGCGCGCAGGTGTTCGTCCACGACCCGGAAGCCGACGCCGACGAGGCCCTGCGCGACCTCGACGTTCGCCTGCTGGCGTGGGAAGACCTGCCGCGCGGCGACGCGCTGATCGCCGCGGTCGCCCATCGACAGTACGGCGAGCTCACGCCGCAGGACCTGGCCAGCAAGGTCATACGCAACGGTTGTTTCGTGGACGTGAAATCGGTCTACGACCGCGCTGCACTGACTGACTGCGGGCTGCACGTCTGGCGCCTGTGACCCTGCGAAGCAACCTCAGGGAGACGACCAGATGCCCATCGCCGACAGCACGACCCTCGGTGCGAACGTCCAGATATTCCATCCTGCGCTCGTGAACCTGTACGGTTGCCGCATCGGCGCCGGGACCCGGATCGGCACCTTCGTGGAGATCCAGGCGGGGGCCGAGGTCGGGGCGCATTGCAAGATCTCCTCGCATTCCTTCATCTGCGAAGGCGTGCTGATCGAGGACGAAGTCTTCATCGGCCACGGCGTGATGTTCACCAACGATCTGGCGCCGCGGGCCACTGTCGCCGGCGGAGGCCTGCAGACGGCGGCCGACTGGACGCTGGAGCGCACCCGCGTGCAGTTCGGCGCCGCCATCGGCAGCAACGCCACCGTCGTTGCCGGCATCACCATCGGCCGTCACGCGCTGGTCGGTGCCGGCGCAGTCGTCACGCACGACGTGCCGGATCACGCGATCGTGGCCGGCGTCCCGGCCCGCGTGATCGGCGACACGCGCACGCGCCTGGCGGCCGACCAGACCTCGAAACCCGAGACATCGCAGGCAGGAGGGAACACGTGATCAACATCGGCATCATCGGCTACGGATACTGGGGCCCGAACCTCGTACGCAACTTCGCGGAGACGCGCGGCGCGACGGTCGCGGCGGTCGCCGATCTGGACACCGAGAAGCTCGCGATCGTCAACCGACGCTTCCCGGCGGTCAAGACCACCACCGACTACCGCGAGCTGCTCGCCGACCCGGCGATCGACGCGATCGCGATTGCCACGCCCGTCTCGACCCACTTCGAGCTCGGCCTGGCCGCGCTGCGTGCCGGCAAGCACCTGTGGCTCGAGAAGCCGATGACCGAAACCTCGCAGCAGGCCCGCCAGCTCGTCGACGAGGCCGAGAAGCGCCAGCTCGTGCTGATCGTCGACCACACCTTCATTTACACCGGCGCGGTCGCGAAGATGGCCGAGATCATCCAGGCCAGCGAGCTCGGGCGCATCTACTACTACGACTCGATCCGCGTCAACCTCGGTCTGTTCCAGCGCGACGTGAGCGTGATCTCCGACCTGGCGGTCCACGACTTCTCGATCCTCGATCACCTGCTCGACGAACACCCGGTCGCGGTCTCGGCGAGCGGCACCAATCACTTCCCCGGCACCCCGGAGAACCTGGCCTACGTGACGCTGTTCTACGAATCGGGAACCATCGCGCACGCCAACGTGAGCTGGCTCGCGCCGGTGAAGGTGCGCCAGATCCTGATCGGCGGCAGCAAGAAGATGATCACGTACGACGACCTCGAGCCGAGCGAGAAGATCAAGGTCTACGACAAGGGCGTCGACTTCACCGACGACCCGCAGAAGATCCACGAGATGCGCGTCGGCTACCGCACCGGGGACATGTGGGCCCCGCGCCTGGCCGTCAGCGAGGCGCTCGGCGTCGAGGGGCTGCACTTCATCGATTGCATCGAGAACCGGAAGGTGCCCAAGACCGATGGGCAGCTCGGTCTGCGCGTGGTCGAGCTGATCGAGGCCGCCAGCAAGTCGATGCGCGCCAAGGGCGAAACCGTCTACATCACGAGGCAGCTCGCATGATTCCCTTCGTCGACCTCAGGACTCAATACCACTCGATCAAGCAGGAGGTCGACGCGGCCATCCTCGGCGTGCTCGAGAGCTGCCAGTTCACGCTCGGCAGCGAGGTGGCCGCGTTCGAGCAGGAGTTCGCCGCGTACTGCGGCGCGGCCGAGGGCATCGGCGTCAACACCGGCACCAGCGCCCTGCACCTCGCGCTGCTGGCCGCCGGCATCGGCGCGGGGGACGAGGTGATCACCGTGCCCTTCACGTTCATCGCGACCGCGTCCGCGATCGACTACACCGGCGCCCGGCCGGTCTTCGTCGACATCGACCCGCGCACCTACACGATGGACCCGAATGCCATCGAAGCGGCAATCACCCCGCGCACCAAGGCGATCGTGCCGGTGCATCTGTACGGCCAGGCCGCCGACATGGACCCGATCCTGGAGATCGCGCGCCGCCACGGCCTCGTCGTCATCGAGGACGCGTGCCAGGCGCACGGTGCCGACTACAAGGGCCGCCGCGTCGGCAGCCTGGGCGACCTCGGCTGCTTCAGCTTCTATCCCGGCAAGAACCTCGGGGCCTATGGCGAGGGCGGCATGGTCGTCACCGACCGCCCGGACTACGCGCGCACGATCCGCATGCTGCGTGACTGGGGCGCCGAGAAGAAGTACCACCACGTGCTGAAGGGCTACAACTTCCGCCTCGAGGGCATGGCCGGCGCCGTGCTGCGCGTGAAGCTGCGGCACCTGGAGGCCTGGACCGAGGCGCGGCGCGCGGCCGCCGCGCGCTACGACGCGCTGCTCGGCGCCGCGGGGATCGCGGCGCCCGCGGCGAGCACCGTCAACCGGCACGTCTATCACCTCTACGTCATTCGCACCGACCGGCGCCAGGCCCTGCAGGAGGGCCTGGCCGCCTGCGGCATCCAGACCGGCATCCACTACCCGACGCCGGTGCACCTGCTGCCCGCGTTCGCGGAACTCGGCCACCGCGTCGGGGACTTCCCGCACGCCGAGCGCGCCGCGAACGAGGTGCTGTCGCTGCCGATGTTCCCGGAGCTGACGGCCGCGCAGACGGCCGAGGTGGCGCAAGCGGTGATCGCCCTGGGCGGCGCGACGCAGGCCACGCGGCGCGAGGCGGTCACATCGCCGGCGTGAGCCGCGATGCGCGTCGAGCACCCGACCACCCCGGAGGCCGCGCCCGGCCCGCGGCCGCTGCTGATCTTCCCGTGCAACGGCAACGCGACCGAAGCGCTCGACTGCCTGGGCAGCAACTACCGGCTGCTCGGCTTCGTCGACGATTCGCCCGCCAAGCTCGGCCGCCAGGTGCACGGCCACGAGGTCTTCCCGCGCGCGGCGTTCGGCGACTGGCCGGAGGCCATGGTGCTGGCCGTCCCGGGCAGCGCGCAGTCCTTCCGCTCACGGCGCGCGCTGATCGAGAGCCTGGGCGTCGCGCCCGACCGGTTCGCGCGCGTCGTGCATCCGGCCGCGCGGGTGTCTGCGCTGGCCGTGCTCGGCCACAACCTGCTCGTGATGGCCGGCGTGGTGATCACCAGCAACGCCCGGATCGGCCACCACGTGTGCGTGTTGCCGAACAGCGTGATCCACCATGACGTGCAGGTGGACGACTGGAGCCTGATCGGCTCCAACGTCACGCTGGCGGGTGGCGCGCGGCTCGGCGAGAACTGCTACATCGGCAGCGGCTCGAGCGTGATGAACGGGCTCGACATCGGTGACGGCGCGCTGGTCGGCATCGGCAGCACGGTGATCCGGCCGGTCGCGGCCGGCGCCGTCGTCGCGGGCAACCCGGCCCGTCCGCTGGCACGCACGCACCGGCCCTGAGTTCGGGCCAGCACACACGGGCCGCCACGCCGGCGGCCCGTCGCACGTCAGAACAGACCGGTCGTGAACGACCAGGTCCGGTTGGCGCCCAGTGCATTGCCCGCCAGGTCCTTCACCCGCGGATCGGTCGTTCCGCCCCGGATGGTGACCGTGTAACGAGCGAAGGCCGACAGCGTGGAGTTCGGGTTCAGCGTGACCACGCGGGACGTCGCGTTGTAGGTCACGGTCGCCGCGATCAGCGTGTTGGACGAGTTTCGCAACTGCACGGTCGTGGTGTTGATCGTGGCGGGATCCATCGCCTCGCTGAAGGTGGCCGTCACGTTGGCCGTGCGGCTGACGCTGGTCGCGCCGCTGCCCGGCGAGATCGCGGTGACCGTCGGTGCCGTCGTGTCGGCCGCGACGGTGGTGAAGCTCCACACCCGGTTCGCGGCCATGGCGTTGCCGGCCACGTCCTTCACGCCGGTGCCGACCGTCATCGTGTACGTGGCCGATCCGGCGAGCGCGGCCGAGGGCGTCAACGTCGCGACCCGGGTGGTCACGTTGTAGGCGACCGTCGCGGCGACGAGGGTGTTGGCGGCGTTGCGCAGCTGCAGGTTGGACGCGGTGATCGTCGCCGCGTCCATCGCTTCGCTGAACGTGGCCGTGACCGCCGTCGTGCGGCTCACGCCGGTCGCCCCGCTCGCCGGCGAGACCGCCGTCACGGTGGGCGGCGTGGTGTCCGCTGCGACCGTCGTGAACGTCCACACCCGGTCGGCGACCATCGCGTTGCCGGCCACGTCCTTCACCCCCGACTTCACCCTTGCGGTGTAGACCGTGGCGGCGGCCAGCGTGGCACTGGGTGTCAGCGTCGCCACGCGCGTCGTCGCGTTGTAGGCGACGCTGGCCGCGACGAGCGTGTTCGCGGCATCGCGCAGCTCGACGTTGGCCGCGACCACCGTGCTCGCGTCCATCGCCTCGCTGAAGGTGGCCGTCACGGTCGTCGAACGGCTCACCCCCGTGGCCCCGGAGGCCGGCGTCACGGTGGCCACCGTCGGCGGCGTGGTGTCCGTGCTCCCCCCCGACGGCGAGAACACGACGTCGACCCAGTAGTTCGTGCCCTGGTAGCTCGCGTTCGGGAAGGTCGTGGTGGCGGCGTACGCATAGACGCCGTTGCCGCCGTTCGTGCCGTCCCTCAGCGCGTGTAGCGGCGGGTTGTCGACCGCGGCGGCCGAGAAGCCGTTGTTGTCGCCTGCATAGCGCCCCACCGGCGCGAGGTACGACGCGACGTAGACCGTGTTCGCGGTGATCGCGACCGGCGTCGTGAAGTTCACCTGCTGCCAACCCGACGCCGTCTCGTTGGTGAAGGCCGCGGTGGCGAGCTGGGCGCCGCCGCTGGTCCACAACGTGCCGACGTGCGTGCCGGTGTTTCCGCTGCCCTTGTAGAAGCGGATGCCGCTGATGACGCCGCCGACGTCGGCAGTGAACTTGACGCCGACGTTGACTGCCGCCGCGTCCGCCTCGCTCGCGTTCACCGGGGCGGCCAGCGGCGAGAAGATCGTGCACGGGCAGACCTGCGAGCCCACGGTGACGGACACCCCCGCCGACGGCGTCTCCAGGTTGCCGCTGTCATCGACCGCGCGCGACTTGATCACGGGGGTCGATGCCGCCCCCGGCGTCCACGCGTAGCTCCAGCTCTCCCGGCCGGTCGCCCGGTTCCAGGTGGCGCCGCCGTCGGTCGACACCTCGACGCCGCCGACCACGCCGCCGCCCGTGTCGGAGGCCGTGCCGGTGATCGTGATGGGGCTGCCCGAGCCCACCGTCGCCCCCGAAGCGGGCGAGGTGATCGTCGACACCGGCGCGACCGCATCGGTCGACGCCGCCGCGACGTTGAGGCCCGCCTGCAGCGCGGCCGGCTGCACGCCCATGTCGGCGAACAGGTTTACCGTGGCCTGCTGCATGCGCGGGTCGGCCGGCGTGCTGCCGCGGTCATGGGTGGCATCGAGGCCCCAGCTCCACTGCACCGTGCCGGCGCCGAAAACGCGGGCACCGCTGGCATGCTTGTACAGCGTCAGGGCGTGCGTCACCGTGCCCTGGCCGTACGTGCTGCCGTAGTCGAGCAGCATGCCGCCCGAGGTGATCGCGGTGGTCGACATGCGGAACAGGCCGGCCGGCCGGAAGCCGTTGTCGAGGTCGCTGTCCCACTCGTACCCGAGGGTGCCGATCGGCAGGGTCGCGGTCTGGCCGCTGCCCAGCGCCGCGACGCTGGTGTTGCGCCACAGGCGCATCTTGCCGTCGGCGGCCGGCACCGTGATCGAGTACGGCGTGCCGGTGTCGTTGTTCATGAAGATCGTGCCGGCGAGCGCGTTCTCCGGCCGGCCGCCATCCGACGGCGGCGAGAAGCGCGGATCCCGCCAGGTGCCGGTCCAGGCCGGGGTCGGATCGATCTTCGCGTTGGCCGCGGTCTCCTTGTAGCTCACCAGCGTGCGGTAGGCGGTGCCGGAGCCGTCGATGCTGTTTTCCCAGCGCGTCTTCCAGAAGATCTCGTTGCCGCTGAAGAACGCGAGGTTGACGCCGGCCGCGCGCGCCGCCTCGACGTTGGCGCGCTGTCCGCCGGACCAGTATTCGTCATGCCCGACCGAGAGGAAGGCCTTGTGGTTGAGGATCAGGCTGCCGAATCGGTCGGCGTCGACCCCGGTGAAGTAGGTGACGTGGTAGCCGTTGGCCTCGAGCCAGCGAACCATCGGGTACTCGGCGTTGAAGACCCAGTCCTGCCCGTTGTCCACCGCCCGCGTCGTGAAGGGCCGGTTGTAGCTGACCTTGTAGGCGCGCCCGGCGGGCGAGCCGGTGTACAGGCTGTTGCCGCCGTACTGGTTGTAGGCCTGCCACGTGGTGTCGGACGTCTGGAACAGCAGGTCCGAGGTGCTGGCGTCGTCGCGCACCACGAAGACGATGTGGCTCGCCCCGCCGGTGTCGGGCCGCACCAGGCGCGCGAAGTAGATGCCCGACGCCGCGTCGGCCGGGATCGCCCAGCTGCCCGAGACCGCCCAGTTGCCGCAGTCGACCAGGCCGGTGGCGGTGTCGTTCAGGCACGCGGGCTGGGTCTGCGGCAGCGCGGCAGACGGATTGACGCTCGCCACCTTGCGTGCGCCGAGGCCGCCGTAGTAGCCCATGCGGTAGATGTCGAAGCGGTAGGCCGTCGCCGTCGTCTTGACCTTGAAGCTGACCGTGCTGCCGCGGTTCACACTGATCTGGGTCGCGAACCCTTGCAGCGTCGAATCCCCGGCGCCGCTCACGTCCCACTCAGAGGCCGGATTGCCGCTCTGGCAGTTCTCGGCAACGACCGGATTCGCCGGCGCGGCGCACGCCCCCCCGGCGGCGCCGGTGCTGAACGACCAGCTCGCGGTGGCCGCGAGCGCGTTGCCGGCCACGTCCTTGATGCGCGGATCGGTCGCACCCCCCTTGAGCGCGGCCGTGTAGCTCGTCGACGCGCTCAGCGGCGCCGACGGAAGGAACATCGCCGAGTTCGTCGACGCGTTGTACGACACGGTCCCGGCCACGGCCGCCCCGGAGCCACTGGTCAGCGTGAAGGTGGCGGTGGTCAGCGTCGCCGGATCGATCGGTTCGCTGAACGTCGCCGTGACCGTCGCGCCGAGCGCGACACCGGTGGCTCCGCCGGAGGGCGTGCTCGATGTCACCGTCGGCGGCGTGGTGTCCGGCGGCGCGGCACCGCTCGGCGTGAACGCGACGTCGACCCAGTAATTGGTCGCATTGAAGGTCGACACCGGGAAGGCACTCGACGCGCCATAGGCGTAGACGCCGTTGCCGCCTCCGCCGACGCCGCTCTGCAGCAGGTGGATCGGTGGCCGGTCGACCCCGGCCGAGGCGAAGTAGGCTCCATCGGCTGCGTAGTTGCCAACCGGCGCGAAGTACGACGCGACGTAGACCGTGTTCGCGGTGATCGCCACCGGCGTCGCGAAGTTCACCTGCTGCCAGCCGCTGGCCGTCTCGCCGGTGAAGGTCGCCCGGGCCAGAAGCGTGCCGGTGCTCGTCCAGAGGTTGCCGATGTGCGTGCCGGTGTTGGTGCTGCCCTTGTAGAAGCGGATGCCGCTGACGGTGCCGTTGACGTCGGCGGTGAAGCGCACGCCGAGTTCGACCGAATTGGGGTCGTTGACCGAGGCGGACGCCGGGGTCGCCGTGGCCGCGAAGCCGCCACACGGGCAGTTCGGGAACGCGACCGCACTCGTCGTGAACGACCAGGTCAGGTCGGCGGCCAGTGCGTTGCCGGCGGCATCCTTGACGCGCGGGTCGGCGGCGCCGCCGCGCACCAGTGCCGTGTACGTGGTGGATGCGGCCAGCGGCGCACTCGGGACGAGCGTCGCCGTGCGCGTCGCCGCGTCGTACGTGACGGTCGCCGCGACCAGCGCGCTGGACGCATCGCGCAATTCGAAGGTCGCCGCGCCGATCGTCGACGCGTCCATCGCCTCGCTGAAGGTCACCGCCGGTCGGGCCTGCGCGCTGACGTCGGTCGCGCCGTTGCCGGGCGTCACCAGCGTCGACAGCGGCGCTGCGGCGTCGGTGCCGTAAGTGGCGACATAGTCGCCGGCGTCGGCCGCGAACATCGCGTACTCGACCCCCTTGACGACGCTGACCGTGAAGCTGACTGGCGCACCCGCGCGCGTGATCCCGCTGAGCAGGCCGTTGCCGGCGCGCGTGGGCAGCATGCCCTGCAGGCCGACCGCGGCCGGGTCGCGCGTGATCGAGAAGCCCAGCGCAGATCCATTCCAGCCGAAGGATCCGAACGACGAGGAATTGCGGGCATCCAGCCAGGTCAGCATCTGGCGCGAACTGACGATCGGCACGCCGCGCGCCTGCGCGGCCGCGACCGTGGCGTCGGACTCGGGCGAGGAGACGGCGTCGGTGTGGGCGTTGATCGTGTAGACGCCGTAGTAGCCCTGCGATCCCACGGCGCGGTCCAGCAGCGTGGTGACGGTGAATGGGTACGACTGACCCGATTCGTCGGTCATCTGCGACACCGCCTGGTAGACGTCGACGAAGCTGCCGTCGGTCCGCATGAAACGCATCGGCATCGCCGAACCGGTGAACAGCCCCGGCGCGTCATTGACCCAGCCGGGTGGCCAGAAGTAGTAGGAGGTATCGAGGCGGATGCCGTTGTTGAACTGGACGTCCGCAGCGGTCGTCGCGTCGCTCCACACGATGCAGTGGTGGCGCATCGTGCGCGGCCCGGTGAGGCCGGTGTATTTCGCGCGCCAGTCGGCGAGCTGGCCGCTGTAGAACGAGTCGAGCGACGCGCGGTCGTAATCGGCGCAGCCCGTGTTGATGTGCAGCCCGATCTCGAAGCCGTTGGCGTCGTACTGCACGGCCTGGGCATTGGTGAGCGGCGTGGGCGTGTAGATGTAGGACGTGCCGCGCACGCACTCCCAGTTGGCGACCGAGCAACCGGCCGGACTGGCCGCCGCGAATTGATCGAAGCGGCCGGCGGTGCCCCCGTTGCCGTGGTCGTCCCCGGTCATCACGACGACGGCCTTCTTGCCGTTCGGGAAGTACCAGAAGCGCGGCAGCGGCTTGCGGCTCGCGTTCATCTGCAGGATCAGATTGGCCAGCAGGCGCTGTTGTTCATCCGCCTGCGGGATGGCGACCTTGGTGAGGTCGATCCAGTCCGGCTGGGGGTCGCTCGTTGCGGCGCCGAAGAACTTGTCGTCCGAACGGATCGGCGCGAAGCCGTCGCGCTCCTGGGCCAGCCACGCCGGGTTGCCCTGGCGCGTCGTGACGACCGATTCGGCCAAGTCGAACGCGAAGGCGGCCGCCTTCCCGCTGCCCGCCGCGTTGAGCGTCAGCGCCGGGCTGTTCGTGGCCGCCGTGGCGGTGCTGTACAGCGTGGCCAGGCGCTGCGCGCTGCCGACCGTGTAGAGGTTCGCCGCGCCGTGGTACTGGATGGTCTGGCCGACGATGCCGTTGCCCGGGCTCTTGCCGGTGTCGACGAGAAGGTACGCATTGGACAGCGTGGTGCCGGTCGAGGTGACGCCGAGCAGCGTGTTGAGCGACGCGTCGGGCGCCATCGCGATCAGGTTGCCGCCACTGTTGACCCAGGTGGCGAACATCGAGGCCTGGCCGGCCGCGAGCGGCATGCGCGCCAGGATCACGACGTCGTAGGCGGCGAGCTGGCTGGCGGTGACCGAGGCGATGTCGGCCACCGCGAAGCTGTTGAAGCCCTCGGTGCGCAGGATCTCGGCGTAATACTTGCCGTAGTTGGCGCCAGCGGTCGTGACGACCAGGATGGGGCCGCCCGGCCCCTGCGCCGGGTCGGCGGCAACCGCCGCGCCGGTCACGCCGAACAGACCGCCGACGAGCACCGCGGCCGCCAACATCATCCGCGCGAACGCGGCCCGGACCCCTGCAAGCTCTTTCATCGTCGTTCCTTGGGTTCAACCTGCGCCGTCGACCTGGGGACTCGCCGCCTCAGGTCTTCCCGCGCTTGATCGTCTTGGCCGAGACCTGCCCCTGGTCGTCACCGACCAGCAGCAGCGTCGGGTCCCGCACGTCGAACGCGATCGCATTGACCGCGGTCCCGGGGGCCGCGAATTCCTGAGTCAGGGCGTGCTGCGCGACGTCCCAGACCGAGACGGTGCCGTCGGCGCCGCCACCGGCCAGCACCGCGCCATCACGGCTGAATGCCAGCGTGCGGACGGCCGCCCGCTGCCCGCTCAGCGCCTGCACCTGCTGGCCGCTCGCGATGTCCCAGACGATGACCTTGCCGTCCTCGCCGGCGCTCGCGAGCAGCCTCCCGTCGGGGCTGAACGCCAGCGCGTTCACCTCGTCGGCATGACCGAGGAGCACGCGCACCAGCTTGCCGCCCGCCGTGTCCCAGACCTGGATGCGGGCATCGCCGCCCCCGCCGGCCACCAGGCGCCCGTCCGGCGTGAAGCTGAGCGCGTTGACGAAATCGGTCGCGCCGCGCAGCACCCGCACAAGGCGGCCGGTGGTCGTGTCCCACAGCATCACGCGGGTCTCCTCGCCGCCGGCGGCCACCAGCGTGCCGTTGCTGTTTGCGGCCAGGGCGCGCAGGACACCTTCGTGCCCTTGCAGCGTCAGCGGCACATCGCCGGCGCCGACGCGCCAGAGCTTCACCGCACTGTCGCGACCCGCGCTCAGCAGGTTCCGGCTGTCGGCGCTGAACAGCAGCCCGGCACTCGCCGGTCCACCGGCGGCCTTGAGCAGCTTCTTGATCTTCAGGCTGCCCGGGTCGAGCACGCTGACGCCGCCGTCCGACGTCGCGATGCCGATCGAGCCGCCGTCGGGGGCGACCGCGATCGCGGTGACGCCCTTGCGCGCGAGCGATCTGGCCTTCGGCTTCTTGGCCGCGCTGAGGGCCTTCGCGGTCGGCGCTTCCACCGCGGCTGCGGTCGCGACCGCGGCGTCGGCCGCGGCGCGCTCCTCGCGGGCGTCGTCGCCTCCGCCGCAGGCCGCGAGCACGAGGCCGACGGTCGTGCACGCCGCGAGCCTGCGGACGCGGCGGATCGGATCGGTGGCAATCTTCATGGGCAACTCCTGAACCCTGTCAAAACCGCGTGGCGCCCGGTGTCGCCGGGCTCAGCCGGCGTACTCCCCGTAGCCGTACGGCACACGTGCCTCGCTCGACTTGTTCAGCACCGACATCACGAGCGGACACTTCTCGAGCTCCGTCAAGGCCTGCGCCACCGCCCGGCGCGGCGTCGCGGCGGCCTCGACCACCAGCAACACCTGGCCGACCCACGACGCGAGCACCTTGGCCTCGCTGGTGACGAGCAGCGGCGGCGCGTCGAAGATCACGATCCGATCGCGCCCGTCGGCCGCGAGCGAATCCAGCAACGCGGCCATCGCATCGCTGGCGAGCAGTTCGGTGGAGACCGCGCTGCGCCGGCCGGCGGTCAGGATCGACAGCTTGGGCACATTGGTCTCGCACACGAGGTCGGTCCACGAGCGGCTCGGATCGGCGAGCAGGTCGAGCAGGCCCTCGTCGGCGTCGAAGCCGAGCCGCTTCGGCAGTTCGCCCCGCAGGACATCGGCGTCGACCAGCAGGACCGAGGTATCGATCTCGAGGGCGCAGCTCATCGCGAGGTTGATCGCGGTGAAGGTCTTGCCCTCGCCCGGCAGCGCACTCGTGACCATGATCATCGACCGCCTGCCGTCCGCCGCATCGGCGCCGCGCGCATGGCGCAGCAAAGGCCGCTTGATCTGGCGGAACTCCTCGGGGATCGACGAGCCGGCGTGCTGCTCGCCCAGCCACCCGAAACGCTTCAGCGCGTCCAGATCCAGTTCGACGCGCGGCCGCCGCGCGCCGCTGGCCGTGCCGGCAGGCCGATCACGCACCTCGGGGTGGATCGGCTCCACCCGCGGCAGGGCGCGCACGGTGGGCGCCCTGGCGGCCGCGGTCGCCCAGGGCACCGCCA
This sequence comes from Rhizobacter fulvus, assembly GCF_964020785.1. NCBI lineage: Bacteria > Pseudomonadati > Pseudomonadota > Betaproteobacteria > Burkholderiales > Sphaerotilaceae > Rhizobacter > Rhizobacter fulvus. The sequence continues at coordinate 5,580,415 of NZ_OZ224516.1, forward strand.
GCCCCGCCTGCTCGAGTTGCTCCAGCCGCCGCGTCGCTTGCTCGATGATGCTCATGGGGTTCTCACTGCACCGGGGCTCGGGTGGCCATCCACGCGACCCACAGGACCTGGGTGACGACCAACAGGCCGAGCAACGCCCAGAAGGACGGAAGGCCCGCCGAACGGGCATCGCCCATCGCGCCCTGGAGGGACAGCGAACCCAGCACGGGCCGAGCCGAAAACTGGCGCAGCGAGGCGGTGTCTTCAAAGGTCGGATGCATCATGTCGACGAACACCGCGGCAGCCACACCGGCGACCAGCGACACGAACAGGACCAGCACCGCGAAGTGGATGCGCGCGGGAAACACGGGCTGCGCCGCGGTCCGCGCCGGCTCGATCAGGCGGAACTCGGCGAGCTGGGACGATTCGTCGAGCCGTTCGCCCAATGTGGCCGACTCGCGCCGAGCGACCAGCACCTCGTAGTTCTTGCGGATCACGTCGTAATCGCGATTGAGCTGCGCCAGCTCCGCCTCGACCTGCGGCAGGCGGCCTGCCATCGCCCGCGTCTGCTCCAGGCGCGCCTGCTGGGCGGCGAGCTGCGATCTCAGCGACGCGACCTGCACCTCGTTCTCGGCCAGCGAGACGCGCAACTTCTGGTAGACCGGGCTGGTCGCCGCCTTCCCCTGCTTGATGCCCAGGCGGGTCGCGGCTTCCTTGCGGGCGCGATTCTCGGCCTCGATCTCGGCGATCGTGCGGCGCGTGCTCAGCACGTCGGGGTGCGCTTCCGTGTAGCGGCGCAACAGGTCGTCGAGCCGGCGGCGCTGCTCGTCGAGACGCGATTCACCGTCGCTGCCACTCCCGCGCGCCAGCATCTCCGCGGGCAGCTGCGGGTCTTCCGACTCGAGCTCGCGCCGGTAGGTGTTGCGCGCCTGCTCCGCGGCGTTCAGTTCGACCCGCAGCTTGCTCACCTCCTCGCCGAGCGTCGAGATGCGCAGGAAATAGTCCTGATTGGACACGCCCGAGACGCCGAAATTGCGGACCTTGAAGTCCTTCAACCGATTCTCGGCGTCGGTCAGCTTGACCTCGTACACGGCGATCTGCTCGTCGATGAAACGGGCCGCCTCCTGCGAGTCGCGCTTCTTGGAACCGGTCCCGGAGTTCATGAACAGGTCGACGGTCGCCTGCACGACGTTGCGCGCGTCGGCCGGCGCCGTGCCCCGGTAGGTGATCTCGAACAGGTTGCTCGACGCGGTCGGCACGATCTTGATCCGTTCCATCAGCCGGAGGGCCGTCGCCTCGCGCTTCGCGGGGTCGGTCTCGCCCAGGTTCAGATCGGGGCGCTCCATCAGCTTCTCGACGTTGGCGCGCGAGATCAGCGTGCGGGCGAGCATCGCCACCTGCTGATCGATGTCGGGCTGGTAGGTCAGGCCGGTCATCAGCGGCTTGAGGACCGTCTGGGTGTCGACGAAAATCCGCGCGGTGGCCTGGTAGCGGTTGGGCACGAACTGGACGGCGACCGCGCCCAGCACGGCCACCACCGTGCTGACCCCGAGCGCGAGCCGGCGCCGCTTGAGCACCTGTTGCGCGATGTGCCGAACGTTCGCGACGAACGCCTCGATCGGGTTGTCCACTGCCTGACTGCCTTTCCGCGGGCGCTGACCGCCGGCGATGCCTCGAGTCCGTCGAACCCCCATAGAGCGACAGCCCGGACTCAGTTGTATGGGGGCACCCGCGTCGCGCGCTTGCGAAAACGCAATGGGACCGGAGGCGCTTCGCGCATCCTGATGGCAACGAGGTCGACCACATGCCTGACGCCCAAGCCGCCACCGCCAACCCGAGCCTGACGGAGCGATCCCCGATCCTCTCCCCGGCGAGCGACGCGAGGCCGTCCCACGAGGGCGCGACGCTACGGAACGTCGCCGGCCGCCTGCGCACCTCACGCCGCCTGCGTGCGGTGGAGTGGGATCGTCAGGCACCGCCCGATGCCGGTCGGGCGCGCACCACGTTGCCGAGCAACGACTTCCTGAAGGACCTGACGCGCGAAACGCGTCGCGCCGAGCGCTCGCACACACCGCTGTCGCTGCTGGTGTTCCGCATCGACGACACCCGACCGGACGACGCATTCGGTGCCGACAGCCTGCTCGAACTGCTGCACTGCACGACCCGAGCGACCGACATCATCGGCCTGCAGCAGGACCGGGCCGTGGCGGTGCTCTGCCCGGACACCGACGAAGCCGGCATGCAGGCTTTCATGGACAAGGTGCGAACGCAGTGCGGCGGCGCCACCCTGAACGTCGAAACCGCCACCTACCCGGACGCGCTGTTCGAGAGCCTGGGCACCGGCACGCGGCCGCGGCCGGCGGCAGCCCCGTTCATCGCCCGGGACGGCACGCAGCGCAGCAACGGCACCTACGCGGCCAAACGCCTGCTCGACGTCGTAGGCGCCTCGCTCGCACTCATCTTCTTCGCCCCGTTGATGCTCGTCGTCGCGCTGGTCATCGCGACGACGTCGCGCGGGGAGGTGATCTTCCGTCAGACCCGGCTCGGCAAGGGCGGCGTGCCCTTCACGTTCTACAAGTTCCGCTCGATGATTCCGCGCGCCGACGACGCGATCCACCGCGCCTATGTCGCGAGCCTGATCAAGGACGCGGTGCCGGCCGGCGCCCCCGGCTCGGGCGCCCCCTACAAGCTCCAGCACGACCCGCGCGTGACGTGGATCGGCCGCCTGATCCGCAAGACGAGCATCGACGAGTTGCCTCAACTCTTCAACGTGCTGAAGGGCGAGATGAGCCTGGTCGGGCCGCGTCCGCCGATCCCGTACGAGGCGGCGCAATACGAGCCGTGGCACCTGCGCCGCGTCCTCGACCTGAAGCCCGGCATCACCGGCCTGTGGCAGGTCGAAGGCCGCAGCCGCGTGACCTTCAACGACATGGTGCGGATGGACCTGCGCTACTGCCGCGAGTGCTCGCTCGCGCTCGACATCCGGATCCTGCTCCGCACCGTGCTCGTCGTGGCGCGCTGCGAGGGTGCGGTCTGACGCAATCCCCGGCTTCCAGAGACGACCACGAGACCTGACCGACCATGAACATCGACGGCGCGCGCATCCTCGTCACCGGCGGAGCCGGTCTGATCGGCTCGACCACGGTCGACCTGCTGCTGCGCGAGCACGATCCGCTCCAGATCGTGATCCTCGACGACCTGGTGCGCGGCTCGCGCGCCAACCTCGAACACGCACTGCGCGACCCGCGCGTCAGCTTCGTGCGCGGCGACATCTGCGACGTCGCCACCGTGCGCGAGGCGAGTGCCGGCATCGATGCGGTGATCCACCTCGCGGCGCTGCGCATCACCGCCTGCGCGGCGGACCCGCGCCGCGCGCTGCAGGTGATGTGCGACGGCAGCTTCAACGTCGTCGACGCAGCGCAGAAGGCCGGCGTGAAACGCGTCGTGGCCGCGTCGTCGGCCTCGATCTACGGCCTGGCCGACTCGTTTCCGACCCGCGAAGACCACCACCCCTACAACGACGCCACCTGGTACGGCGCGAGCAAGGTGATGCTCGAGGGCCTGCTGCGCTCCTACCACGCGATGTACGGCCTGCCGTTCGCGGCGATGCGCTACTTCAATGTCTACGGCCCGCGCATGGACATCCACGGCAAGTACACCGAGGTGCTGATCCGCTGGATGGAGCGCCTCAACGAGGGGCAGCCACCGCTGATCCTCGGCGACGGACTGCAGACGATGGACTTCATCTACATCGACGACGTCGCGCGCGCCAACGTGCTCGCGCTGCGCGCCGACACCGCCGCCGAGGCCTTCAACGTCGCCAGCGGTACCGAGACCTCGCTGCGCGACCTGGCCGCCGCGCTCTCCGCGGCGATGGACCGCAGCGACCTGACCCCGGTCCACGGCCCGGAACGCAGCATCAACCCAGTGTCGCGCCGACTGGCCGACACGACCAAGGCCGAACGCATGCTGGGATTTCGTGCCCGGGTGGGACTGGGCGATGGCCTGAGGCGGCTCGTGGCGTGGTGGCACGAGGCCCGGCAGTTCGAGGCACACGCATGATCCCGATCGCCAAGCCGGTGATGGGCGACGCCGAAGCCGAGGCCGCGCGTCGCGTGATCCTCAGCGGCTGGATCACGCAAGGTCCGGAGGTGGCGGCCTTCGAGAAGGAGTTCGCCGAGTACGTCGGTGCGCCGCACGCCTGCGCGGTCTCGAACTGCACCACCGCGCTGCACCTGGCCTTGCTGGTGGCGGGCGTGAAGCCCGGCGACGAGGTCATCACCGTCAGCCACTCCTACATCGCCACCGCCAACAGCATCCGCTACTGCGGCGCGACGCCGGTGTTCGTCGACATCGAGCCCGACACCTTCAACATCGATCCCGCACTGATCGAGCCGGCCATCACTGCGAGGACCCGCGCGATCCTCTGCGTGCACCAGATCGGCATGCCCTGCGATCTGGCCCGCATCGTGCCGATAGCGCGCAAGCATGGCCTGCCTTTGATCGAGGACGCCGCTTGCGCGATCGGCAGCGAGATCCAATGGAACGGAGAGTGGGAAAAGATCGGCAAGCCGCATGGGGACGTGGCGTGCTTCTCGTTCCACCCGCGCAAGGTCATCAGCACCGGCGATGGCGGCATGCTGACGACCCGGCACGCCGACTGGGACCGGCAGTTCAAGCTGCTGCGGCAGCATGCGATGAGCGTTCCCGACACCGTGCGCCACGGATCGAACCAGGTGATCTTCGAGTCGTACCCGACGGTCGGTTTCAACTACCGGATGACCGATATCCAGGCCGCGGTGGGGCGCGAGCAGCTTGAGCGGTTGCCGAGGATCGTCGCGGAACGCCGCGCGCTAGCGAAGCGCTATGCGGGATTGCTAGCAGGGACTCCGGACCTCGGTCTGCCACCGGAACCGACGTGGGCGCGGAGCAACTGGCAGAGCTTTGCTGTTCGATTGACCGATCGGCTGGATCAGCGCGCAGTCATGCAGACCCTGCTCGATTCGGGCATCAGTACACGTCGCGGCATCATGTGCAGCCATCGGGAACCGGCGTACCGAGACCAGCCCCTCGCGCATCCGCTGACGCAGTCCGAACTGGCCCAGGACCAAGTCGTTCTGCTTCCGCTCTATCCCGGGATGAGCGGCGGAGACCAACGCCGAGTGGCGCAGGCGCTGCGCGGCGCTTGCGTGCCGATCGCGAGCGCGCGAGACATCAGCGTGACCCATGGCCACGTGGCCAGCGCCGCCCAAGCGCCTTGATTACCGCGGCGCCATGGAACTTGCGCAAGAATCGCCGGCGGGCGCCGCCGTCGTGACGCCGAAGCAGGCTCACGACTGCGCTGACCGACCCGGCGTGGGCGCCCGCAACAGCTACCGCCAGATCCTCCTTTCGTCGGCCATCATCGGCGGCTCGTCGATTGCCAACATGGTGATCGGTCTGGTCCGCACCAAGGCCATGGCCCTGATGCTGGGCCCGGGCGGACTCGGCCTCATGGGTGCATTGAATGCCGTGTCCGACCTGGCGCGGATACTGGCCGAACTGGGCATCAACAACAGTGGCGTGCGCCAGATCGCGGAGTCGGTCGGCACCGGCGACGTTCGAAAGATCGCGCGCACGGTGATAGTGCTGCGCAGGGGGGCGGTGGTGCTCGGGCTACTGGGCGGCGGCCTCCTCGCCGCGTTCGCCGCACCGGTCGCGGCCATCACGTTCGGGAACGAAGCGCATGCCTGGGCCGTGGCCATCATGGGCCTGGCGATCTTCTTCCGGCTGGTGGCCGACGGCCAGGGTGCACTGCTGCAGGGAATGCGGCGCATCGGTGACATTGCGAGGATCAACATTTTCAGCGCACTCGCGGGTTCGGCGCCGGCGATTGCGCTGGTCTACTGGCTCGGGGAGCGCGGCGTCGCCCTTGCACTCGTGAGCGGGACAGCCGCCTACATGATCACCTCCTGGTGGTACACGCGCCAAGTGCGCGTCGAACCGGTCACGATGTCCTTCAGCGAGGCGGCCGAGGAAACCAGGGTGCTGCTTCGCCTGGGTCTCGCCTTCATGGCCAGTGCGCTGCTCACCATGGGTGCGGCCTACGCCGTGCGCCTCATCCTCATCGCCAGCAACGGCCTCGAGGGCGCCGGGCTCTTCCAGGCGGCGTGGGCCGTGGGAGGCCTCTACGTGACCTTCGTCCTCCAGGCGATGGGGGCGGACTTCTATCCTCGGCTCGTCGCCGCGTCGAACGACAACGCCGAGTGCAACCGGCTCGTCAACGAGCAGGCGATGGTGAGCCTGCTGATGTCCGGCATGGGCGTCGTGGCCACGTTGACCCTGGCGCCCTGGGTGGTGACCCTGCTCTACAGCGCAAAGTTCACGCCGGCGACCGAACTGTTGCGCTGGGTTTGCCTCGGCATGGCCCTGCGCGTGATCACTTGGCCGCTGGGCTACATCCTCGTGGCCAAGGGAAGGCGGACCCAGTTCGTGATGGCGGATCTGCTGTGGACCTTGGTGAACATCGGGCTGACCTGGGTGTGCGTGCAATGGTTCGGACTAGTCGGTGCGGGGATGGCCTTCTTCGGCTCCTATCTCTTCCACTTCTGCGTGGTGTATCCGATGTGCCGCCGCGCGAGCGGCTTCCGCTGGTCAAGCGCTACGGCCCGGACGGCGGTGGCCTTTGTCACCGTCATCGCGGCCGTCCACGTTGCATTTCTCTGGTTTTCCCCATCGATCGCGCTCGCGTTCGGGCTCGTCGCAGTGGTCGCGAGCGCGTTGATCTCGTTGATCGCCCTTCGCCGCTTGGTCTCGCCTCAGCGTCTCCCGAAGAGATTTGCTTGGCTGCTTCGCTTCGGGAGAGGGCAAGGATGATCTGGTTCACGGCACATCACTGCCACAACCGGGGTCTAACGACACCGTCCTTGCTTCGCCAGCCATATGTTGCTGCAGGCTGCCGACTTTCAGTACGCGTCGCACGCGTCGCGACGTCCCCATACCGGACCCACTGAATGCAATACATCCCGAATGCCCCCGCAGACTGGTTGATCGATCAGGAGTTGGATTTCGCCGATGCTGTCGCGGATTGGTTCCTGGATGAAGCGGACCAAAATCTGGCCAACGACGCCGTGGAGTCATCTCTGCGCAATGCCCACATCGCCGCTAGCGTGCTGACACGTCAGAACCGACGGTTGACCTGTGCTCGCCTGGAACATCTGCTGCAGCGGGTGGCAGACCGCCCAGAACTCGAAGCGCATTGCGGCGATGAAAAGTCGACTCGGCAAACCGGCAAAAAAGTCTGCCTGCATGTGTTGGAGGAAGCCCTGCCGGCCGGGGGCTTGACGGCGATGGCCGTGCGCTGGATTGAGAACGACAGTGTCGAACGCGTCCATTGCGTGGCATTGGTTGCTCAGCAATCACCGCTACCACAACGAGTTTTAGACGCGACCCAGGCATCCGGAGGTGAAGTTTGGAGCCTAGGCGAAAACCCTTCATTCGTCGAGCGCGCCGCTTGGCTGCGCGGGTTGGCACTACATGTCGCCGATGTAGTGATACTCCATGTCGGCGTCTCCGACACCGTTTTCGGCGCTGCGTTCGGCCGTTCGGGCGGGCCACCCGTTCTCCTCGTCAACCATGCTGCCCACATCTTCTGGGTCGGGTCGACGATCGCAGACGTGATCGTGAACTGCCGCGGTTCGGACCTGGAAACGCGATGGGCGCATCGCCACCGAGGCGCTCCCGCCACAACGGTTCCGATTCCCCTGCCGGCAATGAAGCCGGCCCTCACCGCGGATCCCGACATGTTTCGGTCCCTGAAGGCCGGCCTCGGGGTACCAGAAAGCGCTAAAGTGTTGCTTACGGTCGGCGCGAGCTTCAAGTACGGGCAGACCGAGCGCCTCGACTTTCTCGCCGCGATCAAGTGCGTGTTAGAGCGGGTGGCAGACGCACATCTTGTTGCCGTGGGTGTTGTCGGCGATGTGCGTTGGGCTTCTGCTTCGGCTGGCCTCGGCGGTCGCATTCACACGCTCGGTTTGGTCGATCAAACGACGCTCGCACGGCTGCACGCGATCTCGGACGTGTATGTTGAAGGCTTTCCGTTCGGCACGACGACGTCGCTGCTCGAAGCGGGCCTGCGCGGCGTTCCGGTGGTCCTCGCGCCCGCCGAATCACCTCCCCCGTATGGATCTGACGGCGTGGCGCTGGACGCAGTGCTGGTACGACCGCCGGACATGCAGGCTTACCGAAACGCAATCGTGTCATTACTGGAATCAGCAGACGAACGTCGCAGGCTGGGCGACGAACTGGCCGCTTCGATCCGGAAGCATCACACGGGGAGCGGATGGCAGGCCCATCTGCATGAGGCACTTCAAGCGGCGCCGCAGGTGCATGCGGTCCGGCCCGCGTTGGATGCCGAGAAGACGAGTGCAGACATTTACCGCCATTGGGCAGAGTTCATCGACCAGACAGACTCGCCTTACGCGGAATCCCTTGAGCACGCAGTAGTCCGCGCCATGCTGCTGGGTCTTCGACCTACGTTTACCGAGAAGTTGGCGCAGCAGTGTCGACAGGCCTCCCTGTTCCGCGGCGGCCGAAGTATTCACGCCATCGTTTTGGAGCCACTACTTAATCGGCTCTTGCCTCTCCTGCCTGTGACACTGGCACTGCCAGTGTTCCGTCTTTTGGCTTTCCTTTGTCGGAGCAGACTTACTTCTCGAACTCTATCCAAGTTGCTTCCTGACTCTGGCAAGCAGCGCAATCGCAACTCCTACGCCGTGTACCACGATATCGGCAGATGATTTCTGAAGCAGATATTCACTGTCATGGAACTCATGAAGCCCAACGCTAGGTCCAAGCAGACTTGCCCCGATGGTTCGCAATCCTCGGCGTTACCTAGGACGGTGGTTCACTATGTCGACGCTGCGACCTTCGGTGGCGTGGAGCAGGTTGTCTTGATGCTCTTGTCACGCCTCGATCGAAGTCATTGGCGTCCGCTACTTTATATGCACGGCAATCCCGGCATTGCCAGGTTGGTGGCGGGGGCCCGAGAGCTTGGTGTCGAATGCAGGTCTGTCCCACTGCCCCGGCACGCCGGGGACCTCGCAGCATGGCAGGCATTTCGCAACCAGCTCTTGATTGACCAGCCAGCTGTCTTTCATGCGCACTTGAGCTGGCCTCTTGGCTGTCGACACGGCATCGTCGCGGCGAAGCTGGCGCGAAAGCCATACGTCGTCGCCACAGCGCACCTGTACTTTCCACTCGACGGCATTTCCTGCGCCAGGGTTAAGCAATGGATACAGGCGACGGCCATCGATCAATATATCGCCGTATCTTCCGAAGTCGCTATGCGGCTGTGCAACGAACTGCATGTGCCTCGAAACAAAGTAAACGTCGTACGCAATGGCATCGAGACAAGCGTTGCTTCGCACTCGAACGCCTCTGACCTGCGGAAACACTTGCTGGAGGGAAAAGACCTACGGATCGTATTGACTGTAGCCCGACTTCATCGTCAGAAAGGACTCGATTTCCTCCTAGAGGCCGCCACCACCGTTCCCAATACCTTGTTCTTACTGGCTGGCGACGGTCCCGAGCGCCAACGACTGCAGGCTCGAATTCAGGAACTCGGCCTAGGTGGGCGCGTTCGGCTCCTAGGGCACCGAAATGACGTGGCCGCCTTGCTCGATGCATGCGATTTGTTTGTACTGCCTTCCCTATATGAAGGACTTCCGCTTGGTGTGTTGGAAGCAATGGCTGCAGCCAAACCTGTAGTCGCAACGTCTATTGGCGGAACAGACGAAGCGGTGATCGATGGTGTGACGGGACGTTTGGTCCCGGCTGCCGACAGCGGAAGACTCGCTGCCGCTATTAACGAACTTTTGACGGATTGCACCCTTGCACGCCGCATGGCAGAAGAGGGTCAATTACGAGTCCGACAGCAATTCTCAGCCGACGCTATGGCCCGCGGCGCGCAAGCGATCTACTGCTTGGATCGCAGCGCGTCAGGTCAACATACTGCATGCAAAGCCCAATGAAGGCGCCAAGCATCCCCAAGCGAATCATCCAAACCGGCAAGTCGCGCGACCTTGCAATGGTCGCCCGGGCGTCGACCGCCAGTGTGCGGGCGCTGAACCCGGACTTCGAGTACCTGTTCTTCGACGACGCCGATGTCGAGAATTTCATCGACTCGCAGTTTCCGCAATATCGCTCGCTGTTCGACGCGTTTCCGTACCGCATCCAGAAGTACGACTTTTTCCGCTATCTGTCCGTGTATCGGTACGGCGGCTTCTATTTCGACCTCGACCTCTTCCTGGCTCGCGGACTCGAGGACCTGTGCCCGAAAGGCTGCGTGTTCCCGTTCGAGGAGTTGTCGATCCACGCGCTTCTGCGCGACCGCCACGGGATGGACTGGGAGATCGGCAACTACGCGTTCGGCGCCGCCGCCGGCCACCCCTTCCTCGGCGCCATCATCGAGAACTGCGTCCGCGCGCAGCGCGAGCCGTCGTGGCCGGCCGCGATGTGGCGGCCGATTCCGCACATGTTTCGCGAGGAGTTCTACGTGCTGGACACCACCGGGCCCGGCCTCGTGTCGCGCACACTGGCGGAGTTCCCCGACGCGACCGCGCACGTGCACGTTCTCTTTCCGCCCGACGTGTGCGACGAGCGGCATTGGCACCAGTTCGGCGACTATGGTGTCCACATGCAAGAGGGCAGCTGGCGCAGTCGTCAAAGCCTGTGGAGGCGCACCCTCGGCCGACTCTGGGAGGGTCGTTTGCGGGCCGAGGGGTTGGCTGCTGCGCGTCGCCGCGGCCCGCTTCGCACCCTCGCGTTCGGGGATCCCCGATGAGTCGCCCGGCAGGCCCCGCTGCGTCCGTGGTGCTTACGCCGTCGGTCCGGCGGCCGGCGGGCGACCGCGCACGCCGCGGCGGCTGGCGCATCGCTGCCTTCCTGAGTCTGGTCGTCGCCCTGGCGTTCGCACTCGACGCATTCATCGGCTTCGGCCTGCGGAGCGTCTCGACGGGCGACTTCGGCGAGTGGAACCGCATCGTGGACGGGCGAATCAACGCCGACATCGTCATCAGCGGCTCGTCGCGCGCGCTGACGCACTACGACCCGCGGCTGCTTGCTTCGGCGACCGGGCTGTCGGCCTACAACATCGGCCTCAACGGCTCGCAGACCGACATGCAGCTGGCGCGGTTGAAGACCTACCTTCGCCACAACCGCAAGCCTCGACTGGTGATCCACAACCTGGACGCCTTCAGCTTCCAGGTGAGCCACGACGGCGTGTATGACCCGGGGCAATACGTTCCCTATCTCCGCGAGCCCGACCTGTACGACGCGCTGGTGCGCATCGATGCGGACGCGTGGAAGGCCCGTCTGCTGCCCCTGTACGGCTACGCCGCGCAGGACCTGCGATTCGGCTGGCTGCAAGGGCTGCGCCAATGGTTGCGCCCGCCCGCGGCGCCGACGCACTTTCGGGGCTACCAGCCGCGGGACACGGAATGGACTGGGGAGTTCGACCGATTTCGCGTCCGTCATCCCGAGGGGGTGAACGTCGGCATCGAGCCGGCCGGCGTCGCCCGGATGGAAGAATTGCTGCGCCTGTGCGCCACGCAAGGCATCCGCGTGGTGCTGGCGTATTCGCCCGAATACCGCGAGATGCAGGCCCTCACGATAAACCGCGCGGAGATCTTCGCGCGCTTCGCGGCCCTGAGCAACCAGTACGACGCGGTGCTGCTGGATTTCGCGGACTCGCCGATCTCCTCGCGGGCCGCGTACTTCTACAACTCGCAGCACCTCAACACCGTCGGCGCCGCAGCGTTCACGCACGAGCTGGTGGCGCGGCTGAACGCTGACGGGGTTCTCGCAGGGCTGAACGGAGAGCGCTGACCACCATGCTGATCGTCAATGCCGACGACCTCGGACGCCGCCCGCAGGATACGGACAGCGCGCTGGCCTGCCACGCGCGCGGCCGCATCGACTCGGCCAGCGCGATGGTCCACATGGCCGACTCCGAGCGGGCGGCGGGACTCGCGCGCGCGGCGGATCTGCGCGTCGGGCTGCACCTGAACCTGTCGGAGCCGTTCACGGCCGATGTGCACCCGCAGCTGCGTGCGAGCCATGCGCGCGTCTGCCGTTTCCTGCGCAGCAGCAAGTACGCGCTCTTGCTGTACCGCCCCTTCCTCGCCGACGACTTCGCGCGGGTCGTGGATGCCCAGTTCGCCGAGTTCCAGCGGCTCTATGGACGCGAGCCGGCGCATGTCGACGGCCACCAGCACATGCACCTGTGCACGAACGTGCTGTGGCAGCGCCTGCTGCCCGAAGGCGTGAGGGTGCGGCGCAGCTTCTCGTTCGCGCCCGGACAAAAGAGCGCCCTGAACCGCCTGTACCGGGCCCTGATCGATCAGACGCTGGCCAGGCGGCATCTGCTGGTGGACCAGTTCTTCTCGCTGTCGCAACAGCTGAGCGCGGCGCGTCTCGACGCGGTCGCGGCGCTCGCGCGCGACCGCGACGTCGAGTTGATGGCCCACCCCGCCTGGCGGCTCGAATACGACTACCTGATGAGCGACGCCTTCGCGGCGCTGCTGCAGACGCTGTGGGCGCCCAGCCCCCGGCGGCCTCAACCCTGACCGGTCGACTCTTATGAGCACGACGCTGCCCCACATCACCGTGTGCATCTGCACCTTCCAGCGCCCGGCGATGCTCGCGCGCCTGCTGGACGCCCTGGATCGCCAGCGCACCGGCGGTCGGTTCGGCCTGTCCGTCGTGGTGACGGACAACGATCCGCATGGCTCTGCGCGCGCGGTGGTGGACGGATGCGCCACACGCTCCGTGCCCGTGGTGTACAGCCAGGAGCCGCGCAAGAACATCGCGCTCGCGCGCAACGAAGCGCTTCGCCATGCGCACGGCGACTTCGTCGCGTTCATCGACGACGACGAGTTCCCGGAGCCGGACTGGCTGGCGAAGATGCTCGCCGCCTGCCTGGCCTACGACGCCGCTGGCGTGCTGGGTCCGGTACGCCCGCATTTCGATTCGCCTCCGCCGGCCTGGATAGTCAAGGGCGGCTTCTGCGAGCGGCCCGACCACCCGACGGGCCGCGTCATGGCGTGGGAGGAAAGTCGCACCGGCAATCTGCTGTTCCGCCGCGCCATCGTGGCGGACGAGGCACAGCCCTTCCTCGAGGAGTTCGGTACCGGCGGGGAAGACAAGGACTTCTTCATGCGGATGACGCGTCTGGGTCACGTCTTCCGCTGGTGTAACGAAGGGATCACCTACGAGACCGTGCCACCGTTGCGCTGGACGCGACGCTATATGCTTAGGCGCGCTCTGCTGCGCGGCCGCAACATCCTCAAGCATCCTGGCGGCCGCGTTCCGCTCTTGGCGAGGTCCATCGTTGCCCTGCCGGCCTACACACTGGTGCTGCCGTTCGCTCTTCTGCTCGGCCAGCACGTCTTCATGAAGTATTGCATCCGCTTCTGCGACCACGCGGGCCGCCTGCTCGCCGCGATGAGGATGAACCCCGTGCGCGCCCGCTGAACCCATGGTCGCGTCCACCACCCGCACCTCCCGCGGCGACTCTCACACAGTTGTGGTCGTCGCATTCGCTGAAGCGCTGGCGGCGCCGGAGGTCGTCTGGAGCCTCGTCGATGCCGGCTTTGCCGTGATCGGCGTAACCCGCCGCGGTGCCCCGACGGCGCTGTCTCACAGCCGCCTCGTCACGCTGCACGATGTGCCGCCCCCCGAGACTGATGCGGCGCTCACACAGCGCGCATTGACGGACCTTCTCGTCGAGATCGGTCAGCACGGTGGCTTCACCCGCCACGTCCTGCTGCCGTTGGACGACGCCGCGGTCTGGCTCTGCGGTCGAGCGGCGCGGGAGGCCGGATGGCTGTACTCCGGTCCGGGCAGCGACGGTACGCTGGCCCTGGCGCTAGACAAGCGACGCCAAGTTGAGGCCGCGCGCGCGGCAGGGCTGGATGTGCCACCGACCGTGGTCGCCGAGTCACAGGCCGATCTGGAGCACCTGCCGTTCGGCTTTCCGCTCATTCTGCGTCCGGCGCAAGCCGTGCACCTGGCGGGGCCAAAAATCGGCAAGGGTCGCAACTGGATCTGCTCCGATTCCGGCGAACTCGCCACCGCGCTGCGCGTCTGGAATGGCGACGGCCCCCTGCTCGTCCAACCCTACATCGAGGGAACCGGCGAAGGCGTGTTCGGATTGATGACCGACACGGGGGTGGTGGGCTGGAGTGCACACCGGCGACTGCGCATGATGAATCCGCATGGCTCGGGCTCGAGCGCCTGCGTCTCGCGCCATGTGGACGATGCGTCAAAAGGGCCGATCGAAGCGATGCTGCGCAATGCAGGCTGGCGGGGCATGTTCATGATCGAACTCCTTCGCGACGGGGGCGGCAGGCTGCATTTCGTGGAGTTCAACGGTCGCGCCTGGGGCAGCATGGCCCTGGCGCGACGCCTGGAACTCGAGTACCCCGCCTGGAGCGTCCTACAGGCGTTAGGGGAGGCACCATCTGTTGAGGCGCTGCCCGCGCCGCGCGACGGCGTTGTCTGTCGCAATCTCGGCCGCGAGTTCATGCACCTGCTGTTCGTGGTGCGCGGCCGCCGCTCGCTCGCGATGCGCCACTGGCCGAGCTTCTGGTCCGCGCTGCGCGACGTGCTACGCCGGCATCCCGGCGGGAGCTTCTACAACTGGCGCAGCGATGACTGGCGCGTGTTCGCGAGCGATTGCTACTACACGATCCTGCGCAACGTGGCCAAGCCGAGGCGATCATGAGCCCGGGCAATGCTCGCAGGGTTCTGCTGGTCGGCGGCGACGCACCCGCGTCTCTCGCCGCGTGCCGTTGGCTAGGCGGCGCGGGGCATGCAACGGCACTGCTGCGATGGAGCGCACAGCGCTCGTTCGCGGACTTCTCCAAACATTGTTCGGAGTCTGTGTGGCTCGGCGCCGTCGACGACGGCGTGGAACTGTGGCTACAGCGGCTTTCCGAACTGCTGGCCGTCGGCCGCTTCCTCGCGATCTGGCCGCTCGACGCACTGGCGCATGAACTGCTTTGCTCCGGCCGATGGCACCCACCAACCGACGTCCAACTGCTCGGCCCGCCGCCCCTCGGGTACGCGAGCGCAACGAACCGTCTCACCGCGCGCGAACTCGCCGCCGCCTTCGGACTGGGGACGCTCCCGACGACTTATCTTCCGCGGGGCGCTCAGCCTGACGCCGCGATCGCACTGCCGTGCATCGTCCGGCCCGAGCGCGCGGCGGCCATCGATGCCGACGAACCCGCGAGCTACGCCACGCGGAGCATCGAGACCCACCGCGCGCTGGATGACAAGCTGCGCGACGACCTTCCGCGCGTGGGCCTCTTGCTGCAGACGCCGCCGCAGGGGCGGCGGCTGGACTTGCTCCTGGCCGCGCACGACGGCGAATTGACGTTCGCGGCGCCGGCGCGTCCCGAACTGACCGAATTCGCGCGCAATCTGGTCGGACGCCTGCGCTGGACCGGATTGCTGCACGTCGAGCTGTTCCGTCATGGCAGCCGGACCGTCTTCGCGGACCTGCACTGCGGACCGGCGGACGTGCCCGACCTCGCTTGCGCCGACGGCGTCCGCGCGGTCCGTGCCGTGCTGGGCGGCGCAACGACCGCGCCGGCACGCGCCGGGTGCCTAGACGCGCTGCCGTCGCTCGCGCGCGCGATAGGGCACCTCGCACATCTCGCGAGCAAGTTGACCATGCGCGCCCGTGCGCTGGCCTGGCGCATGCACGGCGGCAACGCCTCGGCGCGGCAACTGCGTCCTAGCGACGCCGTGCTGTTTGTCTGCAAAGGAAACATCAATCGCAGCCTGGTCGCCGAGCAGGTGCTGCGCCACCACGGCTTCAAGCGCGTTGCCTCGGCCGGCCTGATCGGCATGAGCGGACGCCGCGCGAGCCGTGCGGCCGACTCCTACGTCGAGGAGACACTCGGCCGACCGGCCGGCGGCCTACGGTCGAGCAGCCTGCGCCGCGCGATGGCGCGACAGCCGGGGTTCGACGCGGTCGTCTGCTTCGAGCGCCGACATGTGGTCGAGTTGCTGGGGCGCCATAGCGAACTGCGCGGGCGCGTATACCTGCTGACCACATTGGCGGGCCGGCCACACGGGCCGATCGACATCGCGGATCCGCACGGCCGGGAGGACGCCGAATACCGATGCTGCTTCGAGCGCATTGCGACCTTACTGAACCGCGCGCTGAACCGCGCTCCCGCAGCACAGGCACTCGCAGCGCACCCGCGCTGAACGCCCGCCGAACGCTACAACCGACCATCGACATGCCCGGACTCGCTGCCATCTTCAGCCGCCATCCAGATGCGGCCCGGCAACTCGAGCAGATGCTGGGGGCGTTCTCGCACGACGCTGACCAGGTGCGCGGCACCCACTCGGATGGGCCGGCCGGCGTCCACGCCGGCTGGGCGTTGCACCGCGGCGGCTTCGCGGACTGCCTGCCGGTCTGGAACGGCTCGCACGACGTCGTGCTCCTCTTCACCGGGGAACTGTTCACGGCGCCCGAGCATCTGGCCGCGCTGGGCCGAGGTGGCCACCCGGTCGATGCCACGAAGGCCAGCCACATCATGCAGCTCTACGAAGAGCACGGCGACGGGTTCCTCGAGTGCCTCAACGGCAGCTTTTGCGGCCTGCTTGTCGATCGGCGTCGCGGCCTGTCGATGCTGTTCAACGACCGCTACGGCGCTGGACGGCTCTATTTGCACGAGACGCCCGACGGCCTCTACGCTGCTTCCGAGGCGAAAGGGTTGCTGCGACTCTTCCCCAGGACGCGGTGCCTCGACGCAGCTGCCGTCGCCGAGACCTTTTCGTTGGGCTGCGTGGTTCAGGATCGCACGCTTTTCGAGGGCATCACGTTGTTGCCGCCCGGCTCCTTCTGGACCATCGCCGCCGACGGCAACATCGACCGGCGTCGCCACTTCGAGCCGAGCCGGCTCGAGCAGCGTGAGCCCTTGCCCGACGCCGACTTTCACGAGGCACTCCGCGATACCTTCGCAACGATCCTTCCGTCGTACCTCAGACCAGGGGCCGACGACTCCCGGCCGGCGATGTCGCTCACTGGCGGACTCGACAGTCGGATGATCATGGCCTGGGCGAACGCGGCGCCTGGCGCCCTGCCCTGCTATTCGTTCGGCGGTCCGTACCGGGACTGCCACGACGTCATGCTGGGCCGACGCATCGCCGCGTTGACGTCCCAGGACCATCACACGCTGCCGGCCGACGCTCAGATGCTGGACCGTTTCCCCGAACTGGCCGAGGACTGCATCGAAGCGTCCGACGGGACGATGGACGTGTCGGGCGCCGTCGAGGTGCACGTCAACCGGCTGGCGCGTGCGATCTCGCCGATCCGCATCACCGGCAACTACGGCTCGGAGATCGTGCGCGGCAACGTCGCGTTCCGCCCGCGACGCCTCGACCGCACACTGCTGGAGTCGAGCCTCGCCGGCCTGGTCGATCGCGCCGAGGCCCACTACCGCGCCGAACGTGCCGTCTCCGACCTCTCGTTCGTCGCGTTCAAGCAGGTGCCGTGGCACCACCACGCCCGCCTGGCGGTTGAACAGTCGATCCTGACGGTGCGATCGCCCTTCCTTGACAACCGGCTTGTCGACCTGATGTTCCGCGCCTCGCCGGTCATGCGCGCGAGCCGCGAGCCGTCGCTGCAACTGATCCACGCCGGCTCGCCCGCACTGGCCGCGCTGCCCACCGATCGGGGCCTGACTTGCGGCCCCACGGCGTGGACGGACCGTCTGCGCCATGCGTTGCGCGAGTTCAGCGTTCGCGCCGAGTACGCTTACGACTACGGCATGCCCGCCCCGCTGGTGAGCATCGACTCGGCACTCTCGTCACTGCAGCTCGAACGGCTGTTCCTGGGTCGCCACAAGTTCTATCACTTCCGCGCCTGGTATCGCGGTCCTCTGGCGGGCTACCTGCGCGACATGCTGCTCGATTCGGGCGCTCGCGCGTCCCGCTGGTTCGCCCCCGGGGTTCTGCACGCCATGGTCGAAGCCCACACGTGCGGCCGGGCCAACCACACGCTCGATCTCCATCGCGCGCTGACCCTCGAGCTCGTCGAGCGACGGCTCCTCGAGGCGGCTGCACACCCGCGAGAGCCATCCTCGTGAGCACCACTCCGTCATCCGCACGCGACGGCGCCTTCGACGGCGTCAGGGGCGTACTCGTGGTCTTGATGGTCGTCTACCACGTGCTGAGCATCGCGACCACGGCCGGGGCCGAGGCCTTCCGCTACCTCCGGTTCCTCAGCGGCTCGTTCCTGCTGATTTCCGGCTTCGTGGTGGTGCGCTTCATGTGGGAGCGCTTCGCGCGCGCGCCGCGCGACACGTCGCTGCGCCTGGTCCAACGCGGACTGAAGGTGCTGCTGATCTTCACGGCACTCAACCTCGCGATCCACGCGAGTGGCTTCGGCAATGCGGCCAAGGCGCAACTCGGCGCGGAGGGTTTCGTCGCCAACGCCGCGACGATCTTCCTGCGCGGCGACGGCCTTCTTTCGTCGTTCTTGATCCTGCTGCCGATTGCCTACCTGCTGATGCTCGCACCGCTGTTCCTGATGATGGCGCAGAAGGCCCCCTCGCTGGTGCCCGGCGTCTTGCTGCTTGCGGCCTTGGTGTTCGCGGGCGGCTCGGCCGACCGCGCTCCGGTCGCGGGTTTCCTTCCGGTCGGGCTGTGCGGCCTGTGCCTGGGGACGCCAGTGCTGGCCGAGCGCCTGATCGGCGCGCAGCGTGCCAGCCTGCTCGCCAGCGTTCTCGGACTGCTGGTGGCACTCTGGCTTGCCGGCCGCTTCGGGAGTTCGCCCGTGTTCTACTGCATCGGCGTGGCGCTCGTGCTGAAGTTCATGCACGACGCCGTGCGCTGGTTGCCTGATCGATGGCTGGGACTGGCCGCGCTGGTCGGTCGCTACTCGCTGCCCGCCTACATCGTGCAGATCCTGCTCATCCAGTGCGTATTTCGCGGGCTCGGCGGCCAGCGCGCTGCCCCGGATGAAGGGACCTTCGTGTTGATCGCTGCTGCCGTGGCTGCGGCGACCGTGACGCTGTGCGTGTGGACAGAGCGCTTGCGGAGCCGGTCTTCGGCCATCGACCGCACGTATCGGTGGATGTTCGCATGAACGCGCGCGCGGTCGGTCGACTTGTGGCGCGAAGGGCGTGGTAATGGGCGTGATCGCCATCCTGGTCTGTCTGTGGTTCGTCGTCCACCTGTTCCGGGCCGACGCGCGCGAGAACCCCGATGCGTCGCCTGCGCTGTGGGTTCCGCTGGTCTGGATGTTCCTGGCGGGCTCGCGCTACGTGTCGTCGTGGCTGAGCCTCGGTGGACCCGGATCGGCGGGCTCGTACGACGAGGGCAGCCCGATCGACCGCGCCGTGTTCTTTGGTCTGCTTATCGCCGGTCTAATCGTTCTATACCGCCGCCGCCTGCCGTGGGGCCGCCTCCTTGCGGACAACAAGCTGCTGGCCTTCTACCTGTTCTTCTGCCTGGTCAGCCTGTTGTGGTCCGACGAGCCCTTCGTCGGCTTCAAGCGCTGGGTCAAGGACCTCGGCAACCCGGTCATGGCGCTTGTGATCCTTACTGAGCCGCGGCCGTTGCAGGCCCTCGGCCTCGTGCTGAGGAGGCTGGCCTACCTGACGCTGCCGTTGTCCGTGCTCTTCATCCGCTACTACCCGGAACTCGGGCGCGGCTATCACGCGGACGGCGCGCCGATGTACACCGGGATAGGCCACCAGAAGAACGCGCTCGGCAACCTGTGCCTGGTGACGGGCGTGTACTTCGCATGGCAGGTGTTGGTGGATCGCGAGAACTTCCGCTCTTGGCAGCGCGCGCGCCGCTGGCGCCTTTGGGCGCTCGTCGCGATGGTCGCCTGGCTGCTGAGGATGGCTGACAGCCAGACCTCGCTGGCCACGCTGCTGATGGTCGTCGGCATCCTGTGGATTTCCCGATTCGGCATCATCGAACGCAGCCCGACGCGGCTGGTCGGCCTGCTGGTATTCGGTGCACTGCTTCTGCTCGCGCTCGACAGCGCCTTCGACCTTAAGCGAGAAGTGTTTGCGCTGTTGGGGCGGCGACCCGACCTCACCAATCGAATCGACCTGTGGGCCATCCTGTTCGAGGTGGCCGACAGCCCGCTGCTCGGCGCGGGCTTTATGAGCTTCTGGACCGGGGAACGGATGCAGATCATCTGGACCCGCCTGGGCACCCCCGTTCTGCAGGCGCACAGCGGCTACATCGAGCAATACCTGAACCTCGGTTACGTGGGCGTGGCATTCATCGTGCTGCTGCTGGCAAACGGCGTGTTCAGTGCGCGCTCGCTGGCCCGCAGCGACCCGCTGTTCGCCCACCTGCGGCTGTGCTTCGTGGTCGCGGCAGCCACGTACAACTACACCGAGGCGGCGTTCTACGGCGTCAGCAACATGTGGGTGCTGCTCCTGTGCGGCCTGATCGTCGTGTCGCCGGCGCGCAACAAAGTCGCAGTCGGAAGATTCAGGGCGCGACTGAACGAGCCCGCGCGCACCGTCGCGCCCGGACCGGCGCGGACCTGGACGCCATGACGCGCCACGCCATTCAACGAGGACAACGATGCTCGAGTCGTTGATGAAGCGCGCGACAGGCAAAGTGCGGCGCACGCTGGCCGTTCGGCGGCATCGTCGCGACCTGCGACTGACTGGGAACACACCGACGGTCTCTTTCACCTTCGACGACGCGCCGCGCACGGCCCTTGTCACTGGTGCGGCCGTCCTCGAAGCCCACGGCGCCCGCGGGACGTACTACCTGTCGCTCGCCCTGCTGTCGACGACGGGCGAACTCGGCCCCATCGCCGAGCCGCAGGATCTGGAACGCGCGGTCGCGGGTGGGCACGAGCTCGGCTGCCACACCTTCGATCACCACGACGCCTGGTCTACCACGCCCGAGAACTACATCGCCTCGGTGGACCGCAACCGGGCGGCCTTGCACGACCTCCTGCCCGGACACACGTTTCACAGCTTCGCTTATCCCAAGAGCGGCGCCACGGCGGCGGTGAAGCCCGCGCTCGCGAAGCGCTTCGCGTGCTGCCGCGGTGGCGGTCAGACTTTCAACACCGGCACCACCGACCTCAACCTGCTGAACGCCTGCTTCATCGACCGTCGTGCGAGAGTCGATCTGCACTCCGTATCCGCGCTGATCGACCGCAACGCCGAAGCGGGGGGTTGGCTGATCTTCGCGGCACACGACATCGCCGAGGGCGACGCAGCGTTCGGCTGCAGCACCTCCTTCTTCGAGACCATCGTTCAGCGCGTGGTGGCTTCGGGTTCGCGCGTGCTGACCGTGTCGGCCGCCTGCGAACAGCTTCGCAGCGAAGCCCTTGCCTGACAACTTGCAGACCGGCGGCATACGATGCTTTTCAACTCGCTCGAGTTCGCGATATTTTTTCCGGTCGTTGCGCTACTGTATTTCTGGTTGCCGCACCGTCTGCAGACGCTCCACCTGCTGGTGGCGAGCTGCATTTTCTACATGGCATTCATCCCGGTCTACATCCTCATCCTGGCCGTGACGATCGTCGTCGACTACGTCGCCGGGATCTGGATCGAGCGCAGCGAGGGCGCCCCGCGCAAGCGACTCCTGATTCTCAGCGTCGTCGTCACCTGCCTCATCCTGGCTGTTTTCAAGTACTTCCACTTCTTCATCGACAACGCGATCGGGTTGACGGGCCTGTTCGGCTGGCAGCTCACCGGCCCGACGATCCACATCATTCTGCCGATCGGCCTGTCGTTCCACACCTTCCAGAGCCTGAGCTACGTCATTGAGGTGTACCGCGGCCGTCAGAAGGCAGAGCGCGACTTCGTCACCTACGCGACCTACGTGATGTTCTTCCCGCAACTCGTCGCCGGGCCGATCGAACGACCGCAGAACCTTCTGCACCAGTTCCATGTCGAGCACCGGTTCGAGTACGACCGTGTCGTCAGTGGCCTCAAGCGCATGGCCTGGGGTTTCTTCAAGAAGCTCGTGATCGCGGACCGCCTCGCGCTGTACGTCAACGATGTCTACTCGGCACCGGATCAGCACACGGGGTTGCAGCTGACGATCGCGACGATCTTTTTCGCTTACCAGATCTATTGTGACTTCTCCGGCTATTCCGACATTGCGATCGGCTCGGCGCGAGTGCTCGGCTTCCGGCTGATGGAGAACTTCAACCGGCCCTATGCGGCGCGCTCGGTCTCCGAGTTCTGGAGTCGGTGGCACATCTCGCTGTCGACTTGGTTCCGCGACTACGTCTACGTCCCGCTCGGCGGCAACCGCGTTTCGCGGCCGCGCCACTACGCCAACCTGCTGCTCACCTTCTCGATCAGTGGTTTGTGGCACGGTGCCGCGTGGACCTACTTGCTGTGGGGCGCTCTGAACGGCGTCTACCTCGTCGCCAGCCACGTGAAGAACGCGCTGCTCGCGCGCTCGGGACTCGGCGGCGCGTTGCCCGAGGCGCTACGAACCGCGCTCTCGCCGCTGCGGGCGGCTGCATCGGTGCTGGCGACCTTCGCGCTGGTCTGTGTCGGCTGGATCTTCTTTCGCGCCGACACGATGGCCGGCGGCTGGTACATCCTGACCCACGTCGGACAGAACTGGGATGTCAGCCGCATCGGGACCGAGCAGTTTCTGATGCGCCAGATGCCGCTCGCAGTCGGCGCGATCGTGCTGCTAGAAGTGCTGCAGTACGTCCACACCCGGGTCTCGATCGCCGACCTGTTCGCGCGTTTGGCGACGCCGCTGCGCTGGTCGGCCTACGCGTCGGTCGCGCTCGGCATCGTGATGTTCGGCGTCTACCGCAAGACCCAGTTCATCTACTTCCAGTTTTGAGTCTGGTGGAGCCGGCGGAAGGAATTGAACGCTCCAACTGCCAAAAACAATTTGGCTGCTTTACCGTTAAGCTACACCGGCACGCCTCATTCTATCCACGGGGGCGAGCGGCACACCTCCGCAATCCAAGTTTCGGCGCATCGGTGCACCACATTTCGCAACGACGCGCGAAGTTGCCTTCTCAGTCGTCCGCCGATGCCGCGGCCGCAGCACCCGCATTGCGGGTCTTGCGCACGTACCACGCGGAACGCCATTGGAGCAAACGCTGCAGCAGTGGTGCGGGGATGAGCCCGACAAAGCCACGGTGCAGGCCCAGCGCCAGCGCCACGCGACCCCAGGCGTTCAAGGGCACATGGTGGCGCGCGTAGTCGAGTTGCGTGAAGCCGAGCCGGCGCTTGAACTCGGTGATGCTCGAGTCGCCCTTTTTGCCGTAGGTGTACTTGCCGTAGACGAGGTAGTGCAGACCTTGCGCGTGACACACCTCTGCGGCCTTGGCGATCAACGCGATGATCGGCCGCTTTTCCTGGTGGGCATTGAGGCAAAGGATCTGCATGATCCGCGCGACATTGCCGACGCGCACCCACTTGATGAAACCGATGATCTCGTCGCCCAGCCGGGCGACGAGAAAGGTGCTGCGGTCGAGGTAGGTGCCGTTCTCGCGCTGAACTGTCGCGAGGTCCTTGCCGTGATGCCAGAAGCGTCGACCCTGGCGGATCGGCGCCTCGTCGTAGATGCCCTTGATGCCCCGGACCAGTCGATCGTCGAAGACGGCCTCCGTCACGACGACGCCGCGCTTCGCGGCCCGGCGCGTGTTCTTGCGCGCCTCCTGCGGCAACCCGTCCCACCACGCCTTGAAGTCGCTGGTGTTGATGACGGCGACGTTGTCCGCCTCGACAACCGCACCGGGCACGGACACCGCCGACTCGAGTGGCGCCGGGCCGGTGCCGAACGACAGCACGTCCGCGCGCAGCCCACTGGCTCGCAACCGGTCCACGAAGCTCGCCGCGTGACGGATCGGCAGCTCGTCGAGCCATTCCTCGTCGCGTACCGTCGCCGTGCGCACAGCGCGCCCGGAGATGACGACGAGCGCACCGTCCACGTGCTGCGCCGGCACCCGCAGGGTCCGCCCGCGCCAGCTGATCTCACCGTAGGCCATGGTCATCGTCGTGATGTGGCTCTCGCCGGGTCGCCATCATGCCAGTCGAAGCAGACGCTTCAGCCGCATCATCTGTTCGTTGCGGTGGAAGGCCATCAGCTCCGCGGACACCGGGCGACGCGTGCGCGTCAGCGCCGCCCACCCGTAGCCGGCGATGAACCAGAGCCCGCCCAGGATGTAGGGTGCCGTGCGCATCTGGAAGGCGCCGCGCAGCAGCTCCCACAGCGGATGGCCGCCCACGTAGTAGGCCTTGCCCCCGTAGTGGAAACGCGCCTTCAGCGCACCACTTTCGGCCGTGCCGAGCTTGCGATGGTGCCGGCTCGTCTTCTCGACAAAGGTCCGCGTCTGCCAGCCCTTCATCCGCGCCGTCGTCACCGCGATCCAATCGATGGCCCCGCCGTTGACGGGCACGTAGCCACCGACCGCCTCGAAGCACTCGCGCCGGAACAACTGGCACGCACCGGAGACATGCTCGAGGTTCGCCCCGCCATGGGCGTAGGTGTGTCGCCCGGGATGGTCGGCGTCTTCGACGAACGGCGTGCCGGCGACGCCGAGTTGCGGCAGCGCCTCGAAGCGCTCGAGCAGGAATGCCAGGTAGTCGGGCTCGAAGGTGATGTCGGCGTCCAGGTTGCCGACCACGTCGAAGTCCAGGTCCTTGAGCCGTTCGAAGCCCGCGTTAAAGCAGACGGCCTTTGCCGCGAACGTGCGATCGCGGTGGTCGGGCATGCGCAGGTACTCGACCCAGTCGTGCTCGCTGGCCGCGGCGCGAACGATCTCGTCCGTGCGATCGGTCGAACCGTCGCTCACGATCACCCAGCGCATTGGCCGACGGTTCTGCGCAGCAACGCTGCGGATCGTCGCGTCGATGTAGTTCTCCTCGTTGCGTGCTGGCGTGACGAGCACGAGGCGCAGCGCGGATCGCGTATTCATGCCGCGACGGTAACGGAAGCCGCCGGCTCGGCCTTGAAAAGCCGGACCCGCGTCAGCAAGTGGGCGAGCGCCTTGAACATCGTGCCCTGGCCCCAATGGAACATCGGCGTGCGGATCGTCATCCAGCCCAGGTCGCGGTAGTAGAAGTGACCGTCCGGCGCCTGCATCCTATCCATCGTCCAGGTCGCAACCTGCATGGCGAGTTCGAGCGACGCGGGATCGCGGTCCGAGAAATAGGCCAGCGTGTCGATGCACTGCGCCGCGCACTGGATGTCGGTCGGCAGCGCGCGGTCGTTCATGTACTTCGGCCTTCCGCCCGCCTCGATGAACGTGTCGCGGAAGTACGCGTAGCCGAGGTCGAGCGCCGCGTCGAAGCGCCCATCTCCCGTGGCATCGCCGCAGCGGCGCAGGCTGTCGAGGTTGTAGCCGGTGTGGAAGCTGTCGATCCAGTGATACTTCGCAGCCTCGCCGTAGAACCAGGCACCGTCCGCGTTCTGCCGCGCGCAACTGTATTCCATGGCCTCGCTGGCCAGGTCCAGGAAGTCGCGCCGGCCCGTCGCTGCGCCGACCCGGGCGAGCAGTGCGGCCCCCAGCATGTTCGAGTTGTGGATGGAGACTTGCTGGAAGTCGACGTAGCTGAGGCATGACCCCCGGTCGGTGCGTTCGCGCGGCAGAGACATGATCCACTCGCACGTGCTCCTCGCCACGTCGAGGTAACGCGGATCGCCCAGCGACTCGAAGGCGTCCATGAACGCCTGGCCGATCAAACCGCTCCACACGATGGTCGGTTCCCCGCGCGGAATGCGGCCGGCCCGGGTCGTGAACGTGAACTCGTTGCCCCAGCACGGCGCCGCATGGCGCGGTGATCGGTGTTCCATCAACCACTCGAGGCAGTACCGCGCGCGCTCCGCGTCGGCTGGTTGGCCCAGCGCACGCCAGCGGCGCACATGGCCCCAGGCCATGTAGCCCATGCCCTTGGTCGACGTGTGCGGCCGGATGCCGACCAGCGGACGGATGTTCAGGGGTGTGCGCAGCACGGCCGCCGTCAGCGCCCGCTCCAGCGGCAGGCTTCCGAATGTCAGGTGACGCAGAAAGGACATCTGCCCGTCGCCGGGGTCGTACGCGCGGTAGCGGTGGGCGAGTACCCAGGCCTCGAGCCGATCCAAGCTCTCCACGAGGCGGCGCTCGACCCCCGCCAGCGCCTTCGCTCGCTCGGTGTTTCGCGTCGACGATGGCAGGGGCACGGTCCTCTCCACGCCTTCAGCCCCCTAGGCCCACGGCCACTCCATCGACCGCCAGGAGCGCATCGATCAAGTCAAAGTAGTCCTGTTGATGGCGCGACCAGCCCTGGTGGCTCACGTAGTCGCGCGCCCGTGCCACCTGGCGCTGCCGTAGCTCCGGCTCCGCGAGCATCTGCAGCATCGCGGCGGCCAGCGCCTCGTGATCGCCGGAGGGAAAGAACCGCACCACCTCGTCGTTGAAGTAATGCCTGTCGACGCGTGTGTCCGACACGATGACCGGAACGCCGACCGACATGAATTCCATGATCTTGGTGCTGTAAGCCTCGTTGCCGAACGAATCGGCCCGCTTGGGCACCACGCCGAGATCGGCGTCGGCCATGATCTGCGCGATGGCGCGCAACGGCACCGGTTCGTGGAAACGCACCGCGCCCTCGAGCCCCAGGTCGGCCGCGAGCGCCACCAGTTGCGGCTTCACGTTGCCGTCGCCGTAGATGTCGAAGCGCGCGTCGGGCAAGCTGCGGCGCAGGACGGCGAAGGCCCTAATGGCGATATCCAGACCCTGGTGCCATTGCAGTCCGCCGGGGAAGACGATCCGGGGCTCGCTGCCGACCCGCTGCCGCGGCAGCGGACGGAACACCTTCTCGTCGACGTGGTTGACAATGGCGGTGCATTTCCCCCGCGATGCGGAGCGCGACGCGTACTTCTCCACCCACAGGTGATTGCCCAGGATCACCCGGTCGGCCATTGCCGCCGATGCCTTCTCCATGAGACGCAGGGCCTTCACGATCGGCGCATCACTCCCCACGCCGAACTTGCTGGCGAAGAACTCGGGGACGATGTCGTGGATGTCGAGGACGACCTTGGCGCCGCGCAGCTTGGCGGACCAGGCAGCGAAGACTAGGAAGTCCGGAATGTTGTGCACGTGGACGACGTCGAATCGCGGCCTCCCGCGTGCGCCCAGCCAGCGCGAACTTGCGAGCGTAAAACGTAACAGCGGCCACAGGAAGGACCAACTGGAACTTTCCCGTTTCCCATAGCGGTCCTGGATGCGATGGACATGCACCCCGTTACTGAGTTCGTCCGCCGGCAGGTCCGGCCTGCGGCGCAGTGCGATGACGTGCACCTCGTCGCCCCGGGTCGCCAGGGACTCGGCATAGCGGATGATCCGGTTGTCGCTCTCGTAGAACGAGTGCGCGACCATGCAGATTCGGCTCGTCACGGAGACACCAGCGCATGGGCCGGCAACGCGACCGCGGGGGATGCATCGAACCGCTCCAGACGCCCCGCCATCTCGGTCAACTGCTTCAACTGCGGCAGCGTGGCATCGGAGAACTTTCGAGCGAACAACAGCTCTCCCGTTCCGAAGACATCGTTCGCCATGATCTTGTCATGTGCCCGAAAGTGGGCGAGATGCCGTTCGCCGATCATCTCGGGGTGGGGGCTGCCAGGGTGCCAGTCTTCGTACATGACACTTCTCGAAATCCTGGGACGCAGCCTGGAATTCGCCAAGACGGTATGGAAGAACGTCTCGTCGGGTGCCGAGGTCTTGGCAAAGAACCGGCAAATGTCCGGGTTGTCCTTCGCGAAGTCGACAACGTAACGGCAGGCCTCGCTGGACAGCGCCCACCACTGGCTTCCGCCATAAGGCGCCATGTGCCGAAGCTCCTTTCGGTAGTCGAGGCGCGCGAAACCCAGTTTGGCCAGCGAGCGCACGACGAAACGGAGCACGGGGCGGGCGGCGGGCACGCGCAGGACATTGATGTGGGAGAGCCGTATGCCGCCCTCCCGACTGGGAACCTCGACGACACTGATGAATTCGCGCCCGCGGTGTTCATCGAAGAATCGATGAATGTATTCCTTGGTACGCAACGGGAAGTCGCTTCCGCTGAGCAACACTAGGTAGTCGGGGCGCTGCGGGCTGTCCAATGCCGCCTGGATCAGCCGCAACGTCGCCTCCACCAGGGAGTATTCCGCCCAATAGATCGTCAGGCGGTTCTTGATGAAGAAGACGTTCGGCCCGCGGATCTCAGCAAACGCGCCGATGTCGATCTTGTTGTCAATGTGAACGAAGAACGAGCAGTCCTCGCACGACAGCGTTTCCACCATGGCCTGGAGGTGACGCGGATTGGAGTGCGCCATGATGAGATAGGCAATGTTCATCGTCATTCCCCCCGCGGTGTCTGACTCGACGCCGCCGCCCGAAGCGCGCCATTCGGCAGGGGGCGGTCCGGCCCGCCGGTCTCGAGACCACCGACGTGCAGACAGAGCGGCCGATCTTAGGCCGCCCGGTTCGGGGGTGCGACGAGAAATCGCAATCCGCGAGCACGCTGTCCGTCACTGCACGCGAACGTTGGACGGCGGGCTCAGGACCACGGGCGCGCTGCCGCCCGTCGTCAGGGGGTGCGGGTAGGCGTACGGCGTGTACGTCAGGTTATGAGTGCCGCACTTCGCGGGCTGCGCCGTGTTCTTGCACCAATCGACATCGCCATTTCCGAACCCGCTCGTGCTGTGAGCCGTGCTCTTGAAGTAAGCCGGATTGAGCGCGTCGACGCTAAACGAGTTATCGCAAGTCGAGCTCGAGGCGTTCGGGTTCGAGCACTTCGCCTGCGGACCGTTGTTCCACAGGTAGAGCGGAAACGAAGCCTGCTTGTTGCCGGCCTGGATCTGCGCCATCGTCTTGCCCGCGTCGCGTCCGGTCTGCGTGAGGCACGGCCAGCCCGGGGCAGAGGCATCCGTGTTGCCATCCCACGAATTGGCGCCGGAGCAGGTGTTGAGCGGAGAGGACCCGCGGGTCAGCCTGTCCTCGCCGATGGTGATGTTGTTGTTGCTGAACCCGCTGATCGTGTTGTTGTAGATCAACCCTGTGCCACCGCCCTGCATCCGCATCGGCTGGTAGCCGGAGTTGCCGTCCCAGATGAAGGTGTTGTTGTAGACCTCCCACCACAGGGTGTTCCAGTTGCCGCCGGTCGTCCAGTGCGAGTAGAGCGTCGCGCGTTGCAATACGTTGTGGCGGAACACGATGCGCCCGCCCGTGTAGCCGGTGTCGATGGCCGCGATGCCGCCCGACGACGTGCCGACGAAGGTGTTGTTCTCGATGTAGAGGTAGTCCGATGCCCCGGGTCGATAGGCCAGGGACGCGGCGTAGCTGCCCTTCAGCGAGTTGGCGGACGCACCGGACTCGAGCGAATCGGTGAGTTGCAGCCCCGTGAGAATCGCGCTCTCCATGTAATTGGTGAATTTGGAGTTCGAAATCACGCCATAAATCGGGCCGAAAATTGCCATGCCCTGGCCGGTATTGTTGGGGTAATACAGTTCGATGTCATTGATCAGGAACGGCCCTCGCCAGGATGCGGCGGCATCCGCCCACACGACGATGGCCTGCGTGTTGCTCGTGGTGCCCGACAGCTTGAAGCCGCTCAGTTTCCACTTCGGACTCTTCGAGCCATTGCTGACGATCTGGCCAAATCCGCTGTTGGCGGTGATGAGGGTCGACGCCTTGCCGGCCCCCTGAATCGTGATGTTCTTGTCGCTGATGCTGTTGAGCCGGCTCATGCTGCACGAGCCGGCGCTGATGTTGACGATGTCGCCGTCGACCGACGACGAGATGGCGCCGTTCATGGCAGCCGTGATGTCTCCGCTGCAAGTGACGTTCCGGGTCGCGCCCCATGAGGGCGTCGCGAAGAGGGTTGCAGCAACGCCGAGTGCTGCAACGGCAGGCATCCACGGCAGGGTTCGTTGTGACATGTCAGTTGTTCCAGACAATAAGTTGTAGGCTCTTCCCGCCCTCGGCGGGGTGCCAGATGTTCGAAATTACACTCGCCAAGCGGCGCCCGAGCAGGCCTTTGGCAAGACCATTGCGCATCACTGCGCCAATTTGCTCGCTTCGATTGACAACGAGCTCTCATTCCCGTTGGAATCGACGGCAGTGACCGCAAAGTAGTAGGTCAGCCCCGCCGTCAAACCACTGACTGCGAGCGAACTGGCGGAGCCCGCCGACACTCCGCCACCCAGCGCTTGCAAATACGTCCGCGAGGCCGTGCCGTAGTAGACCCGATAGCTCGCAGCTCCGACCGCCGCATCCCACGAAACTGTTGCGCTTGCAGTCGGTGCAGGTGCCGGTGCCGGTGCCGGTGCAGGTGCCGGTGCAGGTGCAGGTGCAGGTGCAGGTGCAGGTGCAGGTGCAGGTGCAGGTGCAGGTGCAGGTGCCGGTGCCGGTGCCGGTGCAGGTGCAGGTGCCGGTGCCGGTGCCGGTGCCGAAGTCTGTATCTGGCAGACCTTCTTGGTGCCCGGAAGCGGGTCAGTTCCAAAGAAGCTGTTCGTGCACTTCCCTGAATTCGTCACCGACTTCGCGACCCACGACGAGCCGTACCCATACCGGACCAAGGCGGTACCCCTCATCGAAAGCGATTGGCCTTCGGTCGCGATCTGGGTCCAGGTCGTCGTGGTCGCCGGAGGTGCAGGTGCAGGTGCCGGTGCCGGTGCAGCGGAACTCGACAGATAAGCGGACACCGGGGAATTGGCGTAGTTCGCACCGACCGCCCAGTTGCCGGGCAGGCTGGTCAGGTTCGTGGCCAGCGTCGTCACGGTGGCGCCGCCGCCGTAGGCGACATCGCGGAATTGCAGCGTGCCGTAGCCGACAGGGGCAAGGACGGCGATCCAGTACCTCGACCCGGCCACGACGTTGACCGCAGTCGTCAACCGGATCGCGTTCCATGCGCCCGCCTTGGGACTGTCCGACACCACGCTGGTCAGCAACCGGCCCGGAGCGCCGGCGGCATCCTCGTAGACGCCGACCACAGCGCGGGTCGCCGTGCTTCCGGCGTCGAGGTACACGTTCAGCGTGTCCGCGGTGCCGGTGGTTCCGGCGGCAAACTGGAACGCTTCGGCCGTGCCCGCGGGGTTCTTGTCCACGCCCGACTGGACAACGTTCGAGCCGAGCAGCAGGCCCGTTGTCGAGGCGGTGGCCGTCGTGGTGCCGGTGTAGGCGAGGGCCTTCGCTGTCGGCTGGGCCTCGTCGCCGGTCGGCGCCGAACTGCCGACAGTGGCCGCCTCGGCGGCCGGATCGGCGGCGCCGCTTCCGCCACCGCCCCCGCCGCAGGCCGTCAGGAACACAGTGGAGATCAGGGCAGAAAGCAAGGCCTTGCGATGAATGAAGTCAGGTTGCATAGGGTCGATGAATAATTGAGTAAAAGCCACTCCGCCGAGCTGGCGCTCGAGCGACTGGGATGCGGTGCCTCGGAAGGAGCGAACCGACCAAAGTCGGTATGACGTGGAACGTGGGCTTCGCTTCAGAGGTGTCCCTGACAGAACTTCATCGGGACCATGACGAACCGGTCTGAGTCGGTTGTCTCGGATGTATTGGGCCGGTGCTGAACCCGACCCTCGATACAGAATGCGTCAATCAGGTCAGGGAGCGCGCAGTTACATCAAGTGGTATTTACACGCGGTTGCGCCACAACTCGCTTGGCCGGCGGTTCGGCACGGGGGCGATGCGTGAACTTCGTCAGATCGACTGACGCGATATGGCGCTTCGGCAACACACTTGAAACAAGGTTGCCCTAAAGCGTCGGCGCAAACACCCCTGGATACGTATTTCTAGGGATATGTCGCCGACGCGCTTTGTGACAGTTCTGAGCAATTACGAGGGGAGACGATCAGTCGCTGATCGCTCCGGCGGCCGATTCGCGCTCTCCGCTGCGTCCTCACCGGCGAGCTCCGCGCCCAGTTCGGCCGCGGCCTCGGCCACATTCTCGGGCGTGATCTCTTGGCTTTCCGCGAGCCATCCGGCGAGCAGCGCGCGGGTGCACAGCACGTTGATTCGCCGGGGGATGCCGCCTGTGCGCCGATGAATGGCAGCAAGCGCCACCTCGCCGAGCTGCGGCCGGTCGACCCATCCGACCTTGCGCAGCCGGTGCTCGATGTAGCCACGCGTTTCGCCGACGCTCATCGGCCCGAGGTGGCACGACGCGATGACGCGTTGCCGCAGCTGCTCCATCGAGGCTGAGTGCAACATCTTGCGCAGTTCCGGCTGCCCGACGAGAAACGTCTGCATGAGCGCCTGGTTGCCCAGCTGGAAGTTCGACAGCATGCGCAGTTCCTCGACTTCCTTGAGGCCCAGGTTCTGTGCTTCGTCGACGATGAGCAGCGCGCGGCGGCCATTCGCCGCCAGCGCGGTGAAGTACGCCTCGAGCGTCCCGAGCATCTGCGCCTTCGAGGAGCCGGCGGCCTGCACGCCGAAGGCCATGCAGATCGCCTGGAGCAGTTCGTTCGTGTCCAGTTGCGTGTTGACGACCTGCGCCGCGACGACGTCGGCAGCATCCAGGTCTTCCAGCAGCTTGCGCACCAACGTCGTCTTGCCGGACCCGATCTCGCCGGTGACGACGATGAAGCCCTCGCGCTGGTAGACCCCGTATTTCAGGTACGACAAGGCCTGACCGTGGCCCTTGCTCGCGAAGTAGAAGCTCGGATCGGGACTGAGCTGAAACGGCGGCGCGCTGAACCCGTAGTGGGACTCGAACATCGGTGACTCAGAAGCGATGGCTCATGCCGACGAACGCAAGTGTCGCACCGTAGTCGTGAAGATAGGCGACGGTCGTCCTGAATCGCGTGTGCCCGACGCCCGCCGAAACACTGGTTCGCGGCGAGAGTGCCTGTTGCAGCGACAGCCGCACCGTGCGCTCGTCGCTGACATCGCCCTCGCGGGCGGCAAGTCCCTTGACCGTCGACCAGCGCCCGAACAGGTTCGCCGAGAGTTGTGGCGTCAGTCGACGACTGAACTGGACCGACCCACCGGATTGTCGGGTGTCGGTCTTCGAAGGGGTCAACGACGTCAGCGGGTCGCCGTCGCGGGAGAGCTGCGTTCCCGTGTTGGCGTACAGGATCACCGACGCGGCATTCCGCGCGCTCAGCCAAGTCCAGTCCACCTGAACGCTCGTAACAAGCTGCGGGTAGTTGGCAATGATGTTCACGGCACCGGCGCTGCGGGTGTCCAGACCGCGACTGTTCACCACTTGGTCGACGACGCCCTGGCGCGTCGCTGGATCGGGGAAGCGGGTCGTCAGGATGGCATCCAGAAAGTTGCGTATATCCGCCCCGCTTCGCATTCCGAACGAACTCGTCACCAGCACCGGCTGCCGGCTCGCGCTCAGCGAGAAGGACATCGACGGCGTACGGTGGCGCAACACGACGTTGCCCGATGACCCGAAGAAGCGGTGCTCGAGTTCGCCCGCCAGCTCAGTGCGCGGGCTGGGATTCCATTGCACCGCGGCGCCGTAGCGCGTGTCGGTGTAGTCACTGCCCGAGAACCGGCTGCGATCCACGCCCACGATCGCGCCCAGCACGACATCCTCGGCCAAGGCCAGATTGCCCTGCGCGCGCCCGCTTTCGAGCGTAAACCGGTTACGCGTCTCGCGACGTGTCTCAGTGTCCAGGCGCGACAGTTCGAGGGACCCGCCGATCGGTGTCGGTTTGCGTTCGATGCGCGCGAGCGACTGGTTCGTCACCAGTCGTGCCGAGTTGCCCGCGGCGTGGATCGTCAGACCCAGATCGTGGCGCACCAGCACGGTGGTGTTGGGTGCGATCTCGCGGTTGACGTAGGGACTGATCTGGTAGATGCCTTCGATGCGCCGATTCACATCGCTTCCCTGGTAGGCGCGCGTTCCGAATTCGTCCGCCTCCGACTGCCGGATGTGGGCACGGGCGTCCAGGTACAACCAACGATCCACGAGCGTCGACTGAAGCGACGCGCGCAGGTCGGGCACCGCCCCACCCTGCTGCGAGCCGTTTGTATATCCGAACAATGTGACCGCGGCGTCCAGGTCGAACTTCATCGCGGCGCTGCGCCGCGACATCCGCAGCTGCGGCCGGACGGACAGGATGACGTCACTGCGCTCCTGCCCTTTGGGGTCCAAGCGGCCGTTGTCCGTCGCGCCGATCTGGCTGCTCACCTCGAGGATCGCGGGTGGCGACTGTCTCGCCTCGCCCTCTGCCGGCAGCGTCAACTGCGCGTGCACCATCGCGACCGGCAGCACACTGCCCCAGGCGATCGCGACAGCCTCGCACACGAGGCGTGAGCGGCGCGGGTCCACGCGGCTCAGAACCAGCTTTGCGGGACGATGATCACGTCGCCGGGCATCATCGCGACGTTGGCCGAGATGTCGCCGCGCCGCAGCAGATCCTTCAGCCTGATGCTGTACTGCTTGCCGCCCTCGGCGCCGCGGATCAGGATCGCGCCGTTGCCATCGGCGAAATCGGTCAGGCCGCCCACCTGGATCATGACGTCGAGCATCGTCATGTTCTGCCGGTACGGCACGGCCTGCGTCTTCGCAGCCTCGCCGACGATGCGGATCTGATCGGAATAGACCCCCTGGAACGTCGAGACGACGATGCTGACCACCGGCTCGCGGATGTACTTGCCGAGTGCCCGTTCGACATCGCGCGACAGGTCCGCCGGGTTGCGACCGGCCGCCTGCATGTCCTCGACCAGCGGCATCGAGATCATGCCGTCGGGACGCACCGTGATCGTTGCGGACAGCTCGGGGTTGCGCCAGACGACGACGTTGAGTGTGTCGAGCGGGCCGATCTTGTAGCGCAGGCTCGGTGCGTCGACCGCCTGGGGCGCAGGTGGGTACGACGGGCGGGTCGAGCAGGCGGCGACCGCGCCGAGCGCGATCACCGGCACGACCAGGAGCGCCCGCCGTCTGCCGGCTATCCGGCGATCGGCGCGCTGCGCTTCGAGGGGATTGCGGGCGAACGTGAAGGTGTCCATTTGATTCTCTCCAGAAGGCCGAGCCACTCAGACAGGAATGCGGCCATGCGTGGCGCAGCGTGACCATCCCAGCGCGGCGGCGTGTCGACCTCGCGCCCGCCGTTGAACACGATCTGCCAGACCGCGCGGGTGACGCGCGCCACGCTGCGGTCGGTCTCGGCATCGTTCAGCCAGCCGCCGTCCGCGGCCTGCCCGACATGACGCGCGCCGAGCGAAATGGCCGGCACGTGCAGCGCAGCGGCCTCTTCGATCACGTCGAGGCAATCGGTCAGCGTGCAGGTCGCGTCGCGCAGGAGGCTCACGAATCCCGAATGGCCCAGTTCCTCGACGCAGATCACGTGGCACCCCTGCAGCATGCGCGCGAGCTGAGGATTCGCCATATTCGCGCGTCGCATCGGCCACACGAGCGGCAGGTCGCGGCTCACCTCCCGCAGCAGCGTCAGCAGTTCCTGCGAGCGGCGCGAGGTCGCGTCGTCGTCCCAGGCCTTCAGTGCCACCACGCCGTAGCCACGACGTTCATCCAGAAGCGCCGCGCCGATCGCCGGGTTGGCCAGTTCGGCATCGCGCATCTCCATCTCCAGCGCAAGGCGTACCGCATCGATGAGCGGGTTGCCCAGATCGACCGTGCGCGACGTGACGTCTGCGTCGGTCATGATCCCCGACGGCTGACAGTGGAACCGCAGATCGGCGAAGCGCGCGATCGCGGCCCGCGGTGCGCCCGGGTCGAACAGTTCCGCGACGCCCTGCGGATCGCTGCCGACGTGAACCAGCGGCATGTCGCGCTCGCGGCAGATCGATGCGCAACATTGCGAGCGCGCGTTGCCGTCGAACACGACCACCGCGTCCGGCTCGTGCCGCGCCAGCGCCGCCTCGAACCGGGTCGACAACTCGTCCAGCTCGAGCGGCACGTCGGCGCTCGACTCCATCGGCTCGGTGGCAAGCCCGACAAACCGGTGGAGTTGCCGATTCAGTTCCCACCCCTGGCGGCCGCATGCGCTGAACAGGTGCGGCGGCGGCAGGTCAGCGCACGCCTCGAGCGCCAGGAGCAGTGGCACAGCCTTGACATGGTCGCTGCGCCCGCCGGCCACGAGCATCAGTCCGCCGCGCCGGGGGGCCGGCTGCGGCGCCGCGCTGTGCGCGACGCGCCACGCCCCGCCCGGCCGCTCGTGGTCGGTTTCGGATCGCAACGCACGTGCCACGGTG
Source organism: Rhizobacter fulvus (assembly GCF_964020785.1). Classification (NCBI taxonomy): domain Bacteria; kingdom Pseudomonadati; phylum Pseudomonadota; class Betaproteobacteria; order Burkholderiales; family Sphaerotilaceae; genus Rhizobacter; species Rhizobacter fulvus. The sequence goes on from NZ_OZ224516.1 coordinate 5,616,551, forward strand.
ACGACGCAGGCCGCGTCGATGCACGTGGTACCGGCCAGCATCTGCGCCAGCAACAGCCGGTTGGCCAGCACGTTGATGCGCCGCGGGATACCTTCGGTGACGCGTTGGATCTCGTCAAACGCCGCCGCCTGGAACGACGGCACACCCGCCCACCCCACCTTGCGCAGACGGTGCTCGACGTAGCCCTGAGTCTGCCCGGGTCCGAGCGCGCCGATGTGGCACATCGGCTGGGTCAGGGTGTCCAGCGTTGCCGCGAACGCGCGGGCGACATTGGCGCGCAGTTCGGGATGCCCCACCAAGCAGATCCTGAGCGCAACCCGCGTGTCCTCGGCGAGGCCTGTCAGGGCGACCAGGGCGTGCAGCGCCTGCGGCGACAGGTTCTGCGCCTCGTCTATCGCGAGCACCGCACGGCCCCCGTTCAACCCCCGGAAGCGTTGCAGCAGCCGTTCTCCGGAATCCGTCGGCGCCTCGCCCACCTGAACGGCGTCGAACTGGATGGCCACGGCCGTCACGATCTCGGCCGCATCGAGCTGAGTGCTCGCGAGATGTCCGACGGACACGCCCTCGGCCCGCCACTGTGCGATCAGGAAGCGCAGGATCGTGCTCTTGCCGGCGCCCAGATCGCCGTCGATCACCAGAAGTGGCCGCGGATCCTCGAAGAGGTGGCGCAGCGCCTCGATCGCCTCGCGATGGCCGGAGCCGGGAAACAGAAAATCCGGGTCGGGACTCAGCCGGAACGGCGGGGCCTCCAGACCGAAATGCCTCTCGTACATGGGCAGCCCACGTCCGGCCGTGGATTCGTGTCACGGCCGCGCGCAGGGCACGGGCACGGGCCGCCACGCCGCGGCGCCGTGCGTCCTGCGACGCTCACCGGCTCCGTCGTCGGTCTGGCGCCGCGCACCCTGAGAGAACGCCTGCAGGCGGGCGATGTCGAGGATCTCGACCTCCCGGTTGTCGACATCCAGCAGTCCCCACGCCGCCATCATCTTCAACGACCGGCTGATGGTCTCGTGCGCAACACCAAGGTAGCTGGCGATGTCCCGCCGGGTCATGCGTAGCAGCAACCGGCGTGGCGACTGGCCATCGGCAGCCATGCGGCGCGACAAGTGCAGGAGGAACCGCGCAAGCCTGGCCTCCGAAGACACCGCCGCCATCACATCGGCATGCTCGCTCTGCCGCGCCAGCGCGCTGCTCAGCAGCATGTGAAGCGCACGACCGAACGCAGGAGTGCGCTCCGAATGGGCGAACAAGTCGCGCACCAGCAGCACAAAGGTCGTCGACTCTTCCAGTGCGATCGCCTCGTTCGGGTGATCGTCGAGGCACAACGCGTCGAACCCCATCATGGCGGTGCGGCCGGCGAAGCCCAGGACCTGTTCATAACCATCCCGCTCGGTGTGAAAGATCTTGAATGATCCGCTCCTGACGAAGTGCACCGACTCGACCCGCGCTCCCTCGTGAAAGAGGGTCTCGCCGCTTCGCAGCCGACGAACTGGCACGGGCAGGTCGAGCAGGCCGCCGGCAGCGAACTCCCGCACGCCCATCAAGCGCAAGAGATCGCCCATCGTCGTGCTCGTGGGGGATGGGGTTCTCCCGGGAGTCACGAACGTGGGAAAGTCGGCGGCGGGTCCAAAGTCGGCGAGGCAGTTGTTCATGGAATGAGGTCGCGCTGTTGGGCAGTTGTTGCCAGCTTGCTATCGGCGAAACATTTTGAACATCGGAACTACCGCCCACTTTCTCTTCGCAGGTCCCCTAGGGATAAACAACTCTTCTCGCCCTTCATTCGGAAAATTCCTAGCGCGCGTATCCGCCGAATGCGCCTGACGCCCGGTACGGCCGAGCCGTCGCAGCGCGGCGCGTGAGCGGATTCGAATCGGGTAGTCCCCCCGAATCTTGGGGTGACAACTCCCTAACTTGGGGGAGAGAAAAGGAAACGCGCCGTTGCACACTCGGTGTCAGGTGAATGCAGCCGTCTGAGCAGGCGTCTTGCCCGGTGGCAATGGTTGCATGGCCGACACGATGGACCTGCCGTACCCCTTCAACGACCTTCCCAGTCGTCATGCCAAGCCGCGCATCGGCCCGATCGCTTGGCGGTCGCCGCAGGACGCCAACGACACGGCGCGCGGCTTGCTGCTCGTCGACGACCACACCATCGTGCGGGAGGGCATCCGCTGCATCCTCGAGTCGCCGGGTTCGCGGTGGTCGATCACCGAGGCGGAGTCAGGCTACAAGGCGATCGAGTGCCTGCGCCAGCGCTCTTTCGCGCTCGCGGTCGTCGATCTGTCGCTGCCAGGCATGCCGGGTCTGGAACTCATCCGCCGCATTCGCACCGACTTCCCGGGCTTGCCGGTCATGGTGTTGAGCATGCACCACGAAGAACAATACGCGGTCCGCGCGTTCAAGGCGGGAGCCACGGGCTACCTGACCAAGGACAGTGCCGCAACAGGCCTGGTGCGCGCCGTCGAGGTCGTCGCTTCAGGCGGTGTCTTCCTGCCCGAGGGCTTTGCCGATCGGGTCGTGCAGCAGATGTGCGGCCTGGCCGAACGACCTCGGCACTCCGCCCTGTCGGACCGCGAGTTCGACGTGTTGTACCGGATCGTCGCCGGCCAGCGGCTGACCGACATCGCGGCGGCGCTTCACTTGTCCGTGGCGACGGTCAGCAATCACAAGGCGCGCATCAAGGAGAAATTGCAGCTGCCGAACATGGCCGCGCTGATCCGCTACTCGACCCTTCATGGGCTCGACCAGTACAGCGCAGAACCGCCGGCCGCGCGTGCCAGCGAACGGGCGGGAGCGGACTGGCCGGAGCGTTTCGCTTCCATCAGCGACGAAATCGAAGAACGCTGACCTCCCGGGCGCGCGATGTCGCGAGTTGAGTCGGCTCAACGCCGTGGAACCGCGGCGACGTAGATTGGGTGTTCGGTCGGGGCGTGGTCGCCCTGCCGCCCAAGGAGAACGACTCATGAATGGTTTTCGCGCAGTCTCATCCCTGCTGCTCGCGTCCGTGCTCAGCCTGGCCGCATGCGACAAGCTGAAGCCGCCGATCCCGTCCACGGACATGGGCGCGTCGGCTCCGAAGGCCGCGGACCCGGGCGCGTCCGCCGTCAAGTAGCGCGGCGCACCGGGCGGTCGCCCGCACGGCCGCCCTCACGCGCGACCGTGCGATCCGTTCATCGCCGCGCAGCGCGCGTGACCTTGCGGGGGACTTTCGGCGCCGCGTCCCGGTGCGCCACCTCTCTGATGCCTTCGCGCACGCCGATGGCGATCTACTTCAGCGCCTGCGCGGCCAGGATGCCCACCTCGAGCGCCAATTCGAGCGACTCGGTGACCTTGGGATAGCGCCGAGCGAATCGCGTCGGACCCGGACATTCCGTCGCGAAAAGGTTCGGCTGGAAACATCGCCGCGACGAACGCCCGTTCCCGCGTCTCGATTGTTTGCGTGAACTCGGCTGCTCCGTGCATCGCGCGGAAGGCGTCGAACCCGGTCTCCAGGAAGCGCTGCAGATCCTCCAGGCCGGCGGCCCGCGCGGGTACGCGCATCAGCCGCAGGCTTTCGCGCAGGACCGCGCTGCGGGTCAGGCGGTCGAGGCGCATCGCCAGTGCCAGGATCGACGCGATCTGCGTCTCCCGATCCGCGCGCCGTCCCGTCACCCTCCACGCTCTTGCGCAATCGTCCGGCGTCCACCGCGCGTGGACGGCATGGGTCGCCATGGCCGTGTCGAGCGACTCGGTCAGCGCGTGGAGGTTCGCCAGCACCGCGACCGCTTCGACCACGTCGCCCGGGAACAGCCGCACCAGCGCGGGAACGACGCGCGCAAACTGAACGTCGCGCCGTGCGAAGTCGACCGGACCGTACAACTGCTCCAGGAAGAACCCGGCGGCGGCACCGTAGCGCCGGCTCGCCAGCAGATCGGCGTACGTGCGGGCAAAGCGCTGTTGTTGGCGCCACCCTGCATTGCCGAGCCCTTGGCGGCGGCCGGCATCCGGGCGGCATCGCACGCGGGCGCGGTGACGTTGACGAATCCGTGCGCCGCGGGACGGGCGATCGCATCGTCGAACAGGGCGTGCACGTCGAGGAACTGCACCGGCTGCCCGGCCAGGCCTTCGCGCAGCCAAAGCTCGAAGGTTTCCGGCAGGATCGTCAGCATCGGCCTGATGCCCTCGGGGAGAGTGCCGCCGCCTCGGGGGTCAGCGCCATGTTCAACAGGTGGTCACCGCCACGTACTTTCCGCCCTTGCCCAGAATATCGGTGCGGATCAGATCGGCCAGGTCGAGCGCCGCGGTCTTCATGGCGGCCTGCGCCTGCGTCTGCGCCGCGAACACCAGCGCCTTGAGCCGACTCAAAGGCGGCGACGCAGGCAGGCGGTTCCTCGACGGCAGCACTCGTCGGACCACGTTGACCGAACTCAAGGCCGCCTTCCCGCGGGCGCCTATCCTTGGACTGGGCACGCAGGCGCCAGCACCATTGGCGCCGGCCGGTAGCTGTCCGGGTCGCCTCCGCTACAGTGGCGCAAAACAGGAGCTCGTCAGAGCATGAGAAACGGAACGCCCGCGCGACGAACTGCCGTCGCATCGTCAAAGCCTGCGGACCCGATGGTGGCGTCGGGTGCGACCACAGCGCTGTCCAAGCGCGCGCTCGTCCACGAGCTGCGGGTCCATCAGGTCGAGCTGGAGCAGCAGAACGAGGAGTTGCGCCGCGCGCATGTCGATCTGGCCGCCGCGCGCGACCGGTTCATCGACCTGTTCGACTTTGCGCCGGTCAGCTACCTCACGCTGGATCGCGGCGGCCGGATCGTCGAGGCCAACCTGACCGCTGCGGAGGAGTTCGCTACGACCCGGGACGCCCTGCTGGGAAGTCCGTTCGTGCGCTTCGTCGCGAGGTCGGACAGCGATCGGTGGCAGCGGCTGGCCGGCGCGGCCTTTCGACGCGGCGACTTCCGTCGGACTGAGTTGCTTCTGCTGCGCGAAGGTGGCCAGGCCTTCCACGCGCAGCTGGACTGCCGGCGTGTCGTGCGCTCCGGCTCGAAGCCGCAGTTGCGCCTGACCCTGTCCGACGCGTCGCAGCGCGAGCTGGCGGAGCGGAATCGACGCATTGCGGCCATGGGCAGCATCACGCGCGAGTCCGAACGCCGCGAAGTGGCCGGAGAACTGCATGAGAACCTGGCGCAGCGACTGGTGGCACTGAAGATGACCCTGGGCGCGCTGACGGCGCGGGCGTCGGAGGCGACCCATCAATCGCTTGCAGACTCGATGGCGGCCGAGATCGACGAGGCGCTGGCCCTGGTGCGCCGCCTGACGACAGACCTGCATCCCCTGATGCTCGAAAACCTGGGGCTGGGCGCGGCCCTCCAGGCCCTGATCGACACCACGGCATCGGGCCTGGGTCTGGCCGCGGAACTCCATGTCGAGGAGAACGTCGAATCCGCGGACAAACGCCTGGCGATCGCCGTGTACCGCCTGACCGAGGTGGCCCTGGAACATTTCGCCAGGCGCGTGACGGGGGGCGTCACGGTCGAGCTGCTGCGGCGGCCGAGAGATTGGGTGCTGCAGTTCCAGAGCGTGCCCGGCCACGACCGCCCCGGCGCGACGTGGGCCGATTCCGTGACGATGCCGGAGAACTTCAGGGACCAGGTCCACCTGCTCAACGGCCGGATCGAGTACGGCGAGCTGTCCGACGAGGCGCGCCGGATCACCGTGTTCATCGGCACGTCCCCTGTGGACGCGGAGATGGCCCAAGCGCCGCGCGACGACGTCGGCGCGCCTCCATGACAGTCGACCACAAGGCCTCGCGTGGCGCTGCGGTCGACCGCCCGGCCGGCTTTCCGATCGCTGCCATTGGCGCGTCGGCGGGCGGGCTCGAAGCACTCGAGCAGTTTTTCCGGAACCTGCCCGTCCCGAGCGGCGCGGGGTTCGTGATCGTCCAGCACCTCGATCCGACCCATCCCAGCATGCTGGCCGAGATTTTGCAGCGCAGTACGAAGATGCCTGTGATCGAGGCAACCGACCAGATGGAAGTGCTTCCAGATCGGGTGCACGTGATCCCGCCAAATCGGGATCTGACCATCGTCGATTGCAGGCTCCAGTTGAGCCTGCCGGCGGAGCCACGCGGCCTGCGCATGCCCATCGACGCCTTCATGCGCTCGCTGGCCGAGGACCAGGGCGAGCACGCCGTGGGCATCGTGCTGTCCGGCACGGGCACGGACGGGACGCTCGGCCTGCGTGCGATCTTCGGCAGCGGCGGCCTGTGCCTGGTGCAGGAACCCGCCTCGGCCAAGTACGACAGCATGCCGAACAGCGCGATCCATGCGGGCTACGCGAGCCTGGTGCTTCCGGTGGAGCAGATGCCCCAAGCGCTGCGAGACGGCCTGCACAAGCGCCCCGCGCCGGGCACGACGGTTCTGGCCCCGAGCGCGGCAGCGACCAGCGCGCTGAACCAGCTCCTCGCCCAGTTGCGCGCGGCGACCGGGCACGACTTCTCGCTGTACAAGAAGACGACCCTCGGCCGCCGCATCGAACGCCGCATGGCACAACACCACCTCGACGGGCTGGCGGCATACGCTGAATACACCAAGCAGCACCCGTCCGAATTGCAAACCCTGTTCCGGGAGATGCTGATCAACGTGACGAGCTTCTTCCGCGACACCGGCGCATTCACGGCCTTGAAGCGCAAGGTGTTGCCCTTGCTGCTCGAGGACAAGCCCGAAGGCGAACCGCTGCGGATCTGGGTGGCCGGCTGCGCCACCGGCGAAGAGGTGTATTCGGTGGCCATGGTCGTGCGCGAGTGGATGGAGGAGACGCAGCGCGACATCAAGGTCAAGCTGTACGGGACCGACATCGACGACGACGCCATCCGGGTCGCGCGCGCGGGGCTGTACCCGCCCAACATCGCCCAGGATCTGGCGCCCGAGCGGCTGCGCCACTTCTTCGACAAGGAGGACGCGGGCTACCGGGTGAAGAAGGAACTGCGCGAGATGGTCGTGTTCGCCGTCCAGAGCGTGATCAAGGATCCGCCGTTCACCCGGCTCGACCTGCTGTGCTGCCGCAATCTGCTCATCTATCTCGAGCCGGAACTGCAGAACCGTCTGATTCCGAGCTTCCACTACGCACTCAAGCCCGGGGGCGTGCTGTTCCTCTCGCCGTCCGAGAGCATCGGTGAGCATGGGGAACTGTTCGAGACGCTCGATCGGAAGTGGAAGTTCTATCGCGCGAGGGCGACGCCGGTGTCGACGCGCCGTGTGCTGGCCGATCGATCGTCCTGGGCCGCGACCCATGCCGCGCAATCGCCCACGGAAAGCGCCGATCGGCGCAGCGAGCGCCGTCTCGCGGATCTGGCCAAGCAGGCGCTGTTGCAGTCGTTCGCGCCGGCCGCGGTCGTCACGGATCTGCAGGGCGACATCCTGTACGTCCACGGCGACACCGGCCCCTACCTGCGGCCGGCGCCCGGGCAACCGTCGCACAACGTCGTCGACATGGCGTGCGAAGAGCTCCAGCTCGACCTGCGCGACGCACTGCGCATCGCGGCAACGGAGGGGAAGACCTCGTCGCGTCGCTCGACGCTGACGACGACCGGCGGCGAGCGTCGCGAAGTGAGCTTGAACGTGCGCAAGCTGGCGGACCCGGATCTCGATCCCGGGGTCCTGCTGGTGAGTTTCCAAGCGGTCGACGACGGCCCGTCCGCCAAACCTGCTCGCAAGTCGCGCGGCAAGCTCAGCGCCGACGGGCAACGGTGCCAGGAACTGGAACGCGAGCTCACCCGCGCCAAGGAAAGCCTGCGCGCGATGCTCGAGGAACAGCAGCTCTCGAATGAGGAACTCAAGTCCACCAACGAGGAGCTGCAGTCCACCAACGAAGAGCTGCAGTCCACCAACGAGGAACTGGAGACGTCCAAGGAGGAGCTTCAGTCGGTCAACGAAGAGCTGGTCACCGTCAACTCGGAGCTGCAGATCAAGATCGAGCAGATGTCGGGCATGCAGGACGACATGAAGAACCTGCTCGACAACCTGCGCCTGGGCACCATCTTCCTCGACCGGAACCTGCTGATCCGACGCTTCACGCGAGACGCGGCCAAGTTGTTTCCGCTGGTCGGCAGCGATGTCGGGCGACCATTGGCGAACATCCGGAGCAGTCTGGTGGACTGCGATCTCCTGGCCGATGCGCAGGTCGTCCTCGATTCCCTGGAACCCACCGAGCGAGAAGCCCGCTCGGTCACCGGCCAGTGGTACCTCGCGCGCATCCAGCCTTATCGAACGGTCGACAACGTCGTCGACGGCGTCGTGCTGACCTTCGACGACGTGACCGATCGCGTCAACGCGATCGCGGCCCAGGAGTCTCGCGCGCTCGCAGAGGCCATCGTCGATGCCGTCGCGAGCCCGCTCGTGGTGCTCGATGCGCGACGGCACGTCATGTCGGCCAACCAGGCGTTCCACGATCAACTCTCCAGCACTGCCAAGATTCCCGTGGGCAGTTCGTTCTTCGAGATCGATGCGCGGCGCTGGGATCTCCCCGCAATCCGCGAACTGCTCGCCACACCCTGGCAGAGCGCCGGCGCGGCGGAGGCCCGCCAGGTCGACGTCGTGCTTGCGGACGCCGACACCTGGCGGGTCAGGCTGGGTGCGCGGCGCATCGTCGCCCGCCCTGCCGAGCGCGAGGTGGTGCTGCTGTCGCTGTCACGCATCCCCGTCGACCCCCCCACGAGCGACGGCGAGGCGAAAGTGACCTGACCCCCTATTACAGGGGGGCGACGCGCTTGCGATCCCAGGCATCCGTTACCCTCGACTCTCGAGACCAGTTCGGAATGTCCCGAACCGACATCGTCACGGGAAGGTCGTGGATTCATGAGTCGCCCGTCAACGCAGACATCTCCCGCGACGCTGCTGCTGGTGGACGATCACACGATCGTGCGCGAGGGCATCAAGCGCCTTCTTGCCCCACTGGCCGGCAAATGGACCGTCAGCGAGGCCGGCAGCGCCGCGCAGGCGCTCGACTGCATGCGTGGCGGCAACTATGCGATCGCCATCGTCGACCTCTCGATGCCTGGCATGACGGGGCTGGATCTGATCCGCCGCATGAAGGCGGATCACCCGACCGTGGCGATCGTGGTGCTGACGATGCATGCCGAGGAGCAATACGCGATGCGCGCCTTCAAGGCCGGGGCCAGTGCCTACCTGACCAAGGACAGCGCCGCGGCCGAACTGATCATCGCGCTGCACAAGGTGGCTGATGGTGGCACGTACATCTCGGCCAGCCTGGCGGAGCGGGTCGTTCGCCAGCTGAACGGCAGGGCGCCGACACCGCGTCGCGAAGGCCTCTCCGAACGCGAGCGCGACGTACTCCAGCGCCTGGTGGCCGGGCAGCGCCTGACCGAGATCGCCGACGCCTTGCACCTCTCCGTGAAGACAGTCAGCGCGCACAAGACACGGATCCAGGAGAAGCTGCAGCTGCCGAGCATGGCGGCGCTGATCCGCTACGGCATGGAGCAGCAATTCACACGGTAGAAATGGGCGACGCAACGCGACGACCGCAATTCGCCGGGCATCGCCGCGTCACGGCGTGATGGCGACCTTGAGCACGCCGTCGCGCTGTTGGCCGAACAACTCGTAGGCCTGTTCGATCTCATCGAGCCTGAAGCGATGCGTCACCATCGCGCCGAGATCCGCGTGGCCTGCCTCGATGACCGACATCAGGCGACGCATGCGCTCCTTCCCTCCTGGGCACAGGCTCGTGACGATGGTGTGATCGCCGAGCCCGGCGGCAAAGGGTCCGACCGGCATCGTGACGTCGCTCGAATACACGCCCAGACTCGACAACGTGCCCCGGGGCGCAGCACGCGCAAGCAGGTCTCGAACGTTTGTTGGGTGCCCAGCGCCTCGATGGCGACGTCGACGCCGCGACCGCGGGTCAACGTCGTGATGGCCTCGACCGGATCCTCGCGGCTCGCGTCGACCACATGGTCCGCGCCAAGACGGCGTGCGACCTGAAGCCGCGCATCCAGTCGGTCGACGCCGATCACCATCGACGCGCCACTGAGCCGCGTTCCCACGGTCTGGCCGCATGCAACGCGCCGCGGTCAATCCAAGCGCGGAGCACCGCCGCCAAGCCCTGCGAAGCACTGAACAGAGATACGTTCTGCGCCATCGCACCGGCCGCACTGCGGCCCGTATTGATCGACGTCGACGATCGGCGCGTGGCCTGTTGCAGCGTGCCGGGTCAGGGCGTCGTCTGACAGCCGTGGGAGCGGACGGCCGTCACCAGTCCCTTTGGGCGAGCAGTACGTTCGGGTCGTATGACCTCACGCACATCCGGAGCTCCAAAACCGGTTTCGACCCCAGCGGGGCCGCTCGCGAAATACTGGGCGAAACGCGACTTCAACATCAGCACCGAGCCGCGCGGGGAGCAGACTGTGGCTGGTGACCGCTTGATTTTCGTGATCCAGAAGCACGCTGCGAGCAGCCTGCATTACGACTTCCGCCTGGAGCTTGACGGCGTGCTGCTGTCGTGGGCGATACCGAAAGGTCCCAGTCTGGATCCGGCGGACAAGCGCCTGGCGGTGCGCACCGAAGATCACCCGATGAGCTACGCGTCGTTCGAAGGCGTGATCCCACCCAAACAGTACGGCGCCGGTACGGTCATCGTCTGGGACAACGGCAGCTGGGAGCCGATCGGCGACCCGCGCAAGGGCCTGGCCGACGGGAAGCTGATGTTCGTGCTGCACGGTCAGAAGCTAGGGGGCCTGTGGGAGTTGGTGAACATCACGAAGACCGGCGCCAAGCAGGAACAATGGCTGCTGTTCAAGAGGAAGGGTGACAAGTTCGTCTGCCCGCGGTCGGCGTTCGACGTCGTGACGTCGCTCCCGGAGAGCGTCATCGCCAAGCCGCTGCGAGCGAGCCAAACGACGACGAGCGTCGGCAAACGAGCGGGGATGGCTGCCGCCTAGGCCGCACCGGCGGCGAGAAAGAAGGCGCCGGAGAAGTGCGCGGCCCGGAAGCGCGCTTGAACATCAAAGGGAATGCAAATGGATCTGTCGAAATACGATGAGCTTGGCGCGATGGAGCCGGGCGCCCTGAAGGCAAAGTACAACGAGCTGCGCCAGCGGCTTCAAGACCTGCTCTGCGCACCCGTGAAAGACATGACGGCCGTCGATGCCGTCCTCGTGGAGCTGGACGAGGTGCAGGCCGGCTACAGGGATTCGCAGAAGCGTTCCGACGATCCGCAGCGCTTTTGAGTGGCTCGGCGCGCTGCGAACAGGAGGGACGCGAGGCCCCTCCTTCGCACCTACCGCTTATGGCCGGTAGACGTCCGCAGCGCGGTTCGTCGTCCAGTTCTGATGAAGATAGTCGGCATCTTCGTCGTTGCGTGGACGGACGCCCATCAGGATGCCGCCGTTCTTGAGTCCTTCCTCGTAGCGCTTCACGCGCTCTTCAGGAATGTTCCAGCCCACCAGCGCGCCGACGAGGCCACCAGTGGCCGCACCCGCACCGGCACCCGCAATGGCGGCTGCGAGCGGTCCTGCAATGACCAGCCCCAGGCCCGGAAGCGCGATGGTGGTGCCCACCGCCGCCACAGCTGCAGCAATGGCGCCGATGGTGCCGCCGATGGCGCCGCCGACGCCTGCCCCCTCCGCGGCCTTGTTGCCGAGCTCGGTCTCGGTACCAGCCGCGATGAAATGCGTCTTGCGCGTCTCGTCCGACATCGCGACGTTCACATCGTCATTCGAATAGCCGCGCTCGGTCAGCGCGTTGTAACCCTTCTCCGCACTCTCGCGGTCAGGGAAGAGTCCAGTCATCAGAGGACGGTCAGCCATGGGTATATCTCCTTGGGAGGTGGTTGGTACGGAAATCGCAGGAGCGAATCCGGCCGCTGTTCAACGGTGAAGCATGGTCCCGCAAGTGACTCAGTCGCGCAGCAAGACGACGCGCATTGCGCTGTTACGCCTTCGTCCTACAAGGCCGCTATTCGTTTGATTGCGTCCACGTGCCAACGCCGAGGATGCACGGGGACAGCGAAGGGAATCGATGAAGACGAAACGCGAGTTCCGCACCTACCTTGTTGGCCTGGGCGCTACCTTCGCCGGCGCCTGGGCGACTGGCGAAAGTGGCTCCATGCTGCCGTTGGCGCTCGGCGCATCGGTGACGATGATGTGCACCGTTCCTCTCGTTCGCAGACTCTGGCGCGGCCGACGCGTGTAGCGCCGGCCGAGGCGCTACCCCGAGGAACAAGTCATTGGCTATTCCAGCGCGAAGCGGCTCAAACGCCTGCTGCCACTGATGCCCTCATCATCACACTCCTAGGGATGCGGCCCGAAGCTCAGCTCCCATTCAGTCTTTTCCACCCAGCGCAAGAGCCTTCGCGCAGCGGTCAATTCGCCGGACGAAGGCGGGAGTTGGGTGCCGCCGCTGCAGATGATCGGTCCGGCATAGGCACAACGGGCCAGCGCGGCGGCCCACTCCCGCTCGAGCCGAGACGACACGCCACCTGCTCCGTCATCGGCGGACACGAGACGGACGCATCCGAGGCGTTCACCCGCAGCGCGGAGAAGCGCACTGCCCGAGCGTGTCGGATCGTTCGTGACCCCTAGTTCCACCAACACCTTCGTCCGGAATCCGCAGTTCGGGCCGCAGCCGTCGAGGCTTGCAGCATCGAGCACGAGGGTCACCTCGGCTTCTTGCGAAGCGTCATGCCATCGAGCGTGATCGCGTGCCGAAAGGGCGTCCGCCACCAGAAAGCTGCAGCCGAGATCGCGGGCGATGCCGAATGCCTGTTGCGGGGACAGGTCGAAGCGGGTCCCGCTCATCCTGGCGCTAAAGGTCAGTCCGAGACGTTCGGCCGCGTCGCGCAATGCAGGCACCGAGTCCATCGCCGTGGCATCGATCGGGACCTCGACCGCGTCGATCCCGGCAGCCGCGATCTCTTCCAACGTTCGCTTCAACTCGGCGAACGGGGCGCACATGGTCGCTGGCGTCATCGCCCAGCCGATCATGCAGGCACCCGCAGTGGACGCATTCACGGCTACACCGCCAGCTGGTGCCGCAGCGCCATGCGGTCGGGCTCATGGTCTCCCCGTCCTTCCAGAACCACGGCGCCGCGTTCGAGCACATAGAAGCGCTGCGTCAGGCCGACGGCGCGCTGCATGTTCTGCTCGACCAGCAGGATCGGAATGCCGTCGCGCCGCAGGCCTTCCATCAACACGAAGATCTCGTCGACGATCTTCGGCGCCAGGCCTTCGGTGGGTTCGTCGACCAGCAGCAGCTTCGGCGTGCCGACGAGCACGCGCGCCATCGCCAGCATCTGCTGCTCGCCGCCCGAGAGCGTGGTGCCAAGTTGGTGGCGACGCTCGCCCAGGCGCGCGAAGCGGGTATAGATCTCGTCGAGCTTGCGCCGCGACTCGGCGCGCGAGCGCCCCGGGCTCTGCATGAAACCCAGCACCAGGTTCTCTTCGACGCTCAAGCCCGGGAAGATTCGCCGATCTTCCGGCACGAAGCCGATGCCGCTGCGACAGATCGACTCCGACGTCGCGCCACCGATCGCGTCGCCCGCGAAGCTGACGCGGCCGGCGCTCGGCGCCACCCAGCCGGCGATGGTCTTCATCACCGTGGTCTTGCCCACGCCGTTGCGACCGAACAGGCCGACCACTTCGCCGGCGCCGACGGTGATCGAAACGCCTTGCAGCACGTGGCTCAGCCCGTAGTGGGTGTGTACATCGACCAGTTCAAGCATGGGCCGCGTCTCCAACATGAGGAACCGCCGGGTTCGCTTCACCGAAGTACGCGGCCTGCACGGCCGGGTCGCTGCGCACCTGCTGCGGCAGTCCCTCGGCCAGCTTCTGGCCCTGGTGCATCACGACCACGTGGTCCGACAGGTTCATCACGAGCTCGACATCGTGTTCGACCAGCAGGATGCTCAGGCCTTCGGCCGCCAGGCCCCGGATCAGCGTCTCGGTGTCGTGGGTGTCGGCATGGCTCATGCCCTGGGTCGGCTCGTCGAGCAGCAGCATGCGCGGGCGCGCGGCCAGCGCCACGGCGATCTCGAGCCGCCGCTGCTCGCCGTGCGACAGAAAGCCGGCCAGCTCGTCCACCCTGGCCTGCAGCGCAAAGCGTTCGATCAGCTCGTCGACCCGCGCCAGCGCCGCGCGGCTGTGCGCCACGCCACGCAACAGCCCGCGCCCGCCTTCGACGAACTGCGCTGCCAGCCGCAGGTTCTCGCGCACCGGCAACTCGAAGAACAGGTTGGTGATCTGGAACGAGCGCGCCAGGCCGGCGGCCAGCATGCTGTCGGGGCGCGCGCCGGTCAGGTCGGCGCCGTCGAAACGCACGCTGCCGGCGCTCGGCCGGATGGCGCCGCTGATCAGGTTGAACAGGCTGCTCTTGCCCGCACCGTTGGGCCCGATCACGGCGGTGATGCTGCCGCGTTGCGCATCGAAGCTCACGCCGTCGACGGCGATCAGCGAACCGAAGCGCACCGTCAAGTCCCGCACTTCCAGGATTGCGCTCATGCAGCCTCCTTGCGCTTCCAGCGCCGCTCGAGCGCCGGCGCGAGGTAGCCGACCAGACCCTTCGGAAAGAAGATGACCGACACGACGAACAGCACGCCGATCACGATCTGATGGTGCGCGGTGAACGAGCCGACCACCGACTTCAGCACCGTCAGGATCGCCGCGCCGTACAGGGGCCCGATCAGCGTGCCGGTGCCGCCGACGATCACGTTGATGATCGCGCTGCCCGAGACCTGGAAGAACATCAGTTCGGGCGACACGAAGCCGCGCAACATCGGGTAGAACGCGCCCGACAGCGCCGCCACGTTGGCCGCCAGCACGAAGGCCGCGAGCTTGTAGCGCCACGGGTCGAAGCCCAGGAACGGCACCCGGGTCTCGTTGGCCTTGATCGCCGCGAGCTGGCGCCCGAACGGCGTGTCCATCAGCCAGGCCAGACCGGCGTACAACGCCGCCATCGCGAACAGCACCAGCAGGAAGAAGCTCGGCGCGTGCGCCGCATCCACGCTGACGAGCCCGAGCGATATCTGCGGCACCGGAACGCCGATGATGCCGTCCGACGCCCCCAGCTCGCGGGTGTTGAACACGACCTTCGAAACCACCTGCGCCAGCCCGAAACTGATGAGCGCGAAGTACACCCCCTTCGCGCGGATCGCGATCATGCCGGCGGCGAGCCCCACCAGCGTCGCGCTCAAGAGCACCACCGCGAGCGCGAGCCAGAACGACGGCATGACCTGCTTGAGCACCAGCGCCGACACGTAGGCGCCGAAGCCGAAGAACAGCGCCTGGCCCAGCGGCAGCAGGCCGGTGCGGCCAAGCAAGATGTCGACGGACAACGCCAGCCCGCCAAAGATCAGCGCCTCGGTCGCGAGCCGGAAGAAGAACACGTCGCCGAGCAGTGCGGCAGCGCCGGCAAACGTCAGCGACACACCGAAGAACACGAACGCGAGCCAGCGCGTGGCACTGCGCGGCGCGCGCGCACTGGGCAGACGCACCACCACCGGAATGCCGATGTCACGCATGGCCAAGCCTCCCGAACAAACCTTGTGGGCGCCACATCAGCGTCAGCACCATGATCCCGAACAGCAACGGATCACCCCAAACCGGCGAGATGTACAAGCTCGAGATCGCCTGCACCTGCGTCAGCACCAGACCGGCGATCACGGCGCCTTTGATCGAGCCCATGCCGCCGATGATCACGACCGAGAACGCGATCAGCACGAAGTCGCGCCCCATCGTCGGGAAGACCGAATAGATCGGCGCGAGCAGCACCCCCGAGAGGCCGGCCAGCGCCACGCCGAACGCGAAGGTGCCGGCGTACACCACGCCCACCGGCACACCGAGCGACGCGGCCATGTGCCGGTCGAACGCGGCGGCGCGCACCATCGCGCCGAGCCGGGTGCGGAACACGACGATCCACACGACACCGATGACGAGCGTGCCCACGGCCATCAGGAACAGCCGGTAGTTCGGAAAGAACAGGCCGAACATCTCGGTGGCCCCGGTGATGGGCGCGTCCAGCCGCAGCGGGTTGGCACCGAACACGATCTTCAGCGCGTCTTCGAGAATGATCGCCAGGCCGAAGGTCAGCAGCAGCGTCAGCGTGTGGCGGTCCTTCGAGTGGAAGACACGCTGAATCAGCGCCCGTTCGGTGACGTAGCCGATGACCGCCATCAGCAGCGGCGTGATCGCCAGCGCCCACCAGAAGGGCACGCCGACGCCGAGCAAGGCCACTGCGGCGTACGCGCCGATCGCATAGAACTCGCCGTGCGCCATGTTGATCACGTCGAGCAGGCCGAAGATGATCGTCAGGCCGAGCGCCATCAACACCACGGCCACGCCGATCGACGCACCGTTGATGACCTGCGGTGCCAGCACGAACTGCAGCCACTCCAGAGCTTCGGTCATGACTTGCCCCTGGTTGCTCAGAACTTGCTGCAGGTGTCCGGCCCGATCGCCGCCGCGGCCGCGACCTTGCCGACGATCTCGAACTGGCCGTTGTTGACGCGCACCGCGTACATGTCCTGCATCGCCTGGTGGTCACCGGCGCGCAGCGTCTTCGTACCCTGCGGGGTGGCCCACTGCAGGCCGCGCATGGCGTCGCGCAGCTTGTCGGTCTCGACGCTTTTGGCCTTCTCGACGGCGGCCTTGTAGAGGAACAGCACGCCGTAGGAATCGGCACCGTAGAGGTCGGGCTTGGTCTTGGCCGCGGCTTCGAACTCGGCGACGAACTTCCTGTTCTCGGCCGAGTCGATGTTGGGCGAGTAACCGACGCCGGTGACGAAGCCATCGGCCGCCTTGCCGACCGCCGCCAGGTTCTGCGAGGTCACGGTCCCCGAAGCGCCGACCACCTGCACGTTGCGGTTCACGCCGAACTCGGCCATCTGCGTGAACAGGCGCACCGTGTCGTTGCCGGCCACCGAGGTGTAGATCACGGCTGGCTTCGACGAACGCACCTGGCCGAAGAACGGCGAATAGTCCTTGTTGTCGAGCGGCGCGAAGACCTCGCCGACCGTCTTGGCACCCTTGGCCTCGGCCGCCGCCTTGAAGGCGGCCACGGTGCTGCGGCCCATCTCGTAGTCCGGGCCGAGGTAGAACACGTTGGCGTTCGGCTTCTCCTTGGCCATCCAGTCGGCCAGCGCGGCCGACTGCATGCCGGCGCGCGCGTTGACGCGGAAGACGTTCGGCGAGCACTTGTCGGCGGTGATCGAATCGGCGAACGAGACGGTGGTGGCGATCAGCTTGTTGTTGCGCTCCGCCACCTGGCCGACCGCCAGCGTGGAGCCGGAGTTCACCGTGCCGGTCAGAAAGTCGACCTTGCTCACCTGGAACAGCTTTTCGGCCTTCTGCGTGGCAACGGCCGGGTTCGCCTCCTCGTCTTCGTACATCAACTCGAGCTTGCGGCCCATCACGCCGCCGGTGGCGTTGATCTGCGCGGCGGCCAGGTCCAGCCCCCACTTGACCTGCTGGCCGATGCCGGCGTAAGTGCCCGACAGCGGCGTGACCACGCCGATGCGGATCGGGCCGGTCTGGGCCAGCGCGAGCAGCGGTGCTGCGAGGGCCGTGACGATGACGGTGCGTGCGATGGCTTTCATGTCTGTCTCCTGTGTTGATGTGAAATCAGCGGCCCACGAACTTGGGCTTACGCTTGGCGTGAAAAGCCTCGACGCCTTCGCGAAAGTCTTCCGAGCTGCGCAGACGCGAATAGCAGTGGCCTTCGAGCTCGATCGCGATCGCGAGCGGCGAGTCTTCGGTGTCGTTGAGCAACTTCTTCGCGGTGCGCTGCGCCAGCGGTGAAAAGCTGCGCAGTTCGTCGACGAGCGCGTCGGTGGCCTGTTCGAGCTCGGCGTCGGGGACGCAGTCGGTGACCGCACCCCAGGCGAAGGCCTGCGCACCCGGGATGCGGCGCGAGCGCATCACGATGTCCTTGGTGCGCGTGACGCCCACCATCTTCTGCAGCCGTGCCGAGCCGCCGGAACCGGGGATCTGGCCGAGCTTCTGCTCGGGCAGGGCATAGAGCGAGGTGTCCGTGGCGATGCGGAAGTCGCAGGCCAGCGACAGCTCGAAGCCCACGCCGAAGCAGTAACCTCGGCCGGCCGCGATCACCGGCTTGCTGCACCGCGCCGGCGCCGCCACGTTCCACGCGAGCTGCGACACGGTCTCCGGGGAGGCGTCGAGAAAGCCCTTGATGTCACCCCCGCTGGAGAAATGCTCGCCCTGCCCGCGCACGACGATCACCCGCACCCGTTCGTCGGCGTCGAGCGCCTCGAACACGATGCGCAGCTGGTCGCGTGCGCGCATGCTGACCACGTTGAACGGCGGCCGGTCGAGCACGATGTCGGCACGTTCGCGTGCGGTGTCGATCTCTACCCGGAAGCCGTCGAGTTCGGATGGCAGTGTGACGGCGGGGTGGTTCAGTTGCTGGAGATTCATGGCAGTCCTTTCGGGGTCAAATTGGTGGGCGCTCAAGGTCGGTCTCGTACTCACCCGCCACCAGCTTGCGGCGCAGCACCTTGCCGACCGGCGACTTGGGGATCTCGCGCACGAACACGTATTCGCGCGGGCGCTTGAAGTTCACGAGGTCGGAGGTGCGGCAATGCGCATCGAGCGTGTCGGCCGCCACCGGCGCACGGGTCTTGACGAAGGCCACGACCTTCTGGCCCCAGCGTGCGTCGAACAGACCGGCGACCGCGACTTCGGCAACGTCGGGGTGCAGCGACAGCACCGACTCGATGTCGACCGGCGAAATGTTCTCGCCGCCGCTGATGATCATGTCGTCGACGCGGCCGCTGACGAACAGGTCACCGTCGGCATCGACGTACCCGGTGTCGCCGGTGAAGTACCAGCCTTCGTGCAGGCTCTTGGCGTTCGCATCTGGCCGCTTGTGGTAACCCTCGAAGGCCTCGTCGCTGCGCAGCTCGGCGATGATCTGGCCTTCCTCGAGCGGCGCGGCACGCAGCGCGGGGTCGTGCTGGTCGAGCTTGACCACGCGCAGGCGCGTGTTGATGCCGGCGCGACCGGCCGAGCCGGGCTTGCCGACCGCGTCCTGGTTGATCGCGAAGGTGTAGATCTCCGAACTGCCGTAGTGGTTGACGAACAGCTCGGGGCGGAATGCCTTGTCCAGCCGCTGCAGCAGCGCGTCGTGCATCGGCGCACCGGCGAAACCGAGCTTGCGCACGCTGGCGATGTCGGTGTGCTGGAAATCGGGGTGTTCGAGCAGGTCGTGGTAGAGCGTCGGCACCAGGTAAAGATGCGTGACGCACTCGGCCTCGATCGCCGCGAGTGCGCTCTTCGCATCGAAGCGCGGGATGCAGATGAAGCGGCCGTCGATCAGCGCCAGCGACAGCAGCGACCGCACCCCCATCGTGTGATAGAGCGGCATCACGCCGAGCGTGCACTCTCCGTTCGCGTAGCGGTTCTGCGCCACGTGCGCGAGCGCGGCGATGCGCTCGGCGTGGTGGCGGCGCGGCACGCCCTTGGGCTTGCCCGTGGTGCCCGAGGTGTAGAGCATGAGCGACAGGTCGTCGGCCTGCGCCCGTGGCAACGGGTCACCAGGCGCGGCCAGCCAGTCTTCGAATCGAATCGACGCGCCGCGTGCCCCGCCAACGCCGATGCGGGTGACGCCACTGGCGAGCTGAGCCTCGTCGAGCGCTGCGTCGATGGCCGGCTCGCTGACGAGCGCGCGTGCGCCTGAGTCGGCCAGGCAGTAGTCGATCTCGTCGCCCTTGGCGCGCCAGTTCAGGGGCGTCATCACGATGCCGGCGAACTGACAGGCCCAGTGCAGCGTCGCCATCTCCCAGCGGTTCTGCAGCACGACGAGCAGATGGTCACCACGCTGCAGACCGGCGTCAGTCAGGCCACGCTGCACTGCGCCGACGCACAACGCCCAGTCGGCATAGCTCAGGCGCGTTGCACCGTCGACCAGCGCCACGCGGTCGGGGCTGCGTTCGATGCTCTGCAACAACGTGCGACCGAGGTCAAGCATGAGCTGCCTCCCTGCGCAGGCGTGCCACCTCGAGCACCGCAGCGACGATCGGCGTGTAGCCGGTGCAACGGCACAGGTGGCCGGAGAGCATCTCGCGCACCTGCGCTTCGCTCGGGTCGCTCACGCGGCCCAGCCAATCGGCACACGACATCAGGATGCCGGCGGTGCAGAAGCCGCACTGCAACGCGTGGTGGCGCTTGAACGCGGCCTGCAGATCGCCGAGCACACAGTCCTCGGCCAGGCCCTCGACCGTTTGCACCTCGCGGCCGTCGGCCTGCACCGCCAGCATCATGCAGGCGCGCTGCGCCACGCCGTCGATGCGCACCGTGCAGGCGCCGCACACGCCGTGTTCGCAGCCGACGTGGGTGCCTGTGGCACCGAGTTCGTGACGCAGGAAATCGCTCAGCAGCAGGCGCGGGTGGGCGTGGCCGGTGCGGGGCTTGCCGTTCAGTTGCAGCTTGACCTCGTGCAAGGAGTCGCGGGACAGGACGCTCATGGGGGGGTGCTCCGTGTGGCAAGGGCCTGCTCGGCTGCGCGTCGGCCGAGCTCACGCACCAGCCGGCGCCGCAAGGCGGCGCTGGCCTGGGGTTCGTCACGTGCGTCGAGCGACCAGGCGAACTCGTTCAGCGCATCGCCGAGGGCGCTGCCGCCGAGGAGCGGGAAGTCGCGCGCCACGGCCTGGTCGGCCACGCCACCGACGGCGATACGCAGGCGCTTCGCCTCGGCCACCGCCGCCACGGCGCAGACGGCGAAGTCGCCATGGCGCATCGAGAACTCCTCGAAACCGTGGCCGGTGCCGAGCAGCGCGAGCGGGAAGCGCACGGCTTCGACCATCTCGTCGTCGCTGCGCGCCGTCGTCAGCATCCCGGTGAAGAAGTCGGCGGCCTTGAGCGTGCGACGCCGTTTCGAACTGCGCAACAGTACCTCGCCTTCGAGCGCAAGCAGGCACAACGGCAGTTCGGCCGACGGGTCGGCATGGGCGATCGAACCGGCGACAGTGCCGCGGTTGCGGATCTGGAAGTGCGAGATGTGCGGGAACGCCAGCGCCAGCAGCGGCAATTCCTGGGCCAGGCGCGGCCGCCATTCGACGCTGGCCTGCGTGGCGGCGGCACCGATATGCAGCCAGCCGGCGTCGATGCGCACCTCGGCCAGTGCGCTCGAGCGCGAGATGTCGACCAGGCGCTTCGGTTGCGCCAGGCGCATGTTCAGCACCGCCATCAGCGACTGGCCGCCGGCCAGGATCCGCGCGTCGCCGCCGAGTTCGCCCAGCGCGGCGACCGCCATCTCGGCGCTGTCGGCGCGCTGGTAGTCGAATGCGGCCGGCTTCACGACTTCACCCCGAAGAAGCGCAGCGCGCGCTGCCACCACGTCAACGCGGCAGCTCCGGTGGCCTGGCGCCCGAGCGACTCGAACAGTTGGGCCAGCACCATGCGCGCCGCGCCCTCCAGCATGCGGCTGCCGACCGCCGCGACCTTGCCGCCGACCTGCGCCGCGTAGTCGTAGTGCAAGCGGGTGCCGGTGGGCGTGGCGTCCAGCCGCACGGTACCGCTGCCGGCGCCGGTGCCCAGGGATGAAGCGCCCTGCCCGGCCAGACGCAGGCTGCGCGGCGCGTCGATCTCGCTCAACGTGATCTGCGCTTCGTAGCGCGCCTTGACCAGGCCGACGCCGACCGTCACGTCGGCCCGGTAGCGGTTCGTGCCGATGGTGTCGAGCGCGTGACAGCCCGGGATGACCTTCGCGAGCGCGGCCGGGTCGAGCAGAACCGCGAACACACGTTCGGGCGGTGCGGCGATCTCGATGCTGCCGCTCGCCCGCAAGGAGAGTCCATCCCCAACCGGGAGCACCGGCGCCGGGGCCCGCGCCAACGAAGCCGGCGGCGCGGGTTCGGCAGCGCCGATCAGGTCGAGCACGCGCGACGGCGTCAGGGGCAGCCGCAGGTCGGCCACATCGCGCAGCGGCCGCAGCGCGTCGGCCAGCGCGTTGGCGATGCACACCGGTGTGCTCATGTTGTTGCCCTCGCCCAGGCCCTTGGCGCCCAGCGGCGTGAACGGGCTGGGCGTCTCGAGGTGCACGATCACCGGGTCGGGCACTTCGCAGGCGGTCGGCACCAGGTAGTCGGCGAACGTGCCCGACTGAAAGCCACCGTCGGCGGCGTATCGGAACTCCTCGAACAACGCGGCACCCAGACCCTGCGCGAAGGCACCGCGGATCTGCCCGTCGGCCAGCGCCGGATTCAACAAGCGGCCGGCGTCGTGCGCGGTGATGTAGCGGTCCACCCGCACGCGGCCGGTGGCCGAATCGACTTCAACGGCGCAGATGTCGAACACGAAACCGTAGGCCGCCGAGGTGTTGACACGGTCCTGCGCATCGGGCGCGGCGAGTGTCTGCGGCGTCCAGAACGCAGTCTCGCGCAGGCCCGGCTCCATGCCCTCGGGCAACAGCGCCGGGGCCCAGTGCGGGCTCGCAGCAATGCGGGTGAACGGCGTGGCGCGTTCACGTTGTTCGGCGTCGAACACCTGGCCACCTTCGAAGCGAATGCGTTCTGCCGGGCACCCGAAATTCGATGCAGCGATCAGCGCCAGCTTGTCGCGCAGCTTGCAGGCCGCCAGATGCACCGTGCCGGCCACCGCACCGGCGAAACGGCTGCTGTAGTTCCCGGCCGCGACGGACCAGGCGTCCTTGGCCGTGTCGAACTCGACGTTGACGGCGATCTGTGACGGCTCGAGCCCGAGCACATCGGCCACGACCTGTGCGCACACCGTCATGTGGCCCTGACCCGCCGGCGCGGACGCGATGTTGACGTTGACACCGCCGAGCAGGTCGACGCCCACGGTGGCGCTCGCGATCGCGCCGTTCTTCGGCCCGGCCTTGGCGCGCTGCGCCGGCGTCAGCACGGTGCTGATGTAGCCCATGTTCGACACCGACGGTTCGACGATCGCGGCAATGCCGATGCCATAGAGCTTGCCTGCGGACCGCGCGGCGTCTCGCCGTGCCATGAGGGATGGCATGTCGGCAGCATCACGCGCCAGTTCGAGCGCGCGGTGGTAGTCGCCCGAGTCGAGGACCGCGCCGGCCGCCGCGTGAAATGGAAACTGCTCAGCGCGCACGAAGTTGCGGCGGCGCAGCTCGAACGCGTCGAGCCCGAGTGCGACCCCGATGCGGTCCATCAGGCGCTCGAGCGCGAAGTAGACCTGCGGCCCGCCGAACCCGCGCACCAGCCCGGTCGGTGTCTTGTTGGTCACGACGACGCGGTTGCGCACGGCCAGGTTCGGGATGTCGTAGGCGCCGGTCAGCGCCCCGTGCATGCGGTAGAACGTGGCGGGCTCGGGCGCACGAACGTAGGCGCCGACCTCGTCGCACTGGTCGTAGCGCAAGGCCTGCACACGACCGTTCGCGTCGACCGCGGCTTCGATGCGGGTCAGGCGTGCGGTCGCCGACGTGGCGGCACCAAGATGCTCGAGCCGGTCCTCGACCCACTTGACCGGCGCGCCGGCCTTGCGCGAGGCCAGACACATCAACACGACATAAGGGAACACCGCCTGCTTGACGCCGAAGCTGCCGCCGGAATCGCGCGGCACGCGGTGGCGCAGCTTGTTGCCCGGCACCTGCAGGGCCAACGCCATCACGGCGTGGAGCGAGAACGGGCCCATGAAGTTGGACAGCACGTCATAGCCTTCGTCGCCACCCAGGTGCTCGGCGACGACCACGCCGCATTCGATCGGCGTGCAGCTGTTGCGCGGGTAGTGCACCGTGAGTTCCACCCGGTGCGCAGCCTGCGCGAACGCGCTTTCCGGATCGCCGTAGCGGAAGTTGCGCTCGGAGACCACATTGCTGCCGACCGCTTCGTGCAGCACCGGGGCATCGGCACCGATGGCAAGCTCGATCTCGACCACGGCAGGCAGCGCACGGTACTCGACGCGGATCGCATCGAGCGCGTCTTCCGCCAGGTAGCGGTCTTCGGCCACCACCACCGCGACCGGCTCGCCGGCATAGCGCACGCGATCGACGGCGAGCGCCCAGTGCTGCATCGGTTGCTTCACACCGACGACAAACGGCGCTGACCAGCGCTGGACGTCCTGCCCCGTGAGCACCGCGCGCACGCCCGGCAGAACCAGGGCCGCGCTCGCATCCACCGACACCACTTCGGCATGGGCATGGGGCGAACGCAGCACGGCGGCATGCAAGGTGCCCGGGGTGACGCCGAGGTCGTCGCCGAAACGGCCACGCCCCGTCAGCAACGCATCGTCTTCGATGCGTTCGAGCGGTCGCCCGAGGTGGGCCTGGGCATGGGCGGCGGCAAGGCCGGGGTCTCTGTGCACCCTTGTCTCCTGGATGTCGTTGTGCGGGGAGCACAGTGTCGACAGCAAGGATCGAAGGTCGTTAACGCAAGAGTCCGGTGACGATCCAGATCGTCGGGTCAATGACCCAATCGTCTGGTCACTTGCGTGCTGCGGTGCAGCAGCGGGTCAGATGGTGGGCGGCGCCGACACCGCGGCAGCGGGGGGCTCGAACAGGTTGACGACACGCCGGTAGTCGCTCGGCGTGATGCCCAGGTGCTGGCGGAAGAAACGCGAGAAATGGCCCGGCGCCGAGAAGCCCAGGTCGTGCGCCAGTTCGCCGAGCGATTCGTTGCCCTGCGTCAGTCGCTTGACCGCCGCCTCGAAGCGCAACACGTTCGCATAGACGAGCGGCGTGACCTGCGTGTCGCGCTGGAACAGGGTGAAGAAATGAGCGCGCGAGACGCCGGCCCGGGCCGCGAGTGAATCCATGTCGAGCTCGTGCGCGGTGTCCTGCTTCATCAGCGCGATGGCCTGGCGAATGCGCGGGTCCATCGCCACCGGTGGCTTGCTGCGCAGCAGGCTGGCCAGGTCGCGCCAGCCCGAATAACTCTCGATCACCGCGACGATCAGGTTGAACAGCAGGTCTTCGAGCCGCGCCGGTGAAACCTCGTCGGCCCACCACAGCTCGAGTACGAACTCCTCGGTGATCTTGCGGGTGGCCGACGAGATGCGGACGCAGGATTGCGGAAAGAAGCGCGGATGCCCCGAGAGCGCCAGCGAACGCTGCAGATCGGCCAGCCAGCCGGGCTCGATGTAGAGCGCCAGGATCAGCGTGCGCTGGCCCGGCGCGGCCCGGTGCTCGTAGGCGTGGTGTTCCCAGGCGTTGACGAGCACCGCCGAATCGTCGGTCAATGGCGCGCGCTCGCCGCGCACGCTGAACGCACCGTCCGCCCCACCCGCCTTGATCAGGATGTGGCAGTGGTGGTGGGCATGGCCGACCAGGGGCGCGTCCATGTCCAGCAGCGCCACACGGCCGAAGCGGCCCTGGAAGATTTTTACGGCGGAAGACACGGCGACGGAGCAGCGGGCTTGAAATGATTAGTGTCCCGCAGCATAGCGTCCCAGCGGATTCCGGCCTATGGGGTACTACGTGCCTGAGGTTCGACGCGCGCCTGCGGCGGCGGCCCAATGCGCGTGCGTTCAACGCGCGGTTGCGATGGATGCTGTCGATCGCCGGCGCGGTGTCGGCGAAGACGTCGGCCGCGGCCTACTGGACGATCAGCATCGTTCGCGGTGCCTCCGACAGGTTGAGGCGCGGCGTTCTGGGCCCAAGACTGGCGCGCGAGACCGCGGCGCGGCGGCCTGTCAGTCGTCCCGCGGCACCACGACCTTCAGGATCTCGCCCAAACCTGGGGGGCCGAATCCCCAGTTCGAGACATACAGATTCCCATCCGGCCCGAAAGTCATCGCCGTCGGCAACGACAAGCCGGCGGCGATCAGTTTGGGCTCGCCCCGATTCGAGATCCTCACGATGCGTCCGAGCCCCGGCGCGGGGAACTGGCTGTCGGTCGTCATCTCGAGCACATACATCCGGTGCATTGCGTCGAACGCCACGCCCAGCACCTTGCTCAATCCGGTGGCGACCGACCGCAGCTGACCGCTGGGCGTCACCTGCAGGATCTGTTGGCGATTGATCTGGTCAGGATCGAACTCGCCGAGATTGCCGACATAGAAAACGCCGTGCTCGCCGATCGCCGTGGGAACGACATGCCCGAGCGTCGCCGAGAAGTCGACCACGCGGCTGATCTGGCCATCCGGAGACACCTTCACCAACTCACCGTGGTTGGGCTCGACCGCGTACAGGGCACCTCGCACGGCGACCATGCTGTACCAGGTGCCGTCCGGCTCGTAGTCGCCCGCTTCCGGACTCCTGACCGGGTGGCTGCGCTGGTAGGCGCTGAAGTCCGCGATCATCGACCACGAACCGCCGGGAAGTACCTTCGCAATGCCCGAGGGGATCGAACTCACCGCGTGCGAACAGCCGCCGCTGGCCACGAGTGCATACAGGTCGGTGCCGATGAAAGCCACATCGGCCACGCCGAGCACGTCGCCCAGGCCGTTCACGGCGCGCGGGAAGCTGTCCGTGACCGTGCTGCGCCGACCTGCGGCGTCGATGCGCGAGATTCGCCCCCCGGTCGCGCTCGAGGTATAGGGTCGCACCACCGGCCCCGCCAGTTCACATCCGGCCGGCGCCGGCGTCAGGGCCGGCCCCTCGCCAGCCTCCGCGACGTAGAGCTGCCCGTCGGGGCCGAACTTCAAACCGCGCGGGAATTGCAGTCCCGCCGCGAACTGCGTGACGCTCCCGATCACCTGGCCGGACGGCGCCCGAGAGACCGCGACGTCTGGTGAACCCGCCATGGCGAGCGTGCACAACGTGATGGCGACGCATTGGCGCAAGGTGGACATGATCGCTCTCCGTCAGCGGCGCGCAACCGCGCGTCATCTCGCAGCTAGGTTAGGCGCTGGATCGCGGCGCCATCAACCGGGATATGCGAGGGCTCGAAGCCACGGACCGACCGGCACTTGAAAGTTTCGCGCAGGGCGACGAAAAATCTCCAAGGGCGAGACGTTTGAAGCCCGGCGCTGCGGGCGCGGCACGAGTCCGCACTGCTCGATGGACGTGCCAAAAGGGGAACGGCATGCTTTTCATTTCTCACTGGCGCATTCTTCCCGGTCATCGCGACACCACGATCGAGCGCTTCGCGAAGACCGGCGGTCAGCCGCCCAAGGGCGTCAAGATGCTCGGTCGTTGGCACGACGTGGCGAACGGCACCGGCTTTGCCGTCAGCGAGGCGGACGACGCTGCCGCGGTGGCGCGTTGGGCGCTGGAGTGGAACGACTTGATGGAGATGGACGTGCGCCCGGCGCTCGATGACGAGCAATTGGGAGCCGTTCTGGCGGGCATGCAGCGCAAGTAGCCGAGCCCCGGCCGGCCTGAGCGCCAAGGCGAAAGTGCGTTCCTCCTGACCCATGTAGCCCGCAGTTTTGCGCAGCGGAGAGATCATCTCGTGGTCGCCCCTGACTGAACTGAGTGCGGCCAACTGCGGCGCGGCGAAACGCGCATTCGCACTGCAACTCAGGTCGCGACTCCGCGCGAAAGGGGACATGGACACTGGGATGCGCACGGCCGCAGCGGTGGCGACGCTGCTGCTGCATTGGCTTGCGCTCTCGGAATTCCTGCGCGCTACCGCCCCTGCGGTGCCTCCACGGCCCCTGGAGGTCGCGTATGCGTTGTCTGCGACGAAGCTTCGCGGGGGCGGGGAACAGATCGTCGCGGTCGACATCAGACCGACCCTCGGTACACGGCGAGCAACGTGCGCAGGAAGCAGCTATGTCGGCATTGGTATCACCGCGGACCCGCGCACAGACCGCATCATCCTTGTCGGCGACGACACACCGGCCTCGAGGGCAGGCCTGCGGACCGACGACATTGTGCTCAACCCGGTCGCCTGGCGAGACGCCCATGTCGAGGGCAAACGGCTTCGAATGGAGATCCTGAGGAGAGGCGACCGCCTGACATTGGCGGTGCTGGTTGGCAGGATCTGTATCGGATAGAGCCGCTCGATGGGGCTGCAGATCGATGAACTCCTGCAGCGCGACGTCACCGTCGAGCTCAGACGCTGCACAGCGTGTGTCGCGCTCTACCTCTTGAGCTGCTTCGGGTCCGTCGGTGGGAACATCTGATCGAAGAGTTCCCCCGGCACGGTGGTCTCCACCTCCTCCACGTCTGTCCCGCTCAGGAGGTCGAACGACGAGACAAGCCAGCCACCGTTCGTTGACACCTCGGGCAATTCAGTTGGGGACAGTCGCACGGGATCAGGAGAAGCCTCCGGGTCTACCCACTCCCCCAAAGGAGCGCGCTCGCTGATACGCCAGACCATCCTCTTCGGTCTGGCCGGCGGCCCATGCGCAGACTTGAACGTAGCCACGTTTGAGGACACCACAATTGCTTTGAGAGGTCGGTTAGATGCTACGACCAGGAGGCAAAGAGTTGAAGGGGTCGCGCTCCCAAAACCACCCAGGGAAACTACTTGACGGCTCATGATTCGGCCTACCGCTTCCTCGCCCGGCCCCAGTCGCGCTCTGACAGCCCACAACGGGTCGTTCGGCCTGATCAATGATGGCCGGCCGCGCACAAGCCGGGACATCGGTGTCGGACGGATCCGTCATCGCAAAGCGCGTTTCTCTGTCCCGGCTCGTCCGGGCTGGGGCGGACGATTCGGATCAGCGCCATCAGCGTCGATTGCGGACGAACGGCGTGGACCCGAGGTTGCCGAGCCGGTGCCGGAGCGGCGCACAGCGTGAGAACTATGCAGAAGATTCCGAAGGACGAGTGGGTGCCGCGCTACGCCAGAAAGCTGCGGGAGTTGATTACTGAGGTCTCTGGCGACGAAGCGATGAACCTGGCGCTGGCCGAGGCCACTTACCCCGAAGCAGGTGAGCTGACAACTGAAGAGGCCGTGGAAGTCTATCTTCTTGAAGAGCCGCCCGCAGATGTTGGGCATCCGGGGACGAACGTCCCATGACGAGGGTGCGCGGCGCATGAGCGCGGACAAGGACATTTGGGTGACGGAGTTCGTCAAGGAAATAGTTCTTCACGCATATCCGCCAATGCCGAAGAAGTCTGCGATCAAGGCTGCTTTGAAGCTCTGGCCGTACTGGAGCACCCAATCACCCCATAGATCGGCGCGCGAGTGGGCGGCCTCGCGGCGAATCCGCTAGTCACTTCATCTCGCTCATCGGGAAGCAAGGAAACACGATGCTGCTCGTCCTCATTGGCCTGGCGCTGGTTGCACTCAAGGCCGCTGCGATTGGTCCATTTGCAGAGTGCCCCTGGTGGCTTGCAGTTGCCCCGCTGGCACTCGCGGTTTTATGGTGGAAGTTTTCCGACGCGACAGGGCTCGATAAACGCCGCGAGATGAAGCGAATGGACGAACGCAAGGCGGAGCGTCGCCGCAACGCTCTGACCGCAACAGGGCAAAGTCCGGAGGCCGAAAGGGCACTCGCCGCCCGACAACGCGAGATCGATCGTGTGGAAGGCCGCCGTGCAACGGTCCGACAGAAGAATCGCGATTCGTTGTTGGGGAGTAGGCTAGACAGCGAGCAGCCTGAAGCTTCAAGACCAGCAGCGAAGCCGGACGATTCGCGCTAACTCAAAGCCAGACGAAAGCGGCGAAGGAGTAGAGTCATCACCCGCCTGTTGGTGACGGAAATGCTTGCCTCCAATCCCGACCCGACACCGCCGCTGGAACTGCCCGTGTTCGCCGAGAGATTCGCGCTGGGGGTGTGTACGGGGTCTGCTGTAGTCAGCGTCTTCCACCTAGAAAGCTGGTGGGCGGCCAGCCTCGCTTTCAGCGGGTTTGTGCTGTACCTGGTGCTGCGGTGGGCCCGCCTGGTTCGAGATCCGCAAGACTAGACACTCGACCTGAGGAACGCCCCCGTGACCTGGCCCGTCCGCTAAGGGCGCCGGTCGCGCACGGCCACGATCTATTGCTTGCACCCCCTAATGTCGCGAGGTCCGCTAGACGAAGTCTTTCCGGATCGGAAGAATTGTTGTAAGCGTCCGGCGAACCCGTCTTGAAAGCCGCTGATACATCGGCAACGATGGTGTCCACCAAGGAGCTCAAGTGGACACCAAGAAGGACGCCAAGTTCGGGAGTCGCCGGCGGCACGGCCCGGAGTTGAAGCGGCAAGTGCTGGCCGAGTGCGCGACGCCTGGCGCGTCGGTGGCCAAGGTGGCAATGACCCACGGTTTGAACGCGAACCTCGTGCACAAGTGGAGGCGACAGGCGCAGGGCGGCGACGGGGTCGTTGCGGCAGCGTTCGTCCCTGTGGCCGTAGCCGCGCCGACTGTGATGAGCGAGCCGGCGCCGTTCGTCGATCTCGAGCTGCAGCGCGGAGCCATCAGCGTACGAGTTCGCTGGCCGATGGCAGGAGCTTCGTCCTGCGCAGCCTGGCTGCGCGAGATCCTGCGTTGATCCGGGTCGACGCGGTCTGGCTCGCGGTTGAGCCGCTGGACATGCGCGCGGGCACCGAAGCGGCGCTCACGCGAGTGGTCAACGTGTTCGGCGCCGCCCGGCCGCACCACGCCTACCTGTTCGCCAACCGCCGCGCCAATCGCATGAAGGTGCTCGTGCATGACGGCATCGGCGTGTGGCTGGCGGCACGTCGGCTCAACAGCGGCAAGTTCGTCTGGCCCAAGGATGCGGGCTCGACGCTGGCGATGACGCGCGTTCAACTCGATGCTCTCGTACTGGGTCTGCCGTGGCAGCGTCTTGGCGAGGCCGGGGTCATCACCGTGCTGTAGTGCAATTGCCGGATGTGCCGATGCGACGCGGCACATGCGCTGGCACGATCACGATCCGTGATCGCCGACACGTCCTTCGACACCCTGGATCCGGAGCAGATGCGCCAGGCGCTGCGCGCGCTGCAGGCCGAGGTGGCGCGCAAGGACGAGGTCATCCAGCGCCATGAGCGCGAGTCGGCGTTCAAGCAGGCCACCATCGACAAGCTCACGCACGAGATGGCCGTGCTCAAGCGGCTGAAGTTCGCTGCCAAGAGCGAGGCGTTCACCGCCGAGCAGAAGAGCCTGATCGAGGAGACCATCGACGCCGACCTGGCGGCGCTGGCCCGGGAGATCGAACAACAGACCCCTGGCAAGAAGGCGCCGCAGGACAAGCAGCAACCCAAGCGTGAGAAGCTGCCTGCGCACCTGCCGCGCCGGGAGTTCCGCCACGAGCCCGAGAACACCACCTGCGGCTGTGGCTGCGCGATGAAGCGCATCGGCGAGGACGTTGCCGAGAAGCTGGATTACGAGCCTGGCGTCTTCACGGTGGAGCGCCACGTCCGCGGCAAGTGGGTGTGCGCCAAGTGCGAGACCCTGGTGCAGGCACCGGTGGCACCGCACATCATCGACAAGGGCATCCCGACGACCGGGCTGCTGGCCCAGGTGCTGGTTGCCAAGTACCTGGACCACCTGCCGCTGTACCGCCAGGAAGCAATCTTCGAGCGCGCGGGGCTGGCGATCGCACGCTCGACGCTGGCACAGTGGGTCGGCGAGTGCGGCGTGCAGTTGCAGCCGCTGGTCGACGCGCTGACGGCCGAACTCCTGAAGCACGACGTGCTGCATGCCGACGAGACGCCAGTGGCGATGCTCAAGCCCGCTAACCTGAGGGATGGCAAGACACACCGGGCGTACATCTGGAGCTACTGCACGACGAGCTTCAACCCGATGAAGGCGGTCGTCTTCGACTTCGCAGACAGCCGCGGCGGGCAGCATGTGCGCGCGTTCCTCGGGCTGCCGGGCAGCGCCGAGGCCCCGGGTTGGAAGGGCCGCCTGGTGACGGACGACTTCAGCGGCTACAAGGCCTGCTACGACATGGGCGTCACCGAGGTCGGCTGCATGGCCCACGCAGGGCGATCGACTACAGCCTGAAGCGATGGGTCGCGCTGACGCGCTACATCGACGATGGCGACTTGCCGATCGACAACAACTGGGTCGAGAACCGGATCCGGCCGATCGCGCTCGGGCGGCAGAACTGGCTGTTCGCTGGGTCGCTACGCGCCGGCAAGCGGGCCGCCGCCATCATGAGCCTGGTCCACTCGGCCAAGCTCAACGGGCACGATCCGTACGTCTACATCCGAGACGTCCTCGAGCGGCTGCCCACGCAGCCGGCGAGCCGGGTCGACGAGTTGCTGCCTCACCGCTGGAGAGGCACCGACGCTGATACGCTGGGCGCATGAGCCCCAGCAAGCCGTCGCGCCGCATCGAGCCTCTACGCGTCTACCAGCTGCGCCTCGAACTGCTCTTCATCGAGCCGGTCATCTGGCGCACGATCCTTGTTCCCGAGACGCTGACCCTGCCCAAGCTGGACCGCGTCATCCAGGCGGCTATGGGGTGGACCAACAGCCATCTCCACGCTTGGCAGATCGACGGGCGGCGCTATGGCGTTCCAGACCCCGAGTGGGACCCGCCTGGCGAATTGCTCGACGAACGCAAGTTCACCGTTGGAAGCGTACTGGGTGAGCACATCGACGAGTTCTTCTACGACTACGACTTCGGCGATGGCTGGGAGCACCGCATCGCGGTCGACAAGCGCCTCGCGGCCGACACCGAGCGCAATACCTGGCCGATGTGCATCGCTGGCGCCAATGCGTGCCCGCCAGAGGACGTTGGTGGCCCACCGGGGTACATGGACTTCGTCCAGGCCATGAGCGATCCGATGCACAACGATCATCTGCAAATGTGGCGCTGGAACGGTGGGCCGTTCGACCCCACGAGCTTCAGCCTCAACGACGCAAACCGCGCGATCAGGAAGCTGCGCTGAGCAACGCCTCGGCGTCAAGATGAGTTCGCCGGACGCTTACGAATTGTTCCCTCGCGATCAGTCCGATCCGGCACTTTGATCAACACAAGGCGAAACGCCGTGGGTTGAGAGTTCCACACACGAACGTTGGACTTTTGGATCAGAACAAGCACCAGATTTAAGTGCCCTAAGCTGTTTGTGCTGCTGCGTCAGCCATTTCAACGAGGTGACCATGAAAACACTCGCGTGGTGTCTTGCGTTTCTCATCACGTTGGCAATGGCACCCTCACCTTTGATCGCGCAATCGGCCTGGACGTGGATCGCTCAAGAGGGAAGCTCATTCACGATCGAACTCGGGCAAACCGTCCGCTACGGTGCGGGCTCATCATGGATCGAGAAGACGGGCATCACTTCCGGACAGTGCACCAACGCATTCTTCGGTGCTGACCCCCTATATGGCACCGTGAAGTCGTGCGAGGTCAACGTTCCCTCCACGGCCGTTCCCCCTCTCCCGGCGGGGTTCCAGGAGGTGGTCTTCGCGAGCGGCCTCGTCCAGCCCACCGCATTGAGATTTGCACAGGACGGTCGTCTCTACGTGGCCGAGAAGCGTGGTGTGGTCAAGGTCTTCGCTAGCCTCAGCGACACCGCTCCGAAGACATTGATCGACCTGCGGACGAACGTCTACAACTTCTGGGATCGCGGACTTCTCGCCATCGCGCTGCACCCGAACTTCCCGTCCACGCCCTATCTCTATCTCCTTTACACCTACGACGGTGACATCAACGGCATCGCGCCCAAGTACGGGAGTCCTGGCGTCGACTCGGACCCCTGTCCCTCTCCCCCAGGGCCGACAGATCAAGGCTGCGTCGTGAGCGGACGCCTCAGCCGGTTCGCAGTTCAGACCGATGCGACTGGGCAGTTGTATGCGGGCCCGGAGACCGTCATGATCTCCGACTGGTGCCAGCAGTTTCCGAGTCATTCCGTGGGTAGTCTGGCGTTCGGGCGAGACGGCGCGCTCTACGTAAGCGGCGGCGACGGAGCCAGCTTCAATTTCGTCGACTTCGGGCAGATCGGCAATCCGTGTGGCGATCCAGCCCAGGAGGGCGGGGCCCTGCGAGCTCAGGACCTGCGCACCCCTTCTGATCCAGTGGGCCTCAGTGGCACGATCCTGCGAATTGACCCGGAAACGGGGGCCGGGCTCGCCGACAACCCCTTCGCCACAAGCCCTGACGCAAACGCGCGGCGGGTGATCGCTTACGGCCTTCGCAATCCATTTCGAATCAATGTGCGCCCGGGCGCCAACAACGAACTCTGGGTCGGCGATGTCGGATGGAACACCACAGAAGAGATCAACGTGGTGAGCAACACCACCGATCGAGTTGCCAGAAACTTCGGTTGGCCCTGCTACGAAGGGACCACTCGACAAAGTGCCTACGAAGCGGCAAACCTGCCGATTTGCACGGCCCTGTACGCGCAGCCCAATTCGGTGACGCCGCCGTTCTTCGCCTACGCGCACAGCGCAAAGGTCGTTCCGAATGATCCCTGCCCGACCGGTGGCTCTTCGATCTCGGGGCTCGCGTTTCAGTTCTATGCCGGTGCTCAATACCCACTCAAGTACAACGGCGCTCTCTTCTTTGCCGACTACACGCGCAGGTGCATTTGGGCCTTGCTCAACGGGACCGACGGCAAGCCGAGCATCGCGAGCGCGCAGAACTTCATGGTTGGCGCGGCGAATCCTGTGGACCTGCAGATCTCGCCAACCGGAGAGATCTTCTATGCGGATCTGAACGGCGGCACGATCCGGCGCATTCAATACACCGGCAGTCAGAACAACCCGCCCTCGGCCGTGATCAGTGCGACCCCGGTCTCGGGTTCTGCGCCCCTTACGGTCAGCTTTGACGGTTCGAAATCAACTGACCCCGACGCCGGCGATACGCTGACCTACGCTTGGGATCTGGACGGCGACGGGGTGTTCAATGATGGAAGTTCCCCGCAAGCCGCTTTCACCTTCACCAAGGCCGGGACCTACACGTCGAGCCTGCGGGTGACGGACTCGAAAGGGGCCGTGAGCATCGCGACCAGTACCATCAACGTCGGCGGAAACACGCCTCCTGTGGCAGTCATCGTCTCGCCGCCCGCAACTTTCAAATGGAAGGTGGGCGACAGCATCTCGTTCTCGGGATCCGCGTCCGATGCACAGGATGGTGCCTTGGCAGCAAGCAAGTTGTCCTGGTCCGTGGTGTTGAACCATTGCGATAGCCAGGGGCAGTGCCATCAACATCCGCAGACCTCCTATCCCGGCGTAAGTTCTGGGACGTTCGTGGCTCCTGATCACGCCTATCCCTCGTCCCTGGAGCTGATTCTCACGGCCACGAATTCGGGCGGGCTGACGGACACAAAGAAGCTTCGCTTGGATCCCTTGACGACGGATCTCACGTTTCAGACAGTTCCCTCTGGGCTGCAGCTTGTGGTTGGCACAGAAGCCAGCGTCGCGACATTCAAGCGAACCGTTATCGTCGGCTCCACCAACACCGTGAGCGCGCCGGCACAGGTCAAGGGAAAGCAGACGATGTTGTTCGAATCCTGGTCGGACGGCGGCCCACAGTCGCATTTGATCATCGCGCCAGCAATGCCTGCGACCATCACGGCACGCTTTAGGAAGTGACAGCCCTGACGCAGGCCCGTATCGAGGGTGGCATCACCGCCAACCCTCGGATGGGTTTCCCGAAGGTGAGTGCGGTTCTGCGGGTTGCGGCTGAAGATGCTGGCCATCGCCGATTCGGCCCCGCTCGTGTCGCTGAACGCCGTACTGGCCCCAATCTCGGCGCTCGCTGGGCCTTGCAGGAGGCAGCTGAACCTCCTATGCTGATCCGGCATATCCGTTGTCCGATCACTAGGGACGCGCGCTGGCCAAGAGTCTCCACGGGTTCAACTGGTATTCGCTGAAGTCTGAAACGGCGGCCAAGTGGTGGGGGCAATCCGCCTCGGCCGTTGCTGCCGAGCACAGCGGGGCGCCGCATGGCTCGCCGCATATCGTCGCCGCAACCGTCCAAATCTTTGCGGCTGCGGCGATCTCTTGGATGTGGTTCGGGGCGTTCCGCATTCTGGGACGGGCGCAATCACAGGAACGGCGTTCATTCCCGAAGCCAGTTTGGCTGGCAAGTATCCACTCCGCCAAGTTGCACAGTTTCGGCGAATGGATCTGCCGCGGGTGGTGGGCAGTTGGCATGGCGTCCTTCGTCGTCCTGCTGTTTGCCTTCACCATGCATCAGGCCTACCAGCCGGCGGTGCTCGTTATGGCGCTGATCGCGATCATCGTCGCGGCCGAGCACTACAGTGGCCTCAAGGACCAGCAACACGACCTCAAAGAGCAGCGCCAAGAGCTCAATGCCCAATCGAAGGAACTCAGTTCTGCGGCCGCAAATCTTGCCACAGTCAAGGACTACACCGGCCGCTTGGCCGAAGACGCCGGCCTCAGCCATTTCGTTCACGACGTCTACGAGCGGTACGCGGCCGCCGAGGAGATCCATGCGGTCGTGCGCATGCATGACATCGATCCGGTGTGGTGGTCATTCGCGAAGCACGCGGAGGACCCGTGGAAGGGGTATTTCGAAGACGCAACGAGCCGGCCGGAACCAGAACACGCGACTGCAGCGCGCCGGAATCTCGCCCGGGCACTGACGCGCCCAGACAACAGAAAATTGCGAGCCTGCTTTGTCACGGACCTGCCGATGCCGGGTTCTGAGGAGTGGGATCGGCGGATGAGTCCGGCAGGTGGTGAACCGCTGTTCGGCGACCTGCTGGGCTTTGCGTGGCAATGGATTGTGCTGCAGGAAGTGCAAAGGCACTCGCTGCAAGTCGAATGTCGGGCTTGGGTATCAAGACCGCTATGCTGGGTGCATGCCACCGACCGTGTGGTCTTCCAAGTGTTGCGACGCGAGCCACGGAGCCGTTCGGCGGTACTTGTCATCGCCGACCGAGACGGCTTGTCATTGAGCGCAGGGGCCCAGGAGACTTACCGCGGCATGGTCCAGTGGGCAAGCGCGGAGGTGCGGCGTTACGCGGATCGTGGCTGCTTGGGTGAGGACTACCTGCTCGCCATACTGCGCCACGCGGCCACGCTGGCATCCAAACAAGGGGACGCCGAATTGGTGGCAATCGGCGACGCGACCCCTGATCTCCTCTACCTGCTTGAACTGCTCGGCGCGCAGGCCTGGATCAACAGCACCGCCCGCAAGTCCACAGCCGCTTTGGGGATGCTCGATGACGCGTTGGTCTTCGAGTCCTCCGCCAAGGTGTTCGTCAAGGCTCTGGCCACGATGTTCCCGGGACAGAGCCGGGTCTCGGTCCACGACCTTTGGAGCCGATTGGCATGAGCACTGCAGATCGCGCGCTCAACGTCGCGCTACGCGCCATCCGCGTGGCAATCGTTGCTTTGCTGAAGGAACTCCCTAACCGTCGCGACGACTCACATTGCTTTGATCTGGAGGATCTGCCGGACCGCCTTGTGGCCGGGATGCGAAGTGGGGTGCCGAAGCGCCTGCAGCGCTTGCTGCTGCGGCGTGCGCGTCGTCTGGTGGAAATAGATCGGTCGGACGTGCCGGTCACGGACCAGCGGACTTTGATGCGTGATCTGACTGGCACCTGGCTGGGCTTGTACTTCCTGGGGACGCCTTTCCCGCACCCATGGGAGCCAGTCGCGCGGTACGCCGAGCGACATGGCTACGACCGGGACGGCGGCGTTTTTAAGGCAGCCGGCGATGTCTATCGGTCGGCGCGCCGGGCATTGCCATCGCACTCACGCACTTCCCGGGCACAACCGCTGATGCTCTTGGATCTTGGGCCGCTCGCGTACCGACAGTTCGTCAAGCTGGCTGAGGGTCAGGACGCCGATCTGTCCACCACCATCCGTGCCCTCGGGGCCTGCTACGAGATGCTGCAATTGCGTCTCTACATTAGGGCGGGCGGTCCGATCGAGCATGTCATTCTCGAGGGCACGCTGCGCGCCCTCATCGACAAGAGTACCGAGAACGCCAAGGAAATGATCAACCTCGCGACGGACACGTACGGCTCGCTGCCTGCGAAATCGCTTGGTCAGACAATCACCATCGCCCTTCAGAGCCAAGATGTGTACAAGCCGTTGACGCGCATGCCCGGCTGCGTGCTGGCTTCTAGCGAAGGCGTATACCGATCCCGACTGACAGCCGACGGTGGTCCAAATGGCAATCGCCTGACCGATGCCCAACTCACCCTGTACCGACAAACCTTGAGCAAGGCGGTCGGCCCGACGGCGGGAGGACACAGGGTCAACGACGAGGGCGACTTGAGGGCCTTTCTGATGAAAACGCAGGACCGCCGTGTCAGCGCCCTTTCGCCCCTCAAGTCGTCTTCCTGACACCCGCTGCGCGACAGCTTCCCCGGCGGACGGTCTGCTTGAGACCGGCGCGGTACGCCAGAGCCGCCGTTCGTGCCAACCTACTGGTCCACTATCGTCGAACGACTGGTGTCCTTGGCAAAACTGCCGGTCGAGGCCGCGGTACTCGAATGTCTGGAGAGGGTGGAAGCAGGCGTCCGAGTCTCGGCCGCGACTGTCTCAGATCAGTCTGAACTGATCCCTGGGGAAGTCGGCCGTTGCGCGGTGCGGCGACGGAGTCCAATACATTGCAAATTAGCGCTGCGGCTTCTTCCTCACACGCTGGCTAGCAGCGTTCGTGTTCGAGCGAGTCACAGTCACCCTCGACAATGCCGCGAGTCGACATCGGCAGTTCGAATCATTGGCACGGATCGCAAGCGCCGCTCCAAGACCTGTTGGTCAGCGTTCATCAATGCGCGCACTCTCCGGAGAGTTCTCCATTCGTCGGTCCGGTGGAGGTGGTGGCTTCGTCGCCTTAGTCGTGCAGAGAGCACACGCATGACACCGCGGCGATGCTGCAGGCGCCAGGTCAGAGCTGACTGAGGTGCTTGCCGACGAGGCCGGTCATTTCAAACATCGTGACCTCGTCTTTGCCCATGACGGCCTTGAGCTTCGCATCGCAGAGAATGTTGCGCTTGTTCGCCTGGTTCTGTAGGTTGTGGGCCTTGATGTAGTCCCACAGGCGCTTCGTGACTTCGGTCCTCGGGAGCGGCTCAGGGCCGACCACCGCGGCGAGTTCGGTGCTGGGCTTCAGGGCCTTCATGAAGGCGGTGGTCTTGGGGGCAGTGGTATTGGGCATGCAGTTCTCTTAGAACAATGGGGGACGCGGAGCATACGCTTTGACTGCGTGTCACTTTGTGTGACATCCGGCGGAGAGGCGAAATAGTCCGGGCGGCTTTTTCGACTCGTTGAGCGAGCGCAATCCAGCCCTGTTCTCGCAGTGCCGGATGCCTGCGACCTGACCGCCTTCAAGAACCAGTTGCCTTGCCAACACCTTGCCGTTGTGGTCGTAGACCCGTTCGTCCCGTACCCGGGTGCTGGGTATATCGACTTCGACTATTCCCGGAGTGCGGCAGACGATGATGGCGGCGCGGCTGACGCGCGGCACAACTGGAGGATGGAACTGCACTTCTGGTGTCGCTCGTAGGCACGGCTCTGATGAACGCGCGCATCTCACCCACTACGCGCGCTCGCCTTGCGCGCCTCGAAGACGGGTGCGACGTGCGCGTGCGCCGCGTGATGCTGGTGCCTCCAATCGCTGATCAACGTAACAGTGGACTCCAGCTTGGACCTTGAGAAGCTGCAAGAGCAGCTCGAGCTGCTCAAGCGCTTTGGCGCGATTTGATTTCGCACAACCGATACGGGGTCTGTGAGGCGAACTCGCATTCGCGGGCGTTGCTTACCCAACGCTTACTTTGCGCGAGCGCAGCAAAAAGCACTTAGAGCCGCTTGGCGCTAAGTGCTTGTTTTTGCTACTTAATTTTGGTGGGCCCTGAGTGACTCGAACACTCGACCTACGGATTAAGAGTCGGAGAAAGTTCGGTTTCACGAGGTGTCATAACGGATCAGGAACCACGCTGTAACCCGCGCCAATGCTAGCTTTCAGGCCAACTGGTGTATAAAGATGGTGTCAAGACGAACCACCTCATCCACCTCCATATGGTCCTCAGTATGGTCCCCATTCCTGAAGAGACTGCGACCGGCAGAAAGGTTGCTCGAGCGCTGAGCGATGCAGCGATCCGTGGACTTCGCGAAGGCGAATCGCGAACCGATGGGAGCCTGCCGATCGGGTACGGCCGCCTGATGGTCCGATGCACGAAGGCGCGAGGCGCCCTGCGAAAGGCCTGGATCTTTCGCGCTCGGACTGGCGACAACACGATCAAGATGCACCTCGGTGACTACCCAGCGCTGACGCTGGAAGAAGCCCGGACCCGTGCCCGAACGCACATCGAGCAAGTCAAGCAAGGCGTCGACCCGAGAATCGCCGCGTTCGAGCAACGGCAAGCAACGATCGAAGCACACCGGGAGCAGGCAGCGCTCGGTGTCTTCCGGACCTTGCTTGCGAGCTACGTTGCACATCTGCGCGCGAAGGGCAAGGCTTCGGCAAAGGAGGTCGAGCAATTGTTCGAACGTCATGTGCTGAAACCCTGGCCTCGACTGGCTGAGCTGCCGGCCAGATCCATCACACCGGAAATGATTCGAGACATCTTGGCCAAGATGATCAAAGCCGGCATTCGCCGCCAGACCAACGTAGCGCGTTCGTACTTGCACGCTGCCTTCGTTCATGGCGCCCATGCGGACCTCGATCCCAGGCGTGCGGCAGACGAGGCACAGATCTTCCGGCTGACGACTAATCCGGTCAGCTTGCTTCCTCGAATCGAGGAGTTCGAGACCACTCGAGACCGCGTGCTCACAAACGACGAATTGCGCTTGCTGTGGACATCGCTCGAAACCGTCCATCCGCACCTTGCCGTCACGATTCGTTGCGTGCTGTTGCTCGCCGGCCAGCGATTCAGGCAGCTCCTTCGGGCAAGGAAGGACGACTACACCGCGGCGGCGCGTGTGCTCAAACTGGCGGATCCCAAGGGCAAACGCGCGCGCCCTGTCGAACACCTGCTGCCGGTCTCGGATGCGGTTGCCGGAGAACTCGACATACTTCTCAAGGCGAACACCGAAGGCTCCTACATCTTTTCGACCACGCTCGGCGAAAAGCCCATCCATCACACAACGCTCGGTTCCACTATCGCGGCCATCGCCACCGCAACTTGCCCCGCTGACACGAGGTACCGTCCGGGCGACGTCCGCCGAACGGTCGAGACGCGCCTGCAGGCCCTGGGCGTATCGCGCGACGAGCGCGCGCAGTTGTTGAGTCACGGCCGCACGTCCGGAGTGCAGGGGAAGCACTACGAGCGCTACGACTACCTTGACGAAAAGCGTGCTGCTCTCGCGCTCTGGGAGAACGAGCTGGCGCGTGTCTTGAAGGTCCGCCGGCTCTCCAAGAGTCGATCAGTTGACAGCAGTCCCCGACAGAGGATTGCGCGGACGCCGGCAAGAAAGCAGGCGTCGGCTTCCCTTCCCGCGCCTGGCAAAACGACCCGAGTACCCGTTCACGCGTAGCAACGGAGCAGGCGCTCAGTGCGGACGCACTGAGCCCGTTCGGACCCTGGGCCTGGGCCTCTGACTACTGCCGCATGCTGTTCGACAACCAAGCCTAGTCCTCGAAGCCCATCTTCCGCAAGCATTTGACCTTTGTCGCGATCCTTGATTCGATTGACGCGCGATCGGCCGCGACCAGCGTCACCTGGCCCATGCAAACAAGCTCATGGTCATCATGGGCACGCACGCAGAAAGTCGTGCTGCGGTTTCCCAGTCGCTCCACCCAACCCGAGAGGCGAACCTTCGCGCCGGAAGGGATCGGCCCGCAATGTTCGATCCGGATGTCGCGTCCGACAACGACCTCTGCCGCCGGATCGATATGCCGCTGCATTTCCCGAATGCAGATCGATTCAACAACTGCGATGAGATACCCCGTGGCGAGGCACTCGATCAGCGTTTCGGCGTAGGCCTTTCCGTGCGGTAAGCGCGTAAACAGCGAACGTGCGGTTTGATCGGTTGGCACGACGTAGGTCTCTTCGAAGCATATCTCGCTGACCTGTTGATGGTTCATGAAGTGGATCGGTTGTTGGCGGTGCTGGAAGGGCAAGGAGTCATCATGGTCACGTGGACTCACGCAACTCCCCAAGCACCAGACACGGCAAAGGACGCGGCGTTTCGACATCTGCTGATGCGGAAGCGCCGCCGCCCAAAGGCCTTCGAAACTCGTCCAGAAATGCTGTAGGCGTTCGAAAGGCGGAACGCTGCGACGCGACTAGGCTCGGCTCGACGTCATCGGTCGTGCGCGTCTGACTTCACGCCAACGGCGTTGGGTCAGCCATGCCGGGCAGTGACCTGACGCCATTGCGTCTTCGCCGCCACCGACCTCCGCGGCCACGCTCGTGCGCGCGAGGTTGTGTTCGGGCCTCTCCCCGGCGTCATCAACGTCTCGGAGACGCGGATCCTCGTGCACCTATCCGAAGCGCCGACCGTTTCGAAGAACTCAATGGCGGCGCGAGACTGCAAGATGGGGACCGTCACATTCCGACCGGAACGCACAGGTTCGGCACATCGCTTTCGATTCTGCGTAACGAGGCTCGACTCGACTTGCAAGGATGTCCTGCCGTCGTCTGACCAAGGCGACCACGACCTCCTCCGACATCAATTCAACACGGTGCGTTGTGTGCTGGGCTGCCCTGCTCGGCGTCTTGACCACCACGTACCCGTAGGGTGCTACGTTCTGTCGCGTCTGGCCTGCCACTGCCATCCGCTGGGCCGACAACTGAATCACGTCCGACAGGAACGGCCGGCGGATCCGCCGGCTCTTGAACTCCACCAGCACGACGAAGCCGGATGGCTTCCGGTATGCCCGGTCGAGTTTGGCAACCATGTGTACTGGCCTCGACAAACGAAACGACTTCTCTATGTAGAGCAGTTCCGCATCGAGCAGCGCCGCAGGCCTGGAAGCTCGCTCTGTCGAAGCCGTCTGGGCACCTGGTACTCCCCTTCGCGCCCGGAATACCATCAGTAGGGCGACGAGAACAGAGAAGCCGCAAACGATCCATACCAGCGCGTTCATTCGTCGTCTCCACGTCGTCTCAGCCACCAGCGGGAGCCCACCGCGATCAAACCCAACGCCACTCGAACAGGCTTCTGCAGGACAGGCCATCGGCACAGCACCGAGCAGATGCCCGGTGCCATGCGGTAGTAGAGCTTGATGAGCCAGCGCCCCCAAGGCCTTGGGCGCCACGCGACCTCCCGGAACCGACGAAGGACCTCGGTTTGCCATGCCTCACCGAACAAGCAGGTGGAGATGAAGCATCGACCTCGCCGCCGCACGTCTCCAGACAAGGCATCGAGTCCTTCTTGCTCGAACTTCTGATGTGCGAGCAGTCCCCGCTTCCTGTCTCTTTGCTGGCTCTCCGTTCGGCGCGTTCCATGCAGATGCTCGAACAGCACTAGCCTCTCACACCGTCCCATTTGCGCCAGCTCTGAGGCGCTGATCGGGCGATCACCCGGAGGCCCTTTGCGATGCTTTGCCATCGAGGCCTCACTCCGCGTGCGACGGCGCGAACATTTCGTTCGTCACCTCGCCGCATCCTTCCTCGGCGTCGCTCCGTGTCACTCGCGTGCGAGGCGCCAGGTCGACGGCCACAAGTTGGCCCATTTGGGTCAGCAGGCCGTCGTAGGCCAGGACACGCAGTCGGTTGATCCGCTTCGTACCCTTCGGAAACCGAATCAGATCGTCGTACAGCCGGGGATGGTCCGCGCGCGCAAGCTCGAACACCAGGCGGATGGTCGCGGCATCCTTCGACGCGTCGTTGGTCATGCGCCCTCTCCCGCCGTATCCGACGCGCGCTCACGTCCAGCGCCTGCCATGGAACTGCGCGCGTAGTTCTGCCCCGCGAGCTGGAAACCGCGGACGTTGGCGAACATCGGCTCCTTGACCTCGTGAATGCGGTGCATCGGAAACGCCGCCTTCACCGCCTTGCGAAACAGGAACGCCCCGCCTCCAACGAGGATGATGTTCTGCAGGCTGTGCGGCGACGCGATCCATTCCTTCATCGTCGACACGGCCTGCTCGGCGACCGACTCCGCCAGCGGCAGATGACGGCTCATGTCGTAGGCCTTCTGATAGATCACAGGCGACTTACCGGAGCGAAGCGCCAGGTCGATGGCGTCGTAGTCCCGGTACGGTGAACCGATGCTCTTCGTGATCTCGGCCGCCAGGATGCGTAACACGTCCGACATGCCCCGATTGAACGAGTGGCTCTGCTTCTGGACCAGCCGCATGCCCCGAGCTACGAGCCAGTCGAAAGTGCGCGAACCTGGGTCGATGATCAGGCTCTGTTCGCTCCCGATGGTGGCCATCTTCTTGTGCTCGGACGCGTAGTGAACCAACGCACCCTGAGGCTGCGCCACCGCGAGCGCCTTGCCGACGGTCACGGTCTTGCCGCCTCCGATGTCGTGACTGCCGACCATCATCTTCTCCAGTGCGGCCTTCTTGACCGCAAAGAGGGCGACAGGCAGGCCGACCACCAGCAGGTCGATGTGACTGAGCTTCATCATGCTGAGCGCACCTCGCAGCAGCGCCAGGTATTCGGGTGACTCGGTGTATTCGTCGTGCAGTTGCTTGGCGCGAAAGGTGTCCGCCGCAAGGCCGACGTCGGGACCGACCTCATAGAACAGCGGGCCAACCGGGATGCACACGGTCTTTCTGCGCTCGCTGGCCGGCCACAATGGCGACGCATCGCTGCTGGGATAGGCGATGGACGGGAAGCTGATGCAGCGAATGTCGGTGCCCGCGGCGGCCGTGACGAACTTTGTGTTGCCGGACCCGACATCCACCGCTCTGACGATCAATTCCATTTCAAGACTCCAAGGCAGGTTCGAGGGTGACCAGCATTGACAGGTCGATGCGGTCGCGCCACGCAGAATCCCCGCCGGAAGAGCCCGATATCGCGATCAGCCTCCGCTGAGCGTCAGTCAACCGACAACGCGCAGGCAGTGCGCTGACACTCGAGATCGAGACTTCTTTGGGAGCCTCCA
This sequence comes from Rhizobacter fulvus, assembly GCF_964020785.1. Lineage (NCBI taxonomy): Bacteria > Pseudomonadati > Pseudomonadota > Betaproteobacteria > Burkholderiales > Sphaerotilaceae > Rhizobacter > Rhizobacter fulvus. The sequence continues at coordinate 5,661,219 of NZ_OZ224516.1, forward strand.
CGTGTGTCACCACGCTCTCACCCGAAGTTCGCGCGTCAACCCCGCAGGTCGCGGCGGCTGACACTGGGTCGATCACCTCAGCGAACGCCGCCAATGTTCCGCCAGGGACCAGAGGCAGCACTTTCCCTTGTCAACCCCGCATGCAGTCTCGCTCCCCTCCCTTCCCGGAAAATAAGCACTGCTCAAGCGCGCGTCCCGACACCCGAATTCGCCACCCGCAACCCCCGCGGAATCAGGCCGGTTTTGGCGATACCTGCTTGACCCATCGCCGTCGCCGGCGTCAACTACGGTTTCCCGATGGCCGTCCTGGCCATGCTCCTGATGGAGCAAAAGGCGTCGCAGTCGTTACCTGCCCTTCAAGCTCCGGTCTCGAACCGGAACAGCTGTCGCCCCCGAGGTGGTAGCCCCGAGGTCTTCTTCGTAGTGCATGTGCCGTGGCTTGCCGGCGTTCATCGCCGGGCGTTCCTGAAACGCGCCACTGCCTTCGATCCTCCGGTCGGCACCTGATGCCGCACCGATGTTCCCGCCATCGTTTGAGCACGCGTTCCACGCACCGCGCGGTTGTGTTTGCCTTCTTAGGCTCCCCGCGCGCCCTCGCTCACAGACTCGACACCGCCCTGGACTTTCGGTCAGGGGTGGACCCATGCGAGTGGATGGCGCCACGAATCCAGAACTGATCCACCAGTGGCGTGCAAGGCCTGACTTTGCCGCCGATGTCGATCGTCACGCCCTCGAGGTGTGCCGGCATCACCAACCCCACGGCCGCAGAAATGCGCGAGTGGGACGGATCACCCCCGTTTCATTTTTAAGAACGACCGAGCCGATCCGCGCATGTGTGCGGATCGGCAAACCCCTGGGTAGGCGCAGCGACGTTCGTGGTCGCGGGCTGCGCTCCAACACACGACCACGCACCGGCAAGGGCGACGGAGTCCGCCCTGCCGATGTCTTCCACGCGATTCCACGTTCATCACAACGTGCCTGCCGTTCGGGCGGCGGGCACTCGACCTCGGAGCACAACTCATGTCTGACACCACTTCGCGCCCGGCCCCTCCTCGCCCATCTCGTCGTTCCTCGCGTCGCCGCCGCCAAGAGCCGGCGAGCGCTGGGCGCATGGCACAGCACGACCCCGTGCGCCGGCAAGAATGGGCGGGCCAGACCCCGCACCAGATCCTCGAACGCTATCGGCCGGGCAGGGCACCACCGCTCAAAGTCCTGGGCCTGTTGCTGGAACTCTTCAATGCCAGACACACCTCGCTGGACAAGACCGTGTCGCACAAGACGCGGCACGAACGCGCTCAGTTCCTGCGGCGCTTCTTTCGTGATCTGAACGAGAAGGCCGGCTTCAAAAAGCTGCCCGATCCGCGCAACCTCGGGCAGAAGCACCTGCGCGCGATGGTGCAGGTGTGGCAGCGGGAGCATAAGGCGCCGGCCACCATCCAGACGTACCTGAGCTTTCTGCGGGGGCTCGGCATGTGGATGGGCAAGAACGGCTTCGTGCGCGAGCCCGCGTACTACGGGCTGAATGTCGAGCAATACCAGCGCCACGAGTACGCGCAGCGTGACAAGAGCTGGTCGGCGAACGGCGTGGACATCGACGCGCTGATCGCAAAGGTGTGCGAGTACGACCGCTACGTCGGCGCTTCGCTGCGGCTGATCCAGTCAATGGGTCTGCGCCGCAAGGAGTCGGTTCTGTTTCGTCCCTACGAAAACGTCGTGTCTTTTGCCGATACCGGATTGCCGGACGAAGAGCAGACAGCGGATCGGTATGTGTGGGTCAAGGGCAAGGGCGGTCGCGTTCGCCACATCGCGCTGGACCGGCCCGCCCGCGCGGACGCGCTGGCCTTCGCTCAGCAAGTGGTGAGCGGCCGGGACGCCCACATGGGCGATCCCGCCAACGACCTGAAGAAGAACCTTCGGCGCTTCGACTATGTGCTGGAGAAATTCGGCATCACGTTCAAGCAACTCGGGGTGACGGCGCATGGCCTGCGCCACGAGGCCTTGATCGATCACTTCGAGTCACTGACCGGCCATGCGCCGCCGGTGCGTGGTGGTGATGCGTTATCGCCGGAAGCCGATGCGGCAGCTCGGCAGGCGGTGTCCCGGCTGGCGGGGCATTCGCGTATTCGCGCGTCTGGTGCTTATTTAGGTCAGTCGGTTGTTATGCGCAGTAGAGCGTGCAGTTGCCAGCCAGAAACTGAACCCACCGACGCCAAGGCCGGACGATGATCGGGAGCCGGAGTCACGTCGCCGTGACCGGCCGCGAACAACACCTTCGTCGGTGCGGGCGGACGAAGCGCAGCAGGCGCCGCACGTATGATTCGGCCCCCTCAGGCAGGCGGTTCCCGCCCACGCCCGTTCCACACACTTCAAGGAGTACGACCATCGTCACCAAGCCCACCGCAGCGAAGCCCGAAGGCAAGAAGCGCGCGCCAAACCCGGCGTTTGCGAAACCGATGACGATCAGCCCGGTGCTGGCTGCTGTCGTCGGCGCCGATCCCATTCCGCGCACCGAGGTCACCAAGCGGCTCTGGGACTACATCAAGGCGCACAAACTTCAGGACGAGCAGAACCGCAGGCTCATCAACGCCGACGACAAGCTCTTCGCCGTGTTCGACAAACGCCAGGTCACGATGTTCGAGATGACCAAGCTCGTGAACGCGCACCTGAGCTAACGGTCCTCTGATCCCGGCGTGAACTCAGGCCGCCAAAGTCGTCATCGCGGCGGGCGCGGCCATGGTGCCCCTGCACGCATCCGTGCCGCACGCGCACGGATAGTCGGACGGATCGTCGCCGTCGATCACGAGCGCGTAGTCCAGGAACAGTTCGTCGCCGGCTTGGATTGCGCGAATGGTGCGAACGACGATCAACAGTTCGTCATCGGCGCCTCGTCGTTCGACTGCCTCGACGTTGGGTATGCAGGCGTGATTGATGTGCCGCGTCGCGTTGCCGCCCTGCGCGCCGTCGATGACGGACCCGTCCGACAATCCGAACAAGTAGGTGAGTTGGTCGTTCCAGCCAGGGTGGGTGTCGTCGGGTCCGTAGCGCCGGCCCGCGTAGTGCCCGATCACCTCGCCGGCGCGCAGATTTCGCAGCGCGAAGACGCCCCGTCCGTGGACGTCGCTTCGACGTACCTCGACCGCGCTCAGGTCCGCCCCATCGGCGATTCGTTTGGGAATTTTCATGGAGCTGAATTGTCGCGAAGTTTTCGCGGCGGCAGAGTCACCATTCCTATACGCGCACCGCGCACATCGATGACCCGTCACGACGCATCGATGCCCACGCGCAAGGCCAACGTCAGGATGGCCTGGCGCAGCACGTCGTTGCCTCGCAGCGCGGTACCCATGCGCGTGCCCGTGAGCGCTGCGGCTGCGCGATCCCCGAACAGCACCAGCGCCTGATCACGATCGCGTTGCCGCGACATCCAGAACAAGCCGTCCACGCCGGCGAACTGATGGTGGATCGCTTCGGCCCAGCGCGCCGTATCGAGGTAGTCGATGGGCGGGCTCGTGATCAGTTCGGACTTCGGAACCTTCAGGCGATGGAGTCCGTCCGTGGTCAGGTTGACCAATTGCAAGTCGCGGTTGGGCACGATCCGGCCGTACGCGCGATTCGCAAAATCGTCCAGGTCCACGAACTTGTCCGGCGCGTCGATCGGCACGTTGTGGAACACGGTCTCGAAGATTGCGCAGTCACGCGATGAGCCGCCGTACAGGTACGGCACGACGCGACCCTTGGCGTCACGAATCGGCGCGAACCGCGTCGGCTTGCGCAGCGTGCCGGCGGCGTCGATGCCCGGATTGAAGCTCTCCGGTTCGAGCGCCGCATCGTGGATGACGTGGATCGCCTGCCCCGCAGGCCATGGCTCGATCAGCGGGTCGAGCTTCGTTCCCGGCGCTCGACAACTCAAGCCGCGCTCCCGGCCGCGTCGCGCCGGGCCGCCTGCACAACCGCGTCCGGTGCCGACTCCAGCAGGTCGACCGGGCGAGCCTGCCCCGGTAGCCAGCCGTTGTTCGAGGCAAACCACAGCGCGAGCTTCCAGGGTGCTTTGTGCTCGCCGAAGGCTTCAAGGATTGACTGCACCACCTTGATCGGCTTGTGGTCCTCGAACTGGAACAACGGGAACACCTCCCGCGGCCGGCCGGATTCGTCGCGATGGCGCACGGCGAACACCTGGCGCCGCTTCTTCCAGTTGTCTGCCAGCGCGTTGCGGTTCCCGGCGCGGGACTGATTCGCGTCGGCCAGCTGCTCGGCGGTGGCAAAGCCGAACTCGTTCAGCACCCGGGCGTGCCGAGCCGCAAGCCGCTGCGCCATCTTCGTGTCGATCCGGCTCGGCACCACCATCTGCCCGGCGATGAAGTCAACCAACTCTTCCAGCTTTTGTTCGCGGATTTCCGCGGTCTTCTGCGACAGCACGCGGTCCAGCATCGGCATGACCGCTTCCAGTACCCGCGACATCGCGTCGCTGTGCACCTGCAGCAGATACGAATGGCTGGACTTCTCCGGGGCGGGATCGGCCCGAGTCTGCGCCGCGGTCGGCGTCCAGGGCTGAAACGACAGCACATCGCCGGGCACTGCCGCTTGAGAAGAGGATTTGCTCATTGCGCCGGTCTCCGATGGAACAGATGATATTCTATACACTCTCATCAATTCCATCAAACCCACTGCTTCACCCTACGTGGATGGCTTCCTCCTCGTTCGCTTCCACGTACCCGAAGCGCTGCCACGTCCTCGGATCGACTTCGATGGGACCGCAGCGCTTCGAGTCCAGGTTGACCATCACGCCATGCTCCGAGATGCCTCCCCTGGAGAACAACTCGTAGAGCAGTTGCGCCGCGAAGCGCACCGCGACATCGTTGACGAAGAGTCCCTGCGAGGCCAGCGACACGCGCACCGAACATGACGGTCGGTTGTCGTCCGACACGGTCTCGTCCAACAGTTCGGGGAACAGTTCGGTGACGCAGGGCAGGTGCGACGCGCCCTCGACCGACCCGGTTCGCTTGGGCGCTTGGCCGAGCACCACCTGGGCGGTCGATTCGGTGTTGCCGAGGTCCAGCCAGTAGCGATAGTTGGTATGCGGATGGAACACAAGGGCGTGCATCGCGCGACGGGCCGCTCGGCTGTCGACGCAACTGATCAGGATGTCAGCATCCAGGTGGATTCTGCGTTCGCGCTGGTAGTCCTCGTAGCGAACCGGATGCGCCGTCCAGTCCAAGCCGTAGAACTGGTTCAGGCGGTGGATCGTCACCAGTGCCTTGAAGCGCCCCACGTCGGCAGGGCTGTAGAGTTGGCGTCCCACATTGGCTTCGCTCACGCGGTCCGCGTCGAAGGCCGCGACATGCAGCCCGTAGGGATGCCCGAGCGCCTTCATCGCAATGTCCAGCCGCGCCAGACACGGCGCCATCTGTGCGCCATTGCCGCCGACGCCAACCAAGTGGATGGCGACGCGACGATCCAGCAGTGCCCTGTCGATTCGATGCTCCACGGTCAGCCCCTCGCTCTGTGCAACAAGTTCAGTATCTTTCGCAGGACGCCTGTCTCAAGTGCGTCCTCCCGGTGGTCCTCGGCCATTCGCTCCGCCGCCTGCCAAGGGTGCGGCAGTGCCTTGTACATGCCGTTGAGCACCAAGCGGAATTCGGCCCTGGGCTGATCGTGGTGCAGGCATCCGAAGACACCGGCGACCTTGATGCCTTGGTCGTCCCTGTCGTCGTCGTCCGACCAGAACGGCGCGCCTTGACCGTGGGTGTGCAGGTCCACCGCCAGCGTCTCGTCATCGGCCAGCGCCAGCATCCGATAGTCGATGCGGGTCGGTGAGCTTCGCACCGCCTCGCACATCTCCAGGCGCAGGGTGCGCGTGCTGCGCGAGTAGATCAGGGCACCGGCCACTTCATCGGGCAGCCCCCACCGCCCCTGTTTCACGAAAGCCTCGATCAGACGAATCGGCAATACGCCGAACGAGAAGGCGATGCGTTCGTCCACCTGTCCATAGGGCAGGGGCATGCCGGGGACGGAGGGCATCAAGCGCTGCACGCAGTCCAGCCAGTCCAGCTTGATCTGCACGAACACGCCATTGGCCGCCATGATCACGCGCTGGCCGTTGGGCATGTCGGGCAGCTCGCCGAAGCGCGGCGCGGCGACCAGCGGACAGGCCGTCTGCAGTGCGACTTCGCGAGGGTCCATCACGCGACCTCCTTCATGCCGAGCAGTGCCCCAAGCGTGGTCTTCGCGTCCACCAGAACGCGCTCCGGGAAGCGGCTGAACTTCCCGTCTAGCATGTCGCGCCAGAACGCATAGGCACCACCGCGATAGCTCACGAGCTCGCCTTGAGCGTTGGGGTGGGTGAAGTAGGAGCGCAAGAAAGCATCGTTCCACGCGCCGATCTTCTCTGCGGTGGTGCCCTCGGGCACGGGCACGTTGCCCTGGCAGATGTCGCCGTTGGCGTACACGTTGAAGTACGGGGCCTGGTACAGCGGTGTGGCGGGCGTGGGCCGGGCGCTGCCCTTGACAGCCCACACCTTCCAGGCCCGGTTCGAGGCCGCAAACACCAACCCGGGCTGCGGCACCGTCTCGCCACGCTCGACCGCGCCCATTTGTTGCTCGTGCCCTTCGGTACGAAACGAGATGTGCCGTTTACCCGGTGGCAACCACCACACCAACAGGTCGCCGTCCATGTAGAGCACGGTCTCCGGCAGGAAGCCGGCATGCGCCACGCTCTTGCTGAGTGCACGCGCCAGATCGATGGCGGCGCGCGGCGTCATCGCCTGTCCCGCCCCGATCACCGCCTCGCCATCCGCGTCCTCGACCGCATGCACGGTCGCAAACGCGCTACCCGATGCACCGTGGTAGATCAGCACTGCGCGATCCAGCCGCAGCACGCCATCCGTCTGGGTCCTTATCGAAAACTCCGCTTGATTCATATCCGTCCCCTTGGCATCCAGTCTCACGCCGAAAGCTGGTGGATCAAGCGGTCGATCAGCCCGATGGCCTTGAAGCGCGTGCGCATGGCCTTCTGCCACGCGCCCATGCTCTGTGGCGCGTCCAGCGCAATTTGCAGTTCACCGATGCGGTCGCAGCACTCGGCCTGATGCGCCATGTTCAGCAGATCGTCGTAGATGCGCACCGTGACGTCGCTCTCGTGCCAGGACAGCACCGCGCCGAAGCCGATGTACTCGCCTTCGATGTCGGGCCGGAACTGGTCTTCAAACCGCAGACGGGACAACGCGAGCGCATCGGCAGCGATCTGCTGCGCCTTCGGGTCCTTGAGCGTTCGTGCCGCACTGCGCAAGCTCGGCGTCCGACCTTGCCGCCGGTCCGTGTGAGGCCAGCGCCTCGCCCACTCGGGATAGGCCGCTTCCAGCGTCGCGCGGGTGACCATCTCTTCGCGCGTCACTGCCCTCGCCTCATCATCCTCCCCGCACTGCATGTCCAGCGCGATCTCCTCGTTCTCCTCGCCGCACCAGTAGACGTAGGTCGCCACGTCGCAGGCCAGATCGGGCGTGAAGAGCGGATAGACGTAACGACTTTGATCGTTCAGCACCTTCAGTACGACGGCGCCCAAGCCCGGGTGCGCGCGTTCCAGTGTCTCCAGCCCCTCGCCTATCGGCCACTCGTGCTCCCGCGTCTCGTACCAGTAGAGGTCGACGGCGCTGTATCTCAGTGGCACGCCGGAGCGTGCAACCCGATGACCGCCGCTGTCACTCACGGCCACCATCGCGAAACCCGGCGAGAGGCAATGCAGCGGGCCGACTTCGCGCTTGACCCATGCATCGAGGGCCTGCTCGCAGACTCGCAGCGTGTCGTCCCACGTGGCCGGTATGTCACCCTCGCGGACGGCACCCGCCTGGATCAGAAAGCGCGAGACGGCGGCGTTGGCGCTCGCCAACTCATAGGGCACCAAGGTCCTGGGGATGGCTGCTTCAAGACGCGGCAGCGTCATCGAGCCATTCACGGCAGTGGCGCAAGCGCTTCGCTCGGCGGCGTGAGCCGTGAGCCATCGCGTTGCCTCGGATTGGCCGCGTACGCGCGCTGCACGAAGGCACTCCAGGCCTGCGCACAACGCTTCACGCTGCCGCGACTCATGGCCTTGACCAGTTTGCCGTCCACACCCGAGACGCCACCATCGGCCTCGGCGCCGACCTCTGCCAACAAGGCGGCGAGGCGCGATCCAATACGGTGTGTCGCCCCTTTGGTGCCGACCGCCTTCCTGAAGGTGAACTCCTGGACGCCGTCGCGTACTTCGCCGGGTTCGACTTCGGCGCTGACCAGTTCGGGGTACTGCGCGCTGTACAGATCGCGCACTTCACGCGGCTCCAGCCCCGGCACGTCCGGCAGCAGGATGCCGTTGTAGCGGAAGCGCCGCTGGATTTCATTGACTTCGATGGACATCGTCACTCCTTGTGTCTTCAATGACGGCAACCAGAGTTCGGTTGCCTTGCAGTCAGTCTCTCAGCGGACTGCCGACCATCAAGCCCCGTCGTGCAGGCGAGGCATCGCGGTCGGTCATCGGAGGACACACGTTCTCAGCCGAACAGGTCCAACGAGGCACCGCCGGTGGTCGCTGCGGGCACGGCGCTGTCGTTCTCGATCTCGTCGTCGGCCACATCGTTCGCGGTATGGATCGCAGTCGCGACCGCGGCCGGGGTGGAGCGGGCCGAAGCGGCAGGCTTTGCGGCCTTGGATGCCGCGTCCCCGGCCTTCTTGACCGAAGCCAGCTTGGCCGCTTCCAGCACTTCCTTGGTCGCCTCCGCCTGTTCAGCGAGGCTGTGTCGGACCTCGCGATAGCCCCGCAGGGCCTGCACGAATCCGGCATCGAATTCCTGCGGCGTGGCCGTCAGGCTGAGCGCCTTCGTCAGCGCCGGTTCATCCACGTCCTTCTTCGGCTTCGGGATCACGTTGATCGTCATCCTGCCGGTCTTCTCGTCTGCGCTCACGGTCATCGTGAGGGTCGCGCCGATCGCCAGCGCATGCAGTTCTTCGAACATCTTCATGTCATTCACTCCTTGAACGGGAACACCCGATGGATTCATCCTATGGGGCGTCCCCTGGGTGTCCAGTGCCTGTTCGGCGTTCACGCTGCCAGAGCCTGCGTTTCGTCGTCGGACGGCGCGTCGGCGGCGCCATCCTCTGTGGTCTCTTGCGGCATCTCCTGTTCGTCGGATGCAGCGCCGGTGACGGCATGGCGCGGATAGCGCATGACTTGCGGCACCGTGCCACGGTACTCGAATCCCTTGACAGCCAGCAGCGCTGCGATGAACTCGGCCTTCTTGGCAGCCCGCGCAGTCCTGAAGCCCTGACCCATCGCTCGCTTCAAGCCGATCTCCCCGGCGAGGCTTTCCAGCTCGCTCATCGTGAACAGATCGAGGAAGGTCTTGTCCAGTAGGAAGTGGCGCGATTCATCGATCTCCAGGTAGTTCAACAGCAGCTCAAGGTTGTGCACATCGACGCCGAACGCAGCAGATGCGGCCACGGCCTGCACCAGCTTCGCCAGTTGATCCGCTCCGATGGCGTCCGCGCGGCGCAGGTGGCCTCCGAGGTCCGAGTGACGGAGGCCTCCGCTCGCTGCAAGCTTCTCGATCACCTTGCCGAGTTGCTCGCTGCGAAGATCGCTGCCGCGTCCGGCCAGCGCGAGAGCGATCAGGACGCGGTGATTCCGTTCGGGCTGCGTCATGAGCGCGTTCGCTGCCCATCGGCGCCACTGCGCGATACGGTGATCCACAACGCGTTGTGGCGTCTGGTTCGAGGGTTTGGTTGCGACCGCGCGCCTCGCCGGCTCGTGTGTGTGCTTTCCGCTCTTGTGCGCACCACTCTTCTTCCGGCTCGTTCCGCCGAGCGGCTCAGGCTTCGGACCCGCGTCGCGCTGCGCTTTGCGCCACGCCGCGACCTTCTGGCTGTTGCACCCCGCGTCGAAACACAGCGACCGCGTGACCTCACCGTAGGAGCCGGGCATCGCCGAGACGGCACAACCGAATGACTGGCACCCTCGGCATGAAACGTACTGATCGTCACCGACGCCAAGCGCCCCCTCCGCCGAAACCGTCAGTGGCGTGAATCCATCGGTGAGCTTCACGATCCGGATCACCGGGTACTCGTCCTTCAAGGCCGCGGCCCTGGCGACCACGGCCTGCAACGTCAGTTCGTCGAAGTGCGTCGGGTGCTGGCAGTAGCCGTCGCCGAGCGACTCGGAGAACAGTCCCGCCTGCCGCGCAGAGTTGTGTGGGCATCCGGTGCATGGCGCCGTGTCGAAGAGGGCGTCGGCCAGTCGTCGCACGTACTGGCCCAGTTGCGACTTGAGCACCACGACCGGCACCTTGTGCGCGACGATGGCGGAGAGCACGGTGTCCTGCTTCTCGGGGGGAACACCCGCCAGCAGTTCGGCATGTCCCTCCCTGATCTGACGCTGCGTCAGAGCCTTGAGTACGGCGGGCGTGCAGGCCATCAGCGCCAGCCGGCGCTCCAGCACGTCCGGCGACCAGCCAAGGTTGCGCGCAGTTTCTTGCTTGTCACCGCGGTTCCTCAGCAACTGGCGCTGCGCGGTGCGCGCCTCTTCTGCCACCGACATGCCGGCACGGTGGTAGTTCTCGATCAACGCGATAGCCTCGCTGTCGGCGTCGCTGGCTTCGCGGACGACGACGGGCATGTCGTAGCTGTCGCCGAACACGTTCTTGGCGGCGCGCCAGCGGCGCTCGCCGGCGATGATCTCAAGCAGGTCGCTGTCCGGGACGGGGCGCACGATGATGGGCTCGATCACGCCGAAGGCGCGAATGCCTTCTTCGAGTTCGGCCATCTCGTCGGGATCGAAGTACTCGCGGGGATTCTTTCCCTGCACGATCCGAGAGATCGGTAAGGTCAGTTGCATGGGTTCTCCTGGGTTGCGGCCCGCACGGGGCATGCTTCATGGTCCCCGCGCTGGCAAGGTCTTCAAGGTCGAGCGATGAACCGGTCGACACGGAGTTGCGGGACGCGGCGACGGTCAGGCGGCGTGTTCCGCCGGTGCGGTCACGGAACGCAGCAACTGCGACTGCGTGCGGCCCACGCAGCGCTCCAGCGTGCGCTGCAGCCGGCGCAGATGATCCGGAAGGCGCCCGAGGTTGGGGTCTTCCGTCTCGCGGCCCCACCAGATGCCGGCGTAGTCCGACACCACCCCGTTGTAGCCGTGGTCGGGGCCATCGCTGTCGAACTGCGCGCACAGCCCCTGGATGGCGTCGCGGTGCGACAGCCTGCGAACCAGGGTCAAGGCCTGCGGGTTCCAGACCACCCAGACGTTGCCGGCGTAGGCGCCAACGGCGTCCAGCCCGGAGGTCTTGAAGAAGTCATCCCAGGTGTCGTGCTCGGCTGAGCGCTCCAATGCAATGCAGCCACTTCTATCAACCCACCGTGCAGTCGGCGACAGCCAGGTCTGCAACACGCAGCCGCCCGTCTCGTACATGCCGTACTCGTAGGCCACCGAGAGCGTCTCGCTGAGACAGACGCCGGTGCCGGTGTAGCTCCGACTTCGGCCGCGACGAAAGCCCTCCCTCAGGATGACTGTCGCCGCCTGCGAGCGGGTGCCGTGGTGGAGCGGGCCGATGAGTTCAGGGTGTCGTGAGTCCATGCGAGCAGCCTCGCGCAGTGCGGCTGCTGTGCAAGCCCCGCCCCTGTCCACATCCACGCACCGTCATGCCACTCGCTGGGTATCTCCGCGCGAACATCCTGTCGCCATGACAGCGCGCGGTCGGCGAGTACCAATTGCCACCCTCAATGACCACCAATTCGCAGGCATTTCGGCAGGCGGCTGATCGGCGGGCCGATCTCGCCGAGCGCTGGCCCGCACACTGAGCGGGCACCCGGCTTCGGCCACGCGCGCTCTTTGGAGCGCTCCCGATTCGTGTCGGGCGTTGCGGACGTTACCCGCCTTCATGTATCGGCAGCGCCTCGCCGCTGCCACCTGGTTCCGCGCCCTGCGCCGAACTGAGTCCTGTGTCTGCCCGGCCGGCTCATCACGCGCATCACGGTCGACACCGCGCGACGGACTTGACCGCTTCGCCTTGAACTCCCGTGCGTCCACGGACGCCGGCAAATGCCTGCGGGTCGGCCACGACCTTCTTTGCCCAACCCACCCGGGGAGCACGCCTCCCCGATGGGTCGCCGTGTTCCCCATTCATTTGGAGAACACACCGATGGCCCGCATTACCGCGCCTTCCTTGTGGCTGCCCGGGTTCGACCCGGACACGCCTAAGCCCCCTGCCCCGTCATCCCTGACCGAGGGCGTTTCCTCAACCGCCACTTGCGAGCCCGCTGGGCCTGTCGAGTCGGCACTTGTAGCCAGCACTCTCGACGCTGGCCCGGAGCAAGCTCCAGCGAACGTCCGTGCCAACTGGCGCGTGGTCGCTGCGACCTCAGAGGCCACAGGCCGCGTTGTCTGGCCGCCGCTGACACGCTCCGACCTGAACGGTCTGACCGGCGCGGTCGCGAAGTTCGAAGCCAATCTGGCCGCCATCGACACGCTGCGCCAGATCGAAGCCGAAGAGCGTCCAGCCACCGCAACCGAACGGAAGATCATGCTGCGCTACACCGGCTGGGGCGGTCTGCCCGCGAGCTTCAACCTCGAAGCCGAAGACAGAAGCTGGGCCGACCGTTCGCGTCGCCTGCAAGCGCTGCTCGCCACCGAGGACTACGAATCGGCGCGCGCTTCCGTCAACAACAGCCACTACACCGAGGTCCACGTGATCGAGGCGATGTGGCAGGCCGTGGAACGCTTCGGCTTCACCGGCGGGCGCGTCCTGGAGCCTGCCGCCGGCATCGGTCACTTCATCGGGGCCATGCCGCGTGCACTCGCCGAGCGCAGCACGACGACGGCCATCGAGATCGACCGGGTTTCCGGGCGATTGCTCAAGACGCTCTACGTGCCGAGTGGCGTGGACGTGAGGATCGCGCCGTTCGAGAAGACGGCGCTGCCCGACAACTGGTTCGACCTGGTCATCGGCAACGTCCCCTTCGGCAAGTACAAGGTCGCCGACGTGAGCAACCGGGCCTACGCCCGCTTCAGCATCCACAACTACTTTTTCGGCCGCGCGCTCGACCTGGTGCGGCCCGGCGGGCTGGTGTGCTTCATCACCAGCAGCCACACGATGGATGCCCAGTACGACGGCGTGCGCGAGTACGTCGCCTCTCAGGCGCATCTGTTGGGCGCCATCCGGCTGCCCACGGGCGCGTTCGCCGGCATTGCGTCGACGGATGTGCAGGCCGACATCCTGTTCCTGCGCAAGCGGCAGCGAGCAGAAGAAGTCAAGGCGGAGTGGCTCACCTTGGGCATGGTGCCTGAGAGTCTCAAGCACCCGCAGTGCCATGAACGCTACCTGACGATCAACGCGTGGTACGCGCAGCATCCCGAGTTCTGCATCGGCCGCATCCGCCGCGAGAGCAACGGATACGAGGAAGTGCCGGTGGCGGTATTCGAAGGCGACCTCGAGCCCGCCTTGCGGGAGCGCATCGCGCTGTTGCCCGCGGGCGTCTTCCAGCCGGTGGCGGCCAAGCCTGCGCCCCTGCGGGTGGTGGTTGCGGCGCAAGCCGGGGCCCGACCGGGCAGCTATCGCCTCCATCAGGGGCGGGTGCATCGGGTCGAGGGCAGCGAGATGGTCGATGTCCATGACCAGCTCAACGCCACGCAACGCGCCCGCGTGACGGGACTGTGCGCGATCCGGGACCATGCCCGGGCTTTGCTCGATGCGCAACTGGCGGACGACGACGATGGACGGCTGGGGCACCTGCGGGCCATGCTCAACGGAACCTACGACCGCTACGTCGCCAAGCACGGATGCCTGTCCACGCGGGCCAACGCACTGGCGTTTCGGCGCGACCCGGACTACCCGCTGCTGCTGTCGCTGGAGCACTACGACGATGAGAGCGACACCGCGCGCAAGGCAGCGCTGTTCACGCGGCGCACGCTGACCCGGGTGGTGGAGCCCAGCACGGCGGGCGAGCCAGTCGAAGCGCTGGCCGCGTCCATCCAATGGCGCGGCCGGGTCGATCCGACCTACATGGCAGCGTTACTGGCTGCACCCGAACAGGCGGTGCTGGACGCGCTCGCCGAAGCGGGCCAGGTGTTCCTCGATCCATCCGACGGAGAGTGGAAAACCGCCGACGACTACCTGTCGGGCAACGTGAAAGCAAAGCTCAAGCGGGTTGCGATGTCGGGCTCGGACTACCAGCGCAACATTGACGCACTGGAACAGGTGCAGCCGGAAGACCTGCTGCCTGCGGCCATCGAGCCGCGCTTGGGCGCCGTGTGGATTCCGGCGATGGAGGTCGAGGGCTTCATCCAGCAAGTGCTGGAGCTCAAGGACTGCCAGGTGGGCTATTCGGCCGAGGCCGGCGCCTGGTCGGTGAAGTACGGCGAGTGGGAAGCACGCCAGAACGTGAAGGTGACTCAGGAGTTCGGCACCTCGCGGATGAACGCGATCGAGCTGGTGCAGTGCGCATTGAATGTGCAAGTGCCGACCGTGCGGGACCGCGATCCGGAAACCGACAAGTACTTCGTCAATCCGGACGAGACGCTGGCGGCACGCGAGAAGCTGGGGCTGATCAAGGAGCGCTTCGCGGCCTGGGCCTTCGAGGACACCGAGCGCCGCGAGAAGCTGTGCAGGATCTACAACGACCTGTTCAACGCGACACGGCCGCGGCGCTTCGATGGTTCGCATCTGAAGCTGCCGGGGTTCTCACGCTGCTACGAACTGCATCCGCATCAACCAGATGCGGTCTGGCGCATCGTGCAGTCCGGCAACACCGGGCTGTTCCATGTGGTCGGCGCCGGCAAGACAGCGGTGTGCGTGATCGCCAGCATGGAGCTGCGCAGGCTGAGGTTCGTCAACAAGCCGTGCCATGTGGTCCCCAATCACGTGTTGCAGCAGTACACGGCAGAGTTCGTTCGGCTCTACCCGAACGCGTCGGTGCTGATGGCCAGCAAGGAAGACCTGGAAGGCGACCGCCGGCGCGAGCTGGTGTCGCGCATCGCCACGGGCGATTGGGACGCGGTAGTCATCACGCACTCGAGCTTCGAGCGCATCAAGATGTCGCCGCAATTCACCGAGACCTTCATCAAGGAGATCATTCACGAGATAGAGATGGCGGTACGCGCCGAGAAGAGCAACGACCGGTCCAACCGGATCGTCAAGCAGCTCGAGGCGATGAAGAAGAACTGGGCGGTGCGGCTGGAGAGGCTGCTGTCCGACAAGAAGAAGGACGACCTGCTCACGTGGGAGCACCTCGGCATCGATTGCCTGTTCACCGACGAGGCGCATCTGTTCAAGAATCTGTACCGGTTCACGAAGATGACGCGGGTGGCGGGTCTGCCGATGACCAGCTCGGAGCGCGCGTTCGATCTATTCCTGAAGACGCGCTACACGATGCAGATTCATGGGCATGCGCAGCGTGGGGTGGTGTTCGCAACCGCGACGCCGGTGGCCAACACCCTGGCCGAGATCCACACGATGATGCGCTACCTCCAGCCCAAAAGGCTGGAGGAACTCGGGCTGCAGCAGTTCGATGCCTGGGCGGCCACGTTCGGCGAGAGCGTCACGGCACTGGAGATTGCGCCGGACGGCAGCGGCTACCGGATGCACACGCGCTTCGCGCGTTTCATCAACGTGCCCGAGCTGATGGCGGTGTTTGGCGAAGTGGCCGACATCCGCACGGCGGAGATGCTGAACCTGCCGGTGCCCAAATTGCGTGGCGGCAAACCGCGCATCGTGCCTTGCCCGGCGAGCAAGGCGTTGAAGGCCTTTGTTCAGACGCTCGTGCAACGGGCCGAAGCGATCCGCAATGGAAAGGTGAAGCCGCAAGACGACAACATGCTGGCGATCACCACCGACGGCCGCAAGGCCGCGCTGGACTTCCGGCTGGTGGCGCCGAGCGCGCGCTTCGATGAGAACGGCAAGGTCGCAGCCTGCGCGCGGGAGATTCACGTCATCTGGCAACGGACGGCGGACTTCCGCGGGACACAGTTGGTGTTCAGCGACCTGTCGTCGCCCAAGGGCGGCAGAGAGTTCAGTGTCTATGACGACCTGTGGGAGCGGCTGATCGAGGCCGGCATCCCGGAAAAGGAGATCGCCTTCGTGCACGATGCAGAGACCGACGTGCAGAAGGCAACGCTGTTCAAAGCCGTGCGAGAAGGCCGGGTCCGGGTGCTGCTCGGGTCGACCGCCAAGATGGGGATCGGCACCAACGTGCAGACCCTGTTGGTGGCCTTGCATCACCTCGATGCGCCGTGGCGTCCTTGTGACGTCGAACAGCGCGAGGGACGCATCCTGCGCCAAGGCAACGAGTGCGAAGAAGTGGAGATCTTCCGGTACGTGACGGAAGGAAGCTTTGACAGTTATATGTGGCAGACCCTGGAGACCAAGGCGCGTTTCATCGCTCAGGTGATGAGCGGCGACAAAGGACTGCGGTCGCTGGAAGACGTGGAGTTGGCGGCGCTGTCGTATGCCGAAGTGAAGGCCTTGGCCTCAGGCAACCCGCTCGTGATCGAAAAGGCAGGCGTCGACGCAGAGGTGGCCAAACTCTCGACCCTGTTCTCGGTGTGGCGCAACCAGCGCTATGCGAACGAGAGCGAGGTGGGCCGACTGCCGATGATGATCGAGGCGCTGGAGAAGAAAATTGCACTGTATTCACAGGATGCGACCCGGATCGAGCCGCAGACCATGCAGGGCATTTGCCTTGAGTTGGCCGGGCGGAAGATCGTGGGCCCGGACGCGGCCGGCGACGCGCTGCGCGGATTGGTGAAGGCCGCCAGGGAAGAGGTGCGCACGGGCAGCCGAATGATCGAACGGGTCGTCGGCCGCTTCGGCGGCTTCGACCTCGCCATCATCGCCGCACGCGGCGAAGAGACACCCAACCTGTACTTGGCCGGGCATTGCCTGTACAACGCCGAGCCCTATCAGACAGGCCCGGCGCTGGTGGCAGCGGTGTTGGCGGCGCTGGCATCGGTCGGCAAACTGCATGCCGATGCGATGGCACAGTTGGAGACCCGCCGCAAGCGGCTCGAGGCCATCCGGCTGGATCTGGCCCGCCCGTTCGAGCACGAAGGGCGGCTCACCGATCTGCTCGTCAAACAGCGCGAGTTGCTCAGGCAACTCGACCTCGACAAGGACGAGGCGGGCAGCGCGAAGGTCGACGCCGAAGAGGTGCAACAGGCAGCCTGATGAACAACTTCACCCCCATGGCCGAAAGGCTGTGGGGGTTTTTTGTTTGGCGCGGCCGAAATCGAAGAAAGTGCCGGGCCATCAAGGCTCGTACGAGCCGTATCGCTCGCCAGCTCGTGACTTCAGTCCCGGTCTCAGGCCTTCGCCATCTTCTTTGCCGGCTTTGCCACCACCTTGGGGGCCCCCGCCTTCGCTGCCTTGCGGGCAGCAGCCTTCGGATCGACAGCGGCCTTGAAGCCGGTACCCGGGGTGAACTTGGGCAGCTTCGCAGCGGCGATCTTGATCTTCGCGCCGGTGGATGGATTCACACCGTTGCGGGCCGCACGCGCGTGCGGCTTGAACGAACCGAAGCCGGCAATGACCACCGAGCCGCCCTTCTTGACCGTGGTGACGATGGCGTCGAGCAAGGCCTCGACGATGCGACCGGATTCGGCCTTGGACAGGGAATTCTTGGCGGCCAGGTGTTCGATCAGTTCGGCTTTGTTCATGTCTGAGTCATTTGAGTTGCCCCCGCACCTGCGGGTGCAGCGATTGTCCGGCACTGCAGCCCCATTCAAGGCAGAACGCGGTTGATGGCGGAGTGGCCCAACCAAGCCGCCACCCAAAACCCCGCGACATCACCGGCCGTTTCGGGTGGCATCGAATGCCGCCGCTCCCTGCCGCCTTGAACCGCATCGAAGTCGCTGCCAGACTCAAAGAGCTATTTGCGGACATCGCGTCCCCGCAGCCTTCACCGGGGACCTCGGTCTTCCTGAAGTCCAGCTTGCTGGCGTCGCAGTCGTTACCTGCCTTGTAGATGCCGGACTCCGATCCGGTCCAGCCCTCCGAATGGCTGAATGTCAGGTTCGGCCTTCGGGCTGAACAGTGCGCTGTGCTGATCGACCGCTGGTCGATCAGCATCGAGTCGTCGCCTGGGTTCAAGAGAACTTCAGGTCAGTAGTCCATGGCGCACCGCCAGGTGTTGCCACGAAGCCGCTCCGCCGTTTCACGGCTGGAGCATCCCAAACGGGGAACCCCAAGTTCCCCGCCAGGGATGGGTGTTCCCTTTCACTCGCTGAAGGAGAACACCATGTTCGCTGTCACTGTGACAAGAGAGATACGCGCCGTCGGCGTGCTGCTGGGAGGTTCCGGGCGTGCCCGGATGCTGACCACGCGCGTACCGCAGGTCGCCGCGTTGATGAAGCCCTTTGTGCCTGCCTTCGTGCAGACGTGCGGGGTTGCCGAGAACCGCGCCGCGGAAGACGGGTCATGCTGACCAGTCTGTACCGCAAGCGCATAGCCGCCCTGGCGATTCAACTCGCCAAGGATGACCCACCGTTGGTCAAGGAAGTGATCGCCCGCCTGAGAAAGGCTGGCGAGATCGAGCCCGACGACCTGGCCTACCTGGACCAGATCGCCGACCGCTGGATCAGGATTGCCGAAGAGAACCGGATGAGGACGAAGCGTCTTTCACCACGGTGAGCTGCGCAGGCAGTTTGACGCCTTTGCCTCTAGCCATCTCCGCGACGATCTTGTTCAGCAGATCGGGACGTTCATCGGCAAGCGTTTCGGTCCACGCGGCCAGCGCTTGTTCGATGTCGTCCTGTGTTCGCGCCCCGTCGAAGTCGAGACCGAGCGATCGGAATTCCTCGATTTCGTTGGGGGTGAACCGTAGTGCCTTGCCTGCACGAAGCATCGTGTGGGTCTCCACGCGTGAGTTGGTCAGCGTACCAGCACCGCACACAACTGCAACCCTCGGGGAGCGCACCGCTCCCCGCCGGGGATGGGTGTTCCCTCTTTCATTGGAGTCAACACCATGTCCCCTGAGAAACTCCGTCCTCGCGCAAGACGCTCCGGCGTCGAGTTCGAGGAAGAGCGAGCCTGGGTCACTTTCTACCGGCGCGTCGGTCACGATGTGACCATCGCCACGGAAGTATTGGCCCAGCTCGAAGGCGATCCGGAAATGAAGCGTGCCCACCTGGCGCTGTACCTGTGCTGCAAGGAGTCCCTTCGCATGCACAAGGCCCGACAGGCGCGCAACAAGCGGATCGGCCAGTTCGTCCGCCGGTTCTGCCACGGACTGTTCGTCGTGCCGGCGCAAGCCTTGCAACGCGCACTGCACCTTGGCGGCGACATCGCCGTCGAGTGTCTGCCGGAGTCCGTCAAGGAACCGGCCGTGCCCCAGGTGCGCAAGCTGACCCGAGAGCCCGAGTTCGCGCAAGCGGCATCGAGCTTCGGCCCGCAAGCCACTCGGCCGACCGTGGCACCCGCCACCACAGACGCGCAGGTTCAAGCCGCGCGCTCACCTCGGTCCAAGCCCACCCGCACGGCGGCTTGACCCCGAGCACCGGAGCTTCACCGTCCCGGGTTGCGGTTGCGCAGCGCTCGCTGCGCAGTCCCGTGTCGCCGAACGTTCACGCCCACCACCCGGTGGTGCGTGGCGTTCGGCCGCCCACCTCTTTCCTCCTTCGTTTCGAGGCGCCCTGCCGCCTCCGATGCCTGCCTGCGGCACCGCCCAGGACTCCACCTTCCCGTCGATCTGCCCAGCGCCGATCGGCACCCCTCATGAAAGGACCTTCCCATGGCCACTGCTGCCGATACCCTGCGCGCCATCGAAGCGCGCGCCGAACGCGCCATCGTCCAGGAACTGCGCCTGATGATGCAAGAGATCCTCGGCCTGCGCACCCAGCTCGTGCTGGAAGACCGTGCTCACGCCGACTCACTGCTGCTCAAACTCGACCATCGGGAGCGTGAACAAGTCGGTGCTCCGCGCAGCGAATCCAGCGCGCCGGACTTTCTGATGCCGACGCTGAGCTTGACAGTGTTCGAGACTTCTCTGCCGAAGGCCTATCGCGCCTACTTCTACGCGCACGATTACGGCGACCTCGAAGATGTCGTCACCGTGGAATCCTTCGACGCCGGGGTTCAGCTGGTTCGCGACCGGCTCGCGCGCGACGGTGACTATGTGATCACCGCCAGTTGGATCAAGCACCGGGGCGAGATGACGGTCGCGACGCCAAGCGGCATGGTCTTGGCCCGCATCGAAGCCGATGACAGCCGCACGCCCATGACGCAACCCGTTGTGCTCGATGCCTGTGACGCACTGCGGACCGGCGACGCTTCGCGCATCGGGCAATTGTTCGGCCGAATGCTAGAAGCCGCCTGAACCACGGCAGGGCGCGTCGCGTCCTGCCATCCCACCCCGAAGGACACCGGCCCCAAAGGGGGGGCCTGCCAGTGCCGCTTCGTGAGCCGTGGCGAGGTCGTACCTTCTTCCGTTTTGCAAAGAGGAAGGGAACATGAGGACCGATGAGATCAACTCCCTTGAAGCCCGGCGCGTCGAGCTCGGTGGGCGGACCGGGCATTTCTTCGTCGTGCTACGCCGCCTCCCGGCAATGCCCGTACTCTCGGTCGATCAGCCAGTGAAGGAATTGGGTGTCGCGCGACGCTCCCCAGTAGTGGGCCTTGCATCGCGCAATGTAGGCGTCCAGATCGGCGAGCGAGCGGATGTCCACCGGCTCGATGGCCGTGATCTTGGTGAAGCGTTCGACCTCCAGGCGGGTGAGTCGAATCTGTTGGCCGAAGCGGATCATGAGGATGTCGCAGCGAACGGTTTGCGCACCATCTTGGCGGAACTTCAAGGGCTTGTCTGCTGATCGGCAAGACTTCGAGCAAAGATTTCTCCAGCGTGATTTCAGTGTCATTGCAATCACACTGCGCCGCGTCCGCAACGCTGTCGAGCGGCGCTGTCGGCTTGCGCCAACACCTACACGCTGGCGGCGCCGTGCGTCCCCCTGGGGCGCCACCCACCAACCCCTTTGCCTCGCGGCGATTTGCGGTGGCGCCGCACCGGCCCGGCTTGAACATCCTTCGTCCGTCGGCAACACTTTGCTCTGCTCTCTGCATTCCATCGCGGAATGCTCTCCGGCGTGCAGCCGGCGTCGCAGTCGTTACCTGCCTCATCAACCTCATGCGGGGACCTCGTTCCCGTCACGGGTTCGGCGTTCCGCTTTCATTTGAAGGAGAACGCCTTGACCGCATCCACTTTGTCACGAGCGGAACTGGTCGCCGAACTGATGGCACCTCCGGCCATGGCTGGCGCTGCCCAAACAATTGGCGTCGGCGATGTCGAACCCAGGTACGATTCGGCGACCTCGCGCGACGGCCTGCTTGCCCGCAAGCTCGGCGCCGCCCGCGAACTGCTGCTGCGCGACCTGCAGGCGCAGATGCGCAAAGGCCCGGTCTTGGAGTCGCCGCAGGCAATCCGCGACTGGCTGCGCCTGTACTGCGCCGGGCTGGAGCATGAGGTCTTCCTCGTGCTTTACTTGAGCGTGAACCTTGCGCTGATCGAAGCGGTGCAGCTCTTTCGCGGCACGCTCACCCAGACCTCGGTCTATCCGAGGGAGTTGGTCAAGGGTGCCCTCGCTCGCAATTGCGCCGCGCTAATCGTCGCGCACAACCACCCGGGCAGCGGCAGCGTGGAACCGAGCCGTGCCGATGAACACCTGACCCAATGCCTGCGGGCCGCGTTGACCCTGGTGGACGTGCGCCTCATCGACCATTTCATCGTATCCGGCGACCAACTGCTCAGTTTTGCGGAGCGAGGCCTGCTGTAGCGCCGTGCGGCGCACGCGCATCACGATTCACTCACCCCCGAGGGGCGCCCTGCCTCACCGGGCCGGGCATGCCCTTCATTCAAGCGAAGGAAACCGCATGCCCACAAGCACCGCACCGCGCTGCCCGATCTGCCCCGGGCACGGCGTGCTGCTCGGCACGTTGGGACGGCTGCGCTGGTACCGCTGCTGCGACTGCGGGATGGATTTCAATCGTCCGTCCCGCACCCGGCCCTCACCGAGTCACTCACCCCAACGAGAGGGAGTCCGCCTTGGATAAGTCCACCGTGGCATCCCTGCTGCAACTGGCCGAACCGCTGGCCGCGCTGTCGATCACGCATCTGACGCCGTCCACGCGCCAGAGGCTCGCCGCAGACGACCTGTCGGTCAACGCCTATCCCAATGAGTTCGGCGGCTTCGTCTACGTTGGCGCGCCACGCTACAACGTGCCCGCCGAGGCCGACCTGGCCACGATCTTCGAAGTCGCCGAGAACGCCGGCATCGTCTGGCTGAAATTCGACAGCGACGCCGCCCTCGTCAATGGCTTGCCGGTATTCGACGAGGAGGACGCCGGCTGATGCGCCAGCCTCTCGCCATCGTCCGCTGAATTCATCGCCACCGTTCGGTGGCCCCGAGTCCCCGCAGGGCGTCGCGCCGCAAGGCCGACGCCCTGTTTCGTTTCAGGAGCTTTTCACATGCCTCACTTCATAGACGTCACCCGATGAACACGGTGACGCTCAATCACGAACAGCGGCTATACGTCATCGCCTTCGACGGTGGTGTCAGTTGCCTGGGTTTCGACAACGCTCGCGCCCACGCCAATCAGATCGCCGAGCGGCTCTGCCAGCCCGAGCTCGCGTTCTCTGCCTCGGACCATTCGGCGCTCACCGGCTATGCCAAGTACCTGCAGGCGACGCGGGCCTGGGGCGAATCGGCGCTGAACCGGCGGACCTACTTCGACCCGGGCACGGCGCCCGAGGTTGCACGGATGTTGGAGTCGTGCCGCAAAGCCGGCAACAAGGTGCGCCTGGTGCTTGGCGACACAACCACCGGCGAGTCGTGGCTCGACGAGTACGACGTCGTCGGCACCATCGGGCGCTCGACCGGTTCGCTCAAGGTTCCGCTGCTGATCGAGGATGGTGAGTACGGCGGTGGGGCAATCCTCACTGCTTGCGTCCTGTGCATCATCGACTGGCGCAGTGGCAGAACGCGGTACCGGCATCCTGCCTACCAAGCACCGGACCTCGGCATCAAGCCGACAGACGACGGCGTGCATCCGTGGGCCGTGCTGCTGCACGACAAGGAGATCGCACGTTTCAAGGATATTGGCAAGGCTGGCGCCTACCTCGCATTCATGCGCGGCGAGACGGTTGAGCCGAAGAGTTTTCGATGAACTTGACAGGGGCCTGGCCTGGAAGGATTTCCCTTCCGGGTCAGGGCACCTGCTCTATGGCGCATTGCTTCTCAAAGCAGACATTTCCTCGCCCCGCTCCCCACCCTCTCCGCCGCATCCGCCTGCAAGGCATCCAGGTCGATCACCGCATCGGCCATCGCCGTCAACTCGGGCGTCTGGGAGATGAAGAACTCCCGTTCGTAGCCGCCCAGGCGCAACACCTCGCGCTTCATGGCCATGAACATGCGTTTGCGATCCGGGTCGAGCGCACCGTCTGCCTCGTCCGAGAACAGCGTCGTGTAGCGCCGGCCCGAGTGCTGCGCCAGGTACAGGGCAATGGCGCGCGTCAGGGACATTTCTATCCAGGTTCTTTCGCCGCCACTCATCAACCCGATGCTTTTGCTCTCGCCGCTTTCGCCGTCGTGCACGATGATGTCGAAGCCTTCTCTTTGCTCTCCCTTGCCCGTCTCGACCAAGGTGCGGATGGACACCGTGAAGCGTGGACCGTAGCAGGCCAGCAGGAGGTCGTTGGCCAGCCCCGACAGGGTCGGCCCTGCATCGTCGATCGCCAGCGCGATCAGGCCATCGTTGCTCATGCAGCGCGCAAAGAGATTCCAGCCTCCCAGTTCCGTCTCGATCGCGACCACGCGGGCGGCAATACTGCCGCGTCGGGTGGCCAAGACATGCGCTTGCTGCGCCAGCACTTCCAACGCTTGTGCGTCGCGCAGCGCAGTAAGGTGCGATGCCTCGGCTGCGGCGACTGCTTCACCAGCCGATTTCATGGCCTGCGCTGCGGCATCCAACTGCCGGCCATCGAACGGCGCCGGCAAGGCCGCGAGCGATTCGTCGAGTCGGACAAGCGACGCGCTGAGCCGTCTTGCTTGTAGCTCGGTCTGGCTGGCGATGGTTTGCCTGGCTGCCGCGATCTGCTGCCGTTCCGCCTGTTCGTCGGCAGTCTCCGTGACGCGGCCATCGGCGCCGCCCGGCCCGAGTACCGTGAATTCCCTGTCGATGTCGGCCAGCGAAATCCGAGCCTGAGACATCTCGTCGCGCCTGGCTGCCAACACAGCGAAGCTCGATGCCCGTCCACGGGCCATCTGGCATCGGTGCTCGGCCCAGGCAAGCGCCTGCGGTGCCTCCGCCAAGGCGGCGCGCTGCTGACGCACGGCCGCCAGTTCCCGCTGGGCTTGCGCCTTCTCCCGCGCCAGCCGGGTGATCTGCCCCTTCGCGCTCGGGATCAGCGCCTGCGCTTCGCGTGCGTCGCCCAGCAACTTGCACAGCCCCTGCAGATCGGTTCCGACGCAAGGCACTTCGCTGGTCAGCCCGAAACGGCGAGCCAGTTCATCGGCCTTGAGCGCAGCCTTCCCGGCCTCGCGTTCGATGCCCGCGATCTGGTTCACGACCACGCGCTCGGTACCTTCGCATTGCGCGAGCAGTTGCACCCTCTGCCGGCAAGCCGGGATGCGCGCGAGGCGCAGCGACAGCACCTGTTCGGCCAATGGCAGTCGGGCGCCTGCCCGCTGCACGACATCGGCGACTGCCAGGGCGCGCAGACACTGCTGCCGCTTGCTCATCAGCCCCTGCCACCGGGTGCGCTGCTGAGCCCACCGCTGGGCGATGCTTTGCTGCAAACGATCCAATCGCCGCTGCTCATTCGAGGCCTGGGCGTCGAGCGCATCGCTCGCCTGGATGCCAGCATCGACCAGGGCTTGGCGTTCGGCCAGCAGTTGTGCGCGGCGCGTTTCGGTGGCTCGCGACTGATCGCGCTGCGCCACCAATCGAGCTTGCGCTGTCCGCCCGACCTCCAGCGCCGTTTGCGCAGCGTGCCTCGCAGCAAGCCCCTGCGTCACACTTGCGCCAGCACTGCCGAGGCGCAGTTGTTCAGCGGCAACCCGTGTCGATTCGGCGTCGAGTGCGATCAGTTCCTGCCTCACGGCTGTCAGCCCTGCCTTGAGCAGACGCGCCGTCTCGACCGCCTGCTGGCCCAGAGCGCGGATCTCCTCCTGTCCCAGCAAGTCGGCCAGCAAGGTCTTGATTTCGGCGTTGCGATAAGTGCTGAGCTGGCGTTTGCCCTGCGCGGCGAACACCGACGTGAAGAAGGTATCGGCACTGCCGCAAATGACCTCCACGCAGCGCGTGTATGTCTCCACCTTGCCGTCGGAGACGGTGCCGTCATCGAGCCGCATGGGCTGCCAGCGTCCGGCATCGTCGAGCACGAACAGGAACGCTTCGGTGCGGCGCCGGCCGTTCAATCGGACCACCACCTGAGAACGGTAACTCCTGCCCTCGTGGGCCCAGGTCAGGTCTTTCTCGTTCTCCGGCAGACAGACGTGGTCGTAGTAGGAGAAGCCCCCTGGGCCAGCCACCGCCGCACGCGATGGCATGGTCAAGAAGGGCTGCGCGCATTCCATGACGGTGCTCTTGCCGCGCCCGTTCGCGCCCACGATGGCAACGAGTTGTGCGCCATTGGCCAAACGCTCGAAATCCAGTGTGAGGACATCGAGACCCAGGCCGTCGCGAATGCCGCGAAAGCCCTTGAGAGTCAGAGACAGAGGTTGCATGGTGGCGCTCCCGGGATTGACCGACCCAGTCTCGCGCGCACGTTGTCGCGGTCAAGCCCAGGCCGCACGCCACCTGCCCTCGCCCAATGCCTGCCCGGATATGCTTTGCCCCTTCGAACCACTATGCTCCAGAGCCGAGGCCCCGCTTGATCCGCATCTTCTTCGCTTACCACCTGACGCACTACTTCGGTCCGTTCAGCCTGAGCAGCTACCACACCAACAGCTCCCACGCGCGCGAGAGCGATCTCGTGTATGTCGTGTCCGGGGACGTGGCGGTGGACGGCGGCAAGGACTATGCGTTGGAAGGCCTCTTCAAGATTCACCGCCGCAGCGACGGGCCCTTCCAACTCGCCAACCTCAAAGGCAAGCCGGCAGACTTCCAGTACAAGCTGACGATGCAGCCGGTGCGGGTTCCGGATGCGCCCATCCCCTTGTCCAGGGCGGACTGGTACGACCGCCAGGAAGTGCACCGGTACTTTTCGAGCGGGCAGAACTTCAACCCCTTGCCGACCTCGCCCGACTACAAGGAACGGTTCGACACCCTGCTTGTCTGGCTTTGGTCAGGCCGACGCAAGCGAACTGGCGGACGATCTGGCCGCCATCGAACGCAACGAGTCCGATGTCACCCAGCGGGAAGCGCTGGTGCAAGCCCGCATCGGGCAGGGCCGTTTCAAGGCAGATGTCACGCGCCTGTGGGGCCTGGGCGAAACCTGCGCCTTGACCGGTCTCCCTTGCCGGAGTTGCTGATCGCGTCGCACATCAAGCCGTGGCGAGACTCGAGCAACGTCGAGCGCCTCGATCCGACGAATGGGTTGCTGATCGCCGTGCATGTCGACAAGCTGTTCGATCGGCACCTCTTGAGCTTCGAGTTGCAGGGGGACGATTTCCGGGCCGTGGTCGCGCCGCGCGCGCGGCCAGTTGCCGCCAAACTGGGCGTCACACCCGGCATGCCCTTGGCAAGCTCGGCGCTGTCGCCGGGTAGCATGAGCCGCATCGGACAGTACATGGTCGGCCACCTGGCCCGCTCTCGACAGAAGAAGGTCGACGCTGCGCCCAGCAGGTGAGCCCTCCAAGAATTCGATCGCGCTGAACGCCGCTCAGGCGGCAAGCGCTGCGTTGGCGTCGAGCAATATTTCCGGCGGGGTCGGCAGCACCGGCGTACCGTTGACGGCTGTGACGGCGGCGTCAGAGCGCAATACGCGCTCGGCGATCTCTTCCGGCGGCGCAGAGGCCAGTTGCGCCAGACAGGCCAGCAAGGGCGCGGGATCAGCTTGCGTCGCCTGCGCCCAAATATGCACCTTGTCTTCCAGGCTCCCCAGCCGGGAGATACCGGCCGCCCGGGTGCGCAGCACGGGCACGATGCGTCCCTCCAGCTTGGTTTGCGCCGCACTCTCCAGCAGCCGCTGGATGGCAGCGCGGTCAACCTCGTGGCGGTCTTCTTCGGCGACGGTCCAACGCACGCGCACGAACGCACCTGCGATGTCCTGCCGTGCCGTGGCTGCACGCAACACATCAAGGTCCGGCTTGCCGTCGAACACGATATCGATGGTGCGGCGTGCAGGTGTCAGCTCCAGCGTGAACTGGGCTCCGTTGGCATCGACGTCCCACAGCAGGAAACCCTTGGCGCCTTCCTCGCCATGGTGGAAGCGCCCGATGGAACCGGGGTAAGCGATGCACTGCCGGCCTGCCGCTCCGTCGAATTGCCACGACTGGTGTCGGTGGATATGTCCCAGCAAGAACGCTTGGGCCTGTGCGGCGAAAAGGCTGCCGGTAGTGAACTCGTGGTCGAAACCCGCCATCGGGACGCCGTGCTCGGACACGCAACCGAAGACGGTCCCATGCGAAACGCCGATCGTCGGCATGCCGAGTGCGCGGGCGGCGCAATGAATCGGCGCGAACCCCTGCAGCAGATCGGTCAGTTGCTCACCCACGGCCTGCGCCGCTGCGCCGGCACCGACCGCTGCTGCGACGACCGCCTTGTTCACGGTGGGCACGCAGGTGAACAAGGCCAGCAGGCCCGCCGGTATTGAATCGAAGCGCCAGCCCTCGGACGCGGCCCAGCCGTGATCGGCCGTCAAGCCCACTTGCTGGATGCGATCCGCCACATGCACGGCATAGCGCCCGCCGAGCAAGCGGAAGATCGCCAGCGTTCCCGGCGGCTCGTGCGAGTACGTTCCTTGCAGCAACAGCACCGGGCAGTGATCGGCCAGCCGCCGAACCTGGGCGGCCAGCCTAGCGACGGCCGGGGCGTGCAGGTCCATCGCGTGATCGGTGGCGTCGCCGGAAATGACCGCCGCCTGGGCGTTCAGACGGATTGCCTGGTCGAGGGCATCACCGAAGCAGCGGTCGGCCTCGGCCAGATTCTTCGGGCCGTAGTGCAGGTCGGAGAAGTGTGCGATCCGGATCGGGGCGCCGGCGTTCATGAGGCCGCCTTCATTTCGCTCTCGACCTTGTCGACGTACCCCTGGGCATCGTTTCGATACCGCTCCAATTCGTCCCACGCCCGGCGACGGCCCTGCCGGTTGAGCTTCCAGCCGCTGCCCCATCGACGGTCGGTGTAGGCCAAGTACACATCTGCGCTCAGGCCGATGGCGCACGCGCGAGCGATCACCTTGTCGAGTGTCGGTTCGCCGCCATCACCGGCCGACCCAGTCCCCGAGTCCGCCACGCGGGCGGTGACCCCTGAGGCCTCAACGACTGACTGAGCGCCTTCGAGCACTTGACTCGCCAACTCGCCCTGCACGATGGCGGCATCGTCGTCCTCAGGGCCGCGCAGCAGCGCCGACACATCGACCGGTGCCTCGAGTTCGATGATCCATTGCGGTACGCGCACCGCCCAGCCCTGCTCGTCGATGTGGCTGACCTCCATCAGCCGCTTGCTCAGGTAGAACGGCGTGCGCTGTCGGTCGAGGAAGCCGGAGATTCGTCCGCCGCGCAGGAAGCCGATCGTCTCGAACTTCTGGATCGCGGCGTTCATCGCGTAGAAGCTGTTGGTGTGCAGCTCGAAGGCGCTGATCGAGCGGATGCCAGGCACGAAGAACAGGAAACGACCGCTTAGATTGCACTGCTTCGTCTGGTACTCGAGGCAGGTTTCAGGCTCGCACACGCCTCCGTTTTCCTGCCGAAGCATCGTCTTGCGGCCGCCGAACAACCGGATGGCGCGCTTGCCGTTGTCGACCAGCGGCACCGGCGCGTGGCAGCGGCAGTGCCGCACGTGACCATCGGCCGAGTACTCCGACCAGAAGCGCTTCTCGTTGGCACCCCAAGCGGCCAGTTCGTGCGGCATCACGGTCTGCCAGTGGTCCGAAGGGAATACCACCGGGAAGCGATACAGCCGACGGCCCTCACCCCGGTCCTCGCCGTGTGCGTCCAGCAGTTGCGCCGCCAGCGCCGGGTTCGCGAAGTCCTGACCCCGCACCGTGAACCAAGCCACGTTGCGCGGGATCAGCGGCGTCTTCAGGTTTGGCAATGCATCGGCCAGTGACTTCTCGATCTGGTCGAAGGACTCGCCAGCGGTCACGCCCTGGTCGTAGATTTCGCGGGCGCGCGGTTGTTCGGCTGCGGCGCGCGACAGCACCTTGATGCCTGCCCTGATCTTGCCGGCCGTGGGGAAGCGAGCCGCCGACTGGCCCAGCAACGTGGCGGGGGCCATCGGCCCGCCGTGGATGGTCACGATGGCGTTTACCATGATTGCGCTCCCTCATGCGTGTCGAGACATCTCGACAAAACATGCTCTCGCGCGAACGGACCGCGTCAAGGGCGCGAATCATCGGCTTGCAAGCGGCAGCGCCGGCATGACGGATGTGTCCGCGGGCCAGACCCAGCCGTGATCGCAAGCACGCAGGGCGGCTTCCTTGATCTCGCGGTCCCTGCCGGTCACGAAGGGGCTGAAGACTCGCAGGGGCACCGGCGCTTCGCCCACGTCCAGTAACAGCGCGTTCGGAAACCGCGCTGCACGCTGCGCGTCATACCGCAGGGGCTAGACGAAACGGCGCCGTTGCGCGATCAGCGACTGCACCAGCGGCAGTTCGTGCACGCCCTCCAGCGGAATCCAGTGCCCGTTGGTCAGCACCAGGCTGGCCGCGTCGATCTCGTAGGTGTGCTCTCGGCGCGCGCGGATCAGCGCGGCCATCACGAGGTGCACCCGGCATCCCTTGTCTGCGCCTCGCGACTCGAACAATGGAGCAAACACCCTCTCGATCCGCTTCCATGTCTTGGTGTCCACCAGCAGAGGCGCATCGGGCATGTGGCGAATCCAGACTCGGTGGCCCGAGGAGGTGGACTCGACGGCCTTGAACTCTCCGAGAACGTTCGCCAGAGGACTGCGGCCTTCGACGGGTCGCAGGATGTCGAGCTTCACACGGCGACGCTGGGCCACCGCCGGGTGGGAGGCCTCGTTGAACGGCTCTGGCACGTACAGTCGCTCCGTCAGTGGAACGCCTTTCGCAATCACCTCGTGTGCGGCCGCGGTCAGGTATTTGCGGCGCACGCCCTGGTTGCGCTTGCCCTCCATCGCAGGCGTCCACCGGTTGAACCCTGCGCGCTCGAACAGGAAGTGGATCAGGCCGCGCAAGTTGATGCGATGGCGTCCCACATCCACATCGCCGGGCAAGTCGACGCCCGAGCGTGACCACCGTGGCCAGGGGATCGCGTCCAAGGGAGGTCCACGGACAGTTCGATGGCGCCGACGGCGGACTCGCGAACCGCATCACCACCAGTTCACCCAAGCCTGACAGTGCCGGGTCCGACTCGTAGGAGGGGCAGCCGGGATGGTGCCGTTGGCCCGCCGGCATGCGCTTGACGACGAAGTGCCGTAGGGGGGAGACATACATCTCGAATCCCCCCGCGACGCACAGACACCGAGGTCGTTCGGGCGTGTTGTGGACTTGCGCCAACGCATCCTGCAGCAGCGGATGATCGACGCTGAGAACCCGTTCCCTGATCGAGAAGCGCTGTAAGTCCATGGCCTCGGCACCTTGCTCGATGCCTCGTCAAAATGACAGACGAAAGGCCTGTCCAGCCGGCAGCCATTCTGAAATGCCTCTCTCGCAGGTT
The DNA here is from genome assembly GCF_964020785.1 of Rhizobacter fulvus. NCBI lineage: Bacteria > Pseudomonadati > Pseudomonadota > Betaproteobacteria > Burkholderiales > Sphaerotilaceae > Rhizobacter > Rhizobacter fulvus. Next base: position 5,691,991 of record NZ_OZ224516.1, read on the forward strand.
GGCCGATGGTGGTCGGGAGGCGAACCGATGCGGCCCGATGGTGGCGTGATCCAACATCTCGGAGGCGGTGCAGGGTCGTGCACCATGGAGGGGACCGGCATCGACGTTCGACCTTGGATGTTCTTGTATGACAGTCGCCGCCAAGGTTCTGACGTTCACTGCGCGCGATCGCGTCCGGATCCCGGACGACAACGTTCACGAGCGTCGATGAAGCAACATCACTGGCCGCATTGAAATGCTGTCAAAGTACACTCCGTCAGCGATTGTTAAGCCGCTGAATGTGCATACTTCGCCGCGGCTGAACGAGATCTGGGCTGGGACGGCTGAAGTCAAGAATTCGGGCGACACCCATGGCCATGTGGGGGATCCGCGTGATCCGGGCGGTGGGCGAGATCATGCGTAACTCGGTGGCGAACGCCCCGCATGCGGTGACAAGATACGGCGGCGGGGAATTCGCGATCCTGCCGCCACAGACCGCGCTCAACCGGGCGCTCATCTGCCGCGCCAACGCAGCGTTGTATGAATCGAAGAATGACGGGCGAGACCGCGTGACCTGCGGCTGATCTTGATGGGGACTCTGTTGAGAAATTTCAATTCGCGCTCAACCGCGCGTCGGCCTGACCCGGTCGGAACAGGTCGCGACGACATGGTCGTTCTTTCGAGTGGGTTCAACGGGCGCCCCGCGCCTGCTCACGGCAGTGCCGCAGCCGGAGGTGACCTCGTTCAGGACGCATCGCTGGTCTCCACTCGGCATGATCTCAAAAAGCAGATCGCGCACGAACTGCGGGCGCGCAACGCGGTGCTGGTGGCCCACTACTACGTCGACGGCGATCTGCAGGACCTGGCGCAGGAGACCGGCGGTTGCGTTGCCGATTCGCTCGAGATGGCGCGCTTCGGCCGCGACCACGCGGCCCAGACGCTGGTCGTGGCCGGCGTGCGTTTCATGGGCGAGACGGCGAAGATTCTGTCGCCGCACAAACGGGTGCTGATGCCCGACCTGGAAGCGACCTGCTCGCTCGACCTGGGCTGCCCGCCCGACGAGTTCGCGGCGTTCTGCGATGCCCACCCCGGGCGCAGCGTCGTCGTCTACGCCAACACCAGCGCGGCCGTGAAATCGCGTGCCGACTGGATGGTGACGAGCTCGTGCGCCGTGGCCATCGTGCGCCACCTGCAGGGCATGGGGCAGAAGATCCTGTGGGCGCCCGACCGCCATCTCGGTCTCTACATCCAGCAGGAAACCGGCGCCGACATGCTGCTCTGGGACGGCGTCTGCATCGTGCACGACGAGTTCAAGGGCCTGGAGCTGGAGCTGATGCGCCGCGAGCACCCGCAGGCGCTGGTGCTGGTACACCCGGAGTCGCCCGCCAGCGTGGTGGCGCAGGCCGATGTGGTGGGCTCGACCACACAGCTGCTCAACGCGGTAGCGCTGGGCAAGGCGCCGGCCTACATCGTGGCCACCGACAACGGCATCCTGCACCGCATGCGCCAGTTGGCCCCCGGCAAGACACTGCTGGAAGCGCCCACCGCCGGCCAGAGCGCCACCTGCAAGAGCTGTGCGCACTGCCCTTGGATGGCGATGAACAAACTGCAGGGGGTGCTCGACTGTCTGTTGCAAGGCCGCGGCGAGATCAGCGTGCCCGAGCCGGTGCGCGGCCAGGCGCTGGGCTGCATCGAACGCATGCTCGATTTCGTGGCGGCGCATCCGGCCGGCAAACCGTTGGCACACGTCCCGCACCTCGGCGCCGCCTGACATGTTCGAGCACAACGAAACGCTGGAACAGGCGCGCGAGCGCAACATCCGCGACGCGCTGCGCGAAGACCTCGGCACCGGCGACTGGGCCGGCCGCCTGATCCCCACCGGCCGCCGCGTGCGCGCCACGGTGAAGGTGCGCGAGAACGCGGTGCTGGCGGGGCGCGACTGGTTCGACGGTTGCGTACACGCACTCGATGCGACAGCGCGCATCGTCTGGCTCTTCGACGAAGGGGCTGACCTCGCAGCCGATGCCCAGGTTTGCGAGATCGAAGCCGATGCGCGCGCCCTGCTCTCGGCCGAACGGCCCGCGCTCAACTTCCTGCAATTGCTCTCGGCCACCGCCACGACCACGCGCGAGCACGTGCGCGCGATCGAAGGCGCGTCGCCGAAGCCGACCGGCTGCGCCGTGCTCGACACGCGCAAGACCGTGCCCGGCCTGCGCCTGGCCCAGAAGTACGCGGTGCGGGTGGGCGGTGGGCAGAACCAGCGGCTCGCGCTGTGGCACGGCATGCTGATCAAGGAAAACCACATCGCCGCGGCCGGCGGCGTGGCGGCAGCGCTGGCGAGTGCATTCGCACTGCAGTCGGGCGTGGAGATCCAGTGCGAGGTCGAGACGCTGGGCCAGTTGGGCGAAGCGCTCGCCGCCGGAGCGACGAGCGTGTTGCTCGACAACTTCAGTGAGGCGGCGATGCGCGAGGCCGTGGCCATCACGGCAGGTCGCGCCGTGCTTGAAGCCTCGGGTGGCGTCACGCTTGCGCAACTGCGCAGCATCGCCGCCACTGGCGTCGACCGCATTTCGGTCGGCAAGCTGACGAAGGACGTTCGGGCGGTGGACTACTCGATGCGGGTGTCTGGCGGGGTCGAATGAGCGGCCATTGAGTCGTTCGACGCCACCGCAGCGGACAGTGTCGAACGTCCCATCGGCTCCCGAGCAGCGCACATCGGTGGTCTGCTGCTCTCCAGCAACTTGACCAGCGCATGCAGCACGCGGTTGACCGGCGTCGCAACGCCAAGCGCTTCGCCTCGACGTACGACAAAGCCGTTGAGATGATCGATCTCGCTGCGCTTTCCGCGCGCGAGATCCTGCGACGTCGAGGAGTATTGGGCTGGCATGGTCCGCGCGATCTGGCGCACGGCCGCATCGACGTCGCCCGCAATCTGAACCCCGTCGGCCCGCGCGACGGCCAGACACTCCGCCACCACGTCACGCATCACCTCGCTCACGCCGTCGCCCTGGACCAGGGGGCCATAGGGCAGGCGCGCGATTGCCGAGAGGGCGTTGTACGCACAGTTCAGGATCAGCTTGGTCCAGAGCGCCCCACGAACGTTGTCGGAAATTTCGGTCGGCACGCCTGCTTCGATCAGAATCTGTTGCACGGCATGGCTGCCGCTGAACCGCTCGATGACCAGTTCGCCGCGGCCGTGATGCCTGACGTGCCCGGGGCCGGCCATCTCGGTGGCGACATAGACCACCGCGGTCGCCACGACTTGAGGCAGCAGCGCGCGCAATCGCTGTCCGTTGTCAACGCCGTTCTGCAAGGTGAGGATCACCGCGTCGGGTGCGAGGTGCGTGCGCATCTGGGCCGCTGCGGGTTCGGTGTCGGTCGACTTCACGCAGAACAGGACCAGGTTCGCCCCGCTGACGGCGCTCGCTTCCGCACTGGCGGACAGATGCACCCGCTCGTCCCAACCGTGCGCTTCGAGCCGAAGCCCATCCCGCTCGATCGCCCGGACGTGCTCCGAACGACCAATCAGCACCACGTCGTGGCCGGCACGCGCAAGCATCCCGCCGTAATAGCAGCCGACGGCGCCCGCGCCCATCACGGCGATCCTGGTTCGCGTATCGACCGCCAAACTCATTGAAACCCGTGACACTATTTGCTCCTTGCCGAGGATGATACGGGGCCGCCGACGAAGGCCCCGAACAGCGCAAGCGCAGACCGGGATCAGCAGGAGTCGCCGCCTGTCGGCGAACGATTGGCGAACAGTATCCCGGCGCAACTCAGCGCTTGGACGCGAGCGTGCAACTCAAACCTCCACCCTCGGCGGGCCATCGGCATGGCCCTGCGCCTCGCTGCGCGCCGGCCGCGTCAGCACGGTCGGGAAACTCACCGGCAGCGGGTTCGGAAAGTCGCGGCTGTAGTGCAGGCCGCGGCTCTCGTGGCGCATCAGCGCCGAGCGCACGACCAGCTCGGCGCAGTCGACCAGATTGCGCAATTCCAGCAGGTCGCGGTTGACACGGAAATTGGCGTAGTACTCGTCGATCTCGCCGCGCAGCAGCGCGATGCGGTGCAGCGCGCGCTCGAGCCGGCGCGTGGTGCGCACGATGCCGACGTAGTTCCACATCAGCAGGCGCAGCTCGTCCCAGTTGTGCGAGATCACGACCTGCTCGTCGGCGTCCTCGACCTGGCTTTCGTCCCAGTCCGGCACCGACGGCCCCGCGCTCTGCGCCTGACACACGATGTGCTCGGCGCAGGTGCGGCCCATCACGACGCATTCCAGCAGCGAGTTGCTGGCGAGCCGGTTCGCGCCGTGCAGCCCGGTGTAGCCGGCTTCGCCGACCGCATACAGGCCTGACAGGTCGGCACGGCCATCGAGGTCGGTGACGATGCCGCCGCAGGTGTAGTGCGCGGCCGGGACCACGGGAATGGGCTGGCGCGCGATGTCGATGCCGAGTTGCAGGCAACGCGCGTGGATGGTCGGGAAGTGCGCTTTCAGGAAGGCTTCGCCCAGGTGCGTGGCGTCGAGCAGCACGCAGTCGAAGCCGTGTTTTTTCATCTCGAAGTCGATCGCGCGGGCCACGATGTCGCGCGGGGCAAGCTCGGCGCGCTCGTCGTGGTTCGGCATGAAACGTGTGCCCCCGGCGGGATCGCCGGCGGGTGCATCGGGCAGGCGCAGAATCGCACCCTCGCCGCGCAACGCTTCGGTGATCAGGAAGCTGCGTTCCTGCGAGTGGTACAGGCAGGTGGGGTGGAACTGGATGAACTCCATGTTCGCCACCCGGCAGCCGGCGCGCCAAGCCATCGCGATGCCGTCGCCGGTGGCGGTGTCGGGGTTGGTGGTGTAGCGGTAGACCTTGCCGATGCCGCCAGTGGCCAGCACCACCGCGCTGGCGGCGAGTGTTTCGACGCGGCCTTGGGCGATGTCGAGCGCGTAGACGCCGTAACAGCGCTGCGCCGGCGCGCGCTTCAGGTGGCGCGAGGTGATCAGGTCGACGGCCATCGTGTGTTCGCGCAGCTCGATGTTCGGGTGCGCCGCGGCGCGTGCGAGCAGGGCGCTGTGGATCGCCTTGCCGGTCGCGTCGGCCGCGTGCGCGATGCGCCGCACGCCGTGGCCACCCTCGCGCGTGAGGTGCAGGCCGAGCGGGCCGGCCGCATCGTCGGTGAAGAGCACGCCTTGCTGCATCAGCCACTCGACGGCGGCGGCGCTGTTCTGCGAGATGAAGCGCGCGCTGTGTTCGTCGACGAGGCCGGCACCGGCCTCCTGCGTGTCGCGCACGTGCGCAGCCACGCTGTCGTCGGCGCCCAGCACGCCGACGATGCCGCCTTGCGCCCACGCCGTCGCGCCTTCGTGCAGGCCGCGCTTGGCGAGCACGATCACGCGGCGCTGGTCGGCCAGATGCAGGGCCGTGCACAGCCCGGCCAGGCCGGCACCGACGATGACGATGGGCAGGGCAGCGCTGTCGGGCATCGCCTAACTTGCCGCGTCGAGTTCGAGGTTGTCGATCAGGCGTGTTGTGCCGAGTTTCGCCGCCGCCACCACAACGAGCGCCTCGCCGCTCGATGGCGCCGCCAGATCGCTGCGGCGCCGGATTGCCACGTAGTCGGGCGACCAGCCACGGGCGGTGAGCGATTGCATCGCCGCGTCTTCCAGCGCCGCCAAATCGCGCCGGCCGCTGCGCAGCGCCGCTGCAATGCCCTTGAGTTCGCGCGACAGCGTGACCGCCTCGACCCGCCGCGTGACATCGAGGTAGCCGTTGCGCGACGACAGTGCCAGGCCGTCTTCGGCGCGGGTCGTCTCACCCGCAACGATGTCGATCGGCAGTGCGAGCTGCCGCACCATCTGGCGGATCACCATCAGCTGCTGGTAGTCCTTCTTGCCGAAAACCGCCACACGGGGCTGCACGCAATTGAAGAGCTTGAGCACCACGGTGCACACGCCGGTAAAGAAGCCGGGGCGGAAATGGCCCTCGAGGATGTCGGCGAGCGCGCCGGGCGGCTGCACCTTGTAGGCCTGCGGCTCCGGGTACAGCTCGGCCTCGTTCGGTGCGAACACGAAGTTGCAGCCCGCGGCGCGCAGCATCTCGCAGTCGCGCTCCAGCGTGCGCGGGTAGGTGTCGAAGTCTTCGTGCGGTGCGAACTGGAGCCGGTTGACGAAGATGCTCGCCACCACCGGGCCGCCGGCTTCCTTCGCGCACTCGATCAGCGACAGGTGGCCGGCGTGCAGGTTGCCCATGGTGGGCACGAGGGTGGTCCGGGTGGTGCCGGCCAGCGCCTGGCGCAGTTCGGCAATGGTGTGGATGACGCGCATGGTGGAACGGGTTCAGTAGGTGTGGATCGACTCGACGGGAAAGCTGCCGTCGCGCACGGCGGCGACGTAGCGGCGCACGGCATCCTCGATGCTGCCGCCACCTTCCATGAAGTTGCGCACGAAGCGCGGCAGCCGGCCTGAGGAGATGCCGAGCATGTCGTGCAGCACCAGCACCTGGCCGCTGCAGCCGGGGCCGGCACCGATGCCGATCACGGGGATCGGCAGGGCCTGCGTGAGCTCGGTGGCGAGCGCACTCGGAATCAGCTCGATCACCAGCATCGAGGCACCGGCGTCGGCCAGCGCATGGGCATGGCGGCGCAAGGTGTCGGCGGCTTGTGCGTCCCGCCCCTGCACGCGGTAGCCACCGAGCGCATGCACCGACTGCGGTGTCAGCCCGAGGTGCGCGCACACCGGAATGCCGCGCTCGACCAGAAAACGCACTGTGTCCACCGTCCAGCCGCCGCCTTCGAGCTTCACCATGTGCGCGCCGCTTTGCATCAGGCGGGCCGCGCTGCGCATCGCCTGATCGGTGCTTTCGTGGTAACTGCCGAACGGCAGGTCGCCGACGATCCACGCTTGCGTGTTGCCACGCGCCACGCACTGCGTGTGGTACGCCATCTCGTCGAGCGACGCCGGCACCGTGCTGGCATGGCCTTGAAGCACCATGCCGAGTGAATCGCCGATCAACAGCACGTCGACGCCCACCGCGTCGAGCAGCCGCGCGAAGCTGGCGTCGTAGCAGGTCAGCATCGCGATTTTTTCACCGCCCGCGTGCATCGCACGCAGCCGGTGCAGCGTGACGGACTTGCGCGTCTCGCTCACTTCGCGACCGCCTGCACCTCGACCTGGTGCTTGAGCCCGGTGGCGCGGTTGCCGGCATCGACGAACACCAGGCGCGGCAGATGGGGCTCGGGCTGCGAATCGGACACCATGCCGAACGCCGCGATGATGACAAGGTCGCCCACCGAAGCGCGCCGTGCAGCCGAGCCGTTCAACGAGACGATGCCGCTGCCGCGTTCGGCGCGAATCGCATAGGTGACGAAGCGCTCGCCGTTGTTGATGTTCCAGATGTGGACCTGCTCGTTCTCGCGGATGTCGCAGGCGTCGAGCAGGTCGTCGTCGATCGCACACGAGCCCTCGTAGTGCAGCTCGCAGTGGGTGACCGTGGCGCGATGGATCTTGGATTTCAGAAGCGTTCGGAACATGATCTGACCTCGAAGCTGGTTGTCAGCACGCGGCGATGCCGAGTGTGTCGAACAGGCGCCTGTCGGCGGCCCAGTCGGGGTTGCCGGTGACCAGCAGCTTGTCGCCGTAGAAGATCGAATTGGCCCCGGCCAGGAAACAAAGCGCCTGCACCGCTTCGCCCATCTGCTGGCGCCCCGCCGACAGGCGCACGCGCGCGCGCGGCATCGTGATGCGGGCCGCCGCAACGGTGCGAACGAACTCGAACGGGTCGAGCGGCGCGATCCCGTGCAGCGGTGTGCCCTCGACCTGCACGAGGTGATTGATCGGCACCGACTCCGGGTACGGCTCGAGGTTGGCCAGTTGGGCGATCAGGCCGGCTCGCTCGCGGCGCGACTCGCCCATGCCGACGATGCCGCCGCTGCACACGTGGATGCCGGCGTCGCGCACATGGCCCAGCGTGTTCAGGCGGTCGGCGTAGTCGCGCGTCGTGATGACGCGGCCATAGGCTTCGGGCGCGGTGTCGAGGTTGTGGTTGTAATAGTCCAGGCCGGCCCCCTTGAGCGTGCGCGCCTGGGTGTCGCTGAGCATGCCGAGCGTGCAGCATGCCTCCAGCCCGTGGTCCTTGACGACGCGCACGAGCTCGGCCACTTTCTCGACATCGCGGTCCTTGGGCGCGCGCCACGCGGCACCCATGCAGAAGCGGGTGGCGCCCTGGTCGCGCGCGGCCTTCACCGCGGCAGCCACCTCATCGACCTCCATCAACTTGCTGGCTTCCACGCCGGTGTCGTAATGCACCGACTGCGGGCAGTACGAGCAGTCTTCCGGGCAACCGCCGGTCTTGATCGACAGCAAGGTGGACAGCTGCACCTCGTTGGCGTCGAAGTGCTCACGGTGCACCTGCTGGGCGCGGAACAGCAGGTCGCTGAAAGGCAGGTCGAACAGCGCCTGCACCGCGTCGACCGACCAACGCTCGGCCGTGGCCGCCCCGGCAGGTCGCGCAGCGGGACGGATCACGGTGATGGGTTGGGCGGAAAGTGTCGGGTTGTTCATGGGCATCGGTTTCAAGTGGGTTTCAATGGTGGGTCGGCGCGCTGCGCGCGGTCGCATTCTGGTTGTGTATCAGGTTGCGGCCACGGCCTGGAGCGCCTTGACGAGCTGCGCCACATCGGCTTGGGTGTGCGCGGCCGACAACGAGATGCGCAGTCGCGCCAAGCCCGGCGGCACCGTCGGTGGGCGAATCGCCGGAACCCACAGGCCTTGCGCGCGCAGTGCGGCGGCGGCCTCGAGCACGGCCTGGTTGGCTCCGACGATGATCGGCTGGATCGCCGTGCTCGACGGCGACAGCTGCCAACGAAGCCCCGCCAAGCCGACACGCAGTTGCTCGATGAGCCGGCCCAGGTGCTCGCGCCGCCAGCTCTGCGCTTCGATCACGCGCAGGTTGGCGCGCACCGCCTCGACGATCATGGCTGGCGCGGCGGTGGCGAAGATGTAGGTGCGGCTGCGCTGCAACAGCCACTCGACGGCGGTGGCCGGGCCGGCCACGAAGGCCCCGGCGACGCCCGCGGCTTTGCCAAGGGTGGCCATGTAGATGAGCCGCTGCGAGCGCACCCCGAAATGGGCCGCGGTGCCGCGCCCTTGCGGACCCAGTACACCGAAGCCATGGGCATCGTCGATCAGCAACAATGCGTCGTGGCGCTCACACAATTCCAGTAGCTGCGGCACCGGCGCGATGTCGCCGTCCATGCTGAACACCGCATCGGTGAGCACGAGCTTGCGCCGCGCGGTGGATGCCCCAAGCAGCCGATCGAGCGACACCACATCGTTGTGCGAATAGACATGGATGGCGGCGCGCGAGAGCCGCGCACCGTCGATCAGGCAGGCGTGGTTCAGCGCATCCGAAAACACCGCGTCGCCGCGTCCCACGAGCGCCGGCACAACGCCGACGTTGGCCAAGTAGCCGGCGCCGAAGTACAGCGCCCGCGGCAGGCCGACGAAATCGGCCAGTTCGCGCTCGAGCGCCTCATGCGCCGCGCTGTGCCCGTTCACCAGCGCCGACGCACCCGCGCCCACGCCATACTGCGCGGCGGCCCGCTGTGCCGCTTCGACCGCCGCGGGATGTTGGGACAGCCCCAGGTAGTCGTTGCTGCTGAAGGACAACAACCACTGGTCGTCGACTTGCAAGCGGGGGCCGTCCATGGCCTGCACCACGCGCCGACTGCGGCGCGTGCCGGTGTGGTCCAGCGCCGCCAGGCCGGCCTCGAAATCGTTCTGGGCCACTGTGGCCAATGGCAGCGTCATGCCGGCACCTGCCGATTCACCAGCCCGTCCGGCAGACCCAACTCCAAGCGATCCGCCTGGGGTCGCTGCAACCACGGGATGTCGCCGAGCAAGGGCGCCTGCAGCCGCGAGCGCAGCGTGGCGACGTTCTCTTCCTGCGCCGCCATCGTGGGGTCGATGCGGTTGACGACCCAGCCGGCCAGCACGAGACCGCGCGCGCGGATGGCCTCCTGCGTCAGCAGCGCATGGCTCAGGCAGCCCAGGCGCAACGCCACTACCAGCACGACCGGCAGCCCCAACGCCTGCGCCAGATCGGCACCGGTGTGCGTGTCGGTCAAGGGCACGCAAAAGCCACCCGCCCCTTCCACCACCACCGCATCACCCAGCGCGGCCAAGCTTCGGTAACGTTCGACAATCAGCGCGATGTCGATCCGCTGACCGGCACGCCGCGCAGCGAGATGGGGTGAGATGGCTTCGGGCAGCAGGTACGGGTTGTCCAGCTCGCCCGGCACACGCAGGCTGCTGGCGGCACGCAATGCGCGCACATCGTCGTTGTCCCACCCGAGCGCGGTGCGCTGCGCGCCGGCCGCAACCGGTTTCATGCCCACGACCTTGGCGTGCTGCCCGTGCAGGCGGTGCAGCAATGCGCAGCTCACCAGCGTCTTGCCGACTCCGGTATCGGTACCGGCGACGAAGACCCCGAGACCCGTGCTCATGTTGCGCGAGCCACTTGCTCAGACGCAGGCGTCGAGCGCGCCCAAGGTGCCTTCGACGAGGCATTGGCTGGCCTCGTCGTCGATCACGTAGGGCGGCATGAAGTAGAGCGTGTTGCCGATGGGCCGCAGCAGCACGCCCCGCTTCAGCGCCGCCGCGTGGAAGCGGCGCGCGAATGTGGGATCGTCGGTGGCGGCGTCGAAGGCCCAGATCATGCCGATGTGACGCGAGCGCAGAACCTTGCGGTGGCATGCCAGCGGCTGCGCCAGCGCGTTCAGGCGCTGCGCGGTGCCCCGGTTGCGCGCCAGCACGTCGTCACGCTCGAACAGATCGAGCGTGGCCAGCGCCGCCCGGCAGGCCAGTGGGTTGCCGGTGTAGGAATGCGAGTGCAGGAAACCGCGCGCGGTTTCGTCGTCGTAGAAGGCGTCGAACACCTCGTCGGTGGTCAGCACCGCCGACAGCGGCAAGAAACCGCCAGTCAAGCCCTTGGACAAACAAATGAAATCGGGCCGGATGCCCGCCTGCTGGTGCGCAAACATGCTGCCCGTGCGGCCGAAGCCGACCGCGATCTCGTCGGCCACCAAATGCACTTCATAACGCTCGCACAACGCGCGCGCCAAGCGCAGGTACTCGGGGTCATGCATGCCCATGCCGGCCGCGCATTGCACCAGCGGCTCCAGCACCAGCGCCGCCGTCTGCCGGTGCTGCGCCTTCAAATACTGCTCTAGCGCCAGCGCGCAGTGGCGCGCATGCTCGAGCGCGCCCACCCCGGGCTCGGCGCGGCGGGCATCGGGGCTCGGCACCGTGTCGCTCAGGCGCACCAGCGGGGCGTAGGCGGATCGGAACAACGCCATGTCGGTGACCGAGAGCGCGCCCACGGTTTCGCCGTGGTAGGCCTGTTCCAGGCCCACAAAGCGAGACTTCTCCGGCCGACCCCGGTTGCGCCAGTAGTGCGCGCTCATCTTCAGCGCGATCTCCACCGCCGAGGCTCCGTCCGACGCATAGAACGCATGGCCCAGACCGGTGAGCGCCGCCAGGCGTTCCGACAGTTCCACCACCGGCGCGTGGGTGCAGCCGGCCAGCATCACATGCTCGAGCCGATCGAGCTGGTCGGCCAGCGCGGCCTTGATGTCGGGGTGCTGGTGGCCGAACAGGTTGACCCACCAGGAACTGGTGGCGTCCAGGTAGCGCCGGCCCTCCGGATCGAAAAGCCACACCCCCTCGGCCCGGGCAACCGGCAGCAGCGGCTGCGACACGTGCTGCTTCATCTGGCTGCACGGATGCCAGACGGCGCGGCGGCTGCGCTCTTGAAGGGTCGGGCTATCGAGCACGGGGCGGACTGGGGCGGGCCACGGTCGAGCGGCTGCCCGGCTCAGGCGGCCGGCCGGATGTGCAGGGTCGCCTCGTCTTCGACGCGCTGCCAGATCTCCACCGCGATCGGGTTGTTGCTCTCCTCGAGGATGTGGCCGACCAGACCGATGGCACGCGCGAACACGCCGATGCCGCGCACGATCTTCCACGGCAGCCCGAGCTCGCAGCAGATCGCGCCGATCGCGCCGGTGGCATTGACCGGCAGCATCTTGCCCGACGCCCGTTCGGCCTCAGCACAGATCAGCTGTTCGAGCCGGATGTAGTCGCCAAAGAAGCCGTTGTCCTGGGCGATCTGGAACAGCCGCGGCGCCCGCGGGTCGACCGGCTTGTGCAGCGGATGGCCCAGGCCCGGCACGATCTGGCCGCGCGCCCGGAATCCGGCGACGGTGTCGCGCGCGATGCGCTCCAGGTCGGCGCCCTTCGTGCCTTGCGGCAACGCCTCGTAAAGCATCTTGGCCGTGCCCTCGGTCGAGCCGACGAACACCGTGCCCAGCCCGCACAGGCCGGCCGCCACGGCCGCCTGCAGCGACTCGGGCGCGCCAGCGTAGGCCAGGCGGGCGGCCAGCGCACTCGGCGTGATGCCGTGCTCCACCAGCGTCACCGAGATCGCGTTGAACATGTTCGACTCCTGCGGCGTCGGCATGCGGCCGAGGATCTGCAGGAAGGCCATGTCGCCGAGATTGATCTTGCCGAGCAGTTCATCGGGCAGGCTCTTGCCGCGGACCTCGATGCGGTCGGGGGTGCTCCAGGCGATGTCGGAGCGGATCGGTTTGGTCTTGCGGGGCATGGAGTGTCCTTTGAGTGAATGATGGGTCAGGTCGCGGCGCCGGCACGGCGAAGAATGACGAGCGCGAGTTCGTTCAGGGGGCGGTCGATCATCTGGCCGTCGACCGACACCGCGGCGCCGCCGGCGGCCGCGAAGGCGTCGCGGACCCGGCGGGCCCACGCCACCTGCGCCGCCGTGGGCGAGAAGGCGGCCTGCACCGGTGCGACCTGCTTGGGATGGATGCACAGCTTGGCGCCGAACCCCATGCGCCTGGCGCGCTCGGTATCCGCGCGCAGGCGGTCGGCGTCGTCGATGGCGGTGCTGACCCCGTCGGCCGGCGACGCCAGGCCGGCCAGCCGCGATGCCAGCACGAGCTCCATGCGGAAAGGAAGCAACTCCTCTTCATGGCCGTCGGGGCTGCAGTCGATGCCGAGATCGAGCGCCAGATCGACGCTGCCGAATGCCAGACGCACCACCCCGGGCACGCGGGCGATCGCGCGCACCTCGGCGAGGCCGCGTGCCGACTCGATGATCGGCAGCACATCCTTGAAGGTGGTTTCCACGACCTGGCAGACGGCGTCGAAGCCGTCGGCCTTGGGCAGCATCACGGCCGCGACACCCGGGTGACGGCACAGTTCGAGATCGTCGGCGAACCACGGCGTGCCGTGCGCGTTGATGCGCACCACCAGCGGCGCCGCTTCGTCGAGCGCGGCGGCGAGCGCGTCGCGCGCCCGAACCTTGGCCTCGGGGGCGACCGCGTCCTCGAGGTCGACGATGACCGCGTCGGCGCCCGAGGCACGCGCCTTGGCGTAACGCTCGGGCCGATCGGCGGGAACGAACAGGTAGGCGCGCGGCAGCGGCGCGATCAGGCCGGCGTCGCTCATTCGGCCATCCATCGTTCGATCCGGGGACACTCGGCGACCGACCAGATGCGTGCGATCAGCGCGTCCATCTCGGCCGGCGTCGCGCCCTTGCCGTAGGTTGCCAGGCGGCGCGCCTTGTCTTCCAGTTCGGGTCGCGTGAGCGTGTTGCCGGGGTCGCCCTTGGGTTCGTCGACGCGGGCGCCCAGCTCGCGGCCGTCGCGGGTGGTGACGCTGACGCGGCCGATCCAGCGCCGCGGGTAGGCCTGGTCGATCTCGGCGTCGAGTTGCATCGTGACGCGGTCGCGCAGCGCCGCCACGCGAGGGGCGAGGAATTGCTGGTCGAACTCGTCCAGGCCGGCGAAGCCGAACTCGGCCACGAGCGCGAGCACCGTGCCCATCGAGAACTTGGCCTGGTGCACCGTACCGGGCACGACCACACGGCCGAGCACGTCGATCGCGCCCTGGTGCACATGCGCGGTCACCTTCGCCAGATCGTCGGCCTTCAGGCCGTGCGTGCGCATCAGCTGCAGCAGTGCGTCGGCGCTGGGGTGGGTGTGGCGGCACGAGGCGTGGTATTTGAACGAGGTTTCGGCGGTGGCCCAGCGAGTGCCCAGGCCATCGGTCAGGCGCGCCGGGTCGGCGTCGCTGGACATGCCCGCAGCCATGCCCTGCGCACCTTCGAGAATCTGGCGCGCGCCGGTGAACCCTTCACGCGCCAGGTAGGCCGACGCCAGCCCGCTCGATGCCGCATGGGCACAGTGGAGTTGCTTGGAATCGGCCGCATCGCGCAGGAATTCCCACAACCCGGCGGCCTGCGTGCCCGCACTGCCGAAAGCATGCAGCATGGTGGTCGCGTCCAGACCGAGCAGCCGACCGGTCGCGGCGGCGGCAGCCACCGTACCGGCCGTGGCGGTGGTGTGGAAGACGCGGTAATGCGAACGCCCGAGAAACTCGCCGACCCGGATGCCGACCTCGTAGCCCGCCACCGCCGCGGTGAGCAATTCGCGCCCGCTTGCGCCGAGCGCCTGGGCCACCGCGAGGGCGGGCGGGAACACCACCGCCGCCGGGTGGAACACCGAGCCGTTGTGCACGTCGTCCTGCTCGGCGAAGTGCGAGGCCGCGGCGTTGACCATGGCGGCGAAGTGCGGCGACGTGGTGCGGCGCGTGATCAGCACTTCCGCGCTGCCGGCGCCGGGCCCCATCGCGCGGGCATAGGCCTCGATCGCCTGCACCGGCCGCGCCCCCTTGCCCGCCAGCGCCGACGCGGTCCAGTCGAGCAGCAAATCCTCGGTGCGGCGCAGCACCGGCGCCGGGATGTCGTCGTAGCGCAGGCCGGCCGCGAAGGCCGCCAGCGCCGCCGTGGGTGAACTCGAAGTGGTCATGGCCATGCGGGGTGGGTCAGATCGCCCGGTCGGCGCGCAAGCGCGCAATGTCGTCCGCCGCGTAGCCGAGCTCCGCGAGGATGCTGTCGGTGTGCTCGCCGAGCGCCGGCACCGGCCCCATCGGCGGCGGCTCGTCGCCCGACAGGTGGTGCGGCGGGAACAAGGCCGGCACCGGCCCGCCCGGCGTGCCGATCTCCGCCCAGCGCTGGCGCGCCTGCAGTTGCGGATGCTTCCACAGGTCGGCCATCTCGTTGAGCTGGGCGTTGGCGATCTGCGCGTCTTCCAGACGCTCGATCAACTGCGCCGCCGTCAGCTTGGAGAGCACGGCGTCGATGATGCCGAACAGCTTGTCCTGCTGCGCCAGGCGGTTGGCGTTGCCCAGGTACTGCTTGGCCAGCGCCGGCTGCAGCAAGACCTTGTCGCAGAAGGCTGTCCACTCGCGGTCGTGCTGCACGCCCAGCACCACCGACTTGCCGTCGCCGCAGGTGAAGGGGCCGTAGGGGTAGATGGCGGCATGCGAGGCACCGGCACGCACCGGCGGCGGCTGGCCCTCGAAGGTGTAGAACAGCGGGTAGCCCATCCATTCCGACATCGCCTCGAGCATCGAGATCTCGAGCCGCCGGCCGCGGCCGGTGCGCCCACGCTCCAGCAGCGCGGCCAGCACGCTGCTGTAGGCGTACATGCCGGCGGCGATGTCGGCGATCGACAGCCCGGCCTTGGACGGATGCTCGGGCGTGCCGGTCACCGAGACGAAGCCCGATTCGCCCTGGATCAGCAGGTCATAGGCCTTCTTCTCGGTGTACGGGCCGCCGTCGCCGTAACCGGAGATGTCGCACACCACGATGCGCGGGTTGATGGGCTCGAGGCTGCCATGGTCCAGGCCCATGCGTGCGGCCGCACCGGGCGCGAGGTTCTGCACCAGCACGTCGGCACGCTCGACCAGCTTCTGCAGCACCGCCCGCGCGCCGGCGTTTTTCAGGTCCAGCGTCAGACTTTCCTTGCTGCGGTTGCACCAGACGAAGTGCGAGGCCGAGCCGCGCGTGCGCGTATCGTAGGCGCGGGCGAAGTCGCCCTCGCCGGGGCGTTCGACCTTGATGACGCGTGCACCCAGGTCGGCCAGTTGCCGGGTGCAGAACGGCGCCGCGATGGCGTGTTCCAGCGTGACGACCAGCATGCCTTGCAACGGAAGCATCGGAATCCTTCAGAACGAGCGCGGCAGCCCGAGCACATGCTCGGCCACGTACGACAGGATCAGGTTGGTCGAGATCGGCGCCACCTGGTACAGGCGGGTCTCGCGGAACTTGCGCTCGATGTCGTATTCGCAGGCGAAGCCGAACCCGCCGTGGGTCTGGATCGCCGCATTGGCCGCTTCCCACGAGGCCTTGGCCGCCAGGTACTTGGCCATGTTGGCCTCGGCCCCGCAGGCTTCGTGGGCGTCGAACAGGTCACAGGCCTGCCAGCGCATCAGGTCGGCGGCCTCGATCTCGATGTGACTCTCGGCGATCGGGAACTGCACGGCCTGGTTCTGGCCGATCGGGCGCTCGAACACGCGCCGCTCGCGGGCATAGGCGGTGCTGCGCTGCACGAACCAGCGGCCGTCGCCGATGCACTCGGCGGCGATCAGCGTGCGCTCGGCGTTCAGGCCGTCCAGGATGTACTTGAAGCCATTGCCTTCCTCGCCGATCAGGTTCTCCGCCGGGATCTCGAGGTTGTCGAAGAACAGCTCGTTGGTCTCGTGGTTGACCATGTTGCGGATCGGCGTGACGGCAAGGCCCTTGCCGATCGCGTCTTTCAGGTCGACGATGAAGATCGACATGCCGTCGGACTTGCGCTTGACCTCGCCCAAGGGCGTGGTGCGGGCGAGCAGGATCATCAGGTCGGAGTGCTGAACGCGCGAGATCCAGACCTTCTGGCCATTGACGACATAGCGGTCGCCCTTGCGCACCGCGGTGGTCTTCAGCCGAGTCGTGTCGGTGCCGGTGCCGGGCTCGGTCACTGCCATCGACTGCAGGCGCAGATCGCCGGTCGCGATGCCGGGCAGGTAGCGGCGCTTCTGCTCATCGGAGCCATGGCGCAACAGCGTGCCCATGTTGTACATCTGGCCGTGGCAGGCGCCGGCGTTGCCGCCGCAGCGGTTCACCTCCTCCATCACGACCGAGGCCTCGCCCAGGCCGAGGCCGGCGCCGCCGTACTCCTGCGGGATCATCACCGCCAGCCAGCCGGCCTTCGTCAAGGCATCGACGAACTCGACCGGGTAGCCGCGCGCCTCGTCGACACCGCGGAAGTACGCGTCGGGGAAGCGTTTGAACAGATCGCGCAATGCCGCGCGCAGTTCGGGATGACGTTCGCGGGCTTCGGACATGGGATTGGGGTGTGCAAGGAGTATTGGGGGGACGCGTCAAGCGGACGAGCGCTCGAGTCAGACTCGCGACGCCGCCCCGAACGCCATGTGCAAACCTGGATTAGAGCGCAGCGGCCAGCTCGGGCACCAGCACGAAGAGGTCGCCGACCAGCCCGTAGTCCGCGACCTGGAAGATCGGTGCCTCCGGATCCTTGTTGATCGCGACGATCACCTTGCTGTCCTTCATGCCGGCCAGATGCTGGATCGCGCCCGAGATGCCGACCGCGACGTACAGCTGCGGCGCGACGATCTTGCCGGTCTGGCCGACCTGGTAGTCGTTCGGCGCGTAACCGGCATCGACCGCCGCGCGCGACGCCCCCAGCGCCGCACCGAGCTTGTCGGCGAGGGGCTCCAGCACGGCATGGAACTTGTCCGCCGCGCCCAGGCCGCGCCCGCCGGAGACGATGACCGACGCCGCGGTGAGCTCGGGGCGCTCGAGCTTGACCACCTCGCGACCGACCAGTCGGGTCAGGCCCAGATCGGCCGATGCGGCGACGGCTTCCACCGGTGCCGCGGCACTGCCGGCGGCGACCGGGTCGAAGGCCGTGGTGCGGATGCTGAGCACCTTGATCGTGTCCTTCGACTGCACCCGCGCGATCGCGTTGCCCGCGTAGAACGGCCGCTGGAACGTGTCGGCCGACTCGATCGCGATCACGTCGGAGATCTGCGAACTGTCGAGCAGCGCGGCAATGCGCGGCAGCACGTTCTTGCCGAACGGCGTGGCTGGTGCCAGCACGTGGCTGCAAGCCGCATCGGCACGGACCCGATCGACCACCAGCGCGGCCAGGTTCTCGGCCAGTTGGTCGCCGTAGTGGGCCGCGTCGGCGAGCAGCACCTTGGCCACGCCCGAAAGCGCCGCCGCCGCCTGGGCGGCCGCCGCGCAGCCGGCGCCGGCGACCAGCACATGGACGTCGCTGCCGAGCTTCGAGGCCGCCGCGATCGTGTTCAGGGTCGCGCCCTTGAGCGCGGTGTTGTCGTGTTCCGCAAGGATCAGGATCGTCATCAGAGCACCTTCGCTTCTTCTTTGAGGCGTTTCACGAGTTCGGCGGTATCGGCCACCTTGATGCCGGCCTTGCGCGACGGCGGCTCGCTGACCCGCAGGGCCGTGGTTCGCGGCGCGACGTCGATGCCGAGTTCGGCCGCCTTCAGGACCTCGAGCGGCTTCTTCTTCGCCTTCATGATGTTGGGCAGCGTGATGAAGCGCGGCTCGTTCAGGCGCAGGTCGGTCGTGATGACCACCGGCAGCTTCATCTCCAGCGTTTCGAGGCCACCGTCGATCTCGCGCGTGATCGTGGCGGTCTCGCCGTTGACCTGCACCTTGGAGGCGAAGCTGGCTTGGGCCCAGCCCATCAGCGCGCCGAACATCTGGCCGGTCTGGCCGGCGTCGTCGTCGATCGCCTGCTTGCCGAAGATGGCGAGCTGCACACCTTCCTTGCTGGCGACGTGCTGCATCAGCTTGGCGACGGCCAGCGGCTCGAGCACGGCGTCGGTCTCGATCAGCACGCCACGATCGGCGCCGATGGCCATCGCGCTGCGCAGCGTCTCCTGGCAGCCGGAGGCGCCGCACGAGACCGCGATGATCTCGGTGACGACACCGGCCTCCTTCAGCCGCACCGCCTCTTCGCAGGCGATTTCGTCGAACGGGTTCATCGACAGCTTCTGGTTCGCCAGATCGACGCCCGACCCATCGGATTTGACACGGGCCTTGACGTTGTAGTCGAGCACCCTCTTGACAGCCACGAGTATCTTCACTTGATCTCCATCGGTACATGAAAGGAAGAGCTCGCTGCGCGGCCCGCCACGCGCGGCAGCAGCAGCAAGAACAAGGATCGCGCCAACGCATCGATATCCAGGCGGCCGCCGGGCCGGTACCACTGCGTGGCCCAGTTCAGCGCACCGAGCACAGTCTGGCGCACCAGCACCGTGTCGGCGTCCACCAAGCCCAGCGCGGCGGCTTCACCGAGCGGCAGCATCCAGAGATCGTCGTAGTCGTCGCGGGCGCTCAGCACCCGCGCCCGTGCAGGCGGCGACAGGCTGCGCCATTCGTAGAGCACGACCGACATCGCATCCAGCTTCGGTCCGAGCAAGGCAGTGAGGTGGTGGCGCAGCATCGCCAGCAGCCGCTCCGGCAGACGCGACTCGCCTTCCAGTCCTTCACGGACCGACTTCATGATGTCACGCACGCCTTCCTCCATGATCGCCACCAGCAGTTCTTCCTTGCTTTCGAAGTAATAGAAAAGCGAGCCCGAGGTGATGCCCGCCGCCTCAGCGATGTGGCGCACCGAGGTGCGCTCGAACCCGCGCTCCCGGATCAGGCTGGCCGCCGTCCGCAGGATCAACTCTCGACGCCCGTTGTCGCGCAGCCCTGTCATTGCCTATACTCTACCATCTATCTAACAATCGTTAGGAAGGTCACTCGACTCGCCGTTCGGGTCGGGTGATGGTCTGACCCGCGTAGAGGACACTTTCGGATGGCTGCCAGTTCCTGTAAACGGGCGCGCTGTTTTTCATTTGCATCGGCGTGCGGTGAGCTGATGGCGTTCTTGCACCGGCCGATCAGCGCCTGGCTCATCGGTGGCTGCGCCGTCCTGATTCTGGCCCAGCTGCCAGGCCACGCGCGCAGGCTGCGCGCCGAGCCCTGCTCCGGTGCCGACTCGCCGCCACAGGCGTAACGGGCGCGCCATGCTTGTCACCGCCGAGCACGAACAGCTGCGCCGCACGGTGCTGCGCTTTGTCGAAACCGAGATCAACCCGCACGTCGACGAGTGGGAGGCCGCGGGCATCTACCCGGCGCACGAGGTTTTCAAGAAGCTCGGAGCGCTCGGCCTGCTGGGCATTCACAAACCCACCGAGTACGGCGGCCAGGGCCTGGACTACAGCTACGAGCTGGTGATGGCCGAAGCCCTCGGCCATGCCCACAGCATGGGCGTGCCACTGTCGATCGGCGTGCAGACCGACATGGCCACGCCAGCGCTGGCGCGTTTCGGATCCGACGCGCTGCGGCGCGAGTTCCTGGTGCCGTCGATCGCCGGTGACTGGGTGGCGGCGATCGGCGTCTCCGAGCCGCACGCCGGCAGCGACGTGGCGGCCATCACGACGACGGCGCGGCGCGACGGCGGTGACTACATCGTCAACGGTTCGAAGATGTGGATCACCAATGCCACCCAGGCCGACTGGGTCTGTCTGCTGGTGAACCTGGGCGACGGCCCGGCGCACCGCAACAAGAGCCTGCTGTGCGTGCCGCTGGGCACGCCCGGCGTGACACGCGGCAAGCGCCTCGACAAGCTGGGCATGCGCAGCTCCGACACGGCGCCGCTGTATTTCGACGAGGTGCGCATCCCGCAGCGCTTTCGCATCGGCGACGAGGGCCGCGGCTTCGAGTACCAGATGCAGCAGTTCCAGGAAGAGCGCCTGTGGGCCGGCGCGGCCTCGCTGATGCTGATGGAGCGCACGATCCGCGAATGCGCCGCCTATACCGGCCAGCGCCCCGCCTTCGGCGCGCCGCTGCTCGACAACCAGTACCTGCACTTCAGGCTCGCCGAACTGCAGACCGAGATCGAGGCCCTGCGCGCGCTGGTCTACCGCGCGGCCGAGCTCTACATCGGCGGCCAGGACGTGACCACGCTGGCCTCGATGGCCAAGCTCAAGGTCGGGCGCCTGCAACGCGAGGTCGCCGACAGCTGCCTGCAGTTCTATGGCGGCATGGGCTTCGTCAACGAAACGCCGGTGTCACGCTTCTACCGCGACGGCCGGCTGTGCTCGATCGGCGGCGGTGCCGACGAGATCATGCTGAAGATCATCAGCAAGAACCTCGGGCTGTACCCGCGCCGCTGAAAGCGGCCGCCGCAGCCAGCGAGGCCACAGGAGAACCGGCATGGCCGCAACCAGCTTCCGCACCCCGCAGTGCGACC
This sequence comes from Rhizobacter fulvus, assembly GCF_964020785.1. NCBI lineage: Bacteria > Pseudomonadati > Pseudomonadota > Betaproteobacteria > Burkholderiales > Sphaerotilaceae > Rhizobacter > Rhizobacter fulvus. The sequence goes on from NZ_OZ224516.1 coordinate 5,713,144, forward strand.
TGCTGGGCATCGAGCTGCCCATCATGCTCGCCGCGATGGCGCCCGACATTTCCGACCCCAAGCTGGTCGCCGCGGTCTCGGAAGCCGGCGGCATCGGCGTGCTGGCCTGCGCCGACAAGGACCCGGAGCAGATCATCGCGATGGCCGCCGAGACCCGCAAGCTGACCGGCAAGCCCTTCGGCATGGACATCGGCCTGCCGGCGCGCGTGGAAACCTACGGCCACGACTTCCGCGCCGCCGCTGCCAAGGCCCACTTCCCGCCGCAGCACCTGGCCTTGCGCGAGCGCTTCCTGCAGGAGCGCGGCATCCCCTTCGACGACGACGACGCGCGCGCCACGCCGGGCATGAGCTCGGTCGCCTCGTTCAAGCTCGGCGAGACCTTCAGCCGCGAACAGGTCAAGGCGATCCTGCTGGCGCGGCCGGCGCTGTTCGTCTCGGCGCTGGGCAACCCCGCGTTCATGGTCGCCGAAGCGCATGCGCTCGGCATCAAGGTGATGAGCCTGGTGGGCAAGGTGAAGGACGCGGTCAGCGTCGCGCGCGGCGGCATCGTCGACGGCCGCGGCCTGGCCGCGGCGCTGGCGCTGGGCGCGGTCGGCGTCTGGGTCGGCTCGCGCTTCATCGCCAGCCGCGAATGCAGCGCGCCCGACTGGTACAAGCAGCGCATCGTCGACGCCGGCGACGGCGCCACGGTGCGCAGCAAGTGGTACACCGGCAAGACCTGCCGCCACCTGCGCAGCGAATGGGACACCGCCTGGGACGCCTCGGGCCTGGCGGCGCTGCCGATGCCCGAGCAGGCGCTGCTGACCACGCCGATGCCGCTGGGCGCGGCGCGCGTCGGGCGCCACCTCGAGTCGGGCATCTTCTGCGGCCAGGGCGTGGCGCGCATAGCCAGCGTGCTGCCGGCGCACGAGATCGTGACGCGCATGATCGACCAGGCGCGCGACATCCTGCAACGCGAGCTGCCCGCGCGCGTCAGCTTCAACTGAACTCCGACCGACGAAAGACCAAGACCATGGAAGTCATCGACACCCCGCAGCGCACCCCCAAGCTCGGCACGCTCGCGCAGGCCGCCGCGCTCATCACCGACGGCAGCACCCTGGCCTTCGGCGGCATCCACTCGCACAACGGGCCGATGGCGCTGATCCGCGAGATCGTCCGCCGCGGCACCAAGGGCTTGAAGCTGATCGCCAACGTCAGCGCCGGCATGCCGGCCGACCTGCTGGTGGGCGCCGGCTGCGTCGACACGCTGACGGTTTGCTACGTCGGCATGGAGCATCTGGGCATGGCGCCGCGCTACCGCAAGGCGGTCGAGGAAAAGCGCATCAAGGTCATCGACGGCGACGAGATCTACTACGTGCTGGGCCTGAAGGCCGGCGCACTGGGCCTGCCCTTCGTGCCCTACCCGCCCGGCCACGAGGCGCGCGACAACCCGAAGCGCGAACCTACCTACCGGCGCACCACCGACCCCTACACCGGACGCGAGATCATCGTCTCGCCGGCGATCGCGCCCGACGTGGCGATCATCCATGCCGCCAAGTGCGACCCTTTCGGCAACGTCGTGCACCTCGGCTCGGTGGTCGGCGACGCGCTGATCGCCAAGGCCTCGCGCCGCACCATCGTCACGACCGAAGAGATCGTCACGCTGGAAAGCATCCAGGCCGACCCCAAGCGCACCAGCATCCCGGGCCACTACATCGACATGGTGGTCAAGGTGCCGTACGGCTCGCACCCGCTGTCGTGCCATGGCGTCTACAACCACGACGAGCCGGCGCTGATCGCCTACCGCGACGGAGACATCGACGCCTACCTGCGCGACCATGTGTTCGGCCCCGCCGACCACTTCGCGTACCTCGAGAAGTTCGGCATCGAGCGCCTGCTGAACCTGCGTGAATCGATCTGAGGAGCCGCCATGTCGAACATCAAGACAGCACAGGACTATTCGGTCGGCGAACTGATGGCCGTGGCCATCGCGCGCCAGATGAAGGAGCACGACGGCGACTGGGCCGCGGTCGGCGCCTATTCGCAGCTGCCCGCGGCCGGCATCAAACTCGCGCGCATCCTCTACGCCCCCAACCTGTGGTGGCTGGCCGGCGGCGGCGGCGCCATCAATTCCAGCTCGAAGCTGCAGACCTCGACCTCGGACCACCGCATGATCCGCGGCGCCGAGTACGTGATGGACATGGAAGACATCGTCGACATCGAGATGTGGCGCCACAACCGCGGCAACGAGCAGATCGTCGCCGTCATCGGCGGCATCCAGATCGACAAGCGCGGCAGCAGCAACATGGTCTGCGTCGGCGACTACGCCGCGCCCAAGGTGCGCGGCGTGGGCACGGTGGGGCTGTGCTTCGGCGTGTCGTTCGGGGTGCTGTACTTCTTCACGATGCACCACAACCGCAAGATCTTCGTCGACGAGGTCGATTTCATCAGCTCGCCCGGCCACACCGCCGACCGGGCGAAGCACGTGCAGACGCTGTGCATGCCGCCCAAGCGCGTGTTCTCGCCGCTGGGCGTGTTCGACTTCGCGCCCGACAGCGGCTTCATGCGCATCCTCTCGCTGCACCCCGGCGTCACCGTGGCCGACGTGCAGGCGGCGACCGGTTTCGAGGTCAGGGTGCCGGCCACGGTGGTCGAAACCGAGCCGCCCACGCCACAGGAACTGGCGGTGCTGCGCACGATCGTCGATCCCGACGGGTTGCTGAAGGAACTGCGCATCACGCGCTGAGCGGTGTCCAACCGGCGCGGCCTGACCGCCGGCCGGTTTTCCTGTACCATCTCGCTTTCTAACGGTCGTTAGGTTTGTTCGAGAGCGCCGTCGCTTGATTCGCTCCTGCGGCCAGCAGCCTTCGTTTCGAGCGATGGCGGCGCTTCCAGCGTCGTCGCCGGCCGAGCCTCTGATCCGGATCGAACCCACCCGAGACGCATGCCAGTTCTGCAGACCCTGATCGACCCCGGCTCGGAGCGAGTCATGCAGCATCGCGAACAGATGCTCGCGATGATCGCCAAGTTTCGCGGCCTCGAAACCCGTGTCCGCGACACCTCGAACGGCATGGAGGCGAAGTTCCGCGCCCGCAAGCAGCTGCTGCCGCGCGAGCGCGTGGCGCGCCTGCTCGACCGCGGCTCGCCCTGGCTCGAGCTGTCCACGCTGGCCGGCTACCGCATGCACGACGACGACGGCGAGAAGAACGTGCTCGGCGGCGGCATCGTCACCGGCATCGGCATCGTTTCGGGCGTGCGCTGCATGGTGTTCGCCTCCGACAGCGCGATCAAGGGCGGCACGATCACGCCGATGGGCATGCGCAAGAGCCTGCGCGCCGAGGCGATCGCACTCGAGAACAAGCTGCCGGTGGTGCGGCTGGTCGAATCGGGCGGCGCCAACCTGATGCACGTCGGCGAAGTGTTCATCGAAGGCGGTCGCGGCTTCGCCAACCAGGCGCGGCTGTCGGCGGCCGGGATCCCGCAGGTGACGGTGATGCACGGCCATTCCACCGCCGGCGGCGCGTACCTGCCAGGCATGTCGGACTACGTGGTCATGGTGCGCGGGCGGGCCAAGGCCTTTCTGGCCGGCCCGCCGCTGCTGAAGGCGGCCACCGGCGAGATCGCCACCGACGAAGAACTGGGCGGGGCCGAGATGCACACCCGCATCTCCGGCGTCGCCGAATACCTGGCCGAGAACGATGCCGACGGCATCCGCATCGCCCGCGACGTGCTGGCGCGCATGCCCTGGAACGACCAGCTGCCGGCGCAGGCATGCCGCGCCTGGAAGCCGCCGCGATACCCTGCCGAAGAAATCGCCGGGCTGGTGCCGCCCGACTACCGCCAGCCCTATGACGTGCGCGAACTGCTGGCGCGACTGATCGACGATTCCGACTTCCTCGACTTCAAGCCCGAATTCGGTGCCGCCACCGTGTGCGGGCATGGCGCGATCGAGGGCCAGCCCTGCGGCTTCATCGGCAACAACGGACCGATCGACCCGCAGGGTGCGAACAAGGCCACCCAGTTCATGCAGCTGTGCAACCAGTCGGGAACGCCGCTGGTGTATTTGCAGAACACCACCGGCTTCATGGTCGGCAAGGAGGTCGAGCAGGTCGGCATGATCAAGCACGGCGCCAAGATGATCCAGGCCGTCACCAACAGCACGGTGCCGCGCATCACGCTGATGATCGGGGCCTCGTTCGGCGCCGGCAACTACGGAATGTGCGGCCGCGCCTACGACCCGCAGTTCGTCTTCGCCTGGCCCAACGCCCGCGTCGCGGTGATGGGCGGCGAGCAGGCGTCGACCGTGATGCGCATCGTCACCGAGGAGAAGATGGCGCGCGCCGGCAAGACACCCGAGCCGGCCATGCTGGAGGCGATGAAGGCCGAGATCCTGCAGCGCTTCGACATGGAGTCGCAATCGCTGTTCGCCACCGCGCGGCTGTGGGACGACGGCATCATCGACCCGCGCGACACACGCCAGGTGCTGGCCATGACGCTGGCGGTGTGTCGCGAGGGGCGTGCGCGCAACCCGCGGCCGAACAGCTTCGGCGTGGCGCGGATGTGAGCTCGGCATGACCCGGACCGCGTTCACCAAGATCCTGATCGCCAACCGCGGCGAGATCGCCTGCCGCGTGATCCGCACCGCGCGCGCCGAGGGTTATCGCACGGTGGCGGTCTACAGCGAGGCCGATGCCGACGCGTTGCATGTGCGGCAGGCCGACGAGGCACTGTGCATCGGCCCGCCGCCGGTGCGCGACAGCTACCTGAGCATCGAGGCGGTGCTGCGCGCGGCCGCCGCCAGCGGCGCCGGCGCGGTGCATCCCGGTTATGGCTTCCTGTCCGAGAACGCCGAGTTCGCGCGTGCCGTGCAGGCCGCCGGGCTGGTCTTCATCGGCCCCGACCCGCATGCCATCGAGCAGATGGGTAACAAGGCCGCGGCCAAGCGCCTGATGCTCGCGGCCGGCGTGCCGTGTGTGCCGGGCTACCAGGGCGCCGACCAGTCCGACAAGACCTTGCTGGCACAGGCGCACGAGATCGGCGTGCCGATCATGGTCAAGGCGGCGGCCGGCGGCGGCGGCCGCGGTATGCGGCTGGTCACCAACATGGCCGATTTGCCGGCGGCGCTGGTCAGCGCGCGTTCCGAGGCCGCCAGCGCGTTCGGCTCCGATGAGCTGATCCTGGAACGCGCGGTGGTCGAGCCGCGCCACGTCGAGGTGCAGGTCTTTGCCGACCGGCTCGGCCATGTGATCCACCTCGGCGAGCGCGACTGCTCGATCCAGCGCCGGCATCAGAAGGTGTTCGAGGAAGCGCCCTCACCCGCCGTCGGCGCGGCGCTGCGCGAACGCATGGGCGCCGCGGCCGTGGCCGCCGCGCGTGCGGTCGACTACGTCGGCGCCGGCACGGTCGAGTTCCTGCTCGACCGCGACGGCAGCTTCTACTTCCTCGAGATGAACACCCGGCTGCAGGTCGAGCACCCGGTCACCGAATGCATCACCGGGCAGGACCTGGTGGCTTGGCAACTGGCGGTGGCACGCGGCGAGGCGCTGCCGCTGACGCAGGACCAGGTGCGGCTGCAGGGCCATGCCATCGAGGTGCGCCTCTACGCCGAAGACCCGTGGGCCGGCTTCCTGCCGCAAAGCGGCGACGTGGCGCTGTGGCAGCCGCCGACCGGCACCGGCATCCGCGTCGACCACGGGCTGGTCAGCGGCCAGACCGTCAGCCCGTTCTACGACCCGATGATCGCGAAGATCATCGCCTTCGGCGCGACCCGCGACGAGGCCCGGCGGCGCCTGCTGGGCGCGCTGCGCAACACCCGCGTGCTGGGTCTGCCGACCAACCTGGGCTTTCTGGAGGCGGCGGCCGCGCACGACGAATTCGCAACGGGTGCGGCCACCACCGGCTTCATCGACCGACACTTCGGCCCCGAGGTGTTGCAGCGCCCGACGGCCGCCAACCGAGCCGTGGCCGTGGCAGCGGCGCTGTGGTTCGACGCCACGGCGTATCGCGGCGCGCAGTCCAACTGGCGCTCCAACGGCACGCCGCGCTGGCCGCTCGAGCTGACCGAGGGCGAGCGCCGACACCCCACCCACGTCACGGCGCTGGGCAACGGGCGATTCCGCGTCGAACTCGACGGTGACACGGCGCACGACATCGCGATCGGCACGGCCGACGGCGCGGCCGTGCCGCTGTCGATCGACGGTCTGCAGTGTCAAGGCACGCGCGCCTTCGCCGGCGCCACGCTGCACCTGGCGCTGGACGGCCATGTGAACGCCTTCGACGACATCACCCATGCACCACCGCGCGGCAGCGAACAGGCGGCCGAGTCGAGCGTCACCGCGCCGATGAACGGGCGCGTGCTGGCGGTGCTGGTGCAGCCCGGCGACGCGGTCACGAAGGGCCAGCGCCTGGCGGTGCTTGAAGCGATGAAGATGGAACACCAGCTGGTCGCGCGTCGCGACGGCGTGGTCGAACGGGTCGGCGTGCGGCCCGGCGACCAGGTCGCGAACCGGGCCGTCATCGTCACCCTGATCGACGAGGTTGCGGCGCCCTAAGCGCGGCATCGACCCCCATGAGCAACACCGTGAACGCCACCCCTGCCAGCAGCCCCTTCTACACCGCCGAGCACGCGGCCTTCCGCGACGCGATGCGGCGCTTCGTCGCGCGCGAAATCACGCCGAACGTCGAGGCCTGGGAAGCGGCTGCGAGCTTCCCGCTCGAGCTGTACCGCAAAGCAGCCGAGATCGGCCTGCTCGGCCTGGGCTTTCCAGAAGCCCATGGCGGCAACGACGGCGACCTGTTCATGACCATCATCGCGGCACAGGAGCTGGCGCGCTGCGGCGCCGGCGGCGTGCTGGCGAGCCTCTTGTCGCACACCATCGGCTGCCCGCCGATCGTCAACGTGGGGTCCGAGGCGATCAAGCGCAAGGTGTTGCCCGCGGTGTTGAGCGGCGAGAAGATCAGCGCCCTGGGCATCACCGAACCGTCGGGCGGCTCGGACGTCGCGAACCTGAAGACCACGGCGCGGCGCGATGGCGATCACTACGTGCTCAACGGCTCCAAGACCTTCATCACCTCGGGCATGCGCGCCGACTTCTACACCGTGGCGGTGCGCACCGGCGGCGCGGGCGCGGGCGGCGTGTCGCTGCTGCTGGTCGAAAAGGGCACGCCCGGCTTCACGCAGACGCGACTCGAGAAGATGGGCTGGCTGTGCTCCGACACCGCCACCCTGTACTTCGACAACTGCCGCGTGCCGGTGGGCAATCTGGTGGGCACCGAGAACCAGGGCTTCAAGGCCATCATGCTCAACTTCAACCGCGAGCGCATCTTCCTGGCCGCCGGCGCGAACGGCTTCGCACGCGTCTGCCTCGACGAGGCGCTGGCCTGGGCGCGCGCGCGCGAGATGTTCGGCGGGCGGCTGATCGACCAGCAGGTCACGCGCCACAAGCTGGCCGACATGGCGATGCGCATCGAGGCGACGCAGGCTCTGCTGGAGTTGCTGGCCTGGCGCGTCGAACAGGGCGACACGCCGGTGGGCGAGATCTGCCTGCTGAAGAACCAGGCCACCCAGACCATGGCGCATTGCGCGAGCGAAGCGGTGCAGATGCACGGTGGCGCAGGCTTCATCCGCGGCGTCACGGTCGAGCGCATCTACCGAGAGGTCAAGGTCAACGCGATCGGCGGCGGCGCCGAGGAAGTGATGCGCGACCTCGCCGCGCGCCAGCTCGGGTTCCACAGTGCAGGCCGCATGCCATGAACATCCGCCCCGCCGACATCGCCACCTGTGATGAAGACCTGCTCGAATCGATGCGAATCGCCCTGCGCTGCGCACCACCCGTCGACCGCGAGGGTGCGTTCCCGCGCGCCTGGTGGCAGCACTTGGCTACCCGCGGTCTGCTCGGCGTGGGTTTCGATGCCGACGGCCGCACGGCTCGCGCCGACTGGACGGTCATCTCGGCACTGGCAGGATTGATCGCACGCGAGACGGCGAGCGTGGGCTTGGCGCTCGCGTGGCTGATGAACGAAATGCTGGGGCGCTTCGTGATCGGCCCGCACGCCCGCAACGAAGCCCAGCGGGCACTCGTGCGGATGATGGCGCGCGGCGCCAAGATCGTGGCGCTCGCCATCTCGGAACCGAAGGTCGGAGCGCACCCCAAGCACCTGAGCTGTTTCGCCAGCCGTCACGATGACCATTGGCAGCTCGACGGCGAAAAGGCCTTCGTCAGCAACGGCCCTGCCGCCGACGCCGTCGTCGTGCTGGCCGTCACCGGCGAGGCGGGCGGCCGCAAGATGTTCGATGCTTTCGTCGTCGATACCGATGCGACCGGCCTGAAGCGGCTGCCCAACGGTCGCCCGGCCGCGCTGCCGCCGCTCGGCCATTGCGGGCTTGCGTTCGACGCCTGCCACGTGGCCCGCGCCGGCCGCCTGCGCACCGATGGCCGCGCCTTCGATCTGATCGCCCGGCCGCTGCGCGCGCTCGAAGACGCCCTGTTGGCAGGTGTCGTGTGCGGCGCGATGCAGGCCGAGCTCGACGCGCTGGCGGCGTGGCAACGCGGCGCCGCACCGACGCCCGCGACCCTGCGCACCCTCGGTGCGCTGCAACTCGAGCTCGCGGCGCTGGCGCAACTGGCCGCCGTAACCGCCTCGCACCTCGACAAACAGGGTGCGGACGATCGTCTGGCCGACCTGAACGTCGGCGTTCGCCTGGCGCTGGAACGCTGGCAGAACGCCTGCGAGTCGTTTGCCGCGCCGCTGGACGATCACGGCCGCAATCTGCTCGAACTCAGACGCGACATCCGCACGGTGCTCGGCATCGCACGCGGCGTCGGCGAAGCGCGACAACTGACGGCAGGCACCGGCCTGCTCACCAAGAAGGAACCCGATGAAGTCCCTGCATGATTCCCATTTCGATACCGTTGATGTCGTGCTGTCGCGACTCTCGGACGTCGACTACATCGCCAACCGGCAGCTCGCCACCGCGGTCTACCTCGCGTTCAACCTCGAGAAGCCGGTGCTGGTCGAAGGGCCGGCCGGGGTCGGCAAGACCGAGCTCGCCAAGAGCATGGCCAGCATCCTCGAAGTGCCGCTGATCCGACTGCAGTGCTACGAAGGCCTCGACGAGTCGAAGGCGCTGTACGAATGGAAGTACGGCAAGCAACTGCTGTACACCCAACTCCTCAAGGACAAGCTGGCCGAGATGATGCAGGGCGCGGTCGGCCTCGCGGCATCGATCGAGAAGCTGCATGCGCACGACGACCTGTTCTTCTCAGAGCACTTCCTCGAGCCGCGGCCGCTCTACCAGGCGCTGCACCAGGAACGCGGCTGCGTGCTGCTGATCGACGAGATCGACAAGTCCGACCCCGAGTTCGAGGCCTTCCTGCTCGAGGTGCTGTCGGATTTCCAGGTCTCGGTGCCCGAGCTCGGCACGATCGTGGCCAAGGTCAAGCCGCTGGTCTTCCTGACCAGCAACAACACGCGCGAGATGAGTGACGCGCTGAAGCGCCGCTGCCTGCACCTGCACATCCCGTTTCCGGAGGCGGTGGTCGAACGGCAGATCTTGGAACGCCGCGTGCCCGGCCTGTCGCAGACACTGAACCGCGAACTGGTGGCCTTCGTGCAGGCGGTGCGCGCCATCGACCTGAAGAAGCAGCCCTCGGTCAGCGAGACAATCGACTGGGCCAAGACCCTGCTGCTGCTCAATGCCGAGCACCTGAACCTCGACCTGGTGCGCGACACCCTCAACGTGTTCCTCAAGTTCGAGCAAGACATCGCGTCGGCCACCGAGCAGCTCCCGGCGCTGCTGGCCCAGGCGCGCAAGGGCGCGGAGTTACCTCTTGCAAGCCACTCTTGAAGACTTCTTCAAGGCGCTGCGCGGCAGCGACCTCGAGATCAGCCTGAACGCGCAGATCGATGCAGCACGCGCCACCGCGCTGGTGGGCTGGCGCGAACGCGATCTGCTGAAGAGCGCGCTTGGTGCGACCCTGGCCAAGACGCTGCCCGACCGCGCGGTGTTCGACCAGACCTTCGACCGCTTCTTCCGCTTCGAGTCCTTCGGCACGCGCCAGCTGGCCCCGGCGCCGGCCGGTGCCGAACCGGCTCCGCCGCCGCAGGCCGATCAGCCCTCGAACGCCGAAGGCGGGGGGGGCAGCGGCGGACCCGGCGGCTGCCAGGGCAGCGCGGGCCAGGCGTTGTCGCAGCTGCTGCAGTCGGGCGACTCGGCGGCGCTGTCGCGCCGCATGCAGCAGGCCGCGCGCGAGGTCGGCCTGACCGACATCTGGTTCTTCACGCAGAAGGGCTACTACACCCAGAAGATCCAGCAGGCGATGGGGCTGGAGCTGCTCGACCGCGAGATCAGCGACGCGCGCCGGCAGACACTGGCGCCCGAGCGCCTGGCCGCGCTGGAGCGCTCCCGCAAGCACCTGTTCAACGAGGTGCGCAACTTCGTCGAACGCAAGCTCTCGATGTACGGCACCGCGCCGACGCGCGAACTGCACGACGACTTTCTGCAGACCCAGAAGCTGTCGAACATCGACCGTCGCGACTTCGCCCGCATGCACGAGATCGTGCGCAAGATCGCGCGCCGCCTGGCCGAGCGTCACGCGCGCCGCAAGCGCCGCGAACAGCGCGGTCAGCTCGACTTCCGCCGCACGATGCGCGCCAACGCGGCCTATGGCGGCGTGATGTTCGAGACCTTCTGGCGCAGCACGAAAGTGGAGCGACCGCGCGTGGTGGCGATCTGCGACGTGAGCGGTTCGGTGCGCCAGTACGCGCGCTTCCTGCTGCTGTTCCTGTACAGCCTGGACGAGCTGGTGTCCGACGTGCAGTCCTTCGCTTTCACTAACCACCTGGTCGACGTCAGCGCGACCTTCGAGTCGCTGCCGGTCGAGCAGGCGGTCGACAAGGTGATGCAGGCGGTGGGGGGCTCCGGCACCGACTACGGCCAGGTGTTGGAGGACATCGACGAGCAGCTGATGCACCGCATCGACCGCCGCACCACGGTGCTGATCCTGGGCGACGCGCGCAACAACCGCGGCGAGGCGCACGCCGAGATCATGAAGACGCTGTACGGGCGCGCGCGGCGCGTGATCTGGCTGAACCCCGAGCCGGTGTCGTTCTGGGGCCTGGGCGATTCGGAGATGAAGCGCTACGCACCCTACTGCCACATCGCGCGCGAATGCAATTCGCTGCGCCATCTGGAGCGCACGCTCGACGAGCTGCTGCGCACCAACAGCGCCAGTGCCTGACAGAGGAAGCCGAACCGATGGTCCGTCCCACCTTGCAGCTCCATGCCGCCCGCACCCCGGCCACACCGCGGCCGGCGGCCACCCTGCTGTGGTTGCGTGACAGCGCCGCCGGCCCCGAGGTGTTGCTGACGCGGCGCTCGCCGACCGCGAGCTTCCTGCCCGGCGTGTTCGTGTTCCCCGGCGGACGCATCGACGCCGAGGACGCGGACGCCCTCGACCTGGTCCACGGCGCTGCTGCCGGCCACCCGGCCGAGGGTCTGACGCCGGCCTTGGCCGCGCTGCGCGAAAGCTTCGAGGAACTGGGAATTCTGCACGCCGTGCGCGACGACGGCGGCCCCTTGACCCATCGGGACATTGCATCGTTGCGGCGCGACCAGGCCCTGTACCCGCAGTTGCGGGCACACCGGCTCAAGCTGGCGGCGACCGAGGTGCGCACGCTGGCGCGCTGGACCACCGATCGGGACGTCGGACCGCGGCGTTTCGACACCGCCTTCCTGATCGCGCGCATCCCCGCAGGCCAGACCGCGGTGGCCGACGACGCCGAACAGTTCGAACCGGTCTGGTTGCGTGCCGAGGACGCACTGCAGCGTCACCAGGGCGGCACGCTGCCGCTGATCTTCCCGACCCTGCGCACGCTGCGCTGGCTGGCGCCGTTCCGCGACGTCGACGCCGCGCTGCAGGCCTGCGCGAGCGGCCGGCCGCTGTGGGAGTCGTGCCCGCGCGGCGCCCTCGTCAAGGGCCAGCCGCAACGCTACATGGAGCACGACCTGCCCTTCGGCGAGCTCGAGATGGTCTGCCCCGACGGCCAGCTCGAACATGCGCTCGACTGGCAGCACGAACGGCCGGTGCAACTGCTGCGCCACCTGTGGCGGCTGACGGCGCCGAACCGCGGCGTGATGACAGGGCCCGGCACGAACAGCTACATCATCGGCAGCGCGGCCGGCGGCTTCGTCGTGATCGACCCCGGCCCACCCGACGACGAGCACGTGGCGCGCCTGTTCGGGGCGACCGAGGGGAACATCCGGGCCATCCTCTGCACGCACTCGCACCCCGACCATTCGCCAGGCGCAAAGCCGCTGGCGCAACTCTGCGCCGACCGCACCGGCCGGCGTCCGCCCATTCTCGGCATGGCGTCGGCACCGACCGCTCGGGATCATTCGCTGTTCGTGCCCGATCGCGAACTCGGCGACGGCGAGCGCGTGCATCTTGCCGACCCGGAGCACCCGGTGACTTTGTGTGCGATCCACACGCCAGGCCACGCCGCCAACCACTTGTGCTTGGTCGTCGAAGAAGACGGCCTGCTGTTCTCGGGCGACCACGTCCTCAACGGCAGCACCACGATCATCGACCCGCCCGACGGCAACATGGCGGCCTACCTTGATTCA